>NZ_CP189902.1:1380000-5280000 GCF_050271085.1 Streptomyces sp. DSM 41931 | reverse complement strand
GCAGATGTTGTAGAAGTACAGCAGCTCGCCGGCCGAGGCGTGTCCGGAGACGTGCACCTTGGCGTTGCCCTTGTGGACGACGTCGGCGCCCCAGCGGGTCAGGCCGTTGATCACGCGGTAGACCGCGTTCTCGTTGCCGGGGATCAGCGACGACGCCAGGATCACCGTGTCGCCGTCGACGATGCGGATCTGGTGGTCGCGGTTGGCCATGCGGGACAGCGCGGCCATCGGCTCGCCCTGGGACCCCGTACAGACCAGGACCACCTCGCTGTCGGGGAGGTCGTCGAGCGTCTTGACGTCCACGACCAGGCCCGGCGGGACCTTCAGGTAGCCGAGGTCGCGGGCGATCCCCATGTTGCGCACCATGGAGCGGCCGACGAAGGCGACCCTGCGCCCGTACTCGTAGGCCGCGTCCAGGATCTGCTGGATGCGGTGGACGTGGCTGGCGAAGCTGGCCACGATGATCCGCTTGCGGGCGCCGGCGAAGACCTGGCGCAGCACATTGGAGATGTCGCGCTCGGGCGGGACGAAGCCCGGGACCTCGGCGTTCGTGGAGTCGGAGAGGAGGAGGTCGATGCCCTCCTCGCTGAGCCGGGCGAACGCGTGCAGGTCGGTGAGGCGGCGGTCCAGCGGGAGCTGGTCCATCTTGAAGTCGCCCGTGTGCACCGCCATGCCGGCGGGCGTGCGGATGGCGACGGCCAGCGCGTCCGGGATGGAGTGGTTGACCGCCACGAACTCGCAGTCGAAGGGGCCGATGCGCTCGCGCTGCCCCTCCGCGACCTGGAGGGTGTACGGGCGGATGCGGTGCTCCTGGAGCTTGGCCTCGATGAGGGCGAGGGTGAGCTTGGAGCCGATCAGCGGGATGTCCGGCTTCTCGCGCAGGAGGTAGGGGACGCCGCCGATGTGGTCCTCGTGACCGTGAGTGAGGACGATGCCCTCGATGTCGTCGAGACGGTCCCGGATGGACGAGAAGTCGGGCAGGATCAGGTCGATTCCGGGCTGCTCCTCCTCGGGGAAGAGCACTCCGCAGTCGACGATCAGCAGACGGCCTCCGTACTCGAAGACCGTCATATTGCGGCCGATCTCGCCGAGGCCGCCGAGCGGGGTGACCCGCAGGCCGCCTTCGGGAAGCGGCGGAGGCGCGCCGAGTTCAGGATGCGGATGACTCAAAAGACTCTCCTCACCACACGCGCCACGTACCGGTGGGGCACGTGGCGCGCATGACGTTCGTGCAGAAGCAGTTGTGGTTGGGAAATGCGGGCACCGGTGGCCCGCGTATTCAGTTGTGGAGTCGATCTGCGCGCCCGGGGCGCGCGAAGTCTGATTACTGGAGTTGTACCCCGCCCGCGGCAAGATCGATCTTGAGCTGCTCGATCTCTTCGGGCGTGCACTCGACCATGGGGGCGCGCAGGGGGCCTGCGGGGAGGCCCTTGAGCGCGAGCGCCGCCTTGGTGGTCATGACGCCCTGGGTGCGGAACATGCCCGTGTAGACGGGGAGCAGCTTCTGATGGATCTCGGTCGCCTTCTGGACGTCGCCGGAGGTGTACGCCTCGACCAGGGCGCGCAGCTCGGGGGTGACGACGTGGCCGACGACGGAGACGAAGCCGACGGCGCCGATGGAGAGCAGCGGCAGGTTGAGCATGTCGTCGCCGGAGTACCAGGCGAGCCCGGAGCGGGCGATGGCCCAGCCCGCGCGGCCGAGGTCGCCCTTGGCGTCCTTGTTGGCGACGATCCGCGGGTGCTCGGCGAGGCGGACGATCGTCTCGGTGCTGATCGGGACGCCGCTGCGGCCGGGGATGTCGTAGAGCATCACGGGCAGCTCGGCGGCGTCGGCGACAGCCGTGAAGTGCCGGTAGAGGCCCTCCTGCGGGGGCTTGTTGTAGTACGGCGTGACGACCAGCAGGCCGTGGGCGCCGGCGCGCTCCGCCGCGCGGGCCAGCTCCATGCTGTGGTGGGTGTCGTTGGTGCCGACACCGGCGACGACATGGGCCCGGTCGCCGACCGCCTCCACGACCGCCCGTACGAGATCCGATTTCTCCGCGTCACTGGTGGTCGGGGACTCGCCGGTGGTGCCGTTGACGATCAGGCCGTCGTTGCCTGCGTCCACCAGGTGGGTGGCGAGCCGCTGTGCGCCGTCGAGGTCGAGTGCGCCGTCCGCCGTGAAGGGCGTGACCATGGCGGTGAGGACCCGCCCGAAGGGGGTCTGCGGAGTCGAGGTCGGAGCCATGGGTTACACGCTACTCGTTGCTCAGGTCGGGGTCTTCCCTCGGGGGAGGCGCCGGAGGGGGGCGAAGGGGGACCCGGCACTGCCTGCTCGGGGGTTCAGGCAGTGCCGGGCCCGTTTGATCAGGCTAGATGAACTTCGTGAAATGCCGCAATACGGACACTTCGCACGGTTGATGCGTACATCTGTGCTCGCCTGCCGCGCCGGGGGGCGGGAGGGCTCCGTTACGGGGCGACGCGTCCGTTGGCGTTGAAGGCGGCGTAGGTGAGCGGCATCAGGCGGGCCCACTCGGCCTCCATCTTCTCGCCGACCATCTCGATCTCCCGCTGCGGGAAGGACGGCACCTTCGCCAGCTCGTGCTGGGTGCGCAGGCCGAGGAAGTGCATCAGCGAGCGGGCGTTGCAGGTCGCGTACATCGACGAGTACAGGCCGACGGGGAGCACGGAGCGGGCGACCTCGCGGGCCACGCCGGCGGCCAGCATCTCCTGGTACGCCTCGTAGGACTGCCGGTACGAGTCCTCCATGGCGCGCCCGACAAGTTCCTGCTGGCCCGCGGTGCCCTCGACGAAGCGGTACTTGCCGGGGCGGCCCTCCTGCACCAGCTTGCGGTCGGCGTCCGGGACGTAGAAGACCGGCTGGAGCTCCCGGTAGCGGCCCGACTCCTCGTTGTACGACCAGCCGACCCGGTGCCGCATGAACTCGCGGAAGACGAAGATCGGGGCGCTGACGAAGAAGGTCATCGAGTTGTGCTCGAACGGGC
The DNA here is from genome assembly GCF_050271085.1 of Streptomyces sp. DSM 41931. Taxonomy (NCBI): domain Bacteria; kingdom Bacillati; phylum Actinomycetota; class Actinomycetes; order Kitasatosporales; family Streptomycetaceae; genus Streptomyces; species Streptomyces sp. DSM 41931. The sequence goes on along the minus strand of NZ_CP189902.1, from coordinate 5,277,016 downwards.
TGCCGTGCCGGTCCCGCATCAGGTAGTTGATCAGGCCCTTGGACCGCTCGGGGTCCTTCTGCAGCTCGTCCAGGGACTGCTCGCCGAGGGTCGAGACGCGGGCGGCGAACAGCACGTCGGCGTCGGACGCGGTGTGCTTCACCAGCTCGACGGTCACATCGCTGCGGAAACTCGGCTTGAGGTCGTCGGCAGGGGTGTCGGTCACGGCGCGGAGGGTCCTTCCATCACTTCTGGGGCGCCGCCCACTCTACGGCGCGGACGCGGGGCCGTCCGGACCCCCGAGGGTGGTGACGGCCGACACAGGTCGATAGCCTCACCGGGCACAGCCCCTGCATGGATCGAGTGAGGACCACCGTGCCCCTGCCCTTCCTGACGGCCGACCGCGCTTTCGACACGACGGACGACGTCGCGCTGCCGTACGACGACCGGGACCGCTGGCGGCGTCCCTACCGGCCCGGCCCCTGGCGGGTGGCAGCGGCCGCGGTCGTGCTGCTGCTCGCCTCGTTCGTGCTGTTCTCCTCGGTGATCATCGCGGCGACGGCCACGCCCGCGTCGGCCGCCACCGTGTTCGCGTTCGCGCTGGTCCTCCTGGTGGCCGCGCTGCGGCTGCTGCGCATGGGGGTGTGGGTGAGCGCCCGCGGGCTGCGTCACGTGGCCTTCGTCAGCACCCGTACGACGGCCTGGGACCAGGTCGTGTCGGTGCGTACGGTGCAGCAGCCGGTGCGCTGGCTGGGGCTGCCCCGGACCGTGCAGGGGCAGGCGCTGGTGATGAACCGGCGGGGACGCTCGGCGGAGGCGCCGGCGCCGCTGCTGACCTCCCACAACGCGGACTTCCTGGGGCGCGACCCGCTGGCCTTCGACCGCGCGGCCGACACGGTCGAGGCGTGGACGGACGAGTACGGGCGGGCCTGACGGCGGACGCGTGTCTGCGCGCCTGAAACCCGCCTCCGTGCTCAGGAGGCGGTCTTGCGCAGGGCGATGGCCCGCTGCATCGCCTTGCGGGCGCGCGGGGTGTCCCGGGCGTCGTGGTAGGCCACGGCGAGCCGGAACCAGCTGCGCCAGTCGTCGGGCGCGTCCTCCGTCTCGGCCTTGCGCAGCGCGAAGACCTCGTCGGCCGACTCGCGGTCGATGCGGCCGCTGGGCAGCCGCCTGAGGGTGTCGACGGGCAGGCCGCCCTCGGCGTCCAGCTCGGCCGCGAGCCGGTTGGCGTCCCGCACGAACTGGGTGTTCTTCCAGAGGAACCACACACCGATGACCGGCAGGATCAGCACGGCCACCCCGAAGGTGACCGTGAGGAGCGTGCCGGCCTTGATGAGCAGCACTCCGCGGCTGCCGACCAGGACGAAGTATACGACCAGGACGGCGGCCGTGAGGGCGTAGGAGATCTTGGCGCGCATGGGGGTGGGACCGGCTCAGTTCAGGTCGAGGAAGTGTTCCAGGCCGAAGGTGAGGCCGGGAGTGGTCACCACGCGGCGCACGCCGAGCAGGATGCCCGGCATGAAGCTGCTGTGGTGCAGGGAGTCGTGGCTGACGGTGAGGGTCTCGCCCTCCGCGCCGAGCAGGACCTCCTGGTGGGCGAGGAGACCGCGCAGCCGGACCGCGTGCACCGGAACCCCGTCGACGTCCGCGCCGCGGGCGCCGTCGAGGGCGGTGGTCGTGGCGTCCGGGGCGGGGGCGCTGCCGGCCTGGCGGCGGGCCTCGGCGATGAGCTGGGCGGTGCGCGTGGCGGTGCCGCTGGGGGCGTCCACCTTGTTGGGGTGGTGCAGCTCGACGACCTCGACGGACTCGAAGTACGGGGCGGCGATCTGCGCGAACTTCATGGTCAGCACGGCGCCGATGGAGAAGTTCGGGGCGATGAGCACGCCCGTCTCCGGGGACTGGTCGAGCCATCCCTTGAGCTGTGCGAGGCGGTCGTCGGTCCAGCCGGTGGTGCCGACCACCGCGTGGATGCCGTGGCGCACGCAGAAGTCGAGGTTGCCCATGACCGAGGCGGGGGTGGTCAGCTCGACGGCGACCTGGGCGCCGGTCTCGGCGAGGGTCTCCAGCTTGTCGCCCCGGCCGAGGGCGGCGACCAGTTCCATGTCCTCGGCGGCCTCGACCGCCCGTACCGCCTCGGAGCCGATCCGGCCCTGGGCGCCGAGGACCGCCACGCGCAGCTTGCTCATGTCTGTTGCTTCCTTACCGGGTGTGGTGCCGGGGTGGGTCAGGCGACGGCCTCGTGCAGCCGGGACGCCTGCTTGTCCTTCAGCGGGCCGATGACCGACAGGGAGGGCCGCCGTCCCAGGATGTCCCGGGCGACCGAGCGCACGTCGTCCGGGGTGACCGAGGCTATCCGGGACAGCATGTCGTCGACCGACATCTGCTCGCCCCAGCACAATTCGCTCTTGCCGATACGGTTCATCAGCGCGCCGGTGTCCTCCAGGCCGAGGACGGTGGAGCCCCTGAGTTGGCCGATGGCCCGCTCGATCTCGTCGTCGGGCAGCCCGTGCTCGGCGACCTGGTCCAGCTCGTCGCGGCAGATCTTCAGCACGTCGTGCACCTGGGAGGGCCGGCAACCCGCGTACACCCCGAACAGACCGCAGTCGGCGAAGCCCGACGTGTACGAGTACACGCTGTAGGCCAGGCCGCGCTTCTCGCGGACCTCCTGGAAGAGCCGGGAGGACATGCCGCCGCCGAGGGCGGTGTTCAGCACGCCGAGGGCCCAGCGCCGCTCGTCGGTGCGGGCGAGGCCCGGCATGCCGAGCACGATGTGCGCCTGCTCCGTCTTGCGGCCGACGAGCTCGACGCGCCCGGCGGTGCGCAGGGCACGCCGGCCGCCGCGCGGGGCGATCGGCAGCGCCTCAGGGTCCTTGAGCGCGCCGGCCTTCTCGAAGGCGGCACGGACCTGGCGGACGACCTTGTTGTGGTCGACGTTGCCCGCGCAGGCGACCACCAGGTGTGTGGGGTCGTAGTGCTTCTTGTAGAAGCGGCGGATGCGGTCGGCGGTGAGGGCGTTGACCGTGTCGACCGTGCCGAGAACGGGGCGGCCGAGGGGGTTGTCGCCGAACATCGTGTGCGCGAACAGGTCGTGCACGCAGTCGCCCGGGTCGTCCTCGGTCATCGCGATCTCTTCGAGGATGGCGCCGCGCTCGACGTCGACGTCCTCCTCGCGGATCACCGAGCTGGTCAGCATGTCGCACACCACGTCGATGGCGAGCGGCAGGTCGGTGTCGAGCACGCGCGCGTAGTAGCACGTGTACTCCTTGGCCGTGAACGCGTTCATCTCGCCGCCGACGGCGTCGACGGCGGCGGAGATGTCCAGCGCGGAGCGGGTGGCCGTGCCCTTGAAGAGCAGGTGCTCCAGGTAGTGGGTGGCGCCGCCCAGGGCCGGGGTCTCGTCGCGGGAGCCGACGTGGGCCCAGATGCCGAAGGTCGCCGAGCGGACCGAGGGCAGGGTCTCGGTGACGATGCGCAGTCCGCCCGGGAGGGTGGTCCTGCGGACCGTGCCGATGCCGTTCTCGCCCTTGATGAGGGTTTGGGTACGGGCGACGGCCCGCGCCTCCGAGGAGGTGCGGGCCGTCGCCTTGGCGCTACGGGACGTCACTTGTCGGCGTCGTCCTTCTTGGTCTCGTCGCCCTCTTCGCCCTCGATCACGGGGATGAGGGAGAGCTTGCCGCGGGAGTCGATCTCGGCGATCTCGACCTGGACCTTGTGGCCCACGCCGAGGACGTCCTCGACGTTCTCCACGCGCTTGCCGCCGGCCAGCTTGCGGATCTGCGAGATGTGCAGCAGACCGTCCTTGCCGGGGAGCAGGGAGACGAACGCGCCGAAGGTGGTGGTCTTGACGACCGTGCCCAGGTAGCGCTCGCCGACCTCGGGCATCGTCGGGTTGGCGATGCCGTTGATCGTGGCGCGGGCGGCCTCGGCGGCCGGGCCGTCGGAGGCGCCGATGTAGATGGTGCCGTCGTCCTCGATCGTGATCTCGGCGCCGGTGTCCTCCTGGATCTGGTTGATCATCTTGCCCTTGGGGCCGATGACCTCGCCGATCTTGTCGACCGGGATCTTCACGGTGATGATCCGCGGCGCGTTGGGGGACATCTCGTCCGGCGTGTCGATCGCTTCCATCATCACGTCGAGGATGTGGAGGCGGGCGTCACGGGCCTGCTTGAGAGCGGCGGCCAGGACGGAGGCCGGGATGCCGTCCAGCTTGGTGTCGAGCTGGAGGGCGGTCACGAACTCCTTGGTGCCGGCGACCTTGAAGTCCATGTCGCCGAAGGCGTCCTCCGCACCGAGGATGTCGGTGAGGGTGACGTAGTGCGTCTCGCCCTCGATCTCCTGGGAGATCAGACCCATGGCGATACCGGCGACGGGGGCCTTCAGCGGCACACCGGCGTTCAGCAGCGACATGGTGGAGGCGCAGACGGAGCCCATGGACGTCGAACCGTTGGAGCCGAGGGCCTCGGACACCTGGCGGATCGCGTAGGGGAACTCCTCGCGGGTCGGCAGCACCGGCACGAGCGCGCGCTCGGCGAGGGCGCCGTGACCGATCTCGCGGCGCTTCGGGGAGCCGACGCGGCCGGTCTCACCGGTGGAGTACGGCGGGAAGTTGTAGTTGTGCATGTAGCGCTTGCGGGTCACCGGGGAGAGGGTGTCCAGCTGCTGCTCCATGCGCAGCATGTTCAGCGTGGTGACACCCAGGATCTGGGTCTCGCCGCGCTCGAACAGCGCCGAGCCGTGCACGCGCGGGATCGCCTCGACCTCGGCGGCCAGGGTGCGGATGTCGGTGACACCGCGGCCGTCGATGCGCTTCTTCTCCTTGATGACGCGCTCGCGCACCAGGGACTTGGTCAGCGCGCGGTACGCGGCGGAGATCTCCTTCTCGCGGCCCTCGAACTCCGGCAGGAGCTTCTCGGCGGCGAGCTGCTTGACGCGGTCCAGCTCGGCCTCGCGCTCCTGCTTGCCGGCGATGGTGAGCGCCTGGGCGAGCTCGGGCTTGACGGCCGCGGTGAGCGCCTCCAGGACGTCGTCCTGGTAGTCGAGGAAGATCGGGAACTCGGCGGTCGGCTTGGCGGCCTTCGCGGCGAGGTCGGCCTGGGCCCTGCAGAGCACCTTGATGAAGGGCTTCGCGGCGTCCAGACCGGCGGCGACGACCTCCTCGGTCGGCGCCTCGGCGCCGCCCTCGACGAGCTTGATCGTCTTCTCGGTGGCCTCGGCCTCGACCATCATGATCGCGACGTCGCCGTCCTCCAGGGTGCGGCCCGCGACGACCATGTCGAAGACGGCGTCCTCGAGCTCGGTGTGCGTCGGGAAGGCGACCCACTGACCGCGGATCAGCGCGACGCGGACGCCGCCGATCGGGCCGGAGAAGGGCAGGCCGGCCAGCTGCGTCGACGCGGACGCGGCGTTGATCGCCACGACGTCGTACAGGTGGTCGGGGTTGAGCGCCATGATCGTGGCGACGACCTGGATCTCGTTGCGCAGGCCCTTCTTGAAGGACGGGCGCAGCGGGCGGTCGATCAGACGGCAGGTGAGGATGGCGTCCTCGGAGGGACGGCCCTCACGGCGGAAGAACGAGCCGGGGATCTTCCCGGCCGCGTACATCCGCTCCTCGACGTCCACCGTGAGGGGGAAGAAGTCGAGCTGGTCCTTGGGGTTCTTGGAAGCGGTGGTGGCCGACAGCACCATGGTGTCGTCGTCCAGGTAGGCCACGGCGGAGCCGGCGGCCTGACGGGCCAGGCGGCCCGTCTCGAAGCGGATGGTGCGGGTGCCGAAGGAGCCGTTGTCGATGACGGCCTCGGCGTAGTGGGTCTCGTTCTCCACCAGCGTTTTCTCCGTTACTTGTCGTCTTTCGTCCCGCTCGCCCGTGTGGCGGAGGGACGGGGCGGAGAAGCGCTCCACTGGTGCGGGCCGGTCTTCGATCGAAGCACCCGGGGTTCACTCTCCCGGGGGCCACTACCGAGGACCGGCGGCGGCGAGGTGCGCTTCCCCTCGTACGGGGGGACGTCGGGTGACGTCCGGTGTGGACGTCGGGTGACGTCCGGTGTGATGTCCGTGGTTCGCATACCCGATGCGGCGCGGGACATCACCCTGAGTCGTAGATCCTGCGTTCTTGCGTTCTTGCGTTCCTGCGTTGTGCTACCACACTACAAAGGCGTGGTGACACTCCGCACGTACAGCAAAGGGAGCGGCCCCCTTGTCCCGGGAACCGCTCCCTCCACGGCGTCTTACTTGGCGCCCGCCGCACCGCGGCGGATGCCGAGGCGCTCGACCAGCGCACGGAAGCGCTGGATGTCCTTCTTGGCGAGGTACTGCAGCAGCCGGCGGCGCTGACCGACGAGGATCAGCAGGCCACGGCGGGAGTGGTGGTCGTGCTTGTGGGTCTTCAGGTGCTCCGTCAGGTCGGAGATCCGACGGGACAGCAGAGCGACCTGGACCTCGGGGGAGCCGGTGTCACCCTCCTTGGTGCCGAACTCGGAGATGATCTGCTTCTTCACTGCGGCGTCGAGCGACACGCGTACTCCTCGTGATCTGTGAGTGGCCACCGAGTGCCCCCGGTCTGCTTCTCGGGGGGTCTTCCATGACTCGGAAGGCGGGGATCCGCTGGGCGCGGCCTCCAGAGCGAGCGGCTCCGGGGGTGCGTACACAAACGGCCGTCGCCCAGAGTACCAGGTGGCGACGGGCCTCCTCCTCCCGGTCGGTCGAACCCGTCAGGAGGGAAGGGGCGGGCCACTAGGGTGAACGCTCGGATCGATCGTACGTCGGGAAGGGGTCGCTGGGGCATGGCGGAGACGGCTGAGGAGATCAAGGCACGCAAGGAGCGGGAGAAGAACGAGCTCTACGCCCTCGACATCTCCGGTGTCGAGTGGCACAGCGCGCCGGGCACGGAGGAGCACGAGGAGCGGGTGGAGATCGCGTACCTGCCCGGCGGCGCCGTGGCCATGCGTTCCTCCCTCGACCCGGACACCGTGCTCCGGTACACGGAGGCCGAGTGGCGCGCGTTCGTGCTGGGCGCGCGCGACGGGGAGTTCGACCTGGAGCCGGCGGAGGGCGAGGCGTAGTCGTCCGCCTGCAGACACGGCGCCCGACGAGGATCCGTCGGGCGCCGCGTCGGGTCATCCGATCGTCGGGTCATCCGGTCAGGGACCGCACCGTGGTGTAGACGTCGAAGACAGCCAACGCCAGAGGCACCAGCGTCAGCAGGACGAAGCCCTCCGCGATCTCGAGGAACCGGCCCCAGAAGGGTGTGGGTCCGCTGCGGGACGCCTTCAGACCGATGGCGGTGATCAGCGCGGCCGCCGCGGCGATGGCGGCGACCAGCCAGACCGCGCGCAGGTCGAGGCCGGCGCGGTCCCCCGCCAGCGCGTCCCGGACCAGGGCGTCGGGCGGGTTGAGCGCGAGGCCCAGGCCGAGCATGACCAAGGAAGCAAGCCCCGCGGCGAGGAGTGTGGCGACCTGCGCGGTGTAGCGGAACAGTTGCGCGCGCATCAGCAGAGCCACGCCCGTGGCGAGGGCCAGCAACTGTGCCCAGAGCCCGCCGGAGAAGCCGAGCACCAGGGCCGCACCCGCCGCCACCAGCGAACACCCGCCGACCAGTCCTACGAGGAGTTCGTGACCGCGCCGGGCCTGAGCCCGGATGCGCTCGGCGTCCACCGGTTCGTGGGGCACGGGGTCGGCTCCGTAGGCACTGCCCGGGGCGGTGTCCGGCATGTCGAAGCCGATGGGGAGCCTGGCGAAGCGCAGGGAGATGCCCGGCAAGAAGGCGAGGGCGCCGATGGCGACCGGGGCGCACAGGGCGGCCGTCTCGGCCGGGGTCCAGTTCCCGAGCAGCGCCGCGAAGGAGGTGAGCAGTCCTAGGCCCGAGGCGACCGCGAAGGCGACGAACGGACCGTCGCCCCGAGGGGAACACAGAGTGAGGACGACCGAGGCCACCAGTACGGCCGCGCAGGCAAGCAGGAACTGGAGCTTCCCGATGCCCTGCCCGTCGGACAGCGACAGCAGACCGGAGCCCGCCACGCCCACGTTGGGCAGCGCACCTAGGCCCAGCGCGACAGCTGCGGTCCGGTCGTCGTAGACGCGGGCGCGGACGCAGCCGAGAACCACGAGTAGGAGACCGGCGACGCCGGCGAGAACGCCGGGCAGGCTGTGCATGTCGTGCCGCGGATCGGCGGTCCAGGCGACGAAGGCCAGCAGGGCGGGCAGCACACCGCCGCCGACCAGACCCGCGACCCGCGTGAGGTCGCCGTCCCACAGGGACCGGTCCCGGGACACCGCGGAGGCGACCGCTTCCGAGACGTCGTCGACGACGGCCGGCGGCAGCGATTCGGAGAAGGGACGCAGGGTCAGGAGTTCCCCGTCGAGAATGCGCTGCGCCGCGAAGGAGCGGGAACTGTCGAGGACGGTGCCGTCACGGCGCACGAGGTGGTAGCCGACCGGAGCTCCCTCGGCCGGGGTCTGCCGGGAGAGTCGGAGGATCTCCGGGTAGAGGTCGGCGACCGGTACGTCGTCGGGGAGCGCCATATCGACCCGGCTGTCGGGGGCGACGATGGTCACACGGCAGAACCCGAGCCCCGTCACCGCCCCGGAAAGGGCTCCCCGGCTCGGTCCGCCGGTGCCGGTGGCCGCTGTGGAGGCCGTCGTGCTCACCTTCTGCTCCCCCTCAGTAATGCTGTGTCCGCTGGTGTGTGACGGTTCACGTCTCCTCCTCGCCGCCCAGCGCGGACGGGACGACAGGACGCGCTTCCACCCGAGTTCGCCGTGCTCACGTCCCCGTCACATCGAGCGGAGCGCTGTACGCCCTTCCGGGCCGACGTGTGCTCACGCGAACCTCCGGCACCCTACCGCCCACCTCCGCAGGGTGTGCTCAGTAGGATCACGCGGTGGCCCTCGTCCGTCCGACACGGGGAGGCGGACGACAAACCCAGCGGGTCGGCAAGGGAATTGGTGCGCAGTGAGCCAGATCGTCGTCAAGCGTCCGCCTCGGGCGCTACCGCCGGAGGTGCCGACGAGCGAGGTCGTCGTGCAGCCGCCGCCCGAATTGCCGCGCGGGCACCAGGAAAGCGTCCTGATGCAGTTGCTGCCGACCCTCGGTATGGGTGGTTCGGTCGTCTTCTTCTTCACCAGCGGGCAGCCGTTCATGCGCATCATGGGCATGGTGATGATCGCGTCGACGATCGCCATGTCGGTCGCCATGGTGGTCCGTTTCCGTCGCGGATCCCAGGGCCAGCTCGCCGATCTGCGCCGCGACTACCTCGGTTACCTGTCGCGGACCCGTCGAACCACCCAGGAGACGGCGCGGGCGCAGCGGGACGCCCAGTACTACCTCCACCCCTCACCCGAGCAACTGTGGGCACTGGTCGCCGAGGGCAGCCGAGTGTGGGAACGGCGGCCCAACGACGAGGATTTCGCCCAGGTGCGCATCGGGCTGGGTCCGCAGTCCCTGGCCACCCCGCTGGTCGCTCCCGAGACGGGTCCGGTCGATCAGCTGGAGCCGCTCACAGCCGGTGCGATGCAGCGGTTCGTCGCGATGCACAGCACTCTGGACGATCTACCGATGGCGGTCTCGTTGCGCGCCTTCTCCCACGTTGTGCTCGGCGGCGACCCAGAATCTGTACGGTCCTGCGCCCGGGCCCTGACCGGCTCGCTAGCCTCCCTGCACTCTCCCGAGGACCTGGTCCTCGCGGTCGCAGCGGGACGTGAGGCGCAGGCGCACTGGGAGTGGGCCAAGTGGCTGCCGCACGTGCAGCTTCCCGGCCTCACTGACGGCGCCGGGTCCCGCCGTCTGATCGGTGGTGAACCGCTCGAACTCGAGGGCCTGCTGGCCCCTCGTCTGACCGGACGTCCCCGATTCCACCCGAACGCCGCGCCTCTCCCCGACACTCCGCACGTCGTCGTCGTGCTCGACGGCGTGTCCCTGCCGCCGACGTCCCTGCTGGCGAACCCTGAGGGCCTGCAGGGCGTGACGGTCATCGAGGTGACCGAGGGGGAGCCGACGGCCGCCCACGGTGACCTCTCCGTGATCGTCCGGCCGCACACGCTGTACCTGGAGTCGGCGCACGGCGCGGTCTACGAGGGGAAGCCCGACGCCCTATCGTACGCATCCGCGGAGGCGCTGGCCCGGCAACTGGCTCCCCTGCGGGTGGCGTCCGGCGGTGACGACGACGAACCCCTGTTGGCGAACCTGGAGTTCACGGACCTGCTGAATCTGGGCGACGCCGCCTCCGTCGAAACCCGGCGCACCTGGCGACCACGGTCGCAGGCGGAACGGCTGCGGGTGCCGATCGGCGTCGGCGAGGACGGGCGCCCGGTGATGCTGGACATCAAGGAGGCGGCCCAGGAGGGCATGGGCCCCCACGGTCTGTGCGTCGGCGCCACCGGTTCCGGAAAGTCGGAGCTGCTGCGCACTCTGGTGCTGGGTCTGGCGGTGACCCACTCCTCGGAGACGCTGAACTTCGTCCTGGCGGACTTCAAGGGCGGTGCCACCTTCGCCGGGATGGCGCAGATGCCGCACGTGGCAGCCGTGATCACCAACCTGGCGGACGACCTGACGCTGGTCGACCGCATGGCCGACTCCATCCGCGGCGAACTGAACCGCCGTCAGGAGATGCTCCGAGACTCGGGCAACTACGCCAACATCCACGACTACGAGAAGGCCCGGGCAGCGGGCGCACCGCTCCAGCCCATCCCGTCCCTGTTGCTGGTCATCGACGAGTTCAGCGAACTCCTCACCGCGAAGCCGGACTTCATCGACATGTTCGTGCAGATCGGCCGCATCGGCCGGTCGCTGGGCGTGCACCTGCTGCTGGCCTCGCAGCGGCTGGAGGAAGGACGGTTGCGCGGCCTGGAGACCTACCTGTCGTACCGCATCGGTCTGCGCACCTTCTCCGCCGCCGAGTCGCGTGCGGCCCTGGGCGTGCCGGACGCGTATGAACTGCCGAAGGAGCCGGGGTCGGGAATCCTGAAGTTCGGCACGGACGAGATGGTGCGGTTCAAGGCGGCGTACGTCTCGGGCGTCTACCGTCCCGGAGGGCGGCGGGACGCATCCGCGGACGGGCCGCTGCCGGTGGACAGGCGTCCGGCGTTGTTCACGGCAGCGGAGGTGCCGGTGCAGTACGTACGGGTGCCGCGGCAACGGACCGACGCGGCGGACGGCGCCGACGAGAGGGACGACGCGCTGGCGGACACCGTGCTGGACGTCATCGTGCGCCGGCTGGAGGCACAGGGCCCGGCCGCCCACCAGGTCTGGCTGCCGCCGCTGGACAGCCCGCCGTCACTCGACGGCCTGCTGCCCGGTCTCGCCACGGTGGAGGGGCGGGGCCTCACCCAGCCCGGCTACGAAGGTGCCGGGCGCCTGGTGGTCCCGGTCGGCCTCGTCGACAAGCCGTACGAGCAGCGTCGTGACCCGCTGTGGGTGGACTTCTCGGGTGCGGCCGGACACATGCAAATTCTCGGCGGTCCGCAGTCCGGCAAGTCGACCCTGCTGCGTTCGCTGATCTGCTCCTTCGCCCTCACCCACACCCCGCACGAGGTGCAGTTCTACGGCCTGGACTTCGGCGGCGGCGGCATGTCCGCGGTGGCCGGCCTGCCGCACGTCGGCGGTGTCGCCTCCCGGCTGAATCCGGAGCAGGTGCGACGCACCGTGGCGGAGGTGTACGGCGTCCTGAACCGCCGCGAGGAGTACTTCCGCGCTGCGGGCATCTCCTCGATCGCCGAGTTCCGTGCCCGACGCGCCCGCGGCGACATCTCGGTGACCGACCAGCCCTGGGGCGACGTCTTCCTGGTCATCGACGGATGGGGTAACTTCCGCGCCGACTACGAAGCACTCGATCAGGTAATCCTCGACATCGCCGCTCGCGGACTCGGTTACGGCGTCCACCTGATCCTCTCGGCCTCCCGTTCCATGGAGGTCCGGTCCGCCCTGAAGGACAACCTGCTCAACCGGCTCGAGCTGCGTCTCGGCGACCCCATGGACTCCGAGCTGGACCGCAAGGTGGCTGCGAACGTCCCCACCGGCGTGCCCGGGCGTGGTCTATCGCCGCAGAAGCTGCACTTCATGGCGGCCGTGCCGCGCATCGACGGCCTGAAGTCCGACACCGAACTCGCGGACGCCACGGCCGCGCTCGCGGCGGAGGTGTCCCGGCACTGGCAGGCACCGGGAGCTCCCGAGGTCCGTCTGCTGCCCCGTGAGCTGCCCGCCGGCCATCTGCCCCCGGGCGACCGGTTCCCGCAGCGCGGTGTCGCCTTCGCGCTCGATGAGAACAACCTCGAGCCGGTGTTCGTCGACTTCGACCACGATCCGTTCTTCCTGATCTTCGGGGAGAGCGAGTCCGGCAAGTCGAATCTGCTCCGCCTGCTGATCAAGCAGCTGACGACGCGCTACCCCGGCGACGAGTGCAAGCTGTTCGTCGTGGACAACCGGCGCTCGCTTCTGGGCGTCACCCCTGACTCCCACCTCGCCGAGTACATTCCGATGTCCAACGCAATGGACCACCATATGGTGGCTCTGGCCGACCTGATGAAGCGGCGCACCCCGACCGCCGAGGTCACCCCGCAGCAACTGCGGGACCGGTCCTGGTGGCGGGGCCCGACCGTGTACGTGGTCATCGACGACTACGACCTCGTCGCCACGTCGAGCGGCAATCCGCTCAGCGGTCTCACCGAACTCCTGCCCTTCGCACGGGACGTGGGCGTGCGCTTCGTCATCGCGCGGTCCACGGCCGGCGCGAGCCGCGCCTCGTACGAGGCGTTCATGCAGCGCATCAAGGAACTGGGCGCGCAGGGCGTCGTCTTGTCGGGCGACCCGGGCGAGGGCGACGTGCTGGGCGGGGTCCGACCGCGGCCGATGCCCGCGGGCCGGGGCGTGTTCGTCTCCCGGCGCAGGGGGCGGCCGCTGGTGCAGACGGCGCTGGTGGAGGAGGAGAGGTTCTGATGGGCGGGGACCGATGTGGTTCCTGGTGGAGTCTGTGCAGGGCAGGCAAGTGGTACGGCTGAGTTCGGCTGACGCCGAGGAGGAGCGGATCCATGGCATGGGACGAGTGGGAGCAGCTGAAGTCTCGGGCTGCCGACCGGCCGCCGGCGCACATGCAGATGAACGGAGCGCCGGCCCAAGGACCCGGTGGCGGCAAGCCTGACCTGGTCGCACACCAGGACGACCTCGGTGCCGTGGGCCACGATGCCTTCGTCCTGCACGGCGACCTCGTGAAGAAGGTGGACGTCGCGGGCGCCGGCATGAACTCCGACCACGCCGGTTCCACGCACCAGGCGGCGACGACGCTGTCCGCGTCCGGATTCTCCATGGGGGACGAACTCATGACGACCCTGTCCGTCTGGGAGAGCCAGGTGAAGGCGGTCCGCCAGGCCTGCGCCCATATCTCCAACCACCTGGATTTCAGCAAGAAGCTGCACGCCAACGACGACGCCGAGATCGCCGCGTCCATCATGCGACGTGACGGCACCGCGTTGCCCGCCTCGGAGCTCGAGAAGTACTTCAAGTAGGACGGGGGAGGGTCAGATATGTCCATCAGCTACGGCGATCTGATGCAGGTCGACCTCGGCAAACTCGGCACCGCGGTGTCGGACTGGCAGAAGGTGGTCAGCAGCCTGAGGCAGCTTGAGACCGATGCCCGTGACGGACTCAAGAAGAAGTCCGACCGCGCTCGCTGGGAGGGTGTGAACGCCGGCGTTACGCGGAAGTTCGTGGACAAGACCGTCAAGGAGTTTGCGGACCTTCACACGGAGGCCAACAGCATCTTCCAGGTTCTGGAGGATGCCCACCGCGAACTGGTGGGACTGCAGAAGGGCGTGCGCGCACTCACCGCCGAGGCGAAGGAGAAAGGCTACACCGTTCAGGACAACGGTGACGGCACGGTGAGTGTGGGCGTCCGGCCCGAATCGGGCGCCGACGCCAAGAAGGGGAAGGACGGTAAGGACGACACGAAGGCGGAACGGCAGCACTACGCCGACTCCATCACCCGGAAGGTCGCCCACGCGCACGACATCGACGTCTCCGCCAAGCTGGCGCTCAAGCGGGCACACGGCGGCGACCTGTACAACGCCGGCCACGCGAAGTACGACTCCCTCAACGACGCCCAGGTCGAGCGCGCCCTGGAGCTCGCCAAGAAGCGCGAGGACATGTCCGACCGCGAACTGGCGGAGCTGAACAGGCTGCTGCGTCACAACGGGCGGGAGCGGGACGGCGAGTTCGCGACGGAGTTCTTCGAGGGCTTGGGCGGACCACGGCAGACGCTCGAGTTCTACGCCGCCCTGTCGTCCGACGGCACCGGCCAGGACGCTTCCAAGACCCGTCTGGCCGCGGTGCAGGACCTGCAGAAGTACATGGGCCACGCCTTGGCCAACGCCACCGATCCCTACACCCCGCAGAGTGTCCGCGGCGACCGGCAGCACCTTCCCTCCTGGTGGGGTTCGGAGTTCCGCAAGCTGGGCACCCAGGAGATCGAGTGGGAGCGCGGCATGTGGAGCAAGCCGTACGGCTACCAGGTCCTGGGCGGACTGCTCCGCTACGGGAACTACGATCCGGCGTTCCTGACTCCGATCGCGGAGCACATCACCCAGCTGCATCAGGATGATCCGCAGCGGTTCCTCTCCAACAAGCCCGCCGGCAGCGACGATCGCTACGGCTTCAACCCGTCCGGGAAACTGGGCAGCGGCAACGACCCGCTGAACAGCGTGCTGGAGGCGCTGGGCCACAGCCCTGAGGCGGCCGAGCAGTTCTTCACGGAGAAGCCGACGGCGTACAACGAGGACGGCACAATCAAGTCCGGGGCCAAGACGGACTTCAAGTCCTATCTCGACCTCTTCACCGGCAAGGACTTCGAGTGGACGATCGACAGGAACACGGCCAACGTCCTGCATGACTCCGAGGCATCGGCCAAGGCCCTCAATCACGGCCCGAACGCCTTGGGCCATGCTCTGGAGGCGGCCACGACGGGGCGTCCGTACGACAGCGACGTGGTCGATCCGTCGGTCAAGCACAGCAAGGCGCAGGCGGAACTGGTCCACGACATTGTGGAGAAGTTCGCCAAAAATCCGGATCTGCTGACGCACAACATGAACGGGGACCTGAAGGACGAAGAAACCGGGCCGCTGTACGCCCTGCGGGACAGCTTGGGCAACATCGCGGCCGACTACATGGGCGACTTCCAGCGGTCGATGTACCTGGAGAGCGCCGACAGCAAGGTGTTCCCGGTCAACGGCGCGCCTGCCAGCCTTGAATCCGGTCAGGCTCAGAGGTTCCTCGGGCTCGTAGGCCAAGATCCGGACGCATACAGCGCCATCACCGCCGCGCAGCAGGCCTACACCACAACCGTCGTCCACGATTTCCTGGAGGCGGAGGCGAAGGGCCTCACCGCGGAGGACGACTCCCGCGTGGGCCATCTGGTCGCGCCGGGCGCCGCCATCGCGGGAATCATGAGCAACTCACGAGCCGATGCGATCTACGACTATCACACTGCTTCAGACGCGGAGTACAACGAGGCGGTTGCCAACAACGCGAAGTGGGTCGGCCGGTTCCTTGGATTGGGAACGGGTGCCATTCCACCCCCGTTCTCCGTCGCGGCGGAGCCGGTCAACTGGCTTGTCGAAGACGTCACGGCGAGCGTTGTGAAGAGTGTCGAGGCGGACACTACGGACGAGGCGCAACACGCTGCAGGCAAGGAGTACTCAAAGGGTCGGATTGCGGCGATGCAGGCTTCCTCCCAGGCCGTGAACAGTTTCTTCCAACACCATCAAGAGTTCGACCAGGAAACCATGGACGCCATCGACCGAGCAGTTCGGACGGCAGCCGGCATGAGTCACTCCGACGGCGCTCAGTGGAATTCTTCAGGAGACGGCACATGAGATTGAACGGCCACATGCCCTCGCATTCGCACGGAGCGCTCGTCGGCGCCCTCCTGTGCACGCTTTCACTCACCGCTTGTACTTCTGAGAGTAAGGGCCCTTCCTATCCGATCCCGGATAACATCTGCGGCATCCCTGCGAATAAAGAGATTCTCGAGACCCTACTCGAGGACGGCGACGACCTGAAGCAGGACGCCGGTCAATTCACCCTCGAAGAGGGCCAGTTCTGCCACATGTACGTCGACGGGAACGACTCCGTGGTCAGTGACGCCGACTGGCACAGAAGTGGATACACGCTACAGGACTACTTCGAGTTCTCCGACCTGAAGGGCATCCGCTATTTCCAGGGAGGCAAATATGCCTCATGGAATTTTGGCGTTGGTACCGCTATTTCATGTCCTGGGGTCAGCGAAGAGGGCGACACTGTGGTCGTTGCGGTCAACGATCTTCGATGGAACAGCAAGTCCCAATCGCTATTGGAAAAGCTGGGACCACCTTACTTCGAAGCGTACAAGAAAAAGCTCGGCTGCCCGTCCTGAACCAGAGGGCCTGCGAGCCTTTCCGTCATGCCCTCGCCGGGCTCCACATACCCCTGCGATTCCTGCGTAGACATCACTGACCGGCACTTCGGGTGGAATGTCAAAGCCGTCGTACGTGCTCCGAACTGGCCTTCCTGCGGTCCGCACGCCGGTCGGATTGTCAACCTGTCAGACGGAGAGACCGGCGCCGCGGTCAAAGCCTTCACTGGACGGGGGCGAATGGCTGTCCACGTCTGGAGCAGGTGCTGAAGAGACGACAGGGTGGACACCTCCCGCGCGTGTCCACCCTGGTCGTTGCTCCGCAAGCGCCGGACCGTGTCGGGCGCCCTATTCCGCCCTCGGTCTACATGAAGTAGCTGGCGCCCTTCAGGTCACCGCCGCGGTAGTCACCGCCGGCGGTGCCGACGCGCTGGGCGATGCTGACGAGGGCCTGGTGGATGCCGCTGGCGTGGCGGTCCCACTCCTTGGTCTTCTTGGTGAACTCCTCGTACGCCTCGCCGCCCCAGCCCGCGGCTGCGTCGAGCACTGCCTTCTTGAGCGCCTCGAGATCCTCCTCGAGCCTCTTGGCCTGGTCGCCGAGCTCGGTGGCGAGTGCGTCCATCGTGCCGAATGTGACGGCGAGCTCGTCGTAGTGGGCTCCGGACATGTGTTCCTCGTTTCGTCGAAAACCGGTCGGTGGTGGGTGACTCGCCTCAGTAACTGCTCAGCGCCGAGGTCTTTCCACCGAGGTCGTCCACCGAGATCTTGGTGATGTCGGCCTCGATCTGGCTCTCGAGGTTCCGCTTGTCCTTCTTGTTCAGGTCGATGCCCTCGAGGAAGTCATCGAGCATCCGGCCGATCGCGGCCATGTGGCCGTTGATCTCCGTCTGCTTCTTGTCGAACGCGATGGCACCCTGGCCCGTCCAGTGCTTCTCGATCATGTCGATCGTTCCCTGGAGCTTCGCCAGCGACTGCCTGATGGAGTCGTACCGGTCGATGACGTTCGTCTGGAGCGTCTGTACCTGGGCCTCGTAAAACTTACGGCCTTCAGCCATGTCGGCGGTCCCTTCCGTGAGATCGGTTGTGCCGTGTGAAGCGGCACCTGTGGTGGTCGTGCTCTCCCTGTGGCGGCTTGCTGCTCCGTGCGGCTCCTCACGCGCCTCGCCGTGACCGGATCACGGCGAAGGCGCCCACTCCGACCACGAGGACCGCCGCTGCGGCTCCCACAGCGACCCAGAAAGTGGCGTTGCCGGAGGAACCAGTGTCGGAGGCAACTGCTGGCGTTCTGTCGTCCTCGGCGCCGGGGGAGGGTGTCGCCGTTCCCTTCGAGGGAGCGGGCGAGGGTGTCACCGGCTTACCCGACTCGTCCAGCAGGCCCACGGCGTTCTCCCGGGCGAGGGGGTCGGTGTCCGCCGGGCCCGGATCGAAGTTCTTGTCCTCGAGCACCTTGCGGGGACGGATCAGGCCGTAGCCGAGGTACGTACTCGGATCGTCCCTGGCCCAGTCACGCCCGGCCGTCTCGATGAGGCTGTTGAGGACCTGGTTCGCGGTCCAGTCGGGGTGGGCGGACCAGACCAGGGCGGCTGAGGCGGAGGTGAGGGCGGTGGCCGCGCTCGTGCCGCCCTGGTCGCAGTACGACCGAAACGAGTTGTCGCACCAACCCGGCATGTTCATCCCTGGAGCCGCCAGGTCGACGTAGTTGCCGTGCTCGGAGAACTTCGCCACCTTCCCGGACTCATCGGATGCGGCGACGCCCACCACGTAGGGATAGGCCGCCGGGTATCCGATACGGCTGTTCCGCTCGGCGTCATTACCCGTACTGGCGAACATCAGCTTTCCCTTGGTGTGGGCGTACTTGATCGCTTTCAGTTCGTCCTCGGTGTCCACGTCCTTGCCGAAGGACATGCTGATGATCTTCACGTCGCTGTCGGCAACTGCTCTGATGACGTCCGCCAGGTCAGGAGCCCTCTTCGCCTCAGCTTCTCCCAGACCTTTCAGATGGATCCGGTAAGGCACGATCTTCGCTCCCGGAGCCAGCCCCTTGAGACCGCCACCGGCTCCAGTGCCGGCGATCAGCTCGGCCATGGTCGTCCCGTGACCCTCGTAATCCTCGGTCGCCTTGTACGTGACGCCAGCGACTCCCTCGTCGGTGACGACCTGGCCTCGGAGCGAAGGAGTGTCCGGATTGACCCCCGAGTCGATCACGGCGACCTTGACTCCCTCGCCGGTGCTCGTCTTCCACATCTCGACGGTCTTCATCGCCGACAAGTACCACTGCTGCGACTGAGCGTCTGCAGCCACGGCACCGGGAGTCAGACTCGCCAACAGGACCGCAGCAGCTCCGAGCGCCGAGCAGACAGTCGCGCCCCATCTTCTTGCCTTGAGAATCGCGTTCCGCCTGACGTGTCGGCCGAGCCTGTACACCACCATGCTTCTGTCTGTCCTTCGTCTGCTGGTCAGTCGGTCGCCGATACATCGCGGCGGCGCTCGTCGCGGCGAGAGCGGTTCGCCGCGGAGCTCCGATTCTCCACAACCCCACGTTGGGCCGCGGCATCACGGCGGCCACCGTTACCCTGGGCACCGGCGACTCTCGCACCGGAAGCGCCCACGACCCCGTCGTAGTCGGCTACGGGACGGCGGGCCGCCTGCGCCCTGGTCGACACCGACGGAGGAGCGCCGATCACCCCGCGCTGACCCGTGCCCAGCCCCGTCGGGGGTACATCGGAGACGCCCCCTCCGCCAATGACCGTGCCGCGCGGCAGCCTGGGGCTGTTGCGGACTGGTGTGGCGCCCGTGACCGGCCGACCACCAACAACACCGTCGCCACTGCTGCCTGGGCCGCCACGCCCGGGCCGTGCTGTTCCAGGAGCACTTGCGGGGTTACGGGGTGCACCGCCAAGGTGTCCTGGTAGGGGGCCCGCAGGCGCGGGCACACCGCCGACGACACCTCTCGCCACAGGACCGGCCCCTTGGACTCCTGCCTGTCCGGGTAGGACACCGCGCCCCATTTGTCCCATCGGCCCCACTGGACCCGTCACACGGCCTCCCACCGGTCCGGGTGCGGCGCCCCGCACTCCCTGCCCCAGGGGTGCAGGTCCCGTGCGAGCTGCCGACCCGCTTCCTGTAGCGCCAGCGGCTCTCCCCTGCGCCGGGGGAGGGGTGTTGGACAAGGGTTTGCCGCCGGGACGGGCCACACGCCCCGTCCCCGAGGGAGAAGCGGGTGGCACCATGCCCGGGCCCAGAGGGGGTGGCCCGACCTGCTGGCCCGTGGAAACGTTCGTCACCGGTGAGGTAGTGGCCAGCTTCACGACCTCCTGCGGAGGCAATGTGCCGACACTGTTGATCTCTGTGCCCACAGGCTGCCTCGGCGGCATGTCGAGGTGCGCGCCGGACGCAAGGAGCGGTGGCTGCTCCGCATGCGGGCGTTCGGCTGAGGCGAAGCGCGATTCCCCAGACGACACACGCGAGTCGCCCGGAGTCGTGAGCGGTTGCTGACCACCGTCCCTGGGCCCTGGTTTGTGCGTGGTCGCAGGCGCCGGCACCCCCACATCCGGCATCTTCGGGAACACCGGTTCCTCAGCCGACTGCATCGTGTCCGCCGACACCGTGTAGTACGACGCCAGGCGGTACATTTGGTTGATCGCCTCCTGGCGGTCCTTCTCCGCCTTGAGGGCCGCCGTGTACTCGGGGTTGCCATCGACCTGTGCGGCCTCGGGGATGTCGTCGACCGTCGTGCGGGCGGTGCGGTTGTCGCGCGGGGGCATGGACTTGCGGACCGAGGCGAGGCCGGAACTCGCCGCCATCACCTGGGTGCCGACGACATCGGCGTAGTCGGCGATGCCCTCCGCGGTCTTGACGAGACTGTCCGCCCACTTGGTGAAGGCGGTTCTGGACTCGCCCTTCCAGTCGACGCCGCCGATGTCCTTCTGGAGTTCCTCCGCCGCTGTCCGGATGGCGTCTCGTGCCTGGACGAGGGCCTCGGCCGCCGACTCCAGCAGTTCAGGGCTGGCCGACTCGACGATGTCGACCATGTCGTTGAGGTCGTAACCCTCGAAATTCGTGGAGCCGAAGTGGAGTCCCCGGTGGTGGAAGGGGCCGAACGGAGCGGAGAGCCGCGTCATGTCCGTGACCGCGTCGAGGACGCCGTTCTGTTGCCGGGCCTCCTGGCGTTCCTCCAGGAAGGGGTCCGGCTTCTTCTCGTGCCCGCTCATCAGTACCCCGCGTCGGTGTGATCGGCTCGGTTGTCCCTCTTGACCTGCTGGTCGAGCATTCCCTCACGCGTCTGGTTGACCTCAAGCCGGATCTCGTGAAAGCGCCGGCGTTGTTCCTCCTCTAGATTGTCGAAGGTGACGTCCACACCGTGCACAGCGATGCGCATGGCCTCCAGTTGCAGACCCAACTGCTTGGAGAGGGCGGTGATCCGCTCGTGGACCCGTTCGTACTCCAGGTGCAGCCGCTTGCCCTCCGGGAAGGCGCCGCTGCCGAAGGCGTTGGCCGGCAGGGTGTGGGATCCGACCTTGGACGGACCGCCCGGCGACTCGTCAAAGGCGGCCAGCAGGTCGTCCACACGCTTCTTGAACGTGGACAGTGCCATGACGCCGCGACGTAGGTCTGCGGTGCCGCTGCCCGTCTCGTCAGGAAGCCCCACTTCGTTCCTCCCCGTTCTCCCCGTTGCGCGGTCGGTTCTGCGCCCGTTCTGCGTGGGCGCACCTCTGAACGATCTCAACCGCTTCGGACCACTCTAGTAACGGGTGCTGACAGCCCCAACTGCCATATCCACGCACCCCCTGACAACTGGCCGAGTTTCGCTCCCTCGCCCGGCGGAACCGTAGGCGGGCCTTGAGGCCGGGACCGTGTCCGAAGTTCTTCGTCACGTCACGGCGTGCTCCGCGTGCCTCTCCTTCCCGCGAGCGCGTCTGCGTGCGTCCCGTATCGCGACCGCGGTCCCGCCGAGAGCCGCGACCAGGATCACCGTGCCAACGGTCGCGTAGGTCGCCAGACGGGCGTTGCGTTCGTCGGCGGTCTCTCCAAGGGGCAGCGCAGCTGCGGCCGGAGCCTCGGCCTTGACCAGGCCCTCCTGGGGACGGGGAGACTCGATCGGCCGGTCGTCCTCGGTGAGCGCGCGCACGGGGTCCACCACTCCCCAGCCGACCAGACGGTCGCGGCCGGCGATGGTGCGTTCCGCGGTCTGTTCGATCTGCGCGACGACCTGACGCTGTGTCCAGTCCGGGTGCTTGGCCTTGATGAGCGCCGCCACGGCCGCGACGTAGGGGGCCGAGAAGCTGGTTCCGTTGTCCGCACAGTGGCCTCCGCGCGGAACTGTGGAGATCACGTCCACGCCAGGAGCAGCCACGTCGACGAAGCCCCCCGACTGGGAGAACGACGCACGTTCGTTGTTTCGGTCGGAGGCGGCGACGGCGAGGACGCCCTCGTAGGAGGCGGGGTAGGTCTTCTTGACGTTGCCGCCGGCTCCGTCGTTGCCCGCTGACGCGACGACGACGATCTCGCGCTTCAGAGCCTCGCTCACGGCTGCCTCCAGGTCCGGGGAGGGCTTGGCGGCGTCGGTGGTGTCCTGAGAGATGTTGATGACGTCCGCCTCCGCATCGACGGCGTGGCGGATCGCCTGGGCGAGGGTGCTGGTGTCGCCGTGGCCCTCCGCGTCGTTCTGCGCGATCGGGATGACGGTCGCTTCGGGGGCCAGGCCGACGAAGCCCGTCCCGGTCGCGGGGCGGGCCGCGATGATGCCGGCGACCTTCGTGCCGTGGCCGACGGTGTCGGTGGTGCCCTTTTCGCTGCCCCGCTCGACAGGGTCGCCGTTCTCGTCCTTGAGGTCCTTGGGCAGAAGGTTGCGGCCGCTCTTCGCGTCCACCGCGTCCTTCAGTTGCGGGTGTTGCACGTCGACACCGGTGTCGATGACGGCGACCCGGACGCCTTGGCCCCTGGACTGGCTCCACAGCTCGTCGAGCTGGACCCGCTGGAGGGACCAGGGACGGCCTGGGTAGCGGGCGTTGGGGTACTCGCACTGGCCCGAGAAGTCGTCCGCGGAGGACGGTGACGCGAGGACCACGGGTGCCGCGAGGCCCGTCAGCAGCAGGGTCACTGCGGCCGCCGCGTGGAGGAGGGGTGGGCGTGTGTGTCGCATCGCGGTCTCCTCCCGCTACGCGCCCTGCGGCTGGCGTGCCGCCGCCGTGGACAGACGGGGGCCGGTGGGCAGGAACGCGGACCAGGCGGCGGGGATCGGCGCGGGGTCCACGTCGGCGTAGCCGAGGCGGCTCTGGGCCTGCTGGGCCTCCTGCTCCAACTGCTTGCGCTCTTCGGCCGACATGCCGATGCCGGCGTCGTCCGTGGCGCTGTCCGCGTTGGACTGCAGCACGTAGCGCAGGCCGGTGTCGGTCACCAGGAAGACGGGGCCCGCCTCGGTCTCCTTGCCCTGGAACTGGCGGAAGAGCTGGCCGGAACCGGGGGTGACGTAGGCGCTGGAGGAACCGGTGGGGAGGTCGGCGGGGAAGTCGGTGCCCGCCCAGGTGCTGAGCGTCGTGGTGCCCTTGTCGCCGACGCCCCGCAGGACGTTGCAGACCGTGTTGCGGCTGCCCTGGGCGTGCGAGGCCTCGTTGACCGGGCGGGGAGTGCCGGTGGGCCAGTCGTGCTCGGTGCCGAAGGGCTCGCCGGGAACGATGGCCCCGGGGCTCGTCTCCAACGCCTGTCCGGCTTGTCCGACCTGGGCCAGGTCCTTGCTGAACAGCAGCAGCTGGGCGACGAAGGCGGAGACCGGTGCCACACGGCCGGGCAGCACGACGTAGTACTGCTCCTTGTCGTTGTCGAACGCCTTGAGCACGGTGCCGACCCGGTTCACCGACACGTCGAGCTGGCCCGGGGCGTCCGCGGGGTCGCCGGGAACCCCGTCGATCTCCGGGAAGGTCACCGGGTCGCCCTGGTGCAGCGTCGCAAGCCACTCCTTGGAGACCCGCTGGGGTTCGCGGCCTGAACCGACGACCGTACGGAGCAGCAGTTCCAGGTCATCCCCGGTGTCCAGTTCGTCCACCCGGTATGCGGTGCCGCCCGCGTCCACGACGAAGCGGTCGCCGTCGGGGTCGGTCACGTAGAGCAGCTGACCGCCCCTCAGCCGCTCCTTCCCCTCGGTCAACTCCTTCTCACGGTCGGCGAGTACCAGCGCGGCCTTCTGGATGGACCGGCCGCCCGCGCTCGGGCGCTCGCACACGACCCAGCGCTTCGCGGCTCCCGCCTCCGCATCGGAGGGCAGGCGATCTGGTGCGTACGGAATGCCGATGGTGGCGCCGTGCGGGATCTTCCCGCTGTCGAGGAGCGACTCGCTGACTGTGACGACGTCGCCCTTGCCGGGGGCCAGGAGAAGCTTGGCGGAGGCCATGTTGAGCACAGGGTGCAACTGGACCTCGTCACCGGTCTTCAGCACGACGTACCGGGTGGTCGACTTGCTGGCGATGATCACCTTCTCGTTCGGGACGTCCCAGCCCTTGGGCGCTGTGGGCTTGAACATCCCCCAGGCGCCGAACACGGCCATGACAATCACGCCGATGATGAGCCCGGGCACAACACCCCGCAACGGGCGCGGTGCTCCCTCTTCCGAACCCAGCGGCGCCGACTGGACGAATGCCGCGAGCAAGCGGCGCTTCGCGAAGGTGTAGGCGTTGAGCTGGTCCCGCCGAGATGTCATGGATGCGTGTCTCTCCCCGTGTTCCGTCCGAGTTCCGCCAGGCGGCGCCGGGGCCGCTGTCCCCTGCCCGCCGCTGTCGGACCGGCCTCCTACTATGCCTGGTACGCGGGATGACGTGGGGAACGGGTAGGGTGCCTGGGTCCTCAAGGGCCTGGTGCGGAGCTGGAATTCCAGCGAGCGGTGAGAGAGCGGGGGATGGAGTGATGGCTTCCGGAACACGGGCGGCAAGCCGTGGCCGGGTAGGGGCAGGCGGCTCCGGGGGGCCCACGGCGGGAGCGACTCGGCCGACGGCAACGCGTGACGGCCTCCACCCCAAAGTTCGCGGCGGCAGGCCGGGCTCGTTCCGGCTGCAACGACTCGTGCTGCTGGAGCTTGCGGCGGCCGGCCTTCTCACAGGGTGGGCGCTCGGTCCGTTGGCACTCGTGCCCGCTGTCGCCGTCGCCGTTGTCCTGGTGCTTATGGCCGTCGTCCGCCGACGCGGTCGTCCGCTGCCCGAGTGGATCGCCACGCGCCAGGGTCTGCGCTCGCGGAGGAGGAGCGCCGCGAAGCTGGTGGTGCCGCCCGACACGGAGCCGGGACTGGCCCCGGCCGTGGAGTGCGACCCGGCCCTGCGCACCTACTCCTACGGCGCACGCGACCGCCGCCCCGTCGGGATCGTCGGGGACGGGACCTTCGTCACCGCTGTGGTGCAGGTGGAGGCCGACGCCACGGCGCTGCGGGCCGAGCGGAGCCGGCGGCCGTTGCCGTTGGCGTTGGTGCGGGACGCGCTCGAGGTGGACGGGATCCGGCTGGAGTCGGCGCAGGTGGTGCTGCACACCCAGCCCGCGCCCGCGCTGCATCTGCCGCCCCAGTCGGTGGCCGTCACCAACTACGCGCCGCTGCAGGCGCAGACCGGCGCTCCCGCGGTCCGCATCACCTGGATCGCGTTGAAGCTGGACCCCGAGCTGTGCCCGGAGGCCGTGGCCGCCCGGGGCGGCGGCCTGCACGGCGCGCAGAAGTGCGTCGTACGCGTCGCCGACCACCTGGCCAGCCGGCTGACCGGCGCCGGGTTCCGTGCGACGGTGCTCGACGAGGAGGAGCTCATCTCCGCCGTCGCCACCTCCGCCTGCGCCAACCCCCTGGTGACGGCGGAGGCGGGACGGGCCGACCGGCGGGAGCGGCGTACCGAGGAGTCCGGCCGCAGCTGGCGGTGCGACAACCGGCGGCACACCACGTACTGGATCCGCAAGTGGCCCTCCCTGGGCGGCGCTCAGGGTGCGTCTCTGCACCAGTTCGTCGCGCGGGTCACGGGGGTGCACGCGCTCGCCACCACGATCAGCCTCACCCTCGCCCCCGGCGACCGGCGGGAGATGTCGCTGAGCGGCCACCTCCGGGTGACCGGACGCAGCGCCGAGGAACTGACCGGCGCGCGACGCGCGTTGGAGGCAGCCGCCCGGGACGCGGGCGCGGCGCTGACCCGGCTCGACCGGGAGCAACTGCCCGGCGTGCTCGCCACTCTGCCGCTCGGAGGTGCCCGGTGACCGCCACGACGGCACAGACCGCCCAGGGGGCGGGCGCCTACGGCGCACCCCCGCGTACGGACGCGCCGGCGGGCGGCGGGCAGACCGCCCCGTGGGCGCGTGGCTCGCTGCGTCCCGGCTTCGGGCTGTTCGGGCCTCGCCACGGCCGGCACACCCTGTCCGCGGACGACCTGGACAGCCTGGCGCTGCCCATCGGGGACGACGGCGTCGTCATCGGGGTGGACGCCCAGGGGCAGCCCGCCGTCCTGGGGCTGAACCGGCCCACGCCGTACGACGTCGTGCTCATCGGTGGCCTCTGGACGGCTCAGGTGCTCGCGCTGCGGGCGGCGGCGACCGGCGCCCGGGTGGCCGTGGAGACCGGCCGGCCCCAGGCCTGGACGCAGATGATGCACGCCATGGGCGGCGGCCAGAACGGGCTCTCGGTGTACGACGTGGGGCGGGTGCCCCCGCAGGGCGCCTCGGCCGGCACCCCGGTGCTGGTGGTGCGGGACTGCGGCATGCGGCCTCCGCGGGGGCGCGTGGTGTCCGGCCCCTGGCAGTCGGTGCTGACCCTGCTGCCCTACCTCAGCCCTGTCGCGCCCCGGCTGGTGCGGCAGGCCCGGCTCGTGGGCGTTCAGCGGATATCACCGGACGAGTCCGCCGAACTGGGCCGCACGATGGGGCTGCCCCGCGCCGACATCGACGCCCTGCCCACCCTCGTCGACGGTGTCACCCTGTGGTGCTCCGACCGCGACCGGCAGTACGTGACGACGCAGCCGACCGACGCGGAAGTGGGGCTCCTCGGCACACCGCGGCGAATGGACTGACGTCCGGTCGATCGGCTGGACGTGGGAGTTGGGGGAGGTCCGTGATCAGCGCCTTTTCCGTGGGGAGTTCGTTGCGGTCGGCGCGCTTTCGTCCGGGTTGCGGGCGCGTGGGCCGCCCCTGCCGTGCGGGCGTGACGCGGGTGTGGGGCACCGGGCGGAGGGCAGGCCTCCCGGGGTGACGGTCGTGGTGATTAGGCTGGTACCGGTGTGACGTCCGAACCTGTCGTACGGGTACGGGCGTCCTGACGGGGAGGGCAGATGGTCGCCCCCAGCACGGCACAAGGGTGCTCGACCAACCAGGAGGAACTGTGAGCAGCGATCGGGACGGTACGCACGGGAGCTGGGCGACCCCCGGCGATGACCAGCCCGACGCGGAGTCCGCCGTCGAGACGACGGGCGAGTTCACCATCGACTACGCGCCGCCGGCCTGGTACACGCAGAACGCCTCGGAGACGGCTTCCTCGGCCTCGGCGGCCGGTTCCTCCACTTCCGCCTCCGACTCCGGGTCCGGTTCGGGTTCCGGGTCCGGTTCCGGTGACTCGTCCGGTTCGCCGGCGGGTGCCGGTGATCCGGGAGCTTCGGACGCTTCGGGGGGTTCTTCGTCCTCCTCGGGCGGGATCATTCCGCCGCTCCCGGGGCTGACTCCGCCTCCGCACGCCATGGGGGCCTCCGGGCCGTCCGCCCTTCCGACGCCTCCGGCACCGGCTCCCGGGGCGCCCTTCACTCCGCCCGCGCCCGCGCCCGCTCCAGGCGCCCCGTTCACGCCCCCGGCGCCTGCGCCCGGTGCGCCGTTCACGCCTCCCCCGCCGCCCTCCGGCGGGCCCGCCGCCGTGCCCCGGCTGCCGGTGGGAAGCGGGTTCGAGCCGCAGCAGCCGGAGACCAACGCGGCGGAGGAGGAGAAGGAGGAGCAGGAGCAGGAGGCCAGGCCTGAGACGGCTTCCCCGGACGCGTCTTCGTCTCCTGCCGCCGTGCCGGTCATGCCGGTCGGGCAGGAGCCGTCGCAGTACGTCGAGCCCTCGGACGGGACCGACAAGGGCGACATCGAGAGCGGCGCCACGATCCGTTTCTCCGCCGCCGCCTTGAAGCGGGAGATCGCTGAGCGCGATGCGGCCGCCGAGGCGGAGAAGGCCAAGGAGGAGGACGCCTCCGGGTCCGAAGACGGGCCCGAATCCCACTCCGACAGCGATTCCGACACCGACACCGACACCGACACCGACAGCTCCGAGGCTTCGGTTGAGCCGGTTGTCTCGGCGGACGAGGGTTCTGACGATCCGTCCGAGTCCAGTGGTGACGCCGACGAGCGTGACGGGCTCGACGCGGACTCCTTCGGTCCCGAGGACGCCGAAAGCGCCGCTGCGGACGCCGAGGACGCCGAGGACGCCGAGAGCGCCGCTGTGGACCCCGAGTCCGCTGACGTGGAGGACGACGTTCCGGCAGCGTCGGAGGACGAGGACGAGGACCAGCCCGAGGACGCCGTTCCCGCCGACGCGGACGACCAGGACGACGAGCCCGAGGACGCCGTTACGGGGCCGGTCGACGCGCCTCAGGCGCCTTCGGCTCCGCCCGCGTACCCCAGCGCTCCCCCGGCGGGCGGCGACTGGTCCATGCAGCCGCCTCAGCCGCAGACGCCGCAGGGTGGTGTGCCCGCTCCGCAGCCGCCGTTCCAGCCGCAGGCGCCCCAGCCGGCGCCGGCCGCCTGGAACCCCCCGCCGGTTCCGCCGACGCAGCCGGCAGACGCGGTCCAGCAGCCGCCCCAGGCCCCGACCCCGCCCGCCCAGCAGCCCGGATACGGCTTCCCGCAGCCCCCCGCTCCCGGACAGCAGCAGGCCCAGCCCTCCGCACCCACCGCGCAACAGCCGCCCCAGGCCCCGACCCCGCCCGCGCCCCCGGCCGGCTACGGCTTCCCTCCCGCCGGGCCCGCGCAGCCGCAGCCCGAGGCACAGCCTCAGCCCGGCGCGCCCAACGCCCAGCCCGGGTACGGCTTCCCGCAGCCCCCCGTCCAGCCCCAGCCCCAGCCCCAGCCGGGTGCCCCCACCCCACCCCCCGGGTACGGGTTCCCGCAGCCCGGCGCCGGCGCCGGTGCTCCGGGTGTGCCCGCTCCCCCGGCCCAGCCGAGCGGTTACGGCTTCCCCCAGCAGCCCGCCCCGCCTGCCCAGCCGCAGCCCCAGCAGCCCCACCCCGGCGTCCCGCCCCAGGCACAGCCCCCGCAGGCGCCGCAGCCACAGGCGCCGCAGCCGCAGCCGCCTCAGCAGCCCGTCGACCCGCGGAGCGGCACCGCCTGGCCGCAGCCCGTGCAGCACGACCAGCGCCAGCCGGTCAACCCCGGTGCCGCACCGCTCGGTTACACGGCCGCCGTCGAGCTGTCGTCGGACCGGCTGCTCAACAGCAAGAAGCAGAAGGCGAAGAGCAGCCGTCCCGCGGCCGGCGGGTCGCGGTTCAAGCTGGGCGGGAAGAAGGAGGAGGCCGAGCGGCAGCGGAAGCTGGAGCTGATCCGCACGCCGGTGCTGTCCTGCTACCGCATCGCCGTCATCAGCCTCAAGGGCGGCGTCGGCAAGACGACCACCACCACCGCGCTCGGCGCCACGCTCGCCAGCGAGCGGCAGGACAAGATCCTGGCAATCGACGCCAACCCGGACGCCGGTACGCTCGGCCGCCGCGTGCGGCGCGAGACCGGGGCCACCATCCGTGACCTCGTCCAGGCGATCCCGTACCTCAACTCCTACATGGACATCCGGCGGTTCACGTCGCAGGCGCCCTCCGGTCTGGAGATCATCGCCAACGACGTCGACCCGGCCGTGTCCACGACGTTCAACGACGAGGACTACCGGCGCGCCATCGACGTGCTCGGCAAGCAGTACCCGATCATCCTCACCGACTCCGGCACCGGTCTGCTGTACTCCGCCATGCGCGGGGTGCTGGACCTCGCCGACCAGCTCATCATCATCTCCACACCGTCCGTGGACGGTGCGAGCAGCGCCAGCACCACGCTGGACTGGCTGTCGGCGCACGGGTACGCGGACCTCGTGTCCCGGTCCCTCACCGTCATCTCCGGTGTGCGCGAGACCGGCAAGATGATCAAGGTCGAGGACATCGTGTCGCATTTCGAGACGCGCTGCCGTGGTGTGATCGTCGTGCCGTTCGACGAGCACCTGGCCGCCGGCGCCGAGGTCGACCTCGACATGATGCGGCCCAAGGTGCGCGAGGCGTACTTCAACCTCGCGGCGATGGTCGCCGAGGACTTCGTCCGGCACCAGCAGTCGCACGGGCTGTGGACGTCCGACGGCAACCCGCCGCCGGTCGCCGCCCCGCCCATGCCGGGCCAGCCGGTCCCGGGCCAGCCCTACCCCGGTCAGCCGGTTCCCGGTCAGCCCATGCCCGGTCAGCCCGCCCCGGGGCCGTACGTGCCGGGTCAGGGCTTCCCCGGCCAGCCGGGCGCGTACCCGCAGCAGCAGCCTCAGCCGCCGCAGCATCCCCAGCAGGCCCCGCAGTCGCCTCAGGCCCCGCAGCCCCACCCGGGCCAGCCCTACGCCCAGCCGGGACAGCCGGGCCACCCGGCCCAGCCCGGCCAGCCCCCGGCCCAGCCGGGTCAGCAGGCCCAGCCGGGTCAGCCCTATCCTCAGGCGCCCGGCCAGCCGCAGCCGTACCCGCCGCACCCCGGCCAGCCCGGACACCCCGGCCCCGCACAGCAGTAGGGCACAGCCCGAACCCCCGCACCGCCCGTAAGGGAAAGCGGCCCCTCCACGAGGGGCCGCTTTCCCGTGTCCGCACCGTCAGCCGCCGACCAGCACCGCGTCAGTGGTCTCGACCAATGGGTGCAAACACTGCGTCAACTCAACGTTTCCGCAGGCCACATGGGGTGCGCGCGCCGTTGACGGCCGTACATGCCGCTGATAGACACACCCTCACTCATCTGATCAGCCCGTCCCACCCGTGCGATCGACGACACGAGGTCTGCGCCCATGGACACGAACGATCAGTACGGCGGTCACCACCGCACCCCTGGCCGGGTCCGGCTCGTCGTGGCGGCCGGCGCCGCGGCGCTCACGCTCAGCGCCGCGCTCGCCACCCCCCTCAGCCCCGCCCGACCGCAGGCTTACGCGGCCGACGACGACGGCGGCAGGGTGCTGACGGTCGCGGTGGCGCAGAGCGTCGACTCGCTCAGCCCGTTCCTCGCGGTGCGGCTGCTCAGCACCAGCATCCACCGGCTCACCTATGAGTACCTCACCAACTACGACCCCGAGGACAACCACGTCGTCCCGGGACTGGCCACCCGGTGGGAGTCCTCACCGGACAAGCTGACCTGGACGTACACGATCCGCTCCGACTCGCGGTGGTCGGACGGCAGGCAGGCCACCGCCGAGGACGCGGCGTGGACGTTCCAGACGATGATGACCGACCCGGGCGCGGCCACCGCCAACGGCAGCTTCGTCTCCAACTTCGAGAAGGTGACCGCGCCGAACCCGACCACGCTGGTCATCGAGCTGAAGAAGCCGCAGGCCACGATGACGGCGCTGGACGTGCCCATCGTGCCCAAGCATGTGTGGGAGAAGGTCGACGACTTCTCGAAGTTCAACAACGACAAGGACTTCCCCGTGGTCGGCAACGGGCCGTTCGTCCTCACCGACCACAAGCCCGACAGCTACGTACGGCTGAAGGCCAACAAGGACTTCTGGCGCGGTGCGCCGAAGTTCGACGAGCTGGTCTTCCGCTACTACAAGGACCAGGACGCGGCGGTGTCGGCGCTGCGCAAGGGCGAGGTGTCGTTCGTCGCCGGGTCGCCGTCACTGACGCCCGCCCAGGCGTCGTCGCTCAAGGGCGAGAAGAACATCCACGTCAACGACGCCCCCGGCCGCCGCTTCTACGCGCTGGCCATCAACCCGGGCGCCAGGGCGAAGAACGGCGAGACGCTGGGTGACGGGCACCCCTCGCTGCTCGACCAGCGGGTGCGGAACGCGCTGTTCAAGGCGGTGGACCGCAAGGCCGTCATCGACAAGGTCTTCCAGGGGCACGCCGTGGAGGGCGCGGGCTACATCCCGCCCCGTTTCGCGCAGTACTTCTGGAAGCCGTCCCCCGGCCAGGAGCTGACGTACGACCCGGTGGAGGCCGGCCGGATGCTCGACCGGGCCGGGCTGCGGAAGAACGCGGACGGCAGGCGCGTCGGCAAGGACGGCAAGCCCCTCACCTACCGCGTGCTGTGTCACGCCACCGACCCGAACGACAAGGCGATCGGCAGGTACCTCCAGGAGTGGTGGGGCGAGCTGGGCATCGGCGTCACCCTCACCTGTCTGGACAACGTGACCGATCCCTGGCTGGCCGGTGAGTACGACCTCGCGTTCGACGGCTGGTCGGTGAACCCCGACCCGGACTTCGTGCTGTCGATCCACACCTGCGCCGCGCTGCCCGCCACCCCCGAGGACACCGGCGCGACCGACAACTTCATCTGCGACAAGAAGTACGACGAGCTGTACGCGCGGCAGCTCGCCGAGTACGACCCGGACAAACGGGCCGCCCTCGTCAAGCAGATGGAGTCGCGGCTGTACGACCTCGGGTACATGAACGTCATGGCGTACCCGAACGCGGTGGAGGCGTACCGCACCGACCAGATCGCGTCGATCACCACCATGCCGGCGAAGGCGGGCAACATCTACGGGCAGGACGGCTACTGGAGCTGGTGGTCGGCGGTGCCGGCGGACTCCGGGGACTCCTCCGGCAGTTCCTCGTCGACCGGGGTGGTCATCGGGATCGTGACCGGTGTCGTCGTCCTCGCCGGTGTGGGCGCCTTCTTCGCGAGGCGGCGCCGGGCTACGGCCGACGAGCGTGAGTAGCGGACGGAGGCGCCGATGACCGCCGATGCGGCGTCCGCACCGCTCGGGAAGCCGGGTGCCCGCACCGCCACCGCGTATCCGCGGTACCTGGCCGGCAAGCTGGCGGGCGCGGCCGTGTCGCTGCTCGCCGTGCTCGTCACCAGCTTCTTCCTGTTCCGCCTGATCCCCGGCGACCCGGTGCGGTTCATGACCGGCGGGCGTCAGGTGTCGTCCGAGCAACTGGCCAACTACCGCGAACAGTTCGGTCTCGACCTGCCGTTGTGGCAGCAGTTCACCGACTACTGCGGCAAGGCCCTCACCGGTGACCTGGGGACCTCGTACCAGTTCAACGCCCCGGTGATCGACAAGATCACCGAGGCGTTGCCCCACACGCTGCTGCTCACCGGCACGGCCTTCGTGATCTACACCCTGCTGGGGATCGTCCTCGGCACGCGGTCGGCATGGCGGCACGGGCGGCTCGGCGACCGGCTCAACACCGGTCTGGCGCTGGTCCTCTACTCGGTGCCGTCGTTCTGGCTGGGGCTGCTGCTGATCGTCACGCTGTCGGTCGGGATCGGACCGCTGCCGGGGCTGTTCCCCACCGGGGGCATGGAGTCGGGCGGCGAGGAGGGCCTCGCGTACGTCCTGGACGTGGCCCACCATCTCGTCCTGCCGGTGGTGACGCTGGTGGCCGTCGAGTACGGGCAGACGCTGCTGGTGACCCGGTCGGCGCTGATGGACGAGATGGGCAGCGACTATCTGACCACCGCCCGCGCCAAGGGGCTGCGCGACGACCTCGTACGGCGGCGCCACGCGGTGCCGAACGCGCTGCTGCCGACCGTGACGCTGATCTTCATCAACCTGGGCCGCACGGTGGCCGGGGTGATCCTGGTGGAGACGGTGTTCTCCTGGCCGGGCCTCGGCGGGCTGTTCTACCAGGCGCTCAGCGTGCCCGATCTGCCGCTGGTGCAGGGGCTGTTCTTCGTGTTCGCCGCCGCGGTGATCGTGATGAACACCCTGGCCGATCTGATCTATCCGCTGCTCGACCCCCGGGTGGGCCGATGACGACCGGGACCGGCATGACAAAGGGGCAGGGGTCCTCCCCGGTGCGGTCGCGCTCGCTCGCCCGGCGGCGGCGCCGGGACTCGGCCGCGCGCTTCTGGCGGCAGTACCGCACGCACCGGGCCGGGCTGTTCGGCCTGGGCGCGCTGCTGCTGTTCGCGCTGCCGGCGCTGACCGCCCCGCTGCTGGTCGGCTCCGACGTGGACGACGTGACCGACGCGCCCGGCGGCCCGCTGGAGGACCCGAGCACCGCGTTCCCCTTCGGCACCGACCGGTTCGGGCGGAACCTGCTCGGGCTGGTGATCTGGGGCGCACGCGTGTCGCTGCTGGTGGGACTGCTCGCGGCCGTCCTGTCGGTGGCGATCGGGACGCTGATCGGGGTGACGGCGGGCCACTTCAAGGGCTGGTACGCCACGGTGACGATGCGGATCACCGACTGGTTCCTCGTGATGCCGACGCTGGTGCTGGCGATCGCGCTGGCCACGGTGATGCCGCGGTCGCTGCTCACCATCGTGGTGGCGATCGGCGTGACAACCTGGCCGACCACGGCACGGCTCGTGCGCGCGCAGACCCTGGCGGTGGAGACCCGGCCGTACATCGAGCGGGCGCGGGCGCTGGGCGGCGGGCACTGGCACATCATGTCCCGGCATGTGCTGCCGAACGTGATGCCGCTGGTCCTGGCGCAGACGACCCTGATCATCTCCTCGGCGATCCTCGCCGAGGCCACGCTCGCCTTCCTCGGGCTCGGCGACCCGACGGTCGTCTCCTGGGGCGCGCTGCTGCAGGACGCGCGGGAGGCGGGCGCCGTGAGCTCCGGGCACTGGTGGTATCTGGTGCCGCCGGGTGTCGCCATCGCCGTGGTGGCGCTGGCGTTCACGCTGTGCGGGCGGGCCGTGGAGCAGGTCCTCAACCCGCGGCTGGGGGTGTCCCGGTGAGCCTGCTCGAGGTCAGGGACCTGACGGTGACGTACGCGGACGGCGCGGCGGCCGTGCGCGGGGTGGACCTGCGGCTGGACGCCGGGAGCAAGCTCGGGATCGCCGGGGAGTCGGGCTGCGGCAAATCCACGCTCGCGCTGGCGCTGCTGCGGCTGCTCCCGGCGGGCGCCCGGGTCGGCGGGGAGATCCTGCTGGACGGCGAGGACGTGCTCGCCATGAAGTGGGGCCGGGTCCGGGCGGTGCGCTGGGCCGGCGCCTCGATCGTCTTCCAGGGCGCGATGCACTCCCTCAACCCGGTGCACCGTATCGGCGACCAGATCGCCGAGCCGATCGTGCTGCACGGCCGGGCGACGGCGGCAGGGGCCCGGAAGCGGGCCGGGGAGCTGCTGGAACAGGTGGGTCTTCCGGCGGCCCGTGCGTCGGCGTATCCGCACGAGCTGTCCGGAGGCCAGCGGCAGCGGGTGATGATCGCGATGGCGCTCGCCTGCGATCCGCGGCTGATCGTCGCGGACGAGCCGACCACCGCGCTGGACGTGATGATCCAGGCGCAGATCCTGCGGCTGATCGAGCAGTCGGTCGCGGACCAGGGCGTGGGGCTGGTGATGATCAGTCACGACC
The DNA here is from genome assembly GCF_050271085.1 of Streptomyces sp. DSM 41931. Lineage (NCBI taxonomy): Bacteria > Bacillati > Actinomycetota > Actinomycetes > Kitasatosporales > Streptomycetaceae > Streptomyces > Streptomyces sp. DSM 41931. The sequence goes on along the minus strand of NZ_CP189902.1, from coordinate 5,242,229 downwards.
TGGCGGTGCTCGCCGACACCTGCGACCGGCTGGCGGTGATGTACGCGGGACGGGTGGTCGAGGAAGGGCCCGCCGCTCAGGTCCACGAGGACGCTCGGCACCCGTACGCCCGGGCCCTGTCGGCCGCCTTCCCCCGCATCGGCGACCCGTCGTCGCGCCGCGCGCCCCGCGGCCTGCCCGGCGACCCACCGGACCCGTCGGCGCTGCCGGGCGGCTGCACGTTCCATCCGCGCTGTCCGGTGGCGCTGGACTCCTGCGCGGTCGACGACCAGCCCCTGCGCGAGGTGGGCAGGGCCTGGCGGGCGGCCTGCGCACGGGTCGGGCGGGACGACGCGCAAGCGCCGGCCGCGGGACATGACGGCGTCCCACCGCCCGGTGAGGCGCTGCGGCCCGCCGGCGCGGAACGGTCCGGCACGGTGTCACTTTCCGCTGACACGGAGCCGCACGGTGAGACGGCGCACCCCGCCGGCGCGGAACCGGACGGCGGGGCGCCATCCTCCGCCGGCACGAGGTCGGACGGCGAGAGGACACACCCCCTCGGCGCGGAGCCGGACGGCAAGGCGACGCACCCCACCGCCACGAAACCGGACGGCAAGACAACACCCCCCACCACCCCGAAACCAGACGGCGGCCCCGCCCGCCCCGGTGAGGAAGCGAGGCCCGGCACTCCATGACCCTCTCCCCCGGTACCGACACGACGACCGCGCTGCTCGGCGCGCACGGTGTGCACGTCGCCTTTCCCGGACGGCACGGCGCGCCCGACGCCCGGGCCGTGGACGGGGTCGACCTCGGCATCCGGCCCGGCGAGATCGTCGCCCTGGTCGGTGAGTCGGGATGCGGCAAGACGACGCTGGCCCGCACCCTGCTGGGCCTCGTCGCTCCGACCAAGGGCGGCGTCACCTTCGACGGACGGCCCCTGGCGTACTCCGGCCGCTCCCTCAAGGCGTACCGCAAGCGGGTGCAGCTGGTGCTGCAGGACCCGAGCGGCTCGCTCAACCCCCGGCACACCGTGTACGACGCGGTGGCCGAGGGACTGCGCATCCACGGTCACCGTGGTGACGAGCAGGCGGCCGTGGCCGAGGCACTGGCGCGGGCCGGCCTGCGGCCTCCGGAGCGTTTCTTCCTGCGCCGTCCGCACGAGCTGTCCGGCGGTCAGCGCCAGCGGGTGGTGATCGCGGGCGCGCTGGTGCTGGAGCCCGAACTCCTCGTCGCCGACGAGCCGGTGGCGTCCCTCGACGCGTCGGTGCGCGGCGAGATCCTGGGGCTGCTGCTGCGGCTGCGCGACGAACTGGGGCTGGCCGCGCTGGTCGTCACGCACGATCTGGGGCTGGCCTGGAACATCGCCGACCGGGTGGCGGTCATGTATCTGGGCCGGATCGTGGAGACGGGCCCGGTGGAGCAGGTGCTGACCGCTCCCCGGCACCCCTACACGCAGGCGCTGCTGTCGGTGCTCCCCGACGCGCCCGGCGACCCCGTGGTCCTCACGGGTGAGCCGCCGGATCCGTCCCGTATCCCGTCCGGCTGCCGTTTCCACGCGCGCTGCCAGGTCCTGGCGGGCGGTGAGGCCCAACGGGCCGGAGTGGCGCAGGCGTGCCGGACGCGGGACCCGGGGATCCTGACCGGCGACGACACCGCTCAGGTCGCGTGCCACTGGGCGGCGGCACGCTGACCCCGGGGGGAGACCTCAGGCGTCCTTGTCCTGCTCGGCGGCCGCGACGAGCTCCTTGCACCGCTGGACGTCCCGCCCCATCTGCGCCAGCAGATCGTCCAGCGTGTCGAACTTCGCCTGCCCGCGCACGAACGCCAGGAAGTCCACGGCGACGTGCAGCCCGTACAGGTCGAGGCCGACGCGGTCGATGGCGTACGCCTCGACGGTCCGCTCGGTGCCGTCGAACTGCGGGTTGGTGCCGACGGAGATCGCCGCCGGCATCGCCTCGCCCTGCGCGTGCAGCCAGCCCGCGTACACCCCGTCGGCGGGGATCGCGGTGTGCGGGAGCGTCTCGACGTTGGCCGTGGGGAAGCCGAGGTCGCGGCCGCGCTGGGCGCCGCGGACGACGACGCCCTCCACGCGGTGCGGGCGGCCCAGGATCTCGGCGGCGCCCTCGACCTGGCCCTCGGCGACCAGCCGGCGGGTGAGCGTGGAGGAGAACGGCCGGCCGCCGCCCGCCTCACCGGTCACGTACAGGTCGACGACCTCGACCTCGAAGTCGTACACCTTGCCCTGCTCGGCGAGGAACTGCACCGTGCCCGCGGCCTTGTGGCCGAAGCGGAAGTTGGGGCCCTCGACGACGGCCTTGGCGTGCAGCTTGTCGACCAGCACCTTGACGACGAAATCGGCCGGCGACAGCTTGGAGAACTCGCTGGTGAAGGGCAGGACCAGCACCGCGTCCACGCCCAGCTCCGCCATGAGCTCCGCGCGCCGGTGGTGCGGGGCGAGCAGCGGCGGGTGGCTGCCGGGGCGGACCACCTCGCTGGGGTGCGGGTCGAAGGTGACGACGACCGCGGGGACGCCGAGCGCGCGGGCGCGGTCCACGGCGTGCCGGATGATCAGCTGGTGCCCGCGGTGCACTCCGTCGTAGGAGCCGATGGTGACGACGCTGCGCCCCCAGTCGTGGGGGATGTCCTCCAAGCCACGCCAGCGCTGCACTGTGACTGCTCCTTGTCGAAACCTTGTCGGACGAACCCGAGTCCGTGGACTTCTCTGCGCAGCTCTAAGGGTGCCATGCCGGGTGCGCCCGGCTCGCATCGGCATGGGGGCTGTGTGACGACGTGCACGCGCCGGGTGGCGTCAGACGGGGACGGCCGCGCCCGTCAGCTCGTCGATCACCTCCCGGGCGGCGGGTCCGACGAGCGGTCCCCAGACGTGCGGGGCGTCCGTGAGCCAGCCGGCCATGGCCGCCGCGAGGCCCGGCACATGGCGGGCCAGGTCGGCGAGGGTGCGGTCGAGGCGGACGGCGCCCTCGGCGGTGCGGACGAGGAGCAGTGCCGTGCGGTGGACGAGCACCCGCAGCTCCGGCCCGGTGGTGCGGGCGGCGGCGCGCAGCACCGCGTCCAGCACGCCGGGGTCGGTCTCCCGGTCGAGCAGCGTGTCGAGCAGGCCGCGGCGCAGGGGGCGGGAGGCGGAGGTGCCGGGCGCGGCGAGGACGCCGGCGAGGGCCGTCCGCAGGGGGCGCGGGCCGCCGTCGAGCAGCTCGGTGAGGAGCAGACGCAGCACCCCGCGGGCGGCGGGGCCGAGGTCGAGGCGGCGGTCGGCGTACCCGGCCACGCAGCCGGTCAGCTCGGGCCGCCGGGCCGCCGCTTCCCGGACGAGGGCGGCGACCGGCCGGGCCAGGGCGGGCGTCGTGGCGTCGGCGAGGGCGCGGAAGGTGTCGTCCGGGTCCGCGCCCTGGGTGAGCCGTGTGCGGAAGGCGTCGAGGACGGGCTCGGTGTGGGTGGTCAGGGCGTCGGTGAGCGCGCTCGGCGGGAAGTGCGGGTCGCCGGCCGCGAACCGCTCCAGGGCGCGGGCGAGGTGGCGTCCCCTGCTGTCCGGGTCGCGGACCAGGAGGGCGAGGGCGCCGCCGTGCAGCGCGCGGTCGGCGGTGCGCACCAGGACCGCGAGGGCGGCGTACCGCAGCAGGGTGCGGTCGCCGAGGTCGCGGGCGTACGGCGCGACCCGCAGCCCGTGGGTGACGGCCGCGGCCCGGCGGGCGGGGCGCGGGTCCTCCGCCCAGCGGTCGACGGCCCGGCACAGGGCGCCCGGCTCCTCCTCGGCGAGCACGGCGAGCAGTTCGTCGGCCCGCCGGTGCGGGCTGTCGACGAGCGCCTCGGTCAGCGCGTCGGGCGCGGCGTGGCGGTGGGTGTGCAGCAGGGCCTGCGCGGCGGTCGCCACGGTGGCGTGCGGGGTGGCGGGCAGCGGCCGCTCGTCGTCGAACCAGCGGATCAGGTACGGCAGGACGGTCGCGGGGTCGGCGGTGAGCAGTCCGGCGACTGCGTCGAGGAAGCGGGGGCCGCTCTCGCACGGGGGTCCGTCGGCCGGCACCAGGCGGCGCAGCAGGGCGCAGCGCGTCTCCATGGGCAGCCGCAGCCCTGTCCAGAAGGGGGGCCCCAGCTCGGGCGGGACGGTCCGGCGCTGCTCGCGCCAGGCCACGAGACGGTCGGCGAGCAGCCGCAGCACGTCCGTGTACGGGCCCGCGTCGGGGACGCGGGTGAGGACGCCGGTGAGGAGGCGGGAGGCCCACCAGGAGCCGGGGTCGGCGTCCAGGGCGTGCGTGAGGTCCGCCAGGCGGGACGCGAGCCGGGCGGGGCCGTGCCGGCGGGCGAGGCACAGCAGGGCCTCGACGACGGGGCCGATGCGGTGGCGGGGCACGGGGCCGGTGTCGCCGGCGGGGGTGTGCACGAGGGTGTGCAGGGCGCCGTCGAGGTCGAGGTGGGCGCCCTGGAGCCAGTCGGCGAGCTCCTCGTGCCCGAACCGGTAGCCGTCCCCGGCCGGGACGAGCAGCTCTTCGGCGAGCACCGCGTCCGCCCATCCGGGCGCCGCACCGCAGTGCTCGCCGCAGGCGGTGGTGAAGCCGGGTCCGGACGCGGGGAACAGCTCCTCGAACGACGCGCGGTCCAGCGCCCCGTCCTCCGTGCCGAGGCAGCGGCGGGCCGCCTCGTGCGCCTTCCCGGCGGCCCGGACGGCGAGCCGGCGTACGGCGGCGCCGCGGGCGCCGGCCCCTCCGGCGAGGCGCTGGGCGATCCGCAGGCAGGTCAGGTCCAGGTGGGCGGCGAGCACGTCGTCGCGGTCGACGGGGCCGTCGGGCGTCGTCGCGGCGACGTCGGTGCGGACCTCGGCGAGCAGCCGCAGGGTCAGCGGGTGGGCCGCGTCGGCGTCCGTGACGGCGCCCTCCGGGATGCCGTACCGGGCGCGGGCCTCGCGTGCCTCGTCGGCGGTGAGGTCGCCGAGGACCACGCACGGCGGGAGCCCGTCGGGTCCCGCGCCGCCGTGGTGCAGCAGGGCGGGCGGGTAGCCGGCCTCCTCCCAGTGCTCGGCGCCGCAGGACACCACCAGGCGGGTTCCCGTCGCGTGCAGCAGGCGCACGGTCTCCTCGGTCCACGCGCCGCGCCGCCGGTACAGGCCGGGGTCCATCTGCTCGGGGTCGTCGAGGAGAAGCAGCAGAGGGCGGCCGGCGGTGCGGGCGAGCGCGGCGAGACGCTCGGGCGCGAGGTCGCCCAGGTCCCGCGGCGGGAACGGCAGACGGGCGGTCACGTCGGCCGCGGCCCGCTCCAGGGCGCGGCGGGCGGCGTCGGCGACCGAGGTGTCGTCCTCGCGCAGGTCGGCCCCGCGCAGCCACAGCGTGGGCAGGCCCGCGCGGTGGCGGCGGGCGGCGAGGGCGGCGAGTTCGGTGCTGCGGCCGCTGCCGGGCGGCCCGACGAGGCCCAGGACAGGGGCCTCACCCCGCTCGAAGGCGTACAACTCCGCGCGGACGCCGCCTCTTTGGACCGGCTCCACGACCGGCTGGGGGCCGTGGCGGGCCACCGAGGCGGCGGTGAGCCCGACCAGACCGGCGAGGTTGAGGTCGGTCCCGTAGGCGGGGACCGTGGCCGCGTTCTCCATGAGCAGCGCGGCGAGGGCGGGGACGGTGGGGCGCAGGGGCACGGCGAAGCCGACGTCGGAGGCGGCGGTGCGCAGCGCGGTGCCGAGGACGCCGACGACGGTGCCGGTCGCGGGGTCGAGCACGGGGCCGCCGGCCGCCCCGCCGCCGAGCCGCAGCGCGTCCCGCCCGGCCGTGCCGACGGCCAGTTCCAGGGCGCCGGGCACGCGGTGGGCGCGGTCGGTGGCGGTGTACGTCACGGTGGTCGTCCCGAGCACCCGCGCCTCGCGCCAGCCCCCGGCGGGGATCCGCACGTACGCGCCGGTCTCCACGGTGTCCCGTGAGGTGACGGGGAGAGGGGCGACGCCGAGGTCGCCGCCGCGCACCAGGGCCAGGCCGAGGGCGGGCAGCGGGGTGACCGCGTCGGCGCCCACGACGCCGTGGCGGCCCTCCGCGCCGTGCAGCACGAGGCGGGGCAGGCCGTCGACGGCCTCGTGGCTGGTGATCACGGTGCCGTGGAGGTCGGCCACGAAGCCGGTGCCGCGGGGGCGGCCGGCCAGGTCGTGGAGCGCGACCAGCCCGGGGTCCGCGGCGGACCGGAACCGCTCGAGGGTGTGTCCTGGAGCGTCGAGCGACGGCATCATGGAGCCTCCTGCCGTGCCGTACCTGGTGCCTTGCCCGCGACCTTAGGGCCCCGATGATCAGCAGCACAGATCGGCCGGCGAACGCGCCCCCTTCCACTCCCCCGCTTCACTCCGAGCGCCCGCACATGAGGGTGAACAGGGCGGGGGTGATGGATAGACCCTAGGGGTGGGGGAACCGAGGGGGGCCGTGGAGCGGCGCCGCGCCGTCCCCGTGCCGGCGCCGCTCCACGGACGGCCTTCGGCGCGCTGATGTCAGCCCCTCCGGCGTTTGAGGAGCGGGGTCCGGGGCGGAGCCCCGGGGGCCTCAGCTCGCGAAGACCGCCACGCTCTTCGCCTTCCCCCGCTGCTCCTCCACCAGCGCCAGGAACCGCTCCCCCGGCCCGAAGACCGCCACCGGCCCCCGGCCGGCGTACTCCTCCGGCATCTCCAGGCGGACGCCGTTCGTCAGCAGCCTGGCGCGGCGTTCGTCGACGTCCCAGCGGGGGAACGCGGCCGCCGCGGCCTCGGCGATCGGCATGACCGTCAGCTTCTCCTGGAGCTCGTCCAGGGTCTTCGCCGCGTCCAGCCGGTACGGGCCGACGCGGGTCCGGCGCAGCGCGGTCAGATGGCCGCCGACGCCCAGTCCCGCGCCCAGGTCGCGGGCGAGGGCGCGGATGTAGGTGCCGGAGGAGCAGACGACCGAGACGACCAGGTCCAGCACCGGCGTGCCGTCCTCGGCGACGGCCTCGCGGACGTCGTACACGGAGAACGACGAGACGGTGACCGGGCGGGCGGGGATGTCGAAGTCCTCGCCCTCCCGCGCGCGCTTGTAGGAGCGCACGCCGTCGATCTTGATGGCGCTGACCTTGGACGGCACCTGCATGATGTCGCCGGTGAGGGCGGCGATGCCCGCGTCGACGGCCTCGCGGGTGACCCGTGAGGCGTCGGCGGAGGCGGTGATCTCCCCCTCGGCGTCGTCGGTGACGGTGGTCTGGCCGAGCCGGACCGTGCCGAGGTACTCCTTCTCGGTCAGCGCCAGATGGCCGAGGAGCTTGGTCGCCCGCTCGACGCCGAGGACGAGGACGCCCGTCGCCATCGGGTCGAGGGTGCCGGCGTGGCCGACCCGCCGGGTGCGGGCGATCCCGCGCATCTTGGCGACCACGTCGTGCGAAGTGAAGCCCGACGGCTTGTCGACGATGACAAGGCCGTCGGGCGTGGTCTGCTTCTGGGTCATTCGGCGGTGTCGTCCGTCTCGTCGTCTTCCGGCTTGCGGTACGGGTCGGCTCCGCCGGCGTACGTGGCGCCCGCGGACGCCTCGCGCACCTTGGCGTCGGACTGGCGCGCCTTGTCGAGGAGGTCCTCGATGTTGCGCGCGGTGTCCGGCAGGGCGTCCATGACGAAGGTCAGGGTGGGGGTGAACTTCACGCCCGCCGCCCGGCCCACCTCGGAGCGCAGCACGCCCTTGGCGGACTCCAGGCCGGCCGCGGCCGCCGTCCGCTCCTCGTCGTCCCCGTACACCGTGTAGAAGACGGTCGCCTCCCTGAGGTCACCGGTGACCCGGGTGTCCGTGATGGTGACGTGCGAGCCGAGCCGCGGGTCCTTGATCCCGCGCTGCAGCTTCTGGGCCACCACCTCTCGGATGAGGTCCGCCAGCCTCTTGGCACGCGCGTTGTCGGCCACTGGTCCGTCTCCTTAAGTGCTTAACGTCTTGCTTCAGTCTTCGTCGCTGTGGAGCCTGCGTCGAACCGAGAGCAGTTCCACCTCGGGCCGCCCGGCGACCAGCCGCTCGCAGCGGTCGAGGACGTCGGTGACGCGGTCCCATTCCCCCGCGACCACCGCGAGGCCGATCTCGGCCCTGCGGTGCAGGTTCTGATTCCCGGTCTCCGCCACGCTGACCGCGTACTTCCGCTGCAGTTCGGCGACGATCGGACGGACGACGGAACGCTTCTCCTTGAGCGAGCGGACGTCGCCGAGGAGCAGGTCGAAGGACAGAGTCCCCACATACATGTGTGCATCCGGATGACCCGCCGGTTCGGGATCAGGGACCTCCCCGGTCCGGACGGAGCCGGTACCCCGGGGAAGGGCGCCGCAGCGGCGCCGGTACGGGAACCGTACACGCAACGGCCGGGGCCGATCGACGGAAATACGCTTCCGCCGACCGGCCCCGATCGCGTGCTGCTGCGGTCAGACGCGCGGCTTCTCGCGCATCTCGTACGTCGCGATGACGTCGTCGACCTTGATGTCGTTGAAGTTTCCGAGGTTGATACCGCCCTCGAAGCCTTCGCGGATCTCGGTGACGTCGTCCTTGAAGCGACGCAGACCCTCGATGTTGAGGTTCTCCGCGATGACCTTGCCGTCGCGGATGAGGCGCGCCTTGGTGTTGCGGCGAACCTCGCCGGAGCGGATGAGGACACCCGCGATGTTGCCGAGCTTGGACGAGCGGAAGACCTCGCGGATCTCCGCGGTGCCGAGCTCGACCTCCTCGTACTCCGGCTTGAGCATGCCCTTGAGGGCCGCCTCGATCTCCTCGATCGCCTGGTAGATGACCGAGTAGTAGCGGACGTCCACGCCCTCGCGCTCGGCCATCTGCGCCGCGCGGCCGGCCGCGCGGACGTTGAAGCCGATCACGATGGCGTCCGAGCCCATCGCCAGGTCGATGTCGGACTCCGTGACCGCACCGACGCCGCGGTGCAGGACGCGGATGTCGACCTCTTCGCCGACGTCCAGCTGGAGCAGCGAGGACTCGAGGGCCTCGACCGAACCGGAGGCGTCACCCTTGATGATCAGGTTCAGTTGCTGGACCTCGCCGGCCTTGAGCACCTTGTCCAGGTCCTCGAGGGAGACACGGCGCGTGCGCTTGGCGAACGCGGCGTTCCGCTCACGGGCGGCGCGCTTCTCCGCGATCTGACGGGCCGTACGGTCCTCGTCCACCACGATGAAGTTGTCGCCCGCACCCGGGACGTTGGTCAGGCCCAGGACCTGGACCGGCGTCGAGGGTCCGGCCTCGGCGACGTTGTTGCCGTTGTCGTCGAGCATGGCGCGCACGCGGCCGTAGGCGTCGCCCACCACCATCGTGTCGCCGACCCGCAGGGTGCCTCGCTGGACGAGGACGGTCGCCACGGCGCCGCGGCCGCGGTCGAGCCGGGACTCGATCGAGATGCCCTGCGCGTCCTGCGTGGGGTTGGCCCGCAGGTCGAGCGAGGCGTCCGCGGTGAGGATGACGGCCTCGAGGAGGCTGTCGATGTGCAGACCCTGCTTGGCGGAGATGTCGACGAACATGGTGTCGCCGCCGTACTCCTCGGCCACCAGGCCGTACTCGGTCAGCTGACCGCGCACCTTGGTCGGGTCCGCGCCCTCGACGTCGATCTTGTTGACCGCGACGACGATCGGGACGTCGGCCGCCTTGGCGTGGTTGAGCGCCTCGACCGTCTGCGGCATGACGCCGTCGTTGGCCGCGACGACCAGGATCGCGATGTCGGTCGACTTCGCACCACGGGCACGCATGGCGGTGAACGCCTCGTGACCCGGGGTGTCGATGAAGGTGATCTTGCGATCCTCTTCGTTGACCTCGGTCGTGACCTGGTAGGCACCGATGTGCTGGGTGATGCCGCCGGCCTCGCCCGCGATGACGTTCGTCTTGCGGATGGCGTCGAGGAGGCGGGTCTTGCCGTGGTCGACGTGACCCATGACGGTGACGACCGGCGGACGGACCACCAGGTCCCCCTCGTCGCCCTCGTCCTCGCCGAACTCCAGGTCGAAGGACTCGAGCAGCTCGCGGTCCTCCTCCTCCGGGCTGACGACCTGAACCGTGTAGTTCATCTCGTCCGCGAGGAGCTGGAGCGTCTCGTCGGAGACGGACTGGGTCGCGGTGACCATCTCGCCGAGGTTCATCATGACCGCGACGAGCGACGCCGGGTTGGCGTTGATCTTCTCCGCGAAGTCGGTGAGCGACGCACCGCGCGACAGGCGAATGGTCTCGCCGTTGCCGCGAGGCAGCATCACGCCGCCGACCGACGGGGCCTGCATGGCCTCGTACTCCTGGCGCCTCTGCCGCTTCGACTTGCGGCCACGACGCGCGGGACCGCCGGGACGGCCGAAGGCGCCCTGCGTGCCACCGCGGCCACCGGGACCGCCGGGACGGCCGCCGAAGCCGGGACGGCCGGCGAAGCCGCCGCCGCCACCGGGACGACCGGCACCGCCGCCGCCACCGGGACGACCGGCGAAGCCGCCGCCGCCACCGCCGCCCGGACGACCGGCGAAGCCGCCGCCGCCACCGGGACGGCCGCCGCCACCGCCGGGACGACCCGCACCGCCCGGACCGCGGCCACCGGGGCCGCCGCCGGGACGCGGGCCGGCAGCGGGACGCTGCGGCATCATGCCGGGGTTGGGACGCGGACCGCCGGGGCCGCCGCCGGGACGGGGACCGCCCTGCGGACGGGGCATGCCGCCCGGAGTGGGACGCGGACCGCCCGGAGCCTGCGGACGGGGACCGCCGCCCTGGCCAGGGGCCTGGGGACGGGGACCGGCGCCGGGGGCGCCGGGACCAGGACGCTGGCCCTGCGGGCGCGGAGCCTGCGGACGGGCCATGCCGGTGGAGCCACCCGAGGTGAACGGGTTGTTGCCGGGGCGCGGACCGGCCGGGCGGGCGCCCGGACGCGGAGCACCGCCGCCGGGACGCTGACCCTGGCCTGCCGGACGGCCCTGGCCGCCCTGGCCCTGACCGGGACCGGCGGGACGGCCGCCGGGCTTGGGAGCGCCGGGACGCGCGCCGCCGGGCTTCGGGCCGGAGGGAGCCTGGGCCGCCGCGGGCGGGGCCTGGAACTCCGGAGCCGCCGGGGCCGGACGCGGCGCGGGGCGCGGGCCCGGCGTCGGGCGCTGACCACCGGGGGCCGGCGCGGGCGCCGACGGAGCCGCCGGCGGCTGGGCCGCGGCGGGCTTGGGTGCGGCCGGCGGCTTGGGAGCAGCCGGACGCTCCCCCGCTGCCCCAACGGCGCGGGAGGGGCCACCAGCCTGCGCCGGAGAGGGCGCAGCGGGCCTGGGGGCAGCCTTCTTGGGCGCGCCGGGCTTGGCGGCGGACCTGCCGTTGCCCCCGCCCTGCTGGAAGGCGTCAGTCAGCTTGCGTACCACGGGCGCTTCGATCGTCGAAGACGCCGAACGGACGAACTCACCGAGTTCCTGGAGCTTGGCCATGACGACCTTGCTCTCTACACCGAACTCCTTGGCGAGTTCGTAGACCCGGACCTTAGCCACTTCGCTCCTTTGAGGTCCGGGTTGCGTCCGGACCGTCGCTAGTTCATGGGCGTACTCATCGCGTACTCATCGAGTGCTCATCGCAATCTCGACCTGCTTTCGACTCGCGAGGTACCAGGCCGTACGGGGGTTTCCGTACGGCATGTTCTTACCGTGTCGCCTGTCCAGCGGACGTGTCAGCCGCTGATCGGCAACCTTGTGCCTGCTCGACGTGGTGGCGCAACGCCTTTACGTCGAGCGGTCCCGGGACGCGGAACGCCCGCGGGAACGCCCTGCGGCGCACCGCCTGGTCGAGACAAGCCGGTACGGGATGCACATACGCACCCCGGCCGGGCAGCGTACCGCGTGGATCCGGGACGCATGCGTCCTCGATCACCACGATCCGCAGCAGCTCGCCCTTGACCGCTCGCTCGCGGCACCCCACGCATGTGCGTTCGGGGCGCGCGCCAGCCTGTGTCCGGCCAGACACTCCTTAGTCTACCTCCCCGGACCGACCTCACCCCTCCGGGGCAAGAATCGAACACCACCACGAGCAAAGCTGTCGTGTTCTCAGCGGATCGCGGCCTGGATCTATTCCCCGGTCTGCTCCGTGTCCGGACGGATGTCGATCCTCCAGCCGGTCAGCCGGGCGGCCAGACGGGCGTTCTGCCCCTCCTTGCCGATGGCCAGCGACAGCTGGTAGTCCGGCACCGTGACCCGGGCGGACCGGGCCGCCAGGTCGACGATCTCCACCTTGGAGACGCGGGCCGGGGACAGGGCGTTCGCCACCATGTCGGCCGGGTCGTCGGACCAGTCGACGATGTCGATCTTCTCGCCGTTCAGCTCCGCCATGACGTTGCGCACACGGCCGCCCATGGGGCCGATGCAGGCGCCCTTGGCGTTCAGCCCGGAGCGGGTGGAGCGTACGGCGATCTTGGTGCGGTGACCCGCCTCACGGGCGATCGCGGCGATCTCCACGGAGCCGTCGGCGATCTCCGGCACCTCGAGGGCGAACAGCTTCTTCACCAGGTTGGGGTGGGTACGCGAAAGAGTGACGGACGGGCCGCGCACGCCCTTGGCCACCCGGACGACGTACGACCGCAGGCGCAGGCCGTGCGGGTAGGTCTCGCCGGGGACCTGCTCCTGCACCGGCAGGATGGCCTCCAGCTTGCCGATGTCCACCAGCACGTTCTTCGGGTCGCGGCCCTGCTGGACCACGCCGGTGACGATGTCGCCCTCACGGCCGGCGTACTCGCCGAGCGTCGCGTCGTCCTCGGCGTCGCGCAGGCGCTGCAGGATGACCTGCTTGGCCGTGGTGGCGGCGATACGACCGAAACCGGACGGGGTGTCGTCGAACTCGCGGGGCTCCTGGCCCTCCTCGAGGTCGTCGGGGTCCTCCTTCGCCCACACGGTCACATGCCCGGTCTCCCGGTTGAGCTCCACGCGCGCGTGCCGGCGGCTTCCCTCGGTGCGGTGGTAGGCGATGAGGAGGGCCGACTCGATCGCCTCGACCAGCAGGTCGAAGGAGATCTCCTTCTCCCGTACCAAGCCCCGCAGGGCGCTCATGTCGATGTCCACGGCTACGCCTCCTCTTCCTTCTTGTCGTTGTTCTTGTCGGACGCGTCGTCCTTGCGGTTGAACTCGACCTGGACGCGCGCCCTGGTGATGTCGTCGAAGGCGAGCCTGCGCGCGGTGGCCTTGCGGCCCTTCACCCCGGGCACCTCGAGGTCGAGGCCCTCGTCGTCGGCCGCGAGGATGCGGGCGACCAGCTCGCCGCCCTCGGCGAGCTGGAACCGCACCAGGCGGCCGGTGGCGCGCACGTAGTGACGGTGCTCGGTCAGCAGGCGCTCCGCGCCGGGGGTGCCGACCTCGAGGGTGTACTCCGCGCTGCCCATCGCGTCGGTCTCGTCGAGCTTCGCCGAGAGCGCGCGGCTCACATCGGCGATCCGGTCGAGGTCGGCCCCGGTGTCGGAGTCGACGACGACGCGCAGCACACGCTTGCGGCCGACCGTGTCCACGGCGATCTCCTCGAGATCCAGGCCCTGGGAGCTGACGAGCGGCTCCAGAAGTTCTCGAAGCCTCTCGCTCTGGGTGGTGCTCATCCGGGTGACTCCTCGGCCGCGTGTGCTGTTGTGGGACGGTGCGCGTGTCTGCACAAAGGGTATCCGGTCGCCAGGGGTGTTGCCGTCCACCCTTGCCGTCCACCCGGTCGGCGAGGGTGCCGCTCAGGTGCGCCGGGCGGACCTGCGGGTACCGTGATCACGGGCCCCGCCCGATCTCCTGTTCCAGCCCCGTTCGTCACGAGCCCCCCGAGGACGTCTGCCGTGTCGTTCCCCCTGTCTCCGCGCGCCCGTTCGGGGCCGCGCAGAAGGAGTCTGCTCGCCGCCGTCCCGGCGGCCCTGCTGGTGGCGGGCTGTTCCGCCGGGTCCGGCGACCCGGGCGGCGCCGCGGCCGCGCGGCCCTCGGCCGCCGAGCGGACCCGGGCGCGCGCGGCCCGGGACAGCCGGGCGCTGGCCGCGCGGTACGACGCGGTCGCCGCCGCGCATCCGAAGCTGGCGGAGCGTCTGCGTCCGCTGCGGGCGGACGTGGTGCGGCACGCGGAGGCGTTCGAGGCGGGCGCGGCCGGCTCGGCCCCGCCGTCGGTCTCGGCCGCTCCTTCGGCCGGGGCGACCGCGGCGGCCGCGCCGTCGTCGGCCCCTTCGGCCCCCGCGTCGGCCGGGGTGCCCGCGAACGAGAAGGACGCGCTCGCCCAACTGGCCGCGGCGGAACGGGAGATCGCCGACCGGCGGGCCGAGGAGCTGCTGACGGCGCCGGCCGAGCTGGCCCGGCTGCTGGCGTCGGTGTCCGCGTCCGGCGCCGCGCACGTGTACCTGCTGACGGAGGCCCGACGGTGAGTGACGCGCAGGACAAGGAGCTGCGGGCGCTGCAGGCCGCGCTGGCCGCGGAGCACGCGGCGGTGTACGGCTACGGCGTGGTCGGCGGACGGATCGGCGAGCAGCGGCGCACGGAGGCGCGCACGGCGTACGACGCGCACCGGGCGCGCAGGGACGCGCTGGTACGGGACGTGAAGGGCGCCGGCGGCACGCCGGTGGCCGCGGCGGCCGGGTACGCGCTGCCGTTCCCGGTGCCGGACGCGGCGGCGGCGGTGCGGCTGGCGGCGGAGCTGGAGATGCGGGTGGCGGGCGTCTACGCCGACCTGGTGCGGTCGAGCGGCGACGAACGGCGCAGGTCGGCGGCCGAGGCCATGCGTGAGGCGGCGGTGCGGTCCGTGCGCTGGAGCGGGGAGAGCGTAGCCTTCCCTGGGCTCGCCGAGCGGAGCGGAACGGCTCCGGGCGGCCCGGCGCCGGCGCCGTGACATGACGGGGGGCTCCGGCACCGTGTGACGGCAGGAAGGAACGACTCGCGCATGGCATTCGAACCGCCGCGGCGTCTGGTGAGGGCCCTCGGTGAGACGGCGCCCGAGGGTGACGACTGGCTGGAGAAGCTGCCCGGGCTGGCGCGTGAGGCCGTGGAGCGGCGCGAGTTGACGGTGGAGCGGGTGCAGCTGCCGGGCGGGCGCAGCAGCCTGGTGGTGCTCGTCCGCAGGGCCGACGGCACGCCCGCCGTGCTGAAGCTGGCGCCGCCCCGTGCGCGTCCGGAGAGCGAGCGCGTGGCGCTGGCCCACTGGGGCGGCCGGGGGGCGGTGCAGTTGCTGGAGCCGGTGTCCGAGGGCGCCGGGGGCGCCGAGGGCTCCGAGGGAGTGCTGCTCCTGGAGCGGCTGCACCCTGACGTCTCGGTGCGGACGCTCCCGGAGGCGAAGGCGCTGCTGGAGGCGGCGGGCACCCTGCGCAGGCTGTGGGTGGACCCGCCGGAGGGCCATGTGTTCGAGACGGTGGCCGAGCGCACCGGGCGGCAGGCGAAGGCGATGCGGGCCGGGGCGGACGCGGCTCCCGAGGTGGCCCCGCTGGTGGACGCGGCGCTGTCGGCCCGCGAGGAGCTGCTGGACTCGCCGCCGGAACACCGGCTGCTGCACGGCACGTTCCGGCAGAGCAAGGTGCTGTCCGGGGACCGGATGCCGTGGCTCGCGGTGGGACCCGACCCGGTGGTCGGCGAGCACGCCTTCGACCTGGCGCGGCTGGTCCGTGACCGCGTGGAGGACCTGATCGCCCAGCCCTCGGGCGCGACGACGACCCGCCGACGCGTGCGGCGCCTCGCGGAGTCGCTGGAGGTCGACCGCGACCGCCTGCGCGGCTGGACCCTGTTCCGCGCGGTCGAGTCGGGCGTCCGCGCCCGCCGGGTGGGCCGCGAACGGGACGCGGAGCTGCTGCTGGAGTTCGCGAGCTGGCTGTAGGGCGCCCCCAGGGGCGCGGGGAACTGCGCGCTCAGCCCGCCACGGCCCGCGGCCGACACTTGACGGCGATGAAGCGGCGGGGTGCGCCCCCCTGCCCGGGCAGGGGGGCGCTCGGGGTCCGGTCGGCGTGCCTCCCGAGCTTGCCGGCCGGAGTCTCGCGGCCGTGCCGGGGTCAGGGGACGCGGCCGGCGAGGCCCGCCTGTACCGCTCCCTCCATCGCCAGCAGCCGGACATGGCGGCGGATCAGCGCCCCCTGGTCGACGGCGTCCGGCACGGGATGCGCGTCGGCGGACCCCGCGCTGAACGGCACGTGCGCGAAGAGGGCGAGGTCGGCGGGCGGTATGGGCCAGGACAGGTGCCAGCCGCCGGCGAACAGGCACAGGCGGTGCGTTCCCTCGTGCTCCGGTCCGGCCGGCGGGGTGACGACCGCGCTGGCGGGGTGCAGCGCCGCGAGCCAGGACAGGAGGTGGGCCCGCTCCCGCTCGGCGTCGCCCAGCCGGCGTTCGTAGGCGTCGGCGTGCTGCTGCCAGCGCGCCAGCCTCAGGCGGCTCACCGCCAGTTCGTGCTCCAGGCGCAACCGGTCCACGGGTGCGGCGGTGCGGCCGCCGGCCGGGCCGGAGCGGCGGGGGCGCACCAGCCGGCGCAACAGCCCCTCCCGTGCGTGCGCCGGCGCACCCGTGTCGGTCGGCGGTTCCATCGCGGTCATCGGTCCCCTTCGTGCGGGGCCGGTTCCGACGGGGACTCCGTCACGGGCGTCAGCGGGCCCGCGTACTCGGCCACGTGGGCCAGGGAGCACCGCTCCGGGCGGCCGTCGAGCGACATCAGCGGCATCCCGTCGTAGGCGCGCTCCCCCTGGAAGTACCAGGTCTCGCCGTGCGCGTCGCGATACGGCAGGGCCAGGTCGTACGCCGTGCCGCCGAGCAGGAAGGGGCGCATGGGCCCGGCCGGGTCCGCCGTCGGGTGGGGGTGCGCGGCCTCCGGGGTTCCCTCCGCCCCGGTGTCCGCTCCCCCGGCGTGCGTCTCGTCGGGCTCGCCGTCCGGGCCGGACGGCAGCGGCTGGACGGCGGCGGTCACGCGGACCCCGTCCCGGCTGCCCTCTCCGGCCAGGATGTGCGGAGCGGTGCACTCGGCGGCGGCGGTGATGCCGAAGTAGGCGCACCAGCCGGGCCAGCGGGCGTACGGCGGTTCGAGGCGGAGCAGGACGTGCACGGTGTCGCCGTCGGCCCACACGGTCCGGACGTCCGGGTGGGTGCCGACCTCCCGCTCGACGGTCAGGGCCACGGACCGGGCGCGGTCGCGGGCCGCGTCCCAGGCGAGCGCCTGGCGTTCCAGCTGGGTCGGCGCGGGCGTCCCTGGCGGGAGGCCGCCGTCCACGCCGGGCGGCACGGCGCCGTGCGGAGGGAGGAGGCTCGGGTGCGGCAGGGCGCCGGCCGGGAAGGCGAGCACCTCGGGCGGCGGGGAGGAGGCGAGGTACAGGTCGCGGAGGCCGGGCACGGCCACGGTCACGCGGAGGACGGGCACGGCGTCCGGCGGGTACTCGTTCACGCGGGCACCGCCCCCGCCGCCCAGCGCAGCCGGCACATGGCGCGGTGCGTCAGCGCCTTGACCGCGCCGGCGGTGCGGCCCATGGTCCGCGCGGTCTGCTCGATCGACAGCCCGCCGAGGAACCGCAGTTCCACGCAGGCCCGTTGGGAGGGTGCGAGGGCGCTCAGGGCGCGGTGCACCGTCTCACGGGCGTCGACGGCGTCCAGGTCGCGCAGGACCAAGGTCTCCGTCCCCGGGCCCGGCTGTCCCGGGTCGCCGAACTCGGCGACCAGCGTCTCGCGCCGGTGGCGGCTGCGGCCCAGTTCGTCGAGGTGGATGTTGCGGGCGATGGTGGTCAGCCAGGCGGCGGGGTCGGTGCCGCGCCAGGCGAAGCCGGAGATGTTCCGCAGCGCGCGGGCGAAGACCTCCTGGGTCAGGTCCTCGGCCAGGTGCCGGTCACGGGTGCGGGCCAGCAGATAGCCGTACACCGTGCCGCGGTACTCGCGGTAGAGACAGGCGAACGCTTCCGGGTCCCCGGTGCGGGCCCGGGTCAGCCACGCCGGTTCCGGGGCGTTCGGGACGGTTCTCTCGGCGGTGGATGCAGTGGTCGCTAAGGACACGTTCGTTGCTCCTCGGTAAGGGGTGGGCAAGGACGGGCGGACCGCCCGACACGACCGCACAACGTCTGCGATCTTCATGTAGATGTAGATTTCGGGTGGGCGTCCGACGCGAACCGGCGGACAGGGATGCGCGCACGCCGGGACGGGTCCGGCCGGCGCGGCCGACCGTCGGCGCAAGGGGTTCCGACTCCCGAAAGCATCTACAGTCTTCATGTAGATGAAGATCGGGTCAAGGATGGCGGGGCATATAACGACCGACGGGTGAAAGGGCGCAGAGGGGGCGGACGGAGGAACGAAAGGCGGGGCAGGGTAGCGCGAATGCGCCCGAACGCACCGGCGCACACCCTCTGATCCGGCCGTCGATCTGCAATCTACTTGCGCTTGTAGATGGGCATGACCGATGCTCGGACGCGTGACGAGCCGACAGACACCGCCTTCCTCGCCCGGGACCGACGAGGGCGGTCCTCAGTCCCCGGATGAGGATCTGGCGGCGCTGCTGGAGCGCCTCCTCGCACTTCCCCGGAGCGGTACGCAGAAGGACCTCGCGCGCGAGGCCGGCATCTCCTACCCGACCCTGAACGCCTGGATGAACCGCACGCGCGGCACATCCCGCATTCCGCCCGAGAAGCTGCGGGCGATGGTCGAGGTGTTCCGGCGGTGGGGCGTACGGACGACGCCCAAGGAGTTCTTCGAGGCGGTCGGGCGTCCCGTGCCGGGGCCCAGCCGCGACGAGCGCGAGGCGCGGCTGCTGAAGCTGTACCGGCAGCTTCCGGAGGCCCGGCAGCGTGCCCTGATCAAGGACGCGGAGGCCATGCTGCAGGTCAGCAGGATCACCTGATTCTCCCCGGGCGGCCGGAACCTCCCCACGTCCCACGAAATGTCCCGAAAGCCCCACCGGTGCGCACGGGCCTCGCTACGATCGGAAGCCGCTGGCCTCCCGAAGCGGAACACCGTGCCCTCGCGCACCCCTGGGGAGACAGTCATGTGCATTCGCGTTCACACGGCGGACGACCTGCCGGACATCGTCGTCTGGGATCCGGACGAGGTCAGCGTGCTGGTGGCGCGCGGCGCCCATCTGCTCGACGTGGTCCGCGAACTGCGCGCGCTCCTCACGGTCGACCTGGGCGCCCCCGAGGGCGCCGGCACGGCCCTCCTCTGCTTCTGCGGCGAACACGTCGACCTCCCCGCGAGCATCCTGAGCCGCGCGTTGACGGCGGAGGCCTGCTGACGGGCGGACCTCCGGCCCGCCGCCCTCACAGCCCGGCCCCGACGCGCCCTGCCCACCGCCCACTACGGGACGCCTGTCCGAACGCGAACGTCCCGGCTCCGGACGGCACATGCGTCCAGGGCCGGGACGATCCCGGGGCTGCCGGGTGGGGGCTAGCGCGCCGTCAGGCGGGCGATCGCCTCGTCGACCGTCAGCTCCTCGCGTTCGCCGGTGCGGCGGTCCTTGAGTTCCAGGACACGGTCGGCGGAACGGCGGCCCGCCACCAGGATCCGCGGGACGCCGATCAGCTCCGAGTCGGTGAACTTCACGCCCGGGGACACGCCCGCACGGTCGTCGACCAGGACGCGGACGCCCGCGGCGGCCAGCTTCTCGGAGACCTCGAGCGCCAGCTCGGTCTGGAGCGCCTTGCCGGCGGCGACCACGTGCACGTCGGCCGGGGCGACCTCCTGGGGCCAGCACAGGCCCTTGTCGTCGGCGGTCTGCTCGGCGAGGGCCGCCACCGCGCGGGAGACGCCGACGCCGTAGGAGCCCATGGTGACGCGGACCGGCTTGCCGTTCTGGCCGAGGACGTCGAGCTTGAGGGCGTCGGCGTACTTGCGGCCCAGCTGGAAGATGTGACCGATCTCGATGGCGCGGTCGAGCTTCAGACCGGTGCCGCACTTGGGGCAGGGGTCGCCCTCCTCGACGACCACGACGTCCACGTACGCGTCGACCTCGAAGTCACGGCCGGCGACGACGTTCTTCGCGTGGGTGTCGGCCTTGTTGGCGCCCGTGATCCACGCGGTGCCGGGCGCGACGCGCGGGTCGGCGACGTACGTCACCTTGTCCAGGCCCTGCGGGCCGACGTAGCCGCGCACCAGGTCGGGGCGGGCGACGAAGTCGGCCTCGGTGACCATCTCGACCACGGCCGGGGCGAAGTGCGCCTCGACCTTGCCCATGTCGACCTCGCGGTCACCGGGCACGCCCACGGCGACGATCTCGCCGTCGACCTTGACCAGCAGGTTCTTCAGCGTGGCCGAGGCGGGGACGCCGAGCTGCGCGGCGAGGGTCTCGATGGTGGGGGTGTCGGGCGTGGGGATGTCCTCGGCGGCCGGCGTCCCGGCGGCGTCCACCGGCTTCAGCTCGTACGAGACGGCCTCGGTGTTCGCGGCGAAGTCGCAGTTCGGGCAGTCGGCGAAGGTGTCCTCGCCGGCCTCGGCGGGGGCGAGGAACTCCTCGGACTTCGAGCCGCCCATGGCGCCGGCGGTCGCCGCGCAGATGCGGTAGTCCAGGCCGAGGCGCTCGAAGATCCGCTGGTAGGCCTTGCGGTGCAGGGCGTAGGACTGCCCCAGGCCGTCGTCGTCCAGGTCGAAGGAGTAGGAGTCCTTCATCAGGAACTCGCGGCCGCGCAGGATGCCGGCGCGGGGGCGGGCCTCGTCGCGGAACTTCGTCTGGATCTGGTAGAGGATGACCGGCAGGTCCTTGTAGGAGGACGCCTGGTCCTTCACCATCAGCGTGAAGATCTCCTCGTGGGTGGGTCCGAGGAGGTAGTCGCCGCCCTTGCGGTCCTGGAGGCGGAACAGCTCGGCGCCGTACTCGTCCCAGCGGCCCGTGGCGTCGTAGGGCTCGCGCGGCAGGAGGGCGGGGAGCAGCACTTCCTGGGCGCCGATGGCGTCCATCTCCTCGCGCACGATCCGCTCGACGTTGGCGAGCACCTTCTTGCCGAGGGGCAGCCACGTCCAGATGCCGGCGGCGGTGCGGCGGACGTAGCCCGCGCGGACCAGCAGCTTGTGGCTGAGGACCTCGGCGTCGGCCGGGTCGTCGCGCAGCGTCTTCGCCATCAACTGGGACATGCGCTGGACCGGTGCGTTCGCCATGGTTCTCGTACTCCTGCTGCGTCTAGGTGATGAAGGCGAGGTTAGCCGGGCGGGACGGGACGGCGGAAATCGGTTAAGGGCGCGGCAGCGGCAGCGGGGCGCCCATGACGGCGTACGGGGTGGGCGCGCTCGGGAAGCGGACCTGCCGGGCGAGGTCCCGGTAGCCCAGCGAGCGGTACAGATGGCGGGCGGGGCTGTCGATGTCCAGCGCGGACAGGATCGACCGGGGCTGCTCGGCGCCGTCGGTGATCGTGGTGATCAGGGCGCGGCCGATGCCGTGCTTCTGGTGCCGGGGGTGGACGTGCAGCTCGGTGATGACGAAGGAGTCGTCGAGCCAGTCGTCGTGGCCGCGGGCGCGCAGATAGGGCTCGACGACGGTGGACCACCAGTGGGTGCGGTCGTTCGGCATGCCGTAGACGAAGCCGACCAGGCGTCCCCGGACGGTGGCGCCGAAGGCCCGGGCGTCGGGGAAGGTCATGTGGCGCAGCACGATCTGCCGGCGTACGGCCACCTCGTCGGGGCCGAGTCCGAACGCCACCGCCTGGACGGCCAGCGCCTCGTCGACGTGTCCGGGGAGGTCGAGGGGGCCGATCACGATGTCGTCGGGCTCGGGGCGGCCGTGACCGGGAAAGCGCAGCATGCCGGCGAGACTACAGGGACGCGCCCGTCAGAACAGCACGCTCATGAAGGCGCCGACCTCGCGGAAGCCCACCGTGGCGTACGTGCGGCGGGCGGGGGTGTTGAAGTCGTTGACGTAGAGGCTGACCACGGGGGCGACGTCGGCGAGGGCGTAGCGCAGGACGGCGGCCATGCCGGGGGCGGCGACGCCCTTCCCGCGGTGTTCGGGGGCGACCCAGACGCCCTGGATCTGGCAGGCGCGGTCGGTGGCCGCGCCGATCTCCGCCTTGAAGACGACGTTGCCGTCGGCGTCGAAGCGGGCGAAGGAGCGGCCGGAGCCGACCAGCTCGGCGACCCGGGCCTGGTAGAGCAGGCCGCCGTCGCCGGCCAGCGGGGAGACGCCGACCTCCTCGGTGAACATCGCCACGCACGCCGGCATGATCGTCTCGAGCTCGTCCTTGCGGACGCGGCGGACGTACGGGTCGGGCGCCACGGTGTCGGGCACGCGGTCGGTGACCAGCAGCGGCTGGCGGGCGCGGACCTCGCGGGCGGGGCCCCACTGGGGTTCGAGCAACTGCCAGAGAGCGGCGGTGGCCTCGGCCGGGCCGACGATGGAGGAGCAGCGGCGGCCGGCGCGGCGGGCGCGGTCGGCGAAGGCGCGGACGGCGCGGGGGGTGGCGCTTATGGGGACGAGGTTGGCGCCCGCGTAGCACATCGACGTCAGGACGCCGTCCTCGTACCAGCCCCACATCTCGCCGCCGAGCCGCCACGGGTCGAGACCGGCGATCTGCACGCGCGCCGTCACGAAGGCGTTGGCGACCGGGTCGCGGTCGAGTACGGCGAGGGCGGCGTCCAGGTCGCTCGGTTCGAGGACCCGGGAGGTGGTCTGCGTCAACACGTGCGGGGCCTCACACAAAGGGGTTCTGCCTGATTTCCGCACTGTACCCGCGGAGGCCGGGGGCCGCCGCCCCCGGACCCCGCGGGTGCCGGGAGGGCCCGGTCAGCCGGCCACCGCGATCTGCGGCTCGCCGGAGGCCACACCGTCCTTCTCCATCTGCTCGGCGATCTTCATCGCCTCCTCGATCAGGGTCTCCACGATCTTCGACTCCGGCACCGTCTTGATGACCTCGCCCTTCACGAAGATCTGCCCCTTGCCGTTGCCGGAGGCCACACCCAGATCGGCCTCACGCGCCTCGCCCGGACCGTTCACCACACAGCCCATCACCGCGACCCGCAGCGGCACCTCCATACCCGTCAGCCCCGCGGTGACCTCCTCCGCCAGCTTGTACACATCCACCTGCGCACGCCCGCACGACGGACACGACACGATCTCCAGACCCCGCTGACGCAGGTTCAGCGACTCCAGGATCTGGATGCCGACCTTGATCTCCTCCACCGGCGGCGCCGAGAGGGACACGCGGATGGTGTCCCCGATCCCCTGCGACAGCAGCGCGCCGAAGGCGACCGCGGACTTGATCGTGCCCTGGAACGCCGGACCCGCCTCGGTGACGCCCAGGTGGAGCGGGTAGTCGCACTGCTCGGCGAGCTGACGGTAGGCCTCGACCATGACGACCGGGTCGTTGTGCTTCACCGAGATCTTGATGTCGCGGAAGTCGTGCTCCTCGAACAGCGACGCCTCCCACAGCGCCGACTCCACCAGCGCCTCCGGAGTGGCCTTGCCGTACTTCTGCAGCAGCCGCCGGTCCAGCGAGCCCGCGTTCACCCCGATACGGATCGGGGTGCCGTGGTCCTTCGCCGCCTTGGCGATCTCCTTGACCTGGTCGTCGAACTTCTTGATGTTGCCCGGGTTCACCCGCACCGCCGCGCAGCCCGCCTCGATCGCGGCGAACACGTACTTGGGCTGGAAATGGATGTCGGCGATCACCGGGATCTGCGACTTCCGCGCGATCACCGCCAGCGCGTCCGCGTCGTCCTGAGTCGGGCAGGCCACCCGCACGATCTGGCAGCCCGACGCGGTCAGCTCCGCGATCTGCTGCAGCGTCGCCCCGATGTCCGACGTCCGCGTGGTCGTCATCGACTGCACCGACACCGGGGCGTTCCCGCCCACCGCCACCGATCCGACCTGGATCTGCCGGCTCTTCCGGCGCACGGCGAGCGTGGTCGGGACGGACGGCATGCCGAGAGAAATCGCAGTCATCTGCTGTGCAACCCCAAGTCGTGGATCATGGTCCGGCTCCCCGTGAGCAGCGGGCTCCGGGCTCCGAGATTACGGCAATGGCCCATGCTCGAGCACATCGCGCCCTCGAACCCGCCCCGAGGACGGCGGCCCGGAACCCTCAGGGTTCCGGGCCGTCGTGAACAACGGGTGGCGTGGCGCCGGCCGGTCAGGAGATGCGCACCGGGTTCACCACGTCCGCGATCAGGACGAGGATCGTGAAGCAGACGAAGATCCCCGCCACGACGTAGGCGACGGGCATCAGCTTCGCCACGTCGAAGGGGCCCGGGTCGGGGCGGCGCAGCAGCCTCGCCAGGTTGCGGCGCAGCGACTCCCACAGGGCGCCCGCGATGTGTCCGCCGTCGAGCGGCAGCAGCGGGAGCATGTTGAACAGGAACAGGGAGAGGTTGAAGCCCCCGAGGAGCATCACGAACATCGCGAGCTGCTGCGAGGCCGGGATGTCGAGGGTGGCGATCTCCCCGCCGACACGGGCGGCGCCGACGACGCCCATCGGGGAGTCCGGTTCGCGCGGTCCGTCACCGAAGGCCGCGTCCCACAGGGCGGGGACCTTCGACGGCAGGGCGGCGAGGGAGTCGACCGCGTCGCCGACCCTGTCGGTCATCCAGCTCACGGACTCGCCGAGGTCCTGCTTGACGACGCCGGTGGCGGCGCTGAAACCGAGGAAGCCGGCCTTGACGTACTCACCCTCGACGTAGGCGCCGTTGCCGTCCTTCTTGGCGACCATGTTGGTGGCGATGGTGGCCTGGAGCGTCACCTCCCTGCCGTCGCGTTCGACGACGATCGGCACGCTCTTGCCGGCGCTGTCGCGGATGAGGTCGGACAGTTGGCCCCAGTCGTCGGTGCGGACCCCGTCGAAGGCGACGATCTTGTCCTTGGCCTTCATGCCGGCCGCGGCGGCCGGTGACCGCGGGTCGGACGTCCGGCAGTCGTCGCGCTTCTCGCTCTGCGAGATCACGCACTGGGAGACCGAGCTGACGGTGGTGGTCTGCTGCTGGATGCCGAAGCCCATCAGCACGATGAGGAACAGCACGACCGCGAGGATCAGGTTCATGAACGGGCCGGCGAACATGACGACGACCCGTTTCCACGGCTTGCGCGTGTAGAACAGGCGCTTCTCGTCGCCGGGCCGCAGTTCCTCGAAGGCGGCGGAGCGGGCGTCCTCGATCATGCCGCGCCACGGGGAGGTGGAGCGGGCCTCCAGCTTCCCGTCGGGGCCCGGCGGGAACATGCCGATCATCCGGATGTAGCCGCCGAACGGGATCGCCTTGACGCCGTACTCGGTCTCGCCCTTGTGCCGCGACCAGATCGTCGGGCCGAAGCCCACCATGTACTGCGGCACGCGGATGCCGAACATCTTGGCCGTGGACAGGTGCCCCAGTTCGTGCCAGGCGATGGAGAACAGCAGGCCGGCCGCGAAGACGACAATGCCGAGGATGAACATCAGGGTCGTCATGCACGCGCCTCCGCGCTCGCCGTCCGGGCTGTCAGTTCGCGGGCCCGCGCGCGGGCCCAGGTCTCCGCTTCGAGGACGTCCGGCACGGTCAGGGAGGTTCCCGCGGCGGGCGTTCCGTGTTCCTCCACCACCCGGGTGACCGTGTCGATGATGCCGAGGAACGGCAGCGCACCGGTGCGGAAGGCCTCGACGCACTCCTCGTTCGCGGCATTGAACACCGCGGGGGCAGTTCCCGCGAGCCCGCCGACGTGCCGGGCGAGGTTCACCGCGGGGAAGGCCTCGTCGTCGAGAGGGAAGAACTCCCAGGTGGACGCCTTGCTCCAGTCGAAGACCGGGGCCGCGTCGGGGACCCGTTCGGGCCAGCCGAGGCCGATGGCGATGGGGCCCCGCATGTCGGGGGGCGTCGCCTGGGCCAGTGTCGATCCGTCCGTGAACTCAACCATCGAGTGGACATACGACTGGGGATGCACGACCACCTCAATGCGGTCGAAGGGAATGTCGTAGAGGAGGTGCGCCTCGATGACCTCCAGGCCCTTGTTGACGAGGGTCGCGGAGTTGATCGTGATGACCGGGCCCATGGCCCAGGTGGGGTGGGCGAGGGCGTCCTCGACGGTGACGGCCGCCAGCTCCTGCCGGGTGCGGCCGCGGAAGGGCCCGCCGGAGGCGGTGACGACCAGCTTGCGGACGTCGGCGCGGGTGCCGGCGGCCAGCGCCTGGAACAGCGCGGCGTGCTCGGAGTCCACCGGGATGATCTGACCGGGCTTGGCCAGCGCCTTCACCAGCGGGCCACCCACGATGAGCGACTCCTTGTTGGCGAGCGCGAGGGTGCGGCCCGCCTCCAGGGCGGCGAGGGTCGGCGCGAGCCCGATGGAACCGGTGATGCCGTTCAGGACGGTGTGGCAGGCGGAGGCGGCGGCCTGGGTGGCCGCGTCGGGCCCGGCGAGGATCTCCGGCAGCGGCTCCCCCGCGCCGTACCGCGCGGACAGCGCCTCGCGCAGCTCCGGCACGACGTCCTCGCGGGCGACGGCGACCGTGCGCACCCGCAGGCGGTGCGCCTGCTCGGCGAGGAGGGCGACCCGGCCGCCGTTGGCGGACAGGGCGGTGACCCGGAAGCGGTCGGGGTTGCGCAGCACGAGGTCGATGGCCTGGGTGCCGATCGACCCGGTGGAGCCGAGGATCACCACGTCCTTCGGGCCGTCTCCCGCGACGGGGTCGTACACCAGGTGCGGGTCGGCGAGGGGGGCTGGAGCGTCGGTCATGGCCCCATTGTGTCCGGTCGCGGCCGCCGTCGGGCCCCCGCCCCGGTACCCCGGGGTCGTGTCCGCCGTGCACGGGGAGCGGAGGGAGGGGACGCGCGCCGTGGCGGTCCCCTCCCCGGGCCCGCTCAGCGGATCGGGCGGCGCGCGTTCTCCCGGGTGGAGGGGCCGGGGGTGGCGTCGGCGATCCAGGGTCCGTCGTCGGAGGGGTCGATCACTCCGTCCTCCAGCCAGGTGTAGGAGCCGCCGAGGACGTTCTTCACGACCTTGCGGTCGAGGTCGTCGGTGTTGCTCCAGAGCCGGCCGAAGAGTTCCTCGACGCGCAGCCGGGCCTGGTGGCAGAAGGCGTCGGCGAGCTGGTAGGCCTCGCGGCCGTGGTCGCCCCGGCTCCGCAGGAGTTCCGCGCGGACGCAGGCGGCGCTCATCGCGAACAGTTCCGCGCCGATGTCGACGATCCGGCCGAGGAAGCCCTGCTTGGTCTCCATCCGCCCCTGCCAGCGGGACATGGCGTAGAAGGTGGAGCGGGCCAGCTTGCGTGAGGTGCGCTCGACGTAGCGCAGGTGCGGCGACAGGTCGATGCCGTGCTTGAACTCGCCGTAGGAGCCCGGGAGCTGTCCGGGTCCGGCGACCAGCCTGGGCAGCCACCTGGCGTAGAAGGCGCCCGCGCTCGCGCCCGCCCGCGCCTTGTCGCCGAGGGACTTGTCGGGGTCGATGAGGTCGCCGGCGACGGACAGGTGGGCGTCGACGGCCTCGCGCGCGATCAGCAGATGCATGATCTCGGTGGAGCCCTCGAAGATGCGGTTGATGCGCAGGTCGCGCAGCATCTGCTCGGCGGGGACCGCGCGTTCGCCGCGGGCGCGCAGCGAGTCGGCGGTCTCGAAGCCGCGGCCGCCGCGGATCTGAACCAGTTCGTCGGCCATCAGCCAGGCCATCTCGGAGCCGTAGAGCTTGGCGAGGGCGGCCTCGATGCGGATGTCGTTGCGGTCCTCGTCGGCCATCTGCGAGGACAGGTCGACCACGGCCTCCAGGGCGAAGGTGGTCGCCGCGATGAACGCGATCTTGGAGCCGACGGCCTCGTGCAGGGCGACCGGCTTGCCCCACTGCTCGCGCTCGGCGGACCACTCGCGGGCGATCTTCAGGCACCACTTGCCGGCGCCGACGCACATGGCGGGCAGCGAGAGCCGTCCGGTGTTGAGGGTGGTGAGGGCGATCTTGAGCCCCTGTCCCTCCTCGCCGATGCGGTGGGAGGCGGGGACGCGGACGCGGTGGAAGCGGGTGACGCCGTTCTCCAGGCCGCGCAGCCCCATGAAGGCGTTGCGGTTCTCCACGGTGACGCCCTCGGAGTCCGCCTCCACGACGAAGGCGGTGATGCCGCCCCGGTGGCCCTCGGACCTGGGGACGCGGGCCATGACGACGAGCAGGTCGGCGACCACGCCGTTGGTGGTCCACAGCTTCACGCCGTCGAGCACGTAGTCGTCGCCCTCGGGTACGGCGGTGGTGGCGAGGCGGGCCGGGTCGGAGCCGACGTCGGGCTCGGTGAGCAGGAAGGCGGAGATGTCGGTGCGGGCGCAGCGCGGCAGGAACGTCTCCTTCTGCTCGCGCGTGCCGAAGATCTTCAGCGGCTGGGGGACGCCGATCGACTGGTGCGCGGAGAGCAGGGCGCCGATGGCGGGGCTGGCGGAGCCGACCAGGGCGAGGGCCTTGTTGTAGTACACCTGGGTGAGGCCGAGGCCGCCGTACTTGATGTCGATCTTCATACCGAGGGCGCCGAGCTCCTTGAGCCCGTTGATCACCTCGTCGGGGATGCGCGCCTCGCGTTCGATCAGGGCGCCGTCGACCCGCGTCTCGCAGAAGTCGCGCAGCTTGGCCAGGAACTCCTCGCCGCGCCGGACGTCCTCGTCGGCGGGGAGGGGGTGGGGGTGGATGAGGTCGGGCCGGAAGCGTCCGAGGAACAGTTCCTTGGCGAAGCTGGGCTTGCGCCAGTCCTGCTCCCTCGCCGCCTCGGCGACCTGCCGGGCCTCACGTTCGGTGACGGTCGGCCTGGACGGGGCCGCGGGTGTCTCGGGTACTGCGGACATGAGGCTCACCTCGCCGCGAATAGGATGGAGTCATTGCGGTACGGACCGGTGCTACTCGATCGTATGTACCCGATTCGTAGCGACCCCACCACCCTTCGTGCCGCCGTCCGGCCGATCCGCGCACGGCGGCGACGGCGGGGAACTCCTCAGTCGAAGCGCTTCGACTGTCTGGACATCACGACCCCGCGGAAGCTAGGGTCGAACCGGCTTCCACAAGCCTTTTTATCGGTCCAGCGCCCCGTCGAAGCGCTTCACATCCCTGGGAGATGCCGGATGGTCACCCTCGCCGAGGTCGCCCAGCACGCCGGAGTCTCGGCGAGCACGGTGAGCTACGTCCTCAGCGGCAAGCGGTCCATCTCCGCGACCACCCGGCAGCGCGTCGAGCGCTCCATCCGCGAGCTCGGCTACCACCCCAACGCGGGCGCCCGCGCCCTTGCCAGCAGCAGGTCCAACGTCATCGCCCTGATGGTGCCGCTGCGGACCGACATGTACGTGCCGGTGATGATGGAGATCGCCATAGCGGTCGCCACCACCGCCCGAACCCACGGCTACGACGTGCTGCTGCTCACCGGCGAGGAGGGCCCGGACGCGGTCCGCCGGGTCGCCGGAAGCGGACTCGCCGACGGCATGATCCTCATGGACGTCGAGCTGGACGACGAACGCCTGCCACTGCTGCGGGAGTCCGCCCAGCCGGCCGTGCTGATCGGCCTGCCCGCCGACACCACCGGGCTGACCTGCGTGGACCTCGACTTCCGGGCGACCGGCGCGCTCTGTGTGGAGCACCTGGCCGGGCTGGGCCACCGGGACGTCGCCGTCATCGGCGAGGCCCCGGCGGTCTACGAGCGGCACACCGGTTTCGCCGAGCGCACCCTGGACGGGCTGCGCTCGGCCGCCCGGGAGACCGGGCTGCGGCTGCTGCACCGCCCCTGCGAGGGCGGGTACGACGCGACGGCCGTCACGGTCGCCCGGATCCTCGACGAACGCCCGGACACCACGGGCTTCGTGGTGCAGAACGAGGCGGCGGTCGAGCCGCTCCTCGCCCTGCTGCGGCAGCAGGGCCGGGCCGTGCCGGAGGACGTCTCGGTGGTCGCGGTCTGCCCGGAACAGGTCGCCGTCCAGGCGTCGGTGCGGCTGACGTCGGTGTCCCTGCCCGCCCAGGAGATGGGCCGGCACGCCGTGGAGCAGCTGGTCGCCAAGCTCGACGGGCGGGGCGGCGACGAGGTCGTGCTGCTGCCGCCCGAGCTGACGGTCCGGGCGAGTTCGGGACCCGCGCCGGTGCGCTGACCGGCCCTGTGCCGTCCGCACCGGTACGGACGGCGCAGGGGGTGTGCCGTGCGGTCAGCCGCCCGAGACGGTCAGGCGGTCGGTGCGGAAGTCGAGGCCGCCGGCGGACGAGGTGATCTCGTAGCCGAACTGCACGTCGCCGATGGTCTCGTTGCCCATCCAGCCCTTGGTGTCCTTGATCCACTTCAGGACGGGCAGGATGTCGACGGTGCCGGACGTCGAGTCGGACGTGCGCAGGAACGAGAAGACCTCGTTGGCGCCGTTGTTCCCCTTGTAGACGTTCCAGGTGTGGCCGCCGAGGCTCACGGTGCCCTGCGCGGTGCCGAGCGGACCGACGGCGCCGTGGTGGTTGACCCACAGCATGATCTCGTAGTCGTAGTCCGTGTCATAGATGTCGTACGAGGTGTTGTACGCGCCCGCGGACGGGACGGTGACCCGGTAGCTGCTGGTGAGCGAAGTCAGCGAGGAGATCGGCTTGTTGATCACCTTCTTGCTGTTCGGGTAGGACTTGATGCCGCCGGTGTTCGGGTGGTCGGCCCAGACGCCCCAGTTGGTGCCGGAGTTGGCCCAGACGCACTGGGAGCCGGCGCCGGAGCCCCAGATGTTGTTGTAGAGGATGTAGCCGTCCAGGGTGGTGTTGCCCCACTGGTCGCAGGAGTTCCAGACGGCGGCGTGCGCGGGCGCGGAGGCCGCTCCGACCGTCGCGCCGAACGCGAGGACGGGGACGGTCAGCGCCCGGACGATCCCGCGCAGGGATTTCGATGCCATGGTGTTCCTTCCATGGGTGGGGGGATGTGCCTGGTCATCGCGTCGCCGCCGGCAGCGGGACGACGCGTTCTCCGCCGGCGACCAGGTCGAGCGGCTCGGCGCCGGCGGAAGTCCACAGGGTGATGCGGGCCGTGCGGCCGGGCCGGAGCACGGCGGTGCCGCCGTCCGGCGTCCAGGTGAGGTCGAGGGCGGCGCCGAAGCGGGTGCGGATCCCGGTCAGCCGGCCGCTCGGGAGCGCGGGGAGCGGGGCCGGCAGCAGCACCAGCCGGTCCGGGGCGGACTGCACGAGCGCCTCGATCAGCACGGCGGGCAGGGTGTGGGCGGCGTCGGCGTTGTAGACGTTCCGCCGCGGATAGTGGGCGCTCATCAGGGAGTCGTGGAAGAAGTCGCCGTCGAGCACCCGGCCGAGCGCGTCGGCGACCCGCCTGCCGTCCCGGAGCCGGGCGGCGATCAGGGCGTGGTGCAGATGGCCGTGCGCGGAGTCGTTCTCGGGGCCGCGCAGTTCCAGGGCACGGTGGGCCGCGGCGGCGAGCTCGGGGGTGTCGTAGGGGGTGATCTCGTCCAGCGGCCAGACGCCGTAGAGGTGGCTGAGGTGGCGGTGGTCGTAGGTGTCCTCCAGGCCGGGCCAGGCCCATTCCGCCAGCGCCCCGTCGGCGTTGACGCGGTGCGGGGGCAGCCGGTCGGCGAGGGCGCGCAGGCGGTCGGCGCGGTCCGGGTGGTACGCGGCCGCGGTGTGCAGGGCGTGACGGGCGGCGGAGAGGTCCATGGCCGCGTTCAGCGCGCCCCAGCCGCCGTTCGCCGGACGGTTCTCGGGCGAGTAGGAGGGGACGACGACCAGCCGGCCGTCGGGGCCGGTACGGGTGAGGAAATCCTCGTAGAAGTCGGCGACTTCGGCGAGCGCGGCGGCGGTGCGCGGGGTGCGGGCGCCGTAGGTCTCGTCGTGGTCGACGAGCGGCTTGAGCAGCCAGTCGGCGCCGGCCGTCCACAGATGCAGGGGGTACTCGCGGCTGAAGTGGTAGCTGTGCCCCGACTCGCCGTCGGTGTGCGCGGGCGCGACCACGCCCCGGGCGCCGAAGACCGCGCGGGCGTTGTCGCGCCAGTGGGGCAACTGCCCCTGGATGAAGCACGCCAGGGACTCTGTGACCTCCGGGAGGGCGGCCGCGGCGGCGGACGCGGTCTGGAGGTTGAGGTTGGCGTCCAGGGTGAAGGCGCCCGACCAGGCGGTGTCCCAGTCGCCGGTCCACAGTCCGGTGAGCCGGGGCGGGAACAGCCCGCCGGCCGACAGCAGGTGATAGCGGCCGGCCGCGAACAGCCGTTCCAGCAGTGCGGTGCTCCGCGGCCGGGTGAGCAACGCCGAGCCGGGCAGGGCCCGTTCCGCGGGTTCCGCGGCCAGGTCGAGGGTGACGCGCTCGTACGCGGTGCGGTGCAGGGCGAGATGCCGGGCGAGCAGCGTGTCGTACGCCGGCTCGTCCGTGGCGAGCAGGTCGCGCAGGGCGCGGCCCTCGGCGACCACGTCCGCCTCACCGGTGTGCCGCAGCACCCGGGTGAGCAGCAGGATCGAGCGGGCGCCGGTGACGCGCGCCCCGGGCGGGGCGAGTTCGGTCCGCCCGCCGGTGACGGCCGCCACGGTCACCCCGGTGTACGCGAGGTCGCTGCCGGGGTAGCGGGCCCGCAGGCTGAGCAGGACGCCCTCCGGGGTGAGGACGGCGCCGTGTCCGACGCGCAGGTCGTCGGGCGCGTTCGGCAGCCGGTGGTCCAGGGAGAGGCGCAGGGTGAGGTCGCGGCCGGTGACGTGCTGGACGATCACGTCGTCGGCGCGGGAGACGAAGACACGGCTGGAGCGGCCGCCGTGGCGGGCGGTGGCCTCGCCGGTGGCGAAGTCCAGCTCGCGGCGGTAGCCGGTCAGGCCGGCGGCCTGGTGGCGCAGGCGGATCCGGAAGGCGGGGTGGAAGGGCCGGACCCACTGGAGCGGGCGTCCGTCGGTGAAGTCCTCGGCGGCGGTGAGGTCGCCGGAGAGCAGCCGGTCCTGGACGTCGGGGAGCGCGTCGGCCAGCAGGGGCGGCAGCCGGTGCCGGCCGCCCGCGTCGTCGTTCGGGCGGACGAGGGTGTGGTGGGTGACGACGGTCCGGTCGTCGTCCGGATCACCGAGGACGAGGGCGCCGTGCCGGCCGTTGCCGCACAGGAAGGCGTCCTCCCAGCGGGCGGCCGGCCGGGGCTCCCAGGTGCCGTGCACGGGTCCGGCGGTCATGGCGCGAGCACCGCCACGCCGTAGCGGCCGAGGGTGACCCGGTCGGTGACGGTGACGCCGGTGAGCAGGTCGCGGTGGGTGCCGGGGACGTCCACGGTGACCTCGCCCCGGCCGTGGTGCAGCAGGAACAGCAGCCCGCCCCGGCGCACGGCCTCCACCGCGTCCGGGAGCCCGTCCAGCACCGGCCGCGCCCCCGCCCCGGCGGCGACGCGGACGAGCAGGTCCCGCAGGGCGTCGGGCTCGGGGAGGGTGGAGACATACCAGGCGCGGCCCTTGCGCAGCACGGCGGGCAGTCCGTCCAGCTCGCCGCCCCGGTACGCGAGGGTCTCGTCGGCGGTGCCGTCGGGTTCCAGTTCCTCGGACCACAGGGTGCCGCGCAGGCCGCCCTCCGCCTCCACGGTCGCGCCCGGCTCCAGCGGCCACCACTCGTGCAGGGTGCGGATGCCGAAGAGGGCGCGCAGCCGCTCGTCCATGCCGCCGGGCCGCACCCGGTCGTCCTCGTCCACGACGCCGGTGCCGAAGCCGCAGACCAGGGTGGAGCCGCCGCGCACGTACGCCACCAGGTTGTCCGCGGCCCGGTCGGTGAGGAGGTGCAGTTGGGGGACGACGACCATCCGGTATCCGGTGAGGTCGTGCTCGGGGTGGGCGACGTCCGTGGTGAGGTGGGCCCGCCACAGGGCGCGGTGCCAGGCGCCGAGGATCTCGGCGTGGCCGGTCTCCCGGGAGGGGCGGCCCTCCTGGTCGCTCGCCCACCAGGCGTGCCAGTCGTGCAGCACGGCGACCTCGGCGGTGACGGCGCCGCCGACGACGTGCGGGGCGATCCGCGCCAGGTCGGCGCCGAGCCGGCGTACTTCCTGGTGGGCACGGCCGTCCGGGCCGGCGTGGCCGAGCATGCCGGAGTGGAACTTCTCGGCGCCCTGCCGGGACTGCCTCCACTGGAAGCAGCAGACGGCGTCCGCGCCGCGGGCCACGGCCTGGAGGGACCACAGGCGGTTCAGGCCGCGCGGCTTGGGGCGGTTCACCGGCCGCCAGTTGACCGCGCCGGCCGCCTGTTCCATGAGCATCCACGGGCCGCGCGCCTGCGAGCGGGTCATGTCCTGCACGAGCGCGCCGTGCTGCGCGCCGAAGGGGTCGTCCGGGTCGGGGTAGAGGTCGACGGAGACGACGTCCTCCTCCTCGGCCCAGCGCCAGGCGTCCTGCCCGGACCACAGCGGCATGAAGTTGGTGGTGACCGGGAGGTGCGGGGTGTGCCGGCGGACGATGTCGCGCTCGGCGGTGAAGCACTCCAGGAGCATGTCGGAGGTGAAGCGCCGGAAGTCCAGCACCTGCGCGGGGTTCTTCAGGTAGTGGGTGCGCCGGGGCGGCAGCACCTCCGCCCAGTCGCCGTAGGTCTGGCTCCAGAAGGCGGTGCCCCAGGCGGTGTTGAGGGCGTCGAGGGTGCCGTAACGGTGCCGCAGCCAGGTGCGGAAGCGGGCGGCGGCCTCGTCGCCGTGGTCGTAGGTGCAGTACTCGTTGTTGATGTGCCACAGGGTGAGCGCCGGGTGGCCGGCGTAGCGGGCGGCCAGGTCCTCGGTGATCGCGGCGGCGAGGCGCCGGTAGGTGGCGCTGGAGTGGGAAAAGTGCTGGCGTCCGCCCCACAGTTCGGTGTGGCCGTCGGCGTCGACCGGCAGCGTGTCCGGGTGCAGCCGGCCCATCCACGGCGGCGGGGAGGCGGTGGGGGTGGCGAGGACGACCCCGATGCCGTGGTCGTGCGCCAGGTCCATCAGCCGGTCCAGCCAGCCGAAGTCCCGCTCGCCCGGCCGGGGTTCGATCCGGGACCAGGAGAAGACGCCGAGGGTCACGGAGTTGACCCCCGCCTCGCGCATCAGGCGGACGTCCTCCTCCCAGGTCTCCTCGGGCCACTGCTCGGGGTTCCAGTCGCCGCCGTAGAGGACGCGGCCGCGGGTGGCGTCGTCCAGGCGGGGCATCAGACGGTCCCCCGGGGTCGGACGGCGGGCGCGGCGCACCGGCGGGCAGAGGGCACGAGCATGTCAGGTCCTCGGGGCAAGGGGCGGACGGAGGGGATGCGCGCGGGTGCGGGACGCCCGGAGGCGTCCCGCACAGGGGGTCACCCCTTGACCGCGCCGGTGAGCATCCCCTTCTTGAAGTGCTTCTGGACGAAGGGCGAGAGCACGGCCACCGGCAGCAGGGCCAGCACCATCACGGCCATCTGGATGGCCAGCGGCGACAGCTGTCCCGTGTTGATCTGTGCGGAAAGACCGACGGGCCGCTCCTGCTTCTGCACGAGCTGGATCATGACGTTCTGCAGCGGCATCATGTCCTGGTCGGTCAGGTAGATGGAGGCGTTGAACCAGGCGCTCCAGTAGCCCACCGCGTAGAACAGGGAGATCACCGCGATGACCGCGCGGGACAGCGGCATCACGATGCGGAACAGGATGCGCCACTCCCCCGCCCCGTCGATGCGGGCGCTGTCGACGAGTTCCTGCGAGATGTTCATGAAGAACGCGCGCAGGACCAGGATGTTGAAGACGCTCACCGCGCTCGGCAGGATCAGCGCCAGATAGGTGTCGGTCAGTCCGAGCGCCTGCACCAGCAGGTAGGTCGGGATGAGGCCGGCGCCGAAGAACATGGTGGCGAGCAGGGTCATCAGGATCCAGCTGTGCCCCAGCGAGCCGCTGCGGGAGAGGCCGTAGGCGCACAGCACCGACACGGCCATGCTGAACAGCGTGCCGACGACGGTGACGCCGATGCTGACCAGGGCGGCGCGCTGCACCTGCCCGCCGCCGAGGAGTTCCTGGTAGGCGACGAAGGTGATGCCCTTGGGGATCACCACGAGGCCGCCCGCCTCGTCGATGGTCCGCTTGGTCTGCAGACTGGTGACGATCACGATCCACAGCGGGAAGAGGATGGCCAGGCAGGCGAGGCCCAGGGCGATCCCCTTGCCGGCCTGTCCGGCGCGGGACGGCTCCTCCTCCCACACCGGGCGGGGCGGCGCGGACCAGCGGCCGGGCCTTTTCTCCCGGGTCTTCCCCTGGTCCGGACGGGTGCCGAGAACAGCGGTCATTTCTTGTACACCCCCTGCTCGCCCATGAGGTGGGCCACCTTGTTGGCGGTGAGGACCAGGCCGAGGCCCACCACGCCCTTGATCAGTCCGGCCGCGGCGGCGTAGCTGAAGTCCTGGTTGCGGATGCCGTTCCACCACACGTAGGTGTCGAGGACCTCGGAGGCGTCGACGCCCACCGCCTGTCTCTGCAGCAGCAGTTGCTCGAAGCCGACGGTGAGGGCGTCGCCGACGCGCAGCACCAGCAGCAGGGCGATCACCGGGCGCAGCGCGGGCAGGGTGACGTGCCACATGCGGCGCCAGCGGCCCGCGCCGTCCATGGCGGCGGCCTCGTACAGGTCGTTGGAGACGGAGGAGAGGGCGGCGAGGAAGACGATGATGCCCCAGCCGGCGTCCTTCCAGACGGTCTCGGCGGTCACCAGGTACTTGAAGATCTCCGGGTTCGTCATCAGGTCGAAGCCCTCGTAGCCGTGGCGGCGGAGGGTCTGCGCGATGATGCCGGCGCCACCGAAGATCTGCATGAAGACGGTGACGACGAGCACCCAGGAGAAGAAGTGCGGCAGGTACATGATCGCCTGGGCGACCGCCCGCACCCGGGGCCGCACCACGCTGTTGATGAGCAGCGCGAGCAGGATCGGAATGGGGAAGTAGAGCACCAGCTGGAGGAAGAACAGCACGAACGTGTTCCGCACCGCGTGCCAGAAGGCCGAGTCGGCGAAGATCCGCTCGAACTGCTCGAACCCGATCCAGGGGCTCTCGAAGACGGCGACGAAGCCGTTCTCGCTGAGATACGGGTCGTAGTCCTGGAAGGCGACCACGTTGCCGAGGATCGGCACGTAGTTGAAGACCAGCACCAGCAGCAGGGCGGGCACGGTCATCAGGATCAGCGTGCGGTCCCGCCGCCACCTGATCCGGAACGCGAGCCGTCCTGCCTTCTTCGCGCGGGGTCCTCGCCCGCCCTTCCCGGACGGGGCCGGGCCCTCGGGGGTCCCGGTCGTCCCGTCGTCGTCCTGCCGGGGTGTCTGCGCCTCGGTCGTCCCCCGGGGCACCGTGCTGTGCGACACGGCCGTCTCCTCGCCTCGCTCCGGGTCAGTCGGCCGAGCCGTTGTCGTCGAGCAGCTTGCGGTACCAGTCGCGCAGTCCGTCGCCGCCCCTGCTCCTCCAGTCGGACACCGCCTGCTGCACGTCGCTGATCTTCTTGCGGCCGCGCACCACGTCGTCCTCGAGCTGCTCGAAGTCGTCGGCGAGGTTGGACCAGCGGGCGGGCTCGGTGACGGTGAGCCCGAAGAACGACGACTTCTTGGTGAAGGCGCCCATGCGCTGCTGCCACTCGACCATCCCCTTGGTGACCTCGGGCAGGTCGGGGTAGGCGATGTACGGGGCCGGGTTGCCGGTGTAGTCGTAGGCGCCGTTGACCTCGTTGACGCCCTGCTGGGTCTTGACCGGCAGGCCCTGCTCGAAGGTGTAGTCGGTGCCTTCGACGCCGTAGGCGGTGAGCATGAACTCCTTGGTGCCGTAGGGCGCGGCGCAGAAGTTGCAGAGCGCGAGAAAGTCCTTGATCTGCTGCTCGGAGGCCTTCTTCGAGACGAAGGTGAAGATGTTGGCCGGCTGGACCGCCCACAGGGTGGGGTCGCCGCCGTCGGGGCCGAAGTAGTCGAACGCCTCCATCTCGAAGTCGGCGTTCTGGGTGCGCTGTTCGGCGGTCTTGCCCCACCAGTCGGAGATGTTCTGGTTGTAGACCAGCACCTCGCCGGCGGTGAACCGGTTGCCCGCGTCGCCGCCGGCCTTGCCCTGCACCGCGTCGGGGTGGACCACTCCGGCGGCGTACAGCTTGCGGGTCCACTCCAGCGCCTCGAGGAACTGCTCGGTCTCGATGCGGTTGACCAGCTTGCCGCCCTCCAGGTTCCACCAGAGCGCCTTGTCGCCGCCGGAGAGGACGCCGAAGATGTTGAACGCCGTCCACTTCATGTCGTCGCAGGCCCACAGCTTGGACTTGGCGTCGGTGGCCTCCTTCGCCCAGGCCAGGAACTCGTCGGGGCTGCCCGGGACGGTGTAGCCCTTCTTCGCGAACAGGTCCTTGCGGTACAGCGGCGCGATGTCGGTGACGTACGGGGCGGGCATGGGGATGCCGCGCAGCTGGCCGCCGAAGATGCCGCGCTGCCACGCCTCGGTGGGGACGGCGGCGAGGTTCGGGTAGTCCTTCACCTTGTCGCCGGAGAGGTAGGGGCCGAGGTCGGCGAACTTGGCGTTGATCGCGCTGGGGATGCGGCCCATCAGGTTCCAGCCGGGGACGACCATCACGTCCGGGACCTCGCTGGAGGCCAGCACCGCGCCGAGCTTCTGGTCGTAGGTGACGCCGTCCTGGTTCTGCCAGGTGACGTCGACGCCGACGGCCTTGTTCATCGCCGTGTAGTAGGGGTTGTCGCCCTTCGGCGGGGTGCCCCAGAACGGGGACATGACGGTCAGCTTCCCGCCGCTGCCCAGCGTCTTCGGCACGGAGGTCTTCAGCTCGGCCGTCGGTATCGCCCGGGTGAAGCCGGCCGCCGATCCGTTCTTCGCCGGGATGTCGGGTGTGACGACGTTCGACGCCACGTACGCCGGGAGGATCTTCGCGGCCTCCTTGCCCGAGGTGGTGCCTTCCTTGCGGCCCTCCTGGCCCCCGCCGCCGCAGGCGGCCAGCAGCGGCGTCCCCACGGCGACCGCCGCGGTGGCGACCGCCGTGGAGGTGAGGAAGCTTCTCCGGCTCGGCCCGGAGGAGGAAGCGGCGTTCGGCGTCATTGCGTCAACCCTTCATGGCGCACCAGGACACCCGGCAGGTGGCCGTCGGCTGTGGTGTCTTCGGTGGAACTGGCCGATGGGAAGCGGTCGTCCGGCGGAAGGTGCACGCCATCACGGCGGCCTCGCTGTCGAAGCGCTTCGATGTTGCTGCGAGGTTAAGTGAACACCCAGAGGCACACAAGGCCCGATTCGATAATTCCTGAGACGGATGCGCGATCACGAGGGAGGAGAGTCAGGGGAGTCGTGTCGGCGGGTGGCATGCGGGCGCAGTGGTCCAGGCGCACGGACGCTTGACACCCACCCTGGCGCGCAGTGAGCATCGAAGCGCTTCGAAAGCGCCTTGGCGCTCCATCCCGAGGGGACCCACGTGACCGCACCCACCCCGCCCACGCCGCCGTTCCGCGACCCGGACCTGCCGTTCGCCGAGCGCATCGACGACCTGCTGTCGCGGCTCACCTTGGACGAGAGGATCGGCTTCCTGCACCAGTTCGGTCCCGCTGTCGAGCGGCTGGGCGTCGCCGCGTTCCGCACCGGCCAGGAGGCCCTGCACGGGGTCGCCTGGATGGGCCCGGCGACCGTCTTCCCGCAAGCCGTCGGGCTGGGCGCGACCTGGAACGAGGACCTGGTGCGCCGGGTGGGCGAGGCGGTCTCCCGGGAGGCCCGCGCGATGCGCGCCCGCGACGAGCGGGTCGGCCTCAACGTCTGGTCGCCCACCGTCAACCTGCTGCGCCACCCGCTGTGGGGCCGCAACGAGGAGGGCTACTCCGAGGATCCGCGCCTCACCTCGGCGATCGCCACGGCCTACACCCGCGGACTTCGCGGCGACCACCCGGTGTACTGGCGCACCGCGCCCGTCCTCAAGCACTGGCTGGCGCACAACAACGAGACGCGCCGGGACACCACGTCCAGCTCGGTACGGCCGCGCGTGCTGCACGAGTACGACCTGCGGGCCTTCCGCGACACAGTGGAGGCGGGCGCGGTGGCCGGGGTGATGCCGGCGTACAACCTGGTCAACGGCCGCCCCAACCATGTGTCGCCGTACCTGCGCGAGCAGCTGCGCACCTGGACCGGGGAGGAGCTGCTGGTCTGCTCCGACGCGGGCGCCCCGTCCAACCTGGTCGACTCCGAGCACTACTTCGACTCCCACGAGGAGGCCACGGCGGCGGCGCTGCGCGCGGGCGTCGACAGCTTCACCGACCACGGCACCGACAGCTCGGTCATCGTCGCCCGGATCAAGGGGGCGTTGGAACAAGGCCTGTTGACCGAGGAGGACGTCGACACGGCGGTCCGGCGGCAGCTCTCCGTGCGGTTCCGGCTCGGCGAGTTCGACCCCGACCGGGACCCGTACGCGGGTGAGCGGGCCTTCGACACCCCCGAGCACCGTGCGCTCGCCCAGGAGACCGCCGAGCAGGCGGTGGTGCTGCTGAAGAACGACGGTCTGCTGCCGCTCGCCCCGGGCGGCCGGGTCGCCGTGGTCGGGCTGCTCGCCGACGAGTGCAAGCTCGACTGGTACAGCGGCAGCCTGATCCACCGCTCCACCCCGCTGGAGGGCCTGTACGAGCGGTTCGGCGCCGACCGCGTGGAGTTCGCCGAGGGGGTGGACCGCGTCCTGCTGCGCACCTCCGCCGGCGCCTTCCTGCACGTGCCGCCCGCGCCCGGCGCCCCGGAGACGGCGCGCGGCGAGGAGGGCGCCCTCGACCCGGCGCTGCTCGCCGGCCGCACCGACCTGCCGCCGCTCACCGCAGGACCGGAGGGCACCGAACTCGCCCTCGTCGACTGGGGCGACGGCGTGCTCACCCTGCGCGCCCCGGACGGCCGGTACCTCTCGGTCGCCGACGACGGGTACCTGCGCGCCTCCGCCGACCAGCCGGGCGGCTGGATCGTGCAGGAGACGTTCCGGCTGGAGCCGCACGGCGACGGCCAACTGCTGCGCCACCTGGGCACCGGGCACCCCGTGCGGGTCACTCCGGACGGGGTGCGGGCCGACGGGGGCGGCCCGGAGGTGTTCGAGCTGGTCGTCACCGAGCGCGGGGAGGACGCCGTGGCCCGCGCCGCCGCCGCGGCCGACGTGGTCGTGGTGGTCGCGGGCAACGACCCGCACATCAACGGGCGGGAGACCGAGGACCGCACCACCCTGCGCCTGCCCGCCCAGCAGGAGCGGCTGCTGCGCGCCGCCCGGATTGCCAACCCGCGCACGGTGCTGACCCTGGTGTCCGCCTACCCGTACGCGGTGGACCCGGCGGACCTCCCGGCGGTGCTGTGGACCGCGCACGGCGGCCAGGCGGCCGGCACCGCCCTGGCGCGGGTGCTCGCCGGGGACGTCTCCCCCGCCGGCCGGCTGCCGCAGACCTGGTACGCCGACGACGCCGACCTGCCGGAACTCCTCGACTACGACGTGATCGGCGGGCGCCAGACCTACCTCTGGTTCGAGGGCGCCCCGCTGTTCCCCTTCGGGCACGGCCTGTCCTACGCGTCCTTCTCCTACGGGGAGCTGACGGCGGAGGTGACGGCGTCCGGGGTGCGGGTCGCGTTCGAGGTGACCAACACCGGCGAGGTCACGGCCGACGAGGTGGCCCAGCTGTACGGGCGGGCCGTGGACCCGTCCGTGCCGCGCCCGCGCCGCGAACTGCTCGGCCACCGCCGGGTGACGCTCGCCCCCGGCGAGAGCACCCGCCTCTTCTTCGCCCTGCCGCTGTCCGCGTTCGCCTTCTGGGACGTGGCGGCAGGCCGGTGGCGTGTGGAGCCGGGGGCGTACGAACTGCTGGCCGGGGCGTCCAGCGAGGACGTGCGGCGGAGCACGACGGTCACCCTGGAGGGCGAGCCGGGTGCTCCGCGGCCGGTCGTCGAACACGGCCTGGGCGCGGCGGACTTCGACGAGCAGAGCGGCATGGAGATCGTCGACCGGACCAAGGAGGCGGGCGACGCCGTGACCCCGCTCGGCGGCAAGGACGGCGAACTGCTGTATCGCCGCTGCGACATGGGCGCCGGGGTGCGGGAGGTGTCGGTGGAGGTGTCCGGCGCGGGCACGGTGGAGATCGCCGTCGACGGCGGCCCGCCGCTGGCCTCGCTGTCGCCG
Source organism: Streptomyces sp. DSM 41931 (assembly GCF_050271085.1). Classification (NCBI taxonomy): domain Bacteria; kingdom Bacillati; phylum Actinomycetota; class Actinomycetes; order Kitasatosporales; family Streptomycetaceae; genus Streptomyces; species Streptomyces sp. DSM 41931. The sequence goes on along the minus strand of NZ_CP189902.1, from coordinate 5,200,450 downwards.
AAGACGCCCACGGCCGGTCCGTACGCGTACGTCACGCTGACCGCGCCCGTCGCCGGGGCGCCCGGCGGGGTGCGGGACGTGCGGCTGCGGGTGCGGGGGGCGCTGCGGGTGGCGCGGGTCGGCTTCACGGGCTGAGCGCCGGTACGGCGAAGGGCCCGGCACCGAACGCGTCGGTGCCGGGCCCCTGCTGTTGCCCGGGGTCGTCAGAGGGCGAGGCCGGTGAGGACCATCACCCGCTCGTAGGTGTAGTCCTCCATCGCGAACCGCACGCCCTCGCGGCCCACGCCGGACTGCTTGGCGCCGCCGTACGGCATCTGGTCGGCGCGGTAGGACGGCACGTCGCCGACGACCACGCCGCCGACCTCCAGCGCGCGGTGGGCGCGGAAGGCGGTCTGCAGGTCGTGGGTGAACACGCCTGCCTGGAGGCCGTACTTGGAGTCGTTGACGGCGGCGAACGCCTCCTCCTCGCCGTTCACCTTCTGCACCGTCAGCACCGGTCCGAAGACCTCCTCGCAGGAGATCGTCACGTCGGCGGGCACGTCGGTGAGCACGGTCGGCGCGTACGAGGCGCCGTCGCGCTTGCCTCCGGTGTGGAGCGTGGCGCCGGCCTCGACGGCCTCGTTCACCCAGGACTCGACGCGCTGGGCGGCGTCCTCGCTGACCAGCGGGCCGACGTCGGTGGCGTCGTCGGACGGGTCACCGGTGACCTGGGCCTCCACGGCGGCGACGATGCGCGGCAGCAGCCGGTCGTACACCGAGGCGTCCGCGATCACGCGCTGCACGGAGATGCAGGACTGGCCGCCCTGGTAGTTGGAGAAGGTGGCGATGCGGTTCGCGGCCCGGTCGAGGTCCTCGTCGCTCGCGAAGTCGGCGAGGACGACGGCCGCGCCGTTGCCGCCCAGCTCCAGGGTGCAGTGCTTGCGCGGCACCGAGTCCATGATCGCGTAACCGACCTTCTCGGAGCCCGTGAAGGAGATGACCGGCAGCCGCTCGTCCTGGACCAGGGCGGGCATGCGGTCGTTGGGCACCGGCAGGACGCTCCAGGAGCCGGCGGGCAGCTCGGTCTCGGCCAGCAGCTCGCCGAGGACCAGCGCGGACAGCGGGGTGGCCGGCGCCGGCTTGAGGACGATGGGCGCGCCGGCCGCGATCGCGGGGGCCACCTTGTGGGCGCAGAGGTTCAGCGGGAAGTTGAACGGCGCGATGCCGAGGACGACGCCCTTCGGGAAACGGCGCGTGAAGGCGAGCCGGCCCTGGCCGCCCGCGTCGGTGTCGAGCCGCTGGGCCTCGCCGCCGTTGAAGCGGCGGGCTTCCTCGGAGGCGAAGCGGAACACGGACACGGCCCGGCCGACCTCGCCGCGCGCCCACTTCATCGGCTTGCCGTTCTCGGCGGAGATCAGCCGCGCGATCTCCTCGGTGCGCTCGGCGAGCCGGCGGCTGACGTGGTCCAGGGCGGCGGCCCGGACGTGGGCGGGGGTGGCGGCGAACTCGTCCCGCACGGCGTACGCGGCGGCCACGGCCTCCTCGACCTGGGCCTCGGTCGGCACGCTCACGGCGCCGACGACCCGGCCGTCCCAGGGGGAGGTGACGTCGAAGGCGGTCTCGCCGGTTGCCTGGCGGCCGGCGAGCCAGAAGGCGTGGGTGGCCCTCACTTCTCGTTCTTGGGGCATGTGAGTCCCGGCCCTTCCGCGTTGGAGGTGTACGTGGGTTGCTGGGCACCACGGTAGGTCCGGGGCGCCGGGGCGGCGTTTGTCCGGGGCGTAGTAGTGCCCGGCGATTCCGTGCCACTTTGGCACCAGCGCCGCTGCGGACACCCCAGGGGCGCGGGGAACTGCGCGCTCAACCCCCACGAACCCGCACCCGCCCACCCGCCGCGGCCCCGCCACTCACCCCGTGTCCGCCGTCGTCGCCTTCAACGCCAGCCACAGCTCCATGCGGACGTCCGGGTCGTCCAGGGACCGCCCCAGGATCTCCTCCACCCGGCGCATGCGGTAGCGCAGAGTGTGGCGGTGGACGCCGAGATCCGCGGCGGCCGCGTCCCACTGCCCGTGGCGGGAGAGCCAGGCGCGCAGGGAGGCGACGAGGTCGCCACGCCCGGTCGCGTCGTGGTCGCGCAGCGCCCGCAGCAGCCCGTCGGCGAACGCCTTGACCGCGTCGTCGGCGAGCAGCGGGAGTACGGAGCCGGCGGCCATCTGCTCGTGCTCCACCAGCACCCTGCCCCGCCGCCGGGCCACGGACAGCGCCTGTTCGGCCTGCTTGTAGGCGGCGGACGCGGCGATCGGGCCGGCCGGCGCGGACAGGCCGACGACCAGTTCGTCGTCGGTCTTGCGGGCGGCCTCGCGCACGGCGGCGTGGTCGCGGCAGGCGCCGACGACGGTGCCGCCGTCCGCGGCCAGCACGACCAGCCGGTCCCCCTCCGGCACCACGAGGACCGCCTCGCCGGAGCGGGCGGCGGCGGACTCGGCGACCTCGGCGAGGGCCCCGAAGGCGTCGCCGTTCGTCTCTCCCTGGGCGCGGGCGGCGGGGGCCGCGCCGGTCTCGGCGACGATGATCCGGAACGGCGCGTCGAGCAGCCCGCCGTACAGGTCGCCGGCGACGGCGCGGGCGTGGTCCGGCTCCCCCGCGAGCAGCATGCGCAGCACCGCCGCGCCGATGCGCTGTTCGGCGGCGTGCAGCGAGCGCGAGCGTTCGGTGGTGAGGGTGAGCAGCGCGACGGCGGAGTGGACGGCGTAGCGCTCGGCGGTGCCGGGGGCGGACGCGGTGCCGACGGCGAGCGCGGCGCGGGGGCGGCGTCCGGTGCCGAGGGAGTGCAGCTCGACCCGGTCCTCGTTCTCCGGTCCGGCCACCACCGAGGAGGCGGGCGCGGGCCGCTCCCGCAGCCGCGTGACCTCCGAGGTCAGCCGGGCGGCACGCCGGCCCGCCCAGTCGGGGGCGGCCGCGACGACCGATCCGGAGGCGTCGTACAGTGCGGCCCATCCGTCGACCTGGGAGGCGAGCGCGGCGAGCAGCCCTTCGGGGCCGTCCGTGAGGGTGTGCCGGGTGAGTTCCCGCTGGGCGGCGAAGCCGGCGGTGACCGCGCGGTACTGGTCGGCGGCGATCGCGGCGGACACGGCCTTGCTGATCGCGAGGAACGGGGTGCGACGCGGCACCTCCAGCAGCGGCAGCCCCTCCTCGCGGGCGGCCTCGACCAGCGCCTCGGGGATGTCGTCGTAGTGGACGCCGACGGCGAAGCCGAGTCCGACCACGCCCGCGCCGGCCAGCCGCTTCACATAGCGGCGCATCGCCTCCCGGTCCTCCGCGTCGAGTTTCAGCGCGGTGATCAGGAGCAGCTCGCCGCCCTCCATGTACGGCACGGGGTCGGCGAGCTCGCTGGCGTGTGCCCAGCGGACGGGCGCGTCGAGGCGGTCCTCCCCCGCGCGCACGGTCAGTTTGAGCGCGGAGTGGTGGACGAGCGAGGCGAGCGTCGGGGGCATCGGGGCGGTGAGCCTTCGGTTCGGCGGTCGGGTGTGCAAGAACGGTGATCTTTTGGCCGTCTCGTATGAACGACCTGTGTCGATTCTGCCTCACCGTACGGTCCCCGGCGGCCGCGGCCGCTCACTCCCGCAGGTCCACCAGGAGCGGAGGCGCGTGCTCCCCCTTCACGTTCGTCAGCGACAGCACCGCGTGGCCCGCGGGCACCGCGTGCGCCAACTCGGACGCCGACCAGCGCTCCCGCTCGACCTGGCGGACGGTGACCGCCCGCGCGGTGGGCGCCTTGCCGGTGATGGCCCGCCGCAGCGCGTGCACGGCCTTGCCGGCCGGGCTCTCGGCGATGATCTGCCGGTCGGTGACGTCCCGCGCCTCGGTCCACTCCTTGCCCCACACCTCGGCGAAGTCCTGCCCGTCCCAGGGCGTCACCCCGGACAGCGCCATCCGGCAGCCGGTGGCGCCGAGCAGCGGCCCGCGCAGCGGCCGGGGCACGTCGTCCAGGGTGCGCAGGGTGAGCAGCACGCCCGCGTTGGCGGACCGCAGCCGCTGGATGCCCCGCACGGACTCGGGGGTGATCACGCCGGTGGCGTCGTCCAGCACCAGGCAGGCGAACAGGGAGCGGTCCTCGCGCACCGTGACGCTCGCGGTGAACTGCGCGAGGACCAGCCGCGCCAGCATTCGCGAGGCGTCCGCGTGGCCCCGCTCGGGCAGGTCCACGCGCACCCGGACCGGGTGGTCGAGGGCCTTGAGGGTGAACGGCCGGGACTCGCCCGAGGTGTCGAAGAACCCGGCGAAGGCCGGCCGGTCCAGCAGCGCGACCCGGTCGGCGAGGATGCCGCCCACGTCGCCGGGGTGGCCCATCTGCCGCTCGCGCGCGTCGAGTTCGCGCAGCAGCGACTCCTGACCCGCTTCCTGAAGGCCCTGGCGCAGGGCGGCCAGGAGTGCGGGGGAGCCGTCGAGCAGCTGCCGCAGCTCCGGCACCGAAGGGAAGCGGCCGTGCACCGCGCGGAAGGGGCCGAGGAGCTGGGCGAGAACGGTGGTGGAGCGGCGGGTGTCGCTGCCGGGGTGCGGGTCGGCCAGGTCGCCGACGAGCGCCTCGGCGAGCACGGCGGCGGCCTCGTCCGGGTCGGTGGTGCCGCCGTACAGGTCGAGGTCGTAGACGGAGTCGGGGCTGCCGATGCGGACGACGACGTCGTAGGCGTCGGACGGGCCGAGGCCCGCGCCGGCCGCGCCGACCACCACCACGGCGGTCCGCCCGGCGAGCGCCTGGAGGCACAGCGACTCGGCGACCGGCCGGACCACACCGCCGGTCTTGCCGGACCCGGCGGGGCCGACCACGAGCATCGAGGTGCCGAGCAGGTCGGGGCCGAGGGCCAGGCCGGCGCCGCGGTAGGCGTAGGGGTTGCGCGGATCGTCGGCGGTGGTGCCGAGCCGTACCTGGCCGGTGAGCAGGTCGTGACGGGCCTGCCGGACGGGCAGGTCGCGGGCGCCGGACGGGTGCGGGCAGGCGGCGGCGCCGTCCTTGAGCACCGCCCCGGTGAAGGTGGCGAGGCTGTGCCGGCCGGTGCGCACGCCCTGCCAGGCGCGGGCGATCCGGGCGTGGTCGACGTCCCGCATCAGCCCCGAGCGGGCGTCGGAGGCGAGCCGCTCGGCGGCGTCCACGGCACCGGCGGCGCGCAGCGCGGGCCAGGCGGCCGGGTCCTCCTCGGGGGCGGGCGGGCGCTCGTCGCGTGCGGGGCTCCTGCGCCAGGCGGGCGGGCCGTAGCGGCGCCAGATCTCGCCCCAGCGGCCGAGCCGGCCCACGCCGACCATGATGATCCCGGCGACGAGGACGTAGTAGGCGTAGACGACCACCACGGCGGCGAAGCTGTGCGGCTCGGCCCAGGAGTCGGGGATCATCGCGTACAGCGGCAGCAGCCACCAGCCGCCCAGGTAGCCGTTCCACAGCAGCGACCAGATCAGCCAGCCGACGAGGAACGCGATGAGCGCGCCGCTGAACAGCTGACGGCCGGGGACGCGCTCGGGCTCCTCCTCGGGCCGGGGCCGGTGGCCGAACCGCCAGATGCCGGGGAGCGTCTCCGGGCGGGCGGTGCGCAGCCAGGCGAGGAACGCGGAGCCGTCCGGGGGCGGCGGCATGCCCGGTACGTGCGCCGGGCGCGGTGGCGCCGCCGGTACCTGAGGTGGTCCCGCCGGGCGCGGCACCGGGCCGGCCTGCGTGCCCCGCGCGTCCTGGGTACCCTCGCTGTCCATCGCCCCTGCCCCCTGAGCAGCCGCCTCGTCCGCCTGTAGACACGTCAATCTAACGCCCCGACAGGCGCCGTCCACCGGTGGCACGGCCGGGGTCCGCGTCCCGGCCGGGACCCGCCGCCGCGCCGCGTCGGCACGGCCGCTCCCCGGCGGGTATGTCCACCACGGACAACCCGGCCCCCCGGACAACGCCCACATGGAGCATGCCCAGCCTTCGCGCCCCGTCCTAGCCTGCGAGAAAAGAAGCACCGAGCGTCCGTTACACCCCCCAGGAGCCCCGCATGACCGCACTTCCGCAGGAGCGCCGCGTCGTCACCGCCATCCCCGGCCCGAAGTCGCAGGAGTTGCAGGCCCGCCGCACCGCCGTGGTCGCGCAGGGCGTGGGCTCCGTGCTGCCCGTGTTCACCGCGCGGGCCGGCGGCGGCATCATCGAGGACGTCGACGGCAACCGTCTGATCGACTTCGGCTCCGGCATCGCCGTGACCTCCGTCGGCGCGTCCGCCGAGGCCGTCGTCCGCCGCGCCTCCGCGCAGCTCGCCGACTTCACCCACACCTGTTTCATGGTGACGCCGTACGAGGGTTACGTGGCCGTCGCCGAGGCGCTGGCCGAGCTGACGCCGGGCGACCACGCGAAGAAGTCCGCGCTGTTCAACAGCGGCGCCGAGGCCGTCGAGAACGCCGTGAAGATCGCCCGCGCCTACACCAAGCGGCAGGCGGTCGTCGTGTTCGACCACGGCTACCACGGCCGCACCAACCTCACGATGGCGCTGACCGCGAAGAACATGCCGTACAAGCACGGCTTCGGCCCGTTCGCGCCCGAGGTGTACCGGGTGCCGGTCGCCTACGGCTACCGCTGGCCGACCGGTCCGGAGAACGCGGGTCCTGAGGCCGCCGCGCAGGCCATCGACCAGATGTCCAAGCAGGTCGGCGCCGACAACATCGCCGCGATCATCATCGAGCCGGTGCTCGGCGAGGGCGGCTTCATCGAGCCGGCCAAGGGCTTCCTGCCGGCCATCAGCAAGTTCGCCCGGGACAACGGCATCGTCTTCGTCGCCGACGAGATCCAGTCCGGCTTCTGCCGCACCGGCCAGTGGTTCGCCTGCGAGGACGAGGGCATCGTCCCCGACCTGATCACCACGGCGAAGGGCATCGCGGGCGGTCTGCCGCTGGCCGCGGTCACCGGTCGCGCGGAGATCATGGACGCCGCGCACTCCGGCGGCCTGGGCGGCACCTACGGCGGCAACCCGGTGGCCTGCGCGGGTGCGCTCGGCGCCATCGAGACGATGAAGGAGCTGGACCTCAACGCCCGCGCCCAGCGGATCGAGGAGGTCATGAAGGGCCGCCTGACCGCCATGGCGGAGAAGTTCGACGTCATCGGCGACGTCCGGGGCCGCGGCGCGATGATCGCGATCGAACTGGTCAAGGACCGCGCCACCAAGGAGCCGAACCCGGAGGCGACGGCCGCGCTGGCGAAGGCCTGCCACCAGGAGGGCCTGCTGGTCCTGACCTGTGGCACCTACGGCAACGTGCTGCGCTTCCTGCCGCCGCTGGTCATCGGCGAGGACCTGCTGAACGAGGGCCTCGACATCATCGAGCAGGCCTTCACCCGCATCTGATCCGGCCCGTTCCGGCTTGTTCCGGCCGGATCCGGACAGCGGCAGAGCGTGTGAAGAAGGTGTGCGGGGTGGATGACAGGAGCCCGTGGGCCCTGTCGCCGGGCCACCCCCTGCCGTAGGTTTCTACCCGGATGAGAGATACACCCCGCCCACAGGGGACTGTGGGCGGCTCAGGCCGAGGCCTCCCCAGCTTCGACCTGGTCGTGCCCTCGCGCACACAACCGGGGCCCGAGGGCCCCGGGTCTCCTCACGATCGGACGGTCGCCCGCCCCAGACCCCCCGGGGCGCGCGACGTTCCGATCCGGACGGCCGTCCGGGCACCAGACACGGCAAGCCGTTCCCCGGAGGCCGGCGCACATCCCCCCTTTGCGCCGGCCCTCCGGTGTGTCCGCCCCCTCCCGCCTGCGAAGCTGTGCCGCATGCTGCTGCTGGTCGTGCCGCTCCTCCTCTTCCTGCTGATCACCTGGCAGGTCCTCGCCGACGGTCCGCTGCTGGACCTCGACGCACGCCTGAGCGACGCGCTGGTCCGCCCCGACCGGGCCTCGGAGCTCCTCTCCGACCTCGGCAACGTCGAGGTCGCCGTGCCCGTCCTCGCGCTCGCGCTGGCCGTGACGGCGTGGCGGCTGCGCGCCAGAGGTGTGGACCGCTGGTGGCTGCCGCCCGCGGCCGGGGCGGCGGCCATGCTCCTGGTTCCCGTCCTGGTCGCCCCGCTGAAGGCCTGGACCGACCGTCCTGGCACCCCCGCCGTCCCGCCGGCGACCGGCTACTTCCCCTCCGGGCACACCGCCACGGCCGTGGTGGCGTACGGCGCGGCGACGCTGCTGCTTCTGCGGCTGCTCGGGTCGCCGGCCGTCCGCCGGGGGCTGATCGCGCTGTGCGCGCTGCTGATCCTGGGCGCCTCGTACGGCCTGGTGCGCCGGGGCTACCACTGGCCGCTGGACGTGGCGGCCAGTTGGTGCCTCGGCGCGGTGCTGCTGGCCGGCGTGGTGCTGGTCAGCCGAAGTAGCCGTCGAACGTCCGCTGGAACTCCCAGCCGCCGAAGCGGTCCCAGTTGATCGACCAGGTCATCAGGCCGCGCAGGGACGGCCAGGTGCCGTGGGTGCGGTAGGAGCCGCAGTCGGCGCCCTTCGTCAGGCAGTTGAGGGTCTTGACGACCTCCGCCGGGGGCACGTGGCCGTTGCCGGCGTTGACCGTGGCGGGCATGCCGATGGCGACCTGGTCGGGGCGCAGGGGCGGGAAGACGTTGCCCGCGTCGCCCGCGACCGGGAAGCCGGTGAGCAGCATGTCGGTCATGGCGATGTGGAAGTCGGCGCCGCCCATGGAGTGGTACTGGCCGTCCAGGCCCATGATCGGGCCGGAGTTGTAGTCCTGGACGTGCAGCAGGGTGAGGTCGTCGCGCAGGGCGTGGATGACCGGGAGGTAGGCGCCCGCGCGCGGGTCCTGGCCGCCCCAGGGGCCGCTGCCGTAGAACTGGTGGCCGAGCTGGACGAAGAAGGTCTCCGGAGCCATGGTCAGGACGAAGTCGTCGCCGTAGCGGGCCTTCAGCGTCTTCAGGGCGGAGATCAGGTTGACGATCACCGGGGTCTTCGGGTTCCTGAAGTCGGTGTCGCCGGTGTCCAGGGAGAGGGAGTGGCCCTCGAAGTCGATGTCGAGGCCGTCGAGTCCGTACGCGTCGATGATGCGCGAGACGGAGCTGACGAAGGTGTCGCGGGCGGCGGTCGTCGTCAGCCGGACCTGGCCGTTCTGGCCGCCGATCGAGATCAGCACCTTCTTGCCCGCCGCCTGCTTGGCCCTGATGGCCGCCTTGAACTCGGCGTCGCTCTCCACGCCGGGGCACTCCGCGGCCGGGCAGCGCTCGAAGCGGATGTCGCCGGAGGTGACGGAGGTGGGTTCGCCGAAGGCCAGGTCGATGACGTCCCAGCTGTCGGGGACGTCGGCGAGACGGGTGTAGCCGGAGCCGTTGGCGAAGCCGGCGTGCAGGTAGCCGACGAGGGCGTGGGCGGGCAGGCCCGGGTCGCCGCCGCCGGAGTCGGGCGCCGAGGTCGTCGCCGTGACGGTGGCCGAACGGGCCGACTCCCCGGCGTCGTTGAGGGCGGCCACCTGGAAGGCGTACGCCGTCGACGGGGACAGTCCGGTGACGGTGGTGGAGGTGCCGGTGACGGTGCGGATCCGCGCGCCGTCGCGGTACACGGCGTACGAGGTGGCGCCCGCGGCCGGTGACCAGGACAAGGAGACGCTGGTGGCGGTCACCCCGGACGCGCTGAGGCCGGCCGGCGGGGCGGGCGGTTGTCCGGTCTCGCCGCCCGGGCCGACGAGGGTGATGTCGTCGGCGTGGTAGGCGCCGGTGCCGTACCAGCCGTGGGTGTAGATCGTGACACTGGTGGTGGAGGGGCCGGTGCGGAAGGTGGTGGTGAGCTTCTGCCAGTCGGGGGCGGACTGGGTCCAGGTGGAGACGTCGGTGGTGCCGGTGCCGCTCGCGCCGAGGTGGACGTAGGCGCCGCGGACGTGTCCGGAGAGGGTGTAGGCGGAGTCCGGCTTCACGGTGACCGTCTGCGCGCAGCGGGCGTTGTCCGACCCGGCCGGGGTGGCCTTCAGGGCGGAGGCGCCGGTGCGGACGGGCGAGGTGACGGTGGTGCCGGCCGGACAGCTCCAGCCGTCGAGGCCGGCCTCGAAGCCGCCGTTGCGGGCGAGGTCGGCGTCGGCCGCGCGGGCGTCCGGCGTCAGGGCGGTGACGCCGGCCGCGGCGACGGCGGTGGCGGTGAGCAGGGCGGCGAGGGGGCGGCGGACGATCGGTCTGGCGCGGTCCACAAGGGCCTCCGGGCAGGGGGGAGTTGGAGGGGTGGAGCGCGCTCAATTTGGTCCAGACCAATTCGGTTGTCAAGACCTCGCGCAGCGTCCCCGCACGCCCCTGCCCGGCTCCGCAGAGGCTCAGCTGTCGAAGCCCAGCCCCAGCCGGTCCATCGTCCGCAGCCACAGATTGCGCCGTCCGCCCCGGGCGTCCGCCCTGGCCAGCGACCACTTTGTGAGGGCGATGCCGGTCCAGGCGAACGGCTCGGGCGGGAACGGCAGCGGCTTGCTGCGCACCATCTCCAGCTCCGTGCGCTCGGTCCGCTCCCCCGCCAGCAGGTCCAGCATCACCTCCGCGCCGAACCGCGTCGCGCCCACGCCGAGCCCGGTGTAGCCCGCCGCGTACGCCACCCGGCCGGCGTGGGCCGTGCCGAAGAACGCCGAGAAGCGGGAGCAGGTGTCGATCGCACCGCCCCAGGCGTGGGTGAAGCGCACCCCCTCGAGCTGCGGGAAGCAGGTGAAGAAGTGCCCCGCGAGCTTCGCGTACGTCTCGGGCCGGTCGTCGTGCTCGGCGCGCACCCGGCCGCCGAACGGATAGACCGCGTCGTAGCCGCCCCACAGGACGCGGTTGTCGGAGGAGAGCCGGAAGTAGTGGAACTGGTTGGCGCTGTCGCCGAGACCCTGGCGGTTCTTCCAGCCGATCGAGGCGAGCTGCTGGTCGGTGAGCGGCTCGGTCATCAGGGCGTAGTCGTAGACCGGGACGGTGTAGGGGCGCACCCGGCGCACGAGGCTCGGGAAGACGTTGGTGCCGAGCGCGACCCGGCGGGCGCGGACCGCGCCGTACGGGGTGCGCACGGACATGCCGGCGCCGTACTGCCGGAGGGTGAGGGCGGGGGTGTGCTCGTACACGCGCACCCCGAGGTCGAGGCAGGCCCGCTTCAGGCCCCAGGCGAGGCGGGCCGGGTTGAGCATGGCCACGCCCCGGCGGTCGTACAGCCCGGCGAGGAAGGTGGGCGAGTCCACCTGCTCGCGGACCGCGTCGGCGTCCAGGAACTCGATGCCGTCGGCGAGGCCCCGGGCGCTGATCTCCTCGTACCAGCCGCGCAGTTCCTCCGCCTGGTACGGCTCGGTGGCGACGTCGATCTCGCCGGTGCGCTCGAAGTCGCAGTCGATGGAGTGGCGGGCGACCGTCTCCTCGATGGCGTCGAGGTTGCGGGCGCCCAGCCGCTCCAGGGTGTGGATCTCGTCGGGCCAGCGGGCGAGCCCGTTGGGCAGTCCGTGGGTGAGGGAGGCCGCGCAGAACCCGCCGTTGCGGCCGGAGGCGGCCCAGCCCACCTCGCGGCCCTCCACCAGCACCACGTCCCGCGAGGGGTCGCGCTCCTTGGCGATCAGCGCGGTCCACAGTCCGCTGTAGCCGCCGCCCACCACCAGCAGGTCGCAGACGGTACGGCCGGTCAGGGCCGGCTCGGGGACGGGGCGGCCGGGGTCGTCCAGCCAGTAGGAGACCGGCCGGGCCTCGGAGAGGGACTGCGTCCAACGGCTCATGGCGCTCGGGGCCATGATCTCAACTCCCTACTGCGGACTGTGGTGACGGGTCGCTATGCCTTCTGCCGCTTGCGGCGGTTGCCGACGGCCATGGAGACCAGCACCAGCAGCACGGCGATCACGAACATGGCCGTGCCGATGACGTTGATCTGGACGGGCGTGCCGCGCTGCGCGGAGCCCCACACGAACATCGGGAAGGTGACGGTCGAACCGGCGTTGAAGTTGGTGATGATGAAGTCGTCGAAGGACAGCGCGAAGGCGAGCAGCGCGCCCGCCGCGATGCCGGGGGCGGCGATCGGCAGCGTGACCCGCAGGAACGTCTGCGCCGGGCCGGCGTAGAGGTCCTGCGCGGCCTGTTCCAGACGGGGGTCCATCGACATCACGCGCGCCTTCACGGCGACCACGACGAAGCTGAGGCAGAACATGATGTGGGCGATCAGGATCGTCCAGAAGCCCAGCTCCGCGCCCATGTTGAGGAACAGGGTGAGCAGCGAGGCCGCCATCACCACCTCGGGCATCGCCATCGGCAGGAAGATCAGCGAGTTGACCGCGCCGCGGGCGCGGAAGCGGTAGCGCACCAGCGCGAACGCGATCATCGTGCCGAGGAGTGTGGCGCCGAGGGTGGCCCAGAAGGCGATCTGCAGGCTGAGGCCGAGCGACTCGCACAGCCCGGAGACCCCGCACGGGTCCCGCCAGGCGTCGGTGGAGAACCGCTGCCACTCGTAGTTGAAGCGCCCCTTCGGCCGGTTGAAGGAGAACACCGTGACGACGACGTTCGGCAGCAGGAGGTAGGCCAGCGTCAGCAGGCCCGCGATGACGACGACGTTGCGCTTGAACCAATTGACGAAGGCCATTTAAACCAGATCCTCCGTGCCGGACTTGCGGATGTAGACCGTGACGACGGCGAGGATCGCGGCCATCAGGATGAACGAGAGCGCCGCGGCCGTCGGATAGTCCAGGATCCGCAGGAACTGGGACTGGATGACGTTGCCGACCATCCGGGTGTCGGTGGAGCCGAGCAGGTCCGAGTTGATGTAGTCGCCGGACGCCGGGATGAAGGTCAGCAGCGTGCCGGAGACCACGCCCGGCATCGACAGCGGGAAGGTGACCTTGCGGAACGTGGTCGACGGCTTGGCGTAGAGGTCGCCGGCGGCCTCGTGCAGCCGGGGGTCGATCCGCTCCAGCGAGGTGTAGAGCGGCAGGATCATGAACGGCAGGAAGTTGTACGTCAGACCGCACACCACCGCGAGCGGGGTGGCGAGCACCCGGTCGCCGGCGGTCCAGCCGAGGAACGCGGTGACGTCCAGGACGTGCAGCGCGTCCAGGGCGCCGACCACCGGGCCGCCGTCGGCGAGGATCGTCTTCCAGGCGAGGGTGCGGATCAGGAAGCTGGTGAAGAACGGCGCGATCACCAGGATCATGATCAGGTTCCGCCAGCGTCCCGCGCGGAAAGCGATCAGATACGCCAGCGGGTAGCCGAGCAGCAGGCACAGCACGGTCGCGGAGGCCGCGTAGAGCACGGAGCGGACGAACTGCGGCCAGTACTCGGACAGCGCGTCCCAGTAGGTGGCGAAGTGCCAGGTGACCTTGTAGCCCTCCTCCAGGGAGCCCGTCTGCACGGACGTGGAGGCCTGGTAGATCACCGGCAGCGCGAAGAACACGACGAGCCAGAGCAGACCGGGCAGCAGAAGCAGGTAGGGCGTCCAGCGGACTCGTCTGCGCGGCGGCTTCGTCTCGGGGGCGGGCGGCGCGAGCGGCGGCGGCGCCTCGGTGACCGTGGCCATCAGGCGACCTCTTCCTCGACCGTCTCGACGCCCGCGTCGATGTCCTGGGCGGCGTCCAGTCCGAAGGTGTGGGCCGGGTTCCAGTGCAGGACGACCTCGGCGCCGGGCGCGAGCCGCGGGTCCCGGTCGATGTTCTGCACGTAGACCTCGAAGTCCGAGCAGACCGGGCTGTCGACGACGAACTGCGTCGAGACGCCAATGAAGCTGGACTCGGTGATCCGGCCCGTGATGCGGTTGCGGCCCTCGGGTATCCGGCCGGCGTCGTCGGCGTGGGTGAGGGAGATCTTCTCCGGGCGGACCCCGGCCAGGATCTTGCCGCCCGTGGTGGCGGGCGCGCTCGCGCGGGACCGGTGCAGCACCAGCTTGCCGCCGCCCGCCTTGAGCACGATGTCGTCGCCGGACGTGGCGTCCACCTCGGCCTCGATGAAGTTGGAGGTGCCGAGGAAGTTCGCGACGAAGGTGGTGCGCGGGTTCTCGTACAGGTCGGCGGGGGTGCCGAGCTGCTCGACCCGGCCTGCGTTCATCACCGCCACGCAGTCGGCCATCGTCATGGCCTCCTCCTGGTCGTGGGTGACGTGCACGAAGGTGATGCCGACCTCGGTCTGGATGCGCTTGAGCTCCAGCTGCATCTGGCGGCGCAGCTTCAGGTCCAGGGCGCCGAGCGGCTCGTCGAGCAGCAGCACCTTGGGGTGGTTGATCAGCGCGCGGGCGACCGCGACGCGCTGCTGCTGGCCGCCGGAGAGCTGGTGCGGCTTCTTGCGCGCCTGCTCGCCGAGCTGGACCAGCTCCAGCATCTCCTCGACCTGCTTCTTCACGCTCTTGATGCCGCGCCGGCGCAGGCCGAAGGCGACGTTCTCGTAGATGTCGAGGTGCGGGAAGAGGGCATAGGACTGGAAGACCGTGTTCACCGGCCGCTTGTACGGCGGCAGCGCGGTGACGTCCTGGTCGCCGAGGTGGACGGTGCCCGAGGTGGGCTCCTCCAGGCCGGCGATCATGCGCAGGGTGGTGGTCTTGCCGCAGCCGGACGCGCCGAGCAGGGCGAAGAAGGAGCCCTGCGGGACGGTCAGGTCGAGCGGGTGCACGGCGGTGAAGTCGCCGTAGGTCTTGCTGATCCCGGTGAGGCGGACGTCACCGCCGCCGGCCGTGGTGGTCTCTTCGGTGGTCTTCATCTCGTCACGCCCCAGTGAGCTTCGCGAACTTGCCTTCGAATGCCGTCTCTTCCTCGGAACTCAGCGAGCGGAAGGCACGGGACTTGGCCTGCATGGCCCGGTCGGGGAGGATCAGCGGGTTGTTCGCCGCGTCCTCGTCGAGCTTCGAGAGCTCCTCCTTCACCCCGTCGACCGGACAGACGAAGTTGATGTAGGCGGCGAGCTGGGCGGCCGGCTGCGGCTCGAAGTAGTAGTCGATCAGGCGCTCGGCGTTCGTCTTGTGCCGGGCCTTGTTGGGAATCAGCAGGTTGTCGCTGGAGAGCATGTAGCCGCTGTCCGGGATGACGAAGCCGATGTCCGGGTTGTCGGCCTGGAGCTGGACGACGTCACCGGCCCACGCGACGCACGCGGCGAGGTCGCCCTTGGTGAGGTCCGCGGTGTAGTCGTTGCCGGTGAAGCGGCGGATCTGGCCCTTGTCGACGGACTTCTGGAGCCGGGCGAGGGCGGCGTCGTAGTCGTCGGCGCTGAAGGACCGCGGGTCCTTGTCCATGTCGAGCAGCGTCATGCCCATGGTGTCGCGCATCTCGGTGAGCAGCCCGACCCGGCCCTTGAGCTTCGGGTTGTCCAGCAGGTCGGAGAGCGTCCTCACCTCCACGCCGTCGAGCGCCTTCTTGTTGTAGGCGATGACGGTGGCGATGCCCTGCCAGGGGTACGAGTAGGCGCGGCCCGGGTCCCAGTCGGGGGTGCGGTACGACGAGGCCACGTTGGCGAAGGCGTGCGGCAGGTGGGAGGCGTCGAGCTTCTGCACCCAGCCGAGGCGGATCAGCCGGGCGGCCAGCCAGTCGGTGAGGACGATGATGTCGCGGCCGGTGTCCTGGCCCGCGGCGAGCTGCGGCTTGATCTTGCCGAAGAACTCGGTGTTGTCGTTGATGTCCTCGGTGTACTTGACCTTGATGCCGGTGCGTCGGGTGAACGCCTCCAGCGTGGGGTGCCGGCGTCCGCTGTCGTCGACGTCCATGTACTCGGTCCAGTTGGAGAAGGTCACGGTCTTCTCCTCGGCCGAGCGGTCCTCCGCGGAGACGCCGCCCTGGGTGTTCCCCGCCGCGGGGATGCCGCAGGCGCTCAGCGCGCCCAGGCCGCCGACCGCGAGGGCGCCGCCCGCTGAGGCGCGCAGCAGGGAACGGCGGGTGAGGGCCGCCCTGCCGTTGCGGAAACTGCGCCGTATCGCGGCCTGCTGGGCCGGCGAGAGGCGGTCGGGCTCGTACTGCTCCATGCGCGTGGTGCCCTTTCGGGAAGTGGCCGCGGGTCGGGCGGCCTGGCTGCTATCGGTCCCCGAAGACGGTGCGGTGCCAGTCCTTGCGGACCACCGCGGTGTTGTCGAACATGACGTGTTTGATCTGGGTGTACTCCTCGAAGGAGTACGCGGACATGTCCTTGCCGAAGCCGGACGCCTTGTAGCCTCCGTGCGGCATCTCGCTGATGATCGGGATGTGGTCGTTGATCCACACGCACCCCGCCTTGATCTCGCGGGTGGCCCGGCCCGTGCGGTACACGTCCCGGCTCCAGGCGGAGGCGGCGAGCCCGTACGGGGTGTCGTTGGCGAGTGCGATGCCCTCGTCGTCGGTGTCGAAGGGCAGGACGACCAGCACCGGACCGAAGATCTCGGACTGCACGACCTCGCTGTCCTGCGCGGCGTCGGCGATGAGCGTGGGGCGATAGTACGCGCCGTCCGCCAGCTCGCCCAGGGGTGTCTCACCACCGGTCACCACGCGCGCGTAGGCACGCGCGCGCTCCACGAAACCGGCCACCCGGTCGCGCTGGGCGTGGGAGACGAGCGGGCCGAGGTCGGTGCCGGGGGCGAAGGGGTCGCCGAGCCGGACGGTCTCCATCAGCGCGGCGGTGCGCTCGACGAAGGCGTCGTACAGCGGGCGCTGCACGTACGCGCGCGTGGCGGCCGTGCAGTCCTGGCCGGTGTTGATGAGCGCGCCCGCGACGGCGCCGTTGACGGCCGCGTCGAGGTCGGCGTCGTCGAAGACCAGGAAGGGGGCCTTGCCGCCCAGTTCCAGGTGGAGGCGCTTGACGGTGGCGGTGGCGATCTCGGCGACCCGCTTGCCCACGGCGGTGGAGCCGGTGAAGGAGGTCATGGCCACGTCGGGGTGGCCGACCAGGTGCTCGCCGGCCTCCTTGCCGGTGCCGGTGACGACGTTGATCACGCCGTCCGGGATGCCCGCGTCGGTGGCGGCCTGGGCGAACAGCAGCGAGGTCAGCGGGGTGAGCTCGGCGGGCTTCAGCACGACGGTGTTGCCCGCGGCGATCGCCGGGAGGATCTTCCACGCGGCCATCTGCAGCGGATAGTTCCAGGGGGCGATGGAGCCGACGACGCCGATGGGCTCGCGCCGGACGTAGGAGGTGTGATCGCCCGAGTACTCGCCGGCCGACTGGCCCGCGAGATGGCGGGCGGCGCCGGCGAAGAAGGCGATGTTGTCGATCGTGCCCGGCACGTCGAACTCGCGGGTCAGCTTCAGCGGCTTGCCGCACTGCAGCGACTCGGCGCGGGCGAAGTCCTCCGCGCGCTCGGCGACCACGGCGGCGAACCGGTGCAGGGCGTCGGAGCGCTCGCCGGGGGTGGCGGCCGCCCAGGCCGGGAACGCCTCCCGCGCGGCGGCGACGGCCGCGTCGACGTCGTCGGCGCCGGCGAGGTCGTAGGTGTACACCTCCGTGCCGGTGGCCGGGTCTACCACGGCGTGGGTGCGTCCCGAGGTGCCCTTGGCCGGACGGCCCGCGATGAACTGCGCGCCGTCCGCGAACCGTTCACCGGCCGGGAAGCGGTCGTGCGGGGTGGAGCCGGGTTTGTGCATGTCGCTCTCCTCCGTGTCCCCAGGGGGCGGCGTGGCTTGAGCTCGATTTGAGTGCCGATCCTGACAGAGCAGAGGCCCTCCAACAAGTGATTCCGTTGTTGCCATTTGGTTACGCGACGGAATCTGTCGACCGGGTGTCGAGTGGCAACGGAAAAGGCAGGACGGAGTGTCAGTGGTGCCTGCGAGACTGCTCTGCGCATGGATCACGTGGGGGGTGATGAGCGTGGACGGAACCGTACGCACGGTGGCGTCCCGGGAGGCGCTGATCGAGGCGGTCCGGGCCGGGGAGCGGGTGAAGTACCTGCACTTCTGGGGGCACCGGCCCCTGCCCGACGGGCGCATCGGGGCGAGCTGCCTGAGCCAGTGGTGGCCGTCCCCGTTCACCGTCGACGGCGTGGAGTACGCGACCGCCGAGCACTGGATGATGGCGGCCAAGGCACGCCTCTTCGGGGACGCGGAGGGTGAGCGGCGCGTGCTGGCCGCGGGGCATCCCTCCGAGGCGAAGAAGGCGGGCCGTCTCGTCCGGGGCTTCGACGAGGGGATCTGGCGACGGGAGCGGTTCGGGATCGTGGTGACGGGCAGCGAGCACAAGTTCGCAGCTCACGGAGGGCTGCGGTCTTTCCTGCTCGGCACGGGCGACCGCGTCCTGGTCGAGGCCAGCCCCGTCGACCGCGTCTGGGGCATAGGCCTCGCGGCCGACGACGAGGCCGCCACCGACCCGGCCCGCTGGCGCGGCCCGAACCTGCTGGGCTTCGCGCTGATGGAGGCACGAAGACGGCTGCGGGAGACGTGACACGCCCCCGCCGCCGTCGGCGTGGGAAGACGCGCCGCCGTCCGCGGGCAGTCGTGCCGCTGGGGCGGCACGGGTGGGCGCGGGCGGCACCTCTGCAGCGCCGGGTGCGGGCAGTCCGCGGCTGGTCGCGCAGTTCCCCGCGCCCCTGAAGGGTGCTTCCGCCACGGCCGCTGAAAGTGACTCGCCGCCGCTGCGGGCATTCGTGCCGCTGGGGCGATGGGGGTCCCCCCGCTCGAGCGAAGCCGAGAGTGGGGGAGGGTGGGCGCGGGCGGCACCGTGCGAACGCCGGGACGATCAGCGGCGGACGGTACGCCTCCGGGCCTCGGAGGTGAACCCCCGTCCAGAGGAGCCCCTCGGGCTCAGGTGACCAGCACGATCACGCCGAACGTGAGCGCCAGCGCGCTCCCCACCGCTCCGCAGATCACGCCCGCCAGGGCCTGCCCCCCGTTCGTCGCCTCGCCGCGGTTCGCCTTGCCGCGGCCGATCGCGCCGAAGATCACCGCCAGGACGCCCAGCACGATGGCCACCGGCCACAGGCAGAACGCGGCGGCCGCAATGATCCCGAGGACCAGGGAGGCGACGCCCATGCCGTTGCTCGGCAGGGGCGGGACGCCGGCCCAGCCGGGATATCCCTGGGCGGGCGCGCCCGCGTACCCGGCGTGCGGATAGCCGTAGGGGACCTGACCGGGCCCTTCCGGGCCGATGGGCGGCGGTGGGACGGCCGCACCCGCGGCCGGGGGCGCGAAGGGGTCGGCGGCCGCCGGGCGGGCGGCGGGCTGCGGCACGGGCGCGGCCGTCCCCGCGGGCCCCGCCCACGCGCCGCCGTACGCCGGCGCGGGCGGCGTCGCGTCCGAGACCGCCGGGAAGGACGTCACCGTCTGCTGGTCGTGCACCGTGGAGGCGCCGGACGCCGGCCGGTCGTGCACGGTGGGCGGCGACCACGGCGCGGGCTCCCCCGCCACCACGGTCTCGCCCGGACCGCCGGAGGCCTGCGCGTGGTCCCCGGGCAGCGCCCAGGGATCGGCCGCGGGCGTCTCGGGGTCCCGTGGCCCGGGCGCCGCACGCCCCGTCTCCGTAGTCCGCGCGTCCACCAGCGAGCCGTCCAGGGGGGCCACGTGCGGCGCCCCGCCGTCGGCCGGTGCCGGCCACAGCTCAGGGGTGGACGAACCCGCCGGAGGCGTCCCGTCCCCCGTGCGGTCCCCGGCCCCCGGTGCCGGTGCGTCGTCGGACATGCGCTGCGACCCCTCCCTCGGACGAACCGTCATGCTACGGCCCGCGTCCCTCCCGCGTACGCCGGGCCTACGATGATCCCCGCACCACCGATCAGCCGATCACCCGCGTCCCGCCGCGACCCGGACCGGGACGCCGTTCCCGGGGAGGAACCTTGACCGACCGCCACGCCACCGCGGCCACCGCCGGACAGGTCCGTGACCTGCACGCCTTCATCGCCGGACTGCCCAAGGCCGAACTGCACGTGCACCACGTCGGCTCCGCCTCCCCCCGCATCGTGTCGGAGCTGGCCGCCCGCCACCCCGACTCCAAGGTCCCCACCGACCCCGAGGCCCTCGCCGACTACTTCACCTTCACGGACTTCGCGCACTTCATCGAGGTCTACCTGTCCGTCGTCGACCTGATCCGCACCCCCGAGGACGTGCGGCTGCTGACGTACGAGGTGGCCCGTGAGCTGGCCCGGCAGCAGGTGCGGTACGCCGAGCTGACCATCACCCCGTTCTCCTCCACCCGCCGCGGGATCGACGAGCGCGCCTTCATGGACGCGATCGAGGACGCCCGCAAGGCGGCCGAGAGCGAGCTGGGCACCGTGCTGCGCTGGTGCTTCGACATCCCGGGCGAGGCCGGACTGGAGGCCGCCGAGGAGACGACGCGGCTCGCCACCGACGACCGGCTGCGCCCGGAGGGCCTGGTCTCCTTCGGACTGGGCGGGCCCGAGATCGGCGTGCCGCGCCCGCAGTTCAAGCCGTACTTCGACCGGGCCGTCGCCGCCGGGCTGCGCTCGGTGCCGCACGCGGGCGAGACCACGGGACCGGAGACGATCTGGGACGCGCTGAACGAACTGGGCGCCGAGCGCATCGGCCACGGCACCAGCGCCGCGCAGGACCCGAAGCTGCTGCGGCACCTCGCCGAGCGCCGTATCCCGCTGGAGGTGTGCCCGACGTCCAACATCGCCACCCGCGCGGTCGCCGCCCTGGACGAGCACCCCATCAAGGAGTTCACCCGGGCCGGCGTGCTGGTGACGATCAACTCCGACGACCCGCCGATGTTCGGCACCGACCTCCGCAACGAGTACGCGGTCGCCGCCCGCCTGCTGGACCTCGACGAGCGGGGTCTCGCCGGCCTCGCGAAGAACGCGGTCGAGGCGTCGTTCCTGGACCCGGCCGGCAAGGCGCGGCTGACGGCCGAGATCGACACGTACACCGCCTCCTGGCTCGCCTCCTGACCATCCCGCGAAGGGCACCATGCAGAACGTGACCGCCGTGGCCCACCGCGGCGACCCCTACCGTGTCCGGGAGAACACCCTCCCCTCGCTGCGCTCCGCGATCGGGCGGGGCGCGGACGCGGTCGAGATCGACGTACGGCTCACCCGGGACGGCGTCCCGGTGCTGCTGCACGACGCGACCCTCGAGCGTCTGTGGGACCACGACCGTCCCCTCGCGTCCCTCACCTGGGACGAGGTGCGCGAGGTGACGGACGGCGGGGTGCCCGCCCTCGCCGACGCGCTGGCGGCGACCGAGGGCAGCCGGGTGATGATCGACCTGCCCGGCGCCCCGGGCGAGCGCGCCGTGCGCCGGATCGTGGACGTCGTCCGGGAACAGGGCGCCGAGGACCGCGTGTACTACTGCGCGGGCGCCCCCGCCATGCTGGCCGTGCGGGCGGTCGACCCGGACGCGGAGATCGCGCTCACCCACACCTCCCACGCGCCGCCGCGCGCCGGACTCCTGGAGGCGGTCCGCCCGCGCTGGCTCAACTACCGCTTCAGCCTGGTGGACCGGGCGCTCGCGGACCGGGTCCACCGCGACGGCTACCTGCTGTCCGTGTGGACCCCGGACACCCGCCGCTCGATGCGCCGCCTGCTGGCCGCGGGCGTGGACTCGATCACCACCAACCGCGTCGACGTCCTGGGCGCGCTGCGCGACCGCCTGGCGTCATGACGGCCGGCCGGGCCCCCAGGTGACGGCCCCGGGAACAGCCGCCTCGGTGAGCGCTTCCAGCCGCTTGATCTTCTTCCTGACGAGGTACAGCGGGATCGCGCCGAACACGCCGAACGCCATGTCGATGACGCTCCACCAGAAGGGGATGCCCCGGACCGGCCCGCAGATCAGCGCGAGCGGGATGACACCGGCGCAGGCGATCAGGCCGAACTCCACGACCC
This sequence comes from Streptomyces sp. DSM 41931, assembly GCF_050271085.1. Lineage (NCBI taxonomy): Bacteria > Bacillati > Actinomycetota > Actinomycetes > Kitasatosporales > Streptomycetaceae > Streptomyces > Streptomyces sp. DSM 41931. The sequence continues at coordinate 5,178,819 of NZ_CP189902.1, read as the reverse complement.
AGATGTTGCGTACGGGGTCCCGGTAGGGGCCGAGGAAGGCGACCGCGATGACGAGGTGGGCGAAGGCCAGCCAGTCGGTGCCGTAGAGCAGGAAGGGGTGGTCGGCGTCGGCGGCGTCGAGCCCGTCCCGTACGCGTTCGATCCACTCCATGAGTCCGGGGAGGTGCTCGGGCGCCCCGAGGGACCGCGCCGTCTGCTCCGCCCAGCGCAGTTCGTGCACCAGCGGGAAGGCCGTGATGCCGCTGAGCACCAGGCAGACGACGAAGAACACCAGCCAGACGCGAATGCCCTTCAGCAGGGCGGCTCTGTCGCTCATGGCAGGAGCGTACGCCTGAAGTTGAACATGTTCAAAAATCTTGGACGGCGGCCCCGGAGAAACACGTCGGCCCCGGACAGGCGCGGTGCACCGTCCGGGGCCGAGCGTCCCGTCCGCTAGTCCTCCAGCGACGTCATCACGTGCTTGATCCGCGTGTAGTCGTCGAAGCCGTAGGCCGACAGGTCCTTGCCGTAGCCCGACTTCTTGAAGCCGCCGTGCGGCATCTCCGCGACCAGCGGGATGTGGGTGTTGATCCACACGCAGCCGAAGTCCAGCTTCTTCGACATCCGCATCGCGCGGGCGTGGTCCCTGGTCCACACCGACGAGGCCAGCGCGTACTCCACGCCGTTGGCGTACTCGACGGCCTGGTCCTCGTCCGTGAAGGACTGGACGGTGATGACCGGCCCGAAGACCTCCTTCTGGATGATCTCGTCGTCCTGCTTGAGGCCCGAGACGACGGTCGGCGCGTAGAAGTACCCCTGATCGCCGACCCGCTTGCCGCCGGCCTCGACGCGCGCGTGGGCGGGCAGCCGCTCGATGAAGCCCTCGACCTGCTTGAGCTGGTTGGGGTTGTTGAGCGGACCGTAGAGGACGTCCTCGTCGTCGGGCATGCCCGTCTTGATGTCGGAGGCGGCCTTGGCGAGCGCCTGGACGAACTCGTCGTGCACGGACTCGTGCACCAGCACGCGCGTGGCGGCCGTGCAGTCCTGGCCGGCGTTGAAGTAGCCGGCCTCGGAGATGCCCGCCACGGCCTTGGCGATGTCGACGTCCTCGAAGACCACGACCGGGGCCTTGCCGCCCAGCTCCAGGTGGACCCGCTTGAGGTCCTTGGAGGCGGACTCGGCGACCGCCATGCCCGCGCGGACCGAGCCGGTGATGGAGGCCATCGCCGGGGTCGGGTGCTCCACCATCAGACGTCCGGTCTCACGGTCGCCGCAGACGACGTTGAAGACGCCCTTGGGCAGGATCGAACCGAGGATCTCGGCGATCAGGACGGTGGAGGCGGGGGTGGTGTCGGACGGCTTGAGGACGACCGTGTTGCCCGCGGCGATCGCCGGGGCGAACTTCCACACGGCCATCATCATCGGGTAGTTCCAGGGCGCCACCTGGGCGCAGACGCCGACCGGCTCACGGCGCACGAAGGAGGTCAGGCCCTCCATGTACTCGCCGGCGCCCTTGCCCTCGAGCATCCGCGCCGCGCCCGCGAAGAAGCGGATCTGGTCCACCATCGGCGGGATCTCCTCGGAGCGGGTCAGCCCGGCCGGCTTGCCCGTGTTCTCCACCTCGGCGGCGATGAGTTCCTCGGCGCGCTCCTCGAAGGCGTCCGCGATCTTCAGCAGCGCCCTCTGCCGCTCGGCCGGGGTGGTGTCGCGCCAGCCGGGGAAGGCCTCGGCGGCGGCCGCCATCGCGGCGTCGACGTCCGCGGCACCGGACAGCGGAGCCGTCGCGTACGCCTCGCCGGTCGCGGGATTGACCACCTCGGTGGTCCGTCCGTCGGCGGCGTCCCGGAACTCACCGCCGATGTAGTTGCGCAGACGACGCAGCTCGGTGCTCACTGCAGGCCCTCCTGGTGTTCCTTGTGGGTGCCCGAGGTGTCGGGTGTGAACGGGTGTGAGGTGTCCAACCTCTGAGACACCCACCCTAGACGGAGCGCTGACGTTTTCAACACCCCCACTCCCCCCGCATCTGCGAAATCCGCAAGCATCAGCTTCATTAACAACGGATTTCATCGATCGAGCCTTGCGAAACTGTCGATACGTCGTGCACAGTGACCTCGTGGCCAGTCGAAGCGCAGACCCGAGGGACTCCCGCGAGTCCAAGAACGGCGGCGGACCGCAGTTGGACGCCGTCTCCCTCGCCATCATCGAGCAGCTCCAGGAGGACGGCCGCCGGCCGTACGCCGCGATCGGCAAGGCCGTGGGCCTGTCGGAGGCGGCCGTGCGCCAGCGGGTGCAGAAGCTGCTCGACCAGGGCGTGATGCAGATCGTCGCCGTCACGGACCCGCTCACCGTGGGCTTCCGCCGGCAGGCGATGGTCGGGGTCAACGTCGAGGGCGACGTGGAGTCCGTGGCCGACGCGCTGACCGCCATGGATGAGTGCGAGTACGTGGTGATGACCGCCGGCTCCTTCGACCTCATGGTCGAGATCGTCTGCGAGGACGACGACCACCTTCTGGAGGTCATCAACAGACGCATCCGGGCCGTCCCCGGAGTGCGCTCCACCGAGAGTTTCGTCTACCTCAAGCTCAAGAAGCAGACCTACATGTGGGGAACCCGATAATCGTGACCACCGACAGCCCCAACGACCTCAGCAAGTCCGCGTACGACCACCTGTGGATGCACTTCACCCGCATGTCGTCGTACGAGAACGCGCCCGTCCCCACCATCGTCCGCGGTGAGGGCACCCACATCTGGGACGACAAGGGCAGGCGCTACCTCGACGGCCTGGCGGGCCTGTTCGTGGTGCAGGCCGGTCACGGCCGCCAGGAGCTCGCCGAGACCGCCGCCAAGCAGGCGCAGGAGCTCGCGTTCTTCCCGGTCTGGTCCTACGCCCACCCCAAGGCCGTGGAGCTCGCGGAGCGGCTCGCCCACGAGGCCCCCGGCGACCTCAACAAGGTCTTCTTCACCACCGGCGGCGGCGAGGCGGTGGAGACCGCCTGGAAGCTCGCCAAGCAGTACTTCAAGCTGATCGGCAAGCCGACCAAGTACAAGGTCATCTCCCGCGCGGTCGCCTACCACGGCACCCCGCAGGGCGCCCTGTCCATCACCGGCCTGCCGGCCCTCAAGGCGCCCTTCGAGCCGCTGGTGCCGGGCGCGCACAAGGTGCCGAACACCAACATCTACCGGGCGCCGATCCACGGCGGTGACCCGGAGGCGTTCGGCCGCTGGGCCGCCGACCAGATCGAGCAGCAGATCCTCTTCGAGGGCCCGGACACGGTCGCCGCGGTCTTCCTGGAGCCCGTGCAGAACGCGGGCGGCTGCTTCCCGCCTCCGCCCGGCTACTTCCAGCGGGTGCGCGAGATCTGCGACCAGTACGACGTGCTGCTCGTCTCCGACGAGGTCATCTGCGCCTTCGGCCGGCTCGGCACCACCTTCGCCTGCGACAAGTTCGGCTACGTGCCGGACATGATCACCTGCGCCAAGGGCATGACCTCGGGCTACTCCCCGATCGGCGCGTGCATCGTCTCCGACCGGCTCGCCGAGCCGTTCTACCAGGGCGACAACACCTTCCTGCACGGCTACACCTTCGGCGGCCACCCGGTGTCGGCGGCGGTCGGCCTCGCCAACCTCGACCTGTTCGAGCGCGAGGGCCTCAACCAGCACGTCCTCGACAACGAGGGCGCGTTCCGCGCCACCCTGGAGAAGCTGCACGACCTGCCGATCGTCGGCGACGTCCGCGGCAACGGCTTCTTCTACGGCATCGAGCTGGTCAAGGACAAGGCGACCAAGGAGTCCTTCACCGCCGACGAGACCGAGCGCGTGCTGTACGGCTTCCTGTCCAAGAAGCTGTTCGAGAACGGCCTGTACTGCCGGGCCGACGACCGCGGCGACCCGGTGATCCAGCTCGCGCCGCCGCTGATCTCGAACCAGGAGACCTTCGACGAGATCGAGCAGATCCTGCGCGCGACCCTCACGGAGGCATGGACGAAGCTGTAGGCCGACGAGCTGATCGCGGCGTAGGCCGTCCGAGGTACCGATCTTCCCTTTGAATGATCAACACCGGCCCCGGTGCCGCCCGTTCGAGTGAGAAACGGCGTCCCGGGGCCGCGTGCTGTCCGACCGCCCGCCACCGCCTGCCTAGCGTGCCCAGTGACCGATCGGCCCGCCCTTCGTTCCCCCGGACGGGGGATTAACCCGAAGAGCGCACGGCATTTCCGATCCGAACCGAGGTGTACGCCATGGTGGCCCCACCGGACAACGACGTGCTCTGGGCGCGCGCCCTGCGCTTCCGGCACGACGACGGCTCACCCGGCCTGAGCGGGGTCTCGCTCGGCGTCCGGGAGGGCGAGATCCTCGCCGTCTCAGGCCCGCGCGGCAGCGGCAAGTCGACCCTGCTGCGCTGCCTGTCCGGCCTGGTGCCCGCCGACGACGGCGAGGTCTGGTTCAACAGCGTGCCCGTGCACACGATGGGCCCGGCGGCCCGGGAGCGGCTGCGCCGCGACCGGTTCGGCTGGATCGACCCGGCCCCGGTGCTGGTGCCCGAGCTGAACGTCTGGGAGAACGCCGCGCTGCCCCTCATGCTGCGCGGCACCGGGCGGCGCCGCGCCAAGGCCGCCGCCGTCGAGTGGCTGGAGCGCCTCGACGTCGGCGACCGGGCGCGCAGGCATCCCGTGGAGCTGACGCACGCGGAGCGCCAGCGGGTGAGCATCGCCCGCGCGCTGGCCCCGGCGCCGTCGGTGCTGTTCGCCGACGAGCCGACCGCGCCGCTGCACCGCGTCGACCGCGCCCATGTGCTGCGCACCCTCACCACGGCGGCCCGCTCGCACGGCATCACCGTGGTCCTCGCGACCCACGACGCGCAGACCGCCGCCCTCGCCGACCGCACGGTGTCGCTGCTCGACGGGCGGTGCGTGCGGACCGTACACCTCCCCCCGGTCTCCGGACCGGCCGAGTCGGAAGGCCGGGCGGCGTGCTCGCTCTCCGTCTGAGCCTCGGCGCCCGGCCCGCCGTCCAGGTCCGCCGGCTGCTCGTCGCGGGCGCCTCGGCCGGCACGGGCTTCCTGCTGCTGAGCGCCCTCGGCCACGCGCTGAGCCACCCCGACCCCGCCGCCTCCGCGCTCCGGCTGGCCTGGTGCACGGCCCCGCTGGCGGCCACCGTCTACCTCGCGGTCGCGGTCGCCCGCGCCGATCCGGCAACCCGGCCCCGGCCCGGTCTGTCGGCGGTCGGGCTCGGCCCGGTCAGGCTGATGGCGATCTCCGCCGCGACCACGGCCGTGTCCTGCCTGCTGGGTTCGGCGCTGGCGCTGCTCGTCTTCCTCCAGCTGCGCGGCGACCTCACCGGGATGTCCCTCGGCGGGGGCGCACAGGAGTTCCTGGCCGCCGGGCGTCCCCTGCCGCTGCCGGCCGCGCTGACGCTGCTGGCCCTGGTGCCGCTGAGCGCGTCGGGGGCGGTGGCGGTGACGCTGCGGCCGCGCGAACCGGTGAAGGGCGCGGGCCGGGCGGCACGGGCGTACGGCCGGTTCGGCGCCTACCGGCGCACCCCGGTGCGGGAGTCCTTCGGCGCGTACGGGCGGTTCGGACGGCAGCTGGGGGCTGCGGCCCGCGGCCGGCGCACGGCCGCGGAGGCGCCCGCACAGGAGCAGGACGGCGCACCGGCCGGCGCGGCCGGGGATGCCGGTGCGGAGGCCGTCGACGGCTCCCCCGCCGTCGTCCCGCCGCCCGTGCCGACCGCGGCCCCGTCGGGTCTGCCCTGGGGCGTCGCGGTGCTCGCGGTGGGGCTGGCGGTGGAGGCGCTCACCAGCCGTACCGGCTCCGCGGACGGCCCGGCCGCGTTCCTCGGGCTGGCCCTGACCTCCCTCGGCCTGGCCCTGGTCGGCCCCGGGCTCACCCATCTGTGCGGGCGGCTGCTCCAGGCCGTGCGGCCGGGCGCGCTGCGGCTGCTGGCCGGGCGGGTGCTGATGACGGAGGCGACGCGCATCGGACGCCCGCTGGGCGTGGTCTGCGCGGTGGTGTCGGCCGCGTACACGATGGCGTCGCTGCACGACCCGGACGACCCGTCGGCCGGTCCGCTCGTGGTGCTCGGGGTGCTGCTGGTGGCCGGCTGCACGGTGGCGACGCTGCTCACGGCGGCCGTCGAGGCGAAGCAGGCGCACGCGGACACCACCGCCTCGCTGCGGCGGCTGGGGGCGCCCGCGGGGACGCTGCGCCGGGCCGCCTCCCTGCGCGCGGGTGCGCTGCTCGCCCTGTTCGGGCCGCTCACCGTGGCGGTGGCCGAGCTGTCGGCGTGGCCGCTGGGCGGCTGAGCGGAGACGGTCGAAGAATTCTTTCCCCGGGCGCGATGAGTTCCGCGCGGCCCTCCGGTCTACCCCCTCGAACGGCAACGACACAAGGAGAGGCCCCGTCATGTACCAGCAGATGATCTTCGTGAACCTGCCCGTCGAGGACATCGACGCGTCGCGGAGGTTCTACACGGCGCTCGGCTACTCCATCAACGAGCGGTTCAGCGACGAGTCCACCGCGTCCGTCGTGATCAGCGACACGATCATCGCGATGCTGCTGACGAAGGAGAAGTACGCGCAGTTCACGAAGAAGGAGATCGCGGACGCCCGCAAGAGCAGCGAGGTGCTGCTGGCGCTGAGCGCCGAGAGCCGGGAGAAGGTCGACGAGCTGGTGGAGAAGGCGCTGGCGGCGGGCGGCTCCGTGGCCGGCGACACCCAGGACCTCGGCTTCATGTACGGCCGGTCCTTCGACGACCCCGACGGCCACACCTGGGAGGTCGTCTGGATGGACCCGGCGGCCGTGGAGGGCTGACGGCCCGTCGCCGAACCGGACCTGGCAGGGGCGGGGTGCTCGCGGAAGCGCGCCCCGCCCCTGCCGCGTTCCCGCGCGCCGGCGGGCCAACGTAGGCTGGCGACAGCCTTGTTGATGCCCGCGTACGCCAACTAACCCACCGTACACGTTCGGTGACCGATCTCGGACGCTGCGGCCGGATCGATGCGGTCCCAAGGGCGGGTAAACGTCCGGGTGGTTAACAAATAGGCAAAGCCGGGGCCCCCGGTAGGCATATGCGTTGACACTACTTATGCGGCGCTTATAGACCTGGGAGCCTCATGGGAGTGCTGATTCTTCATCACCTCTCCCTCAACCCCCCTCATTTGCGCATCATGTAAAGGACAAACGTGGCAGTTCTGTCCGTTTCACGCCGTACCGTGACCCGCTCCGTGCGCGCCCTCGGTGTCGTCTCCGCGACCGCCGCGCTCGCGCTCGGTGCCGCCGGCAACGCCGCGGCGTGCAACATCAACGAGTTCTCGGCCGAGGCCAAGTGCGACGGTGACAAGGGCGTCATCACCGTCACCGACGTCGACCCGGCCGGCGTCCCCGCCACCGTGACCGTGTTCCTCCAGAACAACGGCGCCGACATCGAGAAGATCGGCGAGCAGGTGGTCCGGGGTTCCAAGGAGGGCACCACCATCACCTTCGAGGAGGACTGGAAGCCCAACGCCGAGTACCGCATCCACGTCACGGCCAAGCCGTTCGTGGACGAGGACATCAAGCCGAACCTGATCACGCCGTCGACGCCGTGCAAGGAGGACGAGGAGTCCCCGTCCCCCGAGCCCACGCCGTCGGAGGAGACCTCGGCCCCGGCCGAGGAGAGCGAGGAGCCGACCCCGGCCCCGTCGGAGAGCGAGAGCGAGAGCGCCGCTCCCCCGGCGGACACGTCGGACAACGCCCCCTCCCCGGCCGGTGAGTCCAACCTCGCCGAGACCGGCGCCAACTCCAACACCGGTCTGATCGCCGGTGTCGCGGCCGCCCTGGTCGCGCTCGGTGGCGGCGCGGTCTTCTTCGGCATGCGCCGCCGCGGGGCGAACAGCCAGCGCTGACGCCTCACGGAACCGCCCGCGGCCCGTCCCCGAACCGGGGGCGGGCCGCTCGCCGTTGCCGTACCGGTCAGCCGAACGTGGCCCGTTCCAACCAGTGTTCGAGCACCGCGCGCTCGCCGAGCACCTCGATGCGGGGGTCGTCCAGCGGGATGCGGCGGTAGAAGGCCAGCAGCACCCAGGTGAGCGGACCGCGCAGTGCGACCGTGGCCTTCTCGTGGCCGTGACTCCAGGACACCCCCTCCTCGTCCAGCCTGATCAGCCACTCCGCCGCTACGCCGGGCGCGGTGTCGGTGGCGTGCAGGTGGATCGTGCGCAGGGGTCCGCGCAGCCCGTGCACCTCGTCGTCGGGCAGCGTCCGCTGCGCCCACTCCACGATCTCCAGCCACTCGTCGACCGCGTCGGCGGCCACCTCGGGCGCGACCTCGTAGGGCAGTCCGGCGGCGAGCGTGGCGTCCGCCCGGTGCACGGTCACCTCGTGGGTCACACGGCGGGCCCAGAAGCCGGCGTTCTCGATGCCCGCCCAGCTCCACACCCGCGCGTCAGGACCCGCCTCCCGCAGCGCGGAGACGACCAGGTCGCCGCTCTCCGCCAGCCAGGCGTCCAGCGCGGCGGCGTCCCCGCGCGCCTCGGGCCCCTCGAAGCCCGGCACGTCCTCCTCCCGGGCCTCCTTCCCGGCCCCGGTCCGCACCATCAGGGCCACCCAGCGCAGGGCGCCGCCGAGGTGCCGTACGAGCTGTTCCACGGACCAGTCGGGCGTGGTCGGCACCGTGCGGGACAGGTCCGTCCCGGAGGTCACCACCGACCTCAACTGCCCAATCTGACGGGCGATCTCGTCGCAGTAGCGTGCGTGTGCGAGTCGTGTCATGCCGCTCACCCTAGGCAGCGGTGATCAGCCCAGCACAGCGATTTCCGCGCCGTCGAACTCCACGCCGGTGACGTCCCCGACCTCCGGGGCCTCCCTCAGGGCGCAGGCCGCCTCCAGCGGGGGCGCGTCCTCCGGCTGCAGGCGCACGGCGACATGGGTGCCGCGGAAGGTGCGCGCGGTCACCGTGCAGCGCAGTCCCTCCCCGGCCGGGACCAGCCGGACCCCGCCGGGCCGGACCAGCAGCGGCCGCGTGCCCCCGGGGGCGTCGCGCGGCACCGGGACCTTGCCCCAGGGGGTGACGGCGACGCCGTCGGCGACTGCCGCCTCGACCACGTTCTCGAAGCCGAGGAAGCGCGCCACGAAGGCGTCGGCGGGCCGCTGCCACACCTCGAGCGGCGTGCCGGACTGGGCGATCCGGCCGTCGCGCATCACCACCACCCGGTCGGCCAGCGCGAACGCCTCGCCCTGGTCGTGCGTCACGGCCAGCACGGTGGTGCCCAGCCGGCCGAACAGCTCGCGCAGTTCGACGACCAGCCGCTCCCTGAGCGACCGGTCGAGCTGTCCGAGCGGCTCGTCGAGCATCAGCAGCCGCGGGCTGGGCGCGAGCGCACGGGCCAGCGCCACCCGCTGCTGCTCGCCACCGGACAGGGCGGCGACGGCCCGCCCGGACGCCCCGGGCAGCCCGACCAGCTCCAGCAACTCGCCCACACGCCGGTTCTGTTCGGCACGCGGCGCGCCGTGCATGCGCAGGCCGAAGGCCACGTTGCCGCCCACGTCCCGCTGCGGGAACAGCTGATGGTCCTGGAACATCAGCCCGACGCCCCGCCTGTGCGCGGGGACGCCCGCCTGGTCCCGCCCGTCGAGCAGGATGCGCCCGGCGTCCAGGGGCTGGAGTCCGGCGACCACGCGCAGCAGCGTGGACTTGCCGCTGCCGCTGGGCCCGAGCACGCACACGATCTCGTGCTCGGCGACCCCGAGGCCGACGGCGTCCAGCGCGGCCCGCCCGCCGAAGCGCACGGTCGCGTCCTCGAGGCTCAGCAGGCTGTCCGTGGGCATCTAGAACTCCCCCGTCCGGTCGGTCCGCAGCCGCTCCAGCACCAGCAGCGCCACGGCGCACACGATCATCAGAATCGTCGACAGGGCCATCGCCTGCCCGTAGTTGAGGTCCCCGGGCCGTCCCAGCAGCCGCGCCACGGCCACCGGCAGGGTGGGGTTGTCCGGCCGCGCGATGAACACCGTCGCCCCGAACTCCCCCAGGGACACGGCGAAGGCGAACCCGGCGGCGATCAGCAGCGCCCGCCGCACCAGCGGCAGGTCCACCTCCCGCCACGCCCGCCACGGCGACGCTCCCAGCACCGACGCCGCCTCCCGCAGCCGCACGTCCACCGCCCGCAGCACCGGCAGCATGGTCCGTACGACGAAGGGGACGCCGACCAGCGCCTGCGCGAGCGGCACCAGGATCCAGGAGGCGCGCAGGTCCAGCGGGGGTTCGTCGAGGGCGATCAGGAAGCCGAAGCCGACGGTCACCGCGGAGACGCCGAGGGGCAGCATCAGCAGCGCGTCGAAGCCGCGGACCAGCCGTCCCGCGTCGCGCCGGGTCAGCGCGACGGCGGCGAGACCGCCGATCACCACGGCGATCACGGTGGCGGCGACGGCGTAGCTCAAGGAGTTGCCGATCGCCTCGATCGGGGCGACCAGGAAGACCCCGCCGTCGGCCTCGGTGAGCGCCCGGTAGTAGGCGAGGCCGGCGCTGCCGAAGGAGCGCTGCACCAGCACGGCGAGCGGCAGCAGCAGGAGTACGACGACCGTGGCGACGACCCCGCCGAGCAGCGCCCACTGCCCGGCGCCGCGCGGGCGGCGTGCGGTCACCGAGGCGTCGACCAGCCGCAGCGCGGTCTCACGGCGCCGCACGGTCCAGGCGTGCAGGGCGAGGATCGCGCCCACGGCGACGAACTGGATCAGCGTGAGGACGGCGGCCGTGGACAGGTCGAAGAGGTCGGCGGTCTGCCGGTAGATCTCCACCTCCAGGGTGGAGAAGGCGGGCCCGCCGAGGATCTGCACCACCCCGAACGAGGTGAAGGTGAAGAGGAAGACCATCAGCGCGGCGGCGGCCACGGCGGGCGCGAGCGCCGGGAGGGTCACGGTGCGCCAGGCGGTGAGACGGGAGGCGCCGAGCATCCGCGCCGCCTCCTCCTGCCGCGGGTCGAGCTGCGCCCACAGCCCGCCCACGGTGCGGACGACCACGGCGTAGTTGAAGAAGACGTGCGCGAGGAGGATCGCCCAGACCGTGGTGTCGAGGCGCACGCCCCACAGCTCGTCGAGCAGTCCGCCGCGCCCGACGAGCGCCATGAACGCCGTGCCGACGACGACCGTCGGCAGCACGAACGGCACGGTGATCACCGCGCGGAGCACCTGTTTGCCGGGGAAGTCGAACCGGGCCAGGGCGTAGGCGCCGGGCAGGGCGATCACCAGGGTGAGGGCCGTGGAGACGAGTGCCTGCCAGAGGGTGAACCACAGCACCTGGCGGACGTCGGACTGGGCCAGCACGTCAACGATCCGCCCGGGCTGCCAGCCGCCGTCGGCCTTCAGCCCCCGGGCGACGATCGCGGCGACCGGGTAGGCGAAGAAGACGGCGAAGAACGCGGCCGGCACGGCCATCAGGCCGAGCCGGGCCGCGTTCCGGCGCCACCGGCCGGTGCGGCGCGGGCTCACTTCAGTACGAGCGAGGTCCACGACTTGACCCACTGGTCACGGTTCTCGGCGATCTTCGCCGGGTCCATGGTCCGCGGCTCCTTCGCCTGCGGCCCGAACGTCACGAACTCCTCGGGCACCTGCGCGCCCTCGCGCACCGGGTAGACGAACATGTTGAGCGGCATGTCCTCCTGGAAGCTCTCGCCGGTCATGAAGTCCAGCAGCGCCTTGCCGCCCTCGGGGTTCTCGGCGTTGCTCAGCAGGCCCGCGTACTCGACCTGCCGGAAGCAGGTGCCCTCGGCGACGCCGGTGGGCGCCGTGTCGGGCCGCGGGTCGGCGTAGATCACCTCGGCGGGCGGCGAGGAGGCGTACGACACGACGAGCGGGCGGTCGGCCTTGGCCTTCTTGCCGCCGGCCGAGCCGGAGAACTCCTCGTTGTACGCCTGCTCCCAGCCGTCGACGACCTTGACGCCGTTGGCCTTCAGCTTCTTCCAGTAGTCCTCCCACCCCTCGTCCCCGTACTCGGCGGCGGTGCCGAGCAGGAACCCGAGGCCGGGCGAGGAGGTGGCGGCGTTCTCGACGACGAGGAGGTCCTTGTACTCGGGCTTGACCAGGTCGTCGAAGGTCTCCGGCGGGGTCAGCTTCTTCTTCTCGAACCACGCCTTGTCGTAGTTGACGCACACGTCGCCGGTGTCGACGGGGGTCACCCGGTGCTTGTCCTCGTCGACCCGGTACTCGGGCAGGACCTGGTCGGAGCCCTTGGCCTCGTAGGACTGGAAGAGACCGTTGTCGAGGGCGCGGGACAGCAGCGTGTTGTCGACGCCGAAGAAGACGTCGCCCTGGGGGTTGTCCTTGGTCAGGATCGCCTTGTTCACGGCCTGCCCGGCGTCGCCGTCCTTGAGGACCTTGAGCTGGTAGCCGGACTGCTTCTCGAAGGCGGCGACGACGTCCTCGGACACGGCCCACGAGTTGTGACTGACGAGGGTCACGGTCCTGGAGCCCTCGCCGCTGCCCCCGCTGCCGTCCCCGCCGGACGACCCACAGGCGGACAGCGTGACGAGCCCCAGCCCGACGGCCAGGACGGTGACCTTCTTGGTGATGCCCACTTGATTCCTCCTGGAGTGACCAGGAAGAGACGCGGCCCTGCCCGGAACCCCTGGGCGGGGTCCCGGGCAGGGCGCAACAGCTCGAGTGATGACCGATCTCCCTACCCAGAATGACCTGGGCCAGGTTCGGAGGGTCTGCGGCCGGTGCCGCACTCTCAGCGCTGTGGCGCTCCCCTGTCGGAATATGCAGATGTGTTGACGCCGGTCAGACTACCGCTCGGTGGCGGCGAGCTGACCACACGCCCCGTCGATCTCCTGACCACGGGTGTCCCGGATCGTGACCGGCACACCGTGCGCGGCGATCGCCTCGACGAACGCCTTCTCGTCCTCGGGCCGCGACGCGGTCCACTTGGACCCGGGCGTGGGGTTGAGCGGGATGAGGTTGACGTGCACGGGACGCCCCTTGAGCAGCCGCCCGAGCCGGTCACCGCGCCACGCCTGGTCGTTGATGTCCCGGATCAGCGCGTACTCGATGGACAGCCGGCGCCCGGACTTCGCCGCGTACTCGAACCCGGCGTCGAGCACCTCGCGCACCTTCCACCGCGTGTTCACGGGGACGAGGGTGTCGCGCAGCTCGTCGTCGGGGGCGTGCAGGGAGATGGCGAGCCGGCACTTGAAGCCCTCGTCGGAGAACCGGTGGATGGCCGGTACGAGGCCCACCGTCGACACGGTGATCCCCCGCTGCGACAGGCCGAGGCCGTCGGGCTCGGGGTCGGTGAGGCGGCGGATGGCGCCGACGACCCGGTTGTAGTTGGCGAGGGGTTCGCCCATGCCCATGAACACGATGTTGCTGAGCCGCGCGGGCCCGCCGGGCACCTCGCCGTCGCGGAGCGCACGCATGCCGTCCACGATCTGGTGCACGATCTCGGCGGTGGACAGGTTCCGGTCAAGACCGGCCTGCCCGGTCGCGCAGAACGGGCAGTTCATGCCGCAGCCGGCCTGCGAGCTGATGCACATGGTGACCCGGTCCGGGTACCGCATCAGCACGGACTCGACGAGCGTCCCGTCGAACAGCTTCCACAGCGTCTTGCGGGTCGTCCCCTGGTCGGTCGACAGATGCCGCACGACGCTCATCAGCTCGGGAAGCAGCGCTTCCCGCAGCTTCCCGCGCGAACCGGCGGGGATGTCGGTCCACTGCTCCGGATCGTGCGCGTACCGCGCGAAGTAGTGCTGCGAGAGCTGCTTGGCACGGAACGGCTTCTCACCGACCGCGACAACCGCCTCCTTGCGCTCGGCAGGCGTGAGATCGGCAAGATGCCGCGGCGGCTTCTTGGCTCCGCGCGGCGCGACGAATGTAAGTTCTCCGGGCTTAGGCATGGCTGTACCAGTGTCGCAGATCCATATGGGTGGCCTGCGGCTGTCGCCCGCTACGGCTGTCGTCGGTGGTCGTCACCGGTCGTCACTGAGCGGCGTCGGACGGCCCAGAGACGGCCCGAAGAGGCGGTATCGGGCATCTCATGTCGGTGCTGGCGGGTATGGTCCGGCTGCGATCAAGCATGGGTTCGGGGAGGGGCTTTGAGAGCGAAGACGGGTCTGCTCGTGCACGCTGACAACGACCTGCCGAAGCAGTTGCAGCGGGTGAGGCCGGCGCACCTGGCGCGGACGACAGGTCGGAGCAGGGCCCGTCGTCGCTGTGTGGCGGCTGTTTCGGTCCGCGCGCGGCTCGCCGCGGTAGCGGCCACGTCCTTGCTGGCCGCCGGTTGCGGCATGCTGGACGATCCGGTCAAGGACCGCTGGGAGTCCAGAACTGAGTATCCAAGTTGTGGCGAGGTGGGCTTGGCTCAAGGTGAGGAGATACAGAAGCAGGCGGCGCGGGAGATCGACTGCCTCCGACGAGCCCTCAAGAGCGGCGAGAGCGCAGAACTGAAGATCACCTATCCCACCGTGGAGGGTGACCCGATTCGCGAGTACTACCGCCTGACGCCGCAGGGCAGGCTTGAGGTGTACACCGACAGCACCGATGACCACTACTCGGACCAGAAGTGGTCGTTTGCCGAGTGCTACACCCCTGAATGGTTGGCTGAGATCTCCTGCGATCAATGAGTTCTCGGCAAGCTCGGCTGAAGCATTCGACTCCGAGGCCGACGGAGCCTGATGCAAAAATCAACCATCCACGCAGGTCAGACCACTTCCGCTCCGTTGTGATCGATCCACTCCTCGGAGCGGACCGACGACAAGGCGGTGGCACGCGAACGGGCCCCTGTCCTCCGGGAAGGACAGGGGCCCGGACTGCGATACGCGGGAACGGATATCTCAGCCCGCTCCCACGAAGATCGCCAGCAGCAGCCACACCACCGGCGCCGTGGGCAGGAGGGAGTCCAGGCGGTCCATGATGCCGCCGTGGCCCGGCAGCAGCGTGCCCATGTCCTTGATGCCGAGGTCGCGCTTGATCATCGACTCGCCGAGGTCGCCCAGCGTGGCGCTCGCGGCGACCGCGAGGCCGAGCAGCAGGCCCTGCCACCACTGGCCGCCGTCGATCAGGAACTGCATGCACAGCGCGCCCGCCGCCATCGAGAAGGCGACCGCGCCCAGCAGGCCCTCGCGGGTCTTGCCGGGGCTGATGCGCGGGGCGAGCTTGTGCGTGCCGAAGCGCCAGCCGACCGCGTACGCGCCGGTGTCGCTGACCACGGTGAGCAGCAGGAAGGTCAGCACGCGCCACGGGCCGTCCTCGGCCTTCAGCAGCATCGCGACGAACGTCGCGAGGAAGGGGACGTAGAACACCGCGAAGACGCCGGCCGTGACGTCCTTGAGGTAGCCCTGCGGCGGCGCCGTCATCCGCCACACCAGCACCGCCAGCGTGGTGAGTGCCATGGCGACCCACGCGCCCTCCGCGCCCCGGGCGTACCCGGCGACGACCATGGCCGCGCCGCCCAGCGCCAGCGGGACGAGGGGCGCCTTGATCCCCTTGCGCTCGTCCAGCCGCGTCGTCAGCTCCCACAGGCCCACCACGACGGCGACCGCGACCACCCCGACGAAGACGGCCTTGACGACGAACAGCGACGCGACGATCACCGCGCCGAGTCCGACGCCGACGCCTATCGCGGCGCCGAGGTCCCGCCCCGCGCTCTTCTTCTGCGGTGCGGGGGCCGGCTGCGGGGCGTGGGGCATGGGCTCCGGATTCTGCGGCACCTCCCCCGGCAGGGGGCGGGCCCGCGTCGGCTCGTCTCGGAACAGGGGGCCGCTCAGCCGAGCGACCCCCCGGTCCGCATCCTGGTCTCCGCCGTGTTCGGGTACATCAGGCACGATGGGCATGGGCCGCGTCTGCTGTGCTTGGTGCGCATCGTACGCGGGACCCGCCGGGACAGCTCCCCGGCCGGGTCCGTGGTCGGACTGCCCCCAGTACCCGGTCTGCGGCGTCCCCCAGGAAGAGTCGTTCATCAGACCTCGAGCAGCTCCGCTTCCTTGTGCTTCAGGAGCTCGTCCACCTGGGCGACGTACTTCGCCGTGGTGTCGTCGAGCTCCTTCTCCGCACGGCGGCCCTCGTCCTCGCCGACCTCGCCGTCCTTGATCAGCTTGTCGATGGCTTCCTTGGCCTTGCGGCGCACGGAGCGGATCGAGATCTTCGCGTCCTCGCCCTTGCCCTTGGCGACCTTGATGTACTCGCGCCGGCGCTCCTCGGTCAGCTCGGGGAACACCACCCGGATGATGTTGCCGTCGTTGCTCGGGTTGACGCCCAGGTCGGAGTCGCGGATCGCCTGCTCGATGTTGCGCAGGGCGCTCTTGTCGAACGGGGTCACCACGGCCATGCGCGGCTCGGGCACGGAGAACGAGGCCAGCTGGTTGATCGGCGTCGGCGCGCCGTAGTAGTCGGCCACGATCTTGTTGAACATCGCCGGGTGCGCACGGCCGGTGCGGATCGCGGCGAAGTCCTCCTTGGCGACCACGACGGCCTTCTCCATCTTCTCCTCGGCCTCGAGGAGGGTCTCTTCGATCACCACTTGCTCCTGCGTGTCTTGAGTAGGCCCGGCTGCGGTTCCTGGTCAGGGCGGCGGCCGGCTGCGTCGCGTCTTCTTCCTGCACGGTTCACGACCGGCAGGACATTGTCCATCCCCCGGTCAGTTGTGCCCGGCGTCGTCGCCCACCAGCGTGCCGATCTTCTCACCCTTGACGGCGCGGGCGATGTTGCCCTCCTTCAGGAGTTCGAAGACGACGATCGGCAGGCTGTTGTCCCGGCAGAGCGTGACGGCCGTGGCGTCGGCGACCTTCAGGTTCCGGGTGATGACCTCGCCGTAGCCGAGGGCGTCGAACTTGACGGCGTCGGGGTTGGTCTTGGGGTCGGAGTCGTAGACCCCGTCGACACCGTTCTTGCCCATGAGGAGCGCCTCGGCGTCGATCTCCAGGGCGCGCT
This sequence comes from Streptomyces sp. DSM 41931, assembly GCF_050271085.1. Lineage (NCBI taxonomy): Bacteria > Bacillati > Actinomycetota > Actinomycetes > Kitasatosporales > Streptomycetaceae > Streptomyces > Streptomyces sp. DSM 41931. The sequence goes on along the minus strand of NZ_CP189902.1, from coordinate 5,161,954 downwards.
GCGCGGCGGTGGTGTCGGTGGAGAAGTACGGCATGCCCATACCGGCGCCGAAGATGACCACGCGGCCCTTCTCCAGGTGGCGCACGGCGCGCAGCGGGATGTAGGGCTCGGCGACCTGGCCCATGGTGATGGCGGTCTGCACGCGGCAGTCCACGCCCTCCTTCTCCAGGAAGTCCTGGAGGGCCAGGCAGTTCATCACGGTGCCGAGCATGCCCATGTAGTCGGAGCGGGCGCGGTCCATGCCGCGCACCTGGAGCTCGGCTCCGCGGAAGAAGTTGCCGCCGCCGATCACGATCGCGATCTGCGCGCCGTCGCGTACGACGGCCGCGATCTCACGGGCGATGGCGTGCACCACGTCGGGATCGACGCCCAGGCCTCCGCCACCGGAGAATGCCTCTCCGGACAGCTTCAGCAGAAACCGGCCGCGCACTTTGCCGTCGTCGCTCTTCTCAGCCTTGGTCGTCATGGTCGAATCCCGCCTCTTTCACGTGTTGCACATACGAAGAAGGCCATTGCCGGTGGGGCGTGGTTCGCATCCCATGCGGCAATGGCCTCCTCGTCAGATCTGCTGTCGCCCGGCACGCGCGCGTGCGTGGACGCGTGTCCGAACGACTGCTGTCGACCCTATCGGGGTCGCGCGCCCGTCGCGGTGCGGACTCAGATGCCGACCTTGATGCGCGAGAAGCGCTTCAGGGTGACACCGGCCTCGTCCAGCACCTTCTGGACGGACTTCTTGTTGTCCAGCGCGTAGGGCTGGCCGAGCAGCGTGGCGTCCTTGAAGAAGCCGTTGAGGCGACCCTCGACGATCTTGCCGATCGCGGCCTCGGGCTTGCCCTCGGCGCGGGTGGTCTCCTCGGCGATGCGACGCTCGGACTCGACGACCTCGGCCGGCACGTCCTCCTTGGAGAGGTACTTCGGCGCGAAGGCGGCGATGTGCTGGGCGACGCCCTTGGCGATCTCGGCGTTCGGCTTGTCGAGCTCGACGAGCACACCGATCTGCGGGGGCAGGTCGGGCATCGTGCGGTGCATGTACGCCGTCACGTAGCCGCCGGCGAACTGCGCGAAGCGGTCCAGGACGATCTTCTCGCCGAGGTTGGCGTTGGCCTCGTCCACGAACGCCTGGACGGTCTTGCCGGACTCGATCTCGGAGGCGAGCAGGGCCTCGAGGTCGGCCGGGGACGTCTTGGCGACGTGCTCGGCGATCGCGGTGGCGACGGCCTGGAACTTCTCGCCCTTGGCGACGAAGTCCGTCTCGCACTTCAGCTCGACGAGGACACCGGAGGAGTTGTCGTCGGCGATGATCGAGACCACGGCGCCGTTCTCGGCGGAGCGGCCCTCGCGCTTGGCGACGCCCTTCTGGCCCTTGATGCGGAGCGCCTCGACGGCCTTGTCGACGTTGCCGTCGGCCTCGTCCAGCGCCTTCTTGCAGTCCATCATGCCGGCGCCGGTGAGCTCCCGGAGCTTCTTGACGTCGGCGGCGGTGTAGTTCGCCATGAGTCTGTGAATCTTTCTCGAAGTCTGGAGGTTCGAAGATCGGCGGGACGGGACCGCCGCGCGGGCAGGTCCCGGGCCGCCCCCGGTCTACGGGTGAACGGCGGGAGCGGACGACATGTCTCCGCTCCCGCCGTCATCGGCTCTGACGGAGCGGTCAGGCCTGCTCGGCCGGGGTCTCCGCGGCCGGGGTCTCCGCGGCGGGGGCCTCGGCAGCGGGGGCCTCGGCCGGCTTCTCGCCCTCGGCGGCGGCCGGAGCGGCCTCCTCGCCCTTCTTCTCGCCCTCGAGCAGGTCGCGCTCCCACTCGGCCAGCGGCTCGCCGGCGGCCTTCTCGCCCTTGCCCTCCGCGCCACCGCTGCGGGCGATGAGGCCCTCGGCGACGGCGTCGGCGATCACGCGGGTGAGCAGGGTGACGGAGCGGATCGCGTCGTCGTTGCCCGGGATCTTGTAGTCGACCTCGTCGGGGTCGCAGTTGGTGTCGAGGATGGCGACGACCGGGATGTTGAGCTTCCGGGCCTCGCCGACCGCGATGTGCTCCTTCTTGGTGTCCACGATCCAGACGGCGCTGGGCACCTTCTGCATCTCGCGGATACCGCCGAGGGTCTTCTCCAGCTTGGCCTTCTCGCGGGAGAGGACCAGCAGCTCCTTCTTGGTGAGGCCGGAGGCGGCCACGTCCTCGAAGTCGATCTGCTCGAGCTCCTTGAGGCGCTGCAGACGCTTGTAGACGGTCGAGAAGTTGGTGAGCATGCCGCCCAGCCAGCGCTGGTTGACGTAGGGCATGCCGACGCGGGTGGCCTGCTCGGCGATGGCCTCCTGCGCCTGCTTCTTCGTGCCGACGAACATGACCGTGCCGCCGTGGGCCACGGTCTCCTTGACGAACTCGTAGGCGCGGTCGATGTACGACAGCGACTGGAGCAGGTCGATGATGTAGATGCCGTTGCGCTCCGTGAAGATGAAGCGCTTCATCTTCGGGTTCCAACGACGGGTCTGGTGACCGAAGTGGACGCCGCTCTCCAGCAGCTCCCGCATCGTGACGACGGCCATGGCCGTATCTCCTTGAATTTCTCGGTTGTGCCGCGGGTGCCGGACGGCTCCCGCGCCTGACGCCCACGACGCGCCGTGCCACAAAGGACCGAGGGGCGCTGACACCGGGCCACGGCCGTGACCGGTCCCGATGTCGGGGCGTGCGAAGTCGACCCGGTGGCCCGGGTCGCCACCAGAAGTGTACGGGACCCGCGGCGTGCCGGGTGACGCCGTTGTCCACAACCCGGCCGGCTGTCCACAGGTCCCGGCGGAGATCACGTCCCCGCGAGACGCTTCCGCCATGCGACGACTGGGACGGAGCGAAGGACGTGGGTGGCGTGAACGGGCCGGAACGGCTGAGGGGAGCGGGCGGGGCGGATGGGCCTGGCGGTGCGTGCGGCTGGTGCTGGTGGTGGCCGTGACCGTGGCGGCGCTGCTGGCGCCGCCGGCGTCACGCCTCCTCGCGGCGGGGGCGGGGAACGCCGCGTCACCGACCGTCGGGGCGGGTGGGCGCCGTGCCGCGGACGACGCCGTTCCGGCCATCGCGCGTATGTGGCCGGTGGGGGTGCGCCCGCCGGTGCTGCGCGGCTGGGAACCGCCGGCGACCGTCTACGGGCCCGGGCACCGGGGTGTCGATCTCGCGGCGCCGCCGGGGACGCCGGTACGCGCGGTGGCGGACGGCCGGGTGTCGTTCGCGGGCCGGGTGGCCGGGAAGGGCGTCGTCGCGGTGGAGCTCGCCGGCACCGGGGACCCTCCGCTGCGCACCACCTACGAACCCGTCCGCGCCTCGGTGCCGGAGGGTGCGGAGGTGACGGCGGGCGAGGTGATCGGCACGGTGGAGGCGGGCGGCTCCCACTGCACGGCGGCCTGCGTCCACTGGGGGCTGCTGCGGGGCGAGGCCTACCTGGACCCGCTCTCCGTGCTGCCCCCGTGGCTGCTCCACCGGGGTCCGTCCCGGCTCCTGCCGGTGCTCGGGGTGCCTCTGCCCTGAGGAGCCCCGGCCGGTGCGGGAGCAGGGCGCGCCGGACGCCGTTTCAGCCCCGGACGCCGTCCAGGGCGAGGGAGACCGCCGCCCGGACGATCACGTCGGGATGCTCGGCCGCCCCCAGCTCGATACGGCGCACGGCGGCATCGACCACGCCCTGGAGCAGCATGGCGGTCAGACGCGGTTCGGCGTGCCCCAGCTCGGCGAGCGCCTCGACGATCATTGCGATGAGTCCGCCGTGGGCCGCGCGGATCTTCTCCCGGGCGCCGGCGTCGAGTTCGCTCGCGGAGATCGCGACGACCGCGCGGTGCCGCCGGTCCCCCACCAGTTCCAGCTGCTTGCGGACGTACGCCTCGATCTTGCCCTCGGGGCCCTCGGCGTCCGCCATCGCCGCCTCGACCTCGGCCGCCCAGACGGGGAAGTCGGCCTCGCACAGCTCCTCGACGACGGCCGCCCGCGAGCGGAAGTACTCGTACACGGACGACCGGGCGAGGCCCGTGCGCTCGGCGAGGGCCGGGAAGGTCAGCGCCTCCGTACCGCCCTCGGACAGCAGGGAGCGTGCCGCGTCCAGCAGGGCGGCTCGCTGCATCGACCGGTGCTCGGCCACGGAGGCCGCTCGAATCCTTGGCACGCCGTCCACTTTACGGACGCCCTGCCCACTGCGGCCAGGGTCCGGCCGGCCGGGATGTCCGGCCGGCCGGCTGGGGTCAGCGGCCGAAACTCGCCAGCTTGGCGCGCAGCTGGAGCACGGACTTGGTGTGGATCTGGCTGACCCGGCTCTCGGTCACGCCCAGGACGTTGCCGATCTCGGCCAGGGTCAGGCCCTCGTAGTAGTACAGCGTGACCACGGTCTTCTCCCGCTCGGGCAGGGTGTTGATGGCCCGCGCCAGGAAGCGGCGCAGCTCCCGGTCCTCGGCGACCTCCACCGGGTTGTCGGCGGCGGTGTCCTCCAGGGTGTCCATGAAGCTGAGCTGGTCGCCGCCGTCGCCGACGTGCAGCAGCTCCTCCAGGGCGACGACGTTGGCGAGCGAGAGCTGGCTGAACACCGCGTGCAGCTCACCGACGGTGATGCCCATCTCGGCGGCGACCTCGTTCTCCGTCGGTGTGCGTCGCAGCCGCGCCTCGAGGGTGGCGTAGGCGCGCTCGACGTTGCGCGCCTTCTGCCGCACCGAGCGGGGGATCCAGTCCAGCGCCCGCAGTTCGTCGATCATCGCGCCGCGGATCCGGGTGATCGCGTACGTCTCGAACTTGATCTCGCGGTCGACGTCGAACTTCTCGATCGCGTCGATCAGCCCGAAGACCCCGGAGGACACGAAGTCCGCCTGTTCGACGTTGGGCGGCAGCCCCACGCTGACCCGGCCGGCGACGTACTTCACCAGCGGTGAGTAGTGCAGGATCAGCTGCTCCCGCAAACGTTCGTCCCCCGTCGCCTTGTACGACCGCCACAGCTCGTCGAGCGTCGAGGGAGCGGGCGGCCGCACGCTGCCACCGTCGCGGGCGGCTGGGGGGATCGCCGCCCGGTCGGACCCGGAGGTGTGCTGGGGCATTCGTCGCCTAGTGCCGTTCTGCCGTGGGCTGGTACTGCCTGGGTGCGTTGTCTGTCCGATGTCTGTTCTGGTGTGTGTTCCGGTGTCTGTTCTGGGCTGTCCGTGTCTGGGCCCTCGTGAGCGTAGCGTGACTGCGGCGTCGCGGTGTGCGAAGAACGGCGGCCGGGCCGTACGCAGATACGTTCCGAGGGCCGTCCCGCCGGGGCACGCCCGTCGCTCTGTGTGATCACCCGGATACCCCAACTGGCGTATTTTCCTAGGCGTGTCGGGGTTCCCCCGGACGGCCGAACACGCTGTGTCAGCGGACATCGGAAGCGGCCCGGACGGAGATCATCGCCTGGCGCGTCAACTTCCAGCTGTCGCCATGTCGTTCGACGTAACCAAGTGCCCGGAGTTCGTACAGTTTCGCGATCGCGTCGTCCGGGGTGGTCTGGGCCGTGCGGGCAATGTCGTCGGGGCGGGCCGCCCTACGGGCCGGCAGCGCGGCGAGGACCTGACGGACCGCCGGGTCCAGCAGGTCGCGGGGCAGGACCGGTCCCCTGCGCTCGGGGGCGAGCTCGCCCATGTCGCCGACCAGTTCGGCGATCTCGTCGGCGTCGGTGACCAGGACGGCGTCCTGCCGGAGCAGTTCGTGCACCCCGGCGGAGAGGCCGCTGGTGGCCGGGCCCGGCACCCCTATCGTGTGGCGTCCCAGCCTGAGGGCGGCGCGGGCGGTCACCAGGGAGCCGCTGCGGTGGGCCGCCTCGACGACGACCGTGCCCCGGGTGAGGGCGGCGATCACACGGTTGCGGAGGATGAAGCGGCTGGGCGTCGGATGCTCGCCCGGCGGCAGCTCGCCGACCACGAGACCCTGCTCCGCGATCCGGCCGATCAGTCCTGCGTGTCCGCGCGGGTAGGGACGGTCCACCCCGCAGGCCAGCACGGCGACGGTCGCGCCGCACGCGCCGAGCGCCCCGCGGTGGGCGGCGCCGTCGATGCCGTAGGCGCCGCCGGAGACGACGACCCATCCCTTCTCGGCGAGTCCGGCCGCGAGGGTGGCGGCCATGAACGCGCCGTACTCGGTGCAGGCGCGGGCGCCGACGAGAGCGACCGAGCGCAGCGCCCACATCCGCAGGTCCGCGGTGCCCCGCACCCACAGGCCGAGCGGGCGGGCGTCCCCGAGGTCGTCGAGCTGACCGGGCCACTCCGCGTCCCCGGGGCACACGAACCGCACGCCCGCCTCCTGTGCGACGGCGAGGTCCCGGCGCGGGTCGGCCCGCTCGGCCCGGGCCAGCAGCCCGGCCCACCGCTTCCGGCCGGCGCCGGGCAAGGGCTCCCCGCGCTGCCTCAGCCGGCGCACCACTCCGTCCACCCCGAGCTCCCGCACCCAGCGCCCGCCGGTCTCGTCGCCGGGTTCGATGACGCGGGTGAGGAAGATCCGGCCGAGAAGACCGCCCTGGCCGGTGGGTCGCGGCGGGCCGTCCCGCCCGACCCCTCCAGGCGAACCGCCCGAGCCGGCCGGCCGCAGCGGCCCCTCGCGCCCAACCTCTCCAGGCACACCGCCCGAGCCGCTCGGCCCCAGCGGACCCTCGCGCCCAGCCCTTCCAGGCGAACCGCCCGAGCCACTCGGCCCCGCCGGACCCTCGCGCCCGATCCGGTCGGTCGATCCCGTCGATTCCGTGGACCGCGGCGGGCCGTACGGCCCGCTCGCCCCGCTCATACCCCCGCTCCGATCGCCATCGGAACCCCACGCGGGACGCCCGTGCGCAGTTGCAGGGCGAGGGCGACGTCGCCGGCGTCGGGGCGGTCGTGGCCGGCCAGGTCGGCGACGGTCCAGGCGACCCTCAGCACCCGGTCGATCCCCCGCGCGGTCAGCACACCCCGCTCCAGGCTGCGCTCGGCCTCGTCCATGGCGCCCGGCGCGGCCTGCCAGCGGCTGCGCAGCTCCCGCCCCGGGACGTCGCTGTTGAGGCGCCACGGCGTGCCGTGGAACCGCGCGGCGGCGCGTTCCCGGGCCGAGCGCACCCGGTCGGCGACCGTCGCGGTGGTCTCGCCCCGGGCGCCCGTCGCCGTCAGCTCGCCACGGGTGACGGCGTCCACCTCGATCCGCAGATCGACCCGGTCGAGCAGCGGTCCGGAGAGCCGGGCCTGGTAGCGGCGGATCGCCGAGGGCGGGCACTCGCACCGCTCGTCGGTGCGCGAGAACCGGCCGCAGGGGCACGGGTTGGCCGCGAGCACCATGAGGAAGCGAGCCGGGAAGCGCACGACGCCCGCGCTGCGCGCGATGACCACGTGCCCGGCCTCCAGCGGCTGGCGCAGGGCGTCCAGCGCCTTGCTGCTGAACTCGGGGGTCTCGTCCAGGAACAGGACGCCTCGATGGGACAGGGACACCGCTCCCGGCCGTGCCGTCCCCGGGCCGCCGCCCACGAGTGCCTGCATGCTGGCCGAGTGGTGCGGGGCGCAGTAGGGGGCGGTGTCGATCAGCGGACGGCCCGGCGGCAGCAGGCCCGCCACCGAGTGCACGGCCGTCACCTCCAGGGACGCCTGGCGGTCCAGCGGGGGCAGGATGGACGGCATCCGCTCCGCGAGCATCGTCTTGCCGGCGCCGGGCGGTCCCTCCAGGAACAGGTGGTGCCCGCCCGCCGCGGCCACCTCGACCGCCGTGCGCGCCGCGTGCTGGCCCACGACGTCGGCGAGGTCGTGCCCCTGGTCGCACCGGCCGGGACCGCCGCTCATGCCGGTGATCCCTCCGCTGCCGAGGTCGCGCAGCCCCGCCATCAGCGGATCGGGCCGCTCCGGCTCGAGGGGCTCCTCGTCGGGCACCGGCTCGTCGGTGAGGACCGCGATGAGCTGGCGCAGGCTGCGCACGCCCAGCACGGACACGCCCGGCACCAAAGCGGCCTCGGCGGCGGCGCACTTCGGTACCACCACCTGCTCGAAGCCCGCGTCCGCCGCGGCCAGCACGGCCGGCAGGATGCCCCGCACCGGCCGCACCCGGCCGTCCAGCCCCAGCTCGCCGATCATCACGATGTCGGACAGGACCCGGGGGTCGATCCGCTCCGAGGCGCCGAGGACCGCACAGGCCACGGCCAGGTCGAAACCGCTGCCTGCCTTGGGCACCGACGCCGGGCTCAGTCCGACGGTGAGCTTCTTCTGCGGCCACTCGCCGCCGGAGTTGACCACGGCGGCCCTGACCCGGTCGCGGCTCTCCGTGAGGCTCTTGTCCGGCAGCCCCACCAGCGTGAACGCGGCGACTCCCGGCTCCAGGTCGGCCTGCACCTCGACGACCACGCCCTCGACGCCGACGAGGGTCACCGCGCATGTACGGGCGAATCCCATGTCAGGCCACCCCCCTGACGTGCTCGACGACGGGAGCGCCGCGCAGGGGGAGCAGCACGCCGACCAGGTCGATGCGGACACCGCCGGGCGGTGCTCCCCCGTGTTCCTGGAGCCAGCGCTCCGCCAGGCCGCGCAGCCGGCTCGCCTTGGCCGGGGTGATCGCCGCCATGGGGTGCTGGAAGGGCGTGGCGCGGCGGGTCTTCACCTCGCAGACGACCAGGGCGTCGCCGTCCCGGGCGACGATGTCGATCTCGCCGGTCCTGCCGCAGCGCCAGTTGCGCGCCAGCACCGTCATCCCGGCCTGGGTGAGCCGCCGCGCGGCCAGTGTCTCCCCGTATCTGCCGAGCGCCCCACGGGCCCGCCCGCCGCGCCTGGGCTCACCCCGGGCAGCGCGCCCCTGAGCAGCCCCCTGGCCGTCCCGTACCTGCCTGTCCTGCCGTGCGTCCATGTCGGCACCACCTCCGGCGCCAACCGTCACGCATCACCGCGGCCCCCGCCGGGGGACGTGCACAACCCGGCGACTGTGGACAACCCCGCCACCCGCGAGGGTGAACCTCACCCGCCCGGCAGCTCCAGATCGCTCTTGTTGAGCTCCTCGATGTTCACGTCCTTGAACGTGAGCACCCGTACCTGCTTCACGAAGCGGGCGGGCCGGTACATGTCCCAGACCCAGGCGTCCGCCATGGAGACCTCGAAGAACACCTCGCCCTGCACCGAGTGCACCTGCATCTCGTAGTCGTTGGTGAGGTAGAAGCGCCGCTCGGTCTCGATCACGTATTTGAACAGACCGACGACATCGCGGTACTCCCGGTAGAGCTTCAGCTCCATCTCGGTCTCGTACTTCTCGAGGTCCTCGGCGCTCATGGCATGTTCCCCTTCAGCCGTGCGATCCCACCATTGTGCGCCAGTCCCGGGAGTCACCGGACGATTTCGGTGTCCAGGGTCACGGGCGCGGCCGGGGGGCCTTCGTCGAGCAGTGTCCGCAGCAGCCCGGCGAGTTTGGTCGGATACACCGTCTCACGGGCGTGGAGCAGTTCCGGGCAGGTCCACCAGCGAGCTCCGGCGACACTGCGCCTCTCCAGCTCGGTCAGGGCCGTCGCCGCGGTGGCCGTCTGCGCCGTACGGGCCAGGTAGTACCACTCGTCCTGGTCCCACTGGCGGCCCGCGAACGGGAAGGAGCAGCGCCGCCGCCACAGCACCGGGCCGAGTTCGACGTCGGTGATGCCGGTCTCCTCGGCGAGTTCCCTTAGGGCGGCCTGTTCACGGGTCTCGTCGCCCTCCACGCCGCCGCCCGGCGTGAACCACCAGTCGGTGCCGGGGTCGTCCGGTTCATGGCCGTGGAGCAGCAGGATGCGGTCCTGAGGGTCGAGCAGCACCACCCGGGCGACCCTGCGCAGCCCGCCCGTGTATGTGTCCGGTGCCGCCGGCGCCGGCTCAGCGGCCACCGGCGCTCCCCGCGGCGCTCCGGGCCCGGGAGGCGGCCGCCCGCTTGGCCAGCGGCCCGTACGCGGCTCCCGCCAGCACCAGCACCGCGCCGCCGACCACCGCCGCGAGCACGCTCGGCAGCGGTCCCGGCGTGGAGAGCGGGCCGAGGGTCTTGAAGCCGGCGGGCTCGGCGAGCATGCCGTCCATCGGCCAGACGACCGCGTCCACGCGGGCCTGGACGGCGTCACGCGCGACGGTGCCGCTGGCCGCGTCGGTCAGATGGGCCGTGGAGTCGACCGACCCGGAGCGCTCGTCTCCGAGCAGGAACAGGCGGCCCTTCGGCACGGTCACCTCGGGGAAGACGGCGGACCGCGCCATCGGGTCGTCGGGGAGATACGGTTCGTCGATCTCCTTGCCGTTGACCGTGAGCTTGCCGTCCTCGCAGCAGGAGACGGTGTCGCCGCCGACGGCGACCACCCGCTTCACCATGGGCGCGTTCGACCAGGTGGCGTCCCGGAAGACGACGACGTCGCCGCGGCGGACCTCGCCGCCGTCGACGCGCTCCGCCAGCACCCGCTCGCCGGCGTCGATCGTCGGGGCCATCGAGGTGGTCGGCACGGTGTAGGGCCGGTAGGCCACCGCTCCCCAGGCGAACCCGCCGAGGAACAGCACCAGCCCGAGCGCGACGGCCACGTTGGACAGCACCTGACCGGTCCGGCCCGTCCGTACCGTGCCAAAACCGCCGCTGCCCGGGACCGTACGCGTCGTGCTCTGACCACTCATGGGCGGCACCCTACCCGGCGGTACCCGGGCGGGTAAGCCCTCCCCGTGCCCCCGCCGTCAGGCGCGACGGCGCCGCCACAGCGCGAACGGCACCGCGCCGGCCAGCGCGACCGCGGGCGGCGCGACCGTCAGGGCCGCCGCGTTCTGCGCCGGGGTGTTCAGGCCGGGCTGGTCGAAGGTGTCCGGGACGGGCAGGTTGGTCCAGCGGTTGATCGGCCAGGCGATGACCACGGCACGGCCGACGACCTTGTCGACGGGGACGAAGCCCTGGTTCTTGTCGGCCGTGTTGTAGCGGGAGTCCCGCGAGTTCTGCCGGTGGTCACCCATGACCCAGATGTGGCCCTCGGGGACCTTCACCTTGAACTGGCCGCCCTGGTCGTCCTGGCTGCACGGGGTGTTGCCCGGGTAGACGTACGGCTCGTTGAGCGCCTTGCCGTTGACCTTCAGCGGGCCGGTGCCCTTGCACTCGACCGTGTCGCCGCCGACGCCGATGACCCGCTTGATCAGGTCCTTCTCCTCCGCGGACGGCATCAGGCCGATGAAGCTGAGGGCCTTCTGCAGCGCGTTCGGGTCGGGGGTCGGCTCGCCCGCCAGCCAGTTGTCGGGGTCGTGGAAGACGACGACCTCGCCGCGCTCGGGCTCGGAGCCGAACCACGGGGTCAGCTTGTCGACCAGGACCCGGTCACCCCGCTGGAGGGTGTTCTGCATCGAGTCGGAGGGGATCGAGAACGCCTGCACGAGGAACGTCTTGATCAGCAGCGCCAGGACGAGCGCGATACCGATGAGGATCGGCAGCTCCTTCCAGAAGGAGCGCTGCTGCTTCTTCGGCCGGTCCTGCTCCGGACCGTCCGGCCCCTGGCCGCCGGTCCGCGTCCCGTCCTCGTTCACTCCGCCGTCCTCGACCGCACGCTCGTCACTCCCGGAGAACGCGGCGTGGCCCGCGTCCGGGTCGCCCGGACCCGCGGAACGTCCGCGGTGCTCCTCGCCTCCCTGACCGGACCGTGCGCCTACCGCCACATCCCCCACGCCGACTCCTCACTCTCTGCCGCCGCCCGCGCCATGCCCGGCGCAGGCCCACCACTCCCATAACGAGCGGGAGTTCCGCAGGGGTCGGGAGCTGGACAATCTCTTCACGTTGGCCGGGATCGTCCGTGGCAACCCTATGCGACGACGGCGCTCCGGCGATCGACCCCGGCGCCGAGTCGGACACGGAGGCGTACGTCGTGGGCTCGTCGAGGGTGTTCCAGTGGCCGAGCGGCCAGGCGATGACCATGGCGCGGCCCACCACCTCGTCCTCGGAGACGGTACCGCCGTAGTCGGTGTCCTGGTGCGAGCGGGAGTCCGCGGAGTTCGCGCGGTGGTCGCCCATCACCCACAGGCGGCCCTCGGGCACGGTGACGTCGAAGGGCGTCAGCGAGGGGGCGTTGCCGGGGTAGAGGTAGTCCTCGTTCAGCGGGACGCCGTTGACGGTGACGCGGCCCTGGGCGTCGCAGCACCGGACGCGGTCGCCGCCGACCCCCACGACCCGCTTGATGAGGTCCTTCTCGTTCTCCGACGGCAGCAGGCCGATGAAGGTGAGACCCTCCTTGATCTGCTTGATGCCGACCGGGTCCTCCTTCTTCACCGTGGTCCGCTCGTCCTGGAGCCAGCCGCCGGGGTCCTTGAACACGACGACGTCCCCGCGCTGCGGCTTGGACCCGAACCAGGGGGTGAGCTTGTCGACCAGGACGCGGTCGCCGATCTGGATCGTCTGCTCCATGGAGCCGGACGGGATGACGAACGCCTGGACGAGGAACGTCTTCAGCACCAGCGCGATCAGGACGGCGACACCGATGAGGAGGGGGATCTCCTTGACGGCGCTGCGCCTGCGGCGGCGCTTGACCTTGCGCTGCAGCTTGCGCCGCTCGGCGCGGGTGCGGCCGGAGGCCGGGGAGACGGCCCGGCGTGACCCGGTGGGCAGCAGGTTCTCGGCGGCGCTCGCCGGCACGCCGCGGGGCTTTCCGCGGTTACCCATGGCCGCCTCCCGTCGGAGCGGCCGCGGGCGCGGATGCCTCCCCCGCCGGCACCTTGTCGTACGCGTCCGTCGGCTCCAGGCGGCCGGCGCGGCCGAACGGCCACACGAGGCCCTCCGCGCGCCCGACGACCTTCTCGACCGGCACCATCCCGCCACCGGGCGAACCGAGACGGTCACGCGAGTCGCTGGAGCTGCCGCGGTGGTCGCCGAGGACGAAGAGCCGCCCCTCGGGCACGACCACGTCGAACCGCACCGTGGAGGGACTGTCGCCGGGGAACAGGAACCCCGACTCGTCGACCGACCGGCCGTTCACCCGGATCCTCCCCTCCCCGTCACAGCAGACGACATGGTCCCCGCCCACCCCGACAACCCGTTTGATGTAGTCGGCGTCACCGAAATACCCGGTGCCGTCGAACACAATCACGTCGCCGCGGGCCGGCCCGTCGCCGAAGGTGTATGCCAACTTGTTTACGAGAACGCGGTCCCCGACCCTCAATCCCTTCTCCATCGATCCGCTCGGGATCTCGAAGGGGCGCGCCACGAACGTGTTGACCGCCAGCAGGAACAGCAGGCAGAGCAGCAGGGTCAGGGTGATCCGCCCGCCGGGCAGCCAGTCCGTGAAGCGCGACGCCAACGCGGAACGCGACCGCCCCTCCGGCCCCGGCGCGCCCGAGGAGTCCTCGGGGTCCGGGGGGAGGGAGCGGTCGCGCTCCGTCGGCTGTGCTTCGGTGTCCATCGGGGCCAGATGCTATCCGGCCGCGATGTGACGCCGGTAAAGCGCTCAGTTCTCGCGCTTCTCCTTGATCTTCGCGGCCTTGCCGCGGAGCTCACGGAGGTAGTACAGCTTGGCGCGGCGGACGTCACCCTTGGTGACGAGCTCGATCTTCTCCACGATCGGGGTGTGCACCGGGAAGGTGCGCTCGACGCCGACGGAGAAGGAGACCTTGCGGACCGTGAAGGTCTCGCGCACGCCGGAACCCTGGCGGCGGATCACCACGCCCTTGAACTGCTGCACACGGGAGCGGTTGCCCTCGATGACGCGCACGTGGACGTTGACGGTGTCGCCGGGACGGAAGTCCGGGACGTCGCTGCGGAGCGACGCGGTGTCGACGGAGTCGAGCAGGTGAGACATGTCGTCTGCTTTCTTCGCTGATGCCGCAGGTCATCAACGGCACTTGGGTTTCGGATCTGGGCTGTGCGGTCGGGGCGGCGTCGTGTCCCCCTGCGGCAGGGGCGCTCGCCGGACGGCGCACAACAGCGGCCTATTCTTCCACGCCGCCGGTCCTGCGCCAAAATCGGCCGTACGACTCCCCTTCGGGGTCCGGTTCCCAGCCGAGGATGGACAGCATCTCCCGGTCCTTCTTGTCGAAGGCCTTGGGATCACAGCGCTCGACGAGGTCGGGGCGGTGCACGGTGGTCCGCCGCAGCGCCTCGTCGCGCCGCCAGCGGGCGATCTTCCCGTGGTGGCCGCTGAGCAGCACGTCCGGGATCTCCCGGCCGCGCCAGGACGGCGGCTTGGTGTAGACGGGGCCCTCCAGCAGGCCGGCCATGGCGCCGGGGGCGAAGGAGTCGTCGCGGTGCGACTCGGCGTTGCCGAGGACGCCCGGGAGCAGCCGCGCCACCGCCTCGGTGATCACCAGGACCGCGGCCTCGCCGCCGGCCAGGACGTAGTCGCCGATGGACACCTCGTACACCGGCATGCGCGTGGCGTACTCGTCGACGACGCGGCGGTCGATGCCCTCGTAGCGGGCCGGGGTGAAGATCAGCCAGGGCCGCTCGGAGAGGTGGACGGCGAGTTCCTGGGTGAAGGGGCGGCCGCTCGGGGTGGGGACGATCAGGGCAGGCTCGCCGCAGCCGCCCTCGTAGCCGTCCGCCAGGACCGAGTCCAGCGCGTCCCCCCAGGGCTCGGTCTTCATGACCATGCCGGGACCGCCGCCGTACGGGGTGTCGTCGACGGTGTTGTGCCGGTCGTACGTCCAGTCGCGCAGGTCGTGGACGTGCACGCCGAGCTGTCCGCGGGCGCGGGCCTTGCCAACCAGGGAGACGTTCAGCGGGTCGAGGTACTCGGGGAAGATCGTGACGACGTCGAGCCGCATCAGGCGTCGTCCCCGGTCTCCGCGGCGTCCCGGGACGAGGCGACCTCGGCACGGTCGTCGATCAGGCCGGGCGGCGGGTCGATGACCGCGCGCTGCTCCTCCAGGTCGATCTCCGTGACGATCTCCTCGACGAACGGCACGTACACCTCGGTGCCGTCCGGGCGCTCGACGACGAAGAGGTCCTGGGTGGGCAGATGGGAGATCTCGGTGATCCGGCCGACCTCCTCGCCGTCCTTGGTGACGACGTCCAGGTCGATCAGCTGATGGTCGTAGTACTCGTCCTCACCCTCGGGCAGTTCCTCGGGGTCGACGTCGGCGATCAGCAGGGTGTTGCGCAGCGCCTCGGCGCCGGTGCGGTCGTGGACGCCCTCGAAGCGGAGCAGCAGGCGGCCGCTGTGGACCCGGCCGCTCGCGATGGTCAGCGGCCCGGCGGAGGCCGGGTCGGTGGCCAGCACGGCGCCGGGGCCGAGCCTCAGCTCCGGCTCGTCGGTGCGGACCTCGACGGTGACCTCGCCCTTGATGCCGTGGGCGCGGCCGATACGCGCGACTACCAGCTGCACTGTGTTGGTTCTCCTGTCATACGACTGCGGGCCGGGGACGGCCCAGTGGCCCTCCCCGGCCCGAGCCGGTGCTGCTTACGGCGTCAGCGGACGTGGTCCACGTCGACGAGGTCGACACGGACACCGCGGCCGCCGATGGCGCCCACGACGGTGCGCAGAGCGCGTGCGGTGCGGCCGTTGCGGCCGATCACCTTGCCGAGGTCGTCCGGGTGGACCCGGACCTCGAGCACGCGACCGCGGCGCAGGTTGCGCGAGGCCACCTGCACATCGTCAGGGTTGTCGACGATGCCCTTCACGAGGTGCTCGAGAGCCTCCTCGAGCATGCTCAGGCCTCGGTCGACGCGGACTCAGCGGCGGCCTCGTCCTTCTTCTCAGCCTTCTTCTTCTGGGTGATGGCCTCACCCTTGCCCTCGTCGTCGCCGCCGATCGCCTCGAAGGACGGGCGGGCGGGCTTCTCGGGCTGCTGCAGCAGAGGCGCCGGGGCGGGCTCGCCCTTGAACTTCTGCCAGTCGCCGGTCTTCTTCAGGATGGCGAGCACGGGCTCGGTCGGCTGGGCGCCGACGGAGAGCCAGTACGCCACGCGATCGGCGTCGACCTCGATCACCGACGGGTTGTACGTCGGGTGGTACTTGCCGATCTCCTCGATGGCCCGGCCGTCACGGCGGGTACGGGAGTCGGCGACGACGATGCGGTAGTGAGGCGAACGGATCTTGCCCAGACGCTTCAGCTTGATCTTGACTGCCACGGGAGTGGGTTCTCCTGGATTTGACGTGGTTGGGCACGGCGGGAAGGCCGCGTGGGGTTGCGGTACCCGAGTGCCCGATGGACGCGTCAGCCGGAGGAGAGAGGGGTCCTGTGCGGCTGTCGAGTACAGCTAGCCATTGTGCCACACCCCGAGGGGCCGGACGGTTCCGGGGTGAGGGCACGTGGGCACGACGAAGCGGCACCCGGCGCATGGTGCTTCTGGCGTCGGGTGCGCCCGATGGCCGGCGGGGGCTGGGGCCCCGGCACCCACGAGGTGCCGGGGACTCAGCTCGCCGCGACGACTTCCGGGATCCGGAACGGCTTTCCGCAGCCGCCGCAGACGATGGGCGCCTGCGCCAGCACGGACGGGACGACGCGCACGTTGCGGCCGCAGTCGCAGACCGCCTTCACGCGCACCCCGCCGCCGGACGAGCCGTGCCGCGCGGCCGGACCGCGGAAGCTGCGGGCGGTGTCGCCCGCCGTCGCCGCGGTGTGGGCCTTGAGGGCGCGCTGGAGACGCTCCGTCGTCGGGCGGTACCGGCGCTTCGCCTCGGGGGTGAGCGTGACCAGCGAGAAGCCGCTGCTCGGGTGCGGCTCCTCGGGGTGGTCCAGGCCCAGCTCCTCGGCGATGGCCAGGAACCTGCGGTTGTGGTACCGCCCGGCTCGGGACGTGTCGCGCACGCCGCGCGCGGCGGCGATGCCGTGGACTGCCTCGTGCAGCAGTCGCTCGAAGGAGAGTTCGTGCCCGCACGCGGACGACGACTCCCCGATCAGGGACTCGGGCGCGGCAAGATCGGGCAGTTCGGGGTGGTACCGCTGAATGTCGGCCCACGCCTGTGCCAGCTCTGCGGCGAGAACAGGTGGTGTCTGTGTCGTGCTCACGTAATGACAACGAGCCTGGGTGCCTCTGTGTTCCGATTCCGGGGCATCCCAAATAATTTGCACGTACCCGTCAGTTGCCACTGATGCGCCCTGACGACCACGGGTGCGCTGATCTGCGGAGAAGCCACGCAGCTCACCGCAAGGTGGTGCGTAGGCTGACGTACGCCCCCGCGTGTATCCGGTCTGCACGCGCCGGTGCGCGTGCGCCCCACGGACGCGCAAGAGCCCTTTCGGCCGCCCTCGTGGCGGGAAGCGGCGTCCGGTTCACCCGGAACGCCGTGACGGCAGAACCTACCGGGTCCGCCCCCGGCACCGCGAACCGGCCCTCCCCCGCCCCCGGAGCCCTCGCCGCCGATGGCCGGAACCGTTCCGCGGACGTCTCCCCCATGGCGGACCGTACGGCCCCCGATTACCGGAACGTGAATTCTTGCCACTGGCACGAGCAACTACCAAACGGCCGTCCCCTTCCACTGGACGACACGTCGAGGGCGGAGTTACCTGGCATACGGGGGATGTGCGGGCGCACTGCACGGGGGCCAGGACAACGGGCACTGCGGCAACTCTCGGCTGATTGGGGCGCTTACCTATGACACCTACGCTCGTGCGGCAGCACCCGTCACGCACGGGGGCGGCCCCGCGCGTGGACCTGCGGGCACGCGCGCGTGACTGGTCCGAGATCCAGGAACGGATGCTCGTACCGCTCTACGAGGCGGTGTACGAGCGACTCGACGTGGGCCCGGCGACCCGGCTGCTGGGCCTCGGCTGCGGCTCCGGGCTGGCCCTGCTGATGGCGGCCTCCCGCGGCGCGGCGATCACCGGTGTGGACACCTCGTCCGACCGGCTGGCCCTCGCCCGGGAGCGGCTGCTGCCGGACGAGCGGGACACCACCCCGCACACCGGCGCCCGGATCGTGCGGGGCTCCCCCGCCGAGGCCGTCCCCGCCGACGCCGCCGGGTACACCGTGGTGACCGCCTTCGAACCGATCGGGTGCCTCTCCGGCGACGCGGAGGGACTGGGCGAACTGCTCGCCGAGGCGCTGCCGCTGGCCGGGCACGGGGCGGCCGTGGTGCTGGCCGGCTGGGGCCCGCCGGAGCGCTGCACCACCGCGACGGTGCTGCGGGTCGCCGCCAAGCTGGCGGAACCGCTGCGCGGCGCGGACGCCTGGCGCCCCACCGAGCGCGACGACCTGGAGCGGGTCGCCGAGCGCGCGGGACTGCGGCCCGACGGCTCCGGACGGGTGGCCTGCCCCTTCGGCTACGCGGACGCCGACAGCGCCGTACGGGGCCTGAAGTCGACGGGTCTGTTCGACCCGGCGATCGCCGCCACCGACCAGGTGCAGGTCGACAAGGAGCTGACCGAGGCCCTCCACCCCTACCAGCGCGCGGACGGCACCGTGTGGATGCCGAACGTGTTCCGCTATCTCGTCGCGCGCGTGCCCTGACACGCACGGCACGCGGAACGCCGCAGGGGCGCCTCCTCCTACGAGGAGAGCGCCCCTGCGGCGTTCGTGCGCGGGTCTCAGCCCATGAACTTCTTGAACTCGTCGGGCAGCTCGAAGTCCTTGCCGCCCTGCTGGGGCAGACCGAAGGCGCCTCCGCCCTGGGCCGCCGCCGCGCGGCGCGCGGCCTCCTCCTGCTCCTGCTGCTTGCGCTTCATCGGGTTGCCGGAGCGCTGCTTGCCCTTGGCCTGCTTCTGCTTCTTCTTGCCGCGGCCGGGACCGCCGCCCATGCCCGGCATCCCGGGCATCCCCGGCATGCCGCCGCCCTGCGCCATGCGGGACATCATCTTCCGCGCCTCGAAGAACCGCTCGACCAGGTTCTTCACCGCGCTGACCTCGACACCGGAACCCTTGGCGATACGGGCGCGGCGCGAACCGTTGATGATCGTCGGGTCCTGACGCTCGCCGGGCGTCATCGACTTGATGATCGCGGCGGTGCGGTCGACGTCCCGCTCGTCGAGGTTGTTGATCTGGTCCTTGATCTGGCCCATGCCCGGGAGCATGCCGAGCAGCTTGGAGATGGAGCCCATCTTGCGGACCTGCTCCATCTGGGCGAGGAAGTCGTCCAGGGTGAAGTCCTGGCCCTTCTTCGACGCCAGCTTGGAGGCCATCCGCTCGGCCTCTTCCTGGCTGAACGTCTTCTCCGCCTGCTCGATCAGGGTGAGCAGGTCACCCATGTCGAGGATGCGGGAGGCCATCCGGTCCGGGTGGAAGGCGTCGAAGTCGTCGAGCTTCTCACCGTTGGACGCGAACATGATCGGCTTGCCGGTGACCTGCCGGATCGACAGGGCGGCGCCACCGCGGGCGTCACCGTCGAGCTTGGACAGCACCACGCCGTCGAAGCCGACGCCGTCGCGGAAGGCCTCGGCGGTGTTGACGGCGTCCTGGCCGATCATGGCGTCGACGACGAACAGGATCTCGTCAGGGCTGACGGCGTCCCTGATGTCCGCGGCCTGCTGCATCATCTCCTGGTCGATGCCCAGGCGGCCGGCGGTGTCCACGATCACGATGTCGTGGACCTTGGCGCGGGCGTGGTCGATGGAGTCCTTGGCGACCTTCACCGGGTCGCCGACGCCGTTGCCCGGCTCGGGCGCGTAGACGGCGACGCCGGCCCGCTCGGCGACCACGCTGAGCTGGTTGACGGCGTTGGGGCGCTGGAGGTCGGCGGCGACCAGCAGCGGGGAGTGGCCCTGGTCCTTGAGCCACTTGCCGAGCTTGCCCGCGAGGGTGGTCTTGCCGGCGCCCTGCAGACCCGCGAGCATGATCACGGTCGGGGGCTGCTTGGCGAAGCGCAGGCGGCGGGTCTCGCCGCCGAGGATCTGGACGAGCTCGTCGTTGACGATCTTGAGAACCTGCTGGGCAGGGTTCAGCGCCTTGGAGACCTCCGCGCCGAGCGCACGCTCCTTGACGTTCTTGATGAACGAGCGGACGACGGGCAGGGCCACGTCGGCCTCGAGGAGGGCGATGCGGATCTCACGCGCCGTGGCGTCGATGTCCGCCTCGGACAACCTGCCTTTGCCGCGGAGGTTTTTGAAAGTCGCGCTGAGGCGGTCGGAGAGGGTATCGAACACGGTGGCGTCGGTCCTCGAGGTCGGGGGCGGAACTGGGCTGCCCTCCAGGGTATCCGGCCCCGCAAGCAAATCGCCCCCGCCTGCCGTGGCCGGCTGCCGGGGGCGAGGCCCGTGCCGCGCACGCTTCCGTGCGGCACGGAGGTGGTCACGCCCGCAGTGCCTCCTCCAGCTTCCGTGCCACAGCCACCGCCTCTTCACCCGGCAAAGGCACACCCTGCTCCTGCGTCACGTAAAAGGCGTCCACCGCGTTCGCGCCCAAGGTGCTCACATGCGCACTCCGCACCCGTACCGCCGCGTCCTCCAGCGCCCGCCCGATGCGGAACAGCAGGCCCGGCGCGTCCTGCGCGCGCACCTCGATCACCGTGGCGTGCCGGGAGGCGGCCGGGGCGACCGTCACCCGCGGGGGCGGGGCGACCACCCCGCGGCGCCTCGGGTACGCGGCGTCCCGTTCGGCGAGGCGGGCGGAGATGTCCAGGCTGCCGTCCAGGGCACGGACCAGGTCGGCGCGGAGCCGGGCGGCCTGCGGCAGCGAGCCGTACTCGGCGGCGACCCGCCAGTCCAGCAGCAGCACGGAGCCGTCGACGCCGTCCGGGAGATCCAGCGAGCGCAGTTCGGCCGTGCGCACGGTCAGCCGGTGCATGGCGAGCACGCCGGCCACCGCGGGCAGCACGCCCGCCTGCTCGGGCACGGCGATCAGCAGCTCCACGCCGAGCGGTTCCGGGTCGTCGGAGGGCTCGGCGGCCGGCTCCGTCTGCGCCCGCAGGGACAGCACGGGGGCGCCGGTGGCGACGGCCTCCAGGGCGAGCCGCTCGTGCTGCGCGGTGGGCAGGGCCTCCTCGGGGTCGGGCGGAGTCTGGCCCGCCAGCACGGCGGAGACCCGCTTGACCAGGTCGGCGACCAGTGCGGCGCGCCAGGAGGACCAGGCGGCCGGTCCGGTGGCGAGGGCGTCCGCCTCGGTGAGGGCGTGCAGCAGCTCCAGCGTGCCCGGGGAGCCGACGGCCTCGGCGACGGACCGCACGGTGGCGGGGTCGTCGAGGTCGCGCCGGGTGGCGGTCTCCACGAGCAGCAGGTGGTGGCGTACGAGGGTGGCGACCACGGTGACGTCGGCGGGGTCGAAGCCGATGCGGGCGGCCACGTCCCGGGCGATGACCTCCCCTGCGACCGAGTGGTCGCCGGGCCAGCCCTTGCCGATGTCGTGCAGCAGGGCGGCGATGAGCAGCAGGTCGGGACGGCTGACCCGGCGGGTGAACGCGGAGGCGCGCACGGCGGTCTCGATGAGGTGCCGGTCGACGGTCCACAGGTGGACGGCGTTGCGCTGCGGGCGGCAGCGCACCCGGTCCCAGTCGGGGAGCAGCAGGCTGATCAGGCCCTCGGCCTCCAGCGCCTCCCAGACGTCGACGGTGGGCCGGCCGGAGCCCAGCAGGGTGAGGAGCTGCTGGCGTGCCTCGGCGGGCCAGGGCGAGGGGAGGGCGCGGGCGCCGGCGGCCATGCGGCGTACGGCGTGCAGGTTGAGGGGGAGGCCGGCCTGGGCGGCGGCGGCCGCGGCGCGGAGCGGGAGCACGGGGTCGCGGTCGGGGCGCGCGGCGCGGGCGAGCACCACTTCGCCGTCCTGCTCCACGACGCCCTCGGCGAGCGGGGACCGCTCGGGCGCGGGCTTGCCTCCGCCCAGCATGGCGCGCAGCCGGGGCCGTACGGACCGGGAGCGCAGGACGCGGCCGACCTCGCGCCAGGTGACGTCGCCCGCGTAGGCGATGACCCGGGCGGCCTCGTAGACCTGGCGGAGCAGGGCGTCGGCGTCGAGCAGGCCGAGTTCGGCGGCGACCTGGTCCTGTTCCTGGAGGGCGAGCCGGTCGGTGGCGCGTCCCGTGGTCAGGTGCAGGGCGTCGCGTACGTCGAGGAGGCCGGAGCGGGCCTCGGCGAGTCCTTCGCGGGGGGCGTCGGCGAGCCAGGAGGCGGCCACCGCGCGCAGGGCGGTGACGTCGCGCAGTCCGCCGCGGGCCTCCTTGAGGTCGGGTTCCAGGAGGTACTGCAGTTCGCCCTGGCGTGCGGCGCGCTCCTCGCACAGCTCCCGCAGGGCGGGCAGCCGCTTGGGGGCCTGGTTGCGCCAGTCGGCGAGGACGGTGGTGCGCAGGGCGGTGGTGAGGCCGAGGTCGCCGGCGATGTGCCGGGCGTCCAGCAGGCCGAGCTGGACCTTGAGGTCCTCCCCCGCGGTCCTGCGGGCCTCCGCCGGGGTGCGGACGGAGTGGTCGAGGGCGAGGCCGAGGTCCCAGACCGGGTACCAGAGGCGGTCGGCGAGCGCGGAGACGGCGCCGGTGGCGCTGCCGTCGTGGAGCAGCAGCAGGTCGAGGTCGCTGCGCGGGGAGAGTTCCGCGCGTCCGTAGCCGCCGACGGCGACGAGGGACACCCCGCGCGCTCCGGGGGCGCCGGCCGCGAAGAGTCCGGCGAGCCAATCGTCGGTGAGACCGGCGAGCGCGGAACGGCGCGGCGGCCCGGACCGCGCCTTCTCGTTGAGAAGGCGCAGCCGGGCCGCCGCGTAGCCGCCGGGTCCCGAGTTCTCTGCCTGGCCGTGCATGTCCGTCCTCGTCACCCGGCGACTCCTGTTCGGTCGGTCTGCTGTCAGAGCGCGTCCGGGCCGCGCTCGCCGGTCCGGACCCGTACGGCCGTCTCGACGGGGATGGTCCACACCTTGCCGTCGCCGATCTTGCCGGTGCGGGCGGCCTTGACCACGACGTCGACGATCTGTTCGGCGTCGTCGTCCTCGACCAGGACCTCGATGCGGACCTTGGGCACCAGGTCGACCGTGTACTCGGCGCCGCGGTAGACCTCGGTGTGGCCGCGCTGGCGGCCGTAGCCGCTGGCCTCGGTGACGGTCAGACCGTGGACTCCGAAGGCCTGGAGGGCCTCCTTGATCTCGTCGAGCCGGTGCGGCTTGACGACGGCGGTGATGAGCTTCATGCGTCCACCTTCTTGCTCTCGGCCGGGGCGGCGGGGCTGCTGGCCGGCGTACGGGCCGCGCCGCCGCCCGCGCCGCTGAAGTCGTATGCGGTCTCGGCGTGCTCGGCCTGGTCGATGCCGGCCACCTCCTCGTCCTCGGAGACTCGCATACCGATGGTCTTGTGGATCAGGAGGGCCAGGACCGCGGAGGCGACCAGGGAGTAGGCGAGGACGCCGAAGACACCGGCGCACTGCTTCCAGAACTGGTCGAGGCCGCCGCCGTAGAAGAGGCCCGCGACGTCGGACTGGCCCTTGCCGGTGGCGAAGAAGCCGATGAGCAGGGAGCCGATGATGCCGCCTACGAGGTGGACGCCGACGACGTCGAGGGAGTCGTCGTAGCCGAGCTTGTACTTGAGGCCGACGGCCATGGCGCACAGCACACCCGCGATGAGGCCGACCGCGATGGCGCCGAGCGGGGAGACCGCGCCGCCCGCCGGGGTGATGGCGACCAGGCCGGAGACCGCGCCGGAGGCGGCGCCCAGCGTGGTGAACGCGCCGTGGCGGATCTTCTCGTAGGCGAGCCAGCCGAGGACCGCGGCGCCGGTGGCGACCTGGGTGTTGACGAACATCAGCGCGCCGACGCCGTCGTCGTTGCCCAGCCACGAGCCGGCGTTGAATCCGAACCAGCCGAACCACAGCAGACCGGCGCCGAGCATGACCAGCGGGAGGCTGTGCGGACGCATCGGGTCCTTCTTGAATCCGATGCGCTTGCCGATGACGAGGATGACACCGAGGGCGGCCGCACCGGCGTTGATGTGGACCGCGGTACCGCCGGCGAAGTCGATGACGCCGAGCTCGAAGGCCCAGCCGCCGGATCCCCAGACCCAGTGGGCCACCGGGAAGTAGACGACGGTGACCCACAGGGCGACGAACAGGGCCCACGCGGTGAACTTCACACGGTCCGCGAGGGCACCGCTGATCAGCGCGGGCGTGAGGACGGCGAACATCAGCTGGAAGACCAGGAAGACGAACACGGGGATGGTGTAGCCGTCCCACAGCTCCGTCAAGCCGATGTCGCTCAGCCCCACCCAGTCGGAGTTCCAGCCGACGAGGCTGCCCTTGTCGTCGCCGAACGCGACGGAGAACCCGTAGAGCACCCACAGGATGGTGACGATGCCCAGGCTGATGAAGCTCATCATCAGCATGTTCAGGGTGCTCTTGACCCGGACCATGCCTCCGTAGAAGAAGGCCAGACCGGGGGTCATGAGCATCACCAGGGCGGAACAGATGAGCATGAACCCTGTGTTGGCGGCGGACAGCGTGGGCGCGTCTGCTGCCAGGGTGATGGCTTGTGCCATCGGCGTCTCCTCGTCGTTGGTACGGCCCCGTGCGGGCGAAGCCTTGAGCGGATTGAGGGGTGGGCCGGTTATGCGCCATGAGATTGGCGCAGCGCCGTTTCGGTGGAAGCCCCTCGTTGTTTCGCCGCCGTGACGAAGGCACCCGGAGTGTTACGGGTCGGTGAACCGCCGGATCCGGGGAGCGCCGATCGTTATCGTGGCGCAATCTTCGGTGTACGGCGGTGAGCCGCGGCCGGGGAGACACACGACCGGCCGCGGCCGGCCTTCCGAATGACTGGCATGGGGGAGCCGAGTCGGGCAGTTCGGGAGGGCCGGCCGCGGCCGGGGTCCAGGGTTCCTCGGTGGGTCAGACCGCCTGGGCGGTCTCGGGCAGCTCGGCCGCGAGCCGCTCGGTGAGCTCGACGACCTGGGCGAGCTCACCGAAGTCGCGTACGGCGGTGTCGACGGTCTTTCGGATACGAGTGTTGACGCGCTCGGAGCGGACCTTCTTGGCCGCCTTGATGGCCTCGGTGGCGAGAACCGTGCTCTGCTCGGGCTCGCGCTGGAGCAGATGGACCGTGGCCATGCCGATCAGGTTGAGGGCGTAGGAGCGCTGGTGCTCGCCGCCTTCCCGGCCGAACAGCTCCACGGCCCGCTTCATCAGCGGCTCGGCGAGCGAGGCGTACGTGGGGCTGCGGCCCGCGACATAGGCGAGGTCGCGGAAGGAGTGGCTGTTCTCCGCGTACAGCTCGGCCTCGGAGAAGAAGCGGATCCAGTCGGGGTCCGGCTCGTCCCACTCGTCGGCCTCGGCGAAGGTGTCCTCGGCCATGCGGACGGCGCGCTTGCAGCGGCCGGGCTGGCCCATGTTGGCGTAGGCGCGGGCCTCCATCGCATACAGCATGGACTGGACGCGGGGGCCGGCGCAGTCGCGGCTGCCGTACTGGGCGAGGTGGATGAGCTCCAGGGCGTCCTCGGGCCGGCCGAGGTGGATCATCTGCCGGCTCATGTTGGAGAGCACGTAGGAGCCGAGCGGCCGGTCGCCGGCCTCCTTGGCGGCGTGCAGGGCGAGCACGAAGTACTTCTGCGCGGTGGGCTGCAGCCCCACGTCGTACGACATCCAGCCGGCCAGCTCGGCGAGCTCGGCGGCGACCTTGAACAGCCGCTTGGTGGTGGCCTCCGGCTGGGGCTCCTGGAGCAGGTCGGTGACCTCGTGGAGCTGGCCGACGACGGCCTTGCGGCGCAGTCCGCCGCCGCACTGGGCGTCCCACTGCCGGAACATCACGGTAGTGGTCTCCAGCAGGTCCAGCTCCGGCTTGGACAGCCGGCCGCGGGCGCGCGCCGAGGAGGGGGCGACGTCCGGCTCGGGCCTGGCGAGCGGGCCGGACGGCGAGGGGACGAGCCAGCGCTGCATGGGCTCGATGAGGGACGGGCCCGCGGAGAGGGCCAGCGAGCTCCCGAGGAAGCCGCGCCGCGCCAGCATCAGGTCGCTGCGCGAGAACTCGCTGAGCAGGGCCACGGTCTGCGGGCCCGTCCAGGGGAGGTCGACGCCGGTCGCGGAGGGTGCCGGGCGGGTGGTGCGCAGGCCCAGGTCCTCCACGGAGACGACGACACCGAAACGCTCGGAGAACAGCTCGGAGAGGATGCGCGGGATCGGCTCGCGCGGGTTCTCCCCGTCCAGCCAGCGGCGGACGCGGGAGGTGTCGGTGGAGATGTGGTTGGCGCCCAACTGGCGTGCTCTGCGGTTCACTTGACGGGCGAGTTCGCCCTTGGACCAGCCGCTGCGGGCGAACCACGAGGTGAGCAGCTCGTTCGGGCGCTTCTCCGCACTCGCAGAACTCGTCCCGCCACCGCCGTTGCCGCCCACTGGAACGCCCCCATCCCTGAGAACCACTTGTCGCTGAGTGCGCCAAGCCCTATCAGAATGCCGGTAGTTGGGGCCGCCCGTCCGGCGATTGCCACCCCGCGAACGGAAAGCCGACTTGCCTCCGGCATACCCACGCCTGCATGTGCCCCGTCCGAACCGTGCACACACAGTAACCCTATGATCACCCGCCTCACCATGACGGAACCTCAATCGCCACCATTCGCCACCCCTTCGAATGAACGCACCGTCGCCGTCCCGCGATTGACTTGACACAGGACAGACAAGAGCGGATGCAGCGGTGCGCTCAGGGGCGCGCGACGTCCATCGCACCACCCCGCGCGCAACAAGGCGCCGGTTGGCGCGGGTCGCACCGGGAAGCCGGAAACAGAGAGTCACACGCTGCGTCCGCTACGTAACCACCAGCGCGCCGGACCCGTTGGAGGGGGCATGGGCTTCACGATCGGCATCAGTCGGGGCATCCGTGACATCCGGTCCGGCTCGCGGCGGCGCGGCCGTTCCTCGGACGGCACGGTCGTGGCGGAGTACACGGGACTGTGGGGCTGGGACGTGGTGCCGGGCGTCCGCGCCGTCGCCGGGTCCTGCTCCTGCGGCCGCTCGGGCTGCCGGGCGCCGGGCGCCCACCCCCTGGAGCACGCGCCGGTGATCCGCGCGGGCGCGCCGCTGAACGAGGTGACGGCGCTCTGGTCGGAGTTCCCGGGCGCCTCGGTGATGCTGCCCGTCGGGCGGGCGTTCGACGTGATCGAGGTGGCGGAGCCCGCCGGGCGTCACGCCCTGGCGCGGCTGGAGCGGATGGGCCTCCCGGTCGGGCCGGTCGCCGCCACCCCGGACGGCCGCGCCCAGTTCCTCGTCGCCCCGGGCGCCGCGGCCGCCCTGCCCGATCTGCTGTACCGCATGGGCTGGGACGACCCGGACGCCCTCGACCTGCGCGGCCTGGGACGCGGTACGCACATCACGGCACCGCCGTCGGACCGCGCCGGCCTCGGCCCGGTGCGCTGGCTGCGCTCCCCCGCCCTGGACTCCGCCTCCCGGCCGCCGGAGGCGCGGCTGCTGCTCGGCACGCTGGCGTACGTGGCGCACCGCTCGGGCTCCTGACCCCCTTCCGGTACGGCGAAGCGCCCGTCCCCCGACCGTTTCCGGGGGCGGGCGCTTCCTCGCGTACGGGGCCGGACGGCTCCGGGGGTGTCACTCCCCCAGCAGGGCGTCCACGAAGGCCTCGGGCTCGAACGGCGCGAGGTCGTCCGCGCCCTCGCCGAGACCGATCAGCTTGACCGGGACGCCCAGCTCGCGCTGGACGGCGATGACGATGCCGCCCTTGGCGGTGCCGTCGAGCTTGGTGAGCACGATGCCGGTGATGTCGACGACCTCGGCGAAGACCCGCGCCTGCACCAGACCGTTCTGCCCGGTGGTGGCGTCGAGCACCAGCAGCACCTCGTCCAGCGGGGCCTGCTTCTCGACGACCCGCTTGACCTTGCCGAGCTCGTCCATGAGGCCCGTCTTGGTGTGCAGCCGGCCGGCGGTGTCGATAAGCACCGCGTCGGCGCCCATCTCCTTGCCCTCCTTGACCGCGTCGAACGCGACGGAGGCCGGGTCGCCGGCCTCCGGGCCGCGCACGGTGTGGGCGCCGACCCGCTCGCCCCAGGTCTGGAGCTGGTCCGCGGCGGCGGCGCGGAAGGTGTCCGCGGCGCCGAGGACGACGGTGTTGCCGTCGGCGACCAGGACGCGGGCGAGCTTGCCGGTGGTGGTGGTCTTGCCGGTGCCGTTGACGCCGACGACCATCACGACGCCGGGGCCGCCGTTGGGGTTCTCCGTGTGCACGGTGCGGTCCATCTGGGGACCGACCAGCGTGATCAGCTCCTCGCGGAGCAGTCCGCGCAGCTCCTCGGGGGTGCGGGTGCCGAGCACCTTGACCCGCTCGCGCAGCCGGTCGACCAGCTCCTGGGTGGGCTGGACGCCGACGTCGGCGGTGAGCAGGGTGTCCTCGATCTCCTCCCAGGTGTCCTCGTCGAGGTGCTCGCGGGACAGCAGGGTGAGCAGACCTTTGCCCAGGGCGTTCTGCGACCGGGACAGCCGGGCGCGCAGCCGGATCAGACGGCCGGCGGTGGGCTCCGGGATCTCGATCTCGGGAGCCTCGGCGGCGGGCGGTTCCTCGATGACGACGGGACCGGCGCCCGCCGGAAGATCAACCTCCTCGATGGTGCGCCGCGGTTCCTCCCGCGGCGTCTCGGCCTCTTCGCCGACGTGCGGCTCGGCCGGCGGGGCGGTGATGTCGGGCGCGGCGGGCGGCGGCGGGGGCAGCGGCTTCTTGCGCCGGCTCCCGACGATGAGCCCGCCGAGCGCGCCGAGCACGACCACGGCGATGACTACAGCAAGGATGACGATGTCCATAACCCGTCCAGTATCAGCCATGCTGCCCCCGAGGCCCCTGCCCCCGACGCGCCCCACTTGAGACGCCCCGAGGGGCGCGGGGAACCGCGCGCCCCTCCCTCACCCGCCCGCACGAGCCCACGAACGCCGCCGCCCCGGCTCGGACGAGACCGAACCGGGGCGGGTGGGGGGTGGCACACACGAGGGGCAGGGCAGCGGGGAGGTGACCCCGCCCCTCGGGTCTTTGGGGAGGAGGGGCGTCAGCCCATCTCCTCCAGCCGCTTGCCCTTCGTCTCCTTCACGAACTTCAGCACGAACGGGATCGACAGCGCCGCGAACACCGTGTAGATCACGTATGTGACGGACAGGTTCCAGTCCGCCAGCGACGGGAAGCTCGCGGTGATCGCCCAGTTGGCGATCCACTGCGCCGCCGCGGCCACACCGAGCGCCGCCGCCCGGATCCGGTTCGGGAACATCTCGCCGAGCATGACCCACACGACCACGCCCCACGAGAGGGCGAAGAAGAGGACGAAGACGTGGGCCGCGATCAGGGCCACCCAGCCCTGCGTGGCGGGCAGCTGGCCGTCGACGAGGTTCGAGGAGAACGCCCAGGCCTCCAGCGCGAGACCGATCACCATGCCGACGGAGCCGATGATGGCCAGCGGCCGGCGGCCGACACGGTCGACGAAGATCATCGCGATGACGGTGCCGACGATGTTGATGATCGACGTGGTGAACGAGTAGAAGAACGAGTCCGCCGGGTCGACGCCGACCGACTGCCACAGCGTGGCCGAGTAGTAGAACGCGACGTTGATGCCGACGAACTGCTGGAACACCGACAGGCCGATACCGACCCAGACGATCGGCTTGAAGAAGAAGCTGCCGCCGAGCAGGTCCTTGAAGCTGGACTTCTCCTCGCGGCGCATGCCGGTCTCGATCTCGGTGACGCGGGCGTCGAGGTCGGTCCCGTCGCCCTCGACCTCGGAGAGGATCTGGCGGGCGCGCTCGTGCTTGCCGACGGAGATCAGGTAGCGGGGCGACTCGGGAATGGCGAAGGAGAGCAGGCCGTAGAGGACGGCGGGGATCACCATGACGCCGAGCATGACCTGCCAGGCCTCCAGGCCCATCAGCTCACCGCGCTGGTCGCCGTCGGCGGCGTTCAGGATGCCCCAGTTGACGAGCTGGGAGACGGCGATGCCGATGACGATCGCGGCCTGCTGGAAGGAGCCGAGCCGGCCGCGGTAGGCGGGCGGGGCGACCTCGGCGATGTAGGCCGGGCCGATGACGGAGGCCATGCCGATGGCGAAGCCGCCGACGACCCGCCAGAAGGCGAGGTCCCACAGCGCGAAGGGCAGCGCGGAGCCGACGGCGCTGACCGTGAAGAGGACCGCGGCGATCTGCATGCAGCGGATGCGTCCGATGCGGTCGGCTATCCGGCCGGCGGTGGCGGCGCCGATGGCACAGCCGATCAGCGCGATGGCGATGACCTGGGCGAGTGCGGCGGAGCCGACGTCGTAGCGGTCGCGGATCGCCTCGACGGCGCCGTTGATCACGGAGCTGTCGTAGCCGAAGAGGAAGCCGCCCATGGCGGCGGCAGCGGTGATGAAGATGACATGCCCGAGATGTTCGGGGTGAGCCGTCCGGGCTCCTGACGCTTGTGCCTGCGCGGTGCTGGTCACGTGTACTCCTCGGGCCACCGGCAACATCGCCGGGTGGGGGTCAGCCCTTCAAGGTTTCTGCCGTAGGCACCTGAAGGTAAAAACAACAGTGCAGAGACTATGTCTTCAACTTTTGAAGTCAATAGGGACTGGGCTGTGAGTTATGAGACGCAGGAGCCCAGGAAGGACCACAAAGGGTTCACATCTTGAAGAGTTCGGGCCGCTTCAGCGCAGACGCTGGCTGATGACCTTGGACACGCCGTCGCCCTGCATGGAGACGCCGTAGAGCGCGTCGGCGACCTCCATGGTGCGCTTCTGGTGCGTGATCACGATCAGCTGCGAGGCCTCCTGCAGCTCCTGCATGATCCGGATCAGCCGCTGGAGGTTGGTGTCGTCGAGCGCGGCCTCCACCTCGTCCATCACGTAGAACGGGCTGGGCCGCGCCTTGAAGATCGACACGAGCAGCGCCACCGCGGTCAGCGACCGCTCGCCGCCCGACAGCAGCGACAGCCGCTTGACCTTCTTGCCCGGCGGACGCGCCTCGACGTCCACGCCCGTGGTGAGCATGTTGTCGGGGTCGGTCAGCACCAGGCGCCCCTCCCCGCCCGGGAACAGCCTGGAGAAAACGCCCTCGAACTCCCGGGCCGTGTCCCGGTAGGCCTCGGTGAAGACCTGCTCGACGCGTTCGTCGACCTCCTTGACGACCTGGAGCAGGTCCGCGCGGGTCTTCTTCAGGTCCTCCAGCTGCTCGCTGAGGAACTGATGGCGTTCCTCCAGCGCCGCGAACTCCTCCAGGGCGAGCGGGTTGACCTTGCCGAGCTGCTGGTAGGCGCGCTCGGCGGCCTTCAGTCGCTTCTCCTGCTCGGCCCGCACGAAGGGACGGGGCTGGTTGCGCGGATGCTCCGGGTCCTCCGGGAGCTGCTCGCCCTCGGCGGGGGGCGAGGGCGGCACCGGCTGGTGCGGCCCGTACTCCGCCACCAGCCCGGCCGGTTCGACACCCAGTTCCTCCAGCGCCTTCGCCTCCAGCTGCTCCATCCGCAGCCGTTTCTCGGCGCCGAGTACCTCGCCGCGGTGGACCGAATCCGTCAACTTGTCGAGTTCCGCCTTGAGATCGCGTCCTTCGGCGCGGGCGCGGGCGAGATCCTCCTCGCGGCGGGCCTTGGCGGCCTCGGCGGCGGTGCGCTCGTCGGCGGCGCGGGCCAGGGACACCTCGACGTGCGCGAGGAGCTGGCGGGCGCCCGCGGCGACGGCGGCGGCGACCTCCGCCTCGTGGCGCAGCCGGGCGCGGCGCTGTTCGGCACGCGCGCGTGCCTCGCGTTCGGCGCGGGCGGCCCGGTCCAGGGAGTCGGCCCGTCCGGCCAGCCCCTTGACCCGCTCCTCGTGCGTACGGACCTGAAGCCGGGCCTCCATCTCGGTCTGGCGGGCGTTGGCCCCGTCGGCGGCGAGCCGGTCGCGCACGGAGGTGTCGGGCTCCTCCTCGAACGGCATCTCCTCGGCCGTCTCCAGCCGCTCGGCGAGCTCCTCCACCTCGGCGAGCGCCCTGTCGAGGGCCTCCTGTGCGCGTTCGGCGGCGGCCCCGGCGCGCTCGGCCTCGCCGGCGGCGCCACGCGCCTGTCCGGCGAGCCGGCCGAGCTGCTGGGCGACGGCGGACTTCTCCCGGTCGGCGGCCCGGCGCCGCTCCCCCAGCTCCTCGACGAGGGCCGCGCTCTCCCGGCGCCGGGCGGCCGCCGCCTCCTGCGCCTCGGCCAGCTCCTCGCAGCGCACCGCGAGCTCCTCCAGCTCGGCGGCGGCCTCGTCGACGGACGCCTGTACCTCCAGCAGGCTGGGCGCGCCGGCCGAGCCGCCGTGCGCGAAGTGGGCGCCGAGCAGGTCGCCCTCGGCGGTGACGGCGGTGAGGCCGGGCCGGGCGTGGACGAGTTCCTCGGCGTCCTCGAGGGTGCCGACGACGACGATGCCGTGCAGGAGCCGTCGCACGGCCGGCATGAGGTCGTCGGGGCCGCGGACGAGGCGCTCCGCGGGAAGGGGTGTGAGTGCTTCGGGGAGGGGGGTTCCGGAGGGAGCGGCGGGTGCGGGGGCGTCGTGGCTGGGCGCGCTGTTCCCCGCACCCCTGGAGGGTGTCTCGCCTGCGGCGTCGGACGGGCCTGTCACCAGGAGGGCGGCTCGGCCGGCGTCCAGTTTGCGGAGGAGACGGATGGCGTCGGCCGCCGCGGCCGGGGAGGAGACCGCGAGGGCGTCCGCCGCCGCGCCGAAGGCGGCCGCGAGCGGTACCTCGTAGCCGGGCGTCACCGTCAGCAGTTCCGCGGCCGGGCCGAGCAGCCCGGTGAGGCTGTCCCTCGCGCCGAGCAGCGCGCCGGTGCCGTCCTTGCGGCGCAGGCCGAGCGCCAGGGTCTCGTGGCGTGCCTGGGTCGCGGCGCGTTTCCTCTCCACGGCGGTGACGGCCTCGCGGGCGGCGGTGAGGACGGTCTCTGCCTCGGCGAGCCCGCGCTTGGCTTCCTCGTGCCGCTCGGCGAGCTCCGCGTCGCCCGCGTCGAGGCCGTCGACCTCCGTCCGGAGGGCCTCGTACTCCTCCTGGGCGGCCACGGCGCGCTGCCGCGCCTCGTCGCGGGCGGCGGCGAGGCGTTCGATCTCGGCCTGGGCGGCGGCTGCGCGGGAGCGGGCGGCGCCCACCTGTCCCTTGAGCCGGGCGAGCCCCTCGCGCCGGTCGGCGATGGCGCGGGCGACGTCCTTGAGCCGCCGTTCCTCCTGGGCCAGTTCGCGCTCCAGTTCGGCGCGGTGGGCGACGGTGTCCTCCAGCGCGCGTTCGGCCGCTTCGAGGGCGGCCTCCAGTTCGGCCTCCTGCTCCCGGATGCGGGCGGCCTCGCGCTCCATGTCCTCGGGGTCCCGGCCGCGCCGCTCCTCGGGGGGTGCGGAGGTGGCGCTCTTCACGCGCGCGTCGGCGAGCGAGATGGTGCCGCGCACCCGTTCGGCGAGCTGGGAGAGCTCGTACCAGGTCTGCTGGGCGTTCTGGAGCCGCGGGGTGAGGCGGCGTACCTCGTCCTCCAGGAGGCCCTCGCGCTGGAGGGCCTTCTTCAGCTCGGCCTCGGCGGCCTCCTTGCGCTGTTTGAGGGCGGCCTCGTCGGCGATCTCGGCCTGGAGCGCCTGGCGCAGCGTGACGAGGTCGTCGGCGAGGAGGCGCAGGCGGGCGTCGCGCAGGTCGGCCTGGATGACGGCGGCCCGGCGGGCGACGGCGGCCTGGCGGCCGAGCGGCTTGAGCTGGCGGCGGAGCTCGTCGGTGAGATCCTGGACGCGTGCGAGGTTGGCCTGCATCGCGTCCAGCTTGCGCAGCGCCTTCTCCTTGCGCTTGCGGTGTTTGAGGACGCCGGCCGCCTCCTCGATGAAGGCGCGGCGGCCCATGGGGTCGGCGTGCAGGACGGAGTCGAGCTGGCCCTGGCCGACGATGACGTGCATCTCGCGGCCGATGCCGGAGTCGGAGAGCAGTTCCTGGATGTCCAGGAGACGGCAGGTGTCGCCGTTGATCTGGTACTCGCTGCCGCCGTTGCGGAACATGATCCGCGTGATGGTGACCTCGGAGTACTCGATGGGGAGGGCCCCGTCGGAGTTGTCGATGGTCAGGGACACCTCGGCGCGGCCCAGGGGCGGGCGGCCGGTGGTGCCGGCGAAGATGACGTCCTCCATCTTGCCGCCGCGCAGCGACTTGGCGCCCTGCTCGCCCATGACCCAGCTGAGGGCATCCACCACGTTGGACTTGCCCGAGCCGTTCGGGCCGACGACGCAGGTGATCCCCGGTTCGAACCGCAGGGTGGTCGCGGAGGCGAACGACTTGAAGCCGCGGAGGGTCAGGGCCTTGAGGTGCACGCCGTCGGACTCTACCCGGCGGGCATGTCTCACTCCATGAGCGCGCGGTTTCGCGGGTGAACGCGCAGGGCATGCCAGTCGTTGAGAACGTGAACAGGTGCGCGGGACAGAGAGTGCGCCGCGCGGGGGTCGCGGGGTTCCCCGCGGGAGACGGCAGGCTCAGCGGTTCGGGACGCGGAGGGGTGAAGAAAGAAGGGACGCCGGAGCGTCCCTTGCAATTCTGACTGCCTGGCGGTGATTGACGGGCAAGCCCGACCACTGCGGTGCTGTTCGTGGAGCGTGCAGTGATCAGGTGAGCGCAGGCTCCGCCTGGTGTGCGTCAACGCTCTCCATGATCCTGTCGTGAGAAGCGGCAGCCTTCAGGGCGTCCTTCTCGGCCTGGATCCGCGTGAGCTCGGATTCCAGGTCCTGGACGCGCTGCTGGAGCCGTCGCATCTCGGCGAGGAGTCGAGGGTCGGAGCCGCCGACGTAACCGAGAAGCGCCTTTGCCATGATGGATGGTCCTCCACAATGAGTGACCGACCGATGCGGTGTGGGTCGTGAGGGATTCGCACCCGCGGTGCTTGGCAGGCCTGGAGTTGTGCTGCCGTTCAGCCATGCCAAACAGCTAAGGTGCGCGGGGCTTTCAGCGTCTCACCAAAAAGTTTGAGGGTCAACACGATCACGCCCCGTATTGGGGGACAACCGGGCGCATACGGCCGGACGGCGGCGGCGTCGCGTTCCTCGCGGGTCCTCGGGGCGTGGCGATCATCTTGGCGGGCCCAGCCGCCGTCGGCAAGCCGTTTGCTTCGATCACCAGGACTTTTTTGCGTCCGGACCGTTCACGGCGAGGGCCGCGCGGGCCTGGGCGCGGCGGCCCGGCGGGCGCCGTCAGCGGATCGCGAAGCCGTCGTAGCCGCCACGGGGTGTGTCCCAGATCTCGGTCACTCCGTCCACGTGCCCGGGCGTGTCGCCGGTCTGCAGCCACTCCAGCAGCCGCTCGCAGCGGTCGCGGGGACCCTCGGCGACCACCTGCACCCTGCCGTCGCCGAGATTCAGGGCGAAGCCCCGCAGGCCGCCGGTCTCCAGGGCCTTGGCCCGGGTGAACCAGCGGAAGCCCACGCCCTGGACGTGTCCGCGGACCCAGGCGACCAGTCGCACATCCTCGCTCATGCCTGCAACCTAACCGCACAAAGTCACACCGGGCACTCCGCCCCCGTGCGCCATGCGGTAGCGTCCCCACCCATAAATCTCATATGAAACTCACTCGTTGGTGTGAGTTTCGTGATCGTCGAGTTACGGGCAGGTCGCGAGACGCGGCCGACCACCAGGACGAGGAAGGCCAAACATGGGACGCCACCGACGCTCCGACGCCGGCCGCGCCGCCACGAGCCGCGCCGCCGGGGTCACCCACCACGACGGCTCCTACGGTGAAGGCCTGGACCCGCGAGGCGCCGGGGCCGACGGCCCGCCCACGATGGGCACCGCGCCGTATCTGAACCCGGAGGCCTACGCGGAGACGTACGCCCGCAGCGAGGCGTACCTGTACGCGACGGACGGCACCGCGGTCCCCTCCGGCGGCGCCGGCTTCCCCACGGGCGGCCACCCGGACGCCGGCCCCGCCCCGGCCGCGTACGCCTACACCGCGTCCGTCCACACCACGGACACCGTCGCCGCCCCCGCCGTCCCGGGCCCGCGCACCGCCGAGTACGACTTCACGGGCCACTCCTTCGCCGGTGACCCGCTCCCAGAGTGGGACGTGACGCCCCGGCCCCGCCCCGTCCGTACCGCCCGTACCACCGTGACCTCGTCGGTCGGCGCGGACGACCGGCCCGCGAACGGACGGCGCCGCAAGAAGAAGAAGGCCGCGACGCCGGTCCGCACCGGGCTGCTCGGCGTGTCCGCCGCCGTGGCCCTCGGCACGGTCGCGGTGGCCACCGGCGCGGTGCCCGGCCTGGAGAACTACAAGCTCGGCGGCGACCGCGGCCCCAGTGACAACGTGCAGGCCGGCGCCGGTGTGACGACCAACCTGCCGACGGAGCAGGGCGGCACGTCCGGCTCCGCCGAGGCGCCGGGCCGCGACGCGTCCACCCCCGCGAGCCGCGACGGCGGACGCGCCGCCTCCCCGGCGCCGTCGGCTTCGCCGTCCGCCCCGACCGCGCCGACGAAGGCGCCCGAGGCGGAGAAGACCCCCGAGAAGACGGAGTCCGCGGCCGCCCCGGAGAAGACCGAGGAGCGGGCGCAGGACCGCAGGACGACGCCCGACACCGAACGGAAGGCGGGCGACCAGAGTCAGGGCAAGCGCCAGACCTCGGCCGAGGCAACCGCCGCCGCGGAGGTGCTGCGGCTGGTCAACGCCGAGCGCGCGAAGGTGGGCTGCAGCCCGGTCACCGCGGACAGCGCCCTGACCGGGCTGGCCACGGCGTTCAGCGACGACATGGCCGACCGCGGTTTCTTCGACCACACCGACCCCGACGGCGACACCCCGTGGGACCGCGCCCAGGCGGCGGGCATAAGCAACCTCGGCGGCGAGAACATAGCCCGCGGCCAGGCCGACGCCGAGTCCGTCATGCAGGCCTGGATGGACAGCCCCGGCCACAAGGCGAACATCCTGAACTGCGACTTCAAGACCCTGGGCGTAGGCGTCCACCTGGGCCCGGGCGGGCCTTGGTGGACGCAGAACTTCGGGTACTGAGCCGCCGCCGTGGGCCTGGGCGCCGGCCGGCAGCGCCACCCTCACCTTGTGAGCCCGGTCGCCGGGCTCACATCGGATCAGCAGCCCTCTCACTTACCCACTTACCAGGAGTAAGCGCCGCCTCTCAGCAAGCGCTGCTCTGAAGTACGCTGAGTCCATGACGACCACGCAGTCGGCCCCGGAGGACCGGGACCTCCCGTTCAACGTGTTCGCCAAGTCCTGCCCGTCCCGAGTCACGCTGGAACACGTGACCGGGCGCTGGGGGGCGCTGACGCTGGGGGCGCTGTACGAGGGGTCGCTGCGGTTCAACGAGCTGCGCCGGCGGGTCGACGGCGTCAGCGAGAAAATGCTGTCGCAGACCCTGCACGCGCTGGAGCGCGACGGGCTCGTGCACCGCGAGGCGCAGCTGACCAACCCTCCCCGCGTGGACTACGAACTCACCCCGCTGGGCCGTGAGGTCGCCGAGCACCTGCTGGCCCTCATCCGTCTCCTGGAGGACCGCATGGACACCGTCCTCGAGGCCCGGGAGCGCTACGACGCGGCGCGCGGCGCCCGCTGACAGCGCGGGCAGAAGTAGCTGGAGCGGTTCATCCACGCCCGTCGGCGTATCGGCGTCCCGCAGCGGCGGCAGGGCAGGCCCTCGCGGCCGTACGCGTCCAGGGAGCGGTCGAAGTAGCCGGACTCGCCGTTGACGTTGACGTAGAGGCTGTCGAAGCTGGTGCCGCCCGCGGCGAGGGCGGCGTTCATGACGTCCCGGACGTGCCCCAGCAGCTGCAGGGTGCGGGGCCGTGTGAAGCCGGCCGTCGGGCGCTCGTAGTGGATGCGGGCGCGCCACAGCGCCTCGTCCGCGTAGATGTTGCCGACGCCGCTGATCAGCGACTGGTCGAGCAGCGCCCGCTTGATGGTGGTCCGCTTGCGGCGCAGCGCCTGGTGGAAGGCCTCGTCGTCGAACAGCGGGTCGAGCGGGTCGCGGGCGATGTGCGCGATGACGTCGGGCAGGCCCTCGGGGGTGTTGTCGTGCAGCGACAGACCGCCGAAGGTGCGCTGGTCGACGAAGCGCAGCTCGGTGTCGCCCGCCGGTCCCTCGTCCGGTGACTGCGGCTCGGTGAAGCGGACGCGGATGCGCAGGTGCTTCTCGTCCGGCGCGGCGTGCGGCTGCATCAGCAGCTGGCCGCTCATGCCGAGGTGGGCCAGGATCGACTGGTCCGTGTCCTCCAGCGGCAGCCACAGGTACTTGCCACGGCGGCGCGGGACGCCGATGCGGTGCCCCTTCAGCCGGTGCGCGAAGTCGTCGGCGCCGGCGAGGTGACGGCGCACCGCGCGCGGGTGCAGGACCTCGGCGTCAGCGACGGTCCGGTGGGCGACCCACCGCTCGAGTCCGCGCCGTACGACCTCGACCTCGGGCAGCTCGGGCATGGTGTCCCCTCCCAGGACCGGTGGATCGAGCACCGAGCGCCCGCCCCGGTGCGGGGACGGGCGCTCGGGCCGTGCGTGCTACGTCAGGCGGATGCCGACGGGGCCCCGGCGCTCTTGCCGGAGGCCTCGGCCTCGGCGGCCTGGACGACCTGTTCGGCCTCCTGAGCCGCCTTGGCCCGCTCGTCCGCCGCGGCCTTGATGGCCCGCCACGCGGACTCGGCGGCCTGCTGCTCCGCCTCCTTCTTGCTGCGGCCGGTGCCGGTGCCGTACGAGACGCCTCCGACGCGGGCGGCAGCAGTGAAGGTCTTCTCGTGATCGGGGCCGGTCTCCGTGACCAGGTACTCGGGAACGCCGAGCCCCTCGATCGCGGTGAGCTCCTGGAGACTGGTCTTCCAGTCCAGGCCGGCTCCCAGGTTCGAGGACTTTTCGATCAGCGGGTCGAACAGACGGTGCACCAGCTCCGCCGCCGATTCCAGGCCCTGGTCGAGATAGACCGCGCCGATCACCGCTTCGAGGGTGTCGGCGAGGATGGACGCCTTGTCCCGGCCGCCCGTTCCCTCTTCACCGCGGCCGAGCCGGATGAAGGAGCCGAGGTCGAGCCCGCGGCCCACCTCCGCCAGCGCACGCGAGTTGACCACCGCGGCCCGCAGCTTGGCCAGCTGGCCTTCGGGCAGGTCGGGGTGGGTGCGGTACAGCGTGTCGGTGACGACGAGGCCGAGCACGGAGTCCCCGAGGAACTCCAGCCGCTCGTTCGTCGGCAGACCGCCGTTCTCGTACGCGTAGGAACGATGGGTCAGCGCACGCACCAGAAGGGCGGACTCGACCTGGTAGCCGAGCCGCCCTTCCAGAAGCGTGGGGGACGAGGCCTGGTTGTCCGCAGAGTTTTTCTTCGGCGTGGACACAGTGCCTCTCACCAGCCGCTCAGACCTCGAGGACCTGGCGCTTGTTGTAAGTGCCGCAAGACGGGCACGCGATGTGCTGCTGCTTGGGCTCGTGGCAGCGCTCGCACGCAACCAGGGTGGGGACCGCAGCCTTCCACTGCGACCGGCGGTGGCGCGTGTTGCTGCGCGACATCTTCCGCTTCGGAACAGCCACGGCTACTTCTCCTGCTTCTCGTCGACGCCGGCTTCGGCGCCGCTCATCTCGTCCTTCTCGCCGTCCTTCATGGTGCCGGCGAGTCCCTGCAATGCCGCCCAACGGATGTCGACGGCGTCGTGATGGTGGTCCGGGTCGTCCGCCAGCCGCACTCCGCACTCGGAGCACAGACCCGGGCAGTCTTCCTGGCACACCGGCTGCATCGGCAGTGCGAGCACCACCGCGTCGCGCAGCACCGGCTCGAGGTCGAACAGGCCGTCCTCGAGGAGGAGCCGGTCCTCGTCGTCCTCGGCGTCGTCGCCCGGTTCCGCGATCACGCGGCCCCGGTCGTCGGCGTCAGGGTACGAGAACATCTCCTGGAAGTCCGCTTCGAGCTCCAGCTCGAGCGGCTCCAGACACCTTACGCACTCCCCCTCGGCCCTGGCACGGGCGGTGCCTGTGACGAGCACACCTTCCATGACCGACTCGAGCCGGAGTTCGAGCTCCACCGGGGCGCCTTCCGGCACTCCGACGACTCCCGTGAGACCGAGGTCCTGGGGAGCGTCGACCGTACGGGTCAGGCGCTGCAGCGCACCGGGCCGCCGCCCCAGCTCGTGCGTGTCGAACACGAGGGGGTTGCGGTGGTCGAGGCGGGCGTTCAGAGCCATTCCTGCTTTCGATCTTCGAGCTCGGAGGG
Source organism: Streptomyces sp. DSM 41931 (assembly GCF_050271085.1). Taxonomy (NCBI): domain Bacteria; kingdom Bacillati; phylum Actinomycetota; class Actinomycetes; order Kitasatosporales; family Streptomycetaceae; genus Streptomyces; species Streptomyces sp. DSM 41931. Next base: position 5,122,122 of record NZ_CP189902.1, on the reverse strand, counting down.
TGTCGCTGCCGTACGGTGCGTTCCCGGGCAGCGTGGATCGCGGTCATACGCGCGACCGAAGAGCCAGGATACTGGACCTTTCGCTCTCGGCCCAATCCGCCCCTTACAGGCCCCGCTCGCGCTGGTACGCCTCGAGCTGTTCGGGCGTGATCATGCTGGTGTCGAACAGGCTCGTCTCGTCCAGCGCGTACCCCTGCTGGGGCTGCTGCGGCGCGTGCCGGGCGGTCTGGCCGGGGTCGTACGCCTGCTGGGAGGTGTCGTAGCCCTGGTAGGCCGCGTACGGGTCGGCCTGGGCGTAGCCGCCGGACTGGGCGTACGGGTCCTGGGCGCCGCCGTACTGCTGCTGGTAGCCGCCGTAGGGGTCGGCCTGCTGGGCGTCGTAGCCGTACGCGGGCTCCGGCTGGGCGTACGGCTGTGTCTGCGGCTGCGGGGGCTGCTGGGGCTGCGGCGGCTGCTGCGGCTCGGTCCTGCGGCCCCGGGCGTCCTGCTCGGCGAGGGAGGCCAGGTCGGCGAGGTAGTCGGCGTCGCTGGAGTGCTGGACGGTGCTGGTGTCGTCGGCCAGCGCGCCCAGGTCGTCGGTGGCGATCCGGCCGTGCAGCTTCTGCCGGCCGCGGCCGACCGCCTCCAGCGTCTTGGCGAGCACCGCCTCGAAGGCGCCGAGCTTGACGTCGACGTAGGCGTCCGCGTTGCGGCGCAGGGTCTCCGGGTCGTGGCTGCGCTCGGGGGCGTCCTCGTCCTCGTAACCCTGCTCGTCCAGGCCGGGGCCCGTGCCGAGCAGCTTCTCGCGGCCGCGGCCGACGGAGCCGAGGGTCTTGGTGAGGACGACCTCGAAGTTGGCGAGCTTGGAGTCGACGTAGTCGTCGGCCTCGGCGCGGATCTCCTCGGCCTCCTGGCGGGCCTCGGCGAGGATACGGTCCGCCTCGGCCTGGGAACGGCGGGCGATCTCGGTCTCGGCGACCAGTGAACCGCGCTGGGCGTGCGCCTCGGAGATGATCCGTTCGGCCTCCTGGCGGGCCTGTTCGACCATCTGCTCCCGGCCGCCGATCAACTCCTCGGCCTGGGCGAGGGAGTCGGGCAGCGCCGCGCGCACCTCGTCGAGCATGGCGAGCAGTTCGGCGCGGTTGACCACGCACGACGCCGACATGGGCATCGACCGGGCACTGGAGACCGCGGCGACGATCTCGTCCAGCTTCTTCTGCACGTCCACCGTGTGCTCGCCACTCTCTACAGCTGTGTTGGAGACGGACGGGACGACTGTACGGCCATGGGGCGTCCGGGGGACACCGGATGCCCCCTCCGTCCGTGGCGCGGGGGCGCGTTCAGTCCTTGCGCAGGCGTTCGGTGAGCGCCGTCAGGACCTCGGCGGGCACCAGGTGGGAGACGTCGCCGCCCCAGGCCGCGACCTCCTTGACGAGCGAGGAGGACAGGAAGCTGTAGGTGGGGTTGGTGGGGACGAAGAGGGTCTCCACGCCCGAGAGGCCGTTGTTCATCTGGGCCATCTGGAGCTCGTAGTCGAAGTCGCTGACCGCGCGCAGGCCCTTGACGATGGCGGGGATGTCACGCTGCTTGCAGAAGTCGACGAGCAGGCCGTGGAAGGCCTCGACCCGGACGTTGCCGTACTCGGCGGTGACGGTGCGGATCAGGTCGATCCGCTCCTCGATCTCGAACAGGCCCTTCTTGGACTTGTTGATCATCACCGCGACGTAGACCTCGTCGTACAGCCGGGAGGCCCGGGCGATGATGTCGAGGTGTCCGTTGGTGATCGGGTCGAAGGACCCGGGGCATACGGCGCGGCGCACTGGTGATTCCTCGCTCTCCGGTCCGGTCATCGTGCGTCTTCGCACGTAGAGGCGGCGCGACCGTACCAAAACGTTCCCTCGCCGTAGCGACGGGCCCGGATCGCCTCGAAACCCGGCGGCCAGGCGAATTCTCCGCCTCTGGTGCTGCGCTCCACGGTGACGAGGGCGTCGTCGGCGAGCCACCCCTCGGTGCGGAGTGTGAGCAGAATCTCCCGAAGATCGCCGTCGGAGACGGCGTAGGGCGGGTCGAGGAAGACGATGTCGTACGGCTGCTCGGGGGGCGCGGTGCGGACGATCTGTTCCGCTTTGCCGGATCTCACCTCGGCGCCGGGGAGTCCGAGCGACTTCACGTTCTCCCGGACGGTGCGCACCGCGCGGGCGTCGGCCTCGACGAGCAGGACGTGTCCGGCGCCGCGGGACAGGGCCTCCAGGCCGACGGCGCCGGAGCCGGCGTACAGGTCGAGGACGCATTCGCCGTCGAGGGGGCCGCCGAGCAGCGACTGCCAGGTGGAGAAGAGTCCTTCGCGCGCCCGGTCGGAGGTGGGGCGGGTGCCCTGCCCCGGCGGGACGGCCAGGCGGCGTCCGCCGGCCGCGCCGGCGATCACGCGGGTCATGTCCTCGGTCCTTGTCGGTGGGTGCGGGTCGGTTCGTGCGGGGGTCCCCAGTCTGTCAGCCCTTCTCCAGGTACTGCTCACGCTCCTCGTCCAGCAGGGCGTCCAGCGCGGTGCGCAGGGCGGGCAGGCGCTCCAGGTCCGGGTCGGAGGCGACGATCCGGGCGGCCTCCTCGCGCGCCTCGGCGATGACCTCCTCGTCGTCGATGACGGCGAGCATGCGCAGACTGGACCGGGTGCCGGACTGGGCCTGGCCCAGCACGTCGCCCTCACGGCGCTGTTCGAGGTCGATGCGGGAGAGCTCGAAGCCGTCGAGGGTGGACGCGACGGCGTTGAGCCGCTGGCGGGCGGGACTGGCCTCGGGCATCTCGGTGACCAGCAGGCACAGTCCGGGCGCCGAGCCGCGGCCGACGCGGCCGCGCAGCTGGTGCAGCTGGGAGACGCCGAAGCGGTCGGCGTCCATGATCACCATCGCGGTGGCGTTCGGGACGTTGACGCCGACCTCGATGACGGTGGTCGCCACCAAGACGTCCACCTCTCCGGCCGCGAACCGGCGCATCACGGCGTCCTTGTCGTCGGGCGGCATCCTGCCGTGCAGGACGTCCACGCGCAGTCCGGCCAGCGGGCCCCGCGCGAGCTGCTCGGCGGTGTCCAGCACGGCGAGCGGGGGCCGCTTCTCGGCCTCGTCCTCGGGGGACTTCTTCTTCGCCTTGGCCCCGTCCTCCTCGTCGCCGATGCGCGGGCAGACCACGTACGCCTGGTGGCCCTTCTCCACCTCCTCGCGCACGCGCTCCCAGGCGCGGGCGAGGAAATGCGGTTTGTCGGCGGCCGGGACGACATGGCTGGCGATGGGCGAGCGGCCGGCCGGGAGCTGGTCCAGGACGGAGGTCTCCAGGTCGCCGAAGACGGTCATGGCGACCGTGCGCGGAATGGGCGTGGCCGTCATGACGAGCAGGTGCGGCGGCTGCTTTCCCTTGCCGCGCAGGGCGTCGCGCTGCTCGACGCCGAAGCGGTGCTGCTCGTCCACGACGACCAGGCCGAGGTCGTGGAACTGCACCTTGTCCTCGATCAGCGCGTGCGTGCCGATGACGATGCCGGCCTCGCCGGTGGCCAGGTCGAGCAGGGCCTGGCGGCGGGCGGCGGCGCCCATGGAGCCGGTGAGCAGCACCACCTTGGTGGCGTCGTCCGCACCGCCGAGCATGCCTCCCTGGGCCAGATCCCCCATCATCTCGGTGACCGAACGGTGGTGCTGCTGGGCGAGGACCTCGGTGGGCGCGAGCATCGCCGCCTGGCCGCCCGCGTCGACGACGGCGAGCATGGCGCGCAGGGCGACCATGGTCTTGCCGGAGCCGACCTCGCCCTGGAGCAGGCGGTGCATGGGGTGGTCGGTGGCGAGGTCGGCGAAGATCTCCTCGGAGACCTTGCGCTGGCCCTCGGTGAGGGTGAAGGGGAGACGGCCGTCGAAGGCGGCGAGGATGCCGTCGGTCCGCGGGCGGCGGGGCACGGCCGGGAGCTGCGCGTCGGCGTGCCGGCGGCGGGCGAGGGCGACCTGGAGGACGAACGCCTCGTCCCACTTGAGGCGGGCGCGGGCCTCCTCGATGTCCGCCTTGGTGTGCGGGCGGTGAATCTTCAGCAGCGCCTCGGGCAGCGTGACCAGGCCGCGGCCCTCGCGCAGCGCCTCGGGCAGCGGGTCGGCGGCCTCCTGGGCGCTGGGCAGCACGGTCTGCAGCGCCTTGCCGATCTTCCAGGACTCCAGCTTGGCGGTGGCCGGGTAGATCGGGATGAGCGCGCCCGCCCAGGTCTCGACGGTCTCCTCGGCGTCCCCGCGCAGCAACTCATAGGCGGGGTGGGCGAGTTGGAGGCGGCGGTTGAAGACGGAGACCTTGCCGGCGAACATCGCGCGGGTGCCCGGCAGGAGTTCCTTGTGCGGCTTGTGGACACCGGCGCCGAAGAAGACCAGCTGCAGCCGGCCGCTGCCGTCGGTGATCGTCACCTCCAGGCGCTGGCCCTTGCCGCGCGGGGCGCGGCTGGAGGCGAAGGTGTGCAGCCGGGCGTCGGCGACCTGCGCGACCACGGTCACGTGCTCGTCCATCGGCAGGTCGGCGAGGTGGGTGAGCTGGCCGCGCTCCTCGTACCGGCGCGGGTAGTGGTGCAGCAGATCGCCGACGGTGTGCAGGCCGAGGTGCTCGGCCATCACCTTCGCGGTGGCGGGGCCGAGCACCTTCTTCAGTGGTTCGTCCAGTGCGGGCACGGGATCCATTGGACACCACTCCACTGACAGAGCGGGGACGGCGGGCCGCCTCCCCGGTCCGCGCCGGGCGGCGCCGGCCGGGTCACTCGACGCCGATGAGGAGGACGGAGCCCTGCCGGCCGCCGTGGTGGACGACGGTGTCGACGGCCAGGTAGCCCTCGCGGACCCGGGCCTCCAGGCGTTCGGCGACGGACTCCGGGGCGCCGTCGCCGACAACCAGGGTGACCAGTTCCCCGCCGGCCGCGAGCATGCGGTCCAGGACGGCCAGGGCGGTGTCGGTGAGGTCCTGGCCGATCACCGCGACGTCGCCGTCGACCAGGCCGAGGATGTCGCCGGCCTGGCAGATGCCGGCCATGGTCCAGGACTGCCGCTCGGCGACGGTGACCTCGGCGTAACGGGTCGCGCCGGCGGCGGAGGTCATCGCCACCACGTCCTCGTCGAAGCGGCGCTCCGGCTCGTGCACCGCGAGGGCCGCGATGCCCTGCACCGCGGACCGGGTGGGGATGAGCGCCACCCTGACGCCCTCCGCCCGCACCTGCTCGGCGGCCGCGGCGGCGGTGTGGCGCAGCTCGGCGTCGTTGGGCAGCAGCACCACCTCGCGCGCGTGGGCGCGCCGTACGGCCTGCACGAGCTCGCCGCTCGCGGGCGGCTCCCCGGGCCGGGCGAGTACGGCCGTGGCGCCGGCCTCCGCGTACAGACCCGCCAGGCCCTCGCCGGGCACCACGGCCACCACGGCCCGCTGGACGCGCTCGGCGGGCGTCCGCTCGGGCCCCGCGGCGTGCGCGTCCCCGGCGCCGAAGTGGGTGATCCGGATGCGGTACGGCCGTCCCGCCTCGACGCCCGCCTCCACGGCGGCGCCGGCGTCGTCGACGTGCACATGGACGTTCCACAGGCCGTCACCGCCGACCACCACGAGGGAGTCGCCGAGGGCGTCGAGCCGCTCCCGCAGCCGGGCGACGGCCGCGTCCTCGGCCTCCAGCAGGTAGATCACCTCGAAGGCGGGGCCTCCGGGCCATGGTGCGGCGGCGTCGTCCGCGCAGGGAGCCTCGATCGTGTGCGACGCCCCGGTGCGCGCGTGCGGACCGGGCCCGTGTGCCGCGGCGCCCCGGGGCGTCTCCCCCGTGAGCGTCTCCACCAGCGCCGCCAGGACGGTCACCAGGCCGCGTCCGCCCGCGTCGACCACGCCCGCCCGGCGCAGGACCTCCAGCCGGTCCGGGGTCTCGGCGAGCGCCTCACGGGCGCCCTCGTAGGCGGCGCGGGCCACCGCGCCGCAGTCGCCGTCGGCGCCTCCGGCCGCGTCGGCGGCGGCCGAGGCGACGGTGAGGACCGTGCCCTCGACGGGGTGCGCCACCGCCTGCCGGGCGGAGTCGGCCGCGTGCCGCAGGGCGAGCCCGAGGCCCCGGCCGTCGGCGTGGGCGGGGGCGTCGTCACCGGCCAGCACCTGGGCCATGCCGCGCAGCAGCTGGGCGAGGATCGTCCCGGAGTTCCCGCGCGCCCCGATCAGCGCGCCGTGCGCCATCGCGCGGACCGCGTCGGCCAGGGTGGGGCCGGGATTCCCGCCGCCGCCCGCCTCGTGACCGGCGAACACCGCCTCCACGGCCGTGGCCGCCGACTCCAGCGTCAGATAGAGATTGGTGCCGGTGTCCCCGTCCGCCACGGGATAGACGTTGATCGCGTCGATCTCCTCGCGGGCCCGTCCGAGCGCGTCGAGCGCGAGGCCGCACCAGGCACGCACCGCGAGAGCATCGAACGTCTGCGGCACCTGCGGCACCTGCGCCTCCTCGAGCTGCTGGACGTGGCACGCAGCGTAGACGGTGTGCCCCCGCCTGCCGGAAGAGGGCCGCGGGCGGGCCCGTGAGCCGCCGTGCTAGTTTCGTCCTACGGGTGCAGCCGTTGTATGCTGCTCCGGTTGCCCGATCCGATCGGGCGTATCCCCCTGGCAACGCCACTCAGATCCACCCGCTCTCCGAGTTCTGGATCTGGATCCCGGCCTGCCGGGATCAACCGTAAGTGCATCTGAAGTCTTTGGAGTGACCCGTGGCTGCCAACTGCGACGTCTGCGGCAAGGGGCCGGGCTTCGGCAACAACATCTCGCACTCGCACCGCCGTACGTCCCGCCGCTGGAACCCGAACATCCAGCGTGTGCGTACCGTGGTCGGCGGGACGCCGAAGCGCGTGAACGCCTGCACCTCGTGCATCAAGGCCGGCAAGGTCTCGCGCTGACGCATTCGCTGAGCGCGCGGCCACAGCCGGTATCGCCGCAACGGGCCGGTCCACCTCAGGGTGGACCGGCTTTTTGCTGTCCCCGGCCAGGGGACGGCCACGCGCACCCCTCGCCCGGTCTCGGTGACTACCGCGCGCCCTCTCCGCGCCACGCCCAGCCGTGGTCCACCGGGCCGATCCCCGCGCCCAGGGCGAAGCCCGAGGCCAGCGCTCCGGTGACGTACGTCTTCGCCGCCGCGACCGCCTCCGGGACCGTATGGCCCCGGGCGAGGTACGAGGCGATGGCGGAGGCCAGGGTGCAGCCGGTGCCGTGGGTGTGGCGGTTGTCGTGGCGGGAGGCGCGCAGCCAGTGCTCCTCCGCGCCGTCCGTGAGGAGGTCGACGGCCTCATCCGAACCGGCGGCGGCGAGGTGGCCGCCCTTGATCACCACCCAGCGCGGGCCGAACTCCAGCACGGCCGCGGCGGCCCGCCGCATGTCCTGCTCGGAGGCCACCCGCAGGCCGGTGAGTTGCGCGACCTCGTCCAGGTTCGGGGTGGCCACGGTCGCCACCGGCAGCAGCTTCGTGCGGACGGAGTCCAGCGCCGACACCGCCAGCAGCGGATCGCCGTGCTTGGAGACGCCCACCGGGTCCACGACCGTCGGCGCGTCCGTGCCGGCGAGCAGGTCGGCGACGGTCTCGACGAGTTCCGCCGACGCCAGCATGCCGGTCTTGACCGCCTGCACGCCGATGTCGTCGACCACGCTGCGGTACTGGGCCCGTACCGCCTCCACTGGCAGTTCCCAGGCGCCCTGCACGCCGAGGGAGTTCTGCGCGGTCACCGCGGTGAGCACGCTCATCCCGTGCACACCGAGCGCCAGCATCGTCTTCAGGTCGGCCTGGATGCCCGCTCCCCCGCCGGAGTCGGAGCCGGCCACCGTGAGGACCCGGGGCGGCGCGCTCATGACTCGATGTCCCCGAAGTGGTCCCAGCCGCCCTGGCTGGTCCAGGGCGCCCCGTCCACCGTCACCTGCGGCAGCGCGGAGGGGTTGAGCACCTCCCCGATGACCTTCCAGCGGGCGGGGAGCTTCACGTCCGGCGGGAAGGTGGCCACGATCGCGTGGTCCTCGCCCCCGGTCAGCACCCACTGCATGGGGTCGACGCCGACGGCCTGCCCGATGTCGTGCATCTGCGAGGGGATGTCGATCGCGCCGGAGCGGACGTCGATGCGGACCTTGCTGGCCTCGGCGATGTGCCCGAGGTCGGCGATCAGTCCGTCGCTGACGTCGCACATGGCGGTCGCGCCCAGTCCGGCGGCCGCCGGACCCGCGTGGTACGGCGGCTCGGGGCGCCGGTGCGCCTCGACGAAGGCGCGCGGGGAGCGGAAGCCGCGGGAGAGCACCGCGTGCCCGGCCGCGGACCAGCCGAGCCAGCCGGTCACCGCGACGATGTCGCCGGGCTGCGCCCCGCCCCGCGTGACGGGCTCCTGGTTGCGCAGGTCGCCGAGCGCGGTGATGGACACCGTGATGGTGTCGCCGCGGACGACGTCCCCGCCGACGACCGCCGCGCCGGCCACCTGGCACTCGTCGCGCAGCCCGTCCATGAGTTCGCTGGGCCAGGTCACCGGCAGTTCGGCGGGCACGACCAGGCCGAGCAGCAGCGCGGTCGGCACGGCGCCCATGGCGGCGATGTCGGCGAGGTTCTGGGCGGCGGCCTTGCGGCCGACGTCGTAGGCCGTGGACCAGTCGCGGCGGAAGTGGCGCCCCTCCACCAGGACGTCGGTGCTGGCCACGACCCGCCGGTCGGGCGCGGAGACCACGGCGGCGTCGTCGCCGGGGCCGACCCGGACCGCCGGGGTGGTGGTGAGACGGGAGGTGAGCTCCCTGATGAGCCCGAACTCCCCGAGCTCACCAACAGTGCCCTTCATTTCCCTTACGCCCCTTCTATCCCTGTCCGTGCCCGGTCGCGGGTCGTCCGAGTCCTCGCTACGGTCGAACCGACCGTCAATTTCTCTCGTGCCTGTACCCCGGCGCGGGGGCGCCGGTTCTCGCAGGTCTCCCCGCGACGTGCGGCGACGCGATACCGTGGCGTTCCTTTTCCCCACATGATCCTCGTGGCCGCCCTGGAGGTTCCGTGGTACAGGCGTACATCCTGATCCAGACGGAGGTCGGCAAGGCGTCGACCGTCGCCGATCTGATCGGCAAGATCCCTGGAGTCGTCCAGGCCGAGGACGTGACGGGTCCCTACGACGTCATCGTGCGCGCCCAGGCCGACACCGTGGACGACCTGGGACGCATGGTCGTCGCCAAGGTCCAGCAGGTGGACGGCATCACCCGCACCCTGACCTGCCCGGTGGTGCATCTGTAGCCCCCGTCTACCCTGTGCCGGTGAACTCCTTCCGCCACCGGCACGCCGTTTGCTCCGCACTCGCGGTGCTGATCACCGTCGCGGGCTGCTCCTCAGCAGACGACAACGTGTCCGCGGCGGTTCCCAGCCCGGACACGAAGGTCACCGAGCTGTGTCAGAACCTGGACGAGGTCCTGCCGGCGACGGTGGACGGTGAGAGCCGCGACGACCCCGAGCCCGCGTCCGAACTGACCGCGGGCTGGGGCGGCGTGGCGATCATACTGCGGTGCGGTGTCGAGCGGCCGCCGAAGATGACCGATCCCAAGGTGGCCAACGGCCAGGACGCCGACGCGGTGCCCGGCGGCGTCAACGGCGTCGACTGGCTGATGGAGAAGCAGGACGACGGCGTCCACCGCTTCACCACCGCCAACCGTGAGGCGTATGTCGAGGTCAGGGTGTCCGACGGGCGGGACAGCACGGGTGTGCTGATCGACCTGGCCCCGGCCGTGAAGAAGGCGATCCCCGAGGGGATCGCCTCCTGACACGCGCGCGGAACCCGGCTCAGCGCAGTCCGGTGGACCGGCGCAGCGCCGCCTGGATCAGCAGGTCGACGAGTTCCTGGTAGCTCACGCCGGTCGCCTGCCACATCTGCGGGTACATCGAGATGGGCGTGAAGCCGGGCATGGTGTTGATCTCGTTGATCACGAACTCGCCGTCCTCGGTGAGGAAGAAGTCCGCGCGGACCAGACCCTCGCAGGAGGCCCCGTCGAACGCCTCGACCGCGAGCCGGCGCACCTCGGCCGTCTCCTCGTCGGTCAGCGGCGCCGGCACGACGCCGGGCGTGGAGTCGATGTACTTCGCCTCGAAGTCGTAGTACGCGTGCGCGTCCGGCGGGGGGATCTCGGCGGGCAGCGAGGCGCGCGGACCGTCCTCGAACTCCAGCACGCCGCACTCGATCTCGCGTCCGCGCAGCGCCGCCTCGACGAGGATCTTCGGGTCGTGGCGCTGCGCCTCGGCGACGGCGTCGTCCAGACCGGAGAGGTCGTCGACCTTGGTGATGCCGATGGACGAGCCGGCCCGGGCAGGCTTCACGAACAGCGGCCAGCCGTGCTCACCGGCGAAGTCGACGATCCGCTTGCGGGCGGCGGCCTCGTCCCGCGCCCACTCGCGCGGCCGGATCACCAGGTACGGGCCGACCTTGAGCCCGAAGGAGGTGAACACCCGCTTCATGTACTCCTTGTCCTGGCCGACGGCCGAGGACAGCACACCGGAGCCCACGTAAGGGATGCCGGCGAGTTCGAGCATGCCCTGGAGGGTGCCGTCCTCCCCGTAGGGGCCGTGGAGCACCGGGAAGACCACGTCGACCTCACCGAGTGCCTTGGGCACCGATCCCGGCTCGCTGTACACGACTTCGCGGTCCGCGGGGTCGACGGGGAGCACCACCGCGCCCTCCGTGGACTCGGCCAGCTGGTCGACGCTGGGCGTGCGGCGCTCGGCGATCGCCATGCGTTCCGGTTCGTCGGCGGTGAGCGCCCACCGGCCGTCCTGGGTGATGCCGATCGGCAGGACGTCGTACCTGGTCCGGTCGATGGCCTTGAGGACGGCGCCGGCGGTGACCACGGAGATCCCGTGCTCGGAGCTGCGCCCGCCGAACACGACGGCCACACGCGGCTTGCGCGACGGCGAGTCGGGGCTCTGGGGGAGGTTCTCGGTGCTCATATCGCGACGAGCGTACCCGCTGCCGGAGCCGGGATACAGCGCCCGCAACGCCGTGCGTGGGCCGAACGGAGGGGCCGTCGCTCAGCGTCGCTCCGGCTTGGCGCTGCGCGACATCAGCTCCTTGACGGCCACCTGAGGGGGCTTGCCCTCGTGCACGATCCCGACGACCGTCTCGGTGAGCGGCATGTCGACGCCGTGCCGGCGGGCCAGGTCCAGCACCGACTCGCAGGACTTGACGCCCTCGGCGGTCTGCTTGGTGACCGCGATGGTCTCCTGCAGGGTCAGCCCCTTGCCGAGGTTGGTGCCGAAGGTGTGGTTGCGGGACAGCGGCGAGGAGCAGGTGGCCACCAGGTCGCCCAGGCCCGCGAGTCCGGAGAAGGTCAGCGGGTCGGCGCCGAGCGCGACGCCGAGCCGGGTGGTCTCGGCGAGGCCGCGGGTGATGAGCGAGCCCTTGGTGTTGTCGCCGAGGCCCATGCCGTCGGCGATGCCGACGGCCAGGCCGATGACGTTCTTGACCGCGCCGCCCAGCTCGCAGCCGATGACGTCGGTGTTGGTGTACGGCCGGAAGTACGGGGTGTGGCAGGCGGTCTGGAGCCGCCGGGCGACCTCTTCGTCCGTGCAGGCGACCACGGCGGCGGCCGGCATCCGGGCGGCGATCTCGCGGGCCAGGTTGGGGCCGGTCACCACCGCGATCCGCTCCCGGCCGACCTTGGCGACGTCCTCGATCACCTCGCTCATCCGCATCGCGGAGCCGAGTTCGATGCCCTTCATGAGGGACACCAGCACCGTGCGCGGCGCGAGCAGGTCCCGCCACTGGGCGAGGTTGCCGCGCAGCGTCTGCGAGGGCACCGCGAGGACGGTGAAGTCGGCGCCGCGCGCGGCCTCGGCGGCGTCCGAGGTGGCCCGCAGGTTCTCGGGGAGTTCCACCCCGGGCAGGTAGTCGGGGTTGGTGCGGGTGGAGTTGACCGCTTCGGCGAGTTCGGGGCGCCGTCCCCACAGCACGACGTCGCAGCCCGCGTCGGCGAGGACCATGCCGAAGGCCGTCCCCCACGATCCGGTGCCGAAGACGGCCGCCTTGACCGGCTCGCTCACGTACCCAGCCCCTCTTCACGTGCTTCCCGGACGGCGGCTCGCTCGCCCCGGGTGCGGTCCTGCCGCCCGTTCCTGCCGTTGCGCTGCGCGTGCGTCCGGCGGCGCTGCTCCATCCGCTCCGTGCGCGGGTCGTAGGGCCTCTCGGGGGCCTTCTCGCCGCGGATCTCCTCCAGCAGGCCGGTCACGGCGGCCATGATCGCCTCGGTGGCCTCCTTGAGGAGCTCCGGCGTCATCTCCTGGTCGTAGAAGCGCGAGAGGTCGACCGGCGGGCCGGCCAGCACCCTGCTGGTCTTGCGCGGGAACAGCCGCGGCTTCTTGGCGTACGGCGGGAGCAGTTCGTTGGCGCCCCACTGGGCGACCGGGATCACCGGGCACTTGGTCTGCAGCGCGACGCGCGCGGCGCCGGTCTTGCCGGTCATGGGCCAGCCGTCCGGGTCCCGGGTGAGGGTGCCCTCGGGGTAGAAGGCGACGCACTCGCCGCGCTCCACGGCGTCGATCGCGGCGCGGAAGGCGCTGAGCGCGTCCGTGCTCTCGCGGTAGACGGGGATCTGCCCGGTACCGCGCATCGCGGCGCCGACGAATCCCTTGTTGAAAAGGCCGCTCTTCGCCAGGAATCGCGGAACACGGCCGGTGTTGTACTGAAAGTGCGCGTAGGCCAGAGGATCGATGTGCGAATTGTGGTTCACCGCGGTGATAAATCCACCTTCGGCCGGAATGTTCTCCATTCCGCGCCAGTCCCGCTTGAGCAGTACCACCAGCGGCGGTTTGCAGATCACCGCGGCGAAGCGGTACCAGAAGCCGATTCTGCGGCGCGGCACGAGTACACCTTCCTCTTACGGACGACAGGCCCAGGTCCCGGTCCCCTCGAGGCCGGGCGGGCCGCACAAGTGTCGCCCCGGGCCGCCGGTCTGTCGAGAACACCGTACGCCCGGTCCCTCGGCCGTCGGCCGCACCGGGTGACAATGGCCGTGACAAGAGAGGGACGCAACACTCGTGCAGTGGACCTTGGTGGTACCCCTGAAGCCCCTGCCGCAGGCCAAGAGCAGGCTGGCGGACACCGCGGACGACGGTCTGCGGCCGGGTCTGGCGCTGGCGTTCGCGCAGGACACGGTGGCGGCCGCGCTGGGCTGCCCCGCGGTGCGGGATGTGGTGGTCGTCACCAACGACGCGCTGGCCGCCAGGGAACTGGCGGCGCTGGGCGCCGGGACCGTTCCCGACCTGCCGCGGGCCGGGCTCAACGCCGCGCTGGTCCATGCCGCGACGGTGGTGGGCGCCGCCCGCCGCGCGGCCTCGGTGGCGGCGCTGAACGCGGATCTGCCGGCGCTGCGCCCCGCGGAACTGGCCCGGGTGCTGGACGCGGCGGCGGAATTCCCGCGGTCCTTTCTCGCGGATTCCGCGGGGCTCGGCACGACTCTGCTCGCCGCGAGCCGCGGCCGTGAACTGCGTCCGCACTTCGGCGTCGGTTCCCGTGCCCGGCACCGGGCGTCGGGCGCGGTGGAGCTCACGCTCGACGCGGTGGAGTCCGTACGGCAGGACGTGGACACCGGCGGGGATCTGCGGGCCGCGCTGGCGCTGGGCGTCGGCCCCCGCACGGCCGCGGCCGCCGCGCGGCTGCCCGCCGGGCAGCAGTAGGCTGCCGCACATGCAGGCCACCGCGTACACCTACGACCCCGACAGCCGCAGCGGTCAGGTGCTGCTGGACGACGGCACCCCGGTTCCCTTCGACGCCGCGGCGTTCGACGCGGGCGGTCTGCGGCTGCTGCGTCCCGGGCAGCGGGTGCGGCTGGAGACGGAGGGCGAGGGCGCGTCCCTGCGGATCAGGCTGGTGACACTGCAGACGTTCTGACGCGCGCGGCGCGGTCCCGCACACACCGCGGGCCGGACTCCCGGGGAGTCCGGCCCGACACATGAGTACCGTTTGCCCGAAGGGGGGACGAGGCGTCCGCTACTTCTTGCGGGTGGTGGTCTTCTTGGCGGTGGTCTTGCGCGCGGTCGACTTCTTGGCGGGGGCCTTCGTGGCCGTCGCCTTCTTCGCCGGGGCCTTCTTCGCCGTGGTCTTCTTCGCGGCGGTGCTCTTGGCGGCGGCCGTCGACTTGGCGGGGGCCTTCTTCGCCGCGGTCTTGCTCGCCGTGGTCTTGGCGGTGGCCTTCTTGGCCGCCGTCTTCTTCGCGGCCGCCTTCTTGGCGGTGGCGGCCTTCTTCGCCGTGGTCTTCTTCGCCGCGGCCTTCTTCACCGTCGCCGAAGCGCCGCCGGTCAGGCTGCCCTTGGGCGCCTTCTTCACGGCGACCTCACCGCCGCGCGGCAGCTTCTTCGAGCCGCTGACCAGGTCCTTGAAGCCCTGGCCCGCACGGAAACGCGGGACGGAGGTCTTCTTGACCCGAACGCGCTCGCCCGTCTGCGGGTTGCGGGCGTAGCGGGCCGGGCGGTCGACCTTCTCGAACGAACCGAAGCCGGTGACCGAGACCCGCTCCCCTGCGACGACCGCGCGGACGATGGCGTCCAGTACGTGGTCGACGGCGTCGGCGGCCTGCTGGCGGCCGCCCACCTTGTCGGCAATCGCTTCTACGAGCTGCGCCTTGTTCACGTCTTCCCCTTCGGAGACATCGCCAGAACGAATGTGTTCAAGCTTTTCGCACGTTAGGCAGATATATACCGCAAATCAAACACGAAACGGGCTAATCACCCTTGTGCCGCAACGGACTCGGTTGTCTTGACTGGCTCAGCGTTCCTCGTCGGGGATTCGTCCCTCGTCGAGGTCCGCCATGAACCGCTCCAGACGCCTTGCCGCACCGGCGAGATCGTGCTTGGCCGCGGCCGTAATGACCAACAGCTTCCGGGTCAGCGCCATCCGTACGCCCTCCGGGACTTGCAGTGCGCGCACCCTCGAGTGCGCTTCCTTGAGCCGGACCGCGACCGCCGTACAGAGCTGGAGTTGGCCGTCGTGTTCCATGCACAGATTGTGCCATCTGGGGCGAGTTGTCGCCTGCGCAGGGGGCAACTGCCGCGCCGGACGGCCGTCCGCACACACCCGGGATCCACGGCCACGTGACACGTGTACCCCGGCAACCACCTTCTTAACGTGGCAAGTTGGCGGCCCTCAAGACGGCACGCGGGGCCGAACGGGTACGAAGACGCCCGTACCCCCGATCGGTCCGATCGGGGGTACGGGCGGGGTGAGGGGGTGGCCGAAAGTCGACCTCTGCCGAGGACTTCGGCCGCGCGGGAAGGTCAGGCCGTGAGGGTCCGCGGCTTGAAGGACGGGCGCTTCGCCTCGTACGCGGCGATGTCCGCCTCGTTCCGCAGCGTGAGGGAGATGTCGTCGAGGCCGTTCAGCAGCCGCCAGCGGGCGTTCTCGTCCAGCTCGAAGGGGGCGTTGAGGCCCTCGGCGCGGACCTCGCGGGCCTCGAGGTCGACGGTGATCTCGGCGGTGGGGTCGGCCTCGGTGAGCTCCCACAGGGCGTCGACGATCTTCTGGTCGAGGACGACGGTCAGCAGGCCGTTCTTCAGCGAGTTGCCGCGGAAGATGTCGGCGAAGCGGGAGGAGATCACGGCCTTGAAGCCGTAGTTCTGCAGCGCCCAGACGGCGTGCTCACGGGAGGAGCCGGTGCCGAAGTCGGGGCCGGCCACCAGCACCGTGGCGCCCGCACGCTCGGGTCGGTTGAGGACGAACTCGGGGTCCTTGCGCCAGGCCTCGAACAGCCCGTCCTCGAACCCGTCCCGGGTCACCTTCTTGAGCCAGTGGGCCGGGATGATCTGGTCGGTGTCGACGTTGCTGCGGCGCAGCGGGACGGCCCGGCCGGTGTGGGTGGTGAATGCTTCCATGACTGATCAGACTCCAGCGGGCGTGCGGTCGTCGGCGGCGGCGAGGTCGGCCGGGGAGGCCAGGTGGCCGAGGACCGCGGTGGCCGCGGCGACCTGCGGGGACACCAGGTGCGTCCGGCCGCCCTTGCCCTGCCGGCCCTCGAAGTTGCGGTTGGAGGTGGAGGCGGACCGCTCACCGGGGGCGAGCTGGTCCGGGTTCATGCCCAGACACATCGAGCAGCCCGCGTGCCGCCACTCGGCGCCGGCCTCCTTGAAGACCACGTCCAGGCCCTCGGAGACGGCCTGCAGACCCACCCGCGCGGAGCCGGGGACGACCAGCATCCGTACGCCGTCGGCGACTTTGCGGCCCTTGATGACGTCCGCGGCGGCGCGCAGGTCCTCGATGCGGCCGTTGGTGCAGGACCCTACGAAGACGGTGTCCACGTTGATGGAGCGGAGCGTCTGGCCGGCCTCCAACCCCATGTACTCCAGCGCCTTTTCGGCGGCGAGCCGCTCCGAGGCGTCCTCGTACGAGGCGGGGTCGGGGACCGACGCGGAGAGAGGCGCGCCCTGGCCCGGGTTGGTGCCCCAGGTGACGAACGGCGACAGCTCGGAGGCGTCGATGACGACCTCGGCGTCGAACTCGGCGTCGTCGTCGGACCTCAGCGTCTTCCAGTAGGCGACGGCCGCGTCCCAGTCCTCGCCCTTCGGGGCGTGCGGACGGCCCTCGAGGTACGCGAAGGTCGTCTCGTCGGGGGCGATCATGCCCGCGCGGGCGCCGGCCTCGATCGACATGTTGCAGATGGTCATCCGGGCCTCCATCGAGAGCTTCTCGATGGCCTCGCCGCGGTACTCCAGGACGTAGCCCTGGCCGCCGCCCGTGCCGATCTTCGCGATGATCGCCAGGATCAGGTCCTTGGCGGTGACGCCCTCGGGCAGCTCGCCGTCGACCGTGATCGCCATGGTCTTGGGGCGGGCCATCGGCAGCGTCTGGGTCGCCAGGACGTGCTCGACCTGGGAGGTGCCGATGCCGAAGGCGAGTCCGCCGAAGGCGCCGTGGGTGGAGGTGTGGGAGTCGCCGCACACCACCGTCATGCCGGGCTGGGTCAGGCCCAGCTGCGGGCCGACGACGTGCACGACACCCTGCTCGACGTCGCCCAGCGGGTGCAGCCGGACGCCGAACTCGGCGCAGTTCTTGCGCAGCGTCTCCAGCTGGACCCGGGAGACCGGGTCGGCGATGGGCTTGTCGATGTCGAGGGTCGGGGTGTTGTGGTCCTCGGTCGCGATGGTGAGGTCGAGACGGCGCACCCGGCGGCCGTTCTTGCGGAGGCCGTCGAAGGCCTGGGGGCTGGTCACCTCGTGCAGCAGGTGCAGATCGATGAAGAGGAGGTCGGGCTCGCCCTCGGCGCGCCGGACGACGTGGTCGTCCCAGACCTTCTCCGCGAGTGTCCTACCCATCGCTTTCCCTCCGGCCGGCACGTTGCCCTCCGGCCCAACTAGAGATCTGTGAGACGGCGCCCGCGCCCCTGACACCGGGCGTCCGCCGTCAGGCCCGGTGGTCCACGGGCCGCGTTGCTTCGTGCTTCAAGAGTGGCGGGTTCCACGGAAAATTGAACTTGCGTTTCACAGAGTGAGACGCAAGTATCGTTGCATGGACAACAGTAGCGGCGTCGGCGTTCTGGACAAGGCAGCACTCGTCCTGAGCGCCCTGGAGTCCGGCCCGGCCACCCTCGCGGGGTTGGTCGGTGCCACCGGACTGGCACGACCCACGGCCCACCGCCTGGCGGTGGCGCTGGAGCACCACCGCATGGTGGCGCGTGACATGCAGGGGCGGTTCATCCTCGGCCCGCGCCTGGCCGAACTGGCCGCGGCCGCGGGCGAGGACCGGCTGCTCGCCACGGCGGGCCCGGTGCTGACCCACCTGCGCGACGTGACCGGTGAGAGCGCCCAGCTCTACCGCCGCCAGGGCGACATGCGCATCTGCGTCGCCGCGGCGGAGCGCCTGTCCGGACTGCGGGACACGGTGCCGGTGGGCTCCACGCTCACCATGAAGGCCGGCTCGTCGGCGCAGATCCTCATGGCCTGGGAGGAGCCCGAGCGGCTGCACCGCGGCCTGCAGGGCGCCCGTTTCACGGCGACGGCCCTCTCCGGTGTACGGCGCCGCGGCTGGGCCCAGTCGATCGGCGAGCGCGAGCCGGGCGTGGCGTCCGTCTCGGCGCCGGTGCGCGGGCCGTCGAACCGCGTGGTGGCCGCCGTGTCGGTCTCCGGCCCCATCGAGCGTCTGACGCGTCACCCGGGCCGGATGCACGCCCAGGCCGTCATCGACGCCGCCGCCCGCCTCTCCGAGGCGCTCCGGCGCTCCTGAACGTCCCCCCGTCCACCGCACACGTTCCGCGGGAACGGGTCCGCCTCAACGCCGCGGCGGACCCTCCCCCGCCTCACGCGCCGTCGGCCACCGCCGACGGCGCAGTCGTTTCCGTCCCTTCCGGCCGCGCGGGCTGCTCCGGCCGGTACGCGAAGCGGTCCTTGGCGCGCCGTCCGCGCCGCTCCAGCGGTATCTGCCCGTGCGCGGCCGCGAGTCCGAACGCCGGCATGTCGGCGTAGATCGACTCGTAGTTCCCCTGCGGCACCACGTACGCCTCGTGCCACAGCCCGACATGGCCGCGCACCTTGCCCGCGCGCTCCTTGCCGTTGACGAAGGTCCACGCGCGGTGGTGGACCGTTCCCGGGGCGTGCGCGTAGGCGTAGAGCTTCTCCTTGGACTCCCAGTACTGGACGACGTAGTACGTCCGCGGGGAGGCCGTGAGCAGGATGTACTTCAGCAGTCCGCTCTCCGGGCGCTTCCCGAGCTCACGCAGCATGCGCGGCATCGAGACCAGCACGGGCAGCCAGTGGTGCACGGCCCAGAAGCGGTTGATCCGCATACCGATCAGCAGGACGACGACGGTGCCCTCCGCCGCCGCGGTGGTGCGCTCGGCGACCGCGAACCTGCGCCGCATGTCTCACTCCCGGATCCCTAGGGTGGCCTGGACGAGTTCCCGGGGGGAACCCTTGGATAGTCTCGCTATCCCATGAAAGGCGCAAGAGGTGCGGCTGGCTGAACTGAGCGAACGCAGCGGTGTGTCCACCGCGACGATCAAGTACTACCTGCGCGAGGGACTGCTGCCGCCCGGCCGCCGCGTCAACGCGACCACGGCGGACTACGACGAGGAGCACCTGCGCCGGCTGCGGCTGGTGCGCGCGCTGATCCAGGTGGGCGGCATCCCCGTGGCCAGGGCCCGTGAGGTGCTGAGCCACATCGACGACGATTCCCTGGGCCGCACGATCCGCCTGGGCGCGGCGCTGTGGGCGCTGCCGCAGGACCCGGAGCCGGACGAGGAGGACCCGGACGTGGTGGCGGCCCGCGCGGAGGTGGACAGGCTGCTGGAGACGCTGGGCTGGGAGACGTCGCGGGAGATGGCCCCCCTCTCCCCCGTGCACCGCTCGCTGGTGGTGGCGGTGGCCGCACTGCGGCGGCTGGGCTACCCGTGGGACGCCGAGCTGATGGCGCCGTACGCGCGGCTGATGCACCAGGTGGCGTCCCGGCAGCTCGACTTCATGGAGACGTACGACTCGTTGAAGGAGCAGGTGGAGATGGCCGTGGCGTCGGCGGTGCTGTTCGAGCCGGTGCTGCGCGCGCTGCACCGGCTGGCGCAGGAGGAGGAGTCGGCCCGGCGGTACGGCATCGAGTGACGGACAGCACGAAAGCCCCCCACCGAGGTGGAGGGCTTTCGCCGGTGTACCCCCGACCGGATTCGAACCGGCGCTACCGCCTTGAGAGGGCGGCGTGCTAGGCCGCTACACAACGGGGGCGTGGATCATGCGTTTCCGCAGATCCTGCTGGTCTACCTGGACTCGAACCAAGACTAACTGAACCAGAATCAGTCGTGCTGCCAATTACACCATAGACCAATGATGGTTTAGACCAGTCAGTACCCCCGACCGGATTCGAACCGGCGCTACCGCCTTGAGAGGGCGGCGTGCTAGGCCGCTACACAACGGGGGCCCTAGCGATCCCGCGAAGGATCTGTACCCCCGACCGGATTCGAACCGGCGCTACTGCCTTGAGAGGGCAGCGTGCTAGGCCGCTACACAACGGGGGCTTGCGGATGTGATCCGCGGGTGCAGATGAGCTCTGCGAGCTGGCCTACCTGGACTCGAACCAAGACTAACTGAACCAGAATCAGTCGTGCTGCCAATTACACCATAGGCCACTGGAACGCAAGCCCCGGAGGGGATCTCGTTCTAGTTCTGCGCTTCGGGGCTCCGGCCTTCCGGCCCGCTCCCCGCGGCGCAGGAAGAACATTACCTGAAGGTGGTCGACGCTCCAAAACGGGTATCGCCGCGCAGCAGGGAGGGCAGTTCGGCGAGGGACGCGATGCGGCGCGGACCGGCCGGCGGTTCGAGGGTGGCGTGGGCGTCGGCGCGGTCGATCCACACCGAGAGCAGCCCGGCCTCGGCGGCGCCCCGGCCGTCGATCTCCGGATGGTCCCCGACGTACGCGACCTGCTCAGGGTGGAGCGCGAGGGCGTCGCAGGCGGCCAGGAAGGCGCCGGGCTCCGGCTTGGAGACGCCCAGCTCGGCGGCGCACAGGATCGCCTCGAAGCGGTCGTGCACGCCCAGCACCCGCAGCTTGCGGTCCTGCACGTGCAGGCTGGAGTTGGAGAGCACGGCGTGCCGGTGGCTGGCGGCGAGGGCGTCCAGCACGGGCAGCACGTCCGGGAACAGGCTCCAGGCGGACTCGTAGTGCACCAGGTAGCGGTCGAACCAGTCGTCCGCCTCCGCGTCGGTCAGCTCGCGGCCCAGGAACACCCGGGTGCGGTCGCGGCGCTGGGTCTCGAAGTCCACCTCGCCGGCGGCGAACCGCGCCCACTGCTGGTCGGTGATCTCCCGCCAGCGCGTCAGCGCCTCCTCCACGGAGCCGTACCCCGCGAGCAGGCCCTCGGTGACGAGGTGGGCGCGCATGCCCTCACGGTCGGCGGAGGTGTAGTCGAACAGCGTGTCGTCGACGTCCCAGACCACGGCGCGGATGTCCATGCCACCGACGGTACCGGGACGGGCCGGAGGACACCGGGGAACGCCGAGGGGCGGCCCCCGGACGTGTCCGGGAGCCGCCCCTGCACGGCGGGTGAGGTCAGCCGGCGAGCCTCGCCAGGGCCGCGTCGACGCGGGCCAGGGACTTCTCCTTGCCCAGCACCTCGAGGGACTCGAAGAGCGGCAGGCCGACGGTGCGGCCGGTGACGGCGACGCGGACCGGGGCCTGGGCCTTGCCGAGCTTGAGGCCGTGGGCCTCGCCGGCGGCCAGGACGGCCTCCTTCAGCGACTCGGCGGAGGCCCAGTCGGCGGCCTCCAGGTTCTCCCGGGCGGTGCGCAGCAGGGCGTCGGAGCCCTCCTTCATCGCCTTGTTCCAGGACGCCTCGTCGAAGACCGGCTCCGGCAGGAACAGGAAGTCGACGTTGTCGGTGATCTCGGAGAGGACCTTGAGGCGGGTCTGCGCGTGCGGCGCAATGGCCTGCCACTTGGCCTCGTCGAAGGCCTCCGGGGCCCAGGCGGCGTGGGGGGCCTGCAGCCAGGGGCGGCAGCGCTCGGCGAAGTCCTTCACGTCGAGCATGCGGATGTGGTCGGCGTTGATCGCCTCGCACTTCTTGAGGTCGAAGCGCGCCGGGTTGGGGTTGACGTCGGTGACGTCGAAGGCGGCGACCATCTCGTCGATCGAGAAGACGTCCTGGTCGGCGGAGAGCGACCAGCCGAGCAGCGACAGGTAGTTGAGCAGGCCCTCGGGCAGGAAGCCGCGCTCGCGGTAGAGGTTGAGCGAGGACTGCGGGTCGCGCTTGGAGAGCTTCTTGTTGCCCTCGCCCATCACGTACGGCAGGTGGCCGAAGGCGGGGATCTCCTTGGCGACGCCGAGCTCGATCAGCGCCTTGTACAGGGCGATCTGGCGCGGGGTGGAGGAGAGCAGATCCTCGCCGCGCAGGACGTGGGTGATCTCCATCAGGGCGTCGTCGACCGGGTTGACCAGCGTGTACAGCGGGGCCCCGTTGGCGCGCACGATGCCGTAGTCCGGCACGTTCTCCGGCAGGTAGGTGATCTCGCCGCGGACCAGGTCGGTGAAGGTGATCGGCTCGTCGGGCATCCGGAAGCGGACGATCGCCTCGCGGCCCTGGGCCTTGTACTCCTCCACCTGCGCGGCGGTGAGCTCGCGGCAGTGGCCGTCGTAGCCGGACGGCTTGCCGGCGGCGCGGGCGGCCTCGCGGCGGGTGTCCAGCTCCTCCTGGGAGCAGTAGCAGTGGTAGGCGTGGCCGCGGTCCAGCAGCTTCTGCGCCAGGTCGCGGTAGAGGTCCATGCGCTGCGACTGGCGGTACGGCGCGTACGGGCCGCCGACCTCGGGGCCCTCGTCCCAGTCGAAGCCCAGCCAGCGCATGGAGTCCAGCAGCTGGTTGTACGACTCCTCGGAGTCGCGGGCCGCGTCGGTGTCCTCGATGCGGAAGACCAGGGTGCCGCCGTGGTGCTTGGCGAACGCCCAGTTGAACAGGGCGGTGCGGACCAGGCCCACGTGGGGGTTACCGGTGGGCGACGGGCAGAAACGGACGCGTACGGAGGAGCCGGATGCGCTAGCCACGCTTGACAACCTTGTTGGTGAGAGTGCCGATGCCTTCGATGGTGACGGCGACCTCGTCGCCGACGTGGAGGGGGCCGACCCCAGCCGGGGTGCCCGTGAGGATGACGTCGCCCGGGAGCAGGGTCATGGCCTCGGAGATGTTGACGATCAGGTCCTCGATGGAGTGGATCATCTCGCTGGTGCGGCCGAGCTGGCGCTGGCCGCCGTTGACCGTGAGCTGGATCGTCAGGTCCTGCGCGGCGGCGATGTCGAGGTCCGTCTCCACCCAGGGGCCGAGCGGGCAGGAGGTGTCGAAGCCCTTGGCGCGGGCCCACTGCTTCTCGCGCTTCTGGACGTCGCGCGCGGTGACGTCGTTGGCGCAGGTGTAGCCGAAGATCACGTCCTTGACGCGCTCGCGCGGGACCTCGCGGCAGAGCCGGCCGATGACCACGGCGAGCTCGGCCTCGTGGTGCACCTCCTGGGAGAAGGAGGGGTACTGGATCTCGTCGCCGGGGCCGATGACCGAGGTGGCGGGCTTGAAGAAGGCGAAGGGCGCGTCGGGCACCTCGTTGCCCATCTCCTTGGCGTGGTCCGCGTAGTTGCGCCCGAAGGCCACCACCTTGTTGGGCAGCACCGGGGGCAGCAGCCTGACCTTGCTCACCGGGACCTTGGTGCCGGAGAGCTCGAAGTCCGCGAACGGGATGCCCTTGATGATGTCCAGGACGAGCTCGTCCTGCTTCTCGCCCTCGACCGCGCCGAAGGCGACGTTCCCGTCGATGGAGAATCTGGCGATGCGCACGGGATGCTGGTCCCCTTGACTGAAGCGGCTGGAGTCTGACGCTCCAGGCTAACGCGCAGGGGTCCCGGCCCGGCGCACCGACGAGGGGCGCCCCACCGCGGCTGGTGGGGCGCCCCTCGTCGGTGCGCGGCTCGCGCTGAGCGTTTCGCGGCGGCCGCGCGTATGGACCGGTGTCAGTTCGCGGCGCCGGCCGCGACCGGGATCTCCATGAGGACGGTGCGCTTGGGATTGGCAGTCTGGGCCGGGAGTTCGACGGGGTGCTCCTGCTGGACCGGCTTCTGCAGATCGTCGGCACCGTCGAGGTGCGCGAGCGTGGTGCGCCGCGGGTTGGCGATCTTGTGGAACATCGTCGTCGTCTTCACTGTTTACTTGACCCTGTCCTGTGCACGGGCGCCCGGAGGGTCGGGAAGACCCTCGGACGGGCGCGGGTTGTCAGTTCTGCCGTCCCTGTAAAGCGTCAGGCTAAACATTCAATTCCCGGCGGCCCGGGGCCGGGAGCGGTGATCTCGGTGTGAGTTTGCTCACGATACGAACGACAATCCAGGCATCTCGGGCGCGCGCCACGGCGAGCGGAATCGGACATTGACCACCTGAAGCGACCATTCCGCTCCTGATCATGCCGACTGGGACACCGCCCCCACCTCGCCGGTCCGGACCGGTATGCCCGGAATAGGCAAGATCCCGTTCTACGACTGGTGATCCGACGGACACGCGGTGTCACGTATGTCACGGGTAAGCCCACGGGCCTTGTTGGAGATCCTGCACTGTGCTGGAATCTCACGGACCGCCGCAGGGATCGAGCCGGCGCACAGGGGGCGCGACCACGCGCCGAGCGGCGGCGAGATGGGGGGACCGGCGCCGGATCATCACGACCACCACGGGGGCGTATTCAGGGCGCCCCTATGACGCCGACACCGTGCCTCGCCGTTCACGCGGAGGGGCGCCTGGTTCAGAGGTTGCGACGCTAGTGCAGGGACGTTTCAAGAGGGATGGCAGCGCTTCGGCGGAGCCGGAGCCGCAGGGCGGGACTGGCCCCAAGGCCGTCAGCTCCTCGCCCCAGCACGCCCAGAGCCAGGGTCCGACCACACCCGGTAACAGCGGCGGCGAGCGCCCCGGCGCGCCGTCCGCACCCCCGGCCACCCCGCCGGCCGCCCCCGCCGGCCCGGGTTCGCGAATAGCCCTGCGCAACTGGCGGATCTCGACCCGTCTGGTGTCGCTGCTTGCGCTGCCGGTGGTCGCGGCCACCTCGCTCGGCGCGCTGCGTATCCAGCAGTCGATGGACGACATCCAGCAGCTCGACAACATGAAGCTGCTGACGGACATGACCAAGCAGGCCACCGAGCTGGCGCACGCGCTCCAGGAGGAGCGCGACCAGTCGGCCGGTCCCCTCGCGCACGGCGGCAAGGGCACGGACTTCTCGGTCAAGGGCTACCGCGAGAAGACCGATCGCGCGATGTCGAACTTCCTCGACAGTTCCGAGGAGATCGACGCGGCGAGCAAGGACGGCAACCTCAAGGGAGTCCGCGACAACCTCGTCCAGCTGGCCGGCGACCTGAGCGAGCTCGCCAAGATCCGCAACACGGCGTTCCAGCAGGAGAACAACTCCACGCAGAGCGTCGAGGGCTACCACCGCCTGATCGAGAACCTGATCGACCTCTCGCAGGACATGGCGGAGGCGACCAGCAACCCCGACATGATCCAGCGCACGCGTGCCCTGGCGTCGTTCTCCTCCGCCAAGGAGTACGCGTCGGTCCAGCGCGCGGTTCTCGCCGCGGCGCTGCCCGCGAGCAACACCACCAAGGGCGACATCGCCGAGAACGACCGGCTCTACGCGCAGTCCGCCCTGGAGAGCCAGAAGTCCGAGCTCCGCGCCTTCAAGAGCATCTACGGCGAGGACCTCGCCGCAGAGCTGCTGCTGCCCATCGAAGAGGGCAACACCACGATCAAGGCGACCGACGAGTACGCCGGCCGCGCGCTGGCCTCCGAGTTCGGTCTGCAGTCGGTGGGCGCGCGCTCCTACCGTGACTGGCTGGACGACAGCTCCACCAAGATCCAGCAGATGAAGAACATCGAGCTCTCGCTGCTCGAGGAGATGGAACAGAAGGCCCGTGAGCTGCGCAGCGCCACCGAGCGCGACGCGATCATCTCCGGTGCGCTGATCCTCCTCGTGCTCGGTGTGTCCCTGGTCGGCGCCTTCGTCGTGGCCCGGTCCATGATCCGGTCGCTGCGCCGCCTGGAGGAGACCGCCACCAGGGTCGCCCAGGAGCGCCTGCCCGACCTGGTCAAGCAGCTCTCCGAGTCGGACCCGCAGGACGTCGACACCACCGTGGAGTCGGTCGGTGTGCACTCCCGGGACGAGATCGGCCGCGTGGCCGCGGCCTTCGACGACGTGCACCGCGAGGCGGTCCGCCTCGCCGCCGAGCAGGCCCTGCTGCGGGGCAACGTCAACGCGATGTTCACCAACCTCTCGCGCCGCTCCCAGGGTCTGATCCAGCGCCAGCTGTCGCTGATCTCCGAGCTCGAGTCCCGCGAGGCCGACCCGGACCAGCTGTCCTCGCTGTTTAAGCTGGACCACCTCGCCACCCGTATGCGCCGTAACGGTGAGAACCTCCTCGTCCTCGCGGGTGAGGAGCCCGGCCGCCGGTGGACCCGCCCGGTCCCGCTGGTCGACGTGCTCCGCGCCGCCGCGTCCGAGGTGGAGCAGTACGAGCGCATCGAGCTGGCCGCGGTGCCGTCCACCGAAGTGGCCGGCCGGGTCGTCAACGACCTCGTGCACCTGCTCGCCGAGCTGCTGGAGAACGCGACGTCGTTCTCCTCCCCGCAGACCAAGGTCAAGGTCACCGGTCACGCCCTGCCCGACGGCCGGGTGCTGATCGAGATCCACGACACCGGTATCGGTCTGTCCCCCGAGGACCTCGCGGCGATCAACGAGCGGCTCGCCTCGCCGCCCACCGTGGACGTCTCCGTCTCCCGCCGCATGGGTCTGTTCGTGGTCGGCCGTCTGTCGCAGCGCCACGGCATCCGGATCCAGCTCCGCCCGTCCGACTCCGGCGGCACGACCGCGCTGGTCATGCTGCCCGTCGACGTCGCCCAGGGCAGCAAGAAGCCGCAGGGCAAGCCCGGTCAGCCGGGCGGCGCCGGCGGTCCGGCCGCCGCGCAGGCCGCCGCGGGCGCCGCCGCCGCGCGGCGCTCCGCCGGGGCCGGCCAGTCCGGCGGCGGCTCGCTCGGCGCGGGGGTGCCCGGCGGGCGCCTCGGTGCCGGTCAGGGCCCGCGCGCCGCGCTGCCCGGGCGGGACGGCTCAGGCCGTCCCGGCGGCCGGGGACCGCAGGGTCCCTCGGCCAACCAGACCCCCTCGCTGTTCGACCAGGGCGCTCCCTCCGCTCCCCCGCAGGGCCGTCCCGCTCCGGCGGGCGCCGGCTTCGGGCAGCAGCAGGGCCCGAACGCGCCGCAGGCCGGGAACCAGGGCCAGGACGGCTTCGGCGGCGGCCGGGGCCAGGTGCCGCCGCAGCGGGGCAACGCCCCCGAGCGCGGCCGCAGTCCCCAGCTCCCGCCGCGCGGCGGCGCCCGTCCGGAACTGCCGGGCGGCGACCAGCAGCAGCGCACGCCGAGCTGGAGCGACGACAACGCCCGCCCGCCGGCGCCGCGCCCCTCGATGGACGCCCCGCGCGGCCACGAGGAGCCGGACGTCTCCCGCACCGCCGCGATGCCGCGCTTCGACGACCGTCAGGGTCCCGGCGCCACGGCGGAGATCCCCCGGTTCGACGAGCAGCAGCACGCGCCCGGTCAGGACACCGGCCAGTACGGCCGTCCCGGCGCCAACGGCGCCCCGTCCACGGGCCAGTTCGTCCGCGGTGACATCTTCGGCGCCCAGCAGGGCGGCCGCCCGGGCGCGCAGAACCCGGCGTCCACGGGCCAGTTCCCCGCCCCGCAGGGCTACGACACCGGCACGGGCCAGTACCCGGCCCCGGGCCAGAACGACGGCTCGACCGGCCAGTACGCGCTGCCCGGCCGCGCGGGCTCCGGCGACCCCTCGGGCACGGGCCAGTTCGAGCGTCCGCGGGTGAACGGCACGCACGGCGGCGGTCCCGTCCCCCCGCGTCCGCAGCCGCCGCAGCAGCAGGAGCAGCGTCAGCCGTCCGACCAGTGGGCGCTGCCCCCGGCCACCGGCCCGGGCGACGGCCGTACGCCGCTGTACGACACGCTGGAGACCAACTGGTTCCGCGGCCAGGGCGGTGCGCAGGAGCAGGGCAACGGCTCCGCGCCGGCCGCCCCGCAGCAGCAGCCGCAGCAGCAGTCCCCCCAACCGCAGAGCCCCACCGGCTCGCAGCGGTCCAACGCCGCCTGGCGCAGCTCGCCCAACGACGAGCTCGTCAAGCAGGCCGAACGCGTCCGCAAGCCGGCCGCGGGCGGCGTCACCACCTCCGGCCTGCCGCGCCGGGTGCCCAAGGCGAACCTCGTCCCGGGCACGGCTCAGCAGCAGTCTCACCAGAGCGGTCCTCAGGTCTCGCGCGCCCCCGATGACGTGCGCGGCCGGCTGACCAATCTCCGTCGGGGTATCGCACAGGGTCGTCAGGCCGGGTCCGCACAGACCGGCAGCTTCCCGCACCCCACTCACCAGCAGGAGCGTTAGTTGAGCCCGATGAGCCAGGCGGCACAGAACCTCAACTGGTTGATCACCAACTTCGTGGACAACACCCCAGGGGTGTCCCACACCGTCGTCGTGTCCGCCGACGGTCTCCTCCTGGCGCTCTCCGAGGGCTTTCCGCGCGACCGCGCGGACCAGCTCGCGGCTGTCGCCTCGGGGCTGACCTCCCTGACGGCCGGCGCCTCGCGGATCTTCGAGGGCGGCGACGTCGCTCAGACGGTCGTGGAGATGGAGCGGGGGTTCCTCTTCCTCATGTCCGTCTCCGACGGCTCGTCCCTCGCCGTGCTCGCGCACCCCGAGTGCGACATCGGCCTCGTCGGCTACGAAATGGCGCTCCTGGTCGACCGCGCGGGGGCGGTCCTCACCCCGGACCTGCGCGCCGAGCTACAGGGAAGTCTGCTGCACTGAACGGCCCCGGCACCACCCGTCTCACCAAATCACCGTCCGGCCGCCACAATTCCCCCCACCGGCCCCATCAGACGGCTTGACTGACCGCTTGCTGTCCCGCCCGGAGGATTCATGACCCCGCCCACCGCCTCTCATGATCCGTACGCGGAGCCGTACGAGGACGAGGGCGACCAGCCGCTGGTTCGTCCGTATGCGATGACCGGCGGCCGGACCAGGCCGCGTTACCAGCTGGCCAT
This sequence comes from Streptomyces sp. DSM 41931, assembly GCF_050271085.1. Classification (NCBI taxonomy): domain Bacteria; kingdom Bacillati; phylum Actinomycetota; class Actinomycetes; order Kitasatosporales; family Streptomycetaceae; genus Streptomyces; species Streptomyces sp. DSM 41931. The sequence goes on along the minus strand of NZ_CP189902.1, from coordinate 5,093,577 downwards.
CGAGGCACTGATCAGTACGACGGCCGACCCGGCAGCGCTCATGGGGCTCCTTCCCGAGCATCAGCGCATCTGCCACCTGTGCCGAGAGGTGAAGTCGGTCGCCGAGGTCTCGGCACTGCTCAACATGCCGCTGGGCGTCGCCCGGATCCTGGTGGCGGACCTGGCGGAGGCGGGACTCGTCGCCGTGCACCAGCCGGGCGGCGACGAGGCGACAGGCGCCCCGGACGTGACACTGCTCGAAAGGGTGCTCAGTGGACTTCGCAAGCTCTAGCGGCGGGACGGTCTCCGAGAGCCGTGCGACCACCTCGGCGAAGATCGTGGTGGCGGGTGGCTTCGGCGTGGGCAAGACCACGTTCGTCGGGGCCGTTTCGGAGATCAACCCGCTGCGCACGGAGGCCGTCATGACGTCTGCTTCGGCAGGCATCGACGACCTCACCCACACCGGGGACAAGACCACCACCACGGTGGCCATGGACTTCGGCCGTATCACCCTGGACCAGGACCTGATCCTGTACCTGTTCGGCACCCCCGGCCAGGACCGCTTCTGGTTCATGTGGGACGACCTGGTGCGCGGCGCCATCGGCGCCGTCGTCCTGGTCGACACGCGGCGTCTCGCGGACTGCTTCCCCGCGGTCGACTACTTCGAGAACAGCGGGCTGCCCTTCGTCATCGCCCTCAACGGCTTCGACGGACAGCAGCCGTACTCTCCGGAGGAAGTGCGCGAGGCGCTGCAGATCGGGCCCGACGCCCCGATCATCACCACGGACGCCCGCCACCGCGCGGACGCCAAGAGTGCGCTGATCACCCTGGTCGAACACGCGCTTATGGCGCGACTCAGGTAGGGGCAAATCGAAAGCGACATAATGCAGTTGTCGTAGATGTACCGGTGCCGGCTGTGTCCTTTGACACGGTCGGCCCCGGTGTTCATAACGTTTCGGCAGAGGAATCGGGTGAGGCCGACACGCGACGCGGTCGCGCGGTACCACTGTGCGCACGAAGACCTCGCCATTTGACGGTCCTCGCTCTTTATGACCGTTTTATCTGGGGCTTACATCACTCGGGACCTCTGCCTTTCCATGTTTGGAAGAGCGCTGGTCGGCATGCTGGAATGCCTGAACTGCCCATGGGTCAAAGACGTACTCAGTAGTCGATGGCATGCCGGGCTCTGAGACACTGCGGCACGACGAAGGTGCCGACCGCCGAGAGGTTGTTGGTCGAGTGAGGCGAAGCAAGAACAGTCCCGAGCCGTCGGCCCGGGGCAACTTCACGCCGCCGCCGCGCACAGCGGCGCCCGCCCCCGTGCCCGGTCCCGCGCCGAAGGCCGCGCCCGCACAGAGCGGAGGACGTCTGTCCCCGCGGAACTGGCGCGTGGCCACGAGACTCAACGCGATCCTGCTCATACCCGTGCTGGTCGGCCTTGTCATGGGCGGCTTCCAGGTCAAGAGCTCGATCGACACGTGGAACGAGGCGCAGGACGCCGAGAACACCGCCCGCCTGGTCCGTGCCTCCCTCACGTACGCCAACGCCCTCTACAACGAGCGCGACGTCAGCGCCGTGCCGCTGCTGAGCGGCAAGGGCGAGGACGACCCGGACGTCAGCAAGGCGCGCGAGGCGACCGACAAGGCCGCCGACGCCTTCGACGAGGCCGCGCAGGACATGCCGTCCAAGCCCGGTCTGGAGCGCCGGCTGAAGCTCGTCCGCGAGGCCGAGCCGAAGCTGACCGCGCTGCGCGCCGCCGCCTACACCTCCAAGCTCAAGGGCGTGGAGACGGAGGAGGGCTACGTCGCCGTCGCCCACCCCCTGATGGAGATCGCCAACGAGCTGAGCCTCGGCACCGGCAACGTCACCAGCTACGGCCGCACGGTCTACGCGGTCTCGCTGACCAAGTCCGCCCTGTCGCTGGAGCGCGCCATCGGCATGCACCTGCTGGTGAAGCCGGGCCCGACCGACAGCCAGCTCGCCAGCCAGCGCGTGGCCTTCCTGTCGTACGCCTACCTCGAGCGCATCGCCCTCGAGGAGTACAAGGGCGGCGGCACCGAGGCGGACAACACCAAGCTGGAAGAGATCACCGCGCGGATCCAGGCCGAGGGCGCCGCCATGGCGAAGACCGCCGCGCAGAACGACCCGGACTACGTCCCGCCGCCGGCCAAGCCGGAGACGATGATCTCCGAGCTGGGCCGCCTGTCCACCACGGACGAGGCCGCCCGCGAGGACCTCGCCGCCAAGGGCATCACGCCCGAGAACTGGTGGGCGATGAACACCCTCAAGTTCGACGGCTACCGCGAGATCGAGTCCGACCTCGCCGACACCGCCGTGAACGAGGCCTCGCAGATCGCCTCCGACGCCCAGCGGGACGCCTTCATCACCGGCGCCGCGGTCGTGCTCGCGCTGCTCGCCGCGTTCATCCTGGCCGGCATGGTGGCCCGCCAGATGAGCCAGTCGATGCGCCAGCTGCGCAACGCCGCCTTCGGCATCGCCGAGCAGCGCCTGCCGATGCTGGTCGACCAGCTCTCCCGGACCGACCCGGGCCGGGTGGACACCAAGGTCGCGCCCATCCCGATCAACTCCACGGACGAGATCGGCGAGGTCGCCCGCGCCTTCGACCAGGTCCACCGCGAGGCCGTCCGGCTCGCCGCCGAGCAGGCCCTGCTGCGGGGCAACATCAACGCGATCTTCACCAACCTGTCGCGCCGCAACCAGTCGCTGATCGAGGGCCAGCTGACCCTGATCACCGACCTGGAGAACAACGAGGCCGACCCGGACCAGCTGGAGAACCTCTTCAAGCTGGACCACCTCGCGACCCGCATGCGCCGCAACGGCGAGAACCTCCTGGTCCTCGCCGGCGAGGAGCCGGGCCGCCGCTGGGACCAGCCGGTCCCGCTGGTCGACGTGCTGCGCGCCGCCTCCTCCGAGGTGGAGCAGTACGAGCGCATCGAGCTGTCCGGCGTGCCGGACGCCGAGATCCACGGCCGCGCGGTCACCGACCTCGTGCACCTGCTCGCCGAGCTGCTGGAGAACGCCACCACGTTCTCCTCGCCGCAGACGAAGGTGCGCGTCACCGCGACCCGTCTGCCCGACGGCCGCATCATGATCGAGATCCACGACAAGGGCATCGGCCTCACCGCCGAGGACTTCGCGGACATCAACCACAAGCTGGCCAACCCGCCGACCGTGGACGCCGCGATCTCGCAGCGCATGGGTCTGTTCGTGGTCGGCCGGCTGTCCGACCGGCACGGCATCCGCGTCCAGCTCCGCCCCTCGGGCGAGCAGGCCGGCACCACCTCGCTGGTGATGCTGCCGGACGCCATCACCCACGGCGGTGGCGGCGAGGCGGCCCCGGCCCACGACGAGTTCACGGTCTCGCAGATCATCCCGGAGCAGAACTTCCAGGGTGAGAACTTCGGCCAGCCGATGCGCACCGCCGCGGAGCTGGGCTTCGACGACAGCCGTTACGCGGACGTCCCCGACGACATCCGCGAGCTGGACCCGGTCGGCCGGTCCCTGATGCGTGAGGAGCGGCGTGCGGCCCTGGAGTCCCAGTCGCCGTCGCAGCAGGGCGAGTTGACCGCCGGGAACGCCCAGGAGGGCGCCGAGCAGGCCGGCTACCGGGACGAGTTCGCCGCGCAGCAGCAGGGTTACGACGACGGCCAGGGCTACGACGCGCAGGGCTACGACAACGGCTACCAGGACCAGCAGGGCGGCGGGTACGACCAGCAGGCGTACGACGACGGCCGGCAAGGCGGCTACGACGAGCAGCAGCAGTCGTACGGCGAGGGCTACTACACGCCGAACGGCGGCCTGCCGCAGAACGACGGCTTCCAGCAGAACGACGGTTTCCAGCAGAACGGCGGCTACCAGAACGGCTCCTACGCCGAGCCGGGCCGGAACGGCCAGGCCCCCGCGGGCGCCACGGGCTCGTTCCCGGGCTTCGGCGAGCGGCGTCAGGACGACGACTGGCCGCAGCACGACGGCTACCGCAACGGCTACCAGGACCAGTACCCTGCACAGGCCCCGGAGGGGGAATCCTCGCAGGCCGCTGACGCGCGTGAGCCGGACAGCGTAGGCTTCGACCGTCCGGGACCGGCTCCGTCCGAGGCCCACGCGCTGACCAATGCCGGGCTTCCGCGCCGCGGATCCTCCGCGAACGGCGCGGGCGGCACGGGCGACGCGGGCCGCGGGAACCAGGAGCCGCCGGCCACCACTCCGGAGAGCAACGGCGACGACAGCTGGCGCTCGGCGAACGACGAGCGCTGGCAGCAGGCCTCGCAGCTCCGGAAGCCCAAGGCGGGCGGAGTGACCTCCTCCGGCCTGCCACGGAGGGTCCCGAAGGCCAACCTGGTCCAGGGAGCCGCCGAAACGACCCCCCAGGGGGGCCCACAGGTCTCCCGCGCCCCGGAGGACGTCCGGGGCAGGCTGAGCAACCTGCGGCGCGGCGTCCAACGAGGCCGCACCGCAGGCAGTGAAACGAACGGCCAGGGCTTCGGTCCTGACAGCACCTACAACCAGGAGCGTTAGTGTGAGCCCGATGAGCCAGGCGGCACAGAACCTGAACTGGTTGATCACCAACTTCGTGGACAACACCCCGGGGGTGTCCCACACGGTGGTGGTCTCCGCCGACGGACTCCTTCTGGCGATGTCCGAAGGCTTCCCCCGCGACCGCGCCGACCAGCTCGCGGCCGTCGCCTCCGGTCTGACCTCACTCACCGCCGGCGCCTCTCGGATCTTCGAGGGCGGCAGCGTGAATCAGACGGTTGTGGAGATGGAGCGGGGATTCCTCTTCATCATGTCCATTTCCGACGGTTCGTCGCTCGCGGTCCTCGCACATCCCGAGGCGGACATCGGTCTCATTGGTTACGAGATGGCCCTTCTGGTCGACCGAGCGGGTACGGTCCTCACGCCGGACCTTCGAGCGGAGCTCCAGGGGAGCCTTCTCAACTGACAAACGGACGGTGCGATATGGCGTCCCGGGGCCGTAAGGTTTCGGGACGCGGCTCCACACAGATGGGTGCCAGGCACAGTCGGAGGAGGAGAAAGTGGCAACACCCCCAGACGGTTCATCGGCGGGCAACTGGTCGTACGGCCCTGCCCAGGGTCAGAACGACGGTTCCCAGAACCGGTACGGTTACCCCTCCACGCCGCAGCACGGTCAGCCGTACGCGCCTCAGGGCCCCGGCCCCTCGCCGTACGACCAGCCGCACAGCCCGCGCATCCAGCCCGTGCAGCCGCAGCGCCGGGCACCCGAGTCGTCGCCCGCCGGGGCGTCGCACAATCCCCTGGTGCGCCCGTACGCGATGACGGGCGGCCGCACCAGGCCGCGGTACCAGCTCGCCATCGAGGCGCTGGTGCACACCACCGCGCAGCCGCACCAGATGCAGGGCCAGCTGCCCGAGCATCAGCGGATCTGCAACCTCTGCCGGGAAATCAAGTCGGTGGCCGAGATCTCGGCCCTGCTGACCATCCCTCTCGGCGTGGCCAGGATCCTCGTCGCCGACTTGGCGGAGGCGGGACTGGTCGCCATCCATCAGCCCGGCGGCGACGAGAACGCCGGCGGCCAGCCAGACGTGACACTGCTCGAAAGGGTGCTCAGTGGACTTCGCAAGCTCTAGCGGCGGTCCTTCCCGCTCCACCACCTCGGCGAAGATCGTGGTGGCGGGTGGCTTCGGCGTGGGCAAGACCACGTTCGTCGGGGCCGTTTCGGAGATCAACCCGCTGCGCACGGAGGCCGTCATGACGTCTGCTTCGGCAGGCATCGACGACCTCACCCACACCGGGGACAAGACCACCACCACGGTGGCCATGGACTTCGGCCGTATCACCCTGGACCAGGACCTGATCCTGTACCTGTTCGGCACCCCCGGCCAGGACCGCTTCTGGTTCATGTGGGACGACCTGGTGCGCGGCGCCATCGGTGCGATCGTGCTGGTCGACACGCGGCGTCTCGCGGACTGCTTCCCCGCGGTCGACTACTTCGAGAACAGCGGGCTGCCCTTCGTCATCGCCCTCAACGGCTTCGACGGACAGCAGCCGTACTCTCCGGACGAGGTCCGGGAGGCTCTGCAGATCGGGCCGGACACGCCGATCATCACGACGGACGCGCGGCATCGGGCCGACGCCAAGTCGGCGCTCATCACGCTCGTGGAGCATGCGCTGATGGCGCGCCTTCGCTAGGCGCCTCCACGCGAGAACAGCCCCCGGCGCCTCTGTGGCACGGGGGCTGTTTCCGTGGGTACGGGGCCTTGGTGCCGAGTGGAAGGGCCCCACCTTCTTGGTGAAGGTGGGGCCCTTTGGGGTCAGCGCCAGCTGTGGGGGGCTCGGAAGCCCGGCTCGCGTTCCAGGCGTCGCCAGCCGGCCCGGGGGCGGCCCCGGTGGGCCGGTGCGGCGGGCTGCGGTGCGGCCGCGCGAGCCATCAGGATCGCCGCGATCGCCGCGACCTCCTCCGGCTCGGCATGCCCCTTCTCCACACGGATGTCAGGTGTCGTCATCGTCAGTTCTCCCACTTACTGGGGCGGGTTGCCGTGCTTGCGCGACGGCAGGTCGGCGTGCTTGGTCTGCAGCATCGCCAGCGAACGGATCAGCACCTCGCGGGTCTCGGCCGGGTCGATCACGTCGTCGACCAGACCCCGCTCGGCGGCGTAGTAGGGGTGCATCAGCTCGGACTTGTACTCCTTGACCATGCGCGCCCGCATGGCCTCGGGGTCCTCGGCCTCGGCGATCTGCCGGCGGAAGATCACGTTGGCCGCGCCCTCCGCGCCCATCACCGCGATCTCGTTCGTCGGCCAGGCATAGGTCAGGTCGGCGCCGATGGACTGGCTGTCCATGACGATGTACGCGCCGCCGTACGCCTTGCGCAGGATCAGCGAGATCCGCGGCACCGTGGCGTTGCAGTACGCGTACAGCAGCTTCGCGCCGTGGCGGATGATGCCGCCGTGCTCCTGGTCCACACCCGGCAGGAACCCGGGCACGTCCAGGAAGGTGAGGATGGGGATGTTGAAGGCGTCGCACATCTGCACGAAGCGGGCGGCCTTCTCGGACGCCTCGATGTCCAGCACACCGGCCAGCGTCTGGGGCTGGTTGGCGACGATGCCGACGACCTGGCCGTCCATCCGGGCCAGCGCGCAGATGATGTTGCGCGCCCAGCGCTCGTGGACCTCGAGGTACTCGCCGTCGTCGACGATCTCCTCGATCACCTTCGCCATGTCGTACGGACGGTTGCCGTCCGCCGGGACCATGTCCAGCAGCACGTCGCTGCGGCGGTCGGCGGCGTCGGAGGTGTCCACCCGCGGCGGGTTCTCCCGGTTGTTCTGCGGGAGCAGGGAGAGGAGGTACCGCACCTCGGCGATGCAGGTCTCCTCGTCGTCGTAGGCGAAGTGGCACACACCGCTCGTCTCGGCGTGCACGTCCGCGCCGCCCAACCCGTTCTGGGTGATCTCCTCGCCCGTGACCGCCTTGACCACGTCCGGGCCGGTGATGAACATCTGCGAGGTGTCCCGCACCATGAACACGAAGTCCGTCAGCGCCGGACTGTAGGCCGCACCGCCCGCACACGGGCCCAGCATCACCGAGATCTGCGGGATCACACCCGACGCCTTGGTGTTGCGCTGGAAGATCCCCCCGTAGCCGGCGAGCGCCGAGACGCCCTCCTGGATACGCGCGCCCGCGCCGTCGTTCAGCGAGACCAGCGGCGCACCCGCCGCGATGGCCATGTCCATGATCTTGTGGATCTTCGTGGCGTGCGCCTCACCCAGCGCACCGCCGAAGATACGGAAGTCGTGGGCGTAGACGAAGACCGTCCGCCCCTCCACCGTCCCCCAGCCGGTGATCACACCGTCCGAGTACGGCTTCTTCTCCTCCAGACCGAAGCCGGTCGCCCGGTGCCGCCGCAACTGCTCGACCTCACGGAACGACCCCGCGTCCAGCAGCAGTTCGATGCGCTCCCGCGCGGTCAGCTTGCCCTTGGCGTGCTGCGCCCGGGTCGCCTTCTCGCTCGGGCCGGCCAGTGCCTGCGCACGAATCTCGTGCAGTTCGGCCACGCGTCCACGCGCGTCGGTGGGCTCACCCGGCGCCTCATCCAAAACGGTCATGTAGTGACCTTACGAAGCCCGCCGCTGATTGCGAGCCGTCGACTCCTCACAGTCTCCGGACTGTTTTCCTGGTAGCACCGAACAGAACCAGCGGGCCATGCAGGCGTTCCGACTGCTCAGAGGCCCTGCGGCTTGTGGAGGTCGCACAAACCCCAGCAGCTGAGAGCCGCCTCACACACGTGCGTCACGCATGCCTCCCCCCGAGTGACGCGCAGCCGCGGCCGGGGCTCGGTGGCCAGAATCCCCACGGGGTCCGGCACCTCCCGCACGGGCCGGTCCCATCCAAGTTTTACGGATTCGCCCGTTCGGGTCGGGTCCTACACGCAGAGCCTAGCGGTACGCCCCTGACGGCGGAGCAGCACGGCCGCCGGGCGGGAGACGGTGGCGTAGCGGCGGACACGGCCTCAGCCGAAGCGGTCCAAGAGCCTCCGGTACAGGCCGGGCGTCAGGGCCCGGACGCGGGCGGGGAGGGTGAGCCAGGACGGGATGTACGTGTCGTCGCGGGCCTCGCTGACCGCGTCCCAGACGGCGGCCGCGACCCGGGCCGCCGACGTGGGGCGCGGGTGGGTGCGGTGGTAGGGGCGGCCGCGGCGGGCGAAGAAGCCGGTCTCGACGGGGCCGGGCACGATCAGCGTGACGCCGACGCCGGTGCCGCGCAGTTCCTGCCGGAGCGCCTCGGCGAACGCGGCCAGTCCGGCCTTGGCGGCGGAGTACACCGCCTCCTCGCGGACGCCCACCGCGCCGGCCACCGACCCGACGAGGACCACCCGGCCGCTCCCGGCCGCCACCATCGCGGGCAGCACCTCGCGGACCAGGTGGAGGGTGGCGTTGAGGTCCAGGAAGAGCACCCGGTCGATGTCGGTGTGCGGCATGGTCAGGAAGGGGCCCGCCCAGCCGATGCCCGCCCCGGCGATCAGCAGGTCGATCCGCCCGGCCTCCCGCAGCGCGGCCTCGGCCAGCATCTTCGCCCCGTCCGGGGCGGCGAGGTCGGCGGGCAGCAGGACCGCGGAGGTGCCGGACGCGGTCTCCTCCAGCCGCCGTCGGTCGCGTCCGCTGAGCAGCAGATGCCATCCGCCGGCGGCGAAGCGCCGGGCGGTGGCCGCGCCGATGCCCGAGGACGCGCCGGTGACGAGGACGACGCGGCGGTCCGTGCGGGGCGGGGTCTGTTCGACCGCCGCGGCCGCGGCGGAGGCGGCGGGGTCCGCCGGGGGGTCGTAGGGGGAAGCGGAGCCGGTGGTGGTCACGAGTACGGTCTCCCATGCGCTGTCGCTGCGGGCCTCGCCATCCAGGACACCCCCGGCCCGGGGGACGCCGCCAGCGCAGCGGCCCGTCCGCGGCGGGCCCGGCGGCGGCCCTCCGGCGGGTGCCGCCGCCGGTCGTCGCGGCGGTCGGTGGGCCGGTACGCCGCGCCGGGCAACCACTCCTGCGTGCCGCCGGGTAGGCCATGCGGGCGTATGGGCAGTACGCGACCCGGCGCACCGGGTTACGAAAGGGACATCCCGCCCTGCTCCCGGCACCGTGACGAGGTCCCCTCATGCGCCTGCTGCTCGTCCACCCCAGCGCCCTGATGTACTCCGAGATCTTCCTCCGGCTCGAACCCCTGGGCCTGGAGCGGGTGGCCGGCGCCGCCCGCGAGGCGGGTCACGAGGTCCGGGTGGTCGACCTCCAGGTGCTGAGCGTGCGGCGGCTGCGCGACGAGGTGCGGTCGTTCCGCCCGGAGGCGCTCGGGATCTCGCTGAACTACCTGGCGAACATCCCCGAGGCGATCCGGCTCGCCGAGCGGGTGAAGGAGGAGCTGCCGGACTGCTTCGTGTTCCTCGGCGGCCACAGCGTCTCGTTCGTCGCCCAGGAGGTCATCGAGCAGGCGCGGGGCGCGGTGGACGCCGTGGTCCGGGGCGAGGGCGAACCCGCCGTCGCGCCGCTGCTGGAGGCGGTACGGGACGGCGGCGTGGAGGGGGTGCCCGGTGTCGTCACGGCGTCGGGGCGGGGCCCCGCCCCGCTGATGCTGCACAGCATCGACACGCCCCTCCCGGCCCGGGACCTGATGCGCAGCCGCCGCCGCTACTTCATCGGCGAGCTGGACCCGTGCGCGTCCATCGAGTTCACCCGCGGCTGCCCCTGGGACTGCTCGTTCTGCTCCGCGTGGACGTTCTACGGCCGCAGCTACCGCAAGGCGTCCCCGGAGGCGGCGGCGGACGACCTCGCGGCGATCCGCGAACCGAACGTGTTCATCGTGGACGACGTGGCCTTCATCCGGCCCGAGCACGGCAACGCCATCGCCGCGGAGGTGGAGCGGCGGCGCATCCGCAAGCAGTACTACCTGGAGACCCGCTCCGACGTGCTGCTGCGCCACCCGGAGGTGTTCGAGCGCTGGGCGCGGCTGGGGCTGCGGTACATGTTCCTCGGCATGGAGGCGATCGACGCCGAAGGGCTCGACCTGTACCGCAAGCGGGTCAGCCCGGACGAGAACCTGAAGGCGCTGGAGACGGCGCGACGACTGGGCATCCAGGTGGCCATCAACCTGATCGTGGACCCGGCCTGGGACGAGGAGCGCTTCCGGGTGGTGCGGGAGTTCGCGATGGCGGTGCCGGAGATCGTGCACTTCACCGTGATGACGCCGTACCCGGGCACGGAGATCTGGCACACCGAGTCGCGCCGGCTCACCACCCGCGACTACCGGCTCTTCGACATCCAGCACGCGGTGGTGCCGACCACGCTGCCGCTGGAGCGCTTCTACGAGGAGCTGGTGCGCACCCAGGCGGTCATCAACCGCAAACACCTGGGGCTGCGCACGGCGTTCGGGGCGGCCCGGGTGCTGGCCGGGAACCTGGCGCGCGGGCAGACGAACTTCGCCCGCATGCTGTGGAAGTTCAACCAGGTCTACGACCCGCGCCGGCAGCTCGCCGACCACGCGCGTCCGGTGCGTCACGAGCTGCCGCTCCCCCAGCGGCTCGACGTGGGAGACCGGCGCCAGCTGTACGTCCACACCCGCGGCGCGACCCAGGGCGCCCCGGCCCGCCGGCTGCCGGACTAGGCCCGGCCGCTCGTTGCCCGGCCGCTCGTTCTCACTCGTTCGAACGAACGGATCGCGACACCTTCCCCGAAAGATGTTGAACATTGAAGGGAATGGGTCTACGGTGGGCCGTGTTGAGTAGTTGAACATTCAACGGGATCTCCCCATCCCCGTCCCCAGGAGGAACACCATGGGTCTCTTCGGCCGCAAGGACGACGACAAGGGCGCCACCGGCTCGGCGGTGAGCCCGGACCTGGCAGCGCTGACCGGCGACTACGAGCTCGACCCGGCGCACACCACGATCGGCTTCGTCGCCCGCCACGCGATGGTCACCAACGTGAAGGGCCACTTCAAGGAGTTCTCCGGTCAGCTGCACCTCGACGGAGCGGACCCGAGCCGGTCCACGGCCTCGATCGACGTGGTGATGGACACCATCGACACGGGCAACGCCGACCGCGACGGTCATCTGCGGAGCGCGGACTTCTTCAAGATCGACGAGTTCCCGACCATGACCTTCCGCTCCACCCAGGCGGAGGCCCTGGGCGGCGACGACTACCGCATCACCGGCGACCTGACGATCCTCGGCACCACCAAGCCGATCACCATCGACCTGGAGTTCAACGGCGCCGCGAAGGACCCGTTCGGCAACGAGCGCGTCGGCTTCGAGGGCAAGGCCGAGATCCAGCGCTCCGAGTGGGGTCTGACCTGGAACGCCGCCCTGGAGACGGGCGGCATGCTGGTCTCCGACAAGATCAAGCTGGTCTTCGACATCTCGGCGATCCGCAAGGCCTGACGCCCCGCAGCACCGAGCGCGCCCGCTCCTCCCGGTACGGGAGGGCGGGCGCTCGGCGTCCGTGGTGCGCGGCCCGGGTCAGAAGCCTCCGCCGAAGTCGCCGCCGCCTCCGAAGCCGCCCCCTCCGAAGTCGCCGCCGCCGAAGCCACCGCCGAAGTCCCCGGAGTCGAAGTCCGCGCCGGAGACGTCACCGCCTTCGTAACCGCCGAAGTCGCCGTACCCGGCGCCGTAGTCGGACGCGTACCCGGGGCCGGCCATCATGCTGCCGAGCAGGGTGCCGAACAGCAGTCCGGGCAGCAGCCCGCCGCCGAAGTATCCGCCCGCCCAGGGGCCGTACGCCGGTCCCGCCTCCCAGTAGGGGCGGCGGCCGTACTCGGTGTCGACCTCGCGGACCGCGGGATCGCGGCCCTCGGCCAGCCGGGCCTGGTCGGCCGCGCACACCGGCACCTCGCGCTCCGTCCCGCCGGGCGGCGTCCACCGGGCGTCGGCGACGGAGGGGCCGTGGCGCGGGTCGAAGAAGCACGGCGGGCGGCGCTCCGGCACCGGCCTGCCCTCACGGCGGGCGGCCAGCGACGCGAGCGCGAACCGGCCGTCCTCCACGGCCTCGGTCACCGCCCGGACGTCCTCCGGTTTCCGGGCCGCCGCCATGGAGGCCTTGGACTGCTCGTAGGCGTCGAGCGCGCGTGCGTAGTCCGCGCGCATCGCGTCGTCCGCTCCGGGCTCGCCCGGGTGGAAGTCGAGCCGGTCCAGCTCCTCGCCGAACGCGGTGATGTCCTCGTCGACCACCACCCGCAGCTTCTCCAGGGCGGCCGCCTGCTCCTCCTCGTGACGGCGCCTGCGGCGGCGGGTCACCGCGTACGCGCCCGCTCCGCCGGCCGCCACCAGCGCGCCGACCGTGATCAGCCCGCCGACGGGCACGTCGCCGGAACCGTCGCTCCAGGAGTCGGGCGCTCCGCCGCCGATGCTGCGGATCGCGGTGTCGACGAAGTCGTTGAGCTGGGCCTTGGCGTCCCCTGCGTCCTGCACGGACCCGACCAGGTTGGACACGCCCTGCCGGCTGAGCACACTGCTGTCGGCACGGGCGTCGAACCGGTCGCCGAGCCGGACGCCGTACAGACCGGTGATGCCCGTCTCGGTGCGCAGGTCGCGGAAGAGGTTCTGGGTGGGGAAGTCGGCCGGCAGGACGGCGACGAAGACGGGTTTGCCGGAGTCCTCGATCTTGCCGGCGAGGGCCTCGGCGTCGGACTCCGACAGGATGTCCCGGGCCTCGGGATCGACGTAGACAGGGCTTTCGCGCAGCTTCTCGGCGACGACGGAGACGTCCGTGGCCGCCTGCGCCCCCGGCGCGCCGGCCAGGAGGACCGCCAGCACGGCGGCCACCGGCGCGATCAGCAGACGTACAAGGGTGCGCATCGGTGCGACCTTCATATAGTCGAAGCTACCCGAATACGCCACGAAACGGACATCCGGACCATTGGGCAATTCTGCCGCCCGCCGGTCCGGAGGTCCGGTCGCCTCAGGCGGGCTCCACCCCGGCGCGCAGCAGCCCGTAGGCATAGGCGTCCTCGAGCGCCTGCCAGGAGGCGGCGATGACGTTGTCCGCGACGCCGACGGTCGACCACTCCCCCGCCCCGTCGGAGGTGGAGATCAGCACCCGGGTCGTGGACTGGGTGCCGTGCTTGCCCTCCAGGATGCGGACCTTGTAGTCGACCAGCTCCAGCTTGGCGAGCTGCGGGTAGATCTTCTCCAGGGCGACGCGCAGGGCGCGGTCGAGGGCGTTGACCGGGCCGTTGCCCTCGGCGGTGGCGACGATGCGCTCGCTCTTGGCCCACAGCTTCACGGTGGCCTCGTTGGCGTGGGTGCCGTCGGGGCGGTCCTCGACGATCGCGCGCCAGGACTCGACCTCGAAGTACTTCAGCGGCCCGCCCTCCACCTCGGCGCGCAGCAGCAGCTCGAAGGAGGCGTCGGCGGCCTCGTAGGTGTAGCCCTTGAGCTCGCGCTCCTTGACCCGCTCGACGACGCGGCCGACCAGTTCGCGGTCGCCGCCGAGGTCGATGCCGAGCTCCTTGCCCTTCAGCTCGATGGAGGCGCGGCCGGCCATGTCGGAGACCAGCATCCGCATGGTGTTGCCGACCTGCTCGGGGTCGATGTGCTGGTAGAGGTCCGGGTCGACCTTGATCGCGGAGGCGTGGAGTCCGGCCTTGTGCGCGAAGGCGGAGACGCCGACGTAGGGCTGGTGGGTGGAGGGGGTGAGGTTGACGACCTCGGCGATGGCGTGGGAGATGCGGGTCATCTCGCGCAGCCGGCCGTCGGGGAGGACCTTCTTGCCGTACTTCAGCTCCAGGGCCGCCACGACGGGGAACAGGTTGGCGTTGCCGACCCGCTCGCCGTACCCGTTGGCGGTGCACTGGACGTGGGTGGCGCCGGCGTCGACGGCGGCGAGGGTGTTGGCGACCGCGCAGCCGGTGTCGTCCTGGGCGTGGATGCCGAGCCGGGCGCCGGTGTCGGCGAGGACGGTGGCGACCACGGCCTGGATCTGCGCGGGGAGCATGCCGCCGTTGGTGTCGCACAGGACGACGACGTCGGCGCCGGCCTCGGAGGCCGCGCGGACGACGGACTTGGCGTAGGCGGGGTTGGCCCGGTAGCCGTCGAAGAAGTGCTCGCAGTCGACGAAGACGCGGCGGCCCTGGGAGCGGAGGTGGGAGACGGTGTCGCGGACCATCTCCAGGTTCTCGTCGAGGGTGGTGCGCAGGGCGAGCTCGACATGCCGGTCGTGGGACTTGGCGACCAGCGTGATCACCGGCGCGCCGGAGTCGAGGAGCGCCTTGACCTGGGGGTCCTGGTCGGCGGTCGTGCCGGCGCGGCGGGTGGCGCCGAAGGCGACCAGCTGGGCGTGGCGGAACTCGATCTCCTGCCGGGCCCGGGCGAAGAACTCGGTGTCCCGGGGGTTCGCGCCCGGCCAGCCGCCCTCGATGAAGCCCACGCCGAACTCGTCCAGGTGCCGTGCGATGGCCAGCTTGTCGGCGACCGTGAGGTTGATGCCCTCACGCTGGGCGCCGTCGCGCAGGGTGGTGTCGAAGACGTGGAACGAGTCGTCGAGCTCGCTGGTTGCGGTCATGGTCTGAAGGCTCCTGTATTGGATCTCGGTCTACCGGAATGACCGGTTCCACCGTTCCCCCATGGTCCCTCGCGCCCGGTCCCCGGCTGAAGGTGGGCCGAGAAACAGAAAAACCCCTCGCGGGTGCGAGAGGTCTGCGCGCGGGTCGAGGACGACGGTGTCCGCCCGTACGGTGTCGTACGTGCGGTCACTGCGGACCGGCGCGCCTGCTGCCAATAATCGTGGCGAACGAGAGCACGGGGGAAGTCTGGCACAAGCAGCCCCCGTGCTCACGATCCGTCTCAGGATGCGGGCGGCATGCGGCCCCGGGCGGTCAGGCCGGCCGGTACCGGGCGGTGGGACGCGAGAAGGCTCCTTGCGGGGCGACGCGCGCCCTCCCGGATGCGAACGGGTGAACACGCGGCGTCACCCTGGGGCCGAGCCCCCCGGGTGACCCGACGTGTGACGGCCTAGCCCAGCTTGCGCATCCAGCCGTGCTTGTCCTCCGCCGTGCCGCGCTGGATGTCGAGGAGGGCCTGGCGCAGACGGAGGGTGACCTCGCCCGGTTCGCCGCCGCCCTGCTGCCACTCTCCGCTCGCCCGCTTCACCGTGCCGACCGGCGTGATCACCGCCGCGGTGCCGCAGGCGAAGACCTCGGTCAGCGTGCCGTTCTCCGAGTCGCGCTGCCACTGCTCGACCGAGACACGCTCCTCGACCGCCTCGTAGCCGAGGTCGCGGGCGACGCCCAGCAGGGAGTCACGGGTGACGCCCTCCAGGATGGACCCGGTGAGGGCCGGCGTGACGATCTTGTTCCCGTACACGAAGTACAGGTTCATGCCGCCCAGTTCCTCGACCCACTTGTGCTCGACGGCGTCGAGGTAGCACACCTGGTCGCAGCCCTTGGCGGCCGCCTCGGCCTGGGCGAGCAGGGAGGCCGCGTAGTTGCCGCCGGTCTTGGCGTCGCCCATGCCGCCGGGGACGGCGCGGACGCGGTCCTCGGAGACCCAGATCGACACCGGCTTCACGCCGCCCGGGAAGTAGGCGCCGGCCGGGGAGGCGATCACCAGGAACAGGTACTCGTTGGCGGGCTTCACGCCCAGCCCGACCTCGGTCGCGATCATGAAGGGGCGCAGGTAGAGGGACTCCTCGCCGCCGTGCGCCGGCACCCACGCCTGGTCCTGGGTGACCAGGGCGTCGCACGCCTCGATGAACGTCTCGACCGGCAGCTCCGGCATGGCGAGACGGCGGGCGGACCGCTGGAACCGCTCGGCGTTCTTCTCGGGGCGGAACGTGGCGACGGACCCGTCGGGCTGCCGGTAGGCCTTGAGGCCCTCGAAGATCTCCTGGGCGTAGTGCAGCACCGTGGTCGCCGGGTCGAGGGAGATCGGCGCGTACGGGACGAGCTGGCCGTCGTGCCAGCCGCGGCCCTCGGTCCACTTGATCGTCACCATGTGGTCGGTGAAGTGGCGGCCGAAGCCGGGGGCGGCCAGGATCGCTTCGCGTTCCGCGTCGGAGAGCGGGTGGGCCGAGGGCTTGAGCTCGATCGTGGGCGTCGTCATGAGTGGTTGTCCTTCACCGGTTGTAGTGACGGGCCGCGCACACGCCCGTACGGCCCGTGGCCAGTACTAGGACGTCCGAGCATTCCCTCCGTCCGCGGCTCCGCGTTCGATTATCGCCCGGCGGAGGCAGCGGAAGAAACAGGGTGAATGCGGCCCGGTGGTCATTGACACGCCACCCGGCGGAAGAACGCGTCGAAGCCGCCGGGTGCGGATGCGACCCGGCGGCTTCGAGTGTGTCGAGGTGGGCGCCGGGTCAGCCGGCTACGCGTGCGGCGAGGGCGTCGCCGATCTGCGAGGTGCTGCGGGCGGGCAGGGCGCCGCGCTCGGCGAGGTCCGCGGAGACGGCGTCCTCGATGCGGGCGGCCTCGGCGTCGTGACCGAGGTGGCGCAGCAGGAGGGCGACGGACAGGACGGTGGCGGTGGGGTCCGCCTTGCCCTGGCCGGCGATGTCCGGGGCCGAGCCGTGCACGGGCTCGAACATGGACGGGAACTCACGGCTCGGGTTGATGTTGCCGGAGGCCGCGACGCCGATGCCGCCGGAGACGGCCGCGGCGAGGTCGGTGATGATGTCGCCGAAGAGGTTGTCGGTGACGATCACGTCGAACCGGCCGGGGTCGGTGACCAGGTAGATGGTCGCGGCGTCGACGTGGATGTAGTCGGTGGTGACGTCCGGGTACTCCTCGGCCACCTTGTTGAAGACGTTCGTCCACAGGTGGCCGGCGAAGGTCAGCACGTTGTTCTTGTGGACCAGCGTCAGCTTCTTGCGCGGGCGGGCCTGCGCGCGGGCGAAGGCGTCGCGGACCACGCGCTCGACTCCGAAGGCCGTGTTGACGGAGACCTCGGTGGCGACCTCGTGCTCGGTGCCCTTGCGGATGGTTCCGCCGTTGCCCGTGTAGGGGCCTTCGGTGCCCTCGCGGACGACGACGAAGTCGATCTCGGGCTGTCCTGCGAGCGGCGTGGCGACGCCCGGGAGGAGCTTCGAGGGACGCAGGTTGACGTGGTGGTCGAAGGCGAAGCGGAGCTTCAGCAGGAAGCCCCGCTCCAGGACGCCGGACGGGACGCCCGGGTCGCCGATGGCGCCGAGGAGGATCGCGTCGTGCTGCTTGAGCGCGTCGAGGTCGGCGTCGGTGAGGGTCTCACCGGTGGCGTGGTAGCGCCGGGCGCCGAAGTCGTACTCCTTGGTCTCCAGCTTCACATCCTGCGGAAGGACGGCGGAGAGGACCTTCAGGCCTTCGGCCACGACCTCCTGGCCGATGCCGTCACCGGGGATCACTGCGAGATTGATGCTGCGAGACATGCGGGCACCCTACTCCTCGTCCCACGGGATGACATGGGGCGTCCGGCATACGGACGCCTCGGTGTGTCGGAGGCCGGCCGGCGGCGGCTCAGTGGCCGGTCGAGCCGCCGTTGTCCCGGCGGTCGAGGGCGCGCTGCAGGGCGGCGGCGGCGTTCTTGCGGTCGCTCTCGGCGCTGCGGACGGAGCGGCGGACACGGCGGCGGGCGGTCGTCTCGGGCATGAGGGATCGACTCCTTCGGAAAAGACGCGCGGACTCGAAGATGCGCGGAGGGTGACGAGACGCCGGAGGGGGCGGGGAGCCACGGCCGCAGGGGTCGCCTGCACAGGGCCTGCTCACAACCGCCGTTCGCTGGATCGAGCGATGCGTTCGGCTCCTACAAAAGTAAGGGCGGCGGCCGCATCTGTCTGCACAATTACTTGGGCTTCCTACTATCTGAGACGGCGGCACCGCCACCACCCCGCTGAGCTGCGCTTCTTCTGATGCCGACTCGGCCACTCGGCTGATCCCGGCGCCCGGCGGGCGACTGCCGCGGGCCGGAGGGGAACGGTGACCGGCATGAACGACACGGCGAAGGTGTTCCTCGAAGGCGGGCCGGACGATCTGTCCGAGCGGATCGTCCCGGCCCCGAGCCCGGGCCCCGATGTGAAGGTCGAGCTGCGCAACGGCTACGAGCACTTCCGGCCGACCTCACGCCAGGCGGACACGCCGGAAGGGCGGCTGCCGGTGTACGAGTGGTGGGAGCGGACGGAGATGCCCGGCTGACCCCGGACAGCGCGAAGGGGCCGGGCGTCGTGCGCCCGGCCCCTGTCACGTCCCGACGGGACGTCAGCCCATGTGCGGGTACGTGTAGTCGGTCGGCGGGACCAGCGTCTCCTTGATGGCGCGGGTCAGCGTCCAGCGCATCAGGTTCTGCGGGGCGCCCGCCTTGTCGTTGGTGCCGGAGGCGCGGCCGCCGCCGAAGGGCTGCTGGCCGACCACGGCGCCGGTCGACTTGTCGTTGATGTAGAAGTTGCCGGCCGCGTAACGCAGCTTCTCCATCGTGTACGCCGCCGCCGCGCGGTCGCCCGCGATGACCGAGCCGGTGAGGGCGTAGTCGGACACCGACTCCATCTGGGTCAGCATCGCGTCGTACGCGTCGTCCTCGTAGACGTGGACGGCGAGGATCGGGCCGAAGTACTCGGTGCGGAACACCTCGTTCTCCGGGTCCGAGCACTCGATGACGGTCGGGCGGACGAAGTAGCCGACCGAGTCGTCGTAGGTGCCGCCCGCGACGATCGTGCAGGCCGGGTCCTCCTTGGCGCGGTCGATGGCGGCCTTGTTCTTGGCGAAGGACCGCTCGTCGATGACGGCGCCGATGAAGTTGGACAGGTCGGTGACGTCACCCATCTTGATGCCGTCCACCTCGGCCGCGAACTCCTCCTTGAAGCCGGAGTTCCAGATCGAGGCCGGGATGTACGCGCGCGAGGTGGCCGAGCACTTCTGGCCCTGGTACTCGAAGGCTCCGCGGGTCAGCGCGGTCTTCAGCACGGCGCGGTCGGCGCTCGGGTGGGCGACGACGAAGTCCTTGCCGCCGGTCTCGCCGACCAGACGGGGGTACGAGCGGTACTTCTCGATGTTCTGGCCGACCGTCTTCCACAGGTACTGGAAGGTCTTGGTGGAGCCGGTGAAGTGGATGCCCGCGAGGTCGCGGTGTTCCAGGGCGACCTTGGAGACCTCGATGCCGTCGCCGGTGACGAGGTTGATGACGCCCTTGGGCAGCCCGGCCTCCTCCAGCAGCCGCATCAGCAGCACGGCGGCGTGGGTCTGCGTCGGGGACGGCTTCCACACCACGACGTTGCCCATCAGCGCGGGCGCGGTCGGCAGGTTGGCCGCGATGGCGCTGAAGTTGAAGGGCGTGATCGCGTAGACGAAGCCCTCCAGCGGCCGGTGGTCGAGGCGGTTCCACACGCCCGGGGAGTTGGCCGGGGGCTGCTCGGCGAGGATGCCGCGCGCGTAGTGGACGTTGAAGCGCCAGAAGTCGACCAGCTCGCAGGGGCTGTCGATCTCGGCCTGCTGGGCGGTCTTGGACTGGCCGAGCATGGTGGAGGCGGCGATGGTCTCGCGCCAGGGTCCGGCCAGCAGCTCGGCGGCGCGCAGGATGATCGCCGCGCGGTCGTCGAAGGACATGGCGCGCCAGGCGGGGGCGGCGGCGAGGGCCGCGTCGATGGCGTCCTGGGCGTCCTGCTGGGTGGCGTTGGCGTAGGTGCCGAGGCGGGCCTTGTGGTTGTGCGGCTGCACCACGTCGAAGCGCTCGCCGCCGCCCATCCGCCGGACGCCGCCGATGGTGCAGGGCAGCTCGATCGGGTTGTCGGCCAGCTCCTTGAGCTTGGCCTCAAGCCGGGCCCGTTCGGGGCTTCCGGGGGCGTAGCCGTGCACCGGCTCGTTGACGGGGGTGGGGACCTGGGTCACAGCGTCCATGGGTTCCGTAACTCCTTGTCTGAGCGGGGTGTGGTGTCAGCCCTTGGTGATCATGCTGCGGGCGAAGAACCGGAGGTTGGCCGGCTTCTCCGCCAGGCGCCGCATGCTGTGCCTTCCCGGGGGGCGACCCCCGGACCCCCGGCCGGAGCCGGGGCGGCGGCACAACCGAGTTGTCTCAGCCACGGCTGATCATGCTGCGGGCGAAGAACCGGAGGTTGGCCGGCTTCTCCGCCAGGCGCCGCATGAAGTAGCCGTACCAGTCGGTGCCGTAGGCCGTGTAGACGCGCATGCGGTGGCCCTCGGCGGCGAGCCGGAGGTGCTCGTCGCCGCGGATGCCGTAGAGCATCTGGAACTCGTACTCGTCGAGCTTGCGTCCGGCGGTGCGGGCCAGTTCCTGGGCGATGGCGATCAGGCGCGGGTCGTGGGACCCGATCATCGGGTAGCCCTCGCCCTCCATCAGCGTCCGCAGGATGCGCACGTACGCCTTGTCGATCTCGTGCCTCTGCTGGTAGGCGACCTCGGCGGGCTCCTTGTAGGCGCCCTTCACCAACCGTACGCGACTGCCCGCGGCGGCGAGCCGGCGCGCGTCCTCCTCGGTGCGGAAGAGGTAGGCCTGGATGACGCAGCCGGTCCGGGGGAAGTCCTTCCGCAGCTCCTCGTGGATGGCGAACATCGAGTCGAGGGTGGTGTGGTCCTCCGCGTCCAGGGTGACCGTGGTGCCGATCTCGGCGGCGGCCTCGACGACCGGGCGGACGTTGGCGAGGGCCAGCTCGTGGCCGCCGGACAGCGCCTGGCCGAACATGGACAGCTTCACCGACATCTCGGCGCGCTCGCCGAGCCCCAGCGGCTTGAGCCGGTCGATCAGCTCCAGGTAGGCGTCGCGGGCGGCCTCGGCCTGCTCGGGGGTGGTGATGTCCTCGCCGACGACGTCCATGGTCAGTTCGAGACCGTTGTCGGTGAGCTCCCGCACGATCGGCAGGATCTCGTCCACGGTCTCACCGGGGATGAAGCGGTCGACGACCTGCTTGGTCACCGGGGCCGCCGAGATCAGGCGTCGCATCCGGTCGCTGCGCGACGCGGCGAGAATCACGGGACCCAGCACGGGGCACCTCCACAAGCTGCGAGAGGCCGCCACCCGACGGTTCGGGGACGGCACGGAGAACCACCGTGAAACCTAAGGATGGCCCTGATCCTGGGCCATCGACAGACGTCACGCATCCCTGAGCGAGATCTCAGACAGATGTATGAAGGGTGCCGGTTTTTGCGGCAGAATGCCCAGGTGACGTCGGAATACAGGGACGACTACCAGGAGCTGGTCGACGAGATCTCGGAGCTCCTCGGCGCTCCGGCGACCCTGGAGAACCGCGACTTCGAGCTGATCGCCTTCGGCGCGTACGACAGCGAGGGCGACCTCGACCCGTCGGCGCTGGACCCGGTGCGCGCCCGCTCGATCCTGACCCGGCGCTCCACACCGGCCGTCCGCGCCTGGTTCGAGGGGTTCGGGATCACCCGCGCGACCGGCCCGGTCCACATCCCGCGCACACCGGAGGCGGGTGTGCACCGGGGGCGCGTCTGTCTCCCCGTACGGCATCGCGGGGTGGCCCTCGGCTACGTCTGGCTGCTGGAGGACGAACCCGGACCCACGGCGGAGCAGCTCGACGCGGCCATGCGGGTGACGGCGCGGATCGGCGCGCTGCTCGCGGACGAGGCGCAGCACGGCGCGGATCTCACCCGGGAGCTGCGGGCGGTGCTGACGGCGGAGCGGGGCTGGCAGCGGGACATGGCGGTCGCCGAGCTGCGCACCGCCCTGGGCTCCCGCGCGGAGGGACCGCACACGGTGGTCTGCGTCGCGCCCTGGCCGTCCGCCGACCCCGACGACGCGCCCTCGGTCCGCACGGTGCCGGGGGCGACCGCGCTGTGCACGCTGCCCTGGGGCGCGACCGCCGTCTCGCTGGCGCTGCTGCTGCGGCTGCGCTCCCCCGACGTGCTGACGCCGGCGACGACCGCGGCCGGGCGACTGCTGGAGCGGGCCCGGGACGGCGGGGCGGCGGGCCGGTCCGGGCCGCCCCCGGCGGCCGCGGGGATCGCCGCGCCCCGTACGGGTCTGGCCGGTCTGGGCACGGCCTGGGACGAGGCGTCGGCGTCGGCGCGGGCGGCGCTGGCCGAGCCGCGCCTCGGACCGGTGGCCCGCTGGGCGTCGATCGGCCCGTACCGCCTGCTGACCGCGCTGTCGCCCGGCGCCGCCCAGGATCCCGCCGTCAGCCCGCTGCTCTCCCCCGCGCACACGGAACTGGCCCGCACCGCCGAGGTGTACCTCGACTGCGCGGGCCAGGCCGGGCGCGCGGCGGCGGAGCTGGGCGTGCACCGCCAGACGCTGTACTACCGGCTGTCGCGGATCGAGCGGCTCACCGGCCTGGACCTGGACGACGGCGAGGACCGCCTGCTGCTGCACATGGCGCTCAAGGCGCACCGTCTGTAGACGCGTCTGCCGCTGACGCGCCGTCCGCGGGCGCCGTGGCCGCCTCGAGCACCTGGCGCAGGCCGGCGGTGAGCCGCTCCGCGTCGGGGGCGCTGGCCGGGTCGAAGGTCCACTGGGCGATGAGGCCGGTCATCAGGGTCACGTAGAACGCGCCGAGGGTGTCGGCGGTCCCGTCGGAGACGTCCTCCTCCCGGCCTCCCATGAGCAGCGGCACCAGACCGCGTCCGGCCTCGCGCTGGGCCGCCGCGAGGTGGGCGCGCACCTCGGGCAGCCGGTCGCCGAAGGCGAGCACCTCCATGCTGAGGCGCCACACCGAGCCGGGCTCCTTCATGGTGGCGATGATGTTCGCCCACACCCGCTCGAACCGCTCCAGTGAGCCCGGCGCGGCCGCGTCCACGGTGCCGTCGCCGTCGAAGGCGTCGCCCATGCCCTCGACGAGGGAGACGTATGCCTGCGCGAGCAGCGCGTCCTTGGAGCCGTAGTGGTAGCCGATCGACGCGAGGTTGGTGCCCGACTCCTTGACGATGTCGCGCGCCGTGGTGCGCACGAATCCCTTGGCGAGCAGGCAGCGCTTGGCCCCTTCGAGCAGATCCTCACGATGTCCCATGGCCGCAGCCTACCCCGCACCTCATACGGGCGTCTTATACAAGCGTTCTAGACAGCCGTATAGGACGTGCGTACAGTCGGCGCCATGACACCGAACCCGAACCCGAACCGGGCCGGCCGCCGTGAGTGGACGGCGCTCGTCGTCCTGATGCTTCCGCTGCTGCTGGTCTCGATGGACGTCTCCGTCCTCTACTTCGCCGTCCCCGAGATCAGCGCCGATCTGGAGCCGACCGGCACCCAGCAGCTGTGGATCTTCGACATCTACGGCTTCGTGCTGGCCGGCCTGCTGATGACCATGGGCGCGCTCGGTGACCGCGTCGGCCGCCGCCGGCTGCTGCTGTGCGGCGCGGCCGCCTTCGGCGCCGCCTCCCTGTTCGCGGCCTACGCGCGGTCCGCCGAGACGCTGATCGTGGCCCGCGCGGTGCTGGGCCTCGGCGGCGCCACCCTGATGCCGGCGACGATGGCGCTGGTCCGCACGATGTTCACCGACTCCGGCCAGCGGGCGAAGGCGATCGGGCTGTGGTCCGGGGTGATGACGGGCGGCATCGCGCTCGGCTCGGTGATGAGCGGGCTGCTCGTGGAGCACTTCTGGTGGGGCTCGGTCTTCCTGGTCAACCTGCCCGCGATGGTGCTGCTGCTGGTCCTCGGCCCGCTGCTGCTGCCGGAGTCGAGGAACCCCTCCCCCGGCCGCTTCGACCTGGGAAGCGTCCCGCTGTCCATGGCCGCCGTGCTCCCCGTGGTCTACGGCCTGAAGGAACTGCCCTCCGAGGGCTGGAACGTCCGGTACGTCGTCTCGATCACCGTCGGCCTGCTGTTCGCCGCGCTGTTCGTGCACCGGCAGCGCACCGCGCGGTCCCCGATGATCCCGCCCGCCCTGTTCCGCGGGCACGGCTTCAGTCCCGCGCTCGTCCTCAACACCCTGTCGGCGTTCGGGATGATGGGCTCCGCCATCTTCACCACCCAGTACCTTCAGTCGGTGCTCGGCAGGAGCGCGCTGGAGGCCGCGCTGTGGAGCCTGCTGCCGTCGGTGCTCATCGGCGTCGCCGCCCCGGTCGCCGCGCTGCTGGTGCAGCGCGGCGCCGAGCGCGCGCACGTCGTCACCGCCGGGTTCGTGATCTCCGCCTGCGGCTACGGGCTGCTCGCCCTGGCCGGCACGGACTCCCTGTGGCTGGTGCTGGCGGCGTGCGGGGTGATGGCCGCGGGCATCGTCGTCGTGATGTCCCTGCTCACCGACCTGGCGCTCAGCTCGGCCCCGGTGGACCGGGCGGGCTCGGCGTCGTCCCTGCTGGAGACCGGCACCGAGTTCGGCGGCGCCCTGGGCATGGCCGCCCTGGGGTCGATCGGCGCCGCCGTCTACCGGCACGCGATGCCGGACACCGCGCCCGAACCGGCGCGGGAGACCCTCGGCGGGGCGCTCGCCGTCGCCGCCGACCTGCCGGGGCGCGCGGGGGACGCCCTGGCCGCAGCGGCACGCGAGGCGTTCACCGACGGGATGCGGGGCGCCGCGGTCGCCGGGGCGCTGCTGCTCCTCGTCGCGGCGGGGATCGCGGTGGCGGGCCTGCGGCACATCCGGGTGCGCGACAACGCCGGACGGGCCGAGACACTCAGCCCGTCCGGCGTGTGAGCCCGACGAAGGGTGGGGTCAGACCAGGTTCACGGACCGGGCCGAGGTCGCGCCGATCTCCGCGGCCAGCTCACCCAGCACCGAGGTGGACACCGTGTCGTCGACGGTCAGCACGGCGAGCGCCTCGCCGCCGACCGTCGCACGGGCGACCTGCATGCCGGCGATGTTGATGCCGGCCTCGCCGAGGATGCGGCCGACGGTGCCGACGACACCCGGGCGGTCCTCGTAGCGCAGGACGACCATGTGGTCGGCGAGCGCGAGGTCGACGTCGTACTCGCCGACCGCGACGATCTTCTGGACGTGCTTGGGGCCGGCCAGCGTGCCGGAGACCGAGATCTCCTCGCCGTCCGCGAGGGTGCCGCGCACGGTCACCACGTTGCGGTGGTCGGCCGACTCCGAGCTGGTCGTCAGCCGCACCTCGACACCGCGCTCCTGCGCGAACAGCGGGGCGTTGACGTAGGAGACGGTCTCGTCGACGACGTCCTCGAAGACGCCCTTGAGCGCGGACAGCTCCAGCACCTTCACGTCGTGCTGGGTGATCTCGCCGTACACCTCGACGTCGAGGCGGACCGCGACCTCGCCCGCCAGCGCGGTGAAGATGCGGCCGAGGCGCTCGGCGAGCGGCAGGCCCGGCTTGACGTCCTCGGCGATGACGCCGCCCTGGACGTTCACCGCGTCGGGGACCAGCTCACCGGCGAGGGCGAGGCGCACCGAGCGGGCGACGGCGATGCCGGCCTTCTCCTGGGCCTCGTCGGTGGAGGCGCCGAGGTGCGGGGTGCAGACGACCTGGTCGAACTCGAAGAGCGGGGAGTCGGTGCACGGCTCCTTGGCGTACACGTCGAGGCCGGCGCCGGCGACGCGGCCCTCCTTGAGCGCCGAGTACAGCGCCTCCTCGTCGACGATGCCGCCGCGCGCGGCGTTGATGACGCGCACGGTGGGCTTGACCTTGCGCAGCGCCTCGTCGCCGATCAGGCCCAGCGTCTCGGGGGTCTTCGGCAGGTGGACGGTGATGAAGTCGGAGACCTCGAGCAGCTCGTCCAGCGACAGCACCTTGACGCCCATCTGCGCGGCCCGCGCGGGCTGGACGTAGGGGTCGTAGGCGACGACCTTCATGCCGAAGGCGGACATGCGCTGCGCGACGAGGGCGCCGATCCGCCCCAGACCCACGACACCGAGGGTCTTCTCGGCGAGCTCGACGCCCGTGTACTTGCTCCGCTTCCACTCGCCGTTCTTCAGCGCGGCGTTGGCCTGCGGGATGTTCCGCGCGGTGGCGAGGATCAGTCCGCAGGCGAGCTCGGCGGCGGTGACGATGTTGGAGGTGGGGGCGTTGACGACCATCACGCCGGCCTTGGTGGCGGCGGAGACGTCGACGTTGTCGAGGCCGACGCCGGCTCGCGCGACGACCTTCAGCTTGTTCGCCGCGGCGATCGCCTCGGCGTCCACCTTGGTGGCCGAGCGGATCAGGATCGCGTCCACGTCGGCGATGGCGGGGAGCAGTTCGGCTCGGTCCGCGCCGTTGCAGTGCCGGATCTCGAAGTCCGGGCCGAGTGCGTCGACGGTGGCGGGCGACAGCTCTTCAGCGATGAGTACGACGGGTTTCGAGCTCACGTGAGTCCTCACAAGTCCCAATGCGGACGGCCGTCCCGACGGCCGCAGGCGGTGAAGAAGTGCTAGCCGCGTGGAAGACGCACGACGCTGTGGGCCTGACGCGTATGTAGTGCAGCAGTGTAGTGGCGCCGAGGGCGTCGTCTTACGCCGCTTCGGAAGGATCACCCGTCCGTGGCGGACGGGATGGACAACGCCGTACTACCGACGTTACCCCTGGTTCGCCCGAAGGGCCGGGGCGTGGCGCCCCGGCCCTCAGGACGACCGGGCTCAGGCCTCCTCGTCGACCCAGCTCATCAGCTTGCGCAGCTGCTTGCCGGTGGTCTCCAGGAGGTGCTCGGAGTCCTGCTTCTTGTACTCCGCGTACTTCTTCAGGCCGCCGTGGTACTCGTCCATCCACGTCTGCGCGAAGGTGCCGTCCTGGATCTCGGCGAGGACCTTCTTCATCTCGGCCTTGGTGGCGTCGGTGATGATCCGCGGGCCGGTGACGTAGTCGCCCCACTCGGCGGTCTCGGAGATCGACCAGCGCATCTTCTCCAGGCCGCCCTCGTACATGAGGTCCACGATCAGCTTCAGCTCGTGCAGGCACTCGAAGTAGGCGATCTCCGGCTGGTAACCGGCCTCGGTCAGCGTCTCGAAGCCCGCCTTCACCAGCGCGGCGGTGCCACCGCAGAGGACGGCCTGCTCACCGAACAGGTCGGTCTCGGTCTCCTCGGTGAAGGTGGTCTTGATGACGCCGGCGCGGGTGCCGCCGATGCCCTTCGCGTACGACAGGG
Organism: Streptomyces sp. DSM 41931; assembly: GCF_050271085.1. Lineage (NCBI taxonomy): Bacteria > Bacillati > Actinomycetota > Actinomycetes > Kitasatosporales > Streptomycetaceae > Streptomyces > Streptomyces sp. DSM 41931. Next base: position 5,066,189 of record NZ_CP189902.1, on the reverse strand, counting down.
CCAGCGCGAAGGCGCTGCCCGTGGCGTCCTGCTCGACGGCCGCGATGCAGGGGACGCCGCGGCCCTCCTCGTACTGACGGCGCACCAGGTGGCCCGGGCCCTTCGGGGCGACCATGCAGACGTCGACGCCGGCCGGGGGCTTGATGAAGCCGAAGCGGATGTTGAAGCCGTGGCCGAAGAACAGCGCGTCGCCGTCCTTCAGGTTCGGGGCGATGGACTCCTCGTAGACCTGGGCCTGGATCGGGTCCGGGACGAGGATCATGATGACGTCGGCCTCGGCGGCGGCCTCGGACGGGGTCACCACGCGCAGGCCCTGCTCCTCGGCCTTGGCCTTGGACGCGGAGCCCTCGTGCAGACCGACGCGCACGTCGACGCCGGAGTCGCGCAGCGACAGGGCGTGGGCGTGGCCCTGGCTGCCGTAGCCGATGACCGCGACCTTGCGGCCCTGGATGATGGACAGGTCGGCGTCGGCGTCGTAGAACAGCTCGGCCACTGGGTTCTCTCCTTGTGTGCAGGTGTTGCGTCCCACCGTATGACGGTGAGGGAGGGGGAAGGTTGAGGGTCTCGCGATACGGGCGGCCGGCCGTGTCCCGGCCGCCCGTTCCGTGTCTTACGCCGACCGGTCCAGGGCGCGCAGCGACCGGTCGGTGATCGAACGGGCACCGCGTCCGATCGCGATCGTGCCGGACTGGACCAGTTCCTTGATGCCGAACGGCTCCAGCATCTTCAGCATGGCGGACAGCTTGTCGCTGCTCCCGGTGGCCTCGATGGTCACGGCCTCCGGGGAGACGTCCACGGTCTTGGCGCGGAACAGCTGGACGATCTCGACGATCTGGGAGCGCGTCTCGTTGTCGGCGCGCACCTTCACCAGGACGAGTTCGCGCTGGACGGCCTGCCCGGGTTCGAGCTCGACGATCTTCAGCACGTTGACCAGCTTGTTGAGCTGCTTGGTGACCTGCTCCAGCGGGAACTCGTCGACGCTCACCACGATGGTGATGCGGGAGATGTCGGGGTGCTCGGTGACACCGACGGCGAGCGAGTCGATGTTGAAGCCGCGGCGGGAGAACAGGGCCGCGATCCGGGCGAGGATGCCGGGGGTGTTCTCCACCAGGACGGAGAGCGTGTGCTTGGACATGATCTCTTCGGTCTCTCTCGCTCAGTCGTCTTCGTTGTCGCCGAAGTCGGGGCGCACGTCCCGGGCGGCCATGATCTCGTCGTTGGAGGTGCCGGCGGCGACCATCGGCCAGACCATCGCGTCCTCGTGGACGATGAAGTCCACGACGACCGGGCGGTCGTTGATGGAGTTCGCCTCCTCGATGACCTTGTCGAGGTCCGCGGGGTCCTCGCAGCGGATCGCGTGGCAGCCCATGGCCTCCGACAGCTTCACGAAGTCGGGGACGCGGGTGCCCCTCGCCTCCGGGTTGACGTCGTCGGGGCCGGAGTGCAGGACCGTGTTGGAGTACCGCTGGTTGTAGAAGAGGGTCTGCCACTGGCGGACCATCCCGAGGGCGCCGTTGTTGATGACGGCGACCTTGATCGGGATGTTGTTCAGGGCGCAGGTGGTGAGCTCCTGGTTGGTCATCTGGAAGCAGCCGTCGCCGTCGATCGCCCAGACCGCGCGGTCGGGCGCGCCGGCCTTGGCGCCCATGGCGGCCGGGACCGCGTAGCCCATGGTCCCGGCGCCGCCGGAGTTCAGCCAGGTGGCGGGCCTGTCGTACTGGATGAAGTGCGCGGCCCACATCTGGTGCTGGCCGACGCCCGCCGCGAAGATCGTGCCCTCCGGGGCGAGCTGCCCGATGCGCTCGATGACCTGCTGAGGGGAGAGCGAGCCGTCCGCGGGCTGGTCGTAGCCCAGCGGGTAGGTGTCGCGCCAGCGGTTCAGGTCCTTCCACCAGGCGCTGTAGTCGCCGCGGTGGCCCTCGGCGTGCTCCTTCTGGACGGCCTGGATGAGGTCGGCGAGGACCTCGCGGGCGTCACCGACGATCGGCACGTCGGCGGCGCGGTTCTTGCCGATCTCCGCCGGGTCGATGTCGGCGTGGACGATCTTGGCGTACGGGGCGAAGCTGTCCAGCTTGCCGGTGACGCGGTCGTCGAAGCGGGCTCCGAGGGCGACGATCAGGTCGGCCTTCTGCAGCGCGGTGACGGCGGTGACCGAACCGTGCATGCCCGGCATCCCCACGTGCAGCTCGTGGCTGTCGGGGAATGCGCCGAGTCCCATCAGGGTGGTGGTGACGGGAGCTCCGGTGAGTTCTGCGAGGACCTTCAGCTCGGCGGTGGCGCGGGCCTTGAGGACACCGCCGCCGACGTAGAGGACCGGTCGCCTCGCGGAGGTGATGAGCTTGGCGGCCTCGCGGATCTGCTTGGCGTGCGGCTTGGTGACGGGCCGGTAGCCGGGCAGGTCCATGACGGGCGGCCAGGTGAAGGTGGTCTTCGCCTGGAGGGCGTCCTTGGCGATGTCGACCAGCACCGGGCCGGGACGGCCGGTGGAGGCGATGTGGAACGCCTGGGCGATGACCCGCGGGATGTCCTCGGCCTTGGTGACCAGGAAGTTGTGCTTGGTGATCGGCATGGTGATGCCGACGATGTCCGCCTCCTGGAAGGCGTCCGTGCCGATCGCCTTGGAGGCGACCTGGCCGGTGATCGCCACCATCGGGACGGAGTCCATGTGCGCGTCGGCGATGGGCGTGACCAGGTTGGTGGCGCCGGGACCCGAGGTCGCCATGCAGACGCCCACCTTGCCGGTGGCCTGCGCGTAACCCGTGGCCGCGTGACCCGCGCCCTGCTCGTGCCGGACCAGGACGTGACGCACCCGTGTGGAGTCCATCAGCGGGTCGTACGCCGGAAGGATCGCACCGCCGGGAATGCCGAATACGGTGTCGGCGCCGACCTCCTCGAGAGAGCGGATGAGGGACTGCGCGCCCGTGACGTGCTCGACGGGGGCGGACTGCTGTCCTCCGGAACGGGGCCGCGGCTGCGGGTGATGGGCCCCGGTGGCCTGCTCGGTCATCGGCATTCTCTTCTCGATGCTGAGGGTTTTTTGCGAGGTTCGTGCGGGTTACGCGTGCTGCTCGGCAGGTGCCTGTGCAACAAAAAACCCCTCGTGCCGTAAGGCAAGCGAGGGGAGCGCGCCGGGTGGTGGGTCGCTGAGCGTTCGTCGCTCAGCGTCAGCCGACGCGCTTTCCAAGTACGAGAATTCGGGTGCGCATGGCATTGACCCTCCCCCGGCGCACAGCCACTGTCAAGTGGGTGGGACGGGAGTCTCATTATGTGAGCGGAGTGTCGTAGTGCTTTCGAGTACCGCCGTCACCCCCGTGGAGTACACGCCGGAACCGCCCCCGCCGGCCAGCACCGGCTCGCCCGGGGCGTGCGGCACCGGGTAGTGCCCGGAGGCCAGCGCCCGGCGCAGCCGGTACTCGTCGAGCGGCCCGGAGAAGGCCAGTCCCTGCCCGTGGGTGCAGCCCATCGCGCGCAGCGCCTCGGCCTGCTCGGGCAGGTCCACCCCGTCGGCCACGGTCTGCAGACCGAGGTCGGAGGCGATCCGCAGCAGCCCGTGGGTGATCTTGTACAGCCGTGCGGACTCCGCCACCTCGTCGACCAGGCCGCGGTCGAGCTTCAGCATGTCGAGGGGCAGCCGTCGCAGGGCCGTGATCGCCGCGCGTCCGCTGCCGAAGCCGTCCAGGGAGATCCGTACGCCGAGCCGCTTGAGCACGGTGAGCCGCCGCTCCAGTTCGTCGAGGGAGACCCGGGGATCGATGTCGGCCAGCTCCACGACCAGTGAGCCGGACGGCAGACCGTGCCGGGTGAGCAGCGCCTCGACCGAGCCGAGCGGCAGCGAGCGGTCCAGCAGCCGGCGCGCGCCCAGCCGTACGGCCACCGGCACGGGCAGGCCCGTCGCGTGCCGTTCGGCGGCCTGCCCGACGGCCTCCTCCAGCACCCAGCGGCCCAGCTCGGCGGTCTTCTCGCTGTCCTCGGCGACGCGCAGGAACTCCGCGGGCGTGAACAGCACGCCCTGGGAGGAGCGCCAGCGCGCCTGGGCGCACACCGACGTGATCCGGCCGTCCGCCAGGCACACCACGGGCTGGTGCAGCAGGGCGAACTCGCCGTGGTGCAGCGCCGCACGCAGCCGTGTGGCCAGCTCCGCCTTGCGGACGACGTCCTGCTGCATGTGCGGCTTGTACAGCTCGACCCGGCCCTTGCCCGCCGCCTTCGCCCGGTACATCGCGAGGTCGGCGTTGCGCAGCAACTCACCCGCGCCGATGCCCGGTTCGGCGAAGGCGACGCCGATGGAGGCGTTGACCCGGACATCGTTGCCGTCGATGAGGTAGGGCTGGGAGAGGGTGGCTCGGAGCCGGTCGGCGAGTTCGAGGATGTGCCGCTCGCGCGCGTCCCGGTCGCGTACGCCGTCGCCGACGATGAGCGCCGCGAACTCGTCGCCGCCGAGCCGGGAGGCGGTGTCGCCCTTGCGGACGGCGTCCTGGAGTCTGCGGGCGGCCTGTACGAGCAGTTCGTCCCCGGCCTGGTGACCGATGGTGTCGTTGACGCCCTTGAAGCCGTCGAGGTCGATGAAGAGCACCGCCGTGCCGCGCAGGGCGGCGCCCCGGTCCGAGGCGCGGCGGCCGGAGAGGGCCTGCTGCACGCGCCGGGTGAACAGCACGCGGTTGGGCAGGTCGGTCAGCGGGTCGTGCTCCGCGTTGTGCTGGAGCTGGGCCTGGAGGCGGACGCGCTCGGTGACGTCGCGGCTGTTGAAGATGAGGCCGCCGTGGTGCCGGTTGACGGTCGACTCCACGTTGAGCCAGGTCTCCCCGCTCCCGGCCTCTCCCCCGCTCCCGGTCTCGCTCGAGCGGGGGGACCCCCATGAGCGGGAGGCGCCCCCACCGCCGGAGCGGAACCGGCACTCGATCCGCGTGGTGGGCTCCTCCACCGGGTCGGCGGCGAGAAACCTGCGCACCTCGTGCACCACACGGCCGAGGTCCTCGGGGTGGATCAGGGAGGCCAGTTCGGTGCCGACCAGATCCTCGGCCGGTCGGCCGTACACCCCGGCGGCGGCCGGGGAGACGTACCGCAGGACGCCGCTGGGGGCGGCGATCATGATGACGTCGCTGGAGCCCTGCACCAGGGAGCGGAAGTGGTTCTCCGCCTGGGCGAGTTCCTGGGTGAGGGTGATGTTGTCCAGGAGCATGATGCCCTGGCGCACCACGAGCGCGAGCGCCACGGTGCCCCCGGTGATCAGCACGACCCGGTCGACACTGCGGCCGTTGAGGACGTTGTAGAGAATCCCCAGGGTGCACACGGCCGCGGCCAGGTAGGGGGTGAGCGCGGCGAGGGATCCGGCGATGGGCCGGGACACCTGGTACCGGCCCGCTCCCCCGCCGGGTGGTGGTCCGTGCTGGTGGTCGGGAGCGGCGCGCCGCCCGGGCAGGTGCTCGCGGACCACGCGGGTGGACGTCTCCCGGTCCGGCCCGCCGCGGCGGGGAGCGGTCCAGGGGGCGTAGGCGAGCAGCAGCGACCCGGCGAACCAGCCCGCGTCGAGCAACTGCCCGGAGCGGTAGTCGGCGTGCAGCAGCGGGGAGGTGAACAGGGCGTCGCACATCACGGTCAGCGCGAGCGCGCCGATCGCCGTGTTCACCGCCGAGCGGTTGACCGAGGAGCGCCGGAAGTGCAGCGCGAGGACCATGCTGACGAGGGCGATGTCGAGCAGCGGGTACGCCAGGGACAGCGCCGTGTGCGCGACGCCGGGCCCCTCGGCCTGGGCGGCCTGCGCGAGGGCGAGGCTCCACGCCAGGGTCAGCAGCGAGCCGCCGATCAGCCAGGCGTCGAGGCCGAGGCACACCCAGCCGGCCTTGGTCACGGGCCGTTTGGCGAGCACCAGCAGGCCGACGATGGCGGGCGGCGCGAAGCAGAGGAAGAACAGGTCGGCGTAGCTGGGGCTCGGCACGTCACGGTCCAGCACGACCTCGTACCAGCCCCAGACCAGATTGCCCAGGGACGCCATGGCCGAGGAGAGCCCGAACAGCATCCAGGCGGACCGGTACCGGGTGCGGCGGCTGCGGGCGTAGACCGCGCAGGACACGGCGGCGGCCGCGGCGGCGGCGCTCAGCCCGAAGTCCCCCATGATCAGGGCCAGTCGCTCCGACCCCCAGCCGAACGCGGCGCCGACGGCGTAGGCGCCGCAGACCAGGGCGAGCACCAGCTGGGCCGCGGGGCCGGGGCGGCCGACGGCGGACGCGGGCAGCAGGGTCCGCGGGCCGGACGCGGGACGCAGCGCTCCGTCGAGGGTGGGGGTCGGCGGCGCGCTCACCGGTCCCTCCCGGTCCGCGCCGCCTCCGCGCTCCACGGTCCCCGTTGCGCGTGGGCCCGGGTCCGCCGGCCGGTCTGCCGGGGAGGGTGGTGGGGGCCGGCGCCGTCGGTCCGCCCGCCGCGCCGGATGTGCTGACCGTGCCTGTGCGTGTCCGCGCGCCGGTGTCGTCGCCGACGCATCCGCCGCGTCGGATCGCTGGTCCTGTGGCCGTGCATCGCCCGTCGCCCCCCTCACAGTCTCCGTGTCGCTCCCCCGCGCCGTTGGTCGGCGGCGCAGCCCCTGCCGGGACGATACACCAGGATCGTCACTCAGGGACATAGGTCCTCTACGCTCCGTGACGGTCAACGGGCCGCCGCGTACCCACCGCTCCCGGGGGGTCGCGGACGGTACTCGAAGCGGACTACACGTCTTCCGTTCCCGTCACCAGGATCACGTTCCCGAGCGCTTCGCGGTTCACGTATCGGCGCAACTGGTCGCGCAGCAGCCGCTTGGCGCGGGGGAGGAACGCGGATGTGGGTCCGCCGACGTGCGGGGTGATCAGGACGCCCGGCGCCCGCCACAACGGGTGGCCGGCGGGCAGGGGTTCGGGGTCGGTGACGTCGAGGGCCGCGGTGATGCGGCCGCTCTCCACCTCGTTGAGCAGGGCCTTGGTGTCGACGACCGGTCCGCGGGCGACGTTCACCAGCAGGGCGCCGTCCTTCATCCGGGCCAGGAACCCGGCGTCCACGAGGTGCCGGGTGCCCTCGGTCAGCGGGGTGCACAGGACGACGACGTCCGCCTCCGGAAGCAGCGAGGGAAGTTCGGTGAGCGGATGCACCGGCCCGCGCTCCGTTGTGCGCGCGGAGCGCGCGACGCGCGCCACCCGCGCGAGCTCGAAGGGGGCGAGCCGGTCCTCGACGGCCGCGCCGATCGAGCCGTACCCGACGATGAGGACGGTCCGGTCGGCGAGCGCCGGCCGGAACCCGCCCTGCCACTCCCCCCGGTCCTGGGCGCGCACGAAGCCGGGGATGCCGCGCAGCGAGGCGAGGATCAGGGTGAGCGTGAGCTCCGCGGTGCTGGCCTCGTGCACCCCGCGCGCGTTGCACAGCCGCACCCCCGTGGGCAGGTCCTTCAGCCCGGGCTGCACATGGTCGATGCCGGCCGACAGGGTCTGCACCACCCGCACTGACCGCATCCGGGACAGCGGACGCAGGCACACCTCGGCGGGCTTCATGTACGGCACGACGTAGAAGTCGCACTCCTCCGGGGCGGCCGGGTACGTCTCGGCGCCGTCCCAGAAGTGGTAGCGCGGCCCCTCGGGGAGCCCGTCGATCTCGTCCGGGGGAATGGGAAGCCACACGTCAGGAGTCATGCCACGGAGGCTAGTTCAGGCCGCCGGAACGGCAGAGGTTAGGTTGGGGGACCGGAGAGGGAGGGTCACGAGCAGGTGGAGCGCAGGACGATCGGCGCGGCGGCGCTCTCGGTGGGCGCCGTAGGCCTCGGATGCATGCCGATGAGCTGGGCCTACAGCACGTCCAGGCAGCGCGGCGAGGAGTCGCTGAGGGCGGTGCACCGGGCGCTGGACACGGGCTCGTCCCTCCTCGACACCGCCGACATGTACGGCCCGTTCACCAACGAGCTGCTGCTCGGGCGGGTGTTGAAGGAGCGGCGTGCCGACGCCTTCGTGTCGACGAAGGTCGGGCTGCTGGTGGGCGACCAGCACATCGTGGCCAACGGCCGCCCCGAATACGTCAGGCGGGCCTGCGACGCGTCGCTGCGGCGGCTGCAGACCGACGTGATCGACCTTTACCAGCTGCACCGCGCCGACCCGGAGGTCCCGGTCGAGGAGACCTGGGGCGCGATGGCGGAGCTGGTGCGGGCGGGCAAGGTGCGGGCGCTGGGCCTGTGCGCGGTCGGGGCGCGCTCGTCGCGGCGGCCGGGGGCGCGGCTGCACGACGCGACGGTCCGGCAGCTGGAGCGGGTGCAGCAGGTCTTCCCGGTGAGCGCGGTGCAGGCGGAGCTGTCGGTGTGGTCGCCTGAGGCGATGGAGACGCTGCTGCCCTGGTGCGAGGCGCGGAGCGTGGGTTTCCTGGCCGCGATGCCGTTGGGCAACGGCTTCCTGACCGGGACGCTGACGCCCGGCGAGGGGTTCGAGGCGGACGACCTGCGCGCCCGGCATCCGCGGTTCACGGCCGAGATGATGGCCGCGAACCAGCCGATCGTGGCCGGTCTGCGCCGGGTCGCGCGCCGGCACGGGAAGCACGTCACCCCGGCACAGGTCGCCCTGGCCTGGGTGCTGGGCCGGGGCCGCCAGGTGATCCCGGTGCCGGGCGCCAAGCAGGAGCGGTGGGTGACGGAGAACGCGGCGGCGGCGGAGCTGCGGCTGACCGGCGAGGACCTGGCGGAGATCGCGAGCCTGCCGCCGGCGCAGGGGTCGTGGGACTGAGGTCCTCACGAGGTTCGGCCCCGGCGAAGCGGGAACCTGGGAGGCGCGAGCGGTGTATGACAGACAGAACCCGCCGCGTCGAAGGGACGAGATCGTGCAACGACGAGCCGTGCCGGCCGTGCTGGCCGCCGCCGCGCTCCTGCTGACCGCCGGCTGCTCCTCCGACGACGGAGCGCCGCCGGAGAAGGACGCCGCCGCCTCCTCGGCCGGCGCCGCGGCCCCGTCCTCCCCGTCCGGGAAGGCGGAGGAGACCCCGCCCGCGAAGGGCTCGGTGACGGTGGTCCGTACGGTGGCGACGGGGCTGGCCGGCCCCTGGGGTCTGGCCCCGGTCGGGGACGGTGACCTCCTGGTGTCCTCCCGCGACGAGGCCACGCTCACCCGGATCGACGGGAAGACGGGGAAGAAGACCGAGCTGGGCGAGGTGCCCGGGGTGGCGGCCGAGGGCGAGGGGGGTCTGCTGGGCATCGCCCTCTCCCCCGACTTCGCCTCGGACCACATGATCTACGCCTACTTCACCTCCGCCTCCGACAACCGCATCGTGCGGATGCTCTACAACGAGCGGAAGCCGGCGGGCGAGCAGCTCGGGGCGCCCGACACGGTGTTCCGGGGCATCCCCAAGGGCGTGATCCACAACGGCGGGCGGATCGCCTTCGGCCCGGACCGCATGCTCTACGCGGGCACGGGCGAGAGCGGCGACACCGGGCTGTCCCAGGACAAGGAGTCCCTCGGCGGCAAGATCCTGCGGATGACCCCGGACGGCGAGCCGGCCCCGGGCAACCCGTTCCCCGGCTCCCCCGTGTACTCCTACGGCCACCGCAATGTGCAGGGCCTGGCCTGGGACCGTGAACAGCGGCTGTTCGCCTCGGAGTTCGGCCAGAACACCTGGGACGAGCTGAACGCGATCGCGCCGGGCGACAACTACGGCTGGCCGGAGGCCGAGGGCCACGCGGACGAGGGCGGTTTCCACAACCCGATCGCGCAGTGGAGCACCGAGGACGCCTCTCCCAGCGGCATCGCGTACGCCGAGGGGTCCGTCTGGATGGCGGGGCTGCGCGGCGAGCGGCTGTGGCGCATACCCCTCAAGGGCACGGAGGCCTCCGCGAAGCCGCAAGCGTTCCTGGAGGAGGAGTACGGCCGGCTGCGCACCGTGGTCGCGGCGGGCGGCGACCGGCTGTGGCTGGTGACCAGCAACACGGACGGCCGGGGCAGCCCGGAGCCGCAGGACGACCGCGTGCTGGAGCTGCGGGTCAGCTAGCCGGCGTCCGTCCCCCGGCGGAGGCGTCCGGGGCGTCGCCGGTGCCGTCGGCGTGGTCCGTCTCCTCGTCGGCGGGGGCCGGCCGGCGGACGGTGACCTTCCCGGAGGCGAGGTCTATCGGCCCGCGTCCGGGGTCGGCGTCGCCGACGTCCTCCCGGGTCAGCGCCAGGCGTTTCTGCTCGTCCTGGGTGTGTTTGCGCCCAGGGGAGAACAGTTCCTCGAAGGCGTTGAACATCGCTCCCCTTTCACCGGGCCCCGGGTGCCGGGCCGTCTGCGTCCTACACCGATTGTCGCGCGGTGGCGAGATGTCCGGATCCGTCGGGAAAGCCGTCCGGGAACAGGCCCAGGCGGTGGGCCACCGCCGCCGCCTCGCCGCGGCCGGAGACGCCCAGCTTGGCGAGGATGTTCGACACATGGACGCTGGCCGTCTTCGGCGAGATGAACAGTTCCTCGGCGATCCGCCGGTTGGTGTGCCCGGCCGCCACCAGACGCAGCACGTCCCGCTCCCTGCTGGTCAGGCCGAGCGCCTCGGCCGGGTCGGCGGGCGCCGGGGCCGGCTCCTCGCGCGGGGCGGGCGTCAGCGCGAGGCGGCCGCGGCGGGCCAGCAGCGCGGCGTCCCGGGCCAGCGGCGCCGCGCCCAGGTGGGAGGCGACGGCGTCGACCAGGCGCAGCAGCTCGGTGGCGCGGGCCCGTTCGTCCTCGCCCCCGCCGGCGGCCAGCAGCGCCTCGGCGAGCCGGAAGCGGGCGCAGGCGAGATCATGGGGCCGCCCCAGCGGCTCCAGCGCCGCGACGGCCTCGGACCAGGCGTCCGGCTCGCTCCGGCCGTCGGCGCGCAGCAGTTCGGCGCGCAGCCACTGGTCGTGGGCCTTCCACAAGGGCACCCCGGTGGCGAGATTCCTCGCCGCCCGGCGGATCCGGTCGAGGACCTCGGGGCGGCCCGGTTCGGTCGCGGGGTCGCCGTACCGGTCGGCCTCGGCGGTGGTGGCGGCGAGCAGCAGGGGCCACGCGTAGCGCTGGGTGCCGGGCGGGAAGCCGGCGTCGAGGGCGGCGGACAGTTCGGCGCGGGCCTCCTCAGGGCGGCCTTCGGCGGCGGCGACGCGGATGGCGACCCACTTCATCGGGAGGGCGTACTGGGGCATCGGGTCGTGGGTGCCGAAGTGGGCGCGGGCCTCGGCGAGGCAGCGGGCCGCCCCGGCGGTGTCGCCCCGGAGGTAGGCGAGATGGGCCAGGCGCAGCGAGCCGCCGGCGCGCGGCTTGGCGCTCTGCTCGGACCCCTGCGCGCTGGCCGCGGCGCGGGCGGCGTCCTCCCAGCGTCCGACGGACAGCAGGGACTCGGCGAGGTTGCCCCACACCCACCCTTCGGAGTCCAGCAGGCCGAGCCGCCGGGTGACCCGGACGCCCTCCTCCAGGAGCCGTACGGCCTCCTCGGAGCGGCCGACGCCCTCCAGCACGGAGGGCAGGTTGACGAAGGCTCGGGCCAGCACCATGTCGACGCCCAGGTCGGTCGCCCGTTCCTTGACCTCGTACATCTCGGCGAGCCCGGCCTCGATGTCGCCGGCGTCGACCATGAGGCCGCCGAGGATGAGCCGGGCGTTGAGCTCGATGTCGTGGGCGCCGACCATACGGGCGTACTCGACGGCGCGTTCCGCGGCGGCCATGGCGTCGGGGCCGGGTTCGTGCAGCATCGACCAGCCGGCGGCGGAGGCGAGCACCTCGGCGTGCACCTCGGAGGGCGGCAGTCCGCGCACGAGTTCCTGAGCGGTGCCCAGCTCCTCCCAGCCGTCGCCGCGGGCGAGGGCCTGGGTGAGCCGGGAGCGCTGCACCCAGAACCAGGCGGCACGCAGCGGGTCGGGGTCCTCGTCGAGGAGGCGCAGCGCCCGCCTGGTGAGCTTCAGGGAGCGTTCGCGTTCGCCGCAGAGGCGGCCGGCGACGGCGGCCTCCGCCAGCAGGTCGAGGTAGCGCAGCGGCCGCGTGGCGGTGTCGTCGGCGCAGGGGTCCTCGTCGCAGCCGGGCGGCGGGGGCGGGTAGGCCTCGGCGTGGTCGAGCGGCCGCAGCCCGGCGCGCACGGTGTCGGGCACGGCGTCCCACAGCTCCATCGCCCGCTCCAGCAGGCGCAGTTGCTCGGCGTAGGCGTGACGCCGGCGGGCCACGACGGAGGCGTCGAGGACGGCGGGCAGGGCCTTGGCGGCGTCGTGGGCGTGGTACCAGTAGCTGGCCAGCCGGGTGGGCCGCTCGTCCGCGGGGACGAGCACGGGGTCGGCCTCCAGGGCCTCGGCGAAGCGGCGGTTGAGCCGGGACCGCTCGCCGGGCAGCAGGTCGTCGCTGACGGCCTCGCGGACCAGGGAGTGCCGGAAGCGGTAGCCGTCGCGGTCGGGGGCCGGGGTGAGGATGCTGGCGTTGACGGCGGCGCGCAGGGCCTCGATGAGATCGTCCTCGCCGAGCCCGGCGACGGCGGCGAGCAGCCGGTCCTCGACCGTGGAGCCGCCCTCGGCGACGATCCGGACGACCCGCTGGGCGCTCTCCGGCAGGTTCTCGACCCTGACCAGGAGCAGGTCGCGCAGGGAGTCGGTGAGACCGGTGCGGCAGCCCTCGTCGGCGGCGACGGCGAGCTCCTCGACGAAGAAGGCGTTGCCGTCGGAGCGTTCGAAGATGTCGTCGACGCGGTCCGGTTCGGGTTCGCGGGCGAGGATGCCGGCGATCTGCCGGTGCACCTCCTCGCGGCTGAAGCGGCCCAGTTCGACGCGGTGGACGGTGCGCAGCCGGTCGAGTTCGGCGAGGAGGGGGCGCAGCGGGTGGCGGCGGTGGATGTCGTCGGACCGGTAGGTGGCGAGGACGACCAGGCGGCCGGTGCGCAGGGTGCGGAACAGATAGGCGAGCAGATGGCGGGTGGAGGCGTCGGCCCAGTGCAGGTCCTCCAGGACGAGGACGACGGTGTGCTCGGCGGCGACCCGTTCCAGCAGGCGGGCGGTGAGCTCGAAGAGGCGGGCCATGCCCTGCTCGTCGCGGCGGGCCTCGCGGGCGGCGGCGACGGCGAGCTCGGGCAGCAGCCGGGCCAGTTCCTCCTCCTGCCCGTCGGCGGCGGCCGTGAGCTGGTCGGGCAGTTCCCGGCGCAGTTGGCGCAGGGCCGTGGAGAAGGGGGCGAAGGGCAGGCCGTCGGCGCCGATCTCCACGCATCCGCCGAGGGCGACGATCCCGCCCCGGTCGCGGACGGTGGCGGCGAACTCCTCCACGAGGCGGGTCTTGCCCACCCCGGCCTCGCCGCCGACCAGCAGCGCCTGCGGTTCACCGGCGCCGGCCCGGACGAACGCGTCGATCAGGGTGGCGAGTTCGGCGGTGCGGCCGACGAAGACGGGACTGACGGACTTGGTCTCCACGCCCCCGAGCATCGCACGGGCCCGCGAGGAGGGCGCAGTGGTTTTCCTCTCCTGGCGCACCGGCACGGCGCCCCCTCCTTCTCGTCCCGAACGCCTTCCTGGGCCGTGTGCACCGACGACGGGGCGGCGGCCGCTTCCGTGCGGCCGCCGCCCCTGGGCGGTGCTCATGCGGTCCGGGCGAACCAGGACCGGCGCCGGGTATGGCTCTCGGGTTCGGCGCCGCGTGCGGCGGTTCCGCGGCGGGCGGCGCGGCGGACGCGTACCGCCTCGCGGACCCGGCGCTCCGTCTCGGCCCGGCGGATCAGCTCGTCGTGGCGGAGCCGGTGCAGCTCGATCTCGAACATGATGGTGTCCCCCTCGGATCCGGTGTCGGTATCGCTTTCTGCGATGCCTTCACCTTCGTCTCCAAGGCGGTCGAGCCGCATCGGGAGAGTTCCATATCTTCGCGGGCGGTGATGCCTTAGAAGTGGAGCGCCTTGCCGGGCCGGCGCCTAAGAGGGTGCTTAGGACCCTCCTCAGGAGGCCGCGCGGGCGCGCCATTCGGGGGCCAGCAGGGACCAGACCTCCAGGTCGTGCCGTACGCCGTGATGGAGGTGGGCCTCGCGGCGGACGCCGTCGCGGGTCATGCCGAGCCGGCGGGCGACGGCGACGCTGGCGGTGTTGCCGGACGCGGCGACCCATTCGACGCGGTGGATGCCGCGCTCCTCGACGGCCCAGTCGATCAGCACGCGCATCGCGCGGGTGACCAGCCCGCGTCCGGTGCCGGCGGGCTCCAGCCAGCAGCCGAGCTCGCAGGTGCCGGCCGCCGCGTCGAAGTTCAGGGTGAGGACCCCGCCGACCAGCTTGCCGTCGAGCCACAGCCCGTGCACCCAGGCGGTGTCGGCGGCGCGCAGGTCGGCGTAGCGCTGGAGCGCCTCCCGCGCGGTGTCCAGGTCGGTGGCGCGGGAGCCGAAGGGGACGTACCGGTTGATGAACTCGCGGCCCCGGTCCAGGTGGGCGAGGAACTCCTCGGCGTGCCAGATCTCCAGGGGGCGCATCTCGGCGCCGTCGTCACCCAGTCGTATCGCGTACATCCCGCTGCCGCTCCTCCTCCGCCAGCACGTCCGCCACCTCGGCGTCCGTGACGGCGGCCAGCCTCTCATGGGCGGCACGGCACTCGGGCGGCTCGATGCTGATCCGGGGCAGGATCCGGTCCAGCCACTTCGGCAGCCACCAGTTGGCGCCGCCGAGGAGGTGCATCAGCGCGGGCACGAGCAGGGTGCGCAGCACGAAGGCGTCGAGGGCGACGGCCGCGGCGAGGGCGATGCCGAACATGGCGATCACCCGGTCGCCGCTGAGCACGAAGGCGAGGAAGACGGAGATCATGATCACGGCGGCGGAGTTGATCACGCGGCTGGTCTCTGCGAGGCCCACGCGCACGGCCCGCCGGTTGTCGCCGGTCTCCAGCCATTCCTCGTACATCCGGCTCACCAGGAAGACCTGGTAGTCCATCGACAGCCCGAACAGCACCGACACCATGATCACAGGCAGGAAGGGTTCGATGGGGCCCGCGCTGCCGAGGCCGAGCAGTTCGCTCCCCCAGCCCCACTGGAAGATCATGACGACCACGCCGAACGCGCCGGCGACGGCGGCCACGTTCATCGCGGCGGCCTTGAGCGGTATGCCGATGGAGCGGAACGCGAGGAGCAGCAGCAGACAGCCCAGGCCGATCACGACCCCCACGAACAGGGGCAGCTTGCCGACGATGACGGAGGCGAAGTCGTCGTAGCCGGCCGTCACGCCCCCGACGTGCACGTCGAGCGACGTGCCCGACTCGGCGCGGGGCAGCACGTCCTCGCGCAGCCGGTCGACCAGGTCGCTGGTCTGCTTCGACTGCGGGGACGAGTCCGGTACGACGGTGAGGAAGGCGGTGTCGCCGCCCTGGTTGTACGTGACCGGCGACGCGGAGGCGACGCCCTCGGTGGTGCGCAGGGTGGAGCCCAGGTTGTCCAGGGCGAGCCGGTCCTGGGCGCCGTCGACCTCGGTGACCAGGGTGAGCGGCCCGTTCACGCCCGGTCCGAAGCCGTCGGCGATGAGGTCGTAGGCCTGGCGGGTGGTGGAGGTCTTCGGGTCGTTGCCCTGGTCGGAGGTGCCCAGGTGGAGCGAGAAGGTGGGCAGCGCGAGGACGGCCATCACGGCGACGGCGAGCGCGCCGAGCAGCTTGGGGTGGCGCTCCACGAACGCCGACCAGCGGGCGGCGAACCCGGTGGGCACCTCCGGCTCCGGTCCGTGCTCGGCGAGCCGGCGCCGCTCCCGGCGGCTGAGGGCGCGTGTGCCGATCAGCGACAGCAGGGCGGGCAGCAGGGTGACGGAGGCGGCGACGGTGAGGACCACGGTGAGCGAGGCGGCCACGGCGACGCCGTTGAGGAAGTTCAGGCGGAGGATCAGCATGCCCAGCAGGGCGATGCACACGGTCGCACCCGCGAACACGACCGCCCGGCCGGTGGTGGCGACGGCGTTGGTGGCGGCCTCGGTGACGCTCAGGCCGCGCTTCAGTCCGCGACGGTGCCGGGTGACGATGAACAGCGCGTAGTCGATGCCCACGCCCAGCCCGATCAGCAGGCCGAGCATCGGCGCGAAGTCCGCGACGGTCATCACATGGCCGAGCAGCACGATGCCCGCGTAGGCGGTGCCCACGCTCACCAGCGCGGTGGCGATGGGCAGCAGGGAGGCGGCGAGGGAGCCGAAGGCGAGGAACAGCACGACGGCGGCGACGGCCACGCCGACGATCTCGGCGGTGTGCCCGCCGGACGACTCGCTCAGCTCCACGGCGCTGCCGCCCAGCTCGACGTCCAGCCCGTCGGTCTCGGCGGCCTTCGCCGTCTTGACCACGGCCTCGGCCTCACCGCTGGTGATGTCCGTGCCGGAGTGCTCGAAGGTCACGGTGGCGTAGGCGGTACGGCCGTCGGCGCTGACGCGTCCGGCGCCCCCCTCGTCGTACGGGCCGCTCACGGAGGCCACGCCGGGCAGCTCCTCGAGCCGGTCGAGGGTGTGGGTCATGGTCTGCTCGACGCCGCTGTCCCGGACGGTGCCGGAGGATGTGTGCCAGACCACGCTGTCGCTGTCGCCCCCCAGCGAGGGGAAGCCTTCCTTCAGCAGCTCGGTGGCGCGCCCCGACTCGGTGCCGGGCACGTTGTAGTCGTTCGAGTAGGCGGAGCCGGCGGCGAAGGCGCCCGCCGCGATTCCGACCAGGGCGAGCAGCCACAGCAGAACGGTGACCAGACGGCGCTGTACGCACCAACGTGCTAGGGCTGCCACAGACGTGCTCCCGGTATGGCTCGGGGTGGATCTTTGAGCGGATGCCGTCGGCGAACAGCCGGACGGATCGCAAAGAACGCATGAGCAATGCCCTGCCACTGTTACAGGCGAAAATGATCGTTTGTCGCTTTCGTGGACTAACTCACATTTCTTCTTGAGTTCGTCTCCGCGCTGGTCACGAGGGGCGCGCGGGCCGCCGACCGCCTCAGTCGAAGTGGTCGCCCAGCGCCATGACCATGACGCCCGCGACGGTCGTCCACAGCGCCCTGCGGGTGCGTCCGCGCGCGCCCAGCACGGCCGCCAGGGCGCAGACGGCGGCCCCGCAGGCGTAGGCGGCCAGGACGAGGGCCGGGGCGGCGTCGGCGGCACGGAGCGCGGTGGCGGCCGTTCCGGCGAGGGCGAGCAGGGCGCCGGTGCCGACGGAGCCCCAGCGTGCCCGCCGCGCCTGCTCGAGGAGGAGGTCCTCGTCCTCGGCCTCCGGGAGGTCGTCCGGGAGGTCTTCCGGGAGGTCCCGCGGGGCGTCCTCGGTCGGCTCCGGGGTGGTCTGAGTGTCCGGGGGCAGGTCGGAGTCAGGGCGTCCACTCATGGCCGGAGCGTAGCGCCTCACCTCCGGAAACCCGGATGCGGGTCCACCCGCACAGCTGTTAGCGTCCGTCGGTCCGACACATCCGCGGCACTGCGCCGCCGGCCGAAGCAGGTGCTTTGATGCTTGTCCGTCCGACCTCCGACGCGACCCCTTCCCTCTTCACGGCCTCAAGGAGCCCGTTCACCGATGTCGGACATCACATCGAACACCTCGCACGACGACCTCGCTAGCCTCCTCAGCCTGCCCCGGTACCCCCGCAGCAGCGCCTACGACCCGCGCTGGACCATCGACAACCAGATGGGCCCGCACGCGCTGTGGCTGCTGGAGTGGCTGGCCCCCGCCCTCGGTCTGGACACCCTGCGCCCGGGCGCCCGGGTGCTCGACCTGGGCTGCGGCCGCGCCCTGACGTCCGTCTTCCTCGCCCGGGAGTACGACGTCCAGGTCACCGCCGCCGATCTGTGGATCACGCCGGACGAGAACGCCCGCCGGATCGCCGAGGCGGGCGTCGCCGACCGCGTCCAGCCCGTCCTCGCGGAGGCGCACGACCTGCCCTTCGGGGAGGAGACCTTCGACGCGATCGTCTCCGTCGACGCGTACCAGTACTTCGGCACCGACGATCTCTACCTGCCGACGCTGACCCGGCTGCTGAAGCCCGGCGGCCGGATCGGGGTCGTCGTCCCGTCCCTGTCCGAGGAGATCGAGGGCAGCGAACCGCCGGAGCACCTGAGGCCCTTCTGGGAGCCCGCGTTCTGGTGCTTCCACAGCCCCGCCTGGTGGCGCCGCCACTGGACCCGCAGCGGCGCCGTGGACGTCCTGGCGGCCGACTGGCTGGAGGACGGCTGGCGGGAGTGGCTGCTGTGGTGCGACGTGGTCGCCGAGCACCACACGGACGAGTTCCATGTGCGGATGGGCCGGGAGAACGGGCGGCTGGTGCGCGCCGACCAGGGCCGCACGCTGGGCTTCACCCGTGTGGTGGGCCGCCGCCGCTGACCCGCTCGTCGCACGGGAAGGGGGCGCACCCGGCGGGTGCGCCCCCTTCCCTCATGCCGTACCGGCTCAGCCCTCGACGCCCAGCTTCTGAAGGATCAGCTCCTTCACCCGGGCCGCGTCCGCCTGACCGCGCGTGGCCTTCATGACCGCGCCGACCAGTGCGCCGGCCGCGGCGACCTTGCCGCCGCGGATCTTGTCGGCGATCGCGGGGTTGCCGGCGATCGCCTCGTCGACGGCGGCGGTGAGCGCGCCCTCGTCGGAGACGACCTTCAGACCGCGCTTCTCCACGACCTCGTCGGGGGTGCCCTCACCGGCGAGGACGCCCTCGATGACCTGGCGGGCCAGCTTGTCGTTCAGGTCGCCCTTGGCCACCAGCTCGGTCACCCGGGCCACCTGCGCCGGGGTGATCGCCAGCTCGTCCAGCGCCGTGCCGGACTCGTTGGCGCTGCGGGCCAGCTCGCCCATCCACCACTTGCGGGCGGAGGCCGCGTCGGCGCCGGCGTCGATCGTGGCGACGATCAGGTCCAGCGCACCGGCGTTGAGGATCGCCTGCATGTCGGTGGCGGAGACGCCCCACTCCTCGCGGAGCCGGTTGCGGCGCACCAGCGGCAGCTCGGGCAGGCCCGCGCGCAGCTCCTCGACCCACTCCCGTGACGGGGCGACCGGCACCAGGTCGGGCTCGGGGAAGTAGCGGTAGTCCTCGGCCTCCTCCTTCACGCGGCCCGAGGTCGTGGACCCCGTGTCCTCGTGGAAGTGCCGGGTCTCCTGCACGATCGTCCCGCCGGACGACAGCACGGCCGCGTGCCGCTGGATCTCGAAGCGGGCGGCGCGCTCGACGGAACGCAGCGAGTTGACGTTCTTCGTCTCGCTGCGGGTGCCGAACTTCTCGGCGCCCTTCGGCATCAGCGACAGGTTGACGTCGCAACGCATCTGGCCCATCTCCATGCGGGCCTCGGACACGCCGAGCGCGCGGATGAGCTCGCGCAGTTCACGGACGTACGCCCGCGCGACCTCGGGAGCGCGCTCGCCGGCGCCGACGATCGGCTTGGTGACGATCTCGATGAGCGGGATGCCGGCGCGGTTGTAGTCGAGCAGCGAGTGCGAGGCGCCGTGGATGCGGCCGGTGGCGCCGCCGACGTGCGTCGACTTGCCGGTGTCCTCCTCCATGTGGGCGCGCTCGATCTCCACGCGGAAGACCTCGCCGTCCTCCAGCTGCACGTCGAGGTAGCCGTCGAAGGCGATCGGCTCGTCGTACTGGGAGGTCTGGAAGTTCTTCGGCATGTCCGGATAAAAGTAGTTCTTCCGGGCGAAGCGGCACCACTCGGCGATCTCGCAGTTGAGCGCGAGGCCGATCTTGATCGCGGACTCGACGCCGGTCGCGTTGACGACCGGGAGCGCGCCGGGCAGGCCGAGGCAGACCGGGCAGGTCTGGGTGTTGGCGTCCTGACCGAGGGCCGTCGAACAGCCGCAGAACATCTTGGTCTTGGTGCCGAGTTCGACATGGACCTCGAGGCCCATGACGGGGTCGTACGACGCGAGCGCGTCCTCGTACGACACCAGGTCGGTCGTGGTGGTCACGGTGAAAACTTCCCTCTCAGCCCAGCAGGACGTCGTCGTCGCCCAGCCGCTTCAGCTCGCGGTAGAGGATGGCGAGGCCGGTGACGATCGCGGCGGCGGACACGGTCGCGTCGATCAGGACCAGGGTGTCCTTCTCGGCGCGCGCCGTCTTCAGCCGCTTGGCGACGCCGAACGCGCCGAACGCGGTGGCGGCCATGGACAGGTACGTACCGGACCGGGACTTCTTGAAGCCCTTGGCCTTGGTCAGTGCACTCACAGCGACGGAGCCTCCTCGAGCAGCGGGTGGCCCCACTTTTCCACGAAGGCGGCCTCGACGGCGGCACCCACCTTGTAGAGGCGGTCGTCCTTCATGACCGGGGCGATGATCTGCAGCCCGACCGGCAGGTTGTCCTCCGGCGCGAGGCCGCAGGGCAGCGACATGGCGGCGTTGCCCGCCAGGTTGGTCGGGATGGTGCACAGGTCGGCGAGGTACATCGCCATCGGGTCGTCGGCGCGCTCGCCGATCGGGAAGGCGGTGGTCGGGGTCGTCGGGGAGACGATCACGTCGACCTGCTCGAAGGCCTTGTCGAAGTCCCGCTTGATGAGCGTGCGGACCTTCTGGGCGCTGCCGTAGTACGCGTCGTAGTAGCCGGAGCTGAGCGCGTACGTGCCGAGCATGATGCGGCGCTTGACCTCGTCGCCGAAGCCGGCCTCACGGGTCAGCGAGGTGACCTCCTCGGCGGAGTGCGTGCCGTCGTCGCCGACGCGCGCGCCGTAGCGCAGGCCGTCGAAGCGGGCGAGGTTGGAGGAGCACTCGGAGGGCGCGATCAGGTAGTACGCGGAGAGCGCCAGGTCGAAGGACGGGCAGTCCAGCTCGACGATCTCGGCGCCCAGCTCCCTGAGGAGCTCGACCGACTCGTCGAACCGCTGGACGACGCCGGCCTGGTAGCCCTCGCCGCGGAACTGCTTGACGACGCCGACGCGCATGCCCTGGACGCTGCCGTTACGGGCGGCCTCCACGACCGGCGGGACCGGCTCGTCGACGGAGGTGGAGTCCATCGGGTCGTGCCCGGCGATCACCTCGTGCAGCAGGGCCGCGTCCAGGACCGTGCGGGCGCAGGGGCCGCCCTGGTCGAGGGAGGAGGAGAACGCCACCATGCCGTACCGGGACACCGCGCCGTACGTCGGCTTCACGCCGACCGTGCCGGTGACGGCGGCCGGCTGGCGGATGGAGCCGCCGGTGTCGGTGCCGATGGCGAGCGGCGCCATGTGCGCGGCGAGCGCGGCGGAGGAACCGCCGCCGGAGCCGCCGGGGATGCGGGTGAGGTCCCACGGGTTGCCGGTCGGGCCGTAGGCGCTGTTCTCGGTGGAGGACCCCATGGCGAACTCGTCCATGTTGGTCTTGCCGAGGATGACGACGTCGGCGGCCTTGAGGCGCTTGGTGAGCGTCGCGTCGTACGGCGGGATCCAGCCTTCGAGGATCTTGGAGCCGACGGTGGTCGGGACGCCCTCGGTGGTGAAGATGTCCTTCAGCGCGAGGGGAACGCCGGCGAGCGGGCCGAGCTTCTCGCCGCGCTCGCGCTTGGCGTCGACGGCGCGGGCCTGCGCGAGGGCGCCCTCACGGTCGACGTGCAGGAAGGCGTGCACCTTCTCGTCGACGGCCTCGATGCGGGCCAGGTGGGCCTCGGTGACCTCGACCGCGGTGAGCTCGCCGGAGGCGATCTTCGCCGCGGTCTCGGCCGCGGTGAGCTTGATGATCTGATCGCTCATGGCGGTTTACTCCTCCCCCAGGATCTGCGGCACCTTGAAACGCTGCTGCTCCTGGGCCGGGGCGCCGGAGAGCGCCTGCTCGGGGGTGAGCGAGGGACGGACCTCGTCGGCCCGCATGACGTTCGTCAGCGGGAGCGGGTGCGAGGTCGGCGGTACGTCTTGGTCGGCGACCTCGCTGACGCGGGCGACCGCGCCGATGATGTCGTCGAGCTGGCCCGCGAAGTGGTCGAGCTCTTCGGGCTTCAGCTCCAGACGCGCCAGCCGGGCGAGGTGGGCGACCTCCTCGCGCGTGATGCCAGGCATGCAGCGATCCTCTGGGGTGAGTGTGTGTGGTTTGGGACCAATCCTATGGGGCGGGGCCCCATGCCCGTGAAACCTCCGCTCTGAGCGCCCCGTGAGGGGCGCGGGGAACGGCGCGAGCAGCCACGGCGAACCCGCGGCCGAAGTACGGCGTGTGTCAGCCGGGGGGCTAGTCCTCCGCCGTGCCCGTCGCAGCGGGCAGGGCCGCGGCCGGCCGCTGCCAGCCCCGGGAGCCCCGGGCGAGGAGCCAGGCCGTCGTCTCGTCCGGGGGCATCGCGGCGGCGACCAGCCAGCCCTGGACCGCGTCACAGCGCAGGTCCCGCAGGCGTTCCCAGGTCTCGTCGTCCTCGACGCCCTCCGCGACCACCAGGAGCCCCAGCGAGTGGGCCAGGTCGATGGTGCAGCGCACGATCTCCGCGTCCTCCGCGTCGATCGCCAGCCGGGCCACGAAGGAGCGGTCGATCTTCAGCTCACTCACCGGCAGCCGCCGCAGATGCACCAGCGAGGAGTAGCCGGTGCCGAAGTCGTCGAGGGACATCTTCACGCCGTGCCCGGTCAGCGCGTTGAGGGTGTCGGCGGCCCGCGTGGGGTCCTCCAGCAGCACGTGCTCGGTGATCTCCAGCTGGAGCGCTCCCGCGGGCACCCCGTAGCGGGCGAGGCGCGCGGCGACGGAGCCGGCGAAGCCGGGGCTGTGGACGTCGCGCGGCGAGACGTTGACGGCGACCGGCACGAACAGCCCCTGGGAGCGCCACTCGGCGACCTGCCCGAGCGCGGTCTCCAGCACGTACTCGGTGAGCTGCGGCATGAGCCCGGACGACTCGGCTATCGCTATGAACTCGTCCGGGGGGACCCGCCCGCGCTCCGGGTGCACCCACCGCACCAGCGCCTCAAGACCGGAGACCTGGCCGTCGAAGCGGACCTTCGGCTGGTAGTGCAGCTCCACCTCGTGCGCGTCGAGGGCGCGCCGCAGATCGCCCAGCAGCCCCAGCCGGTCGGGGGTGTTGGAGTCCCGCTTGGACTCGTACGCCTCGACTCCCGTGCGGTCCCGCTTGGCCTGGTACATCGCCACGTCCGCCCGCCGCAGCAGCCCTTCGGCGTCGGACGCGTGGTCCGGGAAGACGGCGACTCCCGCGCTCGCCTCCAGGACGAGGGTGAGCCCGTCGAGGTCGAGCGGGGAGCTGAGGGCCGCGACCAGTCCGCGGGCGGCGCGGGTGGCGGACGTCGTGGAGTCCGCCACGGGCAGTAACACGGCGAACTCGTCGCCGCCGAGCCGCGCGGCCTCCGCCCCGCGCGGCAGGGCCGCTCTCAGCCGGTCGGCGATCTGCAGCAGCAGCCGGTCGCCGGCGAGATGGCCGAGGGTGTCGTTGACCGACCGGAAGCGGTCGAGGTCGATGAGCATGAGCGCGGCGCGGGAGCCGGCCCGCTCGGCGTCGTCCAGCGCGGTCCAGATGCGCTCCTGCAGCCACTGCCGGTTGGGCAGTCCGGTCAGGGGGTCGCGCAACTGCTCCTCGGCCCGCGCGCGGGCGATCCACAGGGTGGAGTCGAGGGCGATCAGCGGGATGGCGAACAGCGGCAGCAGCACGGGCTTGGCGTCGGCGACCACGCACACCAGCGGGGCGATGCCGAGCAGGGCGACCGCGACGAGACCCTGGCGGACCAGGGCGGTGCGGGCGACGGTGGGCAGGCCCGAGCGCGGGGTGTGCAGGTACCACAACAGGGTGCGGGTGACCGCGAGATAGGCGGCGGCGACGAGCACCACCCCGGGACCGGTGTAGAGGGTCCAGGTGTCGGGGGTGGACGGCGACTCGACGGACGGCACGGTGCCGAAGGCGGCCAGGACGAGCGCTCCGGCGCCGATGCCGAGCAGGTCGACCGCGCCGTGCAGCACGCCCTGCCGCCAGCGGCCCCGGCGGGCTATGCCGACCAGGACGACGACGGTGAGGCTGACCATGCCGGCCGGGACCCAGCCGTAGAGCAGCAGCACGGCGAGGGTGAGGGCCGCGCCGGAGCCGGTGCCGCCCCACCAGCGGGAGCGGCCCAGCATCACGAGGTGGCCGACGACGATGCCGGTGAGCACGGCCAGCGACCAGCCGACCGTGCCGGACGGGAAGAGGGCGTGCCCGCCGGTGAAGGCGCGCAGGAAGCCGGCGCCGAGGACGAAGCCGGCCGCCGCGACGACCGCGGTGGGCAACGCGGGCCAGGACGGGTGCCGTTCGGTCTCCGTCGCGGCCTCTCCGATGCCGTGCCCGCCGGCCGGGCGTGCCGCGCCGGCGTCGCGCGCGTCCGCGGCGCCCGCCCCGGTGCGCCCCCGCGCGTCCGGTCGCTCCGCGGGCCGCCCGTCCTCACGGCCGCGCCGCCGGACGACCGCCAGGCGGCGCAGGCGCAGCCGTGAGCCCGGGGCGGCGCTCTCGGTCGGTTCCATTCCCGTCCCTCTCACAGCCGGCGGTGCCCACGCCACGCGGCCCGATGCCCGACATCCCTCAGCGGCTCGCCGTGGAAAGCCCTTCCCCGGACCCGTCACGGGTACGGGAGTTGCCCCGACCGCAACTGGGCACGGCGGGCGCACATCTCAACAGTAGGCCGCGGAAGGCTTGTACGGGCACCGGTCGCCGACGGTTGCCCGAATGCGCCCCAGCCACCCGTATGCATCTGATATGCGCCGATCGGGTGGCCTTCAACCGCTATTCCTCGGCCGAAAGAGCGGCGTCGGCCGCGGCGTCGGGACCCTGCTCCAGAAGCACCTGGAAACCGTCCTCGTTCAGAACCGGCACCTTCAACTGCATCGCTTTGTCATACTTCGACCCGGGGTTGTCACCCACGACGACGAACGACGTCTTCTTGGACACCGATCCGGTCACCTTGGCGCCCCGGTTCTGCAGCGCCTCTTTCGCGCCATCCCGGGTGAAGTTCTCCAGCGTCCCGGTCACCACGACCGTGAGTCCTTCGAGCGGACGCGGGCCCTCGTCCTCGCCGGACCGCTCGTCCTCCATGCGGACTCCGGCCGCCTTCCACTTGCGGATGATCTCCCGGTGCCAGTCCGCGGCGAACCACTCCTTGAGGGAGGCGGCGATGGTCGGGCCGACGCCCTCGGTGGCCGACAGCTCCTCCTCGGTGGCCTGCTCGATGCGGTCGATGGAGCGGAACTCGCGGGCCAGCGCCTCCGCCGCCACCGGGCCGACGTGACGGATCGACAGGGCGGTGAGCACCCGGGCCAGCGGGCGCTCCTTGGCCGCCGCGATGTTCTCCAGCATCGCCAGCGCGTTCTTCTTGGGGGCGCCCTCCTGGTTGGCGAAGACCGTGGCGATCTTCTCCTCGCCGGTCTTCGGGTCCCGCTTGGGCAGTCCGCTGTCCTGGTCGAGGACGTACGCCTTGATGGGCAGCAGCTGCTCGACGGTGAGGTCGAACAGGTCGCCCTCGTCCTTCAGCGGCGGCTCCTCCGGCTCCAGCGGGCCGGTGAGGGCCGCGGCGGCGACGTACCCGAAGTGCTCGATGTCCAGCGCCTTGCGGCCGGCCAGGTAGAACAGCCGCTCGCGCAACTGGGCCGGGCACGTACGGGCGTTGGGGCAGCGCAGGTCGACGTCGCCCTCCTTCATCGGCCGCAGCGGCGTGCCGCACTCGGGGCACTCGGACGGCATCACGAACTCCCGCTCGCTGCCGTCCCGCAGGTCGGCCACCGGGCCGAGGATCTCGGGGATGACGTCGCCGGCCTTGCGCAGCACCACCGTGTCGCCGATCAGGACGCCCTTGGCCTTCACCACGTCCTGGTTGTGCAGCGTGGCGAACTCGACCTCCGAGCCGGCCACCGTCACCGGCTCGACCTGCGCGTACGGCGTGACGCGGCCGGTGCGGCCCACGCCCACCCGGATGTTCACCAGCTTGGTGTTGACCTCCTCCGGCGCGTACTTGTACGCGATGGCCCAGCGCGGGGCACGTGAGGTGGTGCCGAGGCGTCCCTGGAGGGAGATCTCGTCGAGCTTGACCACGACGCCGTCGATCTCGTGCGCCACGGAGTGGCGGTTCTCGCCGTAGTACGCGATGAACTCCCGCACGCCCTCCAGGCCGTCGACCACCCGGTTGTGCGGGGAGGTCGGCAGGCCCCACTCCTTCAGCAGGTCGTAGCCCTGGGAGAGCCGGGTCAGGCCCTTGTAGCCCTCGAGCACGCCGATGCCGTGCACCACCATGTGCAGCGGGCGGGTGGCGGTGACCCGGGGGTCCTTCTGGCGCAGCGAACCGGCCGCCGCGTTGCGCGGGTTGGCGAACGGCTTGTCGCCGGCCCCTACGAGGCGGGCGTTGAGCTCCTGGAACTTCTCCATCGGGAAGTAGACCTCGCCGCGGATCTCCACGACGTCGGGCACCTTGTCGCCCTTGAGGCGGTCCGGGATCTCGGCGATGGTGCGGACGTTGGGCGTGATGTCCTCGCCGGTGCGGCCGTCGCCGCGGGTCGCCGCGCGGACCAGCCGTCCGCGCTCGTAGGTGAGGTTGACCGCGAGGCCGTCGACCTTCAGCTCGCACAGGAAGTGGTAGGTCTGGTCGCCCAGTTCCCGGTGGATGCGGTCGGCCCAGGCGGCGAGGTCCTCGTCGTTGAACGTGTTGTCCAGGGAGAGCATCCGGGAGCGGTGCTCGACGGAGGTGAACTCCGTCTCGTAGGCCCCGGCGACCTTCTGGGTCGGCGACTCCGGCGTGCGCAGCTCCGGGTAACGCTCCTCCAGCCCCTCGAGCTCCCGCAGCAGGCGGTCGAACTCCGCGTCGCTGACGACGGGCGCGTCGTTCACGTAGTACCGGAAGCGGTGCTCCTCGATCTGCTCGGCGAGCGTGGCGTGCTGCTCCCGCGCTTGTGCGGGCACGCTCGTCGTCTCCGCTTGCTTGTCGCCGGCCACCGTGTGTCCTTCCGTT
Organism: Streptomyces sp. DSM 41931; assembly: GCF_050271085.1. NCBI lineage: Bacteria > Bacillati > Actinomycetota > Actinomycetes > Kitasatosporales > Streptomycetaceae > Streptomyces > Streptomyces sp. DSM 41931. The sequence continues at coordinate 5,039,444 of NZ_CP189902.1, read as the reverse complement.
ACTCAGGGTTGTCCGCGAGGGATCTCGCCGCCCGGACGCAGTGGGCGTAGACCGATCGCGCGTACCCCGGGGATGCCCCCGCGAGTCCGCACGCCGGGGTGACCGTGACCGCCTCCGGGAGGAGTCCCGGCCGCAGCCCCAGCCTGCGCCAGAGCGTCCTGACACCCATGACGCTACCGGCAGGGTCCGACAACGGGCCGTCCGTGCCCGGCACGACACCGGCGAACAGCCGGGTCCCGGCCTCCACGGCCTCCCCGATCGCCTCGTCGTCACGCTCGGTGAGGAGGGAGAAGTCGAACGAGACCGCCGCCGCGCCGGCCCGGCGCAGCAGGGCGAACGGGACGTCCGGGGCGCACGAGTGGACCACGACCGGCCCGCCGTCGTGCACGCCGACCACGTCGCGCAGGGTGGCCTCGACGACCTGGCGGTCGACCGCGCGGTGGGTGCGGTAGCCGCTGGCCGTCCTCACCTGACCGCGCAGGACGGCGGTGAGGGAGGGCTCGTCGAGCTGGAGGACGAGCCGCGCGCCGGGGACGCGGCGGCGCACCTCGTCGAGGTGCAGGCGCAGGCCCTCGGCGAGGGAGGCGGCGAGGTCGCGGCAGGCGCCGGGGTCGGAGAGGGCTGCCTCGCCGTTCCTCAGCTCCAGGGACGCGGCGAGGGTCCACGGGCCGGCCGCCTGGACCTTCAGCAGCCCCTCGTAGCCCTGTGTGAACTCCTCCAGCGCGTCCAGGTCCTCGCCGAGCCAGGAGCGGGCGCGGCGGGTGTCCCGGCCGGGACGGTCGCCGATCCGCCAGCCGCTGGGCTCCACGCGCGCGTAGAGCTCGACGAGCAGGCCGGCGGTGCGGCCGATCATGTCGGCGCCGGGGCCGCGGGCGGGGAGTTCGGGGAGGTGGGGGAAGTCCTCGAAGCTGCCGGTGGCCGCCTTGGCGGCCTCTCTCGCGTCGGTGCCGGGGAGGGAGCCGATGCCGGTGGCGGGGGCGGGTGGGAGGTGCGGGGTGTCGTTCACACGGGAAGCGTACGCAGTGGGGCGCCGGGGTTTTTCGCCCCCGCCGCCCCTTCCCGTCCCGTCCCTGGGGCTGCGCCCCGGACCCCCGTCGGCCCTGCGGGCCTCGTCCTCAAGCGCCGGACGGGCTGGAATTGCCGGACCGGCTCAGTTGCCCGGTCGGACCGTCAGGTCGTTCACTTCCGCGTCTCTCGGGAGGTCGAGGGACATGAGGATCGTCGTGGCCACCGACTCGGGGTCGATCCACTTCTCCGGGTCGTAGTCCTTGCCCTCCTGCTGGTGGACCTTGGCCTGCATCGGGCTGGCGGTGCGGCCGGGGTAGACCGAGGTGACCCGGACGCCGCTCGCGTGCTCCTCCGCGCGGAGGGAGTCGGCGAGAGCCTTCAGGCCGTGCTTGGAGGCCGCGTAGGCGGACCAGTCGGCGTGGGCGCTCAGGCCGGCGCCGGAGTTGACGAAGACCACGTGGCCGCGGCTCGCGCGGAGCTGGGGCAGGAGGAGGCGGGTCAGTTCGGCGGGGGCGACGAGGTTGACGTTGAGCTGGTGGCGCCAGCTCTTCGGGGTGAGCTCGCCGACCGGGCCGAGGTCGACGACGCCCGCGACGTGCAGCAGCGAGTCCACCCGGCCGGGCAGCGACTGGTGGGAGAACGCCCAGCTGAGCCGGTCGGGGTCGGCCAGGTCGCCGACCAGGGTGCGGGCACCGGGGAACTCGGCGGCCAGCTCCTTCGCGCGGCCGGCGTCGCGCGCGTGGAGCACGAGGTCGTCCCCGCGCGCGTGGAGACGGCGCGCGACGGCCGCGCCGATGCCGGAGCCTGCTCCGGTGATCACATGTGTAGCCATGACCGCCATGCTCGCATCACCGCGCGGTCAGACGACGCCCAGGCTCTCCTCCAGGTAGGCCAGCGCGCCAACCGGCTCTTCGGCGAAGAACACCAGCTCGGCGAGCGGGCGGGGCAGGAAGCCCTCGTCCTCCATGCGGCGGAACTGCTCCTTGAGCCCGTCGTAGAAGCCGGCGGAGTTGAGCAGCACCACCGGCTTGTCGGTGTGGCCGTGCTTCTTCAGCTCCAGGATCTCGGTCGCCTCGTCCAGCGTTCCCGTGCCGCCGACCATGATCACGACGGCGTCGGCCTTCTCCAGGAGGAGCCGCTTGCGCTCGGCGAGGTCCTTGGCCACGACCATCTCGTCGACGCCGGGGCGTGCCTTCGCCGCGAGGAACTCCACCGAGACGCCGAGGAGCCGGCCGCCGGCCTCCTCCACCCCGTCGGCGACGACCTTCATCAGGCCGACGTCCGAGCCGCCCCAGACCAGGGTGTGCCCGCCCTTGCCGAGCAGGTGCGCGAACTCCCGCGCGGGGCGTGTGTAGCGGTCGTCGAGGTCGGCGGCGGAGAGGAAGACGCAGATGTTCACGGCCGTCAGCCTACGCCCGGGAAGAAGCCCGCCCCGAGGGGTGCTGTACGGGGGAGGACCGACTGCCGAGGAGGACGCCGTGACCACAGGCCATCGCATCACCGTCGAGCGGGGCGACCGGCGCGTGCGCGTGGTGCGCGACGGGCGGGTGCTGGCGGAGAGCGACCGGGCGCTGGTGCTGCGCGAGACGGGCTGCCCCGCGCGCTGGTACATCCCGCCGGAGGACGTGCGGCTCGACCTGCTGACGCCGTCCGCGACGCACACGTACTGCCCGTTCAAGGGGACCGCGTCGTACTGGTCGCTGCCGGACGCCCCCGACCTGGTGTGGTCGTACCCGGACCCGAAGCCGGCGGTGGCGCCGATCAAGGACCACCTGTGCTTCTACGACACGGACGTGGACGGACCGCGCGCAGGGGTGTGATCGGCGGACGCGCCGCCCGCCTCACGGACGATTTCCGTGCCGTGCGGCAGTCTGCTGAGACATGGACCAGAACATCTCCTCGCGCGACGGCACCTCCCTCGCCTACGAGAGCGCCGGGCGCGGCGCCACGATCGTCCTCGTCAGCGGCGCGATGTCGACGGGCGCCACGGTGGCGCCGCTGGCCGCCCCGCTCTCCGAGCGGTTCCGGGTGGTGGTCTACGACCGCCGCGGCCGGGGCGCGAGCGGTGACACGCCGCCGTACACGGTGGAACGCGAGGTGGAGGACCTGGCGGCGCTGATCGAGGCGACGGGCGGCGAGGCGGCGCTGTACGGCGTCTCCTCGGGCGGCGCGCTGGCGCTGCGGGCGGCGGCAGGCGGGCTGCCGGTGCGCCAGGTCGCGGTGTACGAGACGCCGTACGCGATGTCGCAGGAGCACCTGGCGGAGCGCGCCCGGTACACCGAGGAGCTCACCGCGGCCCTGGAGGAGGGGCGGCGGGGCGACGCGGTGGAGCTCTTCCTCCAGCTCACCGGCCTCGACGACGCGGTGATCCGGAGCGCGCGGCAGTCGCCGATGTGGGCGGGCATGGAGACGCTGGCGCCGAGCCTGGCGTACGACGACGCCGTGATGGGCGACGGGGGCGTGCCGCGGGAGTCGCTGGCGTCGATCGGGGTGCCGGTGCTGTCGATCGCGGGCGACGCGAGCCCCGCGTGGATGCGTCAGGCGGCGCGGGCGATCGCGGAGTCGGTCCCCCGGGGCACGTACCGCACCCTGGGGGGCCAGACCCACATGGTGGAACCGGACGTCCTGGCGCCGGTGCTGGCGGAGTTCTTCTCGCGGTGAGCGGCCGGGGCGGGGCCGCTCAGGCCACGTCCGCCGTGGCCCGCTCCGTGGAGGCGATCGTCGCCGAGCCCACCACGCGCGTGCCGTCGTAGAGGACGACCGCCTGGCCGGGGGCCACGCCGCGGACCGGCTCGGCGAAGCGCACGCGCAGCTCCTCGCCGACGAGTTCGGCGGTCACCGCGGTCTCGTCGCCGTGGGCGCGCAGCTGGGCGGTGTAGGCGCCGGGGCCGGTGGGGGCGGCGCCGCACCAGCGGGGGCGGATCGCGGTGAGGGCGCCGACGTCGAGGGAGGCGGCGGGGCCCACGGTGACGGTGTTGTCCACCGGGGAGATGTCGAGGACGTAGCGCGGCTTGCCGTCGGGGGCGGGGGTGCCGATGCGCAGGCCCTTGCGCTGGCCGATGGTGAAGCCGTACGCGCCCTCGTGGGTGCCGATCTTGGCGCCGGACTCGTCGACGATGTCGCCCTCGGCCTTGCCGAGCCGCTTGGCGAGGAAGCCCTGGGTGTCGCCGTCGGCGATGAAGCAGATGTCGTGCGAGTCGGGCTTCTTGGCGACGGCGAGTCCGCGGCGCTCGGCCTCCGCGCGGATCTCCTCCTTGGTGGTGACCGTGTCACCGAGCGGGAACATGGCGTGGGCGAGCTGCCGGTCGTCGAGCACGCCGAGGACGTAGCTCTGGTCCTTGGCCAGGTCGGAGGCGCGGTGCAGTTCGCGGGTGCCGTCCTCGCGGAGGATCACCTTGGCGTAGTGGCCGGTGCAGACGGCGTCGAAGCCGAGGGCGAGGGCCTTGTCGAGCAGCGCGGCGAACTTGATCTTCTCGTTGCAGCGCAGGCACGGGTTGGGGGTGCGGCCGGCCTCGTACTCGGCGACGAAGTCCTCGACGACGTCCTCGCGGAAGCGGTCGGCGAGGTCCCACACGTAGAACGGGATGCCGATGACGTCGGCGGCGCGGCGGGCGTCGCGGGAGTCCTCGATGGTGCAGCAGCCCCGCGCGCCGGTGCGGAACGACTGGGGGTTCGCGGAGAGCGCGAGGTGGACGCCGGTCACGTCGTGGCCCGCTTCGGCGGCGCGGGCGGCGGCGACGGCGGAGTCGACGCCTCCGGACATGGCGGCCAGGACGCGGAGGGGGCGGGTGCGCTGCGGGGTGTCAGTCATAGCCCCTCCAGGGTACGGGGGCGCGGGAACCACGGCCGCCGGATATGCGTTCACGATCATATGGGGGCCAAGGGAACATCCGAGGACGGCGACCGGCGCATCGGGCGGCGCGCCCTGATCGTGGGCGGGCTGGCGGCAGCGGCGGGGACGGCGGCGCTGGCGCGCGACGAGCTGGCGCGGCTGTGGTGGCGGCTGCCGGGGGTCGAGAAGCCGCGCACCCCGGGCGCGGTCGACTTCGCGGGCGCCCGCTGGGTGGCGGCCTCGGACGCCAACTGGCGCGGCGCGGACCGGCCGGACGACTTCCACATCGACATGGTGGTCGTGCACGTCACGCAGGGCAGCCTGGACAGCGCGGTGAGGGCGTTCCAGAACCCGGGCCACAAGGCCGCGGCGCACTACATCGTCGGCAAGGACGGCCGGGTCACGCAGATGATCCGCGAGCTGGACGTGGCGTACCACGCGGGCAACCGCGACTACAACGAGCGCAGTGTCGGCATCGAGCACGAGGGCTTCGTGGACCGCCCGGAGGACTTCACGGACGAGATGTACGCGGCCTCGGCCCGTCTGACGGCCCGAATATGCGCGCGCTACGGCATCCCGGTCGACCGGGAGCACATCATCGGGCACGTCGAGGTGCCCGGCACCGACCACACCGACCCGGGCCCGCACTGGGACTGGGACCGCTATTTGAAGCTGGTCCGCCGGGCCGGCACGGCGCAGGCGGGCCAGGGCCGCACGGCCGCTCCGACGGGCGGCTGAACCCGGCCCCCGGGGGCGTGGCCCCCGGACCGCTGCGGGACGCGGCGGCCGCTCAGCTCAGCCCAGCCGCCCGTGCGCGCTCGACGGCCGGGCCGATGGCTTTGGCGAGGGCTGCCACGTCGGCGTCGGTGGAGGTGTGGCCGAGGGAGAAGCGGAGGGTGCCGCGGGCGAGGTCGGGGTCGGTGCCGGTGGCGAGGAGGACGTGGCTGGGCTGGGCGACGCCGGCGGTGCAGGCGGAGCCGGTGGAGCACTCGATGCCCTGGGCGTCCAGCAGGAGGAGCAGGGAGTCGCCCTCGCAGCCGGGGAAGGTGAAGTGGGCGTTGGCGGGGAGCCGGCCGCCGGGGGCGGGGTCGCCGCCCAGGATCGCGTCGGGGACGGCTTCCAGCACCGCGGCGACCAGGTCGTCGCGGAGGCGTCCGATCTCCAGGGCGAACCGCTCCCGCTCCTCGGCGGCGATCCGTCCGGCGACGGCGAAGGAGGCGATCGCCGGCACGTCGAGGGTGCCGGAGCGGACGTGGCGCTCCTGGCCGCCGCCGTGCAGCACGGGCACGGGGGTGTGCTCGCGGCCCAGGACCAGGGCGCCGATGCCGTACGGGCCGCCGATCTTGTGGCCGGAGACGGTCATCGCGGCGAGCCCGGACGCGGCGAAGTCCACCGGGACCTGGCCGAAGGCCTGGACCGCGTCGGAGTGCAGGGGGACGCCGAACTCGGCCGCGACGGCGGCGAGTTCGGTGACCGGCAGGATCGTCCCGATCTCGTTGTTGGCCCACATGACGGTGGCGAGGGCGACGTCGTCGGGGTTGCGCGCGACGGCCTCGCGCAGCGCGTCGGGGTGGACCCGGCCGTGGGCGTCGACGGGGAGGTACTCGACGGTGGCGCCCTCGTGCGTGGCGAGCCAGTCGACGGCGTCGAGGACGGCGTGGTGCTCGACGGGGCTGGCGAGGACCCGGGTGCGGGCCGGGTCGGCGTCGCGGCGCGCCCAGTACAGGCCCTTCACGGCGAGGTTGTCGGCCTCCGTGCCGCCGGAGGTGAAGACGATCTCGCTGGGGCGGGCGCCGAGGGCTTCGGCGAGGGTCTCGCGGGCCTCCTCGACGGTGCGCCGGGCGCGGCGGCCGGCCGCGTGCAGGGAGGAGGCGTTGCCGGTGACGCCCAGGTGCGCGGTGAGCGCCTCGACCGCCTCGGGCAGCATCGGGGTGGTCGCGGCGTGGTCGAGGTAAGCCATGGTGGGGCCGATTCTACGGGGCCCGGTGCATGACCCACGGATCCCGGTGGCCGGGATGCGACGCCCGTACGGCGGGTTCGGCGGGTCTCCCCGTCAGAAGCTCCAGGAGATCGTGCCGTCCGCCTGCATGAACGCGGCGAGGACGACGAGGTCGGCGATGCCGAGCCCCAGGCCGAGCAGGGCGCGGCCGCGGCGGGCGGTGCCCCGCCACAGGGCGACGGACGCCAGCACGATGGCGCTCGGGCCGAGGAAGACGTTGAGGACGAGCAGGCCGAGCAGGCCCAGGACGAACGACGCGACGGCCATGCCGTCGGTGTCGCGGATCCCGGTGCGGTGGCCGGCCGGTGCGGTGAGCTGCATGGTGATCGGCTCCTGCGGTCGGAGGGTGTCGGGCGGGCGGCGCGGGTCAGTGCGCGGAGGTGCCGCGGTCGCGGCCCTGGTGCTCGCGTACGGCGAAGACGCCGAGCCAGACGGCGATGACGGCGCCGACGGCGACGGAGAAGGTGAGCGGCGCGTGCGCGACGGCGCCGAGGACGACGCCCATCAGCAGCAGCGCGGCGACGAGGAACAGCATGAGTCGGATCCCCCAGAGTTTGGGTGAACGGCTGTAGTTACACTTGTTTACTGACTTCCCAGTCTAGCGTCCTCCTCACTTCCCAATTCGGGAGAACAGTTGTTAACTGCATGGCATGAGTCACACGCCCGGCATCCGGCAGGCCCAGAAGCAGAGGACCCGGCAGGCGCTTCTGGACGCGGCGCTCGAACTGCTGGAGGGCCAGAGCCTGAGCAGCCTGGGCCTGCGTGAGGTCACCCGCGCCGTCGGGATCGCCCCGACCGCGTTCTACCGGCACTTCCGGTCGGTCGAGGACCTGGGCGTGGCGCTCGTCGAGGAGGCGCTGGGCAGCCTGCATCCGATGATCCGGACGACGGTGTCGCCGGCCGGCGAGGGCGAGGAACGCATCGCGGGCGCCATCGAGCTGATCGCCGGTCATGTGGACGCGCACCCGGCCCATGTGAGGTTCGTCGCCCGGGAACGGCACGGCGGGGTGCGTCCGGTCCGCGAGGCGATACAGGAGCAGCTGGCCCGGTTCACGGCGGAGGTCGGCGAGGCGCTGGCCGGGGACGCGGAGTCGGCGGGCTGGAGCGAGGAGGACCTGCTGATGCTGGCCCAGCTCTACGTGGACCAGATGCTGATCACGGCCTCGCTCTTCCTGGAGGCGCCGGCGAGTTCGCCCGAGGCGCGGGAGCGGGTGTCCAGGGTGGCGGCCCGTCAGCTGCGGCTCATCCATGTGGGACGGCAGCACTGGCTCGACGGGACGGGCGCGGCCGGGAGCCGGTGACACCGCGAAAGGGCGGTGCGGGGTCGCCCACGACCCCGCACCGCCCCTTCGCGTCGGTTCAGCTCAGCCGCACGCGGGCCAGCTGGCGGGACTGCGCGACGAGGCGGTCGGCGCTGTCCCAGACCTCGGCGTCCTCCTCGAGGAAGCCGCCCGCGAGGTTGCGGGTGGTGATGGACACGCGCAGGGGGCCCGGCGCCGGGCGGCAGCGGACGTGGACGGTCAGCTCGACCGTGGGCACCCAGCCGGTCAGGCCCAACTCGAAGGCGGTCGGCGGCAGGGCGTCCACCGCGAGCAGCAGCGCCAGCGGGTCGGCGTCCCGGCCGTCGGCGAGACCGAACCAGGCGCGCATCTCGCCCCTGCCGGACGGCTTCCCGAGGGCCCAGCCGAGGGTCGACGGGTCGAGCTTCAGCATCAGCCGGCCGGCGATCTCGGAGCTTCCGTCGACCGGGGCGGGGCCGTCCTCGGGGCCGAAGCACTGGTCCATCGGCGGCAGCGCGGGCGGCACGGCCGTCGTGCGGACGTCGGCGGGGAGGGAGTCCAGGTCGCCGTAGGAGGCGAGGACCCGGATGCGCTCCACCTCGTTGCCCTGCTCGTCGCGCTGGAACAGGGACGCCTGGCCGGTGGAGAGCGTGCGCCCGGTGCGGACGGTCTCGGTGCGGACGACCGCCGGGCCCGGCTGGGAGGCCGTCAGGTAGTGCGCGGAGACCGTGAACGGGTCGGAGTGCGGCAGCGCGTCCGCGAGCGCGCGGCCCAGGACGGCCAGCAGGTAACCGCCGTTGACGGCGTTGATGATCGTCCAGCCGGCGGAGAGGTCGATGTCGTAGACACCGGGTTCCCGCGCGGTGAGCGCGGTGTCGCGGTCGAACTCACTGTCACCGATGACGGCCCGGGTGGCCTGGGCGGAGGCTGCTTCTGGCATGGGTGAACAGTACAAGAAGATAATACTAAGCGGTAGCTTTGCTCACTCCTCCATGACCGTCGAGCGGCGGTGCCAGGCGCGGGGCGCCCGCCAGTGGTACCGCATCGCGAGCAGCCGCAGCACGAAGGCCGTGACGGCGGCGGTGGTGCTGGTCACCGGGTTGAGCATGTCGAAGCGCAGGCACAGGGCGACCATGGTCGCGCCGACCATCGCGGGCACCGCGTACAGGTCACGGTCCCAGCGCAGCAGCGACGGCACCTCGTTGGCGAGCACGTCCCGCAGCACACCGCCGCCGACCGCCGTCGCCAGGCCCAGACAGGCGGACGCGGTGAGGCCGAGCCCGTAGTCGTACGCCTTGGTGGTGCCGACGACGCAGAAGAGGCCGAGGCCGGCCGCGTCGAAGACGTTGACGGCGGTCTGGATGCGCTCGACGTGCGGGTGCAGGAAGAAGACGAGGACGGTGGCCAGCAGCGGGGTGACGAAGTACCCCAGGTCCGTGAAGGCGGCGGGCGGCACGGCGCCGATGATCAGGTCGCGGAAGAGACCGCCGCCCAGGGCGGTGATCTCGGCCATCACGGCGATCCCGAACACGTCGAAGTTCTTCCGGACGGCCAGCAGGGCGCCGGAGATGGCGAAGACGAAGATGCCGATCAGATCGAGCGTGTGCAGGACGGACGGGCTGAACAGTTGCTGAAGCACTTACATATTGTGGCGTAGAAAGAAGCCCTCGCCTTGCAAAGCAAGGCGAGGGCTTCTTCCGGGTGCCGATCAGACAGCCTTCTCGGGCTCCTCGGAGGCCTCGGCGGGCTTCTCGTCCTTCGCGGTCTTCTCCGCCTGGGCCGGGATCTTCGCCGGGGTGTCCTCGGCCGAGGTCCCCGTCTCCGGGTCGTCCGACTCCGGGTTGTCCTCGACGCCCTCGCGGGTCGCCGAGACGACCTCGCCCTTGGTCAGCGAGAGCTTCCCGGACGCGATGTCCTCCGCGTAGTGGCACGCCACCCGGTGGCCGCCGCCGATGTCCCGCAGCTGGGGGCGCTCGGTCGCGCAGCGCTCGGCCTGGGCCCACGGGCAGCGGGTGTGGAACCGGCAGCCGCTCGGCGGGTTCGCCGGCGAGGGCAGGTCACCGGTGAGCAGGATCCGCTCGCGCTTGTCCTCCACCTCCGGGTCCGGCACCGGCACGGCCGACATCAGGGCCTTGGTGTACGGGTGCTTCGGCTCGGCGTAGAGCGCGTCGCTCGGCGCCTCCTCGACCAGCGAGCCCAGGTACATCACGCCGATCGTGTCGGAGATGTGCCGGACCACCGCGAGGTCGTGGGCGATCACCACGTAGGTCAGGCCGAGTTCCTCCTGGAGCTCCTCCAGCAGGTTGATGACCTGGGCCTGGACCGACACGTCGAGCGCGGAGACCGGCTCGTCGCAGATGATCACGTCCGGTTCGAGCACGAGGGCGCGGGCGATGCCGATGCGCTGCCGCTGGCCGCCGGAGAACTCGTGCGGGTAGCGGGCGAGCGCGTTGGAGGGCAGGCCGACCTTGTCGAGGATGGCCTTGATCTTCTCGCGGCGCTCCTCCTGGTCCTTGCCGATGCCGTGGGCGATCATGCCCTCGGACAGGATCGACTCGATGTTCTGCCGCGGGTTGAGCGAGCCCAGCGGGTCCTGGAAGACCATCTGGAGCCGGCGCCGGAAGCGGCGCATCTCCTCGCCGGGCAGCTTCGCCAGGTCGGTGCCGTCGAGCACGACGGAGCCCTCGGTGATGTCCACCAGCCGCAGCACGGACCGCCCGAGGGTGGTCTTGCCGCAGCCGGACTCGCCGACCAGACCGTAGGTCTCGCCGGCCTCGACCTTCAGGGAGACCCCGTCCACGGCGTACACATGGCCGACCGTGCGGTCGAACAGGAGGCCCTTCTTGATGGGGAAGTGGACCTTGACGCCGTCCAGTTCGAGCAGGCTCATGCGGGGACCTCCTCGGCCTTCGCGTCGTCGAGTACGGGGTTGACGCACCGCACCTGGTGACCGGCCGCGCGGGGCTCCGTGAGCTGCGGGGTGCCAGTCAGGCAGCCCATCTCGTACCGGTCGCAGCGGGGCGCGAAGGCGCAGCCGTCGGCCCAGGCGATGCGGTCGTTGATCGAGCCGCGGATGGGGTTGAGCGGCTCTCCCCGGGGCGCGTCGAGCCGCGGGATGGAGCCCAGCAGACCGTGCGCGTAGGGGTGGGTGGGGTGGGCGAACAGCTCGCGGCGCCCGGCGGACTCCACGACCTTGCCCGCGTAGAGCACGTTGACCTGGTCGCAGAGGCCGGCGACCACGCCGAGGTCGTGGGTGATCATCAGCAGGGCCGTGCCCTCCTGGTCCACGAGTTCCTTGAGCAGCTCCAGGATCTGCGCCTGGATCGTCACGTCGAGCGCCGTGGTGGGCTCGTCGGCGATGAGCAGACGCGGGGCGCAGGCCACCGCCATGGCGATCAGCGCACGCTGGCGCATGCCGCCGGAGAGCTGGTGCGGGTACTCCTTGAGCCGCCGGGCGGGGTCGGGGATGCCGACCCGGTCCAGCAGGTGGGCGGCCTCCTTGCGGGCGGCCTCCCCCTTCATCCCGCGGTGGCGCTCCAGGATCTCGGTGACCTGCACGCCGATCGGGACGACCGGGTTCAGCGAGGACAGCGGGTCCTGGAAGATCATCGCCATTTCGCTGCCGCGCAGGTCGCGGCGGGCGGACTGGCTCATCGTGAACAGGTCCGTGCCGTCGAACTCGGCACGGCCGCCGATGGTGAGACCCTTCGCGGGCAGCAGGCCCATCAGGGCCAGGGAGGTGACGGACTTGCCGCAGCCGGACTCGCCGACCAGGCCCACGACCTGGCCCTGGTCCACCTCGAAGGAGACGCCGTCGACCGCCCGGGACTCCTTGCGGCCGCGGCCGCCGAAGGTGACGGTCAGTTCGTCGACAGTGAGCAGAGACATGGTGGTTCAGCCCCTCAGCTTCGGGTCGAGGGCTTCCCGCATGGCCTCGCCGAGGAGGGTGAAGCCGAGGGCGGTGATGATGATGCCGACGGCGGGGTAGACCGCCATCATCGGCGCGTTGTCGAAGAAGCGCTGCGCCTGGGCGAGCATGACGCCCCACTCGGGGATCGCCGGGTCGGGGTTGCCGAGCCCCAGGTAGGACAGGGCGGCCGCCTCGATGATCGCCGTGGCCAGGGAGAGCGTGGCCTGCACGATCACCGGGCTGAGCGAGTTCGGGACGATCTGCGACGTCACGATGCGGCGCTTGCGGACGCCCAGCGACTGCGCGGCGAGCACGTAGTCGGCGCCGCCCTGCGCCAGCATCGAACCGCGCAGCAGACGGGCGAACACCGGCACCTGGACCACACCCACCGCGATCATCACGGTGGTGAGCGACTGTCCCATGACGGCGGCGACGGACACCGCGAGCAGCAGCGACGGCAGCGCCAGCATCATGTCGATGAAGCGCATGATGACGGAGTCGACGCGCTTGCCGGCCTCACCGCCGAGGGTCGCGGCCGCGCCGGACAGACCGCCGATCAGGAAGCCGGCGACCAGGCCGATCAGGGTGGAGACGACACCCACGAGCAGGGTCTGGCGGGCGCCGACCAGCATGCGGGAGAACATGTCCCGGCCCAGGTGGTCGAGGCCGAACCAGTTCTCGCCGCGCGGTCCGACGAACTTGCCCTGGTTGGGGAAGACCTCGCCGCGCCAGGTCTGGGCGGTGGGCGCGTACGGGGTGAGGTACGGCCCGACGACGGCGATCACGACGAAGACGGCGATGATGACCGCGCCGATGATCGCCATCTTGCTGCTCTTGAGGCGGCGGAACGCCTCACGCCACAGGCTGGCGCCGGTGCTGGTCTCCTTGGTCGCGGTGAGTTCCGCGAGGCGCTGGATCTTGTCGGTCTTGGTGGCGACGCTCATGTCAGTGCACCCGCACTCTCGGGTCGATGAGGCTGTACGCCAGGTCCACCAGCAGGTTGATCAGGACGTACACCATCGCGATGAACATGATGAACCCGACGAGCACGGGGTAGTCGCGGCCGTCGATCGCGGTCCGGATGAAGGAACCGATGCCTCCGAAGGAGAACACCGACTCGGTCAGGACCGCGCCGGACAGCAGGGAGCCCGTGAGCAGGCCGACCGCGGTCACCACGGGGAGCATCGCGTTGCGCAGCACGTGCCGGCTGCGGACGACGCTGCGCTTGAGGCCCTTGGCCTCGGCGGTGCGCACGTAGTCCTCGTCCTGCACCTCGAGCACGCTGGCGCGGGTCATACGGACGATGACCGCGAGCGGGATGGAGGCCAGGGCGACGGCGGGCAGGATCAGGTGCATGATCGCGTCCCAGGACGCGTCGAACTCCCCGGTGAGGATGCCGTCGAGGACGGCGAAGCCGGTCACGTCCGTGGCGTTGATGCCGGTGTCCTGGCGGCCGTAGCTGGGGAAGATCCCGAGCTGCACGGCGAAGATGCCCTTGAGGATCAGCGCGAGGAAGAACACCGGGATGCAGATGCCGACGAGCGAGCCGGAGACCGCGGTGACGTCGAGCCAGCCGCCGCGGTTGCGGGCGGCGAAGTAGCCGAGGGGGACGCCGACGGCCACCGCGATGAGGATCGCGAGGAGGGACAGTTCCACGGTCGCGGGGAAGCGCAGGACGAACTCGTCCCACACCGGCTGTCCGGTCTGGGTGGACGTGCCGAGATCGAGCTCGACGATGCGCTTGAGGAAGCGCCAGTACTGGACGTAGACGGGCTGGTCCAGCCCGAGCGCACGGTTGATGCGCGCCACTTCGGCCTCGGTGGCCTTCTCCCCCAGGATCGCTGAGGCGGGTCCACCGGGCAGCCGGTCGAGCCACAGGAAGAGCAGAACCGACAGGCCGAGCAGCGTGGGTATGAGCTGGAGCAGTCTTCGTACGACGAGACGCAGCACCCCGCTTGCCCCTTTCTTGCGTGTTGTCTTACATGAACGGACCCGCCCGGCCGCCGAGTTGCGACGGCCGGGCGGACCCCCCCGTTATCGATTTCCTGCCGGTTCGCCTACTTGAAGGACGCCTCGGCGAAGACTTCCTGCGTCAGCGGCGACACGTTCGGCGGGTTGACGTTCTTGCCGAAGGCGATGGCCGGCGGGGACGACGAGATCGGGACGCCGGGCAGGTAGTCCATGATGACCTCGTTGGCCTTCTGGTAGGCCGCGGTGCGCTCCTCGGCCTTGCCCATCTTCGAGCCGGCGTTCACCGCGTCGAAGACCTTCTTGTCCTTGAAGCCCCACTGCTTGTCGAACCCGGCGAACCAGGTGCCGATGAAGTTGTAGCCGTCGTTGAAGTCACCGGTCCAGCCCAGCATGTGCAGGGCGCAGGAGCCGGCCTCGGTGGCGTCCAGGTAGTCCGGGGCCCACTTCATGGCCTTCGGCTTGACCTTGATGCCGGCCTTCTCCAGGTCGGCCTTCATCAGCTCGAACAGGTCCTGCGGGGCAGGCATGTACGGGCGGGTGACCTCGGTCGGGTAGCAGAACTCGATGGTCAGGTTCTGCGCGCCGGCCTTCTTCAGCAGCGCCTTGGCCGCGGCGGGGTCGTGCGGGTACTGCTTGACGTTCTTGGAGTATCCCTCGATGGTGTCCGGCATGAACTGGTCGGCCACCTTGCCGCCCTCGGGCAGCTGGGTCTTGACCAGGTTCTCCTTGTCGATCGCCTGCGCGATCGCCTGGCGGACCTCCTTCTTCTTGAGGGCCGGGTTCGCCGACTGGCTCATGCCCACGTAGAAGAGGTTGAAGACACCACGGGTCGGGACGACGTAGCCCTGGTCCTCGAGGGTCTTGACATCGGCCGGGGCGACGAGGTCGTAGCCGTCGATGTCACCGGCCTGGAGCGCCTGGCGGCGGCCCTCCTCGGTGTCGATCGTGCGGAAGACCAGGTTCTTGATCTTGGCCTTCTCGCCCCAGTAGTCGTCGAAGCGCTCAAGGGTGACTTCCTTGTTGCCCTTGTTCCACTTGACGATCTTGTACGGGCCGGTGCCGGCGACCGTGCCGGCCTCCTGGCTGTACTTGGGGTACGTGATGGCGTCGCCCTTGGCGGTCGCCTCCTGCTTCTCGTACTCCTTGATCGCCTTCGGCGAGTGGATGGCGAGGGCGTTCAGCGAGAAGCCGCCGGGGAGGTTCGCGGAGGGCTGCTTGACCTCGATGACGGCGGTGTTCTCGTCCTTCGCGGTGCAGCTCTTGTAGTTCGCCTCGGGCGTCTCCGGGTCCTCGTTCTTCGCGAACCCGCCCATGATGGTCTGCCAGTAGTAGGAGACCGCGCTCGACTGGTAGGTGCCCTTCCAGTTGAACCAGTGGTCGTAGTTGGCGCAGACCGCGGCGGCGTTGAACGCCTCGCCGTCGTGGAACTTCACGCCCTTGCGGAGGTTGAAGGTCCAGACGGTGCCCGCGTCGTTGCTCGACCAGGTCTCGGCGAGGCCGCCGACCAGCTTGGTGCCGCCCGACTCGTGCTCGAGGAGGGCCTCGAACGCCTGGCGGGTCACGCGGAAGGTTTCACCGTCACTCGCGAGGGCAGGGTCCAGGGATCCCGGGTCGCCCGCACCGGCGAACACGAAGGTGTCCTTCTTGCCGCCGCTCTCGTTGTCGCTGTCCCGCTCGCTGGCGCAGCCCGTGGCGATCAGGCCGACCGCGACCGCGGCCGTGATCGCCCGAGCGGCTCGGGTCTTGAATATGCGCATACTGGGGCCACTCCGGGTCCGCTATGTGGATGCATCTTGACCGGCCGAACACTACAGACGTTCGCAGTGAGTCAGGAACAGTCCGGATAGCGGTGATACCTACCTGAGATCTGAACAGTCGACATAAGGGACTGTTCCGGCATCTTCGCGCGATGATTTAACGCCCAGGACACATACGGGGGCTCCGTAAGTGCCCGTCGCAAGGCCCGGGATGACGTGAAGACGCGGTGAAACCGCAGGTGACAGGCGGTCATCGACAGGTAGCTGATCGCATCCGACGGAATCTGACGCAAAATCAGCGGCGGACGGGTCGGGACAGGAGCCGCACCGCCGCCCATTGTCCACATGCTGGACACGGTGACGCTGCGTCACCCTGCGCCGGACCAGCGGCGGCGGGGCCGCGCCGCCGCGGGCTTCGGGGAAGACGTACCGGTCAGAGACGGTGCGCGGGCGGATAGCCGTAGCCCGTGGCGGGGGCCGGGGCGTGCGCCCCACGGTCGTAGAACGGGCGCGCGTTGACGCGCAGCCACATCGCCACCGGGTCGTGCTCGTCGGCCATGGCGACGGTGGAGACCGGCAGCCCGTCGGGCACGGCGGGCAGCGACTGCCGCATCATCGCCCGCACCGACTCCACGGCGGGCGGCGAGGTGTCGTACACGTCCAGGCCGATGGCGAGGTACGGGGCGCCGAGGGCGGGCTGCACCCAGGCGCGGCGCAGCGCGCGCACGGCCGGGGTGCGGTGGGCGTTCTGCGCGAGGAGGGCGTAGAACTGCGGGATCTCGATGGCCGGTTCGGACAGCCGCAGCGGCCCGGCGGGCTGCTGGTCGAGTCCGCCGGCGATGCGGCGCAGGTCCAGCCAGGGGATGCCGACGCCCCCGCCGGGCGCGTGCGGGTTGAGCCAGAGGCCGTAGCGGTCCGGGTAGAGCGCGCGGGCCACCTCCAGGCCGTCGACCACCTCGTACGAGCGGTTCCAGCCGCTGGCGGACAGCTCCTGGGCGGAGGTCACACAGGGCGCGTAGCCGTGCCCTTCGACCTCCATGGTCCCGTACTGGGCGTCGGGCGAGCCGGCCTGGCCGTGCCAGAGCAGCATCCAGACCCGGCCGGACGAGGGGGTGGCGAGGGCGCGCAGCAAGGCCTCGTAGGCGTCGTAACGCCCGGGCGTCACCTGGCGCAGCATGTGCTCGACCTGTCCGGCCGCCGCGGTGCCAGCGCTCACTTGTATCGCCCCTCCGTACAACACCCTGCCGGCCAATGCTCCTAGCTTAAGCCGACGGCCTCCGGCGGTCTGCGGTCAGTGCGCGGAAGGCGAGGGCATGCGGCGGATCGGGGGGCGCGTCAGGCGCGCTGGTAGAAGGGGCGGACCTTGGCGCGCAGCCAGTCGGCGACCGGGTCCTGGGCCACGTCGAGGACGACGAGGCTGACCGGCCAGCGGGCGGGGCTGCGGCCAAGGGCCCGGCCGAGGGCGTCCAGCGGCAGCGCGCGGGGGTCGCCCTCCCAGTGCAGCAGCTCCACGCCGACGAACAGCACCGGGTCTGCCGTCTCGACGGCGGCCAGGCAGCGGCGGGCGGTCGCCACCACGCCGAGGGAGTCGAACTCCTGCGAGGCCGCGGCGAGGAAGTCCACCGGGTCGTCCTGCCAGTCCGGCTCGAACAGCCGGACGCGGCCGCCGCTCGCGGGACCGTCCAGCGGGGAGCGCCCGGCCCGGCACAGGTCGGCCACCGCGGCCGGCGGCAGCGGGACGGCGACCGTGCCGCCCGGGTTGACCACGATGCCGGCCTGCGGGGGCAGTCCGCGGGCGAACTCCACGGCGGGCGCGACGGTGCAGCCCATGTGGGAGCCGACGACCTGCCGGAACTGCTCCTCGGAGCTGAAGACCGGCACATACGCCTGGCCGTCCAGTTCCATGGTGGGCAGGTCGAGGGGGCCGCTGTGCGGGCCGCCGCCGCTCGGCAGCGGCACCCAGAGGAAGCTGCGGCCGAGGACCTCGACGATCCGTGCTCCCGCCGAGGGGACGCCGAGGGAGGCGGAGAGCGCCTCCTCCAGTTCGTTGCCGGGCCACCCGCCGTGCGGGTGGAAGTGCGTCCGGTCCGGGATGTCCGCCGGGAAGTCCATCTGTCGCCCACCGTCTGCCTGATGCCACTGCTTGGCGGAAAGGCTAGCCGGTCAGCCGGTGAAGCCGATCCGGCGCAGGGCGTTGGCGGCGTCCCGGTCGACGAGCACCGCCGAGGCGCAGCCCTCCGGCACCCGGCCGGACTCCACCGCGTCCAGCAGCCGGCCGCACGCCGTGCGGTGCCGGCGGAAGGCGTAGCGCGAGACGCCGCGGCCCCGCTCCAGCTGCCCGGCCAGAGCCTCTTCGGGCGCGACGTCCAGCACCAGCAGGTGCAGCGCGGCCCCGCGGCGGCGGGCCTCGCGGGCCAGCCAGCGCCGCACCCAGGTCTGGGTGCCGCAGTCGTGCACGACGACCGGCCGGCCGGAGCGCAGCACCCGGCGCAGTCCCGCGTAGTGGGTGAGCCGGACCAGCGGGCGGTAGGCCGCGTACGGCAGCAGACGGGGCATACGGCGGTCCCAGCGGTCGCGGGCGTCCTGGGAGTCGACGCGGTCGCCGTGCACCGCGCGCCGCATCAGCGTGGACTTTCCGCTGCCGGGCAGTCCGGTGACGACGACGAGGTCGCGGGGGCCGAAGAGCAGGGCGCGCGGGCTGCGTCCCGAGCGGGCGCGCAGGTCCTGGACGAGGGGGGCGGGCGTCGCGCCGCGGGCGCCGCCGGGCCGGTCCGCGTGCTGCGGCGGCAGCGCCACGCCTGTGGTGCCGGCGTACGCCGTGGGCCTGTTCACCGTGGTCGTCCTCCCCCTGGGGCCGGATATGGAGGTCCGATCCCCGCCGCGTGTAAAGAGAAGGTAATGCCAGGTCGCCTCGGTTGCGTGCTCATACCGATACAGGCCTGTCACAGCTCCCTGTGACCGAGCCTGCACGAACGGTGCACCCCCGGCAAGGGTCCCCCTGCCGGTGTCCCGCGATGCGTGCAATGATGTGCGCGCCAACTGCATACCGGCCGTTTGAATCCGCGCGGGAGAGTCCCCGGCACCGTGTGCCGCCGGGGCGCCGAAGGAGCAAGTCCCTCCCTTGAATCTCTCAGGCACCGTTACCGCGCGGGCGAGGCACATCTGAAAAGCGGGCCGCCGTCGCAGTGCTCCGGTGGCCCCACCCAAGGTGCAAGTCCTGACCTCCCTCCGGCGGTGGTCATGGCGAACCTCTCAGGTTCCGATGACAGATGGGGAGGAACGACCTCGCCTCCCCCATGCTCGGACGACCTCGCATGGGAGGGACCCCCATCGCCCTGGGAGACCGACCGATGAGCAGTACCGAACCCCGCCGCACCGCGCTCGATGCCCTGCATCGGTCGCTCGGCGCGACGATGACCGACTTCGCCGGCTGGGACATGCCCCTGCGCTACGGCTCCGAGCGCGACGAGCACAACGCCGTGCGCACGAAGGCCGGCCTCTTCGACCTCTCGCACATGGGCGAGATCACGGTCACCGGCCCGCAGGCCGCCGCGTTGCTGGACCACGCGCTGGTCGGCAACATCTCGGGCGTGAAGCCGGGCCGCGCCCGCTACACGATGATCTGCCGTGAGGACGGCGGCATCCTGGACGACCTGATCGTCTACCGGCTCGGCGAGACCGAGTACATGGTCGTGGCCAACGCCTCCAACGCCCAGGTGGTGCTGGACGCGCTGACCGAGCGGGCCGCGGGCTTCGACGCCGAGGTGCGCGACGACCGCGACGCCTACGCGCTGCTGGCCGTGCAGGGCCCCGAGTCCCCGGCGATCCTCAAGAGCCTCACCGACGCCGACCTGGACGGCCTGAAGTACTACGCCGGACTGCCCGGCACCGTGGCCGGGGTCCCCGCGCTCATCGCCCGCACCGGCTACACCGGCGAGGACGGCTTCGAGCTGTTCGTGAAGCCGGAGCACGCGGTGGAGCTGTGGCAGGCGCTGACCAAGGCGGGCGAGGCCCACGGGCTGGTGCCGTGCGGTCTGTCCTGCCGGGACACGCTCCGCCTGGAGGCGGGCATGCCGCTGTACGGCAACGAGCTGAGCACCTCCCTCACGCCGTTCGACGCCGGTCTGGGCCGGGTGGTGAAGTTCGAGAAGGAGGGCGACTTCGTGGGCCGCGCCGCCCTCGCCGAGGCCGCCGAGCGCGCCGCGCAGAACCCGCCGCGCGTCCTGGTCGGCCTGGTCGCCCACGGCCGCCGGGTGCCGCGCGCCGGGTACGCGGTGGTGGCCGGCGGCGAGAAGATCGGCGAGGTCACCTCCGGCGCCCCCTCCCCCACCCTGGGCAGGCCGATCGCCATGGCCTACGTCGACGCGCGCCACGCGGAGCCGGGCGCCGAGGGCGTCGGTGTGGACATCCGCGGCAGCCACGAGCCGTACGACGTCGTGGCGCTGCCGTTCTACAAGCGGCAGAAGTGACACCGTCGTAGCCGGCCTCCGGGCGGCTTTCGCGCCACCGCGGCACGGGGGTCCCACCCGTCCGGCCGCTTCGCGCTCCCTCCCCGTCATCAGCAGTTTCCCGCGTACAGGAGAATTCAGGCCATGAGCAACCCCCAGCAGCTGCGCTACAGCAAGGAGCACGAGTGGCTGTCGGCCGCCGAGGACGGCGTGTCGACGGTCGGCATCACGGAGCACGCGGCCAACGCGCTCGGCGACGTGGTCTTCGTCCAGCTCCCCGAGGTCGGTGACACGGTGAGCGCGGGCGAGACCTGCGGCGAGCTGGAGTCCACCAAGTCCGTCAGCGACCTGTACTCCCCCGTCTCCGGCGAGGTCACCGAGGTCAACGAGGACGTGGTGAACGACCCGGCGCTGGTGAACTCGGCCCCCTTCGAGGGCGGCTGGCTGTTCAAGGTGCGGGTCACCGACGAGCCGGCCGACCTGCTGTCCGCCGCCGAGTACGACGCGTTCATCGCGGGCTGAGGAGCCGTAGCCGTATGTCGCTTCTGAACACGCCTCTGCACGAGCTCGACCCGGCGGTGGCCGCCGCGGTCGACGCCGAGCTGCACCGGCAGCAGTCCACCCTCGAGATGATCGCCTCGGAGAACTTCGCCCCGGTCGCGGTCATGGAGGCCCAGGGCTCGGTCCTCACCAACAAGTACGCAGAGGGCTACCCCGGCCGCCGCTACTACGGCGGCTGCGAGCACGTCGACGTGATCGAGCAGATCGCCATCGACCGGGTGAAGGAGCTGTTCGGCGCCGAGCACGCCAACGTCCAGCCGCACTCGGGCGCCCAGGCCAACGCGGCCGCGATGTTCGCGCTGCTCAAGCCGGGCGACACGATCATGGGTCTGAACCTCGCGCACGGCGGGCACCTGACCCACGGCATGAAGATCAACTTCTCCGGCAAGCTCTACAACGTGGTCGCCTACCACGTGGGCGACGACGGCCAGGTCGACATGGCCGAGGTCGAGCGCCTCGCCAAGGAGAACAAGCCGAAGCTGATCGTGGCCGGCTGGTCGGCGTACCCGCGTCAGCTGGACTTCGCCGCGTTCCGCCGGATCGCCGACGAGGTCGGCGCGTACCTGATGGTCGACATGGCGCACTTCGCCGGTCTGGTCGCCGCGGGCCTGCACCCGAACCCGGTGCCGCACGCCCACGTGGTGACCACCACCACGCACAAGACCCTCGGCGGTCCGCGCGGCGGTGTGATCCTCTCCACGGCCGAGCTGGCCAAGAAGATCAACTCCGCGGTGTTCCCCGGCCAGCAGGGCGGTCCGCTGGAGCACGTGGTCGCCGCCAAGGCGGTCGCCTTCAAGGTCTGCGCCTCGGAGGAGTTCAAGGAGCGCCAGCGCCGCACCCTGGAGGGCGCGCGCATCCTCGCCGAGCGTCTGGTGCGGGACGACGTGAAGGCCGTGGGCGTGGACGTGCTGTCCGGCGGCACGGACGTGCACCTCGTCCTGGTGGACCTCCGGAACTCGGAGCTGGACGGCCAGCAGGCCGAGGACCGGCTGCACGAGGTCGGGATCACCGTGAACCGGAACGCGATCCCGAACGACCCGCGCCCGCCGATGGTCACCTCGGGCCTGCGCATCGGCACGCCCGCCCTCGCCACCCGCGGCTTCACGGCCGAGGACTTCGCCGAGGTCGCGGACGTGATCGCTCAGGCGCTGAAGCCGTCGTACGACGCCGAGGCGCTCCGGGGCCGGGTCGCGGCGCTGGCCGCGAAGCACCCGCTGTACCCCGGTCTGCGGTAGTTCCGTCCGCTTTTTGTACGGACCTACGGGGCATCGCGCACACTGGGTCGGTGGGCGCGGTGCCCCGCACCATGCAGCGCATGAACGATTCACCACCCCGCCCGGCCCACCGAACCGCCCTTCCCCGGTGGACAGCGTCGTCCGCCGAACCCTGAGGAGTCCTCCCGTGGCCATCTCGGTCTTCGACCTGTTCTCGATCGGCATCGGCCCGTCCAGCTCGCACACGGTCGGCCCGATGCGGGCGGCCCGGATGTTCGCCCGGCGGCTGCGCAACGAGGACCTTCTGGACTCCGTCGCCTCGGTGCGGGCGGAGCTGTACGGCTCCCTGGGCGCCACCGGGCACGGCCACGGCACGCCCAAGGCGGTGCTGCTGGGCCTGGAGGGCGACTCGCCGCGCACGGTGGACGTGGAGTCGGCCGACGAGCGGGTGGAGAAGATCAAGGACGGCGGGCGGCTGCGGCTGCTCGGCGAGCACGAGATCGGCTTCTCCTTCGACGACGACCTGGTGCTGCACCGCCGCAAGGCGCTCCCCTACCACGCCAACGGCATGACGCTGTGGGCGTACGACTCCTCCGGCGCCGAGCTGCTGGCCAAGACGTACTACTCGGTGGGCGGCGGTTTCGTCGTCGACGAGGACGCGGTGGGCGCGGACCGGATCAAGCTCGACGACACCGTGCTGAAGTACCCCTTCCGCACGGGTGACGAGCTGCTGCGCCTCACCCAGGAGACCGGCCTGTCGATCTCCGCGCTGATGCTGGAGAACGAGCGCGCCTGGCGGACCGAGGAGGAGATCCGCGAAGGGCTGCTGGAGATCTGGCGCGTGATGCGGGCCTGCGTGGAGCGGGGCATGTCCCGCGAGGGCATCCTGCCGGGCGGACTGAAGGTCCGCCGCCGGGCCGCCACCACCGCCCGCAAGCTGCGCTCCGAGGGCGACCCCCAGGCGCTCGCGATGGAGTGGATCACCCTCTACGCGATGGCGGTGAACGAGGAGAACGCGGCCGGCGGCCGGGTCGTCACGGCCCCGACGAACGGCGCGGCCGGCATCATCCCGGCCGTCCTGCACTACTACATGAACTTCGTGCCGGGCGCCGACGAGGAGGGCGTGGTCCGCTTCCTGCTCGCGGCGGGCGCCATCGGCATGCTCTTCAAGGAGAACGCCTCCATCTCCGGCGCCGAGGTCGGCTGCCAGGGCGAGGTGGGCTCCGCCTGCTCGATGGCGGCGGGCGCGCTGGCGGAGGTGCTGGGCGGCTCCCCCGAGCAGGTGGAGAACGCGGCCGAGATCGGCATGGAGCACAACCTGGGCCTGACCTGCGACCCCGTCGGCGGCCTGGTGCAGATCCCGTGCATCGAGCGCAACGGCATGGCCGCGGTGAAGGCGGTGACCGCCGCCCGGATGGCGATGCGCGGCGACGGCTCGCACAAGGTGTCCCTGGACAAGGTCATCAAGACCATGAAGGAGACCGGGGCGGACATGTCGGTGAAGTACAAGGAGACGGCGCGGGGCGGGCTCGCGGTGAACATCATCGAGTGCTGAGGGGCCGGTCCGCGTTCACCCGAGGGGCGGCAGTCCGAGGATCTCCCGGAGCCGGGCGGCGAGGCGCGCGACCGTTCGGGGGTCCGTCCCTTCCGCCGCCAGGAGGACGGCGAGCCGGCGCACCGCGTCGCGGTACGCCTCCCCCGCGTACCGCCAGTCCGCGCGCGCGGAGTCCGCGTCGCCCGGCAGGAGCAGGCCGAGGGCCGTGTCCCACGCCCGGGCGGCGTCCGTGTCCGGGAACGTGCTCCCGAAGTCGGTGAAGGCCGAGTGCCAGATCCGGCGCGACACCGTGGCCACGACGGCGTCGAGGGCGGCCGGCCACGGGCCGGGGCGAGCCAGCAGCAGCCGCACCTGGTCGAGCGGTGCCAGTCCGCCGCCCCGCACGCCTCCGCCGAGCTGCGCCTCGACCTCCGTTCCGGGGGTGATCCCGATGCCCGCGTCCCTCAGTTCGGCCAGGGTGACGGTCTCGTCGCCGGTGAACCCCGGCGGGTCGCCCGGCAGGTCGTCCGCGCTCACCTGACCGGCGATCCACCGGCGTCGGGCCTCCTCGGAGGGCGGCGCCTTCGGCCCGGGCGGCGGAGGCGGGGGTGCGGGCGGCGGGGGCTGTGCGGGTTCCGTCGGCGGGGCCGGGGGCGGTGCGGCCGCGGCGGTCTTCACCTGGTCGGTGCGGACGACGACGCCCAGCCGCTCGCTGAACAGGGCCGCCACGTTGGTCAGCCAGTCGGCGGCCTCCGCCGCGTCCAGGCCCGGACGGACCGTCTCGCTCATGTAGCGGCCCGACTTGTCGTTCACCACCCAGGAACGCAGCTCCTCACTCCAGCGGAACTCGCCGGACACCCGGCTGCGGCCCGGCAGCGTCCGGCCGGCCGTCTCCCCGCCGCCGGCGAAACCGGCGGCGACACCGGTGTGGCCCAGCCCGTCCAGTGTCCTGCGCAGCGACTCCGCCGTCAGGTCGGGGTCCTTCTCCCGCATCCCCGCCAGCAGCGCGTCGAACTGCTCCGGCGTGACGATCCCGCTCAGGTCCTCCGTACCGAGGATCACCCGGCCCTCATCGGTGACCGTGTACAGCCACACCGCGTCCCGGTTGCCGGTGATCAGCAGCCCGGGGTCGACCTCGTCCAACGGCACCCACAGGGGGTTGAGCCGTACGTCGCCGTCCTGGTCGCGCTCCTCCTTCTTGATCCGCTTCGGAAGGACCGGGGCGCCGAACCGGTCACGGGCCTCGGCGTCACTGCCGTCGTAGTGGTCGACGCCGTTGTAGTAGACCTCCGTCTGCCGTACGGCGTTGTCGGGTCCGGCACCGCCGACCCGTCGGGGTCCCGACGGGAGCGACCGCACCACATCGACCCGCAGGTCGAACGCGTGCGCGGCGAGGAACAGGAAGGTCTCCCCCTCCGGCGTCCCCCAGCGCTGCTCCCAGTGGACGACGGCGTCCAGAAGCCTGGGCAGTTCCGTGTCGTCCAGCGGCGCGGTGCTCTGCGTGTAGGCGGTGCGGAGCAGGCGGCCCAGTGCGCGGTCGTCGAACGCGTCGGGTGCCGGCAGCAGGTCGTGCTGATCGAGGTACTCGAACATCCGGCGCGGGCTCAGGTCCTCGGCCTCCGCCTCCAGGACGGCCCGGGCGTCCCGCGGGGAGATGCCGGGGTCGGCGGGGAGCGCCGCCATGCGGGCATCGACGTACCGCTTCATCAGTTCGGCGGGGTCGAGGGCCTCGGGGACAAGGGGACGCCGGACGCCGTGGTGGGCGAGGAGGGCGAGCCTCTCGGCCCGGTCCATGCCCTGGACCCGTGCGGCGAACGCGTCGGCGGCCGTCCGCCGGAACTGGCCGACGATCTGCGGATGCAGCCGTCCCTCGCTGCGGGCCACGTAGTCCTCCAGATGGGACCGCATGGCCCGGAGCACGGCCTGTGAGGGGCCGGTCGGGGCCTTGCCGGTCCTGGCGCGGGCCGCGGTCTGGTGACGCAGTTCGGCGCGTACGGCGCCGGGGTCCCCGAGCAGGTCGTACGCGGCGCGGTCGGTGGCGGCGAGGCCGCCCAGACGGCTGCGGATGTGCACGGGGTCGCCGGCCATGAAGGAGTACAGAAGGCACTCCCCCGTACCGGGCACCGGCACCCGGCGGCCTCTCGCCCGACCGCTGTCGCTCCCCGGCCCGGAGCCCTTCCCGGCGTCCTTCCGGGACGGGTCCGGTTTCGAGTCCGGCTTCGGCTCAGGTGTCGAGTCCGGCTCCGGCTTCGGGACCGGGGGCTTCGGTTCCGGCTTCGGGACCGGGTCGGCCGGCAGGGCCAGCCGGTAGTGGCGGTTGTCGAGGCTCAGGACCACGTGTGCGCCGGAGTGGGGGGACGGGCCGACGAGTTCCCGGAGGCCGCCGGTCCCCGTCTGGTCCTCGGGAGCGAAGTCCTGGAAGCCGCCGTCGCTCCCGACCACCGTGACGCGCACGCCGAAGGTGCGTGCGGCGAGCAGCGGGAGGAGGTCGGACGCGGCGTGGTTCCAGCCGGCCTCGGACGGGGCGTCGCCCGGGCGGAGGAGCTGGGTGACCGCCAGTTCGGCCCGTACCTCGGGGGACAGCTCGGCGACGTGCGGGATCAGACCGCCGAGGCCGTCGAACTCACGGCGTGCGGGAGTGTCCGTTCCGAGGTCCAGACCCGCCGCGGCGATCTCCTCCGCGCTGAAGGTGTCGGTGTGGTCGGGGGCGACGACGGCCAGCAGGTCCTCGTCGGCGTGGTCGGTGAGCCAGGAAGCCATCCTCCGGCGCATCTCGGACATCGCCCTCGGGCCGGTGAGGTCGATGCCGTGCGCGGCCGGCAGCCCCGGAGCGGCGCGTTCGAGGCCCTCGGCGAGCGCGCGGAAGAAGGCGTCGCCGTCCTCCGGCACGTCGTGGAGCGTGTACGTCTCGCCCGTGGGTGAGGTGAGGACGGCGTCCGGTGCCTCACCGCTCCTGGTGTAGCGGGGCGGGGCCGCTGGTTCGGCCACGGGCTTCTTCGGCGGGGCCTGGTAGGTCACCGGGGGCGGCTCGGCGAGACCGTCCAGTTCCTTCCGGCCCTCCTCGGTGGCCGCGAGCCGGTGCCAGCGGGTGAGCTGGTCCGCCCCGGCCCGTACCCGGTGGTACTCCGCCGCGGCCTTCTCCGCCGTGTCCTTGAGCGCGTCCAGTTCGGCGCGCCGGGTGTCGAAGGCGTCGCGTGCCGTGTCCCGGCGGGCGGTGGCCTCGTCGAGGGCCCTGCCGGGCGCTTGCGCGGACAGCAGGGCCGCGTCGAGCCGCCCGTCGGCCAACGCCTTCTCGGTGCGCGCGGTCTCCAGCCGCAGGTCGGCCGCCCTCCGCAGGGTCCCGGCGGCCCTTTCCGCGTCGGCCAGGCGGGCCAGAGCGGCGTCCTGCTCGTCCCGCAGGAGCTCCGCCCAGCCGTCGTGCTCGGGCTGGGCGTACTCGTCGTCGGCGAACGCGGCGGCCTCGGCCCGTGCGGCGGCCACGTTCGCGTCCGCGATGCCGTGGTCCCGGCGTGCGGCGGCCTCGGCCTGTGCCAGGGCCCTGTCCGCGTCCTCGACGCCCGTCCGGGCGAGGCCGACCGGGCGGGCCGCCGCGCGGGCGACCCCGGCGGCCTTGTCGAGGGCGGCCTGTGCGGCGTCGAGGTCCGCGCGCAGCCCGCCGGAGGCGCGCCGCTTCTTCCAGTAGGCCTTGTCGGCGTCGACCCACGCCTTGCTCGCCTTCTCGACCGCGTCCCACGCCTTCGAGACGCGTTCGGGGAAGTTCGTGTCGGTGATGATCCGCAGTTCGCGGGCGACGTCCTCCCGGATCCAGGTGACGACGTACGCCTCGGACCTCATCGCCTGCGGACCCGATCTGGCCTTGGCGAAGGTCCCGCCCCGAATCCGGTTCGCGAGCCTCGAGTCCAGGGTGCTCCGGTGCACGTCGCCGACGCCGATCCAGGTGGCCGGGACGGCGAACAGGAAGGACCGGCCCGTCTTGGGCTTGAGGTTGCGCGAGGTCAGGTGGTCGTCCCCGACCGGCATGCCGTCGCCGTCGAGGTCGTTGGGGCCGGGACCGAAGGCTCCGATCTGGTTGAGTCCGGCGTTGTCGGGAGAGTTGTACAGGAAGGCGCCGCCGAAGCTCGAGGACTGGCTGTGCTCGACGGACGAGGACGTGCCGGTGTTGTCCCCGTACCGTCTGAGCACCTCCAGCTTCTTGCCGTCGGCGACCGTCAGCAGCAGCGCGCGGCTGAAGTCGGGGGCCGAGCGCAGTGACAGCTGTCCGGTGTCGGTGCCCAGGAGGGACTTCTCGGTCAGCCCCGCCACCTGGTAGCCGCCCGGTTCGGTGGTGCGCGGGAAGAACGCCGTGACCGCCGTGGAGCTGGTGCCGTCCTCCAGCGCCTGCGCCGATCCGGTGCCGAGGCGGGTCAGCCCGGTCCGCCTGGTCCTGCGGAGGAGGTCGGTGAGGGCGGCGGCGCCGGTACCGTCCGCGGCCTCCAGGGTATGGAGGGGGAAGCCGACGTCGTACGCCTTCGTGAGGAGGAGCTCGCCGGCCGTGCGGATGTTCTCGACGCCGATGATCCCGCGGGGGTGCATGCCGTTCTCGGGGAAGGTGAACGACCGTACGACACCGTCCCCGTCCCGGACCGTCAGTTCCTCCACCGCCCTGGACAGAGGTATCGGCCGGGGCGGAGCGGCCAGGGCGGGGTCGGCCGCCGGGTCGGGCGCGGGCAGCAGCCGGCCGGTCCCTTCGTCCTCCCCCGACCGCACCGGCTCCATCAGGCTGAGCGGCACGTGCTCGCGCAGCTCGCCGACGTCGCCCTCCTCGACGATGCGCAGCCGGCCCCGGAAGCGGTCGAGGGCCGTGGGCTCCCCCTTCGCCGGCTTCGCTCCGGCCGACGTGCCGGTGTGGGGGGTGTCGTCGGCCTCCAAGGTGATCCGCATCCGGTACGGGGTGACGATCTCGGCGTGCGGTTCGGTGGACGCCGCCCGGTAGATCGTGACGGTGGTGACCGTGTGACTGGACGCGACCGTCTTCCGGTTCGAGCCCCCCTCGGTGTACGTGGGCCCGGCGGCCGGGACCTGTGTGTTGCCGGTGTACACCAGCTGGCTGGTCAGCAGACCCAGGTCCGCCCCGGAGGAGGACTCCGAGTTCTCCTGGGCGGTCTCGATGGCCCGCCGGTTCTCCTCCAGCTCCGCGCTGTGGTCGAGTCCCTCGAACACGGGCGTCCCGGGGATCAGCTCGACGCGCGCCCGCACCTGCCGGCTGCCGATCCGGATGCTGTCCCAGCCCCAGCCTCCGGCCTTGACCGGCGTCGACGGGGCGGTGGTCGTCATCTCCCCCTTCAGCGCCCGCGTGGCGCGGGCCGTCACCAGCTGCCTGATCCGCTCCCGGCTCTCGTCGTCGAGCCCCAGTCTCCCGATCCGCCGGTCGAACGCGAGCAGTGCGTCGGTGGGGTCCAGCGGGTTCACCGCGTACGTGCCGAAGGCGGTGCCGCGCATCCAGGGCTGCGGCGTCCAGCTCCGGCCGGTGTAGCGGGGGACGTCGCCCATGCCGTCGTCGATCAGCCCCATCCGGTGGGCGCTCTTCTCCGGCAGGTGCCCCAGCAGTCCGCCCCTGCCGGTCAGCTCGGTTCCCGCCGCTCCGGCGAGGAGGCTCGGCACGAAGGTCCTGGCCGCCGCGCCCGTCCCGATCCGGCCCGTGCCCAGCCGGCTGGTGAACAGCGCGAACCAGTGCTGCACGTCGCCGGCCACCAGCACCTGGTGGGTGAAGCCCTTGCGGTTCATGTCCGCGACGACCGTGCGGACGACGCTGCGGCTGCGCGCGTGGGACGTCGAGAGGGGGTTGGCGACGAGGCCGTACGCGCCCATGAGGCCGTGGCCCGGGTTCTGGGAGACGGAGTAGACCAGCTGGCCACCGAAGACGAAGCTGGTGCTGTTGCTGACCTTGCCGGCCGCCTGACGGGTCCCGCCGAGCGTCATCTCGGTGTCCATGGACATCGACGGGGTGAGGGTCCGCAGGTCCCCGACCGTCGTGGCGTACCGGAAGGTTCCCCACAGCTCGCCGTACGGCCCCTTGCCCAGCAGGCCGCTGCCCACCAGGCCCAGCGGCCCCGAACTCTGGTCGAAGCCCGATGCCAGGGACTGGGGTGTGAAGGAACGGACGATCGCGTCCCGGGTGGCGGCGCCCTCCTTCGTCAGTTGCCAGGCGTTGCCCGACGCCGCCCCCAGGACCCGGTCCACCTCCGCGAGGAGGAGGGGTGACACCACCATGTTCACGATGACGAACGGGTGCTGCCGGAAGTCCCGGAACTGGCCCGTCCCGCGGTCGGCGAGCCGTCCGGCGGGCCGGCCCGCACCGGGGTCCGCGGGCAGCAGGAGGTCGCCCTTGGCCAGGGCGAGGGCCCGCTCGGTGGACATGTGCGCGGGGGCGGACTCGTCGGACAGATAGGGGTTGAGCGCCCCGTCCGCGTGCGGGTCCGCATCGGGGGTGTGCTGGACGGGGACGCCGATGAGCACCTGCCCGGTCCTCGGGCCGCCGCCCCGCAGGTGGCCCAGCGGCGTCCGGCCGAAGAGCACGTTGACCGGCTCGTCCAGGACCAGCAGACCCGGCAGCCCGAGGCCGAGACCGCGGACCAGGCCGCGGGGCCGCCAGTAGCCGCTCATGGAGGCGGTGAGGGACAGGTCGTAGCGGTACAGGTGGGTGGGCTGGTTACTCACCGACATCGGCTCGTTGGTGACGGTCGAGCCGAAGCCGGTCTCCGTCTCCCACTGCCAGCCCCCGCGCGCGCCCAGGGTCAGCCCGAGCGTGTTCCGGGGCAGGCCCGCCTCGTCGCGGTCGTTGTCGCGGCCCGAGAACGTGCCCTCGAAGCCCAGCTCCAGGCCTCGTTTCGCGCTCGCCTGGCCGTCGATCCGGTCGACGCCCTGGGCGCTGAAGCGCATGCCCTCGCTGTCGTCCCTGCCCTCGTACCGCCGCCCGGTCAGCGTTCCGTGCACCCGGACGGTGTAGTAGGTCTGTCCGACGGAGTCGGGGTCGGTGAGTCTGATCGGCAGGCCGACCGTGGTCAGCCCCTCCAGGGTCGCGGTGACGTTCTGCTGGGACAGCACGCCGAGGACCTGCAGGGTGTTCTGGAGCGCGATCCGGTACGTGACGGGGTCGGTCCACCGGGGCGGCATGGGCAGGCTCTCGGCCGCCCGGAGCACCTGGTCGGGATCGCGCTTGAGCAGGTCGCCCAAGCGGGCGCGCCAGCCCTTCGGCAGGTTCGGCGGCAGCAGCTGGTCGAGGGGCACCACCAGCCCTTGGCGCAGGTTCGAGATGGCGTCGACCAGGCCGTCGGCGAACGCGTCCAGCAGGGTGCGGCCGATGCCGTCCGCCGCGTCCGGTGTGACACGGGTGCGCCGGCCGTCGTCGAAGGCGAACTCCTTCACCCGGTGCATGCCCAGGGTGCGCGGCCGGTCCACGGTCAGGTAGGCGGGCGCGAACGGCGGGGCGACGCCGTTGCGCAGGGCGAGTGTGCTCCCGTCGTCCCATCCGGCCAGCCGCCGCGCCTCGGAGCTGGTCATCCGGTCCAGGCTCCAGGTGAGGAAGCGCGTCGGCGGTGCGTCGTCACCGGACCGGCGCACCCGCACCGACTTCACGACCAGGTAGAGGGCGGTCCTTGGGCCCTTCACCTGTCCGGCCGACTTCAGGGTGCCGGCCCCGCCGAGTCCGGCCGACCAGGTCTTCGCGAACGATGCCTGGAGGGTCGGTCCGAGCTGGAGCCGCAGGTCGAAGGGGGCCGTGCCCGGGTCGTGGAAGTTGAAGGCGGGTCCGGCGACGGCCTGCAGCAGCAGGCTCCTGCCGTAGGCCCGGCTCCGCTCGCTGCGGACCGTCGAGGTGTTGATGTCCCGCATCTCGGCCTGGTCGGTCTCCCCGACGAGCACCGCCGACAGCGGAATCAGTTCCTCCACCACGAAGGCGCCCAGCGGTGACTTCTTCTTGTCGTCGGCGAACAGTTGCGGAGTGGTGATGCGGCCGCGCGCCATCGTGCCGCCGTGCCGCTGGAAGCTGTCGCCGGAGAAGAAGCTGTCCAGCTCGGTGTAGGCCGAGCTGCCGGGCAGGGCTCCGATCCGGGCGGCCGCCCAGTCGCGGATCGCCGCGACCGGGCCGAACCCCTCGATGCGGACGAAGCGGTACTGGGAGTCGCGGTCCAGGGTCATCGTCCGGGGGATGCGGCCCGGCTTCGGGATCTTCGTCACGCTGTCGGGCAGGCGCACGCGCAGGCCGCCCCGGACGCCGAAGGCGAACCGGACGGGCGCGGCCGGTTCGGTGCCCGTGCCTGTGTCCGTGCCTGTGCCTGTGTCCGTGATGTCCTGTCCGGCGGCGTCGGTGACGTGCATCTCGTAGTGGACGTCGTCCAGGTACGCCCGCGACGTGTCCAGCGTGCGGGTCTCCATCTGGTTCATGCGCTGGTCGGTCAGGGTGTAGCCGACCTTGTCGATGAAGCCGAACCGCACGGCGAGCCGGCCGAAGCCGCCGAACGCCGCGCTGCCCGCCGGGCCGATCGGCCCGCCGAGACCGTACTGGGAGTTGGCCTGCATGTTCTTGGTCAGCCCGAAGGCAGCGGCCGCCCGGTGCATGCTGTCGATCTTCGTCGAGTCGCCGACGCCGTCGTCGAACGGGGTCCAGTTGCCGTAGTGACGCGCCCTGACCCACAGGACGCGCCTCTTTCCGTCCGCGTTGACGTACGGGAAGGGGCGCCCCTTCCCGTCCGCCAGCGTCTTCGGCTTGTCCCGGAGCGTCTGCCGGACATCGTCCAGCAGCCGTGCGCCGTCCGCGGGCCGGGCCTCCGGCCGGCTCCCCAGTTCGCGGTCGATGGCGTCCAATGCCTGTTCGTAGCCCCGCAGGACGACCGTGCTCTGGCCGAACGTGCTCGGGTTGGCGAGGAGTTGCTCGAGCTCGGCGGCGGTCAGGCCGGACGGCAGCAGCGACGTGAGGTCGTCGACGTACGCGGGCATCCGCCTGCCGCCCTCGAACCGGACCGGGTCGCGGCGCCTCGGCGGGGGCGTCATGGCGGGGTCGAGGCGCGGGGCGTCCGGGGAGGGCGGGTCCGGCTCCGGGGGCCGGGGCGGGCCGGAAGGGGCCACGGCTCCGCTTCCGGCCGTGGCCGTGGTGGGCGACAGGTGGGTGTCCGCCGGGGACGCGGGGGTCGGCCGGACGGCCGACCAGTCCTTGGCCTGCTGGCGCCGGCCGTCCGTCAGGGGGAGCAGGGAGAGGACGTGCGGCAAGGACGCGTCGCTCTGCGCGAGCAGGCCCACGGGTCCCGGTGAGGTCCACACACCGCGGCCGGTCGCGGCGCCGACGAGGGCCTGCCTGTCGGTGGTTCCCGGGTCCGCCGTGGCCGGGGTCATGGAGGCGAGGACGATGTCGGCCGTGCGCGGGAAGTCGTTCAGCGCCGGGTCCACCGCGAGCAGTTCGGCGACATCCTCGTAAGGGACCTCGACGCGGAGTCCGCCGGGCAGCTCCATGGTGAGGTGGTCAGGACCAGCCTCGCCCCGCACCAGGTACGGGGTGGGCTTGGCGGTGTCGGTGGTCCACGGCATCTTCGCCTGGCGCACCGGACGGTGACCGCCGTCCGGTGTCGCCACCATGACGAGGGCGGACGTGACGTCCACCGCCGCACCCGGCGGGCCCGGCGCCCAGCTCCGGCCGGCCGGGGCGCCCGAGTCGTCGAGCAGCAGGGTGTCCGGCGCGAGGGCGCCGAGGGACTCCAGGTGGAACGCGCCCAGCACGACCGGGTCGTCCACGTCGACGCCGACGGCCGCCGCGCGCGCCACCAGGTCCAGGAGGTCGGGCAGCCGGTCCGGGTCCGGCCGCCCCAGGTGCAGCACCCTGCCGGTGAGGGCGACCGGGTCGGGGGTTCGGCTCTCCCACTCCAGGGCCTTCACGGTCGCCCAGAAGAACCGGGCCCGCTCGGGCGCCCCGATGACCACCTGGTCCGGGTCCAGCCCCAGGAGCCGGGCGGCCTCTTCGTTCACCTCCTCGTCCGTGAGACCGTCCAGTCCTTCCGCCACGGTGATCACGTGCGGCAGGGTCACGAGGTCGGTGAGCACGGCGCCGGGGTTGCGGTGCACGGCGTCGGCGGCCCTGGCCAGCAGGTCCTCGTAGGCGTCGGGTCCCGGCTCGCCGTCCGGGTCGCCGTGTTCCGTCGCACGGATCTCGCGGGCCGCGCGCTCGAACAGGTCCAGGGAGAAGGGCACGGTGTCGCGCAGCGCCGGGTCGGCGGCGCGCAGGGACTCCAGCGCGCCGATGCCCGCGAGGAGTTCGCCGTAGCGGCTGTCGTCCTCGATCGCCACCCCGAACGTCAGCCGCAGCGCGCGCACCAGCCGCAGCGTCCGCTCGCGGACCTCCTCCGACGCCGGTCCCACCGGGTCGGTGTGCAGGCCCGCCGCGCGGGCGCGGTCGTCGAGTGCGGCGTCGTCGGGTTCCGGCCGGTGCTTCACCCACTTCCCGCGCCGGCCCCGCGAATCCATGATGATGTAGTGGGAGACCCGGCCGTCCTTCTCGAACTTGAAGCCGACCTCCTGGGTGGCGCCGTAGACGGTGCGGCCGGTCTCGTTGGCGACGTGCTGGCTCTGGCTGGCGTCGGCCAGCGGGTCGGGGACGAACGTGTCCGTGACCAGCTTGCGCCTGCGGGTGAGGCCCGGCGGTGTCGCGGCGAAGCACTCCTGCATGAGGACGGCGTGGTCCTTGGGGCGCCGCGTCAGGCTCGGACGGCGCCCGAGCATGCCGCCCACCGCCCGGTCCCGTTTCCGGTGGCGGGGGTTCGACCGGGTCGGCAGCTCCGTCTCGCCGAGGAAGCCGTGCCCGGCGAAGACGTACACCGGCTCGCCGGCGAACGGGACCGGCTCGTCGTCCTTGACCCAGGTCCCGTCCTGCCGGTTGACGTGGTAGAGCGCGGTCGCCGTCGTCGCGTGCCGGATCCCCCGCATCAGCCGTGCGCGGTCGCCGTCCCTGAAGACGGCCCTGCCGGTCGACCCCTGGTCGGTGACGATGGTGTGGGACAGCAGGTCCTGTTCCCAGAAGGGGGCAGGGGCGGACTCCGCGGGGTCGGGCAGCAGGCCGGGGAAGCTGCGGATCCAGTCGGTGCGGTCGCTGCCCCAGGCAGTCCGCAGGGGCACGACGTACGGGTGGGAGGCGTTGCCGTCCGGGCCTTCGGCGACGCCCACGTCCCCGTTGGCAGCCCAGACGTCCCTGCCGATCCGGTCCGCCGCCCGCCGCGGCAGCTCCAGGCCGCCCCCGCCGGCGTCGGAGACGAGCAGCAGCACCGGCACGTCCGCCGGGAGTCCGCTCAGCTCGGCGTCCAGGGCGAGGAGTTCGGCGAACACGTCGAGGGGCACCTCGCGCGGGGCGCCGTCATGGCCGCGGACGACGATCTGGTCACGGTCGCCGTCCGCCCGCACGACGTAGGGGTCCGGGCCGCCGGGCCGGTGCCAGGGCGCGGGTCCCATCTCGTCGCGTGACAGGCTGCCGTCGGCCCGGGGCCCGGTCCTTCCCGTACGGGTGAGATCCAGGTCGTCGATCC
Source organism: Streptomyces sp. DSM 41931 (assembly GCF_050271085.1). Classification (NCBI taxonomy): domain Bacteria; kingdom Bacillati; phylum Actinomycetota; class Actinomycetes; order Kitasatosporales; family Streptomycetaceae; genus Streptomyces; species Streptomyces sp. DSM 41931. The sequence continues at coordinate 5,004,390 of NZ_CP189902.1, read as the reverse complement.
CGCCCTTGCCCCGGGTCCAGTCGCGACCGCGAGGGCGTCCGTCGGGGCCGGTGGTCAGGGCGTGGGTGGGCGACAGCACGCCCTGGCGCTGGAGGTGGAGCGCGGCGAGGGCGGCCAGACCGTCCGCCGTCCGTGCCTCCTGTGCCGAGGCCAGCCCCAGCAGCCGGGCGCGCTGCACGTCGGTCACCGGATCGGCGGGGTCCAGGAGCAGCACCCGGCGCGCCACGGCGTCCAGGTCGAGCGGGCCGAAGTCCAGCAGGGGGTCGGTCCGGCGGAGCCGGTCGAGGCGTGCGAGCCCGTCACGGATGTCCGGGTACAGGGGGCTCGACATGACGTCGGGGCCGTAGATGTCCGCCAGCAGTTCCCGGTACCCGGCTTCCTCCGGGGACGGCTCCTGCGCCCGGTCGTCGTCCACCTCGTCGTCCTGGTGGTCGGACAGCGGCGCGTCGAAACCCTCCAGCAGGCCGTCCAGGCTCGGCAACGGGGTCTCGAGGCCCCCGACCGGTCCGGGGTCGAGGAGGTCGGCGAGCGCGGCGGGCGGCTCGGCCGGGACCTCGGTCGCGGGGCGGTCCGCGAAGGTGACGTCGTCCACTCCGGTGCCGCCGTCGCCGGGCCGGACGGCCGCCCAGTCGGCCGCCGCGGGACGCCCCGGCGCGCTGGGCAGGAGGGAGGGGACGTAGGGCCGTGAGGGCCCGGTCGGGGCCAGGCTCACACTGCCCTGCGAGGCCCATACGGTACGGCCGGTGCCGGCGCCGACGACGGCCCGCGGATCGGGGCCCGGGGTGCCGTCCCCGGCCGGTACGGTGAAGGCCGCCTTCGGGACGGCCAGGACGACGTCCGTGGTGTCCTGCGGCCGGGTGTTGAGCACCGGGTCGCGGGCCAGCAGCTCGGCGACCTCGTCGTAGGGGACCCGGGCGCGGAAGCCGCCGGGCAGGGTCATGAGGAGGTGGTCCCGGCCGCCGCCCGCCCACACCAGGTAGGCCGGCGATCCGCCGTGGACGCTCCATGGGGGGCGTTCCTGGCCAACGGCCCGGTAGCCGCCGCCCTGTTGCGGGGCGGCGACGACGACACGGTCGGTGAGCGTGGTCGTGGCCGCGCCCGGCGGGGTCGGGGACCAGCGCCGCCCGGTGGGCACGCCGCCCGGGTCGAGCAACTGGGTCTGGGACGAGAGGGCGCCCAGGGTCTCCAGGTGGAACGCGCCCAGCTCGACCGGGTTGTCCACGTCGGCGCCGACGGCCGCCGCCTGAGCCACCAGGTCGAGCAGCTCGGGCCGCCGGGCCGGGTCGGGCCGGTCCAGGTGCAGGATCCGGCCGGTGAGGGCGTCCGGGTCGGGGATCCGGCTCTCCCACTCCAGGGCCTTGACCGTCGCCCAGAACAGCCGGGCCCGCTCGGGCTCCCCGACCGCCGCCGGGCCGTCGTCCAGTCGCAGGACGCGGGCGGCCTCGGTGTCCAGGTCCTGGTCCGTCAGGCCGCCCAGCCGCTGTGCGGCGGCGGTGACGTGGGGCAGGGTGACGAAGTCGGACAGCCCGGTGTCCGGCCCTCGGCGTACGGCGTCGACGGCGGCGGTGAGCAGGCCCCGGTAGGCGTCGGGGCCGGCGCCACCCGGCCGGCGGGCGTGGGCCGCGCGTTCGAACAGGTCCATGGAGAACGGGGCGAGGTCGCGCAGGGCCGGGTCGGCCGCCCGCATGGTCTCCAGCGCGCCGATCCCGGCGAGGAGGTCGCCGTACCGGCTGTCGTCCTCGATCGCCGCGCCGAAGGCCAGCCGCAGCGCGCGGACCAGCCGCAGCGTCCGCTCACGGACCTCCTCCGAGGCCGGTCCCACCGGGTCGGTGTGCAGGCCCGCCGCGCGGGCGCGGTCGTCGAGCAGCTCACCGGCGGGTTCCGGCCGGTGTTCCACCCACTTCCCGCGCCGCCCCCGCGAGTCCGTGTAGAGGCGGTGGACGAACTTCCCGTCCGGTCGCGTCGCGAAGCTGACCATGTGGGTGCCGCCGTACACCGTGCGCCCGGTCTCGTTGGCGACGTGCTGGCTCTCGCTGACGACCGCCAGCGGGTCGGGGACGAAGGTGTCGTCGATGCCCCTGCGGGTACGGACCACACCCGGCGGCTTGGCGCTCGAGCACGCCTCCATCAGCACGCCGTGGTCCTCGGGGAGCTGCGCCAGGCTCGGACGCCGCCTGAGCATCCCGCCGGTCGCCGGCCCGCGGGTGTGGTGCCTCGGGTCCGTCGTGGTCGGCACCCGGGTCGCGCCCGACCGGGCGTGGCCGCCGAAGACGTACACCGGCTTGCCGGCGAACGGGACCGGCTCGTCGTCCTTGGTCTCCTCCTTGGTGACCGGGTTGTAGTGCCACAGCTCCGACGACTCCGTCGCGAGCTTCAGCGCCGCGATCCGGCGCGGGGCCTCGGAGTCCTCGAACACGCCCCTGCCGATGGTCGCGCCCCCGTCGACGACGACGCTGTGCGACAGCATCTCGCGCTCCCACTCCGGCGCGTTCTCGCGCTCCGCCGGGTCGAGCACCTGGCCCGGGTTGCTGCGGATCCAGTCGGCGCGCGGCAGCCCCTGTCCGAACAGCAGGGAGACGACGTGCGGCTGCGACGGGTCCCGCTGCGGGGACACCTTCACGGCGCCGTTGGCCGACCAGACCTCCCTGCCGATCCGGTCCGCCGCCTGGCGCGGGAGGTCCAGGCCGCGGGCGCCGGCGTCGGGGACGAGCAGCACCACGGGGGTGCCCGGGGGCAGCGCCGCGAGCCGGGGGTCGCGGGCCAGCAGTTCGGCGAACACGTCGATCGGCACCTGGCGCGGGGCGCCGTCGTGGCCGCGTACGACGATCCGCCGGTGGTCGCCCTCCGCCATGACGACGTACGGCTTCGGCTCACCGGGCCGGTGCCAGGGCGCGGGCTGTACGTCGCCGCGGCCCAGGGTGCCGTCGGGCTGCCGGACCACCTTGCCCACCTCGGTGAGGTCGAGGTCGGGGATCGTGGCGTTCGTCCAGTTGCGGCCCCGCACGCCGCCGTCGTCGGCGGTCAGCGTCTGGGTGGGGGACAGGACGCCGCGGAGTTCCAGGTGGAAGGCGGCCAGGGCGGCCAGGCTGCCCGCCGACTCCGTCTCCGGGGCCATCGCCACCCGGAACAGCTCACTGCGCTGCGCGTCGGTCACCGGATGGGCGGTGTCCAGGAGCAGCACCTGGCGGGTCACGGCGTCCAGGTCGAGCGGGCCGCCGCGGAGCGCGGGAACGGCCTGCCGGAGCTGGTCGAGGTGTGCGAGGGCGTCACGGAGGGCGGGGTGAAGGGGGTTCGTCCCGATCGCGGAACCGAAGACGTCCGTCAGCAGCCGGTCGTACAGCGCCTCGGTGGCCGGGTCCGGCTCGTACTCGGGCTCGGACGCGTCCTGGTCGTCCTCCCAGTCCAGGATCATGTCGACCGAGTCCGGGGAACCCGGCCCGGAGGACTCCCCGGTCGGGATCCCGTCCGGTGCCCGGGAGCTGAGCGGTGTCTCGTCGACGGTGACGGGCTGGGTGGCCGGCAGTTCCTCGGACTCGGTGCGCACGGGCCGGTAGGGCTGCGGATCGTCTGACGTGGTCCGGGTCTCGGCCTTCGGCACCGCGGGGGACGGGTGGGACGGCCCGGACTCCTCGGGTGCGGGGGTGCGGACGTCGTCCGGGGCGAGCGGGTCCTGGTCCGGCGTCTCGGCGGTGACCGCCGGGTCGCCGGACGGGGTGGTCTGGGGCCGTGTCTGCGGGGTGGCGTTCGGCGGGGCCTGGCCCGGGGACGTGGTGGCCGAGGGGGCGGGTGCGAGGGGTGCGTGGGGCTGTTGCCGCCCCTGTGGTCCGTCGTCGGAGGTGAACCGGGTCGTGTCGTCGTCCGTCGGCCGCTGTCGTGCGGTCCCGTCGGGCGTGGGACCGCTGCCGCCCGTCCGGGTCGACGTCTGGTCCGGGACGGAGGAGCCGACGGTGACGGGTCTGTCGACCGGCAGGGTGGGGTCCGTGTCGGTGTTCCCGCCGGTCCAGGGGGTCCCGGTTACCGACGGGTTGAGGGTGGAGAAGACGGTGTCGGTGTCCGGGTCGTCCACGAGGGAGTCCCGGTAGGGATCCTCGTGCGTGTCCGGCGAAGGAGGGTGGTACGACGGCTTGACCGTGCCCGCCGCCGCGGGGAGGCCGTACGTGCCGGCATGGTCGCCGACGCCGTGGACCGTGTCGTGGCCCGGAAGGGACGAGGAGGAGGACACGGAGGAGACCGACGAGACGTCGCTGGTGTCGCTGAAGACCGACGCGGTGTCGCTGATGTCACCGACGGAGGAGACGGAGTCCTCGTCGGTGCTCCGGTGCGCGCCGCTGCCCGTGTACGGGGCGTCGCGGAGGTCCTGGTACGTGCTGCCGCCGTCGTACATGTCGTCGTACCGGTTCTCGTACGCGTACCGGTTCCCGCTTCCGCTCCTGTCACCGTCCCGGTTCGCGCCGCCCGGCAGGTCGTTGACGTCGTCGGAGCCGGTGTTCTGGAAGTAGTTCTTGTAGACGAACTTCCCGCCGAACTCCGCGCCGGTGGAGGCCGCTTCGAAGATCAGGCCGCTGAGGCCGGCGCTCAGGAACGTACCGGGGTTGAGGGTGAACGTGCCCAGGAAGATCAGACCGGTGAAGGCCTCGGCGAAGGTCTCCGCCTGCCCCTCGTTGATGAAACTGAACGGGAGTTCGGAGAACTCCTTCCAGAAGTTGTTGTTCTTGAAGTACTTGTTGATGAACTTTCCGCCGACCTCACCGAAGATGCCCCCGAAGAGTCCCGCGAACGCGCCGGCGACCGCCGACTGGCCGATGTCCGTCCAGTCGAACTTGGTGCGCCGGCGCTCCGGGTCGTCCGGCGCGGTCATGGAGATCAGCTGCGAGGCGAAGGAGACGAACGCCTCCTGGATCGCCTCCAGCAGCACCGAGAGCGGCGTGGGGATGGCGCGTCCCAGCCGCTGGAGGATCAGCAGGATGGTGAGCGCGGTGCGCGCCTTCTGGATGGCGATCTCGGTGAGCGACGTACCGCCGGTGAAGACCGCCAGCGCGGCGATCAGGGCCAGCTCGATGTTCATCAGGATGAACTCGATGAGGATCTGGTACTTCGCCTCGGACAGCTTGATGGAACGGTTCACCTGCTGGGCGCCCAGGTCCCGGAGTTCGTCGGAGAACTTCTGCAGGTGGTTCTGGCCGTTGTCGTCGACGAAGAGCTTCATCGCGGCGACGAACTCCTGGGCGATCTGCGGCGGGAGCGAGTTCCCGGCGGTGGAGATCGCTCCCTTCATCGCGTCGGAGAGGTCCCTGACGTCGTCGGCCAGCCGCTTGTAGGGGTTACGGCTGTCGAAGCCCCGGTCCTCGTTGCCGGTGGCGACGTTCGCGCCCACCCAGACCTCGATGAACTCCCGCAGGCCGGGCGGGAACATGATGGCCATTCAGCGCCTGTTCTCGCTCTCCGAGCCGTGCGCCTCGATGTCCTCCACCGCCTGGATCTGCGGCCGCTGCACGTGGTCGGCCTCCGCGGCGACCGCGTCGACCAGCGCCAGGAACCCACCGGTGATGGCCAGGACCGTGTCCCTCACCTGCTCCTGTTCACGCCGGATCTGCTCGCCGACCGCGTTGGCGAACTCGTCGTCGCCGCCTTCTTCGCCCCACCAGCCCGCGTACTGGGCGCAGCCGGTCTCGAACCGGGGCAGCATCTCGTCGCCGTAGCGGACGGCGTCGGCGAGGTGCCTGGAACCCTGCAGAATCGCCTGGATGTCGGCGGAGTAGTTGCCGGACATGGTTACGCGCCCCCCTGCCGTCCCTTGTCGTCCTCGTCGTCCTCGACGATCTCGTCGCGGAGCCTGCTCATCGCCGTGGGCCCCTTCGCCACGGAGGTCTCGGCGATCAGCGAGCCGAAGACGGCCTCCCAGTCGACGCCCATCCGCTCCGGGGCGGCGCCGCGCGCGGTCATCCTGGTGAGCGGGTCGAGCAGGTCGACGACCCTGCGGGCCATCTCGGCCCGCGCCGTGTTCGCGGCCTCCAGCACCGCAGCGGAGAGCTGGGCGGCGGCCATGGTCCGGTACTTGCCGTCGAGGAACTCCAGGCTGGTCAGCTCGCCCTTCGCGCCGACGGAGACCCGCACCGACCGGTCCGCCGAACGCGCGGTGGCCGACGCCGTGTCCAGTTCGGCCCGTGCCGAGGCCGCAGCCGCCTCCGCCGCCTTGAGGTGGGCCATCGCCTGGGCCACTCGGTCCTCCATCGGCTGACTCATCCTGGTCCTCCCCTTCCCCTCAGCGCCCCAGGGCCTGCGGCGCGCCGCCCTCGTCGGTTCCCCAGACGCCCTCGTCCTCGGCCAGCCACGTGGTCCGTTCCCTGTCCCCGCTCTCCGTCTGCGGCCTCTCCCCCGCCCCGCCCATGCCTCCCATGGGCGGCATGAAGGGCATGCTGCTGCTGGTCTGCGTGGACCTGGGGACGACGCGGTGCTCCTCGTCGTCGACGGTCTGCGCGGCGGTCGTCCGGCCGGAGCGGCCGACCGTGGGCTCGATGACGGTCCTGGTGCGCTCGCCGCTGTTGCCGCCGGCATCGCCGCCCGCGCCGCGCATCATCGGCGGGTACATCCCGGGTGATCCCGGCCCCGTGCCGGTGCCGTCGGCGGAGGCGCCCGCCAGGACGCCGCTGCCCTGCGGACGCCCCAGCGCCGAGGAGAGGTCGTCCTGGTTGTAGAGGTTGTCGTCGAACACCGAGGAGTACGCGGAGCCGGCCGAGCCCGTGGAGCCGCCCCCGTGGGCCGAGAGGTCGGGAGGCTCGGGCAGGTCGGCGATGCGCTGCCGGATCAGCTCGTCGATGTCCTTGTCACCGGCGTTGATCCGGTCGTACTCGGCCTGGATGTCGCGCATGCGCTGGTCGTACGCGGACTTGGCGTCCTTGCGCGCCTGCTCGGCCTCGGTGCGCGCCTCTTGGCGTTCCGCCTGGGCGTCGGCCTTCGCCTCGTCGTACTCCCGCCTGGCGTCGGCCTCTGCGGCGTCCGCCCGGTCGACGGCCGCCTGTTCGGCGGCGTCGATCCCCGCGATCCGCCGGTCGTACTCCTCGCGGGCCTCTTTCTCGTCGGTGCCGGCGGCGATCTCGCGCTCGTACTCCCGGCGCGCCTCGGCCCGTTCCCGCTCGGCGTCCTGGCGTGCCTGGTCCCGCTGTTCCTGGGCCTCGGTCTTCTCCCGCTCGTACTCCTGGCGCGCCGCCGCCTCCTGGCGGTCGGCCTCCTGGAGGGCGGCGTCGCGGTCGGCGCGGGCCTCGGCCTTCTGCTGCTCGTAGTCGGCCTGCGCGTCGGCCTTGGCGTTCTCGGCGTCCAGCCTGGCCTGCTGCCTCTCCTGCAGGGCCTCACGGCGGGCCTCCTCCTGCTGGGCCTCCGCCCTGGCCCGCGCGTCCGCCTGTTCCCGCGTGGCGGTTTCCCGCTCGGCGTCGGCCTCCGCCCTGGCGGCTTCCTGCTCGGCCTTGGCCTCCGCCTTGGCAGCCTCCTGGTCGGCCTTGGCCTCCGCTCTGGCGGCTTCCTGCTCGGCTTTCGCCTCCGCCTTCTCCTTCTCGGCCGCCGCCTTCGCGGCCTCCTGCTCGGCCTTGGCCTCCGCCTTCTCCTTCTCGGCCTGGGCCTTGGCGGCCTCCTGCTCCCGCCTGGCCTCTTCCTTGGCGGCCTCCTGCTCCGCCTTCGCCTCGGCCTTCTCCCTCGCCGCCTCTTCCTTGGCGGCCTCCTGCTCGGCCTTCACTTCGGCGCGGTCGGCTTCGGCCTGGGCCGCGGCCCGTTCCCGTTCCTTCTTCGCCTCGTCCTGCGCCTTCTGGTTCTGCGCGAGGACGAACGCCTGCTGCTCGGCCGCCGCCGCCTTCGCCTCGGCCTTCTCCTTCGCCGCCTCTTCCTTGGCGGCGGCCTGCTCGGCCTTGGCCTCGGCCTTCTCCTTCTCGGCCGCCTCCTTGGCGGCGGCCTGTTCCGCCTTGGCCTCGGCCTTCTCCTTGTCCTGCTCGGCCTTGGCCTCCGCCTTCTCCTTCTCGGCCGCCGCCTTCGCCTCGGCCTTCTCCTTCTCGGCCTCAGCCTTCTCCTTGTCCCGCTCGGCCTTGGCCTCCGCCTTCTCCTTCTCGGCCGCCGCCTTCGCCTCGGCCTTCTCCTTCTCGGCCTCAGCCTTCTCCTTGTCCCGCTCGGCCTTGGCCTCCGCCTTCTCCTTCTCGGCCGCCGCCTTCGCTTCGGCCTTCTCCTTCTCGGCTTCAGCCTTCTCCTTGTCCCGCTCGGCCTTCGCTTCGGCCTTCTCCTTCTCCGCCGCCGCCTTGGCCTCCGCCTTCTCCTTCTCCGCCTGGGCCTTGGCCGCCGCCGCTTCGGCCTCCGCCTTCTTCTTCTCGGCGGTGGCCTCTTCCTTGGCGGCGATCTCGGAGAGGGGGCGGTCGTCCCGGTCGGTGATGCTGGTGTCGAACGCCTTCTCGGCTTCCTTGAACGCCTTGTTGACGGCCACGATGGCCTCGGCGCCCTTCGTGCTGAGCCAGTCCTGCACGGACTGCTCCCACCGGCGCACCGCCTCCTCGGCGATCGCCTTCCAGGTGGTCATGTCGCTCGGCCTGCCGTACGACTTCTCCCCGATGACGATCTCGTTCCGGAAGCCGGCGGTCGACACCACGTAGTTGTGCCAGGTGGTGTACGGCCCGGAGCCACTGGACACCGTGTCGAAATCCGTCTTCTCAAACTGGTTCTCGATGAGGTTGAACCGGGCGTCCTGCAGCATGTCGTAGAGCCAGCGCTGCGGATTACTCTCGGCCCGCCACGCCACCCAGGCGTCGCGCAGGTTCTGCGCCTGCTCGAGGACGACGCTCTGGGCCGCGGCCAGCGCCCTGGCCGGCTCGGACGACACCGTCACCGTGTCGATGGTGACCGCGGAGCCCTCGCTGCCCTTGCCGTCGATCTGGTCTGCGTACCCTTCGTAGTTCCGGGCCAGCTTGTGGATGAGCGCCTTGAAGACGGCGGCCGAGGTGCCGTCCCAGGAGTCGCTGCCCTCCCCGATGTTCTCGGTGTCCCACGCGCCGATGGTGACCGCGCTGTCCTCGAAGAACTTGACGACCCGGTCGAACGCCTGGGCCGTCTTGGTGAAGGTGAGCAGGTCGACGTAGGTGCCGTCGCCCACCTTGATGCCGCGGTTCTCGAATCCGTGGGTCGAGTAGGGCCACATCGTCAACTGGTCGAGGGCGGCCTTGGAACCGTAGATGTACTGGACCAGGGCGCTGGTGTCCCAGTCGAGCTTCTCGCCCTCGCTGTTCGAGCCGCCCTTGTCCATCAGGACCTTGCTCGTCTTCTCGAACTTCGCGATCACGTCCTCCCCGCTCGGGGGCGCGGCCGCGGGCGTGGCGAGGAAGGTGATGTACACGCGGTACCGGTAGAGGTAGCTGCCTTCGGAGACGCTCGTATCGTTTCCGGCCGGCTGGTAGTACGGAATGGTGTAGTTGGTGTTGTGCGTGCCCCAACCGCCCGAGGAAAGGAAACCCGACGAGTAGCCCGGACCTCCCTCGTCCTCCACCCGGACATGGATCATCGGGATGCCGTCGTTGCCCTTGAGGGTGTCGAACAACGTCTTCCGCTCCGGCAGAACGTAGCCGGTGAGCAGGTCGACCGCTTTCTTCCAGTAGTCGTCGTTGTTGTCCTCGGGGTTGGCCATCGCCGAACTCCGTTACTCTTCCTCTTCGTTGCCACCCGGATTGTCGAGATCACTGTCGACATCCTCGAAGATGTCCATGAACTCGTCCGCGGTGATGTTCTCGAGATTCCTGCCCTGGGCCTTGGCCAGCTCGTCGATCGTGTCCCACAAGGCCTGTTCGAGGTCCTCGAAGAGAACCGTCTGGTCCTCCAGGATGCGCTCGACCTCGCCCGCGCCCTGCTGGATGACCTTGTTCAGGGATCCCCCGCCGACCACGCTGTTCTCGTCGGCCATGGGGCCGAGGACGAGCGGCTTCGAGGACAGGATCGTCGTGGTCGAGATGCTGTCCGCGATGAACGAGATCGCCGGACCGGCGGTCGGGCTGTCCTTGAGGATGTTCTCCAGGGACGTCCGGAACGCGTCGACCTGGTTGTTGATGAAGTTCTTCAGGAACGTGCTGTCGAGGACCGTGACGGCCACGTGATCACCCTTCCGTCACCGGCCGGCGTCAGCGGCTGCCGATCCTGATGTCGCCCCACCGCTGCGAGAGGTTCTGCTCCGTGTACCGGTAGTTGCCGGAGATCTCGGTGAGCAGACCGGAGTGGTTGGCGAGCAGGGTCTTGATGTTCTGGACGGCGTTGTCCCATTTCGCCTGGACCTCGCTGTAGACGTCCCGGTCGTCACCGATCCAGCTGTTGCGGAGTTCGGCCAGTTCCATTTCCAGGTTGGCCAGAATGCTCATGATCGACTGGGACTGGCTGACCATGTCGTCCGCCGCGCCTTCGGCATGGTTGTAGTCGACGTAGATGTAGCCATCGGAGAAGTCCATCGGAGTCCTCTATTCACCGGGGGAACGACGAGAGTGGAAGGGCTTGGGGTCTGCTGGGTCAGTTCGACGACGTGTTGGTGCCGTTGAGCTCGTCGAACACCTGCGTGGAGCGTGAGTACTCCGCGTCGATCGCGTCGCTGGTGGATCCCTGCACCAGCCCGTGTTCCGTGAGGGTGGTGTTGAGCTCGTCGACCATCCGGTCCAGGTTGATCAGGATGGTGTCGACGTGCTCGTCCCACTGCTCCAGCAATTTCTTGTACTTACCGCCGTCCACGCCCCCGTAATTCGAGGCGAGCGTGTGCGACGTGGACTGGACGTCCTGCTGACAGCGCTGAACACCGGTGAATGCCTGTTCCAGCGCCATGATCCCGTTACGGGTCGCGCGCTCTTCGGACTGCTGCATGGCCATGAGGGAACTCCCTTTTCGGTGACGCTCACCGGGCTTCGGCTCCCAGGTCCACTCCGTGGGCAGACAGAGTGTTCCTGCGATCGCGGATGATGCGCCGGGGTCATGGGGTGGCCAGATGCTATGCAGACTGCAACTTCTTTGGCAATTACCGAAGGAACCGCGAAGTCCGGGAGGGAGAAGCTCAATTGTGCAATGACTCGGAATTCATGCCGCTCACCTGAGCGGCGCGGTGAATCCGGCCGGACAGACCGGGCATCGGTGCCGTCCGCCGGACACCGCCGGGTGCCCGGCTGAACGCGAGGTGACCGGGGGGACTCCAAGAATTTCCCTTCCGGACGACCGCCGGCGGAGCCCGGCCGTCCCCTCCTGTCCCTCCCGTCCCTCCCGCCCGCTACCGCCCGGGGCACCGCAGCGTCACCCGGGCCTCGCCCTCGGCCGCCGCCTCGGGGGTCAGGTCCGGGCCGCTGGGCAGCATGGCCAGCATCGGGGACGGCATCGTCCGCGCCTCGACGCCCTCGTAGCCCAGCGCCTTCACCGCCTCCTGGGACAGCAGCCGGTACTTCACGCCCTCGTCCGTCACCAGGTACGTGGTGTCGCCCAGTGCGCTGCCGCTCGCGCTCAACACCCTGACCAGCGCGCCCTTTCCGGCCCGTACGGCGATGGAGTCGACCCTCAGACAGCCCGGCTCGACCTCGGGCGCCGGCGCCTGCACCGCCTGAGGCAGAGCGCTCCCGGGCAGCACCGAGGTCCCCACCCGCACACCGGAGTCCGCGGAGTCGACCTCCGCGCAGGACAGGAAGCCGGTGGCGACGGTGACCGCCTCCGGCGGCTTCGCGGGCAGCCGATCCGTCCGCGAGCTCCGCGCGTCGGGGGCCAGATGCCCGGCCAGGGTGTCCGCGCCGAGCGTCACCACGGCCGCGGCCTCACCGCCGTACGCCTTCTCACGCGTCCGCGGATCGCCCAGCAGGAGGGTGGCACCGGTGTCGGTGAGGGGGACGAGGCCCTCCCGGGTGAGCAGGTGGTAGCGGGTGGCGGAGCCGGGCACGTCGACCTTGAAGAGCTGCCCGATCCTGGTGCTCCGCCCGCCCAGTTCGGGGCCCTTCTCGCCCCGGCCGGGTACGTCGGCGGGGGCCAGGTCGGGGCCGAGCGGAAAGGCGTCGAGGAACGCCGCGGAGACGGGACGCGGGGTGACGTCGCCGTACCCGAGGGCCTCGGCCGCCTTCGCCCGCCCGTCCAGGCGCAGCCGGCTGCCCTGCCACAGCAGGTACGTGGTGCCGTCCGGGCCGGTGACCAGCAGGCCCTCGTTCCCGCCCAGTCGCCGGCCGCCGGGAACGTCCTGCGGGGCGTCGGCGCCGAGGGCGAGGGTCGTGGTCGTCGTGACGACGCCCGTCGTCCGCGGCAGGACGTCGGAACACACCAGCCACGGGGTGCGGTCCAGGTCGCCCGTGCCCGGCAGCGCCTCGGGCCCGTCGGGGATGCCGACGGGCGTCCCGTGCGGGGTGCCGGCCAGCGAGGACGTGCCCACCGTCGTGACGCCGACCTCGCCGCCGGTGACCAGCCGGGCCGACGCGTAGTTGCGCACCGGGCGCAGCCGCCCGTCCAGGTACAGGTAGCGGGCGCCGGTGTCCTTGTCGACGACCAGGTTCTCCCCCGAGCGCCACGAGTCGTTGCCGCCGGGCCGGATGAGTCCGAAGACGAAGGCGCCGGCGCACACCAGCACGGCGATGACCACGCCGATCGCGGCGCCGCGGTTGGTCCGGCCCAGCGGGCTCTCCGGGGAGTCCGGCTCGGCGCGCAGCATGGCCGAGGCCAGCCGCCCCATGATGAAGAGATGCGCCTGTACTTGGTCGCGTTTGCTGTGCATGTCGCCGTGTCTCCCGGGTCAGCCGTTGATGCCGCGGAGCCAGCCGTAGACGCCCATCGACCAGAGCGTCAGCGGCAGGATGCTGAGGGCGGCGAGTGAGTGCAGCAGCTCGGCCGCACGTCCCCAGTAGGGGACGAGCCGCCGTCCAGGCACGGTCCACGAGGCGATGGTGATCGCGGCGGCCAGCCCCATCAGGCCGGCCGTCAGGGTCAGCCGGTCCGCCGGGGCGAGGGAGCGCGCGGAGACGAACAGCAGCAGGACCACGCCCCAGGCCCCGGCGGCGGTCAGCGCCAGCCGCTGCCAGACGTTGCCCAGCCCCCGGCTGTGCAGCAGCAGCAGGAGGGAGAGGGCCACGACGGTGAGGATCTCGGCGAGGCCCGGCGAAGCCATGAGGGCCACCAGGCAGGGCAGGCACACCAGGCCGATGGCGGCGTAGAGGGCGGTCATCCAGCCGTCCGCCAGCGCGGAGCGCGCGTCGACGTCCGAGGAGGAGTACGGGTCGATGCCCTGCTGCAGCTGCTGGACGTTGGTCGGCAGGGGCGGCATCCGCATGCCGGCCAGCCGGAACGACAGCGACGGGACGAACCCGCCGAAGAGCACCACCACGACGGCCACCACACCGGCCGCCTGCTGCGGCGCCAGGTCCAGGGTGATCAGGGCGGCGCCGAGCGCGCCCGCCGCGGCGACACAGGCCGTGCCGATGAAGAGCGCCGGGTGGACGCCGACCGCCGCCAGGGCGAGGATCGTGCCCGCGCCGCCGGCCGCGGACGCCGCCAGCAGCCGGGCGCCGAGGACGGCATCACCGTCGACGCCGCCCAGGTCGCCGCCGGGCAGCAGCCAGCCCGCCAGGGCGAAGTAGGGGGCCGCCATCAGGCCGAGCACCGAGCCGGCTCCGGCGTCCCCGACGGCACGGGATGCGGAGCCGGCTCCGGCGATCAGCAGCAGTCCCGCGGCCGAGGCGGCGACCGCCCGTATCCAGCCGGCCGTGCCGGGCATGGCCAGCAGCACGATGCCCAGCGCGAGGGTGGCCGCGGCCAGTCCGCGCAGCAGGCGACGGCCCGCCTCCGGGCTCCAGCCGTGCGGTCTGCGGCCCATGCCGTCGGCGATGCCGTCGACCAGGTCGTCGATGTGCACCTCGGGCAGCGCCTCGGTGCGCGGCCGCAGATGCAGCTCCTCTCCGTCCCGCAGACCGAGGGAGTCCAAGGTACTCTCGGGGTCGAGCGGTGGGCCGCCGAGCCGCTGGAGCACCCAGCCTCCGTGCTCCAGACCGGTTTCCTCCAGGTCGTCCCCTCCGTAGCCGATCACTGTGGGCAGCAGATCGGCGACAGGGACGTCGGAGGGCACGGCCAGGTCGACGGTCCTGGCCGGAGCACGTACGGTGACGCGGCACAGGCTTGCCGTCTGAGTGTCAGTCATGGGTTCGGAGTTCACACTTTCTGGCGGACCGCGGAATACGCGGTGGCTGGAAGTGGCAAGGGCGGCACACCGGTCGGTCGCCGAACACGACGGAAAAGTCGGACGGGGCATGCGCCGACGAGTTTGACCGTACGCCGGGCTTTTCGCAACACCACTCCGGGAGTTCAACTTCACGGCGCTTCCCGGCCATTCTCCCGACGCCGACGCACGGGACGTTGACTCTTTACGGTAAAACCCGCGTTGTTCTCGCGGATTTCCCCCGGAATTCCTTCCGACATCATTGAGGAGGACGTTCGTTGAGCGTGATCCTGTTCCGCCGTCCGGCCCGTCGCAAAGGGCCGGAAATGCCGTCGGGGGAACTGAGTCTCCAGGAGCCGCCCACGCTTCCGGAAGTCGTGCCGGACAGTTCCGCGGTGTGGACGTATCTGCCGATGGCGCTGATGTCGGTCTCCATGATGCTGATGTTCATGCGGCCGGGGATGAGCCAGAGCAGCGGCGGATTCATCTACATCGCGCTCGGTGTGATGGTGATCGCGTCGGCGGGCATGATGCTCGGTCAGGTGATGCGGCGCAACGGCGAGCGCAAGCAGCGGATGAAGGGCGAGCGCCGCGACTACCTGCGGTATCTGCGGCAGACCCGGCGCATGGTGCGGACGTCCGTCGTCGAGCAGCAGCGCGCCCTGGCCTGGCGCCACCCGGAGCCCGACGCGTTGTCGTCGCTGGTGCGCAGCACCCGGCTGTGGGAACGCCGGTCGTCCGACGAGGACTTCGCCGAGGTGCGGATGGGTGTGGGCGACCAGCGGCTGGCGATGAAGCTGACACCGCTGTCGACCAAGCCCGTCGAGGACCTGGAGCCGCTAAGCGCGCACGCGCTGCGCAGCTTCACCCGCGCGTACTCCACCGTCCGCGACCAGCCCATCGCGATCTATCTGCGGGCCTGGTCGAAGGTGCTGTTCCGCGGGGACGAGGAGCGGATACGGGCCCAGGTGCGGGCCCTGCTCGCGCAGTTGGCGGTGTTCCACTCCCCCGACGACCTGTGGATCGCGTTGTGCGTCTCGGACGAGCGGCGCGCGGAGTGGGAGTGGGCGAAGTGGCTGCCGCACAGCCTGCACCGGCACGAGGAGGACGGCGCCGGACCGGCCCGTCTGGTCGCTTCGGCCTTCACCGAGCTGGAGAACCTGCTCGGCGCGGAGTTCCTGGAGCGGCCGGGCGCCGACCCCGACGCGGTTCCGGGACGTGAGGAGCCGTACACGGTCGTCGTGATCGACGGCTGCACGGTGCCGGCCGGGCACCGCTTCGACGGGCACGGGTTCCGCAACGCGGTGGTGCTCGACCTCACCGGTGCGCTCGCGTGGAAGCCCGGACGGACCACGCTGCGCCTGGAGGTGGACGAGAGCGGTGTCGCGCTGGTGCGCACCGACCGCGACCGCAAGGAGCAGTCGACGGTGCTCGGCCGGCCCGACCGGCTGGGCACGGTGGGCGCGCTGGCGCTGGCCCGGTTGCTGGCGCCGTACCGGATGAGTGTGGGCGGCGACGACTCCAAGCCGCTCGCCGACGACGTCGAGCTGACCTCGCTGCTGAACATCCCCGATCTGCACCGGCACGACCCGGCCACCCTGTGGCAGAAGGCGACGGGCAGCGCCCGGCTGCGGGTGCCGATCGCGGTGAGCGGTGAGGGCAGGCCCGTGGAGCTGGACATCAAGGAGTCCGCGCAGGGCGGTACGGGGCCGCACGGCATGCTGATCGGCGCGACCGGCTCCGGCAAGAGCGAGCTGCTGCGCACGCTGGTGCTGGGGCTGGCGCTGACCAACTCCTCCGAGACGCTGAACTTCGTCCTCGTCGACTTCAAGGGCGGCGCGACCTTCCTCGGCCTCGACGAGCTGCCGCACACCTCGGCGGTCATCACCAACCTCGCGGACGAGGTGGCGCTGGTCGCCCGGATGCAGGACGCCCTGCACGGGGAGCTGATCCGGCGGCAGGAGCTGCTGCGCGCCGCCGGGAACTACACCTCCGCGCTGGAGTACGAGAAGGCGCGGCAGTCCGGGGCGCCGCTGCAGCCGCTGCCCAGCCTGTTCGTGGTGGTCGACGAGTTCAGCGAACTGCTCGCCTCGCACCGCGACTTCATGGAGCTGTTCGTGATGATCGGCCGGCTCGGGCGCAGCCTCGGGGTCCATCTGCTGCTGGCCTCGCAGCGGCTGGACGAGGGCCGTATGCACCAGCTGGAGAGCCATCTGTCGTACCGGATCGGTCTGCGGACGTTCTCCGCGATGGAGAGCCGGGGCGTGCTGGGGGTGCCGGACGCCTACGAGCTGCCCGCGCAGCCGGGCGCCGGGTTCCTCAAGAGCGGTGTCGACGCGCTGACCCGGTTCCGGGCCGCGTACGTCTCGGGACCGTACCGGCGGCGGCGGGCCGTCGCGCGGGCGCAGGTGGCGCGTCAGGTGGTGCCGTGGACGGCGGAGTGGGTGGTGCCGCGCGCTCCCGCGGACCCGGACCCGGCGGGCGAGCCCGACGGGACCGTACCCGAACCGGAGGGCGAGGGGGACGGCGGCGGGGAGACGCTGCTGTCGGTGGCGCTCGACCGGCTGCGCGGGGCGGGGCCGCCCGCCCACCAGGTGTGGCTGCCGCCGCTGGGCCGGCCGGCCACCCTGGACCAGATCCTGCCCCCGCTGTCCCCCGACCCGCGGTACGGCCTGACCACGGCCGACTGGCCGCTGCGGGGGCGGCTCACCGTTCCGGTGGGTGTGGTCGACCGGCCCTTCGACCAGGTGCGTGACCTGCTGACCGTGGACCTGTCCGCGGCCGGGGGCCACGTGGCCGTCGCCGGGGGGCCGCAGAGCGGCAAGAGCACGCTGCTGCGGACCCTCGTCACCGCGCTGGCCCTCACCCACACCCCGCGCGAAGTGCAGTTCTACTGCCTCGACTTCGGCGGCGGCACGCTGGCTTCACTGGACGGGCTGCCCCATATGAGCGGGGTCGCGGCGCGGGTGGACACCGAGCGGGTGGGCCGTACGATCGCGGAGGTCACCACGCTGCTCGCCCGGCGGGAGCGGTTCTTCCTGGAGCACGGCATCGACTCCATGGCGACCTACCGCAAGCGGCGCGCGGCGGGAGAGTTCCCCGACGAGCCGCACGGGGACGTCTTCCTGGTCATCGATGGCTGGGCGACCGTGCGCCAGGACTTCGACCGGCACATCCCCACCTTCAACGCGCTGGCCGCCCGCGGGCTCAACTACGGCGTCCACCTGATCGTCACCACCGCCCGCTGGGTGGAGCTGTCGTCGTCGGTACGCGACCAGACCGGGACCCGGCTGGAGCTGCGTATGGGCGATCCCATGGACTCCCAGATCGACTCCCGGAAGGCGGCGACGGTCCCGCGCAGCGCGGGACGGGGGCTGACCTCGGACAAGCTGCACTATCTGGCGGCGCTGCCGCGCGTCGACGGGGTCGAGGACGCCGACGACCTCGCGGACGGGGTCGCGGGACTGGTCGCCGCGATCGGCGAGAACTGGACGGGGCCCACCGCGCCACGGGTGCGGATGCTGCCTTCGACGCTGCCGGTGGAGGAGCTGCCGGAGCCGGAGGGCGAGAACGGGCTGCGGATCGCGATCGGCCTGGACGAGAACGAACTGGCGCCGGTGTGGCACGACTTCGCCGAGAACCCGCATCTGATCGTGGTGGGCGACACGGAGAGCGGCAAGACGAACCTGCTGAAGCTGGTCGCGCGCGGCATCACCGAGCGGTACACGCCGGCCGAGGCGCGGATCATGACGGTGGACTACCGGCGGGAGCTGGTGGAGAGCGTTCCGGAGGCGTACCGGCTGGGGCACGCCGTGTCGTTGGACATGCTGCGGGACCTGGTGGACGGAGCCGCGCGGGCGGTCAGGCAGCGGGTGCCGGGGGAGGACATCGCTCCGTCGCGGATGCGGTTGTGCGACTGGTGGCAGGGGCCGCGGCTGTTCATCCTGGTCGACGACTACGACATGGTGGGCGGCGGGCCGATGACGCAGCCGTTCGCCCCGCTCCTCGACCATCTGGCGCTGGGGCACGAGGTGGGGTTGCACCTGGTGGTGGCGCGGTCCTCGGCGGGAGCCGGGCGAGGGCTGAACGAGGCGCTGCTGCGGCGGTTGCAGGAGGTGAACACGCCGGGGCTGCTGATGTCGTGTCCGCCCAGTGAGGGATATCTGTTCGGAAGTGTGAAGGGGCGGGAGCTGATTCCGGGGCGGGCGGTCCGGATCGCCCGGCGGAAGACCTTGCAGGTGCAGACGGGGCTCGTGGGGGGCGGGTCGTGAGGCGTCCGGGTCCTGAGAGGGTCTCCGCACCGCCGCCACGATCCGCGGGCAGTCGTGCCGCAGGGCGATGGGGGTCCCCCCGCTCGAGTGGAGCCGAGAGTGGGGGAGGGTGGGCGCGACGGCGCCCCGAAGGCGTCGGGCCGGGCAGGCGAGGGCCGGCCCGGACGGGTGCGGTGACGACGTCCTCAGGAGGTGCCCGGTGGGCGCCAGTTACGGGTGCGGCCTCGGGGGACGACCGCGGCCAGGGCCGCCAGGAGGAGGACCGTGGTCAGGCCCACGGCCGCGATCGTCAGGGAACGGGTGCGGGGGGCGGGGTCGGCGGGGGGCGGCATCCGCGCGGGGGCGGGGGTCCTTGCAGAGGGCTTCGTGTGGTCCTGGACCAGGGACAGGGCGGCGTACGGGTCCAGGCGGGGGATGTCCGAGGGGTAGGCGGTGTCGAGGAGGCGACGGGCGACCTCGGCCGCCCCGAGGTCGGGGTGGTAGGCGCGGACGAGGGCGGCGGCGCCGGCGACGCCCGCCGCGGCCAGCGAGGCGCCGGAGCCGATGTAGTGGCCGGAACCTTCAGGGCCGACGCTGACCATCTCGCTGCCGGGCGCGGACAGATCGGGCTCGTAGGCGGGCGGCGCGTTCTTCTGCCGTACGCCGCCGGGGCCGAAGTCCACGACGGCGAGCGCGCCGGGTGCGGCGGCCGGCCAGTACGGCCCCTCGGGCATCTCACCGTCGGGCCCCCGCTCCTCACGGGCCACGGCGTCGGGCGCGGCCGGGGCGACGACCAGCGCGTCGCGCCGGGCGGCGTGGGCGACGGCCGCGGTGAGTTCGGCCTTGCCGGTGCGCAGGACCTGGCCGACGTAGATGACCTGTGCGCCGCGGTCCGCCGCGGTCCTGATGCCGGCGGCGACGCGTTCCACGGAGGGCACTCCCCGGTCGTCGGTGCCGGACAGGGCGAGGATCTCCGCCTGTGGGGCGATCCCGGTGATGCCGCTGCCCTTCTCCGGCGCGGCGGCGATCAGGCCGGCGGCGAACGTGCCGTGGCCCACGCAGTCCTTCGCCGCCCCGTCGAGGGGCTCCACCCTGCCGGACAGACTGGGGACGCCGGTGGCGACCCCGCTGTCGACCACCGCGACGGTCACCCCGCCGCCGCGGGAGATCCGCTGGGCCCGGGACAGCCCGAGCGCCGTCTGCGACCACGCCGCCCCGGTGGCCGTCTGATCCGAGGCCCCGGTGCACGGGTTGCCCTCGCCGAGCCGGACGGGCAGCGGGGGCAGCAGCGTGGCCCCCGGATCGTCGGCACCGGAGCTCGCCGACGGCGCGGCGGGGAGGGCGAGGGCAGGCCCGCCCGTGACCGGTAGGACCACGGCGACCGCCAGCACAAGGCCCGCCCCCCGACGTCTCATGACATTCCGCATAAGCCGCATGATATGCACACAAGATGTACGGCGTACAACGCCAACTAGGCGACAGCACAAGGAGGTTCGAGGCGTGGCACGTCACATACTCACGGTCGGCCCGGAACGGTCGGACGGCTTCCGGACGATCGGTGAGGCACTGGCCCATGCCCGTACCGGGGCGGTGATCCGGGTCCGCCCCGGCCGCTACGCCGAGAACCTCGTCATCCGGCACCGGGTGACGATCGCCGGCGAGGGCGAGCCGGGCGCCGTCGAGCTCTGCCCGCGGGACGGCACCGCCGTCACCCTCATGGCCGACGCCGTGATGCTCAGTGCCCTGACCCTCCGGGGCCGGGACAAGGAGGCCGCGGTCGTGGACGTACCGGCCGGCCAGGCGGCCCTCGACGACTGCACCGTGGCCGGTTCCGGATGGACGGCGCTGCTGGTCCGCGGCAAGGGCTCGCTGGCCGCCCGCGGCTGCCGGATCAGCAACCCCGGCGGCGCCGGCCTGGTCGACTCGTCGGAGTCCGGGAGCATCGTCGAGGACTGTGTGTTCGAGAACTTCGGCACCTCCGCGGTGGTGATCGGCGAGAGTGCCGGGCCCCTCGTCCGCGACTGCCGCATCCGGGGCGCGCGGGCCAACGGCGTCCTGGCGAGCGGCGAGTCCCGCGGCACCGTGGAGGGCTGCGACATCTCCGGCACCGACAAGCCGGCCATCGCCCTGGAGGGCCACAGCTCGACGCGCGTGCTGCGGTGCGCCGTGCACCACACCTCGGTGGGCCTGCTGGTGACCAGCATGTCCCGGCCGGAGATCGAGGAGACCTCCTTCGAGTCGATCGCGCAGAGCGGCATCGTCATCTCCGGCGGGGCCGACCCCGTGCTGCGCGGATGCGTCACCCGGCGCACCGGGACCAGCGGGCTGCTCGTCCTGGACCGCTCGCGCGGAATGCTGGAGGGCTGCTCGTTCCACGGCTCCGCCGAGGCCGCCGTACGGGTCGTCGAGGGCGGTGCCCCGCTGTTGCGGAACACCGTGGTGAGCGACTGCGCCGACACCGGCGGGGCGGTGCAGCTCTGGGACGACTCCACGGCCGAGTTCGAGCACCTGGAGGTCCTGGACGCGGCCGGCGTCGGCATCTCGGTGCGCTCCGCCGCCAACCCCTTGCTGCGCCGCGTCAGGGTCACCGGCTCCGGCGGCCACGGCGTCGAGTTCACCGATGACGGCCGCGGCCGGCTCGAGCACTGTGAGATCGAGTCCGCCGGCGGCTGCGCGCTGAGCATCGACGACGACTCGGACCCCGAGATCAGCGACACGGTCCTCACCTCCGCCGCCCGCTCGGGCCTGCTCGTCGGCGAACGCGGCCGGGGCACCCTGCGGGACTGCGAGATCGGCGACAGCGCCGACGCCGGGGTCGGGGTGCGGGACGGCGCGGAAATCACCCTGGAGCGGGTCCGGGTGCACGGCTCGAAGGCGCACGGCGTCCAGGTGTCGCGGGGCGGCCGGGCCGTCCTCACCGCCTGTCAGATCACCGGGAGTACGGGCGACGGCGTACGGATCGACAGCGCCGAGCCGGTCGACGTCACCCGGTGCGTCGTACGCGACAACCGGGGCGCGGGACTGCGCCAGAGCCGCGCGAGCGAGCGGCTCACGGTCGAGCTGCTGACCAGCGCGGACAACGGGCTGCCGGACAGCTGGGGCGAGTCGGCCGGGACAGGCGGCGAGGACGGCGCACCGGGCGGGTCCGGCAAGCAACCGGAACCGGAGGGCCCGCTGGCCGAACTGGAGGCGCTCGTCGGCCTGGAGAACGTCAAGCACCAGGTGAACACGCTGGTCAATCTGAACCAGCTCGCGGAGCGCCGGCGCCGGCTCGGCATGCCGGTCCCGTCGATGAGCCGGCACCTGATCTTCGCGGGGCCGCCCGGCACCGGCAAGACCACCGTCGCCCGCCTCTACGGCAGCATCCTCGCGGACCTGGGCGTGCTCAGGAGCGGACACCTGGTCGAGGTCGCCCGTGCCGATCTCGTCGCGCAGGTCATCGGCGGCACGGCCATCAAGACCACCGAGGCGTTCACCAGCGCGCTGGGCGGAGTGCTGTTCATCGACGAGGCCTACACGCTCACCGTCGAGGGAACGTCCAACGACTTCGGCCGCGAGGCCGTCGACACCCTGCTGAAGCTGATGGAGGACCACCGCGACGACGTGGTCGTGGTGGCGGCCGGATACTCCGAGCAGATGGAGTCGTTCCTGACCGCCAACCCCGGTCTCGCCTCCCGGTTCACCCGCACCATCGAGTTCGGCAACTACGCGGTGGAGGAGCTGGTGACGATCACCGAGAGCCTCTGCCTGCGTCACCAGTTCGAGCTCGGGCCGTTGACCCGGGAGGCCCTCGCCGTACGCTTCGAGCAGATGACGCGCGACGCGACCTTCGGCAACGGCCGTGCGGCCCGCAGCGTGTTCGAGGACATGGTGGACCGGCAGGCGTTCCGGCTCGCGGCCATGACCGACCCGTCGGAGAACGACCTGACGCTGCTGCTGCCGCAGGACGTCGGCGACGCGGAGGCGGCGGCCGTCGGCGCCGGCGAGGGCGGCACGGAGCAGGACGCGGACGGCGCGTCCGCAGCCTCCGACCCGATGGCCGAACTCACCGCCATGGTGGGACTCGCCGCCGTGAAGCGGGAGGTAGCCGACCTGGTCAGCCTCCTCACCAACGCCCGGCAGCGGGTCGCCGCCGGGCTGCCCGCCCCCCGGATCAGCAACCACCTGGTCTTCAGCGGACCGCCCGGCACCGGCAAGACCACCGTCGCCCGGCTGTACGCCAGGCTCCTGCACTCGCTGGGGGTGCTCCCCCGCGACTCCCTGGTCGAGGTGGCGCGGGCGGACCTGGTGGGCCAGTACGTCGGCCACACCGCCCAGCGCACCAAGGACGTCTTCACCAGCGCGCTGGGCGGGGTGCTCTTCATCGACGAGGCCTACACCCTGACCCCCGAGGGATCGTCCAACGACTTCGGCCGCGAGGCGGTCGACACCCTGCTGAAGCTGATGGAGGACCACCGCGACGAGATCGTGGTCGTCGTCGCCGGATACACCGAGGAGATGGGGCGCTTCCTCGCCTCCAACCCCGGTCTGACGTCCCGGTTCTCCAAGTTCGTGACGTTCGAGGACTACAGCACGGACGAACTGGTCACCATCGTGTCCCGGCACGCCGCCGCCTCCGGGTACGAGTGCGCCGACGCCACCGTCGAGGCGCTGCGCGCCCATGTGGACGCCATCCCGCGCGACCGGTCCTTCGGCAACGCGCGGCTGGCCCGGCAGTTGCTGGAGACGATGATGACGAGCCAGGCCCGCCGGCTGGGCGGGCTGGCCTCTCCCAGTCTCGCCGACCTCACGACGCTGCTGCCGGAGGACCTGCCGGGCCGGCAGGTCCTCCGGCAGCAGCCCGCCGGGTGAGGACGGACGCCCGCCGGCCGGTGCCGGCGGGCGTCCACCGCGCCGGCGGATCCCTCAGAGGTTGAACTTGACGCTCTCCAGCCACAGGTCCGGCTCCAGCGTCCCGCCGAACCGCCAGCCCTCGGACGACTCGCACAGATAGGCGCCCCAGTCGTGCCCACCGAGCTTGTGGTGGTGGCAGACGTTGCCGTCGTCGACGCCGATGGCGTACCCGCTGAGGTTCGGCGCGTTCGGGGAGTCGCTGCCCAGCGTCAGATCCGTCGCCTCGCCCGCGCTCGACCACGCGGTCGTCCAGCCGTCCTTCTGGACGTACTCGTTGGCGGACACCTTCTTGGCGCCGACCACCGCGATGTTGATGGCCGTGATCGGCAGCCCTTTGCCCGACATGGCCCCGTCGCACCTCGGGTTGGTCCAGCCGGCCCCCTTCCGGTGGACCCGGTAGCAGATGTGCCGGCCGGAATCCTCGGCGGCCAGCCGCTGAACGGCGTAGGCGGCCGTGTTCGGCGGGAGCACCGGGGCCTCGCGCTTCTCGGTCCGGGTCTCCGCCTTCTTCGTCGTCGCCCTGGGCGACTCGCCGACCGGGGCGGGAGCCGAACTCGTCACCGGGGGGACGGGCTTCTCGACGACATGGCTCGGCTTGACGGACGGCTCGACGGACGGCTTCCCGGTCGACGGCTCAGGTGTGGGCTCCGCCGCGGCGTAGTCGCCCTTCGGCACCTCCAGGGGGTCCTCCTCCAGCAAGGTGTCGGACCCGGCGGCCACCGTCACGTCGTCCTTCTCCTTCTGCCGTGAGTCGTCCGTGGCCCAGATCAGCAGCGGCACGGCGAGAAGGACGACACCCGCGATGCCGGCGGCGGCGAGCAGGGGTTTCTTCGGTTTCCCGGACGGCGGCCCGTCCGCACCGGCGGCGGCAGCGGCGGTTCCGCCCACCCCGCTCACTCCGGCGGGTTCGGCGGCCGCGGCGGCTGCGGCGGCCGGCTCGGCGGCGCTCCCGCTCTCCGTTTCCGGCCGCTCCCGCGAGGCGGACGCGGTGGCCGCCGCGGCCGGTTCCCCGGTGGCGGCGGCCGGCGCGGGGGCGGCCTCGCTCTCGGCGGTGTCCGCGGCCGGCCGGGCCGTCTCCGCCGCTTCCCCGGTTCGCCCGGTGTCGCCGTCGCCGGGGTCCGATGCGGCCGTACGCCGTGCGGCCGGCGCCAGCATCGGGCCGGGGTCGGCCGCCGCCGACCCGAGGGACACGGCCCTGCGGACGGACGAGCCGCCCGGACCCCCCGTGCCGTCGGGCCCGCCGGGAGCGGGCGGCTTCTTCTGACGTGCCATCGTTCTCCTCGATCTGTGTGGACTGTCGGGTGATGGGTGGTCGTGTGGCGCGCCCCCGCCCGCTATCCGTCCTGGCCCACGGGCCCGGAACAGCGCTCCGGCCACTGGTGGTCGTCGCCGGGGCGGAAGCCCTTGGCCAGCGCCTCCTCCAGGTGCGTGAGGGCCTTGAGGTCCAGCCCGCTCAGCTCGTCCGACCCGTCCCGGTAGGCGGTCGCGTTCCCGGGGAGCTCGCGCAGCAGTACGACGGAAGGGCCCGCGGGCACGGTCCGCACCCCCAGCACCCGGAAGCCGGTCCCCGGCACGAAGACGATCTCCTCGTACCTCTCCGGGGGCCCGCCCGGCCGGTCGATCAGTTGCCGTACCTTGCGTCCGGTGACGGACCAGACCGCGTAGCGCACGGGGGCCCCGGAGGGGAGCGCCGAGGATCCGGCCAGGGCGCTGACCGGGGCGGGGTCGTGCAGCAGCGTGCCGGCCTCCGGTGCGGGGCCGTCGGCGTCCCCGCCGCGCAGGGCCACGCCCCGGTAGGAGGGCAGCCGGCGCAGAGCGGACGCGAGACACCCGGCGTAGGGCAGCAGGCGCCCCTCGCCGGTGCGCAGGTCCCGGATCAGCTCGCGGTGGTGCAGAGGTCCTTCCCCGGCGGTGAGGTAGGCGTGCGCGGCGACGAGGTCGGTCCGCGCGGCGTCCAGTTCCTGACCGCGCAGGGCGGGCATCCGGGTGAGCACCCGCGACACGGCGGCCGCGTGCCCCTCCCAGGCGCCGCCCGCGGCATCCCGGAACGCGGCACGCTCGGCGGGCCCGCTGACATGCCCGGGCACGAACGGCAGGGCGGCACGGCGCGACGCGGACGCTTCCCCGGCCCGCCCCGGCGGTCCCGACGGCGCCACGGCACGTACGGCCCGACCGCCGGCGGCGTGCCCCGCCCCGCCGACGACACCGCCGGCTCCGGGGCGCGCCCCGGCCGAGGAGACGGTCCGAGGCCTTGCGGCCCCCGGACCCGCCCCGGTGCCCGGCACCGCACCGGGCCCCGAAGCCCTCGCCTCGCTCCCGGCGCCGGGCTCCGGCGACGCGGCGGTCGGGGACCCCTCGGCGGACCGACCCTGTGCACGGGACTCCGAGGACGCGGCGGGCACGGACGCCCCGCGCCCCGCCGCCTCGGGTTCGGCGGCCTCCGGCGAGGAGCCCGGCGGTGCACCCGCCTCTCCCCCGGCACCGGCGGCCGACAGGCCGGGGGCGTCCGCGTCCACGGGGACATCCGGGGACGCGACGGGCCCGACAGTCGAACATCGGTTCGCTTCAGCGGCCGCATCGCCCGGAGGAGCATCCGGGGACAGGGCACGCGGGCGCACCGGTGCCCCGGGCCCGGCAGCCTGCGGACCGGCGGCAGCCACACCGTCGGAGCGGGCCGCCCCACCGCCGGGTCCGCCGGCCGACGGACCGCTCGCAGCCGTACCGGACCGACGGGTCTCCCCGTCGCCGGGCCCGCGGCCCGCTCCGGCGGCAGACCCGGCAACAGGCGGAACAGGAGTCGTGCCGGCCCCACGGGCCACCCCGCCGGACGCCGACGCCCGGCCCGTCCCGCCGGGCCCACGGCCCACCCCGGCGGCATGCCTGGCCCCAGGCGGAACAGGCGCTGTACCAGGCCCGTGGGCCACGGTCGGCACAGTCTGTCCGGGCTTCGCCGCCGACGGGCCGTCGGCGCCCGTGGGCGGTCGGCTCGTCGCCATGCCCGGCCGAACGGTCGCCGGGCCGGGGCACGAGGGCCGTCCGGAGGTGACGTAGCGGATGTTCGGTATGCCGTGTTCGGCGGCCAGACGGCGGAGAGCGCCGTCGCCCTTCAGGAGTCGGCCGCGGACCAGCAGGGTGGTGCGTGCGCGGACGTCGGTGCCGAGGCCGCGCACGAGGCGGGACAGCGCGGGCAGCAGGGAGTCGTCCAACGGCTGCCCCGGCATGCCCACTTCGATGGCGCACACCTCCGGGTCGACGGCCGGTCCGAGCGGCCCCGGACGAGGTCCGTCCGGTGCCCACAGGGCGAGGCCGGCCCGGGTCACCCTCGCCTGCCAGTGGTCCGTCAGCCGTACCGTCCCCCGTTCGCTGCCGCCGAGGACCCAGTCGGGCGGGTGGATCTCCACCGGCCTGGGTACGGGAGCCCGCCCCTCGGCGTCGACCGGTCCGCAGACCACGGACGACACGAACGGCCGCCAGCTCGGCCTCCCGTCCAGCCCCACCAGCGTGGGCCGGGGAGGCGTTCCGGGCGGAGCGTGGTCATCGAGCAGCGGCAGGCCGGTGAGCACCTCCACCTCGGCGCCCAGCAGGTCGGCGACCGACTGCCCGAGCCGCAGCAGGTCACGCCGGCCGCCGGGCGCGAGCCGGGTGCGGGCGCGCTCCGCCTCCGGCAGCCCCGCGAGCACGGCGGCCACCTCGTCGGCGCCGACGTCCTCCGCCTGCGGGGCACCGACCAGTACCGTCAGCCGTTCGAGGTCGACGGGCACGGAGAAGCACAGGTCGTCGGGGGCCGGCCCGGGCGCCTCGGCCGGACGGATCACCACGCCTGCCGGGACGCGGTCCACGACACAGCCGCCGGCCGTGCGCGCGGGCACCCCGTCCAGCGCCTCCTCCCAGGCGGGTGCCGGCGCCCGCCGGCCCGCCTTCCGGGGCTCCGCACCGGGTGCGAACCGCCACCAGGCGCGATCTCGGCGGGAGTCGCCGTGGACGAAGAGCGTGCCCCCGGGTGTGATCAGGACGGCCCCGTCCGGCGCCGTCACCTCCAGTTCCCAGGCCTCCGCGATCCTGCGGGCGACGCCGGGCCGGTCCGGCCGGTCGTCACCGGCGCCGGACATGACGAGCCGGACCCGGTCGGTGCCCCGCGCGCGGAGGGAGTCGAGGAGCGCGCCCAGTCGTGCCCAGTGGCCGGCGTCGGGCGCCCCGCCCCCGGCGGCGGAGCCCACGATCACCGTGACGACGTCCTCCTCCCGCCCGACGGCGCCCGCCACCTCGGCGACGACGTCCAGCGGGAAGGAGTCGTCCTCGACCGAGCGCACCAGCAGCACACCGTCGATGTCCTCCACCGGGGGCCCGCCGGCGCCCCGGTTCCCGGCGCCGTTCCCGCCGCCGGCCGGGACCGCCGTACCTCCGCGTCCCCGGCCCCGCAGCACGGACGACCAGCGGCTCACGCGTCCGTCCCCCGGACCGGGTGAACGGCCTCGGTGACCACCGGCGCCGTGCTTCCGACGGCGGTGGCGGCCGCGACGGGCCGCTCCCCCGCGCCGTTTCGGACCGCGTCGCGTACGGGGCCGGGGTCCAGCAGCATGCCCACCGCGGCCGAGGGGTTCAGATACAGCACGTGCCCCTCGGGGACGCGTGTCACCAGGTCGTCGACGCCGACGAGTTCGAAGGCGAACCGGCCCGCCGTGCGCAGGAACACCGACGAGGTGAACACCGGCACGACCGGTGTCCCGTCCGGCGCCGCCGCGCTCACCAGGCCCTCGCCGCCCGGCGCGGTCAGCACGGCCACCTCACGTCCCACCAGCGCGGCCGGCACCGCCTCGCCGGGCCCGTATCCGGTGGACGCGAGCTGGACGGCGCGGTCCACCTCGTCCACCGGTTCGGGCCAGCCGAGCGCGCGCGGGGACGGCCGGTACCCGGGATTGTCCTCCCACTCGACGATCTCGCCGTCGGGTCCGGACCGCCACCGGCCGGTCATCGCCCACTCCGGAGGCTTGCCCTCCCCGGACCACATCGGGTCGACCACCCCCAGCCAGTGGTCCGGGGCGAGGCGGCCCGCCTCGCGGATGTCGTCCGGAACGGGCGGAAGCGCCCCGTCCTGCCGGCTCATCGCTGTCCTCGTCCAGTGGATCGGGACGACGGTGCGGATACGGTCCGCGCCGGGTCGTCCGGGTCGTCGTGCCAGAGGAGGAGGCGCGCGGTCGTGGCGTCCGTGACGACTCCGGTGAGCAGTCCGGAGTTCAGTACGGCGCGCACCGCCCCGGCACCGCGTCCGCCGGCCGCGACGCCGATCAGCTCGGTGACGCCACGGAGTTCGTCGGCGGTGACGGCGATCGTCCGGGCGGTCAGCTCGGTGGGGATCATCCGGCCCTCGGCGTCCAGGACATGGCCGGCCACCTCGGCGCACGCTCCCGCCTCCCGGAGTGTCTCCCGCTCCCGCTCGGACAGGGCGTCGTACACCGTGGAGTGCGGTGCGTCCCACGCCGCGATGCCGACGACGGCCTTGGTGACCAGACCGAACCGGTTCAGCGTCTCGGCGGTGGCGGGCTGGCTGCGCAGGACGGCGGCCGTCACCGCGTCGGGCAGCAGGAACGGGGTGTGGAGGGGGAACGCCCTGCCCCCGCCGGCCGCGGCCGTACGGCGGACCGCGGTGATCGCGGCGTCACGGGCGAGGTCCCGCCCCCGCACCCCGGTCAGCTGCACCACGTCGCACAGCGGCAGCCGGGTGACCGCCTCGCTGAGCGCGTCCACGGCGTGGCTGCCGTCCAGTCCGAGGACGTCGCCCTCCTCGGCGATCTCCGAGATCAGCCGGGCCGCCGCCGTGCCGAGCCAGCGCCCGCTCCGCCACTGGTCCGCCGGCGCCGCCGTACCGCCCTCGCCGCGGCCCAGGTTGACAACGATGCCGTGCCGGAGCCCGAACCGCTCGGACAACGCCCGTCCGAGCGGGACGTCGATCTCGGCCGGGACGGTGATGTCGATCCGCACGATGTCGTGGGCCACGGCCGCGCCGAGGAGGCGGGCCACCTTGAACCGGCTGATGCCGAACTCCTTGGCGATCTCCACCTTCGACCGGTGCTCCAGGTAGAAGCGCCGCGCGACGGCGGCGGCGAGGAGCATGTCGATCGGGGCGGGTAACGCCGCCGCCTCGGCCGGTTCGGCCATGTCGTCTCTCCGCGCTCTCATCGGTCGTCACCTCACGTCACTTCTCCGGCTAGTTCATCTGTGCGAGGTGAGCGGAACATGACGGGTAAGCGACACAGGAGTGACACCAGGGGTGTCAGTGACCGCCGGGACCGGACTTTCCACCTGCCGGACGGGTCGCCGGTCCCAGAGCGGGGAAGGAATCACTCGACTCCCCTCCCCCCACCGGCACCTCAGGGAGCCCCATGCTGCGCGGCATCGACGTGAGTGCGTACCAGTCCTCCTCGTACGACACCGACGGCCTGTCCTTCGTCTTCATCAAGGCGACGGAGGGGCGTTCGTACATCAACCCCAAGCTTTCGGCCCAGACGAAGCGGGCCCGCGACGCCGGCCTGGTCGTCGGCTTCTACCACTTCCTCTGGCCGGGCGACCTCACGGCCCAGGCGGAGTACTTCGTGCGCCACGCCCCGGAGCAGCGGGGCGACGTCCTCGCGGTCGACTGGGAGACGACGGGTGAGGGGACACGGGCGAGCAACGCGGAGAAGGACCGCTTCATCCGGAAGGTGAAGGACCTGAGGCCGCACCACAGGGTGATCCTCTACGCCAACAGGCACTTCTGGCTCGACGTCGACACCACGTCCTACGCGGGCGACGGCCTCTGGATCGCCGACTACGTCACCGCCGGGAAACCGCGCATCAAGGCGGACTGGCGATTCCACCAGTACACCGACGACCCGCTGGACAAGAACGTCGCGGACTTCTCCAGCGGGTCGGCGCTACGGGAGTGGGCCGGGGCGTGAGAGGTCAGCCGCGGAACTCCTCCGGGCGTTCCGGGGACGCCTCGGCGAGGGCCTGGGTGACGGCCTCGGCGCCCGCGCGCAGGCCGTAGACCGGGGTGCCGGGCTGCTGGCGCCAGGAGTCGTCGATGCCGCCCGCGTCGACGGTGTCGAAGCCCAGCTGTTCGATCAGGTCGCGGACCGTGCGCTTGGCCGCCTCGTCGTCGCCGGCGACGGGGAGGGCCATGCGCTCGGGGTCGCCGGCGGGGCGGTGCCGGTCCAGCAGGTCCTGGGCGTAGGTGCCGTTGAACGCCTTGACGACGGGGTGGCCGATCTGGCGTTCGGTCCAGCGGCTCTCGGTGAGGCCCTCGTCCTCGATGCCGGGGATCCTGCCGTCGCGCCGGCGCGGGTAGTAGTTGCCGGTGTCGATGACGACCAGGCCCTCAGCGGCCTCGTCGAACAGGCCGGAGGGCAGGTCCGGCACGGCCTTGAGGGGCACGGTGACGACGGCGATCTCGGCGCCGCGCGCGGCCTCCTCTGCCCGTACCGGGGTCGCGCCGGTCTCGTCGGCCAGTTCCCTCAGGGTGTGCGGGCCGCGGGAATTGGCGACGGAGACGTCGTGGCCGAGGGCCGTGAGCCGTCGCGTGAGGTTTCCGCCGATGTTGCCCGCGCCGATGATGCCGATCTTCATGTCCGCTCGCCTCGCCCTTTCCGGGGTCGATGTCGCCGGGGTTTCCGGGGAAACCCCATGATCGGCACCAACCTGCCGGGCGGGCGGACCATTCCGGGCGCTTTCGCCCGTCCGGCCCTGTGCGGCGTCCGCGTGGATTCCCGGCGCCGGAGTCACCGGCGCCGGGGCATGCCCGGTCCTACTTGTTCAGGTGGATCCAGAACTCGTCGAAGGACAGCAGTTTGTCGCCGTCGAGGTCCCGCGACTTGATGAGGGCCTCGGCGACCGCCTCGGTGACGTTCCAGTCGCCGCCCTGGGCCAGCGCGGTCTTGAACTCGGCAGCGGTGATGAACCCGTCCCCGTTCGTGTCGATCCGCTCGAACTGCTTCCGTGCTTCCTCGATGTCCGCCACCGGTCCGCCCCTCGTCTCGTACTTTGCCGTCTTGCTGACGCGGGTCAGTTTATGGGGCCACCTGGGACTCCAGTGCGGCGACCACCCACCCGAACTCCTCGGTGCGGGCGGAGGGCCGGTCCCATCCGTTCACCACGGCGGACAGTTCGCGGTAGCGGTTGAGGCGCGGGTCGGCCACCGCCTGGAGGCGCTTCAGCACGGCAGCCGGGTCGGCGTCGCCGATCAGGTCGCGCAGCACGGCCGCGGCGCGGGGCGTGCCCGGCACGACGCCGTCGCGCAGGGCGTCGCCGGCGCTGCGGATCAGGCGGCTCATGAACCACAGGGAGCTGCCGGTGGGCACGTCCCGTCCCCGGTCCGCGGCGTTGAACTCGATCATCCTGCGCATGGCGGCCCGGAACTCCGGCTCCTGGATCAGCTCGACCAGTTCCACCCATGCGTCCACCTGGTCCGGGGTGGGGTCGTCGGGAAGATCGGCCGCGGCGAACCGCAGACGGTTCCGGATGTCGGGGTCCGCGGTGTCGAGGCCTTGGAAGATCTCGGTCGTGAAGTCGTCGAGGATGCGGGCGCGCTCGGCGGCGGACAGGCGGGCGAGTCGGTTCATCAGGGTCGTCTCCTCGGCGGTCGAGCCCCTGCGGGCCACGGTCGACAGCACCCCGCGGGTCACTTTCAACGACCGGATCTGCGCGTCCAGCGCGGCCACGTGGGCCGCCGCGACCTGCGCGACCGTCGTCTCACCGGTCAGCACCCGGCGTACGTCGGTGAGGCCGAGGCCCAGCTCACGCAGGGTGCGGACCAGCTCCAGGCGGGCGAAGGAGCCGGCGTCGTAGAGCCGGTAGCCGCCCGCCGAACGGGTCGCCGGGGGCAGGGCGCCCTCGTCCGACCAGTAGCGGATGGTGCGCACGGACAGCCCGGTCGCCCGGGCGAGCTCGCCGATGGTGAGAAGGCCGGTGCCGTCGTCGGTCATGTCCGGGAGTCTGGGCCTTCCAGTGGGTGGAGACTCAAGCCACGCGGGCGGGAAGGCCCTCAGGGACCTCCGTGAGCCCTCAGCGGTCCGCCACGCGCATCTCGAACCAGGTGGTCTTGCCGTGGGAGAGGAGGTCGACGCCCCAGCGGTCGGCGAGTTCGTCGACGAGGAACAGACCGCGGCCGCTGACGTCCATCTCCTGCACCGGCATCAGACAGGGCAGGGCGCGGGACGGGTCGCGGACCTCGACGCGGATCCAGCCCCGGCGGTGCCGCATGCGCAGCCCGAAGGCACGGGCCCCGGTGTGGCGTACGGCGTTGCCGACGAGTTCCGAGACGAGCAGCACCGCGTCCTCGGTGAACTTCGGGGGCAGGCCCCAGCGGCGCAGGATGACGATCTGGACCAGTCGGCGGGCGATGGCGGCGGACTCGGGAAGGGACGGGAGCGGAACTTCGCCCTCCGTGGGGTCGCCGTACAACTCCATTGCGCGCACGGCATGTTCGTCCTCGACCGTCGGCGACCAGCGCGACGCGATGGCGCGTCCGTCTCCCCGCGGCTGCTCCATGCCCTCCAGCCCCGCCATGGCCCCATCATGGCCGTCCACCGGGGAGGCCGGGGCCGTTCCGAGGGAATACGCCCCCTCTGCGCCCCCGTCCGACCGTGGGCCTCCGGCATGTGCCAAAGGCATGTCGGTGCATCCGAAAGCCTGCTCGACCTGCGACAACGACTCACGCTCGGGCAATCGACGGGCCCCCTCGACGGGTACGGCTTAAGGGTGCGTTAAGGCTCCCATAATGCGTACCGTCGAGAGGGCCGGATGAGACATGACGTCAACTGCAACCCCTTGGCGGGGATTTCAACTGCTCGTCACAGGAACTTCGCCTTGCCGGGGCCCTCCTCCACGAAGCTGCGCATGCCCCGCTCCCGGTCCTCCGTGGCGAACAGGCCCGCGAACCAGTTGCGCTCCACCGCGAGACCGGTGTCGATGTCCGTCTCCAGACCGGTGTCGACCGACTCCTTGGCCGCCCGCAGCGCGAGCGCCGGCCCCTGCGCCAGCTTCGCCGCCCAGGCGTGCGCCTGGGTGTAGACCTCGTCGGCGGGGACCACGCGGTCCACCAGGCCGAGGGCGAGCGCCTCGTCGGCCCGCACCTGGCGGCCGGTGAAGATCAGGTCCTTGGCCTTGGACGGGCCGATCAGCCGGGCCAGCCGCTGGGTGCCGCCCGCGCCGGGGATCAGGCCGAGCAGGATCTCCGGCTGGCCGAGCTTGGCGTTCTCCCCGGCGATCCGGTAGTCGGCGCACAGGGCGAGCTCGCAGCCCCCGCCGAGCGCGTAGCCGGTGACGGCGGCCACGACCGGCTTGGGGATGCGGGCGACGGCGGTGAAGGAGTCCTGGAGGGCTCGGGCGCGCAGGACCATCGCCGTGTGGTCCATGGCCTGCATCTCCTTGATGTCCGCGCCCGCCGCGAACACCTTCTCGCCGCCGTAGATCACCACGGCGCGCACGTCCTCGCGGCGCGTGGCCTCCTCGGCGAGCTCCTTCAGACGGTCCTGCGTGGCGACGTCCAGCGCGTTCATGGGCGGCCGGTCCAGGCGCAGCGTGCCGACGCCCTCGGCGACTTCGAGATGTACGGTCATGCCAGCAGGTTAACGGTGACTAACCCTTCGTGAGCCGGTGCCGTGGCTCACATCCCCCGCCGACACCGGGCACGCCCGCGGAGGGCCTACGCCTTCCACTTCTCCCAGGACATGTTCCAGCCGTTGAGGCCGTTGTCGGGCGCGATCACCGCGTCGTCGCTGTTCTTGACCTCGACCACGTCGCCGATCAGCGAGTTGGTGAAGAACCACGCCGCCGGGGCTGTCTTGTCCCAGCCGCCCTTCACGTCGCGCAGGCCGACACAGCCGTGGCTGGCGTTGCGGTTGCCGAAGGCGTCGCCGCCCCAGTAGTTGCCGTGGATGAAGGTGCCGGAGGTGGACAGGCGCATGGCGTGCGGGACGTCCTTGATGTCGTACTCGCCGCCGTAGCCGACCGTGTCGCCGTTCATCCGGGTGACCGTCAGCTTCTCGCTGATGACCATCTTGCCGTTCCAGGTCTCGTAGCCCGGGGCGCCGGTGGTGACCGGGATCTTCTTGATCACCTTGCCGTCGCGGATCACCTTCATGGTGAGCTTCTTGGCGTCGACCACGGAGACCTGGCTGCGGCCGATGGTGAAGGAGATCTTCTTGGACTGCTCGCCGTAGACGCCGTCACGGCCCTCGACGCCGTCCAGGTCGAGGTCGACGGTGACCTTGGTGCCGGCCTTCCAGTACGTCTGCGGGCGGAAGTCCAGGCGGTCGTTGCCGAACCAGTGGCCCTCGACCTCGACGGCCGGCTCGGTGGTGATGCGGACGGCCTTCTCGACGTCCTCGGGGTGGGTGATGCCCCGGGTGAAGCGAAGGGAGAAGGGCATGCCGACGCCGACGGTGGAGCCGTCCTCGGGGGTGAAGTGCCCGATGAACGTCTCCTTCGGCGTCAGGGTGGTGAAGCGGGAGTCCTGCGTGGTGGTGCGGCCTTCGGCGTCCTTGGCGACCGCGTGCACGGTGTAGCCGGTGGAGGCGGCGAGGTGGGTGGACGGCGTCCAGGTGGCGCCGTCCTTGGATATCGCGCCCTCGACGGCCTTGCCCTTGGCGTTCTTGACGACGACCTCGGTGAGCCTGCCCTGGGCGGCCGTCACCTTCAGCTCACCGCTGGTCTCCACCGACGTGGCGCCGTCGCGCGGCGCGATGGTCACGCGCGCCTCGGACTGCGTGCCGCGCGCCGCCGTGGAGTCCTTGCCCTTGCCCTTGCCCTCGCCCGAGCCGGATCCCGGCTCCGATCCCCCGCCGCAGGCGGTGACCGCCAGCATCACCCCGAGTGCCAGCGCCGCCAGCTTCCTGCCGCCGCGCCGCGCGCCCACCGACGCCCCCGATATCGGCCCCACGTTCACTTGTTTCTCCCCTCGGCGGGTCTGTCCGGACCCGGCCCCCCAGCACGCCTCTCGCGCACACGGCGAATGGTAACCACAGGCCAGGAGCGCGGAAGGCGGAGGTTGTGTCACCGTTCCGTTCCAAGTTCAACGGCCCGGCCGAGGGGGTGCGGTCAGCGGCCGTTCACCGCGCTGCCCGCCTTCCAGTCCTTCCAGTTCATGTTCCAGCCGCCGAGCCCGTTGTCCGGCGCGACCGTCCGGTCCTTGCTGTTGACCACCTCGACGACGTCGCCGATCAGACTGCGGTCGAAGAACCAGCCCGCCGGGGTGTCCGCGCTGCCGCCCTTCTCGTCGCGCAGGCCGACGCAGCCGTGGCTGACGTTGCTGCTGCCGAACACCTCCGGCGCGGCCCAGTAGTTGCCGTGCAGGAAGGTGCCGGAGCTGGTCAGCCGGATGGCGTGCGGGACGTCGGGGATGTCGTACTCGCCGCCGAACCCGACCGTGCGGCTGTTCATGCGGGTGACCTCGAGCATCTCGGTGATCACCATCTTGCCGTTGTACGTGGGCGTCTTCGCCGCGCCCGCCGTGACCGGCACGGTGGTGAGCAGCTCCCCGTCCCGGCGCACCCGCATGGTGTGCGCGGCGGCGTCGACCACGGACACCTGGCTGCGGCCGACGGTGAAGGTGAAGGTGCGGCGCTGGAGGCCGTAGACGCCGCGCGCGCCCTCGACGTCGCGCAGGTCGAGGTCCACGGTGACCTTGGTGCCGGGCTTCCAGTAGTGCTCGGGGCGGAAGTCCAGGCGGGTGGAGCCGAACCAGTGGGGCCGGATCTCGACGGCGGGGCGTGCGGTGACCCGGACCGCGCGCTCCACGGCGGCGCGGCGGGTGATCTTCCGGTTGAACTCCAGGGAGACGATCATCCCGGTGCCGACGGTGGAGCGGTCCTCGGGGGCGACGTAGCCGATGAAGCGTTCCTCCGGGACGTGCGTGGTGAAGGTGGTGTGCCGGGCGGAGCTGCGTCCGGCGCCGTCCACGGCGACCGCGTCGACGGTGTACTTCGCGGCGAGCGCCAGCCGTTCGTCGTCGGGTTTCCAGGTGCGCCCGTCGGCGGAGATCCGGCCCGGGACCGGTGACTCGCGCGCGTCCTGCGACACGACCGCCTTCACCGACTCCAGCCGGCCCTCCGCCACCCGCACCCGCAGCGGGTCGCCGGGGCGTACGCCCTTGCTCCCGTCCCGCGGGGACACCTGGATGACGTCCCCGCGTCCCGGCGGCCCGAACGCCCCCGGGACGGGACCCTCCGGGCTGCACCCGGCGATCGCGGTCAGCAGTCCTGCCCATGTCACTACGACGGCCAGCGCGGCCCTCGCGCGCCGTGCGCGCCCTTGTACGTGCCTCACGCGGTACCCAACGACGGGCGCAGCCTCGGGGAAACGACCATGCCGCCCCTCGGGGAAACGTGAGTGCGAGGCGCGCTCTGGGCAGAACTGTGGGAGGACGACGCACCGGGGAGCCGCACGGGCCGTGGCTCACCTGTCCGCCGTCGTCCCCCACGAGCCGCGGGAGGCTGACAGGTGTCCAGCGCAGCCGAGCAGGAGGCGGTGGCCGGAGAGCGGGCCACCGGGGACGGTCTCCCGGCCGTCGTCGTGAACGGCGCGCGGCCGGCGCCGCCCGTGCCCACGGTGCCCGTCCGGCCGGGCCGGCCGACGCCGCTGGGCGCCCGGTTCCGCACCGGCCCGGACGGGGTGGCGGGGACCAACTTCGCGCTCTGGGCGGGCGGGGCGGAGGGCGTGGAACTGTGCCTGTTCGACGAGCACGGCCGGGAGAACCGGGCCCGGCTGACCGAGCTGACGCACGGCATCTGGCACGGCTTCGTGCCGGGGGTGATGCCGGGGCAGCGGTACGGCTACCGGGTGCACGGCCGCTGGGACCCGTGGACCGGCGGGCGCTGGAACCCGGCGAAGCTGCTGCTCGACCCGTACGCCCGCGCCGTGGACGGGGACTTCACGCTGCCGCCCGAGGTGTACGGGCACGTCCGGGACTGGCCGGAGCAGCATGTCGCGGACACCGTGCGCGACGACCGGGACTCCGCGCCGTACGTGCCGAAGGGCGTCGTCGTCCACGACGACGACGACTGGGCGGACGACCGGCGGCCGAAGACGCCGTGGGCCGACTCGGTCATCTACGAGCTGCATGTGCGCGGCTTCACCAAGCGGCACCCGGACGTCCCCGAGGAGCTGCGCGGCACCTACGCGGGACTCGCGCACCCCGCGGCGATCGAACACCTGGTGCGGCTGGGCGTCACGGCCGTCGAGCTGCTGCCGGTGCACCAGTTCGCGCACGAGGACCATCTGCTGCGCCGGGGCCTGCGCAACTACTGGGGCTACAACTCCATCGGCTACTTCGCCCCGCACGCCGCCTACGCGGCCTCCGGGACGGCCGGGCAGCAGGTCGGCGAGTTCAAACGGATGGTGCGCGCGCTGCACGCGGCCGGCATCGAGGTGATCCTCGACGTCGTCTACAACCACACCGCGGAGGCGGGCGAGCTGGGCCCCACGCTGTCCCTGAAAGGCGTCGACAACCGCGGCTACTACCGCCTCCAGCCCGACGCCCGCCGGTACGCCGACTACACCGGCTGCGGCAACACCCTGCACGTGGTGCAGCCGCACGTGCTGCGGCTGATCACGGACTCGCTGCGCTACTGGGTGACGGAGATGGGCGTCGACGGCTTCCGCTTCGACCTGGCGGCGGCGCTGGCCCGCTCCATGCACGACGTCGACATGCTCTCGCCGTTCCTCGCGGTGATCGCGCAGGACCCGGTGCTGCGCCGGGTGAAGCTGATCGCGGAGCCGTGGGACGTCGGCTCCGGCGGCTACCAGGTGGGCGCCTTCCCTCCCCTGTGGACGGAGTGGAACGACCGCTACCGGGACGCCGTACGGGACTTCTGGCGCCACGCGCTGCCGGACGTGCGGGAGATGGGCTACCGGCTGTCCGGCTCCAGCGACCTGTACGCCTGGGGCGGGCGGCGGCCGTACGCCTCGGTCAACTTCGTCACCGCGCACGACGGTTTCACCCTGCGCGACCTGGTGTCGTACGACCGCAAGCACAACGAGGCCAACGGGGAGGGCAACCGCGACGGCACGGACGACAACCGGTCCTGGAACTGCGGCGCGGAGGGCGAGACGGACGACGGGCACGTCCGCGCCCTGCGGCGGCGGCAGCTGCGGAACCTGCTGACCACGCTGCTGCTGTCGACGGGCGTGCCGATGCTGGTGGCGGGCGACGAGATGGGCCGCACCCAGCGCGGCAACAACAACGCCTACTGCCAGGACAACGAGACCGGCTGGCTGGACTGGAGCCTGCGCGACGACCCGGAGTGGCGGCCGCTGACCGCGCTGGCCTCGCGGCTGATCGCGCTGCGCCACCGGCACCCGGTGCTGCGCCGCCGCTCCTTCTTCTCCGGCCGGGCGCACTCCGCGGACGGGCTGCGGGACCTGGCGTGGTTCACCCCGCACGGCCGGGAGATGACCGAGGGCGACTGGTACGCGCCGGCCGCCACCCTCGGCATGTACCTCTCCGGGCGGGACATCCCGGGGCGCGACGAGCAGGGGGCGCCGGTGCTCGACGACAGCTTCCTGGCCGTCCTGCACGCGGGCGCGCACCCGGTGGACTTCGTCCTGCCGGGCCCGCCGTGGGCCGGGCGGTACGAGGTGGTCGTGGACACGGCGCGGGAGGAGCAGGACCGCGCGCCCGCGGTGGTGCACCGGGCGGGGGTGCCGGTGACCGTGCCGGGGCGGTCGGTGCTGCTGCTGCGGGTGCTGCCCTGACGCCCGGCGTGCGCCGGTCCGTGGTCAGCCGAGGATGCCCCGGTCGTAGGCCGTCGCCACCGCGGCCGCCCGGTCCTTGGCGCCGAGCTTGGCGAAGATGTGCGTCAGATGCGTCTTGACCGTGGCCTCGCTGATGAACAGCTCGCGGGCGATCTCCCGGTTGGAGGTGCCCCTGGCGACCAGCGCCAGCACCTCCCGCTCCCGCGCGGACAGCGGTTCCGCGCCCGGGGTGCGGGGCGCGCGGACGGCGGACACCAGCCGGGAGGCGACGGCCGGGGACAGTACGGAACGCCCGTCGGCGGCGGCGCGTACGGCCGCGAACAGCTCCTCGCGCGGGGCGTCCTTGAGCAGATAGCCGGTCGCGCCCGCCTCGATCGCGGGCAGCGTGTCGGAGTCGGTGTCGTAGGTGGTCAGCACCAGCACCCGGGCCCGCGCGCCCCGGCGGGTCAGCTCGCGGATGGCCGCCACGCCGCCGGTGCCCGGCATCCGCAGGTCCATCAGGATCACGTCGGGGTCCAGCTCCGCCGCCCGCTCCAGCGCCGCCGCGCCGTCGGCCGCCTCGCCGAGCACGCGGAAGCCGGGCGCGGACTCGAACATGCCGCGCAGGCCGTCCCGGACGACCGGGTGGTCGTCGACGACCAGCAGGGTGATCACGGGCTCTGCGGGCGCGGCCTGTCCGGCCGTGCGGGACGCGGCGTCATGGGTCATGGCGGACCAACGGTACGCGAGCCGAGACCGCCGTGCCGCCGCCCGGCTCGGACTCGACCGTGAGGGACCCGGCGACGCGTTCGGCGCGGGCCCGCATGCCGTCGAGGCCGAAGCCGCCGGCGGAGGTGCGCGCGGGGACGGCGAGCGGGTCGAACCCCCGGCCGTCGTCGCGGATGTCGAGGGTGACCTCGTCCCCCATGTAGGAGAGGGTGACGCCGGTCCGGGTGGCCCGCGCGTGCCGCGCGGTGTTGGAGAGGGCCTCCTGGGCGATGCGCAGCAGGGTGGCCGCCATCTCGTCGTGCAGCGGCTCGGCGGTCCCGGTGACGGTGAACTCGGCCTTCACCTGACTGCGTTCGCCCCATTCGGCGACGGTCCGCCGCAGCGCGCCGGGCAGGCCGCCGTCGGCGAGCGCGACCGGGGAGAGGTTGTGCACGGAGCGGCGGGCCTCGCCGAGGCTCTCGCGGGCCAGGGCGAGGGCCCGGTCCAGACGGTCGCGGCCTGCGACCGGGTCGGGGGTGTTCGCGGCGACCTGGAGCTGGGCGATGATGCCGGTCAGGCCCTGCGCCAGGGTGTCGTGGATCTCGGCGGCGAGCCTGCGGCGCTCGTCGGCGACCCCGGCCTCCCGCGCCTGGACGAGCAGTTGGGAGTGCAGGGCGGCGTTCTCGTCGAGCGCCTGCTGCAACGCGGTGTTGGTGCGCTCGAGTGCGGCGATGGTCGCCGCCTGGGTGCGGGCGCGGTCCTGCTCCATGCGGGCGAGGTGGGAGAACAGCAGGAGCAGGCCCAGGTTGACGGCCATGAGCCCGAGGAAGACCAGCCAGCCGGTCAGGCCGTCCGGCGGCAGCCCGCCGCTCTGCGATCCGGCGACCGCGGCGGCCGCCGCCAGCAGCCCGGGGACGACGAGCCGCTTCGGCAGCAGCCGGCCGGCGTCCCAGTAGTTGACGGCCACCTGGAAGGCGAACAGCGGGTTCATCCAGGTGAGGGCGAAGCCGATGGCCATGCGGACCGCGAAGTACACCGTGCTCGTCCGGGTCGGCTCCCCGGCCCCGCGGGACGCCCTCTCCCACCACAGCTGGAGCACGAGGGCCGCGACGACCAGCACCCCGCAGGCGTACACCTCCGCGCGGGTCATGCCGAGCGGTTCGGCGGTGGCCGCCGCCAGCACGGTGCCCGTGCCCAGCAGGACGTACGGCCCCCAGCGGTAGAGCAGGGCCCACCGCTGCTCGATCCCCGACCAGTTCCGTGTCACGTCCGTCGCGTGCGGCATCGCATCAGTGTCCGGCACGGCCGTCCTCACTCCCAGCGGAACCAGCGCACCGCGCCGGCGGTGAGCAGCACCGCCCACCCCGCCGTCACCGCGAGGTGCATCGTTCCCGGCCAGTCGCCCGCCGACGCCTCGCCGAGGGCTTGCGCGGCCGCGCCGAACGGGGTCCAGCCGACGATGTCGGCCATCAGGTCCGGCATGGCCTCGACGGGGAGCCACACGCCCGCGGTGAACATGGCCGGGAACAGCGCGGCGGAGCCGACCGCGGTGGCGATCTTCGCGGTGCGGGCGAGGGCGCTGAGCAGCGCGCCGAGCGCGAGGGAGGCGGCGAGGGCGAGCAGCAGCGCCAGCAGGTGGCCGAGCGGCTGTGCGGGCAGGGCGACGCCGAAGGCGAGCCGGCCGACGGCGAGGGTGAGCAGCGCGGAGGCCAGCGAGGCGGCGCCGAGCACCGTCATCTGCGCGGCGAGCAGGGCGCGGGGGCGGACCGGTGTGGTGGACATGCGGCGCAGGATGCCGGTCTCGCGGTAGCCGGTCAGGGTGGGCGGCATGCCCTGGAGTCCGCCGATGATCAGGCCGAGGAGGAGGGTGACGGGGACGTAGGCGTCGACCGGGCGCAGTCCGCCGAGGGCGGGGTCGGCCTCCCGGAAGGAGGGGATGGAGCCGAGGACCGCCAGCAGCAGGGTCGGGAAGAGCGTGATCCAGAAGATGCCGGCGGGTTCGCGCCGGAAGAGGCGGAACTCGGTGCGCAGCACCGCCGTGTTGACCAGTCCGGTGCTCATGCGGGGCTCTCCGTGAGGTCCAGGAAGGCGTCGTCCAGGGTGGCGTCGGTGACGCGCAGCTGGTGGGCGGTGACGCGGGAGCGGGCGAGGAGGGTGAGGACGGCGTCGACCGTGTCGTCGGTGCCGGACAGGGTGATCCGGCCGCCTTTGCGGGCGACCGAGGCGAGGCCGGGCAGGGCGTTCAGGCCGGCGTCGTCGAGCGGGGCGGACGGGGTGAAGCTGATGACGGTGGCCCCGGCCGAGCGGCGGACGAGTCCCGCCGGGGTGTCGAGGGCGGCGACGCGTCCCTTGTCGATGACCGCGATGCGGTCGCAGAGGCGCTGGGCCTCCTCCATGAAGTGGGTGACGAGGAGGACGGTGACGCCGCCCGCGCGGACGTCTTCGATGAGTTCCCAGGTGTCGCGCCGGGCGCGCGGGTCGAGGCCGGTGGTCAGCTCGTCCAGCACCACGATCCGCGGGCCGCCGATCAGGGCGAGCGCGATGAACAGGCGCTGCTTCTGGCCGCCGGACAGCTTCGCGAACCGGGTGGTCAGCTTCGCGGTGAGGCCCAGCCGCTCGGCGAGCGGGCGCCAGTCGGCGGGACGGTGGTGGAAGGAGGCGTAGAGCTCCAGGGCCTCGCGGACGGTGAGTCTGGGCTGGAGTCCGCTCTGCTGGAGCTGCGCGCCGAGGATGCGGGTGACCTCGGCATGGTCGGCGACGGGGTCGAGTCCGGCGACCCGGACCCGCCCGGCGTCGGGGACGCGCAGCCCCTCCACGCACTCCACGGTGGTGGTCTTGCCGGCGCCGTTGGGGCCGAGGATGCCGAAGATCTCGCCCTCGCCGACGGAGAAGGACACCCCGTCGACGGCGGGCCGGCCGCCGTAGGCCTTGCGCAGGTCGGTGACGTCGATGACGGACATGACGGTCAGTGTTCCGGCGAACGGGGCGCGCGGGCATCGGCCGTCGCGCTCGACCGCGCATCGTCCGATCGGCCGATGGAGTGGTACGACTCCCCGGCCGGCGGCGGGCGTTCGCCGAGGTGGGGCCGCCCATGGGCGCCGGTCGTAGGACCCACGGCCGAGGCGGACCGGGCCGGAATTCGGTGGGCAGCGTCAGTGGCGATCCGTACTCTCACTGCTGATGCCCACTACACCTTCTCCCCGGGAACCCCGCTCCACCGTGCGGACGCTGCTGCGGCTGTGGCCGTACGTGCGTCCCGTGCGGGCGCGCCTGTTCACCGCCGCGTTCGTCGCCGTCCTGGCGTCCTGCACAGGGCTCGTCATCCCGCTGGTCCTGAAGTGGATGGTCGACGGCCCGATCGCCGACCGGGACCCGGCGGGGGTGT
This sequence comes from Streptomyces sp. DSM 41931, assembly GCF_050271085.1. Taxonomy (NCBI): domain Bacteria; kingdom Bacillati; phylum Actinomycetota; class Actinomycetes; order Kitasatosporales; family Streptomycetaceae; genus Streptomyces; species Streptomyces sp. DSM 41931. The sequence goes on along the minus strand of NZ_CP189902.1, from coordinate 4,961,285 downwards.
GGCTCGGCGCGCTGTACCTGCTGCTGCTCGGGCTCGCGGAGGCGCTGCTGTTCGGGTTCCGGCGCTGGCTGGTGGCGCGTCCGCTGTCGCACGTCGAGGCGGAGATGCGGGCCGGCCTGTACCGGCATCTCCAGCGGCTGCCGATCGCCTTCCACGACCGCTGGGCCTCGGGCCAGTTGCTGTCGCGGGCCACCACGGACCTCATGCTGCTGCGCATGTTCCTCGCGTTCCCGCTGACCTTCCTGCTGGTCAACGGGGTGACGATCCTGGTCGGCGTGATCATCATGCTGGTCCAGGACTGGACGCTGGGACTGGTCATCCTGGTGCCGGCGGTGCCCGTGCTGATCACCTGCGTGGTGTTCGAGAAGCAGTACTCGCGGGCGGCGCGGCAGGCGCAGGACCAGGTGGGCGATCTGACGACCGTGGTCGAGGAGAGCGTGCTCGGCATCCGGATCATCAAGGGGTTCGGCCGGCACCGCAGCCAGGCGCGGGCGTTCCGGGAGCTGTCCGGGAAGCTGCGGGGCACGGAGCTGCACAAGGCGCGGCTGCTCGCGACGATCCTCGGCATCATCGTGACGCTGCCCGAACTGGCCATCGGGGCGGCGCTGGTGCTGGGCGCCGTGCAGGTGGCGGACGGCGAGCTGTCGGCGGGCACCCTGGTGGCGTTCCTGTCCACGGCGCTGGCGCTGCGCTGGCCGGTGGACTCGATCGGCTTCCTGCTGGCGATGAGCCAGGAGGCGGCGACGGCCACCGAGCGCTACTTCGAGGTGATGGACGCGGAACCGGAGTCGGGGGCCACGCCGTCCGCGAGGAAGCACGGCGGCTCCCGGGAGGGCGGGCTGCGGTTCGAGAACGTCACCTTCCGCTACCCGGACGCGCCCGAGGGCTCGCCGCCCGTGCTGGACCGCGTCGACCTGCACATCCGGCCCGGCGAGTCGCTGGCGCTGGTCGGCGCGACCGGCAGCGGCAAGACCACGCTGACCGCGCTGGTGCCCCGGCTGCACGAGGTCACCGAGGGGCGCATCACCCTCGACGGGCGGGACATCAGGGACATGTCCCGGGAGGAGCTGCGCTCCCGGGTCGCCGTCGCCTTCGAGGAGCCGACGCTGTTCTCCGCGACCGTCGGCGAGAACGTCCTGATGGGCGGCGGCAGCGGCGCGGAGGACCTGGAGCGCGCCCTGGCCGTCGCCCAGGCGGACTTCGCCCACGCGCTGCCCCAGGGCACCGCGACCCAGGTCGGCGAGCAGGGCCTGAGCCTCTCCGGCGGGCAGCGGCAGCGGCTCGCGCTCGCCCGCGCGGTCGTCGGGCGGCCCGACTTCCTGGTGCTGGACGACCCGCTGTCCGCGCTCGACGTGCACACCGAGGCCGCGGTCGAGGCCGCGCTGCGCCGGGTGCTCGCCGACACCACGGCGCTGATCGTGGCGCACCGCCCGTCCACGGTGCTGCTGGCCGACCGGGTGGCGCTGCTGTCCGGCGGGCGGATCACGGCGGTCGGCACCCATCACGAACTGTTGCGCGGCAATGCCGAGTACGCCCACCTCATGTCGGGTGGCCCGGCGGAGGAACTGGAGGAGCAGCGATGACGGCGGCCACCACCGCACCCGTCCGCGACGAGGACGACGACCGGTCGCCGGAGCAGGGCGGCGGCGACCCCTTCGACCGGGACGTGCTGCCCACTCCCCCGGGCGCCACCGGCGCGCTGCTGCGCTCCCTGCTCGCGCCGATGCGCGGCCGGGTGGCGCTGACCGCGCTGTTGCTGCTGCTCCAGCAGGCCGCCGTGCAGGCGGGCCCGCTGCTGGTGGCGTACGCGATCGACCGGGCGGTGCCCGCGTTCCGCGTCAGCGACCACGGGCCGCTGATCGCGGTGGCGGTGGGCTATCTGCTGTGCGCGTCGGCGGCCGGGGCGCTGCAGTACGCGTTCATCACCGCCTCCGCCCGGGTCAGCCAGGACGTGCTGCTGGACCTGCGCGGCCGGATCTTCCGGCACGCGCAGGCGCTGAGCGTGGACTTCCACGAGCGCTACACCTCCGGCCGGCTGATCTCCCGCTCCACCACCGACGTCGAGTCGCTGCGGGAGCTGCTGGAGGAGGGCCTGCAGGAACTGGTGATGACGATCCTGTCCGCCGTGTACATCTCGGTGCTGCTGCTCTGGCTGGACCTGGGCCTCGGCGCGGTGGCGGTGGCGTCGTTCGTGCCGCTGTACCTGCTGGTGCGCTCCTACCAGCGGCGGGCGCAGCGGGTGTACCGGAAGCGGTCGACGGCGATCGCCGCGGTGATCGTGAAGTTCGTCGAGACGATGAACGGCATCCGCCCGGTGCGCGCCTTCCGCCGCGAGCGGGCCAACGACGCGGACTTCGCGGTGCTGAACCGGCGGCACGAGAGGACCAACGGCGACGCGCTGCTGGAGATGGCCCGCTACGTCGTCGGCTCCCGGGTGACGGCGAACACCACGGTCGCGCTGATCGTGCTGTGGGGCGCCTACCGGGTGGCCGGTCAGACGCTGGCGCTCGGTGTGCTGGCGGCGGCCGTGCTCTATCTGCGGCGGCTGTACGACCCGATCGACCGGCTGGGCATGTTCCTCAACTCCTACCAGTCGGCGGCGGCCTCGCTGGAGAAGATCGCCGGCCTGCTGGCGCAGACCCCGTCCGTGCCCGAACCGGCGGCGCCCCGTGAGCTGCCGGGGCGGCGCACCGGTCTGCCCGGGCGCGAGGTGGTCTTCGACGACGTGCGGTTCGCGTACCGCACCGGCGGCGAGGTGCTGCCCCGCTTCCGCCTCACCCTGCCGGCCGGGCAGACCGTCGCGGTCGTCGGCTCCACCGGCGCGGGCAAGTCGACGCTGGCGAAGCTGCTCGCCCGGTTCTACGACCCGAGCGACGGACGGGTGCTGCTCGACGGGGTCGGCCTGCGCGACCTGACCGGACGGGACCTGCGGCGCGAGGTGGTGATGGTGACCCAGGAGGCGTTCCTGTTCTCCGGGACCGTAGCCGAGAACATCGCGATCGGCCGTCCGGAGGCCACCCGCGAGGAGATCGAGCAGGCGGCCAAGGAGATCGGCGCGCACGACTTCATCGCCGCGCTGCCCGACGGCTACGACACGGACGTCCGCAAGCGCGGCGGCCGTATCTCGGCGGGACAGCGGCAGTTGGTGGCGTTCGCGCGGGCGCTGCTGGCGGACCCGGCGGTGCTGATCCTGGACGAGGCGACCAGCTCGCTGGACATCCCCGGCGAGCGGGCGGTGCAGCGGGCGATGGCCACGGTGCTGAAGGGCCGGACGGCGGTGGTGATCGCGCACCGGCTGTCCACCGTGGAGATCGCGGACCGGGTGCTGGTGATGGAGCACGGGCGGATCGTGGAGGACGGCAGCCCGGACGAACTCATCGGCGGGACGGGCCGGTTCGCGGACCTGCACCGGGCCTGGCGGGACAGCCTGGCCTGACGACCGCCGCCGTCGCGGGGGCGCGTCGGCGTACCGACCGAGGGGAGCACACCGGTGACGGAGGCGACGTCGATGCTGCTCGCGCGGCTGCACGCGGCCGGGCTGACGGACGTCGGCGCGGTGCGGCCGGCGACGGGAGGGCTCGCCGCGACCGCGGGGCTGGCCCGCCGCGCGGACGGCACCCCGCTGTTCGTGAAGGCGTTCGGCGAGCCGCCGGCGGACGACGCCTTCGCCGCGGAGGCCGAGGGGCTGACGGTGCTGCGCGAGGCGGGCGGGGTGCTCACGCCGGACGTGGTGCGCGCGGAGCGGGACCTGCTCGTGCTGTCGGTGCTGCGCCCCCGGCCGGACACGGAGGCGTTCTGGGAGGAGTGCGCGCACGCGTTCGCCCGGCTGCACACCACCACGCGCCACGACCGGTTCGGCTGGCACCGGGACAACTGGCTGGGCCGCCGCCGTCAGGTCAACACCTGGACCGACGACGGATTCGAGTTCTTCGCCCGGCACCGGCTGCTGCGCTGGCTGGAGGAGCCCCGGGTACGCCAGGCGCTGGACGCCGCCGACCGGCAGGCGCTGGAGCGGCTGTGCGACCGGCTGCCCGAGCTGCTGCCGGACCGGCCCGCCTGTCTGACCCACGGCGACCTGTGGACGCAGAACGTGATGGCCGCCCCCGACGGCCGGCCCGCGCTGATCGACCCGGCCGTGTCGTACACCTGGGCCGAGGTGGACCTGGCCCATCTGTGGACGACCGCGCCGCCGCCCGAGGCGCGGGTGTTCTTCGAGCGGTACGCGGAGCTGACCGGTCTCGACGCGGGCTGGCGGGAGCGGATGCCGGTCCTCCAGCTGCGTCAGCACCTGGCCGTGATCGCCCAGTTCGAGCCCGACTGGGGCGCCGCCGCACACGTACGGGCCACGCTCGCGCCGTTCCGGAAGCGCCCGTGAGACGACCGACGAGGCACACCGGCCGCCGGGGCCGCGGGGGAAGGGAAGCGGACGTGATCGACGCCTACGGGGATCCCGGCACGCCCGACGGTCGGAGCGGGGCCCGCTATCTGTGGTGGCTGGTGCGCCGGCAGCCGGGTCGCTGCGCGGCGGGGGCGGTGTACGGCAGCGTGTGGATGGTGCTGCTGGCGTCCACGCCGTACCTGATGTCCCGGGCGGTGGACGACGGCCTGGGGACGGGTGACATGGCGGCGCTGGCCGGCTGGGCCGGCGCCCTGGTCGGGGTGACCGCCTTCAACGCCTGGCTGGGCATGATGCGGCACCGCACGATGACGATGGTCCGGATGGACGCCAACTTCCGCACGGTGAAGGTGGTCGTCGGGCACACCGTGCGGCTCGGCGCGTCTCTGGACCGGCGGGCGACGGCCGGGGAGGTCGTGACGATCGGTGTGGGCGACGTGCAGGTGATCGCCCACTCGCTCACCGCCGTCGGGCCGGGGATCGGCGCCGTCGTGGCGTACGCGGCGGTGGCGGGGCTGCTGCTGACGGTGTCTCCGCTGCTGGCCGCGGTCGTGCTGCTGGGGGTGCCGGTGATCGGGCTCGTGGTGGGGCCGCTCGCCGGGCGGCTCCAGGGCGCGGAGACGGAGTACCGGGAGCGGCAGGGTGTGCTGACCGCGCGGATCGGGGATCTCGCGGGCGGGCTGCGGGTGCTGAGCGGGCTCGGCGGCAAGGGGCTGGTCGCGGACGCGTTCCGCCGCGACTCGGGACGGCTGAGGGACCAGGGCTACCGGGTGGGGGCGGTGACCAGCTGGATGCAGGCGCTGGCCGCCGGTCTGCCGACGCTGTTCCTCGCGGTGGTCACGTGGATCGCGGCGCGGCAGGCCGCGCAGGGGGACATCAGCATCGGCGAACTGGTGTCGGTGTACGGGTACGTGACCGTCCTGGTGTGGCCGGTGATGTTCCTGATCGAGTGCGGCTACTACCTCAGCCGGGGCGTGGTGGCGGCCGGCCGGGTGGCGGCCCTGCTGCGGATCGAGCCGCCGCCGGACGCGTCCGCCGCGGAACCGCCGGCCGAGCCGTCCGCGCTGGAGGACCCGGAGTCCGGGGTGCGGGTGCTGCCGGGGCGGCTGACCGCGCTGGTGTGCGCCCGGCCCGCGGACGCGCAGGCCGTGGTGGACCGGCTGGGCCGGTACACGCCGTCCGGGGCCACCTGGGGCGGGGTCCGGCTGGACGAGATCGCGCCGGCCCGGGTGCGGGAGCGGATCCTGGTGGCCGACCCGGAGGCCGCGCTGTTCGCGGGTCCGCTGCGCGAGGTGGTCGCGGGCCGGGGCGGGGCGTCCGACGCACAGGTGCTGCGGGCGCTGCACGCGGCGGCCGCCGACGACGTGGTGCGCGGACTGCCCGACGGGCTGGACTCGGCGGTGTCCGCGCAGGGCCGCAGCCTGTCCGGAGGTCAGCGGCAGCGGGTCCGGCTGGCGCGGGCGCTGCTCGCAGGACCGGAGGTGCTGCTGGCGGTGGAGCCGACCTCGGCGCTCGACGCGCACACCGAGGCCCTGGTCGCCGACCGGCTGCGCGCCGCGCGCGAGGGCCTGACGACGGTACTGGTCACCACCTCGCCGCTGGTGCTGGACCGGGCCGACCGGGTGCTCTTCCTGGCCGACGGCAAGGTGGCGGCGAGCGGCGCCCACCGGGAACTGCTGGACGGTGAGCCGGAGTACCGGCGCCTGGTGGCCAGGGACGCCGAGCAGGGCGCCCCCGAGGAGGTGGCGGGATGAGCGGGGAGCGGCTGCCGGTGGCGGAACCGGCCGATGTGCGCCGGGCGGCCGGGGAGCTGGTGCGGGCGGACGGGCGGGTCTTCGCGGGCGTGCTGGCGCTGAACGGCGCGGCGGCCCTCGCCGGTCTGGCCGGGCCGTGGCTGCTCGGGCGGATCGTCGACGAGGTGCGGGCGGGCGCCGGCACCGCGGTGGTGGACCGGCTGGCCCCGGTCATCCTGGCGTGCGCGGTGGCGCAGCTGCTGCTGTCCCGCTGGGCCCGTTACGTGGGGCACCGGTTCGGGGAGCGGACGCTGGCGCGGGTGCGGGAGCGGTTCGTGGACCGGGTGCTGGCGCTGCCGTCCGCCGTGGTGGAGCGGGCGGGCACCGGCGATCTGACGACGCGGGGCACGGCGGACGTGACCGCCGTGGGCACCACGCTGCGCGACGCGGGCCCTTCACTGCTGGTCAACGCGGTGCAGTCGGTGTTCGTCATGGCGGCGATCCTCGTCGTGGACCCGCTGCTGGGGGCGCTGGGGCTGCTGTGCCTCACCCCGATCTGGCTGGTGCTGCGCTGGTACCTGCGGCGGGCCCGGGACGCGTATCTCGCCGAGGGCGCGGCCAACTCGGACGTGGCGGAGGTGGTCGCGTCGACGGCGGCGGGCGCCCGCACCGTGGAGGCGTTCCGGATGGAGGAGCGGCGGATCCGGGCGAGCCGGGAGGCCCTGGAGACGTCCCGCCGCACCCGTATGCGCACGCTGTTCCTGCGCTCGGTGTTCTTCCCGGTGGTCGAGTTGTCGTACGTCGTGCCGGTGGCCGGGGTGCTGCTGTGCGGCGGATGGCTGCACGCGCGGGGCGCGGTGAGCCTGGGCGCGGTGGTGGCGGCGTCGCTGTACCTGCTTCAGCTGAGCGGTCCGCTGGACGAGGTGCTGATGCGGCTGGAGCAACTGCAGTCGAGCGGCGCCTCGTTCGCACGGGTGGAGGGGCTGGCGCGGGCGCCGCGCGCGGCCGGGCGCAGCGACGCTCCGGACCCGGTGGACGACCGCATAGACGTGACCGGGGTGCGCTACGCGTACGACGGGGGCGGCGAGGTGCTGCGCGGGGTGGATCTGACGGTGACGCCGGGCGAACGGCTGGCGGTGGTGGGGCCGTCGGGCGCGGGCAAGACCACGCTGAGCCGGCTGCTGGCGGGGGTGGACGCGCCGGCCGCCGGGAGTGTGACCGTGGGCGGGGTGCCGGTGGCGTCGCTGGACCCGGAGCGGCTGCGCCGGCAGGTGGTGCTGGTGACCCAGGAGCACCATGTCTTCCTGGGGTCGGTCCGGGACAATCTGCGGATCGCCGCCCCGGACGCCGGGGACGAGGAGCTGTGGGCGGCGCTGGCGGTGGTGGGCGCGGACGGCTGGGTGCGGGAGCTGCCGCGCGGGCTGGACACCGGGCTGGGCGAGGGCGGCCACCCCACCGACGGCCCCCAGGCGCAGCAACTCGCCCTGGCGCGCGTGGTGCTGGCCGACCCGCACACGCTGGTCCTCGACGAGGCGACCGCCCTGCTCGACCCGGCGACCGCCCGGCACGCGGAGCGCGCGCTGGCCGCCGTGCTGGAGGGCCGTACGGTCGTCGCCGTCGCGCACCGGCTGCACACCGCGCACGACGCGGACCGGGTGGCGGTGATGGAGGACGGCCGGCTCTCCGAACTGGGCACGCACGACGCCCTGGTGGCGGCGGACGGGGTGTACGCGGCGCTGTGGCGGTCGTGGCACGGGGAGGGGCCGGCCGGCGGCAGGGCCTAGGGCCGGCCCGTCGTCGCGGCGGGTCGGGGTCACCGGAGCGCCGCCGCCCCGCTGCCGTCCGTATACCGGACACCCCCTCCCGGACACCGAACGGGATCCGGCCAACTTCCTGACGCGCTCCTGACAGAAACCGCGCTCCCCTGCCACTCTTCCCACGGCCGCTTCACAGCAACCCCACAGCTTCGGCTGCCCGTTGTACGGCGGTCACTGCTCGGAGCACTTCCGTTCTGCCCGGCCGGCTGACCCGCCGGCCGGTCTCCCCAGGCCGCGCACCCCGCGGCCCCGCAGAAGGAGTCAGCGTTGAGAAGCAGGACGTCCCACAGACGCACCCCCCGCACCGCGCAGCGTCGCGTCGCCGCCGTCGCCCTGGCCGGCGTGGCCGCACTGGTCGCCACGGCCGTGCAGTCCGGCGCGGCCACCGCCGCCCCCGGCACGGCGCCGCGCACCGCGAGCGCCGCCGCGCCCGGCTCGGAGTCGGTCACGCTCACCCCCGCCCAGCGTGCCGCGCTGATGCGCCAGGCGGACTCCGTCAAGGCCGGGACCGCCAAGGACCTCGGTCTGGGCGCGAAGGAGAAGCTCGTCGTCCGCGACGTCCTCAAGGACCGCGACGGCACCGTGCACGTCCGCTACGAGCGCACCTACGACGGGCTGCCCGTCCTCGGCGGCGACCTGATCGTCCAGGGCGACACGGCCGGCGAGGCGGACAAGGTCGTGAAGGCGACCCGCGCCGCAGTCAAGCCCGCCACCACCGCCGCGAAGGTGCCGGCCGCCAAGGCCGAGCAGCAGGCCCTGTCCGCCGCGAAGGCCGAGAAGGCCGAGGGCGCGGACGTCGAGCGGGCCCCGCGCAAGGTGGTCTGGGCGGCCGGCGGCACACCGGTCGTCGCGTACGAGACGGTCGTCGGGGGCCTCCAGCACGACGGCACCCCGCAGGAGCTGCACGTCGTCACCGACGCCACCACCGGCGAGAAGCTGTACGAGTGGCAGGCCGTGCAGAACGGCACCGGCCACACCGTCTACAGCGGCACCGTCGACCTGACGACCACCCAGTCGGGCTCGACGTACAACCTCACCGACGGCGCGCGCGGCGGGCACAAGACGTACAACCTCAACCGCGGCACCTCCGGCACCGGGACGCTGTTCTCCGGCTCCGACGACGTCTGGGGCGACGGCAGCCCCTCCAACGCGGAGTCGGCCGGCGCGGACGCCCACTACGGGGCGGCGCTGACCTGGGACTACTACAAGAACGTGCACGGCCGCAGCGGCATCCGCGGGGACGGCGTCGGCGCGTACTCCCGGGTCCACTACGGCAACAACTACGTCAACGCCTTCTGGTCGGACAGCTGCTTCTGCATGACCTACGGCGACGGCTCCGGCAACGTCAACCCGCTCACGTCGATCGACGTGGCCGCGCACGAGATGACCCACGGCCTCACCTCGAACACCGCGGGCCTGAACTACAGCGGCGAGTCCGGCGGTCTCAACGAGGCGACCAGCGACATCTTCGGCTCGACCGTCGAGTTCTACGCGAACAACTCCTCCGACGTCGGCGACTACCTCATCGGCGAGGAGATCGACATCAACGGCGACGGCACGCCGCTGCGGTACATGGACAAGCCGAGCAAGGACGGCGCGTCCAAGGACTCCTGGTACTCCGGCATCGGCTCGATCGACGTGCACTACTCGTCGGGCGTGGCGAACCACTTCTTCTACCTGCTGAGCGAGGGCAGCGGAACGAAGACCATCAACGGGGTCACCTACGACTCCCCCACCTCCGACGGCCTGCCGGTCACCGGCATCGGCCGCGCCAAGGCGGAGAAGATCTGGTTCCGCGCGCTCACCACGAAGTTCACCTCCACCACCAACTACGCGGCGGCCCGCACCGGCACCCTGGCGGCGACCGGTGAGCTGTACGGCACGGACAGCGCCGAGTACAAGGCGGTGCAGGACGCCTGGGCGGCCGTCAACGTCGGCAGCCGCTCCGGCGGCCCCGGGGGCGGCGGGACCACCTTCGAGTCGACCACCGACGTGGCGATCCCGGACGCCGGCGCCGCGGTGACGTCCTCGATCGCCGTCACCGGCCGCACCGGCAACGCGCCGGGCAACCTCCAGGTCGCGGTGGACATCGTGCACACCTGGAGCGGTGACCTCGTCGTCGACCTGGTGGCCCCGGACGGCACCGCGTACCGGCTGCGCAACCGCACCGGCGGTTCGGCGGACAACATCAACGAGACGTACACGGTCAACGCGTCGTCGGAGACGGCCAACGGCACCTGGCGGCTGCGGGTCCAGGACATGGCCCGCTACGACACCGGCTACATCAACGGCTGGAGCCTGACCTTCCCGTAGACGGACCCCGTCGAAACGGGCCCCGTAGCGGCGCCGTTCCAGGTGGTTCCCACCACCTGGAACGGCGCCGTTTTTTGCCGATCCCATACGCGCCGCGGGTTGCGCCTTTGCCGAGGTCACACGGTTTTACCCGCACGCAATATTCGTCCCGACGTCAACTTTCGGCCAACATCATCCCACCCTCATGACATGTACGCGACGTAGATGTCACTCTTCCCTCGCTCGGTGCACCACCCGGACGGCCCCCCACCGTCCGGCACCCCCACTCACCCCCCGAGGAGCTTCGAGTGACTCCCCTCTACGCGCGTCGCCGGCGTACCGTCCTGGCCGCCGCCACCGCCGTCGCGGCCGGCGCCCTGCTCACCACCGGCCTGGCCACCGGTACCGCGACCGCCGACTCCGCCCCGGCCGGCAAGCCGGTCCTGGGCGGCGCCCCCGTGCTGCTGTCCGCCGCCGCCCGCACCTCCCTCATCCAGGAGCAGCAGGCCACGGCAGCCGAGACCGCCGATGCGATAGGCCTCGGCGCCAAGGAGAAGCTGATCGTCAAGGACGTCGTGCGGGACGTCGACGGCACGGTCCACACCCGCTACGAGCGCACCTACGACGGACTGCCCGTGCTCGGCGGCGACCTGGTCGTGCACGAGCCGGCGGGCGGCGCCAGAACCGTCACCAAGGCAGTGAAGACGGCGGTCGGGGTCGCCTCCGTGACACCGAAGGTCACCGCGGGCAAGGCCGAGGCGCAGGCGCTCGCCGCCGCCGAGAAGGCCGGCGCGGAGCGCACCGGGGCCGAATCCGCGCCCCGCACGGTGATCTGGGCCGCCGAGGGCACGCCCGTCCTCGCCTACGAGACCGTCGTCGGCGGCCTCCAGGAGGACGGCACCCCGAACGAGCTGCACGTGATCACCGACGCCACCACCGGCGAGAAGCTGTACGAGTGGCAGGCCGTGCACACCGGCAGCGGCAGGAGCCTCTACTCCGGCACCGTCACCCTCGGCACCTACAAGTCCGGCTCGACGTACCAGCTGTACGACACCTCCCGCGGCGGTCACAAGACCTACAACCTGGCGCGCGGCACCTCCGGCACCGGCACCCTGTTCACCGACGCGGACGACACCTGGGGCACCGGAACCGCCTCCAGCTCCTCCAGCGACCAGACCGCGGCCGTGGACGCGGCCTACGGCGCCCAGGTCACCTGGGACTTCTACAAGAACACCTTCGGGCGCAACGGCATCAAGAACGACGGCAAGGCCGCCTACTCCCGCGTCCACTACGGCAGCAACTACGTCAACGCCTTCTGGCAGGACAGCTGCTTCTGCATGACCTACGGCGACGGCTCGGGCAACACCCACCCGCTGACCTCGCTGGACGTCGCCGGCCACGAGATGAGCCACGGCGTCACCTCCAACACCGCGGGCCTGCGCTACAGCGGCGAGTCCGGCGGCCTCAACGAGGCGACCAGCGACATCTTCGGCGCCGGCGCGGAGTTCTACGCGGCCAACTCCTCCGACGCCGGCGACTACCTCATCGGCGAGAAGATCGACATCAACGGCGACGGGACCCCGCTGCGGTACATGGACAAGCCGAGCAAGGACGGCGCGTCCAAGGACTACTGGTCCTCCAGCCTCGGCTCGGTCGACGTGCACTACTCCTCGGGCCCGGCGAACCACTTCTTCTACCTGCTCGCCGAGGGCAGCGGCTCCAAGACCGTCAACGGCGTGGCCTACAACTCGCCGACGTACGACGGCTCGACGGTCACCGGCATCGGCCGCGCCAAGGCGCTGCAGATCTGGTACAAGGCGCTGACCACGTACTTCACCTCGACGACCACCTACAAGGCGGCCCGCACGGGCACCCTGAACGCGGCGTCCGCGCTGTACGGCGCGAGCAGCACGGAGTACAAGGCGGTCGACGCCGCCTGGAAGGCGGTCAACGTCAGCTGAGGCCGGCCCCGTCCCGTACCGCGCGGCACCCGGAGCGAAACGCTCCGGGTACCGCGCGGCACCCGGAGCGAAACGCTCCGGGTGCCGCCGGTGCGTGCGGGGCCACCGCCTAGGCTTGTGTCCCATGTCTTCGGCGGACTTCACCTACGACCACGTCGGCGCGAGCCGGGATCCCGACTACTGCCCTCCGGGGTTTCACCATCTGAGGGAGCGCACCCGGCTCGGCGAGGGGGAGAAGGTGTTCCGGCAGGCCGCCGACGCGCTGTTCACCTGGGAGATGCACCGGGAGATGGGCGTCGGCATCGACGCCTCGGCGGACCGGGCGGCGCCCGGCGTCGACGTCACCGTCACCCTGGCCGGAGTGGTGAAGGCGCCCTGCCGGGTGGTGTGGACGGCGGACGAGTACCGGAGGGCCGGCTGGGCGTACGGCACGCTGGCGGGGCATCCGGAGACCGGGGAGGAGGCGTTCGTCGTGCACCGGACGGGGGACGGGACGGTGTGGCTGACGGTCTCGGCCTTCAGCAGGCCGGCCCGCTGGTACGCCCGAGCGGGCGGCCCGGCCACCCGGTCCCTCCAGCACGCCTACGCCCGCCGCTGCGGCAAGATCCTTCGCCGCCTGGCCACACGGGGCGTGCGGGACGCCTGAGGCACGCCGAGCCTGCGGGCATTCGTGCCGCCTGGGGCGGCACGGGTGGGCGCAGGCGGCACCTCGCAGCGCCGAGCCGCGCGACACCCCCCACGGCCACCGAGGTGCCGGGAACTGCTGACCGCCGGGTGCGGGCCGCCGAGGGCCGGTCGCGCAGTTCCCCGCGCCCCTGTGGGGCACTGCCCCCAGCCTGCGGGCATTCGTGCCGCCTGGGGCGGCACGGGTGGGCGCAGGCGGCACCTCGCAGCGCCGAGCCGCGCGACACCCCCCACGGCCACCGAGGTGCCGGGAACTGCTGACCGCCGGGTGCGGGCCGCCGAGGGCCGGTCGCGCAGTTCCCCGCGCCCCTGCGGGGTGCTACCGCATCAATAAGCCCGCCGCCTCGGCGACGTCCTCCGGTGGCACCGCCACCAGCCCCAGTTCCGCCCCGGACGCCAACAGCCGGTGGCTGGGAAGCACCCGCACCGTGTAGCCGAACGGCCCCGTCCGGTCCAGGGACAGCGGGCCTTCGTACACCCACTCGCCCGCCGCCCCAGGCGCCCCCACCGGCTTCAGCGGCACAGCGGCCGCCTCCGTGATGCGGTCCTCCTCGTCCACCCGGCCCGCGACGGCCTGCACTTCCACGTCCTCAGGACGCAGACGCCCCAGCCCCACCCGCACCCGGAGGGCCAGCGTGCTGCCCAGCTCCGCGGTGGCCGAGGCCACGGACGTCTCGACGTGGTCGACGGTCACCCCGTGCCACGCGCCCCGCACCGCCGCCTTCCACTCCGCGAGCTCCCGCGCGGCGTCCGCGGTCATCGCCCGGTGCGCGTGCGCGGCCGGCGTGTACAGCCGGTCCACGTATTCCCGCACCATGCGCCCGGCCAGCACCTTCGGCCCGAGCAGGCTCAGCGTCCGCCGGACCATCTCGATCCACCGGTCCGGCAGCCCGCTGCGCCCGCGCTCGTAGAAGGTGCGGGTGACGCGCTGCTCGAGCAGGTCGTACAGCGCAGCGGCCTCTATGTCGTCGCGCCGGTCCGGATCGGTCCCCGCGCCGTCCGCCGTGGGGATCGCCCAGCCGAAGTCGGGCTGGAACCACTCGTCCCACCAGCCGTCGAGCACGGACAGGTTGAGCCCGCCGTTGAGCGCGGCCTTCATCCCGCTGGTGCCGCACGCCTCCAGCGGCCGCAGCGGGTTGTTCAGCCAGATGTCGCAGCCGGGGTACAGCTTCTGCGCCATCGCCATGCCGTAGTCGGGCAGGAACACGATCCGGTGCCGCACCCGCGGGTCGTCGGCGAAGCGGACCAGCTCCTGGATGAGCCGCTTGCCGCCGTCGTCCGCCGGGTGCGCCTTGCCGGCGACCACGATCTGCACCGGCCGGTCGGGGTGCAGCAGCAGGTCCATCAGCCGGTCCCGGTCGCGCAGCATCAGCGTCAGCCGTTTGTACGACGGGACGCGCCGGGCGAAGCCGATGGTGAGCACGTCCGGGTCGAGGACGCCGTCGATCCAGCCCAGTTCGGCGGTCCCGGCGCCGCGCTGCCGCCAGGAGGCGCGCAGCCGTTCCCGCACCTCCAGCACCAGCAGTTCGCGCAGCGACCGGCGCAGGTCCCAGATGTCCTGGTCGGGGATGTCGGCGACGGAGTCCCAGCGGTCGGAGTCGCCGATGCTGAGCGCCTCCTCCGCGCGCTGGGTGCCGATCTGCCGGGCGCCGAGCCGGTACACCTCGGGGGCGACCCAGGTGGGCGCGTGCACCCCGTTGGTCACGGAGGTGATGGGCACCTCCTCGGGGTCGAACCCCGGCCACAGTCCGGCGAACATCTCCCGGCTGACCTGCCCGTGCAGCAGGGAGACGCCGTTGGCCCGCTGGGCGAGGCGCAGGCCCATCACGGCCATGTTGAACAGGTTGGGCTCGCCGCCGGGGTAGGTCTCCATGCCGAGCCGCAGGATGCGGTCGACCTCCAGGTCCGGCAGCTCCGCGTGCGGGCCGAAGTGCCGGGCGACCAGTTCGCGGTCGAAGCGGTCGATGCCGGCCGGCACGGGTGTGTGCGTGGTGAACACGGTCCCGGCGCGGACCGCCTCCAGCGCCGCGTCGAAGTCGAGCCCCTCGGCGCGCAGCTCCGCCATCCGCTCCAGGCCGAGGAACCCGGCGTGCCCCTCGTTGGTGTGGAACACCTCGGGCGCCGCGTGCCCGGTGAGCC
Organism: Streptomyces sp. DSM 41931; assembly: GCF_050271085.1. NCBI lineage: Bacteria > Bacillati > Actinomycetota > Actinomycetes > Kitasatosporales > Streptomycetaceae > Streptomyces > Streptomyces sp. DSM 41931. The sequence continues at coordinate 4,946,263 of NZ_CP189902.1, read as the reverse complement.
TGCAGTACGCGCGGACGGCGCGGACACCTCCTATGCCGAGGAGCATCTCCTGGAGCAGCCGGTGCTCGCTGCCGCCGCCGTAGAGCCGGTCGGTCACCCCGCGCTCGATGAGGTCGTTCTCCTCGATGTCGGAGTCGAGCAGGAGCAGCGGGATCCTGCCCACCTGGGCGACCCAGACGCGGGCGCGCAGGGAGCGGTCGCCGGGCAGGACGAGGGTGATCTGGGCGGGGGCGCCGTCGGCCTCCTTGAGCTGGTCCAGGGGCAGCTCGTGCGGGTCGAGGACGGGGTAGTGCTCCTGCTGCCAGCCGTCCCGGGACAGGGACTGGCGGAAGTATCCGTGCCGGTAGAGCAGGCCGACGCCGATCAGCGGGGCGCCGAGGTCGCTGGCGGCCTTGAGGTGGTCGCCGGCCAGGATGCCGAGCCCGCCGGAGTACTGCGGCAGGGCGGCGGTGATGCCGAACTCGGGGGAGAAGTAGGCGACGGCGGCGGGCAGCCGGCCGCTCTGCCGCTGGTACCAGCGCTCGCCGGTCATGTAGGCGTCCAGGTCGTCCGCGACCGCGGCGAGACGGTCGAGGAAGTCGCGGTCGCCGGCCAGTTCGGTGAGCCGCTCGGTCGGCACGCTGCCCAGCAGGCGCATGGGGTCGCCGCCGGCCGCGGCCCAGCGTCCGGGGTCGACGGAGCGGAACAGGTCACGGGTTCCGGCGTGCCAGGACCAGCGCAGATTGCGGGCCAGATCGCTCAGCGGCCGGAGGGGTTCGGGGAGCACGGGTCGGACGGTGAATCGACGGATAGCCTTCACAAGCCACCTCGGCGCGTTCGTGAGAGACGCGGTGTGCGTCCGGGCATCGCAGCCGACAGTACCGGCGCGGACACCGTCCGCGGGGGAAGCCGGGAGACACGGGTACCTCGTCTGGGCTGTCCAAACGATTCACCGCACGGCGGACATGGCCGATTCCGCCCCCATGTACGGTCTTGTCGTACTTCACCCCGCGCATCGCGCCGCTGCTCGGCGATCCCTGTCGCACCGCGCGCCCCGGGCCGGTCGCCGGGCAGGGCAAGAAACCGGCCGTTTCCGCGCCCCTCCCGGCACGCACCCACGTCACCGTCGGTGTTCGGCCCCCGCGCGCCCCTCCCGTCCCGCCTGTCCCACCCGGTCAGGCACCGCCGTCCGCGCAGGGCGTGGGCGGGTCGCCGCGCCCCGGACGGACGGCGGCGGGAGCGGCCGGAGAAGCCGCTGGTCACCGGGTGGGGCGGGCGGCGTGTGCACGGCGCGTAACTCCGCCCGCCGCGGTGCCCGCGTGCGCCGGTGCGCCGTACGCGCTCCAAGGCGCCCGCGCCCCCCGGCGGCCGGTGGGAACGAGCCCAGCGGGGGTGTTCCCGGGTCCCGCCGGACGCCGAGGGGGCGCGGCCGGTCTTGAGTGTCGACATACGCGTGAGTAGTTAACAAAGGGCCGGATTGCCCACCCGAACGGTGTGGGAAGGCTCCTGCGGGTACACCCCACTTCAGACCCCGCAGGACCCACCTCCCCACAGTCATCAGCCCACCCACGTTGACGCGGACAGGAGCGGTCATGCCCGCCAAGCACCACTCGTCATCCCCCTCGCCGTCCGGCGCCAAGGCGTCCTCCCGCCCCGATACCGCGCCCCCGCGCGGCCGTCCCTCCCGTACCGAGCCCGCCGCCCCGTCCGTCCCGGGCACGCCCGCCTCACCGGCGCCCCCCGAGACGTCCGTGGGACGCATCCCCGTGCTGGACGTCCGGCCGCTGGTGCGGCAGGGGCGCCGCCCCGCGAAGGCGGTGGTGGGCGAGGCGTTCGAGGTGACGGCGACCGTGTTCCGTGAGGGGCACGACGCGGTGGCGGCCAACGTGGTGCTGCGGGACCCGGAGGGGCGCCCGGGTCCGTTCACGCCGATGCGGGAGCTGGCCCCCGGCACGGACCGCTGGGGGGCGACCGTCACCCCGGCGGGCACGGGCCTGTGGACGTACGCGGTGGAGGCGTGGGGCGACCCGGTCACCACCTGGCGGCACCACGCGCGGATCAAGGTCCCGGCGGGCATCGACACCGAGGTGATGCTGGAGGAGGGGGCCCGGCTGTTCGAGCGGGCGGCGGAGCAGGTGCCCGGGGACGACGACCGGGAGGTGCTGCGCGCGGCCGTGGACGCCCTGCGCGACACGGAGCGCCCGGCGGCGGCCCGGCTGGCGGCGGCGCTGACGCCGGAGGTGGACGCGGTGCTGGCCCGCCATCCGCTGCGGGAGCTGGTCACCAGCAGCGAGCCGCTCCCCCTGCTGGTCGAGCGGGAGCGGGCCCTGTTCGGCTCGTGGTACGAGTTCTTCCCGCGCTCGGAGGGCACGCCCGAGCAGCCGCACGGCACCTTCGACACCGCCGCGCGACGGCTGCCCGCGATCGCCGCGATGGGCTTCGACGTCGTCTACCTGCCCCCGATCCACCCCATCGGCACCACGTTCCGCAAGGGCCCGAACAACACCCTCGACGCCGGCCCCGACGACGTCGGCGTGCCGTGGGCGATCGGCTCCCCCGAGGGCGGCCACGACGCCGTGCACCCGCGACTGGGCACGCTGGAGGACTTCACCCGCTTCGTCGCCCGCGCCCGCGACCTGGGCATGGAGGTCGCCCTCGACTTCGCCCTGCAGTGCTCCCCGGACCACCCCTGGGTGCACAAGCACCCCGAGTGGTTCCACCACCGCCCCGACGGCTCCATCGCCTACGCGGAGAACCCGCCGAAGAAGTACCAGGACATCTACCCCGTCGCCTTCGACGCCGACATGGACGGGCTGGTCGCGGAGACCTGCCGGATCCTGCGGCACTGGATGGACGCCGGAGTGCGGATCTTCCGCGTGGACAACCCGCACACCAAGCCGGTCGTCTTCTGGGAACGGGTCATCGGGGAGATCAACCGCACCGACCCCGACGTCATCTTCCTGGCGGAGGCCTTCACCCGCCCGGCGATGATGCACACCCTCGCCCAGATCGGCTTCCAGCAGTCCTACACGTACTTCACCTGGCGCACCACCAAGCAGGAACTGACGGAGTACCTCACCGAACTGTCGGGGGAGGCCGCCTCCTACATGCGGCCCAACTTCTTCGCCAACACCCCCGACATCCTGCCCGCCTACCTCCAGCACGGCGGCCGGCCCGCCTTCGAGGTCCGCGCCGTCCTCGCCGCCACCCTCTCCCCCTCCTGGGGCATCTACAGCGGCTACGAACTGTGCGAGAACACCCCGCTGCGCGAGGGCGGCGAGGAGTACCTCGACAGCGAGAAGTACCAGCTCAAACCCCGCGACTGGGAAGCCGCCGAGCGGGAGGGCCGCACCATCGCCCCGCTCCTCACCCGCCTCAACACCGTCCGGCGGGAGAACCCGGCCCTGCGGCAGCTGCGTGACCTCCACTTCCACCAGGCGGACAAGGAGGAGGTCATCGCCTACTCGAAGCGGCGGGACGGCAACACGGTGCTCGTGGTCGCCAATCTCGACACCCGGCACACCCAGGAGGCGACGGTCTCGTTGGACATGCCGCAACTCGGCCTGGACTGGCACGAGTCGGTGCCGGTGCGCGACGAGCTCACCGGCGAGACCTATCAATGGGGCAGCGCCAACTATGTGCGTCTCGGTCCGGGCGGGGCACATGTACTCGTCGTCGGAGGGAGGTCCGGGGACGGGCCTTCCGGGACGCACAGCACGGTTCTGCGACCGTCCACCCCGCAGATCGGAGGGTCATCCGCCACATGAGCGTCAACGAACCCGTCCCGGACACCTTCGAGGACACCCCCGCCCAGGACCGGGACCCCGACTGGTTCAAACGCGCCGTCTTCTACGAGGTCCTCGTCCGCTCCTTCCAGGACAGCAACGGGGACGGCATCGGCGACCTGAAGGGCCTGACCGCCAAGCTGGACTATCTGCAGTGGCTGGGCGTCGACTGCCTGTGGCTGCCGCCGTTCTTCAAGTCGCCCCTGCGCGACGGCGGTTACGACGTCGCCGACTACACCGCCGTGCTGCCCGAGTTCGGCGACCTCGCCGACTTCGTGGAGTTCGTCGACTCCGCCCACCAGCGCGGCATGCGCGTGATCATCGACTTCGTCATGAACCACACCAGCGACCAGCACCCGTGGTTCCAGGAGTCCAGGCGCGACCCCGACGGGCCGTACGGCGACTACTACGTGTGGGCCGACGACGACAAGCAGTTCCAGGACGCCCGGATCATCTTCGTCGACACCGAGGCGTCGAACTGGACGTACGACCCGGTACGCAAGCAGTACTACTGGCACCGCTTCTTCTCGCACCAGCCGGATCTGAACTACGAGAACCCGGCCGTGCAGGAGGAGATGATCTCCGCGCTGAAGTTCTGGCTGGACCTCGGGATCGACGGCTTCCGGCTGGACGCGGTGCCGTACCTGTACCAGCAGGAAGGCACGAACTGCGAGAACCTGCCGGCGACGCACGCGTTCCTGAAGCGGGTCCGCAAGGAGATCGACACCCAGTACCCCGACACCGTGCTCCTCGCCGAGGCCAACCAGTGGCCCGAGGACGTCGTCGACTACTTCGGCGACTACGCCGCCGGCGGCGACGAATGCCACATGGCCTTCCACTTCCCGGTCATGCCCCGCATCTTCATGGCCGTCCGCCGCGAATCCCGCTACCCCGTCTCCGAGATCCTCGCCAAGACCCCCGCCATCCCCTCCGGCTGCCAGTGGGGCATCTTCCTGCGCAACCACGACGAGCTGACCCTGGAAATGGTCACCGACGAGGAACGCGACTACATGTGGGCCGAATACGCCAAAGACCCCCGCATGCGCGCCAACATCGGCATCCGCCGCCGCCTCGCCCCCCTCCTCGACAACGACCGCAACCAGATCGAACTCTTCACCGCCCTCCTGCTCTCCCTGCCCGGGTCCCCGATCATCTACTACGGCGACGAGATCGGCATGGGCGACAACATCTGGCTCGGCGACCGCGACGCCGTCCGCACCCCCATGCAATGGACCCCCGACCGCAACGCCGGCTTCTCCTCCTCCGACCCCGGCCGCCTCTACCTCCCCACGATCATGGACCCGGTCTACGGCTACCAGGTCACCAACGTCGAAGCCTCCATGGCCTCGCCCTCGTCCCTGCTCCACTGGACCCGGCGCATGATCGAGATCCGCAAGCAGAACCCGGCGTTCGGCCTCGGCTCCTACACCGAACTGCCCTCCTCCAACCCCGCCGTCCTCGCCTTCCTCCGCGAATACGAGGACGACCTCGTCCTCTGCGTCAACAACTTCTCCCGCTTCGCGCAGCCCACCGAGCTGGATCTCAGCGCCTTCGAGGGGCGGCACCCTGTGGAGCTGTTCGGCGGGGTGCGGTTCCCGGCCGTCGGCGAACTGCCGTACCTGATGACCCTCGGGGGGCACGGCTTCTACTGGTTCCGGCTCCGGAAGGACACCGCCTAGAACCTCGGGCGGGGCGGTTTCTCCCGCTCCGCCCGGGGCACGCATGAGTAACACCCCGCCCACCGGCGGCGCCCCAGTGGCGCGCCGACAGAGGGGAAAGGACGCGACGCCATGTCGGAAGCCGTCACACGCACCGTCACGACCCCGCCAGGCCTCCTTGCGTCACTGGATCCACTGTTGCGGGAATGGCTGCCGAGACAGCGCTGGTTCGCCGGGAAGGGCCGCCCGGTCACCGGGTTCGACCTGGTGGCGGCCACCGAGCTGCTGCCGGCCGGCGCCAAGCTCGGCCTCTACCACCTCCTGGTACGCGCCCACCAGCCGCTCCAGCCCGGCCACGCCGGGCACGACCAGCCGGGGGACTGCTACCAGCTGTTCATAGGCGTGCGCGAGGCGCTGCCGCCCCGGCTGGCGCCCGCGCTGATCGGTCATGTGTCGCAGGGCCCCCTCGCCGGCCGGACGGTCTACGAGGCCCTGCACGACACCCGGCCCGCCGACCTGCTCCTGGAGGCCCTGCGCACCCAGGCCCGGATCGGCGGGCTTCGTTTCGAGCGCGACCCGCGCCAGGAGATACGGGCCGGGCTGGTGCCGCGCCTGATGACCGCCGAGCAGTCGAACTCGTCGGTCGTCTACGGCGACACCTTCATCCTGAAACTGATGCGCCGGGTGGTGCCCGGCATCAACCCCGACCTGGAGCTGCCGCTGGCGCTGGCCCGCGAGGGCTGCCCCCGGGTGCCCCCGCCGACGGCGTGGCTGGTCGCCGACGCCGAGGACACGGCCGGACCGTCGCACACGGCCGAGCCGTACGTCCTGGGGGTGCTCCAGCCGTTCGTGCAGGGCGCCACCGACGGCTGGGAGCTGGCGCTGCGGGAGCTGGCCAAGGGGGAGGACTTCGTCGCCGAGTCCCGGGCCATCGGGCGGGCCACCGCCGAGGTGCACACCGCGCTGGCGCGTGCGCTGCCCACGGTCACCCTGGGTCATGCGCAGATGCGCGCCCTGGTCGACGGCATGACCGAGCGGCTGGACGCGGCCGTGCACGCGGTGCCCGCGCTGCGGCCGTACGCGGAGGATCTGCGCTCGGCGTACACCGCGCTGGACGACCTCGCGGCCGAGGGCCGCACCTGGACCGCCCAGCGGGTCCACGGCGATCTGCACCTCGGGCAGTGCCTGCGCTCCCCGGCCGGCGCCTGGTCGGTGATCGACTTCGAGGGGGAGCCGGCCCGGCCGCTGGCCGAGCGCCGGATGCCGCAGCCGGCCGTACGGGACGTGGCGGGCATGCTGCGCTCCTTCGACTACGCGGCGCGCACGGCGGACCCGCCCCAGCCGGACTGGGCCGCCCACTGCCGGGCCGCGTACTGCGCCGGGTACGCGGAGGCCGCGGGCCGTGACCCGCGCACCGAGCCGGTGCTGCTGCGCGCGTACGAGACCGACAAGGCGGTCTACGAAGCGGTCTACGAGGCCCGGCACCGCCCCGACTGGCTGCCCGTGCCGCTGGCGGCCCTGCGCCGGCTCGCCTCGTCCGACCCGACCTGATCCACCCGACCCGTGTCCAGGAGGCTTCGCCCGTGACCCCCCGCCCCGAGTCCAGCGGTCCGTCCCCGGAGCAGCCGGCCGACCGGCGGCACACCGAGCCACCGGCGCCCGAGCGGAAGAAACCGGCCGCCGCGGCCAAGAAGTCCGCCGCGCGGAAGACTCCCGCGAAGAAGACGGCCGCCGCGGCGAAGACCGCCGCGACCGCCAAGGCCACGGTCCAGAAGGCGGCCGCGAAGAAGACGGCGGTGACGAAGGCGGCCGGAAAGAGCCCGGCCGCGAAGGACACGGCCGGCAAGACGCCGGCCACGGACAAGAAGGCGGGCAGGACACCGGCCGCGCGGCGGACTCCGGGCGACACGACGACGCCTGCGGGGTCGGCACCGGTGCCGGAAGAGGCCGTGCCGCCCGCCCCGCCGGAGGCGGAGATCGCCGTCTCCCCCGCCGTGGACGCCGGCGACCGGGAGCGGCTGCTGCACGGGACGCATCACGCGCCGCACTCCGTGCTGGGCGCGCACCCCGTGCCCGGCGGGGTCGCCTTCCGGGCGTTCCGGCCGTACGCGCGGGCGGTGACCGTGGAGTCCGGAGGCGTGACCGTCGCCCTGCACGACGACGGCGACGGCTTCTTCTCCGGGCTGCTGCCGCTGCGGGAGGTCCCGGCGTACCGGCTGCGCGTCGCGTACGAGGGGACCGAGCTGGAGACGGAGGACGCCTACCGCTTCCTGCCCACGCTGGGCGAGCTGGACCTGCACCTTCTCGGCGAGGGCCGGCACGAGCAGCTGTGGACGGTGCTGGGCGCGCACCCGATGACCCACCAGGGGGTGAGCGGCACCCGCTTCTCGGTGTGGGCGCCGAACGCGCTGGGGGTGCGGGTCGCGGGCTCGTTCAACTTCTGGGACGGCACCGGCTTCCCGATGCGCTCACTGGGTTCGTCCGGGGTGTGGGAGCTGTTCGTGCCGGGGATCGGCGAGGGCGAGCTGTACAAGTTCGAGATCACCCGCCCCGACGGCTCGAAGACCCTGCGCGCCGACCCGATGGCCCGCCGCACCGAGGTGCCCCCGGCCACCTCGTCGATCGTCACGTCGTCGCGGTACGAGTGGGGCGACGCGGAGTGGCTGGAGCGGCGGGCGGAGGTCCCCGCGCACCGGGCGCCGTTCTCGGTGTACGAGGTGCATCTGCCGTCGTGGCGGCCGGGGCTCACCTACCGGCAGCTCGCCGAGCAGCTGCCCGCGTACGTGAAGGACCTGGGCTTCACGCACGTGGAGCTGATGCCGGTCGCCGAGCACCCCTTCGGCGGCTCCTGGGGCTACCAGGTCACCGGCTTCTACGCGCCGACCGCCCGCCTGGGCGCCCCGGACGACTTCAAGCACCTGGTCGACGCCCTGCACCGGGCCGGGATCGGCGTGATCATGGACTGGGTGCCCGCGCACTTCCCGCGCGACGAGTGGGCGCTGGCCGAGTTCGACGGCCGCCCGCTGTACGAGCACGCGGATCCGCTGCGCGCCGCGCACCCCGACTGGGGCACCCTGGAGTTCGACTTCGGGCGCCGCGAGGTGCGCAACTTCCTGGTGGCCAACGCCCTGTACTGGTGCGAGGAGTTCCACATCGACGGGCTGCGGGTGGACGCCGTCGCCTCCATGCTCTACCTGGACTACTCGCGCGAGCCGGGCCAGTGGACGCCGAACGAGCACGGCGGCCGGGAGAACCTGGACGCGGTGGCGTTCCTCCAGGAGATGAACGCGACCGTGTACCGCAGGGTGCCGGGGGTCGTGACGATCGCCGAGGAGTCCACCGCCTGGGACGGCGTCACCCGCGCCACCCACCACCGCGGCCCGAGCGGCTTCGGCGGGCTGGGCTTCGGGCTGAAGTGGAACATGGGCTGGATGCACGACTCGCTGGAGTACATGAGCCGCGAGCCGGTGCACCGCGCGTACCACCACGGCGAGATGACCTTCTCGATGGTGTACGCGTACAGCGAGAACTACGTGCTGCCGATCTCCCACGACGAGGTGGTGCACGGCAAGCGGTCCCTGGTGTCGAAGATGCCCGGCGACTGGTGGCGGCAGCGCGCCGACCTGCGCGCCTACCTGGGCTTCATGTGGGCCCACCCCGGCAAGCAGCTCCTGTTCATGGGGCAGGAGTTCGCGCAGGGCGCGGAGTGGTCGGAGGCGCACGGCCCGGACTGGTGGCTGCTCGACCCGCACTACGGGGCGGAGGCCGACCACCGGGGCGTGCGGGACCTGGTGCGCGACCTCAACACCGTGTACCGCGCCACCCCGGCGCTGTGGCAGTACGACACCGAGCCGGCCGGCTTCCGCTGGGTGACCGGGGACGCCGCCGACGACAACGTGCTGGCCTTCCTGCGGTACGACGCCGACGGTTCGCCGCTGCTCGCGGTGTCCCACTTCGCGCCGGTGGTCCGGCACGACTACCGCATCGGCGTCCCGGACGACGTGCCCGCCTGGCACGAGGCGCTGAACACCGACGCGGCCCGCTACGGCGGCGGCGACGTCACCCACCCCGATCCGGTGAAGCCGGAGCCGCAGGGGTGGCACGGCCTGCCGGCGAGCGTCCGGCTGACCCTGCCGCCCCTGTCGACGGTGTGGCTGCGCCCGGCCTGACCCGGGCGGGACCTACGCGAGAGCCTCGGCCAGCGGCTCCGGGAGCGGCTCGGTGTGCAGCACGCCGAGCCGCTGGGTGGCCCGGGTGAGCGCCACGTACAGGTCGCTGGTGCCGTAGCGGCCCGGCTCGACCACCAGGACCGAGTCGAACTCGAGCCCCTTGGCCTGACGCGGGTCGAGGAGCACCACCTGGCGGGTGAGGTCCGGCTCGGCGCCGGCCGTCACCCCGTCCAGGCGGGCAGCCAGGGCGCGGTGCAGCTCGCGCGGGGCGATGACCGCGAGACGGCCCTCCTCGGGGGTGAGCTCCCTGACCGCCTCGGCGGTGGCGGCGGGCAGGTCCGCGGTGGCGCGGGCCCACGGCCTCACCCCGGTGGCGCGCACCGAGCTGGGCGGCTCGAAGCCCGGGTGCGCGGCGCGCACCACCTCGGCGGCGACCTCCATGATCTCCGCCGGGGTGCGGTAGTTGACGCCGAGGCGGTGGTGCTCCCAGCGGTCCTCGACGTAGGGGGCGAGGATGCCCTCCCAGGAGCCGACGCCGCCCGCCTCCGAGGTCTGCGCCGGGTCGCCGACCAGCGTCATCGACCGGGTGGGACTGCGCCGCATCAGCAGCCGCCACGCCATCGGGGACAGCTCCTGCGCCTCGTCCACGATGATGTGTCCGAACGCCCAGGTGCGGTCGGCGGCGGCGCGTTCGGCGGCGCTGCGGTGGTCGTCCTCCTCGTGCCGCTCGGCGAACCGCTCGGCGTCGATGATGTCGTGCGCCGAGAGCACCTCGGAGGACTCCGGGTCGTCCTCCTCCTTGTCCTCGAACTCGAAGGTGCGGGAGGCGTAGGAGACGTCCAGCACGCCCTGCGCGTAGGCGATCTGCCGCTGCCGCTCGCGTTCGGCGCGCTCGCGGGCGAGCCGGTCGTCCTCGCCGAGCAGTTCGGCGGCCTCGTCCAGCAGCGGCACGTCGGAGACGGTCCAGTGCCGGGTGACCGGGCGGCGGACCGCGGCGGCGTCCTCGTCGGAGAGGTAGCCCTCCGGGGCGGCGAGGAAGTCCGCGACCAGCCGCTGCGGGGTGATCCGCGGCCAGAGCCGGTCGATCGCGGACCACACCTCGGGGTTCTCGGCGAGCTCGTCGCGGATCTGGGTGATGTCGCTCGGGTCGAGCAGGCTGGACCCGTCGTACGGGTCGGTGCCGATGCGCTCGGCGAGCATGTCGGTGAGCGTGTTGAGGATGTGCCCCTCGAAGTGCTCGCGGGCCACGTTGTGCGGCAGCTTCGTGGCGCGGGTGCGCTCCCGGGCGACGTTCACCAGGCCGTCGTCGAGCATCAGGATCTCGCGGTCGTGCTCGATCGCGATGACCGGGTCGGGCAGCGCCTGCCGGTCGCGGACGTACTCCGCGAGCACGTCGGCCATCTCCGCCCGTCCCTTGACGGCCGCGGCCTCCGGGGTGTCCGTGCGGGTCGTCCGCACCCCCGGGAACAGTTCGCCGACGGTCGCGAGGAGCACGCCGGTCTCGCCGAGGCTGGGCAGCACCTCGCCGATGTAGCCGAGGAACGCCGGGTTGGGTCCGACGATCAGGACGGCGCGGCGGGCCAGCAGCTCACGGTGCTCGTAGAGCAGGAACGCGGCCCGGTGCAGGGCGACGGCGGTCTTGCCGGTGCCGGGGCCGCCCTCGACCACCATGACGCCCCGGTGCGGGGCGCGGATGACGCGGTCCTGGTCGGCCTGGATGGTGCGCACGATGTCGCCCATGCGGCCGGTGCGGGCGGAGTTGAGGGCGGCGAGCAGCACGGCGTCGCCGGTGGGGTCCTCGTGGCCGGTGCGGGTCTCGTCGCCGAGGTCGAGGATCTCGTCGTGCAGACCGGTGACCCGGCGGCCCTCGGTGGCGATGTGCCGGCGGCGGCGCAGTCCCATCGGGGTGTGGCCGGTGGCCAGGTAGAACGGGCGGGCGACACCGGCCCGCCAGTCGATGAGGACCGGGGTGCGCTCGTCGTCGTCGGCGCGCAGGCCGATGCGTCCGATGTGGTGGGTCTGCCCGGAGGCGAGGTCGATCCGGCCGAAGCAGAGGGAGCCGTCCACCGCGTTCAGCGCGGCGAGCAGCCCGGAGCGCTCGGCGACCAGGATGTCCCGCTCCAGCCGGGCCTGCCGGGGGGTGTGGCCCTGGGCGAGGGCGTCCGCCACACCTGCCTCGGCGTCGCCCCGCAGGACGTCCACCCGTGCGTACAGGCCGTCGATGAATTCCTGTTCGTGCCGCAATTCATCGTCCGGAAATTCGGTGTTTGACAATTCCACTCCCGCCCGGATATACTGTGCTCACTGAACTTCTTCGCGACTTCTCATAACGAAGGCGTGAATGAACGAATATACGCAAGGAAAACCCCCGGGCGCAATTGCCCGGGGGTTTTTCATGTCTGGGGCGGCGGGTCAGAGCACGTCCCGCAGTTCCTCCCTCAGCCGCCGCCCCGGCCGCGCGCCGACCATCGACCGCAAGGGCTCCCCGTCGCGGAAGACGACGAAGGTCGGCATCGACAGCACCTTGTAGGCGTTGGTCGTGGCGGGGTTGTGGTCGACGTTCAGCTGGACCACCTTCAGCCGGCCCTCCTCCGCCGCGGCCAGCTCCCGTAGCACCGGCGCCATCTGCCGGCACGGCGGGCACCAGTCGGCGGTGAACTCCACCAGCACCGGAAGCCCGGCGCCCAGCACCTCCTCCGCGAAATCCGCGTCGGTCACCTCGGGCACGCCGCTCATCGCGGTCCCCCTCCCAGTTCGCACTCCGGTTCCGGACCTCCCGGGACCGCCGCGTCGGCCGCCAGCGCCGCACGGGCCGCCTCCGCCCGCGCCAGCTGCCGCCCGACCTTCTCCCGCACCGCGCCCAGCTCGGCGATGAGCGTGTCGAGCTCGTCGAGCTTGCGCCGGTAGACCTGGAGCGAGGCCGGGCAGGAGTCGCCCTCGGGGTGCCCCGCCCGCAGGCACTCCACGAACGGCCGGGTCTCCTCAAGACCGAACCCGAAGTCCTGGAGCGTGCGGATCTGCCGCAGCAGCCTCAGGTCGGACTCGTCGTAGGTCCGGTAGCCGTTCCCGTCCCTGCGTGCGGGCAGCAGCCCGCGGGACTCGTAGTACCGCAGCGTCCGCGTCGTGGTCCCGGCGCGTGCGGCCAGCTCGCCGATTCGCATGCCGTCGAACGTAGAGCTTGACGAGGGCGTCAGGGCAAGGGCGGGTCGTTCCGGGCGGCTGCCGGGCGGCTGCCGGGCGTGGAAAAGCCGGGCGGCCGGACTCACGGGGGAGGAGTCCGGCCGCCCGGCGGGGAGGCCCTGTCAGGGGGGGGTGGGCCTCCGGTGACCGGCCGGCCGGGCCGACGGGGGTGCGGCCCGGCCGGCCGGGGTGCGGGGCGCCTGCCCGGTCAGGCCTTGGCGAGTTCCTTCTCGCCGCCCGGCTCGGACGCCTCGGCGTAGTCGTCCCGGCCGGCACCGTCGCCGTGGTCGTCCAGCAGCGTGCGCTCGTCGAACGGGGCGTGGCCCGCCAGGACCTCGGCGACCCGCTCCTTGTCGATCTCCTTGGTCCAGGTGCCGATCAGCACCGTGGCGACCGCGTTCCCGGCGAAGTTGGTCAGCGCGCGGGCCTCGCTCATGAAGCGGTCGATGCCGACGATGAGGCCGATGCCGTCCACCAGGGCGGGCTTGTGCGACTGGAGACCGCCGGCCAGGGTCGCGAGGCCGGCGCCGGTGACACCGGCGGCGCCCTTGGAGGCGACCAGCAGGAACAGCAGCAGCGGGATCTGCTCGCCGACCGACATCGGCGTGCCCATGGCGTCGGCGATGAACAGCGAGGCCATGGTCATGTAGATCATGGTGCCGTCGAGGTTGAAGGAGTAGCCGGTCGGGACGGTGATGCCGACCACCGGCTTGCTGACGCCCAGGTGCTCCATCTTCGCGATGAGCCGCGGCAGCGCGGACTCGGAGGAGGAGGTGGACAGGATCAGCAGGAACTCACGGCCCAGGTACTTGAACAGGGTCCACACGTTCAGGCCCGCGACGATCTTCAGCATCGCGCCGAGCACCACGAAGACGAACAGCACACAGGTGATGTAGAAGCCGAGCATGAGCACGGCGAGGCTCTTCAGCGCGTCCAGGCCGGCCGAGCCGGTGACCGCGGCCATCGCGCCGAACGCGCCGACCGGGGCCGCCCACATGATCATGGCGAGGACGCGGAAGACCAGCCGCTGGATGTGCTCGATACCGCGCAGGACCGGCTGCCCCGCGTTGCCCATGGCCTGCAGGGCGAAGCCGCTCAGCAGGGCGACCAGCAGGGTCTGCAGCACCTCGCCCTGGGTGAACGCGGACACGATGGTCGTCGGGATGATGCCGAGCAGGAACTCGGTGGTGTCCTTGGCCTCCGCGTCGACCTGCGCGTGGCCGGTCTCCTTGACCGCGTCGGTGATCGCGAGGCCGGTGCCCGGCTCCAGGATGTTGCCGACGACCAGGCCGATGGCGAGCGCCACCACCGACATGACCATGAAGTAGCCGAGGGCGATGCCGCCCACCGCGCCGACCTTGGCGGCCTTCCGTACGGACCCGATGCCCAGCACGATGGTGCAGAAGATGATCGGCGAGATCATCATCTTGATCAGGTTCACGAAGCCGGTGCCGATCGGCTTCAGCTCGACCGCGAAGTCCGGCGCGATCAGGCCGACGGCGATGCCGAGGGCGACCGCGATGATCACCGCGATGTAGAGATAGTGCGTGCGGTCCCGCTTGGCCTCGGGTGCGGCTGGTGCCGTATCGGCGGTGCTGGTCACGGCGGCCCTCCTTGACGTCGTCGTCGGCATCACCGGCGTGCGGCTCACGTCCGGGGGATGGTTCGGGGGAACGCGGTGACTATGTCGCGCCTTGTGAGCGTGGTCACCCTTCCGTTCATTTAGTTCACCGCGGACGCGCGAGGCAGACTGGCCGAATGCGTATCCCCCTCCCCCGGCCCCGCAGCCTCGCGGGACAGCTCTTCGCCATGCAGGCCGTGCTGCTCACGGTCGTCGTGGCGGGGTACGCGCTGGCCACCCATCTCAGCCACCGCAGCGAGGCCGAGGAGGCCGCGGGCCGGCAGGCCACCTCGGTGGCCCGCTCGGTCGCCGACTCACCGTCGGTGCGGGAGGCGATCCGCTCATCCGACCCCTCGGCGCGGCTCCAGCCGTACGCGGTGGCGGTGGTGCGCGACACCGACGTGGACTTCGTCACCATCATGGATCCGCGGGGCATCCGCTGGACCCACCCCGACCCGGCCCAGATCGGCCTGCCCTTCCGGGGGCACACCGGCCCGGCGCTGAAGGGGCGCACCTTCACCGAGACCTACACCGGCACGCTCGGCCCGTCCGTGCGCGCGGTGACCCCCGTGCGGGACGGCGACCGGATCGTCGGCCTGGTCAGCGCGGGCATACGGGTCGAGGAGATCGGCCGGCGAGTGCAGGAGCAGCTCGCCGCGCTGCTGGCGGTCGCGGCGGGCGCGCTCGGGCTCGGCGCGATCGGCACGTACGTGATCAACGCGCGGCTGCGCCGGCACACCCACGGGATGAACGCGACCGAGCTCAGCCACATGCACGACTACCATCAGGCCGCGCTGCACGCCGTGCGCGAGGGTCTGCTGATGCTGGACGGGCAGTACCGGGTGGCGCTGATCAACGACGGCGGCAGGGAGCTGCTCGGGGTGGACCAGGAGGAGGACGTGGTGGGCCGGTCGGTCACGGAGCTGGGTCTGCCCGCTCCCCTGACGGGCGCGCTGCTCGCCTCCGAGCCCCGGGTCGACGAGGTGCACCTGACGGCCGACCGGGTGCTCGTGGTGAACACCTCGCCGGTCACCGGCGGCCAGCGGCGCGGCTCGGTGGTGACGCTGCGGGACGTGACCGAGCTGCAGTCGCTGATGGGCGAGCTGGACTCGGAGCGGGGCTTCACCCAGGCGCTGCGGTCCCAGGCGCACGAGGCGGCCAACCGGCTGCACACCGTGGTGTCGCTGATCGAGCTGGGGCGCGCCGAGGAGGCCGTGGAGTTCGCCACCGCCGAGCTGGAGCTGGCGCAGGCGCTCACCGACCAGGTGGTGGCGGCGGTGAGCGAGCCGGTGCTGGCGGCGCTGCTGCTGGGCAAGACGGCGCAGGCCAACGAGCGGGGCGTGGAGCTCGTGGTGTCCCCGGACAGCCGCCTGGACGACGGCCTGCTGCCTCAGACGCTGCCCTCCCGTGACCTGGTGACCATCCTCGGCAATCTGATCGACAACGCGGTGGACGCGGCGCAGGGCGGGGTGCGTCCGCGGGTGACGGTGACGGCGCTGACCGAGGAGGACGGCTCGGAGCTGGTCCTGCGGGTCGGCGACACCGGGCCGGGCGTGCACCCGGACCGCGCCGAGGAGCTGTTCCGGCTCGGCTACACCACCAAGCCGTCCGGCCCCGGCGGCCGGGGCCTGGGCCTCGCCCTGGTCCGGCAGGCGGTGTCCCGGCACGGCGGCACCCTCGCGGTGACCTCGGGCGAGGACGGCGGCGCCGTGTTCGACGTGCGGATCCCGCTGCGGGAGACGGCCGGTGCGGTGGCGAACGGCGCGGGCGGTGCCCGGTGACCGGGCAGCCCATCAGAGTGCTGGTCGTCGAGGACGACCCGGTGGCCGCCGACGCGCATGTGATGTACGTCGGGCGGGTGCCCGGCTTCGTCGCCGTCGGCCAGGCGCGCACCGGGGCGGAGGCCCGCCGGGCGCTCGACCGCACCCCCGTCGACCTGCTGCTCCTCGACCTGCACCTGCCGGACGTGCACGGGCTGCAGCTGGCCCGCTCGCTGCGCGCGGCGGGCCACCACGCCGACGTGATCGCGGTGACCTCGGCGCGGGACCTCGCGGTGGTGCGCGAGGGGGTGTCGCTGGGCGTCGTGCAGTACGTGCTGAAGCCGTTCACCTTCGCGACGCTGCGGGACCGGCTGGTGCGGTACGCCGAGTTCCGCGCGGCGGCCGGCGAGGCGAGCGGCCAGGACGAGGTCGACCGCGCCCTGGCGACCCTGCGCGCCCCCGGCCCGGCCGCCCTCCCGAAGGGCCTCAGCGGCCCCACCCTGGAACGCGTCTCCACGGCCCTGCGCGACGCCCCCGACGGCCTCACCGCCGCGGGCGTCGCGGAGACGGTCGGCATCTCCCGCATCACGGCCCGCCGCTATCTGGAACACCTCGTCGACTCCGGCTGCGCGGCCCGCCGCCCCCAGTACGGCACGGTGGGCCGGCCGGAACTCCAGTACCGGTGGGTGCCGGGCCACTGACCCGGCCCGTCACACGGCCCGTGGGTGCGCGGGCCACCGAACCTCACGAAGCCTTCACCGGCCCCGGCGGTTCCCCCTGCGCACGCTCATTGACCGGACCAGACCGGTCAACTTACGTTCGCCAGGCAGCCGTCGAGGCCACAGTGTCGTGTGCCCGTAGGAGGTCGTGCCCGTGCGCCCCACCGCCGCTCGCCCCCGCACCACCGTCCGTCCGACCGCGTTCGTCGCCCTCTGCGCCGCCGCCCCGCTGCTGCTGACCGCCTGCGGCGGCGGGTCCGGCGGGGATCCGGACACGCTGAAGGTGTCCTTCAAGCAGTCCACGGACAACTCCGTGAAGGTGATGGACACCTATCTCGCGGACATCAAGAAGCAGTTCGAGAAGGCCAACCCCGGCAAGAAGGTGGAGCTCGTCCCCATCAAGGCGCCGGACGCCGAGTACTACACCAAGCTCCAGCAGATGCTCCGCTCCCCCAGGACCGCGCCGGACCTGGTGTACGAGGACACGTTCCTCATCAACTCCGACATCACCAGCGGGTACTTGAAGCCGCTGGACCCCTACCTCGCCGGGTGGAAGGACTGGGACCGGTTCATCGACACCGCCAAGGCCGCCGCGAAGGGCGAGGACGGGAAGACCTACGGCGTCCCGGACGGCACCGACACGCGCGGGCTGTGGTTCAGCAAGGACGTCTTCGCCAAGGCGGGGCTCCCCGCCGACTGGCAGCCGAGGACCTGGGAGGACGTGCTGGACGCCGCCCGCGCCATCAAGAAGGAGGTGCCCGGCGTCATCCCGCTGAACGTCTACACCGGCAAGCCGGTCGGCGAGGCGGCCACCATGCAGACCTTCGAGATGCTGCTGTACGGCACGAACGACGGCTCGTCGGACCCGCTGTACGACAAGGACAGCAAGAAGTGGATCACGGCGGGCAAGGGCTTCCGGGACGCCCTGACGTTCGTCGAGACCGTGTACAAGGAGAAGCTCGGGCCCGACGTCGCCGACGCGCTCGACCCCAACGTGGGCACCCGGGTGCGCGGTGAGTGGCTGCCGCAGGGCAAGCTCGGCATCGCGCTCGACGGTTCCTGGCTGCCGCAGGACTGGCTGGAGGGCAGCGGGCACGAGTGGCCTGAGTGGTCGAAGGAGCTGGGGCTCGCGGCGATGCCCACCCAGCACGGGCAGGCGCCCGGCAAGGTGAGCATGTCGGGCGGCTGGACCTGGGCGATCCCCGCCAAGGCGGCCAACCCCGACCTGGCCTTCGAGTTCGTGAAGACGATGCAGACCAAGGCCAACGCGCAGAAGTGGTACATCGCCAACTCCGGCATCGCCGTCCGCGAGGACGTCGCGGCGGACCCGGCGTACACGGCGGCCCAGCCCGGCATCCGGTTCTTCACCGACCTGGTGGAGCACACCCACTACCGGCCCGCGTACCCGGCGTACCCGAAGGTGTCGACCGCCGTCCAGGAGGCGATGGAGGCCGTGACCACGGGTGACGCGTCCGTGGAGGAGGCCGCGCGGGACTACGACGAGGCGCTGCGCGACGCCGCCGGCGGCCAGGTCACCTCGAAGTGAGCGGAGACGGGACGCGCCGATGACCGCCGCCGCACCGCACACGGGCCCGGACCTCGCGAAGACCCCGGGCCCGCCCGCCGTCTCCCCGCCCCCGGCGGGCCGGCGCACCCTGCGCCGGTTCCTCCCCCGCTTTCTGCCGCTCACCCCCGCGCTGGCCCTGCTGCTGGTGTTCCTGGCCGGGCCGATCGCGTACTGCGTCCTCATCGCCTTCACCGATCTGCAGCTGACGGGACAGGCGCGGGAGTCGTTCGTCGGTCTGGACAACTTCCGGCGGGCGTTCCGTGACGACGCGTTCCTCAACGCCGTATGGCTGACCCTGGTGTTCACCGTGGTGTCGGCGCTGGTCGGGCAGAACACCCTGGGCCTGGCGCTGGCCGCGCTGATGCAGCGGGCGTCGAAACCGGTGCGCACGCTCACCGGCGGGGTCGTCGTCACGGCGTGGGTGCTGCCGGAGGTGGTGGCGGGGTTCCTGCTGTACGCCTTCTTCCGCCGTGAGGGCACGCTGAACGCGGTGCTCGGCCTTCTCCATCTGCCGTCGCAGAACTGGCTGTTCACCCTGCCGATCCTGGCAGTGTCGTTCGCCAACGTGTGGCGCGGCACGGCGTTCTCGATGCTGGTGTACTCCGCCGCGCTCAACGAGATCCCGAAGGAGATCACCGAGGCCGCCGAGGTGGACGGGGCGAGCGGATGGCGCCGGATGTGGCACGTCACGCTGCCGATGATCCGCCGCTCCATCGGCACCACGCTGATGCTCAACACCCTCCAGACGCTGTCGGTGTTCGGGCTGATCTGGGTGATGACGCGGGGCGGCCCCGGCGGGAAGAGCCAGACGCTGCCGCTGTTCATGTACGAGCAGGCCTTCCAGAACAGCCTGATCGGCTACGGCACGGCGGTGGCGCTGCTGCTTCTGCTGGTCGGCTCGCTGTTCTCGCTGCTCTACCTGCGTCTGCTGCGGACGGAGGTCTGACCGCCATGTCCCTGTCCTCGCGCCGTACCGCCCGGCGGCTGGCCGCCGACGCCGGGCTGCTCGTCGTCGCCGTCGCGTTCCTGCTGCCGCTGGCGTGGGTGGTGCTCTCCGCGATCGACCCGCACGCCGGTCTGCGGGTGAAGGCCCCGGACGGGGTGACACTGGAGCACTTCGACGCGATCCTCACCGACGAGATCACCTTCACCCCGCTGCTCAACAGTCTGCTCCAGTGCGGGGGCGCGACCGCGCTGACCGTGGTGTGCGCGGCGCTCGCCGCGTATCCGCTGTCCCGCTACCGGTCGCGGCTCAACCGGCCGTTCCTGCTGACGATCCTCTTCGCGACCAGCCTGCCGATCACCGCGATCATGGTGCCGGTGTACGCGCTGTTCGTGCGGGTGAATCTGATCGACACCGTGCACGGCACGGTCTTCTTCTTCGCCGCGTCCCAACTCCCGTTCGCCATCTGGCTGATGAAGAACTTCATGGACGGCGTGCCGAAGGAGCTGGAGGAGGCGGCCTGGACCGACGGGGCGTCCCCGCTGCAGTCGCTCGCGCGGATCGTGCTGCCGCTGATGGGGCCGGGTGTGGCGGTGGTGACCGTCTTCTCGTTCGTGATGATGTGGGGGAACTTCTTCGTCCCCTTCATGCTGCTGCTCAGCCCGGACCTGATGCCGGCGTCCGTGAGCATCAACGACTTCTTCGGCAACCGCGGGATGGTGGCGTACGGCCAGCTCGCCGCGTTCTCCCTCGTCTACTCGACGCCGGTGATCCTGCTGTACGTGCTGGTCTCCCGGCGGCTGGGGGCGGGGTTCGCGCTGGGCGGGGCGGTGAAGGGGTGACCGGCGGATTCGCGCCGCGCGCGGGGGCGCGGGCGGAGGGGCGCACGGGGCGCGGGGCCCGTACGGAGGTGCGAGGGGCGGGCGTCCGTTCCCTCCGGCTCGCGCGCGGACCGGGGCCGCACGCGGTCGCATATGCCCACTGAGCTTGCCGTTCGCACCACGGAACGTATCTCTCCGCGGCCGGTCCCGCCGTTCCGCCGAAACACGACCAGCCGGTAGCCGTACCTTTCCACAAACAGTGAGCCTGGCCGAACAGACCGTAGTCACCCCCGGCGGGCGGGCCTAGCTTGTGGGCCGTGCGCCGACCTCCCGCTCGCAGCGACCGCCGTCCGCCCCCGCCGTTCAACGCCCCCGCCGCCCGCCGGCTGCGCGCCGCGCTGGGCCTGGACCCGGACCACGTGGCCCACGCCCTGCGCGCCTCCTACGACCTGCCGTACGTCACGCCGGCCCTCGTCGCCGCGTGGGAGCGCGGCAACGCCTCGCCGTCCCATCCCGAACTCGCCGCCCTCGCCGGTGTGTTGTGGTGTTCCCCCGGCGAACTCATCGGCCGTCCGCGCACCTTGCGCGAGCACCGGGTGGCCTGCGGCCTGGCGCCGGAGGACGTCGCCCGCACCGTCGGGCACGAACTCCACGCCTACCTACGGATGGAGGAGACGGGGCAGTGGCGCGGCACCGAACGCCAGACCGCCGTGCTGACCCGGATGCTCGGCCTGTCCCTGGCCGACGTCATCGCCGTCACCGGCCGCGAGGAGCGCCTCGCGGACCTGCTGCGCGACGCGGTGACCACGCGCTGGCAGGCGTACGTCCGGCCGGTGTCGAAGATCGCCCCGCTGGAACGGCGGCTGCTGGAGGAGGTGCTGCACCGGCTGCACCAGGACTACCAGGGCCACAGGGCCGCCACGCTCAGCTGGGGCGGCGGCCCCACCGACGCGGCCGACCCGGGCCGCGCCTTCCTCACCCACGTCGTCGACCACTTCTGGCAGACGGTCACGGCGGAGGCCGGTCCGGAGCAGGTGTAGCGGGGGCGTCCGTGGGGGTCGGAGAACCGGCCCCCACCGTACGGACGGAGCGGTCTAGAAGACCGACTCCGCCTCGTCCATGCGGTCCCGCGGGACCGTCTTCAGCTCCGTGACCGCCTCCGCGAGCGGGACCATCACGATGTCCGTGCCACGCAGGGCGGTCATCCTGCCGAAGTCGCCCCGGTGGGCGGCCTCCACCGCGTGCCAGCCGAAGCGGGTGGCGAGGACGCGGTCGTACGCCGTGGGCACGCCGCCGCGCTGGACGTGGCCGAGGATGACCGGCTTGGCCTCCTTGCCGAGGCGGCGCTCCAGCTCGTACGCCAGGGCCGTGCCGATGCCCTGGAAGCGCTCGTGACCGAACTTGTCGATCTCGCCCTTGCCGTAGTCCATGGTGCCCTCGGCCGGGTGGGCGCCCTCGGCGACGCAGATCACCGCGAACTTCTTGCCCCGCTCGAAGCGCTCCTCGACCATCTTGACCAGCTGGTCCGGGTCGAAGGGCCGCTCGGGCAGGCAGATGCCGTGGGCGCCGGCCGCCATGCCGGACTCCAGGGCGATCCACCCCGCGTGCCGGCCCATGACCTCGACGACCATGACCCGCTGGTGGGACTCGGCGGTGGTCTTCAGGCGGTCCATCGCCTCGGTGGCGACACCGACGGCGGTGTCGAAGCCGAAGGTGCGGTCCGTGGAGGAGATGTCGTTGTCGATCGTCTTGGGGACGCCGACCACCGGCAGACCCGCGTCGGACAGCATGCGCGCCGCCGTCAGCGTGCCCTCGCCGCCGATCGGGATGAGCGCGTCGATGCCGAACTCGTGGATCATGTCGGAGGCGTTCTCGCAGGCCTCGCGGAGCCGGTCGCGCTCCAGCCGGGAGGAACCCAGGATGGTGCCGCCGCGCGCCAGGATGCCGCTGACCGCGTTGAGGTTCAGCGTGCGGTAGCGGCCGTCCAGCAGGCCGGAGTAGCCGTCCTCGAAGCCGATGACCTCGTCGCCGTAGTTGTCCACCGCCCGGTGCACGACCGACCGGATCACTGCGTTCAGCCCAGGGCAGTCGCCGCCTGCGGTGAGGACTCCTATACGCATCGTGAAGTGTCTCCTGGTCGCTGTCGATACCGGTGAGCCACTGCCGATTGTTCCACGTCCCCCGGAGCACCGCCGACAGCCCGACGCGCGGGCGTCCTAGCCAGCGCCGCAGGTATTGTCAAGAGGGATCCGCTCACCTGTGTGGGCGGTTTCCCAGCCCGTCGCCTTCGCGGCACCCGACGAAACGGAGAGCGCGCGTGACCCGCAGCGTGTACGTGACCGGTATCGACCGCGGCGACGGCCGTCAGGTCGTCGAACTCGGGGTCATGGAGCTGCTGACCCGGCAGGTCGACCGGGTGGGCGTGTTCCGCCCCCTGGTGCACGACGGGCCCGACCGGCTCTTCGAACTGCTGCGCGCCCGCTACCGGCTCTCCCAGGACCCGGGAACCGTCTACGGCATGGACTACGCCGAGGCCTCCACGCTCCAGGCCGAGCGCGGCACCGACGAGCTGGTGTCCACCCTGGTCGACCGGTTCCACCTGGTGGCCCGCGACTACGACGTGGTGCTGGTGCTGGGCACCGACTACGCGGACACGCAGTTCCCGGACGAGCTGTCCCTGAACGCCCGCCTGGCCAACGAGTTCGGCGCCTCGGTCATCCCGGTCGTGGGCGGCCGGAGGCAGACCGCCGCGTCCGTGCGCGCGGAGACCCGCAACGCCTACCGCGCCTACGACACCCTCGGCTGCGACGTGCTGGCGATGGTGGTCAACCGGGTCGCGCGCGAGGACCGGGACGAGATCGCCGAGCGGCTCGCCACCCGGCTGCCCGTGCCCTGCTACGTGCTGCCCGACGAGCCCGCGCTGTCCGCGCCGACGGTGTCCCAGATCGCCCACACCCTCGGCGCGAAGGTGGTGCTCGGCGACGACTCCGGGCTCGCGCGGGACGCCCTGGACTTCGTCTTCGGCGGCGCCATGCTGCCGAACCTGCTCGCCGCCCTGACCCCGGGCTGCCTGGTGATCACCCCCGGCGACCGGGCCGACCTGGTGATCGGCTCGCTGGCCGCGCACAGCGCCGGCACCCCGCCGATAGCCGGGGTGCTGCTGACCCTGGACGAGGTGCCGGGCGAGCGTATCCTCACCCTCGCCGACCGGCTCGCGCCCGGCACGCCGGTGCTGTCGGTGCCGAGCAACAGCTTCCCCACCGCCGAGCAGCTCTTCTCCCTGGAGGGCAAGCTGAACGCGGCCACCCCGCGCAAGGCGGAGCGGGCGCTCGGCCTGTTCGAGCGGTACGCCGACACCGCCGAGCTCACCCGCCAGGTGTCCGCGCCCAGCAGCGACCGGGTCACCCCGATGATGTTCGAGCACAAGCTGCTCGAACAGGCCCGCTCCGACCTGCGCCGGGTGGTGCTCCCGGAGGGCACCGAGGAGCGGGTGCTGCACGCGGCGGAGGTGCTGCTGCGCCGGGGCGTGTGCGAGCTGACCCTCCTCGGCGACGTCGACCAGATCCGCAAGAAGGCCGCCGACCTGGGCGTCGACCTCGGCGACACCCAGCTGATCGACCCGGCCGTCTCCGAGCTGCGCGACCCCTTCGCGGAGAAGTACGCGGCGCTGCGCGCCCACCGGGGCGTCACCGTGGAGCTGGCCTACGACGTGGTGTCCGACGTGAACTACTTCGGCACGCTGATGGTCGAGGAGGGCCTCGCCGACGGCATGGTGTCCGGCTCGGTGCACTCCACGGCGGCGACCATCCGCCCGGCCTTCGAGATCATCAAGACCCGGCCGGACGCGGACATCGTCTCGTCGGTGTTCTTCATGTGCCTGGCCGACAAGGTGCTGGTGTACGGCGACTGCGCGGTCAACCCGGACCCGGACGCCGAGCAGCTCGCCGACATCGCGGTGCAGTCGGCGGTCACGGCGGCGCGGTTCGGGGTGGAGCCGCGGATCGCGATGCTGTCGTACTCGACCGGCACCTCCGGCTCCGGCGCCGACGTGGACAAGGTGCGCCGGGCGACCGAGCTGGTCCGGGAGCGCCGGCCCGACCTGCGCATCGAGGGGCCGATCCAGTACGACGCGGCCGTGGAGCCGTCGGTCGCGGCGACCAAGCTGCCGGACTCCGAGGTGGCGGGCCAGGCGACCGTGCTGATCTTCCCCGACCTGAACACCGGCAACAACACCTACAAGGCCGTGCAGCGCTCGGCCGGCGCGATCGCCGTCGGCCCGGTCCTCCAGGGCCTGCGCAAGCCGGTCAACGACCTGTCCCGGGGCGCCCTGGTGCAGGACATCGTCAACACCGTCGCGATCACCGCCATCCAGGCGCAGTCCCCGGCCCCGAGCGAGAAGGCAGCCGCCCAGTGATCCCGTCCCGTGTCCTCGTCCTCAACTCCGGTTCCTCGTCGGTGAAGTACCAGCTGCTGGACATGAGCGACAGCAGCCGGCTGGCGTCCGGTCTCGTGGAGCGGATCGGCGAGCGCACCTCCCTGGTGCGCCACACCCCGCTGGCGTCCGGCGGGGAGACCCGCGAGCGGACCGGGCCGGTCGCCGACCACGACGCCGCGCTGAAGGCGATGGCCGAGGAGCTGGCCGCCGACGGCCTCGGGCTGGACTCCCCCGAGCTGCTCGCCATCGGCCACCGGGTGGTGCACGGCGGCAAGCACTTCACCGAGCCGACGGTGATCGACGAGCGGGTGCTCGCCGAGATCGAGCGGCTGATCCCGGTGGCGCCGCTGCACAACCCGGCCAACCTCACCGGCATCCGCACGGCGACGGCGCTGCGCCCGGACCTGCCGCAGGTCGCCGTCTTCGACACCGCGTTCCACACCACGATGCCGGAGTCGGCGGCGCGCTACGCGATCGACGTGGAGACCGCCGACGCGCACCGGGTCCGCCGCTACGGCTTCCACGGCACCTCGCACGCGTACGTCTCCCGGGCCACGGCGCGGCTGCTGGGGAAGGCGCCCGAGGAGGTGAACGTGATCGTGCTGCACCTGGGCAACGGGGCGTCCGCCTCGGCCGTGCGGGCGGGCCGCTGCGTGGACACCTCCATGGGGCTCACCCCCTTGGAGGGGCTCGTGATGGGTACGCGGTCCGGTGACATGGACCCGGCCGTCATCTTCCATTTGATGCGCGTCGGCGGAATGTCCGCCGACGAGGTCGACGCCCTTCTGAACAAGAGGAGCGGGCTGGTCGGACTGTGCGGGGACAACGACATGCGGGAGATCCGGCGCCGTATCTCCGAGGGCGACGAACGGGCGAAGCTCGCCTTCGACATCTACATTCACCGTCTGAGGAAGTACATCGGCGCCTATTACGCCGTTCTCGGACGGGTGGACGCGGTGGCCTTCACCGCCGGGGTCGGCGAGAACTCCGCCGAGGTGCGTGAGGCCGCCGTGGCGGGCCTGGAAGGGCTGGGCCTCGCGGTGGACGCCGGGCGCAACGCCGTCCGCGGCGGCGGGGCGCGGCTGATCTCGCCCGAGGGGGCACGGGTCGCGGTCGCGGTGGTACCCACGGACGAGGAAATGGAGATCGCACAGCAGACATACGCCCTGGTCGGAAAGGACAACTGAGCACCGGGAACCTCATATGTACATTCCGCCAGACGGAATATTCCGGAGCGAAACAAACCGATAGGATCGCCCCATGCGCCGTTCGAAAATCGTCTGTACTCTCGGCCCCGCGGTCGACTCCCATGAGCAGCTCGTCGCTCTGATCGAAGCCGGCATGAACGTGGCCCGCTTCAACTTCAGCCACGGCTCGCACGCCGAGCACCAGGGCCGGTACGACCGGGTCCGGGCCGCCGCCAAGGAGACGGGCAGGGCCGTCGGCGTCCTCGCCGACCTCCAAGGCCCCAAGATCCGTCTGGAGACCTTCGCCGAGGGCCCCGTCGAGCTGGTGCGCGGTGACGAGTTCACCATCACCACCGAGGACGTCCCCGGTGACAAGACGATCTGCGGGACCACCTACAAGGGCCTCCCGGGCGACGTCTCCCGCGGCGACCAGATCCTCATCAACGACGGCAACGTCGAGCTGAAGGTGCTGGACGTCGAGGGCACGCGGGTCAAGACGATCGTCATCGAGGGCGGCGTCATCTCCGACCACAAGGGCATCAACCTGCCCGGCACGGCGGTGAACGTGCCCGCGCTGTCCGAGAAGGACGTCGAGGACCTGCGGTTCGCCCTGCGGATGGGCTGCGACCTGGTCGCCCTGTCCTTCGTCCGGGACGCCAAGGACGTCGCCGACGTCCACCGCGTGATGGACGAGGAGGGCCGCCGCGTCCCCGTCATCGCCAAGGTGGAGAAGCCGCAGGCGGTGGAGAACATGGAGGACGTCGTGATGGCGTTCGACGGCGTGATGGTCGCGCGTGGCGACCTGGCCGTCGAGTACCCGCTCGAGAAGGTCCCCATGGTGCAGAAGCGCCTGATCGAGCTGTGCCGGCGCAACGCCAAGCCGGTGATCGTGGCGACCCAGATGATGGAGTCGATGATCACCAACTCCCGTCCGACGCGCGCCGAGGCCTCCGACGTGGCCAACGCAATCCTGGACGGCGCGGACGCGGTCATGCTGTCCGCCGAGTCCAGCGTGGGCGCGTACCCGATCGAGACCGTGCGGACGATGTCGAAGATCGTCCAGGCGGCCGAGCAGGAGCTGCTGTCCAAGGGCCTGCAGCCGCTGGTGCCGGGCAAGAAGCCCCGCACCCAGGGCGGTTCGGTGGCCCGCGCGGCCTGCGAGATCGCCGACTTCCTCGGCGGCAGGGGCCTGGTGGCCTTCACCCAGTCCGGCGACACCGCCCGCCGGCTGTGCCGTTACCGCGTCGCGCAGCCGATCCTGGCGTTCACCACGGACGAGTCGACCCGCAACCAGCTCACGCTGAGCTGGGGCGTGGAGCCGCACGTGGTGCCGTTCGTCAGCAGCACCGACGAGATGGTCGCGCTGGTGGACCAGGAGCTGGTCCGCCTGAGCCGCTTCAACGAGGGCGACATCGTGGTCATCACCGCCGGCTCCCCGCCCGGCGTCCCCGGCACCACCAACATGGTCCGCGTCCACCACCTGGGCGAGGCGACCGCCTGACCCGGCACCCCGGAGACACCCGAGGGCGCCCCCTGCCTCCCGCAGGGGGCGCCCTCCTCCGGGATCAGAGCCCGGCTGCCGCCTCCAGGAGGCCGTGGGCCAGTGCGTCGAAGTTCTCCCGGTAGAAGCCCGTGCGGATGGGAAGGCGCCAGCCTGGCCACCAGGGCGTCGCCGTCCCGCGCGAGCGTCAACCGCGTCCGCAAAGCTGCCTCCTCAGCGTTGTGCCCCGCAGGGCGACCCTGCGGGGCACGATCTCCGGCTCCCCGGAGAGGCCGACCTGTCAGTCGGTGACGTACTGGTGGAGTCCCGGTACGTGCAGGGTGCCGCCGAACTGGCCGGCCTGCTGGACCGTGACCTTGGTGAAGTAGATCAGCGGGATGTTCAGCGGCGGCGGGTTCTCCGGGTCGAACGTCACCGGGATCAGGCCCAGCAGGTTGCCGGAGATGCTCTCGGTGTACATGACGGTGTCGCCGTCGCGGATGGTCGACGTGGACCCCTTGGCGGCCTGGACGTGGTACGTCTTGCCGGTCTGCGGGTCCTTGACCGTCTGGTGCAGGTCGCCGATGTCGGTGCCGTCGGAGATCACGTACTTCAGCACCTTCTTCTTGGTGCCGTTGGCGGTCCGCACCTCGACGATGCCCTTGTAGTCGGCGCCCTTCAGCAGCAGCGAGCTGGCGTTCAGGAACCACGGGTCGTCGGGCAGCGGAACGTTGTTGTCGACCCCGCCCTCGGCATCGGTGGCGACCGGGCAGTCCTCCAGGTCGATCCCGGACGACTCGGAAGGGCTGGGCGAGGCGGTGGCCTCGGGCTCCTGCGTCTCCTCCTCCACGGCCTCCTCGGCCTGCTCCGTGGCGTCCTGCACCGCGTCGCCGGTCTGCTCGAGGACGTCCCCGGCGGCCTTCTCCGCGGGCTTCTGCGGGGCCTCCTCGGCCTTCTCGTCCGTCTCCTCGGCGGGGGCGGACGACGACGCGGAGGCGGACGGGCTCGGACTCGGGGTCTCCTCCGCCTTCTCGCCGGGCGTGAAGACGTCCTCGATGGCGTCCCCGATCTGCTCCAGCAGGTTCTTGTCGGTCTCCGACGGGGAGGGGGCGGGCTCGGTGTCCGCCGCCTGTCCGCCCGCGGTCGCGGAGGGCGTCGACGTCGGCTCGGCCTCGTCGTCGGAACCTGAATCCGGCGAAGAGTCCGATCCCTTGTCCGCGTCCTCGTCCGCGTCCGGGGCCTCCTGGGCGGGGGCCGAGCCGGTCGGGTCCGCCGAGGGCTCCTCGGCGTCCTCGGAGGCGCTCTCACTCGCGGTGGCGGACGGCGTGGGCGACGCGCTCGCGTCCCCCTCCTCCGCCTTCTCGATGGCCTCCAGGCACTCCTTGAACTCGTCGGCCGTGAGATTCCTCGACGACGGCTGGTCGTCGGCCTGGGCGAGCGTCGGGGTGAAGCCCATCCCCATCAGGACCGCGGTCGGCATCGCCGCGATGGCTATCGCCTTCCCGGCAGGCATGTGGAACCTGGTGAACAGCGGCTTCTTGGGCGCCGCGTGACGCGGCCCGGTTCTCGCACGGGACGCCTCCACATCAGCCCCGTGGGTCACCTCGTCAGCCGGCACTGTGCCTCCCGTTCGCCCCGTTCGCCGGGCTCGTTCCTGACAGATCGTTCGGCTCACCCGTCGCCGCGGCGCCCTCTGCGGGGCCGGAGACCGTGGGTTCGGGGAGGGCGCCCTCGGGTGCGCCGCCGTGCACGCCCGCGTCCGCCGGCAGCTCCTGCTCGGGCGGCTCGCCCGGTACCCAGGACACGGCCATCGCCCCGCCCACGAGGGCGAAGAGGAAGCCGATGAGGAACCCGCCGAGGTTGGACACGGGGATGGACACCAACGCCAGCAGAATCGCCGCGACACCCGCGAAGACGCGGATGTGCTTCTGGAACCAGAGGCTGACGCCGAGGACGACGAGCAGCACGCCGATGATCAGGGACCCGGCGCCCGCGGTGGTCGCCATCGCCAGGGTCAGGTGACCGATCTGCAGGTTCGCGTACGGGAAGTAGGCGATGGGGAGTCCGCCGATGATGATGAACAGGCCGGCCCAGAAGGGCCGCTGGCCACGCCAGGCGCGGAACTGCAGCCGTCGGCGAGTGAACTGGCCGGAGGCGGCAGGAGTCTCGGCGCTCATGAGAAACAGCTCCCTGGATGGCGTTGCTGTGGTGGTGATGTGCGCCGCGCGTGAAAGCGCGGCGGGAAGGTGGACGGGCGGGGGCGCCATCGGCTCCCCCGCCCGTCAGCGAGTGCTTAGTAGCACTCCTTGACGCCCGTCGAGAGCGACATCTTCAGGCCGCTGAGCTTGAAGGTTCCGGCGGTGGTCGCCCACGCCGTCTGCTTCACGTCCTTCAGCACGGCCCTCTCGGCCTGCTGCGCGAACCCGAAGGGGTTGGCCTGCTCGCCGCCGCCCTTCATGCCCGGACCCTTCTTGGCGTCCTTGGCGGCCACACCGATGTCGATGTTCGTGAACGTCGCATCGGCGTTCAGTTCGGCGACGTCGATGTACAGGTTCTTGGCCTCGACCGGCTGAGCGCCGTCACCGGCGCGCAGGATCAGGCTGACGTTCCCGAGCACCGGAATGTTCGGGGTCACGACCGACTGGCACAGGCTCTTGATGGTCGCGGACTTGAACGCCGAGACCGCGACGGGGTGAGCCGTCTTCTTGCCGTCGAGGGTGTACCCCTCGTCCAGAGCGCCGTACTGCGAGAAGCCCTCGCCGACGAGCTCCTTCGTGGTGACCTTGAACGACTGGCCGGAAACGCTGAACGACGCCGCGAGGGCGCCCTGCGCGAGAGCGACACCTATGCACGCCGTGGCGGCAACGCTGGGCACCATGACCACAGCGAACCGCTTCCATCTGGTCCCGCCACGCACCTGGGACTCCATATTTCCTCCTTCTCGGACGTACATCTCCTGTCCTGGCTCGCCGCCTTGACCGGCGGCCGAGTCGGGCAGGGATGGGAGAAGTGCTACGTCCTCGGGAAGGGGAGCGCCCGCGTTCGGCGGCGCGACGAACGCGCCCGAATCACCGGCGATCACCCCCGAGCGACAACCACTGGTCGCGCCTGACACGCATCACGCACAACCCTGCTGGACAGGCTTCACCGGACGGGCGAAGACCCCCCTGTCCAAGGAGCGCCGTCACTGCCGGCGCTCCTGCTCGGTGGGGACCCAGGAGTTCCCGCGGCCCGACCGGCTGTCGGGGGTACGGGTAATGGACCGAGCGTCGCCGATCGTGGTGCATTCTCGCCGCCCGCACAAGGGGGTTCGTTACTGGCTAGTAACGGCCGGATAACCACGGCGCGACCCGCCGGACCCGACCGGCGACGCTGGGTGCACCGAAGGGGGTGTACAAAACAGTTGATCGGTGGACAGAATCCGACAGATCAACGCCTGCGACTTACTCGCAGTAACAGCGGCCGCGATTACCAAGATTTGGTAAAGCGCGGCCGCTTCGGCCTCTGCCGGCCAGTCGGCACCTCGGGCCCCGTCCGCCGCCATAACAGGCGAAGGCGGCAGAACGGGCGCCCGGGTGCGGTTCGTTCAGAACAGGGCGCGGGCCAGGGCCCGGCGCGCGGTCACCACGCCGGGGTGGTCGGCGCCGACCACGTCGAACAGCTCCAGCAGCCGCACGCGTACGGTCTCGCGGTCGTCGCCCGCCGTGCGGGCCACGGTGTCGACCAGCCGGCCGAAGGCGTCGTCGACATGACCGCCCGCCAGGTCCAGGTCGGCGGCGGCGATCTGCGCCTGCACGTCGCCCGGCTTCTCGGCGGCGTCCTTGCGCACCTGCTGCGGGTCCATGTCCCGTACGCGGCGCAGCAGTTCGGCCTGGGCGAGACCCAACGTGGCCTCGGGGTGGGCCGGGTCCTCGGCGAGCACGTTCTTGTACGCCTGCACCGCGCCGTCCAGGTCGTCGGCGTCCAGCGCGCGGGCGGCGGCCTCGAGGAGGGAGTCGTGGGGGCCGGCCGGGGCCTCGTCGACGGCCGGGGCGCCGCCCGGCTCGGCCTCCGGGTCGACGGTCAGACCGGTCAGGCCGAAGCGCTGCTCGGCGACCTGCACGAGCTGGTCCAGGGTCTGGCGGATCTGCGCCTCGCCCGCGGCGCCCTGGAAGAGCGGCAGGGCCTGTCCGGCCACCACCGCGAAGACGGCGGGGATGCCCTGGATGCCGAACTGCTGCATCAGCATCTGGTTGGCGTCGACGTCGATCTTGGCGAGGAGGAAGCGGCCGTTGTACTCGACGGCGAGCCGCTCGAGGACGGGGCTCAGCTGCTTGCAGGGCTCGCACCACTCGGCCCAGAAGTCGATGACGACCGGGACCTCGGTGGAGCGCTGCAGGACGTCGCGTTCAAAACCGGCCTCGTCGACGTCGATGACGAGATCGGCGGGCGAGACGGCGCCGGCGCCGCCCCTCCGGGCGGCTTCGGCGCGCGCCTGCTCCGCCTTCGCCTTGGCCTCCTGGGCCGCCTTCACCGCGGCGAGGTCGACGACTCCGCTCATGGACATGTTCCGTGGCTGCATGCGTCTATCCTCCCCCGTACCGCGTGTGAGTGTGAAAGGCGCCCAGGAAAACCCAGGCGTACGTGTGGTGCTGATGCGCCGGGTCCCCACCCGGCGCGGTGGTCGTCGCTCGGGCACGTCATCACGCCCACGTGCTTTCGCTACGAGTCGTAGCGTAATGGCAAGGGGCGGGCGCGCGGCACCGCTTGCCGGTGATCTCCCTCACCACCGCACGGAATCCGCCGGTTATGGTCGTGCCATGCAGCGCCGCTATCCAGCCAGTCGCACCGGGCGTCCCCGCAGCGCCGCGGCCGACACCGCGATCCTCGCCGCGACCCGGCAGGCGCTGGTGGACCTGGGGTGGTCCAAGCTCACGCTCTCGGACGTCGCGGTGCGCGCCGGGGTGGCCAAGACGACGCTGTACCGCCGCTGGGCGGGCAAGAACGAACTGGTCGTGGACGCCGTCGCCGAGCTCTTCGACGAGCTGACGCTGCCCGACCGGGGTTCGCTGGCCGCCGACATCGAGGGCGTGGTGCTCCAGTTCGCCGCGATCCTGGCCCGCCCGGAGGCCCGCAGTGGACTGATGGCGGTGGTCGCCGAGGCCACTCGCGACGAGGCGCTGCGCGAGCGGATCCGCGCCTCGATCGTCGACCGGCAGAAGCGGCTGGTGATCGCGGGCCGCGCCCGCGCCCAGGAGCGCGGCGAGCTGCCGCCCGAGTCCGACGCGGCACGCTCGGCCCGCGCGGTCGACCTGATCTTCGACATGGTGGCGGGTTCGGTGGTGCACCGGACCCTAGTCAGCAACCAGCCGGCCGACGAGGAGTGGGTGCACGGGCTGACCCGGGTGCTGCTGTCGGGGCTGGCGGCGGGCGCGCGCTGACCGATACTCGCCTGTCACCTCACGGTCACCCACTGCGATGATCGTGACCGCTCCGATCGCTTCGGAACGCACGGGACGCGAGCACCAGGGGGAACTGGCATGACCGGCGCCGCACGCATCGACACGTCCACGCCGCACCCGGCCCGGGTCTACGACTGGTTCCTCGGCGGCAAGGACAACTACCCCGTCGACGAGGAACTGGGCCGCCGGATCATGAGCCTGGACGGCACCGCCCGGCACGTGGCCCGCACCAACCGCTGGTTCATGCAGCGCGTCACCCGCTGGCTGGCCGGCCCCGGGGGCGTACGGCAGTTCCTGGACATCGGCACGGGCATACCGACCGAGCCGAACCTCCACCAGGTCGCGCAGGGCATCGCGCCGGAGTCGCGGGTGGTCTACACCGACAACGACCCCATCGTGCTGAAGCACGCCGAGGCGCTGCTCCGCAGCACGCCCGAGGGCGCCACCGACTACGTGCAGGCGGACGTGCGCGAGCCCGGCCGGATCCTGAAGGAGGCCCGGCAGACCCTGGATCTCACGCGTCCGGTGGCGCTGTCCCTGGTGGCGCTGACGCACTTCCTCGGCGAGGAGGACGATCCGCACACCCTGGTGGCCGGTCTCGTCGACGCCCTGCCGTCCGGCAGCTGCCTGGTGCTGTCGCAGCTCACCGCGGACTTCGACCCCGAGGCCGTGGCCCGCGGGGTGGAGATGTACCGGGCGGGCGGCGTCACCCTGGCGCCCCGTTCCCGCGCGGAGATCGCCCGTTTCTTCGAGGGTCTTGAGCCGGTCGAGCCGGGGCTGGTCCAGCTGACCGACTGGCACCCGGAACTCTCGGTCGGGGAGAGCACCGACGAGCGCGCGGTCATCTCCCTGTACGGGGCGGTCGCCCGCAAGCCGTGAACGCACCGCGCCCCGGCAGGCGCGGATCCTGCCGGGGCGGTGTGGTCGTGCGGGGCGGGGCCGGTCCCCGGGTGCGTCAGAAGCCGGCGGGCTCGGTGTAGACGCCCCACTCGTCGCGCAGGGCGTCGCAGATCTCGCCCAGCGTCGCCTCCGCGCGGACGGCGTCGAGCATCGGCTCGATCATGTTGGCGCCGGAGCGGGCCGCCTCCACCATCGCGTCCAGCGCGCCGCGCACCTTCGCGTCGTCGCGGGCGCTCTTGCGCTCGCCGAGCAGCCGGACCTGCTCGCGCTCCACCTCGTGGCTGACCCGGAGGATCTCCAGGTCGCCGGTGACGGAGCCGGTGTGGACGTTGACGCCGACGACCTTCTTGTCGCCCTTCTCCAGCGCCTGCTGGTAGCGGAACGCCGACTCGGCGATCTCGCCGGTGAACCAGCCGTCCTCGATGCCGCGCAGGATGCCGGAGGTGATCGGCCCGATGGGGTGCTTGCCGTCGGGGTGGGCCCTCAGGCCCCGCTCCTTGATCTGCTCGAAGATCTTCTCGGCGTCCGCCTCGATGCGGTCGGTGAGCTGCTCGACGTACCAGGAACCGCCCAGCGGGTCGGCGACGTTGGCGACGCCGGTCTCCTCCATCAGCACCTGCTGGGTGCGCAGGGCGATCTCGGCGGCCTGCTCGCTGGGCAGCGCGAGGGTCTCGTCGAGGGCGTTGGTGTGCAGCGAGTTGGTCCCGCCGAGCACCGCGGCGAGCGCCTCGACGGCCGTGCGGACGACGTTGTTGTACGGCTGCTGCGCGGTGAGCGAGACGCCGGCGGTCTGGGTGTGGAACCGCAGCCACTGCGCCTTCTCGCTCTGCGCGCCGTAGACGTCCCGCATCCAGCGCGCCCAGATGCGGCGCGCGGCACGGAACTTGGCGATCTCCTCGAAGAAGTCGACGTGCGCGTCGAAGAAGAAGGACAGTCCGGGCGCGAAGACGTCCACGTCCAGGCCGCGGCTGAGCCCCAGCTCGACGTACCCGAAGCCGTCGGCGAGGGTGTACGCCAGCTCCTGCGCGGCCGTCGAGCCGGCCTCGCGGATGTGGTAGCCGGAGACGGACAGCGGCTTGTACGCGGGGATGCGCGCGCTGGTGTACTCCATCAGGTCGCCGATGAGGCGCAGATGGGGCTCCGGCTGGAAGAGCCACTCCTTCTGGGCGATGTACTCCTTGAAGATGTCCGTCTGCAGCGTGCCGTTGAGCACGCCCGGGTCGACGCCCTGGCGCTCGGCGGCGACGAGGTACATGCAGAAGACGGGCACGGCGGGCCCGCTGATGGTCATCGAGGTGGTGACGTCACCGAGGGGGATGTCCTTGAACAGGACCTCCATGTCGGCCGCCGAGTCGATGGCCACCCCGCAGTGCCCGACCTCGCCCAGCGAGCGCGGGTCGTCGGAGTCGCGGCCCATGAGCGTCGGCATGTCGAAGGCGACGGAGAGGCCGCCTCCGCCGTTGCCGAGGATCATCTTGTACCGCTCGTTGGTCTGCTCGGCGTTCCCGAACCCGGCGAACTGCCGGATGGTCCAGGTCCGCCCCCGGTAGCCGGTCGGGTACAGCCCGCGGGTGAACGGGTACTCCCCCGGCCAGCCGATCCGCTCGAACCCGTCGTAGCGGTCCCCGGGCCGCGGGCCGTACACCGGCTCCACGGGGTCTCCGGAGAGCGTGGTGAAGTCTGCGTCGCGCTTGCGCGCGGCGTCGTACCGGGCCTGCCAGCGACGGCGGCCCTCCTCGATGGCGTCAGCGTCCATACCTACGAATTTACTAGGACGTCCAAGTAAATGTCGATGGGAGACCGCCGTACGCTCGTCCGTACGGCGGTGCGACGCGGGGCGTCAGGCCTTGGCGACCTCGGGAGCGCCGTCCTCGACGGAGGCCTCCAGCTCGCGGCTGATCCTGCGCTCGACGAAGAAGGCGGCGGTGGGGACGGTGCCGGCGAGCAGCACCCAGAGCTGCTTCTTCACCGGCCACTTCGCCTTGGAGCCGAGGTCGAAGGCGAAGATCAGGTACAGGACGTAGAGCCAGCCGTGCGCGATGCTGACCACCTGCGTGAAGTCCTCGGCGGCGTCCACGTCGAGCGCGTACTTGCCGATCATGCCGATGGTCAGCGCGACGAGGAGGACACCGGTGACGTAGGCCATGACCCGGTAGCGGGTCAGCACGCTCTTCTTCATGCGATCGAGCGTAACGGCACGTTCCGGGCGATCTTCGGCGGGGTCACCCCTCCTCGAAGTCACCCGCCGCCACGCGCAGAGGCCGGAGGATGGCGAAGAGTTCCGCGCACTCCTCCGCGTCGTAGGCGCTCAGGCCGAAGTCCATCGCCATCAGGTCGCGGGTGGCCGCCTCGACGACCTCGCGGCCCTTGTCGGTGATGGACGCCAGCGTGCCGCGGCCGTCGTTGGGGTTGGGGCGCTTGGACACCAGCCCGGACCGCACCAGCCGGTCCACGGTGTTGGTCACCGACGTCGGATGCACCATCAGCCGCTCGCCGATCTTCGACATCGGCAGCTCGCCGGACTTGGAGAAGGTCAGCAGGACCAGCGCCTCGTACCGTGCGAACGTGAGCTCGTAGGGCTTGACCACCGCGTCGACCTCGGCCAGCAGGATCTGGTGGGCCCGCATGACCGAGGTGATCGCGGCCATCGCCGGCACGTTTCCCCAGCGCTGCTTCCAGAGCTCGTCGGCACGGGCGATGGGATCGAACGAGAGACTGAGCGGTTTGGGCACGGACCAGACCCTACCGGCGGGTCAGATGCCGGTCAGCCCTGTCTCGCCCTTCGGTCCGCCCGTCAGCCGGCCAGGTGCCGCTCGACGGTCTCCACCTTCGACGTCAGCCCGTCCTCCACGCCCGGGCGGATGTCCGCCTTGAGCACGAGCGAGACCCGCGGCGCGCGGGCCTCCACGGCGGCCACGGCGCGCTTCACCACGTCCATGACCTCGTCCCACTCCCCCTCGACCGACGTGAACATCGCGTCGGTGCGGTTCGGCAGACCGGACTCGCGGACCACCCGCACGGCGTCGGCGACGTACTCCCCCACGTCCTCGCCGACGCCCAGCGGCGTCACGGAAAAGGCGACGATCACGCGTTCACGACCCCTTCCTTGCGGGCGCGGGAGGCGATCACCGCGTCCTCGGCCTCACGCTTGAGCCGCCGCTCGGCGAAGAAGCCGCCGGTGGGCAGCACCGACATCACGAAGTAGTAGGCGGCGGTGCCCAGCGACCACTTCGCACGGTTCCAGGCGTCGGCCCAGAAGAGCACGTAGAGGACGAAGAGGAAGCCGTGGACCGCACCCATGACCGGCACGGCGTTGAAGTCGGTGGTCCGCTTCAGGACCGAGCAGACGAGCAGCAGCAGGAACGAGATCGCTTCGGGGCCCGAGACCAGGCGGAGGCGTCGGAGTGCGGAGGCGGTCTTGATGTCCACGGGTCACCTTCGGAAGGGAGAGACGTCGGCGTCGACGGTGCGGTCGGCTTGTGAACGCGCGCACAAGCGTAGCCATTGTGGCAAACCCCGTGGGTGATCACCGCAGGGGGTCGGGGCCGTATCAGGGTGCGACTCCTCCTTCAGGATCTGGGCGCGGGGCAAAAGGGCCGCTACCGTCGCACACGTGGCGATGTTCCGACTTCAGAGCAGCAAGGTGCTCGCCGTCGACATGACCGGGGACGCCGTGAAGGCGAAGAACGGCTCCATGGTCGCGTACGACGGACAGATGGCCTTCAAGAAACTCACGGGTGGCGGTGAGGGCGTCCGGGGGATGGTCACCCGGCGGCTCACGGGCGAGCAGATGACGCTCATGGAGGTGAAGGGGCACGGGACCTGCTTCTTCGCCGACCGTGCCTCGGAGATCAACCTGGTGACCCTGAACGGCGACAAGCTGTACGTCGAGTCCGGCAACCTGCTGGCGACCGACGGCGGCCTGCGCACGGGGACCACGTTCACCGGCCTGCGCGGGGCCTCCCAGGGCAACGGGCTGTTCACGACCACGATCGAGGGCCACGGCCAGGCCGCGATCATGTCGGACGGCCCCGCCGTGCTGCTGCGGGTCGCCCCGCAGTACCCGCTCACGGTCGACCCGGGCGCGTACGTCGCGCACCAGGGCAATCTGCGGCAGTCGTTCCAGTCCGGCGTGACGTTCCGCACGTTCATGGGCGAGGGCGGCGGCGAGGCCTTCCAGATCCGCTTCGAGGGCGACGGGGTGGTCTACGTCCAGCCCAGTGAGCGCAACACGATCGCGGGGGACGTCTGACATGGGCTTCCGGGAGATCAACGCCAAGATGGTCGAGGCGACCGTCGCGCCCGGTCAGCGGCTGTTCAGCCAGCGCGGCGCGATGCTCGCCTACCGGGGCGAGGTCAGCTTCACCCCCAACCTGCGCGGCGGCCAGGGCGGGGTGATGTCGATGATCGGCCGGCGCGTGGCGAACGAGGACACGCCCCTGATGACCGTGGAGGGCAGCGGCACGGTGCTGTTCGGGCACGGCGGCCACCACGTCCAGGTGATCCACCTCTCCGGGGACACCCTGTACGTCGAGGCGGACCGGCTGCTGGCCTTCGAGGGGACGCTGGAGCAGGGCACGGTGTTCCTCGGCTCGCAGGGCGGGGTGATGGGCATGGTGCGGGGCCAGGTCTCCGGGCAAGGGCTGTTCACCACCACGCTCAAGGGGCACGGCGCGGTCGCCGTGATGGCGCACGGCGGGGTGATCGAGGTGCCGGTCACCCCGCAGCGCCCGGTGCACGTCGACCCGCAGGCGTACGTCGCCCATCACGGCGACGTGCGCAACAAGCTGTCGACGGCGCTCGGCTGGCGGGACATGGTGGGACGCGGCTCCGGCGAGGCCTTCCAGCTGGAGCTGAGCGGCAGCGGCGCGGTCTACGTCCAGGCCTCGGAGGAGAAGCTGTGAGCACGTACGGAACGCCGGGCGCCGGGCCCGCGGTCTTCGACCCCATGACGCTGCCGTCCGACGACAACGTGAACGACTACACCTTCTGCGTGGAGCTCAAGGGCACCCAGTGGTTCCTGCAGAAGGGGAAGATGATCGCCTACTACGGCACGGTCGAGTTCAACGGGATCGGGCACGGGCGACTCGACCGACTTGTCCGGAAGGCGTTCCATTCGCCACTGCACGCGAGCGACTGGGTCGTGGCGGAGGGCTCGGGCAAGATGCTGCTCGCCGACCGGGCCTTCGATGTCAATTCGTATGACCTGGACGACGGCAATCTGACCATTCGCTCGGGCAACTTGCTTGCTTTTCAGCCAAGTCTGTCGCTGAAGCAGTCGATCGTGCCAGGTTTTCTGACACTGGTCGGAACCGGAAAGTTCGTGGCGGCGTCCAACGGACCGGTGGTGTTCATGGAACCGCCGATCAGGGTCGACCCGCAGGCGCTGGTCGGCTGGGCGGACTGCCCGTCCCCGTGCCACCACTACGACCACGGCTACCTGACCGGCGTACTGGGCGGTCTACGTGCGATGACGGGCCTCGGCGGGGTCTCCGGCGAGGAGCACCAGTTCGAGTTCGTCGGCGCGGGAACGGTGCTGCTGCAGTCGTCCGAGGCGCTGATGCCCGAGCAGGCCACCGGGGCGCCCCCGCAGCAGCCCGGGGTGCCCGGAGGGGGCGGACCGGGGGCGTCCGGACCTGGCGCAGGCGGACCGCGCCTTCCCGGACAGCTGGGAGACCTCCAGCGTCGCTTCGGGCTGTGAGCGGTAGTGTGCGGGGTGTGACATCGAACGCCTGCACGTGATGTCACACGGAAGCCCTATTAGTTCGCCTTTCAACTTCCTTAGGTAGACTTCATTCATGGAGACCGAGACGGCCACCCGCTGGCTGACCAATGCGGAGCAGTGCGCCTGGCGCACCCACCTGGAGGTCAACAAGCTGCTGACCTACCAGCTCGAGAAGGATCTGCAGCCGTTCGGCCTGACAATGAACGACTACGAGATCCTGGTGAACCTGTCCGAGTCGGAGGACCGGCGGATGCGGATGAGCGACCTCGCCTCCGCCACGATGCAGTCCAAGAGCCGGCTCTCCCACCAGATCACCCGGATGGAGAACGCCCACCTGGTCCGCCGGGAGAACTGCGAGTCGGACCGCCGCGGACTCTACGCGGTCCTCACCGACCACGGCATGGAGACGATGCAGAAGGTCGCACCGCACCACGTGGCGTCGGTGCGCCGGCACTTCATCGACCTGCTCTCCCCCGAGGCTCTCATCGAGCTCGACAAGGCCCTCAAGCCCATCGCGGAGCACCTGCGGGGGCAGCGGGGACGGCTCTGACGTCCACCCCCTGCCGGCCTGCCTAGGCCCGGGGCGCCCCCCGGTCCGCGCCGGCGAGCGGCAGGCGGAGTTCGAAGAGGGCTCCGCCCGCCGGCGCCGCACCCGCCGTGAGCGTGCCGCCGTGCCGTACAGCCACGTCCCGCGCGATGGCCAGGCCGAGACCCGCCCCGCCGTCGTCCCGGCTGCGCGCCGCGTCCAGCCGTACGAACCGCTCGAAGATCCGCTCGCGGTCGGCCTCCGCCACACCCTCGCCGTCGTCGGCGACGCCCACCACCGCCTCGCCGCCCTCCCCGCGCACGGTCACCGTGATCCGCTCACGGGCGTGCCGCTCCGCGTTGTCCAGCAGATTGGCGAGCACCCGCCCCAGCTGGCCGCGCGACCCGGAGACCTCGACGGGCTCCGCCTCCACCGTGACCCCCTCGCGCCCCGCGGCCTCCTCGCGGGCCAGCGCGGCCACGTCCACCCGGGTGCCGACGGGCCGCTCCCCCGCGTCCAGCCGGGCGAGCAGCAGCAGGTCCCCGGCGAGGTTCTGCAGCCGCACGGTGTCCTCGACGGCCCCGTCCAGGTCGAGCAGCTCGGGGTGCGCGGCCGCGACCTCGAGCTGGGTGCGCAGCGAGGCGATGGGGCTGCGCAGCTCGTGCGACGCGTCGGCGACGAAGCTGCGCTGCCGCTCCACGGAGGCCTCCAGCGCGGCGAGCGTGGCGTTGGTGGTGCGGGCGAGCCGGGCGATCTCGTCGTGCGTCGCCGGTTCGGGGACGCGGCGGCGAAGGTCCTCGGAGGCGGTGATCGCGGCCATCTCCCGGCGGATGCCCTCGACCGGGCGCAGGGCCCTGCCGGTGACCAGCCAGGTCACCCCGGCGACGACGCCGAGCAGCAGCGGGAAGCCGATGAGCATGGCGGTCAGCGCGGTGCCCACGGCGCTGTGCTCGGCGGCCAGCGGGGAGCCCGCGTGGACGGTGAGGCGGCCCCGGTCGGGGGTCTCCACCTCGACGGCGGCGAAGCGGTAGTCCTCGGTGTCCCCGTCGATGGTGGCGGTGCCGTTGGTGTAGCTCGCCCCCTGGGCGATCTCGCCGGGTTCGAGGGACTCGTCGTCGCCCGAGCGGCCGGAGTCGTCGTCGCGGTCGTCGTCCTCCCGGTCCCGGTCGTCGTCCGCGCCGGACCGCGTCGGTGCGGGCGTCACCTCCGCGGTGCCGGTCCCGCTGATCCGCTCCAGGTCCTCCGAGGCCGCGAGCAGGACGCCGTCCGCGTCGACGATCTGCACGGGGACGTCCTCCGCGTCCAGCCCGGAGAGCTTGTCGAGGGGGATACGGGCGGCCAGTTCGGAGGCGACGGCCTGCGCGGAGCGCTCGGCCCGGGTGCCCGCCTCGCCGGTCAGGTTGGCGCGCAGGGACAGCAGGACGGCGGCGCCCGCCGCGACGAGAGCCACGGCGACGACGAGCGTGGCGCCGAGCGTCGCCCGCGAGCGGACCGAGCCGAACAGCCGGCTCACGGCGCCGTCTCCAGCCGGTAGCCGGCGCCGCGCACCGTGCGGATGAGGTCCGCGCGCAGTTTGCGGCGCAGGGCGCTGACGTAGACCTCGACGATGTTGGGGTCGCCCTCGTAGGCGAAGTCCCAGACGTGCTCGAGGATGTCGGCCTTGGACACCACCTCGCCGGCCCGCAGCACCAGGTGCTCCAGCACCGAGAACTCCTTCGCCGTCAGCTCCGCCTCCTCCTCGCCGAGCCAGACCCGGCGGGCGGCGGTGTCCACCTTCAGGTCGCCGTGCACATGGACCGGGGACGCCCCCGCCGCACGCCGGCGGCGCAGCAGCGCCTTCACCCGGGCGACCAGCACCACATAGGAGAAGGGCTTCGTCAGATAGTCGTCGGCGCCGGTGTCCAGGCCCTCGGCCTCGTCGTACTCGCCGTCCTTGGCGGTGAGCATCAGGATCGGCACGTCGTGCCCGGCGGCGCGCAGGGCGGCGCACACCCGGTAGCCGTTGAGGCCGGGCAGCATGATGTCGAGGATGACCAGGTCGTACGGCTCGGTCGTGGCCCGGTCCAGCCCCTCCCGGCCGTCGTGCACGACGTCGACGGCGTATCCCTCGGCGGTGAGGCCCTTGGCGAGGGAGAGGGCGAGGCGCTTTTCGTCCTCGACGATCAGGAGTCGCATGCGGTCCAGGGTCGCAAAGGGAAGCTGAAGATCACTTCAGGCTGCTTCAGCCTCCGCTCAGCGTCGGTGGGCGACATTGATCGTCGTACAGCACGAAGCACACCGACTCGGGAGGAACGCACATGAAGCGCAACATCGTGAT
The DNA here is from genome assembly GCF_050271085.1 of Streptomyces sp. DSM 41931. Lineage (NCBI taxonomy): Bacteria > Bacillati > Actinomycetota > Actinomycetes > Kitasatosporales > Streptomycetaceae > Streptomyces > Streptomyces sp. DSM 41931. The sequence continues at coordinate 4,904,050 of NZ_CP189902.1, read as the reverse complement.
CGCCGTCGTCACGGCCGCGGCACTGGTGGGCGGGGGCACGGCGACGGCGCTGGCGGTCGCGGGGGACGACGACGACTCGACGTCGGTGACGCGGACGGACGACGACCGGGACGACCGTGGTGAGGACCGCTCGGACGACCGGGACGGCGATGACGACGACGGTGCGGTCCGCGCCGCCGCCCCTGGTGACGTGACCGCCGCCGAGGCCATCACCGCCGCGCTGAAGCACACGCCGGGTACGGCCGTCTCCGCCGAACTGGACGACGGCTCCTGGGAGGTCGACGTCCTCGCCGAGGGCGACACCTGGCACACCGTCAGGATCGCCCCGGACAGCGGCAAGGTGCTGGGCGCGCAGAAGGACGACGAGGACGACGCGGCGGAGGTGCGCGCCGCGCTCAAGGGCGCCTCGGTGACGGCCGAGGACGCGGCGAAGGCCGCGGCCGCGGCCGCGAAGGGGACCGTCGTCTCCGTGGATCTGGACGACGACGGCGGCGACAAGGGCTGGGAGGCGGAGACGCGTGCCTCCGGCGGGGACGCGCGGGACTGGAACGTCGACCTGAAGACGGCGTCCGTCACACCGGACCGCGACGACGACTGACGGTCCCTGGGGGCTGCGCCCCCAGACCCCCCTTCGGCCCTGCGGGCCTCGTCCTCAAACGCCGGACGGGCTGAAAAACAGCCCCTCCGGCGTTTGAGGAGCGGGGTCCGGGGCGGAGCCCCGGGTCGGGACGGGAAGGGGCGGCGGGGGCGAGAACCCCGTGCTCAGCCGCCGGACGAGCCACCCTGGGTCAGACCCTCGACCAACTCGTCCGCCGCCCGGTAGGGATCCAGCTCGCCCATGACAATCCGCTCCGCGAGCGCCCCGAGTCGACGGTCGCCATGGAGGTCTCCGATGCGCCGGCGCAGCGCCGTGACCGCGATCGTCTCGACCTCGTGCGCCGCGCGGGCGCGGCGGCGCTCCGCGAGGACGCCCCGCTCCTCCATCCAGGCGCGGTGCTTCTCCAGCGCCTCGACGACCTCGTCGACGCCCTCCTGGCGGGCGGCGACCGTCTTGACGATCGGGGGGCGCCAGTCGCCGGGGCCGCGGGACTCGCCGAGGCCCAGCATGTGGTTCAGCTCGCGGGCGGTGGCGTCCGCGCCGTCGCGGTCGGCCTTGTTGACGACGTAGACGTCGCCGATCTCCAGGATTCCGGCCTTGGCGGCCTGGATGCCGTCGCCCATGCCGGGGGCCAGCAGGACCACGGAGGTGTCGGCCTGGGAGGCGATCTCCACCTCCGACTGGCCGACGCCCACCGTCTCCACCAGGATCACGTCGCAGCCGGCCGCGTCCAGGACGCGGATGGCCTGCGGCGCGGCCCAGGCGAGGCCGCCCAGGTGACCCCGGGTGGCCATGGAACGGATGTACACGCCCGGGTCGGAGGCGTGCTCCGACATCCGGACGCGGTCGCCGAGCAGGGCGCCCCCGGAGAAGGGGGAGGACGGGTCGACGGCCAGGACGCCGACCCGCTTGCCCTGTTTGCGGTACGCGGTCACCAGCGCCGAGGTGGACGTCGACTTGCCGACCCCGGGCGAACCGGTGAGACCGACCACGTAGGCGTTGCCCGCGAGCGGCGCGAGGGCCGCCATGACCTCCCTGAGCTGCGGTGACGCCCCCTCCACCAGGGAGATCAGCCGGGCCACGGCCCGTGGCCTGCCCTCTCTGGCCTGGGCCACCAGAGTGGAGACGTCCTGCATCACAGCTCCGTTCACGTAAGGGAAGTCGGCAACAACCGGGTCAGGCCTTGGGTACCCGCACGATCAGCGCGTCACCCTGGCCGCCGCCACCGCACAGCGCCGCGGCGCCGACACCGCCGCCGCGCCGCTTCAGCTCCAGGGCCAGGTGCAGCACCAGCCGCGCGCCGGACATCCCGATCGGGTGGCCCAGCGCGATGGCGCCGCCGTTGACGTTCACCTTTTCGGCGGAAACGCCCAGGTCCTTCATTGACTGGACGGCAACCGCCGCGAAGGCCTCGTTGATCTCGATCAGGTCGAGGTCGGAGACCTCCAGGCCCTCCTTCTTGAGGGCGTGCAGGATGGCGTTCGACGGCTGCGACTGGAGCGAGTTGTCGGGGCCGGCCACGTTGCCGTGGGCGCCGATCTCGGCGATCCACTCCAGGCCCAGCTCCTGCGCCTTGGCCTTGCTCATCACGACCACGGCGGCGGCGCCGTCGGAGATCTGCGAGGAGGAGCCGGCGGTGATCGTGCCGTCCTTGGCGAACGCCGGGCGCAGCTTGCCGAGGGACTCGGCGGTGGTGTCGCCGCGGATGCCCTCGTCCTTGCTGAACAGCACCGGGTCGCCCTTGCGCTGCGGGATCTCGACCGGGGTGATCTCGGCCTCGAAGATGCCGTTCTTCTGCGCGGCGGCGGCCCGCTGGTGGGACAGGGCGGCGATCTCGTCCTGCTCGGCGCGGCCGATGCCGAGGCGGGTGTTGTGCTTCTCGGTCGACTCGCCCATGGCGATGTTCTCGAAGGCGTCGGTCAGACCGTCGTGCGCCATGGCGTCGAGCACCTGCACCGCGCCGTACTTGTAGCCCTCGCGGGACTTCGGCAGCAGGTGGGGGGCGTTCGTCATGGACTCCTGGCCGCCGGCCACGACCACGTCGAACTCACCCGCGCGGATGAGCTGGTCGGCCAGCGCGATGGCGTCGAGGCCGGAGAGGCACACCTTGTTGACGGTGAGCGCCGGGACGTTCATCGGGATGCCGGCCTTCACGGCCGCCTGGCGCGCCGGGATCTGCCCCGCCCCGGCCTGGAGCACCTGCCCCATGATCACGTACTGGACCTGGTCGCCGCCGATCCCCGCACGGTCGAGGGCGGCCTTGATCGCGAAGCCGCCGAGGTCGGCTCCGGAGAACGACTTCAGCGAACCGAGCAGCCGACCCATGGGGGTGCGGGCGCCCGCGACGATGACGGACGTCGTGCCGTTCGTTGCGGATGATGCAGAAGATGCAGAAGTCATGAGCTGCGGTCCCCTTCCGGCTGCACAGCCGAGGAGTGAACGAGGGTTTACTTCGAATGTACTGACGTGCGGTGGACCCCGTCATCGGCCTTTCGGTGTGATCGCGCGCACGTTGCGTAACCGCCGCGGGGGCGCTGCACTGAATCCATGCTGACGCGAATCGACCACATCGGGATCGCCTGCTTCGACCTGGACAGGACCGTGGAGTTCTACCGGTCCACCTACGGCTTCGAGGTGTTCCACTCGGAGGTCAACGAGGAGCAGGGCGTGCGTGAGGCCATGCTCAAGATCAACGAGACCTCGGACGGCGGTGCCTCCTACCTGCAGCTCCTCGAGCCGACCCGCGAGGACTCCACCGTCGCCAAGTGGCTCGCGAAGAACGGCGAGGGCGTCCACCACATCGCCTTCGGTACGGCGGACGTCGACGCGGACGCGGCCGGCATCAAGGAGAAGGGCGTACGCGTTCTGTACGAAGAGCCCCGGCGCGGTTCCATGGGGTCACGGATCACCTTCCTGCACCCGAAGGACTGCCACGGCGTACTGACAGAACTGGTCACTTCCGCGCCCGTTGAGTCGTCCGAGCACTGACCCACGTACATAGGGGCCGGTAGGGTTGGGTCTGGTCGCCGCTCGATGCGTGGTGACCGAGTCCCGTCGTGTTCGGCGACGGGATCGCCGGGGTCCGGGTGGCGGGGGGCGAGCGCGGGGCGGCAGCCCATGCTCCGCCGTTGATCTGACACCATTCCCCGGGGGCTCCGTTCGGGATGGGCGGAGCTCGGCCAGACTTGCGACCAGGGGACGGATGGGACCGCGCAGTGCGGGGCTACGAGAGCCAGGAGCGAGAGCCGGCGGCTGACGTCGACCACCTCTCTCGGTTCGAAGCCGAGATGAAGCGGCTGAAGACCGAGCGGGAAAAGGCGATCCAGCACGCCGAGGACCTCGGCTACCAGGTCGAGGTGCTGCGCGCCAAGCTGCACGAGGCGCGGCGCACCATCATGTCCCGGCCCGCCTACGACGGCGGCGACATCGGCTACCAGGCCGAGCAGTTGCTCCGCAACGCGCAGATCCAGGCCGACCAGCTGCGCGCGGACGCCGAGCGGGAGCTGAGCCAGGCCCGCGCCCAGACCCAGCGCATCCTCCAGGAGCACGCCGAGCAGGCGGCCCGCCTCCAGGCGGAGCTGCACCAGGAGGCGGTGACCCGGCGCCAGCAGCTCGACCAGGAGCTGGCCGAGCGCCGGCAGACCGTCGAGTCGCACGTCAACGAGAACGTGGCGTGGGCGGAGCAGCTGCGGGCCCGCACCGAGGAGCAGGCCCGCCGCCTGATGGAGGAGACCCGCGCCGAGCGGGAGCAGGCCCTGGCCGCCGCCCGTGAGGAGGCGGAGCGGCTGACCTCCGAGGCCCGCCGCCGGTTGCAGAGCGAGGCGGAGGCGGCCCGCAGCGAGGCCGAGCAGCTGCTGCGCCGGGCCCGCGCGGACGCCGAACGCCTGCTGAACGCCGCGTCCACGCAGGCGCAGGAGGCCACCGAGCACGCCGAGCAGCTGCGCACCTCCACGGTCAGCGAGTCGGAGTCGGCGCGCCGCCGGGCGCAGGAGATGAGCCGGGCCGCCGAGGAGCGGATGGCCGAGGCGGAGAGCGCGCTGCGCGAGGCGCGCTCCGAGGCCGAGAAGGTGCTCACCGAGGCGAAGGAGGCCGCCGCCAAGGCGCTGGCGTCCGCCGAGGCCGCCAACGAGACGCGCACACGCACCGCCAAGGAGCAGGTGGCGCGGCTGGTCGGCGAGGCGACCAAGGAGGCGGAGGCCACCAAGGCGGACGCCGAGCAGCTGGTCGCCGACGCCCGCGCCGAGGCGGAGAAGATCGTCGCGGAGGCCGCGGAGAAGGCCCGTACGCTCACCGCGGAGGAGTCGGCCACCCAGCTGTCCAAGGCGGCCAAGACCGCCGAGGACGTGCTCAACAAGGCGTCCGAGGAGGCCAAGCGGACCACCAAGGCGGCCGCCGAGGAGGCCGAGCGGATCCGCCGCGAGGCCGAGGCCGAGGCCGACCGGCTGCGCGCCGAGGCGCACGACATCGCCGAGCAGCTCAAGGGCGCGGCGAAGGACGACACCAAGGAGTACCGCGCCAAGACGGTCGAGCTGCAGGAGGAGGCGCGCCGGCTGCGCGGCGAGGCCGAGCAGCTGCGCGCCGACGCGGTCGCCGAGGGCGAGAAGATCCGCGCGGAGGCCCGCAAGGAGGCCGTGGCGCAGATCGAGGAGGCGGCCAAGTCCGCCGAGGAGCTGCTCGCCAAGGCCAAGGCGGACGCGGACGAACTGCGGTCCACCGCGCAGACGGACAGCGAGAAGGTCCGCACCGAGGCCATCGAGCGCGCCACGACGCTGCGCCGGCAGGCCGAGGAGACCCTGGAGCGCACCCGCAAGGAGGCCGAGCGGTACCGCGCGGAGGCCGTGGAGCAGGCCGACGCGCTCAAGGAGGACGCCGAGCGGGCCGCGCGCGAGCTGCGCGAGGAGACCGAGCGGGCCGTCGAGGCGCGGCGCGCGGAGGCGGCCGATGAGCTGACCCGGCTGCACACCGAGGCCGAGGAGCGGCTCGCCTCGGCCGAGCAGGCGCTGAGCGACGCGCGCGAGGAGGCCGCCCGGATCCGCCGCGAGGCGACCGAGGAGGCCGAGCGGCTGCGTACGGAGGCCGCCGAGCGGATCCGCACGCTCCGGCAGCAGGCCGAGCAGGAGGCCGAGCGGCTGCGCGACGAGGCCGCCGCGGACGCGTCGGCGTCCCGGGCGGAGGGCGAGGCCGTCGCCGTGCGGCTGCGGTCGGAGGCCGCGGCCGAGGCGGAGCGGCTCAAGTCGGAGGCGCAGGACAGCGCGGACCGGATGCGCGCGGAGGCGCAGGCGGCCGCGGAGCGGATCGGCACGGAGGCGTCCGAGACGCTGGCGGCGGCGCAGGAGGAGGCGGCCCGGCGGCGCCGGGAGGCGGAGGAACTCCTCGGCGCGGCCCGCGAGGAGGCCGACGAGGAGCGCCGGCGGGCCCGCGCGCAGAGCGAGGAGCTGCTGGCGGCGGCGCGCACCCGTGTGGAGGAGGCGCAGGCCGAGGCCGTACGGCTGGTCGAGGAGGCCGACCGGCGCGCCACGGAGATGGTGTCGGCGGCCGAGCTCCATGCCCAGCAGGTGCGGGACTCCGTCGCGGGGCTGCACGAGCAGGCGCAGGAGGAGATCGCCGGGCTGCGCAGCGCCGCCGAGCACGCGGCGGAGCGCACCCGCCGCGAGGCCGAGGAGGAGGCGGACCGGGTCCGCACCGACGCCTACGCGGAGCGGGAGCGGGCGAGCGAGGACGCGGGCCGGCTGCGGCGCGAGGCGCGGGAGGAGGCCGAGGAGGCCAAGTCCCTTGCGGAGCGCACGGTTTCGGAGGCGATCACGGAGGCGGACCGGATCCGCGCCGAGGTCTCCGAGCACGCGCAGCGGCTGCGTACCGAGGCGTCCGACGCGGTCGCCGAGGCCGAGCAGACCGCGGCGCGGACCCGGGCGGACGCCCGCGAGGACGCCAACCGGATCCGTTCGGACGCGGCGACGCAGGCGGACACGCTCATCACCGAGGCGCGCAGCGAGGCGGAGCGGCTCACCGACGAGACGGTCGCCGAGGCCGAGCGGGTGCGTTCGGAGTCGGTCGCCAAGGCGGAGAAGCTCATCGCGGACGCCACCGGCGACGCGGAGCGGCTGCGCGCCGAGGCCGCGGAGACGGTGGGGTCGGCGCAGCAGCACGCGGAGCGGCTGCGGCACGAGGCCGAGCGGCTCAAGGCCGACGCGGAGTCGGAGGCGGAGCGGCTGGTGTCCTCCGCGCGCGGGGAGGCCGAGCGGACGCTGGACGAGGCCCGCAAGGAGGCCAACAAGCGGCGTTCGGAGGCGGCCGAGCAGGTCGACACCCTCATCACGGAGACCACCGCCGAGGCGGACAAGCTGCTCACCGAGGCGCAGCAGCAGGCGCTGAAGACCACGGCCGACGCCGAGTCGCAGGCGGACACCATGGTGGGCGCGGCCCGCAGCGAGGCCGAGCGGCTGGTGTCCGAGGCGCGGGTCGAGGGCAACTCCCTGGTGGAGAAGGCCCGTGCGGACGCCGACGAGCTGCTGGTCGGCGCGCGCCGCGACGCCACGCAGATCCGGGAGCGCGCCGAGGAGCTGCGCGACCGTCTCACCAGCGAGATCGAGGAGCTGCACGAGCGGGCCCGGCGCGAGGCGGCGGAGACCATGAGGTCGGCCGGCGACCGCTGCGACGCGCTGATCAAGGCCGCGGAGGAGCAGCTGGCCAAGGCGGAGGCCAAGGCGAAGGAGATCGTCTCCGAGGCCAACTCCGAGGCGGGCAAGGTGCGCATCGCCGCCGTGAAGAAGGCCGAGGGTCTTCTGAAGGAGGCGGAGCAGAAGAAGGCCACGCTCGTGAAGGAGGCCGAGGAGCTGAAGGCCGAGGCGGTGCGCGAGGCACGGCGCACCGTCGAGGAGGGCAAGCGCGAACTGGAGGTCCTCGTCCGGCGCCGCGAGGACATCAACGCGGAGATCTCGCGCGTCCAGGACGTCCTGGAGGCCCTGGAGTCCTTCGAAGCCCCGGCGGGCGGCAAGGACAACGGCGTCAAGGCGGGGGCCGCGGCAGGTGCTACCCGTACGGGTGGCAAGTCGGGCGACAGCTAGCAAACCGGGCGAAATCCCTTGTACGGTGAGGGCTTTGACCATGGCTTTGGCAAGGCTTCCGGCGGCGAGCCACTCAAAAGGGGTGTCATCTTCCGTATCAAACGTGCATCCGCTCGATGACACAGCGCTTCGGCCCCTAGGATTCCACCTATCACCTCACCGGTCTCATTCGACAGGAACCCCATGAGCGACACTTCCCCCTACGGCTTCGAGCTTGTGCGGCGTGGGTACGACCGCGCTCAGGTGGACGAACGTATCTCCAAGCTCGTCTCCGACCGTGACAGCGCTCTCGCCCGCATCACCGCTCTGGAAAAGCGCATCGAAGAGCTCCACCTCGAGACGCAGAACGCCCAGGCCCAGGTCAACGACGCCGAGCCGTCGTACGCGGGTCTCGGCGCGCGCGTGGAGAAGATCCTCCGCCTCGCCGAGGAGGAGGCGAAGGACCTGCGCGAGGAGGCCCGGCGCGCCGCGGAGCAGCACCGCGAGCTCGCCGAGTCGGCCGCCCAGCAGGTGCGCAACGACGCCGAGGCCTACGCCGCCGAGCGCAAGGCGAAGGCGGAGGACGAGGGCGTCCGGATCGTCGAGAAGGCCCAGGGCGAGGCCACCCAGCTGCGCTCCGAGGCGCAGAGGGACGCCCAGTCCAAGCGCGAGGAGGCGGACGCCCTCTTCGAGGAGACCCGCGCCAAGGCCGCGCAGGCCGCCGCGGACTTCGAGACCAACCTGGCGAAGCGCCGCGAGCAGTCCGAGCGCGACCTGGCCTCGCGTCAGGCCAAGGCCGAGAAGCGCCTCGCGGAGATCGAGCACCGCGCGGAGCAGCTCCGCCTGGAGGCCGAGAAGCTGCGCACCGACGCCGAGCGCCGGGCCCGCCAGACGGTGGAGACCGCTCAGCGCCAGGCCGAGGACATCGTGGCCGACGCCAACGCCAAGGCCGACCGGATCCGTTCGGAGTCCGAGCGCGAGCTCGCCGCGCTGACCAACCGCCGCGACTCCATCAACGCCCAGCTGACCAACGTCCGCGAGATGCTGGCGACCCTCACGGGTGCCGCGGTCGCCGCCACCGGCGCGCCCGCCACCGAGGACGAGCCCGTCTCCCGCGGCGTCCCGGCCCAGCAGTCCCGGTAACACGACCGGACCACCGGTCGACCGGCCCCCGGGCGAAGCCCTCTGCCACTGCGGTGGCAGAGGGCTTCGCCCCGTTCTAGCGTGGCCGCATGATCGAGCTGGAGGGGCTGACCAAGCGGTACGGCGAGAAGGTGGCGGTGGACAACCTGACCTTCACCGTCCGGCCGGGCATCGTCACGGGCTTCCTCGGCCCGAACGGCGCCGGCAAGTCGACCACCATGCGGATGATCCTGGGGCTCGACCACCCCACCGCGGGGGACGTGCGCATCGACGGCACGCACTACGACCGGCTCCAGGACCCGCTGACGTACATCGGCGCCCTGCTGGAGGCCAAGGGGGTGCACCCCGGGCGCAGCGCCTACAACCATCTGCTGTGGCTCGCGCAGAGCAACGGCATCCCCGAACGGCGGGTGCGCGAGGTGCTGGACAGGGTCGGCCTGACGGCGGTGGCGCGGAAGAAGGCCAAGGGGTTCTCGCTCGGCATGGGGCAGCGCCTCGGCATCGCCGCCGCGCTGCTCGGCGACCCGCGGATCCTGATGTTCGACGAGCCGGTCAACGGCCTCGACCCGGAGGGCATCCACTGGATCCGCACGCTGATGAAGTCGCTGGCCGAGCAGGGCCGCACGGTGTTCGTCTCCTCCCACCTGATGAGCGAGATGGCCCTGACGGCGGACCACCTCGTCGTCATCGGGCAGGGCCGGCTGCTCGCCGACACCTCGATGGCGGAGTTCATCGAGCGCAACTCCCGCTCCTACGTCCGGGTGCGCAGCCCGCAGCGTGAGGCGCTGCTGGACGCGCTGCACCGGGCCGGCGTCACCGCCGTGGACGGTGCGGACGGGACGCTGGAGGTGGACGGGACGCCCGCCGAGAAGATCGGCGAGCTGGCCGCCCGCGACGGGGTGGTGCTGCACGAACTGAGCCCGCAGCAGGCCTCTCTGGAGGAGGCCTTCATGCAGTTGACGGCGGAGTCGGTGGAGTACCACGCGCACACCGGCGCGCCCCTGCCCCCGCAGCAGCAGTGGGGCGAGAGCTGGAGGAAGGGCTGAGCATGGCGACGGCACAGGTCGTACGGGCGGAGTGGACCAAGATCCGGTCGGTGGCGTCGACCGTGTGGACGCTATCCACCGCGGTGATCGTCACCATCGCCCTCGGCATGCTGATCTCGGCGCTGTCGAAGAACGAGTTCGACAACCTCAGCGAGCGGGAGAGACTCTCCTTCGACCCGACGTTCATCAGCTTCGCCGGGACCAGCCTGGGCCAGCTCGCGATGATCGTGTTCGGGGTGCTGGTGGTGTCGAACGAGTACAGCACCGGAATGATCCGCGCCTCGCTGGCGGCCGTGCCCAGGCGCGGCGTCTTCCTGTTCAGCAAGCTCGCCGTGGCCACCGCGCTGGCGTTCGTGGTCGGCATGGCGACCAGCTTCGCCACCTTCTTCCTGGGCCAGCTGATGCTCGGCGACCTCAGGGCGTCCATCGGCGACGACGGGGTGCTGCGCGCGGTCTTCGGCGGCGGGCTCTACATGACGCTGATCGCGCTGTTCTCGATGGGGGTGGCCGCGATGCTGCGCTCCCCCCTGCTGTCGCTGGGCATCCTGATGCCGTTCTTCTTCCTGATCTCCAACATCCTCGGCAACGTCAGCGCGACCGAGAAGGTCGGACAGTTCCTGCCCGACCAGGCGGGCAGCAGGATCATGCAGGTGGTCACCCCGGTGGACGACGACACCCCGTACGGGCCCTGGGGCGGTCTGGGCATCATGGCGCTGTGGGTGATCGCGGCGGTCGTCGGCGGCTACGTGCTGCTGAAGCGGCGTGACGCGCAGTGAACGACCGTTCGGGACCGCTTCCGGTCCGTCCGTGATGCGCCCTTGAGCGGAACCGTCAGCGCCCCGATAAGCTCCTAACCCTTACGGGGGGCGTATGCCCCGCTGTCCCTGAACCTTTCGATGGGTGCGGAGCATGATCGAGGCAGTCGGCCTGACCAAGCGGTACGGCGACAAGACCGCTGTGTACAACCTTTCCTTCCAGGTGCGTCCCGGCGCCGTCACCGGCTTCCTGGGCCCCAACGGCTCGGGCAAGTCGACGACGATGCGGATGATCCTCGGTCTGGACAACCCCACCGCGGGCCATGTGACAATCTGCGGCCACCCGTACGACAAGCTGCCCAACGCCCCCCGCCAGGTCGGCGCGCTGCTGGACGCCAAGGCGGTGCACGGCGGCCGGACCGCCCGCAACCACCTGCTCAGCCTGGCCCAGCTGTCGGGCATCCCGGCCCGCCGGGTGGACGAGGTGCTGGGCGTGGTGGGTCTGCACGAGGTGGCGGGCCGGCGCTCCAAGGGCTTCTCCCTCGGCATGGGGCAGCGCCTGGGCATCGCCGCCGCGCTGCTGGGCGACCCTCAGGTGCTGCTGTTCGACGAGCCGGTCAACGGCCTCGACCCCGAGGGCATCCTCTGGGTGCGCAACCTGATGAAGTCGCTGGCCGCCGAGGGCCGTACGGTGTTCGTCTCCTCCCACCTGATGAGCGAGATGGCGCTCACCGCCGACCATCTCATCGTGATCGGCCGCGGCCAGCTCATGGCGGACATGAGCGTGCGGGACTTCATCTCCGCCAACTCCGCCGACTTCGCCCGGGTGCGCACGCCCGACGCCGAGCCGCAGCAGCGCGAGAAGCTGTCGGCGGCGATCACCGAGGCCGGCGGTCATGTGCTGCCCGAGCAGGACGGCGCGCTGCGGGTGACGGGACTGCCGCTGCCCCGCATCAGCGACATCGCCCACGACCACGACGTACGGCTGTGGGAGCTGTCGCCGCACCAGGCGTCCCTGGAGGAGGCGTACATGCGGATGACGCAGGGCGCCGTCGACTACCGCTCGACCGTCGACCAGAAGGAAGGCCTCCAGCAGCCGCTGCCGCCGGGCGCGCAGCCGCCGATGCCGGTGCCGGGCCAGGGCCAGCCCGGCTGGTACGCCCCGCCGCCGCCCCAGCAGAGCGGGCAGCCCTTCGCCCCGCCGCAGGCCGCGCCCGCGGGCCCCTACGGCGCTCCCGCGGTTCCCGCGGCCGCTCCGGCCGCCCCGGCGGCGAACCCGTACGCGCAGCCTCCGCAGCCGCCGCAGAGCGCTCCCCAGTCCGCCCCCTCCGCCGAGCCGACCAAGTCCGAGGACGCCCGATGAGCACGCCCCAGCCCCCGATGCCGCACAGCGCCGCACCCGAGTGGCCGGCCGCACCCGGTGCCGCGCCCTCCGCCCCCGGCCCGGCGTACCCCACCTACACCTCGCCCATCCCGGTGGTGCGCACCCATCTCGGGCACGCGCTCGCCTCCGAGTGGACGAAGATCAAGTCCGTGCGCTCCACCCTGTGGACGCTGGGCGTGTTCTTCGCGCTCGTGGTCGGCATCGGACTGCTCACCGGCCTGGTGGTCGCCGGCTCCGACCCCGACCTGGGCGGCGAGAGCCCGCTGTCGCTGGGCTTCTTCGGACTGCTGCTGGGCTCGATGTGCCTCATCACGCTCGGCGTGCTGACCACCGCCTCCGAGTACGGCACCGGCATGATCCGCACGACGATGGTCGCCTGCCCCAGCCGCGGCCGGGTGCTCGCGGCGAAGGCCCTGGTGTTCTTCCTGGTCGCCTTCGTGGTGACCCTGGTGTGCGCGTCGGTCGTCGGCCTGCTGCACGTGTCGCTGCTCGAGGAGCACAACGCCGCGGACCCGAACGCCGGGGAATGGCTGAAGGGCACGGTCGGCGTCTCGCTCTACCTGGCGCTGCTCGGCACCCTGTCGCTGGCGGTCGGGTCGATCGTGCGGCACTCGGCGGGCGCCATCACGATCATGATCGCGGCGGTGCTGGCCCCGCTGGTGATCGCGCTGTTCATGTTCTCCCCCTCGCTGGAGGACGTGCAGCAGGCGCTGTTCGAGTACTCCATCCCGAACCAGATGAGCATCTTCTACGCCAACTCCCTGTCGGAGTCGGGACCGTCGGGCTGGGACCCGCTGTGGATCATGCTGATCGTCACGGGGGCCGCGCTCGCCGGGGCGTTCACCCTGCTGCGGAAGCGGGACGTCTAGAGACCCGGGGGCCGGTCAGAACCTCGGCGCGTTACGGGACCGCTGCACCCGCGTGGTGCGGCGGTCCTTCGCGTTCCAGCAGGCCTTGTGCCAGTGCCGGCGCTCGTCGACGCCGGAGTGCCCGGGCCAGGCCACCACGTGCGGCACCCCGTCCGGGATCAACTGGTCGCAGCCCGGGCACCGGTAGGACTTGCCGCGTGCGCTGCTGCCCGCCACGTGCCGCACGCTCCAGTCCTCGCCCCGCCAGGACTCCGTGGACTCCCAGCCGCCGTACCTCCCGGAGCGGTCGTCCTCGGCGCTCCGGCCGGACGAACCGGCTCCCTTGGGTCGGTTGCGACGCGGGGACACAGGACACCTCACGGGGCTCTACAGGTTGCACGGACCGCGTCCAGCCTAGCCGCCGCGGGCCGGGGTACGCGTACGCCGCCAATCGTCACAAGTCACTCCGTGGCGCGCGGCGGCCCATGTGAGCGGCTCATTCTGCAGACAATCCGCAAAACCGCTCACCCGGCCGTGTCCTCGGCACGTGTCGGGGGGTTATGCCCTGCGGGGGAGCTCCGCGTCGGAGCCAAGGAAGCAGGAAAAGCAATGCGCGTTGGAAGTTTCGTGTTGGCCGCCCGGTTCCCCGGGCAGGGCGAGGGTGAGGCGCTGCACCGCGCGGTCCGCTCCGCCGAGGTGGCCGAGGAGTCGGGGCTCGACACGGTCTGGCTGGCCGAGCACCACTTCGTGCCCTACGGCACCTGTCCGTCCGCCGTCACCCTGGCGGCGCTGCTGCTCGGCCGCACCCGGCGGCTGCGGGTGGGCACGGCGGTCAGTGTGCTGCCCACCGCCCACCCGGTCGCGCTCGGCGAACAGGCCGCGCTGCTGCACGTCGCCAGCGGCGGACGGTTCTCGCTGGGCCTCGGCCGGGGCGGCCCGTGGGTGGACCTGGAGGTCTTCGGGGCCGGCCTGGAGGCGTACGAGAAGGGGTTCCCCGAGGCGCTCGACCTGCTGCTGCGCTGGCTGCGCGAGCCGTCCGTGGGCGCCGACGGCGAGCGGTACCGGTTCCGCGAGGTGCCCGTCGTCCCCCGCCCCTCCGAGGCGCTCACCGAGGCCGAGGGCCCGGAGGTCGTGGTGGCCTGCACCTCCCCCGCGAGCGTACGGCTGGCCGCCGAGCGCGGGCTGCCGATGCTGCTCGGCATGCACGTCGGCGACGAGGAGAAGGCCGAGATGGTCGCCCTGTGGCGGCGTCACGCGCGCGCCTGCGGCCGGACGTCCGCCGAGGTCGAGGGCGCGGCCCATGTCTCGGCCGGGGTCTGCCAGATCGCGGACCGGCGCGCGGACGCGGCCGAGACCCTGCTGAAGGCGATGCCCGGCTGGCTGAAACAGGGGCTGGAGGCGCATATGACGGTGGACGGCCGCGAGCGGCGGATGCGCGACCCGCTGGCCTACACCGAGCTGCTGTGCGGGCTGCACCCGGTGGGCACCCCGCGGCTGTGCGCCGACCGGCTCGCCGCGACCAGCGAGCGGACCGGCATCTCCCGCTTCGCGCTGCTCGTCGAGGGCTCCGGTGACCTGGCGGCGACGGAGGAGAACGTACGGCGGCTCGGCGCCGAGGTACTCCCCCAACTCACCTGACGGGTCCGGACGTTCCAGCGATGCTTGCCGCCCCGGTACAACCGCACCTCCCGCGTACGGAGCGGCAAGCTGTCGATGGAGCGTCAGCAGTCGCGCAGTTCCGGCGACTGGTTGAGCAGTTGGCTGCGCACCGAGGTGAAGCGGGCGAGCGTCTCGTCGACCGAGGAGTCAAGCGGGAACACGGCCACCCGGTGGCAGTTCTGGAAGGCCAGCCGAACACCGAAGTGCCGTTGCAGCGCGCCGCGTATCGCGTCACTCGCGAGCGCACGCAGCAGCTGACCGCGTGCCTGCTCGTCCGGCGGGGGCGTCTGGTTGTCGGCGAAGGTACCGCCGTCCACCTTCAGCTGGGCCACCAGGGAGCTGATCATCTCCCACGCGTAGGGCAGGGAGGTCCGGACGCAGTCGACGAAGGCAGCTTCGTCGACCTCGCCTCGCTCGGCCTGTTCGAGTAGGGCCGGTGAGACGTCGAGCGACATGGGTTCTCCTCTCGCACCCCCAGCACTCGGGGGTTGCCTGACAGATAAGGGAGTGCGCGACATCGGGCACGCTGCGTACACAGTTCGCGACCTCCCGTTCAATACCGTAAGCAACGGACGGTGACCGCACCAGGAGAACGGGCGGATGCGGAACTTCCTGTGGGCCGGTAATCGGCCATCGCGGAACACGCGTTTTCCAGGAGATACAGGACGCGCCCCATGGGCTTCGAGGGGCGCCTGTGAGGGCGGATCGCGTCCACCCCGGCCGGTCGAGTAGCGTTGCCGACCATGCGTCTCGTCATTGCCCGCTGCTCCGTGGACTACGCCGGGCGGCTCACCGCGCACCTGCCGTCCGCACCTCGTCTGATCCTGGTCAAGGCGGACGGCAGCGTCTCGATCCATGCCGACGACCGGGCCTACAAGCCCCTCAACTGGATGTCGCCGCCGTGCACCCTGAAGGAGGGCGCCGGCGAGGAGGAGGGCGTCTGGACCGTCGTCAACAAGGCGGGCGAGAAGCTCATCATCACGATGGAGGAGATCCTCCACGACTCGTCGCACGAACTCGGCGTCGATCCCGGCCTGATCAAGGACGGCGTGGAAGCACACCTTCAGGAACTGCTCGCCGACCGCATCGAGACCCTCGGCGAGGGCTACACCCTGATCCGCCGCGAGTACATGACGGCGATCGGGCCGGTCGACATCCTGTGCCGGGACGCCGACGGGCAGACCGTCGCCGTGGAGATCAAGCGGCGCGGCGAGATCGACGGCGTGGAGCAGCTCACCCGCTACCTGGAACTGCTCAACCGCGACCCGCACCTCGCGCCGGTGCGCGGCATCTTCGCCGCGCAGGAGATCAAGCCGCAGGCCCGGGTGCTCGCCACCGACCGGGGCATCGGCTGCCAGATCCTCGACTACGACGCCCTGCGCGGCATCGAGGACGACAAGCTGCGCCTGTTCTGAGCGGCGCGCCACGACGGCACGGCCAGGGGCCCGGGTTCCGTACGGAACCCGGGCCCCTGGCGCGTCCGGCGGGTCAGATCAGCGTTTCGGAGTCCTCGGGCGAGGCCTGATCCGTGCTCTGCGTGGCGCTCGCGGAGGTCTCCACGGGGGCGGAGGAGACGGGACCGCTGGCGGAGTTGCTGGTGGTCGGTTCGCTTGAGGTGGTGGGTGAGCCCGTCGGCTCCTCGGTGTCGGGGGACGACGGCGAACCGGTGGGCTCCTCGGTCTCCGACTCCGTCGGGTCGGGCGAGTTCGACGTGGGCGGCTTCTGCGACTTGGTCGGCCTGGTGCCCGGCGAGGTGGACGTCGTCGGCTCCCCCGGATCCTTCGGGCCGGTCTCCTCGTCCGTCGGCTCGTCGGACTCGGCGGCCGTGGGCGTCGGGTCGTCCGCGGTGCCGGGGGTGCCGTCAGGACCGGGGTCGGAGGGGCGGCTGGTGGCCTTCCCGGTGTCGCCCTTGTCGCCGGCCGCCGGGTCCGCGTCGAGGCTGTCGTCCTCCAGGCCCTGGCTGGCGGACGGGTTGACGCCGATGTTCTCCGCGGGCGTCGCCGGGTCGTTCCCGGACGTGGCGCCGAGGGTGACGACGGTGCCGAGGACGGCGACCAGCAGCGCGCCCGCGCCCGCCGCGACCAGGTTCCGCCGGGCAAGCCCCTTGAGGCCGCCGGCGACGCCTTCCTTGGTCTGCCGCGGGGCCGTCGCCGGGACGGCGTAGGAGACGACCGGACCGGTGTCCGCGGGAGGCTGGAGGTCGGGGAAGGCCATCGGCACCCCGCGGGGCGGGGACGCCGACTCCTCGACGTGCGCCTCGGGCACCTCGTCCGCCGCGGTCGGCGCGATGGCGAGCGGGACGCCGGAGCGGTCGGCGACGAGGGCCAGCGCCCTGCGGCCCGCGACCGTGCCGCGCTTGTCGGCGAGGGCGCCGCGCAGGCCGATGGACGCCTCCAGCTCGGCGCGCGCCCGGTCGAGCTGTCCGGCACACAGCGCGTGGATGCCCAACTCGTGGTGGAAGTAGGCCTGTTCGCCCACGTCCCCGGCGATACGGGCGGCCTCCGCGCCGGCCCGCAGCGCCCGCTCCCAGGCGCTCCAGTGGAGCCCCGAGGCGAAGGCGGGCGCGGCGGTGCGGGCGAGCCGCACGGCGGTGCCGGGCTCGTCGTCGGTGTCCGGGGCGAGCGGCGACAGGGCGGTGAGCGCGGCGAGGACCGCGTCGGACTCGGCGCAGACGCGTTCCGGGGTCACCGAGGGGTGTCCGGTCCACCAGGCGTAGTGCTGCGCGGCCTCGCGGATCCGGGTGTCGGCGTCGTCGGCGTACCCGGCGGCCTCCAGCTGGGCGGGGACGCCCGCGGCGAGCCGGTGGCGGGCGCCGACCGGGGAGACCAGTCCGCAGGAGACCAGTTCGCCGAGGGCGGCGTCGGCGTGGGTGTCGCCCACCAGGGCGGGCAGGTGCGCCTGGTGCGGCACCTCGCCGCCGAGCGCGACGGCGAACCGCAGGGTGGCGCGGGCGGAGGCGCTGAGCCGGGAGGCGAGCAGCGGGGCGGGCGCGGCGGCCTCACCGAGGGAGGGCAGCGGGACCTCGTCGCCCTCGGCGGGGTCGTAGGGCACCTCGTCGGGCCGTACGTCCTCGAAGACGCCGAACTCGTCGACGGCGCCGGCGCCGGCCCGCAGCCGGTCGCGCTGCCGCAGCAGGGCGCCCGCCTGGACGAAGCGCAGCGGCAGGCCCTCGGACTCGAACCACAGGTCGCCCGCCCAGGTGGCCTCCTCGTCGGTGAGGCCGCGGCCGACGGCGTGCCCGAGCAGGTCGAGGCCGGCCGCGCGGTCGAGCCCGGCCAGCTCGACGTCCTCGACGCGGGCGTCGGCGGAGGGGGCGGCCACGTCCGGGGTGGCGGCGAACAGGAAGGCGCACTCGGGGGTGGCGTCCAGCAGCTCGTCCAGGGCGGCGCCGCCGAACTCCAGGTCGTCCAGGACGACGACGGCGCCGATCTCGCGGACGCTCTCGATCAGTTCGTCCCGGTCGGGGCTGTGCAGGGGCGCGTCGAACACCGCGTGGAAGAGGTCGTGGAGGAGGTCGTCGGCGGTGCGGCGGTGGCCGTTCAGGCGGACCACGCCGTCGGGCGCGAGGTCGGCGCAGTCCTCGGCGACGGTGTCGAGCAGCCGGGTGCGGCCGGAGCCGCCGGGGCCGACGAGACGCACGGAGCGGCCGCGGGCGAGCAGCCGCACCAGGGTCTCCCGCTCGTCCTGACGGGCCAGCAGGGGCAGCGCGGGCTGCGCGGGACCCGGGGGGACGGGCGGGGCGGCGGCGCGTTCCACCTCGGCGCGCTCGGCATCGGTGAGCTTCGCGGGGCGGTCGGGCCGCTCGGCGGGCGGGCAGGGCTCGATCTCGCTGCCGTCCACGGGGTTGACGGTCAGCAGGAAGTCGCCGGAGACGAGCTGCACCGTGCGGGCGGGCACGGGCGTGTGCTGTCCGAAGTCGGAGGTGAGGGATTCCCTCGGAGGGCGCTGGCGCGGCGCGTCGCCGCCGTGGCCGTACTCCTCGGGTCCCGTGCGGTTCGGGTCCATAGGTCCTAGCCCCCAAAAGCGTCGTGGCTGAAGCCCTCCCCGGCCTCGCTGCACACCGCGCTGTCGCTTCTGGTCCGGGCCCGCTCGAGGGTTGCAAGGCAGCGGGCAGCCGAACCCTAAACCTTCGGGCAGTATCCACGACAGTCCGGGGTGCCGGGGCGTCCGACTGGTCACGGTCTCGTGAGGATTGTGCGCGCGGGCCGGGGTCCGCGGGCGTGGGCCCGGCTTCTCCCGCTCGTCCGTCGTGCACCCGTACGCCCCTACACGCGGGGCAGCGTGTCCACCCCGATGCCCCCCTCGATCGCCAGGATGCGGTGCAGCCGGGTGGCCACCAACAGACGCTGCAGCTGCGGCGGCACGTCGCGCAGCACCAGGCGCCGGCCGCAGCGGCCGGCCCGTCGGTGGACCCCCATGATCACCCCGAGTCCGGTGGCGTCCCAGGAGTTCAGTTCGGACAGGTCCAGCACCAGGTCGCCGACTCCGTCGTCGACGGCCGAGTGCAGGACCGTACGGGCGTCCGCCGCGCTGCGGACGTCGAGGCGGCCCCCGACGACCAGCTCGGCGTGGTCGCCCCTGATGTGCATATGCGCTCCCCGTGATGCGTGGTGTGCTCCGCGGTGTCCTGACGGCCGGTGTTGCAACCACTGACTGCGTGACGGCCGCGGAGGTTGCCGGCTGTGAGCGAACCGATACCGAATTCACCCCGGCGTGTGATGCACGCCGGGGTGTGCGCGGTCTCAGTGCTCGTAGAAGCCCTGCCCGCTCTTGCGCCCGATGTCACCGGCGTCAACCATCCGGCGCATCAGCTCGGGAGCCGCGAACTTCTCGTCCTGGGACTCGGTGTAGATGTTGCTGGTGGCGTGCAGCAGGATGTCCACGCCGGTGAGGTCGGCGGTGGCCAGCGGGCCCATGGCGTGACCGAAGCCCAGCTTGCAGGCGAGGTCGATGTCCTCGGCGCTGGCCACGCCCGACTCGTACAGCTTGGCGGCCTCGACGACGAGGGCGCAGATGAGGCGGGTGGTGACGAAGCCGGCCACGTCGCGGTTGACGACGATGCAGGTCTTGCCGACCGACTCGGCGAACTCCCGCGCCCTGGCGAGGGTTTCGTCGCTGGTCTTGTAGCCGCGGACCAGCTCGCAGAGCTGCATCATCGGCACCGGCGAGAAGAAGTGCGTGCCGACGACCCGCTCCGGGCGCTCCGTCACGGCCGCGATCTTGGTGATCGGGATGGCGGAGGTGTTGGAGGCGAGGACGGCGTCCTCGCGTACGAGCTTGTCGAGCGTGCGGAAGATCTCGTGCTTGACCTCGAGCTTCTCGAACACGGCCTCGACCACGACGTCCGCGTCCGCGCAGGCGTCGAGATCGGTGGTCGTGGTGATCCGGCCGAGGGCGGCCTCGGCGTCCTTCGCCTCGAGCTTCCCCTTGGCGACGAACTTGTCGTACGACGCCTTGATCCCGTCCGTGCCCCGCGTCAGCGCCTCGTCGGTGACGTCGCGCAGGACGACGTCCCAGCCCGCCTGAGCGGAGACCTGGGCGATGCCGGACCCCATGAGTCCGGCCCCGATGACGGCGAGCTTGCGTGCCACTGTGCGACTCCCCTGATACGCGCTGTCCATGTTCTCCAGGAGCGGACATTAGCGGTCGTGAGGGGCCCTGTGACCGGTAAGTAACGCGCGTCACGTCTCACATGACGGACATCACACCGGCGGCAGACGCGCCGGGAGCCGACGGTGCGTCAGGTCACAGGCGTCCGCCGTCCCGAGGGCCGGTACGGCCGGGCGGACAGCGGGCCTCGCGGAAAGCCGTCGCGCCGGGACGCCGCCGGTGCGAGGGTGGGGGCCGGTGTGTCCGCCCGTCGAAGGAGAGCCCCCGGCATGTCCGTCATCCACCGCACCACCCTCGAGCCGACCAAGCTGGAGCTGCTGGCCGGCTGGCTGCCCACCCGGCCCTGGTACCACGGCGGTCCCCGGCCGCGGCTGGGCAAGGCGGGCGGCTTCCGGCTCGACGACCCCAAGGGCGAGGTCGGCATCGAGTTCATGGTGGTCCGGGACGACTCCGGCGACGGCCCGGTCTGCTACCTGGTGCCGCTCACCTACCGCGCCGCACCGCTCGACGGAGCGGACGCGGCCCTCGTCGGCACCGCCGAGCACGGGGTGCTGGGCCGCCGCTGGGTCTACGACGCCTGTCACGACCCGGTGGCCGTCGCCGAGTTGGCGGCGCTGGTCGAGGGCCGGGCTCAGCCGCAGGCGCAGAGCGTGAGCGACACCCCCGACCACGAGGTGAGCCGCGCCCTGGCGGGCGAGGGCCCGGTGCCGGCGGAGTTCCCGGCGGTCGAGGACGGCGAGGAGCACACCGAGCTGACCGCGCCGGACGGCACGGTGCTGCGCGTGCTGCGCACCCTGCACCCCGCCCCGGACGGCGCCCCGCAGGCCGAGCCGGGCGCCGCGGGCCATGTCGCCGGGGCGTGGGACGCACCGGACGGCGCCCGGGTGCAGGGCCTGATGGTGCTGCTGCTCACGCCGCCGCCCGCACCGTGACGGTGCGCACACGGGTGCCCTGAAGTCGCCGGCGCGTCACTAGGCTGGCCTCATGGTCAACCTGACACGCATCTACACGCGGACCGGCGACAAGGGCACCACCCACCTCGGGGACATGAGCCGGGTCGCCAAGACCGATCTGCGGATCTCCGCCTACGCGGACGCCAACGAGGCGAACGCGGTGATCGGCACGGCCCTCGCCCTGGGCGGCCTCCCGGACGAGGTGGTCGCGGTCCTCACCCGCGTGCAGAACGACCTGTTCGACGTGGGCGCCGACCTGTCGACGCCGGTGGTGGAGGACCCGAAGTACCCGCCGCTGCGGGTCGAGCAGTTCTACGTCGACCGGCTGGAGGCGGACTGCGACCGCTTCAACGAGCAGCTGGAGAAGCTGCGCTCCTTCATCCTGCCGGGCGGCACGCCCGGCGCGGCCCTGCTGCACCAGGCGTGCACGGTGGTGCGCCGGGCGGAGCGCTCCACGTGGGCGGCCCTGGAGGCGCACGGCGAGACGATGAACCCGCTCACCGCGACCTACCTGAACCGCCTGTCGGACCTGCTGTTCATCCTGGCCCGCATCGCCAACAAGGAGACGGGCGACGTCCTGTGGGTGCCGGGCGGCGAGCGCTGAGACCGCTCGTCCGCGGACGTCCCGGCGGGGCCGCCCGGCCCCGCCGGTCGGCCCCGCATGGTCCGTGGCGCCCTGCTCAGCGGACCGCCTTCTCCCGGCCCGTCCCCGCGTCCTGCGCGGTCTCCGCGTGCCCCGGGGGCGTCTTCTTGGGCCACAGCCAGTAGGTGAGCGCGATCAGGCCGTGGATGCCGGCCGCCCGCCAGGCGGTGGACCGCCAGGACTCCAGGGAGGTGACCCGGCCGGGGTCGCCGACGTACCAGATGGCGAGCTGGAGCAGCGCGGTCGCCACGACGGCGGCGGTCAGCGTGCCCAGCCAGACCTTGGTCTCGTGCCGGGCGCGGGCCAGGCCGTAGCGCGGCGGCCGCACCAGGGGGCGGCCGTCGAGGCGGTGCGCCGCGTGCCCGTCGAGCCACTTCACGGTGCGGTGGCCGTGGCCCACCGTGTAGCCGATGTAGAGCGCGGCGAGCCCGTGGGTCCAGTCCGGCTCCGCGCCGTTCTTCAGGTCCCACGCGGTGACGACGAGCAGCACGACCTCCAGCACCGGCTCGCACAGCAGCAGCGCCAGGCCGGTGCGCGGCATCCGCAGCAGGTAGCGGAAGCCCAGGCCGGCCGCCAGCAGCACCCAGAACCCGATCTCGCAGGCGATGATCAAGGCGACGATCACGGTTCTCTCCTCTCGGTCTCCCTTCCAGGCTCCCGTGCGTGCCGGTCCGGCGCGTCGTCGCGGCCGACGAATCCGCAGTACATCGAAAGATGCAGTCCAGGACCGCCCCCGGGGATCAGGCGCAGGCCGCTCGCACCGTGTTGGATGGGATCCATGGCCGTACGACCCCTCCGCCCGCCCCGCTTCGACGTGGCCGTCGCCCTCGCCGGACTGCTCGGCGGTCTGCTGCTGTGGGGGTTCGGGCTGGGCGTGCGGCCGGGCGACGACCCGATGGTGCTCTTCGGCGGACGGTGGGCGCTGCTGGTGCCGCTCGGCGTGACGGCCTGCTGCGAGCTGCTGCGCCGCACCGCCCCGCGCACCGCCCTGCTGACCGGCACGCTGGCCCTGGCCGCGGACACGACGACACAGGGCAGCATCGCCACGATCGTGATGTTCACCGACCTGATGTACGCCGCCGTGGTCTACGGCTCCCCCGCGACCGCCCGCCGTCTGCCGTGGATCACCGGGGTGCTCACGCTGGCCGGGATGCTGGTGCCGTACGCCGTGTGGCGGGTGCCCGAGGCGCTGCTGATCGGTCTGGTGGTCGGCGCGCTGGCCTTCGCGCCCGCGTCGACCGGTCTGATCGTGCGCAACCACCGGGACGCCGCCGACGCCGCCCGTCTCCAGGCCGAACAGACCGCGCTGCTGGCGGAGATGGACCGGGTCCAGGCGGTCACCGCGGAACGCTCCCGCATGGCACGGGAGTTGCACGACCTGGTCGCCAACCACCTGTCGGCGATCGCCATCCACTCCACCGCCGCGCTCTCCCTGGACGACCCGGGGACCTCGAAGGACGCGCTCACGGTGATCCGGGAGAACAGCGTCCAAGGTCTGTCCGAAATGCGACGGCTCATCGGCATCCTGCGCGACGGCGCCGACGACCGGGAGCCGTCCGCGACCCCCACGCTCGACGGCCTGGGCGCCCTGGTGGCGGGCGCCCGCGCCAACGGCCTCGACGTCACCCTGGACGCCGGGCACGGCGCCGTGCCCGCGCCGGTGGAGCTGGCCGCGTACAGGATCGTGCAGGAGTCGCTGACCAACGCGCTGAAGCACGCCGCCGCGGGACGGGTGACCGTGTGCCTGCGCCGCTCGCCCGACGCCCTGGAGATCCGGGTGACCAGCCCCTACGGCGACCGCGACGGGCCGCGCGCGCCGGGCTCGGGGGCCGGTCTGGTCGGGATGCGGGAGCGTGCGGCCCTGCTGGACGGTTCCTTCGCGGCGGGCCCGGAGGACGGCCCCGAGGGCAAGCGGTGGGTGGTGCGTGCCGCCCTTCCGGTCACCGACGTCGAACAAGGAGAAGCCTGATGATCCGGGTCCTGGTCGCCGAGGACCAGTCCGCCGTCCGCGCGGGACTGGTGCTGATCCTGCGCAGCGCGCCGGACGTCGAGGTGGTGGGCGAGGCCGCGGACGGCGAGCAGGCGGTGGCGCTCGCCCGGGAGCTGCGCCCGGACGTGGTGCTGATGGATGTGCAGATGCCCCGCCTGGACGGGGTGTCGGCGACCCGGAAGGTGGTCGGGGAGGGCCTGGCGGACGTGCTGGTGCTGACCACCTTCGACCTGGACGAGTACGTCTTCGGGGCGCTGCGCGCCGGTGCGGCCGGGTTCCTGCTGAAGAACACCGAGGCGAGGGATCTGATCGCGGCGGTGCGCACGGTCGCGGGCGGCGAGGGGATCGTCGCCCCGGCGGTGACGCGGCGGCTGATCGCGGAGTTCGCCGCGAAGCCCGCCCGGCCGGCGACGGCGGACCCGTCGGTCCTGGACGCGCTCACCCGGCGGGAGCGGGAGGTGCTGTCGTGCCTCGGGGAGGGACTGTCCAACGCCGCCATCGGGGAGCGCCTGGACATGGCCGAGGCGACGGTGAAGACGCACGTCAGCCGGCTGCTGGGAAAGCTGGAGCTGCGCAGCCGGGTGCAAGCGGCGGTGCTGGCGCAGGAATTGGGCATCTGAGGGCGGCCTGAAGGTTTAGAAGGGAAAGAGCCGCGCACAGTGGTCCAGACCTATTGACCCGTGGTCCAGACCTTTCTATTCTCGCGGCACCGTGGGCACGAAGGCTCAGTCGTGCCCCCATCCCCCAGAAGGAGGCGCGTCATGCGCTTCAGACACAGAGTCGCGGCCGGAATCGCGACCCTCGTGCTCCCCTTCGCCGGCCTCGTCGGCCTCGCGAACCCCGCCCAGGCGGCGACGTCGGCGACCGCGACCTACGCCAAGACCCAGGACTGGGGCTCCGGCTTCGAGGGCAAGTGGACCATCAAGAACACCGGCACCACCAGCCTCAGCTCCTGGACCGTCGAGTGGGACTTCCCCGCCGGCACCTCGGTCACCTCCGCCTGGGACGCCGACGTCACCTCCTCCGGCACCCACTGGACCGCGAAGAACAAGTCCTGGAACGGCACCCTCGCCCCCGGCGCCTCCGTCAGCTTCGGCTTCAACGGCGCCGGCTCCGGCTCCCCCGCCAACTGCAAGCTCAACGGCGGCAGCTGCGACGGCGGCTCCACCGACCCCGGTGACAACCCGCCCAGCGCCCCCGGCACCCCGTCCGCCTCGGACATCACCGACACCTCGGTGAAGCTGTCCTGGAGCGCGGCCACCGACGACAAGGGCGTCAAGAACTACGACGTGCTGCGCGACGGCGCCAAGGTCGCCACCGTGACCGCCACCTCGTACACGGACAGCGGTCTGGCCTCCGGCACCGACTACTCGTACACCGTCCGGGCCCGCGACACCGCCGACCAGCTCGGCCCGGTCAGCGGCGCCCGCGCGGTGCGCACCACCGGAGGCACCACCGAGCCGCCCACCGGCGACAAGGTCAAGCTCGGCTACTTCACCGAGTGGGGCGTCTACGGCCGCAACTACCACGTCAAGAACCTGGTGACCTCGGGCACCGCCTCGAAGATCACCCACATCAACTACGCCTTCGGCAACGTGAAGAACGGCCAGTGCACGGTCGACGACACCTACGCCGCCTACGACAAGGCGTACACCGCCGACCAGTCCGTCAGCGGGCAGGCCGACACCTGGGACCAGCCGCTGCGCGGCAACTTCAACCAGCTCCGCCAGCTGAAGGCCAAGTACCCGCACATCAAGGTGCTGTACTCCTTCGGCGGCTGGACCTACTCCGGCGGCTTCGGCCAGGCCGCGCAGAACGCCGCCGCGTTCGCCCGCTCCTGCAAGCAGGTCGTCGAGGACCCGCGCTGGGCCGACGTCTTCGACGGCATCGACATCGACTGGGAGTACCCGAACGCCTGCGGTCTCACCTGCGACACCTCCGGACCGGCGGCCTTCCGCACCCTGATGCAGGCGCTGCGCGCCGAGTTCGGCCCGGACTACCTGGTCACCGCGGCCATCACGGCGGACGGCTCCAACGGCGGCAAGATCGACGCGGCCGACTACGGCGGCGCCGCCCAGTACCTCGACTGGTACAACGTGATGACGTACGACTACTTCGGCGCCTTCAACGCGCAGGGTCCGACGGCCCCGCACTCGCCGCTGACGTCGTACCCGGGCATCCCGCAGGCCGGCTTCAACTCCGCCGACGCCATCGCCAAGCTGAAGGCCAAGGGCGTCCCGTCCAAGAAGCTGCTGCTCGGCATCGGCTTCTACGGCCGCGGCTGGACCGGCGTCACCCAGTCCGCCCCCGGCGGCACCGCGACGGGCGCCGCGCCCGGCACCTACGAGGCGGGCATCGAGGACTACAAGGTCCTGAAGAACAGCTGCCCGGCCACCGGCACCATCGCCGGCACCGCGTACGCCTACTGCGGCACCAACTGGTGGTCCTACGACACCCCCGCCACCATCGGCTCCAAGATGGCGTGGGCCAAGTCCCAGGGCCTGGGCGGCGCCTTCTACTGGGAGTTCAGCGGCGACACCAGCAACGGTGAGCTGGCCTCCGCCGTCGACGCCGGGCTGAGGTAACCCCTCCCGCCCCGGCGGACAAGCGATCGCCCCTCCTCCCGGCCGGGAGGAGGGGCGATGTGCTTCACCGACGTCAGAGGATCAGGCGACGTTCACCCTCTGTCCAGGAGGCGCCGCCTCCAGCCAGGCGAGGAAGCCGGTCAGCGCGTCCTCGCTCATCGCGAGCTCAAGCCGGGTGCCCCGGTGCAGACAGGCGAGGATCACCGCGTCGGACAGCAGCGCCAGCTCCTCCTCGCCCTCCGGGACGCGGCGGCCGGCCACCTCGATCGCGGAGCGCTCCAGGACACGGCGGGGACGGGGGGCGTAGGAGAAGACCCGGAACCACTCGACCCGGTCGCCGCTGTAGCGTGCCACCCCGTACGCCCAGCCCTTGCCGCCGGCGTCGCCCTTCTCGGGCGCGTCCCAGCGCAGGCTGCAGTCGAAGGTGCCGCCCGACCGCTGGATGAGCCGGCGGCGCAGGCCGAAGACGAAGAGACCCACCACCACGAGGGCCACGACGATTCCGCACACAGTCAGAGCGAGGACCATCGGCACCGACCTCCTCGTCTCCTAGGTAACGGAACGGAAAAATCATCCAGATCTGCCTCAGCCGCGACCGGCTCCGGATCGCTCCGGTGCCGGCCGCGGCTGAGTGACGTCATCTACCTCTCCCCCAGTGCCCCAAGGGCCTGGGAGGGGCCCCCACGGATCAGCGCCCCGCCGTAGCCGCCCGCAGACGGACGTCCGCGGCGCGCTGCGCCTCGGCGTCGTCCTCCGCCTTCGCGCGGGCGAGCTCCTGCTCCACGCGCTGGACGTCGATCTCGTCCGACAGCTCGGCGACCTCGGCCAGCAGGGACAGCTTGTTGTCCGCGAACGAGATGAATCCGCCGTGCACCGCGGCGACGACCGTCCCGCCCTCGGGCGTGCGAATGGTCACCGGGCCCGACTCCAGCACACCGAGCAGCGGCTGGTGACCGGGCATGACGCCGATGTCGCCGGACGTGGTGCGCGCGACGACCAGGGTGGCCTCGCCGGACCAGACCTCTCGGTCGGCCGCGACCAGCGCGACGTGCAGCTCAGCAGCCAAGGTGGCTCCTCGGGTCACCACCCGGCGGTAGTGCCGGGTGTTGGTTACAAGTCTAGTGGGCGTGGCAGAGGGGGCGGGACGTGCCCGCCCCCTCAAGAGTGAGCCGTTCGGCTCACGTCAGAGCGCGGGGGTCAGGAGACGCCCAGCTCCTTCGCGTTCTTCTTCAGGTCCTCGATGCCACCGCACATGAAGAACGCCTGCTCCGGGAAGTGGTCGTACTCGCCGTCGCAGATCGCGTTGAAGGCCGCGATCGACTCGTCCAGCGGGACATCCGACCCGTCGACGCCGGTGAACTGCTTGGCGACGTGGGTGTTCTGGGACAGGAAGCGCTCCACGCGACGGGCACGGTGGACGACGAGCTTGTCCTCCTCGCCGAGCTCGTCGATACCGAGGATCGCGATGATGTCCTGCAGGTCCTTGTACTTCTGCAGGATGTTCTTCACGCGCATGGCCGCGTTGTAGTGGTCCTGCGCGATGTAGCGCGGGTCCAGGATCCGGGACGTCGAGTCCAGCGGGTCCACGGCCGGGTAGATGCCCTTCTCCGAGATCGGACGGGAGAGCACCGTCGTCGCGTCGAGGTGGGCGAAGGTGGTGGCCGGGGCCGGGTCGGTCAGGTCGTCCGCGGGGACGTAGATCGCCTGCATCGAGGTGATCGAGTGACCACGGGTCGAGGTGATGCGCTCCTGGAGGAGACCCATCTCGTCGGCCAGGTTCGGCTGGTAGCCCACCGCGGAGGGCATACGGCCGAGCAGGGTCGACACCTCGGAACCGGCCTGGGTGAAGCGGAAGATGTTGTCGATGAAGAACAGCACGTCCTGCTTCTGCACATCGCGGAAGTACTCCGCCATGGTCAGACCGGCCAGGGCCACGCGCAGACGGGTGCCCGGGGGCTCGTCCATCTGGCCGAAGACCAGCGCGGTCTTGTCGATGACGCCCGACTCGCTCATCTCGTCGATGAGGTCGTTGCCCTCACGGGTGCGCTCACCGACACCGGCGAACACCGACACACCGTCGTGGTTGTTGGCGACGCGGTAGATCATCTCCTGGATGAGCACCGTCTTGCCGACGCCGGCGCCGCCGAACAGACCGATCTTGCCGCCCTTGACGTACGGGGTCAGCAGGTCGATGACCTTGACGCCGGTCTCGAACATCTCGGTCTTCGACTCGAGCTCGTCGAAGTTCGGCGCCTTGCGGTGGATCGGCCAGCGCTCGCCCGTGTACTCCTCGTCGGTGTTCAGCACCTCACCGAGGGTGTTGAACACCTTGCCGGTGGTGAAGTCGCCGACCGGCACGGAGATGGGGGCGCCCGTGTCGGTCACCGGGGCCTGGCGGACCAGACCGTCGGTGGGCTGCATGGAGATGGTGCGGACCAGGCCGTCACCGAGGTGCTGCGCGACCTCGAGGGTCAGCGTCTTGAGCTCGCCCTCCTTGGCCGGGTCGGCGACCTGGACGTGCAGGGCGTTGTAGATGTCCGGCATGGCGTCGACGGGGAACTCCACGTCGACGACCGGGCCGATGACCCGGGCGACGCGGCCCGTAGCCGTCGCGGTCTCAACAGTGGTGGTCATTAGTTGTCACTCCCCGCGGTCGCGTCGGCCAGGGCACTGGCGCCACCGACGATCTCGCTGATTTCCTGGGTGATTTCGGCCTGGCGGGCCGCGTTGGCAAGACGGGAGAGCGTGTTGATCAGCTCGCCCGCGTTGTCGGTGGCCGACTTCATCGCGCGCCGCGTGGCGGCGTGCTTCGAAGCGGCCGACTGGAGCAGCGCGTTGTAGATCCGGCTCTCCACGTACCGCGGCAGCAGCGCGTCGAGGACGTCCTCCGCCGAGGGCTCGAAGTCGTACAGCGGAAGGATCTCGCCCTTGCCGGCGGTCTCCGCGGCCGCTTCCTCGAGCCGCAGCGGCAGCAGCCGGGAGTCGACCGCCGTCTGCGTCATCATCGAGACGAACTCGGTGTAGACGATGTGGAGTTCGTCCACGCCGCCGTCCGCCGTCTCCGACTGGATGGCCTCGATCAGCGGCGCCGCGACCTTCTTGGCGTCCGCGTACGAGGGCTCGTCGGTGAAGCCGGTGAACGTCTCCGCGATCGTGCGCTCACGGAAGTTGTAGTGGGCCACACCGCGCCGGCCGACGATGTACGTGTCGACCCGCTTGCCCTCGCGCTCGAGGCGCTCGGTCAGCTGCTCCGCCGCCTTGATGGCGTTGGCGTTGAAGGCGCCGGCCAGGCCGCGGTCGCTCGTGAGGAGCAGGACCGCGGCACGGGTCGGGTTGTCCGCCTCCGTGGTGAGCGGGTGGGTGGTGTTCGACCCGGTTCCGACCGCCGTGACCGCGCGGGTGAGTTCCTGCGCGTACGGCGTGGAGGCCGCCACCTTGCGCTGCGCCTTGACGACGCGCGAGGCGGCGATCATCTCCATCGCCTTGGTGATCTTCTTGGTCGCGGTGACGGATCGGATGCGACGCTTGTAGACCCGGAGCTGAGCTCCCATGAGTCAGGTCCCTTCCTTACGTCACTTGGCGGCGGACGGGGCGTCCTCGCCGAGCAGCTTGCCGTCGCTCGTCTCGAACTGCTTCTTGAACTCGGCGATCGCGTCGGCCACGGCCTGCAGGGTGTCGTCCGACATCTTGCCGCCCTCGCGGATGGAGGTCATGAGGCCCTGCTCCTTGCGGTGCAGGTACTCCAGGAGCTCCTTCTCGAAGCGACGGATGTCGGCGACCGGCACCTCGTCCATCTTGCCGGTGGTGCCGGCCCAGACGGAGACGACCTGGTCCTCGGTCGACATCGGCTGGTACTGGTCCTGCTTCAGCAGCTCGACCATGCGCTGACCGCGCTCCAGCTGCGCCTTGGAGGCCGCGTCCAGGTCGGAACCGAAGGCGGCGAACGCCTCCAGCTCACGGAACTGGGCGAGGTCCACGCGCAGACGGCCGGAGACCTGCTTCATCGCCTTGTGCTGGGCGGAACCACCGACTCGGGAGACGGAGATACCGACGTTCAGCGCGGGGCGCTGACCGGCGTTGAAGAGGTCCGACTCCAGGAAGCACTGGCCGTCGGTGATGGAGATGACGTTGGTCGGGATGAACGCCGAGACGTCGTTGGCCTTCGTCTCGACGATCGGCAGACCGGTCATCGAGCCGGCGCCCATCTCGTCGGAGAGCTTCGCGCAGCGCTCCAGCAGACGGGAGTGCAGGTAGAAGACGTCACCCGGGTAGGCCTCGCGGCCCGGCGGGCGGCGCAGCAGCAGCGACACGGCACGGTAGGCGTCGGCCTGCTTCGACAGGTCGTCGAAGATGATCAGGACGTGCTTGCCCTGGTACATCCAGTGCTGGCCGATGGCCGAGCCGGTGTACGGCGCCAGGTACTTGAAGCCGGCCGGGTCGGACGCCGGGGCGGCGACGATGGTCGTGTACTCCAGCGCGCCGTTCTCCTCCAGCGCGCGGCGGACCGACGCGATGGTGGAGCCCTTCTGGCCGATGGCGACGTAGATGCAGCGGACCTGCTTCTTCGGGTCGCCGGAACGCCAGTTGTCACGCTGGTTGATGATCGTGTCGACGGCCAGCGCGGTCTTGCCGGTCTGGCGGTCGCCGATGATCAGCTGACGCTGACCACGGCCGATCGGGGTCATGGCGTCGACGGCCTTGTAGCCCGTCTCCATCGGCTCGTGCACCGACTTGCGCTGCATGACCGTGGGGGCCTGCAGTTCGAGGGCGCGGCGGCCCTCGGTCTCGATCTCGCCGAGGCCGTCGATCGGGTTGCCGAGCGGGTCGACCACACGGCCGAGGTAGCCCTCGCCGACGGCGACGGACAGCACCTCGCCGGTACGGGTGACCGGCTGGCCCTCCTCGATGCCGCTGAACTCACCGAGGACGATGGCACCGATCTCGCGCTCCTCGAGGTTGAGGGCGAGGCCGAGGGTGCCGTCCTCGAACTTCAGCAGCTCGTTGGCCATGGCCGAGGGCAGGCCCTCGACCTTCGCGATGCCGTCACCGGCCAGGGTGACCGTACCGACCTCCTCGCGCGAGGCCGCGTCCGGCTTGTACGACTGGACGAAGTTCTCCAGCGCGTCCCGGATCTCCTCCGGCCGGATCGTGAGCTCCGCCATCTGAGTTCCCTGCTCTCCTTGTTGGGCCCGAAGTTTCACTTGGGGGGGATGGGGACTCCCCCCTACAGGAGGTGAATCCTCTGCACGGCCCAACCAGGGCCGTAAGTACGTACTGCGTATGAAGAATGTGGTGCTCAGCCCGCCAGGCGGCGGCCCGCGTCCTCGAGCCGGTCCGCCAGGGAACCGTTGATGACCTCGTCACCGACCTGCACCCGCATCCCGCCGACGACCGCGGGGTCGACGTCGAGGTTGAGGTGCATGCGGCGGCCGTAGAGCTTCGCCAGGGCGTCGCCCAGGCGCTGCTTCTGCCCGTCGCTGAGCGGCACCGCGGAGGTGACCACGGCCACCATGCGGTCCCGGCGCTCGGCGGCGAGCTTGGACAGGGACTCGAGTCCCGACTCCAGGCTACGTCCACGCGGCGCGGTCACGAGACGCGTCACCAGACGCTCGGTGGCCGCGTTCGCCCTGCCGCCGAGCAGGCTGCGCAGCAGCTCGCTCTTGGAGGAGGCGGGCGCGCTGCGGTTGGTGAGCGCGGCGCGCAGCTCGGTGCTGGAGGAGACGATCCGGCCGAACCGGAACAGCTCGTCCTCGACGTCGTCGAGCGCACCGGCCTTCTGGGCGGCGGTGAGGTCGGCGGTGTTCGCCAGCTCCTCCAGTGCGTCCACCAGGTCGCGGGACTGCGACCAGCGGGAGCGCACCAGGCCGGCCACCAGGTCGGCGGCGGTGCCGCTGACCTGCGAGCCGAGCAGGCGCTGTGCCAGGCCGGCCTTGGCCTCGCCGGCCTGCGCCGGGTCGGTGAGGACCCGACGCAGCGACACCTCGCGGTCGAGCAGCGCGGTGACGGCGGCCAGCTCGTCGGCGAGCGCGGCCGCGTCCACGGACGTGGAGTCCGTCAGCGCGTCGAGACGCTCACGTGCGGCTGCCAGGGCCTCGCGGCTCGCTCCGTTCATCGTGCGGCCTCGGCCTTCTGGTCGAGCTCGTCGAGGAAGCGGTCGATCACGCGGCTCTGCCGGGCGTGGTCCTCGAGGGACTCGCCGACGAGCTTGCCGGCCAGTTCGGTGGCGAGCTTGCCGACGTCCTGGCGCAGCGCGGACGCGGCGGCCTTGCGGTCGGCCTCGATCTGCGCGTGACCGGCGGCGACGATCTCCTCGCGCTGCCGCTGGCCTTCCGCACGCATCTCGGCGATGAGCGCGGCACCCTGCTCCTGCGCCTCCTGGCGCAGACGCGCGGCCTCGTGCCGGGCCTCGGCGAGCTGGGCCTTGTACTGCTCAAGGACGCTCTGGGCCTCGACCTTCATGGTCTCGGCCTCTTCGATACCGCCTTCGATCGCCGCGCGGCGCTCCTCCAGAACCTTGTTGATGTTCGGGAGCAGCTTCTTCCAGAAGAAGAAGAACACGATGGCGAAGGCGATGGTGCCGACGAGCAGCTCGGGGCCCGGAGGAAGGAGCGGGTTCTGCTCCTCCTCGGCCGCCAGCTGTACCAGGTTGGCGATCACATCAGTGCCTTTCGTCGAAACGTGCCGGGTAAGGAGTGATTACTTACCGAACACGAACGGCATAACGATGCCGATGAGGGCGAGCGCCTCACAGAAGGCGAAGCCGAGGATCTGGTTGGCACGGATCAGGCCGGCGGCCTCGGGCTGGCGGGCCAGGGCCTGGGTGCCGTTACCGAAGATGATGCCGACGCCGATGCCGGGGCCGATGGCGGCGAGGCCGTAGCCGATGGAGCCGAGCGAACCGGAGACAGCGGCGAGGGTCTCAGTGGCAGCCATGCTGATTCTTCCTTCTCTTTCATGGACCGGCGGGGGTTGGCCACCGGACGATCTGGGGCTGTGGGGCGGTAGGGGCTCAGTGGTGCTCGGCCAGAGCGCCCTGGATGTACGAGCAGGCCAGCAGTACGAAGACGTACGCCTGGACGGCCTGCACGAAAAGCTCGAAGACGATCATGGCCATCGTCATGGCGAAGGAGACGCCGGCCGCCGGGATCATCCAGCCGTTCAGCAGGTACCAGGAGGCGACGGTGAACATCACCAGCATCAGGTGACCCGCGAACATGTTCGCGAACAGTCGGACCGCGTGCGTGAAGGGGCGGACCAGCAGGTTGGAGAAGAACTCGATGACCATGACGAGCGGCAGGACGGCGCCCAGCGACTTGTCGTAGCCGGTGAAGTTCTTGAAGGCGCCCACGAAACCGTGGCGCTTGAAGGTCAGCGCGACCCAGGTGATGTAGACGATCGCGGCCAGGACCATCGGGTAGGCGATGATCGAGGAGACCGGGAACTGGGCCAGCGGGATCACGGACCAGATGTTCATGATCCAGATGAAGAAGAACAGCGAGACCATGAAGGGGACGTACTTCTCGCCCTCCTTCTTGCCCAGCGTCTCGTAGACGATGCCGCGGCGGACGAAGTCGTAGCCGGCCTCACCGACCATCTGCAGCTTGCCCGGCACCACCTTGGCCTTGCCGAAGGCGGCGTAGAAGAAGCCGATGACGAGGACGGTGGTGATGAGCGCGAGCAGCATCACCTTGTTGAACTCGAACCCACCGACAGTGGCGATCGGCTGGAAGAGGAACGAGTGCAGGCCCGGAGCCGGAAAACCACACCCGTTGTCGGACATGATCCGACAGCTCCAGTCAAAGGCGAGCTGGGTCTGGTCAGCACTCACCGCGGGCTCCTTCGGCGTGACGCATAGGTACGGCAACCTCGTTGTGTCGGCGCGGCATGAAGCCGCGGGTCGGCACCGGACAGGTGTTACGGATGTGAGGGCGGCTGGAGGGCATCAAGCCTCGCGATGGAGCAGGCGTCAGCTCGGATACCCGCGCCCGCGATGCCGCAGTTGGCACCGGACGATAGCAGGAGTTCCCACGGCTCTTTATCGCGCCCCTACCCGTCACGACGACGGCCCCGTCTTCTCGGACTTCTCGTTCTTCTCCGCGTCCGGATCGACATAGAAGATCTTGGCCTTCATGTGCGCGCGGGCCTGGGCGGCCATCCAGACGACCGTCGCGACGACGAGCGAGGCCGCGAACGTCCGGGGGTTGAAGAGGGAGGTGTCCTTGAAGACGCCGACGAAGATCAGGAGCAGCAGCAACTGGGCGACGTACAGCATCAGCCCCATGGCCTGGAACAGCTGCGGAAGTGATTTCGCCGTGCGCTGCAGGACGTAGAGGCCGATCCCCATGAACAGGATGGCCAGCACCGCGCCGACAGCCGCACCGAGCGCACCCTTGCCGCCCGCGACCGCACCGCTGACGGCGACGGTGATCGCTCCGGCAGCCGCTGTGGGCACAGCGCACTGCAGAAGGTTCCGGGCGTCATTGGACGGCATGGCGGCAACTCCGCAATTCACAGGGGGCGTGGTGTCGTCATGGACGAGCGTAAACCCCCGGACCGGGTGCGAATTCACCGCACCGGTGAGCTGCCAGAGGGCGGCTCGTCGGTTCTTTCCGGGGACTCGTGAACGGTATCACAAACTATTTGATGCAGTCTTTACCTGAACGGTGTGCGTGGGGTCACACATGAGGGCGAACCTGCGCGCCTGAGCGGACATCAGACCCTTATGTCCGGTATTGGGGCGGTTGCTGCCCCCAACTCCGCCCCATCGAACCCCCACGTCTTGGCAATGCTCTAGTCGAATTCTTACCTTGACCGTGACCGGTCGGCCAGGCGTGCGCGGGGTCCCACGGCGCTCGCGCCGTTGACGCCGGAGACACCGGCCGCCACCGGCGTCCGGTCCCCCGAGGCGGCCTCCTGCGGCCCCTCCACGGTCTGTGTGTCCGCGGCGGCGGTCTCCGGGGCGTCGGCCGCCGACGCCCTCCCGCGCCGGTAGCGCGGCGGCACGATCGCCTCCGCCCAGCGCGGGGCGCGCGGGGTGAACCGCGGCAGCAGAAGCAGCACCAGACCGATCGTCGAGAGGATCACCACACTCAGCACGATCCACATCGACGCCGAGTTCACCGAGTAGGTCAGCGCGCCGAAGGCGATCAGCGCCGACCAGAAGTACATGATCAGCACGGCCCTGCTGTGCGAGTGCCCGATCTCCAGCAGCCGGTGGTGCAGATGCCCCCGGTCCGCGGCGAACGGCGACTGGCCGCGCCAGGTGCGCCGCACGATCGCCAGGATCAGGTCGGCGGCCGGCACCGCGATGATGGTCAGCGGCAGCAGCAGCGGGATGTACACCGGCACCGTCTGGTGCACGGCCTCCTTCTCCGAACCGGCGAACAGCTTCAGCGCGTCCGGGTCCACCTGGCCCGTCACGGAGATCGCCCCGGCCGCCAGCACCAGCCCGATGAGCATCGAGCCGGAGTCGCCCATGAAGATCCGCGCCGGGTGCATGTTGTGCGGCAGGAAGCCCAGGCACATGCCCATCAGGATCGCCGCGAACAGCGTCGCCGGGGCGGCCGCCTCGATGCCGTACGAGTACCAGATGCGGTAGGCGTACAGGAAGAACGCGGCCGCGGCGATGCACACCATGCCGGCCGCGAGACCGTCCAGGCCGTCGACGAAGTTGACCGCGTTGATGGTGATGACCACCAGGGCGACGGTGAGCAGCGTGCCCTGCCACTGGGTGAGCGCGACCGAGCCGACACCGGGGATCGGCAGCCACAGGATCGTCAGACCCTGCATGACCATCACGCCGGCGGCGATCATCTGCCCGCCCAGCTTGATCAGCGCGTCGATCTCGAACTTGTCGTCCAGCACGCCGATCAGCCAGATCAGCGCCGCCCCGGACAGCAGCGCCCGCGGTTCGTTGGACTTCTCGAAGAGCGTGCTGAGGTTGGTCAGGTGATCGGCGACCAGCAGACCCGCGCACAGGCCGAAGAACATCGCGATCCCGCCGAGCCGCGGAGTGGGCTCCCGGTGCACGTCACGTGCCCGGATCTCCGGCATCGCCCCCGCCACGATCGCGAACTTCCGCACCGGTCCCGTCAGGAGGTACGTCACCGCGGCCGTGATGCAGAGCGTCAGCAGGTATTCACGCACGGGCTTCCCCACAGATCTCGCTGGCCTTCACAGCCCCACACCCTAGCGAGGGGCGGATACGAGTGGGGACTGCCGGGTGGTGACGATGGTTGCACGGACGGCCCCGCCGGAGCGCCGGCTCCCTCATTTCGTGCGGCTCAGCGCGGGTACGGGGGGAAGGCCGCCACCAGGTCACGGACGTCCTCGCGGGCCCGTACGGGGTCCGTGCCCCCGCGCAGCACGCTCGCCAGCAGACCGGCGACCAGCGTCATCTCGCCGGTTCCCATCCCCTGCGTGGTCACGGCCGCCGTGCCCAGCCGCAGCCCCCGGTCGTCGGCGTGCGGCAGCGCACAGCAGTCCAGGACCATGCCCGCCGCCGCGAGCCGGCCGCGGGCGGTGCGCCCGTCGACGCCGAGCGGGGCCGGGTCGGCGGTGATCAGGTGGGTGTCGGTGCCCCCGGTGGTGACGGTCAGCCCCTCGGCGGCGAGCGCGGCCGCCAGCGCCCGCGCGTTGGTCACCACCTGGTGTGCGTACGCGGCGAAGGCCGGGGTGGCCGCCTCGCCGAACACGACCGCCTTGGCGGCGACGGTGTGCATCTGCGCCCCGCCCTGGGTGAAGGGGAACACCGCCCGGTCCACCCGCTCGGCCAGCTCCGCCCCGCACAGCAGCATCCCGCCGCGCGGCCCCCGCAGCACCTTGTGCGTCGTCGCGCACACGACGTCGGCGTACGGCACCGGGCTGGGCGCCGCTCCCCCGGCGATCAGGCCCATGGGGTGCGCCGCGTCCGCGATCAGGTACGCGCCCACGTCGTCGGCGACCTCGCGGAAGAAGGCGTAGTCGATGTGGCGCGGGTAGGCGATGGAGCCGCACACGATCGCCTTGGGGCGGTGCGTGCGGGCCAGGGTGCGGACCTGCTCGTGGTCGATCAGGCCGCTCTCCGCGTCCACGCCGTAGCCGACGAAGTCGAACCAGCGGCCGGAGAAGTTGACCGGGGAGCCGTGGGTGAGGTGGCCGCCGTAGGGCAGGCCGAGGGCGAGGACGGTGTCGCCGGGGCGCAGCAGCGCGGCGTAGGCGGCGAGCACCGCGGAGGAGCCGGAGTGCGCCTGGACGTTGGCGTGCTCGGCGCCGAACAGGGCCTTGGCGCGGTCCACGGCGAGCCGTTCGGCCACGTCGACGATCTCGCAGCCGCCGTGGTGCCGGTTGCCCGGGTAGCCCTCGGCGTACTTGTTGGCCAGCGGTGAGCCCAGGGCGGCCAGCACCGCGGGCGACGTGAAATTCTCGGCGGCGATCAGCTGGAGCGTGGTCGCCTGCCGCTCGCGCTCCCCGAGCAGCACCTCGGCGAGCTCGGGGTCCTGCCGGCGCAGGACATCGGCCTCGCGCGCAGGGGTGACCGTCATCATGGACTCCCGGACGTCGGCACTGACGTACGACCAATGTAGGCCCGCCCGTCCCGGTACGCCCGGGTTCCTGCATCCGTTCCGCGGGCGCCGCCGGACGCTCAGGTCCGCGCGGGCACTCCGGTCAGCGCCGTGACCACGGGGTCCAGCGCCTGGTGTATCTCGTCGCCGATGGACCGGAAGAAGGTCAGCGGGGCGCCGTACGGGTCGTGCACCTCGTCGGCCTCGGCCGTGGGCGCCAGCAGCCAGCCGCGCAGGGCGGCGGCGGCGCGGACCAGGGCGCGGGCGCGCATGACCAGCCCGTCCTCCAGAGGAGGCAGGGTCGCCGGGTCGATCGCGTCGACCAGGCGGGTGAACTCCTTCAGTGTGAAGGTGCGCAGTCCCGCCGAGTGGCCCATGGAGATGACCTGGGCGCGGTGGTCGCGGGTCGCGGTCAGCACGAGGTCGGCGCGGATGACGTGCTCGTCGAGCAGTTCCCGGCCGATGAAGCCGGAGGCGTCCGCCCCGTACTCCGCCAGCACGGTCTCCGCGTGGGCCTCCATCGGCGCGCCCTCGTGCCCCCAGGTGCCCGCGCTCTCGACGATCAGCCCGCCGCCCAGGACGCCCAGCCGCTGGTGCACGAAATGCCGGGTCAGCCGCTCGGTGATGGGCGAGCGGCACACGTTCCCGGTGCTGACGTGGAGGATCCGGAAGCTGTCGCGCGGGAGCCCTACGAAGGTGGTCGTGATCTCCGCGGCTCGTTCCCCGCTGCCTATGCCACGCCCCGCCTCAGGGGCCGTCAATTCGCCACCTCGAGGTCGGGTACCACCTTGCGCAGCTCGTCGGGCGAGAGGGCGCCCTCGCGCAGCAGCACCGGCACCGGACGGGTGACGTCGACGATGGACGACGGCACGTTGCCCGGGGTGGGTCCGCCGTCCAGGTAGACGGAGACGGAGTCGCCGAGCATCTCCTGGGCGGCGTCGCAGTCCTCCGGCGCCGGGTGTCCGGTGAGGTTGGCGGAGGAGACGGCCATCGGGCCGACCTCGGTGAGCAGTTCGATGGCGACCGGGTGCAGCGGCATGCGCACGGCGACGGTGCCGCGGGTGTCGCCGAGGTCCCACTGGAGCGACGGCT
Organism: Streptomyces sp. DSM 41931; assembly: GCF_050271085.1. Lineage (NCBI taxonomy): Bacteria > Bacillati > Actinomycetota > Actinomycetes > Kitasatosporales > Streptomycetaceae > Streptomyces > Streptomyces sp. DSM 41931. The sequence goes on along the minus strand of NZ_CP189902.1, from coordinate 4,865,158 downwards.
GGTGGCGGGCGACCAGCGTCAGCGCGCCCGGCCAGAACGCGTCGACCAGCTCCCAGGCCATCTCCGAGAAGTCGGTGACGAGGCCGTGCAGGGTGTTCGGGGAGCCGATGAGGACGGGGCTGGGCATGTTGCGGCCGCGGCCCTTGGCCTGGAGCAGGTCGCCGACGGCCTCGGAGCTGAACGCGTCGGCGCCGATGCCGTACACCGTGTCGGTCGGCAGTACGACGAGCTCGCCGCGGCGCACTGCGGACGCGGCCTCGCGCAGACCGGTCGCGCGGTCGGTCGCGTCATTGGTGTCGTATCGCCGAGCCATGGAGCGGGCCTCCTCGTACACGTGCTGCTGGGGGGAAGAAGTATGCGCCGTGCCGGTCACGGCAGCGCCTTGCGTGCGGTGGCGAACCGGGGGCGGTTGTTGAGGTCGGGGTGGTCGGCCGCGTCGGTCCAGCCGCGGTCCTCGGCGAAGATCCACGGCACCTGCCCGCCCTGGGTGTCGGCGTGCTCGACGACGACCACGCCGCCGGGGCGCAGCAGCCGGTGCGCGGTGCGCTCCAGGCCGCGGATCAGTTCGAGGCCGTCCTCGCCGGAGAACAGAGCCAGCTCGGGATCGTAGTCGCGGGCCTCCGGGGCGACGTACTCCCACTCGGTGAGCGGGATGTACGGCGGGTTGGAGACCACCAGGTCGACCTGGCCGTCGAGGTCCGGGAAGGCCGTCAGGGCGTCCCCCTGACGCAGCTCGACCCTGGACCCCTCCATGTTCCTGCGGGTCCACCTGAGGGCGTCCTCGGACAGCTCCACGGCGTACACGCGGGACCGGGGCACCTCCTGGGCCAGAGCGAGGGCGATCGCGCCGGAGCCGGTGCACAGGTCGACGATGCACGGCTCGACCACGTCCATGGCGCGCACCGCGTCTATGGCCCAGCCGACCACCGACTCGGTCTCCGGGCGGGGCACGAACACCCCGGGGCCCACCTGGAGCTCCAGGTAGCGGAAGTACGCCCGGCCGGTGATGTGCTGGAGCGGTTCGCGCGCCTCGCGGCGGGCGATGACCTCCCAGTACCGGGCGTCGAAGTCGGCGTCCTTGACCGTGTGCAGCTCGCCGCGCTTGACGCCGTGCACGAACGCGGCGAGCTCCTCCGCGTCGGTGCGCGGCGAGGGCACGCCCGCGTCGGCGAGCCGCTGGGTGGCCTGGGCCACCTCGGCGAGCAGCAGGTTCACGCTGGTCCTCCGGGCTGTCTTCGGGTGCTTACGCGGCGGCGAGCTTGGCGGCCGAGTCCGCGTCGACGCAGGCCTGGATCACCGCGTCGAGGTCGCCGTCCAGGACCTGGTCCAGGTTGTACGCCTTGAAGCCGACGCGGTGGTCCGAGATGCGGTTCTCCGGGTAGTTGTACGTGCGGATCTTCTCGGAGCGGTCGACGGTGCGGACCTGGCTGCGGCGGGCGTCGGCGGCCTCGCGCTCCGCCTCCTCCTGCGCCATGGCGAGGAGCCTGGAGCGCAGGATACGCAGGGCCTGCTCCTTGTTCTGCAGCTGGCTCTTCTCGTTCTGGCAGGAGGCGACGACACCGGTCGGGAGGTGCGTGATGCGCACGGCGGAGTCGGTGGTGTTCACCGACTGCCCGCCGGGTCCTGACGAGCGGTAGACGTCGATGCGCAGGTCGTTCGGGTTGATCTCCACGTCGACCTCCTCGGCCTCCGGGGTCACCAGGACGCCCGCGGCGGAGGTGTGGATGCGGCCCTGCGACTCGGTGGCCGGCACGCGCTGCACGCGGTGCACGCCGCCCTCGTACTTCAGCCGGGCCCACACGCCCTGGCCGGGCTCGGTCTGCCCTCGGGTCTTCACCGCGACCTGGACGTCCTTGTAACCGCCCAGCTCGGACTCGGTGGCGTCGATGATCTCGGTCTTCCAGCCGACGCGCTCGGCGTAGCGCAGGTACATGCGCAGCAGGTCGCCGGCGAACAGGGCGGACTCGTCGCCTCCGGCGCCCGCCTTGATCTCGAGGATGACGTCCTTGTCGTCGCTGGGGTCGCGCGGGACCAGCAGCAGCCGCAGCTTCTCGGTGAGCTCCTCGCGCTGCGCCTCCAGGTCCTTGACCTCGGCGGCGAACTCCGGGTCGTCGGCGCCCAGTTCGCGCGCGGCTCCGATGTCGTCGCCGGTCTGCTTCCAGGAGCGGTACGTGGCGACGATCGGGGTGAGCTCGGCGTAGCGCTTGTTCAGCTTGCGCGCGTTCGCCTGATCGGCGTGGACCGACGGGTCGGCGAGCTTCTTCTCCAGGTCGGCGTGCTCGGCGACGAGTTCCTCGACGGCCTCGAACATGGTGGGCTCCTGCTGGTACGTGGGTGAAGGGGCGGGCGACCAAAAACGCCGGTCCCGGCCTGCCCCCGGGCGGGGACGCGGCCGTGGACCGGCGAATCGGTGCTCGCTACTTCTTGGAGCCGGCGGCCTTGCCGAAGCGGGCCTCGAAGCGGGCCACACGGCCACCGGTGTCGAGGATCTTCTGCTTGCCCGTGTAGAACGGGTGGCACTCGGAGCAGACCTCGGCGCGGATGTTGCCGCTGGAGATCGTGCTGCGGGTGGTGAACGACGCGCCACAGGTGCAGCTGACCTGCGTCTCGACGTACTCGGGGTGGATGTCGCGCTTCAAGGTGTCTCCTAGGTTCCGGGAGGGCGCCGGGTCGCCGCCGCGGGATGCGGGAGCGTGAACCGGGGCCGACGTACCAGTCTGCCAGGACCGGGGCCGTCTCCCAAAACGGGGGTGGCCCCGGGAGACATTCCCGGGGCCACCTCGCGGTCCTGCGGACGTGCGGCGGGCTCAGCCCAGCACGTCGTAGTACTGGTAACCCGTGCCCATGGACAGCCGCGCCGAGAAGAACGGCGCGGCGCCTCGGCCGGTGCCCCGGTACAGGTACATCGTGCCGCTCGGGGTGCGGGCCAGCAGGTCCGCCTTCCCGTCGCCGCTGACGTCCCCGACCGTGACGAGGGCGTTGTACGTGGTGCTCTTCCACGTGGCCAGCTTGGTCCGGCCCGTGAAGGAGCCGGAGCCGGCCTTGCCGGTGCCCTTGTACAGGTACAGGTCGCCGGTGGTGCGGACGCGGGCCACCAGGTCCGTGCGGCCGTCACCGGTGAAGTCGCCGTGGCCGCGCAGGGCGTCGAACCCGCCCCAGCCCGTGCCCGTCTTCACACGGGTCGAGAAGCTGCCGTTGCCCTTGCCCGGGTACGTCCACAGCACGCCCGCCGAGTCCACCATCAGCAGGTCGGGCAGGTAGTCGCCGGTCACGTCACCGGGGGTGACGATCTGGCGGACGTACTTCCAGCCGGTGCCGAGCTGCTTGGTGGCCCAGCTGTTGCTGGAGATCACGTAGTGCGCCCAGTACAGGGTCCCGCCGGTGGTGCGGTAGACGAGGTCCTGGTAGCCGTCGCGGTCGAGGTCGGTCTGGAGGACGACGTTGACGCCCCTCCAGTCCCCCCACGCCTCCTGGGCGGCGAACTTCGAGCCCAGCGAGTTCCGGGAGTAACCGACGCCCGTGGACTTCTTGCGGGCCCACAGGTCGGCGCGGTGGTCGCCGTTGATGTCGGTGTCGTCGACGCGCGGGTAGGTGACGCCGACGTAGCTCGTCACCTTGGTGAAGACGCCGTAGGCGCCCTTCGCCACGCAGTCCTCGACGCCCCAGGAGACGACGCCCACGATCCGGTTGTTGACCACCAGCGGACCACCGGAGTCGCCGTTGCAGGCGGTGGTGGTGCCGGCGTCGCTGCCGGTGGCCGGCGCGCCCGCGCAGACCATGTGACCGCGGACGTAGTCGCTGCCCCAGGCGCCGGCGCACGTGGCGTCGGACTGGATGGGCAGCGTCGCCGTCTTCAGGTACTCGGAGATCTCGTTGTTGGTGGAGGTGGTGCGCCCCCAGCCGTAGACCCGGGCGTTGGTGCCCGGCGCGTACGACGCGGTGTCGCCCGCCGTGGTCATCCGCAGCGGGGTGGCCTTCACCGGCACCGGCAGCGTGAGCACCGCGATGTCGTTGTCGATGGTGGCCGCGTTGTACGCCGGGTTGTGCCACTGCCGCCAGACACCGGTGGCGGTGCCGCCGTGCAGGTCGCCGTCCGCGGAGGGCAGCTGGGTGGCGCCCGTGACGACGGCGCCGTTCTGGTACCAGTTGTAGCCCTTGACGCAGTGGGCGGCGGTGAGGATCTTCGTCGGCGCGACGACGACGCCGCCGCAGAAGAAGCCCTCGTCGTAGACCGGGTCGTAGTAGTGCAGCTGCGCCATCCAGGGCGCCGCGGAGATCGTGGTGGTGGTGCCACCGATGATCTTCGCGTCGATCCCGGAGTCGGCCTTGCCGCTCGTGCTGAGCGGCGCCTTCTCCTTGGCCCGGGCGGCCTCGTCCGCCGCCATCGCGTCCACGACGCGGCGGATCAGCTCGGACTGTGACGGTGACTCCGTCGCCGGAGTGACGTTCGGCTGGGGCAGCGCGGGCGCCGCCTGGGCCGCCGGCGCCGACAGCAGCGCCGCTCCGACGGCCACGGCGGCACCGGCCGCGGCCACGGCGAACCGGCGTCTGCGACGGCCGGGTCCGGACATGGGTGTAACCATGCAATTCCCCCCTCGGGATGCTGAGTTCGAGCGCTGAGTCCCGTTCAGGACCTGTTCGGGAACCCGTTCAGGGACAGCTCGAAGCAGCGTGATCGTACACCTGTCCGACGATCTTTGTGTACGAAAAACGGCCGTCCCGTGAAGGGACGGCCGTTCGCGTGCCCCCGCGGGGGCCGAGAAGGGGTGACGTCAGTCGCCGTTGCCCGGCGTCGGCGTCGTCTTCTGGATCTGCATCAGGAACTCGGCGTTCGACTTCGTCTGCTTCATCTTGTCGAGGAGCAGCTCGACCGCCTGCTGCTGGTCGAGCGCGTGCAGCACCCGGCGCAGCTTCCAGACGATGGCGAGCTCGTCACTGGCGAGCAGGATCTCTTCCTTACGGGTGCCGGACGCGTCGACGTCCACCGCGGGGAAGATGCGCTTGTCGGCGAGCTTCCGGTCAAGCTTGAGCTCCGCGTTGCCGGTGCCCTTGAACTCCTCGAAGATCACCTCGTCCATGCGGGACCCGGTGTCCACCAGGGCGGTGGCGAGGATGGTCAGCGAGCCGCCGTCCTCGATGTTGCGGGCCGCACCGAAGAAGCGCTTCGGCGGGTACAGGGCGGTCGAGTCGACACCACCGGACAGGATGCGGCCGGAGGCCGGGGCGGCGAGGTTGTACGCACGGCCCAGGCGGGTGATCGAGTCGAGCAGCACGACCACGTCGTGACCCAGCTCCACCAGGCGCTTGGCGCGCTCGATGGCCAGCTCGGCGACCGTGGTGTGGTCCTCGGCGGGGCGGTCGAAGGTCGAGGAGATGACCTCGCCCTTCACCGACCGCTGCATGTCGGTGACCTCTTCCGGACGCTCGTCGACCAGGACGACCATCAGGTGGCACTCGGGGTTGTTGTGCGTGATCGCGTTGGCGATCGCCTGCATGATCATGGTCTTGCCGGTCTTCGGCGGGGCCACGATCAGACCGCGCTGGCCCTTGCCGATCGGCGACACGAGGTCGATGATCCGCGTGGTCAGCACGCCCGGGTCGGTCTCCAGACGGAGGCGGTCCTGCGGGTACAGCGGGGTCAGCTTGTTGAACTCCGGGCGGCCGCGGCCGTGTTCGGGCGCCATGCCGTTGACGGAGTCCAGGCGGACCAGCGCGTTGAACTTCTCGCGCCGCTCGCCTTCCTTGGGCTGGCGCACCGCGCCCGTGATGTGGTCGCCCTTGCGCAGACCGTTCTTGCGGACCTGGGCGAGGGAGACGTACACGTCGTTCGGACCGGGCAGGTAGCCGGAGGTCCGGATGAACGCGTAGTTGTCGAGGATGTCCAGGATGCCCGCCACGGGGATCAGGACGTCGTCCTCGTTGATCTGCGGCTCCTGCACCTCGTCGCGGCCACGGCGGCCACGGCGGTCGCGGTAGCGGCCGCGACGGCCACGGCGGCCGCCTCCGTCGTCGTCGTACCCGTCGTCCTGACGGCCCCCGCCGCCCTGCTGGCTCTGCTGACGGCCGCCGCCCTGGTTCGGCTGCTGGTCGTCGCCCTTGCCGCGGCGGTCACCGCGGTCCCCGCGGTCGCCCCGGTCCCCGCGGTCACGGTCACGGCCACGCTCGCGGCGGTCGCGCCGGCGGCCCTCGCCGCCGTCCTGGTCGGACTTGCCCTCGCCCTGCTGGGACTGCTGCTGCGCCGGAGCCTCGGACGTGGTCTCGGTCTTCGCCTCGGCGGTGATCGTCTCGGTCGCGGCGGCCGGGGCGCCCGCGTCGGCGGTGGCGCGACGGCGGCGGCGCTCGGGGGCGCCCTCCGCGGTCTGCCCGGCGGCGGAGGCCTTCGGCGAGGGCTGGCCGGGGATGTCGATCTGCTGCTGGGCCGCGGCCTGGTCGGCGGGCGCCTGCTCGTCCTTGGCCTCGGTCTTCTTCCCGGCCTTCTCGGCCGTGTCACCCGTGCGGGCGCGGGAGGTGGCGCGGCGCTTGGGCTTGGTCTCGGCGGACTCGGCCTTGGCCGGGGCGTCCCCGGAAGGGGTGCCTCCACCGGCGGCCTGCGCCTCCTTGATGACCTCGATCAGCTGGCTCTTGCGCATACGCGCGGTGCCCCTGATGCCGAGGCCGGATGCGACCTGCTGCAGCTCGGCCAGCACCATGCCCTCGAGGCCGGTACCGCGGCGCCGCCGGGAGCCGGCACCGGTGGCAGGCGCGGAAGCGTCCGTGGCGGGCGCGGCAGCGGTCTCCTCGACACGTGCGCCCATCAGATCGGTGGTGTCGCTCACGAAGGGTCCTTCCCTGGAGCGGACGTCGGCCTGTCTGGCTCGGCGACCGGTTGTGCTGTCCGGCATCGTTCCCTGATGTGTGGACCGTGCCGGGGCGGTTGTCCGCCTGCGCGGCGGAAGAGATATCTGGTGATGGCGCTACCTCGACGAGCCGTGGCACCCAGTGTCACGTGGCGTGGTCGCACCGGTTCCGAAGCTCCCCCAGAGGGGGTGCCCCCACCTGCGGGCCGCTCAGTGTCCGTGTACGACGTACTGCCCGCGTACGTAGCAGTGAACACAGTGCGGCTTGGGGGGCTCCCGGAAGAATGTCTGTCCCGGACGGGGACACGAGGCACCTCGCCATGGTGGGGTCGGGTGCAGACTTGAGGTTAACACTACCGGATCCAACAAACATTCCCCCTCTCCAAATCCGGCAACCGTGTCAGGTCGCGAGCGGAAGGACGCTCGCTCCCTGGACGTCCAGGCCCAGCCGGTTGGCGGCCCAGTCGGCGCCGGCGAGCGCCTCGACCTTGTCGGCCGTGCCCGCGTCGGCCAGCGCCATGACCGTCGGTCCGGCGCCGGAGATGACCGCGGGGACGCCGTCCCCGCGCAGCCGCTCCACCAGTGCGGCGCTCTCCGGCATGGCCGGGGCGCGGTACTCCTGGTGCAGGCGGTCCTCGGTGGCGGGCAGCAGCAGCTCGGGGCGCCGGGTGAGGGCCTCGACGAGCAGGGCGGCACGGCCCGCGTTGGCGGCGGCGTCGACGTGCGGCACGGTGCGCGGGAGCAGTCCGCGCGCGGTCTCGGTGAGGACCGGCTTCGCGGGCACGAAAACCACCGGAACGATGGAATCGGCGGGCTCCATCCTGATCGCCCGGGCGGCGCCGCCCTCCATCCAGGACAGGGTGAAACCGCCGAGCAGACAGGCCGCGACGTTGTCGGGGTGGCCCTCGATCTCGGTGGCCAGCTCGAGCAGCGCGGTGTCGTCGAGCTTGGCCTCGGCGCCTATGGTCACGGCGCGGGCGGCGACGATCCCGGCGCAGATGGCGGCCGAGGAGGAGCCGAGGCCCCGGCCGTGCGGGATGCGGTTGGCGCAGACGATCTCCAGACCGCGCGGCTGCCCGCCGAGCAGGTCGAAGGCGGTGCGCAGGGAGCGTACGAGAAGGTGGCTCTCGTCCCGCGGGAGGGTCTCGCTGCCCTCACCCGCGATGTCGATGTGCAGCCCGGAGTCGGCCACCCGGACGACGACGTCGTCGTAAAGGCCCAGCGCGAGGCCGAAGGCGTCGAAGCCCGGGCCGAGGTTGGCGCTGGTGGCGGGGACGCGCACCCGGACGGCGGCGGCGCGGAACGCGGGACCGGCCATCGCTCGAAGACTCTCCTTGAGCTGCGTGGACTGTCGAATGACGTTCGATGGACATTCGATGACGTACGAGAACCCTGGGGCCGCCGCCGACCGGGCTGGCCGGCCGCTTCCGGGCCGTCCCGGGTCACTGGCGGGACCCTGAGGACGACGCACTGCCGCGGCATATGCGGCGGGCGGGTTCCCTACAGCCTATCGAAGGAAGGTTCACCTGCGACATAGGGCGCACAGGAGGCGCACGATGCGTGTCGCAAGCCCCCTGTGCACCCCCGTAGGGAGCGTCCCCCGGCAGGCGCGTCCTTACGCCGGTTTCGCGGTTCCGTGTCGGCGGGAGCACGCGGTTTCCACGGCTCCGCCGTCGGCGGAAGCGCGCGGCCCGGCGGGCCGGACGGCGCCTGTCGCCGCGGGTCAGACGAGGCCGAGCCGCTGGGCGGCGGTCGCGGCGTCGACCGGGACGGTGACCGGCTGCGGGGCGCCGGCGACGGCCCAGTCGGGGTCCTTCAGACCGTTGCCGGTGACCGTGCAAACGATCGTCTGGCCCGGGTCGACCTTGCCCTGCTCGGCGGCCTTCAGCAGACCGGCGACCGACGCGGCGGACGCGGGCTCGACGAAGACGCCCTCCTGGGAGGCCAGCAGCCGGTAGGCGCGCAGGATCTCACGGTCCGTCACCTCGTCGATGCGGCCGCCCGACTCGTCCCGCGCGGCCAGCGCGAACTGCCACGAGGCGGGGTTGCCGATGCGGATCGCGGTGGCGATGGTCGAGGGGTCCTTGACGACCTCGCCGCGCACGATCGGGGCGCTGCCGGAGGCCTGGTAGCCCCACATGCGCGGGGTGCGGGAGCTGACGCCGTCGGCGGCGTACTCCTTGTAGCCCCTCCAGTACGCGGTGATGTTGCCCGCGTTGCCCACCGGCAGGACGTGGATGTCGGGGGCGTCGCCCAGCATGTCCACGATCTCGAAGGCGGCGGTCTTCTGCCCCTCGATGCGCACCGGATTGACCGAATTGACCAGCGCCACCGGGTAGTTGTCGCTCAGCGAGCGGGCCAGCGTGAGGCAGTCGTCGAAGTTGCCGTCGACCTGGAGGATCTTCGCGCCGTGCACCAGCGCCTGGCCCATCTTGCCCAGCGCGATCTTGCCCTGCGGCACGAGCACGGCGCAGACCATCCCGGCCCGCACCGCGTACGCGGCGGCGGAGGCGGAGGTGTTGCCCGTGGAGGCGCAGATGACCGCCTTCGCGCCCTCCTCCTTGGCCCGGGAGATGGCCATGGTCATGCCGCGGTCCTTGAAGGACCCGGTCGGGTTCGCGCCCTCGACCTTGAGGTGGACCTCGCAGCCGGTGCGCTCGGAGAGCACCTGCGCGGGCACGAGCGGCGTACCGCCCTCACGGAGCGTCACGACCGGCGTGGTGTCCGATACCGGCAGCCGGTCCCGGTACTCCTCGATGATTCCGCGCCACTGGTGGGTCATTGCTGGTTACTCTCCTTCAACCCGCATGATGCTGGCGACACCACGCACGGTGTCGAGCTTGCGCAGCGCCTCCACGGTCCCGCCGAGGGCCGCGTCGGACGCACGGTGGGTGACGACGACGAGCGACGCCTCCCCGTCCTTGCCTTGCTGGCGGACCGTGTCGATCGAGACACCGTGCTCCGCGAACACGGTGGCGACCTGGGCGAGAACACCCGGTTTGTCGGCCACGTCCAGGCTGATGTGGTAGCGCGTGACGACCTCGCCCATCGGCGAGACGGGCAGCGCGGCGTACGCGGACTCGCCGGGCCCCGTGGTGCCGCCGAGCCGGTTGCGGCCGACCGCGACCAGGTCGCCGAGCACGGCGGAGGCGGTCGGGGAGCCGCCCGCGCCGGGACCGTAGAACATCAGCCGGCCGGAGGCGTCGGACTCGACGAACACGGCGTTGTAGGCGCCGCGCACGGAGGCCAGCGGGTGGCTGAGCGGGATCATCGCCGGGTGCACCCGCGCGGTGACCGACGCGCCGTCCTCGGCCCGCTCGCAGATGGCCAGCAGCTTGATGGTGCAGCCCATCTCCTTGGCGGAGGCGAAGTCCGCGGCCGTCACCTCGGTCATGCCCTCGCGGTGGACGTCGTCGAGGCGCACGCGGGTGTGGAAGGCGATCCCGGCGAGGATGGCGGCCTTGGCGGCGGCGTCGAAGCCCTCGACGTCGGCGGTCGGGTCGGCCTCGGCGTACCCCAGGGCGGTGGCCTCGTCGAGGGCCTCCTGATAACCGGCCCCGGTGGAGTCCATCTTGTCGAGGATGAAGTTGGTGGTGCCGTTGACGATGCCGAGCACCCGGTTGACCTTGTCGCCGGCGAGCGACTCGCGCAGCGGGCGGATCAGCGGGATGGCACCGGCCACGGCGGCCTCGTAGTAGAGGTCCTTGCCGTGCTCCTCGGCGGCGGCGTGCAGGGCGGCGCCGTCCTGGGCGAGAAGGGCCTTGTTGGCGGAGACGACGGAGGCGCCGTGCTCGAAGGCGGTGGTGATGAGGGTCCGGGCGGGCTCGATGCCGCCGATGACCTCCACGACGATGTCGAGGTCGCCGCGTTTGACCAGGGCGGTCGCGTCGGTGGTGATCAGCGCGGGGTCGATGCCCTCGCGCACCTTGTCCGGCCGCCGTACGGCCACGCCCGCGAGCTCGACCGGGGCGCCGATGCGGGCCGCGAGGTCGTCGGCGTGCGTCGTCATGATGCGCGCCACCTCTGAGCCGACCACTCCACAGCCCAGCAGCGCCACCTTCAGCGGACGCGTACGCATCATCCGACCTCGTTTCCTGATTACCGTCTCGGTTGCACCAGTCTCACTCACCGAACGGGACTTTCTGTGCAAAGTCCGGATCGTGAGACATCTATTTCATTTGGATGACCGCACCGGCGAAAGATCTTCCGTCGGCGCGGCCGCCGCCTTCGGGGACCTCAGCCGACGTCGAGCCGGAGCAGATCCTCCTCCGTCTCCCGACGGACGATGACACGCGCCTGACCGTCCTTGACCGCGACCACCGGCGGCCGCAGCACATGGTTGTAGTTGCTGGCCATGGACCGGCAGTACGCCCCGGTCGCCGGCACGGCGATCAGGTCGCCCGGCGCCAGGTCGCCCGGCAGGAACGCGTCCTTCACCACGATGTCACCGCTCTCGCAGTGCTTGCCGACGACCCGGGTGAGCATCGGCTCGGCGTCGGAGGAACGGGAGACCAGGGAGACGCTGTACTCGGCGTCGTACAGGGCGGTGCGGATGTTGTCCGACATCCCGCCGTCTACGGACACGTACGTGCGCAGCCCGTCGAGCGGCTTGACGGTGCCGACCTCGTAGAGCGTGAACGCGGTCGGCCCGACGATGGCACGTCCCGGCTCGACGGAGATGCGGGGCGTGCGCAGCTTCGCGGCCTCACACTCACGGGTGACGATCTCGGTGAGCGCCTTGGCGATCTCGTGCGGCTCGCGCGGGTCGTCGTCGCTCGTGTACGCGATCCCGAGCCCGCCGCCGAGGTCGATCTCGGGCAGCTCGACCCCGTGCTCGTCGCGGATGTCCTTCAGCAGCCCCACCACGCGGTGCGCGGCGACCTCGAAGCCGGACATGTCGAAGATCTGCGACCCGATGTGCGAGTGGATGCCGATGACCTCGAGGCCGTCGAGCTGCAACGCCCGCCGCACGGCCTCGGCGGCCTGCCCGCCGGCCAGCGGGATGCCGAACTTCTGGTCCTCGTGGGCCGTGGCGATGAACTCGTGGGTGTGCGCCTCGACGCCGACGGTGACGCGGATCTGCACCCGCTGCCGGACGCCCAGCTCACGGGCGATGTGGGCGACGCGGACGATCTCCTGGAAGGAGTCGAGCACGATGCGGCCGACGCCGGCCTCAACGGCGCGGCGGATCTCGGCGACGGACTTGTTGTTGCCGTGGAAGGCGATCCGCTCGGCGGGCATCCCCGCGGACAGGGCGGTGGCCAGCTCGCCGCCGGAGCAGACGTCGAGGTTCAGCCCCTCCTCGTTCAGCCACCGCACGACGGCCCGGGACAGGAACGCCTTGCCGGCGTAGAACACGTCGGCGTCCTCGCCGAAGGCGGTGCGCCAGGCGCGGGCCCGGGAACGGAAGTCGTCCTCGTCGAGGACGTAGGCGGGGGTGCCGTACTCCTCGGCCAGCCGCTTGACGTCGATCCCGCCGACGGTGAGCACGCCGTCGTCGTCACGGGTGACGGTCTGGGACCACACCTTGGGGTCGAGGGCGTTCGGGTCGGCGGGCGGCGCGAGGTAGTGCCCCTCGGGGAGGACGTCGGCGTGACGGGGCCCGGCGGGGTGTGCGGAACGGCTCATTGTTCGCGTGCTCTCTCAGAGGTGTCAGAGATGGTCGGGTGCGTCGATGCCGAGCAGGGTGAGGCCGCCGGCCAGCACCGTCCCGGCGGCTTCGGCGAGGGCGAGCCGGGCACGGTGGGCGGCCGAGGGTTTCTCGTCGCCGAGCGGCAGGACGGAGGGCAGCAGGGGCGCGAGCGCGTCGGCGACGGCGACGAGGTGCCGGGCGAGCCGGTCGGGGGCGCGGTGGGCGGCGGTGGCGGTTAGGACGCGAGGGTGGTCGGCGAGGAGGGGGAGGACGTCTCCGTGAGGGGCAACGGGCCGGTCGCCGTCGGAGGTGAGGGGGCCGGGCTCGGGGGTGAAGCCGAGGTCGGCGGCGTTGCGGAGGAGGGCGCGGGTGCGGGCGTGGGCGTACCGGACGCGGAAGAGGGGGTTGGTCTCGCGCTGGGCGAGGTGTTCGTCGTCGTGGCCGGGGCCGAGATGGGGGCGGTCGTGCGGGGCGGGGTGGAGCAGGGCCCAGCGGGCGGCGTCGCGGCCGAGGGGGGTGGGGTCGGCGGGGGCGGGGACGGGGCGGAGGGGGTCGCTGCGGGTGCCGGTGCCGGTGCCTACGGGGATGTCGCTGGGGATGCCGAGGATGCGCACCCAGGCGTCCTCGGGCGGCCCGGCGCAGGTGAGACGGGGGCGAGCGCCCTGCGACCGCAGCACGCGGGCGACGGCGTCCATGAGGACGACGGCGCGGGCGTCATGGGCGGCGTGGAGCTCCGGTGCCTGCCCGGCGAGGGTGTCGGTGTGCCCGTACCGGGCGCCGGCGCGGAGGATGTCGCGGACGAGGCGGGCCAGGCGGGCGTCGGCGCCGCCGTCGAGGGAGATGTTGAGAAACCCGGGCCCGGTGACGACGACGTCGCTGATCCCGTCGGTACGGAGAAGTCGGGTGCGCAGCAGCTCGGCGACGGCGGGGGCGGGCTGTCCGGCGGGGCGGGCGAGCTGAAGGGCGACGTTGGTGGCGTAGTCGCCGCAGCCTCCGGGCCCGGGGGGCGCGACGACGACCCGCTCGGGCAGCACGGCCACGGCGAGTTCTCCCGCGTCGACGGCACGACGCACCGCGTGCAGCACGGTGCGGGAGAGCTCGACGGGGGTCACGGGACAAGCGTAGGCGAGGAGGGGGGTGGGTAGGCGAACAGGTTGGTCGGCTGTCCCGGGATGTGGACGGGCGTGGACAGGCAGGGTGCGCGCGGAGTCAGCTTCCGGCATGCCCGGCGGCGGCCTCGGCGTCCCCGGGTCCGCGCACCCGCCCGGCCGACCCGATCGAGGAGCTGACCAGCGACTGCACGACGCGCACCAGCTCCTGCGGCTCGAAGGGCTTGGCGAGGAAGGCGTCGACGCCGACGTCGAGCCCGCTGTCGACCTCGTGCTGGGTGCAGGCGCTGACGATGACGAGGGGGATGCCGGCGGTCCGGGGGTCGGACCGCAGCCGCCCGGCGGTTCTGAGCCCGTCGAGGCGGGGCATGACGACGTCCAGGGTGATGAGGTCGGGCCGCACCTGATGCACGACTTCCAGACACTCGGCACCATCGGCCGCGGTCACCACCTCGATACCCTCCAGCTCGAGGTTGACCCTGATCAACTGCCGGATGACCTTGTTGTCGTCGACCACAAGAACCCGGCCCGAAGTGCTCGGCACGACTCGAGAGTAGGTCGAGCCCGGCCACCACGTCCGGCGTTTGCCCACTTCCACCCCGACCGGGGTACGGGCCGCACAGGGAGTCGACCGGGGCGGCCGCCGTCGGACGCGGAAAGTGGTTCATGACCACCCCCCGAGAACTGGTAGTGTTCTACCCGTCGCCGCGATCACCGCGACCGACGCGCCCCCGTAGCTCAGGGGATAGAGCAACGGCCTCCGGAGCCGTGTGCGCAGGTTCGAATCCTGCCGGGGGCACCATCGATTAGGTGCCCAAAGACCCCGTCACCAGCGGAAACGCTGAGAGCGGGGTCTTCGCGTATGTGCAGGCGTATGCCGCCCAGAGCGGCCGTATGCCGGGGTCCGTGGACTATTCGTGGACAGGATCTTGGGGCATCCTTCCTGGTCAGCCCCAAGGTTTTCGAGGCGCCCGTCAGCCGGCGTCCGGCCACTCTTCCGGAGGCGGAGGCGGCTCCGTATCGCTCTGTCGCTCTGCCTGCCGCGCGTTCTCGCCTCGCAGGCTCGTCAACCACGGCCACAGGTCCGGGAGCGGCTGTGCCGGGCATGCGAGACGGTGCTCAATGCGGCACCGCTGGAACTGATCCGGCGGACACACCCCGTAGACCGTCACCCGTCCATCGGACAGCTCGATCCACCGGTGCTCCGCCGGCACTGCGTGGGCCAGCGGATACATGTCCGGCTCCAGCAGTACCCAGTCCTGCTCCAGCGTCGCCACCCGATCCTGCAGCAGCCCGCAGTACGGGCAGCGGGGCTGCCCACCACCCAGCCGCCGCGGCTTCTCTTCCAAGGCCCCCATACTGCGAGGGTCGCCAGCCCGGCAGTCCAGGCGTAGAGCGCGAATCAGACGGAACCCCTGGGGCAACCGTCCGCCAGCGGGGCGAAACACGACGCGGCAGGTGCAGCCAGCAACCAACGGCCGACGGCACACGGCCGAGACATGGCGAAGCCCTCCGGCCCGAGCGGGCTGGAGGGCTGACGGCCTACGCGCGTGATCACTCGTACTCGCGCAACAACTCCTCGATCTTCCGGTTGACGATCTCCTGCCGTCCGTCGATGCGACGCGAGGAGACGCCGAGATTCCACTCAAGCGACCATCTTCGCATCGGTACTATATCATCAATACCGGGCAGAACGGATTAATCAGGCGAATGCGCTTTAAACTGTCGCGCTGCTCAGGTAGTCACGATCGCCGCGAGGACGCTCACACCCCGATCGGGTAAGAATATTCGGCATGACGTTCGTCGATCCGGCCGCTGGCCGCAACACGATCGGTGCCATGGAGCTCCGGAAGTTTGCAACCGTATGGGACACATACGACTCCACTAAGCACGGCCCTGTCCGAATGAACTCCTTCTATCCGGTAATCCGCCATGAGAATTGGTGGGGTTGTGGCGTACCGCTGAACGATTTGTGGGCCCTCGCTAGTTCTCACGGGATTCCCGTGGCGTGGGTCCCATCAGCTGATGTCCTCCGCAAACTCGCTGATGTCGGCCCCGATCACCAAGAGAAGCTACAAGTCCTCATCGGTGCACGTCATGACATCGTTGCATTGAGTCGCCAAAAGCTCGATGAGTGCGTGGATAGTTGGCTCGGTGACACCGTTACGGTGGCTCATAAATCACTAAGTGCTCTAGCTGACGGTCACGATGAGGCAGCCGCATGCCTGGCCCTTCTCGGGTCCGAGGATCTCATATACGAGATGTCGAACCTAACGCGCGGTGCGAAGTACAAGGACCTCACCGATAATGCGAAACAACAGCCCGTGGGCCTATTCGCTCACTCGCGCTACGTGCTGACTCCGCTAACGACGCTCTACACCACATGGTGGGCGAAGGACGGTGATCCAGTACCGACTGCGTTGTCCCGGCACGCCGTGGTGCATCGATTGCCCCTAGAACACCTCAGCGAGGGCCACTGTCTCATCGCAGTGATGTTGTTGGTTTCTATGGTTCGAGAAGCGCAGCAGAGATACGAGCGCATTCGTGATGACATGTTGGGCGACGAGGCGACGTAGGAGCCTCAACGGTTCGGCGCCCCCCTCTAGGGCCAGCCGTGCCGGGCAGTAAGGAGGGGACGACCGCTGACGCCGTGGCGTCGAAGGCGGCTCCCAACATGTAGAGCCCGCATCGGCCGGATAGCTCCGCTAGTGCCCCCAAGGGCAGTCTTAGCTACGGACCATACGTGAACGCGCGAGCGTTCACTGTCGCCCGGTACGCATGGCTGTATCAGGCGCCAGAAAAGCCTTGATCGATACCGAAGTGCCGGGTGACCTCTTCGATGGTGAAGCGGGCGCGGAGCTTGCAGGCGGAATTCTGGTTGGCGAAGAAGCCTGTGCGCCACAATGCCTCTTCGCGTGGCACGGCCCGCTCCCAAGTCACCGGGACGATCCACTCACGACGATCGTCCGCATCGCCGCTCTCTGCTCTGGCGCCGACACGTCGGTAGGTGCCCGCTAGGGAGAGGTCGGACATGCGCCAGCTTTCACCCTCGTTGCTGAGGACGGCGTCCTCGAACGGTTGGGGTTCGCCGGATACTGTGCCGACGCCCACGTATCCCACCTTGGGGATATGCGTGAACACCCTCGCCCCGAGAGGCAGGGACCGGAGCGTTCGGGAGAACCACTCCCCGCCTCCGGCAGACACGAATCCGTAGCGAAGGGCGTCGTCCCAATTCCGGCCGCCGGCCTCATCACCGAACGACACATACCAATCCGACCCGTTCCACGGCTCCTGCTTGCCACGCCCCTTCGCTCCGGCCGACGGCACCACAGCCTCGGCCTCGTCCATCAACCAGGTACGGGCGAGATAGGAGCGCCCCTCATCCTCGAAGTAACGAAAGAAGAGCACATTGACCGGGACCTGAAACCCCGACGCCAGGTAGGTGACGATCCGCTCCGTTGCCGCATCGATCTCACTCGCGACGATGGTGAGAGCGTGGGTCGAATTGAGCGCTTCCGGCGGAGTTCCACCGAATCGCACCGCGAACGCCTCGTCCAACTCCTCCGCCATTCCTCTGCCGCGGGCGTAGGAGGCGTAGATGTCACGGATCTGCTCGTTGGTGAGATCCTGGACCCAGGAACCGTAGTCGAGGACCTGAGCCACCACTTCCCGAGGCGTACGGTCTCGCTTGAGTTCCAGAACGTGCAGGCCACCCTCGGCATCCATGCCCAGCAGGTCAACAACCTTCCCGTACTGGGTGAGCACCTGTCGGCCGATCAGCAGCAACGGATGCCCCAGGATGCCGGGATCAGCCTCTATGAGCTCCTCAAGTCGGGACTCCAAAGGCATCGGCCGCGTAGCGACCCGCACGGGCTTGTCGTCTACACGCCACAGCCCGAACTCCAGCGGCATCGCCATCCCCCCTCCGTTCCTACCAGCAGGCCCAGCTGACCAGGCATGGCTAACGACTGTATGACGACGAACCCTTGTCTGCCAGTAGGCCGAGCTGGCGGTCCGGCTCCACGTGATTGCCGTTGCGGTACAGCAGCGAAGTACAGCAACCAACGTGACCTCAGTCGACCGCCAACAGCCATCAATAGCCGACTTACTGGCTCTAACAAAAGCTGTTTGATCATGTGACTGTCTGCTTGATCGTTCGTTGATGTGGTCATGGGGAAGCGTCAGTCGCGGCCGTGGATCGTGTCGGACGAACTGTGGTCGCTCATCGAGCCGTTGCTGCCCGAGCCGCCGCCGAAGCAGGTAGAAGGCCGGCCGCGGGTGCCCGACCGCCAAGCGTTGTGCGGGATCCTGTTCGTCCTCCACACCGGCATTCAGTGGGAGTACCTGCCCCAGGAGCTCGGCTTCGGCTCGGGCATGACGTGCTG
Organism: Streptomyces sp. DSM 41931; assembly: GCF_050271085.1. Lineage (NCBI taxonomy): Bacteria > Bacillati > Actinomycetota > Actinomycetes > Kitasatosporales > Streptomycetaceae > Streptomyces > Streptomyces sp. DSM 41931. The sequence goes on along the minus strand of NZ_CP189902.1, from coordinate 4,847,196 downwards.
GCGGCGTCTGGCGGCCTGGAACGAGGCCGGAGTCTGGGAGAAGCTGCACCAGCTGCTGCTGAACAAGCTGCGGTCGAAGAACCAGCTGGACTGGTCCCGGGCGGTGATCGACTCATCCCACGTCCGGGCCGCACGCAGGGGCCCAAAAGCGGACCCAGCCCGGTCGACCGCGCACGGCCGGGCAGCAAGCACCACATCATCACCGACGGCCAGGGCATCCCGCTCGCGGTGTCGCTGACCGGCGGAAACCGCAACGACGTCACCCAACTCCTGCCGCTGCTGGACAAGATCCCGCCAGTGGCGGGAGCCGTGGGCCGGCCGCGCAGGCGGCCCGACATGCTCTTCGCGGACCGCGGCTACGACCACGACAAGTACCGCCGGCTTCTGCGGCAGCGCGGGATCCGCCCGGTGATCGCCGAGCGTGGCCAGCCGCACGGTACCGGTCTGGGCACCTTCCGCTGGGTCGTCGAACGGACGATCTCCTGGCTGCATGGCTTCCGCCGCCTACGCATCCGGTGGGAACGACGCGACGACATCCACGAGGCCTTCCTCGGACTCGCCGTCTGCCTGATCACCCACCGGCACGTCCAGAGGCTTTGTTAGGGCCAGTTAGACGTCGTTTCTTATGGCGTGATCGTTCGTTGAGCAGTGCATGACGGATCTGGTAAAGCGGTTGGTGCCGGACGAGTTGTGGACGCTGTTCCGGCGGGTGGTCCAGCCGACGCAGGTCATACGTCCGCAAGGTGGCGGGCGACAGCGGGCCGGTGACCGTCTGGCCGCGATCATCTTCGTGGCAACCTCGGGCTGCACTTGGCGGCAGTTGCCGCCGGTGTTCGGTCCGGCCTGGCCCACGGTCTACCGGCGCTTCGCCCAGTGGAGCCGGGAGCGGGTCTGGGCCCGGCTCCACCGCCTGGTCCTGGACGAACTCGGCGCCCGAGGCGAGCTGGACTGGTCGCGGTGCGCGATCGACTCCGTCAGCGTCCGCGCGGTAAAAGGGGGCTACTGACCGGTCCGAATCCGACCGACCGCGGCAAAGCGGGATCGAAAATCCACCTGATCACGGACCGGAACGGAGTGCCGCTGTCGCTGGGTATTTCCGGCGCTAACATGCATGACAGTCAGGGCCTTGAGCCGCTCGTGCGCGGCATACCGCCCATCCGTTCCCGTCGCGGCCCCCGCCGACGGCGGCCCGCCAAGCTCCACGCCGACAAGGGCTACGACTACGACCACCTGCGCCGATGGCTCCGCAAGCGCGGCATCCGCCACCGCATCGCCCGCAAGGGCATCGAATCCTCCCAGCGGCTGGGCCGCCACCGCTGGGTGGTCGAGAGGACCGTGTCCTGGCTGGCCGGCTGCCGACGACTGCACCGCCGCTACGAACGCGAGGCAGAACATTTCCTCGCCTTCGTCGGCATAGCCGCAGCCCTCATCTGCCAGCGCCGCCTGATCGAATAGCTCCCCCGAGAGCGGGCCGCGTCCCTCGCTACCCGCGGTACAGGGGCACGGTGGCCTCTGACGACAGGCCGGGCGGCATCAGTGGCGCTGATGTCAGACGGGTCTGGCACGCTGCTCGCCATGACAGACGATCTGATCGGCACACAGGCGCCGATGCACCGCATCACCGAGCCGGAAGAGGCGATCGCGGCACTGGAACGTGCTGTTCCTGGACTGGCCGAGTACCGCCGATCAGAGCCCGCCGTCCTCAACTGGGCCTTGCTCGAGCACGGCCTGGACACCGCGCTACCCGCCGACTACAAGCGCCTCGCCGAGTGGTACCCCACCTTCGCCCTCGGAGACTTTCTCCTCGTCGGCCTTCCTACACCGGGCGAAGAGCACTACTGGCTCCGCGGTATCCGCGATGACCTTGAAGGGGTCATCCACGCGTGGTGGGAGGCCGATATGTCCATCGGCCTGCGCCCGCATCCGGCAACGGGCGGCCTACTGCCGTGGGCGGAGTCCAACGAGGGCGACAAGTTCCTCTGGAGTACGACTGGGGACAACCCGCAGCAGTGGCTCGTCACCATCGCCTCTCGCAACGGCGGCTGGTGGCATTACGAGGGTGGCGCCGTCCAGTTCCTCGCCGAACTCTGCGACGGCACGTTGGAACCCTGGGCGCTGCCCCCAGTCGACCCTGAAGTCACCCCTTGCTGAGCGATTCGCAGGCCGTCATCAGCCATAAGAAACGACGTCTTACCAGCCCACCGGACCCCGATGACCTCAGCCGAGAGTTCGGGACGAATAGGTTATGGGAGCGATTCCGCCACAGGCGCTCGATCTCCGGCCCGGACCGAGACGTCGGGTGACAGTGTTCTGCTGTAGGCAGGTTTGTCAGACCCCGCTCGTACGCTGTCCCCGGCACAGGGCCGGAGGTAGGGAGGAGTTCATGGCACGACAACTGACGTACGCTCAGCGGCTCGTACTGATCACCAAGTGGAAGAACCCTCCAGGACCTTCCGAGCAGGCGAGGTTGGAGCGGGCTGAGCGCATGGTGAAGGATGCGGTCAGCTGGCATGAGCCGTTCCGGGGGTTCGACATCACGGTCGCGGCGAAGGGTTCCTACCCTAACAAGACAAATGTCCGCGGTGACAGCGACGTGGACATCATGGTGAGGCTCAACGACCCCTGCCACACCGACGGCCTAGCGTCATGGTGGTGGGGCCAGCCAGCCCGGTATACGGGTCCGTGGACCAAGGCCAAGCTCCGCGAGGAAGTCCACGCCGCTCTCACCAGCTACTTCGGATGGGTAGACGCGGAACACAACATCGCCTTCTACGTCCCGGAGGTCCTCGGCAGCCGTCCCAGCATCGACGTGGTGCCGTGCTTCAAGTGGGTGAAGTACGACCTCGCGGCACCTGAGGGCGAGCACGTCGGGAGCGTCGTCTACGGACGTAACGGCAAGCAAATCATCAACTGGCCCGAGCTTCAGCTGACCAACGGCCGCACGAAGAACACCAACACCAACTACCGGTACAAGTTCGTGGTGCGGGTCTTGAAGAACGTGGAGAACGACCTCGCGGCGCAGGGCATCATCAAGGCCCTGCCGTCGTATTTCTCCGAGTGCCTGATCTACAACGTCCCAGACCACGTCTTCCTCGCTGGTGACCTGGACGACGCGGTCCGCTCCAGCTTGAAGGAGGTCTACCGGCAGCTCAGGTCCTTCATGGGGCCTCAGGTCATGTGGGAGCCGAACGGAATGAAGAGGGTCTTCGGCGAAGGCCAGAAATGGAATATAAAGGACGCCCGCGAGCTGATCGAAGGCGCCTGGCACTACCTCGGCTATGGAGACTGACGATGAGCACGGCCAGCAATATCCGCACCGGCGCCACCATCGCCGCCACCCTCTATACGGTCATCCTGGTCGTCCTGGACCTGTACCCGTCGCAGTTCCGGTACCTGTTCGCCTACATCCCGGCCGCTGTCGGATACTGCGTCGTCGTCTTCGACAAGTGGGCCTGGCACTGGCCCGTCATCCACCGCTTGACCGGTCGGCCCTGGGTCACCGGCACATGGCGTGTGGTGTTGTCCCCGAGCCCGCTCAGTCACATCCCCAAAGGGGGCAACCGAGGCCCGATCACCACGTATATGACGATCGAGCAGACCTTCTGGAGCCTGCACGCCACGCTCCGCACCAAGGAAAGCACCTCCCGGTCGAGCAACGCCACCATCGGCTCACCTGAGAACTCTGGTACGGCCGAGATCGGATTCCTGTACGACAACACGCCGCGCGTAGAACACCAGCACCGCAGCCCCCGGCACGAAGGGGCCTGCCGGATATCGGTCACGGGCCTGACCCCACGAGCTGCCACCGGGCACTACTACACCAGCCGTTTCACCGCCGGCGACATGGATTACACCCTGCTCAACCGCTCCACCGACTACGGCACCTTCGCCGATGCACAAGCCGCCGACCCAGAGCACGCCAGCACCAGCACCTGAGCGCGACCACCGCCACCGCATCGCGCGGCACGAAAAGGAGGCAGCCCCGGGCGCACTCGTCCCGTCACAAAGTCCTGGGCCCGTCTCGCACGCTCCGAGAGGGAGCGCGGAGGCGCCTTGAAGCGGTGGCTCCCTCAGAACCAACGGCAGCGGCAAGCCAGCGCATGTGCGCGATGGGCACGAAAGTTCATCGGTCACCAAGGTTGTACCAACGCCGGGGGGAACCAAATGGCTTCAGGTTGAGGCAGAATAACCACACGTCAGCGGGCCCTCAGTGCGGGTGGGAGACACTACAGCCAAGGCAGGCCCACCACCCAAGTCGCAGGACGAAGAGGTCATGGGAGTAAATCCCGCCGTCCCAGCACGGCACAGGCCATGGCGCGCTTAGCTCGCATGCCCCGCTTCCTTCGGCTCCTGCCCTTCCGAAAGCGACGCTCTGTCGGCCGTGGACTATGCGTGGACTCGTCCCGCCTGACCGAGCACTTACAGGGCCGTGACCTGCTGCGTTGCCCAGGTCCCAAGCGGCCTCCGGAGCCGTGTGCGCAGGTTCGAATCCTGCCGGGGGCACTTCGCACCAGGTGCCCGAAGACCCCGCCATCAGCGCTTTCACTGAGGACGGGGTCTTCGCGTATGTGCGGGCGTGTGCGGCTCGGAGTAACCGTACGTCGGGCACTGCGGACCGTACGTGGACTGTCCACGGAGCAGTGGGCGACGGCGTCCACGCATACCTCCCGAGTCTGATGCGGCGACGCTGCGGTTACGTACTGCGGCGTAGGCAGTGCATACCCTGGCAGGACGAAAGCGGTAGGGGACCGCGGAAGCATCAAGGGCACCGGACTGCATCGCTGACCGAGGAGCGTGCCGCATGCCCACCATTGCTTCCCTCTCCGCCAACGGCCCTGCGGACAAGGGTCACTTACCCGGCCGCCCTCCGGGCCGGACGGTCCCCGACGTCCCGGGCTGGGCGAGACGCGCGGCTGCAGCGGTTGTCTGGGCATCTCTGCCGTCGGCGTTGTGGCGTCTCGCCGCGGTGCTGGGCATACCGCTCGGCCTGGGACAGTCTGAGTACGACGCGATGCTCATACCCGGCTGGGGCCTGCTGGTGCTGCCCCTGCTGTCGCTGGCCCAGGAAGGCTTGGCCTGGCTGACACTCGGGCTGGTCCGTCCGTGGGGTGAGGTGTGGCCGCGTTAGCTGCCGTACCGCGGAGGCCGTCCGGTCCCGGTCCTCGCCGCGGTCGTGCCGGCCGCGTTCGGCGCGATCACCTGCAGCGTCTACGGCGTGCTTCTCGTCTGGACGACCGTGCACGGTGAAATGGACATCACGCCGTGGGGCAACTGGCTCCTGACCGCCTGCTACCTGCCCATGGTGGCCTGGGGGCCGCTGCTTAGCGCGGTGACCGTGCACTACTACAGGCGCCGCACCCACAGGTGAAGGGCGCGAGCGACTCATCCGCAGCTGCCGTCCGCGAAACCGAAGGCCCTCGGACAGGAGGGCAGGATTCTGGGGGTTCAGGGGTCATCATGCCTATGAGTGCAGCGCAGACAGGTCGAGATCGGGTCTCGTCCGGGTGCCCGTCCTCGTCGCCGAGGAGTTCGGCGATCCTGCGGTTGGCGACGTCCTGGCAGCAGTCGAGGCACTTGGCACACCGGCTCAGCAGCACCTCGACGCCGTTGCCCGCGCACTCCGCGACCTCGGGGGGATCCACGCCGGCGTTGAACCACGAGGAGAGCGCGGCATGCCGCAGGTCGTACGGCCGAGCAGCCGGCGGCGAGGCCACCTGCTCAGGTGTGAGCGCCGTCTCGTGCTGACGCCTCCGCTCCCCAGTCCCACAAAGCCTGGAGGACAGGGCCGAGGCGGTGTCCACTCGGGGTGAGCGTGTAGCGCACTCGCGGCGGCCAGCCCGGTCGGCGGTCGCGTTTGACCACTCCGGCCTCGCCTAGCTGTGCCAAACGGTCGGACAGCACCTTGTCCGACAACATGGGCAGGGCGGCGCGCAGCTCGCTGTAGTAGCGGTCGCCGCACAGCAGTTCGCGAACCAGCAGCGTCGTCCAGCGGCCGTGCAGTGCCGCCAGCGTGATCTCCACCGGGCACTCGGGGGTAGGTGCGGTGACATTCGCGCGCGGGTCGTCGGGGAGCCCTGCCAGGTGACCAACCGTTCGGTGAGTCACGAGATCGCCTCCTAACGTGTGGGGCACTTCGATTCTCCCGGCCCGGAAGGACGTCTGTCGATCATGCGAACCTTGGCCGATCGGCCCGAAGAGGTGCCCGTGGTGTTCGCCGAGCGGTTCAACAGCGGCGACCCCGCCGCGTTGGCGCAGGTCTACGAGGACGCAGCAGTGCTGGTCCCGCAGCCGGGAACACCGGCGACCGGACCGGACTTGCACGCCGCAAACGGCCGCCTGCAGAAGCTCGGGGTTCCCATCACGGTCCGTCCGCGGCATGTGTACCGAAGCGGAGACGTGGCGCTGCTGATAGTCGACTGGGTCATCGACGGGACCGGTCGGGAGGGACAGGCCGTGCACGTCGAAGGCACTGCTACAGACATCGCCCGGCGGGGTGCGGACGGCCGTTGGCGGTATGTCATCGACAACCCCTTCGGCACCCGCGCACAGCAAATGCCGACCGAGGACACCGTGAAACCAGCGTTCTGAGCGAGCACCCCTGGGAAACACCGAGGCCCCTGGTGGATGCCAGGGGCCTCGGACATGGTCGGGTGGGGTCAGTCGTACGCGCAGGAGGTCCTCGATGCGGAGCCGGGCCTCGTGCCACACGCGGTAGTAGATCCAGGATGGGACGACCGAACCCTTCTCACTGAAGAACAGCCGCCCGTCGTCCGCCGTGCCGGAGGTGGCCAGGTGCTCGCGGAGCACGGCGACGAGGTGCGGCGGGATGGGCACCCTCCTAACGTCTTCGGTCGGCCGGTTCTTCAGCCCGCGGTCGTCATGGGTCTCCCCCGAGTCGGTCCACTGCTTGCCGGCGGACGGACGGGTCCGGTGGAGCAGCGCCGAGCCCCAGCCCTGCCCGGAAAGGTTCAGGTCCGTCTCGACGAGGCCGACCGCTTCCGCCGGCCGGAGAAACCGCCGAAGTACATGACGGCGAACGGACCCACGAGGCGACGACCACGGGCACGCCGGTACCCGCCCACGTAGGAAACCGCCGCGAGGAGGTTCCGCGCCTGCTCCGGGTTGGCGACGACCCGCATATCGACCTGGTTGGACACCTGCGGCCTCTGCCAGAGGACAGCCGAGAGAGGACGAGCACCGTGTCCGGGTCGGGCAGCGGGTGTCCCGCTTCGGCCGCGCGATCGCGGGCAACCTTCGTTGTGGTCGGCGCGTTCCTGGCGGGGGGGGCTGAGGGTGACGGAGTAGGCGCGGGATTTGGTGGAGAAGTGGCCGCGGCCTTGGGGGGTCGGTGCAACAGTGACCCGCCGGGAAGGAACCTGACGTGTCCGATGCGTGCGCTTGGATGAGCGGGTGACCGTTCATGACGTTGCTCGGCACTTGCCCGAGATAGCAGTCCTCCGTGAGCACTGCCGCTCCATGGCTGTCCTGGAGGCAGTCCTGAGCCCTGAGTGGGAGAGCCGCTGCCACTCCTTCGACGACCACTGGTCCGAGACGGAGTCGATGGCTTCGATGCGAAGCGGATCGGGCGACGAGTACTCGATCGTCTTCTCAGGCGCCGGCGCCTACGTGCGGGGATTCGATCACGAATCGCTCATAAGCCCCTATGCAGAGGACGGGCCATGGCCCGGAGTACTCGACGAGGTTCCTGAGGTCTTCCGGCCGTATGTCGAGGAGCCGGCGTTCTGCGACGAAGACGGGATGCCCGTCGTCACCGCTTGTATGTGGCGAGAGACGGTCGACGACCGTTGGAAGGCGGGAACGATCGTTTTCCCCGATGGCACGACGGAGGATGCGGACGGTGCCGGGCACCTCTTCCGGCTGTTGGTGGATCGCTCCCCGGAAGCGTTTCAGCGATGGGCTGAGGGCTACTACGAGGTCCCGGTCGACCTGGCGGCCGTTCGTCACGTCTTCTCCTCCCGCCCACTGACCGAAGAGGTAGTCCGCGCGTTGAACTCGGACATCGTCCTGGCGGATCTCTCGGAGGACGTCGCGGAGATTGGTTATCCAACGAACTGAGGCGCAGAGCACCAGTGAGGCTCTGGACGAGATGCTGGAGGACTCAGCACGCTCGACGACTCCGGTGCCCCCGAGTTGGAGCGGTCGGCCTGACAGTGCGGTGAGGGCCCCCGCGTCAGGCCGACTCTGCCGACCACTCCGCCAGGTCAGCTGCCCTGGCGGTAAGCGAGGCCGACGACCACGGATGTGCCCCGGGTAGGGCGGGGACGAACGGTCCAGGCTGCGGCGAGATGGTCGACGAGGAGCAGGCCCCGGCCGCTCTCCGAGTCCGCGCTCGGGTAGGCCAGTTCCGGCTTACCGATGCCCGGGTCGGAGACAGCGAGCCAGTAGTGTCCTTCGGCAGGCCACAGGACGAGTTCGATCAGGTCCTCGTCCTTCCCGCACGCTCCGTGGCGGATGGCGTTGGTCACCAGTTCGGAGGTCAGCAGTCCGAGGTCGTCGCCGAGGTGCGGGCGGAGGGCGTGCGGCAGGCATTCGGTCACGGCGTGGCGGGCCCGCCGTACGGAGGCGGGGTGGGCGGGGAGATGCCAGTGGATGGGCACCGGAGGGATTTCGGGCATGGCGAACTCCGTTCATGTGGACAGGGGTTGGACTCGCCGGTGGCCTACCGCCCTGGTCGCGGGCACACCCGTCCCGGGGCAGGCGGGCGTGCTCGCGCGGTGCACTTCCGGCATCGCGTTGTGTAACTTGCGCAATACTGACGGTAGACCAGCAGGGGCCATATTTGCCATGCGATCCGGAACAATGGCCTCGATGCGGTGAACCTGTGCTTATAGGACTGATCCGGACAGCACGCCGTACGGAAGGAACGTCATGCCCCCAAGGACGATTCTCACTCAGCGTCAGAAGCGTCTGGGTAGTGAACTGCGCAAGATGCGCACCGCAGCCGGCATGTCCGCGGAGTACGCCGCGGGGCTCCTCGGTGTCGACCGGAGCCGCATCTCCAACATGGAGTCCGGACAGCGGGGCATCAACGCCGAACGGCTGCGCAAACTGGCCTGCAACTGTGACTGCACCGACGAGACGTACATCGATGCCCTCGTCGAGATGGCGGAGCCGAGCCAGGCAGGGTGGTGGGAGCGTTATCGGGGCAGCCTGCCCCAGGGGTTTCTGGACATCTCGGAAACAGAGGCGTACGCGGTGCGTCTGCGGGGCGCGAACACCGTCCATGTGCCAGGGCTGCTGCAGACGCCTGAGCATGCGATGGCCATCTTCCGCGCCGTCGTACCGCAGCTTCCCGAGCATGAGGTCGCTCTCCGTCTGGCCCACCGTTCAGAGCGCCAGTGTGTGATCACCCGCGACAACCCCGTCCCGTATGTAGCCGTCGTCCATGAAGCAGCGCTTCGGATGCAGTTCGGGGGACGGGATGTTGCCCGAGGGCAGTTGCAGTACTTGCTGGAAGTCTCCGAGTGGGACCACGTCACCGTACTTGTGCTTCCCTTCGACCACGGCGCCTTCCCAGGAGCGGGACAGACGGTCGTCTACGCCGAAGGGCCTGTGAGGCAGCTCGACACCGTGCAGATCGACAACTCTCACGGGCCGAATTTTCTCCACGCGGAGACCCAGCTCGCGAAATACCGTGCGCAGCTCGACCTGTTGGAAGGTCTGGCACTGTCACCGGAGCGGTCCCGCGACTTCATCCGCGCGATCGCTCACCACCTATGAGGAGTGACCACATGGCTGACATCACCTGGGAAGCCCCGTTCTGCGGTGAGGGCAGCTCCTGCTTCCGCCTCGGTACCGATACCGACGGCAACGGGTACATAGCCGTCGCCGGCCAGGAGGAGACCCCTCTCACCGACTCCCTCGAAGCCCTACGCACCCTCATTACCGACATCAAGGCCGGGAAGGCCGACCACCTGTTGTGAAGCCGCACGCAGTGTTACCTCGCCCAGTGACGTGATCCCCCACAGGTTCGGCGGCCTCGGCCGGCCTCCGGCCTCGGTCATGGGCGGCCGGGTCAGCCGTCGCCAGAGATACGTGCCTTGAGGGTGCACAGAGTGCGGTGGTAGGCGATGTGCGCCTCGTCCACTGGGTGTCCGGGGGCGAGATGGAGCGGGCTGAAGTCTCTGTCGTCCCTCGCCCGCCTGACCAGGCCGTCGGAGTCGACGTAGATCTCCAAGCCGTCGAAGAGGATGTGGCAGTTCGGGCACAGGCACAGGAGATTCTGGAGTTCGTCGGGGCCGTGGTGGGGGCTGCCCAGGCCTCTTATGTGCGCGGCCTGGCTGTACGGGCGGTTCAGGTAGCGGAGGGTGGTGCCGCAGATCTGGCAGCGGTTGTCCTCGAGCTCCTTGACCCTTCTGGCCAGAGCTTCGTCCCGGACGATGACGGAGCGGGTCGCGTCACGGCGGGGAGCGGGGCCGATCGCCCGCCCGTACTCGTCCGTGGCGCCATCGGCGCTCTCGTCCTCCGACGGGCTCAGCAGGCCGCCAGCTGTGGTGTATCCGGACAGGCCTGTCCGTGCGAAGAGGGCCTGACGGTCGACGTCCTCGAGATACGTCTCGCAGATCGTGGCGATGGCCTCCAGGCGGGTCACCGGATCGCGGAGAAGATCCGCGGTCTCGGGCGTGAAGCCGGCCTGCGGATGGTGCTCGTTCAAGGCGCCGGTGGTCGGCATTCTCTTGGCGAGTTCGGCCGGTATGCCTCGTACCTCCCACACATCGCTGCCCTGAAGGTGCCAGAACGGATACTCCGGTGTGGCCTTCGCGTTCGGAAGGCCGAACTCGACGAGGAGCGGGCCGACCTCGTCCCGGAACGTTGGCCACGGGGTGAGGCGGGGTCGCTCGTCGGCTGCGCGGGATATCGCCCACAGAAGGCTCAACGGTTGGTGGCGACTGGGCGCGGGGTTGCCGGGGCCGCGGGAGACCTTGAGGTTCCGTAGCCGCGCCAGCAGAGCAGCGCGGTTGCGGGATGGCTCCCCGGTTTCCACCACGAAGCCGAGCTCGCGCAGGCATCGCGCCACTGTGGCCGCTCCGCCGCTGAAGTCCCGCGCCTTCCAGAAGTCACCTGTGGCATACCCATGGGCGACGCCCGCGATGGCCTTCGAGTCATAGCGACGACCGTCCAGGACCAGCTCGTACGACATGGCCCGCCCGAAACCGTACGTCAGGAGGAAGGTGTCCCGGCCCAAGCGGCGGAACTCCTCGGTCGCCGCGATGACGTGCTCGTACCTGATGTCCCCAAGCCCCATACGGGGGAGGCTAGTCGGACGGTATGACAAGTCGTACGTCCGTTGGCAGTCATCACGCGGGACGCCTCCGGACTGCATACCATCCACAGCGGTGGCATCCGAGGTAGCATGAAGAGCATGAGTGAGCCTACCCAGAAGTACTCGATCACGATGCCCCGGGACATCGCCGAGGCCGCTCGTGCGCGCAGTGGCCCCTCCGGCCTGTCGTCCTACGTGGCCGCGGCCGTCGCCCGTCAGATCGAGCGCGACAACCTCAACGACCTCATCCAGGTCGCCGAGGCTGAGCACGGCCCCATCACAGAGGAGGAGGTCCAAGCTCTGCGGGACCAGCTCCACCTGGCTCGCGAGCAGCAGCGCTCGAACGGGGCGGACGCGGCGTGACGCCCTCCCCCGCCACCCCTGGTGGCACCCTGGTCCTCGACAGCGAGGGGCTGGCCAAAGCCGTTCTGCGCGACCGCGCGGTGACCGCCTGGCTCGCTCTGGCGCGCGCCGATGACCTGCGCGTGATCACATCGGCAGCCACCCTCGTCGAAGTGGTGCATCCCCGGATCAATCGCCCGGCTCTGGAGTGGACGCTTTCCCGCCTGGTGGTCGAACCGATCAGCGAGACGATCGCCCGGCAGGCAGCCGTGCTCCTCGCCGACGCCGGCCTGCACGGCCACAAGTACGCCATCGACGCCATGCTGTGCGCCACCGCCCTCGCCGCGCCCGGGCCGGTCACGGTCCTCACCTCGGACCCCGAGGACCTGACAGCGCTCGGGGGCGGGCGCATCACCATGATCAAGGTCTGACGCGGCGCTCAGCCCTCGCGCCTGGTTTCCCTGAGCAGGTTGACGTCCTCGTCATACAGCTCCAGCGTGTACGTCAGGCCGAACCGGTCGAGGAGAGCCGCCAGGTCGTCGAAGCGGGACGGGTCGACGACTCCGTTCAGGAGTACGTCCTGCCCGTCGACGGCCTCGAGTTCGACCTCGCACCAGGTGGTGCCCACCTCGTAGCCGCACCAGGACGATGATCTCGATCTCCAGCCGAGTCGTTCGAAGCGCTCGGCCATGGAGGCCGCTTCCCTGTGCCCGTGCAGGACGCCGCATACGTTGTTGGACAGCTTCGTCCACTCGGGGGCGAGGTCGCCGGACTCGTCAGGCACGGGTCGCCGTCACCAGCCAGCAACTCATCTTCAGCCGCACCCCCTCCCCCGTCGCGTACTCCCCGAACGCCTCCGTCGCCGCCTCCCGTGCCCGCCCCACCACATCCTCCGGCGCGTCCCGCAGCCAGTGCCGCATCGGACCCCACCCGAAAAGGAAGGCCGACGCGTCCGACGGGTCCCTCCCCCACACCTGTTCCGTGTCCACGGCCCTCACCTCGATGCCCTCGAAGCCCGCCGCCGACAGCACCGCCCTCACCCGGCTCGGGTCCGCGAACGAGGCCGGGCCCGTCTCCGACGCCGCCGTCAGGTCCGGCAGCGGCGCGTGCCGCCCCACCGCCGCGAACACCCTCGCCTGGTCCTGGTGGTCGAAGGACTGGGGGCAGACGAAGGCCAGGCGGCCCCCCGGGCGCAGCGCGCCGGCGATGTTCGAGAACGCCGCCACCGGGTCCGCGAAGAACATCACCCCGAAGCGGCTCACCGCCACGTCGAAGCTCGCCGGTTCGAAAGCGTGAACCTGGGCGTCCCCCTGGACGTGGGTGACATGGGGGAGGCCTTCCGCCTCGGCTGTCGCTCGCGCGCGTTCCAGCATCGGCGCCGACAGGTCGATGCCCACCGCGTGCCGTGCGCGGCGGGCCGCCAGTCGCGTCACGCTGCCGTTGCCGCAGCCGATGTCCAGGACCGTGTCCGTCACCCTGAGCGCCGCCGCTTCCAACAGCGGGCCGGTCACCGGCTCGTTCAGGGCGTCGTAGCGCGCCTGGTGGTCCGCCCAGTGCCGGCCCTCGTAGCCGTTCCAGGCCTCGTACTGGTGCGTGTTCGCGATGGGGGTGTCCGCCATGGGTTCATCGTGCCCTCGTCTGGCGAACCCCGCGCCCCCTTTGCGGCACCCGCCGCCGGGCACCCACGGTCGGGCACCCGCCGCCGGGCACCCACGGTCGGGCACCCACGGTCGGGCATCCGCGGCCGGTGAGACCCGTGGTGCACCCAACCCTCGTTCATGTATGTAAATACTGTTCATTCTATTGATTCGACACGGCCTCTCTGCATAGAGTCCCGCCACCTCGCCCGTACGGAATGGACGGAGCCTCCCGTGTCGAAGCAACTCCGCAAGCCAGTACGAACGCGGCGGCTCGGCGCAGTCGGCGCCCTGGTCGTCGCAGCCGTCGTGACCGCCGCCGGGTGTTCCTCGGGCTCGTCCGGGACGGAGCAGGACGAGTCGCAAGCGCTGGAGGTCTGGATCCGGCAGGACGCCGGGAGTCCGGCCGCGGAGTCGGCGGAGGCGCTCACCAAGGCGTTCACCGAGAAGAGCGGCATCGAGGCGAAGCTGGTCGCCGTCGGCGTCAACGACTTCGAGACCAAGCTCCAGCAGCGCACCGCACAGAAGGACCTCCCCGACATCGTCATCAACGACACCGGGCAGCTGGGCAATCTGGTGACCCAGGGGCTCGTGCGCGAGGTGGACCGGGAGGGCACCGCCGGGAGCGGTGACATCGCCGACCGCGCCTGGGAGGCGGCGCAGGGCTACGACGGCAAGTACTACGGGGTGCCTTTCAACTCGCAGGCGTTCGCCCTGCTGATACGGAAGGACTGGCGGGAGAAGGTGGGGGCCCAGCTGCCCTCCTCGTGGGATGAGTTGACCCAGCTCGCCGTCGCGTTCACCAACGACGATCCCGACGGCAACGGCAAGAAGGACACCGCCGGCATGGTTGTCCCCGGCAGCACCACCCGTGGGTATCTGACCTGGTGGTTCTCCACCATGCTCTGGTCCGAGGGCGGCGACTTCGTCAAGAAGCAAGGGGACGGGTACACCGCCGCCGTCGACGACCCCGCCTCCGTCAAGGCCGTCGAGAAGCTCCAGGCCATGTTCTGCGACTCCAAGGTCGTGCAGCCCGGCGCCAGTACCGCCGACTCCGCCACCACACACACCGTGTTCGAGAGCGGCAAGGGCGGCATCTATCTCACCGGGCCCTACATGCTGCCCCGGTTCGACGGGTCGCTCGGGAAGGACATGTACGAGGTCGTCGCGGCCCCGCCCGGCGCCGGCGGTGAGGCCGCGGCCCTCGCCGAGGGGGAGAACGTCTATCTGATGGCCGGGTCCGGCAACGAGAAGGGGCAGCAGGAGTTCGCCGAGTTCACCGCCTCGCCCGCCGGGCAGAAGATCGGCCTCGGGCTGGAGAACGGCGGCATCATCGTCCGGCTGCCCGTGAACACCACCGTGGACGGCGCCGCCGAGCGCAAGGACCCCCGCTGGGACGTCTTCCAGAAGGTGTACGACGAGCACGGCCGCAACGCCCCCGCGCTGCCCAACTGGGCGACCGTCCGGCAGATCTCGTCCGAGGGGCTGAACGGCGTGGTCTCCGAGTGCTCCCGTGACGTCGCCGGCGCGATGGGCGAGCTCGCCGACGAGATCGACGCCGAGCTCGAGAAGCAGGGGGCCAAGGGCTGATGGCGGTGACCGAGGCGCGGGCGGCGGCGGGGAAGACGCAGGCGCGGCGCCCGGCCCGCACGGCTCGCCCGCTGCGGTCACGGCTGCGGCGGAGCGCGACGCCGTGGCTGTTCCTCGCGCCGGCGCTGCTGCTCTTCCTGTACTTCAAGTTCATCCCCATGGCGCAGGCCGTGCGGATGAGCTTTCAGGAGGTGCGGCCGTTCCTCGGCAACACCTATGTGGGGGGCGAGAACTACGCCGAGATCGCGGGGAGTTCCGACTTCGGCGCGGCCGTGTGGCACACGGTCGTGCTGGCGGTGGCGACGACGGCCGGTTCGATCCTGCTGGGTCTCGCGCTGGCGCTGCTGCTGGAGGGGCAGACCCGCTCGCTGTGGTTCATCCGGTCGGCGATCTTCCTGCCGGTCGTCACGGCGATGGCGGTGGTGGCCGAGGTGTGGCGGGTCATGTACTACCCGGCGGAGGGCGGCGCGCTCAACTCGGTGCTGGGCGTGCTCGGTCTGGGTCCGAGTGAGTTCCTCAACTCCCCCGACAGCTCGCTGGCGTCCATCGCCTTCGTCGGCATCTGGCGGGGAGCCCCGTACGACATGATGATCTTCCTGGCCGGGCTGGCGGGCGTGGACCGGATGCTCTACGAGGCATCCGCGGTCGACGGCGCCTCGCGGTGGCGGCGGATCTGGCACGTCACCCTGCCGGGACTGCGGCCGGTGTTCGCCATTCTGCTGACGCTCGCGGCGATCCGGGGCCTGCGCATCTTCACCGAGGTGTTCCTGCTGACCAACGGCGGGCCCGACGGCTCCACCGAGGTGCTGCTGACCTTGACGTACAAACTCGGCCTGGAGCGTAACGAGCTGGGTGTCGCGGCGGCCGGGACGGTGCTGCTGTTCCTGGTGCTGCTGGTGCTGACCGTGGCGTCGCGGCTGCGCCGGAGGGAGGTCCGATGAGGAACGAGACGGCGCTCGGACTGGCGGAGGCGCGCGGGCCGTGGGCGCGGGTGCTGCGGTTCGTGCTGTACACCGCTCTGTTCATGGTGTTCGCCGGGCCGCTGCTCGCGCTGATGGTCGGCGCGTTCACCCCGACCGTGGACCCCACCCAGTTCACGCTGTGGCCCGACCGGCTGTCCCTGGACAACCTGGAGCGGGCGGTCGACCGCAACGTGCTGGACTACCTGCTCAACTCCTTCCTCGTGGTGGGCGGCGGGCTGGCGCTCCAGGTGCTGGTCAGCGTGTTCGCCGGGTACGCCCTGGCCCGCAAGCGGTTCCGCGGGTCGGCGGTGGTGCTGGTGCTCATCCTGGCGACGATGATGCTGCCCGAGGAGGTGCTGGCCGTCCCGCTGTCGGTGCTGCTGGCGGACCTGCCGCTGCTGCACGTCAGTCTGGTCGGCTCGCTGGTCGGCATGATCGTGCCGGTGGCCGCCTGGGGGTTCTCCATCCTGGTGATGACCGAGTTCATGAAGGAGATCCCGAAGGAGCTGGAGGAGTCGGCGCGGCTCGACGGCGCGGGCGAGTTCCGGGTGTTCTGGCAGGTCGTGCTGCCGCTGTGCCGGCCCGCGCTGGGTGTGATCGGCATCTTCGGTTTCACGATGATCTGGGACCAGTACATGCTGCCGCTGCTGGTCGCCACCGACCCGGCGCAGTACACCCTCCCGCTGGCGCTGCGTTCCCTGCGCTCCGACGACCAGGTGGGCATCGGCGTGCTGCTGGTGGGCGCGTTCCTGGCGATGCTGCCGTCGGTGCTGGCGTTCCTCGCGCTCCAGCGGTCCTTCATCCGCGGGCTCACCTCCGGCGCGGTGAAGGGCTAGCCACCGAAGGATTCCCTCCTCACGGGGGACAGCCCGCGCCCTGTCCCCCGTAAGAGCTACGCGAGGGTGTCCACTCGCTGGTGACGCTTCCCGCGACGCGCCTCCGTAACGTCGGGGCGGTCGGAGCGGCGGTCGTCTCACCGCCGCCGTCCCCCCTGTCGAGGAGCAAGACGTGCGTGTCGTATGGCAGTTGCTGGCCGTGGTGGTGGTGTCCCTGGTCGCGGGACAGGGTGTGGCCGCCGCCGAGGACAATCCGTGGGCCACGCTCGGTGTGGGCCTGATGGCGGCGGTGCTGTCCGTGTACGTCTACGCCTGGGTCGTGGGGCGCACCGAGAAGCGCGCGGTGACGGAGGTCGCCCGCGAGGGCGCCGTCGGCGCGGTCTGCCGGGGCGTGCTGATCGGGACGCTGGTGTTCGCGTCCGTCGTCGCGAACATCGCCCTCGTCGGGCACTACGAGGTGGACGGCTGGGGGTCGTACACCGGCGCCGTGGGGCTGGCCGGGTTCATGGCCGGCGCCTCCGTCACGGAGGAACTGCTGTTCCGCGGCGTACTGTTCAGGACCATGGAGGAGCGGTTCGGTACGTGGGGGGCGCTGGTCCCGACCAGTGTGCTGTTCGGCGCGTGGCATCTGGCGAACCCGGACGCGAGCCTGTGGGGCGCGGCCGTCATCGCGCTGTCGGCGGGTCCGGTGCTGGGCGCCGCGTACGTCGCCACCCGCAGCCTGTGGATGCCGATCGGTCTGCACTTCGGCTGGAACTTCGCCGCGTCCGGCGTCTTCAGCACCGAGGTGTCGGGCAACGACACCCAGCAGGGCCTGCTGGACGCCTCGACGTCCGGGCCGACCCTGATCAGCGGCGGTGCGTTCGGGCCGGAGGCCAGCCTGTACACGCTGGTGTTCTGGGCGCTGGTCACCGTCGGCTTCCTGTGGCTGGCCCGCCGACGCGGTCAGCTGATGTCCCGCCGTTCGAAGCGGGCCGACGCGGTCGCGCTGTCCCGGTGATCCGTCCGCGCGGGCTGCGGCAGGTCTGGGGCCGACTGCACGTCACGGCCCGGGACCTGCCGTTCGCCGTGCTGCTGTGCGTCCTGGCGTTCGTCCCGAGCATGCGCGGCAGCGGCACCGACATCGGTGCGGTGGCGGAGCGCCCGTACGACGTCCTGGCCGTGGTCGCGATCGGGCTGCAGGGCCTTTCGCTCGCCCTGCGGCGGCTGTGGCCGGCCGTCTGCCTGACCCTGGTGGCGGCGGGTTTCGTGCTGGACCAGCTGCACGGCTACCACACCGTCGCCAGTACGGCGCTGCCGTTGGCGCTGCTGAGCACGGGCGCCCATCTGGAGCGGTACCGGCGCACCACCGTCGCCTTGGGCTCCCTGGCGTACGCGCTGTTCGTGGCCGAGCTGGTGCGGCGCGGGACGGGCGAGCCGCCGGCCGAGTTCGTGTCGTTCTACGTGGCGATGTGCCTGCTGTGGGGCGGCGGGGCGTGGCTGCGCTCCACGCGGATCGCCGAGGCGGAGCGGCGCCACCAGGTGGCGGAGCAGACGCGGGCGGCCGAACGGGCGCGCATCGCTCGGGAGTTGCACGACGTGGTGACCCACCATGTGACCGCGATGGTGGTGCAGGCGGAGGCGGCGCGCTATCTGACCGCCGCGCCCGAACGGCTCGACGAGGCGCTGACCGCGGTCACCGACACCGGACGGCGTGCCGTCGCCGACCTGCGGCACCTGCTCGACCTGCTCAATCCCGACCACGGCGAGGGCTCCCGGACTCCGCCGGTGGGCCGGCTGCTGACGCTGGTGGAGCAGACGCGCCGGGCCGGGCAGCCGGTGGAGTTCACCGAGACGGGCACCCCGGCGGCGTCGACCGGGAGCGCGGACCTGGTGGCGTACCGGGTGGTGCAGGAGGCCCTCACCAACGCGCTCAAGTACGCTCACGGGCGGGCTACTTCGGTTCTGGTGCGGCACGGCGAGAGGGACATCACGGTGGAGGTCGGCACGGACGGTCCCGGGACGGGGCCCGTGACCTCGCCGGGCGGCAGCGGGCGGGGACTGGCCGGTCTCCGTGAGCGGGTGGACGTCCTCGGCGGCGAGTTCGAGGCCGGGCCGCGTCCCGGCGGGGGGTTCGCCGTGCGGGCGCGGATACCCGCCGGGAGCAGGCCGTGAGCGGCGCACCGGTACGGCCGGTACGGGTGGTGGTCTGCGACGACCAGACGCTGGTGCGCACCGGTCTTGTGACGATCATCGGCGCCCAGCCCGACATGGAGGTGGTGGGCGACTGCGCGGACGGGCGCGCGGCCGTCGACCTCGCCGGGAGGGTGCGGCCGGACGTCGTGGTGATGGATGTGCGGATGCCGGTGCTGGACGGCATCGAGGCCACCCGGCTGCTGGCCGGCTCCGGGGTGCGGGACCCCGTGAAGGTGCTCGTGGTGACGACGTTCAACCTCGACGAGTACGTGTACGAGGCGCTGCGCGCGGGGGCGAGCGGGTTCCTGCTGAAGGACGCGCCGCCGGACCGGCTGCTGCACGGCATCCGGACGGTGGCCTCGGGCGCGGCGCTGCTCGACCCGGAGGTGACCCGGCAGCTCGTGGGCCGGTACGCCTCCCGGATCCGGCCCTCCGACGGCGGCGACCGGGAGATCCCGCTGACCCCGCGTGAGCTGGAGGTGCTGCGGCTCATCGCGGACGGGCTGTCCAACAGCGAGATCGCGGCGGCGCTGGTGATCAGTCAGGAGACGGTCAAGACGTTCGTGTCCCGCATCCTGTCCAAGCTGCACCTGCGGGACCGGGTGCAGGCGGTCGTCTACGCGTACCGGCGCGGGCTGGTCAGCTGAACCCTCGGCGCGGGGGCGTGAGTTCGATCTGGTCGCCGTCGCGCAGCCGGTCGTGCAGCCATGCGGCGTCCCGCGCGCTGAGGCCCACCCAGCCCGTGGCGCCCGATAGGGCGCGCAGCACCTTGGCGTCGAAGGAGAGGGCGCCCGCGTAGACGGGTTCGCCGCCGGGGGCGCGCAGTTCCACCAGGTAGGGCACCTTGACCTCGCGGACCTCGGTCCTGGTCTTCAACGGCAGCACCGCGCCGGCGCTCCGGGCGACCACCGTGAGCCGGGTGCCGGGCGGGAGACGGCCGGCGGCGCGCAGGTCGACCCGCAGCACGCGGCCGGCGAGGGTGAGGGTGCGCAGGTCCGTGTCGAGCCGGCCCAAGGGGCGGGGCGCACGGGCCGGGGCCGAGGCGGTGGGGGTCCGGGCGGGGGTGGGCGAGGTGGCCGGGGTCGCGCCGGGGCTGTGCCGCTTCCCCGCGGGGTGGTCGGCGTGCAGGGCGAGGGTCACCACGGTGACCGCGCAGGCGGCCGTGGCCGCCGTGCAGAGCGCGAGGGTGGCCCTGCGGCGGCGTGAGCGGCGCCGGGCGCGGTCCCGGACCTCGGCGGCGGCGAGGAGCGGCGGGGTCTCGTGCCGCGCGGCCAACTCGCGCAGGGCTTCGGTGAGTTCATCGGACACGGCCGCCCCCCTCCCAGGCCGGCTCCTCGGCCTCGTCCACCGCCAGGTGCCGGGCCAGTGCCGCCCGCCCGCGGGACAGGCGGGCCTTGACCGTGCCGACCGGCGCGCCGGTCTCGGAGGCTACCTGCTCGACACTGAGGTCGCACAGATGGTGCAGCACGACCGCCATCCTCTGGGATTCCGGGAGTTGGCGCAGGGCGGCGACCAGGGCGGTGCGGTCGGGGCCGGGACCGGGCGTCGTCTCGGGCGGCGGGGAGTGGCGTACCAGTTCCAGCCAGCGTTTCGCGCGGCGCCAGCGGCTCACCGCGAGGCGCATGGCGACGGTGCGCACCCAGGCCTCAGGCGCCTCGTCGGCCATGAGCCGGTGGCGCCGGTCCCAGGCGCGCACGAACGCCTCCTGCACCACGTCCTGGGCCTCGCCGAGGTCCCCGGTGAATGCGAAGAGCTGGCCGGTCAGGCGGGGGAAGGCAGCCGCGTAGAAAGCGTCGAACTCGTCCTCGTCCATGCCCTCCACCGCAGTCTCTGGTCACCTGCGCGGCCCGTCCGCCGCCGCCCCGCGGGCCGGCCCGGCGGGTCGCGCACTTCGGAACGCGCCCCCGTGGGAAGACGCCGGAACCGGCCTCGGGGATCAGTCGGACCACCGTGCCGGTGGGGCGGGTCGCGCGGAACGTGACGCGCGACTCGTTCCGCGGGGCGGCCGGGGCCGCGCACACGCGCTTGGTGACGTTTTCCACAGTGCCACTACGTTCTGGTAACTCTGCACACCTGTCGGCGTCTTGGCGAATGTGTTCCGCGTCACCCACCTGGTAGACCGGGATGAATCGGACACCCCGTGAAGTGGATCGTGGCCCGTTCGGGAGTCGTACAGAACACTCGGAACCGCCCGCAGTACGACAGTTCGGACCAAAGAGAGCATGCCTCGCCATGACCCACTCCCCCGAAACGCCTGAAGTACCCATACGGCCCTACGAGGTGACCGCCGCGGAGGTCGTCCCCGGCGACCTGTTCGCCCTCTCCCCCGAGGACGCGGCCGAGCGCCGCTGGCACGTCGTCACGCACACGCTGCCCGTCTCCCCCGAGGTGATCCGGGTCACGCTGCGGCCGCCGCTCGGCGGGGTGGACCACGAGGAGGACCTGCGGCGCGAGCAGACGGTCACCGTCGCCGGGCGGCGGGTCGACGTGGCCGCGGTGCCGCTGGTGGAGCCGGAGCCCCTGGAGGGCGTGGAGTTCCGTGACGGCGACCGGCTGACCGTCCTGCGGGCGGTGGATCCGCTGGCCGCCGAGGTGACGTACGTACGCCGCTGGGGCGCCTGGCACCGGGACGCCGCGGAGCCCGAGGACGCCCACGCCATGACCGACGCGGAGGTGCGCCGCCGGGCCGCCGACGCCGGCCGGGAGGGCACGGTCGTCCGGTACGAGCCGCGTCCCGTGCGGGCGGCTCGGGCGGCCGGGCCGCGGCGCGTGGTGGTCACGGGGCTCGGCGCGGTCACCCCGCTGGGCGTGGGCACCGACGCGCTGTGGGACGGGCTGCTCGAAGGACGGCACGGCATACGGGAGTTGACGGACCCGGAGTTCGACGCGCTGCCGGTGCGGATCGCCGGCACGGTGCCCGTCGACCCGGCCGCGCTACTGCCCCGGCAGGCGGCGCGCCGGATGAACCGGGCCGCCCAGTTCGCGGTGCTGGCCGCGCGCGAGGCGTGGGCGGACGCGGGGTACGCCGACGGCGGCACCCGGGAGAGCGGGCTGGACCCGGAGCGCGTCGGGGTGAGCCTCGGCGCGATCCTCGGGGACGCGTCGGTGCTGGTCGGCGGCGACCGCAGGCTGCGGGACCGCGGGCCGCGGGGTGTGTCCCCGCTCACCACGCCGATGACGGTGCCGTCGCAGGCGGCCTCACAGGTCTCCCTCGACCTGCGCATCACCGGTGAGGCACGCACCGTGACCAGCGCCTGCGCCTCCGGTACGGAGGCGATCGGGCAGGCCGTCGACCGGATCCGGTACGGCCGGGTCGACGTCGCGCTGGCCGGCGGCGCCGAGGCGGTGGTCACTCCCGCGATCATGGCGTCGTTCGCCGCGATGCGGGCGCTGGCGGAGGGCGACCCGTCCCAGGGATCACCGTCGCGTCCGTTCGCCAAGGGCCGGGACGGGTTCGTCAACAGTGAGGGCGCGGGGGTGCTGGTGCTGGAGTCCGAGGAGCACGCGCGGGCGCGTGGGGCGCGGATCTACTGCGAGGCGGCGGGATGGGGGCTGTCGGCGGACGCCCACCACGTCGCGGCCCCGGACCCGTCCGGCGACGGCATCGCGCTCGCACTGCGGAGGGCCGTGCGGGACGCGGGCGGTGAGCCGGCGGACGTCGTCCATGTGAACGCCCATGCCACCGCCACGGTCGACGGGGATCTCGCGGAGGCGCGGGCCCTGCGGGGGGTGCTGGGCGGGCAGGACGTCCCGGTGACCGCGCTGAAGGGGCACCTGGGGCATCTGCAGGGGGCCGCGGGCGGGGTCGAGGCGGTGGCCGCGGTGCTGACGCTGCACCACCGTGTGGTGCCGCCGACGGTGGGGTGTGGGGAGGTGGACGACGGGATCGACCTGGACGTCGTCCGTGACGGGCCGCGTCCGCTGCCGGACGGCGGTGACCTGGTCCTGAGCAACTCCTTCGGCTTTGGTGGGCACAACGCGGTGCTGGCGTTGCGGCGGGTGTCGTAACGCCTGTTGTCCAGGGCGCCGGGTGTCGGTACGGGGCGGGGGGTGTCGCGCAGCCCGGCGCTTACGGGGTGCCGCCGCGCCCACCCGTGCCGCCCTAAGCGGCACGAATGCCCGCGGCTAGCGACGCCCGCGGCGGGGAGGGGACGGGGTGGGGGTGGGCGCCCGCAGCGGCTGGCGCGTCCACGCCCTGGACCTCTCCAGCACGCACTCTCGCGCCAGACCGAGGACGACCGCCCCCGCCGCGGCCCCGCACCACCCACCCGCCATAGCGCTACAGCAACCCCCACCCACCCAAACGGGTCAGGCCGAGCGTTTGCGGGACGTCGCCTTCTTCGCCGGGGTCTTCTTCGCCGCCGTCTTCTTCGCCGTGCTCTTCGTCGTCTTCTTCTCGGCCTGCGACGTCTTCGACGTCGACTTCCGAGGCGAGGACGCCGTCTTCTTCTTCGCCGTCGACGTCGACTTCTTGCCGCCCGTGTCCTTCGGGGACGAGCGGGACGTCTTGCGTTGCTGGAGGTGCTTGACCTCGGCCTCCTCGCCGCGGGACTCGCGGGCCGCGCGGACGCTGTTCTCCAGGGCTGCCATCAGGTCCAGGACCTTGCCGCCGCCGGCCTCCGCGGCCGGCGCCTCCGGCGGGGTCTCGCCGGCCGCCTTCGCGGCGACGACCTCCTCCACCGCCTCGCGGTACTCGTCGTGCAGGTCCTCCAGGTCGACCTCGCCGAGGGTGTCCATCAGCGCGTCCGCGAGGTCCAGCTCCTTGTCCCGCACGGTGACGTCGGTGTCCGGCGCGACCCCCTCGGGGGCGCGGACCTCGTCCGGCCACAGCAGGCCGTGCATGGCGATCGCGTCGCCCACCACGCGCAGCATGCCGAGCCGCTCCCGCCCGCGCAGGGCGTACTTCGTGATCGCGACCTTCTTGCTCCGCTTCAGCGCCTCCCGCAGCAGCGTGTACGGCTTCGCCGCGGGGGCCCCGCCCGCCTGGAGGTAGTACGCGGCGTCCATCTGGAGCGGGTCGATGCGGTCCTCGGGCACGAAGGCGACGATCTCGATCGTCTTGGCGGTCGGGATCGGCAGCCCGGCCAGATCCTCGTCGGTGATCGGGATGATCGTGCCGTCCGCGTCCTCGTAGCCCTTGCCGATCTCCTGGCCGCTGACCTCGCGGTCCTCCAGCTCGCAGTACTTCCGGTAGCGGATCCGGCCGCCGTCCTCGGTGTGGATCTGGCGGAAGGAGATCGAATGGTTCTCGGTGGCGTTCACCAGCTTGATCGGGATGCTGACCAGCCCGAACGAGATCGCGCCGTTCCAGATGGACCTCACGTGCAGCACCTCTCCGGTCGTCCGCCGATCGATGTCGGAGCTTTTGTCATAGTTTGCGTGAGATTCTCATCGTATGGCTCCCATCACGGAGGTGGAGGGGCGACGGCTCCCGCTCAGCAATCTGGAGAAGGTGCTGTATCCCGCCACCGGCTTCACCAAGGCGGAGGTACTGCACTACTACGCGACCGTGGCCGACGTGCTGCTGCCGCATCTGCGGGAGCGGCCGGTGTCGTTCCTGCGGTATCCGGACGGGCCCGACGGGCAGGTGTTCTTCACCAAGAACGTGCCGCCCGGTACGCCCGACTGGGTCACCACCGCCGAGGTGCCGAGGTCGGAGGGGCCCGCCCGGATGGTGCTGGTGGAGGATCTGCCGAGCCTGATGTGGGCGGCGAACCTGGTCGCGGAGTTCCACACCCACCAGTGGCGGATCACCGACCCGGGGCAGGCGGACCGCATCGTGTTCGACCTGGACCCGGGGCCGCCGGCGACCGTCGTGCACTGCTGCGAGGTCGCCCTGTGGCTGCGGGAGCGGCTGGCCCGGGACGGGTTCGAGGCGTACGCGAAGACCTCCGGGTCGAAGGGACTGCATCTGCTGGCGGCGGTGCGCGGCTCCTCTTCCGAACAGGTGTCCGAGTATGCGAAGGCGCTGGCCGTGGAGGCCGAGAAGGCGATGCCCCGGCTGGTGCTGCACCAGATGAAGCGCAGCCTGCGGCCGGGGAAGGTCTTCGTCGACTGGAGCCAGAACGCGGCGCGCAAGACCACGGCCGCCCCGTACACCCTGCGGGCGCGCGCCGAGCCGCTGGTGTCGGCGCCGGTGACCTGGCAGGAGGTCGAGGAGTGCCGGTCGCCTGAGCGGATGGCGCTGCGGGCGCCCGACATCGCCCCCCGGGTGCAGGACTTCGGTGACCTGCTGGCGCCGCTGCTGGACCGGGACCAGGCGGGCACGCTGCCCTAGGGGCACGGCGACCGTCAGCCGCGTCCGCTCACAGCCCCGCCCACGTCCTCCGGTCCCGTGCCGCCGCGTACAGCGCCTCGACGTCCGCGGGCTTCAGTACGCCTCCGCCCCGGGCCAGCCCCGGCACGTCCGCGTCCGTCAGGATCCGGACCCCGCGCGGTGCGCCGGCGACCGTCACCCGCCGGGCGCCGGCCAGGACCAGCACCGGGCGGACCTCGGCGGTCAGGGCGTGGGCGGCGCGGTCGGCGTCGGCCCGCACCCGGTGCAGCACCGGTTCGGGCGGGCGCCGGCCGATGCGCACCCGCGGTTCGGCGACGGTCGCCCGCTGCCGGTGGGCGGACCGGACGTGCAGGGCGTACAGGCCGCCGGGGCCGATCAGCAGGTGGTGGACGCGGTGGCCGCCGGGGAGCGGCAGGGAGTGCAGGGCGTGCCATCCCGCGCCGTCCATGGCGTCGAGGGCGTCGCCCACGGTCCGCTGCGCGGCCAGCTCCGCACGGCGCGGGTCCGGGCGCAGGCGGCGGGCCGGGCCGGGGGTGCGGTCCAGGTCGAGGAGCAGGGCCTCGCCGGGACGGTTCGGGGCGAGGTCGTCGTCGGGGTGGAGGGAGAGCCGCACGAGGTCGGCGGAGGTGGGGACCGGGGGCGGTCCGACGGCGACCGGGCCGGTGAGATACGGGCCCAGGGCGGCGAGCGCCTCCTCCTCGCGCCCGGCGTCGAGCAGGGTCACCCGGGCCGCCTCACGGTCGTACCAGGCGATGTCCCTGCCGTCCGGGAGACGGACGTGGAGCCAGTCCCTGCCGTGCCGGCGGGCCGGCACGACGCGTGGTCCGTCCATGCGCCATCACCTCGCCTCCATGGGACCAGGCGGGGTGCTGCGGGGGCAAGAAGCCGGATACCGTGGACAGAAGTTGGGCGAGGTGGGTGGGAGGCGCCGTTGCGTACCCGCGAGAGTCAACCCGACGTACCGGCTCCGGACAGTCCGTGGGACGAGATCGAGCCGGGTCTGTGGATGGGCGGGCACCAGGTCCGCGGGCCCGCGGGGCGGGTGGAGCCGGTGGTGGTGCGCCGCCAGTTCGACCTGGTGCAGACGCTGCTGCGACTGCCGGGGCACGGCCCCGATCCCGGGGTCGAGCACCAGGTGTGGCCCATCCCGGACGGCCCGCTCGACGGCACCCAGCTCGCGGGCGTGATCCGGATGGCCGAGGCGGCGTGCGAGGCCCTGGACGCGGGCCGCACGGTTCTGGTCCGCTGCTGGCACGGCTACAACCGCTCGGGCCTGGTGGTCGCGCACGCGCTGATGCGCCGGGGCCGTTCGGCGGAGGCGGCGATCCGGCTGATCCGGTCCCGCCGCTCCTCCTGGGCGCTGCACAACGACCTGTTCGTCGACTACCTGCGGGCGGGGCTGGCCACCGCGCGGATGCTGGAGGAGCTGGCGGAGTGACGGGGGGCCGGCCGCCCTGCCGGGGCGTGTGACCCGGTAGGCGGAGCGTCCTCCCCGATGGCGCAGCAGGGCGGGCGGGCGCCGGGGGGCGCTCCTAATGTGGCGACAAGTCACCTTCGACCTGTTGTCTCCCCCTTATGGAGGTACTGCCATGTCGCTACGACGCCCGCGCGCCCCGCTCGCCCGCCGTCTGCCCATAGCGCTCGCCGCCGGCGCCCTGGCGGTCGCGACCGCCGTCGCCCCCGCCCTCGCCGCCGACGACCCGGGCCAGGGCCAGGGCGACCAGAGCGGCCAGAGCGACTGGAGCCAGCAGGGCGACACCGGCACCGGCACCGGCACCGGCACCGGCACCAACACCGGCTCCTACCAGCAGGGCGGGGGCGACCAGGGCGGCGACTGGGGCAACCAGGCCGGCGGCAACCAGGCCGGCGGCAACCACGGCGACCAGGGCGCCTACCGCGGCGTCGTCACCGCGCAGAAGCTGGCCCTGCGCAGCGCCCCGAACCGCGGCTCCCAGGTCATCCGGTACGCCCACAAGGGCGATGTCGTCTCGATCTTCTGCAAGGTGCCGGGCGACCACGTGGACGGCAACCCGCTCTGGTACCTGCTCACCGACGGCACCTGGGCCTGGGGCCCGGCCCGGTACATCGACAACATCGGTCCCGCGCCACGCTGGTGCTGATGAGCGCACCACGCGAAGCGTCGCATGTGGGTAAGTTCCGGACATGAGCAAGGCCGGTATCACCCTGGCGACGGCGGACCCGCCCGCGCCCGCCGTCCGTCTCACCGGGCGCCGCGGTGTGGAACTCGCCCTCATCGTCCTGGCCGTCGGACTGTCGGTGTACGGCTACTGCGCCGTCGGTCTCGCCAGGAACGGCACCGTCCCGCCCGGCGCCGCCGGTTACGGCGCCGGGCTCGGTGTGCTCGCCGTGCTGGCCCATCTGGCGGTGCGCTGGCGGGCCCCGCTGGCCGACCCGCTCCCGCTGCCGATCGGGGTGCTGCTCAACGGGGTGGGCCTGGTGCTGATCTACCGGCTGGACCTGGAGACGCCCGGCGACCGGGCCGCCCCCGCCCAGCTGATCTGGTCGACGCTCGGGGTGGCGCTGTTCATCGCGGTGATCCTGGTGCTGCGCGACCACCGGGTGCTCCAGCGCTACACCTACCTCTGCGTCACCGTCGCGCTGGTGCTGCTGACCGTGCCGATCCTCTTCCCCGCGGTGAACGGCGCCCGCATCTGGATCCGGGTGGCCGGATTCTCCATCCAGCCGGGCGAGTTCGCGAAGGTGCTGCTGGCGGTGTTCTTCGCCGCGTACCTGGCCGCGAACCGCGGCGCCCTGACCTACGCGGGCCGCCGCGTCGGGGGGATGCAGCTGCCCACCGGGCGGGTGCTCGGCCCGATCGTCGCCGTGTGGCTGGTCAGCGTGGGCGTGCTGGTCCTGGAGCGGGACCTCGGCACCTCGCTGCTGTTCTTCGGTCTCTTCGTGGTCCTGCTGTACGTCGCCACCGGCCGCACCGGCTGGATCGCGGTGGGGCTGCTCCTGGCCTCGCTGGGCGCGGTCGCGGTGGGCCGGCTGGAGCCGCACGTGCACCACAGGATCGAGACCTGGCTGCACCCGTTCGCCTCCATCGAGGCGGGCGAGGGCCCCAACCAGCTCGCCCAGTCGCTGTTCGCCTTCGCCGAGGGCGGGATGCTGGGCTCGGGGCTGGGGCTCGGACACTCGGTGCTGATCGGCTTCGCCGTGAAGTCCGACTTCATCCTGGCGACGGCAGGCGAGGAGCTGGGCCTGGCGGGACTGTCCGCGATCTTCCTGCTGTACGGGCTGCTGGTGGAGCGCGGCTACCGGGCCGGGCTCGCGCTGCGCGACCCGTTCGGGCGGCTGCTCGCCGTGGGGCTCGCCTCACTGGTGGCGCTCCAGGTGTTCGTGATCGCGGGCGGGGTGACCGGGCTGATCCCGCTGACCGGGATGGCCATGCCGTTCCTGGCGCAGGGCGGCTCCTCGGTGGTGACCAACTGGGCGATCGTGGCGCTGCTGGTCCGGCTCAGCGACTGCGCGCGGCGGCAGGCCGCCCCGGGTGCGCTCCGGTGACCCGGCACATCCGGCACGCGGCGCTGTTCTGCGCGCTGCTGCTGGTGGCGCTGCTGGTCAACGCGGCCCGGGTGCAGGTGCTGCACGCGGAGGACTACGAGGCCAACCCGGCCAACCGCCGTGCCGTGATCGTGCGGTACCAGCAGCCGCGCGGCGACATCCTGGTGGACGGCCGCCCGGTCACCGGGTCCCGGGACACCGGGGAGCACCTGCGGTACGAACGGACCTACCGGGACGGGCCGTTGTACGCGCCGGTGACCGGCTTCGCCTCGCAGGAGTACGGCACGACGCTGCTGGAGGCCACGGAGGACGCGGTGCTGTCGGGGGCCGCCCCGGTGCTGGCGCCGCTGCCGCTGTGGAACGACTTCACCCGCTCCCGCAGCGCGGGCGGCGACGTGCTGACCACGATCGACCCGCGGGCGCAGCGGGCGGCGTACGAGGGCCTGCGCGGGCGGAAGGGGGCGGTGGCGGCGGTGGAGCCGTCGACCGGGCGGATCCTGGCGCTGGTGTCGGTGCCGTCGTACGACCCGGAGCCGCTGTCCGGGAACGGCAGGACGGCGCGGGAGACGTGGGCGCGGCTGAACGCCGACCCGGACCGGCCGATGCTGAACCGGGCGGTGCGGCGCACCTACCCCCCGGGGTCGACGTTCAAGGTGGTCACCGCGGCGGCCGCGCTGGACGCGGGCGTGGTGAGGGGTCTGGACGAGCCGACCCGCTCCCCCGACCCGTATCTGCTGCCGGGGACGACGACGCGGCTGGTCAACGGGGCGGGCATGTGCCGGAACGCCCCCTTGCGGGAGGCGTTCGTGCGGTCCTGCAACACGGTGTTCGCCCAGCTCGGCGTCACGACGGGGCTGGCGCGGATGCGGCAGACCGCGGAGAGCTTCGGCTTCAACGATCCGGACCTGCGCATCCCGTTCCGGATCGCGCCCAGCACCTTCGACACCACGGTGGACGCGGCGCAGCTCGCGCTGTCGTCGATCGGGCAGTTCAACACGCGCGCCACGCCACTGCAGATGGCGATGGTCGCGGCGGCCGTGGCGAGCGGCGGGCAGGTGCGCGAGCCGTACCTGGTGGAGCGGACCACGCGGGCGAGCGGCGGCACGGTGTCCGCGGCGGGGCCGGGTGCGGTGCGGCGGGCCATGCTCCCGGCGACGGCGACGCGGTTGCGGGAGCTGATGCGCGGGGTGGTCGAGGACGGCACCGGCAGGAAGGCGGCGATCCGGGGCGCGGTGGTCGGCGGGAAGACCGGCACCGCCCAGCACGGGCTGGGCAACTCGGGCACGCCGTACGCGTGGTTCATCTCCTGGGCGCAGCGCGAGGACGAGATGGAGCCGAGGGTGGCGGTGGCGGTGGTGGTGGAGGACGCCGAGGGCAGCCGGCGGGAGATCAGCGGCGGCGGCACGGCGGCCCCGGTCGCGCGGGCGGTGATGGAGGCGGTGCTGGAACCGGAGCGACGGTGAGGCGAACTCCCGCACGTCGGTGCCCGGTTGGTGAGACGGGGGTGCCCCGCCCCACGACTCCCGACCTAACGTTCGGTACATGACCGCATACGAACTCGCCCAAGTGAACATCGCCCGGCTCAAGGCACCGCTGGACACTCCCCTGCTGAAGGACTTCGTCGACAACCTGGACCCGGTCAACGCGGACGCGGACGCCGCCGACGGTTTCGTGTGGCGGCTGCAGAGCGACGACGGCGACGCCACGGCCATCTCCGTCTTCGGCGACCCGTGGCTGATCATCAACATGTCGGTGTGGCGGGACCAGGACGCCCTGACGGCGTTCATGTACCGGGGCCGGCACCGGGAGATGCTCAGCCGCAGACGGGAGTGGTTCGAGCGGGTCGAGGAGGCCATGACCACCCTCTGGTGGGTGCCCGCGGGCCACCGCCCCTCCGTCGCGGAGGCCGAGAACCGGCTGCTGCGCCTGCGCGCCCACGGCCCGACCCCGTACGCCTTCACCCTGCGCACCTCCTTCCCGCCCGGCGCGGCCGGGGAGAGGCAGGGCGCGGACCGGTCGGCGACAAGTCGTGCGTGAGGGATTGACGGGCTTGCTGACAGGCAGTCTCATAAAGGTGACCTGCCGGTAACCCGATGCGCCCGAGGTGGAACCGCCATGACGACCCTGTCGGAGACCGACGCGCTCGACGGGCTGCGGGACGCCCTCGGGCAGCTCAAGGACCGGGAGGCGGTGGCCCTGCGGCTGCTGGAGTCCTCCGCGAAGCACTCCTTCGACCCGGACACGGAGCTCGACTGGGAGGCAGCCTTCGAGGACGGCAAGTGGTTCTGGCCGCCGGAGCTGGTGTCGCTGTACGGCACCCCGCTGTGGCGGCGGATGAGCGAGGAGCAGCGCCTGCTGCTCTCCCGGCACGAGGCCGCCGCGCTCGCCTCCCTCGGCATCTGGTTCGAGCTGATCCTGATGCAGCTGCTGGTCCGCCACATCTACGACAAGTCCGCGACCAGCGCGCATGTGCGGTACGCCCTCACCGAGATCGAGGACGAGTGCCGGCACTCCAAGATGTTCGCCCGGGTGATCGCGCACAGCGGCACGCCCTGGTACCCGGTGAGCCGCGTCCACCACAACCTGGGGCGCCTGTTCAAGACGATCTCCACCACCCCCGGCTCGTTCACCGCGACCCTCCTCGGCGAGGAGGTGCTGGACTGGATGCAGCGGCTGACGTTCCCCGACGAGCGGGTGCAGCCGCTGATCCGGGGCGTCACCCGGATCCATGTGATCGAGGAGGCGCGGCACGTCCGGTACGCCCGTGAGGAGCTGCGGCGGCAGATGATGACCGCGCCGCGCTGGTCGCAGGAGTTCACCCGGGTGTCGTCGGGCGAGTTCGCCCGGGTGTTCTCGGTGGCGTTCGTGAACCCGCAGGTCTACACGAACGTCGGCCTGGACCGGCGGGAGGCCGTCGCCCAGGTGCGGGCGAGCGCGCACCGGCGCGAGGTGATGCAGCAGGGGGCGAAGAAGCTCACGGAC
Organism: Streptomyces sp. DSM 41931; assembly: GCF_050271085.1. Classification (NCBI taxonomy): domain Bacteria; kingdom Bacillati; phylum Actinomycetota; class Actinomycetes; order Kitasatosporales; family Streptomycetaceae; genus Streptomyces; species Streptomyces sp. DSM 41931. The sequence continues at coordinate 4,815,586 of NZ_CP189902.1, read as the reverse complement.
TTCCTGGACGACATCGGCGTCCTGCGCGGCGTGGGCCGCCGGCTCTGGCGGTCCTCGGGACTGCTGGCGTAGCCGGGCCCGGTGTCCGGACGGGGTCCGGTCCGGCGGGTCCCAGGGGGCCGGACATCGGCCTGGCCGGGCGGGCGTTGTGGACGGCCGGTTACGCTGCGGACATGACCTCGCAGGCCCCCACCCCCGCCTACCGGCGCCTCAGTGTCGAGGAGCGCCGCAGCCAGCTGCTGGAGGCCGCGCTGTCGCTGTTCGCCCACCGGGCGCCCGAGGAGGTGTCGCTGGACGACGTGGCGGAGGCGGCCGGTGTGTCGCGGCCCCTGGTCTACCGGTACTTCCCCGGCGGCAAGCAGCAGCTCTACGAGGCGGCCCTGAAGTCCGCCGCCGACGAGCTGCGGGACTGCTTCGACGAACCGCAGGTGGGCCCGCTGCTCCCCCGGCTGACCCGGGCCGTGGAGCGCTACCTCGCCTTCGTCGGCCGCCACGACGCCGGCTTCAGCGCCCTGCTCCAGGGCGGCAGCGTGGTGGAGACCTCGCGTACGACCGCGATCGTGGACGGGGTGCGGCGGGCCGCCGCCGAGCACATCCTCCGCCATCTCGGCGTCGACGAGCCCGGGCCCCGGCTGCGGATGACCATCCGGATGTGGATCACGGCCGTGGAGGCCGCCTCCCTGATCTGGCTCGACGAGGACAAGCAGCCGCCGCCGGAGGAGCTGCGGGACTGGCTCGTGGAGCAGTTCGTGGCGCTGCTGACGGTGACCGCGCGGCGGGACGCGCAGACCGACGCCCTGGTGCAGGCGCTGGCCGCGGACCTGTGACCCGCGGCCGATGGCCGAGACTGGTCGGGTGAAGAGCGAAGACACCCCCTTCGAGGGCGGCCCCATGGACGGGCGCGTCCTGCCCGTGCTGCTCGGCATCACCGGGCACCCGCCCAAGACGTACCGGATCCCCGTCCCGGCGCCGGACGGAGGCCCGCCCACCGTGCTGGTGTACCGGAGGGTGCCGCGCGGGAACAGCACGCTCACCGGCCTGACCGCCCGCTGGAAGTACCTCTACGACCCCACCGGCCGGGCCGGGAGCGAGCGGCGGTGGCCGTGGTCGAGGCCCACGCCGCGTCCGGACGCCACGCCGCAGGGCAAGCCGGACGACGCCGACGGGTGACCCCGTTGCGCCGAACCGCGCACACTCGGCGAGCGGACCGCGCACACCCCCCTGATGCTCGCGGTGCGGAGCGGACGAGCCGCCCCGCGTCGGAGGTGATGGCGTGTCAGGAATGCTTCTGCGTCTGGTGTGTACGGCGGCGCTGGCGGCCGGGACCGTGCTGGCGCCCCTGCCCGCGGCGGCCGTCCCGGAGCCGGGCGGCGCCGCCGCGGCGACCGGCGACCGCTCCGTCCCGGAACTGCTGACGGACCTTCAGACCCTGTACCGGGAGGCCGAGAAGGCCACCGAGCGCTACAACGCCACCGAGGAGGCACTGGCCGAGCAGCGCGCCGAGACCGAGCGGCTGGAGAAGGCGCTGGCCCGCACCCGGCTCTCCCTGCACGACAGCCGGGGCGCCGCCGGACGGCTCGCCCGGCAGCAGTACCAGTCCCTGAGCGGCCTCTCCCCCTATGTGCGTCTGCTGCTGGCACGCGACCCGCAGCGCGCGCTGGAACAGGGGCATGTGATCGGGCAGCTCGCGCGGGAGCGGGCGCAGACGGTGGGCCGGCTGACCGGTGACGCGCGCCAGGCCGACGAGCTGGCGCGGCGGGCGCGCGAGGCGCTGGACGAGCGGATCGCGCTCACCGAGCGGCGCGGGAAGGAACGCGACCAGGTGGTGGAACGGCTGCGGGACGTCGAGGAGTTGCTGGCGTCGCTCACGGCGGACCAGCTCGCGGAGCTGGCCGAGCTGGAGCGCGGCAGGGTCGACGAGGCACAGCGGGCGCTGGTGGCGTCCGGCGCGCTGAGCGGCGCCAACGCGCCGTCCGCCGCGGGTGAGCGGGCGGTGCGGTACGCGGTGGAGCAGCTCGGCAAGCCCTACGAGTGGGGCGCCGAGGGCCCGGAGACGTACGACTGCTCGGGGCTGACCTCTCAGGCGTGGCGCGCGGCCGGCGCGGAGGTGCCGCGGACCAGCCAGGAGCAGTGGGCGCGGCTGGAGCGGATCGACCTGGTGGATCTGCGGCCGGGCGACCTCGTCGTGTACTTCCACGACGCCACGCACGTCGCCCTGTACCTGGGCGACGGGATGGTGGTGCAGGCGCCGCGGCCCGGCGCGCGGATCAAGGTGTCGCCGGTCGCGGCCAACCCGGTGCTGGGGGCGGTGCGGCCCGACCCCGGCGGGGAGCCCCTGGAGCACTATGTGCCGCCGGAGCTCCCCGAGGGGGCGACGGACGGGTCCGACGAGGGGTACGGCGCCGTCTACGCGCCGGCCACGCCGGAGACCTCGGCCAGGTAGGCGTTCGTCTTCTCCGGCTCGTAGAAGAAGTTCTCGAAGTCGGCCGGGTTGTTGAAGCCGTTGGCGAAGCGGTCGGCGACCGGCTGGAGCTGGCCGGCGGCGCCGATCAGGTTCAGGATGTGCTCCGGCGGCGGGGCGAGCATGGCGTTCGTCCACTTGGTGACGTGCTGGGCGGTGTCCCAGTAGCGGTCGAAGGTGCCCTGCATCCACTCCTCGTCGAACGGCTTGTCGCCGTGCTCGAGGATCGAGGCGAGGTAGGCGGCGGCGCACTTGGACGCGGAGTTGGAGCCCTGGCCGGTGATCGGGTCGTTGGCGACGACGACGTCGGCGACGCCCAGCACCAGGCCGCCGGAGGGCAGCCGGCCGATGGGGTTGCGGACGGTCGGGGCGTAGCGGCCCGCCAGGGTGCCGCCGGCGTCGGTCAGTTCGACCTTGGTGGCGCGCGCGTACTCCCAGGGCAGGAACTTCTCCATCAGCTCCAGGGTCAGGGAGAGGTGCTCGGCCGGGTCCTTGACGCCCGCGAACGCGTCGAGCGGGCCGCCGGGGATGCCCTCCCAGAACAGGATGTCGGCGCGGCCGGAGGTGGTGTACGTCGGCATGATGAACATCTCGCCGACGCCGGGGACCAGGTTGCAGCGCACCGCCTCGGTGTCCGGGTGCTCCGGGCGCGGGCCGAGACCGTGCACGTAGGCGACGGCGAGGGCGCGCTGCGGGGTGCTGTACGGGGAGCGCTCGGGGTCGCGGGAGAACATCTGCACCAGCTCGCCCTTGCCGGCGGCGATGAGCACCAGGTCGTAGGCGCGGGAGAGGTAGTCGAGGTCGCCGACCGCGGCGCCGTGGATGACGAGCTGTCCGCCGCGCTGGGCGAACGTCTCCATCCAGCCGGCCATCTTCACCCGCTGGTCCACCGACTGCGCGAACCCGTCGAGGCGGCCCAGCCAGTCGACGGCCCGCTGGGAGGGGCCCGGGTCGAAGGAGCCGGGGGCGGCGACCGAGACGCCGAGTCCCTGGATCTTCGGGGCCTGGGACTCCCAGAAGTTCAGCTGGAGGTCACGCTCGTGCTGCAGCGCGGTGTGGAACATGCACTGCGTGGACATGACCCGGCCGGTGCGGATCTCGTCCGCGGTCCGGTTGGACATGAGGGTGACCTCGTACCCGTGCGACTGGAGTCCCAGGGCGAGCTGGAGACCGGACTGGCCGGCCCCGACGACGAGTATCTTCCGCATACGGGGGACGCTCCTAAGGGGCTACTCGGGGGTTTCGTCGAGCGCGTGGCCCACGAGGGACAAGAGGGTCTCGATGACCGAGATCCGGCGGCGCGCGTCCATGATCATGACAGGTATGTGCGCGGGGATCGTGAGGGCCTCCCGCACGTCCTCGGGTTCGTACCGCTCGGTGCCGTCGAAGTGGTTCACGGCCACGACGTACGGCATCCCGCAGCTCTCGAAGTAGTCCAGCGCCGGCCAGCAGTCCTTCAGCCTGCGGGTGTCGGCCAGCACCACGGCGCCTATCGCGCCGCGCACCAGGTCGTCCCACATGAACCAGAACCGCTGCTGGCCGGGCGTGCCGAACAGGTACAGCACCAGGTCGTCGTCGAGCGTGATGCGCCCGAAGTCCATGGCCACGGTGGTGGTCGACTTGCCCGGCGTGGCGGTGAGGTCGTCGGTGCCCTCGCTCGCCTCGGTCATCAGCGCCTCGGTCTGCAGAGGCGTGATCTCGGAGACGGAGCCGACGAGGGTGGTCTTGCCGACGCCGAAGCCGCCGGCCACGACTATCTTCGTGGCGATCGGGGCCCGGGTGGGGTCCGTCTGCCAGGGCAGCAGGGGCTCGTCCCCCTGGACGAGCGGGGTGACGCCGGGTGCGGCGTCAGAGACGGCGGAGTCCACTCAGCACCCTTTCCAGCAGCGCGCGGTCCGGGCGGCCCGTGCCGTGGCCGGTGCCCGTCCCGTAGACACGGATCTTTCCCTGGTCCGCGAGGTCGCTCAGCAGGACGCGGACCACGCCGAGCGGCATCTTCAGCAGCGCGGCGATCTCGGCCACCGTCCGCATGCGGCGGCACAGCTCGACGATGGCCCGCACCTCCGGCATGACCCGGGCGAGGCCGCCGGAGGTGAGTTCCTTGCGCTCCTCGGCGGCCTCGAGCGCGGCGGTGCCGGCGGTGGCGCCGACGAACGTCTCGACCAGCAGCACGTGGCCGAAGCGGGTGCGGCCCCCGGTGAGCGAATAGGGGCGCACACGGGCGGGTTTGCGGTCCCCGCCGCGGACGGGGAGGTGGTGCTTCGGGGCGCTGGTCATCGGGGGCTCCCGGCGGACTCGTGCTCGGCGCTCCCTGCGGTCTCCAGGTTCTTGCGCAGTTCGCTGCGGAGTTCGGGGGTCAGGACGTGGCCGGCGCGGCCGACGAACAGGGCCATGTGGTACGCCACGACGCTCATGTCGCATTCCGCCGAGCCGTGCACGCCGAGCAGCGAGCCGTCGCTGATCGACATCACGAACAGGCTGCCCTCGTCCATGGCGACCATCGTGTGCTTGACGGGTCCGTAGTCCATCAGCTTCGAGGCGCCGACGGTGAGGCTGCCGATGCCGGACACGACGGTGGCGAGGTCGGCGGAGGAGCCGCGCGGGCCGGGCCGCTGCGGATCCGGTCCGCTGCGCGCCCGGGCGAGCGTCTCGTCCGAGGAGAGGAGCAGCAGGCCGTCCGAGGAGACCACCGCGACGGACAGGATGCCGGGCACCTCCTCGACGAGGTTCGTCAGCAGCCAGTGCAGGTTGCGGGCCTCACTGCTCAGTCCGAAGGTACTGGGCGCGGTCAACTGCTTGCCTCCTCGACAGTGCCCCCCGTGGCTTCTTCGGTTGCGGCGTCCGTCCCGGAGGGCGTCCGGTCCCCGCGGGACCGCTCGGCCGCCAGTTCCGCCTCGACGTCCCGCCGCCCGGCGTCCGCGCCCTGGCGGAAGCCGCCGAGCCGCCTGCGCAGGGCCTCGGCGTCCACCGATCCGGACCGCGGCCGCGGGGGAGCGACCGGCGCGGTGATCTTCGGCGTCCGCTTCGGCAGCCCCTTGGCGGTGACGGGTTCCTCGTCGACGGGCCCGTCGGCGACCCGCGCGTGCTCGGGCCCGCCTTCGGCGTCGTCGGCGAGGGAGGGCCGGGGGGCGGGGCCCCCGGGTTCCGGCGCGTTGTCGGGGGCGGGGCCCCCGGGTGCCGGCGCGGACGGGACCTCGGGCTCGTGCCCGGCGCCCGGGCGTACGCCTCCGTCCGGCTGCGCCGGGATGAACAGCTCCATGGTGGTCTCGGCGGGCCGCTCCGCGGGGACGGTACGGCCGGCGTCCGGCTCGCTCGCACGGGCCGGGGGGACGTCGTGCGACCGGGCCTCGTCGACGTCACCGGCGCCGGCGGGCGCGTCGGCACCTGGCGCGGCCTCGCGTGCCTCAGGGTCCGCGACGGCGCCGTGCGCCCCGGAAGCGGCCGACGCGGCCTCGGGCGCATCCGGGCCCGCGACGGCGTCCGGGTGGTGCGTATCGACGCCGGGCGTCCCGGGAGCGACGGGCGCGCCCTGGCCCGGTTCCGCGTCCGGCTGCGCGGGGGCGCCGGCCTGCGGAGCCGGCTCCGTGGCGGCGTCAGGAGCAGCCGCCTGCGGGGCCGACGGCTCCGCCTCGGCACCGGCGGCCGCCGTGGTGTCCGCGGCCTCCGCGGTGTTCTTGGCGCCCGGCGCCTCCCCCGACGCCGTAGGCGTCTCCGACGAGGGAGTCTCAGGCGTGGACGCCTCCGCCGCGGCTCGGGCCTCGATGGAGCGTTCGGCCAGATCGACCAGGAGGTCGCCCGACGTGCCGCGTCCGCGCAGGACGTTGGAGTTGGCCTCCGAGTCGGCGCCCGGCAGGGACACCGTGTGGGCGGCGCCGGGGACGGACGCGGGGACGGCCGTGGGCGTGGCCGGGGCCAGGAGGGGGTCCGGCAGGACGACCACCGCGGCGATCCCGCCCTGCTTCTGCTTGCGCAGCTGCACCCGCACCCCGTGCCGGTGGGCGAGCCGGGCGACGACGTACAGGCCGAGACCGAGACCGTCGTCGGACTCGGCCTCGTAGGCCGCCTCCGGGTCGAACTCGGAGAGCCGCGTGTTGAGCCGCTCCAGCCGGTCCTCGGCCATGCCGATGCCCTCGTCCTGGACGGAGAGCATCACCTCGCCGTTCTCCAGCAGCCAGCCGGAGACCTCGACGGGCATGTCGGGCGGGGAGAACGCGGTGGCGTTCTCCATGAGTTCGGCGAGCAGGTGGGACAGGTCGTCCGCGGCGAACCCGGCGATGTGCGCGTGCGGCGGCAGCGCCGCGATCCGCACCCGCTCGTACCGCTCGATCTCGCTCACCGCGGCCCGTACGACGTCGACCAGCGGGACCGGGCCCGCGGTCTGCCGGCCGTGCTCGGTGCCGGCGAGGACCAGCAGGTTCTCGCTGTGCCGGCGCATGACCGTGGCGAAGTGGTCGAGCTTGAACAGCGTGGCCAGGCGGTCCGGGTCGTCCTCCCGCTCCTCCAGGCCCTCGATGACGCCGAGCTGCCGCTCGACCAGGCCGAGGGTGCGCAGGGCGAGGTTGACGAAGGTGCCGCCGATGCTGTGCCGCATCCGCTCCATGTGGGCGGTGGCCTCGGCGAGTTCGCCGCGCAGCTCCTCGCGGGCGTCGGCCATCTTCTGCCGCTGCCCGACGAGGTGCTTGCGGTCGGCCTCCAGCGTGGCGATCCGCTGGGCGAGTCCGGCCGCGTGCGTGTGCAGGGCGTTGACGGAGCGGACGACCTGGGCGAACTCGTCGTTGCGGCCGGTGAAGGTGATGGGCTCTTCGGCGGCCGGGTCCTCCGCCCCGGCGAGCCGGGCGGAGCCGCGGCGCAGCACCGACAGCGGCCGGGTGAGGGTGCGGGCCATCGCGGTGGCGACGCCGACCGCGAGCAGCAGGAGGGCGCCGAGGATCGCGATCCGGATCTCCAGCTCGGTGACGTCCTCGTCGCGGAGCTGGGCGAGATCCTTGGTGCGCTGGTCGAACAGCGAGGCCTCGACGCCGCGCATCATGTCGATCCGCGCGGTGAGCGCGGCCGCGAGCTTCTTGGTGCTGGTCTCGAGCTCGCCGTCGGAGAGCGTCGGCTTGTCGGTGAGCTTCTCGAGGTACTCGTCGGCGGTGTCGACCTCGGGCCCGGTGACCGTGGAGTCGTAGGAGGCGCGGGCGGCCTTCGGGGCGGCGTCGCGGAAGTCGGCGAGGGCCGCGTCGGAACGGACGCGGGCCTGGAGCGCGGCGGCGGTCAGTTCGTCGCGCCGCTCCTCGTCGGCCTCGGAGGTGCTGGAGGCGGTGACGGGCAGTCCGGTGACCGGGTCGATCACGGTCTCGGTGGAGCTCGGCACGTTCAGCGCGGCGAGCAGCAGTCCGCGGGTGGCGGCGGCCTGCTGGACGGCGGTGTCCAGCTGGGTCAGCGCGTGGGCGCCGGAGCCGGCGCGGGGCGGGGTCGCCTCCGCCAGCCGCGCGGCGAGCCTGTGCAGCTGGGAGATGGCGTCGGAGTACGCCTCGTGCGCCTCCAGCGGGCCGGACTTGCCGGTGAGGGCGGCGCGGCGCACGGCGGCGACGGCGTCGAGCTCGTCGCGCAGCGCCTGGGAGGTGTCCTCGTCGGCGCGCAGTTCCTCGACCTGCCGGTCGACCCGGGCGCTGTGCTCCTCGGAGGGCGCCTTGGACTTGGGGCGGCCCGCCGCGATGTAGGGGACGACCTCGTCACGCTCGTCGGCCAGGGAGTGGGCCAGGGTGAGCGCGTCCGCGGTCCGCTCGGCGAGCGTCACCAGTTCCTGGGCGTCGTGCAGCTGCTGGGAGGCCGCCAGCACGGAGGGCGCCCCGGCCCCGGCGATCGCCGCGGCCACCACGGCGACGGCGACGACGAGACGGTTGCGTACGTGGGTGGGGCGGCCCTTGCCGACGGTGGGCGTCTGCTGCGCGTCCCCCGTGAGGGCCGCCTGCTTGTCCTTGCGACGAGGCCGCGTCTTCTGCACCGGTGCTCGCATTCCTGACTCGTGTACCCGTGGGCTCGGGTGACGCTCCGTCAACAGGCGCGGGCGCTTCCCCCGAGCCGCTGGCCGCGCTCGGACAGTGAGGCGCCCCCAACGCTCCCCGACCCTCCCAGTGGCCGTGGACAGTGGATGCGCATCACCTGACCCGCCACTCGAAGGAGTGAACATCGGAGGCGAGTTGAGGGGCAAGTTCCGTTGTGCCCCGCAGCGGACCTGCGCGGTACGCCGGTTGGACGTCTGCGGCGGGCGGTGGCAATATTCGCCGCCACGCCTTCCCTTAGCCCTCCATTCCCTGCCAAATCAGACCCGTGACCTGCGCGCTCATGAAGAACGGGCGGTTGTTGCCGGGCTCCGGCGGTCGTTGTGGAGAGCTCGTGCAGACTGGCCGGATGCGCACGGAGCTAGTTTCGGAACCCGGTGATCCAGGGCGCCCCAACGAGGACTTCGCGAGCGTCGCGCTCCCGGCCTCCGGACAGGGCGGCGCGCTCGTGGTCCTGGACGGTGTCACGCCGCCGCCGGACGGGGGCGGCTGTCTGCATTCGGTGCCCTGGTTCACCGCCCGGCTGGGCGGCGCGCTGACCGAACTGACCGTTTCCCTCCCGGATGTTCCGCCGGCCGGGCTGCTGTCCCGGGGCATCGCGCGCACGGCCGGGAGCCATGCCGCGACCTGTGACCTTTCTCACCCACGAACGCCGCAGGCGACGGTGGTGCTGGCCCGCTGGTCACCCGGCTCGGTGGACTGTCTGGTGCTGTCCGACTCGGTCCTGCTGGTCGAGTCGCCGGACGGCACGGTCACGGCGGTCAGGGACGACCGGCTGGACCGGCTGCCCCGGTCGGCCTTGTCGAGCCACACGGTCGTGGACACGACGCTGCGCAACAAGGAGGGCGGCTTCTTCACCGCCGCGGCCGACCCGTCGGTGTCGTCACGCGCCGTCACCGTCTCCCTGCCCCGAGGCCGGGTGCGCGCCCTGACGGCGCTGACGGACGGCGCGACGCGCTGGGTGGACCGGTTCGGCGAGGGCGACTGGGCGGACTGCGTCGCCGTGATCCGCGAGGAGGGTGCGCGGGGCCTGGTGCGGCGCGTCCGCGCCCTGGAGCGGGACCGTCCGCTCGGAGGCAAGACCCACGACGACGCGACGGTCGTCCACGTCGAGCTGCCGCCGGCCTGACGACGTCACCCGCACGGCGGGCGGACAAGCGACCCGAACGGACCAGTGCTCCCGCGGTCACTTTGCCGTCACGGCGCCGACAACCCCCTGAGGGGCGCGGGGAACTGCGCGATCAGCCCCCACCGGGCCGCAGGCGGGGCGACCGCGCGTGCGTCGGCCGGGCCGGTACGGCCGCCGGCCGCCCGGGCCGAACGCGGGGCGAGCCCCGTGGAAAACCCCGGCCCCGGGGGGCCTACTTCTCCGTCCCCCGGTTCAGCCGGTTCAGCAGCCGCGCCAGTTCGTGGACCTCCGCCGGGTCCCAGTCGGCGAGGCGGCCGGCGTAGCGGGCGCGGCGGGCCTCGCGGACGCGGCTGACGCGGCGGCGGCCCTCCTCCGTGAGGGTGACGAGCCAGGCGCGGCCGTCGGCGGGATCGGGCTCGCGGCCCACGAGGCCGAGCTGCTCCAGGGCGCGCAGCTGGCGCGACATCGTGGCCTTGCCGACGCCGATGTAGGCGGCGAGTTCGGTGGCCCGCTGCCGCCCGCACTCCTCCAGACGGACCAGCAGCCCGTACGCGGACGGCTCCAGGTCGGGGTGCACCTCGCGCGCCATCTCTCCCTGGCTGGCCCGGGCGCGCCGCAGCAGGACCGTCAACTCGCGTTCCAGCGCCAGGAACGCGGGCTGTTCCACACCGGACGCGGGCTCCGGCGAGGCGGCGCGGTCCCCGCCGCCGTTTCCGTCTTCGTGCACGTTGGCCCCTGCCTCGGTTTCCCGTTCTGAAAGTTCTGGCCGAGTGGCGGCGTCGCCCCAGCTCCACCAGTATTTCGCAGGCGTAGACCAACGGCAGTGCGCGGCGATCCCGCCCGCCGCCGCGGTCGGCGCCCGCAGTTTCTCTACCAGGCCATTACGTGGCATGCCCACTACATGCGATGTGGGTCACATTCCGGGTTCGCCCCAAGACCGTTCGGAGATGCGTCATGCCTGTGCACAGATCCCGCCTCGTCCGCATACGCGCGCTCGGCACCGCCGGCGCCGTCCTGCTCGCGCTGCTCGCCCTGCCGCAGACCTCCGCCGTCGCCGACGGCGCCGCCCCCTCCGTCCCGCCGCGCGGCTCCGCCCACATGGGCATGGGCGTCCTCGCCCACGACGGCCAGGCCGGCCTGCCCACCGCCCGCTCCACCCAGACGGAGGGCGTGGACGTCTCCAGCCACCAGGGCAACGTCGCCTGGACCACCCTGTGGAACAGCGGGGTGCGCTGGGCCTACGCCAAGGCCACGGAGGGCACGTACTACACCAACCCGTACCACGCGCAGCAGTACAACGGCTCCTACGACGTCGGCACGGTCCGCGGCGCCTACCACTTCGCCACCCCCGACACCACGAGCGGCGCCGCCCAGGCGGACTACTTCGTGGACCGCGGGGGCGCCTGGTCCGCCGACGGACGCACCCTGCCCGGCGTCCTGGACATCGAGTGGAACCCGTACGGCGACGACTGCTACGGCAAGTCGGCGAGCTCGATGGTGAGCTGGATCCGCGACTTCCTCGACCGCTACCGCGCCCGCACCGGCCGCGACGCCGTCATCTACACCGCCACCAGCTGGTGGAAGCAGTGCACCGGCAACTACGCCGGCTTCGCCTCCACCACCCCGCTGTGGATCGCCCGGTACGCCTCCACCGTCGGGGAACTGCCCGCCGGCTGGACCACGTACACGATGTGGCAGTACACCTCGACCGGTCCGACGGTCGGCGACCACGACCGCTTCAACGGCACCCTCGACGGGGTGCGGATCTTCGCCGCCGGGAGCTGACCCGGGCGGCGGTACGGGAAAGGCCCGGGCCTCCCTCACGGAGCCCGGGCCTTCCCGATCCGGCCGCATCGGTCAGGCCGCGGCCGGGACCTCCGGCGCCGCCCCGTTCGTCGCCGGGGACAGCGCCAGCTCCAGGACCTGGCGGACGTCGGTGACGGGGTGCACGTCGAGCTTCTCCAGCACCTCCGCCGGGACGTCGTCCAGGTCGGGCTCGTTGCGCTTGGGGATGATCACGGTGGTGACGCCGGCCCGGTGCGCGGCGAGCAGCTTCTGCTTCACCCCGCCGATCGGCAGCACCCGCCCGGTCAGCGAGACCTCGCCGGTCATCGCCACGTCCGTGCGGACCAGCCGTCCGGAGAGCAGCGAGGCCAGGGCCGTGGTCATCGTGATGCCCGCGCTCGGGCCGTCCTTGGGGACCGCGCCCGCCGGGAAGTGGATGTGCACGCCCCGGTCCTTCAGGTCGCCCACCGGGAGCTCCAGCTCGGCGCCGTGGCTGCGCAGGAAGCTCAGCGCGATCTGCGCGGACTCCTTCATCACGTCACCCAGCTGGCCGGTCAGGGTCAGTCCCGCCGCGCCCGTCTCCGGGTCGGCCAGGGACGCCTCGACGTAGAGGACGTCACCGCCGGCGCCGGTCACGGCGAGCCCGGTGGCCACACCGGGCACCGCGGTGCGCCGCTCGGCGGGCTCCTGGGCGGACTCCGGCACGTGGTGCGGCCGTCCGATCAGGTCCCGCATATCGCCCTCGGCCACGGTGAACGGCAGCTCCCGCTCCCCCAGTTCGTGCTGGGCCGCGACCTTGCGCAGCAGCCGCGCGATCGACCGCTCCAGGGTGCGCACGCCCGCCTCGCGCGTGTACTCGCCGGCCAGCTTGCGCAGCGCCCCTTCCTCGATCGTCACCTCGTCCGCCTGGAGACCGGCGCGCTCCAGCTGGCGCGGGAGCAGGTGGTCGCGGGCGATGACGATCTTCTCGTCCTCGGTGTAGCCGTCGAGGCGGACCAGCTCCATGCGGTCGAGCAGGGCCTCCGGAATGGCCTCCAGAACGTTGGCGGTGGCGAGGAACACCACGTCGGACAGGTCGAGCTCGACCTCCAGGTAGTGGTCCCGGAAGGTGTGGTTCTGCGCCGGGTCGAGGACCTCCAGCAGGGCGGCCGCGGGGTCGCCGCGGAAGTCGGAGCCGACCTTGTCGATCTCGTCGAGGAGGACGACCGGGTTCATCGAGCCGGCCTCCTTGATCGCCCGCACGATCCGGCCGGGCAGCGCGCCGACGTAGGTGCGGCGGTGGCCGCGGATCTCCGCCTCGTCGCGCACGCCGCCGAGGGCGACCCGGACGAACTTCCGGCCCATGGCGTGGGCGACGGACTCGCCGAGCGAGGTCTTGCCGACGCCGGGCGGGCCCACCAGGGCCAGCACCGCGCCGCCGCGCCGCCCGCCGACGACGCCCAGGCCCCGCTCGCTGCGCCGCTTGCGCACCGCCAGGTACTCGGTGATGCGCTCCTTCACGTCCTGCAGACCGGCGTGCTCGGCGTCCAGCACCCGCTGGGCGCCGCGGATGTCGTAGGAGTCCTCGGTGCGCTCGTTCCACGGCATCTCCAGGACCGTGTCGAGCCAGGTGCGGATCCAGGAGCCCTCCGGCGACTGGTCGGAGGAGCGCTCCAGCTTGTCGACCTCCTTGAGCGCGGCCTCGCGGACCTTCTCGGGGAGACCGGCGGCCTCGACGCGGGCCCGGTAGTCGTCGGACTCCTCCCCGTCCTGCTCGCCGTTGAGCTCGCGCAGCTCCTTGCGGACCGCCTCCAGCTGACGGCGGAGCAGGAACTCGCGCTGCTGCTTGTCGACGCCCTCCTGGACGTCCTTGGCGATGGTCTCGGCGACGTCCTGCTCGGCGAGGTGGTCGCGCAGCTGCTGGGTGGCGAGCTTCAGCCGGGCCACCGGGTCGGTGGTCTCCAGCAGGGCGACCTTCTGGTCGGTGGTGAGGAACGGCGAGTATCCGGAGTTGTCGGCGAGGGCGGAGACGTCGTCGATGGCCTGGACCCGGTCCACGACCTGCCAGGCGCCGCGCTTGCGCAGCCAGGCGGTGGCGAGCGCCTTGTACTCCTTGACCAGTTCGGTCACGTGGCCGGGCAGCGGGTCGGGCACGCTCTCGTCGATGCGGGTGCCCTCCACCCACAGCGCCGCGCCCGGTCCGGTGGTGCCGGCGCCGATGCGCACCCGTCCCCGGCCGCGGATCAGGGCGCCCGGGTCGCCGTCGGCCAGCCGGCCGACCTGCTCGACCGTGCCCAGCACGCCGGTCCCGGCGTAGGTGCCGTCGACGCGCGGCACGAGGAGCACCTTCGGCTTGCCCGGTTCGTCCCGGGCGGCGGCCTGGGCGGCCTCCACCGCCGCGCGCACCTCGGAATCGCTCAGGTCCAGCGGAACCACCATCCCGGGCAGCACGACCTCGTCGTCGAGCGGCAGCACGGGCAGGGCGAGCGGTGTGGACTCAGCAGCCATGATCTCCCCTTCGGCAGTCAAGTTGAGCTACATCGACTCAATGCAGGGGAGTCGCCGAATGTTCCCGGGGCCACGTTCGCTCTGAGCGATCAACGGATCCGGCTCCACGGACCCGGATCACCGCCAACGAGCACCTGCCAGGATGAACGCATGTCCACCCCCTACGGCATTCCCGAAGCTCCCGAAGTCCTGGACCGTCGCGAGGGCCCGTACGGCGAGGTCGTCCTGCGCAGGCACGGCGGTCTGCTGCAGATCATCGCCAACGGATGCTTCCTGATGGACACCTCCGACGGGCGCTCCGAGCGGCTTCTGGTGGACGCGGCCCTCGCGGCCCTGGACCCGGGGACGGCGGACCCCGCGGTGCTGATCGGCGGACTGGGCGTCGGCTTCTCCCTGGCGCACGCGGCCGGGCAGGCCCGCTGGGGGCGGATCGCGGTCGTGGAGCGGGAGCCCGCGATCATCGGGTGGCACCGCTCGGGCCCGCTGGCCGAGCTCTCCGGCGCGGCGCTCGCCGACCCCCGGACGGAGATCGTCGAGCAGGACCTGGTCGCCTATGTCAAAGAGACGTGCGACACATTCGACGCGCTGTGTCTCGACATCGACAACGGACCCGGCTGGACCGTCGACGAGGGCAACGAGGGGCTCTACTCGCCGGACGGACTCGCCGCGTGTGCAAGGGTGTTGAAGCCGCGCGGGGTCCTCGCGGTATGGTCCGCGAAGCCTTCACCGGAATTCGAGGGAACCTTGCGGAATGCCGGGTTCCGGCAGGTGCGTACCGAAGAGATCCCCGTTGCCCGGGGCGTTCCGGACGTCGTGCACATCGGCGTCCGCCCTGGATAGCAAACCCGTGGTGGCTCCCCGTACGCTGCTGCCCTGACGCGGATCATTCAAGCGTCGATCGCAGTGATGCGCAGACGACGGATCACCCCACGGATTCCGGAAAAAGCACACCTCAGGGGCGGGCGATGGAGCAGACACAGACCTCCCACAACGGCACGGCGGCGACCACCCCCGGCGCGCAGCGCAGGGTCCTGGTGGTCGAGGACGACGCGACGATCGTGGACGCCATCGCGACCCGCCTGCGTGCCGAGGGATTCCTGGTGCAAACGGCGGGCGACGGCCCGTCCGCGGTGGACACGGCGGAGGCCTGGCAGCCCGACCTGCTGATCCTCGACATCATGCTGCCGGGCTTCGACGGTCTGGAGGTCTGCCGGCGCGTGCAGGCCCAGCGGCCGGTGCCGGTGCTGATGCTCACCGCGCGCGACGACGAGACCGACATGCTGGTCGGCCTCGGCGTCGGCGCCGACGACTACATGACCAAGCCGTTCTCCATGCGCGAGCTGGCGGCCCGGGTGCACGTGCTGCTGCGCCGCATGGAGCGCGCGGCCCTCGCGGCCACCACCCCGCGCAGCGGCATCCTGCGCCTGGGCGAGCTGGAGATCGACCACGCCCAGCGCCGGGTGCGCGTGCGCAGCGAGGACGTCCATCTGACGCCCACCGAGTTCGACCTCCTGGTGTGCCTGGCCAACACCCCCCGCGCGGTGCTCTCCCGTGAGCAGCTGCTGGCCGAGGTGTGGGACTGGGCGGATGCCTCCGGCACCCGGACCGTGGACAGCCACATCAAGGCGCTGCGCCGGAAGATCGGCGCCGAGCGCATCCGCACCGTGCACGGCGTGGGCTACGCCCTGGAGACGCCGACGCCATGAGCGGGGGTCCGGGGGGACGCGGACAGCGGAAGAAGCAGCCCTGGGGCGGTGTGCGCCCGTTCTCGATCAAGACCAAGCTGGGCGCGCTGGTCGTCGTCTCGGTCCTGATCACCACCGGGCTCTCGGTGATCGCGGTGCACACCAAGACGGAGCTGCGCTTCATCACGGTCTTCTCGATGATCGCCACGCTGCTGATCACCCAGTTCGTGGCGCACTCCCTCACCGCCCCGCTGGACGACATGAACGCCGTCGCGCGGTCCATCTCGCACGGCGACTACACCCGCCGGGTGCGCGAGAGCCGCCGCGACGAGCTGGGCGACCTTGCGCAGACGATCAACGTCATGGCCGACGAGCTGGAGGCCCAGGACAGCCAGCGCAAGGAGCTGGTCGCCAACGTCTCGCACGAGCTGCGCACCCCCATCGCGGGACTGCGCGCGGTGCTGGAGAACATCGTCGACGGCTTCACCGAGGCCGACCCCGAGACGATGCGCACGGCCCTGAAGCAGACCGAGCGGCTCGGCCGCCTCGTGGAGACGCTGCTGGACCTCTCGCGTCTGGACAGCGGCGTGGTCCCGCTGAAGAAGCGCCGCTTCGAGGTGTGGCCGTATCTGTCGGGCGTGCTGAAGGAGGCCAACATGGTGGCCTCCGCCCGCGCGAGCATGGCCTCCGGCTCCGGCAGCCACACCCGTACGGACGTGCATCTGCACCTGGACGTCTCGCCGCCCGAGCTGGTGGCGCACGCCGACCCGGAGCGGATCCACCAGGTGGTCGCCAACCTGATCGACAACGCGGTCAAGCACAGCCCCCCGCACGGCAGGGTGACCGTGCGGGCCCGGCGGGGCGCCGAGCCGGAGTCGCTGGAGCTGGAGGTGCTGGACGAGGGTCCGGGCATCCCGCGCACGGAGTGGCACCGGGTCTTCGAGCGGTTCAACCGCGGCAGCGTCAACCGGCCGCACGGCCCCGGCAGCGACGGCGGCACCGGACTGGGCCTCGCGATCGCCCGCTGGGCCGTGGATCTGCACGGAGGCCGGATCGGGGTGGCGGAATCCGAGCGCGGTTGCCGGATTCTGATCACTCTTCCGGGCCCCTCCGCTGTGCCAAGTTGACGTAAAGTTCGAACCGGAGCCTCAAGATCCATCTGCGTTCGCCCTGGCGGACACGTGTGATCAGGCACAGGCCCGCGCGCGGGGCGCGACGGGCCCTGGTCGAGCGATGCCTGATACCGTCGGAAGAAGCGGAACCTCGCTTGTTTCCCGCCAATTCCAGCGCCGAAACACCCGCTGAGATGTGATGTGCACGACGTTGCACGGGCCCGGCCTGACCTTCTCGCGCGGGGAGGCGTAGCCTTTATTTCCGCTGTCCATCATCTTGCGAAGCGGAAGAGGGCGGTTGACGCCGTGTCGCCACAGTCCCCCAGTAACTCGAGCATCTCGACCGACACCGACCAAGCGGGCAAGAACCCCGCTGCGGCCTTCGGTGCCAACGAATGGCTCGTCGACGAGATCTACCAGCAGTACCTCCAGGACCCGAACTCGGTGGACCGAGCCTGGTGGGACTTCTTCGCCGACTACAAGCCGGGCGCTCCCGCGTCCTCGGCTCCGGCGGGTGACGCGGCCGCGGGGGCCGCGGTGACCCCCACCGCTCCGTCCCAGCCGGCCGCGCCCGCGAACGCCCAGGCGCCCGCGAAGACCCAGGCGCCCGCGCCGGCCGCGCAGCCCGCCCCGGCGGCCAAGGCCCCGGCCCAGGCTCAGGCCCCGGCCCAGCCGGCGAAGCAGGCCGCTCCCGCCGCCAAGCCGGCCCCGGCCAGGAAGGCCGAGCCCTCGGGCGAGGCGAAGGCCGGCCCCGAGCAGGTCACCCTGCGCGGTCCGTCCGCCGCGGTGGCGAAGAACATGGACGCCTCGCTGGAGCTGCCCACGGCCACGTCCGTGCGCGCCGTCCCGGTGAAGCTGCTGTTCGACAACCGCATCGTCATCAACAACCACCTGAAGCGCGCGCGGGGCGGGAAGATCTCCTTCACGCACCTCATCGGCTACGCCATGGTCCAGGCCATCAAGGCCATGCCGTCGATGAACCACTCGTTCGCCAAGGTGGACGGCAAGCCGACCCTGGTGAAGCCGGAGCACATCAACCTCGGTCTCGCCATCGACCTGGTCAAGCCCAACGGCGACCGCCAGCTCGTCGTCGCGGCGATCAAGAAGGCCGAGACGCTGAACTTCTTCGAGTTCTGGCAGGCCTACGAGGACATCGTCCGCCGCGCCCGCGACAACAAGCTGACGATGGACGACTTCACCGGCGTCACGGTCTCCCTGACCAACCCCGGCGGCCTCGGCACCGTCCACTCCGTGCCGCGCCTCATGCCCGGCCAGTCCGTGATCATGGGCGTCGGCTCCATGGACTACCCGGCGGAGTTCCAGGGCACCTCCCAGGACACCCTGAACAAGCTCGGCATCTCGAAGGTCATGACGCTCACGTCGACCTACGACCACCGGGTGATCCAGGGCGCCGCCTCCGGCGAGTTCCTGCGCCAGGTCGCGAACCTCCTGCTCGGCGAGAACAAGTTCTACGACGAGATCTTCGAGGCCCTGCGCATCCCCTACGAGCCGGTCCGCTGGCTCAAGGACATCGACGCCAGCCACGACGACGACGTCACCAAGGCCGCCCGGGTCTTCGACCTGATCCACTCCTACCGGGTCCGCGGCCACGTCATGGCCGACACCGACCCGCTCGAGTACAAGGTCCGCAAGCACCCCGACCTGGACATCGTCGAGCACGGCCTCACCCTGTGGGACCTGGAGCGCGAGTTCGCCGTCGGCGGCTTCGCCGGCAAGTCGATGATGAAGCTGCGCGACATCCTCGGCGTGCTCCGCGACTCGTACTGCCGCACCACCGGCATCGAGTTCATGCACATCCAGGACCCCAAGCAGCGCAAGTGGATCCAGGACCGCGTGGAGCGCGGCCACACCAAGCCGGAGCGCGAGGAGCAGCTGCGCATCCTGCGCCGGCTGAACGCGGCCGAGGCCTTCGAGACCTTCCTGCAGACCAAGTACGTCGGCCAGAAGCGCTTCTCGCTGGAGGGCGGCGAGTCCGTCATCCCGCTGCTCGACGCGGTGCTGGACTCGGCCGCCGAGTCCCGCCTGGACGAGGTCGTCATCGGCATGGCCCACCGCGGCCGGCTGAACGTGCTGGCCAACATCGTCGGCAAGTCGTACGCGCAGATCTTCCGCGAGTTCGAGGGCAACCTCGACCCGAAGTCGATGCACGGCTCCGGCGACGTGAAGTACCACCTGGGCGCCGAGGGCACCTTCACCGGCCTGGACGGCGAGCAGATCAAGGTCTCGCTGGTCGCCAACCCCTCGCACCTGGAGGCGGTCGACCCGGTCCTGGAGGGCGTCGCCCGCGCCAAGCAGGACATCATCAACAAGGGCGGCACGGACTTCACCGTCCTGCCGGTGGCCATCCACGGCGACGCGGCCTTCGCGGGCCAGGGCGTGGTGGCCGAGACCCTGAACATGTCGCAGCTGCGCGGCTACCGCACCGGCGGCACCGTGCACGTCGTCATCAACAACCAGGTCGGCTTCACCGCGGCCCCCGAGTCCTCGCGTTCCTCCATGTACGCGACGGACGTGGCCCGCATGATCGAGGCCCCGATCTTCCACGTGAACGGCGACGACCCGGAGGCGGTCGTGCGCGTCGCTCGCCTGGCCTTCGAGTTCCGCCAGGCGTTCAACAAGGACGTGGTGATCGACCTCATCTGCTACCGCCGCCGCGGTCACAACGAGTCGGACAACCCGGCCTTCACCCAGCCGCTGATGTACGACCTGATCGACAAGAAGCGCTCGGTGCGCAAGCTGTACACCGAGTCCCTGATCGGTCGCGGCGACATCACCCTGGAAGAGGCCGAGCAGGCGCTTCAGGACTACCAGGGCCAGCTGGAGAAGGTCTTCACGGAGGTCCGCGAGGCCACCTCGCAGCCGTCCACGGTCGCTCCGTCCGACCCGCAGGCCGAGTTCCCGGTCGCCGTGAACACCGCGGTGAGCACGGAGATCGTGAAGCGGATCGCCGAGTCGCAGGTGAACATCCCCGACCACATCACCGTCCACCCGCGTCTGCTGCCGCAGCTCCAGCGCCGGGCGTCGATGGTCGAGGACGGCACCATCGACTGGGGCATGGGCGAGACCCTGGCCTTCGGCTCGCTGCTGTTGGAGGGCGTCCCGGTCCGGCTCGCCGGCCAGGACTCCCAGCGCGGCACCTTCGGCCAGCGTCACGCGGTCATCATCGACCGTGAGACGGGCGAGGAGTACACGCCGCTTCAGTACCTCTCCGAGGACCAGGCGCGGCTGAACGTCTACAACTCCCTGCTGTCCGAGTACGCGGCCATGGGCTTCGAGTACGGCTACTCGCTGGCCCGCCCGGACGCGCTCGTGCTCTGGGAGGCCCAGTTCGGCGACTTCGTCAACGGCGCGCAGACGGTGGTGGACGAGTTCATCTCGTCGGCCGAGCAGAAGTGGAACCAGACCTCCGGTGTGGTCCTGCTCCTCCCGCACGGCTACGAGGGCCAGGGCCCGGACCACTCCTCGGCCCGTCCCGAGCGGTTCCTGCAGCTCTGCGCCCAGAACAACATGACGGTCGCCATGCCGACCTCGCCGTCGAACTACTTCCACCTGCTGCGGTGGCAGGTGCACAACCCGCACCACAAGCCGCTGGTGGTCTTCACCCCGAAGTCGATGCTGCGTCTCAAGGCCGCCGCGTCGACGGCGGAGGAGTTCACGACGGGCCAGTTCCGCCCCGTCATCGGCGACACGGTCGACCCGGCCGCCGTGAAGAAGGTCGTCTTCTGCGCCGGCAAGGTCTACTACGACCTGGTCGCCGAGCGGAAGAAGCGCGGCGCCGACGACACGGCGATCATCCGCATCGAGCGCCTGTACCCGCTCCCGGGTGCCGAGCTCCAGGCGGAGATCAAGAAGTACCCGAACGCCGAGAAGTACCTGTGGGCGCAGGAGGAGCCGGCGAACCAGGGTGCCTGGCCGTTCATCGCGCTCAACCTGATCGACCACCTGGACCTGGCGGTCGGCGCCGACCTGCCGCACGACGAGCGTCTGCGCCGCATCTCGCGGCCGCACGGCTCGTCCCCGGCGGTCGGCTCCGCCAAGCGCCACCAGGCCGAGCAGGAGCAGCTGGTGCGCGAGGTCTTCGAGGCCTGACCGGCACCGGTACGCGGTACGCGAGCGGGCCGCACTCCCTTCCCGGGGGTGCGGCCCGCCCCGTTTTCCGGCACATATCCTTGACCTCATGTACTTCACGGACCGTGGCATCGAGGAACTGGAGAAGCGGCGCGGCGAGGAGGAGGTCACCTTCGAGTGGCTCGCGGAACAACTCCGCACCTTCGTCGACCTCAACCCCGATTTCGAGGTCCCGGTGGAACGCCTGGCCACCTGGCTGGCTCGCCTGGACGACGAGGACGACGAGTAAGTCCTCGCCGGTCGCGGGCAGTCGTGCCGCGCAAACCCAAGGCACCGTTCACACGAACGCGTGCCTTGACTTTTATCTGCCGCGATATATCGTGAATCGAGTAATACGCGATATGACGCAACGCACGCGCCCACGCCCGGGGCACCCCGCGATCAGGAGGCCGTCCATGCCCGAGTGGTCCGTCCAGGACAAGACCAACCTCACCTTCGACGCCCCCCTGACCCGCCTCCACGTCCGCATCGTCAACGGCACGGTGAACGTCGTGGGCACGGACGACGGGACCGCCCGCCTCCAGGTCTCCGACGTGGAGGGTCCGCCCCTGGTCGTGACCCACACGGACGGCGTCCTGACCGTCGCCTACGACGACCTCCCCTGGAAGGGCTTCCTCAAGTGGCTCGACCGCAAGGGCTGGCGCCGCAGCGCGGTGGTCTCCCTCGCCGTCCCGGCGCAGACCCGTGTGGAGGTCGGTGTCGTCGGGGCCGGCGCCGTCGTCTCCGGCATCCGGGGCCCCGCCGCGGTGAAAGGCGTCGCGGGCGACACCACCCTGGTCCACCTCTCGGGCCCGGTCCGCGCGGACACCGTGTCCGGCAGCGTGGAGGCCCAGTCCGTGACCGGCGACCTCCACTTCGCCTCCGTCTCGGGCGACCTCACCGTCGTCGAGGGCTCAGGCCCCTCCGTCCGGGCGGACACGGTCAGCGGCTCGATGATCGTGGACCTGGACCCCGGGGGCCCCACCGACGTCCGGCTGACCAGCGTCTCGGGCGAGATCGCCGTGCGGCTGCCCGACCCGGCGGACGCCGAGGTGGAGGCCAACACGGCGAGCGGCGCCATCTCCAACGCCTTCGACGACCTGCGGGTGCAGGGCATGTGGGGCGCCCACAAGCTCACCGGCCGCCTCGGCGCGGGCAGCGGCACGCTGCGGGCCACCACCGTCTCCGGCTCCATCGCCCTGCTCCGCCGCCCGCCCCGCGAGGACGAGCCGGACCCGCGGAGCGGCCCGGGAGACAATGCCGGCACGACCGACAAGAAGGTGCTCTGACATGCCCCCCGTCTTCGCCCACGGACGCCTCCGCCTCTACCTGCTGAAGCTGCTCGACGAGGCCCCCCGGCACGGTTACGAGGTGATCCGCCTCCTCGAGGAGCGCTTCCAGGGGCTGTACGCGCCGTCCGCGGGCACGGTCTACCCCCGGCTGGCCAAGCTGGAGGCGGAGGGGCTGGTCACCCACACCACCGAGGGCGGACGCAAGGTCTACTCGATCACCGACGCCGGCCGCGCCGAACTGGCCGACCGCAGCGGCGAGCTGGCCGATCTGGAGGTGGAGATCCGCGAGTCGGTCGCCGAGCTGGCCGCCGAGATCCGGGCCGATGTCTCCGGCGCGGCGGGCGACCTGCGCCGCGAGATGCGCGCCGCGGCCGGCCGGGCCCGGCAGGGGCGGGGCGCAGGCGCGTCCGGCGGCAAGGACGCCCCCGTCGGGGACTTCGGTCTCGGCGACTTCTCGATGTTCGGCGACAAGGACGCCTGGCGCGCCGCCAAGGAGGAGATGCGCCGCGCCAAGCAGGAGTGGAAGGAGCAGGCCCGGCGCGCCAAGGACGAGAGCCGGCGCTCCCGCGAGGAGGCCCAGCGCGCCCGCCGCCAGGCCAAGGAGGCCCAGGACCGGGCGCAGGAGCAGGTGCAGCGCATCGCCCGGCAGGTCCAGGAGCAGATGCAGGGCCACTTCGCCCGCGGCGACTGGCCGTCCGGACTACGCGAGGGTCTGGGTGAGCTGGTCAAGGAGATGGGCGAGTTCGGGAAGGACTTCGGCTTCGGCCGTACGGGTTCCGCGGAGGGTCCGGACTCCCGCCCGTCGTACTCGACGACCCCCGAGGACTTCCCGGCCGGCTACGCGCCCGCCTGGGGTCATGAGAGCGCCGCGGAGTCCACGGGCGACCCGGCGCGCGACCTGGAGCGGCTGCTGGACCGCTTCCGGGACGACGTCCGGGACGCCGCGCGGGACCACGGAGTCACCGAGGAGCAGCTGCGCGACGCCCGCCGGCATCTGTCGGAGGCCGCCGCCCGCATCGGGGCGCTGCTGAAGACACCGAAACCCTGACGGCGGAGCCCTGAGCCGGAGCCCTGACGGCGGAGCCCCCCGAGGGCCCGTCAGCCCGCCTTGGCCGTGCCGTCGCCGTACAGCACGCGGGTGACCGACGCGTGGGTCACCCCGAGGTCGGCGAGGACCTCGGCGGGCACGCCGGGGCGGGCGGTGAGGGCGAGCAGCAGATGCTCGTCGCCGATGTGGCGGTGGCCGCGGGCGGTGGCGGTGCGCAGCGCGCAGGTCAGGACCTCCTTGGCCGCCCGGTCGAAGGGCCGGTGTCCCCGCCACCGGCTGCGGGACGGCTCCGCGGACAGGGCGCCGGGGCCGTGCGTCTCCTCCACCCGGGCGACGATCTCCGGGACGTCGATGCCCAGTCCGGCGAGGGCGTCGGTCTCGGCCTGGGTGAGTCCGCCCCGCCGCCGCGCCTGCTCCAGGGCCTCCCGTACGGGCTCGCGGCGTTCGTCGAGTCCGAGGGCGGTGAGGGCGAAGGAGGCGCGGCTGCCCTCCCGGTCGAGCAGGGCGAGGAGCAGGTGCTCCGCGCCGACGCGGGCCGCTCCTGTCCGTTCGGTGTGGGCGACGGCCTCCTTGACCACGTCCCGGGCGTCCTTGGTGAACCGCTCGAACATCAATGCCTCCCGTACTTCTTGTGCACGGCCTGCCTGCTGACCCCGAGTTCGGTGGCGATCTCCTGCCACGACCAGCCGTGGTTGCGCGCGTTGCGCACCTGTACGGCCTCCAGCTGCTCGAGCAGCTTGCGCAGCGCGGCGACGGCCCGCAGGCCGACCCGCGGGTCGCGGTCGCCCGCCCGCTCGGCGAGATCCGTTGCCTCAGTCATGACGTCAACTTACGTTGACACACCCGCCTCTGTCAACCTTGATTGACATGACGGCGGCCGGCCCGGAACACCGGACCGGCCGCAGAAGTGCCGCAGAAGCGAGGGGAACCCCGTCAGGGGTTGGTGAGCACGATCTTCCCGAACAGCTCGCCGGACGCCATCCGTTCGAAGCCCTCACGGGCCCGGTCCAGGGGCAGCACCTCGTCGATGACGGGCCGCACCCCGGTCGCGGCGCAGAAGGACAGCAGGTCCTCCAGCTCGTCCTTGGTGCCCATCGTGGACCCCACGATCCTCAGCTCCAGGAAGAAGACCCGGGTCAGCTCGGCGTGCGAGGGCCGGTCGCCGCTGGTGGCGCCGGAGATCACCAGCGTGCCGCCGGGGCGCAGCGACTTCACCGAGTGGGACCAGGTGGCCGCCCCCACGGTCTCGATCACCGCGTCGACCCGCTGCGGCAGCCGCGCGCCGGGCTCGACGGCCTCCACGGCGCCCAGCTCCAGCGCCCGCTTGCGCTTGGCCTCGTCCCGGCTGGTGGCGAAGACCCGCAGCCCCGCCGCCTTGCCGAGCACGATCGCGGCGGTCGCGACTCCTCCGCCGGCGCCCTGCACCAGCACCGAGTCACCCGGCCGCACACCGGCGTTGGTGAACAGCATCCGGTAGGCGGTCAGCCAGGCCGTGGGCAGGCAGGCCGCCTCCTCGAAGGACAGCTCCTTGGGCTTGGGCAGGACGTTCCAGGTGGGCACGGAGACCTGCTCGGCGAAGGTGCCCTGGTAGCGCTCGGTCAGGATGGAGCGGGGCTCCTTGGGCCCCACGCCGTGACCGGTCTGGCCGATCACCGAGTGCAGGACGACCTCGTTGCCGTCCTCGTCGATCCCGGCTGCGTCGCAGCCGAGGATCATCGGCAGCTTGTCCTCCGCGAGGCCGACGCCGCGCAGGGACCAGAGGTCGTGGTGGTTGAGGGAGGCGGCCTTGACCGTGACGGTGCTCCAGCCCGGCCGGGACCCGGGAGCGGGTCGCTCTCCCGACTCCAGTCCCGTGAGCGGCTGGTCGCGATCGATTCGGGCGGCGTAGACAGCGAACATGACCTTGACGATAGGTTCCGCGCCCCGCCGAAGGAACCGTGCCCGCCTGTGACACACGCCCTCTTGCGCCGGACCGGTCCGCTCCCGGACTCCCCGGGCGGCCCCCCCCCGACGTGCGTGAGCCCCGTCCACGGCCTGGACGGGGCCCTCACACGGGTGCGCTCAGCGCCGGGCGACGCCCTCCGCCCGGGCGGCCGCGGCCACGGCCGCCGTCACCGCGGGGGCGACCCGCTCGTCGAACGGGGACGGGATGACGTAGTCCGCGGCGAGGTCGTCGCCGACGACGGAGGCCAGCGCCTCGGCCGCGGCGAGCTTCATGCCCTCGGTGATCCGGGAGGCCCGCACCTGGAGCGCGCCGGCGAAGATGCCGGGGAACGCCAGGACGTTGTTGATCTGGTTCGGGTAGTCGGACCGGCCGGTGGCCACGACGGCCGCGTACTTGTGCGCGACCTCGGGGTGCACCTCCGGGGTCGGGTTGGCCATGGCGAAGACGAACGCGCCCTCCGCCATCGACGCCACCGCGGGCTCGGACACCGTGCCGCCGGAGACGCCGATGAAGACGTCGGCGCCCGCCAGCGCGGACTCCAGCGTGCCGGAGATCCCGGCCTTGTTGGTGAACGACGCCAGCTCCGCCTTGATCGGCGTGAGGTCCTCGCGGTCCCGGGAGACCACGCCCTTGCGGTCGGCCACCGCGACGTCCCCGATGCCGGCCTCGACCAGCATCTTGGCGATCGCGACACCCGCCGCGCCCGCACCGGAGATCACCGCCCGCAGCTCGCCCAGCGGACGCCCGCTGAGCCGCGCCGCGTTCCGCAGCGCCGCCAGCGTCACGACCGCCGTGCCGTGCTGGTCGTCGTGGAAGACCGGGATGTCCAGACGCTCCTGGAGCCGCCGCTCGATCTCGAAGCACCGCGGCGCCGAGATGTCCTCGAGGTTCACCCCGCCGAAGGAGGGGGCGAGCCGGACCACGGTCTCGATGATCTCGTCGACGTCGGTGCAGTTCAGCGCGAGGGGGACCGCGTCCACCCCGCCGAACTGCTTGAAGAGGATGGCCTTGCCCTCCATCACCGGGAGGGAGGCCTCGGGCCCGATGTCACCGAGCCCCAGCACGGCCGTGCCGTCGGTGACGACGGCGACGACCGAGGACTTCCACGTGTAGTCGTGGACCAGCTCCGGCTGCTCGGCGATCGCGCTGCACACCTTCGCGACGCCGGGCGTGTACGCCAGGGACAGGTCGTCCTTGTCACGGATCGGCACGGTGGCCTGCACGGCCATCTTGCCGCCGCGGTGCAGCGCGAACGCCGGGTCGAAGGACTCCAGGGGCTCTGCCCCGCCGCCCTGCTCGGAAGCGTCCCGGTTCTCGCTGTCGCTGCGAGGATTGACAATCTCCGCTGCCACTTGGTTTTACCCCTTAAGTGTTCATTGTTTGAGGGTTGCCACTCCTGGTGAGGAGTGGGCGGGACCGCGCCAGGCCCGGAGGGGTTGTGACATACGGGCCGAACGCGACGGGCGCGCCGCACACGCGCCCTGAGCCCCGGATGAGGGGTGTAAAGAACCTTCTTACCGGACGGACGCGGTCGGCGACGAGTCCATAACGCGAAGGTCACATGCCGACGCCATGAAGCTTCGTCCGATATCAGGACAAGACCTGGACGAAGTCCCAGCAAGCCCGCAAGTACCCCGCCGGCTCGGCGGGTCGCCCGCACAACAGGCGTATCGGCGAAGATCTTGCGGCCGGAATGAAGGATTCCCGAAGAGTCTGCGGCCGCGTTGTACCCAAGTGGCCGGGTTCGAGAACCCGCCGTTATCCGATTTTGACATCGCAAGCCCCCTGAACGGTCCAATCCGAATGGCAAGATGCGGTAATCACACGAGGTCGCGGCACTCGAAGGTGTGTGCCCCCGCCGACCTCGCGGCGATGCCGACAGGCAGTCGCCGGCCCCATCGGCAACTCCACCCATCCGCCGGAGGAACCCACCATGACCGCAAGCACCACCCGTCGTACCACCGCCGCGCGCTCACGGATTGCAGCGGTCGGCGCGATCGCGGTCGCAGGCGCACTGCTTCTCACCGGCTGCGGTGACCAGACCGAGAGCGGCGGCGGCTCGGACAAGGGCTCGGGCTCCGGCTCGGACAAGTCCAACTCCGCCCCGCTCTTCGACAAGCTGCCCAAGAAGATCCAGGACGCCGGCGTCCTGAAGGCGGGCACCAACGCCGAGTACGCCCCGATGGAGTTCCAGGAGGGCGGCAAGATCGTCGGTGTCGACCCCGACATCGCCGCCGCGCTGGGCGAGAAGCTGGGTGTCGAGGTCGAGTTCACCTCCGGCAGCTTCGACGGCCTGATCACCGCGCTGAACTCGGGCCGCTACGACATCGCGATGTCGTCCATCACGGACAACAAGCAGCGTCAGGAAGGCCTGGACGACAAGGGCAAGAAGCTCGGCCCCGGCGTCGACTTCGTCGACTACTTCGTGGCCGGCACCGCCGTGTACGTCCAGAAGGGCAACCCGAAGGGGATCAACTCCATCGAGGACCTCTGCGGCAAGCCGGCGGCCGTGCAGCGCGGCACCACCTACGAGAAGGCGCTGCAGGACCAGTCCAAGAAGTGCACGGACGCCGGCCAGAAGGCCATCAAGATCCAGTCGTTCGAGAACGACACCGAGGCGCAGACCCG
Source organism: Streptomyces sp. DSM 41931 (assembly GCF_050271085.1). Taxonomy (NCBI): domain Bacteria; kingdom Bacillati; phylum Actinomycetota; class Actinomycetes; order Kitasatosporales; family Streptomycetaceae; genus Streptomyces; species Streptomyces sp. DSM 41931. The sequence continues at coordinate 4,787,839 of NZ_CP189902.1, read as the reverse complement.
TGTGAAGTCCGGCGGCGCGGTGGCCGGTGTGAACGACTACCCGGTCGCGGTCGACCTGGTCCGCAAGGCCGACAACGGCAACGCCTTCGAGATCGTCGGCGAGCAGGTGGACGCCGGTCCGTTCGGCATCGCGGTCAACAAGGACAACAAGCAGCTCACGGAGGCCCTGGAGGCCGCCGTCAACGCCATCATCGAGGACGGCACCTACAAGAAGATCCTCGCGAAGTGGGGCGCCGAGACCGGCGCCATCGACAAGGCCGTGATCAACGGCGGCAAGTGACGGTCCCGGGCACGACTGAAGGGCAGTCACAGTGACCGACAAATTCGACAAGGGGACGGACGGCGCCCGACCGGCGGCCGCCGTCTCCAAGGACGACGGGCCCGCCCCCGTGGCGCCCGCGGTGATCAAGGCCATCCCGGTCCGTCACTACGGCCGCTGGGTCAGCGCCGTCGTCGTGCTGGGCCTGGTGGGCCTGCTGATCAACGCCTTCGCCACCGCTGAGAAGATCCAGTGGCAGACCGTCGGCGACTACGTCTTCGACAGCACCGTGCTGGCCGGCGCCGGCCGCACCCTGCTGATCAGCGTCCTGGCCATGGTCATGGGCGTGGTCCTCGGCGTGGTCCTCGCCGTGATGCGGCTGTCGAAGAACCCGGTGACCAGCTGGGTCGCCTGGGTGTACATCTGGTTCTTCCGCGGCACCCCGGTCTATGTGCAGCTGCTGCTGTGGTTCAACCTGGCGCTGATCTTCCCGGTGCTGAACCTCGGTCCGTTCTACAAGGACGAGATGGTCGACGTCATGACGCCGTTCATGGCGGCCCTCCTGGGGCTCGGCCTGAACGAGGCGGCGTACATGGCGGAGATCTGCCGTGCCGGCCTGCAGTCCGTAGACGACGGCCAGACCGAGGCGGCGCACGCGCTCGGCATGAGCCACGGCAAGACGCTGCGGCGCATCGTGATCCCGCAGGCGATGCGGGTGATCGTGCCGCCGACCGGCAACGAGTTCATCAACATGCTGAAAACCTCGTCGCTGGTGTACGCGGTGACCTACAACGAACTGCTGCGCGCCACCTCGACGATCGGCTCCACGTCGTACGCCGTGATGGAGATGCTGTTCGTGGCGTGCATCTGGTACCTGGTGATCACCAGCGTGTTCAGCGTCGGCCAGTACTACCTGGAGCGCCGTTTCGCGCGCGGCTCGTCCCGGAACCTGCCCGCGACCCCGTGGCAGAAAGTCAAGGTCAACCTGATGGCCTTCAGCCGCGAGAGGAGCAGCACGGTATGACGGCCATGGTGAAGGCCGAGGGCGTCCACAAGTCCTTCGGCGGTGTGCAGGTCCTCAAGGGCATCGACCTGGAGGTGAAGACCGGTGAGGTGTTCTGCCTGATCGGCCCCTCGGGCTCGGGCAAGTCGACCTTCCTGCGGTGCATCAACCACCTGGAGAAGATCAACGCCGGCCGGCTCTACGTCGACGGCGAGCTGGTGGGCTACCGCCAGAAGGGCGACAAGCTCTACGAGCTGAAGGACAGCGAGGTCGCCCAGCAGCGCCGGGACATCGGCATGGTCTTCCAGCGCTTCAACCTGTTCCCGCACATGACGGCCGTCGAGAACATCATGGAGGCGCCGGTCCAGGTCAAGGGCGTCAACCGGTCCGCCGCCCGGCAGCGGGCGCTGGAGCTGCTGGACCGGGTGGGCCTGGCCGACAAGGCCGGGAACTACCCCTCCCAGCTCTCCGGCGGCCAGCAGCAGCGGGTGGCGATCGCCCGGGCGCTCGCCATGGACCCGAAGCTGATGCTGTTCGACGAGCCGACCTCGGCGCTCGACCCGGAGCTGGTCGGTGACGTCCTCGACGTCATGCGCGACCTGGCCGAGTCGGGCATGACGATGATCGTCGTCACCCACGAGATGGGCTTCGCCCGCGAGGTGGGCGACAGCCTGGTGTTCATGGACGGCGGTGTGGTGGTCGAGTCCGGCCACCCGCGCGAGGTGCTGACCGACCCGCAGCACGAGCGCACCAAGTCGTTCCTGTCCAAGGTCCTCTGACCTCGGCGCCCGCACGGCGAAGGGGCGGTACGGAGTCCTCCGTACCGCCCCTTCCGTCTGCCCCGTGCCTGCTACTTCAGGGCCAGCAGCAGGGTGTCCGACGGCGAGCACCACACCGGGCGGGCCTCGGCGAAGCCGGCCTCGCGGAGCGTGCGCGCGTGCCAGGCCGGGGAGGGGGTGTCGCCCTCGGCGTGCTCGCCGTAGATCTCGAAGCGGCGGGCGGTGGGCCCGGCGAGGACGGGGTCCTTCGCGGCGAGCTGCCACCACTCGGCCCAGTCGAGGGCGCCCTGCTCCTTGGCCCGGTCCATGCGGGCGTGGCGCTGGGCGCGCTCGGCCGCGTTGATCCGGGGCGTGGTCTCGTCGGTCATGTGGTCGGCGTTCATGAAGACGCCGCCGTCGCGGACCAGGCCGGCGAGGTGCCCGTAGAGGTCCGCGAGGGGTTCCCGGTGCAGCCAGTGCAGGGCCGTCGCGGTGAGCACGGCGTCGTAGGAGTCGTGCGGGAGCTGCGTGGCCCAGCCGGGGTCCTTGAGGTCGGCGGTGACGAAGGTGACCCGCTCGTCGCCGGCGAACGTGCCCTCGGCGATGGCGAGCAGCGCCGGGTCCAGGTCGACGCCGGTGCTGGTGGCGTCCGGGAGGCGGGCGAGGAGCCGGGCGGTGATGCTGCCGGTGCCGCAGGCCAGGTCCAGGACGCGCGGGGCGGTGCCGACGAGCGCTTCGACCATGTCGAGCATGACCCGGAAGCGTTCCTCCCGGTCAGGCATGTACCACTCCTGCTGGCGGTCCCAGCTCTCCTGCCAGGCCTGCCAGTCGGCGCCGGCCGTGGTGGTGTGCGAGTCCGTCATGGGCCCCTCCCTCGCGGTGCACTCCGTAATACCCTGGATGCACGATCGTCTGTTACCCGACCGCACGCACGACCATAGAGCCCCTGCGTAAGGACTACAAGTGGAACTGGCCTATTACTCGGACTACGCCGTCCGTCTCGTGAACACCGAGGAGCCGGTCCGGGGCACGGACGCGCTCACCTCGGTCGAGGCCGTGCGCGACCTGTTCGGCGGCAACCGGTCGGCCGCCCGGCGGGCCACCGAGGCGGACGTGACGCGGTTCCGCTCGGTCCGGGCCAGGCTCCGGTCGGTCTTCGAGGCGGCGAACGGCGGCGACGAGACCCTCGCCGTCGACCTGCTGAACTCCCTGCTGCTGGAGTTCCCGGTGAGCCCGCAGATCTCCGGCCACGACTTCCGCGACGACGACGGCCGCCCGCTGTGGCACATGCACCTGGCCGACCATCCGTCCAACGCGACCGCCGGTTACGCCGCGATCGCCGCGATGGGCCTGGCCTTCCACCTCACCGAGTACGGCGTCGACCGCCTCGGGCTCTGCGAGGCGGCGCCCTGCCGCAACGCCTACCTGGACACCTCGACCAACCGCTCCCGGCGCTACTGCTCGGACCGCTGCGCCACCCGTGCGAACGTGGCCGCCTACCGGGCCCGCAAACGCCTGGAGGCGGACCGGTCGGAGAGCACCGGGCGGGCCGACGTCAGCAGCCAGCCCAGCAGCGCCGGCGGCGACCGCCGGGCCGTGGAGCGCGGCCGGTAGCGGAACCGGACCCGGCCCAGCACCAGCTCGTCGGGGACGACGCCGTAGTCGGTGCTGTCGCCGCCCGCGTACGCGTTGTCCCCGAGCACCCACCAGCCGCCGTCGCGCCGCTCGGCCGCCCGCTTGACGACCAGCAGGTCCTGCTGGAACGGATGGCGCAGCACGATCACGTCGCCGCGTTTCACCCGCGCCCCGTAGTGGACCAGGAGCCGGTCCCCGTGGTGCAGCGTGGGCACCATCGAGGGCCCGGTCACCTCGGCCACCCCGAAGGGCAGCGGCGCCCTCACCCGCTCGGCGTCCTGCGACAGCTCCGGCATCTCCCGGCACCTCCCCGGTTCTTCCTCCACCAGTCTCAGTCTGACCCCGGACTTTTGTCCTAAGCCCACGGGGGCACTCGCGAAAACCGGTCCGTCACGGAGTAATGTCCCCTGTGAGAAGACGATCACGAGGAAGGAAACGCTTCATGCTTTCCCGCCTGTTTGCCCCCAGGGTCAAGGTCAGCGCCCACTGCGACCTGCCCTGCGGTGTGTACGACCCGGCCCAGGCCCGCATCGAGGCGGAGTCGGTCAAGGCCGTCCAGGAGAAGATGGCCGGCAACGACGACCCGCACTTCCAGGCCCGCGCCACGGTCATCAAGGAGCAGCGCGCCGAGCTGGCGAAGCACCACGTCTCCGTGCTGTGGAGCGACTACTTCAAGCCGCCGCACTTCGAGAAGTACCCGGAGCTGCACCAGCTGGTCAACGACACCCTGAAGGCCCTCTCGGCCGCCAAGGCGTCGACCGACCCGGCCACCGGCCAGAAGGCGCTGGACTACATCGCCCAGATCGACAAGATCTTCTGGGAGACCAAGAAGGCCTGACCCGGCCTCGCCGCTCCTTACGGCCGGCGGTCGGTGCACCATCGCGGGTCTGGGGCTTTTTCCCGAGGGGGCCCGTCGCTTCACGCGGCGGGTCCCCTTCGGTGTTTCCCGGCGTCGCCCGCAGGGCCCGTGGGATGCTGGGCGCATGGAGCTGGAGGACCTGGTCCGGCTGCGGCGGGCCCGGGACCGGATGGACCGGGAGTACGCCGAGCCCCTCGACATCGCGGAGCTGGCGCGGACCGCGCTGATGTCGCCCGGCCACTTCCAGCGCAGCTTCCGGGCGGCGTACGGGCAGACGCCGTACGCGTATCTGATGACGCGGCGGATCGAGCGCGCGAAGGCGCTGCTGCGCAAGGGCGACCTTTCGGTGACCGAGGTGTGTCTCGCGGTCGGCTGCACCTCCCTCGGATCGTTCAGCTCGCGCTTCACCGAGCTGGTCGGGGAGACGCCGAGCGCCTATCGCGCCCGCTCGCACGAGGAGAGCGCGGTCATCCCGCCGTGCGTCGTGCGGACGTACACCCGGCCGGTCCGGGTCCGGCGGCGGGTCGATCCGAGCGGGAACCTCTGACGTGAGCGGCACGGCCTAGCGTGGACGGCATGAACAGGAACGGTATGGACAGGGCGACGGACGTGCGGCTCGCCCAGTGCTTCATCGCGGTCGACGACCACGACAAGGCGCTGGCGTTCTACTGCGACGTACTGGGCTTCGAGGTGCGCAACGACGTGGGGTTCGAGGGGATGCGCTGGGTGACCGTCGGCTCCCCCGAGCAGGACGTGGAGATCGTCCTGGAGCCGCCGGCCGCGAGCCCGGACGCCTCCCCCGCCGACAAGCAGGCGATGGCCGAGCTGCTCGCCAAGGGCATGCTGCGCGGGGTCAACTTCACCACCACCGACTGCGACGCCCTCTTCGAGCGGGTGCGGGCCGCGGGCGCCGACGTGCTCCAGGAGCCGGTGGACCAGCCGTACGGGATGCGGGACTGCGCGTTCCGCGACCCGGCGGGGAACATGGTGCGCTTCCTGGAGCGCCCCGCAGACCGCACCGCGGACTGAGCGCCCGCCGGGCACCCGCCCGTTCCGCGCCGCACGGGATCAACGCGCCAGGGTCACGCCCGCAGCCGGAACCAGGACCGCCGCCGCCACCGCGACCGGAAGGGCGACGGCCAGGGCGGCGACCGCCCCGCGCCGGAATGAGCCCGGCGGCAGCGGGCCGCCGGGGGCCAGGCCGGCCCAGAGCCGGGCGGTCTCCCGGCGCTCACCGGCGCGCCGCAGCGCGGCCCGGACCCGCAGGACGGCGACGGCGGTGCCGCCTGCCGCCGTCACCGCGCACGGCGCCCACCACGACGCCGTGACCAGCAGGGTCAGACCGACGGCCGCGACGGTGCCCCAGCCGGTCAGGCAGGCGAACGCCGCGGTCCGGCGGGAGGGCGGCCGGTCGGCCGCCCCGGCCCGCAGGTCGGCCAGGGCCGGCAGGTACCAGACGCAGCCGGCGCCGGTGACCAGCGCGCACCCGAGGGCGAGGACGGGCTGCGCCATGGCTCATCGCCTCGCTTCCAGGGCGGCGACCTCGGGGTGGTGCAGGTCGAACGCCGGGGACTCGCTGCGGATCTTCGGCAGGGAGACGAAGTTGTGGCGCGGGGGCGGGCAGGAGGTGGCCCACTCCAGCGAGCGGCTGTAGCCCCAGGGGTCGTCCACGCCGACCGGCTTGCCGTACTTGGCGGTCTTCCAGACGTTGTAGAAGAACGGCAGGATCGACAGGCCGAGCAGGAACGAGCCGATGGAGGACAGGGTGTTGAGGGCGGTGAAGCCGTCCGCCGCCAGGTAGTCGGCGTACCGGCGGGGCATGCCCTCCACGCCCAGCCAGTGCTGGACCAGGAAGGTCATGTGGAAGCCGATCGTGAGCGTCCAGAAGGTGATCTTCCCGAGCCGTTCGTCGAGCATCTTGCCGGTGAACTTCGGCCACCAGAAGTGGAATCCGGCGAACATCGCGTACACCACCGTGCCGAACACGGTGTAGTGGAAGTGCGCGACGACGAAGTACGTGTCCGAGACGTGGAAGTCCAGCGGCGGCGAGGCGAGCAGAACTCCCGTCAGACCGCCGAAGAGGAACGTCACCAGGAAGCCCAGCGTCCACAGCATCGGCGTCTCGAAGGAGAGGCTGCCCTTCCACATGGTGCCGATCCAGTTGAAGAACTTTACGCCCGTCGGCACCGCGATCAGCATCGTCATGAACGAGAAGAACGGCAGCAGCACACCGCCCGTGACGTACATGTGGTGCGCCCACACGGTCACGGAGAGACCGCCGATGGCGATGGTCGCGCCGATCAGCCCCATGTACCCGAACATCGGCTTGCGGGAGAAGACCGGGATCACCTCGGAGACGATGCCGAAGAACGGCAGCGCCAGGATGTACACCTCGGGATGGCCGAAGAACCAGAACAGGTGCTGCCACAGCAGCGCCCCGCCGTTGGCAGGGTCGAAGATGTGGCTGCCGAACTTCCGGTCGCACTCCAGCGCGAACAGGGCCGCCGCAAGGACCGGGAAGACGATCAGCACGAGCAGCGCCGTGAGCAGCACGTTCCAGGTGAAGATCGGCATGCGGAACATCGTCATGCCGGGCGCGCGCATGCAGATGATGGTCGTGATGAAGTTGACCGCGCCGAGGATCGAGCCGAAGCCCGAGAGGGCGACGCCCATGATCCAGAAGTCGGCGCCGATGCCCGGCGAGTAGACCTCGTTCGACAGCGGCGCGTACAGGAACCAGCCGAAGTCGGCGGCCCCGCCCGGGGTGAGGAAGCCGGCCGCCGCGATCGTGGAGCCGAACAGGAACAGCCAGAACGCCAGCATGTTCAGCCGCGGGAACGCCACGTCGGGGGCGCCGATCTGCAGCGGCATGATCCAGTTGGCGAAGCCGGTGAACAGCGGCATGGCGAACATCAGCAGCATGATCGAACCGTGCATCGTGAACGCCTGGTTGAACTGCTCGTTCGACATGATCTGCAGGCCGGGCCGGGCGAGCTCGGCGCGCATCATCAGCGCCATCACCCCGCCGACGACGAAGAAGACGAACGCGCTGACCAGGTACAGCGTGCCGATCTTCTTGTGGTCGGTGGTCGTCAGCCAGTCCACCCAGGCGGCCCGGCGCGCCGGGGCCGGCCGCGCGGGCGCGGCCGTCTCCGGCGCCGGCCGGGGCCGCTCGTCCACGGCGGCTTCCAGCTGCTGCGTGTGTATCTCGTCCACCGGACGTCTTCCTCCCCATGTGTGGTGCGCGCCCATGATCGGCGGGGGGAGGACGGCTCCGCATGGGTCGAAAGGTCCCCGCGCGGGTCCCGGGGCGGGGGCCGAAGGTCCCGTTCGCGGTGTCAGAACCGAGGGCGGGGAGCGGGACGTCCGTGCGCGGGGTCAGGGGCCGCGGGTCAGTCCTGCGCGCGGGCCGCGCGGGGTTCGCGCCACATCGGGTACATGAGGGGGCCGTCGGGGAGACGCAGGGGCTCGCCGACGGGCGCGAAGCCGAGCCGACGGTACAGGCGGACGCTGCGCTCGCTGCTCGCCTCCAGGTACGCGGCGCGGTCCTGGCGGTCGCAGCGGTCGAGGACGGAGCCGATCAGCGCGGTGCCGAGCCCCTCGCCCTGCCGGCCGGGGGCCACGCCGATCATCCACAGGTACTCGTGGGCGCGGCCCTGCGGGTGGACGCCCGCGGTGAGCCGGCCGATCATCTCCACCCGCTCGTTGTCCGGGTCGACGGCCCGGCGCAGCTCGGCGAACTCGTCCTCGCCCCCGGCCGCTCCGCCGTGGCCGGTGTCCTCCGCCGGGACGGACATCCACAGGGCGCACGCCGAGCCGTCCTCGACGAGGTCGACGCGCCCGTCGGCGAGGGTGGCGTCGGTGAACGCGGCCATGAGCCGGTGGTGCGTCGCACGCCGGTACTTCACGCCGGGGAAGACCCAGCTGCTGACCGGATCGTCCTGGAACGCCTCGTCCAGCAGCCGGACCACCAGCTCCCGGTCGTCCCCGCCGGCCGTCCGGATCGCCACGCCCATGTCCGCCCCTTAGCCTCAACCATCGCTGTCCGTACGGGGGTTGAGACTAGCCGGGGCGGGCGTGGGAACAGGGGGCGGGCCCCGCACACCGTGGGGAAGTGCGGGACCCGCCGGTCCGGGACCACGGAGCCGTACGGGTCAGGGTCCGCACGGCGGGACGTGGCCCCGGGGTCGGGGGGACGGCCTGCGCCGTCCCGTCAGGTGCTGCGCCGGGTCACGAACTCGGCGAGGGCCAGCAGCCCTCCCGCCGCCTCCGGGTCCGGCACCGCACGGGCCACCTCCTGCATCGCGCGGGCCATCCGGTCCGCCGCCTGGGTCTGCGCCCAGTCACGGCCGCCGGCCCGCTCCACGAGCCGGGTGAGCTCCTCGACGTCCTCCTTCCGGTGCGGGGCGGTGTACGCGGCGGCGAGCTCCGCGGCCTCCGGGGTGCCGGAGGTGAGCGCGGCGACGACCGGCAGCGACTTCTTGCGGGCGGCGAGGTCCGCACCGGCCGGCTTGCCGGTGCGGCGGGGATCGCCCCAGGTGCCGATCACGTCGTCGATCAGCTGGAACGCCAGCCCGGCCTCCCGGCCGAAGGCGTCCATCGCCGCCACCTCCGCGTCCCCGGCGTCCGCGTACAGCGCGCCCAGGGCGCAGGCGCAGCCGAGCAGGGCCCCGGTCTTCGCCTCCGCCATGGCGAGGGTCTCCTCCAGGGTGACCTCGTCGGGGGCGCGCCGCTCCATGGCCGTGTCCGTGTGCTGCCCGGCGCACAGTTCGACCACGCACTGGGCGAGCCGGGCGGCCGCTGCCGGGGCGGCCGGGTGGCGGTCCTCGGCGAGCAGCCGCAGGGCGAGCGCCTGGAGGGCGTCCCCCACGAGGATCGCGTCGGCGTCCCCGAACACCGTCCACACCGTGGGGCGGTGGCGGCGGGTGGTGTCCCGGTCCATCACGTCGTCGTGGACGAGCGTGAAGTTGTGGACCAGTTCGACCGCGGCCGCCGCCCGCAGGGCCGCCGTCCGGGCGGCGGAGCCGCCGAGCGCGGAGGCCGCCGCGAGCACCAGGGCGGGGCGGAGCGCTTTCCCCGAGCCTCCGCCGGCCGGGGTGCCGTCCGCGTTCTGCCAGCCGAAGTGGTAGAGCGCGACGCGGCGCATCGGGGCGGGCAGGGATCCGAGGGCGGTGCGCAGCACCGGGTCGACGGCGGCCCGGGTCCGCTCCAGCAGGGCGGCCGCCTCGTGCCCGTCCCCGGCGTGCCGGTCCGGCCGGGGCGCGCTGTCGGGAGCGGTGCGTGCTGTGCGCTGCTCCGGGCGGCCCCTCGTGGGCCGGGCCATGGACTCCGTCATCGACTTCCCCCTGGGACCGACTCGGTGGAGGCACGGAGGGACGGCGCTTCCGCACCCGTCGAGCGCGTTCCCCCCAGATGTACCCGCCCGGGCGGGCGGGGACACGGCGCGCGCGGCGGGAGCCGGAGGACGGTCACCGCCAGCGGCCGATCTCGACGTTCTCCAGGACGCCCAGCGCGTCCGGGACCAGCACCGCTGCCGAGTAGTAGGCCGTGACGAGGTACTTGATGATGGCCTGTTCGTTGATGCCCATGAACCGCACGGACAGGCTCGGCTCGATCTCGTCGGGGATGCCGGCCGCGCGGAGACCGATGACGCCCTGCTCCTCCTCGCCGGTGCGCAGCGCGATGACGGACGTGGTGCGGGCCTCGGTCACCGGGATCTTGTTGCACGGGTAGATCGGCACGCCCCGCCAGGTGGGGATGCGGTTGCCGCCCACGTCGACGGTCTCCGGCACGAGTCCCCGCTTGTTGAGCTCGCGGCCGAACGCGGCGATGGCGCGCGGGTGGGCGAGCAGCAGCCGGGTGCCGCGGCGCCTGCTGAGCAGTTCGTCCATGTCGTCGGGGCCGGGTACCCCGTCGTGCGGCTGGATCCGCTGGTCGTACTCGCAGTTGTGCAGCAGGCCGAAGTCGCGGTTGTTGATCAGCTCGTGCTCCTGGCGCTCCTTCAGCGCCTCGACGGTCAGCCGGATCTGCTGCTCCGTCTGGTTCATCGGCTGGTTGTAGAGGTCGGCCACGCGCGTGTGGATGCGCAGCACGGTCTGGGCGACGCTGAGTTCGTACTCGCGGGGCCGGGCCTCGTAGTCGACGAACGTGTGCGGGATGTCGGGCTCGCCGCTGTGGCCGGCCGCGAGGTCGATCTCCTTCTCGCCGTACCGGTTGGTGCGCTGCCGCGGGACGTCGGCCCGCCGGCGCAGGTGCTCGCGCAGGGTCTCGGACCGCTCGGCGACCTGGTCGACCGCGTCGCGGGGCAGCACCAGGACCGTGCACGCGGTGAGGGTGCGGGCCGTGTACTCCCAGATGGCGTCGTCGTCCTGGAGGGCCTGTTCGCCGAAGTAGGCGCCGTCGGCGAGCACCCCGAGGGACTCGTCCTCGCCGTAGGGGCCGGTGCCGACGCGCTCCACCCTGCCGTGGGCCAGCAGGTACACCTCGTCGGCCGGGCTGCCGAAGGAGGCGACGACCTGGCCCGCCTCGATCTCCCGCTGCCGGCACCGGGAGGCCAGCTCGGCGAGCACCTCCTCGTCCTCGTAGTCGCGCAGCACCGGCAGTTCGCCCAGCTCGGCGGGGATGACCTCCACCCGGTCGCCCGTCTTCACGAAGGTCAGCCGGCCGTCGCCCACGGCGTAGGTGAGCCGCCGGTTGACCCGGTACGTGCCGCCCTGCACGTCGACCCAGGGCAGCATCCGCAGCAGCCAGCGGGAGCTGATCTCCTGCATCTGCGGCACGGACTTGGTCGTGGTGGCCAGGTTCCGCGCCGCCGCTGTGCCGAGGCTCTGCTGCTGCCCGGTCTGCTCCGTGCGGACCTCTTCGCCTACCGACATAGAGAAATGCCCTCCCCAATAGATCCACGCCCGGCCGTGCCGGGCGTCGCGGTGCGTGATCAAGCGTTCCTCACGCACCGTGTCCGCGCCATTACCCGATCGAGCGGGGTTGGATCTTGGGGAAGCGGGGCAGAGCGGCCGGCCGTCGGCGGCGGCCGGGCGGAAGGAGATTGTCCGGATCGGCTCGCACAGCAGCCGAACGAGTACTTGAAAGGCCTACTTCCGGCTATAGCCCCTGTACCAGACGGCCGCGCCCGGCGGCCGTCGTCCGGTACGAAGGAGGGCGGCATGGCCCCACCCATGTCCGCGAGCGCGTTCCTGCGCGCTCTCAAGGCGGAGGGTCTCACCGTCGTCGAGGTCGGCGACTGGCGCGACCACAACCGCAACCACAAGGGCCCGTGGGGGCCGGTGCACGGGGTGATGATCCATCACACCGTGACCAAGGGCAGCGCCGCGACGGTGGACATCTGCCGCAGGGGCTACTCGGGTCTGCCGGGCCCGCTGTGCCACGGCGTGATCACCAAGGACGGCCGGGTTCACCTCGTCGGCTACGGCCGCGCCAACCACGCGGGGCTCGGCGACGACGACGTGCTGCGGGCGGTGATCGCCGAGAAGAAGACGTTCCCGCCGGACAACGAGGCGAACACCGACGGCAACCGGCACTTCTACGGCTTCGAGTGCGAGAACCTCGGCGACGGGAAGGACCCGTGGCCGGCGGCGCAGCTGGAGGCCGTCGAGAAGGCCGCGGCGGCGGTCTGCCGCCATCACGGCTGGAACGAGCAGTCGGTGATCGGCCACCTGGAGTGGCAGCCGGGCAAGGTGGACCCGCGGGGGTTCACCATGGCGTCGATGCGCAAGCGGATCCGCGACCGGCTGAAGTGACCCGGACGACGTGACCGTCCGAAGCGACCCGGCGCCGGGGCGCTCGTCACCGGTGTTCCGCCCTCCTGACACCCCCCACGCGGAACACCGGCGCCCGGCACGCGACCGCGCCCCCCTGACGGGCGACAATGGCCCGCGTGACCAGCTCCGACGCCCTCGGTCCCGACGCCCTGGCCGGCCTGCGCCCGCGGCTCCCCTCGCCGCTGGAGGAGGCCGTCGACGCGCGGTTCGAGCGGCACGGGGTACGGCTGCTGCTGAAGCGGGACGACCTCGTCCATCCCGAGCTGGTCGGCAACAAGTGGCGCAAGCTCGCCCCGAACCTGGCGGCGGCCGGCGGGCGGACGGTGGTCACGTTCGGCGGGGCGTACTCCAACCATCTGCGGGCCACGGCCGCCGCCGGCCGGCTGCTCGGTCTGCGCACGGTGGGCGTGGTGCGCGGCGAGGAGCTGGCGGACCGGCCGCTCAACCCGTCGCTGGCGCGCTGCGCGGCCGACGGCATGCGGCTGCACTTCGTGGCGCGGTCGGTGTACCGCCGCAAGACCGATCCGGAGACCCTCGCGGCCGTGCTGCGCGCGGCGGACGCGGAGGACGCGTACGTCGTGCCCGAGGGCGGCAGCAACGCCGCCGCGGTGCGCGGGTGCGTGGAGCTCGGCCGGGAGCTGGCGGGCGCCGCGGACGCGGCCGCGGTGGCCTGCGGCACCGGCGGCACGCTCGCGGGACTGGCCGCCGGGCTCGCCGGGAGCGCGCGCACTCTCGGCATACCGGTGCTCAAGGGCGGCTTCCTCACGGCGGACATACGGGCCCTGCAGACGGAGGCGTTCGGCGGGCCGCGGGGGGAGTGGAGCCTGGACGAGCGGTTCCACCACGGCGGCTACGCGCGCGTGCCGGCGGACCTGGAGGCGTTCGCCGCGGACTTCGAACAGCGTCACGGCGTCCCCGTGGAACGTATCTATGTCGCCAAGTTGCTTCATGCCCTTGTCACCCTGGCCGGGCAGGGCGCCTTCCCGCGCGGGAGCACGGTCGCCGCGGTGATCACCGGGCGGCCGTCCCCCTGAGCCCGCGCGCCCGCGCGGGGGCCTACTCCGCCTCCCGGTAGGCCGCGGCCTCCTCCAGGTCCAGCCGGCGCAGCAGCGTCCGCAGCATCTCGTCATCGATGTAGCGCCCGTCGCGCAGCTTCACGAACACCTCGCGCTCGGCGCCGATCATCTCCCGGGACAGCCGCCGGTAGGTGTCGTCCACCGACTCGCCGGTCACGGGGTTGACCTGCCCGAGCCGCTCCCAGACGGCGTTGCGGCGCCGCTCCAGGACGCCGCGCAGCCGGTCGGCCAGCGGCGCGGGAAGGGCGTTGCGCTCGTCGGCCAGCAGTTCGTCGAGGCGCTCCTCGGCGACCCGGGACGCCTGCGCCTGCGCGTTGGCCTCGGCGAGGGTCTCGGCCTGCCGGTCGCGCCCGGGCAGCTGCAGCATCCGGATCAGCGGGGGCAGGGTCAGGCCCTGCACGACGAGGGTGCCGATGACGGTGGTGAAGGTCAGGAAGAGCAGCAGATACCGGTGCGGGAAGTCCTCGCCCTCCGCGGTGACCGGGATCGAGAAGGCGATGGCGAGCGACACCACCCCGCGCATCCCCGCCCACGAGATCACGAACGGCCCCTTCCAGCCGGGCCTCCGCTCCCGCGCCCTCACCCGGGCCGAGACCAGCCACGGCAGCCAGACGGCCGGGTACACCCAGAGGAACCGCACGACGACGACCACCGCGAAGACGATCAGGGCGTACCAGGCGGCAGCAGTCCCCTCGTGCCCGCCGAGCCCGCGCATGACGACGGGGAGCTGGAGTCCGATGAGGGCGAAGACGGCCGACTCCAGGACGAACGCGACCATGCCCCACACCGCGCTCTCCTGGAGCCGGGTGGCGAAGTCGACCTCCCACGCGCGGTGCCCGAGGTAGAGCGCGACCACCACGACGGCGATCACCCCGGAGGCGTGCACCTGCTCGGCCACGCCGTACGCGACGAACGGGATGAGCAGCGAGAGCGTGTTCTGCAGCAGCGTCTCGCGGACGTGGGTGCGCAGCCAGTGCAGCGGCGCCATCAGCACCAGGCCGACCGCCACGCCCCCGACGGCGGCCAGCAGGAACTCGCCCACGCCCCCGGCCCAGCTCACGCCCTCGCCGACGGACGCGGCCACGGCGACCCGGAAGGCGGTGATCGCGGTGGCGTCGTTGAACAGCGACTCGCCCTGGAGGATCGTCGTGATCCGCGAGGGCAGGCCGACCCTGCGGGCCACCGCCGTCGCCGCGACGGCGTCCGGGGGCGCCACCACCGCGCCGAAGACCAGCGCCGCGGTCAGCGGCAGCCCGGGCACCAGCAGGTACAGCACCCAGCCGACGGCGAGCGTCGCGAACAGCACGTACCCGACGGACAGCAGGGCCACCGGCCGCAGCTGCGCCCGCAGGTCCAGGTAGGAGCTGTCCACGGCCGCCGTGTAGAGGAGCGGCGGGAGGATCAGCGGCAGCACGACGTGCGGGTCGAGGGCGTAGCCGGGCACGCCGGGGACGTAGGAGACCACCAGTCCCGCCGCGACCAGCACCAGCGGCGGCGGCACCGGCGTCCGCCGGGCGGCGGCGGCCACCGTGGCGCTGCCCGCGACCAGCAGCAGCAGAGGTATCACGTCCATGTCGGGCCCACCCTCGTTTTTCCGCGCGGCCGTCCGCACGACCGACGTAATCTGGCAATCATGGAACAGTGCACGCACGTCGAGGCGTTGCCGCACCCGGAACCGGTCCCGCTCGGTGAGACGTGTCCGGAGTGTCTGCGGGAGGGGACCGATCCGGTGCAGCTGCGCCTCTGTCTCACCTGCGGCCACGTCGGCTGCTGCGACTCCTCGCCGCACCGGCACGCGACGCGGCACCACAGGGAGACCGGCCATCCCGTGATGCGGACCCACGAGCCGGGCGAGGACTGGCGCTGGTGCTTCGTCGACCACGTGCTGGTGTGACGTGGCGGGACCACGGTGCCGGACGGTTCGGCGGTCCGGCGCCTGGGTACGTCAATGCGGCGCGCGCTCTTCCCATTTGGCCGTCGCAGACCCCTAGCCACGGAGCGTGTTCGCAGTTTTACTATGAGTGACAGCAACGGGTCGGGGTCCCGGCGACAGGACGGCCGGGAGCGCGATAGCGTCACCGCTGAACCACGTAGCGCGTTGCCCGGGGGCGAACACAGGCCCTGAAACGCTTGTACCACCTTGGAGGTGAGGGTGTCCCAGATCGCAGGCGAGCCCGCGACCCAGGACTTCGTGGAAGTCCGGCTGCCGGCCGCGGGGGCCTACCTGTCGGTGCTGCGTACGGCCACGGCCGGCCTCGCGGCCCGTTTGGACTTCACCCTCGACGAGATCGAGGACCTGCGCATCGCGGTCGACGAGGCCTGCGCGATCCTGCTGCAGCAGGCCGTGCCGGGCTCGGTGCTCAGTTGCGTCTTCCGGCTCGTCGACGACTCGCTCGAGGTCACCGTCTCGGCGCCCACCACGGACGGCCACGCCCCCTCGCGGGACACCTTCGCCTGGACCGTGCTGTCCGCGCTCGCGGGCAAGGTCTCCTCGGCCGTGGACGAGGACAAGACCGTGTCGATCAGCCTCTACAAACAGCGCGGCGCGGGACCCGGGCCGGCGTGAGGAGCGAGGACGGGCCGGTGCGGGACGAAGAACGCGGCACACGGGAGCTTCCGGCCGAGCGCGCGCCGGACGGCATCGACGGCATCCCCGAGCAGGCCCGGCCGCATCCGGAGGACGACTCCGCGGGGGACGTCCGTCCGGGCGGCGGGCAGGCCGGCGGTGCCGTGCGGGACCCGTCCGCGGCCGGGCCGGCCGCTCCCGGCGGGGGTGCCCCCGCGCCGGCCGAGCCGGTGGCGGGGGACGAGGCGAGCGCTCGGGGAAGGGCGACGGGCGGGACGATGAGCGAGCACGAGCGAGAGGCCGAGGAGCAGGCGGCGCCTGCCTCCGGCGCACGGAGCACACCGGGTGTGCCGGGCACGCACGCGCACCACCACCCGCAGGACCGCAGCGGGGCGCGCGCCCTCTTCCTCGAACTGCGCACCCTGGAGGACGGCACCCCGGAGTACGCGGAGCTGCGCAACCGTCTGGTGCGGATGCATCTGCCGCTCGTCGAGCACCTGGCGCGCCGCTTCCGTAACCGCGGTGAGCCGCTGGACGACCTGACCCAGGTCGCCACCATCGGTCTGATCAAGTCCGTCGACCGCTTCGACCCGGACCGGGGGGTGGAGTTCTCCACGTACGCCACCCCGACGGTCGTCGGCGAGATCAAGCGGCACTTCCGCGACAAGGGCTGGGCGGTGCGGGTGCCGCGGCGGCTCCAGGAGCTGCGGCTGGCGCTCACCACGGCCACGGCGGAGCTGTCCCAGCTGCACGGCCGCTCCCCCACGGTGCACGAGCTCGCCGAGAAGCTGGCGATCTCGGAGGAGGAGGTCCTGGAGGGCCTGGAGTCGGCGAACGCCTACTCCACGCTGTCCCTTGACGTCCCCGACACCGACGACGAGTCCCCGGCGGTCGCCGACACCCTCGGCGCGGAGGACGAGGCGCTGGAGGGCGTGGAGTACCGGGAGTCGCTCAAGCCGCTGCTGGAGGACCTCCCGCCGCGCGAGAAGCGGATCCTGCTGCTGCGCTTCTTCGGCAACATGACCCAGTCGCAGATCGCGCAGGAGGTCGGCATCTCGCAGATGCACGTCTCCCGGCTGCTGGCCCGCACCCTGGCCCAGCTGCGGGAGAAGCTGCTCGTCGAGGAGTAGGCGGCGGCGCGGCGCGTCACTTCGCGGCGTCGCCCGCGTTCCCGGGTCCGCGGATACCGAGGGCCCGGGTGGTCTCGGCGTTGACCAGCAGCACCAGCGCGGTCACGGCGACGACGGCGAGCACGATGCCGGCGGGGACGGCCGCGCCGTCGGACGTCAGCATGTTGTAGGCCACCGGCAGCGCCATGATCTGCGTGATGACGGCGGGCCCGCGGCTCCAGCCGCGCCGGGCGAACAGGCCGCGGGCGGCCAGCAGCGGCAGCAGCGCCAGCGCGATCAGCGTGACCCCGCCGGTGACGGCCTGCTGCCGGTCGTCCGGCTCGCCCGCGACGCCGAGCACCAGCAGCCAGACGCCCCCCACGACCAGCGCGAGCCCCTCCAGCGCGGCGAGGGCCGCGGCGTACGTCAGGCGGCGCGGACGGGCGCCGGTGCCGGCGGGGCTGGTGACGGGGGTCTGCTCGCTGCTCACCCCTGCAGGGTAGCCGCCGCCGGGGAGCCGTCCCGTGGCGAGGTTCACGCCCCGCGCCGTCCACAGGGCGGGACCTCGGTCTGGGCCGGGTACCGCTCAGTAGGTACCCTGCACGTCATGCGTGCACTTCTCGTGGTCAACCCGGCGGCAACCACCACCAGTGCGCGCACGCGCGACGTGCTGATCCACGCACTCGCCAGCGAGATGAAACTCGACGCGGTGACCACCGAGTACCGGGGGCACGCCCGCGACCTGGGCCGGCAGGCGGCGGAGAGCGGCGAGGTCGACCTGGTGGTCGCCCTGGGCGGCGACGGCACGGTGAACGAGGTGGTCAACGGCCTGCTGCACGCGGGCCCCGACCCGGAGCGCCTGCCCGGTCTCGCCGTGGTCCCCGGCGGCTCCACCAACGTCTTCGCCCGCGCCCTCGGCCTGCCCAACCAGCCCGTGGAGGCGACCGGCGTGCTGCTGGACGCGCTGCGCGAGGGCCGGGAGCGGACGGTGGGCCTGGGGCTGACCTCGGGCACGCCGGGCACCGAGGACGAGGCGGTGCCCGCCCGCTGGTTCACCTTCAACGCGGGGCTGGGCTTCGACGCCGGTGTGGTCGGCCGGGTGGAGCAGCAGCGGGAGCGGGGCCGGAGGTCGACGCACGCCCTCTACATGCGCCAGGTGGTGCGTCAGCTGCTGGGCGACCCGCACCGCCGCCACGGGATGATCACGCTGGACCTCGTGGACGAGGAACCGGTCGAGGACCTGGTGCTGTCCATAGTCTCGAACACCTCGCCGTGGACGTTCCTCGGCAACCGCCCGATCTACGCCTCGCCCCAGGCGTCCTTCGACACGGGACTCGATCTCTTCGGTCTCACCCGGATGTCCACCCCCGCGGTTGCCCGGTATGGCACGCAGTTGCTCACTTCGTCCCCGGAGCGGGGCCCCCGCGGCAAGCACGCCGTGACGCGGCACGATCTGACACGCTTCACCTTGCATTCGAAGGTGCCACTGCCCCTTCAGATGGACGGTGACCACCTCGGGCTGCGCACCAGCGTGACGTTCACAGGCGTTCGCCGTGCACTGCGTGTGATTGTGTGAGCAGAAAGGGCGAAAGTCCTTTCAGTCGAACGTTTAGGCCAGGGTCCACCCCATGGAAGTACGGCTGTGACCTAGTCGACACCGAAGAATCAAAAAAAACTTTTCGGAAGGGGTTGTATCCGCCGCCGAGGTTTGCGAGTCTCTTCTTGGCGATCGGGACGGCCCGCAACACCGGCCTCCACAGATCACCGGAACCCCCCTTCAAACCAAGGACCACGCCAGGGAACCTGGCAGTCGGCCCTTCCCTTGTCGGGGGATTCGTGAAAGCGTTCACATTCACAAGCACCTGCAGTAATACCAAGGAGAGGTAGCAGCCATGGACTGGCGTCACAACGCCGTTTGCCGCGAGGAAGACCCCGAGCTCTTCTTCCCCATCGGCAACACCGGTCCCGCGCTGCTGCAGATCGAGGAAGCCAAGGCCGTCTGCCGCCGCTGCCCGGTGATCGAGCAGTGCCTGCAGTGGGCGCTCGAGTCCGGTCAGGACTCCGGCGTCTGGGGTGGTCTCAGCGAGGACGAGCGTCGCGCGATGAAGCGCCGCGCTGCCCGCAACCGGGCGCGTCAGGCCTCCGCCTGACGACCCCGCCCCAGCAAACAGCCTGAGCTTGGCGGCGCGTGTGCGCCCGTCCGGATGATTCCGTGGACGGCGCACACGCATCTCCCGCCCCGAGCCGCAGCGCGAAGTTCCCCCGGCGTCCGAGCCCATCGGGCAGGGGGAAGCGAAGGAACGAGCATCAGCCCCGGACCCCGGTCCGGGGTCTTTTGCTGTCCCGGAGCGCACCGGGCCTCGGCGGTCAGGAGTCCGCCTGCACCGGGATGTCGAGGATCACCCGGGTCCCCCGCTCCGGCGCCGGCACCATGTCGAAGGTGCCGCCCAACTCCCCCTCCACCAGCGTCCGTACGATCTGCAGGCCCAGGTTGCCCGCGGTGTGCGGGTCGAAGCCCTCGGGCAGACCCACCCCGTCGTCCTGCACCGTGACCAGCAGGCGCGCCTCCCGTGAGGTGCCGCCCCGCACCGCGGACACCTCGACGGTGCCGGTCTCGCCCTCGCGGAAGCCGTGCTCCAGGGCGTTCTGCAGCACCTCGGTCAGCACCATCGACAGCGGCGTGGCCACCTCGGCGTCGAGTATCCCGAAGCGGCCCGAGCGCCGGCCGGCGACCTTGCCCGGGGAGATCTCGGCGACCATCGCGAGCACCCGGTCGGCGATCTCGTCGAACTCCACCCGCTCGTCCAGGTTCTGGGACAGCGTCTCATGGACGATGGCGATGGACCCGACCCGCCGCACGGCCTCCTCCAGCGCCGCCCGTCCGCGCTCCGACCCGATCCGGCGGGCCTGGAGCCGCAGCAGGGCGGCCACCGTCTGGAGGTTGTTCTTCACCCGGTGGTGGATCTCCCGGATGGTGGCGTCCTTGGTGATCAACTCGCGTTCGCGGCGGCGCAGTTCGGTCACGTCCCGGAGCAGCACCAGGGAGCCGATGCGGGTGCCCTTCGGCTTCAGCGGGATCGCGCGGAACTGGATGACGCCGTCGTCGGACTCGATCTCGAACTCGCGGGGCGCCCAGCCGCTCGCGACCTTCGCCAGCGCCTCGTCCACCGGCCCGCGCGAGGGGGCCAGTTCGGCGGTGGTCTGCCCGAGGTGATGGCCCACCAGATCCGCGGCGAGGCCGAGACGGTGGTAGGCGGACAGGGCGTTGGGCGAGGCGTACTGGACGACGCCGTCGGCGTCGAGCCGGATGAGGCCGTCGCCGACGCGCGGCGAGGCGTCCATCTCCAGCTGCTGGTTGGCGTACGGGAACGCGCCCGCCGCGATCATCTGGGCCAGGTCCGAGGCGCTCTGCAGATACGTGAGCTCCAGCCGGCTGGGGGTGCGCACGGTGAGCAGGTTGGTGTTGCGCGCGATGACGCCGAGGACCCGCCCCTCGCGGCGTACCGGGATGGACTCGACGCGGACCGGGACCTCCTCGCGCCACTCCGGGTCGCCCTCGCGCACGATCCGGCCCTCGTCCAGGGCCGCGTCCAGCATGGGCCGGCGGCCGCGCGGGACCAGATGGCCGACCATGTCGTCCTGGTAGGAGGTCGGGCCGGTGTTGGGCCGCATCTGGGCGACGGAGACGTAGCGCGTGCCGTCGCGGGTGGGGACCCACAGGACCAGGTCGGCGAAGGAGAGGTCGGAGAGCAGCTGCCACTCCGAGACCAGCAGGTGGAGCCACTCGAGGTCGGTGTCGTCGAGGGCGGTGTGCTGGCGTACGAGTTCGTTCATGGAGGGCACGTCAGCGAGCGTACCTGTGTGTTTGCGCGCCCCCGAAACACCCGCGGGCCGCGGCGCCTGGGAGGGACCCTCAACCCTCCCGGCACCGCAGCCCGGAGCAATATCGGCCGGCGGGGTGTGCGGTCCCGGTCGGCCGAAGGATGAGGAGCCGGGGCAGTCAGGGCAGAGAGCCTCGGATCCTCGGTCCGCCTTCCTGTGCGGGGAAGGCAGGTCTGTGTGTCCTGCTACGCATTGTGGACTAGACCACTGCGCCTGTAAATGCGTCGTGCAAGGCGTTCCTCGACCCTCGCCCCGCGTCGCGCCGGACGCAGGCGGGTCCACCACGCAGCCTAACCCGACAGGGGCGCCCGCGGGGCCGGTCGGACGCCACGATTTCGGGGCACCCGGGCGCGGGGAGCGGTTTGCCCCGGGTGCCGGTTCCACCTCGGCGGGCGGGCGGCCCTCTGCTAGATTGAGATTGGTCTAAACCACATGGCCCCGGCGTCCGGGGCCCGTCCCAGTCGAGTCCACCGGAAGATCGGCAGGCCCACCGTGGAAGTTGTCATCGTTGCGGACGCCAAGGCGGGAGGCGAGCTCGTCGCCGAGGCCATGGCGGGGCTGCTGCGACGCAAGCCCGACGCCCTGCTCGGCGTGGCGACCGGTTCCACTCCGCTGCCCGTCTACGAGGCGCTGGCGGCGAAGGTCCGCGCCGGCGCCGTGGACGCCTCCCGTGCGCGGGTGGCCCAGCTCGACGAGTACGTGGGGCTGCCCGCCGACCACCCCGAGTCCTACCGCTCGGTGCTGCGGCGCGAGGTCCTGGAGCCGCTCGGCATCCCGATGGACGCCTTCCTGGGCCCCGACGGCACGGCCGAGGACGTGCAGGCCGCGTGCGAGCGCTACGACCGGGAGCTGTCCGAGGCCGGCGGCGTGGACCTCCAGCTGCTCGGCATCGGCACCGACGGGCACATCGGCTTCAACGAGCCGTGCTCCTCGCTCGCCTCACGCACCCGGATCAAGACGCTGACCGAGCAGACCCGGGTGGACAACGCCCGCTTCTTCGACGGCGACATCGGCCAGGTGCCGCACCACGTCATCACCCAGGGCATCGGCACCATCCTGGAGGCCCGGCACCTGGTGCTGCTGGCCACCGGCGAGGGCAAGGCGGACGCGGTCGCCGCCACCGTCGAGGGCCCGGTCGCGGCGGTGTGCCCGGCGTCCGCGCTGCAACTGCACCCGCACGCCACCGTGGTGGTCGACGAGGCCGCCGCCTCCAAGCTGAAGCTCACCGACTACTTCCGGCACACCTACGCCAACAAGCCGGGGTGGCAGGGGCTCTGACCACCGCCCGTGGTCTGGACCATCGCTGGTCACAGGGGTATACAAAAGGGATCACGGAGCGTGCGAGGGTCCGCCCCCGCCCGGAGCCGTGCCACGATGTCAGCCGTGGCCGACGGTCTGTCGGCCGCTTCGGCAGCCGGAGCCGGGAAGGCAGAGCATGAGCACCGACGTCAGCAGTGCGGAGAACGAGGGCGGGACCGCGGTCCGTACGGCGCGCGTGCCTAAGTACTACCGGCTGAAGAAACACCTGCTCGACATGACCGAGACCGCGCCCCCCGGCACGCCGGTCCCGCCCGAGCGCACGCTGGCGGCCGAGTTCGACACCTCGCGCACCACCGTGCGCCAGGCGCTCCAGGAACTGGTGGTCGAGGGCCGTCTGGAACGGATCCAGGGCAAGGGCACCTTCGTCGCCAAGCCCAAGGTCTCCCAGGCGCTCCAGCTCACCTCGTACACCGAGGACATGCGCGCCCAGGGGCTCGAGCCGACCTCGCAGCTCCTCGACCTCGGGTACATCACGGCCGACGACCGGCTCGCCGGCCTGCTCGACATCACCGCCGGCGGCCGGGTGCTGCGCATCGAGCGGCTGCGCATGGCCAACGGCGAGCCGATGGCCATCGAGACGACCCACCTCAGCGCCAAGCGCTTCCCGGCCCTGCGCCGCAGCCTGACGAAGTACACCTCCCTCTACACCGCCCTCGCCGAGGTGTACGACGTCCGTCTCGCGGAGGCCGAGGAGACCATCGAGACGTCCCTGGCCACGCCGCGCGAGGCGGGCCTGCTCGGCACCGACGTCGGTCTGCCGATGCTGATGCTGTCCCGGCACTCGCTCGACCGGGACGGGCAGCCGGTGGAGTGGGTGCGGTCGGTGTACCGGGGCGACCGGTACAAGTTCGTCGCGCGCCTCAAGCGCCCCCAGGACTGAGCCCGGCAGACCGCCGGTGCGGCCCGGCCGCGCGTCCGCAAAACCCGACAGACCGGGTGGTTGACAGGATTTTCGTTGCTGTTGCCTTGCGGTTGCGCTGCTGCTGCATACCGCCCCTCCTACGGGGGGTTACGACCGTCCCGCGCCCTCACCTACATTGCCGCGAGCCAACGTCGGCGATCAGTGAGGGGACGGGAGCCGTCTGATGTCGCAAACCCCGCAAACAACACCGGAGCCGGTGGTGACGCCCATGCGCGTCGTCATCGGCATCTGCCTGCTCGCACCATTCGTCGCCATGCTCTGGGTCGGCTCCTACGCCAAGACCGACCCGGTGTTCATCGGCATCCCCTTCTTCTACTGGTACCAGATGCTGTGGGTGCTGATCTCGACCGCGCTGACGATGGTCGCGTACCAGCTCTGGCAGCGTGACCAGCGCGCCCGCTCGAACCGGAAGGGCGGTGCGGAGCAGTGAACGACGGCGTGAACGGCGTGGCACTCGCCGTCTTCATCTTCTTCTTCGTGCTCGTCACCGTGATGGGCTTCCTGGCCGCGCGCTGGCGCAGGGCCGCGAACGAGCACACCCTCGACGAATGGGGCCTGGGCGGGCGCTCGTTCGGCACCTGGGTCACCTGGTTCCTGCTGGGCGGCGACCTGTACACCGCGTACACCTTCGTGGCCGTCCCGGCGGCGATCTACGCGGCGGGCGCGGCCGGCTTCTTCGCGGTGCCGTACACGATCCTCGTGTATCCGCTGATCTTCACCTTCCTGCCCCGGCTGTGGTCGGTGTCGCACAAGCACGGCTATGTGACGACCTCCGACTTCGTGCGCGGGCGGTTCGGCTCGAAGGGGCTGTCGCTGGCCGTCGCGGTCACCGGCATCCTGGCGACGATGCCGTACATCGCGTTGCAGCTGGTCGGCATCCAGGCCGTGCTGGACGTGATGGGCGTCGGCGGCGGCGAGAACACCAACTGGTTCATCAAGGACCTGCCGCTGCTCATCGCCTTCGGCGTGCTCGCCGCGTACACCTACTCGTCGGGGCTGCGGGCGCCCGCGCTGATCGCGTTCGTCAAGGACACGCTGATCTACATCGTGATCGCGGTGGCGATCATCTACATCCCGATCAAGCTGGGCGGGTTCGACGAGATCTTCGCCTCCGCGCAGGAGGCGTACAGCCAGACCAACCCGGCCACCGGTGCGCCGCGCGGCTCCCTGGTGCCGGGTGAGGCGGGCCAGTGGACGTACGCCACGCTGGCGCTGGGCTCGGCGCTCGCACTGTTCATGTACCCGCACTCGATCACCGCGACGCTGTCCTCCCGCAGCCGTGAGGTGATCCGCCGCAACACCACGATCCTGCCGCTGTACTCGCTGATGCTGGGCCTGCTGGCGCTGCTCGGGTTCATGGCGATCGCGGCCGGGGTGAAGGTGCAGAACGGCCAGCTGGCCATCCCTCAGCTGTTCGAGAACATGTTCCCGGACTGGTTCGCCGGGGTGGCCTTCGCGGCGATCGGCATCGGCGCGCTGGTGCCGGCGGCGATCATGTCGATCGCGGCGGCGAACCTGTTCACCCGCAACATCTACAAGGACTTCATCAAGCCGGACGCGACGCCCAAGCAGGAGACCGCGGTCTCCAAGATCGTGTCCCTGCTGGTGAAGGTGGGCGCGCTGGTCTTCGTGCTGACCATGGACAAGACCGTCGCAATCAACTTCCAGCTGCTGGGCGGCATCTGGATCCTGCAGACCTTCCCTGCGCTGGTGGGCGGCCTGTTCACCCGCTGGTTCCACCGCTGGGCGCTGATCGGCGGCTGGGCGGTCGGCATGATCTACGGCACGGTCGCCGCGTACGGGGTGGCGTCGCCGACGCAGAAGCACTTCGGCGGGTCCGCCAAGGAGATCCCGGGCATCGGGGAGATCGGCTACATCGGTCTCACCGCCTTCGTGATCAACGTGGTGGTCACGGTCGTCCTGACCTTCGTCATGCGGGCTCTCAAGGCGCCCGAGGGCATCGACCAGACCAAGCCGGAGGACTACACGGCGGACTCGGGCGACCCCGGAGTCCAGGTGGAGCTCCCGCCGGCCACGGCGGGCAGCGCGCACTGACGCCGTCGCGTACGAGGCAGCGGGCCGCCGGTGGAAAACCGGCGGCCCGCTGCCGTACCCGTGCGGCAGACTCCCCCGCATGGACATCGTCATCCGGCCGGCGACGACCGGCGAACACGCGGAACTCGGTGAGATCACCGCGCAGGCCTATCTCGGCGACGGGCTGCTGGACTTCGGGGAGAGCGACGCCTACCTGGGCGAGCTGCGGGACGTGGCGAAGCGGGCGGCGGCCGCCGAGGTGCTGGTCGCCGTGGAGCACGGCACGCTGCTGGGCGGGGTGACCTTCGTGCCGGGGCCCGGGCCGATGGCCGACATAGCGGGGCCGGGCGAGGCGGAGATACGGATGCTGGCGGTGGCCCGCGCGGGCCGGGGCCGCGGGGCCGGGGAGGCTCTGGTGCGCGCCTGTGTCGACCGGGCACGAGGGATCGAGGGGTGCGGGCAGATCGTGCTGTCGACCCAGCGCACCATGCACTCCGCCCACCGGATCTACGAGCGGCTGGGCTTCACCCGCACCCCGGACCGGGACTGGAACCCGCTGCCGGAGCTGGACGACATCATGCTCCTCACCTACGAGTTGACGCTCTGACACCGGTCCGACACAACATATGGGGGTGCTGGCGGCACCCGGCACAAGATGTATGCTCATGCTCGCTGTCGCCGCAGGGGAATCCGGTGCGAATCCGGAACTGTCCCGCAACGGTGTACCCCTGCCTGCCCACGGGCGCGCACGGGAGTCAGTCCGAGGACCTGCCGACAGTGCGCCCGGCCCTTCCGGTCCCGGGTGCCCTGACGTCCGGGCCTCGCGGAATGGGCCGGTGGACGCGACGCCGTGTGCGTTCGTGTGCTGCCCCCTGCGCTCTTCGAGGCCCCCGTGCCGAGCGAGGGAGAGCCCCACGTGACCATCGCGCCAGCCGATCCGGCTTCAGCGACCCGCGTGACCGAGGAGAGTGACGGCCCCGGGGCCGCGCTGCTGCGGACCCTGACCCAGCTGACCGCCGACCTGCCCGACGCCGACCCCGGCCGGGTGGCCGCCGCCGCGCTGCGCGGCCGGTCCGCCGCCGCCGACGAGGCGGAGCTGCGGGACCTGGCCACCGAGGCGGCGGCCGGGCTGATCTCCGAGGACCCCGCGTACTCCCGGCTCGCCGCCCGGCTGCTGACCCTCGGCATCCGTGCCGAGGCCGCCTCGCAGGGCGTCACCTCGTTCACCGGCTCGGTGGCCGCCGGGCACCGGGAGGGCCTGATCGGCGACCGCACCGCCGCCTTCGTCCGGCTCCACGCGGCCCGGCTGGACGCGCTGATCGACACGGACGCCGACGACCGGTTCGGCTACTTCGGGCTGCGCACCCTGCACAGCCGCTACCTGCTGCGCCACCCCGCCACCCGCAAGGTCGTCGAGACGCCCCAGCACTTCCTGCTGCGGGTCGCCTGCGGGCTCGCCGAGGACGAGAGCGAGCGGGCGCTGGAGGAGGTCGCCGCCCTCTACGGGCTGATGAGCCAGCTGGACTACCTTCCCTCCTCCCCCACGCTGTTCAACTCCGGCACCCGCCACCCGCAGATGTCGTCCTGCTACCTCCTGGACTCCCCCAGGGACGAGCTGGACTCCCTCTACGAGCGCTACCACCAGGTCGCCCGCCTCTCCAAGCACGCCGGCGGCATCGGCCTGTCCTTCTCCCGCGTCCGCGCCCGGGGTTCGCTGATCCGCGGCACCAACGGCCACTCCAACGGCATCGTCCCGTTCCTGAAGACGCTGGACGCCTCGGTCGCCGCCGTGAACCAGGGCGGCCGGCGCAAGGGCGCGGCCGCGGTCTACCTGGAGACCTGGCACGCGGACATCGAGGAGTTCCTCGAACTGCGCGACAACACCGGTGAGGACGCCCGCCGTACGCACAACCTGAACCTGGCGCACTGGGTGCCGGACGAGTTCATGCGCCGGGTCGCCGACGACGCGCAGTGGTCGCTGTTCTCCCCGGTGGACGTGCCCGGGCTGGTCGACCTGTGGGGCGAGGAGTTCGACGCGGCCTACCGCGCCGCCGAGGCGAAGGGCCTGGCCCGCAGGACGCTCCCGGCCCGCGAGCTGTACGGCCGGATGATGCGCACCCTCGCGCAGACCGGCAACGGCTGGATGACCTTCAAGGACACCGCCAACCGCACCGCCAACCAGACCGCCGAGCCGGGCCACGTCGTCCACTCCTCCAACCTGTGCACGGAGATCCTGGAGGTCACCGACGACGGGGAGACGGCGGTCTGCAACCTCGGCTCGGTCAACCTCGCGGCCTTCGCCGGCGCGGACGGCATGGACTGGGAGCGCCTGGACGCGGCGGTCCGCACCGCCGTGACGTTCCTGGACCGGGTGGTCGACATCAACTTCTACCCGACCGAGGAGGCGTCCCGGTCCAACAGCCGCTGGCGCCCGGTGGGTCTGGGCGTGATGGGGCTCCAGGACGTGTTCTTCCGGATGCGGATGCCCTTCGACTCCCCCGAGGCGAAGGCGCTGTCCACCCGGATCGCCGAGCGGATCATGCTCGCCGCGTACGAGACGTCCGCCGCCCTCGCGGAGCGGCACGGGCCGCTGCCCGCCTGGGAGAAGACCCGTACCGCGCGGGGCGTGCTGCACCCCGACCACTACGGCGTCGAGCTCGCCTGGCCGGAGCGCTGGGAGGCGCTGCGGACCCGGATCGCCGCCACGGGCCTGCGCAACGCGCTGCTGCTGGCGATCGCGCCCACCGCGACCATCGCGTCCATCGCCGGCGTGTACGAGTGCATCGAGCCGCAGGTGTCCAACCTGTTCAAGCGCGAGACGCTGTCCGGGGAGTTCCTCCAGGTCAACTCGTACCTGGTGAACGATCTCAAGCGGCTCGGCGTGTGGGACGCGCGCACCCGGGAGGCGCTGCGCGAGGCAAACGGCTCGGTGCAGGACTTCGCGTGGGTCCCCGAGGACGTACGGCGGCTGTACCGCACGGCGTGGGAGATCCCGCAGCGCGGGCTGATCGACATGGCCGCCGCCCGCACCCCGTTCCTGGACCAGGCGCAGTCGCTCAACCTGTTCCTGGAGACGCCGACCATCGGGAAGCTCTCCTCGATGTACGCCTACGCCTGGAAGCAGGGGCTGAAGACCACCTACTACCTGCGCTCCCGCCCGGCGACCCGGATCGCCCGCGCGGCCCGCGCCGCCGTGCCCGTCCAGCAGCCGGCCGACCCCGAGGCCGTCGCCTGCTCCCTCGAGAACCCCGAATCCTGCGAGGCCTGCCAGTGACCACCAGCACGACCAAGAACCTGCTCGACCCCGGCTTCGAGCTGACCCTGCGCCCCATGCGCTACCCGGATTTCTACGAGCGGTACCGGGACGCGATCAAGAACACCTGGCACGTCGAGGAGGTGGACCTGCACTCGGACGTCGCCGACCTGGCGAAGCTGACGCCCGAGGAGCAGCATCTGATCGGCCGCCTCGTGGCGTTCTTCGCCACCGGCGACTCGATCGTGGCGAACAACCTGGTGCTGACGCTGTACAAGCACATCAACTCGCCCGAGGCGCGGCTGTACCTGTCGCGGCAGCTGTTCGAGGAGGCCGTGCACGTCCAGTTCTACCTGACCCTGCTGGACACCTATCTGCCCGATCCGGACGACCGGGCGGCGGCCTTCGCGGCCGTGGAGAACATCCCGTCCATCCGGGAGAAGGCCGAGTTCTGCTTCCGGTGGATGGACTCGGTGGAGAAGATCGACCGGCTGGAGTCCCGGGCGGACCGGCGCCGTTTCCTGCTCAACCTGATCTGCTTCGCGGCCTGCATCGAGGGGCTGTTCTTCTACGGCGCGTTCGCCTACGTCTACTGGTTCCGCAGCCGGGGCCTGCTGCACGGCCTGGCGACCGGCACCAACTGGGTGTTCCGCGACGAGACGATGCACATGTCGTTCGCGTTCGACGTGGTGGACACCGTGCGCAAGGAGGAGCCCGAGCTGTTCGACGAGGAGCTCGGACGCCA
This sequence comes from Streptomyces sp. DSM 41931, assembly GCF_050271085.1. Taxonomy (NCBI): domain Bacteria; kingdom Bacillati; phylum Actinomycetota; class Actinomycetes; order Kitasatosporales; family Streptomycetaceae; genus Streptomyces; species Streptomyces sp. DSM 41931. The sequence goes on along the minus strand of NZ_CP189902.1, from coordinate 4,758,640 downwards.
GGTCACCGACATGCTGCGCGAGGCCGTCGAGGCGGAGCTGCAGTTCGCCCGTGACCTGTGCGGCGACGGGCTGCCGGGGATGAACACCGCGTCGATGCGGCAGTACCTGGAGTGCGTCGCCGACCAGCGGCTGGTGCGGCTGGGCTTCGCGCCGGTGTACGGCTCGGAGAACCCGTTCTCCTTCATGGAGCTGCAGGGTGTGCAGGAGCTGACCAACTTCTTCGAGCGCCGTCCGTCCGCGTACCAGGTCGCCGTGGAGGGCACGGTCGACCTGGACGAGGACTTCTGACGCCCGGGCGCCGGGGCCGTCTCACGCCGCCCGTGCGGGGCGGCGCGGGGCGGTCCCGCGCGCCGGGCCGGACGCGGCCGGCTGGCCGGACGGCCCGGTGACGGGGGCCGCCGCGGCCCGCCGGATCTGCCGGTCGAGGCGGCGGTCGCGCAGGATGCCGATCACGGCGGGCGCGACCATGAGGACGAACAGGCCGAGGACGGCCACCATCGAGATCAGTGCTTCTGTCTGCGTCGTGTTCATGTACACCACTGTCGCGCCGGACACTCCTGACCGGGAGTGGCAGGACTGTCGTGCACCCTCGATTTACTGCCAACGGTGCGGCACACTGGAGCCATGCTCCGGAATGTGGCGGCCGTCCTCCTCGACGGCGTGAATCCCTTCGAACTCGGCGTGGTCTGCGAGGTCTTCGGCATCGACCGCAGCGACGACGGGCTGCCGGTGTACGACTTCGCCGTCGCCTCGGCGGAGGGGGCCTCGGTGCGCGTGGGCGCCGGTTTCACCCTGGGGACCGAGCACGGTCTGGAGCGGCTGGAGACGGCCGACCTGATCGCCGTGCCCGCCGGCGCCTCCTACGCCTCCCGGGAGTTCCCGCCCGACATGCTGGACGCGCTGCGCCGGGCGGTGGACCGGGGCGCGCGGGTGCTGAGCGTGTGCTCGGGGGTGTTCGTGCTGGCCGCCGCGGGGCTGCTGGAGGGGCGGCGCGCCGCGGTGCACTGGAAGCACGCGGAGGAACTGAGCCGCCGCTATCCGCAGCTGACGGTCGAGCCCGACGTGCTCTACGTCGACGAGGACCCGGTGATCACCTCGGCGGGCACCGCCGCGGGCATCGACGCCTGTCTGCACCTGGTGCGCAAGGAGCAGGGCCCGGAGGTGGCCAACCGGATCGCCCGGCGGATGGTGGTGCCGCCGCACCGCGACGGCGGACAGGCCCAGTACATCGAGCGTCCGCTGCCGGAGCCCGGGGGCGACTCGGTCGCCGGGGTGCTGGTGTGGATGGAGCAGCACCTCGACGAGGAGGTCACCGTCGAGCAGCTCGCCGCCCGCGCCCACATGTCGCCGCGCACCTTCGCCCGCCGCTTCCAGCAGGAGACCGGCACCACGCCCTACCGCTGGATCCTGCGCCAGCGGGTGCTGCTGGCCCAGCATCTGCTGGAGCGGACGGACGAGACGGTGGACGCGATCGCGGGCCGTACCGGCTTCGGCAACGCGGCCGCGCTGCGCCACCACTTCGTGCGCGCGGTGGGGACCACCCCGCAGTCCTACCGGCGCGCGTTCAGGGGCCCGGAGGCCGCCTGACCGCGCGCCGGACGGCGGGACGTCAGCGGGGCAGCGCCCGCAGCATCAGCCGACGGGGCCGCAGGGTGATGCCGATGCGGGGCCGGGGGTCGGAGTCCGACGCGTGCTCGAAGCGGTACGCGTGGGCGACCACGGCGGTGATGAGCGTGAGCTCCGCCATGGAGAAGTGGTCGCTGGGGCACTTGCGGTTGCCCACGCTGAACGGGCTCATCGCGTACTTGGGCACGTCCTTGGACCGCTCCGGGAGCCAGCGGTCCGGGTCGAAGTCCTCGTTCCGCTCGTACGACCGCCGGTCGCGCTGGACCGCGTACGGGCTGTAGATGAGGTCCGCGCCCTTCGGAATGCGGTAACCGCCGAGTTCCGTGTCGGCGACCGCACGGCGGGTCAATATCCATACGGCCGGATACAGCCGCAGGGTCTCCGTGACGACATTCGCGGTGTACGTCAGCTTCCGTACGTCCTCGAATGCCACCCGGCGGTCACCGACGACCGATTTCACCTCGTCGCGGATCTTGTCGCCGAGTACCGGGTGCTCGGTGAGAACCAGGAGCAGCGACATGAGCGTGGATCCGACGGTTTCGGCGCCGGGGGTCAGGATGGCGATGACCTGATCGTGGATCTCCTGTTCCCCGATGGGGTCGCCATTGTCGTCCTTCGCGTCCAGCAAAGCCGTCAGCAAATCGTCCGGTTTTTGACCGCTTGCCCGTCGGTCGGCGATGATCTCGTCGACCAGGACATGCAAATCGGCCAGCGCCCGGTTGAATTCCCGATTGGCCGGGAGGGGCACCTTGTAGAGCGGTCCGAGCGGCACCACCATGCGCTGGTACATCCCGCTGAACAGGGTGGCCAGATCGGCGCATATGCGGTCGGCGCGGTCGTCCATGTAGCTGCCGCGCATCAGGCAGCGGGCGGTGACGCGCACCGCCGACCGGAAGGACTCCGCCGTGATGTCCAGCGGCCCGCCGGTGCGCCAGCGCTCCACCAGCGCGTAGGCCTCCTCGGCCATGATCGGGCCGTAGGCGGGGATCGCGTCGAGCCGGAACGCGGGCTGGATGGTCCGCCGCTGACGCCGGTGCAGCGGTCCGTTGGCGGTGGCCACGCCCTCCTTGCCGAGCAGGCTCTCCAGCGACTCCCACAGGGGCCCGGCGATGATGTAGTCCGGGCTGAGCGCCACGGCGCCGGTGAGGGCGGGGGTGGTGACGGCGTACACGGTCTTGGGTCCGAGCTTCAGACGGACCACGTCGCCGTGGTCGCGCAACTGGGACAGGAAGGCCAGCGGGTCGCGCGCCAGCCGCCAGCCGTGGCCGAGGAGCGGGACGGTGCCGCCGGCCACGGGCGGTTCGGCGGTCGCGGTGGTGTCCCCCGGGTGTACGGACTCGACGGTCATTTCTCACCTTCCGCTGCGTTGTTGACGTACGGGGGTGTGGACCGGTCGTCCCAGCTGTCGACCCGGTACCGGCCGGACTCGTGGTGGAACCAGTAGACGGAACTGAACCAGTTCCGCATGTTGCCGACGCAGGCGCGCACGGCGGCGCTCGTCTCCTTTCCGCCCACCGTCCCGTCGTCGAGCCGGTCGGCGAACCGTAATGCCTCCTGTTCCGCGTCCAGGAATTCGCTGATGCATTCCTCCACGCGGCGCCGTACGTCGGCGATCGCCTCTTCGAGGGTCATTCCCTCGTGGGTGACGAGACTGATGCCGAGATTGTGCACCTCGTTTCCGGCGATTTCCTTGGGCAGCGAGCAGAGGTCGTTGTACCAGGCGGCGAATTCCTGGCTGAGCAGCGCGGGTTTCCGATAGGACGGGTTCTTCCGCACCGCGTCCGGGAGTTCATGTCCGGCGCTCGGTTCCAGAAGGTCGGTCCAGATCCAGTGCGCGAAGGTGAGGCGGCGCAGTTCGAGGTATTCCTCGACGGTCGGGACGATACCCTCGGTGCGGTTGTGGAACTCCCGGTCGTACGCCTCGATCACGGTGTGGAAGTGGCGCGCGAACCGGGCGTTCCAGGTGTCCGGAAGGAAGGCGTAGAGCCGCCGCACGCTGTCGGCGAGGCCCGCGACCACGGGGTCCTGGTGACCCAGGTGGTCACCGGGGCGGTCGAGGGCGCTGTGCAGCAGGTCCTTCAGCCGCCGCCAGGCGTCGGGGCGGCCGTGCACGATGTCGCGGTCGTGACGGTCGTCCCAGACGAAGAACCAGGCACTGTAGTCCGCTATCGCCTGGAGGACCTCGTCGGGCGCGCCTATGTAGTAGCCCGCCATGAGGTCCGTGTAGCACAGGCCGTCGGCATATGACTCCACCTTCTCCGGCGTCATGAGCCGCTTTTCGAGCAGCCATGCCCGGGTCTCCCTCTGGAGCTTCGGCCAATACGGGTGGAGTTGCCGGGGAAACGCCGCCTCGATCACCGGAAGAGACAGCGCCGGTGGAACTGCGATGGTGGTCGGTGCCGATGTGGTGCCGTGTGACAAAGCATGCACGAACAATCCCCTCTCAGCCGCCAGTTGAGCGCCCCGTCCCCCGAGCCGGGCGCACGCCGTGCGTATCCCCGCACCTCCATTCAGCACCACAAGCGACCGTTCTGGGAACGGATTTGCTTCTTTCACTACCTTGGGATGCGCACAGCCGAACGGCGCCCGTCCGGGATGTGCCGGATCGGGCGCCGTGTGCGAGGGGTGAAGTGAGCCGTGACGGCGGTCAGTCGTTGGCGACCACGGGGTAGCGCGGCTCGTTCTCGGCCATCTGCTTGAGGGCCGCCTTGCGCTCCCGCTTCGACAGCCGGTCGATGTAGAGGTAGCCGTACAGGTGGTCCGTCTCGTGCTGGAGGCAGCGCGCGAAGTAGCCCGTTCCGCGTACCCGGATCGGGTTGCCCTTCTCGTCCTGACCGGTCACCTCGGCGTAGTCGGGCCGGGCCAGCGGCGCGTAGGCGGTGGGCACCGACAGGCAGCCCTCGCTGCTGTCGTCCAGCCGGCGCCGCTCGGCGGGCAGTTCGACCAGCTCGGGGTTGCAGACCACGCCGACGTGGCGCACGCCCTCGTCGTCCGGGCAGTCGTAGACGAAGACCTTCAGGTCGACGCCGATCTGGTTGGCGGCCAGGCCCACGCCCTCGGCGGTGCGCTGGCTGGCGAACATGTCGGCGACCAGCTGCTGGAACTCCTCGCCGAAGTCCGTGACGTCCTTGCACTCCTTGTGCAGCACCGGGTTGCCGACCACGGTGATCGGGCGCGAGGTGCCGCGCTCCCGCCAGGCCGCCTCGCGCTTCTCGCAGTCCTCCGTGTCGATGACGTAGCCCTCGTCGTCGACGGGGAGCACGCCCGCGTGCTGCTGATCGGTGTCCTGCTGAGCCATGACCGACGTGTGCCTTCCTGAGATGACCGGAGGTGGTGTCACAAGGGTAAGTGCAACGCCCCTGGAAGGGGCGCGGGGAACTGCGCGCTCAGCCCCCACGACCCCGCACCCGGCCACGGTGCTAGCAGACCTCTTCGAGGTCCCGCCAGTCCCGGGAATCCGGGCTGTCCGCGACCCACCCGTCCAGCAACCCCCGCACCAGCGCCGCGGGCGCGGCGATGCCGCACTCCCGCTCCGGCACCCACAGCTGCCCGTCCGTACGGTGCCCCAGCGGCCCGGGATGCCCCGGCTCGCTGTGATCGTGAGGATCGAGATGCTCCCCGTCCCCCTCGTCGGACGGCATCCGCGACTCCGAGCACATCCGGCACAGCAGCCGCACCGACGACGACCAGTCCTCGGCCGCGAACCCGGCGTCGGAGGCGAGCTGTTCCAGCGCGTCCCGGTCGGCCTCGGACGCGGCCTCCAACAGCACCACCCAGGTCGGCACCGGCGAGGGCGCCCACAACTCGATCTCGTCGAACACCGGGTAGGTGTGCCCGGCGGCGGTGCTCCGCTCGCCGTGCGGCACCCCGTCGTGCAGGACGACCTCGCCCCAGCGGCGCCCGGAGGACGGCAGGGGGATGGACAGCACCTCGATGCGGGCGGGGTCGAGCCGCCGCCCCCAGACCACTTCGGCCTCCCCCTCCGGGGACAGCCGTACGGCCGCGCTGCCCAGGTCCATGCCGAGGGGCTCGCCCGAGTCGGTCGCGGGTCCTGGCACCTTGAGCCCGTACGCCTGCCAGGCGCGGCGGGCCAGCGGCCAGTCCTGGAGGGCGGTGGCGGCGATGCCCACGTTCCACCAGTCCGGCGCCCCGGTGTCGCGGTCGAGCAGGGCGACGGCGCGCAGCCCGGCCGCGCGCGCCTGCTCCCAGTCGTGCCGGAACTTGTGCAGCAGCGCGAGGTTGAACCAGGACTCCGACAGCCAGGGCTCCAGATCGGCGGCCCGTGTCAGCAGCGCGCCCGCGTCCTCGTACCGGCCGTCGCCGATGAGCGTGAACGCGCGGTCCGTGGCCTGCCGCCAGGAGGCGGAGGGCCGGTGACGTCCCTTGCCGAAGATCCTCACGATTCCCGCCTGCCAGTTCCGTTCGGTGGGCCGGCCGCAGCGATCGGCGCCCCCGGACACCCTCTCCTTCGCATCCAACCACGTACGGCCGCGAGGGCGCTCATTACCCATGGGTTACCCAGCACGGCCGGGAACCAGACCGCCCGGTCCGCCCTCTCACCACGACCGGTCCACCTGTTCACGCGTCCTCTCCGTGTCCCGGGACAGAACCCTGGCCAGGGCCTCGACGACCTCCGGCGCGTACTCCCCGGCGGCCCCCAGCCGCAGTTCCTCCAGCGCGGTCAGCGGCCCCCCGGGCCCTCCTTCCCTGCACTTCTCGTCGTACGCGTTCACCACCCGGACGATACGTGCGGCGAGCGGCTGCTCGGCGTGCGGGTCCGCCTGGCGTTCGACGATCACGGCGACCCGGGTGTCCACCCCGGTCTGCCGCACCACCGCGCCGCCCAGCAGCGCGATCCGCCGCTGCTCGGCGGGCGGCAGCCCGGCGGTGGCGCCCTCGGGCACCGGGTCGACGAGGCTGAGCTGCCCGATGTCGTGCATCAGCGCCGCGTACTCCAGCACGGTCAGCTCCGGCTCGGTCAGCCCGAGGTCCCGGCCCACCGCCTGGCTGAGCGCGGCCACCCGGCGCGAGTGCCCGTGCGGGGTGTACCCGGCGATCTCGGTGGCCCGCGCCAGGGACGCGATGGTCTGCCGGTAGGTGGCGCGCACCGCCGTGTACCTCCGGTGGGACAGCTGCGCGAGCAGCAGCGGCACGGAGAACACGGGCAGCGCCCACAGCCCCACGACCGCCGCGCCCAGCGCCATCACCGCGCCGGTGGCGACAACGGCGGCCCCGATGCCGGGCACGGCCCGCAGTTCGTCGCGCAGCAGCGGCGGGAAGGGCCAGCCGGTGCGGGAGTGGGCCAGCGCGGCGGCGAGCACGGCGTCGCACAGCGCGGTCAGGGTCAGCAGGACGAGCAGCAGCAGCGCGTGTCCCGGCCCGCTGAGGGCCTCGAACGCGCCCCGGGCGTGCAGCGGGTGGAAGCACACGGCGACGAAGCCGACGGTCAGCACCCGGCGGGTCACCGGGTCCAGGGCGGGCCCGTCGCCGCGACCGACGTGCGGGACGCTGCCGAGCAGCGACGCGGCGAGCACCACGGTGACGACCTGGGCGGCGCCGTGCTCGGCGGGCCGCCCCGCGACCTCGCCGAGCAGGGCGTACGCCAGCGAGCCGGCCGCGGCGAGCGGCGCGGGCTCCCGGATCCCCCGGCCGCCCCGCCGGGTGAGCTCGCCGACCGCGACGAGCGTCCCGAAGGCCAGGGCGGTGGAGCGGTCCTCGACGCCGTGGTACAACGTCGTGCCCAGCGACCCGGCCGCGAGGACGACGGCGCACAGGTGCACGACGGTGTGCAGCGGGACGGTGCGCGCGCGGGGCCTCACCGGCGCGCCCCGGGGCGGCCGGTGACGGGTGCGGTGGGACCGGGGACGGCCGCCTGCCGTGGCTCGTCCGCGGTCACCGCGGGGTGCCAGCCGGTGCGGCCGATCGCGCGGACGAGCGCCTTCACCATCCGCGGGTCGAAGTGCGTGCCCGCGCAGCGCTGGAGCTCCTCCAGCGCCACGGGCACCGGGCGCGCCCTGCTGTAGCTGCGGGTGGAGGTCATCGCGTCGAAGGCGTCGGCGACCGCGACCAACCGCGCGGACTCCGGGATCTGACCGCCCGCCAGCCCGTAGGGGTAGCCGGTGCCGTCGAGCCGCTCGTGGTGGTGCAGCACGGCCGCGCGGGCCTCGCCGAGGAAGGAGATGCCGCGCACCATCTCGTGCCCGTACTCGGGGTGCAGTTCGATCACCCGCCGCTCCTCGGGGGTGAGCGGGCCGTTCTTGGTGAGCAGCCGGGTGGGCACGCCGAGCTTGCCGACGTCGTGCAGGATCCCCGCGAACCGCAGCATCTCGACCCGCTCGTCGTCCATGCCGAGTTCGCGCGCGATCAGCGTGGAGGCGCGGCCGACGCGCTCGCTGTGGCCGCGCGTGTAGCCGTCCTTGATGTCGACGGCCTGCACCAGCGCGCGGATCGTGGCCTGGTGGGCGGCGCGTTCCCGGTGGTACTGGGCGAACGCCCACCACGAGACGCCCATCGGCAGCAGTACCAGCAGCGCCGCCACCGGCCCGTAGGGGCTGCGCCACAGCAGGGCCATCATCAGTCCGGCGAGGCCGTGCACGGTGAGGGGCGCCAGGGAGCCGAGGAACAGCCGCCACCAGGCGGCCGCGGGACGGCTGCGCGGCAGCCCGCCGGGGGCGGGCGCCAGGACGCCGCCGTCGAGAAGGGTGAGGACGAGGCAGAACGCGAGCACCGCGGCGCCCGCGGTGGCGAGGGCGCCGGGCATGTCGCAGCGCGCCACCGCGTCCCGGCCGCCGGTCTTCAGATGGACCAGGCTCGCGGCCCACACGGCGACGACGAGCCGGCCGGTGCGCCACAGCCGGCGGGCGAGACGGGGGCCGTGCTCGACGGGGAGCAGCAGCGCCCCGGGCAGCGCGACGAGGGCGGCGGCGGTGGGCGGCAGCAGGAAGGCCGCGGCCAGCAGCACGGGGTGGAAGGTGCCGCCGGGGTGCGGGCCGGCGACGAGGCGGGACCGGGCGAGGCGCTCGCATCCCGCGTACAGGACGGCGAGCAGGACGACCGGCCACCAGGGGACGCGCGGGTCCGGCAGGGACGACAGCACCCCCGGCCGGGGGACGCCCGGCATGGGGAGCAGACAGCACAGCCCGAGCAGGGTGACGCCGACGAGATACACCCGGGCCCGCGCCGGTAACGCCTCCATGAGCCCCTCCCCCGACCGTGCCGCGCGCGTCTTCCGGCGCCCTCCGGCTTCTGGAGCCTAGGACGGGGGGAGGCGCCGCCGCGGGCGGACCGCCCGCGGATTAGCACAATCGGGTGACGCGACCTCTGGGGAGGGGAGGTGTCAGGACTCCTGCGGGGCGGCCGTGACGTCCTGTTCGGGCACGTTCTGCCCGGAGCGGATCAGGTCGATCCGGCCCATGACCTTCGACCGCAGGTCGCCCGGCACGTCGTCCTGTCCGCAACAGCGCTTGACGAGCTTCTTGACCGCCTGCTCCAGTCCGTACTTCTCCAGGCAGGGCGAGCACTCCTCGAAGTGGTGCTCGAACTTCCGGCAGTCGGAATCCGGCATCTCACGGTCGAGGAACTCGTAGAGATGATCGAGGATTTCGCTGCAATCCGTCTCGTGCGGCTCTCCGCAGCTCATGACCCCGAGCCTTTCGCTTCGTTCGACTCTCCGGCACCGGCCGGGACCAGTCCGCGCTCGCGCGCGTAGTCCTCGAGCATGCCGCGCAGCTGGCGACGTCCCCGGTGAAGCCGGGACATCACCGTACCGATGGGTGTCCCCATGATGTCGGCGATCTCCTTGTAGGCAAAGCCCTCGACATCGGCGAGGTAGACCGCGATGCGGAACTCCTCCGGGATCGCCTGAAGGGCTTCCTTGACGTCCGAGTCCGGCAGGTGGTCCAGCGCCTGCGACTCGGCGGAGCGCAGACCCGTGGACATGTGCGACTCGGCGCGCGCCAGCTGCCAGTCCTCGATCTCCTCGGCCGCGGAGCGCTGGGGTTCGCGCTGCTTCTTGCGGTACGAGTTGATGAAGGTGTTGGTGAGGATCCGGTACAGCCACGCCTTGAGGTTGGTGCCCTCGCGGAACTGGTGGAAGGATCCGTACGCCTTGGCGTAGGTCTCCTGCACCAGGTCCTCGGCGTCGGCCGGGTTGCGCGTCATGCGCAGCGCGGCCGAGTACATCTGGTCGAGGAACTCGAGCGCGTCCCGTTCGAAGCGCGCGCTGCGCTCCGCCGTCGACTCCGCGCCCGTGCCGCCCTGGCCCTCGGGCTGCTCCGCCTGGCCGTGTTCGGTCCCTGCGTCGGTACCGGGAACCGGACCCACCTCCTCAAGTGTCGTCGCGACGAGACCGGGACCGGCCTCACCCGAATCGGAGGATAGACGACGATCCGGTCCGCCCGCCGCCCGAATCGGGGCGGTCTTGGCCGCGTGCAGCACCGTCCAGTCGAGGTCGGCGCGGGCACTGCGGCTCGGGCAGAACGTGGAACCCATGCGGTGGACTTCCTCTCCTACGGCGGCGGTGCCGTTCGACCGGCACGTACGCACCCCACAACAGCGGGGGCCGCGCTCGCATTCCCGCGCGTCAGCCCAGGGCGGCCGTCCACCGCACGACCGCGTCCGTGATCACCTGGAGGGCCTCCTCCTGCGTGAGGTCCGCCCGCCTGGGCACGGCGAAGCCGTGGTCCGCCTGCGGCACCTCGACCAGTTCGTGGTCACCCTTCGGGAACTCGGCGGGTTTCCCGAAGGGGTCGTTGCCGCCCTGGACGACGAGGGTGGGGACGCCCGCGCCCAGCAGTTCCTCCGCGCGCGACTTCTCCGGCCTGCCCGGGGGATGGAGCGGGAAGCTCAGCGCGAGCACGGCGTGCGCGCCCAGCTCGGGGGCGGTGCGGCAGGCGACGCGGGCGCCGGCGCTGCGTCCGCCGGAGATCACCGGCAGGCCCGGCGCGGTCAGCGCGGGCCAGACGCCGCGCCAGCCGGTGTCCAGGGTCTTCGGCGCCGGGGCGACCTTTTTGCCGGCCACCCGCCAGGGCTGCTCGACGAGGGCGACGGTCACGCCGTGCGCGGGGAGGACGGCGGCGAGCGCGGCGAGGTCACGGGCCTCGATGCCGCCGCCCGCGCCGTGACTCGCGGCCAGGACGAGGCGTGGCGTGCCGGCGCGGTGCCAGGTGACGCGGGCGTCGCCCGCGTCCGTGGTGATCGTCTCGGTGGTCACGTCAGAAGAGTGTGCCCTCTTCCGGGGCGGCCAGCTCCTTCAGCAGCTCCGGTCCGTTGTTGCGGACGTTGCTGACGGCGGTGGTGACCGGGTAGGCGCGCATCAGGCCGGGCGGCGGCGGGGCGAGCAGCCCGCGCAGGTCCTCGGGGTCGGTGCGGGACGGGTCGAGCCAGGCGTCCCAGCGGTCCGGGGTGAGCATCAGCGGCATCCGCGGGTGGATCTCGGCGAGGGAGTGCGGTCCCTCCGCCGGGGCCACGGCCAGCGGGCTCGCCTCCGCCTCGGTGGTGATCACGGAGCAGGTCACCCACCACGCCCGCGGGTGGTCGTCGGGCAGCGTGCGGTCGCGCCAGAACTCGTACAGTCCGGCCATCGCGAAGACCGAGCCGTCGGCCGGCGTCACGAAGTAGGGCTGCTTGCGGGGCCGCTTCTTCTTGCCCTCGACCTCCAGGTCGCGCTCCTGCTTGCCGGTGACCCACTCGTAGTAGCCGTCGGCGGGGAGGATGCAGCGGCGGGAGGCGAAGGCACGGCGGTACGACGGCTTCTCGTGGACGGTCTCCGCGCGGGCGTTGATCATCCGGGCGCCGCCCTCGGGGGTCTTGGACCAGGAGGGCACCAGTCCCCACTTCAGCGTGCGCAGCTGCCGAACCGGTCGGGGGTCGTCCGCGTCCTTCACAGGACGGTCGAGGACGGCGTAGACCTCCTTGGTCGGCGCCACGTTGTAGTCGGCCTCGAGGGTCTCCTCGGGCTCCCACTTCTCGATCTCGAAGATCCCGGCGAGATCCTCGGGCCTGCGACTCGCTGCATACCGTCCGCACATACGTGCAACACTGCCAGACTCCGCACGCGCACAGGGAGCGATCCGAAACACATGACGAGCATGGTCAGCACCGCGTCCGCGTCCCTCGCGTCCCTGTGGGACGAGGTCTCGGGCACCCAGCCCGACCCGGACCTGTGGGTGGTCGTCGCGACCCTGGTGGCGGCCCTCGCCGTGGTCGTGCCGCAGGCGCCCTGGCGGATCGCGCGGAACGCCGTCACGATCGCGCACGAGGGCGGGCACGGCCTGGTGGCGCTGCTCACCGGCCGCACGCTGACGGGGATACGCCTGCACTCGGACACCAGCGGCCTGACCGTCAGCCGGGGCAAGCCGACCGGCATCGGCATGATCCTCACGGCCGCCGCCGGCTACACCGCTCCCCCGCTGCTGGGCCTGGGCGGGGCCGCGCTGCTCGGCGCGGGGCGCATCACCCTGCTGCTGTGGCTGGCCACGGCGCTGCTGCTGGCGGTGCTGGTGATGATCCGCAACGCCTACGGGGCGGTGTCGGTGCTGGTCACCGGGAGCACGTTCGTGCTGGTGTCGTGGCTGGCGGGACCCCAGGTGCAGGCGGCGTTCGCGTACGCCGTGGTGTGGTTCCTGCTGCTGGGCGGGGTGCGCCCGGCGTTCGAGCTCCAGGCGAAGCGGTCCCGCGGGGGCGCCGGGGACTCGGACGCGGACCAGCTGTCCCGGCTGACGCATGTGCCGGCGGGGCTGTGGCTGTTCCTGTTCCACGCGGTGTCGGTGTGCTCGCTGCTGGGCGGCGGGCGCTGGCTGCTGGGTCTGTGACCCGGCGGGCGGCGGGACCCGGGCGGCCGGGTCACGGCATGTGACGGACTGTGTTCCGCCTGGCGGGCACGGAACGGCCGGGCGCCTCACCTCCTTATAAAGTGGCCCCATGGCCCCGAATCCCACGCACACCGCCCTCTGGCCCGCCCCGCACGCGAGCGGAGCCGTCGACGCGACGGTCCACGTGCCCGGGTCGAAGTCGGTCACCAACCGCGCCCTCGTCCTCGCCGCCCTCGCCTCCGAGCCGGGCTGGCTGCGCCGCCCGCTGCGCTCGCGCGACACTCTGCTGATGGCGGGCGGGCTGCGGGCCCTGGGCGTGGAGATCGAGGAGGGGGTCGGTCCCGACGGGACGGGCGAGGCCTGGCGTGTGGTGCCGGCCGGTCTGCGCGGCCCGGCCACCGTGGACGTGGGCAACGCGGGCACGGTGATGCGCTTCCTGCCGCCGGTGGCGACCCTGGCGGACGGCCCGGTGCGCTTCGACGGCGACCCGCGGTCCTACGAGCGTCCCCTGCACGGCGTCATCGACGCGCTGCGCCGGCTCGGCGCCCGGATCGACGACGACGACCGGGGCGCGCTGCCGATGACGGTGCACGGCGGGGGCGCCCTGGACGGCGGCACGGTCGAGGTGGACGCGTCCTCGTCGTCGCAGTTCGTCAGCGCCCTGCTGCTGTCGGCGCCGCGCTTCAACCAGGGGGTGGAGGTGCGGCACACCGGCGCGACGCTGCCGTCGATGCCGCACATCCGGATGACGGTCGACATGCTCCGCGCGGTCGGAGCCCAGGTCGACACCCCCGAGTCGGGCGGCGAGCCGAACGTGTGGCGGGTCACCCCGGGCGCGCTGCTCGGCCGGGACCTGACGATCGAGCCGGACCTGTCCAACGCGCAGCCGTTCCTCGCGGCCGCGCTGGTCACCGGCGGCAAGGTGGTGATCCCCGACTGGCCCGCGCGGACCACCCAGCCCGGCGACCGGCTGCGGGAGATCTTCACCGAGATGGGCGGCTCCTGCGAGCTGACCGAGTACGGGCTGGTCTTCACCGGCTCCGGCGCGGTGCACGGCATCGACGTGGACCTCGGCGAGGTGGGCGAGCTGACGCCGGGCATCGCGGCCGTCGCGGCCCTCGCGGACTCCCCGTCGACCCTGCGGGGCGTGGCCCATCTGCGGCTGCACGAGACGGACCGGCTGGCCGCGCTCACCAAGGAGATCAACGAGCTGGGCGGCGACGTCACCGAGACGGCCGACGGTCTGCACATCCGTCCGCGCCGGCTGCACGGCGGGGTCTTCCACACCTACGAGGACCACCGCATGGCCACCGCCGGTGCGATCATCGGCCTGGCGGTCGAGGGCGTGCAGATCGAGAACGTGGCGACCACGGCGAAGACCCTGCCGGACTTCCCCGAGCTGTGGACCGGGATGCTCGGGGCATAGGGGTTCACGATGCGCCGCTACGGCAAGCACACCGACGAGGACGACATCCGCTCCCGCCCCAACCGCAGGGGCAACCGGCCGCGCACCCACATCAGGCCCAAGCACGAGGACGCCGCCGAGGGCATGGTCCTCACGGTCGACCGGGGCCGGCTGACCTGCCTCGTCGAGGACCGCGTGGTGACCGCGATGAAGGCCCGCGAGCTGGGCCGCAAGGCCGCCGTGGTGGGCGACCGGGTGGCCCTCGTCGGCGATCTGTCCGGCACGAAGGACACCCTCGCCCGGATCGTGCGGATCACGGAGCGCTCGTCGGTGCTGCGCCGCACCGCCGACGACGACGATCCCTACGAGCGGGTGGTCGTCGCCAACGCCGACCAGCTCGCCGTGGTCACCGCCCTCGCCGACCCCGAGCCCCGGCCGCGCTTGATCGACCGCTGCCTGGTCGCCGCCTACGACGGCGGTCTTGAGCCGCTGCTGGTGCTCACCAAGTCCGACCTCGCCCCGCCCGACAAGCTGCTGGAGCTGTACGGCGACCTGGACATCCCGTACGTCGTCACCAGCCGCGCGGAGCTGGAGAGCGGCGAGGCGGTGGAGCGGGTGCGCGAGCAGCTCGACGGCCGGATCACGGCGTTCGTGGGCCACTCCGGGGTCGGCAAGACCACCCTCGTCAACGCGCTCGTGCCCCTGGAGCGGCGCCGCACCACCGGTCACGTCAACGCGGTGACCGGGCGGGGGCGGCACACCACGACGTCCGCGCTGGCGCTGCCGCTCGCGGGCGCCGAGGGCTGGGTGATCGACACGCCGGGCGTGCGGTCGTTCGGGCTGGCGCACGTCGATCCGTCGCGGGTCATCCACGCCTTCCCCGACCTGGAGCCCGGCACGGAGGGGTGTCCGCGCGCGTGCAGTCACGACGAGCCGGACTGCGCGCTGGACGACTGGGTGGCGGAGGGCCACGCGGACCCGGCGCGGCTGTACTCGCTGCGGCGCCTGCTCGCCTCGCGGGAGCGCACCGACGGGGACTGACCCGCCTCGTGTTTGCCCCGTGGTACGGACGGTAAGTGCATAATCGCACCGAGCCGGACACGAACCAGGCGAAGCGGTCACTGTAGGCGGGGAATGCGGGAGGACACACATGGCGTGGCTGCTGGTCATCGTCGCCGGGTTGCTCGAGACCGGTTTCGCCGTGTGTCTGAAGCTGTCGCACGGGTTCACCCGGCTGTGGCCGACCGTCGCCTTCTGCGCGTTCGCCCTGGGCAGCTTCGGACTGCTCACCCTGGCGCTGAGGAAGCTCGACGTGGGACCGGCGTACGCGGTGTGGACGGGCATCGGGGCGGCGGGGACGGCCATCTACGGAATGGTGTTCCTCGGGGACCTGGTGTCCACCCTGAAGATCGTCTCGATCACCCTGGTGATCGTCGGGGTGATCGGGCTGCAGCTCTCGGGCTCGGCGCACTGAGCCGCTCCCCCCCAGGGGACAGGGCTTCCTCGTGTGAGGGCTTGCTCTACGTCACCGGCTGGCGGTGCAGCGCGCCCCGGACCAGCTCGGCCACGCCGTCGTCGGGCGGAGGCGCGACGACGCAGGACAGCGCGAGTCTGATCACCAGCTCGCAGGACCGGGCGAGATCGGCGGTGTCGCCCCGCGGATGCCCCGGCCCGGCGAGCGCGGCGACGGCCCTGTCCCGGACCAGGTGCACGAAGTCGGACGGCGAGGGCAACGGCCCGTCGGCGCGGCGCTGCGCGGGCACCGGGGAGCCGGACGGCGCGGCCGCGAGGCCGGGCGCGGGCAGGCGTTCGCTCCAGCAGCCGGTGAGCATGGCCCGCACCAGGGCGTTCTCGCGGGCGCTCAGCGTGGTCCACTCGGCGGTGGCGGCGAGGCGGTCGCGGGGGTCGGCGTGCGCGGTGAGGGCCCGGTCGACACCGGCCAGGTAGCCGTCGGCCTCGCGGCGGACCAGGGCCCGGGCGAGACCGTCCTTGCTGCCGAACTCGTTGTAGAGCGTCTGGCGGGAGACCCCGGCCGCGGCGGCGACGTCCACCATCCGCACGGCGGACCACGGACGGCGGGCGAGTGCGGTGTAAGCGGCGTCCAGCAGTGATTCCCGCGCTGCAGGCATCATCGCCTCCCTCGGGGCGAGCGGCCGACCCTGCGGTTCAGATTTGACGGGGTGCCAGGGACTGTCAAGGGGTCGCGGAAACGGCCCCCGGTGGCCCGGAACCGATCTCGGCCGATACCGTTCGTCGCATGCCCGACTACCTCGACGACCTGCGTCTCGCCCATGTCCTCGCGGACGCCGCCGACGCCGCGACCATGGACCGGTTCAAGGCCCTCGACCTCAAGGTGGAGACCAAACCCGACATGACGCCGGTGAGCGAGGCGGACAAGAGGGCCGAGGAGCTCGTCCGCGGCCACCTCCAGCGCGCCCGCCCGCGCGACGCCGTCCTGGGCGAGGAGTACGGCGTGGAGGGCACCGGCCCGCGCCGCTGGGTGATCGACCCGATCGACGGCACCAAGAACTACGTGCGCGGCGTGCCCGTGTGGGCCACGCTGATCGCGCTGATGGAGGCCGGCGGCGGGGGAGGCTTCGAGCCGGTCGTGGGCGTGGTGTCCGCGCCCGCCCTGGGCCGCCGCTGGTGGGCGGCGAAGGGCCACGGCGCCTACGCCGGGCGCAGCCTGTCCTCGGCCACCCGGCTCCAGGTCTCCGGCGTCTCGCGGATCTCCGACGCCTCCTTCGCCTACTCCTCGCTCACCGGCTGGGAGGAGCAGGGACGGCTGGACGGCTTCCTCGACCTCACCCGCGAGGTGTGGCGCACGCGCGCGTACGGCGACTTCTGGCCGTACATGATGGTCGCCGAGGGCTCGGTGGACATCTGCGCGGAGCCGGAGCTGTCGCTGTGGGACATGGCGGCCACGGCGATCGTGGTGACGGAGGCCGGCGGCGCCTTCACCGGCCTCGACGGCCGCCCGGGCCCGCACAGCGGCAACGCCGCCGCCTCGAACGGCCTGCTCCACGACGAGCTGTTGGGGTATCTCAACCAGCGGTACTGAACCGGCCGCGGTCGCGCCGCGCGCCCCCGGACGGCCGCGTGCGCCCTCTTGTTGACCCCCGCTTTGCCTGCCACTCTGAGAGTTCCCCCACTTGTGAACTTGTGAAAACGCGAACGAGCGGGCCGCCAGGCCCGTGATCTCGCGTTTTCCGGTAGGAGGTGGCTCCATCCATGCTCGTCCGTGACGCCATGAGCACCCTGGTCCTCACCATCGGCCCCGCCCACACGCTCCGCCAGGCCGCCGCCCTGATGTCCGCGCGCCGGGTGGGCGCGGCCGTGGTCCTCGACCCCGACGGCACCGGGATCGGCATCCTCACCGAACGGGACGTCCTCAACTCCGTGGGTCTGGGCCAGGACCCGGACGCGGAGCGCGCCCACGCCCACACCACCACCGACGTCGTCTTCGCCACCCCCTCCTGGACCGTCGAGGAGGCGGCGGCCGCCATGGCCCACGGGGGCTTCCGGCATCTGATCGTCCTCGACCGGGACGAGCCCGCGGGCATCGTCTCGGTGCGCGACATCATCCGCTGCTGGGCGCCGGCCCGGGAGCGGGCCCCGCAGGTGCCCGCCTGACCGCACGAGAACGGGCCGGACCCCCCGTTGAGGGGATCCGGCCCGTCGATCGGCAAGCGGTCCAGCGCTGGAATCAGCCGCGCAGGGCCTGCACCGCGGCCTCCAGCCGCTTGCCGAAGTCCTCGTCGGCCTGACGGAAGTTGTTGATCGCGCGCTCGGCGATGTCGTCGCGCGTCACGCCCGAGATGGCGTTCGCCAGGTTCTTCACCAGGCGCTCCTTCTCGTCCTCCGACATCAGCCGGTAGAGGTTGCCCGCCTGGACGAAGTCGTTGTCCTCGGCGTGCACGGGCGTGACCGACTCCCCGGTGACCCCGGTGACCGGGACGCCCTGCCACAGCGGGCGGTCCGTCTGGAAGGGGCCGCCGAAGCTGTTCGGCTCATAGTTCTTCGCGCCCTTGTGGCGGCCGTCGTACAGGTAGCCGTCACGGGAGTGGGTGCGCGCCTCGGTGGCGTGCGGGCGGTTCACCGGCAGGTGGTCGGCGTTGATGCCGACGCGGTAGCGGTGGGCGTCGCCGTACGCGAAGAGACGGCCCTGGAGCATCTTGTCCGGGGAGGGGCCGATGCCCGGCACGAAGTGGGCGGGGCTGAAGATCGACTGCTCGACCTCGGCGAAGATGTTCTCCGGGTTGCGGTTGAGCTCCAGCTTGCCGAACTCGACCAGCGGGTAGTCCGCGTGCGGCCAGACCTTGGTCAGGTCGAACGGGTTGAAGCGGTAGGTGGCCGCGTCGGCCGCCGGCATGATCTGGACGTAGACGGTCCAGGACGGGTACTCGCCGCGCTCGATGGCCTCGCGCAGATCGCGCTGGTGCGAGTCGGGGTCCTTGCCCGCGAGGATCTCGGCCTCCTCGGCGGTCAGGTTCTTGATGCCCTGGTCCGTCTTGAAGTGGTACTTGACCCAGAAGACCTCGCCGGCCTCGTTGTTCCACTGGTAGGTGTGGGAGCCGAAGCCGTCCATGTGACGGTAGGACGCCGGGATGCCGCGGTCGCCGAACAGCCAGGTCACCTGGTGGGTCGACTCGGGCGACAGACCCCAGAAGTCGAAGACGTTGTCCGCCTCCTGCGAGCCGGTGTACGGGTCGCGCTTCTGGGTGTGGATGAAGTCGGGGAACTTGATGGCGTCCCGGATGAAGAACACCGGGGTGTTGTTGCCGACGAGGTCGTAGTTGCCCTCCTCGGTGTAGAACTTCACCGCGAAACCGCGCGGGTCGCGCACGGCGTCGGCGGCGCCCAGGTTGCCCGCGACCGTGGAGAAGCGCAGGAAGACCTCGGTCTCCTTGCCCACCTCGGACAGGAACGCGGCCCGGGTGTACCGGGTGACGTCGGCGGTCACCTTGAAGGTGCCGTACGCACCGGCGCCGCGGGCGTGCACCACGCGCTCCGGGATGCGCTCACGGTTGAAGTGCGCCAGCTTCTCGAGCAGGAGCTGGTCCTGGACGAGGACCGGGCCGCCGACGCCCGCGGTCTCGCTGTTCTGGTTGTCGGCGACCGGAGCTCCGGCCTCCGTCGTAAGCGGTCCCTGCGTCACGTGCGCCTCCTGCGTCATTACTGCAACCTGTGCCTTGGCTAAAGCCGAGCTCGATCCTACAATGGACATTGTCTAAGTCAAGTAGAGCTCCAAAGTCACACCCGTTCGGGGTTCGACTCCCCCCTGCTGTTAGGCTGGTGCCTATGAGTGACCTTCTGGAACGACTTCGCGGACGCGGTTGGCGGATGACCGCGCAGCGCCGTGTGGTGGCCGAGGTCCTCGACGGCGAACACGTCCACCTGACGGCCGACGAGGTGCACGCCAGAGCTGTCGCCAAGCTGCCCGAGATCTCCCGGGCGACCGTCTACAACACCCTGGGCGAGCTCGTCTCGCTCGGTGAGGTGCTGGAGGTCGCGACGGACAAGCGGGCCAAGCGCTACGACCCGAACGCACACCGTCCGCACCACCACCTGGTGTGCGCGCAGTGCGGGGCGATCCGCGACGTCCACCCGACGGGCAACCCGCTGGGCGACCTGCCCGACACGGAGCGGTTCGGTTTCACGGTGTCCGACGTCGAGGTGACGTACCGCGGCCTGTGCCCCAACTGCGCGTCGGCCTGACCGTCACCTAGGGCTCTCACGAAGCCCCGGCCACTTCCGAGTGCCCGGGGCTCTTCGTCATGCCGGGACGCCGATCGCGTGCCGTCCGGAGACGGAAAAACGACCGAGGGCCGGAAACCTTTCGGATTCCGGCCCTCGGCCATCAGTAGCGGGGACAGGATTTGAACCTGCGACCTCTGGGTTATGAGCCCAGCGAGCTACCGAGCTGCTCCACCCCGCGGCGATGTCTTAAAGCTACGTCAAGGTGCCTGACAGAAGCAAATCGATTCCCGCAGGGCGCGGGGTTCGCCGCGAAGAGGGCCGGGGACAGTCCCCTTCAGGGGCGCGGGGAACTGCGCGAAGGGGGTCCGGGGGCGAAGCCCCCGAAGTGCCCGCGGCTAGGCGGACAGCTCCTCCCGCAGAGCGTCCCGCAGCCGCGCCGCCCTCTCGGTGACCGCCGGAGGCCCCAGCTCCGCCGCCCGGTCCGCCCACCGCTGCCCCTCCGCGAGCTCGCCGCGCCGGGCGTACACCAGAGCCAGCCGCAGCGCCGCACGCCCGTGCCCCGCGTCCGCCGCCCGGGTCCACCACACCACCGCCTCCGGCTCGCTCCCCTCCCGCGCCAGCAGCAGCCCCAGGTTGAACGCCCCGTTGCGCGACCCGGCCTCCGCGGCCTCCCGGTACCACCGGGCCGCCTCGACGACATCGCCCCGCGCCGCGGCCAGCATGCCGACCCGGACCTGGGCGCGCCGGTGCCCCTGGGAGGCCGCACGCTCGTACCACTCCTCGCACTCGCTGCGCCGGTGCACCGGCTCCCCCAGCTCGTGGGCGGGCTCCGGCGGCCGGCGGGCGTCCAGCACGGTCGCCAGCCGGTACGCGGCCTCCGCGCTGCCGCCGCCCGCCGCGCACCGCAGGAACCGCTCGGCCTCGCCCTCCTCGCCGTCCCGCAGCCGCGCCATGCCGACCTGGAGCGCCGCCTCGGTGTGCCCGGCGGCCGCCGCCCGCTCGTACCAGCCCAGCGCGGCCCGGTCCTCGCCCCGGCCGGCGTGCAGGATGCCGAGGTTGAACGCGGCGTCGACGCTGCCCGCCTCCGCGGCCTTGGAGAACCACGGCTCCGCGCCGGTCTCGTCGCCCGCCCGCAGCAGCAGGATCGCCAGCGCGTTCGCCGCCTCGCGGTGTCCGGCGTAGGCGGCGCGGCGGTACCACTGCTCGGCCTGGGTGGTGCGCCCCTGGTCGGCGCAGAGCAGACCGAGGTTGTACGCGCCGTTGATGTCGCCCGCGTCCATCGCGGCCCGGTACCACCGCTCGGCGGTCTGCGTCTCGCCCCGCTCGGCGTGCAGGGCGCCCAGCGCGTTGGCGGCGTTGCCGTCGCCGTCCTGGGCGGCGCGCAGCCACCACACGGCGGCGTTCTCGGTGTCCCCGGCGTCGCGCAGCAGGAAGCCCAGCGCGCACGCGGCGCGCGGCTCGCCGTCCTTGGCGGAGGTCAGGTACCAGCGCCCGGCCTCCTTCAGCTCGCCGCGCTTCTCCAGGATCGTGCCCAGGTGCAGGGCGGCCCGGCGGTGCCCGCGCGCGGCGGCCTGCCGGTACCACTGCTCGGCCTCCTCGACCAGCGCCGCGCCCTCGTCGCCGGACGCCCGCGCGGCTTTGCGGTCCAGGGCACGGGCGAGCCGGTAGGCGCCCTCGCGGTGCCCGCGCTCGGCGGCGGCCCGCATCCAGCGCTCGGCGCCCTCCGCGTCCCCCCGGTGTTCCAGGAGGTCGGCGAGGGCGTACGCGCCGAGGGTGTGGCCCTGCTCGGCGGACTGGCGCAGCCAGTACTCGGCGGCGGGCTCGTCGCCGCGCTCGCGGTGGTGGCGGCCGAGCGCGTGGGCCGCGGCGGTGGAACCGGCGACGGCGGCGATCCGCCACCACCCGGCGGCCTCGTCGGGGTAGCCCCGCTGGTGCAGCAGGACGCCCAGGTTGTTGGCGGCGGCGCGGTCGCCCGCTGCGGTGGCGGCACGCAGATGGGGTTCGGCACCGTCGAGGTCACCACGGCGCAGCAGCATGGCGCCGAGGACGCTCATCGCCTCGACGTCGCCGGCCTCGGCGGCGAGCCGCCGACGCAGCTCCTCCGCCGCCTCGTCGGCCGCCTCCCCCGTGTCATGGGGATGCTCCTCCCGAGGGGAGGACTGCACAAAACGCCCTGACTCGTACAGAGTTGCCTTGTCCCCCATAACATCCATCGTCGCACCACCTGCAACCTGGGTACACCTGGTATACCGCAGTCAGTGAGGTCACTACAGCGTTTTGTCGACATGCCCACAGAGAGACAAGTCAAACACAGATCGCCCAACTCCCGTCGCCGGCAGGGCCGTCGAGAGACCGGGTACATGCGTTCGCCCACCACAAAGGCCCGGATTCCTGTGGGAATCCGGGCCTTTGGTGTCGCTGTCGCGACGTCAGTAGCGGGGACAGGATTTGAACCTGCGACCTCTGGGTTATGAGCCCAGCGAGCTACCGAGCTGCTCCACCCCGCGCCGTTGTGCTGCAACCGTAGCACGGCGCGGGGTGGGGCTGTGACCAGGCCTTCAGATCAGCTGTTCGAGCCTGGACTCGAGCTCGGGGCCGCGCTCGGGCTGCTGCGTGCGCCGCCGGCCCCGCCGGACTGCGCCTCCTCGGCCTTGCGCAGCGCCTCCTCGAGGTCCTTCTGCGCCCGGCCGTAGGCCTCCCAGTCGTTGTTCTTCAGGGCTTCCTGGCCGGCCTCGAAGGCCTTCTGCGCGTCGTTCAGCGCCTCCTGGACCGTCGGCGGCTGCTCCGTGCTCGGCGGGGGCGTGGTGCCCCCGTCCTCGTCGCCGCCTTCGTCGGCCGGCGGTTCGACCGGGGTGCCCTCGCCGCCGAAGACCTTGTCGAGCGCCTGCTCCAACGTGTCCTCGAACGCCGTCTGGCCGCCGTAGGTCACCAGGACCTTGCGCAGCAGCGGGTACTTCAGTCCACCACCGCGTACGTAGACCGGCTCCACGTAGAGCAGTCCGCCGTCCAGCGGGACGGTCAGCAGATTGCCGTACTCGACCTCGGAGTCGCCGCCTCTCAGCAGCCTGATCGTCTCGGCGATGTCCTGCTGGGAGTTGAACTGGCTCTGCACCTGCTTGGGTCCGGAGACCGTGGTGCTGGTCGGCAGTTTCAGAATTCTGATCTTGCCGTAGTCCTGCGTGCCCGGATCGGCGTTGACCGCCATGAACGCGCTCAGGTTGTCACGGCCGTTCGGCGTGAACGTCGTGGTGAGCGAGAAGACCCGCTCGGTCTGGTCCGGCATCTTCATGCTCAGGTAGTACGGCGGGACCGCGTCGCCCGTCTTGTTCGTCGGGTCGTCCGGCACCTGCCAGACCTCGCTGCCGGAGAGGAACGTGTTGGCGTCCTTCACGTGGTAGCGGGTGAGCAGTTCGCGCTGGACCTTGAACAGGTCCTGCGGGTACCGCAGATGGGCCATCAGGTCCGGGGAGATCTCGCTCCGCGGCTCCACGGTGTCCGGGAACGCCTTCATCCACGTCTTCAGGACGGGGTCCTGGGTGTCCCACTGGTAGAGCTTGACCTCGCCGCTGTACGCGTCGACGGTCGCCTTCACCGAGTTGCGGATGTAGTTGACCTGGTTCTGCTGGGCCACCACCGCGCGCTGGTCGTTGGTGGCGGTCAGCGAGTCGGCCGTGGTGTCGCCGAGCGTCGTCCGGGACGCGTACGGGTAGCCGTTGGTGGTCGTGTAGGCGTCGACGATCCACTGGATCCGGCCGCCCACGACCGCCGGGTAGGCGTCGCCGTCGATGGTCAGCCAGGGCGCGATCGCCTCGACGCGCTCCTTGGGCGTGCGGTTGTACAGGATCCGCGAACCCTCGCCGATGGCACCGGAGTAGAGGATCTGCGGCTCGCCGAACGCGACGGCGTACGCGGCGCGGTTCACCGGGTTGTCGAGGTTGACGCCGCTGTCGCCCTGGTAGCTGTACGTCTTCTCGCCGCTGTCGTCGGAGTAGTCGATCTCCTTCTGGGGACCGCCGACGATCGAGTACGTGGTCGTCCGCTCGCCGTAGTAGACGCGCTGCTCGTACGTGCCGAGGTCGCCCTTGGAGGGCAGGTCGGACTCGGTGAACGCCGGGCGTCCGCCGGAGTCGGCGGTGGTGCCCTCGGCGGCGACCACGCCGTAGCCGTGGGTGTAGCGGAAGTGGTCGTTGATCCAGTTCCGCTTCGGGATGCCCGCGTAGTTCAGCTCGCGCAGGCCGATGACGGTGTCCTGCTCCTTGCCGTCCTTGGCGTACCGGTCGACGTCCAGGTTGGTCGGGAACGCGTAGTAGTTCCTGATCTGCTGGAGCTGCTGGAACGTCGGCGAGACGATGTTCGGGTCCATGATGCGGATGCTGGCCGCGCCCGCGACGTCGTCCCGCAGCTTCGCCTGGTCCTTGGTCTCGGCTACGCCCGGGTAATCGGTGACCTGGGAGTCGTCGATGCCGTAGGCCTCACGTGTGGCCTTGAGGTTCTTCTCGACGTACGGCGCTTCCTTGGCCTGCTCGTTGGGCTGGACCTGGAACTTCTGCACGATCGCCGGGTACAGGCCGCCGATGAGGATCGCCGACAGCACCATCAGGCCGAAGCCGATGACCGGCAGCTGCCACGTGCGCCGCCACAGGGTGGCGAAGAACAGCAGCGCGCAGATCACGGCGATGCAGAACAGGATCGTCTTCGCGGGCAGGTAGGCGTTCGCGTCGACGTAGCGCAGACCGGTCCAGCTGTCGGTGGCCTTGAAGTCGCTGGACTTCACGGCCAGTCCGTACCGGTCGAGCCAGTACGCAACCGCCTTGAGCGCGACGAAGATGCCGAGCAGCACCGAGAGGTGCCCGGTGGCGGCGGCCGTGGCGCGCGCGCCCGGGCTGGTGATGCGCAGCCCGCCGTACAGGTAGTGGGTGAGCGCGGCGGCGATCAGCCCCAGGATGGCGGCGGCGAAGCCGAAGCCCAGCAGGAACCGGTACCAGGGCAGGTCGAAGGCGTAGAAGGAGACGTCGAGGTTGAACTGCGGGTCCTTCTGGCCGAAGGACACGCCGTTGACCCACATCAGCCATGTGCGCCACTGGCCGGAGGCCGAGGCGCCCGCGATCAGGCCCACCAGCGCGGTGATGCCGAGCAGCAGCCACTTCTTGTAGGGCGCGATCCCCATCCGGTACCGGTCGAGGTTCTGCTGCTCCATCGACATGGCGCTCAGCGGGGGCCGCAGGCGGTGCGCCAGCCAGATGTTGAAGCCGACCGAGACGGCCATCAGCAGACCGAAGACGAAGAACAGCCCGATCTTGGTCCACAGGGTCGTCGTGAACACCGACGAGTAGTTGACGGACCGGTACCACAGCCAGTCGGTCCAGAACCCCGCGAACATGGTGAACACCATGCCGAGGACGGCAAGGACGCCCAGTGTCATGAGCAGGGTCCGGACCCGCCGGGACGGCCGGCCCACTCTGATCCGTGGCCCCGTCGGGCCTCCGCCGCGGTCCGGCATCTGGAAAGCCAAGGTAGGCACCTCGAAGTTCGCTGTTGATTCGTCGAGCCCGCGTCTTCACGGACCGTCGTGGTCCCCCGTGACAGCGGGCCCACACCCTATGCAACTTACTGACCCTTTACTCGGTTCCCGATTCCGGCCAGGAACGAGAGAGGATTGTGACCATGTCCAACACACCCATGGCCGCGAACCCCCTCACCCGGGCCGTGCTCGAGATCGACGAGTACGTGTCCGGACTGGGCTGGGACCAGCCCGCCCGACTGTTCGCCCTCGTAGACACTGCCCGGCTCCGGGCGGAACAGCCCTCCCTCGCGGACCGCCTCGGCCTCGACGGCGGGGACGAGGCCGCCGCCCTCACGCCGATCGAGCAGGACGAGATTCCCGCCGGCAAACCCCTCGACGAGTTCCTCGGCACCATCGCCTGGCCCGACGCGGTCACCGGCTGCGCGCTCACCGTGGAGCGGCTGATGCTGCCGCCGTCCGCGGAGGCGGAGGTCCCGAAGGACCTGGACGAGGCCGCCCTCACCAAGTGGGTGGCCGAGCACCCGGAGCGTCAAGAGGTCCGAATGACCGTCGCGGTGCTGCGCGACGGCGCCCGTGAGTCGGCGCTCCGGCTGCGGGAGAAGGACTCCCCGACCGAGGTGCTCACCGGCTCGGACCTGGTGCCGGGTCTGGCCCAGGCGCTGACGGCGACGTTCGAGGACTAGGACCTTCCGCTCAGGTCAGGACGCGGTGCACGTCGGCAGGTCGGCGGTGTCGCCCGCGCGGATGTCCTTCAGGGCGTCCAGGGCGTCGTCGATCGTGCCGACCTTCACCAGGGTGAGGCCGTCGGGGGTGTCCTTGGCGGCGGCGGCGCAGTTGTCGGCGGGCGTGAGGAAGTATTCGGCGCCCTTGTCGCGCGCGCCGACCGTCTTCATCTCGATGCCGCCGATCGGCCCGACCTCGCCCTCGTCGTCGATGGTGCCGGTGCCCGCGACGAACGAGCCGCCGGTCAGACTGCCCGGGGTGAGCTTGTCGTAGATCCCGAGCGCGAACATGAGTCCGGCGCTCGGACCGCCCACGTCGGCGAGCTTGATGTCGATGGCGAACGGGAAGGTGTGGTCGGTCCCCGCCGAGATGCCGACGACGGCGCGCTTCTCGCCGGCGTCGTCGGAGGCCCGGGTGGTGATGGTGACCTTCTCGGTCCTCACCGGCGTCCGTTTCTCCTTCTCGGCGGCGGCCTGCTCCTTGGCGGGCACGATGGTGAAGACGACGTCCTCGCCCGGCCGGTGCTCGGTCACCAGGTCGGCGACGTCGGAGGGCTCCTTCACCGCCTTGCCGTCGACGGCCTTGATCACGTCGCCCGCGTGCAGCTTGCCCTCGGCGGGCGCGTCCTTGACGACCGTGGAGACGATCACCCAGGACTTCACCGGGACGTCCAGCTCCTTCAGGGCCGCCACCTTGGCGCTCTCCTGGGACTGGCTGAACTCCTCGGCGTTCTCCTGGGTGGACTCCTCCTCCGTCTTGCCGTCCGGGTAGAGGGTGTCGTGCGGGACGACCTTGGTGTCGTGCGCGAGCCAGCCGTACACGGCCTCGACCAGGTTCATCCGGTAGTCGGCGCTGGTGACCCGCACGGTGGTCATGTTGAGGTGACCGTCCGTCGGGTAGGTCTTGCGTCCGGCGATCTGGAGCACCGGCTCGCCGTCGTGCTCGCCCAGGGTGTTCACCGTCGGCCCCGGCGACATCTCCGCGTAGGGCACGGGGATGAAGACTCCCGCGCACAGGAGCGCGATCAGCATCAGGGTGGAGGCGAGCATCGTCGCCGTACGGCGTGGCATGCCTCGACAGTACGGGACGGACCTGTCAGCGCACCGTCAGGGCCGCCCGGTCGAGCGGCCCCCACCCCGCTGCCCGTCCTGGCCTGCGGTTTCCGGGCTCAGCTGCCCGCCCGCTCCCGCTCCATCGCCTCACGGAAACGGGCATAGCCGATGAGTTCGGGACCGTCGCCGCGCACCTTGCGGGTCCGGTTGGCCCAACTGCCCCAGAGACCCGCTCCGATCGCGGCCACCAACGGAATCAGCAACCAGGCAAGCGCCGCCATGCCGACCTCCCAACCCCATGAGCGTCCGCACCACTGACTGATCAGCAGATTAACCATCCGCAGTGACAACGCTCACCTCGGGGGTACGGTTCCGCAACCGCACGGGACGGGCGCGTCAGACGCCGACCCATTCCTCGGTGCCGTCGGCGAAGCGCTGGTGCTTCCAGATGGGCACGTCGTGCTTGATGTCGTCGATGAGCCGGCGGCAGGCCTCGAACGCCTCGCCCCGGTGCGCGCACGACACGGCGACGACGACGGCGAGGTCCCCGACCCGCAGGTCCCCCACCCGGTGTGCCGCGGCCAGCGCCCGCACGGGGAAGTCCGCGGTGACCTTCTCCGCGATCCGCCGCATCTCGTCCTCGGCGCTCGGATGGCAGGAGTAGCCCAGCTCGTCCACGTCGGCGCCGCCGTCGTGGTTGCGCACGGTCCCCACGAAGAGCGCCGTCCCGCCGGCCGCGTCGTCGCCGACCGCGCCCAGGATCTCGTCCACCGACAGCGCGGTGTCGCGGATCGCGATCAGCTTGATCGGGTCCTGCGCGGGCTGCTCACCGGGGTGGTCCGTCGTGGGTGCCATGCCCCCATCGTGCCCCACCCCGCCGACGGTGCGGAACAGCCGCATCGTCCGGTGCGCGCGCATGGTGCTTCGGAGGGACCTCCAAGGAGGCCGGCACGGAGGCTCCTCCGAGGGGTGCTCGAGGCTCCTCCGACGGGGCGGTCCGCGTGTCAGATACGGCGGCGCGCCTTCCGGGCCCGGCGCACCACCGCCGCCGCGCCGAGCAGCGCGACCGTCGCGCCCGCCGCGCCCGCGGCCGTCGCGTCCTTGCGGCCCAGCCGGCGGCCCGCGACCGTGTGCCGGCCGGACACCTCGTCGAGCAGCTGTGCGAGCACCTCCTCGTTGGTGTACGCGGGACGCCACCCGGCGTCGTGCAGCCTGCTGCCGCTGACCACCCAGGGGTACATCGTGTACGCCAGGTCCCCGGCCGGGGACGGGGTGAGCCCGATCCGGTGCAGCCGGGCCGCCGCGCCGAGCGCCACCGCGGACGGCAGCTCCATCCGCCGGATGCCGCTGAGCTCCTCGACCTCCTCCTGCTCCAGCCAGCCGTCGCAGCCCACGGCCAGCTCGCCGTCGACCTTCTCCAGCACGGCGTACTCCAGGGCGCTGCACAGGTCGTCGACGTGGCAGAACTGCCAGGCGGGCCGGGAACCCGCCACCACCAGCAGCCGCGGCGACTCGAAGTACCTGGTCAGCGCGGTGTCGGTGCCGCCGACCAGCACGGCGGGGCGCACCACGGTGACGTTGAGCCCTGGGTGCGCGCGGGGCGCCCGGCGGGCCAGCCGCTCGATCTCCAGGAGGTCGCCGACGCCCGTGGCCTCGGCGGTGGCGCGCAGCTCCGCGTCCTCGGACAGCGGCAGCTCGTTGTCGGGCAGCGCCCCGTACACCATGGTCGAGGTGCACAGCACCACCCGGTGCACGCCGGCCGCCGCGGCCGCGGTCAGCACGGTCTGCGTGCCGCGCACGTTGTAGGCCGTCCGGGCGGCCGCGTCGGTCTCGAGGTCCAGGTCGAGGGCCAGGTGGACGACCACGTCGGCCCCGCGCAGCCGGTCCGCGATCGCGGGGTCGCGGACGTCCAGGATGTGCCACTCGGCCTCGGCGCACTCGCCGCGCCGCTCGTCGATGGCGACGACCTGCTTGACCTCCTCCGAGGCGGCGAGCCGCTCGGTCAGCAGGGCGCCGACGCCGGAGGCGGCACCGGTGACCGCCACGACGGGCCCGCGGGGCGGAGGACTGGTTGACTTGTTTCGCGCTGCGCGAACCTGCGGATCTGGGGAACTCACCGGGCGTCTCCAGCGGTTGTCTTCAGTACGAGCGCAAGCGACGCGTACGTACCAGGTGGCATCCATCCTGCCGCAGGCCTCCTGTCGGCGAAGCACCGAGGCCCGAACCGTCTCAGGTGTCTACGCTGGGTGGTGTTGTCGGGCAGCCGTGCCGCCGGAAAGAACCGGTGGCCCTACAAGCCGAGGAAACCCGTGAGTGACACCCCATTCGGATTCGGCCTTCCGCCGGAGGAGCCGGACGACGGCGACGAAGGCAAGAAGAAGGACCCGCAGGGCGGCGGTGGTCAGGGCCCGGCCAACCCGTTCGGCTTCGGCACGCCCGGGGCGGGCGGCTTTGGCGGCTCCGGCGCGGACAATCCGTTCGCCGCGATGTTCGGGTCGATGAACCCGGGCGATCTGGGCGCCGCGTTCCAGCAGCTCGGCCAGATGCTCTCCTACGAGGGCGGGCCGGTGAACTGGGACATGGCCAAGCAGATCGCGCGCCAGACGGTCGCCCAGGGAACCGCGCAGGGCTCCAAGGACGCCAGTGTCGGCCCCGCCGAGCGCAGGGCCGTGGAGGACGCCGTCCGGCTGGCCGACCTGTGGCTGGACGACGCCACCTCCCTGCCGTCCGGTGCGAACTCCGCGCTGGCCTGGAGCCGCGCGGAGTGGGTCGAGGCGACGCTGCCCGCGTGGCGGGAGCTGGTCGACCCGGTCGCCGAGCGCGTCGGGAACGCGATGGGCGACGTCCTGCCGGAGGAGATGCAGGCCATGGCCGGCCCGCTGATCGGCATGATGCGCTCCATGGGCGGCGCCATGTTCGGGACGCAGATCGGCCAGGCCGTCGGCGTGCTCGCCGGCGAGGTCGTCGGCTCGTCCGACATCGGCCTGCCGCTGGGCCCGGCCGGCAAGGCCGCGCTGCTGCCGCTGAACGTCGAGAACTTCGGCAAGGACCTGGGCGTCCCGCAGGAGGAGGTGCGGCTGTACCTGGCCCTGCGCGAGGCCGCCCACCAGCGCCTCTTCGCGCACGTCCCCTGGCTGCGGTCGCATCTGTTCGGCGCGGTCGACGGCTACGCCCGCGGCATCAAGGTCGACACCGGCAAGCTGGAGGACGTGGTCGGCCAGTTCGACCCGCAGAACCCGGAGCAGCTGCAGGAGGCGCTTCAGCAGGGCATGTTCCAGCCGGAGGACACGCCCGAGCAGAAGGCGGCCCTGGCCCGTCTGGAGACGGCGCTGGCGCTCGTCGAGGGCTGGGTGGACGCGGTCGTGCACGCGGCGGCCAAGCCGCGGCTGTCGTCGGCGGACGCCCTGCGGGAGACGCTGCGCCGCCGCCGCGCCTCGGGCGGTCCGGCCGAGCAGACGTTCGCCACGCTGATCGGTCTGGAGCTGCGTCCGCGCCGGCTGCGCGACGCCTCGCGCCTGTGGGCCTCGCTCACCGACGCGCGCGGGGTGGACGGCCGGGACGCGCTGTGGGCGCACCCGGACATGCTGCCGACGGCCACCGACCTGGACGACCCGGACGGCTTCGTGCACCGGGAGCAGATCGACTTCTCCGAGCTGGACAAGATGCTCGGCGAGGCCGCCGACAAGCCCGACCTGCGCAAGAAGGACGGCGGGGACGCCAAGGACACCAAGGACGCGGACGCCGCCGACGAGGACGGCAAGGGCGACGAGAGCAAGGGCGACGGCGGCGAGTGAGCCTGCACGACGACGCGGTGCTGGTCCTCAAGGCGTACGAGGACCAGCCCGAGCTGAGGGACGCGTATCTGGGGCATCTGGCCGCGCATCCGGACGGTCTGTGGAAGGCGTGCGGGGCCGGTCATCTCACGGCGAGCGCGCTGGTGGTGGACCCCGAGCGGGGCCGGGTGCTGCTGACCCTGCACCGGAAGCTGCGGATGTGGCTCCAGATGGGCGGCCACTGCGAGCCGGGCGACGCCACGCTGGCCGCGGCCGCGCTGCGGGAGGCGACCGAGGAGTCCGGCGTCGCGGGTCTGACGCTGCTCCCGGGCGGTCCCGTGCGGCTGGACCGGCACCCCATCCCGCCGCCCTGCCACTGCCACTTCGACGTGCAGTACGCGGCCCTGGCCACGCCGGACGCCGTGCACACGGTCAGCGACGAGTCCCTGGACGTGCGCTGGTTCCCGTACGCCGAGGTGCCGGAGGTGGCGGACGACTCGGTCGTACAGCTGCTCGACGCCACGCGCGCGAGGCTCGAAGCCTAGACATGAAGAGGGGCCGCGCCTTCCGGAAGGCGCGGCCCCTCTTCATGTCCGGAACGGTCAGCTCCAGACGTTGCCCTGGTTCTGGCCGCGGGCGCCCTGCTGGCCCATGCCGTACTGCGCGGCGAGGCCGGAGCCGATCTGGGCGTTCTGCGGCGGCAGCAGTTCACTCGGCTGGACCAACGCGAAGCCGTTGCCCATGAAGCTGAGCTCCCAGCCCTCGCCGGTGTTGCCGCGGCGCCGCCACACCCCGGAGGAGTGCGTCTGGGCCTGCATCTGCACCCGCAGCGAGGTGGACCAGGCGACGATCGCGTCGGCGTCGCAGTTGACGTACTTGTCCGGCGTCACCTGGAGCAGCAGCGGCATGCCCGAGGTCATCAGCGCGACCTTGCCCTGACCGGTGATGTTGAGCTGGTACTTCCCCGAGCCGGAGATGCCGTAGAGGCTGTCGACGGCGATGACCTCGTGGTGCAGCGAGGAGTCCATCGCGAGGACGTAGCTGCTGTCGACCGTCAGACCGTCCTGCTCCACGTCCATGATGTGGATGCGCTGGGCGAGGTTGGCGAGGTAGACGGTGCCCTGCCCGTGGCAGCGCATCAGGTCCAGGCCCTCACCGGTGTGCGCCCGTGCGCGTGCCGCGCTGTTGCTCTGGTACTCGGCGTCGAACTCGACGAGCCCCTGGTAGGCGACCATGGCGCCCTTGCGGGCGAGGACGTCGTCGTGGCCCGCAAGGGCGACCCGGAGCATCTGCTGGTTCTGCAGGCTCCAGCGCTCCTGGGTCTGCTGCTCGTTGTGCGCGAAAAGCGGACTCTGCATGGTGTGCTCGCTCCCCCTCAGCCCCGGACCCGGAGACGGTCGGTGCTGTCCTCACTGGGCTGGACGACGACGATGCCCTGACCGGAGAAGGCCATCTGGTAGGCCTCGCCGCTGCCGCGGCCGATCAGCGACTGGGCGCGGAAGCTGCGCTTGCCCTTCACCTTGAGGTTCGGGGACCAGGCGACCAGCGCGTCCGGGTCGACGTACGTCTCGTCCTCGCCGCCTCCGCAGTCGACGACGATGGGCTTGCCGCGCGAGGTCAGCGCGACCCAGCCCTGCCCGGAGATCTTGGTGTTCCACAGGCCCTGCCCGGCGAACTTCGCCAGGCCCTTGACCCGCTCCACGCCCCAGGTGAGGTGCGCGTCGAAGGCGAGCAGGTTGGTGGCGTTGACCGAGATGCCCTCGCCGTTGAGGTTGATCACGACGACGTTGGCGCCGTAGTCGGCCAGGTAGAGCAGGCCGTCGCCGGAACACTTCATCAGGGGCGCGCCCTCACCGGTGAGCCAGTCCTTGGCGATCTGGCGGACGGCGGGCGGGTTGGGCTCGTACTGGACGAAGCCCTCGTAGGCGACCATCGAGCCGACGCGCGCAAGGAGGTCGTGCCCGGTCTGCATGGCGACCTTCAGCATGTGGTTGCCGTGGTTCTCCATGCGGGCGGTGACGGGGGCGGGGGCGTAGCCCGCGAGTGGCTGGTTCATGACGGGCTCCCTCAGATCTCGTACGGCTGGACGACGATGAAGTTGCCGGGCGCTCCCCGGAACTGCAGGTTCACGCTCTCCCCCGTGGCGCCGGGGTAGGAGTTGCGGCGCATCCGCACCTGGCTGGAGACGACCACCTGGGCGGCGGCCGACCACGCGACGACGGCGTTGGCGTCGGCGAACGTGGTGGGCGTGACCGGCAGCACCACGGGGGTGCCGTGCGTCTTCACGACGACCGTGCCGGTGCCCTGGAACTGCATCGTGAACAGCGCGCCGCCGGGGATGCCGTGCCCCTCGATGCGGCGGACCTCGTACTGGAGGCCCTCGTCGAAGGCGAGGACGTTCTCCGCGGAGACGCACACGGCGTCGCCCTGGAGCTCGATCGGGTGCAGCATCGTGGAGTTCTCGGCGAAGAACACCTGCCCCTGGCCGGTGCAGCGCATCAGCTGCATCTCCTGGCCGGTGGCGTTGCCGACGATACGGCCGGTGAAGCCCGCGCCCTTGTAGCTGAAGTCGACCTTGCCCTGGTAGAGCACCATGCTGCCCTGGCGGGCCAGCACGGGCGTGCCGCCGATGCTCAGGTCGGCGCGGACCAGCTTCTTGTTCTGCTGGGTCCAGCGCTGTCCGGTGGGCGTCTCCTTGAACTGCTGGAGCGCGCCGAGGACGCCGGCCGCCTGCGGGGCGCCCTGCGGCATCCCGTGGGGCACGCCGTAGGGGGCCTGCTGGTGGGGCATCTGACCCGGCGGCATCTGTCCGGGCGGGGGCTGCTGTCCGTAGCCGGGCGGGGGCGCGGGCGCCTGCGGGGCGGCGGGCGGCAGGCCGTAACCGGGCGGAGGCGCGGGAGCCTGGGGCGCGGCCGGGGGCTGGCCGTAACCCGGCGGGGCAGGAGCCTGCGGAGGGGCGGGCGGCTGTCCGTAGCCCGGGGGCGGCGGGGGCGTCTGGCCGCCGTAGGGGGCGGGCGCCGGTGCCGGGGGCGGCACCGGCGAGCCGCCGGGCGGCGTCTGCATGGGCGCCACGATGGTCGGCGCGGAGTGCACCGGCGGCGTGGCGGGCGCGGGGGCCGGCGGGGGCGCGAACCCCTGGGCGGGCTGCGGCGCGGGAGCGGGGGCCGGTGCGGGAGCGCCGCCCTGGGGGACGCCGAACGCGGGCGGGGCGAAACCGGGCGCGGCCTGCTGGGCCTGCGGCTGCGAGGGCTGCTGCGGCTCGGGCGCCGCGGGCTCGTCCTCGGCCACCTCGCCGCCGAAGTTGCGCAGCAGCGCCTCCAGCCCGCCGTCGAAGCCCTGCCCGACGGCGGCGAACCGCCACACGTCCTTGAAGTAGAAGTCGCCGAGCATCACGGCCCGCTCGGTGGTGAACTCCGAGCCGCTGAACGGGTACCGCGCCACTTCCTCGCCGCCGGCGACGATGCGGAGGTACCCGGGACCGATCTGCGACATCTGCCCGGCGCCGTCGATGGTCGCCGTGAAGGAGAGCTTCTTGATCTGCTGCGGGATCCGGTCCAGCGTCACGCGGAAGGACTCCGTGTCGCCCGCCTGGGCGCCCAGCAGCTGAATCGACTCCTCGGGGGACTTCGGCTGGTTGTAGAAGATGAAGTACCGGTCGTCGGAGAGCCGTTCGTCGGCGTCGAGTCCGAAGCAGCTGATGTCGAAGCTGAGCCCCGGACCGGAGATCTGTACCCCTACGTACAGGTCCGTGCCCGCGGTGAGGTCACTGACCCTGGCCTTGTGGCCGCGTTGGAATTCCCTGGCCATACGTACGACCGTCCCCCATCCCGTATGCGAGTGCGTCGCGCCAGGCTAACGGCAATCCCCGACACCGGAGTAAGTCGGTACAGACCCGGTACACAACGCGCAGGAGCCCTCGCTCCGCGTTCACCTCACGCGGCGGTCCAGGGCGCCGGCGCGGCGTGGCGTCACTCGTCCCGGGCGCCGGGGACGTGCGGCAGACGGTCGGCCGCGACCACGCCTTCGAGGTAGCCGCGGGCCCGTTCGGTCCGCGGGTACGCCTCGAGGAGCCGCCAGAACCGGGGCCCGTGACCGGGCACCAGAAGGTGGGCCAGTTCGTGGCAGAGCACGTAGTCGACGACGTACTCCGGCATGCCCTGGAGCCGGTGGGACAGCCGGATGCTCCCGTCGGACGGGGTGCACGACCCCCAGCGGGTGTTCTGGTTGGTCACCCAGCGCACCGAGTGGGGGCGGGCCCGCCCGTCGAAGTACTGCTCCGACAGCCGCCGCGCGCGCTCGGCCAACTCGGTGTCCCCAAGGGTCCGCCTGCTCTCCTGCGCGGCGAGCTTGTCCAGCATGACGCGCACCCAGCGCTGCTCCTCAGCCTCGGACATCCGGGCGGGGATGAGCACGACGGTGCGATCGCCCTCGCGGTACGCGGAGACCGTCCGGCGTCGGCGGGCACTCCTGCGGACCTCGATCGCGCTCGCCCGTGAGCCGTCCGTCGGCTGGCTCTTCGCGCTGCGCTGAGACGTTCCGGCGCGGTGCAGTGGGTCGGCGGGCACGCCCCGACCGTACCCGCTGGGCCGGGGGAAGTCCCGGCTCCGGGACGCTTCTCCGACGATCCCGTCACCGGGCGCCGGATTTGTGCGATGAATTCGGGCACCTGTGGACAATTCTCGGCCGCCCGTCGCGGACCCGGGCATGCTGGCAGCGCCGGCCGGGGCCCTCGGCGGACCGGGCCGGTGAGAGATGTCACGCCCGATCACAGGGACGCGTCGGGCGCGTATCAGTAGGCGCATATCAGGACAGACGGGGGTCAGTCATGCATCCGATGCTCAAGCCCGCCCTCAGGCGCGGCTGGCGGGACCGCAACACCGTGCAGTTCGGGATGACGCCGGCCCAGGCGTTGACCCTGGGTCCGGTGGACACGGCCACGGGCAGCCTGCTGGAGCTGCTCGACGGCACGCGGGGAATGGAGCTGCTGCGCGAGGAGGGCCGGCGCATGGAGCTGCCCGACGGTCACGTCGACCGGCTGGTGCGACGGCTGTCACGGGCGGGGCTGCTGGACGACTCCCGGGGCGGCGGGCCGGCCGCCGACGCCCTGCGCGGGAGACCCGAGGTGCTGGACCGGCTCCGCCCGGACTGGGCCTCGCTCGGTCTGACCACCGACGGGCCGGGCGACCCGCTGCGGGTGCTGGCGGCGCGGCGGAGCATGCGGGTGCAGGTCAGGGGCGTGGGCCGGGTGGGGGCTGTGGTGGCGGCGCTGCTGTCGGCGGCGGGCGTCGGCGAGGTCGAGGTGCGGGACGTGGGCCGGGTGGAGCCGTGGGACGTGGCGCCGGGCGGGCTGCCCGCCGAGGCGGTCGGCGAGCGCAGGGAGGAGGCGGCCCGCCGCGTCGTACGCCGGTGCGCGCCGGACCGCCCTCCGCGCGGCACGGCCCGCTCACCCCTGTCCGAGGACGTCACCGGCCACTCCCTGGTGGTGCTCGCCCCGCGGGACGACGTCGCCGTGCACGCGCCGGACCCGGTGTCCGCCGAACCCCTCCTGGCATCAGGCACCCCCCACCTCCATGCCGGCGTGGTGGAGGGCACCGGTGTGGTCGGTCCACTGGTCCTTCCCGGCGAGACGGCGTGCGCCGGCTGCCTCCAGGAGGACCGGATCGACCGGGACCCGGCGTGGCCGCGGCTCGTGGCCCAGTGGCGCTCGGGCCGGCAGCGCAGGGTGGGCGCCTGCGACCTCGCACTGGCCGCGACCGTCGCGGGGCTCGCCGCCGCCCATGCGCTGGCCTTCCTCGACGGACGGGTCCCGTCCGCCGCGGGCGCCCGCTGGGAGGTCTCCCTGCCGCAGCTGCACTGGCAGCCGCGGCCCGTCGTGCCGCATCGCCGCTGTCCGTGCGGGGCCGCGGACGCCGGCCCGGACGCGGGTGAGGGAGGCCCGGAGAAAGGTAAGGGAGAACACACCTCCGCCGACGGGGGGTCGCACGAGACAATGGCCGGGCACGGGCCGTCGAAGGAGTCGCGCCGTCAGGCGGACGCGGAGCGGCCGGCAGGGACCTGGAGGGCGCATGTCTGATCTTCCCCGCAAGGCGGTCACCCGCACCGCCAAGCTGGCCGCGCTCCCGCTCGGCTTCGCCGGGCGGGCCACCTGGGGACTCGGCAAGCGGATCGTGGGCGAGTCCGCGGAGCTGGTCGGCCGGGAGCTCCAGCAGCGCACCGCCGACCAGCTGTTCAAGGTGCTGGGCGAGCTCAAGGGCGGCGCCATGAAGTTCGGCCAGGCCCTGTCGGTCTTCGAGTCGGCCCTGCCCGAGGAGGTCGCCGGCCCCTACCGTGCCGCCCTGACCAAGCTCCAGGAGGCCGCCCCGCCGATGCCGACCCGCACGGTGCACGCGGTGCTGGAGGAGCGGCTGGGCAAGAACTGGCAGGAGCTGTTCCGGACGTTCGACGACAAGCCGGCCGCGGCGGCCTCCATCGGCCAGGTGCACCGGGCGGTGTGGCACGACGGCCGTGAGGTCGCGGTCAAGGTGCAGTACCCCGGCGCCGGTGAGGCCCTGCTGTCCGACCTCAACCAGCTCAGCCGTTTCGCGCGGCTGCTGGGCCCGCTGATCCCCGGCATGGACGTCAAGCCGCTCATCACGGAGCTCAAGGACCGGGTCTCCGAGGAGCTGGACTACGGCCTGGAGGCGCAGGCGCAGCGGGCGCACGCGGAGGAGTTCGCCGGCGACCCGGACGTGGTCGTGCCGGACGTGGTGCACCAGTGCGATCAGGTGCTGGTCACCGAGTGGATCGACGGCACGCCGCTGTCGGAGGTCATCGCGGACGGCACCGAGGAGCAGCGCGACCGGGCCGGACAGCTCCTGGCCCGTTTCCTGTTCTCCGGTCCCGCCCGCACCGGTCTGCTGCACGCCGACCCGCACCCGGGCAACTTCCGTCTGCTGCCCGGAGGCCCCGGCGGCGAGGACGACTGGCGCCTGGGCGTCCTGGACTTCGGCACGGTCGACCGGCTCCCGGGCGGGCTGCCCTCCCCCATCGGCGAGGCGCTGCGGATGACGCTGGACGGCGAGGCGGAGGCCGTCTACGAGATGCTGCGCGCGGAAGGCTTCGTCAAGGAGTCCGTCGAGCTGGACCCCGACGCGGTCCTCGACTATCTGCTGCCGATCATCGAGCCGGCGCGGGTCGAGGCGTTCACCTTCACCCGTGGCTGGATGCGCAGTCAGGCGGCCCGGATAGCGGACGTCCGGTCCCCCGCCTACCAGTTGGCCAAGCAGCTCAATCTTCCGCCGGCCTATCTGCTGATCCACCGGGTCACGCTGAGCACGATCGGTGTGTTGTGCCAGCTCGGGGCGACGGTGCGGCTGCGGGAGGAACTGGAGGACTGGCTGCCGGAGTTCGTCCCCGGGGAGCCGGGCGAGGAGGAGGAAGCGGCGCAGGCCTGACCGCACGCGGGCGGCCGGGCGGCGTGGGGTCCAGCGCGGCTGCGAGGTTCACCACCACTGCGAGTCGAGGCGGCCCTCGATCGCCCGCAGGTTCTCGCGGGAGCAGCGCTCGCAGTAGTGCAGGCGGACGCCGTTCTCCACGGAGAGGGTCCAGGTCGGCGGCGGACCGTCGGCGCGGACACCGCAGCGGGCGCAGACCGGCGGCTCGGGCTCCGTGGCGGAGCCCTCGTCGCCGCCTTCATGAGGACTGGTCACGCGGCGACGATAACTCCGCGCGGAGGGTGCCGAGCTGTCAACGCACCGCGGGGGCCGGTCCGTTCACACGGACCGGCCCCCGCGGGGAGATCGGGGCCTCCGGCTGGGGAGGCCGTCGCTTCAGGCGGCGTGCCCTACTGCATGACCGCCATGGCGAGCGCCCGGCGGGCGCGCCGCGAGGCGCGCTCGGCCCGGCGCTGCATCCGGCGCGCGGTCAGCAGGCCGTTGGCCTGCCTCTCCCGCCGCGCCTCCTGCAGTCGGTCGTGCATATGCGCACGAGCCAGGGCTTCTGGAATGAGTTGCATCTCTCGGGTCCTGTTCTGGCGCGAGTCGTTCGCACCGCTGGTGAGGAAGTCTTCGGTCGCGGAGCCTGCGGGCTCGTGGGTGGACGGCGTCATCGGGGCCTGCTTCTGGGGGTCGTGCGTGAGGGGGCGGTCGATCGTTCCGGGGGTGTTCATGCCGAGACCGGGTTCTTGCGCGGGCGGCCACGCGGCCGCTTCCGGGCGACGACCACACCCTGGACGAACAGCTCGCCACCCCAGACGCCCCAGGGCTCACGCCGCTCCTTGGCGCCGGCGAGGCAGGCCTCGACCAGCGGGCAGGTACGGCAGAGGGACTTGGCGTACTCGACGTCCGCGGGCGACTCGGCGAAGAAGACCTCCGGGTCGTAGGAGCGGCACGGGACGGGTACGCCCAGGTTCTCGATGGCGTCGTCGAGCGCGGTGAGCGCGGTGAGCGGAGTCAAGGTCGGGTCCTCCGTGGAGCCGGGCTTGGGGATGTCGGAAGGCGGTACGGACGGGGCGTGCGCTTCGAGTTGCACGGCTGGTCTTCCTCGTCTGGTCGTTTCCGGCCGGTCGGCCGGGTGTGCGGCTGGTACCGGGTTCTTTTCCTGTCCCGAGGCGCCTTGTCCTGTCTCCCCGTTCGGGCAAACAGAAGGGCCGCGGATCCCGGATGGGGTTCCGCGGCCCTGAAGGCGCCGGCCTGATCACATCAGGCTGGATCGCTCCAGGGTTCTGGCCCACGGAAGGCCCACATCAGGTGGTGCTGCGTCGTCTGCTTCCGGAATCCGGCACCGGCCGCCGCAAAGGCATAGGCCTGCGCCTGTGCCACTACTGCTGCTTCCAGTGCCTTGGTCGGTCGCTCATCGCGCTCACGGACGGCAAGGCCCGCGGGAGCGAGGGAGGACGCCGGACGGACGGCACGAATGCCGGACACACCGGTGCCCTGGTTCGAGGCGCCGAGCATGCACAGGGAGACGGCCGAGCGATCGGTCAGTTTGACGCTGGTGCTGGTGTTGATGCTGATCACTGGACTCGCCTCCTCTCGGCGTCTAGGGGACCGGGCGAACCGGTCCGCGGATATGCAAGTACAACACGGAATCAGGGCCTCCGAGAAGGCCGCTGTCCCCGTGGCTAAGAACCTATGGGGATTCCCGGGGCATGCGCAAACTATTTTTCCGACGAGTTCACGTCAGTCCTGATCTTGTCCCTCGGCCGGGTCCTGGCCTGCGCAGAGGGCCAGCACATCGGCGCCGTAACGGCGCAGCTTGCGCATGCCCACCCCGGGAATGCGGGCCAGTTCGTGCTCGTCGTCGGGGACCGCCTCGGCGATGGCGATCAGCGTCTTGTCGGTGAAGACGCAGAAGGCCGGCTGGCCGCTGCGCCGCGCCTGCTCGCCGCGCCACTCGCGCAGCCGCTCGTACAGTCCCTCGTCCATGTCGGAGGGGCAGTCCTCGCAGCGCATCAGTTTCATCTCGCCGCCGTCGGTCAGCGTGCGGCCGCAGACACGGCAGCGGGCGGGAGTGCGCTGCCGGCGGCGCGGCGCCTGCTCGGGAACCGCGGTGGCCGCCGCCGTCCAGGAGCCGCGCTCCACTCCTCCCGCGCCGGCCGCACCCGCGCGTCCCGCGCCGGCCTGCGAGCCGGGGCGCAGTCCGGTGAGGAAGCGGCTGGGGCGCCGGTTCGGGCGGCCGCCCGGGGAGCGGGCGAGCGCCCAGGACAGGTGGAGGTGCTCGCGGGCGCGGGTGACGCCGACATAGAGGAGTCGGCGCTCCTCCTCGATCTGCTCGTCGGTCTTGGCGTAGGTGATCGGCATCATGCCTTCGGCGACTCCGACCAGGAAGACGACGTCCCACTCCAGGCCCTTCGCCGCGTGCAGCGAGGCGAGTGTGACGCCCTGGACCGTGGGGGCGTGCTGGGCCCCGGCCCGCTCGTCGAGTTCGACGACGAGGTCGGCGAGCGTGGCGCCGGACCTGGCGGCGGTGAAGTCCTGAGCGAGGTGCACCAGGGCGGCCAGGGACTCCCAGCTCTCCCGGACCGCGCCCGACCCGGCGGGCGGCTGGGGCGTCCAGCCCTTGCCGGACAGCACGGCCCGCACCTGGGAGGGCAGGTCGGGGGCGTCGTCGAGGAGCGCGTCGTTGCCGCCGAAGCGGGCGGCGGCGCGCAGGGCGTTGATCGCGTTGCGCACCTCGGGACGGTCGAAGAACCGCTCGGCTCCGCGCAGCTGGTAGGGCACGCCCGCGTCGGCGAGGGCCTGCTCGTAGGTCTCGGACTGGGAGTTGGTGCGGAACAGGACGGCGATCTCGCTCGCCGGGACGCCCGAGTCGATCAGCTCGCGGATGCGGCGGGCGGCGCCCTCGGCCTCGGCGGGCTCGTCGGTGTACTCGGTGAAGACGGGCTCGGGTCCCGCGGCGCGCTGGGAGACCAGCTCCAGCCGGTGGTCGGCGGCGCGGCCCTTCGCCTGGGCGAGCAGGCCGTTGGCCAGGCGCACCACCTGGGGGGTCGAGCGGTAGTCGCGGACGAGCTTGACGACGGTGGCGCCCGGGTGGCGGATGCGGAAGTCGAGCAGATGGTCCGGGGTCGCGCCGGTGAAGGAGTAGATGGTCTGGCTGGCGTCGCCGACCACGCACAGGTTCTCCCGGTCGCCGAGCCACAGCTCCAGCAGGCGCTGCTGGAGGGGGCTGACGTCCTGGTACTCGTCGACGACGAAGTGCTGGTACTGCGCCCTGACCTGCTCGGCGATGTCGTGCCGGTCCTGGAGGACGGCGACCGTGAGCAGCAGGACGTCCTCGAAGTCGATGACGGAGCGCTCGCGCTTGAGGTCCTCGTAGGCGGCGTAGAGCTGGGCGATCTCGGCGGGGTCGCGGGGGGCTTCCCGGCCGGCCTTGGCGGCCGCGGCCGTGTAGTCGGCGGGGACGGTCTGGGTGACCTTGGACCACTCGATCTCGGCGGTGACGTCCCGCAGCTCGCCCCGGTCGAGGCGGATCCGGCAGGCGGCGGCCGCGTCGGCGACCAGCTGGATCTTGCGGTCGACGAGCCGTGGCAGGGTTCCGCCCACCGCCTTGGGCCAGAAGTACTGGAGCTGGCGCAGGGCCGCGGAGTGGAACGTCCGCGCCTGGACGCCCACCGCGCCGAGCTGGCGCAGCCGGCCGCGCATCTCCCCCGCCGCGCGGTTGGTGAACGTGACGGCGAGGACGCTCGAGGGCTGGAGGATCCCGGCGCGCACCCCGTAGGCGATGCGGTGGGTGATGGCCCTGGTCTTGCCGGTGCCGGCGCCCGCCAGCACGCACACCGGTCCGTGCAGGGCGGTGGCCACGGCGCGCTGCTCGGGGTCGAGACCTTCGAGCACCGCGTCGGCCGAGTCCGGTACCCGCGGGAAGAGGGTGGAGTGCGTTGCTGCTGTCACACCGCCATGCTGCCAGGTCGCCCGGGACGGGTGAGCCGGTTGTCCACAGGGAAGGGCTCATGGTCGTACGAATGCGACAAGCGTCACGGCACCGGCCACCGGGGCCGGGGTGGCGGCGGGAATGCCTGCGCTTTCAAGTACGTTCCCCCGGAGACCGACAACTTCCCCGAGCCGCCGAAGGAGCGCGAGAGGCATGCAGGGCACTGTGACGATGTACAGCACCACGTGGTGCGGCTACTGCCGCCGGCTGAAGAGCCAGATGGACCGTGAGGGCATCGCGTACACCGAGATCAACATCGAGCAGGACCCGGAGTCGGCCGCCTTCGTGGAGAAGGCGAACGGCGGCAACCAGACGGTGCCCACCGTGCTGTTCCCCGACGGTTCGACGCTGACCAACCCCTCGCTCGCGCAGGTGAAGCAGAAGATCGGCGTCTGAGCGTTCCGCGGACGCACGAAGCGGGCGGCCGTCCCTCACGGGACCGGCCGCCCGCTTCGTCGTGTGCGGGGCCGACGGCTCAGAAGGCGCTGCGGCTGGGCAGGTCCTCGCCGTACCAGCGCTCGATCAGCCGGGCCGCGATCGAGATGCCGTAGGGCGGGAGCACCTCGCCGGACTCGAAGGCGGCGCGCAGTTCGTCGCGGGAGAACCAGCGGGCCTCGTGGATCTCGTCGCCGTCCACGGTGATCTCGGAGGAGGTGGCGTGGGCGACGAAGCCGAGCATGAGGCTGGAGGGGAACGGCCAGGGCTGGCTGGCGACGTACTCCACCTC
This sequence comes from Streptomyces sp. DSM 41931, assembly GCF_050271085.1. Taxonomy (NCBI): domain Bacteria; kingdom Bacillati; phylum Actinomycetota; class Actinomycetes; order Kitasatosporales; family Streptomycetaceae; genus Streptomyces; species Streptomyces sp. DSM 41931. Next base: position 4,715,889 of record NZ_CP189902.1, on the reverse strand, counting down.
GCCGACGGCGATGCCGACCTCCTCGTGCACCTCGCGGCGCACCGACTGCTCGATGGCCTCCCCGGGCTCGACGAACCCGGCGAGCGTGGAGAAGCGGCCCTCGGGCCAGTGGACCTGGCGGCCGAGCAGGATGCGGTCCTTGTCGTCGATCACCGCCATGATCACCGCGGGGTCGGTGCGCGGGTAGTGCTCGGCGCCGCAGGCGGGGCAGCGGCGGATGTGCCCGGCGGCGGCGATGACGGTGCGCTCGCCGCAGCGGGAGCAGAAGCGGTGCAGCCGCTGCCAGTTCTCCAGGGCGACGGCGTGCACCATCAGGCCCGCCTCGCGCGGGGACAGCAGCAGCCCGGCCTCGCGCAGGCCCGCCGGGCGGGCGGAGTCGTCCATGCGGCCGGGCAGGGAGTCCTTCTGCAGTGCGAAGTAGCTGACGCCGTCCTCGTCGATGCCGAGGAAGTAGCGGTGGGCCTCGGTGAGCGGGGCCTCGAAGGACGGGGTCATGACGAGTTCGGTGCGCCCGTCGGGCGTCTCGTCGATGAGGACCTGACCGCCGGAGACCACGAAGCAGCGGGTCGAGGGGTGGCTCCACGCCGCCGCGAGCCATGCCTCGTCCAGCCGGTGGTGGGCGGCGCGGTCGATGCCGCTCGGGGCGGTGAGCGAGATGGGTCGGTCGGCGGTGTGGTCGGTCCTGGTGGTCACGGGTGCTTCCAACTCCCCCGGAGGAACGGATCGGGTCACGGGCGGTCTGGCGGACGAGGGCGGGAGGGACCGGGTCCTGCGGGCGCGGCGGCGGCGCGGCTCTTCCAGTGTCCCGCGCGCGGGCGCCCGCTTCGGACGGTGTGGGTGGTCAGGGGGCGTGCCGCCAGTGCTCGGCGAGGTCGCCCCAGAGGTGGGCGCTGGTCTCGGCGCCCTTGAGCAGCAGATCCAGCTCGACCTTCTCGTCGGGGGCGTGCCAGCCGTCGGACGGGACGGAGATGCCGAGGAAGAGCACCGGTGCGCCGAGGACGTCCTGGAGGTCGGCGGCCGGGCCGGATCCGCCCTCCCGCGTGAACAGCACGGGTTTGTCGAAGGCGCGGCCCATCGCGCGGACCACCGACCGCAGGGCGGGGTGGTCGAGCGGGGTGAGACAGGGGCGGGTGGCCGGGCTGAAGGTGATCTCGTGCCGGACGCCCTCGGGCAGCCGGCCGGGCACCCAGGCGGCGACCGCGTCCCGGATGTGCGCGGGGTCCTGGCCCGCGACCAGCCGGAAGGACAGCTTCACCATCGCGGAGGACGGGATGATCGTCTTGCTGCCGGGGCCCTGGTAGCCGCCGCCGATGCCGTTGACCTCGGCGGTGGGACGGGCCCAGATGCGCTCCAGGGTGCTGTAGCCGGCCTCGCCGCCGGTGCCGTGCGACTTGGCGGTGCGCAGCCACCGCTCCTCGTCGAAGGGCAGCCGGGCGAAGAGCTCGCGTTCCTGGTCGGTGAGCTCGACGACGCCGTCGTAGAAGCCGGGGATCGCCACCCGGCCCTGCTCGTCGTGCAGGGCGGCGACCAGCCGGGCGGCCGCGGTGGCGGGGTTGGGCACCGCGCCGCCGAAGGAGCCGGAGTGGATGTCCTGGTCGGGGCCGTACAGGCGGATCTCGCACTCGGCGAGGCCGCGCATGCCGGTGCACACGGTCGGGGTGTCCTCGGACCACATGCCGGTGTCGGAGACGATCACGGCGTCGGCGGCGAGCCGGTCCGCGTGCCGCTCGACGAGCGCCCGGAAGTGCGGGGAGCCGGACTCCTCCTCGCCCTCGATCAGCAGTTTGAGGTGGACGGCGGGGCTGGTGCGGCCGGTGGCGGCGAGGTGGGCGCGCACCCCCAGGGTGTGGAAGAAGACCTGGCCCTTGTCGTCGGCGGCGCCGCGCGCGTAGAGGCGGTCGCCGCGGACGACGGGCTCGAAGGGGTCGCTGTTCCAGCCGTCCTCGCGGGCGGCGGGCTGCACGTCGTGGTGGCCGTACACCAGGACGGTCGGCGCCCCGGGGTCGTCGCTGGGCCACTCGGCGTAGACCGCCGGGGCGCCGGGGGTGTCCCAGATCTCGGCGGCCGGGAAGCCGGTGTCCTTCAGGGCGGCGACGAGCCAGTCGGCGCTGCGGCGCACGTCGGGGGCGTGATCGGGCTGGGCCGAGACGGACGGGATGCGGAGCCACGCGGAGAGGTCGTCGAGGAACGCCGTGCGGTGGTCTGCGATGTACGTACGGACGGCGTCGACGGCATTGTCAACGTGCTGGCTCATGCCTACGAGCCTATCGGCCCGCGGGGGTGTCCTCGGAGTGCGGTATCTCACCGTGCGGATCGTCGAGCAGCAGCCGCTCCAGCTCGGCACGGCCGGGCAGCCGCTCCGGGCGGACCACCTCGCCGGTGCGGACGTACAGGAACGCGGCGGTGACGGACTCCGGCGGGACGCCCTGCTGTTCGGCCCAGGCGAGCCGGTAGACCGCCAGTTGCAGTGGGTCGGCGGTGCGGCCCCGGCCGGTCTTCCAGTCGACGATCTCGTACGTGGCCGCGTCGTCGTCCGTGTCGCCCTCGTGCCGGTACACGGCGTCGATGCGGCCGCGGACGACCCGGCCGGCGATGGACAGCTGGAAGGGGGCCTCCACGCGGTAGGGCGTGCGTTGGGCGTACTCGGTGCGTTCGAAGGCCTCCTTCAGCTCCTCCAGGTCGCGCTCGTCGGCGATCTCGGCGTCGGCGCCCGGCAGCTCGTCGGGGTCGAGCATGGGCAGGGTGAGCTCCTCGAAGCGCGCCTCGACCCACGCGTGGAAGCGGGTGCCCCGGCGGGCGGCGGGCTGGGGCGGGCGCGGCATGGGGCGGGCCAGCTCCCGGGCGAAGCCGTCGGGGTCGTCGGCGAGCCGCAGCAGCTGGGACGCGGTGAGGGAGGCGGGCAGCCGGACCTCGGTGACCGTGTCGCGGGCGCGCAGCAGCTCACCGGTGAGGGCGTCCAGGTCGCGGTCCCAGGAGGCGACGGTGCGGGCCTCCTCGGGGGTGAGCCGCGTTTCGGCGGGCGCGGGGAGGTCCCGCCGGGGGTGTGCGGACGCGTCCGGGGCGGTCGCCTGGTGCGGGACGGCGGGGCGCTGGGTGGGCCAGGCGTCCCAGCCGTCGGGGCCGACGTCGGCGGGGTCGGCCTCCGGTGCGCCGGGCTCGTCGGGGTACGGCTGTCCCGGGTACGGGTCTTCGGCGTGCGGGTCCTCGGCGTAGGGGTCTTCGGCGTACAGGTCTTCGGGGAAGTCCTCCGGGTACGGCTCCTCGTCGTCCGGCGGGGGCGGCCAGTCCGGGTCGTCGTGGGCGTCCGGGTCGTGGACGGCGGCCGCGCCGTGCGGGTCGGCGGCGATGCGGTCCAGGTGGGCGAGGACGGTCGCGGCGGCGGCGCGGCGCCGGGCGAGGGCCGCGTCGTCCAGGGGCAGCGGCCACGCCTGGACGTCGCCGGCCTGCCGCAGCGCCGGGTTCTCCTCGTCCTCCTCGGGCTCGTCCGCCCACGCCTCGATCTCGCCGTACCCGGCGGCGCAGTGGTCGTGGAGGGCGAGCAGGAACTCGGAGGGACCGCGCGGCTTCTTCTGGCTCGGGCCCCACCAGTGGCCGGAGCCGAGCAGCAGGGAGCGGGGGCGGGTGAAGGTGACGTAGCCGAGGCGCAGCTCCTCGGTGTGCTGGTGCTCCTTCATGGCCTCGTGGAAGGCTTTCAGGCCCCGGGAGTCCCAGGACGGCACGTCCGGGAGGGTGCCGGCGTCACCGCGCAGCGCGTGCGGCAGCGCCTTGGCCTGCGCCGTCCACTTCTCGCGGCCGCGGTCGCTGGGGAAGGCGCCGGTGACCAGGCCGGGGACGGCGACGACGTCCCACTCCAGGCCCTTGGACTTGTGGGCGGTGAGCACCTTGACGGTGTTCTCCCCTCCCGGCAGCGCGTTGTCCAGGCCTTTCTCGTACTGGGCGGCGGTGCGCAGGAAGCCGAGGAAGGCGAGCAGGGTGGCCTCGTTGTCGCCGGCGGCGAAGGACGCGGCGATGTCGAGGAAGTTGGACAGGGTCTCCCGGCGCCGGGCGGCCAGCGCGTGCGGGGACGCGGACAGCTCGACCTCGAGACCGGTGACGGCGAGCACCCGGTGCAGTACGTCCATCAGCGGGTCGGCGAGGGAGCGGCGCAGGTCGCGCAGCTCGGCGGCGAGGCGGGCGAAGCGGACGCGCGCGTCGGGCGAGAAGGGCAGCCCGTCGTCGTCCCCGCCGCCCTCCATCGGGGTCTCCAGGAAGGTGTCGAGGGCGTCGGCGAGCGAGATCACCTCGGCGGGGTCGACGCCCTCGACGGCCTCGGCGAGCCGCCGGTCGGGGTCGTCGTCGCCGTCCACGCGCGCATGGGACACCAGCCGGCGCGCGCGGCGGCCGAGCAGGGCGAGGTCACGGGGGCCGATCCGCCAGCGCGGGCCGGTCAGCAGCCGGACGAGGGAGGCGTTGGCGCCGGGGTCCTGGAGGACCTCGCAGACGGCGACCAGGTCGGCGATCTCCGGCAGGTGCAGCAGCCCGGACAGGCCGACGACCTCGACGGGCACGTCCCGCGCGACCAGGGCGGCCTGGATCTGTGCGAAGTCCGTGGCCGTGCGGCACAGGACGGCGATCTCACCGGGGGCCTTGCCGGTGTTCACCAGGTGTGCGATCGAGTCGGCGAGCCAGTCGATCTCCTCGGCGTGGGTGCGCAGCAGGGCGCAGCGGACGATGCCGTCGCGCTCGGCGCCGGGGGCCGGACGGAGGGCCTCCACGCCCGCGTGCATGGCGCGCAGCGGCTCGGCGAGGCCGTTGGCCAGGTCGAGCAGCCGGCCGCCGCTGCGGCGGTTCTCGCTGAGCGACTGGCGGGTGGCGGGGCGGCCGTCGGCGTGCGGGAAGTGCTCGGGGAAGTCGTCGAGGTTGGCGACGGAGGCGCCGCGCCAGCCGTAGATGGCCTGGCAGGGGTCGCCGACGGCGGTCACCGGGTGACCGGTGCCGCCGCCGAAGAGGCCCGCGAGGAGGACGCGCTGGGCGACCGAGGTGTCCTGGTACTCGTCGAGGAGGACCACCCGGAACTCCTCGCGCAGCACGCGGCCCACCTCGGGCAGGCCGGCGAGCCGGGCGGACAGGGCGATCTGGTCGCCGAAGTCGAGCAGGTCGCGTTCGCGCTTGGCGGCCCGGTAGCGGAGCACCAGCTCGGCGAGCTCGCGGCGGGCGGCGGCGGCTTCGGGGACCTTGCGCAGGTCGGCGTTGCTGAGCTTGGCGTTCTCCAGGGCGCGCAGCAGCTCGACGTCGTGGGCGCGCAGGTCCTCGGGCCGCACCAGGTGCTCGGAGAGCTCCGCGTCGAGGGCGAGGAGGTCGCCCACCAGGTCGGGGAAGGACCGGGTGAGGGCCGGGTAGAGGCCGGGCGCCTCGCGCAGCACGCGCGCGGCGAGCTGGTAGCGGGTGGCGTCGGCGAGCAGCCGGGACGTCGGTTCGAGGCCGATGCGCAGCCCGTGGTCGGTGAGCAGCCGCCCGGCGAAGGCGTGGTACGTGGAGATCACCGGCTCGCCCGCAGGGTCGTCCGGGTCCGACGGGGAGGGGCCGGCGTGAACCGCCGTCGTCGAGGGGTGGCGGTCGGGTGACGGAAGGGGGTCCGGGTCGGTGACGCCGGCCTTGATCAGGGCCGTGCGGACGCGTTCGGCGAGCTCGCCGGCGGCCTTGTTGGTGAAGGTGAGGCCGAGAACCTGCTCGGGGGCGACCTGGCCGGTGCCGACCAGCCAGACCACGCGGGCCGCCATCACCGTCGTCTTGCCGGAGCCCGCTCCGGCCACGATCACCTGCGGGGCGGGCGGCGCGGTGATGCACGCCGTCTGCTCCGGGGTGAACGGGATCCCGAGCAGCTCCTTGAGCTGGTCGGGATCGGTGATACGGGCGGGCACACCGAGAATCTAGCGGCGGCCACTGACAGCGCGGGCCCACCGAGCCCGCCGGGAGGGAAGAACCGCAGGTCGGCGGGGGTGGTGCGATATGTCACGCGCGCCTGACGCGCTTCACTCGACGATGTGGCGGCCCTCGGGGCGGGCGCTGCACGACGCCCGGAACGCGCAGTGCGCGCAGTGCTGGCCCGTGGTCGGGGTGAAGCGTTCGTCGAGGACCTTGCCGGCGGCGGTGGCCAGCAGGTCGCCGACCCACTCCCCCTCCAGCGGCTCCTGCGCCTGCACCTTGGGCAGGGTCTCGCCGCCGTCCCGCTTGGCGGCGCCCTGCCGCAGCTGGACGAGCTCGGCGCCGCCCGGCTCGGGGCGCACCCCGTCGAAGACCCCGTCGACGGCGCCCTCGCGGACGGCGAGCTGGTACACGGCGAGCTGGGGGTGGCGTTCCACCTCCTTCGAGCTGGGCGCCTGCTTGCCGGTCTTGAAGTCGACGACGTAGGCGCGGCCCTCGCCGTCGGCCTCGACGCGGTCCATCTGGCCCCGGATGCGGACCTGGTAGTCGCCGGACTCCAGGGTGACGTCGAAGTCGTGCTCGCTGGCGACCGGGGTGCGTCCGGTGCGGTCCATGACGTGCCACTTCAGGAAGCGTTCGAGCGCCACGCGCGCGTTCTCCTTCTCCTGCGCCGACTTCCAGGGCGCGTCGAAGGCGAGGGCGTTCCACACGGAGTCGAGGCGTTCCATGAGGACGTCGAGGTCGGCGGGGGTGTGCCCGGAGGCGACCTCGTCGGCGAGGACGTGGACGACGTTGCCGAAGCCCTGGGCGGCGGTGGCGGGCGCGTCGGCCTTCACCTCACGGCCCAGGAACCACTGGAGGGCGCAGGTGTTGGCGAGCTGGTCGAGGGCGCTGCCGGAGAGCACCACGGGCTGGTCGCGGTCGCGCAGCGGCACCTTGCTGTGCGTCGGTTCGTACATGCCCCACCAGCGGTAGGGGTGCGCGGACGGCACCAGGGGGCGGCCGTCCTCGTCGGCGAGCGCGGCGAGCCGGGCCAGCCGGCGGGCGGCGGCCTCGCGCAAGGCGTCGGAAACACGGGGGTCGACCGTGGTGGCGCGCAGTTCGGCGACGAGAGCGGCGACGGACAGCGGGCGGCGCGGGCGTCCGGTCACGTCCCTGGGCTCGACGCCGAGCTCGGTGAGGAAGCGGGACGGCTGGTCGCCGTCGTCGGACGGCGCCTTCACGGCCGTCACCACGAGGCGGTCACGCGCGCGCGTGGCGGCGACGTAGAACAGCCGGCGCTCCTCGGCGAGCAGCGCGCCGGGGGTGAGCGGCTCGGCGAGTCCGTCGCGGCCGATGCGGTCGGCCTCCAGCAGGGAGCCGCGGCGGCGCAGGTCGGGCCACAGGCCCTCCTGGACGCCGGCCACGACGACGAGGCCCCACTCCAGGCCCTTGGAGCGGTGCGCGGTCATCAGGCGTACGGCGTCGGGGCGTGCGGCGCGGCGGGTGAGGGTGTCGGCGGCGATGTCCTCGGCCTCGATCTCCTCGAGGAAGTTGAGGGCGCCCCGGCCTCCGGTGCGTTCCTCCGCGCGGGCGGCGGTGGCGAACAGCGCGCACACGGCGTCGAGGTCGCGGTCGGCGTTGCGGCCGGCGGCGCCGCCGCGGCGGGCGGCGCGTTCCAGGCGCTGCGGCCAGGGGGTGCCGTCCCACAGCTCCCAGAGGGCCTCCTCGGCCGTGCCGCCGCCGGCCAGGCACGCGCGGGCCCGGCGCAGCAGGGCGCCGAGCCGTTGCGCGCCGCGCGCGTAGACGGGGTCGTGCACGGCGAGCCGCTCCGGCTCGGCCAGCGCGCGGGCGAGCAGCTCGTCCGAGGGCGGCGGCAGCGGGTTGCCGGCCGCCCGCTCCTCCTCGCGCAGCGCGCGCCCGAGCCGCCGGAGGTCGGCGGCGTCCATGCCGGCGAGGGGGGAGGTGAGCAGGGTGAGGGCGGTCTCGGTGTCGAGCCAGCAGGACGCGTCGTCGCCGGAACCGGGGCCAACCTCGCCAGAGCCCTCGCCCGCCCCGCCCGAACCGGCACCCGCCGCGTCTCCCGTGCCCTGCGCACCCTCGGCGTCCACGGCCCCCGGCCGCCGCTCCTCCTCCGCCCTCGCCACCGCGCGCAGCGCGGTCAGCAGCGGGGCGACGGCCGGCTCGTGCCTCAGCGGCAGGTCGTCGCCGTCGACGTCGACGGGCACGCCCGCTGACGTGAGGGCGCGGCGGACCGTCGGCAGGGTGCGGGCGCCCGCGCGAACCAGGACCGCCATGTCGTTCCAGGGGACGCCGTCCTCCAGGTGGGCGCGGCGCAGGATGTCGGCGATGTTGTCCAGCTCGGTGCCGGCCGTCGGGTAGGTGTACACCTCCACCCGGCCGCCCTCGCGCACGGGCGCCGGCTCGCGGTGCAGGCGGACCTTCTCGGCGGGCAGCCGGGGCAGCGGCATGCGCCGGGTGATCCGCCGGGTGGCCTCGAGGAGCGCGGCGCCGGAGCGCCGGGAGGTGCGCAGCACCTGGACGGGGGCGGGGCGGCCGTCCGCGCGCGGGAAGGCGTGCGGGAATTCCAGGATGCCGCCGACGTCGGCGCCCCGGAACGCGTAGATCGACTGGTCGGGATCGCCGAAGGCGACGAGGGTGCGGCCGCCGGACGCCAGGGCGTGCAGCAGCCGCACCTGGGCGGGGTCGGTGTCCTGGTACTCGTCGACGTAGACGGCGTCGTAGCGGCCGGCGAGCTGCCCTGCGGTCTCGGGCCGCCGGGCGAGGAGCACCGCGCGGTGGACGAGTTCGGCGTAGTCGATGACGCCCTGGAGGTCGAGGACGTCGAGGTACTCGGCGAGGAAGGCGGAGGCGGCGCGCCAGTCGGGGCGGCCGATGCGGCGGGCGAAGGCGTCCAGGGCGTCGGGATCGAGCCCGAGCTCGCGGCTGCGGGCCAGCACGGCGCGGACCTCGTCGGCGAAGCCGCGGGTGGTCAGACAGGCGCGCAGGTCGTCCGGCCAGCGCACGTGGGACAGCCCGAGCCGTTCCAGGTCCACCTGCCCGGCGAGCAACTCGCGCACGGTGACGTCCTGCTCGGGTCCGGAGAGCAGCCGCAGCGGCTCCACGAACAGGTCGCTGTCCTGATGGGCCCGGACCAGGGCGTAGCAGAAGCTGTGGAAGGTGGTCGCCTGCGGGGCGCGGGCGGCGCCGATGCGCAGCGCCATGCGGTCGCGCAGTTCGACGGCGGCCTTGCGGCTGAAGGTGAGTACCAGGATGCGTTCGGGGTCGCCGCCGCGGGCAATGCGGGCGGCCACGGACTCGACGAGCGTGGTGGTCTTGCCGGTGCCCGGACCGGCGAGGACGAGCAGCGGCCCGGAGCCGTGCTCAACCACGGGGCGCTGGGCGGCGTCCAGGGGAGGGGGATCCATGCGGGCCGGCGGGGTACGCACCAGTCGGTAGGCGCCACGGCTCCCCCGGCGCACCGGGGGGTGCGACAGGCCGCTGATGGAGGAAGAGGAGCTCACGTGGTTCGCCGGTCCTGGTGGGTGTGCTGTGGGGCGCTGCGCCGCGTGTGCGGGGCGGTGGTCGGGGGGTGAGGGGGGCACGCGCAGCCGACGCTACGCCGGGGACCGGAGCGGAAGCAGGGTTTCCGCTTCTTCCCTCCCGTCACTCCGGGCACCCGCGTCCCTCGACTCACGAACGTACGTCATGCCGTGGATGTGCCTCATGTCCCCCTGAAGGATCACACGTCACACGGCGGCGGCGAGGATGGCGGAAGCTGTCAGGTGTGACCACCGGTGTCCGCGCCGCCGTCCCACCGCGCGCGTCTCATGTCGAGGCGTGGCACATGGCCCTCCGTCGCCCGGCCCGCCTCCCGCAGCGGTGTGCCCTCCGCGCGGTAGTGACCGAGGGCCCGCAGCTCGTGGCCGGGCAGCAGCACGCCGTCCGCGCGCACCACGCGCCACCAGGGGACGGCCCCGCCGTAGAGCGCCATCACGCGCCCCACCTGCCGGGGCCCGCCCTCCTCCAGCCACTCGGCCACGTCCCCGTACGTCATGACGCGCCCCGGCGGGATCAGCTCGGCCACCTCCAGTACCCGCTCGGCGTACGCGGGCAGGGCGTCCGGGTGCTCCGGGCCGCCGTCGGACGGAAGACTCTCCTGGCTCATCCGGACCATCCTGCCCCACCCCACCGACAACGCGGCGCCTCCGCGGACACGGGCGGGCGACTCGCCCCGGAGCACCGCTTCGGGCAGACTGTGCCGCCCCGCTTGTGGACCCTGATGCCCCCTTGTGGCGGTACGGCATGCCACCATCGTGCGGGCGGTGACCGGTGATACGAGATCGAGAAGAGACGATGAAGCAGCAGGGTGCGCACCCCGAGGACACGGAGGGCACCCCTGACGCCTCGTCGCGCCCGGACACCGCCGAAGAGCCGGACGGCGCGCACCGGGACGTCGCGCACATCGACGAGGTCGAGGGCGACGAACCGCTGCTCCCTGCGCGGGTGCACCGCCCGTCCGACCTCATGCGGCTGGTGGGCGGCGTGCTCGCGGTCGTGGTGCTCCTGGCGATCGCCGCGTTCGCCCACGGCACCACCTCGGGACTCGAACAGGACATCAACAAGGGCACCGGGCAGGCGCCCGACCTGCTCATCAAGATCGCGGGCCTGGCGTCCAGCATCGCCATCCTGCTGGTCCCGGTCGCCTTCGCGATCGAACGTCTGATCAAACGGGACGGGCTGCGGATCGCCGACGGTGTGCTCGCCGCCGTGCTGGCGCACGGGGTGACCCTCGCCACCGACCTGTGGGTCGCGCGGGCCGCCCCCGACTCGATCCAGGACGCGCTCACCCAGCCCTCCCCCGGCGACATCCATGCCCTCACCGACCCGGTGCACGGCTATCTCGCACCCGTCATCGCGTACATGACCGCCGTCGGCATGTCCCGCAGACCACGGTGGCGCGCGGTGCTGTGGGTGGTGCTGCTGCTCGACGCCTTCTCGATGCTGGTCACCGGGTACACCACCCCGTTCTCGATCATCCTCACCGTGCTGATCGGCTGGACCGTCGCCTACGGCACGCTCTACGCGGTCGGCTCGCCCAACGTCCGGCCCACCGGCCGCACCCTGATGGCGGGGCTCCGGACGGTCGGCTTCCGCCCCGTGACCGCCTCCCGCGAGGAGGCTGCCGACGCCGCCGAGAGCGGAGACCGGGGGCGCCGCTACTTCGTCACCCTGGAGGACGGCCCGCCCCTCGACGTCACCGTGGTCGACCGCGAGCAGCAGGCTCAGGGCTTCTTCTACCGGGCGTGGCGCAATCTGGCGCTGCGCGGCTTCGCCACCCGCAGGAGCCTGCAGTCGCTGCGCCAGGCGCTGGAGCAGGAGGCCCTGCTGGCCTACGCCGCCATCGCGGCCGGCGCCAACGCGCCCAAGCTGATCGCCACGTCGGAGCTCGGCCCCGACGCGGTGATGCTCGTCTACGAGCACACCGGCGGACACACGCTGGACTCACTGGCCGACGAGGAGATCACCGACGACCTGCTGCGCGACACCTGGCACCAGGTGAAGGCGCTGCAGTCCCGCCGCATCGCGCACCGCAGGCTGGTGGGCGACGCCATCCTGGTGGATCGTTCCGGCACGGTGATCCTCACCGACCTGCGCGGCGGGGAGATCGCGGCCGGCGACCTGCTGCTGCGCATGGACGTCTCCCAGCTGCTGGTGACGCTGGGGCTGCGGGTGGGCGCCGAACGCGCGGTGGCCTCCGCGCTGAGCGTCCTCGGCCCCGACGCCGTGGCGGACTGTCTGCCGATGCTCCAGCCCATCGCGCTGAGCCGCTCCACGCGCGCGACGCTGCGCAGACTCGCCCGGGAGCGCGCCGAGCGGGAACGCGAGGCGGTCCTGGAGGCCTCCCGCCATTCCCGTCCGGCCCGCGCGCACGACGCCGACGACTCCCGCCCCGCCGTCCTCGACAAGGCCGGCAAGAAGGCCGTACGGGCGGAGCAGCGGGCCGAGAAACGCGCCATCGACGAGGCCATCGAGGAGGCGCGCGAGGAGGATCTGCTCAGCCAGATCCGGCACGAGGTGCTGCGGATCAGGCCGCAGGCCCCGGTCGAGCCGGCCCGCCTGGAGCGGGTGCGTCCGCGCACGCTGATCAGCCTCATCGCGGGCGCGATCGGCGCGTACTTCCTGCTGACGCAGCTCACCCACATCGAGTTCGGCCCGCTCATCTCCAACGCGGAGTGGGGCTGGGTGGCCGCGGCGATGCTGTTCTCGGCGCTGAGCTATGTGGCGGCCGCGATGGCGCTGCTCGGGTTCGTGCCGGAGCGGGTGCCCTTCCTGCGCACCGTGGCGGCCCAGGTCGCCGGCTCCTTCGTGAAGATCGTCGCCCCGGCCGCGGTCGGCGGTGTCGCGCTGAACACCCGCTTCCTCCAGCGCGCGGGAGTGCGTCCGGGGCTCGCGGTGGCGAGCGTCGGCGCATCGCAGCTGTTCGGACTCGGCTGTCACATCCTGATGCTGCTGGCGTTCGGCTATCTGACCGGTACCGAGAAGACGCCCTCGCTGTCGCCGTCCCGCACGGTCATCGGCGGTCTGCTGACGGTCGCGGTGCTGGTGCTCGTGGTGACCTCGGTGCCGTTCCTGCGGAAGTTCGTCGTCACGCGCGTGCGGTCGCTGTTCGCGGGCGTCGTGCCGCGCATGCTCGACGTGCTGCAGCGGCCGCAGAAGCTGATCACCGGCATCGGCGGCATGCTGCTGCTGACCGCCTGCTTCGTGATGTGCCTGGACGCCTCGGTCCGGGCGTTCGGCGACGAGTCGACCTCGGTCAGCATCGCCAGCGTCGCCGTCGTCTTCCTCGCGGGCAACGCCCTGGGCTCCGCCGCGCCGACGCCGGGCGGTGTGGGCGCCGTGGAGGCCACCCTCACCGTCGGTCTGATCGCGGTCGGCCTGCCCAGCGAGGTCGCCGCGCCCGCCGTGCTGCTCTTCCGACTGCTGACCCTGTGGCTGCCCGTGCTGCCGGGCTGGCTCGCCTTCAACCACCTCACCCGCAAAGCGGCCCTGTGACCGGCTGAGACGCGGCCGGCCCGGTCCTCCCTCGGACGGCCCGTGTCCCGCGCGCACCGCCGCGGGCGACCGCAGGATGGGGACATGTCCCGCCCCTTCCGGCCGCGCGCCGCCGCCCTGACCGCCTGTGCCCTCCTGCTGCCCGCGCTGCTGGCGGGCTGCGCCGAGGGGGACGACCCGGCCCAGGACCTGACGCGGCAGAAGCCGGCCTGGAAAGCCTGCCCCGCACCGGACGAGGCCCAGGGCGGCGGTGCGTCGCCCTCGCCGCTTCCGGGCGCCCGGGGCCGGTGGGAGTGCGCGACGCTGAAGGCGCCGCTGGACTGGGACGACCCGGACGGCGACACCATCGACCTCGCGTTGATCCGCGTCCGGTCGAGCGGCCCGGAGAGCGAACGGATCGGCTCGCTGATCTTCAACTTCGGCGGCCCCGGCGGCTCCGGCGTGACCACGCTCCCCGCGTTCGGCCAGGAATACGCCACCCTGCGCACCCGGTACGACCTGGTGAGCTTCGACCCGCGCGGGGTCGGCCGCAGCGCGCCCGTGACCTGCGAGGACGACCAGGAGCTCGATGAGCACTTCCAGCAGGACGGCACACCCGACGACAGCGCCGAGCGCACGGAACTGCTGGACAGCACCAAGGACTTCAACGCGGCCTGCGAGGACAACTCCGGGCGGATCCTGCCGCACGTGCGCACCACCGACGCGGCCCGCGACCTCGACCTGATGCGCCAGGTCCTTGGCGACGACAGGCTGTACTACTTCGGCATCTCCTACGGCACCGAACTCGGCGGCGTCTACGCCCACCTCTTCCCCGACACGGTGGGCCGCGCGGTGTTCGACGCGGTCGTCGACCCGGCGCGGAACCCGGAGCAGGCCTCGCTCGGACAGGCGCGGGGATTCCAGCGCGCCCTCGACAACTACGCCGAGGACTGCGTCTCCCAGGTCGAGGAGTGCCCCGTCGGCGACAGCGTCCAGGTCGTGCGGGACCGCATCGCCACGCTGCTGCGGGACCTGGACCGCCGGCCCATCCCCGGGCTCTTCCCCCGCCGGCTCACCGAGACGATGGCGACGAGCGGGATCGCGCAGGCCCTGTACTCCAAGGACTTCTGGGCGTTCCTCACCGACGGCCTCGAGCAGGCGTACGACGGCGACGGCACGATCCTGATGGCGCTGGCCGACTCGATGAACGGACGCGGCGAGAACGGCGAGTACAGCAACCTGGTACCCGCCAACGTCGCCATCAACTGCGCCGACGCCGAACCCCGGTACACCCCGGCCGACGTGGAGCGGCTGCTGCCTGAGTTCCGGAAGGCGTCTGCGCTCTTCGGGGACTTCATGGCCTGGGGCATGATCACCTGCACCGACTGGGCGGTGCCCGGCGCCGCGGACCATCCGGACGTCAGCGCTCCGGGCGCGGCCCCGATCCTGGTGATCGGCAACACCGGCGACCCGGCCACCCCCTACGAGGGGGCGCGCAGCATGGCGAGGGCGCTCGGTGAGGGGGTCGGCGTGGAGCTCACGTACAACGGGCAGGGGCACGGCGCCTACCACAGCGAGGACCGCTGCGTGCGGAACGCGGTCCACGGCTATCTGCTGGACGGCAAGGTGCCCGAGGCCGGAACGGTCTGCCCCTGACCCGCCGGGCCGTGCGACAGCGGCGGTCACGGCGGGGCACGGCGGGGCACGGCGGGACAGGCTCGACGAAAGCCCAGTTCAGAGGGTTTTCCACAGGCCTCCCCGGCCGACGCGGGACCTGCCTACGATGTCGGGACAGCCGTCCGCCGCACGACGCGGACGGCCCACGAGGGGGGATGTGGCAGATGACCCGGTTCACACGGTGGGCGGCCCTGACGGCCGCCGCCGCACTGCTGACCGCCGGCTGCAGCGGGGGCGGACCGCCGAAGGACGACTCCGGCAGGGACGACAAGGGGGGCGGCGACAGCGCACTCGACTGGGGGCGCTGCGAGGCGACCGAGGACGGGCCGGCGCCCGGCGAAGAGTGGCAGTGCGCCACCCTCGAGGTGCCGCTGGACTGGTCGAAGCCGGACGGCGGAACGATCGGCCTGGCCCTCATCCGGGCCGAGGCGACGGGCGACGACCGCATCGGCTCCCTGCTGTTCAACTTCGGCGGGCCGGGCGGCTCGGGCGTCTCCACCCTGCCCGCCTACGCCGACATGGCCGCCGACCTGCGCGAGCGGTACGACCTGGTGAGCTGGGACCCGCGCGGCACGGGCGCGAGCGGCGGCGTCCGCTGCCGCGACGACAAGGCCATCGAGGCCGCCGAGTCCTCCGTGGACTGGACTCCGGACACCCCGGCGGAGGAGCGGGTCTTCCTGAAGGACGCGGCCGACTTCGGCAAGGGCTGCCAGAAGGCCGCCGGGAAGCTGATGGCGCACGTCTCGACCACCGACACCGCCCGTGACATGGACCGCATCCGGCAGGCCCTCGGCGACGACCGGATGCACTACTTCGGCATCTCCTACGGCACCGAGCTCGGCGGGGTCTACGCCCACCTCTTCCCCGACAAGGTCGGCCGGATGACGCTGGACGCGGTGGTCGACCCGACGGCCGACGCGATCGGCCACGCCAAGAACCAGACCCGCGGCTTCCAGACCGCCCTCGACAACTACCTGCGGTCCACCGGACGCGACCCGGAGGAGGGCTCGCGGGAGATCGCGGACCTGCTGGACCGGATCGACGCCGAGCCCCTGCCGACGTCCTCCTCCGGCCGGGAGCTGACGCAGTCGCTGGCGATCATCGGCATCGTGCTGCCGCTGTACAGCGAGTCCAGCTGGCCGGCGCTGACCAGCGCGCTGGAGGCGGCCCAGGACGGGGACGGCACGGAGCTGCTGGCCCTCGCGGACGGGTACAACGAGCGGGACGCATCGGGCGGCTACGGCACCACGACCCACGCCCAGCGGGTCATATCGTGCCTGGACGACAAGCAGCGGCCGACGGTCGAGGAGACCAAGAAGCTGCTGCCCGAGTTCGAGGAGCTCTCCCCCGTCTTCGGTCCGTTCCTGGGCTGGGACACGGCGGGCTGGTGCCACGACTGGCCGGTGCCGGGCCAGTTCGAGACGCCGGAGGTGAGCGCGCCGGGCGCGGAGCCGATCCTGGTCGTGGGCAACACCGGCGACCCGGCCACCCCGTACGAGGGGGCGCGGC
Source organism: Streptomyces sp. DSM 41931 (assembly GCF_050271085.1). NCBI lineage: Bacteria > Bacillati > Actinomycetota > Actinomycetes > Kitasatosporales > Streptomycetaceae > Streptomyces > Streptomyces sp. DSM 41931. The sequence goes on along the minus strand of NZ_CP189902.1, from coordinate 4,699,785 downwards.
GCATGGCGGACGAGCTGGGCGAGGGCGTGGGGGTGGTGCTGACCTGGAAGGGCGAGGGCCATGGCGCCTACGGCAGCGGCAGCGACTGCGTCGACTCGACGGTGAACGCCTACCTGCTGGACGGCACGGTGCCGAAGGACGGCAAGGTCTGCTCGTAACGGCGTCGGGGGCTCCAGGCACCCGAGGTGGTGCCCGGAGCCCCCGGCGAGGACCCGGTGACGGCCGGCGCGGTCCGGTGGACCTCTCCGACCGGTGCGGCCTAGTAGACCGGCTTCTCGGGCTCGATCTGGTTGACCCAGCCGATGACGCCGCCGCCGACGTGGACGGCGTCGGAGAAGCCCGCGGACTTCAGGACCGCGAGGACTTCCGCACTGCGGACACCCGTCTTGCAGTTCAAGACGATCTTCTTGTCCTGCGGGAGGCTCTCCAGGGCGTTGCCCATGAGGAACTCGTTCTTGGGGATCAGCCGGGCGCCCGGGATGGAGACGATCTCGAACTCGTTCGGCTCGCGGACGTCGATGAGCTCGATGTTCTCGCCGTCGTCGATCCACTCCTTGAGCTGCTTGGGAGTGATCGTGGAGTCCGCGGCCGCCGCCTGGGCCTCCTCGGACACGACGCCGCAGAAGGCCTCGTAGTCGATGAGCTCGGTGACGGTCGGGTTCTCGCCGCAGATCGCGCAGTCCGGGTCCTTGCGGACCTTGACCTGGCGGTACTGCATCTCCAGGGCGTCGTAGATCATCAGCCGGCCGACGAGGGGCTCGCCGATGCCGGCCAGCAGCTTGATGGCCTCGTTGGCCTGGATGGAGCCGATGGACGCGCAGAGCACGCCCAGGACGCCGCCCTCGGCGCAGGAGGGGACCATGCCGGGCGGCGGGGGCTCCGGGTAGAGGCAGCGGTAGCAGGGTCCGTGCTCGGACCAGAAGACGGAGGCCTGGCCGTCGAAGCGGTAGATGGAACCCCAGACGTACGGCTTGTTCAGCAGCACGCAGGCGTCGTTGACCAGGTAGCGGGTCGCGAAGTTGTCCGTGCCGTCGACGATCAGGTCGTACTGGCTGAACAGGTCCATCACGTTGTCGGCCTCGAGCCGCTCCTCGTGCAGGACCACGTTCACGTAGGGGTTGATGCCCTTGATCGTGTCACGCGCGGACTCGGCCTTGGGGCGGCCGATGTCGGACTGGCTGTGGATGATCTGGCGCTGCAGGTTCGACTCGTCGACCTCGTCGAACTCCACGATGCCGAGCGTGCCCACGCCCGCCGCGGCCATGTACATCAGACCCGGCGAACCCAGGCCGCCGGCGCCCACAAAGAGCACCTTGGCGTTCTTCAGCCGCTTCTGCCCGTCCATGCCCACGTCGGGGATGATCAGGTGGCGGGAGTACCTGCGGACCTCGTCTACGGTGAGCTCGGGGGCCGGCTCGACCAGGGGTGGCAGCGACACGGGGACTCCGTTGATCGGTCAATCACTACGGTTGTTCTCCGCTTAACACTGCCATGCCCTTTTTCATTCCGAGACACCCGTTCCGACACGCGAGACGATGTCGTCCCAGTAGCCGGGCAGCGGCCCCCACGGATCCGCCGGTCCCGCGCGGCCGGAGACACGGTCCGAGTGGTCGGTGAACCAGATGGTGTCGGCACCCTGCCAGCGGGCGATGCGCAGCGCCTCCTCCAGGTGCGGCCGGGGCACGCCGTGCACGAAGTGGCAGAACCGCTCGGGCGGATGGTCGGCGGTCCACTCGGCCACCTGGGACCAGCGGTAGTCGCTCCAGGAGCCGGAGAAGGTGACGAGCTGGTCGGCGTGTTCGGCGTAACCGGGGTGCGGATGGATGCCGTGCCCGAGGACGACGTGGGCCTCCTCGTGGATCACCCGGAGGGTGGCGACGGTGCGCCGCACCTCGGGCAGGTCCTCGCGGCCGGCGGGGCAGCGGTCCAGGAGGAAGCCGTCGACCCGGTACCAGTCGAGGAAGCGGTGCGCGTCGGAGATGATCTCCCCGAATCCGCGCAGCCCGTAGGCGGTGTCGATGTGCCCGAGGACGCGGACGCCCGCGTTGCGCAGCCGGCCCGCCGCCTCCAGGCAGTGCGGGTCGGGCTGGACGCCGGGGCCGTCGGCCACGTTGAGCACCACCCAGTGCAGGGGCGTGCCGGGGCGGCCCAGCCGGTTCCACTCGTCGGGGGCGAGGAGCGGGTGGGCGACCCCCGGGACGCCGAGACCGGTGCCGAGGCCGGTGGCGGTGGGGCCCCGTCTGGTGCGGGTCAGATACGGCATGCCGCCTCCATCCAGATGTCCGCCAGCGACTCCTCGAGGTTGATGCGGGGGCGCCAGCCGAGGCGGTCGCGGGCGGTGCGCACGTCGGCCTGCTGCCAGGCCCCGCACCCGTCGGGGTACGGGAACGCGGCGGGTGAGACCGCGGTGGGGTGGTGGTCCGACTCGGCGCGCGGATGTCCGATGGTCGCCCGCAGATGGGTCGCGTGGGCGGTGTGGGCAGCGTGGACGGGGCCGGGATGGGGCAGTCCGTCGAGCTCGTTGAGGGCGCCGCCGTAGCCGGCCACCCGGGCGAGGATCCCGGCGGCGTCCCGGAGGCGGACGGCGCGGCCGGAGCCGATGTTGATGACGCCCTGTGCGGCGGAGAGCGAGGCGGCGTGCACGGCGCGGGCCACGTCGCGGACGTCGATGAAGTCGCGCTGGGCGCCGAGCCCGCCGAGCTTCAGTTCGCCGTCGCCGGACTGCATGGCGCGGCGCATCGCCTCGGCGAGCCGGCCGAGCGGGGAGCCGGCGGGGGTGCCGGGTCCGACGGGCGAGAAGACCCGCAGCACCACGGCGTCCAGTCCGGAGCCGAGGACCAGTTCGGTGGCGGCGAGCTTGCTGACGCCGTACGGGCCGCCGGGGCGGGGGACGGCGTCCTCGGCGGTGGAGGAGCCCGGCTGGCTGGGCCCGTACTCGGACCCGCAGCCGATCTGCACGAGCCGCGCCCCGCAGCCGCTGCGGCGCAGCGCCTCGCAGATGGTGGCGACGGCGACCGTGTTGTGCCGGGTGAGCTCGCGGGCGCCGCCCCGGGTGGCGCCGGCGCAGTTGACGACGACGCCGGGGTGGACCGCGTCGAGGAAGCGGGTGAGGGCGCCGGGGCTGCCGGTGGCGAGGTCGAAGCGGACGTCGGCGTCGTCACCACGGCCGAGGGCGGTGAGCTGGACGGCGGGGTCGGCGAGCAGGCGGTCGGCGACGAAGCGGCCGATGTAGCCGTTGGCTCCGATCAGCAGGACCCTCATCGGTCGGCTCCTTCGCGGCGGTCGGTGACGGGACGGCAGGTCATGCGAGGTTCTCCTTCAAGGGGGTCGGGTGTTCCGGGGCCGCGGCCGTCCGGGCCGCACGGCGGTCGCGGCCGGTCATCGCGCCCGCTCCGGCCGCAGATGTGCCGAGGCGCGGGTGAGGGTGCGGGAGGCGTGCACGAGCAGGGTCAGGGCGCCCGCCCCGCAGGTCAGGACGGGTACGCCGGTGGGGCCCCAGGCGGCGGTGAGGGCCTCCACCGGTGCGCCCAGGGCGCCGCAGCCGGGCAGCCGGGCCGCGAAGACGGTGGCGGGCGCGAGCACCAGGGCGGCCGCGGTGAGCACGAGGATGACGCGCGGGGCGTGGGTGAACCCGTGCACGGTGAGCAGGCGGGCGACGAAGAGGAGGGCGGCCAGGGCGAGGACCGCCGGGGAGACGGGCTCCGTGTCGAGGAACGGCGCGCACAGGGCGACGAGCGCGGCCACCGTTCCCAGGAACAGGGCGACGGCGCCCAGCAGCACGGGCCGGACCGAGGCGGCGAAGTCCTCCAGACCGCGGCTGGTGGCGAGCTTGCGGCGCGCATGGGTGAGGAAGAGACCGGCCGTCCAGGTGGCGGGCGCGACGGCGAGCGTGAGGGCCAGGAGCGGCGCGAGGGACAGGGGCCAGTCGCCGCCCGCGGTGCCGTCGGGCAGTCCGTCGGGGCCGCCGGCGATCGCGGTGCGCAGCAGGCCGTCGCCCAGCACGGCGTAGGCGAGCAGCCAGCAGGTCCAGGAGCCGGTGGTCGACCGGGAGGCGAATTGGTCGGGGAGGGCCAGCGGTCCACGGCGCAGCGCGGCGCGCAGGGCGAGGGCGACGGCGAGCACGCCGGCGGCCGCCGCGTACAGGCGGTTCTGGCCGTGGGTGCGGGTCAGGGCGATCAGCGAGGCGGCGCACAGCGCGCCGGGCAGCAGCGGGAGCAGGAGCACGGTGACGGACCGGCGGCCGCCTCCCTCGCGGGTCGGGGCGTCCGGTGCGGCGGAGCCGTCGGTCGCTGTGTCGGCGTCGCGCGGGACGCGGGCGTAGAGCTCCTCCGCGAGGGAGAAGACGTCGCGGTGGCGGAAGCGGGCGGCGGTCCGGTCGGTGATGCCGTGGGCCTCCAGGCCCGCCGCGATCTCCAGGGGGTCCACGGCGCGTTCGCACAGCTCGCGGTGGCGGTGCAGCAGCACCTTGACCGGGTCGGCCGCGCCGGGGGCGGCACCGCGGTCGAGTTCGCTCAGGTCGGTCATCGGACGGTCTCCGTGACGGGTTCCGGCGTCTCCACGGCCCAGGTGGGGACGGCGCGGGGGGTGGGTTCGGTCCAGTGGCCCGGGACATGGGCCTCGGCGGGCGCGGCGAAGGGCTGCATGTCTCCGGCGCCGTCGAGGACGGGCCGGCGTACGGGGGTCCGGGCGACGGTCTCGAGGTAGAGGCCGTGGAACGCCGCGACGTTCTGCTCGACGCTGAACAGTTCCAGCGCCCGGGCGCGCGCAGCCGCTCCGAGGCGTGCACGGCGCTCGGGGTCGCGCAGCAGCGAGAGGCACGCCTCGGCGAGCGCCCGCGGATTGCGCGGCGGTACGACGAGACCGGTGCCGCCGATCACCTCGACGACCGCGCCGACGTCCGTGGAGACCGTCGCGCGTCCGCAGAACATCGCCTCGATCAACCCGGCCGGGAACCCCTCGACGACGCTGGAGAGCACGGTGACGGTCGCGCCGGCGTGGACGTCGGCGGTGGTCTCCGCGCCGGGGCCGCCGAGTTCCTCGAAGGACACCGGGTTCCGCCCGACGGCGTGCGGGCCGTCGGCCTCGTCCGGGAAGAGCTGTGCGGCCAGGGCCCTGCAGTGGCCGAGGTAGGCCTCGCCCTCCGGTGCTGAGGTGCGGCCGACGATGCGCAGCCGGGTCCCGGGCTCGGCCGCGCGGACCTCCGCGAAGGCGTGCAGCAGGGAGACCAGGTCCTTGGCGGGCTCCACCCGGCCGATCCAGACGAGGGTGTGCGGGTCGGTGCGCTCCCGCTTCCCCCGCTTGTCCCGCTTGTCCCGCTTCTCCCGCTCCTCGCGCGTCTCCCGGTCCCCCGGCCGGTCCTCGCCGACGCGCGCGAAGGGCGCGGCGTCGAGGCCCGGGTAGATGGTGCGCAGCTTGGCCCGGTCGGCGCCGCAGCGCTCCTGCCAGCGGCGGGCATGGGCGTTGCCGGGGACGAGGTAGGAGGCGGTGCGGTAGGTCTCGGCGGTCAGCAGGCCGTGGAAGGCGGCGAGCAGGGTCCGTGCGGCGGGCGAGGCGTCGGGGCGCGTGAGGTAGTGCGTGCGCAGGCGCACGCCGTACTCGGTGACCAGGAGCGGGACGCCGAAGAAGTGGCGGGCGAGCAGGCCCGGGAGCGCGGCGACGCCGCCGGACGCGGCGTGGCAGAGGTCCACGGCGCCGAGGCCGTCCTCCTCGTACCAGTCGAGCGAGAGGGGGCGCAGGGCGCGCTCCAGTTGGCCGGCGACGGTCAGCAGATCAGGGACGCGGGCCTCGCGCGCGGTGCGGCGAGCTCCGGGCGCGCGACAGGCGTGTTCCAGGGCGCGCACGGCCTGCTCGGAGCGCAGCGCGGCGACCAGTCCGCCCTCGTCACGGGCGAGCTCGGCGAGCCCGTGGAGGGCGCTGGCGAAACGGTCCGCCTCGGCGGCGCCGGGCTTCTCGGCGGCGCCGGGCTCCGCGGCGGTGCAGAGCGCGGCGGCCAGTTCGCCGTAGTGCTCGGTGAAACGCCGGCGTGCGCGACGGCCGTGGACCGCCCCGTCCTCCTCGGCGGCCCACAGCGGCGCCGTGCGCACCCGCGCGACCTGGGGCGGCAGCTCGACCCAGCCCGCGTCCTCCTGGGCCTGGCCGTTGCTGAACGCGTAGACGTCGAACTCGTGTCGGTCGAGCCCGCGCACCAGGCGGTCGCACCACACCCCGCCCTCACCGCCCACATACGGATAACCACCCTCCGTAAGCAGTCCGATGCGCACGTGTGCACCCCCGTTCTCCCGTCGGGAGCCGCCGTTGGCCCGGCGGCTCGCAGCGGGACGAACGTATGCGGACGGGACGGTGGCGTGATGGACGGTTGTCCATCACGCCACCAAAAGGGGTGAACGGGCGTAACTTTCCCGCGCGGATCGCGTTCGCCGTGCTGCGGCCTGCGCGCCGGGGGATCGGGCGGTCTAGCCCTTCGGGTAGGGCCAGGGGTTGGGCCGGCAGCTGATCCCGCCGTACTCGAGGAACTTGGTCTGCTGCTGCATCACCGGGGCCAGGTCGCCGTCCTTGTCACAGGTGACGTGGTTGTGGCCGAGGCGGTGGCCGATCTCGTGGTTGATCAGCATCTGGCGGTAGGCGAACATCTTGTCGCCGTACGTCTCGGCGCCCTGCGCCCAGCGGTAGGCGTTGATCAGCACCCGCTCGGTGGCCGCGGAGTCGCAGGAGACGTTGTCCTCGGTGGTGTCCAGGCCCGACTTGGCGCACCAGTCGGCGGTCGTCTCGGGGCTGGCCAGGGTGATCACGAACTCGGCGTCGCCGGACTCGATCCGCTCGAAGGTGAGGCCGTCGTGCGCCCAGCTCCGTCTGTCGTTGAGCGTCCGGTGCACGGCCTCGGCGAACAGCGCGCCGTCCAGGTCGAGCCCGCGCTCCACGTCCACCCGGTACGTGATCTTCCGTCCCTTGCCGGGCGCCCTGTCGATCCCCTTGACGGCGTAGAACTTGCCCGTGCCGGCGCGCGTGGCGGCCGGCGGGAACTTCCGGTCCATCTGCTGCTCGTACGTGAGCGGCTTCGCCGTGGGCGCCCCGGGCGTCGCCCGGTCGTCCCCGCGCGAGGTGGAGTCGCGCACGTCGCGCGCCTGCTCGCCGGCGGACTGCGACTGGACGCTCGGGCTGTCGGGCCCGTCGGCGACCTGCCCGGCGACGACGACGGCCAGCACGGTGGTGACGGCGGCTGCCGCCATGCCGGTGAACGCACGCCCCTTGCCGCCCCTGGTCTGCGCGGGGACGCCCGTCGGCGGCTCGTCGTCGACGACGCCGGTGCCGGTGTCCGAGGGGACGCCGGTGGCCGGGACGCTGTCCCAGTCGGTGACGGTGGCGTAGGGGTCCGCAGGGCGGCGGGTCACGGGCTTGCGCGGGGTGAAGAGGTCGTCGCTCTCGTCGAACGCCTCCACGTAGTCCCGGCGCGGTCCCTCCACGGGCGCCTGCCGCTGCCTCGGCAGGGGCACGCCCCGCCCGGCGGCCGGCGCGCCGTGCCCGGCGCCGGCGGCGGAACGTCCGTGCAGGGTCCCCCAGCCGCCCCCGTCGTCCGGCTGCTCGGGGTGCCCGCCCCGGACCCGGGGGGTGCCGTGCGCGGGAGTGCCGTCCGCGTAACGCGGGACGCCGTTCGGAGGGGTTCGGTCCCCGAATCCGGGGACACCGTGTGCGGGAGTCCCGTCGCCGGGGCGAGGTGCGCCCTGCGCGGGAGTTCCGTTCCCGTAGCGCGGGAAGCCGTGTGCCGGAGTCCCCTCGCCGTACTGCGGGACACCGCGCGGAGGGGTTCCGTCGCCGTACCGGGGGACACCGCGCGCCGGGGTCCCGTTCCGCTGCCGGCCGTCCGGCACGGACGGTGCGCCCGGCGCCCCGTACCCGTGCACCGGGGTGCCGTGCGGAGGCGTGCCGTACGGCGGAGTGTCCTGCGTCTGCCGCTGTGGCCGCGCCGCGCCCTGGCCTGCGTCCCAGCGGTCGTCGTACCGCGCCTCGGGCGCGTCGCGCACACCCCGTGCGGCGGCGGTGGTGTCCGCGGTGTCGCCCTTGGGGGCGGGCCCGCGACGGCTGTGGCGTCCCACGTCGCGCCTCAGCCCCTCGTCGTCTCGGTCGTGGCGGTCGGGCCGCCGGTGTCGGCGGACGGACCCGGATCGCCCTGTGCGTCCGGCTGCACAGTACCGCCCTCGGCCGCGGGGTCCGTCGCATGCCTCAGGAGTTCACGGAACGCCGACGCCACGGTTTCGGGATACTCCATCATCGCCACGTGACCCGCGTCCGGGAGTGTCACGAGCCGGGAGCCCCGGAAGGCGCGGGCGGCGCGCTGGGCCATGCGGAAGCCGACGAGCTGGTCGCGGCCGCCGTAGACGAGCAGGGTCGGTGCGAGCACCCGCTCGGCCTGACGCCACAGTCCGTGCTGGCCACCGAGCATGTAGGCGCTGACGAGCCCCCGCGCGGAGCGCGCCATCGCGTCCCAGAAGTACGGCAGCCGCTGCCGCCGCTCCATCTCCTGCACGGCGTGCCGGAAACCTTCCGGCGTCACCTGTGAGGGGTCGCCGTAGCAGAGGTTCAGGACGCCGCGGACGCGCTGTTCGGCGGTCCACTCACGGGTGAGGCGGGTGAACAGAGGTGCGACGCCGGGCACGGCCAGCAGTCCGGTGGGGACGGCGGTGCGCTGCACGCGCAGTTCCGGCAGGGCCGGGGAGACGAGCGTGAGGGTGCGGACCAGGTCGGGGCGCACGGCGGCGACCCTGGTGACGACCGCGCCGCCGAGGGAGTTGCCGAAGAGGTGGACCGGTCCGCGGCCGGATGCCTCCAGACAGCGGATCACCGCGCGGGCGTGCGCGGTGATCGAGTAGTCGCCGTCGTCCGGGGGCGGGGAGTCGCCGAACCCGGGGAGGTCCACGGCCTCGCTGTGGACGACGTCGTCCAGCAGGGCCATCAGGGGCGACCAGTTGAGTGACGAGCCGCCGAGCCCGTGGACGTGGAAGGCGGGCGGCAGTCCGTCGCGGGCCGGCGGCCGGAATCTGACCGTGAGCGTGGCGCCGGGCACCCGCACCGACCTCAGCCGCTCACCCTCGGCCACCCTGACCGCAGCCGGCTCGGGCAGCACGCTGGTCGGCGGCACGGACGGCAGCTCGGTCGAAGACATGCGGCAATGTTACGAGACGATCACACCGTGGTTCACGTGTTCGGCATCACAAGAATGCCGCACGCCCCCGTGCGCCGCCGTCGCACTCCTTCCCTCCTCCCTCACGTCCCTGGCGCCGGGCGCGCGTCCGCGTCACGCTCCGGCCGTGGATCGCATGGCGCCGAAATCGGGTGTCTCCTAGGCTCGTACCGAGGGCACCCGTACGTGGCCCCTGCATGCCTCAGGGGCGTGACCAGGAAGGGAGCCCAGCGATGGCCGTAGATCCGACCGACCCCGAGACGTTCGAGGAGGACGAGGACGTGCAGGAGGGCCTGGAGTACGACGTCGAGGCGCCGGAGGTCGACGCGGCCGAGCAGCAGACGGAGGTGCGGCCGGAGCAGGACGACCCGCTGGAGGAGGTCGACCCCGGCCGCGCGAACGAGGCGGACCTGGTGGAACAGGCGCGCGTCGTCTCGCTCGACGAGGACGACTACCGGTGAGGAATGCGCCGACCGGGACGTCAGCCGTTCGGAAGGGGACGATTTTTGCCCGCTCTGACAGCTTCTGAAACCGTCCGTGCTGCTTCTTCCGCTGTCCGGTCCGTGAAATTCTGCACGTGCACCGCGCACATCAGGATTACCGAAAAGTACGATGGCGACGCGGCTGATCCCGCATGTGGACGACAATGGGAGGCGGCGTGACAGCCATCGAGCAGACGGACGCGGTACGCCCGAGGGGTACACGCCTTCCGCGCCGTGCCCGGCGGAACCAGTTGCTGGGCGCCGCCCAGGAGGTCTTCGTCGCGCAGGGTTACCACGCGGCGGCGATGGACGACATCGCCGAGCGCGCGGGGGTCAGCAAGCCGGTGCTGTACCAGCACTTCCCCGGCAAGCTCGACCTGTACCTGGCGCTGCTGGACCAGCACTGCGAGGCGCTGATCCAGTCGGTGCGGCACGCGCTGGCGTCGACCTCGGACAACAAGCAGCGCGTGCGGGCGACCATGGACGCCTATTTCGCGTACGTCGAGGACGACGGCGGCGCCTTCCGCCTGGTCTTCGAGTCGGACCTGACGAACGAGCCCGCCGTGCGCGAGCGCGTCGACAAGGTCACCAACGACTGCGCGGAGGCCATCTGCGACGTCATCGCCGAGGACACCGGCCTGTCGCGCGCGGAGTCGATGCTGCTGGCGTCGGGGCTCGGCGGGCTCGCCCAGGTGGTGGCGCGGTCCTGGCTGCACAGCGACCGCAGCGTGCCGCGCGACCAGGCGGTGCAGCTGCTGGCCTCGCTGGCGTGGCGGGGTATCGCCGGGTTCCCGCTGCACGGCACCGATCAGCAGCACTGACGGCGGGGCCAGCGGTCGTTTGTTCCCGCCGGCTGTTCGCTGTTGGCGTGGCCGGGCGAAGCGTGCACATCCCCTCACCGGGCTAATGTGTGCAGGTACGGCGCGGAAGGTCGCGCACTTCACTGACCGTCGGAGGGACATAGCCGTGGAGGTCAAGATCGGCGTGCAGCACGCGCCCCGCGAGATCGTTCTGGAGAGCGGTCAGAGCGCCGAGGAGGTCGAGCGCGTGGTGGGCGAGGCGCTGGCCGGGAAGTCGCAGCTGCTGAGCCTCGTGGACGAGCACGGCCGCAAGATCCTGGTCCCGGCCGACCGTCTCGCCTACGTGGAGATCGGCGAGCCGGCCCCGCGCAAGGTGGGCTTCGGCGCGCTGTAGGGCGGGCCGAGAGCGGTACGCGTACGAGAGGGGCCCGGCGGTTCTCACCGCCGGGCCCCTCTCCGTGTCCGGTCTCCGTGTGCGGTCTCCGTGTCCGGGGCGTGCCCCTCGGAAACCCCCGGACGGCCTACACGGGAGTCCCTGTGGGGAGGATTGGATTCCGCAGGTCAGGGGTAAACCGGGACAGGACCAAGACATGGACGAGCAGGCCGGCCGTGTGGGAGGGACCCCGACATGCTTCTGGAAGCGATCAGCTCCGCGATTCTCGGCCTGGCCCTGGCCTGGGGGGCGCACCACCGCCTGTCCCACCGGCTTCCCCGGCGCGCCCTCGTGCTGGCGACCGGTGTGGCCGGGGCGCTGTTCGGCGCCTTCGTCATGAACACCGCGCTGGACGCGGGCAACCTGCTGACGATGCTGCTGGGTGCGGCGATCGTCTCGATCGCCTCCCTCTCCTTGCTGCTGCGCCCGGCGGGCAGACTCCACCACTCGGCCACGGCCTGACCGCCCCACGGGGCGTTCGTCCACCTCTACGGCTGAGCACCGCGGGCCACCACGGCCCCGGCCGCTCCCCCCTTGCCGCCGCAGGCGACCAACCGCCGCCCGCAGCCACCACGCCGCGCGGCCGTCCTGCCCGGGCCGGCCGCCTAGGTCACACGACCCCGGCCGTCTCGGCCGCCGGCAACCGCCGGCCGCCCACCGGCCCGTCGGACGGTCGAACCGTTCCGGCCGGCCACCGAGGTCCCTGGGTCCGGCTGCCCCCAGGGACGGCCGTCCGTCCTTGCCGACCCGCAAACGGCCGGACCGCTCCAGCCGGTCACTCAGACCCCTGCGTCCGGCTGCCCCCGGACGGCCGTCCGTCCCGGCCGCCCCGCCGACGCCACCGTCGTCGGGCGTGCCCGTGCTGCCTCCCCAGAGGCCGTCCGGCCGAGGCGGCCGTGCGGCAGACTGCCGTCAGGCGGCCAGGCCCAGGGCCGCCATCCGCTTCGTGTGTGCCTCCGTGATGCGGGAGAACATGCGGCCCACCTCCGCCAGGTCGAAGCCGTCCGCGACGCCGCCCACGAGCATCGTCGACAGCGCGTCGCGGTCGGCGACCACCCGCTGGGACTGGGAGAGGGCCTCGCCCATCAGGCGGCGCGCCCACAGGGCGAGCCGGCCGCCGACGCGCGGGTCGGCCTCGATGGCCGCGCGCACCTTCTCCACGGCGAAGCCGCCGTGCCCCGTGTCGTCCAGGACGGCCAGGACCAGCGCGCGGGTGTCGGAGTCGAGGTGCGCCGCGACCTCGCGGTAGAAGTCGCTCGCGATGGAGTCGCCCACGTACGCCTTGACCAGGCCCTCCAGCCAGTCGGACGGCGCCGTCTGCTTGTGGAAGCCGTCGTAGGCGGACACGAACGGCTCCATGGCCTGCGTCGGCTCCTCGCCGATCTCGGCCAGCCGGTCCCGCAGCCGCTCGAAGTGGTGGAACTCGGCCGAGGCCATCTTCGCCAGCTCCGCCTTGTCCGCCATCGTGGGCGCCAGCTTGGCGTCCTCCGCGAGCCGCTCGAACGCCGCCAGCTCCCCGTAGGCGAGCGCGCCGAGCAGATCCACGACAGCGGCACGGTACTGGGGGTCGGCGGAGGCGGCCGCCCAGTCCATGGCGGCGACGCCGGTCTGCGCGGCAGGGGTCTCGGGGGTTTCCGCGGCGTTGTCAGGGCTGTCAGAGCTCGTCATGCAGCGCACAATAGCCCGCTCGGCCTGCCCCGGAAGGTCCTGGCCGATCAGTGTGACGACGACTACGTGACCAAATCGGCCATGGCGTGTGCGCGAATCCGGGGTATGGTGGTAATGCGCCTGCTGAGCACTCTGACGTACTCGGATGTGTTCGACGGGCCGCATGTATGAGGATGCCCGGTCGGTGGCCCGATCGGCTCCGACCCGACAGCCCTCTGTTCGTACGGCACATCGCGTACGTCATGCGGAGGGACACCTCAGCGGTACGAGCGCTCGAGCGTCGGCAGTGGTCCCGTGTCCTACGGCCTCGACCGTATGGCAGCCGTCGTCCCCGGCACGGTCCCTACACGACCCCCCGCGCTCGCCTCGCACCGCGCACACAGAAGAGGCAGCACCCTGACTACGACGTTCCGAGAGCTCGGGATCCTTCCCGAGACAGCCGAAGCCCTTGAAGCCGTCGGTATCACCACCCCCTTCCCCATCCAGGAGATGACGCTCCCCGTGGCCCTCACGGGCACGGACGTCATCGGCCAGGCCAAGACCGGCACCGGTAAGACGCTCGGTTTCGGTCTTCCGCTCCTCGAGCGGGTCACCGTCCCCGCCGACGTGGAGGCGGGCCGCGCGAAGCCCGAGGACCTCACCGACACGCCGCAGGCGCTGGTCGTCGTCCCCACCCGCGAGTTGTGCACGCAGGTCACCAACGACCTGCTGACCGCCGGCAAGGTGCGCAACGTGCGCGTCACCGCGATCTACGGCGGCCGGGCCTACGAGCCGCAGGTCGAGGCGCTGAAGAAGGGCGTCGACGTGATCGTCGGCACCCCGGGCCGGCTGCTCGACCTCGCCGGGCAGAAGAAGCTCAACCTGTCCCACGTCAAGGCCCTCGTCCTCGACGAGGCCGACGAGATGCTCGACCTGGGCTTCCTGCCCGACGTCGAGAAGATCATCAACCTGCTTCCGGTGAAGCGGCAGACCATGCTGTTCTCGGCCACCATGCCGGGCGCGGTCATCGGTCTGGCCCGCCGCTACATGTCGCAGCCCACGCACATCCGCGCCACCGCGCCGGACGACGAGGGCGCCACGGTCGCGAACACCAAGCAGTTCGTCTACCGCGCGCACAACATGGACAAGCCCGAGATGGTCGCGCGGATACTGCAGGCCGACGGCCGTGGCCTGGTCATGATCTTCTGCCGGACCAAGCGCACCGCCGCCGACCTGGCCGACCAGCTCAAGCAGCGCGGCTTCGCCTCCGGCGCGGTCCACGGCGACCTCGGCCAGGGCGCCCGCGAGCAGGCGCTGCGCGCCTTCCGCAACGGCAAGGTGGACGTGCTCGTCTGCACCGACGTGGCCGCGCGCGGCATCGACGTCGAGGGCGTCACGCACGTCATCAACTACCAGACGCCCGAGGACGAGAAGACGTACCTGCACCGCATCGGCCGCACCGGCCGCGCGGGCGCCAAGGGTACGGCGATCACGCTGGTCGACTGGGACGACATCCCGCGCTGGCAGCTGATCAACAAGGCGCTGGACCTGGGCCTGGGCGACCCGGCGGAGACCTACTCCACCTCTCCGCACCTGTACACGGACCTGGGCATCGCCGAGGGCACCAAGGGCACCCTGCCCCGCTCGGAGCGCACCCGCGCCGGTCTGGACGCGGAGGAGATCGAGGACCTGGGCGAGGTCGGCGGTCGCGGACCGCGCGGACGCGGCGGCCGGGACGGCCGTGACGGGCGCCGCGGTTCCCGTCCCGAGCGTTCCGAGCGTTCCGAGCGTTCCGAGGAGCGTGAGGCGTCGACGCGTACGCCGCGCCGTCGTCGCCGTACCCGTGGCGGGGCGCCGCTCGACGAGGCGGGCTCCGGGTCCGCCGCGCCGGCCGCCGTGGACGCCGGGGAGGCGGAGGCCGGCGAGGCCCCGCGCACCCCGCGCCGTCGCCGCCGCACCCGTGGCGGGGTCACCGCCGCCGTGAGCACGGCGGAGCAGGGGGCCGCGGAGGCCGCCGTCGACACGGCCGAGGGCCAGTCGGTGGAGACCGCCGAAGCCGCCGAGGCCGTCGAGAAGCCGCGCCGTCGCCGCACCCGTCGGTCGGCCGAGCAGGCTCCGGCCGTGACGGAGCAGCCGTCGGTTCCGGCGCCCGCCGCCGAGCCCGTCGTGGCCGAGTCCGTCGTGGCGGAGCCCGCCCCGGCGGAGGACGCCGCGCCGCGCCGTCGCCGTACGCGCAAGGCGGCCCAGTCCGCCGAGACGGTGGCCGACATCGCCGAGGGCACGACGGAGACGGCCGAGACCGCGCCGAAGCGCACGCGGAAGGCCGCCGCGAAGGCGGAGACCGCCGTCGACACCGCCGAAGGCACCGTCGAGGCGCCCGCCGAGGCCAAGCCGCGCCGCACCCGCAAGAAGGCGGTGGCGGTCGAGGCTGACGCCGCGGCCGGGGCCGTCGTGGCCGAGGAGAAGCCGAAGCGCACGCGGAAGACCGCGGCCAAGAAGGCCGAGGCCGCCGTGGACACGGCCGAAGGCGCCGAGGCCACGCCGCGTCGCCGGACCCGTAAGGCCGCCGAGGCCGTGGAGATCCCGGCCCAGGCCACGCCGGAGGCCGAGGAGAAGCCGAAGCGCACGCGGAAGACCGCGGCCAAGAAGGCCGAGGCCGCCGTGGACACGGCCGAGGGCGCCGAGGCCGCGCCGCGCCGCACCCGCAAGACGGTGCCCGCGCAGACCGCCCCGGAAGGGGAGGTCGCCGAGGCCGCCGCGCCGCGTCGCCGCACCCGCAAGGCCGCCGCGTCCGCGCCGGAGGCCACGGAGACGGCGGAGCCGAAGGCGCGCCGCACCCGTAAGGCCGCGGCCCCCGCGGACGCCGCGGAGAGCTGACACCGCACCGACGCCGACGGCCCGGTCCCCGCTCAGGGGGCCGGGCCGTCGGCGTGTGCGCACCCGCTACCCTCACCCGGGTGATCACCACCTCCTCCCCCGCTCGTCTCCCCGAGCTCCTCCCTCGCCGACTCCCCACCGAGCGGGGCGAGTTCGCCGTCCTGGACGTGTCACCGGCCGCCGGTGTCCCGGTGCGGGGGACCGTGCTGCTGCTGCCCGGCTACACCGGCAGCAAGGAGGACTTCACGCTGGTCCTCGAGCCGCTCGCCGCGCGCGGCTACCGTGCCGTCGCCGTGGACGGACGCGGCCAGCACGGCTCGGACGGCCCCGAGGACGACGAAGCCGCCTACGCACAGGACGAGCTGGCGAAGGACGTAGGGGCGCAGGCACGCGCGGTGGGCGCACCCGTGCATCTCGTCGGGCATTCGATGGGCGGTCAGATCGCCCGCGCGGCCGTGCTGCTGGACCACTCCCCGTTCCGCTCGCTGACGCTCGTCTCCTCGGGCGCCGCGCGCATCTCCGTCTCGCAGGAGCAGCGGGTGACGCTGCTGCGGGACGCCCTCGCGGTGATGTCGATGGAGGAGTGCTGGGAGGCGATCCTGGCGATGGGCCCGCCGGAGGAAGTGGGCGGCCCCGCCCGGGGAATCGGCGGCCCGGAACTGCTCCGGAAGCGCTGGCTGAGCACCAAACCCGCTCAACTACTTTCCGTCGGGAGGCAGTTGTGCGTGGAGCCGGACCGGGTCGCGGAACTGGCCGCCGTCCCGCTGCCGTTCCATGTGCTCTCCGGCTCGCACGACGACACCTGGCCGGTCCCCGACCTCGACGCCATGGCCCTCCGTCTGGGGGCCCGTCGCACGGTGGTCGACGGCGCGGGCCACACCCCCATGACCGACCGCCCCACCCCCACGGCGCAGTCCCTCGCCGACTTCTTCGACACCTTGGCGGTCCGATGAACCACGCCCGCGGTGCGGCCGTTCTCGCCCTGCTCGTGGCGGCCGTCGGCTGCACGTCGGAGGCGGACGCCCCCGAGCGTCCGGCCTCTTCGCCTCCGGCCTCCTCGCCTGCGGCCACCACCGCCGGCGTCAGCCCCGACCCGCTGCCGAGCGACACGGTGGCCCCTCCGCGACTCGACAGCCAAGCCGGCACGTACGGTCCCGCCCGCGGTAGCGCGGTCTTCAGCTACGACGCGGCCGGCAGCCGGGACGCCTACATCAGCTTCGCCTTCCATTGCCAGGGCTCCGGCACCCTCAAGGTGCGAGTCCCCGTACTGCACGCGAACTTCCCGATCCAGTGCGACAGAGGGCAACTGCCCGAGAGGGGCGTCGACTTCGCCGTCCCGGCCGCCCGTCTGGCCGGAACCGTGCACGTGACCGCGCCGCCCGGCGTGACCTGGGCAGGTGCCGTCGGTCGGGGAGGGCCCGAGGAAGAGGAGGAGACCTCCATCTGGGAGCGGGGGCCCGGCGAGGAGTCCTAGTACTGCGCCTGAAGGTGGTCCCAGAAGCCGTCGCGGAGGGCGCGGCGGAGGTCGGCCTGGCCGCGCAGGGAGTACTGGAGGAGGCCCTCGGCCTCGACCAGGAGGTCCTGGTCGACGGAGCCGGGCAGGTACGGGTGGCCGGGGAGCAGCTCCATCATGGTGTCGCGGCCGCGCGAGACCAGCCACTTCGCGGCGATCTGCGCGCCGACGAAGCGGACGTCCTCGCGGGCGGGCCGGCCGCCCGCCGGTTCGTACGCGGGCGCCGTGCGCCGGGAGACGTACGGCTTGAAGAAGTCCAGGTCGAGGGTGCGCTGGCTGTCGACCTCCCAGAGCAGCGGCTCGGCCTGGTTGCGGCCCTCGGGCGCCTCGATGCCCCACAGGTGGACGCGGGCGCCGTAGCCCTGGGCCGCCTCGACGGCGGAGACCAGGTCCTCGTCGCCGCCGAGCAGCGCCGCGTCGCTGATGGCGCGGTGCCGGGCCAGTGACTCCAGGTCGGAGCGGATCAGGGAGTCGACGCCCTTCTGCTGGTTGTTGGCGTTGAGGTTGCCGAGGCGGACCTTGACGTCGGGCAGAGCGGCGATGGACTGCTGCTCGGCGGTGTGGATACGGCGCCGGGCACCGTCGTACCAGTAGACGCGCAGCAGCCTGCTGTCGGCGAAGATGGTGCGGGCGCGGTCGATGAGCGCGTCGATCAGCCCCTCGGCGTCGAGGTCGAAGGCGCGGCGGTCCTCCGTCCCCGCGACGAGCCGCCCCGCGGCCGCGTAGAGGTAGCCGGCGTCCACGAAGATCGCGTGCGTCGAGGGCGTCTTGGCCACCTCGGCGAGCATGCGCTGGAGCAGCTCGTTCGTGCGGTCGATACGGGCGTGCAAGGCCGCGGTGTCGTCGTTCATCACCTCTCATTGTCCCGCCGGTCACGCTACGAACACAACCGGTCCCGGTCGGTCCCGTTCGAAAACCTTACCCGTCAGTATTTAGCCGATCGAAAATTTTCCTTAGCGTAGGGAATGTTTGCACCACACAGCCCGTTGAACCCTGTGCCGCACACGGGCCCGTCCGGTCCGTGTGCCTTCACCAGTAGTTCTCCTTCAGGAGGATGACCAGACGAAGGGAGAAGCCCTTGCGCTTCGAAATCATGCGACTCGACGACATCGACGGCACCGCCGTGGACTCGACCGTCGTGGACGCCGCCTCCGTCAACCGCATCGTTCAGCAGGCTGCCGCCGTGGGGCAGCGCCTGTGGATCCGCCCGGCCGACACACCGGCCTCGTAACTCCCGCGCCGCGGGCCGGCGGCCGTACGAGCCGCTTCCCGGTGCACTGTTCGCATGCTTGAGAGCCCCCGTACCACTCGGGTACGGGGGCTCCGGTGTGCCCGCGGCCGGACGTCAGGCGCCCTGGATCACCTGAGTGACGCCATTGATGATCTGCTGCACGGCGATGGCGGACAGCATCATGCCCGCGAGCCGCGTCACCAGGACCACGCCGCCGTCCTTGATGACCCGGATGATCAGCAGCGAGTAGCGCATCACCAGCCACAGGACGACATGGATGGCGAGGATCGCCGACCACACGGAGACCTGCCCCGCCACGCTGTCGGCCTTCTCCACGGCGAGGATGACCGACACGATCGCGCCCGGCCCCGCCAGCAGCGGCATGCCCAGCGGGACCAGCGCGACGTTGACGTCCTTGGTCTGCTTCGGCTCGTCGGTCTTGCCGGTGAGCAGGTCCAGCGCGATCAGCAGGAGCAGCAGTCCGCCGGCGATCATCAGCGCCGGTATGGAGACGTGCAGGTAGTCCAGGATCTGATGGCCGAGCAGACCGAAGACGACGATCACACCGCCCGCCACACAGACGGCCTGGAAAGCCATGTGCCGCTGCGCCTTGGCCGGACGGCCCGCGGTCAGCGCGAGGAAGATCGGGGTGATCCCAGGGGGATCCATGATGACAAAAAGGGTGAGGAAGAGAGAGCCGAAGACGGCGACGTCGAACATGACTGCCTAGCGCGAGAACGGAAGGGTGAAAGGAAAGGGTGAGAGCGGGACGGCGGACCCGGCGGTCCTCGCCGGGATCAGACCGATCCGCCGGTCCCCGGCACCGGGAACGCCCCGGTCGCGCGCCGTGTGATCTCGCCGTAGACCTCGGGGTCCGTGGAGAACTCGCCGAGGACGCAGGCCTTCCGGCTGCCGTGGTAGTCGCTCGACCCGGTCACCAGCAGCCCCAGCTCGCCCGCCAGGCCGCGCAGCCGCGTCCGGGTGTCGGGGTCGTGGTCCATGTGGTCGACCTCGATGCCGTCGAGTCCGGCCGCGGCCAGCTCCGCGATCGCGGACTCCGGCACGGTCCTGCCCCGCTTGACCGCGGCCGGGTGCGCGAAGACGGCGACGCCGCCCGCGTTCTTCACCAGCCGCACGGCCTCGAAGGGGTCGGTCTCGTGCTTCGGCACGTACGCGCGGCCGCCGTCGGCCAGCCACTCGGGCGTGAAGGCGTCGCTCACGCTTCCCACCACGCCGAGCTCGACCAGCGCGCTGGCCACGTGCGGGCGGCCCACCGAGCCGTCGCCGGCGATGCGCGCGACCTGTTCCCAGGTGACGGGCACGCCCAGCGCGTTCAGCTTGGCGATCATGCCCTTGGCGCGCGGCACCCGGTCGTCCCGGACCAGCTCGCGCTCGGCGAGCAGGGCGGGCTCCTCGGGGTCGAAGAGGTAGGCCAGCAGATGCATGCTGACGCCGTCGAGGCGGCAGGAGAGCTCGGCGCCGGTGACCAGGGTGAGGCCGTGGGGCAGCGCCGCGAGCGCATCGGCGTGGCCGCGCGTGGTGTCGTGGTCGGTGAGGGCCACGACGTCGAGTCCGGCCGCGGCGGCCTTGCGGACCAGCTCGGCCGGGGTGTCCGTGCCGTCGGACGCGGTGGAGTGGGTGTGCAGGTCGATGCGCACGACGCGGTACTCCAAGCGGGACGGACGGATGGGGACGCTCCAGGATAACCGGATTTCCGGCCACCGCTGTCACACTCGAACCCGTTGAGCGCCCCCTACATCACCGGCCGCGCCCGGTCACTTCTCCAGCAGACGCGGGGACAGCGCGCCACAGGGGACCAGCTCCACCTCGGCGCCCGCGTCCCGCAGGTCGGCGAGCACCAGCTCGTCGTACATCAGCAGGCCCGACTGCTCGGGCCACACCACCGCCCACAGCCACAGCCCGAGCGCCTCGCCCGCGAACACGGCGCGGTCGTCGGGTGTGCGGGCGACGTGCCAGAGCGGGGTGGGGCGGCCGGCGGCCAGCACCTTGGCCTGGGGCGGCTTCTCGACGTTCATGTAGGGCCCGGGGTCCGGGCCGTCGATGCCCGCGTACCGCGCGCCGAGTCCGACGCCGAGCTCCTCGGCGACCAGGATGAGCTCGCCCATCCCGCCGAGCGGCCCGGGGCCGGTGCACGCGACGGCCGTCGCCCGGCCCCCGCTGCGGTCGTCGCCCGCGGACGCCACGCCGGTGAAGAGCCAGCCCACCGGCAGCGGCCACGGCATCCACACCGGCACCTTGGTGCGGTGCACGACGACTTCGAGGGCCTCGACGCTCGGCGGTATCACGGGCTGCAGCGGGTGCACGGTGCCGTGCACGTCGCACTGCCAGGCATCCGAGAAGAGGCCGGGAGCCCTGACCCGGCCACCGCACTTCGGGCAACTGGGTTCGCCCCTCATAGGGCCCCACGGTCCTAGGTCCGCAGCGCCACGTCAAGGACGATCACCCGACCGGGCGGAACGGCGGCTCACCTGTCGAGATAGATGTAGCTTGCATTAATTAGGTTGGCTAACCTATCGTGTGCGCATTCCCCACGGGATTGGAGCACCCATGGACCCCATCGACACGGGATCGGGCGGCATCCTCAGGCAGCCGAAAG
This sequence comes from Streptomyces sp. DSM 41931, assembly GCF_050271085.1. NCBI lineage: Bacteria > Bacillati > Actinomycetota > Actinomycetes > Kitasatosporales > Streptomycetaceae > Streptomyces > Streptomyces sp. DSM 41931. The sequence continues at coordinate 4,679,010 of NZ_CP189902.1, read as the reverse complement.
CAGTGTGGGCGACCGCGGGCGCGTCCGTCGTCGCCTTCATGGGCATCGGACTCGTCGACCCGATCCTGCCGTCCATCGCCGAGGGCCTCGACGCGACCGCCGGGCAGGTCTCCCTGCTCTTCACCTCCTACTTCCTGATCACCGCGCTGGCGATGCTGGTGACCGGCTTCGTCTCCAGCCGGATCGGCGGGCGCAGGACCCTGCTGCTCGGGCTCGCGCTCGTCGTGGTCTTCGCCGGACTCTCGGGCACCTCGGGGTCGGTCGGCGAGCTGGTCGGCTTCCGCGCCGGCTGGGGACTGGGCAACGCGCTGTTCGTCTCCACCGCCCTCGCCGTCATCGTCGGCGCCGCGGCCGGCGGCAGCGCGGCCGCCATCCTGCTGTACGAGTCCGCCCTGGGCCTGGGCATGGCCTGCGGCCCGCTGGTGGGCGCGCTGCTCGGCGACGCGAGCTGGCGCTACCCCTTCTTCGGCACGGCCTTCCTGATGGCGGTCGGCTTCGTGTGCATCACCGCCTTCCTGAAGGAGCAGCCCCGGCCGGCCCGCAGGACCTCCCTGCTGGACCCGGTCAAGGCGCTCGGGCACGGCGGACTGGCCTCCACCGCGGTCTCGGCGTTCTTCTACAACTACACGTTCTTCACCGTGCTGGCCTTCACGCCGTTCGTGCTGGACATGTCCCCCTACCGGTCCGGCGCGGTGTTCTTCGCCTGGGGCGTGCTGCTCGCCGTGTTCTCGGTGATCGTGGCCCCGCGGCTGCAGAGGCGGCTCGGCTCGCTGACGGTGCTGGGCGGCTCGCTGGTGCTGCTCGCGGTGGACGTGCTGGTGCTCGGCCACGGCGGCCACACCACGGCGGTCGTCTGCACCGTGCTGTCCGGCGCGCTGATCGGCGTGAACAACACGGTGTACACGGAGCTGGCGCTCGGGGTGTCGGACGCGCCCCGTCCGGTGGCGAGCGCCGGCTACAACTTCGTGCGCTGGTTCGCGGCGGCCGCCGCGCCGTACTTCGCGCCGAAGATCGAGGAGTGGAGCGACGTCCACATGCCGTTCACGGTCGCCGCGGTGACGGCGGTGCTGGGCGCGCTGGTGGTGCTGGTGCGGCGCCGGGCGCTCACCGCCGAGGCGGAGGAGATCCGGCCCGGGCACGCCACCGAGGACGGCATGGGCGTCCTCGCCAACTGAGCACCTCCGGACGGGCGTTGGTGAGGTTCCTCACTCCGGCGCTCAGTCCAGCGGCACGGACTTCCGGGACGGGTCCCTGAGGTCCGTGCCGTGGTTCAGCCACCGCTCCTGGAGGGCCTGGGCGCCGTGCACGCGCTTCCAGGCGGCCTCGTTCGGCGTCATCGGCAGCAGCGGCAGGAAGCGCACGGGCTCCAGGGGCGCGTCGAGTTCGAGGTCCTCGACCAGACCGCCCGGCTCGGCGACCAGCACCGAGGTGAACGGGGCGCCCGGCCACAGCGGCTCCCCCACGTCGAGCGAGGCGCCGGGGGCCACGACCAGCCCCTCGACCTGCGGGGACGCGGCGAGCACGGCGAGCGGACGGAGCACCTTGCCGGTGTCGGCGACGCCGCCGCGCACGGACAGCACCAGCTCGGCACGAGGTCCCGCGACCGGGTCCGCGATCACGGCCGTGGGGTCCGTCATGGGATGCGCGGACATGCCGAGGGTCGCGTAGCGCACGATGTCCCCCTCGTGGAACCGCAGCACCTCGATGCGGTCCGTGCCCAGGAAGGTGACCGCCGCGCGCGCGTCCGGTTCGCCCAGCGCCGTACGCAGCCGGGCCTCGACCAGAGGAAGAACATCAGCCATGCGGCGAGCATAGAACTCGTCAGTACCGGGCAAAGCAGAGCCTTGACACAGCAGTCGGCTGATACGCTTGGCCGGTGGTTCGGGCAGCACGCGTCCAGCGTTCCGACACTGCCTGAACGCCTGTGTGACACTCCCCGCTCATCGGGGGAATCCCCCAGGGGATCGCGATCGTCCCTCACGAGGGACCGGCCGGAGGAGGTGGGGCTGGCATGGACCGAAGTCGACCGTGCAGTATCACCCGCTCTTCCGCCCGCTGAGGCAGCTGTTCTCCTTTCGGCTCCCGCCTTTCGCTTCGCGCGTCTTCATCGGAAGAGCTCTCGTTTCGTTCTGACTGATCTGCCCCAGTAGCTGCATCAGCGACGAAGCTCGCCACCGCGACGGTGCGGTGCTCCCCGCTTTGTGGACGTGCCAAACATGCGCAGTCCAGGACGTCCTCATTCCGGGTTGTTCCACCCGTCGCCCCGGCGCCTTTCGTTGCCCTTTCGCGAAGGAGCCCGCCATGTCGATGATCCGCGACCTGCGCGCCGTGGTCCGTCCCTCCCGTGTCTCGCTGCGCAAGGAGAGCGGCCCGTACGACACCACGCGGGAGCGCGCGGCGGCCACCGCCGTCGTCGACTGCGCCGTCTACCGGGACGGCCGCCGCCTGGACACCGAGGGCGGCCCGCTCAGCCCCCAGGACGCGATGCGCCGGGTGCGCCGCGACGGGGGCTTCGTCTGGATCGGCCTGCACGAGCCCACGGAGGCCGAATTCGCGGGAATCGCCGCCGAGTTCGGGCTGCACCCGCTGGCCGTGGAGGACGCCGTCCAGGCCCACCAGCGGCCCAAGCTGGAGCGCTACGACGACTCCCTGTTCACGGTCTTCAAGACCGTCCACTACCTCGACCACGACCGCGTCTCCTCCAGCAGCGAGATCGTGGAGACCGGCGAGGTCATGTGCTTCACCGGACGGGACTTCTTCATCACCGTCCGGCACGGAGGCCAGGGCTCCCTGCGCGCCCTGCGCCACCGCCTCCAGGACGACCCCGAGCTGCTGGCCAAGGGCCCCTCGGCGGTGCTGCACGCCATCGCCGACCATGTGGTGGACGGCTACATCGCGGTCGCCGACGCCCTGCAGGACGACATCGACGAGGTCGAGACCAAGGTCTTCTCCCCCGGCCGCAAAGGCACCCCGCGCGGCACCGACGCCGGTGAGATCTACCAGCTCAAGCGTGAGGTGCTGGAGTTCAAGCGGGCCGTGGCGCCGCTGCTGCGCCCGATGCAGCTGCTCAGCGAGCGGCCGATGCGGCTGATCGACCCGGAGATCCAGAAGTACTTCCGGGACGTCGCCGACCACGTGGCCCGGGTGCAGGAGCAGGTCATCGGCTTCGACGAACTGCTGAACTCCATCCTCCAGGCCAACCTCGCGCAGGCGTCCGTCGCGCAGAACGAGGACATGCGCAAGATCACCTCATGGGCCGCGATCATCGCCGTCCCGACCATGGTCTGCGGGGTGTACGGCATGAACTTCGACTACATGCCGGAGACCCACTGGAAGTACGGCTACCCGGTGGTCCTCGGCGTCACGGTCGCCATCTGCCTCGGCATCCACCGCACGCTGAAGCGCAACGGCTGGCTCTGAGACGGCCGGCCCCGCCTGGATAGGCTGGGCGCATGACTGGCGAGCTGCTCGACCGGGCCCTCATCGAGGAGGCCTCGAAGAAGTCCGGCCTGATCTGGGTCGAAGGACCCGGCGTCCCGGCCCGTCCGCTGTGGCACGTGTGGCACGAGGGCGCCGCGTGCGTGGTCGGCGACGGCCCCGGCGAACAGCCCCTGACGGGACTCGCCGACGGGGCGCGGGCCGAGGTGACGGTGCGCAGCAAGGACAAGGGCGGCCGGCTGGTCACCTGGACCGCGGCCGTCCGCGAACTGGCCTCCGGCTCCGAGGAGTGGACGGCGGCCGTCGACGGTCTCAAGGGCAAGCGGCTCAACGCGCCCGACGGCGAGGCGATGCCGGAGCGCTGGGCCCGCGAGTGCCGGGTGCTGCGCCTGGAGCCGACCGGCGTGACGGGCGCGCTGCCCGACGGCGATCTCTCCGCGGCCCCGCTGCCCACCCCGGCGACGACCCGGACGCCGATGCCGGCCGGGCTGCCGCGCCTGCTGACGAAGCGCAGGCGGCGCGGCTGACGCGGCGGGGAGTCAACAGGCCGGGAGCTAAGAGGCCGGGAGCTGCTTGCCGTAGTCGAGGGTGTCGTCCTTGGCGGGCTTCTCCAGGGGGAAGTCGGCGCCCCACGAGGAGAAGGTGAGGGTGCCGGCCTCCCCGGCGCGCACCAGCCGCAGCGGGTACGGCTTGCCCTCGAGGGAGACGTCCAGGGTGCCGCCGGCGCCGTCGTCGCCGGTGACCCGGACGGTGCGGACGCCGCCCTGCTCGTGGTGGCCGTCCGTGCTGAGCTTCCCGTGCAGCGTCAGCAACCCGCCGAGCAGCACGTTCTTGTCGGTGAAGCCGATGAACTTGGTGTACGAGGGGTCGCCCTTGGGCACCTTGACGTACTTCGAGGCGAGCTTGTCCGCCGCCTTGGAGTCGCCGTCCCCGTCGCCGCCCTTCCCCCAGAAGGCGGCGTCGGCCTTCAGGTAGAGCTCCTGGCCGACCCGCAGCAGCCGGAAGGTCTCCCCCTCCGTGCTGACCGAGCCGATGCCGCCCTGTTCTTTCAGCCGCATGTCGAGGGTGTAGGTGCGGCCGCTGGTCTGCACCGAGCCGTGCAGCCGCACGGTGCCCACGGACGCGGCCGCCTTCCGCGCCTTGGTCTGGATCTGGTCGGCGGGGAGTCTGCCGACGCCGTTCGTTCCTTCGTTCGGATCCTCGGAGCATCCCGTGAGCGCCGTCCCCGCCACGACCAGCGCGCACACGGCGCCGGCCAGCGTGGCCCTGCGGGAACGGCCCGGGGAGATCGGAATCACAGGTGGGCTGCCTCTCTGACGGGGGACCTGAACGGCGTACCGCAGAGTACCGGGGCCGGTGGGGCCGGTCGGCGTCAGTCCGTCCGGACCGGCCGCCGACGCGGCACCGATCGGGACGGGCTAGCCTGAAGCCCGTCCGAGCGGGCAATCCGGAAAACAGACGCACCAGGCAGTACACGGCAAGGAAGCACTCCGCACGCACGCAAAGGAGCCACCGGAATGGCATCGGGGGCACCACGGTTCTTCGTCTCGCACATCTCCGGTGTCGCCGTCTTCGACCCGGCGGGCGACCAGGTCGGCCGCGTGCGCGATCTCGTCGTCATCCTGCGCCCCGGCCGTCGTCCGCCCCGGCTGCTCGGCCTGGTGGTCGAGCTCTCCACCCGGCGCCGCATCTTCCTGCCCATGACCCGGGTGACCTCCGTGCAGGCCGGCCAGGTCATCACCACCGGGGTGCTCAACGTCCGCCGCTTCGAGCAGCGGCCCACCGAGCGGCTGGTGTTCGGCGAGCTGCTCGACCGGCGGGTCACGCTGGTGGACACCGGCGAGGAGGTCACCGTCCTGGACCTGTCGGTGCATCAGCTCCCGGCGCGCCGCGAGTGGGAGATCGACCGGGTCTTCGTGCGCAAGGGGAAGAAGGGCGGCGCGTTCCGGCGCGGCAAGGGCGAGACGCTGACCGTGGAGTGGTCCGCCGTCACCGGCTTCTCGCTGGAGGAGGCCGGGCAGGGCGCGGAGAACCTGCTCGCCACCTTCGAGCAGCTCCGCCCCGCCGACCTGGCCAACGTGCTGCACCACCTGTCCCCCAAGCGGCGGGCGGAGGTGGCCGCCGCCCTGGACGACGACCGGCTCGCGGACGTGCTGGAGGAGCTGCCCGAGGACGACCAGATCGAGGTCCTGGGCGTGCTGGCGGAGGAGCGGGCCGCGGATGTGCTGGAGGCGATGGACCCCGACGACGCGGCCGACCTGCTGGGCGAGCTGCCGGAGGCGGACAAGGAGCGGCTGCTGAGCCTGATGCGGCCCTCGGACGCGGCCGACATGCGCCGCCTGATGTCGTACGAGGAGCACACGGCGGGCGGTCTGATGACCACCGAGCCGATCATCCTGCGGCCGGACGCGACCGTCGCGGACGCCCTCGCGCGGATCCGCGAGCCCGATCTGTCGCCCGCGCACGCGGCGCAGGTGTACGTCTGCCGGCCGCCGGAGGAGACCCCGACCGGCAAGTACCTGGGCACCGTGCACTTCCAGCGGCTGCTGCGCGATCCCCCTTACACGCTGGTCGGCTCGATGCTGGACGACGACCTGCTGCCGCTGGACCCGGACGCGACGCTGCCCGTGGTCGCCGGGTTCTTCGCCACGTACGACATGGTGGCGGCGCCCGTGGTCGACGAGGCCGGGTCGCTGCTGGGCGCGGTGACCGTGGACGACGTGCTGGACCACATGCTGCCGGACGACTGGCGGGAGACCGAGTTCCATCTGGAGGAGGGGGAGGTGCCCGATGGCGGGTGAGCGCGACGCGGTGCGCGAGCGGACGCCGGTCGGGGCCACGGCCGCGGGACGAGCGCGCGCGCCGCGGCTGGACCAGCCGCGGCCTCCCCGGCGGCGGATGCTGCCCGAGTGGGACCCGGAGGCCTTCGGACGGCTCTCGGAGCGCATCGCGCGCTTCCTCGGCACCGGGCGGTTCATCGTCTGGATGACGGTCGTCATCATCCTGTGGGTGCTGTGGAACGTCTCCGCGCCGAAGGAGCTGCGGTTCGACCAGTACCCGTTCATCTTCCTGACCCTGATGCTGTCGCTGCAGGCCTCCTACGCGGCCCCGCTGATCCTGCTGGCGCAGAACCGGCAGGACGACCGCGACCGGGTCAATCTGGAGCAGGACCGCAAGCAGAACGAGCGGTCGATCGCCGACACCGAGTATCTGACCCGTGAGATCGCCGCGCTGCGCATCGGGCTCGGCGAGGTGGCCACCCGGGACTGGATCCGCTCGGAGCTGGAGGACCTGGTCAAGGAGCTGGAGATCCGGCAGAACGGCCACAAGGAGCAGCACGGCTCATACCCGGTGATGCGGGCGGAACACCCGCCGGGACGTGACGCAGACGACCGCTGACTTCCTTACCGGCGGGTGTACCAGGAGCCGTACCATCGTCCTTATGGCTACGGAAGACGCGGTGCGCGAAGCACTGGCGACGGTGAACGACCCCGAGATCAACCGGCCCATCACCGAGCTCGGGATGGTCAAATCGGTGGAGATCGGTGCGGACGGTGCGGTCGCGGTCACCGTGTATCTGACGGTCTCCGGCTGCCCCATGCGCGACACCATCACGCAGCGCGTGACGGACGCGGTCTCCCGCGTCGAGGGCGTGACCCGGGTCGACGTGACGCTGGATGTGATGAGCGACGAGCAGCGCAAGGAGCTGGCGAACGCCCTGCGCGGCGGTCAGACCGAGCGCGAGGTGCCCTTCGCCAAGCCGGGCAGCCTCACCCGGGTGTACGCGGTGGCGTCCGGCAAGGGCGGCGTCGGCAAGTCCTCGGTGACGGTGAACCTGGCGGCGGCGATGGCGGCCGACGGACTGAAGGTCGGTGTCGTGGACGCCGACATCTACGGCCACTCGGTGCCGCGCATGCTGGGCGCGGACGGCCGTCCCACCCAGGTCGAGAACATGATCATGCCGCCGTCGGCGCACGGCGTGAAGGTGATCTCCATCGGCATGTTCACCCCGGGCAACGCGCCCGTGGTGTGGCGCGGCCCGATGCTGCACCGCGCGCTCCAGCAGTTCCTGGCGGACGTGTACTGGGGCGACCTGGACGTGCTGCTGCTCGACCTGCCGCCCGGCACCGGCGACATCGCGATCTCGGTCGCGCAGCTCGTGCCGAACGCGGAGATCCTGGTCGTCACGACCCCGCAGCAGGCCGCGGCCGAGGTGGCCGAGCGCGCGGGCTCCATCGCCGTGCAGACCCACCAGAAGATCGTCGGCGTGGTCGAGAACATGTCGGGGCTGCCCTGTCCGCACTGCGGCGAGATGGTCGACGTGTTCGGCACCGGCGGCGGCCAGACCGTCGCCGAGGGCCTGACCCGCACCACCGGGGCCAACGTGCCGGTGCTGGGCGCCATCCCGATCGACGTGCGGCTGCGCGAGGGCGGCGACGAGGGCAAGCCCGTGGTGCTGTCGGACCCGGAGTCCCCGGCGGGCTCGGCGCTGCGCTCCATCGCGGGCAAGCTGGGCGGCCGGCAGCGCGGCCTGTCGGGCATGTCCCTGGGGATCACCCCGCGCAACAAGTTCTGAGGCCCCGCACACGCCGGAGGGCGCCGTCCGCAGCGGACGGCGCCCTCCGGCGTTCCGGGCGGGGTCGTTCAGCCCTGGTAGGCGGCGATGTCCTTCACCACGGCGAAGCCCAGCCCGTACGCGCTCATCCCCCGGCCGTACGCGCCGACGTGGACGCCGGCCTGGGTGGATCCGGCGAGCACCCAGCCGTACTCGGACTCCCGGTAGTGGAACGGCGTCGGCACGCCGTCCACGGGCAGGGACAGCGTCGACCAGTCCTCGCCCTCCAGGTCGTCCGCGAGCACCCAGGCGGTCTCCGTCTGCTGCTCCAGCCAGTCGTCGCGCAGGGAGTGGTCCATCTGGCCGGGCCAGGTGAAGGACAGCAGCCCCACCCCGGCGAGCCAGGCGGCGGAGGAGACCGAGGTGGCCTCCAGCAGACCCGTGCCGTCCGCGCTGCGGCGGACCGGGTTGGCCGCCACGGTCACCACGACCGCGAACCTCTCCTTGGCGTCCTGGTCGCCCCCGGCCGCGAACTCGCTGCGGACGGACGGCTCGTCGCCGTGTCCGACCGATCCGTGCTCCACTGCCCCGTCGGCCGAGAGACCGACCTGCATCAGCCAGCGCGGCCCCGTGAAGGCCTCGTCGAGGCCGTACCACGGGAAGGGCGCACGCAGGTAGCCGTCGACCGTACGCCGGGCGGAGGGGACTGGTTCTCCGTCCTCCGCGGCCGGCGCCTGCGCGACTGCCGAACTCGTCGTCTCCATGTGCCCGGACGCCTCCTCGCTCTCGTCGGACCGGGCGGCCCGCCCCCCTTACGGGCGTACTCGTCCGTTCCGCACAACAACTCGGCAGCATAACCACCCTGCCGCCACGGGCAGGGAAACCGCCCGGCGCGTAGGGCGTCCGGACGCCCGGATCAGGCCCTCCGCAGCCCGGGTGGAGTATGAAACGCGTCACGTAGGCGCCGGCGCACGCCCCGGGGGCCGGTCAGGTGGCGTCCATGTCGAAGGGCGGGCGGTCGTCGGCGGCCGGCGTCTCGGGCTTCTTCGTCATGTCCACCCGGCCGCCGGGGGCGGCGGGCGAGGGGGACGGGTCGGCGTCGCGCCCGTGGACGGCGTCCGTGACCTCGGCCATCTCCTTCTTCAGGTCGAAGCCGTTGCGGATCTCCTTCAGCCCCAGGTCGTCGTTGTCCAGCTGCTTGCGGATGAACGTCTTGGGGTTGAGGTCCTCGAACTCGAAGTCCTTGAACTCCGGGCCCAGTTCCTGCCGGATGTCCTGCTTGGCGCTCTCCGAGAAGTCCCTGATCTTCCGGATCGTGCGGGACACGTCCTGGATGACCTTGGGGAGCTTCTCCGGACCGAAGATGAGCACGGCGAGGACGATGAGCGTCACCAGCTCGAGCGGTCCTATGTCATTGAACACCTGAAGCTCCTCGCGATGCCTTCGGTCCTCGGCCCTCGGTGCCGGTCGTTCGCCCTCCGTGGTCCGGGCCGGGTCCACGGTACCCGGACCTCCCGTACGACCGGTACCGTCCCGGCGTCCCGGCGGCGTCGGGCGGGCGGCGTGTCAGCCTCCGCCGGAGGATCCGAGCACCAGGGACACCGTGCGTTCCTCACCGTCCCGCTCCAGGGTCAGCTCCAGCCGGTCGCCTGGGCGGTGGGCGCGGGTCTTGACGATCAGTTCCTCGCCGGAGTGCACGGGGCGACCGTCGACCTCCGTGATGACGTCGCCGGGGCGGATGCCCGCCTTGGCGCCGGGGCCGCCGGTGCTGACCGGGGGGCCGCCGTCGCCGCCCTCGGCCGCGACGCGGGCGCCGTCGCCGCTGTACTCCATGTCGAGGGTGATGCCGATCACCGGGTGCGTGGCCTTGCCGGTCTCGATCAGCTCCTCGGCGACCCGCTTGCCCTGGTTGATCGGGATGGCGAAGCCGAGCCCTATGGAGCCGGACTGGCCGCCCTCGGGGTCCAGGCCGCCGTCGGCCGAGCGGATGGCCGAGTTGATGCCGATCACCCGGCCCTTGCCGTCGAGCAGCGGTCCGCCGGAGTTGCCGGGGTTGATCGGCGCGTCGGTCTGCAGGGCGTCGACGTACGACACGTCGCTGCCGTCGCCCTTCTCGCCGCCGGCGGTGATGGGCCGCTCGCGGGCGCTGATGATGCCGGATGTGACGGTGCCGGCCAGGTCGAAGGGGGCGCCGATGGCGACGACGGGGTCGCCGACCTGCACGTTGTCCGAGTTGCCGAGCGGCAGGGGGGTGAGCCCGCGGACGCCCTTGACCCGTACGACGGCGAGGTCGTAACCGCTGTCCCGGCCGACGACGGTCGCCTCGGCGGTGTCGCCGCTGTGGAAGGTGACGGTGATGTCGCCGTTCTCCCCGGCGGGCTCGACGACGTGGTCGTTGGTGAGGATGTGACCCCGGTCGTCCAGCACGAAGCCGGTGCCGGTGCCGGCCCTGCCGCCGCCGCTGACGTGCAGCGTGACGACGCTGGGCAGCGCCTGCGCGGCGATCCCGGCGACGCTGTCCGGGTCCCGGTCGGGCGCCTCCACACCGGCCTGCGGCAGCTCCACGGCGCCGATGCCGCCGCTGCGCTCCAGTTGCACGCCCACGACACCGCCGACGACGCCGGACACGAGGGCGATGATCAGGGCGCCGCCGATCAGCGTGCGCCTGCGGCGACCGCGCCGCCGCTTCACGTCCTCCTCGACGGGGTCGGCCTGCTGGAGCGGGGCGACCGCCGTGGCCGCCCAGGGGTCGTACCGCGCCCAGGGGTCGGCCGCGGGGGCCTCCTGCGTGACGGGAGCGGCGGAGACCGCCTCGGGGGCGCCCACGGCCACACCGTGCGCCGGCGTGGCCGCCGGATGCTGCACGGGCGGCGCGGGAGCCCACGGCCCGGGCTCCCCGTAGGGCGGGGTGCTGTAGGGGTCGGGGTCGTGGAGGGGCCTGGGCTGGGCGGGGGCATGCGCGCCGTGCAGGGGCGCGGGACGGGTCGGGCCGGAGGCGGGTGGCTCCGCACCAGGCACGGGCGCAGGGCCGCTATGGCCGGAGGCGGGTGCCTCCGCACCAGGCACGGGCGCAGGGCCGCTATGGCCGGAGGCGGGTGCCTCCGCACCAGGCACGGGCGCAGGGCCGCTATGGCCGGAGGCGGGTGGCTCCGCACCAGGCACGGGCGCAGGGCCGCTATGGCCGGAGGCGGGTGGCTCCGCACCAGGCACGGGCGCAGGGCCGCTATGGCCGGAGGCGGGTGCCTCCGCACCAGGCACGGGCGCAGGGCCGCTATGGCCGGAGGCGGGTGCCTCCGCACCAGGCACGGGCGCAGGGCCGCTATGGCCGGAGGCGGGTGGCTCCGCACCAGGCACGGGCGCAGGGCCGCTATGGCCGGAGGCGGGTGGCTCCGCACCAGGCACGGGCGCGGGACGGGTCGGGCCGGAGGCGGGTGCCTCCGCACCAGGCACGGGCGCGGGGCCGCTGCGGCCGGAGGCGGGTGCCTCCGCACCAGGCACGGGCGCGGGGCCGCTGCGGCCGGAGGCGGGTGCCTCCGCACCAGGCACGGGCGCGGGGCCGCTGCGGCCGGAGGCGGGTGCCTCCGCACCAGGCACGGGCGCGGGGCCGCTGCGGCCGGAGGCGGGTGCCTCCGCACCAGGCACGGGCGCAGGGCCGCTGCGGCCGGAGGCGGGTGCCTCCGCACCAGGCACGGGCGCGGGGCCGCTGCGGCCGGAGGCGGGTGCCTCCGCACCAGGCACGGGCGCGGGGCCGCTGTGGCCGGAGGCGGGTGCCTCCGCACCAGGCGCGGGCGCGGGGCCGCTGTGGCCGGAGGCGGGTGCCTCCGCATCAGGCGCGGGCGCGGGGCCGCTGTGGCCGGAGGCGGGTGCCTCCGCATCAGGCACGGGCGCGGGGCCGCTGTGGCCGGAGGCGGGTGCCTCCGCACCAGGCGCGGGCGCGGGGCCGCTATGGCCGGAGGCGGGTGGCTCCGCACGAGGCGCGGGCGCGGCCGGAGCGCCGTGTTCGGCGGTCTCCACGCCCGTGATGTGCTCCGCACCCGTGTCGGCGGGGCGTGCCCCGCCGATCGTGGTCCCGGCGTCCGGGCCCGCGGGCGTCGGTTCCGCGCCCGTACCGGACGCCACGGCGCCCGGGGCGCCGCCCAGGCGCCCCGGTCCGGCTGCCGCGCCGGCGCCGGACGTTCCGTCCGTCGAGGGCGGGGCGGCCGCCGTGTCGAGAGGGCGCCGGAGCTCGTAGTCGCCGTCGGGCCCCGTCCCGGGGGACGCCGTGCCGATCGGGCGGGCGAGTTCGAAGTCGCCGTCGGGTCCTTCGGACGCCCCCGGCGTGCCCGGCTTCCCCTCGTTCATGCTCTCCCCACGGCTGGACCGGCACGGATCGTCGGCACCGTGCTCCGGTCCGCCCGTGCGGTGGAGCCCGGCTCGGCGCCCGGCCGTAGTGGGCGTGGGCGCGCCACCCGGAATCTAATCAGGTTCGCGCGCCCCCGCGCAGGGGCCGGTCAGCGGGCGGCCCGCGCGCTGTGCGTGGGCGTGGGCGCCGGTGACGGCATGCCGGCGACCAGGCCGGGGCTCTTCAGCCCGGCCGCCGAGGCCCACGCGCTCAGTCCGAACGGCGGGGCCGCGTTGAGCGGGCGTATGTGCGGGGACACCGCCGTGGAGGCGCCCTGCGGGGGCGACGGGATGCCGGGCAGCAGCGGGGCCGCGACGCCGGTGGGGACGACGGGACCCGAGCCCAGCGCGCTCTGACCGCCGGTCACCTGCCCGAGCAGCGGGCCGGCGCTGCGGCGCCGGGAGTCCGGCGCGGTGGCCGCGCCCGCGCCCTGCGTGCGCACCGGCGTCACGTTGCTCCCCTTGCCCTGGCCACGTGCCTCCGCGTCGACCGGGGTGACGGTGGAGACGCCGCCGAGGGCGATCGCGGCCAGCGACACCGCGCCGGCGGCGACGAACGCGAGCCGCAGCCCGCGCGAGGACGGCCGGCCGGCGGCGAGGCCCGCCGCGGCGGCCGCGGGGTGATGGCGCCGCACGGGCGCGTAGGCGAACTCGAAGCGCTCGCCGCGCCGCGGCCCGAAGACTCCGGAGGTGGATCCGCCCGGCAGCGCGGAGCCGCCCAGCGGGGAGCCGCCGTCGCCGAATCCGCCCCCGGCGGGCAGCCCTTGCAGGCGCGCCAGGAGGCTCTCGGAGGGCGGTGGCGGGGCGGCCGCCGCGAACACGTTCTTCAGGCGGCGCTGCTCGTCCACCTCCGCCTTGCACTTGGCGCAGGTGGCGACGTGCGCCAGTACGCGCTCACGCGCGTCATGACCGAGCTCCCCGTCCACGAGGGCGGCGAGCCGGTCTCCCAGATGATGCTCCGCGAGGTGCCCCTCGGGGGACTTCGGCAGTGAACTGCTCACGCGCTCGCGCCCCCTCCCCCCAGTGCGGGGACACGCGGCACGAAGGAGGGGCGGTCCGCGCGCGCCTTGGGTGAACGGTGCGCGAGGGCCTTGCGCAGCTGGGAGCGGCCGCGGTGGATACGGGACCGCACGGTGCCGAGCTTCACGCCCAGGGTGGCCGCGATCTCCTCGTACGACAGTCCTTCGATGTCGCACAGGACGACGGCGGCGCGGAACTCCGGGGCGAGCGTGTCGAGGGCCTGCTGGACGTCGGCGTCGAAGTGCGCGTCGTTGAAGACCTGCTGCGGCGAGGGCTCCTTGCTGGCCAGCCGCTCGGCCGCGTCCTCGCCGAGCGCGTCGAAGCGGATGCGCTGCTTGCGGCGGACCATGTCCAGGAAGAGGTTCGTGGTGATGCGGTGCAGCCAGCCCTCGAAGGTGCCCGGCGTGTACGTCGACAGGGAGCGGAAGACACGGACGAAGACCTCCTGCGTGAGGTCTTCGGCGTCGTGCTGGTTGCCCGTGAGACGGTAGGCGAGCCTGTACACCCGGCCGCTGTGCATGCTGACGATCTCCTCCCACGTGGGCGGAGTCCACGCCTGCCCGTCCGCGTCGCCGGAGAAGGTCGCGGTCTGGGCCGGGTCGCCGGCGCGGTCATGGTCAGCAGCGGTGTTGTTCACAGATTTCGGCCTGCCCGCCGACCCGAGGAAGCGCCGCAGCACTCCTGCACGATCCACAGGCGCAGCCGCACCTCCCCTGTCGGCTCTGGTGGTGTCCAGTGGAGCCCCTACCATAGCCACCTCGCCCGTTAGCTCCGGATAAGCGGTTTTACGAGAATTTGATTCGGGCTGCCACGGCTCGTACGGCTGCGTCTGCACTTGCTCGGCGTCCGCGTCCACTCCTCGCCCCCCTTCCCGGCACGCGCCTCTCTCTTCCCCCTTTGAACGACTGGTCCCATCTGCGGGTTCCCGACGCCAACGGATACAGTCACGCCCAGGCAACCACGGGGACAGGAGAGGGTCATTACCGCCAACCGGCAGACGAGCTGGGCGTTCGCCGACGCCTATGTCGCCGAGGACGAGGCGCTGCTCCGGGCCCGCGACCGGGCCCGCGAGGCAGGCCTGCGCTCGGTGTCGCCCGGCACGGGCGCGGCCCTGCGGTTGCTCGCCGCCAGCGTGGACGCCAAGGCGGTCGCGGAGATCGGCACCGGCTGCGGCGTGTCGGGGATCCATCTGCTGCACGGCATGCGCCCGGACGGGGTGCTGACCACGGTCGACCAGGAGCCGGAGCACCAGCAGTCGGCCCGGCAGGCCTTCCGTGAGGCCGGTTTCGCCGGCAACCGGGCCCGTTTCATCCCCGGCCCGGCACTGGACGTGCTGCCGCGTCTCGCGGACTCGGGCTACGACCTGGTGTTCTGCGACGGTGACCGGCAGGAGTACCAGGACTATCTCGCCGAATCGTTGCGCCTTCTGCGCCCTGGAGGCCTGGTCGCCTTCGAAGGCCTCTTCGCGAACGGACGCACCGTGGACTCCGGCCCCCAGCCGACGGAGGTGCTGCGGCTGCGGGAGCTGGTGCGGGCCGTTCGCGAGAGCCAGGAGCTGGTGTCGTCGCTGCTGCCCGTGGGGGACGGGCTGCTGTGCGCCGTGAAGCGGTGACCGGCCTTGGCGCCGCACCTCGCTGACGCCGGTTCTCCCCCGGCCTTCCGCCGGACGTGGGCGCAAACAGCCGCCCCGGCACCGCGTGCGGCACCGGGGCGGCTGAAAGGGTATGGTCGCTTGCGCGTCAGCCGACGACCTTCTTGAGGGCGTCGCCGAGCGCGTCGGCCTCGTCCGGGGTCAGCTCGACGACGAGCCGACCGCCGCCTTCGAGCGGAACGCGCATGACGATGCCCCGCCCCTCCTTGGTCACCTCGAGCGGGCCATCACCCGTCCGCGGCTTCATGGCCGCCATGCTCGTTCCCCTTCCTGAAACCCAGCTCAACCGTCTAAGCCGACGGCCCACTGAAGGGCACCTGCGGTCCTCGAAGCAGGACACACGCCACCGGCATCGAACACATTGCTTCCAGGCCATTATCCCGCATGGCGGGACCCGATGACCAACATCAGTAGGCATCGCTTGGGCAACGCACGCGAGCAAAACCACTCAATTCGGCGATGTGGCTGCCATACTGCGCGCCCGCATGGACATTCGGGCGCCGGAATCCCGACACAATTGTTTGACGCAGGTCACACCGAGGCCGTCCGCCGGGACCCCTGAACTGGGTCATGCTGTCCTCCGGGAGAGGATGTACCCACCAGTACGTCCCGAGCCGCACACGGAGGGATACGACCATGGCCGACACCGTGCTCTACGAGGTGAGCGACGGACTCGCGACGATCACGCTGAACCGCCCCGAGGCGATGAACGCGCTGAACGTCGCGGCGAAGGTCGCCCTCCGGGACGCGGTCAGGGCCGCCGCGGACGACGACGCCGTACGGGCCGTGCTGCTGACCGCGGCCGGGGAGCGGGCGTTCTGCGTCGGGCAGGACCTCAAGGAGCACATCGGGCTGCTGGCCGCCGACCGGGAGAACGGCTCGGGGCTGACCATGTCCACGGTGCGCGAGCACTACAACCCGATCGTGAAGGCCATCGCCGGTGCGCCGAAGCCGGTGGTCGCTGCCGTGAACGGGGTGGCGGCGGGCGCCGGGTTCGGGTTCGCGCTCGCCGCGGACTACCGGATCGTCGCGGAGACGGCGGCGTTCAACACGTCGTTCGCCGGGGTCGCGCTGACCGCGGACTCCGGGATCTCCTGGACGCTGCCGCGGGTGATCGGTCCGAGCCGTGCGACGGATCTGCTGCTGTTCCCGCGCACCATCTCCGCGCAGGAGGCGTACGAGCTGGGGATCGCCCATCGGGTGGTGCCGGCGGGTGAGCTGCGGGCGGAGGCCGAGAAGGTGGCGCGGGCGCTGGCCCACGGGCCGACGGTGGCGTACGCGGCGCTGAAGGAGTCCGTGGCGTACGGGTTGAGCCACTCGCTGGAGGAGACGCTGGAGAAGGAGGACGAGCTGCAGACGCGGGCCGGGTCCTCCGAGGACCACGCGATTGCGGTGCGGGCGTTCGTGAACAAGGAGAAGCCGGAGTACTTGGGGCGGTGAGGCGGGGTCGCGGGGTGCGCGTCCGGTGTGGCTGAGCGCGCAGTTCCCCGCGCCCCTTCAGGGTGTCGTTCTTGCCGCGCAGGTCTTCAGGTGGTCGTTGACCAGGCCGCAGGCCTGCATCAGGGCGTAGGCCGTGGTGGGGCCGATGAAGCGGAGGCCTCGCTTTTTGAGGGTCTTGGAGAGGGTCGTGGACTCCTCCGTCACCGCGGGGACGTCGGCGAGGGTGCGGGGGGCGGGGCGGGCGGCCGGCTCGGGGGCGTGGGACCAGATCAGGGCGTCCAGTTCGCCGGGCTCCCAGCCGGCCAGCACCCGCGCGTTGGCCAGCGTGGCGTCGATCTTGGCGCGGTTGCGGATGATGCCGGTGTCGGTGAGCAGCCGTTCGCGGTCGGCGTCGGTGAACTCGGCGACGTCGGCGATCCGGAAGCCCGCGAAGGCGGCGCGGAAGCCGGGGCGGCGGCGCAGGATCGTGATCCACGACAGTCCGGACTGGAACGCCTCCAGACTGAGGCGCTCGAAGAGGGCGTCGTCGCCGTGCACCGGGCGGCCCCACTCCTCGTCGTGGTAGGCGAGGTAGTCCGGGGCGGACAGCGCCCAGGGGCAGCGCGACAGGCCGTCCGGACCGAGCGGCGCCTCGGCTGCGGGGTCGCTCACCGCTGATCGTCCTCCGGGTGCGGGGCGGGCTTGTCCAGGGAGCGGTGCGCGGCGGCGCGGGCGCCGGCCAGCGCGGACTCCAGCTCGGCGATCCGGACGTCCCGCTCGGCGAGCTCGGCGGCGAGGCGGCCGAGGGCGTCGTCCACGTCCGCCATGCGGTAGCCGCGGGCGGCGAGCGGGAAGCGCAGGCGGTCGACGTCCGCGCGGCTGACCGGGCGGTCCGGCGGCAGGGAGTCCTGGAGCCGCTCCGGCGCCGCCTCGGGCAGCGGGGCGTTGTCACCGCCGCCCACCACGGCGAGGGTCACCGCGCCCACCACGACGGCCAGCGCGACGACCAGGAACAGGAACATAACCATCGCCGGGGCCCCCACGGTCGGATGAGTCGGAGTCGGATGTGTGGCTCCGATCGTGCCATGCGAGTCTGACAGTCGGGACCGCCGGGCGGACGGAGGCGGCCCGGACGGCCGGACGAGGAGAGGTTCCAGGGGATGCTCAGGCTGGGCAGGCGGGAATTCGCACCGCACGAGCGGGTGATCATGGCGATCGTGAACCGGACCCCGGACTCCTTCTACGACCAGGGTGCCACCTTCCACGACGAGCCGGCGCTCGCGCGTGTGGAGCAGGCGGTGGCCGAGGGGGCCGCGATCATCGACATCGGCGGGGTGAAGGCGGGGCCCGGCGAGGAGGTCTCGGCCGAGGAGGAGGTGCGGCGGACGGCCGGTTTCGTGGCCGAGGTGCGTCGCTGCTTCCCGGACGTGGTGATCAGTGTGGACACCTGGCGGCACGAGGTCGGCGAGGCCGTGTGCGAGGCGGGCGCGGACGTGCTGAACGACGCGTGGGGCGGGGTGGACCCGCGTCTGGCGGAGGTGGCCGCCCGGTACGGCGCCGGGCTGGTGTGCACGCACGCGGGCGGGGCCGAGCCGCGGACCCGGCCGCACCGGGTGACGTACGACGACGTGATGGCGGACATCCTCGACGTGACCGTGGGGCTGGCCGAGCGGGCGGTGGCCCTGGGGGTGCCGCGCGAGTCGGTGATGATCGACCCGGGGCACGACTTCGGCAAGAACACCCGGCACAGCCTGGAGCCGACCCGGCGGCTCGGGGAGATGGTGGCCACCGGCTGGCCGGTGCTGGTGTCGCTGTCCAACAAGGACTTCGTCGGCGAGACGCTGGACCGTCCCGTGAAGGAGCGGGTGGTGGGGACGCTCGCGACGACGGCGGTGTCGGCGTGGCTGGGCGCCCGGGTGTACCGGGTGCACGAGGTCGCCGAGACCCGTCAGGTGCTGGACATGGTGTCGTCGATCGCCGGGGACCGGGAGCCGGCGGTGGCGCGGCGAGGGCTGGCGTAGGGGAGGCGGGGCGGCGGGGTCGTCGCCCCGGCCGCCCCGCGGGCCTCTAGCGGCCCGCTTCCTTGGAGACCAGGGCCACGGCCTCGTCCACGTCGTCCGTGACGTGGAACAGCAGCAGGTCCTTCTCGGCCGCCTTGCCCTGGCCGATCACCGTGGAGCGCAGCCAGTCGACGAGGCCGCCCCAGTACTCGGTGCCGAACAGCACGATGGGGAACTGGGTGACCTTCTGGGTCTGCACCAGGGTGAGCGCCTCGAAGAGCTCGTCGAGCGTGCCGAGGCCGCCGGGCAGGACCACGAAGCCCTGCGCGTACTTGACGAACATCATCTTCCGGACGAAGAAGTACCGGAAGTTCAGACCGATGTCGACGTACTGGTTCAGGCCCTGCTCGAAGGGCAGCTCGATGCCCAGACCGACGGAAAGACCGCCGGCCTCGAGCGCACCCTTGTTCGCCGCCTCCATGGCGCCCGGGCCGCCGCCGGTGATGACCGCGAAGCCCGCCTCGACCAGACCGCGGCCGAGCCGCACCCCGGCGTCGTACTCGGGCGAGTCCGCGGGGGTGCGGGCGGAGCCGAAGACGCTGATCGCGGAGGGGAGTTCGGCCAGGGTGCCGAAGCCCTCGATGAACTCCGACTGGATGCGCAGCACCCGCCAGGGGTCGGTGTGCACCCAGTCGCTCGGCGCGCGCTCGTCCAGCAGCCGCTGGTCGGTGGTGCTGGAACCCACCTGACCGCGCCGGCGGAGGACCGGCCCCAGGCGCTTCTCCTCCGGCGGCTGCCGCTTCCCCTCAGGGTTGCCCGTAGCCATGTGCGCTCCCTCCGTTTGCCAGGTCGTACCGCCTCAGCGTAGATCTACGCGGGTTACGTGCGGGGGACGTCAGCATGTCCACGGAAGAGCGTTCCAAACGCGGTGCCGCCCGTACGGGGGTCACGCGGTCAGCCAGGACCGCAGCCGCTCCTCCCCCGCGAGGATCTTGGCGGTGTCGACGCGCTCGTCCCGCTTGTGGGCCAGGTGGGGGTTGCCGGGGCCGTAGTTCACGGCGGGGACGCCCAGCGCGGAGAAGCGGGAGACGTCGGTCCAGCCGTACTTGGGCTGCGGGGTGCCGCCGACCGCCTCGATGAAGGCCGCCGCGGCCGGGTGGGACAGGCCGGGCAGGGCCGCGCCGCTGTGGTCGTCGACGACGAACTCGGTGACGCCGCAGTCGGCGAAGACCTCCCGGACGTGCGCCAGGGCCTCCTCCTCGCTGCGGTCGGGGGCGTAGCGGAAGTTCACGGTGACGACGCACTCGTCGGGGATGACGTTGCCGGCGACGCCTCCGGAGATGCCGACCGCGTTGAGGCCCTCGCGGTACTCCAGCCCGTCGATGACCGGCCACCGGGGCTCGTAGGCGGCGAGGCGCTGGAGGATGGGGGCGGCGGCGTGGATGGCGTTGGAGCCCATCCAGCCGCGCGCGGAGTGGGCGCGCTCGCCGGAGGTCTTCAGCAGCACCCGCAGGGTGCCCTGGCAGCCGCCCTCGACCTGGCCGTCGGAGGGCTCCAGGAGGACCGCGAAGTCGGCCTCCAGCCAGTCGGGGTGCGCCTCGGCGACGTGCTTCAGGCCGTTGAGGTCGGCGGAGACCTCCTCGTTGTCGTAGAAGACGAAGGTGAGGTCGCGGTTGGGCTCGGGAACGGTGGCCGCGATGCGCAGCTGGACGGCGACGCCCGCCTTCATGTCGCAGGTGCCGCAGCCCCACAGGACGCCGTCCTCGTCGAGGCGCGAGGGCACGTTGCCGGCGATCGGGACCGTGTCGATGTGGCCGGCCAGGACCACCCGCTCCGGGCGGCCCAGCCGGGTGCGGGCCACGACGTTGTTGCCGTGCCGGTCGACCGTCAGGTGCGGCAGCGTGCGCAGCGCCGTCTCGATGGCGTCCGCCAGCGGCTTCTCGGTGCCGCTCTCGGAGGGGAAGTCGACGAGCTGCGCGGTGAGGCGCGCGGCGTCCAGCGTGAGCTCAAGCGGGGTGTCGGCCATGCCGTCGACCCTAGCGCGGGCGGGCCCCGGCCCACTGTCCGCACCCGGCTCACACCGGAACGTACTCTCCAGTACCTTGTACGCGTGCCAGAGCCGTCCCCCACTCCCCAGCGCAAGCGCCGTGGCCGTCTGCTCCGCTGCGGCGCGGCCTTCGCGGTGCTGTCAGCGGTCGCCGGATACCTCGTGGTGCAGTACGTCACCGGAGGCACGGGCGGCCCCGGCTGCAAGGTCGTGTCCGGCAAGGGCGACGGGGCGACCTACGAGTTCTCCCCCGAGCAGGCGGTGAACGCGGCGACGATCACCGCCGTGGGCACCGCGCGCGAGCTGCCCGAGCGGGCCGTGACGATCGCGCTGGCGACCGCCCTCCAGGAGTCGGCGCTGCGCAACATCGACTACGGCGACCGCGACTCGCTGGGCCTGTTCCAGCAGCGTCCCTCGCAGGGCTGGGGCACGCCGCGGCAGATCATGGACCCGGCGTACGCGTCGGAGAAGTTCTACGAGCACCTGGAGAAGGTGCCGGGCTACACGCGGCTGCCGCTCACCGTGGCGGCGCAGAAGGTGCAGCGCAGCGGTTTCCCGCAGGCGTACGCCAAGCACGAGCCGGACGCGACGCTGCTGGCCGCCGCCCTCACCGGGCGCTCGGGGGCGACGCTGACCTGTGACGGCCGTCCGGCGGCGACCCGGGCGAAGGGCGCGGACGCGGTACGGGCCGCGCTGGCCCGGGACTTCGGGCGGGACGTGCTGGAGCCGGCGGGCGCCGAGGTGGACGACGCCACGGGGCAGACCCCCGCGCCGGACGCCCCCGGCACGGAAGCGGAACCCGGCGACGGCACCGTGACGCTGCCCGTCACCACCGTCTCCGGCGACCGGCGGGACGCCGGGGCGCGGGGCTGGCAGCTGGCCCACTGGGCCGTGGCCAACGCCTCCGAGCTGCACATACGGAGTGTGTCCTACGCCGGCCGGGAGTGGGTCGCCGGGCACACCGACAGCCAGTGGCGGCCGGTGGACGGCAAGGGGTCGGCGGGCCCGGGCGGCGAAGCGGAAGCGGTCCGGATCACCACCGGGCAGTAGCCCGGGGTGTTCCCGTGCAGGCGTGCGGGTGATCACCCGGAGGCGTTGGACGGGTCCGACATTGCGCCGCATTGCCGACTCTTTGCCGGACACGCGCGCAACCTTCGTGGCGGTCGGGCGGTAATCAGTGCGTCCGGCCGGCCGGTCATGACCGGCCGGACACCATCGTTGTCTGCCGTCGAAGGAGCACCATGTCCCTCCCCCTGACCCGTCGGATCGCCCGTGCCGCGCTGCTCGTCGCTGCGGGAGCGGCCGCCGGGGTCGGTGCGGCCGGTTCCGCGAGCGCGGCGCCGGCGCTTCCGTCCGCCCCGAACCTCGGGCTGAGCGCCCTGGACGGTGCGCCCGGCAAGACCGTGGACAACGTGACGCGGGGCGTCGGCAAGACCACCCCGGACGCGACCGAGGTGGCCCCGGCCGCGGGCACCACCGTGAAGAAGGCCGTGCCGGTGGTGAAGGAGCTGCCGACCGACTCCCTCGGCAAGGGCGGCCCCGCCAAGAAGCTGCCGGTCAAGGGCCTGCCCCTCGGCTGACCCCTCCGCCGAAGGCGACCCTCGGCGAAACCGAAGGGGCCCGGGACCTCTCCCCCCGGGCCCCTTCGGCGTGCCTGAGGCGGTCTCGGGGTGCGGTCAGGCGGTCAGGCGGGCGACCGCGGCGCGGACCCGTTCGTCCGTCGCGGTCAGGGCCACGCGGACGAAGCGGTCGCCGGCGGGGCCGTAGAAGTCGCCGGGGGCGACCAGGATGCCGCGGTCGGCGAGGTGGGCGACGGTGTCCCAGCAGGACTCGTCGCGCGTGGCCCACAGGTAGAGGCTGGCCTCGCTGTGCTCGATGCGGAAGCCGTGGGCGAGCAGCGCGTCGCGCAGGGCGGTGCGGCGGGACGCGTACCGCTCGCGCTGGACGCGGACGTGCTCGTCGTCGCCGAGGGCCGCCACCACGGCCGCCTGGGTCGGCGCCGGGGTCATCATGCCGCCGTGCTTGCGGATCTCCAGCAGCGGGCCGAGCACGGCCGGGTCGCCGGCCAGGAACGCGGCGCGGTAGCCGGCCAGGTTGGACCGCTTGGACAGGGAGTGGACGGCGACGACGCCGTCGTAGGAGCCGCCGTTGACGTCCGGGTGGAGCACCGAGACCGGGTCGGCCTCCCAGCCGAGCTCGATGTAGCACTCGTCGGACAGGACGAGGACGCCGTGCTCGCGGGCCCAGGCGACGATCCGGGTCAGCTCCTCCTTGGAGAGCACCCGGCCCGTCGGGTTGGACGGCGAGTTGAGCCACAGCAGCTTCAGCCGCGAGGGGTCCAGCTCGGTCGGGTCGTCGTACGCCACGTGCTCGGCGCGCGCCAGGCGGGCGCCGACCTCGTACGTCGGGTAGGCCAGGCGGGGGAAGGCGACCTGGTCACCGGGGCCGAGACCGAGCTGGGTGGGGAGCCAGGCGACGAGTTCCTTGGAGCCGACGACCGGCAGGACGTGCCGGTGGGTCACCTCGCGGGCGCCGAGCCGGTGCTCCACCCAGCGGGTGAGCGCGTCCCGCAGTTCCGGGGTGCCCCACACCGTGGGGTAGCCCGGCGAGTCCGCCGCGGCGATCAGCGCCTTCTGGATGTGCTCGGGCACCGGGTCGACGGGCGTGCCGACCGAGAGGTCGACGATGCCGTCGGGGTGCGCTGCGGCCGTCTTCTTGTACGGCTCCAGCTTGTCCCAGGGGAAGGCGGGCAGCCGGTCGGAGACTGCGGACACGGGGGATGGCTCACTTTCTGGTACGGCAAACGCCTCGGTCCCGTACGGCGCACGGGCCGTACGGGACCAGGGCGGCGCGTCGGTGCGGGGCCGCCTGCGGGGCTGCTACGCCTGCGGCGGCAGCGCGGCGATGAACGGGTGGTCCCGCTCGATCAGACCGAGCTTGCTGGCGCCGCCCGGGGAGCCGAGCTCGTCGAAGAACTCGACGTTCGCCTTGTAGTAGTCCTTCCACTCCTCCGGAGTGTCGTCCTCGTAGAAGATGGCCTCGACCGGGCAGACCGGTTCACAGGCGCCGCAGTCGACGCATTCGTCCGGGTGGATGTACAAGGACCGCCGGCCCTCGTAGATGCAGTCGACCGGGCACTCCTCGATGCACGCCTTGTCCTTGACGTCGACACAAGGCTGCGCGATGACGTAGGTCACGCTGTCGTTCCTCCTCGATAGGGCGCTGGCGGGCCTCCTCAGGCTCCGCCGCCTGGCGCGCGGGAGCGCGGCGTCGTCGATGCCCGCCCCTAGTATCTCCGTTCCGGAGCATGATCCGAACAGGAGGGGTGAACTGACCTGTGGAAATCTCAGCCGCCGGGCGTCTTGAGGTCCGTATCACCGCTGCTGACGTGGGAAAACGGGTCTCCGTAAGGAGCTTGATCGAACATGGTCCCTCGGGTGAGAAGTTCACCGACACGGTCGGGGTTCTCACATCATGGGACAACGGTGTGTTGCGGATCACAAGGAAGAGCGGCGAACGTGTTCGCGTCGCCGAGTCCGCGCTGGTCGCGGGCAAGGTGGTGCCCGCCGCCCCGGCGCGTCGGCGTGGCCCCGCCGCCTCCTCCGAGGAGCTGGCGCGGGTGGCCGCGCGCGGCTGGCGGCCGGTGGAGAGCGAGCGGCTCGGCGCGTGGGAGCTGCGGGCGGCAGCGGGTTTCACCCGGCGGGCCAACTCCGTGCTGCCGCTGGGCGACCCGGGCCTGCCGCTCGAGGACGCGCTGACGGCCGTACGCCGCTGGTACGCGGCCCGGGGGCTGCCGGCGTACATGCAGACCGCGACGGGCGCGGAGGGCACGCAGGAGCTGCTGTGCGCGGAGCTGGAGAAGCGCGGGTGGGTCCGCGAAGTGACCGCCGAGCTCTGGACGGGCGCTCTGGCCCCGGTCGCCGACCTGGGCGACGGCTCCTCCGGGGTGCTGCTGTCCCGGGACGCGGACGAGGCGTGGCTGGCGCGGTACCAGCGCAAGGGTGTGAGCGAGGTGGCCCTGCGGGTGCTGGGCGCGGGCTCCCCGGGCGACCCGGTCCCGGGTGAGCCGTCGGTGTGGTTCGCGACCGTGCCGGGCGCGCCGGGCGCCGCGGCGCCGGCCGCGATCGGGCGGTGTGTCGTGGACGGCCGCTGGGCCGGGTTCGCGGCGGTCGAGGTGGATCCGGCGCGGCGGCGGGAGGGCCTGGCCACGGCCGTGATGGCGGCGCTGGCCGTCCGTGCGCTGGAGGAGGGCGCCTCGGCGGCCTGGCTTCAGGTCGAGACGGACAACGAGGGCGCGCGGGTGCTGTACGACCGTCTGGGCTTCGCCCCGCACCACGCGTACCACCACTACCGCGCGCCGGAGGGGACCGCATCGGAAGGATCCGCTCCGGATTCATCGGTCCCGGCGGGTGACGGGGCGCCGTGAGCGGGCACGAACCGGGTATGCGCTCCCCCTGTCCCCCGCCGCCCGGGCGCTCCGCCGAACTGCGCGAGCGGTTCGCCGAGGAGGCCCGCTGCGAGCGGCCCGGCCTGTCCGCGCTGTGTCTGCTGGTGGCCGCGGAGGGCGACGGCACGCTGGACGAGGCGGGCATGGACGCGGTGGAGATCGAACTGGACCGGCTGGCGGGCGAGCTGCCGCACCGGCCGGGCTCGCCGCACGCCTGGGCGGTGGCGCTGCGGGACCTGCTGGGCGAGCGGTACGGCTTCCACGGCCTGCCGCACGACTACCGGCGGCTGGAGTCCTCGCTGCTGCACGAGGTGCTGCGGCGTCGGCGCGGGCTGCCGATCCTGCTGTCGGTGGTGTGGATCGAGGTGGCCCGGCGGGCGGGCGCGCCGGTGTACGGCGTGGCGCTGCCCGGGCACTTCGTCGTGGGCTTCGGCGACCCGGGCGGGGCGGGCGCCGGGCAGGTGCTGGCCGACCCGTTCGACGGGGGCCGGGTGCTGACGGGACCGGACGCCGAGCTGCTGGTCGCCGGGGCCACCGGAGGCCCGCTGGAGCCGTCCATGCTGGCCCCGGCGGGGACGCTGGAGGTGGTCGCGCGCATCCTGAACAACATCCGTGCCTGGGCGGCGACCCGGCCCGAGCGCACCGACGTCGGCCTGTGGGCGCTGGACGTCGCCCTGCTCCTCCCGTCCCGCCCGGCCCGCCTGCGCTACGAGCGCGCCCAGCTCCTCGTGCAGCGCGGCGAGTTCACGGCGGGCGCGGCCGAACTGGACGCGTACGCGGACGTCGTCGCGGCGGTCGACCAGGCGGCCGCGGACCGCATCCGCGGGGAGGCGCTGGCCGCGCGCGCCCTGCTCAACTGAGACGCCCGGCGAGCAGCGCGGAGGATGCGAGGGCGGCGCCGCACGGAGGGTTCCGCGCGGCGCCGCCGTCGTCGTCGGCCGGGATCAGCTCGCGTTCGTCTCGATGACGGCCGTACGGTCGGTCTTGCTGACCAGCGCCTGGCGGAGGGCGCCGTAGACGTCCTGCGGGGTGACGGGGGTCTTCTCGCCGTTGCCCCGGGTGATGAGAACGTCGTCGAAGGCCTGGCCGTACAGGTCCTCCAGGGCCTTCAGGTCGGGCTTCTCGACGAGCTTGCCGTTGACCGCCTCGACGCGCAGGAACTTCCACAGCGACTTCTCGGGGCTCATCGGCACCGAGTGCGCCGGGTCGGTCTGCACGGTGACCCGGTCGGACATGGCGGGCTCGGCGAACTCCTTCATCATCCGGTCGACCTCGGCCTTGGTGACCTTCGGCTGCTGGGTCGTCGTCGGGACGTTCACCGCGGCGGCGGTGCCGGTCTCCACCTGCGTGCGGTACGCGGCGGCGACCACGTCGGCCGCCTTGGCGACGTCGACGCCCTTGCCCGCCTGCGGGTACACCGGGACGGCCTTGCCGGACTCGAACGTGATCGAGCCCTCCTTGACCGTGCCGGCGCCTCCGGCGGCGTCCTCCAGGGCGGCCTGGAGCTTCTCCTGGTCGACCGGGATCTCCGGCTCCACGACCCGCGACTGGCCGAACAGCGAGCCGATCACGTTGACCGGGTTGTAGTCGCTGGTGGCGGCCTTACCGACGGTGGCGTCGATGTCGACCTGGAGACCGGCGTTGTCCGGCTGGAGTTCGAAGGTCTTGCCGTCCACGGACAGCTTGAGCGGCTTGTCGAGCCGCCCGTCGAGCGCGCCGTCGAGCTTCTTCACGGCCTCGTCGCGGGTGCCGCCGCCGATCTCGATGCCGAGCACCGTGGTGCCCTTGGGCACGTCGGAACGGTTCATCAGCAGGCCCGCGCCGTAGGCGACACCGGCGACGAGGACGACGCCGGTGGCGAGGAGGACCAGCTTGCTGCGGCCCTTCTTCTTCGGCGCCTTGGCGGAGCTCGCCGGGGGCGGGCTCACCGGCTCGGGCAGCTTGGGCGGGGTGTGCGGGCCGGGGGCGTTCGGGCCCATGCCGGGCGCGTCGAAGGAGGCGCTCGGCGGGATCACCGGGATGCCGCTGGTCACGGTGTGCCCGGAGACGTTGTCGTGGCGCGGGAAGCCGGGGTCGCCGGGCACGGCCGGCTTCTGCGGGGTGAGGATCGCGGTGTCGTCGCTCAGTCCGCCGCCGGGGACCGCGTGCGAGCCGGTGCGTTCCTCCGTGAAGGGCGCGCCGCCTCCCGGCGGGGTCATCGGGCCGTCGCCGGTGACCGGGCCGCCGGTGGGCCCTGAGGGGGCCTGGGGGCCGCCCGGTCGCCCGGGTCCGGGCACAGGGGCCCCCGGGCGGGCGCCGGGGCCGCCGGGGCCGCGCTGCGGGCCGCCCTCGGCGTCGTCGGCGAAGTACGGCAGGTCGTCGCGGCGGGGTTCGCCGCCGCGGTCGGCGCGGTTGCCGCCGGGAGCGCCGGCCAGCGCCTCGGTCACGTCGAAGGAGCCGGTGCCGCCGCCGTGCCCGGGAGCCACGGGCCCGCCGGTCGCACCGGTCGCGCCGGTGGGTCCGGGCGCCTTCGGGCCGCCGGGGCGGGGTCCGCCCGGCCCGCCCATGGAGCCGACCACGCCACCGGGCCGTCCGGCGCCGGGTCGGGCGCCGTTCGGGGCGGACGGGACGCCCGGCGCCTTGGGCGCGGCGCCCGACGGGCCGCCCGACGGCGCACCGGAGGGCGCACCGGGAGCGGCGCCGGACGGCGCGCCGGAAGTGCCGGGCGCGGGCGCGCCGTTGGCCGCGCCGCCGGCCTGACCGGGCTTGGCCGGCGCGGACTTGCGGGGCGCGAACCAGTCGCTCGCGGGCTTGTCCCCGGCGGCGGGCCTGTCGGCCGTCTCGGGCCGCGCGGGCGGCTCGACCGGGTCGGCGGCGGGTGCGGCGGGAGCGGGCCCGGCGGCTGCCTCGGTGTCGGCGGCCGCCTTCTTGCTCTCCGCGTCCGTGACGGGCTTGCGCACGACGACCGGCGGAATCGGGCGCGACCCGGGGATGTTGATCCGGATCCGGGTCGTCAGCGTGGTCTCGGTCTTGCGTTCCTCCGGCCGCGCGGCCGAACGGCCCGCGTCCGTGCCCTCGTCCGGAATCGCCGGGATCCCGTAGGGCGGGGTGCCCGACGGGTAGGCGGCTCCGCCGCGCCCGTTGGGCCCGGAGGACGGAGTGTCAGTTTCACGACTCAAGGCAGGTTCTCCCGGTTGGCTCCGCCGCCCGTCACGACCTCACGGTGGGGGTCCTCCCAGCTCGGGCGAGGCCGAGGGTTCGAGGGAGGCTCGGCGGCGCGCACCACCTTACTGGCCAGATCCGGCCCGTATCCCAGTACCGCCGGGGAAACCCACACCGGACCATCACGCCCTTGGCACGGCGAAGTGGTACGTCACTTGCGAAGTCGGGCGGGATCCCCGTCCGGTTGCTTCCCGGGTCCGAAGGTGGCGCAGATCACAGCCACGGCGATGCCGCCGAGCAGGAAGAGATAGGAGCCACTTCCCGCGGCGAACAGGAAGTCGCCCTCCGGACGGCTGACCGTGAGCAGGACGACGGTGATCGTCCAGCCGGCGGCGACGGCGATCCCGCCGGACCGGCTTCGGGTCAGCCGCGCCGCCCCGAGCACGGTTCCGGCCTCGCCGGCCAGGGCGAGCAGCAGCCCGCCGGGGAACCACGCGGGCTGGACCAGCGCCCCGGCGGCGCCGACCAGGGCGCCGAGCACCAGCAGTCCGAGCAGGGCGGCGGCGCGCCCCGGGGACGGCGAGCGCAGCGGCTGCGCCATCAGGGGCGCGCGGTCGCCGCTCACGACGCCTCTCCCGCGCCGACGCCCGCGAAGAGGTCGTCCTCCCGGCCGGCAGGGCGTCCGCCGCGCACCAGCTCGTAGTACTCGGTGGTGAACAGCGGCTGCGCGAGCTCGTTGGACAGCACGAAGTACGGCTGGTCGGCGACGGTGATCTGGGTGACGTGGGCGCGCATCGCGGCGGCCTTCGCGCCGGCGTACGCGGTGCCGTCGACGGCGGTGGTGATCCGCTCGTCGTCGACCACGCCGGGGACGTCCCCCACCGAGGCGGACTTGTCGAAGGGCAGGTCGGGCAGGTCGCGCTCCAGCCGGGCGAACGCCTCCTCGGCCACGGAGCGCGGCACGCGGTTCCAGTAGACCTTGGGCACGTCCCAGCCGCGCTCGGCGGCCAGCTCGACGCCGCGCATGGCGACGCGGTGGGCCTGGATGTGGTCGGGGTGCCCGTAGCCGCCGTTGTCGTCGTAAGTGACCAGCACCTGCGGGCGGACCTCGAGGATCACCTCGGCGAGCAGCCCGGCGGCCTGGTCTACGTCGGCCTGCCAGAAGCAGCCGGGGTCGTCGTTGTCGGGCAGCCCCATCATCCCGGAGTCGCTGTACCGCCCGGCCCCGCCGAGCAGCCGGAAGTCCGTGACGCCGAGCGCCGCCATGGCCTCCCGCAGCTCGCCCAGCCGGTGTCCGCCGAGAGCGGCGCCGCCGAGGTGCCGCAGCTCGGGCGGGATGACCTCGCCGCGCTCACCGAGGGTGCAGGTGACCAGCGTCACATGGGTGCCCTCGGCCGCGTAACGCGCCATGGTCGCGCCGTTGTTGATCGACTCGTCGTCCGGGTGCGCGTGCACCAGCATCAGACGCCGAGCGGGCAGTTCCGTCATGGGCTCCACCCTATGCGGCGCGGGGCGCGACCGGCGGCCCCGTCCGGCCTTGCGGGGTGCGGGCCGGGAGGGGTGGGGCTTGGAGGGTGCTTTCTCCCCGAGTTCTTGGTTCCTTTCAGCCGCCGGCGTCACCGGAGTGCGAGGAGTCGGGTTCCGGTGGCGGCGTGAGGTCGATCTCCGCCCACACCGTCTTGCGCGGATGCCGGCCCTCGGCAACTCCCCAGCGGTCGGCGAGCACGTCCACCAGCAGCAGCCCGCGGCCGCACTCCGCGACACCGTCCGGCTCGCGCAGCACCGGGCGCCGATCGCCCCGTGTGTCGGTGACCTCGACACGGAGCGTCGCCCCGACCACGTAGAGCGTCAGCCGGAAGCTGCGGCCCGGGACGCGGCCGTGGGTGGCCGCGTTGGCGGCGAGTTCGGCGACGACCTGGCCGGCCGTCTCGTGAGGGATCTCCCAGCTCCTGAGCGTGTCCACGGCAAGCAGACGGGCGAGACGCGCACCGCGCGGGGTGGACGACAGCAGCAGGCTGACGTGGCGCACCTGGCCTTCGGGGCGGATCCCCGGGAGAGCGATTTTCTGATTCACGTGACTCAGCGTGGCCGAACGGCCGTACCGTGATGAGTGATCGAGGCGCTGCGTAGAGTGACCGTCCACCGCGTGTCCGGGGCTGTCCGGACTGTCGGCCGGACCGCTCGCGCAGGAGCCGCGACCACGGAACGGCACCACGGAGGGGCACACACCATGTCGGTGAACGGTGAGGCGGTACGGGTCGGGCCCGTGACGGACCAGGCGGACGAGCCGGGCTGGGAGGTGGACCCGGACGACGACTGGGCGCTGGCCGTGGTGGCCACCGTGGGACGGCAGTTGAGGCTCCGGCGGGAGGCCGCGGGCCTGCGCGTGCCGGAGTTCGCGGTGGCGGTCGGGTACGGCGAGGACCTCGTCTACAAGATCGAGAGCGGCAAGCGGATCCCGCGCCCCGAGTACCTGGACACGGCGGACGACGTCCTGGGCGCGGGCGGCCTCGTCGCCGCGATGAAGGAGGACGTGAGGAAGGTCCGGTACCCGAAGAAGGTGCGGGATCTCGCACAGATGGAGGCGCGGGCGGTCGAGCTTCATCTCTACGACCCGCTCCACATCCACGGGCTCCTCCAGACGCCCGAGTACGCACGTGCCCTGCTGTCCATGCGCCGTCCGGCCTACTCGGCCGAGGAGGTGGAGCGGTTCATCGCGGCGCGGGTGGCCCGCCGTTCGGTCTTCGACCGCGACCCCGCGCCCGAGCTGGGCTTCATCCTGGAGGAGTGGACGCTCCGGCGCCCCCTGGGTGGCAGGGAGGTGCTGCGCGCACAACTGGAACACCTGCTGACCGTGGCGCGGTTGCCCACGGTCGAGCTCCAGGTGATGCCGATGGACCGGCAGGAGCACGCCGGAGTCGACGGCGGCATCGAGGTGTTGAAGTTCGCGGACGGTACGGCGGTCGGACGCTCACCTGCCGTGGCCGGCGGCCGAGCGGTGTCGGACCTGCGGCAACTCCGTATCCTTGAGCTGCGTTACGGCATCATCCGCGCTCAGGCACTGACACCGCGCGAGTCCATCGCCTTCGTCGAAGATCTGCTGGGGGAGACATGATCCGAAGCACTGACTCCGACCTCGTGTGGTTCAAGAGCAGTTACAGCAGCGGCAGCGAGGGCGACTCCTGTGTGGAGATCGCCACGGAACCCTCCACCGTCCACGTCCGCGACTCCAAGACCACCGACGGCCCCCGCCTCGCCTTCACCCCGGCCGCGTGGGCCGGCTTCCTCACCTCCGCGGGC
Organism: Streptomyces sp. DSM 41931; assembly: GCF_050271085.1. Lineage (NCBI taxonomy): Bacteria > Bacillati > Actinomycetota > Actinomycetes > Kitasatosporales > Streptomycetaceae > Streptomyces > Streptomyces sp. DSM 41931. Next base: position 4,647,612 of record NZ_CP189902.1, on the reverse strand, counting down.
GCCGACGGTCCGGCGTGAGGTCGCTGCGGCGCTGGGCCGGGGACACGGCCGGGCTTCTGCTCGTGTTCACGGTCGTGGGGCTCACCCGTCTCTTCCCGCCGAAGTGGAAGCTGAGGCGGATCGCCGTCTCCGCCGAGGTGCGGGCGGAGCGGGAGGCGGCCGAGAGGAAGTTGCTCGCCCGCGTACGGGAGATCGAAGCGGGCGTGCCGTGGCTGAGGCCGCTCGACGTCGTGATCCACGACGTGTGTCTCGACATCCGCGGCGCCCGCCTCTTCGATTCCAACCCACCGAGGCGCGGGGCGATGGCGTGTGAGATGTCCGCGTTCATCATCTTCTCCGTGGACGGGGATCCCGAGGACGCCATGGCGGAGATCCACCGCTCGTTCCCGCCGCCGGACGGTCTCTCCGCCGACGGGATCAGCGAGTCGCTGCTCTGGGACACGGACGAGCGGAAGGTCGCCCCCGCCGTCTCGCACAACCACGTATGGGCTCGCGTCACCCGGCGCCACGGTGGGAAGTCCGTCGAGCAACTCCGCCGGGAGAACGGCGTCCTGTGCATGTGGGCCCTGTACGGGCAGGCGTACTACACGGTCGTCTGAGGGAAGCGCGGACAGGTCCCGCGCCCGCGGACTCCTCAGGCGTCCTTGAGGCTCGGGAACGGCTGGTCCGCCTCCAGCTCGAACGCCAGCTCCAGCAAGGTGCGTTCGGCGCCCGGGCGGCCGGAGAACATCACGCCGACGGGGAGGCCGTCCGCCGTCGTGGACGCGGCCGGGAGGGAGATCGACGGGGTGCCGACGACGTTGTTGACCGGGGTGAACGCCACGTACGCGAGGATGCGTTCGATCAGCGTGGCGTACGGGACGGACGGGCTGAGGTGGCCCAGCGGCGGGGTGGTGTGGGCCAGCACCGGGGACAGGATGACGTCCAGGCCGCGGAACGCCGCCGCGTACGCCTCCCGCGTGCGCCTCAGCCGCCGCAGCACACCCGGCGTGCGGCGCCAGTTGGCGACGTAGGTGGCGCGCAGGCCACGGCTCAGGCCGTCCATGCGGTGGCGGTCGAACTCCGCGCCCATGGTGCGTCCCGTGGCGCCGATGAGGAACGACAGCAGGCCCCAGTAGGTGAGGAAGTCCTCGGTGAAGCGCGGGTCGACGGCCAGCTCCACCGGGGTCACCGTGTGGCCCAGCCGCTCCAGCCGCCGGGCCGTTTCGGTGACGGCCGCGCGGGTGGCGTCGTCGGTGCGGGCGCCGTTCGGGGAGTCGACGAGGAGCCCGATCCGCAGCCGGCGGTCGGCGGGGCCCTCGACGAGGCCGAGGGCGGGCAACTTCGGGTTGCGGTGGTGCAGCTCCGCCGCCGCGAGGAAGGCCGCGCTGTCCCGCACCGTGCGGCTCACGAGGCCGTCCACCACGATGTCGATGGGCAGTTGGCGGCCCTGCGCGTTCGGCACGGTCCGGCCCCGGGTCGGCTTGAGGCCGACGAGGCCGCAGCACGCGGCCGGGATGCGGATGGAGCCGCCGCCGTCGTTGGCGTGCGCGACCGGCACGGCGCCCGCGGCGACCAGGGCCGCGCTGCCGCCGGAGGAACCGCCCGCCGAATGACCGGTGTTCCACGGATTGCGGACCGGCGGGCCTTCCTCGAACTCGGTGGTGGGGCTGAAGCCGAACTCGGGCAGCCGTGTCTTGCCGAGCACCGTGACGCCCGTGCTCAGCAGCTGGCGGGTGAACGCGGCGTGCCGCCGGGCCGGACGCGGCACGAAGGCGGCGCTGCCGTGGCCCGTGGGCAGACCCGCGACGTCGGTGTTGTCCTTCACGAGGGTGGGCACCCCGGCGAACGCGCCGCCACCGTCCCCCTGAGGGGCCGGGACGTCGAGGTGCACCTGGACGGCGTCGAGCCGGGCGTCGGCGTCCCGGACCCGGGCCGCCGCGTCCCGTGCGACCTCGGCGGGGCTCACCTCGCCCCGCCGGATCGCCGCGGCGAGGCCCACGGCGTCCAGGTCGCCCAGGGCGTCGTCGCGGAAGACGTGGATCCTGGTCCGCTCCTGCTCGCGTCCCTGGCTCTGTTCCTCGGAAGTCGTCACCGTCGGCTCCGCCCTGCGCGCGTGGATGCTGGCCCGCCCATCATTGCTTACCGACGGGTAACACGCGAGAGGCCGGCGACGGCCGCGCTCAGAAGTTGAGGCTGCCGATCATCCCCGCGATGTTGGTGGTGACTTCGTTGATCGTGGGCGCGATCGTCGACGAGGCCAGGTAGAAGCCGAGCAGCATGCACACGATCGCGTGCCCTGCCTTCAGACCCGACTTCTTGATCAGCAGGAAGACGACGATCGCCAGCAGCACCACCGCCGAAATCGAGAGTGCCACGGCGGCTCACCTCCAAGGATCCCAGGGCGCGGGGGGCAGGAAAATGGGGGCAGTACGTCCACACAGCAGGCAGCAGGTTCCTACCCACTATGTGCTAACGATCATAACTATCCGTACGTGCGCATCGATCGGCGCACGGCCGCACAAGGGGGCGCATGGCCAATATGGTCAGGGCATGACGACCGAGACGGACTCCTTCCCCCGGCGGCACGCCCGCACCCTCCGCTTCACCCTCGGCGCGCCGCGTTCCTTCAGCGTGGCGCCCGACGGCTCACGTGTCGTGTTCCTCCGCTCCGGCTCCGGCACGGACCGGGCCAACGCCCTCTGGGTGCTCGACACGGACGGGGGCGGGGAGCGCGTGGCCGCCGACCCGCGCGCCCTCCTGGGCGGCGCGTCCGAGCGGCTCTCCGCCGAGGAGCGCGCGCGGCGCGAACGCAGCCGCGAGGGAGGCGCGGGCATCGTCGGCTACGCCACCGACGCGGCGGTGGAGTTGGCGGCTTTCGCCTTGTCAGGGCGGCTTTTCACGGCCGAGCTGAGGGCCGGCACGGCACGCGAACTGCCCACGCCCGGACCGGTGATCGACCCCCGTCCGTCCCCCGACGGACGGCATGTCGCGTACGTCGCGCAGGGCGCCCTGCGGGTGGTCTCGGCGGAAGGGGCGGACGACCGCGCGCTCACCACCCCCGAGGCGGAGGACGTCGCCTACGGTCTGGCGGAGTTCGTCGCGGCCGAGGAGATGAGCCGTTCGCGCGGCTTCTGGTGGTCCCCGGAGTCGGACCGGCTGCTGGTGGCGCGGGTGGACGACACGCCGGTGCGGCGGTGGTGGATCTCCGACCCGGCCCACCCGGACCGTGAGCCGCACCCCGTCCGCTACCCGGCGGCCGGCACCCCGAACGCGGACGTGCGGCTGTTCGTCGTGGACCTCGCGGGGGCGCGCACGGAGGTCTCCTGGGACCGCGCTCGCTACCCGTATCTGGCGCGAGTGCACTGGTCAGCGGCGGGTGCCCCGCTGCTGCTCGTACAGGCGCGCGACCAGCGGGCGCAGCTGATCCTGGCCGTCGACCCGGACACCGGGGCGACCCGGATGGTGCACGCCGACGAAGATCAGGATTGGCTGGAACTTTTCCCCGGTGTGCCCTGCTGGAGCCCCTCAGGACAGCTGGTCCGGATCGCCGACGAGGGGGGCGCCCGGCGCCTCGCCGTGGGTGAACGGCCGCTCACCGGACCGCAGTTGCACATCCGTGCGGTCCTCGACGTCTCGGCCGACGACGTGCTGGTCGCGGCGTCGGCGGGCGCGGAGGCGGCCGCTCCGGAGATCGGCGAGGTGCATGTCTACCGGGTGAACGAGCTGGGCGTGGAGCGCGTCTCCGAGGAGCCCGGCGTGCACACCGCGGTGCGCTCCGGAGGGGTCACGGTGCTGGTCTCGGCGACCCTGGACCGGCCAGGTTCACGGGTGCGGGTGCTCCGTGACGGGAAACAGACGGCGACTGTCCCCTCGTACGCCGAAGACCCTGGTTTGTCCCCCCGCGTGACGCTGACACAGGGGGGCGCACGCCGCATCCCGTGCGCCGTGCTTATGCCTCGGGACTACGCCGGTGACACCCCTCTGCCGGTGCTCATGGACCCCTACGGTGGTCCGCACGGCCAGCGGGTCACGGCCGCCCACAACCCGCACCTGACCTCCCAGTGGTTCGCCGACCAGGGCTTCGCGGTGATCGTCGCCGACGGACGCGGCACCCCGGGACGCTCCCCCGCCTGGGAGAAGTCCGTCAAGGACGACATCGCGGCCGTCGTCCTCCAGGACCAGGTCGACGCGCTCCAGGCGCTGGCCGGGGACTTCCCGCTCGACCTGGACCGGGTCGCGATCCGCGGCTGGTCCTTCGGCGGCTACCTGGCCGCCCTCGCCGCGCTGCGCCGCCCCGACGTGTTCCACGCGGCCGTCGTCGGCGCCCCGGTCACCGATCTGCGCCTGTACGACACCCACTACCAGGAGCGCTACCTCGGGCACCCGGACGAGCAGCCGGAGGTCTACCGCCGCAACTCGCTGATCGACGACGCGGGCCTGGTCGACGCGGCCGAGCAGCACCGGCCCATGATGATCATCCACGGCCTCGCGGACGACAACGTGGTGGTCGCCCACTCCCTGCGGCTGTCCTCCGCCCTGCTCGCGGCCGGCCGTCCGCACGAGGTGCTGCCGCTGTCCGGCGTCACGCACATGACGCCGCAGGAGGAGGTCGCCGAGAACCTGCTCCGCCTCCAGCTCGGCTTCCTCAAGCGCGCCCTGTCCCTCCCGGACACCTCCGCCACGCGTTAACACCGGGGCAACTCACCCGAAGCGGTACCGATATACGGACAGGGAAAGCTGGTCAGCGTACGGCCGTGCGGGTGCCGTGAGCGGGCCGGGGTGCGCCATGTCACCCCGGCCCGTACCCGTTCAGGGCCGCATCACTTCGGCCCGTCCTCGGCCGGCACCACGTGCTTCTCCTCCGCGAAGTGGCACGCCGAGGCGTGGGCCGCGGGTCCTCCCTCCAGCCACTCCGGCACCGCCAGCAGAGGCACCTCCACCGCGCACCGCTCCCGCGCCTTCCAGCAGCGGGTGCGGAACCGGCAGCCGGAGGGGATGTTCGTCGGCGACGGCACGTCCCCGGTGAGCACGATCCGCTCCCGGTGCTCCCGCGCCCGGGGGTCCGGCACGGGCACCGCGGACAGCAGCGCCTGCGTGTAGGGGTGCGTGGGGTGGTCGTAGATCTCGGCGTCCGTGCCGGTCTCCACGATGCGGCCGAGGTACATCACGCCGACCCGGTCGGAGATGTGCCGGACGATCGACAGGTCGTGCGCGATGAAGACGTAGGACAGGTCGAACTCGCTCTGCAGCCGGTCCATCAGATTGATGACCTGCGCCTGCACCGACACGTCCAGCGCGGACACCGGCTCATCGGCGACGATCACCTCGGGGCGCAGCGCCAGCCCCCGCGCGATGCCGATGCGCTGCCGCTGGCCGCCGGAGAACTGGTGCGGATAGCGGTTGATGTACTCCGGGTTCAGGCCCACCACGTCCAGCAGCTCCTGCACCCGGCGCCGCCGGTCCCCCTTCGGCGCCACCTCGGGATGGATGTCGTACGGCTCCCCGACGATGTCGCCCACCGTCATCCGCGGGTTGAGCGAGGTGTACGGGTCCTGGAAGACCATCTGGATGTTGCGGCGCACCGCCTTGAGCGCCTTGCCGGACAGCCGGGTGATGTCCTCGCCCTTGTAGCGGATGGCGCCGGCCGTCGGCCGCTCCAGGTTGACCAGCGTCTTGGCGACCGTCGACTTGCCGCAGCCGGACTCCCCCACGATGCCCAGCGTCTCGCCCGCGTCCAGACGGAAGTCCACGCCGTCGACCGCCTTCACGGCCCCGACCTGTTTGCGGAGGACGATGCCCCGGGTCAGCGGATAGTGCTTGACCAGGCCGCTGACCTCCAGGATCGGCTCAGCCATCCAGGCACTCCCTCCAGAAGTGGCAGGCGCTCCCGCGTGTGCCGGAGACCTCGTACAGCGGCGGGTCGTCGGTGGTGCACACGTCCCGGGCCAGCGGGCAGCGCGGGTGGAAGGGGCAGCCCGGCGGGATGCGGGTGAGATTGGGCGGCAGGCCCTTGATGGCGTACAGCTCCCGGCCCTTCTGGTCCAGGCGCGGGATGGAGTCCAGCAGGCCCCGGGTGTACGGGTGCGCCGGGGCCTTGTAGATGTCGTGCACCGGCGCCGACTCCACGATCCGCCCCGCGTACATCACGGCGATGCGGTCGGCGACGTCGGCGACCACCCCCAGGTCGTGGGTGATGAGGATGAGCCCCATCCGGTACTCCCGCTGGAGCTCCGCGAGCAGCTCCATCACCTGGGCCTGGACGGTGACGTCGAGGGCGGTGGTCGGCTCGTCGGCGATGATCAGCGCCGGCTCCAGGGCGATCGCCATCGCGATCATGATGCGCTGGCGCATGCCGCCGGAGAACTGGTGCGGGTACTGCCTCACCCGCTCCCGCGCGGCCGGGATGCGCACCCGGTCCATCAGCTCGACCGCCTTGGCCCGCGCGTCCTTGCGGGACATGCCCCGGTGCACGGTGAACATCTCGGCGAGCTGGTCGCCGACGGTGAGCACCGGGTTCAGGGCGGACAGCGCGTCCTGGAAGATCATCGCCATCTCGGCGCCCCGGATCCGCCGGCGCTCCTCCTCCTTGAGCGTCAGCAGGTCCCGCCCCTGGAAGACCACCTCGCCGCCGGTGACGCGTCCCGGCGGGGTGTCGAGGATGCCCATGACCGCCTGCGCGGTCACCGACTTGCCGGAGCCGGACTCGCCCAGCACCGCCAGGGTCTCCCCCTCGTCCACTCCGTAGGTGACCCCGTTGACCGCCTTCGCCACCCCGTCCCGGGTCCGGAACTCCACGTGGAGGTCGCGCACTTCGAGCAGCACCGCGGCTCACCTCAGCTTCGGGTCGAGGGCGTCGCGCACCGCGTCGCCGAGCATGATGAACGCCAGGACCGTGACGGCCAGCGCCCCGGAGGGCCACAGCAGCGCGTGCGGGGCGTTGCGGATGTAGGGCGAGGCCGCGGAGATGTCGATGCCCCAGGAGACGCTGGGCGGCTTCAGCCCGACCCCGAGGTACGACAGGGTCGCCTCCAGTGCGATGTAGGTGCCCAGCGCGATGGTCGCGACGACGATGACCGGGGCGACCGCGTTGGGCGCGATGTGCCGCAGCAGCAGCCGGGAGTTGGAGGCGCCGAGCGCCCGCGCGGCCTGCACGTAGTCGTTCTGTTTGGCGGTGATGACGGCGCCGCGGGCGATGCGGGAGATCTGCGGCCAGCCGAGCAGCACGATGAAGCCGATGACCGGCCAGACGGTGTTGCTGGTGATGACGGAGAGCAGCACCAGACCGCCGAGGACGACCGGGATGGCGAAGAAGACGTCGGTGATCCGGGACAGGACCGCGTCGGAGGTCCCGCCGAAGAACCCGGCGAGCGCGCCCAGCACGCTGCCGAGGACGGCGACCCCGAGGGTGGCGAGCACGCCGACCGCGACGGAGGTGCGGGCCCCGTACACGGTGCGGGTGTAGACGTCGCAGCCCTGCCCGTCGAAGCCGAAGGGGTGGCCGGGCTGGGAGCCCTCCTGCGCCTTGGCCAGGTCGCACTTCAGAGGGGAGCCGGAGGTGATCGCCGACGGCCACAGGGAGATGAAGACCAGGAACAGGATGACCAGCGCGGACACGATGAAGACCGGGTTGCGGCGCAGGTCCCGCCAGGCGTCCGACCACAGCGAGCGCGGCCGGTCCTCCGGGCCGGCGCCGTCCGGTCCCGGCTTCTTCTCCAGGGTCTCGGCCTCGTCGACGCCCAGGTCCATGGCGCCGCCCATGCTGGTGCCCGCGACGGCGGCCTGGGGTTCGTGGTGACGGTCAGACATAGCGGATCCTCGGGTCGAGCACGGCGTACAGGAGGTCGACGACGAGGTTGGCGACGAGGAAGACCAGCACCAGCACGGTGACGAAGCCGACCACCGTCTGCGTGTTCTGCCGGAGGATGCCCTGGTAGAGCTGGTAGCCGACGCCGTGGATGTTGAAGATCCGCTCGGTGACGATCGCCCCGCCCATCAGGAAGCCGATGTCGGCGCCGATGAACGTCACCACGGGGATCAGGGAGTTGCGCAGCAGGTGCCGGACGACGACCCGGCGCCGGGGCAGGCCCTTGGCGATCGCTGTGCGGACGTAGTCGGAGCGGCGGTTCTCCGCGATGGAGGTGCGGGTCAGCCGGGTGACGTAGGCGAGGGACACCGACGCCAGCACCAGGCCGGGCAGGATCAGCTCGTCGAAGGGCGCCTCGGAGGACACCGAGGGCCGGATCCAGCCCCACTTCACGCCGAGCAGCAGCTGGAGCAGCAGACCGGTGACGAAGGTGGGCACGGAGATCACGACGAGGGTCAGCAGCAGCACCCCGGTGTCCACCGGCCGGCCCCGGCGCAGTCCGGTGACCACGCCGAGGGTGACGCCGATGACGATCTCGAAGAGGATCGCGATCAGGGTGAGCCGCACGGTGACGGGGAAGGCCGTCGCCATCAGCTCGGTGACGTCCTGGCCGTTGAAGGCCGTGCCGAAGTCGCCGGTGAAGAGGTTCCCCATGTACGTCAGGTATTGCTGCCAGACCGGCTTGTCGAGGCCGAACTCCTGCTCGAGACGGGCGGCCGTCGCCGGGTCGCACTGCCGCTCGCCGCACAGTCCCGCGATGGGGTCGCCCATCACGTTGACCATGAGGAAGATCAGCAGCGTGGCCCCGATGAAGACCGGGATCATCTGGAGCAGCCGCCGGACGACGTAGCGCCCCATCGCGGATCAGCTCACCTTGATCTGTTCGTACACGGGGACGCTGAAGGGGTTGAGCTTGACGTCGGAGAGCCGGTCGGACCAGCCGGCGCTGCCGTTCTGGTACCAGAGCGGGATCGCGGCCATGTTGTCGCGGACCACCTCCTCCGCCTGCTGGAACAGGTCGATGGCCTTGGCGGTGTCGGTCTCCTGGTTGGCGCGGTTCACCAGGTCGTCGAACTCCTGGTTGGACCACTTGCCGTCGTTGGAGGAGGCGTTGGTGTAGTACAGCGGCTGGAGGAAGTTCTGGATGAGCGGGTAGTCCATCTGCCAGCCGGAGCGGAACGGGCCCGGCATCTTGCGGTCGGTGATCTCGTTGCGGAAGTCGGCGAAGGTGCCCACCGGGGCGGCGGTGCACGCACGCTCGTCGTCCAATGCGTTGTTGATGGAGTTGCAGACGGCGTTGACCCATTCGCGGTGGGAGCCGGTGTCCGCGTTGAAGGTGATCGTCACCTTGCCGCCGGGGAGGCCGCCGCCCTCCTCGATCAGCTTCTTGGCCTCGTCGGGTTTGTACTCGCAGGCCTCCCCGCACAGGCCGGCCTGGAAGCCGCCGTCCTCGCCGAGGACGGGTGAGGTCCAGTCGGTGGCGGGGGTGCGGGTCTTCTGGAAGATCGTGTCGGTGATCTGCTTGCGGTCGATCGCCATGGACAGGCCCTTGCGGACCTTCTCCGAGCCCGCCTTGTTCCAGTCCGGGTCGTAGAACGGGAAGGCGAGGGTCTGGAGGATGCCGGCGGGGGTGTTGAGGTAGCGGTCGCCGAGGTCGGCCTTGACGTTCTTGAGCTGGGCGGCGGGGATGTCGTCCGCGAGGTCGAGGTTGCCGGCCAGCAGGTCGGTGTAGGCGGTGTTGGCGTCGGTGTAGACCTTCAGGTCGACGCCGCCGTTCTGCGCCTTGTCGTCGCCCGGGTAGTCGTCCCACCTGCGCAGCGACATCTGCGAGCCGCGGGTGTACGAGTCGACCAGGTAGGGCCCGTTGCCGACGGGCTTCTTCACCCAGGCGTCGTGGTCGTCGAAGAACGCCCGCGGCAGCGGGACGAAGGCGTTGTAGCCGAGGGTGTCGGGGAAGGTGGAGAACTTCTGGGTGAGCTTGACGGTGAAGGTGCGCTCGCCGGTGACCTTCAGCCCGGACAGGGTGTCCGCGGTCTGCTCGCCCTCCTCGGGGTGCACCTGGTCGTAGCCCTCGATGTAGCCGAAGAAGTAGGCGTTGCGCTGGTTGTTGCGCAGGCTCGCGCCGTAGTTCCAGGCGTCCACGAAGGACTGGGCGGTGACCTTCTCGCCGTTGCTGAAGGTCCAGCCGTCCTTGACCGTGATGGTGAAGTTCTGGGAGTCGGTGGTCTCGATCTTCTCGGCGAGCATGTCCTGCGCCTCGCCGGTCTCCGGGTGGTACCGCTTCAGGCCCCGGAAGATCATGTCGAGGACCTTGCCGCCCTGCACCTCGTTGGTGTTCGACGGCTCCAGCGGGTTCTGCGGGTCGCCCCAGGAGGCGCTCAGCACGGCCCCCGAGTCGCCGCTGCCTCCCCCGCCGCCGCACCCCGCCGTGGCGAGGGCGAGCGCCGTCGCGCAGGCGGCCCACCTGGCGTGCGTCATGGTGCGCATGGGTGCCTCCTCGTGCCCGGGTCCCTTACCGGGCCAGCCTGGAAGCGGCGGCTCCGGCGCGCACGCCCGCCGGGGCCGTACGGGTCGAAGATCCACCGGACGGGCTCACGGGCCCGTTCCCGCGCCCGCGACGCGAAAGGACCGGGGGCGGGAGGGTGTCCTCCCGCCCCCGGTCCTCGGGGCCGTGCGTCCTGAAGGAGAGGGGGTCAGCCCTTGGCGACGTCCCCGTCCTTCTCCAGCGCCTTCAGGGCCGGGTCCATCACGACGTCCTCGGAGCGCGCCTCGATGCTGGGCTCCTCCGGGAAGTGGCAGGCCGTCAGGTGGTTCTCGCGGTTGCCGGAGATCTGCACCAGCGGGGGCTCCTCCGTGGCGCACTTGTCCTGCGCCTTCCAGCACCGGGTGCGGAACCGGCAGCCGGACGGCGGCGAGATCGGCGAGGGGACGTCACCGGCGAGGCGGATGCGCTCGCGGTTCTCCGTCTCGTCGTCCATGGCCACCTCGGGCACGGCCGAGAGCAGGGCGTGGGTGTAGGGGTGCCGCGGGCGGTTGTAGATGGAGTCGCGGTCGCCGACCTCGACCACCTTGCCCAGGTACATGACGGCCACGCGCTGCGAGAAGTGCCGCACGACGGCGAGGTCGTGGGCGATGAAGAGGAAGGCGATGCCCATCTCTTCCTGGACCTTCTGCAGCAGGTTGACGACCTGCGCCTGGATCGACACGTCGAGCGCGGAGACCGGCTCGTCCGCCACGATCAGCTTCGGGTTGAGCGCGAGCGCCCGGGCGACGCCGATGCGCTGGCGCTGGCCGCCGGAGAACTCGTGCGGGAAGCGGTTGTAGTGCTCGGGGTTCAGGCCGACGAGCTCGAGCAGCTCGCGGACCCGCTTCTCCCGGCCGCCCGCGGGGTTGATCCCGTTGACCTCCATCGGCGACTTGATGATCGTGCCGACGGTCTGCCGCGGGTTCAGCGAGGAGTACGGGTCCTGGAAGATCATCTGGATCTCGGACCGCACGGGCGCCAGCTGCTTGCGCTTGGCGTGCGTGATGTCCTGGCCCGCGTACTCGATCTTTCCGCCGGTCGGCTCCAGGAGCCGGGTGATGAGCCGGCCGGTGGTCGACTTGCCGCAGCCCGACTCACCCACCAGTCCGACGCTTTCGCCGACGCCGACGGTCAGGTCGACGTTGTCGACCGCCTGGACGGCGCCGACCTTCCGCTTGATCGGAAAGCCGCCGTAGATCGGGAAGTGCTTGGTCAGGCCCTCCACCTTCAGCAGCGCCTCGGTGGACGCGCCGGTGGAGCCCTGCTGTGCGGGGAGGGTGAGGTTGTCGCTCATGTCTCGGATCTCTCCCTAGCGCAGCCGGGGCTGGATCGTGTCGATGAATATGGTCTGCTTCTGCTCCGCCGTCAGGTGGCAGGCAGCGGCACGGCCCTCGCCGAGCGCCGGGCGCTCGGTGCTGCAGCGGTTGCCCGACACCTTGTCCGTGAAGGCGCAGCGCGGGTGGAAGGGGCAGCCGGAGGGCGGGTTCAGCAGGCTGGGCGGCGATCCGGGGATCGGGTTGAGCGCCTGCGAGGTGTCGCCGCCGAGGCGCGGCATCGAGCTGAGCAGGCCCCAGGTGTAGGGGTGCTTGGGCTCGCGCAGCACTTCGCGGACGCTGCCGCGCTCCACGGCCCGGCCCGAGTACATCACCAGCAGGTCGTCGGCCATGTCGGAGATGACGCCGAGGTCGTGGGTGATGAAGATGATCGCGGACCCGAACTCCTGCTGGAGGTCCTTGAGCAGGTCGAGGATCTGCGCCTGGACCGTCACGTCCAGGGCCGTGGTCGGCTCGTCGGCGATCAGCAGGTCGGGGTCGCAGACCAGCGCCATGGCGATCATGGCGCGCTGGCGCATACCGCCGGAGAACTGGTGCGGGTAGTCGTCCACACGGGTCCTGGGCTGCGGGATGCCGACCTTGGTCAGCATCTCGATCGCCCGCTCCCGGGCCTCCCTCTTGGAGGCGCCGGTGTGCTTCATGAACGGCTCGGCGATCTGCCGGCCCACCGTGTAGTACGGCGAGAGCGCCGTCAGCGGGTCCTGGAAGATCATCGCGACCTTGTTGCCGCGGAGCTTCTCCATCTCCTTCTCGGAGGCGGTGACCAGGTCGCGCCCCTCGAGGATGATCTCGCCCTCGACGGTGGTGCTCTTGGGGTTGTGCAGACCGAGGACGGTCAGGTTGGTCACGGACTTGCCGGAGCCCGATTCGCCCACGATGCCGAGGGTCTTGCCGCGCTCGACGTCGAAGGACAGTCCGTCGACCGCCTTGACGATGCCGTCCTCGGTGGAGAACCGCACCCGCAGGTCGCGGACCGAGAGGAAGGAGCCAGGCCCGGTCGGGGCCTTGTCGCCTTCGGTCTTGGTCAGTGTGGTCACGGTGTTTCTCCTAGCTGAGCCGCACGCGCGGGTCGATGTATGCGTACGCGAGGTCGACGATGATGTTCAGGATCAGGATGAAGAACGCCCCGAACAGCATGATGCCCATCGTCAGCGGCAGGTCCTTGGTCAGCGAGGAGTCGACCGCGAGCCGGCCGAGGCCGGGCAGGTCGAAGGTGAACTCCGTGACGACCGCGCCCGCGAGCAGAGCGCTGAGGTCGATGCCGAGGATGGTGACGATCGGGATGAGGGAGCCGCGCCAGGCGTAGCGGAAGAAGACGTACCGCTGCGACATGCCCTTGGCGCGCGCGGTGCGGACGTGCTCCTCCTGCAGTTGCTCGATCATGGTCGAGCGCGACATACGCGTGTACTGGGCGGTGAAGATGGTGGCCATCACGACCCAGGGGATGAGCAGTCCGAGGGCCCAGGTGCCCGGGTTCTCGGTGAACGGGTGGTACTTGGGGTTCTCCATGATGCCGGAGCTGTAGACCAGGATGCCCAGGACGATCGGTCCGAGCAGGTAGATCTGGAACGAGCTCAGCACGATCGAGGCGCCGGAGACGACCTTGTCGACCACGGTGCCGCGCTTCCAGGCGGCGAGCAGACCCGAACCGAGGCCCAGGGTCAGGAAGATCACCAGACCGCCGACGGTCAGCGACAGCGTCAGCGGGAAGCGGTCGACGATGGAGTCCCAGACGAAGTTGCCGCTGTCGAAGGAGACACCCAGGCACGGCGCGGAGCAGTGCCCCTGCGGGAAGTCGCGGCCGGCCACGATGCCCGTCATGAACTCCCAGAACTGCGTGGTGATGGGCTTGTCCAGGCCGAGGTTCTCCCGGATGACCGCGAGGTTCTCCGGAGAACAGTTTCTGCCGCAAGACAGCGCAGCGAAGTCCTGTGGAACTGTGTAGAACAGGAAGAACGTGAAGGCGCCGATCAGGAACATGATGACGACGGCGCCGATCAGCCTGCGGATGAGGAACTGAAGCATGGCGGGTGAATGCTCTCTTCGAAACGCGGCGGCAGGGAGGGAGAACCGTCCGCGGGGGTGCGCTCCGCCTGGCGCACACCCCCGCGGTCAGCCGAGCTGACGGTTACGGCTGCTTCAGGTACAGGTCGTTGATGTCGATGTAGCTCGACTCGGTGCTGTACTTGGCGCCACCGATGTTCGATCCGTAGAGCTGGATCTGCTTCGAGTAGTAGACCGGAGCAGCCGGGTTGATCTCCTCCACGATGCGCTTGTGAGCCTGCTCCCAGGTCTTGGCGGCCTCTTCCGGCTCCTGCGTCAGGGCCTTCTTGATGAGGTCGTTGACCTGCTTGTCGTTGATGTGCGAGTAGTTCGACGCACCGTCCTGGATGAGCTCACCGTCGTACACGGGGGTGATGACCGTGGACGCCGACGGCCAGTCCTGGCCCCAGCCGGTCATGTAGATGTCGTACGGGTTGTCCAGCTTGCCGACCTGCTCGTAGAAGCTGGCCCGGTCGATCTCCTTGGCCTGGACGTCGAAGCCGATCTTGCCCAGGGCGTCCTTGATGATGACCTGCTGGGCCTGGCCGCGCGGGGTGTTGGAGTAGGCGTAGGTGAGCTTCGTGCCCTCCTTGACACCCGCCTCCTTCAGCAGCTGCTTGGCCTTCTCGATGTCGCCGTTGGGCTTCTTCAGCTTGCCGAACGGGTCGTACGTCGGGTCGAAGTTCGGCAGGGTCGGGGCGAGCAGACCGCCGGCGACCTCACCGCCGTAGCGGCCACCGTCCGCCTGGACCATGGACTGGTTCGGGATGGCGTAGGTGATCGCGTCACGGATCTTCTTGTCCTTGACGCGGTCGAGGTTGAAGGTGAGCTGCCACACGTAGGGCTGGTAGCCCTGGACGGTGCGCTTCTTGGCGTCCGGGTCGCTGATGACCGTGGACAGCTGCGCCGGGTCGACCGAGTCCGTGAACTGGATGGCGTTCTTGGCCTCGCCCTGGTCGGCGATCAGACGCTTGGTCTGGCTGGGCTGGTCGATCGTCGAGGTGAAGTTGTAGCCGTCGACGTACTGGTGGCGCACCGAGTCCGTCTTCGGGTCCCACTGGTCGTTCTTGACCAGCTTCATCGACTTGCCGGCCTTGTACTCGGCGATCTTGTAGGGGCCGAGCGCCGCCGGGGCGTCGTCGTACTTCTCCTTCGTGTCCTGCTTCTGGGGCACGATGGCGTAACCGGCCATGGCCAGGGCCTGCGGGAGGTCCGGGCGCGGCTGGTCGAAGTGGAAGACGACCGTCTTGTCGTCCGGGGTCTCCAGCACGGAGTCCGGCAGGTGCTTGCCCTTGTAGGGGCCGTCCGGCAGCGCCTTGCGGTAGTCGTTGCCCGAGAGCCACGACTGGACGTAGGTCGGACCGTCGAAGATGACCTTCGAGTACATGCGCTCGATGGTGTGGCGGACGTCGGCCGAGGTGATGACGTTGCCGTCCTCGTCCTTGATGCCGTCCTTGAGCGTGAACGTCCAGGTCTTGCCGCCGTCGGAGGACTTGCCGGAGTCGGTGGCGATGTCACCGACGACCGTCAGGTTGCCCTTCTCGTCCTCCTGGAAGTTCGTCAGGCCGCGGTGGACCAGGTTGGCGAACTGCCCGGCGTCGCTGACGTAGATCTGAGCCGGGTCCATGTGGGACAGGTCCGACTGCATGTAGACGTTGATGAAACCGCCGGACTTGGCTCCGGGGACCTCCTCGGCGGGGCCGGTGGAGGCGGCGGCGTCACCGTACGCGACAGGGTCCTGCTGCTCGGCGGCGTCCTTCTGGGACTTCGCGTCGCTCTTGCCCTTGCCGCCGCCGTTGTCGTTGCCGGAGCAGCCGGTGAGGGCCAGAGAGCCGGCCACGATGGCCACGGCGATGGCGCGCGCGGTCCGCGTTCTGATGGGCTTCATGATGCCGATGCACCTACCTGTCGTTAGTTGTCCACGAGTGCTGCCTGACGGTCCGGTCACCCGGCACGGGGGCGGCAGCTCCCCCACCACCAATGGACGGTTAGCGTCCGGTCTTGGGGTCGAAAGCGTCCCGGACGGAGTCTCCGAGAAGGTTGAAGGCGAGAACGAAGGTCACCAGCGCCACGCCCGGGAAGAACATGAACATCGGGTCCTGCTCGTACACGTCGGCGCCGACGGCGAACATCCGGCCCCAGTCGGGGGTCGGCTCGACGAAGCCGACACCGATGAACGAGAGGAAGGCGATGGTGAGGATCGTGCTGGGGAGGATGTAGGTGGCCTGCACCAGGATCGGGGTGACGATGTTCGGCAGGATCTCCTTGCGCACGATGCGCCAGGGAGAAGCACCGGACACCTTGGCCGCCTCCACGAACTCCCTCTCCGCCAGCGACAGTACGGAACTGCGCACCAGACGGGCCAGGCCCATCCAGCCGAGGAACCACATCACCAGGATGATCGCCACGGCCCGCAGATAGGTGGGGGTCTCGTCCGCGGGGGAGACGAACATGGCGGTCACGACGGGCATGAAGGCGATGAAGAACAGCTGGCTCGGGAAGGCCAGGAAGAAGTCCGTGACCCGTCCCAGCCAGTAGTCCACCCGGCCGCCGAAGTACCCGCTGACCATGCCGATGATCACGCCCGTCACCACACACAGCGTGGTGACGACCACGGCCATGTAGAGCGAGGTCCGCATGCCGTAGAGCAGCATCGTGAACACGTCACGGCCGAGCTTGGGCTCCACGCCGAACCAGAAGTCGCCCGACATGCCGCCGAAGGAACCGGTCGGCATGGCGAAGTCGTCCAGGAGGAAGGGATACTCCGGCTCCTGGGCGTACAGCGTGTAGGGGTTCTTCCCGTAGAGCTTCGCGATGAGCGGGGCACAAGCGGCGACCACGAAGAAGAAAATCACTACGCACGCGGAGACGACCCCGGTACGGTCGCGCTTGAAGCGCTGCCACATCAACTGGCCGGGGGACCGACCCTCGGGCTGCTTCTCGCCCTTGGCGACTTCGTCGGCCGCCGTGAGCTCGGGGTCCAAGACAGCCGCGGACCCGGAGTCCTCGGCCTTAGTTGGACTGGTCATCGTGTTCGTCCCCCGGGGGGTTGGAGAGTTGAGCGCAGCGCAGATACCGGCGGGTTCTGCGGTTTGGGGGAACTTTCGCCAAGAGAGTCAACGCGCGTCAAGGGCGTACGACATAGGGATCTCCCTACCGTCGTTTTTTTGAGGAAATATTGCAGAGATCGACACCTGCGCGCGCTTGACACCTCTGAATTGAATGCGGCAATCCGGACATTTGGTGCGCGTTTTTGGTTTACATGTCCGAAACCCGCATGCGGGATCACCGATATCCGAACGAGATGTTGCGTTTGCCGGAAGCACGTGCAACCGCCCGGTGACGTCCCCCGCCCCCGGACGCCGGGCGTCCCGGACCCCGGCCCTCCGGCGCGCGCGGGCGTAGTGGCGGCGGCCCCGTACCATGGAGTCAGGCCGAGGCGTGTCCAGCCCGGCAGGGCCCTCGCACCACAGACGTCTGCGGCGGGCAACCTTCACCACCTCCGGGAGTACGCCTTTCATGGCACCGTCTGTAACGCGTCACGACATCCGCAACGTCGCCATCGTCGCCCACGTCGACCACGGCAAGACCACCATCGTCGACGGCATGCTCAAGCAGGCCGGCGCCTTCGCCGCCCACCAGCTCGACCAGGTCGACGACCGCATGATGGACTCGAACGACCTGGAGCGTGAGAAGGGCATCACGATCCTCGCCAAGAACACGGCGGTGAAGTACCACCCCAAGGACGGCGGGGAGCCCATCACGATCAACATCATCGACACCCCCGGCCACGCCGACTTCGGCGGCGAGGTCGAGCGCGGTCTGTCGATGGTCGACGGTGTCGTGCTGCTGGTGGACGCCTCCGAGGGCCCGCTGCCGCAGACCCGCTTCGTGCTGCGCAAGGCGCTGCAGCAGCGGCTGCCGATCATCCTGTGCATCAACAAGACGGACCGTCCCGACGCCCGGATCGACGAGGTCGTCAACGAGACCTACGACCTCTTCCTCGACCTGGACGCGGACGAGGAGCAGATCGAGTTCCCGATCGTCTACGCCTGCGGCCGTGACGGCATCGCCTCGCTGACCAAGCCCGACGACGGCACGGTCCCCGGCGACTCCGACTCCCTCGAGCCGTTCTTCTCGACGATCCTCGAGCACATCCCCGCCCCCACCTACGAGGAGGGCGCCCCGCTCCAGGCGCACGTCACCAACCTGGACGCCGACAACTTCCTCGGCCGTATCGCGCTGCTGCGCGTCCACCAGGGCGAGCTGAAGAAGGGGCAGACGGTCGCGTGGATGAAGCGCGACGGCTCCGTGCAGAACGTCCGCATCTCCGAGCTGATGATGACCGAGGCGCTCACCCGCAAGCCCGCCGAGAAGGCCGGCCCGGGTGACATCTGCGCGGTCGCGGGCATCCCGGACATCATGATCGGCGAGACCCTGGCCGACCAGGAGAACCCGGTCGCGCTGCCGCTGATCACGGTGGACGAGCCCGCGATCTCCATGACCATCGGCACCAACACCTCCCCGCTGGTCGGCCGCGGCGGCACCGGCAAGGGCGCCGACAACAAGGCGGCCGTCAAGGACCGCAAGGTCACCGCCCGCCAGGTCAAGGACCGCCTGGACCGCGAGCTGATCGGCAACGTCTCGCTCCGCGTCCTGGACACCGAGCGCCCCGACGCCTGGGAGGTGCAGGGCCGCGGCGAGCTGGCGCTGGCCATCCTGGTCGAGCAGATGCGCCGCGAGGGCTACGAGCTCACCGTCGGCAAGCCCCAGGTGGTCACCAAGGAGATCGACGGCAAGGTCTACGAGCCCGTCGAGCGCATGACCATCGACGTGCCCGAGGAGCACATGGGCGCGGTCACGCAGCTCATGGGCGTCCGCAAGGGCCGCATGGACAACATGTCGAACCACGGCTCCGGCTGGGTCCGCATGGAGTTCGTGGTGCCCTCGCGCGGTCTGATCGGATTCCGGACGGAGTTCCTGACCCAGACCCGCGGCACCGGCATCGCCCACTCCATCCACGAGGGCCACGAGCCCTGGTTCGGCACGCTGACCACCCGCAACAACGGCTCGCTGGTCGCCGACCGCGCCGGCGCGGTCACCGCCTTCGCGATGACCAACCTGCAGGAGCGCGGCGTGCTCTTCGTGGAGCCCGGCACCGAGGTGTACGAGGGCATGATCGTCGGTGAGAACTCCCGCTCCGACGACATGGACGTCAACATCACCAAGGAGAAGAAGCTCACCAACATGCGGTCGTCCACGGCCGACGTGGCCGAGTCGATCGTCCCGCCGCGCAAGCTGTCGCTGGAGCAGTCCCTTGAGTTCTGCCGCGACGACGAGTGCGTGGAGGTCACCCCGGAGGCCGTCCGCATCCGCAAGGTGAACCTGGACGCCCGCGAGCGTGCCCGCGCCGCGAGCCGCGCCAAGCACGGCTGATCACCGCACCGCGCACACGACGCGGCCCGGCGCCCCTGGTGGGGGCGCCGGGCCGCGTCGCGTTTCCGGGCGGGCCGGTGGTCAGCTCCCGGAGGACGACTCACCGCTCTTCGCCCCCGGGGACCCCTCCGGTCCCTGCGCCGACTTCTTCAGGAAGCCCATGTCCTCGTAGACGGGGGTGGCGAAGCCGAAGGCGCCGGCGTTGGCGAGGTTCTCGCGGGCCGCGACGAGCTGCGGGCGCTGGTAGAGGGGGATGGAGCCGGCCGCCGCCCAGATCCGGGAGTCGGCCTTGCGGATCAGCTCGCGCCGCTCGGAGTCGTCGAGGGTGGCGATGGCCTGGTCGAAGAGCTGGTCGACCTGGTCGGTGCCGACCCGCGTCCAGTTCTGCTCCACGTTCAGCGAGCCGTCGGCGGCCGGGACCGGCTTGGAGTAGACCGGGCGGGCGTCGGTGGCGGGGAAGGCGGTGGCGGGCCAGGAGTAGAGGGCCAGGTCGAAGTCGCCGGACGCGATGTGGTCCTTGAAGTAGCTGTCGTTGTCGACCTTGGTGATGTCGGTGCGGATGCCGATCCTCTCGAGCATCTTCGCGATCCGGCCGGCCACGGTCTCCAGCGTCTTGGAGCCCGGCCCCGACGGCAGCACGAACCGCAGCACCAGCGCCTTGCCGTCCTTGGCGACCGGGGCGGTGTCGGCGCGGGCCGGGGCCGCGGTGCCCTTGGGGGCGTAGGCCCCGGCGGGGGTGCCGCCCTGCTTCAGCCGGCCGGTGCCGGTGCCGGAGTCGTGCGGGGCCTTGCCGTCGCCGTCGTTCTTGCCGTCGTCCTCGCCGACGATGTACGTGCCGTCGCCGCCGCCCTCGGAGCCGCCGGACTCGTCCTTGTCGGCCTCGGAGCCGGCCGCCTCCTCGCCCTCGTCCTTCTTCGCGTCCTTCTTCTCCTCCTTCTCCTCCTCCACCGGGCCGCCCGGCACCCACCCGGCGTCCGAGAGGAGCGCCCGGGCCTCCTTGGCGTCCGGCTTGCCGAGGGCGCCGCTGCCGTCGGCGTAGGCGGCCTGGCCGGACAGCGCGAGGTGGCTGCCGACGGGCTCGGCGGGCAGGCCGAGCGGTTTCAGCACGGCCCCGGCGATGTCCTCGCGGTCCAGGGCGCGGGCCACGGCGCGGCGGACCCGCTCGTCGGACAGGGGGCCCTCGGCGCCGTTCAGGGCGAGCTGGGTGTACACGGGCTCCAGCGACTTGCGCACCTCGAAGCCGCCGAGCGCCTTCTGCTGCCGGGCGTACTTCTCGGCCTTCTCGCGCAGCTTCTCGCGGGCGGAGATCTCCTCGTCGGCCGCGTCCTCGTCGGAGCCGTTGGCGACCGCCCAGGAGCGCAGCGCGTCCGCGGCGGAGCGGTCGGCCTCGGGGCCCATCAGGGGCGTGTTCCCGTCCTGCGGCAGGGCGGCGACCGTGACGCGCCGGGCGGCCTCGGGATCGATCTCGGCCAGGTCGAGGGTGCCGTCGCTGAGCGCGGAGACGCGCTTGTCGTGCGGCACGGCGCGCAGCACGATCTTCTGCAGCTTGGCGGACCTGCCCCACCAGCGCGGATTGCGGGCGAGGACGACCTCGTCCTCCTCGGTGTCCACCGTGTCCACCGTGAACGGCCCGGCGGTGACCTTGAGCTTCTTGCGCGCCCCGTCGTTGAAGGAGTCCGGGGTGCCCATGACCTCCTTGGGGTAGAGGGGGCTGAACAGCGACTTCCAGTCGGCGTAGGGGCGGCTGAAGGTGACCTTGACCTCGAGGTCGTTCTTGCCCCGCTCGACCTTCTCGATGCGGTCGTAGCCGGCGTTGCGGGCGGTCCAGTAGGCGGTGTCCTTGCCGGACAGGGCGCGCCACTGGGCCGCGAAGTCGGCGGCGCCGATCTCCCGGCCGTCGCTCCAGACGGCCTGCTGGGCGAGCCGGTAGACGACCACCTGCTTGGGCTCGGTGTCGACGACCTCGGCGGAGGCCAGGTAGTCGGGGTTGCGCACGGCCCGGCCCCGGCCGTCCGTGCGGTACATCGACGGCAGGACGGCCTCGGCGATCCGGGCGGTGGTGGTGTCGGCGTCGGCCTGGAAGGTGTTCAGGGTGTCCGGGACGGTGTCCACGGCCCAGCGCAGGGTCCCGCCGTCGGCGATGTCGGACCGGTCGGCGCCCGCGACGTCCGCGCCCGCGAGGGGCTTGCCCGCGTGGTCATCGGAGGAGCCGCATCCGGCCAGGGCGGGCACCGTGAGCATGCCGGCGGTGAGGAAGGCGACCGAGCGCAGGACAGCGCGCGGGCCGATGCCGTCGTGGGACATCTCTGGATACCTCCGAAAACCGCGGGCTGGTGATCACACTTGGTATGGGGCGTTCATCCGATGTATGCGGCCCACTGAAGAGGAAAGGGTTCTGCGATCCCGGGCGACACGGCGGCCACGGGCGCCAAGCCCACCCGTGCGGCGCAACGCACCCGGCGCCACGCGGCTTCGCACCGGACGATGCATCCATGCGCCTCGGCCAATCGATGCACATCCCTTCCCAGCGCAAGGTGTGACGCGCAACACTCGCAGGCGCATGACCGTTGCACCGCCTTGGGCCAGAAGGACCCGTGGAAGTGAGGTCACGTCATGTCCGTGCACGATGAACTGACGACCGTCCAGCGCTGCCTCGACGACCTGGTGAGGTCGGTGGGGCGGCTGGAGAAGCAGCTGGGCAGCGGCAGTCTGGAGATCCGCCGCGTCCGCTCCGACACCAACCACCTGCGCGAGAGCCTCGCGCTGCTCCGGGAGACCGCCGTCGCCGCGGCGGGCCCGGCCAAGCGGCCCGACCTCGTGACCATCTCCGACGCCCCCTACGACCCGTCGCTGTGGGTGGACACCGACGACGAGGGTCTCGGCGCCCGCGACCGCCACGCCCCCTGACCCCCGCCCGACCGCCGCCCCGCCGACCTGGCACCCCCCGACCCCTACCGGAGTGGACGACGTGGCCACTGGTACGGAACCCCCTGCGACCGAACCCGAGCGCCGCGGCGGCGTGAGATCCGGCACGCGCGCCGCGATCTCCGCCCCGCACCTGCGGACCGACCGCTGGTGGCTGGCCCCGGCCGCCACCGCGGCCGGACTGCTCGCCTTCGTCGTCTACTCGACCTGGCGGGCCTTCGCAGGCGCGGACTACTACGCGGCGCCGTACGTGTCGCCGTTCTACTCGCCGTGCCTCGCGGAGAACTGCGAGCCGATGCGCGGCGGCCCGAACTGGGAACTCTTCGGCGGCTGGTGGGGCATCTCGCCGGCGATCATCATCCTGATCTTCCCGCTCGGCTTCCGGCTGACCTGCTACTACTACCGCAAGGCCTACTACCGGAGCTTCTGGGCGTCCCCGCCGGCCTGCGCGGTCGCCGAACCGCACGGGAAGTACACCGGCGAGACCCGCTTCCCGCTGATCCTGCAGAACGTCCACCGGTACTTCTTCTACGCGGCGCTGCTGGTCGCCTGCGTGCTGAGCTGGGACACCGTGCTCGCCTTCCGCGACGAGAACTACGCGTGGGGCCACATGGGGCTCGGCACTCTGGTGTTCCTGGTCAACATCGTCCTGATCTGGGCGTACACCGTCTCCTGCCACTCCTGCCGGCACATCGTCGGCGGCAAGCTGAAGCACTTCTCGAAGCATCCGGTGCGCTACCGGATGTGGCAGTGGGTGAGCCGGCTGAACGCCCGGCACATGCAGCTCGCCTGGGCCTCGCTGCTCAGCGTGGCGCTCGCCGACTTCTACGTCTACCTCGTCGCGTCCGGTGTCTTCGACGATCCGCGCTTCTTCTAGCTGGGGGCCTTATTCATGTCCGTGGTCGACCGACAGGAGTGGGACGTCGTCGTGGTCGGGGCCGGCGGCGCCGGTCTGCGCGCCGCGATCGAGGCGCGCGAGCGGGGCGCCCGTACGGCCGTGATCTGCAAGTCGCTGTTCGGCAAGGCGCACACCGTGATGGCGGAGGGCGGCATCGCGGCGGCGATGGGCAACGTCAACTCCGGCGACAACTGGCAGGTGCACTTCCGCGACACCATGCGCGGCGGGAAGTTCCTCAACCAGTGGCGGATGGCCGAGCTGCACGCCCAGGAGGCGCCCGCCCGGGTGTGGGAGCTGGAGACCTGGGGCGCGCTGTTCGACCGGACGCAGGACGGCCGGATCTCCCAGCGCAACTTCGGCGGCCACGAGTACCCGCGCCTGGCGCACGTCGGCGACCGCACCGGCCTGGAGCTGATCCGCACCCTCCAGCAGAAGATCGTCGCCCTCCAGCAGGAGGATCACGCCGAGACCGGCGACCACGAGTCCCGGCTGAAGGTCTTCCAGGAGTGCACGGTCACCCGGGTGCTGAAGGACGGCGACGAGGTCAGCGGGGTCTTCGGCTACGAACGCGAGTCCGGCCGCTTCTTCGTCCTGGAGGCGCCGGCGGTGGTGATCGCCACCGGCGGCATCGGCAAGTCCTTCAAGGTCACCTCGAACTCGTGGGAGTACACGGGTGACGGGCACGCGCTGGCGCTGCTCGCGGGCGCGCCGCTGCTCAACATGGAGTTCGTGCAGTTCCACCCCACGGGGATGGTCTGGCCGCCGTCGGTGAAGGGCATCCTCGTCACCGAGTCGGTGCGCGGCGACGGCGGGGTGCTGCGCAACTCCGAGGGCAAGCGGTTCATGTTCGACTACGTCCCGGACGTCTTCAAGGAGAAGTACGCGCAGTCCGAGGAGGAGGCGGACCGCTGGTACGACGACCCGGACCACAACCGCCGCCCGCCCGAGCTGCTCCCCCGCGACGAGGTCGCCCGCGCCATCAACGCCGAGGTCAAGGCGGGCCGCGGCTCCCCGCACGGCGGGGTCTTCCTGGACGTGTCCACCCGGATGCCGGCGGAGGTCGTCAAGCGGCGGCTGCCGTCGATGTACCACCAGTTCAAGGAGCTGGCGGACGTCGACATCACGGCCGAGCCGATGGAGGTCGGCCCGACCTGCCACTACGTGATGGGCGGCATCGCGGTCGACTCCGACTCGGCGGCGGCGCGCGGGGTGCCGGGGCTGTTCGCGGCCGGTGAGGTCGCGGGCGGCATGCACGGCTCCAACCGGCTGGGCGGCAACTCGCTGTCCGACCTGCTGGTCTTCGGCCGCCGGGCGGGCCGGCACGCGGCGGACCACGCGAGCACCCGGGCCGGGGCGCGGCCCCGCGCGGACGACGCCCAGGTCGACGCGGCGGCGGCCGAGGCGCTGCGCCCCTTCTCCGCGGAGGGCGAGCAGCCGGCCGACGGCCCGCCGGAGAACCCGTACACGCTGCACCAGGAGCTCCAGCAGACGATGAACGACCTGGTCGGCATCATCCGCCGGGAGCACGAGATGCGGCAGGCCCTGCAGAGGCTCGCCGAGCTGCGGGCGCGGGCCCGGCGCGCGGGAGTGGAGGGCCACCGGCAGTTCAATCCGGGCTGGCACCTCGCGCTGGACCTGCGGAACATGCTGCTGGTCAGCGAGTGTGTGGCCCGCGCGGCGCTGGAGCGCACCGAGTCGCGGGGCGGCCACACCCGCGAGGACCACGCCGCCATGGACCGCGCCTGGCGCAACGTCAACCTCCTGTGCGCGCTGACCGACCCCAGCGGCGGTCTCGCCGCCACCGACGCGGTGCGCGGGCAGATCACCCTGACCCGTGAGACCACCGAACCCATCCGCCCCGACCTGCTGGCCCTCTTCGAGAAGGACGAGCTGGTCAAGTACCTGGCCGAAGAGGAGCTCTACGAGTGAGCAGCTACGAGGCCCGCTTCAAGGTGTGGCGCGGGGACGTCGACGGAGGCGGCCTGGAGGACTTCCGCGTCGAGGTGAACGACGGCGAGGTGGTCCTCGACATCGTCCACCGTCTCCAGGCCACCCAGGCCCCCGACCTCGCCGTGCGCTGGAACTGCAAGGCCGGCAAGTGCGGTTCGTGCTCGGCGGAGATCAACGGGCGCCCCCGGCTGATGTGCATGACCCGCATGTCGGTGTTCGACCGCGAGGAGACGGTCACCGTGACCCCGCTGCGGGCGTTCCCGGTGATCCGGGACCTGGTGACGGACGTCGGCTTCAACTACACCAAGGCGCGCCAGATCCCGGCGTTCGTGCCGCCGGCCGGGGTGGGTCCGGGCGAGTACCGGATGATGCAGGAGGACGTGGACCGCTCGCAGGAGTTCCGCAAGTGCATCGAGTGCTTCCTGTGCCAGGACGTCTGCCATGTGGTCCGCGACCACGAGGAGAACAAACCGGCGTTCGCCGGTCCGCGCTTCCTGATGCGGGTCGCCGAGCTGGACATGCACCCGCTGGACGCCGCCGAGGAGTCCGGCCTGGACCGCAAGCGCACGGCCCAGGACGAACACGGCCTCGGCTACTGCAACATCACCAAGTGCTGCACGGAGGTCTGCCCCGAGGGCATCAAGATCACGGACAACGCGCTGATCCCCATGAAGGAGCGCGGGGTGGACCGCAAGTACGACCCCCTGGTATGGCTGGGCGACAAGATCCGCCGCCGGTCCTGACGGGTCAGCGGCCCCAGCCGTCCTCGAACTCCTTCCAGTTGGTCTCCGACGCCGCGAAGTCGATGTACGGGGCGAGACCGAAGAGTTCGCGGTCGGGGTCGGTGCGGGACAGGCCGAGGCGGGCGCCCCGGACGGCGGCGGCGACCGTTTCGGCATGACCCCAGTGGCCGGGGTTGTTCTCGTAGTAGAAGGGCAGGCCCATCAGCAGGTGGGTGGTGGGCGGGGTGACCTCCAGGGCGAGGGAGGTCTGCTGGGCGACGTATCCGCCGTAGGTGCTCTCGAAGAGGCGCGCGGTGTCGTACGACATCACGGCGATCTGGTCGACGCGCCGCGCCACCTGGCCGAAGAACTTCTGCGACCACCACTTGGGGTGGTCGGCGACGAGGCCCGCGACGGAGTGGAGATGCGGCAGCGGGTCGATCTGGTGGGCGGCCACGGACAGCTGCGCGTCCCGCTCGCGGGTGAGTTCCCGCAGGTCGTCCAGCAGGTCGAGGTAGTTCCCGTCGCCGGAGTGCAGGGGCTCCAGGTCCAGGTGGACGCCCTCGTAGCCGGTGTCGAGGACCTGGCCGGCGCTGCGCACCACCTCGGCGCGGGTGGCGGCGTCGCTCAGCTCCAGCCCCTCGGGGCCGCCGTTGGCGAGGACGTCCCCGAGGAACGCCTGGACGCGGACCCCGGGCAGCTCCCGGTGCACGGCGTCGATGAACCAACGGGCGCGCGGATACAGCGACTCGGGCAGGGTGCCGTCGTGCTCCAGCGGCCCGGTGTGGACGTACAGGTCCCGGACGCCGGTGTCCTTGAGACGGCGCGCGAGGGCGGTGACGTCGGCGTCCTTCTTGCGTCCGTCGACCCAGGCGTGGCCGAGCCACATGGCGTCCCGGTCGCGGGTGTGGGTGCCGTCGGCCGGGTCGCCCATGTAGTTGACCCGCAGCGTCGTCTCGACGGCGAGGAGCGGCACGATCAGCACCAGCGCGAGCACGAGGGCGATGCGTCGGACGCGGCGCACCCAGGGTCTGCGGCGCTTCTTCCCGGACTCGGGCGCGGGTTCGGGCGTGGCCGGCGTGACGTCCGTGTGCGCGTCCGTGCCGGTCGCCCCGTCCCGCGACTCCGCGTGGTCCATGCCGCCGTTCCCCTCGTCGTCGGATGTTGGGGGTGAGGACGAGGAGAAGGGGTGGTGCGGTTGCGCCCGTGACGTCATGATCACGAGGGGTCACCGCCGGGTCGCCGGGCGTCAGAACAGGCTGAGCAGCGCCTCCGCCGGGTCGGTGAGGCCGGTGTCGGCCCCGGGCAGCGGCAGTTCGAACCACACCGTCTTGCCCCGCGGCGTACGGCGTGAGCCCCAGGCGGCGCTCAGCAGGCCGACGAGCTGGAGGCCGCGGCCGCCCTCGTCGGTGTCGCGGGCGCGCCGCCGGCGGGGCTGGACCAGGCCGGAGTCCCAGACCTCGCAGACCAGGGTGCGGTCCAGCAACAGCCGGAGTCTGATCTCCCCCTCGCCGTACCGCAGGGCGTTGGTGACGAGTTCGCTGACCAGCAGCTCCGTGGTGTCGACCAGCGGCTCCATGTCCCAGGCGAGGAGCTGGGCGCGCGCGTACTCGCGGGCCCGGCCCACGCTGCGCGGCTCGCGCGGCAGGGTCCAGTCGCCCACGGAGTCGGCGGGCAGGCCCTGTACACGTGCCATCAGCAGCGCGATGTCGTCCTCGCCGTGATGGGTGTCGAGCGTGTTGAGGACGTGGTCGCAGACGTCCTCCAGCGGGGCGGACGGGTCGGTGAGCGCGCCCACGAACGCCTGGAGGCCCTCGTCGAGGGGGTGGTCGCGGCTTTCGACCAGTCCATCCGTGTAGAGCGCCAGCAGGGCGCCCTCGGGCAGCTCGACCTCCACCTCCTCGAAGGGCTCCCCGCCGACGCCGAGCGGCATGCCGGGCGGCACGTCGAGCATCAGCGCGTTCTCACCCGGCTCGACCAGGACGGGCGGCAGATGGCCCGCGTTGGCGAAGGTGCAGCGGCGGGTGACGGAGTCGTAGACGGCGTAGACACAGGTGGCCAGGTAGACCTCGGAGAGGTCCGCCTCGCGCGGGCGGCGGGCGGCGCGGGTGGCCTGCTGGACGCCTCCCGCGAACGCCTGGGAGGGCCCACCGGGCGCACCGAGTCCGCGGGCGATCTCGTCCAGCTGGCCCAGCACCTCGGCCGGTTCGAGGTCGAGCTGTGCCAGCGTCCGTACGGCGGTGCGCAGTTCGCCCATGGCGACGGCGGCGCGCAGGCCGCGGCCCATGACGTCGCCGACGACCAGCGCCGTGCGGTGGCCGGGCAGTTCGATGACGTCGAACCAGTCGCCGCCGACCTCGCCGGTGCGGCCGCTCGCCGCGTTGCCGGGCAGGTAGCGGCAGGCGATGTCCAGGCCGGACGCCTCCGGGTCGCCGGGCGGGAGCAGGGAGCGCTGCAGTATCAGCGCGCGTTCGTGCTCGCGGCGGTAGAGGCGGGCGTTGTCGATGCAGACGGCGGCGCGGGCGGCCAGTTCCACGGCGAGGTCGCGGTCGCGGTCGCCGAACGGCTCGCTGCCCTTGGTGCGGGCGAACTGGGCGAGGCCCACCACGGTGTCGTGGGCGACCATCGGCACCGCGAGCGTGGACTGCACCAGGCCGCCGTCCTCGCCGGGCACGCTCTGCGGGCGGGCGGTGCGCAGGGCGTCCGCGCAGGGCGAGTTGAACGGGTAGTGGTGGACGGCGCCCAGCTTCACCGGCTCCCCGGTGCCGCTGATGGGCCCGTCGGACACGGCGCTGGCGAAGGCGACCCGGCGCACCTCGGCGCTGCCGTCGGCGAGGCCGGGCGGGGTCTCGTCGCCGGCCAGCAGCCCCTGGTAGAGGTCGACGGTGGCCAGGTCGCAGAAGCCGGGCACGACCACGTCGAGCAGTTCGCGCGCGGTGGTCTCCAGGTCGAGGGAGTTGCCGATGCGCGCGCCGGCCTCGTTCAGCAGGGCGAGATTGCGCCGCGCGGCGGCGGCCTCGCGGGCGGCGGCGCGGCGGGCGGTGATGTCGATGCCCAGCCAGGCGATGCCGATGGGACGGCCGCTGCCGCTGTGCACCCGGTAGAGGTTGACGGACCAGTGGCGGCGCTCGTCGGAGCCGGGGATGAACCCGGTGACGTGCATGTCCGTGATCGACTCCCCGGTCTCCAGCACCCGGCGCAGGGTCGCCGCGACCCGCTCGGCCTCGCCGCGCGGCAGGTAGTCGTGGACGCCCTTGCCGCGGTGGTCGTCGGGTGTGCCGCCGAAGAGGGACGCGAACCGCTCGTTGGCGCGGCGGACCCGCAGGTCCCGGTCGATCAGCACGAACCCGAAGGGAGATTGGCCGAATATGGCCTGCGAGGCGGCCAGATCCGTCTCGATACGGCGCAGGGTGCGGACGTCGACGACGATGCAGACGGCGGCCTTCTCGCCCGCCTCGGTCCGCGTCGGCATGACGTAGACCTCGGCGATGCCCTCGCGGTCGCGGTCGTCCCCGGCCAGGTGGGCGGGCAGCCGGAACGGCACCACTCCGGTCCACTCGCGGCCGTCGAGGATCTCGGCCATCTTGCGCTGGCCGCGCTCCCTGCGGACGGGCTCGAGGAACGCCTCGATGGGGTCCGCGCCGACGGCGCGCTCCGCGGAGATGCCGAAGAGCTGCTCGGCGCGCAGGCTCCACTGGTCGACCAGCCCGTCGGGGCCGATCGAGAAGGACGCGACCTTGATGTAGTCGTACATGGAGCCGGGCGGGGCGGTCTGCCACATGGCGTCACCGGACGGAGCATCGCCGGACAGGAGGCCGTCGGCGGCCTCGTCCCTCGAGCCGCCCGACGAGTCCTCGGACTCCGTGGCCTTCGCTGGTATCTCGCTCACGCGAACCGTCCCCTCCAGCTCACCGCGTCCGGCACCGGTCACCGGGGGCGGCTGCCCGCAGTATCCAGCACTACGGCGCCGCGCAACACGGTGTTCACGATCACAGCACGGTCCCGATGCTTTTCGGTCCACACCGTGAGAACACTTCCAGTCTTCTAACCAGCGGACACGCCATCGAATCCCCGGTTCGACAACCGTCATGAACGGTTACCGGTCAGGAGGTACGACGAGGGCCCGCGCAGACCTGCGAACGGCCGTGCGGGATCTCACCCGGGGACCGCGAGTTCGCACCACACCGTTTTCCCGTGCGGCCCCGACCGGTGCCCCCAGCGGCGGGAGGAGAGGGCCAGGAGCCGGAGCCCGCGCCCGCTCTCGTCGTCGAGCCGGGCGTCGCGTTCGTGCGGCGGTTCGGGGACCGGGTCCGACACCTCGACGAGCAGCACCCCGGTCCGTCCTGCGGGCCGGGTGAGGCAGACGCCGACGGGTCCGGTGGCGTGCCGCAGGGCGTTGGTGACGAGCTCGCTGACCAGCAGCTCCGCGAGATCCGCGACGCCGTCCAGCTCCCAGCGGGCGAGCTGTTCGCGCACGGCGCGACGGGCGGCCCGGACCGCGTTCGGGTCCGCGGCGAAGGTCCACGTGGCCCGGTCGCCGTCGGTGTCGGTCACGCGGATCACCTCCCCGCCGAGCGAGTCAGGCAGTCCGACCGTGTCCGGTTTCATGTGGTCAATAGCCACATACCCGATATCCCGGACGGAGTACCGCGCACAACGGCGTGAGGCGCGCACCCTGCACGCGGGCGCCTGCCCACGGCGCGCTCATGGGTCGTCATCTCACTGCGTTGCGCCGGGATCGCCTCACGCGCCGTCGTGTGATCCGAGGTGGATGAGTGTGTCGCGCACGGCAGGCACGTCGTGCGCGATCCAGTCGACGTCCCAGACGCGGTCGGGGGTGAGCCACCGCAGCTCGTCGTGGTCCTGGAGAGGGCGCGGGGCGGCGGACCCCGGTCGCAGGCGGGCGGTCCACACCTGCATGACGTACGGCGTCCGCAGCGGCCACTGGCCCGGGACGCGCTCCCCGGCCTCGGCGTCGACGCCGAGCTCCTCGCGCAACTCGCGCACGACGGCGGCGTCCGGAGCCTCACCCGGTTCGACCTTGCCGCCGGGGAGCTCCCAGAGCCCGGCCAGCTCGGCGGGCGCGCTCCTGCGGGCGGCGAGAAGCCGCCCCTCGTGCCACAGGGCGGCACCGACCACCACGATCCGCTCGCTCATGCGCCGGAGCCTACGGGAGACGGGCTGGTGCGCCGGGGCCGGATCCGCCGGCGGGTCAGCTGACGGTGGAGCCGTTCTGGCCGATGCGTTCGACCCAGTAGAGCTGCTTGTGTCCGCGGCCGTCGAGGCTGTCCGCGATCTTCTCGGCCTCGGCGCGTGTCGCGTAACGGCCCACCCGGTAGCGGTTGCCGTTGTCGTCCTGACGCACCACGAGCCAGGGAAGAGTCACCGTGCCGTCACTCATCGCTCCCCTCCACGTGCCTTCCGCGACCTGTGCCGCGCCCCGCCCGGTAAGGAAATGGCAGTCCGCATATGCCCGAGCCTACGCCTTACCTTCACTGAGCGAATACGCCTTTTCACGAACAGGCACGCAACCGGCCAGCACGGAGGGGGCGCACAGTGGCGGATGCGCCGTGCGCCGGGGGCGACATGTCCGGTCAGCGCCGTATGGCCGTCCTCGCCCTGCTCCTGTGGCGACCTGCGAGAACGGCCAAATCCCTTCGCCCGTCATCCCGGCGCGGGCCGAGCCCCACGCCGGAGCGGAGCCAGGACGCGGGGCGCGAAGGGGAGCGCGAGGGGGCGATGGGGTGGCTGGGGAGGCGCGGACGCCCTTGGCGGGCGACGAAGAGGGGCGACACGTCGGTGCGGGCCCCCGGGCAGGCGCACGGTGCGCCCGCAGCGCTTCCTACTTCACCGGCAGGTGGTACGCCGCCCGGTACCGGTCCGCCGGGATGACCACGTCCGCCGTCTCCACCGGGCGTCCCGACGCGAAGTACGTGCGCTGGATGACCAGGACGACGTGGCCGGGCACGCCGCCCAGCAGCACCAGCTCCTCCGCGAGGCCGGGCCTCGCGCCGACCTCCTCCGTGACGTTGTCCACGATGACGTCGATCGCGCGCATGCGCTCGACCACGCCCATGCCGCCCAGCGGGCCCTCCTCGGGCAGCATCACCGGCGTGCGCCCGGTGAGGGCGAGCGGCTCCCACGACGTGGAGAGCATCATCGGCTCGCCGGCCTCCCGGAAGAGGTACTTCGTGCGCATCACACGGTCCCCCGGATCGATGCCCAGCCGCTGGGCGATCGACGCGCTCGCGCCCGTCTGCTCGCTGCTGGACTCCCATGTGCCGCGCACGCCGACGTCGGCCTGCTCCTGCCGGAACGGCGTCGCCCCCCGCTCCGGGCGGAACCCGGACCGGGCGACCCGCCGCGGCACGGGCCGCTCCCGCACATACGTCCCCGACCCCGAGCGGCCCTCGACGAGCCCCTCGGCCATCAGCACCTTGCGCGCCTCCAGCGCGACCGTGTCCGAGACGCCGTACTCCTCGCGGATGCGGGCCTGGGAGGGAAGCCGGGTGTGGGGCGGCAGCTGACCGTCGACGATCTTCTTGCGGAGATCACCCGCGACGCGCAGGTACGCCGGCTGCTCACCGAATGTCACTGGCCGCTCCCATCAGGTTGTACAGACAGCAACAGAGTGGCAACCCTGGGTTGTCCGAAGCAAGCGCAGGCCAGAGAATCACTCGATGTGATGACTTCTGCCGTGGAGGGGCTTTACGCAGGCACTTTCTCCCCGCTATGGAGGCGCTCACACCTCCATCTCACCGGCTTCCGGCGCCCGCTCGACCTCCTCGTCGTAAGCGGGCGGTGAGGTCGCCAACCCCAAAGCTTCGCGCACGGTGATCGACAGGGAGGGGTCGGTCGCCTCCCAGGCCTCCTCCTCACGGATCCAGTAGGAGTCCGGGGAGGCGGTCCCCGCGGCCCGCCCCCAGGCGGCCCGCGCCTCGCCCAGGTCCGCGATCAGCTCGTCCACCGGCTCCCGCGCCTTCTCCGGCCACGTGTGTGCGCGCAGCAGCCGCACCTGCTCGGTGACGGCCTCCTCGACCTGCCCGGCCCACTCCCGGTCGTCGCTCACGTCGTCGTCCGGGTAGTCCGACGCGGGCACCTCGTCCAGCGCGGCGTTGAGCACCTCGGCCGCCTCCAGATAGGCGAGCTGATGGACGTCGAGGGTGGTCGCGTCCTTGCGCAGCGACCCGCTGAAGCGGGACCCGTCCTCGCGGCCGAGCACACAGGCGACGGAGCGGTCGCCCAGTCTCCAGCTCTGCTCGGACGGGGCGAAGTAGTAGACGCCGATCTCCTCCGGCAGGGACCAGCCGTCCATGACGTAGGCGCTCCGCCGCTCGTAGCAGCGGTCCTCGCTCAGCTCGACGAGGCTGTCGTCGCCGGGGAAGTCACTCCCGGGCACGGCGACGAGGGCGAAGACCTCGCCGTCGTGCTCGTCGGCGCAGTCCACCGTGAGGGCCTCGGTGGTCCAGCCCTCCAGTCCGCCGGGCGAGGTGAAGCAGTCGCCCGTGCGCAGGGACAGGACGCTGTCGGAGCGTGCCCCGTTCCTGAAACCCTCCCAGAACGCCGACGCGCCACCGGTGACGAGCGCCACCGTCCACAGCGCCAGCCCGAGCGACGAGAGCGTGACGCCCGCGACCGCCATCCCCTTCCCGCGCTCGCCCCGCCGTTTGATCTGCGACAGCGCGATCAGCCCCAGCACCAGTCCCACGGCGGGCAGGAAGCAGAGCACTCCGAAGACCAGGGCGGCGATGGCGACACCGTTGACGGCGGCGGGCGGCCGGGGCCCGTACGGCCCGTACAGGCCGTAGGGGAAGTACGGCGCGGGACCGGGCGCACCCTGGTGAGGGAAGTACGGCGGCTGGGCGCCGCCTTCGGACTGCGGCCCGGCGGGCGGAGGTATCGACACGAGGCGCATCGTAGGCGGACGATGACGGGCCCCGCCCCCGGGGATGCTCCCGGGAGCGGGGCGCCGGCCCGCCGGACCGGCCGGTGTCACCACCGCCGTGGATGCGCTCAGCCCACGTACAGCAGGCGGTTGGGCGAGCCGCTGCCCGGGCTGGTGACCACGCCGGTGGTGGCGGACGAGGTCAGCGCGGACGAGACCTGGGCGGGGGTGGCCGACGGGTTGCCGGCCAGGTACAGCGCGGCGGCGCCGGCGACGTGCGGGCTGGCCATCGAGGTGCCGGAGATGGTGTTGGTGGCCGTGTCGCTGGTGCGCCAGGCGGAGGTGATGGACGAACCGGGCGCGAACAGGTCCAGCACGGAACCGTAGTTGGAGTAGCTGGCGCGGGCGTCGGTGGACGTGGTGGCGCCGACCGTGATCGCCTCGGTCACCCGCGCCGGGGACTTGGTGGAGGCGTTGGTCGACTCGTTGCCGGCCGCGACGACGAACGTCACGCCGGAGGCGATGGCGTTGCGGACGGCCGCGTCGAGCGTGCTGTCCGCGCCGCCGCCGAGCGACATGTTGGCGACGGCCGGCTTGACCGCGTTGCGCGCCACCCAGTCGATGCCGGCGACGACCTGGGCGGTGGTGCCAGAGCCGGAGTTGTTGAGCACGCGGACGCCGACGATCCTCGCCTTCTTGGCGACGCCGTACGCGGTGCCCGCGACGGTGCCGGCGACGTGGGTGCCGTGGCCGTTGCCGTCCTGGGCGACGTTGTCGCCGTCGACCGCGTCGTAGCCGTTGGAGGCCCGGCCGCCGAAGTCGCTGTGGCTGATGCGGACACCGGTGTCGATGATGTACGCCGTCACGCCCTGCCCGGCCGAGTCCGGGTAGGTGTAGGCCCGGTTGACCGGGCGGTTGCGCTGGTCGATCCGGTCCAGGCCCCAGGAGGGCGGGTTGGACTGGGTCGCGCTGATGGTGAAGGTGCGGTTCTGCACCACCGAGGCGACGGCCGGGTCCGCGGCGAGGCGCTTGGCCTCGGCCTCGGAGGCCTCGATCTCGTAGCCGTTGAGCGCCTTGGAGTAGGTGCGCTCGACGGCGGCGCCGTACTTCTCGGCCAGGGCACGGCCCTTGGCGGTGGTCGAGCGGGCCGCGTCGGCCTTCAGGGTGACGATGTAGCTGCCGGCGACGGCGTTCGCGGCGCCCGCGTACTGGACACGGCCTTCGGGTGCGGCCGGGGCTGCCCCCGCGGGGAGTGCGGAGACCAGGCTCGCGACGAGCGCCGCGGAGGCGGCGGCGCCGAGGACGGCCAGTCTTCGCCGGGGGTGACGCATCACTGCCATGGAGGGTTCCTCCTCAATCGGTGGTGCGCGTTCATGTGGGGGGTGGTGCGGTGACGCACGGGCATGTGCAGCCCTGTATGTCGGGAGCATGACAAAGGGGCGTCAGGCCCGTGTGCGTCAGCCGAAAGATTGAGGGTTCCACAGGAATTGCACAAGGGTGCCTCGGCGACCTACGGACCTCGCCGCTCCGATTCGGACACCGGACGCCCCCGGTCCGGCCGCGTACGGCCGTCCCGGCACAGACACGGCACGGCCGACCCATGGACTCCCCGCCCACCCCCGTTAACATGTTCGAACTCACGACGGATGTCCTCATTCACCGGCTGTCCACCGAAAGCCCCTGTCCTCCCGCGCGATGCGCCACTTGCCCGCGAAGCCACCTGCCCGCAACCGAATCACCAGGCGAACCAGTTGATGACCGAACCCACTCGAATACCACCGCGGGACGACCGCGGGACGCAGCCCGCCCCGTGGCGCCGGCCCCGCGTGGTCCTGTGGACCGCGGCGGGCGTGGTGACCCTGGGCTTCCTCGTCGCCCTGGAGATCGTGGCGCGCGGCTACGGCTTCTCGGGGCCGATCACCGAACAGTCGCGGGAGGTGATCTTCGCCCCCGAGTCGGGTCCGCTGCTCTACGGCGGCCTGGCGCTGACGATGGTGGTGCTCACCTGGCGGCAGCGGCTGATCGCGCTGGGCGTCGCCGCGGGCGTGGACATCGTCTTCTTCCTGGTGCGGTGGGCGCTCGACGCCGACATGAACTTCGGCAACGGCGCGCTGTGGGTGGTCCTGGGCGTCGCGGTCCTCGGCCTCACGCGCCGCACCGGCCACGAACGGACACTGCTGCTCAAGGGCACCGGCCTGGGCCTGCTGCTGGTGGCCGGCCACAAGACCGGCGACACCTGGCTGCTCATCACCTCGAAGACCCGCGCGACCGTCCTCGACGCGTACGTGGCCGCCGCGGACCACGCCCTGGCCGACCCGTCGTGGCTGGTGGGCCGTTTCCTGGACGCGACCGCGCCGGTCAGCACGGGCATCCTGCACGTCGTCTACGGCCAGCTCCCGCTCGCCGCCGCCCTCGTCGGCCTCTACCAGCTGCGCCGGGTGGCGGTGGAGCGCCGCTTCCCCGCCCACCACCTGGTGCGCACGTTCCTGATGATCGGTCTGCTCGGCCCCGCCATCTACATGATCTTCCCGGTGGTCGGCCCCGTCTTTGCGTACGGCACGGACGGCGGCGCCTGGGCGACGGCCAACCTCTGGCCGGACACCCTGCCGCCCGTCACCGACCCGCGGCCAATCCCGTTCGACGGCATCACCCCGCGCAACTGCATGCCCAGCCTGCACACCGCGTGGGCCGTCACCCTCTTCGTCCACTCCCGCGACGGCTCCCGGGCGATGCGCTGGGCGGGCACCTTCTGGCTGGTCGGCACCCTCACGGCGACCCTGGGCTTCGGCTACCACTACGGCGCCGACCTGCTCGCCGGTGTGGTCTTCGCCCTGACCATCGAGACGGCGATGCGCTGCTCCGCCCACGGCTGGGACCGCGCGGGCGTCCGCCTGGTAGCCCTGGGCACGACGGTCTTCGCCGCCCTGCTGGCCTCGTACCGCTGGCTCCCCACGGAGATGGCCGCCCGCCCCTGGCTGTTCGGCCCGCTCCTGCTGCTGGTGACGGGCGCGGTGATCTACGCGTACGTGCGGACGGCGCGGGCGGCGCGTGAGCGCGTGCGCGAGCCGAAGCCGGAGGTGCCGGGGCAGCGGCCGGCACCGGAGGCGGAGGAGTCGGCGGAACCGGCGGACCCCACGGATGCGGCTGGGGCGGCCGAGGCTGCGACGACCGGGACCGGGACCGGGACGACCGGGGAGTCCGGCGCGACGGACGCGAAGCCGGAGCTGGTCTGAGCGACGGCGCGTCACGTCCCGTGGCGCGCCACCGCTTCGGCGCGCCGGCGGGAGCGGTGGTCGCGCCACTTGGTGACCACCCAGAGGACGTTGACACCGCCGAGGGTGACCAGCACCGCCGCCGAGTCGGCGTACCCGGCGGGCGTGTTGCCGGGCGCCAGCCCCCGTACGGCGCGGGCCAGCAGGGCGATGTCGAGGGGCAGGGTCACGGCGGCCATGAACGCGAGACACGCGGCCGTGCCCACGACGAGGACGACGCTGTACACGCGGACCGCCCGGCGCTCGTGCCGGGGCAGCCGGGCGCTCGGGTCGTCCTCCCCCGCCGCCGTACGGGCGCCGGGACGCAGCGCGCGCAGCGCCCGGCGGTACCGGTACCGGGCGTAGGCGAGCCCGTCGCCGTACAGGTCCCGGCAGCCGGTGAGGTCCTGCACCACGAAGTACACGTCCGTCCGCGTGAACACCATGAACTGGAACGGCAGCGGCATCAGCGCGAGCAGCAGGGCGGCCGCCGACAGCCGGTGGGCCGTGGAGGCGGGGTCGGTCGCGGCGAGGACCGGCACGAGCGCGGAGGCGACGGACAGGTTGAGCGCGATGCCGGCCAGGTAGGCCGTCAGCCGGTGGCGGCGCGGGGCGAGTTCGATGCCGCTGATGTCGGTCTGCATGACGAGGAACTGCAGACGCGTGCCGAGCCGCATCCGGCCCGGCACCTCGGCGGCGCGTGCGGTCACCAGATGGGCCAGTTCGTGGGCGAGCAGCAGCGTCCATCCGGCCGCCGCCCCGCTCAGCAGGACCACACTGCCGTGCGGGCTCCACAGCAGGGCGCGGTAGCCCGGCAGCAGGCCGGGGCGGAGCAGCAGGGTGACGACGGCCGCCGCCGTCAGCACGGCGACGGCGACGGGAAGCGCCGGGTGCAGGGCGAACCGGACCTGACGGGGGCGCAGCCACGGCAGCGAGGCGCGCGGCGGCGCCGGGTCGGGCAGCGGACGGTCGTCGATCCGCGCGACGAACCCGAGGGCAGCCAGGTCCGCGACGAAGTCCGCGATGTCGAACTCCTCTCCCGTGTCCGCGCGCAGCCGCTCCTGCGTCCGGGCCACGCTCAGCCCCTCGCCCAGCAGGCGCACGGCCCGCGCCCCGGCGGACGGCAGGGCGACGAAGGTGCGGGTCGCCATGCGTCCGACGATCCACTCGTCGCGGTCGCGCCGCATGGAGAGCTCGTGCAGCACGACGCGGGCGTCCGGCCCGACGCGGGGCGGCGTCCCGGCGGCGGTGTCCGTCACCGGGTCTCCCCGTCCGGCGCGGTCACCGCCGGCACCGTGCCGCAGGCGGGGCAGTCGTCGCGCCGCTCGGAGCGCTGCAGGACCGGGTCGCCCGGCAGCATGAGGTTGAGGCCGAAGCGGCAGCCGGGCGCGACGGGCGGTATGCCGCACAGCAGGGTGAGCGCGGCATGGGCGAGCAGGCTGCCGGACAGGCCCGCGGTCACGGCGTTGACCGGGTTCCACGGCATGCGCGGCGACGCCACGTCCTCGTCCTGGCCGGGCGCGAGGCGCAGGTCGCGCCGCTCGGCCTCGGCGTCGCGCAGACACTGCCAGCAGGGGCCGCGGCCGGGGGCGAACATGCCGACGCTGACCAGCGGCCCGCGGTAGCCCGCCTCGGCCCACGGGGTGCCGGTGGCCAGGCACACCCGGTTCGCCCATCCGCGGATCTCCGGGGGGCGGTCGGCGGCGAGGAGCAGCAGGTCGTACGGGGCGGACGCGGGCGCGCCGTCCGGGCGGTGAGGGTCCCGTGCGGGGTCGGGCGCCTGGGTCAGCAGGTCCTCCAGGTCGTCCGGGCCGCGCACCTCGCGGCGCTCCCCCGTGAGCGTGGTGTCCGTGTTCAGGGCGCGCAGCGCGGCCAGCGCCGCGTCGAGCTTGGGCCGGCCCAGGTCGTCCTCACGGAAGAGGGTCTGCCGGTTGAGGTTGGACAGTTCGACGACGTCCGGTTCGACGCAGTGCAGGTGTCCCACGCCGGACGCGACGAGGTCGCGGGCGGCTGCCCCGCCGGTGCCGCCGACGCCGACGAGCAGCACGCGGGCGCGGCGCAGCAGCGTCTGCGGCTCCCAGGAGCTGGTGCGGGGCCGCAGGTCCATCCAGCGCATCAGGGTCATCCCCCTGCCGTAGCGCTCGCGTTCCCGCGCGGTCAGCTCCGCGGGCGGCGGGGCGCCGGCGTCCTCGACGTAACCGGCCTCGGTCAGGTCGTCCATGGCCCCGGTGACGTCCTCGTCGTCCAGGGCGAGCCGGGGGTGGCGCCGGGTGACCTCGGCGACGACGTCGTCCGGTCCGCGCGTGCCGTCCATGGTCTCGACCAGGGTCCACACCCAGCCGTCGGGGTCGAGGATCTCGGCGCCGATGCCGTGGACGACGCTGCCGATCCGCACGTTGCCGTCGGCCGTCCGGTAGGCCCGGTGCTCGGGCTTGATCCGGGGTCGCCGCATCGTCCGGACCGTGGCCCGGTCCGTGGTCCGCACCGTCATCTTCGCGCCAATCTCGCCGGTCTCAACTACCGCTCCTTCAACGCACATTGACAACGATTGCCCGGTCGGCGAACGCTGGCAAGGTCACATCTGGTCCTTCGCACGGCAACGGACAACGGGAGGAACGGCATGGCGAACAAGATCGAGATCCGTCCGCTGGACAAGAAGGAGACCACCGGCGACAGCGGTGGCAACGGCGGCAGCTGACGGCTGGTCAGGATGAACCGCTACCTCACGGTCGCGGAGGTCTCGGCAGCGGCGCGACGGCTGGTCTCCCGGTACCCGGGGGCCGGCCGTCTGCGCCGTGTCGGCACCTCCCGCGCGGGGCGTCCGCTGGAGATGCTGTCCGTCGGGCACGGGCCCGCGCACGTCCTGGTGGTCGCCCGGCCGCATCCCGACGAGCCGGTCGGCGCCGTCACCGCGCTCGCGCTGGCCGAGCGGGTGGCACGCGGCGACGGCCGCTCCCCTGCGACCGACCCGGCGCGCGTCACCTGGGACGTCGTGCTGTGCCTCGACCCGGACGGGGCGGCGCTGAGCGAGGGCATCGAGGAGGCGACGGCCGGTCCCGCGCCCGCCCTGGAGCGCTACTTCCGCGCCGCGTTCCGCCCGGTCGCGGCGGAGCAGCCCGAGTGGGCGCCGATCGAGTCGTCCCGGCTCCCGGAGAGCCAGGCCCTGTTCGACCTGATCGACGAGCGGCGCCCGGTCCTCCAGTGCTCCCTGCACGGCATCGAGGCCGGCGGCACGTTCGCCCAGCTGACGAGCGGCCTGCCGGGTTTCGCCGAGGGCTTCCACACGGCCGCCGCCGACCTCTCCGTCCCGGTCCAGCACGGCACCTTCGACGCCCTGTACTGGGAGAACCCCGCCCCCGGCGTCCATGTCCTGCCCCCGCCGGAGAACGCCGGGCGGCTGGCGGCCGGTTCCGAGAACATCGGCCGGTCCACATGGTGCGCGCCCCAGCGGTACGGCGGTGTCACCGCGATCGTCGAGGTGCCCATGTGGGCGAGCGCCCTGGCCGACGCCCCGTCCCCGCACCCCGACGCCGTACGCACCCTGCGCGGGCTGTCCCGGCTGGTGCGGGACGGGGGCGAGCAGGTGACCGCGGTCCTCGACAAGGCGCGCGGCTTCCTGCCGCCGCCCGAGGAGAGCGCGCCCCGGCGCGTGCTGGAGTGGATGGCGGACGGCCTGTACGACCTGGTCGCCGACTCCTGGCAGCCGCTGGCCCGGCAGGCCGCCGAGAGTGGGGAGCGCGTCACCACGGCCCAGGTCTGCGCCCTGGACGTGGTCGCCCGCCGCCAGCCGCTCCGCGCGGCCGGCCTCCTGCTGCGCCTGCTGTCGGCCACGGACGACCCCGCCGCACCCGCGCTCCACGACGAGCTGCACGCACTGTTCACGGCCTGGTGCGAGGACTTCACCCACGCCCTGGGCCTGCGCTGGGTCCCGGTGCGCGACCAGGTGGACCTCCAGTCCCGTACGGCCCTGGCGGCGGCGGAGTGCGCGCTGCGCTCCGCGCGCTGAGCGGGACCGGCGCACCCCTCACATGGCCGGGCGGTTGGCGGACGTGTACTCCTCGGCGACGTTGAACACGCTGGCGCAGCGGGGGCATTCCGCGCGGCCGAAGAGGTGGGCGATGCCGTCGGCGAGGGGGCCCTGGCCGTCGCGGACGGCCGTCGCGTGCATCCGTCGCCCGACGCCGGAGAGGGCCGCGGGATCCGCGGGCCTCAGGTCGCGTCGGTCCACGTCTCCGAGGTGCCAGTCCCGGATCGCCGAGTAGCGCCCGTACGCGCCGATGGCGATCGTCACGTCGACGGTGCAGTGCGGGCAGGCGACCCGGTAGAAGTCGTCCGAGAAGTCCCCCAGGACCGCGCTCCAGTGGTACTGCTGCTCGGTCGCCAGCAGAAAGCGGAAGCTCGCCAGGTAGTCGTCCGGCCGCGACCGCAGGTGCCGGTCGAGGATCTCGCGGAACGTCCTGATCGCGTGGGCGCAGCTCGGCAGCAGGTCGTCACAGCCGTGAGGGGACGGGACGCACATCACGATCAGCCCGGCGAGCGAGCGTGCCCGCGCACTGTGTGACGCGAGACGCACCAGCCGCGGCAGTGCGGCGAAGCTGGCGGGGAACACCGTCTCGCACTCGAGCACCAGCCGGTGCCCCAGCTCCTCCCACGCCTCGGCGTCGTCCCCCCGCTCGACCCGCCCCAGCAACTCGGGAACACGATCGACATCCCCGAGACAGTCGTACATCGCCGCCCGATTCACGGACCGAGTATGACCTGCGGCCGTGTCGCTGCACGAGGGCACCATCGCCGCCCTGAAGCAGCGCACCGGGCGGCGCGGGATGTCGGCCTTCGTCGAGGCCCTCATCCAGCGCGAGCTGGAGCGGGAACGGCTTCGCGAACTGGTCGCCGCGGCGGAGGCCGAGCACGGTCCGGTCGATCAACAGGCGGTCGACGCCAAGCGGGCGATCCTGCGCGGTAACGCGCCGAGCGCTACGGACGCCGCGTGAGCGGCACCCTCGTCCTGGACTGCGAGGGGCTGTCCAAGCTCGTACGGCGCGACCCGGAACTGACCGAATGGCTCAGGGCAGCCGACGCCGAGGACATTCGGGTGGTGACCAGTTCGGTGACCTTGGTCGAGGCCAGAGACCCAAGAATCCACCAGGCGCAGTACGACTACGCCGTATCCCGCGTCAACGTCGTCCCGCCCGACGAGGCGGTCGCCCGGCAGGCGAGCAAACTGCTCGCCACCGCGGGCCTGCACGGCCACAAGTACGCCCTGGACGCGATCGTCGCCGCGACGGCTCTCGCCTCACCCAGGCCCACCACCGTGCTGACCTCCGATCCCGAGGACCTGCGGATGCTGTGCAGCAGAGAGATCACCGCGGTCAAGGTCTGAGACGCCACCGGACAGGGGAACAGGCCTGCACCGCATCGGTCCCAGGTGGTGAGCCTTGCCCTGATCGGGGGCAGCATCCCAGAAAGCCTCACCGCCTGAGCGATCAGTAGCGGTAACGAGCCGCGAGGACGGCGATCTCCTTGTCCGTCACCAGGTAGACGAGGCGGTGCTCATCGTCGATCCGTCGCGACCACGCCCAGGGCAAGTGGTACTTCAGCGGCTCAGGCTTACCGATACCGGTGAAGGGGTCCCGCCTGACGTCCTCGATGAGCTTGTTGATGCGGGCAAGCACCTTGCGGTCGTTCTTGAGCCAGGACGTGTAGTCCTCCCAGCCCTGATCCTCGAAGACGAGCCTCACGCAGCACCCTCACGCGCCGCATCCGGCGAGTCGGGGTCGATCAGCTCCCGCTCGGACACGTTCATGTTGGCCAGGGCGTTCTCATACGCCTTGAGCAGTCGGCGAGCATTCGCCGGAGAGCGCAGGAGGTACGAGCCTTCCCGCAGCGCTGCGTAATCATCGGCCGAGACGAGCACGGCATTGCC
This sequence comes from Streptomyces sp. DSM 41931, assembly GCF_050271085.1. NCBI lineage: Bacteria > Bacillati > Actinomycetota > Actinomycetes > Kitasatosporales > Streptomycetaceae > Streptomyces > Streptomyces sp. DSM 41931. The sequence goes on along the minus strand of NZ_CP189902.1, from coordinate 4,604,875 downwards.
GTGCTTGGAGACGATCTCGATGGCCTCGTGGTTGTCGTTGACCTTCTTGATCAGCGGAAAGAGAGCCTTGCGGGCTTCGCTCGCAGTTATGGACATGACCTGACCCTTTCCGGCAGTGGTACCGAATAACGTACCACTTCCATCACTCATGGGCAGAGCAGATGCGGACGGTTGGCACGCGTTGGCTCCCGACGGCCGTTTACGGGTGTCCTGCGGACTGAGGGCGGACTGGGCGGGGATCCCGAGGCAGAGACATACATGGCACACGGGTGGGACCTGCAACGAGACTGCGCAGGTGAGCGACTCCTGCCCCTGCCCGTGCTGCGGGCACCGCGTGCTGAGCGCGATGCCCGGCTCGTACGAGATCTGCCCCGTCTGCTTCTGGGAGGACGACGGGGTCCAGTTCCGCTGGCCCACCATGAGCGGAGGCGCGAACAAGGTCTCCCTGATCGCGGCCCAGCGGAACTACCAGGACTTCGGCGCCTGCGACGAACACGGTCGGCGGTACGTCCGCCCGCCTGCCGAGGACGAGCCGCTCGACCCCGCCTGGCGCCCCATCGACCTGACACGCGACTCCTTCGAGGACTGGGCGGCCGAGGACCGCGCCCCATGGCCCGACGACCACTCGGTGCTCTGCTGGTGGCTGCCCACCTTCTGGTGGCGGGACCACCCATGACCACCCACATCGAGAGACTCATCCAGCAGCTCGACGACTCGACAGGCCCGTCGTACGACGCCCGCGCAGAACTGATCTACATCGGCTCCGACGCCATCCCCTCCATCATCGACGGGCTGCCCTCCCTCGACCGCTTCGGCCGGCTGACCGCCATCGAGGTCTTCGAGGAGGTGGGCGATCCCCGTTGCGGTCGCGTACGGACATCTGTGCTCAGCTGCATGATCCCCGTGCTGGGGCGGGCAGCCGGCCAACACCGCAATGGCCGCCCGACCCGCTCCACCGCAGGTCGGACGGCCTTTCGCCGGACGTCTTAGACGTTGAACCTGAACTCCACCACGTCCCCGTCCTGCATGACGTAGTCCTTGCCCTCCATGCGGGCCTTGCCCTTCGCGCGGGCCTCGGCGACCGAGCCGGTTTCGACCAGGTCGGCGAAGGAGATGACCTCCGCCTTGATGAAGCCCTTCTGGAAGTCGGTGTGGATGACACCGGCGGCCTCGGGGGCGGTGGCGCCCTTCTTGATGGTCCAGGCGCGGGACTCCTTGGGGCCGGCCGTCAGGTAGGTCTGCAGGCCGAGGGTGCGGAAGCCGACGTGCGCGAGGGTGGCGAGGCCGGGCTCCTCCTGGCCGACGGACTGGAGCAGCTCCAGCGCCTCGTCCTCGTCCAGCTCGGCGAGGTCCGCCTCCAGCTTGGCGTTGAGGAAGATCGCCTCGGCGGGGGCGACCAGCGCGCGCTGCTCGTTCTTGAAGTCCTCGTCGGTCAGCTCGTCCTCGTCGACGTTGAAGACGTAGAGGAAGGGCTTGGTGGTGAGCAGGTGCAGGTCGTGGAGGAGCTCCGCGCGCTCGGTGCCCTGGACGACGCCCTGCGAGAACAGCGTGTCGCCCTTCTCCAGGATCTCCTTGGCCTCCTCGACGGCCTTGACCTTGGGCGCGACGTCCTTCTTGATCCGCGACTCCTTCTGCAGGCGCGGGAGGACCTTCTCGATGGTCTGGAGGTCGGCGAGGATCAGCTCGGTGTTGATCGTCTCGATGTCGTCCTTCGGCGAGACCTTGCCGTCGACGTGCACGACGTTCTCGTCCTTGAAGGCGCGGATGACCTGGCAGATCGCGTCGGACTCGCGGATGTTCGCGAGGAACTTGTTGCCCAGGCCCTCGCCCTCGGACGCGCCGCGCACGATGCCGGCGATGTCGACGAAGTCGACCGTGGCCGGGAGGATCCGCTGCGAGCCGAAGATCTCCGCCAGCTTGGTCAGCCGGGGGTCGGGGACGCCGACGACGCCCACGTTCGGCTCGATCGTGGCGAACGGGTAGTTGGCCGCCAGCACGTCGTTCTTGGTCAGGGCGTTGAACAGGGTCGACTTGCCGACATTCGGCAGACCGACGATTCCGATCGTGAGCGACACGTTGCGACTTCCCGTACGTGAGGAGGGGGGCGAGGGCCGGCCGAGCGGCCGGCGTGGACCGATCCACCAGTCTACGGCGTGCCCACGGCCGGCCGGCCGCTGTGTCGAACGCCTGGCCGACGTCCGGATCCCGGCGTGTCTGACGGGCTGCCGAACACATAAAACGACCTAAGTTGGTCCAGTGGAGCAACACAGGACGCGACCCGCCCAGCACGGACCGCGACGCGAGCCGGTGCCTGGCCCGTCGGCGACCCCCCGTACGTCACGGCCGCACGGCCCGCCGCTGCCCCCGCAGGCGGGGCGGGCGGCGGGCGGCGGGGTCGCCCGGTCCCCGCGCGCCCAGCGGCCCCAGCGGCCGCCCGGACGCCGGCCCGCTCCCCCGCCCCCCGCGCGGCGCATTCGAGGGCCCCGGCTCACCGGGCTGGGCGGCGGACTGTTCTGCGGGGGCGTGATGCTGGTGCTCGGGCTGCTCACGGAGGCGTTGTTCGGCGCCTCGCTCACCGTCTACGGGGTGCTGTTCCTGCCGGTGTGCGTGCTCACCGCGCTGTGGGTGCGCGAGGGGGACCTGCTCATCGCGCCCGTCGTGGTGCCGATCGCCTTCGCGGTGGGGCTGGCGCCGGTGGCCGACGAGGGCGACGGGAGCGCGCCGGACCGGCTGATGGGCATGGTGACCGGCCTCGCCACCCAGGCGGGCTGGCTCTACGGCGGGACCCTGCTCGCGGGTGTGCTGGTGCTCGTCCGCCGGGTGCGGCGGGTCCGGACCGCCAACCGGCGGCTCGCCCGCAACCGGGGGGCGGGCAGGGCCGCGGTCTGACGATGACGGGGCCCCCGGCAGCGCGCCCCGGGGGCTGCTCGGTATCCGCCTACACCCCCGTGGCCGCCCGCATCGCCGCCCCCACGATGCCCGCGTTGTTCTGCAGGTGGGCCGGGACGATCTCCGCCCTGATGCCGTCGATCTTCGGCAGGAACTTGTGCGCCTTGCGGCTGACGCCGCCGCCGATGACGAACAGTTCGGGCGAGAACAGCATCTCCACGTGGGCGAGGTACTTCTGCACCCGGCGCGCCCACTCGTCCCACGTCAGGTCGTGGTCCTCCTTGGCCTTGCTGGACGCCCGCTTCTCCGCGTCGTGGCCCTTCAGCTCCAGGTGGCCCAGCTCGGTGTTGGGGACGAGGACGCCGTCCACGAACAACGCGCTGCCGATGCCCGTGCCGAAGGTCAGCACGATCACCGTGCCCTTGCGGTGCCGTCCGGCGCCGAAGTGCATCTCGGCGACGCCGGCCGCGTCCGCGTCGTTGACCACCGTCACCGGCAGGCCGCCCAGGCGGTCGCCGAGCAGCACGCGCGCGTCGGTGTCGATCCAGCCCTTGTCGACGTTGGCCGCCGTGCGGATCGTGGCGCCGTCGGTGACGACGCCGGGGAAGGTGACGCCGACCGGGCCGGTCCAGCCGAAGTGGTCGACGACCTGCTTCACCCCGTCGGCCACCGCGTCCGGCGTGGCCGGGTGCGGGGTGAGGACCTTGCAGCGCTCCTGCGCCAGGTCCCCCTTGTCGAGGTCGACCGGGGCGCCCTTGATCCCGGATCCGCCGATGTCCACGCCGAAGATCTCCATGGCACCACGTTACGACGACCGGGGGAAGGCCACCGGTCGTCGTCGGAGCAACTGCCCGCAGGGGGGCGGCCGGAGTGCTACGCCTCGCTGCCCGCGCCGCCCCGCCCGGCCGCCAGCGCGGCGGCCTCCTCGCGCAGGTCGCGGCGGAGCTCCTTCGGCAGGGAGAAGGTGATGGACTCCTCGGCCGCCTTGACGATCTCCACGTCCTCGAAGCCGCGCTGCGACAGCCACTCCAGGACCTGCTCGACCAGCACCTCCGGCACCGAGGCGCCCGAGGTGACGCCGACCGTGGTGACGCCCTCCAGCCAGGCCTCGTCGATCTCGTCGGCGAAGTCCACCAGGTGGGCGTCACGGGCGCCCGCCAGCTTGGCGACCTCGACGAGCCGCTTGGAGTTGGAGGAGTTGCGGGAGCCGACGACGATCACCAGGTCGGACTCGGCGCCCATCTGCTTCACCGCGAGCTGGCGGTTCTGCGTGGCGTAGCAGATGTCGTCGCTGGGCGGCGAGATCAGCTGGGGGAACTTCTCCTTGAGGGCGTCGACGGTCTCCATGGTCTCGTCGACGCTGAGCGTGGTCTGGGAGAGCCAGACGACCTTGGACGGGTCGCGGACCTCGACCTTCTCCACGTCGCCGGGGCCGTCGACGAGCTGGATGTGGTCGGGGGCCTCGCCGGAGGTGCCGATGACCTCCTCGTGGCCCTCGTGCCCGATCAGGAGGATGTCGTAGTCCTCCTTGGCGAAGCGGACCGCTTCCTTGTGGACCTTGGTGACCAGCGGGCAGGTGGCGTCGATGGTGGCGAGCCGGCCGCGCTCGGCCTCCTCGTGGACGACGGGGGCGACGCCGTGCGCGGAGAACATCACGATGTTGCCCGGGGGCACCTCCTCCGTCCGCTCGACGAAGATCGCGCCCTTCTTCTCCAGGGTCTGCACGACGTACTTGTTGTGCACGATCTCGTGCCGGACGTAGACGGGAGCCCCGTACTGCTCCAGGGCCTTCTCGACAGCGATCACGGCGCGGTCCACCCCCGCGCAGTAGCCCCGGGGGGCGGCGAGCAGGACACGGCGGCCAGTCGAAGCGGTCATGCGTCCCATCGTACGGGCCGTGCCCGCGGGGTCCGGGCACGGTGCGCCGTCGGTGGCGGCGCACCGGTGTCGGCGGGGCGCACTACGCTCGCGGGCATGGCTGTGAACACGTCCGCGGAAGCCCCCCTGCCGGTGGGAGAGGTGTCGCGGCTCATCGGCGGGTGGATCGACCGGCTCGGCGCGGTGTGGGTGGAGGGACAGATCACCCAGCTGTCGCGGCGCCCGGGCGCGGGCGTGGTGTTCCTGACGCTGCGCGACCCGTCGTACGACATCTCGGTGGGGGTGACCTGCTACCGGCAGGTGTTCGACGCCGTCGCGGACGTGGTGAGCGAGGGCGCGCGGGTGGTCGTCCACTGCAAGCCGGAGTGGTACGCGCCCCGCGGGCAGCTGTCGCTGCGGGCCGCGGAGATCCGCCCGGTGGGGGTCGGGGAGCTGCTGGCGCGGCTGGAGCAGCTGAAGAAGTCGCTGGCGCGGGAGGGGCTGTTCGCGCCGGAGCGGAAGAAGCCGCTGCCGTTCCTGCCGCAGCTGATCGGGCTGGTGTGCGGGCGCGCGTCGGCGGCCGAGCGGGACGTGCTGGAGAACGCGCGGCACCGCTGGCCGGCGGTCCGCTTCGAGGTGCGGAACGTGGCGGTGCAGGGGGTGCACGCGGTGCCGCAGGTGGTCCAGGCCGTGAAGGAGCTGGACGCGCTCGAGGACGTGGACGTGATCGTCGTCGCGCGGGGCGGGGGCAGCGTGGAGGACCTGCTGCCGTTCTCCGACGAGCAGCTCGTGCGGGCGGTGGCCGCCTGCCGTACGCCGGTCGTGTCGGCGATCGGGCACGAGCCGGACAGTCCGCTGCTGGACCTGGTCGCCGATCTGCGGGCCTCCACGCCGACCGACGCCGCCAAGAAGGTGGTGCCGGACGTGGGCGAGGAGTACGAGCGGGTGCGGATGCTGCGGGACCGCGCGCGCCGCTGTGTGGGCGCCCTGCTGGAGCGGGAGGAGCGCGGGCTGGCGCACGCGCTGGCGCGGCCGTCGATACAGGACCCGCACCGGATGATCGACGCGCGCGCCGAGGAGGTCTCGATGCTGCTGGACCGGGGGCGGCGGGCGCTGCGCCACCAGCTGGACCGGGCCGACTCCGAGCTGACGCACACGCACGCGCGCGTGGTGGCCCTCTCCCCCGCCGCCACGCTGAAGCGCGGGTACGCGGTGCTGCAGCGGGAGGACGGGCACGCGGTGCGCGCGCCCGGTGAGGTGGAGGCGGGCGAGGTGCTCCGGGCGCGGGTGTCCGCGGGCGAGTTCACGGTACGGGTCGATGCATAGGGTGGACGGAATGACCGGCAAGACGGAGCAGACGGCGGCGGCCGAGGCGCTCGGCTACGAGCAGGCGCGGGACGAGCTGATCGAGGTCGTGCGCCGCCTGGAGGCGGGCGGCACGACGCTGGAGGAGTCGCTCGCGCTCTGGGAGCGGGGCGAGGAGCTGGCCAAGGTGTGCCGGCGCTGGCTCGACGGGGCGCGGGCCCGGCTGGACGCGGCGCTCGCGGAGGAGGAGCAGGAGGGGGCCGGGAACGACGAGAACTAGAGTCAGTTGAATGTTGAACTTCATAGCGGTACGCTCGGCGCGGTAAACCGGACCGCGGTCCGATAGTGCCCTACGGGCCGCCGTAACCCCCCTATGAGGTTCACGCATGTCTCTCGTTCTCGACTCCGCCGCGCAGGACCTGCTGTTCCGCGAGGCGCGCACCGCCAACACCTTCACCGACGAGCCGGTGACCGACGAGCAGGTGCGGGCCGTCTACGACCTGATCAAGTACGGCCCCACGTCCATGAACCAGTCGCCGCTGCGCGTCACGCTGGTCCGCTCCCCCGAGGCGCGGGAGCGTCTGGTCCGGCACATGGCCGAGGGCAACCGGTCCAAGACGGCCGCCGCGCCGCTCGTCGCGATCCTGTCCGCGGACAACGAGTTCCACGAGGAGCTGCCGCAGCTCTTCCCGCACTTCCCGCAGGCCAAGGACGCCGTCTTCGGCGAGCGCCCGGTCCGGGAGTCCGCCGCCGCGCTGAACGCCGCCCTCCAGGCCGCGTACTTCATCATCGGCGTACGCGCCGCCGGCCTGGCCGCCGGCCCGATGACCGGCTGCGACATGGAGGGCCTGCGCAAGGAGTTCCTGGACGACGACCACACCCCGCTGATGGTCGTGAACATCGGCCGTCCCGGCCCCGACGCCTGGTTCCCGCGCAGCCCGCGCCTGGAGTACGAGCAGGTCGTCACCACCGTCTGAGCCGCGCACGGGACGACGACGAGGGGCGGGGCCCCGGATCGGTGATCCGGGGCCCCGCCCCTGTGCGCGTGCGCGCCGGTCACTCCGTGCGGAGCGCCTCCGCCAGCTTGGTCATCTCCGCGAAGGACGCCGTGCCGGTCACCACGGTCGTCGAGCCCGGGGTGTTCTCCAGCACCAGGGCGTCGTACCGGTCGCCGTCGTAGCGGGTCCAGGTCCTGCCGTCGATCCGCTGCGTGGCGCCGGTCTCCTCCGCGCGCTGCGTCTTGTCCTCGATGAACGCCTTCCGCTTGCCCGCCGACTGCTCGACCGCCGCGTACTCGCCCTCGGGGGTGCGGAAACCCAGGTGCCAGGCCTCGTCCTCGGCGCCGCGGTAGCGCACGGAGGTGGGCTTCCAGGTCTCGGGCAGCCCCTCGGGCGCGGCCACGGGGTAGGAGGCGGCACGGCGGGCGGTCAGCAGGTCGACGCGGTAGTCGACGCGCTTGACCTCTGGCTCACCGTCCGTGTGCGGGATGAACAGCCACACCACTCCCGCCGCGAGCACGATGAGGGCCAGGGAGAGAACCATGTCCCTGGCGGTCTTCTGCATGCTGTTCGTTCCTGCCACGCCCCCTATCGTCGCAGGTGCCCGGGGCGCTCATCCGTGGGGTCCCCTGCTCATTCTGTCTGCCTGACGCTAGAGTCATGGCCATACCCTCATCCGGCCGTCGTCGTACAGAAAGGTGCGCACCGATGACCGAACACCACCACCTGCCGTCCGAGCTCGATGTCCCCTCCGAGGCCCCCGACCGCAACCTCGCCCTGGAACTCGTACGGGTCACCGAGGCGGCCGCGATGGCCGCGGGCCGCTGGGTAGGGCGCGGCGACAAGAACGGCGCCGACGGTGCCGCGGTGCGCGCCATGCGCACCCTGGTCTCCACCGTCTCGATGAACGGCGTCGTCGTCATCGGCGAGGGCGAGAAGGACGAGGCCCCGATGCTCTTCAACGGGGAGCACGTCGGCGACGGCACCGGCCCCGAGTGCGACATCGCGGTCGACCCGATCGACGGCACCACGCTCACCGCCAAGGGCATGACCAACGCCATCGCGGTACTGGCGGCGGCCGAGCGCGGCTCGATGTTCGACCCGTCGGCCGTGTTCTACATGGACAAGCTGGTCACCGGCCCGGAGGCGGCCGACTTCGTCGACATCAACGCCCCGGTGAGCGTGAACATCCGCCGGGTCGCCAAGGCGAAGCGGGTCACCCCCGAGGACGTCACCGTGGTGATCCTGGACCGGCCGCGGCACGAGGGCATCATCAAGGAGATCCGGGAGACCGGGGCGCGCATCAAGCTGATCTCCGACGGCGACGTGGCCGGCTCCATCCTGGCGCTGCGCGAGGGCACCGGCATCGACCTGCTGCTGGGCATCGGCGGCACCCCCGAGGGCATCATCTCGGCCTGCGCGGTGAAGTGCCTGGGCGGCACCATCCAGGGCAAGCTGTGGCCGAAGGACGACGAGGAGCGGCAGCGGGCCATAGACGCCGGGCACGACCTGGACCGGGTGCTGACCACCGAGGACCTGGTCACCGGGGACAACGTGTTCTTCGTGGCGACGGGCATCACCGACGGCGAGCTGCTGCGGGGTGTGCGGTACCGCTCGGAGACGGCGACGACCGACTCGATCGTGATGCGGTCGAAGTCGGGGACGGTGCGGCGGATCGACTCCGAGCACCGGCTGAGCAAGCTGCGGGCCTACAGCGCGATCGACTTCGACCGCGCCAAGTAGGAGGGGCGCGATTCGGCGCGGGTGCCTGCGGCTCGCGGGCGGGTGCGGGTGCGTGGGGGTTGATCGCGCAGTTCCCCGCGCCCCTGGGGGAGTCGTGCCGCCCCGCGCCGGGAAGAGGCCGACGCCGAAAGGGGCGCCCCCTGTGCGGAGGGGGTGCCCTTTTGGTTGGCGGTCAGCCCGCCGCGGCTATGCGGTTCTGCCGGGCCTTCTTCAGCTCCATCTCGCGGCGCCTGCGGCGGGCCAGGACGACACGGCGCTCCGCCGCGGTCAGGCCGCCCCAGACGCCGTAGGGCTCGGGCTGGAGCAGGGCGTGCTCGCGGCACTCCACCATGACCGGACAGCGGGCGCAGACCCGCTTGGCCGCCTCCTCGCGGGACAGCCGCGCGGCGGTCGGTTCCTTCGAGGGCGCGAAGAAGAGGCCCGCCTCGTCGCGCCGGCACACCGCCTCGGTGTGCCAGGGGGCGTCCTGGTCCCTGTCCCGCGCTGCCACTCGCTGGGCCGGAACGGCGGCTACCTGCAGGGACGAATGCGGCGGTTGCAGCACGGTCTACTCCTGACGACGGCTTCGCGAGCTGGCGAGTGCCGTGGATGCACGTGGGTCGGCCCGGCGTGAATCCCTGGCGCCCTCCAAGGAGACGATGCGTCAAGGCTTACCCGATGTGCGCGCGCCTATGCACAGAGTCCCCAACGGGCCTCGGCCCACGCCGTGTTCAGTGCCCCAGGTGCTTGCGCATGCTGCGGTCCACCGTGCGCTGCACACGGTCGAGGATGTCCTTCACGAGCTTGCCGCGCATCGGCCGGGCCTCGACGCTGCCCAGGACCGCCCACCCGTCGACGTAGATCACCGGGGCGTTGTCGTCGGGCGAGTCCTGCGGGTCCACCTCGAAGGCGCCGAGCACGCCGCCGCCGGTGCCGCGCAGCGACACGTTCTCCGGGACGCGGATCTCGACGCTGCCGAAGACGGAGAACGCCTTGATCATCACCTGCTGGTGGTCGAACAGCGCCTCGCTGAGGTCTATCTCCACACTGCCGAAGACCGCGTACGCGTGGATGCGGCGGCCGGTGCGCCAGCGGCCCTTGCGGGCGGCGGCGCTGAACACCGCGACCACGGTGTCGTCGGGGTCGACCGGGAAGACGCCCGTGGCGGGGCGGACGGGCGCGGAGAAGGGGGCCGCGCGCCGCTGGTGGGCGGCGGGCAGGTCCTGGATGAACCTTTCCAGCTCGCCCAGCGTCTTGGCGGTCAGCACGCCCTCGACGCGCTCGGCGTGCTCGTCGGCGGTCAGCCGGCCCTCGGCGTGCGCCTCGTGCAGGAGGTCGACGATGCGGTCCCGGTCGGCGTCTGAGGCGCGCAGCTCGGTGCTCCGCGGCGTCGTGTCCGGCTGCTGGGGGTGCTTCTGAAGGTCCACGGCAGCAGCGTACCCAAACGCGATAGATCGCGACTACCCCACGGCGCGGACAACTGAGGACAACCTCACAGGATCGGCGTCCGCGGCAGGTCCTAGGCTGGGAAGGCCCGCCGACGGAGGCGGGCGGTCTTCCGTCGAGTGAGGAATGGGCGAGATGCCTGAGTTCGAGTACGCCGATCTGCTCCCCATGGGAGAGGACACCACCCCCTACCGGCTGGTGACCTCCGAAGGTGTGTCCACCTTCGAGGCCGACGGCCGGACGTTCCTCAAGGTCGAGCCGGAGGCGCTGCGCAAGCTCGCCGAGGAGGCCATCCGCGACATCCAGCACTACCTGCGCCCCGCGCACCTCGCCCAGCTGCGCCGCATCATCGACGACCCCGAGGCGTCGGGCAACGACAAGTTCGTCGCGCTGGACCTGCTGAAGAACGCGAACATCGCGGCGGCGGGCGTGCTGCCCATGTGCCAGGACACCGGCACGGCGATCGTCATGGGCAAGCGCGGGCAGAACGTGCTGACCGAGGGCCGCGACGAGGAGGCCCTGTCCCGGGGCATCTACGACGCGTACCAGAAGCTCAACCTGCGCTACTCGCAGATGGCTCCGCTCACCATGTGGGAGGAGAAGAACACCGGCTCCAACCTCCCCGCGCAGATCGAGCTGTACGCGACGGACGGCGACGCCTACAAGTTCCTCTTCATGGCCAAGGGCGGCGGCTCCGCCAACAAGTCCTTCCTCTACCAGGAGACCAAGGCCGTCCTGAACGAGGCCTCCATGATGAAGTTCCTGGAGGAGAAGATCCGCTCGCTCGGCACGGCCGCCTGCCCGCCGTACCACCTGGCGATCGTCGTCGGCGGCACCTCCGCCGAGTACGCGCTGAAGACCGCGAAGTACGCCTCCGCGCACTACCTGGACGAGATCCCCGCCGAGGGCTCCCCGCTCGGGCACGGCTTCCGCGACAAGGAGCTCGAGGAGAAGGTCTTCGAGCTGACCCAGAAGATCGGCATCGGCGCGCAGTTCGGCGGCAAGTACTTCTGCCACGACGTGCGCGTGGTCCGGCTCCCGCGGCACGGCGCGTCGTGCCCCGTCGCCATCGCGGTGTCCTGCTCCGCCGACCGCCAGGCCGTCGCGAAGATCACCGCCGAGGGCGTCTTCCTGGAGCAGCTGGAGACGGACCCGGCGCGCTTCCTGCCGGAGACCACGGACGAGCAGCTCGACGAGTCCGGCGACGTCGTGAGGATCGACCTCAACCAGCCGATGAAGGCGATCCTCGCCGAGCTGTCCAAGTACCCGGTGAAGACCCGGCTCTCGCTGTCCGGCCCGCTGGTCGTGGCGCGCGACATCGCGCACGCCAAGATCAAGGAGCGGCTGGACGCGGGCGAGGAGATGCCGCAGTACCTCAAGGACCACCCGGTGTACTACGCCGGCCCCGCGAAGACGCCCGAGGGCTACGCGTCCGGCTCCTTCGGGCCCACCACCGCCGGGCGGATGGACTCCTACGTGGAGCAGTTCCAGGCGGCCGGCGGCTCGCTGGTGATGCTCGCGAAGGGCAACCGCAGCAAGCAGGTCACCGACGCGTGCGCCGCGCACGGCGGCTTCTACCTGGGCTCCATCGGCGGTCCCGCGGCGCGGCTCGCGCAGGACTGCATCAAGAAGGTGGAGGTCGTCGAGTACGAGGAGCTGGGGATGGAGGCGGTCTGGAAGATCGAGGTCGAGGACTTCCCCGCGTTCATCGTCGTCGACGACAAGGGGAACGACTTCTTCCAGGACCCGGCGCCCCAGCCGACGTTCACCTCGATTCCGGTGCGGGGGCCCGGACTCGCCTGACCGGGGTCCGGGGCGGAGCCCTGTGTCCGCATAGCGGAATCTCTGTGCTGCTTTCGGACAACATGGTTTCGCCCCGCCTCGTGCCGTTGATTCGATCAACAACCACTGTGACTCTTCCTGACAGCCCGGGCATGCACATGCCATGCCCGGCCATCGTGTGGCGACCCCACAGCCACCGTCCGGAGGAGTCCAGGTGAAACGAAGATTCGCCATGGCGGGCACCCTGCTCGCCCTCGTGCTCGGCTTCGGCACACTCCCCGCCGCGGCCACCCCGTCCGGCACGTCCCCCGCCTCCAGCACCACCGCTCTCGCCGCCCCCGACATCGGCATCACCGCGGTGCGGGCCCACCTCGACGAGCTCAGCGCCGCCGCCGCCCGCAACGGCGGCAACCGCCGGTCCACGGGCCAGGGTTACCGCGACTCGGTCGCCTATGTGAAAGGCAAGCTGCAGGCCGCCGGCTACACCGTCACCGAGCAGCCCTGCACCTCCGGCTGCACCAGCGGCGCCGGGCCCAACCTGATCGCCGAATGGCCCCAGGGCGACGCGAACAGCGTCTACATGTTCGGCGCCCACCTCGACGGCGTCTCCGCCGGGCCCGGCATGAACGACAACGGCTCCGGCTCCGCCGCCCTGCTGGAGAACGCCCTGACGCTCGCCCGGGAGAACCCGGACATGCGCAACCGGGTCCGCTTCGCCTGGTGGACCGACGAGGAGCAGGGCCTCAACGGCAGCGACTTCTACGTCCGTACGCTGTCCTCGACGGAACGCTCCAGGATCAAGGCGTACTACAACTTCGACATGGTCGCCTCGCTCAACGGCGGCTACTTCGTCAACCACATCACCTCCGCGGCCGCCGCGCCGATGAAGGCGTACTGGGACTCGCTCGGCCTCCAGCCCGAGGAGAACACCGAGGGCGCCGGCCGCAGTGACGACTACTCCTTCGAGCGGTACTCCATCCCCACGTCCGGCTACGCGATGGGCGCGAGCGCCCGCAAGACCTCCGCGCAGGCCGCCAAGTGGGGCGGCACGGCAGGCTCGGCGTACGACCCCTGCTACCACCGGGCGTGCGACACGCTGGCCAACATCAACACCACCGGGCTCGACCGCGCGGCCGACGGCATCGCCTACACCCTGTGGCAGCAGGCCGTCGGCACCGGCGGCGGGGGCACCTGCGACCCGGCCGGCGCCGTCGGCAACGGCGGGTTCGAGAACGGGACCGCGCCCTGGACCGGGACCACCGCGGTGATCGCCGCCCACACCGGCCGGACCGCGCACGGCGGCACCCGCTTCGCCTGGCTCGGCGGCAACGGCTCCACGAACACCGAGTCGGTCGGCCAGACGGTGACCGTGCCCGCGGACTGCACGCGCGCGTCGCTGGTCTTCTGGCTCCAGATCGAGACCGCCGAGTCCGGCAGCCGGGCGTACGACACGTTCAGCGTCCGGGTGAACGGGTCCACGCTGGCGACCTGGTCCAACGTGCACGCGGGCGGCGGCTGGACGCAGCGGTCGGCCGACCTGTCCGCGTACGCCGGGCAGACGGTCACCCTGACCTTCACCGCCACCGAGGACTACAGCCTCCAGACCGGCTTCCTGCTGGACGACGTGAGCCTCCAGAACGCCTGACACCCCCCACGGGCCGTCCGCCCCGCCGCGACGTCGCGGCGGGGCGGACGGCTTTCCGGGGAATACGCTCGTCCGACACCGCTGCTGTGCTCCACGGAGGTACACGATGACGACGACGGACGACGACCGGAACTACCGCATCGAGCACGACTCCATGGGAGAGGTGCGGGTCCCCGCCGACGTCAAGTGGCGGGCGCAGACCCAGCGGGCGGTGGAGAACTTCCCCGTCTCCGGGCAGCGCCTGGAGCGCGCCCACATCGAGGCGCTGGCCCGCGTCAAGGGCGCCGCGGCCAAGGTGAACGCCCGGCTCGGGGTGCTGGACGAGGACGTGGCCGAGGCGATCCAGGAGGCGGCCGCGGAGGTCGCCGAGGGCCGGTGGGACGCGCACTTCCCGGTGGACGTGTTCCAGACCGGGTCGGGGACCTCGTCCAACATGAACGCCAACGAGGTGATCGCCACCCTCGCCACCGAGCGGCTGGGCCGGGACGTCCACCCCAACGACCACGTCAACGCCTCGCAGTCGTCCAACGACGTCTTCCCCTCGTCGCTGCACATCGCCGCCACCGCCGCGGTCACCCGGGACCTGATCCCGGCCCTGGAGCACCTCGCGGCCGCCCTGGAGCGCAAGGCGGAGGAGTTCGCGGACGTGGTGAAGTCCGGGCGCACCCACCTGATGGACGCCACGCCCGTCACCCTGGGCCAGGAGTTCGGCGGGTACGCCGCCCAGGTGCGGTACGGCGTGGAGCGGCTGCACGCCTCGCTGCCCCGGCTGGCCGAACTGCCGCTGGGCGGAACCGCCGTCGGCACCGGCATCAACACCCCGCCCGGGTTCTCCGCCGCCGTCATCGAGGAGGTGGCGCGGGCGACCGGGCTGCCGCTGACCGAGGCGCGCAACCACTTCGAGGCGCAGGGCGCCCGGGACGGCGTGGTCGAGACCAGCGGGCAGCTGCGCACGATCGCCGTCGGCCTGACGAAGATCGCGAACGATCTGCGGTGGATGGCGTCCGGTCCGCGCACCGGCCTCGCCGAGATCGCCCTGCCCGACCTCCAGCCCGGCTCCTCGATCATGCCCGGCAAGGTCAACCCGGTGATCCCGGAGGCCGTGCTGATGGTGTGCGCGCAGGTCACGGGCAACGACGCGACCGTCGCCGCGGCCGGCGCGTCCGGCAACTTCGAGCTCAACGTGATGCTCCCCGTGATCGCCAAGAACGTGCTGGAGTCGGTGCGGCTGCTCGCCAACGTCTCCCGCCTCCTCGCCGACCGCACGGTCGACGGGATCGTCGCCGACCGGGAGCGGGCCCGCGAGTACGCCGAGTCCTCGCCGTCCGTGGTCACCCCGCTGAACAAGTACATCGGCTACGAGGAGGCCGCCAAGGTCGCCAAGAAGTCCCTCGCGGAACGCAGGACCATCCGTCAGGTCGTGCTCGAGGGCGGCTATGTCGAGCGCGGCGACCTGACCGTGGAACAGCTGGACGAGGCGCTGGACGTCCTGCGGATGACCCGCCCGTAGAGCCTGGCGCGCCGCGGGTGAACCGTGACGGGGGCCGCAGCGTCGTGTGGCCGGGCCACCTAATATCTGCGCATGACAGAGGGTGGAACCACGATGCGCGGCCACGCGGGCGGAGCGGCCCGCCACTGGGAGCCCAGGACGCAGGTCCTGTGGCGGTACCGGGAGAACGGCGGCGCGCGCATCCACATCGCGCGCCCCGTCACGGTCGTGCGCGACGACTCGGAGCTGCTGGCCGTCTGGATGGCGCCGGGCACCGAGTGCGTGAAGCCCGTCCTCGCCGACGGCACCCCGGTCCACCGGGAGCCGCTCGCCACCCGCTACACCAAGCCGCGCACGGTGCAGAGGGACCGCTGGTTCGGCACCGGTGTGCTGAAGCTGGCCCGTCCCGGCGAGCCCTGGTCGGTGTGGCTGTTCTGGGAGCCGGGCTGGCGGTTCAAGAACTGGTACGTGAACCTGGAGGAGCCGCTCGTCCGCTGGGCGGGCGGGGTGGACTCCGAGGACCACTTCCTGGACATCTCCGTACGGCCGGACGGCGGCTGGCACTGGCGGGACGAGGACGAGTTCGCGCAGGCCCAGCGGGACGGCCTGATGGACCCCGCGCTGGCCCGGCGGGTGCGCGAGGCGGGGCGCGCCGCGGTCGCGGTGATCGACGCCTGGGGGCCTCCGTTCTCGGACGGCTGGGAGAACTGGCGTCCGGATCCGTCCTGGGCGGTACCGTCACTCCCACAGGACTGGGACCGCACAGCGGCGCACGCATCCCCGTGAGACCCTTGCTGCGCCCCCGGGCAGGAAACGTAGGATCGTCGTCCGCAAGGGCGCGGAGCAGCAACCACCGGAGCGCGCGCGAAGCTTGACCGGACGTCACCGAGGGGCGGCAGGACGTGAGCGAGGGGTACGGAAACACCGGCACGGGCCGACGACGGCCGGCCGGCGTCGCAGGAACAACCTCTGACCACACGCGAAATCCGTTCCGGGGGCATGTGTTCCGGGTATCGGAGTTTCGGCGGAGCGAACCGCGCGCACGGCGTGCGCCGGACGGATGGACTCGACACGCGTGACGGAGCAGCCGACCTCCTTCGAGCGCCCCCAGCCGGGCGTGGACCCCGCGGATCCCCGCGGGGCGTTCCTGCGTTCCCCGGCCCCCGCGGCCGGCACCGGGGCCGCCTTACCGGCACAGGGCCGCTCCGGCGGTGAGCCGCCCGCGTCCGGCGCCGCCCCCGGCGGTCTGGCGCCCGACGCGGCGGACGTGCCCGGGTCCGAGCACTCGCAGCCGGGCGCCGGCCCGGACGCGGAGCCGGACGCGCACCGTCCGCGGCCCGCGCCGGACGGCATCCCGGTGCAGCCCGCCGACGGGCAGGGCCGGGTGGACCGGGTCCCGGGCGGCACGGAGCGCCGGACGGGCCAGGTGACGCGGCCGGGCCGCCCCACGCCGATGCGGCGGGACGGGGACCGGCTGCGCTTCGTCGGCGCGGCCACCCGGCGGATCGCCCGCGGCATCGACCTGGACGAGATCGTGATGGGGCTGTGCCGGGCGACCGTGCCCACCTTCTCCGACGCGATCCTGGTGTATCTGCGCGATCCGCTGCCGGTCGGCGACGAGCGGCCGACGGGCCCGCTGGTGCTGCGGTTGCGCCGCACCGACCGGATCCCGCCCGAACGGGACACCGAGAGCGGCGGGTTCATGCCGATCGCGCCGCCGGAGCCCCCGGAGCCGTCGGAGCTGGACGCGGTCGGCGAGGAGCTGTGCACGGTGCGGCCCGGCAGCGCGCTCGCCGAGGTGCTGCGCGGGGTGCGTCCGGTGTTCACGGACGCCCCGGCCGCGCGGGCGGCGCTGCCCGAACTCCTCGGCGAGGAGGGCGCGGCGGCGGTGCCGGACGGCCAGCGGGCGGTCCTCGCGCCGCTGCGCGGCCGCCGTCGGGTGATCGGCGCGGCGCTGTTCCTGCGGCGTCCCGAGCGCATCCCGTTCGAGGCCGACGACCTGCTGGTCGCGGCGCAGCTCGCCACGCACAGCGCCCTCGGCATCGACAAGGCCGTGCTGTACGGGCGTGAGGCATACATCGCGGACGAGCTGCAGCGCACGATGCTGCCGGAGACCCTGCCGCGCTGCACCGGCGTCCGGCTGGCGTCGCGGTATCTGCCGGCCGCGGAGACGGCGCGGGTGGGCGGCGACTGGTACGACGCGATCCCGCTGCCCGGCAGCCGGGTGGCCCTGGTGGTCGGCGACGTGATGGGCCACTCCATGACGTCGGCGGCGATCATGGGCCAGCTGCGCACCACCGCCCAGACGCTCGCCGGGCTCGACCTGCCGCCGCAGGAGGTGCTGCACCACCTCGACGAGCAGGCACAGCGGCTCGGCGTGGACCGCATGGCGACCTGCCTCTACGCGGTGTACGACCCGGTCGCGCACCGCATCACCGTCGCCAACGCCGGCCATCCGCCGCCCGTGCTGCTGCACCTGGGCGGGCGCGCGGAGGTGCTGCGGGTGCCCCGATCGGCGTGGGCGGGGTGGACTTCGAGGCCGTGGAGCTGGAGGCGCCCGCCGGGGCGACCCTGCTGCTCTACACCGACGGCCTGGTGGAGTCCCGGCTGCGTGACGTGTGGACCGGCATCGAGCAGTTGCGGGAGAAGCTCGCCGCGACCGCGCAGCTCACCGGGCCGGACCATCCGCCGCCGCTGGAGGCGCTGTGCGACGAGGTGCTCGACATGCTCGGCCCGGGCGACCGGGACGACGACATCGCGCTGCTCGCCGCCCGCTTCGACGGGATCGCGCCGAGCGATGTGGCGTACTGGTTCCTGGAGCCGGAGGACGCGGCGCCCGGCCGGGCCCGCCGGCTGGCCCGTCGGCAGTTGTCCCGCTGGGGCATGGACGAGCTGAGCGACTCGGTGGAGCTGCTGGTCAGTGAGGTGGTGACGAATGCCGTGCGGTACGCGTCGCGGCCGGTGACGCTGCGGCTGCTGCGCACGGACGTGCTGCGGTGCGAGGTCGGCGACGACGTGCCGCAGTTGCCGCGGCTGCGGCAGGCCCGTGCCACGGACGAGGGCGGGCGCGGGCTGTACCTGGTGAACCGGCTGGCCCGGCGGTGGGGGGCCACTCGGCTGAGCACCGGGAAGGTGGTGTGGTTCGAGCTGAACCACGGCTGAGTGCTCCGCGGGGTGCCGCCGTGGGGGTTGCTCGGCTGTGCCGGGTGCGGCTTGTCGCGGGTTGCTCGCGCAGTTCCCCGCGCCCCTATAGGGGCGCGGGGAACTGCGCGTGTCGGGCCTTATTCGCGGTCGTTGTTCGCGGGCTCGTCCGGGCCGCCCGGCAGGTCGAAGGTCGGGGGCGGCGGGGTCGTCGGCGTCTGGGACGGGGGCGGGGACGTCGGGGTCTGGGACGGGGGTTCCGTCGTCGGTGGGGCGGTCGTCGTCGACGGCGGGGCCGACGTCGTCGGTTCCTCCGTCGTCGGCTCCTCGGTCGGCGTCTGCGACGGCGTCTCCGACGGCGACGGGCTGCGGGTGGGGGCCACGCCCGCGCCCTGCTCGGTCTCCAGGTCGAACTCGGACACCTCGTCCAGCACTCCGAAGGTGTAAGCGGCCCAGATCTCGGCCGGGAAGCCACCGCCGTTGACGCGGTAGTCGACGCCGCCCGCCTTGTACATCGGGACCTGCTTGCCGGTCTTCGGATCCTCGCCGAACAGGCCGACCGAGGTGACCAGGTCGGGCGTGTAGCCGGTGAACCAGGCCGACTTGTTGTCGTCGGAGGTGCCGGTCTTGCCCGCGACCTGCTGGCCGTCGCGCAGCGGGTTGTCCCGCACGGAGGCCTGCGCCGTACCGTCGTCGACCACTCCGGTGAGCACCGAGGTGACCGTGTCGGCGGCCCGCCGGCTGAGGACCGACTGGCCGACCGGGTCGGGCATCTCGATCGTGCGGTCCTTGTGCTCGACCGACTTCACGATCGACGGCGTGACCTGCTTGCCGTGGTTGGCGAGGGTGGCGTAGACGCCGGCCATCTGCATCGGGCTGGCGCCCATGGTGCCCAGGGTCTGCGCCGGGAACGGGTCGAGGTTGTCGCTCATGCCGAGCGCGCCCGCGGTCTTCATCACCTCCGTCATGCCGACGTCGACGCCCATCTGCGCGAAGACGGAGTTGACGGACTTGTTCATGGCCTCCTGGACGGTGATGTCGCCGTAGTCCGTGCCGTTCTCGTTGGGCGGGGCGAAGCCGACCTTCTCGCCGTCCTCGACCACGGGGCGCTTGCTGTCGCCGTCGTAGACCGTGTCGGCCGTGATGGGCACGCCGTCCTGGGTCTCGGCGCCCTGCTCGACGGCCGCCGCGAGGATCACCGGCTTGAAGGTGGACGCCGGCTGGTAGTCCTTGCGGGTGGCGTTGTTGGTGTAGTGCTTCACGTAGTCCACGCCGCCGTACAGCGCCACGACCTTGCCGGTCTTGGGGTCGACGGAGACGGCGCCGGCCTGGACGTCGGCGTCGACGGCCCGCTTCTTCGGGTCGAGCTTGCTGGTGAGCCGGTCCTTGACCGCCTTCTCCAGCGCCTTCTGCTTCTTCTTGTCGATGTTCAGCGTGATGGTGTAGCCGCCGCGGTCCAGCAGCGCCTTGGCCTGTTCCAGGTCCTCGGCGACGCCCTGCTCGACGAGCTGCTGCTTGACCGCCGCGTTGGCCGCCTCGACCAGGTAGCCGGTCTGGCCCTCCATGCCGGGGGCCGCCTTGGGCTCCTTCGGCACGGGGAACGACATGCCGGCGCGCTCGCCGGCGTCCAGCCACTTCTGCTCGACCATGTTGTCCAGGACGTAGTTCCAGCGCTCCTGGACGAGCTTCTTGCCGGTGTCTCCGGCGATCGCCCAGTCGTACTGGTTCGGCGCCTGGAGCAGCGCGGCGAGGTAGGCGCCCTGCTCGACGGTGAGGTCCTCGGCGTCGACGCGGTAGTAGGCCTGGGCGGCGGCCTGGATGCCGTAGGCGCCGCGGCCGTAGTAGCTGGTGTTGATGTACCCGGCGAGGATGTAGTCCTTCGACTTCTCCCGGTCCAGCTTCAGGGAGATGACCAGCTCCTTGAGCTTGCGGGAGACGGTCTGCTCCTGGGTCAGGTAGTAGTTCTTGACGTACTGCTGGGTGATCGTCGAGCCGCCCTGCGCGCCCTTGCCGGACAGGGTGTTGAGGACACCGCGGGCGGTGCCCTTCAGATCGACGCCGGAGTCCTTGTAGAACGTCTTGTTCTCGGCGGCGACGAACGTGCGCTGCACGGGCTTGGGGACCCGGGCCAGGTCGACGATCTCGCGGTTGCGGTCGCCGTCGCGGGCCATGAGGCTGCCGTCGCTGTACTCGTAGACGTTGCTCTGCAGCTCGGCGTCGGCGTTCCCCTCCGGGATGTCGATCAGCATGTACAGCACGATGAAGGCGCCCATGCCGAGCAGGCACAGGGTGAAGAAGGTGCCGAGGATCTTCTTCCAGGTGAAGAGTCGGCGTATGCCGGTGCGGCCGCCCGCGGCGGCGGCGCGGCGGCCCTTGGGTGCCGCACGGCGTCCGCCGCGCTGTCGTGCGCGTCTTTCTTCCGCTCGTCCCATACGCCTGTTCCGCTCCGCTTCGTATCCGTGTGCTCGTGCGGCACACACGTTCGCCGCTCAGGTCAGCTCAGCAAGCTAACACCGGGAGCTATGACAAAGGGCCGCCGATCCGGCCTTTACGGACGTGACAATCAGCACCCACTCCAACGGAACCGACGTACGAAAGGGGTGCGAGGTTGCCATGAACCGGTAATGTGATATCACTTAGTGAGCACACCGATAGTCAGAGCGAACACCGTGCGGCAGCGCGCGGAGAAGCGGGGGATCCTCCATGACCACACACGACCCGCAGGTCACGGCCGACGTGCCCGAGATGCCGGCGCCGCGCGTCCGGGAGGTCACGGCGCACAGCATCGGCGGCGGGCTGGCGCTGCTGCTCGGACTGCTCGGACTGCTGGGGGGCGTGGCGATGGTCGTCGCCGCCACGGCGGTGGAGGCCACCGGCGCCAAGGCCGGCCTGATCACCGGCGGCGTCGTCGTCGCGCTCGCCGCGTTCATCGCGATGTGCGGGCTGAACATGGTCGCGCCGGGCGAGGCGCGGGTGGTGCAGCTCTTCGGCCGCTACCGGGGCACCCTCCGCGAGGACGGCCTGCGCTGGGTGAACCCCCTCACCTCCCGCACCAAGATCTCCACCCGGGTGCGCAACCACGAGACCGCGGTGCTGAAGGTGAACGACGCCTACGGCAACCCGATCGAGCTGGCCGCGGTCGTGGTGTGGCGGGTCGAGGACACCGCGCAGGCCACCTTCGAGGTGGACGACTACGTCGAGTTCGTCTCCACCCAGACCGAGGCGGCCGTGCGGCACATCGCCATCGAGTACCCCTACGACGCCCACGACGAGGACGGCCTGTCGCTGCGCGGCAACGCCGAGGAGATCACCGAGAAGCTGGCGGTCGAGCTGCACGCGCGCGTCGAGGCGGCCGGCGTGCAGATCATCGAGTCCCGCTTCACGCACCTCGCCTACGCTCCCGAGATCGCCTCGGCGATGCTCCAGCGGCAGCAGGCGGGCGCGGTCGTCGCGGCGCGGCAGCAGATCGTGGAGGGCGCCGTGGGCATGGTCGAGACGGCCCTGGCCCGCATCCAGGAGCAGGACATCGTGGACCTCGACCCCGAGCGGAAGGCGGCGATGGTGTCCAACCTGATGGTCGTGCTGTGCGGTGACCGCTCGGCGCAGCCGGTCCTCAACACCGGGACGCTCTACCAGTGACCGCTCCGTCCGGGGGCCCGGCCCCGCAGCGCCGGCCGCAGCGCAAGCAGGTGCTGCTGCGGCTGGACCCGGCGGTGTACGAGGCGCTGGCCCGCTGGGCGGGCGACGAACTGCGCTCCGCGAACGCGCAGATCGAGTTCCTGCTGCGCCGCGCCCTCGCGGAGGCGGGCCGCCTCCCCGGCGAGACGGGCCCTCTCCCCCGCCGGGGACGCCCGCCCGGCTCCTCCGGGTCGCCACCGGGCGGCCGCCCGCCGTCAGGCGCCCCTCCGGGCGGAGGCCCGGCCTCCGACTGAACCGGCCCCCGCCGCCCACGGCGGGGGCCGTACGCATGCGCGGACCTCACGGACCCCGGTGACAGAACCGTGACAATGCCCCCTCACCTGCTGCGTCATGACGCCGGACGGCCACTGCACACTCCGCGTATACACCCCGCGTATACACGGTGTGTAGAGTGCTCCGCATGTCCATCGGTCACACCCTCCTAGGGCTCCTGGAGTCCGGTCCGCGTCATGGTTACGACCTGAAGCGGGCCTTCGACGAGAAGTTCGGTCACGACCGGCCGCTGCACTACGGCCAGGTCTACTCGACGATGTCGCGGCTGCTGAAGAACGGCCTCGTCGAGGTCGACGGCATCGAGGCCGGCGGCGGTCCCGAGCGCAAGCGGTACGCCATCACCGAGGCCGGCATCACCGATGTCGCCCGCTGGCTGGCCACGCCGGAGAAGCCCGAGCCGTACCTCCAGTCGACGCTCTACACCAAGGTCGTCCTCGCGCTCCTCACCGAGCGCGACGCCGCCGACATCCTCGACACGCAGCGGTCGGAGCATCTGCGCAGCATGCGCGTCCTGACCGACCGCAAGCGCAAGGGCGATCTCGCCGACCAGCTGATCTGCGACCACGCGCTCTTCCACCTCGAGGCCGACCTGCGCTGGCTGGAACTGACCGCCGCGCGCCTCGACAAACTCCGTGAGGCGGTGGCCTGATGACCACGTCCGCACCCGCAGGTTCCCTGCTCGCCGCGACGGACCTGCAGAAGACCTACGGCCCGACCAAGGCCCTCGACGGGGCCGCGTTCTCCATCCACCCGGGCGAGGTCGTCGCCGTGATGGGCCCCTCCGGCTCCGGCAAGTCCACCCTGCTGCACTGCCTCGCCGGGATCGTCACCCCCGACGCCGGGTCCATCACCTACAACGGCCGCGAGCTGACCGCGATGAACGACTCCGAGCGCAGCGCCCTGCGCCGCTCCGAGTTCGGCTTCGTCTTCCAGTTCGGCCAGCTCGTGCCGGAGCTGACCTGCGTGGAGAACGTCGCGCTGCCGCTGCGGCTGAACGGCACCCCCCGCAAGGAGGCCGAGCGCACCGCCCTGTCCTGGATGGAGCGCCTGGAGGTCGACGACGTCCGCAAGAAGCGGCCCGGCGAGGTGTCCGGCGGTCAGGGCCAGCGGGTCGCGGTGGCCCGCGCGCTGGTCACGGGACCGCGCGTGGTCTTCGCCGACGAGCCGACCGGCGCGCTGGACTCGCTGAACGGCGAGCGCGTGATGGAGCTCCTCACCGAGGCCGCCCGGTCCACCAACGCCGCCGTCGTCCTCGTGACGCACGAGGCGCGGGTCGCCGCGTACTCCGACCGCGAGATCGTCGTCCGTGACGGCAAGGCGCGCGACATGGAGCGCGTCGTATGAGCGCCCGTCAGTGGGGGCGGGACCTGGCCCTCGGCACCCGCTTCGCCGTCACCGGCGGCCGCGAGGGCTGGACCCGGGCCCTGCTCACCGCCGTCGGCGTGGGGCTGGGGGTGGCGCTGCTGCTGCTCACCGCCGCGGTGCCGAACCTGCTCGACGGACGCGACCGGCGGGAGGACGCCCGCCAGGACCAGGCCTACAGCCAGGACACCCTGCGCCCGTCGGACGACACCCTGGTCATCGCGCACGCCAACAGCGACTTCAGGGACAGGGACCTCCGCGGCCGCCTGGTGGAGGCCGAGGGCCCGAGCGCCCCGGTGCCGCCCGGCGTGAGCGAACTGCCGAGGCCCGGCACGATGGTGGTCTCCCCCGCGCTGAAGGAGCTGCTCGCGTCCGACGAGGGTGAGCTGCTGCGGGACCGGCTGCCGTACGACATCGTGGGCACCATCGGCGAGCCGGGGCTGATCGGCTCCCAGGAACTCGCCTGGTACGCGGGCGCCACGGGGCTCGCCGAACGGCTGGACAGCCCGACCGTCATGCGGATCGACGCCTTCGGCGCGGACCGCAGCCAGTACACCGAGCCGCTCGACCCGGTCCTGGTGATGCTGACGCTGGTCATCTTCGTGGTGCTGCTGGTGCCGGTCGGCGTGTTCATCGCCACCGCCGTGCGGTTCGGCGGCGAGCGGCGCGACCGCAGGCTCGCCGCGCTGCGGCTGGTCGGCTCCGACAGCCGGATGACCCGGAGGATCGCCGCGGGAGAGGCGCTCGCCGGAGCGGTGCTCGGGCTGGTCTTCGGCACCGGCTTCTTCCTGGCCGGACGCGAGTTCGCGGCGTCCGTCGAGCTGTTCCGCATCAGCGTCTTCCCGAGCGACCTCAACCCCTCGCCTCTGCTGGCGCTGCTGGTCGCGGTCGCGGTCCCGGCCGCCGCGGTGCTGGTCACCCTGATCGCGCTGCGCGGCGTGGTCATCGAACCGCTGGGCGTGGTCCGCACGGCGCGGCCGGCCCGCCGCCGGCTGTGGTGGCGGCTGCTGCTGCCGCTCGCCGGTGTCGCCATGCTCGTGCCGATGACCGGCCAGGGCCGTGACAACGGCGACTTCAACCAGTACCTGGTCGTCGGCGGTGTGATGTGCCTCCTCGTCGGGGTCACCGCCCTGCTGCCGTGGATCGTCGAGACGGTCGTCGCCCGGCTCGGCACGGGCGGCCTGGCCTGGCAGCTCGCCGTGCGCCGGCTCCAGCTGAGCAGCGGCACGGCGGCCCGCATGGTCAACGGCATCGCGGTGGCCGTGGCCGGCGCGATCGCCCTGCAGATGCTGTTCGCCGGCGTGGACGACCAGTACACCCGCGACACGGGACGGGACGTGTCCCGCGCGCAGATGCAGATCGATCTCCCCGACGGTGTGCCGGCGGCGCAGGCCGCGGCGACGTTCGAGCGGACCGAGGGCGTGCGCGACGTCCACGCGCTCTCCTCCGTCTACGCCTACGAGCGGCCCGCCGACTCGGAGGAACCGGGCCGCGGGGCGCAGCTGACCGTCGGCGACTGCGCGGCCCTGCGTCTGCTCGCGAGGCTGACCGGCTGCGCGGACGGCGACGTCTTCATGCTGACCGGCGCCGACTACGACACGGACACGCAGGTGCTCAACAAGCCGGGCCGCGCCCTGCACCTGGAGCACGGTGGGGTGCCCGGCGCGCAGGGGGACGCCGTGTGGACCGTGCCCCAGGGCGTGCAGCGCGCCGCCTCCGTGCAGGACCCCACCGGGATGCCGAGCAACGGGTTCCTGCTGACGCCGGGCGCCGTGACCCCCGAGGTCACGGGGCGGCTGTCCGGGAGGCTGTGGATCGCCGTCGACAGCTCGGTGCCCGACGTCCAGGACCGGGTGCGCAACACGGCCGCCGCCGTCGACCCGCTGGCCCACGCGTCGACCTGGACCGCCACCGAACGCTCCACCCGCTTCGACTCCATCCGCACCGGTCTGTTCGTCGGCGCGACCGCCGTACTGGTCCTCATCGGCGCGAGCCTGCTGGTCTCCCAGCTCGAACAGCTCCGGGAGCGCCGCAAGCTGCTGTCGGCGCTGGTCGCCTTCGGCACCCGGCGCCGCACGCTGAGCCTGTCGGTGCTGTGGCAGACGGCGATCCCGATCGGTCTGGGGCTCGCGCTCTCCGCGCTGGTGGGCACGGTCCTCGGGGCGGTGCTGCTGCGGATGACCGCGACACCGGTCCAGGTGGACTGGGGCAGCGTGCTCGGGATGACGGGCGTCGGCGCGGGCGTGGTCGCCCTGGTCACCCTGCTGAGCCTCCCGCCGCTGCTGCGCATGATGCGCCCGGACGGTCTCCGCACGGAGTGAACCGGAGGGCGTTCAGTCCTCCACCGTACGGACCGGCAGGTCGCGCATCGCCCCGCGGAGCGACGCCGCCAGCTGTTCGTACTCCGTCGCCCTCGCCGCGCCCGTGCGCATGGCGAGGGCGATGCGGCGTCCCGGGGCGGGGTCGGCGAAGCGCGCGGTGAGGAGGCGGTCGGCGCGGCTGGTCTCCACCTCGACGGCGGTGCGCGGCAGCAGCGTGACGCCGAGGCCGCCCGCGACGAGCTGGACCAGCGTGGAGAGTCCGGCCGCCGTGGTGGTGGCGGCCACCCCCGCGCTGCCGGCCTCACGGCAGATGTCGAGGGCCTGGTCGCGCAGGCAGTGTCCCTCGTCGAGCAGCAGCAGGTTGAGCTCGCGCAGCACCGTGCGGGGTATGCCGTGGCGTCCGCCGAGCCGGTGTCCGGGCGGGGTGACCAGTACGAAGTCCTCGTCGAACAGCGGCAGTTCGGTGACCCCGGCGACGCCGAGCGGCACGGCGAGCAGCAGCAGGTCCAGCCGGCCCGCGGCCAGCCCGTCGAGCAGGCTGGCGGTGTGCTCCTCGTGCACCTGGAGGTCGAGGCGCGGATAGCGGTCGTGGACCAGCCGCAGCACCGTCGGCAGCAGATACGGCGCCACCGTCGGGATGACGCCGAGCCGCAGCACCCCGGTGAACGGCGCCCGCAGCGCGTCCGCCTCCTCCATGAGCGCGCCGACCTCCGTGAGCACGGACTTGGCGCGGGCGGCGAGCTGCTCCCCGGCCGGAGTGAGCAGCACTCTGCGTGTCGTACGCTCCACGAGCGTCACGCCGAGCGTCTCCTCCAGCGCGGACAGCGCGCCGGACAGCGCGGGCTGACTCATCCCCAGGGCCGCGGCGGCGTCGCGGAAGTGAAGGTGCTCGGCCACCGCCGCGAACGCCCGCAGCTGGGCCAGGCTCGGCTGCCTCCGCCGGTCACCGACAGTCACTGATAGGTCCTTCCGATCAACCCGACCGAGTGTAGCTATTTCCCTGATCAATGCACTCTGTGCCAACATCAATCAGGTCCAACCCATGGGAAACACCCGCAAGTGGGGTGTTTCTTCGCTGCAAGGAGAGCCTGTGCTCACTGTCGGTGACAAGTTCCCCGAGTTCGAACTGACCGCCTGCGTCTCGCTGGAGAAGGGCAAGGAGTTCGAGACGATCGACCACAAGACCTACGAGGGCAAGTGGAAGGTCGTCTTCGCGTGGCCCAAGGACTTCACCTTCGTGTGCCCGACCGAGATCGCCGCATTCGGCAAGCTGAACGACGAGTTCGCCGACCGCGACGCCCAGGTCCTCGGCTTCTCCGGTGACTCGGAGTTCGTCCACCACGCCTGGCGCAAGGACCACGAGGACCTGCGCGACCTGCCGTTCCCGATGATGGCGGACCCGAAGCACGAGCTGATGCGCGACCTCGGCATCGAGGGCGAGGACGGCTACGCCAAGCGCGCCGTGTTCATCGTGGACCAGAACAACGAGATCCAGTTCTCCATGGTGACCGCCGGCTCCGTCGGCCGTAACCCGAAGGAGGTCCTGCGGGTCCTGGACGCCCTGCAGACCGACGAGCTCTGCCCGTGCAACTGGTCCAAGGGCGACGAGACGCTGGACCCGGTCGCGCTGCTGGCCGGGGAGTGAGCTGACATGTCCCTCGACTCCCTGAAGTCCCGTATACCGGACTACGCCAAGGACCTGAAGCTCAACCTGGGTTCGGTCATCGGCAACTCCGACCTGCCCGCCCAGCAGCTCTGGGGCACGGTGCTGGCGACCGCGATCGCCTCGCGCTCCCCGATCGTGCTGCGCGAGCTGGAGCCGGAGGCCAAGGCGAACCTGTCGCCCGAGGCGTACACGGCCGCCAAGGCCGCCGCCGCGGTGATGGCGATGAACAACGTCTTCTACCGCACCCGCCACCTGCTGTCGGACCACGAGTACGGCAACCTGCGGGCCGGGCTGCGGATGAACGTCATCGGCAACCCGGGCGTCGACAAGGTCGACTTCGAGTACTGGTCCTTCGCGGTCTCCGCGGTCAACGGCTGCGGCATGTGCCTCGACTCGCACGAGCAGGTGCTGCGCAAGGCCGGCCTGGACCGTGAGGTCGTCCAGGAGGCGTTCAAGATCGCCGCGGTGGTGCAGGCCGTCGCCGCGACCCTCGACGCCGAGGCGGCGCTCGCGGAGTAACTCCGCGCCCGCCGCGTCGCGTACGGGCCCGTCCACCCGCTGGGGTGGACGGGCCCGTCGCCGTTTCCGCGAAGGACGCCGGGGTGGCGGCCGTGCGCTCGCCGGCGCCTGGCGTCAGCGTGCGTCCGTGGACCCCGGGGGCCGGTCGGACTCCCCCTCGGGCGGCGGCTCGGAGTGGGCCGGGGCCGGGGCGTCCGGGGCGGACATGGCCGTCGCGCCCCGCGGCCGGGGCGACTGGACGAGGGCCGCCTCGTGGGAGAACGCCCGCAGATAGCCGACGACGGTGTTGGCGACGGCGACCAGCGGCACGGCGACCACCGCGCCGCCGATGCCGGCCACGATGCCGCCGCAGGCCACCGCCAGCACCACCGCGAGCGGATGGACCCGCACCGCGCGCCCGAGGATGAACGGCTGGAGGATGTGGCCCTCGATCTGCTGGACCGCCAGCACCACCGCGAGCACCATCACGCCGGTGAACACGCCCTGGGTGACGAGCCCGACGACCACGGCCAGCGCGCCGGACACCACCGCTCCCACGAGCGGGATGAACGAGAACAGGAAGATGAAGACGGCGAGCGGCACCGCCAGCGGCACGTCGAGGAAGTAGATGCCGAGGCCGATGAAGATGGCGTCGATCAGCGCCACCACCACCGTGCCCCGCACATACGCGGTGAGCGTGCGCCAGGCGACCGGGCCGGCGCCGGCGACGCCCGGACGGGCCACGGCCGGGACCAGCTTGAGCGACCACTGCCAGATCCGCTTGCCGTCGTAGAGCAGGAACAGCGTCGAGAAGACCGCCAGCAGAATGCCGGTGAGCGCCTCGACGACGACCGTGACGCCCTCCAGTCCGGCCGAGGTGATCTGCTCGGTGTTGGCGCCGACCGCCTCGCGCAGGTTCTTGGCGATCTCGTTGATCTGCTTGTCGGTGACGTGGAACGGGCTGTTGAGCAGCCAGTTGCGCAGTTCGTCGATGCCGTCCTGGATCTGGTCCGAGAGGGTGTCGACGTTCTCCATGACCTGCCAGGTCACGAACCAGCCGATGAGTCCCATCACCACGAAGCCGAACAGCGCGGTCAGCACGGTGGCCGGTCCGCGCGGCACCCCGAGCCGCCGCAGCCGGGCGACGGTGGGCTGAAGCAGCGCGGTGATGAGCAGCGAGGCGACGAACGCCAGCACCACCAGCTGGACGGCGCTGATGATGCGCATCAGCACCCAGACGGTGCCCGCGAGCACCAGCAGGCGCCAGCCGGCCTCGGCGGCGACCCGGACGCCCCAGGGCACGGCCTGCGCCGGGTCGGGGCGCGCCGGGAGGACGACCTGGGTGTATTCGGGGGGCGGCGGAGGCCGGTCGGCGCCGGTGGCGCCGCGCGCGGGGTCGTCGTCCGGCCCCTGGTCGCGCGTGACTTCGGCGCGGCGCTCCTCCAGCCGTTTGCCGACCTTCGTCAGTCCGGCTCCGACCCGGTCGAGCCATCCTGGCAGTCGCGACATGATCCGTCCTCTTCCCCCGTTTCTCCCCACCAGTCCCCCTGGCGCCGTCGATCAGACGGTACAGGGCGACAGCCCCGCACCGTAGGACGGTGCGGGGCTGTCGCCGGAGTCGAGCGCGCCGCGAGGCGGCGGGACGGTCCGCGGACCTAGTACCAGTTGTTGGCCTGCCAGAACTCCCAGGCGCCGCACGGGCTGCCGTAGCGGTCGTCCATGTAGTTGAGGCCCCACTTGATCTGGGTGGCCGGGTTGGTCTGCCAGTCGGCGCCGGCGGAGGCCATCTTGGAGCCCGGCAGGGCCTGCACGAGGCCGTAGGCGCCGGAGGAGGGGTTCATGGCCTGGTAGTTCCAGCTGGACTCGTGGTCCACGATGTTGCTGAAGCACTGGAACTGGTCGGCGGGCACCATCTGGCGGGCGATGGCCTGGACGTCGGCGACCGAGTAGGAGGCCTGCGCCGCGAAGGAGGACGCGTCACGCGCGGCGGAGCGGCTGGCGGCCTTCTCGGCCTCCTCGCGCTCCTTGGCCTCCTGCTCGGCCTTCTGGGCTTCCTTCTTCTTCGCGATCGCGGTCTCGGCGGCGGCCTTGCGGGCTGCCTCCTCCGCGTCCTTCTTGGCGGTCGCGTCCGCGGCGATGGCCATCGTCTGGGCCTGCTGCGTCAGCGACGCGGTCTGCACCTGCGCCTGCTGCCCCGCGGGGATGTCCGCGAGCAGCGTGGTGCCGGCTGCCGTCGCTTCGGCGTCGTTGTTCTGCGCTGCGGTGCTGCCTGTGGCAACGCCGACGACGCTTCCGACAGCGGTGACCGCCGTGGCCGAGGCCACTGCGAATCCCCGGACCGAGATCCGGCTCACACGGTTTCCTTCCAGCATCGCCCGCTTCGGTGACCCTCGCGGACGCAATCGTGCCCCTGACACTGGCCTCCCCAACTACGGGTCACGGGAGGCACGGGCCCGGTGGGCAACTCCTTCGAGAGGAGCGCCGCGTGGTGCTCGGGCGGCATACGACGACGCTATGAAGTTGAAACGGTGTTTCCAAGTGGTCCTGTACCTCCCCCACTGCCTTAAGGGCGCGGGAGGCACCCCCAGGGGATACAGCTGTGTCGTATGCGGGGCCTGACAGGAGTGAGACTCTGCCGTAACCGGGCGGGGCAAGGCAATTCTCTGTTGCGTGTGAAAGCTCACATGTCGTTTGGCCCCAGCGATTATCGGAAAGCCGCACACGCGCCGACGCCGCCCGGCTAGGCTCTACGCCTTTTCCGGACGGCGCCAACTCCCGCGTAACCGACCCGTGTTGGGACGCGAGGGTCAGATGTGACCGTCTTCGAGCATTTCGGTCACAAGGGCCGCGATCTGGGACCTCTCGGACCTGCTCAGGGTCACGTGGGCGAACAGCGGGTGCCCCTTCAGCTTCTCCACGACGGCGACCACACCGTCGTACCGGCCGACCCTCAGATTGTCCCGCTGCGCCACGTCGTGCGTCAGGACAACCCGGGAATTGGCCCCGATCCGGGACAGAACGGTCAACAGGACGTTCCGCTCGAGGGACTGGGCCTCGTCCACGATGACGAACGCGTCGTGCAGCGAGCGGCCCCGGATGTGGGTGAGCGGCAGGACCTCCAGCATGCCGCGCGCGGTGACCTCCTCGATGACCTCCCGGCTGGTGACCGCCGACAGCGTGTCGAACACGGCCTGGGCCCAGGGACTCATCTTCTCGGCCTCGGAACCGGGCAGATAGCCCAGCTCCTGCCCGCCCACCGCGTACAGCGGACGGAAGACCATCACCTTCTGGTGCTGCCGCCGCTCCAGCACGGCCTCCAGACCCGCGCACAGCGCGAGCGCGGACTTGCCGGTGCCGGCCCGGCCGCCCATGGACACGATCCCGACGTCCGGGTCCAGCAGCAGGTCGAGCGCGATCCGCTGCTCGGCGCTGCGGCCCTTGATGCCGAACGCCTCCCGGTCGCCGCGCACCAGGCGGACGTTGCCCTCCGGGGTGACCCGGCCGAGCGCCTTGCCGCGCTCGGACTGGATGGTCAGGCCCGTGTGCACCGGCAGGTCCGCGGCCTCCGGCACATACACATGGCCTTCCTCGAAGAGGATGTCCACCTGCTCGCCGGGCAGGGTCAGCTCGGACATCCCGGTCCAGCCGGAGGAGTCCGTGATGGCGAGCTCCGCGCGGTACTCCTCGGCGAGGAGGCCGACGGAGGACGCCTTGATCCTGAGCGGGAGGTCCTTCGAGACGACGGTGACGTCGAATCCCTCCGCCTGCAGATTGCGGGCGACCGCGAGGATGCGGGAGTCGTTGTCCCCCAGGCGGTAGCCGCTGGGCAGCACGCTGGGGTCCGAGTGATTGAGCTCGACCCGCAGGGTTCCGCCGAGGTCCCCGGTCGGGATGGGGGCGTCGAGACGGCCGTACCGCACCCGGTAGTCGTCCAGCAGGCGCAGGGCCTGGCGGGCGAAGTAGCCGAGCTCGGGATGGTTCCGCTTGGCCTCCAGCTCCGTCACCACGACAACGGGGAGCACGACCTCGTGCTCGTCGAAGCGGCTCGGGGCATGGGGGTCGGCCAGCAGGACGCTGGTGTCGAGAACGTAGGTGCGCCGGTCGGGCTTGTGGCGCTTTGCGCTGGTCACCACGGAAGGACGAACCCCCTCGGATGAGGTCGGGGAGCGACGAGACGGAGCTGGACCGGTCGACGGCCGCGATGCACAGCGGACCGAGAACCGGCCCTCCGCCGCTTCTTCCGTGCCGTGACCGCACGGTCGGGCTGGTGCAAAGGGCCTCCCGGGCGGACGGCTCCCGTGCCGTCCGCTGAGATCCGACACCCGTGGTTCGGGCGTCGACCTGACTGAGTTATGCCCTCGAAGAAGCGCTGCCATGCCACGGCCCGTGACGACGCGCCGGTGAACGGCGCGTGACGCCTGGTGACCCGAGGGGGGCGCGAGGTGGTGCGGAGGCGCTCCGGGTGCCGCGGCGATGCGGGAGAAGGGGTGCGGGAGGCGAGGTGCGGGAGGCGAGGTGAGGGCGCTCAGCCGCCGAAGCGGCGGTGGCGGGCGGCGTAGTCGCGCAGCGCGCGCAGGAAGTCCACCTTGCGGAAGGCCGGCCAGAAGACCTCGCAGAAGTAGTACTCCGAATGGGCCGTCTGCCACAGCATGAATCCGGACAGCCGCTGTTCGCCGCTCGTGCGGATGACGAGGTCCGGGTCGGGCTGCGCCTTGGTGTAGAGGTGACGTCCGATCATGTCGACGTCCACGGACTCGGCGAGCTCGTCCATCGGGACGCCCTTGTCGTGGGCCTCGAAGAGCATGGAGCGCACGGCGTCGGCGATCTCCTGGCGTCCCCCGTACCCGATGGCGACGTTGACGACTATTCCGTCGACGTGCGCGGTGGCCGCCTCGGCCTCCTTCAGGACCGTCTGCATTCCGGAGGGCAGCAGGTCGAGCGTGCCCACGTGGTGGACCCGCCAGCGTCCGTCGGCGGCGAGGGTGCGCACCACGTCCTCGATGATGCCGAGGAGCGGGACCAGTTCCTCCTTGGGCCGGTCGAAGTTGTCCGTCGACAGCAGCCACAGGGTGACCACCTCGACGTCCGTCTCGGAGCACCAGCCGAGGAACTCCTCGATCTTCTCGGCGCCGGCCCGGTGGCCGTGCACCGTGCTGGAACCCGAGGCCTTCGCCCAGCGGCGGTTGCCGTCCATGATGACGCCGATGTGCTTCGGCACCTGAGCGGTGTCCAGGTGGCCTTCCACCCGGCGTGCGTACAGCCTGACCAGCAGGCTCCGCAGCTTGTCGCGCAGGTTCACGTGATCGTCAGCCCCTCCGTACGGATCGGACAGGCGCGGCGCCCCGCCGCGTCACGCGGCAAGCGGCCCGGTCTCGGCCGCGGGCGGCCCCTGCCCGGATGGCGGTCCCCAGAGGCGAAGCGTACCCCCGCCGGGGCGGGGGTCCCCAACGTCCGGTCTGGCGCGCTTTTGTCAGCTGTACTGCGGTGGCACGCCGTTTGCGCGCTGCCTCCGGAACCACTGCTTCGAGGGCTCCCGGCAGAGCAGCACCAGGACGGCGACGCCGGTGCCGAGCGGCAGGATGCCGAGCGGAACGCCCCGGGCGGTGCCGCTGAGCGCGAAGAAGATCTGCAGGCAGGCCAGCACGATCGAGGCCACGCGCACACCGTTGCCCGCCGTCGGGAAGCGGAACGCCAGCACGAACAGCACGGCGGTCATCAGGTGCATACCGAAGAACCGCCCCGCCCCATAGGCTCCCGCGCCGGCGGCGACGAGGACGGTCAGCAGCACGCCGACCCCGAACGCCGCGAAGATCACGATCTGCGCGGCGCGGACGGGACCGGGCATGCCGGCGGGCACGGTGGCGGGCCAGCCGGGGGGCTGGGCGTATGAGGGCTGGGCGTACGGGGAGGGCTGTCCGTACGGCGAGGGGGTGCCGGACTGTCCGTAGGGCTGTCCGTAGGGCTGTCCGTACGGCGGCTGCGCGGGCGGCGGGCCGTACGGGCCCGGGGCGCCGGGAGGCTGCTGAGGGGCCGGTGCCGGATGCTCGTTCGACATGCCGCGACTCTAGCCAGCGGGATGCGGGAAGCGACGGAGAGCGGTGAGCAAGAAAAAACGGGCCGGTCCGTGGGGGGGAGACGGACCGGCCCGAGGGGGGGTTTCCACCATAACCCTTCGTAAGTGATGCTGCGTGCATCGGCGCGGCACAACTACTCTCCGAAACCGCCCGGCGACGCCCGGATGCCCTCGGAGGAGCCGATTCAGGGGGTCTTCCTGGCCGGAACCGGGCGAAATCGCGCGAGAAAAGGGCGCTGAGGGGACTGTGTGCACGGTGTGACACCAACCCTGCACCTTTCCGGCCACTCTTCCGGCCGTCCCCCCGACGGGTGACCCCGGCGCGGGCTGCGGCTTGACCCGGAGACGGGGCGGCGGGGAGGCGGGGAGGAGAGGCGGGCGATGCGCGCCGGGAATGCGGACACCGCGCAGCCCCCTCCACTGCGCGGTGACCCTTCCGCGCAGCTTTGCTTGCGCGAATCAATTGGTCCGAACCTAAGGGACGCACCGCCGCCGATACCAGCCCTCACCCATAACGATGCGGACACTACGCGCGTGGACCGCGCGGGCGTCAGGCCCCGGGCCTGCCCGGTCCGCCCGGCCTGCGGGCCTCGACGAGATGACGTGAGCTGTGGGCCACGAAGGCCCCCTCGGCCTCGATCCGTTCGTGCAGCTCCCGCAGCCGCGGCCGGTACGCCTCGACCGTGAACCCGGGAACCATCCAGATCACCTTGCGCAGGAAGTGCACCACCGCGGCGATGTCGAAGAACTCCATGCGCAGCCGCTCGGCCCGCAGCTCCACGACCTCAAGACCGGCCGCCTCGGCGTCCCGCCGCTCCCGCCCGGGGTCGCGCGCCGTGCGGCTCTCCTCGGGCAGCGGGCCGAGGAAGTACTCGACGAGCTCGAAGGCGCTGGCGGGCCCGACGTGCTGGGCGAGGTAGGCGCCGCCGGGCCTGAGCACCCTGGCGATCTCGTCCCAGAGCGGCCGGACGGGGTGCCGGCTGGTGACGAGGGAGAGGGACCCGTCGGCGAACGGCAACGGCGCGTCCTCGGCCGCCGCGACGACGGCGGCGCCGTACGGCCGCAGCGTGTGCGCCGCCCTGCGGACGTTGGGCGGCCAGCCCTCGGTGGCGGCGACCAGCGGGGGCCGCCGGGACGCCCGGCCGAGGGCGAACGCGAGGACCTCTCCCCCGCCGGTCTGGACGTCGAGCACGGGCCCGTCCACCGCGCCCAGCCGGCCGGCGACGGTGGCGGCGTACCCCCAGGACGGCCGGGCCTCGGTGGCGCGCCCCTCGAACCAGGAGAAGTCCCACCCCTCGGTGGGCACGGAGGCGCCCTCGGCGAGGAGTTCGTCGAACGTACCCGTCCGGGTGCGGGGTTGAGGCGGGGTCATGCGGCGAGGATGCACGAGGACGGGGCGGTCCGTCGCGTGCTTTTCTCCCGCCCCGCGGGGGCGGTTTAGGTGAGGAGTGGC
This sequence comes from Streptomyces sp. DSM 41931, assembly GCF_050271085.1. Classification (NCBI taxonomy): domain Bacteria; kingdom Bacillati; phylum Actinomycetota; class Actinomycetes; order Kitasatosporales; family Streptomycetaceae; genus Streptomyces; species Streptomyces sp. DSM 41931. Next base: position 4,569,256 of record NZ_CP189902.1, on the reverse strand, counting down.
CGCACGTCCTCCGCGGCGAAGCGGACGAAGCCCTCCGGGTCGGGTTCGTCGCCGGTCGGCTGGAGGACGACCGTGTCGGCGCCCGCCTCGGCCAGCCGTCGTACGGCGTCGGCGACGGCGCGGGCGTCCCCGGCGACCCCGAGGCCGGCGTCCGCGCCGTGCCCCTCGGCGACCAGCTCGGCCCGCAGCCGCTCGTGCGCCCCGTCGCCGGTCGCGGTCAGCAGATAGACGACGACCCGGTGGCCCTCCGGGTCACGCCCCGCCTCGACGCGGCCCTCCCGGATCAGCCCGCACGCCTGCCGGACGCCGTCGGCGGAGGTGTCGGCGGTGAGGATGGTGCCGTCGGCGGCCTCGCCGGTGAGCCGTACGGTGCGCGGGCCCATGCCTCCGGCCAGGACGTCGACGGGGCCGGACGGGGGCCAGTCGAGCGCGACGTCGTCGAGGGTGACGTAGCGGCCCTTGGCCGTCACCGTCTCCCCGGCCAGCAGGGCGCGCAGGGCGAGGAGATGCTCCCGCAGCAGGGTGAGGGGCGACCCGACGCGCGCGCCGACCTGCCCCATCCAGTCCTGGACGCCGTGCCCCACGCCGAGGATCGGACGGCCGGGGAACATCCGGTGCAGGGAGGCGGCCTCCATGGCGGTGACGGCGACGTTCCGCAGGGGTACGGGCAGCAGTCCGACGCCGACGCGCAGACGCTCGCTCCACGCGAGGGCGGCGGCGCCGGTGGAGATGCCGCCCTCCCGGAAGCAGTCCTCCCACAGCCAGAGCTCCTCGAGCCCGGCCGCGTCGGCGGTGCGCACGACGGAGCGAAGCCGCTCGGGGGCGAGCTGGGGGCGGAACACAGCACCGAGTGTCGTCGTCATGCGGGTGTACCTACCCACACGGGCCCGCCCCGGCAAACCCTTGCCGGGGCGGGGGGAGCGGTGTCCGTCGGGCTAGCGGTTGACGGACTGGATCTCCTGGACGACGACGTCCTGGGTCGCTCCGAACTCACCGTCGGGCAGACGTTCGCCCGCGCCGCCGGATCCGGTCCAGCGGACCTCCCAGGTGACGGTCGCCTGCAGCGGGAAGGTGCCGTCGCCGGAGGAGCGCAGGTACTTCACCCCGCACGGGGGCGTCCGGTTCGCCTTGCCCTTGGCGTAGGGCTCTCCGATACGGCCGTTGTCGATCTCGCAGACACCGGAGGCGGGGTACGTCTCGGCGTCCGGGGTGCCGGGCTGGATCTTCAGCGCGACCGGCTCCGCCGTGGCCGTCGCGTAGATGCCGATCTCCGGCACGGAGGCGGTCACCGAGACCGGCTGGAACTCTGCGCCGTCGAGCCACGACCAGGTCGGCAGATTCACCTTGGTCGCCTGCGCGGGCGCGAGGGTGACCTCGGTGCCGGGGACGCGGATCTCGGAGTAGGCGAGTTCGGCGAGAACTTCCGGCGTGACGGCGTTCTCGACGTCCGCGGGCGGCGGGTCGCCCTGATCCACCCAGAAGTAGTCCCTCGTGCAGGAGTCCCAGCCGGGCGGGAAGCTCTTGTCGACGTACGAGCCCCACCAGTAGCCCTTGCCGGACTTGTGCTTGTTGAAGTCCTTCTCCGGGTCGTCGGGGTTCGTGTACTTCTTCCGCTGCTCGTTGTCCCACTCGTGCCCCGTCGAACCGGCCTCCCAGATCGGCTCCAGGTACGCCTGCAGCTCCTCGGGGGAGTACTTGGGCGCGTACCAGCAGGGCGGGGGCGACCACGAGGTGCTCGACGTGAGCGCGCCGACCTTGCCGCCCTTGCCGTTCTTGGAGTGATCGAAGCGGACGCCTCCGGCGGAGACGGAGAGGGTGCCGTCGTCGTTGAGGTTGGCGCCTTTGTCTTCACCCTGGGTTCCGCTGCCCAGGTCGTCGTCGGCGTGAGCCACGCCGGGCAGGGCCAGGAGGAACACGACCGCGCCGACAGCGGCGAACGTCCGGAAAGTGCGGGTCACGGCTGGCACTTGGCGCTCCCACTCTGCGAGACGATCTTCTGAATGACCCACACGCCCTTGTCGTTCTTCTTCAGCGACGTGTGGTAAATCACGTAGCTCTTGGCGGTGACCTCGGTCTTCTTGATCTTGTTGGTCTCGAGGTACTTCACGAAGGCCTTGCCCTGGTCCTCGCAATAGCTGAGCGAGGCCGTTCCATCCTTACCGACATTCACTTCCGGTGCGTAGAAGCGGTAGGACCCGGTGACCGCGGCCTTGTGGTCCACGTAGTCCTGCACAAACCTCTGCGTCTCGGCCGCTGCTTCACCCTCGTAGTAGTAGAGGTAGGCCTTGTCCAGTGCGTTCTGCTTGACGATCGCCTGGTCCACCGCCTTGATGGACTGCTCGCTGTCGGCCAGGACCGCGTCCTTCTCCTTGTCGCCGGTCTTCGGCCAGTCGAAGGTGTAGGAGAGGTCACTGGGCAGCTCGATCTTCGGGCGGTCGTCCGAGACCGGGGCGGACGTGGCCGGCGAGGGCGACTTCTTGTCACCCGTGTCCGCTCCCGCGATCGTGTCGCTGTCCTTCGCAGGAGTGTCGTCGTCGCTTCCGCACGCGGACAGCGTCAGAGCCGCGGTGGCGGTCAGCGCAAGCGCTGCGAGCAGGGTGGGACGGCGGTTCACAGTCGGCTCCCGGTGGGGCGAGGCGTCACATCAGCGCACCAACGCTATCCAGCGGGCGCGGCGCGACACCAGAGCGAATGGGTCAACTGCAACACAGCTAATACCGAATTGGGACGCGGAGCCCTACGTCAGGGCCGGCACGTGGCACTTCCCCGCTGCGACGACAGACGCTCGGTCACCCACACACCGTTCCCGTTCTTCCGCACGGTGGCCGCATAGATCACGTAGGAGTTCTTGGTCACCGGTGTGACGTCCGTCTTGCCGGTCTCGAGGAACTTGTTGAAAGCCCTACTTTGATCCTCGCAGTAGACGAGGGCGGCGGTTCCGTCCTCGTGGACCGTCACGTCGGCGTCGTAGAAGCGGGTGAACCCCGCCGTACGAGCCTTGTGATCGACGAAGTCCTGAATGTACCGCTGACTTCCCGCGGCAGCCGTGCCCTCGGAGTAGAAGCGGTAGGCCTCGTGGAGCGGGTCCTGTTCCGCGATGGCCAGATCCACCGCCTTGATCCGCTGCTCGGTGTCCGCGAGCACGGCGTCCTTCACGGGGTCGCCCGTCGTGCCCCAGTCGAACGCGTGGGTCACGTCGGAAGGCAACTTGATCACGGGGCGACCGCCGTCGGCGGCGGGGGCCGAAGGCGAGGGCGAGGGCTGTGCAGCAGCGGAAGCCTTGTCGCTGCCCTTGGCAGGCGCGTCGGTGTCGTTCCCGCCGCAGGCGGTGAGCGTCAGTGCCACGGCCAGGGCGAGGGTGGCGAGGACGAGGCGGCGGGGGTTCAAGAAGGCTCCCGGTGGGGCGAGGCGTCGCTTTCGTGGGGTCACGTTATCTATGGCTGGCACTGAGTCGCGCCCCTGGTGGAGATGATCTGAGACGTCTGCCAGACGCCCTCTGCGTTCTTGTCGAGCCTCGTGTTGTACAGCACGTAGCTGTTCTTGGTGACCGGCGTCTTGTGGATCTCGTTGGTCTTCTTGTCCTTGCTGAAGCCCCTGCTCTCGTCCGCGCAGAAGACCAGGGTGGCGGAGTCCTCGCCCGTGAGCGTCACCTCGCGGTCGTAGTAGCGGGCCTCGCCAGTCAATGTCGCCCCGGCCTCCTCGAACTGGACGACCCAGTCCTGCGCGGCTTGCAGGGCTTTGCCGGTGTTGTAGAAGGCGAGCGCCTTGCCCTCGGGGTCCGTCCCGGTGATCGCGGCGTCGACCGCGCGCATCCGTTCCGCGTTGTCCGCGAGGATCGCATCCTTGACTGGGTCACCCGTCTCGCCGCCCTCGAAGGTCAGCTCGAGGTCTGCCGGCAACTCAATCTTCGGGCGGTCGGGAGACGTGGCGGCCGACGTGCTCACGGACGCGCGCTTGTTGCCGCCATCGGCCTGGGTGCCGCTCGCTTTGTCGTCGTCGCTTCCGCACGCGGACAGCGTCAGGGCGGCGGTAGCGGTCAGTGCCAGTGCTGTGAGGAGGGTGGGGCGGCGGTTCACGGTCGGCTCCTGGAGTGGCTGTCGCGCATTCACGGCTGGCACTTCTCGCTGCCCCGCTCGGATGCGACGTCCGTCGTCTGCCAGACGCCGTCGGCATTCTTGGTGAGTGCGGTGTGGTAGAGCACGTAACTGTCGGCAGTGGTCGGAGTGTTGTCCACCTTGCCGGTCTTCCTGTTCTTCAGGAAGGACTTGCTCTCGTCCGAGCAATAGGTGATGTACGCCTTCTTGGTGCCGGAAAGCTCCACCTCGTAGTCGAAGTACCGGGTCTCACCGACCCATGTGTCGTTCGCCTTGATGTACCGGTTGACGAAGACGATCGCCCCGCTCAGCGCACGGTCCACGTTGTAGAAGCCCAGCGCCTCGGAATCGGTCGAACCCTTGAAGATGGCCTCGTCCACAGAGTTCACGCCCAGCGTGCTGTCCCGCAGCGCCGCGTCCTTCGCCGCGTCGCCCGTCTTCTCGTATTCGAAGACATTCTTCGCGTCGGACGGGAACGTCATGGTCGGGCGCACGCTTGATTCCGACGCCGTTGGCGTCGGGGCAGGGGATGGGGCCTGGGACGCAGGCTTGCTGTCTGCCGGCTTTTCCGAGGCGGCCGTGTCCTCGCCGCCGCACGCGGTCGCGGTCAGGGCCGTGGTCACGGCGAGCGTCGTGAGAAGGGCGGTGCGGCGGTTCAAGGAAGCTCCCGGTGGGGCGAGGCGTCGCTTTCGTGGGGTCACGTTATCCAGTGGCGCGGGGTACGTTCGCCGGGGTGAGGGGAGGCGCGGTGGTGCGGTGGCGGGACGGGCGTGGGGAGTTGGTCGTGCTGCGGCCGGACGGGGGCGTCAGCGCGCGGGTGCCGTTGGAGATCGCGGCGTCCTATCGGGCGCGGACGCGGGGGTTGCTCGGGCGGGACGCCCTGGAGGAAGCCCTGTTGCTCACGCCCGCCAACAGCATCCACACCTTCCGTATGCGCATGCCCATCGACGTCGCCTACCTGGACCGGCGGCTCCGCGTGCTCGCCGTGCGCACCATGCCGCCGGGACGGCTGGGGCGGCCGCGCGTCCGGGCGCGGCATGTGGTCGAGGCCGAGGCGGGCGCCATGGCGGGATGGGGGCTTGGCGTGGGGGCGGTGGTGGAGGTCCGTGCACTCCGCTGAGCCGGCTCAGTTCTCCCCTCGCGGGAACGAGATCTCCACCCGCCGGTTCTTCTTCCGGCCCTCTTCCGTCGAGTTGTCCGCGATCGGGTAGTCCTCGCCGTACCCACGCACTTCGTAGGTGATGTTCGCGTCGCTCAGCTCCTGTTCCAGGATGCCGTGCACCGCGTTGGCCCGCTTGCGGGACAGCACGTCGCCGTGCGCGGACGAGCCGAGGTTGTCCGTGAACCCGAAGACGCGGATGCGGGTCGCGTTCTGCGTCTTGATCTCGTTCGCGATGACGCTGATGCGGGCCCTCGCCTGTCCGGAGATCCTGGCGCTGTCCTTGCCGAAGAGGACCTCCGCCTGGAGGGCGAACGTCACGTTCGTGTTCGTGTCCTCGCGGCGCTCGTCCCCGCTCTGGTCCTCGACGACGGACTTGATGTCCAGCACCTTCGGCTCGGCGAGGGTGGCCCCGTCGGGGAGCTTCAGGTCGGGGTCGTTGGGGTCCAGTTCCACGGGCGCGGAGGCGCTGGCTTCCGTGCCCGGCGGGACGCTCGGTCCGTCGTCGGCGCGGGCCACGGCCGGGCCGGCGGCCAGCAGAGTGGCGAGCGTGCCGATGAGAAGGAGGCGCGTGTGTGTCATCCCTGCCTCACCCAGAGATCTGGATGGTGCCGCTGGCGAACATGGGCAACTGGATGGACACCTCGACCGTGTCGGTGGGCGGCGCGGGGAACTGCATGAAGACCGGCACCGACTCACCCGACTTGATGCCGGTGATGCCCGTGGTCGTCAGAGGGCGGCCGTCCGTGTCACGCAGGACGTAGTAGCGCTTCTTGCCCTTGCTGTCGACCAACGTCGCCCCGCCGAGCGACCGACCGTTGCGGATGACCTCGGTCTCGTTGCCACTCAGCTGCGCGGGCAGGTTCAGCGACTTGTCACTGTCGTTCTTCAGGGTCCCGTTGACCGTGACGAAGCCGCCGTCGTCCCGCTCGGCCGAGGTGACCTGGAGCAGCAAGCCGTCCGGCCCCCTGAGCTCCGCGAGCGTCTCCGTGGCTTCGTTTTCCTGAGCGCTCGGTTCGGACCCGCGTTCCTGTGATGCGGACGCGGTGCTCTCCGGCTTGCCGTCGTCGTCCCCGCCACCGCCGCAGCCGGCCACGCCCAGGGCCAGTCCGGCCGCAACAACCAGCGCGACGGCCCCGCTACGGGCCCTCGTTGTGAACCGAACGCTCATACCCTGCATCCTCAGTCACTCGTCGTTAGCTTGTCAGTCGGCCAGGTGAACGTCGAAAAGGTCCTCGGGCTTCGGCAGCAGGTCCTCGGGCGCCTCGGGGTCCAGCTCCCAGTCGGTCCCGCCCTTGCAATTGAGCGTCGGGAGCCTTTCCTCTTCGTCGGCTTCCTCTCCCCCGGCGGGTAGTTCGAAGCCGCAGCGTGGCTCGATCACCGCGCTGGCCGTCGCCCTTGACTTCTTCGTCTCGGTGCCGGGCACGATGGAATCACCGACCGTCTTGTTCGTCTGCACTTCGACCGTGTAGCCGAGGAGACCGTCCGCATCGCAGCTCAGGACCGTCGCGTCGTTGGCGGCAGCCAGCTGCTCGGCCCTCCAGCACGACGGTGTCAGCCCTTCCGCCATGCCATCGAAGATGTCCTGCCACTTCTCGGGGTCGAGGAGGTTTTCCACCCACGCCCCGGACAGCTGGTCGCGTCTCTCCTGTGCGGCTGCGAGAGCCGCAGCGTCGGCGGCGGTCTGCGCGCCGTTCCGGTTCGCTGCAGCCTGACCGACGGCCAGGTACGCGAACGCGAGAAAGAGCAGACCCCCCACCACCGTGATGTAGATGGGAAAGGCCTGCCCGGAATCGGCGATGTGCCGCCGACGGGTCAGATGCCGGTGACCTCGCTGATCTTGTCGGTGATGGCATTGAAGATCGTCTGCCCGATATCCGTCCCCGTGATCGCCAGCACAATAGCCACCACCACCGCGATGATCCCCAGGTACTCCACCGCCGTCTGCCCCCGGTCGTCGCGACGGGATGCGCGGGACTGGAGGTGCCTGACCGTCGTGTTGATCCAGTTGCCCATGGTGTTCCCCTCCGGCTGACGCGGTGGCGGCCTGGGTGCCGGGGCCGCTGTCGACCTCGGCACCGTACGAGGGGTTGGTCAGGCCCCTCAAGGGTCCCGGGGCCCATTTCCGGACCCAAGGGCGGGCCCATCGCGTCGTCGGCGTGCGCCTCACCACCGGTCACCTCCGTCCCGGGCCGGACCCCGCCGCGTCCCGAGCCACTTGGCCGTGGCCTCGGAGCGGCTCGTGCTGTGCAGCTTCGCGAAGATGCGGTTGATGTGGTTCTTGACCGTCTTCTCGCTGATGAAGCAGGTGGCGGCGATCTGCTGGTTGCTCATGCCGGACGCGATGAGCTCCATGATCTCCGCCTCCCTCGCGCTCAGCCCGTACGTCGACCTGTCAGACACCGACTGTGCCATACCTGGTTGCAGTTGCGAAAGGTTTTCCGTAGAAGTAGGTCCGGCATTCAGCCAACTCCTCCCAGACGCAGCGCCGGAAGCGGAGTCGCCAGCACCCCCCGCCCGCAATTGCGCCAGCAACCTCCCCGCCGCTGTCGGCGTCAAGTGCGGCCTCCCCCGCCTCGCGTCCCGTACCGCCGTCACCAGCTCGTCCGGGGTGAACTCGCCGTGCACCAGATACCCGTTGGCGCCCCGGCGCAGTGCCTCGTGGACGATGTCCGACTCCCCGCTGTACGTCAGCATCAGGACCGCCGTGAGCGGCACCAGGTGAGGGAGGGCCGTGAGGCCGTCCACCCCCGGCATGCGGACGTCCAGCAGCACCACGTCGGGAGAGTGGGCGAGCGTCGCCTCGTACGCCTGCCTGCCGTCCGCCGCCTCCGCCACCACCTCCAGGTCCTCGCGGCCGGAGAGGAGGGCCGTCAACCCCGCGCGGACCACCGGGTTGTCGTCGGCCACGACCAGCCGCAGAGGGTCGGGAGGCGGCACCTCCCCGAACGGGTCCCGTTCACCGCTCATGGCGGACCTCCGTCCTCGGTAACGCGAGCGGCCACTCCACCCGCACCTCCGTGCCGCGCCCCCGTTCGCCCCGTCCGAAGCTGATGCGCGCCCCGACCGAGGCGGCCCGTTCGGCCATGCCCACCAGGCCGAAGTGGCCCGAGCGGCGCAGGCGGTCGAGGTCGGGAGGGGCGGGGAGGCCGGGCAGGCCCGTGCCGTCGTCGCGGACGCTGACCGTCAGAACGTCGGCCTGAACGGCGGCCCGTACGTCCACTCGAGCCGCCCGTGCATGACGGTGGGCGTTCTCCATCGCCTCCTCGGTGATGGAGAGGAGCTGGCGGGCCACCGCCGGGGGCACCCGCAGCGGCCGGCCGCCCTCACCCGTCCTCGCGTACGTCACCGGCGCCCCGCTCCGCGCCCTGAAGTCCCGCACCGCACACGCCAGCTCCCCCAGCACGTCCACCGCCCGCCCCGGCTCCCCCTGCCTCCGCAGGTCCGTCAGCAGTTCCCGTGACTCGGCGGCCGCCCTCCGCGCGGACCGCGCGACCAGTTCCGCCTGGCGTTTGACCAGGGCCGGGTCCATGCGGGCGGCGCCCGCCGAGCAGGCCAGGCCGTCGGCCGCCAGGGCGACCCCGTGCAGCGTCTTGGCCACCGAGTCGTGCATCTCCCGGGCCAGACGCGCCCGTTCGGCGTCGACCGCCTCCGTGACCGCGAGCCGGGCCCGGACCGCGGCCAGGGCGCGGGTCGCCTCGCCGAGGTGGAGCATCAGCTTGCGCAGGCTGGAGCCGACCGCCCCCGCGATCACGCACAGGCCGGGCAGGATCAGCGTCTCGGCGGGTTCCGTGTGCGGGTTGTCCAGCGTGGCGTGGACGAGCAGCAGGATCACGCCCTGGAGCGAGGCGAAGACGGCCGCGCCGCGCCAGCCGTAGATGAGGCCCGCGAGCAGCGGCGTGCAGACGCTGACGTAGGCGAGGGTGGTGTCGGGGCCGGCGGAGACCAGCAGCAGCGCGCCGAAGAGGGTGTCCGCCGCGAGGAGGGTGGGGTGGCGCAGGAGGAGGGGGCCGAAGCGCTCCCAGTCGCGGAAGAGGGCGTACGACACCATGAAGGTGACGACGACCGCGCTGCCGACCAGGCGTACGCCCCAGCCGGGGCCCGCGTTGAGCAGGGCGGACGGGGCGGCCACGGCGATCATCGCGAGCCGGAAGCCGAAGGCCTGCCGGCACAGTGCCTGGAGGGCGTTCACCTGGAGCTGGGTGTCCGTGACCGGTGGGGCGGGCGGCTCCTGGGGGACGCGAGGCGTGTGCGGCGGAACCGGCGTCCCCGCCACCCCCTGCGGCGTCCGCGCTCGCACCGCGACCGGCGCGACCGGCCCCGCCCCCGCCCGCCGTCGAAGAGCCGGGCCGCGGCGCCGCCGCCACGCCCGTCCCCTTCGCGTCCGCGTCGTCGTCATCGCACTCCGTCTCCCGTCACTCGCCCGTGAGCGAGCCGAAGTCGGTGCCGGAGCCGAGGATCAGGCCGGCTCCGAGGAGGATCATCGTGGCCGGGACCATGAAGGTGGTGATCATCAAGGTGGCCTTGGGGACCGCGCGGGCCGCCTTGCGTCGGGCGTTCTGCGCGTCCGTGCGGCGCATGTCCTTGGCGAGCGCCACCAGCGTGTCCACGATCGGCGCGCCCAGCTCCTCGCCCTGCTGGAGGGCGGTGACGAACATGGCGACCTGCTCGGAGTCGTTGCGGCGGCGCAGTTCGGCGAAGGCCTGCCGACGGCTCATGCCGAGGTCCATCTGGCGCAGGGTGATGCGCAGTTCGTCCGCCCAGGGGCCCTCGTACTGGGAGGAGACGCGTTCCAGGGCCTGGCGGAAGCCGAGACCCGCGCTGACCACGACGGCGAGGACGTCGAGGAAGTCGGGCAGGGTCCGCTCGATGACGTCCTTGCGGACGCGGATCGCCGACCAGATGCCGACCTCCGTCCAGAACGCGCCGAACGCGAGCAGCAGCAGCGCCACGAACAGCTGGCCGCGCATCAGGAACACCAGGAAGCCGAAGCCGCCGAGGGCGCCGTAGACGGCGCGGCGGGCGGCGTAGCGGTGGATGGTGAGGCCGCCGGGGTTGCCCGCCAGGTCGATCCTGCGGCGGTACCTGGCGACCTGCTTCGGTCCCATGAGCCGCAGGACGGCGGGTGCGTAGCGCATGCCCATGCGGTCGATGAGGGAGTCGACCGCGCCGGTGCGGGTGGAGCCGACCTCCAGGGCGAGCATCAGGTCGCCGGGGAGTTTCGCCTCCGCCCGGTACATGCGGAGGCCGGCGAAGACGCCGCACACGGCGAGGGCCATGAGCGCGGCGAGCAGGAGTGCCATGTCGTCGTCCCCTTCCGGCTCAGACGTCGATGCGGGACAGGCGGCGGATGAGCAGGAAGCCGACGGCGTACAGGCCGAAGGCGACGAGGACCGCGATCTGTCCGGCCGTCGATCCGGTCATGCGCTCCAGGGCGCCGTCCTTCACCCCGTTCATCAGGAACAGCGAGCCGACGCCGAGCACGGGCACGGCGTAGGAGGTCATGCTGACCTGGGAGAGCTGGGTGCGGACCTCGCGCCGGGTCTCCTTGCGTTCCTCCAGGGTCTCGGTGAGGTTGCGCAGCGCGCTCACCACCTGGCCGCCCGCCCGGTTGGCCAGCACCAGCGTGGTGACGAGGACGACCAGTTCGCGGGAGGGGAGGCGGTCGGAGAGTTCGCCGAGGGCGTCCTCCATGGAGGCGCCCATCGCCAGCTGGTTGGCCACCTTGGCGAGTTCCTCGCCGGCCGGGGCCTCCAGCTCCTCGGCGGCGATGCCGAGGGCGGTGCGCAGGGCGAGGCCCGCCTGGGTGGCGTTGGCGAGGATGCGGGCCAGCTCGGGAAGCTGGTTGATGAACCGCTCGATGCGTTTCTGCCGCTGCCAGTCGAGGAACTGCACGGCCGCCCAGACGCCGAGCAGTGCCGCGATCGGGCCGAAGAAGGGCGCGAGGGCGGCCTGCCCGGCCAGCCACAGTCCGGCGACGGCGACGAGCATCGCCACGAAGAACTCGCCGGGCGTGACGTCCAGGCCGGTCGCGAGCAGGCGCAGCTCCAGCTTGCGGCCGAGGCGGGTGCGGCGCAGCCGGCGGTCCAGCGTGGGGAAGCGGCGCCGGCGGCCGGCGGACGGGAGCTCCCCGGTGGCCGACAGCCGGTCCACCAGCGCCTGCCGCTGCGCCCGGCCCGCCGCGTGGAGGTGCACGCCGGCGACCGCGAGGACGCAGGTCAGCAGGGTGAGGCCGGTGGTGAGCGTGATCAGGTTCTGCAGCTCCATGGGGGCGGTACCTACCTGGCTTCTCGGGTGGCGAGCTGGTCGGCGGTGTGGGCGATGCCGAACGCCTGGGGGACGGGCTGGCCGGCCATGTAGAGGCGGTCGGCGGTCCGCCGGGGCAGGGGGTGGTGGACGTAGGAGCCGTGGACGCGGCCGTCGGGAGTCATCGGGAGCGCGTCGAAGCGGGCGGCCGTGGCCAGCCGGTACGGCTCCCCGCCGTGGCTCTCCAGCAGGGCGATCTCGGTGATGCGGCGGGCTCCGTCGGCGAACCGGGTGAGCTGGACGATCACGTCGACGGCGCTGTTGATCTGGTCGTGCAGGGCGACGAAGGGGATCTCCACGTCGGACATGGAGGCGAGGGTCTGCAGCCGGGTGAGGGCGTCCTCGGCGCTGTTGGCGTGGACGGTGGCGAGGGAGCCGTCGTGTCCTGTGGACATCGCCTGGAGCATGTCCAGGGACTCGCCGCCGCGGACCTCGCCGACGACGATGCGGTCGGGCCGCATCCGCAGGGAGTTGCGCACCAGGTCGCGGATGGTGACGCGGCCCTTGCCCTCGACGTTGGGCGGGCGGGACTCGAGGCGGATGACGTGCGGCTGCTGGAGCTGGAGTTCGGCGGAGTCCTCGATGGTGATGATGCGTTCGCCCTCGGGGATCAGCCCGGACAGGGCGTTGAGGAGGGTCGTCTTCCCGGTGCCGGTGGCGCCGGAGACGATGATGTTGAAGCGGGCCTGCACCAGTCCGGCCAGCAGGTACAGCATGGGCTCGTCGAGCGAGCCGAGGCCGATCAGCTCCTGGAGGGTGAAGGAGCGGGGGAAGCGGCGGATGGTGAGGACCGCGCCGGTCAGGGACAGCGGCGGGATGATGACGTTGACGCGTTCCCCGGACGGCAGCCGGGCGTCGACCATGGGGTTGGACTCGTCGACGCGGCGGTTCACGGTGGAGACGATGCGTTCGATCGTCTGCATCAGCTGGTCGTTGGAGGCGAACCGCAGCGGCAGCTGCTCCACCCGGCCGCCGCGCTCGACGAAGACGGCGTCCGGGCCGTTCACCATGATCTCGGTGACGGAGGCGTCCTCCAGCAGCGGTTCCAGGATGCCGAGGCCGAGGGCCTCGTCGACGACGCGGCGGATCAGCTGGGCGCGTTCGACCGTCGACAGGACGGGACCCTCGCGGCTGATGATGTGGCCGAGGACGCGTTCCAGCCGGGCCCGGCGCTCGGCCGGGGACAGCGCGCTCATCTCCGCGAGGTCGATCTCCTCCAGGAGCTTGGCGCGGTAGGACGCGACGAGGTGGCCGTCCTCGCCCCGCCCGGTCCTCTCCTCGGGGGAGTTGATGCGTGCCCGCAGGCTCATGAGTCGCTCGCTCCTCGTCCTCGTCCTCGTCCTCGTCCTCGTCCTTGTCCCGGTCCCGGTCCTCGTCGTCGGGCGCTCCGGTGGTGATGGGGTCAGTGGTCGACGGGCATCGTGGCGCTCCTTCCCGCCGATCCGAAGTCCCAGCCGGGCACGATCGACGGGATGTCGACCCGGGCGGTGACGGTGACCTCGTCGCCGCCCTCCGCCGTCCCGCAGGAGGTGCCGCCGGCCAGCCAGGAGCTGACGGCGGCCGCGCAGGCGGCCTGGGCGCCCTGGTCCAGGGAGGCGCTGCGGGCGCCCGCGCGGGCGGCCGTGCCGGCCTGCTGGGCGGTGTAGGCGATCAGGCCGAGCTGTACGCCGGCCATCGCCACGATCAGCAGGACCGGCAGGAAGCCCAGGTACTCGATCGCCACCTGCCCGCGGTCGCGGCGGCGCCCGTCGCCGCGCCGGTTCGGAAGGTCGGGTCGGTACGCCATGTCAGTCCGTCTCCTCCTCGACCGCGCCCGCGTGACCGGTCACCTCGAAGGGGAACGACAGGGTGCCGGGGAAGAGGATCGGCACGGTGAGTCTCACGTCGGCGGTGACCATGCCGCCCCCGGTCGCGCAGGTCACCGTGGCGCCGTCGCCCCAGGCGCCCGACAGCTTGTCCGTCCCGGCCGCCTGGCAGGCGCCTTGACGTGCGCCGGGGGACGCGGCGGTCCCGGCGCGGGCCGCCTCGTCGGCGGCGTTCCCGGCGAGCGTGAAGGTGTAGCCGACGAGCACGAGCTGCCACAGCACGACCAGCGTGACGATGATCGTCGGGGTCATGCCGAGGAACTCGACGGTGACCTGCCCCCGGTCGCGGTACGGCCCCGTCGCCGTCGGCCGCCTGCCGCCGCTCATCCCGTACCGTCCCTGCGCCGCCGGAAGCCGGCCGCGCCCCGGTCGCCGCGCAGCCGTCCGCCCTTGTGGCCGGTGTCCGCGGCCCGCACCAGGCCGAGTTCGCCGGCCAGCGCCCACATCGCCTGCTTCACGGTGCTCTTCGCCTCCAGTTCGTGCACGCGTCCGGCGTCCACCACGCCCTGGAGCTCCTTGAAGTGGGCGGGGATCGTGGTGGCGGCGACCGCGGTGCCGGTGATCCGCGCGATGAGCGGCGGCTGGATCTCCGTGGACCGGGTGTGCCGGTTGACGACGACGGTCGTCTCCTCCGCCTTGCGGATCTGCAGCCGGTCCCACATCCGCACGGTCCGCTTGGCGCCCCGTACGGCGATGACGTCGGGGGTGGTGACCAGCAGGGCCCGGTCGGCCATCTCCACCGCGGCCGCGCCCGCGCCGCCGAGCTGGGCGCCGCAGTCGATGACGACGACCTCGTAGCGGGAGCGCAGGGCGCCGACGATGTGGCGGGCGGCCCGGTCGGTGACCTCCTCGCCGCGTTCGCCCTCGGCGGGGGCGAGCAGCAGGGCGAGTCCGCTGTCGTGGCGGAAGACGGCGTCGGCGAGGACGCGCGGGGAGATGTCGTTGATCGCGGCGAGGTCGACGACGGACCGGCGGAACTGGACGTCCAGGTAGGAGGCGACGTCCCCGGTCTGGAGGTCCATGTCGACCAGGGCGGTGGCGCGTCCGGAGGTCTGGGCGGCGAGCGCGAGCTGGACGGCGGTGAGGGTGGCGCCGGCCCCGCCCTTGGCGCCGCTGACGGTGACGACGGTGCCGCCCGCGCCGGTGACCGTGTCGCGCTCGCCGCCCAGGTGGCGCCGTACGCCGGCCGACCACTGGGCGACCGCCTGGACCCGGCTGGCGAGTTCCTCGTAGCTCAGCGGGAGGGCGACCAGGCCGCGGGCGCCGTGGTCCATGGCGGCCTGGAAGAGGCCGGGGCTCGCGTCGGAGGTGACGAGGACGACGCCGACGGCGGGGAAGCGCAGGGCGACCTCGCGGATCAGTTCCAGCGCGGGGACGGGGCCGATCCGCTCGTGGACGACGACCACCTCGGGCAGCTCGTCCAGGGACTCGGCGGCCAGCCGGGAGAGGGTGTCGACGAGCTGGGTGGAGTCGGTCACCGGGGCCAGCGGCTCCGCGTCGGGGAGCTGGCCGGTCAGGGTGGTGAGGGACCGGGCCGCGTCCGCGTCACCGACTGCCGGGAGGATCCTGGTGGACATGCGGGCCTCTCACTTGTCCTGCGCGAGTTCGTACGTCCGGTCCTTCTCGGGGACGCCCGTGTCGCCCCCGGGGCCGACCAGCGCGAGCCGCACCCGCTGGGCGAACGACTCGGCGTAGGTGATGCGCTGGGCGTCGAGGGTGGACAGCGCGAAGGTGATGGGGACGGCGTCGGCGGGTCCGCGGCGGTCGTCCTCGTCGGGCTGGAGGGCGGTGAGCCGGCCGACGTCGAGGACCTTGGCGCCGGTGACGATGATCTTCGACTGGTCGGGGTCGCCCTCGCGCTGCCCCTCGAAGGTGGCGTACACGTTGACCGTGGAGCCCGGGGTGATCTTGCCGGCCACGCCGGTCGCCGCGTCGATCAAGATGGCGACCTCCTGCTGCCCCGGCTGGAGGGCGGGCCGGTCCACGATCATGTCGGTCTGCAGCAGCGACCCCTTGCGCAGGGTGGTGACGGCGATCTTGCCGCGGATGTCGTCGAGGTCGGTGACGGCGTTCTCCGACAGCCAGCGCTCGGGCATCTCGATCCGCTCGAACTGGTCGGCGCCGAGCGTGGTGTAGGGCGCGATGTCGGTGTTCAGCCGGTACGCGGCGACCTCGGGGCCGACCTTGGAGCGCACGTCGTTGATGACGGAGAGCACGCCGGCGAACGCGCCGAGGGCGCACAGGACCGACAGGATGATGAGTATCACGCCGCGGCGCTGACGGGAGTTCATGAACCGTGCAACCTCGTTGGGGGGTGGCGGTCGAGCGGGACGGTGCGGGCTCGTGCGGTGGGCGGACGGGTCAGGTGCGTCGGGTGAGGGCCGGTCTGCCCTCCGGGACGGGCGGGGTGGCCGAGCAGAACACGCAGCGGTCGCCGATGACGTCGATGCCGCACCAGTGGCAGGTGCCGCGCCGTACGGACGTGACCAGTTGGTAGAGCACGGACAGGTCGGGCAGGTAGGTGCAGAACTCGACGAGCTTGCCGGTGCCCCACCAGCGGCCGGACTCCGCGGGCAGGGGAGCCTCGCGCAGGCCCTGCACCCGCCAGGCGGGCGCCAGGGTGGTGGTGACCCAGTCGGACGGGAGCTGGCCGCGGGCGACGAGCATCCAGGTGCCGAACTCGGGTCCGTCCAGCATGGCGTCGGGGCCGAGGCGGACGAGCTGCGGCTGCGGGTGGGCGAGGACGGCGAACTGGCTGCCGGGCAGCCAGGACTTGGCGTGCTGCTTGAGGTCGACGGGCACCCGGTCGAGGCGGGCGACGGAGCCCAGCAGCGCCCCGGCGTGCAGGTAGTGGGTGAGCAGGCGGCCGGCCGAGGCCAGCACGCCGGGTCCGATGTCGCAGGAGGCGAGCTGCCGTAACTGGCGGGCCAGCACGGCCACGGCAAGCGGCGGCAGGTCGGGGCGGAACAGGGCTATCCGGTCGCTCTCCAGCAGGGAGCGCAGGGTGTGCAGCCGGCGCAGGACGGGGGCCGGGGTGGCCGGGGAGCACACGACGACGACATGGCCGTGCGCCTCGACGACCGCCTGGACCTCGGTCAGCACCTGGTCGAGCGGGCGGGTGTCGACGTCGCGCAGCACGACGGCGGGCAGGGTCCGTTCGTCCTGCGCCGGCAGCGCCATGTCGGCGCCGGTCACGGCAACGGCAGTTGGCACGCGCGGCTCCCCGTTCTCCCCATGCCCGTCGGCCCGCCGGGTGTTACTCCGGTGCGCCCTCGTGACTTCACTGCGTGACTACCTCAGCACTGTATCCGCGGGTCTGTGACCGGAGAACAGCCTTTGGGCAGCCGAACAGCAACTCCTGGTCCTCACAATGCGTCAAACCGGGGCAGGTCGATCATCTCGCCGGTCTCGATACGGCACCGACCGTGTGGGTTCTGTGCACCCGACTTGACGCCGGACCCGCCCCGGGCCTTCCGGGCCACGCTTCCCACCCGTACGCCGCGCTACTCGTGCGCGGGCGCCGCCGTTTCCGGTCTGGACCTATTGACAAGCGGATTGGTCTGGACCACGGTGTGGGGCATCAACGGTGGCCACCGTCGCTCCCCTCCCCAACTCCCCCACCGGAGGCCCCAAGTGGACCGCGCACCCCGTACGCCCGGACGCGGCAGACGCCCCTGGGCGGTCGCCCTCGTCTCCGCCCTGGCCCTCGCCCTTCCCCTCGCCGGCGCGGGCCAGGCGACCGCGGCCGACGTCAACAACGCGAAGAACGCCGGGTTCGAGTCGGGTCTGAGCGGCTGGACCTGCTCCGCGAACAGCGGCAGCGTCGTCTCCTCCCCCGTGCACGGCGGTGCGGCCGCGCTGAAGGCCACGCCCGCCGGGCAGGACAACGCCCGCTGTTCCCAGACGGTCGCGGTGCGCCCCAACTCCACCTACCAGCTGACCGGGTGGGTGCAGGGCGGGTACACCTACCTGGGCGTGACCGGCACCGGCGCCACGGACGTGTCCACCTGGACGCCGGACTCCTCCACCTGGAAGCAGCTGTCGACCAGCTTCTCCACGGGCTCGAGCACCACGTCGGTGACGGTCTACACCCACGGCTGGTACGGCCAGCAGCCCTACTACGTGGACGACGTGTCCGTCCTCGGCCCCGACGGGGGCGGCGGGGGCGACCCGGAGCCGACGGTCCCGGCCACCCCGGCCGGGCTGACCGTCTCCGGCACGACGGCCAGTTCGGTGACGCTGGCGTGGAACGCGGTGTCCGGCGCGACCGGCTACACCGTCTACCGCGACGGCACCCGGGTGACCGCCGTGACCGGCACCTCGGCGACCGTGACCGGGCTCGCGGCCTCCACGTCGTACTCCTTCCAGGTCGCGGCGACCAACGCGGCGGGCGAGTCGGCCAAGTCGGCGGCGGTGTCCGTGCGCACCCGGGACAACGGCGGCGGCGGGGGCGGTGACCTGCCCCGGCACGCGGTGACCGGCTACTGGCAGAACTTCGACAACGGCGCGGCCGTGCAGAAGATCTCCGACGTCCCGGACCAGTACGACATCATCGCGGTCGCCTTCGCCGACGCCACCGGCACCCCGGGCGCCGTCACCTTCAATCTGGACTCGGCGGGCCTGAACGGCTACACCGTCGACCAGTTCAAGGCGGACGTCCGCGCCAAGCAGGCGGCCGGCAAGAAGGTCATCATCTCGGTGGGCGGCGAGAAGGGCACCGTCGCGGTGAACGACTCCGCCTCCGCGACGAACTTCGCCGACTCGGTGTACGCCCTGATGCGGGAGTACGGCTTCGACGGCGTCGACATCGACCTGGAGAACGGCCTCAACGCGACCTACATGACGCAGGCGCTGCGGGCGCTGTCCGCGAAGGCGGGCCCGTCGATGATCCTGACGATGGCGCCGCAGACCATCGACATGCAGTCGACGTCCAACTCCTACTTCCGGACCGCGCTGAACGTGAAGGACATCCTCACGGTCGTCAACATGCAGTACTACAACAGCGGTTCCATGCTGGGCTGCGACGGCAAGGTCTACAGCCAGGGCTCGGTGGACTTCCTCACCGCGCTGGCCTGCATCCAGCTGGAGAACGGCCTCGACCCGTCCCAGGTGGGCCTCGGCCTGCCGGCCTCGACGCGGGGCGCGGGCAGCGGCTACGTCGCGCCGTCCGTGGTGAACGCCGCCCTCGACTGCCTGACCCGCGGCACCAACTGCGGTTCCTTCAAGCCGTCGAAGACCTACCCGGGCCTGCGCGGCGCGATGACCTGGTCCACCAACTGGGACGCCACGGCGGGCAACGCCTGGTCCAACGCGGTGGGCCCGCACGTCCACGCGCTGCCGTAACCGGCACGTCCCCCTTCCCTACCGCGGCGTTCTGCTCCGGATCAGCTGATCCAGAGCAGAACGCCGTCCCCGTCACGGGCCGCCGCGCGGAAGTACGGCACCAGGGCCTCGTAGTGGGCGGTCACCTCGTCCAGCGGCTCCCCGCGCTCCCAGACGACGGTCGGGTAGATGTCGGCCGCGGCCAGGTCGGCCGGGGTGACGCCCTCGGTGAGCCGGGCGGGGGGCGTGGCGGCGAAGGCCGCGGCGGCGGTGCGCACCTGGTCCGGGGTGAGGCAGCGCGGCGGTCCGTAGCTCCAGTCCTCCGCCCCGGGTATCTCCTCCTCACCGAAGACCACGTCCACGGGGAAACCGACGCGCCGGAGCAGGAAGTCCAGGGCGTGCCACATCTTGTCGGTCTCGAGGCGGCGCGCCCGGTCCGACGGCAGGTCCACGTCCCACTCCTGCTCGGTCAGCTCCCGGACACGCTCGTACGCCCAGTCCGGGTCGCCGGCCGCGCGCTCGAACTCGGCGGCCGTCAGGCGCGCGTACTCCCCGATCATGCCCACGGTGGCTCCAGACAGGTCGACGGCCGGCGCGCGTGTGCGCCGATGACGCGGTCATCCTGACAGCGGCCACTGACAACGGGCGGCGCGTGCTGTGTTCGGCGCCACATGAAACATTTCTGCGGGTCCACCGCATCAGTGAGGTGAGAGCGGTTCGGGGAGTACGACGGGGGACGGAATGAGACAGCAGCGGAGCGCGGACTACGCGGAGTTCGCCTCCGCGCGGGCGGGGCACCTGTACCGGTCCGCGTGCCTGCTCACCGCCGGGGACACGCACCTCGCCGAGGACCTGGTGCAGGAGACGTTCAGCCGGCTGTACGTCCGCTGGGGCCGCGTCTCCCGAGCGGAGAACCCGGCCGCGTACGCGCAGACCGTGCTCACCCGCACCTTCCTCGCGCATCGGCGGCTGCGCAGCAGCCGTGAGCGGGCGACCGACACGTTCCCCGACCTGCCGGGCGCCGCCGACGGCGACGCGCCGCTGCGGCTGACGCTGATGGCCGCGCTCGCCCTGCTGCCCGCCAAGGACCGGGCCGTCGTCGTCCTGCGCTACTGGGAGGACCGCTCGGTGGAGCAGACCGCCGACGTGCTCAACGTCAGCTCGGCCGCCGTGCGCACACGGTGCGTCCGCGCGCTCGGCCGGCTGCGGGAGCTGCTGGGCGAGGACCTCCGCGAGTTCTCCCGCCCCTGACACCGGCCGCCCGGCCCCTCCCTCGACCTCATACGCTCACATCCGCAGAAAGGTGGGTTCGTCATGCCCGAGAACCAGCACACCGACCCCTTCGAGGACCGGTTCGCCGCAGCGCTGCGCGACGCCGGCCACAGCTTCCGTACGGACGACCCGGCCGGCCTCGTCGGCAGAGGTCAGGTGCGCGGACGGCGCAAGCAGCTGCTGCGACGCACGGCCGTGCTGGGCGGGATGACCGGCGTCGCCCTGGTCGGTGTGGGCGCGACACTGCTCCTTCCGCCCGAGGCGCACGACCCTCGACGGACCTCCCCTGCGGCCGGTCCTGCCGCGACCGCGAGCCCGTCGGCGGCGAGCCCTTCGCCCGCCGCGGCCTTCACAGGCGACGACATGCTGCGCTCGCTCAAGGAGTTGCTGCCTCAGGGCACGTACAGCAAGGAGCAGGCCCAGGGCACGGGGTCGACGATGCCCCCGTATGCGCGGCTGGTGTTCGACGACGGCGAGGGCGCGGCGGCACTCGGTCTGAGTGTCGACCGGATGGACCCCGGCGGCGAGCAGGCCTCCCAGTGGACGACGTGCCCCGACAAGGCGGTCGTCGCCTACGACGACTGCACCAGCGCCACGCAGCCGGACGGCTCCCGGCTCATGCTGCTCCGCGGCTACGAGTACCCGGACCGGCGGGTGGACACCAAGTGGTGGAACGCCGAACTGGTCACGCCCGACGGGGTGCACGTGACCCTGAGCGAATGGAACGCGCCCGCGCAGAAGGACGCGCCGGTGTCGCGCCCGCAGCCCCCGCTCTCCGTCGAGCAGCTGAAGGAGGTCGTCACCGCCCACGTGTGGCGGCAGGTCGCCGCCGCCATGCCCCATAGCCCGAAGCCCTCCGTGACCGGCGAGGCGCCGCCCGAGGGGAGGCCGTCCGGGGCGATCGCCGACACGCTGACCGGTCTGCTGCCCGAGGACCTGAAGGTGACCGGCGAGAGCGGCCCGGGCGCCGACTACGCCTACCTCGTCGTCGACGACGGCAAGGGCGGGAGCCTCGTCCAGATCAATGTGCAGCCCGGCATGTCGGACGTGGCCGGCGAGCTGTTCCAGGGCGCCGAGAAGCTGGCCGACGGCACCCTGGTCACCACCCGGAAGTCGCCCGGGGAGAAGGGCGCGGAGGGCGTCGTCATGTGGACCGCCGACACCCTGCGCCCCGACGGACTGCGCGTCGTCGTCAGCGCCTTCAACACGCCCGCCCAGCACCAGGACGCCACGCGCGACGCCCCCGCGCTCACCCTGGCGCAGCTGCGGGAGATCGCGCTGAGCACGGAGTGGGACGCGGGGGCGTGAGACGGGCCGGGCGGCGGACCGGTCAGAAGAACTCCGACCAGGGCTGGTCCCAGATCTGCTTGACCGCCAGGACCAGGAACAGCAGGCCCGCGACCGTCAGCATGCCGTTGCTCAGGTAGCCGTTGCGCCACTCGCGCGGCGTGCGGGAGGAGTTGAGGAGCCACAGCAGGGTGAGGGCCAGGAACGGCATGAAGGCCGCGCCGAGGACGCCGTAGATGATGATCAGGCGGAACGGCTCGCCCTGGAACAGCAGGATCATCGGCGGGAACGTCAGCCACAGCAGGTACGCGCGGAAGGTCCAGGAGCGTTCCCGGCGCCCGGAGGCCAGCTCGTCGGCGCGCGCCTGCCGCTCGCCGCGCTGCCGGGCCAGGAAGTCGGCGAACATCAGGCTCACGCCGTGCCAGACGCCGATCAGGGAGGTGAAGGAGGCGGCGAAGAAGCCGACCAGGAACAGGGTGCCGGTGGTCGCCCCGTACCGGTCCTCCAGGATGTCGCCGAGCTGGATCAGCCCCTGGTCGCCGCCGGAGATGGCGATGTTCGCCGAGTGCAGCAGCTCCGCGCCGACGAAGAGCATCGCGACGACGAAGATGCCGGTGGTGATGTAGGCGACCCGGTTGTCCAGGCGCATGACCTTCATCCAGCCGCTGCCGGTCCAGCCCTTGGCGTTGACCCAGTAGCCGTAGGCGGCCAGCGTGATGGTGCCGCCGACGCCGCCGATCAGGCCGAGGGTGTTGAGGATGGAGTCCTCCGCGTCGGGCAGCACGGGGAGGAGGCCGGCGAAGGCGTCGCCCAGGTTGGGCGTGACGCGGAACGCCAGGTAGACGGTGACCACGAACATGACGCCCACCAGGACGGTCATGACCTTCTCGAACACCGCGTACTTGTTGAACCAGACGAAGACCAGACCCACGAGGCCGCAGGCGATGCCCCAGTACTCGAGGTCCATCACGCTCGGGAACAGCGCCTGGAGCGGCAGCGCGCTGGACGACATCGCGGCGGCGCCGTAGACGAACCCCCAGATGACGGCGTAGACGGCGAAGAACCAGGTGGTCCAGGGGCCGAGGGCGGCCCAGCCGTCGAACAGGGTGCGCCCGGTGGACAGGTGCCACCGGCCGCACGCCTCCGCGAGGGAGATCTTCACCAGGCAGCCGACGACGGCGGCCCACAGCAGGGTGTAGCCGAAGTTGCTGCCGGCGATGAGGGTGGCCACGAGGTCCCCGGCGCCCACGCCGGTCGCGGCGACGACGATGCCGGGGCCGATGTGGCGCCAGCTGGACCTGCTCGGCCGGGTGCCGGGCCCGTCCTTCGCACCGATGTCCTGGGTGTTTCCCGTGGTGTCCGCCATGGGGTCAAGAAAGCGGACGGGTGCCGGTCCCACAAGAGGGCGTGCCGGGATCTTCACCGGTTCCCCCTGGCGGGACGGCCGACTCTGCGCTCTTGACCTGATCATGTCACCTCCCGACGATGACCGCACCGCACCACGCACGTCGCCATGAACCACCCCACCTCCCCACAAGGAGCATTCATGCGACTCCGTTCCCGCGGCAGACGCCCCGCCGCGCTCGCCGCACTCCTCGCCCTCGCGCTCGCCGCGCCCGTGTCGCTCACCGCGGCCGCCCCGGCCGGCGCCGACGGGGCGCGCCCGGCGGCCCCCTCGGCGGACGACATCCGCCAGTACGAGATCCACCAGCACACCACTCCCGTGACCCGTACGGCGATCCAGCGGGCGGGCGTCACCGTGGACGAGGCCGACGAGGAGACCGTGGTCGTCTCCGGCCGCGCCGACCAGATCCGCGAACTCCGCCGCCAGGGCTACGAGATCACCCCGCTGGGCGCGGCCCCCGACCGCTCCACGGCCGCCGACGGACCGCGCCTGTTCGACTTCCCCTCGGCCGACTCCCGCTACCACAACTACGCCGAGATGAACGCGGAGATCGACCAGCGGATCGCGGCCTACCCGTCCATCATGAGCAAGCGCGTGATCGGGAAGTCCTACCAGGGCCGGGACATCGTCGCGGTCAAGGTCAGCGACAACGTCGGCGCCGACGAGGCCGAGCCCGAGGTGCTCTTCACCCACCACCAGCACGCCCGCGAGCACCTCACCGTCGAGATGGCCCTGTACCTGCTGCGCGAACTCGGCGCCGGGTACGGCGGCGACGCCCGGATCACGAAAATGGTGCAGGAGCGGGAGATCTGGATCGTCCCCGACCTCAACCCGGACGGCGGCGAGTACGACATCGCCACCGGTTCCTACCGCTCCTGGCGCAAGAACCGCCAGCCCAACTCCGGCTCGTCGTACGTCGGCACGGACCTGAACCGCAACTGGAACTACCGCTGGGGCTGCTGCGGCGGCTCGTCGGGCAGCACGTCCTCGGAGACGTACCGGGGTTCGGCGCCCGAGTCGGCCCCCGAGGTGAAGGTGGTCGCCGACTTCGTGCGCAGCCGGGTCGTCGGCGGGGTGCAGCAGATCAAGGCGGGCATCGACTTCCACACCTACAGCGAGCTGGTGCTGTGGCCGTTCGGCTACACCTACTCCGACACCACCACCGGCATGACGGCCGACGACCACGCCGCGTTCAAGGCCGTCGGCCAGAAGATGGCCGCGAGCAACGGCTACACGGCCCAGCAGTCCAGCGACCTGTACATCACCGACGGGTCGATCGACGACTATCTCTGGGGCGCGCACAAGATCTTCGGCTACACCTTCGAGATGTACCCGAGGTCGGCGTCCGGAGGCGGGTTCTACCCGCCCGACGAGGTCATCGAGCGGGAGACGTCCCGCAACCGCGACGCCGTCCTCCAGCTGCTGGAGAACGCCGACTGCATGTACCGGGTGATCGGCAAGGAGAGCCAGTACTGCCGCTAGGCGCGGTCGGCCGGCTCCTCGGCGCCGTCGTCGAAGTACGCGTCGAGGACCTCGTCCAGGGCGGCGTCCCACTCGGCGAACCGGCTGCGTGAGTCGGCGTCGATCTCGAGGGGGTACCAACGCCGGTCGGGGGTGTGGACGGTGACGGTGTACCGCTTGCCGAAGCGGGCCGTCTCCGTCTCCACCGCGCCGATCTCGTCCCAGCGGAACTCGCACTCCTGGTCGTCCAGCCTCAGCCGCACGCCGCGGTGGTCGGCGACGAGCGCGGCCCGGCGGTCGGACGCCTCGAAGACGGGCCCGTCGGGGGCGGGTTCCGGCTCGTCGTCCTCGGACTCCTCGGCCGCCTCCACGGCCTCGGCGGCCTCGGCGGCCGGGGAGTCACCCGGCTTCTCCGACTCCTCGGCCTCCGGGGCGGCTTCCGTCGCGGCGTCCGCGACCGTCCCGTCCCCGTCCGTGCCGGGCGCGTCCTTCGTGTCCTTCGCGTCCTCCTCGCGGCCGGTCGCGGGCGCGGTGAGCCCGGGGATGAAGGCCGGGTCGAACCCGGCGCCCTCCAGGGGCTTGCTGCTGCTCGAACCTATGCGCTGCTCCACACCGCAGGAGTATGGTCGACGAACCTGTGCGCGTCACAGCCAGCCCCGACTTCGTTATCAGACGCCTACACGGGCGCCACGCCTCACCGCGCCCGCCGGGCTCACACCACCAGGCTCAGCGCCGCCGCGACGGCGAACCCGGCGACGGACAGCACGCTCTCCAGCACCGTCCACGTCTTGAGCGTGTCCCGTTCGCTGATGCCGAAGTACTTGGCGACCATCCAGAACCCGCCGTCGTTGACGTGCGAGGCGAAGATGGAGCCCGCCGAGATGGCCATGATGACGAGCGCCACGAACGCCTGCGAGTGGTCGCTCTCGGACAGCAGCGGCGCCACGATGCCGGCGGTCGTCACGATCGCCACCGTCGCCGAGCCCTGCGCGACCCGCAGCACCACGGAGATCAGGTACGACAGCACGATCACCGGCAGGCCGACGTCGTTGAAGGTGTCGGACAGCGCCTGGGCGACCCCGCTGCCCTTGAGGACGGCGCCGAAGACGCCGCCCGCGCCGACCACCAGCAGAATGTTGCCGACCGGCTTGAGGGACGACGTGGACACGGTCTCCAGGGACTTGCGGGACCAGCCGCGCCGGATGCCGAGCAGGTAGTACGCGAGGAACAGGGCGAGGGTGAGCGCCACGAACGGGTGGCCGAAGAACTCGATGACCGAGCGCAGGGTGGACTCGTCCAGCGCGATGGAGGAGAAGGTCGCCGCGAGGATGAGCAGGAGCGGCGTGCCGATGATGCCGAGGACCGTGCCGAGCGGCACCGGCGTCTCGCGCGGCTGCACGCCCGACGCGCGCTGTTCGGCGGCGACGGCGTCCTTGGCCTCCTGCGCGGCCTCCACCATGTCCTGCGGCACGGCGACGAAGATGCGCTTGCCGATCCAGGCGGAGTAGACCCACGCGGCGGCGACGGCGGGGAGGCCGCAGACGACGCCCATGAGGATGACCCAGCCCAGGTCGACCTGGAGCAGTCCGGCGGCGGCCACCGGGCCGGGGTGCGGGGGCAGGAAGGCGTGGGTGACGGAGAGACCGGCGAGGAGGGGGAGGCAGTAGAGCAGGATCGACTTGCCGGAGCGCTTGGCGGCCGCGTAGACGATCGGGGCGAGGACGAAAATGCCGACGTCGAAGAAGACGGGGATGCCGAAGATGAGGCCGGTCAGGCCCATCGCGAGGGGCGCCCGCTTCTCGCCGAACAGTCCGAGCAGCCGGCCCGCCAGCACCTCGGCGCCGCCGCTGACTTCGAGGATCGCGCCGAGCATGGTGCCCAGGCCGATGATGATCGCGACATGGCCGAGGATGCCGCCCATGCCGGACTCGATGGTGGACACCGCGTCCGACCGCTGGACGGTGCCGAAGAGTTCGGTGACCGACAGGCCCGCGAGCAGGCCGACGGCTATGGAGACGCCGAGCAGCGCGACGAACGGCTGGAGGCGGACCTTGATGATCAGGAAGAGCAGCAGGGCGATGCCGACGGCGGCCACGGTGAGCAGGCCGGCGGTGCCGTCGATGAGGAGGAGCAGTCCTCCGGTGTGCGGTGGTGTCTCGGCGGGCGCGGAGGCGGCGAGCGGGAGGGACGGATGTGACATCGGGGGTCCTCTGGGTAAGGGCATGGGGCTTTCGAGCAGGGGGGATCGCGGCACGGCGTCCCGGGGTGCGGGGCGCCGTGCCGTGACGACGTGCGGTGTGCGGTGGTGAGGGAGGGAGATCAGCCGAGGACGGCGAGGGCGTCGATCTCGATGAGGAGGCCGGCGGGCAGACCGACGTAGACGGTCGTGCGGGCGGCGGGCGGCTGGGTGAGGCCCTGCTCCTCGAAGTAGGCGTTGTAGAGCTCGTTCATCTCGGCGAAGTGGCCGACGTCGGTGAGGTAGACGCGGATCATCATCACGTCGTCCCAGCTCGCGCCGCCCTCCTCGAGGATCGCCTTGACGTTGGCGAGGGTCTGGAGGGTCTGCTCGCGCAGGGTCGGACCGGCGGGGGTGGGGGCCTTGCCCTCCTCGTGCGGGAGGAAACCCACCTGCCCGGCGACCTGGAGGATGTTGCCCTTGCGGACGCCGTGCGAGAACTTCGCGGGCGGGGTGGTGTGGGTCTTCGGGGTCAGCGCGACTTTCTCGGTCATGCGGGGGATGTCCTTACGTCGGTTCTGCCGGGGTCCGGCCGGAGTACTCGCCGCTGATGGCGTCCGCCGTACGGCGCACCAGCGGGAGCAGGGTGAGGAGTTCGTCGGCGGTGACGACGACGTTCGGCGCGGAGACCGACATCGCGGCGACCACCCGGCCGTCGGCGCCGCGGATCGGCGCGGCGACGCAGTTGATGGACTCCTCGTGGCCGCCGAGGTCGGTGGCCCAGCCCTGTTCGCGCACCTTGGCCAGCTCCTGGAGGAACGCGGCCGCGTGGGGCGTCGAACGGGGCGTGTACATGGGGTAGTCGAGCTTCTCCGCGAGGGCGCGGCGCTCGGGTTCGGGCAGGTCGGCGAGGAGCAGCTTGGCCACGGCGGCGACGGTGATGGCGACGGGCTTCCCGATCCGGGAGTACATCCGCACGGGGTAGCGGCTCTCCACCTTGTCGATGTAGAGGACCTCGTTTTCCTCGTACACGGCGAGGTGGACGGTGTGTCCGCACCTCTCGTTGAGGCGTACGAGGTGGGCGTGGGCGATCTCGCGCACGTCGAGGTTCTCCATCGCCTCCTGGGCGAGCGCGAAGAGGCGGGCGCCGAGGCGGTAGCGCTGGTCGGACTGGCGGTAGACCAGGCCGTGCTCGTGGAGGGTGCGCAGCAGGCGCAGCGCCGTGGACTTGTGCACGCCGAGGCGGTCGGCGACCTGGCCGAGGTCGGCGGGTCCCTCGGCGAGCAGCGGAAGGATACTCAGGGCGCGGTCTACGGTCTGGCTCATGGGGTGCGTGCCTCCTCTGCGGCCTCTGCGTCGGCGTCTGTCCAGCCGGGGCCGAGTCGCAGTCTCCCCCACGCGGGGTCGTCGAGGGCGGCGAGGCGGTCGGCGAGGGGGCGGGGCGGGGGTGCCGCCAGGTCGCCGGGGGCGGTGAGGGTGGCGGCGGCGGCGAGGTGGCCGTGGCGCAGGCGTGCCGTCAGCGGCAGGCCGCGCAACGTTGCGGAGAGGAAGCCTGCCGCGAAGGCGTCGCCCGCGCCGGTTGTCGCGACTACGTCGACTTTCAGGGCGGGGGCCGTTGCGGCTGGGCGGGGGGTCGTTTCGCAGCCCGGCGATTGCGGGGTGCCGTCCGCGCCCGCCCGTGCCGCCCCAACGGCACGATCGCCCGCGGGCGGGCGAAGGAAGGCGACCGCGCCTGACCCGCCCTGCTTGACCACCAGCACCTCCGGTTCCGGGAGCGCCCTTCGGACGGCCGCTGGGCCGCCCGTGATGCCCCAGGCCTCCTCCGCCTCGTCCTCGCCCACGAAGACGATGTCCGCCCTGCGGGCCAGCTCCAGCAGCACCTCCGGGCCGTACGCCTCCCCCCACAGTCCCGGGCGGTGGTTCACGTCGAAGGAGATCAACGGGCGGTTCGGATGGGGGGCGGTCAGCTCCCGCAGGAGATCCAGGCAGCCGAAGGACAGGGCCGCCGTGATGCCCGACAGGTGCAGGACGCGTCCAGCCCGTACGGCATCCAGGTCCACGCCGGCCGGGGACATCGCCGACGCCGCCGAGCCCGCCCGGTAGTAGGCGACTTCATGGGTGTCGTCCGCCCGGTCGCCGGCCGTGCGGAAGTAGACGCCGGTGGGGCGGTCCGGGTCGCGGCGGACGTACGACACGTCGACGCCGTACGCGCCGATCGCCTCGACGAGGTGGTCGCCGAAGCCGTCCGCGCCGACCCGGCTGACCCACCGGGTGGTGTGGCCGGCCGCCGCGAGCGCGCACGCCACGTTGGACTCCGCGCCGCCGATCGACCGGTGGAAGGCGGGGACGTCGGCGAGGCGGCCGGGACGGGACGGCAGGAACGTCACCATGGACTCGCCGAGCGCGACGACGTCCACGACGTCGGGGGCGTTGCCGGTTCCGGTGACGGTCACGATGGCGGGGCTCCTCGTCGGGGCGGGGTGCGGTATCCGTTGACCGCGTGTGGCGGAGATGTTAGACAGCGGTGAGCGATATACGCAATGAGTGTTGCAGTAAGCGCAACGCTGCTGATCAGGGAGGCTTTGATGGTCCTCGATGCTCTCGCCCGTCTCGCCGAGGAACGGGTCGGCCACCGCTTCAAGGGCCTCCCGCCGGACGCCGCGGACCTCACCGTGGGCGAGCTGGCCGCGCAGCGGCGGAACCTCTTCACGGACGGCTTCACCACCCCCGTGCTCGCGCTGTCCGCCGAGCGCCTGGAGCACAACCTGGCGGCGCTGGAGACGTACGCCGAGCGGCACGGGCTGGCCTTCGCGCCGCACGGCAAGACCTCGATGGCGCCGCAGCTCTTCCACCGCCAGATCGAGCGCGGGGCGTGGGGCATCACGCTGGCGGTGCCCCACCAGGTGCGCGTGGCACGGGAGTTCGGAATCCAGCGGATCTTCCTGGCGAACGAGCTGGTGGACACGGCTGCCCTGCGCTGGATCGCCGCCGAGCAGGACGCCGACCCGGCGTTCCGGTTCGTCTGCTACGTCGACTCCGTGCGCGGGGTGGAGCTGATGGACGCGGCGCTGGACGGGGCGTCCCGGCCGGTGGAGGTGGTGATCGAGCTGGCCGCCGGCGAGGGCGCGCGCACGGGTGTGCGCACGGAGGCGGAGTGCGCTGCGGTCGCCGACGCGGTGGCGGCCGCGCGGACGCTGCGGCTGGCCGGGGTCGCCGGTTACGAGGGCGAGGTGCCGCAGGCGGACCCCGGGCGGGTGCGGGCCTGGCTGCGGCGGCTGGTGGCGCTGGCCGTGGACTTCGACAAGGCGGGGCGGTTCGCGGGGCTGGACGAGATCGTGGTGAGCGCGGGCGGCAGCGCCTGGTTCGACGCGGTGGCGGACGTCTTCGCGGAGGTGCCGGAGCTGTCGGCGCCGGTGCTGAAGCTGCTGCGCTCCGGCGCGTACGTGTCGCACGACGACGGGCACTACGAGCGGCTGACCCCGTTCAACCGGGTGCCGGACGAAGGGGGTCTGGAGCCGGCGTTCCGGCTGTGGACGCAGGTGGTGTCGCGGCCGTCGGCGGAGCAGGCGTTCACCAACGCGGGCAAGCGGGACGCCGCGTACGACCTGGATCTGCCGGTGGCCCGGGTGGTGCGCCGGGACGGGGTGGAGCGGCCGGCCACGGGGATCGAGGTGACCGCTCTGTCCGACCAGCACGCATGGCTGCGCACCTCTTCGGAGGCGGACCTGGAGGTGGGAGACTGGGTGGGCCTCGGTCTGTCGCACCCCTGCACGTCCTTCGACAAGTGGGTGCTCATTCCCGTGGCGGAGGCGGACGGCACGGTCGTCGACTACATCCGTACCTTCTTCTAGGAGGCAGGACCGTGGAAGAGCTTGTCATCCGGGACGCGGACGTCGTCGACGGCTCCGGTGATTACTCCTACCGCGCGGACGTGGTGGTGGACGGCGGACGCATCGTCTCCATCGTGAAGGAGGCGGCGGACGCGGGCTGCCAGCGTCCGAAGGCGCGGCGCGAACTGGACGCGGAGGGGCTGGTGCTGGCCCCGGGCTTCATCGACATGCACGCGCACAGCGATCTGGCGCTGCTGCGCGACCCCGACCACAGCGCGAAGGCCGCGCAGGGCGTCACCCTCGAAGTGCTCGGCCAGGACGGGCTGTCGTACGCGCCGGTGGACGACCGGACGCTGGGCGAGGTGCGGCGGGCGATCGCCGGGTGGAACGGCCCGGGTGACGACGTGGACGTCGACTGGCGGTCGGTGGGTGAGTACCTGGACCGGCTGGACCGGGGCATCGCGGTGAACGCGGCGTACCTGATCCCGCAGGGCACCGTGCGCGCGCTCGCCGTCGGCTGGGAGGACCGGGAGGCGACCCCGGAAGAGCTGGACCGGATGCGGCAGTTGGTCGCGGAGGGCATGGAGCAGGGCGCGGTCGGCATGTCGTCGGGTCTGACGTACACGCCCGGCATGTACGCCCCGGACGCCGAACTGACCGAGCTGTGCCGGGTGGTGGCGTCGTACGGCGGCTACTACTGCCCGCACCACCGCTCCTACGGCGCCGGCGCGCTGGAGGCGTACGCGGAGATGGTGGCGCTGACCCGGGAGGCGGGCTGCCCGCTGCATCTCGCGCACGCCACCATGAACTTTGGTGTGAACAAGGGCCGGGCGCCCGAGCTGCTGGCGCTGCTCGACGAGGCGCTGGACGCGGGCGCCGACATCACCCTCGACACCTATCCGTACACCCCCGGCTGCACGACCCTCGTGGCGCTGCTGCCGAGCTGGGCGAGCGAGGGCGGCCCGGAGGAGATCCTGCGGCGGCTCGCGGACGAGGCGACGGCGGAGCGGATCCGGCACGACCTGGAGGTCACCGGCTCGGACGGCTGTCACGGCGTGCCGGTGGAGTGGGAGACGATCGAGATTTCCGGGGTGGGCGACCCGGCGCTGGACGAGTACGTGGGCCGTACGGTCCTTCAGACGGCGCGGGAGCGCGGGGAGACCCCGTGGGCGGTCGCGCGGGAGCTGCTGCTGAAGGACCGGCTCGCCCCGACGATCCTCCAGCACGTGGGCCACGAGGAGAACGTACGGGCGATCATGCGCCACCGGGTGCACACGGGCGGCTCGGACGGCATCCTCCAGGGCGCCAAGCCGCACCCGCGGGCGTACGGGACGTTCCCCCGCTACCTCGGCCACTACGTGCGGGAGCTGGGGGTGCTGTCGCTGGAGGAGTGCGTGGCGCATCTGACCTCGCGCCCGGCGGCGCGGCTGCGGCTGCCCGACCGGGGGCTGGTCCGCGAGGGCTACAAGGCGGACCTGGTGCTGTTCGACCCGCGGACGGTGGACGCCGGGTCCACCTTCGCCGAACCCCGGACGCTGCCCACGGGCATCCCGTACGTGCTGGTCGACGGGCGGTTCGTGATCGAGGACGGGCGGCGCACGGACGTGCTGGCGGGGCGGGCGGTGCGCAGGACTCCGCGCTGACCGCCCGCCCCGCCGGGCCCATCAGGGCTTGGGCACGGTGCAGCCGCTCGCGCTCAGGTCGAGGCGGTTGCCGGTGGTGAAGCAGGCGGTGAACGGGTAGGTCTGCTGGGCGTAGTTGATGCCCTGGCGGACCGTGACACCGCCGTTCTCGTCGACTTCGCACGGGTTGTTGACCGTGCAGCGGCCGCCGTCCTCGTTGCCGGTGTTGTTGACGGCGACCACCTTGCCGGTGGCGTCGTCGACCACCGGGGAGCCGGAGGTGCCGCCGATGGTGTCGCAGGCGGAGGTGTAGCGGACCGAGTCCTTCCAGGTCCAGTCGCCCTCCTTCAGCCGGTACGCGAAGCCGTCGACGGAGCAGTTGTAGATCCGCTTCCAGTAGCCGGAGACCACGCTGATGGCGGTGCCGGCGGCCGGGCGGGTGCCGGAGAGGGTCAGCGGGTCGATCCCGTACGCGCTTTTGATCTGCGCGTACGTGCTGCTCAGCCGGTAGATCGCGGCGTCCGTGTCGGTCATGGTCGCGTACACCAGCCGGTTGGCGCGCAGGGTGGCGACCTTGGCTCCGGAGGCGTTCAGCAGGCCGAAGGTGCGGCTGGACGCCCGGTCGGTGAGGACCTGGCCGGGCGCGGGGAAGCCGCTCTCCAGGCAGTGGCCGTTGGTGAGCACCAGCGCGGGATCGGAGGCGGCCGAGTCCGGCATGCGGACGACGGAGCCGGAGCAGTTGCTCAGCGAGACGGTGCCCGCGAAGTTCACCGCGCCGGCCTTCGGCGCGGTGAGCCCCGACAGGGTGTCCGCGACGGCCCCGACCGTGTCGTTGACGAGGTCCGTCAGCGGCGTGGCCGGGGCCGTGCCCGTGGTCGCGTCCGCGCCCGTGGGGGAAGGCGCGACGGCGACCGCGGGGGTCGCGCCCGCCCCGGCGAGTGCCAGGGCGCAGAGCGCGACGACGAGAGGTTTTCTCATGGGGGTCCCCTCAATGCGGCGTCGGGCGGCCGGATCGCTCCGGCCGCCCACGAAGTTGTCATGCGCATTGTCATCACGGGGGATGCCGGGAGGGCAAGGCCGCGTTTCCGCCGGTAACGTCACGGGGCGGCACGGCCCGGCAGGGATGTCACCCGCACCGGTCCGGTTCCGGCCGCGCGCGACCGCCGGTCCGGCCCGCCCGGCCAGCCCGCCCGGCCAGCCCACGCGGCCCACCGCACCCGCGCCCGCCTGGGACCCGTCGGCCCCGAGGTCACCCGGCAGGGCGGGACCGGATCAGCCCGCCCACCGGGCACACGCCCGTACGGGGGGGGCGACCCCGACCGGGACCGCGTCTACCCGGAACCCGTCGATCCCTGGGTCGCCCGGCAGGGCGGGACCGAAGCCCGCCCACCGGGCACCGGCCCGCACGGAGGCAGCCCACCGCACCCGCCTGGAACACGTCGGCCCCGAGCCCACCCCGCAGGGCGGGACCGGATCAGCCCGCCCACCGGACACACGCCCGCACGGGGGCGGCGCCGACCGGGACCGTGTCTACCTGGTCCACTTCGGTCCCCGGCCCCGGCCCGGCCGGTCGTCGTTGTCGCCCGCATCAGGGTCGCCCGGCGCGGTGGAGACGGTGGGGGCCGTCGTGGGGAGGCTCGGTGCGGAAGTGGTGGAGGCGCCGGCGGCAGGCGCGGACGGTGACCCGCCGGCCTCCTGGTCCCCGCCGGAGGCGCTCACACCCGGGGAGGACCCGGCCGACGGGGCGCGGGTGGCGTCGGGCCCCCCTGCCGGTGCGGACGCGTCCGTCTCCGAGGACGGCACGTCGGACTGCCCGGTGGTCACCCCCTCGCGGTCGTCCTGCTCCCCGGCGCCCTTGGACGGCGACCCCGAGAAGGCGAAACCGGCGATCAGCGCCGCCACGGACACCGCGCCGACCGCCGACACGGCCGCCACCGCGCGACGCGCACGCGGGGGCGCGGGGGCCCTGCGCCGGCCCCGCCCGCCGGGCCCCGGGCGCGGAAGGCCGCCGCGCGGCCGGTCGGGAGCGTCACGCACCGCGTGCTCGCCGCCGGAGTGCGGCACCTCCCCCGGCGGGGCGGGCTCGCCGCCGACCTGCCCGGGCGGCGCCGGCTCACCGGCCGCGACCGGCGGCAGCTCGCGTGTCTCGTCGTACGCGTTCTGCCAGCCGTGTGCGGCCGCCGGGTCGGCGTAGGCGTCGTACGCCGGAGGCGGGGCGGTCTGCGGGAGGTAGACGCTCGGCGGACCCTGGGGAACCGACGCGCCGTTCACTCCATCGGCGTACCGGGATGCGCTGGACATGGCCGCGCATTCTAGAGAGGTCGGGTCCCTCAGGGACAGCGAGCGGACATACCCACCCGAACCGCCGCGTCCCACGTGGCGGAAAACACGGCCCGAAGGGCCATACCGGGCCGTAAGCTCCCAGCATGCAGGTGATCCAGTCGACCAAGCTCACCAACGTCTGTTACGAGATCCGGGGCCCGGTGCTCGAGGAGGCGATGCGGCTGGAAGCTGCCGGTCACCGCATCCTCAAGCTGAACACGGGCAACCCGGCGGCGTTCGGCTTCGAGTGCCCGCCCGAGATCCTCGAGGACATCCTCCGCAACGTGTCGTCGGCGCACGGCTACGGAGACGCGAAGGGCCTGCTGGCCGCGCGCCGTGCCGTCGTCATGCACAACCAGACGCTCGGCATCGAGACCGACGTCGAGCACGTCTTCATCGGCAACGGCGTGTCCGAGCTGATCGTGATGGCGATGCAGGGCCTGCTGGACGACGGCGACGAGGTGCTGGTCCCCGCGCCGGACTACCCGCTGTGGACGGCGGCCGTCTCCCTCTCCGGCGGCACGGCGGTGCACTACCGCTGCGACGAGCAGTCCGACTGGATGCCCGACCTGGCCGACGTGGAGCGCAAGGTCACCGACCGCACCAAGGCCCTCGTCATCATCAACCCGAACAACCCGACCGGCGCGGTCTACGACGAGGCGGTCGTCAAGGGCCTGACCGACATCGCCCGCCGCCACAACCTGCTGGTCTGCTCGGACGAGATCTACGACAAGATCCTCTACGACGACGCGGAGCACGTCCCGACCGCATCCATCGCCCCCGACTTGCTCACCCTCACCTTCAACGGCATGTCGAAGGCGTACCGGGTGGCCGGCTACCGGGTGGGCTGGATGTCGATCTCCGGTCCGCGCGCCCACGCCGACTCCTACATCGAGGGCCTGACGGTCCTGGCGAACATGCGCCTGTGCGCGAACATGCCGGGCCAGCACGGCGTGGTCGCCGCGCTCAGCGGCCGCCAGACGATCAACGACCTGGTCCTGCCGGGCGGGCGGCTGCGCGAGCAGCGGGACGTGGCGTACGAGCTGCTCACCCAGATCCCGGGCGTGAGCTGCGTGAAGCCGAAGGGCGCGCTGTACCTGTTCCCGCGCCTGGACCCCGAGGTCTTCAAGATCAAGGACGACCGGCGGATGGTGCTGGACCTGCTGCGCAGCGAAAAGATCATGGTCGTGCAGGGCACCGGCTTCAACTGGCCGGAGCAGGACCACTTCCGCGTGGTCACGCTGCCCTCGGTCACGGACCTGCGGGACGCGGTCGGCCGCATCGCCCGCTTCCTCGACGGCTACAGCCAGCACTGAGGGCTGATCACTTCCGAGCACGGCTCAACTTTAGACAGAATCTAAGCTAGGATGGCTTCCTGTCAGCACCCAGGAGGCCATCCATGTACGAACCGATCCGCTCGAAGTCGGTCCACAGCACGATGGCCGGCCCTGACGACTTCCCCCACAGGTCCCGCGAGGAGGAGCTGGACATCCAGCTCGCGGGCCATCTCGCCGCGCTGCTCGCCGTCACCGACGAGCTGCGGGTGGCGGCGCCCTCGGCCGATCTGGACACCGCGGCCGAGCGGCTCACCCAGGAGATCACCCGCCTGCGGGGAGGACGTACGCCGGCCCGTGCGACCACGTCCACGCGCGGCCGCGAGCCGGACGCGACGGCCCTGCACCGGAAGGCGCACGCGCTCGCCGGGCGCGCCCTGGTCGTCGCCGCGTCCCGCGCGGACACGGCGGCGGCGATCCTGGCCGCCGAGCGGATGGACGCGCACACCGCGGCTCTGAAGCCGCGCCCGCTCGCGTCCTCCGCGCACTGAGCCCCCTCACCGGGCTCCCCTCCACGGCCCCGGTCCGCGCGCACCCGCAGCGACGCGCGGACCGGGCGCCCCTCATCCCGGCGCTCAGCCGAGCAGCACCGTGGTGATCACGCATGTGTTAGGAAACGCGTGACTGTTACACCTTCCACGCGTCGAAGGGTCTCCACGCAATGGGGTCGTCCCCGCAACCGTTCAGAGGTGAACAGCCGTACAGCGCGTCCAGTTGGCTGGTCGGTTGGGCGGGCGTCGGCCAACCTCGGAAGTCTCGTGGTCGCATCGACGGTCACGGCCGCCGTGTCGACGTCCGTGTGGGCTTTGGGCCGGCGTCGGCTGCTGACGCCGGGGCCCCGTGGGGGCCGGCGCTTCTCCGCTTCGCAGTCTCGCTGTGCCTTGTACTCACCGGTGCGCTGGTCGCGGGGTGTGGCACGGATGCCGGTTCGACGCCGGAACAGGACGTCCGGCGGGACGCGAAGGTCATCCGGCAGTACTTTCCCGAACTGGGGGCTTTCGAAGAGGTCGTGTGGACGGGTGAGCTGTTGGGTGACGCCAGGGCCGCGGTGCCTGGGCCCTCGGACTTCCGGGTCTCCGGGATGGTCCGGCTGACCGCGTCCGACGCCCGGCGGCTGCGGAGCGAGTACACCTGGCGGGATGCGCCCGGAGGTCCAGCCGTACTGGCCGGCATCCGACCGCACGTTCCCGGCCAGGCGGACTGGAAGACCAGTGAGGACTTCACCGCGACCGTCACCGAAGGTCGTTACGCCGGGACCTTCCACGTCGACTTCCGGAAGAACGCTCTCGTGTTCGATGCGACGAATCCCCGGAAGAAGGTGTGAGTGGCGTCCTTCATCCGAGCGTGAGCATCGCCTCGGTGACCGCGTCGACCGCCGTATCGGGGATCGCCGAGGCGGCCTCCTCGAGGACGAGCAGCCGCGCCCCGGGGATCTCGCGTGCGATCGCCTCGGCGTTGCCGACGGGGAAGAACCGGTCGCGGCGGCCGTGGACGACGAGCGTGGGGACCTTGATCTCGGGCAGGCGCTCGCGCCAGCGGGGTGCGCAGTCCAGCTTGGAGAACACCATGCCCAGCTGGTTGGCCATCTGGACCGCGGGTGCCGTGCCGGGCGTGCGGTCCCAGATGCGCGCGGCGACCGCGCGTGCGGCGACGGGGTCGTCGCCGAGGATCTCCGCACCGGCGGCGGCGAAGTCCGCGACCGCCTCGCGGTCGCTCCAGTCGGGCATGGCGTGCCCGAACAGCCGGCCCATCGTCGCCTGGTCGTGGTCGGGGAGGTCGTCGTCGGGTGGGCCGGGCGCGACCGCGCGGGTGCCGGCCAGCGTGAGCGCCGAGAAGGCGTCCGGGTGGTCGAGCGCGGCGACCTGGGCGACCATCCCGCCGACGCCGATCCCCGCGAGGTGCGCGGGCCGGCCGCCGAGCGCGTCGGTGAGGGCCGCCGCGTCGGCGGCGAGGTCGCGCAGGGTGTAGGCGGGAGCCTCCGGGTCGAGCGTCGTCGACGCGCCGCTGTCCCGCAGGTCGTAGCGCACGACACGGCGCCCGCCGACGGCGAGGCGCTCGCACAGCGCGTCGGGCCAGGAGAGCATCGTCGTCCCGCCCGCGAGCAGGAGGAGCGGCGCGTCGTCGTCACCGAACGACTCGACGCCCAAGGTGACCCCGTTGGCATGGACGGTGGTGGTGTGACCAGTCATGACAGAGCAGACTCCGTCCGCCGCCCGAACTCATCGCTCACGCGCCGGACGATCGGAGCACCGTCCGGCCGCTGCCCCGCTCCATGTCAGTGGGCGGCCCTAGGATCACGCCGGATCACGCGGGATCCATGACGGAGGGGGACGACCGTGGGTGCCGGTGGTGCCCGTCGCTTCTCCGTCCTCGACAACCGACCTTCCGGAGAACACCGTTGTCCTCTATACATGACCTCGCGACCTGGGAGCCGTTGCTGCGGCTCGTGCGGGCCTCCCACGAGGAGCGGCTTGCCGCGCCAGGTGGTTACCTGACGGGTCGGATCAGCCTCGGCAGCTGGAGCGTGCCGGTGCAGCGACCGCGCCTTGTGCCGGGGCGTGCTTCCCAGGTGGAGGACATGCAGGACGAGTTCACCGCCGTGGAGCGGGTGCAGGAAGCGCTTCGGGCCGACGGCGCGAGCGGTGTCTCGTTCATGGTGGAGACGGCGTCGGACGGCGGGACCCTGCTCCATGTCGTCGAGTCCGGCCCCGCCGTGGAGACCGGCTTCATGAGCCCTTTCGTGGGTGCCCTGCTCCTGGTCGAGGGTGCCGTTCCCGAGCCCTGGCGGCGCCTGCCCGAGGAGGTGCCGGGCGCTGCGTCGGCGCTGTCGGCGGATGCGGCACTGCTGGAGCGGACCCTGCGCGAGCGGCTTCCCGACGCCATCGGGGCCACCGAGGAGGAGATCACCGAAGCGGAAGCACGGCTCGGCGTCCCGCTGCCCGACGAGCTCAAGGCGCTCTACCGCGTCACCCGCGCACGGTGGCAGGACTGGGGCGACGACGATGAGGCGGAACAGCGCGTCGCCGACGCCGTCGGTTGTGAGCTCTTCTCCCTCGACGAGCTCTACATCGCGGACGCGGCCTCACGT
Organism: Streptomyces sp. DSM 41931; assembly: GCF_050271085.1. NCBI lineage: Bacteria > Bacillati > Actinomycetota > Actinomycetes > Kitasatosporales > Streptomycetaceae > Streptomyces > Streptomyces sp. DSM 41931. Next base: position 4,530,713 of record NZ_CP189902.1, on the reverse strand, counting down.
CCCTGCCCTTGGCAGTTCGCTGCCGACGACGCCGTCGTCACCGCTCCGGACGCCGCCGTGCAGGGCCTCGTCGGCTCGCCCGGCTGGATCGTCTTCGGCGACAACGGCGGCGGCGACCGGCTGGCCGTCGACCTGACGCCGGGCCCTGGCGGACACAAGGGGCAAGTCATCGTCATCGACCACGAGCGGACCATCGGCGCCGGACTGCGCGCCGACTCGCTCACCCGCATGGTGATCGACCTCCCCGACGGCTGGCACCAGAACCGCGACGCGGACGGCCCGCCGGTGGTGGCCCGGGTGAACACGCATTACCTGGACAGTGTGGAGGCCGCCGCCCATCCCGAGCTGGAGGTGCTCTGCGTTGGCTGGCGGAAGGGCGAGCCACTCAGCCTCGCCCCGGTCGTCGGGCTTCCCCGCCTGCGGACCCTCACCGCCATTCCGGGTGCGCTCGCCGATCCCCTGGAGATCGCCGGGCTGACGGGTCTGGAGTACCTGAGTCTCGGACCCGAGGAGTGGCGCGTCCTGCTCGACGCCGGTGCCGTGCCCCGGAGCCTGTCGGCGGCCGGTATCGAGGTGCAGGGCGAACAGCCCCCGCTGCCGATCCTCGACCTCGCCAACGAGCTTCTCGCCCTGTGGGGCCGCCCCCTCATCGGCCGGACCGTTCTGGACGCCGGCCGGTGAGCCAGGACGGACTGGAGGAGGAGCGGGCGGCGCTCGCCGGGTACGGGATCGAGATCGGTACGGAGCCCTTGCACCGGCCGGCCCGGAACTCGGTCGGCGGGTGGCCCTACTTCGACGACGGCCAGGAGTGGCCGCGCTGCTTCTGCGGCGAGCGGATGGCGCTGTTCTTCCAACTGGATGTGCCCGAGGACGTCGAGTTCTTCGGCGGAGAACACCTCTCGGTCTTCCACTGCGCGCACCACAACGAGGCGTCCGACCCGGTCACGGCCGACGACCGCCTCGTGCCCCGGTGCGCGTGCGGGTCGGAGTTGGCGTTCGTCTGCCACCAGCTGGCCTGCCCGCAGCGGTGCGACGCGGCGGCCGTCTTCTCGGTGAACCAGAACTGACTTCGGATCACTTGAGGGAAGTGACGAACGACGTCCAGGCCTGGGCCGTGACGGTGAGGACCGGGCCGTGGGGGACCTTGGAGTCGCGGACGGGGACGACGGCGGTGTGGGCGTCGCAGACTTCGAGGCAGTCGCCGCCGCTGCCGTTGCTGTAGGTGCTCTTGCGCCAGCGGGCCACGCCGGGGAGCGCTTCGGCTACCTCGACGCAGTTGCCGCCATCGCCGTTGCTGTAGCTGCTCTTGCGCCAGGCAGCTGTACTCAAGTCAATCGCGTAGCTCGCCATTTCGGTCATCCTCAGCCGCTTGCTCGATCAGGGCGAGGGACGCCTCCGGAGGCAGTGCGGCGGCCCTGAGCCGATCGTAGGCCTTGCGGTACTGCTTCACGAGGCCCGGATCGTCAATGGTGTCACCGCTGTACTGGGCCTCCGTGTAGATCAGAGGTGGCGCATCGGAGAAGGTCATGACCATGGCCGTGCCCAGCATGAGAGGGTGCGGCCCGCAGTTCCACGGAAGGATCTGGGAAACGATCCGGTGGCGCCGCGCCAGTTCCGTCACGCGCTCCAATTGTTCGGCGTGCTGCTCCGGGGGCAGGATCGGCTGGCGCAGCAGCGACTCCGGCAGGATCACCCAGTACTCCGGCGTCTTGTGGTTGTCCTCGAAGAGCTGAGCCCGCGCCAGCCGTGCAGACACCTTCTCCTCAACTTCCTCGTCGGGCGCCAGGGGATGCGCCGACCGCGTCACCGCCCGCGCATACGCCTCCGTCTGCAACAACCCCGGAATCAGCGTCGGACACCACTCCTCGATGGTCTCCGCGTGCTTCTCCGCCTCCAGCACCCGCTCGAAATAGCTCGCGTGCCCCCGCCGCTTCGCCCGCCGCACGTCCTCGCACCGGCGCCGGAAGAAGCCGTCCGTGCCGAGCACCTTGTCCACGTGCTCGGCCAGTTCCGCCGGCATCCGGCGCGTCCCCCGCTCGATCTCGCTGAGGTGGCTCGGGCCGTAGAAGCTGCCCTCGACCAACTGCTGGAGGGTGAGCCCCGCTTCCTCCCGCTTCCAGCGCAGTTCGCTGCCGTAGAAGGTCGGGACGCCCGTCGAGCCGTCGATGTCCTTGCGCTGCCCCATCGTTCACCGTCCATGGGTTGCCGTTACCGCCCGCTCCCCCTTCCCGCACCGCATACGTGCAGTTCAGGGCCGGGATGCCGAAGGTCTGTCACGCTACGCCGACCGGCGGCACAGTGTGAGCGGTTCGTCACACAGCGCACTGGAAGGTGTGAACCCCCATGCACAGCCCCACCGAAGCCGACGCCTGCGCCGAGGAGTTGCGGGCGGCGCTCGCCGCGCACGGCAAGCGAGAGGCCACGACACTGGAACTGCTCGCGACACCCGCCGAGGTGTCCGGCGTACGGCGTGCCCTGCGCGCGTACGGCGCCGACGTCCAGCTCTGCGCGAGCGAGCTCGTCACGAACGTGGTCCAGCACCTCGGGGAGGGCGTCCCCGTCACCGTCCGGGTGTGGTGCGACGACGGCGGGCGCACGCGCCTGGAGGTGAGCGATCCCGACCCGCGTGCGCTGCCCGTCCTGCGGGCGTCGGTGGGCGTCGACGAGGAGTCGGGGCGGGGGCTGGCGCTGCTGGACGCGCTGGCGGCCAGGTGGGGCGTGGCACACGGGCCCGGCCGCGGCAAGACCGTGTGGTGCGAGCTGGAGGCGGGTCCGGGCGGCGGCGCGGTGCCCGTGGTGCCCGTGGTGTCCGCCGGAGGGCCCGGACGTACGGCTACCGCGGGCCGCGACCCGCGGTAGCCGTTCCTCATGCCGTACAGGCGGGGCGTCAGCCGCCCAGAACCGAGCCGAACTCGGCGTCCGGGGCGGTGAGGCCGACGTCCTGCGCGCTGAACGAGGTCGCGCCGGCCGTGGTCAGGCCGGCCGCCGAGCCGCGCAGCACCCAGTCGGCGCCGTCGCGCACCGATCCGGCGAGGACGTCCTCGCCCTTCGCCGCGATCGTGACGTCCGCCATGCCGTCGCCGTCGAGGTCGGTGAGGTTCACGGCGGAGCCGAACCAGTCGTCCGCCTCCGCCGTGCCGGGCACGCCGTCGGTGTCCTGGTGGACCACCTGGGCGTCGGTTTCGGTGAGGCCGGTGGCCGAGCCCCGCAGCAGGACCGCCGCGCCGGTCCCGGGCACGCCGCGGACCGTCGCGCCGGGCGCTCCGGCCACCACGTCGGCGTAGCCGTCGCCCGTGACGTCGCCGACCGCGACGGACGCGCCGACGTTGTCACCGGCCCGGCCGCCGCCCGGGGCGTCGAGCGTGGCGGTGCGGTGGGCGCCGAGCGCGTCCGCGCTGCCGTAGCGGACGTGGACGAAGCCCGCCGCGTCCGAGTACTCGCCCGTGGTGGTCGCCGACGCGGGGACGTGGCCGGTGACGAGGTCGGCGTAACCGTCGCCGTCGACGTCGCCGGCGGCCGTCGAGACGGTGGGCGCCTCGTTCGTACCGGAGACGTCGCCGCCCGGGTCCGGCAGCCAGGCCTCCTGCAGCCCGCTCTCGCTCCACGTGTAGACGGCGGTGTGCTGGCAGCCGCCCGTCGTCCCCTCGCAGTTCTCGCCGCCGGTGACGACGAGCTGGGCGCGTCCGGCGCCGGTGAAGTCGGCGGTGGTGAGGGTGCGCGGCTGTATGTAGGCGTTGTAGTTGGAGAAGCGCGCCACGTCGGTGGGCGCCGTGCGGCCCGCCAGGTCGTCGTACGCCCACAGGTTGGTGCGGCTGAGCGTGGCGATCTGCGGGACGCCGTCGCCGTCCAGGTCGGCGACGACGACCTTCTTGCCGTAGTCGTCCTCGGACATCCACTCGTTGGTGGCGTACGGGCTCACCATCGAGATGCCGTCGCCGGTCAGGCCGCTCGGGCCGCCCCACAGCACGGTGAGCGTGCCGTAGCCGCCGCTGTAGCGCACCGCTTCGCCGGGCGCGCCGATGACGAGATCGGCGTAACCATCGGCGTCGAGGTCGCCACTGGCGTGCGTGGCCCCGAACAGGGAGTGCGAGCCGGCGTCCCCGGGGACGCCCGCGGAGTTCTGGGTGAAGGTGGCCGAGCGGTCGGGCGAGACGCCGTCCGCGGAGCCGTACAGGACGGTGACCGAACCGGCGTCGACGCGACCGTCGACGGGCGCGTGGGGTGTGGCCACGACGAGGTCGGCGACGCCGTCGCCGTTGAAGTCGTCGGGCACGGAGGTGGCCGCGCTCGCCGTGGGGGCGAGGGTGAGGGAGAGGCCCGCGGCCGCCGTGGCGACGGCCAGGGCGGCGGCCAGGGTGCGTGTGCGCAAGAGTGCTCCAGTCTTGAGGGACAGAGGTGAGGCGTGGGGGGCCGGTGCCGGCGGGACGGCCCCGGTGCACGGCCGGTCAGCCCGCGGTCCGCCGGGACCGGCCGTGCAGGGTCAGGTAGAAGGTGCGCAGCGACTCGCGCCGGCTGCCCGCCTCGAAGCAGTTGCGGACCTTGCCGAGAGGGCTCCACACCCGCCCGTCCGGCATCCGCACGCCGACCGGCTGCACGAAGTAGGCCCGCTGGTCGGCGTCGAAGTCGACCCAGGTCGCGCCGGCCCGGCGGACCAGCACCTCTCCCACGTACGCCCCGAGCCCCGCCAGCACACCGCTCACCCGGGCCTCGTCCGCTCCGTGCTTGCGCAGTCCGTCGATCAGGAAGTCGACGAGGCGGAGGCTGGCTTCGGAGTAGTCCAGGGGGAGCCGGTTGCCGGCGGTGGCCTGTCCGACGAAGGCAGCGGCACGCGCCCGCATCTCCTCCGCGTGCATCAGCTGTTCGCCCACGTCGCTCACGGGACCACTCCGTTCCGCCGGGATTCGGGGAGAACGTTCGCCCGTTCCCCACGAAGCCCAGCGGATCCGCTCCCGGAAGCGTCACCACTCACGGACGTGCGCAGTGCCACAAGGGCTCGCGCGCCCCCGCAGAGCGACGTGTGCCGGGCGCCCCCTCACGTCCCGGCTCAAGGTGTGAGCACCACCCGGCCGAACACCTCCCCCGCGTCCATCGCGCGGTGGGCGTCCGCCGCCCGGTCCAGCGGCAGCACGTCGTGCACGACGGTCCGCAGCTCCCCGCGCGCGGCCGCGGCGAACTGTTCCGCGCGGACAGCCTGACGGTCGGGGCCGGGCACGGTGTCGGCGCTGAACGTGGCGAACGTCAGGGACTTGCGGAAGCCGTGCACCAGCCGCATGCCGAAGTCCTCCGGCGGCTGCCCGCCGACGACGCCGACCAGCACGTACCGCCCGTCGGCGTGCAGCGCGTCCAGGGCGTCCGGCAGTCCGGGCCCGCCGACGACGTCGATCACGACGTCGAAGCCGGTCGGCGCGTCCGGGGCGCCGCTCCTGCCGGAGCGGTCCAGCACATGGGTCGCGCCCAGCTCCCGCAGCCGGGCGCCCCGCTCCTCGGACGAGGTGGTGACCGCCACGGCGCCCGCGCCGCTCCGGGCCGCGAGCTGGACCGCCGTGATCCCGATACTGCCCGCCGCCCCGCGCACGAGCACGGTCTCGCCGGGCACGAAGTGAGCCTTGCGCAGGGCGAAGTGGGCGACGGCCCCGGAGCCGCCCAGAGTCACCGCGTCCGCCCCGCTCAGCCCGTCGGGCAGCGCGAGGACGTCCTCGACGCGGGCGACGGCCTGCTCGGCGTACCCGCCGGACAGGCCGGTGAACGCCCACACCCGCCGCCCGGTCCAGGAGGAGTCCACGCCCTCCCCCACGGCCGTGACGGTCCCCGCGACCTCACTGCCGAGGAGGTGCCCCTCGCGGAAGCCGTGGGCGGCGAGGGCGCCCCGGCGGATCACGGCGTCCACGCCGCCCACCCCGATCGCCTCGGTGGCGACGACCACCTGCCCCGGTCCAGGAACGGGCGCGGGAAGGTCGACGACCTCCAGCCCTGCGGGCGCTCCGAACGCGCGGATCACCACGGCTTTCATCTCTGCTCCTTAAGGTCGGTGGCAGTACCGCCGTCGGAACGTAACGGACGCCCCCGTCCGCTCGACCGAAGTGAGAGACGATGACCACCGAAGTGCCTCACCCCGTCCGTTCCGACGCCCGCGACAACCGCGCCCGCATCCTGGAGGCGGCGCGCACCGTGTTCGGCGAGGAGGGCCTGGGCGCGCCGATGCGGGAGGTCGCGCGGCGTGCGGGGGTCGGCCCCGCCACGCTGTACCGGCACTTCCCGGCCAAGCGGGACCTGCTGGCGGAGACCTTCGCGGAGCAGCGGCGCGCATGCCACGCGGCCGTCCGGGACGCGCTCGCGGACCCGGACCCGTGGCACGGCTTCCGCACCTTGATCGAGCGGATCTGCGAACTGCACGCCCTAAGCCGGGGCTTCGCGGACGCGTTCATGACGGCGTTCCCGGAGGCGATGGACTTCGCGGCGGACCGGGAGCGTACGCTGCGCGCGGTGGCCGAGCTGGCGCGCGGCGCACGGGAGACGGGCCGGCTCCGGCCGGACTTCGTCGTCGACGACCTGGTGCTGGTCCTGATGGCCCACCGGGGACTCCAGGACACGCCGCGCGAGACGAGGGCCGCCGCCTCCCGCCGCTACGCGGCCTATGTCATCGAGGCGTTCCGCGCACCGGAGGCGGTCACACCTCTCCCCCCGGCGGCGCGCCTCGCGGGTCCCCTCACTCGTACGACACAACGGTGAGCCCGTAGCCGGTGCTGGTGAAGTCGACCCACAGATACATGTCGCCCTTCACGAAGCTGAGTTCGCCGGGCTCGGCTTCCGGGTCCGGGCGCCAGCCGTCCTGTCGCGCCGCCGCCCGGTAGTGCGCCGCCACCTCGGCGCGGGTGCCGGGGAAGGCGTAGGTCCGCGTGGTCGACACCACGACGTCCCCGCTGTCCGCGGAGCAGTGCGGTGCGTCCTCCTCGGACCCCCGGGTGAGGGTCGCCCGGTCGGGCCGGGAGTCCAGGATGCCGAGGGCCCCCACCTCCGTGACCCGGGCCTCGGTCCCGTCACAGTCGCGGGTGAGCTCCATCAGCGAGCAGCCGGTGAGGGCCGAGGCCATGAGCACGGTGGCCAGGATCCGGCTCATCGTGCGGGTACGGGCGGTCTTCACGGACACGTGGGGCTCCCGGGGCGGTCGTTGCGAGGCTTCCGGAGAGGTACGACCTGCCGGCGCCGCCCAGGGTTGCGGACGTTCCGCCGACAGTTCGGCGAGCGCCGAAGCGTCCGGACCGTAGCGTGCCGAGTCCCGCGCGGGAGTGGCTCGCGCTCGTGACCTGGAGGTTCCCCGTGCCAGAGACGGATCCGAAGCAGCGGCTCGCCGAGCGGTTCCGGGAGGTCAACGGGGACCATCCGATGACCGACGCGGACGACGCCTACGTCAGCGCGCAGTTCGTCGTCCTGGAGGAGCTGTGCGCGGTACGGGGCCGCGACGCCGACGAGGTGCGTCGGCTGATGCTGGACGGGCGTCTCCCGCTTCCGGGATATCTGCGGTCCGACGGTGCCGAGATGGTGCCGGCCGACCTGTTCGCGCTCGCCGACGAGGCCGGCGGCGTGGACCTGCTCGAGGCGTGGTTCACCGCTCACTGGGCCGACCCGGTCGCCGGGAAGGCGGAGTGGGACGCGTATCTCAGCGGTCAGTACGTGTGCCTGCACTCGGTGACCCCGGCCGCCATCCGGCGGAAGGACCGGCTGACGGCTGCGATCGGCGCCGCGGTGGACGAGCCGGACGCCGGTTCGGTGCGGTGGTCCGAGCGGCTGCACGCCCTGGTCGACGAGCTCGACGCCCTGGAACCGGCGTTCACGGCCTACGACCGTCTCCGCTTCGGCGGACCCACGTCCCGCGACATCTGCATCGACGCCGTGCGCGCGCGTTTCCCGCGTCAGTGGGCTGCGGTGGGCGGCGGCCCCGGGGAGCTGATACCCGTGGCCACGGCCGTGACGGGCGAGGCGGTCTTCCTGTGTGTTCCCGAGGGCCCTTCGTCGCCCTGGCGCGTCGTGGTCCGGGAGTTCGAGGAATTCTTGCCCTAGCGGCGGCCCCGCCTGCTAGGTTCGGTGCCGTTGTGCGTTCCCGCATACCGAGGAGGTGAGTCCGATCCACGCTGTGACAGGTCGGGGCTCCCTCCCGTGCGCGGCTTAGGGAGTGCCCGCAGAGGCATCCCGAAAGGCTTGCAACGCCATGCGCTTCACCTCTCGCACGTCGTCCGACGGCGTGTCCGAGCAGCTCTTCACCCTCGGTGAGATCCCCGGTGTGCTGTGGACGCCGGAAGGCGCCACCGGTACGCGTCCCCTGATTCTGATCGGGCACGGCGGCGGCCAGCACAAGAAGGCCCCTGGCGTCCTGTTCCGCGCCCGTCGCTTTGTGGCCGACCGCGGTTTCGCGGTGGTGGCGGTCGATGTGCCCGCCCACGGCGACCGGCCGAAGGACGAAGGGCTGGACCGGATCGCGTCCGAGAACCGGGACCGCGTGGCGGCCGGTGAGGAACTGGCGCCGCTGATCGCCGAGTTCCAGGCACGCGTCGCCCGCCGGACCGTCCCGGAGTGGCGGGCGGTCCTGGACGCCGTCCAGGAGGCCGACCATGTCGGCCCCGGCCCGGTGGGCTACTGGGGCGTGTCGCTGGGCTGCGGGCTCGGCGTCCCCTTCGTCGCCGCCGAACCCCGGGTGCGTGCGGCGGTGCTGGGCCTGGGCGGGGCACTCGCCACGGCCGAGGCCGCCGCGCGGATCACCGTGCCGGTGGAGTTCCTGGTCCAGTGGGACGACGAACGGGTCCCGCGCTCCCAGAGCCTGGCCCTGTTCGACACCTTCGCCTCGGCCGAGAAGACCCTGCACGCCAACCCCGGCGCACACGCCGAGCTCCCGGCCCACGAACTGGACAGCAGCGTACGGTTCTTCACCCGGCACCTCACCTGACGACACCACAGCGCCCTCGGCACGACCCACGCCGCTCCACCCGGCCGCGCGTCCGCCGGAACGAAGCGCCGCCGCCCGATCCGAGCCGGTGTGCCCCGGGCCTCAGGAACCGTGGTACAGCCGGTGCAGGTCGACGAGGACGACCTCTCCCCGCTCCTCGGCCGCGCGCAGTTCGGGATCGAATCCGGCCCCGCTGTAGCAGGCGGGTCGGGCATGGGTGGTGTCCACGCCTCGCGCCTCCAGCAGCCCCAGCATGCGGCGCAGGCGTTGGAGGTGTCCGAGGTGCATGACCTTGTGCCACTTGGCTTCGCCGACGGACAGCAGGATGCCCTGGTCCTGGCCGATCGCTCCGTGTACCACGACATCGGCCTCGAGGGAGGTCCGGTTCACCGGGTCGGCGACGGTCCCGGAGGCGACCTGGATCGGCATGCCCCCGAAGGTCGCGGGGTCCGCGTGCCACTCCACCCACTCACGGCACAGCCGCTCGAAGTGCGGACCGACGACCTTGCTGAGGAACGTGGGCCGGCTGTGTTCCCACATCCTGGCCGCGCCTCGGCGGCGGCTGAGCGATGCCGTCTCGGGGCGGACGACGGCGTGGTGGAAGGTGATCAGCGGCTCCGCGACGTGGTAGGTGGTGCGGTTGGCGCGGAAGGCGTCGGGCTCGGCGGTCAGCAGACCGCAGTTCCTCAGGACGGACAGCGGCAGCGAGATGTCCGTGGCTCTGCGGCCCACCGCGCTCGCGATGCCGCCACTGGTCCGGTTGCCGCTCGCCACGGCGGCGAGCACCGAGTGATACAGGGACCGGTTGCGCAGGTCCGGCTCTGCGGCCAGCAGATACGGTGCCTCACCGTGGATGGGCCGGGCCGGGTTGAGTACGGTCCGGCAGACCCAGGCGTCGAAGTCGTCGGGGCCGTCCGGGACGTCGTCGTCGACGAACTCCCGTCGGTACGCGGGGGTGCCGCCGACGATGGCGTGGACGAGCACCGCGAGCCGCGGGTCCAGGATGCCCCAGAACTCGGCGGCCTCACGGAAGCCGAGGGAGTGGACCACGAGGTCGAGGCCTGCCCGGCCGTAGAGCGGGGAGGCGCCGGAGAGCAGTCCGCCCATGAAGGACATCGCGCTGCCGCACAGCAGGATCCGGGGCCGCTCCTTGCGGTGACGCTCGGAGCGCACCCCGAGGGCGGCCTGCAGCTGGGACGGCAGAGCGGGGGCGTTCCGCACGAGGTAGGGGAACTCGTCGATCACCACGGGCAACGGCCGGTCCGCCGCGAGCCCGAAGAGCAGCTCAAGGGCCTGGTCCCAGTTCGCCGGCCGGGGCGGGACGGCGGCTCCGGTGAAGCGTGCGACCGCCTCGCCCAACAGGTGCAGGGACTCGGTGGCCGATGCCTCGACCGCCGCGTAGTAGAAGCCGTCGGTGGCGTCCGCCAGCGCCTGAAGCAGGAAACTCTTGCCCTGCCGACGACGGCCCGACACGACGCCGAGCCGGGGCCCGGTGCCCTCGCTGGTCGCGAAGGCGGTCAGCTCACTCCACTCCCACTCCCGGTCGAACATGTCCGGCGGCCTCGGCAGACTGCGTGCGGTGTGGCGGACCACGGCACCTCCCCGTTCTTAGAGACGTACCTCTTAGAAGTACATCCCTAAGAACGAGGCCGGGCGCGATCCGTCACGCCCGCGTTGCCGAGAGGGGTACCCGACGGGTCAGCGCGTCACGTACACCACCGCCGACGCCGTCGCGCCCTCGTGCAGGTCGTCGCCCTGCCAGCTCACCCGGTAGGTGGTCTCCCACCGGGTGCGCGGGATGTCGTTGACGGTGAAGGTGCCGTCCGCGGCGACCGTCACCGACGACAGGGTGCCGGTGCCGAGCCGGTCGGTGCGCTCGACCTTCAGCACCGCCCGGTCCGGCAGCGCCTTGCCCTGGGCGGTGAAGGTGCCGGTGATCTCGACGCCGGTGCTCATCGAGGCCTCCGCCGGGGCGGTCAGCGCGATCGAGCTGGCGGCCTTGCCGACGGACACGGTGTGGGTGACGTCGGTGGCCGGGCGGTGGGTAAGGTCGCCGAGGTAGGAGACGGTGTAGGTGGCGTCGCCCACCAGGTCGGGCTCGTCGAGGACGGTGTAGGAGCCGTCCTCCCTGACGGTGAAGGTGCCCAGGTCACGGGTGCCGTTCGCGTCCGTGCGGGTCGCCGTGACCTTCATCGGCTCGGCGGGCGCCGGTCCGTCGTACTCCAGCCGGCCCCGCACCGACAGCGGCTCCCCCGCGACGGCCTGGGCGGGGCTGTGCGTCGGCGTCCCGTCGAGGCGGACGTCGTACTGGACGGCCGGGGGCTGGACGATGTGCAGCCAGTACTGGCCGCCGGAGGTGTTCGTGGTGACCGCGAACAGGCGGGAGCCGTCGGCCGACCACTCCATGCCGCGCGGGGCGACCCGGTCGCCGTCGAGGCTGCCCTCGAAGACGAACTCCAGCGGCGGCGTGGAGTCGGCGGGGTCGGCCGGCTGCACCAGCAGGTCCGGGGTCGAGCCGGTGGCCGAGGCGCCGCGCGCGATGTACTTCCCGTCGCCGCTGAAGGCGACCGCGCTGGCGGAGGCGCCGGACGGCAGCGCCCGGTAGCCGGCCGGCGCGTCGGACAGGTCGTCGGCGTTCAGCAGCCTGGTGCCGAAGGCCGCGTCGGCCACGGCGACCTTGGTGCCGTCCGCGGAGAACGCCATGTCTTTGAAGTCCAGGGCTCCCTTGCCCTCGCTGTCGGCGAAGCGGCGCGCGGCGTTGCGGACGAGGCTGTCACCGCTGGTGTCGAACACCGTGACGAAGGGGTTGGGCGCGCTCGCGGTGCGCGGCTGGCCCATGAGCATCCGGTTGCCGGGTCCGGACTCGAGCTGGAGGTCGCCGGAGTCGTTCCAGCCGGTGCGCTGGTAGGCGCCGTCGACGACGGCGTCCACGTAGGTGCTGGAGCCGGCGCACTCCCCCGGGTACTGCGCGTACGGCGTCGTGACGTACAGCTGGCCGCCGGAGTGGGCGAGATCGCGGCCGCACATGTCGGTGTAGGTGTTGGCGACGAAGGTCTGCTGGTAGGTGGTGGTGTCGATGGCGTCGATGCGGTCGCGCAGTCCGACGTACACCTTGCTGCCGTCGTCGCTGACCGCCAGGCCGGAGACGTGCTTCTGGTTGGTGGTGATCGTCGCCAGGCGCTCGCCCGTGAAGCTGTAGACGGCGACCGTGCCGGAGTTGTAGGCGTAGCCGGTGTTGCTGTCGGCGACGAAGACCTGCCGGTGGACGTTGTCGACGGCCAGTGCCGAGAACGAGGACATCGGCAGCTTGACCACGGCGTCGGAGGCCGCCGCATGCGCCGCGGGCGCGGCGGCGACGGTGAGCCCGGTCCCGGCGAGTGCGGCGGCGAGGACGGCGGCCGCGAGGCGTCCCGGACGGTGTGCTGTATTCAACTGTGCCCCCCACAGGCTGTGTTGAGGTCTCACGCATCAGGTGAGACACCCGTGGAGGACATGGAACAACCGTGAAGATCCAAGAAGCAAGGAGAACACGCGGGACGGGGCACGACATGGCGAGGGCCTGCCGTCGTCCCCTCCGCCGGGGCGGGTGGAGGGGAGGGCGGCAGGCCCAGGAGCCCGCACGCCGTTGTACGGGCCCCGCCGGTGTGTTCCGCGGCCGGCCGGATCGTGACGATCGCTGGTCAGGGCATCCTCATCCCGGCCGGCCGCGGGGTCCGTGCGGGCGGTCAGCCCAGGCGCTTCACCAGCGCGTGGTACTGGTCCCACAGCTCCTTCGGGGTGTGGTCGCCGAAGGTGTTGAGGTGCTCGGGGACCAGGGCGGCCTCCTCGCGCCACACCTCCTTGTCCACGGTGAGCAGGAAGTCCAGGTCGCTGTCGGAGAGGCCGAGGCCGTCCGTGTCGAGGGCGTCCTTCGTCGGCAGGACGCCGATCGGGGTCTCGACGCCCTCCGCCGTGCCCGCCAGGCGCTCCACGATCCACTTCAGGACGCGGGAGTTCTCGCCGAAGCCGGGCCAGACGAAGCGGCCCTTGTCGTCCTTGCGGAACCAGTTGACGTAGTAGATCTTCGGCAGCTTGGACGGGTTCTTGTCCTTCGCCACGTCGATCCAGTGGGCCATGTAGTCGCCCATGTTGTAGCCGCAGAACGGCAGCATGGCGAACGGGTCGCGGCGCAGTTCGCCGACCTTGCCCTCGGCGGCGGCGGTCTTCTCGGAGGCCACGTTGGCGCCGAGGAAGACGCCGTGGTTCCAGTCGAAGGACTCCGTGACCAGCGGCACGGCCGTGGCGCGGCGCCCGCCGAAGAGGATCGCCGAGATCGGCACCCCCTTGGGGTCCTCCCACTCGGGCGCGATGATCGGGCACTGCGACGCGGGCACCGTGAAGCGGGCGTTGGGGTGGGCCGCCGGGGTCTCCGACTCCGGCGTCCAGTCGTTGCCCTTCCAGTCGGTGAGGTGGGCCGGGGTCTCCTCCGTCATGCCCTCCCACCACACGTCGCCGTCGTCGGTGAGGGCGACGTTGGTGAAGACCGCGTTGCCCCACAGGGTCTTCATGGCGTTGGCGTTGGTGTGCTCGCCGGTGCCGGGCGCGACGCCGAAGAAGCCGGCCTCGGGGTTGATCGCGTAGAGGCGGCCGTCCTCGCCGAAGCGCATCCAGGCGATGTCGTCGCCGATGGTCTCGACGGTCCAGCCGGAGATCGTCGGCTCCAGCATGGCGAGGTTGGTCTTGCCGCAGGCGGACGGGAAGGCCGCGGCGACGTACTTGCTCTCCCCCTGCGGCGGGGTGAGCTTGAGGATCAGCATGTGCTCGGCGAGCCAGCCCTCGTCGCGGGCCATGACGGACGCGATGCGCAGGGCGTAGCACTTCTTGCCGAGCAGGGCGTTGCCGCCGTAGCCGGAGCCGTAGGACCAGATCTCGCGGTCCTCGGGGAAGTGCGAGATGTACTTGGTCTGGTTGCAGGGCCAGGGGACGTCCTCCTGGCCGGGCTCCAGCGGGGCGCCGACGGAGTGCACGGCCTTGACGAAGAAGCCGTCGTCGCCGAGCTCGTCGAGGACGGGCTGCCCCATGCGGGTCATGGTGCGCATGGAGACGGCGACGTACGCGGAGTCGGTGATCTCCACGCCGAGCGCGGACAGCGGCGAGCCGAGCGGGCCCATGCAGAAGGGGACGACGTACATGGTGCGGCCGCGCATGGAGCCGCGGAAAACGCCCTTCTCGCCCTGGAAGATCTCCCGCATCTCGGCGGGCGCCTTCCAGTGGTTGGTCGGGCCGGCGTCCTCCTCCTTCTCGGAGCAGATGAACGTCCGGTCCTCGACCCGGGCGACGTCGGTCGGGTCGGAGGCGGCGTAGTAGGAGTTGGGGCGCTTGACCGGGTCGAGCCTGGTGAACGTGCCCTTGTCGACGAGCTCCCCGCACAGGCGCTCGTACTCGGCTTCCGAGCCGTCGCACCAGACCACGTTGTCCGGCTGCGTCAGCTCTGCGATCTCGTTGACCCAGGAGATCAGTCCCTGGTGGGTGGTGGGGACGCCGGGTTCCGCGATGTCGCGCGCCACGTTTGCTCCTAAATGAGGGGTTTTTGTGGTTGGAGGCCCCGTGGGGGCTGCGACCCGGATGCTGAAAGTGGTGACTTTGGCGCTCATCCGGTGTCGACCGCACTCATTTGATCATCCGACGTGTGCGCCCATCTGTCCAGAGGGCCGCACAGGTGAGCAACGTGACGCTGACCACGGTTGTCGTGCGGCTTTACGCGCACATTGAGTGAACGAAACCGATTCTTTGCGTGACGGCGGGCGCGGGGCCGGCATGAGAGGATGGCCACTTCGCGCGGTCCAACAGGACGCCCAGAGGTGTAACTTACGGTGCCGTAGGTACCATGCGGGCATGACTGCGTTCGCCCCCGACACGCCCAAGGACCCGCAGGCCGAAGGCCGGGGCCCGGTGGCGACCTCTCTGCCCCACCCCGTGAAACCGAAGCTGCGCGGCTGGCTCCACCTCGGCATGTTCCCGGCCGCGCTGGTCGCGGGGCTGGCCCTCACCGCGTTCGCGGACTCCCCCCGGGGCCGCCTCGCCTGCGGCGTGTACGCCCTGACCGCCTGCCTGCTCTTCGGTGTGAGCGCGCTGTACCACCGGGGCAACTGGAGCCCCCGCATGGACGGCGTGCTGCGCCGCCTCGACCACGCCAACATCTTCCTGATCATCGCGGGCACCTACACCCCGCTGACGATCCTGCTGCTGCCCGAATCCAAGGGCCGCTGGCTGCTGTGGGGCATCTGGGCCGCCGCGGCCGCCGGGATACTCTTCCGCGTCTTCTGGGTCGGCGCCCCGCGCTGGCTCTACACGCCGTGCTACATCGCGATGGGCTGGGCCGCGGTGTTCTACCTGCCGGACTTCATGCGCACCGGCGGCGTCGCCGTCCTCGTCCTGGTCGTCCTCGGCGGCCTGCTCTACAGCGCGGGCGGCATCGTCTACGGCATCAAGAAGCCCAACCCCTCGCCCCGCTGGTTCGGCTTCCACGAGGTGTTCCACTCCCTCACCCTGGCCGCCTTCATCGCCCACTACGTGGGAATCTCGCTGGTGGCCTACCAGCACGCGTAGGAGCACACCCGGGGCGGCCCCACGCCCCGCACGCAGGCCGCGGCACCGACGCCGCGGCCTTTTCCGTGCCCGGGCACACGGGCACGCACGGCCGGCCCCCGCCGCCTGCGGGCCCTCGGGGCGCCGAGGCCGGTGCCCGACAATGAACGTCATGACGGCCGCACGATCCCCCCTCGTCCCCGACGCCCCGCCGCGCCCCGGACTGCGCGAACGCAAGAAGATCAAGACGCGGCAGGCCATCCGCGGCGCCGCCTACGCGCTGGTCGAGGAGCAGGGGTACGACGCCACGACGATCGAGCAGATCGCCGAGCGCGCCGAGGTGTCCCCGTCGACCGTCTTCCGGTACTTCCCCACCAAGGAGGACATCGTCGTCACCGACGAGTACGACGAGCCGCTGCTCGCCGCACTCGCCGCACGGCCCGCCGACGAACCCTGGACCGACTCCGTCCGGTACGTGATCCGCACGGCCGTCCGCCGCGCCATGACCGAGCGGCCGGAGATCACCGAGCTCCGCGCCCGGCTGATGCTGGAGGCCCCCGCGGTCCGCGCACGGATGCGGGAGACCCTGACGGACACCGGCCGGCTGCTCGCGGAGGCCCTCGCAGGCCGCACCGGACTCGACCCGGACGGCCTGGAGGTGCGGGTGCACGCGACGTCCCTGGTCGGCGGCCTGCTGGAGGCCACGATGTACTGGGCCGAGCACGGTCACCGGGAGGACTACGCCGACCTGGCCGACCGGGCGGTCGACGTGATCGAGCACGGGCTGCCCACGGCGAAACCCTGAGGCGGCGCGCACCGGACATGCCATCCTGACCAGGTGAACGGTCCCGAGATCCACGTCGAGTTCGCCCCCGAGCTGCTCGTCTTCGTCCCCCAGGCGCGCGCCACGGGCGGCCTCCGGACGGCCACCGACGGCTTCTCCAGCCTCGGCCACGTCGTCGAGTCCCTCGGCGTCCCGCTGACCGAGGTCGGCGCCCTGCTGGTGGACGGCCGCGAGACGCCCACCGGGCACGTCCCCGCCGCCGGCGAGTCGGTGACCGTCCGCCCCCACACGCATCCGCAGCGGGTACCGGGTGCTCCCCTGCGCTTCCTGCTCGACGTCCACCTCGGCACCCTCGCCCGCCGGCTGCGGCTGCTGGGCGTGGACACGGCCTACGAGTCGACCGACATCGGCGACCCCGCGCTGGCCGCCCGCTCGGCCGCCGAGAAGCGGGTCATGCTCAGCCGTGACCGGGGCCTGCTGCGCCGCCGCGAGCTGTGGGCGGGCGCCTTCGTCTACAGCACCCGCCCCGAGGAGCAGCTGGCGTACGTCCTCGACCGCTTCGACCCCGAGCTGCGGCCCTGGACCCGCTGCACCGCCTGCAACGGGCTGCTGCGCGCGGCTGGCAAGGAGGACGTCTCCGACCAGCTCAAGGAGGGCACCCACCGCACCTACGACGTGTTCGCCCAGTGCGCCGACTGCGGGCGCGCCTACTGGAAGGGCGCGCACCACGAACAGCTGGAGGCGATCGTGGAGCGCGCGGTGGCGTCGCGGGCGGACCGCGGCCTCTGAGCCCTCCGCCTACGCGCGTCCGCCGAGCGCCGTGCGCAGGCGGCCGGGGTCGGTCGTCGGGGCGTCGCAGGTGAAGTTGCGGCAGACGTAGGCGGCCGGGGCGCCGCCGACCAGGGGCCGGTCGGCGAGCAGCGGGAACTCGTCGCCGCCCTCCGTGCCGACGGCGACCACCGCGCCGGGCGCCGTGCCCAGCAGGGCGGTGCGGTGCAGCTCCGCGGTCGCCGGGTCGTCCGCGCCCCGCCCGACCACCGCGACCTCGCGCGGGCCGTCCAGCACGGCCTCGGCGACCGCCAGCCCCCAGCCGATGAACCGCGGCACCCGCGGGCCGAGCGCCTTCACCACGCCCAGGGCCCGCTCGGCGGCCGTACGGTGCGGCTCGGAGCCGGTGTGCGCCGCGTAGCCGAGCAGCGCGCCCGCGGCGGCGGTCCAGCCGGACGGGGTGGCGTTGTCCGTCGGGTCC
The DNA here is from genome assembly GCF_050271085.1 of Streptomyces sp. DSM 41931. Lineage (NCBI taxonomy): Bacteria > Bacillati > Actinomycetota > Actinomycetes > Kitasatosporales > Streptomycetaceae > Streptomyces > Streptomyces sp. DSM 41931. The sequence continues at coordinate 4,513,175 of NZ_CP189902.1, read as the reverse complement.
TGCGGGCGCCGGATCAGCCGCTCCGCGTCCGACGCCGTGTCGTACAGCGCGCCCGACTCCACGTCCAGGAAGCGGGCCAGGACGTGGTCGACGAGCAGGCCGGCGAAGTCCAGCCACACGCCCTCGCCGGTCACCGACGCCAGCGCCAGGAAGCCCTCGGCGACGTCGGCGTAGTCCTCCAGCACGCCCGCGTTGCCGCCCACCTGCCCGTCCTTGCTGGTCCTGGCGATACGGGCCTGCTCGTCCAGGTGCACCCGCACCAGCAGGTCGCCGGCGGCCACGGCGGCCTCCACCAGGTCCGGCCGGCCGAAGTACGCGCCGGTCTCGGCGAGCGCGGCGATCGCCAGCCCGTTCCACGCGGCGACCACCTTGTCGTCGCGGCCGGGCGCGGGCCGCCGGTCTCGCGCCGCGAGCAGCCGCTCCCGGACGCCGTCGATCCGGGCCGCGTCGAACACCTCGTCCCGCTGCGGCAGCTGCAGCACCGACGCGCCCTCCTCGAAGGTGCCCTCCTCGGTCACCCCGAAGTAGCGGGCGGCCAGGTCCGCGTCGTCGTCGCCGAGCACCTCGCGCAGCTGCTCAGGCGTCCACACGTAGTAGGCGCCCTCCACCTGGCGGCCGCTACCGTCGTCGCTGTCGGCGTCCAGCGCGGAGGCGAAGCCGCCCTCCGGTGTGCGCAGTTCGCGGACCATGAAGTCGGCCGTCTCCAGCGCCACCCGGCGCGCGAGCTCCGAGCCGGTGGCCCGCCACAGATGAGCGTAGACCCGGCACAGCAGGGCGTTGTCGTAGAGCATCTTCTCGAAGTGCGGGACCACCCAGTCGCGGTCCACGGAGTAGCGGGCGAAGCCGCCGCCGAGCTGGTCGTAGATGCCGCCGCGCGCCATCCGCTCGCAGGTGTCCGCCGCCATCTGCAGCGCGCCCTCCGCACCGGTGCGGGCGTGGTGCCGCAGCAGGAACTCGATCACCATGGACGGCGGGAACTTCGGCGCCCCGCCGAACCCGCCGCGCTGCGGGTCGTACTCCCGGGTCAGCCCGAGCAGCGCCTGCGCCAGCTCCTGCTCGCCGGGCACCTCGTCGCCGCCCACGGACAGCTCCCGGCCCGCCAGGTCCCGTGTGATCTTCCCGGCGACCTCGCCGACCTCGTCGCGCCGCTCCTGCCAGGCCTGCCGGACGCCCTGCAGCACCTGCCGGAACGACGGCATGCCGTGCCGGGGGGCGGGCGGGAAGTAGGTGCCGAAGTAGAACGGCTCCGCGTCCGGGGTGAGGAAGACCGTCATGGGCCAGCCGCCCTGCCCGGTCGCCGCCTGCACCGCCTCCATGTACACGGCGTCGACGTCCGGTCGCTCCTCGCGGTCGACCTTGACGTTGACGAAGTGCGCGTTCATCTCGTCGGCGGTGGCCTGGTCCTCGAAGGACTCGTGGGCCATGACATGGCACCAGTGGCAGCTGGAGTAGCCGACGCTCAGCAGCACCGGCACGTCGCGCCGCCGCGCCTCCGCGAAGGCCTCCTCGGACCAGGTCCACCAGTCGACGGGGTTGTCGGCGTGCTGGAGGAGGTAGGGGGACGTGGCCTGCGCAAGTCGGTTCGCCATGCCCCCATCCTCGCGCACTCCCCCCGCCCGGCGCGGGACGGGAGAGGACGCGGCCCGTCGTGCGCCCCCTCCGTGTGAAGGGATGGTGACGGGGCGGCCGTTGATCGCCGCACCCTCGCGCCGGGGCCCCTCGCGCAGGACACTCGTAGGGACGCAGTCGCCGCCGGAGGGGGACGGGACATGAGGGACGGTCAGCGGGCCGAGGCCGAGCGGCTGTTGGCGCGGGCCGTGGAGGAGGAGGTGCGCCGGTCGGGCGGGCGCACCGACGGGAAGGTGCTGCTGTCCCGGGCGCGCGGGGCGCTGGACGCGATGGCGCGGACGGCGGCCGAGGAGTACGAGGCGTACACCCGTGCCCTGGACGAGGCGGAGGCGGGACGGCTCACCTTCCGGCAGCGCTACGCGCGCGAGGGCGGCGGTACGCCGCTGCTGGTGGCCGGGGTGGCGGGCGTGGCGGCGGTGGTCGCCGACCTGGCGTTCGGCACGGACACCGGGACCGCGCTGGGCGCCGGGGTGGCCGTCGGCGTGGTCGGGGCGGCGGCGACCGTGGTGAAGGTCGCCGGGTCGCACCTCCCCGCCGCCCACCACCACGCCGGCGCGACGGGCCAGCCCGGCGGGGTGGAGCAGCTGCGGCTGCAGTGGCTGACCGCGCTGGAGGTGCGGGGCATCCGGCCGTTCCTCGACCAGCAGCGGGTCCTCGCCGCGTCCACGGCGCCGAAGAGGACCGGGCCGCGGCTGCGCGGCACCGACAAGAGCGCGGCGGCCCGCGGGAGGAACGTCCTGGAGCAGTCGTTCGGGCAGCTCCCGGAGCCGCACGGCCCGTTCGCGGGGCGGCGGCAGGAGATGGCGCGGATCCGGCAGTGGGTGCAGTCGGCCCGCGCGAGCACGGAGACCCGGCCCACGGTCGTGGTGCTGCACGGGGAGCCGGGCAGCGGCCGTACGACGCTGGCGGTGCGGGCCGCGCACGAGCTGAAGGACTACTTCCGCGGGGCCTGCGTGGTCGACCTGCGCGGCGACGGCTCCGGCGAGCCCCCGCTGTCCACGCGGGACGCGCTGCTGCACCTGCTGAACCGGCTCGGCGCGCCCCGCGAGCAGCTGCTGTTCCGTGAGCGGACCTCCCCGGACCAGCAGGTCAAACGGCTGAGCGAGCTGTACCACCAGCATCTGACCGGCACGCCGGTCACCATCGTCCTCGACGACGCCTCCGACCCGCAGCAGGTGCGCACGCTGCTGCCCGAGCGCTCCGACAGCCTGGTCCTCGTCACCTCGCGCTCCCCGCTCGGGCTGCCCGAGGACCTGCCCGCGCGTGTGCACCGGCTGCCGGTGGAGCCGCTGGACGCGGCCGGCGCGGAGGAGTTGCTGACCGCCGCCGCGCAGGACGCCTCCGGGCCGTACGACGCCGAGTCCGCGGAGCGGGTGCGGGAGCTGTGCGGGGGTCTGCCGCTGGCGCTGCGGCTGGCCGGCGCCGCCCTCGGGCCGCGCTCCACGCTCGCCCTCGCGGCCGACCTCGGCGCCTACGGGCCCGTCGAGCCGGTCGAGCGGGCCCTGTGGCTGCGCTACAGCGACCAGCCCGACACCGTTCGGCGGCTGCTGCGGCGGCTGGCGCTGGCCGGGCGCGCCTCGCTGGGCGCGGCCGCCGCGGCGGCGCTGCTCTCCACCGACGAGGCGGAGGCCACCCGGCACCTGGAGGCGCTGCACCGGGCCGGGCTGATCGACAGGGTCCGGCACAGCCGGTACCGGCTGCACGCCCTGGTGCGGGCGTTCGCGCACGCCCGGCTCCTCGACGAGGAGGACCCGGACGAGCGCGCGGCCGCGCAGGAACGGCTGATCGTCAACTACGCCGAGCTCGCCGACTCGGTGCTGCGGCTGGTCGACGGCAACATGTCGACCCGCTCCGACCGCTTCGGCCCGTACGGCTTCACCTCGCTGGACGAGGCGCTGCGCTGGCTGGACGACGAGTCCAGCTTCATCACCGCCGCGCTGCGGCACGCCGAGGGCGTGGACCGGAGGGCGGTGCTGAATCTGCTGGGCGCGCTGTGCGACTACTGCCTGCTGCGCGGCGACCTGTACCGGCTGGGCGAGATCAACGAGCTGGCGCAGGCCGTCGACGAGGGGCTGCTGGTCCGCTCGGTGCAGTGGCGCACCGGCATCGCGGCACGTCAGCTCGGCGAGCTGGACACGGCGCGGACCACCCTGACGTCGGTGGTGGACCTGTACCGGGAGGCGCAGCACGAGGCGGGCGAGGCGCGGGCGCTGACCTCGCTCGGCATCACGCTGCACCACCAGGGCAATCTGACGGAGGCGTCGGCGCGGCTGCGGGATGCGCTGGACCTCCAGGCGTCCGACGCGCTGGCCGCCGACCGCGCCTGGACGATGCACGCGCTGGCCGCGGTGGAACGGGACCGGGCCCGGCTGGCCGAGGCGCTGGAGCTGCTCACCGAGTCGCTGGTGCTGCACCGCGCGGGCGAGTCCCTGCACGGGCAGGCGTGGGCGCACTTCCAGCTCGGGCAGCTGCACCTGCGGCGCGGGGACGTGCCGCGCGCGGAGGGCGAGCTGCGCACCGCCCTCGACCTGTACGGCCGCACCCGGGACGCGCGCGGCGAGGCGTGGGCGCTGACCGAGCTGGCGCGGGCCCGGCTGGTGGACGGGGACGCCGGTCCCGCGGTGGAGGAGCTGCGCCGTGCGGCCGCCCGGCACCGGGACAACGAGGACGCGCGGGGCGAGGCGTGGACGCTGTACTACCTGGGGCAGGCCCTGGAGGAGAGCGGCGACCTGGACCTGGCGGTGCGCGAGCTGGAACGCGCCCGCACGATGTTCTCCCGTATGCGGGACGTCTACGGCCTGGCCTGCGCCCGGCACCACTCGGCGCGGGTCACCCGCGACCAGCGGGCCGCCCGGACGGGCTCGCTGCGCAACTCCGGGTTCGCCCGGCAGCTGCTGGTGGACGCGCGCGCCGACTTCCAGCGGATCGGGGTGGCGCACGGCGAGGCGTGGACGTGCCTGGAGCTGGCGGTCGTCGACGCGGGCAACGCGCGCACCCCGCAGGCGCTGGCGCTGTGCGACGAGGCGGTGGCGCTGTTCGCCTCCTACGGCGACCGGCGCGGCGAGGACTGGGCGCGCTTCCTGCGCTGCACGCTCCTGCCGTACGCGGCGCCGGGCGGCACGAAGGTGGGCACGGCGGTGGCCCAGCAGGAGCTCACCGAGCTGGCCGCCGCGCCCCACCCGGCCCGCGACCCCAAGCTCGCCGACTGCGTCGAGTCCTACGGGCTCCTTCTGGAACGGGGCGTCACCCTGGACACCGGCTGGCAGGCCTGGAACCTCGGCCTGGTCCCCACCCGCCACGCCCGGGAGGTGATGGGGGTGGCCGTGCCACTGGACGCGTGAGGGTCCCTGCGGGGTGCGGGCGGGGTGCAGGGGGGTGCGGCACTCACGCCGGGTGCCGGGCGCGGTGGAACCGGTCGCGGGGAGGGGTGCGGCGCCCGGTGTGTACCCGGGGGCCGCGGGCACTGGGGCCCGCCGCCGAGCCGTGAGATTGCCGGACGCCCGCGCCGAGCGCTCCCGGCGGCGGCCGGCCGCTGGGACCGCAGCGCGCGGTGCGGGTACCGGCGGGCGGGGCCGAGCGCCGGGGCTCACCCCGGGACGCTCAGCCGCGCCGGCGGCACCGAGCCCCGCGGGCACACGGGTGCGGCACCCGGCGTGGATGCCGGGTGCCGTGCGGCGCGGCCCGGGATCAGGCCGTGGACTTGCCGGTGTCGGAGACGGCGGCGTCCGCGGCCTTGTCGTCCGCCTCCGCGAAGTTCACGCGGCCCATGTGCCGGTTCATCGACTTCATCAGGCCCCAGACGGCCAGGGCCATCACCGCGAAGACGATGAAGCCGAGGACACCGGGGGTGACCTTGTCCTCGTCGAACTCCTTGGCGAGGGGGACCAGGTGCGTCATTGCCAGGCTTGCGCTTGCGCTCATGTCAGCCATTGTCCCGGATGCCCGCGAAGAGGTCGTCCTCGGGGAGGGAGGTGTCCACGAGCGACTTCGCGAGCTCGTACTCCTCCGTCGGCCAGACCTCCTTCTGGAGGTCCATCGGCACCCGGAACCAGCCCCCGTCGGGGTCGATCTGCGTGGCGTGCGCGATCAGCGCCTTGTCCCGGATCTCGAAGAAGTCGGCGCACGGCACGTGCGTGGTGAGCGTGCGCTCCTTGCGCTCGAACTCGTCCCACCGCTTCAGCCAGTCCCCGTACGGCGACTCCAGCCCGCGCTCCAGCATCGCGTGGTGCAGCGCCTCGGTGCGGGGCCGGTTGAAGCCCTGGTTGTAGTACACCTTCAGCGGCTGGTACGCCGGGCCGAACTCGGCCTCCGGGTACTTCTCGGTGTCCGCCGCGCCCTCGAACGCCACCATCGTGATCTTGTGGGTCATGATGTGGTCGGGGTGCGGGTAGCCGCCGTTCTCGTCGTAGGTGGTGATCACCTGCGGCCGGAAGGAGCGGATCTTGCGCACCAGCTCGCCCGCCGCCTTGTCGACGTCCTCCAGGGCGAAGCAGCCCTCCGGCAGCGGCGGCAGCGGGTCGCCCTCGGGCAGCCCGGAGTCGACGAAGCCCAGCCACTCCTGCTTCACGCCGAGGATCTCGCGGGCCTCGTCCATCTCCTTCTTGCGCACCTCGTGGATGTGCTCCTCGATGTACGGGTCCCCCTGGAGCTTCGGGTTGAGGATGGAGCCGCGCTCCCCGCCCGTGCAGGTCACCACCAGCACGTCCACCCCCTCGGACACGTACTTCGCCATGGTGGCCGCGCCCTTGCTCGACTCGTCGTCGGGGTGGGCGTGCACGGCCATCAGTCGCAGCTGGTCAGTCAAGACTCAATCCTCAAGTCGTTGGGCGCCCTGTGTGCGGCGTCGCAGTCGCAGGCTTCTATAGTGACGGAACCGGGGGGCGAAAAATTCCGGAGCGCCCCGCCCGGGGACGGTCCGGGGACGCCGGTCCCTTCCTTCCGAGGAGACGATCATGAGTACGTCGAGCACGCGGCTGCCCGAGGGCCGCTACGGCCGCTCCTCGGACCAGCGTGCCGACCGCACCCTCAAGGTCGTCGGCGGTGTGCTCGCCGTCCTGTTCACCGCCCTGATCGGCTGGTTCGGCTACCACTACGTCGCCCAGAACGAGATCAGCGCCGAGCTGATCCGCTTCGAGACCGGCGAGGACGCGGTGAAGGTGCACCTGGAGGTGCACAAGGACGCCGGCGTCGTCGGCTACTGCACCGTGCGCTCCCAGGCGGCGGACGGCGCCGAGGTCGGCCGGGCCGACTTCCGCTTCGACGGGGACGCCACCCGCGTCGACCAGGTGGTCACGCTGCGCACCACCTCCCCCGGCACCAGCGCGGAGCTCGTCGGCTGTCACGCCGAATGAGCGGGCGGGGAATACCCGGCCACTGACCTGCGCTGATGTGAGAACAACGGCTTATGTCCTCCCCCTACGGGCACTGAATTGTTAGGCTCGTGGTTTCGCCCGCGCCTGGGGGACCATCCTTCTGGGTAGGGCGATGCTTTGTATTCCCAGTACCTACGAGGAGCACCTGTGACCCAGACCAGCGAGAACGTCACCTGGCTGACCCAGGAGGCGTACAACAAGCTCAAGGACGAGCTTGCGCACCTTACTGGTCCCGCGCGCACGGAGATCGCCGCCAAGATCGCCGCCGCGCGTGAGGAGGGCGACCTGCGTGAGAACGGCGGGTACCACGCGGCCAAGGAGGAACAGGGCAAGCAGGAGCTCCGTGTGCGCCAGCTGACCCAGCTCCTCGAGAACGCCAAGGTGGGCACGCCCCCGGCGACCGACGGCGAGGTCGCGCCGGGCATGGTCGTGACGATCGCCTTCGACGGCGACGAGGACGACACGCTGACCTTCCTGCTCGCCTCCCGCGAGTACGCGAGCTCCGAGATCGAGACCTACTCGCCGCAGTCCCCGCTGGGGTCCGGCGTGATGGGCCACAAGGTCGGCGAGGACGCGGAGTACGAGCTGCCGAACGGCAAGAAGGCCTCGGTGACCATCCTCAAGGCCGAGCCGTACAACGGCTGACCCGCCGCACGCGAGTCCCCACGGGCCCCCGGCGCCCCGAGCGGCGCCGGGGGCTTCGTCATGCCGCCGCCGAGCGGTACTTGCGCACGGCCAGGGTCCGGAAGATCGCGATGATCAGCACCGAGTAGATCACCGACGCCCACACCGGGTGCTGCATCGGCCAGGCGTCGGAGGTGGAGACGCCCGGGTTGCCGAACAGTACGCGGCACGCCTGGACGGTGGCGCTGAACGGGTTCCAGTCCGCGATGTGCTGAAGCCAGGGCGTCATGTTGCTGGAGTCCACGAACGCGTTCGACACGAATGTGACCGGGAACAGCCAGACCAGTCCGCCGGAGGTGGCCGCCTCGGGCGTGCGCACCGACAGGCCGATGACGGCGCCGATCCAGGTGAACGCGTACCCGGTGAGCAGCAGCAGGCCGAACGCGCCGAGCACCTCGCCGACGCTGGTGTGCGTGCGCCAGCCGACCAGCAGGGCGACGACGGCCAGCACGAGCAGGGTGAGCGCCGTCTGCACCATGTCGGCGAGGGTGCGGCCGGTGAGCACCGCGCCGCGCGCCATCGGCAGGGAGCGGAAGCGGTCGATGAGCCCCTTGTGCATGTCCTCGGCGATGCCCGCGCCGGCCCCCGCCGTGGCGAAGGTGACCGTCTGGGCGAAGATGCCGGCCATCAGGAACTCGCGGTAGACCTGCGGGCTGGTGGAGCCTCCGATGTCCAGCGAGCCGCCGAACACGTACGAGAACAGCACCACGAACATGATCGGCTGGATCAGCCCGAAGATGACCACCTCGGGGATGCGGATCATGCGGATCAGGTTGCGTTTGGCGACGACCAGCGAGTCGCGGACGGAGCGGCTGAAGGCGTTCCCGGGGGACGCGACCCGCACGGATTCGGTGACGGCGCTCACTTGGCGGCCTCCTCGTCGTCGGACTGTGCGGACTCGGCGACATGGCCGGTGAGGGAGAGGAACACGTCGTCGAGGGTGGGGCGGCGCAGCCCGATGTCGTCGATCTCGATGCCGTCGGCGTCGAGCTCGCGGATGATCTCGGCGAGCAGCTTGGCCCCGCCGGAGACCGGCGTGGTGATCTTGCGCATGTGCTCCTCGACCGTGGTGTCTCCCTGGCCGAGGCCGCGCAGGCTGTACTTGTCGAGGAGGGCGGCCGCGGTGCGGATGTGCTCGCGCTCGTGCACCACGACCTCGACGCGCTCGCCGCCGGTGCGGGCCTTGAGCTGGTCGGAGGTGCCCTGGGCGATGACCTTGCCCTGGTCGACGACCGCGATGTCGTGCGCCAGGTGGTCGGCCTCCTCCAGGTACTGCGTGGTGAGCAGCAGCGTCGTGCCGCCGGAGACGAGGTCCTTGATCACCTCCCAGAGCTGCTGGCGGTTGCGCGGGTCGAGGCCGGTCGTCGGCTCGTCCATGAACATCACGGGCGGGGAGACGACCAGGGCGGCGGCGAGGTCGAGGCGGCGGCGCATGCCGCCCGAGTAGGTCTTGGCCGTGCGGTCGGCCGCGTCCGCCAGGTGGAACTGCTCCAGCAGCTCGTCCGCGCGGGCCCGGGCGGCCTTGGCCCTCATCTGGTAGAGCTGGCCGACCATCTGGAGGTTCTCCCGGCCGGTGAGGTACTCGTCGACGGCGGCGAACTGGCCGGACAGGCCGATCGAGCGGCGCACGGCGTCGGGGTGCTTGAGCACGTCGATCCCGGCGACGACGGCCCGGCCGCTGTCGGGGCGCAGCAGCGTGGTGAGGCAGCGGACGGTGGTGGTCTTGCCCGCGCCGTTCGGCCCGAGCAGTCCCAGGACGGTCCCCTCCGGGACCTCGAGGTCGACGCCGTCCAGTGCCTTGACGTCTCCGAAGGTCTTCACCAGACCTTCGGCTTGGATGGCACCTGGCATATGAATCTCCACGTCATCGTGATGCTTCGGAAAAGCCTAGGTTCGTGTGCCGGCAGGCGCCGGACGCCGCCCCGGGGCGCCGGGGGTCACCGGCGGCCGTGCCGTGACGGAGCACACACCATAACGCGATGTATCGCGTCTCTCAATGGGATTACCCGAAGGGGTGAAGCCGCGTCCGGCGTCAGCCCATGACCGTGTAACCCGCGTCGCGCAGGGCCTGCTGGACCTCGGCGCAGTGCGCCGGTCCCTTGGTCTCCAGATGCAGCTCGACCTCCGCCTCCGTGAGTCCCAGCCGCGGGTCCGTCCGCACGTGGCTCACGTCGAGGACGTTAGCGTCGACCACTGACAACGCCCCCAGGAGCGAGGCCAGGGCGCCCGGCCGGTCGGTCAGCCGCAGCCGTACGGCCAGGTAGCGGCCCTGTGCCGCCATGCCGTGCCGCAGCACCCGCTCCATCAGCACCGGGTCCACGTTGCCGCCGGACAGCACCGCGACCACCGGGCCCTCGAAGGCCTCCGGCCGGCTGAGCAGCGCCGCGACCGGACTCGCCCCGGCCGGCTCGACGACGAGCTTGGCCCGCTCCAGGCACAGCAGCAGCGCGGCCGACAGCTCGTCCTCGGTGACCGTGCACACCTCGTCCACCAGCTCGCCGACCAGCGCGAACGGCACGTCGCCCGGCCGCCCCACCTTGATCCCGTCGGCCATCGTCACCGGGTGGCTCAGCGACACCGGGCGCCCGGCGGCCAGCGACGGCGGGTAGGCCGCCGCGCCCTCCGCCTGTACGCCGACGATCCGCACGTCCGGCCGCAGCGACTTCACCGCGACCGCGATCCCGGCCGCCAGCCCTCCCCCGCCGACCCCGACGACGATCGTGCGCACCTCGGGGCACTGCTCCAGGATCTCCAGACCCACCGTGCCCTGCCCGGCGATGATGTCCGGGTGGTCGAAGGGATGGATGAACACCGCGCCCGTCCCACGCGCGTACTCCTGCGCCGCGGCCAGCGACTCGTCCACCACCTGGCCGTGCAGGCGCACCTCGGCGCCGTACTCCCGGGTCGCGCTGATCTTCGGCAGCGGGGCGCCCTTCGGCATGAACACCGTCGACCGCACGCCGAGCAGCGACGACGCCAGCGCCACGCCCTGCGCGTGGTTGCCCGCGCTCGCCGCGACGACCCCCGCGGCCCGCTCCTCGGGAAGCAGGCCGGCGATCCGCACGTACGCGCCGCGCAGCTTGAAGGAGCCGGTCCGCTGGAGGTTCTCGCACTTCAGCAGCACCGGCGCGCCCACCCGTGAGGACAGGTGCCGGCTGCCCTCCAGGGCGGTCGTGCGGGCCACGCCGGAGAGCATCTTGTGAGCGCCGCGCACGTCGTCGAGGGTGACGGTGCGCAGCCGGTCGGCCGTGCGGTAGCTCATGCCTCCAGCATCGCAGTTTCCCCTTGGGGAACGGCGGTGGGACCAACCCGCGGACGACCGCTTCGCACAGCCCCGGTACGGTCCGCGCCCCGGCCGCGTACCCTGTCGTCCCATCAGCAGCCCATCACGAAGTGAGCCCCCCGCCATGCCCACTACACCTGAAATGTCGATGGACATGACGACCGATCTGACCGCGGTCGGCGACACCAGTCTTCTCGACACTCTGCAGCACGAGGTGGCGCTCTTCGCCCGGCGCGCCGAACAGACCCGGCTCGGCGGGGTCGGCCAGGTCCGCAACTCCATGGACCGCGCCGCCTACCTGCTGCTCAACCGGCTGGACAAGGAAGGCCCGATGGGCGTCAAGGCCCTGGCCGCGAGCATGGGGATCGACTCCTCGACCGTCACCCGGCAGGTGGCGCCGCTCGTGGACACCGGTCTGGTCAAGCGGACCTCGCACCCGGAGGACGGCCGCGCGGTCGTGCTCCAGCTCTCCCCGCGCGGCCAGGCGCGCCTGGAGGAGGTACGCGCCTCCCGGCGGCAGTTGATGGCCGAGCTGACCCACGACTGGGCGCCGGAGGAGCGCGAGGCGTTCTGCGCGCTGCTCACCCGGTTCAACGGCGCGCTGTCCGCCCGGATGGCCGGGCACGACCGCGGCGACTCCTGAACCGGCCGGGCGCCCGCACCGTGCGCGCCTCTTGACCCGGAGGCGCGCCCTGGCCTGATATGGGGAGGGGGTCCCCGCCCGCCGCACGGCACGGCGGCCCTCAGGGGGCCACGGGAGGTGCGGGTGCGACCACGGCATGCGTTCGACGACGCTCGTCGCGCCCAGGAGTTCCGGGCGTACGTGGCGGGCGCGGGCGGACGGCTGCTGCACACCGCGACCCTGCTGACCGCCGAGCCCCGGGACGCCAACCCGCGCGCCCAGCGCCTGCTGACCTTCGCCCTGGCCCGTACGTACGCCTGCTGGGACCGGCTGCACGGCGAGGACCCGTACGACCACACCCGGCGCTGTCTGATGACCAGGTTCGCGCTCAGCACCCTGCGGTACGGCGGGCGGCTCCCCTTCCGTCCCCCGCCCGGCGGCCCGCTGGCCGGGCTGGGCCCGCAGGAGCGGCTGATCCTGGTGATGCGGCTGCACGAGGGCATCGGCGAGGACCAGACGGCGGCCCTGCTGGGCCTGCCCGCGGAGCGCGTACGCGCCGTGCAGAACCGCGCGATGGCCGTCGTGCTGCGTCCCGCGCCCCAGGTGGCGCCCGCCTTGGGGCGCGCCGGCCCGGTGCCGTCATGACGGGGGAGGCGGGGTGAACCGCTCGAACCGGGAGGAGCGGGTACGGCGGCTGATGGTGACGGGCCCGCCGGTGCTGCCGCCCGACCTCGCCGCGGAGGCGGTGCGGCGCGGCACCCGCATGCTCCGGCGCCGCACGTACGCCCGGCGCGTGATGTGGCTGCTGCTGTGCGCGGCGGCCGTGGCGTTCACGGTGTGGGCGCTGACCGCCCGGCCCTGGGTGGAGCCGCCGTCCGAGACGACCCCACCCCTCACCGGCTGGTGACCGGGTCTTTCGTCGTGATCTAGCGGCCGAGGGCCTGCTGGAGGTCCTCGAGCAGGTCGTCGACGTTCTCGATGCCGACGGACAGCCGCACCAGGTCGGCCGGCACCTCGAGCTGCGAGCCGGCCACCGACGCGTGCGTCATCCGGCCCGGGTGCTCGATCAGCGACTCGACGCCGCCCAGGGACTCCCCGAGGGTGAACACCTTCGCGCGGTTGCAGACCTCGACGGCCGCCTGCTCGCCGCCCTCGACGCGGAAGGAGATCATGCCGCCGAAGGCGCGCATCTGCTTGGCGGCGACCTCGTGACCGGGGTGGTCGGGCAGGCCCGGGTACAGCACGCTCGTCACGCGCGGGTGGCGGGTGAGCATGTCGGCGACACGGGTCGCGTTCTCGCTGTGGCGGTCCATGCGCACGGACAGCGTCTTGGTGCCGCGCAGCACCAGCCACGAGTCGAACGGCCCGGCGACGGCGCCCATCGCGTTCTGGTGGAACGCCAGCTCCTCGCCCAGCTCCGCGTCGGCGGTGACCAGGGCGCCGCCGACGACGTCCGAGTGGCCGCCCATGTACTTGGTCAGGGAGTGCACGACGACGTCCGCGCCGAGCGCCAGCGGCTGCTGGAGGTACGGCGTGGCGAAGGTGTTGTCGACGACCAGCCGGGCGCCGGTGTCCCGCGCCACCTGGGCGACGGCGGCGATGTCGGTGATGCCGAGCAGCGGGTTGGAGGGGGTCTCCACCCAGATGACCTTGGTCTTCGGGGTGATCGCGGCCCGCACCGCCGCCGGGTCGGAGGTGTCGGCCACCGACCACTCCACGCCCCAGCGCGCCACGACCTTGGCGAACAGGCGGAACGTGCCGCCGTACGCGTCGTTCGGGATGACCACGTGGTCGCCGGGCGCGAGCAGCGTGCGCAACAGGCAGTCCTCGGCCGCCAGTCCGGACGCGAACGCGAGTCCGCGGCGGCCGCCCTCGAGGGCGGCCAGGTTCTCCTCCAGCGCGGTCCTGGTCGGGTTGGCGCTGCGGCTGTACTCGTAACCGCCGCGCAGGCCGCCGACACCGTCCTGCTTGTAGGTGGACACCTGGTAGATCGGCGGGACGACCGCGCCCGTCAGGGGGTCGGCGGTGTTGCCCGCGTGGATCGCGAGCGTCTCGAAGTGCTGACTGATGTGCCTGTCGCTCATGCGCCCGAGGGTAGTGCGCGGAAGCGGGTGATGACGGCCGCGGCCGGTCCGGGCGGGGCGAAGGCGCCTTTTCGGGGCGGTCAGCGGGGTTTTTCCACAGGTACGGACAGCGGGTTGGCCATTCGGCCGCGTGGTCTGGTTCGCTTGTGACATGGAGATTCTGTGGGTCCTGATCGCCCTCCTCATGATCGGCTTCGTGCTGATGCCGTTCCTTCGGCGCCGGCGCGGCGCCGTGGGCCTGGTCCCGCCCGGCCACCCGGACGCGGCGGACCCGGCGAACTACGGCTTCGCGCGCCAGGAGGAGCTGGACGTCCGTATGCCCGGCCCCGACCAGGACCTGCTGGACGTCCTCGACGTGGTGCAGCGGACCCAGGACTACCGCGCGGCGCAGCAGCTGCTGGCGGGCACGCCCGCGGACGGCGAGCAGCGCTGGCAGCGCGTGCAGGCCTTCGCGGGCGCCGCGTCCCTGGAGCTGGCGCAGCGGCCCGGCGGGGTCTCCGAGACGCCGGGCGGCCAGTGGCTGCGGGTGTGGCGCTCCGAGGCGCCCAAGGACGCGGGCGGCGCCGCGGTGCACGCGGAGTTCCTGGTGCAGCAGGCGTGGCGCACGGCCGCGCCCGGCTCGGACGAGTTCCGGATCATCATGGAGGAGGCGAAGGCGGCGTGCGGCGAGGCCGCGCTGCTGGCCCCCGGCGACCCGGTGCCGTACATCGTGGAGCTGTCCGTGGCGCGCGGACTCGGTTACTCCCAGCAGGAGTTCGAGCAGGTCTGGCTGAAGATCCTGGACCGCGCCCCGGCGCACATGGGCGCGCACCTGGCCGCGCTGCACTACTGGTGCGAGAAGTGGCACGGCTCGCGGCAGCAGGCGTACGACTTCGCGGAGGCCGCGGCGGCGCGGGCGCCCCAGGGGTCCCTGCTGGCCGCGATGCCGCTGTTCGCGGTGTTCGAGCACCTCCCGGAGGTGAATCTGGTCAGCGGGTTCTACCAGAGCGAGGTCGTCTCCAAGGCGGTCCACGGCGCGCTGCACGCGGTGCACTCGGCCCGCCCGGACGACCCGATGACCGCGCATGTGCGGCACATGCTGGTGTTCTTCCTGGTGCGCTCCGAGCGCTGGGCGGAGGCCATGAGCCAGCTCATACAGGTCGACGGGCACGTCGGCGCCCTGCCGTGGACGCTCTCCCCGGACCCGGCCGCCGAGTTCGCGGTGTACCGCGCCCTGGCGGTCGCCGGCTACGAGGCGAACGGCGGCAGCCCGGCCACGCTGCCGCACTGACGTCAGACCCGCGCGACGTCCCGGTGTTTGTCCGTATACCCGTCAGCGTCGTGCGGGTCAGGCGGCCCAGGCCGACGGCAGGCTCTCCAGGGACAGGCCCTCCTCCTCCGGCTCCTCCGCGGGCGCAGGAACGGGTCCGGCGGGGGCGTTCTCAGGCACGGGGGGCTCTTCCTTCACCGGGACGGGGCGGGTCTGCGGGCTGGTCTTCACCGGAGTCATGTTCCCGGACGGCTGCGCCGTAGTCCGCGTCGGGACCGCTCGGCGCCGGACCGTCGCGGCCACGGGGCCGCGACGGTCCGCACGCGCGGACTCAGATCGTCGCCGTGTCGATCACGAAGCGGTAGCGGACGTCGCTGTTCTCGACGCGCTCGTAGGCCTCGTTGATCTCGGACGCGGCGATCAGTTCGATCTCCGCGCCGATGCCGTGCTCGGCGCAGAAGTCCAGCGTCTCCTGGGTCTCGGGGATGCCGCCGATCATCGAGCCTGCCAGCGACCGGCCGCCGCCGATCAGCGAGAACAGGTTCAGGGAGACCGGCTCCTCGGGGGCGCCCACGTTCGCCAGCGTGCCCTCGGGCTTGAGCAGCGACAGGTAGGCGCCGAAGTCCAGCGGCGCCGACACCGTCGACACGATCAGGTCGAAGGCGCCCCGCAGCTCCTCGAAGGTCTTCGGGTCGCTGGTGGCGTGGTAGTGGTCGGCGCCCAGCCGCAGCCCGTCGTCCTTCTTGCGCAGGGACTGCGAGAGCACCGTCACCTCGGCGCCCATCGCGTGCGCGATCTTCACGCCCATGTGGCCCAGGCCGCCCAGGCCGACGATCGCGACCTTGCGGCCCGGACCCGCGCCGAAGCGCTTCAGCGGGGAGTACAGGGTGACGCCCGCGCACAGCAGCGGCGCGGCCACGTCGAGGGCGAGGCCGTCCGGGATGCGGACGACGAAGTTCTCGTCGACGACGACCTTCTCGGAGTAGCCGCCGTAGGTGGGCTCGCCGTCCCTGCCGATGCCGTTGTACGTCGGGGTCTGGCCCTGGAGGCAGTACTGCTCCTTGCCCGCACGGCACATCTCGCACTCGCGGCAGGAGTCGACCATGCAGCCGACGCCCACCCGGTCGCCGACCTTGAACCGGGTCACGCCGGGGCCGACCTCGGACACGACGCCCGCTATCTCATGGCCGGGGACCATCGGGAAGATCGCCTCGCCCCAGCCCTCACGGACCTGGTGGATGTCCGAGTGGCAGATTCCGGCGAACTTGATGTCGATCAGCACGTCGTGCTCGCGGACGGGGCGCCGCTCGACGGTGGTGCGCTCCAGCGGCGCCTTGGCGGCGGGCGCGGCGTACGCGGCGACAGTGGTCATACGAAGTTTCTCCTCCTGAGGGGGTCGTGCGCCCGGCGTCTCCTCGGCCGGGCGCACACGATGTCCAACCTGCGACAACGGGCGGCGCGTACCCAGACTTCCGGGTTGCCTACGCACGCTGTGCCTACCACTGGCGGGGACAGGCACGAGGTGCGTACGAACGGGCACCATGGACAGATGGACGAGCACACGGGCGACCCGGCCGGCGCCCAGGGCGGCGGGCTCGACCCGCGTGCCGAGCTGAGCGAGTTTCTGCGCACCCGCCGGGCCCGGCTGAAGCCGCAGGACGTGGGACTGCCGGACCTCGGGCGGCATCGCAGGGTGCCCGGTCTGCGCCGGGAGGAGCTGGCGCAGCTCGCCGGGGTGTCCGTGGCGTACTACACGCGCCTGGAGCAGGGAAACGGGCGCAATGTGTCGGCGGAGGTCCTGGACGCGATCGCCCGCGCGCTGCGGCTGAGCGACGCCGAGCACGCGCATCTGACGCATCTCGCGCGGCCGGGCCGGCGCCGCAAGCGGCCGGAGCCCCGCGGCCGCCAGGCCCGCCCGGCGCTGCGGCAGCTGCTGGACGCGATGGAGACGGTCCCGGCGTACGTGGTGGGCCGGCGGTCGGAGATCCTCGCCTGGAACCGGATGGCGACGGCGGTCTTCGGCGACTGGGGCGCGCTGCCGGCACAGGAGCGCAACTGGGCCCGGATGGTCTTCCTCGACCCCGCGCACCGCGAGCTGTTCGTGGAGTGGGACCAGAAGGCCTGCGACATGGTCGCCTATCTGCGCATGGACGCGGGCCGGCACCCGGACGACCCCGCGCTGTCCGCGCTGGTGGGCGAACTGTCCGTGAAGAGCGAGGAGTTCCGCACGCTGTGGGCGCGGCACGACGTCAAGGAGAAGAGCCACGGCGTGAAGCGGCTGCGGCACCCGCTGGTCGGTGAGCTGACGCTGCTGTGGGAGTCGTTCCGCCCGGCCGGGGAGGCCGAGCAGTCGCTGGTGACGTACTTCGCGGAGGCCGGGTCGCCGTCGGCCGAGGCGCTGCGCCTGCTGGGCAGCTGGAACGCGGACACGCCGGCGGACGGACCGCGGACGCCGGCCGCCTGAGAGGCGGGGCAAGGACGGGAACGGCCCGCCGGAGGCAGGTGCCTCCGGCGGGCCGTCACCGGTCGCGGACTACTTGCCGTAGTAGGCGTTGTGGATGGTGATCAGGGACGCGTTGCCCTTCTTGTCGGTGATCTTGGCGCGGAAGGAGATCGCCTTGCCCTTCGCGGGGTTCTTGACGGTGATCTTGCCCTTCGTGACCGTGGTCTTCTTCCAGGTCTTGCCGCCGTTGTAGGAGACGTAGACCGCCAGGGACTTGAGGTTCTTGCCCTGGGCGGCGCCCTCCACGACGACCGGGAAGGTGGCCTTCTTGCCGGCCGCGACCTTGCTGTCCAGCCCCGTGACCGCGGCGAACCGGGCCGAGGAGACGGGCAGCTGCTTCTCGCCCGACGTCTTCTTGGACCGGAAGGTCCAGCTCGCGTCGATGCGGGTGGACGCGGCGGCGACCTTGGCGCTCCGCTTGACCGAGGTGGTCAGCCGGTAGGCGGCGTCACCGGACGGGACGGTGAAGCCCTCCTCGCCGAACAGCGGGTCGTTGTTGGAGCCGACCTTCTTGCCGTTGCGGTAGAGGGTCGTGACGGCGGAGGAGAACTCCGAGGAGCCCGCGTGCCCCTTGCCGTCGGCGAACAGCGGGATCACGCCGTAGATGCTGTTGCCGTCGCGGAAGACGCCGTAGGACGAGGTGAGACGCGGCCCGAAGACGGCCGTGTTCACGGTCTCCTTGTAGGTCTTGCCGCCCTTGTAGGTCTTGCCGACGCCGATCGTGTAGACGGCGTCGTAGATGGGCCAGCCCTCGTTGTCGACCCCGCCGAGCTGCTCGAAGTCGAGGTCCCACGTCACGCCGTTGACCGTGGACAGGTACAGCGTGCGGGTGCTGGGGAGCTTCTGCTCCTGGGAGAAGCCGGACGCGCCCGAGCTGCCGGGCAGCCAGCCGAACGCGGTGACGGCGCCCTTCTTGCCACTGGCCGCGGCGCCCATGCCGACCTGGACGGTGGCGAACTCCTTGGCCTTGAAGGCGCGGGTGTAGCCGGTGGCGAGCTTCTTCACCTTGCCGCCGCTGATGGCCGTGTACTGCGCCTTGGCGCCGTTGCTGAAGTGGGTGTTCCACTGCTGGCTCAGCGTGCCGTTCGTGATCTGCGGGCCGAGGTGCGCGGAGCGGAAACCGCTGTAGTTCTCCAGCCACCAGCCGTAGGAGACCGCGCTGTCGTTGGTCTCGATCGTGTAGTCGGCCGAGGCGAACTGCGCCTTGGCGGCCTTGCCCGGCACGGTGACCTTGACCGGCTTGGCCTTGCGGGCGTCCACCGTCACGGTGGTGTTCCTGGTGACGTCCAGCTTGGGCTGGGCGAGCCAGTCGGCGCCCCGCCACGTCTCCGGGTCGGCGCCCACGAGCACGCTGGCGTCCAGGACGTAACCGCCCTTGGGCACGCGCACGCTGACGGTGCCGTCGGCCTCGTACGGCGCGTACGACCGGTCCTTGCCCAGGCCGGTGAGGCCCGACAGGTACGCCATGTAGTTCGCGGTCGCCTTGCCGGAGCGGTCGAGGACCTTCAGCGTGACGTTGTAGGACTCGACCTCGCGCTCCACCGCGGCGGCGGTGCGCACGCTCTGGCCGGCGCCGGTGGCGACCACGTACGCCGAGTACGTGCCGTCGACCGCGCCGCCGAGGCGGGTGTCGGCGGTGACGTCCACGGAGGCCGTGCCGTTCGCCGGGACGGTCAGGGTGGAGGCGCCGAGCGTGAAGAAGCCGGCCGGGGCGGCCTTGCCCTTCGGGCCGGTCGCGGTCGACGTCAGCTTCAGCGTGACGTCCTCGGTGCCGAGGTTGCGGTAGGTGAGCTTCTTGGTGACCGGCTTGTCGTCGGCGTGCGGCCACTGCTGCACGCCGAAGCTCAGCGACACCGGCTCCGCGATCACGGTCTGCGTGATCGCCTTGTCCACCTGGACGCGGCCCGAGCCCTGCTCGAACGGCGTGTACTTGCCGTCCTTGGTGGAGGCGGTGAGCGCGCCCTTCAGCTCCGCGTACTTCCACTCCGGGTGCTGCTGCTTGAGCAGCGCGGCGGCGCCCGCGACGTGCGGGGTGGCCATCGAGGTGCCGGAGATGGTCATGTAGCCGGCCGGCTTCTCGCCGACCTCCTTGGCGATGTCGTTGCCCTTCGCCGAGGCGGCCGTGATGTCCACGCCGGGGGCGGTCAGGTCCGGCTTGACGGCGCCGTCGCCGAGGCGCGGGCCGGTGGAGGAGAAGTCGGCGAGCTTGTCCTTGTCGTCGACGGCGCCGACGGTGAGGGCGGAGTCGGCGCTGCCCGGCGAACCGATCGACTGCGGGCCCTCGTTGCCCGCCGCGATGGCGAACAGCATGCCCTTCTCGGCGGACAGCTTGTCGACCGCCGCCTCCAGCGGGTCGGTCTCCGGGGTGTCCATGCCGCCGAGGCTCATGTTGACGATGTCGGCGCCCTGGGCGGCCGCCCACTCCATCCCGGCGAGGATCCCGGAGTCGTCGCCGAACCCGGCGTCGTCGAGGACCTTGCCGTTGAGGATCTTCGCGCCGGGCGCGACGCCCTTGTACGTGCCCTTCGACTGGGCGCCCGTGCCGGCCGCGATGGACGCGACGTGGGTGCCGTGGCCGACCACGTCACCGGTGGTGGGCGCGGAGGTGAAGTTCTTGGACGCGGTCACCTGGCCCTTGAGGTCCGGGTGGGTGGCGTCCACACCGGTGTCCAGGACGGCGATCTTGACGCCCTTGCCGTCGTAGCCGGCCTCCCATGCCTTCGGGGTGCCGATCTGCCCGACCGAGGTGTCCAGGGACGCCTTGCGGACGCCGTCCAGCCAGACGCGGGCGACACCGGAGGCGGTGCGGTCGCCGTCGGTGACGGCCTCCCACAGCTCGGCGCCGGCCTCCTGCGGCGTCTGCACCGCGTCCGCGTTCAGGGACGTCAGCGTCCGGCGGACCGTGCCCGCGTCGCGGACGTCGGCCTTGGCGGCCTTCGCGGCGCCCCGGTAGCCGACGATGACCTTCAGACCGCCGCGGTGCGCGGTGCGGGTCGCCGCCTTGTTCAACTCGGTTACGTCGAACAGCCGTTGGTCCAGCTTGCCGGACGCGACCAGCCGGGCGGCGTCGGCGGGCACGACCAGCGTGTGGCCGTCGCTGCGGCGGATCTGGACGGGTATGTGCTCCCGGCCCTCGGCCGGCTCCAGACCCACGACGCGGCCCTTGGCGTCCAGCGCGACCCGGTCACCGGTGATGAGGGTGACCCGGTGCTTGCCCTTGAGCGCCGTCGCGCTCGCGGACGAACCGGCGGCCGTGCTGTTCTCCCCGTTCGCCGACGCGGGGCCGGCCATGCCCGCCGCGAGTGCCACGGCGGTCGCCGTGGCGATCGTGGCCGCGCACGCTCTTTTCACTTGTCTGCGCAAGGTTCCCCCTAGCGAAGTCGCCGGGCGGCAGAAGCATCACCCGGCCGGGGGTGGTCTCGTACGCCTGCGCGCACCCCCCGGTGCTCGGAGTATGCCGACAGGTGATCAAGCGGCTCAAGGGGATTCGGGAGTGGTCGGGAAGTCGCCGGGTGACTGTGATGTGCCCGCAGGAACTCCGTTACAGAATCGCGCGGTTGGGGCGGGAGGGACGGAAACGGCCGATGCCCCCGTCACCGCTCCCGAGGGAGGGGACGAGGGCACCGGCCGTGTGGGTGGGGGTGTCGCTGCGGAGGGGGCGTCAGACCGCGGAGCCCGCCTTCCACTGCTCCCAGCTCATGTTCCAGCCGTTGAGGCCGTTGTCCGGGGCGATGGTCTTGTCGCCGGTGTTCTGCACGACGACCACGTCACCGACGATCGAGTTGTTGTAGAACCAGGCGCCCGGCGTGCTCGGGTCGTTCGCGCCCTTGGCGTCGGCGAGGCCCACGCAGCCGTGGCTGGTGTTGACGCTGCCGAAGATGGACTTCGCGCCCCAGTAGTTGCCGTGGATGAAGGTGCCCGAGGTGCTCAGACGCATGGCGTGGGGCACGTCCTTGATGTCGTACTCGCCCTTGCCGTCGTCGTCGGTGAAGCCGACCGTGGCGCCGTTCATCCGGGTCTCCTTGAACTTCTCGGAGATCACCATCTGGCCCTCGTACGTCTTGTTCTCGGGCGCGCCGGCGGAGATCGGGATGGTCTTGACGGTCTTGCCGTTCTGCGTGACCTTCATCTGCTTGGTCTCGGCGTCGACGTAGGAGACCTGGTTACGGCCGATCTTGAAGGTGACCGTCTTCTGCTGGACGCCGTAGACGCCCTCGGCGCCCTCGACCCCGTCCAGCGCCAGCTTCAGGGTGACGGTGGAGCCCTCCTGCCAGTACTGCTCGGGGCGGCAGTCCATGCGGTTGGCGTTGAACCAGTGGCAGGCCACCTCCTGGCCGCTGGTGGAGGACACGGTGATGCCCTTCTGCACGGCGGCCTTGTTGGTGATGGCCTTGTCGAAGTTGATCGACACGGGCATGCCCACGCCGACCGTGGTGCCGTCGTCCGGGGTGAAGTTGCCGATGAAGCTGTTGGACGGGGAGACCGTCGTGAAGGACGCGTTCTCGTGGGCGACGAGGCCCTCGGAGTCCTTCGCGGAGGCCGACAGCTTGTAGGTGGTGGCGCGCTCGAGCTGCCCGCTGGGCTTCCAGCTCTTCTTGTCGGCCGATATCTGGCCCTCGACGGCGGTGCCGTCGGCGGTGGTCATCGTGACCTCGGTGAGCGTGCCCTTGTCGACGGTCACGGTGGCCGAGTTGTTGATGGAGGCGTTGGTCGAGCCGTCCTTGGGCGTGATCTTGATCTGCGCCTCGGAGGACTTCTTGGCCGCCGCCTCGTCGACCTGTGCCTGCGAGGTGTCCTTCCCGTCGGACCCCGCGGCGTCGTCGTCACCGCCGCCGGAACACGCCGAGAGCACCAGCACTCCGCCGAGCAGAGCGGACGCGGCCGCCAGACCCCTGCGCCGCCGCTTACCGTCCGTCATCACACGCTTCTCCATCGTTGCCAGAATCCCAACCCCACGAGGCCCCTGGCGGGAGCCGAGGCGCCTCGTCCACAGTCTTCAACGCTACGACCGGGTGATCCGGTTCCCCAGTCCCACGCATGTGGAACTCACCACGTCCGCGGTCGCGGAGCGGAGGAACGCCGGTCAGTGCGCCGATTGAGACGTACCGGCCGGGGGCGTCGGTTGCCTCCCGGAGGCAACATTTCCTCACATCGCCTCAGCCGGCGCGGGAGCCGTCGTCGGGGGACGCGTCGTCGTCGGTGGGACTCTTCGTCGTCGGACTCGTCGTCGCAGTCCTCGTCGAACTCGTCGCCATCCTCGTCGCCGGTTCCCCCGTCAGGCGAGTACCAGTCGTGATCCGACCGTCCGCCGTGCCGCGGCATCCGCCGCGTCTCCCTCCCCGCCACCCCCGCCGACCAGTGCGAACGGGTACGTAAGAGAGCTCGGGAATTCTTACTGTGTCCTCGGTCACAACCCTTTGCGCCCAGGCCCGTTCGGCGCCCGCACCCCTCCCCCAGGGCGAAGCCGTACAAATCAGCACGACCCCGAAGTGCTCACGCCCGGAGCGCGCGGAGAGGGGCTCCCGTGACTTTCCTGTGACCCGCGCGGTTCACTACCATCAGCCCACACGGCCAATTCGCCAGCGCCACAAGGGGATCGATATTCCGTGTCATCCGCGCTCCGTCCGTTGCTGACCGCCACCGCCGCGGGCACCCTGCTGTGCGCCCTGTGGTTCGTCCCGTCCGCGAACGCGACCTCGGACGCTCCGGCGCGGACCGCGCCGTCCGCGAGCCCGTCCCCGCAGGTCACCGAGCAGGCGAGAGGCGTGTCGAGCGCGACGTCGGCCAGTCTGGAGAGCACCGGCCAGGAGGTCCGCCTCGCGGACACCGGCAGCTTCGACAGCACCCCGTACATCGTCGGCGGCACGGCGTGCCTGGCCCTCGGCGCGGGCTTCGTCGTCTATTCGGTCCGCCGGGAGCGCCTGGAGTTCTGAGCGGCTTCCCACGGCGTACCGGGGCCCCGCGGAGTCGTCCGCGGGGCCCCGGCCGTTTCACCGCAGCGGCCCGGTGACCCGCTCCACGGCCTCGACCAGCCGCCCGTCCCGTACGAAGGTCTCCGCGGCGGCGAGGTCGGGCGCCAGGTACCGGTCAGGACCGGGACCGCCCACGCCGGCCTCCCGCAGCGCCTTCAGCACCGCCCGCGTGGCCGGGGCGGGGGTGAGCCCCTCGCGCAGCTCCACGGCCCGCGCGGCGGCGTACAGCTCCACGGCGACGACCCTGGTCAGGCCGTCGACGGCGGTGCGCAGCTTGCGCGCCGCCGACCAGCCCATGGAGACGTGGTCCTCCTGCATCGCGGACGACGGGATGGAGTCCGCCGACGCCGGTACGGCGAGCCGCTTCAGCTCGCCGACCAGGGCGGCCTGGGTGTACTGGGCGATCATCAGCCCGGAGTCGACGCCGGGGTCGTCGGCGAGGAACGGCGGCAGCCCGTGGCTGCGGTTCTTGTCCAGCAGCCGGTCGGTACGGCGCTCCGTGATGGAGGCGAGGTCGGCGACGGCGATGGCGAGGAAGTCCAGCACATAGGCGACCGGCGCCCCGTGGAAGTTGCCGTTCGACTCCACCCTCCCTCCCCCAGAGCCGAAAGCCTGGGAGGTACCCCCAGGCAGCACGACGGGATTGTCGACGGCAGCGGCGAGTTCGCGCTCGGCGACCAGCCGGGCGTGCGCGAGGGTGTCCCGTCCGGCGCCGGCGACCTGCGGGGCGCAGCGCACCGAGTAGGCGTCCTGGACCCGGGGCGCGTCGTCCTGGTGATGCCCTGTCAGGCCCGAACCCTCCAGCACGGCGAGCATGTTGGCGGCGCTGGCGGCCTGACCGGGGTGCGGGCGGACGGCGTGCAGCTCGGGGGCGAGCACCTTGTCGGTGCCGAGCAGCGCCTCCAGGCTCAGCGCGGCGGTGACGTCGGCGGACCGGTAGAGGAGGTCCAGGTCGGCGAGGGCCATGACCAGCATGCCGAGCATGCCGTCGGTGCCGTTGAGCAGGGCGAGCCCTTCCTTCTCGCGCAGTTCGACCGGGCGGATGCCGTGGGCGGCGAGCAGCTCGCCGGCCGGCCGCACCGCGCCGTCGGGCCCTTCGGCCTCGCCCTCGCCCATCAGCGCGAGCGCGCAGTGCGAGAGCGGGGCGAGGTCGCCGGAGCAGCCCAGGGAGCCGTACTCGTGCACCACCGGGGTGATCCCCGCGTTCAGCACGTCGGCCATGGTCCGCGCGACCTCGGGCCGGACGCCGGTGTGCCCGGAGCAGAGGGTCTTGAGCCGCAGGAACATCAGCGCGCGGACGACCTCCCGCTCCACCCGCGGCCCCATGCCGGCGGCGTGCGAGCGGACGATGTTGCGCTGGAGCCGGCCGCGCAGGTCCGGGCTGATGTGCCGGGTCGCCAGGGCGCCGAAGCCGGTGCTCACCCCGTAGACCGGGTCCGGCTTGGCGGCCAGGGCGTCCACGATCTCGCGGGAGGCCGCGAGGGCGGCGACCGCCTCCTCGGACAGTTCGACGCGGGCGCCGTCGCGCGCCACGGCCAGCACGTCGGACGCGGTCACGCCCGACGTCCCCACCACCACTGTGTGCATATCCATATTCAGGAGCCTACGCAGTGAATGCCTCACTGTCACCACCGGAGCGGGCCCGCGCCCCTTACCCGGGCGCGTGCCGCCCGCGGAACCGGCGCCGCTCCCCGTCGGCCTCCCGCGAGGGTTCGTCCGCGAGCCGCACCACGGGGTCGTCCGGCCCGTCCCGCCCGGCCACCACGGGGTGCGCGGCCCGCTCGGCCTTGGCCCGGTACTGCGCCGCGTCGGCCAGCCGGAACAGCCGCCGCGCCGAGCACACCGGCCCGATCGGGTCCTCCGTGGACGCCACCCCGCACGCGACACCGTCGCCGATGCCCAGCTCCACGGCCCGCCGGCACACCTCGTCGGCCGCCTTGACCACCTCGTCGGCGGGCGGTCCCACCACCAGCAGACAGAACTCGTCCCCGCCGAGCCGCGCCACCAGCGCGCCCGGCAGCATCGCCCCGCACAGCGACAGCACGCTCCCGAACCGCTCCAGGAGCCGGTCCCCCACGGAGTGCCCGAGGGTGTCGTTGACCCGCTTCAGCCCGTTGACGTCGCACACCACCAGGCTGACCACGGCCCCGTCCCGCCGGTGGAGCTCGACCGCCTCGTCCAGCCGGGCGTCCACGGCCCGCCGGTTGGCGAGACCCGTCAGGGAATCCGTGAAGGCCAGCCGACGCGCCTCCTCCAGCCGCTCGGTCTGCGCGATCCCCGCGGCCACCACGGCCGCCAGCACGGTCGCGAAGTCGGCGTCCGCCCGCCCGAACACGGGCTCGCCGACCGGCCGGGCCACGTACAGCTCGCCCCAGGCCCGCCCGTGCAGCACGATCGGCGCGACCACGCAGCAGCCGCGCCCGCGCCGCCGCAGCGCCGCGACCCGCTGGTGGCAGTACCCGGCGCGCCCCTCCTCGGGGCCCTGCGCGGTCTCCACCCAGGCGTCGGGCTCGCCGCCGCCGGCCCACTGCTCGTGCAGGAACTCGGTGATCTCGGCGAACTGGTGCACCGGGTAGGACTCGTCCTCGGGGAACTCCTCCTCCCCCTCGGCCAGCTCCCCGACGTTCACCAGCACCCTCAGCCGTCCGAGCTCCCGCTCCCACACCGACAGCGCGGCGAAACTCCCGCCCAGGGCCCGGCGGGCGCCGCCGGCGGCGGCCCGCCACGCCTCCCGCGTACTGTGCGCGGCGGCCATGCCCTGAGCCAGCGCCACGACGGCCGCCAGCCGGCTCTCCTCACCCATTCCCCCAGATTAGGGATATTTTCCGCTTACCGAGACATCGAGGGTGAAGCGAGCGTCACTCCCCCGGCCAGTCCGGCCGCCGCTTCTCGTTGAAGGCGGCCACGCCTTCCGCCCGGTCCCCGGAGAACGCCACCGACCGCCAGGCCGCGTCCTCGACCTCGAGACCGGCCGGCAGATCGAGCCCGTGCCCCAGCCGCAGCGCCCGCTTGGCGGCCCGCAGCCCCACGGGCGAGTTCCCGGCGATCCGTGCGGCCATCGCCAGCGCGTCCTCCCGGTCCCGCCCCTCGTCCACCAGCACGTCCACGAGGCCGATCTCCCGCGCCTCCGCGGCCTCCACCCGCCGCGCGGTGAAGATCAGCTCGGCCGCCCGCGCCGACCCCACCCGCCGGGGCAGCAACTGCGTACCGCCGCCGCCCGGGATGACCCCGACGGACACCTCGGGCAGCCCCATCACGGCCGTACGGTCGGCCACGATCACGTCGCACGACAGGGCGAGCTCGCACCCACCGCCCAGAGCGAACCCGTGCACAGCGGCGACGGCGGGCACCGGCAACTGCAGCACCCCGGTGTAGGCGGCCCGCGCCACCGGCCGCTGCCGCACCAGATCCGCGTCCGTGAACGAGTTCCGCTCCTTCAGATCGGCCCCCACGCAGAACGCCCGCTCGTGCGACGAGGTCAGCACCACCGCCCGTACGTCCCGGTCCTCGCCCAGCGCCGCGCAGGCGGCGGCGATCGAGCGGGCCATCTCGGTCGACACCGCGTTCATGGCCTTCGGCCGGTCGAGGACGAGCTCCGCGACATGCCCCCGCTCGTGCCGCCGCACCAGCACGAACTCCCCGAACCGTTCCTCACTCATGACACCCTCCGGTTAACGCGGGTTAACTTGGCTCGCCCCGATCATGGCAGCCGGGGTCCGCCGAGGAAAAGGGTCCACCCGTTCGAGTGACATACGACCGACTCGCCTGAACCGCACCGCTCCCGGCGCGTAGCGTGCGCACACCGCGGCGCGCCGGGGGCGCACGCAGGGGGGAGACAGACGATGACACCGGACGAGACGCGCACCGTCCCCCGAGGACGCCACCGAAGACCCCGCCACCGCCGCGCCCTCCTGGCGGCGGGCGCCCTGACCCTGACGGCGGGCGCGGCGACACTCGTCCACCTGGCGACGCCTGACGCCCCGCCGAGGGACACGAGGGCGGCCACGCTCCCCGCCCCGGAGGAGAGCGGCGCCCCCACCACGCCGGGCAAGCGAGCTGATGTACCCACGGGCACGACACCCCCGCCGACCCCTCACCCGAGCCCGACCTCACCGAGGGCGCAGGGCGGAAAGGCGCGGGCGCCGCTCACCCGGCCCGCAGACCCGTCGGCACCACCACGGACGACATCCGCACCACGGAGCGCGCGCACGGCGGCGCCACCGCCCTCACCGCCCCAGACGTCACAGACGGCTGAGCCCCCACCGGAGCACCAGCCGACACCACCCCCGTCGGCGTCCCCACCCCCCGCCCCGCCCCCACCACCCGACGACGAGGACAAGGGCCGGGGCCTCTGCCTCCCCCTGCTGCACCTCTGCCTGGGCGGCTGAAAGCCCCGGCGGCGATCAGTCGGAGGCCTCCGGGGGAGTCCTGCGCTTGAGCAGCCAGGGCTCGACCACGCCGAGACCACGGACGGGCCGCTGCCACATCGGCTGGAGCGCGAACCGGTACGAGGGCGGCTCCTCGCCCTCCTTCTCCGCCGCGGCCGCCGCCTCGGCGGCGGCGGCCTCACTGGCCGGCGCGTCACCGGTGCGGATCAGCTCCTGGGCGAAGTCGGCGTCCACGAGCACCGCGTCGCGGGGGGCTATGGAGGTCAGCCGGGAGGCGAGATTGACGGTGGTGCCGAAGACATCGCCCATCCGGGTGGTGACGGTGCCGAAGGCCATGCCGACGCGCAGTTCCGGCATGGTCTCGTCGTTCGCCATGGTCTCTATCAGCCGCAGGGCGATCTCGGCGGCGGTCCCGGCGTCGTCGGCGGCGTACAGAACCTCGTCACCGAGGGTCTTGATGAGACGCCCGCCGCGCGCCGCGACCAAGTCGGCGGCCGTCGTCTCGAAAGCCTCGACCAGCTCGCCGAGCTCCTCCTCCTCCATCCGCCGGGTGAGGCGGGTGAAGCCGACGAGATCGGCGAAGGCGACGGCGAGCCGCCGGTCCACCATCTCCTCGTCGTCGGCCTCCTGCACCACACGCCCGGCCGAGGCGGCGAGCTGCCGCCGCCAGACGTAGACCAGGAACTCCTCCAGCTCGGGCAGGAGCAGCTCGACGATCGGATACGTGACCTCGGTGCGGGTCATGCCGGGCTCGGGCGGCTCCGTGAGCCCTTCCAGGAAGGAGTCGATCTGCCATTCGGCCAAACGCGCGGTGGTCTGACCGGTGGACCGGGCCACCTGCACGGCCATCGCCTCGCTCAGCAGGCCGGCCTCCACCAGACCGGCGAGGCGGCGCAGGGCGAGGACGTCCGCCTCCGTCAAGGCCTTCGCCTGCCCCACGTCGGCGAAGCCCATGGCGCGCCAGAAGCGGGTGGCGAGCTCCATCGTGACGCCGGCGCTGCGGGCCGCCTGGAACGGCGTGTAACGGCGCTCGGCGCCCAGAATGAGCTGCTCGAGGCGCAGAGCAAGCGGATCCTCGCCGTCGCCCTGCGCGTCCGCACCGGAACCCGAGTCGTCGACGCTCACGCGTTGCTGCCCTTCCGATCTGTCACGGCCATGTCTCGACCGGGCTCAACTCTACGGCAGGTGTGCGGTAGCTCACTCCGTCAGGTTGGGCCGTGGGTGAGGCCCGGGGCGCGCGCCCTTACGTACGCGCCCGGGGTGCGGCGCGGGGGGCTCTTTTCAGCCAGGGTTGTACGGACGGGAGGGGGCGCACCTCGATGCGTGCGCGCGCCCCGAGCCTCAGCTCACCCCGCCCGCAGATGCACGATGTCTCCCGCCCCCACCGGCTCCTGCACCCCTGCCTCCGTCGCCAGGATCAGCCGTCCGTCACCGTCCACCGCGACCGCCTCCCCCACCAGCGCCCGGTCCCCCGGCAGCTCCGCCCGCACGACCCGCCCCAGCGTCGCGCACCCCGCCGCGTACGCCTCCTGCAATCCGCACGCCCCCGCGTCACCCCCCGCGGCCCGCCACCGCCCGTACCAGTCCTCCAGCCCCCGCAGCACCGCCCGCAGCAACGGATCCCGGTCCGTGCTCACGGCCCCTGCCAACGCCAGCGACCCCGCCGTGGGCACCGGCAGCTCATCGGCCCGCAGGCTGACATTGACGCCGACCCCCACCACCACACCCCCGTCCCCCGCGGCCTCCGCGAGGATCCCCCCGGCCTTCCGCTCCTCTCCCCCCACCGTCACCAGCACATCGTTGGGCCACTTCAACGCCGTGTCCACGCCCCCGGCCCGCGCCAGCCCCGTGGCGACGGCGACCCCCGTCAGCAGGGGCAGCCACCCCCACCGCTCCATCGGCACACCGTCCCCCGGCCGCAGCAGCACGGAGAAGAACAACCCGGAACGGGCCGGCGCGACCCACTGCCGGTCCAGCCGCCCCCGAGCGGCGGTCTGCTCCTCGGCGACGAGAACGACCCCCTCCCGGAGCCTGCCCTCCGCCGCCCGCGCCACGAGATCGGAGTTCGTGGACCCGGTCCGCTGCACCACGTCCACCTCCCTCCACAAGCCCCCCTCCCGCATTAGGGCCCGCCGCACCGCGGCGGCGTTCAGCGGAGGCCGTTCGAGGTCGGACCACCGACTGCGCCGGGGCCCGGAGGATTCGGAGTCATCTCGGGGTGTCATGCAACCCACACTAGGTGTGGGAAACACCGCACTGCCGAACACACAGCCCCCCACTACGCTACGGATGAGTAACCGTCCCCCCTTTTGAGCAGGCAGGGAGCCGCATCCCGATGTCCGAGCCGGAAGAGCAGCAGCCTGACATCCACACCACCGCGGGCAAGCTCGCGGATCTCCAGCGTCGTATCGAAGAGGCGACGCACGCCGGCTCCGCACGCGCCGTCGAAAAGCAGCACGCCAAGGGCAAGCTGACGGCCCGTGAGCGGATCGACCTCCTGCTCGACGAGGGCTCCTTCGTCGAGCTGGACGAGTTCGCCCGGCACCGCTCCACCAACTTCGGCCTCGACGCCAACCGCCCGTACGGCGACGGCGTCGTCACCGGCTACGGCACGGTCGACGGCCGCCCCGTCGCCGTCTTCTCGCAGGACTTCACCGTCTTCGGCGGCGCCCTCGGCGAGGTCTACGGCCAGAAGATCGTGAAGGTCATGGACTTCGCGCTGAAGACCGGCTGCCCGGTCATCGGCATCAACGACTCCGGCGGCGCCCGTATCCAGGAGGGCGTGGCGTCCCTCGGCGCGTACGGGGAGATCTTCCGCCGCAACACCCACGCCTCCGGCGTGATCCCGCAGATCAGCCTGGTCGTGGGCCCGTGCGCGGGCGGCGCGGTCTACTCCCCCGCGATCACCGACTTCACGATCATGGTCGACCAGACCAGCCATATGTTCATCACCGGCCCGGACGTCATCAAGACGGTCACCGGCGAGGACGTCGGCTTCGAGGAACTGGGCGGCGCGCGCACCCACAACTCCACGTCCGGCGTGGCGCACCACATGGCGGGCGACGAGAAGGACGCGATCGAGTACGTCAAGCAGCTCCTCTCCTACCTCCCCTCCAACAACCTCTCGGAGCCCCCGGCCTTCCCCGAGGAGGCGGACCTCACGGTCACCGACGAGGACCGCGAACTCGACACGATCGTCCCGGACTCGGCGAACCAGCCGTACGACATGCACACGGTCATCGAGCACGTTCTCGACGACGCGGAGTTCTTCGAGACGCAGCCCCTGTTCGCGCCGAACATCCTCACCGGGTACGGCCGCGTCGAGGGCCGCCCCGTCGGCATCGTGGCGAACCAGCCGATGCAGTTCGCCGGCTGCCTGGACATCACCGCGTCGGAAAAGGCGGCCCGCTTCGTGCGGACCTGCGACGCCTTCAACATCCCGGTGCTGACCTTCGTCGACGTCCCCGGCTTCCTGCCCGGCGTGGACCAGGAGCACGACGGCATCATCCGCCGCGGCGCGAAGCTCATCTACGCCTACGCGGAGGCCACCGTCCCCCTCATCACGGTGATCACCCGCAAGGCGTTCGGCGGCGCGTACGACGTCATGGGCTCCAAGCACCTGGGCGCCGACCTGAACCTCGCCTGGCCGACGGCCCAGATCGCGGTGATGGGCGCCCAGGGCGCCGTCAACATCCTGCACCGCCGGACCATCGCCGAGTCGGACGACCCGGAGGCGGCCCGCGCCCGGCTGATGCAGGAGTACGAGGACGCCCTCCTCAACCCCTACGTCGCGGCCGAGCGGGGGTACGTCGACGCGGTGATCATGCCGTCCGACACCCGCCGCCACATCGTGCGCGGCCTGCGCCAGCTGCGGACCAAGCGCGAGAGCCTGCCCCCGAAGAAGCACGGCAACATCCCCCTGTAAGGAGCCGCTGTGACGATCAAGG
Source organism: Streptomyces sp. DSM 41931 (assembly GCF_050271085.1). Taxonomy (NCBI): domain Bacteria; kingdom Bacillati; phylum Actinomycetota; class Actinomycetes; order Kitasatosporales; family Streptomycetaceae; genus Streptomyces; species Streptomyces sp. DSM 41931. The sequence continues at coordinate 4,481,442 of NZ_CP189902.1, read as the reverse complement.
TCGTACGGGGCAACCCGACCCCGGAGGAGCTGGCCGCCGCACTGGCGGTGGTCAGGGCGCGCGCCGCGGCGGCGGCCGCCCTGCCGTCCGGCGCGCCCACGGTCCCCGACGCCTGGTCCGACCCGTCCCGCATCACCGCGCGCCGGGTGCCCCAGCCGGGCCCGGCGTCGTGGTCGCGGACGTACTGGCCGGGCGCCTGACCCCGGTGACCCCGGGCGGGCCGCACGCGGTGCGTGCGGCCCGCCCGGGGGGTCTCCCGCCAAGTTGAGTACGCGTACTCAGGCGCCCTCCGCCGGCTCCGCCGCACGCTGGAGGAATGCTGTGGTCCGACCCCGAGAACAAGCCGCCGAAGGAACTGCGCGACACGCAGGAGATGCTGCGGCGGCTGGGGATTCTCATGGCGCTGGCCATGGTGCTGGTGATGCTCGTGATCGGCGTGAGGTGAGACGCGCCGCCCATCCGACGTGAGGCGTCCGGGACGCGGGATGAGGCATCCGGGCGACGCCGATACGCTGACCGCATGACAGATCAGCCGCGCCGCCGCCTCGTGCTCGCCTCCCAGTCCCCCGCCCGGCTCGGGCTGCTCCGTCAGGCCGGGCTGGCGCCCGAGGTGATCGTCAGCGGGGTCGACGAGGACGCTGTCTCCGCCCCCACCCCTGCCGAACTGGCGCTCGCGCTGGCCGAGGCCAAGGCGTCCGTGGTCGCCGCGAAGCCCGAGGTGAAGGGCGCGCTGGTGATCGGCTGCGACTCGGTGCTGGAGCTGGACGGCCAGGCCCTCGGCAAGCCCGCCGACGCCGAGGAGGCCACCGCGCGCTGGAAGGCGATGCGGGGCCGCGCGGGGACGCTGCAGACGGGACACTGCGTCTACGACACCCTCAGCGGCCGCTACACCTCCGCCACCGCCTCCACGGTGGTCCGTTTCGGCGAACCCTCCGACGAGGAGATCGCGGCCTACGTGGCCTCCGGGGAACCGCTGCACGTGGCGGGGGCGTTCACCCTGGACGGCCGCTCGGCGCCGTTCATCGACGGCATCGACGGCGACCACGGCAACGTGATCGGCATCAGCCTGCCGCTCGTACGGCGCCTGCTGGCCGAGCTGGGCGTCGGCATCACGGAGCTGTGGGCGCCGCGGGAGGGCTGACGGGCGTCCCGGCGTCGACGGGCCCGGGCTCCTCCGGACGCCCGTCGTACGTCATCAGGAGCAGCACGATGAGCGCGAGGACGACGACCATGAAGAGGAACGCCGTCCAGCCGACCAGGCCCCATGCGAAGGCGCCGAGCAGCGCGTGCACCACCGCGGCGCTGATCAGCAGCACCCGGCCGGACCCGGCCGGGGCCCGGTCACGCAGGGCGACCAGCAGGGCCACCAGGCCGCACAGGCCGAAGTAGAGCCCGAAGACCACTCCGCCGGCCTTCGACGACACCGACATCATGTCCGGGTCGAGACCGGCCAGCGACATGTCCTGCCGGTCGACGACGACCCCCAGGAACCAGTTCACCGCCAGCACGCCCAGCGCCTCGGCGAACAGCACCAGCGCGACGATCCACGCCACCGGTCTGCGGACCACCGGCCCCCACCCACTTTCGAGCACGACTGTGGTTACCCCGAGTATGTTCGGGACGACGCGAAGGCTACTAACGGGTAAACCTCGGTACAAGGGGCAGGCGGCGGGCAAAGAATCATTGGGCCATTCGTAGGGACTCCACAAAGATTCGAAGTGGGCCGCAGCACGCTCTCACAGAGACCTTGACCACACAGGACGGCTAGGGTTTCCGGGAGGAGTCCTGCGTACCGAGGTGCGACAAGGGATTTCGCGGGTCGAGCGAGCCTCGCATCACGCTCCGTGTGGGCAAGCTCACCACTGGGGACGGGTCGAAGTGCCGTGTCGGCAGTCCCTAAACTCGGCTTGTTTCAAGGAGGGAGCCTCAATCGTGCGCAAGGTGCTCATCGCCAACCGTGGCGAAATCGCTGTCCGCGTTGCCCGGGCCTGCCGGGATGCCGGAATCGCGAGCGTTGCCGTCTACGCCGACCCGGACCGGGACGCTCTGCATGTCCGCGCCGCGGATGAGGCGTTCGCCCTGGGCGGTGACACTCCGGCCACCAGTTACCTCGACATCGAGAAGGTGCTGAAGGCCGCGAAGGAGTCGGGCGCGGACGCCATCCACCCGGGCTACGGCTTTCTCTCCGAGAACGCCGAGTTCGCCCAGGCGGTGCTGGACGCGGACCTGATCTGGATCGGCCCGCCCCCGCAGGCCATCCGCGACCTCGGCGACAAGGTCGCCGCCCGGCACATCGCCCAGCGCGCCGGCGCCCCGCTGGTGGCGGGCACGCCCGACCCGGTGTCCGGCGCGGACGAGGTCGTCGCGTTCGCCGAGGAGCACGGCCTGCCCATCGCCATCAAGGCCGCCTTCGGCGGCGGCGGGCGCGGCCTGAAGGTCGCCCGCACCCTCGAAGAGGTCCCCGAGCTGTACGACTCGGCGGTCCGCGAGGCGGTCGCCGCCTTCGGCCGCGGCGAGTGCTTCGTCGAGCGTTACCTCGACAAGCCGCGCCACGTGGAGACCCAGTGCCTCGCCGACAGGCACGGCAACGTGGTCGTGGTCTCCACCCGTGACTGCTCCCTCCAGCGCCGCCACCAGAAGCTGGTCGAGGAGGCCCCGGCGCCGTTCCTGTCGGACGCCCAGGTGGAGCAGCTGTACTCCGCCTCCAAGGCGATCCTCAAGGAGGCCGGCTACGTCGGCGCGGGCACCGTGGAGTTCCTCGTCGGCAACGACGGCACGATCTCCTTCCTCGAGGTCAACACCCGCCTCCAGGTGGAGCACCCGGTGACCGAGGAGGTCTCCGGCATCGACCTGGTGCGCGAGATGTTCCGCATCGCCGACGGCGAGGAGCTCGGCTACGACGACCCGCCGCTGCGCGGTCACTCCTTCGAGTTCCGCATCAACGGCGAGGACCCCGGCCGCAACTTCCTGCCCGCCCCCGGCACCGTGACCACCTTCGCCCCGCCGTCCGGCCCGGGCGTGCGTCTGGACGCGGGCGTGGAGTCCGGCAGCGTGATCGGCCCGGCGTGGGACTCCCTGCTGGCCAAGCTGATCGTCACCGGCGCCACCCGCGAGCAGGCCCTCCAGCGTGCCTCACGCGCCCTGGAGGAGTTCAAGGTCGAGGGCATGGCCACCGCGCTCCCCTTCCACCGCGCGGTCGTCAAGGACCCGGCGTTCGCCCCCGAACTGACCGGCTCCACCGCCCCCTTCACGGTCCACACCCGCTGGATCGAGACCGAGTTCGTCAACGACCTGAAGCCCTTCGCCTCGCCCGTGGACGCGGACGCCGAGGAGGACGCGGGCCGTGAGACGGTCGTCGTCGAGGTCGGCGGCAAGCGCCTGGAGGTCTCCCTGCCCGCGTCGCTCGGCATGAGCCTGGCGCGCACGGGTCTGGCCGCCGGCGCCAAGCCGAAGCGCCGCGCCGCCCGCAAGTCGGGCCCGGCGGCCTCCGGTGACACCCTGGCCTCCCCCATGCAGGGCACGATCGTCAAGGTCGCGGTCGAGGAGGGCCAGGAGGTCACGGAGGGCGACCTGGTCGTCGTCCTGGAGGCGATGAAGATGGAGCAGCCCATCAACGCCCACCGCTCCGGCACCGTCAAGGGCCTGAACGCGGAGGTCGGCGCCTCGGTCACGTCCGGCGCGGCGATCTGCGAGATCAAGGACTGACGCTCACGTCACAGCGCCCGGCGCTCCCCCACGGGGGACGCCGGGCGCTGTCGTACCGCCGTTCAGCGCCGCCGCATGTCCGCCACCCGGGCGGTCCGCTCGGCGCCCTGCCCCTGGTCGGACGCGGCGCCCAGCGCGACGGCCGTGCGCAGTCCGGGGGCCTGCCGTCGGGGGCCGGGCAGCGGGACGTCACGGCGCTGCCGTCCCGACGGCGGTCCGTCACCCCCCGCGCTGCCGTTTCCCCCCGGCGCCCCCGCGACGGCGATCTGCACGCCCTGGTCGGCGAGGGCCTGGAGCTCGGTCGCCGCGCGGTCGTCGTGCGCGGGCGGCTCATCGGTCACCAGCCGGGTGATCAGGTCCGTGGGCACCGTCTGGAACATGGTGTCCGTGCCGAGCTTGGTGTGGTCGGCGAGGACCACCACCTCGGCGGCGGCCTGCACCAGCGCCCGGTCGACGGACGCCGACAGCATGTTGGACGTGGACAGCCCGCGCTCGGCGGTCAGGCCGCTGCCCGAGAGGAAGGCCCGGGACACCCGCAGCCCTTGCAGGGACTGCTCGGCGCCGCTGCCGACGAGGGCGTAGTTGGAGCCGCGCAGCGTGCCGCCGGTCATCACGACCTCGACCCGGTTGGCGTGGGCGAGCGCCTGGGCGACCAGCAGGGAGTTGGTGACGACCGTCAGCCCGGGCACCCGGGCCAGCCGGCGGGCCAGCTCCTGCGTGGTGGTGCCCGCGCCGACCACGATGGCCTCGCCCTCCTCCACGAAGCTCGCGGCGAGGTCGGCGATGGCGGTCTTCTCGGCGGTGGCGAGATGCGACTTCTGCGGGAAGCCGGACTCGCGTGTGAAACCGCCCGGCAGCACCGCACCGCCGTGCCGGCGGTCGAGGAGTCCTTCTGCCTCCAGCGCGCGCACGTCCCGCCGTACGGTCACTTCGGAGGTCTGGACGACGCGGGCGAGCTCACGGAGCGACACGGCTCCGTTCGCTCGCACCATTTCGAGGATCAATTGGCGACGTTCTGCAGCGAACACGAAACTGACAGTAACGCCGACGACCGTCTGGTTTCAGCAGTTTGCGCTGAATAGCAGAAGTTGTTCGCACGGCCCTACGGCAGGTGGTATAGGGCCGGGTCAGGCCTCGCCGCCGGTCTTCCGCGTGTGCAGCTGCCGTGCCACCTCGGCGATCGAGCCCGACAGCGACGGGTACACGGTGAAGGCGTTCGCGATCTGTTCGACGGTCAGGTTGTTGTCGACCGCGATCGAGATGGGGTGGATGAGTTCCGAGGCGCGCGGCGCCACGACGACACCGCCGACCACGATGCCGGTGCCCGGCCGGCAGAAGATCTTGACGAAGCCGTCGCGGATGCCCTGCATCTTGGCGCGCGGGTTGCGCAGCAGCGGCAGCTTCACCACGCGCGCGTCGATCTTCCCGCTGTCCACGTCGGCCTGCGAGTACCCGACGGTGGCGATCTCGGGATCGGTGAAGACGTTGGACGAGACGGTCTTCAGGTTCAGCGGCGCGACGGCGTCCCCGAGGAAGTGGTACATGGCGATCCGCCCCTGCATGGCGGCCACCGAGGCCAGGGCGAAAACGCCCGTGACGTCACCGGCGGCGTACACGCCCGGTGCGGTGGTGCGGGACACCTTGTCGGTCCAGATGTGCCCCGAGTCGCGCAGCCGCACCCCGGCCTCCTCCAGGCCCATGCCCTCGGAGTTCGGGATGGCGCCGACGGCCATCAGACAGTGCGAACCGGTGATGACCCGGCCGTCGGCGAGGGTGACCTCGACCCGGTCCCCGACCCGCTTGGCGGACTGGGCGCGCGAGCGGGCCATGACGTTCATGCCGCGCCGCCGGAAGACGTCCTCCAGCACGGCCGCGGCGTCCGGGTCCTCGCCCGGCAGCACGCGGTCGCGCGAGGACACCAGCGTCACGCGGGAGCCCAGCGCCTGGTAGGCGCCGGCGAACTCGGCGCCGGTGACACCGGAACCGACCACGATGAGCTCCTCGGGGAGCTCGTCCAGGTCGTACACCTGGGTCCAGTTGAGGATCCGCTCACCGTCGGGCCGGGCGTCCGGCAGCTCACGGGGATGACCACCGGTCGCGATCAGGACGGCATCCGCGGTGAGCCTCTCCTCGGAGCCGTCCGCGGCGGTCACGACGACCTTGCGCGACCCGTCGAGCGCCTGCATCCCCTCGAGCCGCCCGCGCCCGCGCATGACGCGCGCACCGGCGCGCGTCACTGAGGCGGTGATGTCGTGCGACTGCGCCAGCGCGAGCCGCTTCACACGCCGGTTGACCTTGCCGAGGTCGACGCCGACCACCCGGGCGGCCTGCTCCAGCGGCGGGGTGTCGTCGGCGACGATGATCCCCAGCTCCTCGTAGGAGGAGTCGAAGGTGGTCATCACCTCGGCCGTGGCGATCAGGGTCTTGGACGGCACGCAGTCGGTCAGCACCGACGCACCGCCCAGGCCGTCGCAGTCGACGACGGTCACCTCCGCGCCGAGCTGCGCGGCGACCAGCGCCGCTTCGTATCCGCCGGGTCCGCCACCGATGATCACGATCCGAGTCACGTACTCCATTGTCCCGCACACTTCACCGTGCGACCGCCCGGGGGTGCATCCCCTGAGCCACGACCGTCGCGGCACCCCCTGCCGTACCCTTCCCCCATGTCGCTCTACGCCGCCTACGCCGGCAACCTCGACGCCCGGCTGATGTCACGCCGCGCCCCGCACTCGCCGCTGCGGGCCACCGGCTGGCTGAACGGCTGGCGGCTGACGTTCGGCGGCGAGCACATGGGCTGGGAAGGCGCACTCGCCACCCTCGTCGAGGACCCGATCTCCCAGGTCTTCGTCTCCCTCTACGACATCGCGCCCATGGACGAGGAGTCCCTGGACCGCTGGGAGGGCACCGGCCTGGACATCTACCGCCGGACCCGGGTCCGCGTGCACACCCTGGACGGCGAGGATCATGCCTGGACGTACGTCCTGAACTCCTACGAGGGCGGCCTGCCCTCGGCGCGCTACCTGGGCGAGATCGCCGACGCGGCGGAGTCCGCGGGGGCGCCCCACGACTACGTGATGGAGCTCCGCAAGCGCCCCTGCTGACGGAAACGACAAGACAACGATCGCCATCCCGTCACCTTCCACATCTACGCGCGTAGGCGAATTGCGGCTACCCTCGTCGACGTGAACGCTTCTCTTCTTCCGGACGACATCCAGGGCGACCCGTACGCCGCAGCCGACGCCGCCGCAGCCCGTCTGCGCGAACTCACAGGCGCCGAGACCCACGACGTCGCCCTCGTGATGGGCTCCGGGTGGGCCCCGGCCGCGGACGCGCTCGGCACTCCCGAGGCCGAGCACCCGGTCACCGAGCTGCCCGGCTTCCCGCCGCCGGCGGTCGAGGGCCACGGAGGCAAGATCCGCTCCTACCGCGTGGGCGCGAAGCGGGCGCTGGTCTTCCTGGGCCGCACCCACTACTACGAGGGCCGCGGGGTCGCCGCCGTCGCCCACGGCGTCCGCACGGCGGTCGCGGCGGGCGCGAAGACGATCGTGCTGACCAACGGCTGCGGCGGCCTGCGCGAGGGCATGCGCCCCGGGCAGCCGGTCCTGATCAGCGACCACATCAACCTGACGGCGACCTCGCCGATCGTCGGCGCGAACTTCGTGGACCTGACGGACCTGTACTCCCCGCGGCTGCGCGCGCTGTGCAAGGAGATCGACCCGTCCCTCGAGGAGGGCGTCTACGCCCAGTTCCCCGGCCCGCACTACGAGACGCCCGCGGAGATCCGTATGGCCCGCGTCATCGGCGCGGATCTCGTCGGCATGTCGACGGTCCTCGAGGCGATCGCCGCGCGGGAGGCCGGTGCGGAGGTGCTCGGCATCTCCCTGGTGACCAACCTTGCCGCCGGTATGACCGGCGAGCCGTTGAACCACGAGGAGGTCCTCCAGGCGGGCCGCGACTCCGCGACGCGGATGGGGTCCCTGCTGACCCAGGTGCTGGGGCGTTTGTAACCCCCTCCTCCACAGCGGGGCTGTGCACCTGGGGGCGCGGGTGCCTTCGGCGGGGGTGGGCTTCAGTGACACCCGGCGTGGGTGAGGGCCGGGGGGAGTTCGCGCAGCCCGGCGCTCACGGGGTGCCGCCGCGCCCACCCGTGCCGCCCCAGCGGCACGAATGCCCGCGGTTGGCGGCAGCTTGCGGCCGCGCGCCCGCGGATGGCGGGGGCGGCGCCCGCCACCGGGGTCGTGCAGGCGCCCGCGGCGGGGAGGGGACGGGGTGGGGTGGGCGCCCGCAGCGGCTGGCGCGTCCGCGCCGTTCACGTACCAGCACGCACTCTCGCGCCAGACCGAGGACGACCACCCCCACCGCGGCCCCGCACCACCACCCCACCCCGGGCGCTACCCCAACCCCCACCGGGCAGGACGATGCGCCGCAGGCACACGACCTCAACCCCCACCGGGCAGAACCCGCCCCGCCCGCATGCGAACCTGACAACACGACGACCGAGAGAGGCCGACCGACCGTGGAAGACGACGCGCTCATCGCACAGGCCCAGGCATGGCTCGCCGAGGACCCCGACCCGGACACCCGCGAGGAACTCGCCCGCCTCATCGACGACGGCAACCACGCCGAACTCGCCGCCCGCTTCGCCGGCACCCTCCAGTTCGGCACCGCCGGCCTCCGCGGCGAACTCGGCGCCGGCCCCCTCCGCATGAACCGCTCCGTGGTCATCCGCGCCGCCGCCGGCCTCGCCGCGTACCTCAAGAAGCAGGGCACCCCCCACGGGGACGACACGGCCGGCCTCGTCGTCATCGGCTACGACGCCCGCCACAAGTCGCGGACCTTCGCCGAGGACACCGCCGCCGTCATGACCGGTGCCGGCCTCCGCGCCGCCGTCCTCCCCCGCCCCCTCCCCACCCCCGTCCTCGCCTTCGCCATACGGCACCTCGGCGCGGTCGCCGGCGTGGAGGTCACCGCCAGCCACAACCCGCCCCGCGACAACGGCTACAAGGTGTACCTGGGCGACGGCTCCCAGATCGTCCCCCCGGCGGACGCGGAGATCGCCGCGGAGATCGACGCCGTGGCGTCCCTGACCACCGTCCCCCGCCCCACCACCGGCTGGGAGACCCTCGACGACACCGTCCTCGAGGCCTACCTCACCCGTACGGACGCCGTCCTCTCCGAGAACTCCCCCCGCACCGCCCGCACCGTCTACACCGCCATGCACGGCGTGGGCAAGGACGTCCTCCTCGCCGCCTTCGCCCGCGCGGGCTTCCCCGCCCCCGACCTCGTCACCGAGCAGGCCGACCCCGACCCGGACTTCCCGACCGTCGCGTTCCCCAACCCGGAGGAACCCGGCGCGATGGACCTCGCCTTCGCGAAGGCCCGCGAGACGGACCCCGACCTGGTCATCGCCAACGACCCGGACGCCGACCGCTGCGCCGCCGCGGTGAAGGACGGCGGCGACTGGCGCATGCTCCGGGGCGACGAGGTCGGCGCACTCCTCGCCGCCCACCTGGTCCGCCGCGGCGTGACCGGCACCTTCGCGGAGTCGATCGTCTCGTCGTCCCTCCTCGGCCGTATCGCCGGGAAGGCGGGCCTCCCCTACGAGGAGACCCTGACCGGCTTCAAGTGGATCGCCCGCGTCGACGGCCTGCGCTACGGCTACGAGGAGGCCCTCGGCTACTGCGTGGACCCGGACGGCGTCCGCGACAAGGACGGCATCACGGCCGCCCTCCTCCTCACGGAACTGGCGTCCGAGCTCAAGGCGGAGCACCGCACGCTCCTCGACCTGCTCGACGACCTCGCCGTGGAGCACGGCCTGCACGCCACGGACCAGCTCAGCGTCCGCGTGAAGGACCTCGGGCTGATCGCCGCCGCGATGCGCCGCCTGCGCGAGCAGCCGCCCACGGAGCTGGCGGGCCTGCGCATCACGAAGGCCGAGGACCTCACCGAGGGGACGGACAAGCTCCCGCCCACGGACGGCCTCCGCTACACGCTGGACGGCGCGCGCGTCGTGGTCCGCCCCAGCGGCACGGAACCGAAGCTGAAGTGCTACCTGGAGGTGGTGGTCCCGGTCGCCGGCACGGCAGACCTCCCCGAGGCCCGCGCCAAGGCGACGACCCTCCTGACCACCATCAAGCAGGACCTGTCCGAGGCCGCGGGCATCTGAGAAGACGGGGGCGGCCCAGGGCCGCCCCCGTCACAGCTCACCCGACCGAGCCCTCGGCCCAGCCCTCAGCCCAGCCCCCACAACACAGCCAGCAGCACGGCCCCCGCCACAGCGGGCGCGATGATCTCGTAGGCCCACCGCACGGTGACCTCCCCCTGCGCGCCCGGCTCCCCCTGCCGCCGCTCGTGCAGCTCACGCAGCTCGTCCATGGCCCGGTCCGTCTCGGCCCGGTGAGGCCCGCCCGCGGCCAGGGCGGCACCCGCCCCCAGATCGGCGGCGCCTACCACGCCCCCGGGAACCCCGGCGCCCCCACGCCCCCGGCCCTTCCCCGCCCCGCTCTGCCCGGCGCCGTCGGCCGCGCGGGCGGCCCGCGCCTCCTGCCGCGCCGCCTTGCTGCGCGCCCGTACGGAGACGGGCAGCGCCCACAGCTGGTATTTCGTGCCGGAGTCGTCGACGACCTCGTTGGAGAACCCGGACCGCAGCGAGGCGACCTGTCCCCACGGCAGCACGATCAGCCGCAGCGGGTTGCGGACGCGCAGCCGGTCGTCGTTGACGAAGAGGGCGGGCCGCAGGGTGTAGGCGAACACCAGCGGCGCGAGGAAGAGCATGGTGGCGAGGGCGAGCCACGGGGTGCGGCCCTCGCCGACGACGACCGCGTCGATGCCGAGCCAGGCGACGAGGGCGAGCACCAGCACGCCACCGACGACGCCTGCGGGCGAGCGGTAGACGCGGTCCTTGTACGGGGTCGTCGCGGTACCGGCGGGCTTCGTGGGCTCCGGCTCGCGCGACGGATCGGGGGTCGTCATGCCCCCGATTCTGCACGACCCCCGCCCGCGACCCGAAGGCCGCTCGGCCTGCTCCCTCCCCGCACCCCCCGCACCTCCGTCCCCCAGAACGGAACAGCCCCGGATCCGATCCGGGGCTGTACAGCCGCTACGCGCGTAGATATGCTCGTCTGGTGACCATGCCCACCACTGCACCCCACGCTCTGAGCGACGTCACCGCGTCCGACAGCACACTGCGCCGTTTCCTCCACGGGCTGCCCGGCGTCGACGCGGTCGGCCTGGAGGCGCGTGCCGCCTCCCTCGGCACCCGCTCGATCAAGACGACCGCGAAGGCGTACGCCATCGACCTCGCCATCTCGATGGTCGACCTGACGACGCTGGAAGGCGCGGACACCCCGGGCAAGGTCCGGGCGCTCGGCGCGAAGGCGGTCCGCCCCGACCCGACCGACCGCTCGACGCCCTCCACGGCCGCGGTCTGCGTCTACCCCGACATGGTGGCCACGGCGAAGGAGGCCGTCGCCGGCTCGACCGTCAAGGTCGCCTCCGTCGCCACCGCGTTCCCGGCCGGCCGCGCCCCGATCGCCGTCAAGCTGGCGGACGTCCGTGAGGCCGTCGCCGCCGGCGCGGACGAGATCGACATGGTCATCGACCGCGGCGCCTTCCTCGCGGGGAACTACAGCAAGGTGTACGACGAGATCACCGCCGTGAAGGAGGCCTGCGGGACGGACGCCCGCCTGAAGGTCATTTTCGAGACGGGCGAGCTGTCGACGTACGACAACATCCGCCGGGCGAGCTGGCTCGGCATGCTGGCCGGGGCGGACTTCATCAAGACCTCGACCGGCAAGGTCGCGGTGAACGCGACCCCGGCGAACACCCTCCTGATGCTGGAGGCGGTGCGCGACTTCCGCGCGCAGACCGGGATCCAGGTCGGTGTGAAGCCGGCCGGCGGCATCCGCACCAGCAAGGACGCGATCAAGTTCCTGGTCCTGGTCAACGAGACCGCGGGCGAGGACTGGCTGGACAACCACTGGTTCCGCTTCGGCGCCTCCTCGCTGCTGAACGACCTGCTGCTGCAGCGTCAGAAGCTGGCCACCGGCCGCTACTCCGGCCCCGACTACGTGACGGTGGACTGATCACCATGGCACCTGTTTTCGACTACGCCCCGGCGCCCGAGTCCCGCTCGGTCGTCGACATCGCCCCGTCCTACGGCCTCTTCATCGACGGCGAGTTCACCGAGGCGGCCGGCGGCAAGGTCTTCAAGACCGTCTCCCCCTCCACGGAGGAGGTCCTCTCCGAGGTCGCCGAGGCGTCCGAGGAGGACGTCGACCGCGCGGTCCGGGCGGCCCGCAAGGCCTTCGAGAAGTGGTCCGCGCTCCCCGGCTCCGAGCGCGCGAAGTACCTCTTCCGCATCGCCCGCGTCATCCAGGAGCGCAGCCGCGAGCTGGCCGTCCTGGAGACGCTGGACAACGGCAAGCCGATCCGGGAGACCCGCGACGCGGACCTCCCGCTGGTCGCCGCGCACTTCTTCTACTACGCGGGCTGGGCCGACAAGCTGGAGCACGCCGGTTACGGCGCGAACCCGCGCCCCCTCGGCGTGGCCGGCCAGGTCATCCCGTGGAACTTCCCCCTGCTCATGCTGGCGTGGAAGATCGCCCCTGCGCTCGCGACGGGCAACACGGTGGTGCTCAAGCCCGCCGAGACGACCCCGCTCTCCGCGCTCTTCTTCGCGGACATCTGCCGTCAGGCGGGTCTGCCGAAGGGCGTCGTCAACATCGTCACCGGTGACGGCCGCGCCGGAGCCGCGCTGGTCGCCCACCCGGACGTGAACAAGGTCGCCTTCACGGGTTCGACCGCCGTCGGCAAGGAGATCGCGCGGACGGTCGCGGGCACCCGCAAGAAGCTGACGCTGGAACTGGGCGGCAAGGGCGCCAACATCGTCTTCGACGACGCGCCGATCGACCAGGCCGTCGAGGGCATCGTCAACGGCATCTTCTTCAACCAGGGCCAGGTCTGCTGCGCGGGCTCCCGTCTGCTGGTCCAGGAGTCGATCCACGACGAGCTCCTTGACTCCCTGAAGCGCCGGCTGTCCACGCTCCGCCTCGGCGACCCGCTGGACAAGAACACCGACATCGGCGCGATCAACTCCGCGGAGCAGCTGGCGCGGATCACCTCGCTGGCCGAGCAGGGTGAGGCGGAGGGCGCCGAGCGCTGGTCCCCGGCCTGCGAACTCCCGGAGAACGGCTTCTGGTTCGCCCCGACGCTGTTCACGAACGTCACCCAGGCGCACACCATCGCCCGCGACGAGATCTTCGGCCCGGTCCTGTCCGTCCTCACGTTCCGCACGCCGGACGAGGCGGTCGCCAAGGCCAACAACACCCCGTACGGCCTCTCGGCGGGCATCTGGACCGAGAAGGGCTCGCGGATCCTGGCGGTGGCGAACAAGCTCCGCGCGGGTGTGATCTGGTCCAACACGTTCAACAAGTTCGACCCGACCTCGCCGTTCGGCGGTTACAAGGAGTCGGGCTTCGGCCGCGAGGGCGGCCGCCACGGCCTGGAGGCGTACCTCGATGTCTGACGCACGACTTTCCGTACTGAAGACCTACAAGCTGTACGTCGGCGGGAAGTTCCCGCGTTCCGAGAGCGGCCGGGTGTACGAGGTGACGGACTCGAAGCAGAACTGGCTGGCCAACGCCCCCCTCTCCTCCCGCAAGGACGCCCGTGACGCGGTGGTCGCCGCGCGGAAGGCGTTCGGCGGCTGGTCGGGCGCGACGGCGTACAACCGGGGCCAGATCCTCTACCGCGTCGCGGAGATGCTGGAGGGCCGCAGGGACCAGTACGTCCGCGAGGTGGCGGTCGCCGAGGGCCTGTCGAAGTCGAAGGCCGCCGAACAGGTGGACGCGGCGATCGACCGCTGGGTCTGGTACGCCGGGTGGACCGACAAGATCGCCCAGGTGGTGGGCGGCGGCAACCCGGTCGCGGGCCCGTTCTTCAACCTGTCCTCGCCGGAGCCGACCGGCGTGGTCGCCGTGCTCGCTCCGCAGGAGTCGTCGTTCCTGGGCCTGGTCTCGGTCGTGGCCCCGGTGATCGCGACCGGCAACACGGCGGTCGTGATCGCGTCCGAGAAGGCGCCGCTGCCCGCCCTGTCCCTCGGCGAGGTCCTGGCCACCTCCGACCTCCCCGGCGGCGTGGTCAACATCCTCTCCGGCCGCACGGCGGAGATCGCCGCCCCGCTCGCCGCGCACCAGGACGTCAACGCGATCGACCTGGCGGGCGCCGAAGAGGCGCTGGCGAAGGAGCTGGAGATCGCGGCCGCGGACAACCTGAAGCGCGTTCTCCGTCCACAGCCTGTGGACGACTGGGCGGCAGCGCCCGGCACGGACCGTATGACGGCCTTCCTGGAGACCAAGACGGTCTGGCACCCGACGGGTTCGCTGGGCGCGTCGGGCTCCGCCTACTGACCGGCCACCCCGCGCTGACGGTCCTCCAGCCCCCTCGGAGACGGCCGCGGCTCATCTGCGTCCGGATGAGCCGCGGCCGTCTTCGAGCACCCGGGTCGGAGAAGCGGCGCCCGCGCGGTGTACCCGCTCCCCAGCCTCCTCGTCACCCCGAGGCCAGCTGCTCCGCTATCTCACTGATCCAGCCCGCGGTCTTCGCCGGGTCGTCGAGACTCTGCGCCCACGCCTCAGGATCCAGCTTGTGGTCGCCGGGGCCCGCTTTGAGAGCGATGAGGAGGGCCCTCGCGGATTCCCTCATCTCGAGCGTCGTGTCTGCGCTGCCGGGGATGCCGGGGCCCGCCGCCAGAGCGTAGATCTCGCGCGCCATGGCCTGGCGTTCGCCCTTCGACACCTTCTTCCAGAACGTCAGGGCGTGCTTCAGCGAGTCACCGCGGGAAGCGGCCTTCTCCGGGGCCTCGCCCTCCGGCGCCCAGCGCTCGGGGTGGCGTTTCTCCTCGTAGCGCTTCGTGGCCGCGCGGAGCGCCTTGTACAGGGTGACGCCGAGAACGAGGCCGGCGCCGGCCCCGGCGAGGCCCCACCCCACCGGGTTGCTCGCCAGCCCGGCTGTTCCCGCCGCGACCGCCGTCACGACGCCGGCCGCGGCCTTGGTGGATTCGCCCAGCACGCCGCCGACCGTCTCCTTGCCGATCTTGGTGAGCTGCTTCTTCTTCGCGTACTCCTGCGCCCGGGCCAGCCTCTCCGCCTCCCGCTCCCTCTTCCGCTCCGCGTGCTGGATGCTCTCGGCGGCGTCACGGACTTCCCCCATCGCCTCCCAGGCGGCGTCGATGGCCTCGGCGACGAGCTCCAGCCGTTCCTCGCCCTCGTGCTTCCAGTAGGCGTCCAGCGCGACGTACGCCTCGGCCGCGGCCCATTCGGCGTGTTCCCGCGACTCGTTCAGCCGGGCCAAGGACGCCACCTCGACGAGGCGGGGGTCTCCGAGCTCCTTCACCCTCTGGTACTTGCGGGCCGCTCCCCCGACGCGGAAGGCCGCCCTGATGCCCTTGACCGCGCCGACGGAAGCGCTGGCGACACCGCTCGCCTCGGACGCCACCGCGGCGTCCGCCGCCTTCTGGACCTTGGTCGCCTCTTTGGCGATGGCGGCGCTGTAGCTTCCCGAACCGGCGGCGCCGATGACCGCGTCGGTCCCCTTGGTCGTGGCCTTCTTCCGCGCGGTGTGGTGCTTGGCCCCGGTCTTGTGCGTCGTGGCGGCCTTCATGTTCTTGTACGCGTCCATGCCGCTGACCACGGCGCCGGCGGCCTCCGTGAGGAGGTTCGCCGACGCGGCGGAGGTCCCCGAGGCGGCGGCGGAGTGCTTGAGGCCCTCGTCGGCCGTGGCGGCGGCCTGCTGGGCAAGGCCCGCGTTGGCGGGGGTCTGGGCTCCCTTGACGAAGGTGTCGACGGGCTCGAGATTCTTCTTGAACCTGTCCAGGAGGGCGGCGATCCGGTCGCGGTAGTTCTTCTTCGCCCCGGCGGACGCGCCACCGTTCTCCGGCTCCTTCCCCTTGTCCGCGTTCCTGGCACGCTGCACCGCCGCTGCCGTGGCCCGGTTGCCGGCGCTGGACTGCAGCTGGAGGAGGGCGTGCCCCACCGGGTCTCGGGGCGGGCTCCCGGCCCGGTTCCCTTCCTGACGCTGCCGGACCGAGGTCAGGAGGGCCGTGGACTGCCGTGGCGAGGTGCGGTGGGCCGGGGTGCTCATGGACATGCCTCTCCTGCGGCGGCGCGGGGCGGGGCAAAGGTAGCCAGGCGGGGCCAACGGAAGGGGTACCGCGAGAGAACTCCTGGGGGATGCTCAGCCCTTCAGCACGTCCGTCGCCCGCCCCGCCACCGGGATGCCGCCGACCGACTCCGCCTGGGCGACCGGACCGGTCACCTCGCGGGAGTCCAGCCCGCGGAAGTCGGCGACCTGCGTGGCGACTCCGTTGTCGAGCGGGTCGACCCCGGTGCCCGCGAGCGGGTTGGGCTTGAGGTCCGCGACCGTTCCGACGACCTGGCCGGCGTCGTCGGGCAGCACCTGCGCCTGCGCGGCGGACGCGGCCGCCCCGACGCCGAGCGCCGCTCCCGCCGTCGCGAGTACGGCCATGGAGCGCCGGACGACGGGCGTCCTGGGTGCCTTGTGTCGGGCCATCGCTGTGCCACCTCTTGGCTTCGCAGTGTCAACGTTCGGACGCGCAGCGTAGTGGAGATGTGACGCGCGCTTCAAAGTCGGACCGCCGGGTCGTACGCCACCCGCGCGATGCCTCACACTGGTGTCCCGTGAGTTCCCAGTCGCCCATATCCGCGCGAGTCGTGCTGCTCTGCGGCCCCTCCGGCTCCGGCAAGTCCCTCGTCTCGGCCCGCTCCGGTCTCCCGGTGCTGCGCCTGGACGACTTCTACAAGGAGGGCGACGACCCGACGCTGCCGCTGGTGGCGGGCACCTCCGACATCGACTGGGACGACCCCGCCTCGTGGGACGCGGACTCCGCGGTCGCCGCGATCGAGCGGCTGTGCAGGACGCGCACGGCGCAGGTCCCGGTGTACGACATCTCGCTGAGCGCCCGTACCGGCGAGACGACCGTGGACATCGGCGGGACGCCGCTGTTCATCGCCGAGGGCATCTTCGCCGCGGAGATCGTGGACCGCTGCCGCGAACTGGGGCTGCTGGCCGACGCGCTGTGTCTGAGCCGCGGTCCGGTGCGGACGTTCCGGCGCCGGTTCCTGCGGGACCTCAAGGAGGGCCGCAAGTCGGTGCCGTTCCTGCTGCGGCGCGGCTGGCGGCTGATGCGTCTCGAGCGGTCGATCATCGCCCGTCAGACGGGCCTGGGCGCGTACCCCTGCGACCGCGAGGAGGCGCTGACCCGCCTGGCCGCGGCGGCGGTCGCCGGGCGCCCCGCGCCGACGAGCACGCCGTGACGGCACGAAAAAGCGGGACCGCGTGACGGGCCCCCCGGCCCCGCGCAGTCCCGCTGTTTCCGCACCCCCCGTGGTGCTCCCCCTCCTTGTTCCCCCGTGCTCCCCCTGTGTTCCCCCGGATCCCCCGATCCCCGTTCACCGCGCGGACGTCCCCCGACGTCCTGGCGGTTCCCCCGTGTCCCCCGGACCCTCAGGCGACGAGCTCCCCGAAGGCGTTCTCCTCGTCACGGCCGAAGCTGAGGACCTCGTCCTCGCGCAGCCGGCGGAGCGACCGCCAGATGCTGGACTTCACCGTGCCGACACTGATGTCGAGGATGTCCGCGATCTCCGGGTCCGTGCGGCCCTCGTAGTAGCGCAGGACCAGCATGGTGCGCTGGAGTTCGGGCAGCCGGGCCAGCGCCTGCCACAGGACCGCGCGCAGCTCGGTGCCGCGCATCGCGTCCGTGTCGCCGGCCGTCTCCGGCAGCTCCTCGGTCGGGTACTCGTTCAGCTTGCGGCGGCGCCACGCGCTGATGTGCAGGTTGGTCATGGTGCGGCGGAGGTATCCGCCGACCGCCGCCTTGTCGCTGATCCGGTCCCACGCCCGGTAGGTCGAGAACAGCGCGCTCTGCAGCAGGTCCTCGGCCTCGAAGCGGTCGCCGGTCAGGTGGTAGGCGGTGGCGTACAGGGAGGCGCGGCGCTCCTGGACGTAGGCGGTGAACTCCGCCTCGCTCACCGAGCGGCGCTCCCCCGGTTCCTCCCTGTACGCGCTTCCCCCGTCGGTGTCCCCCGTGGACGTGTCAACCACCGTCATGATCGCGGTGTGCTGACGCCCGGCGCCGCGAGCGCACCCCCGCATGCCCGCGGCGCCGGACTTCTCGGAACCCCGGTGCACGTCGTGCAGACGCGTGACCACTGCGCTGGTGCTGGTGCCGTGCAGCGTGTTCATCTCGCGCCCCCCGTCGTGGACTTCCGGTGTTCTCGCCTGCGGTTGTGCTGTGCCGAAAAGCTTGCCGCGCCACTTTCATGGCCGTGTCCGCCGACTGTCACAGACGTGTCACAGGGGCCGGTCGCGTGACGGCACACTTCCTTCACGGCCCGGGGGGCGCGAAGCGGCACGTATCCGGGCCCAAGGGGCACCCGCCGCGCACGGGTCGTACAGGGAGCCGTCCATGGGCCAGAATGAGCGCGTGCCTTCCCTGTTGCTGATCGAGGACGACGACGCCATCCGCACGGCCCTGGAGCTCTCACTGACGCGCCAGGGTCACCGCGTGGCGACCGCTGCCAGCGGTGAGGACGGTCTGAAGCTGCTGCGCGAGCAGCGGCCGGACCTGATCGTGCTGGATGTGATGCTGCCCGGCATCGACGGCTTCGAGGTGTGCCGTCGCATCCGGCGCACGGACCAGCTGCCGATCATCCTGCTCACCGCGCGCAGCGACGACATCGACGTCGTGGTCGGCTTGGAGTCCGGCGCCGACGACTACGTGGTCAAGCCCGTGCAGGGCCGGGTGCTGGACGCCCGGATCCGGGCGGTGCTGCGGCGCGGGGAACGCGAGTCCAGCGACTCGGCGACCTTCGGCGGCCTGGTCATCGACCGCGCGGCGATGACGGTGACGAAGAACGGCGAGGACCTCCAGCTCACGCCGACGGAGCTGCGGCTGCTGCTGGAGCTGAGCCGGCGGCCCGGACAGGCGCTGTCCCGCCAGCAGTTGCTGCGGCTGGTGTGGGAGCACGACTACCTGGGCGACTCGCGGCTGGTGGACGCGTGCGTCCAGCGGCTGCGCGCCAAGGTCGAGGACGTGCCGTCGTCCCCGACGCTGATCCGTACCGTCCGCGGTGTCGGCTACCGGCTGGATCCGCCTCAGTGACACAGGAGCACCGAGGGGGAGGCCGCGGCTGGTCCGCGGCGCGCAAGGGAGTCTGGTCGCGGCTGCGCCTCACGAGCCTGCGCCTGCGGCTGGTCGTCGTGTTCGGCCTGGTCGCGCTGACGGCCGCCGTGTCCGCGTCGGGGATCGCGTACTGGCTGAACCGGGAGTCGGTGCTGACGCGCACGCAGGACGCGGTGCTGCGCGACTTCGAGAAGGAGATGCAGAACCACGCGGGCGCGCTGCCCGAGCACCCCACGCAGGACGAACTGCAGCGCACAGCCGGGCAGATGGCCAACAGCAGCCAGCGCTTCACCGTGCTGCTCGTCGCCGAGAACCCCGAGGGCCAGACGGTGTACGGCAGTTCGGGCGGGCTGAACGGCTTCTCGCTGGGGGACGTGCCGGAGTCGCTGCGCGAGGCGGTGACCGAGCGGCAGAAGATCACGGCCGGCAACAAGTACCCGCACCATCTGTACTGGCAGCGGATCGTCGAGGACGACACCCCGTACTTGGTGGCGGGGACCAAGCTGATCGGCGGCGGGGCCACCGGCTACATGCTGAAGTCGCTGGAGCCGGAGGCGAAGGACCTGGGCTCGCTGGCCTGGTCGCTGGGGATCGCCACCGGGCTGGCGCTGATAGGTTCCGCCCTCCTCGCGCACGCCGCCGCGACGACCGTGCTGAAGCCGGTGCAGCGGCTGGGGACCGCCGCGCGGCGGCTCGGGGAGGGGAAGCTGGACACCCGGCTGAGGGTGTCGGGCACCGACGAACTGGCCGACCTGTCACGGACGTTCAACAAGGCCGCCGAGGCGCTGGAGAAGCGTGTGGCGGACATGGCGGCGCGGGACGAGGCGTCCCGCAGGTTCGTCGCGGACATGAGCCACGAGCTGCGCACCCCGCTGACCGCGATCACCGCCGTGACCGAGGTCCTGGAGGAGGAGCTGGAGTTCGAGGGCGGCGGCATCGACCCGATGATCCAGCCCGCGGTGCGGCTGGTGGTGAGCGAGACCCGGCGGCTGAACGACCTGGTGGAGAACCTGATGGAGGTCACCCGCTTCGACGCGGGCACCGCCCGGCTGGTCCTCGACGACGTGGACGTCGCCGACCAGATCACCGCCTGCATCGACGCGCGGGCCTGGCTGGACGCGGTGGAGCTGGACGCCGCGCGCGGCATCCACGCCCGGATCGACCCGCGCCGGCTGGACGTCATCCTCGCCAACCTCATCGGCAACGCCCTCAAGCACGGCGGTTCGCCGGTGCGGGTGTCGGTGCGGGAGGAACCCGGAGAGGGGACGGAGGGCGTGGGGGCCGTGGGAGCCGTGGAGGGCGCGGAGGTCGCGGAGGGGGCCGAGGCGGCGGACCCGTCGGGCGGCACGGTCGTGATCCAGGTGCGGGACCATGGTCCGGGCATCCCGGAGGAGGTCCTGCCGCACGTCTTCGACCGCTTCTACAAGGCCAGCGCCTCCCGGCCGCGCTCGGAGGGCAGCGGTCTGGGCCTGTCCATCGCGCTGGAGAACGCACACATCCACGGCGGCGAGATCACCGCGGCCAACTCGCCCGAGGGAGGGGCGGTGTTCACCCTGCGGCTGCCGCGCGACGTGTCCGCCGCGGAGTCCGGGGAGAAGGCCGGCGACGCCGGGACCAAGGGCGCCGGGGGGGACACCTGATGAACGGGCGGCACGGACGACACGGACGACGCCGGGCGGCACTGCCGGCCCTCGTGGGGGTCGCGGCGCTGGGCGCGCTGCTGTCCGGGTGCGGGATCCGGGCGACCGAGGTGCCGACCGACTACGGTCCGGCGCCCTCCCGGGTGCGCTGCTCGCTGGGCGAGCCCGAGGGGGCCGGGCAGGGTGAGCGCGGTCTGCCGGTGCAGGTGTTCCTGCTGTGCGGGTCGTCGCTGGTGGCCGTGGACCGGGCGGTGCGGGTGGCGGACGGGGCCACGGACGCGCGCCGGGTGCTGGTCGCGCAGGGCCTGATGGACGAGCTGACGCGGGAGCCGACGACGTCCGAGCGGGAGGCCGGCTACACCACGCGGGTACGGCCCGGGACGACCGTGACCGGGCCGCGGGCCGGTGATCCGGAGGACACGCTGCGGCTGAGCACGCCGCCCGTCGAGCTGTCGGCCACGGCGCTCGCGCAGATCGTGTGCACCTTCTCCGACTCGGCGGCCGCCGAGGGCGACGGCTCGGTGATCCTGGGCGGCCCGGACGACGCGACGCCGCGGCGCTACCGGTGCACGGACGACGTACGGGCCCGCCCGGCGGCCGGGAAGCCGCCCTCCACCGAGGCCACCGGAAGCTGACCCGGCGGGCGCGCGGGAGCGGCGCCGGGGTGTGGTGCATGCCTCAGCGGTTGAACGGGTGACATCCCGGAACCGGCCGAGGCGCACGCCGCGTCTTGGGGGTCGTGCAGCGTCAAGGCTTCATCGGCGGCACCGCCGCGTCCCGTATCCGTGTGACCGGGGGTTTACTCCTGGCCGCGCATCTCGCGTTCGTCGCCTGGTACACGCTGCGCCCCCTGGACGTCCCGTGGGTGATGCCCGCCAATCTGCGGCCGCTGGACGGGATCCGCGCCGACTTCGCGCTGGGCTGGGCGACGGGGCTGCGCCGGACCGGGGAGTCGATGGCGCTGCTCGCGCCGCTGGGCGTGCTGCTGCCGATGGCGGGGGGCCGGCCGGCCGTGTCCCGGCTGGGCTCGCTGATCCGCACCATGGCCGCGACCGCCCTGGTGTCGCTGGCCGTGGAGTTGCTGCAGACCGCGGTGCCGGGCCAGGTGGTGGACGTCGACTCGCTGCTGCTGAACACGGCGGGCGCCGCGCTCGTCCATGCCGCCGTGGTGCCCGCGGGACGCGCCTGGCTGCGCCGTCGGACGCTCCTGCGGGCGGCGGACGGGGCCGTTCTGAGGGAGGAGGCCCCTCCGGGGCGGACCCCGACGATTCCCAGGGTCGGGATCGCCCCATGGAGCGATGCTTTGCCCCCTTCGTCTCCGTAACGTGGAGGTACGGAGGCAGCCGGACGGGATGCCTCGCACCGTTCACGAAGGAGTCGCGATGAGCAGCCTCGTCCGCCCCACCGACGACCGCATGATCGGCGGTGTCTGCGCCGGGCTGGCCCGGCGGTTCGGCACCTCCGCGAAGACGATGCGTGTCGTGTTCCTGGTCTCGTGCCTGCTCCCGGGCCCGCAGTTCCTGCTCTACCTGGCGCTGTGGATCCTGCTGCCCTCGGAGGACAAGGCCCGCGCGGCCTGGTAGGACGGCCCGCGCGGCGCCCTCACCCCCGAGGCGCCGTGCGGTGCCGGCCTCCCGGTCCCTGCGCGGCATCATCTCCCTGAGGCCTCGCGCGGGGCCGTGGATCTCCGAGTACGCCGATGGGGCGCGACCCGTTTCCGGGTGCGCCCCATCGGCCCGTCTCCGGCCGGAGGGTCAGCGGCCGCCGCCCAGCGGGATGCCGTTGACGTTGAGACCCTGGGTCGGGAGCTGGTTCACCGGCAGCCCGCCCAGCAGACCGGCGCCCGGTGCCTGGGAGCCGAGTTCGCCGGCGACCGGCTTGGCGGTGCCGAGTCCCTTGCCGGCCACGTCCTGGCCCGTCGACAGCGCCTCGGCCGTGCCCGGCAGCGCGCCGGACACCTGGTCCGCCGGCACGGCCTGGGTGACGGTGTCCAGCCCCGGGGCGTCCGGCAGGGCCGGGGCCGCCTGGGCGGCGCCCGCACCGGCGGCGGCGAAGGCGGCACCGAGAGCGGCGACACCGAGGGTCTTGACAGCAGACTGCTTCATGAAAGGCGTCCTCGAAATGGGATACGGGGATGTGAGCGGTGCTGCGACCGTAATCAGACGTCCCCGTCCGCCGCAAACATCGAAATGCGGACGGATGGTGAAAGCGTGGTGCGTTCACCTTTCCGCGTGACGCCCCCCTCAGCCTTCCTCTTGGGAAGAACCGCTGGTGGAGGCGGTCTGACGGAACAGCCATTCGGATTTCAGTTCCGCATATCCGGGCTTGATCACGTCATTGATCATCGCCAGCCGTTCATCGAAAGGAATGAATGCGGACTTCATCGCATTGACGGTGAACCACTGCATGTCGTCGAGCGTGTATCCGAAAGCCTCGACCAGATGCTCGAACTCGCGGCTCATGCTGGTGTGGGACATCAGCCGGTTGTCGGTGTTCACCGTGGCGCGGAAGTGCAGCCGGCGCAGCAGCCCGATCGGGTGCTCGGCGTAGGAGGCGGCGGCGCCGGTCTGGAGGTTGGAGCTCGGGCACAGCTCCAGCGGGACGCGCTTGTCCCGGACGTAGGCGGCGAGCCGGCCGAGCTCCACCGTGCCGTCGTCGCGGACCTGGATGTCGTCGATGATCCGCACCCCGTGCCCGAGCCGGTCCGCGCCGCACCACTGGAGCGCCTGCCAGATGGACGGCAGCCCGAACGCCTCGCCCGCATGGATGGTGAAGTGGTTGTTCTCCCGCTTCAGATACTCGAAGGCGTCGAGGTGGCGGGTGGGCGGGTGGCCGGCCTCGGCTCCCGCGATGTCGAAGCCGACGACGCCCAGGTCGCGGTAGCCGTTGGCGAGTTCGGCGATCTCCAGGGCGCGGGCGGCGTGCCGCATCGCGGTGAGCAGGGCGCCGACGCGGATGCGGTGGCCGTTCTCCCTGGCCCGCCGCTCGCCCTGGCGGAACCCCTCGTTGACCGCCTCGACGACCTCTTCGAGCGTCAGCCCGCCCTCGAGGTGCTGCTCGGGGGCGTAGCGCACCTCGGCGTAGACGACCCCGTCCTCGGCGAGGTCCTCGGCGCACTCGGCGGCGACCCGGACGAGCGCGTCGCGGGTCTGCATCACGCCGACGGTGTGCGAGAAGGTCTCCAGGTACCGCTCCAGGGAACCGGAGTCGGCTGCCTGGTGGAACCAGAGGGCGAGCTTGTCGGGGTCGGTGTGGGGCAGGTCGGCGTAGCCCGTCTCGCGGGCCAGGTCGACGACCGTGCCGGGGCGCAGTCCGCCGTCGAGGTGGTCGTGCAGCAGAACCTTGGGCGCCCGGCGGATCTGGTCCGAGGTGGGGGCGTTCGCGATGGTCTGGCTCGTCATTTCCGCACCATAACTCCTACGCGCGTAGATCACCGGGTGCCCGACGACGCCGATACGGAAAGGTGACCGCACGGACGGGTCGCGTACACCGTGTCTTCTGAGAATGTTCTGCCATGGCACAGCAAGCGACGCCGGTACGCACGGCCCGGCTGGGGAGGGCGCTCGGCTCGGAGCCGGCCACGGTGAACGGGGTGGCGCTGCTGCTCCCGAACGGCGAGGAGTCCTCCGCGCGCAGACCGTCGCCGCTGGCGGCGGTGTCCGTCCGCGGCCTGGGACGCCGGCTGGCCCGCGCGGGACGCGACCAGCATCTGGCCACGCATGTCGTCCACTACCGCTACCGCGGCTGGAACGGCGACGAGGCGCATCTCGCGCACGACGCCGCCTGGGCCGCCGGCGAGGCCGTACGGCGCTACGGGGACGTGCCCGTCTGTCTGGTGGGCATCGGCATGGGCGGCAGGGCGGCGCTGCGCGCGGCGGGCCACGAGGCCGTCACCTCCGTGGTGGCGCTGGCCCCGTGGCTGCCGGAGGAGGACGGGACGGCCCCGGCCGAGCCGGTGAAGCAGCTCGCCGGCCGCCATGTGCTGATCGTGCACGGCACGAACGACGCGCGCACCGACCCCGAGCTGTCCTTCCGTCTGGCGGCCCGGGCGAAGAAGGCGAACCGCGAGGTGTGCCGCTTCGAAGTCCACGCGGACGGCCATGGGTTGAGCCAGTACCGGGAGGAAGTGCTGGCGCTGTCCGAGGACTTCGTGATGGGCGTGCTGTTCGGCCGGGCGTTCTCCCGCCCGGTGCAGGACGCCCTGGCCGCTCCCCCGCCGCTGGGGCTGCGGATGCCGCTGGCGGCGGGGTTCGGGACGTCGTTACGGCACTGAGGCGGCCCGCTACGGCAGCAGGCTCCCCCGCTTGGACAGCAGGAACTTCTTGAACGCCGCCACCGGCGGGGTGTCCGGGCGGCCCGCGAGCCAGGCCACGCCGATCTCGCGGGCCGCTCTGGGGGCGGTCACCGTCAGTTCGGCCACGCCGGGGCGCGGGAAGGGGGGCGGGGGCAGCAGGGCGACGCCCAGGCCCGCCGCGACCAGGCCGCGCAGGGTCTCGGCCTCCTCGCCCTCGAAGGCGATGCGCGGTGCGAAGCCGGCCCGGGCGCACAGGTCGTCGGTGATGCGGCGCAGCCCGTAGCCGGGTTCCAGGGTCACGAAGGTCTCGTCGGCGGCCTCGGCCAGGCGGACCCGGCGGCGGGCGGCCAGGCGGTGGTCGGCGGGGACGACGAGGCGCAGCTTCTGCTCGTCGAGGCGGCGGGCCACCAGGTCGGGGGCGGACGGCACCGGCGAGGTCAGGCACAGGTCCAGCTCGCCCCCGCGCAGCCCCTCCAGCATGGCCTCGCCGTGGTTCTGCACGAGGCTGAAGCGGATGCCGGGGTGGTCGGCGCGGAAGGTGTGCAGCAGGCCGGGCACGGTCTCGGCGCCCATGGTGTGCAGGAACCCGAAGGCGACCTTGCCGGTGGCGGGGTCGGCGTCGGCGCGGACCTCCTCGGCCGCGCGTCCGATCTCGTCCAGGGCGCGGTCGACGGAGGCGTAGAAGGCGCGGCCCGCCGGGGTGAGGGAGACGGTGCGGCCGTGCCGCGCGAACAGCTCGACGCCGAGGTCCTCTTCGAGACGGACCAGGGCGCGGGAGAGGGTGGACTGCGGCACCTGCATCTCCTGGGCGGCCCGGGTGACGTGCTCGGTGCGGGCCACCCCGGCGAAGTGGGCGAGGCGCGGCGCGAGCAGCCGCGCCATCTCTTCTCTGTCTCGTGTGTCACCGGTTCGTGACAGGCGACCGTCCGACCTCCGCTGATGCTCCATGGGAACGATTATGGCGATTCCATGCATTGGACGGATCAGCGGAGACCTCCGTACGTTCGAGGCATGACTCCCGCCAGTACCGGGGCGTCCACCCGTGTGGACGCCGTCGCATCCGTCCCCTCCGCCCCGCCGCCCGCCGACGAGACCCGGATGTCCCCGGGCGGTCCCGGTTACCGCCGGATGAGTCTCGCCCTGTTCCTCGCGGGCGTCGCGACCTTCGCGCTCCTCTACTCCACCCAGGCCCTTCTGCCGCTGGTCTCCGGCGACTTCGCGGTGAGCGCGAGCGACGCGAGCTGGACCGTGTCGGCGGCGACCGGCGGTCTGGCGCTGTTCGTGCTGCCGATGAGCGCCCTGTCCGAGCGGTTCGGGCGGCGTACGGTCATGACGGCCTCGCTGGCCGTCGCGGTGACCCTCGGACTGCTGGTGCCGTTCGCCCCCTCGCTCGGGGCGCTGGTCGCGCTGCGGGCGCTCCAGGGCGCGGCGCTGGCGGGGCTCCCCGCCTCGGCGACGGCCTACCTCGCGGAGGAGGTCACGCCGAAGGCGCTGGTGACGGCGATCGGGCTGTTCGTGGCCGGCAACAGCGTCGGCGGGATGAGCGGCCGGGTGATCACCGGCTGGGTGGCGCAGGAGTGGGGCTGGCGGATCGCCGTCGGCGTGATCGGGCTGGTCGCGGTGGCGTGCGCGGTGGCGTTCCGGCTGCTGCTGCCGGCGCCGCGGCACTTCAGGGCCGGTTCGCTCGCGCCGCGCGTGCTGGCGGGCACCGTCCGCCGCCACCTCGGGAACCCGCTGCTGCGGCGGCTGTTCGCGATCGGCGCGCTGTTCATGACGGTGTTCGGGGGCGTGTACACGGTCATCGGCTTCCGGCTGACCCAGGAGCCGTTCTCGCTGCCGCAGGGCGTCGCCGGGTCGGTGTTCCTGGTGTACCTGGTGGGAACGGTGTCGGCCTCCGCGGCCGGACGGCTGGTGGGCCGGCTGGGCCGCCGGGGCGCCCTGTACGCGGGCGGCGCGACCACCGCGGCCGGGCTGCTGCTGTCGCTGGCGGACGCGCTGCCGCTGGTGCTGCTGGGCCTGGTGCTGATCACGGCCGGGTTCTTCGCGGGGCACGCGGTGGCCTCGTCGGCGGTGGGCCGCACCGCGACGGAGGGCCGGGCGCAGGCGGCCGCCCTGTACCAGTCCGCCTACTACATCGGGTCGAGCGCGGGCAGCGCGGTGGGCGCGCTGGCCTTCCACGCCGGTGGGTGGGCCGGCACGGTGGGGGTCGGTCTGGTGGCCGTGGCGGGCGTCGCGGCGATCACCCTGGCCGGGACCCGGGCGGCGGTCCGCGCCGGAGAGGTCCGCACCGCCTGACGGCCGTCTGCCGCCGACGTTCGCGGGGCCGGTGGGCAACCGGTCCCGCGACGCCTCTCACCTGCGGATTCGTCCGCTCGGGGAGCCGTTGTCAGTGGGCTGCGGTAGCTTCCGAAGTGGTGGGCGCGACGGCGCGCCGCCACAAGGCCGCTTGGGGTGGGTGGACGATGACGAACGGCACGGCGACGACGGATCCGGACGCCACGCTGGAGCAGTACCGGGTGGAGTTGACCGGGTACTGCTACCGGATGCTCGGTTCGTCCTTCGAGGCCGAGGACGCGGTGCAGGACACGATGATCCGTGCCTGGCGCAGCCTCGACAAGTTCGAGGGACGCTCCAGCCTCCGCTCCTGGCTCTACCGCATCGCGACGAACGTCTGCCTGGACATGCTGTCCGCGGGCAACAAGCGCGCCCGCCCGATGGACCTCACGGACTCCACGCCGCTGGCGCGGGCCGCCCTGTCCCCCCGCCCCGACCACACCTGGCTGGAGCCGATGCCCGACGACCGGGTGCTGCCCACCCCCGCCGACCCGGCGGAGGCCGCGGTCGCCAAGGAGTCCGTGCGGCTGGCGTTCATGGCGGCGCTGCAGCGGCTGCCCGCCAAGCAGCGGGCGGTGCTGATCCTGCGCGAGGTGCTGGCGTGGAAGGCGAGCGAGGTCGCCGAGCTGCTCGGCACGTCGGTCGCGTCGGTCAACAGCGCGTTGCAGCGGGCCCGGGCGACGCTCGCCGAGCGGCGCGAGCCGGGCGCCGACGCGGCGGTCTCCGACCCGCTGGACGAGGACCAGAAGAAGCTCCTCGACCGGTACGTGGCCGCCTTCGAGGGGTACGACATGTCGGCGCTGACCGCGCTGCTGCACGAGGACGCCATCATGACGATGCCGCCGTTCGACCTGTGGCTGACCGGCGCCGACGACATCACGGGCTTCATGACGACGCTGGGCGCCGCCTGCGCGCACTCGAAGCTGGTGCCCGTCGAGGTGAACGGACTGCCCGGGTTCGCGCAGTACAAGCCCGACCCGGAGAACGGCGGGTACGCGCCGTGGGCGGTCCAGGCGCTGGAGATCTCAGACGGCCGGATCACCGGGTTCCACTGCTTCCTGGACACGCAGCGGTGGTTCCCGCTGTTCGGGCTGCCCCTCCGTCTCGAAGCGGAGACCGACGAGGTCGAGCAGGGCGCATAGCGCCGGGGAGGGGTCGCGCAGCCGTATCCGCCCGCCGGCCCGGCGGGCGGTGAGCTGCAGCCGGGCCAGCAGGTTCACGGCGGCCAGGCCCGGCGGTCCCAGCCCGGCCACGTCGCACACCACGACACGGCCGCGCCCCCCGCCGTCCAGCAGGGCGCGCAGCGCCTCGCACGGCCCGCTCACCTCGCCCGGGGTGAGGGGGCCGCTGAGCACGAGCACGGGCGGTGTCATGGCGTCCACGACCGGTAGACCGGCCGGTCGCCCGTAACTCATCGCGCGACGGCCCGTCGCGCGGCGCCGAGGATCACATTGACCGGGGCGCGGCCCTCCCCGGAGGGTTGGCTGTATGCGCCACAGATCATCGCCGTCCCCGGGGCCCGGTGCCCTTCACCGTCACGGGGAGCCGCCGTGCAGGGGGTGCTGAGCGGGTTCCTGGTGATCGCCGTCGTCATCGGCGTCGGCTACGTCATCGGACGGCGGGGGAACCTCGGCGCGCAGGGCAGCGAGGTGCTGACCAAGCTGGCGTTCCATGTGGCGTCCCCGGCGCTGCTGTTCACCACGCTGGCCCGCGCGGACCTGTCGGTGGTCTTCTCCGGCCGTCTGCTGGTGACCGCGCTGAGCACGGCGGCGGTGGCGGGCGTCTTCGTCGCGGTGGGCGTGGCGCGCGGCTGGGGCGTCGGCCGCACCACCATCGGCGCCCTGTGCTCCAGCTACGTCAACTCCGGCAACCTGGGCATCCCGATCGCCGTGTACGTCCTGGGGGACGCCTCGCTGGTGGCGCCGGTGCTGCTGTTCCAGCTGGTCGGGGTCACGCCGGTCGCGCTGACCGTCCTGGACCTGTCGACCGCGGGCGAGAAGCTGCCGCTGTGGCGCCGGCTGCTGACCCCGCTGCGCAATCCGATCGCGCTGGGGTCGCTGACGGGGGTGGCGGTGTCGGCGGCCGGGGTGGAGATTCCCGGGCCGGTGTGGGACCCGGTGCAGCTGATCGGCAACATGGCCGTCCCCGCCGTGCTCCTCGCCTTCGGCATCTCGCTGCGGGGCAGCTCCCTGCCGCTGCGCGGAGGCGACCGGGGGGCGGTGCTCCTGGCCGTGGGGCTCAAGGCGGTGGGCCAGCCGCTGACCGCCTGGGCGCTGGCGGTGGGCGTGTTCGGCCTGCGCGGGGCGCACCTGCTGGACGTGGTGGTGACCTCGGCGCTCCCGGCCGCCCAGAACCTCTACACCTACGCGAGCAGTTACGGCGTCGGCGAACGCCTGGCCCGCGAGACCATCCTGGTCTCGACGGCGCTCTCGGTCCCGGTCCTGGTGACGGTGGCGGCGGTGCTGGGGTGATCAGGCCTCGGGGAACTCGGCCGTGTCGATGACCAGGCCGAAGGGGGCGGGGAGCGCGATCGGCTCGCCGAACTTCACACTCTTCAGCGGCCGGTAGACGTCGTCCTTCGGTTCCCCGTAGAGCGTCACGGTCGGGCCGTCGAGGGCCCAGGCGTCGACCAACAAGTAGAGGGGGATACCGGCGGCCGCGTAGGCGGCGGGCTTGCTGACACGGTCGTGGCGGGCGTTGGACTTCGAGGTGACCTCGACGACCAGTTCGGCCTGACCGGCCGGGATGTGAGTTTCGGACTCGGTGTGGTCCCGCCTGGGAGCGACTACGAGGTCCGGGATGAGCATGCCCAGGCGCGACGGCACTGCGATCGCCAGCGTCTGGAAGATTCCCCAGTCCAGCGGGATCACTGAGTAGAGGCGCCGCTGAATACTTTCAGCGATCAGATTGTGGCGATACGCGGGAGCGGGTGACACGGTGACGATCCCCTCGATGATCTCCACCTTGCTGCCCTCGGGCCATTCCATCTCCTCCCAGAACCGGACAAGGTCGTCCCAGCTCTGTTCGGGATCCTGGCTCACGGTGAGTGCGCTCATGGCGGTCTCCTATCGGTACGTCGCCGAGTACAGCATGACGAACGGGACCGGCAGGGGTCCACCGGTCCCGTTCACCCGAAAGGAGAAAACGCAGGTCAGACGATGCGTTCCAGGACCACCGGCGTGGCGGTGAAGTCCGCGTCCGAGCCGATGTCGAAGGAGCCTTCCAAGGACTGGAGCGCGTACTCGAAACGGTCGGGGGTGTCCGTGTGGAGGGTGAGGAGGGGCTGCCCCTCGGTGACGCGGTCGCCGGGCTTGGCGTGCATCTCGACGCCCGCGCCCGCCTGCACCGGGTCCTCCTTGCGGGCGCGGCCCGCGCCGAGGCGCCAGGCGGCGACGCCGACGTCGTAGGCGTCCAGGCGGGTGAGGACGCCCGACGACGGGGCCTTCACCACGTGCTGCTCGCGGGCGACCGGGAGTTCCGCGTCCGGGTCGCCGCCCTGTGCGGCGATCATGCGGCGCCAGACGTCCATCGCGGAGCCGTCGGCGAGGGCCTTCGCCGGGTCGGCGTCCTTCAGGCCGGCCGCGTCGAGCATCTCCCGGGCCAGCGCGATCGTCAGCTCGACGACGTCCGCCGGGCCGCCGCCCGCGAGGACCTCGACGGACTCGCGGACCTCCAGGGCGTTGCCCGCCGTGCGGCCGAGGGGGGTGGACATGTCGGTGAGCAGGGCGACCGTCTTCACGCCGTGGTCGGTGCCGAGGCCCACCATGGTCGAGGCCAGCTCGCGGGCGTCCTCGATCGTCTTCATGAAGGCGCCGGAGCCGACCTTGACGTCCAGGACCAGGGAGCCGGTGCCCTCGGCGATCTTCTTCGACATGATCGAGGACGCGATGAGCGGGATCGCCTCGACGGTGCCGGTGACGTCGCGCAGGGCGTAGAGCTTCTTGTCGGCGGGGGCGAGTCCGTCGCCGGCCGCGCAGATCACCGCGCCGGTGGTGTCGAGGACGTGCAGCATCTCCTCGTTGGAGAGCAGGGCGCGCCAGCCGGGGATCGACTCCAGCTTGTCCAGGGTGCCGCCGGTGTGGCCGAGGCCGCGGCCGGAGAGCTGCGGGACGGCCGCGCCGCAGGCGGCGACCAGCGGCGCGAGCGGAAGGGTGATCTTGTCGCCGACGCCGCCGGTGGAGTGCTTGTCGGCGGTCGGGCGGGAGAGCGAGGAGAAGTCCATGCGCTCGCCTGAGGCGATCATCGCGGCGGTCCAGCGGGCGATCTCGCGGCGGTTCATGCCGTTGAGCAGGATCGCCATGGCGAGGGCCGACATCTGCTCGTCGGCCACCTCCCCGCGGGTGTACGCGTCGATGACCCAGTCGATCTGCTCGTCGGTGAGTTCGCCGCGGTCCCGCTTGGTGCGGATGACGGAGATGACGTCCATGGCCATGGCTGGCGTTCCTTCCGGGGTGCGAAGAGCACGGCCCCTCCGCTCGACGCCGCCCGGGGTGCCGGGTGCCGTCGGGAGGGGCCGCACGGGAGTTACTTGGTGAGGTGCTGGGGGCCGAAGGCCTGGGGCAGCATCTCGGACAGGGGCAGGATGCCCTCGGGCGTCTCCAGCAGCAGTCCGGGTCCGCCGAACTCGTACAGCAGCTGACGGCAGCGGCCGCACGGGACGAGGATCTCGCCGCCGCCGTCCACGCAGGTGAAGTGCGTGAGCCGGCCGCCCCCGGTGCGCTGCAGCTCCGAGACCAGTCCGCACTCGGCGCACAGGCCGAGTCCGTACGACGCGTTCTCGACGTTGCAGCCGGTGACCGTGCGTCCGTCGTCGACCCGGGCCGCGACGCCGACCGGGTACCCCGAGTAGGGGGCGTAGGCGTAGGACATGGCGTCCCGCGCCGCCGCGCGCAGCGCCTCCCAGTCGACGTCGGCGGCCGCGGTCACTTGCCCTGTCCCTTCCGGTACGGCATGCCGTCCGCCTTGGGCATGCGCAGCCGCTGGGCGGAGAGGGCGAGGACGACCAGGGTGACGACGTACGGGGTGGCGGCGACGACCTGGCTCGGGACCTCGTTGGTGCCGGCGTACCAGGCGAACACGAGGGCGCCGACCACCAGGGTGACGGCCGCCTGGACGTACTTCTTGCGGATCGCCAGCCAGATGGCGCCGATGACCAGCAGCAGCGCGCCGAGCAGCAGCAGGGCGTGCACGTTGGTGGAGCCGCCGCGCAGGTTGAGGCTGTCGGTGTAGCCGAAGAGGCCGGCGCCGATGGCGAGGCCGCCCGGCATCCAGTTGCCGAAGATCATCGCGGCGAGGCCGATGTAGCCGCGGCCGCTGGTCTGGCCCTCCAGGTAGAAGGGGTTGGCCACGATGGAGAGGAAGACGCCGCCGAGGCCGGCCAGTCCGCCGGAGATGATCACGGCGAGGTACTTGTACTTGTAGACGTTGACGCCGAGGGACTCGGCGGCCACCGGGTTCTCGCCGCAGGAGCGCAGCCGCAGCCCGAACGGGGTGCGCCAGAGGATCCACCAGGTGCCGGGGACGAGCGCGACGGCGATCAGGGTCAGCCAGGAGACGTCGGTGACCAGGCCGCCGAGCAGGCCCGCGATGTCCGAGACGAAGAACCAGCCCTTGGCGTTGAGGTCGCTCAGCCAGTCGGACAGTCCCGGCACCGTGAAGTGGCCGAGGGACTCGACCGCCGGGGACTGCTTGGCGGAGCCGCCCTGGTGGCCCTCGAAGGCGAGCGGGGCCAGGTAGCGGGTGGCGCCGAGGGCGAGGATGTTGATCGCCACACCGGAGACGATGTGGTTGACGTTGAAGGTGACGGTCACGACGGCGTGCAGCAGGCCGCCGAGGCAGCCGCCGATCAGGCCGACGAGGACGCCGGTCCACGGGCCCCATTGGAATCCGGCCCAGGCGCCGAACCAGGTGCCGAGGATCATCATGCCTTCGAGGCCGATGTTCACCACGCCCGCGCGCTCGGCCCACAGGCCGCCGAGACCGGCGAGGCCGATCGGCACGGCGAGCTGGAGCGCGGTGGACATCTGGCTGACGTTGGTGATGCCGTCGGCGCCGGTGATCAGGCGCACGATCGAGGTCAGCGCCAGGGCTCCGGCGATGACCAGCAGCAGGACGGGCCAGGACATGCGGCGGCCGGTCGGCGGGGCGTGCTCCAGCGACGGCTGGTTGACGTCGGTCGCTGTGGTCGGAGCGGTCATCGGCCGGCCACCTCCTTCGTGGTGTTGTTGTCGGCGCCCAGGACGTGTCCCGCGGCGAGTTCGGCGCCGACCCGGCGCTGCTGGCGGCGCAGGCCCCACTCGCGGACGGCCTCGTAGGAGACGACCACCGAGAGGACGATCAGGCCCTGCATGATGACCGCGATCTCCTTGTCGTAACCGTGGAAGTCCAGCTCGGGCGACGCCTTGTCGAGCCAGGCCCACAGCAGGGCGGCGAAGACGATCCCGACCGGGCTGTTGCGGCCGAGCAGGGCGATGCCGATGCCGAGGAAGCCGATGCCGGTGGGGAAGTTGAGGTTGTACGTGTGGGAGTCGCCGAGCAGGATCGGCAGGCCCGCGAGACCGGCGATGGCGCCGGAGATCAGCATGGCGGTGAGGACCATGCGCTTGGGGTCGACGCCGCTGGCGGCCGCGGCGGAGCTGGAGGCGCCGGAGGCGCGCAGGTCGAAGCCGAAGCGGGTGCGGTTGAGGACGACCCAGTAGCCGATGCCGAGGAGCACCGCGAGGACGACCAGGCCGTAGATCTCGCCGGCCGCGCCGAGGTCGATGCCCGGGATCCAGCCGGACTCGTACATCTCGCCGGTGGTGCTGTTGTTGCCGATCTTGACGCCGAAGACGTCCGGCTTCCACATGTAGACGATCAGCGAGGTGGCGATGGCGTTGAGCATGATCGTGGCGACGACCTCGCTGACGCCGCGGGTGACCTTCAGGACGCCGGCGATGCCGGCCCAGAAGGCGCCGGTGCACACGGCGGTCAGCAGCAGCAGCGGCACCTGGAGGAACGCCGGCAGGTTCGCGTGCGCGCCGACGATGGCGGCCATCATCGCGCCGAGCTGGTACTGGCCGTCGACGCCGATGTTGAACAGGTTCATCCGGAAGCCGATGGCCACCGCCAGGGCCGCGATGTAGTACATCGAGGCCTGGTTGAGGATCAGCACCTGGACGTCGGAGTACCCGGCCTGCTCGAACATGAGGGCGAACGGCTCGACGGGGTTCTTGCCGGAGGCGATCAGCACGATCGCGCTCAGCACGAAGGCCACGGCGAGCGCGATGACCGGGCCGGCCACCGCGAGGAGCACGCGCTCCTTGTCGAACTTCTTCATCAGCGGGCCTCGTCTTCCGGAGACTCGGCGGACTTGGACACGTCGGCCTGGGTCTCGGCAGGGGTCTCTTCGTGTTCGAGGTGGCCCTCGGCGGCGCCGGTCATGGCGGTGCCGAGTTCCTCCGGGGTGATGCTGGCCGGGTCGGCGTCGGCGACCAGCTTGCCGTCGTAGATCACGCGGAGGGTGTCGGACAGGCCGATCAGCTCGTCCAGGTCGGCGGAGATCAGCAGCACGGCCAGGCCCTCGCGGCGGGCCTCGCGGATGTGGTCCCAGATCGCGGCCTGCGCGCCGACGTCCACACCGCGGGTGGGGTGGGCGGCGATCAGGAAGCGCGGCGTGTGGCTCATCTCGCGGCCGACGATCAGCTTCTGCTGGTTGCCGCCGGACAGGGAGGCCGCGGTGACGTCGATGCCGGGGGTGCGGACGTCGTACTCGGCGACGATGCGGCGGGTGTCCTCCTGGGCGGCCTTCGGGTCCAGCCAGACGCCCTTGGCGTTGGGCTTCTCCGTGACGTGGCCGAGGATGCGGTTCTCCCAGAGGGGGGCCTCCAGCAGCAGGCCGTGGCGGTGGCGGTCCTCGGGGATGTAGCCGATGCCCTCCTCGCGGCGCTTGCGGGTGGGCCAGGAGGTGATCTCCTCGTCGGCCAGCCGGATCACGCCGGAGTCGGCGTGGCGCAGGCCGATGAGGGCGTCGACCAGTTCGGTCTGGCCGTTGCCCTCGACGCCGGCGATGCCCAGGATCTCGCCCTCGTGGATGGTGAAGGTGATGTCGTCGAGGAGGGCCTTGCCGCCGGGGGCGGCCAGGCGCAGCTTGTCGACGGTGATGACGGGCCGGTCGGTGACCGTGGACTCGGCCGTCTCCGGGGTGGGCAGCTCGCTGCCGACCATCAGCTCGGCGAGCTGGCGCGGGGTGGTCTCGGAGGGCACGGCGGTGCCGACCGTGGTGCCGCGGCGGATGACGGTGATGTCGTCGGCGACGGACAGCACCTCGCCCAGCTTGTGGGAGATGAAGATGACGGACAGGCCCTCGGCCTTGAGCTCGCGCAGGTTGTCGAAGAGCGCGTCGACCTCGTGCGGGACGAGCACGGCGGTCGGCTCGTCGAGGATCAGGGTGGTGGCGCCGCGGTAGAGGACCTTGAGGATCTCCACGCGCTGGCGGGCGGCGACGCCCAGCTCCTCGACCAGGACGTCGGGGCGCGCCTCCAGGCCGTAGCGCTCGGACAGCTCCTTGATGCGGCGGCGGGCCTTGCCGCCGATGCCGTGGAGCTTCTCGCTGCCGAGGACGACGTTCTCGAGGACGGTGAGGTTGTCGGCCAGCATGAAGTGCTGGTGCACCATGCCGATGCCGCGCGCGATGGCGTCGGCGGGCGACGAGAAGTTCACCTGCTCGCCGTGGACCGTGATGGTGCCCTCGTCCGGCTTCTGCATGCCGTAGAGGATCTTCATCAGGGTCGACTTGCCGGCGCCGTTCTCGCCGACGAGGGCGTGGACGGTGCCCTTGCGGACGGTCAGGTGGATGTCGTGGTTGGCGACGACACCGGGGAAGCGCTTGGTGATCCCGGCGAGCTCCACGGCGGTCACCGTTTCGTTGACCGCCGCTCCGGCCGGAGGGCTGCTGGACGCGTTGATGACGCACTCTCCTGGGGACGGGGGCCGTCTACGCGCGTAGCGCCCCTACGGCATACAAAGGGGTGGCACACCTGACCGACGGGGTGCGAGGAGCCAGGCTCCTCGCACCCCGTCGAGCGGTCGCGACCCCGCGGTGGTTCAGGGTGTGACTCAGCTCGACTTGACCTTGATCTCGCCGCTGATGATCTTCTCCTTGGCCGTCTCGATGGCTTTCTGGAGCTCGGCGTCGTCCGCGAACTTCGGGTTGGAGTTCGACAGGCTCACCTCACCCGTCTTGAGATCGCCCTTGACGATACCGGTCGCGGGCTTGCCGTCCTCGACCGACTTCGCGAGGTTGTAGACCGCCTTGGCGACATCCTTCATCGCCGAGGTCAGGATCGAGTCCTTGTACTTGGCGAGGGCTTCCTGCTTGTACTGGTCGGAGTCGACGCCGATCGCCCACACCTTGTTGGCGGCGGCGGCCTCGATGACACCCTGACCGGACAGACCGGCGGCCGCGTAGACGACGTCGGCCTTCTTCTCGATCTGGCCCTCGGCGGCGCTCTTGCCCTTGTCGGGGCTGGAGAAGCCGCCCTCCTCCGCGGTCTGCGTGAGGAACTGGGAGATGACCTTGACCTTGGGGTCGGTGTCCTTGACGCCCTGCTCGAAGCCGGCGCGGAACTTGTGGATCAGCGGGATGTCCACACCGCCCACGAAGCCGACGACGTCGGTCTTGGTGCTCTTGGCGGCGGCGACACCGGCCAGGTAGGAGGCCTGCTCCTCGGAGAACACCAGGTCGGCGACGTTCTCCGCCTCGACGGTGGCGTCGTCGACGATGCCGAAGGTGGTGTCGGGGAACTTCTCCGCGGCGGCCTTCACGGCGGACGCGTAGGCGTAGCCGACGCCGACGACCGGGTTGTAGCCCTGCTTCGCCAGCGAGGCGAGGCGCTGCTCCTTGTCGGCGTCGGTCTCACCGTCGGTGGGCTCGACATCGGCCGTCTCGTAGCCGAACTCCTTCTTGGCCTTCTCCAGGCCCGCGTACGCGGCGTCGTTGAAGGACTGGTCGCCCTTGCCGCCGACGTCGTACGCGATGGCGAGACCCTTGCCCTCCTTCGACTCCGAGGAGCCCGAGGAGGTCGAGGTGCCGCCGCAGGCGGAGAGGGCGAGGGCCAGGGAGGCGGTCGCTGCGCCTGCGACCGTGATCCGGGAAATCCGGCGCATGTGTGGTGCTCCTAGTCGTACAAGCGCCGGGACGGTACAGCTACGGCGCTGGCTTCGCCGCAGATTAACGCGCGTAGACCTGCCTGAAAACCCCTTCTGTCCACCTTGTTATGCGCCCGTGTTCAAGCCGGTTCCGCCCTGCGGGACGGGCCGTTGCTGTTCGCAAACGGAGGGTGGCGGTGGGTGAGCGCCGGGGCCCTCCGCGGACGCCTTCGGCTCAGGGCACGACGAAGCGGGCGGGCGCTCGGTGCGCCC
Source organism: Streptomyces sp. DSM 41931 (assembly GCF_050271085.1). NCBI lineage: Bacteria > Bacillati > Actinomycetota > Actinomycetes > Kitasatosporales > Streptomycetaceae > Streptomyces > Streptomyces sp. DSM 41931. Next base: position 4,443,866 of record NZ_CP189902.1, on the reverse strand, counting down.
GCCCGCTTCGTACGGGAGGTCTCCGTGCCGGACGGGGTCCGGCAGCGGGGTCACTCCGTGTTGACCTTGATGGTGCCGTCGGTGATGCCCTTCTTGGCCTTGTCCACGGCTTCCTTCAGGCCGGGGATCTCGGCCATCTTGGGGTTGCTGTCGGAGAGGCCGACGCCGTTGACCTTGAGGTCGAAGACCTGGGTGCCGGTGAGCGGCTTGCCGTCCTGGACCGACTTGGTCAGCGTGTAGACCGCGCCGCCGACGTCCTTCAGGGCGGACGTGAGGATGAAGTCCTTGTAGGCGGCGAGGGCTTCCTGGTTGTACTGGTCGGAGTCGACGCCGATCGCCCAGACCTTCGCCTTGGCCGCGGCCTCGATGACGCCCTGGCCGGAGAGGCCGGCCGCCTGGTAGATGACGTCCGCGCCCTTCTCGATCTGGCCCTCGGCGGCGGCCTTGCCCTTGTCGGGGCTGGAGAAGCCGCCCTCCTCCGCGGTCTGCGTCAGGTACTGCGGGATGACCTTGACCTTGGAGTTGGTGTCCTTGACGCCCTGCTCGTAGCCGGCCTGGAACTTGTGGATGAGCGGGATGTCCACACCGCCGACGAAGCCGACCGTGTTGCTCTTGGTGGCCTTGGCGGCGGCCACACCGGCGAGGTAGGAGGCCTGCTCCTCGGCGAAGACCAGGGAGGCGACGTTCTCGCCCTCGACGACGGAGTCGACGATGCCGAACGTGGTGTCGGGGTACTTGGCGGCGACGGCCTCCATCGCGGGGCCGTAGGCGAAGCCCACGCCGATGACCGGGTTGTAGCCCTGGCGGGCCAGCGAGGCCAGGCGCTGCTCCTTGTCCGCGTCGGTCTCGCCCTCGGTGGGCTCGACGTCGGCGGTCTTGAAGCCGAACTCCTCCTTGGCCTTGGTGAGGCCGGCGAACGCGGCGTCGTTGAAGGACTGGTCGCCCTTGCCGCCGATGTCGTAGGCGATGGCGACGCCGAGGTCGTCCTTGGAACCCCCGCTGTCACCGTTGTCACTGCTGGTTCCGCCGCAGGCGGTGGCGGCGAGCGCCAGCGAAGCGACCCCCACCGCTACGCGGGTCAGTTTGGATATCCGACGCATCTGAAGTTCCCCATTCTCCAAAGCCCCGCAGCGGGTGCTCGGTTCGGCGCACATTAACGCGCGTAGACACTCCTGGGAACGGGGTCGAGCGGGGCCGTTATCCATTCGTGCCGATGGCCGGTTACGCCCTTGTGAACCAGGGGGTCGCAGGGGAGCGAAACGGGCATGCACGTCTGCACGGCCCCACGCTGCACCCCGGGGGACCCGGCCGCAAGCGGAGCGGGCCCGGGGAGGTACGACACGCGAGGGCGGCCGTGTCCGCCGGGGACACGGCCGCCCTCGTCACGCGGACGCCGTCTGTCACGGGGCGTCCACGCCTGCGCCTCTTACCGCAGCGCGTCCAGCAGGGCCGCGGCGGTGAACAGCTCCACGCCGACGGTGATGGCGTGCTCGTCCACGTCGAAGTCGCCCTGGTGCAGGTCGCGCACGGTGCGCTCGCCGGGGGTGCGGACGCCGAGGCGGGCCATGGCGCCCGGGACGCGCTCCAGGTACCAGGAGAAGTCCTCGCCGCCCAGGCTCTGTTCGGTGCCCTCGACGGCCTCGGTGCCGCGCCGGGCGATCATCGCGTCGCGCAGCAGCTCGGTGGCCCCGGCCTCGTTCACGACCGGCGGGACGCCCCGCACGTAGGTGATCTCCGACTTGGCCCGGTGCAGATTGGCCACCTCGTCGATGGCCGCGACCACGATGTCCGGCGCCTGCCGCCAGGTCTCCAGGTCCAGGCAGCGGACAGTGCCGGAGAGTTCGGCGTGCTGCGGGATGACGTTGGGCGCGTGGCCGGACTCGACGCGGCCCCAGGTGACGGCGAGGCCGCTGCGGCTGTCGACCCGGCGGCCGACCAGCGCGGGCACGTCGGTGACGACCCGGGCGGCCGCGGTGACGAGGTCGGTGGTCAGGTGCGGGCGGGCGGTGTGGCCGCCAGGGCCCTCCAGGGCGATCTCCAGCCGGTCGCAGGCGGACGTGATGGCGCCCTGGCGCAGCCCGATCCGGCCGGCGTCGACGCGCGGGTCGCAGTGCACGGCGAGGATCCGGCCGACGCCCTCGAGCGCGCCGTCGGCGATGGCGTCGGCGGCGCCGCCGGGCAGCACCTCCTCGGCGGGCTGGAAGATCAGCCGGACCGGGCGGGGCAGCAGGCCCTGGCGGTGCAGTTCGGCCAGCACCAGGCCGGCGCCGAGCACCACGGTGGTGTGCACGTCGTGACCGCAGGCGTGGGCGCGGTCGGGCACGGTGGACCGGTAGGCGCAGCCGGCCTTCATGTCGGGGATGGGCAGGGCGTCGATGTCGGCGCGCAGGGCGAGCATGGCGGCGTCGGTGCCGGCCTCCTCGTCCGTCCCGATGTCACAGATCACCCCGGTCCCGCTGGACAGTACGCGGGGGCGCAACCCCACGCGCTGAAGGCGTTCCTTGATCGCGGCAGTGGTACGGAACTCCTGGTTGCCCAGCTCCGGGTGCATATGGAGGTCTCGCCGGAACGCCACGAGTTCCGCGCGCAGTGCCTCGGGCAGCGCGCCGGGGAGCACCGCTCCCCCGGGGAGATCGATCTCGGACTCCAGTGACATCAGTGGCTTCACCCTTTGAAGAGTAGGGCTCCGAAGCGCTCCACCTCCCCCTGATCAAGAAAAATCAGCCCGTTGGAGGGAGAAAATCCGGCTGCCCTACGCATAGCCGTTCAGTGAGATGGGTACACTCACCGCCCTTTCGGGAGGGTAGGGGGCGTTCGGCCTGCCGGGCCATGAGGTCGGTCACAGCCCCCCGCGCGGGCGTCGGCACCTTCCGTACTTCCACGGTTACCACGTCCGGCCCAGCCCACGCCGACCGGTTCATCTGGCGGACAGCGGGCCAGGACCCGGGGGCGCGGCGGGGCGCAGACGGTGCGCGTCGCGCGCGGTGCCGACCACGTCGGCGAGGAAGCCCCGGGCGCGCGGGGAGGCGTGGGCGGTGAGCCACGCCGGGTCGATGTCGCACACCGCGATCCGCACCCCGGTACCGGCCAGCGCGAGCGGCAGGGTGTGGACGACGGTGGAGGGGAAGCTGACGACCGTACGTCCCACGGGGCCGCGGCGGGCGACCAGTTCCAGGGGCAGTTCGGGGCGGACGATCTCCAGGCCGGTCTCGACGGCCAGCCGGTGCAGCTTCTCGGTGGTCTCCCGGCGGTGCGCGAAGTAGCGCCGGGCGCCGTGGGTCCGGGCGAGCGCGCCGACCGCCCGCACGTAGGAGTCGGCGTCCACCACGCCCGTCTCCACCAGGGAGGTGCCCACCAGGTCGGCGCCCCGGGTGACGCGCGGCGGTCCGAAGCGGTCGCGGGTCCAGGCGAAGGTGTGGGCGCGGACGGTGACGCCGGGCGGGACGTCCGCCATCGGCATGGAGGTGAAGACCTCCACCGTGCGGCCCTCGCCGGGGGTGAGCCGGCGCCGGGCGGCGGCGGACACCGGGGCGAGGGCCAGGTCGCGGGGGCCGGGGCGGCCGCCCTTGCGGTGCCAGCGCACCAGGCGTTCACCGCGGGCGAGCTGGCCGGCGAACTCCATGGTCGCCGTGCCGTCGTCGACGACCACCACCTCGGGCGCCCGGGTGATGGTCAGCAGCAGCTGCACGTACCGGGAGAACGGGTCGCCGAGGACGACCCGCCGGGCCCGGCGCAGCGGCACGGCGAGGCCGCCTATGGTGCGCAGCGGGGCGCCCGCTCCCCCGCGCGCCTCCTCCCAGCGGACGTCGTGCCCCTCCTCGCGGGCCAGTTCGGCCATGCGGCGGAGCTGGCCGCGGGTCATCGGGTCGACCGGGGACAGCACCACGAGGGCGAGTCCCGCGCCGGGCGCGTGGGCATGCGCCCACTCCAGCACGTTGAGCAGCTGGACCGGACTCTCCACGAAGGCGAGCGTGCGGGGGCCGGTGCGGCCGGCGCGGGGGCTCATCGACGTACGACCGTTCCCGTCGTAGGGGTGGGTGAGGGCGGGTCAGACCGACACGGGCTCGCCGGCGGCCGTGGCGATCTCCGCCTCGGCGACGACGCCGGGCACCCGGCGCAGCTTCTTCATCGGGCCGAGCTCGGACTCGTAGACCTTCTTCACGCCGTCGCCGAGGGAGGCCTCGATGGTGCGGATGTCGCGGACCAGGCGGGCCAGGCCCTGCGGCTCGACGGAGGCGGCCTGGTCGGAGCCCCACATGGCGCGGTCGAGGGTGATGTGGCGCTCGACGAAGACGGCGCCGAGGGCGACGGCGGCGAGGGTGGTCTGCAGGCCGGTCTCGTGGCCGGAGTAGCCGATCGGGACGTTCGGGTACTCCTGCTGGAGGGTGTTGATGACCCGCAGGTTCAGCTCCTCCGCCTTCGCCGGGTACGTGGAGGTGGCGTGGCACAGCAGGATGTTGTCGCTGCCGAGCACCTCGACCGCGTGGCGGATCTGCTTCGGGGTGGACATGCCGGTCGACAGGATGACGGTGCGCCCGGTGGCGCGCAGTTCGCGCAGCAGCTCGTCGTCGGTGAGGGAGGCGGAGGCCACCTTGTGGGCGGGCACGTCGAACTTCTCCAGGAAGGCGACGGCCTCGGTGTCCCACGGGGAGGCGAACCAGTCGATGCCCTTCTCCTTGCAGTAGGCGTCGATCCGGCGGTACTCGTCCTCGCCGAACTCCACGCGGTGCCGGTAGTCGATGTACGTCATCCGGCCCCACGGAGTGTCCCGCTCGATGTCCCACTGGTCGCGGGGGGTGCAGATCTCCGGGGTGCGCTTCTGGAACTTGACGGCGTCGCAGCCGGCGTCGGCGGCGGCGTCGATCAGCCGGAAGGCGTTGTCGAGGTCGCCGTTGTGGTTGATGCCGATCTCGCCGGTGACGTAGACGGGGCGGCCGGGGCCGGCCTCGCGGGCGCCGAGGGTGCGGATGCGGGAGTCGCTCATGACCAGGGGTTTCCTTACTGGGGGAGGGAATCGAGAGAGGGACCGAGGATCCAGCCGGCGATCTCTCGGATCGCGCCGTCACCGCCGGGGAGGGTGGTGACCGCGCGGGCGGCGCCGCGGACGGCGTCGTGGGCGCTCGCGACCGCCACGGGCCAGCCGACGAGGGCGAAGCACGGGAGGTCGTTGACGTCGTTGCCGACGTAGAGCACGCGTTCGGGCGCGATGCCCTGCTCCTCGCACCACTGTTTGAGGGCGAGGTCCTTGCGGTCGACGCCGTGCAGCACGGGGAGCTTCAGCTTGCGTGCGCGGGCGGCGACGACCGGGTTCTGTTCGGTGGACAGGATCAGCAGCTTCAGGCCGCTGCGGCGCAGGGCGGCGACGCCGAGGCCGTCGCCGCGGTGCACGGAGACGAACTCCCGTCCGTCCGCGTCGATCAGCACCCGGTCGTCGGTCTGGGTGCCGTCGAAGTCGAGGACCACCGCGTCGATGTCGTCGGCGGTGGGCAGGCCGGTGCGGCCGGTGTCGAGGAGCGGCGCGAGGGCACGGGCCCGGGCGAGGTCGTGCGGGTCGTCGACCTCCAGGACGCGCGCCGGGTCGGTGCGCACGAGGTCGGTGCGGCCGAAGAAGCGGTGGCCGTGCTCGCGCAGCCCTGCGGCGTCCATGGCGTAGGCGGCGCCGGTCTCCAGGAAGTCCTGGGGGCGGTCCTGACGGCGGGGGCGTACGGACCTGTCGTGGTTGACGCCGTGGCCTCCCCCGTGACCTCCCTCGGCCGTCCCGGCGCCGGTCTCGCGCCAGACGAAGCCGTGGAACGGGGCGACCGTCACCGCCGTGTCGGCGCCGCCGTGGGCGACCGCGGCGGCCACCCCGTCGACGTCCTCCCGGGTGAGGAAGGGGCTGGTGCACTGCACGAGCAGGACGACGTCCACCGGCGCGCCGTGCAGCGCCTCGTGGGCGTCCAGGGCGTGCAGCACGGCCGCCTCGGAGGTGGCGGTGTCCCCCGCGAGGCCGGCCGGCCGCAGCACGACCTCCGCGCCCGCCTGCCGCGCGGTCTCGGCGATGGCCGCGTCGTCGGTGGAGACGACCACGTCCGTGACGTGCCGGGCGGCGCGGCACTCCCGCACGGCGCGGGCCACGAGGGGCACGCCGCCGACCGGGGCGAGGTTCTTCGCGGGGACGCCCTTGGAGCCGCCGCGCGCGGGGATCACGGCGAGCACCCGGCGGACGGCGGCCGGAGAGTCGGACATGGGGTCAGCTCCTCGATGGGGGGGTCGGGCGGTCACAGCTCGCCCATGCGGCGGATCACGGGGGCCACGCGCTGCACTCCGTGGCGGTAGGCGCCGCGTGCGGTGCGGCGCACGACCCGCCGGACCGGGCCGGGCTCCCGGTCCGCGGCGGGCGCGCCGGGCAGCGGCGTCCCGTCGGGGCCGAGGTGGTGGCGGGCGAGGACGCCGGGCAGATAGCCGGGCGCGGTGACGGGGGTGTAGTAGGGGGTGAGCGGCGGGAGTCCGCCGGGCCGGCCGAGCAGCTCGGCGATGCGGGCGCGGGCCGCGTCGAAGGCCGTCGCGTACGTGCCGTCCGCGGCCACGCCCTGCCGGGCCAGCCACTCCTCGTCGGGCGCCGGGCGGTGTCCGGCGTCGAGCTGGTCCCAGGAGGCGAGGCAGCCGGAGCCGACGAAGTGGTGGTTGCCGAGCGCCTCGCGGACGCCGAGGTCGGTGAGGATCGCGGTGGGGATGCGCCGGTGCAGCGCCTCCAGGGCGGCCGTCGAGCTGACGGTGACGAGGAGGTCGGTGCGGTCGAGGACCTCGCCCATGTGCCCGTAGACCAGGCGCAGGTTGGCGGGGAGGCCGAGGCCGCGGGCGAGCTTCTGGTAGGGCAGTTCCTCGATGTGCGTGGTGTGTTCGCCGGGCCGGGAGCGCAGCTTCAGCAGCACCTCGCGCTCCGGGTGGCGGCGGGCGTGCCCGGCCAGCCGGTTCAGCAGGTACGTACGGTCCGCGCGGGTGTCCGGCACGGACGGCTGGGCGGCGAACACCACCGTGTACGCCTCGTGGCCGCCGGTGTGGGGCGCGCCCCCGAGGAACGGCAGCGCGACCTCGGTGACCGCGCCCGCGTCGGCGCCGACGCCCTCGTACACGGCGCGGAAACGCTCCGCGTCCTGGCGGGAGTTGGCCAGCACCAGGTCGGCGCCGTGGCGCAGCAGCAGGCCGTCGGTGAGCTTCTCGTAGACGACGCCGACGTAGCCGGTGACGACGACGGGCCGGCGGGGCCGGTCCTCCCAGACGCGTCGCAGCCCGTGCAGCATCGCCTGCACCGCGCCGCCGACCAGCGCGAGCACGAGGACGTCGCAGGGCTCCTCGTCCATGGCGCGCAGGAACTCGGCCGCGGTGACCTCCCGCAGGGAGTCCGCGCGGACCCCGACCTCGCCGAGCTGGCGGGCGGTGGGGGTGGCGCGGCCCCGCAGCAGATATCCGTCCAGGCGGATGTCGCGCGGCGCGATGCGTTTCGCGGTGAGCGTGCCCCATTTCCAGCGGGTGTCGGAATCCGCGAGGACCGCCACCCTGAGGGGATTCGTTGCACTTGCTGGCACGCCGAAGACGCTAGGAATCGAATTCCGCGAACGGCCCAACCGCGCCTCAACGAAAAGTTAACAACACCCCACCGAGAACCGAACCCGCCCGGGAAAACGCCCGAGGTAGACGCGATCCACCGGACCGACACACGGAGTTCACCGCCCGTACGTCCGGCGGAAAGAACGCGCGCCGGGCCCTCTCCTAATGTTTTCCGGGTGCCGAAGCTTTCCGTGATCGTGCCCTTCCGTAATGTCCGGCAATACGCACCGGACGCGCTCAGGAGTCTGCGCGCGAATGCCCGCCCGGATTTCGAGTTCGTTCTGGTCGACGACGGTTCTCAGGACGACACCCCGGTGCTCGTCGAGCGGGCCGCCGAGGAGCTGTCCCGCGTCGCGCGGGTGTGTTTCCTCCGCCGGGAGCGCGCCGGCGGGATCGCCACCGCGCGCAACGCCGGACTGGACGCGGCGGAGGGCGCGTACCTGACCTTCCTGGACGGCGACGACTGGTACGCGCCCGGGTACCTGCCCCGGCTGGTCGCCGCGGCGGAGGAGCTGGGCTGCGACTTCCTGCGCACGGACCACGTACGGGTCACCGGGCGGGCCCGGACCGTGCGCCGGGTGCCGGTGGGGCTGCGGGACGAGGTGCTGGACCCGCGGGAAGTGATCCTGCCCGCCGACCGGACGACCGCGGTGGACTACCCGCAGGCGTGGGCCGGGGTGTACCACCGGCGGCTGCTGGAGCGAGGGTTGCTGCACTTCCCGGACGGGCTGCGCACGGCGGAGGACCGGCCGTGGATCTGGCGGCTGCACCGGGAGGCGGAGTCGTTCGCCGTGGTGGGCCTGCTGGGCGTGTTCTACCGGAAGGGCGTCGCCTCCTCCCTCACCCGCGTCGGGGACGAGCGGCAGCTGGACTTCGTGCCCGCCTTCGACCGGGTGGTGGCTCAGACGGCGGAGGACCGGGACGCGGACCGGCTGCTGCCGAAGGCGGTGCGGACGTACTGCGCGGTGATCGACCGTCATCTGGCCGAGCGGGACAAGTTCGAGCCGGCGGTGGCCGCGCGGCTGCGGGCGGTGTGCGGGGACGCGCTGCGGCGGCTGCCGCGGGACGTGCTGGACGAGGTGCTGGACTCGATGGACGCGGGACGGGCGGCGCGGCTGCGACGGCTGCGGCGGGCGCCGCTGCGTGCGGGGAGGGGAGCCGCGTGAGGGCGGCCGGTACGCGGATCTTCTGCGCGAGCAGTCCGTCGGCGGTGGTGCTGATGGCCGCCGCGATCGAGGCGGGGCTGCTGCCGGAGACGGGACGGCGGGTGCTGCTGGTGTGCGACGACACGCCGGTCCCGGAGGCCGCCCCGCCGTGGGACGAGGTGCCGGGCTTCGCACGGCTGCGGGCCCGCTTCGACGCGGTGCTGTCCTGGAACGAGGCGATACGGCCCTTCCACCCGGCGGCCTGGACGCCCCGCACGGAGGACGTGCCGCTCCTCGAACGGCACCTCCGGCGGCTGTGGGGGCTCGGGGACGACCGGGTGGAGCTGGTCCTCGGCGCCCCGGACGCCCCGCCCGCGCAGGCGGTGGCCCGCGTGTTCCACGGCGCGCCCCTGCATGTGTGCGCGGGCGGACCGGCGGACCACGGGCCCACCCGCGGCAAGCTGGACCCGCTGCTCGGCACACGGGTGCGGCAGGTGCTGCACCTGGACCTGATACCTGGTCTGACGCCGTTGCTGCTCGGCGAGTTCGGGGCGCCGGCGCGGGTGATCCCGGCGGACGCCTTCCGGGCGGTGACGGGGGAGGTCGCCTCGGCGGTGACGGGGATGACGGAGGGGGCCGCGCTGGTCGTCGGCGGGCGCCTGTCCGCCCTCGGCGTGACCTCCGCGGGCGAGGAGGAGGCGCTGCACGCGGAGATGGTACGGACGGCGGCCGGACGCGGTCACGACCGCGTGGTGTTCGCACCGCACCCCGCCTCCCCGTCCCGGCACGCCGCCGGGCCGCGGGCGGAAGCGGCCCGCCTCGGCGTGGACCTCACGGTGCCGGACACGCCCGTCCCGGTGGAGGCGCTGTACGAGGCGTCCCGCCCCGCGCTGGTCGTCGGATGCTCGTCGGCCGCCCTGTTCACGGCGTCCGCCCTGTACGGCGTCCCGGTCGCCCGCGTCGGCACGGAGCGCCTGCTGGACCGGCTGACGCCGTATCACCACCCGCAGCGGACCGCCCTGGTGCTGGCGGAGGCGGTGCTGCCGGGGACGGAGGGCGACGCCCCGGTGGGGGACGACCTGGACGGTCTGCTGGCCGCCCTCGCGTTCACCATGCGGCCGCGGGTGCGGCCCTCGCTGCGGGCCGACGCCGAGCGGTATCTCGCGGCGGGGACGTGGGAGCGGCAGTGGTTCACCCGGCGGCGGCTCACCGCGCTGGGGCTGCCCGGGGGTGTGCCGGGGCGGCTGGCGTTCCTGCCGCGGAGCCAGGCCGTCCGGCGGGTGGTGCGGCGGGCGCGGGCGGTACGGAAGGCCGTCGGGCGGTGAGCGCGCCCGCGGCTGCCGGTTGCTGTCCGAGGACTGTTCACCGTGTGTCCATCCGGACGCCACCGGCGGCCCGCCGTGCCGGGGCACATTCGGCGTCCGGAACGAGGACGGTGGCACGGATGACGAACTCCCTGGGGGGACTGTTCAGGGCGCGGCGGCAGGAGGCCGCCGGGCAGGCTCTCCTCGCCCGGGGGCTGCGCCTGGTCGGTGACCATCTCGCCGAGCGGGGCGAGGCGCCCGGTCCGGGCGGCACGCGGCTGGTCCGGGCGATCGGCGGGTACGCCGGGGCGCTCACGCGGCCGTCGGCGGACCCGTTCGACGCCTTGCTGCGGGTCGGCGAGCGGGCCCTGGAGGCGGGCGGTCCGGGCGCGCCCGAGCTGGCGCTGGGCGTCGCGGACACGGCGGTGGAGATCCGCCGGCGGTCCAAGGGCGCCTGGCGGCTGCGCGGTCTCGCGCTGGACCGGCTGGGGCGCGAGGCGGAGGCGCTGGAGTGCTACGAGCGCTGCCTGGAGCTCGGCGCGGAGGCGGCCGGCGAGGTCGCCCGCCGGGTGGACACGCTGCACCGCCGCCGGGCCTGCCTGGAGGAGGCCGCCGCGCTGTTCCCCGGGGCGGCCGGGACGCCGCTCGTCCAGGCCGGCCGGCCGACGGCGGTCACGGCGGCGGAGTTCGCCGCCTTCGTGCGGGCCCGGCTGTCCGAGCGGGGTCCTGACGATCCCGCCGTACGGCGGCTGCTGGCGCTGCACGCCGTCCACCGGCGGCTGCTGGAGCGGTCCGCGCTGTCCGACCCGCTGCTCGGCGGGGCCGAACCGGTCGGCGTCACGGGGCTGCGGCGGCTGCTCGCGGGCCGGACGGTGTGCCTGGTGTCGGGCGCCCCCGCGGTGGCCGGCGGCACGCTGGGCGGGCTGATCGACGGGTACGACGTCGTGGTGCGCTGCGACGCGTTCCGGATCCGCGCCGAGGGCACCGGGGAGCGCACCGGTCTGCACGCGGTGACGCTGCGCGGCGACACCCCGTGGGAGGGGCCCGCCTGGACCCGCCCGGCAGGGATCCGGCTGGTGTTCGGCGACCCGGCGGCCGCCTGGCGGCGCGCCCTGCGGCAGCGGCTGGCGGCCGGGGCGCAGGAACACGTCGGGGACGCCACGCTGCGCCGCCCGCTGGGCGACCCGGCGCTGCTCGGCGAGGACGGCTGGGACGCGGGGACCAGCACCGCCTTCACCGTCCTGCGCCTGCTGGACTTCCTGGACGTCACGCCCCGCCTGGACCTGATCGGCTTCGACGGCGGCGGCACGCTGCGGCCACGGGAGGCCGCATGGGTCCGGGACCGCGCCACGCACGTCGACGACCGCACGATGAGGACCGCCCTGCGATGAACCACGCCCAGGCGGACGACCGGAGCGCCGTCACCGGCCGGCGCCGGATCGCCTTCGCCGTCCGCACCGACGCCGCCGGACTGCCCGGCACGGCCGCCCTGCTGCGCAGCCTGGCCCTCGCCGCCCCCGGCGTCTGCGAGGACGTGGTGGTGCTGCACCCGGGCCTGCCCGACACGGCGTTCGACCCGCTGCGCCGGCTGCACCCCCGCGTGGTCGCGCGCCGCGACGGCGGTCTCGCGGACCTGCTGCGTCCGGCCGGGTACGACACGGTCGTCGTGCTCACCCCGGACACGGTGGTGCTGGGCGACATCGGCCCGCTGCTGCGGCTGCGCCACGGGGTCGGCGCCGTGCCGCGCGCCGGGGCGGACGACGTGCGGGGCGGGCTGCTCGACGGCCTGCTGGTGGTGCAGCGCGCCGACCTGGACGACTCGCTCCTCGCGCGGCTCGCGGCGGGCGAGGACCCGGAGACGGTGCTGGAGAAGGTGCTGAACCCGGTCGACGGGCGGTACGACTTCCCCGCCGCCCGGCTGGGCGACGACCTGCCGGTGCCGCCGCACGTGGCGGTGCTGCGCTTCCCCCGGGCGCCCGGCGTGCCGGCGTCGGGCCCCGCCGCCGAGGTGTGGCGCCGGTTCGCGCCGGACGACGACGCGTTCCGGGCCGCGTACTGCGCGCTGCCCGGCGAGAAGCACCCCGAGCTGCTCGCGCACCTCGCGCCGCCGCTGCTGACGGCCCGTCCCTCCCTGGACCTGGCCCGGACGGTCGCGGAGGTGTACCGCAGACAGGGCCGGTACGACGAGGCCGTCGAGGTGCTCGCCCCGGTGGTGGGCGACCGGCTGGACGCGCCGCGCTGCCAGGAGACGCTCGGCGTGTGTCTGATGGCGCTGTCGCGCTACGCGGAGGCGGAGGCGCGGCTGCTGCTCGCGGCGGCCTCCCCCGACGTGGCGCCCCGCGCCTACGCCCAGCTGGCGCGGCTCGCCTGGATCCTGGGGCGCGACGAGGACGCACACCGGTACGCCCTGGAGGGCCTGGACGCCGACCCCACCGACGCCGGCTGCCACGCCTGGCAGGTCCGCACCCGGCCGGAGCGGGCGGAGACCGACGGCGGCGGGGAGCCGGCGCCCGCGCGTGAACAGCTCGCGCACGTCGCGCTGTTCGCGGAAGGGCGGGAGAACGCCGGGGACAAGGTGCTCCCGGAGGCCGTGCGGCTGTGCTTCGGGCCGGACACCGGGCCGCGCCGCTGGTACGCGCAGCCCGTGCACCGGCTGGTCGACGAGGCGGCGCTGGAGGAGCTGAACGCGCGGCGCGGGGTGGTCGTGGGCGGCGGGGGGCTGTTCCTGCCCGACACCTCCCCCAACGGCCACAGCCACTGGCAGTGGAACGTCCCGGACGCCCTGCTGGAGCGGCTCACCGCTCCCCTCGCGGTGTTCGCGGTCGGCTACAACGTGTTCGACGGACAGCTCTACCGCCGCACCCGGTTCGCGGAGAGCCTGCGCGTCCTGGTCGAGCGGTCGGCGTTCTTCGGTCTGCGCAACCACGGCTCCATCGACCGCGTACGCGAACTGCTCCCGGCCGGGCTGCGGGACAGGGTGCGGTACCAGCCGTGCCCCACCACGGTCGCCCGCCGTCTGGTCCCCGGCTGGACCGACCCGGCCGAGCGGGCCGACACGGTGCTGGTGAACTGCGCGTACGACCGCGCGGGGCTGCGCTTCGGGCACGACTACGGGCACTTCCTCGGCCAGACGGCCTTCGCGCTGCGGGGCCTGCGGGAGCGGGCGGACGTGCGGTACGCGGCGCACATGCCCGCCGACGAGCGGTTCGTGGACGACCTGCGCCGGGTGCACGGCCTCACACTGCCCGTGGAGCAGCTCTACGAGCGGACGAACGACGACATCCGCGCGCTGTTCCGCACGTCCCGGCTGGTGATCGGGATGCGCGGGCACGCCGGGATGATCCCGTTCGGCTGCGGCACGCCGATCCTCAGCCTCGTCTCGCACCCGAAGCTGGCGTACTTCCTGTCCGACATCGGCCGTGAGGAGTGGGGTCTCTCGGTGCACGACCGGGACCTCGGGCCGCTGCTCCTGGAGCGGGCGGCGGCGGTGCTCGACGACCACGCGGGCGCCGTGGCGGACGTGCACGCCGCGCAGCAGCCCCTGTGGGAGGTCACGCGCGCCAACCTCGGCGAGCTGAGAGAGGTGTTCGGCCCGGCCTGACCCACCGCACCGCCGCCGCTTCCCGTCCCGAAAGAGAGAAACCCCGTGCCGAAACTGTCCGTCGTCGTCCCGATGCACAACGTGGAGGCGTTCGCGGAGAGCACCTTGCGCAGTCTCGCCGCCAACGCGCACCCCGATGTCGAGTTCCTGATCGTCGACGACTGCTCCACGGACGCCACGCCGTGGGTGATCGAGCGGTGGACGGAGAAGCTGCCGGGCGCGCGGGTGATCCGGCACGACACCAACCAGGGGATCGCCCAGGCGCGGAACTCCGGCATCGACGCGGCCGAAGGGGAGTACCTGGCGTTCCTCGACGGCGACGACTGGTACGGGCCCCGCCATCTGGCCGCGCTGGTGCGGGCGATGGACGAGCTGGGCTGCGACTTCGCCCGCACCGACCATGTGCAGGTGACCGGCACGGAGCGGGTGATCAAGCGACCCCCGGCGCCGGTGCGGAACGCGGTGATGGACCCGCGCGACGGGATCGCGCCCGCCGACACGGAGACCATGGTCGACTACCCGTTCGTCTGGGCGGGCGTCTACCGCCGGCGCCTCTTCGAGGACGGCGGGATGCGCTTCGTCACCGAACTGCGCACCGCCGAGGACCGGTTGTGGATCTGGCGGCTGCACCTGACGGCGCGCAGTTACGCCTCCCTGGGCCTGCACGGGGTGTTCTACCGGCGGGGCGTCGCGACCTCCCTCACCCAGATCAAGGACGACCGCCAGCTCGACTTCATCCCGGCGTACGACCTGCTGCTGGCGGACGTGCGGAACGACCCGGAGTGCGACCGCTTCCTCCTGAAGGCCGTCCGCACCTACTGCGCCATGATCGCCTTCCACCTCGGCAAGGCGGACGCGTACGAGCCGTCGGCGGCCCGGCGGCTGCGGCAGGAGGCGCGCGAGGCGCTGCTGCGGATGCCGCAGCACGCGCTGGAGGAGACCCTGGCCACCATCGACAGCACCCGGAGCAGGCTGCTCGGCCGCCTGCGCGACGGGCGGAAGGCTGCCTGACCCATGCACCGCACGACCCAGATCTTCCAGGTCTCGACCCTCTACGGCGCCGCCACCCTGGCCGCGGCGCTGGACGCGGGCCTGTTCGGACCGGACGGGGCGGCCCGCCGGATCCTGCTGGTCTCGCACAACGCCGCCGTCCCGGAGACCGCGCTGCGCCTGGACGAGATGCGCGGCTACGGTCCGCTGGCCGCCCGCTTCGACGAGGTGGTGAGCTGGAACGAGGCGATCAGCCCGTACCACCCGAGCGCCTGGGGCCCGCGCGGCTCCGACACGGTGCTGTGGCAGCGGGCGCTGCGGCTGCTGTGGGACATCGGCGAGGACGAACGGGTCGATCTGGCCGTCGAGTCGATCCAGGCCAACCCGGCCCGCGCGCTGGTCGCGATCTTCTCCGAGGCGTCCGTCGACGTGTACGCGGACGGACTGATGAGCTACGGCCCGACCCGGGAGAAGCTGCCGCTGACGCTCGGCCGGCGCGTGCGGCGGCTGCTGCACCTCGACCTGGTGCCCGGTCTGCGGCCCCTGCTGCTCTCCGAGTACGGCGTGGAGCCGGTGGTCGTGCCGGACGGGGCGTTCCGCGCGGTGCTGGACGAGGTCGCCCGGGAGGCTGCGGACGACCCGCTCCTCGCCCCTGTGCGGGAGGAGCGGCCGACGGCCGTGCTGCTCGGCCAGTACCTGGCGGCCATCAACATCCTGAGCGCGCACGAGGAGGAGGACCTGCACGTGCGCATGCTCACCGGGGCGGTGCGCGCCGGGCACCGCTCACTCGTGTTCAAGCCCCATCCGACCGCCCCCGCCGGCTACTCGGCGGCGCTGCACAAGGCGGCGGCCGACGCGGGCGTGCGGCTCACCGTGCTGGACGCGCCGCTGCTCGCGGAGACGCTGTACGAGCATGCCCGCCCCGGGCTGGTCGTCGGCTGCTTCTCCACGGCGATGGTGACCGCGTCCGCCTACTACGGGGTGCCCGTGGCGCGGGTGGGGACGGCGCTGGTGCTGGACCGGCTGCGGCCCTACCAGAACAGCAACCGGATCCCGCTGGCGCTGGTCGACCACCTGGTGCCGGACCTGGAGCGGGACGAGACCCCGGCCGTGCTGGGCGCGGCGCCCGCGTCGCTGGAGCCGCTGGTGCGGACGATGGGCTTCTGCATGCAGCCGCGCACGTATCCGGCGCTGCGGGAGCAGGCCGAGGAGTGGCTGCGCGCCCACCTCGCCGGCAGCCCGGCCCCGTACTTCCCCGCCCTGCGCCTGGCCGAGCTGGGCCTGCCGGGCAGCAGCCCGGCCACCCGGGCGCGGGTCCGCGCGGCGCGGGCGAAACGGAAGGTGGGGCGGGCGGTCCGCCGGGGCGGGAAGCGGTAGGCGGCGCGCCGGCCAGGGCTCGGGGGAGACTTCGGCTGCGGGGCCGGTGGGGGCTGGTCGCGCAGTTCCCCGCGCCCCTTGAGCGGGGCTTCGCGCTCGGTGGCCACTCGGCCGACGCCCGAGAAGCGACTTCGGCCGCGGGCCGGTGGGGGCTTGTCGCGCCGTTCCCCGCGCCCCTGGGTGGGCTGTCGACCGACACCCTCAAGGGGCGCGGGGAACTGCGCGAAGGGTGACCGCGGACGCCTCGCTGATGATCCCGCTCAGTTCACTCCGTACCGGGTCTCGATCCCCGTGATGATCAGGGCGAGGCCCTCCTCGAAGTGCTTGTCGTAATCGCCGAAGAGTGCCTGGCCCGCCTCCGCGGCGAGCGGGTGGTCCGCCATCAGACGGGCGCGGGCCTCGACGTCGAAGCCCTCACGGCGCTCGCCCGGCATCGGTTCGACGCCCTGCTCCTCGGCCACGAAGCCGAGCGTGTAGAGGAACGTCGTCTGGAGCGCCCGCGCCGCCTGGGCGAGGGTGAGGCCCGCGGACGTGAGCAGATGGAGGCTCGCCTCCTGGTGCCCGGCGTGCTCCAGGCCGGTGAAGCGGGTGCCGCCGAACACCTTGGCGCCGTCGCGGTAGGCGAGCAGCGTCCGGCGCAGGACCCGGTTGCTCCGCAGCAGCCGCTCCCGCCACCCGTCGTCCGGGTCGGGCTCGACGCCGTCGGTCATCCGGCGGAACATCTCGGTCGCCATCTCGTCCAGCAGCGCCTGCTTGTCCTTGAAGTGCCAGTACAGGGCGGGCGCCTTGACGTCGAGTTCCCTGGCGATGGCGCGCAGGGTCAGCCCGTCGAGGCCGACCTCGTTCAGCAGGGTCAGCGCCGTGTCGGCGACCCGTCGGCGGTCCAGCGGCGCGCGTCGTTCCGTGCTCACGCTTGACAACTTAACACCGTTAGAGAGACGCTCGGGCAGCGGGCCACTTAACAGTGTTAAGGAGACGGATCATGAGCGACACCCCTGTCCTGATCGTGGGCGCGGGGCCGACCGGCCTCACCCTCGGCATCGACCTCGCCCGGCGCGGGGTCGAGGCGCTGGTCGTGGAGCGGGAGGAGGGACTGTTCCCGGGATCGCGCGGCAAGGGCCTCCAGCCGCGCACGATGGAGGTCTTCGACGACCTCGGCGTGCTGGACGCCGTCCGGGCGGGCGGCGGCCGCTACCCGGTCGGCATGCTCTGGCGCGACGGGAAGCGGCTGGGCGAACACCATCTGGCGGACCCGGTGGAGACCACCGAGGAGGCGCCGTACGAGGGCTGGATGGTGCCGCAGTGGCGCACCCAGCGGATTCTGCGGGACCGGCTGGAGGAGCTGGGCGGCACGATCGCCTTCGGCCGCGAGGTCACGGACGTCACCCAGGACGAGGACGGCGTGACCGCCCGCTTCGCCGCCGGACCGCCGCTGCGCGCCCGGTACCTCGTCGCCGCGGACGGCGGACGTTCGGCGGTGCGCCGGGCGGCCGGCACCGGTATGACCGGAGAGGCGGTCGACCCGCTGCCGATGCTGGTGGCGGACGTGCGGGTCAGCGGCCTGGACCGGGACTGGTGGCACATGTTCCCGCCCCGCGAGGGCCGGGACGAGTTCCTCACCCTCTGCCCGCTCGCCGGCACGGACGACTTCCAGCTGGTCGCCCGGTTCGCCGAGGGCACGCGGGTGGACCTCTCCCCCGACGCCGTACAGCGGGTCGTGGCCGCCCGCACCCACCTCGCCGCCGAGGACGTCACCGAGGTCCTGCGGGCCTCCGAGTTCCGGCCGCGCGCCGCGCTCGCCGACCGCTTCCGGGCGGGCCGGGTGTTCCTCGCGGGCGACGCGGCGCACGTGCACTCCCCGGCCGGCGGCCAGGGCCTCAACACCTCCGTGCAGGACGCCTACAACCTGGGCTGGAAGCTGGGCGCGGTGCTGTCCGACGGCGCGGACCCGTCCCTCCTGGACAGCTACGAGGAGGAACGGCGGGCGGTCGCCGCGGACATGCTCGGCCTGTCCACCCGCATCCACCGGGGCGAGGCGCGGCGCGGCGGGGCCACCCTGCAACTGGACCTGGGGTACCGGGACTCCTCGCTCAGCGCGGAGACGCGCACGGAGCCAGGACCGGTGCGCGCGGGCGACCGGGCGCCGGACGGCCGGGTGGACGGCGTGCGCCTCTTCGACGCCTTCCGCGGGCCGCACTGGACCCTGCTGGCGCTGGGCACGGACGCCCCCGAACCGCCCGCGGGCGTGCGGCTGGTGCGCGGCCCCTCCCACCGGGCCTACGGCACGGGCCTGTTCCTGGTCCGCCCGGACGGCTACGTGGGCTGGGCCGGGGACACCCCGGACGGGCTCGGCGCCTACCTGTCCCGGATCGGGACGCGCTGACGGCGCGTCCTGACGCCGCGTCCGGGGATCCCGGGCCGCGTACGCCCTACGCGCTCGCCGTGGACAGCTTCGCCGCGAAGCCCAGGAACAGGGCGCCCGCCGCCGAGGTGGCGCCCGCCGACAGCCGGCGGCGACGGCGGAACGCGGCGGCGAGCCGGGTGCCGGCGAAGATCAGCGCGCTGAGGTAGAGCACGCTGGCGATCTGGGCCAGCGCGCCGAGCACCACGAAGGACAGCGCCGGGTAGGCGTAGGCCGGGTCGACGAACTGCACGAAGAAGGCGATGAAGAACAGGATCGCCTTCGGGTTCAGCAGGCTGACGACCAGCGCCCGGCGGAACGGACGCTCAGCCTGCGCGGCGGCCGGGGCGGTCTCCTCCGCGCGGTCCTCCCCGCGTCCGCGCCACATGCCCCACGCGGCGCGCAGCATCCCGACTGCCAGCCACGCCAGATAACCGGCGCCGGCGTACTTCACGATGCCGAACAGCACGGCGTTCGCCTGGAGCAGGGAAGCGACCCCGGCGGCCGACAGCGTCATCAGGACGGCGTCCCCGCACCAGACGCCGGCGGCGGCCGTGTAGCCGGAGCGCACCCCGCGGCGGGCCGCGACGGAGAGGACGTACAGCGAGTTGGGCCCGGGCAGCAGGATGATCAGCACCAGGCCCACCAGATAGGTGGGAAGGTCGACGACACCGAACATGGCAAGGAGTGTCGCACGCCGTGCGGCACTCCTCGCCCCCCGTCTCGACCTGCGAGAACGACGCCTAGAAGGCGTCGCTCGGCACGTACGTGCCCCACACCTCGCGCAGCGCGTTGCAGACTTCGCCGACCGTGGCGCGGGCCTTGAGGGCGTCCTTCATCGGGTAGAGGACGTTGTCCTCGCCCTCGGCGGCCTTCTTCAGCGCGGCCAGCGCGGTGTCGACCGCCTGCTGGTCGCGCTCGGCGCGCAGCTTGGCGAGGCGTTCGGCCTGCTGGGCCTCGATGGCCGGGTCGACGCGGAGCGGCTCGTAGGGCTCCTCCGCGTCGAGCTGGAAGCGGTTGACGCCGACCACGACCCGCTCGCCGGAGTCGGTCTCCTGCGCGATGCGGTAGGCGGAGCGCTCGATCTCGTTCTTCTGGAAGCCGTGTTCGATGGCGTTGACCGCGCCGCCGAGGTCCTCGACCTTCTCCATCAGCTCCACCGCGGCGGCCTCCACGTCGTCGGTCATCTTCTCGATGACGTAGGAGCCGGCGAACGGGTCGACCGTGGCGGTCACGTCGGTCTCGTAGGCGAGGACCTGCTGCGTGCGCAGCGCGAGCCGGGCGGACTTGTCCGTCGGCAGCGCGATCGCCTCGTCGAAGGAGTTGGTGTGCAGCGACTGCGTGCCGCCGAGGACGGCCGCCAGGCCCTGCACGGCGACGCGCACCAGGTTCACCTCGGGCTGCTGGGCCGTCAGCTGCACCCCGGCCGTCTGCGTGTGGAAGCGCAGCATCAGCGACTTGGGGTTCTTCGCGCCGAACTCCTCCTTCATCACCCGCGCCCAGATCCGGCGCGCGGCACGGAACTTGGCGACCTCCTCCAGGATCGTCGTGCGGGCCACGAAGAAGAAGGACAGGCGCGGGGCGAAGTCGTCGACGTCCATGCCGGCCGCGACGGCCGTGCGGACGTACTCGATGCCGTCGGCGAGGGTGAAGGCGATCTCCTGCGCGGGGGACGCGCCGGCCTCGGCCATGTGGTAGCCGGAGATCGAGATCGTGTTCCACTTCGGGATCTCGGCCTTGCAGTACTTGAAGATGTCCGCGATCAGCCGCAGCGACGGCTTCGGCGGGAAGATGTACGTGCCGCGGGCGATGTACTCCTTCAGCACGTCGTTCTGGATCGTGCCGGTCAGCTTCTCCGCCGGGACGCCCTGCTCCTCGGCGACCAGTTGGTACAGGAGCAGCAGCAGCGCGGCCGGGGCGTTGATCGTCATCGACGTGGACACCTTGTCCAGCGGGATCCCGCCGAACAGCACCCGCATGTCGTCGATCGAGTCGATCGCCACGCCCACCTTGCCGACCTCGCCGTGCGCGATCGGCGCGTCGGAGTCGTGACCCATCTGCGTCGGCAGGTCGAAGGCGACCGACAGACCCATGGTGCCGTTGGCGATCAGCTGCTTGTAGCGCGCGTTGGACTCCGTCGCCGTGCCGAAACCGGCGTACTGGCGCATCGTCCACGGACGGCCCGTGTACATCGACGGGTACACGCCTCGGGTGAAGGGGTACGAGCCAGGATCACCCAGCTTCTCGGCCGGGTCCCAGCCCTCGAGAGCGTCCGGCCCGTAGACCGGTTCGATGGGCAGTCCGGACTCCGACTCGCGCGCCATGATGTGCATGCCTCCCGCTGAGCAGCGTTGCTCGATCCGATCGCCGGTCACTCGCCAGTTACTCACCAGTACAGGCCGACCCTTCGACGGACTGTAGCGGTGCGCGTGCGGCCCGGTGGAGGGGCACACGCTGGGACCTTCCTCACAGCCTCCGTGGGACCCCGCTCACAGGGCCTTCTCCCCCGGCGGCCGTCGTCCGGTCACTCCCCACCATGCCCGCTTCTTCCGCCCCGGTCACGTCCGGGGTAGGACTGAGGTGACGAACGACCGGGCAGGACCGGTGCGGCGGGACGACGGGGGGCTGGGGTGCGCGGGAGGGGCATGAGCGGGAGGGGCATGCGGAGGAAGGGCATAGCCGTGCTGGCGGCGCTGGGCGCGGCGGCCGCGGGTGCGGCCGGGTGCACGGTGCAGCCCGCCGGGACGGACGGGCAGGGCGCGCCGCCCGTGCGGATCGAGGTGCCGTCCCGGACGCCGGACGCGCCAGGGCCCGCGTCGCCGTCCCGGACGCCGGAGGCGCCCGCGAAGCCGTCGTCGCCGGCATCGTCAGCGAAGCCGTCCAGCAGGCCGACGCCGGCGCGCGTGCTGTGGTCGCCCGGCGACGAGGGGCGCGACATACGCGAACTCCAGGCGCGGCTGCGGCAGATCGCGTGGATCTTCCACGGCCCCACCGGCACCTACGACGATCTGACGGCGGAGGCGGTCCGCGGCTTCCAGGGCAAGCGCGGTCTGCCGCGGACCGGGGTGACGGACACCGTGACCTGGCAGCGGCTCCTCGCCATGACGCGGGAGCCGGGCCGCTGGGAGCTGTATCTGATGGGCGGCCAGCCGGCGGATCAGCCCGACCCGCGCTGCATGACCGGCCGGGTGATGTGCATCAGCAAGTCCAGCCGCACCCTGCGCTGGATGATCGACGGCCGGACCGTATCGACGATGCCGGTCCGCTTCGGCTCCGAGTACACGCCGACCCGCGAGGGCGTCTTCCGCGTCTACTGGAAGTCCCGGCACCACGTCTCCACGCTGTACGACTCGCCGATGCCGTACGCGATGTTCTTCAGCGGCGGACAGGCGGTGCACTACTCGGCCGACTTCGCCGCCCGGGGCTACGCGGGGGCTTCGCACGGCTGTGTGAACGTGCGCGACGAGGACGCGATCGCGCGGCTGTACGAGCAGGTGCGGGACGGCGACAAGGTCGTCGTCCACTGGTGAGACCCGGCGCGACCTGAGGAGAGAAGGGCGCGGGCGGGACCGGGGGAACGTGTCCCGCCCGCGCCATGTGCACGAGCCGTGGGTACGGGGGGAACCCCGGCTCAGTGCTGCGGCCGATGACCAGTCGGCTCACTCAGTACTGCGTCACGAGGGCCGGAAGTGTCACACCGGGCGGTACGTATGTGCGGCGCGGAGGCGTTTTCGCAGGTCAGGGGGTTCTGACGGTCCGGCCCGCCCGCCTAGTCCTGCGTGTCGTCGCCCTTGCCGCCTGCCTTGCCGTTTCCGTTCCCGTTGCCGTTTCCCTGGCTGTTCCCGTCGCCCTTGCCGTTCCCGTCGCCGTCGCCCTGGCCCTTGGCGGGGTGGCCGTCGGCGTCGGAACCGCCGGCGCCACGGCCGGCCCCGTTGCCCTTGCCGTTGCCGCTGTCGCCCTTGTTCTGATCGCTGTCGTCGGTGTCGGGGCGGCCGTCGCCCTGGCCGGGGAGGGTGTCCCGCTGCTCACCCTCGTCGCCGTCGAGGCGCGTCTCGTCGCCCTGCATGCCGCCCCCGGTGCCCTTGTCCCCCTTGTCGGCCTTGCCGTCCTCGCCGCCGGCGCCTTCCTTGGCGGTGACGTCGCGGCAGTAGGCGGCGACACGCGAGGCGCCGCCGGCCGCCTCGTACAGGGCGTGGCGGCGTTCGCCGTTCACCGGCCGGCCTTCGTGCCAGGACCGGCAGGCGGACACGACGAGCTTCCAGCGGACGCCGTGGGCGGTCCTGCCGTCGCCGGGAGGCGATCCGGCGGGCGTGCGCTCGGGGTCCTCGCCGCCCTGGGCGCCGTCGGCGGGGCCGTCCTGGTGACGGTCGTCCGGGGCGGAGCCCTGTGCCGACGGGGAGATCGGAGGGCTCTGGGGATGCGTGGTGGTGGCCGCGCCCGCGGGACCGGAGCGGGAGTCGTCGAAGGGGGTGCGCAGCAGCCCGGTGGCGGCGAGCACGGCGGTGCCGCCGACCACGCCGGCGGCCAGCGCGGCGGCCAGCAGGAGCCGGGCGGGCCGCGGCCTGCGGGCTCCGCCGCGCGTTCCGGTACGGCCGGTGCGCGGGGCGCGGAGACGGATCAGGCCGACGTCGGCGTCCCCGGGGCCGGTGCCGTGACCGGTGTGCGGGGCCGAGTCGGCCTGTCCTGTCCGTTCGTCCCTCGACTTGCGGAAGGCGGCCAGCGCGGCCGCCTCCCCGGGAAGTTCGTCCCCGGCCGTGGGCGGAGGCGCGGAGAGCGCGCGGAGCACACCGGCGAGCCGTTCGGCCTGGTCACCGGCGGGTGGACCGGCAGCCTGGGGTGACTCACCGCTCAGCAGGCGCTCCGCCGCCTCCGCGTCCAGCCACCGGTACCGCTCATCGGCCATCACAAGTCCTTCTGCGTCCGCGCTCGCAACTGCGTCACACTCGCGGACGTCACCGTACGACGGCGTGGTTCTCTCTGGGGAGGAAGTGCGTCGAGCACACCCGCGGATTCCGGTTGGCCGTCCGGATCGTCGCCGAGCAGTTCGGCGAGCCGGCGCAGGCCGCGGTGCGCGGCCGTCCGTACGGCGCCGGGGCGCTTGCCCAGGGTCTGCGCGGCCGTCTTGGCGTCCAGGCCCACGACCACCCGCAGGACGACGGCCTCGGCCTGGTCCTGCGGCAGCCGGGAGATCAGGTGGAAGGCGCCGTCGGTGGCGAGCGCCTCGATCGCCTCGCCGGCCGTGTCCGACTCGGCGGGCCGTCCGGTCAGCTCGGTCTCGTCGCCGCCGATCGCGGGACGGCGGCCGCGCATGCGGATGTGGTCCAGCGCGCGGTTGCGGGCGATACGGGCGGCCCAGCCGCGGAACCGGTCCGCGTCGCCGGAGAACCGCTCCAGGTCACGGGCTATCTGCAGCCAGGCCTCGGACGTCACGTCCTCGGCGTCGGGTTCGCCGACCAGTGTCCGGACGTATCCGAGCAGCCGCGGGTGCACCGCGCGGTACACGGTCCGGAACGCGGTCTCGTCCCCGTCCTGTGCCGCGCGCACCGCGGCGGTCAGCTCCGCGTCGTCCCCCAGCACGCGTGCGCCCTTCTGCGCCTAAGCCGGCGCCGCTCTCGCGGACCGGGTGGCTCGCCGTCGTCGTTGCTCAATCGGTCGTTGCGGTCTCAAGGCCGCGCGCGGAGTTGTGGTCGTTTGTCTCCCGCGGCCTGGCGCGAACGGCACGTTACGACCTGAAACCGCTCCCCGTCCATGACCGTACAAGATGCAACTAACCCGTGACACGGGACGTGTGACAGAAAACGCATGCCCGGCGCTGTAGAAGGTACGGGTCGCGCGCGGCCCGTACCGCGCGACGGCCGGGGCCTCTCCTGTGGGGGGTGGCGGCCCCGGCCGTCTCCGCGACCCGACGTGACCGGCCGTCAGGCCGACGAGCGGGCGATCGAGCCGCTCGGGCGATGGGGGAAGGTGGGCGCGACGGCACCCGGCGATCGCCGGGCTGCGAAACACCCCCGTTCGGGTGACCCGCGTCACCCCTCAGGGCTTCCGCCCGGACACCCCGCCGACGTCCTCACCCTGCCCCTTGACCACGTCGGAAGGGTCGGTGCCGACCGCCTCCCCCGTGGGGCGGCCGACACCCGCTTCACCCCCCGTCAGGGGCGGAAGACTCGGCCGCACCGGCGCAGAGGCCGTGGGCGGCGCGTCCCCGGAGCGCTCCGCGCAGTACGCGTCGACCCGCTCCGCGCCTCCCGCCGCCGCGACAAGCCGCTCCCAGACCGGCGCCTCCAACGCCCTCCCGCGCCCGGCGACCCGCTCGTACGCCTGGCAGTGCGCCTCGGCATCCCCCGTGGCCTCCGCGCGCCCCGCGCCGGTCCGCGCGCCGTCACCCCCCGCCGAGGCGGACGCCGACGCCTCCGGAGTCCCGGCGGCACGGGAGCCGGAGGCGTCCGGAGTCCGCGGGGCGGAACTGGCGGACGGGGTCCGGGACGGCCCCGTGTCCTCGGACCGTCCCCCGCCCGGCGTCCCCACCGCGTTGATCCCGGCCACGGCCACCCCGCTGAGGGCACAGCCCGCGACCAGCGCCCCCAGCGTCGCCCGCAGCGACCGCCCGCCGAACCGCCGTCGAGGGGCCCTCCAGTCGTCCCGGCGGCGGGTGCGCGCGCCATGCGCCCCCGACTCCCGGGCGGCCACGAACGCGGCGACGGCCCGCTGCTCGGCCCCGGCGTCCACCCGGTCGCGGACCAGGGCGGCGACGAGCAGCGCCTCCAGGCGGGTCGTGTCACCGGCCGGCCCCTCGACGGAGACGGGTACGGCGCGCCCGGCCGCGGCCGACACGCCGACAGGACACTCGGAACGCTCGGGGCGTTCCGGACGCTCTGGGTGCACACGCCGGCGGCCGGCCCGCCCGCCGTCGTTCTGCCGTTCACCCATGTCCGTTTCCGTCCCTGCTCGATCGTGTCCGGCCTGTCCGGTTCCGTCCGTCGGCCCCGCGGCCCCGTGCCCAAGGCCCGGCGCCCGGCGAACCGCCTCCCACCAGCGGGGAGCCCGTTGCGGCCCGGGACAGACGGATACGTTTCGTCCGCCCGGCCTGTTCAGCCGCCGGGGCGGCCGCCGAGGCCGTGCCGTCCGACGTGACCGCCGTCCCGGTCCACGGTCACGTCGACTCACCCAGCGTCCGGGGCACCTCATCCGTCACACCGTCGGCGGCGAGCTGCCGCGCCAGGCGCCGCAGGCCCCGGTGCGCGGCCGTCCGTACGGCGCCCGGACGCTTGCCGAGCACGCGGGCGGCGGCGGGCCCGTCGAGGCCCACGACGACCCGCAGCAGCACGGCCTCGGCCTGGTCCCGGGGCAGCCGGCCCACGAGGGCGAGGGCCCGCTCGGTGGACATGGCCTCCATCGCCTGGTCGTGCGTGCTGTGCGGGGCGGGCAGCTCCAGGACGTCCTGCTCCAGCGCGGACGCGCGGGGGCGCACGCGCTGGCGGCGCAGGTGGTCCAGGGCGCGGTGCCGGGCGATGGTGGCCGTCCAGCCGCGGAACCCGGCGCCGTCGCCCTTGAACCGTCCGAGGTCGCGGGCTATCTCGAGCCAGGCGTCCGACGTCACGTCCTCGGCGTCGGCGCCGACCAGCCCGCGTACGTACGCGAGGAGTCCGGGCTGCACGAGCCGGTAGGCCACGGCGAACGCGGCCTCGTCGCCCTGCTGGGCACGCGCGACGGCGTCGCCCAGTTCCCCGTCGAACGCCTGCGTGCGGCGGGATTCCCCTCCGTGGCCCAAGAACCGTCCTCGTCCGTACCGAGCGCGATGCGCCTCGCGTGACGTGTGCACGTCCGCCGTGTCACACCCCCCAGCGACCTCAGCGTGCACGGCGGCCAAAGTGTCACAGGTCAACCCGCGTCCCAGGCGCCCCAGGGCGCTCACCGCCCCGGCGCCTCACGCCCCCGGGACCGGCCCGCGCCGGGGCCGACCCTCGCGCGGGGGTCAGTCCGGCCGCACCCCCGTCGTCGCGTCCCGGCACAGGAGCCGGAGCGAGCCGTCCTGGGTGTAGCAGCGGCGGGCCTCGTCGATGGGGTCCCAGAGGCGGCCGTCGGGGGTACGGACCCAGTGCTCGCCGCCGGAGGACCACCACTCGCCGCCCGCCTGACGCACGATCACCTCACCCGCGTAGGCACCGAAGCCGCGCAGCACGAACTCCACGGCGGCGTACGGGGCCGACTCCCGGCGGATGTCCTCGATCATCCGGTCGACGCTCCACAGACTGCGCGCCGAGTAGTCGAGGCGCATCCGTGCCCCCTCGCGCATCGCCGCCACCGCGTCCGCCGCCCAGCGGACCGGCTTCGTCGCCGCCGAGGGCCTGGTCTCCTGCTGTGTCGTCACAGTCGTCGCAGTCGTCACACTCTGGAGAGCGCTGCGGCGAAGGGTTTCGTCACCCCGATCCGGCGGCTCCCCACAACGGGCGCACGACCGCCCCAGGACACGCACAGGGCGGTCGCCGCATGTCCTCGTCTCCGCATGACATCCGCAGGTGATCCCCGCGTCAGCCGTCGCGGCGGCTGCGGCGCGAGACCGCCGCGCGCAGCACCCGGCGCCCCTCCGTGGACACCTCCAGCGCGCTGCGCAGCCCGGCCGCGCCGTGGGCGGCGACGAGTTCCAGGACGGCGGTCTGCCGCCGCAGCTCCGCGGCGAGCAGGGGCGAGAGGCCGTCCGTACGGCCCTCGCGGCGGGCGGCCGCCAGATCGGCGTCGCCCGCGCCGTCGAGCAGCAGATGGATCCGCAGCGCGTCGGCAGAACAGCCGTCGGCCCACTCCCGCAGCGCGTCCCCGGTCCGGTCCGCGGGGGCGGCGGCGAGCATGCCCCGCGCCAGCGCCGCCGCCTCGTCCGCGCAGCCTTCCGCGGCCTCGCCCGCCGCCGCGTCCAGCTTCTCCCGCGTCTGCTGGAGCACCTCGCCCCAGTCGCCGTCGGCGGGACCCCCCGCGAGGGCGCCCCACAGCGGCCGCAGCGCCTCGTCGTCACCGCCCAGCAGCGGCACGCACCGATCCAAACAAGCCACCCCGCTGACGGCCAGTCCGCGCTCGTCGGCCTGAGCGATCAGTTCCTCCAGGCTCATCCACGCCTCCCTCTGCGGGTCCGCAGGCCTCCGGATGAGGCCTTGACGGGCCTCGTCCCTTACGGAGCCCGCATTTCCCCTTACTGCGTGCGACAAGCCGGGAGTGTCACTCGGGCACCACGCGCAATCGGTCGAGCAGCCGGAAGAAGAGGTTTTCGGCCATCGGTCCAGGGTCCGCGGTCAGCACCTCCAGGACGTCCTCGGGGGCGACCGTGCGGCCGGCCTCCTCGGCCCAGAAGACGGCCCGCTCGGCGGCGTCGGCGGGCTCGAGGAAGTAGTCCTCGACGGTGAGGCCCTCCTGGCGCCCGTCGAGGTACCCGGCCATCGCGTCCCGGCCGAGGCAGGCCGTCCACACCCCGCTCTCGGGGGACGCCGCCTCCACCGCGACGCACGCGCCGTCCATCACATAGCCGAACAGGGCGGGCGCGCCGGTCTCCGCGGCCAGCTCGTTCATGCTGCCCAGCTCGCCCGCGCGGCCCGGCAGCTCCCACACCTGCCAGCCGTCCGGGGCCTCGCCGCGCAGGGTCAGGTCCCCGCCCGCGCCGGCCAGCGCGTCCAGTCCGGCCAACGGCCGCTCCGCACGGCCCACGACGAAATAGCCCCAGTAGCCCATGTGCCGGTGTTCCCCCCGCATGTCGGTTCCCGGCCCGGCGCGCCGAGCCGTCGGCTCGCCCAGAACACCACCACAGCCGCACGGGGGCTCGCAGGCGTTCGCGGCAATCCGTCAGCCGAGCCGGTCCGCCAGGGTGCGGAACCCGTCCCAGGACAGCGCGGGTTCGCGCGCGTCCCACAGCTTCTGGGCGAGGGCCCGCAGCGGCATCCGGATGCCGGCCGCGACCTGGTCCTCCGTCTGGGAGCGGGGCAGGTCGCCCCAGATGGCGAAGGAGCCCCCGAGGATCTGCCGGTCATACTCGGCGGGGACGGGGGTGGTGCCGCGCAGCACCCGCGGCGTCCACTGCTCGTAGATGCGCTCGCCGGTCGGGTAGACGAAGGTGAGCGGCTCGCCGAGGACGTAGTAGAGGAACTCGTCGTTGTAGTTGATGACCTCGCGGCCCTCGGCCAGGTACTCGGCGGGCTTGCGCGCGCCGATCTCCTTGCCGGTCCAGTAGGCGACCGTGATGTCCTCGTCGGCCCGGACGGACCCGCCGGAGAAGAAGCCGTCGTTCCAGGCGCGGGGGACGCGGTCGTGGGCGCGGACGGTGGCGGCGCGGTCGTTGAGCCAGCCGGTGGTGAGGTCCTCGACGGTGGCGCCGGGGCCGTACTCGTCGCGGGCCGCGGCGGCGAGGCCGGGGAAGGCCGCCTCGGGGTCGGGGACGACGAGGGCCTGGTACTCGTCGCCGCCGAGGTGCCACTGGTCGCCGGGGAAGAGGCCGGCGTACTCGTCCAGCAGGTCGTCGACGATCTGGGCGGACTTCGGGTTCGCGATGTCGACGGCGCCGCGCACCGCCTCGCCGTTCGTCTTGCGCAGCTGGAGGTCGGGGTGGGCGTCGATGACGGCGCCGAGGTGTCCGGGCGAGTCGATCTCCGGGACGACGGTGATGTGCCGGCTCTCCGCGAGCTCGACGATCTTCCGGACCTGCGCCTTGGTCAGGTGGTCCTCGGACACGACCTCCGGGTGGGAGGTGGACTCGATGCGGAAGCCCTGGTCGTCGGAGAAGTGCAGGCCGATCTCGTTGTACTTCAGGTCGCCCAGCTCGCGTATCCGGTCCTCTATCCAGCCGGCGCTGTAGTGCTTGCGCGCGATGTCCAGCATCATGCCGCGCCGCGGCTTGGCGGGCTCGTCGCGCACCACGCCCTCGGGGGCGGCGCCCGCCCCGCGTATCTCCTGCTTGAGGGTGCGGGTGCCGTAGAAGACGCCCGCCTCCCCCGGCCCGCTGACGGTGACCCGCCCGCCGCGCACGGTCAGGGTGTACGACTCCGGGTTCGCGCCCGCGTCCCGGTTCAGCTCCAGGCGCACGTCGCCGGACCGCTCGTCGTCCCGCTCCCCCGCGTAGGTCAGTCCCAGCTCCTGGGCGGTCAGCCGGCCCTCGTCGGCGAGCGCCGGGTCGGACACGACCACCCGGTGACCGGTCGCAGGCCGCCAGCCGGGGCCGCGCTCGGCGGTGTGCTCGCGCACGGCGGGTATGGTCCGCGGCGCCTCGGACAGCGGGTAGCTGCGGGTGGGGCTCGGCGTCGGCGACGGCGAGGAAGGGGCGGCCGCCGAACCGCCGTCGTCCTCCGCGGCCCACAGGCCGAGGCCCACCCCGGAGGACACCACCACCGCCCCCGCGGCCACCGCGACGGCCATGACCCTCCGCCGCCTCGCCGTCGCCTCCGCACCGGGACGCCGCCTGCGCTGACCGTGCTGCCTGTGCCGACTCACCCTGCCAACGTACGACCCGTTCGGGTGAGAAGCGTCCACAACCCGTTCCCAAACTCTGCCGTCCGGGTGAAATGGGGGTACCGATCGGACACGTCTCGGACTCACTCGATAACGTGACGTCACAACTCTCACAGCATCTGCCAACGACACACACGCGACGCCCACGAGGACCCACGCTGTCTGCGCACCGACTCCCAGACCTCCCCGGCCGAGTCGCCATACCCGCACAGTCCCGCGGCGCGCCCGGAACCCCGCCCCCGCTGGAGTGGTTCAACGACACTCCCGGGCCCGACGCCGAGCGCGCCCTGCTGTCCTGCCTGCACAGCCCTCGCTGGGCGCGCCTGCTGGCCGGCCACCGCCCCTACCCCGACACGGCGTCCCTCCTGGCGGCCGCGGACGAGGCGACGTACGACCTCTCCCCGGAGGAGATCGCCGAGGCCCTGGCCTCCGAGCCCCTCCCCTCCCTCCCCGAGGGCACCTACTCGGCCGCCCACACCGCCCTGAACGCCGCGCACGCGGCCTACGAGGCCAGGTTCGGCCACGTCTTCGTCCTCTGCCTCGACGGCGTCCCCGAGAACGAGGTCCTGGACCGCGTCCTGGAGAACATCCGGTCACGATTGGCGAACGATCCCGACGAGGAGCACGCGGTCACCCGGGACCAACTCCGCCTCCTGGCCAGGGAGCGGTTGAACAACGCCTTGAGGGGCGCGGGCCACCCCAGAGCCGCCGCACCCGGCACCTGACCGCACCCTCCGCCCCCCTTTTCGAGTGCAAGTTTGATCACACCGGCAGGCCCCCCGTAAGCGCCGCGGGCAACCGTCGCTACCATGCTGGGGGCCGGTGGACCGTACCCGGCCGGGCCCGACCGACAAGGAAAGCCGGCGCGGCCCCAATCCCCGCTCCCGGAGGAAATTTCCGTGCCGGCTGGAACGCTGTACCGCGGCCGGGAAGGAATGTGGTCCTGGGTGGCTCATCGAGTCACCGGCGTCCTCATCTTCTTCTTCCTGTTCGTTCACGTGCTGGACACCGCTCTCGTGCGGGTGTCCCCGGAGGCCTACGACGAGGTCGTGGCCACGTACAAGACGCCGATCGTCGCGCTGCTGGAGTACGGCCTCGTCGCCGCCATCCTCTTCCACGCGCTCAACGGCCTGCGTGTCATCGCCGTCGACTTCTGGATCAAGGGCGCCCGGTACCAGAAGCAGATGCTCTGGACCGTCGTCGCCGTGTGGATCGTGCTGATGCTCGGGGCGATCTACCCCGTCCTCGGCCACGCCGCTCGTGAACTGTTCGGGAGCTGACGCTGATGTCCACGACTGAAACCTCCGCCTCCGGCGTCGGCCCCGTCGAAGGGGCCTCGCTGTACTCCGTCGACAACCCGGCGCCGGTCATCGAGCCCCCGCGCAAGCGGACCAGGAAGACCCCGAAGAGCACCCGCGGCAACTTCGAGCTGGCCGCGTGGCTGTTCATGCGTCTGTCCGGCGTCGTCCTGGTCGTGCTGGTCATCGGCCACCTGCTGATCCAGCTGGTGCTGGACGGCGGTGTCTCCAAGATCGGCTTCGCCTTCGTGGCGGGCCGCTGGGCGAGCCCCTTCTGGCAGGTCTGGGACCTGGCGATGCTGTGGCTGGCGATGCTGCACGGCGCCAACGGGCTGCGCACGGTCATCAACGACTACGCCGAGCGGCCGAACACCCGCCTGTGGCTGAAGGGCCTGCTCTACACGGCCACGGTGTTCACCATCCTGCTGGGCACGCTGGTGATCTTCACCTTCGACCCGAACATCCGCTAGGCACGGGGCTGCGAGAATCATGAAGATCCACAAGTACGACACCGTCATCGTCGGCGCCGGTGGCGCCGGTATGCGGGCCGCCATCGAGGCGACCAAGCGCAGCCGCACCGCCGTGCTGACCAAGCTCTACCCCACCCGCTCCCACACGGGCGCCGCGCAGGGCGGCATGGCCGCCGCGCTCGCCAACGTGGAGGAGGACAACTGGGAGTGGCACACCTTCGACACGGTCAAGGGCGGTGACTACCTGGTCGACCAGGACGCCGCCGAGATCCTGGCGAAGGAGGCCATCGACTCCGTCCTCGACCTGGAGAAGATGGGCCTGCCGTTCAACCGCACGCCGAACGGCACCATCGACCAGCGCCGCTTCGGCGGCCACTCCCGCAACCACGGCGAGGCCCCGGTCCGCCGGTCCTGCTACGCCGCGGACCGCACCGGCCACATGATCCTCCAGACGCTGTACCAGAACTGCGTCAAGGAGGGCGTGGAGTTCTTCAACGAGTTCTACGTCCTGGACCAGCTGATCACCGAGGTCGACGGCGTCAAGAGGTCGGCCGGCGTCGTGGCGTACGAGCTGGCGACCGGCGAGATCCACATCTTCCAGGCGAAGTCCGTGATCTACGCGTCCGGCGGCACCGGCAAGTTCTTCAAGGTGACGTCCAACGCGCACACCCTGACCGGTGACGGCCAGGCCGCCGTGTACCGGCGCGGGCTGCCGCTGGAGGACATGGAGTTCTTCCAGTTCCACCCGACCGGCATCTGGCGCATGGGCATCCTGCTCACGGAGGGCGCCCGCGGCGAGGGCGGCATCCTGCGCAACAAGGACGGCGAGCGCTTCATGGAGAAGTACGCGCCCGTCATGAAGGACCTCGCCTCCCGCGACGTCGTCTCCCGCTCCATCTACACGGAGATCCGCGAGGGCCGCGGCTGCGGTCCCGAGGGCGACCACGTCTTCCTGGACCTCACGCACCTCCCGCCGGAGCAGCTGGACGCCAAGCTGCCCGACATCACGGAGTTCGCGCGGACCTACCTCGGCATCGAGCCCTACACGGACCCGATCCCGATCCAGCCCACCGCGCACTACGCGATGGGCGGCATCCCGACCAACGTCAGGGGTGAGGTCCTCGCGGACAACACCACGGTCGTCCCCGGCCTGTACGCGGCCGGCGAGGTGGCCTGCGTGTCGGTGCACGGCGCCAACCGTCTGGGCACCAACTCGCTGCTGGACATCAACGTGTTCGGCAAGCGGGCCGGCATCGCGGCGGCGGAGTACGCGCAGACCGCGGACTACGTCGAGCTGCCGGAGGACCCGGAGTCCTTCGTCGTCGGGCAGATCGAGCGGCTGCGCTCCTCCACCGGCAACGAGCGGGTGGCCGAGCTGCGCCGCGAGCTGCAGGAGACCATGGACGCCAACGTCATGGTGTTCCGCACCGAGCAGACCATCAAGACGGCGGTCGAGAAGATCGCCGAACTGCGCGAGCGCTACAAGAACGTCGCCATCCAGGACAAGGGCAAGCGGTTCAACACCGACCTGCTGGAGGCCGTCGAGCTGGGCAACCTGCTGGACCTGGCCGAGGTCATGGCCGTGTCCGCGCTGGCCCGCAAGGAGTCCCGCGGCGGTCACTACCGCGAGGACTACCCGAACCGCGACGACGTCAACTTCATGCGTCACACGATGGCGTACCGCGAGGTCGGCGCCGACGGCACCGAGACCGTCCGTCTGGACTACAAGCCGGTCGTCCAGACCCGCTACCAGCCGATGGAGCGTAAGTACTGATGGCTACCCCTGTTCTGGACAAGGCGGACGCGGCCGGCTCCCCCGAGCCCGGCTTCGCCGACTCCCCCTACATCACCGTCACCTTCCGGATCCGCCGGTTCAACCCGGAGGTCTCGGCGGAGGCGACCTGGGAAGACTTCCAGCTGGAGATCGACCCCAAGGAGCGCGTCCTCGACGGTCTGCACAAGATCAAGTGGGACCTGGACGGCACGCTGACGTTCCGCCGCTCCTGCGCCCACGGCATCTGCGGCTCCGACGCCATGCGGATCAACGGCAAGAACCGCCTGGCGTGCAAGACGCTGATCAAGGACATCAACCCCGAGAAGCCGATCACGATCGAGGCCATCAAGGGCCTGACGGTCCTCAAGGACCTGGTCGTGGACATGGAGCCGTTCTTCCAGGCGTACCGGGACGTGATGCCCTTCCTGATCACGAAGGACACCAACGAGCCGACGCGCGAGCGGCTGCAGTCCGCCGAGGACCGCGAGCGCTTCGACGACACGACCAAGTGCATCCTGTGCGCCGCGTGCACCACCTCGTGCCCGGTGTTCTGGAACGACGGCCAGTACTTCGGCCCGGCCGCGATCGTCAACGCGCACCGCTTCATCTTCGACTCGCGTGACGAGGCCGGCGAGCAGCGCCTGGAGATCCTCAACGACAAGGACGGCGTGTGGCGTTGCCGCACGACCTTCAACTGCACGGACGCCTGCCCGCGCGGTATCGAGGTCACCAAGGCGATCGCCGAGGTGAAGCGCGCGCTCATCACGCGCCGCTACTGAGGCACACCGCCCGCAGGTCCCGAGGGCCCCGTCTCCACGCCGGAGACGGGGCCCTCGGGCGTGCGCGGGTGCACGGGCGTGTAGTGCGTACGCACCAGAGGGGACCACCCCCGAGGACGATGCCCTTCCGGGGGCGGGACCGGAGGGTGGGAGTATGCGCACTTCAGTGATCAGGGCCCCTAGGCTGGGCCGCGTGCTGCCGACGTCGGACACCGCGGACACGGGGGCGCCGCGTCCCGGACGGGGGCGGGAGACCGCGGTCGTCGCGGCCGCGTTCGTGGTCTGTCTGCTCGGGGGGACCGTGCGGGTCGAGGACACCCTCACCGCGCCGCCGCTCGCCGCCTGGCTGCTCGCCCTGGTGTGCTGCGCCGTACTGCCCGCGCGGCGCCGGCGTCCCCTGGCCGTGCTGGCCTTCACCACCGCGGCCGGTGTCGCCGCCCAGCCTCTCGGCCTGTTGCTGAGTCCGCTCGTGATCGCACCCGCCCTCGTCGCCGCCCACGCCTGCACGCTGCACGTGCCCGGCGAACGGCGTGCGGCGGGCGCCGTGACGCTGGCCGCCGTGGCGCTGGCCGGGTCCGTGCCGTTGGCCGGGGACCTCTCCTGGCGGGACGCGAGCCGGATGGGGGTGGTGGCGGCGGCGCCGCTGGTGGCGGGGCTGGTCGGGCACGCGGTGCGGACCCGGCGGGCTTATCTGGCGGCCGTGGAGGAGCGGGCGCGGCGGGCCGAGGAGAGCAGGGAGCTGGAGGCGCGGCGACGGGTCGCGGAGGAGCGCGTGCGCATCGCCCGGGAGCTTCACGACCTGGTGGCGCATCAGATCACCCTGGCCAGCGCGCAGGCCACGGTCGCCGCCCACTTCTTCGACAGCCGCCCGGAGCAGACCCGCGTCAGCCTGCGCGAACTCGTGGAGACCACCGGGCACGCCCTGGACGAACTGCGGGCCACCGTCGGCCTGTTGCGGCAGACCGGGGACGGGGACGCGGCGGCCCCCGAAGGCCCGGCGCCCGGGCTGGCGCGGCTGCCGGACCTCCTGGAGTCCTTCCGCCGGGCCGGGCTCGAGGTGGCGGTGCGGGAGGAGGGCCGGGCACGGGCGCTGCCGCCGGGCGTGGACCTCACGGCGTACCGGATCGTGCAGGAGGCGCTGACCAACGTGACCAAGCACGCCGCCGGCCGTGGCGCCAGGGTGGGGCTCGACTGGGGCGGCAGGCGGCTGACCGTCACCGTGTCCGACGACGGAGGCGCCCCGGGCGGGCCGCCCGCCCTGTCGGACCGGCCACCCGGGTACGGGCTGATCGGCATGCGGGAGCGCGCCGCCGCCGTGGGCGGGGAACTGACCGCGGGACCGCGCCCGGAAGGGGGCTTCCTGGTGACCGCCCGGCTGCCCCTGCCGCCCGCCCGGGACCCGGCGGCGGCCGGTGCGGAGGGGCGGGCGCCCGGAGCGACGGGGACGGGACGGACGGACGGCGGGATCGAGGGGACGACATGACGCTGCGGGTGCTGCTCGCCGACGACCAGGCGCTGCTGCGCGGCGCGTTCCGGCTGCTGCTGGAGAGCACCGGCGACATCACCGTGGCGGGCGAGGCCGGCGACGGCCGGGAGGCGGTGCGGCTGGCCCGCGAGCTGCGCCCGGACGTCGTGGTGATGGACATCCGGATGCCGGAGGTGGACGGTCTCGCCGCCACCACGGAGATCTGCGCGGACCCCGCCCTGCGGGCCACCCGCGTGCTGATCCTCACCACGTACGAGACGGACGAGAACGTGGCGCGGGCGCTGCGCGCGGGCGCCGCCGGCTTCGTCGGCAAGGGCATCGGCGCCGAGGAGCTGGCGGACGCCGTGCGGACGGTCGCCGAGGGCGAGACGCTGCTGTCCCCGGCCGCGACGCGCTCCCTGGTCGCCCGTTTCCTCGCCGCGCCGGCCGGCGCCCCGCCGCAGGACGCCGGCCGGCTGGCCGTGCTCACCCCGCGCGAGCGCGAGATGGTGGCGCTGGTGGCGACCGGCCTGTCCAACCAGGAGATCGCCGAGCGGATGGTCCTCAGCCCGTTCACCGTGCGCGCCCATGTGCAGCGCGCGATGACGAAGCTGGAGGCCCGCGACCGCGCGCAGCTCGTCGTCATCGCCTACCGGACCGGTCTGGCGCGGGTCACCCCGGAGGACGAGGCGGGACGCCCCTCGTAGTCCGGCAGCGTCAGGGCGGTGTGGGCCGGGCGGGGCCGCGCGGAGGGCAGCGCGTCGAGGGTGCGCAGCCGGGCGTCGCGCTGCTCCAGGGCCTGGGCCGTGACGGGGAAGAGCGTGGCGCCGCCCTCGTCGACCAGCGCCTGGTTGGCCGTCACGTACGGGCGCATGCGGTCCTCGTAGGCGGCGAAGGCGGCCGTGTGGTCCCGGTGGGCGGCCAGGGCGTGGGCGAGCACGTAGGCGCCGGACAGCGCGAGGCTGGTGCCCTGCCCGGTGAGGAAGGACGGCGCGTACGCGGCATCGCCCACGAGGGCGGCGCGGCCGTGCGTCCAGCGGGGCATGCGGATCTGTCCGGCCGTGTCGAAGAACAGGTCGTCGGCGTCCCGCAAGGCGGTCACCATGCGGGGGATCTCCCAGCCCTCTCCCGCGAACACCTCCGCGATGAGGTCGCGTTGGGCGTCCGGGTCGCGGAGGGCGTCGCGCGGGGGTTCCGGGCGGTGGAAGGTGAGGAAGCCGTGCACGTCGGCGCCGTCGCCGGTGGCGTAGAGGGCGGCGGCCTTCCCCGGGGTGTTCCACAGCACCAGTTCTCGGTCGAGGCGCGCGGGGTTCGGCAGGGTGAAGAGGGCGAAGCAGTAGGCGAGATAGCGGTGGTGACGGTCCTCGGGGCCGAACAGCGCGGCCCGGGTGGCCGAGTGCATGCCGTCCGCGCCGATCACCAGGTCGTACGTGCCCTGCCGTCCGCTGTGGAAGGTGACGTCGACGCCGTGCGGGGCCGGGGCGAAGGCGGAGACGGAGTCGTCGAAGCGGAACTCCACGTCGTCGCGGACCAGCCCGTGGAGGGCGTCGGCGAGGTCGCCCC
The DNA here is from genome assembly GCF_050271085.1 of Streptomyces sp. DSM 41931. Taxonomy (NCBI): domain Bacteria; kingdom Bacillati; phylum Actinomycetota; class Actinomycetes; order Kitasatosporales; family Streptomycetaceae; genus Streptomyces; species Streptomyces sp. DSM 41931. Next base: position 4,406,631 of record NZ_CP189902.1, on the reverse strand, counting down.
GCCGTATCTCCAGGTCGCGGGGCTCGCCCTCGTCGGCGCGGGCCCTGAGGGACGCGACGGTGTGGCCGGCGGCGTCCAGGAAGGTGGCGCGCCGGGGGCCGACGTGCGCCTGCCGCAGCCGCGGCCACAGGCCCATCCGCCGGACCACCTCCGTCGCCGTGCCGCGGATGTCGACGGGGTAGCCGCCGCCGCGCACGGCGCCGGCCTTCTCCACCACGGTGACCGCGAACCCGGCCCGGTGGAGCCAGTACGCGAGGGCGGGACCGGAGACGCTGGCTCCGGAGATCAGGACGGTGCGCGGGGCGGTCATGAACGGGGTCCCTTCTTCGCGGGGGTGTGGGCGGGCTCGGGGGTGTGGGCGGGCTCGGGGGTGTGCGGCGCGGGGGGCACGGCTCCGGGGGTGTGCGGCGTGGTGGCCTGCGCAGGCCCGGCGGGGTGCGCGGACCTGGCGGTGTGCGCAGGCTCGGTGGTCGCGCGGACCCGACGGTGTGCGCAGGCTCGGTGGTCCGCGCGGACCCGACGGTGTGCGCGGACTCGGTGGTGCCCTGGGTCCCGGCGCCACGTGCGCCCCTGGTGGCGCGGACGAGGAGCAGGCCGAGCGCCGCGGTGACGCCGGTGACGGCGAAGCCGGTGGTGAAGGCCGCCTCGGCGGGCACCTTTGTGCCGGCGAGGGTCCCGGCGGTGAGCAGCGCGCCCGCGATCTGGGCGCCGACGACCATGCCGATCACCCGGGTGACCACGAGCAGGCTGGTGGCGATGCCGGTGTCCCCGGGGTCGACGGCGGTGGCGGTGTGGGCCAGCAGCGCGGTGGTGGCGAGACCCGCGGCGAACGCGGTCAGGGTCTTGGCGAGGGCGAGCTGCCAGGCGGCGCCGTGCTGGGCCGCGAGGCCGAACATGACGGCGGCGGTGGCGAGGGCGGCCACGGCGACCACGGCACGGGCGCCGAACCGCCGCGCGGCGACCCCGCCGACCGCGTCGCTCAAGGCCCCGGCGATCACGCCGGGCAGCAGGTAGAGGCCGATATCCGTGGTGCCGGCGCCGAAGCCGTAACCGTCGCCCGAGACCGCGAGGAGCTGCGGCAGCAGCAGGCTGACCATGCCGATGGTGACGGTGACGAGCAGGGTGAGCAGGCATGCCTGCCACATCGCGGGCCGGGCGAGCATGCGCAGGTCGACCATCGGGGAGACGGCCCGGCGCTCGACGCGGACCCAGGCGGTGGCGAGCACGGCCACGAGCGCCGGCAACGCGCACATGGCGAGGGGCGGAAGACCGCCGCCGGTCAGCAGGACGAGGCCGAGCATGAAGGCGAGCAGGGTGGCGCTCAGCAGGACCACGCCGGGCCAGTCGATCCGCTCGTCGTGCCGGACCGGCGCGTCGGACGGCATCAGCCGCGCCACGAGGACGGTCGCCGCGACGACCACGAGGGTGGGCAGCACGAACATCCAGTGCCAGGACAGGTGGTCGGCGATCAGCCCGGCGCCCAGCATGCCGATCATGCCGCCGCCGGTGAACAGGGCGACGACCACGCCGATCGCCGTCTGGGTGCGCCCGGCCGGCAGATGGGCGCGGACCAGGATGAAGGACAGCGGCAGCACGCCGACCATGGCGCCCTGGAGGACCTGGCCGAGCAGCAGCAGCGGCAGTCCGGGGGCCAGCCCTGCCAGCAGTCCGCCGGCGGCGACCACGGCCATGAGCTGGAGCAGGACGCGTTTGCCGCCGTAGCGGTCGCCGAGCTTCCCGGCGACGGGGGTGAGGACCGCGCCGGTGACGAGCATGGTGTTGGCGACCAGCGCGCCCTCGGAGGGGCCGAGCCCCAGCTCGCGCTGGAGCAGCGGGAGCGCGGGTTCCACCACGGACTGGAGCGCGCCCAGGGCGAGCGCCAGCACCCCGAGGGCGGCGATCGCGGGCCGCCGTAAACGCGGCGGCGGAGGCAGGGTGTCGGACATGGACGTCCCGTTCTCGTAGGGGTCGGTGAGCACGTCCCACGGTTCCGTCCGGCGGCCCCCGCGGGCATCGTCGCCCGTCACCGTCCTCGTCTGGTGCGTACGCACCAGGGGAGTGACCGCCCTGGTGCCGGAGCACGTCGGGGGACCGGCCCCGCGAGTGAGTTGAACATGTTCAAAAGAAGGCGCTACAGTCGTCCCCGTCAGCCTTTTGAACGCGTTCAAGAAGGGGTGGGGCATGGACCGCACCGTCATCGCCTACGTCATCTACCTGGTCGTCAGCATCGGACTGACCGTCTGGGTGGCCCGCACGCTCAGCCGCAACGGGCGGGTCTTCCTCGCCGACGTGCTGCACGGCAACGAGAAGCTCGCGGACGCCGTCAACCACCTCCTGGTGGTGGGCTTCTACCTGGTGAACCTCGGCTTCGTCGCCCTCTACCTGAGCGACGACGACACCGTCACCGACACCCGCGGCGTCTTCGAGGCGCTCTCCGCCAAGCTGGGCGTGGTGCTGCTGGTCCTCGGCGTGATGCACCTGGCCAACGTGTACGTGCTGAACAGGATCCGGCGGCGCGGGGTGATGGAGCGGGAGCAGAACCCGCCGGTGCCCCCGCAGGGCTGGACCGCCCCGGCGGCCCAGGCGTGAGCGCGAACCCCTTGCCCGTCGACCGGGACGACTGCCCGCGGACGGCGGGAGCTTGCAAGACCGCCGGCGGGTCAACGCCCCCAGGGGCGCGGGGAACTGCGCGACCAGCCCCTGACGGGCCGCACCCGGCGTACGACGATGCGAGGCGCCCTCCCGGCCGCGGGTACAGCGTCGGCAGCGCGGCGCGCCCCGCCCCGGTCCGCGGGCTGACCGTCCTGTACGACGCGGGCTGCCCGCTGTGCACGCATGTCCGTGACTGGCTGGTGAAGCGGCCTCAGCTGGTCCCCCTGGACTTCGTCCCGGCGGGGTCGCCGGCCGCCCGGGGCCGGTTCCCCGGTCTCGATCCCGGGTCCACCCTGTCCGAGATCACCGTGGTCGGGGACGGCGGGCAGGTGTACCGGGGCGCCGCCGCCTGGATCGTCACCCTGTGGGCGCTGCGCGACCACCGGCGGCTCGCGCACCGGCTGAGCACCCCTTCCGGGATGCGGTTCGCCAAGGGGGCGGTGCTCGCCGCCGCCAAGTGGCGCGGCGCGACGGCCCCGCAGCCCGGCCGGGTGTACCGCCGCGACGACGGGTGGACGTACGACCCGCGCGACGGCTGGCACCACACCCCGCCCGGCTGCGGCTCCGACGCCTGCGTCGCCCCGTAGGCCGCGCCCGGCGGGCGTTAGGCTCTCTTCCCGTGCCCGCGAAGAACGACGGCCCCGACCCCGGCGCCCCCCTCAGCAAGTCCGAGCAGACCCGCGCCCTGATCCTGGAGACGGCCATGCGGCTGTTCCAGGAGCGCGGCTACGACCGGACCACCATGCGGGCGATCGCCAAGGAGGCCGGGGTCTCCGTCGGCAACGCGTACTACTACTTCGAGGGCAAGGAACACCTGATCCAGGGGTTCTACGACCGGATCGCCGCCGAGCACCAGGTGGCGGTCCGGGACATCCTGGCCCGGGAGACCGACCTGGAGGCGCGCCTCGCCGGCGTGCTGAAGGCCTGGCTGGACATCGCCACGCCGTACCACGAGTTCGCGGTGCAGTTCTTCAAGAACGCCGCCGACCCGGACAGCCCGCTCAGCCCCTTCTCGCCGGAGTCGGAGCACGCGCGCGAGGAGGCGATCAGCGTGCACCGGGCGGTGCTGGCCGGGACGAAGACCAAGGTGCCCGAGGAACTGCGGGACGCCCTGCCCGAGTTGATGTGGCTGTCCCAGATGGGGCTGTGCCTGTACTGGATCTTCGACCGCACCGAGGGCCGCGAGCGCAGCTACCGGCTCGCCGAGCGGGGCGCCCGGCTCACCGCGCGGGGCGTCGCCCTGGCCCGGTTCCGGGTGCTGCGGCCGCTGGTGCGCGACGTGCACGAGCTGTTCACGGAGTTCCTGCCCGGGATGACCCGGGCGCTGCCCGACCCCGCCGGCCGGAAGGACGCCGGCCGGCGGGGCAAGGGCGCCGCGGACGACGGCGAGGAGCGCCCCGGCGACGTCGGCTGACGTCAGTTGGCGACGTCCACCCCGCCGGACGTCAGCTCCACGTCGTGGACGTGCGGCCCGTCCCCCACGGTCACATGCGCCGCCCGCGCCCCGTACGGCGAGGCCGACACGGCCAGCAGATAGGTGCCCGGCGCCGGGACCGCCACGATGTACGCGCCGTCGGCGAGGGACGCCACCCGGTCCAGCTGACGGCCGCCGGGCGTGAGCAGCGTGACGGACGCGCCCTGCACCGGCTCGCCCTCCGGGGTGCGGACGAAGCCGTGCACCACCGAGGCGGCGCCGTCCACGGCCTTCTCGTCCGGTGCGGCGGAAGGCGTGCCGTCGTCCTCCTCCTTCGGCTCGACCGCGAGGTGCGGCAGCCGCTTCTCCAGCCCCGCCGGGAGCCACCAGTTGGCCCGCCCCAGCAGATGCATCATCGCCGGGACCAGCGCGGTGCGCAGTACGAACGCGTCCAGCGCAACCGCGGCGGCCAGTCCCACGCCGGCCATGGCGGCGCCGTAGTCGCCGCTGAGCACGAAGGCGAGGAAGACGCAGACCATGATCAGGGCGGCGGAGTTGATGACCCGGCTGGTCTCCGCGAGGCCGACCCGCACCGCGCGGGCGTTGTCCCGGGTGTGCACCCACTCCTCGTGCATCCGGCTCACCAGGAACACCTGGTAGTCCATGGAGAGCCCGAACAGCAGCGACAGCATGATGATCGGCAGGAACGACGCGATCGGGCCCTCCTTGCCGAGCCCCAGCACGTCCAGGCCGACGCCCCACTGGAAGACCGCCACCAGCACGCCGAACGAGGCCGCCGCCGCGAGCAGGTTCATCACGGCGGCCGTCAGCGGCACCACCAGGGAGCGGAACGCGAGCAGCAGGAGCAGGAAGCCCAGGCCGATGATCGTGCCGACGAACAGCGGCAGCCGGTCCCCGGTCACCGAAGCGAAGTCCTTGGACACCGCGGTCACGCCGCCCACATGGGCGTCGACACCCGCGGCGGGGATGACGTCCTTCCGCAGGGTGTCGATCAGCCGGTCCGTCTCCACGTCCTGCGGGGAGGTGGTGGGCACGACCTGGAGGACGCTGACCCCGTTCGCGGGCGGGGCCGCCGCCACCTGAGCCACGCCCTCGGTGTCCTCGACCGCCCGGATCAGCCCGGTGGGCGCCTCGCCGTCCACGACCACCTGGAGCGGCCCGTTGAAGCCCGGCCCGAAGCCCTCCGCGAGCAGGTCGTAGGCCTTGCGGGTGGTGGTCGAGGCGTCGTCGTTGCCCTGGTCCACGGTGCCCAGGCGCAGCGACAGCAGCGGCACCGCGAGCGCGGCCATCAGCACCACCGCCACGGCGGCCACCGCGCGCGGCCTGCGCTGCACGGTCGCGGACCAGCGCACGGCGAGACCGCTCACCGGCTCGCCCTTCGGGTCCGCTGCGGCGAGCCGGCGGCGCTGGCGGCGGCTGAGCACCCGGTGCCCCAGCACGCCGAGCAGGGCGGGCAGCAGGGTGATCGCGGCGAGCACGCTGAGCACCACCGTCAGGGAGGTGCCGATGACCACGCCGTCCAGGAACCTCAGGTTCGTCACCAGCATCCCGGCGAGGGCGATGCACACGGTGCCGCCCGCGAACAGCACCGCCCGGCCCGAGGTGTCGAGCGCGGCGGCCGCGGCCTCCTCCGGGTCCTTGCCGCTCAGGATGCCCTTGCGGTGCCGGGTGACGATGAACAGGGCGTAGTCGATGCCGACGCCCAGACCGATCAGCGTGGCCAGCAGCGACGCCAGTTCGGGGACGTCGGTGACATGGCTGATCAGCTGGGTGCCGAACATGCCGCCGGCGACGCCGAACACGGCGACCACGATCGGCAGCAGCATCGCGAGCACCGACCCGAACGCGACGAACAGCACCACGGCCGCCGCGAGGATGCCGACCAGCTCGGCCGTGCCCGTCGGCGGCTCCTGGACCCGGGTGATGGCCTGGCCGCCCAGCTCCACCTGGAGCCCGTCGCCGGCCGCGGCCCGCGCCGTGTCGACGACGTCCTGCACCAGCGCCTTCGGCACCGCGTCCGCCTGCTCGGCGAACGTCACCTGCGCGTAGGCGATCCGCCCGTCCTCGCTGATCTGCGCCGCGCCCCGCGCGTCGTAGGGTCCGGCGACCGCGCCGACGCCCTCCATGCGCCCGATCTCCGCGAGCGCCGACTCCATCCGGGAGCGCACCGCCGCGTCGCGCACCGTGCCCTCGTCGGTCTTCCACACCACCGTGTCCGTGTCCCCGGCGCGCTCCGGGAACGCCTTGCGCATCAGGTCGTAGGCCCGCTTGGAGTCCGTGTCCGGGAGGGAGAAGACCTCCGCGTAGTTCGTGCCCGCGCTGCTCGCCGTCACGCCCAGTCCGAACAGCGCCCCCACCCACAGCACCAGGACCACCAGCCGATGCCGATAGCACCAGCGTGCCAATACCGCCACGTGTCCGCTCCTTCGTCGCTCGGTCGGTCCCCCGGGTCCTGGCAGCAGAATCGGCGGCGGCACCCGCCCGGGGACACGACTCGCCCCGGACTCTCAAGGAACTCCAAAGCGACAACCGGCACTTCGCCGGACGGTCACGCCGATACTGGAGGGCATGACGACAGCTCCCGGCACCGTGCTGGTCGTGGAGGACGAGGAGAGCATCGCGGACGTCCTCGCGATCGCGCTGCGCTACCACCGCTTCGAGGTCATGACCGCGGGCACGGTCCGCGAGGCGCTCGCCCTCACCGAGCACACCCGGCCCGACTGCGCCCTCCTCGACGTGATGCTGCCGGACGGCGACGGCCGCGCCCTGGGCCGCGAGCTGCGCGAGCGCCGGCCCGAGACGGCGCTGGTGTTCCTCACCGCCCGGGACGCCCCCGCGGAGATCGTCGGGGCGCTCGGCTTCGGCGACGACTACATCACCAAGCCGTTCAACATCGACGAGGTCGTCGCCCGCATCACGGCCGTGCTGCGCCGCACCCGCCCCGCCGACGTGCTGCCGCAGCGGGCGCCGCTGCGCCACGGCGACCTGGAGCTCGACGAGACGACGTACTCGGTGCGCCGCGCGGGCCGCAGCGTCGAACTCACCCCGACCGAGTACGCGCTGCTGCGCTTCCTGGTGCGCAACGCCGGCCGGATCGTGCCGAAGGAGCAACTGCTGCGCCACGTCTGGCAGTACGAGCACGTCCCGCAGGAGTCGACCGTCGTGGAGACCTACATCAGCTATCTGCGGCGCAAGCTGGACACCCTCGGCCCGCCGGTCATCACCACCCGGCGCGGCGTCGGGTACGGGCTGACGTGACACGCCGGATACGCCTGCCGCGCCCCGGCCGCCCCCGGGTGCGGTCGCTGCGCGCGCAGCTCACGCTGGCGAACGTGGTGCTGCTGGCGCTGGGCATCGTCGCCGCGACCGCGGTGAGCGTGCTCGGCATGCGCTACTACCTGCTCGACCAGATCGACACGGAGCTGGTCCGCACCCGCGACTCGCTCGGCGGCTCGGAACTGACGCTGCGGCAGATCGACTCGCTGAGCGCGCTGAGCTTCTTCCGCGACCGGGTGGACCCGGAGTGGAACCGGGACGACGACGAGCCCGACTCGGTCTTCGCCGCCGTGGACCGCGCGGGCGAGCCGATCCCCGTGCTCGGCTTCGCACCGTCCCGGGCGCAGCGCGACCTGGCGGACGCCGTGGGCGTACCGGACGCGCTGATCCGGGACCCGGAGCCGCAGGACGTCACCGTGCGCGGCCGCACCTACCGCGTCACCGCCACCCGTCTCGCCGACGGCACCGGCATCCTCATCGCCGGCTCCACCGAGCCGCTGCACGAAGGCGTCGCCAAGGCGGTCAGGCTGGACCTGGCCATCGGCACGCTGCTGCTGCTGGTGCTGGCGTGCCTGACCATGATGGGGGTGCGGCGGCGGATGCGGCCGCTGGAGGACATGGTGGAGACGTCGTCGGCGATCGCCGAGGGCGACCTGACGCGCAGGGTGCCCTCCAGCTGCGACACCTCCCTGGAGGTGGAGCAGCTGCGGCTGGCGCTCAACTCGATGCTCCAGCAGGTGGAGTCGGCGTACCGCACCCGGGAGCGCAGCGCGGCGCAGCTGCGGCGGTTCGTCGCCGACGCCTCGCACGAGCTGCGCACCCCGCTGGCCGCGATCCGCGGCTACCTCCAGCTCTACGAGCGGGGCATGCTGCGCGACCCCACGGAGCGCAAGCGGGCCTGGGACCGGATGACCACCGAGTCCGACCGGATGGGGCGGCTGGTCGACGAACTCCTGGTGCTGGCCCGCCTCGACCAGCGTCCGGAGCTGCGGAAGCGGAACGTGGACGTGTGCCGGCTGGCGCGGGACGCGGCGCAGGACCTGCGGGTGCAGCAGCCGGACCGGCCGGTGCGGGTGGACGCGGACGGGGCGGTCCTGCTCCACGCCGACGAGGCAGGGCTGCGTCAGGTGCTGGGCAACCTGGTCGGCAACGTGCGCACCCACACCCCGGCGGACGTGCCGGTGCGGCTCGGCGTGTCCCGGGCGGAGGACGGCGAGGTGCGGCTGTGGGTCGCGGACGAGGGACCGGGCCTCGCCCCGGAGGACGCGGCACGGGTCTTCGACCGCTTCTTCCGCGCGGGCGGCGGCGCGGGCAGCGGCCTGGGCATGGCGATCGTGCAGGGCGTCGTGCGGGCTCACGGCGGCGAGGTGACCGTGGACACGGCCCCAGGCGAGGGCCTGACCGTCACGGTCACGCTGCCGTCGCGCACGGAGAAGGTCACGCAGACGGACTGAGCGGGCGCCCCGGGGAGCGCGGCAGGCGAACGCTCCCACCGCGGCCCACGAAGCTGAGACCGGCCCCGCGGGCCGATCGCGGGCCGCCGGCGGACCCACGCGAGCCGGCACTCGGGCACCCCCGACCGGCCGGAGGCCGATCCGCCGGCCCGTGGCCGGAGGCGGACGCGTCGGTCGGGGCTACGCCTGGCGGGAGGCCAGTTCGATCACCGTGATGTCCGACGGCGCGCCCACCCGGGTGGGCGGACCCCACGCACCGGCGCCCCGGCTGACGTAGAGCTGCGTGTCGCCGTACCGGTCGAGGCCCGCCAGGGTCGGGTTCGCGCCGCGTGCGATCAGGTTGCCCGGCCAGAGCTGGCCGCCGTGGGTGTGGCCGGAGAGCTGGAGGTCCACGCCGTGGTCCACGGCCTCGTGGATCTGGACCGGCTGGTGGGCGAGCAGCACGCAGGCCCGCGCACGGTCCCGGTCGCCGAGGGCGCGGGCGAAGTCCGGTCCCTGGCCCTCGTCCTCGCCGGCCAGGTCGTTCACGCCCGCGAGGTCGAAGTGGGGCAGCTCCGTGCGGGCGTTCTCCAGCGGGTTCAGGCCGAGCCGGCGGACCTCCTCGACCCACTGCTCGGCGCCGGAGAAGTACTCGTGGTTGCCGGTGACGAAGAAGGACCCGTGACGGGCCGTCAGCTGGGCCAGCGGGGCGGCCGCCGGACCGAGGTCCCGCACGCTGCCGTCCACCAGGTCGCCGACGACCGCGATCAGGTCGGGCTGGGTGGAGTTGATGGTGTCGACGACCTTCTGCGCGAAGCCGCGCCCGAGCACCGGGCCGAGGTGGATGTCGCTCACCACGGCGATGCGGTAACCGTGCGCGGCCCGGGGCAGCTTGGCCAGCGGCACGGTGACCCTCTTGACCTTCGGCCCGCGCAGGACGCCGTAGGTCCCGTACCCGACGGTCCCGGCCGCGGCCGCGGCCGCGGCTCCGCCGACGACACGGGAGACGAACAGCCGCCGGGAGGGACCGGCGCCCGCCCCTGCGGCGCCGGCGGCCGTCGAGCCGCCCGCCGCCGGATCGGCCGCCGCGGGACCGCCCTCCGCCGGGTCCGGCGTCGTCGTGGCCTCCGACGCCGTGCCGGTCGCCTCCGGGCCCTCGGGCCGGCCCGCCGGTATCAGGTCGTGGGCCGGCGCGGGAGCCGGCGCCGGCTTCGCCGCCCTCCGCTCGAGGAGCCTGCGCAGCACCGGGCGGACCAGCTCGCCCACGAGCAGGGCCAGCACCAGGTACAGGGTGAGGGCCAGCCACAGGGAGCCCGGCCAGGCCAGCACGCGCTGGAGGGTGAACGGCGCCTCGACGCGGGAGGCGACCATGCTGCCGATGAACAGCAGCCACCCCCCGGCGATCACCGCCGCGCCGATGCGGCGCACGGGCCCGGGGCCCGCCGTGGTGTCCCTGAACAGTCGGCGCCACACGTACCAGTTGCCCGTCACCACGACGGCGACGACCAGCAGTGCGACGAGTACGAAGACGATGGCCACGAGGCGGACTTCCCCTGTTTCCCGTTACGGCGTCACGACGCGCGTGACGTCCGGCTCAATGCGCGCAGACCGCGCAACCCGATGCCCCCGATGACCGTCCCCAGTACGAAGGAGACGACGGCGAGCGTCAGGTGAACGAAGAAGTACGCCGTGGGGTGCCCGTCGTCGAAGGCGAGTCCACTGCTGTCCTTGACCAGGTTCTTGACGAAAGTGATCCAGATGACCCAGCTCCACACCCCGAAGGCGAGCAGGAACCAGGAGACGGGGCGGCTGAGCTTCATGCGTCCAGTATCGCCGCGCGGTGTCCGGTTCCCTTCGCGGGGTGGTGACCGGGCCGGGACGTCCGCAGAGATGGCATGTACCTTGCGGACCGTGCCCGCTACCGAGAAGACCGTCCGGCGCTCCGCGCTGGTCGCCTCCGCCGTCCTGCTGTCCACCGCGCTGACCGCCCCGGCCGCCCTCGCGGCGCCCAAGCCGACGACGTCCCCATCCGCCGCTCCCCCGGCGCGGATGTCGGTCGTGGGCGGCGAGCGGCTCGGCAGGCCGGGAACCCAGGTGAACCTGGCCGCCGGGGTGCCGGTGCTGCCGAAGGAGCTGTCCGCCCGGTCGTGGATCGTCGCGGACGCCGAGAGCGGCGACGTGCTCGCGGCGCACAACGCGCACTGGCGGCTGGCCCCGGCGAGCACCCTGAAGATGCTGTTCGCCGACACGCTGCTGCCGAAGTGGCCGCGCACGACGACGCACCGGGTGGAGCCCTCGGACCTGGCGGATGTCGGGGCCGGGTCCAGCATGGTGGGCGTCAAGGAGGACGAGACGTACTCCGTCCACGACCTGTGGCTGGGCGTGTTCCTGCGCTCCGGCAACGACGCCGTGCATGTGCTGTCCGCGATGAACGGCGGTGTGGAGAAGACCGTCGAGGAGATGAACGAGCACGCCGAGGAGCTGCAGGCCCTCGACACGCACGCCGTGAGCCCCGACGGCTACGACGCCCCGGGCCAGGTGTCCTCCGCGTACGACCTCACCCTGATCGCCCGCTCCGGGCTGCAGAAGAAGGACTTCCGGGAGTACAGCTCGACGGTGCGGGCGCAGTTCCCCGGGGAGACGAAGAAGAACAAGAAGGGCAAGCGGGTCCGCGGGTCCTTCGAGATCCAGAACACCAACCGGCTGCTCAGCGGCGACTACGACGTGCCCGTCTACCAGGGCATAGCCGGGGTGAAGAACGGCAACACCACCAACGCCGGCGCGACCTTCACCGGGGTCGCCGAACGCGACGGCAAGGTGCTGCTGGTCACGGTGATGAACCCGCGGAAGAAGGAGTCGAACGAGGTCTACAAGGAGACCGCGCGCCTCTTCGACTGGGGCTTCGCCGCGGCCGGCAAGGTCGAGCCGGTGGGAGAGCTGGTGCCGCCGAGGAGCGTCGCGCAGGCCACCGCCGCGCCCGGTCCGTCCGCGTCGCCGGGTGAGGCGGGCGGCACCGGCGCCGGGTCGAAGCCGGTGGCGAGCGCGCACACGGGCGGCGGCGCCGACGGCATGGGCGTGGCGCTCGGCGTCGCCGGCGGGGTGGTGGTGCTGCTCGTGGGCGGCGCGTTCCTGGTCAACCGGCGCTGGCCGCTGCCGGACCTGGTGCGCCGCCGGCCCCGTCCGTGACCTCGTCCGCCTTGCTCGGCGTGGCCGTCCAGGCGGCGCAGAACAGGACGAGTTTCATGGTGAGGTTGATCCACAGCAGCAGCGCCACGGGGACGCCGAACGCGCCGTACATGCTCTTCGCGGCGACGCCCTGGATGTAGCCGCTGAGCAGTAGTTTCAGCAGTTCGATGCCGACGGCGCCGGTGAGCGCGGCGACGGTCACCCGGCGCCGGGACGGTTCGACGCCGGGCAGCAGGGTGAGGACGTAGAGCAGGAGCAGGAAGTCGGTGCCGGCGGCGACGGCGAACGCGGCGATCTGCAGGACCACCCCGCCCCAGCCGCCCTTCTCCAGTCCGGCGGCGTCGCTGATCCGGCCGACCAGGGCGGCAGCGACGGCGGAGGCGGCCAGGGTGACGACGACCGCCCCGCCGAGGCCGACGAGGATGCCCGCGTCCTTGCCCTTGCGCAGGAGGGGGTTCTCGTCGTCGTCGGGCAGCTCCCACACCGCGCGCAGGCACTCCCGCATGGCGCCGGCCCAGCTGATCCCGGTGAACACCAGGGCGGCGCCGGCGATCAGGCCGACGGTGCCCGCGTTGTCCACCAGCTCTCCGACGTCGAGCTGGTCGGAGATGCCGGGCACCTGGTCGGTGAGGGTGTTCTGGAGGGTGTCCTGGCGTTCCTTGCCGAGGGTCGCCGCGCCGATCGCGGCGGCCACGGTGAGCAACGGGAACAGCGCGACGAAGCTGCGGAACGTCATCGCCGCGGCGAGCCGCGTCCAGTGCACCCGGTCCAGCCGCTCGAACGACCGCCACGCGTGCGTGAGCGACAGCCGGGTCACCCACGGCCCCACCACCGGAAGCTTTCTCAGCCAGTCCACGATCCGACTCTGCCCGCGTCTCGGAAGACCAATGTCCTGGTGCCCCAGAAACGGACGACGGTGGCCAGTGCCATGCCGACCACCGCCCCGGACACGGTGTCCGCGCGCTGCGAGGTGTACCCCAGCCCGTAGTGGCTGACGGCCAGGCAGAGCAGCTGTACGGCGGCGCCGGCGAGGTTGACGGCGACGAAGAGGGCGTAGGGGCGGGCGCCGCGCACGCGCCGGTCGCGGTAGGTGCCGTGGGCGTTGCCCGCGTAGGCGACGGTGCAGCCGGCGACGAAGGACAGCGCCTTCGCGGTGAGCGGCCCGAGTCCGCCGGGTCCGCGCAGATAGGTGAAGAGGGCGAGGTCGACGGCGTAGGCGAGCAGGCCGGCGGTCGCGAAGCCGAGGAGCTCGCGCCGGTGCCGGCGCAGGCGGTCCCTCACCAGTCGGCCACCGCCAGGGCGTACATCGCCGCCCACACCAGGCCGATGAGCGCCAGGGCGCGGTCGCCGAGCACCACGTCCTCCGGTTCGCCCGCGGTGCCCCGGTCGGCGAAGACGGCGTAGCGCAGCACGGCGAGGACGAAGGCGACGACGGACAGCTGACGCCAGGGCAGCACGCTGGTGTGCGGCACGCCGCCCTCCTCGAGCGCCCACAGGCAGTACCCGAGGACGGCGACCCCGGCCGCGAGCTGCCATACGAACCGCAGGTAGCCGGTGGTGTACTCGGTGAGCAGTGCGCGCGTGGCGCCGTCGTTCCCGGCGAGCTGCACGGCCTCGGAGTAGCGCTTGGCCGCGACCATGAACAGCGCGCCGAAGCCGGTGGTGATGAGGAACCAGCGGGACAGCGGGATGCCGAGGGCGAGCCCGCCGGCCACCGCGCGCATCACGAACCCGGCGGTGACGACGGCGAGATCGACGACGAGGACGTGCTTGAGGCTGACGCAGTACGCCAGCTGCATCACGAGGTAGCCGGCGAGCAGCGCGGCCAGTGCGGGCGGGCACAGCAGCGCGGCGGCGGCCGGGGCGAGCACGCCGAGGACGATTCCGGCGGCGTAGGCGGCGGGCACGGGGACCTGTCCGGCGGCGACCGGGCGGCGGCACTTGACGGGGTGGGCGCGGTCGGCCTCGGCGTCGCGCGCGTCGTTGACCAGGTAGACGGCGGCGGCGCAGGCGGTGAACAGCACGAACACCAGGGCGAGCCGGGTCAGGGCGTGCGCGGTGAAGAGGACGCCCGCGGCGGCCGGGGCCGCGACCACCAGGACGTTCTTGACCCACTGCTTAGGCCGCGCGGTGCGCAGCAGACCGGTGAGGAGCCCGCCCCGGACGGACGGCGCGGCCTGCCCGCGGTCGGAGCGCTCGCGCAGCAGCGTCACGCCGTGCCTCCCGTCATCCAGCGGGCGCCGAGCCGGGCGGTGAGCGCGCCGAGGGCGGCGCCGGCGGCGACGTCCGACGGGTAGTGGACGCCGGCCACCAGCCGGGACACGCACACGGCGGCGGCCAGCGGCGGCACCGCGCGGGCGCCGAGCGCGCCGAAGGCGACGGCGGCCGCCGCGGCCGAGGTGGCGTGGGAGCTGGGGAAGGAGTGCCGTCCGACGGTGCCGACGAGTGGTTCGACGTGCGCCGGGCGGGGGCGGCGCACGACCCGTTTCACCACGGAACTCGCCGCGTGCGCGCCCGCGGTGAGCGCGGTGCCGCGGAGCCAGGCGCCGCGCCGGGGACGGTCCACGACGGCGCCCGCGAGGCCCGCCGCGACCCACACGGCGCCGTGCTCCCCCGCCCAGGACAGGGCGCGCGCGGCCCCGGCCACGCGCGGGTCGGAGCCGCACGCCCTGAGCGCGGAGACGATCCGGTGGTCCACCCCGTGGAGACCGCGGGGCCGGAAGAGGTCGTGCTGGTCGTCCATGTGGCCCACTGTTCACCCCCGGCGCACCGGAATTCCATCGCTTCGGGACGACATCCCATTAATCACCCGTTTCGGGGACGGGATTGACGTTTCAAAACCAACGGCTCACAGAGGGGCGATACGGTCGCCGTCATGCCTGCCGACACCGTTTCCGTCACGGGGTGGGGCCGCACCGCTCCGTCCGCCGCCCGGCTGATCCGTCCGCGGACGTTCGAGGAGGCCGTCCTCGCCGTCCGGGGGTGCGGGGCGCGCGGCGGCATCCCGCGCGGTCTCGGCCGGGCGTACGGGGACGCCGCGCAGAACGCGGGCGGCGAGGTCTTCGACATGACCGGCCTGGACCGGATCCACGCGATCGACGCCGACGGCGGCACCGTGCTGTGCGACGCGGGCGTGTCCCTGCACCGGCTGATGGAGGTGCTGCTGCCGCTCGGGTGGTTCGTGCCGGTGACGCCCGGCACCCGGTACGTGACCGTCGGCGGGGCGGTCGGCGCCGACATCCACGGCAAGAACCACCACGTCAGCGGGTCCTTCTCGCGCCATGTGCTGTCGTTCGAGCTGCTCACCGCCGACGGGCAGGTCCGCACCGTGGTGCCGGGCACGCCGCTGTTCGAGGCGACCGCGGGCGGCATGGGGCTGACCGGGGTGATCCTCACCGCGACGGTCCGGCTCCAGCCCGTGCGGACCTCCTGGATGTCCGTCGACACCGAACGCGCCTCCGACCTCGACGACCTGATGGCCCGTCTCGCCGACACCGACCACCGGTACCGCTACTCGGTCGCCTGGATCGACCTGCTGGCGCGCGGGAAGGCCACCGGCCGCGCGGTGCTCACCCGCGGCGACCACGCCCCGCTGGACGCCCTGCCGCGCTCCGCCCGCGTCCGCCGGGAGCCGCTGTCGTTCCGCACCTCCCGTCTGCCCGCCGCCCCCTCCTTCGTGCCGGAGGGCCTGCTCAGCCGGACCACCGTGGGGCTGTTCAACGAGCTCTGGTACCGCAAGGCGCCCCGTGCCCGGACCGGGGAGCTGCAGCGGATCCCGGCCTTCTTCCATCCCCTGGACGGCGTGCCGCACTGGAACCGGATCTACGGGCGGGGCGGCTTCGTGCAGTACCAGTTCGTCGTCGGGCACGGCCGGGAGGAGACCCTGCGCCGGATCGTGCGCCGGATCTCCGAGCGCCGCTGTCCGTCGTTCCTCGCCGTCCTCAAGCGGTTCGGGGACGCCGACCCGGGATGGCTGTCGTTCCCGGCGCCCGGCTGGACCCTGGCGCTGGACATCCCCGCGTCGCTGCCCGGCCTCGGCGCCTTCCTCGACGAGCTCGACGAGGAGGTCGCCGGCGCCGGCGGCCGTGTCTACCTCGCCAAGGACTCCCGGCTGCGCCCCGATCTGCTCGCGGCCATGTACCCCCGGCTGGACGACTTCCGCTCCCTGCGCGCCGAGCTGGACCCGCGCGGGGTGTTCACCTCGGACCTGTCCCGCCGCCTCCGCCTGTGACCCCCTCCCCTCTCCCGGCCCCCTGAGGAGCTGTCGTGAAGGACGCCTTCGGCCTCCCCCAGTCCCTGCTCGTGCTCGGCGGTACCTCCGAGATCGCGCTGGCGGTCGCGCGGCGGCTGATCGCCCGCCGCACCCGCACGGTGTGGCTGGCCGGCCGCCCCTCCCCCGGCCTCGACGAGGCGGCCGGCCGGCTGCGCGCGCTCGGCGCCGAGGTGCACACCGTCGACTTCGACGCGCTCGACCCGGCCGGGCACGAGGACGCGCTCGGCAAGGTGTTCGCCGAGGGCGACGTCGACATGGTGCTGCTCGCCTTCGGCACCCTGGGCGACCAGGCGCGCGACGAGCGGGACCCGCAGGCAGCGGTACGGGTCGCGCAGACCAACTACACCGGCGCCGTCTCCGCGGGCTTGGTCTGCGCGGGCGCCCTCCAGGCGCAGGGGCACGGCTCGCTGGTGGTGCTGTCGTCCGTCGCGGGCGAGCGGGCCCGCCGTGCCAACTTCATCTACGGCTCCAGCAAGGCCGGCCTGGACGCGTTCGCGCAGGGCCTCGGCGACGCGCTGTACGGCACGGGCGTGCATGTGATGGTGGTGCGCCCCGGGTTCGTGCGCACCCGGATGACGGCGGGGCTGCCCGAGGCGCCGCTGGCCACCACCCCGGAGGCGGTGGCGACGGCCGTGGAGCTGGGGCTGCGGCGCCGCTCGGAGACGGTGTGGGTGCCGGGCGCGCTGCGCGTGGTGATGTCGGCGCTGCGGCATCTGCCGCGCGGCGTGTTCCGCCGGCTGCCGGTGTGAGACCCGGCCGTCCGGGTCAATGCGCGGAGACCGACCCCCGGTCGACGTGTCCGGCCTGCGGGGGCACCACGGCGGTCCCGAAGGGGAAGTCGCGCAGCTTGCGCCACACCGCGTCGGCGCCCTGCTCGTAGAGCGCGAAGCCGGTGCAGGCCCACGCGGCCTCGTAGCCGGCGAGGTCCTCGTAGGCGCGGTCCATGGCCGCCTCGTCGATGCCGTGCGCCACGGTGACGTGCGGGTGGTACGGGAACTGCAGCTCCCGGGCGACCGGCCCGGAGGGGTCGCGGACCTGCTGCTGGAGCCGGGTGCAGGCCTCGGCGCCCTCGACGACCCGGACGTACACCACCGGCGACAGCGGCCGGAAGGTGCCCGTGCCCGACAGCCTCATCCGGAACGGCCGGCCCGCCGCCGCGACCTCGGCGAGGTGCGCCTCGACGGCCGGGACGACCGTGTCGGCGATCTCCGTCGGCGGCAGCAGGGTGACGTGCGTGGGGATGCCGTAGGCGGCGGCGTCGCCGAAGCCCGCGCGCAGCTGCTGAAGCCGGCTGCCGTGAGGCTCCGGGACCGCGATCGACACACCGATCGTTACGGTCCCCACGTCGTCTCCTGTCGTTGTGGTGGTGAAGCGCGGTGGTGGAACGGGTGCGCGTCCGGGCGACCGCCGAAGCGGCCACCCGTTCCTCGACTGTACGACCACGACCCGGATGCGGGCAGGCGCAGTCGGAGTGATGTACAGCGCTGTGCGGTGGTACGGACGGGGCCCGCGGGCCCGTTCACCGCGCCGGTGCCGTGCCCGGCCCGGTGCGCTCAGTGCTTGGCGGGCAGGAAGCCGACCCGCTCGTACGCCTGGGCGAGGGTCTCCGCGGCGACGGCGCGCGCCTTCTCGGCCCCCTTGGCGAAGATCGAGTCGAGCGTCTCCGGGTCGTCCAGGTACTGCTGGGTGCGCTCCCGGAACGGGGTCACGAAGTCGACCATGATGTCGGCCAGGTCCGTCTTGAGCGCGCCGTAGCCCTTGCCCGCGTACTTCTCCTCCAGCTCGGGGATGCCGGTGCCGGTGAGGGTCGAGTAGATCGTGAGCAGGTTGCTGACGCCGGGCTTCTCCGCCACGTCGTAGCGGATCACCGTGTCCGTGTCGGTGACGGCGCTCTTCACCTTCTTGGCGGTGGCCTTCGGCTCGTCGAGCAGGTTGATCAGGCCCTTGGGGGTGGACGCCGACTTGCTCATCTTGACCGCCGGGTCCTGGAGGTCGTAGATCTTCGCCGTCTCCTTGAGGATGTACGGCTTCGGGAGCGTGAAGGTGTCGCCGAACCGGCCGTTGAAGCGCGTGGCGAGGTCGCGGGTCAGCTCGATGTGCTGGCGCTGGTCCTCGCCCACCGGCACCTCGTGGGCCTGGTAGAGCAGGATGTCCGCGACCTGGAGGATCGGGTACGTGAACAGGCCGACGGAGGCGCGGTCGGCGCCCTGCTTGGCGGACTTGTCCTTGAACTGGGTCATGCGGGAGGCCTCGCCGAACCCGGTGATGCAGTTCATCACCCAGGCGAGCTGGGCGTGCTCCGGCACATGGCTCTGCACGAAGAGGGTGCAGCGGTCCGGGTCGAGACCGGCGGCCAGCAGCTGGGCCGCGGCGAGCCGGGTGTTGGCCCGCAGCTCCTTCGGGTCCTGCGGGACCGTGATCGCGTGCAGGTCGACGACCATGTAGAAGGCGTCGTGGGTCTCCTGGAGCGCCACCCACTGGCGGACGGCACCGAGGTAGTTGCCGAGGTGGAAGGAGCCTGCTGTGGGCTGAATTCCGGAGAGCACGCGAGGTCGGTCAGTCGCCATGCACACCATTCTCTCAGGTTCCGGGAGGCGGTCCGGAACCGACCGGGAACAGGTGGGAACCGATCCGTTCCGCGGGGTGTAACAAGAGAGTGAGGACGCGGGAGGGGGGCCGCATCGTCGATGAGGCCGCGGTGATCGCACGTGTACGCGCCGGGCAGCCGGAGGCGTACGCGGAGCTGGTGCGCGCCCATACGGGCATCGCGCTCAGGGCGGCCGCCGCACTCGGGGCGGGACCGGACGCGGAGGACGTGGTGCAGCAGGCCTTCGTGAAGGCGTACTGCGCTCTGGGGCGGTTCCGGGACGGCGCGGCCTTCCGGCCGTGGCTGTTGTCGATCGTGGCCAATGAGACGAGGAACACAGTGCGCGCGGCGGCACGCAGGACGACCCTGGCCGGCCGGGAGGCGGCCCTCGTCGGGGCCGAGCCGGTGATACCGGAGTCGGCCGACCCCGCCGTCGCCACACTGGAGACCGAGCGCCGCGCGGCCCTGCTGGCCGCATTGGAACGGCTGAGCGAGGAGCACCGGCTGGTCGTCACCTACCGCTATCTGCTGGAGATGGACGAGCGGGAGACGGCCGAGGCGCTGGGCTGGCCCCGGGGCACGGTGAAGTCCCGTCTGAACCGCGCCCTGCGCCGGCTCCAGCGGCTGCTCCCTGACTTCCGTCCCGGTCAGCCCCGGGAAGGGGGTGCGCCGGCGTGAACGAACGGCAGGAGGAGGAGCTGCGGCGCCTGCGCGAGGAGCTGCGCGCCTACGGCCGCTCCCTGGACGCCCCGGACGGGACGGCGGGCGCGGAGACGATGGCGGAGCGGGTGCTCGCCCGGATACTCGCCGAGCACACCCCTGTCCCGGAGCCGGCCCCCCGGCCTGCCCGCCTGCACGCGGTCCGGCGCTGGACGCGCGCCCGCCTGCGCTCCCTGCTCGCCGCCCTGTGCGGTGTGCTGACGGTGCTGGTGCTGACGCCCCCGGTGCGGGCGACCGTGAGCGACTGGTTCGGCTTCCACGGCGTCCAGGTACGGCACGACCCGTCGGCGGCGCCCTCCCCGGGCGCCCGGGTGCCGGGCTGCGCCGCTCCGGTGCCGCTGGACGAGGCGGAGCGGCGGGCCGGCTTCACTCCTGTGGTCCCGGAGGCACTGGGCCCTCCGGACGCGGTCTCGGTCGGCGCGCTGCCGCACGGGCGGTCCCTGGTCAGCCTGTGCTGGAGGAGCGACGACGGCCGCACGATCCGCCTGGACCAGTTCCCGGGCCGCCTGGACCTCACGTTCACCAAGACGGTGCGGGAACAGCCGGAGTGGCTGGACGTGGGGGGTCAGGCGTTGTGGTTCCCGCGGCCTCACGTCCTGACGTTCTGGATGATCGACGCGGAAGGTCGCCGGTTCACCCGCGAGGAGCGCACGGCGGGGCCGACACTGCTGTGGAGCCCCACGGGTGAGGTGACGCTTCGCCTGGAGGGGGTCTGGTCTCGCACCCGGGCCCACGAGATCGCGACCTCCAATTCCAGCCCGTCCGGCGTTTGAGGACGAGGCCCGAAGGGCCGAAAGGGGGTCTGGGGCGCAGCCCCAGGCCCGACGGGAACCCCACCGCACCGGCCGGTGTACCAAAGATGTCAGGCGGCTCGCCCAGCAAGCCGCACAGGGTTCAACAGCCACGTGGGGGACCGACATGCACACCTGGAAGGACGGCGCAGGACGACACCTGACGGCGATCATGATCGCGGTGACGGCCCTGCTCCTGTGGAGCAGCCCACCCGCCTCCGCAGGAGGCCCCACCAGCGTCCTGATCGTCTCGGCGACCACCGGAAAGACTGCCTCGCTGTACCACGCCGACAAGCGCTACACGGAGCTGGAGCGCCTGCTCGGCCCCCTGCACCAGGGCACCCGCACCAAGCCGCCCCGCCTCGCGACCGCCTCGGGCCAGCACATCAACGTGACGTGGATGGTCCACGACGTGACCCCGTGGCGGGTGGACCAGATCGCCCTCCCGGACGGCAGCCAGGAGGCATGGATACACACCTCCACCCGCATCACCGACGGCGACGACGGCGTCTGGCACCGCGCCACGTCCCCGGCGAAGCTCCGCGCGCTGCTCTCGCAGCTGGGCGTGACAGCCACCGGCGCCTCCGCCCCCGCGGCGCAGCCGACCCCGCGTGAGGACCTGCACATGGCCCCCGCCCAGGCGGCCGCCCCCGCCGCGGACGACGGCACGGACGGCGCCGCCTGGTGGTGGGCCGTACCGGGCCTGGCGGCGGGAGCCGTCCTGACCCTGGTACTGCGCCCGTACGCGCTCCGGGGAGCGGCCGCCGTACGCGACCGCGGGGGCCGGGGCGACGGCCCCCGCCAGGAACTGCTGGACGTCTGACCGAGGCACCCGGCAGGGACTCGGCCGGGACCCGGCAGGCGGCCTCAGCCGAGGTCGACCTCCGGGTACAGCGGGAAGCCCGCGACCAGATCGGTGGCCCGGCGCGAGATCTCGTCGGCGACCTTCTCGTCGAGCACGTGGGACGCCTTGGACGGCGCACCGGACTTGGTGGTGCCGGGCTGCGCGGTGGTGAGGACGCGGTCGATGAGGCCGGCGACCTCGTCCATCTCCGCCGTGCCGAGCCCCCGCGTGGTCAGCGCCGGGGTGCCGATCCGGATGCCGGAGGTGTACCAGGCGCCGTTGGGGTCGGCCGGGATGGCGTTGCGGTTGGTGACGATGCCGGAGTCGAGCAGCGCCGCCTCGGCCTGGCGGCCGGTCAGGCCGTAGGAGGTGGCGACGTCGATCAGGTTGAGGTGGTTGTCGGTGCCGCCGGTCACCAGGGTGGCGCCGCGGCGCATCAGGCCCTCGGCGAGGGCTCGGGAGTTGTCGACGATCCGCTGGGCGTAGTCCTGGAAGGACGGCCGGCGCGCCTCGGCCAGGGCGACCGCCTTCGCGGCCATGACGTGCGGCAGCGGGCCGCCGAGGACCATCGGGCAGCCGCGGTCGACCTGGTCCTTGAGGGAGTCGTCGCACAGCACCATGCCGCCGCGCGGGCCGCGCAGCGACTTGTGGGTGGTGGTGGTGACGATCTGGGCGTGCGGCACGGGGTCGAAGTCGCCGGTGAGGACCTTGCCGGCGACGAGACCCGCGAAGTGCGCCATGTCGACCATGAGCGTGGCGCCGACCTCGTCGGCGATCTCCCGCATGATCCGGAAGTTCACGAGACGGGGGTATGCGGAGTAGCCGGCGACGAGGATCAGCGGCTTGAACTCACGGGCGGTGGCGCGCAGCGCCTCGTAGTCGATCAGACCGGTGGCCGGGTCGGTGCCGTAGGAGCGCTGGTCGAACATCTTGCCGGAGATGTTGGGCCGGAAGCCGTGGGTGAGGTGGCCGCCGGCGTCCAGGGACATGCCGAGCATGCGCTGGTTGCCGAAGGCCTGGCGCAGCTCGGCCCAGTCGGCCTCGGAGAGGTCGTTGATCTGGCGGACGCCGGTCTTCTCCAGGAAGGGCGCCTCGACGCGGTCGGCGAGGACGGCCCAGAAGGCGACCAGGTTGGCGTCGATGCCGGAGTGCGGCTGGACGTAGGCGTGGCGGGCGCCGAACAGTTCCTTGGCGTGCTCCGCGGCGAGCGACTCGACCGTGTCCACGTTGCGGCAGCCGGCGTAGAAGCGGCGGCCGACGGTGCCTTCGGCGTACTTGTCGCTGAACCAGTTGCCCATCGCCAGCAGGGTGGCCGGGGAGGCGTAGTTCTCGGAGGCGATCAGCTTGAGCATCTCGCGCTGGTCGGCGACCTCCTGCCCGATGGCGTCGGCGACGCGCGGCTCGACGGCGCGGATCACGTCGAGGGCGGAGCGGAAGGCGGTGGACTCGGGGGTGAGCGGCTGCTCGGCAGACATGGGGACCTCCGGACGTAGCGTTCAGCGTTCACGGTACGGATGGCCCAGGCGCACGGCACGTTTCTCGCGGGCCGCTCCCCGATGGTTGGTCCCATCCCAGCGCGCCAGTCACGGCCCGCGGGCCAGGTTACCGGGTGGGCCGGGCGGGCGCGGCGGGTGTCCGCGATGCGGGAGTGCCCGGCCCGCTCCGGCCGCGGGGGCCGCCGGTCAGAGGATGACGTGCGGCAGGAAGCGGGCGTACCCGTCGGTGACCAGGCCGGAGGACTCGCGGATGCCGAGGCCGGCGGCCTCGTTCTCCACCACCCAGGTGCCGAGGACGACGCGGTTGCCGTCGAAGTCGGGCAGCGGGGCGAGCTGCTGGTAGCAGCAGGGCTCGTCAAGGGGCGCCGGGGCGGTGCCGGACGGGTGCACGGTGACGCCGGCGCCCTCGCGGCCCAGCAGCGGCTTGGCGACCCAGCCGGTGGTGTCCGCCAGTTCGCGGGGGCCGTCGAGGTAGGAGGGGAGGAGGTTGGGGTGGCCGGGGTGGAGCTCCCAGAGGATCGCCAGCAGCGCCTTGTTGCTGAGCAGCATCTTCCAGGCGGGTTCGATCCACAGGGTGGAGCCGGTGCCGCCGCCGTTGTCGAGGGTGTCGAGCACATGACCGGCGAAGCGGTCGGTGGTCAGCCACTCCCACGGGTACAGCTTGAAGATGCTGCGGATGAACCGCAGGCGGTTGTCGACGAAGCGGCCGGAGAGACGGTCCCAGCCGATCTCCTCCATGGCGAGCCAGTCGGTCTCCAGGCCCGCCTGTTCGGCGGTCTCCTTGAGGTAGGCGACGGTCATCAGGTCCTCGCCGCACTCGTCGCCCGCCGTGTGGGCGAAGTACAGCGGGCTGCCCGGCGGGAGCAGCGCGGACTGCTTCTTCCAGGCGTCGACGAGCCGTTCGTGCAGGGAGTTCCACTGGTCGGCGCCGGGGAAGCGCTCCTCCATCCAGAACCACTGCGGTGAAGCAGCCTCCACCAGGGAGGTCGGGGTGTCCGCGTTGTACTCCAGCAGCTTCGCCGGGCCGGTGCCGTCGTAGCGGAGGTCGAAGCGGCCGTACAGGGACGGCAGTTCGTCCCTGCGGCGCCAGGACTCGGTGACGGCGTCCACGACCCGGGGGTCGGTGATGCCGAGGTCGGCGAAGCGGCCCTCGGTGACGATGTGCCCGGCCGCGGCCAGGCTCATCGCGTGCAGTTCCTCGACGGTCTCCTCCAGCGCCTCGACCTCGTCCAGGCCGAAGACGTAGTAGGCGCTCTCGTCCCAGTAGGGGCGCAGGGAGTCGTCGGGGTAGCGGGTCAGCGGGTAGACGAGCCCCTGTTCCTCGACGGTCTGCTGCCAGCCGGGGCGGGGTTCGATGGTGCGCCGTTCCACGGCGGCTCAGCCGCCGCCGCTGCCGGAGCAGCCGAAGCCGCCCCGGTCGACGGCCTCGCTGCGGCTGAAGGTGCCGTGCTCGGCGTAGCCGTTGCGGACGTCGGAGTCGTAGTACCAGTCGGCGTCGGTGGTGCGGGACCTGCTCGTGCTCCGGGAGCCGGAGGAGCCGCCGGAGCAGTTCTTGTCGGAGACGACCTTGTACCCGTCGCCGAGGGTGTAGCTGTCGCGGTCCACGCACCGCCGGTCCGGGTCGGACCCGCAGGCCGACAGTGCCGCCGCGAGCACGCCCATGCCGCCCAGCACCACCGTGCTGGACCGCAGCCGTCGCCGTGTCTGCGCCATGCCTTTCGCTCCCCCTCGTGTCGCGCCGGACCGTTCCCGTGTCGCCCCGGCTCGCGGCGGACAGCCTAGAGACCGTCGGGGCGGGCCGCACAGGAGCCCCCGGTCCCGCCCGCGTTCCCGCTGATGGTTTGTCACCGTGTGCCGGGATATGGCCGGTGGACGCTCACGCAGAATCCACGAACGCCGGTCACGGAGGCGGCGGAACCGCGGTCACGGCAGGGAGCGGAGCAGCGCGTCCAGGGTGCCGTTCCAGGCGTGGTCGGGCGGGGTGGCGTAGCCGACCACGAGGGCGTCGCCGACGGGATCGGTGACGCCGGGGTGGCGGAAGGAGTCCAGGCCCTTGACGGCGAGCCCCTGCCAGACGGCCGACCGCTGGACCGACTGCTCGGTGCCGGGCGGCAGTTCGAGCACGGCGTGCAGTCCGGCCGCGATGCCGGTGACGCGGACGTGGGGCGCCCCGTCGGCGAGGGCCTTCACGAGGGCGTCCCGGCGGCGGCGGTAGCGCAGGCGGGCGGCGCGGACCTGGCGGTCGTAGGCGCCGGAGGCCAGGAACTCGGCGATGGCGAGCTGTTCGACGACGCTGACCGTGCTGCCGCCGCCGTGGTCGACGACGTCCGGCAGCAGCCACGGCGGCACCACCATCCAGCCCAGCCGCAGGCCGGGGGCGAGGGACTTGCTGGCGGTGCCGAGGTGGACCACCCGCCCGGGGTCGAGGTCCTGGAGGGCGCCGACGGGCTGGCGGTCGTAGCGGAACTCGCCGTCGTAGTCGTCCTCCAGGATCAGGCCGCCGGTGCGGCGCGCCCACTCGACCACGGCGGCCCGGCGCTCCGGGCGCAGCGCCCCGCCGAGCGGGAACTGGTGGGCCGGGTTGAGCAGCACCGCGTCGGCGTCGCCCGGGTCCTGGGCGCGGGTGCCGAGGGCGTCCCGGGCGAGCGGCACGGTCTTCAGGCCGGCGCGGTGGATCAGGTCCCAGTGGACGTCGAGGCCGTAGGGCTCGACGGCGAGGGTGCGGGCGCCGCGGGCGCGCAGCACCTCGGACAGCAGCTGGAGGCCGTGGGAG
Organism: Streptomyces sp. DSM 41931; assembly: GCF_050271085.1. Taxonomy (NCBI): domain Bacteria; kingdom Bacillati; phylum Actinomycetota; class Actinomycetes; order Kitasatosporales; family Streptomycetaceae; genus Streptomyces; species Streptomyces sp. DSM 41931. Next base: position 4,381,165 of record NZ_CP189902.1, on the reverse strand, counting down.
AAGCCGGAGCAGACGACGACGTGCCCGGGGTCGGCGCGCACGCCCCGGACCCGGGAGAGGTATCCGGCGAGGGCCTCGCGGAGTTCCGGGCGGCCGCGCGGGTCGCCGTAGCCGAGGGCGTCGTGGGGTGCGGCGGCGAGGGCGCGGCGGGTGGCCCGGAGCCACTCGCCGCGCGGGAAGGAGGCGAGGTCGGGGGTGCCGGGCATCAGGCTGTACGGGAGCCGGCCGGGGGTGCGGCGGGGCGTGGGGGCGGCCGGGTGTTCGGGGACGGCGCGCGGGGCGACGCGGGTGCCGGAGCCCTGGCGGGCGGTGAGCCAGCCCTCGGCGATCAGGTCGGCGTAGGCGTCGGCGACGGTGTTGCGGGCGATGCCCAGGTCGGCGGCGAGGGAGCGGGAGGAGGGCAGCCGGGTGCCGGGGGCGAGCCGGCCGCCGCGGACGGCTTCCCGCAGGGCGTCGGTGAGGCCGCGCCGCAGCCCGGGCCCGCTCGGGTCCAGGTGGAGGTCGATGCCGAAAGTGGCCCAGCGTTCCGCCATGGAACTGGACCATACTCCTGGGCTGCCCGGCTTCTAGGGTCGACGGCATGACGAACACCGACACGACCGGGACGGTTCCCTACGCGGCGGAGGAGCCCGCCCGCATGGAGTGGGCGAAGCACGCCCCCGAGGTCTACAAGGCGATGGTCCGGCTGGACGCCGCGGCCCGGAAGGGTCTTGACCCGAAGCTGGCCGAGCTGGTCAAGATCCGCGCCTCGCAGCTCAACCACTGCGCGTTCTGCCTGGACATGCACACCAAGGACGCCCTGGCGGCGGGCGAGAGCGTCGAGCGGATCGTCCAGCTCTCCGCGTGGGAGGAGTCGCGGCACTTCTACACGGCGAAGGAGATCGCCGCGATCGAGCTGACCGAGGCGGTCACCGTCCTCACCGAGGGCTTCGTCCCGGACGAGGTGTACGAGCGGGCCGCGAAGCAGTTCGACGAGGCGGAGCTGTCCCAGCTGATCGCCTCCATCGCGGTGATCAACGCCTGGAACCGGTTCGGCGTGACCTGCCGGATGGCGCCCGGTCACTACCAGCCGGGACAGCACGGCTAGGGTCTGTTGCAAAAGTGGATCTTGTTCGTTGATGATCATGTCCTGTGGGACGTGGGGATCTGACGAATGGCCAGTGGGCCCGGCTTGAGCCTCTGCTGCCGACGGGCATCAAGCCGGGCCGGCCGCAGGTGTGGACGCGGCGGCAGTTGATAGACGGGATACGGTGGCGGACCCGGACCGGTGCTCCGTGGCGGGACGTGCCCGAACGTTATGGGCCGTGGGACCGGGTCTATGACCTGTTCCGGCGCTGGCAGCGGGACGGCACCTGGGCGAGGATCCTCACCCAGCTCCAGGCCGAGGCGGACGCCAAGGGCCTGATCACCTGGGATGTCAACGTCGACTCCACCGTCTGCCGGGCCCACCAGCACGCCGCCGGAGCGGCGAAAAAGGGGACCTCCAGAAGGAGCCGCCCGGCGGGATCTTCGTCGAGCCGGCCGACCACGGCCTCGGACGCTCCCGCGGCGGACTGACCAGCAAGATCCACCTCGCGGTCGAGCAGGGGCAGAAGCCCTTGTCCGTGGTGATCACGGCCGGGCAGCGGGGCGACTCCCCGCAGTTCGAGCCGGTCCTGGAAGCCATCCGGGTTCCGCGGCTGGGACTGGGCAGGCCGCGCAAGCGTCCGGACCGGGTGCGGGCCGACAAGGCGTACGACTCCCGTGGCAATCGCTCCTACCTGCGCAGACGCGGGATCAAGGCCACCATCCCGGTTCCGGCGGACCGGGTCCGCAACCGCCTCAAGCGCGGATCGCGTGGCGGGCGGCCGCCGATGTTCGACAAGGACGACTACAAGCAGCGGCACGCGGTCGAGTGCGGGATCAACCGGCTCAAACGCCACCGGGCTGTCGCCACGAGGTACGACAAACTCGCCGTCCGCTACGAAGCGACCGTGCTGGTCGCAGCCATCAATGAATGGCTATGACCAGCACTTTCGCAACAGGCCCTAGACGTGTCTCAGGGCAGCCACTTCTCCCAGACGGAGCGGTGGCTGTCCACCCACTTCTCCGCCGCCTCGCGGGGCGACAGCTTCTGCTCGGCGATCATCAGGGAGACCTCGTTCTGGTCCTCGGTGCTCCACTCGAAGTTCCGGAGCAGCTCCGCCGCCTTGCCGCCGCCGCGCGCGAAGTCCGCGTTGAGGTACTTCTGCAGCGGGGTGTGCGGGTAGGCGCAGGCGACCTTCTCCGGGTCCGCGTCGCAGCCCTCCTCGTACGGCGGCAGCCTCACCTCCGTCATCGGCACCCGCTCGGACAGCCACTGGGGCGTGTACCAGTAGGTGAGGAACGGCTTCTTCTCCTTGGCGAACTGCTGGATCTGGGTGATCTGCGCGGCCTCGGAGCCGGCGAACACCACCCGGTAGTCCAGCTCGAGGTTCTTCACCAGCGCCTTGTCGTTGGTGACGTAGGAGGGGGAGCCGTCGAGGAGCTGGCCCTTGCCGCCGCTCTCCGGGGTGCGGAACCGGTCGGCGTACTTGTTGAGGTTCTTCCAGTCGGTGACGTCCGGGTGCTGCTTGGCGAAGTACGTCGGCACGAACCAGCCGATGTGCCCGGTGACGCCCAGGTCTCCGCCCTTGACGATGGTCTTCTTGTCCTCGACGTACCGCTGTTCCTGCTCGGGGTGGCCCCAGTCCTCCAGGATCGCGTCCACGCGGCCCTGGCTGAGGGCGTCCCAGGCGGGCACCTCGTCGACCTGCACGGTGTCGACGCGGTAGCCCAGCTCGTGCTCCAGCAGGTACTGGGCGACGGCCACGTTGGCCTGGGCGCCGACCCAGGACTGCACCGACAGGGTGACCGTCCTCGCCCCGCGCGCGTTGGCGAACGGCGAGGCCTGCTTGGTCATGTCGGCGGCCCCGCAGCCGGTCAGCAGCAGGAGGGCGCAGCCGGCCGCCACGGCGGGCATCGTACGGATCCGCATGTCACGCTCCCTTCGTCGCGCGGCGTCCGGTGGGCTGGGTGACCCGGTCGAGCATCAGGCCCAGGCAGACGATCGCGGCGCCGGCCACCAGACCGGTCGCCAGGTCGCCCTGCGCAAGACCGAAGACGACGTCGTAGCCGAGGGCGCCGCCGCCGACCAGGCCGCCGATGATGACCACGGCCAGGACCAGGACCACACCCTGGTTGACGGCGAGCAGCAGGGCCGGGCGGGCCAGCGGCAGCTGCACCTGCCGCAGCTGCTGGGCGCCGCTCGCGCCGAGCGAGCGCGCCGACTCCAGGGCGGCCGGGTCGACCTGGCGCAGGCCCTGGGCGGTGATGCGGACGACGGCGGGCAGCGCGTAGACGACCGCGGCGGCGACCGCCGGGGCGCGGCCCACGCCGAACAGGGCGACCACCGGGATCAGGTACACGAACTGCGGCATCGTCTGGAACACGTCCAGCACCGGCCGCAGCAGCCGCTCGACGCGGTCGCTGCGCGCGGCGGCGATGCCCGCGGCGAAGCCGGTCACGAGGGTCACGGCGACGGCGGCGAGGACCTGCGACAGGGTGTCCAGCGACGGCCCCCACACGCCGAGCACGCCGATGGCGGCCATCGCGAGCACGGCGGTGAGCGCGGTGCGCCAGGTGCCGATCAGCCAGGCCAGGGCGGCGACGACGAGCAGCACGCTCCACCAGGGCAGCCACTGGAGTCCGTCGCGGAGCGGGTCGAGCACCCAGGTGGTGAAGCGGCCCGCCCAGTCGGCGGTGCCGCCGACCACGGGCACGCCCGAGTACAGGTGCGCGGTCATCCAGTCGACGGCCCGGTTGACCGGCTCGGCGATGCCGACGACCCAGCTCTCCGGCCACTCCAGCCGGCCCGCGAGACGTCCCACGGCCGCGACGACGACCGCGCCGAGCAGGGCGTACGCCCACAGCGCGCGGCTGTTCGGGGCGGGGGCGTCGCCGAGGCGGGCGCCGGCCGCGCCGGTGACCCGGTCCAGCACGACCGCCAGCAGCACGATCGGGATACCGGCGGCGAGCGCGGCACCCACGTCGACCGAGGCGAGCGCCTGGTAGACGCGGTCGCCGAGGCCGCCCGCGCCGATCACCGAGGCGATGACGGCCATGGACAGCGCCATCATGATCGTCTGGTTGAGGCCGAGCAGGAGTTCCTTGCGGGCCAGCGGGATGCGGGCGGTCAGCAGGCGCTGGCGTGCGGTCGTCCCGAGCGACTCGACGGCCTCCAGCACCTCCTTGTCCGCGCCGCGCAGCCCCAGCGCGGTGAGCCGGGCCATCGGCGGGGCTGCGTAGACGACCGTGGCCAGCACGGCCGCGGGGACGCCGATGCCGAAGACCAGCACGACCGGCAGCAGGTAGGCGAAGGCCGGCAGGACCTGCATGGTGTCGAGCACCGGGCGCAGCGCCCGGTGCATACGGTCGGACAGTCCGGCCGCGAGCCCGAGCAGCGCGCCCGCCACGACGGACGCGGCGACCGCGACCACCATGAGGGCGAGGGTCTGCATGGTGGGCACCCACATGCCCAGCAGTCCGCAGGCGAGGAACGCGGCGGCGGTCCCGAGCGCCTGCCGGATCCCCGCGACGCGCCAGGCGGTCAGCGAGGCCACCGCGGTGACTCCCGCCCAGCCGACGGCGAGGAGGGCGAGGTAGACGGCGCGTACGGCGATGACGACGGCGTTGCTGACGTGGCCGAGGAAGTAGAGGAACAGGGGGTGGGAGTCGCGGTTGTCGACGATCCAGTCGCTGGCGGTGCCGAGCGGTCCGGACAGGTCGACGGTCAGCGCCCCGGGCCAGGCCCCGCTCCCCCACCGCCCCGCCACGAACGGCACGACGAGAGCGGCGAGGAGCAGCAGCACGCCGAGCTTGCGGACGGCGGGCCTGCGGAACAGGCCGGGCGCCGCGGTGTCCCGCACGGTAGCGGTGAGCGCCGCCATCAGACGGACTCCTCACTCGCGGCGGGGCCGGCCGGGGCCTCACCGGCCTCGTCCGCGGATGCGGACGTGCCCGCCTTCGCGCTTCCGGCGACGGCGGAACCGTCGGCGGTGGTGGAGGCGCCCTCGCCTCCGCCGGAATCGGCCGGCCGCCCCGCCGCTCCGTCGACGGGACCGCCCGCGTCCGGCTCGGCAACGCTGCGGTCGGCGGCGTCCGAGGGCGCGGAGTGGCCGGCCACCACGTGGAGCAGGGTCTCCGCGTCGACGACGCCCACGCACTCGCCCTCGTCCAGGACGCGGGCGGGGGCGCCGGCGGCGGCGACCGTTTCTATGGCCTCCGAGACGGTGGTGCCGGGGGCGACCGTCGGGCCGGTGGCCGTCCGTTCCGCCGGCGAGGCGGGACGCATGGCCGTCCGCACGGTCAGGACCTGCTCGCGCGGGACGTCCTGGACGAACGCGCGCACGTAGTCGTCGGCGGGCGCGCCCACGATCTCCTCGGGGGTGCCGAGCTGGACCACCCGGCCGTCCCGCATCAGGGCGATGCGGTCACCCAGCCTCAGTGCCTCCTGGAGGTCGTGCGTGATGAAGACCATCGTGCGGCCCTCCTCACGGTGCAGCCGGGCCACCTCGTCCTGCATGTCGCGCCGGATCAGCGGGTCGAGCGCGCTGAACGGCTCGTCGAACAGCAGCACCTCGGGGTCGACGGCGAGCGCGCGGGCCAGCCCGACCCGCTGGCGCTGGCCGCCGGAGAGCTGGGCGGGCCGGCGCTGCTCCATGCCGGCGAGGCCGACCTTGGCGACGACCTCGGCGGCCTTCTCGCGCCGCGCGGCGCGGCCCATCCCCTGGATCTCCAGGCCGTAGGCGACATTGTCGAGGACGGTGCGGTGCGGCAGCAGGCCGAAGTGCTGGAAGACCATGGCGGCGCGATGGCGCCGCAGTTCCCGCAGCCGCGCCTTGTCCATGGCGCGGACGTCCTCGCCGTCGATGACGATGCGGCCCGCGGTCGGCTCGATCAGCCGGGTCAGACAGCGCACCAGCGTGGACTTGCCGGACCCGGACAGGCCCATGACGACGAAGACCTCGCCCTTGCGGACGTCGAAGGAGACGTCCCGCACGGCGGCCGTGCAGCCGGTGCGGGCGCGCAGCTCGGCCGCGTCGAGGGAGGCGAGTGCGGGGTCGGCGGGCACCCTGTCGGCGCGGGGCCCGAAGACCTTCCACAGTCCGTCGACGGAGAAGACGGGCGGGGCCTCCGCGCCGGACGCGGGGGCGGAGTCGGCGGCGGCGACGGCCGCGGTCGGCGCGCTCATCGGGCATCACCGCCGATGAGGTCGACGGCGCGCTCGCCGACCATCAGCACACCGATCATCGGGTTGACGGCGGTCATGGTCGGGAAGACGGAGGCGTCGGCGACGCGGATGCCCTGCAGGCCCCGGATCCGCAGCTCGGGGTCCACGACCGCGGTCTCGTCGTCGGCGGCGCCCATCTTGCAGGTGCCGGCCGGGTGGTAGACGGTGTGCGCGACCTTGCGGGCGTACTCGCTCAGCTCCTCGTCGCCGGTGATGTCGGGACCGGGTGCCACCTCACGCTTGAGCCAGTGCGCGAGGGGTTCGGTCTTCGCGATCTCGCGGGCGATGCGGATGCCGTCCACCAGCGTGCGGCCGTCGTAGTCGTCCTCGTCGGTGAAGTACCGGAAGTCCAGCGCCGGCTTGACCTCGGGGTCGGCGCTGGTGAGGTACAGCCGGCCGCGGCTCTTCGGCTTGGGGATGTTCGGCGTCATGGACACCCCGAACTCCGGCCGCCGGTAGCCCAGTCGCTCCGGATTGTCCGTGAACGGGATCTGGTAGAAGTGGAACATCAGGTCGGGACCGGCGTGGCCGGGGTCGCGGCGCACGAACAGACCGGCGTCGGAGTCCATCGCCGAGTTTTCCGGGATGGGGCCTTCGGTCTCCCACACGATCACCGACTCGGGGTGGTCGAGCAGGTTCTCGCCGACCCCGGGCAGATCGTGCGCCACGGGGATGCCGAGCGCCTCCAGGTCGGCGCGCGGCCCGATGCCGGAGTGCAGCAGCAGCCGCGGCGAGTCGACGGCGCCGGCGCACAACACCACCTCGTTGCGGGCGCGGATCAGCACCTCCTCGCCGTCCTTGGTGCGCACGTGGACGCCCTCGGCGCGGGTGCCGTTCAGCTCCAGCCGGTACGCCCAGGTCTCCAGCCAGAGCGTCAGGTTGGACCGCTCGTCCATCACCGGGTGCAGGTACGCCACCGACGCGGAGGACCGCTTGTTGTTCTCGGGGTGGTAGGCGAGGTCGAAGAAGCCGACGCCCTCGTGGAACGGCTTCTTGTTGAAGCCCTCGATGCGGGGCACCTCGAGCGCGGTCCGCGCGGCGTCGACGAAGTCGCGGGCGATGGCGTTCCGGTCCTTTTCGTCGACCGGGACGATGTTGTTCTTCAGCCGGGCGTAGTACGCCTCCATCTGCACGGCGCCCCAGCCCTTGGCGCCGGCCTGCTCCCACTCGTCCCAGTCGGACGGCAGCGGCTTGAACGCGATGAGCGTGTTGTGCGAGGAGCATCCGCCGAGGACGCGGGCGCGGCTGTGCCGGATGTGCGAATTGCCGCGTGGCTGCTCGGTGGTGGGGTAGTCGTAGTCGAGCTCGCCGCCGAGCAGGCCCATCCAGCGGCGCAGCGTCAGCACGTCGTCGCGGCCGACGTCGCTGGGGCCGCCCTCGATGACGGCGACGGTGACGTCCGGGTTCTCGGTGAGGCGGGAGGCGACGACGGAACCCGCGGTCCCGCCGCCTATGACGACGTAGTCGTAGACAGGTGTGTTCATGGAGGTACTCCAGGACATGAGGCGCCCCGAAGGGGCGCGGGGAACTGCGCGATCAGCCCCCGCGGCGCCGCACCCGCCCACGAGGCGACGCGGCACCGCCGGGACGCGGCGGCCTCAGCCGCGGAACCAACGCACCGGCGCCGGCGCCAGGTTCTGGTAGACGTGCTTGGTCTCGCGGTACTCCGCGAGCCCCGCCGGGCCGAGTTCGCGGCCGGTGCCGCTCTTGCCGAAGCCGCCCCACTCGGCCTGCGGGAGATAGGGGTGGAAGTCGTTGATCCACACGGTGCCGTGGCGCAGCCGTCCGGCCACCCGGCGGGCGCGGCCCGGGTCGGCCGTCCAGACTCCGCCGGCCAGGCCGTACTCGGTGTCGTTGGCGAGGGCGACGGCCTCGTCCTCGGTGCGGAAGGTCTCGACGGTGAGGACCGGCCCGAAGACCTCCTCGCGCACCACGCGCATCTCGCGGTGGCAGCGGTCGAGGACGGTCGGCTCGTAGAAGTAGCCGGACGCGGGGCGCTCGGGCGCCGGCTCGGGCCGCTTGCCGCCGCAGCGCAGCACCGCGCCCTCCTTGAGCGCGGACTCCACGTACGCCTCGACCTTCTCGCGCTGCTGCGCGGAGACGAGCGGGCCGCACTCGACGCCGTCCTCGGTGCCCCGGCCGAGCCGGATCTTCTCGGCGCGGCGGGCGAGTTCGGCGACGAAACGATCTCGCACGGACTCCTCGACGATGAGGCGCGCACCGGCCGAGCAGACCTGGCCGCTGTGGATGAAGGCCGCGTTGAGGGCCTGGTCGACGGCGGTGTCGAAACCCTCCTCGGTGGCGCAGGCGTCCGCGAACACCACGTTGGGGTTCTTGCCGCCGAGTTCGAGGGCGACCTTCTTCACGGTCGGCGCGGCCGCCCGGGCGACCTTGGTGCCGCTGACCAGGCCGCCGGTGAAGGAGACCAGGTCCACGTCGGGGTGCTCGGCCATCCGGGCGCCGACGGTGTGGCCGGGGCCGGTGACGAGGTTGGCGACGCCTGCGGGCAGTCCCGCCTCGGTGAGCAGGCCGATCAGGGCGACGGTCGTCAGCGGGGTGATCTCACTGGGCTTGACCACGAAGGTGTTGCCCGCGGCGAGCGCCGGGGCGATCTTCCAACTGGCCTGGAGCAGCGGGTAGTTCCAGGGGGTGATCAGGGCGCACACGCCGACCGGCTCGTGCACGACGACGCTGTGGACGTCGGGCGAGCCCGCGTCCACGACCCGGCCGGGCGCCTCGGCGGCGACCAGGTCGGCGAAGTAACGGAAGGCGTCGGCCACGCAGTCGATGTCGACGCGGCCCTCCTCGACGGTCTTGCCCGCGTCCCGGCTCTCCAGGAGGCCCAGCTCCTCGCGGTCCCGGACCAGGAGGCCGGCGACGCGGCGCAGCAGCGCGGCCCGCTCGGCGACGGGGGTGCGCGGCCAGGGCCCCTCGTCGAAGGCGCGGCGCGCCGCCGCCACCGCGAGGTCGGCGTCCTTCTCGTCGCCCTCCGCGACCAGGGCGAACGGCCGGGCGTCCGCCGGGTCGAGGATCTCCCGGGTGGCCCCGGAGACGGCGGCCCGCCACTCGCCTCCCGCGTGAATGGTGTCGCGCGCCCGCAGTTCTGTGCTGTCCGCCATGATCGGTTACTGCCTTCCGTTCTCTTCCGCGCCCGTGGGTCACATGCCTGCTACCCGCGAGACCGGGTGCGCCTGCCCTGCCGGGCGGAATGCATGCGGAATCGATGCACGGAGTGCGTTTCGTCACGACCGGTCCGCGTGGGCGCCCCCGACGGCGGTGCCCTCCGCGACGGGCGGACCCGGTCGCGGGACGCGGCGTGGACGCGGGTGGACCGGGCCCCGCCGGCGCGGCGGTGGGCCGGGGGGTGTCCCCGCGACCCGCTGCGCACGAGGCGCCTCCCCCAGAGGGGGACCCCGTGCGCACACCCGTGCCGCTCCCAGCCGCACGACTGCCCGCGCCGGGCGGGAGCCGGCTCCGCACGCCCCGCGCCACGGGGCCGGATGACCGGCACCACCGTGCTCCGGGCCAGGCCGCGACCGGCGCGCCTCAGGTCAGGACGGACCGGCGCACGTCGCGGACGGTGGGCAGAAGTGGTTCAGCGCCGTGAGGACGAGCTCCAGCTCGGGGTCGACGCCGTCCGTGGGCGCGCCGTACGCGGCGATGGCGTACACCTTGCCGTCGGCCGACGTACGGAACCGCAGGTCCTGCACGTGCCAGCTCCCCACGTCGGGTTCGCCGCGCAGCGAGTCCGCGCGGTACTCGAGGCGCAGCCCGGACACCCCGTCCGCCCCGAACGGCTCCAGGGCGACCTGCTCGAAACCGTCCGGCTTCGGTGTCCTGTCCGACAGGTACAGGTCGAAGGACTCCTCCGGCGAGCGCTCCTCGACCTCGTACACCTGGAGCCGCTGGAACCCGTCCGGACTGCGGTAGTTGACGACGTCGAAGCCGTGCTGCGAAGGCACCGTCTCCCGTTCCCACCCCGTGGGCCGGGCGATGGTGAAACCCTCGGCGTCGGCGTGCAGTTCGAAGCCCTCGGGCAGCCGCGACGGCTCGGGGCCGGGCGGCTCGGAGGACTCGGGGGACTCGGAGGGCTGCTCCGTGGGAACCGCCTCCGACTCCCCCGCCGGCGACGGCGAGTCCTGCGCGGTGCTCGTACGCGTACCGCCCGCCCGGTCGTCGGCACCACCGCCCCCACCCTCGTCCCCGACGACCAGGCTCAGCACCAGCGCCACCGCGACCCCCGCCGCCGCGGCTCCGCCCAGCACACCCCACACCAGCCGCCGCCGGCCGGCGTACGGCCGGGCCCCGGCAGCTGCGGACCCCGGCGGCTTCGGCGGCTCCGGGACGGACCAGCCCCCGCCCGCCGGCGCGTCGGGATCGGTCACGCCGCCCGGGTCCGCCGCGGGCACGGCCGGCTGGAAGGACGGCGGCGGAGGGGGCGGCGGGGTCGCCGAGGCGGTGGCGCCGGCGCCGTCCTCCCAGCGCTGGGCGTCCTCGTTCCAGTACCGCTGTCCCCCGGTCATGGCGTCCCTCTCACATTCCCAGCAGCCCGGCGACGGCCCCGGCCGACGCGAACAGGCTCAGGATGCCCTGGGCGTCCGTGAGCACCTCGCGCAGCCGCTGTATGCGGCCCTCGCCGGCCGTCCCGGTCCGGGTGATCTCCTCCTCGGTGTCGGCGAGGGTGGTGTCCAGCCGGGCGACCTGCTCGTTCTCCCGCAGCCGGGCGAGGTCGGCACGCAGCTCCCGCACGGCGGCCAGCAGCTGCTCGGCGGACTCGTCGCGCGCCGGGGCCGCGGTGTTGTGCGTCTCGGCGCGGGCGTGGGCGCCGAACGCGAAGGCGGAGTTGTCGGCACGGCCGATGCTGACGTTCGGTTCGTCGGATGCCATCGTCAGTCGGATCCCTTCTGCGGCCCGGGGCCGCCGGTCGTGGTCTCGGCGCGCGCGTGGTCACCGAAGGCGAACGACGAGTTGTCGGCGCGCCCGATGTGCACCGCGCCGCTGCTGATGTTGACGATCTTCTGCACGAACTCGCCGGTCTCGTAGCCCGCTTCGCCCAGCGCCAGCCGCACCCCGCGGCTGATGCGGTCCTGCACGCTGCGCAGGTACCGGGCGACGTCCATGTCCTGGAACGTGGACCCGGCGGGCGCCGCCGCCAGCTCCCGCACCGACAGGGCGGGCCCGTCGGGCAGCGCGTGCGCGTGGCCGCCGGTCAGCAGCCGCCACAGGTAGGCCGCGCCCCGGCCGAGGGTGATGAGCGAGTCGCCGGCGGAGCGGGGCACCAGGACGGCGGAACCGGCGATGCGGCCCGTGAGGTCGTGCAGGAACTGGTGCGCGGTGCGGTCGGCGTCCTTGAAGTCCGCGCGGACCGGCAGCAGCACGTGCGGTGCGATCTCCAGCATCAGCATCCGGCCCTGGGTGTGGACGCGGACGAAGACGGTGACGACCAGCTCCTCCTCCCAGCCGCCGACCCGGACGCGCAGGAAGTGGCGCCGCTTCTCGCCGCCCTCCTCCACGGCCCGCGCCCGGTGCTGCTCGAAGTCGGCCGGCCCGTACGGCGCCTCCTCGCGGCGCAGCAGCCCTTCGGCGGGCAGGAACACGCACTCGTCGATCTCCAGCCGCCGCAGCCGGTCCCGTACGCCGGGGCCCGCGTGCTCGGCGGGCACGCGCAGCTGCTCGACGAGGGGCCGGACCCGGTCGAGGATGGCCCGGTTGCCGATCGGCTGCTGGTCCGCGTCCTCGTCGGGCCGCAGTTCGACGGCGAGCACCCAGGTGTCGTACGCCGTGCCGGCCCCGCAGAACGGGCGCGCCTCGTGGTACATGACGAGCGGGGTGTGCTGCTCCAGCCGGATGCGCTGCGACAGCCGCCGGAACCGGGGTCCGTCGTGCTGCTCGGCGGGATCGCCGGCCGCGTCCGGGAACCGGTCCGGGGACAGTTCGGCGGCGAGGACCCGGGCGAACTGGGTGCGGCGCCCGGCGACGCACAGGCCGATGACCACGAGCACGCCGATCCCGAACCACGCCTGCCAGGGCCTGGCGCCCCCGGTGAGCTCGTCGGTGACCGCCCCCAGCACGTCATCGTCGCCGGAGGATCCGTAGGGCGAGGAGTCGTAGGAGGGCTCCTCGCGGCCTTCGCCCAACGCCACGGAGAACACGGTGAAGAACGCGAACGCGGTGAAGACGCGTCCGCCCCAGCGGGCCAGGAACGCGCTGAGCGAGCGGTACCACGGAGGCCGGGCGTCACGGCCGCGCAGCAGGGGCGCGACGGCGAGCAGCAGGCTGGGCCAGACGAAGTAGAGGAGCAGGTTGCCGCTGATCAGGGTGCCGACGATCCACAGGCCGACGACGGCGGCCGCCCACAGCGTCTCCAGGCGCCGGGCGCGCAGCGCGTGGGCGAGGACGCGGGCGGCGTCGAAGCCGAGCGAGGGCGCGACGACCCGCTGTTCGTGGAGGTAGAGCTCCTCGATGACACGGTCGCGGTAACCGGGGTCCAGGTAGGTCCCCGCGCACAGCAGCCGGGTCGCCTCGCTGGCGTACGGGGGCACGGGCGGCGGGCCGTCCGGCTGCCCGCCCGGGTGGTGTGGCTGCTGGTGCGGCACGAAGGCAGTGCTCACGCGGATCCCCCGATACGCGAATCGATGTCACCGCCACGCGGAGTGACGGGGCATCAGCATAGGGGAACGCCGGGCGGGGGCGTACCGGTTTGACGGCGGTGACCTGTGGGACGGCGACGGTGCGGACCCCCGCGCCGCACGCGCGCGGGGCCCCGTACCGGACGAACCGGTACGGGGCCCCGCGAAGGCCGTGCGGGCCCGGGCTCAGATGAGGCCGAGCGAGCGGACCGCCTCGCGCTCCTCCTCGAGCTCCTTGACGGAGGCGTCGATGCGGGTGCGGGAGAACTCGTTGATCTCCAGGCCCTGGACGATCTCGTACTTTCCGTCCTTGACGGTGACCGGGAAGGAGGAGATCAGGCCCTCGGGGACGCCGTAGGAGCCGTCGGACGGGATGCCCATGGAGACCCAGTCGCCCTCCGGGGTGCCGTTGACCCAGGAGTAGACGTGGTCGATGGCGGCGTTGGCGGCGGAGGCGGCCGACGAGGCGCCGCGGGCCTCGATGATGGCGGCGCCGCGCTTGGCGACGGTCGGGATGAAGTCCTCGGCCAGCCACTTCTCGTCGTTGACGACCTCGGCGGCGTTCTTGCCGGCGATCGTGGCGTGGAAGATGTCCGGGTACTGGGTGGCGGAGTGGTTGCCCCAGATGGTCAGGCGCTTGATGTCGGAGACCGTCGAGCCCGTCTTCTTCGCGAGCTGGGTCAGCGCGCGGTTGTGGTCCAGGCGGGTCATGGCGGTGAAGCGCTCGGCCGGGACGTCCGGGGCGGCGGCCTGGGCGATCAGGGCGTTGGTGTTGGCCGGGTTGCCGACGACCAGGACGCGGATGTCGTCCGCGGCGTGGGCGTTGATGGCCTGGCCCTGCGGCTTGAAGATGCCGCCGTTGGCCTCGAGGAGGTCACCGCGCTCCATGCCCTTGGTCCGCGGCCGGGCGCCGACGAGGAGGGCGACGTTGGCGCCGTCGAAGGCCACGTTCGGGTCGTCCGTGATGTCGATGCCCTGCAGCAGCGGGAACGCGCAGTCGTCCAGCTCCATGGCGGTGCCCTCGGCGGCCTTGAGCGCCGGGGTGATTTCCAGCAGGCGCAGCTTGACCGGCACGTCCGCGCCGAGCAACTGGCCGGAGGCGATGCGGAAGAGCAGGGCGTAACCGATCTGGCCGGCCGCGCCGGTGACGGTGACGTTCACGGGAGTGCGGGTCATGGCGTTCTCCGTATGACAGCTGGCGGTGGGGCGGTCCCTGCCCCCTGGTGCGGGATCCCCGCTCCGGCTCGTGACCGGTGTCCGCCGCGATGATCGATCACCGGTTCGACTGATCGATCTCTTGGCGTCAAGAGAGATCCAGCGGTCAGGCTATCGCGCATCGGTCAGCGTGCACGGCCGGGCTCCCTGTGGCCCGCCCCACAGAGTGACCGCACGCACACCCGGGTAACCGGGCGGGGCGGAGGGGTGAGGAGAGGGGGCGGCCGCTCCGTCCGGGAGAGGTGGGGGCGGGGCGGCCGCCGTCGGGGACCGACCGTGCCGGCATCCCGTGGGGGTACTTCTCGCGTGCCCGCCCCACGCGGCCGCATTCACGTCCCCACGGTTCCCTCACATGTCACGACCCGTACGGCCTACGCGGACGGGGGAACCGGCCGGCCGGCCCCTGCAGCCCGGCGGTCCGGGGTCCGGCCGCGCCGGGGAGCGGCCGGACCGTCATTCCGTGCAGCCCTTCTCGCCCGTCGCGGCCAGCACCGCGCAGGCCTTCGCCTCGGTCGCGGCGGCGACCGGCACCATCATCGTGTAGGCGACCGTGTCGCCCGGCGCGTCGACGGAGTCGGTCTGCTGGGACGTGCCCGAGGTGATCTCCACCGTGTCCCCCTGCGCGGCCTGGGTGATGCGCCCCCACGCGGCGGCGCAGACCTTGCTGTAGCGGATCTCGACGGTGGTGGCGCCGACGACCGCGGAGCCGGCCGTGGTGACCAGGTCGCCGCTGCACCCCATGACCTCGGCGTCCTTGCCCTCGCAGCTCTTCCCGCTGCACTTCACGCCGGGAGGCAGCCGCGCCTCCTTGGTGACGGTGGGCGACGGGGAGGGCTTCGCCTCCTTGGCGTCGCCCTGGGTCTCGGTGACGTACAGCCCGGCGGCGACCACCACCAGCGCGCCGAGCGCGCCGACGAGGAACATCGCCGTGCGCCGCTTGCCCGCGGGGCGGCCGGAACCGCCGCCGGACGGCTCCGCGGGCGGCGGGCCGTACCCGCCCGCCGCGGGCGCACCGGGACCGTACGCCCCCGGGTAACCGGCGTCCGGGCCCGCGACCCCCCAGGAGTTGCCGCTGCCCGACGCGTCGCGCACGTCGGTGGCGGTCGGCTGGGGCGGCACGCTCGGCGACACCCCGGCCGGACCGGCGACCCCCGTACGGGCCCCGCCGCCGCGGGAGCGTCCGCCCCCGCCCGACGGCGGCCCGGCCAGCTCGCTCAGCGCGGCGCGCGCCTGCGAGATCCGGATCGCCTCCATGGTCATGTCGTGCCGCATCTCCGAGCGGCTCCAGGCGCGCTCGGCGAGCTCCCACATGGTGGTCAGATGCATCGGGTTGGTCCCGGTGACCTCGGCCAGCGCCACGATCGCGCCCTTCGGCGCGAGCAGCCGGCCGTTCAGATAGCGCTCCCAGGACGTCTTGCTGTAGCCCGTGCGGTCGGCGACCGACGCGACGCTCAGACCGCTGCGGTCCACCAGCCGCCTGAGCTGACTGGTGAACTCTCTGATCTGCGGATCGAGTTCATCCGGCAAGGCCTTCCAACGAGGCATTGCTCTCCCCCTCTTCCCCCCGGTTCGTGCTGGTGTTTCCCTCGCGCATGGTGCCCGCTGCCACGTCCCGTCTGGCTACCCACAGGGATGCCACCGGGACGGGTCTCAGTTCCCGGGGTGGGGGCGCACGGGAGCAACAGGGCGCGTGCGGCGTTGCACGCCCAGTCGCTTGCGCTCCAGTGTCCCACCGGTCGGCCCCCCGGCCGAACGGAACCCCGGAACCGACGGACCGGGTGAACCGGACCGGTACGACCGTCCGACCGTCTTCCTGTCCTACCACCCCGGCGCCCTCGTGCGGAGGTGTCCGCGGCCACATCACCCCTGGGCGGGCGTCCGTGCCGCGAACAGGCGCCGGAGTCATCGCAAGGGTGTACGGGGATTCCGGGGCGCGTACCGGAACGGTCACTTCCGTGCCACAGCGGCCCGGCGGCCGTTGATCGGGCCGTCCGCCGTGCAGGAATGTGGTGCGCGGCGGCGGCCCGTCCGCCCACGGGGGTGTGGACGGGCCGCCGTTCCCGGCGCGCGGGAGGCTCAGCCGTCGACCGTGAAGTGCAGCATGTCCTGCAGCCACGGGAACCGCAGCAGCGGATCCGGCTGCATCATCAGCGCCAGCAGCACGATCGCCAGCCCCATGCCGCCGTACGTGACGATGTCGGTGAAGCGGGAGCGCACGGCGAGCATGCCGACGTCCGGCACCACCCAGCGCAGGACCGCCCCGGCCAGCAGCGCCGCGCCGATGAGCAGCAACCCGACCCGGAACACGTCCAGCGCGGTCAGCAGCAGACCCAGGCCCACGGTGAGCAGCACGGCCAGGATGGGCCACTGCCGGGCGGGCGCGGGGGCGTCGCCGGGGGCCGCGCGGCCGCCGCCCTCGGGACGCGCGGTGTCCCGGGTGAACAGCGGAAATCTGCGGGTGGCCCGGCGCGGGACGCCCTCGGCGTCGGGCGCGCTGACCGCGTCGCGGACGGTGACGTCCTCCCCGGACTCCGCCGCCGCGGGGGCCTCGGGGGCGTCCGGCGCCTTCCGCTCAGCCGACACTGCGCTCCGCCGCCTCGACCACGTTGACGAGCAGCTGCGCCCGGGTCATCGGGCCGACGCCGCCGGGGTTGGGCGCGACCCAGCCGGCCACCTCGGCCACGCCCGGGTGGACATCGCCGACGATCTTGCCCTCGGCGCTGCGAGAGAC
Organism: Streptomyces sp. DSM 41931; assembly: GCF_050271085.1. Classification (NCBI taxonomy): domain Bacteria; kingdom Bacillati; phylum Actinomycetota; class Actinomycetes; order Kitasatosporales; family Streptomycetaceae; genus Streptomyces; species Streptomyces sp. DSM 41931. Next base: position 4,364,301 of record NZ_CP189902.1, on the reverse strand, counting down.
GCCGACGTCCAGGACGGCCGCCCCCGGCTTGACGTCCTCGGGACGGATCAGGTGGGCGCTGCCGGCCGCGGCGATGACGATGTCCGCGCGCTTCAGGTGCGCGGACAGGTCGCGGGTGCCGGTGTGGCACTGGGTCACGGTGGCGTTCTCGCTGCGCCGGGTCAGCAGCAGCGGCATCGGACGGCCGATGGTGACGCCGCGCCCGACGACCACCACCTCGGCGCCCTTGATCTCCACGCCGTGGCGGCGCAGCAGGGTGATGATGCCGTTCGGCGTGCAGGGCAGCGGGGCGGGCTCGTTGAGGACGAGACGGCCGAGGTTCATCGGGTGGAGGCCGTCGGCGTCCTTCTCCGGGTCCATCAGCTCGAGGATGCGGTTCTCGTCGATGCCCTTGGGCAGCGGCAGCTGGACGATGTAGCCGGTGCAGTCCGGGTCCTCGTTCAGCTCGCGGACGACCGCCTCGATCTCCTCCTGCGTGGCGGTGCCGGGCAGTTCGCGCTGGATGGAGGCGATGCCCACCTGGGCGCAGTCGCGGTGCTTGCCCGCGACGTACTTCTGGCTGCCGGGGTCGTCCCCCACGAGGATCGTGCCGAGGCCGGGCGTGACGCCCTTCTCCTTCAGCGCCGCCACACGGGCGGTCAGATCGGACTTGATCTCGGCTGCGGTGGCCTTGCCATCGAGAATCTGGGCGGTCATGGCCCCCATCCTCGCGGATGACCGGGTCCCTGTACCAATCAGCCCGCATTCCGGTCGGCCGTCCCGCCCGTACCGGGCATTCGATCACCATCGGTTGCAATACGAGCAAGATCGCGATGTTGCACTTGCACAACACATATGTCGTACCGCTGGACAAGGAAAGGAACGGTCAAGAACGATGAACGCGCAGTGCCGCGGGCAGAACCGGGGGGACGGACCGCATCTGTAGTACTTCCTCCGCGCCGTGCCTCGCGTCGTCCCCGCACCAGAAGCGCAACGGAGGAAGAACCGCCATGAGTTTCGGCGACCCGAACAACCCCTACGGGGCTCCCCAGGGCCAGCCGCCCGGTTACGGCTATCCCCAGCAGCCCGGCCAGCCCGGCTACGGGTACCCCTCCGCCCCGCCGGTCCAGCCCTACGGGCACCCGGGCGGGCCGGTGGCCATGCCTGGCACCGTCAAGGCCGCGCGCGTGATGCTCTACGTGCTCGGCGGTCTTCAGGCACTCGCCGGCCTTCTCATGGTGGTCGCGAGCGGCTGGTTCGCCGACCAGATGGAGGACCTCATATCCGACGACCCGTCCTTCACCGCGGAGGACGCGGACACCGTCGCGAGCGTCGGCGCGGGCATCATGATCGTGCTGGGGGTGCTCGTGCTGGCGTTCGCCACATGGGCGATCCTCACGGCTGCCAAGTTCGGCACGGGGCGTGGCGGCGCACGCGTCTCCGCGATCATCTATGCCTCGGTCGTCACGCTGTTCAGCGTGATCAACCTGCTCGGCGCCAACGTGTTCGCGCTGATCAGCCTGGTGATGGGCATCCTGATCATTGTGTTCTGCGCCAACAAGAACGGCAGCTACTGGTTCAACCGGCCGCCCCAGTACTGAGCCGTCCCGGCCCGCTCACCGCGACGACCGCCACGGGGCCGTGTTCCCTCCACGGTGAGGGGGACACGGCCCCGTCGTACGACCCGCCCCTTTCGCGCCGAACCCGCCGCACACCCGTGTCGCACCCGATCGGGGGAGGTCCGGCGGCGGGGCGTCCCCCTACCCTGGCCGAGTAGCTGTCAGGCATGGGGGGATGCACCGTGTACAGCCTCATCGTCGTACCTCCGGCGACCGTGCCGGAGGACTCCGGCCGCCGTGACCGGCTCCGTCTGGCGCCCGGCGAGCGCCTCTCCTTCGGCCGCGCGCCGCAGGGGAACGGCCTGCGCATCGCGCACGACGGCGTGTCCCGCAGAGCGGGTGAGATCACCGCGCAGGGCTCCTTCTGGCTGCTGAGCAACCTCAGCCGGGAGCAGACGTACGTCGTGGAGAACCCGGAGGGCGCGGGCGAGCACATCAAGGTCGGGCCGGGCCGCCTGGACGCGCCGGTGCCGTTCGAGTTCTCCCGGATCGTGCTGCCGGCCTGCGGCGACCTGCTGCCGCTGGAGGTGTGGGCGCCCTGCCACGAACACGTCCGCCACGACGCGGGCGACGACCGGACCGCCACCACGCCCGCCTTCTCCCTGGACCGCTCCAAGCGCTACTTCGCCGTTCTGGCCGCGCTGTGCGAGCCCCGGCTGCGCGGGGCGCCGCACGCGCCGCTGCCCACGGTGGAGCAGGTGGTGGAGCGGCTGCGCCCGCAGTGGCCGGCCGCGTCCCGCGCCGCGGTGCAGTGGAACATCGACTACCTGGCCGTGAAGCTGCGCCTCAAACCCGGCCCGGAGACCGCGGACCCGGGTCCGCGGCTGAACGGCAAGAAGGAGTCGCTGGTCTCCCTGGCGCTCCGTTTCGACCTGGTCCGCGAGGACGACCTGACGGTCCTGGCGGCCCCGCTCCGCCAGCGGGTCCGGTGACGGAGACGTACGCCGTGCCGGTGCCCAAGGGGTACCGGGTGGGCGCGTGGGAGGTACGCGAGCCGATCGCCACGGGCGCGTTCGGCAGCGTGTACGCCGGCCGCCGCACCGGGGGCGGCGCGGACGGGCCGCGTGACGTCGCGCTGAAGTTCCTGGCCACCGGCACCCGCACCCCGCGTCAGCTGCACCACCTGCGCGAACTGGCCGAGCGTGAGGTGGACGTGCTGCGCCGGCTGAGACAGCCGCGCCTCATCCGGATGTTCGAGACGCTGACCGTCGACGACCCCGGCCACCCGGAGCTGGACGGCGCCACCGTGCTGGTGCTGGAGAGGGCGGAGGGTTCGCTGTCCGCGCTGCTGGACGCCTCGCCCCGGCCCGGCGCCGGTCCCGGCCTGCTCGCCCAGATCTGCGAGGGGCTGGCCCAGCTGCACCGGGCGGGCTGGGTGCACGGCGACCTGAAACCGGCCAACGTGCTGCTGATGGCGGACGGTTCGGTCCGCCTCGCCGACTTCAACACGGCCGCCGAGCTGGAGGGCACGCACGCCTACACGTCCGCCTTCTCCACGCCCGACTACACCCCGCCCGAGCTGCTGTGGTCCGAGATCGGCGAGCGGGGCCGCCGGATCCGCGCGTCCGCCGACGTGTGGGCGTTCGGCGTGCTCGCCCATCTCGTGCTCACCGGCGCGTTCCCGCTGCCCGGCGCCACCCCGGCGGCCCGCCGCACGGCCGCCGCCGCGTACGTCTCCGGCACCGACGAGCTGCGGCTCTCCCCCGACCTCCCGGACGCCTGGCGGGACGTGGTCCGCGCCTGCCTGTCCCGTACGCACGCGGACCGGATCGGCGGGGAGGAACTGCTGCGGCGGGTGCGGGAGGCGGCCGGCGCGGGACGCCCGTTCCGGCTGCCCCGGCTGCTGCCCGCGCGGCGCCGCTCCCGGCGGGCGGTCGCCGTCTCGGCGGCCGTCGCCACCGCCGCGGTGGCCGTCCTCGGCTACGGCGTCGACCGGTGGGCCCTGTCCGACGGCCAACCGAGCGCGAACACCGGCGCCGCCGCCACGTACGGCGCCGACGTGCTGCGCACCGACCGGGGCGTGCCGGCCGCCTACCGGCTGCTGATCGTGGAGACCGCGCGCGACTGCCGCAGCGAGGACGTCACCGCCCCGTTGATCGCGGCCATGCTGAAGGTGGAGAGCGACTTCGACCCCGACCTGTCCGACCCGGCCCGCGACGAGTACGGCATCGCGCGGTGGACGCCGAAGGTGCTGCGGTGGTGGATGAACGAGGACGGCACACCGGGCGAGACCGTGCCCGAACCGCCGTTCCCGCCCGCCGAGTCGGTGCCCGCGATGGGCCGCTACCTGTGCTGGATCGCGCCCCGGCTGGACGACGGACTGCGGGAGGACCGTCGGGTGCTGATCGCCGCCGCCTACCGCACGTCGTGGCGCAGGGTGAACGAGACGGGGGGCGTCCCCGCGACGTACCGCTCCTACGCCGACCGTGTCGCCCATTACCTGAAGGAGTACACCCCGCCCGGCCGGAGGTGACCCTCGCAGGTGCGAGGTACCGGGCGGTGCGCGCGCCCGGCACGGTGTGAGCACACCGCCTCCGCGGTGCCACCGACCACTTCGTTCATGGGGGAACCAGTGAACACCTTCAAGTCCGCCGCGCTGCTCGTCGCGGCCACGGCCCTCGTCGCCGGCAGCTCGGTCGCGGCCACCGCCGCCCCGGGCCCGGACGGCACCCGGGTCACCTCGCTCCAGAAGACGGCCGAGCGGATGCTGGGCGGCGACGCCGAGCCCGTGCGGGTGACCGCCGACGCGGTCCGCTACGACGGGCTGACCGTCACCGAGGCCCCGAAGGGCAAGGCCTCCACGAAGGCCCTGTCCTGCGCTTACGGGCACCTGTGCATGGTCGTCAACGGCACCAAGTTCGACTTCTACAAGTGCCAGACGTGGAAGCTGAGCAACTGGACCGGCGACGGCCCCTTCATCAACAACCAGACGCCGGGCACGGTCGCCCGCTTCTACAACCAGGACGGCAGCGTCCGCTGGACGTCCACGGCGTACGAGTCGGGCACGGCCACCTGGGACCCGATCTGGTACCTGCGTCCCTGCTGACGCGGGCACGCGGGACGGCGGTGGCCCCGGTCCGGGAAGGGACCGGGGCCACCGCCGTCGGGCGCGGGATCGGTGGAACGCGGGATCAGTGGAAGAAGTGCCGCGTCCCCGTGAAGTACATCGTCACTCCGGCCTTCCGCGCGGCCTCGACGACCAGTTCGTCACGGACCGAGCCGCCCGGCTGGACGACGGCCTTGACGCCGGCCTCGGTGAGGATCTCCAGGCCGTCGGGGAAGGGGAAGAACGCGTCGGAGGCGGCGAAGGAGCCGCGGGCGCGCTCGGCTCCGGCCCGCTCGACCGCCAGCTTCGCGGAGTCCACGCGGTTGACCTGGCCCATGCCGACGCCGACGGACGCGCCGTCCTTGGCGAGCAGGATCGCGTTGGACTTCACCGCGCGGCAGGCCTTCCAGGCGAAGGCCAGGTCGGCCAGCTCGGCCTCGGACAGGGCCTCGCCGGTGGCCAGCGTCCAGGTGGCCGGGTCGTCGCCCTCGGCCTGGAGCCGGTCGGTGACCTGGAGGAGCGCGCCGCCGTCGATCGGCTTGACCTCGACCGGGGCGGACGGCGCCTGCGGGGCGCGCAGCACGCGGATGTTCTTCTTCTTGGTGAGGGCCTCCAGCGCGCCGTCCTCGTAGTCCGGGGCGACGATGACCTCGGTGAAGATCTCCGCGACCTGCTCGGCCATCTCCTTCGACACCGGGCGGTTGACGGCGATCACGCCGCCGAACGCGGACAGCGGGTCGCAGGCGTGCGCCTTGCGGTGGGCCTCGGCGACGTCCGCGCCGACCGCGATGCCGCACGGGTTGGCGTGCTTGATGATCGCGACGGCGGGGGCGTCGTGGTCGTACGCGGCACGGAGCGCGGCGTCCGTGTCGGTGTAGTTGTTGTACGACATCTCCTTGCCGTGCAGCTGCTCGGCCTCGGCGAGACCGCCGGTGCCGGAGACGTACAGCGCGGCCGGCTGGTGCGGGTTCTCGCCGTAGCGAAGGGTGTTCTTCCGCTCCCAGGTGGCGCCCAGGAAGTCGGGGAACGACGAGTCGTCCACGGGCGCGTACTCGGACGCGAACCAGGAAGCGACGGCCACGTCGTACGCGGCCGTGTGCTGGAAGGCCTCGGCGGCGAGCCGCTTGCGGGTGGCCAGGTCGAAGCCGCCGCCCTGGACCGCGGCGAGGACGTCGCCGTAGCGGGCGGGGCTGGTGACGACGGCGACCGACGGGTGGTTCTTGGCGGCGGCGCGGACCATCGAAGGGCCGCCGATGTCGATCTGCTCCACGCACTCGTCGGGCGTGGCGCCGGACGCGACGGTCTCGCGGAACGGGTAGAGGTTCACGACGACCAGGTCGAACGGCTCCACGCCGAGGTCCTTGAGCTGCTGCTCGTGGTCGGCGAGACGCAGGTCGGCGAGGATGCCGGCGTGCACCTTCGGGTGCAGCGTCTTGACCCGGCCGTCCAGGCACTCGGGGAAGCCGGTCAGCTCCTCGACCTTGGTCACGGGGACGCCCGCGGCGGCGATCTTCGCAGCGGTGGACCCGGTGGAGACCAGCTCCACCCCGGCCTCGTGCAGGCCGCGCGCGAGATCCTCGAGGCCGGTCTTGTCGTAGACGCTGACGAGCGCCCGTCGAATGGCCCGCTTGTTGCTCTCGGCGGTCACTGGATAACTACCTTTCGTCCCTCGATGCGATAGCCGTTGCGGGCGAGGCGCCCCACGACCTCGACGAGCAGCCTTCGCTCGACTTCCTTGATGCGCTCGTGCAGAGCGCTCTCGTCGTCCTCGTCCCGGACCTCCACCACGCCCTGCGCGATGATCGGCCCGGTGTCGACGCCGTCGTCGACGAAGTGGACGGTGCAGCCGGTGACCTTGGCGCCGTACGCGAGCGCGTCCCGTACGCCGTGGGTCCCGGGGAAACTGGGCAGCAGGGCGGGGTGGGTGTTGACGAACCGCCCGCCGAAGCGCGCGAGGAACTCCTTCCCCACGATCTTCATGAACCCGGCGGACACCACGAGGTCGGGCTCGTACGCGGCGACGGCCTCGGCGAGCGCCGCGTCCCACTCCTCGCGGGTCGCGTGGTCCTTGACCTTGCACACGAAGGTGGGCAGACCGGCGCGCTCGGCCCGGGCCAGCCCTTCGATGCCCTCGCGGTCCGCGCCGACGGCGACGACCTCGGCCCCGTAGGCCTCGGGTCCGACGGCGGCGATCTCGTCGAGGAGCGCCTGCAGATTGGTGCCGGATCCGGAGACCAGCACGACGAGACGACGCCTGGCGCGCTCGGCCACGGGCTTGGCGGCCACGGTGGGGCCCTTTCTCGGGGAGCGTCTGTACGGTCGGCGGCACAGCGCTTTGTACATTCCTACGAATGCTTCGCGCCCCCTGATACGGGGAAGCCTACGAAGCGGCCGACCGGCAGCAACGATACCGGCACTCCCGACGGGCCCCCACGGGACGGGGGCGTGGCCGGAAGGTAGCGTCTGGTACGAGCCGGCCGGGGTACGCAGGTCCTGGACACCGGGGCGCACGGGAACGCCGACCGCGCACCGTTCGTTCACGGGGCGACGGACCCGGGCCGCGCGGAGCTGACGGGAACGCACCAGCTCACCGCTCACTCGTAGTCGATACGTCGTGCGAGGCGGTCACACCGCACCCACGCCGTGCTTCATTAAGGGGAAGACGCTCACTTGATGCCGGACCGCAGCCTGCGACTCCTCACGTTCCCCCAGCAGTCGGCCCAGGGAGGGGAGCGGGGTGCCGTGCTGCTGCGGGAGCGCCCCTCCTCACCCCCCGACGCCTCCCGGGGCGAGGGCGGCGACGACCGCCGCGGCGCCCAGGGCCAGGGTTCCCGGGACGGCCAGGACGACAACCCGTTCGCGCCCCCGCCGGAGGGCACGCCCGACCGTCCCTGGCAGCCCCGCCACCCCTCGGGCGGGGAGGGCGAGGGCGAGGGCGGCGGCCGCTCCCCGTGGGGCCGCAACTGGAGCGACCGGCAGCCCGGCCGCTCCCCCGGCGGCTTCGGCGAGCGTCCGCGCGGCCCCGAGGGGCAGGGCGGCGGCCAGCAGGGCCCGGGCATGCGCTGGGACCCCACGGACCCGGCCCAGCGCCGCGCGCGCTACGCCCTGCTGGGCGGCATGTGGGCCTTCTTCTTCGCCCTCTTCAACTGGCCGTACCTGGCGCTGCTGCTGGGCGCGCTCGCCCTGTACTGGAGCATCAGCGCCCTGCGCGCCAAGCCCCGCGGGCAGGACCCGGACGTCCCGGCGTCCGGGCAGAAGGGCCGCCCGCAGACCACGGCGGCGGTGAGCGGCCTGGTCACGGCGGGGCTGGCGCTGCTCCTGGTGGCCGGGGTCTTCGGCGCCCGCCTGGTCTACAGCGACTACTACGAGTGCACCAGCGACGCCCTCACGCAGCAGGCGCGCCAGTCCTGCGGGGACCATCTGCCGGAGCAGCTCCGCGGTCTGCTGGACGAGCAAGGCTGACGGGACGTCCGGCGGGAGCCCGCCGGACGTCACCTGGGATTCCGCCGAACCCCGTCCGCCCGCTCACGCGGGTGGGCGGGGTTCGGTGTCTCCGGGGGCGGAGGGTGAGGGGGCGTCGTCGGGGGCGGAGGGGGCGGGGAGGTCGGGGAGCTCGCGCGGGGACGCGGGGTTCGTCGCCGGCGAGGTGGGCGCGGGGCGCGGGCTGAACCCGAGCGGGCCCGCGCCGGCGTCGAGGCCGCCGAGGCCGCCGTGATCACGGTCGTCGCTGTCCTGGTCGAGGAGCAGGTAGGGCTCGTCCTCGGCGACCGGGGCGGGAGCGCTGCGCTCGCGCTTCCGCCCGAACCGCCTGCGGCGAGGGAGCCGCGTCCTCAGGGCCGGGCGCGGGGAGACCGGACGGCGCCGGGGCGCGACCACACGGGCCGGTCGGCGCTCGCCCCCGCCCCGCCGGTACGGCCGCCGGAGGCACCACGCCCGTACGGTCAGGGCCGTCACGGCGGCCGTCAGTCCGAGCCACACCGCGGTCGCCAGGCCCACCTGCCACCACACGGGGCCGAACCGGGCCAGCGCGGCCGTGCCCAGCGGACCGCCCGCCAGCCCGGCGAGCAGCGCCAGCAGCGCCCCGCACAGCCCGGCAGCGAACGCCGCCGCACCGGCGGTCCGCCCGGTCGTCCAGATGCGGAAGCCTCCCCCGCCCGTCACGGACCCCCGCCCGACGAACCATCCCACCACGGCCCCCGCCGTCAGCGGCAGCGCCGCGACCGTCCCGTGCAGCGCCGTGCCCGCACCCGGGTCCGGCACCGCCGCCAGCAGCGGGAACGGCGGCAGCAGCGGCGCGGCCTGCGCACCGAGCGGCGTCACCGAGGTCCCGGCGCCGAGCAGGAAGCCGGGGCCGAGGGCGTAGGCCGCCGCCCACACCGCCGCGTTCGGCAGCAGCGCGACGCAGAGCAGCAGCACCGCCAGCCACCCCGGCCAGCCCTCCGTCAGCCGCCCGAACGCCCCGCGGGTCTCGCCGAGGTGCCGGCCCAGCGACACCGTCAGCAGCACCGCACCACCCGCGACCAGCACCGTCGCCCCGGCCGCCGCCGCGCGCGCCGCGACACCGGGACGGCCGTCCGGGCCCAGCACCAGGTGCCGCACGCCCCGGGGCAGCACCGCTCCCAGCACCTGCTCCAACGGCCCGCTGGGCCGCCCGTACGCGGTCCACACCCCCGTCCCGGCGGCTACCAGCGCGACCAGCGGTACGCACACCGCCGTCCACGTCCACGAGGGCCGCAGCGCACCGCCGGCGGCGTAGAGGGCGGCGGGGGCGGTGACCGCGAGGTAGCCGAGGACGACACCCGCCCAGGCGATACGGCCCGGTACCAGCGGGGCGTTGTCACGGGCGCCTCCCTCGGCGGTGTCCCGCGCCGCCCGGTGCAGCAGCCACACCGGCACCACGGCCGGCAGCAACGGGGGCACCCCCATGGGGGCGGGGGCGCCGGAGAGAGTGTCGACGCGGACCAGTTCGGCGCCGTGAGCGAGCAGCCACAGGGCCGCCGCGACGTGCAGGGCGCCGCCGGGTCCGCTGTCCGGGTAGGGCGAGCTGACCCACAGCAGCATCACGAGCACGGTGAACACCGCGAGGCCCAGCCCGGCCGCGAGGGCGCCACCCACCAGGCCGGAGGCCAGCCCGGGCGAGCGGTGACGCGCCCGGCGGAACAGGGAGGCCGGCATCGATCGGCGTACGGTCGTCTGGATCACGCCCGCCATGCTCCCAACGACACGCGCTTTACCGGTGTAACGGGCAAAGCTCGGCTGTGTCGCTCAATATACGTTTATGTACTTTTCTGTACTGAGGGACGCCCAGTGACGCGGAGCCCTGCCCTTCCACTCCCCCCGCCGACCGAACGCCGACGCCTGCGGGAGGCCTGCTCGCTGACACGCGCTCAGCTCGCCAAGCGCCTCGGGGTACGCCCCGACACGGTGCGGGCCTGGGAATCGGGCCGCAGCACGCCCCGGGGCCGCAACAGGGCCGCGTACGCGGAACTGCTGTCCACGCTGGCGGCCGACCATCCGGCGCCCCGTCAGGCGCCGCAGACACCCGGCGGGGTGACGATCGTTACGGCACCGATCGAAGGCGCCGACGACTCGAACCAGGGCGTTGCCCCGAACCCCGCGTCTTTCATCCTGACCCCGACGTCGCTCCTCTCGCCGGTGGCGGACACACCGTCGGAGCCGCGCACGTCGTCGGCGACCGAACGGACCGCGCAGCGCGGACCGACGCCGGAATCGGACTCGGTGCCGGGGAGCGGATCGGAGCCGGAGAGCGGACCGGAGCCGGAGAGCGGACCGGCGTCGGATTCGGACTCGGTGCCGGGGAGCGGATCGGAGCCGGAGAGCGGACCGGCGTCGGATTCGGACTCGGTGCCGGGGAGCGGATCGGAGCCGGAGAGCGGACCGCGGTCGGGGAGCCGGTCGGCGTCGGAGGAGGACCCGGTGCCGGGAGACGGGCACGAGTCGGGGAGCGGGCCGGCGTCGGAGAACGGATCGCAGCCGGAGAGCGTATCGCGGTCGGGGAGCCGGTCGGCGTCGGAGGAGGACCCTGTGCCGGGAGACGGGCACGAGTCGGAGCACGGCTCGGTGCCGGTGCGTGGTCCCGAGCCGGGAGCCGGAGCCGGGTCGGGGCGCGGGGCGCCGTCGAGCGGCGGGGCGGAGTCGGGTCGTGGGCGCTCGTCCCGTACCGGAGGCCGGGGGCGGAGGCGCCCCTCGTGGGCGCGGGCGCTGCGGCCGTCGGGCCTGAACCGTGCGCCGGGGGCGGTCCCCGCCGCACGGCAGGCGGGGCCGTATCTCACGCCCGCTCAGGCCTTCGACGCGCTGTACGCGTACTGCGCACCCGCCCTCGTCCGGCAGGCGTACCTGCTCACCGGGCGGCGCGACCTCGCGCACGAGTCGGTGGAGCGGGCCTTCCAGCGGGCGTGGGACCACTGGCCGGAGGTGGCGCGTGACCCGGACCCGGCCGGGTGGGTGCGTGCGGCCGCGCACGACTGGGCGCTCTCCCCCTGGCACCGCTTGCGCCGCCGCTACCGGCACCCCGAGCCCCCGCCGCCCGACGACCACGACCGCGCACTGCTGGACGCGTTGCTGAGCCTGCCGCCGCCGTACCGCCGCACGCTTGTGCTGTACGACGGTGTCGGCCTGGACCTGCCGGATACCGCGGCGGAGACGGAGGCCAGCACGCGGGCCGCGGCCGGGCGGCTGCTGTACGCGCGTGAGGTCCTCGCGGAGCGGCTGCCGGAGCCGGCCGGTCCGGGGGAGCTGCACGACCGGCTGGCGGAGCTGGCGTCCAGCGGGCGGACGCGGGCGGCGGAGCCGGCGGCGGTCCGCGTCGGCGGCGAGCGCCGGGCGCGTCTGTGGACGCGGACGGCGGCGGCCGTCACCGTCGTCCTGATCGGCAGCACGGCGATGACCTTGCACACGGCGCCCACGCACTACGTACCGCCCGTACCGCCGGGCGAGACGGTGCGGGGCGTGCCGCCCCGGGCGGCGCCGGGCCCGCTCTCGGACGACCAGCGGGAACTGCGCGACCGGCTGCGCGAGGCCCTGCTCGACGGCCCGGAACGCCTGACCCCCGAGGCCCGCTGAGCCGCTGCCCCGCGCACCGGCCAAGACGGGTGGGCCCGTCCCCCACCAGGGGAACGGGCCCACCCGTACGATGCGCTGTCGCGCCGGCGGTTCAGCCGGCGAGGATCGCGCGCGCCAGCTTGGCGGTCTCGGTCGGCGTCTTGCCGACCTTGACGCCGGCGGCCTCGAGGGCCTCCTTCTTCGCCTGCGCGGTGCCGGAGGAACCGGAGACGATGGCGCCGGCGTGACCCATGGTCTTGCCCTCCGGCGCGGTGAAGCCCGCGACGTAGCCGACGACCGGCTTGGTCACGTTCTCCTTGATGAAGGCCGCGGCCCGCTCCTCGGCGTCGCCGCCGATCTCACCGATCATCACGATCAGGTCGGTGTCGGGGTCGGCCTCGAACGCGGCGAGCGCGTCGATGTGCGTGGTGCCGATGATCGGGTCGCCACCGATGCCGACGGCGGTCGAAAAGCCGATGTCACGCAGCTCGTACATCATCTGGTACGTCAGCGTGCCGGACTTCGAGACCAGGCCGATGCGGCCCGGCTTGGTGATGTCGCCCGGGATGATGCCGACGTTCGACTGGCCCGGGGTGATGATGCCGGGGCAGTTCGGGCCGATGATCCGGGTCTTGTTGCCCTTCTTGCCGGCGTAGGCCCAGAAGGCGGCCGTGTCGTGCACGGCGATGCCCTCGGTGATCACGACGGCCAGCGGGATCTCGGCGTCGATGGCCTCGACGACCGCGTCCTTGGTGAACTTCTCCGGCACGAAGACGACGGAGACGTTGGCGCCGGTCTTCTCGATGGCCTCCTTGACGGTGCCGAAGACGGGTACCTCGGTGCCGTCGAAGTCCACGGTCTGACCCGCCTTGCGCGGGTTCACGCCGCCCACGACGTTGGTGCCGTCTCCGAGCATGAGCTTGGTGTGCTTCATGCCCGTGGCGCCGGTCATGCCCTGGACGATGACCTTGCTGTCCTTGTTGAGCCAGATAGCCATGGTGTGTTGTGTCCTCGTCCTGAGTGCTTACTTGGCGGCGTGGGCCAGCTCGGCGGCCTTGTCGGCCGCGCCGTCCATGGTGTCGACGCGCTGCACCAGCGGGTGGTTCGCGTCGGTGAGGATCTGCCGGCCGAGCTCGGCGTTGTTGCCGTCGAGGCGCACGACGAGCGGCTTCTCGACCTTCTCGCCGCGGTCCTCCAGCAGCTTCAGGGCCTGGACGATGCCGTTGGCGACCTCGTCGCAGGCGGTGATGCCGCCGAAGACGTTGACGAAGACGGACTTGACGTCCGGGTCGCCGAGGATGATCTCGAGGCCGTTGGCCATGACCTGGGCGGAGGCGCCACCGCCGATGTCCAGGAAGTTCGCCGGCTTGACGTTGCCGTGCTTCTCACCGGCGTACGCGACGACGTCCAGGGTGCTCATGACGAGACCCGCGCCGTTGCCGATGATGCCGACCTCGCCGTCGAGCTTGACGTAGTTGAGGTTCTTCTCCTTGGCGGCGGCCTCGAGCGGGTTCGCCGCGGCCTTGTCGTGGAGCTCCTCGTACTCGGGGTGACGGAACTCGGCGTTGTCGTCGAGCGACACCTTGCCGTCCAGGGCGATGACGTCGCCGGAGGCGACCTTCGCCAGCGGGTTGACCTCGACGAGGAGGGCGTCCGACTTGATGAAGGTGTCCCACAGCCTGATCAGGACGTCGGCGACCTTGTCCGCGACCTCGGCCGGGAACTTGGCGGCCTCGACGATCTCCCGGGCCTTGGCCTCGTCCACGCCGTCGATGGCGTCGATCGCGATCTTGGCGACGGCCTCCGGACGGGTGGCCGCCACCTCCTCGATCTCCATGCCGCCCTCGACGGACGCGATGGAGAGGAAGGTGCGGTTGGCACGGTCGAGGAGGAAGGAGACGTAGTACTCCTCCAGGATCTCCGGGGCCGTCTCGGCGATCATCACCTTGTGGACCGTGTGGCCCTTGATGTCCATGCCGAGGATGTCCGTCGCGCGGGCGACGGCCTCGTCCGGGGTGGCGGCGAGCTTCACGCCACCGGCCTTGCCGCGGCCGCCGACCTTCACCTGGGCCTTGACGACGGACTTGCCACCGAGACGCTCAGTGGCTGCGCGGGCCGCCTCAGGCGTGTCGATGACTTCACCGGCCAGCACCGGTACATCGTGCTTGGCGAAGAGGTCCCTCGCCTGGTACTCGAACAGGTCCACGCGCTTCCGTCCCTATCAGTGATCTCGCGGTTCGTTGGATGCGTGGGCGTGCCGCGAAGGGCAACGTGACGTCCGCTCTGTCACAAGGGAGGCGCACACGGTGTCCGAGCGCGCGGCATGTCCGTCTCGCAGGTTATCGCCGCATGGGGGGAGCCTCTAAATCGCGAGTCACACGTGAGCGGTGATACCTGTCACATGATGTCGGCTTCTCCGGCACCCCGTGCCGCGCGTGAGGGGCCTCACCGGGCTGGGGTTGGCCCGGTGAGGCCCTGCCGAACAACCCGGACGGGCTGTGACGCCCGTGGTCCGGGGTTGCGGGGCGGCCGGCCTCCATTCCCCAATGAGGGCCGGCCTCCCTTCCGCGAGGTCGCGGCCGGACGAACCGACGGCTTTCGGCTGTCCGGGGTCCTGATGCCCCGCGGAGTCCTTTGTTACCCGTGAGTCAGGAACGGGTGGCAGGCGGGTGCGCACCGGGGAACGCCGGGACGGCCGGTCCACGGCCGTTTCGGCCGGGACGGGGCTTCTGTCCGTACGGACGGCTGCGCGCGCCTGCGCGGGAGTGTCGCCGTACGGCCTAGGCGGGCGGGACGTGCACGTCCCGGCTGTGCTCGCGCGTGCCCGAGATCTCCGCGGACGCGGTGGCGCCCGGCACGAGCCGGGGCACGGGCCGGTGTGCCGCGGGCACGGCACCCGCATCGGCGTGCCGCGCGCCGCCCTGATCGGCGGATGACCGACTGCCGAGAGCACCGTCGCCCCCCGCACCTCCGGCGGGGGCAGGGACGGCCCGGGAGGCAGGAGCCGCCCGGTGGGCGGCCGGGGTGACGGCTTCGGCGGACGCGCCTGCGCCGGCGCCTGCGGCCACGGGGGTCCACGGGCCGTGGACGACGGGGGCAGGCGGTACGGCGGGGTTGTCAGCCGCTGCCGACGGGGGCTCGGGCGCCTGACCGCCGGGGGTGGCGGGACCGGGTACGAGGTGGGAGGGGAGGGGCTGTGCGGGGAGGCCCGGGAGCCCGGGAAGGCCCGGCAACGACTGCGGCGGCAGCACCGCGGGCTGCCCCAGCACGGGCAGGGACACGGCGGGCAGGGCCCCGACGACGGCGTCCAGCTCCTCGGTCACGCCGCCGACCACCTCCCCGACGGGCCGCAGCACGCGCTGCACGACGGACCCGACGGACCCGACGGACCCGACGGACCCGACGGGTCGAACGATCCGCTCCGCGACGGGGACACCGACGGCCTCGCCGACGGGCGTGAGCACGCGACCCACGACCGACTCGGAAGGCGTCTCCCCGTCCGGCCTCGGCGCCTGCTCCTCGCCCGCCCGACCGACCCCCTCCACGCCGGGGTGCACCGTACGCTCACCGGCAGGACGCGTCACCCGCGCGACGGCGGGCTGCACCACGCGCTCGTCCGCTCCGCGCACCGCCCCGCCGAGAGACAGCAAGCCCGGCTTCTGCCCTGACCGCGCACCGGACTCGGCGCGAGGCCGCGCGCCCGGGCCAGCCGCGGGCTGTCCGCCGGACCAGGCGTCGGACCGGGAGCCCCGCACGTCCGCGAGGCGACTCGCACTCCCCATCGGTTTCCGGGCCGCAGGCCCGTCCCCCGCCGCCGTGAGGCCGTCCAGCACGGACACGGACGGGACGCCCCCCGCGTCCCCCCGCACAACCCCTCCGGCGAACGGCGGGCCGTCCGCCGCCCGCGCCTGCTCACCGCACAGCACGCCGAACAGAAACACCGCACCCGCGACCAGCGCCAGCCGAACCGCACGCCTCCGGGCCGCCGCGCGCACCACGCGTGCGGCAGCCCCGGGCACGGCTGTTGCTGACCAGGTCGACAGGGGCGTTCCCTCTCCGGACTGCGAGGACCACCGGATACCTTCACGGGTCCTCGATAGAACGGCCCCGATCCTTGCACGCGACGCCCGCGGTCCCGCAACCCCCGTGTCACCGATGGGCACTCATGTCCGTTTTCAGCGCGGGGAGTCCGGTCCGGCCGCCCCCGCGTCGGGTATCGGCAGCGGCCGCTTCTCGATCGCCGCCGCCATCACCTCCGGAAAGAGGTCGGGGGTGCAGGCGAACGCCGGCGCGCCCAGCGCCGCGAGGGCCGCCGCGTGCTCCCTGTCGTACGCGGGCGCGCCCTCG
The DNA here is from genome assembly GCF_050271085.1 of Streptomyces sp. DSM 41931. Lineage (NCBI taxonomy): Bacteria > Bacillati > Actinomycetota > Actinomycetes > Kitasatosporales > Streptomycetaceae > Streptomyces > Streptomyces sp. DSM 41931. The sequence continues at coordinate 4,348,248 of NZ_CP189902.1, read as the reverse complement.
TCGGAGAGGGCGAGCAGCGACACGAACTGCGCGCCCGACGCCTTGACGGCGGCCACCCGCTTCAGCATCCCGTCGCGTATCCCCCCTTCGTAAAGGTCGCTGATCAGCACGACGACCGTGTCGGCAGGCCGGGTGATGCGCGACTGGCAGTACGCGAGCGCCCGGTTGATGTCCGTGCCGCCGCCGAGCCGGGTGGCGAAGAGCACGTCGACTGGGTCCTCCAGACGCTCGGTCAGGTCGACGACCTCGGTGTCGAAGACGACGAGCCGGGTGGCGACCGCCCGCATGGACGCGAGGACCGCCCCGAACACCGCGGCGTACACGACGGACGACGCCATCGACCCGGACTGGTCCACGCAGAGCACGACCTCCTTCCTCACCGACCGCGAGGCGCGCCCGTAGCCGACGAGCCGCTCGGGCACGACCGTGCCGTGGTCCGGCAGGTAGTGCCGGAGGTTGGCCGCGACGGTGCGGTTCCAGTCGATGTCGTGGTGGCGGGGCCGGCGGACGCGGGCGCTGCGGTCGAGGGCGCCGGTGAGGGTGGCCCGGGTGCGGGTGGCGAGCCGCCGCTCCAGGTCCTCGACGACCTTGCGCACGACCTCCCGTGCCGTCTCCCTGGTCGTCTCGGGCATCGCCTTGGTGAGGGAGAGCAGCGTGCCGACGAGGTGGACGTCGGCCTCGACCGCCTCCAGCATCTCGGGCTCCAGCAGCAGCGTGCCGAGGCCGAGCCGGTCGATGGCGTCGCGCTGCATGACCTGGACGACGGAGGTGGGGAAGTACGTGCGGATGTCGCCGAGCCAGCGCGCCACCGAGGGCGCCGACGCCCCCAGTCCTCCCGCCCGCTCGCGTCCCGTCCTGGGGGTGTCGTCCTTGCCGTAGAGGGCGGTCAGGGCGTCGTCGATCGCGGTGTCCTGTCCGGACAGCGCGTGGCCGGTGCCGTCGGCCGCGTCCCCGCCGAGCACGAGCCGCCACCGGCGCAGCCGCTCCTCCACCGGGTCCCCCGCGGTCGTCATCCTGGCCTCCCCCGTCATCGCCGCACCTCCACCCGGTCCACCCGGTCCGCCTGGACCTCCCCGTCGCCGTCCGGCCCCAGCAGCAGCCGCAGCACTGGCAGGACGGCGTCCGCCCGAGCCTCGTCCACGCCCGGCCCGAAGCCGGGCGCGCCGGCGGTCAGGGCCTGCACGCGGCCCTGTCTGCCGGGCCCCCGGCGCACCCGTTCCCCGAGCGTGCGCCGTACTCCCGGCTCGTACGCCGAGAACGTCCGCCGCAGCAGCGGCAGCACGTCGGTGAACGCCTCCGCCGGAACGGCCGTCAGCCACCGGTCGACCAGGCCGAACAGCCGCTCGTCGTGGACCAGGAGCAGCCCGCCGCCGGAGCCGCCCACGAACCCCTCGATCCACGCGGCAGCGTCCGCCGGGGGCGTGCCCGGCGACAGCACGAGCCGCATGAGCCGCGCCGCCTCGTCCTGCGCCAGTTCGCCCTCGTCCAGCAGCAGCCGCACGGCCCGGCCGCGCAGCACCCCCGGCACGGCGTCCCGCGCGGACAGCGTCCGCAGCACGGCCCGCCAGCGTGCGCGCAGTCTCCCGTCGCGCGCCGCGGGGACGTCGCCGAGCAGGCCCAGCGCACTGTGCACCGCGTCGACATGGCGCCGCATCTCCTCGGCCGCGTCGGCGTCCAGCCCGGCGCAGGCGGGCGGCAGTCCGACGAAGACCCGCTCGGCGAGACCGGCGGCGACCTCGGCGAGGGCTGCCGTGTCGGTGCCCCGGACGTCGCCGTAGCGCAGCGAGCGGACCAGGGCGGGCAGCGCCTGCGCGAGATGGGCGACGTCGGTGTCGAGGGCGGCGCGGTCGGCGAGGACGCGCATCACCACCGGGAGGGCGTCGGGGAGGGCGGCCAGCAGGCAGCGCTCCGCGAGACCGGTGACGTCGGCCAGGGCGCGCGCGGCGACCGCGTCCGCCTCCGCCTTGGCGGTCGCGGCGGCCGGCACGGTCGTCCCCCACACCCCCGCCTCGGCGGTGCGCACGGCCAGCTCGGGCTCCCAGCGCAGCCGCCAGGTCTCCCGGAAGGTGCCGGTGCCGGAGCGCGAGGCGGCCGGGCGTCCCCAGTCGATGCCGAGCAGCCGCAGCCGGTGCAGCAGCCGGCTGCGCTCCGCGTCGGTCTCCCTGCGCAGGTCGAGGTCCAGCTCCCGCTCGGCCGCCTCCGGTCCGAGCCGCAGCCGGCGCTGCGTCCGCTCCAGGTCCCGCTGCAACGGCACCGCGGGCACCGAGTCCGGCACCTTCCCCAGCACGTCGCCTACGACCAGCCGGTCGCGCACCAGCGCCAGCGGCACGTCGGAGCCGTCGCACATCACCGCCCGTACGGCGTCGGTGGCCTCGCCCAGGCCGGGCAGCGGGCGTCCGCGCAGCGCGGCGAGGGTCTCGGCGAGCCGCACCGCCTCGATGACGTGGCCGGGCGACACGGCGCGGTCCTCGGCCCGCAGCAGTCCCGCCACCTTGGTCAGCCAGCGTTCGACCGGCCGGTCCGGGGCGGCGAACAGGTGCCCGTACCACCCCGGGGAGTCGATGCCCGCGCCGTACCCGCCGGCCCGGGACAGCCTGCGGTGCGTCCACGGCACCCACGTCACGTCCGTCTTCACCCTCGGCAGGCCCTTGAGCAGCGCCCGGTCGGCGGTCACGCCCGCGCGCCGCCGCAGCGCCGGCACGTGCCACGCCCCGCAGACCACGGCCACGCCGTCTTCGAACTCCCGCTGCGCCTCCCGTATCCGCAGCCGCATATGGGCCTCACGGATCAGGTCCCGCCCGTGCCCGCCGCTGCCGTACGTCTCCCGCAGCGCCGTCATGGCCTCCTCCAGGGCGGTGAACGGCGCGAGCGCGTCCCCCTTCCCCGCGCCGCGGTGTTCGACGACGTCCTCCCACCAGCGCTCGGCGTCGTCGTACCCGGCGGTGTCGGCGAGCACCCCCAGCGGATCGATCCGCACGTCCTCGTCCAGGGCGTACCGCTCCGCCGCGGCCTCCCCCTCCACGCCCTCCTTGTCCTCTTCGTTCTCTTCCTCGTCCCGCTCCCAGGCCAGCGTGTGGGTGGCCGGCAGGTCGATGAAGCGGGCGGGCACCCCGTGCTCCAGCGCCCAGCGGAGCGCCACCCACTCCGGGGAGAACGCGGCCAGCGGCCAGAACGCCGACCGGCCGGGTTCGTCCACGGCATGGGCGAGCAGGGCGACCGGCGGGCGCATGTCCTCCGCCGCGGCCAGCGGGATCAGCGGGTCGGCCTCGGGCGGGCCTTCGATGAGCACGACCCGCGGCCGGGACGCGTCCAGCGCGGCCCGCACGGCCCGCGCCGACCCGGGGCCGTGGTGCCGCACGCCTAGCAGCAGCGGCTGCCCGGTGTCCCGGGCCTGGCCGCCGTTCATGCGCCGGCCTCGCGGCAGGCCCGGTAGAAGTCGGCCCAGCCGTCGCGCTCGCGGACGACGGTCTCCAGGTACTCCTGCCAGACGACGCGGTCCGCCGCCGGGTCACGGACGACCGCGCCGAGCACGCCCGCGGCGACGTCGCCGGCCCGCAGCACGCCGTCGCCGAAGTGGGCGGCGAGGGCCAGCCCGCCCGTGACGACGGAGATCGCCTCGGCCGTCGACAGCGTGCCGCTGGGGGACTTCAGCTTCGTCCGGCCGTCGGCGGTCACGCCGTCGCGCAGTTCGCGGAAGACGGTGACGACCCGGCGGATCTCGTCGACGCCGTCGGGCACCGCCGGCAGATCGAGCGACCGCCCGATCTGCTCCACGCGGCGCGTGACGATGTCCAGCTCCGCCTCCGGTGTCTCCGGCAGCGGCAGCACCACCGTGTTGAACCGGCGGCGCAGGGCGCTGGACAGCTCGTTGACGCCGCGGTCGCGGTCGTTGGCCGTGGCGATCAGGTTGAAGCCGCGGACGGCCTGCACCTCCTGCCCGAGCTCCGGTATCGGCAGGGTCTTCTCGGACAGGATCGTGATCAGGGAGTCCTGGACGTCGGCCGGGATCCGGGTCAGCTCCTCGACGCGGGCCGTCCTGCCCTCCGCCATCGCCCGCATCACGGGGCTGGGGACGAGGGCGTCGCGGCTGGGGCCGTGGGCGAGCAGCCGGGCGTAGTTCCAGCCGTAGCGGATGGCCTCCTCCGGGGTGCCGGCCGTGCCCTGCACCAGCAGCGTCGAGTCGCCGCTGACGGCGGCGGCGAGATGCTCGGAGACCCAGGTCTTGGCGGTGCCGGGCACGCCGAGCAGCAGCAGGGCGCGGTCGGTGGCGAGGGTGGTCACCGCGACCTCCACGACCCGGCGCGGGCCCACGTATTTAGGGGTGATGACCGTCCCGTCCGGCAGCGTCCCGCCGAGCAGATAGGTCGCGACGGCCCACGGCGACAGACGCCAGCGGGCAGGGCGCGGACGGTCGTCCTGGGCGGCCAGCGCGGCCAGTTCGTCCGCGAAGGCGTGCTCGGCGTGCGGACGCAGGGTGTCCGTCCGCGCGGGGCCGGTGTCCGCGGGCGCGGAGCCGTTCCGCCGCGGGTCGACGGATGTCGGTTCTGCGGACACAGACATGGCTGGGTCCCCCCTCCAGCTCGGCCGGTTCGGATCTGTCACCCACCGTGCACCACGCCACTGACAATCGGCCCCGACCTGCACATATGCCCGCCCGATGCCGACTGTCAGTGGCGGGACCTACCGTCGAAGGCATGACTGATCAGGGGGTGCGCCGGACCGTGGACCAGGTGCCGGCACAGGCGTCTGACGCCGCGTCGGACAGGTCACGCGAGGCCGTGCCCGGCGGGGGTGCGCCGTTGTCCGGCGGGGCGGGCGATCCCTCGCCGGACACGCCGGGTGAGTCCGTGTCGGGCGGACCCGGTGAGCCCGAGTCCGAGACGGCGGGGGACGAACTCCCCGCCGCCGCGCCGCGGGTGTCCCCGGCCGCCCGGCGGCGGGCGGAGCGCCGTGCCGAGCGGATCACGGCGGGGGCGACCGAGCTGGAGCAGCGCCTGGCGGACCTGCTGCGCGGCGGGCTGATCCCGGCCGAGCAGTCCGGTCCCGCCCTGTGGGAGGAGACGGCGGCCCGCATGGTCGACGCGCAGGCCCCGGGTCTGGCCAACCGGGTGCGGGAGCTGGGGTCGCTCGCGAGCACCGGCGCGGACGCCCCCGTACGTCTGCTGGAGGAGTGCGCCCTGCTCCATCTCCTGGCCCAGGCCTGGATACGGCGGGAGCGGCTGCCGGAGCCGCTGGCCGCGACGGTCCGCTCCCGTGTCGGCCTGACCGCATCGCCGGACGGCCCGGCGATCCGCGACGACTGGCTCGTCCTCGCCCAGTACGACACCTCCGACAGCCGCCTGACCACCCGCCGTACATGGCTGTACGGCGCGGTGTCCGGCCGTACGGCGCTGCTCCTTTCCTACGGCGCGGCCGGCCGCGCCCCGGACCTGACGCTTCCGGCGGGGCTGGCCGTCGACGCGGAGCTGACCGCCTATCCGGGCTCCGGGCAGCCGCGGATGGCGCTGACCGAGCGGTTCGGGCCGCCCGCGCCCACGACGGTGCGCCCGCCGGGCACGACGACGTCCGGAGCGCTCGCCCGCTACGGCGCCGCGCTGCGCGACGACCCGTGGCGGGAGTCGGTCCCGGTGACGCTGGACCGTGTCGTGCCGGTCCCGGACGGTGACGGCTGGCTGCTGGCCGACGCCGACGAGGACCACGCCCTGCCGGTCGGCGCGGCGGCCCGGTCCCGCCTTGGGCTGTGGCGGCTGGTCGCCCTGTCCGGAGGCGCCCCGGTCCGGGTCTTCGGCGAGTGCGGCCCCCGGGGTTTCACTCCCCTGGCGGCCTGGCCGCAGGGTCCGGGAGAGGCGGTGCACCTGTGCTGACCAGCCACTTCCGCCTCTCCGCCCGCTCCGTCCCCGCCACCACCATGCATCTTTCGGACATCGCTGGACACTCGGTGCGCGTGAGTCTTCGACCGCACCGGGACGCCCGTCGGAAAGGAAGCTCATGAGCAGGACGACCGCCACCGTGGCCGCGTCCCTCCCGGACCAGTGGGAGGAGCTGGTGACCACGGCTCTGCTGGGCACCGACCGGCGTACCCCGCCGGGCGTGGCGCCCGGCCCGCAGGCGCCGTCGGCCCTGCTCGACGCGGCCGCCGCGGCGACCGTACGGCGACGAGCCGGGCTGCGCCCCGCGAGGCCGGCCGAGCGGCTGCGCCCGGCCCCCGAGGACCCGCGCCCTCCCCTTCCGCCCGCCGCCGCCCGCCGGCTCGCGGCGCTGCTCGCCGACCGTCCCGGCGCGTCCGGCGGCGGCCGCCGGGGCGCGGCACCGGATCTGATGGAGCTGCTGCCGCAGTGGCTCCAGGCGGCGAACGCCCGCGGCTACGCGCCGCCCCCGCAGGCGCTGCCCGCCCTGCTCGACACCGCACGGGGCCGCACCGACCTGCGTCCGGCGGCACTGCGGTTCGCGGGCCCGCGCGCGCTGTGGCTGGCCCGCCTCAACCCGGACTGGCGGTTCGCCCTGCGCGCGGCCCCCGGCGGTGGCCCCTCGGCCCCCGACCTCCGCGACCCGGGGGGCATACGGAGGCTCTGGCAGGAGGGCCTCTTCGCCGAGCGGGTCACGCTGCTCACCGCCCTGCGCTCCCGCGACGCGGCCGCCGCGCGCGCCCTGCTGGAGGAGACGTGGGCGACCGAGCGGGCCGAGGACCGGCTTATGTTCCTGGACTCCCTGCGCGCCGGACTCGGCCCGGACGACGAGACGTTCCTGGAGCGGGCGCTGGCCGACCGCAGTCGCAACGTACGGGCGACGGCCGCCGAGTTGCTGTCGGCGCTGCCCGCGTCGGCGCTGGCCGCGCGGATGGCGGTGCGCGCCGCCGCGTGCGTGGCGGTGGACCGCACGCAGGACGTGCCGACGGTCGTCGTGGAGGCGCCGCACGAGTGCGACGCCGCGATGGAGCGCGACGGCGTGGTGGCCAAGGCGCCCGCCGGACGCGGAGAACGGTCGTGGTGGCTCGGTCAGCTGGTGGAGGCGGCGCCCCTCGGCACGTGGCCGGGGCGGCTCGGCGGGCGCACCCCGGAGGAGATCGTGGCGCTGCCGGTCGCCGACGGCTGGCAGGGCGAGCTGCACGGGGCCTGGTGCCGTGCAGCGGTGCGGCAGCGGGACACAGAGTGGTCCCGGGCGCTGCTCGGGGAGCCCTCCGCGCCGGAGGCGGGCGGTCCGGGGGCGGTGTCCCTGGCCGAGCGCGCCCGGCTGCTGGCCGCCCTGGACGCCGGCGAACGGGCGGCGTGGGTCGCCGGGTTCATCGAGACGCACGGCCTGTCCGAGGCGTTCCAGCTGCTCGGGGTGTGTGCGGTGCCCTGGGCCCCGCCGCTCGGGCGGGCCGTGGTCGACGCGCTCAACATCGCGCGGGACGCAGGGAGTTATCCATGGAGTTTCAGCGGAGTCATGGGCCTGGCCGAGCGCTGCCTCGACCCGTCCGAGGCGAGCCGTCTGGACGCGCTGCTGGCGATACCGGACGAGCCCGAGGACGCGGCGCCGGGCGCCGGGAGCTACTGGTCGGAGGCCTTCCAGCGCCTGGTGACCACGCTGCGGCTGCGCGGCGCGATGCTGGCCGAACTGGCTCCGGAGGAACCGGCCCCCTGACCGGACCGGCCGACCTCGTCACGTCCCGGCTCACCACCGGAGCGCGCGGCACATACGCCGACGGACACCCTCGGCGCCCGGGGACCGGCATCCCGCCGCCCGCCGTCACACGGCCGGCAGCGGCTCCCGCACCGCGGGCACCGGCAGCACCGGCCCCCGCGGTCCTCGTCGCGCTGACACCAGCCACCCTCGTCGCGCCCACCCCGGACGTCCTGGCCGCCCCGGTATCCGCGCCCGTCAGCACACCGACGCCCACTGCCCCGGCGCCCCTGGCACCTCTCACCGCGGCCGGCCTCACGGTCCCGGCGGCGCACCGCCGGCCGTCCGCCGCCGCGACCGTGCGCCTACGCCTCCGCGGGCTGGCGGACGTTCGCCCGCACCCAGTCCACGATGGACGCCGTGGTGGCGCCCGGCGTGAAGATCTCCGCGACGCCCTTCTCCTTCAGCGGGGGGATGTCCGCCTCGGGGATGATGCCGCCGCCGAAGACGAGGATGTCCTCCGCGTCCCGCTCCTTCAGCAGCCCGATGACCGCCGCGAACAGCGTGTTGTGCGCGCCCGAGAGGATGGACAGGCCGATCGCGTCGGCGTCCTCCTGGATCGCGGTGTCGACGATCTGCTCGGGGGTCTGGTGGAGCCCGGTGTAGATCACCTCCATACCGGCGTCGCGCAGGGCCCGCGCGATGACCTTGGCCCCGCGATCGTGGCCGTCGAGCCCCGGCTTGGCCACCACCACGCGGATCGGACCGGCTGCCACACCCATCACTGCCTCCATGAAGCGACTACATCCATCCGTATCGACCAGTACCGCACACATCGCACGGATTCCCCGGCCCGAACCGGCCGCAGAAGTGAACGAACGTTATCTCCAGCATCCCGCAACCGGCAGTTTCGCGGTGCACAGGGAGGGGGAAATCACACGGTGGGACACGTCCGTCGCACAGCGTTCCCGGACCCGGCCCCGGAGCCGAGTGCTCGTGCGACGCACGGACATCAGTGGGAACATGCGCATAAGGGATGCGCTTCGAGGTCGACCCACCGCCGCGCACCGTCCACGCGTCACCGGCGCGCGCCGTCGACCGCTCTCGGAGCGCCATCCCACGAGGGCACACGGGGGACGAGGCTGTCCCCTCGCGTGCCGACAGGAGGTCGGCCATGAAGGTCACCCAGGCAGCTCTTCCGTTCCTGCCCCTCTGCCGGCGCCTCCTGCCGGCCCGGCTGGCGGATCTCTCCGTGGGCCTGCTGAAGGCGACCGCGCTCGAGCTGGCGATCCTGGCGGGCCATGTCCTCCTCTATCCCGCCGGCATCATCCAGGAGCGGCGCGGCCCCGACCGCTCCGCACTGACCACCCCGGAGGGGACGGCGGAGCTGCCGACGGAGGCCAAGCCCCCGGTCGTGCTGCTGCACGGCTTCATCGACAACCGCTCGGTCTTCGTCCTGCTGCGCCGCAGCCTGGCCCAGCACGGCCGGCAGCAGATCGAGTCGCTCAACTACTCCCCGCTGACGTGCGACATCCGCACGGCGGCCGAGCTGCTCGGCCGGCATGTCGAGCAGGTCTGCGACCGCACGGGCAGCGAGCAGGTGGACGTGGTGGGACACAGCCTCGGCGGGCTGATCGCGCGGTACTACGTGCAGCGGCTGGGCGGTGACCGGAGGGTGCGGACGCTGGTCACGCTCGGCACCCCGCACTCCGGCACGCGCGTGGCGCCGCTGGCCAACGCCCATCCGATCGTGCGGCAGATGCGTCCGGGCTCCCCGGTGCTGGAGGAGCTGGCCCGGCCCGCCCCCGGGTGCCGTACGTACTTCGTGGCGTTCTGGAGCGACCTCGACCACATCATGGATCCGCTGGAGACGGCGTGCGTCGACCACCCGGACCTGGAGGCGGTCAACGTGCGGGTGAGCGGTGTGGGCCACCTGGCGCTGCCGGTGCACCCTGCGGTGGCGACGGGCATCCGGGAGGCGCTGGACACGGCGCATCCGGGTGAACCGTCCGGCGGACGGGCGAACGGCCTCACGGTGGCCTGAGGCGCGGGGGCGCACGACACGCCGGTGCCTCTCCCCCTGGACGGACCGATCTTTCGCGTCCACAAGCGAACAACATCGGTCAGAGACGGCCGACTTGTCGACGCCCGCGCGTCACTATTTCGAACGCCAGTCGAACAAAGAGCCAAGACCGCGCCCGCCGACCGCCAAAACCCGACCGAATGCCCGTTTCCTGCGATCGCGAAACCTGGGGAAGATTGTCGCGCCCGCATACCGCCGGGTACAGTCGCCGCACTGCTCTGGCAGCCCCTGTTGTCGAGGCGAAAGAGAAGTTGGTGAACGACCGTCACCCGTCGGGGACCATGACCCCGGCTCCGGCCTCCGATGCCGCCTCGGCGCCCTACGCGTCGTACGGCAGCCAGGAGGCTCCGTACGGGGACGTCACCTCCTACGGCGGCTACGACGCCACCTACTACGGCACCGGCGACCACGCCGCCGGCACCTTCGCGGCCGACCCCCTCTTCGGGAGCATGCCGGGCGAGGACCCCGCGCAGGCCGCCTGGACCACCGGTCAGTGGACAGCCGGCGCGCAGGACACCGAGCACTACGACGCCTACGCCTTCCAGCAGGCCGCATACGACACCGGCGGCCATGACGCGACCGCCTGGACCACCGGCCAGCAGCCGATGGCGGTGATCCCCCAGCAGGGCGGATCCCCCGAGACCGGCGAGTGGGACGCGACCGCCTGGGTCCAGCCCGACCAGACCGAGCAGCCGGCGGACCCCACCCAGCAGTGGGACTGGGGCACGCAGACCTTCGACAGCGGCGCCTACGACGCCACCCAGTGGAACTCCGCCGGCGGCGAGACGCCCGCACCGGACGCGCAGTACGGCGGGGAGCCGTACGAGCAGGAGAATTTCGCGGCGCAAGAGAACTTCACCCAGGAGAACTTCGCGCAGGAGTCCTACGACCAGGACGCCCCCGGCCAGCCGTACGCGGAGGACGCGTACCGCGGGGAGCCCGGTCCGGACGAACCCGGGGCCGGTGAACCGGCCGACACCGGCGAACTCCCCGCCGTCTCCCTCCTCGACGAGCAGGAGGAGGTCACCCCCGCACCGCGCGCCGCCTCCCGTTCCGGGTCCCGCTCCCGCCGCCGCACCCCACCCAAGCGCTCCGCCCTGCTGACCGTGGCCGTGCCCTCGGCGTGCGTGATGGGGGTCGCCGGCATCGCCGCCGCCTCGGTGGGCGATCTGTCCGAGGAGAGCGGCCAGGACGCGCGGACGACCGCCGCGGACGCCCAGCCGGTCCAGCCCTCCGCCGCCAACGTCAAGCTGGACACCCAGCTCGAGAGCCTCGCCGCCGGCGCCGACGACTTCGCCGACCGGGCCAGCCGCGCCCAGGGCCGCATCGACCTCGAGGCCCAGCAGGAGCTGGAGCGCAGGCGGGCGGCCGAGGAGGCGGCCCGCAAGGAGCGGCTCCGCCCGAAGTTCGCGCTCCCGGTGGCGCAGCACGGACTCAGCGCCTACTACGGCCAGTCCGGCATCAACTGGATGTCCCTCCACAGCGGCATCGACTTCCCCGTCTCCTACGGCACTCCCGTACTCGCCGCGACCGACGGCACGGTGCGCACGCAGTACAACTCCGCCTACGGCAACATGCTGATCGTGACCGCGATGGACGGCACGGAGACGTGGTACTGCCACCTCTCCACCTACCAGGTGCCCCCCGGCGCGACCGTTAAGGCAGGCGACCAGATCGCGTTCTCCGGGAACTCCGGCAACTCGACCGGACCGCACCTGCACTTCGAGGTGCGCCCCGGCGGCGGCTCGGCGATCGACCCGCTCGCCTGGTTCCGCAGCCACGGCCTCGAACCGACCTAGGCCGACCCGTATCGCGGCTCGCCCGTCGCGGTGCCGGGGCGGGCCCCGGCCCCCGACGGGCCGTCGTTCTTGCCGCTAGAGCTTCTCCACCGGCGCGTACCGCAGCAGCAGGCGCTTGGGCTTCTCGTCGCCGAAGTCGATCGTCGCCTCCGCGTTCGCTCCCGTGCCCTTCACCGCGACGACCGTGCCCAGGCCGAACTGGTCGTGCGTGACCCGGTCCCCGACCGCCAGCGACACCACGGGCTTCTCCGAGGTGCGGCGGGTGGCGAAGCCGGACGCGCCCGACGCGGACGAGCGGGAGCGGGTCGACGACAGCGACGCCGCCACGCCGGACACGGCGCCGGAGGCCACCGGCCCACTGGCCCCGGTCCTCTTCCACTCCACATGCGTGGCCGGGATCTCCTCCAGGAACCGCGAGGGCGGGTTGTACGACGGCTGGCCCCAGGCGCTGCGCATCGTCGACCGGGTGAGGTAGAGCCGCTCCCGGGCGCGCGTGATGCCTACGTACGCCAGGCGGCGCTCCTCCTCGAGCTCCTTGGTCTGGCCGAGGGCGCGCATGTGCGGGAAGACGCCGTCCTCCATGCCGGTGAGGAAGACGACCGGGAACTCCAGGCCCTTGGCGGTGTGCAGGGTCATCAGCGTGATGACGCCGTCGCCGTCCTCCTCGTCGGGGATCTGGTCGGAGTCGGCGACCAGGGCGACCTGCTCAAGGAAGTCGGCCAGCGTGCCGGTCTCGCCCTCGCCGCGCTCCTGCTCGAACTCCAGGGCGACGGCCGCGAGTTCCTGGAGGTTCTCGATGCGGGTCTCGTCCTGCGGGTCGGTGGAGGCCTGCAACTCGGCGAGGTATCCGGTGCGTTCGAGGATGGCCTCGAGGACCGTCGCCGGACCCACCCCCGACTCGACGACCGTACGGAGGTCCTCCATCAGCGTGTTGAACCGCTTGACGGCGTTCGCCGACCGGGCGGCCATGCCGTACGCCTCGTCGACGCGCTTGAGCGCCTGCGGGAAGCTGATCTTCTCCCGCTGGGCCAGCGCGTCGATCATGGCCTCGGCGCGGTCGCCGATGCCGCGCTTGGGGACGTTGAGGATGCGGCGCAGCGGCACCGCGTCCTCGGGGTTGGCCAGCACCCGCAGGTAGGCCAGGACGTCCCGGACCTCCTTGCGCTCGTAGAAGCGGACGCCGCCGACGACCTTGTAGGGCAGGCCGACGCGGATGAAGATCTCCTCGAAGACACGCGACTGGGCGTTGGTGCGGTAGAAGACGGCGACGTCGCCCGCCTTGGCCTTGCCCGTGTCCGTGAGACGGTCTATCTCGTCGGCGACGAACTGCGCCTCGTCGTGCTCGGTGTCGGCGACGTAGCCGGTGATGAGCGAACCGGTGCCGGCGTTCGTCCACAGGTTCTTCGGGCGGCGGGACTCGTTGCGCTCGATGACGGCGTTGGCAGCGGACAGGATCGTCTGCGTGGAGCGGTAGTTCTGCTCCAGCAGGATCGTCGTCGCGTCCGGGTAGTCCTCCTCGAACTGGAGGATGTTGCGGATCGTCGCGCCGCGGAAGGCGTAGATGGACTGGTCGGCGTCGCCCACCACGCACAGCTCGGCGGGCGGCACCTCGGCCTCCGGCGGGACGTCGACGGGGTGCTCGGAGGCGCCCCCGACCAGCTCGCGCACCAGGGCGTACTGGGCGTGGTTGGTGTCCTGGTACTCGTCGACCATGACGTGCCGGAAGCGGCGGCGGTAGTGCTCGGCGACGTCGGGGAAGGCGCGGAGCAGATTGACCGTCGTCATGATCAGGTCGTCGAAGTCCAGCGCGTTCGCCTCGCGCAGGCGGGACTGGTAGAGCGCGTAGGCCTGGGCGAGGGTCTTCTCGAAACCGTCGGTCGCCTGGGCGGCGAAGTCCTCCTCGTCGATCAGCTCGTTCTTCAGGTTGCTGATCTTGGCGCTGAAGGACTTCGGCGGGAAGCGCTTGGGGTCGAGGTCCAGGTCGCGGCAGACCAGGGCCATCAGGCGCTTGGAGTCGGCGGCGTCGTAGATCGAGAAGGACGACGTGAAGCCCAGCTTCTTGGACTCGCGGCGCAGGATCCGGACGCACGCGCTGTGGAAGGTCATGACCCACATCGCGTTCGCCCGGGGGCCGACGAGCTGCTCGACGCGCTCCTTCATCTCGCCCGCGGCCTTGTTGGTGAAGGTGATCGCGAGGATCTGGCCCGGGTGCACGCCCCGCTCGGCGAGCAGGTAGGCGATGCGGTGGGTGAGCACGCGGGTCTTGCCGGAACCGGCTCCGGCGACGATGAGCAGGGGGGAGCCGGAGTGCACCACCGCGGCGCGCTGGTTGTCGTTGAGCCCCTCCAGCAGCGCGGCGGAGTCGACCACCGGGCGCGGGGCGCCGTCCCGGTAGTAGGCGTCCCGCTCCGGTGGCACGTCGAACTTCCCGCCGAACAGGTCGTCCGGGAGGGGCTCCGGGGCGTGCTCGTCCTCGGGTGGCGGCGGGGGCTCGTCCGCCGGGCCGCGCTGGGCCTGGAGGTCCGCCAGGAAGCTGTCGTCAAAGAGGCTGCTCATCGCTCTCCGAGTCTAGGGCGCTCCACCGACAACCCGGGGCCGCCCCGGAAACATCCCGCGGCCCCTTCCGTGGGTACCGCGGCGGGCACCCTCCACGGTCAGCGCCTCACTCTGAGTGACACCGCCGACGAGGTCACGAAAATGTATCGGGCATATCACCCATCAACCTTCACAAGCGCCACACCAGTTGGCTACCGTGCGGTCCGGGCCGCTCGTCCCCCGCCGGCGAACCTCGCCGGACCGCGCGGCCCCCGCCGAGTCCGTCACTGCCCCCGTGGCAGCCGGAGCCGGGGACCCACCGAGACCTGGGGTGAATCGGCCCACTCCCGCAGGGAGCGGCCGTAGGGCAACCCTTCCGAACCACCCGCCCGAACCCGACAGCTAACCCGGTAGGCGGAGCACTGGAAGGAGTCGCCTCCCTTGGCGTCGCACCGCAAGTCGCGCACCCCCGGCACGCGCGTGGCAGGCATACGCACCCCGGCCCTCGCCACGGCCGCGCTCACCTCCGTGGCCCTGCTCTCCCAGACCGCCGACGCCGCTCCCGGCGACGACCGGCCGAGCCTGGAGGAGGTCGAGAAGAAGGTCGGCGACCTCTACCGTCAGGCCGAGTCGGCGACCGAGAAGTACAACGCGGCCAAGGAGAAGACCACCAAGCAGCGCAAGCGCGTCGACACCCTCCTCGACGACGTGGCGCAGCGCACACAGAAGCTGAACGAGGCGCGCGCGGAGCTGGGCTCCTACGCGGCCGCCCAGTACCGCACCGGCGCGGGCATGCCCGACACCGCGACCTTCCTGCTCGCGGAGACACCGCAGGACGTCTTCGACCAGCGCCAGGTGCTGGACCGGATGACCGGCCGCCAGAAGGCGGCGGTGGACGACTACGTCACCCAGCAGACCGAGACGATGAAGAAGCGGCAGGAGGCCACCGAGAGCCTCCGCACGCTCACCGAGACGCAGGGCGATCTGAAGACGGCCAAGGCCACCGTCCAGAAGAAGCTCGCCGACGCGCGTGAACTGCTGTCGAAGCTGACCGCCGAGGAGAAGGCGCGGCTCGCCGCGATCGAGAAGCGCAAGCAGGAGGAGGCCGCCCGCAAGGCCGCGGAGCTGGCCCGGCAGCAGGCGGCGCAGGAGCAGGCCCGCGAGGAGGCCGCGCAGCAGAGCGGCGGCACCTCGGAGAGCTCCGGGTCCGGCTCCACCGGCTCGGCCGACACCCCGCCGGCCGACTCCTCGTACGCCGCCAAGGCCGAGAAGGCCCTCGCCTTCGCCCGCGCGCAGATCGGCAAGCCGTACGTCTGGGGCGCGACCGGTCCCGGCTCCTACGACTGCTCGGGGCTGACCCAGGCCGCCTGGAAGGCCGCCGGCGTCTCCCTCCCGCGCACCACCTACGACCAGGTGAACGCCGGCACCACCGTCCCGGTGTCCCAGGCCCAGCCCGGCGACCTGGTCTTCTTCTACGACGACGTCACCCACGTGGGCATCTACATCGGCAACGGGATGATGATCCACGCCCCGAAGCCGGGCACGTACGTCCGCGAGGAGTCCATCTACTACGACGGCGACTCCGCGATCCACAGCATCGTCCGCCCGGCCTGACGGCCGGGTGCCGACGGGTCTACGACGACACCGCCGGCCGGGCCGGAGACGGCTCGGTCGGCGGTGTCGTGTCGACGCCGGGGCCCGGCGTTCCGGGAGCGGGCTCAGGTCCAGAGGACCGCGATGAAGATGTTGGCCACGGTCAGCAGGCCGACCAGGCCGAAGACGCCCTTGTCCACCTTCTCCTCGTCCCGCTTCACGTAGACCAGGCCGAGGATCACGATCAGCAGCGCCAGCTTCACGCCGATCTTTATGTTGTCCACGGCATAGTCCTGGGCCTGGTTGAGGCCCACCAGCACGACGCCCGTGACCAGCATCGTCAGCGCGCCGTGCAGCATCGCGGGGACGAAGCGGGCGGTGCCCGCGCCCATCGCCTTCATCTGGGTGAGGAAGCCGCCGAGCAGCGACGCGATGCCGATGATGTGCAGACCGACGAAGATGTGGAGAAGTACGTCCATGAGGCCGGAGCCTAGCCAGGGGCGTCCCCTGGCATTCCGCCGCCCTCACCCTTCCCGCCTTCGCCCCAACGGTCATCACCCTGAGTGAGAGCGAAGCGCCGTGTCCGGTCCCACGGGCACTTACGGTCATCCGACGGTCCATGGGCGACAGTTCCGCACAACCCGTGACCCGCGCGCGGCCCCCCACATCGGCAACGCAGATGATCCAGGCCCCCAGCAGCTCAGACCAGGCGGCGGGCCGTCGCCCAGCGGGTCAGCTCATGGCGGTTGGACAACTGCAGCTTGCGCAGCACCGCGGAGACATGCGACTCCACCGTCTTCACCGAGATGAACAGCTGCTTGGCGATCTCCTTGTACGCGTAACCGCGGGCGATCAGCCGCAGCACCTCCCGCTCGCGCTGGGTGAGACGGTCGAGGTCCTCGTCCACCGGCGGGGCGTCCGTCGACGCGAAGGCGTCCAGGACGAACCCGGCCAGCCGCGGCGAGAACACCGCGTCGCCCTCCTGCACCCGGAAGATCGAGTCGATCAGGTCGGCACCCGTGATCGTCTTGGTGACATAGCCGCGCGCACCGCCCCGGATGACGCCGATGACGTCCTCCGCCGCGTCCGACACGGACAGCGCGAGGAACCGCACCGGCCGCTCCGCGTCCCCCATCAACGAGACGCAGCGCCGCAGCACTTCGACACCGCCGCCCCCGGGCAGGTGCACGTCGAGCAGCACCACCTCGGGCCGGGTCGCGGTGATGACGGTGACCGCCTGGTCGACGTCGGCGGCCTCGCCGACCACCTCGACGCCGGTCTGCTCGGTCTGCCCGATCTCCGCCTGGACCCCCGTACGGAACATGCGGTGGTCGTCGACGAGGACCACGCGCACACGGCGCCGCCCGGTGCCGCCGGCCGGCTCCGCGGGCGCGTCCCCCGGTGCCGCTTCCGCCGCTGCGTTCGCCTCGGTCGGCTCGCTCATGACGTCTTCTCCGCCCTCTCCATCTCCAGCTCGACCTCCGTGCCGCCGTCCGGCACCGCGCGCAGCCGCGCCGTGCCGCCGTTGCGTTCCATACGGCCGATGATCGATTCTCTGACGCCCATGCGGTCGGCGGGTATCGAGTCGAGGTCGAACCCGGGACCGCGGTCCCGGACGGACACGAACACCGTCCTCCCCTCGACCTCCGCGTAGACCTGGACCGCGCCTCCCTCGCCACCGTACTTGGCGGCGTTGACCATCGCTTCTCTCGCGGCCTGCATCTGCGCGCCGATCTTCTCGTCCAGGGGGCAGTCGCCCACGACGACGACCTCCAGGGGGACGCCGTGCTTGTCCTCGACCTCGGCGGCGTTGCGCTTGACCGCCTCGGCGAGGGTGGTGGGCTCCTCGTCCTCGTCCTTGCCGTTCCCCTCCGGCTTGTAGAGCCAGGCGCGCAGGTCGCGCTCCTGGGCCCGGGCCAGACGGCGCACCTCGCCGGGGTTGTCCGCGTTGCGCTGGATCAGCGTGAGCGTGTGCAGCACCGAGTCGTGGACGTGGGCGGCGACCTCGGCCCGCTCCTGGGCGCGGATGCGCATCAGGCGCTCCTCGGAGAGGTCCTGGGTCATGCGAACGAGGTAGGGGCCGGCGAGCAGGGTGATGCCGACGAGGACCGCGAGGGCGGCCTGCAGCACCGCGCCGAGGTGGCTGCCGGAGCCGCGCAGGACGAAGATGCCGGAGGCGCCCGCCGTCACCAGCAGCACACCCGCCACCGCCCGCAGCAGCGTGACCGTGCGCCGACGGCGGCCGACCTCCATCCAGCGGGCCCGGCGCGCGTTGTCCGCCTGCCGCCACACCAGGGCCACGCCCGCGCCGACCAGGACGGTCGGCCAGAGGTAGGCCCGGGCGCCGTTGGTGAGGTTCACGCTGCCCACGAAGATCATGGCCACCACGACCATGAGGAGCAGGGCGACGATCTGCCCCTTGTCCGGTTTCCGTGTGACGAGTCTGCGGCGGCCGTCCGGAGTGGTCTCGGTGGTGACCGGCGAGGGCGGCTTCTGCGCGTCGACGCCGCCCACCCCGAGCGGCACGAAGAACCAGAACGCGGCGTACAGCAGGGCCCCGAGACCGTCGGCCATGAACAGGGCGACGAACGCGAGGCGCACCCAGATCACGGGCAGGCCGAGATGTCCGGCGAGCCCCCGCGCCACTCCCCCGAGCCAGCGTCCGTCACTGCTGCGGTAGAGCTTGCGCGGCGGCCGCGGCTCGGCGAGGGGCGCTGCTGCGGCTTCCGACATGGCAACGATGGTCACACGCCAACGCACGCCGGGGCATCAGGGTCCGTCCCGGAGACTCCCCTGATCTCGGAGGGCGCGACGGCCGGCCCTGCACCGGCCCGGGGAGTCCAGCTCGGTCCGCAGGGCACAGGGCCCTGCACCGCGGGGCGCCCGGCCCTCCTGAGCCACCGGCCCCGGACCACAGGGACGCCGGCCCTGCCGCCCGCACGTCCCGGGGCCCGCCTCAGGGGCGGATATCAGGGTCCGGCCAGGGTCGTTCCCACTGCCGCCGGGGCGGCCCGGCCGTCACCATGGACGCATGACGGATCACCAGCATGCCGCGTCGGATCCGGGACCGGGCTCGGGCCCGCGTCCCGGGTCCGTTCCCGGCGCGCCCGCCGCGGACCCCTCGCGTGCGGGCGGGCGTGCGGGCGCGGGGAAGGAGGGGACGGCCGGCGCACCGGCCGGGACCACGGGCGGGGCGGAGCCTGTCGACCCCGGCCGGCACTTCCGGCGCGACCGGCGGCACCAGATGTTCGGCGGGGTCTGCTCCGGTCTCGCGCGGCAGTACGACATGGACCCGGTGATCTTCCGGATCACGCTCGCCGTGCTGTCCGCGACCGGCGGCATCGGCCTGATCTTCTACGGCTTCGCCTGGCTGTTCGTCCCGTACGACGACGAGGACGAGAACCAGGTCCGCCGACTGCTCACCGGCCGGGTGGACGGCCACACGCTGGCGGCGGTGCTGTTCGCGCTGGTCGGCTGCGGCGTTTTCCTGTCCATGCTGAGCAACGACGGGGTGCTGAGCTTCGCCGTCATACTGTCCCTGCTGCTCGCGGGAGCCGCCTACTGGTCGCGGCGACGCGGCACGCCGAGCCCGGATCCGATAGCGGCGCAGGCCGCCGCCGACGCCCCGCCGGAGCCGCAGGCCCCGCCGGTCCCGTCCGCGTACCCGTCGTGGTGGCGCGAGCCCATCGTCAAGGACGGCACCCATGTCGGGGGCACGGGCTATCTGTGGGGCCCCGAGGACTCCCGGGACCTGGACATCGCCACCGCGGTCGGCGTCGGCGTCCGCTCCGGGGCCGGCGGCGGAGTGAAGGACGTGTGGCGCCCGCCGCAGGCACGCCCGCCCAAGCCGAGAGGGCCGCGCGGGATCGGGGGCTGGGTCTTCCTGTTCGCGCTGCTCGCGGCAGGTCTGGGCACGGGCCTGACGTGGGAGACGCAGCCCCTCGGTACCAGCCTGCAGACGGGTCTGGCGTGCGCCCTCGGCGTCATCGGCCTCGGGATCGCCGTCAGCGCCTTCCTGGGCCGCACGGGAGCCGGGTCGATCGTCCTCGCGATCCTCACGGCGGGCCTGCTCGCCGGATCGACCGCCATGCCCCAGGACATCGGCACCGACTGGACCCGCACGGGATGGCAGCCCGCCTCGGTCGCGCAGATACGCCCGGTGTACGACCTGGGCGCCGGCGAGGGGGAGCTGGACCTGTCGGCGGTCCGCGTCCCCGAGGGCGACACGGTCTCCACCCAGGTCGAGGTGGGGCTGGGCCGCATCCATGTGATCGTCCCCCGGGACGTGACCGTGCGGCTGCATGTCGAGGTGGGGCTCGGTGACATCCAGGTGCCGGGCGACGGACGGAAGGACGTGGACGTGGCGCCGGGCAAGTACAAGGAGGTGACCCTGGAGCCGCCCGCCGGCGCGGGGAAGGCGGGCACGCTCCGGCTCGACCTCAGGGTCGGCGCGGGACAGGCGGAGGTGAGCCGTGCTGCGTCATGAGTTCCAGCCCGGCCGGCTGGTCGCCGGCACCGTCCTCGTCGCGGCCGCGGTGATCTACGGCGGGGACGCGGGAGGGGCCTGGGAGACACCGTGGTTCGTGGTGATCCCGCTCGTCGTGGGCGGCCTCTGCCTGGCCGGCGTGGCAGGTGCCGTCACCGGGCAGGTGCGCCGCCGCCGTGGCCGCACGGACCTTGGAGGAGGGGAGGCGGCCGACGGCTGACGGCAGGCGGACGGGAGCGACGGGAGGCTAGAAGGACCCGCGCCGGCGCCGTGCGCGGAGGGCGGCGTCCACGGACAGCAGCGGGGCCCCCGCCAGGATCAGCGGGATCCAGGCCATGAGGTACGGCAGGTCGTTGCCGTAGTAGTACGGCTCGGCGGCCCAGCTCACGGTCAGCCACAGGCTGAGCGAGATCAGCGCCCCGCCGAGGGCGGCGATCCGGGTGAGCAGCCCGAGCAGGGTGCCGATGCCGACGGCCAGCTCGCCGAAGGCGATGGCGTAGCCGAAGCCGACGGGGCTCTCCAGCGCCATGTCGACCAGCGCAGGGATGGCGGAGGAGTCGCGGACGGCGCGCATCATGTCGCCGATCGACCCGGCGCCGGAGTCCTTGAGGAAGGCGCTGTCGGTGAGCTTGTCGAGTCCGGCGTAGACGAAGGTGACGCCGAGGAAGATCCTCAGCGGCAGCAGGGCATAGCGGGCGGCGGTGTCCCGCAGCCCACCGTCACCGGCGCTGTGGTGACGGGGGGTGTAACTGTCTGCGCGCATGCCGTGCGTCATGTCGCCGCTGCCTCTCGACTCCGGGCCCACCTGGACAGACCGAACGTACGGCAATCGGCGCCGGACGGACCCGGTCGACAGCGTTTTCTCAGGAAAGCGACAGCGGACGTCCAGCAACGGAGCCGCGCGGGCGCACCCCGCGCCCGTCACCCCGTCACTCCCCCGCCCTCACCCCGTCACTCCGTGACGTCGATGGTGTACCGGTTGGTCTCCACACCGGCCGCGGTGACCACTTGCACGTCGACCCGGCCGGGCTCCACCTCCGCGGGGACCGGCACGGTCAGCAGGTCGTCGGCCGGGTTGTCGAAGCCGCCCACCACCGGCACCAGCGGCACATGGACGTTCACCGGGCCGACCCGCACCACCATGCGCGCCAGCCGGTCCGCGCCCTGCGCCCCGGCCGGGACGAACCCGGTGCCGCGGATCTCGATGTCGTCGCCGGTGCGGATGGGCGCGTCCAGGGCGCCGGCCTCCCGGGCCCGCACCACGGACAGGATCACGGGGCGCCCGCCCTCGGCGTACTTGCCCGCGAGGTAGGTGCCCGCCGACACCAGCACCACCACGGCCAGCCCCCAGGGCAGGTCGGGCAGCTGGTCCGGGCGGCGGGCCAGCCGTACGGCGGCGAAGGCGAGGGCGACGCCGTTGATGACGACGTACTGGATGTCGGCGAAGCTGCCGCGTCCGGAGTCGTCGGTGAGCAGGTCGGCCGCCCTGGGCCGGTGGGCGCGCACCTTCTGCAGCCGCTGCCCCTGCACCCGGAGCCCGACCACCCGGCGCACCAGCACGGCGATCCCGCAGACCACGGCGAGCACGGTCACCACGCCGGCGCCGCGGGCGAGTTCCAAGCCGTCGATCAGCGCGTCCCGCTCCCGGTGGTCGGAGGCGGCCGCGAGCCGCCCCGCCAGCACGAGCACGGCGAACGCGACGAGCAGCACCCAGGAGCCGGCCACCGCACGGGACGTGGAGAGCCGGTTGTCCTCGCCGATGACCGGGGCGAGCGCGCCGCCCCGTGCCCGGTGGAGCCAGGACGCCGCGGTGAGCGCCCCCGCCACCAGCACCGCGGACAGCAGTCCGGCGGTGCGCGCGGAGGTCCAGCCCGCGCCGATCGCGGTGAGCGCCTGCACGAGCAGCAGCACGAGAACCCCGGCCCAGACGACGACCGCCGTCCGCTGCCACAGGCGGGCCAGCCAGGCGGCGCCCTCGGCCCGGCCGCGTTCGGCCACCGCCTCGGCGGCCTGGGCGAGTTCCTCGGAGACCCACTGCCGGGAGGCGGAGGCGGAGTGGGCCACCGCGGCCGGGAGACCCTGACCGGTGGCGTACTCGTCCCGCTTCACCAGGAACGCGGCGACCGCGCGCCGATGCCCTTCACGCGCCCCGTGCGGACAGTCCCCGCAGGTGCAGCCGCCCTCGTGGGCAGCCGGATCCGCTCCGCGCTGTCTCGCCTCCTGCACCGCCACGCCCGAAGCCGCCTTCCCGAACTACCCGACACATCTCGGCACACCATGACCGCCGTCGGCGGCCACCGGACAACTCCCCCGCATCGAGAGCGAATTGTGCCCTACGCCACGCCCGTTCCGTCCGCCGGGCCCGGTCGCCGCGGGTGAATCCCGAGGCGTCAGGTTGACGCGCGGCTCCGTCTGTACGAGGGACGCGCGCTCAGTCCAGCAGATCCGGCTCGCTCCGTGTGATCTCCCGCCACATCGGCTGGTAGTTGATCCACGCCACCAGGTCCCCGCCCAGCTGCTCCCGCGTGGCCACCGCCTGTCGGTGCTCGATCAGCACGGGACGGCCGGCCGCCCGCGCGGTGAGCTGCACCTGGCAGGAGCGTTCCATGGTCATGAACCACCAGGCCGCCGCGTCCACCGAGTCGCCCACGGTCAGCAGCCCGTGGTTACGCAGCACCAGCGCCTTGCGGGTGCCGAGGGCGGCGGCGATGCGGCGGCCCTCCTCGGGGTCGACAGTGACGGAGGTGTAGGCGTCGTAGAGGGCGTGGTCCTCGTAGAAGGCGCAGCTCTCCTGGGTGATCGGGTCGAGCAGCTCCCCGAGGGCGGCGAGGGCGCGGCCGTGCACGGAGTGGCAGTGGGCGACGGCGACGACGTCGGGCCGGGCCGCGTGCACCTGGGCGTGGACGGCGAAGGCGGCCTGGTTGACGTGGTGTCCGCCCTCGACGACCTGGCCGTCCTGGTTGGCGAGCACCAGGTCGCTCACGGTGACGTGCCGGAACGGCATGCCGAACGGGTTGACCCAGAAGCAGCCGCTGAACTCGGGGTCGCGTGCGGTGATGTGCCCGGAGACGCCGTCCTCGTAGCCGAGCCGTCCGAACAGCCGCAGCGCTCCCGCCAGCCGCTCCTTGCGGTGCCTGCGCTCGTCCTCGAGGGACTCGTGCATGGGCGGCATGGCGAACTGCAGTTTGTCGGTGGGCACCGGCGGGGGCGGAGTGGGCCCGTGCATGAGTCCTCCCGCGGGGGGTTCGCGTACGGGGCGGAAGTTACCCGTGGGGCGCGCCGTACGACAGCTCTGTTCCGTAACACCGGACATCCGCCGGATACCCGGCGGACCACCCGGATACCCGACAGAGGATGTCGGATTTCCGGGTCACACTCGCTCCATGAGCACGCACATGGACACGGACGGCCGGACGAGCGCCGGCGTCAGCTGGGGAGAGGTCGCCGCGGCCGAACCCGACCTGGCGCGGACCGCCGAGGAGCGCTTCGCCGCCTACACGCACCACGTCCTCGCGACCCTCCGCCAGGACGGCTCGCCGCGCACCACGGGCCTGGAGGTGCGCTTCCTGGACGGCGAGCTGTGGTTCGGGATGATGCCGCGGTCGATGAAGGCGCTGGACCTCCGCCGCGACCCCCGCTTCTCGCTCCAGGCGAACCCGGGCGAGGGGACGACCATGGGCGGCGGCGACGTGCGGATCGCCGGCCGGGCGGTCGAGGTGCCGGAGGACGCCACGGAGACCAGGGCCCGGTACGCCGAAGAGGTGGAACCGCCGGAGCCGTTCCACCTCTTCCGCACCGAGGTCACGGAGGTCGTGCGGACCTACGTGGAGGACGAGAAGTATCTCGTCGTGCAGGTCTGGAAGCCCGGAGCGCCGGTGCGCACGCTCAGACGGACCTGACCTGGGGACCGGCCGGGGATCACTCCCACTCGATGGTACCCGGGGGCTTGGACGTGACGTCCAGGACGACCCGGTTGACGTCGCTGACCTCGTTGGTGATCCGCGTGGAGATCTTCGCGAGGACGTCGTACGGCAGCCGCGACCAGTCGGCGGTCATGGCGTCCTCGCTGGAGACCGGGCGCAGCACGATCGGGTGACCGTAGGTGCGGCCGTCGCCCTGGACGCCGACCGAGCGGACGTCGGCGAGCAGCACCACCGGGCACTGCCAGATGTCGCGGTCCAGGCCGGCCGCGGTCAGCTCCTCGCGGGCGATCGCGTCGGCCTCGCGGAGCAGGTCGAGCCGCTCCTTGGTGACCTCGCCGACGATGCGGATGCCCAGGCCGGGGCCGGGGAAGGGCTGGCGGTGGACGATCTCCTCGGGCAGGCCGAGCTCCTGGCCGACCATCCGGACCTCGTCCTTGAACAGCTTGCGCAGCGGCTCGATCAGCTTGAACTCGAGGTCCTCGGGCAGGCCGCCCACGTTGTGGTGGGACTTGATGTTGGCCGTGCCGGTGCCGCCGCCGGACTCGACGACGTCCGGGTAGAGGGTGCCCTGCACCAGGAACTCCACCGCGGGGCCCTCGTCGGCGATGATCTCCGCCTGGGCCTGCTCGAAGACCCGGATGAACTCACGGCCGATGATCTTGCGCTTCTGCTCGGGGTCGGAAACCCCGGCCAGCGCCTTCAGGAACCGCTCCTCGGCGTCGACGACCTTGAGCTGGACGCCGGTCGCCGCGACGAAGTCCTTCTCGACCTGCTCGGTCTCGCCCTTGCGCATCAGGCCGTGGTCGACGTAGACGCAGGTCAGCTGGGAGCCGATGGCCTTCTGCACCAGCGCGGCGGCCACGGCGGAGTCCACCCCGCCGGACAGGCCGCAGATGGCGCGCTTGTCGCCGACCAGCTCGCGGATGGCGGCCACCTGCTCGTCGATGACGTTGCCGGTGGTCCAGTTCGGCGTGAGGCCCGCGCCCCGGTACAGGAAGTGCTCCAGCACCTGCTGCCCGTGCGTGGAGTGCATCACCTCGGGGTGGTACTGGACGCCGTAGAGCTTCTTCTCGTCGTTCTCGAAGGCGGCGACCGGCACGACGTCCGTGGACGCGGTGACGGTGAAGCCCTCGGGGGCGGCGGAGCAGGCGTCGCCGTGCGACATCCAGACCGCCTGCTCCTCGGGGGTGCCCTCGAAGAGGGTGGAGGAGTTCTTGGCGACGTGCAGGCCGGTGCGGCCGTACTCACGGGCGCCGGTGTTGTCCACCTGGCCGCCCAGGGTCTGGGCCATGAGCTGGAAGCCGTAGCACATGCCGAAGACGGGCACGCCGGCCTCGAAGAGCTCGCGGTCGAGGCGCGGGGCGCCCTCCTCGTACACGGACGAGGGACCGCCGGAGAGGATGATCGCCGCGGGGTTCTTGGCGAGGATGTCCGCGACCGGCATGGTGCTCGGCACGATCTCGCTGTAGACCCGCGCCTCGCGGACGCGACGGGCGATGAGCTGGGCGTACTGCGCGCCGAAGTCGACGACCAGGACGGTGTCGGGCGCGTTGGCAGCGGGAGTCGCTGATGACACGAGGTGCCTTCCGGCGGTGGGGAGGGGGTCTTGTGCCTCCCGATTCTACCGAGACGGCGGCGAGGTCCGTCCCGGGCCGACCGCCGCCCGGCGTCCCGCTCCACGTCTCACCATGCGGGCCGGGCGTTGGGCGGACCGGGCCGACCGGGCATACTGGGTCCCATGCTCACGCACGCGACCTTCCTCTTTACCTATGGCACCCGGCCCGCCGGCTGCCATGGTCGTGCTGCTTGAGCAACTGACAAGCGACTTCCCAGGCGCCCCGGGCCGACAGGTCCGGGGCGCCTGGCGTTTCACCGGACCGTGCCGGCTCCGGGGCCCCGCACCCCACTCACCGAGGAGCCCCGAGATGACTGCCGCCACCACCGAGCCGACCGAGAAGACCGGCGCCCGCACCGCCGAGGCCGCCGAGCTGATCAGCGACGCCCGTGAGCGGATCGACGCGCTGGACGACCGGATCATCGGTCTGGTGCAGGAACGGATGGCGGTGTCCGCCGTGATCCAGAAGGAACGGATCGCCTCCGGCGGCCGCCGTGTGAACCTCTCCCGCGAGATGGAGATCCTCGCCACGTACCGGGACGCGCTGGGCAAGCCGGGCACCGCGCTCGCCATGACCCTGCTGGAGCTGTGCCGGGGCAGGATCTGAATCCGCGTTCCGGGTACTGGCGTGCGGATCGGCTCTCACCCGTCCGGTGCGTGACCGGCGGGCCGGGCGGGTCGTTGGTCCCGGTGTCCGCGCCAGCCAGGGGCGGACCGGAGCAGCACCACGTGTGGCTCGCCGGAGCGATGAGACGGACGGCTGGTGCCGTGCGTCGTGGGACCTCGTTCCGGTACCGGTGACCGGGAGGCAGGGGACAGCCGTCCCGGTCACGCGAGAGATCGGCCGGTCCCGGGGACGCCCGGGGCCGGCCGACGCATGTGTGTCCGCACCGCTCCGCTCAGGTGCGGGTGACGACCCGCACCCGTCCGGGTCGTCCCCGCAGGCCACGCCCGTGCTGCGGTCGTACGGGTCGCGGGTCTCACCGGTCCGCGGGGCGCCGCTCGGTCGCCATCCGGGCCCGGGCGGAGGGCTCCTTGGGCGCGGTGGCGGGGACACCGGCCTCGCTGTCCCGGAGGAACTGCTCCCACACGTCGCTGTGCGGCTGATGCGCGTGATCTTGATGGGCGGCGAGTCTGTGCCGACGGCCCCTCGTCCGGCCGTGATCCACATCACGTAAAGATTCTGTGAGTTCGGGGACAACCATCCGGCGGCCTCGGTGATCGAACTCACTGACATCACGGATCTGACCCGTGCGCCCCACACGGAGGCGCTTTTCGACTCGTGCCGCGACCGCGCGGCACGCCGGACTCACCGAGGTCTT
This sequence comes from Streptomyces sp. DSM 41931, assembly GCF_050271085.1. Classification (NCBI taxonomy): domain Bacteria; kingdom Bacillati; phylum Actinomycetota; class Actinomycetes; order Kitasatosporales; family Streptomycetaceae; genus Streptomyces; species Streptomyces sp. DSM 41931. Next base: position 4,321,290 of record NZ_CP189902.1, on the reverse strand, counting down.
CATGAAGCTTCGCCGCGCCCTGGCCGCAGCGGCCGCGACGGCAGCGATAGTCCCGGCCGCCCTCCTCGCGGCCCCGGCCGCCCACGCGACCGACCCCACGTCCACCGCCTCCGCGACCCAGTCGACGGAGACCGCCCCGACGACCGCCCCCGCCGGGACGGAGTCCACGGAGTCCGGCACCGACGAGACCGACGACACCGGGAACGGGAACGACACCGGGAACGGCACCGAGGGCGGGAACGACGACGAGGAGGGGAACGGGACCGACGACTCCGCCTCGCCCTCCCCGTCCACCTCCGCCTCGCCCTCGGCGTCCGCCTCCCCCTCGCCGAGCCCCAGCGCGAGCACCCCGGCCGCGGAGGACCCGGAGCTCTGCGTCGACGAGAACGGCGAGAGCACGGCCGGGCTCAGCGAGGACCTGCGCAGCGGTCTGTCGGGCCTGCCCGAGACGATCGTCGCCGGCAGCGGCTGGACCACGTTCTCCTTCGACGTCTCCAACCGCGGCGACGAGGAGATCAAGAACATCAAGCCGCTGATCGGCGTCGCCGCGATCGGCTGGGAGGACGTCCGCGACTACTCCGGCCAGATCACGGTCCAGGCGTACGACAAGGCGGCCGGCACGTGGAACACGCTCGCGGGCGCCGCGGGCGAGGGCGCCACGTTCGCCGCGTTCTCGCTGGGCGCCGGCCAGTCCGCCTCCTACCAGCTGCGGCTCTCCGTCAGCGGCAAGGTGCCGGACGCGCTCGGCCTCACCGGCGGTTTCGCCGAGTACTCGGACACCGAGGGCTGCTGGGTCGCCGACGACCCGAACGGCTGGATCTACTTCTTCGACATCCTGGCGGCCGGCTCCGACGCCGGTGACCCGGAGGACGCCAAGCCGCAGACCGGTGGCGTCAAGGAGCTCGACAAGGTCAGCGAGGTGAAGGTCACCGGCAGCCTCGCCGAGACCGGCTCCAGCTCCGCCCTGCCGGTGATCGGCCTGGTCGGCGGCGCCGCCGTCGTGGCCGGCGCGGGTGCGCTGTTCGTCGTCCGCCGTCGCAAGGCCGGCGCCGAGGCGTGACCCCGGCCGCCCGCGCGGCGGCCCCTGTGACAAGGGGAAAGGACCTGAGCTCGGAGGGGGGCACAGGTCCTTTCCTCTTTGTCACGCATGCGCGGCTACTTCTTCGGCGGCACCGCCGGGATCCCCAGGAACGGCAGCTTCAGCGCGCCGAACGCGTCCGCCGGGACGGCCGGGGCCTTCGGCTCCACCGGCGTCAGCCTCCGGTACGCCTCGCCCTGCGCCGGACGCGGGTCCTCCTCGCCCTTGTTGGGCCAGAACGACATCGCCCGCTCCGCCTGCGCGGTGATGGTCAGCGAGGGGTTCACCCCGAGGTTCGCGGAGACCGCCGACCCGTCGGCGACGGTGATGCCGGGATGCCCGTACAGCCGGTGGTACGGGTCGATCACGCCGGTCTCGGGGGAGTCGCCGATCGCGCAGCCGCCGAGGAAGTGGGCGGTGAGCGGCATGCCCGTCAGCTCGCCGACGTTGGAGCCGGCGAAGCCGTTGATCTCGGCGGCCAGCGCGGACGCGCCGTCGGTGGCCGCCTTGATCTGCTTGGGGTTGGGGGCGCCGTGCCCCTGGCGCGCGGTGAGCAGCCCACGGCCCACCCCGGACGGCTTGAGGTACGTGGTCAGGGAGTTGTCCAGCGACTGCATCACCAGGCCGATGATGGTCCGCTCCGACCAGCGCCGGTTGGACAGCGACCGCAGCGTCAGCCACGGGTGCCGCGCCACGTTGCCGAGCCAGCCCAGCACCCGGGCGGCGCCCGAATCGCTGCCCGCGTAGGGCACCTGGAGGATCGACAGGGAGCCCATCGAGTTGGAGCCCTTGCCGTAGCGGACCGGCTCGATGTGGGTGTTCTCGTCCGGGTGGATGGAGGACGTGATGGCCACACCGCGGGTGAAGTCGGCCTTCGGCTCGCCGGTGGCCTTGCGGTAGCGCCGGTCGTCGGTCTGCGCGCCCACCAGCGCCTCGGAGTTGGTGCGGGTCCTCTCGCCCAGCCGGTCCGAGAGGTGCGGGAGCTGCCCGCCCGTGCGCATCCGGTGCAGCAGCGTCTGCGTGCCGTAGGTGCCGGCGGCCAGCACCACCCGGCGGGCGGTGAACGTACGGCCCTTGCCCTTGCGCCGGTCGTTCGTGGGAAGCGTGGCGACGGCGAACCCGCCGCGCGAGTCCTCCGTCACCGAGACCGCCGTGGTCATCGGGTGCACGACCGCGCCCGCCTTCTCGGCGAGGTACAGGTAGTTCTCGTTGAGGGTGTTCTTCGCGCCGTGCCGGCAGCCCGTCATGCACTCGCCGCACTCGGAGCAGGCCCGCCGCGAGGGCCCCGCCCCGCCGAAGTACGGGTCGGGCACCTCCTGCCCCGGCGTGGCCTTGACCTTGCCGTCGGCGTCCTCGCCGTCGCCGAAGAAGACCCCGACGGGCGCCATGTGGAAGGTGTCGCCGCAGCCCATCCGCTCGGCCGCCGCCTTCAGGTGCACGTCCGAGGGGGTGGTCGTCGGGTTGAGCCGCACGCCGAGCATGCGCCGCGCCTGGTCGTAGTACGGCGCCAGCTCCTCCTGCCAGTTCGTGATGTCCCCCCACTGGGGGTCCTCGAAGAACGGCTTCGGCGGCACGTACAGGGTGTTGGCGTAGTTGAGCGAGCCGCCGCCGACGCCCGCGCCGGCCAGCACCATCACGTTGCCCAGCAGATGGATGCGCTGGATGCCGTACATGCCGAGCCTCGGCGCCCAGAGGTAGTTCTTCAGGTCCCAGGAGTTCTTCGGCAGCGACTCGCGGGTCCAGCGGCGGCCGGCCTCCAGCACGCCGACGCGGTAGCCCTTCTCGGTCAGCCGGAGCGCCGAGACGGTACCGCCGAAGCCCGAGCCGACGACGAGGACGTCGTAGTCGTAGCCGGCGTCGTCGTCCGGGGCGGGGGCGGAGTTCTCCTGTGACACGTGCTCTCCTCGTCGAAAGCTCTCGTTCGAAGTGGCGGCGCCGGGACCGGGCCGGGCAAAGGGGCCTAGCGGAGACGGAACGCCTTCATCAGGCGCAGGCTGCGGCTCATGAAGGCCGCGTACTTCTCGTCGTCCATGCCGAGCGACGGCGCCATCGGCAGCAGCCGCTGCTGGGCGACGGTCTGGGCCTCGGTGTACTTGAGGATCCCTTCCGAGCCGTGCCGGCGGCCGAGACCGGAGTCCTTCATGCCGCCCATCGGGGACTGCACGCTGCCGTAGGCGGGCGCGTAGCCCTCGTTGACGTTCACCGTGCCGGTGCGCAGGCGGGCGGCGATGTCCCGGCCGCGCCGGGCGTTCCTCGTCCACACCGACGCGTTGAGCCCGTACGGCGTCCCGTTGGCGCGCTCGACCGCCTCGTCCTCGGAGGAGAAGCGGTAGACGGAGACGACCGGACCGAAGGTCTCCTCCGTGCACACGCTCATCGGGGCCTCAACGCCGTCGAGGATGGTCGGCTCGTAGAAGTAGGGGCCGATGTCCGGGCGGGCGGTGCCGCCGGCGAGGACCCTGGCGCCCTTGGCGACGGCGTCCTCGACGTGCCGGGTCACCGCGTCGAGCTGGCGCTGTCCGACCAGGGAGCCCATGTCGGCGCCGTAGGCGAGGGCGGTGCCCAGGCGCAGCGCCTTGGTGCGGGCGACGAAGCGCTCCAGGAAGGCGTCGGCGACCGCCTCGTGGACGTAGAGCCGCTCGATGGAGATGCAGAGCTGCCCGGCGGAGGAGAAGCAGGCGCGGACGGCGCCGGCGGCGGCCTTGTCGAGGTCGGCGTCCTCCAGCACCAGCATGGCGTTCTTGCCGCCGAGTTCGAGGGAGACGCCGACCAGGCGGGCGGCGGCGCCCTGGGCGACCTCGCGGCCGGTGCGGGTGGAGCCGGTGAAGGAGACGTAGTCGGCGTGCCGGACGACCTCGGGGCCGACGACCGGGCCCTCGCCGAGGACCACCTGGAAGACGTCGGCGGGCAGCCCCGCCTCGATCAGCAGGTCGCGGGCCCACAGCGCGGTCAGGCAGGTCTCCGTGTCGGGCTTCATCACGACCGCGTTGCCCGCGACGAACGCCGGGAGCGCGTCGCCGACGGACAGTTCGAGCGGGTAGTTCCAGGGCGCGATCTGGCCGACGACCCCGCGCGGGTGGCGCAGCTCGGACACCTTCGTCAGCACCGGCACGGCGCCCGTGTGCCGCTTGGGCCGCAGATAGGCGGCGGCACGGCGGCCGTAGTGGCGGGCCGCGACGGCGACCGCCTGGACCTCCTCGTGGGCGTGCAGCCGGGCCTTGCCGGTCTCCAGCTGGATCAGGTCCAGCACCTCGGCCTGGCGGCTGAGCACCAGGTCGTGGAAGCGCAGCAGCACGGCGGCGCGCTCCCGGACCGGTGTCCGCGCCCACACGGCCTGGGCGGCGCGGGCCGCCTCGAACGCCTTCGCCACGTCCTCGGGCGTCGACTCGGGCAGGTCGGCCAGCTTCTCGCCGGTGAAGGGCGTGTGGTTGGCGGTGCGGCCTGAGCCGGCCACGCCCTTGGTGAGCTGGGCGACCAGTTCCGGCGTCACCACGTCGGCAGCGGTGCGTACGCCCTGGGGGGCGGGGGCCAAGGGGTTGGTGCCGGTCGTTTCCCGGGTCTGCGCTTCCGTCATGAGGCGCAGAGTATGCCGGGGCGCACACTTTGTGTACCCGTCGGTAACAGATTCCCGCAGGGCTCACACAATGCCAGTGAACGCTGGCAACAAAGCCGCTGATCAGCACGTTGCCGTCACCGGTGCCCGGCGGCACCGGTGACGGCCCGCGGCGTCAGCGCTGGTGGACGTCCCATGTGTCGAAGACCGTGCGGGCGATCTCGCGGCCGTCCTCCGCGAAGTAGCCCTTCGCCGGGTAGACGATCCAGAGCCGGTACATGTCACCGTCCGCGTTGCGGTAGTACAGGACCTGCGCCTCGCGCTCCAGCGGCGGCGTGGTGGTCGTCGTGAAGACGATCGTGTTCGTCGCCGCGTCCTGCTCCTGGTACGTCGTCTCCCTGGGCCGCCCCTGCGGCGCCGGCGTGTCGGCGATCCCCCAGGAGAACTCGCCGTCCTTCAGCTCGTTCCAGTGGGCGAACGCCTGTTCCGACGCGGACGCCGGGATCTTGTTGTCCTTGTCGTCGGCCTTCAGGTCGCGGTCGGTCTCGATCCGCACCATCCCGCTCGGGTCGGTGAAGGAGGCGACGGTGCCGTCGGCGTCCTCGGCCGGCTTGTCCTTCACGAAGCCCTCCGGCACCGCCAGGGACACGCCCACCCGGTCGCCGAGGTCGTGCGTCTTCCAGCCGTCGGGCAGCGGCCCCGCGAACGGGTCGGCGATCACCAGGCCCACCACGACGGCCGCCGCGACCACCGCCGCACCCAGCCCCAGCAGCGTCCTGCGGCCGATGCGGACGCCGCCCTCACGGCCCGGCACGGGCAGCGTGGCCACCTGGGTGGGCTGCGGCGCCGGCGGGTCGGCGGCGGCCTCCAGTGCGGCGCGGACCTGGGCGGCGTTCGGACGGCGCGCCGGGTCCTTCTGCAGCAGCGCGGTGATGATCCCGGCCAGCGGGCCCTGCGCAGAGGCGGGCGGCGCCGGCGTGGCGTTGAGGACGGACTGGAGGGTGGCCGGCGTGTTGCTCCGGCGGAACGGCGACACGCCCTCCGTCGCCGCGTACAGCACCACGCCGAGCGACCACAGGTCGGAGGCGGGGCCGGGGCGCTGGCCCAGCACCCGCTCCGGGGCGATGTACTCGGGCGAGCCGACGAAGCCGCCGGTGTCGGTCAGATTGGTCTCGCCCTCGATCTGGGCGATGCCGAAGTCGGTGAGGACGACCCGGTCGTGACGGCCCAGCAGCACGTTGTCGGGCTTGACGTCCCGGTGCAGGACGCCCGCCGCGTGCGCGGCCTCCAGTGCGCCGAGCACCTCCAGGCCGACGCGGGCGGCCTCGCGCGCGGAGAGCGTGCCCTCCTCCTGGAGCACCGCGCCGAGCGAGCGGCCCTGGACGAGCTCCATCACAATCCACGGCCGGCCGTCGACCACGGCGACGTCGTGGACGTTGACCACGGCGGGGTGGTCGAGCCGGGCGGCGGCGCGGGCCTCGCGGCGCATCCGCTCGAAGACGTTGGCCCGTTCACGTTCGGGAAGGTGGTCGGGGACCCGGGGTTCCTTGACCGCGACCTCGCGGTCCACCGTCTCGTCCTTGGCCCGCCACACGGTGCCCATGCCGCCGTGGCCGAGCTTGGCGAGCAGCCGGTAGCGGCCGGCGATCACCCGTCCGGCGCCGGGGTCGGGCGCGGACGGCCCGGGCGGCACCGGATCGCCCGTCGGGGCGGCCTGTCGCGGACCGCTCCCCTGCGCATCGTCCCGTCCGCGTGCGCCGTCCGGCGCGGGGTGCGGCGCCCGGCCGTGCGCGTGCGCCTGGCCGTCCCCCTGCGGCGGGACGACTACGGCCGGCGCCGCGTACGGATTGCCGGGGTGCGGCACGGCCGCCGGCGGGTTCGGGTTGGGCGGTTGCAGACCAAAACTGGTCGGCTCGTCGGCCCCGTTGCGGGCTCCCCCGTCACTGCTCATGGGTCCATGCATATCGTGCCGGACCACCGCCCTTCCACAGCGGGCCGCCACCGGTCACAGACCCGTGACCGACGCCGGAACGTATGCCGTTTTTGTACGGCTATGCGGCCGAGGCGGACGAGGAGGCTTCCGGCGAGGACGAACCCGCCTCTGACGAGGGCGTGGACGAGGTATCGGCACCGGTGGGCGAGGCGCCGGCTCCCGTGGACGAGGCGCCGGCCCCCGTGGGCGACGGCGCCGGTCGCCGCGGGGTGGTGGCGGGCGGCACGGGCCCGGGCGTCGACCCGGTCGCGGGGGTCTCGGGCGCCGTGGTGCTGGGCGTGGAGCCGCCCCCTTCGCCGCCCCGGTCCTGGAGCAGCAGCGCCCCTGCGGACACGCCCGCCCCGGCCAGCGCGGCGATCACCAGCGCCGCCACCAGCGCGCCCCGGGTGGGCTGACGGCGTACGGGGCGGCCGTCCGGCGCGTCCTGCGGTGCGGTCTCCGGCACCTCCCGCCACACCGGGGCCCGGCGGCGGGGCGGCTCGCGGTCCGGGAGCAGGTCGAGCGGGGCCGTCTCGGGCGTCCGGCCGGTCGCGAGGAAGGCGCGCAGCATCCGTTCGGCCCGGTCGGCGTCCAGCCGGCGGTCCGGGTCGCGCTCCAGCAGGCCGCGCACCACCGGCAGGATCGGCCCGGCCTGCGCGGGCGGCCGGATCTCGTCGACCACCACCGCGTGCAGCACGCCGCTCAGCGAGTCGCGGCGGAACGGCGACTCGCCGCTGAGCGCCGCGCACAGCAGCGCGCCCAGCGACCACAGGTCCGACTCGGGCCCCGTCCGCGCGCCCGACATCCGCTCGGGGGCGGTGTACTCGGGCGAGCCGACGAACGACCCGCTCTCGGTGAGCGTGGTCGAGCCCGGCATCTGGGCGATGCCGAAATCGGTGAGCAGCACCCGGTCCGTGCCGTTCTCCAGCAGCACGTTGGCGGGCTTGAGATCGCGGTGCAGCACCCCTGCGGCGTGCGCGGCGCGCAGCGCGCCCAGCAGGTCGACGCCGATCCGCGCGGCCTCCGCCGCGTCCACCGGCCCGTCGGCGGCCACCCGGTCGGCGAGGGACGGACCGTCAATCAACTCCAGGACGATGTAAGGGCGTTCGTTGTCCTCGACGACGTCGTGCACGACGATGATGTTCGGGTGGCTGAGCTGGGCCAGGGCGCGGGCCTCGCGCAGGGTGCGTTCCCGCTGCCGCCGGGCGTCGGCCGCGGTGAGCGTGTCGTCGAAGGGCAGTTCCTTCACCGCGACACCCCGGCCGAGCAGTTGGTCCGTGGCCCGCCACACCACGCCCATGCCGCCGCGTCCGAGCAGTGCCTCCAGGCGGTAACGTCCCGCCACGACGCGGGCGTTGGCCCCGTCGGTCCCGTTGTCCGGCTCCCCCTCGGTCACCATGCGCCCATCATGCCCCACCGGATGTGTCCGCTCCGGTACGGCGATTCGGCCAACGGGCGCACGTCCGCGCACGCCGGGGGCGGTCAGGGCTCGCGCCAGCCTCTGAGAATCGTCTCGAACTGCTGCCTGGTCGTGTCCCAGTCCTCGGCGGGCCCGGCCATGTAGAGGGCGTACTCCACGCCGTCGCGCGTGAGGTACATCTGGTCCACCGCCCGGTACGGCCCGGGGAACTCGGTGTCCTTGGGCAGCGCGGTCCAGCTGTACTCCAGACGCGCGGCCTCGCGGTCACGGTAGGTCAGGCGCTTCAGCTCGATCTGCTCGTAGTCGACGAGACGCCCGCCGACCTGCTGGTCGAGGTCGCTGAGGTGGTCGAACGGGTCGTCGAAGTCCGGGGAGTCGTCGGCGGCGATGCGCAGGAAGTGCTTGCCGCCGTCGGGGGTGTAGTCGACCTGCTGGGTCTCCTCGTCGAACACCACCCGTTCCCAGTCCTCGCCGGGCAGGACGACGGTGAACCCGAAGGGGTCGCTGCGGCGCACCCATCCCTCGGGCAGGCTGCCCGCGTCGGTCCCGCCGGTGTCCGACACGCCGGGCGTCTCCACGGTGTCCGCGGTCTCGGTCGGCGCCGCCGTGACGCCGCCCCGGTCGTCCTGCTGCTGGAGCACCACCGCCGTGCCCCCGCCGATGATCGCGGCCAGCGCGACGACCAGGGCGACCGTCCGCCCGCGCGAGCGCCGGCGCGGCACCACGGGCGCCCCGTACGGCGCCTGCACGGCGGTGGAGCCGCCGCCCTGCGGGCGGGCCGGCGCGCCGGTCGCGTACGCCGGTGCGCCCGCGCCGGGGTGCGGTCCGGTCTGGCGCGGCAGCGGAACGTGGGCGCCGACGGCCCGGGTGGGCACGTACTCCTGCGCCGCGCGGGGCCGGCGTCCCTCCGCGGCCTCGGCGAGCATCTGCTCGGCCGTCGCGGCGTCGGGCCGGGTGGCCGGATCCTTCCGCAGGAACGCGCTGATGACGGGCGCGAGCGGGCCGGCGTGCCGGAGCGGCTCGGCCTCCTCCTCGACGACGGCCTGCATCGTGGTGAGCGGCGAGGTCCGGCGGAACGGCGAGAGGCCCTCCACCGCCGTGTACAGGGTGGCGCCGAGCGCCCACAGGTCGGAGGCGGGGCCGGGGTCGTGGCCGCGGACCCGCTCGGGCGCCAGGTAGTCGACGGACCCGACGACCTCGCCCGTGCGGGTGATGGCCGCGTCGCCGTCTATCTGCGCGATGCCGAAGTCGGTGAGCAGCACCCGGCCGTCCCGGCCGAGCAGCACGTTGCCGGGCTTGACGTCGCGGTGCAGGACGCCGGCGGCGTGCGCGGCGCGCAGGGCGCGCAGCACCCACAGGCCGATGCGGGCCGCCTCACGGGGCTCGACGCGCTCCTGCTCCTTGACCACGTCGGCCAGCGAGCGGCCCTCGACCAGCTCCATGACGATCCACGGCCGGCCGTCGTGCTCCAGCACGTCGTGCACGGTGACGACGGCCGAGTGGTTGATCCGCGCGGCGGCCCGCGCCTCCGCGCGGGTACGGGCCAGCAGGGTGGCCTGTTCGCTGTCGGAGACGTAGAGCGCGGCGGTCAGTTCCTTGATGGCGACGGAACGGTGCAGCACCTCGTCGTGTGCACGCCACACCCGGCCCATGCCACCGCTCCCGATGGATTCGCCGAGTCGGTAGCGGCCCGCGACGAGCGAGCCCTGCATCTGATTCACGTTGCCCCGCAATGGTCTTGACAGGGCAAGGGTAGGTACCCCGGCCCGTCCTGGGAACCGAGGGGGTGCCAGAGAGACCGCACTGTGATGGTTTGTCGCGCCCCCGCGTCGCGTCTCCCCTCACGGTCGCGCCGGTGGTCAGCCGGTGTGCCGGTACGTGGCGGCCGCCTGCTCGAAGAGCCGTGTCACCTCGTCCCGTTCGCTGTCAGGGCCGCGCACCTGCACCACGTGGTAGCGGCCGTCGATCAACGCCGCGAGGTTACGCACGTACAGCTCGCCCTGGTCGCCGGTCCAGGTGAACTGGCCCTCGGCCATGACCCGTCCGCCGACCTCGATGGTCTTCAGCCCGGTGGAGGTGGCCCAGCTGGAGTCGCGGTAGGGCTGCAGCTCGCGCTCGGCGTCCCGCTGGTAGGCCATCGGGTCGCCGCCGAACTGCTGGGCGCTGTCCCGGCCCGGCACCACGATGAGCTCGAAGTCGCCTTTGGAGTAGACGACCTGGCCGCTGCCGTTCTTGGCGGTGCGCTGCCAGCCCTCGGCGACGGCGACCTCGAAGCCCTCGGGGTCCTTGCGCAGCGTGAAGCCGTCGGCGGCCTCGGGGCCGGTGGTCTGCGTCTCGGTCGAGGCGGCCGACTCTTCGGGGCTGGTCTGCGGACCGTCGCCTCCGCTCGGGGAGTTGTCGCCGTCCGGGCGCGCGTCCCCCGAGGGGCTCGGCGCGGCCCCGCCGACGGCTCCGGTGCGGTCGGCGGAGGGCGACCCGGTGGTCTGCTCGCCCGCCTTCGGCATGAACAGCATCGCGTACGCGATCGCCGCCGCCATGGCGAGCAGCACCAGCAGGAGCAGGGTGCGGCCGAGGCGGCGCGGTGAACCGGCGCGCGGCGCGGCCTTCTTGTGCCGCCCGTGCCGCGCGGGCAGTCCGGCGCGCCGCCTGCGCACGAGTTCTCCCCGGCGCCTGACGACCGGCAGACGTCCCACGTCGACCGGCGGGGCCGTTATGACGTTCAGGCCCGCCTCCGGCTCGGGCGCGGACCGCGCCAGCGACCGCAGCCAGCCGCGCAGCTCCTCGAAGTCGGGGCGCTCGGTGGGGTCCTGGCGCAGCAGCGACTCCACGACCGGGCGCAGCGGGCCGCACTCCTCGGCGAAGGCGGGCGGCTCGGCGCACACCATCTGCACCAGCTCGGCCGTCGACTCCTCCGGGTAGGGGGCGTGCCCCTGCACGGCGCGGAACAGCAGCGCGCCCAGCGCCCACAGGTCGGTGACGGGTCCGATGGGCGGGGCGAGCTGCCAGTTCTCGTGCACGGGCCCGGCCTGCTCGGGCGCCCATCGCTCGGTGACGGGCCCGACGACGGCCATCCGCGCCTGCCGGGCGCGCTCGGCGGCCAGCGCGGTGGCGGGGCCCCGGCGGGCGGGGGCGTGCGGGGCCGGCTCGTCCCAGCGGCCGGCGGGGGCGGCGGGAGCCACTCCGGACTCGGGGGCGGCGGCCGCGGGTTCGGGCGTGCCGCCCGCCTGTGCGCCGATGCGGGGGGTGGCCCCGTGCCAGCCGGAGGCGGCCGCCCCGTACGGGTCGGCTATCTGTCCCGGGGGCGTCGACGGCCGCTGCCCGGCGCCCTCCTCGGGGGCGGGGCGCGCCCCCGGCAGCGCGCGGGAGCCCTGCTGGGCCTCCTGCACGCGGGCCGCGGCCCGGGCGCCCGCGCGGTAGGCGGCGATGGCACCGGCCCGCGCCGCCCGTACGTCGCCCGCGCTGTCCAGGGCGCGGGGCGCCACCACGGGCGAGAGGTCGCCGGGGCCGCCGGTCCCGCCGCCCGGCAGCCGTCCGGCCCGCGCCTCGATGGCCGCGCGGCGCGCCGCGTCCGGGTCGGGGTCGGCGGTGAACCCGGGCGGCCAGGCCGGTCCGCGCCCGCCGTCCGCTCCGGCGCCCGGGCCGAGCGCCTCGAGCGCCGCGCCCGGCTCCGGTCCTTCGTCGTCGGCGGGCGGCACCGGGTCGTAGCCGCACAGCGCCTCCTCGGCCGCGCCGACCGCGAGCCCGGTGAGCATCACCCGGCCGTCGTCGCAGACGAGGACCGTGCGCGCGGTGATGTTGCGGTGGACCCAGCCGTGGGAGTGCAGCACCCGCAGGGCGGTGAGCACGTCGGAGGCGACCTCGGCGGCCCGGTAGGGGGACAGCGGCTTCTCGGCGAGCAGCGCGGCCAGCGGGCGCGCGGCGACGCACTCGCTGACGATCCACAGCGAACCGCCCTCCGCGAACACGTCGAAGACCTGGTCCAGGCGCGGATGGTCGGGCAGGGCCGCCGCGGCCTGCGCGGCCTCCACGGCCCGCCGCACCACCGGGTCGGCGGGCCGGCGCACCGCGCCCTGGCCGCCTCCGGGCACGCCTCTGCCGCGCCGCGCGCCGTCCCGGGCGGTGAAGCCCTCGGGCAGCCCTTCGGCGTCCAGCACCTCGGCCTCGACGGCCTCCGGCAGCGGCACCTGCCGGACCAGGACCTCCTGGCCGCTGTAGGTGTCGAAGGCGCGGCTCTCGGTCAGCTCGTACTCGTCGGAAGGAGGCAGGGGCAGGCGGTAGCGGTCGGCGAGAACCCGTCCCGCATAGTCGTCCACGTTGCCTCCCCCGGCACTACGGTCGGTCAGTTCCGTTCTCCGGACAGCCCGTTCCCGCTCCGTACGGTCCGCAACCACTCACGATACGTGCCGGAGGCAACCCGCAGAGAGGGGATGCCACATCTGGCGTCCCGATCCGCGGGCCGGGCGGATCAGGACTTCGGGCGGAACGTCTCCGTCAGCGTCCGCCACGTGTTCTTGCGCTGCTCGCCGTCCCACGCGTCGGCCCTGGCCGTGTAGAACAGCCCGTACCCCAGACCGTCGTTGACGACGGTGCCCCGGTCCACGGACCGGTAGGTGACGCCGCCGTCGACGTAGGTGAACTCCCAGTCGGCCGTCTTCCAGCCGCGGTACTCCACCGCCACGATCCGTATGCGCTTGTACTGGGAACGCACCATGAAGCGCTCCTGGTTCGTCCAGTCGGCGACCGGGTCGTCCTTGGGCGTGGTGGTCCAGCCGATGAGCAGCTTCTGCCCGTTCGGCCCGGTGAAGCGGTCTCCGGCGTCGCCGGACGACTTGTACGTCCATCCGGCGGGCAGACCGATCGAGTAACCCTGCTTCCCCCGGTACGTCGTGGCCGCCCCGGCCTCGCCCGTTCCGCCGCCTGCGGCGTCCGAGGAGCTGCCCGGAGCGGCGCCGCCGCCCGTCCCGGTGGAGCCGGGGGAGGCTCCGGCGCTCGCGCCCGTCCCGGTGGACGCGGTGGCGGAGCCGTCGGTGCGGGTGCCGTCCTCGTCGTCCTTCCTGGTCTCGGCGCTGGGGGTGCTCTCCGCCGCGGTCCGGTCGCCGCCGGCGCCCTGGGCGCCCTTGCCGCCCTCGTCGTCGCCGAGGGTGAGGGCGAGCACGGTGCCGATCACGGCGAGCACCACGACCAGCGCGATGACCACCAGCGTGCGGCGCGGCACCACGTCGGTGATCGAGGCGCGTGGCACGGGCCGCGCGGGGAGGTCCGGCGGGGTCATCACGGGCCAGCCCGAACTGCGGCCTCCGGTGGCCGCGTCGGCGCCGCGCGCGCCTCCTGCCGTCCCCGCGGCGGGGCTCGCGGCGGTCGCGGACCGCGCGGCGGCCGGCGTCGCGTCCGGGGTGCGGGTCGCCGCGCCGGACGCCGAGGCCGGGGTGGAGGCGGACGTGGAGGTGCCGGACTTGGTGCGGGCGGCGCCGGCCGCGCCGGCCGCCACCGCGGCCTTGCGCACGGAGCGCAGCGCTCCGCGCAGCTTCTCCGCGGCCTCCTCGCCCCGCTTGGCGCCGGTGTCCCGCGTGCCGGGCTGCTCGGGCAGCGGCACGACGCGGGTGGCGTCGGCCGGCTGTCCGTCGGCGTCCTCGGCGTCGGGCGCGCTGATGACGGCGGTCAGCATGGCCCGCGCGGCGCGGTCGTCGAGCCGCTGGGCGGGGTCCTTGTTCAGCAGCCCGTGGATGACGTCCCGCAGGGGGCCGGCGTTCTTCGGCTCCTCCAGCGGTTCGGTCATCACCGCGGTGAGCGTCGCGATCGCGGAGCCCTTGTCGTACGGCGGTGTGCCCTCGACCGCCGCGTACAGCAGGCCGCCGAGCGACCACAGGTCGGCCGCCGGTCCGGGCTTGTGCCCGCGGGCGCGCTCCGGGGAGATGTAGGAGGGGGCGCCGACGAGCATGCCGGTCGAGGTGATGGAGGGGTCGCCCTCGACCTGGGCGATCCCGAAGTCGGTGAGGACGACGCGGCCGTCGTCGGCGATCAGCACGTTGGACGGCTTCACGTCGCGGTGCAGGATGCCCTCGCGGTGCGCGGACCGCAGCACGTCGAGGACGGCGAGCCCGACCTCGGCGGCGCGGCGCGGCTCCAGCAGGCCGTCCTCCCGGATGACCTCGGCGAGCGACTTGCCCTCGACGAGCTCCATGACGATCCAGGGACGGTCGTCCTCCTGGACCACGTCGAAGACGGTCACGGCGCTGGTGTTGCGGATCCGCGCGATCGCCTTGGCCTCGCGCAGCGTCCGGGTGATCAGCCGCCGCTTCTCCTCCTCGTCGATGTTCGACGGGAAGCGGAGCTCCTTGACGGCGACCGTACGGCCGAGGGTCTCGTCCTCGGCCCGCCACACCGTCCCCATGCCGCCGCGGCCGAGCACGTCTCCCAGCCGGTACCGCCCGGCGAGGAGACGTGCGCTCTTGTCCTGACGGGATGTCCCCGCCCGCTCCGCCTCCGACATGCGTCCCCTCATGCAACCCGCCCTGACAGAGCCTTCATTGTCCCTCACCCGACAAGCGCCCGACGCCCAGGGTGCCCCTGTCCACCCACCGGACACGGCGGGGGGAGGGGTGGGGGAACGAAGCGTTCACCCACTCTGCCGGACGGGTGCCGACAAAGGCGGACCCGAAGCGCACCGATTCGGTCACAGGTGGGCCGGCCTGACGCTTCGTCGCCCAGGTCGGCAGGGGCGCGGGAGCCCTGAGCCCTCGCACGCCGCAGGTCCCGAACCGGTCGCAAAGATGGCCGAGTCGAGTCCCCGGCCGCACGAATGGCCGAGTCGCGCCCCCGGGCGCGCCGGGCAACCGCCCCGTGCCCTGGGGGAGGGGCCGTCGCCCGGACTACAGCGGCACGATGTCCGGCGCCCCCAGCCGGGCCGCGTCCGCGGTCAGGTCGTCGGGCTGCCGCTGCGACTCCCGCTCGGCCTCCACCCGCTTCTCGTAGTGCTGCACCTCGCGGTCGATCTGGCCGCTGTCCCAGCCCAGCACGGGCGCCATCAGCTCGGCGGCCTCGCGTGCGCTGCGCGTGCCCCGGTCGAACGTCTCGATGGATATGCGGGTGCGCCGGGTCAGCACGTCCTCCAGATGGCGCGCGCCCTCGTGCGAGGCGGCGTAGACGACCTCGGCGCGCAGGTAGTCGTCGGCGGCCCGCAGCGGCTCGCCCAGGGACGGGTCTCCGGCGACGAGGTCCAGCACCTCCTCGGTGAGCGACCCGTACCGCTGGAGCAGGTGCTCCACCCTCACCGGGTGCAGGCCGGTGCGGGCCGCCGTGCGGGCCCGGCCGTTCCACAGGGCGTGGTAGCCCTCGGCGCCCACCAGCGGGGTCTCCTCGGTGACGCAGTCCGCCACGCGCAGGTCGAGTCCGTGCACCGCGGCGTCCACCGCGTCCTTGGCCATCACCCGGTACGTCGTGTACTTGCCGCCCGCGACCACGACGAGGCCGGGGACCGGGTGGGCGACCGTGTGCTCGCGGGACAGCTTGCTCGTGGCGTCGGACTCGCCGGCGAGCAGCGGGCGCAGCCCCGCGTACACCCCTTCGACGTCGTCCCGGGTGAGCGGGACCGCGAGGACCGAGTTGACGTGCTCCAGCAGGTAGTCGATGTCGGCGCTGGAGGCGGCCGGGTGCGCCTTGTCGAGGTCCCAGCCGGTGTCGGTGGTGCCGACGATCCAGTGCCGGCCCCAGGGGATGACGAAGAGCACGGACTTCTCGGTGCGCAGGATCAGCCCGGTGGTGGAGTGGATGCGGTCCTTGGGCACGACCAGGTGGATGCCCTTGGAGGCGCGCACATGGAACTGGCCGCGCTCGCCGACCATCGCCTGGGTGTCGTCGGTCCACACGCCGGTGGCGTTGACCACCTGCTTGGCGCGGATCTCATACTCGCCGCCGCCCTCCACGTCCTGCACCCGGGCGCCGACGACGCGCTCGCCCTCGCGCAGGAACCCGGTCACGCGGGCGCCGTTGGCGGTCCTGGCGCCGTACGCCGCGGCCGTGCGCACGAGGGTGAGCACGAAGCGGGCGTCGTCCATCTGGGCGTCGTAGTACTGCAGGGCGCCGACCAGCGCGTCCTTCCGCAAGCAGGGCGCGGCCCGCAGGGCGTGACGGCGGCTCAGATGACGGTGCACGGGGAGGCCACGGCCGCGGCCGTGGGTCATCGCCATGGTGTCGTAGAGCGCGACGCCCGCCCCGGCGTACAGCCGCTCCCAGCCGCGGTGCTGCAGCGGGTAGAGGAACGGCACCGGGCGCACGAGGTGCGGGGCGAGCTTCTCCAGGAGCAGGCCGCGCTCCTTCAACGCCTCGCGGACGAGCGCGAAGTCCAGCATCTCGAGATAGCGCAGCCCGCCGTGGATCAGCTTGCTGGAGCGGCTGGAGGTGCCGGACGCCCAGTCACGCGCCTCGACCAGTCCCGTGGACAGACCGCGCGTCACCGCGTCGAGCGCCGTGCCCGCGCCGACCACGCCGCCGCCCACCACCAGGACGTCCAGCTCGCGCTCCGCCATGGACGCCAGTGATTCGGCGCGCTGCGCCGGCCCCAGTGTCGCTGTCCTCACCGCTGCCTCCCGCTCATCGGTCGCATCGGCCACACCCGTCGGGCGAAGCCCGGTCTCCCACCCTCATGCCCAAATTCTGACCGGGTTGCCCGGCTTCAGCCACACGCCGCCTCGAGCTGTGGACAACCGCCCCGCGGAACGACTCACCGAAAACAAGCCGATCAATCCCACATATCGGTCATATTTACTCCTAGTCTGACATTGCGCTCGCCTGTCCAGTGCACAGCGCTTGCGCACCTGTCGCACTCCGGCTATTGGGAAGGACGGTCCACGCCATGCCCGCAGATCTCGCCGTCATCGGACTCGGCCCGTTCGGACTGCCCCTGGCCCAGGCCGCCGTCGCCGCCGGCATCCCCACCGTCGGGTACCGGACCGGCCCCGAGCCCGGCTCCCTCAGCCCCGCCGAGCAGCGGCGCATGCTCGCGCAGGGCTTCCGGGTCACCACCGGCGCGGCCGAGCTCGGCCGGGTGCGCACGGCCGTGATCTGCGTGCCCACCCCGCCGGCCGCGGACGGCGGGCTCGACCTCTCCCAGGTCGAGGCGGCGGCCCGCACCCTCGCCGCGCAGCTCCGCCCGCACACCACCGTGATCCTGGAGTCCCCCGTGCCGCCCGGCACCACGGAGGGCCCGCTGCTGCGGCTGCTGGAGTCCGGGTCCGGCCTGCGCGCGGGCCGCGACTTCCACCTCGCCCACTGCCCCAGCCGCGTCGACCCCGGCAACCGCGACGTCACCCCCGCCAACACGCCGAAGGTCATCGGCGGCCTCACCCCGGCCTGCACCGAGTCGGCGGCGGCCTTCTACGGTCGCATCACCGACAAGGTGGTCCGCGCCCGCGGCCCCCGCGAGGCCGAGACGGTGCAGCTCCTGGAGACCAACTTCCGGCACGTCAACATCGCCCTGGTCAACGAGATGGCCGCCCTCTGCCACGACCTCGGCATCGACCTGTGGGACGTGCTGCGCTGCGCGGAGACCAAGCCCTTCGGCTTCCTCGCCTTCCGCCCCGGACCGGGCGTCGGCGGCCACACCGTCCCCCAGGACCTCACCGCGCACGCCGGCCGCACCCTGCGCATGGCGGAACTGGCCCAGGAGGTCAACGGCCGCATGCCCCGCTACGTCGTGCAGCGCGCCGCCGCCCTGCTCAACGAGCACGGCAAGTCGGCGCGCGGCGCGCGCGTGCTGCTCCTCGGGGTCACCTACAAGGCCGACCTCGCCGACCTCCAGGGCAGCCCCGCGCAGGAGATCGCGGTCCGCCTGATGGAACTGGGCGCCTCGGTCAGCTACCACGACCCGCACGTCCCGTCCTGGAACGTCCTGGACCGCCCCGTCCCCCGCGCCGACTCCCTCTACGAGGCCGCCGCCGACGCCGACCTCACGATCCTGCTCCAGCAGCACCGCACGTACGACCTCCAGGGCCTCTCGGTCAAGGCACAGCTCCTCCTGGACACCCGGGGCGCGACCCCCACCGGGGCGGCGCACCGGTTGTGAGAGGGGGCGCGCGGCGGGCTCCGGGATGATGCGCCCGGCGCAGACGTTAAAGGGGCCGGTCACCCGTTCAGGTGACCGGCCCCTTCTCGTGGCCCGAGGGCGACTACCGGCGGTGCTGCGAGTCCGCCACCGTCACCTCGACGCGCTGGAACTCCTTCAGCTCGCTGTAGCCCGTGGTGGCCATGGCGCGACGGAGGGCGCCGAAGAGGTTCATCGAGCCGTCGGGGGTGTGGGACGGGCCGGTGAGGATCTCCTCCAGCGTGCCCACCGTGCCGAGGTCGACCTTCTGGCCGCGCGGCAGTTCCTCGTTGACGGCCTCCATGCCCCAGTGGTGGCCGCGGCCGGGCCCGTCGGTGGCGCGGGCCAGCGGGGAGCCCATCATCACGGAGTCCGCGCCGCAGGCGATCGCCTTGGGCAGGTCGCCGGACCAGCCGACGCCGCCGTCCGCGATGACGTGCACGTACCGGCCGCCGGACTCGTCCATGTAGTCGCGGCGGGCCGCGGCCACGTCGGCGACCGCGGTGGCCATCGGCACCTGGATGCCCAGCACGTTGCGCGTGGTGTGCGCGGCGCCGCCGCCGAAGCCGACGAGGACGCCCGCCGCGCCGGTGCGCATCAGGTGCAGCGCGGCGGTGTAGGTGGCGCAGCCGCCGACGATCACCGGGACGTCCAGCTCGTAGATGAACTGCTTCAGGTTCAGCGGCTCGTGCGAACCGGAGACGTGCTCCGCCGACACCGTGGTGCCGCGGATGACGAAGATGTCCACGCCCGCGTCGACGACGGCCTTGGAGAACTGGGCGGTGCGCTGCGGGGAGAGCGCGGCGGCGGTGACGACGCCGGAGTCGCGCACCTCCTTGATGCGCTGCCCGATCAGCTCCTCCTTGATCGGAGCGGCGTAGATCTCCTGGAGGCGGCGGGTGGCCGCCTCGGCGGGCAGGCCGACGATCTCGTCGAGCAGCGGCTGCGGGTCCTCGTAGCGGGTCCACAGGCCCTCGAGGTTCAGCACGCCGAGGCCGCCGAGCTCGCCGATGCGGATCGCGGTGGCCGGCGAGACGACCGAATCCATCGGAGCGGCCAGGAACGGCAGCTCGAAGCGGTAGGCGTCGATCTGCCAGGCGATCGAGACCTCCTTCGGGTCCCGCGTACGGCGGCTGGGGACGACCGCGATGTCGTCGAAGGCGTACGCCCGGCGGCCGCGCTTGCCGCGCCCGATCTCGATCTCAGTCACGTCTGTGGCCTTTCCCTGTTGCGTTGCAGCGCCTTCCAGTATCCCCGACGGCCGCGGCGCCCACCGCCCCGGCGGCACGGGCGAGGGCGGCCCCGGTGGTCCGGAGCCGCCCTCGGGAAGCCCGCCGCTACTGGCGGCTGTAGTTCGGTGCCTCGACCGTCATCTGGATGTCGTGCGGGTGGCTCTCCTTGAGACCCGCCGAGGTGATCCGGACGAAGCGGCCGTTGGCCTGGAGCTCCGGGACGGTGCGGCCGCCGACGTAGAACATCGACTGGCGCAGACCGCCGACGAGCTGGTGGACGACGGACGACAGCGGGCCGCGGTAGGGCACCTGGCCCTCGATGCCCTCGGGCACCAGCTGCTCGTCGGAGGCGACGCCCTCCTGGAAGTAACGGTCCTTGGAGAACGACTTGCGGTCGCCACGGGTCTGCATGGCGCCCAGCGACCCCATGCCGCGGTACGACTTGAACTGCTTGCCGTTGATGAACATCAGCTCGCCCGGCGACTCCTCGCAGCCCGCGAGCAGCGAGCCGAGCATCACCGTGTCGGCGCCCGCGACGAGCGCCTTGGCGATGTCGCCGGAGTACTGCAGCCCGCCGTCGCCGATGACCGGCACGCCGGCCTCCTTGGCGGCCAGCGCGGCCTCGTAGATCGCCGTGACCTGCGGGACGCCGACGCCGGCGACGACACGCGTGGTGCAGATGGAGCCGGGGCCGACACCGACCTTGATGCCGTCGCAGCCCGCGTCGACGAGCGCCTTGGCGCCGTCGCGGGTGGCGATGTTGCCGCCGATCACGTCGACGCCGGAGGAGTTCGACTTGATCTTGGCGACCATGTCGCCGACCAGCCGGGAGTGGCCGTGCGCGGTGTCGACGACGATGAAGTCGACGCCCGCCTCGATCAGCGCCTGGGCGCGCTCGAACGCGTCACCGGCGACGCCGACCGCGGCGCCGACCAGCAGGCGGCCCTCGCCGTCCTTGGCGGCGTTGGGGTACTTCTCGGCCTTGACGAAGTCCTTGACCGTGATGAGGCCCTTGAGGACGCCGTCGTCGTCGACCAGCGGAAGCTTCTCGATCTTGTGGCGGCGCAGCAGCTCCATGGCTTCCGGGCCGGAGATGCCGACCTTGCCGGTCACCAGCGGCATCGGCGTCATGACCTCGCGCACCTGACGGGAGCGGTCGGTCTCGAAGGCCATGTCACGGTTGGTGACGATACCCAGCAGCTTCTTGTTGCCGTCGGTCACCGGGACGCCGCTGATGCGGAACTTCGCGCACAGCGCGTCGGCCTCGCCGAGCGTGGCGTCCGGGTGGATCGTGATGGGGTCGGTGACCATGCCGGACTCGGACCGCTTCACCAGGTCGACCTGGTTGGCCTGGTCCTCGATGGACAGGTTGCGGTGCAGCACGCCGACGCCGCCCTGGCGGGCCATCGCGATGGCCATGCGGGACTCGGTCACCTTGTCCATGGCGGCGGACAGCAGCGGGATGTTCACCCGCACGTTCTTGGAGACGTACGAGGCGGTGTCGATCTCGTCGGGTGCCATGTCCGACGGGCCCGGCAGCAGCAGCACGTCGTCGTAGGTCAGCCCGAGTGTCGCGAATTTTCCGGGCACTCCGTCGACGTTGGCAGTCATGACACCTTCCCCAAATGGCCTTGATCGGTGCGGATGTCCATGCTAACGGGAAGCGCGGGTGTCTCATTCCACGGTTCCGCACGGTCCCCGGCTTCGTAGGTTCGTACGGGAACGGCTGATCGTCCGTTCATATGCAACTGATGCGCTGCCGCGCTCACGAAGAGGCGGCGCGGGGACGGGCGTTACTGCTCCGCCAGGGCCCGCAGCCGGCTCAGCGCGCGGTGCTGCGCCACCCGGACCGCGCCGGGTGACATTCCCAACATCTGGCCGGTCTCCTCCGCGGTGAGCCCCACGGCGATGCGCAGGAGGATCAGCTCGCGCTGGTTCTCGGGCAGGCTGGCCAGCAGTTTCTTGGCCCACTCGGCGTCGCTGCTGAGCAGGGCGCGCTCTTCCGGGCCGAGCGAGTCGTCGGGCCGCTCCGGCATCTCGTCGGACGGCACGGCGGTCGAACCGGGGTGCCGCATGGCGGCGCGCTGGAGGTCGGCGACCTTGTGGGAGGCGATGGCGAAGATGAACGCCTCGAAGGGCCGGCCGGTGTCCTTGTAGCGGGGCAGCGCGAGCAGCACCGCCACGCAGACTTCCTGGGCGAGGTCCTCGACGAAGTGCCGGGCGTCGCCCGGCAGACGGGAGAGACGGGTGCGGCAGTAGCGCAGGGCGAGGGGGTGGACGTGGGCGAGCAGATCGTGCGTGGCCTGCTCGTCTCCGTCGACCGCGCGGTGGACGAGCGCACCGATCGCCCCGTGGGCCGTGCCCGCCTCGTCGTCGCGCATCGGTCCATGGTGCCCTGCGGACGCGGGGTCCGTGGCACCGTGTCCTTGGTTGTGCACCGAAGCGTTATGAGCAGGTGCGCCGGAACTCATCCCTCGCGCCCTCCCCTTCCGCTCGACCGACTCGTCCCCGAGGAACTCCACACCTCAAGGATGCGGCATCCGCCGCGAAACGAGCAGTGGGTCCTTCCCGGCCGCGGCGAACACCACGTCCGCCCTGTGGGCCGGCCCACGCCCCGAGCGGCCCACGGACCGCTCCGCGGCAGGCCCGCCCGCGGGACGAGGGGCCTGTGCACGGAGGTACGAGGCGTCCGTCACGGCACACGACAGTGCGGGATGTCACGGGCGCGGGGTGCGCGACCGTCCGTCCGGTGGCCGCGAGCACCCACGTCCCGAGGGGAACGTTTGCCGCCCGCCCACGACACCGCGACCGAACCCGGGACCGCGAGCTGGGCCGCCCACGTCCTGCCGGACGATCCGCACCGGACCGCCGCGCGCACTCGACACGTCGTACGACCACCGCGCGACGCCCGCGAACCGCTTCCGCGGGTCCCGCCGCGGCCCGAGACGCCCCGGCACCGCGTCCACCCGGACGACAGCTCACCGGATCCGGGCCCGGAAGCGTGTCCGGACCCCGCGCCGGTACGGCGCACCGCAGCCCGGCCGGCCCGGTCCGAAGGACGGGACGGCCTACCGCACCAGGCCCCACCGGAACCCGAGCGCCACCGCGTGGGCCCGGTCCGAGGCGCCGAGCTTCTTGAACAGACGGCGCGCGTGGGTCTTCACCGTGTCCTCGGAGAGGAACAGCTCGCGGCCGATCTCCGCGTTGGAGCGGCCGTGGCTCATCCCCTCCAGCACCTGGATCTCACGCGCGGTGAGCGTGGGCGCAGCGCCCATCTCGGCCGAGCGCAGCCGGCGCGGGGCGAGCCGCCAGGTCGGGTCGGCGAGCGCCTGAGTGACCGTGGCGCGCAGCTCCGCGCGGGAGGCGTCCTTGTGCAGATAGCCGCGGGCCCCGGCGGCCACCGCCAGGGCGACGCCGTCCAGGTCCTCGGCGACCGTGAGCATGATGATGCGTGCTCCGGGGTCGGCGGAAAGCAGCCGCCGTACTGTCTCCACGCCGCCCAGACCGGGCATGCGCACGTCCATCAGGATCAGGTCCGAGCGGTCGGCGCCCCAGCGGCGGAGGACTTCCTCGCCGTTGGCCGCCGTCGTCACGCGCTCGACGCCGGGCACGGTCGCGACCGCGCGGCGGAGCGCCTCTCGGGCAAGCGGGGAGTCGTCGCAGACGAGGACGGAAGTCATGGCCGCCCTCCGCAGCTGATGCGCGTCACCTTGAGCCTCCAGGCTGGTACGAAATCGTCACCTTGCGGTCGACCGTCTCGGACGCCCGCCCGAGCGCTTGTTCCTTCAACCGCCTCGCACTCTCAACGACGGTCACTCGAAAGAGTTACGGGGCCGTCTGCCATCTTCGGCACTCTACGTGAGGAGGTGCTCACGGTGGAGACATGCGCGACGTACCCCCCGACTTTCACCACAAGCCATGCCCCATTTAGACCCTTTTCTTCCCCTTCGATGGTGTCCGGAGCTAGATTCGCAATGAGTCATATTTTCATCTCCTTTGATCGTAGTTGTACGGTCGTGGACACCGGATCCGCCCAGTAACGGCTACAAGGGGTCACGCAATGGCAGATTTCTCCCGCCTTCCCGGACCGAACGCGGACCTGTGGGACTGGCAGCTCCTGGCTGCCTGCCGCGGGGTGGACAGCTCGCTCTTCTTCCACCCGGAGGGCGAACGGGGCGCCGCCCGCAGCGCACGCGAGAACTCGGCCAAGGAGGTCTGCATGAGGTGCCCGGTGCGCGCCGAGTGCGCCGCACACGCGCTGGCGGTGCGCGAGCCGTACGGCGTGTGGGGCGGCCTGACCGAGGACGAACGCGAAGAACTGATGGGGCGGGCGCGCAACCGGCTGGTGTCGGCGTCGGGCGCCGGCGGACACGCCACCGCCTCGAACACCTGAAGGAACGTTTCTCCAGAAAAGAGCCCCGGCACGCTCGCGTGCCCTTGATCCGTCGGCCGCCCGCTGCCGGCCCGTCGCCGTCGGCCGGCTTCCGTCACCTGGCGGCGGCCGCCGCCAGTTTCTCCAGCGTCGCGGTGACCGCGGGCACCTGGGCGAGGTCCGGCAGGGTGAGCGCGACGATCTCCCGCCGTACGGCGGGCTCCAGGTCCACGGTGCGTACGCCGCGCGGCCGCAGCGACTCCAGCGCGAGCTGCGGCAGGACCGCGACCCCGAGTCCCGCGCCGACCAGACCGGCGACCGCCGGGTAGTCGTCCGTCGCGAAGTCGATGCGCGGGGTGAAACCGGCCGTCTCGCACACCTCGACGAGCTGCCCCCTGCAGCGCGGGCAGCCCGCGATCCACGGCTCCCCCGCGAGTTCGCCGATGGCGACCGACCCCGCGCGGGCCAGCCGGTGCCGTTCCGGCACGAGCCCGACCAGCCGGTCCGACAGCAGCGGCCGTACCACCAGGTCGTCCCACTCCTCCGCGCCCGCCGCGCCCTCGTAGCGGAAGGCGAGGGCCACGTCGCAGTCGCCCTCGCGCAGCATCCGCACGGAGCGGGGCGGTTCGGCCTCCTCCAGGGAGACGCGCGTGCCGGGGTGGGCGTCACGCAGTGCGGCGAGGGCGGTCGGCACGAGCGTGGAGCTGCCGCTGGGGAACGACACCAGCCGCACCCGTCCCGCGCGCAGTCCGGCGATGGCCGCGACCTCCTCCTCGGCGGCGGTGAGCCCGGCGAGGATGCCCGCCGCGTGCCGCACCAGCGCCTCACCGGCCTGGGTCAGCCGCATCTCGCGGCCGGTGCGGATGAGCAGCGGCGTGCCGACGGACGCCTCCAGCGCCTTCATCTGCTGGCTGACGGCGGGCTGGGTGCACCCCAGGTCGCGGGCCGCGGCGGAGAAGGAACCGGTGGAGGCCACGGCGCGCAGCACGCGGAGGTGGCGGGCTTCGATCACACCGCCAGGATACCCACAGGGATAAGCCCGCCTTTGATCAATGAGGAATAAATGCGTCGAAGCTTTGACGTGGATGCCCTACCGTGCACCGCATGAAGCTTCTGTCTGTGAACCTGGGCCGCCCGAAGCCCGTCCCCTACACGGGTCAGCGCGACGGCCTGACCGGTATCGACAAGCGTCCGGTGGAGGGGCCGGTGCGGGTGTCGGCGCCCGGTGCGAAGGGCATCGGCGGGAGCGGTCTGGCCGGGGACGCGGTGTGCGAGACGCGGCACCACGGCGGGGACGACCAGGCGGTGTACGCGGTGGCCCGCGAGGACCTCGACGAGTGGGAGCGCGCGCTGGGCCGCACGCTGTCCGCCGGCGCGTTCGGCGAGAACCTCACCACCTTGGGCGTCGACGTCTCCGGCGCGCTGATCGGCGAGCGCTGGGCCGTGGGCCCCGAGGTCGTCCTGGAGGTCACGTCCGGGCGTATCCCGTGCCGCACCTTCCAGGGCCATCTGGGTGAGGAGGGCTGGGTCAGGCGGTTCACGGAGCGGGCCGCGCCGGGGGCGTACCTGCGGGTGATCACGCCTGGCGAGGTGCGCGCGGGGGACGCCGTACGCATCGTCCACCGCCCGGACCACGACGTGACGGTGGCCCTCCAGTTCCGGGCGGTGACGACGGAGCGCTCCCTGCTCCCCCGGCTGCTGGCGGCGGGGGACGCGCTGCACCCGGAGGCGCTGGGGAAGGCGCGGGAGCATGTGAAGAAGTCCGGCGCGGCCGTGGAGGTCTGACCGTACGTCGGCGCGTGTCCTGGAGGCCCGGTGTCGGCCCGCACCGCAGAGCGGACGGCTCCGCTCCGGGTAACTACTCTTGGGCCATGACAACGGCTCTGATTACGGGATCGACGGCGGGAATCGGTGCCGCGTTCGCGCGGCGGCTGGCGGCCGACGGCCACGACCTGGTGCTCGTGGCCCGGGACACCGCCCGGCTTCGGGAACAGGCGACCGAGCTGCACGACCGCCACGGCATCGAGGCGGAGGTGCTGACCGCCGACCTGGCCGAGGACAAGGGCATCGAGGCGGTGGAGCGCCGGCTCGCCGACCGCCGTAACCCCGTCGACCTGCTGATCAACAACGCCGGGTTCGGGCACAAGGGCCGCTACCTCGAGGTCCCCATGTCCGACGAGCTGATGATGCTCAAGGTCCACTGCGAGGCCGTGCTGCGGCTGACGTCGGCGGCGGTGGAGGCGATGCGGGAGCGCGGACGCGGCGGGGTCGTGAACGTCGCCTCGACCGCGGCGTTCGTGCCGCGCGGGACGTACGGCGCGTCCAAGGCGTGGGTCGTGCAGTTCACGCAGGGCGCGGCGCAGGACCTGGCCGGTCACGGCGTACGCCTGATGGCGCTGTGCCCCGGCTTCGTGCGCACCGAGTTCCACCAGCGGGCCGGCATGGGCACGGACAACATCCCCCGGTGGATGTGGCTGGACGCGGACAAGGTCGCCGCGGCGGCGCTGGCGGACCTGGCCCGGGGCAAGTCGCTGTCCGTCCCGGACCCGCGGTACAAGGTGCTGATGGGGGCGTCGAAGCTGGTCCCGCGCGGGCTGCTGGGCGGGATCTCGTCGCGGACGGGACGGAAGTACGGGCCTCGCTGACGCGGACGGGCGGAAGTACGGTCCCGGCAGGCCACGGGTGCGCCTCGGGCACTCCGCCCTGCGCACGGTCACGGCGGGACGCGGGCCGCTCCCCGGAGGAAGATGGAGGGGACAGGACACCCGAACCGAGACACCCGGCCCCGGGTGCCGGAGGTGGCGACCTCATGACCTTCGTACAGTTGATCGACTGCAAGACGAGCCGGTTCGAGGAGATGGACCAGCTCATGGACCGGTGGGTCGAGCAGACCAAGGGGAAGAGGACGGCGACGCACGCGGTGGTCGGCAAGGACCGCTCGGACGCGTCGCACGTCGTCGAGATCGTGGAGTTCCCGTCGTACGAGGAGGCGATGCGGAACTCGCAGCTGCCGGAGACCGACCGGATCTTCCGGGAGATGGTGGCCCTCTGCGACGAGATGCCCACCTTCACGGACCTGGACGTGGTGCGCGACGCCCAGCTGAACACGGA
The DNA here is from genome assembly GCF_050271085.1 of Streptomyces sp. DSM 41931. Classification (NCBI taxonomy): domain Bacteria; kingdom Bacillati; phylum Actinomycetota; class Actinomycetes; order Kitasatosporales; family Streptomycetaceae; genus Streptomyces; species Streptomyces sp. DSM 41931. The sequence goes on along the minus strand of NZ_CP189902.1, from coordinate 4,294,474 downwards.
CACGGCGCGGCGCTTCTTCGAGGTGGCGGTCACGGCGGATGACCTGTCCGGGCTGTCGGGTCTGGTCGAGGAGCACTACCACGGCCACGATCCGGCCAACGAGCAGGACGTGCTCGGCCTGGACCACCTCCGGCGCGAGCTGGACGAGTGGCGCGGCGGCTTCGACTTCACCTTCCGCGTCGAGGACCACATCGCCGAGGGCGACCGGGTGTGCACCCGCTGGGTCTGGAAAGCGACCCACCGGGCCGACTTCCTCGGCATCCCGGCGACGAACAAGGACGTCACCATGACGGGCACGACCATCTTCCGCTTCGGCGACAACGGCAAGATCGTCGAGGGCTGGTGGGAGTACGACCGGCTGGGGCTGATGGCGGAGCTGGGGGCGCTGGAGCCGGTGGACCTCTGATCCGGCGGGGCTCCGCCGGTCAGCCGATGCGGGCGGCGGTGGTGCGCGCACATCAGGGCCTCAGTGTGTGGGTGTCCACCTCCAGGTCGTAGAACACCCCCTCGTGGCGACCCAGCGCTCCTCCCAGCCGCCCGGCCCTGGCTCGGCCACTAACATGCGCCCACACACGAACCGGCCGTCGTCCGAGACCCGGCAGGAGCCGTGCTCCGAACCGCGGCGCAGTTCCTGCTCGTCCCCCGTGTGCGGGTGGCCGACCTCGGGACCCCTAGCAGTCGTGCCGGTACTCCCACAGCGTCTCCCCGCCCCTCCCCCTGGCCCTCGTCCCACCGGGGCCAAGGAAGGGGTAAGGACGACTGCCGGCGCACGCTCCCCCGCGAACAACTCCCGGCGCGACACGACGGATCGTCCTTCGCCCTGTCGGCCCTCGCCACGTCCTCGTTGCCGGACGGGCAACGCTGTCAGAGGGGACGACTAGGATTTTGCACCTGTCGTCAGGGGAGGATCACCACGCCGCAGCGTGTACGGGCCCTCCCACCCGCTGTCCACCGGAGGTGCTCGGTGCCCGCTGCCCCGAAGCCGACCGCTCCCGCGTCCCGTGAGCGCTGGTTCCAGCCGCGGCGGTCGGGCTTCCGGTGGGAGCAGGAAGGGCTGGACCACCTTCGCGGGCTGATGCCGGGAACCGAGCCCTACCGGGCGTGGGCGACGTTCCAGTTCACCGGGGCATCCGGGCGGATCAACGAGTGCGACGTGCTGATCGCGGTTCCCGGCGGGGTCTACCTCCTGGAGCTCAAGGGGCACCCGGGCCGCGTCGTGAACCACGGTGACACCTGGCAGTTCCACGGTGACGACCGGGTACGGACGCTGCGCAACCCGCTGCATCTGACCGACCTCAAGGCGAAGGAACTGAAGGGACAGCTGGAGCGGGCCGCCCGCACGCTGGGGATGGATCCCCGTCAGGTCCCCTTCATCAAGCCTGCGGTCTTCCTGCACGATCAGGGCCTGGTCAGCGGCCTCGACGAGTTCCAGCGCACTTCCGTCTACGGCCGCAACGACGGGGCGAGCGGACTGCCGAAGGTCTGGGACGACCTGCTCGGCCGGCCTCCGGAGCGAGAGAGCTGGCGCATCACGCCGGTGATCGGCCAGCGCCTCGAACAGCTGATGCAGCGGATCGGCATCAGTCACTCCACCGCCCACCTGCGGTTCGGTGACGACTGGAAACTCCAGCCGCGCGCGTTGGACGCCGGCCCCGGCTGGGAGGACCGGCTGGCGGTGCGGGACGACGGGCTGGTGCAGGAGAGCGGTCGGGTCCGCATATACCTGGCCGGGCAAGCCGCCTCCGCGGAGCAGCGGGCGAAGGTGGACCGTGCGGCCCGCCGCGAGTACCAGGTGCTCCAGGGAATCAGTCACCGCGGCATCGTGCAGGCGGCACAGATCCGCGAGCACCAGGGCGGTCCGGCGATCCTCTTCCGGCACCGCGAGAGCGATCTGCGGCTCGACGCCTATCTCGATGCGTACGGCGGCCGGCTCACCCCTGCGGTGCGGCTCGACCTGGTGCGGCAGCTCGCCGAAGCGGTCCGCTACGCGCACCACCGTTCCCTGTACCACCGGGCGCTCGCCGCCCGTTCCGTCTACGTGTCGGCGAGGCAGGACGGCAGCGAACCGGTGCTGCGCATCGCCGACTGGCAGACCGCAGCCCGCGACTTCGAGACGACGCTGCACCGCTCCCTGGGCGACACCCCGCTCGATGCCGGTCTGATCGCCGACACGGCACAGGTGTACCTCGCGCCGGAGACGGACCAGGAGTTCGCCGACCCCGGCGATCTCGATGTGTTCGGCCTGGGTTCGCTCGCCTACCTGCTGCTCACTGGCCGGCCGCCCGCGGACCGGCGCAGCGCGCTGCTGGAACGGCTGCAGAGCGACGGAGGACTGCACCCCTACGCGGTCACCGATTCGGTCTCCTCGGCCCTGGACGCGCTGGTCTACCGGGCCACGACCGCAGATGTACGGGACCGGCTCGCCTCCGTCGACGAGTTCCTGGAGCTGCTGGCCGCGGCTGAGGCCGACGCGGCGGCACCGCAACCGTCCGCAGGGCCGGCGGCCGATCCGCTGACCGTGCAGCCGGAGCAGCCGCTGGGCGACGGCTGGACCGTGGCCCGGGTCCTCGGCACGGGCGCCACCGCCCGGGCGCTCCTGGTGCGCCGGCCGCTGCCGGAGGGCGAGGAGGAACTCCGCGTCTTCAAGGTCGCGCTGGACCGGGAGAAGGACGCCCGCCTGTACGCGGAGGCGAAGGCCCTCAAGGAGGTCGGCGGCGGCCGGATCGTGAAGCTGCTCGCCGAGCCGAGGGAGCTGGCAGGGCACACGGTCCTGGAGATCGAGTACGCGGGCGGTTACCGCGGCGCGAACGACCGGGAGCCGGTGAGCCTGGGCGCGCGCCTCCGCGACCAGGGCCCTCTGGGGTACGACCAGTTGGAGCGGTTCGGGAACGACCTGTTCCAGGCGCTGGACGCGCTGGCGGCGCGCGGCGTGCGGCACCGGGACGTCAAGCCGGACAACCTGGGTCTGTTCAAGCGCAGTGACGGCTCCTGGCAGTTGATGCTGTTCGACTTCTCCCTGGCCGACGCCCCGGACCAGGACGTGCACGCCGGCACCCGCGGCTATCTCGACCCGTTCCTCGGCGGGGCCGGCCGCTCCCGGTACGACGACCACGCCGAGTGGTACGCCGCGGCCGTCACACTGCACGAGATGGCGTCGGGCGAACGTCCTGTGTGGGGCGACGGCCAGAGCGATCCCCGCATGACCGCCGACGCCGTCCCGCACGTCGCCGCCGAGTTGTTCCCGCAGGCGCTCAGCGAGGGTTTGAAGGGGTTCTTCGAACGGGCCCTGCACCGGGACGTGGAGCAGCGTTTCGACTCGTTGCGGCAGTTGCAGGAGGCATGGCGGCAGGTCTTCCGGACCGCCGACGCCGCTCATCCCGCGACCACTCCGGCCACCGTCGGGCTGAGCGCGGAGGACCTGGAGGACGTGCGCGAGCAGGCCGCGGAGGCCGCGACGCTGAAGACCCCGCTCGCGGCGGCCGGTCTGTCTCCGCGTGCCGTGTCGGTCGCCGAGGGGTTGAAGGCGCACACGGTCGAGCAGCTCCTCGACATCCCCCCGCACCTCATCTCCCGGGCCCGCGGCGCGGGCAACGCGATCCGCAAGGAGCTGAACCGCCGTCACCGCCAGTGGACGCAGGCGCTGCGCCGCCGTCCCACGCCGAAGCGGCCGGTCCCCCTGGAGCCGGACGCTCCCGAGGAGGCGCTGGAGTCCGTCGACACCCTGGCCGCCCGGCTCACGCCACCGGAGGACAAGCGCCGGACCCGGCCGCGCCCCGACGTCGTCCGGACGACGCTCCAGCTGCCCGGCGTGCTTGAGGCCGGCGAGGCGCTGGAACCGTGGCCGGCGCAGAGCCTGATCGCGAAGGCGCTGGGCATCAGCCAGCCGACGGTGTCGCAGAACCAGCAGGTGGCCGTCGAGCAGTGGGCGGCGATGCCGTGGCTGGGCCGAGTGCGCGACGAAGTGGTGGCTGTCCTCACCGAGCGGGACCGGGTGTCCACGGCTGAGGAGCTGGCGGCAGAGCTGCGGGCCCGGCACGGTGCAGGGGCCGGTGCTCCCGCAGTGTCCCTGGCCAGGGCGCTGGCCGTGGTGCGCGCGGCGGTCGAGGCGGAGATCCGTAAGCGGGACGACGCCCCGGTCTCGGCCGCCTCCGGTGAACCGGCCGAAGCACCCGCGCGGCTGGCCGTGCAGCGGCGCGGCGGCCGGGTTGTCGTCGCGCTGGAGGACCAGCCGGGCTCCGACGATCCGACCCCCGCCGAACTCGCCGATTACGCAGCGGCACTGGGTGAGACGGCCGCCGACCTGGCCCGCCGGGAACCGCTGCCCGGCCGGACGACGGTGCTGCGTGAACTGCGCGCCGTCGCGGCTCCGGACGGCATGGCGCCGCTCGCCGACACCCGGCTGGTGGAGCTGGCCGCGTCGATGGCGGGCGGGGTGGCGTTCTCGCCGCGTCTGGAGCTGTTCCCGCTGGATCTGGGGCTCTCCCGGGCTCTGCGCATCTCACAGGCCGCGGCGGGGGTCCGGCCGGAGAGCGGCATACCGCTCGAGGACCTGCTGTCCCGGGTGCGGGCGCGGTTCCCCGGGCTGGCCGTGCTGGACGAGACGACGTACGTCGAGCTGTCCGAGGCGCTGGCCGAGGCGGGTTTTCCGCTGGACTGGGACACCGAGCGACGGCGCTTCTTCCCGAAGGCCGAGGAAGGCCGCAGCAGTCGGCTGGCCCTGTCGTCCTCGGTGCTGACCAGCACCAGCTCCCTGTACGCGGCGGCCCAGGGCCGTATCGCCGAGGGCCGTGACCCCCGTGAGGCGCTGTCCGCGCGGCTGACGGAGTCCCGTCGCCTCGGCGGCTTTCTCGCGCTGACCCTCAAAGGGCCGGACCTTCCGGGTGTCGCCCATGCGCTGGCCGCCCGGTACGACACGGCGGCGGTTTCGCTGAGCGCGGTGTTCCTGGACGCGCTGCGGGGGCTGGCCGAGGAGCAGTCGGTGCGCTGGCAGGCGCTGCTGAAGGCGGACGCGAAGTTCACGGCGACGGGCACGCTGGGCGCGGCGCTCGCCTCGTACACGCGCTTGGCGGCGGAGCGGGTACGGCAGCGGGTCGTGGACGTCGCGGAGGGGGCGGGCCCACGCTCGGTGGTCCTGCTGCACGAGGCCGGTCTGATCGCCCGCTACTGGGACGCCGGCGGCCGTGAGCTGCTGGCCGGCCTCCAGCAGGCGGCCCGCCGCCCTGCGGACACCCCGCACGGCCTGTGGCTGCTGCTGCCGACGGAGGACCCGCGCGCCACGCCCACCCTGGACGGCCGGACGGTGGAGGTGGTGGACCGGGCGACGGAGTGGGAGGTGCTGGACGGGCTGTTCCTCAAGGACCTCCGGTCCGCGGTCGTAGGGGCCTGACGGCACCGGCGTACACCGGTAGGACTGTTCTGCCGCTCGAGTCCGCCTGTCACGGTTGAGGGAGAATCGCGGCGGTCAGTGCATTCAGGGGTGGGTGATCATGAAGGTCGGCGAAAAGCTTCTCGGCAGGAAGGTCGTGAGGGCCTACCCGCCTCATGGCGGCATACAGCTCGTCCGGCTGGAGGCGGTCGCGTCCTTCACCTGCTCGCGGTGCACACAGAAGAAAACAGCACGTCTTGCCGCTGTACGCGGTAGCACCTTGCTGTGCAACGGTTGTTACGGGCGCGTCGAGGCGTCGGCGGTGGAGGCCGGCCAGCCTCCGGCGGCCACCGCGTCTCCGTCGGCGGCCGTGGACACCCGACCGCCGTTCCGTCGGACGGAAGATCTCACTCAGGTCGTCGTCGAGGAACTCGACAGCGGACTGCCCCACTCGGTGGTCAACACCGGCCTGACGGTCGAGTGGAAGTTCCACGTGCGTGCCGAGCATCTGCTGCACGGCACGTGTCCCGTGCCGGCCGAGATGGCCGACCGAGCAGCGCCTCAGGAACCGCTGGACCTCAAGTTCCTGCGAGGGCGTCACCGCATCGGGATCCTTGACCAGCAGAAGGGGATCAAGCTCCGGACAGAGGGTGATCTGCCTCTACTGACAGGACTGACGTGGCAGCCCTTCGTCCTTCCCGGGACACGCGTGTCGGTGCGGTGGGACACCTGGAGGGAGCTCCGCTTGGCCTACACCCCGCTCGACAAGCCCGTCGTCTTCGGCGGCACCGTGGTCCGCTACGCCTACGACCCGAAGATCATGACCCGTGAACTCGCGGCCTTCGACGCCCGCGTGGACCGGGTGGAGGAACTCGTGCTGATCGCGCTGCGCGAGCTCGGGTACCTCGACGAGAAGGGCCGGGCACTGCTTCCGCGGGAGGCACTGCTCCGGAACACCAGCGAGCGTGCGCGGTCGGAGCGGCCTCCGGTGAAAAAAGTCAACGGTGCGATCGACCGGCTCCTCTCCCGCAGGATCCTCACGTGGGAGGAGGGCGGCGTCAACCGCGCGGGCATGCTCCACTATCCGGCGCGACGCGGGGACACACCGGTTCCGTTGCTCTGCTACACCCCGACGCTCCGAGAGGCGGAACGTGAAGAACTCCGGGATGACGTAGGCACCGCGTACAGCGTGAGCGCCCATCGCGTGGCGGGACACCTCATGCGCATCGGACACCTGGGCAAGGAAGCGAGCCCTGAGGCGAGAGCGGCTTACCGGGAGGACCACAAGCGAGCAGGCCTGGCGGGGCCCCACGAACTGCCTCGCGGCTTCACCTACGTTCGGGAGCATGAGCGAGGGATATAGGCAGCGCGTATGTGCGGTCCTGCGGCGAGGCGCTGAATTCGAGTCGTCAGCAGAACTGACTTCCGCGCTGATGCGTCCGTCCTGGTGATCGTTCATCGATCCATGGCCGACCGGAGGGGACGACAGTGATTGATCACAAGGACTTCATGCACGGTGCCGCGCTGGTGGCGATCGCCGACTCGGAGAAGTTCACCGCGCTCAACCGCGCAAGCGTGAAGTACGGGCACTACGTGGTGAACCACGACCGCCACCTGTTCATCAAGTACAACGACGGCAAGGGACCGGGGGACTACTTCTTCACCTTCTCCGGCGAGGACAAGAAAAGAATCGGCTCCGAACCGGCACCGCTGGTCTTTGCCGTCCTGGTCTGCGGCAACGAGGTGGTCACAGGGATCGCGCGGGACGAGTTGTCACAGCTCATTCCCCTCGCCACCGCCGCATCCTCGACCATCAGGGTCGCGGCTCACCAGGGCAGGCAGCTCCGGATTTCCGGGCCGAAGGGACAGTTGCCGCTGATCTCCCGCGGATCCTTCCCTGCGCGCATCCTGGCCTAGTCAGTCGACGGGATCCTTGAAGTTCAACCATCGCTCCTTGGCCTCGGACAGGGATTGACGCAACGAGGCCTCCGTCGTTTCGGCCGGTCCCAGCTCCTTGCCGTCAGCTGTGTACAGCCGCTCGCCCGAGACGACGAAGTAGGCGTCTTCGCCGGCCGGAACACCAGTGAACTCCGTATAGACGAGACAGTTGCCGGCGAGGTCTCCGTACTCGGACGACAGGATCTCGCCGCCCTGGGAGCTGCCCGTCGCCAGGACTCGTCTGTCCTCCCCGAGCAGTTTCTCCCGCGCTGCCTCAACCTTCGCATGGCACGAGCCGTCGCCGTCGTCCACGAACAACGCTGCTCCCAGCACTCCGTAATCGCGGGCTGTGAACGGTGTTCTGTCGCCCCACGGTTCCCAGACGAAGAGCGCCGCGCCCACAACGGCCGCGGAGGCGAGGGCTGCAAGGCCGAGGGCGGCACGGCGCCTCGAACGAGGGGTGGAACCTGAAGCGGACGCCTTGGTGAGGCTTACCCGGTGCTCGTTCGGCATGGGCAGGTCGTGCCTTTCTTGATCCGCGGGACACGGGTCGGTGGTCGAAGGCCATTCGGGGCGTTGGCGGGCCGGGCACAGTCGGCCCGGGAATGACGGCGGCGGCTCAGCCCGCGGGTTCCAGCTTGTCCGGCCAGCCGGTGAGTGCGCCGGTGTCGCGGAGCCGGTACAGGTCCGCCATGAGCCTGGCCCGTGCCGCCGCGTTCCGGGCGGTCCAGCCGAAGAACGCGAGGGCCTCGCCGACGGCTTCCTCCGCGCCGAGGCCCCGCGGACGGTCCGCGACGAGGCCGAGCAGGGCTCGTTGCCGTTCGGCCGGTGCTACGTGCTCGACCGGCCGCTGAGAGAGGCCTGGAAGTGGCCATCGCGCCTCTGTGCACGGGCGGCCCGCCACGTCGAGGAAGTCCCCTGCCTCGGCTATCCGTCCCTCGTCCCTCAGTTGATCCGCCGCTGCGTTCACCGAGGGGCTGATCGAGCTCGGCCTGGTCTTGTGCAGCAGCTCGCCCAGGTGCCGGAGAAGGACTTGCCGGTGAATCGGTCCCTCGGTCTCAACGACCCGGTACACGGCGTCCAGCATCGGCGGCTTCGGTATGCCGCCTCGCCGGTCGGCGGTCGCCGGATCGAGGTCGGCGATGTCGGCGGGCTGATAGGGAACCGCCCAGTCGCCGTGATCGGGGACACTTCCGGAGGGCTTACGGGGTGCCAAGGGAGATCGGCTCCTTCATCGCGAAGTGCTCGGACAGGTAGGCATCCAGGCCCGCCACCGCCAGTGGGGACGCCGTCGGCGTCCCGGGCAGGCCGTGCAGGCGCAGGAGGACATGGTCGTCGTCGACGAGGCAGTCGGTGCAGGGCAGGGTGCGGGACAGCAACCGGGCGAAGTCCTCGCAGGCCGCTCGTACGTCGACCTCATGCAGCCCGATCCAAGCGTGCAGGGTGCCGTCGTGGACGGTCAGTTCGACATCGATGGGGGTGCCTGCCGCCTCCGCGGCCTCGCCGCACCAGGTCAGCGTCTCGTGCAGCGCACTCAGCTGCGAAGGAAGGGACAGGACGATGTCCTGGCGCATGTCGTCGCGGATCGTGACCCCGGTGCGCGACGCCTGGTCGCGCCACCAGTTCTGCACGATGTCACGGGCCGAAACGTCCCGTGGGCCGGTCCGGGCAGCCCGCCGCACCGCCTCGGCCGCGTTCCGGCGGACCGTGCTCGTGTGGTCGGTTCCCTCGTCCGCCGCCATCCGGCTCACCAGGGAGCGGGGCCCGAGCCGGGTGTCGTGGACGAGCTGCCGGTACAGCTCGCGCAGCGTGTCGGGCAGCGGTTCGGCGTCCGGGCCGAGCAGGGGCTCCACGCGTTCCGCCCAGGTGCGGAACGCGTCGAGGTCGCCCGTGGCGAGCAGGTCGGTACCGAGCAGGCCGCCGCTGACCATGCGGGCGCGCTGCCGTTCGTTCGTCGCCCCCAGTCCGTCGAGCTGGGCCCGGAGCAGGTACCTCAGCAGGTCGGACTCCGCCGGGGTGAGGGCATCGACCAGATCGTCGGCGGGTGCGGAAAGAACCTCCAGGATGTCCTGAGCGGTCGCCTTGTCCGCGTCGGTCTTGGAACAGGGCCCGTCGGGAGGCACGGCCCATCGGTGGGTACGGCCCCGCGCGTCGCGCAGGACTGCGGTCGAGGTGAAACGCTGCAGGTGGTCCGGGCCGGTGAGCTGGTGCTCGAAGACATGTGTCACTCCGAACATGCTCATCAGGTAGGTCAGAACGGTCACCGGGTCGTGCCGGTGCTGGAGTCCGGTGAGCCAGTCGTCCAGGACGGCAGGTCTGCGGTGCAGCAGTCGCGTTCCGTGGGTGCGCCAGGCCGTGGCAAGCACCGCCTGGGCGGCGCCGGCGACCGTGCTCGGCCGTTGCCCGCTCTCCCCGCGTCCGGTCAGCACCCCTTCGGCAAGAGCGAGTTCCGTGCCGAGGCGGGCGGTGTCCTCGTTGGCCGGCGTGTGGATGCGGGCCTCGTCCTCGTCCGGCACGAGTCCCTGGGCCAGGGTGCGGCGGGTTCTCTGGTGCCTGGCCAAGTGGTCGAGAACCACGGAACCGTGGTGGGCGAGCAGTTGGTTGTCGCGTTGGTGATGGGCCGTGGCTGCGGCCTGGTTCTCGTACACGTACGAGGAGTGGGTGAGAGCCTGGCCGAGCAGGCCCTCGGCCCGGCGATCGTCGATCTCGAACATGGCCGCGAGGTCGGAGACGGCGTCCCGGTGTCCGAGGGGCGCGGCACTGTATGGCTGCGGTGGTGCCGCGAATCGCGCTGCGGCGGCTTGTGTCTCCTGGCGCCGCTGTCCCTGCGGGTGGCCACGCAACAGAGTCCGCGCGGCGGCGGCCCGGGCGGCCTTCTTCGTCGGTGCGGTGCCCTGCGCGGTGCGTCCGCTGCGGGTACGGGCGGTAGCGGTGTAGGTCTTGCTGTGATCGGGCCCCTGCTCGGTGTAGTCGTAGGTGAGCCCCTCTTCGGCAAAGAGATTCTGCGCCTCGGTGACGGGGTCCGTGCCACTTGTGTCGACGGCGGCATGGTCGATACCCGCACATACGGCGCCGACCAATCGCCGAGCGGTGTCATGGGCACCGATGAGGCTGAGAACGCCGAGGATCTGACGGGCGACGCCCTCCGCCACCGAGGGTGCGGGCCGCTGCGCCTCCCCGGCTCCCATACGGACGAGGCCGTGGTCGGCGGCCCACTGACCGAGTGCCACACGGGCTGCCGCCGACCGCCGATGGTGCTCGCTCGACTGGGTTCCGGCCTTCTCCGGCTGGTGCTTCCCCACGTACGCGTCGATCAGGATCACACCGAGCGTGGTGCGTCCGAGCGCGTCCAGCATGCCTAGGACATGGGGCGTCACGGCGGTCTCCGCCAGTCCGCTCTCGTAGAGGTGACTGCGGTGGGAGGCGGCGAGACCGAGCCAGGCCGTGGCTTCCTCGCCGGCCTCCCACTCCCCCATGGTGTCCCGGACGGCGGCACGGACCACCTCGCCGAACGTGCCCGTCAGCGAGGCGGGCGGCCGGGGCAGTGGCGGGTGGGTGACGTCCCGCAGGGTGCGCTGCCGTCCCACCCGGATGTACGGCCGGGAGGGTTCCGCCGCCGTCCGCTGCCTGGTGCGGGTCGGGCGTGCGGGCACCGTACGGGCGGAGGACGTGCCGGGCGTGGTCTTCTGCCGCGCCGGACCGGACCTGCGGCTCCCGGGGCGCGCGGCGGCCTGCGGCTTGTGGTGCCGGGTGCGCCTTCCGGTCGGACCGGTTTCCCCGTCGAGCACGGACTGCAGCTCACCGGTGAGCCAGCGGGGCAGGTCACCTACGGGTGCGCTGCCGTCGAAGAAGTCGCCGGCCAGGTCGACGCAGTACGACCACCTGTCCCACTCCGAGCGTGCCGCGTACGTCTGGCCCACCCGGCGCAGCGCCCGGCGCATTCGCTCGTACGGGATCTGCCGTCCACCCAGGCTGTACGACGTCCGAGCGCGTGCGGCCTCGATGGCGAGCGCGATGCGGTGCACGGGCGTCGGTGCCGCGGTGTCCCGCAGCGACACGATGCCGACCCAGCGGTTCATGGCCCTCCCCGGCCGGGTGCGGCACGGCCCGGGTCACCGCGAGCGGCGTCGACGCGCTCCCCGGCTCGCCACGGGCGGCCCTGCCCGGCTTACTCGGTACCCCTCCTTGTTCCGCCGCACCCCACCGACCTCGGTGACCGCAGTGGAACCCCCAGGTCAGCGTACGTCCCCATCAAGCGGTACGGGAGGGGTTCAGGGGCAATGGGCGGGGGAACCGCCCACCCGGACACGATGCGCCATCGCACCTGATGAATCGTCATTCTCGGTTGCTCACACAGAAGTTGTGCTCTTCGCCGGGACCCCGGACAGGACAGCCGCAAGCTGCTATACATCCCCTACGGTCCGTAATCGGTTGGGGGTGGGGATCGGATGGATCCGATTTCGGCGGCGCTTCTCGTGGCATTGGTGAGCGGCGCCGGAGGTGCTGCCGGCACGCAGGCGTGGGCGGCTCTGGGAAGGCTGGTGCGCCAGCCGTTCCAGCGGGCCGATCAGGCACCTCCCGAGGAACCGATCCCGGCACTACGAGAGCTGGAGGCCCTGGAAGACCACCCTCAGGACACGGGCCGGGCACAGGCGCTCGCCGACGTGTTGCAGCGCCGGGCGGCCCACGACCCGGACTTCGCCGGTTCCCTCACGGCGTGGCTGGAGGAGGCGAAGGCCGTGTCTACGGGGTCCGGGGATGTGCACAACACCGTCAGCGGCGGGTCGCAGGGAAACGTCCTCCAGGTGCGGGACCTGCACGGCTCCGTGACGTTCGGTACTCCCGCCGCGCCGGATGCCGGACCCGCGGGGCGGACCGACTGAGCGACCTCCGGTCCCGACGTCCCACAGGAAGCCGTCGTCCGCTGCAGCGGCACGGAGCCGACAACTACCGCATCAAAAATCACATCCCAAATCCCGGGACACCCGATCGGCCATTTAGATCATTACCTACCGACCCCAAGAAATAAAATCAGCCAAAATAGCCCGACCGTGCCATTCGGCTGTGAATATTCTTGACGCTTCACATTCTCCACAATCTAAGCTCGAGCAAGCCGAGTTTTCCATCCGAACAGGGGAGAGGGATGAAACTCACCAAGCTGTACAAGGACCAGGGCTCGGGCGGCAACGGCTGCCCTACCGTCTACCTGGGCGAGACCGGTGAACTGGTCGTCCAGGGGAGCCTCGTGGACGGTGACACCTTCGCGGAACTGGAGAACGTCCTTCCGGGAGAGGGCGCCGTCCGCATCTCCGCGGACGTCGTGGCCGGCGCCATGGAGCGGTACCACAGCCAGCACAGTGAGGGGCGGTAGGTGGGACGCAGGTTCTCCTCCTTGGCGGACGTTGAATTCAACCGCCTGTTCACGGACTTCAAGTTCACTGCTTACCGCCTGGAGGCCCTCCAGCGGTACGACGTGACCTATGAGCAGGACGAGTTCTCACGCTTCCTCGCGGGCGAGGCGAGGGGCGAGTTCCCCGGTATCGCGGAGTGGATCGACGGCACCGTCACCAAGGCGGTGGCGGCGGGAAAGAGCCTGAGCCGGGTCCACGTCGTCGAACTGCCGATGTCCGACTACGTCCGCTTCGAATGCGCGTGGGCGTACGAGCACACGGTCGAGGCGGGCGAGGACGTGCGGATCCTGCCCGTGCGCCGGGGGGAGTGGCCGGCGGAGCTGCCGCACTACGACTACTGGCTCTTCGACTCCTCGCAACTGGTCGCGATGTACTACGAGGAGGACGGAAGCTTCTCGTCCGCCGAGATCATCGACGATCCACGACGAGTGGTCGAGGCCAACCACTGGCGCGACGTGGCCCAGGCGTCCGCCGTTCCCTACCGGGAGTTCGCCCGTACCCACCAGGACCGGCTGCGTGTCCCTGTCTGAGCGGACCGCACGAGTGGTGGAGGCCTGACCGGACGCATGACCGACGAGCCGACATCCGTCTCGAACGAGTTCTCCGGTGGCGACAGCGACGTGGTGGTCCAGGCCGGGACCGTACACGGGGGGATACACGTACACGGTCCCGGTCGCCCTTTTCCCCCGCCCCGCCAGCTCCCCTACGGGGTACCCGGATTCGTCAACCGGGTGACCGAGCTGACAGGGCTGGACGGCCTGCACCCAAGGCCCGACGACGAGCGCGGTGACGGGCCGGCCGTCGTCGCGGCGATCACCGGGGGTCCGGGCGTGGGGAAGACCGCGCTCGCACTGCACTGGGCGCACCGGGTGCGGCGGCACTTCGTGGACGGCGATCTGTACATCGACATGCGCGGGTACAACAGTGGTAACGCGCTGGGACCGGAGCAGGCCTTGACGTCGTTTCTCCGGGGTCTCGGCGTGGAGGCCGACCGCATTCCGATCGACGAGCAGGAATGTGCCGCACTATTCCGTTCGATGGTGTACGGAAAGAAGATCCTGATATTCATCGACAATGTTTCGTCCGTCAAGCAGATCAGGCAGGTGATTCCCGCCTCGCGCTCCAGTCTCGTACTGATCACCAGCCGAAACAGACTCTCCGGTCTCGTGGCGAGGGAGGGAGCAGCGCGTGTGACACTCGACGTACTGTCACCACAGGAGTCGGTGCGGCTCCTGCGTGAGGTGATCGGGCCGTCACGGGTCGACGCGGAGCCCGATGCGGCCCGGCGGGTGGCTGAGCTCTGTGGCTGTCTCCCCCTGGCGCTCCGCGTCGTGGGCGAACGCGCGGCCGGCCGTTCCCTGCTGTCGCTGGGCGAGCTCGTGGACGAACTGGTCCAGGAGCAGGACTTCCTCGACGCCCTGGCCGATCAGGAAGACGAGCTCAGCGATGTGCGTGCCGTCTTCTCGTGGTCCTACAGAGCACTCCCGGAGGAGTCCCGAAGAGCTTTCCGCCTTCTGGGTCTGCACGAGGGAAAGGTGTTGTGCGTCGACTCCGCGGCGGCACTCCTCGCGGTCACCCCGGCGGTCGCTCGGCGCAGGCTCGGTGAACTCGCCAACGTCCATCTCCTCCAGGAGACCGCCAGGGACAGGTACCGCATGCACGACCTGCTGCGTTCCTACGCGGTGGAGCTGCTGTCGGCCGAGGAGCCGCGAGAGGAGAGAACCCGGGCCGTGCGCCGAGTCCTCACCTGGTACCTGCTCAGCGCCGACGCGGGGCGGAAGGCGATCCTTCCGCGCTCCCGCTCCCTTCACCTGGTGCCCGCGGGCGACCAGGTGCGGCCGGTCGAGCGTTTCGACGAGGCCGCCGACGCGGTGCGGTGGTTCGACACCGAACGCGAGAACCTCCTCGCCGCGTTGAGACAGGCGGTCGCCTGGGGGCAGTACGACATCGCGTGGATGCTGCCCGCGGTGGCCAGCGGATTCTTCGAGCTCAGTGCCCACTGGTCGGACTGGAAGCACGTTCACGAGCTCGGGCTGGACGCCGCACGGCTGGTCGGGAGCCGGTTGGGAGAGGCGTTCAACCTGTTGTGCCTGGGGGATGTGCACTGGCGGTCCGGAGCGTACGACGTCGCCGTCGAGAACTACCGGGCGGCTGCGGAGCTCAGCCGGGGCATCGACGATCTCTGGACGCTGGGCTTCTCGCTGCGCGGCCTGGGGCTGGTGGCCCTGGAGCAGGGCGATCCTGACGCCGAGGCGCAGACACACTTCGAGGCCGCGCTGTCCGTGTTCCGTGAGCACGGCGACAGGCGGGGCGAGGGCATGAGTCTGCTCAGTCTCGCGGAGTGCGCCCGTGGCCGCGAGGAGCACGCGGAGGCCGCCGCGTTCTGCCGCCGGGCCCTCGGCATCTTCCACGAGATCGGAGACCGGTGGAGCGAGGCATGGGGTGCACTCCCCCTCGCCGACAGCCTGAGCGAGCTGGGCGAACTCCCTGACGCGGAGGAACACCTCGGGCGAGCCCTGGCCGTCTTCCGCGAGTTCACCGACCGGCGCAGCGAGGCGTCGACGCTCAGGCGGCTGGGCGACGTGTCCTCGGCGCGCGGCGAGCCGCACGCCGCGCGACGGTTGTGGACGCAGGCTGCGGCTCTGTACGAGGAGCTCGGCGACGAGTCGGCCGACGTTCTGCGGAGGCGGGCGGAGGACGTCACGGTCTCCGGGAGCGGGGAGGATGACGACGGTGGCCGAGCCGGGTGAGGTCGTGGTCGAGGGCGGCGGAAGGGAGTCGGCCGCCAACTGCTTCCGCCGGATCTGCGACGTGCATGACCGCGTCTTCTCCGCAGAGCCGTTCGCCTGGGTCCCGGAAATGTCCCCCGCGCACGAGGAGGAACTCCGGAGCCTGATGACGGTCGCGGGTTTCCGCCTGGCCGTGGCCAGGCAGCGGGACCGCCTCCTCGGCTATGCCTACGGTCATCCGCTCCCCGTCGACCACGGCTGGTGGGGCGACTTCGACCGGCCGCTCCCCGCCGGTCTGGTGGAGGAGTGGCCCGGCCGGACCTTCGCCGTCATCAGCCTGGCGGTCCTCCCCGAGGGGCGGGGCCGCGGCACGGGCGGACGGCTGTTGGAAGAACTCCTGCGCGACCGCGAGGAGCAGCGCGCGATCCTGTCGGTGCAGCCCACCGCCCTCGCGACGCAGCGCCTCTACCGGCGCTGGGGATGGACACACGTCGGCAGGAAGGGCCCGCTGGCCGGCGTCACACCGCCCTGCTGGGACATCTACGTGCGTGACCTGGACGTCGCGCCTCAGTAGTCGGGGCCGACCGGCAACTCAGTCGGTCAGAAGCACGCGGCACTCCGTCCGGTTGACAGTCCAGTCGCCGTGGACCCCGTAACCGGCCTCGCGCACCTGCTCGGCCGCCACGGGGGCCTCGTATGTCACGTGGCCTGCTCCCGCAGGTAGTCCACCAGAGGCGCCACGGCCTCTTTGTGTCCCACTGCTCCGTGACCAGCTTCCGCCGGGCGGTGTCGTATCCCATGCGGACCCCGGCACGAAGTGAGCCTCGCGAGCTACGGAACCCCTGAGGATTCGCCCCAGCAGATCCAGATCTGATTTATATCGAAAATATACAGAACGGGAATCGGCCATTCCTGGATCTGGAATCCGCCGTACGGGAACGACGCGTTCGCATTCGATCTCCTGACATACAGGCTGAGGCCGACCAGTCAGCTCATGCAGGGGGAATCATGCGTACCACGGGGCACAGACGTGCCATCGCCGCAGTCGCGACCACGGCGGCGGCGACGCTCACGCTCATCGGCACACCGGCCCACGCTCAGACGCCTTCGCCGACGGCGGCGCCGTCGGCGAGCGCCGACATGTCCGAACTCACCCAACTCGCCGAGGGCTACCTTCAGCAGCGGGCCGACCTGCTGACGACGGCCCGTCCTGCGGTGAAGTCCGCTCGCGGGCAGGTCCAGGCGACCCGTTCCATGTCGGCGCAGGTACAGGACGAGTTCGCCGCCCTGGTGGAGAAGGGGCAGCGGTACCAGGAGGTCGACGGCGGCTACACCAAAGCCGAGGTCGACGTGACGGTCACCGACGTGACCGTCACCGGCCAGTCGGCGACCCTTCAACTCACTGAGCACACCCGCCTGTACCTCCCGTTCACGCCCCAGGAGATCGAGGACGGCGCGCCGGAGTACGAGGAGTTGTCACTCCCCCACACGGTGCGGTTCGCCCAGGGCCCCGACGGGGCCTGGCTGCTGTCGTCCGACGAGGCCGACGCGGAGGGCGGGCCGACCGCGACGACCCAGGTGGCCGACGTGGACGTCGAGCCCAACGCCGACGACGGGGGCGGCACGCCGGACGAGGACGAAGGGAGCAAGGACGCCGGGGCCGACGTCGCACCGCTGCCCGACAGCAGCGTCGATTACGTCAAACCCGCGGTCTCGGCGAACTACAACTACGGAAAGATGGTGTCCTACGCCAACAAGTACTGGAACAACCACAACGACGCCTACCGCACGTACGGCAACGACTGCACCAACTTCATCTCCCAGGCGATGCTGGCCGGCGGATGGAAGCCCAAGGGCGGCGCGATCATCCAGCGCAAGAGCAACAAGTACTGGTTCTACGGGCCGACGAAGTTCACCACCAGCTACACCTGGGCCGGGGCCGAGAACTGGTACTGGTTCGCGAAGAAGCACTCGAAGCGGACCAAGATCCTCGACAACGTGTGGAAGCTGGCCTCGGCCGACGTCCTCCAGGCGGACTTCAACCGCAACAACAACATCGATCACACCATGATCGTCACGAAGAAGTACCGCGGTACGCCGTACCTGACCTACCACACGAGCGACACGCACAACAAAAGCCTGAAGAAGATCCTCTCCGACTACCCGCGCGCCTGGTGGTACGCACATCGCACCTGACAGGCCGTCGTCCCCTCACAAAAAGACAGGAGCGTGCTGTGCAACGTCGACGTCTCTTGGCCGTGGCGGCAGCGCTGGTCGTCGCATCCGGCTGCTCGTCCCAGGACAATGAAGCCCCGCACTCGGCCTCGGCACCCTCGTCCTCGGCCTCTGAGTCTTCCGACGGTGCCCGTGAAGCCGTCGAGGCCTATGTGCGGGCTCTCAACTCCCGCAGCGCCACCGAGTTGATCTCGGTCGGGGGTGTCGAGGACGAGGAATGGTCCCGGCAGGAGGCCGAGCGGATCCTCGCCGACCGGGGCGGACGCGGTTGGAGGATCAAGGATGTGCGGATCCAGCACGACATGGGTCCGGACGTCGGCTCGGCCCGCCTCCTCGCCGAGGACAGGGCGGGCAAGTCCCTGCGTGACACCTTCACCGTCACACGGGAGAAGGGCGCCTGGCACCTGACCGTCTTCACCGGCCAGCCCGCCGAACCGGGCAAGGAGTCCGCCGCGACCGACGAGCCGCGTTCCTGACGATCACTGTCGTGGTGGCCCGACCCCAGCGGTTTTGCCCGGGTCACCACGTCACAGGACACCGCGAGCCGGAGATCGGGGGCCGTCCACCACCGGGAGGAACCGGGCTCGGCGGCCCGCACCCCCGAGCCGCACACCGTCGCTCAGCGGCCGGCGCCGGATTTCCTGGCGGCCTCTATCTTCCTCGCCAGTTTCGCCAGTCTCCGTTCCTTCGCCTTGTTCTCCCCGGCCAGCCGCTTCTTCCGCTCCCGCTGGGCCTCCTCGGGGGTCAGGCGCATGTAGGCGGGCGCGATCTTCGGGAGCCCGCTCAGCCGGTCGACGCCCCGGCTCGCGACGGGGGCGGGGCGGGAACCGGGGAACTCCTTGTAGCTGGCGGCCCTGGCCTTCTTCTTCCGGCTCGCCTTGGACGACTTCCCGGTGCCGGGCGCGGCCTGGCTCGGCGGCTTCCTTGTCTTGACCGAGGGGGCCGACGGCTTCCCGGTCTTGGATGGGGGAGCGGCCGAAGCCTTCTTCGTGCGCTGCCCCGCCGGTTTCACCGGGTTGGACGAGGACGGGCTCGACGGTTTCTCGGCCCTGACCGGAGCGGCGGCCAGTCCGTTGCGTCGCCGTTCGGCCTCACGGGCAAGCTCCAGCATGCACAGGCGGCGGAGTTCTTCCTCCCGGGACGACTGCTGCACGGCCTTGCTGCGCTTGTTCCCGGTCTTCGCCGACTGTCTGCCGGCACGGCCGTTCCCGGCGCTGCTCATCACGCCCCCACCTGTCGCTGATCCGCGCGTACGGCGACCTGCCGTCCGCTCAGCGGCCCTCCCCAGAGCCGCCGCCTCCTGTCTGCGGTCACACCGCACCACCGAGACGGTTGTGCGTGATCAACCGCCTGAGCAGCGTAAATGCCGGATGGCGCGCTGTGAATAGTTCACTGTGCACCGATCTGCCTGAAGCCGGTGTGTCCGGGCTGGCAGGATGGGGCGGCGGGCCTTGGGGGGTTCGCCGGGAAATGAGTGCGTCCGCGATGATCGCGGGGCCGGCTAGCGGGATGGTGAGGTACGGCTGTGACGGTGACGGCTGAGGGGACGCAGGGAGCGGGGGCCCCGCTGGACGGCGCACGGCTGCTGAAGGACCTCCAGGCGCAGGCGCGGCTCCTGGAAGACGACCTGCGGGAGCGGACCGAGGCCGAGCCGGAGTTCCGGGACGCGCTGCGGGCGGAGTACGACAAGGCCGTCGCGGCGGAGCGTACGGCCGCCATGTACGAGACGTGGCGGGACGAGCGGGTCGTGCAGATCGCGGCCGCATGGGTGCTGGCGTGTGTCTTCGTGCGGTTCAGCGAGGACAACGGGCTCATCCCGGACGCGTGGCTGTCCGGCCCCGGCGACCGGCTCGCGGAGGCGCAGGACCGGCACGACGACTTCTTCCGGCGGAACCCCTCGCTGAACGACCGTGACTGGCTGCTGGCGTCCTTCGAGGCGCTGGGGAAGTCCCACCGGACGGTGGCGGGGCTGTTCGATCCGGCGCACAACCCGTTGTTCGAGGTCCTTCCGTCGTACGAGGCGGCCACGGCGCTGCTCGCGTTCTGGCGGCGGCGCGGGGCGGACGGCGAGGTCGTGCACAACTTCACCGACCCCGAGCTGAACACCCGTTTCCTCGGCGATCTGTACCAGGACCTGTCGGAGCATGCGCGCAAGACGTACGCGTTGCTCCAGACGCCGGTGTTCGTGGAGGAGTTCATCCTCGACCTGACGCTGGAACCGGCGGTGGAGGAGTTCGGCCTGACGCCGGCGTGGAAGCACCGGCCCTCCGGGTGGGACGGGGAGACCTTCCCCGACGGCCCCGGTGGGGAGGAGGTCGTGCGAGGGCTGCGGTGTATCGACCCCGCCTGCGGGTCCGGGCACTTCCTGCTGGGGATGTTCGAGCGGCTGTTGGCGAAGTGGCGGGAGGCCGAGCCGGGGACCGAGGCGTGGGTGCTGGTGCGGCGGGCGTTGGAGTCGGTCCACGGGGCCGACAAGAACCCGTTCGCGGTGGCGATCGCTCGGTTCCGGTTGTTGGTGGCGGCGTTGAAGGCGTGCGGGGTGCGGGAGTTGAGTGCGGCGCCTGAACTGCCTATTCGGGTGGCTGTGGCGGACTCGTTGTTGCATGGGCGGGGCGCGGAGACGGTCACCGAGGCGCTGGACACGTTGTTCGCGGAGAACGAGCAGTTCTATTACCGGACGGAGGATGTGGAGGGGTTCGCCCGGGTGGTGGATCTACTCGGGCGGGGCTCGTATCACGTGGTGGTGGGGAACCCGCCGTACATCACCGTGAAGGACGCGAACGAGAACAAGAACTACAAGGCCGCGTATGACGCTTGCTATCGACAGTATGCGTTGTCGGTGCCGTTTGCTCAGCGAATCTTTGAATTGGCGGTTCGAGCGGGGGGTGAACGCCGGGATGGGGGGTTCACTGGGCAGATCACCGCTAACTCGTTCATGAAGCGGGAGTTCGGGAAGAAGCTGATTGAGCAATTCTTCCCGAGGGTCGATCTGACGCACGTGATTGATACGTCTGGGGCCTACATTCCTGGGCACGGAACGCCGACCGTGATTCTATTGGGACGCAATCAGCTCTCCCGGCAGGGCGAGTCCGTGCGAGCCGTACTAGGGGTACGAGGGGAGCCAGGCCAGCCGGATAATCCTGAGAAGGGGCTCGTATGGAGCGCCATCGTGGATCAAGTTGGAAAACCCGGAAGCGAGTCGGAATGGGTGTCCACCGCAAATGCGCCGCGCGAACGCTTCCGCGAGGCCCCGTGGTCCCTTCAAGGCGGCAACGCGCACGATCTGATGGGCAGGCTCGGATCCGGCAGCAGCGAAACCGTCGCAAATCACGTGAAGCTGATCGGGCGGACTACGCATACGGGCGCCGACAGTGCATACTTCGCTACCCCTAAAAGTTGGGCTACACATGGTGTTCCGGATTTGCACACCGTTCCGCTCGTGGAAGGTACCGTCGTACGCGATTGGGATCTGACACCCGAGACAGAAGCTCTTTTCCCCTACGCGGGTGACCTCAAAGCCGATCTCAGCAACCAGAACGTGCGGCAGATCCTCTGGCCTCTTCGTGCTGGCCTCCGTGAACGTAGAGAACCAAATGGGACCCACGAGGAGATTGGACTCACCTGGTACGAGTGGAGCCGGTGGCACCCCGAGCGCTACTCCATTCCGCTGGGGATCGCCATGGCGTTCGTTGCCACGCATAACCACTTCGTACTGGACCGGGGCGGAAAGGTGTTCAAGCAGTCCGCACCCGTGATCAAGCTGCCCGAGGGCGCTAGTGAGGAGCGGCATCTGGAGTTGTTGGGGGTGTTGAACTCCTCCGTTGCGTGTTTCTGGCTCAAGCAGGTGAGCCAGGGCAAGGGTGGCAGCGGCCTCGGCCGCGGTCTGCAGGACGAGGAGTGGGAGGAGCGCTACGAGTTCACCGGCACCAAGCTGCAAGAGTTTCCGCTCCCTCAGCAGCTTGCCCTCGCCCTTGGTCGAGAGCTGGACGCGCTCGCTCAGCAGCTGGCTCAGCATGAACCCTCTGCCCTGGCGCGCGACGCCGTGCCTGCTCGGAAAGCGCTCACCGAAGCCCGCCGAGCGCAGGAGCGCATCCGGGCGCGGATGATCGTCTTGCAGGAGGAGCTGGACTGGACCGTCTACGGGTCCTACGGCCTGCTCACCGCTGACGAGGTCGCGCGGACCACCATCGCTAAGGACCCCGCCGACATGACCGAGGCCGACGTTCCCGAGCTGGCCCTCGGACAGCGCGCGTTCGAGATCGTGCTGGCCCGGAGTGGAGCGGAGACCGCCTGGTTCGAGCGGCACGGTTCCACCCCCGTCACCGAGATCCCCGCCGACTGGCCCGAGGCATACCAGAAGGTCGTGCAGGCTCGGATCGACCTCATCGAGGCCAACAAGGACATCCGGCTGATCGAGCGGCCCGAGTACAAGCGCCGTTGGTCCGTCGATCCCTGGGAGAAGCGCGAGGCCGCTGCCCTGCGGAGTTGGCTGCTTGATGCTGCTGAGCGGGAGGAGTTGTGGTTCGAGGAGCGGGACGGGTTCACCGTGCCTCGGCCGCTCACCGTCAACCAGCTTGCCGATGAGTTGCGGCACGACCAGGACGTGCAGGACGTTGCCGCGCTCTACGCCGCCGATCACCTCGGCAAGCGGGACGCCTCCCTCGCCACCGTGCTCGCCGCCGTCATCGAGGCCGAGCACGTGCCGTACCTCGCCGCCCTCCGTTACAAGGATTCCGGGCTGCGCAAGCGGGCGCAGTGGGAGCAGGTCTGGGAGCAGCAGCGGGAGGAGGACCGGACCGGGAAGCGGCTTGACATCAAGGTGCCGCCGAAGTACACGAGCGCGGACTTCCTCAAAAACTCCTACTGGTCCAACCGTGGCAAGCTCGACGTGCCCAAGGAGCGGTTCATCTCCTACCCCGGCGCCTCCCCCGAGGCCGACGGTTCCCTGCTGCTCGGCTGGGCCGGCTGGAACCACCGTGACCAGGCCGACGCCCTCGTCGGACTGATCCGCAGCCGCGTCGAGACCGGCGGCTGGACCAAGGACGACCCCCGTTTCGTACCGCTGCTCGCCGGTCTGCGCGAGGTGCTGCCCTGGGTGCACCAGTGGTACGGCGAGTACGACGAGGAGTGGGAGGGCAACCCCGCTGAGGAGTTCCGGGCCGCCCTCGACACCGGCCGTGCCGAGCGCGAGCTGTCCGAGGCGGATCTCGTCAACTGGCGTCCCGAGAAGAGGGCAGGCGGGCGGCGCAAGAAGAGCGAGTAAGCAGAACAGTGCCCTTCGGGCATGAGTGAGGGGCGGTGGGGAGCTCGAGGCTTCCCACCGCCCCTCGTTCGTCTCAGACGCGTGCGGCCATCCGCACGAACGCCATCCACTGGGCAGTGGGGACACCGAGAGACGCCATGTCCGGTCGCTTGGAGTCCCGGATCATCACGGCCGTACCCGCATCGGCGATCTCAACGCAGTCACCGCCGCTTCCAGAGCTGTAGCTGCTCTTGAACCAGCTCAGCGTGTCAGCGGCAGGCTCGGGGCTGCTTGCCTTCATTGCTCTCCCAACAGCTTCTCGATGAAGGCCAGCGACTCCCGAGGAGTGAGCGCCTGCGCTCGGAGAACGCCGTACGTTGCTTCCAACGGGCTGACCTTCTTGGGCGCGGTGTACAGGATGCTCGCCTCCTGCACCTCCATGTAGCCCATCCTGCTCTGGTCTTTGAGGTGGATCAATGTGAAAGCCCCGCCCAGGCCCGCATGTTCGTCGCGGTCTGTCGGCATGACCTGCATCTCGACGTTGCGCTCATGCCCGTAGAGCAGCAGTTGTTCCAGTTGCCCGCGCAGTACCTGGCGGCCACCGACGGGGCGGCGCAGGGCTTGCTCCTCGATCACGAAGCTCAGGAGAGGCGCAGGCCGCCGAGCGAGGAGCTTCTGCCTTTCCAACCTGGCAGCCACACGCTGCTCGATGACCTCCGCGTCCAACAGTGGCCGCCACATGGTGAAGACGGCACGCGCGTACTCCTCCGTCTGCAAGAGCCCCTTGACCACGTGGTTGTCGTACGCGTGCAGCTCGACCGCCTCGGCCTCCATCTCCGCGTACCGCCGGAAGAACCCCGGATACCGAGCCTTCGCCACCTCCCCCTTCATCGCCACCAACACCCCCCGCCCGCCCACCTCCCGATCCACCGCGTCCACCAGCTCCGGCCGGGGAATCCGCCGCCCCTGCTCCACCGCAGCGATCTGCGCCTCGCCGTACCCGACCCGCTCGCCCAACTGCGCCTGGGTCAGCCCCGCGGCCTCCCGCAGCAGCTTCATCTGGCGGCCGAAGCAGCGCAGGAACTCCCCGTTGGAGTCGGCACCCGCGCCGCCCTCCACGCCCGCACCCGAGTCCGCTCCCGACTCCATCGCACCCGCCCCCTCAGCACATCCGTCTACCACTCACCCGTGCTCGCACCGTAGGACGCCCCTGCGTCAACCGCCTCGAGACCAGAACAAGTTGCGCCGGAAGAGTGAACGAGCAGGTCATCTCGCTCTCGTCGTCGGCGGCGAGCCAGGACCCGTGGCCGAACGGACGCAAATGACGCGGCGCGCAGCGACACAGGCTGACTACGCCACCCCTGACCCGGGCACTCGGCAATGGGGGCGGAGGTGAATTCTCGGGACAATCCTTCTCCCTCCGCATCACCCGAAGTACTGTGCGCAACAGAGATGTTCGGACCCGTCGGGAGGTTGACGAAAGTGTCCGCTCGGTGCACTGGATGGATACACGGACTCCGAGGACAGACCGTCATGTTCACCGGGAAAACCCGGGTGGACGGCGAATGGGTTGTCCGTAAGGACTGCTTCTCTCGTGCGCAGACATTAGGAGCTGTCTGCCAGAACAGTTTCTCCAGGAAAGTGACCCTCGTCGTCCATGGAGAGTTAACAGCCAACGTCAAGGACGCAGAGCGGGAACTGAGCAGGAAGCTTTTGACAGTCATCGAATCGCGACGAGCAGGTCGGCACATACACGTGGTCGACAATGCCGGCTACTCGGACCTCCTGTTCGGAGCTCCGGCCCGGTGCCGAGACCTCAAGATGCAGGGCGAGCACGTGACCGTCATGCCTGAGATCGGGGAAGGGTTCCTCGGCGGGCCGTTCGACAGGCTTCGTCTGCGCACTCGGGGCATCAACCGGCTGGAGGCCGGTGTGCTGGGGCGGGGCACTCCGCGACACGACAAGCTGCTGTCACGCCTCGTCGACCGGGTCACCAGCCGACGAGCGCTCGACGTTCGGGCTCCGGCGCGACGGGGACCGCAGTTCGACCTCGGCTGGGTCAGCGAACGAACCGCGTACGGCGCGTGGGCCGCGGTTGCCGAGCATTCAGGCGACGAAGAGGCGAAGCGCCTCGCCGAGGCAGTCGACTACGTCGGCAGGTCGGCCCGGTCTGCCGCCCGGCACGGCCAGGCCCAACGGGTAGTGGTAATCGAGGACGCCGTGGACCTGGGCTCTGGGCTACGAGAGAGGGCCCGCGCGTCCGGCCTTCTGATCGGGAAGGTCAAGGACGTCCCTCTGTGAGACGGCGACCGGGCAGCATGTGACGACGCGATCCGGAGAACCCGGCGACGTGGGCGGGCGACGGGCCGCGTCGACCGGGCGATCGTCCTTGAGCGAAAGCCCTTTTCACTCAATGCGTTCATCCGCACACACGGCGTGCGGTAGCGTCGGCTCGACATCACGTCTTCCGCGTGCCACGCCGGGCACGGAACGAAGGCGACCCCCGCGGCGGCTGCAACCGTCCGCGAGGGCCTGAACCACCAGTGGAAGTTAGGGCTCCCACCGTGATTTACCGGCACCATATCGCGCCCCCGCGCGCCTTCTCCCAGTTCTCCCACGACCTCATTCGACACCCCCGGCTCTCCTCCGACGCCGTGCGGCTGCTGACCTGGCAGCTCTCCCTCCCCGACGGGGCGCGCGAGTCGTTGTCGCGCACCGCCGAGCGCGCCCACATCGGGGCGTGCGCCTTCACGCGGGCCAAGCGGCAGCTCAAGGAGGAGGGCTTCGTGCACGAGCGGCGGCTCCAGGTGCCCGGCGGGCACTGGGTGACCCAACAGCTCGTCTCCAACGTGCCGTTGAGCGCCGCCGAGGCCGCCAAGATCCTCGCCCGGATGCCCGTCCACACCCCCTCCGCCGACGCGTCACCGCAGGTCGCTCCGAGTCCTCGCATTCCGGCCGTCGGCGTCCCGACCCCTCCGCCCACCGACGGTCATCCAAGGAAAGACCCCGGGGAAAACACCTCCCACCATCCCGCCGAGCCGGAGCGGAAGCCGAAGCCGGAGCCGGACCCGGGACCCGCGCCGGAGACACCCAAGCCCTCCGAAGCCGCCCGCGCCCTCGTCGCCGCCCTCCCCCACCTCTCCCCCGACCTGCGCCGCATCCCCCGGGGCATGCACGACGAACTGGCCCGCCTCGTCTCCCGCTGGCTCGCGGCCGGTCACACCCCCACCGCCGTCCGCACGCACATCCTGCGCGGCCTCCCCGACGACGGCACCCCCGTCCACCGCCCCGGCGGCCTCCTGCGCTACCTGCTCCGCGACGTGCCACCCGCGCCGGACCCCGACGTCACCCCGGTCGGCGAACAGCCCGTCCACGCCCGCCCGTCCAGCCGCCTCGCCACCCTCCGCGAGTGCGAGGGCGACCACGTGCAAGCGACCCTCTTCCGTCCGACCGGCGACGAAGCCCTCTGCCGACGCTGCCTCAACTCCCGAGCCACCGAGGCCAGTCGATACACATCACACACGCCACCGCGTACCGTAATCGCATGACTACCAACGTCTACATCGACGGCTTCAACCTCTACTACGGCCGGCTCAAGAACAGCCCCGACCTGAAGTGGCTCGACCCGGTGTCACTGTGCGAGAAGCTGCTGCCGGCCGGTCGGAGGATCAAGCGCGTGCGGTACTTCACGGCGAGAATCACGCCACGACCCGATGATCCGGGAGGTCCACGCAGGCAGGACGCCTATCTGCGGGCTCTCGGCGCGCTGCCCCAGGTGTCCCTGCACTACGGCCGCTTCCAGCAGACCACGCCTCGCATGAGGCTCGCCGCGCCCCCGCCCGGCGGCCCCGCCACGGTGCAGGTGGTCAAGACGGAGGAGAAGGGCACCGACGTCCACATCGCCTCGCAGATGCTGCTGGACGCCTTCCGCAAGGACTGCGAGCTGGTCGTGCTGGTCAGCAACGACAGCGACCTGTGCGAGCCCCTGCGCATCGTGAAGGAGGAGCTGGGGGTGCCCATCGGCATCCTCAACCCCTTCGACAGGCCGAGCCGCTGGCTGAAGCAGCTGCGCCCGCTGTTCATCAAGCCGATCCGGGACGGCGCGGTCCGCGCCTCGCAGTTGCGGGACCCGTTCCCGCTGGGCGGCGGTGCGGAGGTGCACCGGCCCAAGGAATGGGCCTGACGGAGGCTGGAACGGACCCCGACGGAGATGAGGAGGTCACCGCAAAAGCAGAGGCCCGCCTGAGTTCTTGGCGGGCCTCGCGCCTGCTCGCCGCAACGAGCAGGGGGTTCTGTACGAACGTATCAGATGCCCCGACCCCTTACCAAGAGATAGAGACCCATCACCCAGCGTCACAAAGCAGCAGAAGCGACGTGCTCCTGTGCGCGCCGACAGTCCGCCCCGGACCGGTCCTGCGTCAGCAGCGCAGTGCCTCGGTCAGCAGGAGGAACTGTGCGCTGTCACCGGGGTTGAGCAGGATGCTCACTTCGGCGGGCGTGATCTCCGGCAGAGTCTTTCCCTGCACGCGCTCCCAACGGGCGGGTGGCAGGCGCCGTGCGTGGAGGGCCGCGGTGACGACCGGCAGGCACGGCATCCCGTTCGGGGCGGACATCAGGAGCGGTCTGCCCTGTTCGTCGCAGGGGACCTCCAAGACGGTGTGACGCAGCAGCGCGAGGAACCGGTCGACGGATTCCCGGCCCTTTTCCTCGGCGAAGAGGCGCAGCAGCGCGTGCACCGGGTCGGTCGGCTTCGCACCGCTGTCCGGCACGTATCCGGGATTCGGTTCGAACGGCCCGCAACGCCCGTTCTCGTCGATCGGCCACCCGCCGACCACCAGCTCCATGGGCACGTCCTGGTCTCCGGACGGTCCCCGCGGTGCGAAGCCCTGCTCCGGCAGCACGTACCACTGTCCCTGCCGGATGGCGTCCGGCAGGGGCGGACCGCTCCCGTCGGGCACGGCCGCGGGTTCCTGCCGGTGCGGGGTCCCGGCGGTCGCCCCGGTCAGTCCGGCCCACATCGCGTGCTCGTCGCAGCGGGTTTCCTCCCCGCCGAATTCCAAGAGCAGCAGAACGGCCTCCGGCACGCGAGCCCCTACGGCCAGGCGCAGCCAGCGCAGGCCCTCCTCGGTGTCGCCGCCCTCACCGTGCAGCCGTGCCAGGAGATACGCGGCCTGCGCCGACGACGAGGGTCCGGAAGGCCCGAGCACCCGCATCGCGACGTAGCCGTCCCCGGCCGACAGCGGGCCGTCCCCCTGCCCCGAGCCGTTGCCGGGCCTCTCCTTCCCGTCGAGTTTCTCGGCGGCGCGGGTGAGCCATCGCCGGGCCTGCTCGCGGTCACCGGTCGAGGCCAGCAGCCGCCCCAGCTCCAGTTCGCTGTCGGTGTCGCCCGAGCGTGCCGCCATGGTGAGCCAGTGCCGTGCGGCCGCCAGGTCCTGTGCGGGTGTGTCCTCCGCCAGGTAGGAGCCCAGCAGCGCGGCGGCCGGCAGTTCGCCGTTCTCGGCCGGCGTGCGCAGCCAGTCGTGTGCCTCGTCATGGCGGCCGGCGCCGTGCAGGAAGGCGGCGAGATTCAGGACGGAGGTGAGGTCCCCGGTCTCCGCGGCTTTCACCTGGAGGCGTTCGGCGCCCCGGGAGTCCCCGCGCCGCAGGAGGAGGGCGGCCACGTTGGCGGCCGCGAGAGGGCTGCCCAGATCGGCGCCCCTGCGCAGAACGGCCTCGGCCTCGTCCACCCGGTTCGACATGAGCAGTGCGACACCCAGGTTGGTGACGGTCTCGGCGGAGGGTGATGCCTCGCCGGCCAGGCGCAGGGCTTCGCCCAGTACCCTCACGGCTTCCTCGGAGCGCCCCTGCCGCAGCAGCTTCTCGCCCACCGAGCTCAGGATGCGCGGGTCCTGGGACTGAGCCAGCCCGAGCAGCAGGGTGTCCGCCTGGGCGCGGTCGCCCATCCCGTGCAGCATGTCGACCTGGACCAGGGCGAACTCCTCCGGCGTACGGGCTCCTTGTCGGTTCCTCCGGGAAGGTGACGTCTCCTCGGTCATCGGGGGCACTCCGGTGCGTCGGGCGGCGGGGTGAAGACGGGAACCGGAGCGTCCGATCCTCGCCACAGGTAGGCGGTGAGGAGCTTGCCCGACTCGCGCTCGTGCGCCGGGTCCGTGGGCAGGGGCCACCGCAGTGCCGTGTACAGGGCGGTGCGGTGCACGTCGTACGACGCCTCCAGGAGGTCCGCGAGCGCCGCGCACGGGCCGCGCAGGGCCCCCCGGTACACCGCCGCCGCGGCCACCGCGGCGACGGGCGCCGCCCAACCGGCCCAGGGTGTCCAGACGACGAATCCGGCCGACCAGATCAGCGCGGAGACCGCGGAGTCCAGCGCGGCACGGGTCCGAGCGATCTGCTCGCGGGCCTCGACGGGCAGTACCAGCCACAGGTGGGGCCAGCATTTCACCGCGTCCAGGCCGTACTTCTGGTAGGGCCGCAGTTCCGCCGCGCGCAGGGTGTTGCCGACCCAGGTGGGCAGTTGCCGTTCGGGGGCGCCGGGGATGCGCCGCAGGGCGGCGTCGGTCCGCACGAAGGCGTCGTACACGTCCGGGGCGACGGGCTCCGTCGCGTCGTCGCGGGCGGCGCGCAGTCGCTCCCAGCGTTGCCGCAGCCGGTTCCGGCGGGCCTGCTGGCGTGTGGTCGCGTGGCGCCGCAGTCGGCCGGGCCAGCCGTATCCTTCCAGGAAGGCCAGGACGGCGGGGGTCAGCCGACGGACGGCGACCCCGGACAGCACGAAAGCGAGCAGTGCCGCGGCCGCGACGAGGGCCCGGGTGTCCGGTGCCAGTGCGCGCAGGCGGTCGACGGGGGAACGGCCGGTGCCCCAGGTCACGGCGGCGAAGCCGCCTGTCCAGAAGACCAGTGACTGGGTGCCGACCACCAGCCATTCCTTGGCCAGGTTGCCGGCCACGGCGTCCAGGAAGCGGTTCAGCACGACGGAGGGTCCTCCCGTACGAGGGAGTGGCCGTGGGTCGGGCAGCGGGGCGGGGGTTCGTCGAGGAAGGCCCGGTACCAGGCGAAGTCACGTTCGGGGCAGGAGTAGCGGGTGGCCGGAACCGCCTCGCCGGAGCCGGGCAGCGGCTGGAAGTCCCCCCGCTCGGTGTACCGGGGCGGGTTCCCGGTCTCCAGGAAGCGGGCCGCCCAGGTGTGGAGTTCCGGTTCGCTCTGCAGCACCGCCAGGATCCGCTCGACGGTGCCGGCGTCACCGGGGCGGGCCAGGGCCTGGGCCAGACGTGTGTCCAGTTCCCGTCTGCGCTCGGCCGCGAGCGGGCCGAGGAGCCGGGGCAGCTCCGCACGGACGGCCCGCGCGCATTCGAGGACCCTCTCGTCGGTCTCGACGGATTCGCCGGTCTCGTCGGTGGACGTCATCTCTCACACTCCCGCGTAGCCGAACGCCGCCCAGTGGACGGGATGCCGATAAGGGCGGGTGGTCTCCCAGAAGCGCCGCGCCGCCGGTGAGGCGGGCGGTGTGCCGCCCAGTTCGCCGTTGGTGACGTCGCGGAGCCACAGCTGGGCCTCACGCAGCGCCTCGGCGGGATGCGGGTGGGAGCCGGAGCGCCACAACTGGTAGAAGCGCCCGATCAGCAGGCTGCTGCTCTCGTCGGGCGCCCGCCACATGCCGCTCACCACGCCGCCCACACCCGTGCGCAGCAGGGCCTGCACCAACGAGCCCGTCGGGCGGGCGCCCAGGAAGAAGATTCCTCCTTGGCCGAGGGAGCACGCGGAGAGCACCAGCAGGCGGGTGTCCGACAGGGGCTGCGCCAGCAGCTCGGCCATCTCGAGCGTCTCGCCGTCGGCCAGGACCAGCTCACTGACGAGGGGGCGGAGCGGGTCGGTGCGGCCGTGGGTGGCCAGATGGACGACGTCGGCTCCCGGGAGGGCTGCGAGAACCGCGTCGCGGCGTGCGTCGGCGCCCGTCAGCAGCGTGAAGCGGGCGAAGTGGAGTACCGCTCCTTCGGCCTCGCGGCGGGCACCAGGCAGCGGCGGTTCTCGCATGGGCTCGGGATCGGCGACCGCGAGGATGCTGCCCGGTTCGACGGGGTGCGGATCGCCCGCCCTCGGGCGTCTTGCGCCGCTCGCGACGGTGACCAGCACCGCGTCCAGGACGTGGCGTCGTCCTTCCGGCAGCGTCGGGTCCGGCCACCATGCGGCGTGCAGGGGCAGCGAACCGAGATGCCTGCCGTGCGGAACCACACAGAGCCAGGAGGCGGGCCATTTCTCCAGCACGGGTTTCAGCAGGTGCTCGCCCGCCCAGCCGGCGAGGACGTCCACGGTCTGCCGGTACCAGGCGGGGTCCGGGGTGTGGCCCTGGGCCAGTCCCGAGAGGCCGGCCTGGCCGACCACCTCCTCGGCGGAGACGGGAAGCCACAGGGCCTCGGTCCGGCCCGACGCGTCCATGCCCAGGGCGAGGACGCGCGTCCCGCCCGGGGCGCACAGGTGGACGACGACACATCCCTCGGGAGGCGGCCGTAGATCCGGCCCTTCGCCCGGCCCCGGGGCGCGTCCGGAACCGACTGCTTCCAGACTGCGCAGCGCCGTTCCCAGGTCGTCGGCGTGGACCGCGCCGGCGGCCGCCTGGACCGCGATGACCTCGGCGTCACGGACGCGTGCGAGACGGTCCTCCAGGCTGCCGCCGGTGTCCTCCAGAGCTGCCAGGGCCCGCTGAAGAGCGATCTGCGCCGCCGTCGACGCCTCCTCCCACTCGTCCATGCCGGCCGCGCTGCGGGACCAGTCGGCGGCGGCCTCCGCGGACCCCGCGGGGTCGTCCGGAGCGGCCCACTCGCGGATCAGCCGCAGCCCTTCCGCCGAGCGCCTGTCCCGGACGAGAAGCAGAGAGCCCAGCTGCCGGGTGCTGTCCCGGTGGTGGCTTCCCCCTGCCGGCAGCATGGCGCGCGCCCCGCGGGCCAGTTCGATCGCCTCCTCCAGATCGAGCGGGCTGCCGCTGCCGTCGTACCGCACACGCCAGCAGTCGGCGAGCTTCGCCAGCACCAACGCCCGTCGAGTGCTGTCCTCCGGCTGCGCCGCGGCCGCCCGTTCGAGGACGTCCATCGCACGCCCGAGCGCCAGTGAGCGGGGCCGGTACCGCACCTCCCTCAGCAATGCGGACGCCAGGACCAGCGCGTGGTCCGCGGCCATGACGGAACCCAGGCCGTCTCCGGTCCCCAGCCGGTCCAGCAGGGTGAGCGCACGTGCGACCAGTTCCTTCTCGAAGAGGCCCTGGGCGCTGTCCAGGAGTGCCTGGGCGACGGCCATCACCTCCGTCGGGCCGGCCCGGGGATCCGGCTCGTCGAAGTCATCGGGGTGGACCAGGTCCAGGACGGGCCCGTCGCCCGGGGACGCGAGACGGCATGTCATCAGGTGTGCCGCGGCATCGCGGTGGTCGGGCGAGTCCGGTGGGGAAAGCTCGGTGATGCGCCGGAAGCAGACGGCGGCCTGCCGCAGATCGGCCAGGGAGCCGGTCTCCTCGGCGTACCGGTGCTGCAGCAGGATCCCGACCGTATGGAGAGCGGGCACCAGACGAGGGTTGTCCTCGGTGAGCATCGCGAGCTCCGCCTCGGCGTGCGCCAGAGCCGCCCGTGCCGCGCGCCGGTCCGTTCTGCCTCCCTCTTCCCACCACCGCAGCAGCAGCGACGTCACGAGTCCCGGGAAACGGGAGTCGCCGTCGGAGGCCACCTTCTGGCGGACGCTCTCGTGCAGGAGCGGCAGCATGCGCTCGACCTGCGCGTCGGGGAGATCCTCGTTCTTGCTCAGGCACATCAGCGCGGTCAGTGCCCAGTCGAAGGAGTACGGGAGGTGATCGTCCGTTCCCGGCGCGCAGTGTGCGAGGGCGTCCGCCGCCAGATCCAGGGCCTTCCTGGCGTATCCCCCGCGGGGGTGATCGGCCAGGGCCAGGAAGTGCGCGGCCGCGGTCTTCAGGAAACGCGGGGCGTCCTCCCGGTCCTGCTCCACGGCGATCCGCGCCGCCTCCTCGGCCGTCTCCGCCAGGGCAAGGCGGTCCCCCTCGTCCTCGCGCCTGCGCAGCCGCTCCTCGTAGGTGAGGAGGAGAGCGACCGTGACGTCGAAACCCAGGGTGCCGCTCCGGGTGGCACAGCTTTCCCTCCATTCCCGCAGCAGGTCGAGGGCTTCGGCGAGTTCGCCGAGATCGTGCCTCGGCAGCAGGTGCTGCCAGAGGCGGAAGACCGACGCCGGGTTCGCCGTCGTCCTGTCCTCGTCGCACAGAAGGAACGCATCGTTCAGGTGGCGCATCGCCTGATGCACCGCGTGCACGGCGCCGGTGTGCGCCCCTCGCGCGTACCAGACCCCGGCCAGGTTTCCCAGAGCGGCAGCCCGGTGACGGTCACGCTCGCTCTCCGGAAGATCCGCCGGGACGGAGCGAAGGGCGAACGTGAAGGCCTTCTGCGCGGCATCGGCCTGCTCAGGACTTCCCTCGCGCTCGTACGCCCTCAGGGCCCGCAGACCGCGATCGAAGTGCTGCGCGTAATCGGTGCCGGTCATGCTCCCCCGTCCGGTTCCCACGAGTCGTCGGCGGGTCCGACCGGTGGTGGCACACCCGGCCGGCGCCGGACACCGGGTCATACCCGGCACGACGCTACCGGCGGCGCGCGGTTTCACGAGGCCGAATCCCGGACAACGTCCCTCCCCCCCTCTCGAATTCGTCACTCCGCAGAAGAAGCCGTAACGGCCAGTGGCGGTCCACGGGGTACGGTCACCGCACTCGTGTGACCGGCGACGCCCCGGCGCTGTCAGCGGTGACTGGGAGGATGCGCGCCATGGGATCGAGAGACGACAGCGACGAGGCGTACGTGATCGGTCTGTGCGACCGCGTCCTCGGCGAACAGGCCCTGACGCAGCACCGGTTCGACTGGCTGCTGGGGGACCCGGGGGCAGGGGGCCGTCAGGTCAGGCTGCCGGTGGACGCGTACTGGCCCGGCCACCGGCTGGTGGTCGAGTACCGGGAGCTCCAGCACGACCAGCCGGTGCCCCACTTCGACAAGCCGGACCGGCTCACGGTGAGCGGTGTGCACCGGGGCGAGCAGCGGGCCCTGTACGACGCCCGCCGCGACACCGAGATCCCCGCCCACGGGCTGCGGCTGGTCGTCGTCCGGCCGGCCGACCTGGACGCGGACGGGCGCGGGCGGCTCCGGCGCAGCGAGGAGGCCGACCTGGCGACGCTGCGGAAGATGCTGGCCCGGGAGAGCGACGAGGACCGGGTCACCGACGCCTTCCGCGCCTGGCTGCTCGGCGAGAGGTGGACGCCGGTCGAGCCCACGGACCGCTGGACCGACCTCGAAGCGGTGCGCGGCGAGGAGCGGCTGATCTGCGAGGCCAAGGGGCGCACCAAGGAGAAGGGCATCGACGCGGACATCGCCTACGGGCAGCTGCTGCGCCGCATGAGTAGCCAGGACGCCCGCATACGGTACGCACTCGTCGTGCCGTCCTCGTCCGTCAAGGCCGCCGAACGGGTTCCGGCGCACGTCCGCGAGCTGCTGCGGATCGACGTGTACGAGGTGACGGACGACAACGCGGTGCGCCTGCTGCCCGCGTGAGCGGCCGCACCCCGACAAGCCCGACAGCGTCGCCCGCCGCCCCGACAGACCACCGCCGTGGGGGCGTCGTACCTGGTCAACAGGGGTGTGGGCGCGGGATCTTCGGGGCATGACCACTTCCCCCCGCCAGGAGCGGCGGTCCGCGCTGCCGCTCCCGCTCGCCGACCAGACGGTGCTCTCCTTCCGCTTCACCCCGTCCCCGCGCGGCGCCCGGCTGGCCCGCCGGCTCGCCTCCTGCCAGATGGACGCCTGGGGCTGGCGCTACGGCACACCGGCGCACGACGCCGTCGAGCTGATCGCGGCCGAGCTGGCCGCCAACGCCGCGACCCACGGCCGGGTCCCCGGCCGGGACGCCGAGCTGCGGATCAGCAGGGAGGAGGACGGGCACGTCCGCGTCGAGGTCAGCGACGCGCGGGGCGAGCGGCTGCCCGAGGCACGGGACGCCGGGAGTGAGGAGGACGGCGGGCGGGGGCTTCTCCTCGTCGCCGCCCTGGCCAAGGAGTGGGGAACGGCTCCGCGCCCCGGCGCCCCCGGAAAGACGGTGTGGGCCGTGGTGCCCGCCGCGCCGGTCCGTCAGTAGTGGTACCGGGCTTTGATGATCACGACTTCCTTCTCGGTGGCCCTGTAGACGAGGCGGTGTTCGTCGTCGATCCGCCGCGACCAGTACCCCGACAGGTCGCCCTTCAGCGGTTCCGGTTTGCCGATACCGGTGAAGGGGTCGCGCTGGATCTCGCCGATCAGACGGATGAGCTTGCGGAACAGCTTCTTGTCGGCGGCCTGCCAGTACAGCAGGTCCTCCCACCCGGTGGGACGGAACCGCACATCCCTCACTCGCCGTCCTCCGCCAGGGCTTCCAGGTCCGCCATGCTCCTGGTGATCACCGGGGTCTCGGCGGCCTTGTCCGCGGCGACGGCCGCCATGAGGTGGGCCGCGTTGGCCGGCGAACGCAGCAGGTAAACGGTCTCCTGCCAGGAACGGAAGTCGTCAGCCGACATCAGTACGGCGTCGCCGCCCCTGGAGGTGATCTCCACGGGCTCATGGTCGTCGTTGACCTGCTGGATCAGCGGGAAAAGCCTGGCCCGAGCCTCGCTGGCAGTGATGGACATGCTCCTCCTCCACAGAACCGGTACGGGGAGACCGTACCAGTCGAATGGTACAGGCATCCGGTACCAGTCGCATGACCTCTTGTTTCCCCGGGCCGGGATTCGCGCCGCGGCTGGCAGGATAAGGAGGGAGATGTGGGGCGCCCGGGTCTGACCGCGCGGGCCCGGAAGAAGCCCGGCCGCGGGGGTGGCCGGGCGTGTGCTGTGGGGAGTGGGAGCGGCTGATGGCCAGGGGCGCGGGCGAGACGGTCGTACTGAGGGACGTGCTCGACATCAAGGAGGACGTCTACGCCGGCGACTTCAAGGTCGAGCTGTCCCAGGGTTTCAGCGGCCGGTCCGCGGGGCGGGTCGAGGAGTACGTGGTCACGCCGCAGCTCCAGGAGCAGTTCGGCAAGGCGCTGAAACTGATCCGCGGCGCCGTCCGCAAGAACGCCTCGTACGCCGCCTACCTGCATGGATCCTTCGGCGCCGGTAAGTCGCACTTCCTGACCGTGCTGCACGCCGTACTGAACGGCGAGCCCGCCGCCCGTGCCAAGCCGCGGCTGCGGGAGGTCATCGCCGAGCACGACGAGTGGCTGCGCGGCAAGCGCTTCCTCATGGTGCCGTACCACCTGGTGGGCGCGGCCAACCTCGACGAGGCACTGCTCGGCGGGTACGTGCGGGCGGTGCGGGAGCAGCACCCGGACGCGCCGACGCCGACCGTGTTCCGCTCCGACGCCATGCTGGCCGACGCCAAGCGGATGCGGGAGCAGCTCGGCGACGACGCCTTCGTACGGCTGCTGCCCGCCGACGGCGGTGACGGTGGGGCGGACGAGGACGACGACGAACTCCAGGTCATCGGCGCGGGCGGCGCCTGGACCGCGGCCGAGCTGGACGAGGCGTTCGCCGCACCTGCCGGGGACGCGCGCCGGGAGCGGCTGGAGTCCGCCCTGCTCACCGGGCCGATGCGGTCGTACGCGGAGAGCGCGCGCGGTGACGCGGCGAAGTACGTGCCGCTGGAGAACGGCCTCGCCGCGATCAGCCGGCACGCCCGCTCGCTGGAGTACGACGGTGTGGTGCTGTTCCTGGACGAGCTGGTGCTGTGGCTCCAGGCGCACATGCGGGACCGGACCTTCGTCAACAGCGAGATCCAGAAGCTGGTGAAGCTGATCGAGTCCGGCGACGCGGAC
This sequence comes from Streptomyces sp. DSM 41931, assembly GCF_050271085.1. Taxonomy (NCBI): domain Bacteria; kingdom Bacillati; phylum Actinomycetota; class Actinomycetes; order Kitasatosporales; family Streptomycetaceae; genus Streptomyces; species Streptomyces sp. DSM 41931. Next base: position 4,257,706 of record NZ_CP189902.1, on the reverse strand, counting down.
CGGCCGGTGCCGATCGTGTCGTTCATCTCCCGGCAGCGCGACCTGTCCCAGCTCGTCGGCTCCGACGTGCTCGGCGCCGACGTCAAGGCGATGGAGCAGGCCCTCGAATACCTCAACGAGCGGTTCGACACGGTCGACCTGGAGGACCGCAACCTGCCGGAGATCATCAAGGAGCGGGTGCTGAAACCGCTGCCCGGCAAGGACTCGATCCTCGAGGCCGAGTTCGCGAAGATCGACCGGACCGGACAGCAGGTCAAGGACATCCTGCTCGACGGCAGCGGCGCGACCCAGGCCGACTGGACGGACTTCCGGGCCGTGTACCCGCTCTCCCCGGCCTTGCTGAACGTGCTGGTCGCGCTCTCCGGGGCGCTCCAGCGGGAGCGGACCGGCCTGAAGCTGGTGCAGCAGCTCCTGGAGCGGAACGCCGACGCCGCCGTCGGCCGACTCATCCCGCTCGGCGACCTGTGGGACGTCCTCGTGGACGGCACCGGGGCCGCCTTCACCGACAAGCTGAAGCGCGAGTCGGAGGCGGCGGTGAAGTTCGCCGCCAAGGCACGCGCCCACCTGCTGGAGAAGTACGGCTCGGACACGCACGCCGACTTCCAGGCCGACGAGCGGTTCGTGAAGACGATGCTGCTCGGCGCGCTCGCCCCCGACGTGCCCGCGCTGCGGCGGCTGACCGGGGCGCGCCTCGCCGCCCTCAACCACGGCTCGGTGCGCTCCCGCACCGTGCCCGCCGGGGACGTCGTCGTGCGGCGGATGCGTGATCTCCAGGCCGCGTTCCCGTCCGAGATCCGCTCCGACGGCGAGGCCGACCCGGTGTTCTCGCTGCACCTGTCCGACCTCGACATCGAGCCGCTGCTCGACGCCGTCGCCGAGGAGGACAAGGCGGGCGTGCGCCGCGTGTGGCTGCGGGACCGGCTGTGGGAAGCGATCGGCGTCCGCGACGGGCAGTTCGTCGCCGAGAAGGAGATCGTCTGGCGGGGCACCCGGCGCGTCGCCGAGTTCGTCTTCGGCAACGTGCGCGACCGGGCCGACCTGCCCGACGAGCAGTTCACCCCGGCCACCGCGGGCAACGTGCGGTTCGTCGTCGACTACCCCTTCGACGACGGCGACCACTACCCCAGCGACGACTACCACCGCGTCGAGGAACTGCGGAAGTCCGGCGTCACCGCGCCGACGCTGGTGTGGCTCACCGACTTCTTCTCCGACCAGCGCCGCGCCCAGCTCGGCCGGCTGATGCGGATCACCTTCCTGCTGGAGCGGGACCGGCTCGCCGACTACACCGGCACCTTCCCGCCCGACGACCGGGCCAAGGTGCGGCGGCAGCTGGAGGTGGCCCGCGACACCCTCACCGACCAGCTCACCGGTGCGCTCGCCGAGGTGTACGGGCTGGCCCGGCCCACCGACGCCAACCCCGGGCCCGAGGTGCCGGACGGGCGTCACGTGCTGTCGCTCCAGCCGGAGTTCGCGCAGCCGAGGGAGGAGGGCGGCAAGGGTTTCGAGGCCAACGTGCTGCACCTCGCCGACGGCATGTTCTCCGCGCTGTACCCCAAGCACCCGGACTTCGGGACCGACCGCACCGGGCAGCGCAAGGCGGTGACCCCGGGCGAGCTGCGGACCGCGCTGGAGTGGATCACCCGCGCGATGGACGAGGGGGGACGGGCCAACAACGTCGACAGCCACCACCTGAAGACCGTCAAGCGGATCGTGGAGCCGCTGGAGCTCGGCACCGTCCACGACGGGCCGCTGGTGATGCGGAGCGACTGGCGCAGCCGTATCAACCAGGCGGCGGCCGGGCACCAGCAGCGCGGCGACCTCGACGTCGAGGACATCCGCACCTGGATCACCAAGGACCTCGGGTACGCCGGACTCGACAGGCTCACCGGCAACCTCCTCATCGCCGCCTACGCCCTCCTCGACGACCGCGCCTGGGTGCTGCGGGGCGGACCCGAGCGGGAGGCGCCCGCGCTTCAGGACATCGGCCCCGGCTGGTCGCTGCGGGCGCAGCCGCTGCCGAGCGAGGAGGAGTACGCGGCGGCCCGGGACCGGGCGGCCCGGCTGTTCGGGGTGACCGCCAAGCCCGCCCTGTACGCGCGCAACGTCAACCGGCTCGCCGAGGACCTGCGCGCCCGCGCCGAGGCGTGGGAACGGAACGTCGCCGGAGTGCGGACCTCGCTGGACCGGCACGCCCCGCTGCTCGGCCTCGACGAGCCGGGTGCTTCCCGTACCGCGATCCTGCGGGAGGCGGCCGGGCTGCTGGCCCGGCTCTCCCGGCACGGCGGCGACGCCACCGCCCTGGTGCGGGAGCTGGCCGCCTTCTCCCCCACCGCCGGCGAGCGGGACCTGAACACCGCCATGGGCAGTGCGGGCGAGGTGCTGTCGGCGCTGGACGGCACCGACTGGCCCGCGCTGAAGAACGTGCACGGGCTGACCGGCCGCGAGGACGGCGTCGGCGACCGGGCGCGGCGGCTGTTCACCGAGATCGCACAGACCGCTCGCGCCTCCGAGTTCGAACGGTCCCTGGTGCAGGTGCTTTCGGGAGTCCGGGAGCAGGCCAACGCGATCATCAACGCGGCGCTGAAGGTGGAGAGCGTCGTGACTGATCCGCCGCCACCCGTGGCCCAGGACGTGCGGGTCAGCGAGCCCGAGGTGGCCACCTCGCACCCCGTCGTACCGCCGCAGCCGGAGGTGCTCCCCGGCACTCCGGCCGACTCGTCCCACCCGTCCACGGACACGGCCGGGGACGGTGCCCCGCCGCGCCGCTCCGGGCGCCGGCTGATCCCGGCCGGGGGCGACGCCACCGCGCTGGAGCAGCGGCTCGCGGTGCAGCTGGCCGCCGTGCAGGAGGAGATCCGCGCCTTCCGGGCCGCGCACCCTGACGCCGGCGTCGAGATCGTATGGCGGTCGGCCGATGAGCCCGGTACGGGCCGGGGCGCCGGGACAGCCCAGGACCCCCGGGCCGCCTACGGCACGGGGACGGCCGGCGCCACCGTGGAAGCTGACGACGCTGGGGAGGCCCGCTGATGCCCACACGGCCCGCCGCGGGACGGCGCGCCATCGAGGTCCTGCTGGAGGCGGAGCTGCCGCGCGCCGAAGGGCGGCGGCTGGTGCTGGTCGACGCCGTCTGGGCGGACGGCGACGAGGGACGGGACTTCACCGTCCAGATCGACGGCTCCACGCGCCGTGTGCACGTCACCGACCAGGATTCGCCGCTCGGCATCACCGAGGCCTGGCAGCGGCACCTCGCCGACGCCGGCCCCGACCGGGACGGGGTCCTGGTGGTCACCGGCCGGGTGCCCGTCGACCAGCTCGGCTGGGACCTGCGCGGGCATGCGGTGCGGCGCCGCCCACTGGCCGTGGACCGGGCCGGCATCGTCACCCAGCTGTTCGGCGCCGAGAACCTGGACACCCGCATGGTCCGGGAGGAGTGGCTACTGGACGCCCTCCTGGAGGCCGAACCGTCCGGCGGCTGGCCGCGCGTCGGCGGCGTCCTCACCCGCGACCGGGCCCTGCGGGCCCTCCTCGCCGCCCGGACCGGCCTCGGTGACACCGGCGCCGACTCCCTCGACCTGGACGCCGACACCCTCTTCGACTGGAGCCGCGGCCCGGCCGGACCCCGCCGGTTCGCCGAACTGGCCGAACCGGAACGCGCCGGGCTCACCGAGTGGCTGGCCCAGGTCACCGGGCCGGCCGCGCCCACCCTGCTCGCCCTCGCCGCCGACGGCCGCGGCGCCGACGCGCTGCCGCTCGGCGCACTCGCCGCGGCGGCCCTCGGCTGCCCGGCCGCGGCCGACGCGGGCTTCGCCCTCGGCACGCTCTTCGGCAGCGCGCTCGGCTCGTTCGACGCGCTCACGCCCTACGCCGCAGCCGCCACAGGCGTGCTCACCCGGTGGATCGCCCAGGCGGAGGCGGGCGGCCCCGCCGGGACGGACGCCCGCGCCCGCGTGGTCGCCGTACTGGAGCGCGCCGACCACCTCGCCGACACCGCACGGCTGACCCCGCTGCTCGCCGAGGACCGGCTGCTGCCCTCCGGCTACCGGGCCCGGCTGCGCGCCCTCGCCGCCGCCCTCGACGGACGGCCCGGGGCCGCGCAGGACGCGCTGCACCGGCTCGCCGACCACCAGCTCGCCACGCTGTACGGCGAGTCCACCGAACGTGCCCGGACCGCCGTGCGCCTGGTGCGGTGGCTCGGCACCCCGGTGGCCGACACATCGTCGGTGGGCCAGGCCGTACGGGAGCACCTGCGGTCCACCGGCCGCGTCGACCTGGCCGTCGGCATCCTGGCCGAGGGCGACGCCTCCCGGGACGGAATGATCGGGGAGGCGTACCACCGGCTCATCGGCCGGGTGCGGGACCGGCGGCGGGAGCTCGACGAACGGTTCGCGCGGAACCTGGCCACCTGGACCGAGGCCGCCTCCCAGCAGGCGCCCAACGGTGCCCTGCTGATCGAGGACGTGCTCGCGGAGGTCGCCGCGCCCCTCGCCCGCGACGGCGGACGGCCCCTGGTCCTCGTCCTCGACGGAATGAGCGCCGACGTGGCCGTGGACCTCGCGGCGGGGCTCGACCCGCGCGCCTGGACGGAGATCTGCCCGGTCGGAACGGCCGCGGCCGCCGGGTGCCGGCCCGGCCGGCTCGCCGCCGTCGCGATGCTGCCCACCGTGACGCGCGTCAGCCGCGCCTCCCTGCTCTGCGGCACCGCCGCCGACGGCGGACAGGACGTGGAGCGCGCCGGGTTCACCGCCTTCTGGAAGAAGCGCAGGCGCAGTTCCGTCCTCTTCCACAAGGGCGGCTACGAGGGCACGGCCGGACACCGGCTCGCACCCGCCCTGCTGGAGGAACTCGCCCACGAGGAGCGGATCGTCGGGGTGGTCGTGAACACCATCGACGACGCCCTCGCCGACGGACGGGAGAGCGGCCGGGCCCGCTGGCGCACCGGGGACATCGCGAAACTGGCCGACCTCCTCGACGCGGCCCGCGGCAGCGGGCGGCCGGTCCTGCTCGTCTCCGACCACGGGCACGTCCTCGACCGGGGTCCCCGGAACACGGGCCCCACACCCGCCGACGGGGTGCAGGGGGCCCGCTGGCGCACCGGCCCCGCCGGGCCGGGCGAGGTCGCGCTCGCCGGACCCCGGGTACGGGCGGCCGACGGACGGATCACGGCGGCGTGGCGCGACGACCTCCGCTACACCGCCCGCCAGGCCGGATACCACGGCGGCGCCTCCCTCGCCGAGGTCACCGTGCCCGTCCTCGCCTTCGTCCCGTCCGACAGCCGCATCCCCGCCGGGTGGACGGCGCTGCCTGCCGAGGACACCGTGCCCGACTGGTGGCGGGGCGGCACCGGGCCGGTGACCGAACCCGCACCCGAGCCGAAGGCGCAGGGGCGCGGACGCAAACAAGCCGTTCCGCAGGAGGAGAGCCTCTTCCCGCAGCCCGGCCGGGGCACCCCCGGCGAAGAGACGGTGCGCAGCGCGGCGTACCGGTCGCAGCGCGACTTCGTCCGGCTGCCGCCCGCCGACACCGCCGTGGCCGCCGCGCTCGACGCGCTGCTGGCTGCCGGGGGCAAGCTTTCGCCGGCGGCGGTCGCGGCGGCGGCCCAGGCCGCCACCGGCAAGTCACAGCGCAACCCGGAGCGGTTCGTCACCGTGTTGGAGCGGCTGCTGAACATCGACGGCTACCCCGTGCTCCAGCTCGTCGAGTCCGGACGCACCGTCCACCTGGACAAGGAGCTGCTGCGGCAGCAGTTCGCCGGAGGCACCCCCGCATGAGCACCACCGCCGTGGACACCCCGGGCGAGCGGCCCGGCATCAGTGCCGCGCGCGCCCGTGACGTCGTCGACGCGCTGCGTCGCGGCACCGTGCCGCACCAAGGGCTCGGACTGTTCGCCGTCGGGCTGAACCGCTTCGCGGAAGCCCTCGACGACGACCTGGCCACCGTCGCCCGTGGTGGCTCCGCCTTCCACGCGCTGCGCGGTGAGTACGGCTCCGGCAAGACCTTCTTCGCGCGATGGCTCGCCGAGCGCGCCAAACGGCGCGGGCTGGCCGTCAGCGAGGTGCAGATCTCCGAGACGGAGACGCCCCTGCACCGGCTGGAGACGGTCTACCGGCGGCTCAGCGAACGCCTCACCACCGCCACCCACCCGCCGTCGGCCCTGCGCGCCGTCGTCGACTCGTGGTTCTACGCGCTGGAGGAGGAGGTCCTCGACGCGGGAGAGGCCGACGAGGACGACGAGGCCGGGCTCGGCAGGGCGGTGGACGAACTGCTGGAGCGCCGGCTCGCCGACGTCGCCCGCACGACCCCCGCCTTCTCCGCCGCCCTGCGCGGCTACCGGGACGCCGTCGCGGCCGGCGACGGGGCACGCGCCGAGGCGCTGATCGCCTGGCTCGGCGGGCAGAAGTCCGTCGCCGCCGCGGCCAAGCGCGCGGCCGGGGTCCGCGGCGACCTGGACCACTTCGGCGCCCTCGGCTTCCTCCAGGGGCTGCTGACGGTCCTGCGGGACTGCGGCCACCCCGGGCTGCTGCTCGTGTTCGACGAGGTGGAGACCCTGCAGCGGGTGCGGGGCGACGTGCGGGAGAAGTCCCTGAACGCGCTGCGGCAGTTCCTCGACGAGATCGACGCCGGCCGGTTCCCCGGGCTGTTCCTCGTCATCACCGGCACCCCGGCCTTCTACGACGGACAGCAGGGCGTGCAGCGCCTCGCACCGCTCGCGCAGCGGCTGGCGACGGACTTCACCACCGATCCGCGCTTCGACTCCCCGCGCGCGGTGCAGCTCCGGCTGAGCGGCTTCGACCTCGCCTCCCTGGGCGAGCTCGGCCGCAAGGTGCGGGAGGTGTACGCGGCGACGGCCAGGCACCCCGAACGCGTCGCCCTGCGCGCCGACGACGCCTACCTCGACGAACTGGCGCGGGCGGTGACCGGTTCCCTGGGCGGCAGGGCCGGTATCGCACCCAGGCTCTACCTGCGCAAGCTGGTGGCCGACGTCCTCGACCGGGTCGACACCTTCGACGACTTCGACCCCCGGCGTCACTACACGCTCACGGTGCGGAGCGCGGAACTCGACGAGGTGGAACGCAACGCCGCCGCGAGCGCCGGGGACGTGGAGCTGGAGCTGCCGTGAGCGCCGACGCGCTGGACCTGCTCGACCCGATCCTCACCCACCACATCGTCAATTCGCTCGGCTGGCGCTCGCTGCGGCCGTTGCAGCAGGAGGCGATCGAGCCGGTGCTCTCCGGGCAGGACGCCGTCCTGCTGGCGCCGACCGCCGGCGGGAAGACCGAGGCCGCCGTCTTCCCCCTGCTCACGCGCGCGCAGCGGCAGGGCTGGAAGGGCACCGGCGTCCTGTACGTCACCCCGCTGAAGGCGCTGCTCAACAACCTGCACCCGCGCCTGGAGACGTACAGCGGCTGGGTGGGGCGCACCGCGGAGCTGTGGCACGGCGACATCGCCTCCACCCGGCGCCGCCGCATCCTGGCGAGCCGCCCCGACATCCTGCTCACCACGCCCGAGTCACTCGAGGCGATGCTGGTCAGCACGCACGTGGACCACCGGGCCTTCTTCTCCGGGCTGCACAGCGTGGTCGTCGACGAGGTGCACGCCTTCGCCGGTGACGATCGGGGCTGGCACCTGCTCGCCGTGTTGGAACGCCTCCAGCGCATCATCGGACGGCCGGTGCAGCGGATCGGCCTTTCGGCCACCGTGGGCAACCCACGTGAATTGCTGGACTGGTTGCAGGGGTCGGGGAGGGGCGTGCGTCCCGGGCGGGTCGTGGCGCCGGGGGTGTCCCTGCCGGACACCGGCGCCGCAGTCCCACCGCCGCCGGGCGACGTAGAACTGGACTACGTCGGCTCCGTCGCCAACGCCGCCACCGTCGTCGCCGCCCTGCACCGGGGCGAGAAGCGCCTGGTCTTCTGCGAGAGCCGGCGCACCGTCGAGGAACTGGGCGAGCAGCTCCGGCTGCGCGGTGTAACCACCTTCCTCTCGCACGCCTCCCTGTCCACCGACGAACGGCGCCGCGCGGAGGAGGCGTTCGCCGAGGCCCGGGACTGCGTCATCGTCTCCACCAGCACCCTCGAACTCGGCATCGACGTCGGTGACCTGGACCGGGTGATCCAGCTCGACGCACCCGCGACGGTGGCGTCGTTCCTGCAACGCCTGGGCCGCACCGGACGCCGCCCCGGCACCCGGCGCAACTGCCTCTTCCTTGCCTTGGGCGACGAGGGTTTCCTGGCCGCCGCGGCCCTGCTCCTTGCCTGGTCGCGCGGCTGGGTGGAACCGGTGACACCGCCTCCTGAGCCGCGGCACCTCGTGGCCCAGCAGCTGCTCGCGCTGTGCCTCCAGGAGCACCGGGTCGGGGAGAACCTGTGGCAGGAGTGGTGGGGCGGCCTCGGCGTGTTCGGAGTCTCCGCCGAACCCGTCGTACGGCACCTGGTGGAACAGGGCTACCTGGAGCGGGACTCGGGCACCCTGTTCATCGGGCCGGAGGCCGAACGCCGCTTCGGACAGCGGCACTTCATGAACCTGACGGCCTCGTTCACCGCGCCCCCCGAGTTCACCGTGCTCAGCGGGCGAACCGAGATCGGCCGCACCGACCCGGACCTGCTCACCGAGGAGACCGACGGCCCGCGCAAACTGCTGCTGGCGGGCCGCAGCTGGCTGGTGACCTACATCGACTGGCGGCGCAGGCGCTGCTTCGTGGAACCCGTGGACGAGGGCGGGCGCGCCAAGTGGAGCGGCTTCGGGGCGCAGCGCGTGCGGTCCTTCACCCTGACCCGTGCCGCACGGGACGTGCTGCTCGGCGAGGATCCGCCCGTGTCCCTGACCCGCCGGGCGGAGGCGAGGCTGGCGGCGGCCCGGGAGAGGCACCTGGACGTGGTCCGGCCGGCCGGAACCGTCATCACCCGCCGGGGCGATGACGTGCGCTGGTGGACCTGGGCCGGGCACCGGGCGAACGCGACCCTGGCCGCGTCGCTCCCCTCCGTCGTCCTGCGGCACCGGACCGTCGACGACCGCTTCGTCCGGCTGCGCGACGACGTCACCCCGCAGGCATGGCGGGCAGCGGTGGAGGACGCCGGTACGGGGCTGACGCTGCCGGACGTGGACCCGCACGCCGTGCGGGGCCTGAAGTTTTCAGAGGCGCTGCCCGCACGGCTCGCGGAGGCCACCCTCGCAGCACGGTTGAGTGACTTCGAGGGGGCGCGGGCGGCTTTGGCCGAACCGGTGCGTTTTGTCCTGGGCGTCGGTGGTTGACGCCTCACCAACGCGACTTCGGCGTTGGCCATGCCTTAAGGACGCGTGCCGGCGTTACAACCTTCCCCGACCCTCGGGTGTCACAGACGCAGGGGAGGTGAGGCCTCCCCGCGTATCGCATCGCTGGTTGGAGACACCATGGCCGTCCGTGCCCCGTACCGTTCACTTCGCGGGCTGTCCGCCCTCGCCGCGCTGGTCGCGCTCGGGGCCGTCGGCTGTTCGGACGTGTCCGAAGCCGTCGACAGCGCCAAGGAGGGGGCGAAGAAGGCCGCCCGGCAGCGGTCGGTGTTCTCGCTCGACGTGGGGGACTGCTACAACCCGAACGGCAAGGCCGAGGGCGAGGCCTATCTCGTCGAATTCGTGCCGTGCGACGAGGCCCACCAGGGGCAGGTCGTCGGTGAGTTCGCCATCGAGGGCGGCCCCCGGCACCCCGGTGACGAGAAGGTCGCCGCGATCGCCGACGAGCGCTGCCCCGCCGAGGCGCAGAAGCGCGCGCCGGACACCTGGGCGCTCCCCGCGGGCGTCGGGCTCTCGCACTACACCCCGACCAAGGAGAGCTGGACGACCGGCGACCGCGCCGTGACCTGCACGTACACCGTGGAGAAGGGCACCTTCAAGGGATCGCTGGACACCGCGAAGTCCTTCGAGCCCGGCCAGCTCACGTTCCTGAAGGGGTCGAACGCCGTCTACGAGGCCCTGTGGGTCCACCAGCCCGTGACGGACGACGTCGAGGCCGCCCTGAAGGACTACCAGGCGCAGGCCAAGGCCGTCGCGGCGGCTCTCGGCACGCACGTCGAGGAACTGGACGGCATCGAGGGCGCCGAGGTCGGCAAGCTCCGGGCGACGCTCGCCAAGGCGGCGGACCAGTGGGAGAAGGCCGCGAACGCCCCCGACGCCGACACCTTCTACCTCGCCTACGACCAGGCGTTCACCCTCATCGACCCGGGCAGGACGGTTCCCGCCCGCAAGGAACTGGGCCTGGCCACCACCGTCCCGGCCGAGGACGCGGAGGTCTGGGCGAGCTGAGGCGGCCTGGGCTCACGCCGGCGGCCAGGTGATGCCCGCCTCCTGGAGGACGCGCCCGTACCTGCGGCGCCGGCGCCGGGCGATCAGCAGGCCCAGAGCCCACAGGACGGCGAACAGGAGCCAGATGCCGGCGCAGATCAGCACCGCTCCCCGGGAGAAGTCCGCCTGGGAGAGCGGGATGAGCATGACCAGCGGGAGGAGCAGCAGCATGGCCAGTCCGCGGCGCCGGTGCGTGCGGCTGTAGTCGACCATGATGCGGGCGTGGAGGAGGTCCACCTCGCGCCGCACCTCCGGCAGCGGTTCCAGGCGGCGCGCGCCGGGACGCATGCCCGGCAGCGGACCGCCGTTCAAGGCGTCCGGGTGCAGCGCGGCAGCCCGCGTTGCCCGTTCCGCCGCGTCCGGCATCCTTCGGAACGCGAAGTAAGGGTTCGGGCTGCCCTTGGGCGAGAGCGGGGACAGCCCGTCGTACCGGTAGCCGTACTGCTCGACGACGTACGCGAACGCCGCGAACTGCCGCCACGACCGCTGTGTGTGGCGGACGTCGTACCGCTCGGCGCCGCGCGCGCCCTCCCGCAGCAGCGCCTTGAGCTGCGCCTGCAGCAGCATCTCGCCTCCTGGTCGGTCCCGCCCGCCGTGCCGCGCCGGTACGACGTCATGATCGCGTGACGATGTGACGGCGGCGGTGGCGCGGACGTTCGTCACGTGGATAGCTTCCTATCACCCGAACGGACCGGTTCCCCAGCGCGGGACCGGTCCCGCGCACATCACACGACTCGAGGGGGGACATCCAGTGGGCTCGTCGAAGTACCCCGCTCTCGGTTTCGATCCCGCACCGGGAGACCTGGAGACCGTCCGTCTGATGGTGAAGGCCATCGGCCGGGTCGACCGGGAGAGCGGCACGGCGCAGACGCAGCTCGGCAGGATCGGCACGTCCGACGGCATCTGGGCCGGTCAGGCCGCCGACACGTTCCTCAAGTCCGTCGACAGGATCCCGCCCTACCTCAAGCGCGCGCTCGACTCCCTCGGCTCCGCCCACCGTGCCCTCGCCGCCTGGGAAACCAGCCTCGACCGGTTCCAGGCGCGGGCCCGCGCCCTGGAGGAGGAGGCCGTCGCCGCGGAGAAGAAGGTCCGGACCGCCAAGGGCGCCCTCGACGGCCTGCCGGACGACACCTCCTCGATGTCGGACGACGAGAAGGACGAGCACGAGAAGACCGCGAAGAACAAGCGGCGGGCCTACGACACGGCCAACGGCGAGCTGGAGGCGGTACGGGGCCGTGCCCGCACCCTGCATCTCGAGTACGTCGCCGCGGCGGACACCACCGCCCAGGTCCTCAGGGACGCCGCGGACGACGCCCCGCCGGAGCCCGGCTGGTTCGACGACCTCGTCGACGGCCTCACCGAGTTCCTCTCCGACGCGTGGGACACCATCACCGACCCCGATTTCTGGAAACTCGTCGGTGACCTCCTCGCCGACATCGCCATGGTCATCGGTGTGGTGTGCCTGGTCGCGCTGATGCTCGGCACCGGCGTGGGCGCGCTCGGGCTCATCGGCTTCCTCGTGGGCCTCGGCGCGCTGGCCGCGCACAGCGCCGCCATGATCGGCGGCGCCGAGGGCGTGACCTGGGAGACCCTCGCCTGGGACGCGCTCGGCGTGGTCGCGGGCGGGGTGGGCCTGGCGGGCGCCAAACTCGCCCAGGGCGGACGGCTGCTGGTGCAGTCCGGCCGGTCGCTGCGGGCGGCCGAGGGCTTCATGGCGACGCTCGGCAGGATCGGGCCGGGCGGCTGGGGCAACCTCGCGAAGATACCCAGCGGCATGGCCAACTCGATGCGCGGGCTCGCCATGGCCGGCCGCGGCTGGGTACATGTCGCCACCGGGACGGCCCTCGACATCACCGGCACCGTCACCGGGGTCGGCTTCGCCGCCGGATCGAACACCAACGACGGCCGCTGGACGGACGGCGACTGGAACGTCTCGGACATCCCCGTCGCCGGCCCGATCGCCGGATTCGCCGCCTACGAGCCGCCGGACGACGACCCCACCACCCTCGCACCAGGACCGCTGGGCACCCGGTTCGACCCGGCCGCCACGCTCACCTCCGCCGGGGACAGCTTCACCCGGCACCTCGACCCGTCCGGTCTCGGGACCGCCGCATGACCCGCGGCCCCGTCGAGGCGGCGGACGGACGGCCGGTGCCGTACGCGTTCCGCTGCACGGTCCCCGACGAGTTCGTCCGGCTGCCCGACCCCGGCGCCGTCGACGGCTGGTACGAGTCGCTGATCCGGCTGGTCCCCGACGCCGACGAGACGCACCTGGCCGCAGTCGCGCAGCAGCTGCGCGCCGCCCTGCCGGGGCTGTCCCGGGGCGGCGAGGAAACGGTCGACATGACCGCACTGTGCCTGGGCACCGAGGACGTCGGGGGCGAGGAGCGTCTGTCGATGGGGCTGCTGGCGGTGACCGTGCGGCCGAGCGGACACCGCGACCGGCTGTTGACCGCCGAGGGGATCTACCGGGCCAAGGAGCGCAGGTTCTTCTCCCGGGGGAGCGACCTGCGCGAGCTGGACTTCCCGCTGGGCAAGGGCGTGCAGGGCCGGCAGGACATGGTGCTCGCGGCCAAGCTGCCGTGCGGCCCGGCGGTGATGTCGACGTCCCTGCGGATGGTCACCCTGCCGGCCCGCGTGGTCGCCGAGTCCGGCCTCGGCGACATCGCCGCCGACCTCGCCCCCGGGCAGACCGTACGCCCGCGGCTGCCCATGGCGACGCTGCAACTGGTCGTCCCCGCCCCGCGCGACTACTGCGTGTACGTGACGATCTCCACGCCGTCGGTGTTCCTGCTCGACTCCTACAGCGCACGGCTGGCGCGGATCGGGCGCACCTTCACCTTCGACGCGCCGGCTCGGGAGGGCTTGGACCTCGGGTGACGCGCGGCTACTTCTTTCCCTCGGCGCGCTTCTCGCGCAGCTCCTCCGCCAGCTTCCGGTCGAGCCCGGTGAACTCGTCGGACGCCTTCCGCGCGAACTTCGACACGCCCTTGGTCAGCTTCGACAGCTCCCCGAAGCCGTAGTCCCAGGAGTCGGCGAAGTCGTCGCAGGCCGACTCCAGGCCGCTGTGACCGATCTGCCGGGCGTCGGCGTGCTTGAGTTCCTTGGACGCCGACTTCATCTGACCGCCGCTGGTCTCCAGCGTGTCGGCCATCTCCAAAACCTCGTCACTGGCGAACTTCAGGAACGACACCTTCAGCCCTCCTTCCTTGGACCGCCGGTCCGGACATGATGCCCCAGCCGACCGAAGTGGATGACCCCGGACTCGGACTCGGATATCGGATGCGGATTCGGAGTCGGGAGCCTATTCACCCCCGCCGCCACCGCCTCCGTCGCCCCCTCCCCCGTCACTGCCTCCCCCGTCCCCGCCTCCGCCGCCTCCGTCACCCGCGTCGCCGCCGTCGCTGCCCCAGCCGTCGCCGCCGCCGGGTTCGTTGTCGTCGCGGCCGCGGCCGAGGTTGGTGAACCAGGGCTGGTCCCAGCCGTCGTCATCGGCGTCGCGGCGGGGGTGCGTGGTGCGGAACCTCGCCAGGCCCGTCGCGTCGCCGAGGCCGAAGGACACCGCGACCGCGTGGGCCATCACGGCGTCCAGCGGGTCGGGGCTCTCGTGCCGGACCTCGGCGAGCGGCAGCAGCGGGGTGCCGGGGGCGGGGGCGGCGCCGCGCGGCGGGCGGACCAGCAGGGCGACCGGTCTACCGCCGCGGAACAGCCGGGAGGCGACCGCGTTCACGCGGCGCAGGGTCCACTGCCGGCCGGGGAGCCCGATCTCCACCGTGCTCCTGGACCTGCGGAACTTCTTGCGCAGCACGAGCTGGGCCACGGCGCCCCCCACGGTCAGCACCAGCCCCGTGCCCCCGACGCTGTCGTTGCCGAGGAAGCCGTGCGGTGCCCGCAGGCGTACGGCGTGTGCGTGGGGGCCCCAGACGTCCACGCGCACCTGGCGGCGGTCCACGGCGACCGTGACCGGACCGGCCGGACCGGGCGCGTGGCGCCGGGCGATCCACAGCGGTACGCCTTCCTCCCGCGCCCGCGCCGAGAGGGCGGCCACCTGCCCGGGCCCGCCGCACCGGCGCACCGCGAGCTCGCCCAGCGCGCGGGCGAAGGCGGCGGCCTGACGTGCCTTCACGGGCCGGCAGGTGCCGGTCGCCCGGGTGACCGGCACGAGGCCGGCGCCCTCGGGGAGCGAGGCCAGGGGCCGTTCGGCGCCCCCGCCGCCGAGCCAGGCGCCCCGCAGGAACGCTTCGGCCATGGCGCCGAGGTTCAGCTCCTCCAGCGGGGTCGTCCGGCCGCCTCTGCGCAGTCCGACCTCGCTGAGGTGCACGGTCCGCGCGAGCGGATTGCGGGAGCGTTCCCCGTAGAGCACCTGGTCCATCGCCGTCCCCTCGTCGTTCCGGCCGCCATGAGCACAGACTCCGGACGGGCGTGGTCCGGTTCCAGCACGGGCGGACACGGCGAAGCCCCGCACGGCGAAGGCCCGGCTCCCCGTCGGGTGGACGGGGAGCCGGGCCCTCACTCGGTGTCCGGCGGTCTCGTGGCCGTCAGTGCGGCCTCGTGACCGTCAGCGCGGTCTGAGCGTCGTCAGTGGGCGTGCCCGTGGCCGTGGCCACCGCCGGCGGCCGGCTCTTCCTCTTCCTTCTTCTCGACGACCAGGGTCTCGGTCGTCAGCAGGAGGGAGGCGATGGAGGCGGCATTCTCCAGGGCGGAGCGGGTGACCTTGACCGGGTCGATGACGCCGGCCTTGATCAGGTCGCCGTACTCGCCGGTGGCGGCGTTGTAACCGTTGCCCTTCTCCAGCTCGGAGACCTTGGAGACGATGACGTAGCCCTCGAGGCCGGCGTTCTCGGCGATCCAGCGCAGCGGCTCGACGGCGGCCTTGCGGACCACGGAGACACCGGTGGCCTCGTCGCCGGTCTTGTCGAGGTTGCCCTCGAGGACCTTGACGGCGTGGACCAGCGCGGAGCCGCCGCCGGAGACGATGCCCTCCTCGACCGCGGCGCGGGTCGCGGAGATGGCGTCCTCCAGACGGTGCTTCTTCTCCTTCAGCTCCACCTCGGTGGCGGCGCCGACCTTGATCACGCACACGCCGCCGGCCAGCTTCGCGAGGCGCTCCTGGAGCTTCTCGCGGTCCCAGTCGGAGTCCGTGGTCTCGATCTCGGCCTTGATCTGGCCGACGCGGGCCTCCACGTCCTCCTTCTTGCCGGCGCCGTCGACGATCGTGGTGTCGTCCTTGGTGACGGTGACGCGGCGGGCGGAGCCCAGCACGTCCAGGCCGACCTGGTCGAGCTTGAGGCCGACCTCCTCGGAGACGACCGTGGCGCCGGTGAGGACGGCCATGTCCTGCAGCATCGCCTTGCGGCGGTCACCGAAGCCGGGCGCCTTGACGGCGACGGCGTTGAAGGTGCCGCGGATCTTGTTGACCACCAGGGTCGACAGGGCCTCGCCCTCGACGTCCTCGGCGATGATCAGCAGCGGCTTGGAGGCGTTGGCCTGGATGACCTTCTCCAGCAGCGGCAGCAGGTCCGCGATGGCGGAGATCTTGCCCTGCGTGATCAGGATCTGCGGGTCGTCGAGGACGGCCTCCATGCGCTCCTGGTCCGTCACGAAGTACGGCGACAGGTAGCCCTTGTCGAAGGCCATGCCCTCGGTGAAGTCCAGCTCCAGACCGAAGGTGTTGGACTCCTCGACGGTGATGACACCGTCCTTGCCGACCTTGTCCATCGCCTCGGCGATGAGCTCGCCGACCTGCTGGTCCTGGGCGGACAGCGCGGCGACGGCGGCGATGTCGGACTTCTCGTCGATCGGGCGCGCGGTGGCGAGGAGGTCCTCGGAGACGGCGGCGACCGCGGCGTCGATGCCCTTCTTCAGGGCGGCCGGGGAGGCGCCGGCGGCGACGTTCTTCAGGCCCTCGCGGACCAGCGCCTGGGCCAGCACGGTGGCGGTGGTGGTGCCGTCACCCGCGATGTCGTTGGTCTTGGTCGCCACCTCCTTCACCAGCTGCGCGCCGAGGTTCTCGTAGGGGTCCTCGATCTCCACCTCGCGGGCGATCGTGACACCGTCGTTGGTGATGGTGGGGGCGCCGAACTTCTTGTCGATGACGACGTTGCGGCCCTTGGGGCCGATCGTCACCTTGACCGTGTCGGCAAGCTTGTTGACGCCGCGCTCGAGGGCGCGACGGGCGTCCTCGTCGAACTTCAGGATCTTCGCCATGGCAGCGGGAGCCCTCTCGGAAATCTAGATGAAATCACTGCGCCCCTGGGCCGCCCGGCTCCTTGTCGGATGCTGGGGCCAGGGGCGCAGTGTTCGAGCAGAAGTACTTGCTACGAGGTCGGGTTCTCCGGGGCGGGCCCCGGGGTCCCCTTACTTCTCGACGATCGCGAGGACGTCGCGAGCCGAGAGGACGAGGTACTCCTCGCCGTTGTACTTGACCTCGGTGCCGCCGTACTTGCTGTACAGAACGACGTCGCCGACCTTCACGTCGAGCTCGACGCGCTTGCCGTCCTCGAAGCGGCCCGGACCGATGGCCAGGACGACGCCCTCCTGGGGCTTCTCCTTCGCGGTGTCCGGAATGACCAGGCCCGAAGCCGTGGTCTGCTCGGCGTCGAGCGGCTGGACCACGATGCGGTCCTCGAGCGGCTTGATGGCAACCTTGGAGCTGGCGGTCGTCACGATCCGACCTCCCCCTTCGGAGATCTCACGGGGTTAACTGTCTGAGGTGGCGACCAGGTCGATCCGTCGTCGCGGGTGCCGGACCTGCCCGTCGCGTTTTGGCACTCTCCAGGGGGGAGTGCCAGACCCGAGACTATGACCGCGATTAGCACTCGGTCAAGCGGAGTGCCAATTGCCGTGCGGCGCGTCGGGGTGCGGGGGCGTTCTTCGGGGCGCGGTTGCGCAGTGGCCGGTGTTGCTCCGACCGCCCGGGGGCTGCGCCCCCGGACCCCTCGTCGACCCTTCGGGCCTCGTCCTCAAGCGCCGGACGGGCTGGGTGTCACTCCTACGTGGTCCTCCAGCCTGCCCACCTTCAAGCCCCGCTCGTCCAGTTCCGCGAGGAGCCGTGTCGTGCGTTCCGCCAGGGTCAGGGGCGGCGCCTCCCCCGACGGTACGGAGACGATGTCGCCCGGGCGCAGGCGGTGGGGGCCGTGGGCGTAGGTGAGGTGGCCGTCGGGTTCCAGCGTCACGCGCCACAGGACCACCGCGGCGATGCCGCACTCGGCGGCGGCGCGCAGCGTGGTGGTGTCGTACCTGCCGTACGGCGGGCGGAAGAGGCGGGGGCGGACGCCGAAGCGGGCGGCGAGCTTGCGCTGCTGGCCGCAGATCTGGGCGCGCTGGGCGGCGAGGGGCAGGCCGGGCAGGGCCGGGTGGTCGAGGGTGTGGTTCTGGAGGTTGGCGCCGACCGCGCGCAGACGGGCGAAGTGGCCGTAGCCGGGGCCCATCACGCTGTCGGTGAGGAACATGCTGACCGGCAGCCTGCGCTCGCGCACCAGGTCGATGAAGCGGGGGTCGCGTTCGGCGCCGTCGTCGTAGGTGAGGAAGACGACGGGGTCGTCGGTGACGACGTGGCCGACGACCGGCGGGGGCGGCGCCGGGGCGACGGCGGTGGCCGTCCCGCCGGCGCGGGAGGACACGTGCCCCGCGCCGGACGGGGCCGCGCATCCGGCGGTCGCGGCGAGCAGCAGGGCGAGGGCCGCCGGGAGGGGCCCCGGGGTCCCGCGCCGCCGCCTCACAGGTAGTCCTCCAGCCTGGCCACGGCGTACCCCTCGGCCGTCACCTTGTCGAGGAAGCGGCGGATCATGTCCCGCATGGTGCCGTCCCAGTCCTCGCGGCCCCGGAAGTGGGACAGCACGATGTCGCCGGGGCGGATCTTCCGGTCCCACTCGCGGTACTCCCAGCGGTCGGCGAAGACCTCCTCGTTCCACAGCGGGACGTGGGTGATGCCGCAGCTCTTGGCGGCGCGCAGGGTCGCCTTGTCGTAGTTGCCGTAGGGCGGGCGGAAGAGGACCGGGCGGGTGCCGTAGCGCTTCTCGAGGACGTGCTGCATGCCGCAGATCTCGCGCTTCTGCCCGGCGTACGAGAGGGCCGGCAGGTAGGGGTGGCGGAGGGTGTGGTTGTGCAGGGCCACGCCCCGTTTCTGCATGTCCTCGAAGTAGCCGTAGTCCGCCTCGACGAGGTAGTCGCTGAGGAAGGCGCTGTACGGCACCTTCAGTTCGGACATCATCCGCAGGAACTTCGGGTCCTTCTCGGCGCCGTCGTCGATGGTGAGGAAGACGACCTTCTCCTTCACCGGGACGGTGGTGAAGACCGGCGGGAGGTCCAGCCGTTCGTGGCCGTCGACCTCGAAGCCGTCGCGGGTGGTGATGCGCGGCTTGTCCGCCGGGGGCGGCGGCGCGGTCAGCGGGACCTTCTTCAGGCCCCAGCGTCTGGCCGCGGCGGCGCGTGCGGCGTGCGCGGCGCGCAGCTTGTCGGCGTAGGAGTCGAGGGCGCGGGCCGGGGGCGCCTCGAGGGGCTGGCCGCCGGCCGGTTCGACCGTGTCGCTGTCCTTGCCGCAGCCCGAGGCGAGGGCGGCGAGCGCGAGCGCGGCGAGACCGGTTCTCGTCCCCAGCCACCGCATCCGCTTCTTATCGTTTTGTCCTACTACTCGCATGGTGCCGGATCCTCGCAGCCGCCCGGCCCGCGGCCGACCCGACACCGCGGCCGGAGGCGCACGGTCCACCGACTGGCCCACAATGACCCGGTGAACGACCTCGCCCCGCTCCTCACCCCCGAAGGCCGCGCCCTCCTCGACGAGGTGCGCGACACCGACCCGGCGCACGAACTCGCCGTCGCGACCCGGCTGCGCCGCGACCACCCGGCCGAGCTGGTCTCGGCCGCGCTCGGCCAGGCGCGGCTGCGGCAGCGGGCCGTGGCGAAGTTCGGGGCGGAGGACGCGGCGCGGATGTTCTTCACGCCGAACGGGGTGGAGCAGTCCACCCGGCGCGGCGTCGCCGCGTACCGGGCGGAGCGGCTGCGGGCGGCGGGCGTACGGTCGGTCGCCGACCTGTGCTGCGGGATCGGCGGGGACGCGATCGCGCTGGCGCGGGCCGGGATCCGGGTCCTCGCGGTGGACCGGGACCCGCAGACGGCCGCGGCCGCCCGTGCCAACGCGGACGCGCTCGGCCTCGCCGGCCTCATCGAGGTGCGCGAGGCGGATGTGACGGAGGTCGACACGTCCGCCTACGACGCGGTCTTCGTGGACCCGGCCCGGCGCTCGTCGAAGCGCGGACGGATCTTCGACCCGGAGGCGTACTCGCCTCCCCTGTCCTGGGCGGTACGGGCGGCGCTGAAGGCGCCCCGGGCCGCCGCCCTGAAGGTCGCCCCCGGCATCCCGCACGAGGCGGTTCCGACCGAGGCCGAGGCGGAGTGGATCTCCGACGGCGGGGACGTGAAGGAGGCGGTCCTGTGGTTCGGCACGGCCCCTGGCACGATCCGCGCGACCCTGCTCCCTGGCCCGCGCACCCTGGTCTCCCGCGGCCTCCCCGACCCCGCGGTCCGTCCCGTCGGACGCTACCTGTACGAGCCCGACGGCGCCGTCATCCGCTCCCACCTGGTGGCCGAGGTCGCCGAGCCCCTCGACGGCGGCCTGATCGACCCGACCATCGCCTACATCACCGCGGACACCCTGAACCCGACCCCGTACGCCACGGCGTACGAGATCACCGACCGGCTCCCCTTCAACGTCAAGAAGCTGAAGGCGCTGCTGCGGGAGCGCGAGGTGGGCGTCCTCACCGTCAAGAAGCGCGGCTCGGCCGTCGAGCCGGAGGAACTCCGCCGCAAGGCCCTGCCGAAGCCGCACGGCACCGCGTCGGTCACGGTGTTCCTCACCCGCGTCGCGGGCGCCCCGACGATGCTGCTGGGCCACCCGGCACGCTGAAGCGACGCCGGTGCGCGCGGCTTCCCGAGGACGCGAAGCCCTCGCACCACGGCCGGTCACTGCCCGCCTGTACGACAGCCGCGCGTTGCCCGGACACCACCCGTCTCCACCGGCTGGTGACGCCTCGCACCGACCAGCCGCTGAGCCGGGCCGCGGATCGGCGGCTGATCACCACCCGCGCCCCGCCGACGACGCGAACGCCGCCCGCCACTCCCTCGCGGAGATCCGCCGCGTCGGCTCGGACAGCCCGTCCCCTGCCCGAGCTGCACGCCACGGCGCGGACGGTCACGGTCGTCCTGACCGCGCCGTCAGCTTTATCGACGACACCGCTGGGCCACCCGGCAGCGATCGGCGCGCCCGCGCGCCGCGCACTCCGACAGCTCGGGACTTCACGCGCCGATCAGCCGCCGGGCCGCGCCCCGCGCCGGTACGGGTCCCGCGCACGCCGACCCGTCACCACCCGCCACCCGACGGCAACGCACCCGCCCGCAGGACGGCGCGAGGGCCGGGACGGCGCCCTTGGTACGGAGGTCCGCCACCTCCGCGCCTCCCTCAGCCCCCCATCTCCTCCGCCCGCCTCCGCAGCATCTCCCGTTCGCGTGCGTTGCCCGCCAGTTCCGCGGCCCGTGTGAACTCCTGCCGTGCTTCGGCCGCGCGCCCCAGGCGGGACAGGAGGTCGCCGCGGACGCTCGGCAGCAGGTGGTAGTCGCGCAGCGCCGGCACCTCGGTCAGCGCGTCCACCAGCGGCAGCGCCGCCTCCGGACCCTCCGCCATGGAGACGGCGACCGCGCGGTTGAGTTCGACCACCGGGGACGGCGTGCGGGCGGCGAGCAGGGCGTAGAGGGCGGCGATGCGGTGCCAGTCCGTCTCCTCGTAGCGGTACGCGTGCGCGTGGCAGGCGGCGATGGCCGCCTGGAGGACGTACGGGCCCGTGGGGCCGGAGGCGACGGCGTCGGCGCGGGCCAGCGCGGCCACCCCGCGGGCGATGAGCATGCGGTTCCAGCGCGCGCGGTTCTGGTCCGCGAGCAGCACCGGCTCGCCGTCGGGGCCGGTGCGGGCGGCGGTCCGGGACGCCTGGAACTCCAGCAGCGCGGTGAGCCCGTGCACCTCGGGCTCCTTCGGCATCAGCCCGGACAGCACGCGGGCCAGCCGCAGCGCGTCCTCGCACAGCGCGGGCCGCAGCCAGTCGTCGCCGGCCGTGGCCGCGTACCCCTCGTTGAAGATCAGGTAGATGACGTCGAGGACCGAGCCGAGCCGGGCCTCGCGGTCGGGTCCGTACGGCACCTCGAAGGCGACGTTCTTCCTGGCCAGCGTGCGCTTGGCGCGGACGATCCGCTGCGCCACGGTCGCCTCGGGCACGAGGAAGGCGCGGGCGATCTCGGCCGTGGTCAGTCCGCCGAGCAGCCGCAGGGTGAGGGCGGTGCGCGCCTCGGCGGACAGGGCGGGATGGCAGGCCGTGAAGACGAGCCGGAGCAGGTCGTCGTCGATGTCGTCCGGGTCGGCGGGCGGCTCGGGCGGCGCCGTCACCAGGTCGGCGTCCCGGCCGATCTCGGCGAGCTTGCGGGCGTAGGTCTCCCGGCGGCGCACCAGGTCGACGGCGCGGTGGCGGGCGGTCGCCGTGAGCCAGGCGCCCGGATTGTCCGGCACCCCGTCCCGCGGCCACTGCTCCAGGGCCGCGACCAGGGCGTCCTGCGCGAGTTCCTCGGCGATGCCGACGTCCCGGACGATCCGGGCCACCGCGGCGACCACCCGCGGGAACTCCATGCGGAAGACGGTCTCGACGGCCCCGTCCGGTCCGGCGGTGGGCTGTGGTGTCACAGCCCACCATCAGACACCCGTACGGCGGTGAGGCCAAGCGGGGCCCGTGGGCCGGGGTGTCAGCCCTCCTCGATCTCCCGGACCTCGCAGGTCACCGTCCAGTACGGCTCGTGCACCTTCAGGAAGCGCTTGGTCCACTCGATCGCCTCGGCCTTGTCCTTGGCCTGGAGGAGGGCGTACCCGCCGATGACCTCCTTGGTCTCGGTGAACGGCCCGTCCGTCACGGACAGCCGGCCGCCCTCGTAGTGGACCCGGGCGCCCTGGGCGGTCGGGGTCAGCCCTGCGGTGTCCAGCAGGACGCCGTTCTTGGTCATCTCCTCGATCAGCTCGCCCATCCGCTGCATCAGCTCGGGGCTGGGTCCGCCCTCGGGGGCGTTGTTCTCGTCGATCCGGATGAGGGAGAGATAGCGCGGCATGACGGCTCCTCGTGGTGTGCGGGCCGGGTCCTTCCCGGCCTCTCACCCCTGCGTCGAACGGCACGGACGGAAATCGACACCCGGCCGGAAGAATCTTCGCCTCACTTCGGCGAGACCCGCGGCCGCCCGGCCTCGGGCGCGTCGGCCACCACCCGGTCGGGGTCGTCCGGCTCGGTGATCAGCCGGACCAGCGCACCACCCGCCAGCTCAGCGCACCACCCGACGGCTCAGCGCACCGCTCGCCAGCTCAGTGCGCAGCCGGCGCGGCCGTGCTGCTCCGCACCACCAGACTGGTGGCCAGCTCCACGCGGGTCGCCGCGGCGGAGTCCTCGCCCTTGCCGAGGTCGAGCACCAGCTTCGCCGCCGCCTCCGCCATCTCCGTCAGCGGCTGCCGCACGGTCGTCAGCGGCGGGCCCACCCAGCGGGCCACGGGCAGGTCGTCGAAGCCGACCACGCTCAGGTCCTCCGGGATCCGCAGGCCCAGCTCGCGCGCGGCCTCGTACAGCCCGAGCGCCTGGAGGTCGTTGCCGGCGAAGACCGCGGTGGGCCGGTCCTCGCGGCGCAGCAGGGCGAGGCCCTGCCGGTAGCCGGCGTCGTGGTGGAAGTCACCGGACACGATCAGTGACGGGTCCACCGGCAGCCCGGCGGTCTCCAGGGCGGCCCGGTAGCCGTCGACGCGGGCGCGGCTGCACATCATCCGCGAGGGTCCGCTGATCGCGCCGATCCGGGTGTGGCCCAGCTCGATCAGATGCCGGGTGGCGGCGAGCCCGCCCTGCCAGTTGGTCGCGCCGATGGAGGGCACGTCGGTGCCCGGGTCGCCGGCCGGGTCCATCACCACGAACGGGATGGAACGGCTGGTCAGCAGCGCGCGCCCGGACTCGTCGAGGCCGGACAGCACGAGGATCACGCCGTGCGGGCGGCGGGCGGCGACCTGGTCGGCCCAGGTGCGGCCGGGGGTGAGCCGCCCCGCGCTCTCCGACAGCACCACGCTCAGCCCGGCGTCCCGGGCGACGTTCTCCACGCCCCGGATGACCTCCATCGCCCAGGCGCTCTCCAGCTCGTGGAAGACCAGGTCGATCAGGGGGGAGCGACTGGCCTCGGCGCGGCGGCGCCGGTATCCGTGGGTGCGCAGCAGCTCCTCGACCCGGGAACGGGTACCGGGGGCGACGTCGGCGCGGCCGTTGAGCACCTTCGAAACAGTCGGCGCGGAGACACCCGCCTCGCGGGCGATCTCAGCGAGCGTCGCGGTCTGCGTGCTGCGCCCGTGGGTCCGGGTGTCAGCGGGCTGCGGGGAAGTCATGGCGGCGATCGTATCTCCGCGAGCCGCGAGGACGAAGACCTGCGACAGTCCGGAACATTCGAAACGTATGACGAAACATTCGCGTCATCTCGCCGTCCCGCACCCGCGACGCAGTGCCCCTCCCCCGCTCAGACGCTTCCCAGCGACTCGAACCGCCACCGGTGCACCGCCCGCGTGACCAGCGTGTTCTCCGGCTCCGGGAGCTCGGGGAGGTCGGCGTCGAGGGGGGCGTTCCACCAGGTGATGACGAGGACGCGGTCCTGCGGGGCGCGGAAGGTCTCCCGGCGCACCGGGCGCCGGGGCAGCTCGCGGGCCCGCTCCTCGGCCCAGGCCAGCAGGTCGGGGCCGCGGCCGGGGACCGCGCGGGCCTCCCACATCAGCGCGACGGTCATGTGTAGAGGTTCTCCCGGGCGGTCTCGTGGACGTGGTCGTGGGAGTGGGCGGCGCCCGGCACGTGCGGGTCGGTGACCGGGAGGGAGGAGTCCGCCGAGAGGTCCCAGTCGGAGGCCGCGCGGTTGCGGGCGACCATCTCCGCGCCGAGGGCGGCCACCATCGCGCCGTTGTCCGTGCACAGCTTGGGACGCGGCACCCGCAGCCGGATGCCGGCGGCCTCGCAGCGCTCCTGGGCGAGGGCGCGCAGCCGGGAGTTGGCGGCCACGCCGCCGCCGATCATCAGATGGTCGACGCCCTCGTCCTTGCAGGCCCGTACGGCCTTGCGGGTGAGCACGTCCACGACGGCCTCCTGGAAGGACGCCGACACGTCCCGCACCGGCACCTCCTCGCCCGCGGCCCGCTTGGCCTCGATCCAGCGCGCCACGGCCGTCTTGAGCCCGGAGAAGGAGAAGTCGTACGCCGGGTCGCGGGGGCCGGTCAGGCCGCGCGGGAAGGCGATCGCAGCCGGGTCGCCCTCGCGGGCGTACCGGTCGATGACGGGGCCGCCGGGGAAGCCGAGGTTCAGCACCCGGGCGATCTTGTCGAAGGCCTCGCCCGCCGCGTCGTCGATGGTCGCGCCGAGCGGGCGCACGTCGGAGGTGATGTCGGCGGACAGCAGCAGCGAGGAGTGGCCGCCGGAGACCAGCAGCGCCATCGTCGGCTCGGGCAGCGGCCCGTGCTCCAGCTGGTCGACGCAGATGTGGGAGGCGAGGTGGTTGACCCCGTACAGCGGCTTGCCGAGGGCGTAGGCGTACGCCTTCGCCGCGGAGACGCCGACCAGCAGCGCGCCGGCCAGGCCGGGGCCCGCGGTGACGGCGATGCCGTCGAGGTCCCGGGCGCTCACCCCCGCTTCCTTCAGCGCCCGCTCGATGGTGGGGACCATCGCCTCGAGGTGGGCGCGGCTCGCCACCTCGGGGACGACGCCGCCGAAGCGGGCGTGCTCGTCGACGCTGGAGGCGACGGCGTCCGCGAGCAGGGTGGTGCCGCGGACGATGCCGACGCCGGTCTCGTCGCAGGAGGTCTCGATCCCCAGTACCAGGGGTTCGTCAGCCATGGATCTCGGTTCCTTGTACGCCGTCACGGGGTGGCCCGGGTCACGGAGGCGGACGGGCCGGTCAAGCGCATGACCAGCGCGTCCACGTTGCCCGGCTGGTAATAACCGCGTCTGACTCCGATGACCTCGAAGCCGAAGCGCTCGTAGAGCTTCTGGGCGCGGACGTTGTCGACGCGGCACTCCAGCATGACCTCGGCGCACTCGAACGCCGTGGCCGCGCGCAGCAGCTCGGTCAGCAGCCGCGAGCCGAGCCCGGTGCCCCAGTGGTCGCGGGTGACCGCGATGGTCTGGACGTCGGCCGCCGGGGTGGCGCCGTCGTCGCCCTCCGCGCCGGAGGTGGTGAGGCCGGCGTAGCCGACGATCCGGTCGCCCTCCTCGGCGACGACGTAGCGCCGGGTCGCCCCGGGCCCGCGGGAGTGGGCCAGCTCGGACCAGAACATGCCGCGCGACCACGCGTCCTCGGGGAAGAGGTCGCGCTCCAGCTCCAGCACGGGGTCGATGTCCCACCAGCGCATCTCGCGCAGGACCACCGTCTCGGTTCCCGTCACTTGGGGGTGACCACCTTGTAGTTCTTGGGGACCTGGGCATCGGGCCGCCGCAGGTACAGCGGCCGCGGGGCGGGCAGTTCCTCGCCCGCCTTCAGCCTCTCCACGGCCAGCCGGGCGAGGGCGGCGGCGCTCACGTGCTCCGGCTCGTGCGCCTGGGGGAAGGTGTCCGGGTAGAGCAGCGCGCCCGCGCCGACCGCGGGCAGTCCCTTGACCTGGTCCGCGATGTCGGCGGGCCGGTCGACGGCCGGTTCGGTGAGGCGGGTGCGGGAGTCGGCGTACCGCGCCCAGTAGACCTCCTTGCGGCGGGCGTCCGTCGCCACGACGAAGGGGCCCTCCAGGTCGGCCGCGTAGGCCAGGCCGTCCAGCGTGCACACACCGTGCACGGGCACGCCGAGGGCCAGCCCGAAGGTGTCGGCGGTCATCAGGCCGACCCGCAGGCCGGTGTAGGGGCCGGGGCCGGTGCCGGCCACGATCCCGGTGACGGCGTCGAGCCGCAGACCGGCCTCGGCGAGCACCCGGTCGACGGCCGGGAGCAGCAGTTCACCGTGGCGGCGGGCGTCCACCTGGCTCGACGAGGCGATGACGTCGTCGCCGTCGTGCAGCGCGACGGTGACGGCGGGGGTGGCGGTATCCAGAGCGAGCAAGAGCACGCAAACAGCCTACGGCTCCCGCGCCCCGGCCACGGCCGCACGGGCCGGACGGTCACGGACTGCTACGGTCGCGTCACATCCGCACACAGCAGGACAGAGCAGGACAGGGGCGACGGCGATGGCGGGGACCAGTTCGACGATCGTGGCGGGGCTGACCGCGGCGGCCCTCGCGACGGTCGGTTACCTCGGCCACCGGGCGGCGGAGACGGTCCCGCCGGACCTGCGCCGGGAGGCGTCCGGCGCCCCGGCCCCCGCACCGAAGGCGTCCCGCGGCGGCCATCCGGCAGCCCTGCCCCCGCGCTCGGGCCTGGGACAGCGGGTCGTGTACTCGCTGGGCCGCGACCGGGTGTGGCTGGTGGACAAGGGCGACAAGGTGCGCCGCACGTTCGGCGTCAGCCCGAGCACGGTCGACCCGGACCCGGGCACCTACCGGGTGACGTCCCGCTCGGGGAAGGTCACCGGCTCGGACGGCGTCCCGGTCGAACACGTCGTGCGCTTCGCCGGCGTGGACGGCACGGTGATCGGGTTCAGCGCGGCCGTCGACGGCTCGGCGCCCGTCCTCGACCCGCGGGAACGCACCGGCGGGATCCGGGAGACACGGGCGGACGGCGCGGCGATGTGGAAGTTCGCGACGATCGGCCGCACGGTCGTCGTGGTGCCGTAGGAGCCCTAGGCGGCCGCGCGCCGGTCGCGTACGGCCTTCTCGTGCCGCGGCGGCTCGGGCGCGGGCGGCGGCGTGGAGACGGCGGCGGCCGCCGCGCACGCGGCGAGCAGGTCACGCATGGGCACCGGTCGCGGCGTGGACTCACGCCTGCTCGGGACGGCCGGCATGGACGCCTCCTGGACATCGGGGGCGGGACGCGGTTAGGTAACCCTAACCGCGAGCTGGATACCATGTGACCACGCGGGACACCGCGGACGCAACACCTTGCCGACACCTTGTCGGGACGCTCAGGCGGACAGCGACCCCAGCTCGGCCCCGGCCCAGCGGGCGCCCACCCCCTGCACGGTCACGTGCCGGACCTCGTCCGTGGTGTCGCCGACCGCCCGGTGGATGACGACGTGCAGCCGGTCCTCGGTCAGTTCCTCGACCTTGCCCTCGCCCCACTCCACGACGACCACCGACTCGGGCAGCGAGACGTCGAGGTCCAGGTCCTCCATCTCGTCGAGCCCGCCGGACAGCCGGTAGGCGTCGACGTGCACCAGCGGCGGACCGTCCCCCAGCGAGGGGTGCACCCGGGCGATGACGAACGTCGGCGAGGTCACCGCGCCCCGCACACCGAGCCCTTCGCCGAGCCCGCGCGTCAGGGTCGTCTTGCCGGCCCCCAGCTCACCGGAGAGCAGCACGAGGTCGCCCGCGCGCAGCAGCTTCGCGAGCCGGCGCCCGAGGTCGCGCATCTGCTCGGGGGAGGTGACGGTCAGTTCAGCGGGGCTCTGCGGTGCTACTGCTTCCATAGCCACCCACGGTAGCCCCTGCGGGCACCGCGCCCGCGCGGACGAGCAGGTCGGCGAGGCGGTCGGTCACCTGCTCGGGATGCTCCAGCATCACCAGGTGCCCGGCGTCCGGCACGAGCACCAGCTCGGCCCCGGGCAGCAGATCGGCGATGCCCTCGCTGTGCTCACTCGGGGTGACGAGATCGCCCACGCCCGCGAGCACCAGCACCGGCATGTCACGGAAGTGCGCCAGCGCCTCGGCCTTGTCGTGATCGTCGAAGGCCGGGTAGTACTCGGCGACCACGTCGATCGGCGTCGACTCGATCATCCGCTCGGCGAACCGCGCGACGGCGGGATCGACGTCCCGCGAGGCGAACGAGTACCGCTTGATGACCCCGGCGAACAGGTCGGCGGTGGCCCGCCGCCCCTTCTCCACCAGCTCGGCCCGCTGCCCCAGCGCCTTCAGCACCCCGGGCAGCACCCGTCGCACGGCGTTGACCCCGGCCACCGGCAGCCCGAAGTTGACCTCCCCCAGCCGCCCCGACGACGTCCCCACCAGAGCGACACCGGCACACCGCTCCCGGATCAGCTCCGGGAACTGCTCGGCGAGCGCCATCACGGTCATCCCGCCCATGGAGTGGCCGACCAGCACCAGCGGCCCTTCAGGAGCGGCGGCATCGATGACGGCCTTCAGATCCCGCCCGAGCTGCTCGATGCTCACCGGCTCCCCGCGCTCCACCTGCGCGGCGCCCCGCGCCGAACGCCCGTGACTGCGCTGGTCCCAGTACACGGACCGCACCACACCGCGCAACGCGGCCCGCTGGAAGTGCCAGGAATCCTGGCTGAGGCAGTACCCGTGACTGAACACCACGGTCACGGGGGCGGGCACCCGCCGCCCGAACAACCGCCGCCGCCTACCGCGCTCCGCGTCCGCCTCGACCTCGTCGACCTCGTAGTACAACTCGGTCCCGTCATCGGCGTACGCCTTGCCGGGCGTGCCCCGCAGCGAGCCGTACGGCCCGGCCGAGTCCAGGACGAGCCGGGCCCTGCGGCGTATGCCCCGGCCGACGGTCATCCGCTCTATGGCCACACCGGCGGCGGCCCCGGTGGCCAGCACGCCTATCGCGAGGCCCGCGACACCGGTCGCCCGGCGCCACCCCCCGGCGGACGCGGCCGTCACGGCCTGCGTACTGCTCTCGCTCACGTACCGCTCCTCTTCCCCGGACCCCACGCAGGGCGCTTACCCGCTCTGTTCCCCGTTCACATACACGCGCGGGACGCGGCTGCCGATCCGGGTGACGATCTCGTACGCGATGGTCCCGGACGCCTGCGCCCAGTCCTCCGCGGTGGGCTCACCCCGGTCGCCGGGCCCGAACAGCACCGCCTCGGCCCCCGCCCCGGGCTCGTCACCCCCCAGATCCACCACGAACTGGTCCATCGCGACCCGCCCGGCGACGGTCCGCCACTTCCCCTCGACCAGCACGGGCCCGGCGCTGGAGGCATGCCGTGGAATGCCGTCGGCGTACCCGAGCGGCACGAGCCCCAGCGTGGTGGCCCCCGCGGTCACGTAGTGATGCCCGTAGCTGACGCCGTGCCCGCCCGGCACGTGCTTCACCAGCGCCAGCGACGCCTTGAGGGTCATCGCGGGCCGCAGCCCCAGCTCCATCGGCGTGCCGATCTCGGGGCTGGGCGAGACGCCGTACATCGCGATGCCGGGCCGCACCAGATCGAAGTGGCTCTCCGGCAACGTCAGCGTCGCGGGCGAATTGGCGATGTGCCGCACTTCGGGCTCCACGCCCCGCGCCTCGGCGTACGCCACCATCTCCCGGAACGTCGACAGCTGCCCGGCGATGGACGGATGCCCCGGCTCATCGGCACAGGCGAAGTGCGACCACAGCCCGGTGACCTTCAGCAGCCCCTCGGCCTCCGCACGCAGCGCGCCGGCGACCAGCTCGGCCCAGTCCCCGGGCTGGCACCCGCCCCGTCCGAGCCCGGTGTCCGCCTTGAGCTGCACCCGCGCGGCCCGTCCGGCCGACCTCGCCGCCGCGACGACCTCGTCCAGCGCCCACATCCCGCTCACCGAGACGTCGACGTCGGCCTCGATCGCCTCGCGCCAGGGCCCGCCGGGCGTCCACAGCCAGCACATGACCCGGACGTCGTCCGGCACCCCGGAGCCCGGCGCCCTCAGCGCGAGCGCCTCCTGCGGCGTGGCGGTGCCCAGCCAGGTCGCGCCGGCCTCCACGGCCGCACGGGCGCAGGAGGCGGCGCCGTGCCCGTAGCCGTCGGCCTTGACGACGGCCATCAGGGCGGCGCGGGGGGCGCGCTCACGCAGGGTGCGTACGTTGGCCCGCACGGCGGCCAGATCGATCACAGCGCGAGCTCGGAGCTGCGCGCCGTGCGGGTCGGCTGTCTCTTTCATCCCGGACAGTCTCTCAGAGCACCCACGCCCACCCCTCGCACCGGGGTCCGGCGCCTATGCACTCCGTGCGCTTCTCCGTCCGGAGGGTGGGGCGGGGTGCGTCAGCCCTCACCTCAGCCCCGCACCACACTCCGCCAAGCCTCCGGAATCCGCCCCGCGACATCCTCCGCGCTCACCGGCGCCCCCTCCGCCGCGAACCGCCCCGCCAGCCCATGCAGATACGCCGCCGCACTCCCCGCGTCCACCGCCGACAACCCCGCCGCCAGCAGCGACCCCCCGAGCCCGGACAGCACATCACCGCTCCCCGCCGTGGCCAGCCACGGCGTCCCCGTCGGGTTCACCCGCACCGCACCCCCACCCCCCGCCTGAGCCACCAACGTCGTGGACCCCTTCAGCAGCACAGCGGCCCCGTACCGCCCCGCCAGCTCCCGCACGGCCGCCAGCCGTCCCGACTCCACTTCCTCCCGCTCGACCCCCAGCAGCGCGGCCGCCTCCCCCGCATGCGGAGTCATCAACGTCGGCACCCCCCGAGCCCCCCTCGCCCGCACCGCCTCGACCCCCGCCAACCGCAACCCGTCCGCGTCGATCAGCACCGGCACGTCCGCCGCCAGCACCTCCCCCACGGTCGCCGCGTCGTCCCCCGCCCCCGGCCCGACCACCCACGCCTGCACCCGCCCGGCCCGCGCAGGCCCCCGCTCCGACACCAGCGTCTCGGGATGCCGGGCCAGCACCGCACCGCCCGCCGGCCCCACGTACCGCACGGCCCCGGCCCCGCCCCGCAAGGCCCCGCCCACCGCGAGCACGGCCGCCCCCGGATACCGGGCGGACCCGGCGGCAACGCCGACGACCCCCCGCCGGTACTTGTCGCTCTCCGCAGCAGGCACCGGCAACAACCGCGCGACGTCCGCATGCTGCAGCGCCTCCACCTCAGGCGTCCGCGCCCCGCCCGTCTCCAGCCCGATGTCGACGAACCGCACCACCCCCGCGTACTCCCGAGCCGGATCGATCAACAACCCCGGCTTGTACGCCCCGAAGGTGACCGTGACGTCCGCCCGCACGGCGGCCCCCCGTGCCTCCCCCGTGTCCGCGTCGACCCCACTCGGCAGATCGACGGCGACGACCACCCCCCGCCCCCGCCGCGCAGCCTCGGCGAGCGGCACCGCTTCCTCCCGCAGCCCGCCCTTCCCCCCGATCCCCACGATCCCGTCCACGACAAGATCGGCCTGCTCGACACACGCCTCCGCGCCCCCGGCCGCCACCACGGAACCCCCCGCCCGCCGCAGCGCGGCCAGCCCACCCGCGTGCGCCCGCCCCGGTGCCAGCAGCACGGCCCGCACCCCGGCCCCCCGCCGAGCCAGCCGGGCGCCGGCGTACAACGCGTCGCCCCCGTTGTCGCCGCTCCCCACCAGCAGCACCACCCGGCTGCCGTACACCCGCCCCAGCACATCCGCGCACGCCGCGGCGAGTCCCGCGGCGGCGCGCTGCATCAGCGCCCCCTCCGGCAACCGCGCCATCAGTTCCCGCTCCGCCGCCCTGACCGTCTCCACGCTGTAAGCAGTCCGCATACGTCCGAGTTTCCCGCACCCCCATCCCCACGCCCTCCCGTCGCCCCACCCCCTTGACTCCGCGCAGCACCCTTGCCACAATCCCGGCCCCCCACCGGATGAATCGATTCACTCGAACCGGTTCGACAACCGACAAGGACAACACCCCCATGCGACGCAGAGCCGCGTTACTCGCGACATCGGCCGCCACCGCCCTCCTGACGGCGACAGCCACCCTCACCGCCCCCACCGCGTCCGCGGAGGCGCCCACCCCCGCCTCGACCCCCGCCCCCGCCCGCGCGGCAGCCTGCGGCGACGGCGCCTACCACGCCGAAGCCGTCAAGAACGGCTCCACCTGGACCGCCCGCCGGGGCAGCGGCACGGTCTACACCGGCACCGACATGCGCGCCGCCGTCCAGGCGGCGATCGGCGCCCTCACGGCGAACCGCACCAGCAAGGAACGCGTCGTGGTGCGCGGCTCCGGCTCCGTCTCGGCCGGCTCCCGCATCTCCCTCCCCAGCTTCACGGTGCTCGACGTCTGCGGCACGATCGACGTCACCGGCACCGGCTCGGGCGACCAGGCGCCGGTCTACTCGCGCGGCACGCGCGACATCGAGGTGCAGCACCTCAACGTCACCGGCGCCCCGCTCTACGGCATCTTCCTGCGCAACGTGCAGAACGTGGTCCTGGGCCAGATCGACATGCGGCTCTCCCGCGGCCTCGGCGTCCGCATCGACAACCGCGGCGACACCAGCCAGTGGACGCGCAACGTCCGTATCGACAATGTGTACGTGTCCGGCGCGTCGAGCCACGCCGTGGAGACGTACGGCGTCGACGGTCTGACCGTCGGCACGGTCACCGCCCGCAACGTGGGCGAGTCGGGCCTGCTGCTCAACCAGACGATCAACGCCACGGTGTCGAAGGTGGACGCGGAGAACGCCGGCGCGGGCACCGGTTACGCGGCGTTCCGCATGGCCAATCGCAACGGCCGGATCGGCAGCAGTTACGCGACGAACATCCGCGTCGGCGAGGTGATCGCGCGCGGCGGCGGACGCGGCGTGTTCTGCGTCTCGGAGAGCGGCGGCGCGACGATCGACAGGATCACGCTGTCCGACACCGGCAACAACGCGATCCTCATCGAGAACTGCTACAACGTGACCCTCGCGGCGCAGAGCGGCACGGTCACCGGCGGCGGCGAGATCCGCCTGGCGGCCCGCTCGGAGTTCCCGAACAACAGGGACATCACCGTCCAGAACCTCACGGTGACGAACTCCTCCATCCGCGAGAGCCCCTGCGGCGAGAACACCACCTTCCGCAACAACCGCCTGGTGAACAGCACCCAGTCCATCTGCTGACCGGATCGACCGGCGCCCGGCACGAAGCGGTGCCCCGCACCGCCGGAAGCGGGCGTCCGCACCGGCGCGGGCGCCCGCGGCCGCGTCCCGTGCCAGACCTCCGGCAGTCGGAGCCGCCCGCCCCCTGACGTCTCATCGCTCACGTGCGGTCGTGGAGGGTGACGTGGTAGCCGTCGGGGTCGGCGAAGGTGAAGGTCCGGCCGAAGGGGCCGTCGATCGGCGCGGAGACGATCGTGTGACCGCCGGCGACGAGCGCATCGTGGATCGCCTGGACATCGGTGGCGTGGAGCCAGATCGCGGCGCCGATGCCGGGCTGGGCGACGGATGTCAGATCCGTGCCGGGAACGACGTCGCGCAGGGCGAAGGCGATCGGCTTCGTGGCGAAGACGACGGCGTGCGCGGGCCCGGCCGGCGAGCGGACGAGGCCCAGGTACTGCTCGTAGAACGCCTGCGAGGCATCGCGGTCACGCACCTGCAGCGAGATGAAGTCGGGGCCGGTGACGGGCATGATGAACTCCTTCTTCGGTGTCAGTTTTCTGACACGCGGCAGGCTATGTCAGAATACTGACATGAGTCAAAGAGGTGACGGCGTCGACCTGGAGACGTCATTGGGGTACCTGCTGAAGGAAGCGTCGAGTGCCCTGCGCGCAGCCATGGAAGACGTACTGCGCCCCCTCGGGATGAGCATCACGCACTACTCCTGCCTCGAGCTGCTCGCCCAACGCCCCGGTCTGTCGAACTCCGAACTCGCGCGAGGCGCGTTCGTGACACGGCAGACGATGAACGTGCTCCTCCAGGCCCTGGAACGAGACGGCTACGTGACCAGACCCGCACAGGCGCCCGCCGGGAAGGCCCTTCCCGCACGACTCACGCCGCGCGGGCGGCAGCACCTCGACGTGGCCAGCAAAGCCGTCCGGTCCGTCGAGGCCAGGATGCTGGCCGGCCTGACCAGCGCCGAGCAGTCGGACGCACTTCGCATCCTGCGGACGATGACCCGCTCCCTGCGCGACGACGACTGACGGGTCCGCCCCGGGCGAAGCCGGCCGTGCTGCCACACGGCGGGTGCCGTCACGACCATCTAACGTTGTTAGGATGACTGGGCCGTGACGGTGCCGCCGACCCCGCGGCTCCTGCCGAGGACACGCTGGAAGCGAGGTGCCCACCATGCCGACCAGCACCAGGCGGGCCCGCGAACGCGCGAACACCCGTGCACGCATCATCGAGGCCGCGTTGCACATCCTCGAGAACGACGGTGTCGCGGCGCTGACGATCCGGCGCATAGCCGATGCCGTCGAATACTCGGCACCCGTGGTCTATCAGCACTTCGCCAACAAGGACGCGCTCGTGCTGGAGCTCGTCGCCCACGGCCACCGGCTGATGATGGCCGAGCTGCGGCAGGCCGCCGAGGAGCCCGACATCGACCGGCGCTTCCTGTTGCTCGCGTCCGAGAGCGTCCGGTTCGCCGGCGAGCATCCGCACCTCTATCAGGTGATGAACGACAACACGGTCGACGCGGAGGAGCGCCTGCGCGCGGCCGCCCCCATGATCGGCCTCTTGAGGGAACTCCTCACCACGTGGTCGGACGCCCACGACGTGGTCCTGGCCGATTTCGACGAGGCCTGCGACATCGTCTGGGGCACCCTGTCCGGCATAGCGTCGCTCGGCCGCATCGACACCGTCGGCAACGAGCGCGCCCAGCAGCTCGCCCGGAAGGCGACGCGGACACTGCTTCGCGGCTGGCAGGCCGACTCTCCGGTGAACGCGTAGACACCCGCTGTCCGGCCCGGCGGGGAGACGTCAGCTGCCGGGCGGGGTCCAGTCCGCGGGCAGGCCGGATTCGCTGAGGATCTCCCCCCTGTTGTAGTAGTCGTTGCTCGACTGGATGAGATTGCCGCGCAGCCGCAGCACCGTCACGAGCGGGACCGCGAACGGGCGAGGCGCACCCACGATGTGACCGCTGAACACCCCCTCGACCACCACGCCGTCCCCTCCACGGAACCCGCCGGTCGCCTCGAACTTGAGATTCTCGATGAGCTGTCGGGACCCGGTCTCCCACTCCTCGACCCCCTTGGAACCACGGAACACCAGGTTCAGGGCACGGTCGGTGTAGACCGCGTCCCTGGTGTACAGGCGGGCCAGATCCCGGGTGTCGCCCGTCGTCCAGGCGGCGGCCCAGCGCCGCCCGACCGCCGGCACCCGCTCCTCCCCGTGTTCGGGCGCGCCGACGAGCTGCTGCGTCCTGGCCTGCGGCTTGGGCGACGCCTCGGAAGAGGCCGCGGATCCGGCACCGGCAGTTCCGGCTATCAGGGCCGCCGCGGCCACTCCGACAGCGAGGCCGGGAACGAAACGACGCATGCGCATGTGAGTCTCCTCGATCTAACGTTGTTAGCTTTCCTAACGCCGTTAGACTATGGAGGTCGGACGTCACCGTCAAGACACCCGAGGGCCGTGGCGCAGCACAAAGGGCCTCCCGCCGCTCGTTCGACACACGAGCCGCGCGGGAGGCCCCGCTTCCACACTTGGCCGGCCAGGAGATCACCCGACCGCGCCGGCGACAGTTGCTCTCAGCCCGGCTGAAAGAGCCGAGCCCTTCAGTTGGTGCAGAGCATCCCCGCCCGCAGCCGCTTGAGGGTCCGCGACAGCAGTCGCGACACATGCATCTGGGAGCACCCCAGCCGCTCCCCGATCTCCGCCTGCGTCAGCTCCTCCACGAACCGCCAGTGGACGATCTTCCGCTCGCGCTCGTCCAGCTCGGCGATCATCGGGGCGAGGGCGTGGAAGTCCTCGACCAGCCCCAGCGCCGCGTCCTCGGCGCCGATGAAGTCGGCGAGCACCGACTCGCCGTCGGGCTCGCTGCCGATGGCGGCGTCCAGGGAGGCGGAGTTGTAGCCGTTGGCGGCCAGCCGGGCCTCGTTGACCTCGGCCTCGGTGAGGCTCATCAGCGTCGCCAGCTCGGCGGTCGTGGGCGTGCGGCCCAGCCGGCTGCGCAGTTCCTCGGTGGCGCGGGCGAGCTGCACCCGGGCCTCCTGGAGCCGCCGCGGCACGTGCACGGACCACGAGGTGTCACGGAAGAAGCGCTTGATCTCGCCGACGATGTAGGGGATCGCGAAGGAGGTGAACTCGACCTCGCGGGACAGCTCGAAGCGGTCGATGGCCTTGATCAGACCGATCATGCCGACCTGGACGATGTCCTCCATCTCCTCCGGGCCGCGACTGCGGAACCGGCCGGCCGCATAGCGGACCAGGGACATGTTCATCTCGATCAGCGTGTTGCGCGCGTACTGGTACTCGTGGGTACCTTCCTCCAGCTCCGTGAGCCGCCGGAAGAACTGCCGGGACAGTTCACGCGCGTCCTGCGGCGCCACCTGGCCGGGATTCGCGACCTCCGGCAGCTCGGTCACGCTCTGCGCCTGGTCCGTCCGTGCCATTGTCGACGTCACAGTAAAGCCCTCCCTCATTGGTGCCCCCGCTCCGATACCGGCTCCCTGCCTGTACCCCCACTTCCACGATGCACGCACTTCGTCGACAAATTTTTCGCAGGAGGCGTACGAGGGCGAAAACGACGGTCAGGCGCCGTCCAGGGTTCCTCAGCCCTCCGCGACCACGACCGCCGAGGCCACCCCGGCGTCGTGGCTGAGGGAGATGTGCCAGGAGCGCACGCCCAGTTCCTCCGCGCGGGCGGCGACGGTCCCCTTGACCCGCAGCCGGGGCTGCCCGCTGTCCTCGCACCACACCTCGGCGTCGGTCCAGTACAGCCCCGCGGGCGCCCCGAGCGCCTTGGCCAGCGCCTCCTTGGCGGCGAACCGCGCCGCCAGGGAGGCGATGCCGCGCCGGTCCCCGCTGGGCAGCAGCAGCTCGCTCTCCACGAAAAGCCGCTGTGCCAGCCCGGGCGTGCGTTCCAGCGACGCGGCGAACCGCTCGATCTCGGCGACGTCGATCCCGACTCCGATGATGCTCATGCGGGCAGCCTAGATCGACCGGGCCCGCACGCCCCCTTACTCCACGGTCACCGACTTGGCGAGGTTCCGCGGCTGGTCCACCTCGTTGCCGCGGGCGGTGGCCAGCTCGCAGGCGAACACCTGCAGCGGCACGGTCGCCACCAGCGGCTGGAGCAGCGTCGGCGTGACCGGGACGCGGATCAGATGGTCGGCGTACGGGACGACCGCGTCGTCCCCTTCCTCCGCGACCACGATGGTCCGGGCGCCCCGCGCGCGGATCTCCTGGATGTTGGACACGATCTTGTCGTGCAGCACGGACCGCCCACGCGGCGACGGCACCACGACCACCACCGGCAGGTCGTCCTCGATCAACGCGATCGGCCCGTGCTTCAGCTCACCCGCCGCGAAGCCCTCCGCGTGCATGTAGGCGAGCTCCTTCAGCTTCAGCGCGCCCTCCAGCGCCACCGGATGGCCCACGTGCCGCCCCAGGAACAGCACCGTGTCCTTCCCGGCCAGCGAGCGGGCGAGCTGCCGTACCGGCTCCATGGTCTCCAGGACCCGTTCGACGGCCCCGGAGACCGACGCGAGGTCGCGCACCACGGCGCGGATCTCGTCGGCGTACTTGGTGCCGCGCACCTGGCCCAGATAGAGGGCGACCAGATAACAGGCGACCAGCTGCGTCAGGAAGGCCTTCGTCGACGCGACGGCGACCTCCGGGCCGGCGTGCGTGTACAGAACGGCGTCCGACTCCCGCGGGATCGTCGACCCGTTCGTGTTGCAGATGGCCAGCACCTTGGCGCCCTGCTCCCGCGCGTGCCGCAGCGCCATCAGCGTGTCCATGGTCTCGCCGGACTGGGAGATGGCGACGACGAGCGTCTGCTGGTCCAGGATCGGATCGCGGTAGCGGAACTCGCTCGCCAGCTCCACCTCGCACGGCACGCGCGTCCAGTGCTCGATGGCGTACTTGGCGATGAGCCCGGCGTGGAAGGCGGTGCCGCAGGCGACGATGACGACCTTGTCGACCTCGCGCAGCACGGTCGCCGGGATGCGCACCTCGTCCAGCATCAGCGAACCCGACCCGTCGATACGGCCCAGCAGGGTGTCGGCGACCGCCTTCGGCTGCTCGGCGATCTCCTTGAGCATGAAGGAGGCGTAGCCGCCCTTCTCGGCGGCGGAGGCGTCCCAGTCGACGTGGTACTCGCGGACGTCGGCCGGGGCCCCGTCGAAGTCCGTCACCGTCACCGCGTCCCGGCGCAGCTCGACCACCTGGTCCTGGCCCAGCTCGATCGCCTCGCGGGTGTGCGCGATGAACGCGGCGACGTCGGAGGCGAGGAACGACTCGCCCTGCCCGACCCCTGCCACCAGCGGCGAGTTGCGGCGCGCGCCCACGACCACGTCCGGCTCGTCGGCGTGCACGGCGACGAGGGTGAACGCGCCCTCCAGCCGCCGGCACACCAGCCGCATCGCCTCGGCGAGGTCGGCGCAGGCGGAGTACTCCTCGGCGAGCAGATGGGCGACGACCTCGGTGTCGGTCTCGGAGGCCAGTTCGTGCCCGCGCTCGGTCAACTCCTCGCGCAGGGCGGCGAAGTTCTCGATGATGCCGTTGTGGACGACGGCGACCCGGCCCGCGTTGTCCATGTGCGGGTGGGCGTTGGCGTCGGTCGGACCGCCGTGCGTGGCCCACCGGGTGTGCCCGATCCCGGTCGTGCCCGTGGGCAGCGGCCGTTCGCTCAGCTCCTTCTCCAGGTTGACCAGCTTCCCGGCCCTTTTCGCCGTGGCCAGCCCGCCGTCGGCCTGCACGGCGACGCCCGCCGAGTCGTAGCCCCGGTACTCCAGTCGCTTCAGTCCGGCCGTCACGACGTCAAGCGCCGACTGCGGCCCCACGTAACCCACGATTCCGCACATGCCGGGCAGCCTACGGTCCGTCAGCCGCCGAAAACGGCCTCCGCGTGCCCGAAATCGGAAATTCCCACCGGTGCACGAGGCACCGGTGGGAGAGGTTCCGCGTCAGCCGAGCTTGGCGACCTGGGCGGCGACGACGTCGGCCGGGACCTCGAAGTCCTTGCCGGTGGCCATGGCCGCGAGGTTCACGGCGCTGAAGGTGACCACGGTCGAGCCCTTGCGCACCAGGACGATCTTGGCGGGCGCCTTGACGCCCTCGTCCGCGGCGACGGTCAGG
The DNA here is from genome assembly GCF_050271085.1 of Streptomyces sp. DSM 41931. Classification (NCBI taxonomy): domain Bacteria; kingdom Bacillati; phylum Actinomycetota; class Actinomycetes; order Kitasatosporales; family Streptomycetaceae; genus Streptomyces; species Streptomyces sp. DSM 41931. The sequence goes on along the minus strand of NZ_CP189902.1, from coordinate 4,218,404 downwards.
GTGACGGCGACGCCCTCGTCGCCGCCCTCGGGCGCGTCGCCGGTGGCGACCTTCACGACGTCCATCGGCTCACCGACGGCGGTGGCCTTGAACCCGCCCGCGCACTTCTCGGCCGCCGCGACGACACCCTTCACGGCCTGCTCGGCGCCGTCGCCCTCGTAGGAGGCGAGGTTGATCAGCACCTTCTCCGTGTCCAGCGCGGCCAGCAGGGCGTCCTCGGGCTTGGTGTCCGCGGACGGCTTCACCGGGTCGCCCGTGAAGGTCCGCTTCACGGACGCGGCCGGCTCACCCTGCGCCACACCGTTCTGGGCGTGCGCCAGCGGCAGACAGGCGGCGTCCTCGGTCGTCACCTGGTCCTCGGCGATGTCGTCCGTCGCGGGGAGCTTGGTGGCGACCTTGCCGCCCTTGACGTCCGACTGCGCGAGGGCGGCCTTCTCCAGCTCGGCTGCGGTGAGCGTCTTCGCCGGGGCGGCGGGGGCCGTGGGCGCGGCCTTGCCCTTGCCCTCGTCGGCCTTGTCCTGGTCGTCACCGGAGCCGCCACAGGCGGTGACGAGCAGGGCCAGCGCGGCGGCGGAGGCGGCGAGCGCGGTACGACGGACGGAACTGGTTCTCACGGAGAAACTCTTTCTCGAGGGCGCGGAGGGATCCGCGTCACGTGCGCGCACTGTAGACACAGCCGCTTCACAGTTGATCACCGGGGCCCCCACAGGGCCGCGGCGTGACACAGCCCACCTGTCGCCGCGTTCGAACTCCGTTAACAATGGACTGTGATCTCTCCGGTCTCCTCGATGCCCCGGAGCGCCCACCGGCAGCGGCCGGAGGCGACTCCCTACGTCGACCTCACCCGCTCCGAGTGGAGCGCGCTGCGCGACAAGACACCGCTGCCGCTGACCGCGGAGGAGGTGGAGCGGCTGCGCGGGCTCGGCGACGTCATCGACCTCGACGAGGTGCGGGACATCTACCTGCCGCTGTCCCGGCTGCTCAACCTCTACGTCCGCGCCACCGACGGGCTGCGCGGCGCGCTCAACACCTTCCTCGGTGAGAAGGGCTCCCAGTCGGGCACGCCCTTCGTCATAGGGGTCGCCGGTTCCGTCGCCGTCGGCAAGTCCACGGTGGCCCGGCTGCTGCAGGCGCTGCTGTCCCGCTGGCCGGAGCATCCGCGCGTCGAGCTCGTCACGACGGACGGCTTCCTGCTGCCCACCCAGGAACTCCAGGCACGCGGCCTGATGTCGCGGAAAGGTTTCCCCGAGTCCTACGACCGGCGCGCGCTGACACGCTTCGTGGCGGACATCAAGGCCGGCAAATCCGAAGTCTCCGCCCCCGTCTACTCCCACCTCATCTACGACATCGTCCCGGGCGAGAAGCTCACGGTGCGGCGGCCGGACATCCTGATCGTCGAGGGCCTCAACGTCCTCCAGCCGGCCCTCCCCGGCAAGGACGGGCGCACCCGCGTCGGCCTCGCCGACTACTTCGACTTCAGCGTGTACGTCGACGCCCGGACCGAGGACATCGAGCAGTGGTACCTGAACCGGTTCCGGAAGCTGCGGCAGACGGCGTTCCAGGATCCGTCCTCGTACTTCCGGAAGTACACGCAGGTGTCGGAGGAGGAGGCACTGGACTACGCCCGCACGATGTGGCGGACCATCAACAAACCGAACCTCGTCGAGAACATCGCCCCCACCCGGGGCCGGGCCACCCTGGTCCTCCGCAAGGGCCCCGACCACACGGTCCAGCGCCTGAGCCTGCGCAAACTGTGAACCCCCCGGCCCGCCCGTCACCGGCGGCTACCCTGCCGCCATGCTGCATCTGCGTCTGATCACACCCGCCGAGCAGACCGAGGAAGCGGTCCGCCTGATCGAGGGGACGAGAGGCACGACGCATCTGTGTGTGCTGACGGGTGCCGCCCGCGACCCCGCCGGGGACGTCGTGCTGTGCGACGTGGCCCGGGAGGCCGCCGACGACCTGCTCAGCGGCCTGCAGCGGCTGGGTCTGGACACGACCGGGTCCATCGCCGTGGAGAACGTCGACCTGTCGCTGTCGGAGCGCGCGGACCGGGCCGAGAAGGAGGCGCCCGGGGAGGGCGCGGACGCGGTGCTGTGGGAGCACCTCACGGAGGCCACCCACGAGGAGTCCACCCTCTCGGTGACCTACCTCTCGTTCCTCACGCTGGCGACCATGATCGCGGCGTGCGGTGTGGTGCTGGACAACGCGGTCCTGATCGTGGGGGCGATGGCGGTGGGCCCGGAGTTCGGCCCGCTGGCCGGCATCTCCACGGCGACGGTGCAGCGCCGGCCGCGCCTCGCGGTGCGTTCGCTGATCGCCCTGCTGGTGGGCTTCGCGGTGGCGATGGTGCTGACGGTGGGGTTCAGCCTGTTCATGGACGCGGTGGGGCTGTTCACCAAGGAGCAGCTGGAGGCCGACCGGCCGCAGACCGGCTTCGTGTACGCCCCCGACTGGTTCTCCTTCGTGGTGGCGGTGCTGGCCGGGGCGGCCGGCACGCTGTCGCTCACGTCCGCGAAGTCGGGAGCCCTGGTGGGAGTCGCCATCTCGGTGACGACGGTGCCGGCCGCGGCGAACGCGGCGGTGGCCCTGAGCTACGGGGACACCGTCCAGACCTGGGGTTCCACCGAGCAGCTGCTGCTCAACCTGCTCGGGATCACGCTGGCGGGAACGCTGACGCTGCTGACACAGAAGCAGCTGTGGCGGAAGCAGCACGCACGTCTGCGAAGGCGCGCGGCCGCCTGAGGCGCGCCGGCGGTGGCCGGGCCGCCCACGGCGGCCCCGCACCACCACCCCGCCGTGGGCGCGACCTCACCCCTCACCGGGCAGCGCCGCAGGCACACGACCTCAGCCGAGCGCGGACTTCACCGCATCCGCGAGCCGCCCCGCCACCGACCGCGCCTGGTCGATGTCGGCCGCCTCGACCATCACCCGCACCAGCGGCTCCGTGCCCGAGGGACGCAGCAGCACCCGCCCGGTCTCCCCCAGCTCACGCTCGGCCTCGCCCACGGCCGTCGCCAGCTCCGCGGACGTCTTCACCCGCGACTTGTCCACGTCAGGGACGTTGATCAGGACCTGCGGCAACCGCTCCATCACCGACGCCAGCTCCCGCAGCGGCCGCCCCGTCTGAGCGACCCGCGCCGCCAGCAGCAGCCCCGTCAGCGTCCCGTCACCCGTCGTCGCGTGGTCGAGGATGATCACGTGCCCGGACTGCTCGCCGCCCAGGGCGAACCCGTGCTGCTTCATCTCCTCCAGCACGTACCGGTCACCCACCGCGGTCTGGACGAGCCGGATCCCCTCCCGCTCCATGGCGAGCTTGAACCCGAGGTTCGACATCACGGTGGCGACCACCGTGTCGGACCGCAACGCTTCCCGCTCCCGCATGGCCAGCGCCAGCACGGCGAGGATCTGGTCCCCGTCGACCTCCTCCCCCGTGTGGTCGACGGCCAGGCACCGGTCGGCGTCACCGTCGTGCGCGATCCCCAGCGCGGCCCCGTGCTCGACGACGGCGGCCTTCAGCTGCGCGAGATGCGTGGACCCGCACCCGTCGTTGATGTTCAGCCCGTCCGGCTCGGCACCGATCGTCACGACGTCGGCCCCGGCCCGCCGGAACGCCTCGGGCGACACCTGCGACGCCGCCCCGTGCGCCTCGTCCAGCACGATCTTCAGCCCGTCGAGCCGGTTCGGCAGCACGTCCACGAGGTGGGCGACATACGTGTCGGCCCCCTCCTCGTAGTCCCGCACCCGCCCGACCCCGGACCCGGTGGGCCGGTCCCACGGCGCACCGGTGCGGTGCTCCTCGTAGACCGACTCGATCCGGTCCTCCAGCTCGTCGGCGAGCTTGTGCCCCCCGCGGGCGAAGAACTTGATGCCGTTGTCCGGCATGGCGTTGTGGCTGGCGGAGAGCATCACGCCGAGGTCGGCGCCGAGCGCACCGGTGAGATGGGCGACGGCCGGCGTCGGCAGCACGCCGACCCGCAGGACGTCCACGCCCGCGCTGGCGAGCCCGGCGACCACGGCGGCCTCCAGGAACTCCCCGGACGCGCGCGGGTCCCGTCCGACCACGGCGGTGGGCCGGTGCCCTTCGAACGTGCCCGCCTCGGCCAGTACGTGCGCGGCGGCGACGGACAGGCCGAGCGCCATCTCCGCCGTGAGATCCGCGTTGGCGACACCGCGCACGCCGTCCGTGCCGAAGAGTCGTCCCACTTGTCCTCCTGAGGATGCGTCAGTATCGACAGCCCTCCAGGGTCCTGCCACTGACAAAGCTGAGCTTCTGCTGTGTTCGACGGTCGCGGAACGACCCCGGCTCCCATGTCACGGGAACGCGCACCGGGCGTACACCTCGGCGTCACCGCCCGACCATCCGATCACATTAGCGTTTGAGCGCCTTGTGCCGTTATACGCCCACGCCAGTGAATAAACGAACGCCCCGGCAGCACGATGGCGTGCCGCCGGGGCGTTCGGAGTACGCGCGAGCGCCCTGCGATTAGCGCTTGCTGTACTGCGGAGCCTTGCGGGCCTTCTTCAGACCGGCCTTCTTCCGCTCGACCGCACGGTCGTCGCGGCGCAGGAAGCCGGCCTTCTTCAGCGGACCGCGGTTGTTGTCGACGTCCGCCTCGTTCAGCGCACGGGCGACACCGAGACGGAGCGCACCGGCCTGACCGGAGACACCGCCACCCGCGATGCGGGCGATGACGTCGTAGCGGCCCTCGAGCTCGAGCACCTTGAAGGGCTCGTTCACTTCCTGCTGGTGCACCTTGTTCGGGAAGTAGTCCTCGAGGGTGCGACCGTTGATCTTCCACTTGCCGGTGCCCGGGACGATCCGGACGCGGGCGATGGCGTTCTTGCGACGGCCCAGGCCGGCGGCCGGCTGGGGCTCGCCGAAGCGGGACGCCATGGACTCCGAGGTGTACTCGCCCTCGACGGGCGCCTCGGACTCGGTGGTGTAGCTGTCGATGTCAAGCTCTTCGAGCGGCTGCTCGGCAGTGGTCTCGGCCACGATTCTCCTCAGATTCTCTTCGGTCTTAGGGGGTGGCCGGACTTACTGCGCGACCTGGGTGATCTCGAACGGCACCGGCTGCTGGGCAGCGTGCGGGTGCTGGTCGCCCGAGTAGACCTTCAGCTTCGAGAGCATCTGACGGCCCAGGGTGTTCTTGGGGAGCATGCCCTTGACGGCCTTCTCGATGGCCTTCTCGGGGTTCTTGGCAAGCAGCTCGTCGTAGCGGACGGAGCGCAGACCACCCGGGTAGCCCGAGTGGCGGTACGCCATCTTCTGGGTCCGCTTGTTGCCGGAGAGGTGCACCTTGTCGGCGTTGATGATGATGACGAAGTCACCGGTGTCGACGTGGGGCGCGTAGATCGGCTTGTGCTTGCCACGCAGGATGGAGGCGGCAGTGGAGGCCAGACGGCCCAGGACGACGTCCTGAGCGTCGATGACGTGCCACTGGCGCGTCACATCGCCGGGCTTGGGGCTGTACGTACGCACGGTTCGTAGCCTTCGCTTCTTCAGTGAATGGTCCTGACAAGGTCACCGAAGACGATCACGACAGCCCTGACCGCACAGCGGTGACGCAAACCGCGTGCTGGTCGCTGGTCATCGGCCCGGTGGACCGGTGTAAGGGCCCCTCACGTGAGAATGAGTAAGCCACTACACACAACAGAGACGCAGAATACCCGTGCTCGGCCGGACGGGTCAAAACGAGCCCGCCGCCCGTGGGCGCGCCCTATTTTACGGCCGTACGGCGCCCTCCGTGGCCGCACGCCACCCGTCCGCCGCCCGACCGGCCCCTTCCCCGTCCCGGGGAGCGCCCCGCGCGCCCCGGACCGCGTGGTACGCCACCGTCCCCGCCAGCACGCACAGCGTGACGGCGTCCCGGAACGCCCGCCGCTTCCCCGACTCCAGCCACGGCCAGGTCACACCCGGCAGCTGCGGCACCAGCGCCAGCCAGAACCACGGCCGCCGGGTCACCGACCCCGCGTACGGCAGCCCCGCGAGCAGCAGGGGCAGCACGACGAGCAGGTAGTGGTTGTAGGAGGGCCGCGACACCAGGAACGCGGACAGCATCAGCCCGGCGGACGTCTCCGCCAGCCGCAGCGGCTCGGGCCCCGGCCCCCGCCACCGCCGGTACGCGCACCCCACCCCGACCGCGGCGGCGGCCACCGCCAGCGCCTGGGCCAACGCCTGCGGCACACCGAGCCGGGGCAGCACGGCCGCGGGACCCGCCTCGTAGAGCCGGAGGAAGGCGTCGTCGGCGGTGAAGAGGAAGGGCAGGGTCTGGGTGAGGAAGCCGGTGGGGTCGGGCAGGAAGAAGGCGGCCACCACCGACGAGACCGCCGGCACCAGCACCACCAGCGCGAGCGCCCCCCACCGGCGCGCGAAGAGGAACAGCAACGCCATCGGCGCGAGCAGCGGCTTCAGCGCCACCGCCACCCCGATCACCGCGCCCGCCGCGACCCACCGCCCCCGGCTCGCGAGCAGCAGGCACAGCGGCAGCGCGAGCACCGCCGTCACCGTCCAGTTGCCCAGCCGCACCAGTTGCGCGAACGGCGCGAACCCGGCCGCCAGCCCGAGCAGGCCGAGCACGGCGAGCCTGCTGCGCAGCGGCACCCGGTGCAGCAGCAGCGCGCACACCCAGCCCAGCGCGAGGGCGAGGACGACCGCCACCGGCACCAGGACGTCCAGCACGGACCGCGGCAGCAGCGCCTGCGGGGCGGCCGCCATCACCGCGCTCGGAAAATAGAGGAAGTGCTCGTCGTCGTACGGCGATCCGCCGTCCAGCCAGGTGCGCGCCGCGTCCACGACGATGCCGTTGTCCATGCCTCCGTCCGAGGTCACCAGCACCGTATGGGTCGTCAGCGCGGCCAGGACCGCCACGAGTCCGGCCCACCAGCCGATGCCCGCGGGGCGCACCAACCACCCGGAGATGTCGCTTTTGCCCGTCGCCATGGACGCAACGCTAGGCCCTCGCGGGCCCGTTGAGGCGGACCAGCACACCCCTTGCCCCGTCTAAGATGCGCCCCATGAGCGTTGGTCAGGGGGGCTCCTCACAGCAGTGGGATCCCTGGAAACCGAATTCCCAGCAGCCGTGGAGCGGCGGCAGCGCCGGCGGGTCACCCGACTGGGCGGCGCTCGCCGACGCGTCCGAGGCGCGCGCCAAGCGGCGCCGGCTGCTGTTCATAGGCGGCGGCGCACTCGCCGCCGTGGCGATAGGCACCGCGGTGGCGGTCGCCGTCGTGTCGGCGGGCGGCTCGAACCAGGCCTCCCCGGGCACCGAGTCCCAGCTGCCCGGCGTCTCCGACCTGCCGAGCCCCACGGGCACGGTCCCGTCGTTCGAGCCGACGAGCGCGCCGCCCCCGCTGGACCCGAAGGACTTCGTCGCCAGCGCCCAGAAGGACAAGGCTCCGCTGAGCCCCGACATCCTGTTCCCGGGCACACAGCTGACCATGGGAGACACGGTCTACAAGAAGGGCCCGACGGCGGACACCAAGGACTGCGCGTCCGCGGCGAAGGCCACGCTCCCCAAGGTCCTCACCGGCAACGACTGCACGCGGCTGATCCGCGTCACCTACAGCCGGGACGGCGTGGCGGTGACGGTCGGCGTGGCGGTCTTCGCGACCGAGGCGCAGGCGACGAAGGCCAAGCAGCAGGCGGACGCGAAAAGCATCGTCAAGTCGCTGTCCGGCGGCGGGGTGAAGGACTTCTGCGTCGGCGCGGTCTGCCGCTCCACCACCAACGCCTACGGCCGCTACGCCTACTTCACGCTGGCCGGCTTCACCAGCGGCAAGGACGTGACGGAGAAGGACAAGGCCGTCTTCAAGACCGGCGACGACCTCCAGGAGTTCACGTACCGTCAGATCCGGCGCAGGGGTGAGGCGCAGGCGTCGGCGGCGGCGGTCGGCTGACCCCGCCGATCGGAGCGCGTCAGCAGCAGCCGGCCGACGGCAGCGTCCGCTTGTTGCGCGCCTCGGCGCTGCGGGCCGCGAGGAGTTCGTCGGCCGGGTAGCCGACCTCCTCCAGGGTCAGGCCGTGCGGGCGTACGACATGGACCGCCGAGTCCCGTACGCCCGCCGCCAGGACCTTCGCGGGCCAGTCCGGCGTGCGGTGCCCGTCCCCGACGAACAGCAGCGCGCCGATCAGCGAGCGCACCATGTTGTGGCAGAAGGCGTCGGCGCGGACGGTGGCGGTGATGATCCCGTCGTCGCCGCGCACGAGGCTCAGCTCCTGCAGCGTCCGGATGGTCGTCGCGCCCTCGCGCCGCTTGCAGTAGGCGGCGAAGTCGTGCTCGCCGAGCAGTCCGCGGGCGGCCTCGTTCATGGCGTCCACGTCCAGCGGCCAGTCGTGCCAGAGCACATGGTCGCGCAGCAGCGGGTCGACGCCGCCGGGGTTGTCGGTGACGCGGTAGGCGTAGCGCCGCCAGATCGCCGAGAACCGGGCGTCGAAGCCCGCCGGCGCCTCCCTCAGCGCCCACACCCGGACGTCCTTCGGCAGCCGCCCGGCGAGCCGCTTCAGCAGCTTCGGCCGGTGCTCGGCCCACACCTCGCGCGGCAGGTCCACGTGCGCGACCTGACCCCGCGCGTGCACACCGGCGTCGGTCCGCCCCGCCACGGTCAGCTCGTACGTCGTCGCGGACCGCGTCACGGTCCGCAGGGCGTCCTCGATCTCCCCCTGCACGGTCCGCCGCCCCCCGGCCTGCTTGGCCCACCCGGAGAACTCGGAACCGTCGTAGGAAAGATCCAGCCGCACCCGCACCACACCACTCACCCGGACATCTCCCTCCACCAAAAACGAAGCGGGCCCGCTCCTTCAAAAGAAGCGGGCCCGCTGGTGCGCCCTGAAGGGGCGCGGGGAACTGCGCGACAAGCCACAACGGCGCCGCACTGAAGCGACCGCACAGGCCCCGCCAGAAACGCTTACGCGTCCTTCGACTCCTCGGCCGCAGCCTCGTCGTCGCCCTTGGCCGTGTCGACCTTGGTCTCCGCGGCCTCCGCCTCGGCGTCCTTCGCGGACCGCTTGGTCGCGGCCTCGGCCTCGCCGACCGCGGCCTGCTGCACCGTCAGCGCCTCGACCAGCTCGATGACGGCCATGGGCGCGTTGTCGCCACGGCGGTTACCGATCTTGGTGATGCGGGTGTAGCCACCGGGACGGTTCTCGTACCGCGGGCCGATCTCGGTGAAGAGCGTGTGGACGATGCTCTTGTCCGTGATCACCTGGAGCACCTGACGGCGGTTGTGAAGGTCGCCCTTCTTCGCCTTGGTGACCAGACGCTCGGCGTAGGGACGCAGCTTGCGCGCCTTCGCCTCGGTGGTGGTGATGCGGCCGTGCTCGAAAAGCGCCTTCGCGAGGTTCGCGAGCATGAGCTTCTCGTGCGCGGCGCTGCCGCCCAGACGGGCACCCTTGGTGGGCCTCGGCATAGTGACTCTCCTGTGTGTCTGCCCCGGCCGTATCAGGTACCGGAGTCAGTATCCGAGCAGGCGGTCGCCTGTCGGAGACCCCGCGCCCCGAAGGGGCGCGGGGAACTGCGCGACCAGCCACAGCCGGCCGGCAGCCGAAAACGAACCGTCGGTCCCGAGCTCTTAGTACTGCTCGGTCTCGACGAAGCCCGCGTCCGCGTCGTCGTCGGCGCCGAAGGCGTCCGCCGCAGCGGTCGGGTCGAACCCGGGAGGCGAGTCCTTGAGCGCGAGGCCCATCCCGGCCAGCTTGGCCTTGACCTCGTCGATGGACTTCGCACCGAAGTTCCGGATGTCGAGCAGGTCCGCCTCGGACCGCGCGACGAGCTCACCCACGGAGTGGATGCCCTCACGCTTGAGGCAGTTGTACGACCGGACCGTGAGCTCCAGCTCCTCGATCGGCAGCGCCAGGTCGGCGGCGAGGGCGGCGTCCGTGGGGGACGGACCCATGTCGATGCCCTCGGCGTCGATGTTCAGCTCGCGGGCGAGACCGAACAGCTCGACCAGGGTCTTGCCGGCGGAGGCCATGGCGTCACGCGGACGCATCGCCTGCTTGGTCTCGACGTCGACGATCAGCTTGTCGAAGTCGGTCCGCTGCTCGACTCGGGTCGCCTCGACCTTGTAGGTGACCTTCAGCACGGGGCTGTAGATCGAGTCGACCGGGATCCGGCCGATCTCCTGGCCGACCTGCTTGTTCTGCACGGCGGAGACGTAGCCGCGACCGCGCTCGACGGTCAGCTCCATCTCCAGCTTGCCCTTGCCGTTGAGCGTGGCGAGGACGAGGTCCGGGTTGTGCACCTCGACACCGGCCGGGGGCGCGATGTCGGCGGCGGTGACCAGACCCGGGCCCTGCTTGCGCAGGTACATCACGACCGGCTCGTCGTGCTCCGAGGAGACGACCAGCTGCTTGATGTTGAGGATCAGGTCGGTGACGTCCTCCTTGACGCCCGGCACGGTGGTGAACTCGTGCAGGACGCCGTCGATGCGGATGCTGGTGACAGCGGCACCGGGGATCGACGACAGGAGGGTGCGGCGGAGGGAGTTGCCGAGGGTGTAGCCGAAGCCCGGCTCCAGCGGCTCGATCACGAACCGGGAACGGAATTCGTCGACGACCTCTTCGGTCAACGAGGGACGCTGAGCGATCAGCATGAGTGGATCAGATCCTTCTTTCGTGGACGCCCGCTATTTGACGTCCGACGGAAACCGCACCTGGTGAAAAGTGCGGGTACTGCAAGGGTACGGGCGATACGGCCCTTGCGAGCCGTACCGCCCGGAACCTCAGGAAGCCGGTGCCTCAGACGCGGCGGCGCTTCGGCGGGCGGCAGCCGTTGTGCGGGGTCGGGGTGACGTCCTGGATGGAGCCGACCTCGAGGCCCGTGGCCTGCAGGGAGCGGATCGCGGTCTCACGACCGGAACCCGGGCCCTTGACGAACACGTCGACCTTGCGCATGCCGTGCTCCTGGGCGCGGCGGGCGGCCGACTCGGCAGCCATCTGCGCGGCGAACGGCGTGGACTTCCGGGAGCCCTTGAAGCCGACGTGGCCGGCGGAGGCCCAGGAGATCACGTTGCCCGACGGGTCCGTGATCGAGACGATCGTGTTGTTGAACGTGCTCTTGATGTGCGCGTGGCCGTGAGCGACGTTCTTCTTTTCCTTGCGGCGCACCTTCTTGGCAGCGCCCTGACGACCCTTGGGGGGCATCTGTACTCCTACGGGAGGTGGTCGGTCCTACAGCGAAGACCGCTGGACGGCGAAGTCCGCTGAGGACTACTTCTTGCCCGGCTTCTTCTTGCCGGCGATGGCGCGACGCGGGCCCTTGCGGGTACGCGCGTTGGTGCTGGTGCGCTGACCGCGGACGGGCAGACCGCGACGGTGACGCAGACCCTGGTAGGTGCCGATCTCGACCTTGCGGCGGATGTCGGCCTGGATCTCGCGACGGAGGTCACCCTCGGTCTTGATGTTGTTGTCGACGTACTCGCGGATCGCGACGAGCTGCTCCTCGGAGAGGTCGCGGACGCGGGTGTTCGGGTCGACGCCGGTGGCGGCCAGCGTCTGCTGCGAAAGGGTCCGGCCGATGCCGAACACATAGGTGAGGGCGATCTCCACGCGCTTTTCGCGCGGGATGTCAACACCGGAAACGCGTGCCATTCAATGGCTCCAGTTGGTTGTCGGAGGTCTTCCACAGAACCGGATCCCCGCCCGCCGTACCAGGTACGGGCCGGGTCCCCGGCCTCCGAGCCGGGGGTGTCGAGCCGTGCGGCTCGGGTCCTGCGTATGAACGTGTGTTGCTCGCGTCGCGCGAAGTCTGCGGGAGGCGCAGAGGGTGGATCAGTGCTGCGGTCAGCCCTGGCGCTGCTTGTGGCGCGGGTTGTCGCAGATGACCATGACCCGGCCGTGACGGCGGATCACCCTGCACTTGTCGCAGATCTTCTTGACGCTCGGCTTGACCTTCATGGGTGTGAGGTTCTCCGGGTCAGTGCCATCACCCCGGCGGGCCGGGGAGCGGGCAAGATCTACTTGTACCGGTAGACGATCCGGCCACGCGTCAGGTCGTACGGAGACAGCTCCACCACGACCCGGTCGTCAGGGAGGATGCGGATGTAGTGCATGCGCATCTTGCCGCTGATGTGTGCCAGGACCTGGTGGCCGTTCTGGAGCTCGACCCTGAACATGGCGTTCGGCAGAGACTCAACGACAGTGCCCTCGATCTCGATGGCACCTTGCTTCTTGGCCACGCTTCGCCCTTCGAATCGACTACCTTGATCGACTCTTCAGTACACCGTGACCACATGCGGACATGCGGGTGCACCAGAGCCGACGAGTCAGTCTACGTCAGCGGCCCCGGAAACACGAATCGAGAGATCCTGCCCGCTGCGGGAGATCCTTAACCGAGCGGGTCCGGCGCGGCCGTGATGCCCAGCTCCGCCAGCTTGGCCTTGCCGCCGTCGGGGGCGGTCAGGACCAGGGGGCCCTGCTCGGTGAGGGCGACCGAGTGCTCCCAGTGGGAGGACCAGGTGCCGTCGGTCGTGATGACCGTCCAGTCGTCGGAGAGGACCTCGGTGCGCGGGGTGCCGAGGGAGACCATCGGCTCGATCGCCAGGCAGAAGCCGGGCACCAGCTTCGGGCCCTTGCCGCGCTTGCGGTCGACGTAGTTCAGCAGGTGCGGGTCCATGTGCATCTCGGTGCCGATGCCGTGGCCGCCGTAGTCCTCGATGATCCCGTACTTGCCGCCGCCGGGCTTCGGCTGGCGGCGGATGTACGTCTCGATCGCGCGGGAGATGTCGACCAGCCGGTTGCCCTGCTTCATGGCCGCGATGCCGGCCCACATCGACTCCTCGGTGACCCGGGAGAGCTCGACCAGCTCCGGGGAGTGACCCGAGCCGACGAAGGCGGTGTAGGCGGCGTCGCCGTGCCAGCCGTCGATGATGGCGCCGCAGTCGATGGAGATGATGTCCCCGTCCTTGAGGATCACGTCGTCGGACGGGATGCCGTGGACCACGACCTCGTTCACCGAGGTGCAGATGGTGGCGGGGAAGCCGCCGTAGCCGAGGAAGTTCGGCTTGGCGCCGTGCTCGGCGAGCACCTTGCGGGCGACCTGGTCCAGATCCTTGGTGGACGCCCCGGGCACCGCGGCCTCACGGGTGGCCGCGTGGATGGCGGCGACGACCAGCCCCGCCTCGCGCATCTTGGCGATCTGCTCAGGGCTCTTGATCTGCACCATGGGGACGACGGCCTTTCTGGACCAGTGGAGGAGTGCGAACGCTTCCAACGATAAGGGCGCGAGCCGCCCGGGTGCCGCGCGGGCGGCGGCACGGACCCCGCCCACGCCACAGCCGCGGTCCCTCGGGGGGAACCGCGGCTGTGCGGGCGGCGGGACGGACTACTGGCCGCTCTTCAGCGCCTCCAGCGCCCGGCCGGTGACCTCGTCGACGGGACCCGTCGCGGAGATGGTCACCACCAGGCCCTGGGCCCGGTAGTAGCCGATGATCGGCTCGGTCTGCGTGTGGTAGACCTCCAGGCGCGTGCGGACGGTCTCCTCGGAGTCGTCGTTGCGCTGGTACAGCTCGCCGCCGCAGAGGTCGCAGACGCCGTCCTGCTTCGGCGGGCTGTAGGTGACGTGGAAGACGTGCGCGGAGTCCTTGCGGCAGACGCGCCGCCCGGCGATCCGCTTCACGACCTCGTCCTCGGGGGCCTCGAGGTCGAGCACCGCGTCCAGCTTGATGCCCTCGCTCTTCAGCAGCTCGTCCAGCGCCTCGGCCTGCGACACGTTGCGCGGGAAGCCGTCCAGCAGGAAGCCGCCCTCGGCGTCGGGCTGCGCCATGCGGTCCTTGGCCATGGCGATGGTGACCTCGTCGGGGACGAGATTACCGGCGTCGATGTAGGACTTCGCGAGCTTTCCGAGCTCGGTCTGCCGGCTGATGTTGGCGCGGAACAGGTCGCCCGTGGAGATGTGCGGGATGCGCAGTTTCTCGGCAAGGCGGGTTGCCTGTGTGCCCTTACCAGCACCCGGCGGCCCGACGAGGACGATTCGCATCAGCGGAGGAACCCTTCGTAATTGCGCTGCTGGAGCTGGCTCTCGATCTGCTTCACCGTCTCAAGACCGACACCCACGATGATCAGGATGCTCGTCCCGCCGAACGGGAAGTTCTGGTTTGCCCCGAAACCAACCAACGCCATCGTCGGTACGAGAGCGATCAGACCCAAGTACAGCGAACCCGGCCAGGTGATCCGGTTGAGTACGTAGCTCAGGTACTCAGCGGTCGGTCGGCCAGCCCGGATGCCCGGGATGAAGCCACCATACTTCTTCATGTTGTCCGCGACTTCCTCGGGGTTGAACGAGATGGCCACGTAGAAGAACGCGAAGAAGACGATGAGCAAGAAGTACAGCGTCACGTAGATCGGGTGGTCACCGCGGACGAGGTGCGCCTCGATCCAGGTCTTCCAGCCCGAGGTGCCGCTGGAGAACTGCGCGATCAGCGCCGGGATGTACAGCAGCGACGAGGCGAAGATGACCGGGATCACACCGGCCTGGTTGACCTTCAGCGGGATGTAGGTCGACGTACCGCCGTAGGAACGGCGGCCGATCATGCGCTTCGCGTACTGGACGGGGATCCGGCGCTGGGCCTGCTCGACGAAGACGACCAGGCCGACCATGACCAGGCCGACGGCGATGACGGTGCCGAACTCGATCCAGCCGTCCGCGAGGCTGCCCTGCTCCTTGATGGCCCACAGGGCGGAGGGGAAGGTGGCGGCGATCGAGATGAACATCAGGATCGACATGCCGTTGCCGATGCCGCGGTCGGTGATCAGCTCACCGAGCCACATGACCACGGCCGTACCGGCGGTCATGGTGATGACCATGGTGATGGTCACGAAGATCGACTGGTCCGGGACGATCTGGCTCGCGACCGGGCAGCCCTGGAAGAGGGCGCCGCTGCGGGCGGTGGCCACCAGGCCGGTGCCCTGGAGGATGGCGAGCGCGACCGTCAGGTAACGGGTGTACTGCGTGATCTTCGCCGTGCCGGCCTGCCCCTCCTTCTTCAGGGCTTCCAGGCGCGGGATCACCACGGTCAGCAGCTGCAGAATGATGCTCGCCGTGATGTACGGCATGATCCCGAGCGCGAAGACCGTGATCTGGAGCAGCGCGCCGCCGCTGAACATGTTCACCAGACCGAACAGGCCCTGGTTCGCCTGGGCCGCGTCGATACAGGTCTGGACGTTCCGGTAGTCGACACCCGGGATGGGGATGTGCGTACCGAGCCGGTACACCACGATGATGCCGAGCGTGAAGAGCAGCTTCTTGCGCAGGTCGGGCGTCTTGAACGCCCGGGCGAACGCGGTGAGCACGGTGCCTCCTGCGACCCCCCGCGCAACTGCGTCAAGGGTGATGGTCTGAGATTCCGACTGAGGACGAATTCTTAACGGTCAACTGCCGCCCTGAGTGCCCCGCGTGGGGCTCCCGGGGTGAATGGGCAGCGCAGGCCACCTTACCGGCGACACCACCGCCCTAGGAACGACCAACCGGGGATACCCCATTTGTGGGGTATCCCCGGTCGGGATCGCTCTATGTCATCGAGACACCTGACGGGGTCAGACGAGCTCGGTGACGGTACCGCCGGCGGCGGTGATCTTCTCCTTGGCGGAGCCGGAGACGGCGTCGACCGTCACCTGCAGCGCCACGGAGATCTCGCCCTGGCCCAGGACCTTGACGAGGCTGTTCTTGCGCACGGCGCCCTTGGCGACCAGGTCCTCGACCGTGACCTCTCCGCCCTCGGGGTAGAGGGAGGCGAGCTTGTCCAGGTTCACGACCTGGTACTCGGTCTTGAACGGGTTCTTGAAGCCCTTCAGCTTCGGGAGACGCATGTGGAGGGGCATCTGGCCACCCTCGAAGCGCTCCGGAACCTGGTAGCGGGCCTTGGTGCCCTTCGTACCACGACCGGCCGTCTTACCCTTCGACGCCTCACCACGACCCACACGGGTCTTGGCGGTCTTGGCGCCCGGGGCCGGACGGAGGTTGTGGATCTTGAGCGGGTTGTTCTCCGCCATGATCAGTCGACCTCCTCGACCGTCACGAGGTGGCGGACGGTGTGCACCATGCCGCGGAACTCGGGACGATCCTCCTTGACGACCTGCGTGTTGATGCCCTTGAGACCAAGGGAGCGCAGGGTGTCACGGTGGTTCTGCTTGCTGCCGATGTAGGACTTGACCTGCGTGATCTTGAGCTGCGCCATGATCACACACCCGCCCCGGCACGCGCACGCAGCAGAGCCGCGGGAGCGACGTCCTCGAGGGGCAGACCACGGCGGGCCGCGATCTCCTCGGGACGCTGCAGGCCCTTCAGGGCCGCCACGGTCGCGTGCACGATGTTGATGGCGTTGTCGGAGCCGAGCGACTTCGACAGCACGTCGTGGATACCGGCGCACTCGAGCACGGCGCGCACCGGACCACCGGCGATCACACCGGTACCCGGGGACGCGGGCTTGAGCAGCACGACGCCGGCCGCCTTCTCACCCTGGATGGGGTGCGGGATGGTGCCCTGGATGCGGGGGACCTTGAAGAAGTGCTTCTTGGCCTCCTCAACACCCTTGGCGATGGCGGCCGGCACCTCCTTGGCCTTGCCGTATCCGACACCCACGGTGCCGTCACCGTCGCCCACCACGACCAGCGCGGTGAAGCTGAAGCGACGACCACCCTTCACAACCTTGGCGACGCGGTTGATCGCGACAACGCGCTCAACGTACGCGGTCTTCTCGGCGGCAGCAGCGCCGCCGTCACGGCCCTTCCGGTCCCGCCGCTCGCCGCCACCGGCGCCGCCACCGCGGCGCTGGGGTCCAGCCATTGGATTACCTCTCTCTTTCCGCTAGCTACAAGCGGCTCAGAACTTGAGCCCGGCTTCGCGGGCGGCGTCCGCCAGGGCGGCGATGCGCCCGGCGTACTGGTTGCCACCACGGTCGAACACGACGGCCTCGACACCGGCGGCCTTGGCACGCTCGGCGACCAGGGCGCCGACCTGCTTGGCCTGCGCGGACTTGTCGCCCTCGCCGCCGCGGACCGACGCGTCCAGGGTGGACGCCGACGCCAGGGTGTGACCCTTCAGGTCGTCGATCACCTGCGCCACGATGTGGCGGTTGGAACGGGTCACGACCAGGCGAGGACGCTCGGCGGTGCCGGCGACCTTCTTGCGGATCCGGATGTGACGGCGCTTGATAGCAGCACGCTTGTACGCGTCGCCCTTGAGGATCTTCTGCCCGTATGCCATGGCTTACTTACCCGCCTTTCCGACCTTGCGGCGGATGACTTCGCCCTCGTACTTGACGCCCTTGGCCTTGTACGGGTCGGGCTTGCGCAGCTTGCGGATGTTGGCCGCAACCTCGCCGACCTTCTGCTTGTCGATGCCCTCGACCGAGAACCGGGTCGGGGTCTCCACCTTGAAGGTGATGCCCTCGGGGGCCTCGACCGTGATCGGGTGGCTGTAGCCGAGGGAGAACTCCAGGTTCGAACCCTTGGCGACAACGCGGTAACCGACACCGCTGATCTCGAGCTTCTTCACGTAACCCTGGGTCACGCCGGTGATCATGTTCGCCACCAGCGTGCGGGACAGGCCGTGCAGGGCCTTGTTCTGACGCTCGTCGTTGGGGCGGGTGACGTTCAGAACGCCGTCCTCGCCCTTGGCGATCTCGATCGGCGCCACGACGGTGTGGGTCAGCGTGCCCTTGGGGCCCTTGACCGCGACCGTGCGGCCGTCGATGGTGACGTCCACGCCGGCGGGAACCGCGATGGGGAGCTTGCCGATGCGCGACATAGCTGTTTCCTCCGTTCCCTTCCGTTACCAGACGTAGGCGAGGACTTCCCCACCCACGCCCTTCTTGCCGGCCTGCTTGTCGGTGAGGAGCCCGTGCGACGTGGAGATGATCGCCACGCCCAGGCCGCCGAGCACCTTCGGCAGGTTGGTGGACTTCGCGTACACCCGGAGACCGGGCTTGGAGATCCGCTTGATGCCCGCGATGGAGCGCTCACGGTTGGGGCCGAACTTCAGCTCCAGGACGAGGTTCTTGCCGACCTCGGCGTCCTCGACCTTCCAGCCCGTGATGAAGCCCTCCTGCTGGAGGATCTCCGCGATGTGCGACTTGATCTTCGAGTGCGGCATCGACACGGTGTCGTGGTATGCCGAGTTCGCGTTCCGCAGACGCGTAAGCATGTCTGCGATCGGATCAGTCATGGTCATGAATTGGCCTTCGGCCTCTCTCGCCGGGGTTTCCTGGTGCGCCATCCCTCTCCCCGATCCGAGACGGGACGGGTGCGGCGCGGTGGACCTACGGCGTAGTAAGTCGTACGGGCACGGCAGGTGCCCAACCCCACAAGCCTAAGCCATGCGGAGCGGGGCTCCTGCCGTTCCCATTGCTTACCGAGAGCCCTGGGAGTCCGGAACTACCGGATTACCAGGAGCTCTTGGTCACGCCCGGCAGCTCGCCACGGTGAGCCATCTCACGAAGGCACACGCGGCACAGGCCGAACTTGCGGTACACGGAGTGGGGACGGCCGCAGCGCTGGCAGCGGGTGTAGCCACGCACACCGAACTTGGGCTTGCGAGCAGCCTTCGCGATGAGAGCCTTCTTCGCCATCTCGCTCACGCCTCCTTGAACGGGAAGCCGAGGTGACGGAGAAGGGCACGGCCCTCTTCGTCGTTGGTCGCCGTGGTCACCACGGTGATGTCCATACCCCGGACGCGGTCGATCTTGTCCTGGTCGATCTCGTGGAACATGACCTGCTCCGTGAGACCGAAGGTGTAGTTGCCACGGCCGTCGAACTGCTTGGGGGACAGGCCGCGGAAGTCGCGGATGCGCGGGAGCGCGAGCGACAGGGTGCGGTCCAGGAACTCCCACATGCGGTCGCCACGGAGCGTGACGTGGGCACCGATCGGCTGGCCCTCACGCAGCTTGAACTGCGCGATGGACTTGCGGGCCTTGGTGACGGCCGGCTTCTGACCGGTGATCGTGGTGAGGTCGCGGATGGCGCCCTCGATCAGCTTGGAGTCGCGGGCGGCGTCGCCCACACCCATGTTGACCACGATCTTGACGAGGCCGGGAACCTGCATGACGTTCTCGTAGGAGAACTCCTCACGCAGCTTGCCCGCGATCTCCTCGCGGTACTTCGTCTTCAGACGCGGAGTGGTGGTGGTCGTCATCAGATGTCCTCACCCGTCCGCTTGGCAACGCGGATCTTGTTGCCCTCGTCGTCGAAGCGGTAGCCGACGCGGGTCACGACCTTCTTGCCGTCCTTCTCCACGACCAGCTGGACGTTGGAGACGTGGATCGGGGCCTCGGTGGTGACGATGCCGCCGGCCTGCGAACCGCGAGCCGTCGGACCGGCCTTGGTGTGCTTCTTGACCCGGTTGACACCCTCGACCAGGACGCGCTGCTCGCGCGGGAAAGCGGCAATGACCTTGCCCTGCTTGCCCTTGTCCTTGCCGGTGATGACCTGGACCAGGTCGCCCTTCTTGATCTTCATGCTCACAGCACCTCCGGCGCGAGGGAGATGATCTTCATGAACTTCTTCTCGCGCAGCTCACGGCCCACGGGGCCGAAGATACGGGTGCCACGAGGGTCGCCGTCGTTCTTGAGAATGACGGCGGCGTTCTCGTCGAAGCGGATGTACGAGCCGTCCGGACGGCGGCGCTCCTTGACGGTGCGAACGATGACCGCCTTGACGACGTCACCCTTCTTCACGTTGCCACCGGGGATCGCGTCCTTGACGGTGGCGACGATGACGTCACCGATACCCGCGTAGCGGCGACCGGAGCCACCGAGCACACGGATGCAGAGGATCTCCTTCGCACCCGTGTTGTCGGCGACACGCAGTCGCGACTCCTGCTGGATCACGTCTATCTCCTGAATGTCTGCCGGTTCCCCGGGAGCCGCTCAGCGAGCGGCTCCCGGAGCCTGGCGGAACTGTCCTGCGGGTTTGCCCGCAGGAATTACTTGGCCTTCTCGAGGATCTCGACGACGCGCCAGCGCTTCGTCGCGGACAGCGGCCGGGTCTCCATGAGGAGGACGCGGTCGCCGACACCCGCGGCGTTCTGCTCGTCGTGCGCCTTGAGCTTGTTCGTACGGCGGATGACCTTGCCGTACAGCGCGTGCTTCACGCGGTCCTCGACGGCGACGACGACGGTCTTGTCCATCTTGTCGCTGACGACCAGACCCTCACGGGTCTTGCGGAATCCGCGGGCGGCCTTCGTCTCTTCAGTCACGTTGTTCTCGCTCATGCGCTCTCCACCGTCTCGATGCCCAGCTCGCGCTCACGCATCAGGGTGTAGATCCGCGCGATGTCCTTGCGGACGGCCTTGAGCCGACCGTGGTTCTCGAGCTGACCCGTGGCCGCCTGGAAGCGGAGGTTGAACAGCTCTTCCTTGGCCTCGCGGAGCTTCGCCAGAAGCTCCTCGTTGCCCAGCTCGCGCAGCTCTGACGCCTTGGTACCGGCCGACATCACGCTTCACCTGCCTCGCGCTTGACGATCTTGCACTTCATCGGCAGCTTGTGAGCCGCACGGGTCAGGGCCTCGCGCGCGATCTTCTCGTTGGGGTACGACAGCTCGAACATGACGCGTCCGGGCTTGACGTTGGCCACCCACCACTCCGGGGAGCCCTTACCGGAACCCATGCGGGTCTCGGCCGGCTTCTTGGTGAGGGGGCGGTCCGGGTAGATGTTGATCCAGACCTTGCCGCCACGCTTGATGTGGCGGGTCATGGCGATACGAGCCGCTTCGATCTGGCGGTTCGTCACGTACGCCGGGGTGAGCGCCTGGATGCCGTACTCGCCGAACGCAACCTGCGTGCCACCCTTCGACATGCCGTTGCGCTTCGGGTGGTGCTGCTTGCGGTGCTTGACCCTACGGGGGATCAGCATGGTGGTCAGGCCTCCGTTCCGGTGCTCTCAGCCGGAGCGGCCGCCGGAGCCTCGGCCTTGGGGGCCTCGGCAGCGGGAGCCTGCTGCGGCTTGCGACCGCGACCGCCACGCTCGCCACCGCGGCCACCACGGGCCGGGCGGTCTGCACCGCCACGGGCCGGGCGGTTGCCGGCGCGGGCAGCGGCGTTCTCGGCGCGGACCTCGGCGATGTTCTTGACGTCGCCCTTGTAGATCCAGACCTTCACGCCGATGCGGCCGAAGGTCGTCTTGGCCTCGAAGAAGCCGTAGTCCACGTTCGCGCGGAGCGTGTGCAGGGGCACGCGGCCCTCGCGGTAGAACTCCGAGCGGGACATCTCGGCGCCGCCGAGGCGGCCGCCGCACTGGATCTTGATGCCCTTGGCGCCCGCCTTCATGGCCGACTGCATGCTCTTGCGCATGGCGCGGCGGAAGGAGACGCGGGAGGAGAGCTGCTCGGCGACGGCCTGGGCGACCAGCTGAGCGTCGGTCTCGGGGTTCTTGACCTCGAGGATGTTCAGCTGGACCTGCTTGCCGGTGAGCTTCTCGAGGTCGCCGCGGATGCGGTCGGCCTCGGCGCCACGGCGGCCGATCACGATGCCCGGACGCGCGGTGTGGATGTCCACACGCACACGGTCACGGGTGCGCTCGATCTCGACCTTGGAGATGCCGGCGCGCTCCATGCCGGACGTCATCATCCGACGGATGGCGACGTCTTCCTTGACGTAGTCCTTGTACAGCTTGTCGGCGTACCAACGCGACTTGAAGTCGGTCGTGACACCGAGCCGGAACCCATGCGGGTTAACCTTCTGGCCCATTACCGGGTTCCTTCCTTGCTGCTGACGACCACGGTGATGTGGCTGGTCCGCTTGCGGATCCGGTAGGCGCGGCCCTGGGCGCGCGGACGGAACCGCTTCAGGGTCGGGCCCTCGTCGACGTAGGCCTCGGAAATGAAGAGGCTGTCGACGTCGGTGTGGTCGTAGTTGTGCGCGGCGTTGGCAATGGCGCTGTCCAGCACCTTGCCCACCGGAACCGAGGCTGCCTGCGGAGCGAATCGCAGGACGGCCTGGGCCTCCGTGGCGTCCATGCCACGGATGAGGTCCACCACGCGGCGGGCCTTCATGGGCGTGACGCGGATGTACCGCGCCTGGGCCCTGGCTTCCATGGTTGTCCTTCCAGTTACTTACGTGTCTGTTGCGATCCGCGCCCTAGCGGCGCTTCGACTTCCGGTCTTCCTTGACGTGACCCCGGAAGGTCCGCGTCGGCGAGAACTCGCCGAGCTTGTGACCGACCATCGACTCGGTGACGAACACCGGGATGTGGGTCTTGCCGTTGTGCACCGCGATCGTGTGGCCGAGCATCGCCGGGACGATCATGGAGCGACGGGACCAGGTCTTGATGACGTTCTTGGTACCGGCTTCGTTCTGCGCGTCCACCTTCTTGATCAGGTGGTCGTCGACGAAGGGTCCCTTCTTCAAGCTACGAGGCATCTCAACCCGTCCTTAGCGCTTCTTGTTCGTCTTGCGGCGGCGGACGATGTACTTGTTCGACGCCTTCTTGGGCGAACGAGTACGGCCTTCCTTCTTGCCCCAGGGGGACACGGGGTGACGGCCACCGGAGGTCCGGCCCTCACCACCACCGTGCGGGTGGTCGACCGGGTTCATCACGACACCACGGACGGTCGGGCGGACGCCCAGCCACCGCTTACGGCCGGCCTTGCCCCAGTTGATGTTGCTCTGCTCGGCGTTGCCGACCTCGCCGACCGTGGCGCGGCAGCGCTGGTCGACCAGGCGGATCTCACCGGAGGGCATGCGGAGGTGGGCCATGGTGCCCTCCTTCGCGAGCAGCTGCACCGAGGCGCCGGCGGAGCGGGCGAACTTGGCGCCGCCGCCGGGACGCAGCTCGATGGCGTGCAGCGTCGTACCGACCGGGATGTTGCGCAGGGCAAGGTTGTTGCCCGGCTTGATGTCGGCCCCGGGACCGTTCTCGACGCGGTCGCCCTGGCTCAGGCCACGCGGCGCGAGGATGTAGCGCTTCTCGCCGTCCGCGTAGTGCAGGAGCGCGATGCGCGCGGTGCGGTTGGGGTCGTACTCGATGTGCGCGACCTTCGCCGGCACGCCGTCCTTGTCGTGACGACGGAAGTCGATCACTCGGTAGGCGCGCTTGTGGCCACCGCCCTGGTGGCGGACGGTCACACGACCGGAATTGTTACGGCCGCCCTTGCTGTGCAGGGGACGGACCAGCGACTTCTCCGGCGTGGACCGCGTGACCTCGACGAAGTCGGCGACGCTGGAGCCACGACGGCCCGGAGTCGTCGGCTTGTACTTGCGGATACCCATTTCTCAGTCCTCGTCCGATATCGAACGATCCTGACCGCTTACGCGGTCGGACCGCCGAAGATGTCGATACGGTCGCCCTCGGCGAGGGTCACGATCGCGCGCTTGGTGGCGGCACGCTGGCCGAAGCCGGTGCGGGTGCGCTTGCGCTTGCCCACGCGGTTGATCGTGTTGACCCCGGTGACCTTGACCTCGAAGACCGCCTGGACGGCCTCCTTGATCTGGGTCTTGTTGGCACGCGGGTCGACGAGGAACGTGTACTTGTTCTCGTCGATGAGCGCGTAGCTCTTCTCGGACACGACCGGCTTCAGCAGGACGTCACGGGGGTCCGTGTACGCCTTGCTCGCCGGGGTGACGACGGTGTTCTTGCCTTCGGCCTCGTGACGGCGCGCCTTGGCGACGCGCGCAGCCTTGGCCGCCTTGGCGGCCTTCGAGGCGATCGAGGGGTGACGGGCAGCCATCAGACCTCGCTCCCTTCGTTGTCGTTGGCCTTGTTCGGGCCGGCGACGAAGGACTCGAAAGCGGCCTTGGTGAAGACCACGTCGTCCGAGACGAGAACGTCGTACGTGTTCAGCTGGCCCGGCTCCAGGATGTGGACCTGGGGCAGGTTGCGGGCGGAGAGCCACGCGGCCTCGTCGGCGCGGTCGACGACCAGGAGCAGGTTCTTGCGCTCCGAGATCTTGCCGAACAGCGTCTTGGCGGCCTTCGTGGAGGGGTTCTCGCCCTCGACCACGCCGGTGACGACGTGGATGCGGTTGTGGCGCGCCCGGTCGGTGAGGGCGTGACGCAGGGCGGCAGCCTTCATCTTCTTGGGCGTGCGCTGCGAGTAGTCGCGCGGCACGGGACCGTGCACGACGCCACCACCGGCGAACTGCGGCGCGCGGGTCGAGCCCTGACGGGCGCGGCCGGTGCCCTTCTGGCGGTACGGCTTCTTGCCGCCACCACGGACCTCGCCACGGCTCTTCGTCTTGTGCGTGCCCTGGCGGGCAGCGGCCAGCTGCGCGACGACGACCTGGTGGATCAGCGGAACGCTGACCTTCTCGACGTCGAAGATCTCCGCGGGGAGCTCGACGGTACCGGCCTTGTCGCCCGCCGGCGAAAGGATGTCAACAGTGCTCATCGGTTACCTCAGGCCCCCTTGGCCGCGGTGCGGACCAGGACGAGGCCGCCGTTCGGACCGGGAACCGCGCCCTTGATGAGCAGCAGACCCTTCTCCGCGTCAACGGCGTGGACGGTCAGGTTCTGGGTGGTGACCCGCTCGTTGCCCATGCGACCCGCCATGCGGAGGCCCTTGAACACACGACCCGGGGTGGCGCAGCCACCGATGGAACCGGGCGAGCGGTGCTTGCGCTGGGTGCCGTGACCGGCGCCGAGGCCCTTGAAGTTGTGACGCTTCATGACACCGGCGAAGCCCTTGCCCTTGCTCTTGCCGGTCACGTCGACCTTCACGCCGGACTCGAACACCTCGGCGGTGATCTCCTGGCCCAGCGTGTACTCGGAGGCGTCCGACGTGCGGATCTCGACGAGGTGACGACGGGGGGTGACGTCGGCCTTGGCGAAGTGACCCTTGAGGGGCTTGTTCACCTTGCGCGGGTCGATCTCGCCGAAGGCGATCTGGACGGACTCGTAGCCGTCGACGTCGTTCGTGCGGACCTGGGTGACGACGTTGGGGCCGGCCTTGACGACGGTGACCGGGACGACGCGGTTGTTCGCGTCCCACACCTGCGTCATGCCGAGCTTCTCGCCCAGGATGCCCTTGATCTGCTTAGCCATCTCTTCAGATCACCGGCCTCAGAGCTTGATCTCGATGTCGACACCGGCCGGGAGGTCGAGTCGCATCAGGGAGTCAACGGTCTTGGGGGTCGGGTCGAGGATGTCGATCAGGCGCTTGTGCGTGCGCATCTCGAAGTGCTCGCGCGAGTCCTTGTACTTGTGCGGCGACTTGATGACGCAGTACACGTTCTTCTCAGTGGGCAGCGGCACCGGGCCCGCGACCGACGCACCAGTACGCGTCACCGTCTCGACGATCTTCTTCGCCGAAGAGTCGATGACCTCGTGGTCGTAGGCCTTGAGCCGGATGCGGATCTTCTGTCCCGCCATGGCTACTTCGTAGTCCTGTCTCTCATTACGCTCTGGAACCCGGAGCGGCTTCCCCTCACCTCCGACCCACGCGGTCGGGCGTGTCGCACTCCCGCTGACACAGATGTCCCTTGTTCGAACATCCCTGCGGGATTGACACGGCCCTACCAGAACCGCGGACCGGGGGCGAAAGGCCCACCGGGCGCCTGGCCGGCGCCGCACCACACTTCCCGGAAGATTCCCGTACGTCCGCCCCTGATCAGGGACGACGAGTACTGTGGGACTCGCTTCCGGTCCTCCCGGCGGGAGGCGCGCAGCATCAACACTCGACCGAGCAACTCGGACAGTCTGCCACAGAGGGCGGCGGGCTGGCCAATCGGGCGGAAGAGAGTACCCCTAGGGGGGTCGGGAGCAAACCCACCCGCGCTCGGCGGGCGGGTTTCGACCCAGCGCTATGCGTACAGACGTGCGACGGCGAAGTCGAGGAGGTCGTCGAGTCCGATCTCCCGCGGCCTGCCGTCTCCTGTGTTCCACTCCGCGATGTAGTACGCGCCGTGCCATTCGACCCGCCAGACGTCACCGTGCCGGTTCTCGAACTCGACGAAGCTGCCGGTGCCGCCTTCGATCGCGCGCAACTCGTCGAGGAGCCGGTCGGCGTCGGCGAGACCGCGCCCGGGGTTGGTGCTGCGTCCCCTGGTCCTGGTGTTGGCGTACCTCATCTTCAGGAAGGGCGAGGGACCTCGGCGGAGATCGGTCAACCCCAGCGTGCGGTAGCGGGTGATCGCCTCGTCGAGGGTCTCCTTGCCGGAAAACTCGCAGGAGTACGCCGGGAAGGCGAGCCGTACGTGCGGCGTCAGCTCGGGCTTCTCGTTCTTGTAGAACCGGTGCACCTCGGGAGCGACGCCGACGACGGCGTCGAAGCGCGTGCCCTCGGGGGCCACGAAGCCCTCAAGGGCACCGATGTAGGCATTGCGCGCGAAGATCTCGTCCTCGTGCTCGCGAGCGAAGGCAAGGGTGCGCGTCGCGAGCTCCGCATCGAACGAATCCCTGCTGCTGAGCTGCAGCAGCCTCTCGCCGTCCTGGGAAAGCGCCCCGACGAAGTCGATCCCAGGCGCCGGTGACCAGTGCCAGGCGTCATCGAGGCCTGGGAGGGGGGCGACTCCTGCGAACTGTGCCACCTCTGCCCGAAGATTCACTATTTCTCCCTTCTCAGCTGCATGAGTATCCCTCTCCAACTTCCTGAATGAACGTTTCCGTCATTCGCCCCCCACCGCGCGAGTTCTCACTCCACTCCATGGGCTCCAGGTGGCTTGTCCTGTTGTAGAAGTCGTTGCGCGCGGTGCGATCGGTGAACCGCCCCTGCGTGTTCCAGTGGACGACCACCGGGTTGCGGTGCTCGTAGGTCACCGTACGGTGGAACGGCCTGTCGTTGTCCGCGTTGGGGTCCCAGATGACCTGGTTGTTACCGTCGCGCCACGTCAGCTGGTCACGGGGTATTCGTTCCCCGGACACCGGGTCGCGGGGCACTCCGTTGATCGCACGGCCTTCATCAGTGAAGCGCCGTACCATCTCATCGTGGGTCGACGTTCTGTAGGTCGACGGGTACTGGTTGTCACGCGTGTACTGCCGCTCTCCTTCTGGGAGGTCCGGGTCCCGGCCGAAGCGCATCCCGTTGCCGGGGTCCTGCCAGTAGAGACCGAGCGGGTCGCTCCATACGTGTGGGTTGGGGACGTACGAGCTGTCATTGGCAGAAGGTGTCAGGCCGAGTGGATCGGGACTGGCGTACTGCCCCGTCTGGGGGTCGTAGTAGCGCTGGTAGTTGTAGTGCCAGCCGGTCTCGGCGTCGGCGTACTGTCCCGGGAAGCGCAAAGGGCAATCGATGCCGGTGTTGCTGCCCGTCTGCAGTTCGTCGGGCAGTCGGCTCCCCCAGAGTGTCGTGCGCTGCTGCCAGACCAACTCACCTTCGGCGGAGATCAGCTCTGTCGGCATCCCGGACAGGTCGACGACGACCGAGTGGAAACGTGTGCCCTCGCCGGACGCCGTTCGATCAAGCTGAGCCACGGGTTGGTGACTGCCAGGAACGTAATCCCAGGTCGTGGAGGCGCCGTCCCGCGTCGACTGCTCCACGATCCTGGTGCCGTCCCACGTGAAACGAACGTCGGCTACCACCTCGCCGGAGTCGGCAAGTAGCTGTTTCGCCAGCCGGCGGCCGGCGGGATCGTACAAATAACGCCAGCGTTGGCCTTTCTCGGTGATCGTGCCGACGAGGCGGTTCCTGCTGTTCCAGCGAAAGGAGCGGACGCGTCTCTGGCCGTTCAGGAGCCGCCGCACGATGCGAACGACCCGCCCCTCCCCGTCTCGTTCGTACCGGGTACGTCCAGAGCGCTGAATGCGGTTGCCGACGAAGGCACGGTCGGCGTCGCCGTGATCGATGGACGGGTTCTGCGCCCGAACGACGTTGTCCTCCTCGTCGTACTGGTAGCGCTCGTGCCAGTTCCTTGCGTCCACGGCGCTGACCCGGCCCCGCAAGTCAAGGGTGAACGTTCGAGATCCCGTGCAGAGCTCGTGGATGCTGACCGGAACGTCGTCACTTCGGTATCGGTAGGCGCGGTGCTCGAGTGTCGTGTCAGAAGCGCCTGTGTGCGAGCCTCGCACGAGCCGCTGATGGGACAGCCGACCCGCTTCGTCCCAGGACTGCGCGAGTGTGATGCCGCCTGGGAGGATACGCGTCGTCTCTCGGGCGTCATCGTCGAACATGAACGAGATACGGTGCCCATCCGAATCCAGCGTCGCGGAACGCTCCGTGTCGTCGTACGTCCATGTGGATTCGATGCCTGCGGGGGTGCGACGGCTGACCCGCCGGCCCAGGACGTCGTATGCGTACGTCGTCGTCCGACCGTCGACGCTCTCGGAGAGCAGAAGGCCCTCATCGCTGAACTCGCGCTCGATCACGACGTCCGAGGACTCTTCTCGAACGATGTGTCCCGCGGCGTCATAGGTGTAGCTGGCGGACGTGTCATCGTGCAGCACCCGTATGACGCGCCCCAAGACGTCCCGTTCAAAGCCGATCGCTTCCTTGGCTCCGTTGACCGAGCGTACGACCTCGCCCATGGCGTTCAGTTCGTACGTGAACGTCCGCCCGCCGAAGTCTGTCTCGGAGATCAGACGGTTTGCCGCGTCGTACCGGTACAGCCAGGTGTGCCCCTTCGGGCCGGTCACTCGTATCAGGTTCAGCTCTGAGTCATACGTGAAGGCGTGCAGCGTTCCGTCGGCCGAACGCCGCCCCTTGACTTGCCCGAAGGGACCCACCTCGAACGTCGTGGTCTGCCCGCCGCGATCTGTCTGAGCCAGCAAGTTCCCTTGGCCGTCCCACTCCCAGCGCTCGACGCGGCCGTCTGGTGTACGGCGCCACGCGAGGCGGCCCTCCACCGTCCACCGGAGCTGAGTGACGCGCCCTCGGGTGTCCAGGAAGCGCGTTACGCGCCCCAGGGCGTCTCGTTCGAGACGGCTCACGGCCCCGTAAGGGTCGGTGAACTCCACGGGAAGGCCGGCCCGGTCGCACCGAGCGCGGCTCGTTCGGCCAGTTGGATCGACAACGGCAACCAGCCCGCCTGAACTGTCGTACTCGTAGCGTGTCTCAGCCCCAGAGGGGCTGGTGGTCGAGACGTGGTTGCCCCGGTCGTCGTATGTGTGACTCCAGCGAGCGCCCCCGGGAGTCACCACCTGAATCAGCTGGCACATGTCGTCATGGACGGCCTCGGTCACCGAGCCGTCGGGGCGGACCACCGTGGTGAGATTTCCCGCCTGGTCATAGCTGTAGCGGGTCGTACGGCCAAGGGAATCGGTCTGTGCCAGTAGCCGATCGGACTCGTCCCACTCATTCGTAAGGGTCTGTCCCAGGGCGTTGACGGACTTGACGAGCTGCAACCGGTCGTTATGACGGTAGACCGTGGAACGACCTAGGGAGTCGGTGTACCTCGTCTCTCGAGCATCCGCGTCGTAGTCGATGGTGCAATTGAGGGTTCCGTCGATTCCCTCGCCTCGAACCACTCTGTCGGCGGCATCGTAGGTGTACCGGTACCAGGATCCCGCACGGTCGGCCCACGAAGTAAGGCGATCGGCGGCGTCATACGTGTAGCGGTAAGGCAGCCCCGACGAGTCAACGACCTCGGCGAGCCGTCCATGGTCGTACCCGTACCGAACGAGCACTGTTTCGTTGGGCCCCGCGCCCGCCACCCGCAGACCCGTGACACGCGAGTCGCTCGTGTCCACGACGACGTGATAGCCACCCGAGTGGCGCACGGAGACCGGGGAACCGTCCGGGCCGTACTCGAAGTCGATGCGATTCCCGTTGCGGTCCCATACAGCTCGAATGGGCATCGTGAAGGCCGTGTCGTGCGCCGTAGGAGGACCAGGAGCGAAAAGCCGGCTGATGCCCGTCTTCGGGTCGGTCACCCTGAGGGATCCGGGAAGCTGAGAGTCTCGCGCAAGCGGCCACCGGGGTCCATGAGTGGGATAAGCAGCGCCGTCACCCGGGACCGGATAGACGAGGATCATCCCGTCAGCGGTGGCGAAGGTGACGCCCTGGTCGTCCAACTCCAGTCTCTGATCGAAGGTGGACGCCCATTGCGGCCCGAACCAACGACCGGAGCGATAAGTGGAGACATGAGTGCGTGTAATCAGAAGTCGCAGAACACCGGGTAGCACTACGTCGGTGTCGACCATGAGCATTTCGCCCGAGACCATGTCGATCGGATCACCGTTGGTGCATCGGCCCTTGGCCGGCTTGCCGGTCGCAGCCCCGTCCGCCTCTTTGCGCAGCCCTCGCCTTCCGAGCCCGCGCGCCATGGCTCTCAGGCCACCTTTGCCCAGAGTTTTCATGCCCGCGGCGAGTCTGCCGAGGGTGGTGAGGCCCTTGCCGCCCGGTATGCAGTCCAGCGCGGCCAGCCCCACGTCCCACAGGGACGCCTGCCCCTTCGAGTATTTGTAGAGCGTGTCGGCCAGGACGACGAGAGCGGCGACAACGACGATCGCGGCCAGGATCGGACCGCCGATGATCATTGCGACGATGCCGACGACCGCGACCACGATCTTGCAGGCGGCGACGATGGTGTCCCAGTTGTCGGTGAACCAGTCGCCGATCTCCTCCCACCACGACCGGTTCTGGATCCCCGCGTCGGACGCCTCGTCGATCTTCGACTTCGCGTCCCGCGCCGCCTCCTCACGCATCTTCCGCGCGTCCGCGGCCATCTTCTTCGCCGCGTCCAGCGCGCTCTGCGCGGACGTGACGTCCGACTGCGCCTTCTCCTGCGCCGACTTCGCGCTCTGCACGTCCCGGGTCGCGGCCCGCACCTTCGCCTCGTCCGGCTTGTCCGCGTCCGACGTCGACCCCGTCGGGTCGTCCTTGTACTTGTCGGCCTCCTTCGTCGCCCGCCCCACCCACGACTCAGCCGACGCCAGCTTCGACTTCGCCGACGACAGATCAGCCTGCGCCTCACGCGCCTTCGCCAGCGCCTTGTCCGCCAGCGCCTGCGCCCGCTCCAGCTTCGGCCAGTAATCCGCGAGCGCGTCCCCGCACATCGCGTACGACTTCTCCAGCTTCCTCAGATTCTTCGGAACACCGGAGAACTCCTCCTTGAACACCTTCGCCGACTTCCCCGCCCACTCCGCCAGCGCCCCCTCACCGGCCATCCCCTTCACCAGACGCA
The DNA here is from genome assembly GCF_050271085.1 of Streptomyces sp. DSM 41931. NCBI lineage: Bacteria > Bacillati > Actinomycetota > Actinomycetes > Kitasatosporales > Streptomycetaceae > Streptomyces > Streptomyces sp. DSM 41931. The sequence continues at coordinate 4,187,419 of NZ_CP189902.1, read as the reverse complement.
ACGCCTCGGAGACGTCGTCGGCGAAGTCGTGCAGAAACCGCGCGAGCTGACGCACCCGCTCCGGGTCACCAGGCGTCGGGTCCTTGTCCAGATCAAGGACATGCCAGTCCGTCGGCCGGTGACCCGCCATCCCGCAACCCCCGTTACGCGCACATCGCCAACACCCGTATGCACACGTGAACTTACCGGGCACGGCTGTTCGACGAAAAGCCCTTCCCGTTCCGCCTCAGGGACGTCTCCGCCGCAGGGTCCATCAGGCATCCCCACCGCGCCCTCAGAGCACAGCCGCCAGCCCTGCAGCTTGTTCGGGGAGCGGGCCGGTCGGTCCCCACCCTTGTGCGTCACGCACCAGCTGCTCGGTGCCGACATCTCCCGCGGGATTGACCCGGCCCTACCAGAACCCCTGAGCAGGGATCACAAGTACGGTGACACTCGCTTCCGGTCCTCCCGGCGGGAGGTGCGCAGCATCAACGCTCGACCGAACAACTCCGACACTCCGCCACACGGGGACCGGGGCCGGCCATCCGGACGGAAGGGCTTACCCCGGAAGTGACAGGGACCGAACGCGGGAGCGCTCGTGCCCCGGTCCCTTGCTCCGGGGGAGACGCCAGAAACCCCGCAGACCTCAGACCGAGCTTACGAACGGGAAAGAGGACCACAACCGCTCACACCGCAAGGTCCACGCCCGTGTCGAGCACGCCTTCGCCCGCATGGTCAGGGAATGGCCTCCGGGCAGCCCTCACGATGACTCGGGAACGGCAGCGCAGAAGGCAGCGGCCTCCTCCCGTACGTAGCGCGAGAGGTCGACCAGCGTCTCGACAGTCGCCTTCAGCTCACGGGCCAGCCCCGGGAACTGTTCCCACACCTGCGTCTTCCGCGTCACCACTGCGTACAGAAGGTCGTCGTCGTACCAACCCCCCGCGATCTGGGACGGGGCCGTGTCCCGGAGGATGCGGACCGCGAGAGGGAGCAGCCAGGGCAGCCCGACGTCCTGGGTGATCAGGCGGGCCAGCTCGTCGGGCCGAAGGTCGCCGACAGGGCGACGCCGCAGTTCGTGGACCGCTCTGACCAGCGGAGTGGCGTCCTCCGGCGGCTCGGGCCAGCGCTGCCCCTCGAGCCGTTCCAGGGACTGGGTGGGGTCGACGGGCTGGGACACCGAGGAATCCTTTCGCGAATGCCGACTGGCAGGGGGAGCACCTTCCCGGTCCGGCTCCTTGGCTGGTCAGCCTACTTTCCGGCCTCAACGGTGCCCAATCGACGCCAGGAATCCGTTGAGGCGGTCGAGTTCTTCGATGGTCTCCTTCCGTTTCTTGATCAGTACTTCCAGTCCCCGTTCGGTGAGCCCCTCCGGCGGGCTCTGGATCTCCCGCTCGAGGATCTTACGGATGCTGTCCAGACCGTTGCGGGCCTGCTTGAGGTCGCTGATGTGGTCGTAGGGCGTGCCGTCCGGCTTCCTTGCCACGACCTCGCCGTTGGCCTCGCGCCGGGCGGCGCTGTAGTGGTTGTGGTTCGGCTGAGAATTGATGCTTCCCACCGGGTCTTTCTTGATGTTCTCCAGTTTCGTCAGCGCCAGCTGGGCGTCTTCGCGCAGTCCGAGTTCGCGACACGTCGGGGCGAGTCCGAACGGGTCGGTCCAGGTGAGCGGGTTGTGCACATACGTGCTCGGATTCGGCGCCGGCAGCAGCCCGAGCGGGTCGGGAGACAGGTAGCGGGCGCTCTCCGGGTCGTAGTAGCGGCAGAAGTTGTAGTGCAACTCGGTCTCGGGGTCGTAGTACTGGCCCGAGAATCTCAGCGGTGTATAGGCCGGGCTGTCGGCAGTCCAGGCCGTTTTCCCCCAGAGAGTGGAACGCGTGCGCCACGCCAGAGCTCCTTCCTCGTCAAGAAGTTCGGTGGGAGTTCCGACCAGATCTGTGACGATGGCGAAGAAGCGGGAGTCGATGTCCTCTTGGGGGATGCCGTCCGGCGCCGCACCGACCGACGTCAGCCGTTCGTGCTGGGCCATGGGGCGCCACCCGTCGTGCTCCCAGGTGAGGACGGTGCGCTGGGGCGACTCACCAGTACGGCTGCTCTGTTCGCACAGGACGCCGCCGTCCCAGGTGAAGTCCGTCTGGTCGACCACGGTCGACCGGTCCGGGGACAAACGCTGCTTGGCGATGCGGCGGCCGAGCGGGTCGTAAAGGTAGCGCCATTCGGTGCCATCAGGCGTGACGACGGCCGTCAGACGGTCTTCGGCGTCCCAGGAGTAACGCCAGGTGTCGGGTTTACGGGAGAGTCTGGTGCGTTGCCTCAACGTCATGCGGCCCTGCGCGTCGTACGCATAGCGCATGCGTCCGGCGCGCACGATCCGGTTTCCCTCGTAAGCACGGTCGCCCGTGGCCTCATATCCTGGGTGGGAGGGCGGCCACTCGGCTCTCGTCTGGTTTCCGGCACCGTCGTAGGCGTAGCTCTCGGTCCAGTCCCGCGCGGTCACGCCCGTGACTCGCCCCTTGAGGTCGAGATCGAAGTGGCGAGTCCCGTTCAGCCGATCGTCCACACGCAAGAGATATCCGTCCGCGCGATAGGTGTACGCGCGTTGCTGGACGGTCTCACCGTCCGCACGCATGGTGGCCTGCCGGACAAGACGACCGACCTCGTCATAGCTGTTGCGCACAGTGACCGAGTCGCCAACGCGACGACCGACTTCGCGTCCCACGCGGTCGTACTCACTGTTGAGCGCCCGGCCTGCGAGGGCCGTTTCAACGGGGTTGTGGGCGGCGTCGTACACGTACGTACTGACTGTGCCGGCCGGGGTGGTGCGACTCGTGCGGCGGCCCAGAGCGTCGTAGCGCTGGTGCAGGGTGCGGCCCGCCACAGTCTCGGCGGTCAGGTTGCCTGCCTGGTCGAAGGTCCGGCTCAGCGTCGCCTGCGGACCCGTGGCGTGGGCGAGCCTGCCATCGGCGGTATAGCCGTATGTGGTGACGGACCCGTCAGCGTCCTTGCGTACCACCTGGTCGAGGACGTCGTACTCGAAGCGGATCATCTGGCCGAGGGCGTTCTCCTTGACGGCCAGGCGCCCTGCCGCATCGAGGCGGTAGTGAAGCGTGCGGCCGTCGAAATCCGTCTCGGAGACGAGTCGGCCCGCGGTGTCGTACACGTAGTGCCAGGTGCGTCCGAGCGGGTCTGTCACCCGGGTCAGGCGCAATTCGGCGTCGTGTGTGTACTCGTAACGGCTCCCGTCCGGATCGATGCGCGCGGTGAGAACGTCGAACGGGCCGTATTCATAGCTGGTCACGGCACCCGCCGGTGAGGTGTGGCTCGTGCAGTTGCCTTCGCCGTCGTAGGACCAGGTCTCGACCGTGCCGTCCGGCGCGGTACGGCGCACCAGGCGGCCCTCCGACGTCCATGCGAAGCATGTCGTGGAGCCGAGTGCGTCGGTGAGGGACGTCGTGCGGCCGAAAGCGTCGCGTTCCCAGGTCGTCGTGGCGCCGAGCGGATCCGTGATCTGCACAGGCAACCCGGCCCGGTCACAGGCGATCGCGACAGTGTTGCCCAACGCGTCGCTGATGGCGGCAGGGTGCCCCTCGACGGTGTAGAGGGTGCGTTCTGTGACTCCGGCCGGGTCGATGACGGCGGTGCGGTTACCGCGACCGTCATAGGTGTAACGCCAAGTAGCGCCGCCGGGCAGTTCGACGCTGGTTGCGAGGTTGAGGTCGTTGTAGGTGACGCGGACGGTGTCACCGTCAGGCCGCCGCACCTCGACGGGCTGTCCCCACGCGTTGTTGACGAGGTGGGTGGTCCGGCCCAGTTGGTCGGTGGCGGAGACGAGGTGACGCCGCTCGTCGTATTCGGTCCGGACGGTACCGCCGAGGGGGTCGATCTCAGCTACGACCAGGCAGTCGTGGGCGATGACGTATCGAGAGGTGGCCCCGTCGGACGCGGTGACCTCGGTGAGGCGGCAGCCGGGCCACTTCGGGTCGGTGACGTCGTAGACGAACGTATTGGCCACGTGACCGTCGCTGCCGCCCTGCGTCACGCAGCGGTCCCGGTCGTCGTAGGTGTAGCTGTAACGGCTGGCGGTCGAGTCGTGCCAGGAGGTGACGCGCAGCCGTTCGTCGTAGGTGAATTGCAGGGAGACCCCGTCCGGTCCGGCGACCGAGGTGAGATTGCCGTCGGTGTAGCCGTATCGGCGGAGCGTCAGGTCGGAGCCGTCCTCGGCTGCGCCGGCCAGACTCAACGAAGTCACCCGGCCGTCTTCGGTGGTCATCTTCAGGTGGTAGCCACCGCAGTGGCTGATCGCGAGGGGAGCTCCGTCGTCACCGTACGAGAACTCGATGGTGTTGCCGTTGCGGTCGGTCACGCGAGTGAGCAGGCACACGCCGTCACGAGGCGGGGCGAACGTGCGGCTGTGGCCGGTTACGGGATCGTCGAAGCGGTAGCCGCCACCGGTCAGCCGAGTCAGGAGCCCGTGGACGCCGGTCTCGGCGTGCACGGGCATGCCCACCCCCTCCGGGTGCGGGTAGGCGATCAGCATGCCGTCCTCGGTGACGAAAACGACCCCCTGATGGTCGATCTCCAGTCGCTGGTCAACAGTGGAAGCCCAGGACGGGCCGAACCACCAGCCGGAGCGGTAGCCGGAGGAGACTCGTCGGGTGAAGCCGAGCGGCAGGGCGGCGGGGAGGGCCACGTCGCACGTGGCGAGGAACATGTGTCCTGTGGCCGCGTCAACCGGGTCACCGCATCCCTTGACTTTGCTCCGAAGCCGGTCGTACGCGCCCTTGGCGCCATCAGCCAGAGCGGTACGCGCGTTCTTGCCCAGACCTCGCAGCGACAACGCCATTCCCTTGAGGCCGCCCTTGATCCCCTTCAGGGCCGCCATGCCGCCCTTGAGACCCTTGGCGAGCCCACCGAGCGTCGTCAGGCCTTTCATGCCAGGTATGCAGTCCAGCGCCGCCAGCCCCACATCCCATAGGGACGCTTGCCCCTTTGAATACTTGTAGAGCGTGTCGGCGAGGACGACGAGCGCGGCGATGAGGACGATCGCGCCGAGGATCGGTCCGCCGATGATCAGCGCGACGATGCCGACGACCGCGACGACGATCTTGCAGGCGGCGACGATGGTGTCCCAGTTGTCGGTGAACCAGTCGCCGATCTCCTCCCACCACGACCGGTTCTGGATCCCCGCGTCGGAAGCCTCGTCGATCTTCGACTTCGCGTCCCGCGCCGCCTCCTCGCGCATCTTCCGCGCGTCCGCGGCCATCTTCTTCGCCGCGTCCAGCGCGCTCTGCGCGGACGTGACGTCCGACTGCGCCTTCGTGTGCGCGCTCTTGGCGCTCTGCACGTCCCGGGTCGCGGCCCGCACCTTCGCCTCGTCCGGCTTGTCCGCGTCCGACGTCGACCCCGTCGGGTCGTCCTTGTACTTGTCGGCCTCCTTCGTCGCCCGCCCCACCCACGACTCAGCCGACGCCAGCTTCGACTTCGCCGACGTCAGATCAGCCTGCGCCTCACGCGCCTTCGCCAGCGCCTTGTCCGCCAGCGCCTGCGCCCGCTCCAGCTTCGGCCAGTAGTCCGCGAGCGCGTCCCCGCACATCGCGTACGACTTCTCCAGCTTCCTCAAGTTCTTGGGAACGCCGGAGAACTCCTCCTTGAACACCTTCGCCGACTTCCCCGCCCACTCCGCCAGCGCCCCCTCACCGGCCATCCCCTTCACCAGACGCAACGCCTCGGAGACGTCGTCGGCGAAGTCGTGCAGGAATCGCGCGAGCTGGCGCACCCGCTCCGGGTCACCGGGCGTCGGGTCCTTGTCCAGATCAAGGACATGCCAGTCCGTCGGCCGGTGACCCGCCATTCCGCAACCCCCGTTACGCGCACATCGTCAACACCTGTATGCACACGTGAACTTACCGGGCACGGCTGTTCGATCGGAAGAGTGGCCCTTCTCACCGCAGGGGCGTCAGTCGGGCGTTACTCACCACATGCTGGGACCGACGGTCACCGGCACGTCAGCAAGGGCTCACTCGTACCGGACCAGGAGTTCTTGGGGGTTCCGTCTCCCGGACAGGCGTGGACGACTCGCGTGCCGATGCGCATGGCCGCTCCTCCTCACGCGTCTCCGTGCGGGTTCGGTTCCGACGCGATGACGTGCCGCACCTGCCAGCGGGCTTCCTCCCAGCGGGCGCGGCGGGCGGCGGTGCGCTCGTCGACATCGTCGCCGCGGTGCCGCGCGGCCCAGCGGCCGGCCTCCGCCTGCAGCTGACGGGCGACGGACAGGCAGGACGGGTGACCGGACGGGCCCAGCCCGTGCGCTCTGTCCAGCATCGACCCGACACCGACCCGCGCCGCGTCCATGGTGAAGTCCGCGCCCCTGGCCAGGAGAAAGCGGTTGCCCGCCCTCCGCAGGGCGACCGCCCGCAGCCGCTCCTCCGCCTCCAGCAGACGAGCCACGGCCGATTCGAGACCGATCGCCTCATGAGCCGCGTCCATGTACTCCAGGCACGACACCGAGACCGGTTCCTCGATCTCGTCCCGCTCCAGATCCAGCACGTGCCGTGCGAAGTCCAGTGCCAGATGAGCCGCTCGTTCCTGGTCGATCTGTTCGAGCAGGTCACCCAGCAGTCTCGAAGGAACAATCACATCCAGCCCTCTCCCCTTTAACCAGGCTCGTTCTCGATTCCCCGTTCCGCCAGTGCCGCGTCACCCACGGCGCACGACCTGCCACACGCGACGCGCCGCATCCTCCCCCCCGCAGCCACCAGCCTTCCAGCTTGTCCCGGACCGTCACGTACACCGCCCACCGCTTCAGCCACGGCGGCAGGTCGCGGAACGGTACGAAGGTCAGGGTGTCGTCGACCGCGTTCACAGCGATGCTCTTGCGGCCAGGGCCCGCCGCGCGCAGCACCTCGTACAGCTCTGGCGTCAGCGCCCCGTTCAGCCGGGCCGCCGTCCCCACCGCCGTGAAGGCGAAGCCTCGTTGGTCGGTGTCCGGGAGTTGCGTCGCGCGGACGAGACGCGGGGAGGCGTCCTCCAGCGGGCAGTTGAAGGCCAGGCCGATCGCTGCCGTGCCCAAACTCCGCTCACCGCGTTCGAATGCGGCGTCCCACTCCCGGGGGTCGTCGAGACCCAGCAGGCCCTCCCCCGTCGCCCAGTCCCACGGTCGCGTCACGCCCGCTCAGTCCACTCAGTCCGCTCAGTCCACGAACCGGAACGTCGACGTGATCGCGTCGAAGATGTCGAAGAAGGACTCCGCGAGGTCCAGGACCTGGCTGCTGCCCGCGACCAGGGCGACCTTGCCCTCCTGCCCCGGCACCGGGATGAACGTCTGCATCAGCACCGCCCGGATCGTGCGGCCGAGCTCGTCGCCCGGTACCGGGACGTCCTCGATGCCGTACGTGCGGGCCGCCGGGCCGACGCCCGGGATGTCGACCGTCGTCACCTTGCGCCAGGCGTCGCCCTCCCGCCTGGCCTCCTTGACCGCGAGCTGGGCGGTGACCGCCTCCGGGTCGGTGGGGAGCGGGTCGCCCTTGCTGGTGCGGCCGCCGACCAGCGACACCGTGACCGAGCCGGTGATCGGGGTGTCGCCCCCGAAGCTCTCCGCCATGCAGCCGCAGTACAGCGCACCCGACTTCCACGCGTCCGCCGCCGCCTTGCGCAGGAAGGAGACGAACGTGTCGCGGTGCGGCTCGAGTTCGGGATGTGCGCGCACCCGCTCGCTCACCATGCGGTGGATCGAGTCGTCCCGGGACTCGGGACGGACGTCGAACTCCCACCAGCTCTCCGGCACCTTGATCCGGAAACCGCCCCGCTCGACGGTCAGCGCTTCCATGTAACGGGCCATGACGCCGGCGTCCCCCTTCGCTCGATGACGTGCCGACATCGTGCCATCGCGCCGTCACCGCGTGGGGCGCGGGCCCGTCAGTCGTCGAAGCTCACCGACGTCAGCCCTTCTTCGCCACCGTCAGCAGCACCGCCGCGTCCTCCAGCGCCTCCAGCCCGTGCCGGGCGTCCGGGATGACGAGGAGGTCGCCGGTGCGGCCCTCCCATTGCACATCGCCGCTGGTGAGGCGGACGCGGCCGCGCAGGACGTGGAGGGTGGCCTCTCCAGGGCTGTCGTGCTCGGCGAGTTCCGTGCCGGCGGTCAGCGCGAGAAGGGTCTGGCGCAGGGTGTGCTCGTGGCCGCCGTAGACGGTGGTCGCGCTGCGGCCGCTGGAGGCGGTGGCGGCCTGCTCCAGGTGGGTGCGGACGAGGGCGTCGAGTGAAAGCTTCTCCATGCGTCCAGCGTCGCCGAGCGCCTCGGCTGCGGCCAGGGCCATGTGGGGTACCGCACCGTCCGCGATACTGGCGCCGTGCCCTCGACCCCGCAGCCCGTCACGCCCGACCCGCCGGAGGCGATCGCGCGTCCGCTGCTCACGCAGTCATGGCTGGACCTGACGTTCGTGCACTGGGCGGTGGACCCGGCCGACGTGGCGGGGCTGCTGCCGCCGGGCGCCGTGCCCGACACCCTCGACGGCGTGACGTACGTCGGTCTCGTCGCGTTCCGGATGCACCGGGTGGGCTGGCTGCGGCTGCCGGGCGTGCCGTACCTGGGGAACTTCCCGGAGACGAACGTCCGCCTGTACTCGGTGGACGACCACGGCCGGCGCGGGGTGGTCTTCCTCTCCCTGGACGCCTCCCGGCTGGTCCCGGTGCTGGTCGGCCGCCTCGGCTTCGGGATGCCGTACGTCTGGTCGCGGATGCGGGTACGGCACGTCGACGACCGCACCGTCACGTACACCGCCTCCCGGCGCTGGCCCGGGCCGCGCGGGGCCGGTACGCGGCTCACCGTGCGGCGGGGCGAGGCGGTCGCGGAGCCGACGGAGCTGGAGCACTTCCTCACCGCCCGCTGGGGCATGCACGGCGTGTTCTTCGGGCGGCCGATGTATCTGCCGAACGCCCATCCGCGCTGGCCGCTGTACCGGGCCGAGCTGCTGGAGTGCGAGGAGGACCTGGTCACGGCGGCGGGGCTGCCCGCGCCGGCTGGTGAGCCGGTCAGCGTGCTGTACTCACCGGGCGTCCCCGCCCGCTTCGGCCGCCCGGCCCGCCCGGCGGGCATCCCCACGCCCTGAACGCAGGCGGGGCCGAGGGCGGCACGCCCCCAGCCCCACGCACCCCACGCCCGTACGGCGTACGCGTCAGATGACGCCCTGCGCCAGCATCGCGTCCGCGACCCGCTCGAACCCGGCGATGTTCGCGCCGGCGACGTAGTCGCCGGGGACGCCGTAGCGCTCGGCGGTCTCCGCGCAGGTGGTGTGGATGTCGGTCATGATCCGGGCCAGCTCGGCCTCGACATGGTCGGCCTTCCAGGACATGCGCGACGCGTTCTGCGTCATCTCCAGCGCGCTGACCGCGACACCGCCCGCGTTGGCCGCCTTGCCGGGGCCGAAGGCGACGCCGGCCTGCTGGAGCAGGTCGACGGCGTCGGGCGTGGTGGGCATGTTCGCGCCCTCGGAGACCGCCTTCACGCCGTTGCGGATCAGCACGGCGGCGTCGTCGGCGTTCAGCTCGTTCTGCGTGGCCGACGGGAGGGCGACGTCCGCGGGGACCTCCCAGACGCGCCCGCCGGGCACGTAGCGGGCGGAGGCGCCCCGGCGGTCCGCGTAGTCGCTCACCCGGCCGCGCTCGACCTCCTTGATCTGGCGCAGGAGCTCCAGGTCGATGCCCTTCTCGTCGACGACGTAGCCGCCGGAGTCGGAGCAGGTGACCGGGTTGGCGCCGAGGGCGGTGAGCTTCTGGATGGTGTAGATGGCGACGTTGCCGGAGCCGGAGACGACGGCCGTCTGGCCCTCCAGGTCCTCGCCGCGGGCGCGCAGCATGGCCTCCGCGAACAGCACGTTGCCGTAGCCGGTCGCCTCCGGGCGGATCAGCGAGCCGCCCCAGCCGGCGGCCTTGCCGGTGAGGACGCCGCCCTCCCAGCGGTTGGTGATGCGCCGGTACTGGCCGAAGAGGTAGCCGATCTCGCGGGCGCCGACGCCGATGTCACCGGCGGGGATGTCGGTGTACTCGCCGATGTGCCGGTACAGCTCTGTCATGAACGACTGGCAGAAGCGCATGACCTCCGCGTCGCTGCGGCCCTGCGGGTCGAAGTCGCTGCCGCCCTTGCCGCCGCCGATGCCGAGCCCGGTGAGCGCGTTCTTGAAGATCTGCTCGAAGCCGAGGAACTTGATGATCCCGAGGTTCACCGAGGGGTGGAAGCGCAGGCCGCCCTTGTAGGGGCCGAGGGCACTGTTGAACTCGATGCGGAAGCCCCGGTTCACGTGGATGCGGCCGTTGTCGTCCGTCCACGGCACCCGGAAGATGATCTGCCGCTCGGGCTCGATCAGCCGCTCCACGAGGCCCGGGTCGGCGTACTCCGGCCGGGCGGCGAGCACGGGGGCGAGCGTGTCCAGCACCTCACGCGCGGCCTGGTGGAACTCCGGCTCCGCAGGGTTACGGCGCTCCACCTCGGCGCGGAGCTGCTCGAGCGAGATCTTGGGGTCGGGGCGTGAGGTCACGGGGGTCACGGGGTCCCTTTCTGGCACGGCTGGCATCCGGTTCGTGGGCGCGCATGAGATCCATGGACGGGGGAACCGGTGAGGAGCGCTCGGCGCCGTTGCCGCGCGCGGGACAGCGACCGCCCGTTCGTATACGACAGGTCGGCCGACCCTTCCAGTGTTACTCCTGTGTTAAGCGGATACCAAGAGGCGAGTCGGATAGTCCGCTATCTGGACACCGTGTACGGAGTACGGATGCGCTGCGCGGAGTGGGGGCGCGCGCTTCAGCGCTCCGATCAGCGCTCCGAGGCGTACGTCACGAAGCGGGCCCACGCGGCCGGCGCGAGCGCGAGGCGGGGGCCGGTCACGTCCTTGGAGTCACGGACGTGGACGGTGCGGGGGGCTATCGCCACCTCGACGCAGGAGTCGCCGTCGGGGCCGCTGCTGTAACTGCTCTTGAACCACTTCGGCTCGGAGACGTCTCCGGCGAAGGCCTTGCGCATCATGTCTCTCCAAGCATGTGCTCGATAAAGGTGAGCGACTCCTCGGGCGGGAGCGCCTGGGCGCGGATGGTGCCATACCGCAGTTCGAGAACGCGGAGCTGTTTCGGGTCGGAGGTGGGGCGGCCGTTGTACGCGCCGTCGGACCGGCCCACCGCGGTACCGTCGGCGAACTTCAGGATCTCGATCCGGCCGCTCAGCCCGGGATGGGCGCCGCTGCTGGTCGGCATCACCTGGAGGGTGACATGGCGCAACCGGCCCACCTCCAGCAGGCGTTCGAGTTGTCGGCGGCACACCATTGTGCCGCCCACCCGGCGCCGCAGGGCCGCTTCTTCCAGGACAAAGCTGAGCGCGGGCGCGGGTGACCGCTCGAAGACGGACTGTCGTGCCATACGGGCCGCCAGCACGCGCTCCAGGTCCTCCTCCGAGTAGGCGGGCTGCCACGCCTCGAACAACGCCCGCGCATGCTCCGGGGTCTGCAACAGCCCGTGGACGCTGATGCTTTCGTATACGCCGATCTCGACGGCCTGGGCCTCCAGCTTGGCCAACTCCCGTACCCGACGCGGGTACCGAACCCTCTTCACGTCCTCCCACGCCGCCGCGAGCAGCCCGCCGGCCCTCAGCACCTCGTCGGCCCGCTCCAGATACTCCCGTCGCGGAATCCGCTTCCCCGCCTCGACCTTGTATACGAGGTCCTCCCCGTACCCGACGCCCCACTCGTCGTCCGGGTCCACCTCCCACCCCGGCTCGTCCGCCTCCCCCGAGCCCCGTACGACCTCGCCGTCCACCGCCATCCCGCACCCCTCCGTGTCGTCCGCGCACCGCACACACCGGCGCCTCCCCCTGCCAACGAGCCGGACAGCTTGGACAGCACTGGACAACCAACTGGACAACCAGTGCCGTGAACGCGCCACCGGAACGCGAACTTTGATGCTCCGGTGCCTCCGGCGGTCCCAAGCAAGAACTTGGGGGAAATCACCCCACCAAGCCCCACCCCTCCCGCCCGAGGCCCGTGATCACTCGGGCGAGTGAACATCCGCCGCTCAACTGGCGTTTGGAGCCCTCAGCACCTCTACGCTCAGCGCAACACCACCCGAAAAAGACTTCGGCCCCCGCCGGGACTGGCATCCCGGTGCGAGGGCCTGACCACCAAGGAAGAAGAGAGCTTCCCGATGGATACCCAAAACCCTAGCGCGCCCCCGCGCGCCCAGTCAGCCCCCGCCGACAAACCGGCCCGATCGCGTCACCACACCGGCGGCGTCATCCACGAGAACACCCGGCACACCACCCGCTTCACGGTGATCGGCAACCACCTCACCCAGCACAAGGAACTCTCCCTGCTGGCGATCGGCCTCGGCTGTCACCTCCAATCGCTGCCCACGGGCGCCCCGGCCGACATCAAGTCGCTGACCGCCCGCTTCAAGGAGGGCGCCACGCGCATCGCCGCCGCCCTCCGCGAACTGGAGACCCACGGCTACCTCCGCCGCGAACGCGTCCGCACCGCCACCGGCCGGATCATCACCCGCACCATCTCCTGCAACCAGCCCGGACAGCGCCGCCGCCCCGCCGACACCGGCTGGCCCACACCGCCCCGGACCGCGCACAGGCCCGAACCCCGCCCCCGCAAGGCCCTCCCCGCCGTCCCCCAGCCCACCCAAGCCGCCGCCCTGGCCCTCCACCAGCAGGCCACCGACCTCCTCACCGGCCTCCGCCGCCACGACCCCCGCCTCCTCCTCTCCGCCACCGACACCGAGCACCTGGCCCCCGGAGTCGCCGCCTGGCTCGAACGCGAGGCCACCCCCACCGCCGTCCGCCACGCCCTCACCACCGACCTCCCCGACACCCCCCTCCGCCGCCCCGCAGCCCTCCTCGCCCACCGCCTCACAGCCCAACTCCCACCCCCACCCCCCTACCGCACCCCGGCCACCACCCCACCCCCCGTCCGCCACAAACTCCGCACCTGCGACACCTGCGACCGCGCCTTCCGCGCCCCGGACACAGAAACCCACTGCCGCGACTGCCGCACAGCAGCCGCCACCGCTCACGCGTGAGCATGGAACCGCCCCGGACCGGTGACGGGCGACCGGGCCGGGGCGGCGGTGTGGGGGACGTGCGGGGGACCGCTCAGTGCTTGTGGTGCTTCGGGCCCTTCCCGCAGTCGTCGTGGCGGGCTTCCTTCAGGGTGTCGCGCAGGGCGTAGTACGCCGGCTTGCGGTCGAAGTCCTCCGTCATGACCGTCGCGAAACCCTCACCCTGGAAGAACACCGGGACCCACGAGTACTTGTCGGTGAAGCCCCAGATGGTGAACGAGTTGCAGCCGTCGACCTCCAGGCACGCCTGGAGCATCCGCTGGTAGTACTCGGCCTGCTGCTTCTCCTGGGCCGGGGTCGGGAGCGACCCCTCCGGCACGTCCATGCGGACGTCCAGCTCGGTGACCGCGGTCTCCAGGCCCAGCGCGTCGAAGCGGCGCAGGTTGTCCGCGAGGTCGCCGGGGAAGCCGTACCGCGTGCTCAGGTGGCCCTGCACGGAGAAGCCGTGCACCGGCACCCGCTGCGCGCGCAGGTCCTTCACCAGGGCGTAGTAGGCGTCGCTCTTCGCGTTGACGCCCTCGACGTTGTAGTCGTTGAAGAACAGCTTCGCCTTGGGGTCGGCCTGGTGGGCCCAGCGGAACGCGTCCGCGACGATCTCCGGACCGAGCTCACGGATCCAGATGTTGTCCTGCGTGCGCAGGTTGCCCTGGTCGTCGAAGATCTCGTTCGCCACGTCCCACTGCTGGATCCTGCCCTTGTACCGGCCGACCACCGTGGTGATGTGCTCGCGCAGGATGCCGCGCAGCTCCGCCTTGGTGAAGTCGCCCTCCTCCAGCCAGGCCGGGTTCTGGCTGTGCCACAACAGCGTGTGCCCGCGCACCACTTGGCGGTTCTTGCGGGCGAACTCGACGATCGCGTCCGCCTGCCCGAAGTCGTAGCGGTCGCGCTCGGGGTGGATGTAGTCCCACTTCATCTGGTTCTCGGGCGAGACCGAGCTGAACTCCCGGCCCAGTACCTTCCGGTACTCCTTGTCGTACGTGAAGGGGTCCGGGTAGTCCTGCTCCAGGTGGTGGCCGCCGCCCGCCACGGCGGTGCCGATCACGAAACCTTCGGGGGCGGCCGCGCGCAGCCGGTCGAACTGGGCGTGGGAGTGCTGCGGCGGCTTGGGGCCGGCCGGCGAGGCGGCGGTCGCCGAACCGCCGAGGAGCGGCAGGGCCAGTGCCGCGGTGGCGAGGGCCACGGTGGCGAAACGGAACGGTCTCATGCGGGGGCTCTCATTCCCGTCGTCGTTCTCGAATGTTTCGAAGTAGCATCCGAAACATTAGGGATGGGCGGACGGTACGATCCGGCCATGCGGCGAGTCAATACCCGTGCACGGACCGGGTTTTCGAGCTGCCTCATCCCGCAGACGGGCGGATCACCTCCTCCGCGACCCACCGGGCGATGCCCTCGGGGAACGGCGCAGGCAGCCCGAGCACGACATGCCGGAACCCCGCGTCCAGCACCTCCCTCACCGCGCCCCGCACCGCGGCGGGCCGGTCCGTGTCGACGGGGAGGTGGATGGACCGGACGATCGACGCGGGGTCGCGGCCGATGTCGGCGCAGTACCGGTCGAGCAGGGCGCTGCGCCGCACCACGTCGTCGAGGTCGCCGCCCGGGACGTTCCACAGGTCGGCGTGCTCGGCTACCACGCGCAGCGTCGCGGACGACCGGCCGCCGACGAGGATCGGCGGATGCGGGCGCTGCACCGGCTTCGGACTGCCGAACGCCCCCGTCAGCCGGTGGTGTTCGCCGTGGAAGTCGAACGGCTTCTCCTCCGTCCAGAGCCGCCGGATCAGCACGCAGGCCTCGGCGAGGCTCGCCACCGCCCGCGCCGGTTCCTGGAACGGCAGGCCGTGCGCCGGGTACTCGCGCCACGCCTCGGGCGGATGCGGGCGCGAGCCGACGCCTATGCCGAAGTCGAGCCGGCCGCCGGAGACGATGTCGACGGTCGTCGCGATCTTCGCGAGCACGGCGGGTGGCCGGAACCGGTTGCTGGTGACCATCACGCCCAGCCGCATCCGCCGCGTCTGCGCCGCGAGGGCCGCCAGCAGCGTCCAGCCCTCGAACGTCGGTCCCTCGGGGTCCCCCCAGATGGGCATGAGGTGGTCGAACAGCCAGGCGTGCTCGATCTCGGGGACCTCGTCCGCCTCGCGCCAGACGCGGACGAGGTCGTCGTAACCGACCTGCGAGGGCGCGGTCATGATGCCGAAGCTGGGCCGCCCCGGCGGGACGGGCGGACGTGTCGTGTCGGGCATGGGCCGGGGCCCCTTCCGGGTCGGATGGCGGCCGGGTGGCGGCCGGGTGGCGGTGGTCAGCGACGGCGGCGCAGGGACGCGTCGAGCAGCGCCGGCGGGGTGTCGAACTTCTCCCCGGGGGCCAGGTCGGTGCCGGGGGCGACGATCTCGTCGATCGCGTCGAGGACGTCGGCGGTCAGCACGATGTCGGCGGCGGCGAGCTGCGACCGCAGGTGCTCCATCGTGCGGGGTCCGATGAGCGCGGCCGTCACGGCGGGGTGCGCGTTGACGAAGCCGAGGGCCAGCTGGATCAGGGTGAGCCCGGCCTCGTCGGCGACCTTGGACAGCCGCTCCACCGCGTCGAGCCGGGCCTGGTTGTGCGGGAGCGAGGGGTCGAAGCGCTCCGGCAGGACCGCCGAGCGGTGGGTGGCGACGTCCCGACCCTTGCGCACCGCACCCGAGAGCCACCCCGAGGCCAGCGGGGACCATGCCAGCACGCCCATGCCGTACTCCTCCGTCACGGGCAGGACATGGGCCTCGATGCCGCGCTGAAGCATCGAGTAGCTGGGCTGCTCGGTCACGTAGCGGCCGAGCCGGTGCTCGGAGGCGGCCCACTGGGCCTGCACGATGCGGTACGCGGGGAAGGTCGAGGAGCCGAAGTAGCGGATCTTGCCGGCGCGCTGGAGGTCGGTGAGGGCCGACAGGGTCTCCTCGTCGCTGGTCGTCGGGTCCCAGCGGTGCATCTGGTAGAGGTCCACGTGGTCGACGCCGAGGCGGCGCAGGCTGTCGTCCAGGGCGGTGTAGAGCCAGCGGCGCGAGCTGCCCCGGTGGTTGCGCTCCTCCCCTATCGGCATGGTCGCCTTCGTGGCCAGCACGATGTCGTCGCGGCGGCCGGCGATGGCCTTGCCGACCATCTCCTCGGACTCGCCGTTGCCGTACATGTCGGCGGTGTCGATGAGGTTGACGCCGGCCTCCAGGGCCGCGTCGACGATGGCGGTGGCCTCCTCCTGCGTGGTGCGCCCGATGGCGCCGAAGTTCATCGCGCCGAGCGCGAGGGTGCTGACCTGGACGCCGGTGCGGCCGAGGGTGCGGTACTGCATGCCGTGGTCTCCTCACGAGTAGAATCGGAACAGTGTTCCGGTACGACTCCAACGATACGGAACACTGTTCCGTTTTTCCAGTCCGAGCGCCCGCGGACATGCGTGAGGCGCCTCGGGCAGGCGTGAGACCATGCGGTAGCTGTATGAGTGACGGAGGAAACGACGCGGTGAACCAGAGCGAGGACGGCGTGGGCGCCGGCCCGTCACGGCGCAAGGACGCCCGGCGTAACAAGGAGACGCTGCTGGAGGCGGCCGCCGCGGTCTTCGTCACGTCCGGCGTGGACGCCCCGGTGCGCGACATCGCCTCCCGGGCAGGCGTCGGCCTGGGCACCCTCTACCGGCACTTCCCGACGCGGGCGGACCTGATCATCGCCGTCTACCGGCACCAGGTGGAGGCCTGCGCCGAGGCCGGCCCGGCCCTCCTGGAGTCCGCCCCGACCCCGCACGACGCCCTGCGGCAGTGGATCGACCTCTTCGTCGACTTCCTGGTCACCAAGCACGGCCTCGCCGCCGTGCTGCGCTCCGACCAGTCGGGCTTCGAGGGCCTGCACGCGTACTTCCTCGACCGCCTCGTCCCCGTCTGCACCCAGCTGCTCGACGCCGCGAGGGCGGCCGGGGAGATCCGCGAGGACATCGCCGCCCTCACGCTCATGCGCGGCGTGGGCAACCTCTGCATCGGCGCGGAGACCGACCCCGACTACGACGCCCGCCGCCTCGCCGCGGTGCTGGTCGACGGCCTGCGCCGCCCCAGCTGACGACAGGCCTGGAACCCCGTCAGCCGGCGTCCGCCCCGGACTCCCCGTCCGACGCGAAGACCTCCGCCGTCGACGTCGCGGTGAGGGCCTTCCTGAACCACAGGCCCAGCACGTCGGGATCACCACAGCCGACAATGCGCTCCCGGTCCTCCTCGGAGACCTCGACACCCCGGTGCCCCAGCAGGAGCAGCAGATCCTTCGCCCGGCTCTCCGCCCGGCCCTCCGCCCGAAGCTGCTGCGCGGTCTGCGACTGGAAGAACGAGAGGTCGAAGGCCATCAGATGTCCGTGGACAGTTCGACGGTGGGATGAGCTGACCATGAGGCGAAGCTAGGGGCGTATGGCATACGCCGGGCGGATATGCGGCAGTGATCACGCGACCGGGCGAACTGACCGGCGCGCGTTGACGCTGAAGGAGCTCCCGCGCCCAAGCGAAAGGGCCCGCACGACCGAAGTCGTGCGGGCCCCTTCAGGTGCTCGCAGCAGGAGCTACCAGGTCAGATCGTCACTTGACGATCTTGGTGACCTGGCCGGCGCCCACGGTCCGGCCACCCTCACGGATGGCGAACTTCAGGCCCTCCTCCATGGCGACGGGCTGGATGAGCTCCACCTTCATCTCGGTGTTGTCACCCGGCATGACCATCTCGGTGCCCTCGGGGAGGGTCACGACGCCGGTCACGTCCGTCGTACGGAAGTAGAACTGCGGGCGGTAGTTGTTGAAGAACGGGGTGTGACGGCCACCCTCGTCCTTCGACAGGATGTAGGCCTGGGCCTCGAACTCGGTGTGCGGGGTGACCGAACCGGGCTTGATGATGACCTGGCCGCGCTCGACGTCCTCGCGCTTGATGCCGCGGAGCAGCAGACCGACGTTCTCACCGGCCTGACCCTCGTCGAGCAGCTTGCGGAACATCTCGATGCCGGTGACCGTGGTGGAGGTCTTCTCGGTCTTGATGCCGATGATGTCGACGGTCTCGTTGACCTTGAGGACACCACGCTCGATGCGGCCGGTGACGACCGTACCGCGACCGGTGATGGTGAAGACGTCCTCGATCGGCATCAGGAACGGCTTGTCGACGTCGCGCTCCGGCTCCGGGATCGACTCGTCGACGGCCTTCATGAGGTCCAGGACGGACTGGCCCCACTCCTTGTCGCCCTCGAGGGCCTTCAGGGCGGAGACCTTGACGACGGGAACGTCGTCGCCCGGGAACTCGTACTCGGAGAGGAGCTCACGCACCTCGAGCTCGACGAGCTCCAGGATCTCCTCGTCGTCGACCATGTCGGCCTTGTTCAGGGCGACGACGATGTAGGGGACGCCGACCTGGCGGGCCAGGAGCACGTGCTCCTTGGTCTGCGGCATCGGGCCGTCCGTGGCGGCGACCACGAGGATGGCGCCGTCCATCTGCGCCGCACCCGTGATCA
Organism: Streptomyces sp. DSM 41931; assembly: GCF_050271085.1. NCBI lineage: Bacteria > Bacillati > Actinomycetota > Actinomycetes > Kitasatosporales > Streptomycetaceae > Streptomyces > Streptomyces sp. DSM 41931. Next base: position 4,168,860 of record NZ_CP189902.1, on the reverse strand, counting down.
TGTTCTTGATGTAGTCCGCGTGACCGGGGCAGTCGACGTGGGCGTAGTGACGCGTCTCGGTCTGGTACTCGACGTGCGCGATGGAGATGGTGATACCGCGCTGGCGCTCTTCGGGAGCCTTGTCGATCTGGTCGAAGGCCGAGGCCTCGTTCAGGTCCGGGTACGCGTCGTGCAGCACCTTGGTAATGGCGGCCGTGAGGGTCGTCTTACCATGGTCGATGTGACCGATGGTGCCGATGTTGACGTGCGGCTTAGTCCGCTCGAACTTCGCCTTCGCCACTGGGGTCCTCCTGTGGAGTGGTTCTGTACGCCTTACTTCATCGGCGCCAGGTGATCTTTGCTGGGAAACCCGGGCCCGGGTCATTCCGCCGGGTGACGGCGGAATGACCACTTGCAGGCTCCGGGGTCAAGCCTAAAGCGTTGATACGGAGTCCGTTAAACGGAGCCCCTTATTCGCCCTTGGCCTTCGCGATGATCTCCTCGGCGACGTTCCGCGGAACCTCGGCGTAGGAGTCGAACTGCATGGAGTAGCTGGCACGGCCGGACGTCTTGCTGCGCAGGTCGCCGACGTAGCCGAACATCTCCGAGAGGGGCACGAGACCCTTCACGACGCGGGCACCCGCCCGCTCCTCCATGGCCTGAATCTGGCCACGGCGGGAGTTGATGTCGCCGATGACCTCACCCATGTAGTCCTCGGGCGTGGTGACCTCGACGGCCATCATCGGCTCCAGGAGCACGGGCGAAGCCTTGCGCGCGGCCTCCTTGAAGGCCTGCGAACCGGCGATCTTGAACGCGAGCTCGGAGGAGTCGACCTCGTGGTAGCCACCGTCGAGAAGCGTGACGCGGACGCCCGTCATCTCGTAGCCGGCCAGGATGCCGAACTGCATGGCCTCCTGGGCGCCGGCGTCCACCGAAGGGATGTACTCCTTCGGGATGCGGCCACCGGTCACCTTGTTCACGAACTCGTACGAGGCGTCGCCGCCCTCGATCGGCTCGATCGCGATCTGCACCTTGGCGAACTGACCGGTACCACCGGTCTGCTTCTTGTGGGTGTAGTCCACGCGCTCGACGGCCTTGCGGATCGTCTCACGGTACGCGACCTGGGGCTTGCCGACGTTGGCCTCGACCTTGAACTCACGGCGCATGCGGTCGACCAGCACCTCGAGGTGCAGCTCGCCCATACCGCCGATGATGGTCTGGCCGGTCTCCTCGTCCGAGTGGACCTGGAACGACGGGTCCTCCTCGGCGAGCCGCTGGATCGCGACGCCGAGCTTCTCCTGGTCGCCCTTCGACTTGGGCTCGATGGCGACCTGGATGACCGGCGCCGGGAAGTCCATGGACTCCAGGATGACCGGGCTCTTGTCGTCGGACAGCGTCTCACCGGTGGTGGTCTGCTTCAGGCCCATGACGGCGACGATGTCACCGGCGCCCACCGACTCGATCTCCTCACGCTTGTTGGCGTGCATGCGGTAGATCTTGCCGATGCGCTCCTTCTTGCCCTTCACGGAGTTCAGCACCTGGGTGCCGGACTCCAGACGGCCGGAGTACACGCGGACGAAGGTGAGCTTGCCGAGGTGCGGGTCGCTCATGATCTTGAACGCGAGCGCGGCGAGGGGCTCGTCGTCCGACGGCTTGCGCGCGACGACCTTCTCCGCGTCCTTGGGGTCGTGGCCCTCGATGGCCTCGACGTCCAGCGGGGAGGGCAGGTAGCGCACGACGGCGTCGAGCAGGGGCTGCACGCCCTTGTTCTTGAACGCGGTGCCGCAGAACACGGGGGTGACGGTGGTGCCGCCGCCCTTGCCGGAGGCGATGGTGATACGACGGATCGCCGCGTACAGCTGCTCCACGGAGGGCTCCTGGCCCTCGAGGTACAGCTCCATCAGCTCTTCGTCGTTCTCCGCGACGGCCTCGAGCAGCTTGCCGCGCCACTCCTCGGCGGCCTCGGTGTGCGTGGCCGGGATGTCGACGACGTCGTACATCTCGCCCTTGGCCGCCTCGGCGGACCACACGAAGGCCTTCATCGTCACGAGGTCGACGACGCCCTGGAAGTCGGCCTCGGCACCGATGGGCAGCTGCATGACGAGCGGCTGCGCACCCAGGCGGTCGCTGATCATGTCGACGCAGCGGTGGAACTCGGCACCGGTGCGGTCGAGCTTGTTGACGAAGCAGATACGCGGAACGCCGTAGCGGTCCGCCTGACGCCACACGGTCTCGGACTGGGGCTCGACGCCGGCGACGCCGTCGAACACCGTCACGGCACCGTCGAGCACGCGCAGGGAACGCTCCACCTCGACGGTGAAGTCGACGTGGCCCGGCGTGTCGATGATGTTGATGGTGTGGTCGACGTCTTCCAGCGGCCAGTGGCAGGTGGTGGCAGCAGAGGTGATCGTGATGCCACGCTCCTGCTCCTGCTCCATCCAGTCCATGGTGGCAGCGCCGTCGTGGACCTCACCGATCTTGTAGGAAACGCCGGTGTAGAACAGGATCCGCTCGGTGGTCGTCGTCTTGCCCGCGTCGATGTGGGCCATGATCCCGATGTTGCGGACCCTGGCCAGGTCAAGCGAAGTGGTAGCCATAAGGCTTCAGTCTTCTCTCGGTCTCGATGGGGTCTGCGACTACCAGCGGTAGTGCGCGAAGGCCTTGTTGGACTCGGCCATCTTGTGCGTGTCCTCACGCTTCTTCACAGCGGCACCGAGGCCGTTGCTGGCGTCGAGGAGCTCGTTGAGCAGACGCTCGGTCATGGTCTTCTCGCGGCGGGCGCGGGAGTAACCGACCAGCCAGCGCAGCGCCAGCGTGTTGGCACGGCCGGGCTTGACCTCGACCGGAACCTGGTAGGTGGCACCACCGACACGGCGGGACTTGACCTCGAGGGTCGGCTTGATGTTCTCGAGAGCGCGCTTCAGCGTGATGACCGGGTCGTTGCCGGTCTTCTCGCGCAGACCCTCCATGGCGCCGTAGACGATGCGCTCGGCGGTGGAGCGCTTGCCGTTCAGCAGCACCTTGTTGATCAGGGAGGTCACCAGGGGGGAGCCGTAAACCGGGTCGATGATGACCGGGCGCTTCGGGGCGGGGCCCTTACGAGGCATTCTTACTTCTCCTTCTTGGCGCCGTAACGGCTGCGAGCCTGCTTGCGGTTCTTGACACCCTGGGTGTCGAGGGAACCGCGGATGATCTTGTAGCGAACACCCGGCAGGTCCTTCACACGGCCGCCGCGCACGAGCACGATGGAGTGCTCCTGCAGGTTGTGTCCCTCACCCGGAATGTAGGCGGTGACCTCGATCCCGCTGGTCAGACGCACACGCGCGACCTTACGCAGGGCCGAGTTCGGCTTCTTCGGGGTGGTCGTGAACACACGCGTGCAGACGCCGCGACGCTGAGGGGAACCCTCGAGTGCGGGCGTCTTGTTCTTCTCGACCTTGTCCTGCCGGCCCTTTCGGACCAGCTGCTGGATCGTAGGCACTACTTCTCCGGTTTCTGTGTGCCGATGGGTACAGCTAACCTGGAACATCTCCGACCCACGCGGTCGGGTGTGTCGAATCCGGCGGACTCCCACCGCAAGGCAGAAGGAAGCGCTGAATCACGGTGGCCGTTTCACAGCCCCCGGTGCGGTGTGATGGCACGCACGAAGGCCAGGGCACACCCCAGGCACAAGGTCTGAGCGTACCTAGCTCATGGACTCCGGTCAAAACAAATGGAGTGGGACGCGACACGCCCGACTTCTTACGGTTCTCCCTGCCGGGACCCGCGGTTCCTTCGGCACGGCACGCGTCCGTTCGCGGCATTGGCCGGTTCACGCCCTTTACACGCCCGGCGCTCAGTACTTTGATCCGTCCGCCGCAGGACGAACGGGGGGATCCAGCCTGATGACATCGGCGTCGTACGGTCCGGACGACGGTGGCCTGGAGGACAGGGTGCCGTTCCTGGCCCGTCTGGAGAACGGGGAGCGCACCGCGCTGCTCGGACTCGGCCGTGAGCTGCGCTTCGCGCCGCGCGTGGTGCTGCTGCACCAGCGCGAGCCGTCCTCCCACGTGCTGTTCCTGGTCCAGGGATGGACGAAGGTCACGGCCGCGGCCGCCAACGGCTACGAGGCGCTGCTCGCGCTGCGCGGCGCCGGCGACGTGGTCGGCGAGTCCGCCGCGCTGACCGGGCGGCCACGGTCGGCGACGGTGACCGCGCTGGAGCCGGTCCGGGCGGTGGCCGTGGAACACGCGCGGTTCAAGGAGTTCCTGGGCCGGTCGCCCGCCGCGTCCTTCGCGCTCCTCGGCCTCACCGCGGACCGCACCCGGGCGGCGGACCGGCGGCGGCTGGAGTTCGCGTCGATGAGCGTGCGTCAGCGGTTCGCCGTGCTGCTGCTGGATCTGGCCCGCAGCCACGGCCGCCGCACGCCTGACGGCGTCGAGCTGGCCGTGCCGCTGAGCAAGCAGGAGCTGGCGGGGTCGGTGGGGGCGTCCCGGGAGATGGTGCAGAGGCTGCTGCGCGAGCTTCGGGAGAAGGACGCGGTGTCCACGGGGCGGCGCACCCTGCTGATCCGCCGGCCCGATGTTCTCCGGCGCATCGCCACCACCGACCAGGCCGCCTCGGCGATTCCGTCGCCCCCGCGGCCTCGGGCCGCCGAGACGGCGGTCCACGAGGGCGACGCGGGGCTCTGACCTGTCGGCCAGCCCCCGTCCGGCGGACGGCCCGCGGGGGCTGGGCGCGCAGTTCCCCGCGCCCCTTCGGGGCCGCACCACCCACCGCCGCCGCCGTCTGCGGACCGTCGCGGCGCAAACCACGGCACCCCGCAGCGGTCCGGCGGACGGCCCGCGGGGGCTGAGCGCGCAGTTCCCCGCGCCCCTCCCGGGCCGCACCACCACCGCCGCCGTCTGCGGGCAGTCGTGCCGCAGGGCGGCACGGGTGGGCGCAGACGGCACCCCCAGCGGCGTGGGGGCTGAGCGCGCAGTTCCCCGCGCCCCTTCAGGGGGCGCTTCTGTGTACGCGTACACAGTTTCTGTGGGTCATACGCCCTCACGCCCCACCCCCCGCTCACGCCACTCTGCTGCCCTGCGCGACCACCCCATCCGTCGAAGGGCGACCATGACCCACCCCGTGAGCCGCACGATCCTGTTGCTGGACATCGAGAGGTTCAGCGACCGGGACGACGTCGAGCAGGCGTATCTGCGGCGCATGCTGTACGACGTCACCGACCGGGCGCTGGAGACCGCCGGCATCGAGGAGACCCTGCGCACGCGCGCCGACCGCGGCGACTCCGTGATGGAGCTGATCGACGCGAACGCCCCGGTCACCGCGCTGCTGCGGGCCCTGCTCACCGAGGTCCCCGTGCAGCTGCGCGCCATGAACCGCATGGCGTCCCGCTCGGCGCAGATGCGGCTCCGCGGCGTCGTCGCCGGCGGCTACGTGGCCGTCGACGACCTCGACGGCTGGGTCGGCTCCGACCTGAACCACGCCTGCCGCCTGCTGGACGCCGCCCTCCTGCGCGCGGCCCTGCGCGAGCGCCCCGACGACTTCGCCCTGTGCGTCTCGGACTCCGTGTACCAGGGCGTCGTACGCCACGACCACCCGGGCGTCCCGGCCGCCGACTTCCACCAGGTGACGGTAGGCACGAAGAACGGCCCGCTGACGGCGTGGCTGCACGGCCCCGTGCCGTCGGCCGGGGAGGACCACGGTGAGCGGGGGACGGGGGAGGCGCCGGGCGGATCGGGGGACCGCCCGGCGCCGGCAGCACGTCGGGGAGCCCCGGCGCCGGGTCCGGTCCTGGACGTCAACGGCGGCTCCGTGTCGTTCGGCGGCGGCTATGTCGCGGGCGACCAGCACGGCGTCTCCGGCGGCCGGGTCACCGGCGACGTGGTCATGGGCGGCAAGACGGACGGAGACCGCTCATGACCGGCCCCGACCCGGCGGCCCCGGGGGACGCCACCGCCCCGGACGGGACCGCCCCCGACGAGCACCCCGCGAAGGAGTCCTCCGCCGAGGAGACGGAGGAGCACGACCAGCCGCAGGACGCGTGGGCGGCCCGCCGCGACCTGGTCGACCACAGCCCCCGCACCATGAAGGTCGGCTCGCACGCGGCGTTCGGCGGCGGCTACGTCGCGGGCGACCAGCACGGCGTCTCCGGCGGCCGGGTCACCGGCGACGTGGTCATGGGCAGCAAGACGGTCCACCACTGGACGTTCCCCGGCCTGTCCACGGCCGCCTCCGCCTCGGGGGAGATCCCGCCCACCACCCTCACCCGGCTCGCCGCCACCTTCGTCACCGCCGACGACGCCTTCGGCGACCTGGTCGAACGGCTGCGCCGTGAGCGGGTGCTGGTGCTGTCCGGCGCCCGCTTCAGCGGCCGCCGGACGGCCGCCCTGATGCTGCTGCACCGGCTCGGCGCCGCCCCCGTGGTCGCCCTCGACCGCGCGACCACCCCGGGCTCCCTGGCCGACGCCTTCACCGCGCCGGACGGCACCACGGACCGCACGGGCGCGGCCCGCGGCTACGTGCTGTGCGACCTGGAGACCCGCCGCGGCAGCGCCCTCCGCGAAACCCACCTGCTCGGCGCCGCCGACCGCCTCGCCGAGCAGAACGCGTACGCGGTGATCACCGTCGGACCGACCGCCGTCCTGGAGGACGACGTGTTCCCCTTCGTGTGGCGGCCGCCCGCGACCGAGGACGTGCTCGCCGCGCATCTGCGGGTCCGCGCCGGCGAGGACGCCGTACCGCGCCTGCTGGGGCTGCCGGCGGTCAAGGAGTTCCTCGACCACGGCCATCAACTGCGCGAGGTCGCCGCCTTCGCCCAGCTGCTCGGCCGGTACAACGCGGGCGAGGCCACCGAGCAGGAGGTCGCCGCCTTCTCGCTGGTGTCGCTGGAGAACCAGGTCCGCGAGTGGTTCGAGGAGGACGAGACCACCGTCCATCTGCGAGACAAGGCGTTCCTGATCGCGCTCGCCGCGTTCGACGACGGCCCCTACGCGCTCACCGCCGAACTCGGGGACCGGCTCTACGACTTCCTCCAGCAGACCCAGAACCGCTCCCTGGCCGCGGACATCCCGGTCTTCGGCACCCACATCGGCAAGCGCCTCCAGCTCGCCCGCGCCCGGCTGTCCGAGGGCGAGGAGCACACCGAGTGGGGCCCGGTCACGCAGACGAAGGCCGCGTTCCACGACGAGCGGGCCTCGCTGGTGCTGCTGCGCGAGGTGTGGACGGGCCACCCGTCGGCGCGGCCCGCGCTGATCCAGTGGCTGCGCCGGCTCGCCGACGACGGCCGCCCCCTGGTGCGCACCCGCGCCGCGTCCACCGTCGCCGTCCTCGCCCGCACCGACCTGCCGTCCGCGATGGCGCTGGTCATCGAGGTGTGGGCGCGGTCCAAGCGGTTCCGCCACCGGCTCGTCGCCGTCAACTCGCTGACCCTCGCCCACCACATCGGCACCCCCAACGTGCCGCGCATCCTCGACACCTGGTCGGCCGCCGAGGACCGCCGGCTGCGCTGGGTGGCGGTCCGCGCGTACGCCCTGATCGGCCCCGAGCGGCCGGCCCAGGCGCTCGCCGCACTGCGCGCCGCGGCCCGCGAGCTGTACCGGCACGCCGGCGACCCGGACGACTTCGACGTGGAGACGGCCGGGGAGCTCGCGGACGCCGTGGTGCTGCTGCTGCTCTCCCCCGCCTCCTCCGATGTCCTCGACGACCTGCGCGCCCACCTCGACGACGACCGCGCCGTGCACGACCTGGCCGTCGGAGGCTTCATCAGCGCCTGCGGCCGCACCCAGGACGACGAGCGCCACGGCGTCCCGCTGGTCCTCGACTGGTACGCCCGCGCCGCGACCGACGAGAACCGGGCCGCCGACGGCATCGCGCACCTGTGGCGCGAGGCGCTCGACGACCCGCACCACACGACGAGCGCGCTCACGGCGATGCGCGCGTGGGTCCTGGCCGCCGACCGCTCCACCACCGTCGAATGGGCGCTCGCCGCACTGCTGCCGAGGCTCGTCACCACACCCACGGAGCACCAGCGGCTCAGTCACCTGCTGCGCACCATGCCCGGCGAGGACGGGAACCCCCCGCCGGAGGTCGCCGCCCGGCTGCTCGGCACGCTGCCGCCCCGCTGACGCTCCGACCCCACCGACGAAAGACATCCGCGCCATGCCTTCCTTCCATCGTCCGCCCGAGTGGCAGCAGCCTGCCGACCGGCACACCCGGCTGATCGACCCCGTGCTCACCGTCAGACAGCTGTCCCGCTTCGAGCTGTCCCTGAAGCACGTGGTCCGCATCGACCACGCCCTGGTCTTCTCCACCCCGAAGGGCGGTTACGAGGCTTATCCGCCGCCGGCCCGGCCCAGCCGCGGTGAGATCGCCGCCCGCCGCTACACCGCCGTGTACGAGGTGGACATGGGCGTCCACCCGTTCACCGAGACGCTCACCCTGCCCAGCGACAACGACGCCTTCGAGTTCACCGCCGAGGTGGACGTCACCTGGCAGGTGCTGGACCCGGCGCGGTTCGTGGCCTGCGGCGTCCGGGACGTGCCCGCGCTGCTCATCGGCGAACTCCAGCAGGCGGCCCGCCCGGTGACCCGCCGCTTCTCCGTCGAGGACAGCGCGCGGGCCGAGCGGGAACTGCTGAGCGCCGTCACCGTCGTCGGTCCGCTGGGCGCGCCCGCGGGGCTCCAGGTGACGTGGACGCTCCGGCTGCGCCGGGACCAGGCGAACATCGACCACCAGCGGAGGATCCAGCAGATCGGCCACTCCGCGGAGGAGCAGGTCCACGCGGCGCAGGAGGGCATGCGGGTCGACCGCGCCATGGACGAACGCCACCGGCAGCAGGACGCGCTCCAGTCCGCGCGGTCCCTGGAGTACGGCCGTCAGCAGCAGGAGCTGGCCATGCAGCAGCACCGCTGGCAGCACGAACAGGCGATGCTCCAGGGGCAGCAGATGCTGGAGATGCAGCAGATCGAGGCCAAGAAGATCGAGTTCTATCAGTGGCATCTCTCGCAGGGCGGGGTGCAGGCCTGGGCACTGCATCTGGCGCAGCACCCGGAGGACTCGCAGCTGGTGATGAGCAGCCTGCGCGAGGACCAGCTCCGCATGATCCAGGCGCAGATGGAACTGGTGAAGGAGCTGCTGGGCGGGGAGGGCGCGGAGAAGTTCGAGCTGGAAGGGCCCAAGCAGCTCGCGCTGCGCACCGTCAGCGACATCCTCAACCAGCGGTTGCCCGGGGTACCGCAGAACCCGCCGCTGCTGCCGTCGCCGGACGGGGCCGGGACGGACGGGGCCAGGACGGACGGCACCCCGCCTGCGGCGCCTCCCGCATCCGCCGCATCCCCCGGTGCACCCGGCACCCCGTACGCACCTCCGCCTCCGCCCACGGCCTTCCCCCCGCCGTCCGGCGCGCCCTACACCCCGCCGCCCGGACCGCCCCGGACGCCCCCGCCCGGCCCGTACACCCCGCCGGCATCACCCGCGCCCACGGCCGGGGCGTACCCGCCGCCCCCGACGACTCCGGCCTGGCAGCCGCCCCCGGGCTACGGCACCACGCCGACCGCGCCTCCGCCGCAACCGCCCGCCACGCCCGACCCGACAGCGCCCACGGAGAAGGAGCCGGAGTCATGACAGCCGTCACCCCGGACGCCGCCTCCCCCGCGCCCCCTTCCCCCGCCCGCGCCCAGGTGGGCGAACGCCTGCTCGCGGACCTGCGGACCGAGATCGCCCGCGCCGACAGCAAGGCGGCCGTCCTGGTCGCCGCGCTCGGCATCACCGCGGGCGCGTTCAGCGGGCTGCTCGCCGGGCGGGACTGGTCGCCGGACGCGCTGTCCGCCGTCGGGGCCGTGGTGTGGTGGACCGGGACCCTGGCCCTCGCCCTGTCCCTGCCGACGCTGCTCCTCGCCGTCCTGCCCCGCTACCGCAGCGGGAGCTGGGCGCCGGGACAGCCCTTGTCGTACTTCGGCGACATCCGGCGGGCCGTGGAGGCGGGCCGGCTGGACACCGCGCTCGCCGACACCGAGGCCGACCCCCTGGCCGCCCTGACGACGGCGCTCACCGAGACCAGCCGGATCGCCTGGCGCAAGCACCAGTGGATCCGCGCCGGCCTGATCACCTTCTGCACCGGCACGCTCCTGCTGCCCGCCTCCCTGCTGATCGGCTGACCCACGCAAGCGGCCGCCCACGCACGTCAACCGAAGGAAGCACGATGACCCAGCCACCGCCGATCCCGCCGGAGTACCCCGAGCCGACGGGCGGGCCCGCGCACCCCGGTGCGGCCCAGGTCCCGCCGGCCCGCCCGCCCGTACCGGGGCCGCGGCAGCCGCACATCCCGCCGCAGGCACCGCCGTACCCGCAGCCCCCGCAGTACCCCGCGGCCGCCGCACAGCCGCCCCCGTACCCGACGGGTCCGCAGCCCCCGCAGTACCCCTCGGCTCCTCGGTTCCAGCCTCCGTACCCTGACCCGCAGGCCGCCGCCGTCCCGCCGCACCCGCACCACATCGACACCGCCCACCGCGGGCGCGTCCACGTCTCCAGCCGGCAGCGGCACACCGACGCCACCGCCTTCGGCAGCCTGCTCCTGCATCTGCCGAACTTCCTGTGCAGCCTGGTCGTCGTCGGCCTGGTCTCACTGATCTTCGGAGACCTCGGCCTGCTGGTGATACTCGCCTGGCTGGCCAGCGGCGCACTCGTGTTCCACCGGCCCACCGAAAGCGCCCTCGCGCGCCATCTGCTCCGTCTGCGCTACCCCACTCCGCAGGAACGGGCCACACTCGAACCGGTCTGGCGCGAGGTCACCGCCCGCGCCGGCGTCGAGGGCCGCGCCTACGAGCTGTGGGTCGAGGACAGCGACAGCCTCAACGCGGTCGCCGCGGCCGGCCACATCGTGGGCGTGACCAGCTTCGCCCTGAACCGGCTGCCCAACGGCGAGCTGGCCGCCGTCATGGCCCACGAGCTGGGCCACCACGTCGGCGGGCACGCCTGGTCCGGGCTGCTCGGCCACTGGTACGCGCTGCCCGGCCGGATCGCCTGGCGGCTGCTGCGCGCCGTCACCGGCTTCCTGTTCCACGTGTCGCGGGCCTTCTCCTGCATCGGCGTGGCCTTCTTCGGCCTCTGCGCCGGCGGCATCGCCCTCGCCACCGTCAGCACCCTGTACGGCCTGCCGCTGCTGCTCCTGGGCATGCCGTACGCCCTCGCCGCCGTCGGCCGCCGCTCCGAGCTGCGGGCCGACCGGCACGCGGCGGCGCTCGGTTTCGCGCCGATGCTGGCCGCCGTGCTGGAGAAGCTGCACCAGCAGGAGCAGGCGCAGGAACAGGCACGGCTCGCCGCGGCCGGGCAGGGCGGCGGCGCGCGGATGAAGGAAACGGCCGCGAGCAGGCTGCTGTCCTCGCACCCGGACTACCACACCCGGCTGCACCACCTTCAGGAGTACCTCCAGCCGGCGCGCTGAGGCCGAGGCGGCTCAGCCCGACGTCGCCACCACCGCCAGCAGGCCGAACAGCCCCAGGAAGATCAGCCAGCCGGCCACCGACAGCCACCCGAGCACCAGCCCGGTGAGGGCCATGCCGTCACCGGCCTCGCCGGTGCGGCGTATCTCCGACTGCGCCATGTGCCCGAGGATCACGGCAGGGAGCCCCGTGAGTCCTCCGGTGGCCACGCACAGCACTCCGCACACCATGGACGCCAGCGCCTTGCCGTTGGTGCGGGCCTGCGGGCGGGGCAGGAACGCCGCCGGCACCGGCCCGTGGGGCGTCACCGGCTGCGGCATCGGGCCCTGCGGCAGATCGGCCACCAGAAGCGACAGCTCGCCCACCGTGCGCGCCGAGTAGGCGCGCGCCACCCGCTTCTCGAACTCGGGGTGGTCCAGGCGGCCCTCCCCGTACCCGGCGCGCAGCACGTCCACCGCACGCTCGCGGTCCGCGTGGGAGGCCAGCATCGAGGGCCCGCCGGGCCCCGGCAGCGGAGGACCCTGCCACGGAGTCGGATACGACACGGCTGCCTCCCCAGGGCCGGGACGGACAGTCCCAGTATGAGCGTTTCACCCACTGGAACGCAGCGGACGGGCGGTGCGGTTCCACGGACGCGCCGGGAGGCGCACACGCCGAAGGGCGGCCACCCCGTACGGAGTGACCGCCCTTCGGTTCAGACGACCCGCTTACTGGTTGTACGGACCGTAGTCGTAGTCCTCCAGCGGAACGGCCTGGCCGGAGCCCGTGCCGAACGGCGAGTAGTCGATGTCGTCGTAGCCGACGGCCGAGTACATCGCGGCCTTGGCCTCCTCGGTCGGCTCGACCCGGATGTTGCGGTAGCGGGACAGACCCGTACCGGCCGGGATGAGCTTACCGATGATGACGTTCTCCTTGAGGCCGATGAGCGAGTCGGACTTGGCGTTGATCGCCGCGTCCGTGAGGACTCGCGTCGTCTCCTGGAAGGACGCCGCCGACAGCCAGGACTCCGTGGCCAGCGAGGCCTTGGTGATACCCATGAGCTGCGGACGGCCGGAGGCCGGGTGACCGCCCTCCTGGACCACACGGCGGTTCTCGGTCTCGAACTTCGACCGCTCGACCAGCTCGCCGGGCAGCAGCTCCGCGTCGCCGGACTCGATGATCGTCACACGGCGCAGCATCTGCCGGATGATGATCTCGATGTGCTTGTCGTGGATCGACACGCCCTGCGAGTTGTAGACCTTCTGGACCTCGCCGACCAGGTGGACCTGGACGGCACGCTGACCCAGGATGCGCAGCACGTCGTGCGGGTTGGTGGCACCCACGGTGAGCTGCTGGCCCACCTCGACGTGGTCGCCCTCGGAGACCAGGACCTTGGCGCGCTTCGAGATCGGGTACGCCGTCTCGTCGCTGCCGTCGTCCGGGGTGACGACGATCTTCTTCGTCTTCTCCGTCTCCTCGATCCGCACGCGGCCGGAGGCCTCGGAGATCGGGGCGACACCCTTCGGGGTACGGGCCTCGAAGAGCTCGACGACACGCGGCAGACCCTGGGTGATGTCGTCACCGGCCACACCACCGGTGTGGAAGGTACGCATCGTCAGCTGGGTGCCGGGCTCACCGATGGACTGGGCGGCGATGATGCCGACCGCCTCACCGATGTCGACCAGCTTGCCGGTGGCCAGCGAACGGCCGTAGCACATCGCGCAGGTGCCGACGGCGGACTCGCAGGTCAGGACCGAGCGGGTCTTGACCTCCTCGACGCCGCGGGAGACGAGCTCCTCGATGAGGACGTCGCCCAGGTCGGTGCCGGCCGGGGCCAGCACCTGGCCGTCGACCACGATGTCCTCGGCGAGGCAGCGCGCGTACACGGACGTCTCGACGTCGCCCTCCTTGCGGAGCACGCCCGTCTCGTCCCGGCTGGCGATCTTGAGGCGCAGACCGCGGTCGGTGCCGCAGTCCTCCTCGCGGATGATGACGTCCTGGGAGACGTCGACCAGACGACGGGTGAGGTAACCCGAGTCGGCGGTACGCAGAGCGGTGTCCGCCAGACCCTTACGGGCGCCGTGCGTGGAGATGAAGTACTCCAGCACGGACAGGCCCTCACGGAACGACGCCTTGATCGGACGCGGGATCGTCTCGTTCTTCGCGTTCGACACCAGACCACGCATACCGGCGATCTGACGCATCTGCATCATGTTGCCTCGTGCACCCGAGTTCACCATCATGAAGATCGGGTTGGTCTTCGGGAAGTTGTCGTTCATCGCCTCGGCGACCTCGTTGGTCGCCTTGGTCCAGATCGCGATGAGCTCCTGCGTGCGCTCGTCCTTGGTGATCAGACCGCGCTCGTACTGCTTCTGGACCTTCTCGTCCTGCGCCTCGTAGCCCTTGACGATCTCCTTCTTCGCCTCGGGAACGACGACGTCGGAGATGGCCACGGTGACGCCGGAACGGGTCGCCCAGTAGAAGCCGGACGCCTTCAGGTTGTCGAGCGTCGCCGCCACGATGACCTTCGGGTAGCGCTCGGCGAGGTCGTTGACGATCTCGGAGAGCTGCTTCTTGCCGACCTCGTAGTCGACGAACGGGTAGTCCTCGGGCAGCAGCTCGTTGAAGAGCGCCCGGCCCAGGGTGGTGGTCAGGCGGAACGGGTCCCCCTGCTGCCACTCCGAGGCGCCCTCGGTCTCGCCGTCCTCGTCCGCCGGCGGGGTCCAGCCGCGCGGCGGGATGGTGCCGACCGGGAAGCGGATGTCGATCTTCGACTGGAGCGACAGCTCGCCCGCGTCGAAGGCCATGATCGCCTCCGCGACCGAGGCGAAGGAACGGCCCTCGCCCTTGAGGTCGCGCATCTCGCCGTCGGTGGTGAGGAAGAACAGACCGAGGACCATGTCCTGGGTCGGCATCGTCACCGGGCGGCCGTCGGCCGGCTTGAGGATGTTGTTCGAGGACAGCATCAGGATGCGGGCCTCGGCCTGCGCCTCCGCGGAGAGCGGCAGGTGGACGGCCATCTGGTCACCGTCGAAGTCCGCGTTGAACGCGGTGCAGACGAGCGGGTGGATCTGGATGGCCTTGCCCTCGACCAGCTGCGGCTCGAAGGCCTGGATGCCGAGGCGGTGCAGCGTGGGCGCACGGTTCAGCAGAACCGGGTGCTCCGCGATGACCTCTTCCAGCACGTCGTACACGACCGTGCGGCCGCGCTCGACCATGCGCTTGGCCGACTTGATGTTCTGCGCGTGGTTCAGGTCGACCAGGCGCTTCATCACGAACGGCTTGAACAGCTCCAGCGCCATCGCCTTCGGCAGACCGCACTGGTGCAGCTTCAGCTGCGGACCGACGACGATCACGGAACGCGCGGAGTAGTCCACACGCTTGCCGAGCAGGTTCTGACGGAAGCGGCCCTGCTTGCCCTTCAGCATGTCGCTGAGGGACTTCAGCGGGCGGTTGCCCGGACCGGTGACCGGACGGCCACGGCGGCCGTTGTCGAACAGCGCGTCCACGGCCTCCTGGAGCATGCGCTTCTCGTTGTTCACGATGATCTCGGGCGCGCCGAGGTCGAGAAGCCGCTTCAGGCGGTTGTTGCGGTTGATGACACGGCGGTACAGGTCGTTCAGGTCGGAGGTCGCGAAGCGGCCACCGTCCAGCTGCACCATCGGACGCAGGTCCGGCGGGATGACCGGGACGCAGTCCAGGACCATGCCCTTGGGGCTGTTGGAGGTCTGCAGGAACGCGGAGACGACCTTCAGCCGCTTCAGGGCGCGGGTCTTCTTCTGGCCCTTGCCGGTGCGGATGATCTCGCGGAGCTTCTCGGCCTCCTCCTCGAGGTCGAAGGACTCCAGGCGCTTCTGCAGCGCCGCGGCGCCCATCGAGCCGTCGAAGTACGTGCCGAAGCGGTCACGCAGCTCGCGGTAGAGCAGCTCGTCGCCCTCGAGGTCCTGGACCTTGAGGTTCTTGAACCGGTTCCACACCTCGTCGAGGCGGTCGATCTCGCGCTGCGCACGGTCGCGCAGCTGCTTCATCTCACGCTCGGCGCCCTCGCGCACCTTGCGGCGCACGTCGGCCTTGGCGCCCTCGGCCTCCAGCTCGGCCAGGTCGGTCTCGAGCTTCTTGGCGCGGGCCTCCAGGTCGGCGTCCCGGCGGTTCTCGATCTGCTGACGCTCGACGGAGACGTGGGCCTCCAGCGACGGCAGGTCGCGGGTACGGCGCTCCTCGTCCACGTACGTGATCATGTACGCGGCGAAGTAGATGACCTTCTCGAGGTCCTTCGGAGCCAGGTCGAGCAGGTAGCCCAGCCGGCTCGGGACACCCTTGAAGTACCAGATGTGCGTGACGGGGGCGGCGAGCTCGATGTGGCCCATCCGCTCACGACGCACCTTGGCACGGGTGACCTCGACGCCGCAGCGCTCGCAGATGATGCCCTTGAAGCGGACGCGCTTGTACTTGCCGCAGTAGCACTCCCAGTCCCGGGTCGGACCGAAGATCTTCTCGCAGAAGAGTCCGTCCTTCTCGGGCTTGAGGGTGCGGTAGTTGATGGTCTCGGGCTTCTTGACCTCGCCGTGGCTCCACTGACGGATGTCGTCAGCGGTGGCCAGGCCGATCCGGAGCTCGTCGAAGAAGTTGACGTCGAGCACTATGCGTCAATCCCTCTCAGGGTTGTAAGTCATGGGGTCTGAAACGGGGGTCCTGGGGCCGGCGGCCTTCACGGGGAAGGCCGCCGGACTCCCGTCAGACCTCTTCGACGCTGCTCGGCTCGCGCCGGGACAGGTCGATGCCAAGCTCCTCCGCTGCGCGGAAGACGTCCTCGTCGGTGTCACGCATCTCGATGGACATACCGTCGCTGGACAGCACCTCCACGTTGAGGCACAGGGACTGCATCTCCTTGATGAGCACCTTGAAGGACTCGGGGATGCCGGGCTCGGGGATGTTCTCGCCCTTGACGATGGCCTCGTAGACCTTCACGCGGCCGGTGACGTCGTCGGACTTGATGGTCAGCAGCTCCTGGAGCGCGTAGGCGGCGCCGTACGCCTCGAGTGCCCACACCTCCATCTCGCCGAACCGCTGGCCACCGAACTGAGCCTTACCGCCCAGCGGCTGCTGGGTGATCATGGAGTACGGACCGGTCGAGCGGGCGTGCAGCTTGTCGTCGACCAGGTGGTGCAGCTTCAGGATGTACATGTAGCCGACCGAGATCGGGTCCGGGAACGGCTCACCCGAGCGGCCGTCGAACAGCCGCGCCTTGCCGGACGGGAGCACCATGCGCTCGCCGTCGCGGTTCGGGATGGTGTGCTGGAGGAGGCCCGCGAGCTCGTCCTCGCGCGCACCGTCGAACACCGGGGTGGCGACGTTGGTGCCGGGCTCCACCTTGTCGGCGCCGATGGCCTGGAGGCGCTCGGCCCACTCCTCCGCGAGGCCGGAGACGTCCCAGCCCCGGCTGGCGAGCCAGCCCAGGTGGATCTCCAGAACCTGTCCCGGGTTCATTCGGGACGGCACGCCCAGCGGGTTGAGGATGATGTCGACCGGGGTCCCGTCCTCGAGGAACGGCATGTCCTCGATGGGCAGGATCTTGGAGATGACGCCCTTGTTGCCGTGACGGCCGGCGAGCTTGTCACCGTCGGTGATCTTGCGCTTCTGCGCGACGTAGACGCGCACCAGCTGGTTCACACCGGGGGGAAGCTCGTCGCCCTCCTCGCGGTCGAAGACGCGGACGCCGATGACCTTGCCGGTCTCGCCGTGCGGCACCTTCAGCGAGGTGTCACGGACCTCACGGGCCTTCTCACCGAAGATCGCGCGCAGCAGGCGCTCCTCGGGGGTCAGCTCGGTCTCGCCCTTCGGGGTCACCTTGCCGACGAGGATGTCGCCGGCGATGACCTCGGCGCCGATGCGGATGATGCCGCGCTCGTCGAGGTCGGCGAGGACCTCCTCGGAGACGTTCGGGATGTCCCGGGTGATCTCCTCGGGGCCGAGCTTGGTGTCACGGGCGTCGACCTCGTGCTCCTCGATGTGGATCGAGGAGAGGACGTCGTCCTGCACGAGGCGCTGCGACAGGATGATCGCGTCCTCGTAGTTGTGACCCTCCCACGGCATGAACGCGACCAGCAGGTTCTTGCCGAGCGCCATCTCACCGTTCTCGGTGGCCGGACCGTCGGCGAGGACCTGGCCCTCGATGATCCGGTCGCCCTCGGCGACGATGACCTTCTGGTTGACCGAGGTGCCCTGGTTGGACCGGGAGAACTTGGCGAGGCGGTACGTGATGTACGTGCCGTCGTCGTTGGCGGTGGTGATGTAGTCCGCGGAGACCTCCTGGACCACACCCGCCTTCTCGGCCTTGACCACGTCGCCGGCGTCGACGGCGGAGCGGTACTCCATGCCGGTGCCGACGAGCGGGGCCTCGCTCTTGATCAGCGGCACGGCCTGACGCATCATGTTCGCGCCCATGAGGGCACGGTTGGCGTCGTCGTGCTCGAGGAACGGGATCATGGCGGTCGCGACCGACACCATCTGGCGCGGCGAGACGTCCATGTAGTCGACCTCGTCACCGGGGACGTAGTCGACCTCGCCGCCGCGGCGGCGGACCAGGATGCGGTTCTCGACGAAGCGCATGTCGTCGTTGAGCGGCGCGTTGGCCTGCGCGATGACGAAGCGGTCCTCCTCGTCGGCGGTCAGGTAGTCCACCTCGTCGGTGACCTGGCCGTCGACGACCTTGCGGTACGGCGTCTCGATGAAGCCGAACGGGTTGATCCGCCCGTAGGAGGCGAGCGAACCGATCAGACCGATGTTCGGGCCTTCCGGCGTCTCGATCGGGCACATGCGGCCGTAGTGCGAGGGGTGCACGTCACGGACCTCGAAGCCGGCCCGCTCACGGGAGAGACCACCCGGGCCGAGGGCGTTCAGACGACGCTTGTGCGTCAGCCCCGACAGCGGGTTGTTCTGGTCCATGAACTGGGACAGCTGGCTGGTGCCGAAGAACTCCTTGATGGAGGCGACGACCGGCCGGATGTTGATCAGGGTCTGCGGCGTGATCGCCTCGACGTCCTGGGTGGTCATGCGCTCGCGCACGACGCGCTCCATACGGGCGAGACCCGTACGGACCTGGTTCTGGATCAGCTCGCCGACGTTGCGGATGCGGCGGTTGCCGAAGTGGTCGATGTCGTCGGTCTCGACGATGATCGTCCGGCCCGACTCGCCGACCGTCTCGGTCTCACCGGCGTGCAGCTTCACCAGGTACTTGATCGTGGCGATGATGTCGTCGGTGGTGAGCACGCCGGCGTCGAGCGGCTGGTCGCCGCCGAGCTTCTTGTTCACCTTGTAGCGGCCGACCTTGGCGAGGTCGTAGCGCTTGGGGTTGAAGTAGAGGTTCTCGAGCAGCGTCTGCGCGGCCTCACGCGTGGGGGGCTCGCCCGGACGCAGCTTGCGGTAGATGTCGAGCAGCGCGTCGTCCTGGCCCTGGGTGTGGTCCTTCTCCAGGGTGGCGCGCATGGACTCGTACTCGCCGAACTCCTCGAGGATCTGCTCGGTGGTCCAGCCGAGCGCCTTCAGGAGGACGGTGACGGACTGCTTGCGCTTGCGGTCGATGCGCACACCGACCATGTCGCGCTTGTCGATCTCCATCTCCAGCCAGGCACCCCGGGACGGGATGATCTTGGCGGAGAAGATGTCCTTGTCGGAGGTCT
Organism: Streptomyces sp. DSM 41931; assembly: GCF_050271085.1. Classification (NCBI taxonomy): domain Bacteria; kingdom Bacillati; phylum Actinomycetota; class Actinomycetes; order Kitasatosporales; family Streptomycetaceae; genus Streptomyces; species Streptomyces sp. DSM 41931. The sequence continues at coordinate 4,149,803 of NZ_CP189902.1, read as the reverse complement.
TGTCGATGGAGGAGTCGAAGTAGACGCCGGGCGAGCGCACCAGCTGGGACACCACGACACGCTCGGTGCCGTTGATGACGAAGGTGCCCTTGTTCGTCATGAGCGGGAAGTCGCCCATGAAGACGGTCTGGGACTTGATCTCGCCGGTCTCGTTGTTGGTGAACTCGGCCGTGACGAAGAGCGGGGCGGCGTACGTGAAGTCGCGCTCCTTGCACTCGTCGATGGAGTTCTTCGGCGGCTCGAAGCGGTGGTCGCGGAAGGTCAGCGACATCGACCCGGAGAAGTCCTCGATCGGGGAGATCTCTTCGAAGATCTCCTCCAGACCGGACTTGGTGGGGACGTCGTGCCCGTTCTCGAGAGCCTCCTCGACGCGAGCCTTCCACGCGTCGTTGCCGAGCAGCCAGTCAAAGCTCTCGGTCTGCAGCGCGAGAAGGTTCGGAACCTCGAGGGGCTCCTTGATCTTTGCAAAGGAGATGCGCAGCGGGGCGGTGCTGGCGCCGTTGTTCGTATTCGCGGTCGAGGCGTTGCGCGAGGCGGCCAAGAGGGGGTCCTTCCGAGGGCTCGGACTCACTACGCGCGTACCGGCCCCCCACTGGGCGCAGAGACGGACATTCCAGGTCGGAGATGATCCGGTCGTCCATGCTCGAGTGAGGGCATGCCCCTGGTGACGGGCAGGGGACAGCTAACAGGCAGCGCAAAGGGTCAGTGTAGCCACTTGGCACACTGATGTCCAGTGCGGTGTACGAGACCGGGTGGAGGCCCTCGTTGTCATCAACTCCTGCGGCAAGGCGCTGCCCTCAACGCACGGTGATACTGCCCTCTTTGCCGTCGATCCATGCCTCGGATTCGGATCCTTGTGACGACGCGTCCTGAGAATTGCGCGCTGCGTGCGGTTCGTCAAGGGCCCCCCTTGCGCGAACCGCCGCCGTCCGGCTCATCTCCGCGGCCCCTCGGAGGCACAACGAAGATCACCATACCCCCCGCCGTCCCGGGTGCAAGGCGGCCGCCGCCGACCCCCCGATACACCGAAGAGCGACCACCCGGATGGATGATCGCTCCTCGGCACTTGAGCGTTACACGCCTTCGAAGGCGCGTGACGGATCCCTGCGGACCCGGAAGGTCTTACTTGACCTCGACGGAGGCGCCGGCGCCCTCGAGGGCCTCCTTGGCCTTGTCGGCGGCTTCCTTGTTGACCTTCTCGAGGACCGGCTTCGGGGTGCCGTCGACGAGGTCCTTGGCCTCCTTCAGACCCAGGGAGGTCAGCTCGCGCACGACCTTGATGACCTGGATCTTCTTCTCGCCGGCGCCGGTGAGGACGACGTCGAACTCGTCCTTCTCCTCGACGGCCTCGGCGGCGGCGCCACCGGCGGCACCACCGGCGACGACGACCGGGGCGGCCGCGGCGGCGGTGACGTCGAACTTCTCCTCGAAGGCCTTCACGAACTCGGAGAGCTCGATGAGGGTCATGCCCTCGAACTGGGCCAGCAGCTCGTCCTGGGTGAGCTTCGCCATGATGGCGGTCCTTCCACTAAATCGGCAGGTGCCGGGTGTACTGGGTGAGGCGGGCGTTACTCGGGCCCGCATCGGTCCTCACCTCATGCGGCGAGGACCGGAAAGCGAGCCGAATTACTCGGCACCGCCCTGCTCGTCCTGCTTGGCACGGAGCGCGTCCACGGTGCGGACGAGCTTCGACGGCAGCGCCTGGAAGACGGAGGCAGCCTGGGACTGCTTCGCCTTGAAGGCACCGGCCAGCTTGGAGAGCAGCACCTCGCGGGACTCGAGGTCCGCGAGCTTCTTGATCTCGTCGGCGGACAGCGCCTTGCCGTCAAGGACACCGCCCTTGATGACGAGATTCGGGTTGTCCTTGGCGAAGTCACGAAGACCCTTCGCCGACTCCACCGGGTCACCGGTGACGAAGGCGACCGCCGTCGGGCCAGCGAAGAGCTGGTCGTCGAGCGTGATCCCGGCCTCGTTGGCCGCAATCTTGGTCAGCGTGTTCTTCACCACGGCGTACTGGGCGTTCTCACCGAGCGAACGACGCAGCGTCTTGAGCTGCGCCACGGTGAGACCGCGGTACTCGGTCAGCACGGCGGCGTTGGAGCTGCGGAACTTGTCCGTCAGCTCGGCAACCGCGGCAGCCTTGTCGGGCCTCGCCATAGAGCCTCGGCCTCCTTCCGGGTGATTCGGACCGCGCGGACCCGAAGGAGGACTGGGGAAAACGAAACGCCCCGGGCGCAGGCGCACGGGGCGAAGCTCAACCGGATCTCCGCGCCTCGCGGCGGCGGCCTACCGGGAACTCTTCCACTGTCACCTGCGCGGGTCGTCCGCAGTTCAGCGGATCCTTCGGCCACCGCACCCTCTTACGAGCGCACGGCAACGACCAGCGGTCTTTGGCTTCCTCGGAAGAGTACGTGACCGTATCGGCGTCAGGCAAATCGGCCGATCGGGGGCTCCAGGCGCCCGGCGTGCGGCGCCTCGGGAGCCCCCGCCGGGAAGCTAGGCAGCCGGGCCGGCGCCCTGCGACTCCAGCTCCTTGAGCATCTGCACGAAGTCGAAGGTCTCACCGGCCGGCGGGGCCTCGACCTCGGCCTTGGCGCCGTAGTCCGAGAAGTGCGAGGTCATCTTCATCGTGCCCTCGGCCATGGTCATACCGACGACCATCTTGACGGGGAGGTCGTCCTCGTTGACCCAGATCTCGGTGTCGTAGCCCTTCATCCCCGACTTCTCGGCCGTGGCGACGAGCTCGTCCCGCTCCTCCTTCGAGAGCAGTTCGAAGGAGGTGTTGGCGTCGATCATCTCCTTGAAGCTGAGCGTGCCCTTGTAGTGCTGTGCCTCCACCCCGTCGACCTTCTCGGGGCCCACGTGCTTCAGGCTCGGCGACTCCAGCAGCAGGGCGAGCTGCTGCGCCGGGTCCTGGTTCATGTTCTCCAGGCCGCCGGTCAGCTGCTTCTGGACCGCCGGGTCGCCCGTCGCTTCGGCGGCGGCCTTGAAGTCCAGCTTCATCCAGCGCTTGCCGTCCATCTCCGCGGCCTGCTCCGTGCCCAGGTCCATGTACATGACGCCGTCGAGCATGATCACGCGCACCTGCTCGGGCGCCCCGGGGCCGGCGGCGGCGAATCCGGTGCCCTTCATGGTGACGTCCATGACCGCCGGGTCCCATCCCTGCACCCCGGACATCTGCATGGTGCCGCTCTCCGCGGCGGTCCCGGACGTCTCGATGGTCATCCGGATCTTGGAGGACTTCGCCTCCGAGGTCTTCTTGAAAGCGGCCTGGAGCACCTCGGCCGCCTCGTCCCGCGTCTGCCCCTCGGCAGAGGCGCCGGCCTTCTTGCTGCCCCCGTCGTCACCGTCCTGACACCCCGCGAGGCCCACGACGACCGCCGCGGCCGTCAGACAGACACCCGAGCGCTTCCATGCGGCCATGGCCATCAGATTCCCACCCCTGCTGTCTCTCGCTGCACCACGTGTGTGATGCCTGTGAACCGTAGCCCACGCCAACGACACAGGCGTACGGAAAAACCCGCCCTCGCGCCCGAGTCGGGCGTGAGGACGGGTTCTTCGACGCGTGCGCGAGTCCGGCCGTCGGCCGGCTCACCCGGCTCAGACGGCGGCCGGGTCCTCCTCGACGAGGAGGTTGCGGGTGCGGTTCGGGTCGAGCGGAATGCCGGGGCCCATGGTGGTGCTGAGGGCGGCCTTCTTGATGTAGCGACCCTTGGCGGCGGACGGCTTCAGACGGAGGATCTCCTCCAGGGCCGCGCCGTAGTTCTCCACCAGCTTGGTGTCGTCGAACGACGTCTTGCCGATGATGAAGTGCAGGTTCGCGTGCTTGTCGACACGGAACTCGATCTTGCCGCCCTTGATGTCGTTGACAGCCTTGGCGACGTCCGGGGTCACGGTGCCGGTCTTCGGGTTCGGCATCAGACCACGGGGACCGAGCACGCGGCCGAGGCGGCCGACCTTGCCCATGAGGTCCGGGGTGGCGACGACGGCGTCGAAGTCCAGACGGCCCTTCGACACCTCGTCGATCAGCTCGTCGGCGCCGACGATGTCGGCGCCCGCGGCACGCGCGGCCTCGGCACGGTCACCGGTCGCGAAGACCAGGACCCGGGCGGTCTTACCGGTGCCGTGCGGGAGGTTCACGGTGCCACGGACCATCTGGTCGGCCTTACGCGGGTCGACACCCAGACGGAAGGCGACCTCGACGGTGCCGTCGAACTTGGTCGTGGACGTCTCCTTGGCGAGACGGACGGCCTCGAGCGGGGCGTACTGCTTCTCCCGGTCGATCTTGGCGTCCGCAGCGCGGAGAGACTTGCTGCGCTTGCTCACTGAAAGCTCCTGTGTGTTCGAGGAGTCGTGGTCCGGGCCGAGCAGGCCCTGCCACTACTGCTTGGCTTACGGAGGTGGAGGTCAGCCCTCGACCGTGACGCCCATGGAACGGGCGGTGCCGGCGATGATCTTCTCGGCGGCGTCCAGGTCGTTGGCGTTGAGGTCGGGCATCTTGGTGGTGGCGATCTCACGGACCTGGTCGCGGGTGATCTTCGCGACCTTCGTCTTGTGCGGCTCGCCGGAGCCCTTCTCCACGCCCGCGGCCTTGAGGATCATCTTGGCGGCCGGCGGGGTCTTGGTGATGAAGGTGAAGGAACGGTCCTCGTAGACCGTGATCTCCACCGGGATGACCCAGCCGCGCTGCGACTCGGTCGCGGCGTTGTAGGCCTTGCAGAACTCCATGATGTTGACGCCGTGCTGACCCAGCGCGGGGCCGACCGGCGGGGCCGGGTTCGCGGCACCGGCCTGGATCTGGAGCTTGATGAGCCCCGTGACCTTCTTCTTCTTGGGAGGCATGGCTCTCCGGGTCCTTTCGAATTCGGGTCCTGCCCGGGTCCCGGAAACCTCCAGGACGCAGGCATACCGCACAACGATAACGGGTATGGATGCGCGGCCAAAAACCGCGCAGGTCAGACAAACGCGCGAGCGTTCGCCTGACCTGCGCGGAAGCTGTTTCTCAGCCGGTCCAGAAGGCTAGTTCTTCTGGATCTGGTCGAAGGAGAGCTCGACCGGCGTCTCGCGGCCGAAGATCTCCACCAGGCCCTTGACCTTCTTGGAGTCGGGGTTGATCTCGTTGATGGTCGCCTGGAGCGTGGCGAACGGGCCGTCGGTGACGGTGACCGAGTCGCCGACCTCGAAGTCCAGCACCTGGACCTCGACCTTGCGCTGCGGAGCCGGCTTGCCCTCGGCCTCGGCGGCCTCGCGGGCGGCCTTCTCCTCGGCCTCCGGGGCGAGCATCTTGACGATCTCGTCCAGCGTCAGCGGGTACGGGTCGTAGGCGTTGCCCACGAAGCCCGTGACACCCGGGGTGTTGCGGACGACGCCCCAGGACTCGTTCGTCAGGTCCATGCGGACCAGGACGTAACCCGGGAGCTTGTTCTGCTTGATCGTCTTGCGGTCGCCGTTCTTGATCTGGACGACCTCTTCCTGCGGCACCTCGGCCTGGAAGATGTAGTCCTCGACGTTGAGCGAGACGGCGCGCTGCTCGAGGTTGGTCTTCACGCGGTTCTCGTAGCCCGCGTAGGTGTGGATGACGTACCACTCGCCGGGCAGGGACCGCAGTTCCTCGCGGAGCTTCTCGACCGGGTCGCGGTCGTCCTCCGGCTCGGCCTCGGCCTCTTCCGCGGCCTCGGCGGACTCGTCCTCCGCGGCCTCGGCGTCGGTGGTGTCGGCAGCCTCGGCCTCGGCGGAGGCCTCGGTGTCCTCGACGTCCGCGTCCTCCACGGCGGCGAGCGCGTCCTCGGCGGACTCGGCCCCTTCGCCGTAAGGCTCGACGGCGTCGTTCACGTTCGGGTCAGACACGGTGGCTGCTTCTTCCTGGATACATAGGGGTGGAACATGCGAAAGGAGCGCCGGGTACCTCGGCGCTCTTCGCTCGGGGATCAGCCGAAGACGTACTTGGCGGCGTTACTGAGGCCATAGTCGATCAGGGTGATCAGGCCGATCATCAGGACCACGAAGATGATGACCGCGGTCGTGTACGACGTCAGCTGGTTGCGAGTGGGCCAGACGACCTTGCGGAGTTCCGCGATGATCTGGCGGTAGAAGAGCGCGAGACGCTTCAGAGGGCCCTTCTTGGCACGCTTGCCGCCCTTGCGGGGCTTCTGCTCCTGGGCATCAGGCATGTCGATGGAGCCCACGGCGTCCGTCACTCGTCCTCACCTGATTCCGGGTCGTGGCCGTGCCGCGCCCGGTCTGAGCCGCACGGCGGTGCATTGCTGTACGTACATGCGCACACATCCTGGCGAAGGTGTGTGTAGCAGGGCCGGAGGGACTTGAACCCCCAACCGCTGGTTTTGGAGACCAGTGCTCTACCAATTGAGCTACGACCCTTTGTGCGTCCCCCAACGTACCGCATCCGGCCGGAAGCTTGGTGTGCACCGGCTGAGCGCGGACCGCTGAAGGCCAACGAGGTGAGAGTGTACGTGTTCCTGGGCCGGGCGTCGAACAGAAAGTGCCTGGGAGGGGGCGTACCGGCCAGGGAAAGGCCGGTGATCGTCCTGGCCACACCGCCCGCGGACGCGCGATGGGGACTGGTGTTCCACCCTTTGCCCGGTGTTGCTCAGTCCGTGAAACCGCTGTGCCGAGTGTGTTTCGTGTCTGGAACGATGGGCCTCATGAGCGCTGCAACCCCTCCCACCGAGCGCCGGGTCTCCGCCCGAGTCGGCGCGATCTCCGAGTCCGCCACCCTCGCCGTGGACGCCAAGGCCAAGGCCCTCAAGGCCGCCGGGCGACCGGTGATCGGCTTCGGCGCCGGTGAGCCCGACTTCCCGACGCCGGACTACATCGTCGAGGCCGCGATCGAGGCCTGCAAGAACCCGAAGTACCACCGGTACACCCCGGCCGGCGGCCTGCCCGAGCTGAAGCAGGCGATCGCCGCCAAGACCCTCCGCGACTCCGGCTACCAGGTCGACCCGGCCCAGATCCTGGTCACCAACGGCGGCAAGCAGGCCATCTACGAGGCCTTCGCCGCGATCCTCGACCCGGGCGACGAGGTCATCGTCCCGGCGCCGTACTGGACGACGTACCCCGAGTCGATCCGGCTCGCGGGCGGTGTCCCGGTGGAGGTCGTCGCCGACGAGACCACCGGCTACCGGGTGAGCGTGGAGCAGCTGGAGGCGGCCCGCACGGAGAACACCAAGGTTCTCCTCTTCGTCTCGCCCTCCAACCCGACCGGCGCCGTGTACAGCCGCGCGCAGATCGAGGAGATCGGCCGCTGGGCCGCCGAGAAGGGCCTGTGGGTCCTCACCGACGAGATCTACGAGCACCTGGTCTACGGGGACGCCGAGTTCCACTCCCTGCCGGTGGTCGTGCCCGAGCTGGCCGACAAGTGCGTCGTCGTCAACGGCGTCGCCAAGACGTACGCCATGACCGGCTGGCGGGTCGGGTGGGTCATCGGCCCGAAGGACGTCGTGAAGGCCGCGACCAACCTCCAGTCGCACGCCACGTCGAACGTGTCGAACGTCGCGCAGGCCGCCGCCCTCGCCGCCGTCTCCGGCGACCTGGACGCGGTCGCGACGATGCGCGAGGCGTTCGACCGCCGGCGCAAGACCATCGTGCGGATGCTCAACGAGATCGACGGCGTGGTCTGCCCCGAGCCCGAGGGCGCGTTCTACGCCTACCCGTCGGTGAAGGCGCTGGTCGGCAAGGAGATCCGCGGCAAGCGTCCGCAGAACACGGTCGAGCTGGCCGCGCTGATCCTGGAGGAGGCCGAGGTCGCGGTGGTCCCCGGTGAGGCGTTCGGCACGCCGGGCTACCTGCGGCTGTCCTACGCGCTGGGCGACGAGGACCTCGTCGAAGGCGTGAGCCGCATCCAGAAGCTGCTGGCGGAGGCGCGGGACTGACAGTCCCTTCCGTTCCGCTCCGGGGGCGCCCAGGACTGTCCTGGGCGCCCCCGTTCGTCTGTGCGAGCAAGACCACGAACGGCGAAAGCGCTACCGGGACGGCCCTGGCGTGCGGCAGGATCGCCGGATGGAGCGTGTACGTGATGTCTCTGAGCTGCCGAAGGCCCATCTGCATCTGCACTTCACCGGGTCGATGCGGCCCACCACCGTGCTGGAGCTGGCCGACAAGTACGGGGTGCGCCTGCCCGAGGCGCTGACCGACGCCCTGACCGGCGGGGAACCGCCCCGGCTGCGGGCCACGGACGAGCGCGGCTGGTTCCGCTTCCAGCGCCTGTACGACGCGGCACGCTCGTGCATCAGATCGGCCGAGGACATCCAGCGCCTGGTACGGGAGGCGGCCGAGGAGGACCTGCGGGACGGCTCCGGCTGGCTGGAGATCCAGGTCGACCCGACCTCGTACGCGCCCCGGCTGGGCGGGCTGATCCCGGCGCTGGAGATCATCCTCGACGCGGTGGACTCGGCGTCCCGCGACACCGGGCTCGGCATGCGGGTGCTGGTGGCCGCCAACCGGATGAAGCACCCCCTGGACGCCCGCACGCTGGCCCGCCTCGCCGTGCGCTACGCCGACCGGGGGATCGTCGGCTTCGGCCTCTCCAACGACGAACGGCGCGGCATGGCCCGCGACTTCGACCGGGCGTTCGCCATCGCCCGGGACGGCGGCCTGCTGTCGGCGCCGCACGGCGGCGAGCTGGCGGGCCCCGCGTCGGTGCGGGACTGCCTGGACGACCTGGAGGCGCACCGGATCGGGCACGGCGTGCGGGCGGCGGACGACCCGCGGCTGATGAAGCGGCTCGCGGACCGGGGCGTCACCTGCGAGGTGTGCCCGGCGTCGAACGTCGCCCTCGGCGTGTACGACAAGCTGGAGGACGTGCCGCTGCGCACGCTGTTCGAGGCGGGCGTGCCGATGGCGTTGGGCGCGGACGACCCGCTGCTGTTCGGCTCCCGGCTGGCGGCGCAGTACGAGATCGCGCGGCGGCACCACGACTTCACCGACGCGGAGCTCGCCGAGCTGGCCCGGCAGTCGATCCGGGGCTCGGCGGCGCCGGAGGGCGTCAAGGAGAAGCTGCTGTCGGACGTCGACGCCTGGCTGACCGCCCCGGTCGGGTGAAGTGGGCCAGGGGCGGATACGCCTGGAAGCCGACGTCCAGCTCCGTCCTCGGGCCCCGGGACAGGGGCAGCAGTGTGGTGAGCGAGCTGCTGAGCACGTCGTGCCCCTGGGCCGCCCTCCTGCCGAGCGGACCGAAGCCGGCCGCCTCGCCGATCCGCAGGGACGCGGCGGCGAAGGTGTCCCGCGCGCCGAACAGGAACAGGGTCCGGGCGTGGACGGCGGGCTGCAGGCGGTCCACCCGGGGCAGGCGGTCCCAGCGCTGCTCCCAGAGCTCCTCCCAGGCGGCGCCGTGGCACGCGGTGCGCCGTTCGTCGGTGCGGACGGTCCGCGGGACGCCGTGGGTCAGCCCGCGGCGCAGGGCCGGCCACGCGGAGGGCCGCAGCCCGAGTGTCTGGTGGGCGAGCACGAGGTCGACGGGCACGCCTTGGGGGTAGTCGCGGGGAATGCTCTGCCGGAGCGGGACGTGGACGACCGTGTGCGGGGAGTACGCGGCGAAGGAGAACAGCCCGGCGAGGCGGGCCAGTCCGTCGTGGTCCCCGACCAGGTAGCCCCAGTCGCGTATCGGGTCGTTGAGCGTGGTGTGCCGCAGCGCGGGGCGCGGCTGGACGACCCGGAAGGCGTAGCGCCCGGCACGCGGCCGGAACTCCTCGGTTCTCAGCCGCACGGATGCTCCCTCATGACGTCAGGGATACGCGCGTCGGGCGGGTCACGGCAACGGAATTACTCCCCCGCACCCGTGCCGTTCAGAGGCTGACGCCGACCATGACCGGCTCGTTCACCAGGGTGATCCCGAACGCCTCGCGGACGCCCGCCACGACCTCGCGGGCCAGCGCCAGCAGGTCCTCCGTGGTGGCGTCGCCGCGGTTGGTGAGGGCGAGGGTGTGCTTGGTGGAGATGCGGGCGGGCCCGCTGCCGTACCCCTTGGTGAAGCCGGCCTTGTCGATCAGCCAGGCCGCGGAGGTCTTGGTGCGCCCCTCGCCGGCGGGGTAGGCGGGCGGCTCCACGCCGTCCCCCAGCCGCTCCCGCACACGCGTACGGAATGCGGCGAACGTCTCGTCGTCGAGGATCGGGTTGGTGAAGAAGGAGCCGGCCGACCAGGTGTCGTGGTCCTCGGGGTCCAGCACCATGCCCTTGCCGGCGCGGAGCTTCAGCACCGTGTCGCGGGCGGTGGCCAGCGGCACCCGCTCGTCGGGCGCGACGCCGAGCACGCGGGCGGTCTCGGCGTACTTGACCGGCCCGGACATCCCGCCGGCGTCCTCCAGCCGGAAGCGGACGCGCAGGACGACGTACCGCTCGGGGTCGGCCTTGAAGCGGCTGTGCCGGTAGGAGAAGGCGCACTCCTCGGCGGAGAGCGTGACGGTCTCGCCGGAGCGCCGGTCGTAGGCGACGACCTCGGTGATCGTCGAGGCGACCTCCTGGCCGTACGCGCCCACGTTCTGGATGGGGGTGGCGCCGGCGGAGCCGGGGATGCCGGCCAGGCACTCGATGCCGGCGAGTCCGGCCTCCACGGTGGCGGCGACGGCGTCGGTCCACACCTCGCCGGCGGCCAGTTCGAGGTCGGTGCCGTCGAGGGTGACGCCCTTGGTGGCGACGACGAGGGCGGTGCCGTCGAAGCCCTTGTCGCCGATGACCAGGTTGGAGCCGCCGCCGATGACCAGCAGCGGGGTGCCGGCGGCGTCGGCCTCGCGGACGGCGGCGATCACCTCGTCGTCGGTGGTCGCGGTGACCAGCCGGGTGGCGGGGCCGCCCAGCCGGAAGGTGGTCAGCGGGGCGAGGGGGGCGTCGTGGAGTTCCTGCACGGGCTCAAGACTACGAGACGGCGCCGCCGCCCCCGCTCCCCCGCCGCCGCGGCTCCCGCTCAGGCGAGGCGTACGACCGCGCGCGAGGCGCCGAGGACCTTCTGGCCGGCGCTGGTCGCGGTGAGGTCCACCCGGACGGTGTTGTCGTCGAGCTTGGCGGCGACCTTGCCGCTGACCTCGATGACGGCGCCCTTGTCGTCGTCGGGCACGACGACCGGGCGGGTGAAGCGGACGCCGTACTCGACGACCGCGCCGGGGTCGCCCACCCAGTCGGTCACGACGCGGACCGCCTCGGCCATGGTGAACATGCCGTGCGCGATGACGTCGGGCAGGCCGACCTCCTTGGCGAACCGCTCGTTCCAGTGGATGGGGTTGAAGTCGCCGGAGGCTCCCGCGTACTGGACGAGGGTGGCGCGCGTCACGGGGAACGTCTGTGCGGGCAGCTCGGTGCCGACCTCGACGTCGGCGTAGGAGATCTTCGCCGTCATGGTGTGGTTCACGCCTCCTCGGCCGCGCGGGCCACCAGCTTGGTCCAGGCGGTCACGACGTGCTCGCCGTCCTGGTCGTGCACCTCGCCGCGGATGTCCAGTATGTCGTTGCCCGCCATCGTCCGGATGGTCTCGATGGTGGAGGTGACGGTCAGCCGGTCACCGGCGCGCACGGGCCGGTTGTAGGCGAACTTCTGGTCGCCGTGCACCACCCGGCTGTAGTCGAGGCCGAGCTGAGGGTCGGCGACGACCTGTCCTGCGGCCTTGAACGTGATGGCGAACACAAAGGTCGGCGGGGCGATCACGTCGGGGTGGCCGAGCGCCCGGGCCGCCTCCGTGTCCGTGTACGCCGGGTTGGCGTCGCCCACTGCCTCGGCGAACTCGCGGATCTTCTCCCGGCCCACCTCGTAGGGCTCGGTGGGCGGGTAGGCCCGCCCCACGAAGGACTGGTCGAGCGCCATACGCGCGGCACCTCCTGTGTCGGTTCAGGACCGACGTGTCTCACGGTGTGTGGTGTCGGTGGGGAAACGACACGAGGCCGCCCCCCGAGTGGGGGGACGGCCTCGTGTACGAGCCTGTTTTATCGCGTCTCGCGGTGCGCGGTGTGCGCATTGCAACGCGGGCAGTGCTTCTTCATCTCAAGACGGTCCGGGTTGTTACGCCGGTTCTTCTTGGTGATGTAGTTCCGCTCCTTGCACTCCACGCAGGCCAGCGTGATCTTCGGGCGGACGTCGGTGGCAGCCACGTGAGTGCTCCTTGACGAACGGATGGACTTGATTAACGCAAGAAGAGTAGCCGATCGAAGGACCGACCCCGCAATCGGCTACTGTCTGTAGCGGTGACCGGACTTGAACCGGTGACACAGCGATTATGAGCCGCTTGCTCTACCGACTGAGCTACACCGCTTTGATGCGATCGGGCCCCGCCTCGCGGCGGGAACCTCTCACACCAGAGCCCCAAAACGGAATCGAACCGTTGACCTTCTCCTTACCATGGAGACGCTCTGCCGACTGAGCTATTGGGGCGAGCGATGAAGACATTACACGGTCCGCCGCCGTTCGCCCAAATCCGATTCCGGCCTCCGTCCCCCTCCCGGGCGGACGGGCCACACCGGTACGACTATTGCGCTCCTCCCGGCGCGGGACGGAGGGCCGTCCTAGGCTCGACTCACTCTCCGTGATCTTGTCTCAGCGTGACGTGCGTCCTCGTGCGCAGCCCGAGCCCCAGGAGCGCGATGCCCGACAACCGGCCGCAGCCGCCGTCCCCGCCGTGGTCCTCGCCCTCCGGTTCCGGTCCGGCCGACCCGCCCCCGCTCCTTCTGTGCGGCGCCCGCCTCACCGACGGCCGGACCGTGGACGTACGCCTCGGCGGCGGGCGCATCGAGGCCGTCGGCACGGCGGGCAGCCTCACGGCGGACGCCACGCGCGCGTGCGTGCCGCGGCTCGACCTCACCGGCTACCTGCTGCTGCCCGCCCCGGCCGAACCGCACGCCCACGCGGACACCTCCCTGTCCGCCGACGGGCCGGGCCCCGTCTCTCAGGACCCCCAGGACGTCCAGCGCCGGGCGACGGAGGCCGCGCTCCTCCAGCTCGGGCACGGGGCGACGGCCCTGCGCGCGCACGTGCGCGTGGGGGACATGGCAGGACTCGGCGCGCTGCGGGCCGTGCTCCGCACGGCGCGCTCGCTGCGCGGGCTGGCCGAGCTGACCACGGTGGCGATGCCCCGGGTGCTGACGGGGATGGCCGGGGCCGACGGGGTGGCGGTGCTGCGGGACGCGGTGAAGATGGGCGCGTCCGTGGTGGGCGGCTGCCCGGACCTCGACCCCGACCCCACGGGCTATGTGGAGGCGGTGCTGGACACGGCCTCCGAGCACGGCCTGCCCGTCGACCTGCACACCGACGCCTCCGACCCGGCCCGGCTGGCCCGCCTCGCGGCGATGGCGGGCGGCCTGCGCCCCGGGGTGACGCTCGGCCCGTGCGGGGGCCTGTCCGCCCTCCCCGCCGACGTCGCGGCCCGTACGGCGGAGCGGCTCGCGGCGGCCGGGGTGACGGTGGTGTGCCTGCCCCAGGGCGGTTGCGGCGCGGCAGACGGCCGGGACGCCGCACCGGTACGGCTGCTGCGCGCGGCGGGTGTGCGGGTGGCGGCCGGCAGCGGGTCGCTGCGGGACGTGTCGAACCCGGTGGGCCGGGGCGATCCGCTGGAGGCGGCGTACCTGCTGGCCTCCTGCCAGGGACTGACCCCCGAGGACGCGTACGCGGCGGTGAGCACGCGGGCGCGGGCGGCGATGGGGCTGCCGGAGGTCCGGGTGGAGGCGGGCTTCCCCGCCGACCTGCTGGCGGTCCGGGGCGACGGCCTGCCGGCCGCGCTGTCCCTGGCGTACAGCCGGATCGTGGTGCACGGGGGGCGTGTGGTCGCCCGCACGAGCGCGGTGCGGGAGTACTGCGACTCGGCGGCGTCCGGCTCGGGACCGGGGCTGCCCCGGCAGGGGCGGGGGCCCGCGTAGGGGTTCGGGGTTTCCGAAGGGCCGGGTGTGTCGCGCGGTCGGGTCGCACGGCTGGTCGTCCGACCGGTCGCACGGCTGGTCGCACGGCGGACGGGCCCGGTGCGGCGTACGGTCGAAGGCATGCGCATTGTCATCGCTGGTGGTCATGGTCAGATCGCGCTGCGGCTGGAGCGGCTGCTCGCCGCGCGCGGGGACGAGGCGGCGGGCATCATCCGCAAACCCGAACAGGCGGACGACCTGCGGGAGCTGGGCGCGGAGCCGGTCGTGCTCGACCTGGAGTCGGCGTCCGTGGAGGAGGTCGCGCGGTGCCTGGAGGGCGCGGACGCGGCGGTGTTCGCGGCGGGCGCCGGTCCGGGCAGCGGCGTGGGCCGCAAGGACACCGTGGACCGGGCGGCGGCGGTCCTCTTCGCGGACGCGGCCGAGCGTGCGGGCGTGCGCCGGTTCGTGATCGTGTCGTCGATGGGCGCGGACCCGGAACACCAGGGGGACGAGGTCTTCGACGTGTACCTGCGCGCCAAGGGCGAGGCGGACGCGTATGTGCGGAGCCTGGACGCCCTGGACTGGACGATTCTGCGGCCGGGTCAGCTCACGGACGAGCCGGGCACGGGCCTGGTCCGCCTGGAGGCCCGCACGGGCCGCGGCCCGATCCCCCGCGACGACGTGGCGGCCGTCCTGGCGGAACTGGTGGACACCCCCGCGACGGCGGGCCTCACCCTGGAACTGATCAGCGGCTCCGCGCCGGTGTCGGTGGCGGTGAAGTCGGTCGCGGGCAACTGAGCGGGGCGGGAGCCCGGTTCGGACGAAGGGTTCAGGAGAAGGGGCCCAGGGGAAGGGGATCAGAAGAGGGGCATCTGCCCGGGGAACGGCGGGACGACGTAACCGTCCAACGACGGCTGCTCGGCGCCCGGTTGGGCGTGACGCCGGGACCCCGGGCAGGAGGTCAGCTCCCCGCTGCCGCGGGCGCCGGGCGGATCGTGCCGCGCGTACCGCCCGGCGACGACGGCGATCTCACGACGGCACTCGGGGCAGGGACGACGACGCGGCGACATGCGTCCAGTGTGCCCCGGTGCGCCGGCGCGTCAGCTCCAGTCCCGGGAGAGGACCGACAGGTTGAGGCCCAAGGCATGTGAAGCCCATTGCACACGGCAACTGCACGGGCTCACGCGGCCGGACCACCCAGCCCTGGTGGTCAGGCGCCCGGTCCGGGGTCCGGCTCCACCGGCGTACGGATGCCCGCCCGGGCCGCCTCCAACTGGGCAGCGAACGCGATGCCGAGGAAGAGCGCCACGGCGGTCAGGTTGGCCCACAGCAGCAGGGCGATGAAGGCCGTGAGCGGACCGTACACGGCGCCGAAGGCCCCGCTCCGTCCGACGTACAGCGCGAGCAGCCAGGTCGCCGAGATCCACAGCACCAGGTGGACCGCCGAGCCGAAGGCCAGCCAGGTGTAGCCGGGCTGGTCGCGGCGGGGCGACCAGCGCAGGATCACCGCCGACGCGACCCAGGCCAGCAGCAGTCCGGCCGGTACGTCCAGCACGGCCCACCACGCGGCCCCGCCCGTCCCGTGGCCGGTGGTGCGGGCCACGGCGTCGCCGACCGTCTCACCCGCGACGAGCACCAGGAACCCCAGGACCATCGGCAGGCCGGCCGTGAAGGCGAGCACCAGGGCCCGGCCGTACTTGCGGACGAAGGGGCGGTCGCGCTCGATGCCGTAGATGCGGTTGGCGCCCCGCTCGATCTGCGCCATGGCCGAGGCGAGGTTCAGCACCGCGAACCCGAGGCCCAGCCAGAGCGCGACCGTGCTCCACACGTCGCTGCCGGCGCTGCGCCGGGTGCCCTCGAAGGCCTTCTCGACGACGTCCGCGCTGGCCCCCGGCACGATCCGGCCGAGGGTCAGCTCGATGACCCGGCCCACGCTCTCCGTGTGCACCGACGTGGCGAGACCCACGAGCACGACGGTGAAGGGGACCAGGCCGAGCACGACCTGGAAGGCGAGGGCCCGGGCGTTGGTGAAGCCGTCCGCGTAGCGGAACCGGGTGAAGGAGTCGGCCAGCAGCCTGAGGCCCCCGTACCGCCGCAGGGCGGTGAGGGCTTCGTCGCCGGAGAGTTCGTCTCCGAGCATGTCCCGGGTCTGCGGAACGTGGACGGCGGTTCCCACGATGCGGCTGCTCCTCGTGTCGTGGCGGGCGAGGACATCGTCCTCCACCCGTGCGCATGCCCCGTGAACGAGACCGCAGCGCGCGGGGGAAGCTCAAGCGGCAACTAGGAGAAAAAGCGCCCATGACGATCAGGTCGGGCCTGCCAACGACGAAAGGGTCTGTGATCAGCATTGCTGCTGTTCACAGACCCTTTCGGTCGTGTGGCGGCGCCAGGATTCGAACCTGGGAAGGCTGAGCCGGCAGATTTACAGTCTGCGCGAGGGTGGCCTTTCCACCTGCGCTTCGTCCCGAACAGGACTCACGCGTCCCACTCCTGCCCCACTGCCAGGCAGAACGTGCAGTCCAGGCGGCGAGGGTCAGTCGACTGAGTTCCGGTATCCGCTGGAATGAATGGCCCCGCGGGAACGGCTACGCGCAAGGTCTACACCAGCACGCGATCCCCATCGACAACTGGCGGGCGCGGTTATCTCGGGTTCCAATTGGTCGTCAGGCACGTAGGTCATGTGGAGCTGGGGTCCCGTGCCTGACAGCTATCAACAGGGTGTTCAGGCATGTTCAGTACGTTGGTGATGATGCGCCCCACGGACCGTCCCGTTGCTACCTCCGCTGGAGGGAGGGGCTGTTGGTCACTGAACTCGTCGGGGCGGTCGATGTCGGCGGCGATGCGGAGCATTCTGTTCTCGCTGTGCTGGTTCAGTCCAAGTCGTTCCAGGTCCAGGAGCGGGCGGTACTCCCATCAGGCTCACGGCCGAACCGGAACTGCTCCTGATGTTCTCCGTGGCGGATAAATAGATCGAACTCTCCCGCCGAAGGAAGGCGCTCGGCCAGTGCGGTGGCTTGTTCATGCGCCCCGGCCTCCCGCAGCACGTCCAGCAGCCAGGCGACGCGGCCTGGGTCGTCGAGGGGGGCGTGCGCGGCGGCCCGCTCGGCCAGCACGCTGACCTGCTCGTGCGCCCCAGCCTCCCGCAGCGCGCCCAGCAGCCAGGCGACGGGGAACGGGTCGTCGAGGGGGGCGTGCGCGGCGGCCCGCTCGGCCAGCACGCTGACCTGCTCGTGCGCCCCGGCCTCCCGCAGCGCGCCCAGCAGCCTGGCGATGGCGCCCGGGTCGTCGAGGGCGGTGTGCGCGGCGGCCCGCTCGGCCAGCACGCTGACCTGCTCGTGCGCCCCGGCCTCCCGCAGCGCGCCCAGCAGCCAGGCGACGGGGAACGGGTCGTCGAGGGCGGTGTGCGCGGCGGCCCGCTCGGCCAGCACGCTGACCTGCTCGTGCGCCCCGGCCTCCCGCAGCGCGCCCAGCAGCCAGGCGACGGAGACCGGGTCGTCGAGGGCGGTGTGCGCGGCGGCCCGCTCGGCCAGCACGCTGACCTGCTCGTGCGCCCCAGCCTCCCGCAGCGCATCCAGCAGCCAGGCGACGGCGCCCGGGTCGTCGAGGGCGGTGTGCGTGGCGGGATTGCGGGCCAGCAGTACGGTGACCTGCTCGTGCGCCCCGGCCTCCCGCAGCGCGCCCAGCAGCCCGGCGACGGGGACCGGGTCGTCGAGGGGGGCGTGCGCGGCGGGATTGCGGGCCAGCAGTACGGTGACCTGCTCGTGCGCCCCGGCCTCCCGCAGCGCGCCCAGCAGCCTGGCGATGGCACCCGGGTCGTCGAGGGCGGTGTGCGCGGCGGCCCGCTCGGCCAGCACGCTGACCTGCTCGTGCGCCCCAGCCTCCCGCAGCACGCCCAGCAGCCCGGCGACGAGGACCGGGTCGTCGAGGGGGGCGTGCGCGGCGGCCCGCTCGGCCAGCACGCTGACCTGCTCGTGCGCCCCAGCCTCCCGCAGCACGCCCAGCAGCCAGGCGACGCGGCCCGGGTCGTCGAGGGCGGTGTGCGCGGCGGCCCGCTCGGCCAGCACGCTGACCTGCTCGTGCGCCCCAGCCTCCCGCAGCGCGCCCAGCAGCCAGGCGACGGGGAACGGGTCGTCGAGGGGGGCGTGCGCGGCGGCCCGCTCGGCCAGCACGCTGACCTGCTCGTGCGCCCCGGCCTCCCGCAGCGCGCCCAGCAGCCAGGCGACGGGGACCGGGTCGTCGAGGGCGGTGTGCGCGGCGGCCCGCTCGGCCAGCACGCTGACCTGCTCGTGCGCCCCGGCCTCCCGCAGCACGCCCAGCAGCCCGGCGACGGAGAACGGGTCGTCGAGGGGGGCGTGCGCGGCGGCCCGCTCGGCCAGCACGCTGACCTGCTCGTGCGCCCCAGCCTCCCGCAGCACGCCCAGCAGCCTGGCGACGCGGCCCGGGTCGTCGAGGGCGGTGTGCGCGGCGGCCCGCTCGGCCAGCACGCTGACCTGCTCGTGCGCCCCAGCCTCCCGCAGCACGCCCAGCAGCCCGGCGACGGAGAACGGGTCGTCGAGGGGGGCGTGCGCGGCGGCCCGCTCGGCCAGCACGCTGACCTGCTCGTGCGCCCCAGCCTCCCGCAGCACGCCCAGCAGCCCGGCGACGCAGCCCGGGTTGTCGAGGGCGGTGTGCGTGGCGGCCCATTGGGCGGGTCGACGGTCGGTGGGGTGGAGGGTGTGGAGGTGTTGGACGAGGATTCTTGCGGCGTCGGGGTTGCCGCGGGTGGTGGCCCTTTTGTGGAGTTGGGCGGCGTCGCGGTACAGGCCGCGGCGCCAGGCGGCGTCACCGAGTGCGGTCCAGTCGGTGGGGTGGGCGTGCTGGGCGGCTGCGGTCCAGAAGTCGACAGGTGGAATCTCTGCGGCGCGGTGGTGGCGGCCGTGCTGGTCGAGGTAGTCGGCCAGCTGGTAGTGCGGCCGGCCGTTTGCGGTGGGCTGAGAGCGGGTGCGCTGGTTGCGGGGGCCGCGGGTGGGGGCGGGGGCGAGGATGCCGGGGATGCCGTTGCAGGGTTCGGTGACGTAGGAGAGGGCCTTGCTCAGCCAGTCGTCGTCGAGAGCGTCGTACTCGGCGTCGGTGAGGTAGCCGGGGGCGGCCCCGGCGAGCCAGTCCAGCGGGATGCGGAGGCCGGCGCCCAGGCGGCGGGCGTCCATCGCAGCGTGGATGAGGGCGAGGGTGGCTCCCCGGGCCGACTCGTAACGGTCCATCAGGTACGGCACGCCGGCCAGGTACTGGGTGACCTGCGCGCCCTTGGCATGCTCGGCGGCCTGCGCGAGACGGGGGTCGCCATCGTCGACGGCGTCGAGTGCGGCCAGGTCGGCCGGGGTGAAGGCGTCGGGTACGTCGATCTTGTGGCCGCTGAGCAGAGCGCGAGCGTGAGGGCGCCGGGTGGTCAGGGTGTCCCAGTGCTCGGGCCACAGGGTGCCCAGGACCAGAACGGGGGCCCGTGAGGGATCGTTCAGCAGTTCCCGCAGGCCCGCCGCGACCTGTTCACCGAGCGGGTCCGGACCCAGGTAGTTCTGTGCCTCGTTGAGCCACACGACCGTCCTCGGGGCGATGTCCGCCAGCGCGGCCAGGGCCGCATCCGGTGCGGTGGGGGCGAGGGGATGCCACAGCCGCCAGCCATCCGGCAAGCCGGCGACCGCCTCCCACAGAGCACGGGTCTTGCCCGTGGACGATCCCCCGACCAGAACCACTATCCCGCTCCGCCCGCCTTCTGCCGCGTCGACCACCGCCTTCAGACGCGCGTCGTGATCCCGCGACACATAAGCGGGCAGCATCCCGAACCGCTCGCGGGCACCGCCGGTGTCCAGCGCTGGGTGGACACCCAACCCTCCATCGAGGACGAGGCGGACATCGCCGCGCAGCTCCCCGAGCAGACGCCCCACACCCTGCGCGAGTCCGGCCTGGACCCACAGATCACGCACCCGCCCCACGAGATCCGGTACATCCCAGGCGGCTCGGCGGGCGAGCACTATGGCCACCGCCACCGCATCGGCCTGCTGACCGGACCGCTCGCCGTCAGTGATGACGCGGCGGACCGTGTCCCGACTCGGCGCCCCATCCAGGTCGTCGTCGGCAGCGATGTCGGCGGCGACATCATCCAGGCTCGGGCCGCCAGCCGCCAGGTACACCTCATACAGCAGTTCCTTGAGCTCGCGCAGCGCCGGCGGCCACCCCGCCCGCGCACGCTTCAGCGCCCTCGCCCGCTTCGGGCCCTCCTCCCGGCCCAGCCGGCCGCCTCCGACATCGCCACTCATCGCACCATCGTCCCCGATCCCGCATCCCGCCACGGCGTGAACAGCACGAATACGCACGCCCATTGACGACACGTCGCAACCCGGAGTCGATCTCCCCCAAAGCCCGAACGTGGACAGCAAGCCGGCCGGCTGCCCACCCACCCACCGCTTCCTGTGGAGGACAACATGTCCCGCACGCGTCTGACCCGCCGCGAGCGCCTCGCCCTGGCCGGAGCAGCCCTGGCCGGTGCCGTCTCCGGCACTTTCCGCGCCATCACCACCTGGCTCCTGGAGCGACTCCGGGACCACCTCGCCTAACCCCACACCCACCACACCCACGTCAGGCCGGACCCAGGAAACTCACGGGCCCGGCCTGACCCCACTCCCACATGCCTCACGTCCCTGAACCCGCCGCCTCGCTTGACCTGCCACAACACCCAACAACACACGATAGCTCCGGATGTGGCTCGATACGTGGCTCTAGCTGGGCAGAGACGCCATGAGGGCACGGCAGTATGCAGTGCCCTCATGGTCGTTGCTGGTCGTGGCGGTCATCGCTGGCCCCTCTCCGACAGCCCGGAGGCGCCCCCTGCCACGCCCTCATGAGGTTTATCCGAACCCCACTACGGGGACCGCACGCACAGATACACTGCGGTCGCTCGCGCACGTAGTACGGATTGATCGGGGGACCGAATGGCTCGGGAGACTTCCGGCACGCGCACACTGATCTCCTATTCGCATGACAGTGACGACCACAGAAAGACGGTTCTACGCTTCGCGGAGCGCCTCCGCGAAGCTGGCGTCGATGCATGGATAGATCAGTACGACGAACACAACCCTCCTGAGTCTTGGCCCGACTGGATGCGCCGCGAGATCGAGAAGTCAGACATCGTGGTTGTGGTCGTAACCCAGAACTATGTTCAGCGTTTCAACCGGGAAACCGGGACTGGCGTCGGTTCTGGCGTCCGCTGGGAGGGCGCGCTGATCACAGCCGACCTCTACCACAGTAGGCGTGAGCGCGCCAAATTCATTCCGGTTGTTCTTCGCGCCGACGATGCGCCCCTCATCCCACCGCCACTGAACTTGACTAGCTGGTTCATCATCGGCGAATCAGCGGACGCCGATATCACGCGCTTGACGCAGGTGCTACTACGGGACCCCGGACACATTCCTGGCGAATTGGGCATTCCGAACTCCTCGCCAGGAACCTCATTTCACTTTGAAGGAGTTCACTCGAGCCCTGAAGTAGACGATGCCTTCGCTGAAGCCCTCAAAGGGAACAACCGAGTAGCCATTGATCAACTTGATGCGCTCCTCCAGAATCTGCGCGGCGACGAGCGCGCCTACGCACTGTTTCTGCAGGGCGTGATACACCACAAGATCGGTGAAGTGACTCAGGCCAAAGCTTGCTTTGAGAAGGCGGCTGAAACCACAGTACACCCGGGTCTACTTGAATCGTCCATTCAACGGCTACATGTAGTGGTTGCCGAACTACAGGCTCATTTCGGCGAAGGTGGCCCTGTCACCGCAGCGACGAACTGGCTGACGAATCTCAAGCGTGGCAGGAAGCGTGAAGTTTGGAAGGCTCTGACCCGAGAACTCAGGCTGACCTTGGCTCAAGATTGGATCCTCGCCAACGAGGGCCATCCGAACTTGGCTCCTTACGATAGAGACGAACTGGCGGAAGACCTGGCTGCAAAAAATCCGACTCATCCACTCGGCAAGCACTGCCTACGCAGCAAGTTGGAAGTGCTCCAGGATCACTACCGGCGCTGGGACGTCAGAAGTTGGGGTGCGGCTGGCAATCCGCGCAGGATCGGCCTAGATTACGAACTCATTGTCATGGCTCCTGCCGATGAGGGGATTCTGGTCACGAGACCGGGAGAACTCCTGTCCATCTATCCGATCCTGATGAGAAAGATCGGACCGGATTGGATGGTCGCAAACTTCACCGCTGCGTACCCCATTCCCGGATGGCCACCGCAAGCAGAACAGATCCCTGCACCTATGGTTCAATTCGCACGTTGGACTGATGAAGCCGAGCCCAACGACTCACCTACCGAAGGCGAGTAGAGGAAGAGTGGAAGCACATGTCGGCTCGGAAAATGAGAGACTCAAGCATCTCGAATTCATACAGGCGACCATCGCTCGACTAGGACATAACTCTTTCCTTGTCCGAGGGTGGACCGTCACGGCAACTGCTGCGCTCATCGCCATCTCCGTACAGGTCGACGAATGGCGCATTGCTGCCGTAGCCTCGCCCATAGGAGTCGCTTTCTGGATTCTCGACGCCTCTTATTTGCGTCGCGAGCGAATGTTCAGAGCGCTTTACGAGGATGCCGCGCTGCATAACCCGTCACGCGCCCCCCTCTTCAGTATGAATATTTCGCCATATGCAGCCTCCGTTGGCTGGAGGAAGGTCATTACTTCCGGCTCGGTCATGATGATTTATCTACCCGTCCTTATGCTTGACCTTGCTGTCGCATGCGTGCTCGGCACCTAGTCGACGAATGTTCAACACACGCGAGACCTGCACCCTGTTCCGCTAGGCTGGTACGCACCACAGCAGAACGGAGAGTGCTCCGCGGATGGGACCGAAGACGACCAAGGTCTACGAAACGCTTCACGCGCGCCTCGCAGCAGGCGTGTACGCCCCCGGTGACAAGTTCCCCTCGGAACGCACGCTTGCGGAAGAACTGGGTATCGGCAGAACTGCCCTGCGGCAGGTGCTCGCCCGTCTTGTTGCCGAAGGAGCCTTGGAAGTGCGAGGCCGGAGCTCCTACCGGATCCCGGGCGCGGTGAGCGTCCAGCGCCCAGAGGGCGTGGAGCCGTGGCGCATCCATGGTGAGCGGAACCTGTATGACAACCGTTGGGTGAAACTTCAGCTCTGGAATGTGGAACCTCCCGGCATGAAGTCGTTCGAGCACCACGTGGTGAAGTTGCACCACGTAGCCATCACCGCCGTTCTGGACGACCAGGACCGCGTTCTCATGATGTGGCGGTACCGCTTCGTGCCCCAACAGTTCGGCTGGGAGCTCCCGGGCGGAATCGTCGACCCGGGCGAGGAACCGGCGGACACAGCGCTGCGGGAAGTGGTCGAAGAGACCGGGTGGCGCCCGAAGGCGCTGGAACACGTCGTGAGCTATCAGCCCATGGTCGGCATGGTCGACTCGCCTCACGAAATCTTCGTCGGACACGGGGCGGAAAGAGTCGGTGAACCGACCGACCAAGAGGAAGCCGGCCACATCGAGTGGGTCCCGCTCGCGGATATTCCGGGGCTCATGGCCCGCGGTGAGTTGATGGGGTCCGGCACCCTCGTCGCGCTGCTGCACATCTTGGCCAGTCGGCGCGCGCCAGGAGTCACAGCCGCGCACTGAGCATGTCGACACGACGGCGCTGCCGCACCGAACCGGTGCGGCCCGCCAGCAGCCGGGCCTGCCTCAGGTGGGTGTGGGCGTCGTCGTACTCGGCTCGCGTCAGGTGTGCGTGCGCCAAGTCCGTATGCAGTCCAGCGCGCGCCCGGACGAACGATGGGTCCATGTCTTCCAGCGCTCCGTACAGACTCGTGACCGCGTCGCTGTCACCGAGCATGGCGAGCACGTTGCCTTGCCACCGGGCAAGGTGGGTTCCGTTCAGGAAGATGCTCAGCATGTCGGGGTCCCTGTCTTCCGGTCCTGCCGGGATGGTGGCCAGGGCCGCGTCGAGTGCCCGTCGGGAGTCGTCCGGCATGCCGGCATATGCGCACATCTCCGCTTCGGCCGCGTAAAGCCATGCCCGCAATCGGGCGGAACCCGACTGGCCAACGGTGCGCCGCGCGTCCCGTACGAGGTCGACCCCGAGAGCAGGTCGACCGGCCTCACAGAGCACGTACGCCTGTTCCGCCATCGCGTGGGCGAGGTACATCGGAGCCTCCGCGTCACGCGCCGCTCGCTTCGCGAGTTCATAGTGCCGCCATGCCCGCTCGACCGCGCCTGAGTCGATGGCCTGCCACGCCGCGAGGGTCGACGCACCCGCGAGGGCCAGGGCAACAGGTCGGCGTGCGGACGGCAGCACGGCGAAGTTGAGCGCGTCTTCCAGTGCGGCAAGGTGCCCTGTCATCTGGTCGACCAGACCGGCCGCGCCCCTCTGCCTGTCCATGGTGCGGAGCAACTCTGTCTGGTCGTTGAACGCCTGCACCATGGACTCGCCGACACTGCCGGCCGCGTCGATCCGGCTGAGCAGTTCGTCGTAGCCGTCGACCGAAGCGGCCACCGGCGCCGGTACAGCGCCCCTCAGCTCCGCGTCAGTGACGCCGAGAAGCTTCCGCAGAATCCCCGCATACCGGTCCGAGAGCGTGCGCTTCCCGTTCTCCCACTCCGACACGTACACGCGCAGGCTCGCGGTGGAGGCAACATCCGTGACGTTCTTCCGGGCGTACTGCTCGATCTCGCGAACCAGTCGCTCCTGAGACCAGCCGCGCGCCGTCCGTGCGCTTCGAAGTCCTGCGCTCACAGATCACCGTCCGACGGTTGAGGCCTTCACTGGCGCTCTCAGCATGCCGCACGTTGCCGCAGGTCAACAGGGGTTAACAGGACGGATGTTAAGCGCTGTTGGCTACCGACAGCCCTGCTCTGAGCGGTCTTCTGCAGAGGCACCGCGGGCGTGAACGCCACCCGAAATGGCGAATCACCTTGACTCTGGTGCGCACCAGATGCAACCTACTGGTGCGCACCAGTTGGCGGACCTCGTGTCCGGCCTGTGGTGTGCATCAACGGGCGCTGCGCTTCGAAGCAGCGCCAAGGGGCCCGGGACAGAGCGGGCCGAGGGCGGACCCGACCCTTGTCATTCGGGACGGCTTAGACCGAAAGGTCACGTCTCCATACGCCTGAAACGGGAGCTCGTGTTCCCGAAGGAGACAGCACACACGTTCAGCCTTTCCGCAGCTCATCGGCTGCGGCCGGTTGCCTCCGCTGTACGTCTTGTACGTGCGGCGCTGAGGGGAGCCGGTTCCCCGCCCGCCTCCCGCAAGCGGGCCGGTCGTCCACCCGTCCCAGTGACCCGAGAGGGGCAGGCATGCGCCGGATCACCAACCCCAAGCACGTCAACGTCGACCAGGTCGGCACGGTCGTCGACTACGAGGGCGAGAAGCACCTGATCACCGACGTGGGCGGCGGCTGCTTCAAGGTCGTCCGCCTGCGCGACGGATACGGCCGCAACGTCGAGATCAAGAAGATCAACCGCCGCTGACAGCGGCGTCCCACCACACAACGGCGCGCCCCCGGAGTTGCAGCTCCGGGGGCGCTGTTCGGGCCGTCCACCGTGAGAGGAACACGACCCAATGAACCCCATCGTCACTGTTCAGGACGCCGTTACCGCGTTCGCCGACTTCATGGAGCCGACGGACGCGCAACTCGACGCGATCGAGCGGGAGATGCCCGTCATCCTGGCGGACGTTGACCTGCTCGACGCCTACATCACCACCCTGGACCGCACGCCCACGGAGCTGGACAACCGGCGCATCCGCCGGGCCCGTCGCCGCGCGCTCGCCGCCCGCCTCGCCCTGCTCAACCAGGACGCCGGCGCGAGCGCGCCGGGGGGTGCGGCATGAGGGCGAAGACCGTTCTGCCGGCCGTCGCGATGACGGCCGTGTCCATGGTGCTCACCCTCGCCGTCGTCGTCATGTGGCTGGGCACGGCGGTGCCGTGGCCGGTCGCCCTGGTCGTCGGTCTCGGCATCGACGGGGGATGGCTGGCCACCCTCGCCTACGAACGCCGCCTCGCCGCACAGGGCGACCACAACCGCGCCGTGACCGCCGTCGGCTGGTCCTTCGGCGTCCTCGCCGCCGGCGTCCTGGCCGCCCACGCACTCACGGCCGAGGAGTCCGCCGGGGCGTGGCTGGCCGTCGCCTGGCTCCCGATCGCCGCCAAAGCCCTGTGGCTGGTGCACGCCATGTGGGAGCGCACCGCCCTCACCCCCGTCGCGCTGGACGCGATCCGCGGTATCCAGCAGGAGGCCCGCGACGAGGCCGCCGTGGCCCGCGCCCGGCTCCGGGCGGAAGCCGCGACCGAGGAGACCCGGCTGACGGCCGTGACGGAGGCCGGTGCCCGCGTCGCACGCGTCCAGGCGAAGACCGCACAGACTCTCTCGTCAGCGTGGTCGACGCTGGAGACGGCCCGCGCGGGCGAGGAGACCGGTAGGGCGCTGACCAGTGTGACGGCCCGCGTCACGCCCGGTGTCACGCCCCGGTGGGAGCTGCCGGTGTGGGGCCCGTCCGAGCCGCTCGCCGCGCGGTCGCTGGAGAGTGCGCCGGCGCTGACGGATGAGGCGCTGGACGTCATCGTCGACGAGATCCGCACCAGCGAGACGCCCGCTCTCTCGTACCGGGAGATGGCCGCCCGGTTCCGTGCGGCCGGGTACTCCGCGTCCGAGGTCCGCTTGCGGGCGGCGTGGAAGCGCGTGGCGTGATGGGGGCGCTGCCGGTGTTCCGGTGGCGCCTCGCCCCGGACGGCTACGCCACCCGCCGCCAACTCCGCGCCCAAGGGCTACGCCCCGGCGGTCAGGACGTGGCCGCGCAACTCGAACGGCCCCGCCGACGGCGGGACCCGCTGGTCGCCTACCTGTACCGCGTCGACCTCGCGGTGCCCGTTCGTCCGATGACCCCGGCACGGCGGGCGGCGCTTGCCAAGGCCAACCGCGCGCGCCGCCTCTGCCCTGTCTGCCGGCGTGATGCCGGATACGTCATCCCCACCTCGCTGGGCACGTGCGTGCCCTGCGCCGATGCCGACCCGCACGGGTCCGATGGGAGCACCCGATGAGCAACGCCGACCTGCGCCGCTTGGACCGCGAGATCCGAGCCACCAGTAAGAAGCTGGAGGCTGTGCGGCGGGGTGAGTTGTGGCCGCTGAACGGCCGCGAGCGCCGCGCCATGCTCCGCGCCGCCGCCGGTGGCGCCTACCGCACCGCTCGGGGCCGCAGCGCCGGCCGCGCCGAGACGCAGATGGAGTCCACCTCGTCGGCCGCCGAGATGCGGCTGACCGCCGAGCTGAACGCGCTGCACGGCGAGCGGCAGCGGCTCATCACCGAGGCCGCCCGCGCCAAGGCCGCCAAGAAGTCCTCCGGCTGGTGGTGACCAGCCCCGACCTGCACCGGGGTGACCGCTCTTTCCACGGACCCGGCCACCCCGGCTCTCACCAATAACCGCCCCGCGAAGGGGCAGTCAGGAGCTGTTCCAGCATGTCTGAGAACGTCGTGCACCTCCACAAGCACACCGACACACCGGCGGCCGTGGACGCGGCCCCGACGGTGCTCACCGTGGTGCCGGACGCGCCGCCCGCGCGGCCGGTGCCGCTGTGGGTGCGCTCCGGTCGCGCGGTGAAGACCGCCGTGACGCACGAGCGCACCCGGTCGGCTGGCCGCGCGGTCGTCCGGCATGGCCTCTACACGTTAAACGGCGGGCGGATCGTGGCCCGTCGGGCATGGGACGGCCGCACCGGCTCCCGGTATGAGCGGATGATCCGGGCGGCGGAAGCCGCGGGGAACCTGGAAGCCGCGGAGGAGTGGGAGGAGCGCTTGCAGCGCTTCCGCGCCGCCCGCCACCACCGCCGCATGGACCTGCTGCACTCCCCGGTCGACGCCGCCAAGGGCGTGGCCGTGGGCGCCGGCATGAGCGTCGGTGTGCTGGTCGCCCTCGGTGTCGTCCTCGCCATCAGCACGGGAGAGGTGGGGGACGTGGTGACGCCTCTGTCGGCGACCATCGACTTCATCGCCTTACTGATCCGCATCGTGCAGGTCGTGTGGGGCCCTGCGGTCACGATCGGCCCGTTCCTGGCCCTGCTGGCCCTGTGGTCGGTCGGGCGGAAGCAGCACGCCGCACCCCAGTGGGCGCTCCCCGCGAATGTGCGCTCGGGTGAGGGTGAGCCGATCACCCCGTCCATCGTGGTCAAGGCCCTGCGCGACCTCGGAGTGCCCGCGCTCGCGTGCCATCAAGGAGATGGGCGACGCCGGCGCGTCCATGCTCGGGCCGATCACCGTCGCCGGATGCGGCGTGGAAGTCGACGTGACGCTGCCCTCGGGGGTGTCGACCAACGAGGTCCAGAGCAAGCGCAGGAAGCTTGCGGAGAACCTGACTCGGCACGAGCACGAGGTGTTCATCACCATCCCGCAGGCCGCCCGCACGGTGCGGCTGTGGATCGCCGACAGTGGGGCGCTGGACGAGCCGATCGGCCCGTCGCCGCTGGTCACCGACGAGACGATGACCGCCGACTACAAGAAGGGCAAGGCCCCGTGGGGGCAGGACCTGCGCGGCGACGCCGCCGCCCTCTCCCTCTACCAGCGGCACCTGCTCATCACGGGCCTGTCCAACCAGGGCAAGACCGTCGCCCTGCGCTCCCTCGCCCTGTGGCTGTCGCTGGACAAGTCGGTGCAGTTCCTCATGGGCGACCTCAAGGGCGTGGGCGACTGGGCCATGTTCGACGGCCTGGCCACCACGCTGATCCAGGGGCCGACGGATGAGCACGTGATTCAGGTGACCGAGATGGTCGAGAGCGCGGTGGACGAGATGAACCGCCGCATCCAGGCCCCGCCCGGCACCACCTTCCCTCCGCTGATCGTTCTGGTCGACGAGGCGCAGGTGGCGTTCATGTGCCCGGCCAAGGATGAGGACAAGCGGCCGTATGGCGGGTCGAAGGCGAACTCCCGGTACTTCATGGCCGTCCGCAAGATCCACAACCAGGGGCGGGCGGTAAACGTGCTGATGTGGCAGGGCACCCAGGACCCGACCAACGAGAACCTGCCCAAGCTGGTGCGCGAGGGTGCACACACCCGTGCCTCCCTCGCTCTCGGCACCGAGTCGCAGGCCCGCATGGCCCTCGGGGACAAGGCCGTCGACGGCGGCGCCGCACCGAACCTGCTCCGCCCGGGCCTGGACCGGGGAACGCTGGTCGTGGCCTCCGATGGGATCGCGATTCCGGCTGGGCAGTCGTCGATCACGGTGCGTACGCACTACATCGACGACGACGCGGCCACCGCGATCACCGACCGGGCCAAGGCCCTGCGCGACGGCGTCATCACCCTCCACGCCATCGACCGCGGCGAGGAGCGCGACCCGCTCGCCGACATCGCCGCCGTCATCGGTGACGCGACCCGCGTCCGCACCAAGGACGTCCTCGCCCGCCTCGCCACCCGCAACCCCGGCGCGTATGGCGAGTGGTCGTTCATCGACCTCAAGCGCGTCCTGGACGACGCCGGCGCCGAGCCGTACAAGTCCGACGGCGTCATGGTCGTCTCCCGCGACCGCGTCGCCCGCGCCCTCGCCACCCGCGACACCGAGGGTTCCGCTTCCGCCGAATGACGGCAGGGAGCCGACCGCGTGCGGGTCAGGGAGGCAGGGAGAACTCCCTAAGCACCTCCCTGACCCTCCTCCCTGGCCCTGACCTGCACGAATGATCGTTCAGGGAGTCAGGGAGGCACGCAGGTCACACCCCCTGAAACGCCCTCCACACGGCACCCCGAAGGGGGTGCCTCCGCATCCCTGGCCATACGCCGGAAGGGATTCCGCATGTACCCCGACCACACCCCCCAGCGGGCCGTGGAAGTCCACCGCCCGACCCCGATTCCGCCCCCGGTCGTCCACTCCGCGCCGGTCGTTCCGGTGCAGCCGGGCACCGTGCCGGCGGTGGCGAGCATCGTCCTGCCCGACGGCCGCGTCGTCACCGGCTACGCCATCGACGCCGCCCGCCCCGAACCCGTGGCCGCCAAGCCGGCCGTCTCCCGGACGGCGGTGAACGTCGCCCTCGGAGGCGTCGGCTTCCTCGCGGTGTGCGGCGGACTGCTGCTGCTCACCTCGTTCATCGCTGCCCTGACCGCGTTCATCGGACAGCTCATCATCCTGGCGGCCGTCGTCTTCGGCGGCTGGATCGCCGTCCAGGTACTCGGACCGAGCGGCCACAAGGGCGGCACGACGGTGAACATCCACCGCGCCGTGTTCAAGCGCAACCACTTCCACGGCTGACGCCTAAGTGCCCGTGGACGGGGCCGGCTAGGACTCCGGTCGGTGGAGACGCCAGTGCCTACCGAGCCAAGTCCGGTGTTCCCGTTGCAGGGGGACTGCCACCGGTTTCCCCTGCAAACTGGCGTACAGCGGATACGCGAGCATCTCCGCGGAGATGTCGAGCGTGCCTGTCGTGGGATTCACCGCAATCTCCCCCAGGTCGAAGAGACGGTGGATGTCGCGGCGCAAGAGCAGTCCGCCGTGCTCGTGGTGCTTGCCGCTCTGGGCATAGCTGTAAAGGTGGGCGGCCTCCAGGGCTGTGGCGGGCGCAGGGCCTGTGAAAGCACACAGCTCGCCTTGGTCGGCCAGCAGCCGCTTACGGAAGGCGCCTTGCCCTATACGAACCCGTACGACCGTCTCCCGGTGTCCTCCGGGAATGGCCAAGCGCGTCTCTTCCAGCGCATCGAGTTCACCGACGTTGCCCGTGACAGCGGTCAGGGCGTTGCGTAGCTTCTCCCACCGCGCCGGCCGCATGCTGTGCTGCGATCGCGGCGAGTCACACAGGGCCCGTAGTTCGGCCCCGGACAGTAGCCCTCGCGCCTCCATCCACGCCTTGCCATGGCGTGACCGGTAAGTCGTCACCTGCTTGGTTGTGCGGCCCGGGACGTCGAACGACGTACCGCAGTCGTAACACCGGTACTGGGGCGCTTTCTGCTGCCTTCGCTTGATCGCCGCCTTGTCGCAGTGCGGGCAGAAGTACAGCGTCTTCTCACGCGTGTCCGTCTCGATGGCCTCGATGACAGAGACGCCGATCAGTTCCTTCCTGTCCCAGAGGGCGATCACGTCTCCCTCTGCCAGGCGCGCGTGATTGGGAACCGTGCTGTCCCAGCTGTAGTGCTCCGCCGGGTTGTCGTCGTACCCGTCGTTCCCGGCGTGCTCCCGTCTGTCCCCCAGAGCCAGCACCAGCCACGCAGTGGTCATTCCACCCCCAACTTGTCATGACTCGGGGCGGTCGCCTCTCGCCAAAGACCGCGACCGCCCCGTCAACCAGCACCCAACAAGAGAACTGGAGACACCCCAGCATGACCCAACCCACCGACATTCGGCGAGCACCGGACTCGCCGCACATCCTGGCGCTGTGCGCCGGCTACGGCGGTTTAGAAGCCGCGATCCGGGCCCGCATCGGCGGCCAGGTCGCCGCGTTCGCCGAGAACGACCCGCACGCCGCCACTGTGTTCACCCACCGGCACCCCGGCGTGCCCAACCTCGGGGACATCCGCACCATCGACTGGGACCGCGCCCGGGACGTGTTCCGACCGGACGTGATCGGTGCCGGTTTCCCCTGCCGCAACACCTCCAACGCTGGACGAAGGGACGGGATCAATGGGCAGTGGTCGCGGGTCTGGAAAAACGTCGCTGAGGCTGTGGGCATCGTTCGACCGCGCCTCGTCTTCCTGGAAAACGTGGCGGCGCTCCGCTCGCGGGGGCTGGACGTCGTCGCCGCGGACCTGGCCGCGCTCCGGTATGACCTGCGGTGGACATGCGTACGCGCTGGTGACCCCGAAACCGGCGCCCCGCACGAGCGCGACCGCTGGTTCGCAGTTGCCCATCCCGCTGATGCCGACCCCCACCAGCTCGGACGGCACTGGCGGCCCCGGCACCAGCCCGAAGCGCAAGGGCGGGATGAACCTGCGCACCGCCGTGACGAAACTCCCGCCACCCCGGGAAGCGTGAGCCTGCTGCCCACGCCGGCGGCCCGCGACTGGAAGTCCGGCGCGTCGAACCTGCTGCAGCGCAACGCCCGCCCGCTGAACGAGGTGGCCGTGAACCTGCTCGCCGGCGTCGACAGCACGCCGTCCGGGCCGGTCCCGCTCGATGAGCGGTGGGTGGCCGCCGACGGCACCGACTACGGTCCCGCCATCCGCCGTTGGGAGCGCATCACCAGGCGCCCCGCCCCCTGTCCGACCGAGCCGGGCACGCGCGGCAACCGGCGCCTGTCGCCGCTGTTCACCGAGTGGATGATGGGCCTGCCCGAAGGATGGGTCACCGCCGTGCCCGGAATCCCCCGCAAGGAACAACTCAAGATTCTCGGCAACGGCGTCGTACCCCGCCAGGCACACCACGCCTACGGCCTGCTGCTCGGCACCGCTGCGGCCAGGCCCGCTTGGGGGGTGGCGGCATGAACGAGACGCTGCACCCCCAGCGCACCGCGCTCAGCCTCGCAGCATCCGGCGTACCGGTGCTGCCCCTGCGCCGGGGCAAGGTTCCGTTTCGCAACTGCCCGGCTTGCACGGGTAACGCGTGCGGCGGCCGGCCGAACATGAAGACCCCCGGCCCCTGCCACTGCGCCGGCGTGTGCCACGCGTGGGCCGCCGCCACCACCGACCTGGCCGTCATCACCTCGCCCGCGTGGGCGGCGGCGTGGCGGCGGGCGGTGTGCGTCGGCTACCACCCCGGCGGCGCCGGCCTCACCGTGGTCGACCTGGACGACGCGGACGCCGTCGCCTGGGCCCGTGCTGCTCTGCCCGCCACGCGGACCGTGCCGACGACGCGGGGGGAGCACTGGATCTACCGGGGCACCATGGCCTCCCGCAACGCGGTCCGCCCCGGCGTCGACATCAAGTCGACCATGGCCTACGCCCGCTACCTCGGCCCCGGCACCGGCGCCCTGGCCGACCTGCCGGACGCCGTGCGAGCCCTGGCCGTCAAGGGGGGTCCTGCGGGCCGCTCGGCAGCGCACGCGGCCGTCGTGCCCGCCGGCGTCGGGGGCGGAGAGTGCCCGCACCGCGCGCCCGCCTACCTGGAACGCGGCATCGCCATGGCAGAGCAGCGCATCACCGAAGCGTCCAGCGCTGTGCACGCGACCGTGTACCGGACGTTCCTGGCCGTGCTGTCCCGGCACGGCCGATGCGGCTGCCTCACCGACGCCCACGTCTCCCGCCTGTTCACCGCCGCGCAGTCCAAGGGCGAGACGGCCCGGCACTGCGCGGACGCGTGGACCAACGCCCGCACCACGTTGGGACTGTGACCATGTCCGACGACGAGAAGACTCCCGCCCGCGAGATCATCACTGACTACGCGCAATCCCACTTCCGGTACTTCCGCACCGCCGACGGCACCGTCTACGCCCAGCGCAACGGCCACCCCGTGGCCCGCCCGATTCGCTCCCAGGGCACCACGGGAAGCCACCGCCAAGAACTCATGGTCGGCCTCTACCGCGACGGCGTAGGCGTGTTCAACGGCACCGCCCTCAAAGAGGCGCTGGACCTGATCGAAGCGCTCGCGCTGACCGAGGACGTCCAGGCTGTGCACATCCGCGTCGCCCCAGGATGGGACGGCGCAACATGGCTGGACCTGGGACGGGCCGACGGACGCTCGGTCCGTATCCACCCCACCGGGTGGGACATCGCCGTCCCGGACCCGCGTGAGGTGTGCTGGCGGCGTACCCAGCTCACCGGGGAACTCCCCCTGCCCGCCCGGGACACCGACGGCAAGGGCATCGATCTGCTGCTGCGGCTGTGCAACTTCGCCACCGCTCAGACCGAGTGCCTGGCCATCGCCTGGCTCATCGGCTGCCTGGAACCGTCCGTGCCCGTCCCCGCCCCCTTCCTCACCGGCCCCCAGGGCGCCGGCAAGTCCACCGGCGGACGCATGCTCACCCGGATCATCGAGGGCATGAGCGGCGACCTGCGCCGCGCGCCGAAGGACGAGGAAAACCTAATCGCGGCGGTGGCCGCCGGGTGGGTCACGGCGCTCGACAACCTCTCTCACATGACCCCGGACCTGTCCGATGCGATGTGCTGCATCGTCACCGGAGCCGAGAACGTCAAGCGCGCCCTCTTCACCGACGGGGACGTGTTCCGCGCCCGCTACCGCCGCCCTCTGCTCCTCACCGGCATTGACGTGGGCGTCATCCGCCCCGACCTCGCCGAACGGCTGCTGCCGCTCCGGCTGGAACGCCCGCGCGTCCGGCGCACCGAAGCGGAACTGTGGGCGGACTACGCGGAGGCTCTGCCCGTGGTCCTGGGGTCTCTCCTGGACCTCACGGTCAAGGTCCGCGCGGTCGAAGTGGAGACCCCGACCGACCTGCGGATGGCGGACTTCGCGCACCTGTGCGCGCAGCTGGACGCGGCGACCGGTTTCGGGTCGCTCGCCGCCTACCGGGCCGCCCTGGACGACCTCAATGACGATGTGATCGAGGGCGACCTGTTGGCACAGACCGTCCTGCGGCACGCCGCCGACGTCGAACCGGGCACCGCGCAGCGGATGACGTCTACGGAGTGGCTGCACCACTTCACCCGCCTCCACACCGGCGAGGAGTGCCGTCCCCTGCCCAAAGGGTGGCCGACCACCGGCAAAGTCCTCTCCGACCGCCTCAAGCGCCTACAGCCCACCCTCGCCGCCCGCGGCGTCCTCATCGACTCGGGCCGGACCTACGAGGGCCGCTACGTCGAGATCAGCCGCGCACTGGCCGCGCCACCACACCAACAGCAGACACTCTGACCGCCGCGCCGGTCGGCGACCACCGGCACAAGCAAGAAGAGCACCCCGCCCGGGCGTGCTCTTCTTGCTGTTCGGCGGCGGCGCCGCCCTGCGATGGACGCGCCGCGCAGCGGCTCCTTCTTCACGTTCTGAGCCGCACCGCACCACCACAGACACCCCCTCTCTTTTCCTAAGAGAGGGAATCCACCGTCATGTGCGTCATGCGGACGCGAAAATGGCCCCTGGCCTGCGGACGAGGGCATGACGCAGACGGCGGCGCCTGCGTCATGCTGCGTCATCTGCGTCATGGCATGACGCAGCCAATGACGCAGCCCGAACGGCTGCGTCATGCAAAAACCGCAGGCCAGAGGCCCACATGACGCAGATGACGCTCATGACGCAGAAATCCGCACCTCGGACAGACACGCCCCGTACAGCCCCGGCTATGAGGAGCCACTGATGGCCAGCCCCCAGATGCTCAAGCTCCCCGAAGTCCTCACCGAGATCGGCATGAGCCGCGCAGCTTTCTACCGCATGCGCGCACGTGGACAGGCACCGCGACTCGTGAAGCTGCCCAACGGTCACCTGCGGGTCCGCCGCAGCGACCTGGACGACTGGCTCAGCAACCTGGATTCGCCCGCCTACTGATCACACCGATTCAGCACACCACCCCAGGGGCCCGGCTCGCGCCGGGCCCCTTTCGCAGGAAGGCCCCCGATGGGGAAGACGTACGACGTTCGCATCTGGTCCGTCCGCCAGCGGAAGGACCGTGGCCAGAGCTCCGCAGAGCTCCGCTGGAAGACGGGCGAGACCCCGCACTCTCAGACCTTCCGGACCAAGACCCTGGCCGAGGGCAGGCGCGCCGAGTTGCTGCGGGCCGCGCACGCCGGGGAACCGTTCGACGAGTCCACCGGGGTGCCGGTCTCCGAGCTGCGGAAGCGCAACGACGTGAGTTGGTATCAGCACGCCCGCGAGTACATCGAGATGAAGTGGCAGCACTCCCCCGGTTCGACGCGCCGGACGCTCGCGGAGGCCATGGCCACGGTGACGCCGGCGCTTGTTACGAACACCAAGGGAATGGCCGACGCCAAGACTGTGCGGACGGCTCTCTATAGCTGGGCGTTCAACATGAGCCGCCGCGACCAGGAACTCCCGGACGATGTGGCCGCCGTGCTGGCGTGGTTCGAGCGGAAGTCGCTGCCCACCTCCGCGCTGGCCGACCGGATGCACGTGCGCGCGGCTCTGGACGCCCTGACCAAGAAGCTGGACGGCGCCACGGCGTCCGCGTCGACCATCCGGCGGAAGCGGGCCATCTTCCACAACGCCCTCGGCTACGCCGTCGACGCCGGCCGTCTGACGGACAACCCCCTGCCTCAGGTGCAGTGGAAAGCTCCGGAGCAGGTAGCCGAAGAACTGGACCCCGCCTCAGTGCCAGACCCCCAGCAGGCTCTCGCGCTGCTCGATGCCGTGCGCACGCAGAGCCCCCGCGGGCGGCGCCTCGTCGCATTCTTCGGCTGTATGTACTACGCGGCGGCACGGCCGGCGGAAGTCATCGGCCTCCGTCTCCAGGATTGCGACCTGCCCCGGCGAGGATGGGGCACTCTGCGACTCCGAGAGACCCGCCCACGCTCAGGGTCGGCCTGGACGGACAGCGGTGAGGCACACGACCGGCGAGGGCTCAAGCACCGGCCCCGGAAAGCAGTCCGCACGGTGCCGATCCCGCCCGATCTCGTAAGCCTGCTCCGATGGCACGTCACCGCGTACGGCGTCGCCCCCGACGGGCGGCTGTTCCGGACGCAGCGCGGCGGGCTCATCCAGGACACCGGATACGGCGAGGTATGGGCGGAAGCCCGCGCACGTGCTCTTACGCCCGCTCAGTGCGCGTCGCCGCTCGCCAAGCGTCCATATGATCTTCGCCACGCGGCCGTTTCTACCTGGCTCAGTTCCGGTGTGGAACCGCAGGAAGTAGCCGCGCGCGCCGGCCACAGCGTGGCCGTGCTGTTCCGGGTGTACGCCAAGTGCCTGGACGGCGGTGCGGCCACAGCGAACGCCCGGATCGAGCGGGCACTGAGGAGCGGCAACTAGGGGCCGAAGCTGCCCCACGCCTGCCCCACACGGACTGGTCAGCACCCGAATCAGGGTGAGACACACTGGGAAAAAGCGCCCACAACGATCAGGTCGGGCCGGTCAACGAGCAAGACCCCCTCCGTCCTGCGTTTCCGCAGTTCGGAGGGGGTCTCGTATCAACTTACTCAGCGTGGCGGCGCCAGGATTCGAACCTGGGAAGGCTGAGCCGGCAGATTTACAGTCTGCTCCCTTTGGCCGCTCGGGCACACCGCCGGGGTCGCTGCGCTGAACCTCGCCTTCCGGCGGTGCTCGCTGGCAACGACGTAAACAATACCCGATGGACAGGGGTGCTCCGCCACCCGATTGATCGCCACCCCGGGGCCGGGGGGTGACTAGGCTGGTCCGGATGCGGTCCGGGGCCGATGCCGGGCCCGGTGGCCGCCTCAAGTACGCCGGTACGCATCCGGTGCGCAGCCCGATACGCACCCCGAATCAAGGAGCCACAGGACATGGCCGACTCCAGTTTCGACATCGTCTCGAAGGTCGAGCGGCAGGAGGTCGACAACGCCCTCAACCAGACCGCCAAGGAGATCTCGCAGCGCTACGACTTCAAGGGCGTGGGCGCCTCGATCTCGTGGTCCGGGGAGAAGATCCTCATGGAGGCGAACTCCGAGGACCGGGTGAAGGCAGTCCTCGACGTCTTCCAGTCCAAGCTGATCAAGCGGGGCATCTCCCTGAAGGCCCTGGACGCGGGTGAGCCGCAGCTCTCGGGCAAGGAGTACAAGATCTTCGCGACGATCGAGGAGGGCATCTCCCAGGAGAACGCGAAGAAGGTCGCGAAGATCATCCGTGACGAGGGCCCCAAGGGCGTGAAGGCCCAGGTGCAGGGTGACGAGCTGCGCGTCAGCTCCAAGAGCCGGGACGACCTCCAGACCGTCATCGCGCTGCTCAAGGGCAAGGACTTCGACTTCGCCCTGCAGTTCGTGAACTACCGGTAGGACGGCCGGCGCGCCGGACGGGCGGAGAAGGGTGGGTGCCGCTCGGGCGCCCGCCCTCTTCGCTCCGGTCGCGTCGTCGTCAGTCGCGCGAGTGGCCGAACAGGATGCGGTAGGCGATCAGCAGGACCAGTGAACCGCCGATGGCGGCCACCCATGTGGTGCCGTCGTAGAAGTCCTTGCTGATCGGGTGGTCCAGCCAGCGGGACGAGATCCAGCCGCCGATGAACGCGCCGGCGACGCCGATCAGGGTGGTGCCGACGAGGCCGCCCGGGTCGCGGCCGGGCAGCAGGAACTTCGCGATGGCTCCGGCCAGCAGGCCCAGAATGATCCAGCTGATGATCGTCATGCCGAGTACCTGCCCTCTCACGCCGGCGTTCGCACCATGAAGGACGTCACCAGTACACCTTCCGGTTGCCCTTGATCAGTAGGGTGCGGCCCCATGACGAACACCTCCGCCGCTCCTGGCACGCCCGGACTGCGCCGCACCCTCGGGACGGGCGACGCCGTCGTCGTCGGCCTGGGCGCGATGCTCGGCGCGGGCATCTTCGCCGCGCTCGCGCCCGCCGCGCGGGCCGCCGGTTCGGGGCTGCTCCTCGGGCTGGCCGTCGCCGCCGTCGTCGCCTACTGCAACGCCGACTCGTCGGCCCGCCTGGCCGCCCTGTACCCGGCCTCGGGCGGCACCTACGTGTACGGGCGGGAGCGGCTCGGGGAGTTCTGGGGCTATCTGGCCGGGTGGGCCTTCGTCGTCGGCAAGACGGCGTCCTGCGCGGCGATGGCGCTGACCGTCGGCGCGTACGCCTGGCCGGAGCAGGCACACGCCGTGGCCGTCGCCGCCGTGGTGCTGATCACTGTGGTCGACTACGGCGGGGTGCAGAAGGCCGCGTGGGTGACGCGGGCGATCGTGGGTGTGGTCCTGGCGGTCCTCGCTTCCGTGGTGGTCGTGTGTCTGACGTCGGGGGACTCCGATCCGGGCCGGCTGGACGACGGCGTGTCGGGCGGGCCCGGCGGGGTGCTCCAGGCGGCCGGGCTGCTGTTCTTCGCGTTCGCCGGGTATGCGCGGATCGCGACCCTGGGCGAGGAGGTGCGGGATCCGGCGCGCACCATCCCGCGGGCCGTCCGGGTGGCCCTGGGTATCGCGCTCGCCGCGTACGCGGCTGTCGCCGTCGCCGTCCTTTCCGTGCTGGGGGCGGAGTCGTTGGGTGCGTCCGTCGCGCCGCTCGCCGACGCGGTGCGGGCGGCCGGGGTGCCCGGGCTCGCGCCGGTGGTGCGGGTGGGTGCGGCGGTCGCCGCGCTGGGCTCGCTGCTCGCCCTGCTGCTCGGGGTGTCGCGGACGACGCTGGCCATGGCCCGGGACCGGCATCTCCCGGGGCCGCTGGCCGCGGTCCATCCGCGGTTCCACGTGCCGCACCGGGCGGCGCTGGCTGTGGGCGGTGTGGTCGCCGTCCTGGCCGCCACCGTCGACCTACGGGGCGCTGTCGGGTTCTCCTCCTTCGGTGTGCTGACGTACTACGCCGTGGCGAACGCCTCGGCGTGGACGCTGCGTCCGGGTGTCGTGGCCCGGCTGGTGCCCGCGGTGGGGTTCGCCGGGTGCCTGGCGCTGGCGTTCTCCCTGCCCTGGACCTCGGTGGCCGTGGGCGCGGCGGTGCTCGGTGCGGGTGTGGCGGCGTACGGGGTGCGGAAGGCGCGGGGGCGGCGGCAGGGCGATCCGGATCCGGGCGGGCG
Organism: Streptomyces sp. DSM 41931; assembly: GCF_050271085.1. Lineage (NCBI taxonomy): Bacteria > Bacillati > Actinomycetota > Actinomycetes > Kitasatosporales > Streptomycetaceae > Streptomyces > Streptomyces sp. DSM 41931. Next base: position 4,110,469 of record NZ_CP189902.1, on the reverse strand, counting down.
GTAGCCCGTCACCTCACCAGCGGTCCGTGAACGCCTGGTCCGTGCGGACGATCTCGCGGCCCAGCGGGAACAGCGAGACCGGGATCAGCTTGAAGTTGGCGATGCCGAGCGGGATGCCGATGATCGTCACGCAGAGGACGAGGCCCGTGACGATGTGGCCGAGGGCGAGCCACCAGCCCGCGAGGATCAGCCACAGCACGTTGACGATGAAGGACGGGGCTCCGGCGTCGCGCCGCTCCACGGTGGTGTACCCGAAGGGCCACAGGGCGTACACGCCGATGCGGAACGCGGCCACGCCGAACGGGATGCCGATGATCGTGATGCACAGCAGCAGGCCGGCGAGCACGTAGCCAAGGAACAGCCAGAAGCCGCTGAGGACGAGCCAGATGAGATTCAGGATGGTCTTCACAGGTGACCTGCCATCTTCTCGAGCCGGGCGACACGTTCCGCCATCGGCGGGTGGGTGGAGAACATCTTCGCGAGCCCCTGCCCCGGGCGGAAGGGGTTCGCGATCATCATGTGGCTGGCCGTCTCGATGCGGGGCTCCGGGGGCAGCGGGAGCTGCTTGGTGCCCAGTTCCAGCTTACGCAGGGCGCTCGCCAGGGCCAGCGGGTCGCCGGTGAGCTGGGCGCCGGAGGCGTCCGCCTCGTACTCGCGGGAGCGGCTGATGGCCAGCTGGATGAGGGACGCCGCCAGCGGGCCCAGGATCAGGATCAGGAGCATGCCGAACAGGCCCGGGCCGTCGTCGTCGTCCGAACGGCCGATCGGGATCAGCCAGGCGAAGTTGACCAGGAACATGATCACGGAGGCGAGGGCGCCGGCGACCGAGGAGATCAGGATGTCGCGGTTGTAGACATGGCTGAGCTCGTGGCCGATGACGCCGCGCAGCTCCCGTTCGTCGAGGAGGCGCAGGATGCCTTCCGTGCAGCACACCGCCGCGTTGCGCGGATTGCGGCCGGTGGCGAAGGCGTTGGGGGCCTCCGTCGGCGAGATGTAGAGGCGGGGCATGGGCTGGCGGGCCTGCGTGGACAGTTCACGCACCATCCGGTACAGGCCGGGGGCCTCGAACTCGCTCACCGGCCGGGCCCGCATTGCCCGCAGGGCCAGCTTGTCGCTGTTCCAGTACGCGTAGGCGTTGGTGCCCAGCGCGACGACGACGGCGATGACGAGCCCCATGCGGCCGAAGAAGCTGCCGATGACGATGATGAGCGCGGACAGTCCCCCGAGGAGGACCGCGGTTCTGAGCCCGTTGTGCCGGCGGTGCACGGTACGCCCTCCAAGTCGTGCGGCAGGGGAACCCTTGCTGGCTGATCTTCCGTCTGACCTGCGCTGCCCACTGGTGCCGTGGTGTCACGTCCAGTGGACCCTCCCGTACCGGTCAACGCCAGGCGAGGGGCACTAGTTCCCTTGTGCGCGTGGTGGCGCGTGTCAACCGTCCGGGTGAAGGGCCGCGCGAGGCAGGACGAGCCGCTCAGAAGAGGCCGGTCTCCGTGAAACGCAGGACCAGTTGCGGGGCGCCGGAGAGGGCGATGCCGAGGACGCCGGTCAGGGCAAGCGCCGCGGTGAGCGGGGCGGGCAGGCGGTGGGGCGCGGCCGCGCCTCCCGCCGTCTCCCCCTCGGGGGCCGTCTCCGGCGCGCGGAACAGCAGTGCCGTCCAGCGCAGGTAGTACACCAGCGCGATGACGACGTTGACGGCCATGACGACGGCCAGCCAGCCCAGCCCGGCGTCGACGGCCGCCGCGAACACGGTGACCTTGGCGAAGAGGCCGATGACACCCGGCGGGAGGCCGGCGAGGCACAGCAGGAAGAAGCCCATGAGCAGCGCGGTGAGCGGACTCGCGGCGTACAGGCCGCGGTAGTCGGCGACCCGGTTGAGCCGGTGTGCGCGGCCGACGAGGGCGGCCACCGCGAAGGCGCCCAGGTTCACGGCGCCGTACATGAGGGCGTAGGCGAGGGTGGAGCCGACCGCCTTCTCGGGGTCGTCGGAGTACCCGGCGGCGGCGATCGGGACGAGCAGGTAGCCGGCCTGGCCGACGGACGACCAGGCGAGCAGGCGTACGGCGCTGTACGCGCGCGTGGACCGCTGGCGCAGGGCGCCGACGTTGCCGACCGTCATGGTGAGGGCGGCCAGCACGGCCAGGGCGGGGGCCCAGGCGTCCGCGTACGACGGCAGGGCCACGACCGTGACGAGGATGAGGCCGGAGAAGCCGACCGCCTTGCCGATGACGGACAGGTAGGCGGCGATCGGGAGCGGGGCGCCCACGTAGGTGTCGGGGACCCAGAAGTGGAAGGGGACGGCGGCCGTCTTGAAGGCGAAGCCGACGAGGGTGAGGACGACGCCGGTCTGTGCGAGGGTCTCGAGCTGCCCGTCGACGTGCTGGATGCGTTCGGCGACCCGGGTGAGGTGGAGGGTGCCGGTGGCGGCGTAGACGAAGCTGATGCCGAGCAGGCTGACCGCGGTGGCGGTGACCGAGGAGAGGAAGAACTTCAGGGCCGCTTCGGAGGATCTGCGGTCGCCGTGGCGCAGGCCGACCAGGGCGAAGGCGGGCAGGGATGCCACCTCCAGGGCGACGACGAGGGTCGCGAGGTCCCGGGAGGCGGGCAGCAGGGCCGCGCCGGCCGCGGAGGAGAGGAACAGGAACCAGTACTCGCCCTCGGGGAGCCGCTTGCCGGAGTCCTTCAGCGCGGTCACGGACAGCAGGGCGCAGAGCAGGGCGCCGCCGAGCACCAGGAACTGGATGACGAGGGTGAAGCGGTCCGCGGTGTAGCTGCACACCTCGGTGTCGCCGACCAGGCAGAAGGTGGAGCGGTCGGCGTCGAGGAGCGGCAGCAGCATCAGCGCGGCGGCCGCGAGTCCGGCCACCGCGATCCAGCCGAGCAGCGGCTTCCTGGACTCCGCGACGAACAGGTCGGCGACCAGCACGACGAGTCCGACGGCCGCCGCGATGGTGGGCGGTGCGATGGCCAGCCAGTCGACGGACTGGACGAGGGAGCTCATCGGGTGCCTCCTGCGAGGAGCTGCTGCACGGCCGGGTCGGTCAGCCCCAGGAGGACCTTGGGCCACAGGCCGGCGACGACGGTGAGGACGACGAGCGGGATCCAGGCCGCGAACTCGTAGGAGCGCACGTCGGTGTAGGCCGGCGCGTTCTTCGGCGCGGCGCCCATGCAGACCCGGCGGACCACGATCAGCAGGTAGGCGGCGGTGAGCAGGGTGCCGAACGCGCCGATCGACATGAAGGTGAGGAAGGCCGGACGGCTGAGCCCCTCGGCGGGGTCGAAGGCGCCGAACAGCGCCAGCATCTCGCCCCAGAACCCGGCGAGGCCGGGCAGGCCGAGGGAGGCGACGGCGGCGAAGGCGAGCAGGCCGCCGAGGCGGGGGGCCTTGCCGTAGAGGGCGGCTCCGGTCTCCTGGGCGAGGGCGTCGAGGTCGGTGCTGCCGGTGCGCTCCTTCAGGCCGCCGACCAGGAAGAACAGCAGGCCGGTGATGAGGCCGTGGGCGATGTTGGCGAACAGGGCGCCGTTGACTCCGGTCGGGGTCATGGTCGCGATGCCGAGCAGGACGAAACCCATGTGGCCGACGGAGGAGTAGGCGATGAGGCGCTTGAGGTCGCCCTTCGCGCCCTTCCTGGCCAGGGCGAGGCAGGCGAGGGACCCGTAGATGACGCCGACGACGGCGAACGCGGCGAGGTACGGCGCGAAGGTGCGGAAGCCGTCGGGCGCGGCCGGGAGCAGGATGCGGACGAAGCCGTAGGTGCCCATCTTCAGCAGGACGCCGGCGAGCAGGACGGAGCCGACCGTCGGGGCGGCGGTGTGGGCGTCGGGCAGCCAGCTGTGCAGGGGCCACATCGGCGTCTTCACCGCGAGCCCGAGCCCGATCGCCAGAACGGCGATGACCTGCACGGACGCGGTCAGTGACCGGCCGTTGTCAGTAGCGAGTGCCACCATGTCGAACGTGCCCGCATTGATCCCGATCAGGAGCAGGCCGAGCAGCATGACCACGGAGCCGAGCAGCGTGTACAGGATGAACTTCCAGGCGGCCTCGGCCCGGCCCTCGCCGCCCCAGCGGGCGATGAGGAAGTACATCGGGACGAGGACCGTCTCGAAGGCGAGGAAGAACAGGACGAGGTCGAGGACGGCGAAGGTCGCCAGGGTGCCGGACTCGAGGACGAGCAGCAGGGCGACGAAGGCCTTCGGGGACGGCCCCGTGGGCGGCTTGAAGTACGAGTAGAGGGCGCTGAGGAAGGTCAGCAGGGCGGTCAGGACCAGAAGGGGGAGCGAGATGCCGTCGATGCCGAGGTGGATCCGCACGTCGAGTGCGGGGATCCAGCTGATGTCGGTCGTGGCCTGCATCGTCGACGGGTGGTCGTGGTCGAAGCCGAGCGCCAGGACGATCGCGGCGATGAGGATCACGCCGGTGACGGTCACGCCGTGGCGGAGCACGGCCTGCTCGGGAGAGCTCCCCTTCAGTCCGGGCGGGGCGGGCAGCAGAGCGGCGGCGGCGCCGAGGAGCGGGCCGACGACGATCAATGCCAGAAGGAACTGCATCACGGACTCGTTGATATCGATCACGCCTGCTCACGCTCCCGTGGCGACGAGGACGGCGGCGACCGCGAGGACGACGGTGCCGGCGAGCAGCGCGCTCACATAGGTCTGCAGATTGCCGGTCTGGGCGCGCCGGACGGCGGCGCCGAGCCAGCGGGGCAGGGTGCCCGCGCCGCGTACGTAGGTGTCGACGACCTCCCGGTCGAGGAACCGCACGAGGCTCGCGCCGGCCCGCACCGGGCGGACGAAGAGCGCCGAGTACACGGCGTCCAGGTGGAAGCCGACGGCGGCGTGCCGGTGCAGCCGGCCGAGCAGCAGCCGGCCGGGGTCCGACGGGTCGGCCGCGTACGCAATGTTCCCGTAGGCCGGTTCGTGGCTCGCGATGGCCTCCGCCTCGACCTGCCCGGCGTCGCCCTCGGGGTGGGCGGCGACGGCGCCGAGGGGGACGCGGGCGGCGTGCGCGGTGGTGTGCCGCCAGGTGGCGTAGGTGACGATGCCGCCGACCAGGGCCACGCCCGTGCCGAGCACGGAGGTGGTGAGGGTCGGGGTGAGGTCGTGTCCGTCGAACCAGTCGGGCAGCACCCGGAAGGCGAAGCCGCCGAACGCCAGCGACGGCACGGCGAGCACCCACAGCACGGTGGTCATGGTGAGCGGCTGCCGGCCGTGGTCCGGCGCCTCGGTGCCGCTGCCGCGGAAGGCGAGCAGCCACAGCCGTGTCGCGTACGCGGCGGTGAGGAGGGCGGTGAGCAGTCCGGCGAGGAGGACGATCCAGCCCGCGGCGGCGGGGGCGTGCTCGGTGTTGCCCGTGACGACGTGTTCGGCGACGCCGAGGACGGCCTCCTTGGAGAAGAAGCCGCTGAACGGCGGGATCGCGGCGAGCGCGAGGAGCGCCACGGTCATCGTCCAGTAGGCGTCGGGGACGCGGTCGCGCAGATGGTTCATGCGGGACATGGCGGCCAGGGAGTTGGTGCCGGCGGCGTGGATGATCACGCCGGCGGCGAGGAACAGCAGCGCCTTGAAGGCGCCGTGGGACAGGAGGTGGAAGACGGCGGCGCCGCGGTCGGCGACGGCGAGGGCGCCGGTCATGTAGCCGAGCTGGCCGATCGTCGAGTAGGCGAGGACGCGTTTGATGTCGTCCTGGGCGAGGGCGGCGAGCGCCGAGCCGGTCATCGTCACGGCGGCCATGACGGCGAGGACGGTCATCGCGGCCCGCGAGGCCTCGAAGAGCGGGAGGAGACGGGCGACGAAGTAGACGCCGGCGGCGACCATCGTCGCGGCGTGGATCAGCGCGGAGACGGGGGCGGGGCCCGCCATCGCGTCCGGCAGCCAGGTGTGCAGCGGGAACTGCGCGGACTTGCCGGCCACGCCCGCGAGGAGCAGCAGGGCGATCAGCGTCGGGTGGTCGATGCCGCCCTGCGCGACGGCGCCGAGGATCCGGGTGATGCGGAAGGACCCGGCGTCGGAGGCGAGCGCGAACAGGCCGATGAGGAAGGGGACGTCGCCGAGCTTGGTGACCAGGAAGGCCTTCAGCGAGGCGGCGCGCGCCTCGGGGGTCTCCCAGTAGTGGCCGACGAGGAAGTAGGAGCAGATGCCCATCACTTCCCAGCCGACCAGCAGCACCATCAGGTCGCCGGTGTAGACGACCAGGAGCATCGCGGAGGTGAACAGCGAGACGAGAGCGGCGTACGACGGGTAGCGCGGGTCGTCGCGCAGATAGCCCGTGGAGTAGATCTGCACGCAGGTCGCGACGGTGCCGACGACCACTGCGGTGAGGGCGGCGAAGCCGTCGATGTGCAGGGCGAGTTCGATGGGGACCGAGCCGGTGGGGGTGAGCTCGGTCGCGGCGTCGACCGGGGCGCCGCCGCCCTGGCGCGCGGCGACGGCGGCGGCGAGCGCGAGGGAGGCGAGCGTCGGCAGAACGGCGAGCGGGCGGGCGAAGCCGGGCGCGGTGCGGCCCAGCAGCAGTCCGGCGAGCGCGCCGAGGAACGGAAGGAGGGGGACGAGGACGGCGAGGGCGGTCGTGGTCACGCGGTGGCCTCGGCCTTCTCGCCGGCGGCCGGGGCGGGGATCGCGCGGCCGGCGGCGTCGCTGTCGGGGTCGTCGGGGTCGTGGCCCTCGGCGGTGTCGCGCAGCCGGTCGATGTCCGAGGTGCCGCGGTTGCGGTACACGGCGAGGACGATCGCGAGGCCGATGCCGATCTCGGCGGCGGCGACGGCGATGGTGAACAGGGCCAGGGCCTGGCCGGAGTGAAGGGTGTCCTCGGCGGCCCGGCTGAGCCAGGCGTCGAAGGCGACGAGGTTGAGGTTGACGGCGTTGAGCATCAGCTCGACCGACATCAGCACCAGGATCGCGTTGCGGCGGGCGAGGACGCCGTAGAGGCCGGTGCAGAAGAGGAGGGCGGCGAGGACGGCGGGATAGGCGAGGTGCATCAGCGGGCCCCTTCCTGGTCGCGCCGGGTGTCTGTCGTGCGGGTCGCCGGGCCGGACGGAGCCGCGTCCTTCGCGCCGGGCTCGGAGCCGGCCTCGGCCTTGCGGGACAGGACGATCGCGCCGACGAGGGCGGCGAGGAGGAGGACGGAGAGGGCCTCGAAGGGGAGGACCCAGTGCTGGAAGAGGCTGGCGCCGGTCACCTCGGTGGTGCCGGAGGGGGCGCCGTCCAGGTCGATCCAGGTGGTGCGGAAGGCGTCGACGACCACCCAGACCAGGGCGGCCGCCGCGGCGACGGCGACGGCGAGCGCGACCCAGCGGTTGCCGGAGTCCGCGTCCGGCGAGCGGCCGATGGGGGCGCGGGTGAGCATCAGCCCGAACAGAAGGAGGACGACGACGGAGCCGACGTAGATGAGGACCTGCACCCAGGCGATGAACTCGGCGGTGAGCAGCAGGTATTCGACGGCGAGCCCGCCGAGGGCCACCACCAGCCACAGGGCGGCGTGCACCAGTTGCCGGGTGGTGACGGTGACGACGGCGGCCCCGAGGGTGACCAGGCCGACGAGAAGGAAGGTGATCTCCACGCCGGTCGGGGACAGGAAGCCGGGCGACTCGGCCGCCCGGTGCGCGGTGCCGGCCGCGAGCGCGCCGGCGGTCGCCGCGGTGCTCATGCGCGGCCCTCCTGACCCGGTTCGTCGGCCTGGGCGGCCGCGAGTTTGTCGGCGGTCTTGCGGGCGGCGGCCACTTCCTTCGGTTCCTCCGCGCCGGCGTCGAGTGCGGGCGGGGCCGGGACGGTCCACATCCACTCACGGAGCTTGTCCCGCTCGTGGGTGAGGTCACGGATGTCGGTCTCCGCGTACTCGAACTCCGGGGACCAGAACAGCGCGTCGAAAGGACAGACCTCGATGCAGATACCGCAGTACATGCACAGGGCGAAGTCGATGGCGAACCGGTCGAGGACGTTGCGGCTGCGCTCGCGGCCGCCGGGGGCGGCGGGCGGAACCGTCTCCTTGTGCGAGTCGATGTAGATGCACCAGTCGGGGCACTCGCGGGCGCACAGCATGCAGACGGTGCAGTTCTCCTCGAACAGGCCGATCACCCCGCGGCTGCGGGGCGGCAGTTCGGGCTGGGTGTCCGGGTACTGCGCGGTGACGGACTTCCGCGTCATCGTCCGCAGCGTGACGGCCAGACCCTTGGCCAGGCCGGAGCCGGGGATGGGGGCCATTACAGGAACACCACCTTGACGACGCCGGTGAGGGCGATCTGAGCGAGGGCGAGAGGAACCAGGAGGGTCCAGGCGAACTTCTGCAGCTGGTCCTCGCGCAGCCGTGGGTAGCTGACGCGCAGCCAGATGACGACGAAGGCCAGCACCGCGGTCTTCAGCAGGGTCCACACCCAGCCGAGCCCGTCGGCGCCCCAGGGCCCGTGCCACCCGCCCAGGAACAGGACGGTGGTCAGGCCGCACAGCACGACGATCCCGGCGTACTCGGCGAGGAGGAACAGGGCGAAGCGCAGGCCGGTGTACTCGGTGTACGCGCCGAAGATGATCTCCGAGTCGGCGACCGGCATGTCGAAGGGCGGGCGCTGGAGTTCGGCGAGGCCCGCGACGAAGAAGACCAGCGCGCCGGTGATCTGCCAGGGCAGCCACCACCACTCGAACGCGTCGAGGATGCCGACGAGGGACACGGTCCCGGCGGCCATCGCCACGGAGGCGGCGGTGAGCAGCATCGGCAGTTCGTACGCGAGGAGCTGGGCGGCGGTGCGCAGGCCGCCGAGGAGGGAGTACTTGTTGGCGGACGCCCAGCCGGCCATGAGCGAGCCGAGGACGCCGACGCCCATCACGGCCAGGACGAAGAACACGCCCGCGTCCAGCACCTGACCGACCGCGCCCTCGCCCGGCCCGATCGGAATGGCGAGCAGCACGAGGAGGTACGGCAGGAGCGCGACGGCCGGGGCGAGCTGGAAGATACGGCGGTCCGCGCCGGCCGGGACGATGTCCTCCTTCTGCGCGAACTTCACACCGTCGGCGATGAGCTGGGCCCAGCCGTGGAAGCCGCCCGCGTACATGGGGCCGAGGCGGCCCTGCATGTGCGCCATCACCTTGTGCTCGGTCTGGCCCACGAGCAGGGGGAAGGTCAGGAAGACGACGAACACGACGAGGAGTCGCAGGGCGACGTCGAGAACGTCGGTCACCGCGTGCCTCCTGAGGGGTCGTCGGGGGTGTTCGTGTCGGGGCCGCCGGGTTCAGGGCGCGGCCCGGTCTCCGGCTCCGGTTCCTCGAAGGCCGGCCGTGCGTGGTGCCACGGTGCGTCCGGGCTGCGCGGGGCGGCGGGCGGCTTGCGGTCACGCGGTTCCCCGGCGGGAGCCGCTGCCGTGTCGTCCGCGCCCGGCGCCTGATCCTGTCCCGTGCCCGGGGCGCCTTCGCGCTGCGACGCCGAACCCTCGCTCGCGCTGCGCGACCGGCGCGCGGGGACGTCCGCCCGTTGGCTCGCGGACCCTTCGGACGCCGAACGGGAACGACGAGGCGCAGGGGCTCCGCTCTCAGCGTCACCGGCACCGGCACCCGAGCCGCCCGTGCCCCTCTGGCTCGCGGACCCCTCCGACACCGACCGCGCCCTGCGCGGGGTGGCCGGCGGCCGGTCCGTACTCGCGTCGGCGTCCGCGGCCGTACCGGCCCCCGCCCCCGTCGCCTGGCTCGCCGAGCCCTCGGAGACGGAGCGGGTGCGGCGGGGCGGGCGTTCGCCCGGGGTGCGGGCCGCCGCGGTGGCCGTGCGGCGGGCGGGGCGGGCCGGGGCGGGCGGGAGCTGGCCCTTGAGCGGGCCCCACTCGTTCGGGTCGGGCACGCCCGGCGGCAGCATCTGGCGCCGCTTGGGTCCGCCGTGCTCCGACTCCCCCGGCTCCTTGGCGCCGGGCCACGCCTTGGCGACCCGGGCCGCGAGGACGAAGTCCTTGCGCAGCGGGTGGCCCTCGAAGCCGTCCGGCAGCAGCAGATGGTCGAGGCCGGGATGCCCGGTGAAGTCGACGCCGAACATCTCGTGGGTCTCGCGCTCGTGCCAGGCCGCGCCCGCGTAGACGTCCACGGCGGACGGCAGGACGGGGGCCTCGTGCGGCACCGTGGTGCGCAGCAGCAGCCGCCGTACCGGGGAGAGGGCGGCGACGTGGGCGGTCACACGGAAACCGGCGCCGGGTTCGTCGACCGCGCTCAGCCAGTCGAAGAAGGTGCAGCCGAGGCGGTCGCGGGCGGCTTCGAGGGCGGGGATCCAGGCGTCGGACGGCACGTCGACGGTGAGGACGCCGTACGCCTCCTCCGCAGTGGCCTGCGCGCCGAACAGGTCCTCGACGTCCGCGGGGAGCCAGCCGGCGGCGGTCATCCGGCACCCCCCTCACCCTTGGGCGCGGGCGGCTCGACCAGCCCGCTCTGCAGCGCCGCCGCCGAGGGCCGCCCGGCGGAGCCGGTGCCGTACCGCTCCCCCAGCGACTCGCGGGCGATCTTCTCCTGGAGCTTGAGGATGCCCTGGAGCAGTGCCTCGGGCCGGGGCGGGCAGCCGGGGACGTAGACGTCGACCGGGATGATCTGGTCGACGCCCTTGGTGACGGAGTAGGAGTCCCAGTAGGGGCCGCCGCAGTTGCTGCACGCGCCGAAGGAGATGACGTACTTCGGCTCGGGCATCTGCTCGTACAGGCGCTTGACCGCGGGCGCCATCTTGTCGGTGACCGTGCCGGAGACGACCATCAGGTCGGCCTGGCGGGGTCCCGGGGCGAACGGGATGACGCCGAGGCGGATGAAGTCGTGCCGGGCCATCGACGCGGCGATGAACTCGATCGCGCAGCAGGCGAGGCCGAAGTTGAACACCCAGAGCGAGTAGCGGCGGCCCCAGTTGAGGACCACCTTCATCGGCTCGGGGGCGAGCCGGGCGAGCGCGCCGAGCCTCCCCTTGCCTTCGCCGGGGGGAAGTCCAGGCTCCGGCAGGAGCACCGGCTCGGGGGCGGCAGGGTTCACGTCCATGTCAGGACGCCCTTCTTGTAGGCGTACAGCAGGCCCACGGCGAGGAAGCCGAGGAAGACGAACATCTCCACCAGGGTGGCCGCGCCGTACCCGTCGGCGGCGAAGACGGTCGCCCAGGGGAAGAGGAAGATCGAGTCGACGGCGAAGATCACGTAGAGGAAGGCGTAGACGTAGTAGCGGACCTGGGTGTGGGCCCAGCCCTCGCCGACGGGGTCGACGCCGCACTCGTACGTCAGCAGCTTCTCCGGCGTGGGCACCACCGGCCGCAGCAGGCGGCCCGCGCCGAAGGCGACGGCGACGAACAGCAGGCCGACGACGGCGAGCAGTCCGACGACCGAGTAGGACTGGAAGTAGTCCGCCGCGACGACGGTCGTTTCCCGCACGTCCGCCCCTCACTCCTCAGATCGGCGACCAGGCACTCCTGCCTGTGCCCTGCCCTTGATCCGTGCCGGTGAACGCCGAACGCCACGGTCCGACGATCTGTACGCACGGGAGTCTAGGCCCTGATAAAGGCACGGTAAGCAGCCCGTCGCGGCTTGGCACGCGGGGGTGGGGTTTTCCTCAGTTCAGCTTGGCGGTCCGCCTCATGGCGCGGGCCCCCCGGCGCCGGGCAGGCTAGGCCCATGACCGAACCGATCCCGCAGCCGGCCGGACCGGGCGACCGCCCGCCGCCGGCCCGCTTCGCCTACGACGCGCACACCTGGAAGGAGATCGCGCATCTCCTGACGAACCTCCCGGTGTCCGTCGTCGGCTTCGTCTACACGATGACCGTGCTGTCCACCGGTGTGGGCCTGACGGTCACGGTGATCGGTCTGCCGCTGCTCGCGCTCGGTCTGATGGGGGCGCGGCAGCTGGGCCGGATGGAGCGGGCGCGCGCGAGGGCCATGCTCGGGGTGCGGGTGGACGAGCCGAGCCCGCTGCCGTGGCGGAGTTCCGGCGGGTTCTGGCCGGGGCTGTGGCAGGCGGTCAAGGACCCGGTGGGGTGGCGGACGTTCCTGTTCGCGCTGATACGTCTGCCGTGGGGCGTCCTCACCTTCACCGTCACGCTGACCGGGCTGTTCGTGCTGTGGCCGGTGCTGGCGTTCGTGGTGCGGGCGATGGCGGACGTGGACCGGGCGATGGTGCGGGGTCTGCTGTCGCCGTCGGACGAGCTGGAGCGGCGCATCGCCGAGCTGGAGTCGGACCGCGGGGTCGTGGTGGACACGGCGGCGGCGGACCTGCGGCGCATCGAGCGGGACCTGCACGACGGGGCGCAGGCCCGGCTGGTGAACCTGGCTATGGGGCTGGGCCTGGCCAAGGAGAAGCTGCTGGAGGACCCGGACGCGGCGGCGTCGATGGTCGAGGAGGCGCACGGCGAGGTGAAGCTGGCGCTGCAGGAGCTGCGGGACCTGGCCCGCGGCATCCACCCGGCGGTCCTCACCGACCGCGGCCTGGACGCGGCCCTGTCGTCGGTCGCCGCGCGGTGCACGGTGCCGGTGGCGGTCACCGTCGACCTGGCCGAGCGGCCGGCGCCCGCGATCGAGGGCATCGCCTACTTCACGGTCTCGGAGCTGCTGCAGAACGTCAGCAAGCACAGCCGGGCGCGGTCCGCGACGGTGGAGGTGTGGCGGTCGGAGAACCGGCTGTTCCTCCAGGTGCGCGACGACGGCGTGGGCGGGGCGAGCCTCGACGGCGGTACGGGCATACGGGGGCTGGCCGACCGGCTGGGCGCGGTGGACGGCCTGTTCGTCGTGGACTCCCCGGAGGGCGGTCCGACGACGGTCACGGCCGAGCTGCCGTGGCGGGACCGATCCGGCACCCCGGCGGGGAAGGCGCCGGGCAAGGAGGCGTCCGCCCGCGGCCGTAGGTAGGGAAAACCCCCCTCCGAAGACTGCGACGGCCGTCATTCCCCGCCGACCTGCGGCGCAGCACTCTGGATGTACGACAGCACAGCCGCCGGACGAGGAGAAGGACGACGCCGATGGCCACGGAGTACGGACAGGGCTACGGGCTCCCCACCGGGCCCGGACACGCGCGGGGCGTGGGGGGACGGCGGCGCCGGATGCCGGCGGCGCTGCGGGCGCCGGTCGAGGGGCGCGCCTGGCGGGAGCTGGCGTACGTGCTGCTGAGCCTGCCGATCAGCATTCTGCTGTTCACCTACGCGGTCACGATGGTCTCGCTGGGCGCGGGCCTGCTGGTGACGTTCCTCGGGGTGCCGGTGCTGGCGGCGGCGCTCGCCGGGTGCCGGAGCATCGGGTCGGTGGAGCGGGCGCGGGCGCGCGGGCTGCTGGGCCTGGACGTGGGCGAACCGCAGCCGCTGCGGCTGGAGCGGCAGGGGTTCATGGGGTGGATCGGGGCGGTGCTGAAGAGCGGCACGTCCTGGCGGGCGCTGCTGTACTCGGTGCTGCAGCTCCCCTGGGCGGTGCTGTCCTTCACGGTGACGGTCACCGTCTGGACGCTGGGCTGGTCGCTGGTGACGTACCCGCTGTGGTTCTGGGTGCTCCCGATGTACGCGGGCCAGGACGGCATACAGCTGTACGGCGACGAGCAGCACTCGATCTACCTGGACAACCCGTTCGAGATCGCGGTGACGGCGGGCGTGGGTCTGCTGTTCACGCTGGCCACGCCGTGGATCGTGCGGGCGCTGACGATGGTGGACCGGCTGATGGTGCACGGGCTGCTGGGCCCGTCGCGGCTGGCGACCCGGGTGGTGGAGCTGGAGTCGGACCGCGGGGTCGTGGTGGACACGGCGGCGGCGGACCTGCGGCGCATCGAGCGGGACCTGCACGACGGGGCGCAGGCCCGGCTGGTGAGCCTGGCGATGGACCTGGGTCTGGCGAAGGAGAAGCTGCGGGAGGACCCGCAGGCCGCGGCGCGGATGGTGGACGAGGCGCACGGCGAGGTGAAGACGGCCCTGCAGGAGCTGCGGGACCTGGCCCGCGGCATCCACCCGGCGGTCCTCACCGACCGCGGCCTGGACGCGGCGCTCTCCTCGGTCGCCTCGCGCTGCACGGTGCCGGTGCAGGTGGAGGTGGACCTGTCGGAGCGGCCGGCGCCCGCGATCGAGGGCATCGCCTACTTCACGGTCTCGGAGCTGCTGCAGAACGTCAGCAAGCACAGCCGGGCGACCTGGGCGGCCGTGGAGGTGTGGCGGTCGGAGGACCGGCTGATGCTCCAGGTGGTGGACAACGGCGTGGGCGGCGCGGACCTGTCGCGCGGTTCCGGGCTGTCGGGTCTGGCGGAGCGGCTGGACGCGGTGGACGGGATCCTCGTGGTGGACTCGCCGGCCGGCGGCCCGACGCGGGTGACCGCGGAGCTGCCGTGGCGTGCGGAGCGGGCGCGATGACCGCGGGGTGAGGGGAGCGGTCCGGCGGACGGACACACGGGCGGGTGCGGGCCCCGGGGGGCGCGCACCCGCCCGGTGACGCGCGCCGGTGGCCCGGGCGGGTCCGGGCCGGCCCGCGGCACGCGATGACGACACCCCCCGGTCGCGTTGCTCCGGCCCGTCCTCCCCCGGATGCTGAAATGCTGGACCCGACGACCGGACCGGCCACAAGGGCGGGTCCGGAGCAGGGCTTGGGGGGACGAGGACGTGGAGGACAGGGTGCGGGTGGTCATCGCCGAGGATTCGGTGCTGCTGCGGGAGGGCCTGACCCGGCTGCTCACCGACCGGGGGCACGAGGTGGTGGCCGGGGTCGGCGACGGCGACGCGCTGATCGCGACGGTCGACGACCTGGCCCGGCGGGACCAGCTGCCGGACGTGGTGGTGGCCGACGTGCGGATGCCGCCGACGCACACCGACGAGGGCGTGCGGGCCGCGGTGCAGCTGCGGAAGAGCCATCCGGGCGTCGGGGTGCTGGTGCTGTCGCAGTACGTGGAGGAGCGGTACGCCACCGAGCTGCTGGCCGGCTCCAGCCGGGGCGTCGGCTATCTGCTGAAGGACCGGGTGGCCGAGGTGCGCGAGTTCGTGGACGCGGTGGTCCGGGTGGCCCGGGGCGGCACGGCCCTGGACCCGGAGGTGGTGGCGCAGCTGCTGGGCCGCAGCCGTAAGCAGGACGTGCTGGCGGGGCTCACCCCGCGTGAGCGCGAGGTGCTGGGGCTGATGGCGGAGGGGCGGACGAACTCGGCGATCGCCCGGCAGCTGGTGGTGAGCGACGGCGCGGTGGAGAAGCACGTCAGCAACATCTTCCTGAAGCTGGGGCTGTCCCCGAGCGACGGCGACCACCGGCGGGTCCTGGCGGTGCTGACGTACTTGAAGTCCTGAGGGGCCGGCGGCACGCGTCTCGGCGCCGTGTCCACCATCTGGATCGTTCACTCGATTCCTTCACGGTGGGCACCCCTCACGGTCGTAGGGTTTATGCGGGGAAGGCCTGCGGGAAGGCCGTCCCGGACAGCCGCCTCGAGGAGGTCCAGTTCAGTGACCAGCCAGGTCAGCAGCCCAGCGGAGCAGGCCGACGGAACAGTCGTAGGAGAGCAGCGCACAGCGGCGGGGACGAAGGGCGTCCGCCGGCTCGACCGAGTGATCATCAGGTTCGCGGGGGACTCGGGTGACGGGATGCAGCTCACCGGTGACCGTTTCACCTCGGAGACCGCGTCCTTCGGCAACGACCTCTCCACGCTGCCGAACTTCCCCGCCGAGATCCGCGCCCCGGCCGGCACCCTGCCGGGCGTGTCGTCGTTCCAGCTGCACTTCGCCGACCACGACATCCTCACCCCGGGTGACGCGCCGAACGTGCTGGTGGCGATGAACCCGGCCGCGCTGAAGGCGAACATCGGGGACCTGCCGCGCGGGGCGGAGATCATCGTCAACACCGACGAGTTCACCAAGCGGGCGATGCAGAAGGTGGGCTACGACGCCAGTCCGCTGGAGGACGGCTCGCTGGACGGCTACCACCTGCACCCGGTGCCGCTGACCACGCTGACCGTGGAGGCGCTGAAGGAGTTCGACCTCACCCGTAAGGAGGCCGAGCGCAGCAAGAACATGTTCGCGCTGGGTCTGCTGTCGTGGATGTACCACCGGCCGACGGAGGGGACGGAGAAGTTCCTGCGGTCGAAGTTCGCGAAGAAGCCGGACATCGCGGCGGCGAACATCGCCGCGTTCCGGGCGGGCTGGAACTTCGGCGAGACCACGGAGGACTTCGCGGTCTCCTACGAGGTGGCGCCGGCGGCGACGGCGTTCCCGCCGGGCGTCTACCGCAACATCTCCGGGAACCTGGCCCTGTCCTACGGGCTGGTCGCCGCGTCCCGGCAGGCGGACCTGCCGCTGTTCCTGGGGTCGTACCCGATCACCCCGGCCTCCGACATCCTGCACGAGCTGAGCAAGCACAAGAACTTCGGCGTGCGCACGTTCCAGGCGGAGGACGAGATCGCCGGGATCGGGGCGGCGCTGGGTGCGGCGTTCGGCGGGTCGCTGGCGGTGACGACGACCTCCGGGCCGGGTGTGGCGCTCAAGAGCGAGACGATCGGGCTGGCGGTGTCCTTGGAGCTGCCGCTGCTGGTGGTGGACATCCAGCGCGGCGGGCCGTCGACGGGACTGCCGACCAAGACGGAGCAGGCGGATCTGCTCCAGGCGATGTACGGGCGCAACGGTGAGGCGCCGGTGCCGGTGGTCGCGCCGCGCACGCCGGCGGACTGCTTCGACGCCGCGCTCGAGGCGGCACGGATCGCGCTGACCTACCGCACCCCGGTGTTCCTGCTGTCGGACGGATATCTGGCCAACGGCAGTGAGCCGTGGCGGATCCCGGAGCTGGAGGAGCTGCCGGACTTGAGGGTGCGGTTCGCGCAGGGCCCGAACCACACCACCGAGGACGGCACCGAGGTGTTCTGGCCGTACAAGCGCGACCCGCACACGCTGGCCCGCCCGTGGGCGATCCCCGGCACGCCGGGTCTGGAGCACCGGATCGGCGGCATCGAGAAGCAGGACGGCACCGGCAACATCTCCTACGACCCGGCCAACCACGACTTCATGGTCCGCACCCGCCAGGCCAAGGTCGACGGCGTCGTCGTCCCCGACCTCGGCGTCGACGACCCGGACGGCACCGCCCGCCTGCTCGTGCTGGGCTGGGGCTCGACGTACGGGCCGATCACGGCGGCGGTGCGGCGGCTGCGCCGGGCCGGACAGCCGGTCGCGCAGGCCCACCTGCGCCACCTCAACCCCTTCCCGAAGAACCTCGGCGAGGTCCTGCGCAGATACGACAAGGTGGTGATCCCCGAGATGAACCTCGGGCAGCTCGCCACGCTCATCAGGGCGAAGTACCTGGTCGACGCCCGCTCGTACAACCAGGTCAACGGCATGCCGTTCAAGGCGGAGCAGCTCGCCGCGGCGCTGAAGGAGGCCATCGATGACTGACGCCGACACGCTGCTCCAGCTCGTGCCCAAGGCCGAGGGCAGGCAGACGATGAAGGACTTCAAGTCCGACCAGGAGGTGCGCTGGTGCCCGGGCTGCGGTGACTACGCCGTGCTGGCCGCCGTGCAGGGCTTCATGCCGGAGCTGGGCCTGGCCCGGGAGAACATCGTCTTCGTCTCCGGCATCGGCTGCTCCTCCCGCTTCCCGTACTACATGAACACCTACGGGATGCACTCCATCCACGGCCGCGCCCCCGCCATCGCCACCGGCCTGGCCACGTCCCGGCGCGACCTGAGCGTGTGGGTCGTCACCGGTGACGGCGACGCGCTGTCCATCGGCGGCAACCACCTCATCCACGCCCTGCGCCGGAACGTCAACCTCAAGATCCTGCTGTTCAACAACCGCATCTACGGGCTCACCAAGGGGCAGTACTCCCCCACCTCCGAGGTCGGCAAGATCACCAAGTCGACCCCGATGGGCTCCCTGGACGCGCCCTTCAACCCGGTGTCGCTGGCGATCGGCGCGGAGGCGTCCTTCGTCGCCCGGACCGTCGACTCCGACCGCAAGCACCTCACCGAGGTGCTGCGCCAGGCCGCCGACCACCCCGGCACCGCCCTGGTGGAGATCTACCAGAACTGCAACATCTTCAACGACGGCGCCTTCGAGGTCCTCAAGGACCGGCAGCGGGCCGAGGAGGCCGTCATCCGCCTGGAACACGGACAGCCGATCCGCTTCGGCGCCGACCGCTCCAAGGGCGTCGTCCGCGACCCCGCCACCGGGGACCTCAAGGTCGTCGCCGTCACGCCGGAGAACGAGGCGGACATCCTCGTCCACGATGCCCACAGCGCGTCCCCGACGACCGCGTTCGCCCTGTCCCGGCTCGCCGACCCCGACACCCTCCACCACACCCCCATCGGCGTGTTCCGCTCCGTCGGCCGGCCGGTCTACGACACCCTCATGGCCGACCAGCTCGACACCGCCGTCGACCAGCACGGCAAGGGCGACCTCGCCGCACTCCTGGCCGGCGGGGACACCTGGACCGTCGTCGGCTGAGCACCGACGCGAGAGGGCCCCGGCATCCGTACGGATGCCGGGGCCCTCTCGCGTCGGCCGGGTGCGCTCAGCAGAAGTCGCTGAGGCCCCACCACTCGCCGTGGGTCCGCTCGGGCCCGTACAGGGTCCCGCCGGCCCGTCCGCGGTAGGTGATCAGCCAGCCCGGGTTGCCCTCGAAGCCGTCGATCACATACGTGCGGTTGGTGACGGTGGCGAGGTCGGGGCGGCCGTCGCCGGAGAAGTCGCCGACCGAGATCAGGTGCTCCATCGTGTTCCAGCCGCCGCTGCCGACGAGCTGGCGCGCGCCGAGCCGGGCGGTGGAGGTGCCCGGGTAGAGCCACAGCTTGCCGGTGGCCTTCTCGCGGGCGTACAGGTCGGGGCGGCCGTCGCCGGTTACGTCGCCCATGCCGGCCAGCGCGTTCATGCCGTTCCAGCCGCCGGAGCCGATCAGCTTGCGCGCGCCCAGCCTGGAGCCGGAGGCTCCCGGGTACAGCCACAGGGCGCCGGTGGACTTCTGGACGGCGATCAGGTCGGAGCGTCCGTCGCCGGTCAGGTCGCCGTAGGCGGTGATGTGGTTCATCGAGTTCCAGCCGCTCGCGCCGAGCAGCTTGCGCGCTCCGAGGGAGCCGGTGCCGGTGCCGGGGTAGAGCCACAGCGTGCCGGTGGCCTTCTCCCGGGCGATCAGGTCCTCGCGGCCGTCGCCGGTGAAGTCACCGTGCCGGGTCAGGGTGTTCATGGCGTTCCAGCCGCCCGAGCCGATGAGCCGGCCGGTGGCGTCGCCCGGGGTGAACCAGAGCCGTCCGGCCAGGTCACGGGTGATGACGTCGGCCCTGCGGTCGCCGTTCATGTCGCCGAAGCCGGCGGCCGTCGGGGACGGCTCTGAGTACCAGCTCGGGTAGGCGGGCTGACTGCACTCGCGCTCGGTGCGGACGAACTTGATGGAGCTGATCGTCGCCGTCGGGGAGCTGCTGTACTCGCCGGGCGTGTTCGGGTCCTGGGGGTAGTAGCCGCCCCACGGCACGTAGTTCTTGTCGTCGTACAGGCAGGCGATCAGGCTGGTGCGGTTGACGTACGAGCGGATCTTGTCGTCCCAGCCGCCCAGGTCGGCGACGTTCCTGCTCGTCTTCCACATCGTGCCCTTGGTGCTCTCGCCCGACCAGCCGCAGAAGTAGCCGGACGGGCAGTCGTACGAGCTCGCCGCCGCCGGGGCGGCGGTCGCGACGGTCAGGCCGGTGCCGGCCAGCGTGAGGCCGACGAGTGCCGCGACGCCCCGCTTGAGATGTTTCCGCATGAATGAGTCCCCTCCCAGTGATGCGCGTCCGCTCCTCGCACCCCCCGATGCGACGGCTCGGCGGGAGTCGGATCCCTCCGGCGGCGGCACGCGCGACCGTGATCGTAGAGCACGCCCAACCGCTTCCGCCCCTCGGCTGTACACTTTCCAAAAGTTAGCGCCTGTCGTACAGTTAGTGTTCACACGCATCCCCGAGGAGTGGTCGCATCATGAGCATCGTCGTCACCGGAGCCAGTGGGAAGCTCGGCCGTCATGTGGTGGAGCAGTTGCTGGAGAAGGTCCCGGCCGGGCAGGTCACCGCGGTCGTGCGCGACCCGGAGAGGGTGGCGGACCTCGCGGAGCGCGGGGTGCGGGTCGCGGTCGCCGACTACAACGCGCCGGAGACCTTCGACGGCCTGTTCGCGGCCGGCGACAAGGTCCTGCTGATCTCCGGCAACGAGTTCGACAAGGGCCGGGTGCGGCAGCACTCCGTCGTCATCGACGCGGCCAGGGCGGCCGGTGTGGCCCTGCTCGCCTACACCAGCGCCCCCGGCTCGCTGACCGCCACGCTCGCGGACGACCACCGCGGCACCGAGCGGGCGCTGCTCGACTCGGGCGTGCCGTACGTGCTGCTGCGCAACGGCTGGTACCACGAGAACTACACCGAGAACCTGGCCCCGGTGCTGGAGCACGACGCGGTGGTCGCCGCCGCGGGCGAGGGCCGGATCTCCTCCGCCTCACGGGCCGACTACGCGGCCGCCGCCGTCGCCGTGCTGACCGGCGAGGGCCACGAGAACACGACGTACGAGCTGGGCGGCGACGAGGCGTGGAGCTTCGCCGAGTACGCGGCCGAGCTGAGCCGGCAGACCGGCCGGGAGATCGTCTACACCCCGGTCACACCCGAGGCGCTCACCGGCATCCTGACCGGCGCGGGGGTGCCCGAGCCGATGGCGGCCGTCTTCGCCGGCGTGGACGCGGCGATCGCCGAGGGCCAGCTGGTGGTCGACAGCGGCGACCTGTCCCGGCTGGCCGGCCGCCCGACGACCCCGCTCGCCGAGGCCGTCGCCGCCGCGCTCAAGGACTGACCTCCGGTCCGGGGCCCGCACGGTCCGCACCCTCGCCGTCATGACCGTATGCCGGTACGGACATGACACGTGGGGGTGTGCGGCGTTACCTTCGTCCGGGTGGGTTCCGCGCGCGCGTCGGCGGCCCGCGGATGACTACGGGACGCGTCGGAACATGTTGGAGGGCCCGTGACCGGGAAGCCGGCCGCAGAGCGGCGCACAGGACTGCTGAACGGCTTCGCGGCGTACGGGATGTGGGGGCTCGTCCCGCTGTTCTGGCCTCTGCTGAAGCCGGCGGGCGCGGTGGAGATCCTGGCCCACCGGATGGTGTGGTCGCTGGTCTTCGTCGCGGCCGCGCTGGCCGTGGTCCGCCGCTGGGCCTGGATCGGCGAGCTGGTGCGGCAGCCGCGCAGGCTGGCCCTGATCACGGTGGCCGCCGCGGTCATCACCGTCAACTGGGGCGTCTACATCTGGTCGGTGAACTCCGGGCACGTCGTCGAGGCGTCCCTCGGCTACTTCATCAACCCGCTGGTCACCATAGCCATCGGCGTCCTGCTGCTGAAGGAGCGCCTGCGGCCCGTCCAGTGGGCCGCCGTCGGCATCGGCGCCCTCGCTGTCGTCGTCCTCACCGTCGGCTACGGCCGGCCGCCGTGGATCTCCCTGTGCCTCGCCTTCTCCTTCGCGACCTACGGGCTGGTGAAGAAGAAGGTCAACCTCGGCGGCATCGAGTCGCTGGCCGCCGAGACCGCGATCCAGTTCCTGCCCGCCCTCGGCTACCTGGTGTGGCTGGGCGCCCAGGGCGAGTCGACCTTCGGCGCCGAGGGCGCGGGGCACGCGCTGCTGCTCGCGGCGACCGGCATCGTCACCGCGCTCCCCCTGGTCTGCTTCGGCGCCGCGGCGATCCGCGTGCCGCTGTCCACGCTGGGGCTGCTGCAGTACCTGGCGCCGGTCTTCCAGTTCCTGCTCGGCATCCTCTACTTCAAGGAGGCCATGCCGCCGGAGCGCTGGGCCGGGTTCGCCCTGGTGTGGCTGGCGCTCACCCTGCTCACCTGGGACGCCCTGCGCACCGCCCGCCGCGCCGCCCGCGCGCTGTCCGGCCGTCGCGCCGGTGCGGGCGACACGACCGTGTCGCCGGGCGCCGGAGGGGCCGTGCCGGCCGCCGCGCCGCTGAGCGAAGCGGATGTGGAGGCGGCGAGGGCGCTGGAGACCAAGCCCTAGCGCGCGGCGGGACGGCGTTGTCGGTGCCGTCCCCTATAACGGGGCGCATGACGCAGACACCTACGCCGGCCACGCCGGTGCACTGGAAGGTCGTCGTCGACGCGGCCGACCCCCACGCCCAGGCGGACTTCTGGGCCGCCGCCCTGCACTACGTGGTCGAGGACAACAGCCCGCTCATCGAAAAGCTGCTCGCCGCCGGGGCCGTCCCCGAGGCGCTCACGGTCGAGTCGCACGGCCGCCGCGCCTGGCGCGACCTGGCCGCCGTACGGCACCCCGACGACCCCTACGAGGAGGAGAGCGGCACCGGGCGCGGCCGGCGGCTGCTGTTCCAGCGGGTGCCCGAGGAGAAGACGGTCAAGAACCGGCTCCATCTCGATCTGCACCCCGGTGTGGACCGCCGTGACGAGGAGTCGGCCCGGCTGGAGGGGCTTGGCGCCCGGGTGCTGCGACGGGTGGAGGAGCCCTCCGGGAGCTGGGTCGTGATGGCGGACCCGGAGGGGAACGAGTTCTGTCTCCACTAGGGGGCGGCCGCCCGCGTGGTCACCCTCGCATGCTGCGGGCGCGGGCGGTGAGGCGGTCCATGCGGGCGTGCGCGGAGTCCAGTTCCTCCTCCTCGTCGGCGGCGGGGCCGCCCTCGGAGGCGAGTTCGGTCCACAGCGCGACCAGGTCGCGTCCCAGTTCCAGCCCGAGCAGGGGGTCGCGCACCCCGCGCCACGCGGTGGCCGCGCTGCGGACGTTGCCGTAGGCGGCCTCCGCGTCGCCCGCGCGGCGGCAGACGACGGCGAGGTCGAGGGAGAGCCGGAAGGCGCGCACCGGCTCGCCCGCCAGATAGGCGATGTACGCGGTGAGCTCCCGGAGACGCAGCACCTCCGGGTGCTCGGCCCCCAGGGTCGCCGAGGCGTGCTCCAGGGTCTCGTCGGCGAGACGGGCGGCCGTGTCGATCCTGCCCTTCCGCACGGCGTCGTTGATGCGCTCCATGGGGTCGGCGAGGGGGCTGCCCGCGGGGGCGGCGGGCTCGTCGCCGAGCACGGCCTCCGCAACGGCGTCGAAACCGCGCGGCGGGGTGGGCCGGGGGTCAGGATCGGCGTCGAGCGCGGCGGCGAGGTCGGGGGCGGGGGTCGGACCGGTCGCCGTGTCGCGCCCGGCGGGGTGCGGCCGCGCGTCCATGTCCGGGGGCGGCCCGAACACGCCCGTGGGCGGCGCGACGGTGCCGGGCGGGGTGAGCCTCCGGAGCCGGAAGGTGGGCGGGGAGTCGAAGGAGGCTTCGCATCCGGTTCCGGTCCCGGGAACCGGATGCGGGGGGAAGGCCGGGGTGGCGTCCCGCACGGGGGTGGGGGGTGCGGGGGTTCCGGAAGCCGCCGCCGCCTCGGATGCCGCCGCCGCCTCGGATGCCGATGCCGGACGGAGGCTCCGCGGGGCCGCGGACTCCGGGACCGGGCGGAGCAGGTGGGTCGGGCGGTCGGTGTCCGGTTCCGCGGGCGGGGACTGGGGCGCCGGGCCCCGAGGCGTCTCCGGGGCCGGGGCCGGGGGTATCCCGGGGGCCGGCGTCTCCGAAGACGCCTGTCCCCTGTCCCGCGGGCCGCGCAGCTGCACCGGCTGCGCCGCGAACGCGCTGGAGCCGTCCGGGGCGACCCGGAGCGGGACCACGTACCCGATGCGCTCGTCGCGCACGGTGGCGTGCACGGCGTGGCCGGAGGCGACGGCGATGCGGTGCAGGCGGTTCAGCACGGCCTGCTGGATCTCCTCGCCGGGGCCCGCGATCACCCGCACGCCGTCCACGTAGGCGCCCGGCTCGCCCGACCCGTCGGCCGGGACACGGACGTCGACCGGCACCGCCGCACGGTTCGCCGCGTCCTCCGCGGCCTGCTGCTGTTCCCGCTTCTTCTCGCGGCTGAGTCGAGACATCGTTCCCTCATTCGGGTCGTACACCTACCGTCGAGTCTGTCCGTTCGCGCGCGCTGTGCACGTCACCGCGTTGTCACAGGCTCGTCCCAAGGGCCGTCGGCCCCGGTTCCGTATCGGGCGCGGGGCATGGACGATCGAGCCGCCGAGCAGGAGAGGGACATGCGAGCAGGCACGGGACAGGGACCGGAGATCTGGCTGCGGGGACCGGTGACGGCGCCGGAAGCGGACCTTCCGGGGCCGGTGCCCGCACGGGCGACGGCCCGGCGCTTCTCCTGGCTCGGTCTGCACGGCGGCGCGGGCGTCTCCACGCTCGCCGCGGTCTACGGCGGCCACGACTGCGGACGGTCCTGGCCCGGGCCGGACGCCCCGCGTTCGGTGCTGCTGGTCGCCCGCACCCACGCGGCCGGCCTGGACGCGGTGCCGCCGGCCGTCGAACTGTTCCGGCGCGGTGAGGCGCCGCACGGGCTCGACCTGGACGCCGTCGTCCTCGTCGCGGACGCGCCGGGCCGGCTCCCGCGTCCCCTCGCGCACCGGGTGCGGCTGATCGAGCCGCTGATCGACGTGTACCGGGTGCCGTGGGTGCCCGACTGGCGCCTCGGCGACCTGGACGGCCGGCCGCCGCGCGGGACGGAACCGCTGGCCCGTCTCACCGGCGCCCTGCGGTGAGCGGGGACGGCGCCCTGGAGATCGCGGCCGCGGTCCGCGCGGGCGCGCGCCGGGCCGTGGACGTGGTCGCGGAGGCGCTGGCGCGGATCGCACGGGCCGATCCGGAGCTGTGCGCGTTCCTCGACGTGTGGGGCGAGGAGGCGCTGCGGCGGGCGGCCGAGGTGGACGCGCGGATCGCCGCCGGGGAGCGCCTGCCGCTGGCCGGGGTGCCGGTCGCGGTCAAGGGGCGGCACGGACGGCGGGCGGCGGAGCCACTGCTGGCGGCCGGCGCGGTCGCCGTGGGCGCCACGTCCGTGCCGGGTCCGGGGACGCCGTGGCAGACCTGGGGGCTCGGGGTGGGCGGCCGCACCGTCAATCCGTGGCGGGCGGACCGTACGCCCGGCGGGTCCTCGGCGGGGGCGGCGGTGGCGGTGGCGGCCGGGCTGGTGCCGTGGGCGACGGGCTCGGACGGGGCGGGGTCGGTGCGTATCCCGGCGGCGTGGTGCGGGGTGCTCGGGCTGAAGGTCACGGGCGGCCGGTTCCCCTCACCCGACCGTACGGGTCTGGCCGCGCCCGGGGTCCTCACCCGCACGGCGGGGGACGCGGAGGCATGGTGGCGGCTGGTGTCGGGGCGGGCCGGACAGCCCGCCGCGCCGTTCCCCGTCACCGCGGTCTGGTCCCCCGACCTGGGCTTCGCGTCGCCCGACGCCGAGCCCGTCGCCCTGGCCCGGCAGACGGTCGGCCGGCTCGTCGACGCCGGGGTGGTGCGCCTCGTACGGCCACCGGCGGCCCCCCTGCTCCTCGACCCCGGCCCGGCCTGGCTCGCCCTGCGCACCCCGGGCGCCGACCTCACCGACGCCCACCGCGTCCGGGCGGCCGACGACGAGCGTCTGCGCGCCCTCTTCACCCGCGCCGACCTGCTGCTCACCCCCACGGCGCCCACGCGGCCGCACGGCCACGACGGCCCGGGCGACACCTACTCCACCGCGCTCACCTGGGCGTTCAACCTCAGCGGTCACCCCGCGCTGAGCATCCCGGCCGGCTTCGGCGCCGACGGCTGCCCGGCGGGGCTCCAGCTGGTCGCGCCGCACGACCGGGAGGACCTGCTGCTCGCGGTGGCCGGGGAGGCGGAAAGGCGCGGGGCCACCACCACCCGCCGGCCGCCCGCGTCTCACCAGCCGAGCTGAGCCTCGCCCAGCACCTCGCTGCCGATGTGCGCGGCGAGTTCCTGGGCGAGGGGCAGGTCTCCCCACTTGGTGACATGAACGAAGACGGTGTGCTCCTCCGTCCAGTCGTCCCACTGGGCTTCGTCACCGTGGAACAAGACCTGGACCCCGTCGTACTTCGAGGGCCAGTCCACATCCGCGTCCGAGTCGTCCGGCCAGCGCCCGTGCCACTCGACGGAGGCCGTGCCGTCGCCCAGCGCGGTCAGGATCCGGGCCTCGACGCGCTCCCGCTCCACTGGCTCCGAGAATCTCAGCGGCAGGTGTTCCGCCAGTGCCGCGTCATCCAGTGCCGTCACGTCGAGGTCGAACCGGAGGTAGTCGCCCGTCGCCGGATCGGTTCGGTTGTCCGCGTAGTCGAAGGGCAGTCCGGGAGCGATCGCGGCGATCTCCCGCACCTCACGGACCGTGGCCAGTTCGGCGAACAGCCACACCTCGTCCTCGATCTGTTTCAGCAGCGCACACAACCGCCTGGCCTGCCGATACGCCTCCGCCGCGTCGGTGGTCCGCAGGACGGGGTACGCCCGTGAGTTGCCCATGGACCGAACCGTCACACGCCCCGGCCCTCCCGTGCCGGCGCATTTCCCTACGCGGTGACGTCCTTGCCCGTGAACCGCGCCCAGGCCGCCGAGCCGAACACGAGTGCGTACAGGGCCTGGAGGCCGAGGTTCCTGGTCAGGTCGTCCCAGAGGACCGGTTCGCGCATCAGGTCCGCGAAGGACAGCCAGTAGTGCGAGAACAGGTACGGGTGCAGGGCGTGCAGCTGAGGGATCTGGTCGAGGATCTGGACGGTGATGAGCAGCCCGACCGTGGTGGCCATCGCCGCGATGCCGCTGTTGGTGAGGGTGGAGACGAACAGGCCGAGCGCGGCCACCCCGAGCAGGGACGCGGCGACGACCAGGGCGATCAGCAGGGCCCGGAGCAGTCCCTCGGCAAAGGTGATGCGGGTGCCCGAGATGGTGGTGAGGTCGCCGAGCGGGAACAGCAGCGCGCCGACGGCCAGCGCCGAGACGGCCACCACCAGGGTGGCGGCCAGGCAGAACACCATGACCGCCGCGTACTTGGTGAGCAGCAGGCGGGTGCGGCCCGCGGGGGCGACCAGCAGGTAGCGCAGGGTGCCGGCGCCCGCCTCGCCGGCCACGGCGTCGCCCGCGATCACGCCGACCGCCATGGGGAGGAAGAACGGCAGGGTCGCGGCGAGCGCGGTGAAGACCAGGAACAGGCCGTTGTTGGTGATCTGCGAGACGAACGCGGGTCCTCCGCCGCCCCCTCCGGAGGACGAGCCGTCGCCGGTCTCGATCCGCACGGCGATCCCGACCAGCACCGGGACGGCTGCCAGCACGCCCAGCAGGGCGAGGGTGCGCCAGCGCCGGAAGGTGGTGCGCAGCTCGTCGCGCACCAGCCCGAGCGTCCACAGGGGACGCGGCCGTACGGACGCCTCGGCGCCCGTCCCGCTCGCCGTCTCAGCCCGCGACATCGAACCCCTCCCCGGTCAGCGCCACGAACGCGTCCTCCAGCGAGGCCCGTTCGACCGCGAAGCCGCGTACCCGCACGCCCGCCGTGACCAGGGCGGCGTTCACCTCGGCGAGGTCCCGTGCGGGCGGCTCCGCGCTCACCCGGTCACCGTCCGCGACGACGTCGGCGAGCCCCTGTTCCTTCAGCACCCGGGCCGCGTCCGCCGGGTCGGGCGTGGTGACCATCAGGCGGCCCCGGGCGCCCGCGGCCAGCTCGGCGACCGGCCCCTGGGTGATCAGCCGGCCGCGTGCCATCACCGCGACGTGCGTGCACACCTGCTCGATCTCGTCGAGCAGGTGGGAGGAGAGGAAGACGGTCGTGCCGTCGGTGGCGAGTTCACGGACGAGGGCGCGGATCTCCCGCATGCCCTGCGGGTCGAGGCCGTTGGTCGGCTCGTCCAGCACCAGCAGCCGGCGGGGCCGCAGCAGGGCGGCGGCGAGACCGAGGCGCTGTTTCATGCCGAGGGAGTACGCCCGCGCCTTCTTGCCGGAGGCGGCCGTGAGGCCCACCCGGTCCAGGGCGGCGGCGACGCGGGCCGTGCGGGTGCGCGGGTCGGCGGTGGGGTCGGCGGCGTCGTACCGGAGGAGGTTGTCGCGGCCGGAGAGGAAGCCGTAGAGGGCGGGGCCCTCGATGAGGGCGCCGACATGCGGCAGGACGGCGCGCGCGGAGCGGGGCATGGGGCGCCCCAGCACGTGAGCCGTCCCGGAGGTCGGCTCGATCAGGCCCATCAGCATGCGGATGGTGGTGGTCTTGCCGGAGCCGTTGGGGCCGAGGAAGCCGAAGACGCTGCCCGCCGGGACGGTCAGGTGCAGGCCGTCCACGGCGAGCTGTCCGCCGCGGTAACGCTTGGTCAGCCCGCGGGTGACGACGACGGCGTCACCCGCGGCCGGCCTGTCGCGTGTCTGCTCCTTGGCGGACGTCGCGTCCATCGGCTCCCCCGTTCCCTCGCCGTGCCGGTGGGGAGCTACTTCCCCGCCTCGGCCGCCTTCACCAGCGCGTCCTTGGTGACCGTACCCACGTAGACCGTGCCGTCCTCGGTGATGAGGGCGTTGACCAGGCGGGTGCTGAACACGGTGCCCTTGCCGAAGTCGCCCTTGACCTGGTCGCCGAGCGAGCCGAGGAAGCCGCCGAGGTCGCCGCCCGCCTCCTCGGTGGGCAGGCCGGCGCCGGTGCCGGTGTCGAAGGTGGCGACGGTGTTCCAGCCCTCGCCGAGCATCCTCAGTCCGTCGAGGCCCTTGGCGAGGTCCTCCTCGGGCTTCGGGCCACGCTCCGGCTTCCCGCCGAAGCCGCCGTGGGCGCGGTCCTGTTCGGTGTCCTCGGTCACCTTGGCGCCCTTGGGCGGGGTGAACCGGAACGTGGAGGCATCCGGGCGGTCGAAGCTCACCTTGGTGAAGCCGACGTCCACGACGGCCGAGCCGCCGCCGGCCGGGGTGAGCGTGAACTTCAGCGGCATGCCCGTCTCGTGGTCCACGGCGATGCTGATGGCGCCGACGGTGGACCCGGACTGCTTGGGCTCGACCACCAGCCGGTAGGCGTCGCGGCCGGCCACCTGGGCGGTGCCGTCGACCTTCACGGACGTGGTGTCGTCGACCGCCTTCAGCGCCTCCTCCGCGAAGTCCTTCGGAGTGGCCGGGGGCCGCTGCGCGCTCCGCTCCTTCGTGTCCGCCTCGTCGACGGTGGCGTGGTACACCTCGTTGGACGCGCTGTCGTAGCCCCAGACGTCCTTGCCGTTGTGGATGAGGCTGTACTCGGCGGCGTTCTCCAGCAGGGACAGCTTCTGGCGGTCCGGGCCGTCGGCGGCGACGCGCAGGGTGTGCGTGCCGGACGCCAGCTCGGTGAGCCGGCCGGAGGGGTCGGCGGAGGAACCGCCCTCGCCGCCCTCGCCGCCCGCCGCGCCGGACAGCAGGCCGCTCTCCAGGCCGCCGAGGTCCGGCAGCCCGAGGTCGGTGGTGATCTTCACGGTGCCGGACAGCCGCTCCACGTCCGACTGCGCGATCTTCTCGATGAGCTGCGCCGCGGTGATGTCCGGCAGGTCGGGGTCGCCGGAGTCGGCGAGCGCCGGGACGAGTCCGATCGTCGCGGCTGCCACGCCCATCACGGTGACCGGGACGATGTACCGCGCGGCCCTGCGGCGGCCGGCGCGCGGCTCCTCGACCTCCCCCGCGGTCGTCGTGTCGTCGGTCTCGTTCGGTGCCATGTGTGCCCTCCGTGGTCGGCGGCGGCTTCCGTCCCGTGTCCTCGCACCAGTTCGGCCCGGGCCGCCATTCTCACCCGAACCGGTGAGAAGTGGTGTTGTCCGTCGTGGTCCATCTGACCAAAACCGCGGGACGGAATCGTCAGACCGCGGGCTCAACTGCGCGTACTGCTGCGGTATGACACGGGACGACGGCGCCTCACCCGCCCCGTAGGGGTCACCCGGGTACCGGAGGCGTACGGAGGAGGGCCGGGCGGGTCAGCCGGCCCGGTGCACCACGGCGTCGCACAGCTCGACGAGCGCCGACTTGGCGGGGCCGTCGGGCAGCGGGGCGAGCGCGGCGCGCGCCTCCTCGGCGTAGCGCACGGTGTCCCGGCGGGCCTGGTCCAGCGCGGGGTGGGCGCGCAGCAGGCGCAGCGCCTCGGCGTGCCGGGCGTCGTCGGTGAGGTCGGAGTCGAGCAGCTCGCACAGGGCGAGGTCCTCGGCGAGGCCCAGCCGGGCCGCCCGCTCGCGCAGCCGCAGCACGGGCAGGGTGGCGATGCCCTCGCGCAGGTCGGTGCCGGGGGTCTTGCCCGACTCGTGGGAGTCGGAGGCGATGTCGAGGACGTCGTCGGCGAGCTGGAAGGCGACGCCGAGCCGCTCGCCGTACTGGGTGAGGACGTCGACGACCGTCTCGTCGGCGCCGGACATCATCGCGCCGAACCGGCAGGAGACGGCGACGAGGGAGCCGGTCTTGCCGCCGAGCACGTCCAGGTAGTGGTCGACCGGGTCGCGACCGTCCTGCGGGCCCGCGGTCTCCAGGATCTGGCCGGTGACCAGCCGCTCGAACGCCTCGGCCTGCACCCGCACGGCCTCCGGGCCGAGGTCGGCCAGGATGTGCGAGGCACGGGCGAAGAGGAAGTCGCCGGTGAGCACGGCGACCGAGTTGCCCCAGCGGGCGTTCGCGCTCGCGACCCCGCGCCGCACCTCGGCGTCGTCCATCACGTCGTCGTGGTACAGCGTGGCCAGGTGGGTGAGCTCCACCACGACGGCCGACGGCACGATGCCGGGCGCGTAGGGGTCCCCGAACCGGGCGGAGAGCATGACGAGCAGCGGGCGGAACCGCTTGCCGCCGGCCCGCACCAGGTGCTGGGCGGCCTCCGTGATGAACGGCACCGCGCTCTTGGTGGCTTCGAGCAGTCCTTCCTCGACAGCCGTCAATCCGGCCTGGACATCGGCTTCCAGAGCCTGGTCCCGCACGCTCAGCCCGAACGGCCCGACGACGGTCACGAGGGGTCTCCTGTCTGCTGGTGTCTGCTGGCGGTTACACGGTTTGTCGATAGGTCGCTGCCACCACTCGAGTCAGCGTATCCGGTCGTGTTTCGATCACCGCCAGGGCCCGGGGTCTCAAGCAGGGCGATACGGGATCAGAAGCGGAGTGTTTTTGATCGGCTGATAACAACGGACATACCTCTGTTTCCCGGACACAGCGACCCGTGAACCATCCTGCCCCACCTCTGAGTCCGATTTGCCGCCATTGATGCGCCAATTCCCCTTGGCCGCAAATGCTCTCGCGGCCGCCGTCCCGTGAGGTGAGTCACGCGCACGCCGGCCTCCGGGCCACCCTCGCACAGGCCCGTCCTCCCGCTCCGGGCAACGGAGTTGAGTCTTGGCGACCGCAAAGGATCAAGCACGCAAAACCGCCCATCCCAAGATCAAACGGTGCCTTGTGTGATCGTCGCACTTGTTCCCGACATGTGCTCTCGCATACGTTCCGGGCCTGCCGGGTGGACGCCTAGTCCTGCCGCCACCCGCATCACACCCGACGACCAACTCACGCACGGCAGGAGCGGGGGACCCAGGTAAGCCGCCGTACCGGACACGCGCCGGGACGGCTCGGGGTGAAGCCATGCCCGCAGGGGCACGGCCGGGCACTCTCCCGCCCGAACCCGACAGCTCACCTCGCAGGCGTAGGAGAGGAACCCAGACATGCGCGCTTTCGCCTCGCCCCGCCGCCTCGTCCGCACCCTCGCCGTCGCCGGCACCGGTGTCGCCGTGGTCGCGCTGCCGCTGTTCGGCGCCACCAGCGCCTCCGCGGCCCCCACGACCCAGGCCACCACCGCCGCCTCCACGACCGCGTACCCGGACAACCTCGACGGCTGGATCCGCGAGGCGATGGACGTCATGGCGCAGAACGGCATACCCGGCTCCTACGACGCCATCCACCGCAACATCATGCGGGAGTCGTCCGGCAACCCGGCCGCCATCAACCTGTGGGACTCCAACGCCGCGAAGGGCACCCCGTCGAAGGGCCTGCTCCAGGTCATCGACCCGACCTTCCAGGCGTACCACGTGCCCGGCACCGCCTTCGACCCGTTCGACCCGGTCGCCAACATCGCCGCGGCCTGCAACTACGCCGCCGACCGCTACGGCTCGATCGACAACGTCTTCGGCGCGTACTGAGCCGACCTCTGACGGCCCAGCCCGGCCGTCTGCCCGAACAGTCGCTCGAGGACGACGGCCACGCCGTCGTCCTCGTTCGACAGGGTGACCTCGTCGGCCACCGCCTTCAGCTCGGGGTGCGCGTTGGCCATGGCGACGCCGTGGCCCGCCCACCGGAACATGGGGACGTCGTTCGGCATGTCCCCGAAGGCGATCGTGTCCTCGGGGCGCAGCCCCAGGTGCTCGGCGGCCAGCGCCAGACCGGTCGCCTTGGTCACCCCGCACGGCTGGAGCTCCACCGTGCCCGGCCCCGACATCGTGACCGTGGCCAGCGAGCCGACCACGGACCGGGCAGCCGCCGCCAGCGCGTCGTCCGACAGCTCCGGGTGACGCAGCAGCACCTTGCTGATCGGCCGCGCCCACAGGTCGTCGCGCCGTTCCGCCCGCACCGACGGAAGCGTCGGGTGCGGCATCCGGTAGCCCGGCTCGATCAGCGTCAGCCCGTCGACCCCGTCCTGGTCGACCGCGGCGTACACCTCCCCCACCTCGGCCTCGATCTTGCCGAGCGCGGTCTCCGCCAGCTCCCGGTCCAACCGGACCGACCACAGCATCCGCCGCGCGGCGGCGTCGTAGACCTGCGCGCCCTGTCCGCACACCGCGAGCCCCGTACAGCCGAGGTCGTCGAGCAGCGACCGCACTCTGGGGGCCGGGCGGCCCGTCACCACGAGGTGCCGGACACCGGCCCGCTCGGCCCGGGCGAGGGCGGCGAGGGAGCGGTCGGAAAGGGTGTCGTCACCGCGCAGCAGCGTCCCGTCCAGGTCGGTGGCGATGAGAGAACAATCGGTGGGTGCGGCCATGATCAGAGAATACGGAGAAGAGGACCGTCCGATTCACCGCGCCCGTATGCCCTCGCATTGGGTGCGATTTGCCTTCTTGTGCCGACGGATCGCGACCGGTTGAGAACTGTTTTCCCTTTTGACCGTTACACGGTGCGCTCCACCGGACCCGGGCCCCGTGAGTCGTCCCTCATATCAGGAGCCCCCCGGGACGCGACCCCGTAACGTGTGGCACGGCCACGGACACGTGGCGCACCCGCGCACACGAAAGCGAGGCAGCACCCGATGCCCCCCTTCGATGTCCCCGAGGGCGACCCCTTCGGCCCGCACAACCTGCCGTACGGCGTCTTCTCGCTCCCCGGTTCGACGGAGCGCACCGTGGGCGTCCGGCTGGGCGACCACGTCCTCGACGCCGGCGCGGCGGCACACGCCCTGGGCTCCCCCTACGCCTCCCTGCTCGCCCGCCCGACCCTCAACCCGCTGCTGGCGGCGGGCCGTACGGCATGGTCGGACGTGCGCCGCGCGCTCACCGCGTGGGTGACGGTCCCGGCACACCGGGAGACCGTCGGGCCCTTCTACCACCCGCTGTCCGAGGTGACCCTCCATCTGCCGTTCGAGGTCGCGGACTACGTCGACTTCTACGCCTCGGAGAACCACGCGCGGAACGTCGGGCAGATCTTCCGCCCCGACGCCGCCGACTCCCTGACCCCCAACTGGAAGCACCTGCCGATCGGTTACCACGGGCGCTCCGGCACCGTCGTGGTGTCCGGCACCGACGTGGTGCGCCCTTCGGGCCAGCGCAAGGCGCCCGCCGACGCCGCCCCCGTCTTCGGCCCGTCGGTGCGGCTGGACATCGAGGCCGAGGTCGGCTTCGTCGTCGGCGTCCCGTCCGAGCAGGGCCGGCCCGTGCCGCTGAGCGCCTACCGCGACCACGTCTTCGGCCTGTGCCTGCTCAACGACTGGTCCGCACGCGACATCCAGGCCTGGGAGTACGTGCCCCTCGGCCCGTTCCTCGGCAAGTCCTTCGCCACCTCGGTGTCGGCGTGGATCACCCCGCTGGACGCCCTGGACGAAGCCCGCGTCGCCCCGCCCGACCGCACCCACGGCCTCCTGCCGTACCTGGACGACTCCGGCGAGGAGCCCGGCGGTTACGACCTGCGCATCACCGTGACGATCAACGGTCACACCGTCTCCGAGTGCCCCTTCTCCACCATGTACTGGACGGCCGCCCAGCAGCTCGCCCACATGACGGTGAACGGCGCCTCCCTGCGCACCGGCGACCTCTACGGCTCCGGCACGGTCAGCGGCCCCGCCGAACGGGAGCGCGGCTCCCTGCTGGAGCTGACCTGGAACGGCCGCGACCCGCTCGAACTCCCCGACGGCAAGCGGACGTTCCTGGAGGACGGCGACGTGGTGACGCTGTCCGCCTGGGCGCCGGGACCGGACGGGGTGCGGGTGGGCCTCGGCGAGGTGACGGGACGAGTGGTCCCCGCGTCCTGACCCCACCGGCCCTACCGCACCGCACAACCACGCTGACTCGCACCGCCCTTCGCCGTCATACTGGGCGTCGGGCGGTGCGTCGTTCCGTCACGCCGCGCGCCCGCCGCACGTCCCCGAGCCGCTTCTTCCGACAGGATCCGGAGCCCGTGGCATGACGTACTGCCTGCTCCTGCTGAGCGTGGTCGCCGTGACCGCCGCCGTGCCCGTCCCCCGCGCGCTCACCCGGACGAAGTGGCCGGAACGGGAGCCGGTCGTCGCCCTGTGGGTGTGGCAGTGCCTGGTCGCCACCGTGCTGCTGTGCTGTCTGACCGCCCTGGCGCTGGGCGCCGCCGCCGTCTTC
The DNA here is from genome assembly GCF_050271085.1 of Streptomyces sp. DSM 41931. Lineage (NCBI taxonomy): Bacteria > Bacillati > Actinomycetota > Actinomycetes > Kitasatosporales > Streptomycetaceae > Streptomyces > Streptomyces sp. DSM 41931. The sequence goes on along the minus strand of NZ_CP189902.1, from coordinate 4,075,985 downwards.
GGCACCGTCCGCGCCCAGCTGTTCGCGCCGGCGCCGCCCGCCGTGACCGCCGCCTACGACCTCTCGCACGCCTCGCCCTGGACGACCGTCCTCACCGTGCTGCTGGCCTGCGGCGCCGCCTGGACCACGGCGGTGCTCGGCCGCGAGCTGGTCGAGGCCCGCCGCCGGCGTGCCCGCGCCCGGGCGCATCTGCGGGACCGCGCGCCCGACCTGCCCGCGGGGCTTCCCGAGGGGCGGGGGCCGCTGCTGGTGCTGGAGGAGGAGTACCCCGACGCCTGGTGGATGCCGGGCAGCCCGCCCCAGCTGATCGTCACGACCGGCGCGCTGCAGCGGCTCACGGACCATCAGCTCGACGCGGTCCTCACCCACGAGCGCGGTCACGCCCGGGCCCGCCACGACTGGCTGCTGCATCTGTCGGCGGCGCTGGCGGCCGGCTTTCCGCGCGTCCCGCTGTTCGCCCACTTCTGCGAGCAGACCCACCGTCTGGTGGAGCTGTCCGCCGACGACACGGCCTCCCGCCGCTGCGGGCATCTGACCACCGCGCTGGCGCTGATCGAGCTCAACCAGCACCGGGGCGTGCTGTCCTGCTCCTCCAGCCACCGGCTGCTCGGCGAGCGCGTCGACCGCCTGCTGGAGCCGCCCCCGCGACTGGGCCGCCGTCACCGCGCCCTGACCACGGCGGCGGCGTCGCTGGTGCCGCTCGTCCCGCTCCTCATCACCTTCGCACCGGGGCTGACGGCGCTCCCGTAGCGGGGCGGCCGGGCCGGCCGTGGGTGCGGCCCGGGGGCTCAGGTCCAGTCGGGCTCCTCGTCGGGCCAGTCGTACGCGTCCGAGGCCGCCGGGGCGGGACGGGGAGCGGAGCCGGAAGCCGAGCCGGGCGCGGAGGCCGGAGCGGCTTCGGGCGCGGCGGCCGACGCCGGCGCCGACAGCCCCGCCAGCACCTCCACGACCCCCTCCCCGTACGTCGCCCGCTTCTTCTCGCCCACGCCGCTGATCCCGCCGAGCTGCTCCACCGAGGTGGGCCACACCGTGACGATCTCCCGCAGCGTGGCGTCGTGGAAGATCACGTACGCCGGGACGCCCTGCTCCTTGGCCGTCTCGGCGCGCCAGGCGCGGAGCGCCTCGAACGCGGGCTGGAGTGCCTCGGGCAGCTCTGCCACGGCCGCCTTCGCCTTGCGGTCGCGGCCCGCCCCGCCGCCCGAGCGGGACGTGACCGGCTTCTCGGGCTCCTTGCGCAGCGGCACCTCCCGCTCCCGCCGCAGCACCGACCCGCTGGACTCGGTGAGCACCAGCGTGCCGTAGTCGCCCTCGACCGCGAGCAGTCCCTGGGCGAGCAGCTGGCGGATGACGCCGCGCCACTGGGCCTCGCTCAGCTCCTCGCCGATGCCGAACACGGAGAGCTGGTCGTGGTCGAACTGGATCACCTTCGCGGTGCGGCGGCCCAGCAGGATGTCCACGATCTGCACCGCGCCGAACTTCTGCCCCCGCTCCCGCTGCAGCCGCACCACCGTGGACAGCACCTTCTGCGCCGCCACCGTGCCGTCCCAGGTGTCCGGCGGGGCCAGGCAGGTGTCGCAGTTGCCGCAGTTCTCCCCGGACGGCTCCTGGCCGAAGTAGGCGAGGAGCTGGCCGCGGCGGCAGCGCACCGTCTCGCACAGGGCGAGCATGGCGTCGAGGTGCTGCCCCGCCCGCCGCCGGAACGCCTCGTCGCCCTCACCGGACTGGATCAGCTTGCGCTGCTGGATGACGTCGCTGAGCCCGTAGGCCATCCACGCCGTGGACGGCAGCCCGTCGCGGCCCGCGCGGCCCGTCTCCTGGTAGTACCCCTCGACCGACTTGGGCAGGTCGAGGTGGGCGACGAAGCGGACGTCCGGCTTGTCGATGCCCATGCCGAAGGCGATGGTCGCCACCACGACCAGGCCCTCCTCGCGCAGGAACCGCGCCTGGTGCGCGGCGCGCGTCCCCGCGTCGAGCCCCGCGTGGTACGGCACCGCCTCGATGCCGTTCTTCGACAGGAACTCGGCGGTCTTCTCCACCGAGTTGCGCGAGAGGCAGTACACGATGCCCGCGTCCCCGGCGTGCTCCTCGCGCAGGAAGGCGAGGAGCTGCTTGCGCGGGTCGGCCTTCGGCACGATCCGGTACTGGATGTTGGGCCGGTCGAAGCTGGCCACGAAGTGCCGGGCGTCCGGCATGCCCAGCCGCTCGGTGATCTCCCGGTGCGTGGCGTCCGTGGCGGTCGCGGTGAGCGCGATGCGGGGCACGTCCGGCCACCGCTCCCCCAGCACGGACAGGGTGAGGTAGTCCGGCCGGAAGTCGTGCCCCCACTGGGAGACGCAGTGCGCCTCGTCGATGGCGAAGACGGAGATCTTGCCGCGCGAGAGGAGGTCCAGGCTGCTGTCCAGACGCAGCCGCTCCGGCGCCAGGTACAGCAGGTCGAGCTCGCCGGCGAGGAACTCCGCCTCGACCGTCCGCCGCTCGTCGAAGTCCTGCGTGGAGTTCATGAAGCCGGCCCGCACGCCGAGCGCCCGCAGCGCGTCGACCTGGTCCTGCATCAGCGCGATCAGCGGGGAGACGACCACGCCCGTGCCGGGCCGGACCAGGGCCGGGATCTGGTAGCAGAGCGACTTGCCGCCGCCGGTCGGCATGAGCACGACCGCGTCGCCGCCGGCGATCACATGGTCGACGACCGCTTCCTGCTCGCCGCGGAAGGTCTCGTAGCCGAAGACCCGGTGCAGCGCAGCCAGCGCCTCACTGTCCGTCACTGCCATCCCGGCGACACCGTCCGTCCCGTGCATCGTCCCGTCCCCCGCGGCCGTACCTCGGCCACTGCGTCCACCATAGGCGTCCGGACCGACAGCCCCGGAGTTGTCCACAGGCCCGCACGGAACGCACCGGTCCTGTGCGGAACGCGACCGGGAACGACCGTGGCCCGGTACCCCCGCGCGGGGGTACCGGGCCACGGTCGTGCGTCCGGCGGGGTGCGTCAGCGGACGAACACCCCCGCATCCCCGGCCAGGTCCAGGAAGTACTGCGGCGCCACACCGAGCACCACCGTGACCGCCACGCCGACCGCGATCGCCGTCATCGTCAGCGGCGACGGCACCGCGACGGTCGGGCCCTCCGGGCGCGGCTCGCTGAAGAACATCAGCACGATGACGCGGATGTAGAAGAACGCCGCGACCGCCGACGAGATCACACCCACCACGACCAGCGGGATCGCCCCGCCCTCCGCCGCCGCCTTGAACACGGCGAACTTCCCGGCGAAGCCGGAGGTCAGCGGGATGCCCGCGAAGGCCAGCAGGAACACCGCGAACACCGCGGCGACCAGCGGGGAGCGTCGGCCCAGACCCGCCCAGCGGGACAGGTGGGTCGCCTCGCCGCCCGCGTCCCGCACCAGCGTGACGACGGCGAAGGCGCCGATCGTCACGAAGGAGTAGGCCGCCAGGTAGAACAGCACCGACGAGATGCCCGACGGCGTGGCCGCGATGACACCCGCGAGGATGAAGCCCGCGTGCGCGATCGACGAGTACGCCAGCAGGCGCTTGATGTCGGTCTGGGTGATCGCCACGATCGCGCCGGCCAGCATGGTGACGATGGCGACGCCCCACATGACCGGCCGCCAGTCCCAGCGCAGGCCCGGCAGCACCACGTACAGCAGGCGCAGCAGGGCGCCGAAGGCCGCGACCTTGGTGGCCGCCGCCATGAACCCGGTGACCGGGGTGGGCGCGCCCTGGTAGACGTCGGGCGTCCACATGTGGAAGGGCACCGCGCCGACCTTGAACAGCAGGCCCATCACCAGCAGCGCGGCGCCGATCAGCAGCAGCGCGTCGTTGCCCATGGTGTCGGCGAGCGCCGGGGTGACCTCCGGCACCGTGCCGTCGACGACCTGCGCGATCGTCGCGTACGACATGGAGCCCGCGTAGCCGTAGAGCAGGGCGATGCCGAACAGCGTGAACGCGGAGGCGAACGCGCCGAGCAGGAAGTACTTGACCGCCGCCTCCTGCGACATCAGCCGCTTGCGCCGGGCCAGCGCGCACAGCAGGTACAGCGGGAGGGAGAGGACCTCCAGGGCCACGAACAGCGTCAGCAGGTCGTTGGCCGCCGGGAAGACCAGCATGCCCGCGACCGCGAAGAGCAGCAGCGGGAACACCTCGGTGGTGGTGAACCCGGCCTTGACGGCCCGCTTCTCGCTGTCGCTGCCGGGGACGGCCGCGGCCTGCGCGGCGAAGGAGTCGACGCGGTTGCCGTGCGCCTCCGGGTCGAGCCGGCGCTCGGCGAAGGTGAACAGGCCCACCAGCGCCGTCAGCAGGATCGTGCCCTGGAGGAAGAGCGCCGGTCCGTCGACGGCGATCGCGCCCATGGCGGCGATGCCCGCCTTGGTGGTGGCGTACCCGTCCGCGGCGAGCGCCACGACCGCGGCGAACGCGGCGACCAGTGCGACCGCGGAGACGAACATCTGCGCGTAGTAACGGGACTTGCGCGGCACGAACGCCTCGACCAGCACCCCGACGAGCGCCGCGCCGACGACGATCAGCGTGGGCGCGAGCTGCCCGTACTCGATCTTGGGTGCGTCGATCTTGGCGATCGGATCGGCCGCGGTTGTCCACAGGCTGTGGACGGCTGCTGATGCGCTCACTTGGCCGCCTCCACCTCGGGCTGGGGGTCCTTCTTCTGTACGTCGGACAAGGTCTGCTTCACCGCCGGGTTCACGACGTCCGTCACGGGCTTGGGGTAGACGCCCAGGAACACCAGCAGCACGACCAGCGGCGCCACCACCGCGATCTCCCGCACCCGCAGGTCGGGCATCGCGGCGACCTCGGGCTTCACCGGACCGGTCATCGTCCGCTGGTACAGGACGAGGGTGTAGAGCGCGGCGAGCACGATGCCGAAGGTGGCGATGATCCCGATCACCGGGTAGCGCGTGAACGTGCCGACCAGGACCAGGAACTCACTGACGAAGGGCGCGAGGCCCGGCAGCGAGAGGGTGGCGAGGCCGCCGATCAGGAAGGTTCCGGCGAGCACCGGCGCGACCTTCTGCACACCGCCGAAGTCGGCGATGAGCCGCGAGCCGCGCCGGGAGATCAGGAACCCGGCGATCAGCATCAGCACGGCGGTCGAGATGCCGTGGTTGACCATGTAGAGCGTCGCCCCAGACTGGCCCTGGCTGGTCATCGCGAAGATGCCCATCACGATGAAGCCGAAGTGCGAGATCGAGGCGTAGGCGATCAGCCGCTTGATGTCGCGCTGGCCGACGGCGAGCAGCGCGCCGTAGATGATGCTGATCACCGCCAGCACCATGATCACCGGCGTCGCCCATGTGCTGGCCTCCGGGAAGAGCTGGAGGCAGAAGCGGAGCATCGCGAAGGTGCCCACCTTGTCGACCACCGCCGTGATCAGCACGGCGACCGGGGCGGTGGACTCCTGCATGGCGTTGGGCAGCCAGGTGTGCAGCGGCCACAGCGGCGCCTTCACCGCGAAGGCGAAGAAGAAGCCGAGGAACAGCCAGCGTTCGGTGCTGGTCGCCATCTCCAGCTCGCCGTTGGCGCGGGCCTGCGCGATCTCGGTGAGGGAGAAGTTCCCCGCGACCACGTACAGCCCGATCACCGCGGCCAGCATGATCAGACCGCCGGCCAGGTTGTAGAGGAGGAACTTCACCGCCGCGTACGACCGCTGGGTCGCCGCCTTCTCCTCGCCGTGCTCGTGCGCACGGTCCCCGAAGCCTCCGATGAGGAAGTACATCGGGATGAGCATGGCCTCGAAGAAGATGTAGAAGAGGAAGACGTCGGTGGCCTCGAAGGAGATGATCACCATCGCCTCGACGGCCAGGATCAGGGCGAAGAAGCCCTGCGTCGGCCGCCACCGCCTGCTGCCCGTCTCCAGCGGGTCGGCGTCGTGCCAGCCCGCCAGCACGATGAACGGGATCAGCAGCGCGGTCAGCGCGATCAGCGCCACCGCGATGCCGTCGACGCCCAGTTCGTAGCGGACGCCGAAGTCGGCGATCCAGGAGTGGGACTCGGTGAGCTGGTAGCGGTCGCCGTCCGGGTCGAAGCGGACCAGGACGGTGATCGCCAGGGCGAGTGTGGCCAGCGAGAACAGCAGGGCCAGCCACTTGGCCGCCGTGCGCCGCGCGGCCGGTACGGCGGCCGTGGCGATCGCCCCGATGGCCGGGAGCGCCGCCGTCGCTGTCAGAAGAGGAAAGGACATCGGTATCAGACCGCCCTCATCAGCAGGGTCGCGGCGGCGAGGACCGCCGCGCCGCCGAACATCGAGACCGCGTAGGACCGCGCGAAGCCGTTCTGCAGCCTGCGCATCCGCCCGGACAGACCGCCCACGGAGGCGGCCGTGCCGTTGACGACCCCGTCGACCAGGGTGTGGTCGACGTACACCAGCGAGCGCGTGAGGTGCTCGCCGCCGCGGACCAGGACCACATGGTTGAAGTCGTCCTGGTACAGGTCGCGGCGGGCGGCCCGGGTGAGCAGCGAACCGCGCGGGGCGACGGCCGGCACGGGGCGCCGTCCGTACTGCGCCCAGGCGACCGCCACGCCGATCACCATCACCGCGACCGTGGACAGCGTCACCGTCAGCGCGCTGACCGGCGGGTGTCCGTGGGCGTGCCCGGTGACCGGCTCCAGCCAGTGGATGAAGCGGTCGCCGATGCTGAAGAACGCGCCGCCGAACACCGACCCGACGGCCAGCAGGATCATCGGGACCGTCATGACCTTCGGCGACTCGTGCGGGTGCGGCGGCTCGTAGGCGCCGCCGGTCTGCGCGGCCGGCTCCACGTCCGGGGAGGCCGGGGACGGTGTCGGCGCGTTGCGCCAGCGCTCCTCGCCGAAGAAGGTCATCAGCATCACGCGCGTCATGTAGTAGGCGGTGATGGCCGCGCCCAGCAGGGCGCAGGCGCCGAGGACCCAGCCCTCGGTGCCGCCCTTGGCGAACGCCGCCTCGATGATCTTGTCCTTGGAGAAGAAGCCGGACAGGCCGGGGAAGCCGATGATCGCGAGGTAGCCGAGCCCGAAGGTGACGAACGTGACCGGCATGTACTTCCTGAGGCCGCCGTAACGGCGCATGTCGACCTCGTCGTTCATGCCGTGCATGACCGAACCGGCGCCGAGGAACAGACCGGCCTTGAAGAAGCCGTGCGTCACCAGGTGCATGATCGCGAAGACGTAGCCGATCGGGCCGAGGCCCGCGGCCAGCACCATGTAGCCGATCTGCGACATGGTCGAGCCGGCCAGCGCCTTCTTGATGTCGTCCTTGGCGCAACCGACGATCGCACCGAACAGCAGCGTGACCGCGCCGACGACGGTGACGACCAGTTGCGCGTCCGGGGCGCCGTTGAAGACGGCCGCGGACCGGACGATCAGGTACACGCCCGCGGTCACCATGGTCGCGGCGTGGATGAGGGCCGACACCGGGGTCGGGCCCTCCATCGCGTCCCCGAGCCAGGACTGCAGCGGCACCTGGGCGGACTTGCCGCACGCGGCGAGCAGCAGCATCAGGGCGATCGCGGTCAGCTTGCCCTCGCCCGCGTCACCGGCGAGACCGGCCTCCCCGTGGCCGCCGAGCACCGGCCCGAAGGCGAAGGTGCCGAACCACAGGAACATCAGCATGATCGCGATGGACAGGCCCATGTCACCGACGCGGTTGACCAGGAAGGCCTTCTTCGCGGCCGTGGCCGCGCTGGGCTTGTGCTGCCAGAAGCCGATCAGCAGGTAGGAGGCGAGACCGACGCCCTCCCAGCCGACGTACAGCAGCAGGTAGTTGTCGGCGAGGACCAGGATCAGCATCGCCGCGAGGAAGAGGTTCAGGTAGCCGAAGAAGCGGCGGCGCCGCTCGTCGTGCTCCATGTACCCGACGGAGTAGAGGTGGATCAGCGAGCCGACGCCGGTGATCAGCAGCACGAACGTCATCGAGAGCTGGTCGAGCCGGAAGGCGACGTCCGCCTGGAAGCCCTCCACCGGGATCCAGCTGAACAGGTGCTGCACGACCGTGCGGTCCTCGGCGCCCTTGCCCAGCAGGTCGGTGAAGAGCACCAGGCCGAGCGCGAAGGAGACGGCGGCCAGGGCCGTGCCGATCCAGTGGCCGACGGCGTCCAGCCGGCGTCCGCCGCACAGCAGGACCACCGCTCCGAGCAGAGGCGCCGCCACCAGCAGCGCAATCAGGTTCTCCACGATTCAGCAGCCCCTCACAGCTTCATCAGGCTGGCGTCGTCGACCGAGGCCGAGTGGCGGGAACGGAACAGGGACACGATGATCGCCAGCCCCACCACGACCTCCGCGGCGGCGACGACCATCGTGAAGAACGCGATGATCTGGCCGTCGAGGTTGCCGTGCATGCGGGAGAAGGCGACGAACGCCAGGTTGCACGCGTTGAGCATCAGCTCGACGCACATGAACACCACGATCGCGTTGCGCCGGATCAGCACACCGGTGGCGCCGATGGTGAACAGCAGCGCCGCCAGGTACAGGTAGTTGACGGGATTCACTTCGACGCCTCCTCGGCCCGCTTGAAGACCGGCGGCTCGATCGCGCGGCGCTCCAGGCGCTCCTCCGCGCGCTGCTCCATCGCCCGCAGGTCGTTGATCGCCTCCCGCGACACGTCACGGACCTGGCCGCGGTCCCGCAGCGTCTTGCTGACGGTGAGGTCCGACGGGGTGCCGTCGGGCAGCAGGCCCGCGATGTCGACCGCGTTGTGCCGGGCGTAGACGCCGGGCGCGGGCAGCGGCGGCAGGTACCTGCCCTCGCGGACGCGCTGCTCGGCCAGTTCGCGCTGGGTCTTGGCCCGCTCGGTGCGCTCGCGGTGGGTGAGCACCATGGCGCCGACGGCCGCCGTGATGAGCAGCGCGCCGGTGATCTCGAAGGCGAAGACGTAGCGGGTGAACATCAGGGAGGCGAGGCCCTGGACGTTCCCCCCGGCGTTGGCCTCGCCGACGCCGCTGAACTCGCTCAGCGAGGCGTTGCCGATGCCGCCGACCAGCAGGATGCCGAAGCCCAGCCCGCACAGCAGGGCCAGCCAGCGCTGGCCCTTGATGGTCTCCTTCAAGGAGTCCGCGGCCGTGACGCCGACGAGCATCACCACGAACAGGAACAGCATCATGATCGCGCCGGTGTAGACGACGATCTGCACGACGCCCAGGAAGTAGGCGCCGTTCGCCAGGTAGAACACGGCGAGGACGATCATCGTGCCGGCGAGGCAGAGCGCGCTGTGCACGGCCCGCCGCATGAAGACGGTGCACAGGGCGCCGATCACGGCGACGGTGCCGAGGATCCAGAACTGCACGGCCTCGCCGGTGGAGGTCGCATACGCGGCGAGCTGTTCGGTCATCGCCCGATCACCTTCTCCGAGGCCGGCTCCTCCGGGCCGAACGTGGACTCGGCCTCCTGGACCACCTCACCCTTGGAGTGGGCGACCTGACGCTCCGTGCCGGGCGTCGCCTCGGTCACCAGACCGCGGTAGTAGTCCTGTTCGTCCGTGCCCGGATACATGGCGTGCGGGGCCTCGACCATGCCCTCGTCCAGGCCGGCGAGCAGCTGCTCCTTGGTGTAGATGAGGTTCGCCCGGCTGGAGTCGGCCAGTTCGAACTCGTTGGTCATCGTCAGCGCGCGCGTCGGGCACGCCTCGATGCACAGGCCGCACAGGATGCAGCGGGCGTAGTTGATCTGGTAGACGCGGCCGTACCGCTCGCCGGGCGAGTAGCGCTCCTCGTCCGTGTTGTCCGCGCCCTCGACGTAGATCGCGTCGGCGGGACAGGCCCAGGCGCACAGCTCGCAGCCGACGCACTTCTCCAGGCCGTCCGGATGGCGGTTGAGCTGGTGCCGTCCGTGGAAGCGCGGGGCCGTGGTCTTCTGCTGCTCCGGGTACTGCTCGGTGAGCCGCTTCTTGAACATGGCCTTGAAGGTCACGCCGAAGCCGGCCACCGGGTTCAGGAAACCGGGCTTGGTGTCCTTCGGTTCCTCAGCCATCGGACGCCTCCTTTCCATCCGTAGATCCGCCCTGGGATTCGTCACTGTGAGTATCGGGTCCGCCACTGACAACGAGCTCCCGCTCGTGACGCGGGCGGCGCCGCGGCACCGGGGGCAGCTCCTGCCCGGGCAGCGGCGGCACGGGGAACCCGCCCGCCATCGGGTCGAACGGAGGCTGGTCCGCGGGCTGTGCGGTCTCCTCGCCCCGGCCGCGGAACATGTCGGCGACGAAGGAGAGGAGCAGCAGGACGAGCACGCCGCCGGCGATGTAGAGCGCGATGTCGGCGAACTCGTAGTTCTCGTTGCGCAGCGCCCGGACCGTGGCGACCGCCATCAGCCACACCAGGGAGACCGGGATGAGGACCTTCCAGCCGAGCTTCATCAGCTGGTCGTAGCGGACGCGCGGGAGCGTGCCGCGCAGCCAGACGAAGCAGAACAGCAGGGTGAGCAGCTTGCCGGTGAACCAGAGCATCGGCCACCAGCCGTGGTTGGCGCCCTCCCAGAAGGTGCTGACCGGCCAGGGGGCCCGCCAGCCGCCCAGGAAGAGGGTCACCGCGACCGCCGAGACGGTCACCATGTTGATGTACTCGGCGAGCATGAACATCGCGAACTTGATCGACGAGTACTCGGTGTTGAAGCCGCCGACCAGGTCGCCCTCGGACTCCGGCATGTCGAACGGGGCGCGGTTGGTCTCGCCGACCATCGTCACGATGTAGATGAGGAACGACACCGGCAGCAGCAGCACGTACCAGCGGTCGGCCTGCGCCTCGACGATCGTCGACGTGGACATCGACCCCGAGTAGAGGAAGACGGAGGCGAACGCGGCGCCCATGGCGATCTCGTACGAGATCATCTGGGCGCAGGAGCGCAGGCCGCCCAGCAGCGGGTAGGTGGAGCCGGAGCTCCAGCCCGCCAGGACGATGCCGTAGATGCCGACCGAGGCGACCGCGAGAATGTAGAGCGCCGCGATCGGCAGGTCGGTGAGCTGCATCGTGGTGCGCTGGCCGAAGATCGAGATCTCGTTGCCGGCCGGCCCGAAGGGGATCACGGCGAACGCCATGAAGGCCGGGATGGCCGCCACGATCGGCGCGAGGACGTAGACCGCCTTGTCCGCGCGCTTGACGACGACGTCCTCCTTCAGCATCAGCTTCACGCCGTCGGCGAGCGACTGGAGCATGCCCCAGGGGCCGTGCCGGTTGGGGCCGATGCGCAGCTGCATCCAGGCGACGACCTTGCGCTCCATGACGATGGAGAGCAGCACGGTCACCATCAGGAAGGCGAAGCAGAACACCGCCTTGACGACGATCAGCCACCAGGGATCGCGGCCGAACATCGAGAGGTCTTCAGCGGCGAGGTACGGGCTCATGCCTCCACCTCCTGGGGAGCCTCGCCGGCGAGGGTCGCCGGGCCGATGCGGACGAGGGAGCCGGGGAGCGCCCCGGTGCCGGAGGCCACCCCGCCGTCCGTGGAGTTCAGCGGGAGCCAGACCACCCGGTCGGGCATCTCGGTGACGGACAGCGGCAGTTCGAGCGTCCCGGCGGGGCCGGTCACCGCGAGCGTGTCGCCGTCCTTCACGCCGACCTCGGCGGCCGTGGCGGCCGAGAGCCGGGCGAGCGCGGCGTGCCGGGTGCCGGCCAGCGCCTCGTCGCCCTGCTGCAGCAGGCCGAGGTCCAGCAGGAGCCGGTGACCGGCCAGCACGGCCTCGCCGGCGGCCGGCCGGGGCAGGGCGCCCGCGGTCTCCACCGGGTCGGCGGCGCGCGGGCCGTCCCACGGTCCGAGCCGGTCGATCTCCGAGCGGATCGTGCGCAGGTCCGGCAGGCCCAGGTGCACGTCCATCGCGTCGGCGAGCATCTGCAGCACGCGCGCGTCGGTGGGCGCCACCCGCCGGGTCATCTGGTCGGGCTTGAGCGCCGCCTCGAACAGCCGCACCCTGCCTTCCCAGTTGAGGAAGGTGCCGGCCTTCTCGGCGACCGCGGCGACCGGCAGGACCACGTCGGCGAGCTCGGTGACCTCGCCGGGCCGCAGCTCCAGGGAGACCACGAACCCGGCCTCGGCGAGCGCGGCCCGGGCGCGGGCCGGGTCGGGCAGGTCGGCGACCTCCACGCCCGCCACCAGCAGCGCCTGGAGGTCGCCGCGGGCGGCGGCCTCGACGATCTGCGCGGTGTCCCGGCCGTAACGGTGCGGGAGTTCGGCGACGCCCCAGAGGGCGGCCACCTCCTCCCGGGCGCGCGGGTCGGTCGCCGGGCGGCCGCCCGGCAGCAGCGACGGCAGCGCACCCGCCTCGATCGCGCCCCGCTCCCCGGCCCGGCGCGGGATCCACACCAGCCGGGAGCCGGTCGCGGTGGCGAACCGCACGGCCGCGGTGAGCCCGCCCCGTACGGCGGCCAGCCGCTCGCCGACGACGACCACCGCGCCCTCGGAGCGCAGCGCCTCGGCGGCCGCGGCCCCGTCGCCCTCCAGGCCGACGCCGCTCGCCAGCGCGTCCAGCCACTCGGTCTCGGTGCCCGGGGCCGCCGGCAGCAGCGTGCCGCCGGCCTTGGTCAGCCCCCGGGTGGCGTGCGTGGCCAGCGCGAAGGTGCGCTGGCCGTGGGCGCGCCAGGCCTTGCGCAGCCGCAGGAAGACGCCGGGCGCCTCCTCCTCGGACTCGAAGCCGACCAACAGGACCGCCGGGGCCTTCTCCAGCGCCCGGTAGGTGACGCCGGTGCCGTCCAGGTCGACGCCGCGTCCCGCGACGCGCGCGGCGAGGAAGTCGGACTCCTCCGTGCTGTGCACGCGCGCACGGAAGTCGATGTCGTTGGTGGCGAGCGCGACCCGCGCGAACTTGCTGTACGCGTAGGCGTCCTCGACGGTCAGCCGGCCGCCGGTCAGCACACCGGTGCGGCCCCGCGAGGCCAGCAGGCCCTGCGCCGCGATCTGCAGCGCGTCCGGCCACGACGCCGGCTCCAGCTCGCCCTCCGGGTTGCGCACCAGCGGGGTGTCGAGCCGGTCCCGCTGCTGCGCGTACCGGAACGCGAAGCGGCCCTTGTCGCAGATCCACTCCTCGTTGACCTCGGGGTCGTCGGCGGCGAGCCGCCGCATGACCTTGCCGCGCCGGTGGTCGGTGCGGGTGGCGCAGCCGCCCGAGCAGTGCTCGCACACCGACGGCGAGGAGATCAGGTCGAACGGGCGGGAGCGGAACCGGTAGGCGGCCGAGGTGAGCGCGCCGACCGGGCAGATCTGGATGGTGTTGCCGGAGAAGTACGACTCGAACGGGTCGCCCTCGCCGGTGCCGATCTGCTGGAGCGCGCCCCGCTCGACCATCTCGATCATCGGGTCGCCCGCGATCTGGTTGGAGAAGCGGGTGCAGCGGGCGCACAGCACGCACCGCTCGCGGTCCAGCAGCACCTGGGTGGAGATCGCGACGGGCTTCTCGTAGGTGCGCTTCTTGCCGTCGAAGCGGGACTCGGCGTTGCCGTGCGACATCGCCTGGTTCTGCAGCGGGCACTCGCCGCCCTTGTCGCAGACCGGGCAGTCCAGCGGGTGGTTGATGAGCAGCAGCTCCATCACGCCCTTCTGGGCCTTCTCCGCGACCGGCGAGGAGAGCTGCGTCTTCACCACCATTCCGTCGGTGCAGGTGATGGTGCAGGACGCCATGGGCTTGCGCTGGCCCTCGACCTCCACGATGCACTGGCGGCAGGCGCCGGCCGGCGCGAGCAGCGGGTGGTCGCAGAACCGGGGGATCTCGATGCCGAGCTGCTCGGCGGCCCGGATGACCAGGGTGCCCTTGGGCACGCTGATCTCGGCGCCGTCGATCGTCAGCGTGACGAGGTCCTCGGGCGGGACCGCCGCCTCTCCCCCTCCTGAGGGAGCGTTGGTGGTCACAGTCATGCGTGCACCTCCGTACGGTCGGCCCAGACCGTCGACGCGGCCGGGTCGAAGGGGCAGCGACGGTCCGTGATGTGCTGCTCGTACTCCTCGCGGAAGTACTTGAGCGAGGAGAAGATCGGCGAGGCGGCGCCGTCGCCGAGGGCGCAGAAGGCCTTGCCGTTGATGTTGTCGGCGATGTCGTTCAGCTTGTCGAGGTCGGACATCTGTCCCTTGCCGGCCTCGATGTCCCGCATCAGCTGGACGAGCCAGTACGTGCCCTCGCGGCAGGGGGTGCACTTGCCGCAGGACTCGTGGGCGTAGAACTCGGTCCAGCGGGTGACGGCGCGGACCACGCAGGTGGTCTCGTCGAAGCACTGCAGCGCCTTGGTGCCGAGCATGGAGCCCGCGGCGCCGACCCCTTCGTAGTCGAGGGGGACGTCGAGGTGCTCGTCGGTGAACATCGGCGTCGAGGAGCCGCCCGGCGTCCAGAACTTCAGCCGATGGCCGGGCCGCATCCCGCCGCTCATGTCGAGCAGCTGGCGCAGGGTGATGCCGAGGGGCGCCTCGTACTGGCCGGGGCTCGCCACATGGCCGCTGAGGGAGTAGAGCGTGAAGCCCGGGGACTTCTCGCTGCCCATCGAGCGGAACCACTCCTTGCCCCGGTTCATGATGGCGGGAACCGAGGCGATGGACTCGACGTTGTTCACCACCGTGGGGCAGGCGTAGAGGCCCGCGACGGCGGGGAAGGGAGGACGCAGCCTGGGCTGGCCGCGACGGCCCTCGAGGGAGTCGAGCAGCGCGGTCTCCTCACCGCAGATGTACGCGCCCGCGCCCGCGTGCACGGTGAGTTCGAGGTCGAGTCCGCTGCCGAGGATGTTCTTGCCGAGGAGCCCGGCCTCGTACGCCTCGCGCACGGCCGCGTGCAGCCTGCGCAGCACGGGGACGACCTCGCCGCGCAGGTAGATGAACGCGTGCGACGACCTGATGGCGTAGCAGGCGATGACGATGCCCTCGATCAGGCTGTGCGGGTTGGCGAAGAGCAGCGGGATGTCCTTGCAGGTCCCGGGCTCCGACTCGTCGGCGTTGACGACGAGGTAGTGCGGCTTGCCGTCGCCCTGCGGGATGAACTGCCACTTCATGCCCGTCGGGAAGCCGGCGCCGCCGCGTCCGCGCAGCCCGGAGTCCTTGACGTACGCGATGACGTCGTCGGGCGACATCGCGAGCGCCTTGCGCAGGCCCTCGTAGCCGTCGTGCCGGCGGTAGACGTCGAGCGTCCAGGACTTCTCCTCGTCCCAGAAGGCCGACAGCACCGGCGCGAGCAGCTTCTCCGGGCTGGTGTCCTTCAGTTCGGGTGCCAAGGTCATCACTCCCCCTCCTCGGCGACGGGTCCGGACGGGTGGGACGGGTCGGAGGCCGCCGTGTCCTGCGGCGCGTCGTGCGAGCTGAGGTGCTCGGCGGGGGACGGCTCGTGCGGCGGGGCGTCCTGCGGCGCCTCGCCGCGCGGGTGCACCACGCGCGCGGGAGCGGCCTCGCCCTTGGCCAGCTTCAGGCCGATCAGGGAGGCGGGGCCCGCGCTGCCGGTCGCCTCGACGGCCCCCTCGCGCTCGTCGGGGAAGCCGGCCAGGATCCGCGCGGTCTCCTTGAACGTGCACAGCGGCGCGCCGCGGGTGGGCGCGACCGGGCGGCCGGCGCGCAGGTCGTCGACCATCCGCTTGGCGCTCTCGGGGGTCTGGTTGTCGAAGAACTCCCAGTTGACCATCACGACGGGCGCGTAGTCGCAGGCCGCGTTGCACTCGATGTGCTCCAGGGTGACCTTGCCGTCGGCGGTGGTCTCGCCGTTGCCGACGCCCAGGTGCTCCTGGAGCTCCTCGAAGATCGCGTCGCCGCCCATCACCGCGCACAGGGTGTTGGTGCACACCCCGACCTGGTAGTCGCCGCTCGGGCGGCGCCGGTACATGGTGTAGAAGGTGGCGACCGCGGTCACCTCGGCCGTGGTCAGGCCGAGCGTCTCGGCGCAGAACCGCATGCCGGTGCGCGTGACATGGCCCTCCTCCGACTGCACCAGGTGCAGCAGCGGCAGGAGGGCGGACCGGGAGTCCGGGTAGCGCGCGACGATCGCCCGCGCGTCGGTCTCCAGCCGGGCCCGGACGTCGTCCGGGTAGTCCGGCGCGGGCAGTTCCGGCATGCCCAGGCTGACGCCCCGCTCGGAAGAAGAGGTGGTCACCGGTCGACGCCTCCCATCACGGGGTCGATGGACGCGACGGCGACGATGACGTCGGCGACCTGGCCGCCCTCGCACATCGCCGCCATGGCCTGAAGGTTGGTGAAGGACGGGTCGCGGAAGTGGACCCGGTAGGGGCGGGTGCCGCCGTCGGAGACGACGTGCACCCCGAGCTCGCCCTTGGGCGACTCGACGGCCGCGTAGGCCTGGCCCGGCGGGACGCGGAAACCCTCGGTGACCAGCTTGAAGTGGTGGATCAGGGCCTCCATGGAGGTGCCCATGATCTGCTTGATGTGGTCGAGGGAGTTGCCCAGTCCGTCGGGTCCCAGGGCGAGCTGGGCGGGCCAGGCGATCTTCTTGTCGGCGACCATGACCGGGCCGGGCTCCAGCCGGTCCAGGCACTGCTCGACGATGCGCAGCGACTGGCGCATCTCCTCCAGCCGGATCAGGAACCGGCCGTAGGAGTCGCAGGTGTCGGCGGTCGGGACGTCGAAGTCGTACGTCTCGTAGCCGCAGTACGGCTGGGCCTTGCGCAGGTCGTGCGGCAGGCCGGTGGAGCGCAGGATCGGGCCGGTCGCGCCGAGGGCCATGCAGCCGGCCAGGTCGAGGTAGCCGACGTCCTGCATGCGGGCCTTGAAGATGGGGTTCCCGGTGGCGAGCTTGTCGTACTCGGGGAGGTTCTTCCGCATCTTCTTGACGAACTCGCGGATCTGGTCGACCGCGCCGGGCGGCAGGTCCTGGGCGAGTCCGCCGGGGCGGATGTACGCGTGGTTCATCCGCAGACCGGTGATCAGTTCGTAGATGTCGAGGATCAGCTCACGGTCACGGAATCCGTAGATCATGATCGTGGTGGCGCCGAGCTCCATGCCGCCGGTGGCGATGCACACCAGGTGGGAGGAGAGCCGGTTCAGCTCCATCAGGAGCACCCGGATGACCGAGGCGCGGTCCGGGACCTCGTCCTCGATGCCGAGCAGCTTCTCGACCGCGAGGCAGTACGCCGTCTCGTTGAAGAACGGCGTCAGGTAGTCCATGCGCGTCACGAACGTGGTGCCCTGGGTCCACGTCCGGTACTCGAGGTTCTTCTCGATGCCGGTGTGGAGGTAGCCGATGCCGCAGCGGGCCTCGGTGACCGTCTCGCCGTCGATCTCCAGGATCAGGCGGAGCACCCCGTGGGTGGACGGGTGCTGCGGTCCCATGTTGACGACGATGCGCTCGTCGTCGGTCCGGGCCGCGGTCTCGACGACCTCGTCCCAGTCGCCGCCGGTGACGGTGTAGACGGTTCCCTCGGTGGTCTCGCGAGGGTTGGCGTGCGTGCTCACGAGTACGACCTCCGCTGGTCCGGAGCCGGGATCTGGGCGCCCTTGTACTCGACGGGGATGCCGCCGAGGGGATAGTCCTTGCGCTGCGGATGGCCCTGCCAGTCGTCCGGCATCATGATCCGCGTCAGGGCCGGGTGACCGTCGAAGACGATGCCGAAGAAGTCGTACGTCTCGCGCTCGTGCCAGTCGTTCGTCGGATAGACGGAGAACAGCGACGGGATGTGCGGGTCGCTGTCCGGCACGCTGACCTCCAGGCGGATCACCCGGTTGTGGGTGATCGAGCGCAGGTGGTAGACGGCGTGCAGCTCGCGCCCCTTGTCGCCCGGGTAGTGCACCCCGCTGACGCCGGTGCACAGTTCGAACCGCAGCGCGGGGTCGTCGCGCAGCGTCCTCGCCACCCGCACGAGGTGCTCGCGCTCGATGTGGAAGGTGATCTCACCGCGGTCGACGACCGTCTTCTCGATGGCGTTCTCCGGGAGCAGGTCCTGCTCCTCCAGCGCGCCCTCCAGTTCGTCGGCGACCTCGTCGAACCAGCCGCCGTACGGGCGGGCCGCCGGTCCCGGGAGCCGGACCGAGCGGACCAGGCCGCCGTAACCGGAGGTGTCGCCGCCGCTGTCGGCGCCGAACATGCCGCGCTGGACGCGGATCTCCTCGCCGCCCTGTCCGCGCTGGCCGGGGAGGTTCTCGGCGGAGAGCTCCTTCTCGGGGTTCACGCCGTCACCCGCGGTGTTGTTCGCGTCGCTCATCGCAGCAGCCCCTTCATCTCGATCGTGGGCAGGGCCTTGAGCGCCGCCTCCTCCGCCTCGCGGGCCGCCTCCTCGGCGTTCACGCCGAGCTTGGAGCTCTGGATCTTCTGGTGGAGCTTGAGGATCGCGTCCATCAGCATCTCGGGGCGGGGCGGACAGCCGGGGAGGTAGATGTCGACCGGGACGACGTGGTCGACGCCCTGGACGATCGCGTAGTTGTTGAACATGCCGCCCGAGGAGGCGCAGACCCCCATGGAGATCACCCACTTGGGGTTCGGCATCTGGTCGTAGACCTGCCGGAGCACCGGCGCCATCTTCTGGCTGACCCGCCCGGCGACGATCATGAGGTCCGCCTGCCGCGGCGAGCCGCGGAAGACCTCCATGCCGAAGCGCGCCAGGTCGTAGCGGCCCGCGCCGGTGGTCATCATCTCGATGGCACAGCAGGCGAGGCCGAACGTGGCGGGGAAGACGGACGACTTGCGCACCCAGCCCGCGGCCTGCTCGACGGTGGTCAGCAGGAATCCGCTCGGCAGCTTTTCTTCGAGTCCCATGACTTATGGCCCCTCAGTCCCATTCCAGGCCGCCGCGCCGCCATACGTACGCGTACGCGACGAAGACGGTGAGCACGAAGAGCAGCATCTCCACGAGCCCGAAAATCCCCAGGGCGTCGAAGGTGACGGCCCAGGGGTAGAGGAAGACGATCTCGATATCGAAGATGATGAAGAGCATCGCCGTCAGGTAGTACTTGATGGGGAAGCGCCCGCCGCCGGCCGGCGTGGGGGTCGGCTCGATGCCGCACTCGTAGGCCTCGAGCTTCGCCCGGTTGTACCGCTTCGGACCGATCAGCGTGGCCATGACCACGGAGAAGATCGCAAAGCCTGCCCCGAGGGCTCCCAGTACGAGGATGGGCGCATACGCGTTCACCGCTCCTCGCTCCTCTCAGTCGGCACTGACTGCTGGCGGTTGTGCAGCGGGCCCGTCGCCTCACCAGCCCCACGAACCACGCCCGCCCCGGCGAAGATCGAGAACATGTGAAGCAGGTCACAAGCCCAACCGCTCCGCATCTTATGCCTGTGGGTCTGTGATCTGCGACACGGGGTATTGCACAAGCTTTGTGATCTCCACCACCTGACGAACGATCATGAAGTCGGATGAGCGGTGATCTTCACACGTCAAGCATCCACGTGATCACCAAAGGTGACATCTTGATCCGTCGGCCCAGCTCAGAGGGGTCCCGGAGGAGGCGTCTCCATATCAAGACGATTCCTCTGCATGCAAATTGGCGCTGGACGGGTTGTCTTGATAGAGGCCCCGTTCACACGTCAGGGGGGTCGCGAGGCGCGATGTGGACGTGTGCACGCGTTCACGAAGTCCGGGGTGGCCGACGGACGCCCTGGCGACCCCTGCCGTTCCGTGACGTCCGTCACATTCCTGAGGGGCCCTCAGGAGCGGGGCTTGGCCAACCATCCCAACCGGTGGTAAGCGAGGAGCAATTCGGGCGTAACGATGAAAGTGCGTGATCACGGCCCGGTCACGGCCGCCCGCAATGTCCGTTGTGGCGTCAATGGAGAGGGACGTGCGGGGAATTTGGGCCCCCGATTGAACAACTGTGGCGCAGCACACGTTTCTTGAAGATATGAAGCAGCCCCTGGTACCGGTTGTTCCCATGTCCCACACCGCTCACATACGCAGCCACCGGAAGCCCCGCCGCACCGCGACCTCCACGATCGCCATGCGGGCCGGAGTTGCCGGTGGCGTCCTCAGCACCCTGGCAGTGGCCGGGGCGTCCAGCGCGGCCAACGCGGCCGAGCCGGTGACGCAGACCCTCGAACTGCCCACCCTGACGGCCGACCTGGCCGCCCAGGTCGCCGAGTCCGCGGACGCCACCCAGCAGGCGGCCGCGAACTACCAGCTGCAGGCCGAGCGTGACGCAGCGGCCGCCGAGGCCGCGAAGCAGGCCAAGGCGGACCTGGCCGAGGCCAAGAAGAAGGCCGAGGCGAGGAAGAAGGCGGCCGAGGAGGCCCGTCAGGCGGCCGCCGAGCGCGCGGCGCGCGACGCCGAGCGCCCCGCGCTCACCACGGAGACCGCGACCGCGACCGCGACCGTCTCCGCGCCGGCCGGCGGCAGCGTCGCGACCGTCCTCGCCTTCCTCCAGGCGCAGGTGGGCGACGCCTACGTCATGGGCGCCACCGGCCCCAACGCCTGGGACTGCTCCAGCCTGGTGCAGGCCGCGTTCAAGCAGGTCGGTGTGGACCTGCCGCGCGTCTCCCAGGACCAGTCGATGGTGGGCACCGACATCCCGCTGTCGCAGATCCAGCCCGGCGACATCCTGTACTGGGGCGGCAAGGGCTCCGCGTACCACGTGGGCGTCTACATCGGGAACGGCCAGTACCTGGACGCCGCCAACCCCTCGAAGGGCGTCGTCATCCAGGACCTCTCCGGCTACCCGGCGTCGGGCGCCGTCCGCGTGCTCTGACCCACGTCTCCACGGACCGAAGGGCCGCTGCCTCACCGAGGCGGCGGCCCTCCGTGTCGTCCGGCCGGCCATGAGGCCGCCAAACCAGGGCAAGATCACCGTATTGCCCGAATTGCACCCCTGTCGGCGTGCGTTGACGGCAGGCGAGCAGTCACCGTGCCGCTCGCCGCGCCCCGTGACAGGCCCTCACGGGGCTTCGGAACCACGAGGGGGCCGGAGGGTCCGCCGAGGCGGGCTCCGGCCCCCACAGGGGCGTCACAGCGACGCGCGCGTCAGACGGCTGCCTCTCCGTCGCGGCCGGCGCGACGGCGCTGGTACACCACGACGGCCGCGCCGAGCCCCAGCGCGAGCACCGCCGCGCCGCCGAGCAGGCCCACGCCCTGGGCGCCGGTGAGCGCCAGACCGCCGTCGGCGTCGTCGCCCGCACCGCCGCCGGAGGCGGAGTCGGCGTCGTCCGTGCCGGTCCCGTCGCCGGAGCCGTCCCCGTCACCGGCGCCGGGCGCCGACGGGCCGTCCGACGGGCCGCCGTCGGAGCCGCCCGTGCCGTCGTCGCCGGGCTCGCCGGGGGCGTTCAGCACGATCCACGCGACGTCGTTCGACGGGTCGGAGTCGAAGGGGTTGTCCCACTCGGGCATCGCCACCCGGCCCCTGGCGCCCTCCACGACCTCGTCGACGCGCAGCTCGAACGGGAAGGTGAGCCGGGCGTCCTCGAGCAGCGGCGTCGCCACCGAGCAGCGGTAGCCCGGCACGCTGCCGTCGACGGTGATGGTCCGGCACTTCTCGGGCGCCGAGGTGACGGTCGATCCCTCGGGCGCGACCACCGTGAAGGAGAACGGCTCCCCGCCGGAGCGCAGCGCGCTGATCCAGGCCGGCCCGTTGTTGGCGAACCCGATCTCCGCCGTGACGGTGTCCCCGGCCGCGCCGGACGCGGAGGCGCCGGTGAGCTCCAGGTCGTAGGTGTTGGTCGTGGGCAGGTCCAGCTCGGCGTACTTGGTGTACTGCGCCGGGTCGGCGTCCCCGGCCCGCTCCAGCGTCAGGTCCGGTCCGCTGCCCTGCCGGCGCCCCTCGTGCAGCGTCTTCTCCTCGCCCGGCTCCAGGGGCCGGAACGAGGAGGAGAAGATGTCGTGCAGCGCGAAGTCCGCGGTCTTCACCCGCACCGGGCCGGCCAGGGTGTACGCCGCTCCCGCCTCGAGGGTGTCGGGGAAGGCGCAGAGCACCTCGGTGTGCTGCCGCAGCAGCGGTCCGGTGTCCACCACGGTCGAGGAGCAGTTGCCGAAGTCGTCCGGGAAGGACAGCCCGCGCGAGCCGTACAGCCGCAGCACCGCGCCCTCGGACGGCACGCCGCCCACGTTCATCACGCCCAGCGGCGGCTCGAAGGTCTCGCCGGCCTTCAGGTCCTTCGGCAGGGTGAGCGCGCGGTTCAGCAGCTCGGGGCCGCCGACGCGCACGTCGACGGTGAGGGGCGTGAACTCGAGGCCCTCGCCCTCGCCGGTGACGACGATGCTGCCGGTGTCGCCGGCCTCGCTGTCGTCGGTGAGGTCGAGCCGGATGCCGCCGAGCCGGTTGTACGTCGTGCCCGCGTACAGGTCGTAGCCCGAACAGACCGCGACCAGGCCGTCGGCGTCGCAGGGCAGGTCGGCCTTCGCGACGCCCTTCAGCCCGCGGGCGTCGATGCGGATCGTGTACTCCCCGCGGTACACCGCCGGAACCTCGCCGTCGCCCTCGAACTCCTCGCCCGGGACGTCGAGCCGGAGGTCGACCTGCGGCTCCGTGGGGTCACCGTTGTCCGAGTGGAGGGACAGGTCCACCCGGTCCTCGCCCGTGATCACCACCGGGAGGGGTGCGTCGGCCGCGTGGGCCGCGCCCTGGACCCCGGCCGCGGCCAGCGCCGTGGCGCCCACCGCTCCCAGCGCCGCGAGCCGCGCGCGCAGCCGTCTCGCCTGCTGTGTCATGAAAAGGCTCTTTCGTCGAACGGGACGTGCCCGGCTGGGTCACGTCCCGTTCGACACCGCCCGGAGTCGATCAGTTGTTCACGGATGCGTCACGCGACGGTCACGATCGGACACCGCGCCCGGAGATGCCGGACATGCCCGCCGACTCCGGTCACGCGCCCGGCCGTTCAGGCCTTCGGGGCCACCTTGCTCAGGCCGTTGATGATGCGGTCCATCGCGTCGCCGCCCGTGGGGTCGGTCAGGTTGGCGAGGAGCTTCAGCGTGAACTTCATCAACATCGGGTGCGTCAGGCCGCGCTGGGCGGCGATCTGCATGACCTTCGGGTTGCCGATCAGCTTCACGAAGGCGCGGCCGAGCGTGTAGTAGCCGCCGTAGGTGTCCTTGAGGACCCGCGGGTAGCGCTGGAGGGCGATCTCCCGCTGGGCCGGGGTGGACCGCGCGTGCGCCTGGACGATCACGTCGGCGGCGAGCTGCCCGGACTCCATCGCGTAGGCGATGCCCTCGCCGTTGAACGGGTTCACCAGACCGCCCGCGTCGCCGACGAGCAGCAGACCGCGCGTGTAGTGCGGCTGGCGGTTGAAGGCCATGGGGAGCGCGGCGCCGCGGATCGGTCCTGTCATGTTGTCCGGGGTGTAGCCCCAGTCCTCCGGCATGGACGCGCACCAGGCCTTGAGGACCTCGCGCCAGTCCAGCTCCTTGAAGGAGTCGGAGGTGTTGAGCACGCCCAGGCCGACGTTGGACGTGCCGTCGCCCATGCCGAAGATCCAGCCGTAGCCGGGCAGCAGCCGGTCCTGCGCGCCGCGCCGGTCCCACAGCTCCAGCCAGGACTCCAGGTAGTCGTCGTCGTGGCGGGGCGAGGTGAAGTACGTGCGCACGGCGACGCCCATCGGGCGGTCCTCGCGCCGGTGCAGGCCCATCGCCAGGGACAGCCGGGTGGAGTTGCCGTCGGCGGCCACCACCAGCGGGGCGTGGAAGGTGACCTCCCGCTTGTCCTCGCCGAGCTTGGCCTTCACGCCCGTGATGCGGCCGGTGCGGTCGTCGACGACCGGCGCGCCCACGTTGCACCGCTCGTACAGCCGGGCGCCCGCCTTCTGCGCCTGCCGGGCGAGCTGCTCGTCGAAGTCGTCGCGCTTGCGCACGAGTCCGTAATCGGGGAAGGAGGCGAGATCCGGCCAGTCGAGCTGGAGGCGGACGCCGCCGCCGATGATGCGCAGGCCCTTGTTGCGCAGCCAGCCGGCCTCCTCGGAGATGTCGATGCCCATCGACACCAGCTGCTTCACGGCGCGCGGGGTGAGGCCGTCGCCGCACACCTTCTCGCGCGGGAACTCGGTCTTCTCCAGCAGGAGCACGTCGAGGCCGGACCGGGCCAGGTGGTAGGCGGTGGTGGAGCCGGCTGGCCCCGCGCCCACGACGATCACATCTGCGGTGTTGTCGGAGAGGGGCTCGGTCACGGCGGGATCTCCCCAGAGTTCGAAATCTTCGTGCCGACCGGCACTGGACACAGGCAGTCTATTCAGCGGACGTGATCACCCGGCTGAAGGGCTGCCCCGTGAACCGAGCACTCCCCGCTGTACGGCTGCGGGTTCCCACCGACGAGGACGCCGTCACCTGGCACCGCATCTTCGCCCACCCCGACGTCATGGAGTTCCACGGCGGCCGGCCCGCGGAGCTGTCGGTCTACGAGGAGCTCACCGCCCGCCAGCGGCGGCACGACGCCGAGCTGGGCTTCTGCCTGTGGAGCGTCCTCGACGAGAACGGGCAGGTCATCGGCTTCACCGGCGCCCAGCCCTGGGAGCGCGAGTGGGGCCCCACGGGGGAGATCGAGATCGGCTGGCGGCTCGCCCGCGAGCACTGGGGCAAGGGCTATGTCACGGCGGCGGCCCTGGAGACGCTGGACCGGGTGCGCGCGGCGGGCCCGACGAGCGTCGTGGCGGTGGTGAAGGCCCACAACGCCCGCTCGATCGCGGTGACCCGGCGGCTGGCCATGCGGCTCGCTCAGACGTTTACGACGCCCGTCTCGAAGGCCGAGGCCCACGTCTACCGCCTCGACCTCTGACGGACCCCACCCGCGGCTACTCTGCGTGACTTTTTGTCACGAACCATCACGCAGTGCTTCCGTCGGACGCGCCCCCGGCCTACCCTTCCGGTACCGCTGGGGGTGACGTCCATGCGTATGACACCCGAGGGACACGGGGGCGGCGACGTGCGCGTGCCGCGCCTGGTCGGGCTGATGGCCGTCGACGCGCGCGAGTCGGCCCGCGCGAGAGGCCTGTCCCTCGACGCGCCCGGCCGGCCGGACTTCCCGCACGCCGTCGTGGACTACGTGGTCCGCCAGTACCCGCAGCCCGGCACGCCCGTGCCCCGCCACTCCGTGGTGCACGTGTGGCTGGACTTCGGCGAGGGCGAAGGCGGTGGAGGGGTGCGCGAGCCGCGCGGTCCGCTGCCGCCGCCGGGCGGGCTGCGGCGCGAGCTGGAGGAACCGGGCGCCGCGGCGCCCCTGGTGGCGCTCGGCTCTCATTGAGGCCGTGGCGGCGCTCAGCTCTCCTTGAAGCCCCGGTGCAGTGCCACCACGCCGCCGGTGAGGTTGCGCCAGGCCACCCTGGACCAGCCGGCGCCCTTCAGCCGCTCGGCCAGCGCGGGCTGGTCGGGCCAGGCGCGGATGGACTCGGCGAGGTAGACGTACGCGTCCGGGCTGGACGACACCGCGCGGGCGACCGGCGGCAGCGCGCGCATCAGGTACTCGGTGTAGACGGTGCGGAACGGCGTCCATGTCGGGTGCGAGAACTCGCAGATGACGATGCGTCCGCCGGGCCGGGTCACCCGGTGCATCTCGCGCAGCGCCGCGTCGGTGTCCTGCACGTTGCGCAGGCCGAAGGAGATGGTGACGGCGTCGAACACGTCGTCCTTGAACGGCAGCCGGGTCGCGTCGCCTGCCGTGTACGGCAGCCAGGCGTTGGCCCGCTTGCCGACCCGCAGCATGCCCTGCGAGAAGTCGCAGGGCACGACGTAGGCGCCGGTGCGGGCGAAGGGCAGGGAGGAGGTGCCGGTGCCGGCCGCCAGGTCCAGGACCTTCTGCGCGGGCCGCGCGTCGACCGCCTTCGCGACCTCCTTGCGCCAGCGCCGGTCCTGTCCGAGGGACAGCACGTCGTTGGTCAGGTCGTACCGTTCCGCGACGTCGTCGAACATCGAGGCGACTTCGTGCGGCTGCTTGTCCAGGGATGCGCGGGTCACGGGCCCATTCTTGCAGCCGCGCCCCGGCCGGCCCGCGGCGGCGTACCGGCACGGGCGTACGCCGGGTCAGCGCCGCCGGTGGACCAGACGCCCGCCGACCACGGTGGCCACGCAGGTGGACGCGCCCTGCCGGACCAGGGCGTCACGGTCGGGCACGTCGAACACCGCGAACCGCGCGGGGCTCCCGGGACCGAGGGCCGGCAGCAGCACGAGCGGCACCGGGGACAGCGCCGGAGGTCCGGGCAGCGCGGGCGGGCGGCCCGCGAGGGCGAGCCCGGCCCTGCGGACGGCGTCCAGGGCCTCGCGGCCACGGATCTCACCGGCCACGGCGACCGTCCCGTGGGCCAGCAGACGCTGCACCCCGCGGCGCGCGCTGGCGCCCCGCGCGGAGGGCGCGGAGGCGAGGAGCGCCCGCGCCCGCAGCCCGAACAGCGGCTCGGTGCCGAGCCGGTCCGCCTCGCGCGGGTCGGGGTGGTAGGCCTGCTCCAGCAGTTCCGGGCCGTACGGGTTGAGCAGTCCGGGCGTCAGGATGCCGGGCCACCGGCGCAGCCGGGCGTCCGGGTGCGCGGCGGCCAGCTCCTCGTACGGGCCGACGGCGGCGATCCGCGCGCCCTCGACCAGGACGGCGGACTCGGGCGAGGCCTCGGCGACGTGAAGGGTCAGCACGGGCAGGTCAGTTGGCGGGAAGGAGCTTCAGCTCCGGGTGGGCCGTGCCGCCCTCGATGGCGGTGGACGAGATGTGCGAGACCACGCGGTCGTCGACCGGGTCGTTCGCCGGGTCGTCGTGCACCACCAGGTGCTCGTACGTCGTGGAGCGCTGCGCCGGGACCCGGCCCGCCTTGCGGATCAGGTCGATGATCTCCAGCCGGTTGGAGCGGTGCCTGGCGCCGGCGGAGGAGACGACGTTCTCCTCCAGCATGATCGAGCCGAGGTCGTCCGCGCCGTAGTGCAGGGAGAGCTGGCCGACCTCCTTGCCGGTGGTCAGCCACGAGCCCTGGATGTGGGCCACGTTGTCGAGGAACAGGCGGGCGATGGCGATCATCCGCAGGTACTCGAAGAGCGTGGCCTGGGTGCGGCCCTTCAGGTGGTTGTTCTCGGGCTGGTAGGTGTACGGGATGAACGCGCGGAAGCCGCCCGTGCGGTCCTGCACGTCCCGGATCATCCGCAGGTGCTCGATCCGCTCGGCGTTGGTCTCGCCGGTGCCCATCAGCATGGTGGAGGTGGACTCCACGCCCAGGTTGTGGGCGATCTCCATGATCTCCAGCCAGCGCTCGCCGGACTCCTTCAGCGGGGCGATCGCCTTGCGCGGGCGCTCCGGGAGCAGTTCGGCGCCGGCGCCGGCGAAGGAGTCGAGCCCCGCCGCGTGGATCCGGGTGATCGCCTCCTCGACGCTCACCTTCGAGATCCGCGCCATGTGCTCGACCTCGCTCGCCCCCAGGCTGTGGATGACGAGCTGCGGGAACTCCTTCTTGATGGCCGCGAAGTGCTTCTCGTAGTACTCGACGCCGTAGTCCGGGTGGTGGCCGCCCTGGAACATGATCTGGGTGCCGCCCAGTTCCACGGTCTCCGCGCAGCGGCGCAGGATGTCGTCGAGGTCGCGGGTCCAGCCCTTGGCGGTGTCCTTGGGGGCCGCGTAGAACGCGCAGAACCTGCACGCCGTGACACACACGTTCGTGTAGTTGATGTTCCGCTCGATGATGTACGTGGCGATGTGCTCCGTGCCCGCGTACCGGCGGCGGCGGGCCGCGTCGGCGGCCGCGCCCAGGGCGTGCAGCGGGGCGTCGCGGTAGAGGACCAGGGCCTCTTCGGGGGTGATCCGCCCACCGGCGGCGGCACGGTCGAGGACGGGCTGAAGGTCGGCCTTCTCGGTCACCGGTGTCCCTTTCGCAGGGGTGTGGACGGACGGAATCAGCGTACGTCAGCCGTCTCCGCGCGCGGACGTCAGGCCGTGTACGCGCCGATCAGCAGCCCCGCGAAGGCCCCGCCGATCAGGAACGGACCGAACGGGATGGACGTCGAGCGGCCCGCCTTCCGGGCGACGACGAGCGCCCCGCCGTACAGCGCTCCGCACAGGAACCCGGCCAGCGTGCCGAGCAGCACGGTGGGCCAGCCGTACCAGCCGAGGACCGCGCCCGCGCCGAGCGCCAGTTTCACGTCGCCGAAGCCCATCCCGGCCGGGTTGACCAGGAACAGCACGAAATAGCCGGCGCCGAGCGCGAGCGCGCCCAGCAGGGCGCCTGTCCACTCCCCCGCGTGCTCGGGGACCAGCGCCGTCAGCCCCAGCAGCACCAGGGCGGTCCCGGCGAAGGGCAGGGTGAGCGGGTCGGGCAGCCGCTGCACCCGGACGTCGACGGTGGCGAGCAGCACGCCTACGGGCGCCAGCAGCAGCCACACCGCCAGCTCCGGCCGGGTCCCGGTGGCGGCGGCGAGGGTCGCGCAGACCAGCGCGGTGACGGTCACGGGGACGGCGGCGCCGGTTCCGTACGGGGTTCCTCCGCACGCCCGGCAGCGGGCCGGGCCGAGCCAGCGCGCGAGCGGGTGTCCCTGCGGGCACGCCGAGCGCCACTCCTCCCCGGCCGGGACGGCGAACCGGTGGGCGGCGCGGGGCAGCAGCGCGCCGGCCGCCGCGCCCCACAGCGCGGCGACGGCGATCAGCGCGTACTCCAGGCCGCCGGTCATCCCGTCCGGCCGCTCAGCCGGCCGCCGCGACCGCGTCGCGCCACGTCGGCAGCAGTTCGTCGAGCAGCGCCTCGGTGCGCGGCGGCAGCCCCCGCGACCCGCTGCGGGCCACCAGGTCGGACGCCAGCGCGGTGAGCCGCTCCAGGTCGTCCAGGGCGTGGGTGGCGCGCAGCAGTTCGTGCCACAGCCGCTCGTCGGCCGGGGCGGTGCGCAGCGCGGCGTTCAGCGCCTCGATGGCCTTCTCCGCGCGGTTCTTCTCCATGTGGAACTCGGCGAGCGCGAGCCCGGTGTCCGCCACGAGCAGCGGGAGCTGCGCGTCGACGATCTCGTGGGTGAGCCAGCGGTAACGGTCCTCGGGCCGGTCGGCCAGCAGCGGGCCGCGCACCAGTACCAGCGCGTCGGTCAGCAGCCGTCCGCGCACGGCCCGGCTGTCGACGCCCTTGCCCTGCGTCGCCTCGTGGTACAGCGAGCGCAGCACGTCCAGGTCGGAGACCACGGACTTGGCGAGGGTGAGCCGGCCGGTGTCGTCGGTGCGCAGCCGCGGGGTGCCGTCGGGGTCGGTGCCCAGCCAGTCCCGCAGCCGGTCGAGAAGCGCCCCGCGCACATCGTCGGTGACGCCGCGCGGCCACAGCGCGGAGGACAGCACCCGCGGGTGCACGCCCTCACGGTGCAGGAGCAGCAGCGCCAGCGCCTCGTGCAGCAGCGCGCTCCGCTCGCCGTCCGGCGTCTCCAGGCCGATGATCTCGTACGGCCCGACCAGCCGCGCGTACACGGCGGGCCGGCCCTGCTCGCTGATGTCGACCAGGAACGGCGGCGTGGTGCCGGGCCCGTCGGGGCTGTGCTCCGGGTCGGTGTCGG
Source organism: Streptomyces sp. DSM 41931 (assembly GCF_050271085.1). Taxonomy (NCBI): domain Bacteria; kingdom Bacillati; phylum Actinomycetota; class Actinomycetes; order Kitasatosporales; family Streptomycetaceae; genus Streptomyces; species Streptomyces sp. DSM 41931. The sequence continues at coordinate 4,046,692 of NZ_CP189902.1, read as the reverse complement.
TGAACAGCTCGACGACCGCGCGCCGTTGGGCGGCGGGCAGGAGCTGCGCGTCGAGTTCCAGGCCGAGCAGCGGGGCGAGCAGCCGGCCCTCGCCGGTGATCTCCATCTCCCAGGCGGCGCCCGGCAGATCGCCGCTGCCGGTGCCGACGAGGTAGCCGATGCCCAGGCGGCTCGCGTCGGCGGCGAGTTCGGCGAGCGTCATGGCGTCCTCGGGGGACGGCTCGGCGGCCAGCAGCACCAGGTGCGGGGCCCAACGGGTGTGCTGGGCCGGGCCGGTGCGGCCGGTGAGCACGGAGTCGTGGCCGGCGGCGCCGAGCGCGCCGCGCCGCTGCCGGGTCTCCGCCTCCATCGTCTCGATCAGCGCCTCGATGCCGTCGAGGTGGCGCAGCCGGCTGGGCGCGAGGGCGGTGAGGTCCTCGCCGAACCCGACGAGGGTGATGGTCATGCGGTCCGACCAGCCGTTGGTGGCCAGTTCGGCGGCCACGGACGCGAACACGGCCGCCCGGTCCTCCTCACGGCCGCTCAGCGACACGATGCCGGGGACCGACTCCAGGTTGAGCAGCAGCCGGGAGTCGTCCATGGTGCCGAGGCTGACCAGGCCCGGGTAGGGCGCGGCCGTGTCGGCGTCCTCGTACGTCTCGGCGTCGGCGCGGGCCAGCATCCAGAACGTCTGGTCCTGCCCGAGCTGCCACGGGGACGGCGGCTTGCCGGACGGCTGGGCGAGCTGGAGGTGCAGGTCGCCGTTGCTCATCCAGGCCGCGTAGACCGTGGGCAGCGGACGGGACTCGGCGGCCAGCGACGCGGCGAGCCCGCGCAGCGACCGGTCCAGCAGCCGTACGCCCTCCGGGTCGGCGCCGACCAGCAGCGCGTCCTGCACGTCGAGGGCGTCGCCGGTGGGCGTGGGCGGCTCCATGCCGCGCCGGCCGCCGATCCCGGCGAACGCCGACTGCCACAGCGCCTGGCGGCGCCGGTGGCCGAGCGCCCCGAGCAGACCGGCGGCGAGCAGGGGCGCGGTCAGCAGGGCCTCGGGCAGCCCGAAGGACGAGGAGTCCTGGGCGGGCGTGGCGACCTGGTCCGGCGCGGGGCGCCGGAGGTCGGCGTGACCGGTGTCGGGGGCGGGAGCGGGGCGCTGCTGGGGGAGGTCGACGTGGGCGGCGCCACCGCCGCTGTCTTCGTTGCCGCTGCCCTGTGCCTGGTCGCCGCCTTGTGCCTGGTCGCCGCCTTGTGCCTGGTCGCCGCCGCCGGACGCGCCGTCGCCGGTCCTCGCGTAGTCGCTGATCTGCTGCCGCACCTCGGGCGACACCTCGGGGGCGTCGTCCGGCATCTCGACGAGGTCGCCGCCCCGCGCGTCGCCGGGCATCTCCATGATCCAGCCGGGCCGGATCAGACTGGCCTCGGACAGCCGCGAACCGTCCGGCTGCACACGGTCCTTGTTGAGCTCGAAGATCTCCTTGTAGCGGCGGCCGTCGCCGAGGTGACGTTCGGCGATCTCCCAGAGGGAGTCGTGGTGACGCCCCTCCGGCGGCTGGATCCGGTAGAACTTCGTGTCGCCCTGCTTCTTGGCGGCGGCGGGGGCCGCCTCGGAGTGGCCGGCCTGCTCGGCGACCGCGGCGGCGGCGCCGGCCGCCTGCTCCTGCTGCTGGGCGAAGAGACCCGGCGTCTGCTGGGCGGCGGCCACCGTGGGCCGCTGGGTGTCGTCGAAGGTCTGCCCGAGCTGCGCGAGCGACGGCGTGAAGCTGGCGGCGGTCGCGCCGACCAGCAGCAGCGCGGCGACGAGCTGCCGGGCGAGCAGCTGGCTCGGACCGGCGCCGGGCACCCGCCCCGGCACCCCGACGCCCGACAGCGCGGCCTTCATCTCCACCAGCACACAGGCGGTGAACTGCGCCCAGGCGAGCCAGACGACGAACGTGAGGATGGAGAGGAACGTCGAGACGGAGATGTCCTGCTTGAGCCACTCCATCGGCTCGAACGTCTCCGGGAACGGCCAGCCCGCCGTCATCGCCAGCGCCACCGGCACCCCGACGAGCAGCACCGCCAGCGCCACGAACGCGAGGAACGCCTTCACGAAGTCCCCGAACGTCCGCCGGCGCACCCGCACCGGCTGCGGCGTGCGGTTCCTCGGAGCCGTCGAGCTGGACGGGCTGGGACTGCGGCGTCGCGGCATGGCGGGTGTCCTGGGGTGTGGGAGGAAGGGGTCGTCGGGACTACGGGGATCTTATTGACTCGAATGGCCGCAGTCGAAGGGGTACCGCCCCCTCCTCCCGCCACCGGCCTTCCGACACCTCGCGCCTCGCACCTCCCCCCGGACGACGAACCGCTGCCCTCACGCACTGCCTTGACCGTTTCGGCCTCCCGCACGCCGCCCACATGCGTCGCGCCCTCGTACCGGCGGCCCTCGTCCTGGCCACGGTGCTGCGGACACCGGGAACCGCCCACGCCGTCGGTGGAGGCGGCACCCGCGGTGACGGTCCCGTCGGCGGAGTCGAGGGCGACGAGTTGACGGCCGACCCGACCTGGGAACCCCAACCCTGCTGGTACGAACCCGTGTTCACGCCGGCGCAGTTGCAGAGCTTCGCGGAGACGAAGGCCGCCGGGACGTCAGCATCCGGCAGGGCTGGTACGGCGAAGGGCTGTGGACCGCCCCCTTCAGGGACGGCAAGGAAGCCCGGAACTACTTCGGCACACCCGCGAGCGTGGCCGGTTACGAGGACTACAACCTGGGCAGGGACGGCTACTTCTGGCGCGGCGTCGCCCCTGACTGGTCCGCCCTCGACGACACGTCGCTGTGCAGCCGCCTCATGTTCTGGCAGGACGCCGGCGATGGCAGCGCCGACAGGACCCCGCCGTGCGGGATCCGCTACCTCCGCGCCTCGGGCGGAGAGCCGTATCGCCTGACCGCGTCGATCACCTGCGGGCTGGACCTCCGGCCCCGCCCGAGCCGTACCCTGCTCAGGGTGAGGGTCGGCCGCGGGCTACCGAGGGGGAATTCATATGGGTGAGGGAAAGAGCGATCTCGCGCTCCCGTTGTCCGATCTGGAGGACTACGGGCGCCGGCTGCGGTCGGTGAAGAAGCGGATGAATCACACGAAGAAGCTGTTCGACTCGTACAAGGACGACATCGGCGACAGCTCCGTGAACGACGCGCTCTCCGACTTCGAGTCGAACTGGGAGGACGGGCGCGAGGACATCACGCAGCAGCTCGACGCGCTCGCCGACATGTCCGACGCGGTGGTCCGTGAATTCACCAAGCTCGAGAACGAACTCACCAAGCAGGTCAACGAGAAGATGAGGGTGGAGGACAAGCGGGAGAAGAAATGAGCCCGGCCCCGGCCCGCGAACGGACCGGGGCCGGGTACGGCACTCAGACCATCGTGGTGCGCACGGCGTCCGCGTGGCTCACCGAGCCGCCGAGACCGGCGGAGACGCTGAGGGGACCGGCTTCGACGTACACACCCACGCCGGCGGAACCGTGGCCGAGGACGACGGCCGCGCCGGCGTCGAAGCCAGCGGAGACGGACTGGCCGCCGGAGACGTGGTCCAGGTCGGCGTCGGAGAGTTCGGCGGTTTCCACTCGGGGGGCGAGGTTCATGGGGGCGTGTTTCCCTTCGTATCGGACAGTGCGTCGCGAGATGTCCGCCGAGTTCCGCCGGGGAATGCGGAATTGCCTGCCGTGGCGGACCGCGACCGCGCCACCGATCAAAGCACGCGAGGATGCCGTCGACCAGCGGCGTCCGGGCGGCAGCGCGTAACGGAGCAACGCGCACGTCACAGATGTGACGGAAAGGCCCTAGGGAGACCGCTGATTCTTCACGTCCGCCCTTCGCTCATGCCCCCTCACCCGAATCGCGGCGCGGAAAAGGCGGCGGAACAGCTGGTATTCGTACCCACCGTGAGAAGCCGAGGTGAACCCTGTGCCGATTTCCTGGTTTCTTCGGTCAGGGCGATGCGGGGTCGCGGCCTCAGAGCGTCAGCGTCCTCGCGATGCCGTCCACGATGCCCTCGAGGGGTTCGTCGAGGAGCGGTTCGGTCCAGGACACCATCAGGGTGAGGGCCGCGTCCGTCGTCGGCGGGCGGACGCCGTAGAAGAGGGTGCGGACCACCGGGCGCGGGCCGAACAGCCGCTTGCGCTCCTCGACGAGGTTCTGCCGGATGCGGACGGCGTCCCCGAGCGGCAGCCGCACGCGGCGGACGTCCGGCGGGCCGAAGTCCGTCGCGGACATCGACTCGGCGAGCAGGTCGAGGGTCACCTCGGGGTACGTCCCGTCGGGGTGGATCGCGTCCAGTTCCAGCACCGCGGCCACGGTCTGGTGCCCGCTGACGTACCAGCCGAACGCGCCCAGCGGCTCCCGGCTCCGGCTGTCGGCCGCCGCGCGTTCCAGATCGCGGGCGAGCGCTCGGGCGTTGCCCTTCTCCCCGTCCCGCGCGTACCGCTCGACGAGCTCCTCCGCCTGGTACCTGGCCCAGTAGGACAGGTCGATCGTGCCGGTCACCGGGAACGGCACCCAGTCCTCCGAGCACTCCAGGCCCAGCGTCGACAGGTCGTCGGTCATCGGCGGTTTCACTCCGTCCAGGTCAGCGAGGAGGCAATGGCGTCGAAGAGGCCGGCCATGGCGTCGGCGACGGGTTCCAGCGGGGTGGAGAAGGTGAGCAGCAGGTACTGGGCGCTGCCGGGGACGGGCACGTGGTACTCCACCGAGACGGAGGCACGCTGCCCGTCCTGCCGCTCCCGCTCCGTGGGCCGGGTGGTGGACCGGACGCGTACGGCTGTGCCGGCGGCCAGTTCCTCGACGCTCACCTTCGTGTCGTCCTCGTCCGGTTCCGCGCCCCTCGCGAACGCCGCCGCCAGGTCGTGCGGCGACAGCGGCTCGGGGCCGCGCAGCGGGGCGAGGCTCACCAGCAGCGAGGCGGGGATCGTGAGCGGTCCGGCCTCCTGGAAGCTGAGGTACAGCTCGATACCGCCGCCGCGGTAGGCCTCGGCGGCCCGGCGGCGCAGATCCGCTCGCATCTCGTCCTTGAGGTGCGGGGCGTTGTCGATGCCCTGGAAGCGGCGTTCCGCCAGCGCGTCGACCGACCGGTCCCGCTGTTCGGGGTCGAGGAGGATCCGGAACCAGCCGTCGGGCAGCAGGAGCTGGTAGTCGGACGGTGGTCCGTCGTGTTCGGGTCGGGTCGTCATCGCCGGGCCTCCTCGTTCGTCGTCCGCTCCGCCGCGGGCCGGTCGAGCACCAGCCGTCCGCGCAGTTCGTGCACGGCGTACGGCACGGCCTGCAGGACGAGACCGAGCGCCCCCGCGGCCACGGCGACGGCCGCGGGCCCGGGTGCCGTGTCGGCGACGCGCACGCCCTGGACCACGGAGAAGAGGTTCCCGAAGGCCATGACGGCGGTGGACGAGACTCCCGCCGCCGTGCCGGGGAAGCGTGCCATCCGGCGGGCGTCCCGGCCGGTGCGGGGCAGCAGCCCGGTGCCCAGTACGGGCCCCTTGGGCCAGGTCCGCCTGCCGCTGAGCCGGCGTTCGGACACCGCCAGTCCGGAGGCGCCGCACAGCCGCGACCATCCGCCGGCGCCGTCCGCGCCACCGAACCACAGGTCCCACGGGAACACCGCCCGCACCTGCTCGCCCGGCCCCCGCAGCTCCGCCCCGACCGGCAGTCCGGCGCCGTCGAGCACCTTCACCAGCCGCTTCACCGCGTGCGGACCCGAGCGGGCGAACCAGTACTCCTGGCCGCCGAGGTCCCGCAGCACCAGGTCGCGGTCCTGCACCCGCAGCTCGGTGTCCCGCAGGAACCGGGCCGTGACCCCGGTCCCGGCCGCCGGGCTGGGTGCGACGCGTTCGAGGACCGTGACCCGCCGTCGTCCCGCCCGCAGCCGGGTCCAGGCGCGCAGCGTCAGCCGCGCCACCGGCCCGCACAGGGCGGTGAGGGCGAGCAGCAGCACCAGCCAGGCGGGCACGGTGTCGGAGAAGACGACCACGGTGAACGCGGAGAACCACAGCGTCCCGGCGACGCCGCGCACGCACCAGTACCAGAGCGGGAAGGCCGGGCCGGGCCCGAGGGAGACGCCTCCCTTCCCGGAACCCGCCCGAGGGCCGGTGCGGTCCCGCGCGATGTGCAGCGGCACACCCGCGGCCTTCAGCAGCCCGGCCACGCCCGTACGCTCCAGCAGCTGCTCCCCCTGCACGGCACGCTCCGGAAGCGCGGGCGCCTCCGGCAGCCACTCCCCGAGCGGGATACGGGCGACCTGCGCCCCGTCCCGGTCCTGAAGCCGTACCTCGCCCCAGGCGCCCGGACGGCCGGGCTCGTCGCGTCCGGCGTCCATGGCCGCGTCCATGGCCGCGTCGACGAACACCGCGCGGGCGACACCGCCGTCCCCGACCGGGACCCGCCGGGTACGGCCGCAGGCGCGCAGCACGAGCGCGCCGTCCTCCACGGACAGCCGTGAGCCGTGACACCGTTCGAGCCCGGGACCGCGACCCGCGGCCGGCCGGAGAGCGGGCGCCTCGGTCACGGGGTGACCTTGTCGGCGACGGAGGTCACCGCGCCGTAGGCGCCCTCGGCGCCGGCGAGCACACCGGTGGCGGTGGAGCCCGCCCAGACATTGGTCTGGGCGGTGAAGTTGTTCAGGGCGCTGCTGACCGCGGGGAACTCGCGGGCGGCCGGGGCGATGCCGTCGAGCCCGGCGGCCGTGCGGGCGAGGTCGGGGTCCAGGGTGCCGGCGGACCGGGGGGCCGCCATGCCGCTCAGGCCCTCCCGCCAGCCCTCCCGGGAGAAGGCGTTGCGGATGGATTTCACGCCGTCGACCGTATCCCGGGCCAGGGCGGACGGGCTGAAGCCCTCCTTGATGTTGCTCCAGTTCGGCAGCTTGCCCTTGGGCATGGTGGCCATGGCGCGGGCCGCGTCCTTGCCGCGGAGCGACCCCTGCGCGCCGCGGTTGGCGAGGTTCCAGGCCTTGTTGGTCTTCATGCCGGACCGCACGGCGTTCTTGTAGAGGTTGCTGCGGGCCAGCGCCTTGCTGCCGGCGGCCACGCCCTTGGCTCCCGCCATCGCGGCCCGCCCGAGGCCGAAGGTGGCGACACCGACGGCGTCCAGGATGACGGATTTCCAGCTGCCCTCACCGCCCAGCACCAGCACCAGGTCCGTCGCCAGGGCGACGACGCCGGCGACGAGGGCGACGGCGTTCGCGACGACGGCGATCGCTTGGCCGATGACGGGGATCCAGCCGAGCGCGAGCGCCGCCACCCCGGCCCAGAGGGCGATGCGTCCCGCCCATTTCGAGATCTCCTTGAGCCAGCCGGCGTTCTCGTGGACCCAGTTTATGAACTTGTCCTTCCAGCCGTCCTTCAGCCCGTCGTTCTCGATGACGTCGTGGATGGCGTCGGCCGCCGCCTGCGCGGCACGGTCACGGATCCCCTTGGCGGCCGCCAGCGCCTTCTTCGCGTCGGCCAGCGCGGACGTCGCCGCCTTCTGCCGGTCGGTGTGCCGCTTGCGGTCCGGGTCGTCGTCCGGGGTGTCGTCCGGCAGCCCGTCCAGGGCCCGGCGCGCGCTCCCCTGGCTCTCCTCGGCCTGCTCGGCGTCCTTCAGCGCCTGGTCGGCCATCTGCTGGGCGCGGTGCAGCTCCGAGGCGAACTCATTGCTGCACACCCCTTCCCGCACCTGGGTGCCGAGCGCCTGCGCGGCCTCGTCGTACCGCTTGAACGCCTTGCGCAACTTGCCGCTCGCGCCCTCGGCGGCGCCGCGGAACTCGGTGGCGGTCTTGCCCTTCCAGTTCTCCACCGACGCCAGCGCCTCGATCTCGCGGGCCTCCTTGTCGATGGCCTCGGCGGTCTTGCGCAGCTGCCTTCCGAGCCGGGCGACGGTCTCCGGGTCCCCGGGTATCGGGTCGGCCGACTCGTCGAGCACGGCCCAGCGGTGGGCGGCCGGTCTGGCGGTCATCGGCCCGCTCCCTTCGGCTGGTCCTTGTCGGTGCGCCGGAGCGCCTCGGCGAGCTCGTGGTCGAGCCCTTCGTACGACTGGGCAGCGGACTTGGTGATCCCGTGCAGTTTCTTCAGCTCCTCGGTGAGCTGCCTGCGGTGGATCTTCCAGTTGTCGGCGAAGGTGTCGAAGGCGTCCAGAATCTTGTCGGAGCCGAGGTCGTCGACGCCGTACCCCTCGGCGGGGTTGGCGCGTTCGGCGAAGGTGTCGCGGATGCGCCCGAGCGAGCGGGCGGTCTCCTTGATCCGCGCGATGTCGGCTTCCTGGTCACCCACCGTGTCCCCTCCTTGCCCGTGCCGTCCGGCCGTTACGACGTCAGCCGACCTCGTTCTCCGCGATCGCCTGCCCCCGCACCACCACGTCGCCGCCGTAGAACATCCCGGTGAACACGGGCGAGTAGGTGAGCTGGACCTCGACCTCGACCGCGTCGACCGTCGCCGTCACGCAGTGGGTGGCGGCGATGTCCGGGCCGGACATGTCCATCTCGCGGGCGAAGGCCTTCACCCGGGCGTCGCAGTTCTGGAAGTTGATGGGTGCGGGGCCGCCCTCGTTGTCGTAGAGGGCCTCGCGGTCGATGTCTTGGGCGGCGTAACGGGCCGCCTGTTCCGCGATGTCCGCCGCGCGCTCCCGCTTGGAGATCGACATGCCGCCGTCGATGACGAAGGCCGCCAGGGAGAGGAAGACCAGCGCGAAGATGATGACCGCGCCGGCGCCCGAGCCGCGGTCGTCCAGCCGCCGGGCGCGGTCCGCGCACCAGGCCCGGACGCGTGCGCGCGGGCCGGGCCGGCATGCGGACGCGCGCGGGCACGGCTCGGGTACGCGGGCGCCCAGCACCGGCTCGGATACACCTGCTCTCACGCCGTCCTCCGGTACGGGTCGAGCGGCGAGCTGAAGCTCGCGGTGAGCGTCGTCGGGATGTCCAGGCCCAGCATGGCGAGGCCCCGCACCTCACAGCTCACCTGGACGCTGAAGAGGGTGTCCGGCTCGAAGCCCTGGCTGGTCTGGACGACGGTCACCGGACCCGAGCAGACGTCCTGGAGGTTCGCCTCCGCCGCCGCCCGCGCCTCGGCCATCGCCGTGGCGTGGTCCTTCTGGATCGACCCCGCACGGGCCGCGTCCCGCGCCGCGCCGTCCAACGCGCCGCGCCCGTCGACCAGTTGCCCGAAGGCCACCAGGACGAGGATGAACAGGATCATCACCGGCGCGAGGATGACGACCTCGACGGTGGACAGACCCCGGTCTGCGGTGTCCTGCCACGTCGCGCGCAGACGCAGGAGGGAACGGCGCATCAGTTCTCCCCCTCCTGCACGAACCGCTCCACCGGCCCCATCGACTGCGCGTGCACCGTCAGGTCCAGCCCCGGGAACACCGTCGGGATACGCGCGGTGATCTCCACGCCTACCGTGTTCTGTTCCGGCTGGAGCATCTTCACGTCCGGGGCGATGACCAACTGCGGTCCCAGTTGCCGGATGTAGCTGTCCACCACGTCCCGCGCCTCGCCCCGCCAGCCGCCCGGCTCGGCGTCCGCCGTGGCCCGCGCCTTGCGCGCGCCCGCCTGCGCCGCCGCCTGGGCGACGTGATCGGCGAAGAAGTACAGCGCGAACTGCACCGTCGCGAAGATCATGAAGAACAGGACGGGCGTGAGGAACACGAACTCGATCGCGGTCATGCCGGAATCGCCGCGGGTGGAGGCGGCCTCCACCCGTCGGCGTACCCAGCTGCGTACGCGCACCGGCATCCCCGTTGACGTCGAGAAGGAACGTGCGGTCAGCAGGTCTTGCCCGCGTCCGCGCCCTTGATGCAGTCGCCGACCTTGTTGGCGCCCTCGCTGAGCGCGGCGTTGATGATCGCAGCCACCACGCCGACGATGGCCACGACGACGGCCGAGATGATGACCCACTCGACCGCGGAGGCGCCGCGGTCCAGCTCGCCGGAGCGCGCCCGCTCGACGCGTGCCCGCATGAAGGTGACCAGGAAGTCGACGGCGGGGATGCCGGTGTGGAAGGTACGTCCGTTCATGACGCGTTGTCCTCTCGAATTCGGTTCACGGAAGTTCTGACGTACGGCGCGCGGTCCGCGGTTCGCGGCTCGCCGGTCCGGTAGCTCACACCTGGAACACCCGCATCGCCGCCGGGAAGATCAGGAACACCAGGAACCCCGCGCACAGCAGCAGCTGCGCCACGAGCATCGACTGGGACTTCTCACCCGCGCTGCCCTCGATCTCGGCGAGTTCGCGGTGGCGCATGGTCTCGGCGCGCGAGGCGAGGGACTCCCGTACCTTCGCGCCGTCGTCCGCGACGAGGGCCAGCGAGGCGGAGAGGTCCTTCAGCTCCTCCACGCCCAGCTCCTCCCCGAGCTGGCCGAGCGCCTGCCACTGGCTGACGCCGGTGATCCGGGCGTCGGCGAGGGCGTTGCGGATCCGCTGCGTGGCCCAGCCGTCGGACACCTCGGCCGCCGCCATCAGCGCCTCGGGCAGACCCCGGCCGCCGGCCAGGCTCATCGACACCAGGTCCAGGTACGCGCCGATCACCCGGCGCAGGTCGCGCCGCTTCTCGGCGGCGTCCCGGCGCACCTCCAGGTCGGGCAGCACGAAGAACAGCACCGCGCACAGCAGCGCCAGCCACACCGGGATGACCGGGCTGCTGCCGAAGCCGAGCTGCCACACGATGGCGAACAGGAACGGCCCGAAGAACAGACCGGCCACCGCCAGCAGCACCTTCGTCGCCAGGAACTTCTCCCAGCTGCGCTCCAGGACGGCCAGGTCGGCGCGGAGCGACCGCTGCTCCCAGCCCTGCTGCCGGTAGAACTCGGCGACCCTCTCGCCCACTTGGGCACGCGCCGAGGCGAAGCGGCCGGACGGCTCCCGGTCCGTGGACCGCGCCGACTCGTACGCCGTGCCGCGGGCCCGCATCGCGTCGATCCGGGCGACCTGGGAGAGCGCGCTGCGCTTGGTCGGCATCAGCGCGCGGACCAGGACGTAGACGCCCAGTCCGACGACCGCGCCGACGACCACCGGCATCGTCAGTCCGTCGTTCACCGGCGTACCCCCTCTTCCGGCTGGAACGGCGACGCCTGCGCGGGCGCGGCGCCCGGGGTACGGGGACGCACCAGGCGCACCGACGACTCGTCGCGCACCAGGAAGCGTTCGGGCGTCTCGATGGTGGACAGCTTGCGCAGCCACCAGAAGCCCAGCGCGAACAGCCCGCACACGCAGGCCAGGACGACCTGGCCGACGGCCGTGCCGTACGGCTCGACGAAGTCCCGGTTGAAGATGGACAGTCCGAGTACGAACGCGATCGACACGGCGACCACGATCTGCACCGACCGTCGGGTGGACGCACGCTGCGCCATGACGCGCTGCCGCATGTCGACCTCCTCGCGCGCCGACTTGGCGAGCGCGCCGAGCACCTGCCGCAGACCGGGGCCGCGCAGGCGGGCGTTGAGGATGAGGGCGGCGACGATGATGTCGGCGGAGGCGTCGTCGATCTCGTCGGCGAGGTGCTGGAGCGCCTCGGGCAGCGGGGTGCGGGCGCGCAGCCGGTCGACGAGCGCGTCGAGGTGCGGGCGCAGCACGGGCGCCGCGGCCCGCGCCGACGCCGGGATGGCCTGCTCCAGGCCGACCGCGCCGGCGATGGTGTCGCGCAGCGACTCCGTCCACGAGGCGAGCGCTTCCACGCGCCGCATCGCGGCCCGCTCCTCGGAGGCCCCGCCGAAGAGGCGGTCCCAGAAGAAGACGAGCACGGCGGAGGCAACGCCGGCGACGACCCAGCGGGTCATCAGCAGCACGGCGAGTCCGACGAGCGCGGCGAGCGAACCGCGCCGCCCGGCGAACCGGATCAGCTCGTTCGCCCGCTCGCTCGCCTTCTGCTTCTCGTGCTCGGGCTTCGCGGGCAGTCCGCGTACGGCGACGAGGAACAGGGCGAGACCGCCGCCGACGGCGACACCGCAGGCGAGCGCGTACAGCACGGTGGTGGAGAACAGTCCGCCCATCGTGCCGACCGAGCCGAGCGCGGCCAGGTCGGTGGTGGCGGGGGTGGTGAGCGGACCGGTGGTCAGCGGATCGGTGGTCATCGGCTCACCCCCACGTTCCGCTGGGCCGGTAGCCGTGGGCCATCAGATCCTCCAGGCAGGCTATGGGGGCGTGCGGGACGACCCGGCCGTCGGACGCCTCGGCGAAGACCTCGCTGGACAGCACCCGCCCGTCGACGCCGTTGACCTCGCGCACGGACGTCACACTGCGCTGGAGGCGGCCGCCGCTCTGGAAGCCGTTGCGCCGCTGGATGAAGACGACGAAGTTCACCGCGCCGGCGATGAGCATCTGGCTCGCCTCGATCGGCAGCCGCTCGTTGGCCTGGAGGGCGTAGGTGGAGATGCGGTTGAACACCTCGCTGGAGCTGTTGGCGTGGATCGTGGACAGTGAGCCGTCGTTGCCCTGGGACATCGCGTTCAGCATGGTCACGATCTCGTCGCCGAGCACCTCGCCGACGATGACCCGGGAGGGGTTCATACGCAGCGACCGGCGCACCAGCTCCGCCATCGAAATGGCACCCTGCCCCTCCGAGTTGGGCAGCCGCTCCTCGAACGCCACCACGTTGGGGTGAAGGTCGGGGAAGGTGTCGAGGCCCAGCTCCAGCGCGCGCTCGACGGTGATGAGGCGCTCGTGCGGCGGGATCTCGTTGGCGAGGGCGCGCAGCAGCGTCGTCTTACCGGCGTTGGTGGCGCCCGCGATCATGATGTTCTTGCGGGCGCGGACCGCGCAGGCCAGGAAGTGCCCCAGCTCGGGCGTCAGCGTGCCGTTGCCGACCAGGTCGGAGATGAACACCTTGCCCATGCGGGCCCGGCGGATGGACAGCGCGGGCCGGCGGGCCACGTCCATGACGGCCGACAGCCGGGAGCCGTCCGGCAGCCGCAGGTCGAGCTGCGGGTTGGCGGAGTCGAAGGGCCGGGACGACAGACCGGAGTAGGCGCCCAGCACCTGGATCAGCTCGATGAGCTCCTCGTCGGTCTCGGCGACGGGCTCGCCGCGCACCTCGCGCCCGTCGGCGTAGCCGACGAACACCTGGTCGCAGCCGTTGATGTCGATGTTCTCGACCTCGGGGTCGTCGAGCAGCGGCTGGAGCCGGCCCACCCCGAACAGCGCCGCGTGCACGGCGGCCGCGTACTGCTCCTCGGTCTCCGCGTCCAGCGGCGTACGGCCCGCGTTGATCTCGGAGCGGGCGTACTCCTCGAGGATCTGGGCTATGACCGCGCGGGCGTACTGCCGTTCGTCCTCGGTGGACATCGGCGTGACGCCGCTGACCTGGTCGAGGCGGCGCTGCTCCGCGATCCGGTCACCGGCCTCCTGACGGAACCGCTTGACCAGGGAGTGGTCGACAGCGGTCATCGCCCGGCTCCGTGACCCTGCGGCGGCCGGGCGGCGTGCGCCTGCTGGGCGGCCTGGGTCTGCGCGGCCCAGGCGGCGCCGTACTGCTGGTACACGTCGGCCGTGACCTTGCGGGCCGAGCGGATCAGCAGCGACTTGTCCAGGCGGCCGCGGCGGCGCCCGGCGAGCTGCTCGGCGCCGGCCGGGTCGTCGGCGAGGGTGCCGACCACGCGGGCGCCGGTCTGGGCGTGCACGAGCATGTCGTTGACCTGGCCGGCCAGCTTGGCCGCGTTGCCCGGGTCGGCGACCAGGACGACGCCGATGACCGGGCTGTTCAGGGTGGCGGCGCCGCGCGACCCGCCGTGCAGCTTGCCGGCCAGCGCGGCCGCCCGGTCCCGCACGCGGGCCAGCGCCTCGGGCTCGGTGCGCGAGATCAGCAGGACGAGGGAGGCGTGCGGGAACAGCTCGGCGGCCGGGGTGTCGCCGCTGATGCGGCCGCAGTCGGCGATGACGTCGGCGGGCGCGTTGGGCGAGTCGGCGAGGGAGGCGAAGGCGTGGCCGAGTGTGGGCCACAACCCGGCGAGTCCGGCGGCCTGTTCGGCGATGCCGAGCCCGACGAGCACTTCGAGTCCGCCACTCAACGGCTGTACGTGGTCCCAGAGTTGGTCGGGCACGAGGCCGCGCCGCGCGGTGGCGGCGATGGACAGCATGCCGGTGTTGGGGTTGAGCGGGCCGCCGTGCGCGGCCGCGCTGCGGTACACGAGGTCACCGCCCGCCGGGTCGGTCTCGGCGAGCAGCACGCGGCGCGGCCAGACCGCCGCGAGGGCGACGGCCGCGGTGGTGACGCCGGGGGAACCCTTGTCGGCGGCGAGGGCGATGAGGGCCATGGGTCGGGTGCCGCCTTCTAGGTGCCAGGGACGAGGACGAGCGCCACCTCGCCGTTGGAGGAGGCCTGGGTGAGCGCCGCGGCCTGCGCGTCGTCGACGAGCAGCGTCACGGGAAGGTTGGTGCTGCCGACGAGGTCGTCGCCCTTCCTGTCCTGGACGTAGCTGACGACCGCCTTGTCCACGATCACGGAGTCACCGCCGGCGGAGCCGGAGGAGCCGGCCGAACCGCCGTCGCCTTCGTCGCCCGACCCGGACCGCGAGGTCCCGCCGACGCGGTAAGCGGCTACGGCGGCACCGGACTTGAGTCCGGCCGGGTACTGCCCCTCCTTCAGGGACAGGCCGACGAGGGCCTTGCCCTCGGGCACCTTGGCCTCCTCGCCGAACATCTCGCCGACGGCGACCACGCCGCGGGGGATGGTCGTGACGGCCTTCAGCTTCTTCAGGGCGTCGAGCTGCGACCACTGGACGTAGTGGATGCCCGGGTCCTCGGCGACCATCACCGACGTGGTGTTGCTGTCGTTGACCGCCTGCCCGGCCGGGATCTCCTCGGTGATCTTGACGACCTCGATCCGGTCACCGGCCTGCAGCACGAGCATGGTGGCGCCGAGCGCGCCCACCAGGATCAGCAGCACGGCCAGCGCGGCGAGGGCGGGCTTGCGCTCGCGGGGAGGAGTGGGAAGCCGGTCACCGACCGACGGCCCGGCCGGTACCGCGGAACGACCCGCGCCCGCCCCCGTACGCTCCTGGATCTTCACGCAGCCGCTCCCCGTACACCCAAGATGATGTCTGCCAAGTTCCTTGCAGTAGCGGACACTTCACCCGCGTCGGCTTGCGCGCAGACATGCGGTGCATGCAGGACGCGCCGGTCGTACCCGTCCGACCTGGGTGGATAACCAACGCCAGGGTGAGTGTCAAGCGATCGCACCGTATCAGCCGCACATAAGCCCCTCAAGGTGAGCCTTGCCTCGGGATCTCCCGCTCTGACACCGTTACCCACCAGCAACTCGATCCGTTGACAATCTCGTCAGCCGCTGACCCGAGCCTCAGGTCACACCCTATGCGTGAGCGAACCGACGGACGGGCCAACTGCTCACCTGCGTCGCCCGATTCATCACACGTCACCCATGATGCCCGCACAGTTCATGCACGAGGACTCCGGCAACGCATGCCATGATCTCCGCTCGGGTCCGTGACGGGACGTACGGGGTCACCAGAGACCCAGGGGTGACGGAAGCGCATAGGGGGCCGGTTCACGCCGTCCACAGAACTCGATCGACATCAAGGAGCCCCCCATGAAGCGAGCCGCCATGCCCGCAGCCGGTGGTGACGGCATAGAACGCGATACCGGGTGAGGGACGAATGGCCACGGCAAGGTCAGGCCCCAGGCCGACCGAAGCACATGTCAAGCGCGTCAAGGCGCTGCGGATCACTGCGGGCACGGTTGCCGGGGTCGCATCACTGGCGCTCGCCCTGGCGCTGACGCTGACGCCTGGATCCCTCGGCCTGCCTTCGTCACCGGCCCTCTACGAGAAGGTCCGGGCCGAGGACCGCGCAGGCGAAGGCGTCATCGTCGCGTGGGCGCTGCTGGCCATCCCCGTCGGCGGCCTGCTGCAGACCCCGGTGGCACGGCTGCGCGGAGGGCGGATCGGAGCGGGCTGGGCCCTGTTGACCGGCTACTGGCTGTACGTCCTGCTCGTGGCGGTCGCCGCCTGGCAGGTGCAGGGCCTCTTCCCGCCGCCCGACGGGCCCGGCAAGAGCGGCGGACTGTTCGGCGCGCTGACCGCACTGGCACTCGCGACTCCCGTGTGCGCGGCCTGCTCGGGAGCGGTGTTTCGGATGGTGCCCGGCGAGCACGGTGACACCCTGGGCGGCCAGATCCGCGGCCACCTCGCAACGGTGGCGCTGCTCGCGTGGTGCTTCAACGGCACCTTCATCTCCATGCTGACCGGCAAGAACTTCGCCTTCCCCCGCTCCGGGTCCTTCGCGATGTTCTTCCCGGGCGGCCTCTTGTGGGGTTTCCACGCGGGCGCCGCATTGGGCATGCTGATCGGCGCCCGCCTCCAGCGAGCCCCCGAGGCCCGCGCCGTGACCATGGCCGTCGCCGCCTCGCTGGCCCGCACGGCGGCCGTCCTCCTGCTCTGTTGCCTGTGCGTGGCTCAACTGGGCTGGATCCTGCCGACGTGGGCGGTGGCGTTGAGCGCCTGCCCGGTGCTCATCGCCCTGTTCACGCTGGGGTCGCGAAACGAACGGCTCGGTCGCTGGACGGAGTTCCACACGCTGGAGCTGCCGAAGGGCGGCTTCGACCGGTGATCCGACGTGTCACGAGCGCGCGTCCCGGCCGGTCATCGGACCGGACACCAAAGCCGGACCGGCAAGGTATGTGCCGCGCATCGATCGCGACACACCTGCTCCCGCCGGCCCCCGGCACGCCAGGGATGTGCTGCCCCCGGAATCCGACGCGCCGACGGATGCAGAACGTCTTGACCGGCATGCTCGCCGGCCGACCTCACCGCCCGCCGTACTGCCGGTCCCACGCGCTCTGCCGCACGCTGCCCCAGGTGCCCATGAGCACAGCCATCAGGAACAGGGCCATGAGCATCCCCCCATACGAGTCGCTGCTCCGGTCCTCCGTCGGGCCGGCGACGCCTTCCGGGTCATACCGCACCCTTAGCTCGTCGCCCTTCCACACCGCGTCCCTGCAGCCGTCGCCCTCCGAGAGGGAGGGGGAGATCGCACGGCCGTCAGTCGTGCGCAGGTCGCAGTGATTGGTCCCGGAATCATCCTTGCTCACGACCACGGCGTCGACCCACTCACCCCGATCCGCAAGGGCGGTGTGATCACCAGCGGCATGCCCGAACACGCCCAGGGCCACCCCGGCGATCACAGGAAAGACGAGCTGCCATGCCATCTTGCGTTCCCTACGCGGTACCTTGCGCAGCCCCAGCATGGGCACCAGCACCGTTGCCAGCGGGAGTACCGCGGCGGCGAGGATCAATCCCACGCCCCGCACCGGAGCCGGCAAGGGCACGACGGGCCCTAGCCAGGCAAGTCCCAGCGAACCGCCGGCGCACACCAGGTTGAACAACAGCCATCGGATCAGGTCCACCCGCTGCCCAGTGTCCTTCCCCACTCGGATTGCCCGGACGGCGGCTCCGGACACGTTCTCAGTCACTCAGTCCTCCCTTCCTGGCCCGCCGCGGTCCTGCATCCCGTTGGCTTCTTGAACTCACACGCCTTCACCACGGCTCGCTGCGGATGCGAACCATACCGGCGAGCGACGCGAAACTGCCGTCGGCGGTGGTGAACGTGCAGACGGCGATGCCGGGATGACACACAGGGCTCAGGCACCGTCACGGCGCTCCTGGCCCCCTTCGCATCCTCATCAGGCACGAACAGGCCGGACCGTTGAGTGGCATGGCACACACACCACACTCCCAAGGGCGCCTCTACCGACGTGACCCGCGTACCTCGTAGATACGTTGACCCAGATGAGGACCCATCACATCTGTGCGCCGCGACCGCACCTCTCGTAGGCCCCTTCGCCCTGGCGAAACCGGAAACCATCCCGATACCGTCTCTGCTCTGGACTGCACTTCTGTCTCACGGGGAGTCACTGTGAAGCGCCGCATCTTGCCCACCGCCGCCGCGTTCGCCACCGCGGCGGCCCTGCTGCTCACGGCCTGTGGGGGCGGGGACGACAGCTCCGCCGACAGCGACCAGATCGCCGGCGCCGGCCAGGAGTCCGCACAGCCGAACAAGTCGGCGGAGCCTGCCGCGCCTCAGCAGGACAAGCCTGACGGCGTGGACGTGTCGCTGCCCGCGGACATGAACCTGGTCTTCGACTGGGACAAGCCGGAGGACAAGAACGAGGCGGCGGCGATGGACGACGCCGCCAACTTCTTCCGTGCTATCTACCGCGGGGTTGACAAGCGCTCCGCCAAGGAAGCGGCCGTCACCACCTACTCCACAGGCGCTGGACTGCACTACGCACAGACGCAGGTCAACGCCTGGATCGACGGCGGTTGGACGGCCACCGGCACGCTGCGTCATTACAACGCCACCACACGGTCGGCCGGAAACGGCACGTCAGTGGAGGTGGCCTTCTGCGCCGATTCCGGCAAGTTCTTCGGCAAGGAAGTGAAGACGGGGAAGGTCCTCACGACCGAACCCAGCATCGATGACTTCGACTACTACAAGATCATCATGATTAAGCTGCCCACGTCCGAGTCCCTCTGGCAGGCGTCGAAGGTCTTCGTCGAAACGAAGGCGGCGAGGTGCCAGTGACGGAAAAGCGTCGTGCGCTCGCCGGGGTCACTGCTCTCACACTGGCACTCAGCGCCATAGCCTTCACCGAGGCGGCATACGCAGCGAAACCTGTCGGCTCCGACAAGGGAGCAACTACCGAGCAGTCCGCCGGTAGCAACAGCAACGGCATCTATGCTGCCGCCCGCATCACATACTCCGGCTCCGTGGCCCCGAACGGCCGCTCCGGCAACGTGACGTCGGCCGACGTCAACTGGACCCCACCGCCCTGCTGGTACGCCCCCTATCTCGGTGCCAAGGACTTCAAGAAGAAAATGTCCCAGGACATCGAGAGCCAGATGGGCGCCCCCGGCATGGGCGGTCACGCCGGCGCGGCCCTGAGCGAGCTGAAGCGCCATTACGAGGACGAGTACGGCTGGACCGACACCCCCGGTTACAAGGACTACAACGTCGACAAGGACGGCGAGGGCATGTTCTGGGCCGCCGTCGAGAATCCCAACGAACCCGACCTCCTCAAGCGCAGTTCCTGCAACGACCTCCCCTTCTGGGTCGACAACGGCGAAGCCCCGCCTCCCCAGTACGAGCAGGCCATCACCCCCGAGATCCTCGCCGCCCTGGCCTACCAGCACATGCAACTGCCCGACACCGAGGTGAGCCTCGCACCGGAGCAGACCACCAAGGTCAACCTGCCCACCTGGGCATGGCTCGACAAAGCCGTGTTCGACGTGGTGCAGGCGACGGCAGCCATCGACGTGCCGGGCTTCAACCTCCAAGCCACGACGACGGCACGGCCCGTGTCCCTGACCCTCGAACCCGGGACCGACGACGCCGTGACCTACCCGGCCTCCGGCGAGTGCCTGATCAACAACGACGATTCGATCGGCGAGCCATACGCGAGAGGCAAGGCGGACCGCACCCCGCCCTGCGGCATCACGTACCTCCGCTCATCAGGCAACGGAACCTACAACCTCCAGGCCACCATCACCTGGGACATCTCCTGGACCGGCACCGGCGGCGCGGGCGGCGACCTCCCCGACGGAACCTTCGGCAACGGCCAAGCCGTCACCGTCCAGGAGATCCAGTCCGTCAACCGCTGACAGCGCACCGGTCACGGCTCCGCCCGCGCGTCGGGCGGAGCCGTACGGTGTCACGGGTCATGCCGACGACCGGCGCGGAGAACGACAGGGTGAGGTAACCCGTCCCGCCCGACAGGACCACGAGTTCCTCCTCCACAAGCCCACCCAGTCGGTGCACGGCGTCCTCATCTTCCGTCGCGTCGACCGGAATCGCGGAAGTTCTCCGGCATGGGCCAGCACACCTTGATGTCACCGGAACCGTATTCTGCGGAGTGAGTTGTCACGAGGAGCCCTCCCGCTCGGGAATGGGGCGGTCAGGGGCCTCGGGAAAGAACTTTCGAGACGTCGCATACATGCCGTAGTAGGGGTACAGGCGCGGAATATCGGCACCGCCATGACGTGCAATACCGACGATCTTTCGGTAGAGACGGGCTCTGCAGCGCGTGTTCCGTATGACCGGGTCGAGCAGACTGGCACGCCGGGCCAGATAGGCACCGACGGCCACACCGCAGATGATCAGCGCGTCGGCGACGATGAAGGCAATCTGAAACCGACGTGATTTCTCGGACGCCACCAGGTCCCAGAATGGCCAGGAACCACCCCCGAGAGTAAGGAGAGGTATAACGAACAGGCAACCCAGCACGCCGGCCTTCTCCGTGTCCTCGCGGCGCTGGAACAACATCCAGTGCACGGCCCTGTCATCAAGAAAATCGAAGCGGACCTCCCGACCGTATTTCTCCGCTGCTCTCTTGGCCTCGGGAACGGAAGCGATGACAGCGGACGGGACCATGTCGTGGGCCGTTCCCTGATCATCGACGAACTTGCCGAATTCCAGTGCGTGGTAGTCACCCATGGATCAATATCCATACGCGGCAGGGGCCAAGGCGGCATGGAACGCCGCCGACGACGGGCTGGGAAGGGGCTGCGGCCCGACGGGTAGGGCACGTGGAAGCTCCTGGCTGGACAGTTGATCTCGACCATCACCCGTCCACCAGGAGCCGTCGTCACACCACCCAGTGCAGGGAACCGGCGATGGCCTCGCACAGGCGCAGCATCGGACCGGACATGCCGACGACCGGCGCGGAGAACGACAGGGTGAGGTAACCCGTCCCACCCGGCAGGACCACATGGAGATCCAGGGACGTGGGTCCCACGACCCGGACGGCCCGGCCCGCCGGAAGGTCGACCACCCCGACCTCGCGCCCCGCACCGTCCTCGCCCTCCCGTACCTCGATCCACGCCGCGAACGCCTCAGGATCGGCCGGCATCGCGCCCGGCGGCATGAGGGAGACGAGCAGAGAGGCCGGGAGACCGCCGTTGCGCGAGAGCGTCAGGAGGTAGAACTCCATGGCGCCCCGCGCCCGCCCCGCCTCCGCGGTGTTGCGCAGGGTGGCCCACACGTTCCGCGTCAGCTCGGCCGGCACCTGCCGGCCGTCCGCCTGCTTCTCCACGAAGGTCTTCAGCTGACGACGCCAGCGGTCCTGCGTCAGGTCGACGCGGAACCACTCCCGCGGAACGAGCAGCCGGTAGTCCCGGGCACCGGCCGTCACCGGCGCGGCGCCGCTCTCGGACGACTCGCTCACCCCGGCATCACCAAGGGCCCCCCGGAGTCGTCGAAGAGGCGGACGCTCTTCACGATGCCGGCGAACATGGCGGAGAAGACGTCCCACCCCTCGACCGTGGGCGTCCCCATCTCCAGCACCAGCACGGTGCCGTTGCTCAGCGGGATCTGCACCTGGATGAACGACGTCCAGATCGGCTCGTCCTGACCCGACTGCGTCAGGACGCCGTCGACGTTCGAGGCACGGTTGCCGACGCACGTCACCGCCGGACCGCACGGCAGCTGCACCTCGTCGACCTGACCCAGCCCGAGGTGCCGCATCGTGGTCGCGAGGAACCCGGCCGGATTCCGGCCGGCCCGCTCGTCGAGGTCCATGAGGCTGACGTTCACCGTCGCCGTGCAGCGGACCCCGTCGACCTCCGTGTTGACGAAGCCGGCGTACTGCACACCGGCCTCGATGAACTCGTCGTAGTGCGCCGCGCACATCGCGGCGTACTGCAACTGCACCTCCTCGTCGGCGCCGGGCAGCGCCTGCTTGGCCAGAGCGACCAGCTGGTCCGCCAGCTCGTCCAGGTCGTCCGCCTCGAAGGGAAGCTCGAAGAACCCCTCGGGCATGATCCAGCGGACCTCTATGCCGTCGCTCCCGGTGAGCGCGCGCTGCGCCGCCTCAGCCGTTTCCGTGGTCATCTGCACCCTTGCTTCGGGACTGTTCACGGTCGTCCACCTCGGGACGGAACGTCGCGGCGAACGGGTAGGGCCCGTAGTGCGGATAGTGGGCCGGGATCTCCGCCCCTCCGCGCCGGGCGATGTGCGCGATCTCGCGGTACTTCGCCGCGCGGGCCCGCAGATTCTGCCGGACCGGGTCACCCCAGTGCCTCATCGCGCTACGTACGAAGAAGAAGATCTGCGTCACTACGACGGCTGCCGCGACCGCCAGATAGGCGTTGCGGGAGGCGGCGGTCTCCCAGTACCGCGCGACGCCGCCCCAGTAGACGACGGCTCCGAAGCCGACGAGCGCCAGCGGCACTCCGTGCTTGAAGCCCGCGTTGAACATCTCCTCCTCGTCGGCATGCCGGCGGTGCAGCAGCTCGAGGACCGCCTCGTCGTCGAGGAAGTCGAACCGGAGCTCTCGTCCCGCTTCCTCGGCGGCCTGTTTCGCCTTCGGCACGCCGGCGATCACCGAGCCGTCGACCAGCGTGACGGTGTCCCCGCCGCGTCGGCCGATGAACTGCCTCGGTCCTGGTTCCTGTTCATCGTGCGTCATGACATGTGCTTTCCGTTGCTGGGGCCACGCTCAGGCGGCCAGGGCCGCGTTGAACGCCTTCGGCGAGACGCTCGGGGCGGGGCGAGGGCTGGGGCGGGGCGAGGGCGACGGCGTGGGGGTCGGCGCGGTGGCCTTGGGGGGCTCCTGGTAGCCGGTCCGACCGCCGTTCTCACCGCTGAGCATGCGGTTCAAGGCGCTCGCGAGACCTGCTCCCTTGATGACAGCCGTGATCTTCTTGCCGTCGATCGCCGCAGCCCGAGCCGTCCTTCCCAGGACCTTGTTGGTCAGCTTGACTGCGACCCCGTTCAGGAAGTTGTGTCCGACGCCGTCCAGCGCCCGCACGCCGCTGAACCTGAACTTCGTCAATCCCTTGACGCCCTTGAGGGCTCTGAACCCCTTCAGAGCTCCCAGGCCGGGAAGCACTCCCAACGCGTCGGCGCCCAGCTTCAACCAGTCCACCTTCCCGCCGCGCACCGTCATGTCGTACGCGTGACCGGCAAGGGCCGCCGCGCTCGCCACCACGGCCAGGGTCGCGAAGATGGGCACCAGGAACTGGAGTGGCGGAACGAACGCGCAAATGACCGCAAGGACGGACAGAACTGCCGAGATGTTCGAGAGCATGTCGGCCCAGTCCGCCAGGAAGTTCATGAATCCGCCGGGATCCCGGACCGCATCGTGATGCACGACGTTCCTGATATGACGAGCGGCCTTGTCCCCGGCGTCGTCATAGATCTCCCTGGCGTCCTTCACCGCCTTGCGGGCGCCCCCGATGCGGCGCAGCGCCTCGGCCCGCTTCTTGACCCACCGCTCGTACTCCTCTTTCTCCGCGGCGGGGATCTCGAGCACCGTCGGGTATTTCTCGGTGAACTTCTTGACCTCACCGTCCGCGAGGTCGTGGTCGGCCTTCGCCTCCCGGTAGTCGGCGAGGGCCTTGTCCGCCTTGCGCTGCGCCCGCCGCATCTCGCTGGCGAACTGCTCCGAGCTTCCTTCGCTGACCTCTTCACCGACGGCCTTCGCCGCTTCGTCGTAGCGCTCGAAGGACTTCTTCAGCTTGTCGGCCGTACCGCCGGCGAGGTCGTGGAAGCCCTTGCCCGCCTCGCTGTCCCAGCCCTCGACGGAGGCCAGCGCCTTGATGACCCGGGACTGTTCGTCGATCATGTCGGCCATCTTGCGGAGCCTGCGGCCCAGTTCGGCGACCTCCTCAGGGTCGCCAGGCGTGGGGTCGTCGTGCCACAGCGGCGGCCAGTCGGCGTCTGTCCTGCTCACTTCTTCCCCTTGCTCTGCGCCTTGGCGTCCCGTATCGCCTTGGCCAGCTCGCGGTCGATGTCGTCGTACGCCTTGGCCGCGGTCCGGGTGAACTCCGACAGCTGCTCAAGCTCCTTCATGAGCTTTTTGCGCGTCTTCTTCCAGGTGTCCCCGAAGTCGGAGAACGCGTCCTTGAGGCCGCCGTGGCCTATCGCGCCGCCGTACTCGTCCGCAGGGTTTCCGTGCTTCTCGAACTCGCCGTGAATTTTCGCCAGGTCACGTGAACATTGTTTGATGGCGGCAAGGTCCGCCTTTATGTGATCCCCCATGTTTCCATTCCTTTCTCACCTGTACGCACACGCTGCACGATTCCACAAGGGCGAGCGCGACCGTCCGCTCACTCCATCGTCCCGACTCTGCACAGGAGATACTCTCAGTAGACCGATCTGGTTCGGCATCGGCAAGGAGATCGTTGGCATGGCACGCAGGAGCAAACAGGGCGGAATCACGGAACGCCTCGGCATCCACTCCGAAGCAGGCGAATGGTGCTGGATCGGAAAAATCCCGCAGCCTCCGGCCGATGTTCTGCACGCCGCGGGTAACCCACCGCTCCGCCCGGCCCGCCGACCGCCGTTGGCCATGATCGGTACGGTACTAGGCGCCCCTTTCCTCCCACTCCTCCTTCTCCTGAGCCTTCTGGCCCGAGCACAGGAGGCGGTGGAGCGTTCCCTCGACTCGAAGGAGGAGAAGGAACGCCACCGGGCGAAGAAGCAGGACGAGAAACGCATGGACGCGGCTGTGGAACAGCGCGGACTGGACAACGTCTTCGACGGCGACTGGAACGGCGCCGCCGGCCAGTTCCTCCTGCGCTGGTACCGCCACTCGACCCACCACGAGCGCCTGCTGTTCGCTGGCCCGGACGGGATCGTCTTCGCGGCCCCGCCCAAGCGCGTCAGCTCAGGACGCGACAAGCACGCCCAGGTCGTCGCCCGGCTGTCCCCCGACGAGGCCACGCTGGAAGATCCCTTCTCCGGTGAGTTCGAGACCCGGATACTACTGATCCGCTTCCACGACGGCTCCTGGCTGCGCGTGGACACGGAGGAGTCCCGCAGCGAACTCCACATGTACGCGCTCCGACGCCCGTCCCCCGGCGCATCCTGAGGCAACGCCGACGCCCGTCCGAGGTGTCATTAATACCTCAGGCCCAGGACCACGCGCCCGTCCTCGTCCTCCGACGGGTCGTCATGGTCAGGGCGGTCAATAGCGTCCTGGCCGAGACGGGGCGGATGATGACCAAGATGCCGCGGCAGGGCCGGGCCGGCGGCGAGGATTGACCATGGACTTGAACTCAGCGCAACGCATCACCCAGGCCGAAGCCGCCCGCACGGGACTGGGGACCGGCCCCAACCGGCGGCTCAGGCTCACCCTGCTCATCGGGATGCCGATGGTCTTCCTGGTGTTCGGAATCATGATCCTCGTGCCGAAATCCCTGAGATACGGGGTGCTTTACGTCTATGAGGCCGGGATCATCGGCTGTCTCCTCCACTATGCGTGGGTCTTCGCGAAGTACCCCCGGCACGCCTACCGTCCGCCCTACCTCACCCGAGATCTCGCCATGGGCGGTGGCTTCTACCTGCCCTCCTTGATGCTCGGCTTCTGGCCGGGCATGATCGCCGCCCCGGCATGGGCACTCTTCGTAGGCATCACCTATGCGGTGGAAGTGACGCGGGAGCGCAATGACCACCGCTGAGCGCCGCCGGTCCCCGGACGGCCTCAACCTGGTCCTGGCCACCCTCGCCTCCGTGACTTCCGGTGCCGAGACGCGGGAGCTTGACGGCATCGCGGCCCTGCGCTCGGAGCGAGACGTACCCGCTGACGCGGACAAGGGCGTCGATGTCGCCCACCGCCGGGTTGAGTACTTCGTCCCGGTCCCGGACAGTGACCCCGACCAGTACCTGTCCTTCTCCTTCAGCGCCCTGATCGCGCCCGGCTCGGATCCCGCCTTCTACGACACCCTCGTGGAACTGTTCGACGCCGTGATGGGAACCTTCCGCTGGGCTTACGCCTGACAGGTCCCGCCCGCGACCCACGTCCCCGACGAAAGAGACCTTTCATGTCCGAAGGCACCCTGTGGAGCGCCGACCTCGGTGAGCTTCACGTCGATACGGATGCCAACAAGGGCTCTTGGGGCTACCTCTGGCTCCAGATGGACAAGAAGACGTTCAAGGATTAGGGCCTGTTGCGAAAGTGCTGGTCATAGCCATTCATTGATGGCTGCGACCAGCACGGTCGCTTCGTAGCGGACGGCGAGTTTGTCGTACCTCGTGGCGACAGCCCGGTGGCGTTTGAGCCGGTTGATCCCGCACTCGACCGCGTGCCGCTGCTTGTAGTCGTCCTTGTCGAACATCGGCGGCCGCCCGCCACGCGATCCGCGCTTGAGGCGGTTGCGGACCCGGTCCGCCGGAACCGGGATGGTGGCCTTGATCCCGCGTCTGCGCAGGTAGGAGCGATTGCCACGGGAGTCGTACGCCTTGTCGGCCCGCACCCGGTCCGGACGCTTGCGCGGCCTGCCCAGTCCCAGCCGCGGAACCCGGATGGCTTCCAGGACCGGCTCGAACTGCGGGGAGTCGCCCCGCTGCCCGGCCGTGATCACCACGGACAAGGGCTTCTGCCCCTGCTCGACCGCGAGGTGGATCTTGCTGGTCAGTCCGCCGCGGGAGCGTCCGAGGCCGTGGTCGGCCGGCTCGACGAAGATCCCGCCGGGCGGCTCCTTCTGGAGGTCCCCTTTTTCGCCGCTCCGGCGGCGTGCTGGTGGGCCCGGCAGACGGTGGAGTCGACGTTGACATCCCAGGTGATCAGGCCCTTGGCGTCCGCCTCGGCCTGGAGCTGGGTGAGGATCCTCGCCCAGGTGCCGTCCCGCTGCCAGCGCCGGAACAGGTCATAGACCCGGTCCCACGGCCCATAACGTTCGGGCACGTCCCGCCACGGAGCACCGGTCCGGGTCCGCCACCGTATCCCGTCTATCAACTGCCGCCGCGTCCACACCTGCGGCCGGCCCGGCTTGATGCCCGTCGGCAGCAGAGGCTCAAGCCGGGCCCACTGGCCATTCGTCAGATCCCCACGTCCCACAGGACATGATCATCAACGAACAAGATCCACTTTTGCAACAGACCCTAGCTGGACGCGACGCTGGCGGATCTGGCCGCCGCACACAATATTGAACTCACCCGCAAACTCCGCCGTTACCACAAGAGCTTCTACGAGCAGACGATCGTCACGCTCCGGGACAACGTCCGGGCCGACGAGGCGTTCATCTACCACCCCGTTCCGCTGACCTACATGCCGCTGGTGATGCACGCCACCCGTATCCACTGCGACGCCCGTGACGCGTCCGCCTGCGAAGGGATCACCGCGGCCACGGTTCCGCACCCGGAGATCCCCGAGTGGCAGCAGCGAACCGGCAGCATTCCGTTCGCCTCTCCGCACCTGGGCGAGGACGGGGTCCGGGTCACCCGTTCCTACCCCGCGGACAGCACCATCATGATGACCTCAGTGACGTACCACTGGCACACAGCGCCCGGCCTCCCCGACGTTCTGCTCCGCGGGCACCACGACGATCCGGAAGTGGTCGCCGCTGCGATGGAGCCACTGGACGACTTCGCACGAACGCTCCGCCTTCCACGAAACGGGTGAGAGGGGAAGAGAAGGCCCGTGACTGCCAGCGGACACGGCCGGACTTACGGTGGCCTCGGCGAGGGCCCTACCGCACTGGCAAGGCTGTGCCTCATCGTCGGCGTCTCTTCCATCTTCCTCGTGATGGTCGCGGGCGTTCTGCCGCCTTACGCCAAGGAGGCGGTCTACTGGTTCCAGCGCGCGCTGGTCACCGCGTCCGTGCTCACTTTGCTGGGGCTCCTCTTCAGCCATCCACGCCCGTCGCGACGCCCCAAGGACCTCACGGAGGTCTTCATCTACTCGCCCAGCCTCTTCCTCGCAGCCTGGGTGACCGGTGTCTGGGCAGGCGTCTTCGTGGCGCCTTTGGTCCCCCTGTTCGCCCTTGGCGCCTGGGTAGCAGAGAAACTACGGCGGCACTGAACGGAGTTCGGCGCGGACGGCGTCAAAGACGCAGGACACAGCCCTCCCTCAGAACCCCACCGTCTCCAGCAGTACGCCGGGATTCCCGCCAGGGGGGCTGCTCATCGCCAGGTTCTGGCGGATGCGCACAGCCGGGCCGACCGGCAGTTGCCTGCGTGTGACCGTCGGCCCGCCGAAGTCGTCGGCGCTGAACGTCTCGGCCAGCCAGTCCAGCGTGAGGCGGCGAACCGTCTCTTTGGGCCAGATCAGGTCCACCTCCAGCAGAGCGAGAGCCGAGTCGAACCCGTCCGGATACAGGGCGAAGGCATAGAACGGGTCCCGGCCGCGGCTGTCCTCCGCTCGCGCTCGGAGGTCCCGTCGCAGGGTCCTTCGGTCCACCTCAAGGCCCGCTGCCCGACTCCGCTCGCACAACCCCACCGCGGTGTTCTTCGCCCAGGCCTTCACGTCGTCCGACGGTTCCAGCGGCAGCGGCACCCAGTCGGCCGGGACGACGATGCCGCACGTACGGATGTCACTCACACAGCCGCTGTAGGACTACGACTCCGCCCCCGACCGCCACGAGCTGCGCAAGCGCAGGATCCTGCCGGTCATCTCCCTTCGCCTCCCTCGTCTGCATCCTCATCTGGTGGAGACGCATAAGAAGGCTCGACCATGATCGTGTCACGAACTCTTCGGAATCACCGGACAGCCGGGTGAGTAACTCCCGCGACGTCAGGTCCAATGCAATGTGCCGGCCACGGCATCGAACAATCCGACCATCTGCTTTGCCAGCGGATCCAACGGCGTTGAGAACGACATGATCAGCCATTCGTCGGCCGCCGGGATGGGCACGTAGTACTTGACCGTCGTCGTCGGGAGCTCATTACCCAACTGCGTACCGGGGGAGGCCGCGTCGGTCCGGGATTCACGGACCGCCCTTCCAGCAGCCGTGAGGGTGACCAGCGTGATATCGGCATCGCTTCGCCGCAACGTCTCCGCGACCGTGTGGACATTGGCCGAGGAAGGCATCGTCCCTGGCATGGGAAAGCTCACCAGAAGCGACGACGACAACGGGAGCGAACCGATCGTCAAGGTGGACAAGTAAAGCTCGATACCACCCGCCTGGTAGGCGTCCTTTGCCGTCTTCTGCAACTCTCGCATCACCTGCTCCTTCAGGTGAGGAGCGTTGTCCATGCCGCTGAACTGCCGCTCTGCCAGTGCGACGATGCTACGGTCACGGGCTTCCGGGTCAAGAGGCAACTTGAACCAGCCGTCGGGGACGACCAAGTTGTAGTCCTTCGGCGGAATCGCGGCGTTTTCGTCCATCCAGGGATCAGACACCAGAAGGACCGCCTTCCGGGAGCGCATTCCCTTCGGCGTCGAGTGGAACAAATCTAAGGGTGGGCATCAACGCATCGGCCGCTGCGGTGAGTTGGTCACTGTGTTCCATGGCCCTCCACGACATCGTCGCCAAGAGTACGTCAGACGTCTGGGGAACCAGGAGGGCGTACGAAACTCTTTCCGAGAGCTGCTTGCCGAACCCCAGAACTCCCTTCGACTGATACACGGCCTGCAACCGGACTGCCGGACCGACCGGCAGCTCGACCCTGCTCGCCTGAGGCTCCCCCACGATCTCCTTATGACCGCGCAGCCTGCTCTCCACTTCGTCCAACGAGAGGACCACCCCGTCCTCACCGAAAATCTGAACATCGAAGGCCGCGTAGTTGGCACCACCCACCGCGAAGTAGGCGGCTGCGAGGACCGCGTGTGTCTTCTCAGCGTTCCTCGCCAGGGAAACCAAGCTCTTTTCAAGGGATTCCCTTGAGGCCACAAGGTCCAGAGGATTGACGGAGTCCACTACCTCCCGGGCCCAAGCGGCCTTCCCGGCCGGTTCGAGTTCAATTGCAGCCGTAAGGTCGATCCAGCCGTCTGGAAAGTCCAGCCGACAGGTCCAGTCATCAATACCAACCGTCACGCTGATCTCCTAGAAAGCGGGCCGAGTGTTTTCGTCGAGGTAGATGTTTCCGCCGGTCATAGCATATCCGACGCCAGTCAGGAGGTTGACCTTCCCTACGACGCCGTTCAATCCTGGAATCTGTGAGAAATTATCCGCCAGAGGTTTGATTGACTTCAGCTTGGAGGCCACTTCCGCGTCAACCAGGGAGACTGACTTCAGTAGTCCACCATTGGCTTCGACTCCTTCCTTTGCCGCCCGCCAACTGTTCGCATTGAAAAGAGTCCTTGCGTTATCGGCGAAACCCTTCCAGCCGCTCTTTGTGACCAGCTCGGTGAACGGGCTGACCATCGTCTTTCCGAGTTCCTTCGGCGACATTTGCAGGGTTTCCAGGACCCCCTTCGCACCCAAACTGTTGAGCTTTTGACGATCTCGCTTGAAGGCTCTTCCAACCCCTGGTGTCTTGTTCGCCTTAAGTCCGCGAAGGCGCTTGAGAACTTGTCCCGCATATTTTCCGGCGATCTTCGAGAAGGCTTTACCTACTCCAATCATGAGGAAACCGAGCGCCGCTTCTCCCAGGTCCATGAGATCGGCGTTTCCCCGCATGTAGAGGACCGCCGTACAGATAAAGCCAACCAGCGACATGACCAAGGCGACGGTGCCGAGAATTCCAGCCAACGCCTGCCCGATCACGGGAATCCACCCCACCAGGAGTGACAATACCCCACATACAGTGGCGATGAGGCCAGTGACGGTGGCGATGTCATCAAGCAGACTGTCCCAGAAGCCGTCCCTGAGTGCATCATCGGAGATGACTTCGTCAATCGCGTCACACGCCCGCTTAGCCGCAGCATCGCGAATGCGCTTCGCTTCCTCAATCTTCTCCTGAGCCGCTTTTATCGTGTCGTCGGCGTCCTTTTGCAGGTCCTCGAGACTTTTCCTCCTAGCGTCGTCATCCGTGTCGACCAACTTCGCCCCAGCGGCGCGTTTTTCATCTTCCGCAGACTGCGCCTCTTTAAGTGCTGCATCGGCGATCTGCTGCGCGCGATTCAAGTCGGAGGCATAACCCTTGGACGAAGCGTGAACTTTGTCCTGATAGCCGCCGCCGACATCGACCACCTTGTCACCGAGTGCGGCTGCTGCAGTCGCGTACCGCTTGCGTGCCGCATCGAGCTTTCCGTGGCAACCTTCCGCCCGCTTGCGAAACTCTCTCCCTGCGTCACTGTCCCACGACTCGACTTCAGAAATCGCCTTCAGGTTTCTTACCTGGCGCTCGAGTTCCTCAGCTGTTTTTTTGAGTTTCTTCCCAAGGCTCGCGACTCTGTCAGGATCCCCGGGAACAGGGTCGACGTAGCAAAGCGGCTGCCAGTTCCGAGGCCGTCCCCCCACAGTGACTCACTTGTCCTTCTTAGCCGAACTTTGGGCATCTCGAAGAGCGTTGGCCAACGCGTGATCCAATTCACTGTAGGCCTTCGCCGCGGCCAACGCGTACTCCGAGAGGAATTTAAGCTCTTCTTGGAGCCTGTCGCGATTCAGGTTCCAGTTCGACTCAAAATCCTCGAACTTGTCGGAGAGGCCTTCGTGCCCGAAGTCTTCGCCGTATTCATCCACGATGTCCGGAAGCCCTCCGAAAGACTTATGAATCTTCCCAAGGCCCTTCCCCATCTCCCGGATCACCTCAAGGTCGTCAATCCGCGCGCGGTCAGCCATGAGTAGCTCCTCCCGCTCCCTCACTCGCCGTCGTGTGAAGCCCCCGGTCACCCGGACTCACGGGCAGCTCCGTGCGCGTGATCCCGGGCGGGCCGAAACCAGGCCGCTTCAACGGGCCCACCTCTGCGCCGGCGGGCCCAGCCACCGCGTTCGGCGTCCCACGCGTGCAGGCGGCAGCGCCCGCGGCGCAGGCGCGATGACCGAGGCGCCGACCGAGCGCCTCACGGCTCCAGGTCGATGCCGGGTGTGTCACGGCACGGAACGGTGGGACGGGCAGTTCCAGCTCGCCCGCCCCACCGCCGGTGTAACTGCACCCAGCAGCCGGAAGTTACTTCCGCGCCGCCTTCGCCAGCTCGTCGTCGATCTGCTCGAACTTGTCGGCCGCCATGGTCAGGTAGTCGCCCATGCCGTCGAGGCCGTCCAGCGTGGTCTTCGCGCCGTTGGTGAACTCGTCGAAGTTCTCGTCGAAGGCCTTCGAGGAACTCTTCGTGACGTAGCCCGAGTTGACGAGGTTGTTGATGTACTTGCGGAGGCCGTCCAGCTTCTCCTGAAGCTTTTCCTTCTCCTTCACGACATGCTTGGCAGCTTCCCGCATGTCCTGATATGTGATGTCAAGGTCTTTGGCCATGAAGCCGCTCCCTCTCGCAACGCCGCAGGGCCAACCCCCGTGGCTCCCTTGTTCGCGGAACTGCCGGCCTGCCGTCGCGGCCCCTGCGGCTCAGGGGCCTCTCGGGCCCGCCGGTGTGATCGTCCGCTCTTGCGGCAGAAGCTTACGGGGGCGAACTGCGCCGCCACATCCCCACTTTGTGAAGGCAACGGTCACAAGTGGTGGACGCCGTTGCTGCCGGGAACGCGGGCCGCTCCCCGACTGCCTTTTGGGCGGGCCGAGCCGATATCGTCGGCGGGACTGTGCGCCGCGGGGTGGAAGCGGCCGCAGGGCCTGGGGAGGACAAGCGTGCGCCTGACTCTGACCGTCGTCGATCCGTACGGCGGGGACTCCGCCGATGTCGTACTCGATGCCGATCCCGAGTCGACCGTGGGGGACGTCGCGCGTGAGCTGGCCGCGCAGGTCGGGCACGCCGGGGCCCAGGTCATCCCCATCGGACACCAGGGGCAGACGCCCGCCGGGAACACGCCGATGGTGTACGTCGACGGGTACGCCGTCGACCCCTCCGCGACCGTCGTCGGCTCGCCCCTGCGCGACGGGGCCGTCGTGTCCCTCCAGGACCCCTCCGGATGTCTGCCCGGCGAGCCGACCGGCCTCGTCGAGCTGCGCGTCGTCGGCGGGCCCGCCGCCGGCTTCGTGCACCGGCTCGGCGTCGGGCGCTACGACATCGGCAGCGGCAACGCCTCGTACGTCCGCGTCGACGACCCCGAGGTCGAGGCCCGCGCGCTGACCCTCTCCGTCGCCACCGACGGCACCTGCCAGGTCGTCGTGCACGGCGAGCACGCCGGCGTCACCCTCGACGGCGAGCCCATCGCCGACGCCCAGGAACGCCGGGACGAGGAGAAGCGCCGCGCCGAGAGCGGCGACGGCGAAGCCGACACGGACTCCAAGAAGAAGCGCAGGAAGAAGAAAAAGAAGAAGAAGAAGGAGGAGGGCAGCGGGGGGCAGGGGGCCTTGCGAGGGGGGCGGTTCGACTGGCCGCTCGGCGGGCAGATCGCCGTGGGGAACAGTCTCCTCGAACTCGCCCGTTACTCACCTCCCAACGCCGCCCTCAAGTGGTCGGACGACGGCGTCGGGCTCGACTACAACCGGCCGCCCCGGCTCCGCCGGCCCGAGCGGCAGACCAGCTTCCGGCTGCCCTCCAAGCCGCGCGACTACGAGGCCCGGCCCCTGCCCTGGATCATGGCGCTGACGCCGCTGGTCGGGTCGGTCGTCATGGTGGCGATCTTCCAGCGCTGGTACTACCTGATCATGGCGGCTCTCAGCCCGATCCTGCTCTTCGCCAACTACTTCAACGACAAGAAGCACGGCCGCAAGTCCCACGCGAAGCAGGTGAAGGAGTACGAGGAGCAGAAGGCCCGGATCGAGAAGGACGCCCAGGACGCGCTGGTCCAGGAGCGCGACGACCGGCGGCACGCCATCCCCGACCCGGCGACCGTGCTGTCCCTGGGCACCGGGCCGCGCACCCGGCTGTGGGAGCGGCGCCGTACCGACCGCGACCATCTGCTGCTGCGGTTCGGCACGGGGCAGATGCCGTCCGAGGTGGTGCTCGACGACCCCGAGCAGGACGACCACCGGCGCCAGGTCACCTGGAAGATCGAGGACGCCCCGGTCGCGCTGAACCTGCGCGGGCTCGGCGTCATCGGCGTGGCCGGTCCCGGCGACTCGGCGCGCGCGCTGGGGCGGTGGGCCGTCGGGCAGACCGCCGCGCTGCACAGCCCGATGGACGTGCAGTTCTACGTGCTGAGCGAGAACTCCGCGCAGGAGTCCTGGGACTGGGTGCGCTGGCTGCCGCACGCCCGCCCCTCCGGCGGTCACGACGTGAACGTCCTCATAGGCACCGACGCCGAGACGGTCGGCGCCCGCATCGGCGAGCTGACGCAGATCCTCGACGCCCGCAAGAAGGCCGCCGACCAGAACCGCTCCCAGGGCACGACGTTCAGCGACCCGGACATCGTGGTCGTCTGGGACGGCTCGCGGCGGCTGCGGTCGCTGCCCGGTGTGGTGCGGCTGCTGCGCGAGGGCCCCTCGGTGTCGATGTACGCGATCTGCCTGGACGCCGAGGAGCGGTTCCTGCCCGGCGAGTGCCAGGCGTTCGTCGTCGCCGAGCCGCATGTCGAGGAGCAGGAGCGGCAGCAGACGGACCGGGCGGCGCAGCCGGCCGCGGCGGGCGGTTTCCCCTCCTTCCAGGCGTGGCACAGCAACGCCCCGGAGCCCGGACGCGGTTCCCAGCAGGCGCCCGACACGCTGCGGCTGCGCGTGGAGGAGGCCGGCGCCGAGCGCATCAAGGACGTACGGCCGGACTTCGTGTCGCCCGCCTGGTGTCTGCGGCTGGCCCGTTCGCTGTCGCCGCTGCGCGACATCAGCGGGGAGACCGAGGACTCGGCGCTGCCCGGGTCCAGCCGGCTCCTCGACGTGCTGCAGCTGGAGCCGCCGACGAGCGACGCGATCATGGCGCGCTGGCGGATGGGCGGGCAGTCGACGCTCGCGGTGATCGGCGAGTCGTACGACGGGCCGTTCGGCATCGACATGCGCAAGGACGGTCCGCACGGCCTCATCGCCGGTACGACCGGTTCCGGTAAGTCGGAGCTGCTGCAGACGATCGTGGCGGCGCTGGCCGTCGCCAACACCCCCGAGAACATGACGTTCGTCCTCGTGGACTACAAGGGCGGCTCGGCGTTCAAGGACTGCGTCAAACTCCCGCACACCGTCGGCATGGTGACCGACCTCGACGCGCATCTCGTGGAGCGCGCGCTGGAGTCGCTGGGCGCGGAGCTGAAGCGGCGCGAGCACATCCTGGCCGCCGCCGACGCCAAGGACATCGAGGACTACCAGGACCTGGTGCGCCGCGACCCGTCGCACCCGCCGGTGCCGCGGCTGCTCATCGTGATCGACGAGTTCGCCTCGATGGTGCGCGACCTGCCGGACTTCGTCACCGGTCTGGTCAACATCGCCCAGCGAGGCCGGTCCCTCGGCATCCACCTGCTGCTCGCGACGCAGCGGCCGAGCGGTGTCGTCTCCCCCGAGATCCGCGCCAACACGAACCTGCGGATCGCGCTGCGGGTGACGGACGCCGGTGAGTCGACGGACGTCATCGACTCGCCCGAGGCCGGTCACATCTCCAAGAGCACCCCCGGCCGCGCCTACGCCCGGCTGGGGCACGCCTCGCTGGTGCCGTTCCAGTCGGGACGCGTCGGCGGACGGCGGCCCGGCGCCGCGGACCCGGCCGCGCTCGCGCCGTGGGTGGGGCAGCTGACCTGGGAGGACCTGGGCCGGGCGGCGCTCACCAAGCCGAAGTCCGAGGCGCGTGAGGACGAGGAGATCACCGACCTGAAGGTGCTGGTCGACGCGGTGCGCGACGCCAACGCCGCGCTCGGCATCCCCGCCCAGCACAGCCCCTGGCTGCCCGCCCTGGACGAGACGCTGCTGCTGGACGACATCCAGACGCCGTCGTACGCGGCCGCGCCGGGCACGCTGCCGCCGGCGCCGTTCGGCGTCGAGGACCTGCCCGCCGACCAGGCCCGCCGCCCGGTCGTCGTCGACTTCTCCTCGTTCGGCCATCTGATGATCGGCGGCGCCCCGCGCAGCGGCCGGTCGCAGGTGCTGCGCACCATCGCGGGCTCCCTGGCCCGCACCCACTCCGTGGCCGACGTGCATCTGTACGGCATCGACTGCGGCAACGGCGCGCTCAACGCGCTGACCCGGCTGCCGCACTGCGGCGCGGTCGTCGGCCGTAACCAGACCGAGCGGGTGGTCCGGCTGATCAACCGGCTCAAGGGCGAACTGTCGCGCCGCCAGGACCTGTTGGCGGAGGCCGGCTTCGCGGACATCGGGGAGCAGCGGGCCGCGTCCGCCGAGGACGAGCGGCTGCCGCACATCGTGGTGCTGCTGGACCGCTGGGAGGGCTGGGTGCCCACGCTCGGCGAGATCGACCACGGTTCGCTGACCGACGAGCTGCAGACGATGATGCGGGAGGGCGCGAGCGTCGGCATCCACCTGGTGCTGACCGGTGACCGCACGCTGCTGGTGGGCCGGATCGCGAGCCTCACGGAGGACAAGTACGGTCTGCGGCTCGCCGACCGCAGCGACTTCTCGTCGCTGGGCATCCCCGCCCGCAAGGTGCCGGAGGAGATCCCGCCGGGCCGCGCCTTCCGCAACGAGTCCGGTACGGAGACGCAGTTCGCGCTGCTCGCCGAGGACACCACGGGTCAGGGGCAGGCGGCCGCGCTCACCGCGATCGGTGAGGCTGCGGCCGCCCGGGACGCCGGAGTGCCGCGTGCGCGGCGGCCGTTCCGCGTGGACAGCCTGCCGAGCCGGATCTCCTTCCCCGAGGCGTGGGAGCTGCGCGACCCGGACGTCTCGCGGTCGAAGCTGTTCGGTCTGGCCGGCATCGGCGGCGACGAGATCGTCGGCTTTGGTCCCGATCTCGCCGACGGCGTACCGGCGTTCGTGATCGCGGGTCCTGCCAAGTCGGGCCGCTCCACGGTGCTGATGAACTTCGCGCAGTCGTTCCTCGCGCAGGGCACGCGGCTGGTGATCGCCGCGCCGCGCCAGTCGCCGCTGCGCCGGCTGGACGGCACGGAGGGCGTGCTGAAGGTGTTCACCGGCGACGACATCGACGAGGACGAGTTCGAGGAACTGGTCGACGAGGCGTCCCTGGAGGAGCCGGTCGCCGTGCTCGTCGACGACGGCGAGATCCTCGAGGACTGCGACGCCGAGAGCCAGTTGAAGAAGCTGGTGTCGCGCGGCACGGAACGCGGGCTCGCCCTCGTCATCGCCGGTGACGAGGAGGACGTGTGCAGCGGCTTCTCCGGCTGGCAGGTCGACGCGAAGAAGGCCCGCCGCGGCATCCTGCTCTCCCCGCAGGAGTCCTCCAGCGGCGACCTGATCGGCGTCCGGCTGTCCCGGGGGATGGTCGGCGGCCAGATCACCCCGGGCAAGGGCATGCTGCACCTCGGGGACGGCGAGCTGCGGACGGTCGTGATCCCGGGGTGATCACCGCCCCGGACGCGGCGTTTCCCGGGTGATCCCCGCCCCGGACGCGGGCCCGGCTACTTGATCTTCGAGAGCCGGGCCTCCGGCCGTCCCGAGTCCTTGCTGTCCGACTCGTAGACGAGGTCGTCGCCGACCGGGGTGAGCAGGACGGTGTGGCGGGCCTGGTTGCACACGTCGCGGTTGGCGGGCGCGCCCACGGAGGTCGTGACGATGCGCTGGGCGGTGACCTCCTTGAGGGTCAGCACGTCGTCGCAGACGCCGCCGAAGATGTCCGTATGCCGCAGGGTGCCGACCTGCTCGCCGACCCGCGCCTCCTTGAGGGTGACGCGGAAGGTGCCGAGCGGGATGGTGATGCTCTCGCGGGAGGTGGCCTGTCCCTCCCAGGTGCCGACGTAGGCGGCGGGCACGGTGCCGGAGGACGCGGAGGCGGAGGCGGAGGGCCGGGCGCCGCTCGGGCCCTGGCCGGTGTCCGCGTCCCCGGGAGAGCCCGGCATCAGGTCGAACACGAACGCCGAACCGACGGTCACCGCGGCCAGCGCGCCCGCCACCGCCAGCGCCACCGTGCAGCTGACCCGCCGGCCCCGTCCGCCGGTGCCGGGCGTCGAGGCCGCGGAGACGGAGAGGGAGAGCCGGCCCGGCGCGGGACCTCCTCCGTTCCCCGGTTCCGTCGGCGGATGCGGGGCGGACGCCCCTGGGGCGTGCCGGGGCTCCGGTACGACGGTGCCGGCCGGCCCACCGCCCGACGACGGCATGACGGGCGGCGGCCCGAACCCACCGCCGACCGCCCCGGACAAGGCCGACCCGGACAGGGCCGACCCGGACAAGGCCGACCCGGACGAGTCCTGGCCGGTGGCCGACGGTTCGGAGGTCACGCCGCCCGCACCCGCGGCTCCCGCGACCCCCGTCCGCCCGCCCAGGTCCGTCCCCTCCCCCACCGACGGGCTGCTGAAGCCCACCGGGCCCGAGGCCGCACCGGCCATCGGCCCGCCCGCCGTCGTCTCCAGGTTCAGCAGGTGCACCGCGGCCCGGCTCACCTGTTCCACCAGGGCGCCCGGCAGCCAGCCGCCCGACACCAGGCGGGCCGCGCCGCCCTCGGGGGCGAGGCGGCCGGTGATGTCGGCCGGGGAGGGGCGGGCGGAAGGCTCCTTGTCGAGGCACGCCTCGGCCACCTCGCGCAGATCACCGGTCAGCCCGTCGAGCTCGGGCGGCTCGTGCACCACCCGGTAGAGCAGCGCCGCCGCGGAGTCGCCCGGGAAGGGCGCCGCGCCGGTCGCCGCGTACGCGAGGACCGCGCCCAGGGAGAAGACGTCCGCCGCGGCGGTCACGTCCTTGCCGAGGATCTGCTCGGGGGACATGTAGCCGGGCGAGCCGATCGAGACGCCGGTCGAGGTCAGGGACGCCGTGTTGTCGGTGGCGCGGGCGATGCCGAAGTCGATCAGCAGGGGCCCGTCGAGGGTGAGGAGCACGTTGGACGGCTTCACGTCCCGGTGCACCAGGCCCAGCCCGTGCACCGCCGCCAGCGCCTCGGCCAGGCCCGCGCCCAGTGTGCGCACGGTGTGCTCGGGCAGGGGGCCCAGCTCGGTGACGGCGGCCGTGAGGGAGGGGCCGGCCGCGTAGGCGGTGGCGACCCAGGGGACGCGGGCGTCGGGGTCGGCGTCCAGCACGGGCGCGGTCCAGGCGCCGCCGACCCGGCGGGCCGCGTCCACCTCGCGCCGGAAGCGGGCGCGGAACTCCTCGTCGAGCGCGAAGTGGGGGTGCACGATCTTCACCGCGACCGTCCGGCCCCCGGCGCTGCGGCCCAGGTAGACCCGGCCCATCCCGCCCGAACCGAGCCGGCCGAGCAGCCGGTAGGGCCCCACGACCGTGGGTTCGTCCGTGTCGAGCGGCCGCATGGCGCCACCCCTCCCCCGTCGCACCGGTACGCCGTTGCCACCTGGCAGCGTAGTGGCCGGACCGGGCGGGGGTCCCGGACCGGCCACGGGCGCCCGCTTCCAAGTCGCGACGTCACGGCGTCACGGCATCACGGCGCACAGCCTCACGGCGTCAGCAGATCGACCTTCACGTCCGCCGGGAACCCCGTCGTCGGCCCCACCCTGCGGGCGAACTCCGCGACCGCCTCCAGCTGCGGGGCGCCGAAGCGGAAGTCGAGGGTGGTGAAGTACTGGGCCAGGGTCTTCTCGTCGAAGGCCTCCCAGCGGGCCGCCTGCTCGGCCACCTTGTCGACCTCCTCCAGGGAGAGGTTGCGGGAGGCGAGGAAGGCCTCGTGCACCGTGCGGGTGAGCACGGGCTCGCGCTCGGCGTACTCCTTGCGGGCCGCCCAGACGGCGAAGACGAACGGCAGGCCCGTCCACTGCTTCCACAGCGCGCCCAGGTCGTGCACCTCGAGGCCGAAGCGCGGGCCGTCGACCATGTTGGCGCGCAGGGCCGCGTCGCCGATCAGGACGGCCGCCTCCGCCTCCTGCATCATCAGGCTCAGGTCGGGCGGGCAGGTGTAGTAGTCGGGCCGCACGCCGTACCGCTCGGCGAGGAGGAGCTGGGCGAGCCGTACGGAGGTGCGGGAGGTCGACCCGAGGGCGACCCGCGCCCCGTCGAGGCGGTCCAGCGGGACCTGCGAGACGATCACGCAGGACATCACCGGGCCGTCGCAGCCGACGGCGATGTCGGGGAAGGCGACGAGCTGGTCCGCGTGCTTGAGGTACTCGACCAGGGTGATGGGCCCGATGTCGAGGTCGCCCTGCACCAGCTGCTCGCTGAGCTTCTCAGGGGTGTCCTTCGTCAGCTCGAAGTCGAGGAGCGTGCCCGTTCTCGCGAGCCCCCAGTACAGGGGCAGGCAGTTCAGGAACTGGATGTGACCGACGCGCGGCCGGGTGCGAGGATTGTCCACATCGTGAGGCTAGACCTTGCGCCGGGTGGTGCGGCGGTCGCCCCCGCCGGTTCGAACGCACGCGCGTGACGAACGACGTGTTCAAACATTCGGGTGACGTGATCTTGGCCTCTATTGCGATCGAGCCTCTGCGTGCTAGGCTCATCGCAAGTTGCAGTTTGGTTTCCCTTGCAGTACAGAGCCTGCGGAGCATGTGACCGCGGGCTCTCGTCGTTCTCAGACGGATGCAGTTGTGCGGAATAGTCTTCACACTTGCTGGTTCTGGAGCAGGGCAACCCTTTGAGCCCAAGGAGGGCTTATGGCTACCGGAACCGTGAAGTGGTTCAACGCCGAAAAGGGCTTCGGATTCATCGCCCAGGAGGGCGGCGGCCCCGACGTCTTCGTCCACTACTCCGCGATCAACGCGACCGGCTTCCGGTCCCTCGAGGAGAACCAGCAGGTCACCTTCGACGTCACGCAGGGCCCGAAGGGCCCGCAGGCGGAGAACGTCACCCCGGCCTGACCCTGATCCTCCGATCCGGGAACGATTAGCAGTACCCAAGGAGCCCCACGCCGAAAGGCGAACGGGGCTCCTGCCTTTTTCAGACGTGCTGCATGATCAGCACGAATTTCGTGCCGGGCTCCAGCGCCTCGTACCGGTGCGGCACATCCCCGCGATACGCCATGTAGTCACCGGCGCCGAGTTCCGCCTCCTCGCCCTCGGGACCCGCCGTCACCCGCCCCGCGCTCACCACGATGTGCTCCACCGTCCCCGGAATGTGCGGGTCGGAGGCGCGCGCCGTTCCCGGCTCCAGATCCACCGCGTAGATGTCGCGCCGCGCGCCGGGAGGGCTCGCCGACAGCAGGGTGGCGACATAGCTGGACCGGTCCGAGCGCACGGTCGGCCCCTCCCCCGCCCTGATCACCTGGACCATGGGCGCCGGCGGTTCCACCAGCGCACTGAACGGCACCCCGAGCGCCACCGCCAGCGCCCACAGCGTCTCCATGCTCGGATTGCCGCCGGCCGCCTCCAGCTGGGACAGCGTGGACTTGGCGATCCCGGCGCGTTTGGCCAGCTCGGAGAGGGAGAGACCGGCGCGGGTGCGCTCGCGGCGCAGGGCCGCGGCGATCCAGTCGAGGGGCAGGCGGGACGGCGTGCCGTCGGTCATGTCGTTCGCTCCAGAAGTCAAATCGTTCGGCTTGACGAACGCTAGGGTGTCTGTTCATTGTAGAAAACATGCGTTCGGCACAGCGAACACCCCCGCCCGAGCCCGAGCCCGGTCCCCAGCCCGAGCCCGGTCCCGGCCCCTCTCCGTCGGCCGTCGACGCCGGGCTGCTCAGGGACGTCTCCCTGGTCTGTCTCGCCGGAGGCATCGTCGGCGTGTCGTTCGGGGCGATCGCGGTCGCCGGGGGCCTGCCCGTGTGGGTGCCGGTGGTGATGTCGCTGGTGGTGTACGCGGGCTCCGCCCAGTTCAGCGCGGTCGGCGTGCTCCTCGCGGGCGGCGGGCCGGCCGCGGCGGCCGCCACGGGGCTGCTGCTCAACACCCGCACGGCCGCGTTCAGCCTGGCGGTCGCCGAGCACATCGGCCGGACCCGGCTCGCCCGTCTGGCCGGTGCGCATCTGGTGACCGACGAGACCGTGGCCTTCACCCTCTCCCAGCGGGACCCGGCCCGGCGCCGTGCCGCCTTCTGGGTCTCGGGGATCGGGCTGTTCACCGTGTGGAACGCGGGCGTGGCGGCGGGCGCGCTGGCCGGCGGCGCGCTGGGCGACACCGCCCGCTACGGCCTGGACGCGGCCTTTCCCGCCGTCCTGGCCGCCCTGGTGCTGCCCGCCCTGCGCGAGGACGCCGGTGTCCGCCGGGCCGCCCTCGCCGGTGCCGTGCCGGCCCTGGCCCTCACCCCGGTCGTACCGGCAGGGGTGCCGGTGCTGGCCGCGCTGGCGGGTCTGGCGCTGCACGGACGCGCGTCCGCGAGGCGGAAGGAGCCTCGGGCGTGAGCGGGACGGCGGTGATGGTGCTCGCGCTGGCGGTGGGGACGTACGCCTTCCGGCTGGTGGGGCCCGTGCTGCACGGGCGGGTGGAGCTGCCGGACCGGGTGCGGGTGCTGCTGTCGGCCGGGGCCGTGGTGCTGCTGGTGGCGCTGCTGGCGACGGGGGCGCTGACCGAGGGCGGGGAGTTCGCGGGGCCGGCGCGGCCCGCCGGGGTCGCCGTGGGCGGGGTGCTGGCGTGGCGTCGGGCGCCGTTCGCCGTGGTGGTGCTCGGCGCGGCGGCGGCGACGGCGGTGCTGCGGGCGGCCGGGGTGCCGTAGCGGCCCGAGGTGCTGAGGGACTGTCAGTGGCCGCCGGTAGCGTCCCGCCCATGACCACGAGCCGACCCGCGCCCGCCGACCAGCCGGAGCACGTCCGCGCCACCCGCGCCTTCTACGACGCGATCGCCGAGGACTACGCCGCGATGTTCCGGGACTCCCTCGCCGCCATGCCGCTGGACCGGGCCGTGATGGCCGGGTTCGCCGAACTGGTCGGCCGGGGCGCGCCGGTGGCCGACGTGGGCTGCGGTCCTGGCCGGGTGACCGGGTATCTCGCCTCGCTCGGTCTGGACGTCCACGGCGTGGACCTGTCGGAGTCGATGCTGGCGATCGCCCGCCGGGAGAACCCGGGGCTGCGCTTCGAGCAGGGCTCGATGCTCGCCCTGGATCTGCCCGACGGCTCTCTCGGGGGCCTCGTCTCCTGGTACTCGACGATCCACATGCCTCCGGAGGACCTGCCCGCCGTGTACGCCGGGTTCCGGCGGGTGCTGGCGCCCGGGGGCCATCTGCTGCTGGCCTTCCAGACGGGCGACGAGCCCCGGCGGCATGAGCGCCCCTGGGGCCACCCGGTCACGCTGGACTTCCGGCGGATGCGGCCGGAGCGTGTCTCGGAGCTGCTGGAGGCGGCCGGTTTCGCCGTGGTGCAGCGCACGGTCCGGGAGGCCGACACCCGGCAGGGTGAGACCACCCCGCAGTCCTTCGTCGTAGCCCGCGCGCCGGGCGCCGCTGCCGGCTGACGGCCGGTCACTTCCTGTACAGCGCCTCCACGTCGTCTGCGAAGTCCCTGAGGATCGCCTCGCGGCGCAGCTTCATGGACGGCGTGAGATGGCCGGCCTCCTCGGTGAAGTCCACCGGGAGGACGGCGAAGCGGCGGATGGACTCGGGGCGGGACAGCATCTTGTTGGCCTCGTCGACGGCGCGCTGCAGGATCGCCCGCAGTTCCTCGTCGTCGACGAGGAGCTTCGCGGGGACGGGGTGCTTGCCGTTCATCCGGCGCCAGTGGGTGATGCCGTCGAGGTCGAGGGTGATCAGGGCGGTCACGTAGGGGCGGTGGTCGCCGAGGACCATCACCTGGGAGATCAGGGGGTGGGAGCGGAGCCAGTTCTCCAGCGGGGCCGGGGCGACGCTCTTGCCGCCCGCCGTGATGATCAGCTCCTTCTTGCGGCCGGTGATGGTCAGATAGCCCTCGTCGTCCAGCTCGCCGAGGTCGCCGGTGGCGAGCCAGCCGTCCCGGGTGGCGGGCACGACCCCGCCCGCCTGCGGGTCCCAGTAGCCGCGCAGCACGTGCTCGCCGGAGACCAGGACCTCGCCGTCCGCCGCGATCCGGATCTTCGTGCCGGGCAAGGGCCAGCCGACGGTGCCCAGGCGGGGCTTCAGCGGGGGTGTGACGGTCGAGGCGCCGGTGGTCTCGGTGAGGCCGTAGCCCTCGAAGATCTCGATGCCCACCCCGGCGTAGAAGGCGGCGAGGCTGCGGCCCAGCGGGGAGCCGCCGCAGATGGCGTAGCGGACTCTGCCGCCCATGGCGTTGCGGATTCTTCGGAACACCAGCGGGTCGTAGAAGGCGCGGGCCGTCCTCAGGGAGCGGGAGGGGCCGTTGCCGGTGCCGGTCTGCCGTGCCTCCAGGGCCTCGCCGTAGCGGCGGGCCACCGTCGCCGCGCGGTCGAAGGTGGACCGGCGGCCGCCCGCCTCGGCCTTGGCGCGGGCGGTGTTGAACACCTTCTCCAGCATGTACGGGATGGTGAGCAGGCAGGTGGGCCGGAAGCCGGCCAGGTCGGGCAGCAGGTCCTCGGCGGCCAGGCTGGGCGCGTGCCCGAGCCGCACCCGGGCGCGCACGCAGGCGACGGCGACCATGTGGCCGAAGATGTGGGACAGGGGAAGGAAGAGCAGGACCGACGCCTCGTCGTCCGTGCGGTCCCGGAAGACGGGGTAGAGCAGCTCGATGGCGTTGTCCACCTCGGCGAAGAAGTTGCCGTGGGTGAGGGCGCAGCCCTTGGGGCGGCCGGTGGTGCCGGAGGTGTACACGAGGGTGGCGAGGGTGTCGGGGCCGAGCATGCCCCGGCGCACCTCGATCTCGTGGTCGGGTATGTGGGCCCCGGCGTCCGCGAGGGCGTCGACGTGCCCCTTCTCCATGACCCACACATGCCGCAGGTCGGGCAGGTGCGGCAGTTCCGGGCCGATCGCGGCGGCCTGGCCGGCGGTCTCGGTGATCAGGGCGACGGCGCCGGAGTCCTGGAGGATCCAGCGGGCCTGGTAGG
Organism: Streptomyces sp. DSM 41931; assembly: GCF_050271085.1. Lineage (NCBI taxonomy): Bacteria > Bacillati > Actinomycetota > Actinomycetes > Kitasatosporales > Streptomycetaceae > Streptomyces > Streptomyces sp. DSM 41931. The sequence goes on along the minus strand of NZ_CP189902.1, from coordinate 4,002,251 downwards.
GGGACGAGGTGGGATAGACGGGGACGGTGACGAGTCCGGCGGCCCAGGCGGCGAAGTCGAGGAGCGTCCACTCGTAGACGGTGCGGGCCATGATCGCGACGCGGTCGCCCGGCCTCAGGCCCTCGGCGACGAGTCCCTTCGCGGCGGCGAGGACCTCGGCGGCGAACCGCTCCGCGGTGACGTCGCGCCAGGAACCGTCCCCGGTCTTCCGGCTGAGGACGACGTCGCCGGGGGCGAGGCTCGCGTTCTCGAACGGCAGGTCGGCGAGGGATCCGTGCCGCACCGGCTGTGCGAACGGCGGTACGGACGCCTCCCGGACGGCCCCGTCCAGCCGGCGGGTGGCCGGCGGGACGAGGACGGGCGCCCCGTGGACGTCGGCGTCGAGAGCGGTGGCGTGGTGCGGGGTGGACACGGGCGGCTCCTGGGGCGTGCAGGCGAACTGCGGGGTGCCACGACGTACGTGCCTCGCACGCCGAGGCGCTCACCGGCGGCGTCCGCGGCTCGGGACGCCACCGGTCGTGCGGGGATCGTACGGCTCCGGCGTGAGGGGTTCGTGCCGGTTCGGGGGTGGACCGGGATCAAGCGTGTGCAGTGTCGGGGGTTACGTGAGGGTCACTCAGGTATGCCCCGTCCGGGCCGGAACGGCGCTGCTCAGGGCCGCTCCAGGACGGCCGTGACGCCCTGTCCGCCGGCGGCGCAGATCGAGATCAGACCGCGGCCGGGGGCGTCCCGCTCGGCGAGCAGCTTGGCGAGGGTCGCCACGATGCGGGCGCCGGTGGCGGCGAAGGGGTGGCCGGTGGCGAGCGAGGAGCCGGCCACGTTCAGCCGGGCCCGGTCGACGGGCGGCAGGCCGCGCTTCTCCCAGGCGGCCAGGGTGGCGAGCACCTGGGAGGCGAAGGCCTCGTGCACCTCGATCAGGTCGAAGTCGTCCAGGCCGAGCCCGGCCCGCTCCAGCATGCGCGGGACCGCGTGGGCGGGCGCCATCAGCAGGCCGTCCTCGCCGTCGGCGACGTCGCCGTGCACGAAGTCGACCGCGGCGGTCTCGTACGCGGTGAGGTAGGCCAGCGGTTCCAGGCCGCGCCGCTCGGCCCACTCCTCGCTCGCGAGCAGCACGACGGCGGCGCCGTCGGTGAGGGGGGTGGAGTTGCCCGCCGTCATGGTGGGTCCGGGCCGGTCGAGGCCGAACACCGGCTTGAGCGTGGCGAGTTTCTCCACCGTCGAGCCGGGGCGCAGGTTCTGGTCGCGGGCCAGGCCGCGGAAGGGCACCACCAGGTCCTGGAAGAAACCGCGTTCGTAGGCGGCGGCGAGCCGCTGGTGGCTGGCGGCGGCGAGTTCGTCCTGGGCCTCGCGGGTGATGCCCCAGGCGCGGGCGGTGACGGCGGCGTGCTCGCCCATGGAAAGACCGGTGCGCGGCTCGGCGTTGCGCGGGATGTCGGGGACGAGGTGGCCGGGGCGCACCTTGGCGAGTGCCTTGAGGCGGGCGCCGAGGGACGTGGCGCGGCGCGCCTCGAGCAGCACCTTGCGCAGGGCGTCGTTGACGCCGAGGGGCGCGTCGCTCGCGGTGTCGGAGCCGCCGGCGACCGCGGCCTCGGTCTGCCCGAGGGCGATCTTGTTGGCGGCGGCGACGACCGCCTGGAGTCCGGTGCCGCAGGCCTGCTGGATGTCGTAGGCGGGGGTGCGGGGGTCGAGGCGGGAGCCGAGGACGGTCTCGCGGGCCAGGTTGAAGTCGCGGCTGTGCTTGAGGACCGCGCCGGCCACGAACTCGCCCACCGCGCCGGGCTGTTCGAGTCCGTAGCGGTCGACGAGGGCGTCCAGGGCGGCGGTGAGCATCTCCTGGTTGGAGGCGGTGGCGTAGGGCCCGTCGGAGCGGGCGAACGGGACGCGGCTGCCGCCGATGACCGCGACGCGCCGCACGGCGGCCGGCTTCAGGGTGCTCATCTCGACCTGCTCCTCAACCGTGACATAGGCTTACCTCCGGTAACCTTACTCCAGAGTAAGCACCGAGTGAGCCCCTCGCACGCACCCCTGGGAGTCCCCGATGGCCGACCGCTATCTGAGCTTCACCGGCACCGCGCCGGGCCGCTTCCTCACGCGCCGCCTGGGGCTGCCCCGGCCCGCCCCGCTGCGCCGCTGGTCGGCGGAGCGCCCGGCGCTGGACGGCGGGCTGCTCCACCTCACCGCGGGCGCCTCCCGCCTCGGCCTCGCCCCCGTCCTCGCCCGCACCGGGCTCCCCGCCGACGACACCGCGGACAAGCCCGCCGCGGTCGTCCTGGACGCCACCGGGGTGCGCACCGTCGAGGACCTCGACGAGGTGCACGCCGCCCTGCACCCCGTCGTCCGGTCCGTCGCCGTGAGCGGCCGGATCGTCGTGCTCGGCGCCCCGCTCGACACCGCCGACCACCACCAGGCCGCCGCCCAGCAGGCGCTGGAGGGCTTCACCCGCTCCCTCGGCAAGGAGATCGGCGGCGGCAGGACCGTCAACCTGGTCCGCCTCGCCGACGCCTCCGCCGCCGAGTCCACCCTGCGCTTCCTACTCTCCCCCAAGTCCGCCTACGTCAGCGGCCAGGTGATCGCCGTCGGCGACCAGGAGAGCCCCGCCCCCGAGGACGCCGACCGCCCCCTGACCGGCCGCACCGCCCTGGTCACCGGCGCCGCGCGCGGCATCGGCGAGGCCGTCGCCCAGGCCCTGGCCCGGGACGGCGCCGAGGTCGTCGTCCTCGACGTGCCGCAGGCCGAGGACGACGCCCGCCGGGTGGCCGAACGGATCGGCGGCAGCGTGCTGCTGCTCGACATGACCGCCGCCGACGCGGGCGCCCGCATCGCCGAGGCGCTCCCCGGCGGGCTGGACGTGCTCGTCCACAACGCGGGCGTCACCCGGGACCGCCGTCTGGTCAACATGCCGAAGGACCGGTGGAGTTCGGTGCTGGACGTGAACCTCGGCAGCGTGCTGCGCACCACCGACGCACTGCTCGAGGCCGGAACGCTGCGCCGCGACGGCCGGATCGTCGCCACCGCCTCCATCGCGGGCATCGCCGGCAACGCCGGCCAGACCAACTACGGCGCGAGCAAGGCCGGCGTCACCGGCTTCGTCCGCGCCCTCGCGCCCCGCGCGCTCGCCGCGCACGGGGTGACGGTGAACGCGGTCGCGCCCGGCTTCATCGAGACGAAGATGACGGCCGCCGTCCCTCTCCTCATCCGGGAGGCCGGACGCCGGATGAACTCCCTCGCGCAGGGCGGTCTGCCCGTCGACGTCGCCGAGACCACCGCCTGGCTCGCCCACCCCGGCTCGGGCGCGGTCAACGGCCAGGTCGTGCGCGTCTGCGGCCAGAGCCTGCTGGGGGCGTGACATGGCGCCGACCCCGCCGGAGCAGGCCGAGGCCGTCCTCACCCGCTCCCCGTCCCTCGCCCCGCTGCTCGCCCGCGGCGCCCTCCTGTCGCCCTTCCGCCGCCCGGACCCGGCCGCCGCGCACCCCCGCACCCGGCTGGTGCTCCCGGGCCTGCGCCCCGACCCCGCGCGGCTCGCCGCGTACGCGCGGGTGTGCGGCTTCCCGGCCGCCGCGGACACCCTGCCGGCGACCTATCCGCACGTGCTGGGCTTCCCGCTGGCGATGCGGCTGATGAGCGCACGGGACTTCCCGCTGCCGCTGCTCGGGCTCGTGCACACGTCGATCGGGATCACCCGGCACCGCGTGACCCCGTCCGCCGCCTTCTACGACCTCACCGTGTACGTCGACTCACTGGCCCCGCACCGGCGCGGCACCGAGGCCGCCGTCGTCACGGAGCTGCGCGCCGGCGACGCCGTGGTGTGGGAGTCGCGCAGCACCTACCTGGCCCGGCACAGGACCACGTCGTCGAAGGAACCGGCGCGGACGGAGGAGCCCGAACTGCCCGCCGTCGAGGAGTGGCGGCTTCCCGGCGACCTGGGCCGCCGCTACGGCGCCGCGTCCGGCGACCGCAACCCGATCCACCTGCACCCGCTCACCGCACGCCTCTTCGGCTTCCCCCGCGCCATCGCGCACGGCATGTGGACCGTCGCCCGCTGCCTCGCCGCCCACGGCGTCCCGGACGCGGCCGAGGTCCGGGCCGACTTCCGGGCGCCGGTGCTGCTGCCCGGCACGGTGACGTACGCGGCGGACGGCGGGCGGTTCGCCCTGCGCGACGGCCGCGGCCGGGTTCACCTCACCGGCGAGGTGACCTCGCTCTGAGCCCCCGGGGCGTCCACGCCCCCACCGTCGCCCGGCGGTGTCCAGTGCCGCCCGGCCATCAGGTCGCCGAGCCCCGCCCACGCGAAGTTCATCAGCGTGGTCGCCGCCTGCCGGGCGGTGACGCCGGGGGTGGCGTTGGCCCAGTCGGCGAGCGACTCGGCGGCCCCCACCAGCGCCTCCGCCAGCCCGGACACCTCCGCCTCCCGCAGGTCGGGGTCCCGGTGGGCCTCCCGCGCGGCGGCCAGGATCAGCTGCGTCACGAACGCGACGATCTCCGCGCGCATCGCGGCCACCTCGGCGGCGAACACCTCCCCGTGGGTGCGCGCCTGGAGGTGCAGCACCGCCCAGCCGTCGGGGTGCCGGGCGGTGTGCGTGAAGAACGCGGTCAGGCCCGACCAGAGCTGCCGGTCCGCCGGCAGTTCGGGCCGGGCCCCCGCGCGCACCGCCTCGGTGAGCGCCCTGGCCTCACGGCGGATGCACGCGGTGAACAGGTCCTCCTTGGAGTTGAGGTACAGGTACACCAACGGCTTGGACACGCCCGCCAGTTCGGCGATCTCGTCCATCGACGCGGCCATGTACCCCCGGTTCCCGAAGGTCCGTACGGCTGCGTCCAGCATCTGCTGTTCACGGACCGCACGCGGCATCCGCTTCGTCTTCACGGCACCCATGGGACACAGCGTACGGTCCGCCGCTACCGCTGGTCGTGGCCGCCGTCGTCCGCCGGCCGGACCCCGCTCCCGTTCAGCACCCGGTCGCCCGAGGTGAGCCGGGGCAGCAGCTGCGCGGTGAACAGCGTGGACAGCGCCGAGGTGTCGGCGCCGCCGTCGGTGCGCACCACCACCGGACGCGGCGCCTTCCCGGCCAGCCGGGAGCCCACCTCCAGCCGCCTGCGGGCCAGCTCGTACTGGAGCACCGCCCGGTTGTCCCGGTACGCCTTGGCGAGGGCCTGCTGGGCGCGGGCCTCGTTCTCGGCGGCGATCAGACCGCTGCGGCCGCGCGTCTCGATCTCGAAGCGCACCCGCTGGGCCTCGGTCTCCTGCCGCTCCAGCAGCTGGGCGACCTCCTCCCGGGCCCGGTTCAGCGCGGCCCGCACCTCGACGATCCGGGCGTCGCGGATCTTCTTGGCCCGCTCGATGTCCATGCCCAGGCTGTCGATGCGGCGCTTGCGGATCAGGCCCCACTCCTGCTCGTAGGCGGTGCGCTCCTTGGCCACCTGCTCCCGGGTGGCCAGGTGCTGCTGGTACTGCGCCGGGAGCTGCACGTCGGGGATGTTGCAGCCGGTGATGCGCACGCCGTAGCGGTCGAGCTGGCGGTTGAGCAGGTCCTGCATGTCGGCGACGTCCGAGCCGCGCAGGTCGTAGGCGCGCTCGGTGCGCACCTTGCGGGCCCGCTGCCGGATCGCGTCCTGGACGGCGCTGGACAGCACCAGGTCGAAGTTGCCCGCGCCGATGGTGCGGACGAACAGCACCGCGTCGGTGATGCGGAACTTCAGGAAGAACTCGATGGAGCGCAGCGGCACGTTCTCCTGCGTGGGGCAGGCCATGACGGGCGCCGAGTACGGGATCTCGGTGGCCGTGTCGACGACGAAGTCGACCCGCGACCAGGGGTGCCACAGGTAGTGCCGGCCCGCGTCCAGGGTGCGGACGACGGCGCCGTACCGGGTGAGCACGCCGTGGGTGCCCTGCTCGATCTCGACGATCGAGGAGCGCCACCACCACAACCCGCCGATCACCAGCAGCAGCACGCCGACGATGTAGGAGAGGGTGGCCAGGGCGCCGGCGGCCATGCCGCCGAGCCCGTCGGACCCGGACTCCTTCAGCGACAGCATCACGCCCGAGAGCAGGGCGTAGGCGCCGGCCCAGAGGGGCAGCATCCACCACAGGCGGCGGCGGTGCTTGGGGATGATGACCGGCAGCAGGGTGCCGGCCTCGCCGCCGCGCAGCAGGCGGGCGATGTCGCTCCAGGGCGCGACGGCCTCGGAGATGACCGAACGGCGGTGACTGCGGACGGAACTCACGGCTGGACCTCCTCGACGGGCTCGGCGGGCATCTGCGGCACGACGGTCGGCCGGTCGGCCTCCAGCAGTGCGGTGATCTCCTCCTGACGGGCGGCGATCCGCGCGGACACCTCCGCCAGCCGCTCCCGTACGGCGGCCATCTCGGCGTCGTCGAACAGCTCCGCGCCGCGCTCGCCGACCAGTTCGCGGGCCAGCTCCAGGAAGTCGATCCCGGCGGCCCCGCCGCCGTCGCCGCCGCCGATGCGCACCAGGCGCGGCAGATGGTCGGCGACCTGCTCCAGGGTGTCGAGCACCTGCTGCTGGTAGCGGTACTCCAGGATCTCCGGCGCCTGAGCCGCGGTCACCGCGCGGATGTCCAGGGCCTGCGCCTCCAGCAGCGCCGCGTTGGCCTTGGCCTCCGACTCGGCCTGCACGTAGCGCTGGCGGGCCAGCGCCTCGGCGCGGTTGGTCTCGCGCTCCACGGCGGTGTCCATCTGCGCCTGGTACTGGGCGATGTCGGCCTGGATCGCGGACAGCGTCTCCTGGCTGGAGGCGAGCTCGCGGTTGAGGTCGCCCTCGTCCTGCTCCTTGCGCAGCTGGAGCGCGTACTCGTGGGTGTACGCCTCCTTGGCCATACGGACCATCTCGGGCGCGGCCAGGTCCATCCGGTAGCGGCGGTCCGAGGGCTCGGCGTGCGTGATGTTGGCGTTGGTCAGCTCCACGGCGGGGCGGAACTGCTGGTTGAGCTGGTCCAGCAGCCGGCCGCTGTCCTCGCCGACCATGTCGTAGATGCCGGCCGCCTCCTGCTCGTAGATCAGGCTGCGGATGGTCTCGCTGACCGCGTTGCCGAGCTTCTCCTCGAAGCCGCGCACCGCGCCGAGGGTGTAGACGAACTCCACCGGGTCGCTGATCCGGAACTGGATGAACAGGTCGATGGACGCCTTCACCCCGCCCTTGGTGGGGGCCTCCCGCACCGGCGCGTTGAACGGGTACTCGCGGGTGGTGTTGACGATGTACGACACCCGCTTCCACGGGCTGAGCAGGGTGACCCGCCCCGGTCCGACGACCTTCTCCAGCTTGCCGAACCGCGTGATCATCGCCTGGCAGCCGTCCGGCACCATGACCAGGCCCTGCCGCCACCACACGAACGCGACCGCGGCCACCGCGATCACCCAGTAGTGCAGCCCGAACAGCGGCTGGGTCACACTCCAGCCGCCCGCCGCGGACACGACCGACGTGCCGATCAGCCCGATCACCAGCAGCGACAGCACCGGCAGCATGGACAGCAGGGAGCGGCCCCTGGGCATCACCATCGGGTAGATGGCGTGCACCGTCTCGCCGTCCTCCCGCAGCTGCTCGCTGCGGCTCAGCGCCTCCCCGGCCTCGTCCAGCGACACGCTCCTCTGCCGCATCACGGTGTCGACGGAGCTGCCGTCCTGCTCCCGGGCGGCCGGGAAGTCGGCCGGATCCATGCCCCCGCCCGTCTCGAACCGCTCGTCCTCGCCGCCCGACGGCTGTGCGCCGCCGCCTCCGGTGCGGCGGAGCAGCTCGTCCCGGGCCGCGGCCCGCGGATCCGCGCCGCCGACGACCGACTGTGCGACGTTGCGTAGGCTCTGCGCCCGCGTACGCGCCACGGGGTCCCCCTTCGCCTGTGGTGCCCTCCCCGCACTTGGCCGCGGGGAATCGTGTGGTCCGGTGATCACACACCACGTCGGCGGCATGCGTAAGGGGCGCACCCCAGCAACGGTCACCCGTGTCTCGTTGCCGGGATGCGCCCCTCGGCGCGGAGGCGAAGGCGTCAGCAGAGGCAGGGATCGGTCTCCCAGCCCAGGCCGATCACGTCGTCGTCCCTCAAGGCCCCCGCGTACGCCTGGACCTCGTCCACCTGGCCCTTCAGGTATTCGCCGAAGCCGTCGGCCGTGCGGGCACGGCCGACCTGGAGCGGACCGCTGCTCGTCCAGCCGTTCCGCAGGTGAGCGGTGGCGTCCGCGTTGGTGTAGCCGTCGGCAAACAGCTTGACCGTGTCCGTCGCGTCGTCGTAGACGACGGCCAGCCGCGTGCCGTCACCGTTGGCGCCGTCCGGCATCTCGACCTGCGCGACGACCGTCTCCGGCGCGCCCGCCTCGTCCCGCTCCGGCATGATCAGCTGCCAGGCGTACTGCGCCGGGTCGTAGCGCAGCTTGAAGGCGTCGGTGTGCTCACCGGCCTGGGAGAGCACCGTCATCGGCCGGGTGGCGTCGTCCTGCTCGATCCGTGCGACGACTCCGAGGGTGAAGCTGTCACCGGTGTCGACGACGGGCGTGTCGAGAGCCACGTGACCGCTCTCACCGTCCAGCTCCAGGTGTCCGTCGCCGACCAGCGGGTAACGCGGCCACGTCGGGCAGTCGGGGTCGACGTCGGGGATGCAGAAGTCCGGCGCACGGTAGATCGACGCACCCGGCGCGAGCCGCAGGGACGCTCCTCCCCCGTTCTCGGGCGTGATGCCGTCGTCGGCCGTGCTGAACGACCAGTGTCCCAGCAGTCTCGGCTTGCGACGGGCCAGCTCGGTCACCTCGCTCGGGACGACGAGACGGTCGTACGCCCGGACGTCGCCGATCTCGCCGTGCCAGCGCTGGCGGTAACCGTGCGGGCCCAGGATCCGGCCCATCTGGAAGGCGCCGTCCGCCCTGACCGGGGCGGCCTCGGTCTTGGTGCCGACCTCGTGTCCGTTGACGAAGAGCTGGGCGTACCCGGTCTCGGTGTCGTAGAGACCCAGCAGGTAGGCCCATTCGCCGGCCTCGGGGGCTCCCCCGGAGATCTTCGTGTCGCCGAGGGTGAAGGAATAGGAGGCGCTCGCCTCCCGCGGGGCCTCGAGCGCCAGGGCGTAGGCGGCGCCGGACGCCGTGTCCTGGCTCAGCACGGTCATGGAACGGTCGTCCCGCGCCGGGCGCACCCAGGCGCCGACGGCGAAGGTCCCGCCGCTGTCGACGGCCGGGCTGTCGGTGGTGAGGAAGGCGTGACGGCTGCCGTCGAGGGTGGCGGTGGAGGAGAGCGGGGCGCCCGAGGGCGCCGGGCCGCCGAAGGTCACACCGCGTCCCGCCCGGGCCGCCTCTCCCGCCTCGGCCGCCGCGGTGGCCGAGCCGGCCTCGTCGTCGAGCTTCCAGCGGGAGACGGGGGCGCTCGCCGCATTCGGATGGAAGGTGTAGTTGGTGGGCATGCTCATCCGGCCGGCGCGGTCCAGGGCCTGGACGCTGAGGGTCTTCGGCCCCCTGCTCAGCGGCACGTAGCGGATGGTGGCGGGTCCGCCCATCTCGGCGGGACGGACGGTACCGCTCGGACCGCCGAGGAAGGTGTACCGGTACTCGACGACGTCCGTCGACGGGGAGTCCATGGTGAAGCTGCCGTAGATGCCGACCCCGCCGCTCCACCACGTCTCCTCCGGGTACTCCGGTGAGCTCACCACAGGAGCGGCCGGGCTCTCGTCGTCGTGGACGAACCGGCACGCGGCGCCCGGAGCCTCCGAGCTCCAGGGCGAGTACGCCACACCGTCATTGGCCCGAACATGCCAAGAGATCACGGTGTCCGACGGGATGTCGGACGGCAGGCTGGTGCGGTGGACCAGGCCCACGGGGTACGGCGAGGTGGTCCAGGTGCGGCGCTGTTCGGTGCCGTCCGGGTCGGACCACCAGATCTCGAACTCGGCGGTGAGCTGCTCCGGATACCCGATGCGGTCGTCCTCCACCGGATCGGTCAGCCGGGCCTGGAGCACCGGAGGGCTGCCGACATACGCCGGCTCGTCACCCGACGCGCAGTCCTTGAACTCGGTCTGCAGATCCTGCACGGCAGGCGGCAGATTCACCTGCTCCGCCGCGTACGCGGTGGACGGCACCACCGTCCCCGCCACCAGCACCGCCAGGCAACTCCCCAGCAGCGCACGTCTCTTGCGCACTCTTCCCGACACGAACGAAAGCCCCTCCCCTGGAATGCCCGATCACCGAACGGCCGGGCGGCAGGAGGCTAACAGCGGCCTGCGACATCGGCGATCGCGTTTTCCGGGAGGCCGGCCGGCGGGCTTCGCAGGGCCAGGGACGACAGAGAGCGTCCCCAGGACCGCGAACGGACCTGGGGACGCTCTGCCGCATCGGCCGGTCAGGCCGCCGCGGCGACCGGGCGGGCGTCCTCCACCTCGGGAGTCTCGTCGACCGGGGAGGCGTGGACCGCGTTGTACTTGTCGCGGTCGAGCAGGCCCTCGCGGGCGGAGACGACGACCGGGACGAGCGCCTGGCCGGCGACGTTCGTCGCCGTGCGGATCATGTCCAGGATCGGGTCGATGGCGAGGAGCAGGCCCACGCCCTCCATCGGCAGGCCGAGGGTGGACAGGGTGAGCGTCAGCATGACCGTGGCGCCGGTGAGGCCGGCCGTGGCGGCGGAGCCCACCACCGAGACGAACGCGATCAGCAGGTAGTCGCCGACGCCGAGCGGGACGTCGAAGATCTGCGCGACGAAGATCGCGGCGATGGCCGGGTAGATCGCGGCGCAGCCGTCCATCTTCGTGGTCGCGCCGAACGGCACGGCGAAGCTCGCGTACTCCTTGGGTACACCCAGGCGCTCGGTGACCTTCTGGGTCAGCGGCATGGTGCCGACGGAGGAGCGGGAGACGAAGGCCAGCTGGATCGCGGGCCAGGCGCCCTTGAAGAACTGCACCGGGCTGACCTTGGCGACCGTCGCCAGCAGCGCCGGGTAGACGCCGAAGAGGACGATCAGGCAGCCGACGTAGATGTCGGCGGTGAAGGTGGCGTACTCGCCGATCAGGTTCCAGCCGTACGTGGCGATGGCGTTGCCGATGAGGCCGACGGTGCCGAGTGGGGCCAGGCGGATGACCCACCACAGGGCCTTCTGCAGCAGCTCTAGGACGGACTCGCTGAGGGTGAGGATCGGCTGGGCCTTCTCACCGAGCTGGAGGGCGGCGATGCCGGCGACGGCGGCCATGAAGACGATCTGCAGCACGTTCAGCTCGGTGAACGGTGTGATCACGTCGGTCGGCACGATGCCGGTGAGGAAGTCGATCCAGGAGCCGGTCTTCTCCGGTGCGGCGCCGTCGGCCGGGGTGAGGCCGGTGCCGGCGCCCGGGTTGGTGACCAGGCCGATGACCAGGCCGATCGCCACCGCGATCAGCGAGGTGACCATGAACCACAGGAGGGTCCGCGAGGCCAGCCGGGCCGCGTTGTTGACCTTCCTGAGGTTGGTGACGGAGACGAGGATCGCGAAGAAGACCAGCGGGGCGACGGCCAGCTTCAGCAGGCCGACGAAGGTGCCGCCGACCTTCTCCAGGGTGGTGACCAGCCAGGAGAGGTCCTGGCTGCGGGCGAGCCAGCCGAGCAGGACGCCCAGGGCGAGGCCGATGAGTATCTGGGCCCAGAAGGGCACGCGGACAGACCGCTTCAACTGCGTGTTCGAGGACACGGACATGCTCCGGTGAGGGGGACGCGTGAGGGATGTGACGGGGGACTCGGGGGTGGCGCGGTGTCAGGACTGACAGTTCGCGGCGGTGACCCGGCAGAGATCCACGTGCAGGCGCGCCACGAGCGGAACACTCCGGGGCGTGGGGAACACGGCTGCTGACTTCACCCGACGACCGTAACACCTGAACTTTGAGAACCTCAAAGCCTTGCTTTGAAAGGCGTGACGGCAAACACGCACAGAGAACGCAAAGCGCCCCGGTCTCCCTGGTGAGAGGGAGTCCGGGGCGCCGCGGTGCGGTGGGCGGGTGTGACGGACGTTACGACGTCTGCGTCCGGCCCGAGGGCCGGCTCTGCGCGCGGGCGGTGTCGTCGGCCGCGTCCTCCTGGGAGCGGTTGGCCTCCAGGTTGGCCTTGGCGCGCTCCATCCGGCGCACGATCCGCTCCGAGGCCCGGTCCCGTTCGTTGCGCAGCACGACGAAGCTGATCGGCGCGGAGATCAGCAGGGCGAGCAGCACGATCCACAGGCCGTTGGAGTCGCCGAGACCGCGCGGCGCGAGACCGGAGTAGACGAGGGCCCAGACGACAACGAGGCAGCCCGCGAAGATCCCGAGGCGCATCAGCGTGTAGCGGAGCATCTCATCCACTCTTCCGTGCGTACGGTCAGAAACATCCCCGAAGGGGACGACGTCCAGTGAAGCACGAGCGGCGGGCGATCTTTCAACGGGGTACGGGGCCGTACGGGCCTCAGGTGAGCGCGAGCAGCATGATCACGTCGTCGCGGTCGTCACCGGGCGCCACGCGGATCGCGTCCGGGACCCGGCCGACCTCCTTGTAGCCGCAGGAGGCGTAGAAGCGCTCAAGGCCGAAACCGCCGCGGCAGCCGAGGCGGATCGCCTCCACGCCGTCCATGGCGCGGGCGGCCCGCTCGGCCTCGGCGAGCAGGTCACGGCCGTACCCCTTGCCCTGGTGGCGGGGGTGGACCATCACCGTGTAGAGCCAGATCCAGTGGGTCATCAGGGGGTGGGTGTTCCGTGTGAGGAACGCCGTCGCGGCGACCCGCCCGTCCTCGTCGTGCCCCACGACCAGCCGGGACCGCCCTTCCGCCATGTCCGCGAACTGCCGCAGCAGCGCGGGGCGGATGTCCTCCCGCGTCACCGGCGCCACGAAGCCGACGGCTCCGCCGGCATTGGTGACGTCGGTCCACAGATCGAGGATGCCGTCGCGGAGGGCGGGGGTGACGTCGGGACCCAGGGTGAAAGTAAGGGGCATGGATGGATGCTAGCCCTTACTCCAGTGCCCGCGCAGCTACTTCCAGGTCGGAGACCAGCCCCCGGTACGCGGCGTCGCGGTCGTCGGAGCGCAGGACGGCGGAGGGGTGCACGGTCGGCACCAGGCGCTGGGGGCGGCCGTGGATCTCCTCCTCCAGGAGGGTGCCGCGTACCCGGGTGACGCGGAAGGAGTTTCCGAGCAGGGCTTTTCCGGCGGTCGCGCCGAGGACGACGAGGAGCTCGGGCTCGACGGCTGCCAGCTCGGCGGCGAGCCAGGGGGCGCAGGCGGTCATCTCGCGGAGGGTGGGCGCCTTGTGGATCCGGCGCTTGCGGGGCTCGGACTGCGTGAACTTGAAGTGCTTCACGGCGTTGGTGAGATACGCCTCGGCGAGGTCGATGCCGGCGTCGGCGAGGGCGCGGTCGAGGAGGTTCCCTGCGGGGCCGACGAAGGGTGCGCCCTGGCGGTCCTCCTGTTCGCCGGGCTGCTCGCCGACGAGCATCACGCGGGCGGTCGCTTTTCCTGTGCCGAAGACCGTTTGCGTGGCGGCGCGGTGGAGGGGGCAGCCCCGGCAGGCCGCGGCGGCCTCCCTCAGCGCGGTCAGGCTGCCGCGGGAGGGGAGGAAGGGGGTGGCGGTGTAGGCGTCCTCGGGAGGCATACGGGACGGGTACCCGCCGCGGGGGCCCGGACCCGTCCCGGGTGCGGGCAGTCGCGGGTCGCTCGCGCAGTTCCCCGCGCCCCTGGGATTCCGGCTGCAGGCAGTCCTGGGTCGCTCGCGCAGTTCCCCGCGCCCCTGTCGGGGCGCGTTCACCTCAGCACCCTCAGGGGCGCGGGGAACTGCGCGACCGGCCCACCACACTGCCGCGGCCGGCGACGGCCAGAACCCCCCGACGGGAGTCAGACCCGCATCGGCTGCGGCGACTCACGCCGCGCCGGATCCGGACCGTCGTACTCGCGGATGATCTCGTACCGCGTATTCCGCTCCACCGGCCGGAACCCCGCGTCGCGGATCAGATCCAGCAGATCCTCCCGCGTCAGCTTGTTCGGCGTGCCGAAGTTGTCCGCGTCATGCGTGATCTTGTACTCCACCACCGACCCGTCCATGTCGTCCGCCCCGTGCTGCAGCGCCAGCTGCGCCGTCTGCACGCCGTGCATCACCCAGAACACCTTGACGTGCGGCACGTTGTCGAACAGCAGCCGCGACACAGCGAACGTCTTCAGCGCTTCCGCCCCCGTCGCCATCTGCGTCCGCGACTGGAGCCGGTTGCGGACCTTGCCGTCCTTCATGTCGACGAAGTCGTGCTGGTACCGCAGCGGGATGAAGACCTGGAAGCCGCCGGTCTCGTCCTGGAGCTCCCGCAGCCGCAGCACGTGGTCGACGCGGTGGCGCGGCTCCTCGATGTGGCCGTAGAGCATGGTGCAGGGCGTCTTGAGGCCCTTCTCGTGCGCCAGGCGGTGGATGCGGGACCAGTCCTCCCAGTGCGTGCGGTGGTCCACGATGTGCTGCCGGACCTCCCAGTCGAAGATCTCGGCGCCGCCGCCGGTGAGCGACTCGAGACCCGCGTCGATGAGTTCGTCGAGGATCTCGCTCGCGCTGAGCCCGGAGATCGTCTCGAAGTGGTGGATCTCCGTGGCGGTGAACGCCTTCAGCGACACCTCCGGCAGCGCCGCCTTCAGCTCGCGCAGGGACCGCGGGTAGTAACGCCACGGGAGGTTCGGGTGCAGGCCGTTGACGATGTGCAGCTCGGTGAGGTTCTCCGAGCGCATCTCCTCGGCGAGCTTCACCGCCTCCTCGATGCGCATCGTGTAGGCGTCCTTCTCCCCCGGCTTGCGCTGGAAGGAGCAGTACGCGCACGACGCCGTGCACACGTTGGTCATGTTGAGGTGGCGGTTGACGTTGAAGTGCACGACGTCGCCGTTGAGCCGGGTGCGCACCTCGTGCGCGAGGCCGCCCAGCCACGCCAGGTCGTCCGACTCGTAGAGCGCGATGCCGTCCTCGCGGGTCAGCCGCTCACCGGAGCGGACCTTCTCCTCCAGCTCGCGCTTGAGCCCGACGTCCATGCCGTTACCTCTTTCCCAGAAGACAGACCCGTCCCACCGTACGCCCCGGTCAGCCGACCTCTTCGGGCAGCTCACCGACGCGGTTCTCCCACTTGGTGGAGAGCACGATCGTGGTGCGGGTACGGGAGACGCCCTTGGTGCCGGACAGCCGGCGGATGATCCGCTCGAGGCCGTCCACGTCCGTGGCGCGCACCTTGAGCATGAACGAGTCGTCGCCGGCGATGAACCAGCAGTCCTCGATCTCCTGGAGGTCCTTCAGCCGCTGCGCCACGTCCTCGTGGTCGGCGGCGTCGGAGAGGGAGATGCCGATGAGGGCGATGACGCCGAGGCCGAGCGAGGCGGCGTCCACCGTGGCGCGGTAGCCGGTGATGACGCCGGCCGCCTCCAGCCGGTTGATGCGGTCGGTGACGCTGGGTCCCGACAGACCGACGAGGCGCCCCAGCTCCGCGTAGGAGGCGCGGCCGTTCTCCCGCAGGGCCTGGATGAGCTGCCTGTCCACCGCGTCCATCGAATCGATGCCTTCCACTGAAGAGGTACGAAGTTTCCGAGAGGTGGTGCCGTGAGGTGCGCCCCGGTCCGGCGGGGCGCCGGGCCGCGGGGCGGGTGGGTCAGTCGTCCGCGCGGGATCCTCCGCCGAGTTCGCCCTCCCAGCGGCGGTACAGGGTGTGGGGGACGCCCGCCGCGTCCAGTACGCGTCCCGCGACGAAGTCCACCAGGTCCTGGATGTGCGTCGCGCCCGCGTAGAAGGCCGGTGAGGCGGGCAGCACGGTGGCGCCCGCGTCGTCCAGGGCCACCAGGTGCCGCAGGGTCTGGCCGTTCAGCGGGGTCTCCCGCACGGCCACGACGAGCGGGCGGCGCTCCTTGAGGGTCACGCTCGCCGCCCGCTGCAGCAGGTCCTTGGACAGCCCGAGCGCCACTCCGGCGACGCTCGCCGTGGAGGCGGGCACGATCAGCATGCCCTTGCTCGGGTACGACCCCGAGGACGGTCCGGCCGCGAGGTCGCCGGCGGCCCAGTACCGTACCGCGCCGAGGTCGACGGAGAAGGTGTCCGGCTTGCCGTCCGCCCCCCGGGACAGCCATTCCCGCAGGTCGTCACGCCAGTGGGCGTCCCGGAAGGCGATCTTGGTCTCGTCCAGCAGGGTAAGCCGCGAGGCCCGGCTGACGACGAGGTCCACGCTCTCCCCCGCCGCGAGCAGCGCGCGCAGCACGGCCGCGGCGTAGGGGGTGCCGGAGGCGCCCGAGACCCCTACGATCCAAGGCGATCGCCGCGTCTCTCCTGGCTTGGCTGGGTTCACGGGACCGAGCCTATCCAAAGTCGCAGGACGGGAACCGGGCCAGGGTCTCCGGGCGTTCTACCGGACAACGGCTCGGCGGGCGGGGGTGGACGATGACGGACACGCGTCCGGCGTGGTCGCGCGGCGACCGGGTGCGGGCCGCCGCCGTGCTGATGGCCGGCTGGGTGGCGCTGCTGTGGGTGCTCGAGGTCGTCGACGTCGCGACCGGCCACGCGCTGGACGGCTACGGCATCGTGCCCCGCACGCCGTCCGAGCTGGTGGACGTGGTGCCGTCCGCCTTCGTGCACTTCGGCTTCTCCCATGTGGCGGCGAACAGCGTGCCGCTGCTGGTGCTGGGCTTCCTCGCGGCGCTCGGCGGGATACGCCGGTTCCTCGCCGTGTGCGCGCTGATCGTCGTCGCGGACGGTCTGGGCGTGTGGCTGATATCGCCGGCGGACAGCAACACCGCGGGCGCCTCCGGCCTGATCTTCGGCCTCTTCGGCTATCTGCTGGTCAGCGGCTTCGTGGAGCGCCGTCCGCTGGGCGTGCTGGCCGGCGTCCTGGTGGCCGCGGTCTGGGGCGGCTCGATCCTCGCGGGCCTCGCCCCCACCCAGTCCGGCGTCAGCTGGCAGGGCCATCTGATCGGCCTGGCCGCGGGCGTGGCGGCGGCCTTCCTCCTCCGCCGCCCGACGCGCTCCCGCGTGCCGGTCGGCTGACCCCGCCCGCTCACACGGTCAGACCGCGTACCAGCAGGTCCAGGAGGGCGCAGAGGAACAGCGCGATGCCGATGAAGCCGTTGACGCTGAAGAACGCGCGGTTGAGGCGGGTCAGGTCGTGCGGGCGGACGATGGTGTGCTCGTAGACGAACGCGGCGGCCACGATCAGCAGGCCCAGCCAGAAGAAGGCGCCGGCGTCGGTGAGCACCGCGTACCAGACGAACAGGGCCGTCGTCACGGTGTGGCAGGCGCGGGCGCCCCAGATCGCCGCGGGGATGCCGAAGCGGGCCGGGACGGACTTCACGCCGACCTCCCGGTCGGTCTCGACGTCCTGGCAGGCGTAGATCAGGTCGAAGCCGCCGATCCAGATGCCGACCGCGAGGCCGAGGACGACCGCGTCCCAGGACCACGACCCGGTGATCGCCAGCCAGCCGCCGACCGGGCCCATCGCCTGCGCCAGACCGAGGATGGCCTGCGGGAAGTTGGTGAACCGCTTGCCGTACGGATACACCACCATCGGGATCACGGCGACGGGCGCGAGCGCCAGGCACAGCGGGTTGAGCAGGGCCGCCGCGCCGAGGAACACGGCGAGCGCGATCAGCGCGCCGGTCCAGGCGTGCCTGACCGACATCGCGCCGGTGACCAGCTCGCGGTGCGCGGTGCGCGGGTTACGGGCGTCGATCTCGCGGTCGATGATGCGGTTGGCGGCCATCGCGAAGGTGCGCAGGCCGACCATGGCGAGGGTGACGAGGAACAGCCGCCCCCAGTGGATGTTCGCGTCCCACTCGTACATCGCCGTGAGCGCGGCGATGTAGGCGAAGGGCAGCGCGAACACCGAATGTTCGATCATCACCAGGCGCAGGAACGCTTTGGTACGTCCCGGCTGTTGCGGGAGGGCGGCGGAGGCCGAGGTCACAGTCCGTACTCCTTCCAGCGGCGGTCGACCTTCGCGGCGGTCTCCCGGTCGGACTCGACCATGTCGGGCCAGCCCCCGTCGCGCGTGTACCCCTCCTCCGGCCACTTCTTCGTCGCGTCGATGCCCGCCTTGCCGCCCCAGAACTGCTGGTACGACGCGTGGTCGAGATGGTCGACCGGGCCCTCGACGACGGTGAGGTCGCGGGAGTAGTCCGTGTTGCCGAGCGCCCGCCAGGCGACCTCGTGCAGGTCGTGCACGTCGCAGTCGGAGTCGACGACCACGATCAGCTTGGTCAGCGACATCATGTGCGCGCCCCAGATGGCGTGCATGACCTTCTGCGCGTGCTTCGGGTACTTCTTGTCGATCGAGACGATCGCGCAGTTGTGGAAGCCGCCGGCCTCGGGCAGGTGGTAGTCCACGATGTCCGGGACGATGATCTTCAGCAGGGGCAGGAAGAACCGCTCCGTGGCCCGGCCCAGCGGGCCGTCCTCCGTCGGCGGGCGGCCGACCACGATCGACTGGAGCAGCGGACGCTTCCGCATCGTCACACAGTCGATCGTCAGCGCGGGGAACGGTTCCTGCGGGGTGTAGAAGCCGGTGTGGTCGCCGAAGGGGCCCTCGGGCAGCATCTCGCCGGGCTCCAGCCAGCCCTCGATCACGACCTCCGCCTGCGCGGGCACCTGGAGCGGGACCGTCTTGCAGTCGACCATCTCGATCCGCTTGCCCTGGAGGAACCCGGCGAACAGGTACTCGTCGATGTCGCCGGGCAGCGGCGCGGTGGAGGCGTACGTCACGGCCGGCGGGCAGCCGAAGGCGATGGCGACCGGCAGCCGCTCCCCTCGGCGGGCCGCCACCTGGTAGTGGTTGCGGCTGTCCTTGTGGATCTGCCAGTGCATGCCGATGGTGCGCTTGTCGTGGCGCTGGAGGCGGTACAGACCCAGGTTGCGGACACCGCTCACGGGGTCCTTGGTGTGGGTGAGACCCAGGTTGAAGAAGGAGCCGCCGTCCTTGGGCCAGGTGAACAGCGCGGGCAGCCGCTCCAGGTCCACGTCGTCGCCGGTGAGGACGACCTCGTGCACGGGCGCGTCGGACGACTTCACCTTCTTCGGCGGCACGTGCGTCATCGCGCCGAGCTTCCCGAACGCCTCGCGCACCCCGACGAACCCGTGCGGCAGCTCGGGCTTGAGCAGCCCGGCGATCTTCTCCCCGATCTCCGCGTACGACGTCAGGCCGAGCGCCTTCAGCAGCCGGCGGTCGGTGCCGTAGACGTTCATGGCGAGGGGCATCGAGGAGCCGCGCACGTTCTCGAAGAGCAGGGCGGGACCGCCGGCCTTGTTCACCCGGTCGACGATCTCACCGACCTCCAGATGCGGGTCGACCTCGGCCTTGATGCGCTTGAGGTCGCCCTCGCGCTCCAGCGCCCTGAGCAGGGAGCGAAGATCGTCGTAAGCCATGGGGTCCAGTATCCCCGAGCGGCTACGCTGGACTGGTACCGCCCACCTCTTTCGCTGGAGAGGCCCCATGCTTCGGGTGCTCATGTTCCTCGTGCCACTGGCCCTGAGCGTCTACGCGTTCATCGACTGCATCAGCACGAAGGACGACGACATCCGGCACATGCCCAAGCCGCTGTGGGCGATCCTCGTCCTGCTCTTCCCGCTGGTCGGTTCGATCTCCTGGCTCATCGCCGGCAAGAAGCGGCAGCCCGCCGGCGCGGGCGGTTCCGCCTGGGGCGGCGGCCGCGGCCGGTGGGTCGCCCCAGACGACAACCCGGACTTCCTGAAGTCCCTCGACGAGGACAAGAAGCGCGAGAAGGACCGCGACCCGGACGAGGACCCCAGGACCGACTGACCCTGCCGGGCCGGCCGGCCCGCCGCCGGCGCTACGCCCGGGTCCAGCTCTGGGTCGCCGTGCCCTCGCAGGTCCGCACCATGATCAAGCCGCTCGGCCGGGAGTGCTCCAGGCACCTGCCGGTCTTCGCGAGGACCACGGTGCCGCCCGAACCGAGACGCCACGTCTGGGCGTCGTCCCCGCCGCACGTCCCCATGTGCATCGATCCGTAGGCGGACAGACAGTTGCCGGACGAGGTGTGGACGATCCGGTACGTGCCGCCCGAGGCGCCCTGAAGGCTCCACTGTGCCGCCGGGGAGGAGCAGTCGCCGACGGAGACGTTGCCGTAGCCGGCTCCCCCGGAACCGGTGAGGCACCGTCCGCTTGATCCGTTGCGCAGGGTCGCGCCGCCTCCCGGGGACCCGGCGCCGGAGTCCGGGTCCCCACCGCCGGAGCCGCCGGAACTGCCGTCGCCGCCGCCGTCGTCGCCGCCCGAGCCGGGCGGGGTGTCCGCCCCGCCGTCGCCCGCACCGACCCCGTCACCGGAGCCGGCGCCCGCGCCGGCGTCCCCGGATCCCTTGTCCTTCTCCCGCCCCTCCGCGTCGTCCTTCGGCTTCTTCGAGCCGGACGCGCTGCCGGACGGCGACGGCGTTCCCGGCCCCGCGGTCGCGGACGGCGTGACGTCGGCGGAGACGGTGACGGACGCGGAGGGTGCGGGACCGCCCGCGGCGTTCCCCGAGTCCGTGACGTAGGGCAGGAGCTGGAAGGCGAGGGTGCCTCCGGTCACGACGACCACGACCGGCACGACGACGGGCAGGACGCGCCGCCGGCGCTCCTTGCGCGGCGTCTCCGGCTCCGCCTTCTTCTCCTCCCGCTTCTCCGTCCTCGCGGGTTCCTCCGCCGGCTCGCTCTCCGGCCCGGTCGCCCCGACGGTCGCCGGAAGGTCCTGCGGGTCCGGGGTGCGGGCGGCGAAGGCGGCCCGCTCGGCCAGCCGTTCGCCGATGACGGCGGGCCACGGCGGAGCGGTGGACGCGCAGTGCCCGGAGGCGAGTCCGGCCAGTTCCGCGGCGGTGGGCCGGCCTTCGTGGTCCTTGTCCAGGCAGGACGCGACCACGTCGGCCAGCTCGGGGTCCCGTTCCCGCAGCGGCCCCAGATCGGGTTCCTCGTGCACGATGCGGTACAGCACGGCGTGCCCGGACTCGTCGCCGAAGGGCGGCCGGCCGGAGGCGGCGTACGCGATCACGGAGCCCAGCGCGAAGACGTCGACGACGCCGCTCGACGCCCGTTTGCCGGAGGCCTGTTCGGGCGACATGTAGGCGGGCGTGCCCACCACCATGCCGGTCCGGGTGAGCTGGCTCTGGTCGGCGGCGCGGGCCACGCCGAAGTCGATGAGGGTGAGGCCGTCCAGGGTCAGCATGACGTTGGACGGCTTGAGGTCGCGGTGCACCATGTCCAGCGCGTGCACCGCCGCCAGTCCCGCGGCGGCCTCCCGGAGCAGGAGCCACAGCGCCTCGCGGGGCAGGGGGCCGTGCAGGTCGACGGCCTCCCGCAGGGTGATGCCGGGCACGTAGGCGGTGGCGAACCAGGGCGGCCGGGCGTTCCGGTCGCCCGCGAGCAACGGGGCGGTGGCCTCGTCGGGGAGCCGCGCGAGGTTGTCCAGCTCGTGCCCGAAGCGGCGCAGGAAGTCCTTGTCCTCCCCGGCGATCGACGGCAGCACCTGCTTGACCGCCGCGTACCGGCCCTCGTGCACGCCGAGGTACACCCGGCCCATGCCGCCGGCCCCGAGCCGCCCCAGCAGCGGGATCGGCCCGATCCGGCGCGGGTCGTCGTCCTGCAACGGCTCGGCCCCACTGCCCGTGAGGCCGGTCACGTCTTCCCCGCTCACCTGTGTCCCCGTTCCCGCGTGTCACCGCGAGTCTCCATGGACCCGCCACGACCTATGGCGGGACGGTACATCTTCCGCCGCGACAGCCCCAAGTCGTGCTGCGAGTACGTAGGGTGACATACCGTCAGTTCGACTCGCACCCGTCTTCGCCGACGAAGGGCACCGACGCCATGGAGAGGCATCTCGACCGCATCTGGCTGGTCACGGCGCTCGACGAGGCGCGGGCCGGGCTGGCAGAAGGGGGTGTGCCGATCGGGGCCGCGTTGTACGGGGCGGACGGGACGCTGTGGGGGCGGGGGAGGAATCGGCGGGTGCAGGACGGGGATCCGTCGGCGCACGCGGAGACGGCGGCGTTCCGGGCGGCGGGACGGCAGCGGTCGTACCGGGGGACGACGATGGTGACCACGCTGTCGCCCTGCTGGTACTGCTCGGGGCTGGTGCGGCAGTTCGGGATCTCGCGGGTGGTGATCGGGGAGGCCGTCACCTTCCACGGCGGGCACGACTGGCTGGCGGAGCACGGTGTGGAGGTCGTGGTGCTCGACGACCCGGAGTGCGTCGCCCTGATGCGGGAGTTCACCGCCCGGAACCCGGAGCTGTGGAACGAGGACATCGGGGCATGAACGCGGCGAAGGCCGCCCCGGGACTGTCGTCCGGGGCGGCCTCCGTGCGGTGCCTGGCGGGGCGGGTCAGAAACCGGCCGCCTGGAGCACGCCGAGGCCGACGTCGGCGTAGGAGTGCTTGCCGTTGACGAAGATGTTGACGCCGTAGTAGTTGAACAGCCAGCAGGCGAAGGCGAGCAGGGCCAGGTAGGCGGCCTTGCGGCCCTTCCAGCCGGCGGTGGCGCGGGCGTGCAGGTAGCCGGCGTAGGCGACCCAGGTGATGAAGGACCAGGTCTCCTTGGGGTCCCAGCCCCAGTAGCGGCCCCACGCGTCGCCGGCCCAGATGGCGCCCGCGATGATCGTGAACGTCCACAGCGGGAACACGGCCGCGTTGACGCGGTAGGCGAACTTGTCCAGCGAGGCCGCCGCGGGCAGCCGCTCCAGGAAGGACGTGGCGAAGCCGCCCGGCTTGCCGCCGTTCGCCAGCTTGTTCTCGTACGAGTCCTTGAAGAGGTACATGACCGTCGTGAACGCGCCGACGTAGAACACCGCGCCGCACAGGATCGCCGTGGAGACGTGGATGTACAGCCAGTACGAGTGCAGGGCGGGAACCAGCTGGTCGCTGGCGGTGTACAGAACAGTGACGGCGAGACCGAGGTCGAGGAGGACCGACGTGGTGAGGAACAGGCCGAGCCAGCGCACGTTCTTCTTCAGCGCCAGCAGCAGGAGGTACACGCCCACCGCGGTCGTGGAGAAGGTGATGTTGAACTCGTACATGTTGCCCCACGGCGCCCGCTCCACGGACAGCGCGCGGGTGAGCACCCCGCCGAAGGCGAGCGCGAACGCGAGCACGGTGAGGGAGATGGCGATACGCCCGTAGAGGTCGCCCTGCTCGTCGCCGCCGTGGGCCCCGGGCCCGTCGGGCACGTCACGCGAGCCGGACGCGGCGCGGACCGTGACCTTGGGCCGCTCCAGGACGGCGGTGCCGCCGCCCTGCCGCACGGTCACGGCCGGCGCCGTCCCCGCGGCGGCCGCCTTCGGGGTGAGCGCGGCCGCCGTGCGGGCGACCTTGCTGCGGCTGCCGAAGAGCCACTCGGCGATGTACGCGAAGAAAGCGAGGGTGTAGACCGCCATCGCGGAGTAGATCAGCACATTGCTGATCTCCGCGAGGTTCTCGTTGGTCGCGGCGGCGAGAGTCACTGCTGCTCAGCCCCTTCGGCAGGCACGGCTTGAGAGTCGGTGTCGGTGGACGTGGTGATTCCGGACGCCTCGGGCGTACCGGGGTCTTCGGGGGTGCCGTCCGGCACGCCGGGCGCCCGCTCGTAGAGGATCCCGGCGAGGTCGCCGAGCTCCTCGGGCACCTTCGCGGACTCGCTGCGGCCGAGGCCCGCCATCTCGACGACGGTCACACCGTCGTCGCCGCGCACCGCGCGCACCCACACGCGGCGCCGCTGGACGAACAGGGAAGCGGCCAGGCCGCCGATCGCGGCGAGGGCGCCGCCGAGCGCCCAGCCGCCGCCCGGCTCCTGGACGACCTGGAAGCCGGCCCACTCCTTGATGTCCTTCTCGAAGGTGATCGAGCCGGCGCCGTTGGGGAGCGTCATGGTCTCGCCGGGCGTGAGCAGCTTCTTCAGCAGCTCCCCGTCGGCGTCCTTGAACTCCTTCATCTTCGTCTTGTCCATCTGGTACACGCTCTGCGGAATGCCGGAGTCGGCCTTCAGGTCGCCGTGGTAGGCGTTGAGCGCGAGCACCGGGTAGTCCAGCGCCGGGAACTGGGAGAGCATCGTGCCGCTCGCGGACCCGCCGAAGGTCGGCACGAAGAAGGCCTGGAAGCCGAGCTGCTCCTTCTTGCCCTGCGGGTTGCGGTAGCCGTCGAGGACCTTGACGACGCCGTTGGAGGTGACGTTGTTGTCGAGCGGCAGCAGCGGCACGGCGTCCTGGTAGACGATCTCGCCCTTGCCGTCGCGGACGGTCACCACGGGCGCGTAGCCGTGGCTGACGAGGTAGACCTTGGCGTCGCCGATCTCCAGCGGCTTGTTCACCTTGATGAGGGCGTTCTTCTCCTCGCCGTCCGCGCCCTCGGTGTACGTCACCTCGGTCTCGTACGTGCGCGGGGTGCCCCGGTTGGGGCCGGTGCGCTCGTAGGTGCCGGTGAACTCCTTGACGTCGAAGCTGAACGGCTCCAGGTCGTCGTTGGTGAAGAGGTTGCCGGACTTGAAGTCGTCGTACTGGGTGAGTGTGTTGGAGAAGCCGTCGCCCTCGACGACGATCTTGTTGCCCTCGGACTTGAACAGCTGGCCCCAGGCGAACGCGATCAGCATGACGATGAGGGCGAGGTGGAACGCCAGGTTGCCGAGCTCGCGCAGATAGCCCTTCTCCGCGGCGACGGCGTCGCCGACGGCGTGGGCGCGGAAGCGGCGCTTCCTCAGCAGCGCCAGGGCGGCCTCGCGGACCTCCTCGGGGTCGGCCGAGGTGCGCCAGGTGGTGTGCGCGGGCAGCCGGGTCAGCCGGCGGGGCGCGCCCGGCGGACGGCCGCGCAGCTGGCCGACGAACTGCCAGGTGCGGGGCACGATGCAGCCGATGAGGGAGACGAACAGCAGGATGTAGATCGCGGAGAACCACACCGAGCTGTAGACGTGGAACAGGCCGAGTTTGTCGTAGACGGGCGCGAGGACGTCGTGCCGTTCGCGGAAGTCGGCGACCTGCGCCTCGTTGATGCCGGTCTGCGGGATGAGCGAGCCGGGGATCGCGGCGAGCGACAGCAGCAGCAGGAGCAGCAGCGCCACCCGCA
Organism: Streptomyces sp. DSM 41931; assembly: GCF_050271085.1. Taxonomy (NCBI): domain Bacteria; kingdom Bacillati; phylum Actinomycetota; class Actinomycetes; order Kitasatosporales; family Streptomycetaceae; genus Streptomyces; species Streptomyces sp. DSM 41931. The sequence goes on along the minus strand of NZ_CP189902.1, from coordinate 3,977,274 downwards.
TGGAGGTGAGCTGCCGCCAGAACCAGCGGGCCCAGCCGATCACGCCGAGGGCGGGCAGATGGGGCGAGGGAGCGTCCTCCACGGGCGCGGTGGACAGCTGGGAGCCGGCGGCGCCGAGGTCCTGGTCGTCGCCGGTCGTGGTGGTCTTGTCCGTCGTGGTGTCGCTCATCGGGTCAGATCCCCACCGTGAAGCCGTTGGACCAGGTCTGCATCTCCGCCACGAGGGTGTCCCACGCGCCGGTCAGCAGCAGCACGCCGGTCGCGATCATCATCGTGCCGCCGATGCGCAGCACCCAGACGTAGTGCCGCTTCACCCAGCCGAAGGCGCCGAGCGCCTTGCGGAAGGCCACGGCGGCGAGCACGAAGGGGACGCCCAGCCCCAGACAGTACGCGACGGTCAGCACCGCGCCCCGTCCGGCGCTCTCCTGCTGCGCGGACAGGGTGAGGACGGAGGCGAGGGTGGGCCCGATGCAGGGGGTCCAGCCGATGCCGAAGAGGGCGCCGAGCACGGGCGCGCCGACCAGACCGGTCGCCGGGCGCTTGTGGAAGCGGAACTCCCGCTGGGTGAGCCAGGGCATCAGGCCCATGAAGAAGACGCCCATGAGGATCATGAAGACGCCGAGCACCTTGGTCAGTACGCCCGACTGTTCCTGGAGCGTCTGCCCGAAGTAGCCGAAGAAGGCCCCGCCCGAGACGAACACGACGGTGAAGCCGAGCACGAACAGGGAGGCGCCGGCGACCATGCGGCCGCGCCGGGCCTCGGCGAGGTCGGTGCCGGAGACGCCGGTGACGTAGGAGAGGTAGCCGGGGACGAGCGGCAGGACGCAGGGCGAGAAGAAGGAGACCAGCCCGCCGAGCACGGCGATGGGCAGGGCCGCCAGCAGGGCGCCGTTGAGCACCGTGCCGTTGTAGCCCGTCTCCGCGGCGAGCGTGTGCAGGGCCGTCACGTCACTTCTCCGCGACGACCGGTTCGAGCATCTTCCGCAGCCGTTCCTCGTCGAGGGCGGTCAGCGAGCGGGCGGCGACCCGGCCCTCCCGGTCCAGGACCAGGGTGGAGGGGATGGCCTGCGGGTTGAGCGTGCCCTTCTCGAAGCGGAGCATCAGCTTGCCCGTGGGGTCGTACAGGCTCGGGTAGGTGATGCCGAAGTCCTTCTCGAAGGCGAGCGCGGCGGTGGTGCTGCCGTCGCGGGTGTTGATGCCGACGAACTGGACGTCCTGGTCCGCGTACTCCTTGGACACCTTGGCGAAGTACTTGGCCTCAGCACGGCACGGGTTGCACCAGGAGCCCCAGACGTTGAGGACGACGACCTTGCCCTTGTAGTCGCCCACGTCGAGCTGCTCGCCCTCGAGGGTCTTCCCGGACAGGTCGGGCGCGGCGACGCGCTCGCCCGCGGGGACGGTGGAGATGCCGTCGGTGCCGGTGACGAAGCCGGTGTCGCCGCCACCGCCGGAGGTGCCTCCGGAGCCGCAGGCGGTCAGGAGCAGTGCGGCCGCGGCGGCGCCGGCGGCCAGGGCGGCACGACGGCGGGCGCGCACGGCACGGGCGGCGCGGTACGAGCTCTGCGCGGCTCGGTTCGAGCGCTGGGGGGCGCGGCTGTCGGCACTCATGTGAAAAGTTTCGCATGTCCGTTCCGGGGATCTTGCGCACCCCCCTGCGCACCCAGGTCCGGGCGGAAAACCGCATCTCAGGCGGGGTCGGCGGCCCTCGTGGACGGGCTGCCCGCGAGGTCACGCGTGAACGCCTGCCAGCCTCCGGAGGGTTGCCGGCCGACGTCCAGGGTGCGCAGCCGGTCGAGCATCTCGGGCTTCTGCACGTCGAGCCAGTCGCAGAACTGCCGGAAGGAGACGATCCTCACGTCGCCGCCCTTCTCCTTCTCCCGCGCGATGTGCGTCAGGGCCTCCTCGACGGCGTCCATGTAGATGCCGCCGTTCCACTGCTCGAAGTGGTTGCCGACGAAGAAGGGAGCCCGATTGGTCTCATATGCCCGCTTGAAGCCAGATATGTACGCCTGCGCCGACTGCTGTCGCCAGCCCGGGTAGTTGTGGGCCGGGGCGTTGGTGGAGTTGACCGACTGGTTGGCGAGCATGTTGTAGTCCATCGAGAGGACCTCGAAAGAGCGTCCGGGGAAAGGTATCTGCTGGAGCGGAAGGTCCCATATGCCCTGCTTCTTGGACGGCCAGACCTGACGTCCGCCGGGCGAGGAGGCGTCGTAGCGCCAGCCCAGCTCACGGGCGGTGGGCAGCAGCCGGTCCTGCCCCAGCAGACAGGGCGTACGGCCGCCGACGAGCTCCTTGTCGTAGTCGAACGGCAGGGACTCGACGTCGGTCCACCTGGAGTGGGTGCGCCACTCCTTCACGAACGACGTCGCCTGCTCGATCTCGCTGCGCCACTGCTTCGGGGTCCAGTTGCCGACGCTGCCCGAGCCGGCGCAGAAGTGCCCGTTGAAGTGGGTGCCGATCTCATGGCCCTCGAGCCAGGCGCGGCGCAGGTTCCTCAGCGTGTCCTTGATGTGGTCGTCGGTGAGGTAGCCGATGTCGGAGGCGCCGCGCGGGTTGTTCGGCGGGTCGTAGAGCCGCTTCTTCGACTCCGGGAGCAGATAGATCCCCGAGAGGAAGAACGTCATGGACGCCCCGTGCTCCTTGGCGAGGTCGAGGAAGCGCGGGAACAGCCCGTTGCCGACCTCGCCGGCGCCGTCCCAGGAGAACACCACGAACTGCGGGGGCGTCTGACCCGGCTCCAGCGGCACGGGCCGCTCGGGCTGGTGGGGCTGCCTTCCGGTGAAGGAGGTGGAGCCGTCGCCGATCGGCCGGACCGTCGCGGTCGGCTTCGGCTTCGGCGACGCGGGACGGTCCCCGGCCCCCGGGCGGGAACCGCCGGCGGGGGTCGGTCCGTCGGAGCCGGGGCCGCCGCAGCCGGCCAAGGAGACGGCGGCGGCGGCCCCCGCGCCGAGCCCGAGCATTCCCCTGCGGGAGAGAGCGCGCATGGCGTCCCCCTTCGTCATGTCCCTGAGTGGTCACCCATTCAGAGGAGTTGACGCAGAGGGAGGTTCCCGCCGGACGCGGAGGTTCCGCAAGGAAGCCGCCGTGAGGGCGGCGCACCGCCCTCACACGGGCGTCACGCGCCGTAGGCCTTGCCGGCGCCCTTCGCCGGCTTGGCGCCCGCCCGCAGATGCGCGGGCACCAGGTCGAGCGCGGGCTCGCTGTATCCCACGGAGACGATTCTGTCGCCACGGTAGGTGAACGTGGTCAGCGAGGCCAGGGTGCACTGGCGGCGCCGCGGGTCGTGCCACAGCCGGCGCTTCTCCACGTAGGACCGCACGATCCAGATCGGCAGCTGGTGGCTGACCAGCACCGCCTCGTGGCCGCGGGCCGCGTCCTTCGCCGCCTCCAGCGCGCCCATCATGCGCACCACCTGGTCGACGTACGACTCGCCCCAGGACGGCCTGAACGGGTTGACGACGTGCTTCCAGTTGGCCGGGCGGCGCAGCGCGCCGTCGCCGATGCCGAAGGTCTTGCCCTGGAAGACGTTCTCCGCCTCGATCAGCCGCCGGTCGGTGGCGATGTCCAGGCCGTGCGCCTTGGCGATGGGCTCGGCCGTCTCCTGCGCCCGCTCCAGCGGGGAGGCGCACACATGGACGATGTCCCGGGGGGCCAGGTGCTCGGCCACCCGGTCGGCCATACGCCGGCCCAGCTCGGAGAGGTGGTAGCCGGGAAGGCGGCCGTAGAGCACGCCGTCCGGGTTCTCGACCTCGCCGTGCCGCATCACGTGGACGACGGTGACGTCCTCGGCCTCGGGCTTCTTCTCGGAGCTCACGCGGTGGCCTCCGCCGCTGCTCGGGCCGCCGCCGGGAGGGCGTCGGCGATGCGCTGGACGGCCCGCTCGTCGTGGGCCGTGGACACGAACCAGGACTCGAAGGACGACGGCGGCAGATAGACGCCGTTCGCCAGCAGCGAGTGGAAGAACGCGGTGAAGCGGAACGACTCCTGCTTCTTGGCGTCCTCGTAGTCGCGGACCGGGTTCTCCGTGAAGAACACGGAGAACATGTTGGAGGCGTTCTGCAGCGTGTGCGCGACGCCCTCCTTGGTCAGCGCCTCGGTGACGAGGGACCGGATCTGCGCGGAGACCGCGTTCACCTTCTCGTACGCGGCGTCGTCGAGCAGCCTCAGCTGGGCGAGACCGGCGGCCGTGGCGACCGGGTTCCCGGAGAGGGTGCCCGCCTGGTAGACGGGGCCGGCCGGGGCGAGGTGCCCCATGACGTCGGCGCGCCCGCCGAACGCCGCGGCCGGGAAGCCGCCGCCCATCACCTTGCCGAAGGTCATCAGGTCGGGACGCACACCGTCGACGCCGTACCAGCCGGCGCGGCTCGTGCGGAAGCCGGTCATCACCTCGTCGGAGATGTACAGCGCGCCGTTCGCGGCGCACGCGTCCTTCAGGCCCTGGTTGAAGCCGGGCAGCGGCGGGACGACGCCCATGTTGCCCGGCGACGCCTCGGTGATCACGCAGGCGATCTCGCCCGGGTGCGCGGCGAACGCGGCGTGCACGGCGTCCAGGTCGTTGTACGGCAGCACGATGGTGTCGCCGGCCTGCGCGCCGGTCACACCGGGGGTGTCCGGCAGCGCGAAGGTCGCCACGCCGGAGCCCGCGGAGGCGAGCAGCGCGTCCACGTGGCCGTGGTAGCAGCCGGCGAACTTGATCACCTTGCTGCGCCGCGTGAAGCCGCGGGCGAGACGGATCGCCGACATGGTGGCCTCGGTGCCGCTGGACACCAGCCGCACCTGCTCCAGCGGCTCGATCCGCGCGACCATCTCCTCGGCGAGCGCGACCTCGCCCTCACCGGGCGTGCCGAAGGAGGTGCCGCGCGCGACGGCCTCCTGCACGGCGGCGATCACCTCGGGGTGCGCGTGCCCGAGGATCATCGGCCCCCAGGAGCACACCAGGTCGACGTACTCGCGCCCGTCGGAGTCGGTCAGGTAGGGCCCGCTGCCGGAGACCATGAACCGGGGCGTGCCGCCGACGGCGCGGAAGGCACGCACCGGTGAGTTCACACCACCGGGAGTGACGGCCGCGGCACGATCGAACAGCGCCTGCGAGGCTGGGGCTTCGTACGAATATGGCAGTTCGCTCATGACCTGCGACTTCTCCGACCTTTTCCGACGTCCCGGGTGTCTCGCCGGGCTGCGGCTGCTGTGACTCGTTTCAGGGTAGGCCAGGGGCCCGGCGCGGCGTCCGTGGCCCGACGACCTCCCGATCGGGGCCCGGTACCGGCCGTGATCTGCGAAACTGACCCCTGGTGCACACAGCTCGCACGGCCGGGGCGGCCGGGGCCCGCGAAGATCTCGCGGACGGATGTTTCACCGCACGTTTCGGCGGGCGGCCGTGGGGGAGGTCACTGTCACGATGATCGGGTTGCGCGGCGGGGGCCACGCGTCCTAGAAAAGCAGTCGGGTGGAGATATGCATCGCGGTGGCGGACTGGGCGAGGGGACCGACGACCTGGGTCCTCGACGTGCCCGGCGGGGAAGGCACCGACGCGAAGCGGAGGAATCGGATCAGACACGTCGTACACACGGCGAACCGGAGCGGATCGGCCCTCTGAACGGGGCGGGGAGCAGGAATGGTGGTCGGGTGGGGGTGACGTACAAGTACTTCGGTGCGCCGGACGGCGCCACCGCGGCCCGCGTCCCGATCTCCATGCGCCCCGAGGAGCTCGGCGGGGACGAGCTGGGCATGGGCGGCATGTTCACCAAGATCAAGCCGGAGACCATGGCCGCGATGGTGCTCACGGGCATCGAGGGCGTCCCCCTGCACAAGGTGCCGCCGCTCGAACTGGTCGTCCTGCACCCGGACTACGCGGTCGTGAAGCTCCCCATGACGGTGGTGGACCCCCTGCGGGACATAGGCGAGGAGGCGGTCGGCGCGGCCGCCTTCATCTGGTCGACGGTCCCGGACCGCGGCGGTCCGCGCGACGCGTTCAACGTTTACCAGCTGCTCCACGAGTGGCAGGACTTCTCGCACCGGCTGCACGACGCGGGGCATCAGGCGTACTGCCTGGTGTGGCCGTGAGCCGAGGTTTCTTAAGGGTCGGGCGGGGTCTTCGGGCCTCGACCCGACGGGACACCCAGCACTCCGGCCCACGAGGCAATCACCGTCTCGCTTCGCCAGCCGCGAGCACATAGGCGCTGATCACGACCGCGCGGACAGCCTCGGGTCAAGCAGCTCCAGCACTTCCTCCCAGCGGTAGCGGTCGGCCCCGCCGCCCGCCTTCGGCCGGTGAGGCTCGTAGGAGCCGATCAGGACACCCATCTCGCGCAGCAGGTCCAGACTCCGTCGGTATGCAGGGTGGGCGGCCTGGGCGGAGTTCAGGTACGGCAGCACGGCGACCGGTACACCCATGGCGGGCGCCTCGCACAGGATGCCCAGCGCGAGATTGTCCGAGATCCCGGCGGCCCACTTGTTGACCGTGTTGAAGGTGGCCGGGGCGACCGCGATCGCATCCGCAGGCCGGCTCGGGCGTGGCTCCCCGGTGACCGCCAGGCGGTTTCGCGGTCGCCGTTTCTGCTGGCGGCGGTTGCTCCCCGGAGCAGCAGCAGGCCGACCGCTGCCAGGTATCGGGGCGAGCGTTGGTCGTAGGAGCCGCTGAGTTGGTCGACGGTATTGCGCACCAGGTGCACGGCTTGGGCTGTGTGCTTCTCCCGTACGAGCACGTGAGCGTGAACACGGACGCCGGCGGCGAGGACGACAGGGTCCCCGGACCTTTCCGCCTCGGCCATGGCCCGGCCTGGGCGGCGTCGCCGCCAGGCTCACTCTCGTCAGCCTGAGAAACGGCGTTGACCGGGCGGGGCTGGTTGGTCACTTCGGGTCGCGGTTGAACAGTGCCCTGGACCAGAGGTAGCCGAGGACGGTGAGGCCCACGCACCAGGCGACGGCCAGCCAGCCGTTGTGGCCGATCTTGCTGCCGAGCAGCAGGCCGCGCAGGGTCTCGATGGCCGGGGTGAAGGGCTGGTACTCGGCGATCGGCTGGATCCAGTCCGGCATCGTCCCGGCGGGGATGAACGCGCTGGAGATCAGCGGCAGGAGGATCAGCGGCATGGCGCTGTTGCTGGCCGCCTCGGCGTTCGGGCTGGACAGGCCCATACCGACCGCGATCCAGGTCAGCGCCAGGGAGAACAGCGTGACCAGCCCGAACGCCGCCAGCCACTCCAGGGCGCCTGCGTCGGTGGAGCGGAAGCCGACGGCCACGCCGACGGCCCCGACGAGCACCACGCTCATGACGGACTGCAGCACGCTGCCGACGACGTGCCCGACGAGCACCGAGCTGCGGTGGATCGACATCGTACGGAAGCGGGCGATGATGCCCTCGGTCATATCCATGGCCATGTGCACCGCGGCGCCGATCGTGGTGCTCCCGACTGTCATCAGCAGGATGCCCGGGACGATGTAGGCGACGTAGTCGGAGCGGTCCGCGCCGCTGCCGCCGATGCCGACGCTCATCGCGTCGCCGAAGATGTAGACGAAGAGCATCAGCATCATGACGGGCGTCAGCAGCAGGTTCAGCGTCGCGGACGGGTAGCGCCGGGCGTGCAGCAGATTGCGCCGCAGCATCGTGGACGAGTCGCGCACGGCCAGGGTCAGGGTGCTCATCGGACGGCCTCCTTGGCCGGGTCGGCGACGTGGCTGCCGGTGAGGGCGAAGAAGACGTCGTCGAGGTCGGGGGTGTGCACGGTCAGCTCGTCCGCCTCGATGCCGGCGGCGTCCAGCCGGTCGAGGACGGAGCGCAGTTCTCGCTGGCTGCCGCCACTGGGTATCTGCAATGCCAGCGCCTCGTCGTCCCGCTGCACCTCGCGCAGCGCGGTGGCGGCGCTGCGGTAGGCGGACGGGTCGGTGAAACGCAAGCGGATGTGCCCGCCGGGGACCATCCGCTTGAGATCCTCGGCGGTGCCCTCGGCGACGATCCGGCCGTCGTTGAGCACGGCGATTCGATCGGCGAGTTCGTCGGCCTCCTCCAGGTACTGCGTGGTGAGGAAGACGGTCACGCCGTCGGAGACCAGTTCGCGGATGATCTGCCACATGTTGTGGCGGGAGCGCGGGTCGAGGCCGGTGGTGGGCTCGTCGAGGAAGATGATCCGCGGGCCGCCGATCAGGGTCATGGCGATGTCCAGGCGCCGCTTCATGCCGCCGGAGTAACTCTGCACCGGCTTGCCGGCGGCGTCGACGAGGTCGAAGCGCTTGAGCAGTTCGGCGGCGACCTGCTTGCCCCTGCTTCTGGAGAGGTGGTTCAGGTCGGCCATGAGGCGCATGTTCTCCTCACCGGTGATCAACCCGTCCACGGCGGAGAACTGCCCGGTGACGCCGATCGCGGCCCGCACCCCGTCCGGGGCTGTGGCGACGTCGTGGCCCGCGACCTGGGCCTGCCCGTCGTCGGCACCGATGAGTGTGGAGAGGATCTTGACGGCGGTGGTCTTGCCGGCTCCGTTCGGACCGAGCAGCGCGAACACGGACCCTTCCGGGATGTGCAGGTCGATGCCATCGAGGACGGTCTTGTCGCCGTACGCCTTGCGCAGGCCGACGGCGGAGATGGCGGGCGGCGACGAGCGACCGCCGCCACTGGATGTGGACATGACAGATACAGGCATGCGGGACTTCCCTACGAACGCAGTGGTGATGAAGGAGAGCGGGGCCAACCCGGTGTCGGGATCGACGGGTCCTACTTCTCGGGCGTGCCAGGCTTTCCGCCGAGGGACTCCTGATAGACGTCCGCGTAGGTGCGTGAGTCCTTGATCAGATCGTCGCAGAACGCGGCGACATCCTCGCCGATGAGCTCCAGGACCCCCTTGCCCTCGGCGGCACCCTCCTCGAAGAATTCAACGATTCCGGGGAGCAGGGGCCCGTCGGTCAGGTCGGTCGGCCCGACCTTGAACAGGTACCTCTGCATCTCCTTGTAGACGATCTGGTAGTCCGGCGGGAGCGCCTTGACCCGAGCCATGTGCGCGCGCCACTGCTTCTTGCCCTCGATGATGTCGCGGATGCTCACGTCAGCCCTCCAACCGGCTCAGTTTCCTTGCGACGTTCCTGTTCAACTGCTCGCGCCACCGGTCGCGGTAGGTGCGAGCCCCTCTCCCACCGGCCAGCGCCGCACAGAAGCCCTCGATGTCGTCGCCGAGCGCCTCCTGGACACTCAGCCCGTCCGCCGCGGTTTCCTCGAGCAGCCCCAGGGCGGCGTCGAAGATCGGCGTCAGGTTGCGACCTGTGAGGTCTCCGTGAGGGAAGAGGTGCGCCTTGATCTGCTCCCAAGCCGCCCGGTAGTCCTCCGGCAGGGCCTCGGCCCGGACGTCGAACGCCTTCCAATCCCGGGTGAGATCGCTGCCTGTGACCTTCTCCCAGAAGTTCATCTCCCGCCCTCCTTGAGCATGTCGATCCGTGATGAGACGTACTGCCATTTCGCCCAGAACTTCGCGAGTTCCTCGCGTCCGGCATCGTTGAGCGAGTAGAACTTGCGCGGTGGACCGGCCTCGGACCGTCGCTTCGCCACCTGGACGAGTCCGTTCCTCTCCAGCCGCAGCAGGATGGTGTACACGGTCCCCTCGACGACGTCGGTGAAGCCGAGTTCGTTCAGCCGGCGGGTGATTGCGTACCCGTAGGTTTCCTCGCTGCCGATGATTTCGAGCACGCATCCTTCGAGCGTGCCCTTCAGCATTTCCGTCAGGTCGTCCATCGCCAGCCCACCTCAACCCCATCGGTACTACGTGCTACCGAGTACCACTATAAAGTATCACCGAGTAGTGGGCCGCGCCAGAGAGGGGCGGACACGGACCAGACCTCGCGACCCACGAAGCGAAGGGAGACTTCCGCGCACTACGGACTTTGGCGCGTGGCCCCGCGACCGTGTCCCCTGACCTCACTCCCGGACCTCAGGACCGGGTCCGCATACGGAAGGGTGCGCCTGGATGATCCGGACGTGGGAGCCGGTCATGGCGATGGCGAAGACGGGCCGGAAGTCGGCGGCCAGCAGCGCAAGGCCGCCGACTGGCCGAGGAGCGGGCCGAGAAGCATGCCGATCTGGGCAGGCACGCGTGGAAGGTCGCACAGGCGTCCACGCATCGTTTGCCAGCATCGAGGACCACTCCGTCCGCCCCGGGGGCGGGCCGTCCGGCGAACCACCCGTTGCGGGTGATGCCGGTCCGGGGCACGGCACGGTGTCATGAGCCACCGGCCTTGTCCGGTCCCGCTGCTACGGCTTCGCCGACGCGGGCTGCGTCTTCGGGATCCGGGAGGTGAAGAACATCGCGAGCAGCGCGGCGAGGGCGAGGATGGCCACCGCGGCGCGCAGACCGTCGATCCTGGCGTCTTCGTTCGCGTCGAGTGCCGCCTGAGCCACCTTCTCGCTGGTGCCCGCCTCGTCGAGCGCGGACTCGAGGTCGGCGTCGGACAGGAACGGTACGCCGCTCTCGAGTTCGACCGTCGCCTGCCTCTTGACCTCGGCCGGGATGTCCGGATTCTGCTCCACGCTGGTGAGGAAGGACGTCGTCATCGCGGCGATCAGGATCGACCCGGCGAGCGCCGTACCGATCGACGCGCCCAGGTTGGTGACGGCGTTCTGGACGCCGCCGACCTCCGCGCTCTCCGATTCCGGCACCGCGGACACGGTGACCGACCCGAGCTGGGACGCCAACGCGCCCATGCCCAGCCCGATCAGCAGCAGGGGAATGGTGACGATCTCCGCACCCGCGCCCACGTCGAGCGCGGCCATCAGGACCACCGCCCCGACGAACAACGCCGCGATCCCGAGACGCACCACCCGCCGGGGCGACACCTTCGGCAGGAACTTGGGGATCAGGACGGCGGCCGCCAGCAGGGTCACGGAGAGCGGCAGGAGGCGAGCGCCCGTCTTGAGCGCGGACAGGCCCACGGCGACCGACAGATAGAGCGGTACGACGAAGAACACGCCCATCTGGACGAGGTACTGGAAGAAGAACATCGTCAGTCCGCCGGTGAGCCGTCTGTTCTCCAGCAGGGCCGGATCGACGAGCGCCTCCCTGCGCCGCTCCACCATGCGTGCCTCCCAGTGGAGGAAGAGCCAGATCAGCAGGATTCCGGCCAGCATCAGCCACACCACCAGCGAGACCCCGAGCCACGAGGGCGCGCCGGGCTTCGGCTGGAACCAGCCCCATTCGTCGGAGCGGAGCACGCCGTAGACGAAGAGCCCGAGCCCGAGCGCGGACAGCGCGGCGCCGACGAGATCGATACGGGCGCGTTCGCCGGCCGGTGCGTCGGCGACCCGGCGGGCGAGCACCAGGATGCCGAGCACCACCAGGACCTCTCCGGCGAAGACCCACCGCCATGAGAAGTACGTCGTCGCGACACCGCCGACGAGCGGGCCGACGGCGATCGCCACGGCTCCCGCGGCCGCGACGAGACCGTAGGCGGCGGGACGGCGTTCGGTGGCGAAGTTGCCGGCCACGAGCGCCACGATCGCGGGCATGATGAGCGCCGCCCCGATCCCCTCCAGGAACGACCAGCCGATCAGCAGCACCGTCAGGTTCGGTGCGAGCGCCGTGGTGAAGGACCCGCAGCCGTAGATGACGCAGCCGATCGTGAACGCGCGCTTGCGGCCGATCAGCGTCCCCACCTTGCCGCCGGGGATCATGAACATCGCCATCACGAGGGTGTAGGCCGTGATGGCGCCCTGGACACCCGTCACCGTCGTGCTCAGGTCGTCGGCCACCGTCGCGATGGAGACGTTCATGACCGAGCTGTCGAGTGCCATGAGGAACTGACCGGCCGCGAGTGTCAGCAGAACGGTCCGCGCCTTTGCGGGACTGTCGGCGGTTTTCGTCCGGATTGCCATGCGCGCATGGTCCCAGCCGCCCCGCGGAACGGAACCCGGCCCACCCTGGGGGTCGACCGATCGGCGGAGTGGGCTCGGGTCGACGAGTGGTTCAGCCGTACCGGGTGAACAGGGCGTCGAGGTAGTCCTCCAGGCGGCGGGTGAGGACCTCCGGGGTCAGGTCGGTGCGGCCGAGGGCGCGCCAGGGGACCGCGACCTTCTCCGCGTCGCCGTAGCCCAGGGTGTCCAGGAGGCGCCAGTAGAGGTGGGCGGGGGCGTCCGGAGCGAGGGTGCCGCCGGCGGCGGTGTAGCGGTCGGCGAAGTCCATCCCGGCGGGGGCGCCGTGCAGCAGGGCGAGGGCGGTCGAGCAGTGCGCCACGTCCAGGTCGGCCGGTCCCCAGGAGGTCTCCACCCAGTCGACGACGCCGCTGCCCCGCGGGGCGTCGTCGGGGCCGGTGAAGAGGACGTTGCCGGGGTGGAAGTCCCGGTGCAGGAAGCAGCCCTGGTGGGGCGGGGGTTCGCGGCGGATGGCGTCGGCGGCCCGGCGCCACAGCCCGGGGCGACGGCTGGCCGGGGGCGGTGTCACACGGTCCGGGGAGGCCCACGCCTGGTAGGGGCGGGGGCGTCGACGCGCGGGCACGGGCAGGCGGTGGATGCGGACGAGGAGGCGGGCCAGCTCGTCGGCCCGGGTCTCCGCGCCCTGGTCGTGCGGGCGGACGGCTCCCGGGAGGCGGGTCATCAGCAGGGACGGGTGGTCGCAGTGCCGGGCGGTGGCGTCCACCGCGACGAGCGTGGCCGCCGGGACGTCCGTGGCGGCGAGCAGGCGCAGGATGTCCGCCTCGCGGGTGAGCAGGCCCTCGGCGTGCCGTACGAAGAACGGCTTGACGAAGGAGCGCAGGACGAGGGAGCGGGGGCCGTCCGGCCCGGTGACGTCCAGGCGGCGCATCTCCGACGTCCAGCCGCCGCGCAGCCGGTCCACCCGCTCGATGCGTTCCCCGGCTGACAGGGTCTTCTCCACCCAGGCGCGGGTGGCGTCCCACGGGTGGTCGATGCCTTCGGTCGGGTCGTCGGTCGTGGCCCCCATGCGGGGCAGCATACGTACGCGGGGTGACGGTCAGCCGAGGAAACGGATCAGGTGGTCGTTCAGCTTCTCCGGCTCGGCGACGGGGAGCGAGTGGTGGGTGGCTCCGGGGAGCACCGTCACCTCGGCCTGCGGCAGCACCCGGCGGGCCTTGTCGGCGACCTTGGCGGCGTCGTGCGTACGGCTGTGCTCGGCGAGCAGGACCAGGACCGGCATGCGGAGTCCGGCGGTCCGGGGGCGGCCGCCGACGACCAGCTTGCGGCCGGGCACGGTGGTGGCCAGGGCGTAGAGGCGCTGCCAGGTCTCGTCGAGCGGGCGGCCCGCCGTCTCCCAGGACAGGAAGGAGCGGGCGCGGGCCTCGTTCGGGCGGAGTACGGAGGGCAGCGCGCGGAGGAGGTACCCGGGGCGGAACCCGGCGAACACCTGGGTGGGGTCCAGCAAGGCGAGCCGGTCGATCCGCCGCGGCGCGTGGAGGGCGTACCGGGCGGCCAGCCAGGCGCCGTAGGAGTGGCCGCACAGGTGCGTGCGGGTCAGCTTGAGTCCGTCGAGCACCGCGTCCAGCCAGGCCGTGAGGTCGTCGGCGCCCTTCAGCGGGGTACCCCGGCGTTCGGTGCGGCCGGCGTCGCCCAGCAGGTCCACCGCGTGCACCCGGAACCGCCGGCCGAGCGCCGGGGCGTTGGCGAACCAGACCAGGCCGGTCGCGGAGCCGCCCGGCAGCAGCACGAGAGGGATGCCGTCCGCCGGGCCGTGCACATGCACCCGGGTCGGCCCGTACGGGGTGGCCACGTCCCGCTCCTCCGTGAACTCGGGCCAGCGGGCGCGGAGTTCCTCGTAGGCACGGTCGAAGGCCGAAGGCGATGCGGACACGGAGACATCCTGGCGGCCGGGTTCGCCGCATGCAACGGCGCGCCTCTCACCTGTCCGCGTACGCCTCCGCCTCCTCCAGGTACGTCGCCACCGGGCCCAGGGTCAGCATGCCGGCGGCGGCGCCCGCGTGTTCCGTGCGGGCGTCGCGGAGGGCGGTCGCGGCGCGTGCGGCGGTGTCGTGGTCGCCCAGGCGGACGGCGGCGCGGGCGGTCAGGCACCACAGGGCCTCCTGCAGGTGGTCGGGCGGTGGTGCGGGGGCCGCGGCGAGGGCGGTCCGGGCCTGGGCGTCGCGGCCCTGGTCGAGCAGGAGGAGGGGTTCGGTCCAGGGGCGGTACGGGCCCCAGTCGAGGCGGGGATCGGCGGGCGCGGGCCGGCCGTGCAGCAGGCGCAGGCCCAGCAGGGCGAGCGGGAGCAGGCCGCGGTGCAGTCCCGGCATGCCCGCCGTACGGAGGGCCTCGTCGGCGGTGCGGTAGTGCGCGGCGACCGTGGCGGGGGACGGTCCGCCGGGCTCGGTGCTGCGGGCCGCCGCGACCCGGGCCCGGAACCACGCCGTGAGGACGGGGACGAGGGGCGCCTCGGTGGCGGCGGCGAGCCGTTCGGCGGCTTCCGCGTGCGTGGACGCGGTGTCCAGGTCGCCGAGGGCGGAGGCGGACTGGAGGCGGACGAGCCGGCCGAGCACGGCGAAGGCGGGCAGGCCGTGCGCGGTGGCCAGGTCGAGGATCTCGGCGCCGGTGCGGTCGCGTTCCGCCGCGAGCCCGGGGCGGGTGAAGGACTGGAGGAACACCCCGTTGAGGGCGAACGCCAGCAGGGCGGGGTCGCCCAGGTCCTGGGCCAGCGCCTGAGCCCGCCGGGCCGCGTCCCGGGCGCGGTCCCGCTCCGGCGGGGTCAGGCCGGCGCTGCGGCTCTCGACCGCGACGGTGGCCAGCAGGCGGGCGGTCAGGTCGGCGGGGGCCTCGGGCCCGAGCGCGGCGAGCGTGCGGACGGCGGCCTCGACGACCGCCCGGGACTGCGCGGGGTCGTCGGCCCGGCTCCACAGGGCGGGCACGTCGTAGGCGCCGATGATCCGGGCGGTGAGGGCGAGATCGCCGGTGCGTTCCGCCGCCGTGATCGCGGCGAGACGGTCGCTGCGGGAGCGGACCAGCGCGTCGCCGCCCGCCAGGGCGAGGGTGCGGGCCAGGTCCAGGGTGGTGCGCGGGCCGAGCGGGACGCCGGGACCGGTCCAGGTGGTGGCCGGGGCGGCGGACGGGGTGGTCCCGTTGAGGATGTCCGTCTCCAGGCGCAGCAGGTCGGCGCCCGGGTCGAGTCCGAGCTGGTCGGCGAGGGTCGCGCGGGCGCGGCGCAGGGTGTCCAGCGCGTCGGCGCGGCGGCCCGCGTGGTGCAGGGCGCGGGCGAGGAGCGTCCAGGCGGGTTCGCGCCACGGGTGTGCGGCGACGTGGTCGCGCAGGTCGGTGACGAGGCCGGCGCCCTCGCCCCGGTCGAGGAGGGTGCGGGCGCGCAGTTCGACCGCCTCCGCGCGCAGCTCCTCGAGCCGGGCCCGCTCGCGCTCCGCCCACGCGGAGCCGGTCACGTCGGCGTAGGCGGGACCGCGCCAGGCCGCGAGCGCCTCACCGAGCGCGGCCACCTCGCCGGGGGTGCGCCGGGCGCGGGCGAGGGCGTCCTGGAAGCGGTGCGCGTCGACGTCCTCGCGCGGCAGGCGCAGGGCGTAGCCGGGGCCCTCGGTGACCAGGACGCGCGGCGGGGTGCGGGGCGGCCGGCCGGGTTCGAGGGCACGGCGCAGCGCGGCGACGAACGTGCGCAGGGCGCCGACGGCACGGGCCGGCGGCTGCTCGGCCCACAGGTCGTCGACGAGCGTCTCGGTGGTGACCATCCGCCCCTCGGCGGCGACGAGACGGCCGAGGACCTCACGGTGCCGGGGGCCGCCGAGGGGGACGGGGGTGCCGTCGTCCCTGGAGGCCCGGACGGCGCCGAGCACGTCGATGCGCATGGTTCCCATCCTGGGGGTGGGCGGGGACGAAGGGGCGCGCGCCCTCCTCTCCTGAGGGCGCCCTCACTCCCGGCGTACTGATCCGCTGCTCATCGCGATGCCCCACGCTGCTCCGGTCCCCGCATCACCACCTGGAGAGATGGACGCACCGCTATGACACCCACCATCCCCGGCTTCGGCCACTTCCGCCTGCCCGGTGCGGACGGCGTCGAGCTGGCCGGCGCCGTCGGCGGGCACGGCAGCCCCGTCGTGCTGCTGCACGGTTTCCCGCAGACCCACCTGATGTGGCGGCACGTCGCCGAGCGGCTCGCCGCCGAGCACACCGTGATCTGCCCCGACCTGCGCGGCTACGGCGACAGCGGCAAACCGGCCGCCGACAGCCCCGCCGTGTACGCCAAGCGCACCATGGCGGCCGACGTCGTTGCGCTGGCCGCCGCGCTCGGCCACGACCGCTTCGCCCTCGTCGGGCACGACCGGGGAGCCCTCGTCGCCTTCCGGGCCGGGCTCGACCACCCGGAGACCGTCACGCACCTCGGCATCCTCGACGTCGTGCCGACGCTCGACATGTGGGACGTCCTGCACGGCGTCTCCGCGGCGGTCGCCTTCCACCTGTATCTCATGGCACAGCCGCCCGGCCTGCCGGAGACGATGATCGCGGGCAGCGCGGACGCCTTCTTCGGGTCGTTCCTCGACGCCTGGTCCGGCGGACCGGACGCGCTGCCGCCGGAGGTGCGGGCGGCGTACCTGCGGGCGAGCCGCGCGGCGGTGCCGTCGATCGTCGCCGACTACCGGGCCTCGGCGGGCGTCGACATCGAGCACGACCGGGCCGACCTGGACGCGGGCACCCGGCTCACCATGCCGGTGACGGTCCTCCAGCAGGACTGGGGCGCCCAGCTGGGCTACGACGCCGCGGCGGTGTGGCGGGCCTGGGCGCCGGACCTGGACCACCGGCTGACCAAGGCCGGGCACTTCATGGCCGAGGAGGCGCCCGAGGAGGTGACGGCGGCGATCCGGGACCTGCTGACCCGATGAACACCGCGTCATCACCCCCTGGCGGAATACCCCAGGGGGGTATACCGTTCCGGGTGTGCGTGGGGACGACACGGTCCCCGTGACACTGCGAAGGGGGATGAGGTCCATGGACCACGCCATGCACCACCACACCGGCGCCGGACACGGCGCACCGCACGGCGCTGCGCCCGGCGCGACCTGGTCGATGGCGATACGGGCGACGCTCCACTGCCTGCTCGGCTGTGCCGTCGGCGAGATCCTCGGTATGGCCATCGGCACGTCCCTGATGTGGGGCAACGTCCCGACGATGGCCCTGGCCATCGGCCTGGCCTTCGTCTTCGGCTACTCCTTCACCCTCTTCGCCGTGGTGCGCGCCGGGGTGTCGCCGAGGGCCGCCGTGAAGATCGCGCTGGCCGCCGACACCGTCTCCATCGCGGTGATGGAGCTGGTCGACAACGCCATCATCGCGCTGACCCCGGGGGCGATGGACGCCGAGCTGTCCGAGGGCCTGTTCTGGTACGCCCTGCTCGGCGGCTTCGCCGTCGCCTTCCTGGTCACCACCCCGGTCAACAAGTGGATGATCGGCCGGGGCAAGGGCCACGCGGTGGTCCACGCCCACCACTGACCCCGCCCCGCCCCGGCCCGCCGGCCGGCGCGGGCGCGGACGACGCGGGAGCGGACCGTGCCGACCGGGCAGCCGGTGCGCGCGGCCACGCCCGCGTACGGCGGCCGGCCGGGCGCGGGCGAGGGGTAGAGTGGGCCGGTCAGCCGTGTCGGGGCCGACGAAGCCCCCGGCGAAGACCGCAGTCCGCAGGAGAGAGCGAGCGCATGTCCGTGATGCCCGGCGCCGCTGTCTTCCCGCCGTGACCCTTCGCCCCCGGGCGGTGTCCGGAGTCCCTCCGCGCCGCATCTCCGTGGCCCACGGGCCCCACGCCCGCTGATCCCGGCCCCGACCTCCCCGCGCACGGGGTCGTCCCACGCCCCTCCCGCGTGCCCCGCCCCGTCCCCGGGCGCGCCCGAGCAACGACAGGTCCTCCCTCTCTTGTCCATGTCCTCCGCCCTGTCCCCGTCCGCCTGGCTGCGCGGCTCCCGGCGTCCGTCCTGGCTGTCCGACCCGAAGGTGCTGCGCACCGAGGTGCTCGGCGGGCTGGTGGTGGCGCTGGCGCTGATTCCCGAGGCGATCTCCTTCTCGATCATCGCCGGGGTCGACCCGGCGGTCGGTCTGTTCGCCTCCTTCACCATGGCCGTGACGATCGCGGTCGTCGGCGGCCGGCCCGCCATGATCTCGGCGGCGACCGGCGCCGTCGCCCTCGTCATCGCCCCGCTCAACCGCGAGCACGGCTTCGGGTATCTGGTCGCCGCCGTGATCCTCGCCGGTGTGTTCCAGATCGTGCTGGGCGCGCTCGGGGTGGCGAAGCTGATGCGGTTCGTGCCGCGCAGCGTGATGGTCGGCTTCGTGAACTCCCTGGCCATCCTGATCTTCATGGCGCAGGTGCCGGAGATGACGGACGTGCCGTGGCCGGTGTATCCGCTGATCGCGGCGGGGCTGGCGATGATGGTGTTCTTCCCGAGGCTCACCACCGTGGTGCCGGCGCCGCTGGTGTCCATCGTGATCCTCACCGTGATCACCGTCGCGGCCGGGATCGCCGTGCCGACCGTGGGCGACAAGGGCGACCTGCCGTCGTCGCTGCCCGTGCCGGGGCTGCCGGACGTGCCGTTCACCCTGGACACGCTCACGACCGTCGCGCCGTACGCGTTCGCCATGGCGCTGGTCGGGCTGATGGAGTCGCTGATGACGGCCAAGCTGGTCGACGACATCACCGACACCCGCTCCTCGAAGACCCGCGAGTCCGTCGGGCAGGGCGTCGCCAACATCGTCACCGGCTTCTTCGGCGGCATGGGCGGCTGCGCGATGATCGGCCAGACGATGATCAACGTGCGGGTGTCCGGGGCGCGGACCCGGCTGTCGACGTTCCTCGCGGGCGCGTTCCTGATGGTGCTGTGCATCGTGTTCGGGCCGGTGGTGTCCGACATCCCGATGGCGGCGCTGGTCGCGGTCATGGTGATGGTGTCGGCGGCCACGTTCGACTGGCACTCGGTCGCCCCGCGGACGCTGCGGCGGATGCCGGCCGGGGAGACCGTCGTCATGCTGGTCACCGTCGTCTGCGTGATCGCCACCCACAACCTGGCCGTCGGCGTCGTCGTCGGCTCGATCGCCGCGATGGTGGTGTTCGCGCGGCGCGTCGCCCGGCTGGCCGAGGTCACCGCGGTCACCGATCCGGACGGCGGCACGGTGGTCTACCGGGTCACCGGCGAGCTGTTCTTCGCCTCCTCCAACGACCTGGTCGGCCGGTTCTCGTACGCCACCGACCCCGACAAGGTCGTCATCGACCTGTCCGCCGCCCACATCTGGGACGCCTCCTCGGTCGCCGCCCTCGACGCCATCGGGACGAAGTACGCCCGGCGCGGCAAGACCGTCGAGATCGTCGGCCTGAACGAGCCCAGCGCCCGGATCCACAAGACGCTCAGCGGCGAGCTCACCGGCAGCTGACCGGGAGGCGCGGGGCCGCCCCGGCAACCGGTCAGTTTCCGAGAAGCGCCGGCGGCCGGGGCGGCCCTACCGTCGACCGCATGAACTCCATCGACTCCGTCACCCTGGAGGTGGCCGACCCCACGGCCGCCGCGCGCTTCTACTCCGACGCCTTCGGCCTGGACCGGGAGCGGGTGCGCCTGCGCGTGTCCGACGAGCCCACCGGCGGCTTCCGCGGCTTCACCCTGTCGCTGGTCATGTCCCAGCCCGGCGACGTCGACGCGCTGCACCGCGCCGCCCTCGACGCGGGCGCCACCCTGCTGAAGCCCGCCGAGAAGTCCCTGTGGGGCTACGGCGGTGTCGTCCAGGCGCCCGACGGCACGGTCTGGCAGCTGGTGACCTCGTCGAAGAAGAACACCGGCCCGGTCACCCGGACGATCGACGAGATCGTGCTGCTGCTCGGCGTCGAGGACGTGAAGGCGACCAAGCAGTTCTACGTCGGGCGCGGCCTCACCGCCGGCAAGAGCTTCGGCGGCAAGTACGTCGAGTTCGCGGGCGACCCCGGCAGCGTGAAGCTGTCGCTGTACAAGCGCAAGGCGCTGGCGAAGGTCGCGGGCGTGCCCGTCGAGGGCAGCGGCTCGCACCGCATCGCCCTCGTGAGCCCGGTCGGCCCCTTCACCGACCCGGACGGTTTCGTCTGCGAGGCGCCGGAGCGGAAGCCGGACGAGTGACGCACGTCCCCGGGGGGCGGGACGTCACTCCAGTACGTGCCGCAGGTACGCCGTCGGGTCGGCGAGGTAGCGGCGCCAGTGGTCGACCAGGGCGAGGTCCTGCCAGGCGGTGCGCCGGATGCCGTGGTCGCCGACCTCGACGACGTCCGCGCCGGGCAGGGCGGTCAGCAGCGGGGAGTGGGTGGCGCACACCACCTGCGCGCCGGCCCGCGCCAGCCGGTCGATGTGGCCGAGCAGCTCCAGGCACGAGGAGAAGGACAGGGCGGCCTCGGGCTCGTCCATGACGTACAGGCCGGGGCGCAGGAACTTGTCGCGGAACGCCGCGAGGAAGCCCTCGCCGTGACTGCGCTCGTCCGGTGCGAGGCCCTCCCGGCCCAGCGCGTCCAGGGCGGTCTCGGCGCGCAGGAAGAAGCCCTGGCGGGCGGACCAGGAGGCGAGCATGCGGCGGCCGCGGGGCGCGGCGTCGAAGCGGATGTGCTCGCCCAGCACCGACTTGGTGCGGTGGCTCGCGTACCGCCACTCGTGCGAGCCGCCCCACGGGTCCAGGCCGAAGCCCTCGGCGAGCGCCTCGACCAGGGTCGACTTGCCGGAGCCGTTCTCACCGACGACGAAGGTCACCGGGGCGGTGAACCGCAGACCGCCGTCGAGGAGCGCGCGGACGCAAGGGACCGACCAGGGCCACTCCCCCACGTCGTACGCACCCACATGGGCGTACGCACGTTCGATGATCACGGGTCGAGTCTGTCACGGCGCGGCCCGGCGGGCAGCCCGCCCGCTCACTTCGTGCCGACCGTCCGCAGCACCGTCAGCACCAGGGCCCGTGCCGTCTCCACCACCTCCCGCACGCTCACGTGCTCCCTCGCGCTGTGCGCCACCGCGATGTCGCCCGGCCCGTACTGCAGGGCCGGTATCCCGGCGCCCGTGTAGTGCCGCAGATCGCTGCCGTACGTCGCCCCGCGCCGCCGGGGCGCCGGCCCGCCCGTCGCGTCGGCGTGCGCGGCGCCGACCGTGTCCGCGAGGGGGTGCCCCTCGGGCAGCATGCCGCTCGCGAACTGCCCGCCCGGCCAGGTCACCGTCGCCGGGTGGTCGCGCAGCCAGGGGTCGGCGGCGCACGCCTCGGCCACGCACCGCTCCAGCGCGGCGCGCGCGTCCGCCAGGTCCTCGCCGAGCCGTACGCCGAACCTGCCCTCCGCGACCAGCAGGTCGGGCACGCTGCTGGCCCAGTCCCCGGCCCGCAGCGTGCCCACCGACAGGCCGTACGGGATCGGGTACTCGGCGAGCAGCGGGTCCGGGTCCCGGTTCCGCTCCTCCTCCAGCGCGGCCAGCGCCCGGTGCAGCGGGAGGTAGGCGTCGACCGCGCTCACGCCCTGCTCCCGCGAGCTGCCGTGCGCGGCCTTGCCCGGCACGGCGATCCGGAAGGTCAGCGCGCCCGCGTTGGCGGTGATCAGCGTGGAGGCGGTGGGCTCGGCGATGACGCAGGCGTCGCCGGTGTGACCGCGCCGCAGCGTGCCGAACGCGCCGAGGCCGCCGTCCTCCTCGCCGACGACGAAGTGCGCGGCGACCCGGCCGCGCAGCCGGATCCCGGCCGCGCGTATCGCGGCGAGCGCGGCGAGGTGCGCCGCGAGACCGGCCTTCATGTCGCACGCCCCGCGCCCGTGCACCAGATCTCCCGTGACCCGCGGCACGAAGGGGTCCCCGTCCCACGCGGCCACGTCCCCCGGCGGTACGACGTCGACATGGCCCTGGAGGATCAGCGTCGGCCCGTCGCCCCCGTCGGGCGTCGTCCCGACCAGCCCCCACGCCTCCTCGCGCGGCGCCTCCGTGCCGGGGAAGTCCGGGTCGGCGCGCAGCGCGGGCAGGTCCATCGACCACAGGTCGACGTCCAGCCCCAGCCACTCCAGCCGCCCGGCGAGCTGATGCTGCAACTCCGACTCGGCGGCGCTCCCCGTGACACTCGGCACGGAGATCAGCTCCATCAGCGTCCGCGCGGTCGCCCCCGCGTCCACCGCGGCCAGCGCCGCGGTCTCGTCATCGCTCAGCATGCCGTCCCTCCCCTCGCCCCGGGGGCGACCCGACACCGCCCCCGCATGCATACCTGCGCAGGACGGGCGCGGGCTACGCCCCCGTCTCTCCCCGTTCCTCCGTCGCCCCCGCGACCGTGAAGCCCGTGACCGTGCCGCCGCCCTCCCGGTGGAAGGCGTAGGGGGCGCCGCCGTGGGCGAGGGCGACCTCGCGGACGATCGAGAGGCCCAGGCCCGAGCCGGGGAGGGAGCGGGCGTCGGCGGCGCGGTAGAAGCGGTCGAAGACGCGGGTCAGGTCGTCGTCGGCGATGCCCGGGCCCCGGTCGCGGACCTCCACCCGAACGGTGCCGGGCCGGGCGGGACCCGCCACGTGGATCTCCACGGGCGCGCGGCCCTGCCGGTCGAACTTGACCGCGTTCTCCACCAGGTTGGACAGCGCCCGGGTGAGCATCCCGGGCCGCCCGTGGGTCGTGGTGTCCCCGCTGGCGTGGACCACGATCTCGCGTCCGGTGCGCCGCCGGGCGAGGCCCGCCACCTCGTCGGCGACGTCCGCGAGGTCGATCCGCTGCGGCGGCTCCGTGTCGGACTGCCCGGCCGCCAGGTCGACCAGTTCGTTGACCAGGTCGGTCAGCTCCCGCGCCTCCTGGGCGAGGTCGGTGACCAGCTCCTCGCGGCTGTCGGGCGGGAGCTCGTCGATGCGGCGCAGCAGCGAGATGTTGGTGCGCAGGGAGGTGAGCGGGGTGCGCAGCTCGTGCCCCGCGTCCTGGACCAGCCGGCGCTGGTCCTCCTCGGACTGGGCGAGCCGCCCCAGCATCCGGTCGAAGGCCCGGCCGAGCCGTCCCACCTCGTCATACCCGGCGACCGGCACCTGGATGCCGAGGCGGCGCGTGCGGGCGACGGCCTCGGCGGTGTTGGTGAGCACCACCAGACGGCGGGTGATGCGCCGGGCCAGCCACCAGCCGAACAGCCCGGCGGCGACCACCACGGCCGCCATGAGCAGGAACGTGCGCCGCTGCAGCGCCCGCAGCAGGTCCTCCGTGTCGCTGAACTCCTGCGCGACCTGCACCGCGCCCCTGCCGCCGCCCAGGGAGACGGTCGCGACCCGGTAGACGTCGTCGCCGACGTCCACCCCCGCGTGCACGACCACGCGCCCGGCCGTCGAGGCGCCCGCGACCCGGCGGTCGTCGTCCACCACCGGCAGCCCCGGATCGCCCGGGTCGACGATCCCGCCGTCCGGCCCGAGCACCTGCACGTCCGTGCGGGCCGGGCGCACCAGGTCGTGGCCGGGCGCGGCGGAGGAGAAGTCGTGCGGCGACATCCGGTTCGCCCGGACCTCGTCCCGCAGGTCCCGCACCACCTCGTCGAACACGGACTGCTGGTCCACCCGCAGCAGCCGCGCGGCCGCGTTGTACGACAGGAAGCCGACCAGCAGCGTCACGGTGGCGGTCACCGCCGCGAACGCCACCGCGAAGGTCGTGCCCAGCGACAGCAGCCGCATCCGCCGCCGCTGGACCGACGGCCCGTCCGCACCGCCGCCGACGGCCACTCAGCCCTCCCGCAGGACGTAACCCACCCCGCGCACCGTGTGGATGAGCTGCGGGGCGCCGGGCTCGTCGAGCTTGCGGCGCAGATAGCCGACGTAGACGGCGAGGTTCTTGGAGCCGGGGCCGAAGTCGTAGCCCCAGATACGGTCGTAGATGGTGGCGTGCTCCAGGACCACGCCGGCGTTGCGGATGAGCAGTTCCAGCAGCTCGAACTCGGTGCGGGTCAGCTCCAGTTCGCGGTCGCCGCGCCAGGCCCGGCGGGCCTGCGGGTCCATGCGCAGTCCGGCCGCCTCCAGACAGCGCCCGGACGGCGCGGGCGCCCCGGGCTCCGGGGCCGCGGCGGGCTCGGGCTCCGTGGGCACGGCCTCCGTGGGCGCGGGGGCCGCCCGGCGCAGGAGGGCGCGCAGCCGGGCGAAGACCTCCTCGACGTCGAACGGCTTGACGACGTAGTCGTCGGCGCCCGCGTCGAGCCCGGCGATGCGGTCGGCGGTCTCCACCAGCGCGGTCAGTATCAGCACCGGGGTGCGGTCGCCCTCGGCGCGCAGCACCCGGCACACCTGGAGTCCGTCGATGCCGGGCATCATCACGTCGAGCACCAGCACGTCGGGCCGGCTGCGGTGCGCCTGCGCGAGGGCCTCGACGCCGTCGGCGACGGCCGTGACGTGGTAGCCCTCCAGGGTCAGCGCGCGCTCCAGCGCGTTGCGGATGGCGCGGTCGTCTTCGGCGAGCAGAACGGTGTGCGGCACCCGCCCAGTGTGCCAAGCCGCCGGGGCCGGGCGGCCCCGGCGGCCGTCCGGGCCTCCGCTTCTTACCGCCGTCTCACCCGCCGGGGCGCAGCGCGGCGAGCCGTTCCGCGAAGGGGGTCACGTTCTCGAACGTGTCCTTCTTGGGCAGCGGGGCACCCACGGGCGCCGCCCGCCGGTCCGCGGCGCCGGGCTGCGGGGCCGTCCCCCGGCCGGGCGCGGCCCCGGGCCCCGGTGACGGCTGCCCGTTCGGCGCGGCCGTACCGCTGCCCGCAGGGCTGCCCGGCGAGGACGCACGGCCACCGGGCGCGGCCCCATCCCGCGGGGCTGTCCCCTGAGCGCCGGACGCCGCCATCCGGGGCTCCGCCCCGTCGGCGGAGGTTCCCGTCGCGGGTGACGGTTCGCCGCCGCTCGGCGCGTTCGGCCCACGGCCCACGGGGCCGCCCTGCGAGGGGCCCGGGCCACCGGGCACGGCCCCCGGCGACAGGCGACCGTCCCGACCCGGCCCACTGCCCGCGAGGCCACCCTCCGCGGAACCCCGGCCACCGGCCACGGCCGCAACCCCCGGCGACAGGCGACCGTCCCGACCCAGCCCACTGCCCGCGAGGCCACCCTCCGCGGAACCCCGGCCACCGGGCACGGCCGCAACCCCCGGCGACGGGTGACCGTCCCGACCCGGCCCGCCGCCCGCGGGGCCACCCTGCGAGGGGCCCGGGCCACCGGGCACGGGTACGGCCGTCGGCCCCGGCGACGGGCGGCCGTCCGGGCCCGGGCCGCGGACCGAGGTGGGGGCCTGCCGGAGTGCCGGGTCGGCTCCCGCGCCCGCCGCCAAGGCGGCCAGTTCGCCCGCCGCCCGCCCGATGCGGGCGTTCAGCCCCTCCGCGCCCCAGTCCTCCGACGCCGCGTAGACGCCCGTCGGGACGACGACCGCGCGGAGGTAGGAGAAGAGGGGACGGAGCGCGTGGTCCAGGACCAGGGAGTGACGGGCGCTGCCGCCCGTCGCCGCGATCAGCACCGGCGTGCCGGTCAGGGCCTCCGGGTCGGTGGAGCTCAGCGCGTCGAAAAAGGACTTGAACAGCCCGCTGTACGACGCGGAGAACACCGGGGTGACCACGATCAGCCCGTCCGCCCCGCTCACCGCGTCGAACGCCTCCGACAGCGCCGGCCCGGGGAAGCCGTTGGTGAAGGTGTGCGCGATCTGCACGGCGAGGTCCCGCAGCTCGACCACCCGGACGCCGGCCGGATCCGCACCGGCCGAGGCGGCCGCGGCCGAGGCGAGCCGGTCGCCCAGCAGCCGCGTGGACGACGGCACGCTCAGCCCGGCCGACACGACGACGATCCTCATGTCCGCGCCCCCTCCTGGGCCGTGGCGCCCTTCCGCGCGGCGCCCAGCAGCGAGGCGTGCGTGGGCGCCTCCGGCACGTCCGCCGGGCGGTTCCTGGCGAACTCCTTCCGCAGCACCGGCACGACCTCCTCGCCGAGCAGGTCGAGCTGCTCCAGCACCGTCTTCAGCGGCAGCCCGGCGTGGTCCATCAGGAACAGCTGGCGCTGGTAGTCGCCGGCGTAGTCGCGGAAGGACAGCGTCTTCTCGATGACCTGCTGCGGGGAGCCCACGGTCAGCGGGGTCTGCGCGGTGAACTCCTCCAGCGAGGGCCCGTGCCCGTACACCGGCGCGACGTCGAAGTACGGCCGGAACTCCCGCACCGCGTCCTGCGAGTTCTTCCGCATGAACACCTGCCCGCCGAGGCCGACGATCGCCTGCTCGGGGGTGCCGTGCCCGTAGTGGGCGTACCGGGACCGGTACAGCTCGACCATCCGCTTCGTGTGGTCGGCCGGCCAGAAGATGTTGTTGTGGAAGAAGCCGTCGCCGTAGTAGGCGGCCTGTTCGGCGATCTCCGGCGAGCGGATGGATCCGTGCCAGACGAACGGCGGCACGCCGTCGAGCGGGCGGGGCGTGGAGGTGAAGCCCTGCAGCGGGGTGCGGAAGCGCCCCTCCCAGTCGACGACGTCCTCGCGCCACAGCCGGTGCAGCAGCGCGTAGTTCTCGACGGCGAGGTTGATGCCCTGCCGGATGTCCTGGCCGAACCAGGGGTAGACCGGGCCGGTGTTGCCGCGGCCCATCATCAGGTCCACCCGGCCGTCGGCCAGATGCTGGAGCATCGCGTAGTCCTCGGCGATCTTCACCGGGTCGTTGGTGGTGATCAGCGTGGTGGAGGTGGACAGCAGCAGCCGCTCGGTGCGGGCCGCGATGTAGCCGAGCATGGTGGTCGGCGAGGACGGCACGAACGGCGGGTTGTGGTGCTCGCCGGTCGCGAACACGTCCAGGCCCACCTCCTCGGCCTTCAGCGCGATGGCGACCATGGCCTTGATCCGCTCGCGCTCGGTCGGCGTGCGCCCCGTGGTCGGGTCGGGGGTGACGTCCCCGACGCTGAAGATCCCGAACTGCATGGCCGCTCACCTTCCAGGTTGTTGACGGTTCAACTATACCCCTGGAACGGCGCCGCGCCCCGTCCTATTCCGCCTGCCCGGACACGGCCTCCCGAGCCCGCGCGCCCTCCGGAGCCGGCTCCCCCGCCCGCAGCCGGGCCGCCTGCTCGGCGCCGTACTCCGTGGTGCGCCGCATGTGCTCGACGAACAGCGCCAGCTCACCGTCGTCCAGGTCGTCGAAGAGCGCGAACCAGCCGCTCCCGACCCGCTCCCACACCCGCGCCACCTCGGCGACGCGCTCCGGCACCGGCGCGACCAGCACCAGCCGCCGGTCGCCCGCGTCCCGCGCCCGCACCACGTACCCGGCCCGCTCCAGCCGGTCCACCAGCCGCGTCGCCGACCCGGTGGTCAGCCCCGTCAGCTCCGCGATCCGCCCGGTCGTCACCGGACCGGACTCCAGGGTGAGCAGGTTCAGGCACTGCAGGTCGGTCGGATGCAGGCCCAGCCGGTCGGCGAGCGCCTGGTTGAACAGCGCGTACGACGCCATGTACCGCCGGGCCACCACCGCCAGCTCCGCCATCAGCCGCGCCCGCCCCTCCCCCGGCGGCCCCGCCGTCGTCGTCGTGTCCCCGGCCCGTCCGTCCGCTGCGTCCGTCACGGGGGCATGTATCCCTCGGACCACGGCGGCGCAGGCGCCCTCCAACAGGTGACACGGGCGGCCCGTGCGAAGCTGCGGCCATGCTGATCGTCCGCTCCGCCGCCCTGTTCGTCCTCGCCGCGATCCTGGAGATCGGCGGCGCCTGGCTGGTCTGGCAGGGCGTCCGCGAACACCGCGGCTGGATGTGGGCGGCCGGCGGCGTCCTCGCCCTCGGCGCGTACGGCTTCGTCGCCACCTTCCAGCCCGACGCCCACTTCGGCCGGGTGCTCGCCGCGTACGGCGGGATCTTCGTCGCCGGGTCGATCCTGTGGGGCGTGGTCGCCGACGGCTACCGCCCGGACCGCTGGGACATCACCGGCGCGCTGGTCTGCCTGGCCGGCATGGCGGTCATCATGTGGGCCCCGCGAGGCGGCTGACGCGGCCCCTCCCGCAGGCGTCCGGCACCCCGTCGGCCGCGCCGGGCCCCCGCTTATGCTGGCCGGGCGCGGCCCGTCCCCCGCGGCACGCGCACGCGCCGCCCGTCCACCCCTGCCGCCGCCCGCCCCGAGGAGCAGCCCATGGCCCCCGCCGTACCGCCCGCCGCGTCCCGTATCGCCGTCGTCACGGGCGCGAGCAGCGGGATCGGCGCCGCCACGGCACGCAGGCTCGCCGAGGCCGGCTACCGCGTCGTCCTCACCGCCCGCCGCAAGGACCGCATCGAGGCGCTCGCCGAGGAGCTCACCGCGGCCGGGCACTCGGCGACGGCGTACCCCCTCGACGTCACCGACCGCGCCGCCGTCGACGAGTTCGCCACCGCCTTCCGCACCGTCGGCGTGCTGGTCAACAACGCGGGCGGCGCGCTCGGCGCGGACCCGGTCGCCACCGGCGACCCGCAGGACTGGCGCACGATGTACGAGACCAACGTCATCGGCACCCTCAACCTCACCCAGGCCCTGCTGCCCAAGCTGGACGCGAGCGGCGACGGCACGGTCGTGGTGGTCTCCTCCACCGCCGGGCACGCCACCTACGAGGGCGGCGCGGGCTACGTCGCCGCCAAGCACGGCGCGCACGTCCTCGCCGAGACCCTGCGCCTGGAGATCGTGGGCCGACCGGTGCGGGTGATCGAGATCGCGCCCGGGATGGTGAGGACGGAGGAGTTCGCCCTCACCCGGTTCGGCGGCGACGCGGACAGGGCCGCCAAGGTCTACGAGGGCGTCGCCGAGCCCCTCACGGCGGACGACGTGGCCGACACCATCACCTGGGCGGTGACCCGCCCGCCGCACGTCAACATCGACCTGCTGGTCGTCCGCCCGCGCGCCCAGGCGTCGAACACCAAGGTGCACCGGGAGGCACGATGACCACGGACGGCGAACGGCGCCGCCTCGCGCTGGAGAAGAAGCGCGAGCGCTACGTCTGGATCTACCTCGGGTACTTCCTCTTCGGCATCCACATCGTGGCCTTCGTGATGATGTACGCGGTCACGCACGCCAAGTAGGGCGATCCTGTACGGGTACGGGGGGACACCCGGCACCGAGGAGGACCGGCCATGCACGACGTGACCTATGCGATGGGCATCTCGCTCGACGGCTACATCACCGGGCCGGACGGCGGCCTCGACTGGTCGGCGCCCGACGAGGAGGTCTTCCGCTTCTGGATCGACGAGACCCGGAAGCTCGGCGTCCATCTGCTCGGCCGGCGGCTGTACGAGACGATGCTCTACTGGGAGACCGCCGCCGACGACCCGTCGCTCGGTGACGCGGAGCGCGAGTGGGTCGAGGTGTGGAACCCCCTGCCCAAGGTGGTCTTCTCCCGCACGCTGACAGAAGTGAAGGGCAACGCCCGCCTGGCCTCCGGCAGCGTCGCCGAGGAGATCGCGCGGCTGCGGCAGGAGCCGGGCGAGGGCGAGATCGCGATCGGCGGCGCGACGCTCGCCGCCGAGGCCGCCGCGGCGGACCTGATCGACGAGTACCGCATGGTCGTCCACCCGGTCCTGGTCGGCGGAGGCACCCGGTACTTCCCCCACGACGAACGCCGCGTCCAACTGGACCTCGTGGAGACCCGCATGCTCACCCCGAACGTGGCGTACCTCCGCCACCGCGTGCGGAGGTGACCCGGAGGTGACCCCGCGCGCGGTGGCGGCGCTCAGCCCTTCACGCAGACGACCTGCTTCAGCTTCGCGACGACCTCCACGAGGTCCCGCTGCTGGTCGATGACCTGCTCGATCGGCTTGTAGGCGCTCGGGATCTCGTCCACGACTCCGGAGTCCTTGCGGCACTCCACGCCCTGGGTCTGCTCCGCCAGGTCCTTGGCCGTGAAGCGCCGCTTGGCCGCGTTCCGGCTCATCCGCCGACCGGCGCCGTGCGACGCCGAGTTGAACGACTTCTCGTTCCCCAGACCCTTCACGATGTACGAGCCCGTGCCCATCGAGCCAGGGATGATCCCGTACTCGCCGGAGCCCGCACGGATCGCCCCCTTGCGGGTGACCAGCAGGTCCATGCCCTCGTAGCGCTCCTCCGCCACATAGTTGTGGTGCGCGCTGATCTCCTGCTCGAAGGTGGGCTTCGCCTTCTTGAACTCCTTGCGGACCACGTCCTTCAGGAGCGCCATCATGATCGTGCGGTTGTACTTGGCGTACTCCTGGGCCCAGAACAGGTCGTTGCGGTACGCCGCCATCTGCGGGGTGTCCGCGACGAAGACGGCGAGGTCACGGTCGACGAGGTTCTGGTTGTGCGGGAGCTTCTGCGCGATGCCGATGTGGTGCTCGGCCAGTTCCTTGCCGATGTTGCGGGAACCGGAGTGCAGCATCAGCCAGATGGAACCCTCCATATCGGTACAAACTTCAACAAAATGGTTCCCTCCGCCCAGCGTCCCCATCTGCTTCGCCGCCCGCTCCTCACGGAACTTCACCGCGTCCGCGACCCCGCCGAACCGGGTCCAGAAGTCGTCCCAGCCGCCCGTCGCGAAGCCGTGCAGACGGCCGGGGTCCACCGGGTCGTCGTGCATGCCGCGGCCCACCGGGATCGCCTGCTCGATCTTCGAGCGCAGGCGGGACAGGTCGCCGGGCAGGTCGTTCGCCGTCAGGGACGTCTTCACCGCCGACATGCCGCAGCCGATGTCCACGCCCACGGCGGCGGGGCAGACCGCGCCCCGCATCGCGATGACCGAGCCGACCGTGGCGCCCTTGCCGTAGTGCACGTCCGGCATCACGGCGAGGCCCTTGATCCAGGGCAGTGTGGCGACGTTCCGCAGCTGCTGGAGCGCGCCCTCCTCGACCGTCGCCGGGTCCGTCCACAGACGGATCGGCACCTTCGCGCCCGGCAGTTCCACATACGACATGGCGTCCTCGTTCCCCCGGAAAAACAACAGAAGTCCCATAACGCAAAACCGGCGCCAAGGTCGGTGAAAAGGGATATCGGACCGGCGTCCGCGGCAGTGCGTGCGATACACATTGTCTGCGAACGGCTCCCCCCTGCGGCAAGCGATTAACCAGCGGGGACACTGGAAGGATCCGGCGGGCCGCGGCCCGCACCCACCGTCGAGAGGACCTGGACCGTGCAGCGGAAGGCGTACGGACCCGGCGTCGCCGCGCTCCTCGCGGCCGTACTGGCCGGCTGCACCGGCAGCCCGGACGGCGGCGGACAGGCGGACGACTCCAACCCGGGCAGCGCCGGCACGGCGACCCAGGCGGCCCAGCCCGGCCGGTACGCCACCCTTCCCGAGCCCTGCGGCGCCGTCGACGACCGGACGCTGGAGGAACTCCTCCCCGGGCTCACGGAGTTGACGGACGAACAGCAGCGGGAGAAGGCGTACGCGGGCGAGGCGACGCTCACCTACGACACCGACCGCAAGGTGGGCTGCCGCTGGAAGGTGGAGTCCCTCGCGGCGACCGACCGGCTGCTGGTCGACTTCGAACGGGTCGTCTCCTACGACAACGCGGTCAGCGACGACGCCCAGGCCGAGGAGTTGTTCGCCCGCAGGCAGACGGCGGCGCAGCTGCCCGAGCCGACGGTGACCGGCTCCGGCTCCCCCTCCCCGACCGGCTCCGGCGCGACGACCGGCCCGGCGGACCCGAGCGGATCCGCGACGGCGTCCGGCTCGCCCTCGTCGCCCTCGTCCACCGAGTCGCCCTCCGTCTCCCCCTCCGACCTCCAGCCGCGGGTCCTGGAGGACCTCGGCGACGAGGCGTTCCTCGACGACGCGCTCGACCGCTCCGGTTCGACGGTCCAGGAGCGCACCGTCACTGTGGCGTTCCGCACGTCCAATGTCATCGTGACCATCGAGTACGCGGAGCAGCCGGTGACCGTCGGAGCCGTCCCGGACAGCAAGGAAATGCAGGACAGGGCCCGGAAACTGGCCGTCGAGCTGTCCGACGCGCTGGGCGGCTGACCCTCGTTCACCGCCCCTTCACGCTCTCCGCGAAGCCCGTGAAGTACGGCCGTACGGGTGACAAGGCGCGTACCGTGACCCCTCGGACACCGTTCCGACCGCAGGGAACACGAGCGTCATGAGTGAAGGAACCATGCAGCGACGAGCACAGCGAGAGCAGCCCGAGCGAGCCAAGCGCCTGACCCGCGTCCTTGTCTGCGCGGCAGCCGTCCCCGTGATGCTGGTCGCCGCCGGCTGCTCCTCGGACTCCGGCTCCGACGACGGCGACGGCGGCGGCAAGGCCGCGAGCGCGTCGGCGTCGGCCAGCCCGTCCCCGACCGTGCAGGCGGCGGCGTACCGGACGCTGCCCGAGGCGTGCGGCGTGCTGACGAAGAAGACCCTCAAGGAGCTGGCGCCCAAGGCGAAGTCCGGCAAGGAGGGCAGCTCGGACGACGTGGCCTCGCGGGCCAGCTGCTCCTGGAGCAGCCTGGACAACAACGGCGTCAAGGGCTCGCAGTTCCGCTGGCTGAACGTGTCGCTGCTGCGCTTCGAGTCGGACACCACGCGCGGCCCGGGCGACAAGCTCGCCGAGGAGTACTACGACAAGCAGGTGCGCGAGGTCCGGGCGACGCCGGGTGCGAAGAGCCTGAGCGCCCAGGCGCTGACCGGCACGGGCGACGAGGCGACCGCGGTGCGTTACGACCTGAAGAAGAAGGAAGGCACCTTCAAGCAGCAGACGGTCGTGGCGCGCGTGGAGAACGTGGTCGTCACCCTCGACTACAACGGCGCGGGCCTGGCGGGCGACAAGACGCCGGACGCGGACGCGCTGATGGCGGACGCGAAGAAGGCGGCCAAGGAGGCCGTGCTGTCCGTGACGAGGGCCAACGGCCCGGGCGCGGCGAGCGGTTCGCCGTCCGCCCCGGCGTCGGGCAGGCCGTCCGCGCCGGCCTCCGGGGCGCCCTCGGCGTCCGCCTCCGGCAAGAGCTGAACCGGCTGAACCAGAACCGGCCACCCGTCCTCCGCACACATGTGCCACTCTGTTGCGCGCAACAACACGCACTGGGAGGGGAGTACGGGTGGCCGCGCCCATTCAGCTGACACGGACGCACCGGGTTCTCATCGGCGTGGTGGTCTCCGGTGCCGTCGTCATCGCCGGGATCGGCTTCGCCGGTTCGTACGCGGCGGTCCGTGAGCTGGCCCTGAAAAAGGGCTTCGGCGACTTCAGTTACGTCTTTCCGATCGGCATCGACGCGGGCATCTGCGTCCTGCTGGCGCTGGATCTGCTGCTGACGTGGATCCGTATCCCGTTCCCGCTGCTGCGGCAGACGGCGTGGCTGCTGACGGCGGCCACCATCGCCTTCAACGGCGCGGCGGCCTGGCCGGATCCGCTCGGTGTGGGCATGCACGGTGTGATCCCCGTGCTGTTCGTGGTCTCCGTGGAGGCCGCCCGGCACGCGATCGGCCGGATCGCCGACATCACCGCCGACAAGCACATGGAGGGCGTCCGGCTCACCCGCTGGCTGCTCTCGCCCGTGCCGACGTTCCTGCTGTGGCGGCGCATGAAGCTGTGGGAGCTGCGCTCCTACGAGCAGGTGATCAAGCTGGAGCAGGAGCGGCTGGTCTACCAGGCGCGCCTGCGCTCCCGTTTCGGCCGCGCCTGGCGCCGCAAGGCCCCGGTCGAGTCCCTGATGCCGCTCCGCCTCGCCAAGTACGGCGTCCCCCTCGCCGAGACGGCCCCGGCGGGCCTGGCGGCGGCGGGCATAGAACCGGCCCTGATCCCCCCGGCGCCGGAACCTCCCGTTGTCGCGGGCGGTCGTGCCGCCGGGGCAGCGGGGGTGCCGGCCGGCGAGCAGCGGCTGGAACTGGAGCCGGACCGCGGCGCGGACCGCCGGGACGAGGTACCGGCCAACCCCTGGCTGCACGCCCGCGACCCCCAGTCCGTCGAGTACCACGGCGGCTACGACCCCGAGTTCGATCCGGACGAGTACGCCCGCTGGATGGCCGAGCAGCGCCAGGCGGAGCAGTACGAGGACCAGTACCAGGAGGAGCCGCCCCTCCAGGAACCCGCTCCGGAGGAGACCGGCGCCTTCCCCATCCCGGTCGTCCCGGGCGGCCGCACCCGCGAGCTGGGCGAGGGCGGCGGCGCTCCCGACGCGGAGCCGGACGAGGAGGCCTACTACCAGGTCTTCAAGAAGTCGATCAACGGCAGCTACCCGACGCCCCGTGAGTTCGGCGACAACGTGGAGGCCGAGTTCAGCCGGACCCTCCCGCCGGAGGAGGCCAAGCGCATGGTCACCCGCTTCACCAACCGCTTCAACGCGGAACTGGAGGAGGACCACATCGCCTGACCGGCGGCCACGACGCCGAAGGGGCGCCCGGTGAGTGTCACCGGGCGCCCCTTCGTCATGGGTGTGCGCGCTACGCGCCGAGCAGGTGCCGCACCCTCTCCTGCCCCACCGCCAGCAGCAGGGTCGGCAGGCGCGGGCCCGTGTCCCGGCTCACCAGGAGCTGGTAGAGGAGCGCAAAGAAGGACCGCTGGCTGGTCTTGATCTCCGGGGGGAGCTCCTTGGGCGTGGCGTCGGCGGAGAAGCCCGCCTGGACCTTCGGGACGCCGTAGACGAGGTGGGTCAGGCCGTCCAGGGACCAGTTGCCGGCGAGGCCGTCGAGCAGCAGCCGCAGGGACTCCCGCCCCTGCTCGTCCAGGGACTTCAGCAGTTCCGTGTCGGGCTCGTCGCGGACGATGGTGCGCTGGTCGGCGGGGACGTGGGTGTTGATCCACGCCTCGGCCTTGTCGTAGCGCGGGCGGGCCTCGTCGAGGGAGGCCAGCGGGTTCGCCGGGTCGAGGTCGCTGAGGATGCGCAGCGCCTGGTCCTCGTGCCCGGCGGTGATGTCGGCCACCGAGGCCAGCGTGCGGTACGGCAGCGGCCGGGGCGTGCGCGGCAGCTCGCCGCTCGCCGTGCGCACCGCGCGGGAGTGCGCGGCGACGTCGGCGGGCAGCGCCGTGCCGTCGGCGACCTTGGCCTCCAGCCGGTCCCACTCGTCGTAGAGACGCTGGATCTCCTGGTCGAAGGCGACCTTGAAGGACTGGTTCGGCCGGCGGCGGGCGTACAGCCAGCGCAGCAGCTGCGGCTCCATGATCTGCAGGGCGTCCGCCGGGGTGGGCACCCCGCCCTTGGACGACGACATCTTCGCCATGCCGCTGATGCCGACGAACGCGTACATCGGGCCGATCGGCTGCTTGCCGCCGAAGATCCCGACGATCTGACCGCCGACCTGGAACGACGAGCCGGGCGAGGAGTGGTCCACGCCGCTGGGCTCGAAGATCACGCCCTCGTAGGCCCAGCGCATCGGCCAGTCGACCTTCCAGACCAGCTTGCCGCGGTTGAACTCGTTGAGCCGGACCGTCTCCGAGAAGCCGCACGAGGTGCAGGAGTACGTCAGCTCGGTGGAGTCGTCGTCGTACGACGTGACGGTGGTGAGGTCCTTCTCGCAGTTGCCGCAGTACGGCTTGTACGGGAAGTACCCGGCCGAGCCGGAGCTGCCGTCGTCCTCGGCGGCGGCGCCGGAACCCTCGGCGGCCTCCAGCTCCGCCTCGTCCACCGGCTTCTGCTGCTGCTTCTTCGCCGGGGCCTTCTTGGTGCGGTACTGCGCGAGGATCGCGTCGATGTCCCCGCGGTGCCTCATGGCGTGCAGGATCTGCTCGCGGTAGACGCCGGAGGTGTACTGCTCCGTCTGGCTGATCCCGTCGAACTCCACGCCCAGCTCGGCGAGCGACTGGATCATCGCGGCCTTGAAGTGCTCGGCCCAGTTCGGGTACGCGGAGCCCTTGGGGGCCGGAACCGAGGTGAGCGGCTTGCCGATGTGCTCGGCCCAGGTCTCGTCCACGCCGGGAACGCCGGCCGGCACCTTGCGGTAGCGGTCGTAGTCGTCCCAGGAGATCAGGTGGCGCACCTGGTACCCGCGGCGGCGGACCTCGTCCGCGACCAGGTGCGGGGTCATGACCTCGCGCAGGTTGCCCAGGTGGATCGGCCCGGAGGGGGACAGCCCGGACGCGACGACGACCGGTTTGCCCGGGGCCCGACGCTCCGACTCCTCGATGACCTCATCCGCGAAACGGGAGACCCAGTCGGTGGTCTCGGTGCTCTGAGCCACGATCGGCACGTCCTTCTTTCTGCTCGGGCAGCCGGTACGGTCGCACGGCTGACCGTGCCATTCTCCCAGCTCCCCCGGCCACCGCGAAAACGCCTTTTCACCGGCCCCCGCGCGGCTCCCGCGTCCTCGCTCACGGAAAAACCCCTTTACCCCCCGTGGGATACTGACCCTGTCTATCTGAACCCACGAGGAGAACGGCACCCACTCCATGGCCTCGGTCACATCGCTCACCGATCTCGTCAGCAAGCAGCTCACGTCCGCCCTCTTGGCCACCCGGCCGGAGGCGTCCGCGGACCCGCTGCTGCGACGCAGCGACCGGGCGGACTTCCAGGCCAACGGGATCCTCGCGCTGGCGAAGAAGGCGAAGGCCAATCCGCGGGAGCTGGCGACCGAGGTCGTCTCCCGCATCACCACCGGTGACGTGATCGAGGACGTCGAGGTGTCGGGCCCCGGCTTCCTCAACATCACGATCGCCGACCGGGCCGTCCTGACGAACCTGGCCGCGCGGTACGCGGACGACACGGGCCGCCTCGGTGTGCCCCTCGCCGAGAACCCGGGCGTCACGGTGATCGACTACGCCCAGCCGAACGTGGCCAAGGAGATGCACGTCGGCCATCTGCGGTCCGCGGTGATCGGCGACGCCCTGCGCGGCATGCTCGACTTCACCGGCGAGAAGACGATCGGCCGGCACCACATCGGCGACTGGGGCACCCAGTTCGGCATGCTCATCCAGTACCTGATGGAGCACCCGGGCGAGCTGGCCCCCGCCTCGGAGGTCGACGGCGAGCAGGCCATGTCGAACCTCAACCGGGTCTACAAGGCCTCGCGGGCGCTCTTCGACTCCGACGACGCGTTCAAGGAGCGGGCGCGCAAGCGGGTCGTCGCCCTGCAGTCCGGCGACAAGGAGACCCTCGAGCTGTGGCAGCAGTTCGTGGACGAGTCGAAGGTCTACTTCTACTCGGTCTTCGAGAAGCTCGACATGGAGATCCGCGACGACGAGATCGTCGGCGAGTCCGCGTACAACGAGGGCATGCCCGAGACCGCGCGGCTGCTGGAGGAGAAGGGCGTCGCCGAGCGCTCCGAGGGCGCGCTGGTGGTGTTCTTCGACGACATCCGCGGCAAGGACGACCAGCCGGTCCCGCTGATCGTGCAGAAGGCCGACGGCGGCTTCGGCTACGCGGCCTCCGACCTCACCGCGATCCGCGACCGGGTCGTCGGCCTGCACGCCACGACCCTGCTGTACGTGGTGGACGTGCGGCAGTCGCTGCACTTCAAGATGGTCTTCGAGACCGCCCGCCGGGCCGGCTGGCTGAACGACGACGTCACCGCGCACAACATGGGCTACGGCACGGTGCTGGGCGCGGACGGCAAGCCGTTCAAGACCCGTGAGGGCGAGACCGTCCGGCTGGAGGACCTGCTGGACGAGGCCGTGCAGCGGGCCGCCGAGGTCGTCCGGGAGAAGGCCAAGGACCTCACCGAGGAGGAGATCCAGGAGCGGGCCGCGCAGGTCGGCATCGGCGCCGTGAAGTACGCGGACCTGTCGACGTCGCCGAGCCGCGACTACAAGTTCGACCTGGACCAGATGGTCTCGCTCAACGGCGACACCTCGGTGTACCTCCAGTACGCGTACGCGCGTATCCAGTCGATCCTGCGGAAGGCCGGGGACGTACGGCCGGCCGCGCACCCGGAGCTGGAGCTGCACGAGGCCGAGCGGGCCCTCGGACTGCACCTGGACGCGTTCGGTGACACGGTGTTCGAGGCGGCGGCGGAGTACGCGCCGCACAAGCTGACCGCGTACCTGTACCAGCTGGCGTCGCTGTACACGACGTTCTACGACAAGTGCCCGGTGCTGAAGGCGGATGCGCCGGAGCGGGTGGAGAACCGGCTGTTCCTGTGCGACCTCACGGCCCGCACGCTGACCAAGGGCATGGCCCTGCTGGGCATCCGCACGCCCGAGCGCCTCTGACGCCCTTCGGCCCTACGGCACACGGCCCGTCCACTCCACCGGGGGAGTGGACGGGCCGCGGTCGGTCAGCGGCAGTTCACCCACTTGTTGGACTTGATGTAGCGGGAGACGCTCCCGGTCTCCTTGTACCCGCGCGGGACGACTCCGCTGGAGCCGCCGTAGTTCTTCGCCGAGTACCACCGGAAGTCGCAGGACTTGCCGTGGTTGTACCAGGACTTGAAGTTCTGGAAGACCGCGAACTTGGTCAGGTCCGCGTTGGTGCCGGCGACCTTCTGCATGCGTCCGGTGTAGTTCTGCCCGGACCAGACGCAGAACCAGCCGGACGGGCAGTCGCTCGCGGCCGACGGAGCGGCCTGCGCGGCTCCGGCGCTCCCGGCGGTGCCGGCCAGCAGGCCCCCGGTCATCGCGACGCCCGTGGCCAGGACGGCGAGTTTGCGGGTCATGGTCATGTCGTTCCCCCTTCGGAATGCGGGTGGCGCCGACCCGGTGGGCCGGCTCGTCACCGAGACTGGCGGACACCGGCCCGCGGTCGCCACGGTTGCCGCCGAAGTGACGTCACCGCGGGACGTCCCACCGTCTGACCTGCTGTTTCCCACGGCCGTGGGACGGTCGGGCGGGACGGCGGGACGCCGTGGCCGGATCGGTGCGGGGCCGGCACCGACGTCCCGTGCGCGCACACGCCGCTGTTGCAGAATGCGAACGGGGAGAACCCACACACGCGATCGGGGGACGTGATGTCGCGTTGGAAAGCACTGCCCGCGGGGCTCGATCCAAGGGCACGGCATCTGGTGGTGAGCCTGCGCCGACTGAAGGACCACAGCGGGCTCAGCATGCGTCAGCTCGCGGCGAAGACGGGGTACAGCACGTCGTCGTGGGAGCGTTACCTGGGCGGCAGGTCGCTGCCGCCGAAGGAGGCCGTGGAAGCGGTCGCGGCGGTCGCCGGGGAGGACCCGACCCGCCTGCTGGCCCTGTGGGAGGTCGCGTCCGCGGCCTGGACGGGGCGGCGGACGGACCCGACCGCGGCCGACACCGCCGTGACGGGAACGACGCCCGGACCGCCCGCCCGCCGCGGGCCCGCACGCGGCCTGGTCATCACCGGCGTCGCGGCGTTCGTGCTGGTCGTCGCGTCGGCCGCGCTGCTGGTGGCGCGGATCGCCGGGGACGACGAGGGGCAGGCGCGGCCACCGGCGGTGTCCTCGGCCGCACCGGCCGGCGCCGCGGCGTCGCCGACGGCCACCTCGTACACGTGCCGGATCGAGCGGGTCGGCGGGCAGTGGTTCGCGGGGCTGAGCCGGACGCGGGACGCGATCCTGCTGAACGGGCACGCCGGGGCCCAGGTCGCCGAGGCGCAGTGCCTGCTGCGGCGGGCCGGGTTCCCGCCGGGGGACATCGACGGCATCTACGGCCCGAGGACCGAGCGGGCCGTCCAGCGGCTCCAGCAGAGGGCCGGTCTGGTGGTGGACGGCATCGTCGGCCCGCACACCTGGGGAGCCCTGCGCGGATGACGCCCCCACCGGAACGGGCCGAACTGGCCGCCGCCCTGCGGGAGGTGCGGCAGCGCACGGGCCTGAGCCTGACGGGTCTGGAGGAGCGCACCCCGTTCAGCAGGTCCTCCTGGGGCCGCTACCTCAAGGGCGACACCCTGCCGCCCCGGAACGCGGTGCGGGCGCTGTGCCGACTGGCGGGGGAACCGGACGGGCGCTGTCTCGCGCTGTGGGAGATCGCGGAGGCGGCGGGCAGCGGGCGCGCCGCCTACGCCCCCGCGCGGGCGCCGTCCCACGAGGCCCCCCGGGAAGAGGCCGATGTGCCGTCGCCACCCGAAGGGACCAACGGGAATCGGTCGTTGCGCGTCGCACTGGCGGCCGCGGCGGTGCTCGCGGTGCTGGCGTCGCTCGTCACCGCGGCCGTGCTGCTGACGGGCGGTGAGGCGCCGGACGCGACCGCCGGCGCGACCGCGTCGTCCTCGGACGCGGCCGTGGTGCCGCCGCCCCGCTGCCGGGGCGCGTCCTGCGCGGGCAAGGACCCCATGAACATGCTGTGCGGGGTCGATCCGGACACCCTCACCACCTACCGCACCACGGCCGGCGCCCGGCTGGAGCTGCGGCACAGTCCCCGGTGCGGGACGAGCTGGGCCCGGATGTGGTCCACCCGGATCGGCGACCGCATCGAACTGACCGCCCCCGGCCCGCCCCGGTCCGCCGAGGTGACGGACGAGCTGGACGCACGGGCGTACCTCTACACCGCCATGGCTCGGACCGCCCCCGGCACCGTGGTCCGCGCCTGCTTCCACCCGGCGGACGGCGACGCCGGCCGGGAGTGCTTCGACGCCAGGGTGCGCTGAGTCCTCGCGGGACGTCCGGTCACGCCCGCAGCGCAGCCCCCAGCCTCCGCAGCCCTTCCGCGATCTCCTCCGGCGTCTGCGTCACGAAGCACAGGCGGAGGGTGGAGCGGTCGGGCTCACCGGCGTGGAACGGGGCGCCGGGGACGTACGCCACGTCGTGCCGGACCACCTCGGGCAGCAGGGCCGTGGTGTCGTACGAGGACGGCAGGCGGACCCAGAGGAACATGCCGCCCTCGGGACGCGACCAGACCGAGCCGTCGGGGAGCACGTCGGGGAGACCGGCCAGCATGGCGTCCCGGCGCTCGCCGTAGACGCCCGCCACGCGGCGGACGTGGGCGTCCAGGTCGCGGTCGGCGAGATAGCGGGCGGCGGCGAGCTGGTTGACGGTCGGGGTGTGCAGGTCGGCGGCCTGCTTGGCGACGGCGCAGGCGCGGCGGAGCCCCTCGGGCGCGCGCAGCCAGCCCAGCCGCAGCCCGGGCGCCATGATCTTGGAGAGGCTGCCCAGCAGCACCGTGCGGTCCTCCGCGCCCGGGTGGGCGGCGATCCACGGCACCCGCTCGCCCTCGTACCGCAGTTCGCCGTACGGGTCGTCCTCCACGATCCACAGTCCGCGCCGGGCGGCGACCTCGGCGACGGCGGCCCGGCGGGCGGCGGGGAGGGTGCGCCCGGTGGGGTTCTGGAACGTGGGGACCGTGTAGAGCAGCTTGGGCCGCTCGCGGACCACCAGTTCCTCCAACGCCTCCGGGTCCAGGCCGTGTTCGTCGCCGGGCACCGCGACGACCCGCGCTCCGGCGAGGCCGAAGGACTGAAGTGCCGCGAGATAGCAGGGGTCTTCGACCAGCACCGTGTCGCCGGGTTCGAGCAACGCGGTGGCGAGGAGGGACAGCGCCTGCTGGGAGCCGGTGGTCACGAGCAGGTCGTCGGGCGCGGTCATCAGCCCGCGCGCGCAGGTGCGTCCGGCGAGCGCGGCCCGCAGCGAGGGCTCGCCCTCGGTCGTGGAGTACTGCAACGCCCGCGCGGGCGTCTCGGTGAGCACCGCGCGGTACGCCTCCGCTATGCCGTCCGCGTCGAACAGCTCCGGAGCCGGGAGACCGCCCGCGAAGTTGATCACCTCGGGGCGGGCGGTGACGGCCAGGATGTCTCGGACGGGCGAGCCGCCGACCGCCGAGGCCCGTGCGGCGAGCCGGGGAGTGGGAGCGGGGGCGGTGGGCGGCTCGACGACGGTCATGGCACGGCTCCTGGGGCTGGGTGACGGCGCGTGCCCGCAGCCTAGGAAAACGCGTGCCTTTTACATGCGCCTTTCCGCGATCCGGACGCCCGCCGCCCCTCGGGCGCCCTACTCCAGCTTCGTCGTCCCCTCCGGCACCCAGCCGTCGCCGCCGATCGGGAACTCGTACGCCGGGCGGCCCTTGTTGCCGCTGGTGCGGAAGGGCCGGCCCTCGTCGTCGACGGTGAGGGTGCCGCTGCGGTCGCCGCTGGACCACTTCAGCTCCAGGTACCAGTCGACGTCGTACGCGGAGACGGAGGCGGTGAGGTAGTACACCTCCGGGTCGGACTCGCTGACCTTGAACGGGAAGTCCTCGTTGCCCGGCTCCGGGGTCAGGGACGGCCGCGCCGAGTCCAGGGAGACGGCGAACGCCCGCGTCTGCACGCCGCCTCCGCAGCCCACGCCCGGGTAGGCCATGGCGTAGTCGTTCCAGGCGAGCGGCGCCCGCTTGCCCGCGACCCGCACGGTGAGGCCGTCGACGACCACGGTCTCGGGGCCGGTGCCCTGCACGGTGAGCCGCAGGTACTGCTGCCCCGAGGACACCGCCCCGTGCGCCGCCACCCAGGCCGCGGCGCCCTCCTCCAGCGGCGGCGGTTTCATCTCGCTCGCCGGCTTGTCGGCCAGGTACCGCTGCGAACAGGGGCTCTCCCACGCGTACGGCTCCGCCCGCACGGTGACCGGCACCCCGCTCTTCTGCCCCTCGCCGCTCGGGGCGCCGGCGGGCGCGGAGCCGGCGGGTGTCCTGGCCGGGCCCGTGTCCTTGGCCGGGGAGGACGGGGAGGCGGCGGCGGAGGAGGGCGGCGAGGACGACGCGGGGGCGGTCCCCTCGGCGGTCACCCCGGCCGCGCCGACCGGGCGGTGCCGGCCGCCGTCGCCGTCCGAGCCGCCGCCCGGCAGCCCGACGGCGAAGGCGACCCCGGCGGCGACGGCGGCGACCGCGATGCCCGCGAGGACGGCGGTACGGGTACGGCGGCGGGTGGGGGCGGGGTCCGCCCCCGTGTCGGCGTCGGCGGGGGCGGCCGGGGGTGCGCCGGCCGAAGCAGCCTCCGCCGGGGGCGCGGCCTCGGAAGCCGCCTGACCGGGTCCCGTACCCGAACCCGCCTCCTCCGGGGACGTCTCGGCGGCAGCCGCCCCCTTCCGCCCCCGCACCGCGTCCGCCAGCACCCACCGGCGGTGCAGCTCGACGAGTTCCTCCGGGCGCGCCTTGCACAGCCGGGCCAGCCGCTCGACCGGGGCGTAGTCGGCCGGCACCGCGTCCCCGTTGCAGTACCGGTGCAGGGTCGACGTACTCATGTGGAGCCGCTTGGCGAGCACCCCGTAGCTGAGCCCCGACCGGTCCTTCAACTCCCGCAGCAGCGCGGCGAAATCCGCCGCGGCCGTGTGTTCCGGCACCGTTCCTCCACTCCCCCGTGTCCCGTTCCACCGTTCCAGGGGACGGTCGTTCCCCCAGGTGAGAGCGGTATGAGCGTTCCAGCGTCCCGGATCGCCCGTCGGCGGTGGC
The DNA here is from genome assembly GCF_050271085.1 of Streptomyces sp. DSM 41931. NCBI lineage: Bacteria > Bacillati > Actinomycetota > Actinomycetes > Kitasatosporales > Streptomycetaceae > Streptomyces > Streptomyces sp. DSM 41931. The sequence goes on along the minus strand of NZ_CP189902.1, from coordinate 3,934,282 downwards.
GGCCGGGACGGATCACACCGCACGCTCTGGTCATCCAAGCACGCCGCTCCCGCCGACCGGTCGAGCGGCTGCGCCAAGTCCCTTTTGATGACAAGGAATCCGCCATGCGCACCTCTCGTCTCCAGCTGCTCGCCGCCGCCGGTGTCGCCGTCGCCTCGCTCGCCCTGACCGCCTGCCAGGACGGCACCGGCACCCGTGACGAGGGCGCGTCCGCCTCGCAGCCCGTCGCGTCGGCGCCCTCCGGCGCCTCCTCGCAGGCGCCGGAGGAGTCCCCCTCGGGCAGCGGCGGGAACGGCTCCACCGCGAACGGGTCCGGCGGATCCGGCGGGAACGCGTCCGGCTCCGGTGACAGCGGAAGCAAGGGCTCCTCGGCCGGCACGTCAGACGGGTCCGAGGACGCCCCTGCGACGTTCAACCCCTGCAACGGCGCGAACACGAGCGTCACGGCCGCGCCGGTCTCCCGCCCGGTGAACCACATGCTGATCACGGTGAAGAACACCGGCGCGAAGAACTGCGACCTGACCTACTACCCGGTGCTGCGGTTCGACGAGATGCAGTGGGTGCCGCAGCCGATCGAGGACTCCAAGCCGCAGGCCGTCGTCACCCTGGGTCCGGGCGAGTCGGCGTACGCGGGGGTGGTCCTGTCGGCCGCCGACGGCAGCGGCTCGGGCGGCGCCACCGGCAAGAAGCTCACCGTCGGCTTCCAGGCCCGCACGCCGAACAGCGACGGCGGCCCCGCCGCGATCCCGTCCCTGCCGGCCAAGGGCGTGTACTACGACAGCAGCCTGACGGTGACGTACTGGCAGTCCTCGATGGACGACGCGCTCGCCTACTGAGCGGCGGCCGTCACCGGGCGGAGTTCAGCTGCTGGGCCACCTCGGTGGCCCAGTAGGTGAGCACGGTGCGCGCGCCGGCCCGGCGGATGCCGGTGAGGGACTCGAGGATCGCCTTGTCGCGGTCGATCCAGCCCTTCTCGGCGGCGGCCTCGATCATCGCGTACTCGCCGGAGATCTGGTACGCCACGACCGGCACGTCCACCGCGTCCGCGACCTTGGCGAGGACGTCGAGGTAGGGGCCGGCCGGCTTGACCATGACCATGTCGGCGCCCTCCTCCAGGTCGAGCTCCAGCTCGCGCATCGACTCGCGGAGGTTGGCCGGGTCCTGCTGGTAGGTGCGGCGGTCGCCCTGGAGCGAGGAGCCGACGGCCTCCCGGAAGGGGCCGTAGAAGGCGGAGGCGTACTTCGCGGTGTAGGCGAGGATCGCGACGTCGTCCCGGCCGATCTGGTCGAGGGCGTCGCGGATGACGCCGATCTGCCCGTCCATCATCCCGCTCGGGCCGACCACATGGGCGCCCGCGTCGGCCTGGACCTGCGCCATCTCGGCGTACCGCTCGAGCGTGGCGTCGTTGTCGACGCGGCCCTGGTCGTCGAGGACGCCGCAGTGGCCGTGGTCGGTGAACTCGTCGAGGCACAGGTCGGACATGACGAGCAGGTCGTCGCCGACCTCCGCGCGGACGTCCCGCAGGGCGACCTGGAGGATGCCGTCCGGGTCGGTGCCCGCGGTGCCCACGCCGTCCTTCTTGGACTCCTCCGGCACGCCGAACAGCATGATCCCGGAGACGCCGGCGGCGACGGCCTCGGCGGCGGCCTTCTTCAGGCTGTCACGGGTGTGCTGCACGACCCCCGGCATCGACGAGATCGGCACCGGCTCCGCGACGCCCTCGCGCACGAAGGCCGGGAGGATGAAGTCGGCGGGGTGCAGGCGGGTCTCGGCGACCATCCGCCGCATCACCGGGGAGGTGCGCAGACGCCGCGGGCGCGTGCCGGGGAAGGATCCGTACGTCGTCATACCGCCTACGCTACGCCCGCCCCGCCCGTGCCTTTGCCGACGCACAGTCGGCGCGGCCGGCACCGGCGACGCGGTGGCCCGCATCCGTCGGATACGGTGCTCGTCTTCCGCGACCGTGAGACGAAGGGGCACCTGACCGTGCACAGCGCCGCCGTGACGACCGAGGGCGACCGCATCCGCTGGGTCGAGCTGCCGGGCCGGGACCCGGCCCGCGTGTACGTCCACGGTCTGGGGGCGACCTCCCCCGCCTACTTCACCGGGACCGCCGTCCACCCGCTGCTGGCCGGACACCGGTCCCTGCTGGTCGACCTCCTCGGCCACGGCCACAGCGACCGGCCCACCGCCTTCGCCTACACCCTGGAGGACCACGCGGACACGCTCGCCGACGCGCTGCGCGCCGCCCGGGTCACCGGCGCCGAGGTGGTCGCGCACAGCATGGGCGGCTCGGTCGCCGTCGTCCTGGCCGCCCGCCACCCGGAGCTGGTGTCGCGGCTGGTCCTGGTCGACGCCAACCTCGACCCGCTGACACCGGAGCGGGGCGCCCCCGGCAGCCGGGGCATCGCGGCGTACGGCGAGGAGGAGTTCCTCGCGGGCGGCTGGCGGGAGACGCGGGACCTCGCGGGCGGGCACTGGTGGTCGACGATGCGGCTGGCGGGCCTGGAGGCCCTGCACCGCAGCGCCACCCATCTGGTCCGCGGCACGACCCCCACGATGCGGGAGCTGCTGCTCGCCCTCCCGGTCCCGCGCACCTTCCTGTACCCGGAGGCCGACGGCCCCTTCCCCGGCGCGGCGGACCTGGAGGCGGCGGGCGTCCGCGTGGTCCCGGTCCCCGACTGCGGCCACAACGTCATGCTCGACAACCCGGAGGCCTTCGCCCGCGCGACGGCCGAGGCCCTGGCCTGACGTCGACACCGGGCCGCTCCCCCCACTGAACGCACATTGTGGACCTGCCCGACGGCCCCTCTTTGGCTCTGTCCACCGGTCCATGACGCCACCAGGCTGGGAGAAACCGACGTTCCCCGGAGGTTCTCTTGAGTCTCGCGTTCCTGCTGGCCGCCCTGGCCGTGGTGGTCACCCCCGGCACCGGCGTGGTCTACACACTCGCCGCCGGCCTCTCCCACGGCCGGCGCGCGGGCCTGGTGGCCGCCTTCGGCTGCACGCTCGCCGTCGTGCCCCACCTGCTGGCGTCCGTCACCGGCCTCGCCGCCCTGCTCGCCTCCAGCCCGCTCGCCTACGCGGCGGTGAAGTACGCGGGCGTCGCCTACCTGCTGTACATGGCGTGGGCGATGCTGCGCGACAAGGAGGCGTTCACCGTCCGCCCGGAGTCCGAGCCGCGCCCCGCGCTCCGTGTGATCACGACGGCCGTCCTGATCAACGTGCTGAACCCGAAGCCGACGCTGTTCTTCGTCGCCTTCCTCCCCCAGTTCGTCCCGGCCGGCTCCACCGACTCGCTCGGCCTGATGCTCCAGCTCGGCGGGGTCTTCATGGCCCTGACCCTCGTGGTCTTCGCCGCGTACGGCGTGTGCGCGGCAGCCGTACGGGACCGGCTGATGGCCCACCCCCGGATCACCACCGGCCTGCGCGCCGTCTTCACGGCGAGCTTCGTCGGCCTGAGCGCCCGGATGGCGGTGGCCTGATGCTCTTCCGGCACGCGGAGGCGGTCCGGTCCGCCCACCCGGGCCTGGCGGCGGGCGCCCTGCACGCCTCGGGCGTCGACGCCACGGCGGACGTGGGTGCGCGCGTGGCGGAGTACACCGCCCGCGCCCTCACCCGGCTCGCCGACGGCCCCGAGAGTCATTTTCCCGAAGTGCTGGCGTGGCGGCGGACGTTCGCCCGCATGGGGCTGCGCCCGACGCAGTACCGCTGCGCCTCCGAGTCCCTGCTGCGCCGCCTGCGCAAGGAGGGCTCCCTGCCCCGCATCCACCCGGTCGTGGACCTGTGCAACGCGGTCTCCGTCGCGTACGCCGTGCCGGTCGCGGCGCTCGACGCCGACCGGATCACCGGCCCGCTGCTCGAGGTGCGGCCCGCGCACGGCGACGAGGAGTACACGACCTTCGACGGCCGCACCGAGCACCCGGCCCCCGGCGAGGTGACGTACGCCGACGCGGCCGGACGCGCGCACGCCCGCCGCTGGACGAACCGGCAGAGCGGCCACTCGGCGGTGAGGGACGGCACGCGCCGGGTCCTCGTGGTGGCGGAGGCGATGCACGAGGGCGGGGCGGACACGGTCGCGCGGACGCTGGACACCCTCGCGGAGGAACTGGCCGCGCACTGGCCGGTCACGCCGGTCACCGCTCTCCTCCCGCCCGACGCACCGGAGTTCACCCTCGATGACGACGCCCGGGTGCCGTAGCCGGGCATGGCACCATGAACACGGTGACCGACAGGAACGGCGCGACGACACACGGCTCGGACTTCCTCCAGCTGCGGGCGGACGACGTGCCCGCGGACGGCAAGGCCGACTGGCTCGCGCGACAGGTGCGGCAGGCGATCACCGACCGCAGGCTGACCGTCGGCAGCAGGCTCCCGGCCACCCGGCTGCTCGCCGCCGAACTGCGCGTCTCGCGGGGCGTGGTGACCGAGGCGTATCGCAGGCTCGCGGAGGACGGGCATGTCGAGGGGCGCCGGCGCGGCGGCACGGTCGTGGTCGCGGCGCCCCCGCCGCCGCCACCGTCGCGCACCGAACAGCCCTCGTCCGCAGGGCCGTTCACCGGCTCCCCGGACTCCCGCGCCTTCGACGCGCTGCGCGCCGCCGGCGCCCGGATCGACCTCACCCCGGGCCGTCCCGACCTGTCCGCCTTCCCCCGCACGGCCTGGCTGCGCGCCGAACGGGCCGTGCTCGCCGAACTGTCCAGCGCGGACCTGGGATACGGCGACCCGCGCGGCGCGCCCCGGCTGCGCCGCGCGGTCGCCGACTGGCTGGCGCGCAGCCGGGGCATCGCGGTCGACCCGGACGGCATCCTGATCGTCGCGGGCATCGCCCAGGCGCTCACCCTGCTGCACCCGGTGCTGCGCGCGGACGGCATCACAGCGGTCGCGGTGGAGGAGCCCGGTTCGCTCGGCACCCGGCAGCACCTCGCGCACGGCGGCCTGTCCACCCCGCCCGTCCCGGTGGACGCGCACGGCCCGGACGTCGCCGCGCTGCGCGCCACCGGCGCCCCGGCGGTGCTGCTCACCCCGGCGCACCAGTTCCCGACCGGCGTGGTGACCAGCGGGGAGCGCCGCCGCGAGCTGCTGCGGTGGGCGGCGGACGGCGGGCTGATCCTGGAGGACGACTACGACGCGGAGCACCGCTACGACCGCCCGCCCGTCCCCGCGCTGCGCTCCCTGCTCACCGACCGTCTCTGCTACATGGGCAGCGTGTCCAAGCTGCTCGCCCCGGCCCTGCGCACCGGCTGGCTGGTCCCGCCGCGGCGGCATCTGGAGGCGCTGACCGACGCGAAGCGCTTCACCGACCTGGGCAGCGCGGTGCTGCCGCAGCTCGTCCTGGCCCGGCTGATGGAGACGGGTCATCTGGAGCGGCATCTGCGGCTGCTGCGCGCCCGGCACGTCCGCCGCCGGGACGCGGTGATCGCCGCCGTCCGCGAGCACCTCCCGGGCGCGGTCGTGCACGGCGCGGCGGCGGGGCTACACCTGACGGTCACCTACGCGCCGGACGTGCCCGACACCGAACTGGCCGCCGCCGCACTGTCGTTGGGCGTCAAGTGTCACCCCCTCTCCTGGCACCGGCAGCTCCCCGGCCGTCCCGGCCTGGTCCTCGGGTACGCCGCCAATCCGCCCGACGCCCTCACCGAGGGCGTGGCGCTGCTGGGCAAGGCACTGCGCACCCTGGCCTGAACCGGGTCCGGGAGCCGCCCCGGACCCGCTATGATCCCTCGGTCAGCCTTTGGCGCGCCCCGACAGGGCAGCCCAAAGGCTTTTTTCATGCCCTCCGACACCAACGCCCCACATCCCACGCCCGGTTACCGCGCACTGCTCCGCAACCGCGAGTTCGCCGGCCTGTACGCCGGTTTCACGCTGACGGTCGGCGCGAGCACCCTCTCCGGCTTCGCGCTCGGCACGCTCGTCGACCGGTCGACCGGCTCCCCGTTCCTCACCGCCGTGAGCATGTACGGCGCGACCTTCGCGACCGTGCTCGGCGCGACCACGCTGATGTCGGTCGCGGACGGCAGCCGCCCGCGCCGCACCCTGGTCGCGCTCCAGTGCGTCGCCCTCGCGGGCGCCTGCGCGCAGGCGGCCCCCGGCATGCCGCTCGCCGCCCGCTTCGCCCTGCTCCTCCTGCTCGGCTTCTTCCAGTCCCTCAACACCGGGACCCGCATGGGCCTGCTCGCCGAGGTGGTGCCCGCCTCCGCGTACGTCCCGGCCCGCTCGCTGATGAACATCACCGCGGGCGGCACCTCCGTCCTCGGTTTCGCCCTCGGCGCGGTGCTGCTGCGCCATCTCACCCCGCAAGGACTGTTCCTCGCGGCGGCCGGACTGACGGCGGCCGCTCTCGCCGTGACGGCGGCGACCGTACGGGAACGCTCCATCCGCCCGCCCCGCCGCCCCGGCCTGCGCGAGACGTGGACGACGAACGCGGCGCTCCTGTCCCGCTCCGGCCCGCGCGCCCTGCTGCTCAACCTGTGGGTTCCCAACGGCCTGATCGTCGGCTGCGAGGCCCTGTTCATCCCGTACGCCCAGGAGGACGCCGGCCTCCTGCTGGCCGCCGCGTCCGGGGGGATGCTCCTCGGCGACCTGACCGTCGGCCGGCTGCTCTCCGCCGCGTGGCGGCGCCGCTGCGCGTTCCCGCTGCGGCTGCTGCTCGCCGTGCCGTACCTCCTCTTCGCCCTGCACCCGCCGACGGCCCTGGCGGCGGTCGCGGTGTTCCTGGCGAGCGCGGGCTTCGCGGCCACGCTCCCCCTCCAGGAACGGCTGCTCGCCCTCACGCCCGAGCAGGTGCGCGGCCAGGTGCAGGGCGTGGAGTCGGCGGGCCGGATGACCTGGCAGGGCATCGGCGCGGCGGTCGCGGGCGCCACGGCCCAGTTCCTCTCCCCCGCCACGACGATGACCGCCCTGGCCGCGCTCTCCGTCGCCGTCACGGTCCTCTCCCGCCCGTACGTGGACCGCCCGCGTGCCCTGCCCACCGCACCACGGTCACCGCGACGGTGACCGGGCGACAGATGTGTACCCGGCCGGTAACAACACGGGCGGGCGAGGGTTCGTCAAGAGCCGTGAGCTGCAGACTCACCCCGACCGCACCACGCCCATGTAGCGGTCCGACCACGGGGAGACAGCATGAACACGACCATCCGCAGCACCCGCAGAGCCCGGCACGGCCTGCGCTCGTACGCCGTCGGGGCGGCGGCCGCCGCCGCCCTGCTGGCGACCACGGCGTGCGAGCCCGGCGAGGCTGACGTCGCGGTCGCGCCCTCGACCCCGCCCGCCGCTTCCAGCCCCGCCGCGTCGGCAGCGCCCGGTGACGGTGACAACGGCGACGCGGACGACTCCGGCAGCGTCGCCCTCTGCACCCACCAGGACCTGTCCTTCTCCGCCACGCGCTACGACGCTCCGGGCGAGCAGCTGCGCCACGTCATGGTCGTCGCCGTCAACACGGGCGGCACGACGTGCGAGGTGCAGAACGCACCCGAGATCACGCTCGGCGACGCGCAGGGCCCGGCCCCGGTCATGGAGGGCACGGAGCCCGGCGAGCCCTTCGCCCTCGCCCCCGGCGAGAAGGCGTACGCCGGTGTGCTCGCGACCGGCGGCCACCGGGACACCTACGAGGTGACGTTCATGAACCTCACCCTCGGCAGCCCGGGCGGCGAGGCCGAGGCGGAGGAACCGGTCGAGCTGGAGATGCCGACCGAGGGGTCCTTCCAGGCTGACGACGGCCAGCGCGTCACCGGCTGGCAGCCCACGGAGGGCCTCGCCATGCGCCCGGTCACCCTGTCCTGACGGACCTCGACGTCACCGGCCGCCCACGACCGACTGCGCCGACTGCGCGCCGGACAGGGGCCTCACCCGCCCGGGCGAGGCCCCTGTCCCTCACCCGCCCGGCTGAACGGCGCATGCACACCCCCGAGCCCACACCTAGCGTGACATGCGGAAACTCTCCGTACTCACCCCCCGGAGCTCTGTGTGCAAAAGCCTCCGATACATCCCCCGAAAGTGTCACGCCGGCGACGCATGGCCGTGACGGCCGTCAGCGGCCTCGCGGCCGGCTGCACGGTCCTGTGCCCCGCGACCACGGCCCTCGCCCAGCCGCTCGCGCCGGCCGCCGCCCCGGCGCCCACCGCACCGACCGCACCGACCGCTCCGCCGCCGGCCGAGGACGCGGCCAACGACGGCGAGAAGGACGTCCGCACCGTCACCGACGGCGACACGCTCTGGTCCATGGCGGAGGAGATCTACGGATCCGGCGCCAAGTGGCCCGACCTCTACCGCGCCAACCAGGACGGCATCGCCAAGGCCGCCCGGGCCCACGGCTTCCCCTCGGACGGCAACGGCCACCGCATCTTCGCCGGGACGGCCGTCCACGCCCCCGCCTCCCCGACGGCGCGCGCCGCCACCCCGGGCCGGGCCGACCCGCACGTCGCGCGGTTCCAGCGCCAGGTGGCCCGGTCCGGCTACGTGTCCCAGTCGGGCTCCGAGGCCGTGTTCGACATGAGCCGCAGGTACTGCGAGGGCGCCCTGTTCAGCGGCATGTGGCCCAACCCCCAGTCGCCCTACATCGTCACCAACCTGCCCGAGGTACCGGGACAGACGGCCAACACCAACCCGCCCGTCACCTGGCGTATGCGCGAGGACGAGGCCGTCGTCCTGATCGGGACGACACCGCCGCCGGAGGCCTACTTCTCCTTCGACCTCAGCATGGTGAGGGGGTCCCTGCACACCGGCCCGGTGCTGTGGCCCTCGGTCGGCGACCCGGTCAACAGGGGAACCGTGAAGACGGCCGGGTCCACCCCCTTCGGGCAGCCGTTCGCGCTCGTGATCACGGGGCACGAGCGCACGCGGGCCGAGGTGCACGAGATGCTGGCGGCCTCCGGGCTCTCCGGCGCGATCAACGACGCCACCGTTCCCCCGGCCATGTTCCGCCTGGGCCTCGGCGAGGACGCCGACCAGTTCCTGCTGGGCATCCGCACGGCCGCGCCCGAGCCCGGCTTCGAGAAGGCGCTCGACGACTACCGCGCCGCGCCCCCGCTCCAGATCCTGCGGGTACGCCCGAAGGGCGCCTCCGCCGACCAGACGAAGCCGGTGTACGCGCCCGCCCCGCTGCCCGTGCCCCGGCTGCGCGTCGCCGGGACCGGGGCCACCGAGCTCGACCTCAACCCCTCGCTGCGGAAGCTGCGGCAGCGCATCATCGACGCACACCCGGGCTTCGAGGCACGCGACGTGGCGCTGGAGCGCGGCTTCGAGCAGTCGTACCCGGGACTGCAGTCCAACAAGGTGATCGATCCCCCCACCCCCGGCATCGGCGCCCTGTCCAACGACGGCGACGACCCGCTGAGCCCGAGCTTCAGCCTCCCGGACGGCTCCTTCGTCGTCGCCTACGGCGCCAACCACGTGGCCACCCGGCAAGCGAGCTATTCCAGCATCTCGCTCTACGCCGACGAGGAGGCCGCCGTCTCGGTGACCGCCAAGAACCACCGCGACCTGCGGGGCACCGCCCGTGACTACCTCCCCGACAGCCCGGACGCGGACCAGCTCTACGCCTGGACCTTCAGCCGGGCCGGCGACGCCGGACCGACCGGCCCCCACGTCACCGAACTCCCGCCCGCCGGAACCGACTTCTGCGCCCAGTTCGGCGCCGACCGGCCCGTCGACATGAGCCGCATGCAGGCGGTGGCACGCGCCTACATGCAGCCCGAGACCCTCACCCACCCGGCCCTGTCCTCGCTCCTCCTGGACCGCCTGCTGGTCTTCACCCCGAAGTCGACGTCCAAGTAGGACGCATCCCGAGGTACGGAGCCGTCGGCGAGGAACGACAAGGCGGAGCGCCCCGAGAGCCGCTCCGTCTCGTCGGGCCGGCCGGCTCGGGCCGGCGACCGGGTTTCAGCACACCGCCGTGCGTGCCGGGCACGGCACGGATGTCACCGCGCATACCTCCGTCTGTAACAGGCGTGTCCGGACGCGTCGTCGAGCGAAACGGCGAGCGGGCGGGACGGCTCTTGTGGAGCGCGACGGCCGCACTGACGGCCCGTCACACGGACTCCCACCGACACCGAGGAAGACACCATGCGCGTCACCAAGCTCACCATCGCCGCCCTGGCCGCCGTCGCGGGCCTCTCGCTCACCGCCTGCCAGAACGAGGACATCGCCGCCGACCCCAAGCCGGCCACTTCGGCCCCCGCCGCGAACGGCGACGCGGGCCAGGAGCAGGGCCAGGAGCAGGGTCAGCAGGACGGTACGGTCGCCGGAACCGGGACCAACGAGGACGGCAAAACCGCCACGTGCCGCACCGACGAACTGGACGTCACGGCGACGGACGCCACCATCGACGGCGACACCGACGGCACCGTCGCGGTGACGTTCACCAACGGCGGCGGCCGGGACTGCGCGCTCTCGGGCTACGCGGGCGTCGACCTGAAGACCAGCGCGGGCTCGCTCTCCGCCGAGCGCACCGGCGAGGAGTCCCCCTCGGTCGTCCTCAAGGACGGCGAGAAGGTGTCCTTCGCCGTCGTCTACCCGGTCAACGACTCCGGCGGCTCCGGCGTCCGCATCACGGGCCTGGTCGTCACCCCGCCGGACGAGACCAAGTCCGTCACCCTCGACTGGCCGGGCGCCGGCTCCCTCCCCGTCACGGACGGCTCCGGCACCCCGGTGAAGGTCGGCCCGATCGGCAGCGCGGGGCAGGGCGGCTGAACGGCCCGGCCGCCGTCCGGGTGACCTGGGCTGCCCCGCCGGTGTCGTCTGCCCATATCAGCAGCGGGAGGTCCAACTGCTCATGCGTGACCACCCCTTCGACGAGGTCATGGCCGAGCGGTTGTTCGCCGCTGCGGTCTCGTACCTGATCACGGCAATGGAGAAGTGGGGTCAGGGACTGGAGATGTACTGCGGTCGCCTGGTCGACATCGCCGTCCACGTCTTCATCCTGGACACGAAGAACTACCGCGAGTTCTGCGCCCGGCACTTCGGTGGCCGGTTCCTGGAGCACATCCCGGAGATCGGGTTCAAGTACGACGGCTCGGTGGAGCGCACGGCCCACAACATCGCGGAGAACGGCTTCCCGGTGGACTGGAAGCTGTGGGAGCGCGACTTCGCCAAGTGCGGCCCGTGCAGGCCGGGCGAGAACTGCCACTGATCGATCGAGCACGACCTGAGGTCCGGGCGCCCACCACGGGCGCCCGGACCCCCGTTCGTGTCTTCGTGGCGTGTCGCGTGTGGGCCGCGGCTACGGTGCTCGGGCACCGTGCCCCCTCCCCTCAAGGACGTCCATGCCCCGTACCTCTGACGATCCCGTCTTCTTCTGGGACCGCTACAAGCCGGACCGTGACGGACCGGCGCCGCCTCCCGACGTAACGGCTTTCGAGTGGACGCAGTACGAAGGTCACGGCCCCGGAGCCGAACTGCTCGGCCGGCCGCGCACCGCACTAGAACTGGGGGCGGCCGAGTGCCGGGAGGCGTCCTGGCTGGCGCGCCGTGGGGTACGCGTTACTGCACTGGACCTTTCCCCGGTGCAGGTCGAGCGGGCCCGCAGGTGGTGGAAGGACGTCCCCGCCCTGACGATCGAAGAAGGAGAGGCCTGCTCCTTCCTCCGGAGCGACGACCAGACGTACGACGCCGTCTACTCGATCTGGGGCGCGGTGTGGTTCACCGACCCGGACGAGCTGTTCCCCCTGGTGGCCGAGCGACTGTCGCCGGGCGGGGTGTTCGCCTTCTCGCACGGCGAGACTCCCCAGCACCTCACCGGCCGCCAACCCATGTACGGGAAGGGCCCTGAAGGCAGGGAGATGACCGTGGACCGCTGGTGTCATCCTCCCGAGACGTGGGCCGCCATCGCACACAAGCATGGCTTCGTCGACGTCGAGGCACGGTGCCTTCCCGCGCCCACCGGCCAAGCACTGGGCACGATCATCGTCGAAGCACGGCTGCCTGACCAAGCAGTCGACGCGACTTCCGGCCCACGCGGCTGACGGACACTCCGTCACCGGCCGAAGTCCGGCTCCGCCCATACCGTCTTGCACGGCACCGGCCTGTCCGCACGCGCCAAGGTCGGCCAGTTCGCCGACCAGAAGCAGGCCGTACCCGAAGTCGCTGGGCTCCGCCCCGCAGACCGCCCCTCCGTGCGGGGGCAGTTGATCACCACGTGTTGGGTGCCGTGACGGGTGAGACCGATCCGCGATGCGGAGTCCCAGATTCTCGCCACTCAGTGTCCTCACTCGCGCGCACTGTGCGCACGGGCACCTCGTGCGACCTGTGGCTGTAGGCCAGCTGTCCGGATTTTGTCCGCCTTGCCCGGGGTGACCGCCTGCGGACGGTCGGAGTTGGTCCAGGGCAGGGCGTGCGGCGGAAGGACGGCGGGATGAGCGGGTGGGAAGCGTGGCTGGGCGATGAGGAGGCCGGGGCCGTCATGCGTACGGTCGTACGGCAGCTCAAGTTGTGGCGGGAGGCGGCGGGACTCACCCAGGCGGAACTGGGTGCGGCCATCGGCTACGGCGAGGAACTGGTCTCCTCGGTGGAGCGGGGACGGCGGATTCCTCGTCCCGAGTATCTGGACGCGGTCGACGCGGCGCTGGGCGCCGGCGGGAAGATCTCAGCGATGGCAAGGGACGTCGCGGAGATCCGGTATCCGAAGACCGTGCGCGACCTGAAGAAGCTGGAGGCCGAAGCCGTCGAGTTGGGTGCCTATAACAACTCCGTGATTCACGGCCTGTTGCAGACACCGGACTACGCCCGCGCCGTCTTCGGTGCCCGGCGGCCTCCGTTCACCGCGGACGAACTCGAACAGCGCTTGTCCGCCCGTGTCGCGCGCCAGGAGATCATCGGCGAGACGACTTCCCGTCCTCTGTTCAGCTTCGTCCAGTGCGAGTCGACGCTTCGCCGGCCCCTCGGGGGCAGGATGGTGATGCGCGGGCAGCTCGAACGCCTGTTGACCGTCGGCAGGTTCCCCCACGTCGACCTTCAGGTGCTCCCGCTGAGCCATGAGGAGAACCCGGGCCTCGCCGGGTCGTTCCGGCTGCTCAGGCTCAGGGACGGCACCACGGTCGGGCACCTGGAGGTACAGCACATCAGCGGTGTGGTCACCGACCGGAAGGAAGTACAGCTCCTCGACATGCGTTACGGAGCCATCCGGGCGCAGGCTCTCAGCCCGCGGCAATCACTGGCCCTCATCGAGAAAGTGCTGGGAGAGACATGACCCTCAAGGCCAACACCCACGCCGTGTGGACGAAGAGCAGCCACAGCACGGACGAGGGCCCCGACTGCGTCGAAGTAGCCGCCACCCCCGCGAACATCCTCGTCCGCGACTCCAAGATCCCCCAAGGCTCCCGCCTCACCCTCACCCCCACCGCCTGGACGTCCTTCCTCCCTTACGCCTCGCGCACGCGATGACCGCCCGGCTCCCGCTGGACGAGCAGCTCGTCGCGCTGCGAGCCGCCCTGTCCCGCAACGACACGTTGCTGGAGGTGCTCCGCCGCACGGCGACGCTCGGCCTGCCCGGCTGGTACCTGACGGCGGGCTGTCTCTTCCAGACCGTGTGGAACGTCGTCACGGGCAGACCTCCCACCGAGGGGATCAAGGACTACGACGTCTTCTACTTCGACGACCGCGACCTGTCCTGGGAGGCGGAGGACCAGGTGATCCGCGCCGCGGCGGCGACCTTCGCGGACCTCCCCGCCGAGGTGGAGATCCGCAACGAGGCCCGCGTCCATCTGTGGTACGAGCAGAAGTTCGGCGTCCCCTGCGCCCCGTACACCTCCACCGAGGCGGCGATCGACAGCTTCGCCGCGACCACCTGCTGTCTGGGCGTCCGCCTGGAGCCCGACGGCCGGTGGCGGGTGTACGCACCGCACGGCCTGTCCGACGTGTTCGGGCTCGTCGTACGGCCGAACCCCGTGCTCGCGCCGCGCGCGGTGTACGAGGCCAAGACCGAGCGCTGGCGCCGGCAGTGGCCGGAGCTGACCGTGCTGGAGTGGCCCGTCGCCACGTGACGACCGGGACACACGACGGCGGGGCGTGCCCTGGGGCACGCCCCGCCGTCGAGAACCGCACGTCACCTCACGTAGTCGAGCGACGCCTCCGCGCCCCCGGCCGCCGCTCGCTCGGCCGGGTGACCGGGTCGCCCGCCTCCAGCGCCGCCAGCCGGCGCCGCGCGCCGAAGTCGGCGAGGGCCTCAGCCAGCTTGTGGACCGACGGCTCGGGAGCCATCACGTCCACCCGCAGCCCGTGCTCCTCGGCCGTCTTCGCCGTGGCCGGGCCGATGCACGCGATCACCGTCACGTTGTGCGGCTTGCCCGCGATACCGACCAGGTTCCGGACCGTCGACGACGAGGTGAACAGCACCGCGTCGAAGCCGCCGCCCTTGATCGCCTCACGGGTCTCCGCCGGCGGCGGCGAGGCGCGCACGGTGCGGTACGCCGTGACGTCGTCGACCTCCCAGCCCAGCTCGATGAGGCCCGCGACCAGCGTCTCCGTGGCGATGTCGGCGCGCGGCAGGAAGACGCGGTCGATCGGGTCGAAGACCGGGTCGTACGGCGGCCAGTCCTCCAGCAGACCGGCGGCCGACTGCTCGCCGCTCGGCACCAGGTCCGGCTTCACGCCGAAGGCGATCAGCGCCTTCGCGGTCTGCTCGCCCACCGCCGCGACCTTGATCCCGGCGAAGGCGCGGGCGTCGAGCCCGTACTCCTCGAACTTCTCGCGGACCGCCTTGACCGCGTTGACCGACGTGAAGGCGATCCACTCGTAGCGGCCGGTGACCAGGCCCTTGACGGCACGTTCCATCTGCTGGGGCGTACGCGGCGGCTCGACCGCGATGGTCGGCACCTCGTGCGGCACGGCCCCGTAGGACCGCAGCTGGTCGGAGAGCGACGCCGCCTGCTCCTTCGTCCGTGGCACGAGCACCTTCCAGCCGAACAGCGGCTTGGACTCGAACCACGCCAGCCGGTCACGCTGGGCGGCGGCGGAACGCTCACCGACCACGGCTATCACGGGCCGCGCGCCCTCCGGGGAGGGCAGCACCTTCGCCTGCTTCAGCGTCTGCGCGATCGTGCCGAGCGTCGCCGTCCAGGTGCGCTGGCGGGTCGTGGTGCCCGCGACGGTCACCGTCAGGGGGGTGTCGGGCTTACGTCCGGCGGACACCAGTTCGCCCGCGGCGGCGGCCACCGAGTCCAGCGTGGTGGACACGACCACCGTGCCGTCGGAGGCGCCGACCTCCGTCCAGCACCGGTCGGACGCCGTGCGCGCGTCGACGAACCGCACGTCGGTGCCCTGGGCGTCACGCAGCGGCACACCGGCGTACGCGGGCACGCCGACCGCGGTGGCGACACCGGGCACGACCTCGAACGGCACCCCGGCCGAGGCGCACGCCAGCATCTCCTCGGCGGCGTAGGCGTCGAGCCCGGGGTCGCCGGACACCGCACGGACGACCCGCTTGCCGCCCCGCGCGGCCTCCATGACAAGATGTGCGGCATCCCTATTCGCGGGGACAGCGGCGGTTGTTGACGCGCCGTCAACGACCGTCAGCTGGGGCGTGCCCGTGCCCGGCGTGGACGACGCAGACGTGTCCGTGTCCGTGTGCACCTCGGCGACGCCCTGCCTGGCGTGCGTCCGTACGACATCGAGCACGTCGTGCTCGGCGACGAGGACGTCCGCGTTCGCCAGGGCCTCCACGGCGCGCAGGGTCAGCAGTCCCGGATCCCCGGGTCCGGCACCGAGGAAGGTGACGTGCCCTTGTTCCGGAGGGGCGGGAAGAGTGGTGGGGCTCAAAGTGCTCGCTCCCCCATCAGACCGGCCGCGCCCTGCGCCAGCATCTCGGTGGCGAGTTCGCGACCGAGCGCCGTCGCCGCCTCGTGCGTCTCGGGCACGGGACCGGTGGTGGACAGCTGCACCAGCGTGGAACCGTCGGTCGTGCCGACGACGCCCCGCAGGCGCATTTCCTTGACAGTCTGCCCGTCAGTCAGAAGGTCGGCGAGCGCCCCCACGGGTGCGCTGCAGCCGGCCTCCAGGGCGGCGAGCAGTGACCGCTCGGCCGTCACGGCGGCCCGCGTGAGCGGGTCGTCGAGCTGGGCGAGCGCGGCGATGAGCTCCGCGTTGTCCGCGGTGGTCTCGACCGCCAGTGCCCCCTGGCCGGGGGCGGGCAGAACCGTGTCGACCGACAGGAAGTCGGTCACCTCGTCGCTGCGGCCGACCCGGTTGAGCCCGGCGGCCGCCAGCACCACCGCGTCCAGGTCGCCCTTGGTGACGTACCCGATGCGGGTGTCGACGTTGCCCCGGATCGGGACCGTCTCGATGTCCATGCCGTGGCTGCGCGCGTACGCGTTCAGCTGCGCCATGCGGCGCGGCGAACCGGTACCGATGCGCGCCCCGCGCGGCAGGTCGGTGAGCTTCAGCGCGTCCCGCGCGATGATCACGTCCCGCGGGTCCTCGCGCTCGGGGATCGCCGCCACGACCAGCTCGTCGGGCTGCGTGGTCGGCAGGTCCTTCAGGGAGTGCACCGCGAAGTCCACCTCGCCGCGCGCCAGCGCCTCCCGCAGCGCGGCGACGAAGACGCCCGTGCCGCCGATCTGCGCGAGGTGCTCACGCGAGACGTCGCCGTACGTGGTGATCTCGACGAGCTCGACGGGCCGTCCGGTCACCTGGCTCACGGCATCCGCCACCTGCCCGGACTGGGCCATGGCGAGCTTGCTCCGCCTGGTCCCCAGCCTCAGTGCCTTCTCAGTCATCCCGGCCCTCGGTTCTCTGCGTTCTTCTCGGTGCTTTCCTCGGCGCGGGAGACGGAGGCCACCGTCTCGGGGTCGAGGTCGAACAGGGTGCGCAGCGCGTCCGCGTACCCGGCCCCGCCGGGCTCGGCCGCGAGCTGCTTGACCCGGACCGTCGGGGCGTGCAGCAGCTTGTCGACCACCCGTCGCACGGTCTGGGTGATCTCCGCGCGGTGCTTGTCGTCCAGGCCGGGGAGCCGCCCCTCCAGGCGGGCCATCTCACCGGCCACCACGTCGGCCGCCATGGTCCGCAGGGCGACGACGGTCGGCGTGATGTGCGCCGCCCGCTGTGCCGCCCCGAACGCGGCGACCTCGTCAAAGACGATACGCCGGACCTGGTCCACATCGGCAGCCATCGGAGCGTCCGCGGAGGCCTCCGCGAGCGATTCGATGTCCACGAGCCGCACGCCGGGCAGGCGGTGCGCCGCCGCGTCGACGTCCCGCGGCATGGCGAGGTCCAGCAGGAACAGCACGGGCTCGGGGCGCGGCGGCGCGTCCACCTGCTCGGGCCGCCGGCGCTCGGGGATGCGGCCGATCGCGGTCGCGGTCGCGGCGAGCGCGCCGATGACCTCGGCGTCCGCCTCGGGTCCGGTGCCGCGGGCGGCGTCCCGGCGGTCGACGGCGGAGCCCGCCGCCCACGCGCCGTGCTGCTCCAGCGTGGCCGCGTCCATCCCGGCGACGGCCGCCTCCCCCATCACGGAGAAGCCGGGCCGCACCGTGGGCAGGTCCACCGGGCAGCCGTCCTCGGCGGGCGGCTGCCCTGCCGGGGCGCTCTCGCGGGCGTCCTCCTCGGCGACGGCGTCGAGGTCGACGACCGGCGCCTCGTCGACCCGCCCCTCGACGCCCGCGGCGATCATGTCGGCGGTCAGCACCAGGCCGGTCGCGCCCGTGCAGGAAACGACCACATCGGCACGTGTCAGCTCGAACGGCACCGATGTCATCGGGACCGCGCGGGCCGTCACGTCCGTGTCGTCGCCCTCGGACAGGATCCGCACCAGCCGCTCGGCGCGGTCGGGCGTGCGGTTGGCGACCACGACCTCGGCGATCCCGGCGCGCGCGAGCGTGGCCGCGGACAGCGAGGACATCGACCCGGCGCCTATGACCAGGGCCTTCTTGCCCCGGGTCCAGGACTCGACGGGGGTGCCGAGCGCGAGCTGCTCCAGGCCGAAGGTGACCAGGGACTGCCCGGCGCGGTCGATGCCGGTCTCGGAGTGGGCGCGCTTGCCGACCCGCAGCGCCTGCTGGAACAGGTCGTTCAGCAGCCGTCCGGCGGTGTGCGTCTCCTGCGCGCGGGCCAGCGAGTCCTTGATCTGGCCGAGGATCTGTCCCTCGCCCACGACCATCGAGTCCAGTCCGCAAGCCACCGAGAACAGGTGGTGCACGGCCCGGTCCTCGTAGTGCACATAGAGATAAGGAGTGAGCTCCTCCAGGCCGACCCCGCTGTGCTGGGCGAGCAGCGTGGACAGCTCGGCGACACCGGCGTGGAACTTGTCCACGTCGGCGTACAGCTCGATGCGGTTGCAGGTGGCGAGGACCGCGCCCTCGGAGGCGGGCTCCGCGGCGACCGTGTCCTGCAGCAGCTTGGTCTGCGCCTCCACGCTCAGCGACGCCCGCTCCAGCACGCTGACCGGGGCGCTGCGGTGGCTCAGTCCGACGACCAGGAGACTCATGCCGGCATCACGGCGGGTACGTCCCCGTCGGGCCCCTGGTCGGTGGCGGAGCCCTCGCGCCCGGCGGCGACGGCGGTCTGGGCGGTGCCGGCGGCCTGGGCGGCGGTGACCTCGGCGGCGGCCTCCTCACCGGCCTTGCGCTGCTCGTGGAAGGCGAGGATCTGCAGCTCGATGGAGAGGTCCACCTTGCGCACGTCGACGCCGTCCGGGACGGTCAGCACGGTCGGCGCGAAGTTCAGGATGGAGGTGACGCCGGCGGCGACGAGCCGGTCGCAGACCTGCTGGGCGGCTCCGGCCGGGGTGGCGATGACGCCGATGGACACGCCGTTGTCCCGGATGATCGCCTCGAGCTCGTCGGTGTGCTGCACCGGGATGCCGGCGACGGGCTTCCCGGCCATCGCGGGGTCGGCGTCGATCAGAGCGGCGACCCGGAAACCGCGGGAGGCGAACCCTCCGTAGTTGGCGAGGGCGGCGCCGAGGTTACCGATTCCTACGATCACAACCGGCCAGTCCTGGGTGAGGCCGAGTTCGCGGGAGATCTGGTACACGAGATACTCGACGTCGTAGCCGACGCCCCGGGTGCCGTAGGAACCCAGGTAGGAGAAGTCCTTGCGCAGCTTCGCGGAGTTGACACCCGCGGCGGCCGCCAGCTCCTCCGAGGAGACCGTGGGCACCGAGCGCTCGGAGAGCGCGGTCAGGGCGCGGAGGTACAGCGGAAGCCGGGCGACGGTGGCCTCGGGAATCCCTCGGCTACGGGTCGCCGGTCGGTGAGTTCGGCCAGTTGCCACGGTGCTCCTGCGGGTAGAGCGGGGCTTCAGGCGGTCATACGTCCCCGGACCGCCCCGTCGAATGCAGGCTATGTCTTTGTGAACGCGTGCACAAAGATTGTGTCCGTTTTGCCCGGCCAACGTGACCGGGGTCACGCGCCCCCCGCGCGCGCACGGGGAACCGGCGCGCCTGCACCGCCGTTCCTTAGCTTCCAGGGGCAAAACCGCACACTCTCCTCTGCGAATCCCGCCCCCGAGACCAAGTCACCATCGATCCTAAGCGAATTTCCGCCAGATTGAACTGACCGGTCAGTCACTCAGAGCCTTGCGGAGACGGTCCTCGTTCACGCGCCAGAAGGTGTGCTGCCGTCCGTCGACGAGCACCACGGGGATCTGCTCCCAGTACCGGTCGTACAGCTCCCGGTCCTCGGTGATGTCCTTCCGCTCCCACGGGACCCCGAGCTCGGAGCACACCTTCTCCACCACCACCTGCGCGTCGTCGCACAGATGGCAGCCGGGCTTGCGGATCAGCGTCACGAGCCGGTCCCGCGGGGGCCCGGCGCGGCGGAAGAGAGGGCTCATACGGGCCATTGTCCCGTGCGGGACAAGGCCGGGTCACCGCCCGGGACACACAGAGTTCACGACGTGGCGACCTCTCGGCTCCGGAACGGGCGTGCGCACTGGCTATGCTCACGCCATGGCCGCTCTCGGATGGCTCACTCCCCGTAGGCGCTCCGCCACGGCGCGGAGCGTGTTGGCAGGCGAGGCCTCGGCGGAGGCCGCCCGCAAGTCCACCCAGGAAGTTCTCGAACGCGAACCCGCGTTCCCGGTGCCCGGTGACGAACGGGCCGCCGCGTTCTTCGACCTGGACAACACCGTCATGCAGGGCGCCGCCCTGTTCCACTTCGGGCGGGGCCTGTACAAGCGGAAGTTCTTCGACACCCGCGAGCTGGCCCGGTTCGCCTGGCAGCAGGCGTGGTTCCGGCTGGCCGGCGTGGAGGATCCCGAGCACATGCAGGAGGCGCGCGACTCGGCGCTCTCCATCGTCCAGGGCCACCGCGTCTCCGAGCTGCAGTCCATCGGCGAGGAGATCTACGACGAGTACATGGCGGAGCGGATCTGGCCCGGCACCCGGGCGCTGGCCCAGGCGCACCTCGACGCGGGCCAGCGGGTGTGGCTGGTCACCGCCGCCCCGGTGGAGATCGCCACGGTGATCGCCCGCCGCCTCGGCCTGACCGGCGCCCTGGGCACCGTCGCCGAGTCGGTCGACGGCGTGTACACGGGCAAACTCGTGGGCGAACCGCTGCACGGCCCCGCCAAGGCGGAGGCGGTCCGCGCGCTGGCCCTGGCCGAAGGGCTCGACCTCAGCCGCTGCGCCGCCTACAGCGACTCGCACAACGACATCCCGATGCTGTCGCTGGTGGGCCACCCCTACGCGATCAACCCGGACTCGAAGCTGCGCAAGCACGCGCGCCGGATGGACTGGCGGCTGCGCGACTACCGCACCGGCCGCAAGGCGGCCAAGGTCGGCATCCCGGCCGCGGCCGGCGTGGGCGCGGTGGCCGGGGGCACGGCCGCCGCCATCGCCCTGCACCGCAAACGCCGCTGACGTTCCGCCGCGCGGGTGCCCGCAGTGACCGGGCGGCCGCGACACGCCCCGAACCGACTGCCGTACCCCGCAACGGGCCCGAGCAGTCCTCTTGGCTGCACACGGCCACAACTCGCCCTGGACTTATCCCGAATACGAAAGCTTCCGGTCACCAATCGGTCAGCTCCTCATCCCTGAACATGCGTCAATCGGTTACGGAAGCGACGTAATCGACGATTTGAGCAACTCGGTGTAGCAGAGCCTGTACGAAGCGTTATTCTCCTCAGACGCATTCCGGGACCAGCCCTTCGCCACGACGGGTGAACGGCCCCGCACTGCACGTGATGGAAGCTCTGCCTCTGGGAGTCCCGTGTACCCACACGTCGGGGTTGACGCCTCGGGCCTGGCTACGCTGCGCGCGACAGTCGCGACAGCCCGAGACATGTTGCGCGGAATCGTCCCCCCCGCGCACGCCGTCCCCGCATTCGCCGCCGTCCCCGCCGGCCCGTGCTACGCCCTCGCCGAGGGCACGGCCGCGGTCGGCAGACGAGGACGCCCGTCCGGCGCTCCCGCTGCCCGCCGTCCCGCCGCCGACAGCGACAGCGCCCGGATGATGGACCTCGTGGAGCGCGCCCAGGCCGGCGAGGCGGAGGCCTTCGGACGGCTCTACGACCAGTACAGCGACACCGTCTACCGCTACATCTACTACCGCGTCGGCGGCAAGGCGACCGCCGAGGACCTCACCAGCGAGACCTTTCTGCGGGCGCTGCGCCGCATCGGCACCTTCACCTGGCAGGGCCGGGACTTCGGCGCCTGGCTGGTGACCATCGCCCGCAACCTCGTCGCCGACCACTTCAAGTCCAGCCGCTTCCGCCTCGAGGTCACCACCGGGGAGATGCTCGACGCCAACGAGGTCGAGCGCTCCCCCGAGGATTCCGTTCTCGAGTCCTTGTCCAACGCCGCCCTCCTCGATGCCGTACGTCGGCTCAACCCCCAACAGCAGGAGTGCGTCACGCTCCGGTTCCTCCAAGGGCTGTCCGTCGCCGAGACGGCCCGCGTCATGGGCAAGAACGAGGGCGCCATCAAGACCCTCCAGTACCGGGCCGTCCGCACCCTCGCCCGGCTCCTCCCGGACGACGCCCGCTGACCCGGCCCGTCCACCGGACGGAGCACAGCGAGCGACACTCAACCCACCCTGAGTGAAACCCGGTTGGAATCCTCGATCGGACTACCGATGTCCGTAACCCAAGTGCCGCGCCCGTCGTTGTGCGGGATACAGGCTCCCTGTGGTCACCCCCTGACCGGCCCCGCTCACCCGATCGTGTGGCGTCGTCCGGGCATGGGAACCCTCAGACCCCCTGGGGAGTCGACCGTCATGACGAGAGGAGGTGCCGCCAGTGATCGCGAACGTATCGGCGCACCGGCGGGCGAACGCCTTCGCCCAGGCCCTGGAGGAGCAGTCCGACCGGGGCACGGCGGCCGAGCGAACCGAAGGACCGGCACCGGCCGCGGCCGCCGCCGAGACCGAACAGGCCCAGCTGCTCACGCTGGCCTCCGGTCTGAGCGCGCTGCCCCGGCCGGAACTGGACCCTGAGGTGAAGGTCGTCCAGCGAGCCCAGCTGGTGGCCGCGTTCGAGGCCATGCTCCAGGAGGGCACCGCCGCAGGCGAGGCGACGGACCGGGCCGTTCCCGAACAGCGCTCGCGCCGCGCCAAGGGCGCCCACCGGGCGACCCCGCTGGGCAGACTGCGGCCGCGGTCGAGGCTGGCCAAAGGGCTCACCGCGGGCGGGCTCACCGTCGGCGTCGCCGCCGGCGCCCTCGGCGGAGTCGCCGCCGCCAGTTCCGACGCCCTCCCCGGCGACTCCCTCTACGGACTCAAGCGCGGCATCGAGGACGTCAAGCTCACCTTCGCCGACGGCGACGACGAGCGGGGCCGGGTCTACCTCGACCACGCCTCCACCCGGCTGAACGAGGCCCGCCGGCTGATGGAGCGCGACCGCGCCGGCTCCCTCGACCACGAGTCCCTGAGCGAGATCCGCCGCGCCCTGTCCGGCATGCGGCACGACGCCTCGGAGGGCCACCGGCTGCTCCGCGAGGCCTACGAGCGCAACCCGGACTCCCTCGGCCCCATGCAGGCGCTCTCCTCCTTCTCCCGCGCCCACCGCGACACCTGGGGCAACCTGCGCGACCGGCTGCCCGTGCAACTGGGCGACGTCAGTGAGCAGGTCACCTCGGTGTTCGACGCCATAGACGAAGACGTCGCCCCGCTGCAGTCCCTGCTGCCCCGGTCGCCGAGCGACGAGGCGGACGACGGGAAGCGGCGCGGCGACTCGGCCACGGACACCGGCGCCCCGTCGACGGCCGAGCCCTCGACGTCCCCCGGCACCGGACGGGACGGCTCCGGCACGGGCGAGGAGGGCAGCGCGGGACCGACCGGCTCCGCCGACGCCGAGGGCGAGAAGGACGGCCTGCTCGGCGGCAACACCGGCGGCCTCCTCGACCCGCCCCAGGAGAGCGGCCAGAGCAGCACGCCGCCGCCGACGGACTCGGCCACCCGCCCACCCGGCTCCGACGTCACGCTCCCACCCCTCCTGCCCGGGCTCCTCCCGGGTCTGGGCATCGAGGCGGAGGACCAGGAGTAACACCAAGGGCGCCCCTCCGCACAACCGAGGGGCGCCCACGGCTCACCTCTCCGGCCGCTCAGAAAAACACCGACCGCCGCTGCACCAGCAACTTGTACAGCGTGTGCTGGATCTGCTCCCTCACCTGGTCGGTCAGGTTGAACATCAGCATCGGGTCCTCCGCCGCCTCCGGCGGATACCCGTCCGTGGGGATCGGCTCCCCGAACTGGATCGTCCACTTCGTCGGCAGCGGAATCGCCCCCAGCGGCCCCAGCCAGGGGAACGTCGGCGTGAGCGGGAAGTACGGGAAGCCCAGCAGCCGCGCCAGCGTCTTCGCGTTGCCGATCATCGGGTAGATCTCCTCCGCCCCGACGATCGAGCACGGCACGATCGGCGCCCCGTGCCGCAGCGCCGTCGACACGAACCCGCCCCGCCCGAACCGCTGGAGCTTGTACCGCTCGGAGAACGGCTTCCCGATGCCCTTGAAGCCCTCCGGCATCACCCCGACCAACTCGCCCTGCGCCAGCAGCCGTTCGGCATCCTCCGCGCAGGCCAGCGTGTGCCCCAGCTTCCGCGCCAGCTCGTTCACCACCGGCAGCACGAACACCAGGTCCGCCGCCAGCAGCCGCAGATGACGCCCGGCCGGATGGTGGTCGTGCACGGCGACCTGCATCATCAGCCCGTCCACCGGGACCGTCCCCGAATGGTTGGCGACGATCAGCGCACCGCCCTCGGACGGGATGTTCTCGACGCCCTTCACCTCGACCCGGAAGTACTTCTCGTACATCGGGCGCAGCAGCGACATCAGGACCTGGTCGGTGAGCTCCTCGTCGTAGCCGAAGTCGTCGACGTCGTAGTCCCCGGTGAGCCGGCGGCGCAGGAACGCCAGCCCGCTCGCGATCCTCTGCTCCAGGCCGCCGTCACCGCCCTCGCGGTCCGCGGCCGGCTCACGCGGCCGCTCCTCGTCACCGGTCACGGGATCATCCTCCCGCGCCGCGGCCGTCCCCGGCAGGGGCTGGACCTCCCCCACCGCGGCCGGCGGCCGCGTCCCGCCCTGGCGCCGGCCGGCCGCACCACGGCGGCGCGACGCGGCACTCCCGCGGGAGCGGTGGTCGTCGTCGAACGGAATGACCTTGGCGTCCGCCATCGTTGCTGCGCTCCTCAGTCGGCGCCCTGCGCCGGCACATGGCCGCTGCCCGGCACGGGCAGCGCGGCGATCCGGTCGACGGCCCTCGCGACGGTCTCCGGCGGCAGCAGCCCAGGACCGCGGCTGCGCACGAAGTCCGCAAACGTTTCGGCAGTCGAGTACTTGGGGGTGAAACCCAGCGTCTCCCGCATCTGGTCCGTCGCCACCACCCGCCCGTGCGTCAGCAGCCGGATCTGCTCGGGCGAGAAGTCCGACATCCCCAGCGTACGCATCAGCGAGCCCGCCCAGGTGACCGCGGGAAGCAGCAGCGGCACCGTCGGCCGGCCCAGCCGCCGCGAGCACTGCGACAGCAGCAGCACCCCGTCCCCGGCGATGTTGAACGTCCCGCTGTTGAGGGTGGAGCGCCGCGGCTCGTGCGCGCCGATCCGCAGCACCTCGATCACGTCGTCCTCGTGCACGAACTGCAGCCGCGGGTCGTAGCCGAACACCGTCGGCAGCACCGGCAGCGCGAAGTACGACGCGAGCGGGGTGTCCGCGGCCGGGCCCAGGATGTTGGCGAACCGCAGCACGCACACGGCGACGTCCGGGCGGCGGCGGGCGAAGCCGCGCACATAGCCCTCGACCTCCACCGTGTCCTTCGCGAAGCCGCCGCTGGGCAGCGACTTGGGCGGCGTCGACTCGGTGAACACCGCCGGGTCGCGCGGCGCCGAACCGTAGACGTTGGTGCTGGACTTCACCACGAGCCGCCGGATGTTCGGCGACTTCTGGCAGGCGCCGAGCAGCTGCATCGTGCCGATGACGTTGGTCTCCTTCAGCGACGCCCGGCCGCCGCCGCCCAGCGGCGTGCCCGTCACGTCGAGATGGACGACCGTGTCGGCGCCCGACTCGGCCAGCACCCGCGCGATGGTGGGCTGCCGGATGTCCGCCTGGACGAAGTCGGCGCCGCCCAGATGGTGCTCGGGCCGCACCGCGTCCACGGCGACCACCCGGTCCACCTCGGGGTCCCGCTGGATCCGCCGCACGAAGCGGCCCCCGAGCTGCCGGGCCACCCCGGTCACGAGCACGACCTTCCCCAAGATCAGCGCCTTCCTCTCACCCTGCTGCCCACGGCCAACCTATCGGGTCGCCGTCGCTCTGTGACGCCGAGCGGATACATGAAGTGACAACATCCCCGGGACGTACACCGGACGTACCAAGGCGGCGGCGTACCAACGGGCAGTGGCCCCCCACCGAATCGCGGTGGGGGGCCACTGGGACACGCTCTCGCGCTGTCGCTTACTTCTTGTTGCGACGCTGGACGCGCGTGCGCTTGAGCAGCTTGCGGTGCTTCTTCTTGGCCATCCGCTTACGCCGCTTCTTGATAACAGAGCCCACGACTACCCTCGCTCACTTCTCATCACTCGGTGTTTGGGCGCCATGGGCCCACACGACCTTCGAGGGGTCAGCCTACCCGCCCGAGCGCTGAGGTCGTAATCGAGGTGACCGGGAAGGCCCATGAGTGCCCGATACGGGCCCTCCCGGATCGCCGTCAGGCCGTTTCCACCCCCACGTAGCTGTCGCGGAGGTACTCGTGTACCGCTTGCTCCGGGACGCGGAAGGACCGCCCCACACGGATCGCGGGCAGATGACCGCTGTGCACCAGGCGGTACACGGTCATCTTCGACACTCGCATCACCGAGGCGACTTCCGCCACGGTAAGGAACTGAACCTCGTTCAGAGGCCTCTCGCCAGCTGCAGCCATGACACACCTGAACCTTCCGCACTCGACGGCCACCGGCTTCCCCTTCCGGTGACTCTTCGTCGTTGCGTGCTCACTCCCCAATGTAGGGGCGGGTGATGCGAGTGGGGAAGAGGTGCACCCATCGGCGGCCTACTGTGACAGACACGCTCGATTGAGTACGTAGCGGGCCAGCGGCAGGTAGTAATCGGACCGCGCACCGTCGTCAACCGGAACGGCCACCGAGACCGCCCCCTCGGCCTCCCCGACGAACGGCGCCGGGTCGTTCACATCGGCCGGCCCGACGCTCTCGAACCCCAGCTGACCTGCCCCGCAGATCCAGCCGTGGTCCCCGATCACCAGCTCGGGCAGCGGCCCGCCGACGTCCGCGGCGGCCGCCAGCGCGGCCCGAACAGGGAGGGGGGAGTGCGTGTGCGCGCCCGGCTCACAACCGGGGCGCTGCGCGGTCGCGTCCCGGACCAGCCCGACCCCCCGGACGTAGTCGAGGACGGCCGTGCGTAGACCGAACCGGGTCGTTATGTCGACACAGCGACCCTGCGCCGGGGTGAGAATCTCACATCCCGCCGCCGACAAGGCGTCTGCGAGCACGGCGTAGAAACCGAGCAGCCGATGCGGGTGCCCGGTGCCCAGCAGCACCGGAACGCGACGCCGCGCGGCCTCCGCCAGCCGCCCCGCACAGGCGTCCAGGGCGGCCAGCGTACGCTCCGGACCGATGACCTCGGGCCCCGACCTCCGCCCCGGATCCGCCGCCACCCCGCACCGGTCGGCCATCAGCGCGAGCACCTCCCGCTCGCCCCACGCACCGACCGGATCGAGCCCGATCAGCACCCGCGGGTCCCGGGCGGCGAACAGCCGGTAGCTGCGCAGGCTCTCCTCCCGGCTGGTGCCCACCACCCCGGCGAGCCCGGCCGAAAGAAGATGCGCGCGGAGGCGGTCGGCGGTCACCACACACGCGATGGTGCGCCACC
The DNA here is from genome assembly GCF_050271085.1 of Streptomyces sp. DSM 41931. NCBI lineage: Bacteria > Bacillati > Actinomycetota > Actinomycetes > Kitasatosporales > Streptomycetaceae > Streptomyces > Streptomyces sp. DSM 41931. Next base: position 3,907,041 of record NZ_CP189902.1, on the reverse strand, counting down.
CGGCCGCACCCGCGGACCGGAACCCGGCCCACACCCCACGGTCGGCGTAACACCCCGCCCCCGGGACGGTCAGGGCAGCAGACCCCGCAGCGGGAACACCGCCCGCCGGGTCGCCAGGATCGCCTGGTCCAGCCGGTCCGCCGGGTCGTACCCCTCGTCCCACGCGGCCCACGGCACCGGCCACCGGCCGTCCGTCATCCGGTGCGGCGCCGGCTCCCGGGTCCGCGCGTACACCTGCCGCCGCCACTCGTCGGGCACCAGCGTCGTCGGCTCCACGGGCCGCCCGGCCGCGATGGCCACCAGATGCGACCAGGACCTCGGCACCACCTCGACCACCGCGTAGCCACCCCCGCCCAGCGCCACCCACCGGCCGTCGGCGTGCTCGTGCGCCAGCTCATGACAGGCCAGCTGCACCGCCCGCTGCGCGTCCAGCGACACCGCCAGATGCGCCAGCGGGTCCTCGAAGTGCGTGTCGGCCCCGTGCTGCGTCACCAGCACCTGCGGCCGGAAGTGCGCGATCAGCTCCGGCACCACCGCGTGGAACGCCCGCAGCCATCCCGCGTCCCCGGTGCCCGCCGGCAGCGCCACGTTCACCGCGCTGCCCTCCGCGCTCGCGGCGCCCGTCTCCTCGGGCCACCCGGTCTGCGGGAACAGCGTCCGGGGATGCTCGTGCAACGAGATCGTCAGCACCCGCGGATCCTCCCAGAACGCCGCCTGCACCCCGTCCCCGTGGTGCACGTCGACGTCGATGTACGCCACCCGCTCCGCACCCAGCTCCAGCAGCCGCGCGATCGCCAGCGCGGCGTCGTTGTACACGCAGAACCCGGACGCGGCCCCCGGCATCGCATGGTGCAGCCCGCCCGCGAAGTTCACCGCATGCAGCGCCTCACCCCGCCACACCGCCTCGGCCGCGCCCACCGACTGCCCCGCGATCAGCGCCGACACCTCGTGCATCCCCGCGAACGCCGGATCGTCGATCGTCCCCAGCCCGTACGACGGGTCCGCCGACCCCGGATCGGCCGACGCGGCCCGCACCGCGTCGATGTAGTCCTCCCGGTGCACGAGCCGCAGCGTCGACTCCCCCGCCGCCTTCGCCGCGACCACGTTCACGTCACGGTCCAGACCGAGGGCGCCGACCAGGCTGCGGGTCAGCGCCAGCCGGACCGGGTCCATCGGGTGGTCCCGGCCGAAGTCATAGCCCGTTACTGCTTCGTCCCACATCAGCTGTGCGCGGCCGCTCATGCCCGCCACCGTATCGGTCGGCCCCCGCCGCGAACGAACGGGCGTGCAGGAGCGTCACCAGCATCAACACCATCGGCACCAGCATCGCCCCGCGGTAGCTCCACGCATCCCCCAGTGCCCCCACCAGCGGCGAACCGATCAGGAAACCCACGTAGTTGAAGACGTTCAGCCGCGCCACGGCCGCGTCCGACGCCCCCGGCCGCCCGGTCTCGTACGCCCGCCGTCCCGCCGCCGCGAACGTCTGCGGCACCAGCACGCACAGCCCGAGCCCCAGCAGCGTGAACCCGAGCATCCCCGTCCACGCCCCGGGCGCCCCGGCCACCACGGCGAACCCGGCCGCCGCCACCAGCGCCCCCGCCCGCACCACCGCCACGGCGCCGAACCGCCGCACCCCGGCGTCCCCGACCGTCCGCCCCAGCAGCGTGGTGACCATGTACACGTTGTACGGCACGGTCGCCATCTGCTCGGAGCTGCCCAGCACGTCCTGGAGGTACTTCGCGCTCCAGTTGGAGACCGTGGAGTCCCCGATGTACGCCACCGTCATCACCAGACACAGCGGCAGCAGCCACTTCAGCCCACCGCCCGCCCCGGCCTCCGCGCCCTTCTCCTCCGGCGCCTGCGCCTCCCCGTCGACGTACCACCGGCTGCCCACCAGCGCGGCCGGCAGCAGCACCAGCACCACCGGCAGGTACGACACCCACAGCGCCAGCCCGAAGTGGGCCCCGACCCAGGCCAGCGACGCCCCGACGATCCCGCCCAGGCTGTACGCCGCGTGGAAGCTCAGCATGATGCTGCGCCCGTACGCCCGCTGCAGACTCACCCCGAGCATGTTCATCGAGGCGTCCAGCGCCCCCACGGCCAGCCCGAACGCCGCCAGCGCCAGGGCCAGGACGGCCATCTGCCGCCCCGCCCCGACGGCCAGCAGCGCGAGCAGCACGACCGGCTGGGACCACCGCAGCACGCGGCTCGGCGGCACCCGCCGCACCAGCCGCTCCGTGGAGACGCTGCCGATGCCGGCCAGGATCGGCACGGCGGCGAGGAAGACGGGCAGCATGCCGTCGGAGACTCCGTACCGGTTCTGGATGCCCGGGATGCGCGTCACGAGCAGCGCGAAGGCGACGCCCTGCACCAGGAAGCTGAACGCCAGCGAGGCCCTGCCGCGCCGCAGCACATCAGTCATGGCGGCGAGCGTAGGGCTCGGGGGTACCGGTGGGTAGATCCGGTCAAAGATGAATCGTGCTCAGTTTCCGGCGTCGACGCCGTCTGTGAGATGGGGCTGCAACTCCCGCATGTCGCCGAAGAGCCAGGTGGCGCCGCTCAGCTTCTCCGCCGGCGTCATCGCGGTGAACCCGTACACGTCCATCCCGGCCGCGACGGCCGCCTGGACGCCGAGCGGGCTGTCCTCGACGACCACACACCGCTCAGGTGCCGTGCCCATCCGCTCGGCCGCGTACAGGAAGAGATCGGGGGCGGGCTTTCCGCGGCCGACGTCCTGCGAGCTGAAGATCCGCCCGTCGTCGAAGTACCGGTCCAGCCCGGCCGCCCGGTGCCCGACCCGGATCCGCTCATGACTCCCCGACGACGCCACGCAGTACGGCACCCCGTCGGCCGCCAGCTTCTCCAGCACGTCGGCGATTCCGGGCACGGGCTTCAACTCCCGCTCGAAGGCGGCGAAGACACGGGCGTGAAAGACGTCGTCGAAGTCGGCCGGCAACCGCTGCCCGGTCCGCTCCTCGATCAGGTCGTGCACCCGGTGCATGGCCGACCCCATGTAGTCCCGGATGGAGTCCTCGTAGGTGGTGGGGTGCCCGAGCTCGGTGAGATAGGCGGCGAGGTGTCGGTTGGAGATGGGCTCGCTGTCGACGAGGACTCCGTCGTTGTCGAAAATCACGAGGTCATAGCGCATGGACCTGACCCTAAACGCAGAAAGCCCCCGTGCCGAATGGCACGGGGGCTTCCTATTCAAGAATTGTTCGGCGGCGTCCTACTCTCCCACAGGGTCCCCCCTGCAGTACCATCGGCGCTGTAAGGCTTAGCTTCCGGGTTCGGAATGTAACCGGGCGTTTCCCCTACGCTATGACCACCGAAACACTATGAAACAATCAACCGCCGGCATGCCGTGACCATGGCATGGGGTTGTTCGTGGTTTCAGAACCAACACAGTGGACGCGAGCAACTGAGGACAAGCCCTCGGCCTATTAGTACCGGTCAACTCCACACGTTACCGTGCTTCCATATCCGGCCTATCAACCCAGTCGTCTACTGGGAGCCTTACCCTCTCTAGGAGGTGGGAGTCCTCATCTCGAAGCAGGCTTCCCGCTTAGATGCTTTCAGCGGTTATCCCTCCCGAACGTAGCCAACCAGCCATGCCCTTGGCAGAACAACTGGCACACCAGAGGTTCGTCCGTCCCGGTCCTCTCGTACTAGGGACAGCCCTTCTCAAGACTCCTACGCGCACAGCGGATAGGGACCGAACTGTCTCACGACGTTCTAAACCCAGCTCGCGTACCGCTTTAATGGGCGAACAGCCCAACCCTTGGGACCGACTCCAGCCCCAGGATGCGACGAGCCGACATCGAGGTGCCAAACCATCCCGTCGATATGGACTCTTGGGGAAGATCAGCCTGTTATCCCCGGGGTACCTTTTATCCGTTGAGCGACGGCGCTTCCACAAGCCACCGCCGGATCACTAGTCCCGACTTTCGTCCCTGCTCGACCCGTCGGTCTCACAGTCAAGCTCCCTTGTGCACTTACACTCAACACCTGATTGCCAACCAGGCTGAGGGAACCTTTGGGCGCCTCCGTTACCCTTTAGGAGGCAACCGCCCCAGTTAAACTACCCATCAGACACTGTCCCTGATCCGGATCACGGACCCAGGTTAGACATCCAGCACGACCAGACTGGTATTTCAACGACGACTCCACCCGAACTGGCGTCCGAACTTCACAGTCTCCCAGCTATCCTACACAAGCCGAACCGAACACCAATATCAAACTGTAGTAAAGGTCCCGGGGTCTTTCCGTCCTGCTGCGCGAAACGAGCATCTTTACTCGTAGTGCAATTTCACCGGGCCTATGGTTGAGACAGTCGAGAAGTCGTTACGCCATTCGTGCAGGTCGGAACTTACCCGACAAGGAATTTCGCTACCTTAGGATGGTTATAGTTACCACCGCCGTTTACTGGCGCTTAAGTTCTCAGCTTCGCCCCACCGAAATGGAGCTAACCGGTCCCCTTAACGTTCCAGCACCGGGCAGGCGTCAGTCCGTATACATCGCCTTACGGCTTCGCACGGACCTGTGTTTTTAGTAAACAGTCGCTTCTCGCTGGTCTCTGCGGCCACCCCCAGCTCAGAGCGCAAAGCTCATCACCGGATGTGGCCCCCCTTCTCCCGAAGTTACGGGGGCATTTTGCCGAGTTCCTTAACCATAGTTCACCCGAACGCCTCGGTATTCTCTACCTGACCACCTGAGTCGGTTTAGGGTACGGGCCGCCATGAAACTCGCTAGAGGCTTTTCTCGACAGCATAGGATCATCCACTTCACCACAATCGGCTCGGCATCAGGTCTCAGACTCAATGGTGTGCGGATTTGCCTACACACCGTCCTACACCCTTACCCCGGGACAACCACCGCCCGGGATGGACTACCTTCCTGCGTCACCCCATCACTCACCTACTACCAGCTCGGGTCACCGGCTCCACCACTCCGACCTCGTCCGAAGACTCAGCCGGCGGCTTCACGGGCTTAGCATCACTGGATTCGATGTTTGACGCTTCACAGCGGGTACCGGAATATCAACCGGTTATCCATCGACTACGCCTGTCGGCCTCGCCTTAGGTCCCGACTTACCCTGGGCAGATCAGCTTGACCCAGGAACCCTTAGTCAATCGGCGCACACGTTTCTCACGTGTGAATCGCTACTCATGCCTGCATTCTCACTCGTCAACCGTCCACAACTCGCTTCCGCGGCTGCTTCACCCGGCAGACGACGCTCCCCTACCCATCACAGCACCCGTTGGGGCTATCTGCTGCAATGACACGACTTCGGCGGTACGCTTGAGCCCCGCTACATTGTCGGCGCGGAATCACTAGACCAGTGAGCTATTACGCACTCTTTCAAGGGTGGCTGCTTCTAAGCCAACCTCCTGGTTGTCTGTGCGACTCCACATCCTTTCCCACTTAGCGTACGCTTAGGGGCCTTAGTCGATGCTCTGGGCTGTTTCCCTCTCGACCATGGAGCTTATCCCCCACAGTCTCACTGCCGCGCTCTCACTTACCGGCATTCGGAGTTTGGCTAAGGTCAGTAACCCGGTAGGGCCCATCGCCTATCCAGTGCTCTACCTCCGGCAAGAAACACACGACGCTGCACCTAAATGCATTTCGGGGAGAACCAGCTATCACGGAGTTTGATTGGCCTTTCACCCCTAACCACAGGTCATCCCCCAGGTTTTCAACCCTGGTGGGTTCGGTCCTCCACGAAGTCTTACCTCCGCTTCAACCTGCCCATGGCTAGATCACTCCGCTTCGGGTCTTGAGCATGCTACTGAATCGCCCTGTTCGGACTCGCTTTCGCTACGGCTTCCCCACCCGGGTTAACCTCGCAACACACCGCAAACTCGCAGGCTCATTCTTCAAAAGGCACGCAGTCACGACGCAAGGACAAGTCCTTGCGCGACGCTCCCACGGCTTGTAGGCACACGGTTTCAGGTACTATTTCACTCCGCTCCCGCGGTACTTTTCACCATTCCCTCACGGTACTATCCGCTATCGGTCACCAGGGAATATTTAGGCTTAGCGGGTGGTCCCGCCAGATTCACACGGGATTTCTCGGGCCCCGTGCTACTTGGGTGTCTCTCAAACGAGCCGCTGACGTTTCGACTACGGGGGTCTTACCCTCTACGCCGGACCTTTCGCATGTCCTTCGCCTACATCAACGGTTTCTGACTCGTCTCATGGCCGGCAGACCATGAAAGAGAGATCCCACAACCCCGTATGCGCAACCCCTGCCGGGTCTCACACGCATACGGTTTGGCCTCATCCGGTTTCGCTCGCCACTACTCCCGGAATCACGGTTGTTTTCTCTTCCTGCGGGTACTGAGATGTTTCACTTCCCCGCGTTCCCTCCACTTGCCCTATGTGTTCAGGCAAGGGTGACAGCCCATGACGACTGCCGGGTTTCCCCATTCGGACACCCCCGGATCAAAGCCTGGTTGACGACTCCCCGGGGCCTATCGTGGCCTCCCACGTCCTTCATCGGTTCCTGGTGCCAAGGCATCCACCGTGCGCCCTTAAAAACTTGGCCACAGATGCTCGCGTCCACTGTGCAGTTCTCAAACAACGACCAACCACCCATCACCCCGAACATGACGCTCGAGTGCACTGGGGCCGGCACTGAAGGAAGATCATTCCCTCAGACACCCAACAGCGTGCCCGACACAGTCAGCCGACCAGATCAGCGTTCCACGCCCCGAAGAGCAGTACTAGCGCCTGGTCCATCCTGGACCGTGCCGAGTAGTCAACGTTCCACCCATGAGCAACCAGCATCAGACGTTCGCCGATGTACTGGCCTCTGGACTGCCGAGGCAGCCTAGAAGTGCTCCTTAGAAAGGAGGTGATCCAGCCGCACCTTCCGGTACGGCTACCTTGTTACGACTTCGTCCCAATCGCCAGTCCCACCTTCGACAGCTCCCTCCCACAAGGGGTTGGGCCACCGGCTTCGGGTGTTACCGACTTTCGTGACGTGACGGGCGGTGTGTACAAGGCCCGGGAACGTATTCACCGCAGCAATGCTGATCTGCGATTACTAGCGACTCCGACTTCATGGGGTCGAGTTGCAGACCCCAATCCGAACTGAGACCGGCTTTTTGAGATTCGCTCCACCTCGCGGTATCGCAGCTCATTGTACCGGCCATTGTAGCACGTGTGCAGCCCAAGACATAAGGGGCATGATGACTTGACGTCGTCCCCACCTTCCTCCGAGTTGACCCCGGCGGTCTCCCGTGAGTCCCCAACACCCCGAAGGGCTTGCTGGCAACACGGGACAAGGGTTGCGCTCGTTGCGGGACTTAACCCAACATCTCACGACACGAGCTGACGACAGCCATGCACCACCTGTACACCGACCACAAGGGGGCGCCCATCTCTGGACGTTTCCGGTGTATGTCAAGCCTTGGTAAGGTTCTTCGCGTTGCGTCGAATTAAGCCACATGCTCCGCCGCTTGTGCGGGCCCCCGTCAATTCCTTTGAGTTTTAGCCTTGCGGCCGTACTCCCCAGGCGGGGCACTTAATGCGTTAGCTGCGGCACGGACGACGTGGAATGTCGCCCACACCTAGTGCCCACCGTTTACGGCGTGGACTACCAGGGTATCTAATCCTGTTCGCTCCCCACGCTTTCGCTCCTCAGCGTCAGTATCGGCCCAGAGATCCGCCTTCGCCACCGGTGTTCCTCCTGATATCTGCGCATTTCACCGCTACACCAGGAATTCCGATCTCCCCTACCGAACTCTAGCCTGCCCGTATCGACTGCAGACCCGGGGTTAAGCCCCGGGCTTTCACAACCGACGCGACAAGCCGCCTACGAGCTCTTTACGCCCAATAATTCCGGACAACGCTCGCGCCCTACGTATTACCGCGGCTGCTGGCACGTAGTTAGCCGGCGCTTCTTCTGCAGGTACCGTCACTTTCGCTTCTTCCCTGCTGAAAGAGGTTTACAACCCGAAGGCCGTCATCCCTCACGCGGCGTCGCTGCATCAGGCTTTCGCCCATTGTGCAATATTCCCCACTGCTGCCTCCCGTAGGAGTCTGGGCCGTGTCTCAGTCCCAGTGTGGCCGGTCGCCCTCTCAGGCCGGCTACCCGTCGTCGCCTTGGTGAGCCATTACCTCACCAACAAGCTGATAGGCCGCGGGCTCATCCTGCACCGCCGGAGCTTTCGAACCGCTTGGATGCCCAAGCGGGTCAGTATCCGGTATTAGACCCCGTTTCCAGGGCTTGTCCCAGAGTGCAGGGCAGATTGCCCACGTGTTACTCACCCGTTCGCCACTAATCCCCACCGAAGTGGTTCATCGTTCGACTTGCATGTGTTAAGCACGCCGCCAGCGTTCGTCCTGAGCCAGGATCAAACTCTCCGTGAATGTTTACCCGTGATCGGGTGCACACATCACGAGAGCGGAACATCGGGAGGAATAGTCCCGACGTTCACAGCGTCCTCGCTGTGTTTTCTTCAAAGGAACCTCGACCATCCGAAACCGGATGGACGGGGTATCAACATATCTGGCGTTGACTTTTGGCACGCTGTTGAGTTCTCAAGGAACGGTCGCTTCCTTTGTACTCACCCTCTCGGGCTTTCCTCCGGGCGCTTCCCTTCGGTCTTGCGTTTCCGACTCTATCAGATCTTTTTCTCGACCTGACCCCCGGTCAGCGGGGTTTGTCTTTCCGGCCGTTGCGGGCCGTTCCGACGAGTGAGACTTTAGCGGATTCCCGGCTCCCGACCTAATCGGGGTCCTGCTCCCTTTCGGGTGCGGATTCCTCATTCCGTGAATACGCACGACAATGACGCGCCGGCAGACAGACTGCTGACGTCGATCAGTAGTGGTGCTCACGGGATGGCTGTCCGGGGCCGACCGGAGTCGGTGCTCACGTCGGACAACTCGGAGAACAGTACGGATCCCCCAGGTCCGTGTCAACTCGCTGCGGTCCCCCGCCCCGGGGGCGTAGTCTCGTGGGCATGACGACGCGTACGCACAGCCAGTTCTGGTGGGCCGCCTGACGGCGGTCGTCCTGCGTATGCACCCACGGCCGCCGCCTCGGCGGCCGTTCTGCTTTCTCCCCCCGGAGCTCGAGGGGCGGCCGCCCCGGACAGCGGCCTCGACGCTCCACAGGAGAGGGAGAAGTGATGACTCGGGTCTTCAGCGGTATCAAGCCGACCGGACATCTGACGCTGGGGAACTACCTCGGGGCCATGCGGCGGTGGGCCACGGTCGACCAGTACCGGGCGGACGCGCTGTTCTGCATCGTCGACCTGCACGCCCTGACCGTGGACCACGATCCGGCGCGGGTGCGCCGGCTGAGCAGGCAGGCCGCCACCCTGCTGCTGGCCTCCGGGCTGGATCCACAGCGGTGCACGGTGTTCGTGCAGAGCCATGTGGACGAGCACGCCCGGCTGTCGTACCTGCTGGAGTGCGTGGCCACGGACGGCGAGATGCGCCGGATGATCCAGTACAAGGAGAAGGCGGCGCGTGAGCAGCGGCGGGGCGGGAGCGTGCGGCTGTCGCTGCTGACGTATCCGGTGCTGATGGCGGCGGACATCCTGGCGTACGGGACGGACGAGGTGCCGGTCGGGAACGACCAGACGCAGCACGTGGAGCTGGCGCGGGATCTCGCGGTGCGGTTCAACCAGCGGTACGGGCACACGTTCGTCGTGCCGCGGGCGACCAGCCCGGCGGTGGCGGCGCGCGTGATGAACCTTCAGGACCCCGGTTCGAAGATGGGCAAGAGCGACGACACCGGGCCGGGGATCGTCTATCTGCTGGACGAGCCGGACGTGGTGCGGAAGAAGGTCATGCGCGCCGTGACCGACAGCGGGAGCGAGGTCGTGTACGACCGGGAGTCGCGGCCGGGGCTCGCCAATCTGCTGGAGATCCTGGCGGCCTGCACCGGCGGTGATCCCGAAGAGCTGGCGGGGTCCTACGACGGGTACGGCGCGCTGAAGAGAGACACGGCGGACGCGGTGATCGAGGTGCTGCGGCCGTTGCGGGAGCGGCACCAGGAGCTGTGCGCAGATCCGGGTTATCTGGAGGGCGTGCTGCGGGAGGGGGCCGAGCGGGCGCGGGGCATGGCGCGGCCGACCGTGGACGCCGCCTACCGGGCGATCGGCCTGCTGCCGGCCGAGGAGGTGGTGGCCGCGGCGCGGTGACGACCGGCCGCGGCCTGCGGGGTCAGCCGTTGTTGCCGGAGGCGAGCTCGCGGCTGCGGTCGCGGGCCGCCTCCAGGGCGGCGATGAGGGCCGCGCGGACGCCGTGGTTCTCCAGTTCGCGGATGGCGTTGATGGTGGTGCCGGCGGGGGACGTGACGTTCTCCCGCAGCTTCACGGGGTGTTCGCCGCTGTCGCGGAGCATCGTCGCGGCGCCGATCGCGGACTGCACGATCAGGTCGTGCGCCTTGTCGCGGGGCAGGCCGAGCAGGATGCCGGCGTCCGTCATCGCCTCGACCAGGTAGAAGAAGTACGCCGGGCCGGAGCCGGAGAGCGCCGTGCAGGCGTCCTGCTGGGACTCGGGGACGCGGAGGGTCTTGCCGACGGCGCCGAAGATCTCCTCGGCGTGCGCGAGGTGGTCCGCGGTGGCGTGGCGGCCGGCGGAGATGACCGACATGGCCTCGTCGACGAGGGCGGGGGTGTTGGTCATGACGCGCACGACCGGGGTGCCCTCGGCGAGACGCTCCTCGAAGAAGGAGGTCGGGATGCCCGCCGCGCCGCTGATGACCAGGCGGTCGGCGGGGACGTGCGGGGCGAGCTCGTCGAGGAGGGTGCCCATGTCCTGCGGCTTGACCGTGAGGATCAGGGTGTCGGCGGTCTTGGCGGCTTCCTGGTTGGTGACCGGGGTGACGCCGTGACGCGTGCGGAGCTCGTCGGCGCGCTCCTGGCGGCGGGCGGTGACCAGGAGGTCGGCGGGGGACCAGCCGGCGCGGATCATTCCGCTGAGCAGGGCTTCGCCGATCTTGCCGGCGCCGAGGACTGCGACTTTCTGGGTCATGGCTGAGGGTGCCCTCCGGGGGTGGGTCGTCCTGGTGGTGATTGTCCCATCCGGAGAGTGGTGGGGGCTCGGTTGTCCGGTGGGCGGACGGCCGGAGTCACGCAGTGCGGCGTTTCAGCGTGGCCGCGCCCACGATGAGGACCAGGAGGGCGCAGCCCGCGACGACGGTGATGTCGCGGACGAAGGCCGTCGTGAGGTTGGCGTGGCGGAGGACCTCGTTCATGGCGTCGACGGCGTAGGACATGGGGAGGGCGTCGGAGATCGCCTCCAGGACCGGGTGCATGGCGTCGCGTGGGGTGAACAGACCGCACAGCAGCAGCTGGGGGAAGATCACCGCCGGCATGAACTGCACCGCCTGGAACTCGGACGCCGCGAACGCCGACACGAACAGGCCGAGGGCGGTGCCGAGGAGCGCGTCGAGCAGGGCGACCAGGAGCAGCAGCCAGGGGCTGCCGATGACGTCGAGGTCCAGGAACCACACCGCGAGACCGGTGGCGAGGGCCGACTGGACGACCGCGACGGCGCCGAAGGCGAGGGCGTAGCCGGCGATCAGGTCGCCCTTGCCGAGGGGCATGGCGAGCAGGCGTTCCAGGGTGCCGGAGGTGCGTTCGCGCAGGGTGGCGATCGACGTGACCAGGAACATCGTGATCAGCGGGAAGATCCCGAGCAGCGAGGCGCCGATGGTGTCGAAGGTGCGGGCACTGCCGTCGAAGACGTAGCGGAGCAGGAAGAGCATCACGCACGGGACGAGGATCATCAGCGCGATGGTGCGCGGGTCGTGGCGGAGCTGGCGCAGGACCCGGGCGGCGGTGGCGGTGGTGCGCGGCAGGCTGAGGGCGCCGGCTGCGGTCATCGGGTGGACTCCTCGGTATGTGCGGCCGCGGCGGCCTCGTCGACCAGGCGGAGGAACGCGGTCTCGACGGTGTCGGCGCCGGTGCGGGTGCGCAGGGCCTCGGGGGCGCCCTCGGCGAGGACCTCACCCGCGCGCATGAGGAGCAGCCGGTGGCAGCGCTCGGCCTCGTCCATCACATGGGAGGAGACGAGGAGGGTGGCGCCGCGGTCCTCGGCGAGGCGGTGGAAGAGCTGCCACAGGTCGCGGCGGAGGACGGGGTCCAGGCCGACGGTGGGTTCGTCGAGGACCAGCAGCTCGGGTGTGCCGAGGAGGGCGACGGCGAGGGAGACGCGGCTGCGCTGGCCGCCGGAGAGGGTGCCGGCGAGGGAGTCGGCGTGGCTGGTGAGGTCGACGTCGGCGAGGACGCGTTCCACGTCGTGGCGGCGGTCGGCGCCCGCCTTGCCCGGGTCGAGGATCGCGGCGAAGTAGTCGAGGTTCTGGCGGACGGTCAGGTCGTCGTAGACGGACGGGGCCTGGGTGACGTAGCCGATGCGGGTGCGCAGGGAGGGGTGGCCCGCGGGGCGGCCGAGGACGTCGAGGGTGCCGGTGACCTTGGCCTGGGTGCCGACGACGGCCCGCATCAGCGTCGACTTGCCGCAGCCGGAGGGGCCGAGGAGGCCGGTGATGCGGCCGCGGGGGACGGTGAAGCCGAGGCCGCGCAGCACGGGGCGGGAGCCCCGGACGACGGTGAGGTCCTGGGCGTGCACGGCCGGCTCCTCCGGGGGCCGGGAGGAGTAATTCATCATGTGATGAATACTCCTCCCGGCGGCGCGGGCGCGTCAAGCCGCGGGCGGCGCGGAAGCGAGGAGGAGGACGACGACGTAGGTCTCCTCGACGATCCCGTCCGGGAAGACGTCGAGGACGTGGCGGCGCTCCTCGGTGAGGTGGGCGGCGGTGCGGTCGGGGCTCTGGACGAGGAAGAGCGAATGGCTGCCGAGGTTGGCCAGGTGCGTGTCGATCGGGACGCGGCGGCTCCAGCGGACGGTGCGGCGTGCGAAGTCCAGCCGGCCGGAGGGGTCGGCGGTGGCGGCGTCGAGGTCGTTCTGCTCGCGGGAGAAGTCCCGTCCGAAGTGGCGGCCGGCCCGGGCGGACGCCTCCGCGATCCAGGGGACGTCGAGGGCGCTGGTGTTCCACCACAGGGCGAGGGCGCCGCCGGGGCGCAGCACCCGCAGCGCCTCCGGGACGGAGCGGGCGGGGTCGGTCCAGTGCCAGGACTGGGCGTAGGTGATCAGGTCGGTGCTGTGGGCGGCGAGGGGGAGGGCGTCGCCGTCGCCGCGGACGACCGGGGTGCCGGGGAGGCGGCGGCGGAACTCCGCCGCCATGCCCTCGCCGGGCTCGACGGCGACGACGTGCGCGCCGCGCTCGAGCAGGCGGGCGGTGGCCACGCCGGTACCGGCGCCGACGTCCGCCACCCGGGACCCCGCGAGCGGGCGGCCGGTCAGCTCCTCGATCGCGTCGAACAGGGCGGGCGGATAGGTGGGGCGGTGGTCCGCGTACTGCGCGGCGACCGCGTTGAAGGACTGGGCCCGGGCGGTGTGGGAGACCTGGTCGGCCCTCGATGTCGTCATACGGCCATCGTGGCCGCGGGCCGGGGCGAGGCGCCGGGGTTTTCCCTCGCCCCGTCCGTCGTGTCAGCCGCGGCGGCGCTTCCTCGCGGGGTTGCCCGAGCGGCGGGTGGTGCGGCGGGCGTACTCCTCGCGGGCCGTCTCGTACTCGGCGCGGTGCAGCTTCTCGCCGGGGGCCTCGGTGAGGGAGCGGAAGAAGTAGGCGAGGAGCGAGCCGATGAACCCGATGGACAGCAGCCCGCGCAGGGACGACCGGCGGTCGGGGTCGGGGCGGGTGGAGAAGGAGGACCAGGTGTGGCCGAAGGCGAGGGCGCTGCAGACCGCGAACATCACGACGACGAGCAGCGAGACGAAGCCGCCGACAGCGGCGATCTGGAGCCCTTGGTAGGCGAACCGCAGCACGAAGCAGGCGGCGGCCGCGGCGGCCAGCGACCCCACGGCGACACCGAGCCGGCGGGCGGCGTACCCACGGGAGTGGTCGACCCAGGTCGTCCCGAAGAAACGGAGGGGTTCGGGCTGGGGGCCGGCGGGGGTGGCCGGGACTCCGTCGGTGCGGTTCTCTTCTGCGCTCACGGGTCGATTGTGACTCCTCGCCCACGTGACCGCGGGAGGCCCCCGCGCCGACCCGTCGGCCGGCGCCGGAGGCGTACCGCGAGACGGGCCTAGCAGCGGGGGGCGACGTATCCGTCGCTGCCGGTGCGGATGTAGGCGTCCGAGACGTATTGACCGCTGCCGATGTTGTCCCAGATGTTCGAGGTGCCGTACGGGCCCGTCACCCAGGTGCCCGGCGTCTGGCAGTTGATCCGGACCCAGGCGCCCTCGGACAGGACCCGGACGATGGAGTAGCCGGTGCCGGGACCGCTGCGGACGTTCAGCTGGTAGCCCGGCGCCACCGGGTAGGAGGTCGCGAGCGCGGCCGCCGTGGCGACGGCTGCCTCGGCCGTCCTCCCCTCCACGTCGGCGACGTCCCCGCCCGTGATGCCTCTGGTGTCCTCGACAGACATGGAAAAAACCTCCCCCGTTGCGCCCCACGACTGTCATGGGGCCACGTTGATTCCCCTGTTGTCACCCATCAAACATCAACGCACTTCTCGCACAAGGAGACGGGCACGCCGCATTCGTCCCGCACACACCATCGACTAGGCTCCGAGCGTCTCGCGCGCGATCGAGCACCACGGGGGGTGATTCCATGACGCCGCAGCGGAACACCGAACCGGGTGCGGAAGCGGAACTTCCTGAGTACGCCGGTCACTACCGTCTGGAGTCCTGCCTGGGTTCCGGGGGCATGGGCGTCGTGCATCTGGCACGCAGCACCTCCGGCATGCGGGTCGCGGTGAAGGTCGTGCACGCCCGGTACGCCTTGGACCCCGAGTTCCGGGGGCGCTTCCGGCAAGAGGTGGCGGCCGCCCGACGGGTGAGCGGGGCCTTCACCGCGCCCGTCGTCGACGCCGACCCCGACGGCGGACGTCCCTGGATGGCCACCCTCTACATCCCTGGTCCGACACTCTCGGAACAGGTGAACCGGAACGGCCCCATGGATGCGGACCAGTCGCGTCGGCTGATGGCCGGGCTCGCCGAGGCACTGCGGGACATCCACCGGGTCGGCGTCGTGCACCGGGACCTGAAACCCAGCAACGTGCTGCTCGCGGACGACGGGCCCAAGGTCATCGACTTCGGCATCTCCCGGCCCAGGGACAGCGAACTGCGCACCGAGACCGGGAAGTTGATCGGTACTCCGCCCTTCATGGCGCCCGAACAGTTCCGGAGCCCCCGCGAAGTGGGCCCCGCCGCCGACATGTTCGCGCTCGGGTCGCTCATGGTGCACGCGACGACCGGACGCGGTCCCTTCGACTCCGACAGCCCTTACGTCGTCGCCTACCAGGTCGTGCACGACGAGCCCGATCTGACGGGCGTGCCGGGGTCTCTCGCGCCCCTGGTGCGGCGGTGTCTCGCCAAGGACCCCGGTGAACGGCCCACGCCGGACGAACTGATGCGGGAGTTGCGGTCGGTGTCGGCGGCGTACGACACGCAGGTGTTCGTGCCTGCGCAACGGGCGCCGGGGGCGGAGGAGTCGTCCAGGGCGCCGGCGTCCGACGCGCGGGAGACGCATGGCGGGGAGAAGAGCGGCGCGCGGGAGGAAGCCGCTGCCGAACCCCCGGCGGACGCGTCCGGGAAGCGGTCCGGCCTGCGTCCGGGCCGGCGGGCGGCCCTGGTGGCCGGGGTGCTGTGCCTCGCCGTGTTCGGTGGCTTCACCGCGCTCGGCGCGTTCGACGACACGTCCCCGCCGCGCCGGACCGCCGCCGCGCAGAGCGCACCGGCCGGCTCGGCCACGTGGGAGACGGTGCCCGTTTCCGGGGACAGCGGCGTGCCCCAGTGCACCTACGGGGTGGGGAAGCTGCTCTGTGCGGCGCCCGGTCTGGTCTTCGCGCTCGATCCGGCCGACGGCCGCACCGTGTGGCGGCACGACGTCGCCCCGGGAACGACGCGAAGTGAACCGCCCGTCCTGTCCGCCGGCCTGCTCCACCCGTCCCTCGACCGCATCGGTGACCTGGAGGCGCTGGACCCGGCCACGGGCGAGCCGGTGTGGCAGTTGGAGGACACGCCCGCCTACGACGGAGTACGGGCGGTGGGCGACGCTCTCCTGCTGACTCGCTCCGACGGGATGGTCACGGGTGTGGACAGTGCCTCGGGTGAGACCAGGTGGTCCAGGCGGATCCCCGGCCAGGCCGTGCCCTACTTCACCTCGTTCGGCGAGGAGGAGCCTTCGGCCTATGCGACGAGCCCGTCCGCGGACGGGAACTCGACCCGTGTCACCGCGGTCGACCCGGTGACGGGGGACGTGCGGTGGGATGCGGAGCTGGAGGGGTCGCTGACGCCCGTGGGAGCGGCGGACGGGCACGTGTACCTGGTCGCCGACGGAGCCGTCCACGGGGACGCCGGGGCCGTGGTCCGGTTCACGCCCGGCACCGGGGAATCTCGGCGCGTGACGCTGCCCGTGCCGGTCCCGGAGGCGGTGGCCGGGGTGCACGACGGCACCGTGTACCTGATGGGGGCGGGCGGTTCGCTCGCGGCCGTCGACCTGGCCGCCGGCGAGCAGCGGTGGCGGCTGGAGACAGGGGTGAGCCGGGGGTCGGTGCCCGTTTCCGACGGACGCCACGTGTACGTCGCCGCTCCCGACGGACGGCTGCTCGGCGTGGACGCCCGCAAGGGCAAGCTCCTCGGGCAGACCCGGCCGCGGCTCGGCCCGCAGTCCGACCGCGTGCCCGCGACGCTGGCCGCCCCCGTCCTCGCCGGCGACCGCGTCTACGCCTCCGCCCCCGACGGCACCGTCTTCGCCGTGGACGCGGACGACCCCGCCGCCTGGTGACAGGCGACGGGGTCGTAACCGCGAAGCAGGAGCCTCAGCCCAGCTTGCTCACGTCCCGGACCGCGCCCTTGTCCGCGCTCGTCGCCATCGCCGCGTAGGCCCGCAGGGCCGCGGAGACCTTGCGGTCGCGGTTCTTCGGGGCGTAGCGGCCGGCGAGGGCCTCCTCGCGGCGGGCCAGTTCGGCGTCGTCGACGAGGAGTTCGACGGAGCGGCCCGGGATGTCGATGCGGATGCGGTCGCCGTCCTCGACCAGGGCGATGGTGCCGCCCGAGGCCGCCTCCGGGGAGGCGTGGCCGATGGACAGGCCGGAGGTGCCGCCGGAGAAGCGGCCGTCCGTGATCAGGGCGCAGGCCTTGCCGAGGCCGCGGCTCTTCAGGTACGACGTCGGGTAGAGCATCTCCTGCATGCCGGGGCCGCCCTTGGGACCCTCGTAGCGGATGACGACGACGTCGCCCTCCTTCACCTGCTGGGTGAGGATCTTCTGCACGGCCTCCTCCTGCGACTCGCAGACGACCGCCGGTCCCTCGAAGGTCCAGATGGACTCGTCGACGCCGGCCGTCTTGACCACGCAGCCGTCGACGGCGAGGTTGCCGCGCAGCACCGCCAGGCCGCCGTCCTTGGAGTAGGCGTGCTCGGCGGAGCGGATGCAGCCGCCCTCGGCGTCCTCGTCGAGGGTGTCCCAGCGCTCGGACTGGGAGAACGCCTCGGCGGAGCGCTTGCAGCCGGGGGCCGCGTGCCACAGCTCGACCGCCTCCGGGGAGGGGGAGCCGGCGCGGATGTCCCAGGTCTTCAGCCAGTCCGCGAGGGACGGGCTGTGGACGGCGTGGACGTCCTCGTTGAGCAGGCCCGCGCGATGGAGCTCGCCGAGCAGGGCGGGGATGCCGCCCGCGCGGTGCACGTCCTCCATGTAGTACGTGCGGTCCTTGGCGACGTTCGGGGCGACCTTCGCCAGGCACGGCACGCGGCGGGAGAGGGCGTCGATCTCGGTGAGGCCGAACGGCACCTCGGCCTCCTGGGCGGCGGCCAGCAGGTGCAGGATCGTGTTGGTGGAGCCGCCCATGGCGATGTCGAGCGCCATCGCGTTCTCGAACGCCTGGAAGGTGGCGATGTTGCGGGGCAGGACCGTGTCGTCGTCCTGCTCGTAGTAGCGGCGGGTGAGGTCCATGACCGTCTCGGCCGCGCGGACGTAGAGGTCCTTGCGGGCGGTGTGGGTGGCGAGGACCGAGCCGTTGCCGGGGAGAGAGAGGCCGATGGCCTCGGTGAGGCAGTTCATCGAGTTGGCGGTGAACATGCCGGAACAGGAGCCGCAGGTCGGGCAGGCGTTCTCCTCGATGCGGAGCACGTCCGCGTCGGACACCTTGTCGTTGGCCGCCTCGACCATCGCGTCGATCAGGTCCAGCGTGCGGACCGTGCCGTCGACCAGGGTGGCCCGGCCGGCCTCCATCGGGCCGCCGGAGACGAACACCGTGGGGATGTTCAGCCGCAGCGCGGCGTTGAGCATGCCCGGGGTGATCTTGTCGCAGTTGGAGATGCAGATCAGGGCGTCCGCGCAGTGCGCCTCGACCATGTACTCCACGCTGTCCGCGATCAGGTCGCGGGAGGGCAGCGAGTAGAGCATGCCGCCGTGGCCCATCGCGATGCCGTCGTCGACGGCGATGGTGTTGAACTCGCGCGGGATGCCGCCGGCCGCGACGACCGCCTCGCTGACGATCCGGCCGACCGGCGCCAGGTGCGTGTGACCGGGGACGAACTCGGTGAAGCTGTTGGCGACGGCGATGATCGGCTTCCGGCCGATGTCCGCACCGGGTACACCGGAGGCGCGCATCAGGGCGCGGGCGCCCGCCATGTTGCGGCCGTGGGTGACTGTGCGGGACCTCAGCTCGGGCATCGTCGCTCGCTCCTTCAGACCTTCGGGGAGTCTCCGTCAGAGAGTTCTGACTGCATCGAGCGTACGCCGGTCATCCAGAGGGCGGGACGAGGTGTCCGGAATGCGATACGCGTGTCTCAGGCGTCCCGCGTTCAGGGGCCGGTGAGGTGCCCCTGCACGACGGGGGCGACCCGCCGGACGATGTCCTCCGGGTCGGCCGAGGCGAGCGGCTCCATACGGATCACGTACCGGATCATCGCGATGCCGACGAGCTGGGCGGCGGCCAGTTCGACGCGCAGTTCCGCGTCCGGCCGGTCGAGCCGGCCGGCGACCCGGCGCAGCAGCTGGCCGGCGACGAGGCGGCGGAAGACGGCCGCCGCGGCGTCGTTGTTGACGGCGGAGCGGACGATCGCGAGCAAGGGGGCGCGGGTGACCGGGTTCTCCCACAGGCCGATGATCATGCGGGTCATCCGCTCGCCCACCTCGTCGAGCGGCCCCTCCAGCACCGTGTCCCGGTCGTCGAGCACCGGTCCGAAGGCGATCTCGACGGCGGCCTCGAAGACCCGCTCCTTGGTGCCGAAGTAGTGGTGCACGAGGGCGGAGTCCACCCCGGCGGCCTTGGCGATGCCCCGGACGGACGTCTTCTCGTAGCCCCGCGCGGAGAACTGCTCGCGGGCCGCGTCGAGGATGCGGTCGCGGGTGCCGGCCGACTCCGTGCCCGGGGGGCGTCCGCGGCGCCGGGGGGCGCCGGCCCCGTTCGGGGAGGCGGCCGGGCCGTCGCTCGCGGTGACGCCGTTCACCGGCGTGGCACCCGGAGGGAGGAGGGGGAGGACAGGGAGGAAGGGGAGGACGCCGAGGCGAGGTGGAGGCGGGTGAAGGCCAGGGCCTCCGCCAGGTCGGCCTCACGTTCGGCGCTGGACATGGCGCGCCGGGTGTTGACCTCGATCACGACATGACCGTCGAAGCCGCTCCGCGCCAGCCCTTCCAGGACCTCGGCGCACGGCTGGTCGCCACGGCCGGGCACCAGGTGCTCGTCCTTGGCGGAGCCCCGGCCGTCGGCCAGGTGCACGTGCCCCAGCCGGTCGCCCATGCGCTCGACCATCCGCAGCGTGTCCGTGCGGGACGTGGAGGCGTGGCTCAGGTCGATCGTGAAGTGGCGGTAGTCCTCCTTGGTCACGTCCCAGTCTGGGGCGTAGGCCAGCATCTCGCGGTCGCGGTAGCGCCAGGGGTACATGTTCTCCACGGCGAACCGCACGTCGGTCTCGTTCGCCATCCGCCAGATGCCGTCCACGAAGTCGCGGGCGTACTGCCGCTGCCAGCGGAACGGCGGGTGGACGACGACCGTCGACGCGCCGAGCTTCTCGGCGGCGGCCCGGGCCCGCTGGAGCTTGGTCCAGGGGTCGGTGGACCACACGCGCTGCGTGATCAGCAGACAGGGCGCGTGGACGGCGAGGACGGGGATGCGGTGGTAGTCGCTGAGCCTGCGGAGAGCCTCGATGTCCTGGCTGACCGGATCCGTCCAGACCATCACCTCGACGCCGTCGTACCCGAGGCGCGCGGCGATCTCGAAGGCCGTCGCCGTCGACTCCGGGTAGACGGAGGCCGTCGACAGGGCGACCTTCGCATCCGGGATGCGGACTACGTCCCTTGCTTCTGCCACGAGCCTCAGGTTACGGGGTGGGGCGGGGGCGGTGCGGGGTGCTGCTTCGCCGTTGTGGTGTTTGCCATAGCGGGCGGTGGTGCGTCCGGGCCGGGCCCTCTCGGGGGTCAGGCCGGGCCCATGTGGTCGAGGCGGCGGAGTATGACGCCCTCCCGCAGGGCCCACGGGCAGATCTCCAGGCGCTCCACGCCGAACAGGTCCATCGCGCCCTCGGCGACCATCGCGCCGGCGAGGAGCTGGCCCGCGCGGGCCTCGGACACGCCCGGCAGCTCGGCGCGCTCGGCGGCGGTCATCCCGGCCAGCCGCGGCACCCACGCCTCCAGCGACTCCCGCTTCAGCTCGCGCTGGACGTACGGACCCTCGGCGGAGCCCGGGGCGCCCGCGAGCCGGGCGAGCTGCTTGAAGGTCTTGGAGGTGGCCACGACGTGGTCCGGCGCGCCGAACCGGCTGAAGTCGCCGACCGAGCGCGCTATCCCGGTGCGGACGTGGCGGCGCAGCGCGCGGACGTCCTCGGCCTCGGGCGGGTCGCCGGGCAGCCACCCGGCGGTGAGGCGGCCCGCGCCGAGCGGCAGCGACACCGCCGCGTCGGGCTCCTCGTCCATGCCGTAGGCGATCTCCAGGGAGCCGCCGCCGATGTCGATGACGAGCAGCTTCCCGGAGGACCAGCCGAACCAGCGGCGGGCGGCGAGGAAGGTGAGCTTCGCCTCCTCCTCGCCGCTGAGCACCTGGAGTTCGACGCCGGTCTCCTCGCGGACACGGCCGAGGACGTCGTCGGCGTTGCTCGCGTCGCGGACCGCGGAGGTCGCGAACGGCAGCAGCTCCTCCACGCCCTTGTCCTCGGCGTGCTGGAGCGCCTCGTGCAGGACCGACACCAGCAGGTCGATGCCGTCGGGGCCGATCGATCCGTCGGCGTCGAGGAGCTGGGCGAGGCGCAGTTCGGTCTTGTGCGAGTGCGCGGGCAGCGGCCGCGCGCCGGGGTGGGCATCGACCACCAGCAGATGCACCGTGTTCGAACCAACGTCGAGGACACCGAGTCTCATGTACGGAACGCTACTGCGCGCGGCGCACCGTGTTACCCGCTTCTCACGGGCCGGACCGTCGCCGGGTTGGGCCTGAGGCGACTTACCCTGGACGGGTGCCAAAGACGAAAAAGGCGAAGGACGAGAAGACGGACAAAAAGGCCAGGAAGGAAAAGCGGGCCGGACTGGCCGGGGATCCTTCGCGGGTGCCGACACCGCAGGCGCTGCGGCCGGCGCCCGCCGACGACGAGCAGGGCCTCGACTTCGCCCGCGCTTGGGTGGAATTTCCTGATCCGGCGGACGACGAGCAGGTCTTCCGCTGCGACCTGACGTGGCTCACCTCTCGGTGGAACTGCATCTTCGGCAGCGGCTGCCAGGGCATCCAGGCGGGCCGCGCGGACGACGGCTGCTGCACCCTGGGCGCCCACTTCTCCGACGAGGACGACGAGAAGCGCGTCGCCGAGCATGTGGCGAGGCTCACACCGGACATCTGGCAGCACCACGCGGAGGGCACCCGCAACGGGTGGATCTCCGAGGACGAGGACGGCGAGCGGCAGACGCGCCCGTTCCGGGGTTCGTGCATCTTCCAGAACCGTCCGGGCTTCAAGGGCGGCATGGGCTGCTCGCTGCACATCCTCGCCCTCAAGGAGGGCCGCGAGCCGCTGGAGACCAAGCCGGACGTCTGCTGGCAGCTCCCGGTCCGGCGTACGTACGAGTGGATCGACCGGCCCGACGACACGCGGGTGCTGCAGGTGTCGATCGGCGAGTACGACCGTCGCGGCTGGGGCCCCGGCGGCCACGATCTGCACTGGTGGTGCACGTCGGCGACCTCGGCGCACGGCGCGGGCGAGCCGGTGTACGTCTCCTACCGCGCGGAGCTGATCGAGCTGATGGGCAAGGCGGGGTACGACCGCCTGGCCGAGCTGTGCGAGGAGCGGCTGGCGTCGCAGCTGCCGCTGCTGGCCCCGCATCCGGCGGACCCGTCCTGACGAGCCGCTCCCGGCGTGCCCGGCGCCCGTCCCCGAGGGGGCGGGCGCCGTTTCGCGTCCACGGCGTCCACCGCGTACACCGCGTCTACGGCGTGCCCGGGTCCGGGGTGCCCGTGTCGGCGGCCGTGGAGTCGCCGGGCTCCGGAGGCTCGGGGGCCGAGGGCGCCGGCCCTGTGGGGGACGGGTCGGTGGGCGTCGGGTCGTCCGTCGAGGGGTCCGGGTCCGGTTCCGAGGAGGAGGGCGGGTCGGTCGGCGTGGGGTCCGAGGGCGTCGGCGTCGTGGGCGTGGGGTCCGGGTGCGAGGGCGACGGGGGCGGGCCGCTCGGGGTGCCCGGGGCCGAGGGGGTGTCCCGGACCGGGGCGGACGGGGCGGGGCCGTACCCCTCGATGGACACCACGGAGCCCGCCGGGGAGATCGCCACCGTGGCCCGCCAGTGGCCGGACGGCTCGCGCAGCTGGTCGACGTGGACCCGGATCGTCACCGACCCGCCCGGGGCGAGCGTGCCCGAGGAGCGGTTCAGGTAGAGCCAGGAGGCGCCGGTGGACGCGGACCAGCGGACCGGTGCGTCCCCCCGCGCGGTCAGGGTGATCAGCGTGGTGTCGCCGCTGCGGTCGGCCGTCACGCCCAGCACGGCGGCGCCCGTGTGCCCGCCGCCGGCGACCTCGACGACCTCCACGGAGACGTCCGGTGCGCCGCCGGCGCCGAAGCGGGTGCCGGGGCGGGGCTCGGCGTTGCCGGCGTTCTCGTAGCCCGCGCCGCCCTCGCCGCCGTCGAAGTCCACGGTGCCGTCCTCGCGGGCGGAGGACGGGCCGCCGTCCACGCCCTCGCCCACCGGGGTGCCCCGGTAGGCGGCCCACAGCGCCAGCACGGGCGCGGCGACGACCGTGGCGACGACGGTCGTCGTGACGGCACGCGAGCGCAGCCGGTCCCGGCGTGCGACCCGGTCCTTGGGGTCCACGGGGAAGCCGCGCCGGTCGAAGCGGGGCGCGCCGCCACGCACGCGGGGATGGTGCGCGAGGGCGGTGTGCAGGGCGGCGGTGGGCGCGGGCACGAGCGGCAGGGCGTCCGGGGTGACGCTGGTGCCGGGCCACCGGCCCGGGACGGCCCGCTCGGCGGTACGGCGGCAGCGGGGGCAGTCGTCGACGTGGCGGACGAGTTCGCGGCGCAGGGTCGTGCCGAGCACCATCCCCTGGTCGCCGGTGAGGTGCGCCACGCCGGGGCAGGCGCCGGTCTCCACGACGGCGAGGGCCGCGCGGGTGCGTTCCACCTCGCAGGCCGCGGTGGCGAGCAGCTCGCGCGCCGCGGCCGGCGCCATGCCCAGCACGGCGGCGACCTCGTGGGCGGCGAGACGGTGCCGCACGGCGAGCTCGAGCGCCTCGCGCTGCTCCGGGCTGGTCCCTGCGGCCTCCGGCCAGGCCAGCGCGGCCAGTTCGCTGCGGCGCCGCTCCTGCTCCTCGGGCGGCAGGGCGGCGGGGGCGCTCCCCGCGGAGGCGCGCTGCCTGCCGGAGCGGCCGCCGGCGTGCGTGGCCTGACGCTTCTGCCGGGCCTCGGCCAGCTTCCGCAGACACGCCCAGCGGGCGAGGGCGTACAGCCACGCGCGGAGGCTGCCCAGCTCGTCCGGGACGTGCCGGTCGCGGCGCTCCGCGAGGTGGAGCGCGTCGGCCAGGGCGGCGGTCGCCGCGTCGTGGTCGCACAGGACGGACAGGCAGTAGGTGAACAGGCTGTCCAGGTGCGGCTCGTAGCGGGCGGCCGGCCGTCGGGCCAGCGTGCGCGCGGCCGCTCGGTCGCGCGCTTCCCGGTGCGTCCGGTGGGTTCCGGTCGTACGGGTGGACGTACGGGTCGAGGTGTCCGGGCCGCTGCTCGTCATTCGGCGACCGTAGGGGCCGGGGGGCGACGCCTTCCGGCGCCGTGCGCACTTTTAATCCGTAAGGGTGAAACGATCCCTCAATCCGGGGACAGGAACCTTTCCCCGCCGGTGAGCGGCCACGACGCGGACGCCCTCCGCGCCCGGGGACGCGGCGCCTCCGACGGCCCGGGCGCGCCGGGTGGCCGGTCGGCGGGCGGCGCACGTCCCGCCGGGGTGGGGGCAGGCCCGGGATGTCAGAGGGGGCCGTTACCTTTTGGGCATGGCTGCCCGTACCAAGACCTCCAAGGACCGTCCGTCCTACCGCTGCACCGAGTGCGGATGGCAGACGGCCAAGTGGCTCGGGCGGTGTCCCGAGTGCCAGGCCTGGGGGACGGTCGAGGAGTACGGTGCGGCGCCCGCCGTGCGGACGACCGCGCCGGGGCGGGTCACCACGTCCGCGCTGCCCATCGGGCAGGTCGACGGGCGGCAGGCCACCGCCCGCTCCACGGGCGTGCCCGAGCTGGACCGGGTGCTCGGCGGCGGGCTGGTGCCCGGCGCCGTGGTGCTGGTCGCGGGCGAGCCGGGTGTGGGCAAGTCCACACTGCTGCTGGACGTCGCCGCCAAGTCCGCGAGCGACGAGCACCGCACCCTGTACGTCACGGGTGAGGAGTCGGCGAGTCAGGTCCGCCTGCGCGCCGACCGTATCCACGCCATCGACGACCACCTCTATCTCGCCGCCGAGACGGATCTCTCCGCCGTCCTCGGGCACTTGGACGCGGTGAAGCCGTCGCTGCTGATCCTGGACTCGGTGCAGACGGTCGCGTCCCCCGAGATCGACGGCGCGCCGGGCGGCATGGCCCAGGTGCGCGAGGTGGCGGGCGCGCTGATCCGCGCCTCCAAGGAGCGCGGGATGTCCACGCTCCTCGTGGGACACGTCACCAAGGACGGCGCCATCGCGGGCCCCCGCCTCCTGGAGCACCTGGTGGACGTGGTGCTGCACTTCGAGGGGGACCGGCACGCCCGTCTGCGTCTGGTCCGCGGCGTCAAGAACCGCTACGGCACGACCGACGAGGTCGGCTGCTTCGAACTGCACGACGAGGGCATCACGGGCCTCGCGGACCCGAGCGGACTTTTCCTGACCCGTCGTGACGAACCGGTCCCGGGCACCTGTCTGACCGTCACCCTGGAGGGCCGCCGCCCCCTGGTCGCCGAGGTGCAGGCGCTCACCGTGGACTCGCAGATCCCCTCCCCGCGCCGCACCACCTCAGGCCTGGAGACCTCCCGCGTCTCGATGATGCTGGCCGTGCTGGAACAGCGCGGCCGGATCAGCGCCTTGGGCAAAAGGGACATCTACTCCGCGACGGTCGGCGGCGTGAAGCTCTCCGAGCCGGCCGCGGACCTGGCCGTCGCGCTCGCCCTGGCCTCCGCCGCGAGCGACACCCCGCTGCCGAAGAACCTCGTCGCGATCGGCGAAGTCGGCCTCGCGGGCGAGGTGAGACGCGTCACGGGCGTGCAGCGCAGGCTCGCCGAGGCGCACCGCCTGGGCTTCACGCACGCCCTGGTGCCGGGCGACCCGGGCAAGGTTCCGGCGGGCATGCAGGTACGGGAAGTGGCGGACATAGGGGACGCGCTGCGGGTCCTTCCCCGCTCCCGTCGGCGAGAGGCCCCACGGGAGCCGGAGGACCGCCGGTAGACTTTGCCCAGGTCTCGCCCGTCCGTACGAAGCGCGGGGGCGCCCAGAACCTGCGACCGGAGGAGTGCAGTGGCAGCCAACGACCGGGCAGCAGCTCCCGGAAAGTCCGGTGGGAGTGCCGGTTCCGATGGCCTGATGCGCGCCTCGCTGAGCGCCGTGGCGCCTGGTACCGCCCTGCGTGACGGCTTGGAGCGCGTGCTCCGCGGCAACACGGGCGGGCTCATCGTGCTCGGCTCGGACAAGACCGTCGAGGCGCTGTGCAGCGGCGGCTTCGTGCTGGACGTGGAGTTCACCGCGACCCGGCTGCGCGAGCTGTGCAAGCTCGACGGCGGCATCGTGCTGTCCTCCGACCTGTCGAAGATCCTGCGCGCCGGCGTCCAGCTGGTGCCGGACCCGACGATCCCCACCGAGGAGACCGGCACCCGGCACCGCACCGCCGACCGCGTCTCCAAGCAGGTCGGCTTCCCTGTGGTCTCCGTCTCCCAGTCGATGCGGCTGATCGCCCTGTACGTCGACGGGCAGCGCCGCGTCCTGGAGGACTCGGCGGCGATCCTGTCCCGCGCCAACCAGGCCCTCGCCACCCTGGAGCGGTACAAGCTCCGCCTCGACGAGGTCGCGGGCACGCTGTCCGCGCTGGAGATCGAGGACCTGGTGACGGTCCGGGACGTCTCCGCGGTCGCCCAGCGACTGGAGATGGTGCGCCGCATCGCCACCGAAATCGCCGAATACGTGGTCGAACTGGGCACCGACGGCCGCCTTCTCGCCCTCCAGCTCGACGAGTTGATCGCGGGCGTGGAGCCGGAGCGCGAACTGGTCGTGCGGGACTACGTCCCCGAGCCGACCGCGAAGCGCTCCCGCACGGTCGACGAGGCGCTGCACGAGCTGGACGCGCTCACCCACGCGGAACTGCTGGAGCTGCCGACGGTCGCGCGGGCGCTCGGGTACACCGGCTCCCCGGAGACCCTGGACTCGGCGGTGTCGCCGCGCGGCTTCCGCCTGCTGGCGAAGGTGCCGCGGCTGCCCGGCGCGATCATCGACCGCCTGGTGGAGCACTTCGGCGGACTGCAGAAGCTGCTGGCCGCGAGCGTGGACGACCTCCAGACGGTGGACGGCGTCGGCGAGGCCCGCGCCCGCAGCGTCCGCGAGGGCCTCTCCCGCCTGGCGGAAAGCAGCATCCTCGAACGCTACGTGTAGGAGAGCGCCCCGAAAGGGGCGCGGGGAACTGCGCGACCAGCCCCCACCGGCCCGCAGGCGAACGCGAACCGCAGTCCGCAGGCCCTAGTCGGCCTTCAGCACGAACGACGTCCGCACCTTCTCGAACCCAGGCGCCTTCGCCTCGACCAGATACGTCCCCGGCTTGGCCGCCCCCGACTTGGGCGTCGCACACTCCGCCGCACTCGGCTTCCGGTCCCACGTCACGGTGTACGTGATGCTCTCCCCGGCCGGCACCCGGAACGCCAGACTGCGCGCGCCCTTGGGGCAGTCGTCCGACGCCCAGAACGTGTCGTCGTCCGTGGCCTGGGACACCGTCAAAACCGTCCGCTCGGGCCCGAGATCGATCTTGCAGTCGGCCCCCGACGTGTTCCGCGCGGTGAGCAGGAACGTGGGCGTGTCCGCCGGCCCGTACGTGTTGCGCTCGCTGCGCAGGCTGAAACGCACCGCGCTCGCCGAGCAGTTGGGCAGTCCTGACCCGGATCCGGCCGGCAGCGCGTCACCCGCGCCGACCCCCGCGGACGTACCGCCCTCGGAGCCGCCGCCGGCGCTGCCGCCCGCGCCGCCGCTGCCCGCACCGCCCGCGCCTCCGGCGCCCGCGGAGTCCGCGGGGTCGCCGTCACCGCCCTCGTCGTCGGAGCCGGAACCGGAGGAACCGCCGGAGCCGTCGCCCGACCCCTCCGACCCACCGCCGCCCGTCTCGTCGCGTCCGCCCGGCGCCTGACTGATCGCGGGGCCGGAACCGGACGGTCCCGGGGTGATGGAGGGCGCGGGATTCTTGCCGTTGGCGCCGTTGTCCGAGCGGTTGCCGTTCCCGCCGGCGGAGACCACGACCCAGGTGATCAACAACGCCAACAGGGCGAGCACGGACAGCAGTACGGCCCTCCGACGCCAGTAGATGGAGGAGGGAAGCGGCCCGACCGGATTGCGCAGAGATCCCACGGCGCAAACTGTACGAGAGATCCGAGCGTTCGCTTGTCCCACCCGCCGCTCAGCGCGCAACTTTTCCGGATCATCATCCCGGTAACCGGCCGCACACCCCTGTCTTTCGTCAGGTACACCACCCGACGATCGCTGGGTGTGACCGTTTCGGCCGCTCCCTTACGGTCGGTGACCATGGACTTTGTGGACAGCGGGCTGTACCGCGACATCACCGACCATGCGCACGACGCCCCGGCGTGGCTGCGGCACACGGCCGAGATCGGTACGGAGGCCGGACTGCTCGTGTTCGTAGGGCTGTTCGCCCTCGGGTGGTGGCGCGCACGGCACTCCGACACCCGCGCGTTCGCGATCGCGGTCCTTGCACCCCTGGCCACGGCTGTGGCGTACGTCTGCAGCGAGGTCCTCAAGTCCGTGGTGACGGAGGAGCGTCCGTGCCGTGCGGTGACCGGAGCCGCCCCCTCGCTGGCGGAGTGCCCGCCGTACGGCGACTGGTCGTTCCCGAGCAACCACGCCACCATCGCCGGCGCCTCGGCCGCGGCACTGGTCCTGGTGCGCCGGACCCTGATCCTGCTGACCGCCCCGCTGGCTCTGCTCGCCGCGTTCTCACGGGTGTTCGTGGGCGTGCACTACCCGCACGACGTGGTCGCGGGTCTGCTGCTGGGCGCCGCCGTCGCGCCGGCCGTCGTCGCCCTGGCCACCCGGCCCGCGACCCGGCTCGCGGGAGCCGTGCGCGGCTCGACGGCGCCCGTCGTGCGGTGGATCACCGGCCCGGGCCCGCGGTCCGCCGGTCTCCCCTACGCGTCGCACCGGCGACGCTGACCGCCCGTCACCTGTCCACCAGCCCCGCCTCGTACGCGACGATCGCCGCCTGTACGCGATTGCGCACGCCGAGCCGGTCCAGGACCGCGCTCACATACGCCTTCACCGTGCCCTCGACGAGGTGCAGCCGGGCGGCGATCTCCGGGTTGGACAGGCCGGCCCCGACCAGGCCGAGCACCTCCCGTTCACGCGGGCTGAGCGCAGCCGCCCGGGCCCGCGCCTCCGCCTCACGGGCGAGCCGCCCGCCGCCGTCGGACCCGCCGAGCCCTTCGATCACGTACCGGGCCACCGTGGGCGACAGGAAGGCCGCGCCGCCCGCCACCGCCCGTACGCCCGCGAGGAGTTCGTACGGGTCGCCCGACTTCAGCAGGAAGCCGGTGGCGCCGCCGGCCAGCGCCCGTGCCACGTAGGCGCGTTCGGAGAACGTGGTGAGGACGGCGACGGCCGTGCCGGGGACGGTGCGGACGATCTCCTCGGCCGCCGCGAGCCCGTCCAGGCGGGGCATGCGGACGTCCAGCAGGGCCACGTCGGGGCGGTGCGCGCGGGCCAGTTCGACGGCCTCGCGGCCGTCGCCCGCCTCGGCGACGACCTCCGCCTCGCCGCCACTGTCCAGGATGGCGCGCACCCCGGCCCGCACCATCGCCTCGTCGTCGGCCAGCAGGACCCGGATCATCGTGTGAACTCCTCGTGCACGGGACTCTGTTGGCCGCCCACGCGCGGGACGACGTCCTTGGCGGCCAGGCGGCCCTCGTCGTCGAAGCAGAGCCGGTAGTGGTCGACGGAGACGAACAGCTCGCCGCTCGCACGGTAGTAGCGGCAGTCGGCGCCCTCGGGCGGGGCGGGGGCGCGGTCGGCCGGCGGGTCCTGGACCTGCCGGTCGGGCAGGTCCAGGGCGGTGAGCGGCATGCCGGGGCGGAGGGCGGCGTAGGCGGCGGGTTCCAGCACCGCGTGCGTCTCGGTGTACGCGTACCAGCCGGCCGCCGCCGCGACCAGGGCGACGCCCGCGCCCGCGGCGGCCCCCAGGGCAGTCGCCACCCGGCGGCGGGCGCGGGTGAAGGGCGCGGAGGGCGCACGGGACGGCGCCGGGGGTCCGGCCGCCCGCTCCGGGACACGGGCCCGCACCCGGTACCCGCCGCCGCGCGGGCCCGCCTCGAAGGTCCCGCCGACCGCCGTGACGGCCGCGCGCAGCCCGCGCAGTCCCGAACCGCCCCCGGAGGGCGCCGAACTCGGTTGTGTGGCAGTCCCGTTGGTGACGGTGACGGTCGCTCCGGGGCCGCCGGTCAGCTCCACGAGGACAGGCGCGCCCGGTGCGTGCCGGGCCGCGTTGGTCAGCGCCTCCCGGGCCACGCGGTACAGCAGCCGCTCGGCGACCCCGCCCGGCTCCACCGGCCGTCCGCCGGTCTCGCAGCGCACCGGCAGCCCGGACTCGGCGGCGCGGGCGACGAGCTGTCCGACGGTCTCCCCGGCCGGAGCGAGGGGGAGCGGCTCGTCGGCGTCCTCGCGCAGCACGCCGATGATGCGGTGCAGCCGGTCCGTGGCGTCCGCGGCCGCCGCGCGCAGGTCGGCCGCCGCCGCCCGGTGCCGTTCGGGCAGGTCCGGCGCCACCTGGAGGACGCCCGCCCGCAGCGCGAGCAGGCTCAGCTCGTGGCCGAGGGAGTCGTGCATGTCCTGCGCGATGCGCGCCCGCTCGCGCAGCCGCGCCCGCTCCTCGGCGAACCGCTGCTTCTCCTCCAGCCGGGCCGCCCGCAGCCAGCCGGCGGCGGTCAGCTCACGGCTCTGCCGCCAGTAGCGCCCGCCCAGCCAGGGCAGGACACCCCCGAAGAGGAGGGTGCCGGTCATCACCAGCCACGGCGGGACCGGATCGCCGCCACCCAGCGCGATCCGCACGGTGCCGACGGCGGCCACGGCGGCGAAGCTCAGTGCGGCGGGCCCGGTGCGCTCCGCCCGCAGCCCGAGCAGCACGGCGAACACGGCGAGCGCGGGGCCGTAGGAGAGGCTGAACAGCGCGGGCGCGTCGGCCAGGCACAGCGCCGCCGTCAGGGCGAACGCGGTGAGGGGACGCCGACGGGCGAGGGTGGTGGCGACGGCGAGCACGCCCGCCCCGGCCGTCTGCTGCCACAGGGGGCGCGGCTCGTTCAGCCCGAGCCGGTCGGCGCACACCCCTGGGAGGACGAGCCCCGCCCAGAGCAGACAGCGGCCGGCGAGCGCGGCGGTACGGGCACGGTCCATGGGCCCGACGCTACAAGCGCCCGCCGGACCCCCGCCCCTGCCGATCGTCAGGTCCCGTGTCACCTTCCGGCCGGGATGTGGGTCTGATCCGAACGAAGGGCCCTGCCCGTGGCGCTCGGCCGTCCTCGGGGCCCGGCGTGGCAGGATCGACGGGTCATGACTGCTCCCACGAAGCCTCCGTACGGCACCGCCGCCGATTCCGTGTCCGAGCGTGCTCCCGGTGAGCCGCTGCACTCCCCCGTCATCGACTGGTTCGACGAGCACGCCCGGGACCTTCCGTGGCGGCGCCCGGAGGCCGGCGCGTGGGGGGTGATGGTCAGTGAGTTCATGCTCCAGCAGACCCCGGTCAACCGGGTGCTGCCCGTCTACGAACAGTGGATGGCCCGATGGCCGCGCCCCGCCGACCTCGCCGCCGAGGCGCCCGGCGAGGCCGTCCGCGCCTGGGGCCGGCTCGGCTACCCGCGCCGCGCCCTGCGGCTGCACGGAGCCGCCGTGGCCATAACGGAACGGCACGGCGGCGACGTCCCCTCGGACCACGCCCAGCTCCTCGCGCTGCCCGGCATCGGCGAGTACACCGCCGCGGCCGTGGCGTCGTTCGCCTACGGACAGCGGCACGCGGTGCTCGACACCAACGTCCGCCGGGTGTTCGCGCGCGCGGTCAGCGGCACGCAGTACCCGCCGAACGCCACCACCGCCGCCGAGCGCCGGCTCGCCCGCGCGCTGCTGCCGGAGGACGCGGCCACGGCCGCCCGGTGGGCCGCCGCCTCCATGGAGCTGGGCGCGCTGGTGTGCACGGCGAAGAACGAGGCGTGCCACCGCTGCCCGATCGCCGCGCAGTGCGCCTGGCGGCTCGCCGGCAAGCCTGCGCACGAGGGTCCGCCGCGCCGCGGGCAGACGTACGCGGGCACCGACCGGCAGGTCCGCGGCCGGCTGCTGGCGGTGCTGCGCGAGGCGCACGGGCCGGTGCCGCAGGCGGCGCTGGACCGGGTGTGGCACGAGCCGGTGCAGCGCGCCCGGGCGCTGGACGGCCTGGTGTCCGACGGTCTGGTGGAGCCGATGCCGGGCGGCCTGTACCGGCTGCCGCTGAGCTGAGCCAGGGTCGTCCCGAACGCCTCGCCGCTTCGTCCCGTTCGTCCCTCCGTTACACAACCGACGGGCACCCGAGGGCTGCCCGCAGGGTGCTCCGCACAGTGCCGTGACAACGCCTCCGTAGTTTCGGTCGCGTGCTCGACCTGAGCACGACGAGACGGATCACGAGCGGTACGGCCGGCCCGCGGGGGCGGGCCGGAACGGGGACCGGAAGGCGGTACACCATGGCGCAGGGCGAGGTGCTCGAGTTCGAGGAGTACGTCCGCACCCGGCAGGACGCGCTGCTGCGCAGCGCCCGGCGCCTGGTCCCGGACCCCGTCGAGGCGCAGGACCTGCTGCAGACCGCGCTGGTGCGCACGTACCGCCGCTGGGAGACCATCGAGGACAAGCGGCTGGCCGACGCCTATCTGCGCCGCGTCATGATCAACACGCGGACGGAGTGGTGGCGGGCGCGCAAGCTGGAGGAGGTGCCCACCGAGCAGCTCCCCGAGTCCCGTGTGGAGGACGCCACCGAGCAGTACGCGGACCGCGCCCTGCTGATGGACGTGCTGAAGGTCCTCGCCCCGAAGCAGCGCAGCGTCGTGGTGCTGCGACACTGGGAGCAGATGTCCACGGACGAGACGGCCGCCGCACTCGGCATGTCGGCCGGAACGGTCAAGAGCACGCTGCACCGAGCGCTGGCACGGCTTCGCGAGGAGCTGGAGTCCCGCGAGTCGGACGCACGCGCGCTGGAGCGTGAGGAGCGGGAGCGTTGCGCGGCCTGACCGGCGCGGGGCCCGTACGGGCCCGGTCCACCGCCCGGACGGCGAGCACGGCGACGGCCGTGCTCGCCGCCGCCGTGCTGTTCGCGGGCGGATGCGGCGCGAGCGGCACCGGCGCCCGGGACGAGGGCCCGGCGCGCGTGGACGGCGGGGCCGGCCCGGCCTCCCCCGCGACCGCGCCGACGCCGACGCCGGACCGGGTCGACGCGGTGCGGCTGATCAAGGGGGACCCTGCCGTCTCGGCCGAGGTGAAGCGGGAGCTGAAGCCCTGCGTCGCCGACGAGTACCCGGTGGACGTCAGCTACGGCAACCTCACCGGAGAGGCCCGCGACGACGTCGTCGTCAACGTGCTGACCTGCGGTGACGCCGTCGGCATCGGCGCGTACGTGTACCGGCCCCAGGGCGACGGCTACATCAACGTGTTCAGCGCGGAGGAGCCGCCGGTCTACGCCGAGATGGACCGCGGGGACCTGGTGGTGACCAAGCAGGTCTACGACCGCGGCGACCCGGTGTCGAGCCCGTCCGGCGAGGTCGTGATCACGTACCGCTGGATCTCGGGGCGGTTCGCCGAGAAGTACCGCACCCACAACGAGTACGGGCCGGTGGCCGGCGCGGTGCCGACACCGGCGCCGGAAGAAGGCTGAGACACGGCTCACAGCGGGAACCGCCGACTGGCCTGCGGACGATGAAGGGGTGAACCCGTCGCGCGGCCGGTGCGTCCCGTGGGGTGGGCACAGACGAGAAGAACCGGCGGGTGCGGGGGCACACCCGGTACGGGACCACACGAGAACTGAGAGCAGCGGGATGGCAGAGCAGACCCATGTCCTGTTCGTCGAGGACGACGACGTCATCCGTGAGGCCACCCAGCTCACGCTGGAGCGGGACGGCTTCGCGGTCACCGCGAAGCCCGACGGGCTGTCGGGTCTGGAGGCGTTCCGCGCCGACCGGCCGGACATCGCGCTCCTCGACGTCATGGTGCCCGGTCTCGACGGCGTCAGCCTGTGCCGGCGGATACGGGACGAGTCGACCGTGCCGGTGATCATGCTGTCGGCGCGGGCCGACGCCATCGACGTGGTGCTGGGCCTGGAGGCGGGCGCCGACGACTACGTGACCAAGCCGTTCGACGGCGCCGTCCTGGTCGCCCGGATCCGCGCGGTGCTGCGCCGCTTCGAGCGGGCGGGCGGCGCGGGCGCGGGGCAGGACGACGCGGACCGCGGGCCCGTGCTGGCCTTCGGGGAGCTGGAGATCGACACCGAGGGCATGGAGGTGCGCAAGGCCGGCCGGCCGGTCGCGCTCACCCCGACCGAGATGCGTCTGCTGCTGGAGTTCTCCGCGGCGCCGGGCACCGTCCTCACCCGCGACAAACTGCTGGAGCGGGTCTGGGAGTACGGCTGGGGCGGGGACACCCGGGTGGTCGACGTCCATGTGCAGCGGCTGCGCGCCAAGATCGGCCAGGACCGGATCGAGACGGTCCGCGGCTTCGGCTACAAGCTGAAGGCCTGAGCGGGCGGATGCGCGGACACTTCCGGCGCCTGGTGACGGCGTTCGTACGGCGGGCCGGCATCGGCGCGGGCCTGAGATGGAAGCTCAGCGCGGCCATCGCGCTGGTCGGCGCGCTGGTGGCGGTCGCGCTCAGTCTGGTCGTGCACAACGCGGCCCGGGTGTCGATGCTGGACAACGCGCGCGACCTGGCCGACGAGCGCATCATGATCGCCCAGCGCAACTACGAGCTGTCCGGGCGGCTGAACTTCCCCAACACGAAGATCGACGACCCGCAGCTGCCCGCGGAGCTGCGCGCCAAGGTCGAGGAGGGCCGCCGCGCCACCTACGTCGCCGACCGGGGCGGCGCGCCGGACATCTGGGCGGCGGTGCCGCTGAAGAACGGGCACGTGATGTCGCTGCACTCCGGCTTCACCGACCGCAGCTCGGACATCCTCAAGGACCTCGACCAGGCCCTGTGGATCGGTTCCCTCGCGACCGTGCTCGGCGGCTGCGCGCTCGGCGTGCTGATCGGCGGGCACCTGTCACGGCGGCTGCGCAAGGCGGCCACGGCGGCCAACCGGGTCGCGGGGGGCGAGACGGACGTACGGGTGCGGGAGGCCATCGGCGGGGTGATGCGGGACGAGACCGACGACCTGGCCAGCGCGGTGGACGCCATGGCGGACGCGCTGCGGCAGCGGCTGGAGGCCGAGCGCCGGGTGACCGCCGACATCGCCCACGAGCTGCGCACCCCGGTGACCGGCCTGCTCACCGCGGCGGAGCTGCTGCCCCCGGGCCGGCCCACGGAGCTGGTGCAGGACCGGGCCCGGGCGATGCGCACCCTCGTCGAGGACGTCCTCGAGGTCGCCCGGCTCGACAGCGCCTCCGAACGGGCCGAACTGCAGGACATCCTGCTCGGCGAGTTCGTCGCCCGCCGGGTCGCGGCGAAGGACCCCGCCGTGATCGTGCGGGTGACGCACGAGTCGGAGGTCACCACCGACCCGCGGCGCCTGGAACGGGTGCTGTTCAACCTGCTCGCCAACGCGGCCCGGCACGGGGCCCCGCCCATCGAGGTCACCGTGGAGGGCCGGGTGGTCCGGGTCCGCGACCACGGGCCCGGCTTCCCTGAGGACCTGCTCGCCGAGGGACCGAGCCGCTTCCGCACCGGCAGCGCGGACCGGGCGGGCCGGGGTCACGGCCTGGGCCTCACCATCGCGGCCGGCCAGGCCCGCGTGCTGGGCGCCCGGCTGACCTTCCGCAACGTCCGCCCGGCGGGCGCACCGGACGACACGCCCCCCGAGGGCGCCGCCGCCGTCCTGTGGCTGCCGGAACACGCCCCGACGAACACGGGGAGCTATCCGGTGCTGGGGCAGTGAGCGGGCTTCCGGGGCACGTCACCGCCCCGGAAGCCCCGTGCCCCTCAGACCGTCTCGGGCGCCGGCGCGGGGGCGTCCTCCCGCTGCGGGCCCGCGCCCTTCAGCGGGACCTCCTTGACGAAGACCGCCGCCGCCAGCGACAGCACGGCGACGGCCGCGCCCAGCAGGAACGCCCCGTGCGTGCCCGAGGAGACCGCGTGCTGGTACGCCTCGCGGGCCGCCTCCGGGAGCTTCGCCAGGCTCGCCGCGTCGAGCTGGGCGGACTGCTCGGTCACCTTGGAGCCCAGCGCGCCCGCCCGTTCCGCCATGACGTCCTGGACGCGGTGGTTGAACAGCGCGCCCATGACCGCGACGCCGAAGGACGAGCCGAGGGTGCGGAACAGGGTGGTCGTGGAGGACGCCACGCCCATGTCCTTCAGCTCCACGCTGTTCTGCGCGACGAGCATGGTGATCTGCATCAGGCAGCCCATGCCGAGGCCGACCACGGCCATGAAGACGCCTGAGGTGAGGCGGGAGGTCCCGGTGTCCATCGTGGACAGCAGATACAGCCCGAGGACCAGCAGGGCGCTGCCGACCACCGGGAAGACCTTGTAGCGGCCGGTGTTCGTGGTCACCCGGCCCGCGACCATCGAGGTGACCAGCATCGCGCCGAGCATCGGCAGGAGCAGCAGGCCGGAGTTGGTGGCCGAGGCGCCCTGCACGGACTGCTGGTACAGCGGCAGGAAGAGCGTCGCGCCGAACATCACGAAGCCCACGATGAAGCCGATGACGGACATCAGCGTGAAGTTGAGGCTGCGGAAGATGTGCAGCGGCACCACCGGCTCGGCGGCCCGGGTCTGCCAGAACACGAAGCCGACCAGGGACGCGACACCGAGGGCGATCAGCTCCATGATCCGCGTGGAGGTCCAGGCGTACTCGGTGCCGCCCCAGGTGGTGACCAGGACGATCGCGGTGATGCCGACGGTCAGCAGCGCCACCCCGAGATAGTCGATGCCCGCCTGCGACCGCTTCCTCGGCAGGTGCAGCACCGCGCCGACCGCGGCCAGGGCGACCACGCCGAGCGGCAGGTTGATGTAGAAGGCCCAGCGCCAGCCCCAGTTGTCGGTGATGGTGCCGCCGACCAGCGGCCCGCCGATCATCGCCAGGGCCATCACGGCGGCCATCATGCCCTGGTACTTCCCGCGCTCCCGGGGCGGGATGAGGTCGCCGATGATCGCCATGACGCCGACCATCAGACCGCCCGCGCCGAGACCCTGCACCGCGCGGAAGGCGATGAGCTGCCCCATGTCCTGCGCCATGCCGCTGAGCGCGGAGCCGATCAGGAAGATCACGATGGAGGCGATGAACGAGCCCTTGCGCCCGTACATGTCGCCGACCTTGCCCCACACCGGGGTGGAGGCCGCGGTGGCCAGCGTGTACGCCGTGACCACCCAGGAGAGGTGCTCCAGGCCGCCCAGCTCGCCCACGATCGTCGGCATCGCGGTGCCGATGATCATGTTGTCGAGCATCGCGAGCATCATCGCGATCATGAGGGCGAGCAGCACCACCCGCACGCTTCGCGGCTGTTTCGCGCCGTCCGTCGGTGCGGCCCCCGCCGCCACTGTGTCCGTCATGGATCCCACTCCCCCGGCCACCCTGGGTGGCCCGCTTTACTTACTTGCCGCCCGGCTAGTTGACTACGACGGGAAGCTAGTCGCGCAACTAGCCGGGCGTCAAGTAAGTTTTCGTCAAGAGGGTCCGAGGGGAAAGATGGGCGGCACCATGGACGGCACCAAGCAGCGGCGCCGCGGGGACACCCGCCAGCGCATCCAGGACGTGGCGCTCGGACTCTTCGCCGAGCAGGGCTACGAGAAGACCTCGCTGCGCGAGATCGCCGAGCGGCTGGACGTCACCAAGGCGGCGCTCTACTACCACTTCAAGACCAAGGAAGAGATCCTCGTCTCCATCTTCGAGGACCTCTCCCGGCCGATCGAGGAACTGATCGAGTGGGGGCGCCGGCAGCCGCACTCGCTGGAGACCAAGCAGGAGATCATCCGCCGCTACAGCGCGGCGCTGATGGAGGCCGCCCCGCTCTTCCGCTTCATGCAGGAGAACCAGGCGACGATCCGCGAGCTGCGCATCGGCGACATGTTCAAGACGAAGATGCTCGGGCTGCGGGACATCCTCATCGACCCCGACGCCGACCTGGTCGACCAGGTGCGCTGCGTCAGCGCCCTGTTCACCCTGCACGCCGGGATGCACGTCCTCCAGGAAGTCGAGAGCGACCCCGGGAAGCGGCGCGAGGCCGTTCTCGAGGTCGCCATCGATCTGATCACCCAGGCCCACCGGCGCTCCGCCGGGGACTAGGCGCTCCGGCCCGCTCCCCGCGGGTCAGACCGTCACACCCTTGCCGCGCAGGAACTTCACCGGGTCCACGGCGGAGCCGTAGTTCGGGGTGCTGCGGATCTCGAAGTGCAGGTGCGGACCGCTGGAGTTGCCGGTGTTGCCGGACAGGGCGATCTTCTGGCCGGTCTTGACGACCTGGCCGACCTTCACGTTGACGGACGACAAGTGGGCGTACTGGGAGTACGTCTTGTTCCCGTGCTTGATCACGACGGCGTTGCCGTACGCCGGGCCGTCGCCGGCGCCGTTGCCGCCGGCCTTCACGACCGTGCCGCCGTGGGCGGCGACGACCGGGGTGCCGGTCGGGACGGCGTAGTCCTGGCCGGAGTGCTTGTGTGCCCACATGCCGCCGTTCTGCGCGAAGCTCGCCGACAGCTTGTAGGACTCCACCGGGTCGATCCAGGAGGCGGCCTTCTTCTTGGCGGCGGCCTTGGCGGCCTTCTTCGCCTGCGCGGCCTTGGCGGCGGCCGCCTTCTTCGCCTCGGCGGCCTTCTGCGCCTTGGCGGCCTGCGCCTCGACGGCCTTCGCCTGCGCCTCGGCGACCTTGGACTGGGCGGTCGCCTGCGCCTGCACGGCGCCGGCCGCACCGGAGGCGGCCGTGTTGTCGACGGCGACCGCGACCCCGGCCCCCAGGACGACCGAGGTGCCCAGGCCGGCGGCCAGGACGGCCGCACGGGTACGGGAGGCGGACGTGCGGGGGAAACGGGACGTGACGCGCTCGAACATCAAAACCTCACGGGGGGAGGGGACAGAGGAGAACCACCGGCTCGCGGGACCCGCGGCGCGGTGGCCATTCAGTGGTAACCCTTTCGCCCGAAAGGCCGCAAAGGTGTGACCTACGACCGGAATTCGTAGGTAATGACTGAGATGAGCACCGTCTGAGATCCGGCTCACAAGGGCCGAAAGCCCCATTTCAAGCCGTTCGCTTGCACTATCGCCCGGAATGTCCGATGCGGTTTCGACGTCTCTCTACTATTCCGGGCCGTACGTGACGCAGCTCCTGTGCGGCACATCACCGGCGGAGTGAAAAAGCGGGCGCAGAAATGTGGCGCAGGCCTCTGGCCGCCTACCGCCCGGTAACCCTACGGTTCACCTCGCGTCACCCTCGCACACGAGCATGCACACGACATGTTGGCAGCGTCACGGACGTGAGAGGACCCCCACGACATGAGAAGCCGACGCCCCTGGCTGCGCCGCGTATCGGTGACCGCCGTCTCCGCGACCGCCCTGGTGGCCCTCGCCGCACCGGCCGAGGCCACGCCCGCCGCCGCGGCGCCCACGACGGCCACCGCCGCCCTCCCGGCCACCGCCCCGGCCGCCCTCGCGGCGGACGTCGATTACGACACCTGGCAGCGCGACTGCCGGGCCGTCATGGACCAGGCCCTGCCCTATGTGAAGCAGCGCATCGCCGACGCCCGGCCGGGCGAGAAGCCGGCGATCGTCCTCGACATCGACAACACCGCCCTGGAGACCGACTTCGGCTTCAGCTTCCCGCAGCCCGCCAACAAGCCGGTCCTGGAGGTCGCCCGGTACGCCGAGGAACGCGGCGTGGACCTGTTCTTCGTCACCGCCCGCCCCGGCATCATCCACGCGCCCACTGAGTGGAACCTCGACCACGCCGGCTACGAGTCCTCCGGCCTGTACGTCCGCGGCTTCCTGGACCTCTTCAAGAACGTCGCCGAGTACAAGACCGCCCAGCGCGTCGACATCGAGCGCAAGGGCTACACGATCATCGCCAACATCGGCAACAGCGCCACCGACCTCTCCGGCGGCCACGCCGAGCGCACCTTCAAGCTCCCGGACTACGGCGGCCAGCTGTCCTGACCGCCCCCGGGGGGAGCAGACCCCGGGCACACGAAAAGGGCCGGCACCCTCGCGGGTGCCGGCCCCTTTCACAGGCCGTGAGGCAGGGCGCTTACGCGTCCTTGCTCAGGTTCGGACCGGCGCCGCCGGCCGCCTGCTCGATCGGCGGGACGTCGGGCAGGGCCGACTTCTCCTCGCCACGGAAGGTGAAGGTCTGGTTCTCGCCCTCGCCCTCGGTGTCCACGACCACGATGTGACCGGGACGCAGCTCGCCGAAGAGGATCTTCTCCGACAGCGAGTCCTCGATCTCCCGCTGGATGGTCCGGCGCAGCGGCCGGGCGCCCAGAACGGGGTCGTAGCCCTTCTTGGACAGCAGCTCCTTGGCGGACTGGGAGAGCTCGATGCCCATGTCCCGGTCCTTCAGACGCTCGTCCACCTTGTCGATCATCAGGTCGACGATCCGCAGGATGTCGCCCTGGGTCAGCTGCGGGAAGACGACCACGTCGTCGACGCGGTTGAGGAACTCGGGCCGGAAGTGCTGCTTGAGCTCGTCCGAGACCTTGTTCTTCATGCGCTCGTAGTTGGTCTTCGTGTCACCCGCGGCGGCGAAGCCCAGGTTGAAGCCCTTGGAGATGTCCCGGGTGCCGAGGTTGGTCGTCATGATGATGACCGTGTTCTTGAAGTCCACGACCCGGCCCTGGGAGTCGGTCAGGCGACCGTCCTCCAGGATCTGCAGCAGCGAGTTGAAGATGTCCGGGTGGGCCTTCTCGACCTCGTCGAAGAGGACGACCGAGAACGGCTTGCGGCGCACCTTCTCCGTCAGCTGGCCGCCCTCCTCGTAGCCCACGTAACCGGGGGGCGAACCGAAGAGACGCGACACCGTGTGCTTCTCGCTGAACTCCGACATGTCGAGGGAGATCAGCGCGTCCTCGTCGCCGAAGAGGAACTCCGCGAGCGCCTTGGACAGCTCCGTCTTACCGACACCGGACGGGCCGGCGAAGATGAACGAGCCACCCGGACGCTTCGGGTCCTTCAGACCGGCGCGGGTACGGCGGATCGCCTTGGACAGCGCCTTGACGGCGTCGTCCTGGCCGATGACCCGCTTGTGCAGCTCCTCCTCCATGCGGAGCAGGCGGCTGGACTCCTCCTCGGTCAGCTTGAAGACCGGGATGCCGGTGGCGGTCGCGAGGACCTCGGCGATCAGCTCGCCGTCGACCTCGGCGACGACGTCCATGTCGCCGGCCTTCCACTCCTTCTCCCGCTTCGCCTTGGCGGCCAGGAGCTGCTTCTCCTTGTCGCGCAGCGAGGCGGCCTTCTCGAAGTCCTGCGAGTCGATCGCGGACTCCTTGTCGCGGCGGACGCCGGCGATCTTCTCGTCGAACTCGCGCAGGTCCGGCGGCGCGGTCATCCGGCGGATGCGCATCCGGGAACCGGCCTCGTCGATCAGGTCGATGGCCTTGTCCGGCAGGAAGCGGTCCGAGATGTAGCGGTCGGCCAGGGTGGCGGCCTG
Source organism: Streptomyces sp. DSM 41931 (assembly GCF_050271085.1). Taxonomy (NCBI): domain Bacteria; kingdom Bacillati; phylum Actinomycetota; class Actinomycetes; order Kitasatosporales; family Streptomycetaceae; genus Streptomyces; species Streptomyces sp. DSM 41931. The sequence continues at coordinate 3,865,552 of NZ_CP189902.1, read as the reverse complement.
GACCAGGGCCTCGTCCGTGATGGAGACGCGGTGGTGCGCCTCGTAGCGGTCGCGCAGACCCTTGAGGATCTCGATCGTGTGCGGCAGGGACGGCTCGGCGACCTGGATGGGCTGGAAGCGGCGCTCGAGGGCCGCGTCCTTCTCCAGGTGCTTGCGGTACTCGTCCAGCGTGGTCGCACCGATGGTCTGGAGCTCGCCGCGGGCCAGCATCGGCTTGAGGATGCTCGCCGCGTCGATCGCGCCCTCGGCGGCGCCCGCACCGACCAGCGTGTGCAGCTCGTCGATGAACAGGATGATGTCGCCGCGGGTGCGGATCTCCTTGAGCACCTTCTTCAGGCGCTCCTCGAAGTCACCGCGGTAGCGGGAGCCGGCCACCAGGGCGCCGAGGTCCAGGGTGTAGAGGTGCTTGTCCTTGAGGGTCTCGGGCACCTCGCCCTTGACGATCGCCTGGGCGAGGCCCTCGACGACGGCGGTCTTGCCGACGCCGGGCTCACCGATCAGCACCGGGTTGTTCTTGGTACGGCGGGACAGCACCTGCATGACCCGCTCGATCTCCTTCTCGCGCCCGATGACCGGGTCGAGCTTGGACTCACGAGCGGCCTGGGTGAGGTTCCGGCCGAACTGGTCGAGGACCAGGGACGTCGAGGGGGTGCCCTCGGCAGGCCCGCCGGCGGCGGCGGTCTCCTTGCCCTGGTAACCGGAGAGCAGCTGGATCACCTGCTGCCGCACGCGGTTCAGATCAGCGCCCAGCTTGACCAGGACCTGGGCGGCGACGCCCTCGCCCTCACGGATCAGGCCGAGCAGGATGTGCTCCGTGCCGATGTAGTTGTGGCCCAGCTGAAGGGCCTCGCGGAGCGACAGCTCCAGGACCTTCTTGGCACGGGGGGTGAAGGGGATGTGACCCGACGGGGCCTGCTGGCCCTGCCCGATGATCTCCTCCACCTGCTGGCGGACCGCCTCGAGCGAAATCCCGAGGCTCTCAAGGGCCTTGGCGGCGACACCCTCACCCTCGTGGATCAGGCCCAGGAGGATGTGCTCGGTGCCGATGTAGTTGTGGTTGAGCATCCGGGCTTCTTCCTGAGCCAGGACGACAACCCGCCGCGCGCGGTCGGTGAACCTCTCGAACATCGTTAATCGCTCCTCAGAGCGGTCAGGCAGTGGGGGGAACTTCCCCTCCCTGTCCTTCCGCAGCTTAGTCCCGCAAGCGGGGACCGCTCATTCCAACTGCCGACACCGTCGATGGCCTCCTGACCCCGCTCACGCCGACATCTGCTCCAACCCGATGGTGCGAGACGATGTTCCCGCAGGCCAGGCAGTTACCCCCATCGCCAGTACGCCCGTGGCGAACGGGAGCCGTCCCGTCCTGCGTGTCGCCCCCTCCCACTAGGGATGTCTTACCCGCTGCGACGGACCGTCCATGCCGAGTGCACGGGTTCCCTCCGCTACGGGCGAACAACCTTGCGCCCCGCTTCACCCCCGAGCGCCCCCTTGTTCGACACCGTGCGCATACGTTCAGACACCCAGCGTAACCCGAGGGCCCGTCGACCGTTGCCCCGGGCATGGCCGGTATCCGCTCCGCCGCCCTCCCGTCGCCCCGCCGGCCGGACCCGCCCGCCCGCGAGGGAGACGAGGGGCGTCACGGCGTCCGGACGCGCCTCTGGTACGAGAACGTCCTGGGATGGCCCACGGTGCCCGGTGTTCCCCCGCGCCTGGTGGTGGGCGTGCGCTTCGACGTCCTGGACGTGCCCGCGGAGGCGGGTGGCGCGGCGCTGGAGCGGCTGGGCGGGGCCGCGAGGGGCTTCCCGGTGGCCCTCCAGGAGGACCGGATGCGGCTGCTGATCGCCGCCGGCGGCGCCGACGAGCTGCCGGGCCTGCTGGAGTGGCTGGAGTGGGGCGGGCTGGGCCTCGACCTGCGGGCGCTCGGCGAGGGCCGCCTGATGGACGCCCCCGCCCCGTGGACCGCCGGTGCCGGGCCGGACGCACCGCGCGGGCACCCGGCCGCGGGGCGTCCCGGCGACGGGCGCCCGGACAGTCCGCAGGGGGCCGCCGTTTGGCTGCGGCCCCCCGAGCCGGGTCGCGAGGCGGAGGCCTCGCTGCCGACGTTGTCGGCGATGGGCACGAGGAGCCCGCGAGGGGTCGGTGACGGCCCCCCGAACCTCGTGCGGCTGGTGAACACCGTGGCGACGCAGGTCCACCGCGTACGCCTGCGGCGCTCCGGTGCGGGCGCCGCCGTGCACGGCGTGGGTCAGCCGTTGGCCTTCTCGTAGGCCTCGCGGATGGACGCGGGGACGCGGCCGCGGTCGTTCACCTCGTAGCCGTTCTCCTTGGCCCAGGCGCGGATGGCCGCGGTGTCCTGGCTGCCGCCCGCGGAGGAACGCGTCTTTCCGCGCCCGCCCGAAGCGCGGCCCCCGGTGCGACGACCGCCCTTCACGTAAGGGTCGAGAAGGCCGCGGAGCTTCTCCGCGTTGGCGGTGGTGAGATCGATCTCGTAGGTCTTGCCGTCCAACGCGAACGTCACGGTCTCGTCCGCCTCGCCGCCGTCGAGGTCGTCGACAAGAAGGACCTGAACCTTCTGTGCCACCGGATTTCCTTTCATCGATAACTTGAGGGCCGGGGTGAGCCGGCGTCCGCCGTATCGCCGCCCCTTGTTATATGCAGTACTGCAGTACCTCGGAAAGCAAACCGCTTTTGCCGTAAAAACACAAACCCCCGGCAGAGGACAGGGGCCCGCGCACACCCCGGAAACATGCGCGTTTCGGACATAGGGCACCCGCATAGTTGCCCTGGCACAGATCACAGATGCAGAAGCATCCGGCTGTTGCCCAAGGTGTTCGGTTTCACGCGTTCGAGACCCAGGAACTCCGCGACACCCTCGTCATAGGAGCGCAGCAACTCGGCGTACACATCGCGGTCGACGGGCGTCTCACCGATCTCCACGAAGCCGTGCTTGCCGAAGAAGTCCACTTCGAAGGTCAGGCAGAAAACGCGCCGAACACCGAGCCAGCGGGCCGTCTGCAGCAACTTCTCCAGCAGGCGGTGGCCCACGCCGGCGCCCTTGAGGCCCGGCTTCACGGCGAGAGTGCGCACTTCCGCGAGGTCTTCCCACATCACGTGCAGGGCGCCGCAGCCGACGACCTCCGCGTTGTCGTCCCGTTCCGCCACCCAGAACTCCTGGATGTCCTCGTAAAGCGTCACCGTGGCTTTGTCGAGCAGGATGCCCTCGCGGACGTAGACGTCGAGGAGGCGGCGTACGGCCGGCACATCGCTGGTGCGGGCCCGCCGCACGGTGAGGGCATTCGCGGAGACTTCGGGGCTGTCTGCTGACATGGACGGACGCTATCGCCCGCCGGGCCCGTCGGGAGAGGCGGGGTTCTCGTCGCCGGGAGTACCGGCGTTGCCGTCGTCGCCGTCAGGGGTTTCCGGGAGCTGGACGATCCGCATGGCGTCCTGGAGAGCGTGCCGCTGTTCCTCGCTCATCATGCCGAAGAACGCGACGAGAGCCGCGGCGGCGTTGTCGCTCTGCGACCACGCCTCGTTCATGAGGGCCGCGGCGTAGGCGGCGCGAGTGGAGACGGCCTCATATCGATAGGCGCGTCCTTCGGACTCGCGTCGCACCCAGCCCTTCTGATGGAGATTGTCCAAAACGGTCATCACCGTGGTGTACGCGATGGACCGTTCCTTCTGGAGATCTTCCAGGACTTCTCGAACGGTCACCGGGCGGTTCCACTTCCAGACCCGCGTCATGACCGCGTCTTCGAGTTCTCCCAATGGGCGAGGCACAACTCAGAACAATAGTGGGAGATCCCGGCGACGGCGTGCCGGACGGGCCTGATACCTCGCGGACCATGACAAAAGGGGCGTACGACGGTGAGTCGTACGCCCCTGTGGGGCCGGTGCGGTCCCGGTCAGGCGTCGGTCTTGCCGGCGGGCGAGCCTTCCGCCCGCGCGAGGGCCGCGTCGACGGCGGCGTCCTCCTTGGTCTTGTTGGCGCCGCCCTGCGTCTTCACGATGACGCGGATCACGCCGGCGAAGAGGACGGCCATGACGACCGGGGGCAGGAGCGCGGAGACGTAGTCCATGCGTCCAGGGTAGCCAGGGGGACGGGTCAGCCGGCGGCCAGGTGCTGGCCCGGCGGGGGCGTGGCGGGTTTGCGCCGGGGGAAGACCTCGCCGGGCGTGGGCACGGGCCGCCGGGTCGGGCGGGGGGTGCCGGGGGCGGGTGCGGGGCTCGGGTTCGGCGCCGGGTGCGGCGTCGAGGGCCGCTCCTCGGGCTTCTTCCGCGGCTCCTCCCGCTCCTGCTCCTGCCCCGCGGCGGCCAGGCCCCCGGGCAGGGCGGTCAGACGGACGCGCTCGCAGTGCCGCAGCAGGGCGGCTGCGGTGGGGTTGCCTCGCAGGGCGCGCAGGGCGGCCAGGTCGTCCGGCTGGGGCCGGTATCCGGCGCCCAGCGCCTCCTCCAGGAGCGCGAGATAGCCGGCGGCGGTGCCGGGGAGTGCGGCGCGGTAGCGGCCGAGGTCGGCCACCAGGAAGGCGCGCAGCCGGGCGCTCTCGCGCGTCGCCTCGTCGAGGGACGCGGCGAGGCGCAGGCAGTCCTGGACGTCGTCGGCCGTGGCCGGGCTGGGGTGCAGGGCGAGGGCGAGGGCACGGCGGAGCACACGCAGCTCCTCCGCACCGAACGCCAGGCCGCCGCGGGATCCGTAGGGCGTGGGCATGCTGCGACGATACGCGCTAATCAGACAAATCCACCCAAAGATCGCCAGTGTGGCGCGCCCACCACCCGGGTGGCCGGGGCGTGGGCGGGCGCGCTCGCCGGGAGAGCGGGTGTTACATGCGGGACACGTTCCGCTCGTAGACCAGCCGGAGGCCGATCAGGGTCAGCCAGGGTTCGTGTTCGTCGATGACCGTCGCTTCGCCCAGGACCATGGGGGCCAGGCCGCCCGTGGCGATGACCGTGACGTCGTCCGGGTCGTCCGCCAGCTCCCTGGCCATGCGGTTGACCACGCCGTCGACCTGGCCGGCGAAGCCGTAGACGATGCCGGACTGCATCGCCGCGACCGTGTTCTTGCCGATGACCGTGCGGGGCCGGGCCACCTCGATCTTGCGGAGCTGGGCGGCCTTGACGCCGAGCGCCTCGACCGAGATCTCGATGCCGGGCGCGATGACCCCGCCGACGTACTCGCCGCGTGCGGAGACCGCGTCGAACGTGGTCGCCGTCCCGAAGTCGACGACGATCGCCGGGCCGCCGTACAGCTCGTTGGCCGCGACCGCGTTGATGATGCGGTCGGCGCCGACCTCCTTGGGGTTGTCGAACTGGATCGGCACGCCCGTCTTGACGCCCGGCTCCACGAGGACCGCGGGCACGTCGCCGTAGTAGCGGCGGGTGACCTCGCGCAGCTCGTGCAGCACGGACGGGACCGTCGCGCAGATGGCGATGCCGTCGATGCCGTCGCCCAGCTCCTCGCCCAGCAGCGGGTGCATGCCCATCAGGCCCTGGAGGAGCACGGCCAGCTCGTCCGCCGTGCGCCGTGCGTCCGTGGAGATGCGCCAGTGCTCGACGATCTCCTCGCCGTCGAACAGGCCGAGAACGGTGTGCGTGTTGCCCACGTCGATGGTCAGCAGCATGGCCGGTCCTACTCCGCGGCGCGCAGGTCGAGGCCGATGTCGAGGATCGGCGAGGAGTGGGTGAGGGCGCCCACGGCGAGGTAGTCGACGCCCGTGTCGGCGTACGTCCTGGCGTTGGCCAGCGTGAGGCGGCCCGACGCCTCCAGCGCCGCGCGGCCGTCGACGAGGGCCACCGCCTCCTCGCACTCGCCGGGCGTGAAGTTGTCCAGCAGGATCAGGTCGGCGCCCGCGTCCAGCACCTCGCGGAGCTGGTGCAGGGTGTCGACCTCGACCTCGATCGGGACGTCGGGGAAGCGCTCGCGGACGGCCTTGAACGCCTGCGCGACGCCGCCCGCGGCCACCACGTGGTTGTCCTTGACCAGCGCCGCGTCCGACAGGGACATGCGGTGGTTGACGCCGCCGCCGCAGCGGACGGCGAACTTCTCCAGGCCGCGCAGCCCCGGCGTGGTCTTGCGGGTGTCCCGCACCTTCGCCTTGGTGCCCTCCAGCGCGTCCGCCCACGCGCGCGTGGCGGTCGCGATGCCGGACAGCCGGCACAGCAGGTTCAGCGCGCTGCGCTCGGCGGTGAGGATGTCGCGGGTGCGGGTGGTGACGGACAGGAGCACCTGGCCGGCCTCCACGCGGTCGCCGTCCTCCACGTGCCGCTCGACCTCGAACTCCTCGGTGCAGACGATCGACATGACCGCCTCGGCGACCCGGAGGCCGGCCACCGTGCCCGCCTCCCGGGCGGTGAAGTCGGCGGTGGCGACGGCGTCCTCGGGGATGGTCGCGACCGTGGTGACGTCCTCGCCGTGCGCCAGGTCCTCCTGGAGGGCCACGTTGGCGATGTCCTCGACCTCGACGGGGTCGAGCCCCGCGTCGGCCAGGAGCTGGGCGAGCGCGGGGTCGAGCCCGCACTCCAGGTAGGCGTCCTCCTCGCCGGCGCCGCAGGCGCAGCCGTCGCCACAGCCGCCGGAGGAGACGAGGGGAAGGTCGGGGGTGGTCACTGCTGTCACTGCTCCTGGGCCTGGGTGAGGGTCGGGGGGAAGTCTGTGGTGTCGGTGGTGCGCACCGCCAGCGATCGGTCGGGATTCAGCCGTACGACGATGTGGCGGCGCCACGCCGTGTCGTCGCGCTCGGGACGGTCCTCGCGCCAGTGGCAGCCGCGGGTCTCCTCGCGCCGCCGTGCCGCGGCCACCAGGACGCGGGCGACGCACAGCAGGTTGGTGGCCTCCCAGGTGTCGACGCCCGGCTCGGCGGTCTTGCCGTTCTCGTCGAGGGCGTCGCGCGCGTCGGCGTGCAGCCGGTCCAGGCGGTCGGCGGCCTCGGCGAGGGACGCCTCGGAGCGCAGCACGCCCGCTCCCCGGCTCATGGTCCGCTGGATGGTGAAACGGGCCTCCGGCGGGAGCAACGGGTGCGCGGGGCGCTCCGCCGTGGGCAGCGGCTGCGGCACGCGCGCGTGGAGGCCGGTGGAGGCGATGTCGGCGGCGATGCGCTCGGCGTAGACGAGGCCCTCGAGGAGTGAGTTGGACGCGAGCCGGTTGGCGCCGTGCACGCCGGTGCAGGCGACCTCCCCGCACGCGTACAGGCCGGGCACCGTGGTGCGGCCGTGGGAGTCGGTGCGGACGCCGCCGGAGGCGTAGTGGGCGGCCGGGGCGACCGGCACGGGCCGGGTCACCGGGTCGATGCCGTGGGCGCGGCAGGCGGCCAGGATCGTCGGGAAGCGGCGCTCCCACATCTCGGCGCCGAAGTGGCGGGCGTCGAGATACATGTGCTCGGCGTCGTTCTCCCGCATGCGGCGCATGATGCCCTTGGCGACGATGTCCCGGGGCGCCAGCTCGGCCAGCTCGTGCTGCCCGAGCATGAAGCGCACCCCGTCGGCGTCCACCAGGTGGGCGCCCTCGCCGCGCACCGCCTCGGAGACCAGCGGCTGCTGGCCCTCCGCGTCCGGGCCGAGGAACAGCACCGTGGGGTGGAACTGGACGAACTCCAGGTCGCTCACCTCGGCGCCCGCGCGCAGCGCGAGGGCGACGCCGTCGCCGGTGGAGACGGCCGGGTTGGTGGTCGCGGAGAACACCTGGCCCATGCCGCCGGTGGCGAGCACCACGGCGGGCGCGTGCACCGCGCCCACGCCGTCGTGCTGGCCCTCGCCCATGACGTGCAGGGTGACGCCGGCGGTGCGACCCTCGGCGTCGGTGAGCAGGTCCAGCACGAGCGCGTTCTCGATCGTGCGGAGCCCTCGCGCGCGGACCGCCTCGACCAGGGCGCGGGAAATCTCCGCGCCGGTGGCGTCGCCGCCCGCGTGGGCGATGCGGCGGCGGTGGTGGCCGCCCTCGCGGGTGAGCTCCAGGACGCCGTCGGCGGACTCGTCGAACTGCGCGCCGGTCGCGATGAGCCGCCGTACGGCGTCGGGGCCCTCGGTGACCAGGATGCGCACCGCCTCCTCGTCGCACAGGCCCGCGCCGGCGACCAGGGTGTCCTCGAAGTGCTGCTCGGGGGTGTCGCCCTCGCCGAGGGCCGCGGCGATGCCGCCCTGCGCCCAGCGGGTCGAACCGTCGTCGAGGCGCGCCTTGGTGACCACCACGGTGGTGAGTCCCGCGGCCTCGCAGCGGAGGGCGGCGGTGAGCCCGGCGACGCCGGAGCCGACGACCACGACGTCCGCGTCGATGGACCACCCCGGGGCGGGGGCGTGCAGCCGTATGCCTGTAGTGGTCACGAGGCGTCTCCGAACGGTCCGAAGGTCAGGGGGATGTTGTCGATCAGCCGGGTGGCGCCCACGCGCGCGGCGACCGCGAGCACGGCCTCGCCGGTGAAGCCGTCGCCGATCTCGGTGAAGTCCAAGGGGTCCACCAGCGCCAGGTAGTCCAGCCGGAGCGGCGGGTCGAGGCGGGCGGCCTCGTCCAGCACCAGCCGGGCGGCGGCGCGGACCGCGGCGGGGCCGCCGGCGGTGGTGGCGACGGCGTGCGCGTCGGCGGCGGCGCGGGACTCGCCGATCGCGCTGAGCGCCTCGGCACGCGCGCGGGTGGCGGGCACCTCGCGGGCGCGGGCGCGCAGCGCCTCCTGCGCGGCGTGCCGGTCGCGGCCCGCGAACAGCGCCTGCGACAGGGCGAGCGCGGTGCGCCGCTCGGCGGGCGACAGGTAGCGGTTGCGGCTGGACAGGGCGAGCCCGTCCTCCTCGCGGACGGTGGGCACGCCGACGATCTCCACCCCGAAGTTCAGGTCGCGCACCATGCGCCGGATCAGGGCGAGCTGCTGGGCGTCCTTGTGCCCGTAGAGGGCGACGTCGGGGCGGGTGAGGTGCAGCAGCTTCGCCACGACGGTGAGCATGCCGTCGAAGTGGCCGGGGCGGGCGGCGCCCTCCAGCCGCTCGCCCATGGGTCCGGCGCTGATCCGGACCTGGGGCTCGCCGCCCGGGTATACCTCGTCGACGGACGGGGCGAACACGGCGTCGGCGCCGGACCTCCCGGCCAGCTCGACGTCGGCGTCCAGGGTGCGCGGATAGCGGTCCAGGTCCTCGCCCGCGCCGAACTGCAGCGGGTTGACGAAGACGGTGACGACGACCTCGCCCTCGGGCCCGGCGATCTTCCGGGCGGTGCGGATCAGCGTGGCGTGGCCCTCGTGCAGCGCGCCCATGGTCATCACGACGGCGCGGCGGCCGGTACGCGCGCGGGCGTGCAGGTCGGCGGCGGTGCGCAGCAGGGTGGCGGTCATCGGGCGGCTCCGTTCCGGGACGCGCGCGGGGGCGTACGGGTGGGGTGGGCGTGAGGGGCGCCGACGGTACCGCTCATGGGGTGTCCCCCGGGGCGCTGCCGGGGCCGCCGGCGCCGTCGGCCGGGCCGGCGAGCACCCCGAGGAGGGCCTCGGCGAGCTCCGGCTTCAGCAGCCCGTGGGCGAGGGCGCGGTCGGCGGTGGCGCGGGCCATGGCCAGGTACCCGGCGACGGTCCCCGGGGCGTGCCGGTGCAGCTCGGCGACGTGGGCCGCGACCGTGCCGGCGTCGCCGCGGGCGACCGGCCCGGTGAGGGCCGCGTCACCGGAGCGCAGGGCGTTGTCGAGGGCGGCGCCGAGCAGCGGGCCGAGCATCCGGTCGGGGGCGCCGACGCCCGCGGTGCGCAGCAGCTCCAGGGACTGGGCCACCAGGGTGACCAGGTGGTTGGCGCCCAGGGCGAGGGCGGCGTGGTAGAGCGGGCGGTTCTCCTCGGCGATCCACTCGGGCTCGCCGCCCATTTCGATGACCAGGGCCTCGGCGGCCAGCCGCAGCTCCTCGGGCGCGGTGACGCCGAAGGAGCAGCCGGCGAGCCGCTGCACGTCCACGGGGGTGCCGGTGAACGTCATCGCCGGGTGCAGGGCGAGCGGCAGCGCGCCCACGCGCAGGGCGGGGTCGAGGACCTTCGCGCCGTAGCGGCCGGAGGTGTGCACGAGGAGCTGGCCGGGGCGCACCGCGCCGGTCTCGGCGAGTCCGGTGACCAGCTCGGGCAGGGCGTCGTCGGGGACGGTCAGCAGCACCAGCTCGGACCGCTCCAGCACCTCCGCGGGCGGCACCACCGGCACGTCCGGCAGCATTTCCTCGGCGCGCCTGCGGGATGCGTCCGAGACGGCGGAGACGGCCACCGGGCGGTGCCCGGCCAGCTGGAGGGACGCGGCGAGGGCGGGGCCCACGCGTCCGGCGCCGACGACGCCGACGGTGAGCCGCGCGGGGCGGTCCCGGGGATCGGGCTGTGGGGTTGTGTTCACGCGACGGCGGCCTTCCCGTTCCAGTCCGCTCGGGGTACCGGACGATTTCTCGTCATGTTAACGCGATCGGTTCCGGCGGCGACCGGTTGTCCACAGGCTGTGGGTTTCCGTGGACGCGTCGACCCTCGCCCGCGTACGTAATCGGGGTGACCGCGGGGAGGGGGCGCGGGATGATCGCGGGCATGACTGACACGGCGGACCACGACGGCACGGAACCGCGGACGGAGGAGGCTGCCGCGCCCACACCGCGTGAACGGCGCATCGCGGCCTGGCGCAACGCCCCGCGGGTGCTGGCGCGCCTCGGCTTCCTCGCCCCGCTCCGGGAGCGGCTGACCCTGCTGGAGGCGGCGGGCGACGCCTACGACCTCGACGAGACCGCGGACCTCTACGGCAACGGGGTCGTGGAGGCCCTGGAGCGGCGGGTGGCCGGGCTGCTCGGCACGGAGGCGGCGGCGTTCTTCCCGACCGGCACGATGGCGCAGCAGGTGGCCCTGCGCTGCTGGGCCGGCCGCACCGGGAACCCGGTGGTGGCGCTGCACCCGCTCAGCCACCCCGAGGTGCACGAGCGGAACGCGTTCAGCCAGGTCAGCGGCCTGCGCCCGGTGCGGTTCGCGAACGAGCCGCGGCTGCCCACCGCCGAGGAGGTCCGCGACTTCGAGGAGCCCTTCGGGGCGCTGATGCTGGAACTGCCCCTCCGTGACGCCGGGTTCGTGCTGCCCACCTGGGACGAGCTGACCGAGGTGGCGGAGGCCGCGCGGGAACGCGACGCGGTCGTCCACTTCGACGGGGCGCGGCTGTGGGAGTGCACCGAGCACTTCGAAAAGCCGCTGGAGGAGATCGTGGGCCTCGCGGACAGCGTCTACGTGTCGTTCTACAAGTCCCTCGACGCCTTCGGCGGCGCGGCCCTCGCCGGACCCGCCTCGCTGGTCGAGGAGGCGAAGACCTGGCGGCACCGGTACGGGGGCGCGGTGTTCCAGCAGTTCCCGACCGCCCTGTCCGCGCTGATCGGGCTCGACCGGGAGCTGCCCCGGCTGCCGGAGTACGTCCGCCACGCGCGCGTGGTGGCCGCCGCCCTGCGCGAGGGCCTGGCGGCAGGGGGGCTGCCCTGGTTCCGGGTGCACCCCGAGGTGCCGCACACCCACGACTTCCAGGTGTGGCTGCCGTACGAGGCGGAGTTCGCGGCGGAGACGGCGATCCGGGCCGGTGAGGAGACCGGCACGATGCTGTTCGCGAACCACTGGGACCCGAAGGGGCCCGGTCTGGCCTTCACCGAGGTCTACGTCCGCGCCGCCGCCCTGGAGTGGACGGCCGACGACGTCCGCGGGGCGGCCGCGGACTTCGCCCGCCGGCTGACCGGCGCGTAGCGCTCACCGGGGCCCCGGTTGACGGCCGTCGATCGGGGACCCGGTGTCGGTGGCCGGGTGCACCATAGGGGCATGGGCGTGCACATCGACATCACCGGGCTGCGGCCGGAGCGGATCGCCGTGGTGATCTCGCCGCTGGCCGAGCTGGGCATGGCGCTGCACGCGCTGTCCGAGCCGGCCCACCACCCCGGTCTCCAGGCCTGGGTGACGGCGGTGACCGCACGGCTGGACCCGCATCTCGCGGACCGCATGTGCGAGGCGGACTTCCTGTGGCGGACGACGTTCTCCGACCTGTTCCTGGCCTGCGCCGGGGTGCCGGGCCGCACGGCGCTGCCCGGCGGCACGCTCGCCGAGGAGCTGGACCTGCTGGACAAGCTCTCGGACGAGCAGTTCGTGGACGGCGCCCTGGAGTTCACCTGCGCGCTCCCCTACGACGTGCCGGGGCGCGGCCCGCTCTCCGACGAGGGGCTGCGCCGCCGCTCGCTGGAGCTGGCCGCGGCGCGGGGGCCGCGGCAGCTGCTGTTCACCGAGCGGCTGCTGGCCGACCCGCCGCGCACCAGGGCGTGGCTGCGGCAGTTCCTCCAGGACTGCGACGAGGCGTTCTTCGCGGAGGCGTGGTCCCGGCTGCGGCACCAGCTCGCCGCGGACGCCCGCCTCAAGACGGACCTGCTGCGGCACAAGGGGCTGAGCGAGGCGCTGGCGTCGGTGTCCTCCGCCGTGACGCTGGACGAGGCGGCGGGCCGGATCACCGTCGACAAGCTGGGCGAGGGCCGCACCGCGACCGGTGACGGCGGGCTGCTGCTGGTCCCCACCAGCCTCGGCTGGCCCCATCTGATGGTGCTGCACCGGCACGGCTGGCAGCCCGTGCTGCACTACCCGGCCGGCTCCCCCGAGCTGGCCGCCCCGCCGACGGTCGGGCAGCTCGCCCTGCGGATGACCGCGCTGTCCCACCCGGTGCGGATGCGCATGTGCCGCAACCTCGCCCGCAGCGCGTACACCACCAGCGAGCTGGCGCAGGCGCACGGCATGACCGCGCCGGAGATATCCCGGCACCTGGGGGTGCTGAAGAAGGCCGGCCTGATCACCACCCGCCGCCGCGGCCGGTACGTCCTGCACCAGCTCGACGTGACGGTCGTGGCCCGCCTCGGCAGCGACTTCCTGGAGGGCATCCTCCGGTAGGCCCTGCCCGGTCCGGACGGATGGCCGCTCCGGGCGGACGGGTCAGCCCAGGCGGATGTGCCGGACGCCCACGGCCGCCTGGCGGAGCCGGGTGCGCAGCCGGCCCTCGCGGTTGGGGCGCAGGGTGAGGCCGGCGAGGACGGCGATCCGGTCGGCCGTCTTCGGCACGGTGCTGTGGTCGGTCCACAGATGCTCGGCGAACTCGGGCCCGGCGAGCCGCTCCAGACAGTGGTCGAGCCGCTCGACCGCCCAGCTCTCCCGCCGCAGGCCGCCGCCGGCCAGATGCCCGAGCCCTCGCTCCCGCAGCCGCCGCAGCACCGTCTCCCGCTCGGCGAGCAGCGTGAAGTGCCGTACGTCGTGGCCCAGTTCGCGCAGCCGTCCCACGGTCTCGGCGAAGTGGCCGGGGTCGGTGACGGTCATCGGTGCGATCACCACGCCCTCGCGCCGGGTCAGGGTGAGGTCGAGGACCTCCACGACCCCCTGCCGCCAGGCCTTCAGGTCCTGGAAGTCGCCGCGCAGTTCACGCGGCAGCATGCGGTGGAGGCCGAAGCCGGGCTGCTCGGGGTCGCAGACGACGCTGCCCGGCAGGCGGCGCCGTATCTCGTGTGCGGTCTGTGTCTTGCCGCCCCCGAAGGGGCCGTTGATCCACAGGAGCATGCGCGGCACCCTACCGGGGCCGGGGGCGCCCCTCAGCCGTGTCCGCCGGCCCGCACCAGACCCGTCTCGTAGGCGAGGACGACCACCTGCACCCGGTCGCGCAGCCCCAGCTTGGTGAGGATGCGGCCCACGTGCGTCTTCACGGTCGCCTCGGACAGCACCAGCCGGGACGCGATCTCCCCGTTGGACAGGCCCTGCGCGACCAGCACCATGACCTCGCGCTCGCGTTCGGTGAGCCGCTCCAGCTCCTTGTGCTCCTGCTGTTTGCCGCTGCTGGGCAGCATCGGGGCGAACCGGTCGAGGAGCCGGCGGGTGGTGGAGGGGGCCACCACGGCGTCACCGCTGTGCACGGCGCGGATCGCGCTGAGCAGGTCGCCGGGCGGCACGTCCTTGAGCATGAAGCCGGACGCGCCCGCCTTCAGCCCGGAGAAGGCGTACTCGTCGAGGTCGAAGGTGGTCAGGATGAGCACCTTCGGCGGATCGGTGTCCGCGCAGATCCGGCGGGTGGCCTCCACGCCGTCCAGCTTCGGCATGCGGACGTCCATGAGCACCACGTCGACGGAGGTGGTCCGCAGCACCTCCAGGGCTTCCACGCCGTTGCCCGCCTCCGCGACGACCTCCATGTCCGGCTGGGCGGCGAGCACCATCCGGAAACCGGTGCGCAGCAGCACCTGGTCGTCGACGAGCATCACGCGGATCGTCATGGGGCCTCTTCCGTTCGGTCGTCTCGGTCGTCGGGTCGCCGCGGGGGCGTGACAGGTGTCAACAGGGGCGTACGTGCGGGTCAGTGCGCCGGTTTGAGCGGCAGCAGCGCGCTGATGCGGAATCCTCCGCCCGGCCGCGGCCCGGCGTCCAGCGTTCCGCCCACCATCCCGACCCGCTCGCGCATGCCGATCAGGCCGTGCCCCTGGCCGTCGAACCCGCCCTCCTCGTACAGCTCGTGCGGGGCGCCCTTGCCGTCGTCCTCCACCAGCAGGCCCAGCCCGTCGTCGAAGTAGACCAGGCGCACGCTGGCGCCCGCGTGGGGACCGCCGTGCTTGCGGGTGTTGGTCAGCGCCTCCTGCACGATCCGGTAGGCGGTCAGCTCGACCCCGCGGGGCAGCTCGCGCGAGGTGCCCTCGACCTTGAAGTCCACGGGCAGTCCGGACTCCCGGCACTGCTCGACGAGGTCCTCGATCTGCTGGAGCCCCGGCTGCGGCACGTACTCCCCCGCCTCCTGGTGCTCACCGGTGCGCAGCACGCCCAGCAGGCGGCGCATCTCGGCGAGGGCCTGGCGGCCGGTGGTGGAGATGGTCTCCAGGGCCTTCTTGGCCTGGTCGGGCGCCGCGTCGAGGACGTAGGCGGCGCCGTCGGCCTGCACCACCATCACCGACACGTTGTGCGCGACCACGTCGTGCAGCTCGCGCGCTATCCGGGCGCGTTCGGCGGCGACCGCCACCTTGGCCTGCGCCTCGCGCTCCTTCTCCAGCCGGGCGGCCCGCTCCTCCAGCTGCGCGAAGTAGGCGCGGCGGGTGCGTATCGAGTCGCCCAGCACCCAGGCGAGGGCGAACGGCACGGCCAGGATGACCGACAGGGCGACGTTCTCGACCGTGCCCGCCTGCGGGCTGGGCCAGCGCAGCTGGGCGAGCGGGGCGGCGCACAGACCGGCGGTCAGCGCGAGACGGGAGGCCCAGCGGGCGCCGACGGCCGCGACCGTGTAGACGATCACCAGCAGGGCGAAGTCGGCGGGCACCGTGGCCACGTCGAGGGCCAGCTGGGCGACGCCCACCACCAGGGCGAGGACCAGCATCCGCTCCGGCATCCGGCGGCGCAGCGCCACCACCAGGGACAGCAGGAGCACGACCGGCACGGTGAGGGCCGGCAGCTCGGTGCCTTGGGCCTCCTCCACGGTCGCTCCGCCGAGCACCGAGAGCCCGAACAGGATCACGGCCCAGAAGCCGTCGACCCACGTCGGGTGCCTGCGGAGAAAGTCATAGAGGCGCTGCACGTAACCCAGCGTAGGGAAGTGAGATGCGTGCAGGGGTCAACCGAAGGGTCGATCCCCGCCCGTCGCGTGTACTCCGCAAGGTGGAGGCCCGTCCGGCGCGCGCACGTAGCCTGGGCCGGTGACGACGGCGACGGCGGACGCGGGCAAGCGGTGACGGCGGGAACGACCGGGACGGCGGACGACGGCTTCCGCGGCTGGCGGGAGGCGGCCCGGGAGGCCCTGTACGGCCCGGACGGCTTCTACCGCCGTCCCGGCGCGGGCCCGGCCGCCCACTTCCGGACGTCCGTGCACGCCTCGCCCCTGTACGCCCGCGCCGTGGCGCGGCTGCTGTGCCGGGTCGACGAGGCGCTGGGCCGCCCGCGGGCGCTGGACTTCGTGGACATGGCGGCCGGACGGGGCGAACTGGTCACCGGCGTGCTCGGCGCGCTCCCCGCGGACGTGGCGGACCGCGTGCGCCCGTACGCGGTCGAGCTGGCCGCGCGCCCCGACGGGCTGGACGGCCGGATCGTGTGGCGGGACGAGCCGCCCGAGGGGGTCACGGGCCTGCTGTTCGCCAACGAGTGGTTGGACAACGTACCGGTGGACGTCGCCGAGGTGGACGCCTCCGGCACCCCCCGGTACGTGCTGGTGCGGGCGGACGGCGCCGAGCGGCTCGGGGAGCCGGTCGCCGGTCCCGACGCCGGCTGGCTGGACCGGTGGTGGCCGCTGCCGCCCGAGGAGGGCCTGCGCGCGGAGATCGGGCTGCCCCGGGACCGGGCCTGGACGGCGGCCGTGGAGACGCTGGAGCGCGGCGCCGCCGTCGCCGTGGACTACGCGCACACCGCCGGCGCGCGCCCGCCGTTCGGGACGCTGACGGCGTTCCGGGAGGGCCGGGAGACGGCGCCGGTGCCGGACGGCTCCCGTGACCTGACGGCGCACGTCGCGCTGGACGCGTGCGCCGCCGCCCCCGCCCTGCCGGGCGCGCGCCTGCTGACGCAGCGGGACGCCCTGCGCGCCCTGAGCGTCACGGGCGGGCGTCCCCCGCTGTCCCTGGCGAGCAGCGACCCGGCCGGCTACGTCCGCGCCCTCGCCGCCGCCGGGGAGGCCGCCGAGCTGACCGCGCCGGGCGGCCTCGGCGACTTCGGGTGGCTGGTGCAGCCGGTGGGCGCCGAGGGCGTCCTGGAGAGCTGACGGCTACTTGTCGATGTCGCCGACGACGAAGAACATCGACCCCAGGATCGCCACCATGTCCGCGACCAGCGTGCCCGGCAGCAGCTCGGTGAGCGCCTGGATGTTGTTGTACGACGCCGACCGCAGCTTCAGCCGGTACGGCGTCTTCTCGCCCTTGCTGACCAGGTAGTAGCCGTTGATGCCGAGCGGGTTCTCGGTCCACGCGTACGTATGGCCCTCGGGCGCCTTGAGGACCTTGGGGAGCCGCTGGTTGACCGGGCCCGGCGGCAGCTGAGCCAGCCGGTCGAGGCAGGCGTCGGCGAGGTCCAGGGAGTTGTGCGTCTGCTCCAGCAGGCACTCGAAGCGGGCCAGGCAGTCGCCCTCCTCACGGGTGACCACCCTCAGGACGTCGCCCAGCTCGCCGTAGGCCAGGTACGGCTCGTCGCGGCGCAGGTCGAAGTCGACGCCGGAGGCGCGCCCGATCGGCCCGCTCACCCCGTACGCGTGCACCGCCTCCGCCGGCAGCACGCCGACGCCCCGGGTGCGGCCGCGGAAGATCTCGTTGCCGAGCACCAGGTCGTCGAAGCGGTCCATGCGCGAGCGGACCTCGGCGACGGCTGCACGCGCGCGCGTGGACCAGCCGGCCGGGAGGTCCTCCTTGAGGCCGCCGACGCGGTTGAACATGTAGTGCATGCGCCCGCCGGAGACCTCCTCCATGACGTGCTGGAGCTTCTCGCGCTCGGTGAAGGCGTAGAAGATCGGGGTGATGCCGCCGAGCTCCAGGGGATAGGAGCCGAGGAACATCAGGTGGTTGAGCACCCGGTTCAGCTCGGCGAGCAGCGTGCGCAGCCACACCGCCCGCTCGGGGACCTCCATGCCGAGCATCCGCTCCACGGCGAGGACCACGCCCAGCTCGTTGGAGAACGCCGACAGCCAGTCGTGCCGGTTGGCCAGCATGATGATCTGCCGGTAGTCACGGGCCTCGAACAGCTTCTCCGCGCCCCGGTGCATGTAGCCGACCACGGGCTCCGCGTGGACGATCCGCTCGCCGTCCAGCACCAGCTTCAGCCGCAGCACACCGTGCGTGGACGGATGCTGCGGGCCGATGTTGAGCACCATGTCGGTGCTCTCCGCCGCGCCGCCGATTCCGACCATGGTCTCCGTCGTAGGAGTCATGGACACAGTCTGTCCTACGTACGCTGGCCCCATGGAGACGGGGAGCCCGCACGACACGGGGACAGCGGACGCGCAGGGGACGCCGACGCCGGACGCCGGCGCGGAGCCGGCCTGGCGGGCGCTGCCGCCCGGGCTGCTGACGATGAGGCGGCTGCTGCTGGTGGTGTGGCTGGGGCTGCTGACCCTGGCCACCGCACTGGTCCCGGGCCTGCTGGCCGGGCCCGCCTGGGGCGCCTTCGCGGTGCTGCCGCTGGCCCTGCTGCTGTGGGGCTGGGTGATGCTGGAGCGCAACTGGCGCTCCTGGCGGTACGCCGAGCGCGCCGACGACCTGCTGATCAGCCGCGGTGTGCTGTGGCACGAGGAGACGGTCGTGCCGTACGGGCGGATGCAGCTCGTGGAGGTCACCTCCGGGCCCGTCGAGCGGCACTTCGGGCTGGCCAGCGTGCAGCTGCACACGGCGGCCGCGGCCACCGACGCGACCATCCCCGGGCTCGACCCGGCCGAGGCGGAGCGGCTGCGCGACCGGCTCACCGAGCTGGGCGAGGCCCGGTCGGCGGGGCTGTGACCGCGCCCGGCGTCCAGGAGGACGTGACCGGCCGGCCGCCCGTGGCCGAGCGGCGGCTGCACCCCGTCACGCCGCTGCGGCGGGCGTGGGCGCCGGTGGCCGTCCTGATGGGCTGGGCGGTGCACGACCCCGACGGCGCGCAGCGCCAGCTCACCCGGCTGACCACGACCACGCTATTGGTCGGGCTCGGCGTGCTCATCCCGGCCGCCGCCCTCTACGGCTTCCTGAGCTGGTGGTTCACCCATTTCGCGGTGACCGACAGCGAGCTGCGGGTGCGCACCGGGCTGCTGTTCCGGCGCACCGCGCACATCCGGCTGGAGCGGATCCAGGCGATCGACGTCACCCAGCCGCTGCTGGCGCGGGTCGCGGGCGTGGCCAAGCTGAAACTCGACGTCATAGGCACCGACAAGAAGGACGAGCTGGCGTTCCTCGGGGCGGGCGAGGCGCGGGCGCTGCGCGCGGAACTGCTGGCGCGGGCGGCCGGGTTCGCCCCGGAGACCGCGCACGAGGTGGGCGAGGCGCCCTCCCAGCGGATGCTGCGGGTGCCGCCGGGCGTGCTGGCCGTCTCGCTGCTGCTGACCGGGGCGACCTGGGGCTGGCTGCTGGTCGCCGTCGTCGCCCTGCCGCTGCTGTGGACGGCCACCCACAGCCTGTGGACGGTGCTCGCGGCGGGCGTGCCGATGCTCGGCGCGGCGGGCGCGAGCAGCGTGGGCCGCTTCGTCGCCGAGTACGACTGGACGCTGGGCGAGTCGCCCGACGGCCTCCGCATCGACCACGGGCTGCTGGACCGGGCGCACGAGACGGTGCCGCCCGGCCGGGTGCAGACCGTACGGCTGGTCGAGCCGCTGCTGTGGCGCAGACGCGGATGGGTGCGCGTGGAGCTGGACGTGGCCGGGTCGTCCAACTCCCTGCTGCTGCCGGTGGCCCCGCGCGCGATGGCCGAGTCGGTCGTCGCACGCGTCCTGCCCGGGGTGACCGTGCCCCCGCCCGAGGCGTTCTCCCGCCCGCCGCGCGGCGCGCGGTGGTGCGTGCCGGTGTGGTGGCGGGGCTACGGGCTCGCCGTCACGGACGCGGTGTTCGCCGCCCGGCGCGGCCTGCTGCGGCGCAGCCTGTCGCTGGTGCCGCACGCGAAGGTGCAGAGCGTACGGCTCGCCCAGGGGCCCTGGCAGCGGGCGCACGGGGTCGCCGACGTCCATGTGGACACCGGCGCCAACGGCACCGTGACCGCCCGCCTGCGCCCCGCCGGTGAGGCCGCCGAACTGCTGCGCGCCCAGGCGGAACGCTCCCGCACCGGGCGCAGGGACGCCCTGCCGGACCGCTGGATGGCCTGACCGGCGACCGCGCACAGGAAAGGGGCCCCGCCTGGGCGGGGCCCCTCTGCCGTGTCCACGCGCGTCAGGAGACCGCGCTGCGCAGTCCCTGGAGGTCGATGTGCTCGGTCTCGTCGTGGGCCGTCAGGTCGATGACCTGACCGGCGCGCGTCTCCTCGGCGGCCGGCTTGTACTGCGCCTCGGCCTCCGCCTTGTGCAGCGCGAGCGCCTCCTGGCCGACGACGTCGGCGAGGTCCTCGTTCTGCACGGCGTCCAGGGCGGAGCGCTGGGCGTCCTTCTTGGTGCCGAAGAAGTCGAACCCGTCGTCCTGCACGGGCCGCCGCACAGGCTGCGTCGGCGGGACGACCGCCACCGCGGTCGGCACCGTGAAGTGCCCGGCAGGCTGCCTCACGGCCGGGGCGGCGGAGGCCGCGGGTGCGGTGGGGGCGGCCGCGCGCTCATGGTCGCCGGCCGCCCGGGGCTGCCCCCCGGCCTCGTCCTCCTGCGCCGGGTCGGGCCTGGGCCGCTTCGCCGGCCCGGGCCCGTCGTCCTCGGGCGTGCCGCCGCCCTTGGGGGCGGTGGTCCTCGAGGCGGCGGCCTTCGGGGCGTCCCCGGCCTTCGCGGCTCCGGGGGCGCTCTCCTTGCGCGCGGCCGGCACGGAGGGCTCCTCGGGCGCGTCGGAATCCGCCTCGGCCTGTGCCTCGGGCTTCGGCTCCGGCTTCCCCGCGAACCGCGCCAGCGCCGCGTCGGCCTTCAGGTACAGCTTCGAACCCTCCGGGGAGAAGACGCCGGCGGTCTTCTCCTCCTGCCCGGCGTCCTCCGTCCGCTCCTCGTCCGCCGTCGCGTCCGCGGCCGGCTCGGCGGCGACGCGCTGCGGCTCGGGCGTCGCGGGCGCGCCCGCGGGCAGGGCGCGTGCCGGGACGGCCGCCTCGATCTCCAGCACCCGCCGCTCCTCGAGGACGTTCGCGCGCTCCGCCTCGGCCGCCGCGTACCGGCGCAGCAGCGCGGCGTGCTCGTTGCGCAGCCCCGCCAGTTCGGCGCGCTTGGCGCGCAGCCGCTGCTCCAGCTTCATGCGCAGCTCACGCGACTCCTCGAGGTCCGACTCGAGTTCGGCGACCCGCTCCTCGAAACGCCATTCGTCGCTCGCCCGCGCGCGCGTGAGGTCGGCGACGCGTTTGCCCGCCTGGGCGTCCCAGTGACGCATCACGACGGCGCCCACGATCGCCGTGGCCGCGGCGGCCGCGGCCAGGAGACGAAGCACCATCGGTTGCGTGAACACCCAGGGCCCCAGGGCGCAGACGACGGAGACGCCTGCGATCGCCGACGGGGGCAGCATCCTGTGCAGAGGCGGGGAATGACGGTGACGTCCACGTGGCATGGCCAGAAACTTACCGCGCGTAGGCGAATGATGGTGCCCCGCCCCGCAAAAAGAAAGCCACACGCGACGTTTCACAGGCCGTCAGCGAACGGGACCGCACGTGAAAAGCGGGTCATTGAATTTTCGTCAAGATCATTTATTCGGCCGGTGCGGCGCACAACTCGCGCTCCGCGCATTCCGGTTAGCCCGTTCCCCGGCACCCGCCCGACGCCCCGCCCCCGCGCCCCGGCCGCCCCGCCCTCCGATTCCGCCCGCCGGCGCCCGTCCGCCCCACCCCCGGGATCCGTTTTCGGCGCCTCTCCCGCGCCCCTCCCCGGAGGGCGCCTCTCCCCGACGGAGATCCGCTTCTCCCCACCGGGCCGGGAACCCCGTTTCCGCCCCTTTCCCGCTCCCCCGGTCTTCCGCACGCCCCCTCACGGCAATGCGGCCCGAAAGGCTCCGCCAATGTCCGCCCACCTCGTTTCCCGCGCGCCGGGCCCGTGCGGCACCACGCACCCTCCCTGGGCCTACGCTGAACGTATGAGCACTCACAGCGGACGCCGTCAGGTCGCGGGCCTCCCCCACTGGGACCGGTGCGCGGTCATGGGAGTCGTGAACGTCACCCCCGACTCCTTCTCCGACGGAGGACGCTGGTTCGACACCACCACGGCCGTCAAGCACGGCCTCGACCTGGTCGCACAGGGCGCCGACCTGGTGGACGTCGGCGGCGAGTCCACCCGCCCCGGCGCCACCCGCGTCGACGAGGCCGAGGAGCTCAAGCGCGTCATCCCGGTGGTCCGCGGCCTCGCCGCGGAGGGCGTCACCGTCTCCGTCGACACCATGCGCGCCTCCGTCGCCGAGCAGTCGCTCGCGGCCGGCGCCGCCCTGGTCAACGACGTCAGCGGCGGCCTCGCCGACCCCGCCATGATCGGCGTCGTCGCCGCCGCCGGAGCGCCCTTCGTCGTCATGCACTGGCGCGGCTTCCTGGAGGGCGGCAACGTCAGGGGCGAGTACGACGACGTGGTCACCGAGGTCGCCGACGAGCTCCACGCGCGCGTGGAGGCCGTCCTGGAGGGCGGCATCGCCGCCGACCGCGTGATCGTCGACCCCGGTCTCGGCTTCTCCAAGGACGCCGGGCACGACCTCGCGCTGCTCGCCCGCCTCGACCGCCTGCTGGGCCTCGGCCACCCCCTGCTCGTCGCCGCGTCCCGCAAGCGGTTCCTCGGCCGGGTGCTGGCGGGCCCCGACGCCCCGCCCCCGCCCGCCCGCGAACGCGACGCGGCCACCGCCGCCGTCTCCGCCCTGTCGGCCCAGGCGGGCGCGTGGGCGGTACGCGTGCACGAGGTCCGGGCCAGCGCCGACGCCGTACGGGTGGTCCGCGCGATACAGGAAGCGCGCCAGGACGACGACCCCACATCCCCCGAGCACGGTGCGGAAGGAGCCCGGTGACCGCACCCCACACCGACGTCGAGCAGGTCGAGGCCGCCAACACCGCCTTCTACGAGGCACTGGAGAGGGGCGACTTCGAGGAGGTCGCGTCGGCCTGGCTCACCCCCGCCGACCTCGGCGTCGACGAGGAGTACCACGACCCCGCCGACACGGGCGTCGTCTCCTGCGTGCACCCCGGCTGGCCGGTGCTCACCGGACGCGGCGAGGTGCTCCGCTCGTACGCGCTGATCATGGCGAACACCGACTACATCCAGTTCTTCCTCACCGACGTGCACGTCTCCGTCACCGGGGACACGGCCGTGGTGACCTGCACGGAGAACATCCTCAGCGGCGGTCCCGCCCCCGAGGAGGGCGAGGAGCTGGGGCCGCTGGTCGGGCAGCTCGTCGTCGCCACCAACGTGTACCGGCGCACCCCGTCCGGATGGAAGCTCTGGTCCCACCACGCCTCCCCCGTCCTCGCCGAGGAGGACGACGACGAGGACGACGACACCCCGACCCCGCCCTGACCCGCACGTGGCGCAACTCACCACGGCCGGCACGGCCGGCGGCCCCGGCGGTCCGGCGGCCGCCACCCCGGACCACCGGGGCCGGCGCCCGCCGCGGGTAGATTCGAGAGCGCGCCGGTGTGCCGTCCGCACAGGGCACCGACCGGCCGGACCGACGACAGCAGGAGTGATTCGCGTGGATCGTGTCGCGCTGAGCGGCCTGAGGGCCCGCGGGCACCACGGTGTGTTCCCGAAGGAACGCGAGGAGGGCCAGACCTTCCTCGTGGACCTCGTCCTCGGCCTGGACACCCGCCCGGCCGCCGCCGACGACGACCTGACGAAGACCGTGCACTACGGCATCGTGGCGGAAGAGGTGGTGGCCGTCGTCGAGGGCGAGCCCGTCAACCTCATCGAGACCCTCGCCGAGCGCATCGCCCAGGTCTGCCTGAAGCACGACGTCGTACGCGAGGTCGAGGTACGCGTCCACAAGCCGGACGCGCCGATCACCGTGCCCTTCGACGACGTGACCGTCACCATCACCCGGAGCCGCGCATGACCAGGCCGTCCACCAAGGGCCACACCGACCCGACCGTCCAGCCCGTCCCCGCCTCCGTGGTCGAGCAGGTGGACGCCGCCGACACCACCCTCCAGAACCCGAAACGGGCCGTCGTGTCCCTCGGCGCCAACCTGGGCAACCGCCTGGAGACCCTCCAGGCGGCCGTGGACGCCCTGGAGGACACCCCGGGCATCCGGGTCAAGGCGGTCTCCCCCGTGTACGAGACGGAGCCGTGGGGCGTCGAGCCGGGCAGCCAGCCGTCCTACTTCAACGCGGTCGCCGTGCTGAGGACCACCCTGCCGCCGTCCTCCCTGCTGGAGCGCGCCCAGGCGGTCGAGGACGCCTTCCACCGGGTACGGGACGAACGCTGGGGACCGCGCACCCTGGACGTCGACATCGTCGCCTACGCCGACCTCCACTCCGACGACCCGCAGCTCACCCTGCCGCACCCGCGCGCCCACGAGCGCGCCTTCGTGCTCGCCCCCTGGCTGGACATCGAGCCCGCCGCCGAACTCCCCGGACGCGGCCCGGTGGCGGAGCTGCTGGACACGGTCACCCGCGACGGTGTCACGCCGCGCGCCGACCTGGAACTCCGGCTGCCCGAGTAGCCGTTAAGGTCGAGGACGGCCACAGCCGGGGCCACCGGCCGGGGGAACGCGAAGGGACACCGTGAAAGAGCTGCGCATCAGGGTGCTGGCCGGCGTCTTCGTCGTCGCCGGAGTCCTGTCCTGGGCCGGCGCCCGCCTGTGGAACTCGCTGGGGACCCTCCCGAGCGTGCCCGTGGCCGCGCCCATCGTCCTCGCCCTGATCGCCGCGGTCCTCGCGGCCACCGCGCTCTCCCTGCGCGCCCGCCTCAAGGCCCAGCGTGAGCGCCGGCCCGACGCCAAGGGCGTCGACCCGCTTCAGGCGGCCCGCGCGGTGGTCTTCGGACAGGCCAGCGCGCTGGTGGCGGCCCTCGTCGCCGGCCTCTACGGCGGCACGTTCGTCGTGCTGCTCGGCTCCCTGGACATCCCCGCCCGCCGCGACCAGGCCATCTACGCCGGCTTCTCCGTGGTGGCGGGCATCGGCGTGATAGCGGCGGCCAAGTTCCTGGAGCACGTCTGCAAGCTCCCGGACGACGAGGACGACGACCACCCGGGCACGGCCCCGGCGAGCTGAGACGCCCGTATGCGGAAGGGGCACGGTCCGCCCGGACCGTGCCCCTTCCGCATCTGTCTGTTGGGCGTCAGCGCGCCATGATCAGGCTCATCGCCTCGTTGCGGGTCGCCGCGTCCCGCAGCTGGCCCCGCACCGCCGAGGTGATCGTCTTGGCGCCGGGCTTGCGGATGCCCCGCATCGACATGCACATGTGCTCGCACTCCACGACCACGATGACCCCGCGCGGCTCCAGGATCTCCATGAGGGAGTCCGCGATCTGCGTGGTGAGTCGTTCCTGCACCTGCGGGCGCCGGGCGTAGACGTCCACCAGCCGGGCCAGCTTGGACAGACCGGTGATCTTCCCGCTGGTCGACGGGATGTACCCGACGTGCGCCACGCCCCGGAACGGCACCAGGTGGTGCTCACAGGTCGAGTACACCTCGATGTCCTTGACCAGCACCATCTCGTCGTGGCCGAGGTCGAAGGTCGTCGTCAGGACGTCCTCCGGCTTCTGCCACAGCCCCGCGAAGATCTCCCGGTAGGCACGGGCCACGCGCGCCGGAGTCTCCTGCAGGCCCTCACGGTCCGGGTCCTCGCCCACCGCGATCAGCAGCTCGCGCACGGCGTTCCGGGCCCGCTTCTCATCGAACTCACCGATGGGGGCTATGCCGTCCAGCGTCACGGGGTCGGTCATGGGTGCCTCGTTCCTGTGCCTGCACGCGTGCCGGGCACGCGTCTCGAACTGCGGGGTACGCAAAATGCCGCGTCCCCCAGGCTAGAACCAGGGGGACGCGGCATCCATTCCGGGCCCGGTGGGGGCTCCGGGAGCCTTCGGTCAGCTCTCGGGGCGCTCCTCCGGGGTCCGCTCCGGCTGCGGGGCGGGGTCCGTCGTGGTGGTCTTCGCGGTGGAGATGGCCGGCGTGGCGCCGTTCGCCCCGTTCGTCAGGGCCAGCTCCCTGGGGGAGAGGACCGGCGGACGGGTGGACGGCGTACGGCGCGAGGAGCCGGTCCAGGCGGGCCTGGGCGGGCGCTTCACGATCGGCGCGAAGATCTCGGCGATCTCCTCCTTGCCCAGCGTCTCCTTCTCCAGGAGGGCCAGGACCAGGTTGTCGAGGAGGTCGCGGTTCTCGACGAGGATCTCCCACGCCTCGTTGTGCGCGGTCTCGATGAGCTTCTTGACCTCTTCGTCGACCAGCGCGGCGACCTCTTCCGAGTAGTCGCGCTGGTGAGCCATCTCACGGCCGAGGAACGGCTCCGAGTTGTCGCCGCCGAACTTGATGGCGCCGAGCCGCTCGGTCATGCCGTACTGGGTGACCATCGCGCGGGCCAGTCCCGTGGCCTTCTCGATGTCGTTGGCGGCACCGGTGGTCGGGTCGTGGAAGACCAGCTCCTCCGCCGCGCGGCCGCCCAGCATGTACGCCAGCTGGTCCAGCATCTCGTTGCGCGTGGTGGAGTACTTGTCCTCGTCCGGCAGGACCATGGTGTAGCCGAGGGCGCGGCCTCTCGACAGGATGGTGATCTTGTGGACCGGGTCGGAGTTCGGTGAGGCCGCCGCGACCAGGGCGTGTCCGCCCTCGTGGTACGCGGTGATCTTCTTCTCCTTGTCGGACATGATCCGGGTCCGCTTCTGCGGGCCCGCGACGACGCGGTCGATCGCCTCGTCGAGCATCTTGTTGTCGATCAGCTTCTGGTCGCTGCGCGCGGTGAGCAGCGCGGCCTCGTTCAGCACGTTGGCCAGGTCGGCGCCGGTCATGCCGGGCGTGCGGCGGGCGACGGCGCCGAGGTCGACGTCCGGGGCGACCGGCTTGCCCTTCTGGTGCACCTTGAGGATCTCGAGGCGGCCCTGCATGTCCGGACGGTCCACCGCGATCTGGCGGTCGAAGCGGCCGGGACGCAGCAGCGCCGGGTCGAGGATGTCCGGGCGGTTGGTCGCGGCGATCAGGATCACGCCGCCCTTGACGTCGAAGCCGTCCATCTCGACGAGCAGCTGGTTCAGCGTCTGCTCGCGCTCGTCGTGACCGCCGCCGAGGCCGGCGCCGCGGTGGCGGCCGACCGCGTCGATCTCGTCGACGAAGACGATCGCCGGGGCGTTCGCCTTGGCCTGCTCGAACAGGTCACGGACACGGGAGGCGCCGACACCGACGAACATCTCGACGAAGTCGGAGCCCGAGATCGAGTAGAACGGGACGCCCGCCTCGCCCGCGACGGCGCGCGCGAGCAGGGTCTTGCCCGTTCCGGGCGGGCCGTAGAGCAGCACGCCCTTGGGGATCTTGGCGCCCACGGCCTGGAACTTCGCCGGCTCCTGCAGGAACTCCTTGATCTCGTGGAGTTCCTCGACGGCCTCGTCGGAGCCCGCGACGTCGGCGAACGTCGTCTTCGGGGTGTCCTTGGTGATGAGCTTCGCCTTGGACTTCCCGAAGTTCATGACGCGGGAGCCGCCGCCCTGCATCTGGTTCATCAGGAACAGGAAGACGACCACGATGAGGACGAAGGGAAGCAGGGACAGCAGAATGCTCACGAAGGGGTTCTGCTTCGACGGCGAGACCGTGTAGCCGTCGGGGATCTGCTTGTTCTGGAACTTGTCCTGCAGCGTGCTGGCGATGGTGACGCCCTGGTCGCCGATGTAGCTCGCCTGGATCTTCGAGCTGTCTTCGACCTTCTGGCCGTCCTTGAGCTGGACCTTGATGGTCTGCTCGTCGCCGGTGGTCAGCTTGGCCGACTCGACCTTGTTCTCATTGATCGCCTGGACGACCTGGCCCGTGTCCACCGTCTTGTAGCCGCCGGACGAGCCGACGACCTGCATCAACACGACCACGGCAAGGACGGCCAGCACGATCCACATGACCGGCCCACGGAAGTATCGCTTCACGTCCATCCATACGGAGCGGTGCCGCCCCGTCCCTCCTGCCATAGTGAGTTTGATAAAGGCTGTTCTTCGGACGGTACCCCAGCATCGGCCCCCGACGCTGCGAGGGACGGCCGGCAATGGCGTCCACGCATGCTCCAACGCCGCGGAGCCCGCCGGGGTTCCCGATCACGTACGGCGGCCGGGGCCGCCGCGGTTCACCCGCCGTAGACGTGGGGCGCGAGCGTCCCGACGAACGGCAGGTTGCGGTACTTCTCGGCGTAGTCCAGGCCGTAGCCGACGACGAACTCGTTGGGGATGTCGAAACCCACCCATTCGACGTCGATGGCGACCTTGGCGGCCTCGGGCTTGCGCAGCAGCGTGCACACCTTGAGGGAGGCGGGCTCGCGCGAGCCGAGGTTGGAGATCAGCCAGGACAGCGTCAGGCCGGAGTCGATGATGTCCTCGACGATCAGGACGTGCCGGCCCTTGATGTCCGTGTCGAGGTCCTTGAGGATCCGCACCACGCCCGAGGACTGCGTGCCCGCCCCGTACGAGGACACGGCCATCCAGTCCATCGTGACGGGGGTGGACAGCGCCCGGGCGAGGTCGGCCATCACCATCACCGCGCCCTTGAGCACGCCGACGATCAGCAGGTCCTTGCCCGCGTACTCCGCGTCGATCTTCGCCGCCAGCTCCACCAGCTTGGCGTCGATCTCTTCCTTGGTGATGAGCACCTTCTCGAGGTCGGCACCCATGTCGTTCGCGTCCACCCGCATCACTTTCGGTCGTCCCACCGGCCGGTCCGGTCCGCCCCGCGGCTTTTCGGTCGGTGGGGTCCGGATTCAGCCCTGCCGAATCACCAGTCTGCCACCCTGCCGGCGGGCGACGACCCGGCCGGGGAGATTGATGGCCCCCTGACCGCGCCAGCCGGTGATCAGCCGGTCGACCTCCTCGATGTGGCGGGCGAACAGCGAACCGGCCGGTGCGCCGGCCTCGATGGCGGCCCGGCGCAGCACCCGTCGGCGCACGGCGGGCGGCAGGTCGTGCAGCGCGGCGCACTCCAGGCGGCCGTCGGCGTCCCGGACGCCGGCCGCGGCCTTCCCGGCCCAGGCGTCGAGGGCGTCGGCGTCGTCACGGGAGAGCTGGGCCGTACGGGCGAGGGCCTCGACGACGCCCTTGCCGAGGGCCTTCTCCAGGGCGGGCAGGCCCTCGTGGCGCAGCCGGGAGCGGGTGTAGGCGGGGTCGGTGTTGTGCGGGTCGTCCCAGACGGGCAGGGACTGGACCATGCAGGCCTTGCGGGCGGTCTGCCGGTCGAGCTGGAGGAAGGGGCGCCGGTAACGGCCGTCGGCCCCCGAGACCGCGGCCATGCCGGACAGGGAACGGATGCCGGAGCCGCGGGCGAGGCCGAGCAGCACCGTCTCGGCCTGGTCGTCGCGGGTGTGGCCGAGCAGGACGGCGGCGGCGCGATGGCGCTCGGCGGCGGCGTCGAGGGCGGCGTAGCGGGCGTCCCGGGCGGCGGCCTCGGGGCCGCCCGCCCCGCTGCCGCCGCCCCTGTACGCGGCGCTGTGCGCCACCCGTGTCTCGCGGCCGACGGTGACGGCGACCGACTCGACGGGGTCCAGGCCGAGTTCGCGCAGCCGGGAGGCGACCTCGGCGGCGCGCAGGTCGGAGCCCGCCTGGAGGCCGTGGTCGACGGTGACGCCGCCGGCGCGCAGACCGGCGCGGGGGGCTTCGAAGGCGAGGGCGGAGGCGAGCGCCATGGAGTCGGCGCCGCCGGAGCAGGCCACGAGCACGAGCGGGGAGGAGGACCGCTCGTCGGGCGTGAGGCGGCCGGGCGTCCGGCCGTGTTCGGCGAGGATGTCGTTCAGGACGCGGCGGACCGCCAGGCGTATCGCCGCGACCGCAGGATGGGGACCCATGTCCGGTTCCCTTCATGAAGATGTTCCGGGGGGTTGAGCCCGAAGGTCGGTCACGCAGAGTGTGTAGATGGTGACAGAAACGGGCCGTTCCCCGAGCATTGCACGCCTGCCCTGGGCCCACGGTCCCTCGGACGGGTGATTGGCGGGGCGTCCGTCTGCCTCGCCCGGACGCCCCGCGCGACGGGGGCGCGGTGCCTATGCCTCCGGTTTGCGGTGCACCCGTGTGATCCAGTCCGCCGGTTTGCCGATCTCCGCCTTGGTGGGGAGGGTGTTCGGCGACGTCCACACCCGGTTGAAGCCCTCCATGCCGACCTCGTCGACGACCGCGCGGACGAAGCGCTCGCCGTCGCGGTACTGGCGGAGCTTGGCGTCCAGGCCGAGCAGCTTGCGCAGCGCCAGGTCCAGCCGGGAGGCGCCCTTGGCGCGGCGCTGCTGGAACTTCTCGCGGATCTCGGCGACGCTCGGCACGACCTCGGGGCCCACGCCGTCCATGACGTAGTCGGCGTGGCCCTCCAGCAGTGACATCACGGCGGTGAGCCGGCCGAGGATCTCCCGCTGGGCGGGGGTCTGCACGATCTCCACGAGGGAGCGTCCCTCCTCGCCCTCCTCGCCCTCGGGGCGCCCGCCGACCAGCGACTGCGCGGCCTCGCGCACCCGCTCCAGCACGGTCATCGGGTCGACGTCGGTCTCGGCGAGGAACGCCTGGATCTCGCCCTCGAGGTGGTCGCGCAGCCAGGGCACGGCGGTGAACTGGGTGCGGTGCGTCTCCTCGTGCAGCGTCACCCACAGCCGGAAGTCGTGCGGCTCGACGTCCAGTTCGCGTTCGACGTGGACGATGTTGGGGGCGACCAGGAGCAGCCGTCCGCCGCCGCCCGCACCGGCCGGGAGGTCCCGGGTGGCGGGGGCGAAGGTCTCGTACTGGCCGAGGACACGGGAGGCCAGGAACGACAGGAGCAGGCCCAGCTCCACGCCGGTGACCTTGCCGCCGACGGCGCCCATCATGACGTTGCCGGGGCTCGTGCCGCGTCGTTCCTGCATCTTGTCGAGCAGGGGTTTGAGCAGCTCGCGGAAGCCGGCGACGTTGGCCCGCACCCATCCGGGGCGGTCCACCACGAGGAGGGGCGTGTCATGGGTCTCGGGGGTGCCGAGACCGGTGAAGCCGCGGACGTGTTCCTCCGCGGACTGCGCGTGGCGGCGGAGCTCCGCGACGACGGCGCGGGCCTCGTCCCGGCTCACGTCGGGGCCCGGCCGCACGAGCCTGGTCGCGGTCGCGACCGCGAGGTTCCAGTCGACCATGCCGGATGAGGCAGCACCACCGATGCTCGTCATGTGTCAACGGTACGTGAGGGGTGGGGAAACGGGCAGATCCTCACAGCCCGCGGCTGTGCGACGCCCCTCGGGGGCGCGGGGAACTGCGCGAACGTGCCGTGTCCCGCCCTGCCGTTTTCGGGGGCTCCGCCCCCGGACCCCCTTCGCGCAGTTCCCCGCGCCCCTATGGGGCGTTGTCGCTCACGCCCCCTACGGCGTGCGGCAGCCGCATGTCGCCAAGGCTGTCGCGGCCTTGTCCAAGGCCGTCTGGGCCGCCTCCGGTCCCGTCGTGTCGTTCGCGAGGAACGCGAAGGCCAGCAGGCGGCCGTCGCGGTCCACGACCGTGCCGGCGAGCGTGTTGACGCCGGTCAGCGTGCCGGTCTTGGCGCGGACCACGCCCGCCGCGCCGTCGGCGTAGCGGCCGGAGAGGGTGCCGGTGAAGCCGGCGACGGGGAGGCCCGTGAGGGCGGAGCGCAGTTCCGGGTGGGCGGGGTCGCCGGCCTTGACGAGGAGGGCGGTGAGCAGGTCGGCGGTGAGCCGGCCGCCGCGGTCCAGGCCGCTGCCGTCCTTGATCACGATGCCCTTCACGGGCAGCTTGAGCTGCTTGAGACGCGCGGTGACCGCCGCCCCCGCGCCGGCGAAGTCGGCCGGCTTGCCGGTGGCCACCGCGGTGTGCCGGGCGAGCGCCTCGGCGAGGTCGTTGTCGCTGTGGGTCAGCATGCGCTCGACGAGTGAGGAGAGCGGCGGCGAGGAGACCGTCGCGAGGGTGGTCGCGCGCGTGCTCGACTTCGACGGGCCGGGCGGCGTGGCCGTGATCCCGTGCTTCTTCAGCAGGTCGCCGAACGTCCGGGCGGCGTCGGCCGCGGGGTCGGCGACGCGCGGGGCGGGTCCGCCGGAGGAGTCGTCGGTGCGGCCCTCGTCGGCCATCAGGGGGGTGACGGCGGCGAGGTTCGGGTTGACCCCGATCGGGTGGGCCGTGCCGCCCTTGTAGAGGGTCGTGTCGTACGACAGCGTCACCTTGCGCACGCCCCGCTTCCCGAGGGCCGCCGCGGTACGGGCGGCGAGGTCGCGCAGGCTCGCGGGCCCCTTGGCCTTCTTGCGGGCGGTGAGCGTGGGGTCGCCGCCGCCGACCAGCACGACCTCCTTCGTGTCGGGCTCGTAGACCGTGCGGGTGGTGAGCCGGTGGTCGGGGCCCAGCGCGGACAGCGCGGCGACCGCGGTGGCGATCTTCGTGGTGGAGGCGGGGGTGAGCGCGTTCGCGGAGTCCGCGCCGTAGAGGCGGCGGCCGGTGGCGGCGTCGACCACGGCGGCGGAGCGGCGGCCCAGCGCCGTGTCCTTCAGCAGCGGGTCGAGGACGGCGGCGAGCGCCTTCCCGGCGGGCGCGGACCGGGCGGCGGTGGCGGTGCCGCCGAGGCCGGTGAGCACGGAGGGGGCGGGCGGGGCGGCCCCTGGCCCGCGCGGCGGGGTGCCGGCGCGCGCCCGGGAGCCGTCGTGATCTGTGCCACGCGAGGCTTCCAGGGCCACGGCGCGGTGCCGCTCGGCCGTACGCTGACCCGAGGAGTCCCAGGGGCCGGCGGCGGTCGCCACCCCCGCGGCCAGCGCCAGACCGGCGGTGGCGGCGGTCGCGGTGTACCAGCCGGTTCCGGGCCGCGCGACCCGTGGGGCCTGCGGTGATCCCGGCCGGCGCCCCCTGGTGAACCACGGCCCGGCGGCCGCGGCGACCCGCGCCAGACGCGGTCGTACGGCGTCCGCGATCCGCACGACGTGCGGTACCGCGGCCCGCCAAGGCCTCAGCTCTGGCACGACCACCAGCCCCTTTCGCGATCACACACCTGCGTGAGGGACACTTAACCACCAGAACGATGTGCTGATCATGGAGGAGCGTCCGGTGGAGTTCGACGTCACGATCGAGATCCCGAAGGGTTCGCGGAACAAGTACGAGGTGGACCACGAGACGGGTCGGATCCGCCTGGACCGTCGGCTCTTCACCTCGACCGCCTACCCGACCGACTACGGCTTCGTCGAGAACACCCTCGGCGAGGACGGCGACCCGCTGGACGCGCTGGTCATCCTGGACGAGCCGACGTTCCCGGGCTGCCTCATCCGCTGCCGCGCCATCGGCATGTTCCGGATGACCGACGAGGCCGGCGGCGACGACAAGCTGCTGTGCGTCCCGTCGACGGACCCGCGCGTGGAGCACCTGCGCGACATCCACCACGTGTCGGAGTTCGACCGTCTGGAGATCCAGCACTTCTTCGAGGTCTACAAGGACCTGGAGCCGGGCAAGTCGGTCGAGGGCGCCAACTGGGTCGGCCGGGTCGACGCCGAGGCCGAGATCGAGCGGTCCTACAAGCGCTTCAAGGAGCAGGGCGGCCACTGAGCCCCCGCACCGCGAGACGTGACGACGGGCCGCACGCACTGGCGTGCGGCCCGTCGTCGCGCTGCGTGCGCACACCGCGCGACAGGGGGCACACTGAAGGACGGTGTCGTCAGCAGGGAGAGCAAGGCACGTGACGGACGCGGAGGACCGCAAGCCGCAGTCGGACGAGGCGAGGAGCGCCTTCGTACATCCTTCCGGTCTCATGGCGCCGGCCGACAGCGAGTCGTCGACGACGTCCGAGTTCGCGGTGCCCGACGGGCTGGCCGTGCCGAAGCCGGGAACGGAGTCCGAGACCACCTCGGAATTCGCCCTTCCGGACGGTCTGGACGTCGCCCCGCCCCCGGCGCACGAGCCGGAGGGCTCGGCGTTCAGCACACCGCGGACGTACAGCGCCCGGCAGGCCGCCGCCTTCACCCCGCCGACCGGTGTCCCGCTGGTCCGGCTGACCAAGGACGTGCCCTGGCAGGACCGGATGCGCACGATGCTGCGCATGCCGGTGACCGAGCGGCCCGCCCCGGAGCCGGTGCAGCGGCACGACGAGTCCGGCCCGGCGGTGCCGCGCGTGCTGGACCTGAGCCTGCGTATCGGGGAGCTGCTGCTGGCCGGCGGTGAGGGCGCCGAGGACGTGGAGGCGGCGATGTTCGCCGTGTGCCGCGCCTACGGCCTGGACCGCTGCGAGCCCAACGTCACCTTCACCCTGCTCGCCGTCTCCTACCAGCCGTCCCTGGTCGACGACCCGGTGACCGCCTCCCGCACGGTGCGCCGCCGCAGCCCCGACTACACCCGGCTGGCGGCCGTCTACCAGCTGGTGGACGACCTCAGCGACGACGAGACCCATGTCTCCCTGGAGGAGGCGTACCGGAGGCTGGCGGAGATCCGCCGTAACCGGCACCCCTATCCGGGCTGGGCGCTGACGGCCGCGAGCGGGCTGCTCGCCGGCTCCGCCTCGGTACTGGTCGGCGGTGGTCTGCTGGTGTTCGTCGCGGCGGCGGTCGGCGCCATGCTCGGCGACCGGCTGGCCTGGCTGTGCGCCGGGCGCGGGCTGCCGGAGTTCTACCAGTTCACGGTGGCCGCGACGCCGCCGGCCGCGATCGGGGTGGCGCTGACCCTGGCGCACGCGGACGTGAAGGCGTCCGCGGTGATCACCGGTGGGCTGTTCGCCCTGCTGCCCGGACGGGCGCTGGTGGCGGGCGTACAGGACGGTCTGACCGGCTTCTACATCACGGCGTCCGCACGTCTGCTGGAGGTGCTGTACTTCTTCGTCGGCATCGTGATCGGCGTGCTGACGGTGCTGTACTTCGGCGTGCAGCTCGGCGCCAATCTGGTCCCGGACGCGGCCCTCGTCGGGGACCCGCAGCCGGTGCTCCAGATCGCCGCGTCCCTGGGGCTGTCGCTCGCGTTCGCCGTGCTGCTCCAGCAGGAGCGGTCCACCGTGCTGGTGGTGACGCTGAACGGCGGGGTCGCCTGGGTGGTGTACGGGGCGATGCACTACACGGGCGACATCTCGCCGGTGGCGTCCACGGCGGTGGCGGCCGGGGTGGTCGGCCTGTTCGGGCAGCTGCTGGCCCGCTATCGGTTCGCGTCCGCGCTGCCGTACACCACGGCCGCGATCGGCCCGCTGCTGCCCGGTTCCGCCACGTACTTCGGTCTGCTGGGCATCGCGCAGAACGAGGTCGACTCGGGTCTGACGTCGCTCACCAAGGCGGTGGCGCTGGCGATGGCCATCGCGATCGGGGTGAACCTCGGTTCGGAGATCTCCCGGCTGTTCCTGCGGATCGGCTCCGCGGAGAAGCGCCGGGCGGCGAAGCGGACGCGGGGCTTCTGAGGGCTGGCCCCTGGCCCGCGGTCGCCGCCCGGCCCCGGCTCAGTAGCCGCCGTTGTACGGCTGCTGCTGGTTGTCGTACTGCTGCCGGTTGTACTGCTGCTGGTCGTTCCCGTACGGCTGCTGCCGCGGGTCGTAGGGCTGGTCGTTCCCGTACGGCTGCTGACGGGGCTGCTGCTGCGGGTAGCCGTTCGGGTTGCCGCCGTAGGGCGGGCGGGGCTGCTGCTGGGGGTGGCCGCCCTGGCCGCCGTAGTGCTGCGGGCGGGGCTGCTGGGGCGCGGCGGCCGGGGTGACGCGGCGCAGCTGGGTGGTGGCGTCGTCCATGACCGGCGGCTGGGCGTACTGCGGGGCGGCCGGGGCCTCGGCGGCGGCGCGCTTCTTCTTGCCGCGCTCGCGCAGGTACTCGACGAGGATCGGCACCACGGAGAGGAAAACGATCAGGATGAGGATCGCCTCGACGTTCTCCTTGATGAAGGAGATCTGGCCGAGCCAGTAGCCGGCGAGGGTGACGCCCGTGCCCCAGGCGATGCCACCGATGACGTTGTACGTGAGGAACGTGCGGTACTTCATCCGGCCGGCGCCGGCCACGATGGGCGCGAAGGTCCGCACGATGGGCACGAAGCGGGCCAGGACGATCGCCTTGGGACCGTACTTCTCCATGAACTCGTGGGCCTTCTCCAGGTTCTCCTGTTTGAAGAGCTTGGAGTTGGGCCGGTTGAACAGCCGGGGCCCGAGGGTCTTGCCGATCATGTAGCCGACCTGGTCGCCGATCACGGCGGCGAGCACGATCAGCGTGCAGACGAGCCACAAGGGCTGGCTGATGTAGGTGCCCTCGGCCACGAAGAGACCCGCCGTGAACAGCAGGGAGTCGCCGGGCAGGAACGCGAAGAGTCCGGATTCCGCGAAGACGATCAGCAGGATGCCGGGAAGGCTGAAGGTCTCGATGAGGTAGTCCGGGCTCAGCCACTCGGGGCCGAGCGCAAGCGTGGTCACGGGGATGTGGCTCCTGCAGCTGGGGGTCAAGGGCGGGGCTGGCTGCCCAAATTATGAACGCAGCCGTCGAAGCCCAGGTTCCGCGGGGGTACCCAGGATGCACTGTGCCCCGCCCCGGGGAAAGCCGCGAGCCGGCGCCGGAAGCAAGTCACCGCTGGTCGTGGCCCGGAAACGGCCGGGCCACGACCGCTCAGGCGGTGTGCCGTACGGCGTTGGCGAGGATCGCGTCCCGCATGTACGCGGCCAGCCCCGGCCTGGCCTGGTCGATGGTGCGCGTGAACCGCTCGTCGTTGACGTACATCTCGCCCAGGCAGGTGTGCATCTCGTAGCCGCAGTCGTAGTGGTTGCGCGCGATGCCCTGCCGGTGGTCCTCGGCGACGTCCATCGCCGCCTCCGAGTCCGCCGGCTCGCCCGCCTCCATCAGGGCGACGAACCGCCGGGTCAGCTCGTCTGCCTCGCGCTGGATCCGCTGCCAGTCCTCCTTGGTGTAGGAGGCCGTCCTCTCCCGCGACTGGCGGTAGGCGTCGGTGTCGCCCCAGCGCTCCTGGACCTCCTCCTGGTACTGGTCCGGATCGAAGTCGCCGAAGACCTCGAACTTCTCCTCGGGTGTCAGGTTGATCCCCATCGTGCGTGCCTCCATGGCCTGTTCCACGGCCGCCGCCATCTTCTGCAGCCTCTCGATCCGGGCGGTCAGCAGTCCGTGCTGGCGGCGCAGATGCGCACGCGGGTCCGCGTCCGGGTCGTCGAGCAGCGCGGCGACCTCCTCGAGCGGAAAGCCGAGCTCGCGGTAGAACAGGATCTGCTGCAGCCTGTCGAGGTCGGCGTCGTCGTACCGCCGGTGCCCCGCGTGGCTGCGTGCGCTCGGCACGAGCAGGCCGATGGCGTCGTAGTGGTGCAGGGTGCGCACCGTGACCCCGGCGAAACCGGCCACCTGTCCCACGGACCAGCTCACGTCCGCTCCTTTCCGTTGCGTGCTCCAGCCTGGGTCCTCACGCCACGTGAGGTGCAAGCGGGTTCCCGGTTTATCCCTTTCGTCCGCTTATCGTGTGCGCGTGGTCCAGGACAGCACGCAGCCGGCGCCCGGCGCCGCCCCCGCCGCCTCGGCCCGCGCCCTCCTGCCGACCGTCGTGCCCGCGCTGCTGGTCGGCGTGGTGACGAGCCTGGTCCTGCTGGGGGTGAGCGCGGCCGCCGGGGAACTGCAGCACGCGCTCTGGCAGGACCTGCCGGACGCCCTCGGCGTCGGCCGTTACTCCGTGGCGTGGATGTTCGCGATGCTGACCGCCACCGGTGCCGCGGTCGGGCTGGTGGTGTGGAAGGTGCCCGGGCACGCGGGCCCCGACCCGGCGACCACCGGTCTGGAGGCGCCGGTGCTGCCGCCCGCGGTGCTGCCCGGGCTGCTGCTGGTGACCGCGCTGGTCCTGGCCGGCGGGCCCAGTCTGGGACCGGAGAACCCGGTCATCGCCGTGAACGTCTCGCTGGCGGTGTGGTTCGGCGCCCGCGCCTTCCCGGCGACGGCCCGGCGGGGCTGGGTGGCCCTCGCCGAGGCGGGGACCATCGGCGCGCTGTTCGGCACGCCGGTCGCCGCCGCGCTGGTGATCTCCGAGGCGCTGGCCGGGCAGCGCGTCAAGGGGAAGCTGTGGGACAGCCTGTTCGCGCCGCTGGCCGCCGCCGGGGCGGGGGCGCTGACCACCACGCTGGTGTCGGACCCGAGCTTCGACCTGCACCTGCCGCCGTTCGGGCAGCCCGGCTGGGCCGATCTGCTGGCGTCGCTCGTGGTGGCCTCGGCCGGTGCGCTGCTCGGCATGGGCGCCGTGTACGCCTTCCCGTACGTGCACGGCGCGTTCCGGCGGCTGCGGCACCCGATGCTGATGCTCCCGGCCGGCGGCGTGGTCCTGGGCGCCCTCGCGGCCCTGGGCGGGCAGCTCACCCTGTTCAAGGGGCTCGACGAGATCGCCGAACTGGCCGCCGACCCCGACGGCTGGACGGCCGGCGAGTTCGCCGTGATGACGGTGGTGAAGCTGGCCGCGATGCTGGTCGCCGCCTCCTGCGGCTTCCGTGGCGGGCGGATCTTCCCGTCGGTGTTCGTGGGGACCGCGCTCGGCCTGTGCGCGCACGCGCTGGTGCCCGGGGTGCATCCGGCCGTCGGGGTGTCGGCGGGTGTGCTTGGCGTGCTGCTGGCCGTCACCCGGCAGGGCTGGGTGAGCCTGTTCGTCGCCGCCGTCCTGGTCGCCTCCCCCGGCATGCTCACCCTGCTCTGCCTCGCCTCCCTCCCCGCCTGGCTGCTGGTCACCGGCCGCCCGCAGATGCAACTGCGGCCGGACGGGACGGCCGTCAGGTGACCCGCTCCCCCGGCGGCCCGGCTCCGGGCCGCCCGACCCCTACGGAGGACCCATGCCTCTGCACCCTGGCCGGCCGGCCGGTGGGCGCCCGATGTCCGTCAACCCCTTCCTGGGGCCCGCCAACCCGGTCGGGGGGATGACCGAGGCGCCGCCCAGGCACCGGCTGCCGGACGGACCCATGGCCCCGTCGACGGCGTACCAGCTGGTGCACGACGAGCTGATGCTGGACGGCAACGCCCGGCTGAACCTGGCCACCTTCGTCACCACCTGGATGGAGCCCGAGGCCGGGCTGCTGATGGCGGAGTGCCGCGACAAGAACATGATCGACAAGGACGAGTACCCGCGCACCGCCGAACTGGAGCGCCGCTGCGTGGCGATGCTCGCCGACCTGTGGAACGCGCCCGACCCGGCCGGGGCCGTGGGCTGTTCGACCACCGGGTCCAGCGAGGCGTGCATGCTGGCGGGACTGGCCCTGAAGCGGCGCTGGGCGCTGCGCAACGCCGGCCGCTACCCCTCGCGGGAGGCCCGCCCCAACCTGGTGATGGGCGTCAACGTCCAGGTCTGCTGGGACAAGTTCTGCACCTTCTGGGAGGTGGAGCCCCGTCAGGTGCCCATGGAGGGGGACCGGTTCCACCTCGACCCGGCGGCCGCCGCGGAGCTGTGCGACGAGAACACCATCGGGGCCGTCGGCATCCTCGGCTCCACCTTCGACGGGTCCTACGAGCCGGTCGCCGAGCTGTGCGCGGCCCTGGACGACCTCCAGGAGCGCACCGGCCTGGACGTCCCGGTGCACGTCGACGGGGCGTCCGGGGCGATGATCGCGCCGTTCCTCGACGAGGACCTGGTGTGGGACTTCCGCCTGGAGCGGGTGGCGTCCGTCAACACCTCGGGGCACAAGTACGGGCTGGTGTACCCCGGAGTGGGCTGGGTGCTGTGGCGGGACGCGGCGGCGCTGCCCGAGGAGCTGGTCTTCCGGGTGAACTACCTGGGCGGCGAGCTGCCCACCTTCGCGCTGAACTTCTCCCGGCCGGGCGCCCAGGTGGTGGCGCAGTACTACTCCTTCCTGCGGCTCGGCCGGGACGGCTACCGCGCGGTGCAGCAGGCCGCGCGGGACGTGGCCACGGGACTGTCCGCGCGGATCGGCGCGCTCGGCGACTTCCGGCTGCTCACCCGGGGCGACGAGCTGCCGGTGTTCGCCTTCACCACCGCGCCGGACGTGACGGCGTTCGACGTGTTCGACGTGGCGCGGCGGCTGCGGGAGAACGGCTGGCTGGTGCCCGCGTACACGTTCCCGGCGAACCGTCAGGACCTCGCGGTGCTGCGGGTGGTGTGCCGCAACGGCTTCTCCGAGGACCTCGCCGACCTGTTCGCCGAGGACCTGACCCGGCTGCTGCCCGAGCTGAGGAGCCAGTCGCACCCGCTCACCCGGGACCGGGACGCGGCGACCGGGTTCCACCACTGAGCCGGGCGCGTGCCCGGCGGCCCGTGGTCCGGCTCCCGTCCGCACGGGAGCCGGACCACGCGCGTCCTACCTGCTCAGCCGGGCGAACCGCCGCACCGCCAGCGGGAAGAACACCGCGAGCAGGGCGAGGGGCCAGAGGACCGCGGCCCCCACGTGCCCCGACTCCGCTCCCGGCGCGCCGAACAGGTCCCGTACGGCCGCGGCCGTGTGGGAGATCGGGTTCCACTGCACGACCGTCGCGAGCCAGCCGGGCATGGACTCAGGGGTGGCGAAGACGGTGGACAGGAAGCCGAACGGCCAGACCAGGATCTGCACCGCCTGCACCATCTCCGGCTTGCCCGCCACCAGCGCCAGGTGGATGCCGACCCACAGCATCGCGAACCGGAGCAGCAGGAGCAGTCCCACCGCGCCCAGGAACGCGGCCGGTCCTGCGTGCGTGCGCCAGCCGAGCGCGGTGGCCACACCGAGCAGCACCACGAGGGCGAGCACCGACTGGAGCATGTCGGCGGCGGCGCGGCCCACCAGCACCGCGCCGTCGGCCATCGGCATGGACCGGAAGCGGTCGACGACCCCCTTGTTCATGTCCTGGGTGACGGCGATCATCGTGCCCTCCAGGCCGAAGGCCATGCTGAGCGCGAGCATCCCCGGCAGCAGGTAGTCGAGGTAGTCGCCGTTCACCCCCCGCCCGCCGCCGATGAGGTAGCCGAACATCAGCAGCAGCATCACCGGGAAGACCAGGTTCACCACCACCGGGGCCGGCTGCCGTCCCCAGCGGGCCAGCTCCCTGCGGGTCATGGTCCAGGCGTCGGTCAGGGCGTACGCCATGCTGGTCATGCTGCCTCCTTCACTCGCTCGTCGCGCCCGGTGAGGTGCAGGAACACCTCGTCGAGCGTGGGCCTGCGCAGGGCGACGTCCTCGGCCTCGACGCCGGCCTCCTGCAGGGCGCGCACCACGGCCGTGAGGGCCGCCATGCGGTCGGTGACCGGCGCGCTCAGCAGCCGCCGGTCGGCGTCCACGGTGACCGTGTCCCGCGCTGCGGGCAGCAGGGCCGCTGCCGCCTCCAGCTGTCCGGCGTCGCGCAGCACGATGTCGATGCGGTCGCCGCCGGTGGCCGTCTTGAGCTCGTCCACCGTGCCGTCCGCGACGACCCGGCCGGAGTCCACCATCGACACCCGGTCGGCCAGTTG
Source organism: Streptomyces sp. DSM 41931 (assembly GCF_050271085.1). Lineage (NCBI taxonomy): Bacteria > Bacillati > Actinomycetota > Actinomycetes > Kitasatosporales > Streptomycetaceae > Streptomyces > Streptomyces sp. DSM 41931. The sequence continues at coordinate 3,824,594 of NZ_CP189902.1, read as the reverse complement.
GTCGGCCTCCTCCAGGTACTGGGTGGTGAGCAGGACCGTCGTCCCGCCGCCGACCAGGGAGCGCACCGCGTCCCACACCTCCGCGCGGCCGCGCGGGTCGAGTCCGGTGGTCGGTTCGTCCAGGAAGAGCACCTCCGGTTCGGTGATCAGGGAGGCGGCGAGGTCGAGCCGGCGCCGCATGCCGCCGCTGTACTGCCCCACCGCCTTCGCTCCGGTGTCGGAGAGCCCGAAGCGCTCCAGGAGTTCGTCCGCCCGGGCGCGGGCCCGCCGGGCGCCCAGGTGGTAGAGGCGGCCGAACAGTTCGAGGTTCTGCCGGCCGCCGAGTTCCTCGTCGAGCGCCGCGTGCTGGCCGAGCAGGCCGATCCGCAGGCGCACCTGGTACGCCTCGCGGACCACGTCGTGTCCCGCCACCACGACCCGGCCGGAGTCGGGGCGGAGCAGGGTGGCCAGGACCCGGACGAGGGTGGTCTTGCCCGCGCCGTTCGGCCCGAGCACCGCGTGGACCGTGCCGCGGGCGACCGTGAGGTCGAGTCCGTCCAGTGCGGCCGTGCCCGATCCCTTGGCTCCCCGGTACGTCTTACGTGCTTCCTCGACGGTGATCGCCGCGTCGGACACTGAAGCCCCCTTCATTAGTCAAACTTGACTAGTGCCGGACACCGTAGTACCCGCGACGCTCACTCGTCAAACTTGATTACTCGAGATCCGGCGTATTCCGCTGCCCCGTGGCGAACGGATTCTCCTCACCCTCGGCGAGCACGCCGACGAACGGCTCGCCCTCGCCGGCGAAGGTGTAGGCGCCACCCCGGATGCGCGTGACGAGACCGCGCGTCCACGCGGCCCCGGTGTCCGCCGAGTGGACCCAGAAGTCCATGATCTCGCCGATGTGCCCGAGCTGACCGGGCCCGTCCTCCGGGACGTAGTACTCCGTGACCGCCTTGCGCCACTCCTCGATCGACGCCAGCCGCCGCTCCAGCAGGGCCAGGGCCTCCTCGCGCTCCAGGTCGACCATCAGGCCGAGCCCGGCCGAGAACACGTCCGGCTTCTGGTCGTAGGAGGTCAGCGCCTCGCGCAGCAGCCGGAAGTACTCCTCGGTGCCCTGCTCGGTGACCTCGTACTCGGTGCGCGGCGGGCCGCCGGCCGTGGAGGGGGCGGTCTCGTGCGCGACGAGCAGCCCCTGCTTGGCCATCTGCTTCAGCGCGTGGTAGATCGAGCCGGGCTTGGCGTTGGACCACTCGTGCGCGCCCCAGTACTCCAGGTCGTTGCGCACCTGGTAACCGTGGGCCCGCCCATGCTGGCGCACCGCACCGAGCACGAGAAGACGGATCACTGACATGCCGACCAGCGTAGGCCGCGCCCGGACGGCGCCGGGAGCGGCCTGCGGGTGTGCACCGGACGGCTCAGAACGGGAAGCCGCTGCGGCCGTGCTGCACCGAGATCCACTTGGTGGTGGTGAAGGCGTCCAGCATGGTGTCGCCGTTCAGCCGGCCCACGCCCGAGTGCTTCTCGCCGCCGAAGGGGACGATCGGCTCGTCGTGCACGGTGCCGTCGTTGACGTGGAACATCCCGGTGTCGATCCGCTTGGCGAACCTGACGCCCCGCTCGACGTCCCCGGTGTGCACGGCGCCGCTGAGCCCGTAGGGGGTGTCGTTCACCAGGCGCACCGCTTCCTCCTCGCCGTCGAACGGGACGAGGAAGGCGACGGGACCGAAGACCTCCTGCCGCAGCAGGGCGGAGCCTGCGGGCAGCCCGGTGACGACGGACGGCTCGACCAGGTTGTCGCGGCGCGCGCCGTGCACCAGGGCGGTGGCGCCCTCGGCGAGGGCCTGCTCGACGACGCCGGTGAGGGCGTCCGCCTGCCGGGCGTTGATCACCGGGCCGATGACGGTCTCCGGGTCGCGCGGGTCGCCGGCCTTGAGCGTGAGCACCTTGGCGACGAACTTCTCGGTGAACTCGTCGGCCACCGCCCGGTCGACCAGGATGCGGTTGGCGGCCATGCAGACCTGGCCCTGGTGGACGTACCGGCTGAACACGGCCGCGTCCACGGCGTAGTCCACGTCGGCGTCGTCCAGCACCACCAGGGCGCTGTTGCCGCCCAGTTCCAGGACCGCGCGCTTGAAGAGGGAGGCGCAGACGGTCGCGACGTGCCGGCCGACCTGGTCGGAGCCGGTGAAGGAGATGACCTTCGGAATCGGGTGCTCGATGAAGGCGTCGCCTATCTCCGCGATGTCGGTGATCACGACGTTGAGCAGCCCGGCGGGCAGCCCCGCGTCCTCGAGGATCTTCGCGACCAGGGAGCCGCCGACGATCGGCGTGTTCTGGTGCGGCTTGAGCACCACGCCGTTGCCCAGTGCGAGCGCGGGGGCGACGGACTTCAGCGACAGCAGGAAGGGGAAGTTGAACGGGCTGATCACGCCGACCACGCCGACCGGCTCGCGGTAGACGCGGTTCTCCTTGCCGTCCACAGGCGAGGGGATGATCCGGCCCTCGGGCGCCAGCGCCAGGTGCACCGACTCGCGCAGGAACTCCTTGGCGAGGTGCAGCTCGAAGGCCGCCTTCAGACGGGTGCCGCCCAGCTCGGCGACGATCGCCTCGGCGATCTCCTCCTCGCGCTCCTCGACCAGCCGGAGCGCCTTCTCGAACACCGCGCGGCGAGCGTACGGGTTGGTGGCCGCCCACTCCTTCTGCGCGCGGGCGGCCGCCCGGTACGCCTGGTCGACCTCGTCGACCGTGGCGATGGTGATCGACGCGAGCTTCTCGTCGTCGTACGGGTTGAAGTCGATGATGTCCCAGGAACCGGTGCCCGGGCGCCACTCACCGTCGATGTACTGCTGAGCCAGGTCGGTGAAGTACGACGACATGTGATCCCTCGATCCCTCGCTGCGTCAGCAGAAAACCGATCAGCACACCGTGGTGTGATCACACGTCATCGTACTTGTGTTTCAAGGGAGTTGAAGGTGCCCCTTGAGACAGTCGAGGGCGTCCTCAGGACAGCTGGAGCAGCCCCCGGAGCAGGTCGCGGCTCTCGGCGGGACCCGGGCTGTCGTGCTGCAGCTCCTTGAGCGCCTTCTCGTACTGGGCCACGTCCTCGGGCTTGTCCAGGTAGAGCGCGCTGGTGAGCTGCTCCAGGTACACCACGTCCGAGAGGTCGGACTCGGGGAAGCTGAGGATGGTGAAGGCGCCGGACTCCCCGGAGTGCCCGCCCATGCTGAACGGCACCACCTGGAGCCGCACGTTGGGCCGCTCGGAGACGTCGATCAGATGCTGGAGCTGCGCGCGCATCACCGCGCGGTCGCCGTACGGCCGGCGCAGCGCCGCCTCGTCGAGCACCACGTGGAACTCGGGGGCGTTCTCCGCGACCAGGTACCTCTGCCGCTCCAGGCGCAGCGCCACCCGGCGCTCCACGTCGGCGTCGCTCGCGCTCTTCATGCCGCGCCGCACCACCGCGCGGGCGTACTCCTCGGTCTGCAGCAGACCGTGCACGAACTGCACCTCGTAGGCGCGCAGCAGCGAGGCGGCGCCCTCCAGGCCGACGTAGGTGGGGAACCAGCTGGGCAGGACGTCCGAGTAACTGTGCCACCAGCCCGCCACGTTGGCCTCCTTGGCGAGGGAGACCAGCGAGGCCCGCTCCTGCTCGTCCGTGATGCCGTACAGCGTCAGCAGGTCTTCCACGTCCCTGGTCTTGAAGCTCACCCGGCCCAGCTCCATCCGGCTGATCTTCGATTCGGAGGCGCGGATCGAGTAACCCGCGGCCTCGCGCGTGATCCCCCGCGCCTCACGCAGTCGCCTGAGTTGTGATCCGAGCAGCATGCGCCGCACCACCGATCCCGGCTCTCCCGCGCTCACGTTCGACAGCCTCCCCAACGTCTTCAGGGCCCGCAGTCTGCCACTAAAACACTCCGAGCAGTACTCGCCCGGTTACGCAAACGGAATCCGGCCGCTCGATCCGGTCAGGAAGCGGCACCGAACGGGCACCGCGACGCAACGAGGGGGCAAGAGAACAGCCAGGAGAGAACGCCGGGATGACGGAAAAATTGCCCAACAAACCAGTACGGTGGGACTGATTTCGGTCAGCTGCACGTGCATCTGCCCTTGCATCTGCTGTGCGCATCCGAAACCATGGTCCCCGCACCACCGCCGCCTCGCTACGACCGCGAATTCCCGGGAGTGCCTCGCATGGGGACGAATGGATCGACCATGCTCGAGCCGTTACGGCAGGGCCTTCCGCCGCTGAACCTCGCGGCCGCCTCCGACGCCGCCTCCTGCGCCCTGCACGCCCGCTACGAAGCGGTCCGCGAGGCACGGCGGTTCACCCGCGGCACCCTCGACCAGTGGCACCTCGGCGACCGGTTCGACGACGTCTGCCTGGTGGTCTCCGAACTCGTCACCAACGCCCTGCGCCACGCGCTGCCGGCGAACGCCCCGCACCTGGCCGCCCCGGAGCCCCCGGTGCGGCTGCACCTGATGCGGTGGACCGGGCGGCTGGTGTGCGCGGTGCGCGACCCCAGCGACGAGGGCCCGGTCGCCCGGGACGCGGAGGACCTGTCCGGCGACTGCTCCGCCGAGTCCGGCCGCGGGCTGTTCCTGGTCGACTCCTTCAGCGACAGCTGGGGCTGGCACCCGCTGGCGGGAGCGTTCGGCGGCAAGGTGGTGTGGGCGCTGTTCCGGCTCCCGCAGCCCTGATGTCCGCGCGGCGCCTGCGCGTGCCGCCCGTCTACGCGCGTCGCGCCCGTCGCGCCCGCGGCCCCTGTTCCCGGACCGGACGGACCGCGGGTCCCGGCGCTCCTGCCCTCAGCTCGCGACCAGGTGGTCGAACTCGCCGTCCTTCACACCCAGCAGCATGGCCTCGATCTCCGCGCGGGTGTAGACGAGCGCGGGACCGTCGGGGAAGCGGGAGTTGCGCACCGCGACCTCCCCGCCCGGCAGCCGGGCGAACTCCACGCAGGAACCCTGCGAGTTGCTGTGCCTGCTCTTCTGCCAGGCCACACCGTCCAGCCGGGTGGCCGCCATGCCGTTGTACACGCCGGGGGCGCCGGCACCGTCGTGCCCGTCACCGTCGTACACGTCGTGGTCCACAGGTCGCTCCCCGCTGGTGCACTGGCTGGTGTGGCCATTGATGCAGTGGTCAACTGACCCGGATCATAGCTGCGTTCACGTGCATATGCATGAGCGGATGCACGTGCACGAACGGTGCCTAGGCGGTTACAGCCTCACCGGTCGCACGGCGCCCGCTGTGACGGACGCTTGACCGAGCCCCCGCTGCCTTAGAGACGCACGCGGGGGCGTTCGTGTTCCCTCGTGTGCGCTTCCGGTGGGCGGGCGGTGCGGCGTTCCGGGCGGGGCGGCGGCGATGGTGCGAGGTCCGTCACGCACCTCTGGCCGGGCACGGGGCGGTTCCTGTTAGCTGACACCGTCGTCCGGCCGCCCGGGCCGGCGCCAGGGAGGGGACCAGCGGTGACTACGGAGGCTTCGGTGGAGCACATGGGTCCGGCACACCCGCGGGAAGGGCATTCCCGGCGGGCCCGGTGGGCGGCCGCGGCCGTGGGTCTGGCCGGTGCGCTGACGCTGACGGCGTGCGGCGACGGCGGCGGCGACTCGGACGACTCCTCGGCCGCACCCACCCCGTCCGTCACCCGCACCGCGGACTCCGGCGGCGGCACGGGCGGCTCCGAGGGCGCCCCGGCCGGCGCGCTCCAGGGCAGCTGGCTCACCACCGCGGACGGCAAGGCGGTGGTGCTGATGGTCAACGGGGAGGAGGCGGCCCTGTTCGCCACCGGCGGCACGGTGTGCAGCGGCACGGCGAAGGGCGACGCCGAGGCGACGATCACCCTGAAGTGCCCGACGGGCAACGGCGACCGCACGAAGGGACAGGTGACGTCGGTCGACGGAACGTCCCTCACGGTCACTTGGGAGGGCGGGGCGGGCGAGGAGACGTACACGAAGGCAGAGGGCGGCTCCCTGCCGCCGGGGCTGCCCACGGCGGGCCTGGGCTCGTAACCGCCCTACGCCGTCCGCCGTCCGCCGTCCGCCGTCCGCGGATAGTCGTGCCTCTTGGGGGCACGGGTGGGCGCGGACGGCGACGCACCGCACCCCACGTCAGCGGCGCCGCCCCAACCGCCCCCGCGTCGCGGTGACCGCCTCCTCCGCCGCCCGAACCCCTTCCTCCCATCCCGCCCCATCGCTCACCCCACGCAACCGCGTGGTCGTCGTCGACGGAAACAGCCGCTCCACCCGAGCCCCCACCGCGACCTCCCGCGACGCCAGCACCGGCAGCAGATCCTCACTCACCGGCCCCTCCGCGGCAGCCGCCAACCGCGCCCCCACCCGATGCGCGTAAGCGGCAAGGAAGGACTGCCGAAACGTCTTCGTCCGCTTCCGTCCACCCGCCCGCTGCGCCGCCTCGGCCTTGGTCATCGCGGTGGTCGCCTGCACCAGCAGCGAGGTGAACAACAGCTCGACCGCCTCCAGGTCGGGCGCGAACCCCACCACCGTGGAGAAGCCGAACGGCTCGTTCCACACCGCCTGGCAGTGGTTCGCCGAGGCCACCGCGTCCAGCAGGACCGCCTTGGCCTGCTCGTACGGCGGGTCCACGCCGATCCGGACGGCGTCCGGACCCTCCGCGGCGGGCGCCCGCGCGGCGAGCAGCGCCTCGTCGACGCTGTGCCGCGCCATCAGCTCCTGCGCCTTGGCGCTCAGCGCCTCCGCCTCCTCCGGGAAGCCGGTCGCCTCGGCCTTCGCCAGCAGCGCCCGGATGCGGCCGAGCATGCGGGACTCCGGCCTCCGCTCCCGCCCCGCGGGCGACGGCGCCGCCGCCTCGTCGAGCGGCTCCAGCGGGGGCAGCCTCAGCAGCAGCCGGTACAGCTCCAGGACGGCGGTGACGTGCGAGAACCGGTCACCGCGCGGAGCGAAACCCTCCGCCTCGGGCAGCTCCTCCAGCTGCGCCTCCCACCGCGCCCCACGCGCCCGCCCGTCCCGCCGCGCCTGGGCGCGGATCAGCGCGCCGGCCAGACGCACATGCGTCTCGTCCAGCTCCCGCCGCACCACCCGGACGACGTCCGCGGGCTGCCAGCCCCGCTGCCAGGCGGCCGCGACGAAGTCCTCGCCGCGCCGGGCGAGTTCGGCGTCCGCCGCGGGGTCGGCGGCGAGCAGGGAGGCACCCATGTCGAGGGTGTCGTCGCCCGTGTCGTAGAGGGCGGAACGGAAGGCGCGGTCGACGGTGCCGGACGTACTCACAGGGCCGATCGTGCCACGCCGCCCCGCGTCACCCGTAAGTGTCAACTACGGGTTGACACCCCTCCACTGTCAACTTACGGTTGACACATGACGACGAACCCCGCCATCAAGTCATCCGTCCGTCTCGACGACCTCATCGCGGCCATCAAGACCGTCCACGACGAACCGCTCGAACAGCTCCAGGACGCGGTGCTCGCCGGCGAGCACCTCGGCGACGTCGCCGACCACCTGATCGGCCACTTCGTCGACCAGGCCCGCCGCTCCGGCGCCTCCTGGACCGACATCGGCAAGAGCATGGGCGTCACCCGGCAGGCCGCCCAGAAGCGCTTCGTCCCCCAGGGCGGCAACGACCTCGACCCGAGCCAGGGCTTCGACCGCTTCACACCGCGCGCCCGCAACACGATCATGGCGGGGCACAACGAGGCGCAGGCCGCCCGCAACGCCGAGATGGCCCCCGAGCACCTGGTCCTCGGCCTGCTCGCCGAGCCGCAGGGCCTGGCCGTCAAGGCGGTCACCGAGCAGGGCGTCACCGTGGACGCGGTCCGCGAGGCCGCGCGCGCGGCGCTGCCGCCCGCCGTCGAGGACGCCCCGGAACTGGTGCCGTACAACTCGGCGGCCAAGAAGGTGCTGGAACTGACCTTCCGGGAGGCGCTGCGCCTCGGCCACAACTACATCGGCACCGAGCACATCCTGCTCGCCCTCCTCGAGCACGAGAACAACGCCGGCGTGCTCAGCGGCCTCGGCGTCACCAAGGCCGCCACCGAGCGGTACGTGGTCGAGATGCTCGCGCAGTACGTGGAGACGAACACGGGGGACGAGCCGGCGCGGGAAGGCTGACCCGGCCCCGGCCCGACCGCTCCCACCAGGCCGTTGTCACACCCCCCTGCGACACTCGCGTACATGGCCGGCCGGTGGGCGCTCGCTCCGGCCGAGGACGGTGGCGTGGACGTCGCCCCCCTCGGCCCGGACGGGCTGCCCTCCGGCCCGGTGCGGCGCGAGGCGGACCTCGCCGAGGCCGTACGGAGCCGTCCGGGCGTCGCCCGGTGGGTGTGGCGGTCCACGGCCGAGGTCTACCCGCGTCTGCTCGCCACGGGGGTGCGAGTGGAGCGGGCGTACGACGTCGAGGCCGCCGAGACCCTGCTCCTCGGCCACGAGGGGCGGTACGGGGAGCCGCGTTCGGCCGCGGCCGCGCTGGCCCGGCTGCGCGGCGGACCCGTGCCGCCCGACCCGCCGCAGCGGCACGCGGAGCCGGGCGCCCAGTCGTCGCTGTTCGACCCGCAGGCGGCCCCGCTGCCGCTGACCGACCTGCTCGCGGTCTACGCCGAGCAGCAGCGGCGCACCGACGCCACCGCGCACCCGGACCGGATGCGGCTGCTGACCGCGGCCGAGTCGGCGGGCATGCTGATCGCCGCCGAGATGAACCGCGCCGGGCTGCCCTGGCGGGCCGACGTGCACCGCGCGCTGCTGCACGACCTGCTGGGCGAGCGGTACGCGGGCGGCGGCGAGCCGCGCCGGCTGGCCGAGCTGGCCGACGAGGTGTCCGCCGCCTTCGGCCGCCGGGTCCGGCCCGACCTCCCGGCCGACGTGATCAAGGCGTTCGCGCAGGCCGGGATCAAGGTGACCTCGACCCGCCGCTGGGAGCTGCGGTCGGTGGACCACCCGGCGGTCGAGCCGCTGCTGGAGTACAAGAAGCTGTACCGGATCTGGGTCGCCCACGGCTGGTCCTGGCTCCAGGACTGGGTGCGCGACGGCCGCTTCCGCCCCGAGTTCCTCGCGGGCGGCACGGTGACCGGCCGCTGGGTCACCCACGGCGGGGGCGCCCTGCAGATCCCCAAGGTGATCCGCCGCGCGGCGGTCGCCGACCCGGGCTGGCGGCTCGTCGTCGCCGACGCCGACCAGATGGAACCGCGGGTGCTGGCGGCCATCTCCCGCGACCCCGGGCTGATGGAGGTGGCCGGCCGGGAGAGCGACCTCTACCAGGCGGTGTCCGAGCGCGCCTTCTCCGGCGACCGCGACCGCGCCAAGATCGCCGTCCTGGGCGCGGTGTACGGGCAGACCTCCGGCGACGGCCTGAAGAACCTCGCCGCGCTGCGCCGCCGCTTCCCCACGGCCGTGGCGTACGTCGACGAGGCGGCGCGCGCGGGCGAGGAGGGCCGGCTCGTCCGCACCTGGCTGGGCCGCACCTGCCCGCCGGCCGCGCGGACGACGGACGACGCGACGGAGGAGGCGGGCATTCCGGTGGCGCGGGACGAGCCGGACTCCGAGACGGCCCGCGCATGGACCCCCGGCTACGCCTCGACCGACGCCCGCGCCCGGGGCCGCTTCGCCCGCAACTTCGTGGTGCAGGGCAGCGCGGCCGACTGGGCGCTGCTGCTGCTCGCGGGACTCCGCCGGGCGCTGACGGGCAGGGCGGCGGAGCTGGTCTTCTTCCAGCACGACGAGGTGATCGTGCACTGCCCCGAGGAGGAGACGGATGCGGTGACGGCGGCTATCCGCGAGGCCGCCGAGCAGGCGGGGCGGATCGCGTTCGGCCGGACGCCGGTGCGGTTCCCGTTCACCACGGCGGTGGTGGAGTGCTACGCCGACGCGAAGTGACACCCCGGAACGCGGGCCCGGGTCAGGCCGGCGGTGTTCCGCGCTCGGCGATGCCGCTCTCGTAGGCGACGATGACCAGCTGGGCGCGGTCGCGGGCGTTCAGCTTGGACAGCAGGCTGCTCACGTGGGTCTTCACCGTGGGCAGACTGATCACCAGGTGGCCGGCGATCTCCTGGTTCGACAGCCCCTTGGCGATCAGCACGAGCACCTCCTGCTCGCGCCGGGTGAGTCCGACGAGCCGGGGGGCCGGCCGGGCGGCCGTGTCCCGGTGGGAGAAGTTCGCAATGACCCGGCGCGTGACCGAGGGGGCCAGCACGCCCTCGCCGGTGGCGATGACGCGGATGCCCGCGACCAGGTCGTCCGGCGAGGCGTCCTTCAGCATGAAGCCGCTCGCACCCGCCTGAAGGGCCGGGTAGACGTACTCGTCCATGTCGAACATCGTCAGGGCCAGCACCCGCACGCCCGCCGTCGACGCGTCGGAGCAGATCTCGCGGGTGGCGGCGATCCCGTCCATGACGGGCATCCGCAGGTCCATCAGGACGACGTCCGGCGTCAGTTCGCGGGCGAGCGCGACGGCCTCGGCGCCGTCACCCGCCTCCCCCACCGTCTCCATGCCGGGAGTCGAGTCGATGAGGACCCGGAAGCTCCCGCGCAGCAGCGCCTGGTCGTCCGCGATCAGGACCCGGACCGCCTCGGCCATTCCGCATCCCTCGTACCTCGGGTCGCCGCCGTGCCCCGGCGGTCCGACACCCCGTCAGCGTGTGTCCCCGGTCACCCTACCGGCCGGGGCGGCGGCCGCCGCCGGATTCCGCGGCCACCAGTTCCCCCGTCCCGGCGTCCCCGACGGTGACGGTGACGCCGTAGGGCTCCGCGAGCCGCGCGAAGTCGGTGAGGATCTCCTTGGCCTCGACCGGACCGGCCGCCCGGGGCCGGCCCCGCCGGTGCACCGGCTGCCCGAAGCCCAGGTCGACCGGGTGCAGCCGGGCGCCGGTGAAGACCCCGTCGTCGAAGGTGAGCACCGGCACGAGCGACTGCCAGTACCGGCGGTGCGGGACGAACATCCGCCGGCCGTGGGCGGTGATCCGCTCGAAGTACCGGCCGGGCGTGAGAGCCTCGTCCGTCCCGGCCCGCGCGTAGTCCTCGGCGGGGACGTGGTCGGCCAGTTCGATCTGGCTGACGATGTTGCCCAGGCTGTGGAAGATGGGCCTGCCCCGGTGCAGTTCCACACCGCGCAGGATGTGCGGGCCGTGTCCGACCACGGCGTCGGCGCCCGCGTCGATCACCGCGCGGGCGAAGTCCCGCAGGAACTCGGCGGGCGTCTCGGGCGTCGGGCCGGGTTCGTGGGAGTGGACACTGACCAGGACCAGGTCCGCGCGGCGGCGCGCCTCGGCCACCCAGCGGGCGATGTCGTGGACGTCCCGCGGGTCGCAGGCGGTGGTCAGGCCCGGGGTGTCCGCGGTCTCGAAGCGGGTGCCGAACAGCGCGAGCCGGCCGGGTCCGGGCATGGCGGGGTCGAACCCGAGCAGGGTGCGCGCCTCGGCCCGCCGGGACCGCAGCCCGGTCGCGCCGTCGATCTCCCGCAACACCTCCATCTGCGCGGACGTCACCCGGAGGGTCACGCCGTGCCGCAGCGGGCTGAGTCCCGGCCGGCCCGGCAGGTCCGGGGACGCGGCGGCCGCCTCCTGCCCGTCCCGGAAGGTGGCGCTGCACGCGATCAGCGCCAGACTGCCGGCCGGCCGGTCCACGTAGACCGGGCGCCGGGCCGCGGTCAGGTCGGCGCCGATCCCCGCGAACGGCACCCCCTTGGCGCGCAGCAGGTCCACGGTGCCGAGGACGCCCTCCGGGCCCAGGTCGAGGGCGTGGTTGTTGGCGCAGCCCAGCACCGTCAGACCCATCGCCGTCACGTCGTCGAGGACGGCGGGGTCCGCGATCAGGCATCCGCCGCTGGCCGCGTCGGGCGCGGGATGGCCGCGTCCGGTGGCGGGCGCGACCTCCAGGTTGGTGAAGGCGAAGTCGGCGGCGTGCAGGACCTCGCCCAGCCGGCCGGCGTCGGCGCCGGAGGTGAGCGGCGCGCCCCGCGTCACCATGCAGTCCCCCGTCAGCGCCACGGTCAGGCGGCTCATGAAAGGCTCTCCTCCACCGCCCGGACGAACGCTTCCGCCCGGTCGGGTCCGGAGACCTCCACGCGCTTGCCGTCCACCTTCACGGTCGGGGTGAGGGCCACCCCGCGGGAGGCGGCCACGTCGGACACGTACGTCACCCAGGGCCGGTACGTGCCGTCGCGGACGCACCGCTCGAAGGACGCGCCGGTGATGCCGACGTCCCGGCCGAGCGCGACCAGGCGGTCGGTGTCGAGGCCGGGGCCCTGCTCCGGCGGCTGCTCGTCGAAGAGCGCCGCCGTGTAGGGCTCGAACGTGTCCTGGTCCGCGGCGCAGGCGGCGGCGGACGCGGCCCGGGTGGAGTAGCCGGCGGGGGCGCTCCGGTCGTCGAGGAAGGCGACCGGGTGATGGACGACGCGCACCTCGCCGCGTTCCCGCATCTTCTCCAGTTCGGGGGCGAGGGCCTTCTCGGTGATGCGGCACTCGGGGCAGAGGTAGTCGAGGTAGAGGTCCACGCGGACCGGGCCCTCGGACGTGACGAGCCCGGCCCGGTCGGCGGCCACCCCGGCGGGGACCTCCTCGGGTGCCTCGCCGGGTTCGGTGTCGGTGGCCCGGACGAGGCCGGCGCCGATGAGCGCGGCGCCGAGCACCGTGACCACCGCCGCGAGCGACACCAGCAGGGTGCGGCGGCGCCGGCGGCGCTGGTGCACCATCTCCCGGACCTGGGCGTCCGTCGACGACTGCATGTCTATCGCTCCTTCGTCTCCAGGACCCAGCGGTCCAGGGCGTAGCGGGTTCGCGGACGGGTGATCAGGAAAGCGGCGGCGCCGAGGAAGGCGAGGTCGCGCGCGATGTCGATGACGTAGCCCCGTTCCGCCCCGCCGGTGAGGGTGCCGCCGCTGCTGAAGCAGCCGCAGTCGATGGACAGGCCGCGCGCCCACACCGAGGCGATGGCCGCGATGTACGTGACCATCAGCAGGGCGGTGACGGCCGCCACGGCGCGGGTGGCGAGCCCGGCGAGGAGCAGCAGGGCGAGCGCCAGCTCGACGAACGCCACCGCGGCGCCGACGAGTCGGGCGCTGTCCTCGGGGACGAGCTGGTAGAGGGCGACCGTACGGCCGGCCTCCGTGAGGTCCCGTACCTTCACCAGGCCCGCGTAGCCCAGGACCGCCGCGAGGACGATCCGGGCCGCGGTGCCCGCCCATGCCCGCACGATCGTCACGGCCGGCCCCCCTTCACCGCGACCGGGAGAACCGGTGGGTGGCCAGGCCCAGTACGGCGGCGGTGAGGGCGGCCAGCACCCCCAGCTCCGCGTACACGGGCGGGTTCCAGTCGCCGAGCATCAGCCGGGTCTGCTCCGAGGTGAGGACGTCGGGGCCGGGCAGCGTCCGGCGCACGGCGTCGACGCCGTAGGTCAGCGGGTTCAGTTTGACGACGGTGTCGAGCCAGCCCGGCAGTCCGTTGGGCGGGAACATCGCGCCGGAGAAGAACATCAGCGGCATGAGGCTGAGGTTCACCACGATCTGGAACGTGTCGACCTGCCGGATGGTGACCGCGGCGAGCAGTCCGAACGAGGTGAACAGCAGGGAGATCAGCAGCAGTTCGACGAGGACGACCAGCAGCATCGGCGTGTACCGGACGCCCGCGATGCCTCCGACCGCGAGCAGGGCGAGGCCGTAGACGGCACCCGTGGTGGCTCCGCCGAGCGCGAGGCCGAGGACGATGCTCGACCGCGGGAACGGGGAGACGAGCATCTGGCGCAGCATGCCGAGCCGGCGGTCCCAGACGAGCGAGATGCCCACGGCGATGGCCGGGGCCTGCACGGACATCACCAGGGCGCCCGGGAACAGGTAGGCCCGGTAGTCGTTCAGCTGGGCCTTGCCGAGGGTGGACGACGCCGCCTCCAGGCCCGTGCCCAGCACGACCAGGAACAGCAGCGGCGTGACCAGGCCCATGACGAGGCGCAGGGGGTTGTGCCGCAGCCGTGTCATCTCGCGCCGCCACAGCAGCGCGTAGGGCCGCACGGTGTGCCACGTCCGCCCCTCGGACGGGTGCGCCGCCGGTTTCGTGCCGGTGACGTCCGGCGGGATGTCGGTCCGGGTCATCGCAGTCCCTCCCCGAGGCTGTCGAGCGCGCGGGCGTCGGACCCGCTGTCCCTGATCGCGGTCCCGGTGTGGTGCAGGTAGACGTCGTCGAGCGTGGGCGGGGTGACGGTCACCGACCGCACGGTCAGGCCCAGTCCGGTGCACAGGCGGGGCACCATGGAGGCGCCGTTCTGCACCCTCAGCCGCAGCCCGCCGGGGGTGGTCTCGGCCGTCAGTCCGAAACGGTCGGACAGCAGGTCGACGGCCAGCCCGTCGTCCTCGGTGCGCAGGTCGACGACGTCGGCCCCGATGACGGACTTCAGCTCCGCGGGGGAGCCCTCCGTGACCAGCTTGCCGCGGTCGAAGATCGCGATGCGGTCGCAGTGTTCGGCCTCCTCCAGCTGGTGCGTGGTGAAGAAGACCGTGATGCCCTGTTCCTCGCGGAGCCGGTCCAGGTGGTGCCAGACGGCCGCGCGGGTCTGCGTGTCGAGGCCGGTGGTCGGCTCGTCGAGGAAGAGCACGCGGGGGGAGCCGAGCAGGCCGCGGGCGATCTCCAGGCGTCTGCGCAGGCCGGTGGAGAAGTGCCGGACGGGGGTCCTGTCGCGTCCCGTCAGCTCCATCATGTCGAGCATCGCGGCGACCGCGGCGCGCGCCCCGGCACGGCCCAGACCGCACAGGTCGGCCTGGAAGCGGAGGTTCTCCGCGGCCGTGAGCTCCAGGTCGAGCGTCGACTCCTGGAAGACGATGCCGATCCGGCGGCGTACCTCGGCGGCGTGCGTGGTGACGTCGAAGCCGGCCACCTCCGCGCGGCCCGCCGTGGGCCTGAGCAGCGTGGTGAGCATGCTGATGGTGGTGGTCTTGCCGGCGCCGTTCGGTCCCAGGAACCCGAAGGTGGCGCCCTCGGGGACGGTCAGGTGGAGGCCGTTCACGGCCGGCGTGGTGTCGTAGTACGCGTAGAGGCCCTCGGCCCGGATCGCCGTCATGAGCCGCTCCCGGGACGGCGCACGGCCAGCACGGTGCGGAACACCCCGACCTCCCCCGGCTCGTCGACCGGGCGGCCGTCGGCCTCGACCCAGGCGTGCGCGGCGAAGGGCTGCACCCGGAAGCCGGTGCACCAGTCGGCCCACCGGCCCCGGACGCGGCACAGCAGCACGGTGGCGACGGACCGCTGGAGGCAGCCGAGGCCCGCGCAGCGGGTGCTGACCGAGACGACGGACCGCCGGGCCCGTGCCACCTCGGCGTACCCGGCGGGCCGGGAGCCCTTGCTCAGGACGCGCAGCACCCGGTGCAGCCGGGCCGGGGGCAGCCGGACCAGCAGGCGGGCGGCGCCGGCCGCGCACCTCGGGGCGATCTGCCGGTGCAGCGGGAGGCGTGTGGCCTGTTCCGCGACGGCGGGCGTGGTCACTGCGCCACCTCCACGAGGTCGGCCTCGCTCAGCGCGCGGACGAGGGCCAGCACGTCCTGGTGCACCCGCTCCTCGCTGACCGGGGCGGACTCCGACAGGCTCGCGGCGGCCGTGGCGGGGGTGTCGCCGTCGAGCAGCTTGCGCAGGATCGCGGAGCCGGAGGCGTTCAGCTGGTAGTAGCGGCCGCGGCGGCCGTCGAGCAGGACCGCCCCGGAATCGACGGGCGTCAGGGTGACGTCGCGGGCAAGACTCAGTTTCATCGGCTCTCTCCGGTGTCCTGGGGGTGCGCCCGCAGCCAGCTCTCGCACGCCACCGTGGTCTGGATCGGCTGGAGGTGATGGGACATCGGCCCGGGGTTGAGCACCGCGGACCGGAAGGCGTCCGGGTCGACGAGGCCGAGCCGGGCCAGGAGCGAGTCCTCGCAGAGGTCCAAGATCCGGTCCCGGTTGCGTTCGATGCCCCGGAACGTCTCGGCGCTGAACTCGCCTTTGTCGCGGCGGGCGAGGAAGTCGTCGGGCACCACGCCCCGCACGGCGGTGGTCAGCAGCGGCTTGAACCGTCCGGCGGCCAGGCGCTCGTCGATCCGGGTGGCGAGGGCCGCCTCGAGGACCCGGTCGTCGAGGAACGGTGCCTCCCAGACCAGGCCGGTGCCGGCCACGGCGGTGTTGACCTGCCGGACGGTGTTCCCCTCGAACACGAGGGAGGACAGCGCCTGGTGCCGGGCCCGGTCGGCGTCCAGCGGTTCCGGGGTCCGTTCGGCCGCCGTGGTCAGCAGGTCCCGCACGGCAGCCACCGCGTCCGGGGTGGCCCAGGCGGGCATGCGCGGCGCGAACACCCAGCCGAAGTCCGGCTCGTTGACCGGCGGGGGCGGGTCGGTGATCCGCCCGGCGACCTCGGTCAGGTTCCGGGCGAACGACGAACGGTCCGCGAGCTGCCGCAGGGTGCTCCGCCAGGGCCAGCGGTTGGCCAGCCGGTAGCGGTTCACCAGCCGCAGGCCGTCGGCCGGGCGGATCCGGGCGAGGGACCAGGCACAGGCGGGCATCCGGCCGAAGAGTTCGTCCCCGCCGAACCCGGACAGGTGCAGGGCCGCGCCCTCGGCGGTGGCCCGCCCGGCGAGGTCCCGGATGTGTGCGAGGCCGGAGGCCCATGTCGAGGGGCCCTCGGGAGCCGCGTTGACGGTGTCGGCGGTGTACCCGATGTCGAACAGGTTGGCGGCGCGGTCCGCGGCGAGCATGTGGTGGCGGGCGTGCGGAAGATGCGCGGCGGCCTTGCGGGCCCACGCGGAGTCCTCGTTGGCCTCGTCCAGCGGCATGACGTGATAGGTGACCAGGTCGGCGCCGGCCGCGTCGGCGAGGAAGCACAGGGTGGTGGAGTCGAGCCCGCCGGAGAGGTCCGCGCTGATCGTGCCGTGCGGGTCCACGCGGGTCGCGAGGGCGTCGGTGAGGGCGGAGCGGACGGCCCCGGCCCCCTCCTCCAGCGAAAGGGCCGCCTCGGGCAGTTCCCACCACCGGACGCTGCGGGCCCGGCCGTCGGTGCCGAGTTCCAGCCAGTGGCCGGTGGGCAGCGCGTCCACGCCGCGGCGTACCGGGCGCAGCGAGAGCGGCCAGGGGGCACCGCCGGGCGCCAGCAGCCGGGCGGCCAGCAGGGTCTCGTCGAGGCCCGCCCCGGTGAGGCGCAGCAACGGGTCCACGGCGCTCGCGGCGACCGTCACCCCGCCGACCCGGGCGGTGAAGACCTGCCGTACCCCGGCCACGGAGCCCTGGAGGCGGACCGCGCCGTCCAGGGAGGCCGCGAGGTGGAAGACCCCGGGCAGCCGGGACGCGACCCGGTCGACGTCGTGCAGCGAGCGCATCCGGCCGAGCGCGGACGCCGTTCCCGTGTCGTGGGGCCGGGTGTGTCCGAACACCGCCATGCGGCGGGTGCCGGCCTCGGTCACCGTCGCCTCGTCCTCGGCCCAGTCCCCCACGATCCAGGGCCGTCCCGACGCGTGGTCGATCCGCTTCGCCGCCCCCACCCGGTCCGCCAGCGCGGCACCGGCGGGACAGTCCGGAAGCACTGTGAATTCCATGTCGCCTCACTCCCCCCGGGCGGTGCCGGTGTGCCGCGGGGGCACACCGGCACCGGTGCGGTCACCAGAAGCAGACGATGGCGTAACCGCAGCCGGCGAAGTCGTTGCAGCTCCCGATGCCGAGGCACTTGGTGAGCTCGTCGAAGTCGCCGATCTCCTGCAGGGCGGGCGGCTCGTAGATCGCGGTCATGGTTCCTCCCGTGGGTCGAACGGCCCGGGCCGACCTTTTCGGCGCCGTGACCTGTCCGGGAACCTACGAGCGGTCATGTCCCACGGGCATGGGGCACAGGACCCAGGTGCGTCCCGTCACCCGTCCCACGAGCGGTGCCGGAGGTAGCCGGCGGTCAGGGCGGCCGCGGTCCACGCGAGCAGCACGACCAGGCCGGTGAGGGCGTCGCCGGAGTCGACGGTGAGCATCTGGGCCCCGGCCCGGTCGGGGAACCAGCGCGCCACCTCCTTCGTCGCCCCGATGACGGACAGGACCTGGGAGCCGACCAGCACCAGCGGCAGCAGCACGGCCAGCGGGAGGACGGCACTGCGGGCGGCGGCCGCCACCCCGACGGCGAGCAGGCTCATGAGGGTCAGGTACGCGACCGCGCCGGCCAGGGCACGCGGGACGCCGTCGGCGTCGAGCGCCGACCCGTGGGAGCCCAGGGCGAGTTGCGTGACCAGGTACGACACGACCGTGACCGGCAGGGCGACGGCCAGGGCCGCGGCGGCGGTGACGGCCGCCTTGGCCAGGTAGAACCGGCCGCGCCGGGGCACCGCGAGCAGCGAGACCCGCATCATGCCCGAGGTGTACTCGCCGGACATCGTCAGCACCCCGAACACGATCAGGGCGAGCTGGCCGTAGAGGATGCCGTCCAGACCGGCCTGCTCGGGCGTGAAGTCGGAGCGCAGCCCGGGGTTGCCGGACTCGATCGCGCCCTTGGCGGACCAGCCGCCGAGCGCGGCGACGAACACGCTGACGAGGACGAAGAGCAGCAGCGCGGCGCACGTGGCGCGCACCGCCCGCAGTTTGGTGAACTCCGCCCGCACGGCCGCGAGGGTCTCAGACATGCGTGGGATCTCCTCCGTCGTCGACGAGCTTGAGGAAGGTCTCCTCCAGCGAGCCCGTGTGGGTGCTCAGTTCCTCGACCGGGACGCCCGCCGCCGCGGCGATCCGGTTCACCTCGCCCGCGGGCAGGCCGTCCACCTCCAGGCCGCCGTCCGCGGCCCGCCGCACCGCTGTGGCACCCTTCGCCTGGAA
The DNA here is from genome assembly GCF_050271085.1 of Streptomyces sp. DSM 41931. Classification (NCBI taxonomy): domain Bacteria; kingdom Bacillati; phylum Actinomycetota; class Actinomycetes; order Kitasatosporales; family Streptomycetaceae; genus Streptomyces; species Streptomyces sp. DSM 41931. Next base: position 3,805,864 of record NZ_CP189902.1, on the reverse strand, counting down.
CTCCTGTGCCGCACGCAGCGGTTCGGGGGTCCGGACCCGCACGAACGTCCGGCCGTGGCGTCCGATGAACTCCCGCACGCTGGTCTCGGCGAGCAGCCGGCCCCGGCTGATCACGATCAGTTCGTCGGCGACCTGCGCCATCTCGGCCATCAGGTGGCTGGAGACGAGGACGGTGCGGCCCTCGGCGGCCTGCGCGCGCAGCAGCTCGCGCAGCCACCGGATGCCCTCGGCGTCGAGCCCGTTGACCGGCTCGTCGAGCACCAGGACCGGGGGGTCGCCGAGCAGGGCGGCCGCCAGGCCGAGCCGCTGTCCCATGCCCAGGGAGAATGTGCCGACCCGTTTGCGGGCGGCTACCGTGAGACCGACCGCGTCGAGCACCTCGTCCACCCGCCGGCGGGGGATCCGGTTGCTGCGCGCCAGCCACGACAGGTGGCCGACGGCGGTCATGCCCCGGTGCGGGGCCGACGTCTCCAGGAGCGCGCCGACGTGCCGGAGGGGGTACGTCAGGTCGTGGTAGGCGCGTCCGCCGACGGTGGCCACGCCGCTGTCGGGGCGGGTCAGGCCGAGCATCATCCGCATCGTCGTGGACTTCCCGGCGCCGTTGGGCCCGAGGAAGCCGGTGACGCCCCCCGGCCGCACCGTGAAGGAGAGGTCGTCGACGACGGTGTTGTGCCCGTACCGCTTGGTCAGTCTCTCGGCAAGCATCACGGGTCGAGTCTCGCGGGGCGCACCCCGGGGCCGCATCGGTCCGCGGTCGGGAACGGGACGCGGCGCCGCGCGGGCGTCCCTCATACCCGAGGATGAGCCGGGGCTGTCAGGCCCTGGAACGGCAGGGCGGCTGCCCTCAGGCCCTAGAACGGCAGGGTGGCCGTCACCCGGAAGCCGCCGCCGGGCCGGGGGCCCGCGCTGAGGGTGCCGCCGTGCGCGGCGGTCCGCTCCTTCATGCCGACCAGCCCCATCCCGCCGCCGGGCAGCGTGGCCCGGCGTCCGGGGCCGGGGCCGTCGTCGGTCACGTCCACGGTCAGCACGCCGTCCCGCGCCGTGACGTCCACCCGGCAGCCGGTCGGCGCGGCGTGCTTGACCACGTTGGTGAGCGCCTCCTGGACGATGCGGAACGCCGCCAGCGCGACGCCCTCCGGCGGCTCCTGGTCGTACCGGGTGCGCAGTTCGGCCCGGACGCCTGCCGCCTCGGCGGTCCCGAGCAGCGCGGGCAGGTCCGCCAGGCCGCGGGCGGGCCGCAGGTCCCCGGCCTCGCTCCGGTCCTGGCCGCGGAGCACGGTCAGGGTCGCGCGCATGTCGCGCAGCGCCCGGCGGCTGACGTCCTCGATGACCGCCAGGGCCTCCTTCGCCTCCTCCGGGCGGGTGGCCACGACGTGGTTGGCGATGGAGGCCTTGACGGCGATGAGTCCCACGCTGTGGGTGACGACGTCGTGGATGTCGCGGGCGATGCGCAGGCGTTCCTCGGTCTTGGCCTGCTCGGCGGCGTGCTCGATGGCGCGCCGGGTACTGAGTCCGCGCTCCCTGACCGCCGAGCCCGCCGCCCAGGTCGCGCCGAGCACGAGGAGGCCGAACACGGCCTGCACGGCGGTGCTGCCGCCCTGGTAGGACTGCCCGCCCGACAGCGTGAGCAGGGCGGCGACCGCGGCGCACAGCCCGGCGACGGCGACGGCCGACACCCCGGGGTCGCGCCGCCGTGTGGTGGCCACCGTGTAGACGGCGTAGGAGGCGGCCAGGAACGGGGCGGGGCCGAGACCGGCGGCCAGCGCCCCGCACGCCGCGGCCAGGACGAGGACGAAGACCGGGACCGGCCACAACCGCCGTACGGCGAGCGGGAGTCCGGCGCACAGGGACAGCAGCCACAGTGTGCCGCCGCCCGTCCCTCCGTCGACAACCGGCCGCAGCAGCGACACCTGCGGCAGGAGCGTGAAGGCGCAGGCCGCCGCCCCGTCCAGCACGATCGCACGTCTCCGGGACCCCTCACCCATGCCCTCGAACGTAGGCGGTCGCTCCGCGGCCCGTCCAACGGGCGGTGCGCCGAAGGTCCGTGTGTCGCGCCGCGTGGTGACCGTTTCGGTCAGGGTCGTCCGCCGCGCACCACGGCCGTCACGGGAGTGCCGTCCCACGGGCCGCGCGCCCGGAGCCGCCCCCACCACCAGCGACGCCGGAAAAGCGGCGTTCGGCGGGCTCCGGCCGATACTCACCCCTCAGACGGAATAGCTTTGTTCACTTCGGAGACGAACTTGCGTTCCCCTCAAGCGCGTCCACATACTCGGCAACAGGAGCGCCCTGCACGCTCCGGCACACCACCATGCCTGCGCAGACAGGCCATGGACCACGGGGGCACGGAACAACCACAACCGAGTACGTCATGCCCGCAGTCGGCCGCATACGGACCGGCCCTTCGTCGGGTGTGCCCCCGGGGACCATCCGCCGCCGTCCGCACCACGCCGACGCATTTCTGGGGGATGTACGAGATGACCGTCAACCTGTTCGTGGTCAGCGACAACCCGGTGTCCCTCGCCGGGCTGGAAGCGATTGTCGACCAGGATGAGGAGTGCGCTCTCGTCGGACGCGCCACGGACGACTCCGACGACCTCCGATGTCTGTCGGCGCTGGCCGGCACCGCCCTCCACCCCGACGTCGTCGTCCTGAGCGAGCCGTCCTCCAGAAGAACCGTCCGCGCACGCGTCCGGCACATCGCCTCCGCCTTCCCCGACGAGGCGTCCCGGCCGCACACGATCGTGGTGGCGCAGAACGACGACGACGAGATGATCGTCTCGGCCCTCCGCGCCGGCGTCAACGGCTACCTCTCACGCCTCGGTTCGGCCGACGAACTGCTCCGTTCCCTCAAGGTCGTCGCCCAGGGCGGAGCCGCCTTCTGCCCCAGCGTCGCGGCCCGCATGAGCCGTTACTTCTCCGCCATGCGGGGCCTGCACGACAGCGCCGGGTTCCCGGGTCTCACCAGCCGCGAGCTGGAGATACTGGAACTCCTCGCCGGCGGCATGGGCAACCGGCAGATCGCCCGCCGGCTCTTCCTGGCCGAGAAGACCGTCCGCAACTACGTCTCACGCATCTTCGCCAAACTCGAGGTGCACGACCGGGCGACGGCGGTGGTGATGGCCCGCGACGCGGGCATCGGCGAGCCCGCGGGGGAACTGGTCCCGAACACCGCGTGAGCACACCGGTCCCGGACAACGCGCACGGCGCCGGCGTCAGCCCGGCTTCATACGAAAAGCCCAGGTCGCACGCTACGAGACCTGGGCTTCAGTGGAGCCGCCTTCGGGATTCGAACCCGAGACCTACGCATTACGAGTGCGTTGCTCTGGCCATCTGAGCTAAGGCGGCGTGCCGTGTGCACCTATGGTGCGATCAGCGACGTCGGTAAGTCTACACAGTTTCCGAGGGTGCTTCGTACCGCCCCCGGAGGCGGGGCGGGGCCGTCGCCTCCGGGGGTGGCCGTACCGGCTACGAGCAGCGTTTTCCGTCCGCCGGAGGGGTGCCGTCGATCAGGTACGTGTTGATCGCCGAGTCGATGCAGGAGCTGCCGCGGCCGTACGCGGTGTGGCCGTCGCCGTCGTAGGTGAGGAGGCGGGCCGAGGAGAGCTGGCCGGCCAGGCCCTTCGCCCAGCGGTACGGGGTCGCCGGGTCCCGGGTGGTGCCGACGACCACGATCGGCGCCGCGCCCGCCGCCTCGATGCGCTGCGCCTCGCCGGTGGCCCGCACCGGCCAGTACGCGCAGTTCAGGGCGGCCCAGGCGAGGCCCTCGCCGAACACCGGGGACGCCTTCTCGAAGTCGGGGAGCGCCTCCCGCACCTGCTCCGGGGTCTCGAAGGCGGGCGGCAGGTCGAGGCAGTTGACGGCCGCGTTGGCGGACATCAGATTGCTGTACGCGCCGCCCGCGTCCCGCTCGTAGTAGCTGTCGGAGAGGACGAGCAGCCCCGCGCCGTCGCCCTCCTTCATCGCGGACGTCAGCGCCTCGCGCAGCCGCTGCCAGGCCGCCTCGTCGTACATCGCGGCGATCACGCCCATCGTCGCCAGCGACTCGGTCAGCTCGCGGCCCTCGGCGTCGCCGGCGGGCAGCGGGCGGGCGTCGAGCTTCCCGAAGAACGCCTTCAGGTTCTCGCCGATCTTCTCCGGGGTCGTGCCCTTGCCGCCCAGCGGGCAGTCGCTCCGCCGCACGCAGTCCTTCGCGAACGCCGTGAACGCCGTGTCGAAGCCCTCCGTCTGCTCCAGATTGAGCCGGCGCGCGCCCAGCGACGGGTCCATCGCCCCGTCCAGCACCAGCCGGCCCGTCCGCTCCGGGAACAGCCCCGCGTACGTCGCGCCCAGCAGCGTGCCGTACGAGGCGCCGACGTAACTCAGCTTCTCGTCGCCGAGCACCGCGCGCACGATGTCCATGTCCCGGGCCGCCTCGACGGTCGACACATGGCGCAGCAGCTTCGGCGCCTTCGCCCCGCACCCCTCGGCGAACGCGCGGTACGCGGAGACCAGCGCCTCGGTCTCCTTCTTGTCGTCCGGCGTGGTGTCCGTGCGGGTGTACGCGTCCATCGCGCGCCCGTCCAGGCACTCGACGGGCTCGCTGCGGGCGACGCCGCGCGGGTCGACGGCCACCATGTCGTAGCGGGCGCGCACCTCGGCCGGGTAGCCGATGCCCGCGTACATCTGGAGGTAGGCGACCGCGGAGCCGCCCGGGCCGCCGGGGTTGACCAGCAGGGAGCCCAGCCGCTTGCCGGGGCCGGTGGCCTTCTTGCGGGCGACGGCGAGGCGGACGTCCCCGGCGGACGGTTCGGCGTAGTCGAGCGGGGCCTTGACCGTGGCGCACCGGAACCCGGGGACGCCGCAGTCGCGCCACGCCGGCTTCTGTTCGTAGTACTCACCGAGGGCCGCGGGGGTCGAGCCGGGCAGCGGGGCGAGGGCGGCGGCCGCTTCCGCCACCGGCGAACCGGCCCTGCTGGTCGAGGTCCCGGAGGAGCAGCCCGCCAGCAACAGCGCGGCCGTGGTGAACAGGGCTGCTGCGGTACGGGTCCTGCGTGGGGTGCGCCGTGTGTGCATACCGCGAGCGTAACGCTGGGCTACCGGACGGACGCTCTGCGCACACGCCGTGCCCCGGACGAGTTACGGCCGCCTCGCCGGCGAGCCCCGCTCAGCCCGCCCTGAGCGCCATCGTCATCGCCTCCACCGCCAGCAGCGGCGCCACGTTGCGGTCCAGCGCCTCGCCGCAGGCCGCGATCGCCTCGATGCGGCGCAGCGTGGACTCGGGGGTGCTGCTGCGGGCCAGACGCTCCAGCGCGTCCTCGGCGTCGGTGTTGGCGAGGGCGATGCGGGAGCCGAGCTGCAGGGCGAGGACGTCGCGGTAGAAGCTGGTGAGGTCGGCCAGGGCGACGTCGAGGCTGTCGCGCTGGGTGCGCGTCCTGCGCCGCTTCTGCATCTCCTCCAGGTCCTTGACCGCACCCGCCGTGCCGCGCGGGAGGCGGCCGCCCTGGGCCGCGCCCAGCGCCGCCTTCAGGTCCTCGGTCTCCTTGCCGTCCCTCTCCTCGGCGAGCTGCTTGGCGTCTTCGGCGGCCGCGTCGACCAGCTCCTGAGCGGCCCTCAGCGCGCCGCCGACGTCCTCGACGCGCAGCGGCAGCTTCAGCACGGCGGCGCGGCGGGCGCGCGCTGCCGGGTCGGTGGCGAGGCGGCGCGCCCGGTCGACGTGGCCCTGGGTGGCGCGGGCGACGGCGGCGGCCACGTCCGGCTCGATGCCCTCGCGGCGGACGAGCATGTCGGCGACGGCCTCCACCGACGGGGTGCTCAGGACGAGGTGGCGGCAGCGGGAGCGGATCGTCGGCAGGACGTCCTCGACGGACGGGGCGCACAGCAGCCACACCGTCCGCGGGGCCGGCTCCTCGACGGCTTTGAGCACGGCGTTGGCGGACTTCTCGTTGAGCCGCTCGGCGTCCTCGACGAGGATCACCTGCCAGCGGCCGTTCGCCGGCGCGGTGAAGGACTTGCGGACGGTGTCGCGCATGGCCTCGACGAGGATCTGCGAGCCGACGGCGGCCACCGTGGAGACGTCGGCGTGGGTGCCGACGAGCGCGGTGTGGCAGCCGTCGCAGAAGCCGCAGCCGGGGGCGCCGCCGAGGGCCCGGTCGGGGCTGACGCACTGGAGGGCGGCGGCGAAGGCGCGCGCCGCCTGGTTGCGGCCCGCGCCGGGCGGGCCCGTGAACAGCCACGCGTGCGTCATGCGGGACGCCTCGGGCGGGGGCACGTCGCTCGCCGCCGCGGTGACGAACGCGTCGGCGTCCCGGGCGGCGGCGGCGAGCTGCTCGCTCACCCGCTCCTGCCCGACCAGGTCGTCCCACACGGTCATGGGTCAGCCCGCCCTTCCGTCGCCTTCGTGCTGTGCCGGGTCCATTGTGCGGGTCCGCACCGACATCCCCGTCCCCGCCCAGCACGGCCGCCCGGCACGGACCGGTCACGGCCGTCGGCAGAAGCAGTGCCGGGCGCGCCCGAAGGCACGCCCGGCACGGCACAGCGGCACCTCAGCGCCGACGCCACCGTCCGCCGCCGCGGCCCTCGTCGTCGTCGCCGTGGTCGTCCTCGTGCGGGCCGAGCAGTTCGTCGGCCAGCGACGGCAGGTCGTCCAGCGGGGTCTCCTCCGCCCAGTCGGGACGCTCCCGGCGGCGGGGCGCGCTCTCGGCGTCGATCTGCGGCAGCTCACGCGTACGGTCCTCGGGCTCCTCCGGACTGCCCGCGGGACCGGGCCCGCCCCCGCGCACCGGCGGCAGCACGGCCGTCTCGTCGGCCGCGCCCGGCGGGACGGGCGGCAGCACCGCCGTCTCGTCCGCCGCGCCCGGCGCCTGCGGCCGGGGCAGCTCGGTCGTCACCTCGGCGTCGGCCGGCGCCGGACGGTCCGCGTCCCGGGCGACGTCCTCGTCCCGTACGCGCGGCAGCACGGCCGTCTCGTCCACCGGGCCGCCCGTCGCGTTCGTCGGCGTCACCACGGGCGTCGGCACGGTCAGCGCCTCGTCGGCGTCCCGGCTCGCGGCAGGCGGGGCCGGGGTCTCGGAGGGGGTCGCCGTGGTGCGCGGTCCCGCCTCCGCCGCGGCCGCCGCGCGCTCGGCGAGCTGCCGGGCCTGCTCCGCGCGCAGCAGGGCCTCCTCGGCCTTGCGCTGCTTCTCCAGGCGCTGCGCCTCGGCCTCGGCACGCAGCCGCGCCTCTTCCTCCGCCTGCTTGCGGCGGCGCTCCTCCTCGGCCTTCCGGCGCGCCTCCTCCTCGGCGCGCGCCTTCTCCTCGGCGAGCAGCCGCTGACGCTCCTCCTCGGCGCGGCGGCGGGCCTCCTCGGCGCGCTGCCGGGCCTCCTCCGCCTGGCGCTCGGCCTCGCGCCGCTGCGCCTCCTCCAGTTCGCGCCGCTTGCGCTCCTCCTCCTCGGCGCGCAGCTTGGCGAGCTGCTCCTGGCGCTCGCGCTCCAGGCGCTCCTCCTCGGCCTTGCGGGCCGCCTCCTCCTCCGCCTTGCGGCGGGCCTCCTCCTCGGCCTTGCGCCGCGCCTCCTCGCGCGCGGCGATCTCGGCCTCGGACAGCGGCAGGACGCGGTCGAGCCGGTGCCGGATCACCGTGGTGACGGCCTCCGGCTCCTGTCCTGCGTCCACCACCAGGTAGCGGCCGGGGTCGGCGGCGGCCAGGGTGAGGAAACCGGAGCGCACGCGCGCGTGGAACTCCGCGGGCTCCGACTCCAGCCGGTCCGGCGCCTCGGTGAACCGTTCCCGCGCGGCCTCCGGCGACACGTCGAGCAGCACCGTCAGGTTCGGCACGAGTCCGGCGGTGGCCCAGCGGTTGATACGGGCGATCTCGGTCGGCGACAGGTCCCGTCCGGCACCCTGGTAGGCGACGGAGGAGTCGATGTACCGGTCGCTGATGACCACCGCGCCGCGCTCCAGCGCCGGGCGCACGACGGTGTCCACGTGCTCCGCGCGGTCCGCCGCGTACAGCAGGGCCTCGGCGCGGTGCGAGAGGCCGGCGCTGGAGACGTCCAGCAGGATCGAGCGCAGCCGCTTGCCGACCGGGGTCGCCCCGGGCTCGCGGGTGAGGACAACCTCGTGGCCCTTGGAGCGGATCCAGTCGGCGAGGGCCTCGGCCTGGGTGGACTTGCCCGCGCCGTCGCCGCCCTCCAGGGCGATGAAGAAGCCGGTGCCCGCGGGCGCGGGACCGGGGTCGTCGCCGCCGAGCAGCGCGTCCCGCAGGTCCTGCCGCAGCGGCACCCCGGAGCGGTCGTCGACCTTGGCCAGCACCAGCGCGGCGACCGGCAGCAGCAGCGCGCCGGCCAGCATGAGCGTGAAGGCGGCGCCGCCGTGCGCGAAGACGAACTTGCCGTTCTCCAGGCGGTGCGGTCCGATCGCCGCCGCCAGCACGGGGGCGACGACCGCGCCGAGCCCCACGTACACGCGGACCACCGCGTGCAGGTGCTCGGTGACCCGGGACCGGCGCAGCTCCTCGGTCTCCTGGTCGAGCAGGGTGTGCGCGATGTTGGCGGCCATGCCCGCGCCGGCTCCGGCCAGCGCCAGGATCAGCAGCACGCTGGTGACGTCCGGGACGAGTCCGGCGGCGAGCAGCGCGAGGCCCGTGAAGGCGAGGGTGAGGGCGAGCATCCGCCGCCGGGACAGCGCCGGCAGCAGCGCGGGCGCCGTACGGATGCCGACGACCACGCCGCCGGTGAGCGCGCCCACCATGAGGCCGAACAGCACGGGCCCGCCGCCCAGATCCTTGGCGTGCAGCACGGACACGGCGACGGCGGCCGCCACCGCGCCGGCCACGGACGCGCCCGCGAACACCAGCAGCGGCAGCACGCCGGTGCGGCCCTTGTCGGGTCCGGCGGCGTGCCGCGGGGGGCGCAGGCCCTCCAGCGGCGAGCGCGGGCGGGGCGTGCGGGTGCCGGGCAGGTCCAGGAAGGTGACGACGGACAGCGACGCCGCGAACAGTCCGGCCGCGACGTAGGAGGCGAGGGCCGCCTGGTGGCGGCCGAACCACTCGATGCCCGTGCCCAGCAGGTTGTTGCAGAGGGCGGCGGCGACCAGCGTGAGGGCGGCGAGCGGTATCGCCACGAAGCCGGTGCGCAGCGACAGGCGGCGCAGGGCGTCCAGGTGGTCGGGCAGCGGCCGGATGCTGGCGCCCTCGGGCGGCGGCCCGGGCAGCAGCGCGGGCGCCGCGCCCTCGCGGGACACCGTCCAGAAACGCTCGGCGACCCCGGCCACGAAGGCGGTGACGAGCAGGATCGCCAGGGCGTTCCCGGGCGTCCAGTCGATCCACAGCGGCGCGACGATCAGCAGCGCGGCGCGCAGTCCGTCCGCGCCGACCATGGTCCAGCGGCGGTCCAGCGGCCCGTCCTGCGAGGTGAGCGACGTGAGCGGGCCGAGGAGCACGGCGCCGAACAGCAGCGTCGCGAGGATCCGCACGCCGAAAACGGTCGCCACTGCGAACGCCGCCCCGCGGTACCCGCCGCCGAAGGCCTGCTCGGCGACCGACGCCTGGAGGACGAGGAGCACCAGCACGAGGAGGGCGAGGACGTCACCGACCCCGCCCACGAGCTGTGCGCTCCACAACCGTTTCACCTGCGGTCGGCGCAGCAGGGCGCGGACGGCACGCTCGCGGGAGTCCGCGACAAGGGCGTCGTCGGTGGCCGGTGGGGAGGCCGTGGGCTGCTCGGCTCGCGTCATGCGTTCAGCCTATCGGCCCGCGGCGGCACCCCGGGGCCGACGCGCCCTGACATGCACACGTCCCGGCGCGGAACCGTGCCGGGACGTTCACATTCCGAACGCCGGGCGGTGGAACCGGGCGTCAGGGGACGGAGAGTCCACTGCCCGGCGGGACGGTGATCAGTCCTCCGCGCCGTTCGCCGCGGCCGTCTTCTTGGCGGCGGTCTTCTTCGCCGTCGTCTTCTTGGCGGCCGTGGTCTTCTTCGCCGCGGCCGTCTTGGCCGCCGCCGTCTTCTTCGCCGGCGCCTTCTTGGCCGTCGTCTTCTTGACGGTCTTCTTCGCCGTCTTCTTGGCGGGGCCCTTGGCGCGCTTCTCGGCCAGCAGCTCGAACCCGCGCTCCGGAGTGATCGTCTCCACGCTGTCGCCCGAGCGCAGCGTCGCGTTGGTCTCGCCGTCGGTGACGTACGGGCCGAAGCGGCCGTCCTTCACCACGACCGGCTTCTCGCTGACCGGGTCGGTGCCCAGCTCCTTCAGCGGCGGCTTGGCCGCGGCCCGGCCACGCTGCTTCGGCTGGGCGTAGATCGCCTGCGCCTCCTCCAGCGTGATGGTGAAGAGCTGCTCCTCCGCCTGCAGCGACCGCGAGTCCGTCCCCTTCTTCAGGTACGGGCCGTAGCGGCCGTTCTGCGCGGTGATCTCCTGGCCGTCGGCGTCCACGCCGACCACGCGCGGCAGCGACATCAGCTTCAGCGCGTCGTCGAGCGTCACCGTGTCCAGGGACATCGACTTGAAGAGCGAGGCGGTGCGCGGCTTGACCGCGTTCTTGCCGGTCTTCGGCGTGCCCTCGGGCAGGATCTCCGTGACGTACGGGCCGTAGCGGCCGTCCTTGGCGACGATCGTGTGCCCGGTCGCCGGGTCGGTGCCCAGCTCGAAGTCGCCGCTCGGCTTGGCGAGCAGCTCCTCGGCCAGCTCGACGGTCAGCTCGTCGGGCGCCAGGTCGGCCGGGATGTCGGCGCGCTGGTGCTCCTCGGTGTCCTTCTCGCCGCGCTCGATGTACGGGCCGTAGCGCCCGACCCGCAGCACGATGCCGTTGCCCACCGGGAACGACGACACCTCGCGCGCGTCGATCGCGCCCAGGTCGGTCACCAGCTCCTTGAGGCCGCCGAGGTGGTCCCCGTCGCCGTTGCCCGCCTCGGCCGCGCCGCCGTTGCCGGTGCCTTCGCCGAAGTAGAACCGCTTCAGCCACGGCACGGCGCGGGCCTCGCCGCGCGCGATGCGGTCGAGGTCGTCCTCCATCTTCGCGGTGAAGTCGTAGTCGACGAGCCGGCCGAAGTGCTTCTCCAGCAGGTTGACCACGGCGAAGGAGAGGAACGACGGCACCAGGGCCGTGCCCTTCTTGAACACGTAGCCGCGGTCGAGGATCGTGCCGATAATCGACGCGTACGTCGACGGGCGGCCGATCTCCCGCTCCTCCAACTCCTTGACCAGCGACGCCTCGGTGTAGCGGGCCGGGGGCTTGGTGGCGTGGCCGTCGACCGAGATCTCCTCGGCGCTCAGCGCGTCGCCCTCGGCGACCTGCGGCAGCCGGCGCTCGCGGTCGTCCAGCTCGGCGTTCGGGTCGTCGGCGCCCTCGACGTAGGCCTTGAGGAAGCCGTGGAAGGTGATCGTCTTGCCGGACGCGCTGAACTCGACGTCCCGGCCGTCGGCGGCCGTACCGCCGATCTTCACCGTCACGCTGTTGCCGGTCGCGTCCTTCATCTGCGAGGCGACCGTCCGCTTCCAGATCAGCTCGTAGAGCTTGAACTGGTCGCCGGTCAGGCCGGTCTCGGCGGGCGTGCGGAAACGGTCCCCCGAAGGACGGATCGCCTCGTGCGCCTCCTGCGCGTTCTTCACCTTGCCCGCGTAGGTGCGCGGCTGCGGCGGCAGGTAGTCGGCTCCGTACAGCTGCGTGACCTGGGCGCGGGCGGCGGCGACCGCCGTCTCGCTCAAGGTCGTCGAGTCCGTACGCATGTAAGTGATGTAGCCGTTCTCGTACAGCTTCTGCGCGACCTGCATGGTGGCCTTCGCGCCGAAGCCGAGCTTGCGGCTCGCCTCCTGCTGCAGCGTCGTCGTACGGAACGGCGCGTACGGCGAGCGGCGGTACGGCTTGGACTCGACCGAGCGGACCGCGAACCGCGTGTCCTCCAGGGCGGCGGCGAGCGCGCGGGCGTTCGCCTCGTCGAGGTGGAGCGTGTTCGCGCTCTTCAGCTGTCCCAGGGAGTCGAAGTCGCGGCCCTGCGCGACCCGGCGCCCGTCGACCGTCTGGAGCCGGGCGACCAGCGTCGACGGGTCGCTCGCGTCACCGGCGCGGCCGGTGGAGAAGGTGCCGGTCAGGTCCCAGTACTCGGCGGAGCGGAACGCCATGCGCTCACGCTCCCGCTCGACCACGAGCCGGGTGGCGACGGACTGGACGCGGCCCGCGGACAGCCGCGGCATGACCTTCTTCCACAGGACCGGCGAGACCTCGTAGCCGTAGAGACGGTCGAGGATGCGGCGGGTCTCCTGGGCGTCGACCAGCTTCTGGTTGAGCTCGCGCGGGTTGGCCACGGCCTCCCGGATCGCGTCCTTGGTGATCTCGTGGAACACCATGCGCTTGACCGGGATCTTCGGCTTGAGCACTTCCTGGAGGTGCCACGCGATGGCCTCGCCCTCGCGGTCCTCATCGGTGGCGAGGAAGAGCTCGTCGGACTCCTTCAGCAGGTCCTTGAGCTTCTTGACCTGCGCCTTCTTGTCCGCGTTGACCACATAGATCGGCTGGAAGTCATGGTCGACGTCCACACCGAGGCGGCGCACCTCGCCGGTGTACTTCTCCGGAACCTCGGCAGCGCCGTTGGGAAGGTCGCGAATGTGCCCGACGCTCGCCTCGACGATGTAGCCAGGGCCGAGATAGCCCTTGATCGTCTTCGCCTTGGCAGGCGACTCGACGATGACGAGTCGGCGGCCGCCGTTCGCGGTCTCGCTGGTCGGGGACAACTTCGCTCTTCTCTCCGTCGGACGCTCGGGCCTCCCCAGGCGCTTCTCCCCCGGGGTCGGTCATGGTGACGCTGCGGAGTGTGACGGTACATCCCGCCCCCGTGTCAAACGGGAAAAGCCCGCAACGGCCACTCGAACGGTAACCCGACTACCACCGTTCCTGCCGCCCGGAGTGTCCAGACTCCGCCCGCTCTTATGCGGAGCGCGATCCTTCGGTTACCGCGGGCGTCCGGATCGGGACGCGCCTCACAGGCGGCTGAAGCACCAGGCGCCGAGCGCCAGGGAGACGGTCGCGACGGTCCCGGCGACCGTGGTCGACGCGACGCGGTTCACCCCGAGGGCGACCGGGCGGTGCTGCCGCGCGCGGGTCACCGTCCAGGCCAGCAAACCGGCACCGAACAGGCAGAACACCGTTCCCGCGAAGATCGCCGGCCCACTCTCCATCGTCGCCCGCGCCCCCTCTCGTCCGTCCCTGCGCCGACAGCTGAGGACGCTGCCACGCCCGGGCGGCGGGCGGACGAACCGGAGGTGAACGGCGGGGCTCGGCGGGGCGGCGAGGACGGCGGAAGCGAGCCCGCGCGGTCCGCTTCCGGAAATTTCCGCGGGCTCGGGACCGCCCGGCGCCGGGGGCCGACATGGGCGTGAAAGATGCGGCGCACGACACAGGGGCGTACGGGACCCGGTCCCCGTGGCGCGTGTGCTTCGAGGGGCGCTTGTGGCTTGGCGTGGCGCGGTCTCGTTGTCGTCCGCGGGGCGGTGGGGGCTGGTCGCGCAGTTCCCCGCGCCCCTTGCGGGTGCTGCGGTGAACGCGCCCCGAGGGGGCGCGGGGAACTGCGCGAGCGACCCACGACTGCCCGCACCCGGGCGGGCCGCCCGTGCCGGACCCCTCAGTCCACCGGGTTCAGGAACCCCTGCTCCACCAGCAGCCGGATCTGCGCCGGGGTGCGGTCGCGCAGCAGCACGGGGTCCTCGCCGAGGAGCTGGGCGATGGCGTCCAGGATCCGGCCCGCGGCCATGGTGCCGTCGCACACGCCGGCGAACCCCGCGCCGATCGTGTCGACCCTGGTCGCCCGGCGCATCCCCCGGTTCTGCCGCAGCACGACGTGCTCCGGGTCCTCCGCGCCGGGCAGCCCGACCTGCTCCTGCACCACCTCGGGCGCCAGCTCGAAGCGCGCCTCCAGCAGCGCCGCGTCGTCGTGCGACCGCAGGTAGTCCAGCCGCTCGAAGTGCGCCCGGACCGTGTCGCCGAGCGGCTGCTCCACCGGGTGCGGCCACTCCTCCACCGTGACCGACGGCACGGCCGCGTCCGACCGGCGCAGGGTGATCCACCCGAAGCCGACGGACCTGACCTTGCGCGCCTCGAACTCGTCCAGCCACGCGTCGTAGCGCGCCCGGTACTCCGCCTCGTCCCCGCGGTGGTCGCCCGCGTCCCGCAGCCACAGCTCGGCGTACTGCGTCACGTCCTGCACCTCGCGCTGCACGATCCACGCGTCGCAGCCGCGCGGCACCCAGGAGCGGAGCCGGTCCTGCCAGTCCTCCCCCTCCACGTGCTGCCAGTTGGCGAGGAACTGCGCGAAGCCGCCCTGGTCGAGCCGCTCCCCCGCCTGCTGGACGAGCGTGCGGCACAGATCGTCCCCGCCCATCCCGCCGTCGCGGTAGGTGAGCCGCGCACCGGGCGAGATCACGAACGGCGGGTTGGACACGATCAGGTCGTACCTCTCGTCCTCTCGCAGCGGGGCGAACAGCGACCCCTCGCGCAGATCGGCGGCCGGGACCCCGGACAGCGCCAGGGTGAGCGCCGTGATGTGCAGGGCGCGCGGGTTCACGTCGGTGGCCGTCACGCGCGTGGCGTGCCGGGCGGCGTGCAGCGCCTGGATGCCGGACCCGGTGCCGACGTCGAGCGCCGACCTCACGGGCGTACGGACGGTGATCCCGGCCAGGGTGGTGGACGCGCCGCCGACACCGAGCACCACGCCCGCGTCCCGGCTGCCGATGCCCCCGGCGCCCCCGACCGCGCACCCGAGGTCCGACACCACGAACCAGTCCTCGCCGTCGGCCCCGCCGTACGGCCGTACGTCCACGGTGGCCGCGAGGGCGTCGCCGCCGGCGTCCCGCAGCCACCCGCTCTCCAGGCACACGTCGACGGGCAGGACGCCGTCCAGGCCCGCGCGCGGCACCGGCTGCTGAAGCAGGAACAGCCGCACGAGCAGCTCCAGCGGGGTGTCCCCGCGGGTGGCACGGAGCGCGGGCACGGTCTCGCTGCGGGCCAGCGCCGCGTAGGCGGGGGCGCCGAGCAGGTCGAGCAGTCCGTCGGCGGTGAAGGAGGCGCCGAGCAGCGCCTCCCGCAGCCGCGCGGCGGCGTCGGTGCGGTCGGACGAGGGCAGGGGCGGCAGGCTGGCGTCACTCACGCCCCCCATTGTGGCCGCCGCCCCCACCCGGCGCGCACCCGCGGCCGCTGAGCCGCCGTCAGCCGGGGCGGCCCGCACCGCGGGAGCCGGAGTCAGCTCTTGGTCGCGCCGGCCGACGCGGTGGCGGTCTGGCAGCTGGCCTGCCGGGACATGGCCTCGCCGACCTCGCCCTCCTCCAGCGCGCTGAGGGCGTCGCTGCCGCTCTTGCTCAGCTTGTCCAGCTCGGCCGCGATGTCCTTCAGACCGTCGGCGAAGTCCGCCTGGTCCTTGGTGTTGAGGCCGTCGACCTGCTTTTTCAGGGAGGCGTAGGACGCGGAGATGCTGTTGAGCTCCTTCACGGCGTCCTGCTGCTTCTGCTCGCCGTTCTCGACGTCGGGCGCGCCGGCCTTGCTCACGGCCGCGCCGATGGCCTTGTAGGCGTCGGACATGTCCTGGAAGGCCTTCGAGTCGGCCTGCTGGACCGCCTGGGGCGTGCTGTTGTCCGAGGTCTCCTTCTGGATGGCGGTGTTGGCCGCCTTGATCTTGGCGGCCTGCGGCTGAACGGCGTCGCAGACCTCCTTCGCCCAGGCGTCGAGCTTCTCGTCGCTGTCGTCGCCGCCGCATCCCGTCAGCGCCAGTACCAGTACCGCACCGCCGGACAGTGCGGCCGCGAGCTTCTTGTTCACCGGATTGGTCCCTTCCATGGCCTTCGGCCCCGGAACATACACGCCGGATGGCCTACGCCCACATGGTGAACGTCCGGTAAGAGAGTTTTTGTAGCCATTTGCACCAGGCGAGACAAGGGTCACGGGCCGAGAACCGTGCGGGCGGGCGGCGCGTCAATCCGCGCCGCCCGCCCGCACCTTGATCCGGTGTCCGGCGTGCCCTACCGGGAAACCACCGCCGGGTCCGGTGAGTTGGGCCTCGGTTCCGCGCCGCCCTCGTCGTCGTCCACGGCGATCCCGCGCCGCTTGGACACATACACCGCAGCGATGATGACCAGCGCCGAGACGACCGCGATCAGCACCCTCATCCCGACGCTCCTGTCCGCGCCGTAGGAGAACTTGATGACCGCGGGCGCGATGAGCAGCGCCACCAGGTTCATCACCTTCAGCAGGGGGTTGATCGCCGGACCGGCGGTGTCCTTGAACGGGTCGCCGACCGTGTCGCCGATGACGGTGGCCGCGTGGGCCTCGCTGCCCTTGCCGCCGTGGTTGCCGTCCTCCACGAGCTTCTTCGCGTTGTCCCACGCGCCGCCGGAGTTGGCGAGGAACACCGCCATCAGCGTGCCCGCGCCGATCGCGCCGGCCAGGAAGGCGCCCAGCGCGCCCACACCGAGCGTGAACCCGATGAAGATGGGCGCCATCACGGCGAGCAGACCGGGCGTGGCGAGCTCCCGCAGGGCGTCCTTGGTGCAGATGTCGACGACCCTGCCGTACTCCGGCTTCTCGCTGTAGTCCATGATCCCGGGCCTCTCCCGGAACTGCCGCCGCACCTCGTAGACCACCGAGCCCGCCGACCGCGACACCGCGTTGATCGCCAGCCCCGAGAAGAGGAAGACGACCGCCGCGCCCGCGATCAGCCCGACGAGGTTGTTGGGCTGCGAGATGTCCATCATCAGCGTCAGCGGCGCGCCCTCGCCGCTGAGCCGTTCGCCCACGTCCCGCGCGCCGGTGGTGATGGCGTCCCGGTACGAGCCGAACAGCGCCGCCGCCGCGAGGACGGCCGTGGCGATGGCGATGCCCTTGGTGATGGCCTTGGTGGTGTTGCCGACCGCGTCCAGGTTGGTGAGCACCTGCGCGCCCGCGCCCTCGACGTCGCCGGACATCTCGGCGATGCCCTGCGCGTTGTCGGAAACCGGACCGAAGGTGTCCATTGCGACGATCACACCGACCGTGGTGAGCAGACCGGTGCCGGCCAGCGCCACCGCGAACAGCGCCAGCATGATCGACGTGCCGCCGAGCAGGAACGCCCCGTACACGCCGAGGCCGATCAACAGGGCGGTGTAGACGGCCGATTCCAGACCCACCGAGATGCCGGCGAGCACCACGGTGGCCGGTCCGGTCAGCGAGGTCTTCCCGATGTCCCGCACGGGACGCCGGGTGGTCTCGGTGAAGTAGCCCGTGAGCTGCTGGATGAGCGCGGCGAGCACGATGCCGATGGCCACCGCGACCAGTGCGAGGACCCGCGGGTCGCCGCTCTTCCCCAGGATCGCCTCGTCCGTCACCCCGTCGAGGCCGGCGTACGACGACGGCAGGTAGACGAACGTCGCGATCGCGACCAGCGCGAGCGAGATCACCGCGGAGATGAAGAACCCGCGGTTGATCGCGCTCATGCCGCTGCGGTCGGCACGCCGGGGCGCCACCGCGAAGATGCCGATCATCGCGGTGATCACACCGATCGCGGGGACCAGCAGCGGGAACGCCAGCCCCGCGTCGCCGAACGCCGCGGACCCGAGGATCAGCGCGGCCACCAGCGTCACGGCGTACGACTCGAAGAGGTCGGCCGCCATGCCCGCGCAGTCGCCGACGTTGTCGCCCACGTTGTCGGCGATGGTCGCGGCATTGCGCGGATCGTCCTCCGGAATGCCCTGCTCGACCTTGCCGACCAGGTCGGCGCCGACGTCGGCGGCCTTGGTGAAGATGCCGCCGCCGACCCTCATGAACATCGCGATCAGCGCGGCCCCGAGGCCGAAACCTTCGAGCACCTTCGGCGCGTCGGCCGCGTACACCAGCACGACACAGGCGGCGCCGAGCAGCCCCAGCCCCACCGTGAACATGCCGACCACACCGCCCGTACGGAAAGCGATCTTCATCGCCTTGTGCGAAACGGTGGTGAGATCCTTTTCCGGCTCGCCCTCGGCCGGAGTGGCTTCCCGGGCCGCGGCGGCGACCCGGACATTGCTGCGCACGGCGAGCCACATGCCGATATAGCCGGTGGCCGCCGAGAACGCCGCTCCGATCAAGAAGAACACCGACCGCCCGGCCCGCTGATTCCAGTCGTCCGCGGGCAGCAGCATGAGCAGGAAGAAAACGATCACGGCGAATACGCCGAGCGTGCGCAGCTGGCGGGCCAGATAGGCGTTGGCGCCCTCCTGGACCGCGGCCGCGATCTTCTTCATGCTGTCGGTGCCCTCGCCGGCCGCGAGCACCTGGCGTACCAGGACCGCCGCGACGGCCAGCGCCGCCAGGGCCACGATGCCGATGGTCACCACGAGCACGCGGTTCTCGTCGGTCAGCACGGCGGCTGCGAGGGATATGGGTTGGCCCGACTCGTATGAGATGGAAAGCCCCGCCATTCGTCCTCCTTGACGCTTGGGCTGAGCTCAAGATGTGGACGGGATTGTAGGTACCGGAACCTGATCTAAACAGACCGCGAGAAATGTAAATGGCGTGCAGTCGCTCTTCACCATTGATCTCCGGCGACCGGTCGGCCGGAAATCGGTAATGCCTTTGAGGCATTCTCGTGATCGCATTTTCCCGGGCGCGAAGGATCGTGAACGAATTCACGCGATCATCCGCTGGGAACCACTGTAAGGGCGGTCCCCCGCACCCGCACGTGCCGAAGGGCCCCCATGCAGGGGGCCCTTCGGAAAACGGTCGGCGTACGGGTGAACCGGTCAGGTGAACAGCGCGGCCGGCGGCGTGGTGGGCCACCTCATGCGGATCGATCCGCCGCTCTCCCCGGCACTGACCTCGACGTCGTCGACGAGGCCGCTGATGACCGCGAGGCCCATCTCGTCCTCCTCGGACTCCGCGTCCGCGTCGCCGAGCACCTCACCGGCCGGGCGGGCGCGGACGGGAGCGTGCGGGGCCTCGTCGCCGACCTCGATGGAGAACTGCTTCTCCTCCTCGATCAGCAGCACCCTCACGGGCGCCGAGATGCCGCCGTGCTGGTGCAGTCCGACCGCCCGGGTGCAGGCCTCACCGACGGCGAGTCTGACCTCGTCGAGGACGGCCTCGTCCACTCCGGCCCTGCGCGCCACCGCCGCCGCCACGAGCCGGGCGGTCCTCACGTGCTCGGGCAGCGCGCTGAAGCGGAGTTCGACGGTGGCCATGCATCCCCCTCGCGACTACGGGCGTGCGGTGAAGGGGCCGGGCCGCCGAACGCCCGGTCCCCTTGGTGTCTCTCGTGCTGCCCGGGCGCGAGAGCCCGGGAGCGGGTGGTCAGTCGGTCGCCGCCACCGCTTCCTCGACCGAGGTGTGGATCGGGAACACCTTGGTGAGGCCGGTGATGCGGAAAATCTTGAGAATGCGCTCCTGGTTGCAGACCAGGCGCAGCGAGCCCTCGTGGGCTCGAACCCGCTTCAGGCCGCCGACCAGCACGCCGAGACCGGTGGAGTCGAGGAAGTCCACACCTTCCATGTCGACGACAAGGTGGAAACTGCCGTCGTTCACCAGCTCGACCAGCTGCTCGCGCAGCTTGGGCGCGGTATATACGTCGATTTCGCCACCGACCCTGACGATCGTGCGATCGCCCACGGTCTCGGTCGACAGGGACAGGTCCACGGATCCTCCAGCACCTAGCTATCGAGCGGTCGCCCTTGGGACATCTCGGCTCAGCCCCCGGGACGGTTCGCCAGCCGCCATGGCATTCAATCACTTACCGGCAGGCGTGCACGACGCCTTGGCCCCATTGTCCGTCACGCCGGTGACACACTCGGTGCCGATGGCCAAGAATCACCGATCCGATGGACCCCCGACGGACACGCGATCCGGGACCGCCGCGCCGGGCGACGTCCTGGACCGGCTCGCGTCCGGACCGAGCCGGGCTTCGCGCATTACTCATACGGAGCACTTGCCCCCGCGTGCGGGTCGGCATGCCGTCTGGCCGGACCGGATCCGCGCGGAAGTGTTGGCCGCGGTGCGGGCCGCGGGAATCGAACACCCCTGGGCCCACCAGGCGCGGGCCGCCGAGCACGCCCTGGACGGCGACTCGGTGGTCGTCGCCACCGGCACGGCCTCCGGCAAGTCCCTGTCGTACCTCGTGCCCGTGCTGTCCACGCTGCTGGACGGCGCCGAGGCGCCCAACGGCAGGGGCGCCACCGCCCTCTACCTCGCCCCCACGAAGGCCCTCGCCGCGGACCAGTGCCGATCCGTGAAGGAACTTTCACGGCCACTGGGCCATTCGGTGCGCGCGGCGGTCCACGACGGCGACACTCCGTTCGAGGAACGCGAATGGATCCGCCAGTACGCCAACTACGTGCTGACCAACCCCGACATGCTGCACCGGGGCATCCTGCCGTCCCACCCCCGCTGGTCCTCCTTCCTCAAGGCCCTCAAGTACGTCGTGATCGACGAGTGCCACACCTACCGGGGCGTGTTCGGCTCGCACGTCGCCCAGGTGCTGCGGCGGCTGCGGCGGCTGTGCGCCCGCTACGGCGCCTCGCCGGTGTTCCTGCTGGCCTCGGCGACCGCCGCCGAGCCGGCCGTCGCCGCCCGCCGCCTCACCGGCCTGCCCGTGGTCGAGGTGGCGGACGACGCCTCACCCCGCGGTGAACTGGTGTTCGCCCTCTGGGAGCCGCCGCTGACCGAGCTGCACGGCGAGAAGGGCGCCCCGGTCCGCCGCACCGCCACCGCCGAGGCCGCCGACCTGCTCACCGACCTCACCGTGCAAGGCGTCCGCTCGGTCGCCTTCGTCCGCTCCCGGCGCGGCGCCGAGCTGATCTCCGTGATCGCCCAGGAGCGCCTCGCCGAGGTCGACCGGTCCCTGGCCCGGCGGGTCGCCGCCTACCGCGGCGGCTACCTCCCCGAGGAGCGCCGTGCCCTCGAACGCGCCCTGCACTCCGGCGAACTCCTGGGTCTCGCCGCCACCAACGCCCTCGAACTCGGCATGGACGTCTCCGGCCTGGACGCCGTGGTCATCGCCGGCTACCCGGGCACCCGCGCCTCCCTGTGGCAGCAGGCCGGCCGCGCGGGACGCTCCGGGCAGGGCGCGCTCGCGGTGCTGGTGGCCCGCGACGACCCGCTGGACACCTTCCTCGTCCACCACCCCGAGGCGCTCTTCGACCGTCCCGTGGAGTCCACCGTCCTCGACCCCGACAACCCGTACGTCCTCACCCCGCACCTGTGCGCGGCGGCCGAGGAACTGCCCCTCACCGAGGACGACCTCGCCCTCTTCGGCCCCGCCGCCGAGGAGCTGCTGCCGCAGCTGGAGGCCGCGAAGCTGCTGCGCCGGCGGACGCGGGCCTGGCACTGGACCCGCCGCGAGCGGGCCGCCGACCTCACCGACATCCGCGGGGAGGGCGGCCGCCCCGTCCAGGTCGTCGAGGCGGGGACGGGCCGGCTGCTGGGCACGGTCGACGCGGGCGCGGCGCACACCAGCGTCCACGAGGGCGCGGTCCATCTGCACCAGGGCCGCACCTATGTCGTCCGCTCCCTCGACCTGGAGGACTCCGTCGCCCTGGTCGAGCAGGCCAGCCCGTCCTGGACGACGGTGGCCCGGGACACGACGTCCATCTCCGTCCTGGAGACGGACACCGAGATCCCCTGGGGCGACGGACGCCTCTGCTTCGGCTCCGTCGAGGTCACCAACCAGGTCGTCTCCTTCCTTCGGCGGCGGGTCATCACCGGCGAAGTGCTCGGCGAGACGAAACTCGACCTCCCTCCCCGTACGCTGCGCACCCGCGCCGTGTGGTGGACGGTCACCGAGGACCAGCTGGACCGGGCCCGGATCAACCCGGAGATCCTCGGCGGCGCCCTCCACGCGGCCGAGCACGCGTCGATCGGCATGCTGCCGCTGTTCGCCACCTGCGACCGCTGGGACATCGGAGGCGTCTCGATCCCGCTGCACCCCGACACCCTGCTGCCCACGGTCTTCGTCTACGACGGCCACCCGGGCGGCGCGGGCTTCGCGGAACGCGCCTTCCACACCGCCCGCTCCTGGCTCACCGCCACCCGCCAGGCCATCGCCTCCTGCGAGTGCGAGGCCGGCTGCCCCTCCTGCATCCAGTCCCCCAAGTGCGGCAACGGCAACGACCCCTTGCACAAGCGGGGCGCCGTGCGACTGCTGGACGTGCTGCTGGAGGGGGCGCCTGAGGACAAGGCGGAGAAGGCGGAGAAGGCCCAGGCCTCCGAGGGAGAGGACGGCCCGATCAGCGCGCCGGACCCGCAGGCCCCGCCCGCGCCCTGACCTCCGCGGTGAACGGCCCCGCTCCGGACGCCACCGACACGTCCGACACCTCGCCGGTCATCACGCACCGCACGAGCCGTGCGTCCTGGGCCCGGGCCACCCGGTCCGCCCGCGCGCACGCCTCCGCCGCACCCCGCGTCCAGTGGTCGGCGGCGGCGAGCGCCGCGAGGTCCGCGCCTCCCGCCGCCCGGTGCCGGACCACCACGGCGTGCCCGAGGGCGAGCACCACCCCGAACACCACGCACAGCACGGCGACCGCACCGACGCTCCAGACGGAGGCGGAGCCGCGGTCCGCCGGACTCCGGAAGGCTTCCTTCACGTCCCCCTCCCCGCACCCGCGGCCACCACCGCCTCCTCGACCGCCGCGACGGCCTCCTCCCTCAGCTCGAAGGGCAGCGCCCGCAGCATCGGCGCCCCGGCCACGACGGTCACCCGGACCTGCTCGGCGTCCCGGCCGACCGTGACCCGCGCACCGGCCGGGGCCGCCTCCCGGGTCACCTCGACCACCGCGTCCGGCGGATCCTGCCGAGCCGCGGCCCGGGCGCCCGCCCGGGCCGCGTCCACGCACTGGATCTGTGCGGCCACCACCATCAGCCCCCACACCAGCGCAGCCACGAACAGCACCAGCACGGGCAGCACCAACGCCGACTCCGCCGTCACGAACCCGTGGTCGCGCCCCCTGCCGCGCACTGTGCCGCGCCACCTGTCACATCCGGCCATCGAGGGCCTGCTGCACGATGTTCCGCAGGGCCGTGCTGACCGGGCCGCTGTTGACCACCCGGTAGAGCACCACGGCGAACGCCACCGCCGCCACGATGCCCATCGCGTACTCCGAGGTCACCATCCCGGCGTCCCTCCGCGCCCCGCGCACCCTCGCCGTCAGGGCACGCAGCCGCGCCCGCACCACCTGATACATCCGAACCTCCGTACGTGCCATGTCTGTTGTCGTCCTCTTGTCATCCGTCGTCGTGTTCCGCCGCCGTCGTCCGTCGTCCGTCTTCCGCCGTCCGTCTTCGTCGTCCTTCACCCACCCCCTCCGAGCACCCCGCCCGCGAGCCCGATCACCACGGGCAGGACACCGACGGCGATGAAGGCGGGCAGGAAGCACAGCCCCACCGGCGCGCTGATCAGGACCGCCGCCCGCCGGGCCCGCGCTGTCGCCGTACGGGTCCACTCCGCCCGCGCCTCGGTGGCGAGCCGCCCCACCGGGGCGGCCAGCGGGAGACCGGACACATCGGCCCGCTCCAGCAGCCGGGCCAGCGGGACCGCGCCGGGCACGGCGGCCAGCCTGCGCCAGGCCTCCCCCGGCTCACCCCCGAGCCGTACCTCCGCGGCGCCCCGCGCCAGGGCGTCGCCGACCGGGCCGCCCAGGGTCTCCCCGACGGCCTGCGCCGCCGGTACCGGTCCGGCGCCCGCCGCGATGCAGGCGGACAGCAGGTCGGCGGCGAGGGGGAGTTGGCGGGCCGCCTGCGCGATGTCGGATGCGTCCGCCTCAGCGGCCGTCCGCGTCTGCCGCCGGTGCCACCGCCACAGTCCCGCCGCCAGCACCAGCCCCAGCCCCACACCGCCGAGCCCGCCCACCGTCACCCACCCGGCGAACACGACCGCCCCGTACGGCAGCCGGCCGCGCGCGGTCCTGAGCAAGGGGAGGCGCGCACCCGCTCTTCGCCGCTCCCGCGCCGCGAGCGCGTCGAGTCTCCGCCGTGTCCGCCGCTCGCACCGGAGCCGGTACCACCAGGCCCACGCCCCGACGAGCACGGCCGCGACCCCCAGGACCGTCCCCAGCCTGTGGACGACGTCGCCGCTCATGCCGCCGCCTCCTCGGCGCCCCGCATGATCCGCAGCGCCCACCACAGGCCCAGCCCTTCCAGCACCCCGCCGGCCGCCAGACAGACCGACCCCGGCGGTGTGTGCAGCAGGACGTGCAGCGGGTCGGCGCCCAGGGCCGCGCCCAGCGCCAGGCCCACCACCGGGAGCCCCGCGAGCATCACCGCCGTGGTCCGGGCCCCGGACAACTGGGCGCGCAGGTCGGCGCGCTGGTCCCGCTCGGCGCGCAGGGCCGCTTCCAGCCGGTCGAGGCCGTCCGCGAGACCCGCGCCCTGGTCCACCGCCACCCGCCAGCACGCGGCGAGACCGCGCAGTCCCTCGGCGCCGGGCTGCCGGGCCGCCGCCGCCAGCGCGTCCGGCACGTCCCCGCCGAACCGCGCCGCCGCCAGCACGGCCGCCTGCATAGGGCCCAGCCCTCCGGAGTCCCGGACGGCCGGCAACAGCGCCTCGCCCGGCTGCCGTCCCGCGCGCAACTCCCCGGCGAGCGCCCCGCACAGCGCGACCACCGCGTCCGTGCGGCCGTCCCGCTCCTTGCGCGCGGCCGCGGCCCGTCGCACCTTCCGCAGCAGAGGCACTCCGGCCGCCCCCGCGACGGCCGGCAGCACCGACGCCCCGAGCACCGCCAGCACCACCCCGGCGGCCAGCGACGCCCACTCGACGCCCAGCCGCCTCCGAAGGCCGACCGCCCGCAGCGCGAAACGTGGCCGCCGCGCCGACACCCGGTCGTCCCCGGCGAGCGCCCGCGCCCGCCTGGCCTCCCCGTGTCCGCCGCCCAGCACCCAGGCCGCCGTCCCCAGGCACGCCACCGCCGTCCCCACCGTCGTCCCGGTCGCCCCGCTCATGCGCCGACCGCCTCTCGCCCCGCCCGGGCCTCCTCGTCCTGTGCGGCGCGCAGCAGGTGCCGCAGGCGCGGCCAGGCAGGCTCGGCGACGAAGGTCTCCGGTCCCCACCGCAGCGCCGGCGCCGTCCGCACCAGCCCCGAGGGGTCCCGCTCCAGGACGTGCACCTCGGCGATCCGCCGCCTGCCGCTGCGGTCCCGCACCAGGTGCAGCACCACCGACAGGGCGGCCGCGAGCTGACTGTGGAGGGCGAACCGGTCCAGGCCTGCCGCCGTGCCGAGCGCCTCCAGCCGGGCGGGGACGTCGCTCGCCGCGTTGGCGTGCACGGTGCCGGAGCCGCCCTCATGTCCCGTGTTGAGCGCGGCGAGCAGATGCACCACCTCGGGCCCGCGCACCTCGCCCACGACGAGTCGGTCCGGCCTCATCCGCAGGGCCTGGCGCACCAGGTCCTCCAGGGTCACCAGTCCCGCGCCCTCCTGGTTGGCGGGCCGGGTCTCCAGGCGCACGACGTGCGGGTGGTCGGGCCGCAGCTCGGCCGAGTCCTCCGCCAGCACGATCCGCTCGTCCGGCCCGACCAGCCCCAGCAGGGCGCTGAGCAGGGTCGTCTTTCCGGTGCCCGTGCCGCCGCTGACCAGGAAGGACAGCCGCGCGTCCATCAGGGCCCGCAGCACCCGGTCGCCGCCCGGCGGCACCGTCCCCGCCGCCACCAGTTCGTCGAGGGTGAAGGCGCGCGGCCGCACGACCCGCAGGGACAGACAGGTGCCGCCCACCGCGACCGGTGGCAGCACCGCGTGCAGCCGGGTCCCGTCGGGAAGCCGGGCGTCGACCCAGGGCCGCGCGTCGTCCAGGCGCCGTCCGGCCACCGCGGCGAGCCGCTGCGCCAGGCGCCGCACGGACGGCTCGTCCGGGAAGGACACCGGGGTGAGCAACAGGCCCCCGCCGCGGTCCACCCAGACCCGGTCAGGCGCCGACACCAGCACGTCGGTCACGGCCGGGTCGGACAGCAGCCGCTCCAGCGGTCCGCTGCCGACCAGCTCGGACCGCAACCGCTCGGCCGCGCCGAGCACTTCCGCGTCGCCGAGCACCCGGCCCTGTTCGCGCAGGGCCTGCGCCACCCGCGCGGGCGTCGGCTCGGCCCCGCTCTCGGCCAGCCACCGCCGCACCCCGTCGAGCAGGCCGGGCGGCATTCCCGCCCCGGTCGTCCCCGTGCCGCTCATGCCGCCCTCGCCTCCACCAGCGCGCGCTCCCAGAACTCCCGGCAGAAGCGGGCCAGCGGGCCCCGGCCGGTCACCCCGGGCGGCCGCCCGGTGCCGTAAGGGCGCTGGAGGGCGGGCTCCACGGGCACGTCCCCGGCGAGGGGCAGGCCGAGCAACCGGGCCACCTCGCGGTCGTCCAGACCGGGTGCGTACGGTCCGCGGACGGCAACGCGCAGATCGCGCAGGACCATGCCCACGGCGGAGGCGACGCGGCCGGCCGCCGCGACGGCGCGCAGCTCCGCGGGGACGACGAGGAGCGCCAGGTCGAGCTGGGCGAGGACCTCGGCGACGCCCTCGTCGACGCGTCGCGGCAGGTCGACCACGACGGCTCCGCCGCCGCGCCGGGCGGCTGCGAGGACCGCGCGCACGGCCCGGGGCGGCACCGAGAGGCAGTCGCCGCGATCCCAGCTCAGCACCCGCAACGAGTGCAGCTCGGGAAGCGACTCCTCCAGCGCCCCGCCGCCGACCCGGCCGTGCGACGAGGCGAACGCGGGCCAGCGCAGTCCTTTCGCCGTCTCGCCGCCGAGCGCCACGTCCAGTCCGCCGCCCAGCGGGTCGGCGTCCACCAGCAGGGTGCGCAGCCCCTCGCGGGCGGAGGTGACGGCGAGCGCGCACGCCAGGGTGGACGCGCCCGCGCCGCCCCGGCCGCCGATGACGCCGACGGTCAGGGCGGGCCGGCCGACGCCTTCGGCGACGTCGGCGATGCGGTCGACGAGCCACTGCTCGCCGTCGGGGAGCATCAGCACATGGTCGGCGCCGATCTCGACGGCCCGCCGCCAGACTCCGGGGTCGTCCTGGTCGCGCCCGACCAGCACCACCCCCTGTCTGCGGGGCGCGCCGCGGGCCCGCCGGGCGGCGTCGTCGCCGACCAGGACCAGGGGTGCGGCCTCCCAGCTCCCGCGCGGCCCGGGCAGTCCGTGATGGACCTCCGGTGTGGCGCCTGCGGCCGCGCACAGGCGCAGCAGGTCGTCGAGGAGTGCCGTGTCCTCGGTGACGATCAGCGGTGCGCCCGGTCGGTTGCCTCCGGGCGGCGGGTCGTGCGTGACGGTTCCGGTCATGTCGTCCCCAGTGCTCCCTACCTCGCGCGGCCCTCGGGGCCCGCCGATTCCAGATGGGGGGAGGACCGCGCTGCGGCCTCCCGCGGGCCGGCCGGCGAAGACCGGCCGTGCGCGTCACGGCAGCACGGAAGCGGGTGTGAACTCCCGGCGAGCGGGACGCGTGGGAATGACAGTGCAGCGGTCCCGGAAATCGTGGGGATCTTGGTGGAAAACTGTGGACGGGGCGTTGGCTGTGAATATCGCGGTCACCCATACCGGTGAGGCCGTCATAGCTTGCGTGCGATAACCGCAGCGCAGCCTGACCGTTACACTCCGTCACCCGTCACGCGCATGACAATCAATTCCTCGCATGAACCCGCACGGGGGCAAGGAAGGGGAGAAAGCGGCGGAAAATGCGTCCGGACATGCGACGACCCCCGCCGGGGGGGAGAGCGGGGGTCGTCCCCACGGCCGACTCGGGGGGGGAGGAGTCGGACCGGGTTAGCACGGTCGCGAACGATCCGTGACTTCCATGGTGTACCCGAGGGCCTTCTCAGGCAAACCCACGCGCCACACCTTACGCCGAATGGGCTGCGCCTATGCTCAAGGGCGTGGAAAACCACTTGTCGCCCCGCACAGCCGCCTTCTTCGACCTGGACAAGACGGTCATTGCGAAGTCGAGCACACTCACCTTCAGCAAGTCCTTCTACCAAGGCGGCCTGATCAACCGCAGGGCCGTCCTGCGGACCGCGTACTCCCAGTTCGTGTTCCTCGCCGGCGGCGCGGATCACGAGCAGATGGAACGGATGCGGAAGTACCTGTCCGCGCTGTGCCGCGGGTGGAACGTCCAGCAGGTCAAGGAGATCGTCGCCGAGACCCTGCACGACCTGATCGACCCGATCATCTACGACGAGGCCGCCACGCTCATCGAGGAGCACCACGCCTCCGGCCGCGACGTGGTGATCGTGTCCACCTCGGGCGCCGAGGTGGTCGAGCCGATCGGCGAGCTGCTGGGCGCCGACCGGGTCGTGGCCACCCGCATGGTGGTGGGCGACGACGGCTGTTTCACCGGCGAGGTCGAGTACTACGCGTACGGCCCGACCAAGGCGGAGGCGATCCGGGAACTCGCCGCGTCCGAGGGCTACGACCTGGCTCGCTGCTACGCCTACAGCGACTCGGTGACCGACGTCCCGATGCTGGAGGCCGTCGGGCACCCGCACGCCGTGAACCCGGACCGCGCACTGCGCCGGGAAGCACTGGCGCGCGAGTGGCCGATCCTCGATTTCCACCGTCCGGTGCGGCTGAAGCAGCGTTTCCCGGCGTTCTCCGTTCCGCCGCGTCCCGCTCTTGTCGCGGCGGCCGCGATAGGCGCGGCGGCGGCCACCGCGGGCCTCGTCTGGTACGCCAGCCGCCGCCGCTCGACGGTTGCCTGAACGTACTTTTTCTTCGTCGCGCGTCCCGCCCCGGGGCGCGTTCGCCATTTCGCCGTCCGTTTACTGCTTGTTTGAACCGAAAAGTAAAGGAACGCGGTCAGGACTTCCCCTCTCCGGGAAGCCGGAGTACAAAGGAGCTGACGGCCCGCGAGACCAAGGACGTCCGAGAGGACGACCTCCAGAACGCTTTAGGCCCCACGGACCGCGCATGGAAACCGCGCACCCACGCGACGTCGACCCGTCGATTACGGGCCAGCCGCACCAGGCCGGGCAAAGTCCCCGGCCTGATGGGCACATATCGAGGACGCTTGGTAACGCGGTGGACGTGCCAGCGGCGGTACGAGTATTCGTACCGCCGCATTTTTGCGCGGGCCCCCCACCTCGGCCCGCGTGATCTTCCGGCCGATCAGGCGGCTCCGCGCTGCAGCGCCTCGCACACCGCCGTCGACTCGCGCGCGCCCAGCTCGACCGCGCGCCCGCAGTGGGCGATCCAGGCCGCCATGCCCTCCGGCGTGCCGGACAGGTACCCCTTCAGCGCCTCCCGGTAGGCGTCCTGGCCCAGCTCGGCGTGGCCGACCTCGGCGGGGCACACCGACTTGGGGTCGAGTCCGCTGCCGACCAGGACGATCCGCTCGGCCGTGCGCGCGACCAGACCGTTGCGGGACGTGAAGGGACGCAGCGCCAGCAGCTCGCCGTGCACCACGGCGGCGGTCACCAGCGCCGGCGCGGAACCGCCCGCGATGACGATCTCGGCCAGGCCCTCCAGACGGCCGTGCATCTCCTCGGCGCCCGGCAGAGGGAGATCGATCACGGGCTCGTCGACCGGCTCGCCCGCCCGGCGGGGCCGGCCCACGTGCTCGGCCTTGTCGGCCGCGGCGACCAGATGCAGCCGCGCCAGCACCCGCAACGGCGACTGCCGCCAGATCGACAGCAGCTGCCCCGCCTCGGCCGTCAGCCGCAGCGCCGCGCCCACGGTGCGCGCCTCGTCGTCGCCGCTGAAGTCGCTGCGCCGCCGCACCTCCTCCAGGGCCCAGTCCGCGCCGGACAGCGCCGCCGAACCCCGGGCGCCGCGCAGCGCCGCCTCGGAGGTGATCTCGTTGCTGCGCCGCCGCATGACCCGGTGCCCGTAGACCCGGTCCACGGCCTTGCGTACGGACTCCACGGAGTCGGCCACACCGGGCAGGTCGCCCAGGGCCGCGAGGGGATCGGCGGTCGCGCCCGTCGTACTCATGGGTACGACCCTACGCACCCCGGACGCCCGCCCCACGATGGAGTGGTCTTCTTCACGCCCTGCCGTGACGTAAAGCTACTCACCCACTACGCTTCGTGAACATGAAAATTGCTTTCGTTGGGAAGGGCGGGAGCGGAAAGACGACCCTGTCCTCCCTGTTCATCCGTCATCTCGCGGCCGAGGGCGCACCGGTCGTCGCCGTGGACGCCGACATCAACCAGCACCTCGGGGCCGCGCTGGGCCTCGACGAGTCCGAGGCAGCCGCCCTTCCCGCGATGGGCGAGCACCTCCGGCTGATCAAGGACTACCTGCGCGGCGGCAACCCGCGCATCGCGTCCGCCGACACGATGATCAAGACGACACCGCCCGGCGAGGGCTCACGGCTGCTGCGGGTCCAGGAGGACAACCCGGTCTACGACGCCTGCGCGCGCCCGGTGCGGCTGGACGGCGGCACGGTCCGGCTGATGGTCACCGGCCCCTTCACCGACGCCGACCTGGGGGTCGCCTGCTACCACTCCAAGACCGGGGCCGTGGAGCTCTGCCTGAACCACCTGGTGGACGGCCCCGGCGAGTACGTCGTGGTCGACATGACGGCCGGCTCGGACTCCTTCGCCTCCGGCATGTTCACCCGCTTCGACATGACGTTCCTCGTCGCCGAGCCGACCCGGAAGGGCGTCTCCGTCTACCGCCAGTACAAGGAGTACGCACGCGACTTCGGCGTGGCGCTGAAGGTCGTCGGCAACAAGGTGCAGGGCCCGGACGACCTCGACTTCCTCCGCGCGGAGGCGGGGGACGACCTGTTGGTGACCGTGGGCCACTCGGACTGGGTACGGGCGATGGAGAAGGGCCGCCCGCCGCGGTTCGCCGCCCTGGAGGAGTCGAACCGGCTCGCCCTGCGCACGCTGCGCGAGGCCGCCGACGCGTCGTACGGGCGACGGGACTGGGAGCGGTACACGCGCCAGATGGTGCACTTCCACCTCAAGAACGCCCAGTCGTGGGGGAACGAGCGCACCGGGGCCGACCTGGCGGCGCAGGTCGACCCCGGTTTCGTGCTCGGCGAGAGCGTCACCGCCGGGGCCTGAGCTTCACTCCTTCGGTGCGGGGGAACCCGGCGCGCCCTTGGGGGCCGGGGCGGGGCCGGAGGCCGGGAAGGCCTTCCAGCCCTTCTTCGGGGCCTCGCCGACATTCAGCGAGCGCAGCTTCTCCAGGGTCGCCGGGTCTTGCGCGTCCAGCCAGTCCGCCAGTTGCCGGAAGGAGACACAGCGCACGTCGGACTTGGTGCACACCGCCTCGATGACCTCCTCGACGGCCCGCATGTAGGTGCCGCCGTTCCAGGACTCGAAGTGGTTGCCGATGATCAGGGGCGCCCTGTTGCCGTGGTAGGCGCGCTCGAAGCCCTGGAGCAGGCCGTCCCGCATCTGGTCGCCCCACATCTCGTGCTTGTCCGGGTCGCCCTGGGTGGTGGTGCCGGACTGGTTGACCATGAAGTTGTAGTCCATAGTGAGCTGCTCGAAGGAGTGCCCGGGGAAGGGCACGAGCTGCATCGACAGATCCCACAGCCCTGACTTCTTCTTGGGCCAGACCTGGTTGTTGACGCCGCTGGTGTCGTAGCGGAAGCCCAGCTCCCGGGCGGCCTTCATGAAGTTCTTCTGCCCTTCCAGGCAGGGCGTGCGGGCCCCGACGAGCTCCTTGTCGTAGTCGAAGGGCAGCGGCGCCTCGTTCTTCATGCCGGCGTTGGTCTTCCAGGTCTTCACGAATCGCTTGGCCTGGGCGATCTCCTCCTTCCACTCCTCCACCGACCACTCGCCGACCCCGCCGCCGCTGCCGCAGAAGTGGCCGTTGAAGTGGGTCCCGATCTCGTTGCCTTCGAGCCAGGCCAGCCGCAGCTGCTTCACGGTGTCGGCGATGCCCTGCCGGTCGTTGAAGCCGATGTCGGAGCGGCCCGGCGAGTGCTGCGGCGGGTGGTACAGGTCGCGCTTCTCCTCCGGCAGGAGGTACACGCCGCTCAGGAAGTACGTCATGGTCGCGTCGTTCTCCTTGGCGACCTTGCGGAAGTGGGAGAACAGCTTCTGGCTGTCCTCGCCCGCGCCGTCCCAGGAGAACACCACGAACTGCGGCGGCTTCTCGCCGGGCTTCAGCCGCTCCGGCTTCGGCAGGTGCGGCTGGGCGCCGGTGTAGGCGGTGGAGCCGTCGCCGATCAGCCGGACGACGTTCTTGGGCGCGGGGGCCGGCTGTGCCTTCTCCTGTTCCGGCCCGCCCTGCCCGCCTCCGCCGTCGGCGCCGGTTCCGCAGCCGGCGAGCGCGGCGAGGCAGACCGCTGTGATCACGGTGCCCGTGACGATCCTGTGGGTGGCGGCCATTCGCCCACCTTCTTCCTTCTCTCGGGCCGAGCTCGATGAGGCGTTGTGTGGTGCTGCGCCGGTCCATGCCGACCGCGCCGTCAACGTCGCACGGAAAGAAGAAGTGAATTAATACGACAAGCCGATGAAATGGCCGCTTCACCCTTCGGAGTGACACATGCCGCCATTTGCCCGGAAAGTCTATGCCGGTCCTTTACTCTCAATTACGATCTGTTTACCGAGAGTTGCTTCGTCCCCTCGTTTGCCCCGCTGTTCGTCCCACGTTCGTCCCACCGTTCGTCCCGCCGTTCTGGGGCCGTGCCCCACGGCCGCGACCGCTCCGCCCAAGCGGGCCCCACCCTCACGCGACCGCGCAGACCCGAAGGAGACGGGAGTCCATGTCAGCCTGCGTCCCCGCCGGCGCCACCGAGCCGGCGCACACCGAGCGAGCCCATCCTCCGCACAGCCCGCCGCCCGGCCGCCGCCGGGGCTTCCGCGTCGCGAGCGCCGACCTCTCGGCCGCCGTCGCGGTCTTCCTCATCGCCCTCCCCCTGTCCCTCGGCATCGCCCTCACCACCGGCGCGCCCCTGCAGGCCGGCCTGGTCGCCGCGGCCGTGGGCGGGCTCGTCGCCGGACGGCTCGGCGGCTCCCCGCTCCAGGTGAGCGGCCCGGCGGCGGGACTCACCGTCGTCACGGCCGACGTCATCCACCAGTACGGCTGGCGCACCACCTGCGCCGTCACCGTCCTCGCCGGCCTCGCCCAGCTCGGACTCGGCTGTCTGCGCGTGGCGCGCGGCGCCCTCGCCGTGAGCCCCGCGATCGTGCACGGCATGCTCGCCGGCATCGGCGTCACCATCGCCGTCGCCCAGGCGCACATCGTGCTCGGGGGCGAGCCGCAGAGTTCCGTGCCCGACAACCTCCGGGCGCTGCCCGCCCAGTTGGCGGGCCTCGACCCCGCCGCCCTCGCGATGAGCGTGCTGACCCTGGCCGTCCTGCTCCTCTGGCCCCGGCTGCCCGGCCGCGCCGGACACCTGCTGCGGCGGGTGCCGGCCGCCCTCGTCGCCGTCGCCGGCGCCACCGCGATCGCCGCGGCGGCCGGACTGGTGCTGCCCCTGGTGGACCTGCCGTCGTGGCGCAGCCACGCGCTGGCCGGGCTGCCCGAGGGCCCGGTGCTCGGTCTCGTCGCAGCCGTGCTGGCCACGACGCTGGTGTGCAGCGTGCAGTCGCTGCTCGGCGCGGTGGCCGTGGACAAGCTGGCGTCCGCCCGGCCCGGCGCCGGTCATGTCGTCCGCTCCGACCTGGACCGGGAACTGCTCGGTCAGGGCGCGGCCAACGTCGTCTCCGGCACCCTCGGCGGTCTGCCGGTGGCCGGCGTCGCCGTCCGCAGCACGGCGAACGTCCACGCGGGCGCCGTCAGCCGGAACTCCACGATGCTCCACGGCGTCCTGGTGGTGGCCGCCGCGCTGCTGCTGGTCCCGCTGCTGGAGCTGATCCCGCTCGCCTCGCTGGCCGCCCTGGTCATGGCGGTCGGCATCCGGATGGTGTCCCTGCACCACATCCGCACGGTGACGCGCCACCGCGAGGTCCTGGTCTACGCCGTCACCGCCCTCGGGGTGATCTCCCTCGGGGTGCTGGAGGGCGTGGCGCTCGGCATCGCCGCGGCGGTCGGCGTTGCCCTGCACCGGCTCACCCGGACCCGGATCACCCACACGGAGGAGGACGGCGTCCATCACGTCCATGTGCGCGGGCAGTTGACGTTCCTCGCGGTGCCGCGGCTCAGCCGGGCGCTGCATCTCGTGCCCCAAGGCGCCGACGCGGTGGTGGCGCTGGACGGGTCCTTCATGGACCACGCGGCGTACGAGACGCTGCAGGACTGGCAGAGCACGCACACCGCGCGCGGCGGCACCGTGGAGATCACCGGCCGGCGCACCGGAGTACGGATCGCCGAACCCGGTGCCCTCGCCTCCGGGCCGGTGCCCGACGGGGAGCCCGGCACCTCCGGCGACTGCCGCTGCCGCGCCTGGACGGCCTGGCGCAACCACCAGTGCGACCGCCCCTCCCCCGCCCCGGACGATGCCGGAGCCCGGCCGGACGAGACGCTGGAGAGCGGCGAGGCGGACCCGCGGACCGGCCGGGCCCTGAGCGCCCCGGCCCGCGGACGCACGCCGGGCGGCCGTCAACTGGCGCGCGGACTCAGCACGTTCCAGCGCCGCACGGCGCCCCTGGTGCGCGGCGAGCTGGCCCGGTTGGCGCGGGAGGGGCAGCGGCCGTCGCAGCTGTTCCTGACCTGCGCCGACTCCCGCGTGGTCACCTCGATGATCACCTCCAGCGGCCCCGGCGACCTGTTCGTGGTGCGCAACGTCGGCAATCTCGTGCCGCCGCCCGGCGCGGAGAGCGGCGACGACTCGGTGGCCGCCGCCATCGAGTACGCCGTCGACGTGCTGGCGGTGCGGTCGATCACGGTGTGCGGCCACTCGGGATGCGGCGCCATGCAGGCCCTGCTCGACTCCCGGCCCGCCTCCCCTGCCTCCCCCGCCGCCCCTGCCGCCACGCCCCTCGGACGCTGGCTGCGGCACGGCGGGCCGAGCCTGGAGCGGCTGCGTGACACCGGTGCCTCCGCGCCCCGGCTGGCCGGGCGGCCTCCCGCCGACGACGTCGAGCAGCTCTGCCTGACCAACGTGGTCCAGCAGCTGGAGCATCTGCGCGCCCACGAATCGGTCGCCCATGCGCTGAAGGAGGGGAGCCTCGAGCTGCACGGGGTGTACTTCCACGTGGGCGAGGCCCAGGCGTATCTCCTCGCCGAGCAGGAGGAGGGGAGGGTCTTCGACCGGGTACGCGACGTGGACCTGGTGGTGTGACACACGCCCGGATGTGAGAGGCGTTACACCTCTTGAACCGGGTTGCCCCCCGGCCCGTGGGAAGGGGTGTCGGGCAGCCGCACGACACGACCCTGACAGGTCTAAACCAATTTCCCGTCGACCCTTGTCAGCGTACCCCCGGGTCTGATGAGCTGTGGCCTGGGACACAACGGACACCCTGGGAAAGGCAGATGCCGTGAGCAATGAAAGCCTGGCCAACCTCCTGAAGGAGGAGCGACGCTTCGCACCCCCCGCCGACCTGGCCGCGAACGCCAACGTCACCGCGGAGGCGTATGAACAGGCCAAGGCTGACAGGCTCGGCTTCTGGGCCGAGCAGGCCCGCCGGCTGACCTGGGCCAAGGAGCCCGCCGAGACCCTCGACTGGTCGAACCCGCCGTTCGCCAAGTGGTTCCAGGACGGCGAGCTCAACGTCGCCTACAACTGCGTCGACCGGCACGTGGAGGCCGGCCACGGCGACCGGGTCGCGATCCACTTCGAGGGCGAGCCGGGCGACAGCCGCGCCATCACCTACGCCCAGCTCAAGGACGAGGTCTCCAAGGCGGCCAACGCCCTGCTGGAGCTCGGCGTCCGCAAGGGCGACCGGGTCGCCGTCTACATGCCGATGATCCCGGAGACCGCCGTCGCGATGCTGGCCTGCGCCCGCATCGGCGCCGCGCACTCCGTGGTCTTCGGCGGCTTCTCCGCCGACGCGCTCGCTACCCGCATCAAGGACGCCGACGCGCGGGTCGTCATCACCGCCGACGGCGGCTACCGGCGCGGCAAGCCCTCCGCGCTGAAGCCGGCGGTGGACGAGGCCGTCAGCCGGGTGGAGAGCATCGAGCACGTCCTCGTCGTGCGCCGCACCGGCCAGGACGTCGCCTGGACCGAGGGCCGCGACGTGTGGTGGCACGACGCGGTCGACCGGCAGAGCAGCGAGCACACCCCGGAGGCGTTCGAGGCCGAGCACCCGCTGTTCATCCTCTACACGTCGGGCACCACAGGTAAGCCGAAGGGCATCCTGCACACCTCCGGCGGCTACCTGACCCAGACGGCGTACACGCACTGGGCGGTGTTCGACCTCAAGCCGGAGACCGACGTGTACTGGTGCACGGCCGACGTCGGCTGGGTCACCGGGCACTCGTACATCGTCTACGGGCCGCTCGCCAACGGCGCCACCCAGGTCATGTACGAGGGCACGCCGGACACGCCCCACCAGGGCCGCTTCTGGGAGATCATCCAGAAGTACGGCGTGACGATCCTCTACACGGCGCCCACCGCGATCCGGACGTTCATGAAGTGGGGCGACGACATCCCCGCCAAGTTCGACCTGTCGTCGCTGCGGGTGCTCGGCTCCGTCGGCGAGCCGATCAACCCGGAGGCGTGGATCTGGTACCGCAAGAACATCGGCGCGGACCGCACCCCGGTCGTCGACACCTGGTGGCAGACCGAGACCGGCGGCATCATGATCTCCCCGCTGCCGGGCGTGACCTCCGCCAAGCCGGGCTCCGCCCAGACCCCGCTGCCCGGCATCTCCGCCACGGTGGTGGACGACGAGGCCAACGAGGTGGCCAACGGAGGCGGCGGCTACCTGGTGCTCACCGAGCCGTGGCCGTCGATGCTGCGCACCATCTGGGGCGACGACCAGCGGTTCATCGACACCTACTGGTCGCGCTTCGAGGGCAAGTACTTCGCCGGTGACGGCGCGAAGAAGGACGACGACGGCGACATCTGGCTGCTCGGCCGGGTCGACGACGTGATGCTGGTGTCCGGCCACAACATCTCCACCACGGAGGTCGAGTCCGCGCTGGTCTCCCACCCGTCGGTCGCCGAGGCGGCCGTGGTGGGCGCGGCGGACGAGACGACCGGCCAGGCGATCGTCGCCTTCGTCATCCTGCGCGGCACGGCGGCGGAGACCGAGGACCTCGTCGGCGAGCTGCGCAACCACGTGGGCGCCACCCTCGGCCCGATCGCCAAGCCGAAGCGGATCCTGCCGGTGGCCGAGCTGCCGAAGACCCGCTCCGGCAAGATCATGCGGCGTCTGCTGCGGGACGTCGCGGAGAACCGCCAGCTCGGGGACGTCACCACGCTGACGGACTCCACGGTCATGGACCTCATCCAGGCGAAGCTTCCGGCGGCGCCGAGCGAGGACTGACCGGGCACCCTGGCGGACGGGACCGTCCGTGCCCCCGCTCGTGGGGGCACGGACGGTCCCGTCCGCCGGGCGTCCGCCCTTGTGACGCGGGCCACGCCGATGCCGCTGGTGCGGCCCGTACGTCCGTTGGTTACGCTCAAGAACACAACACGCTGTCTCATGGAGCGCCGGGAAGTCTGGTCGGCACACGATTCGTGCTGCCCAGCGACCAGAGGACCACACCGTGAGCGCCCCCACCCCCACCCCCCGCAAAACCTTCGGTCCGCTCTCCCTGCCCGAGCGGAACTTCGTCGCGGAGGCCCTGCGCACCGAGACCGTCGGCGGCGTCCTGCTGCTGCTCGCCGCCGTCGCCGCACTCGTATGGGCGAACTCACCCGCGCTGGGCGACAGCTACGAGACCGTCAGCCACTGGCACTTCGGCCCCGAGTCGCTCGGGCTGAACCTGTCCGTGGCGCACTGGGCGGCCGACGGCCTGCTCGCGGTCTTCTTCTTCGTCGCCGGCGTCGAACTCAAGCGGGAACTGGTCGCCGGCGACCTGCGCGACCCCAAGGCGGCGGCGCTCCCCGTCGTGGCCGCCCTGTGCGGCATGATCGCGCCCGCGGTGGTCTACACGATCACGGCCGGTGGGGGCGGCGGCTCCCTCGCCGGCTGGGCCGTGCCCACCGCCACCGACATCGCGTTCGCGCTGGCCGTACTCGCCGTCATCGGCACCTCGCTGCCCAGCGCGCTGCGCGCCTTCCTGCTCACCCTCGCGGTCGTCGACGACCTGTTCGCGATCCTGATCATCGCGGTCTTCTTCACCGACCGGCTGAACTTCGCGGCGCTCGGCGGCGCCGTCGTCGGCCTGCTGGTCTTCTGGCTGCTGCTGCGCAAGCGGGTGCGCGGCTGGTACGTGTACGTGCCGCTGGCCCTGGTGATCTGGGGCCTGATGTACAACAGCGGCGTCCACGCCACCATCGCGGGCGTCGCGATGGGCCTGATGCTGCGCTGCCACCGCGAGGAGGGCGAGGAGCAGTCCCCCGGCGAGCACATCGAGCACCTGGTCCGGCCACTGTCCGCCGGCTTCGCCGTCCCGCTGTTCGCGCTGTTCAGCGCCGGCGTCGCGGTCTCCGGCGACGCGCTCGCCAAGGTGTTCACCCAGCCCGAGACGCTGGGCGTGGTCCTCGGTCTGGTCGTCGGCAAGACGCTCGGCATCTTCGGCGGAACCTGGCTGACGTCCCGCTTCACGCGCGCCTCGCTCAGCGACGACCTGGCCTGGCCGGACGTGTTCGCCGTGGCGACCCTCGCCGGCATCGGCTTCACCGTGTCGCTGCTCATCGGGGAGCTGGCCTTCGAGGACGACGCGACGATGACGGACAGCGTGAAGGCCGCCGTCCTCACCGGCTCACTGATCGCCACGCTCCTGGCGACCGTGCTGCTGAAGATCAGGAACGCCAAGTACCGCAGGCTGGCCGACGAGGAGGAGCGGGACGAGGACCTCGACGGCGTGCCGGACATCTACGAGCAGGACGACCCGGAGTACCACCTGCGCATGGCCCGCATCCTCGAGGAGAAGGCCGCCGAGCACAGGCGGCTCGCCAAGGAGAAGGCCGCCGCGCGAGACGCGCTTGCGGAAGTGCCGGGCGGGGCAGGCGATCGGCACGACGGTCCGGCATGATCTGACGAGACGGTACAAAAGACGGGACCGTCCCGCGCAGACACGACGGACGTACGCGAGGCGTACGGAGAAGAGGGAGACCGCGATGAGCGCACCCGACGGCAGCCCGGTCGGCGCCGAACGCAGCATCGGCCAGCTGTTCGCCACGGCGACGGCGGAGATGTCGGCGCTGGTGCACGACGAGATCGCGCTGGCGAAGGCGCAGCTCAGGCAGGACGTGAAGCGGGGCGCGACCAGCGGCGGCCTGTTCACGATGGCCGGCCTGTTGCTCCTGTTCTCCCTGCCGATGCTCAACTTCGCCCTGGCGTACGGCATCCGCACCTGGAGCGACTGGAACCTGGCGCTCTGCTTCCTGCTGTCGTTCCTGGCGAACTGCATCCTGGCGGGCCTCCTCGCCATGATCGGCGCCGTCTTCGCCAAGAAGGCCAAGAAGGGCCGCGGCCCGCAGAAGGTCGCCGCCTCGATGAAGGAGACGGCCGGCGTGCTGCAGAAGGCCAAGCCGCACCCGCGGCCGGCCCTCCCCGAGCACCGTGGCCCCGAGGCCATCGAGGCTGTGGCACGCTCGTCCTCATGACGGACCCCGCCACTCCTTCGGCGCAACCAGCCTCGGTCGTACGCCTGGACCTCCCGGACGCCCCGGGACTCGTCCACCGCGACGTCGCCGCCAACGGCGCCCGCTTCCACATCGCGGAGCTGGGCGACGGCCCGCTGGTGCTGCTGCTGCACGGCTTCCCGCAGTTCTGGTGGACCTGGCGGCACCAGCTGACCGCGCTCGCCGACGCTGGATTCCGGGCCGTCGCCATGGACCTGCGGGGTGTCGGCGGCAGCGACCGCACCCCGCGCGGCTACGACCCGGCCAACCTCGCGCTGGACATCACCGGCGTCATCCGCTCCCTGGGCGAACCGGACGCCGCGCTGGTCGGCCACGACCTGGGCGGCTACCTCGCCTGGACGGCCGCCGCGATGCGCCCCAAGCTCGTACGGCGACTCGCGGTGTCCTCGATGCCGCACCCGCGGCGCTGGCGCTCCTCGATGCTCGCCGACGCCCGGCAGACGGCCGCCCAGTCGCACATCTGGGGCTTCCAGCGGCCCTGGATCCCCGAGCGGCAGCTCACCGCGGACGACGGGGCGATGGTGGCGCGGCTCATCCAGGAGTGGTCCGGGCCGCAGCCGCCCGACGAGCAGGCCCTGGAGACCTACCGGCGGGCCATGTGCATCCCGTCCACGGCGCACTGCTCGATCGAGCCGTACCGGTGGATGGTGCGGTCGCTGGCCCGTCCTGACGGCATCCAGTTCAACCGCAGGATGAAGCGCCCGGTGCGGGTGCCGACGCTGCATCTGCACGGCTCGCTGGACCCGGTGGTGCGCACGCGCAGCGCCGCGGGCTCGGGGCAGTACGTCGAAGCGCCGTACCGCTGGCGGCTGTTCGACGGGCTGGGGCACTTCCCGCACGAGGAGGACCCGGTGACCTTCTCGACCGAGCTGATCAACTGGCTGAAGGATCCCGAGCCTGACCGGTGACGAGCCGTGCAGCCGGCGCCCGGACGGACACGTTCCGTACCGCTCGCGCCCCGCTCCGCACCGTTCCCACCCCCTCCGCCTGAACGCTTGTCCTACAAACGCCAATTGCCTGGCGCATAGGCCAATTGGCGGCCCCTCAGGCGGTTATGGACCTTGGGGCGGGGGCACACGTCCGGGTATGGGCTGGACGCACGAACTCAGTGACGCAAGCCGCAATCGCCGCTCGGCGAGCGGTGTGGGCTCCCACCAGCGAGGCGGTGCATCACAGATGGCAGCTACGGATCTCAGGGTCGGCATCCCGCGCATTCTCCGCCGCCGTGCGCGCTGGGTATCGGTCCGGCTGCGTCACCCGCGCGGCTGACGGTCCGTCCGGCCGATCCTGACGTCCGGGCAGCCCCCGGTCCGGTTCCCGCTCAGAGCGCGCACTTGTCGCTGTCCACCTCCTGGGCGGCGCTGCGGCCCCTGACGATGTCCGCGCGGATCTCGTCCACGGTCAGCGCGTATCCCGTCTGGGCGTCGTCCAGCGACTTCGCGAAGATGACGCCGTAGACCTCGCCCTCCGGTGTGAGGAGCGGGCCGCCGGAGTTGCCCTGACGGACCGTCGCGAACAGCGAGTACACGTCGCGGCGCACCGTGCCGCGGTGGTAGATGTCGGGGCCGTTGGCCGTGATGCGCCCCCGCAGCCGCGCCGCGCGGACGTCGTACGCGCCGTTCTCCGGGAAGCCGGCGACGATCGCGCTGTCCCCGCTGCTCGCGTCCTCCGTGGCGAACCGCAGCGCGGGCGCGTCCAGGTCGGGCACGTCGAGCACGGCGATGTCGCGCCGCCAGTCGTACAGGACGACCGTGGCGTCGTACGTCCGGCCCTCGCCGCCTATCTGCACGACCGGCTCGTCGACGCCGCCCACCACATGGGCGTTGGTCATGACGCGCCGGTCGTCGAAGACGAAGCCGGTGCCCTCCAGGACCTTGCCGCAGCTCGTCGCCGTGCCGGTCACCTTGACGATGGAGCGCTGCGCGCGGGCGGCGACGGGGCTGCCCGCCAGCGCCGGGTCCGGCGGACGGACGTCGGTGATGGGCTCGTTGGCGAACGGGCTGAAAACCTGCGGGAAGCCGTTCTGCGCGAGGACGGAGGAGAAGTCGGCGAACCAGATGTCGGCCTGGTCCGGCAGCGCGCGGGACACGCCCAGCAGCACCCTGGAGCCGCGCACCTCCTTGCCGAGCGTCGGCAGTGTCGTCCCGGCGAGGGCGGAGCCGATCAGCCAGGCGACCAGGAGCATCGCGACGACGTTGACGAGGGCCCCGCCGGTGGCGTCCAGCGCCCGGGCCGGGGACCAGGTGATGTACCGGCGCAGCTTGTTGCCCAGATGGGTGGTCAGGGCCTGGCCGACGGAGGCACAGACTATGACGACCACCACCGCCACGACGGCGGCGGTGGTGCCCACCTCGGCGTTGTCCGTCATCGCGTCCCAGATGACGGGCAGCGTGTAGACGGCGACCAGACCGCCCCCGAGGAAGCCGATCACCGACAGGATGCCGACGACGAAGCCCTGTCGGTAGCCGACGACGGCGAACCATACGGCGGCCACCAGCAGCAGGATGTCCAGCACGTTCACCGATTCAAGCCTCGCCTCGTCCTACGCAGCACGGCGCCCACCCTGTCACGCCCTCCAGTCCAGCGGGACCTGCTTGTCCCGATCCCAGGGGCGCTCCCAGCCCGCGAAGTGCAGCAACCGGTCGATGACCCCCGCGGTGAACCCCCACACAAGGGCCGATTCGACCAGGAATGCCGGTCCGTGGAAGCCGCTGGGATGGATCGCGGTCGCACGGTTGTCCGGGTGGGTGAGATCGGCCACGGGCACGGTGAACACCCGCGCCGTCTCGTTCGGATCGACGACGCCGACCGGGCTGGGCTCACGCCACCAGCCGAGCACGGGCGTCACGACGAAACCGCTGACGGGGATGTAGAGCTTCGGCAGCACGCCGAAGAGCTGCACGCCCGACGGGTCGAGCCCGGTCTCCTCCTCGGCCTCGCGCAGCGCCGCCCGCAGCGGTCCTTCGCCCTGCGGGTCGCCGTCCTCGGGGTCGAGGGCGCCGCCAGGGAAGGACGGCTGCCCGGCGTGCGAGCGCAGCGAACTGGCCCGCTCCATGAGCAGCAGCTCGGGACCGTGCTCGCCCTCGCCGAAGAGGATGAGGACCGCGGACTGCCGTCCCGAGCCGTCCCGCGGCGGCAGGAAGCGGCTCAGCTGCGTGGGCCGGACCGTCTCGGCGGCGCGGACCACCGGGTCCAGCCACGCGGGCAGCCCGTCCCCGCTCAGGGTCACCGGACCC
Source organism: Streptomyces sp. DSM 41931 (assembly GCF_050271085.1). Taxonomy (NCBI): domain Bacteria; kingdom Bacillati; phylum Actinomycetota; class Actinomycetes; order Kitasatosporales; family Streptomycetaceae; genus Streptomyces; species Streptomyces sp. DSM 41931. The sequence goes on along the minus strand of NZ_CP189902.1, from coordinate 3,763,191 downwards.
CCCTGCGTCCCGCTCGCACGCGTCATGCCCACCCCCGTCGTCCGGCCCCGTCCCACGGGTCCAACGCGCGGTGGTCCCGAGATCGTTCCGCGGGGCGCAGCGGCGCCCGGCCTGCCCTCATCCGGCCCCCAGCGGCGGGGCCGCTCTGCCGCCGGCGTCCAGATAGGCCTGCGGCGGCCTCAGACGCTGGCCCGGCTGGCCGGCCTTCTCGTACTTCAGCAGCTTCTTCGCCTTCTCCGGGTCCGTCTCGCCCTCGCCGTAGGCCGGGCAGAGCGGGGCGATCGGGCAGGCGCCGCAGGCGGGCTTGCGGGCGTGGCAGATGCGGCGGCCGTGCCAGATGACGTGGTGCGACAGGTCCGTCCAGTCGCTCTTCGGGAACAGCGCGCCGACCGCCGCCTCGATCTTGTCCGGGTCGGTCTCGTCGGTCCACTTCCAGCGGCGCACCAGGCGCTGGAAGTGGGTGTCGACGGTGATGCCGGGGCGGCCGAAGGCGTTGCCGAGCACGACGAACGCGGTCTTGCGGCCCACGCCGGGCAGCTTGACCAGGTCCTCCAGCCGGCCTGGCACCTCGCCGCCGAACTGCTCCACCAGCGCCTTCGACAGCCCGATGACCGACTTGGTCTTGGCGCGGAAGAAGCCGGTGGGTCGGAGGATCTCCTCCACCTCCTCCGGGTTGGCGGCCGCCAGGTCCTCGGGCGTGGGGTACTTCGCGAACAGCGCGGGGGTCGTCTGATTGACGCGCAGGTCGGTGGTCTGGGCCGACAGCACGGTGGCGACGACGAGTTGGAAGGGGTTCTCGAAGTCCAGCTCGGGGTGGGCGTACGGGTAGACCTCGGCGAGCTCGCGGTTGATACGGCGGGCTCGCCGCACCAGTGCGGTACGGGACTCGCCCTGCGGGTGCGCGGCCACCGTCTTCGCCGGGGCGGCCGGCACGGAGGCGGTCGCCTTCTTGGGGGCGACGACCTGCTTCCTGGGGGCGGGGGCCTTCTTCAGCGGGGCGGAGGACGCCTTCTTGGCGGGAGGGGCCTTCTTGGCGGGCGCCTTCTTGGCCGCAGGCTTCGTGGCGCCAAGCGTCTTCTCGGCCGCCGCCTTCTTGGCCGCGGCGGGCTTCCGGGCGGCCGCCTTCTTGGAAGGGGCGGCCTTTTTCGCGGCGGAGGCGGAGGCGCCCGTCCCGGCGGCAGCCGTCCTCGCGGCTCCCGCCGTCTTCCTACCGCCATCGGAGCCCTGTTCGCCCACAGCGGAATCGCGTTCTGCACTCACCCGCGCAGCCCCCTCGGCCTGTGCTCTCACCGGCGATTTGGACACCCGGCCAGCCTACGACCCGGCACGGACATCCGCCCCGGCCCCAGAAGATCGGCGTCCAATTGGACCCCTGCCGCATACCCCGGCCGACCTGTGCGGCATCCTTGTGACAGATCACACTGTTTGGACGGTCCGGCAAAATGGGAACCACGGTCCCCTGGCACGCAGGGGAACCAAGATCCCCTGAGCAGGTCGAAGAGGAGAGAACTCGTGGACGACGTTCTGCGGCGGAACCCGCTTTTCGCGGCGCTCGATGACGAGCAGGCCGCGGAGCTTCGCGCCTCCATGAGTGAGGTGACCCTGGCACGGGGCGACTCACTGTTCCACGAGGGAGACCCGGGCGACCGCCTCTACGTGGTCACCGAGGGCAAGGTGAAGCTGCACCGCACCTCCCCCGACGGCCGCGAGAACATGCTGGCCGTGGTCGGCCCCGGCGAGCTGATCGGCGAGCTGTCCCTCTTCGACCCGGGTCCCCGCACCGCGACCGCCACGGCGCTCACCGAGGTGAAGCTCCTGGGCCTGGGCCACGGCGATCTGACGCCCTGGCTGAGCGCCCGTCCCGAGGTGGCCACGGCGCTGCTGCGCGCCGTCGCCCGCCGGCTGCGCAAGACCAACGACGCCATGTCCGACCTGGTCTTCTCCGATGTCCCGGGCCGTGTCGCGCGCGCCCTGCTGGACCTCTCCCGCCGCTTCGGCGTGCAGTCGGAGGAGGGCATCCACGTGGTGCACGACCTCACGCAGGAGGAGCTGGCCCAGCTCGTCGGCGCGTCCCGCGAGACGGTCAACAAGGCCCTGGCGGACTTCGCCCAGCGCGGCTGGCTGCGTCTGGAGGCCCGCGCGGTGATCCTGCTCGACGTGGAGCGGCTCGCCAAGCGTTCCCGCTGACACGGCACCCCGACTTCTCCGCGCCCCCACGGCCGCCGGCCGTGGGGGCGCGGACGTGTCGTCAGAGGATCCCGTGCTCCTTCAGATACTCCAGCTGGGCCCGCACGGAGAGTTCCGCGGCCGGCCACAGGGCGCGGTCGACGTCCGCGTAGACGTGGGCGACGACCTCGGAGGGGGTGCGGTGGCCGTTCTCGACGGCCGTCTCCACCTGGGCGAGCCGGTGGGCGCGGTGCGCGAGGTAGTACTCGACGGCGCCCTGGGCGTCGTCCAGCACCGGCCCGTGTCCCGGCAGGACCGTGTGGACGCCGTCGTCGACGGTGAGGGACCTGAGCCGCCGCAGGGTGTCCAGGTAGTCGCCGAGGCGGCCGTCGGGGTGGGCCACGACGGTCGTGCCGCGCCCCAGCACGGTGTCGCCGGTGAGCACCGCCTGGTCCGCCGGCAGATGGAAGCACAGGGAGTCGGCGGTGTGCCCGGGGGCCGGTACGACGCGCAGCTCCAGGCCGCCGACGGTGACGACGTCCCCGGCGGCCAGCCCTTCGTCGCCGAGGCGCAGTGCCGGGTCCAGGGCGCGCACCTTCGTGCCGGTCAGCTCCGCGAACCGGGCGGCGCCCTCGGCGTGGTCGGGGTGACCGTGCGTCAGCAGGGTGAGGGCGACCCGCTTGCCGGCCTGCTCCGCGGTGGAGACGACGTGCCGCAGATGCCCGTCGTCCAGCGGCCCCGGGTCGACGACGACGGCGAGGCCGGAGTCCGGCTCGGACAGGATCCAGGTGTTCGTGCCGTCGAGCGTCATCACCGAGGGGTTCGGGGCGAGCACGTTGACGGCCCGCGCGGTCGCGGGGCCGGAGAGGACCCCGCCGCGCGGCCGGCCGGGAAGGGCGGTGGCGTCCGTCATGCGGGGGCTCCCCCGGTCGGGATGTGCTTGGTGAACTCGTCGTGCCCGGGCCAGGAGAGGACGATCTCGCCGTCCACCAGGCGCGCGGAGGCCAGCACCGGCGTGAGGTCCCGCGCGGGCGCCGCGCCGAGCGCCTCCGCGGCCGTGCCGTACGCGGTGAGCTGGCGCAGGGTCGCGATCGTCGGGGGCATCATCAGCAGCTCGCCCCGGTCGTAGCCGCCGGCCGCCTCGCGCGGGGTGATCCACACGGTGCGGTCGGCCTCCGTGGAGGCGTTGCGGGTGCGCTGGCCCTCGGGAAGGGCGGCGACGAAGAACCAGGTGTCGTAGCGGCGCTGCTCGAACTCGGGGGTGATCCAGCGCGTCCAGGCGCCCAGCAGGTCGGAGCGCATCACCAGGCCGCGCCGGTCCAGGAACTCCGCGAAGGACAGCTCGCGCGCGACGAGCGCGGCGCGGTCCGCCTCCCAGTCCGCGCCGGTGGTGTCGCCGACGACCGCGTCCGGGGCGGGGCCGGCGAGCAGCACGCCGGCCTCCTCGTACGTCTCCCGGACGGCCGCGCAGACGATCGCCTGGGCGCCCGCGCGGTCCACGCCGAGCCGGTCGGCCCACCAGTCGAGCGAGGGCCCGGCCCAGCGGACGTGCCGGTCGTCGTCACGCGGGTCGACGCCGCCGCCGGGGTAGGCGTACGCGCCGCCCGCGAACGCCATGGACGTACGGCGGCGCAGCATGTGCACGGCGGGCCCGGCGCCGGTGTCCTTGAGGAGCATGACGGTGGCCGCCCGTTTCGGCGTGACGGGTGTCAGCTCACCGCTCGCCAGCGCTCTGATCCGCCCCGGCCACTCCGGCGGGTACCACTGCCCGCCAGCCTGCGCATTCGCCATGGCCGGAGGCTATCCCGAGACGCCCAGATGTTCGAGTGCCCTTCGAGGCGGACGGGGTGGGGGACGCCTTCCCGGCCCGGTGCGGCGGAGGGGCGGCCGGGACCGTCACCCGTCACCCGTGCGGCCGGGTGACGGGACACGCCGCGCCCCGGCGGGCACAGGGCCGGCCGGGGCGCCGCAGGGCGGTCGTGGGGGCTTCCCCCGGGGAGCGTCCCCCGGAGGACGGCGGGGACGCCGCCCGGAGGGCTATGCCTCCGTGAGTTCCACCTGCATCTCGACCTCGACCGGCGCGTCCAGCGGCAGGACCGCCACGCCGACCGCACTGCGGGCGTGCACGCCCTTGTCACCGAGTACCTCGCCCAGGAGTTCGCTGGCGCCGTTGACGACGGCCGGCTGGCCGGTGAAGTCCGCGGCGGAGGCGACGAAGCCGACGACCTTCACCACGCGCGCGACGCGGTCCAGGTCACCGGCGACGGACTTGACCGCGGCGAGCGCGTTCAGCGCGCAGGTGCGGGCCAGGTCCTTGGCCTCCTCGGGGGTGACCTCCGCGCCGACCTTGCCGGTCACCGGCAGCTTGCCGTCCACCATCGGCAGCTGGCCGGAGGTGAACACGTACCGGCCGGAGACGACGGCGGGCTGGTACGAGGCGAGCGGCGGGACGACCTCGGGCAGGCTCAGGCCCAGCTCGGCCAGCCTGGACTCGACGACGCCGCTCATGCCTGCTTCTCGCGCTTCAGGTAGGCCACCAGCTGCTCGGGGTTGTTCGGCCCGGGCACGACCTGGACGAGCTCCCAGCCGTCCTCGCCCCAGGTGTCCAGAATCTGCTTCGTCGCGTGAACGAGCAGCGGCACAGTCGCGTATTCCCACTTGGTCATGCGGCCGACTCTAGCCGCTGCTACGCCCGCCGCCCGCGTCGCCGTCACCCCTGCCCGGGACGGCACACGGGGGCGGGAACATCCCCCGGAGCCGCCGCCACGCGCGGTGAGCATTTAGGCTCGAAGACGTGAGCAGGCTCCAGGTCGTGAGTGGCAAGGGCGGAACCGGCAAGACCACGGTGGCCGCCGCTCTGGCGCTGGCCCTGGCCGACGAGGGGAAGCGGACGCTTCTCGTCGAGGTCGAGGGCCGGCAGGGCATCGCGCAGCTCTTCGAGACGCAGGCGCTGCCGTACGAGGAGCGGAAGATCGCCGTCGCTCCCGGGGGCGGGGAGGTGTACGCCCTCGCCATCGACCCCGAACTGGCGCTTCTGGACTACCTCCAGATGTTCTACAAGCTCGGCAGCGCCGGCCGGGCCCTGCGCAAGCTCGGCGCGATCGACTTCGCCACCACCATCGCGCCCGGTGTGCGGGACGTGCTGCTCACCGGCAAGGCGTGCGAGGCGGTGCGGCGCAAGGACCGCGGCGGACGGTTCGTCTACGACTACGTCGTGATGGACGCCCCGCCGACCGGCCGCATCACCCGCTTCCTCAACGTCAACGACGAGGTGGCCGGGCTCGCCAAGATCGGCCCGATACACAATCAGGCGCAGGCCGTCATGCGCGTCCTGAAGTCGCCGGAGACGGCCGTGCACCTGGTCACCCTGCTGGAGGAGATGCCGGTCCAGGAGACCGCGGACGGCATCGCGGAGCTGCGCGCGGCCCGGCTGCCGGTGGGGCGGGTCATCGTGAACATGGTGCGGCCGCAGGTGCTGGACGCCGCCGACCTGGAACTCGTCGGAAGCGTCCCCCGTTCCGCCGTCGCCCGCTCGCTGTCCTCCACCGGGCTCGGCGGCGCGCGGCGCGGCGGACACGCGGAGCGGCTGGTGGAGCCGCTGCTCGCGCAGGCGGAGGAGTACGCCGAGCGGTACGCGCTGGAGACCGAGCAGCGTGCCGTGCTGGCGGAGCTGGGCGTGCCGCTGCACGAACTCCCGCTGATGGCGGAGGGAATGGACCTGGCCGGGCTGTACGCGCTGGCGCGGAATCTGCGCGGACAGGGCGTGTCATGACCGGCCGGGTCCCTTCCTCCGGCGGCCACCCGCGCCACCGCCACCGCCACCGCCGTACCGGTCCCGTCACGAGTCCGATCCACCGGAAGCACCGGAAGCAGGGGATGTCATGAGCCGTCGTCCGGAACCGGCGCAGGACCAGGACCCGGTCCGTGAGCACCTCTCGCCCGCCCGCGCGCTCGAGATCGACCCGCTGATCGAGGACCCGGCCACCCGGATCGTGGTGTGCTGCGGCTCCGGCGGCGTCGGCAAGACGACCACGGCCGCGGCGCTGGGCCTGCGGGCGGCGGAGCGGGGCCGCAAGGTGGTGGTCCTCACCATCGACCCGGCGCGCCGGCTCGCCCAGTCCATGGGCATCGACACCCTGGACAACACCCCGCGCCGGGTGAAGGGCATCGACGACTCCGCGGGCGGCGAACTGCACGCGATGATGCTCGACATGAAGCGCACCTTCGACGAGATCGTCGAGGCGCACGCGGACCCCGAGCGGGCCGCCGCGATCCTAGGCAACCCCTTCTACCAGTCGCTCTCCGCGGGCTTCGCCGGCACGCAGGAGTACATGGCGATGGAGAAGCTGGGGCAGCTGCGGTCGCGGGACGAGTGGGACCTGATCGTGGTCGACACTCCGCCGTCGCGTTCCGCGCTGGACTTCCTGGACGCGCCCAAGCGGCTGGGCTCCTTCCTCGACGGCAAGCTGATCCGGGTGCTGCTGGCCCCGGCCAAGGTGGGCGGCCGTGCGGGGATGAAGTTCCTGAACGTCGGGATGTCGATGATGACCGGCGCGCTCGGCAAGGTGCTCGGCGGTCAGCTGCTGCGGGACGTGCAGACGTTCGTGGCGGCGATGGACTCCATGTTCGGCGGGTTCCGGACGCGCGCGGACGCCACGTACAAGCTGCTCCAGGCTCCGGGGACGGCGTTCCTGGTGGTCGCCGCGCCCGAGCGGGACGCGCTGCGGGAGGCCGCGTACTTCGTGGAACGGCTGGCCGCGGAGGACATGCCGCTCGCGGGCCTGGTGCTGAACCGGGTGCACGGCAGCGGGGCCGGCCGGCTGTCGGCGGAGCGGGCGCTGGCCGCCGCGGAAAATCTTGAGGAGTCCCGCATTGTGGATCAGCCGGACGGGAAAGCTGGTCTTCGTAACTCTCCCGACACGTACGGCAGTTCAGAATCACCCGCGCGTAACGTCACCGACGGAGGCTCCCCCGCCACCGAGGACGCCGGCGACGCGGCTCCCGAGGACGAACCGACCACGGCGGACGGCGGACGCTCCGTCGAGCGTCTCACCGCCGGTCTGCTGAGGCTGCACGCCGAGCGGATGCAGCTGCTCGAGCGCGAGCGGCGGACGCGTGACCGCTTCACGGCGCTGCACCCCGAGGTGGCGATGGCCGAGGTGGCCGCCCTGCCCGGCGACGTCCACGACCTCGCGGGATTGCGCGACATCGGCGAGCGGCTGGCCGCCGGGCGCGCGGAGCTGTCGGGTACGCCCTGAGGGGCGTCCCCTGCGCGGGCACACCTGGGTGACTTTCCGCGCGCCGGTCGGCGGCCCGGCTCACGCTGAGCGTGCCGGCGCGCGTTCAGGTCGTGTCCGCGCTCGCAGGTGCGACCGTGGACAACCCCCGCGACCGGGGCCTGCGCGCACGCGCGGGCAGCCGCACCCGCGCCCCCGGGCACGACGAGGCACCTCGGGCCCGTCCGGGACGTCGCGGCCCCGCGTTCGACGCCCCGCAGGTGTCTGCACACCCTGCCCACCGCCGAAGGCAACCCGCGTGAGCCCGGTCACGTGACCGGGCACGCCGAGGACCCCCCGAGAGCCCTCACCGGGAGCTCTCAGCTCACCGCGGCGAAGTCCTCGTAGACCTGGTCGTCGTTGAGCGGCACGACCCCCGTGCCGCGCTCGTACTCCGAGCGCGCGGTCTCCAGCAGTCGGCGCCAGGAGGTCACGGTGGGCCGCCGGCGCAGCAGCGCACGGCGCTCACGCTCCGTCATGCCTCCCCACACGCCGAACTCGACGCGGTTGTCCAGCGCGTCGGCCAGGCACTCCGTGCGCACCGGGCAGCCGGTGCACACCGCCTTGGCCCTGTTCTGCGCTGCTCCTTGTACGAACAGTTCATCCGGATCGGTAGTGCGGCAGGCAGCCTGCGCACTCCAGTCGGTAACCCAGCCCATACCGGCGCCGTCCTCTCCCGAATCGAGGCTCCCCCACGGCGGCAGCGGCATATTCACCGCCGCCAGTTGAGGACGTTACGGAAGGTGGGCACAGCGCAACACCCCCAGCGGGCCCAATCTTGAATGGTCCGAACGGACTATGGGTAAGCGGCAGATCACCCGGGGGAGTGAGGGGGCGACATGCGTGACGAACAGGGCGTTTCGGGTCAGTTCAGTTGCGCCACAACGGGCACCGCGTGACACACGCGGCGATCCGGACACGGTCTCCACGCTCCTCGACCGAACTCGTATGAAGAAAGTCGAGAAGATCCGGAACGATTCGGGGTCGCCGGACGTATTGATACGTGGCCTCACTGCTGTGACAGTTGAGTGCAGCTTAGGCCAAGGCATATACGCTTGTCCGGCGAATGAGAACGTAGGCTGCTCCCATGCCAAAGAAGCGCTCGGGCGGTGGTCTGTCTCCCACGCAGCAGGCCGCCAAGTTCCTCGGTGTCAGTGTCCTGGCCGGTGCCGTCATGGCCGGCATCGCACTGCCCGCCGTGGGCGCGCTGGGCCTGGCGGCCAAGGGGTCGGTGGAGAGCTTCGACGAGCTCCCCGCCAACCTGAAGACGCCGCCGCTGAGCCAGCGCACCACCATCCTCGACGCCGACGGCGGCCTGATCGCCACCGTCTACTCGCGCGACCGCACGGTGGTGGACCTCAAGGACATCTCGCCGTACATGCAGAAGGCGATCGTCGCGATCGAGGACTCGCGCTTCTACGAGCACGGGGCGATCGACCTGAAGGGCGTGCTGCGCGCGCTCAACAAGAACGCCCGCAGCGGTGAGGTCTCCGAGGGCGCCTCGACGCTCACCCAGCAGTACGTGAAGAACGTCTTCGTCGAGGAGGCGGGCGACGACCCGACGAAGGTCGCGCAGGCCACCCAGCAGACCATCGGCCGCAAGATCGCTGAGCTGAAGTACGCGATCCAGGTCGAGGAGGAACTGGGCAAGAAGAAGATCCTCGAGAACTATCTGAACATCACCTTCTTCGGCCAGCAGGCCTACGGCGTCGAGGCCGCGTCCCGGCGTTACTTCTCCAAGTCGGCCAAGGACCTCAACCTCCAGGAGGCCGCGCTCCTCGCCGGCATCGTCCAGTCGCCGAGCCGCTACGACCCGGTCAACGACGAGGCCGAGGCGAAGAAGCGGCGCAACGTCGTCCTGCAGCGGATGGCCGAGGTCGGCGACGTCTCCCCCGAGGAGGCCGCCGAGGCGATGCGCTCCCCGCTGGGCCTGAAGGTCAGCCAGCCGAAGAACGGCTGCATCACGGCGTCCAAGGGCGCGGGCTTCTTCTGCAAGTACGTGGAGAAGGTCTTCCTCAACGACCCGGTCTTCGGCAAGACCCGCGAGGAGCGGGCGAAGGTCTGGAACCAGGGCGGCCTGACCATCCGCACGACGCTGGAGCCGCAGGCCCAGGAGTCGGTGCAGGAGTCGCTCAAGGACCACGTCTACGAGTCGGACAAGGTCGCCGCCGCGTCCACGCTGGTCGAGCCGGGCACCGGCAAGATCGTCGCGATGGGCCAGTCGAAGCCGTACGGCTACGGCAAGAACGAGACGGAGATCAACTTCTCCGTGGACTCCGCCTGGGGCGGCTCCAACTTCGGCTTCCCGACCGGTTCGACGTTCAAGCCGTTCGTGGCCGCCGCCGCCCTGGAGGAGGGCCGGCCGCCGACGCAGACGTACTCCGCCCCGTACGAGATGCCGTACCCGGCCACCGTGCGCGGCTGCGAGAAGCCGTGGGTGAACGACGGCGACTACAAGCTGGAGAACGAGAACGAGACCGAGGTCGGGCCGTACGCGCTGAAGGAGGCGATGGCCAAGTCGGTCAACACCTACTTCGTGCAGATGATCGAGGACATCGGGATGTGCCCGGTGGTGACCATGACCGACAAGCTCGGCGTGGTCCAGGGCAACGGGGACAAGATCCCCGAGGTGCCGTCCTCCATGACGCTCGGCTCCACCGGTCTTTCGCCCCTCACCATGGCCAGCGCCTACGCGGCCTTCGCCTCCCGGGGCATGTACTGCACGCCGGTCGCCATCGAGTCGATCACCCAGAAGACGGGTGACCGGTCGAAGTCCCTGCCGGTCCCGAAGTCCACGTGCTCGCGTGCCATGAGCGAGCAGACCGCGGACACGGTGAACGAGCTGCTCAGGGGAGTGATCGACTCCGGTACCGGTCAGCAGGCGGGCCTCGGCGACGGCCGCGACAACGCCGGTAAGACGGGTACGACGGACGAGCGCAGGAACGCCTGGTTCGTCGGCTACACGCCGAACATGTCGGGCGCCGTGTGGGTGGGCAGCGCCAGCCAGAAGGTGAAGATGCGGGACATCACCATCGGCGGCCAGTACCACGAGCTGGTCTTCGGCGGCGCCGTCCCCGGCCCCATCTGGCGCGACGCGATGACCGGCGCGCTGGAGGGCAAGGAGGCCCCGACATTCAACCGGGTGAACATCCCGGACCCGAAGAAGCCCGAGGACCGCGACCGTGACCGGGACCGCGACGACGGCGGCAACGGTGACGAGGGCTTCATCGGCGGCCTGATCAACGGCGGCAACGGCAACGGCAACGGGGGCGGTGACGGCGGCAACGGCGGCGAGCCCGACCCCGGCTTCAGCATCCCCGAGGGATTCATCCAGGGCCCGGGCAACGGCCCGGGCGGGCGCGACTGACGGCGGTCGTCCGAGAACGACGGTCGTCCGGCGACGGAGTGCGGCCCCTTCCCCGGGTGGGGAAGGGGCCGCACTCCGTCGTGGCCGTACGCCGTCGTGGCCGTACGCCGTCCCGGCCGTGTGCCTCGGTGGGCCTGCCGGTCCCGCTCAGCCCGCCAGCAGCTTTTTCACGGCGGCGGCCACCCGGCCGCCCTCCGCCTGACCGGCCACCTTCGGGTTCACGATCTTCATGACGGCGCCCATGGCGCGCGGACCCTCGGCGCCGGCGGCGCGGGCCTCCTCGACGGCCTGGGCGACGATCGCGTTCAGCTCGTCGTCGGACAGCTGCTTGGGCAGGTACGTGGCGAGCACCTCGCCCTCCGCCTTCTCCCGCTCGGCCTGCTCGGCGCGGCCGCCCTGCGCGAAGGCGTCCGCCGCCTCACGGCGCTTCTTCGCCTCGCGGGCGATCACCTTCTGCACCTCGTCGTCGGAGAGGACGCGCTTCTCCTTGCCCGCGACCTCCTCCTTGGTGATCGCGGCGAGCGTCAGCCGGAGCGTCGAGGAGCGGAGCTCGTCGCGCTCCTTGATCGCGGCGTTGAGGTCATCCTGCAGCTTCGACTTGAGCGTGGTCATGACTTGATTGTCGCAGGTGCGGGGCCGGCGGCGCCTGCTGATTTGCAGGGGCCGCCGGCGATCCGCAGGGGTGACCCCCCGAGGGGCGTACGGAGGAACCGTCAGGGTCTGACACGATGGGCGCATGCGCGCGCGATACCGAATCCCCTTGGGAATCACGGCGGCCGGCGCCGCCGGACTGCTGTACGCCGCGGGCTTCGAGGCCCGCTCCTTCCGCCTCCGACGGGTGACCGTCCCCGTCCTCCCCTCCGGGATGCGCCCCCTGCGCGTGCTGCAGGTGTCCGACATCCACATGGTCGGCGGCCAGCGCAAGAAGCAGCGCTGGCTGCGCTCCCTGGCCGGGCTGCGCCCCGACTTCGTGATCAACACGGGCGACAACCTGTCCGACCCCGAGGGCGTCCCCGAGGTCCTGGACGCGCTCGGCCCGCTGATGGAGTTCCCCGGCGCGTACGTCTTCGGCTCCAACGACTACTACGGCCCCCGGCTGCGCAACCCCGCCCGCTACCTGCTGGAGAAGGTGCAGGGGCGGCACGGCCTGAACGGCAACCCGCCGGTCGTCGACGCCGTCCACAACCCGTGGGAGGACCTGCGGGACGGCTTCGACTCGGCCGGCTGGCTCAACCTCACCAACACGCGGGGCACCCTGAAGATCGAGGGCACGTCGATCGAGCTGACGGGACTGGACGACCCGCACATCAAGCGGGACCGGTACGCGGAGGTGGCGGGCGGCCCGTCGACCGGGGCGGACTTCTCGATGGGCGTCGTGCACGCGCCGTACCTGCGCGCGCTGGACGCCTTCGCGGCCGACGGCTACCCGCTGATCCTCGCCGGCCACACGCACGGCGGCCAGCTGTGCATCCCGTTCTACGGCGCCCTGGTCACCAACTGCGACCTGGACACGGACCGCGTGAAGGGCCTGTCCACGCACACGGCGGAGGGCCGCAGGTCGTACCTGCACGTCTCGGCGGGCTGCGGCACGAGCCGCTACACACCGGTGCGGTTCGCGTGCCCGCCGGAGGCGACGCTGCTGACGCTGGTCGGCCGCTGAGGCGGGAGCAAGGGCAAGGGCGACGGGTCGGCGGGTAGGTGAGTCGACGGGTCGGCGGGTCGGCGGGTCGGCGGGTTATCTGATGTACGGATAACCCGACCGGCCCACGCCACATCGCCGCGCCCCGTCCCCCGTCCCACGCTGGGGACATGACCGCCCCGATACCCAGGGACATCCCGGACCTCCCCGCCCTCCCGCGGACGGCTCCGCAGCTGCTCCCCTCCGTCGTCCCCGCCCGAGCCGTCGTACCGCCGGTGCGCCGTCCGCTGACCGCGGTGTACCGGCTGGCCCTGGCCCTGCTGGCGACGGCGGCCGTGCTGACCGAGATCCTCCTCGGCAGCCCCACCCGGGTACTGAGCTACTTCGTGATCCAGAGCACGGCGCTGCTGGCCCTGGTCACCTTCGCCTCGGCCCGCCGCGCGTGGACCGCCCGCCATCCCCTGCCGGGCGCCGTCACGGGGGCGGCGCTCCTGTACGTGGTCGTCGCGGCCCTGGTCCACCACATCGCCCTGACGGACGCGTCACCGGCCTACGCCATGACGGCCGGAGCGAGCGGGGACGCCGCGTGGCTCGAGCCGGTGGCGGGGCACCTGCTGCACACGGTGCTGCCGGTCGCCGCGCTGCTGGACTGGCTGGTCCTGACACCGCCGGCCCGCATGCACCTGCGCCAGGCCACGACGTGGCTGCTGTACCCGCTGGCGTACCTGGCCTTCACGCTGACCCGGGGCGAGCTGCTCCCCGGCTCCGCCGCCCGCTATCTCTACCCGTTCCTCGACGTCGCCCGCCACGGCTACCGGAGCGTGCTCGCCAACGCGCTCCTCGTGGGGCTCGCGATCTACGCCGTGGCGGTCCTGCTGGTGGCCCTGGACCACACCCGCCCGAAAACCAGATTTCGTCTCTAGCCACCAGTGGGCTAAAGTAAACGTCGTCGCCGCGACAGCAGCGACACCGGGGTGTGGCGCAGCTTGGCAGCGCGCTTCGTTCGGGACGAAGAGGTCGTGGGTTCAAATCCCGCCACCCCGACAGCCGTAGCAGCAGGTAGACCACCGCGTAACGTTACGCGGTGGTCTTCTTGTTTCTGCCTGCGTGTCTATCTGCGTGACTATCGCTATCCGCGTGTCTACGGCCGTCGTTCCTGTGTGCCGAAGATGCCGTCCATAACCACGGCGCCGGTCTGGATCACGGGCCGGATCTGCTTCCTGTAGACCTCCTCGGTCACGGCCGTCCCGGAGTGCCCGACGAGCCGGGAGATCACTTCCAGCGGGACGCCGCGGTCGGACAGCAGGGACACGAAGCTGTGCCGGAGTTCCCGGGGCGTCCACTCGTCGGGGTTGATCCCGTCGATGCCCTTGAGCGCTTGCCGGAAGGCACGACGCACATTGGCCGCGTCCAGCGGCTTGCCCACGGCCGAGGAGAAGACGAGTCCGTGCTCCTCCCAATTGTCGCCGGCCGCCAACCGATCCCATCCCTGATCTTCGAATTGCTGCCACAGGGCTTCGACGCAGCGAGCCGGCAGCGCGAGCGTGCGCCGGGACTTTCGAGTCTTGGTGTCCCCGCCCCGCCGGACCGAGCGCCACACCGCGATGTGCGGAGGCTGCGGCGGATCGGCGTCCGGCTTGCCTTTGAGGAAGACGTGGTCCCAGGTGAGCGCCCGCAGTTCCTCGGTCCGGGCACCGGTCAGCAGGGCGACGACGATGTACGCGTACATCGAGGTCCCCTCGGCACCCTTCAGCACGGCCTCGGCCTGAGCGAACGTGAGCGCCTTGGAAGGGCGGCCGGCTTGCCCCTGGGGCACCGAGCACAGCTCGACGACATTGCGCTTCACCTTGTCCCGGGCCATGGCCCGCTTGACCGCGCGGTTGAGGCACGAGTGCATCGCCTGGAGAGTGCGCGTGCTGAGCGTTTTCGCCTTGGCAGCAAGCCAGCGGTCGACGTCCTCCGCGCTGAGGTCGCGGAGTTTGCGTGCGCCGAGTGACGGGATGACGTGCTTCTGGCTCAGCAGCGTCGTCGTCTCGACGGTGCGCGGGTCGAGGCCGGCCAGGCCGTAGGTGAGCCAGTCCGTCACCGCGTCCTTGACCGTGTAGTTGGAGGGCGCGATCGCGAGGCCATCCTCGTGGTCCCGCAACACCTCCTTGAGCTTGTTCTTCGCCTCCGTCTTGGTCTTGCCACTCCCCCGCTTGACGATCCGCTTGCCGCTCGGATCGAAGCCGAGGTTCGCCGTGGCGATCCACCGTTGCCGCTTCTCGTCCCAGTGCAGGCCGCCGTCACCACGGCTCCGACGCTTAGTCATCAGGCCGCACGCTCCATCTGCTCCGCAATGAAGTCGCCCAGAGCAGAGGCCGGGATACGCCGGCACCGGCCAATGGTGACCGAGGACAGCCGTCGCGTACGGATCAGGTCGTACACCGTGGACCGACCGAGCCTGAGGCGAGCCATCACCTCGGTGACAGTGAGCAGTTCGTCATCACGCATGGGTCGGTTCTCCTTCGGTTCCGGGGGCAGGCTGAAGTGATGCGGCGAGCCAGGCCTCACCGACGCTGAGGCCCGTGCCGGCGAAGACCCAGTGAGCGAGGACGAGAGTCGTTTCCTGGCCGGTGTCGACGGCCGGAACGGCTTGGGCGCGGCGCCATTCGGCGCGGGCGTCGCGGAGGGCGCCGAGGGTGGTGGAGTAGCGGCGGGACTTGGTGGAGAAGTGGCCGCGGAAGCCGAGCATGTGGGCCCAGGCCCGCAGGCGGAGGTCTGCCAGCTCGGTGCGTGCGCCCAGGGTCCAGGCGGTGCGGATCAGGCGCCGGGCGTGGTCGGTGATCCTCGCTTGTGCCAGCTCGGCGAGGAAACGGATCGGCCGGTCGAGGGTGCCGGTCGCCGTCTCGGCGCCTTTGGTGGCGTACTTGGCGACGTACGCCGCTACAGCCCGCTCGGTCAGGTCCTGCCCGTCGTTGAAGTCGGTGGACCGGATCGGACGGACGTCGAGCTGTCGGCCGAAGACGAAGGTGTGCGGCCGGCCGTCGACCTCCGGGCCGTCGACGCGGACGGCAGCAGTGGCGGCGCGGATGGCGTCGGTCAGCAGCTCGGCCGTCGCCCAGGCCGGGGGCGCGGTCTCACCGCCTTCCGGACCGTCGAGGCGGATGACCGCGTGAAAGTGGACGGCGCCCCGCTTCTGGTACTCGGCCACCTTGGCGAAGGAGACCCGGGCATGGTCGCAGAAGGCCCGCTGAGTGAGGCCGGCTCGCTTGGCGACCTCCCGGCGGAGGTAGATCGAGAAGCGTTGCCAGAGGGCCCCGGCATGCGCGTTCCACAGCACGGCCGCTTCGTAGTCGTACGTGTCCGGGTCGAGGGGCGCGCCCAGGGACGGATCCTGGTCGTCGTGGCGGAGGCCGCAACGGCAGGGGCGATCACCAGAGGGGCGGTTGTGGACCGGGCCGAAGCCGGGGGCGGTGAAGGTGGCGAAGACGCGCGGGTGGGTGGCGACCCGTTCGGGGGTGCCCTTGCCGCCGCGGAGTCCGGCGGTGATCAGGTGGTAGGTGTCGCGGCGGTAGGTCTCGGCGCAGGCCGCGCACCGAGTGGCGCGGCGGTTGTTGCATCGGACGAGGAGCTGACCGGCCGGGAGGGCGGAGGAGTCCAGGTGGTGCAGGACGCGGCCGATCTCGCCGGTCGTCCGGTCCACCGCGTATTCGGTGCGGTGACCGTCGAGGCGTACCGGGCGGGTGCAGCCGCCCAGGCCGGACAGTTGGCGGCCCAGCTCGGGCAGGGTGCCGAGGGAGGCCAGCATGGAGAGTTCCGCCAGCGGAGGCGGAGTCTGCCGGGTGATGATGGGAGTTCCTTTCGGCTGTCGTGACGGTTCGGAAGGGACGGCCCCGGGGCGGCGGGATGCTTGGCGGCTTGTTGCCGCCCCGGCGGCCGGTCAGCGCTTGTGTGCGCCGTTGACGAGCGAGCGCAGGACCACGGCGGCGATGGCCACGGACACAGCCGAGACGGCGACCGCCGCCAGGAGCGCGGTGAGCACGATCCCGACGACGACCACGGCGGCGACCGCGCCGGCACCGATGCCCACGTACGGAGCGATCGGACGACCGGCCGAGGGAGCCGGAGGTTGCATCTGCTGAAGCGTGACGGTGGTCGTCGGCGGAGTCGGAACGTCGGGCAGCTTGGGACGGAGCACGGCGGATCTCCTTGTCACTCGTGGGTGCCGTTGACGACGTCGACCCCGGAGGAGGTGCCGGATTCGATGGCGGGGGCGAGGAAGGTGTGTGAGAGCCAGAAGCCGAAGAGCGCGATCACGACGGCGACCCAGAGCCGGACGCCGAGGAACTTGATCGCGGCCCAGGCAATGACGCCCAGGACGAAGACGAGCGGCAGCGAGACGGTCACGGGAGCTCCTTCAGCGGATGGCGCAGCGGTGGGTACGGGCGGCCAGTTCGGCGGCGGCGCGGCTGTCGTAGTCCGTGGCGAAGCCACAGCGCGGAGCCGTGCAGGCGGCGGTGTGCTTCTCGCGGCCCCGGCCGTCGTAGTAGGTGGCGACCTGCACGGGGCCGATACGGACGACGCGGCGGAAGCGGCGGTTGGCGGTCATCAGGGGGTCTCCTTGAGGTCTTGGCCGGTGAAGTCGGTGACGTGCTCGGCCAGCCAGCGCAAGATCTCGTCGCCCTCGTAGCTGTCGGCGGCGAGGATCACGGGCTCGGCGATGAGCACGGCTTCGGTGAGGCGGTTCTGTCGGGTCAGCTCGGCGGCGCGCTTCAGCGCGCGGAGCGTGGACGGGCGCACGGGGGAAAGTCCTCCGGGTCAGGTCAGGTGGGTGGAGATGGCTTCGGCCAGGGGCAGCGGGACGCCGAGCCGGGCGCGAAGGGTCGAGGTGTCGATGGGCGTTCCGGTCCGGGCGCGGTGTTCGTCGGCGACCTTGCGCGCGAGCGTGACGAGCGCTGGCGGGACCGGGGGCGTGGAGGGCGGAGCCGGTTCCGGCTCCGCAGCGGGCAACTCAGGTGCAGGGTCAGGCGCTTCGGGCGCAATGGGTTCCGGGGCCGACTCGCGTTCCCTCGTCGGGGCGTCCGCGGTTGCTCCGTGGGCGAGCAGCGTCCCGCCGAGGAAGGCGATCGCGGGCCATCCGGCGACGAGGATGCGCAGCCAGTCCGGCACGTCGTCGAGGTCGAGGAGTCCGGCCGTGGCGACGTTGGCGCCGAGCGAGGCGGTCAGGGCGACGAGGAACCAGCACCACCCGGCCGTTTTCGCCTCACCGGAGCGCAGCCGCCGCCATGCCGCGACCAGCAGCAGGTCGACGGAGACCGGGTAGGCCCACGCCTTCCAGCCGTCCTGCCCGGCGGCCAGCGCCAGGTCGTGCAGGTGGGCGAAGGACAGCGCGGCGGCGATCAGCGCTTGGACGAGTACGGCGTCGATGCGGACGGACAGGGCACGCACGGCGCAGCTCCTTCCGGTTCCAGGCATGGAGGGGGTAGGGACGTGGCACGGGACGGCCGTGCCGGCCGTAGACGGGGTGCGCTTACTCGGTGACCGGGCGGGCCCTGGCTACGGGCCCGGACGCCTCTACCGGCATCGGCGGGACGTACGGCCGGAAGGGGTGGAGCGCAGGTACGTCGGGGGCGAGGTCCACCGTGGCGCGGCAGGTGGCCGCGGCGTCGGCGAGGGAGAGGTAGGGGGTGCGGATGCGGGACCAGCCGCCGGAGGTGTCGCCGACGACGGCCAGGCCGGGCAGCTCGGCGGCGATGGCACAGGCCGCGCCGACGGCTTCAGGGGCGATGTCGCCGAGTGCCATCTTCGCCGAGGCTTCGTCGTTCACGCGGTGGCAGACGCGGCCGGTGAGCTGGGCGCGGAGCATGGTCGCGCCCTTGCCCAGTTCGGAGCCGAAGCGCTGTCCGCAGACTTCGAGGTAGATGCCGGCGGCCCGGCCGAGTTGGGCAAGCCGGATGAGCTGGGTGACCATCTCGTCCCGCCGCTCCTCCTCCTTCCGCGTGGCGACGAGGAAGAGTTCGGCCACCTCGTCGATGAACAGCACAATCGGGGCCGGGCGTTCGCCCTCCGGAAGTCCCCAGACGTCCGAGGTGATCAGCTCTTCCGGAGTGCCGGGCGCGATGCCCTGCCGGGCCTTGATCAGGTCGTACCGGTCCTCCATTTCCTTCACGAGCGCGGGAAGCAGCCCGGCCGCCTGGTCCGGGTCGGTCGCCAGGGCGGAGAGCCGGGGTGCGAAGGGCGCCAGCTCGACCCCGCGCTTGCAGTCAATCCCGACCAGGGCCACCGGCTGAGCGGCGAGCCCGGTCAGCAGGTTCCGCAGGTACATGGACTTGCCCGAGAGCGTGGCCCCGAGCACCAGCTCATGCGGCACGGCCCGGTAGTCCCGCAGGAACGCGGTCGCGTCCTCCCGTAACGCCACCGGGATCCGAAGCGGGCCGCCGTCCAGCCGCCGGGGCATCCGCACCTTCCGCAGCACGTCGAAGCCGACGAGCCGCAGTTCGACGACGCCCGGCTTGACGTCCCGCACGTGGACGGCGTGAACGCCCCAGGCGTGCCGGAGGCGTTCGGCGGAGGCCGCCACGTCAGCCGGCTCCTGCCCCGGAGCCAACCGCAGCCGCATGCGCAGGCCGGTCGTGGTGGGACGGATGACACCCCGGCGAGGAGGCACCGGCCGGACCTCACGGCGGGTGGCCGCCCGGACGGCCAACGCCCGCCACCGGGACGGCTCGACGGTCAAACCGCAGGCGTCCATGGTCGAGGAGTACGAGGCCAGCAGCCGGACCACCGAGAGCGGCAGCCCGACCGTGGACCAGTACGCCGCCGGGTGGGCGTGCCGGGCGTAGGCGGCGCCGCCTATCGCAGCGAGCGAACCGCCCAGCTCGGCCCACGTCACCAGATCCGTCACGGCGGTCAGCCCGCCTGAGCCATCGAGAAGGCCCCCGGAGCGACGGCGGTCGCCCGGTAGGCGATGCCGTGCCGCTCCCGGCCGTTGAAGACGCTCTGCCAAGGCCGTGCCACCAGTCCCGGGAGCGAGACCGGAGCACCGACCGTCAGGCCCTCGGTCACGCCGCTCTCCGGGACGGTGACCTGGATCAGTGACGACTCGCCCTCGTCGATGTAGACGACGCCGACGGTCATCAGCGCCTCACCGGTCATCGCGTCCTTGGCGATCTCACCGGTCTGCCGGTCGCGCACCTTCGGCGCCGGAGCTTCGGTGAGCAGGATCGTGGCGGCCGAGGCGTCAATGCGGATCACACGCACAGGGATTGCTCCTTCTGAGAGTTGATCAACTCGCCGACCTGACAAGTTGACTTAGCAAGTTCGAAGCTAAGGATGCCAGGTTGACTTGTCAAGCTGCTATCGCGGGGCTTCACTCCCGGACGGGGCTCAGCTCAGGCGGTAGGTGTCTTCGAGTTCCTGCCGGTCAGCGGGCAGGAGCACGTCAGCGACCTGCAAGGACCGGCCGGAGGCGTCACAGGCGACGACCAGGACACTCAGCACGGGCATACCGTCCGGCAGACCCAGCAGTTCAGCTTCACTCGCTTCGGGCAACCGGGCCGACACACGCTCGACCACGTGGTCGAAGCGGACCTTCTTCCGCGTTTCGAGATGTTCGCGAACACTCCCACTCAGAGGCTCGTCGGTCCCCAGCTCAGTTCCCTCGACCAGGCCGGCGGGGAAGTACGACGAGACCAGCTCAACAGCTTCACCGTCCTCCTCGACCAGGAAGCGACGCATGAGGACTTCGGTCTTCTTCGGCAGGCCGAGCGCCGAGGCGACCCGAGCCGGGACAGGTACACGCCCGACTTCGATCAGCCGCCCCGCACCCTGCGTCTCATCGCGCTCCAGCGCCTCACGCCCCCGCCGGTCCTTCTGCTCGACGACTTCCGGTCGACCGCGGACGATCGTGCCGTACCCCTGCCGGGACTCGAGCCAGCCGTCCCGCTTCAGCAGCTCCAGCGCCCGGACGACGGTCGGGCGGGACATCCCGAAGGCCTGCACCAGCTGGTTCTCACTCGGTACGCGGGTGCCGGGCGCGTACGTGCCGTCCTCGATGCGCTGCTGAAGCGTCTGCGCGAGGCGCACGTACTTCGGTGGCTCCACTTCATACGCCATGAACGCCGCCTGTCGGGATTGGCCAAGTCAACTGGTCAACCAGCCTAGCGACACTTTCACAGTGACAGTAGGAGAGGTGAGCTATCCCGTCACACCGGCCAGGCATCAGCGACCACGAAGGAGACGACCGTTCCGCCGAGGTGGCTGGGCCCGGAGCGCCAGGAATCCGCGATGGAGTCGACCAGGAGCAGCCCCCGTCCGTGAGCGTCGTTCGCCTCCGGATGCCTCAGCCGCACGTTCGCCGGGAAGCCCGGGTTGTGCACGTCGACGCGGAGCGAGGTTCCCTCGCGGTACCACTCGACCCGCACCAACCACGGGTCATCCGACTTCCCATAGCAGATGGCGTTGGTCACCAGTTCCGAAATCATCAGCGTGCAGTCGTCGATCGAGCAGGCCGGGTTGTACGGGGCGATGAACTTCCGGAACCAGCGCCGCGCACGAGACACGGACTCAGGCTCCGGATGCAAGGTCATCGCTCCGAGCCGCGGCGAGTCCTCACAGGGGTGGCGGTCGATCGTGTAGGCCATGCGTGCTCACTCCTTGCCGCTGCCGTCGCAGTCGAGGCAGCGCCGCTTCGACGTGGCACGGTCGCGGTCGTTGGCCGTGGAGAGCACCAGCGCCGTTCGGGAGCCGACGCGCTTCCATCCACGCCCCCGACACCCCCGGCAAGCTAACCGCGCGCCCTGCACCGGCCGCCGACTCGTCACGTCGTGCCCCCTTCTCCTCAAGTGGCCTTAGCCACTTCCTGGATAGTGGCATTGGCCACTTGAAAGGTGCAAGCGGTTCGCCGGAACTGGCGAGTCGTCGTCAGGTGAGCGGGTAGCCCTGCTCGAACGCCCAGCGGTGCGGCGGGTAGGTGGCTTCGGCGAACTCCAGGGGACGGTCCTGGAGGTCGAAGACGACGTGATGGACGATGAGGACTGCGGACCCCGGCTCCAACCGCAGGTCGTCCGCCTCCTCATCCGTGGCAACACGAGCGCACATCCGGTCTTCCGCGTAACTGCCTTGACGCCCCGTCATCCGCTCGACGTACATGAGCGTGCCTTCCTGGATCCGCTCGGGGTCCAAGAGCTTGGGTGCCCGCTGGCCGACATCCGCAGCGAACCACGAAGTGGACAGGTTGATCGGGCCGTCCTGGTTGTTCGTCACCCGCCGGCGGTGCACGGCTCGGCGATCCTTCACCAGTCCCAGCGCCTCGACGACGTAGTCCGGAGCCTCCAGCCACCCGGTCGAGGTGATCACCGCGTACTCTCCGGGCGTGTAGATCTTCCCGGTCTGCCGTGCGCGTCCGTACAACTCGCGTGCGCGCCGGTTCACTTCGAGGCTGCGCACATACGTCCCCGAGCCCTGACGCTTCTCGACCAAGCCCTGATGACTCAGCGCCTCCAACGACCGCGCGGCAGTGGGCCGGGACACCTTCCAGTCCGCGGCGAGCTGCCGTTCCGAGGGAACCTCGTCCCCCGGTCGCAGGTCACCCCGAAGGATCTGGTCACGGATGTAGTGGGCGATCTGGAGATACTTCGGCTGGGCCTCTTCGATCTGCGGCATCTCCCCTCCCTTCCTCGTCCAAGTGGCTATGGCCTTTGGCCACTATAGGGTGAGTGGCCAACCCGTGAACCCGTACTCTGAGCGCATGACGCGGTTGATCGTCGCAGCAGGAGGAGGGGGCGACGCAGTCGCCGCCGCTATGCTTCACGCCGCCCTCTACGGCGACGAGGACCAGGCG
Organism: Streptomyces sp. DSM 41931; assembly: GCF_050271085.1. NCBI lineage: Bacteria > Bacillati > Actinomycetota > Actinomycetes > Kitasatosporales > Streptomycetaceae > Streptomyces > Streptomyces sp. DSM 41931. Next base: position 3,740,920 of record NZ_CP189902.1, on the reverse strand, counting down.
GTGATCCTCACGTACGCGTGGGACCGCCTCCTGATCGACCCACTCCCGGGACCGCGAGGAGCCGACAGCTTCACGGGACTCGAACCCGTCACTCAGTCCGTCCGGTCGGTGCCGGCCGAGGCCCAGCCGATCGCCCCGGCAGGCTCCACACTCCCCCGACTCGCGGCAGAGCTCCCACACACACTGGCTTTGCTTGATCCGCACCACGGCGCCGAGGGCATCGCCCGCCAGCTCGAAGAGCTGGTGTCCCACCTGGCGCCGGCATCGATCGATCTGCTCGACGTCGGCGGCGACATCCTCGCCCAGGGCGACGAACCCACCCTCAAAAGCCCACTCGCCGACGCCCTCACTCTCGCCGCCTGCTGCCAGGTCAACGCTCCGATCCGGCTCCTGGTCGCAGGCCCCGGACTGGACGGTGAGATCTCCCCCGACGACCTGCGCCCTCTGTTCGGCACTCCCGTCCACACCTTCACGGCCGAGGACGTGGAGACGATCGGCAGCATCCTGGAGTGGCACCCCTCAGAGGCCACCGCCATGCTGGCCGCAACAGCCCGAGGAGCCCGCGGCATCTGCGAGGTGCGCGACGCCGGCCTTCCCGTCCCCCTCACTGACGAAGGACCCACGGTCCACGAAGTCGACCTGGACGACGCGGTCAGCCGCAACAGCCTGGCGCGGGCCATCATGACGACCGCCACCCTGGACGAGGCCGAGGCACACAGCCGCGAGATCTGCGGCTTCTCGGAGATCGACTACGAACGCAACAAAGCCCTATGGCTTAAGGAGCAGCAACCTACAAAGCTGGAATCGGCTGCAGTTTGGGCCCGACTCGACCGGTTCGAGGCTGAAGCCCGCTCCCACGGAGTCACTCACACGACGTTCCGCCGCATCACCGAGGCCCTGAGCGTCAGTGGCTTGCAGCGGAACGACCTGCGACAGCTACTCGTCAACGGCCGACCGGAGCAGTACGACGCACCTCTCTGGCGAATCGCATGACGAAAAGCAATTGGCTCACGTCACCGAGCGCGTCTACCCCTGAAGACTTGCTGACAGGTACGGACTGGGCTGCGCTGGAGCATGCGTATGGGACTGCCGCCGAGGCGCCCGAGATGCTAGCCGCGCTGCTCGACGAAGACCAAAGCACCAGAACCAGGGCGCTTGACTACCTGTACGGCACCCTGCACCACCAAAGCACCCTTTATGAGGCGACAGCACCCGCTGCACTGTACGTGGCCAGCATCCTGTCGGATCCGCGAACGACCAACACCGTCGTCAAGGGTCGCCACTTCCTCCCAGGATGTATGCGCGCAGAGCTGCTGCGGTGGATCGGCTCAGTGGCGAGCGAAGTCACGGACGAGGCCGGAGCCATAAGCCAACGGTACGGATTCCCTCTCGGCGACTACGCGCCGGCTGTCGACATCCTCGGGATGCGACCGTTCCTGTTCTCGAAGACCCTCCCCTACATCAGGAACACTGATCATCACGTACGTGAGGCAGCCCTGACGGCATGCATCCCGCTCCTCGATGATCCCCAGTTGCTTCACCATCGACCAGCCTTGGCGACCCCACTTCGGGAGCAGCTAGGCACCAGTGACCTCTGGCAGCATCGCGAGCGAGTCATCGATGCCCTCGACGCGTGGGGCGAGGACTCCTCCGGCATAGAGCGGCAGCAGAATCCATTCCCTTTCTGCGACTCAGATCCGTTGTCAGACAAAGTCGCCGGTTCGGGCTCCAACGAGGGATACAGCGAGGACCCGCCGTTCTGACCCGTACTTGATCAAGATCCACAAGGCTCTCAGCCGGTGAGTTACAACCTTCTTCACGGGTTCAAGGCGGCTCGCTCCGCTCCCCGCGCGCGGCCCGGCCCCCGGCCGGGCCTGCGCTCCTGTCTCCGCCCCGCTCCAGCCCGGCCGGCGCCCGTGCCGCGCTTACAGCAATCAGCCAAGTGACGCCAGAGAAGGGGGGACCGCTGCTGAGGCGGGTTGGCTGAACGGTTTTAACTCGCTCGCTGCTTCATCAATTGAGTGACCAAGTCTTGAGTGAATTGCTGGCGCTTAAGTCGATCCCGCGACGGCATCTGACCGCCACCAGCTGCGATTACTGACTGCGCCAGTTCACGAAATGTCGAAATTAGATCATGCTGTTTCAAGGCGGCAATGATCTGGTCACTCTGCTCCTCAGACTTGTTTTTCTCAAGGGAAGCCGACTGACCTCCCAGAACGTGATACTTAAAGGCCATGAGAATGTGATACCTGGCTGGCTTGTAGGCAGCCTCTAGCCCACCGGACCTGAAAGCATTTTCCAGCCGGTACGCAGCGAATGCGCTAGCCATGTACGGAAGGAGTTTATGATCCTCGCGAAAGATCGCCGCACCGATGTCTTCGTACAGCCTGCTCGCATATCGGGCAGCCACATGTGGGGCATCTAGAAACATCGACGAAACGGCGCGCATCTGATCACCAATCGTGACAACCCGATTCTTAGTGACTTCTTTGTTGTAGAACTGACCTGAACGCCGCTCGTACGTCAGCTTGATATCTGAAGCGTCGAGTTTATAGAAGTCTTCCAACCTCTTCTGGAACTTGCTTAGCGCCACAAGGTCGTTCTCTTGAACGGCAGTCTGAGAGTTCGTTGCACGAATGATCTGTGTTGCGACCTCTTCATCCCCGGTCACTACCAGCCTAATTGGCACATAGACGTCAGAAAGTGCCTCACCAAGCGACTCCTTGGATAGATGCAGACAGTGACTGGTCTGGCAGCCATTGACGATCTGGTATCCAGATAGCGCAACCGCATCTCCAGGCTTGGGCGCGTATGATGCAGCGACGACGGTGACGCCGTTATTGAGGACAGGGAGGAGGTTCCGCTCAGGGGAATCGAGGGTTTTCATGATCTGCTTGTTGACTGAGTTATCTTCCCCTTTGAACCCTCGCACGTTGTCATAGAAGACCCGTTCATCGAGAGTCCGTGCGTCGCCAATTTCGATCAACTTAAGCAACTCGGCCACCGACACAACGCCCAGAATTGCTTGATCAACTCCAGGCATCTTCGGCAAGTTCACTTGCTTCTCAAACTGAATCTCCACCTCGTTTGCGTGATTCTTCCTAACCCATGCATCATGAATATCGTCGGCACCGAGGACCGTGACAGCGACTTTCCCGAGGAAACCGAGATTCTCGATATACTCCCTCGCAGTAGCGATCCTTTCTTTCACCGGGTCGGCTGCGATGGCTTGCTTTGGTGCCGTAGTAGCAAAGTACAGATAGACAGAGGGGGACCCTTTGAGGCGACTCGCATAATTTTCGAATACAGAACCAAGCGCTTTGGCCAATGCATTCATGCGGGGATGCACAGAAAAGCTCTCTCCCTGCAGAAACTTCCGAACGGTGTCGCCAAAATTGAGAATATCCGTACTGGATACAGAGGCAGACTGCTTGGCCTGGATGAAGTGCAAACTTACATCTACCTTGGCGGCACTATCGCAAATCTCTTTAACGTCATCAACATCCCAAGCTAGATGCCCGTTAACGTCAAGGGCGATCACATCAACACCGATTGCGCCTGGGTCGAGAAGTAGGTCGGACTTCTGAACTTGGCTGGTGAGATCTTCCGGAAGGATTAGGCTTGCGGCAAAAAGCTCGAAAGCATCAGCATCATTAATCTCGATAAGCTCCTCCTCTTCGCGAAACTTCTTAAACAGTCCCTTGATGAGGGGGTTCATTCGACGCTCCAAATGCTCGACAACGTTCGCCAAAGTCCGCATGGCCTGCCGCTAGCTCCAACCTCGGCTCAGACGATGTTAGGGCTGCTGGCTACAACTTGGGTAGGTATCCCGCATTTTGACCCTGGTCGTTTGCAACCAACTCCCGCGCGGCAGCGTCGATGCAGCTCCTCTGGGTCGGCACGGCTTCAGTTCCTTAGACCACCTGAGCCTTCCCAAGCCGATGTCTCAGGCATCGTCGTGGCAGGCTGGCCGTCGCGTCTCGATCTCGTCGAGGGCATGGGCAACGTGGCTGCGGTCCGTGGGGGTGTAGCGAGGCACACGCGTGCGTGATCGGTCGGCGCACCCGCCGCCGTGGCTGACTGTCGTCGGCTGAGGTTCACTCGGGGCGCATCGAGGGTTGTCGGCCCGTCAGCCGACCGCGCCGAAGCTGGGCCGTCCCTGGGCCGTCCGAGGCCGCTCGACAGTGGCCAATGACGACAAACGACGACCACCAAGTGCACGAGCCCACCGCCCCTGGCCAGCGAGAACCCAGCTCATCAAGATCCCCGGCAAGACCCAGGGCAAGCAGACGTCTCAGGTTGCGTCGTCTGGCGGATCCGGCAGATTGTGCCAGGCGTGACCGCATCCGTCGGCACAGTGCAGCGTTCGCCTGCGGGTGTCGGCAATGCTGAAGAGGGCGACCAGCAGGCGGAAGGACTTGGTGAGTTCGTAGGCCGGAAGTGCTTCCATTCCAAAGCGCCACTTCGTGAGCATCACCGCCGGCGTGTGAGTAGGGCGGATACCGGAACGCACGATGCTCTCCGGCACGTCCTCTTCGCGGGCGCGTGCCTGCCTGCAGAACAGCACCAGTGCGTGCACGACCTTGCGTTGGTCACCCTCTGAAAGGCCCTTGAACCACTCGACGCCCTCATCGACAGGTCTGAGCCCCTGTGCGAGTTCGTTCAGGATCACCTCGTGTACGTACAACACAGACTTCCACCCCCACGGTCCAGACCGACGGTACGCGCACGGCGCCCCGTGGGCAGCACGGTTTCCCGCGCCCTGATGGCACAGCCATCTATCCGAGTGCGTGTCTAACTGCGTGACAACGCCGACGAACAGCGGCGGACAACTGCGGACGCCTGCGGACCGTTGCACCAGGTGAGAGCCAGGTCAGCCCAAGGCAGCACCCCCATCAAAGTTGCTTCGGGACGAAGAGGTCGTGGGTTCAAATCCCGCCACCCCGACGGTGAAGTACCAGGTCAGGGGCCTGATCCGCAGGAGCGGATCGGGCCCCTGACCGGTTTCTGCTGCCCCTCGGGAGCCATTTGGGAGCCGAGTGCAGGGCGCGGATCAGCAGCGCGCCGCGGATCGTCCCCAAGAGTGGGCCGAGTTCCAGGGCGCGCTGAGGAGAGTAGCCCCATCAGCACTCCCGCCTCCTGCAGGCAAGGGAATCGAGTCAGGGGGACCGTTCACGTGACGCCCCCTTAGAGGTGCGCGTAATATCACCCAGCGTAGCCAGGGGGAGAGGGGCGGGATGAGCAACTTCAACGAAGTGGCTAACCTACGGGCCGCCGAGGCCCAAGTGCTCGCCGAGTCGAAGAAGACTCTCGGCGCTGTCTACCTGGCCGGTTACGTGGTCGAGTGTCGGCTCAAGCACTTCTTGCACCTGAACGGCATCCCCTTCCCCCGCAGCGGCCGCGAGGGGCACAACCTCCGCGGCCTATGGCAAAGTGCCGGGTTCACCAAGCCCTATGGCCACGCTTCGCAGTTCATTGATCACTGGGACACGGAACTCCGGTACAAGGTCAGCCTTCCTGCGGGTGTCGACGCCGACGACCTGCTCCGCGGAGGCCAGCAGCTGGCAGGCTGGGTAGCAACACGCGTCAGACAGGCAAGCTCCCGGGGCTGGAGCCGCGGAAGGAGACAGCGGTGAATGAGAGGCCAGAGGCCATGTCAGAGGACGATGTGACCCAGGCCGTCGTAGACGCCGTCCAGGCCGCGCTTCCCGGCGCCGACATCAGCGTCATTCCGGACGCCGGGGGCTTCATTGTGCGTGTCGTCTCCGAACATTTTGCTTCGCTCCCCGAAGCGGACCGCCGCAGCCGATTCCAAGAACATGTGCCTCCTCAGATCGCCGGCCAAGTCCATACCTGGGAGTTGCTCACGGAGTCCGAAGCTCCCTGGTACGGCAATCTGACCACGACAGCCGTTCCTCCCCCCGCTTGGTCCACCGCGCTCGACCGCATCGAGAACGATGAGGCCACGCCGACACAGATCACGTTCGCCAGCGACCTTGACCAGGACCTCGATTCCGCCCCGGTTGTGACCTTCTACAGCCTCAAGGGTGGTGTCGGACGCAGTACTGCTCTGGCGGCTGTAGCTCGCCGTCTCACCTCCGAGCACGGTTTGAGGGTCCTCTGCATCGACATGGACCTCGAAGCTCCCGGCCTCGACACCCTCTTCGGGATCTCGCAGGAGAGGCAGTCCGATCTCGGCGTAGTCGCGGCCCTGCTCGCCTACGAGTTTGGAGCGGATCCTTCGATCCTGGACCACGTTGTCCCGATCGACGACAACGGCCGCTTGTTTTGTATGCCCGCCGGCCGAATTGACAGCACGTACGCCGCCCGGCTCCGCTCCCTTGAGCCGGAGATCTGGTATCGCGAACGCGTCAACGCGCTACACCGGCTCATCGACGATGCCCGGGACTCCACGCTTCGCCCGGACGTTGTACTGATCGACTCACGCACCGGTGTCAGCCCTGTAGCAGCCCCACTTCTCTTCGATGTCTCCGACATGGCCGTGGTCTGCTTCCACCCCCACAGCCAGGCACGGAACGGCACCGAACTGCTGACCGGCGCGCTACTCAGCTCCACCACGCGCCGTCTGACGCCCCTCCCCTTGACGCCCGAGCCCCGTTTCGTAGTGTCTCCAATGCCCCCGGGCCAGAGCGCCCCCCGGCTCGCAGACCGGGCAAAGTCCTGGATTGACAAATGGCTGGAGCCCTTTAACGAAGCCCGGGACGGCACTCCCGTGCTGACCGCGGAAGAGATCACTCACGTCGTCCCTTACAACGCCGAGGTCTCGTTCTCGGACACAGTCACCTCGGACAGCGTCCGCCTCGCTCCCTATGCCCGCATCGCCGACTGGATCCTGCAGATCGTCCCAGAGCCCGCCCCAAAGCGCAGCTTGCAGAGCCAGACCTCGGAAAGCAAAGCTACAGCTCTGGCACAGCTGTCCTTCTCCACCGGAACGGCCGAGGAGTTGGACAGCGACCAATTCCTTCAGGACTACGTCGTCACTCGTCAGGTGAGCGAGACGGCCGACCCTGATACTCCCCTCATCCTGGGCCGAAAAGGCACAGGCAAGACTGCACTGTTCCGGTGGCTAGCCGCTGGCGAGTTGCCGGGGTGGACTCCCGTCGCTGTCACAACCCCCAGCTTCCGTGACCGCCCGGACTGGTCCTTCGGCCCGGACAACTACGACGCCATCGACCAGCACCTCGCCACGAGCGGCCAGGACTGGGGCACCTTTTGGCAGATCCTGATTGCCTTGGCCGTGTATCGCACCGAAGACGCAACACACGACGTCGGGGCACCTCATCCCGCGATGCAGAATCTCGAACCGGGAGACTTCGCCGCCACCCACGCCGTCCTCGAAGTCTTGCAGGACCCGATGGGAGCCCTGCGGTGTGTCGACTGGCTACGCAAGGTCGATGCCAACGGAAAGATTCAGCTTCTACTGCTGTTCGACGGACTCGACACCGCGTTCGGCAACACACCCATCCAGCGCAGGCGCCGCTCCCATGCCATCGCCGGCCTCCTGGCCAAGCAGGCTGACCTTGCACCCAAGTTCAGCAGAATCCGGCTCAAAATCTTCGTGCGCCAGGACATCTGGAGCAGCCTCCGCTTCGAGAACAAAAGCCACTTCTACGGTCTCTCCCGTAGGCTCCAGTGGGAGGATCAGCGCGAATATTTCAAGGTCGTCCTCAAGCGCGCCGTCCACGCAGCCGCCTTCCGGGCCATCCTCCACACCGCCGACAAGTCCCTGGTGGAGACCGACGTCGCCTCATGGACTCCCCAGCAAGTCGATATGGCCTGGAGTTCACTCGTTGGCGAGCGTATGCGAGGCGAACGCACCGCGTTCACATCCAACTGGGTCTGGAACCGCCTCGCCGACGGCAACGGTGACCATTCCCCCCGGTCCTTGCTGCAGTTGTTCGCTGCCGCGCTGGACTGGGAACGGGAGGAGGAGAAGCGCAGCGCCTACGACCGCTCGGTCCTGCGTCCCCGAAGCCTCGCTCTCAGCCTGGAGCGGGTGAGCGAACCTGCTCTGTCGGCCCTGCTGGATGAGGAGTTTCAGGAGCTCCGTGCTGTAGCTGACGCCCTAAAGGACTACGGTCGCACTCCCATCAGTGAGGACACGCTTCGCGACGCCCTCAGCGAGACTCCCGAGGACCTGATCACCCTGGCCAGGGAAGCTGGCCTCATCACGCTTAACGAGACCGACGACGAGACCCGGTCGTTCCGCGTCCCCGACCTCTACCGCTGGGCGCTGAGCGTCACGCGCAGGGGGCCGATGTAAGGCATCACGGTAGCTCAGTCAGAGTGCAGGTAGCTGCGACCCTACAGACACAGTCCAAGCCCGCTTGCCATGCCCTCCCTCAGGATCGACTCTGCGAAGAACCTTCACACGGAAACAACTCGGGTGCGCAGGAGGCCGTCAAGGACCCGCACAGGCGAGGTGGGATGCATCACCAAGCGGGCGTCGAGTGCGCTCCGCCACTGCGCGGTCAGCCCCAGCATGAGGCGCTTGCGCATGCCTGGGGTGACGTGGGCGTAGCGTGCCGAGACCGAGCCGTCGATGTGGCCCATGCGTTCGTCCATGAGCACCTTCTCGGTTCCCAGGTCCTCCATCATCGTCCGGTGGGTGTGGCGAAGGCCGTGGGGCGTGAGTCCCTTGGCTATCGGGAGCCAGCAGGCGTCGGCCCGTTCGCTGGCACCCCGCCCCCGGGCCGGGACGCCGGGCCAAGGCTGTCCGAGTAGGGGCACCGGCCGTGGCTCCTGTGGTGCCTTCTTCGGGTACCAGCCGGAGACCGCCGGCGTGAACAGCCAGGTCGCGAAACCGTTCCTGCGCCAGTGGGCGGCATGCTCCGGTACGACGCCGCCCCGGACGAACCGGAGGTCCGCGATAGCCTGCTCGACCTTCTCTCGCGTGGCCTCGGTGACGCGTTCGGGGTGGTTGAGGACGTTGGACACCGTGCCGGTCGAGACGCCAGCACGACGGGAGACGTCGACGAGCTTCGCGCCCTGGTGGCCCCCGGTACGGGCCGAGCCCTGCCCTCGGAAGACGTAGGTCTTGCCGTGACAGGGGCACGGCTGTGCGAGACCGTCGGCCTGGAGCCGGAGCCGGCGGGGAGCGAACAGTTCTCGGTCGCGCGCAGGCGGCGGGATCCCCGGATGCGGGAGCAGGTCCTGACGGCATACGAGTACCAGTGCGCCTTCCGTGGCTACGACGGCGGGATCGGCGCGGTGCCGGTCGGGCTCGAGGCCGCACATGTGCGCTGATGGGCTTTCGACGGCTCGGACGACGTCGACAACGGCCTGTGCCTGTGCTCGCTGCACCACAAGCTCTTCGACAAAGGCGTCATCGGCATCAGTGACAGTCACCACATCCTGGTCTCGCAGCGCTTCGTCGGCCACAGTCCTGCCGCCCGCGAGCACGTCATAGCGCTCGCCGACCGCCCGCTCGTCGGGCCTCAACCGGGTGCCCGTCCCGTCGCGGCCACCCACCACTCCTGGCGCACCAGCCGGCTCTTTCAATGCGGCCCACGCCCCGCCCCAGCCGCCTGATCACCGCGCGTCGCGCGTCGAGCGTCGATCACGGAGGCCACTGGTAAGGAGTCTGATACCAGGAGTATGGTCGCTTGTATGGCGACAAAGAAGGTAACCGTGACGATTCCGGAGGATCTTCTGGACGAGATCCGCGCGGACGCGGCAGAGCGGGGCCTGTCGGCGTACGTCACCGACGCGCTGCGCTTCAAGCGTGACCGGGATCGACTCCGAGAACTGGTCGACTGGCTGCAGGAGGAACACGGCCCCGTCACCGAGGACGAGCATGCGGCAGCGCTCGCCGAGCTGGACGAACTCGACGCCGAACACGAGCGGCGTCGAACCACCGGAAAGCGCAACGCCGGAGAGGCTGCGTGAAGAAGCGATCCGGTGAGCACGGACAGCGGCTCCTTCGTGTCTTCGTGCTGGACTGTGAAGCCCTGTCCCTTGCGGTGCGCGGCGACCGGAAGATGATCGCCTGGCTCGACCTCGCGGCACGAGGGGAAGCCGAGGTGGTGACGTCCCCCATGACACTGGTCGAGGCGTACGACGGCAGAACGACCGAACAGCGCTGGGACTGGGTACTGTCCCGACTCCAGGTCGTCGACATCGGGAAGGACGAGGCCCGCCAAGCCCGCCGGCTTCTGGCCGACACCACGTTGCACGGCCACAAGTACGCGATCGACGCCGTGCTCGCTGTCATCGCCCGACAGCAGAAGGGACAGGTCACCGTCTTCACCTCGGACGTCGACGACCTGGTGAAGCTGGTCCCGGACACGGTCGTCGTCAAGAAGGTGTGACCCGGCCCGCACACCTCCAGCGCCCGCACCCACGCTGGTGAGCACCCGCCCCGGCCGTTCGCGCATGAGCGCCGTAAGGGTTTCGTCATCTCCCTCCGGTACAGGAACGTCCGCCCAGCCAGTTGTATGGGGTGGCGGAAGACCGACTACGAAGAGGAGAGGCGGGCATGGCGCGCGTACGGGAGCTGCTGGGCAGGCCGTTGGGCATCGGGGTGCTGCTGGTGGCGGTCGCCACGGCCGGCTTCGGGTTGTACTGGTTCCAGCCGTGGAAGCTGTGGCAGGACCAGACCGTGGAGGAGGCCCTGCCCACGGCCCAGGCGACCCCTGGGCCCGCCGAGGAGGAGCAGGCCGTCGAGACGGAGCCGTCCGGGGCGCCCTCCTCTCCGGCCGGGCCCCGGACGCTGGCCGCCGGTGAGCTGATCAGCCATGAGCACGCGACCTCGGGCACGGTGAAACTCGTACGGCTGGACGACGGCTCGCATGTCGTCCGGCTGGAGAACCTCGACACGAGCAACGGACCGGACCTGCGGGTGTGGCTGACCGACGCGCCGGTGAAGGAGGGACAGGCCGGCTGGCACGTGTTCGACGACGGCGAGTACGTCAGTCTCGGCAAGCTCAAGGGCAACAAGGGAAGCCAGAACTACGCCGTGCCCAACGATGTCGACCCGTCCCGTTTCACCAGCGTGAGCATCTGGTGCGACCGCTTCGACGTGTCCTTCGGCGCCGCGGAGCTGGGCCGCACCTGACGTCCGGTGCGGCGCGCTTCGCCCGTGCGGACCAGGGCGCGCCACGAGCCGCCCCTGCCGTCAGCCCGCGACCGGCACCGCCGCCGCTATCCGGTCCCGCTTCCTGCGGCCGAACGCCGAGAACGTGAGCTGGAGGCTCTGCTCGTAGCCCGGGTAGGACAGGACGAAGGACGAGTTGACCCTGCGGTCGTCGATCTCCGAGCGGACCAGGCCGGCGCGCGGGAACGTCATCACCAGTTCGCGCGGCCAGACGACCAGCGGCTCCGCACGGAAGAGGAAGAAGCGGCGGTCGGTCATGACCAGGTGCATCGCTGCCGGCGCCGGAGCCATGGTCGTGGTGCCGCCGCTCACGATCGCCGACGCCAGGGCGAACGCCGCGGTCCTGCCGAGCGAGACAGGGCTCGTGGTCACGATGGTCACCGCCTCGATCCGCTCCCCGGGCTCGAGCATCGGGTTGACGGAGGCCAGCAGCGCGCGGCGGCGCGGTCCGTTCACGGGCGGTACTCCTGAGGGTCGGGCCGGCCGGAACCTCCCGGCCCGGCGTGCGGGATCCCGGCTCCCTCCGGGCGTTGCCGCAGAGTAACCGAGTGCGTGGGGCGGCCCTACGCTGGGGCTTCGCCGACGGCCCACCCCTTCGCCCGTCCGCTTCAGGTGCGCGCGACCGTTCCGACGTCGCGGTCGTGGTGCGGCAGCGCACGTCCCGCCCGGATGTCGCCCTCCACCCCCCGTGCCGTAGGGTGCCGTCGGTCATGGCCCGTAGGACAACTGACAGGGTGTAGGGGGACGGTCATGGGCGGCGCCGGGCGCGTGGGGCACACTCCGCTGCCGGGGATAGGGGTGCGGTACGACCTCGTCACGCGGGAGCGGCGGCGGTTGTCGGTGATCGCCCATCTCGACGGTTCCCGGACGCTGAACGTCTACCGCAGGGACGACCCGGACGACACCGCGGTGAGCCTGAAGCTGAACGCCGAGGAGGCCGCCGCCGTCGTCGACGCGCTGCTTCCCGCGCACCACAGCCCGAACTTGCTGGCGACGGCCGAACTGGGGCTGGTCGCCGAGCGGATCGAGCTGTCGTCGACCTCGTACTGGAACGGGCGCGTGCTCGGCGACACCCGGATGCGCACCGAGACCGGCGTGTCCGTCGTCGCCGTGCTGCGCCGCGCCGAGGCCATTCCCTCCCCCGGGCCGGACTTCCGGCTGGCCGGCGGTGACACCCTCATCGTCATCGGCACCCGGGAGGGTGTCGGTGTCGCCGCCGGCATTCTCGGCCGGGAGTGACCCGCACCCCCGAGGTCCTCACACCTTCGCCGGTTCCGGCGCCGCCCGCTCCGGACCCACCGGCGTCTTCCGACGGCCGGTGAGCCTGCGGGCCAGCGGCTCGGTCCAGCGGGCGGTCAGCGGGCCCACGACGACCAGGATCAGGACGTACGCCGTGGCCAGCGGGCCGATGCGGGGCTCCACGCCGACCGCGAGACCCGCGATGACGATCGAGAACTCGCCGCGCGCCACCAGCGTGCCGCCCGCCCTCCAGCGGCCCGCGCCCTTGATGCCCGCCCGCCGGGCCGCGTACCAGCCCGTCGCGATCTTCGTCAGCGCGGTGACGAACGCCAGGAGCAGCGCCGGGACCAGGACCGGCGGGATGTCGGCCGGGTCGGTGGACAGGCCGAAGAAGACGAAGAAGACGGCGGCGAACAGGTCCCGCAGCGGGGTGAGCAGGTTGCTCGCGCCCTCGGCGACCTCGCCGGACAGGGCGATGCCCACGAGGAACGCGCCGACGGCCGCCGACACCTGCAGTTCCTGCGTCAGGCCCGCGACGAGGAGCGTCAGGCCCAGGACGACCAGCAGCAGCATCTCCGGGTTGTCCGAGGACACCGCGCGGCTGATCAGCCGTCCGTGGCGCAGCGCCAGGTACAGGACGGCGCCGACGGTGCCGAGCGCGATCAGCAGGGTGACCGAGCCGCCCGCCAGGCCGGCGCCCGCCAGTACCGTGATGAGGATCGGCAGGTAGACCGCCATCGCCAGGTCTTCGATCACGAGGACGCCGAGCACCACCGGTGTCTCACGGTTGCCGAGCCGGCGCAGGTCGCCGAGCACCTTCGCGATCACGCCGGACGAGGAGATCCAGGTGACGCCGGCCAGCGCCACGGCCGCGACCGGGCCCCAGCCCAAAATCAGCGCCGCCACCGCGCCCGGCACCGCGTTGAGGACGAAGTCCACCGCGCCGGACGGGTACTGCGTCCTGAGGTTGGTGACCAGCTCGGACGCGCTGTACTCCAGACCCAGCATCAGCAGCAGCAGAATGACGCCGATCTCGGCGCCGACGGCAATGAACTCCTCGCTGGCCTGCAGCGCCAGGATGCCACCGTTGCCGAAGGCCAGTCCGGCCAGCAGGTAGAGCGGGATGGGCGAGAAGCCCACGCGCCCGGCGAGGCGGCCCAGCAGGCCTAGGGCGAGGATGATCGCGCCCAGTTCGATGAGCATGGTGGCGGTGTTGTGCACGGGCGTCGGTCCTCCGGGTCGGCGACGGCGGCGTCAGTGCCTGCAAGGGGCTGAGGTGGCGTGCGGACGGTCGGCGGGGGCGCCGGGTCGCGCGCGATGATCCGCGGGGTGCGGTGAGGGGTGACGGCGTGGTCCTGGTCCGCGTACGGCGCGACGCCGGGAGGCCCGGAGCGGGCGGACGGTGGCGTGCGGGCGGGCTGCCGCACCCTCTGACGGAGGGGCGGGCGGCCGGGCGGGTCAGGCGCCGGAGACGGCGGCGCCGGGTTCGGGAACGCTGTCGCGGGGGGTGATGTCGATGCGTACGGGCCGGTTCGTGTCACGCCGCACTGCGCGTCGATTCATGTCACGTCCCCCCTCGCATCCGGGTCCGCTTCCCGCGGACTGAGCGTTCGGCAGCTCAACAGAGCGCCAAGGCGAGGTAAAGTTTACCGTACGACAAATTTCGTGTATGTCGCATACACGTACGAGGTGGGTAAAACACCTGACAGCGCGTACGGCGTCCAGGCTACGCGCGCCGCCGCACGCGGGCGCGCCCCGGGTCACCGCACGACGAGGACCGTCTTGCCGAGCGCGCACCCGCAGCCGGACGGTGGTCCTCCAGTCCGCGCCCTCGACCGGCGGGTCGATCTCCCCGACGACGGTGTCGATCATTCCGTCGAGCAGCTCGTCCTAGTTCGGCGCGTCGGCCCCGCCCTCGTCCGCGAGGGTGACGGCGGCGGACAGCACCCGCTGTCTGCTCAAGGGCGTGCGGGCCGACGGACCGCTCCGGCCTGACCGGGCATCACCGCCACCCCTCTCCCACGTGTCTCGCATGTACCGGACACCCCGGTGTACGGCGTCCATCCCAGGCGTGCGCACGTCATGCTCGTCGTGCGCCCTGGAACCACGGGCCATGATCAGGCAGTCTTCTGCCCTGTGGTGAGCCTCCTGCCCAACCCCGCCCCGCCCAGCGATCCGTCCGCCCACATGGTGGTGTGCGGCGACGACGGACTGGCGCACCGCCTCGCCGCCGAACTGCGCGGCGTGTACCGGGAACAGGTGGTGCTCGTGGTGCCGCCCGCGAGGCGCACCCCGCCCCAGCCGATGGCCGGCCGGGCCCGGGCCGCCTCCGCGGCGCTGTTCGGCCGGATGGTGACCGCCGTCAACCGCGGCACCGGCGACTCCGACGACACCCTGGTCCCCGACGAGCGGGTGATGGAGGCCGCCGACCCCACCGAGGCCGTGCTCGCCGACGCGGGCGTGGACCGGGCCGCCGCGCTCGCCCTGGTGTACGACGACGACGAGACCAACATCCGCGCCGCACTCACCGCCCGCCGACTCAACCCCCGGCTGCGCCTCGTCCTGCGGCTCTACAACCGGCGGCTCGGCCAGCACATCGAGGAGCTGCTCGACCAGGCCGCCGAACTGGCCGCCGCCGCGGGCCGTGGCGGCCACGGAGGTCACGCGGGCCATGGCGCCGACATCACCACCACCGTGCTGTCCGACGCCGACACGACCGCGCCCGCGCTGGTCGCCACCGCCCTCGTCGGCACCAGCAAGGTCGTCGACGCGGAGGGGCTGCTGCTGCGGGCGGTGGAGCGCCGGCCGCCGCGGCCCGGCGAGGTGGCCGACCCGGGACTGTGCACACTGGCGCTGCTGTCCGCGACCAGCAACGACCCCGCGGGCGCGGAGGGTTCGGAGGACAGCGGCGACGGGCCTCGGCTGCTCCCGGACGCGGAGGCGGTGGCGGCGGCGACCGGGCGTGGCACGGTGGTGCTGGAGCAGGTGTCGTACTCCGGTCCCCCGCTGCCGGCCCGGCGCGCCGGGGTGATGCCGTTCGCCTCGCTGTTCTCGGCGCGGCTGCGCTGGTCGCTGGCGGGGCTGGTGGCCGCGGTGGTCGCGCTCGCGGTGGCGCTGATCGTGGTGACCGACGACCACCCGCTGCACGCCATCTACATCACGCTGCTCGACCTGTTCGCCATCAACGAGCCCGCGCTCGGCGCGCCGACCGGGCAGCAGGTGCTGCAACTGCTGTCCGGGCTGGTCGGGTTGCTGCTGCTGCCGGTGCTGCTGGCCGCGGTGCTGGAGGCGCTGGGCACCTTCCGCACCGCGTCCGCGCTGCGGAGACCGCCGCGCGGACTGAGCGGGCACGTGGTGCTGCTGGGGCTCGGCAAGATCGGCACCCGGGTGCTGACCCGGCTGCGTGAACTGCACATCCCCGTGGTGTGCGTCGAGGCCGACCCGGAGGCGCGGGGCATGGCCGTCGCCCGGCGGTTACGCGTACCGGTCGTGGTCGGGGACGTCACCCAGGAGGGCGTCCTGGAGTCGGCGAAGATCCACCGCGCGGACGCGCTGCTCGCGCTGACCAGCGTCGACACCACCAACCTGGAGGCCGTCCTCTACGCCCGGTCGGTACGCCCCGACCTGCGGGCGGTGCTGCGGCTGTACGACGACGACTTCGCCAAGGCCGTGTACCGGACGCTGCGCACCGCGCACCCGGCCGCGCTGACCCGGAGCCGGTCCGTGTCCCATCTGGCCGCGCCCGCCTTCGCCGGGGCGATGATGGGGCGCCAGATCCTGGGCGCGATCCCCGTGGAGCGGCGGGTGCTGCTGTTCGCGGCGTTCGTCGTCAACGGGCATCCACAGCTGGAGGGGCGCACGGTCGCGGAGGCGTTCCGGCCGGGGGCCTGGCGGGTGCTGGCCCTGGACACGGCCGCCCGGGGCGCCGACGCGCGGGGCGAAGCGCCGGGCTCCGGTCTGGTGTGGGACCTGCCGGACACGTACGTCCTGCGCGCCGGCGACCGGGTGGTCCTGGCGGCGACCCGCCGGGGGCTGGCGGAGCTGCTGGGGCGGCGGACGCGCAGTTCACGGTGATCGCGGCCCCTTCCCCCTGCCGGGGCCGCCGCGCGCCGAGGGCTGAGCCCGGCTCTCCCCCGGCGCGCGCGATCGCGCCCGTCAGGCCGGCAGGTGCCGCGCCGCGAAGTCGAGCTCCAGACGGATCTGCTTGATCCGCTCGTCGACCACCAGCGAGCCGTGGCCCGCGTCGTAGCGGTAGACCTCGTGGACCGCGTGACGCGACTCCAGCCGCTTCACGTAGTTCTCGATCTGCTGGATCGGGCAGCGCGGGTCGTTCACCCCCGCCGAGATGTAGACCGGGGCCTTCACCTGGTCGACGTAGGTGATCGGGGACGACGCCTCGAAGCGCTCGGGGACCTCCTCGGGCGTGCCGCCCAGCAGGGTGCGGTCCATGGCCTTCAGCGCTTCCATCTCGTCGTGGTACGCCGTGACGTAGTCGGCGACCGGGACCGCCGCGATGCCCAGCGCCCAGTGGTCCGGCTGCGTGCCGAGGCCCAGCAGCGTCAGATAGCCGCCCCAGGAGCCGCCGGTGAGGATCAGCCGGCCGGGGTCCGCCAGTCCGGAGGAGATGGCCCACTCGCGGACCGCCGCGATGTCCTCCAGCTCGATCAGGCCCACGCGGTGCTTCAGGGCGTCCGTCCAGGCGCGGCCGTACCCGGTGGAGCCGCGGTAGTTGACGCGGACCACCGCGTAGCCGTGGTCGACCCAGGCGGCCGGGCCCGCCGCGAAGGAGTCGCTGTCGTGCCACGTCGGGCCGCCGTGGATGTCGAAGACGGTCGGCAGGGGGCCGGTCGCGCCGGCCGGCTTCTGCACGAGCGCGTGGATGCGGCCGCCCGGGCCCTCCACCCACACGTCCTCCACCGGCACCGACCCGGGCGACTTCATGCCGGGCGGGTCCAGGACCACACCGCCGGTCGTGGAGCGGACCACCGGCGGCTGCGCGGCCGACGACCACAGGTACTCCACGCTGCCGTCGGGCCGGGCCGTCGCACCGGAGACCGCGCCGCGCGGCGTGGGGATCTTCTCCAGCCGGCGCCCGGCGAGGTCGTAGCGGAACAGCTCGCCGCGGGCCTCGAAGCCGTGCGCGATGAGCAGGGCGCTGCCGTCCGGGTACCACTCGGCGCTCACGTCGCCGGGCAGGTCCAGCTCCAGGTCGGTCTGCTCGCCCGTCGCCACGTCCCACACCATCGGCTCCCAGCGACCGCGCCGCTGGTGGCCGACGAGCAGCCGGGTGTCGCCCGCCACGGGCGCGAAGCCCAGCACCTCCAGGCCCAGTTCCTCGGTGCCGCCGCGGGTGTCGTCCAGCTCGGCGACCGTCGTGCCGTCGGGGCGCATCACGCGCAGCGCGGAGTGCATCGCGTCCCCGTGCTCCGTGTGCTCCACGGCGATCAGCGAGCCGTCGTAGGAGAGGTCGCCGACGCCCGCCGACTCGCGGTGCCGGTACAGCTCCACCGGCGCCTCGCCCGTGCGCACCAGGTGGATCGTCGTACCGTCCTCGTCGGTGGAGCGGCCGACGACCGCCGTGCTGCCGTCGCGGCCCAGCGCGAGGCCCGCCGGGTACGAGGGGTCCAGGCCCGGGGCGGCCAGCTCGTCCTCGCCGCCGGAGAACCGCTGCCGGCGCCAGACGCCGAACTCGTCGCCGTCCTTGTCGTCGAACCACCAGATCCACTCGCCGTCCGGCGAGAGCACCCCGTCCGTCGTGCCGTTCGGCCGCTCCGTCACCTGGCGCTGCTCACCGGTCGCCCGGTCCCAGGCGTACAGCTCGTACGTCCCTGTCGCGTTCGACACGAACAGGGAACGGTCGGGGGCGTCCTCCGCCCAGTCGGGAAGGGACACCCGGGGCGCGCGGAAGCGCTTCTCCCAGTCCGGCATCTCCCCGGTCTGCTGCACTCGCTCGGTCTGGTGGTCCGCCCGGTCCGGCGCGTCGGACCCGTTGCTCTCAGTCATGACCCCATACTGCCCGTCCGGACGGGCATCGCGCGTCCTCGGTCCCCAGCCTGTGGACAACTTCCTCCGGAACTTCCACCTGACCCTTCACACGAGGTGACGACCGAGAGCCCGGCGCGGGCCGCGGAGGACGTGACCCCGCGGGACGGGAACCCTCCGCGGGCCCGTACCGTTGAGGGCGTGTACCGGTTTCTGCTGACCCCCCGCTGGTGGGCGATCAACGTCTTCCTGCTGCTCTCGATCCCCTTCTGCGTGTTCATGGGGTCCTGGCAGCTGGGCCGGTTCGAGGACCGGGTGGACAACCACCGCGAGGCGGAGGCGCAGGTCGCCGACGCCAAGAAGGACAAGCCCCGGCCGCTGGACGACCTGCTGCCCGTGACCAAGGCCACCTCCGGCAAGCAGGCCACCGCGACCGGCCGGTACGACACCCAGCTCCTGGTCCCCGGCCGCACGCTGGACGACAAGGACGGCTACTACGTCCTGACCCTGCTGCGCACCGGCACCGGCCGCGCCCTGCCCGTCGTACGCGGCTGGCTGCCCGGCGAGCCCGACCCGGCGAAGGCGCCCGCGCCGCCCGCCGGCGAGGTCACCGTCACCGGAGCGCTCCAGGCCTCCGAGACCCCCGGCAGCAACGGCGTCAGCGCCCGCAGCGGCCTCCCGGAGGGCCAGACCGCCGCGATCAGCGCGGCCTCCCTGATCAACCTCGTCCCGTACGACGTCTACGACGCCTGGGTCACGCTGAACCGCGGCGACTCGGGCATGCGCGCGGTCCCGGCGTCCGCGCCGGGCGGCACCGGCCTCGACCTGAAGGCGTTCCAGAACCTCGGCTACACCGCCGAGTGGTTCGCCTTCGTCGGCTTCGTGATCTTCATGTGGTTCCGGCTGTTCCGCCGCGAGGTGGAACTCGCGCGGGACGCGGAGCTGGGCCTGGGGCCCGCCGCGGACACCGCGGACACCGCAGACGCCGCCGACGGTGACGGCGTCGCGCGTCAGGCGTCCGGCGTGAGCAGCCCCGTCCAGTAGACCGTCCCGGCGCAGGCGTTGCCGACCGTCGCGGTGGCCGCGCCGGAGCCGGTGGCCGCCGTGTAGGTCACCGTCACGCTGCCCTCGGTCCCGCCGTCCTGGCGCAGCAGCTGCGTCGTCGTGCCGGTGCCCATGGACGCGTCGGTCGAGTTCGTCGGCTCGCCGGTCGGGGTCGGGTCCGCCGAGGGGCCGCCGGTGCCGCCGCCCGCGGTGTCGCCGGGGACCGGACAGGTCTCCGAGGGCACCCAGGCGAACTGCACCTCGTACGCCTCGCCCGGCTCGAGGACCACCGTCGCCGCCTCCAGCGACGGGTCGGGCAGGGCGGCCGCCGCGTCGCCCGCGACATGCCGGGCCGTCCCGATCTTCGCCGCGTCCGCCGCGCCCTGGGGGGTCGCATTCACGGTTCCGGCGCCCTCGACGACGCATGCCTCGCCGGAGACGTTGGTGACCTGGAAGGAGCCGTAGACCGCGCCCGCCGAGTCGGGGGCGGCGCTGCTCGCGGTGGCCGGGCCGAGCTGCCCTGCGGTGCAGGCCGGGGCGTCCGCCGTGGTGCCGGCCGAGGGGTCGCCGCCCTCGGAGGCGCCCGTGCTCGCGCCGGTGCTCGCGCCGGCCTTGTCGCCCTCCTTCGCGGGGTCCTTCTCGTCGTCGCCGACCTCGTCGGAGGCGCCGCCGGCGGTGGTCTCGCCGCTGCCGGGGTCCTTGCCCTGTCCGGTGCCGCCCTGGGCCTGCGAGGCGTGGCCGACGGCGGACGGGTGGGCGTCCGAGCCGGAGGTGGTGGAGACGTGGACCAGCGCGGGGACGGCCGTGCCGAGGAGGAGCGCGGCCGCGGCCGCGCCGACGAGTGCCTGGCGTTTGCGCGCACGGCGGGCGGGGACCGCCCGGCGCAGGTAGTCCAGGGTGCCGTCGCTCGGCTCCACGTCCTGGACGGCCTGGTGCAGCAGGGTGCGCAGTTGCAGCTCGTCCGAGTCGAGCCCTTCGAGGCTCTGTTCGTCCCGGCCGTCGTTCACAGTTCCGTTCCCAGCGTGCGTGTGTGTCGGGTTCTGCCCGTGCGGTGTCACGAGCGCGCGCAGCCGTGCGAGCCCGTCCCCCTCGGGCACGCCCCCGCGGTCCGCGGCGACCGGCTCCGGCTCCGGTGCGGGCTTCGGTCCGTCCTCGGTCTGCGGCTCCGGCGCGGGGTCCTCCCCCGCCGCGTGCGCGGTCCGTCCCGGTCCGGCCGGTGGCCGGCCGTCCTCGTGCCGGCCGTCGCCGGAGTCCTCGCCGGCGTCGGCCGTACGGCTGTCCGAGCCCTCCGGGCCGCCCGTCGCGGCGTCCGCCGCGCCGCCGGAGGAGGCCCGCGAGCCCTCCGGCTCGCGTTCCTCGGGGCGCGGGTCCCGCGCGTCCTGGCCGTCGATCATGCCGACGCCTCCATGGCCAGCCGCAGCGCGGCGATGCCGCGTGAGCCGTACGCCTTGACCGAGCCGAGCGAGATGCCGAGCGTCTCGGCGACCTGGGCCTCCGTCATGTCGGCGAAGTAGCGCAGCACCAGCACCTCGCGCTGACGGCGCTGAAGGCCCTTCATCGCCTTGATGAGGGAGTCGCGTTCGAGCTGGTCGTACGCGCCCTCCTCCGCGCTCGCCATGTCGGGCATGGGCTTGGACAGCAGCTTCAGGCCGAGGATGCGGCGGCGCAGCGCGGAACGGGACAGGTTGACGACCGTCTGGCGCAGATAGGCCAGGGTCTTCTCCGGGTCGCGGACGCGTTTGCGGGCGGAGTGGACGCGGATGAACGCCTCCTGGACGACGTCCTCGCAGGAGGCCGTGTCGTCGAGGAGCAGCGCCGCGAGTCCCAGCAGCGAGCGGTAGTGCGCGCGGTAGGTCTCGGTGAGGTGGTCGACCGTGGTGCCGGCCGCCACCGTCTCGTCGGCGCCGTCACGCTGACCGGGGATGCGGGCGGGGCGCGCTGCGGGCATGGGCGCGATCACCGGCATGCCACCGGACGCACCGGCCACGCGGGGCCGGAGCGTGCCGCGAGGCGGCCGGAACGCCGTGCCACGGGGCGCTGTGAAGTCGAGTACCTCTGCCACGCCAGTTGGACACGCTTCCCCCCGTAAGGGTTGTACGTGCCGGGCGTCACGTCTGCGCCGTCCGGTACCGTCCACCGCCCACCCGCGTCAGGCAGCACCACCGACAGCGCATCGAATGCCCTCATGCGTCCCGCTCTTCCCCTGTGTTTCATATGAACGGACGTCCCCGCGCCCGGCTCCAGACGTCCCCACGTCTGGGAAGCAGCGTCCCCACGTCCCGGATAAGGGTGACCGCAAAGACGCTCCCCGCCCTCCGCTCGGTTGCGGCTGGCGGGGAGGTGAATCCTCGTCTGCAATCCTCGGCCCAGGAAGTTGCATGTTCAAGTGGCTCGGGCCGACCGGTCCGAGCCACAAGTCCCTCACAGATCCTACAAATTAATCCTCTGTGATCCAGACCTTTTACGTCCGCCACCAGGTCACCCGGCAGGACCGGGGCGCCCGCCTCGCGTCAGGCGGCCTTGCGCTCCGCCGCCACCAGCTCGGCGATCTGCGCGGTGTTGAGCGCGGCGCCCTTGCGCAGGTTGTCCCCGCACACGAACAGCTCCAGCGCCGTGGGGTCGTCCAGGGCCCGGCGCACCCGGCCGACCCAGGTGGGGTCGGTGCCGACGACGTCGGCGGGCGTCGGGAACTCCCCGGCGGCCGGGTTGTCGAAGAGGACGACGCCGGGGGCGGTCGCGAGGATCTCGCGTGCCTTGTCGACGGTGACCTCGCCCTCGAAGCGGGCGTGCACGGTGAGGGAGTGCACGGTGACCACGGGGACGCGGACGCAGGTGACGGCGACCGGGAGGGCGGGCAGGCCGAGGATCTTGCGGGACTCGTCCCGTACCTTCATCTCCTCGGACGACCAGCCGTCCTCGCGCAGCGAGCCGGCCCACGGCACGACGTTCAGCGCGACCGGCTCGGGGAAGGGCCCGGTGTTGTCCCCCACGGCCCGCCGTACGTCGCCGGGGTTCGTGCCCAGCTCCGTGCCGGCGACCAGGGAGAGCTGCTCGCGCAGTGTCCGCACGCCGGCCTGGCCGGCGCCGCTGACCGCCTGGTACGACGAGACGACCAGCTCGCGCAGGCCGAACTCGGCGTGCAGCGCGCCCAGCGCGACGATCATCGTCAGGGTGGTGCAGTTGGGGTTGGCGACGATGCCGCGCGGGCGGTTGCGTACCGCGTGCGGGTTGACCTCCGGGACGACCAGCGGCACGTCCGGGTCCATGCGGAAGGCGCCGGAGTTGTCGACGACGACCGCGCCGCGCGCGGCGGCGACGGGCGCCCACGCGGCGGAGACCTCGTCGGGCACGTCGAACATGGCGACGTCGACCCCGTCGAAGGCGTCCTCGGTGAGCGCCACCACCTCGACCTCCTCGCCGCGCACGGCCAGCTTGCGGCCGGCCGAGCGCGGGGAGGCGATGAGCCTGATCTCGCCCCAGATGTCCGCGCGCTGGGACAGGATCTGGAGCAGGACCGTGCCGACGGCCCCGGTCGCCCCCACGACCGCGAGCGTCGGCCGCCCGGAACGTCCGGGTCCTGCGGTCCCGGTCATCAGCGGCCGGTGCCTCCGTAGACCACGGCCTCGTCGCTGTCGGAGTCCAGTCCGAAGGCGGTGTGCACGGCGCGCACGGCCTCCGGCACGTCGTCCTTGCGGGTGACGACCGAGATGCGGATCTCGGAGGTCGAGATCAGCTCGATGTTCACACCGGCGTCGCTGAGCGCGGTGAAGAAGTCGGCGGTGACCCCGGGGTTGGTCTTCATGCCCGCGCCGACCAGGGAGATCTTGCCGATCTGGTCGTCGTAGCGCAGGGAGTCGAAGCCGATGGCGCCCTTGTTCTTCTCCAGGGCGTCGATGGCCTTGCGGCCCTCGGCCTTCGGCAGGGTGAAGGAGATGTCCGTCAGACCGGTGGAGGCGGCGGACACGTTCTGCACGACCATGTCGATGTTGATCTCGGCGTCCGCGATGGTGCGGAAGATCGACGCGGCCTCGCCGGGCTTGTCGGGCACGCCGACGACCGTGATCTTGGCCTCGGAGGTGTCGTGTGCGACACCGGAGATGAGAGCCTGCTCCACCTGCTTGTCCCCTTGCTCGATCGGCTCGCTGCTGACCCACGTGCCCTGCAGTCCGCTGAAGGACGAGCGGACGTGGATCGGGATGTTGTACCGGCGGGCGTACTCCACGCAGCGGTGGAGCAGCACCTTGGAACCGGAGGCGGCCAGTTCGAGCATGTCCTCGAACGAGATCCAGTCGATCTTCCTGGCCTTCGTCACCACGCGGGGGTCGGCGGTGAACACGCCGTCGACGTCCGTGTAGATCTCGCACACCTCGGCGTCGAGCGCCGCGGCGAGGGCGACGGCGGTGGTGTCGGAGCCGCCGCGGCCGAGCGTGGTGATGTCCTTGGTGTCCTGGCTGACGCCCTGGAACCCGGCGACGATGGCGATGTTGCCCTCGTCCACCGAGGCCTTGATCCGGCCCGGTGTGACATCGATGATGCGGGCTTTGTTGTGGACCGAGTCGGTGATGACACCTGCCTGGCTGCCGGTGAAGCTCTGGGCGTTGTGGCCCAGGTTCTTGATCGCCATGGCCAGCAGGGCCATGGAGATCCGCTCTCCGGCGGTCAGCAGCATGTCGAGCTCGCGGCCGGCAGGGATCGGGGAAACCTGCTCGGCGAGATCGATCAGCTCGTCCGTCGTGTCGCCCATCGCGGAAACCACGGCGACCACCTGGTGGCCGTTCTTCTTGGCTTCCACGATCCTCTTGGCGACGCGCTTGATGCCTTCGGCATCGGCTACGGAGGAGCCTCCGTACTTCTGCACGACAAGGCCCACGTGCGCTCCTCGCTCAGTCCGTCGTTGTCCCACGGTTCGCACACATATGTGTGCGCCACGGTCGGTTCAGTCTATCGAGCGTCCGAAAATCCCCTCCGGGGTACCGCATGGTGAGACTCCCCGGCGCTCTCGCAGGGGGGCTCATGCCCATCCCGACGCGGACCACTCGGAAAAGTGCCCCGCGTCACACGCGCCCTCAGTCGACAAGATCCTTGAGGGGCTCCGTGTCGAGGGTGACGTTCACGGGATCGGGAAGCTTCACGGACGCTCCGAAGGGCAGCTTCTCCTGGTGCCGGTAACGCCCGCCCTCCGGCTGGTTGAACACGACGACCGAGCAGTCGTCACGGTCGATGAGCAGATAGACGGGAATGCCGGCGGCGGCGTAGCCACCGGGCTTCTCGACCCGGTCGCGCCGGTCCGTGTCGGAGTCGTGCGACGTCACTTCCACGACCATGAGTACAGGTTGTCGCGGTAGTGGTAGAAGACGCGGTCCTCGATGGGCACCGGGCGGAACGTGTCGGGCACGGGGCCTCCCGTGCTCCGCTCCAGCTTCTTCCGGAGGAAGTACGCCGACGCGGTGCCCAGGTGGGCGATCTCCTCGAAGCCCTTGACGATGTCCTCGTCGGACACCGGATTGGCCTCGTTCTCCCTGCGGCAGTCCTCGCAGATGCCCCGGTCGATCTTCACCGTGCGTTCGTCCTGGTCACAGGTGGCGCAGGCCATGATCACGCGGGTCACCTTCGCGCGCGGTTCCTTCTTCTGCGGAGGCATCTTCGACTCCAGTCGTCGTCGGGCGAGTCCGCCCGGGTTGCTGACAGTGGGCGGGAGCCCTTCGGTCAGGGCTCGGGTGATGTCCCTGGGGGTCGCCCCACGGGACAGCCACTCCTCGGCAAGCGCTTCGAGGGAACGACAGTCGCCCTCGGGGAGCGCCATACGGGCGTCGGCGGTACGCAGGCTCGCGAGAGCGCGGTACGCGGCGCTCTCCGGCTCGGGCTCGGGCGCGGGCTCGGGCGCATCCGGTACGGCGGGCTGCTCGGCGGGAGGCTGCTCCGCGACCCGGGCGAGGCCCGGCTGGTGGTCCCGGGTCACGTCCATGCCGTGGCGCTCCCGCGCGAACTGCGCCCACCACTCCGGTGACCTGCGGGTACGCGACCAGTACGTGCGCGTGACCCACCGCATGGTGTTGTCCTCGACGGTGATGTGCTCCCTGATCCAGCGCAGGTGGCCGGCCTCGGTGATCCGGGTCAGCGAGGTGCGCATCGCCTGCTGGCCGTAGCGGGGGTGCTCGGCCGCGAGCACCTTGTGGCCCATCGCGTGGCCGGTGTCGAGGTGGTCGATGAAGACGGCGACTTCGGCGTCACGCGGGAGCAGGTGTGCGAAGTCCGCGTCCGCGTGCGGGTCTTCGTCACCCACGGGGCGCTTTCCGTACCCCGTTGTGGCCATGGGGTGGGACGGGGACGGCAGGGCGGGACTAGGGTGGGCGTAAGCCACGGTCGAACCTCTGTCTTCGATCCGTAGGTCAGGCCCCGGATTGGTGTTGGCGCACCGCCGGGGCCGACTCATTTGCTGGTCGTTTGCTGCGAACCTTGGGTATTTCAACCAGACCGGAAGACCCAAGGGAAGAGCTCGATTCCCGAGGCTCAAGCTTCGGGCCGAACTGCGGAAACGACCGCCGCCCAGGCGGGGGTGGCGATACGGAGTTCGGGGCCCGAGGGGGCGGCCTTGGAGTCACGGCCCTCCACCAGCACCATGGGGCCCCTCGACGCGTCACTGAACGCCTGCTCGAACGGCAGGACCTGCAACACCACGTTGCGCAGCCGGGACACCTCCAGCAACGGCTGGAGCTGCTCCAGATTTTGGTGTAGACCGCCGGGCACCGCTGCCTGACCGGGACAAGGGGATTCACCGATCCGCGCGAATTCCCCGTACCGGGGTCGTTGAATTCAAAATCGAATCACATGTGGGCTTCGCGAGCGGGCGAACGAAAATGGCCAGTGGCGAGATGATCATCCACCGTGTTATGTTCCTGCCGCGTCGAAAACCGGGCCTGACCAGCCCAGTTGAGGCGAGAGAGTTAATCGGGGGAAGAAGTCCGCGGGGGGACCATTTCGGTTTCCACGCCAGTCCAGGTCGCCCTTTTGGCCGCTGTTTCGGCCGTGGCGGCCGTCTCCGTCGGGGCCGGCGCGACCCTGGCGCAGGCGGCCGAGGCCGCCGCTCCGGCCCGTCCGGCGGCCTCGTCGGAGGCAACGCTGACCGCGGCCCAGGCCCGCGCCCTGCTCGCCGACCCGGCCGTGTCGGCCGAGCTGAAGGCGCAGGACACCACGTCGCTGCGTGCCGTGGCGGCCGGCACGGCCACCGACGTCCAGGCGCGAGGTGCCGTCGGCGGCGCCGCCAAGGCCCTGTACAACCTGCTGAAGAAGCACGGCGGCAAGATCTACAGCGGCGCGGTCAAGACCGCCAAGGGCAACTGGGGCAAGTTCCGCTCGTACATGGACGGCCTGCCCTGGTACCACCCGGTCCGCATCGCCTGGGTCGCCGCCGGCGCCGAGGCCCAGTACCAGCTGTACACGTACATCCGCAGCCTCGTCTGAGGGACCGGAACGTCACGCGGGGCGGCGCGCCGACGCGCCGCCCCGTACCGCGGAAGGGAACACACCGATGGCCAACTCCGAAGCCCCGCGGGCGCTGAGGCACCTGTGGGCCTCCCCCGCGCTGTTCGTCCTCGCGGCGTTCGTCGCGTTCAACGTCGTGGGCAGCGCCGAAGCAGGCTGGGTGCTGATGGCCGGGGGACTGTCCGGCCCCGCCGTCGCCCTCGGCTGGCAGGCGCTCCGGCGCGAACGTCCGGAGGCGGCGTTCGTCGTCGTCCCGCTGGCGCTGATGGCGCTGATGACGGTGCTGTTCGGCATCAACGAGGGCTTCCCCTGGTCCTGAGCCGTCCTACTGGACCGGGCGCATGCCCAGGGGGGTGCCGATCTCCTCGGCCATGACCTTGCCGGCCTCGGCCTCGAGGGTGTCGTCGCCCAGGCCCTGGTCGGTGTCCAGGCCGTCGAGTTCGGCGAGGGGCTGGTTCAGGCGGACGTGGGCGACGACCGACTGCAGGGCGCGCAGGGACGCCGACGCCGTGGAGCCCCAGTTGGAGAAGTAGGAGAACTGCCACCACCACAGCGCCTCCGACGTGCGGCCCGCCTTGTAGTGGGCCATGCCGTGGCGCAGGTCGGTGATGACGTCGGTGAGGTCGTCGGAGATGCGGGCCGGGACCGGGGCCTTGCGCGGCTCGTACGGGTCGAAGACCTCGGAGTAGACGTCGATCGGGTCGAGCAGCCGCGCCAGGTTCTCGCGCAGCTCGTCCACGTCCGGCTCGGGGCCCATGTCCGGCTCGTAGCGCTCCTCGGGGACGATGTCCTCGTGGGCGCCGAGACGGCCGCCGGCCAGGAGCAGCTGGGAGACCTCGAGGAGGAGGAAGGGCACCGCCGAGTCCGGCTCGTCGCCCTTCGCGACCTCCGTGACGGCCACCAGGAAGCTCTCGATCTGATCGGCGATCTGGACCGCGAAGTCGTCCGGGTTCCGGTCGGTCGCGTGCAGCGTGGCGTCAGACATCTAGGAGTCGTCTCCCCTCGAAGGCGCGGCCGAGCGTGACCTCGTCCGCGTATTCCAGGTCGCCGCCCACCGGGAGGCCGCTGGCCAGGCGGGTGACCTTCAGGCCCATGGGCTTGATCATGCGGGCGAGGTACGTGGCTGTGGCCTCGCCTTCGAGATTGGGGTCCGTGGCGAGGATCAGCTCGGTGACCGTGCCGTCCGCCAGCCGGGCCAGGAGTTCCCGTATGCGCAGGTCGTCGGGGCCCACCCCGTCGATCGGGCTGATCGCGCCGCCCAGCACGTGGTAGCGGCCGCGGAACTCACGCGTGCGCTCGATCGCGACGACGTCCTTCGGCTCCTCCACGACGCAGATGACCGCGGGGTCGCGCCGGGTGTCGCGGCAGATGCCGCACCGCTCCTCCTGCGCGACGTTCCCGCAGACCGCGCAGAAGCGGACCCTCGCCTTGACCTCCGTCAGCGCCTGCGCCAGACGCCGTACGTCCGCCGGTTCCGCCTGCAGGATGTGGAAGGCGATCCGCTGCGCGCTCTTGGGACCGACGCCGGGCAGCCGTCCCAGCTCGTCGATGAGGTCCTGGACCACGCCTTCGTACAACGGACTGCCGTCCCTTCCTGATGTTCCTTCACTACGTACGGTAGAGGGCCGCGGCCCCGCTTAGAAGGGGAGGCCGGGGATACCGCCCCCGCCGAGGCCCTGGGCCAGCGGGCCGAGCTTCTGCTGCTGCAGCGTCTGCGCGTTCTCGTTCGCCGCCTGGACCGCCGCGACGACCAGGTCCGCGAGGGTCTCGGTGTCCTCGGGGTCCACCGCCTTCGGGTCGATCTTCAGCGCCCGCAGCTCGCCGGAGCCGGTGACGGTGGCCCGCACGAGACCGCCGCCCGCCTGGCCCTCGACCTCCGTGCGCGCCAGTTCCTCCTGGGCCTTGGCCAGGTCCTGCTGCATCTTCTGGGCCTGCTGGAGCAGCTGCTGCATGTTGGGCTGGCCACCACCGGGGATCACGATTCAGCTCCTAGGTCGGTACGTCGGATCGCTACGTCGGTCCGGGTGCGACGGTCGCACCCTCGGCACGAGCCTACGTGCTCGGGACGGCCGTCGCCCCGGCACTCTTTCGGGTGAGTTCCCTCCGGGGCCCTATACCTGATCACGGCCCCCTTCCGGGCGTAAAAGCGCGCGAACTCCCGACGCGCCCACCCGTTGGGCGGTAGGAAGGGCCCGGCGCGCGAGCACCACGCGTGACCGGCCGACCGCGTGCGGTGTGTGTGCGCGGGGTCGGTCAGGTCGGTTCAGGAGGGGAGATACCGGGTGGGTCAGCCGGAGATGCAGCCCGAAGGTCGGCCTCACGACGGGCGGGGCGAAGGCGCGGCGGGGCTGAGCCCGGGCGACTCCGTCGGCCGCGCGTTCCCGCTCGGGGACTGGGGTGAGCCGGCCGCGCGGCTGGACGAGCTGTACCGGTGGGTGGAGCGCGGGGCGCTGGACACCGCCGCGTGGTACCTCGAGGACCGGATGTGGAAGCGGCGCTGCGCGTGGGGCCTGCGGACCGGCACGGCACTGGGCGCGCTCGCCGGGGCCGGGCTGCCGCTGCTGGACCTGACCGGGGCGGCGGACGGCGTCACGCCCTGGGGGTACCTCGCGCTGCTGCTCGCCGTGGCGTGCGTGGCGGGCGACCGGTTCTTCGGGATGACGTCCGGGTGGATGCGGGACGTGGCGACCGCGCAGGCCGTGCAGCGGCGGCTGCAGGCGTTCCAGTTCGACTGGGCGTCGGAGTGCGTGCGGGAGGTGCTGGGTCCCGCCGAGGGCACGGCGAGTGAGGCGGCGGAGCGGTGTCTGACGGTGCTGCGGCGGTTCACGGAGGACGTGACGGAGCTGGTCCGGGTGGAGACGGCGGACTGGATGATGGAGTTCCGGGGCGGGGGTGCGCCGCTGGGCGTGCGGGGGGCGCTGGGCGGCGGGGGGCGGTCGGAGGTGGTGCTTCCGGCGGGGCGGTTCGCTGCTCCGGCCAACGGGGCGCGGCCGAACATGCCCCGGCAGCGGCCGCCGGAGCCGCGGTGAGGTTTTGCCGGGGGCGTTTCCCCTGCGCGGCGCGTTCTCTTAGTCGCGGGTGTACGTCAGTTGTTCGCCCGTGCCCGTGCTCGTGCGGCGCAGGGTGCCGTCCGGGAGCAGGACGATGTCGCTCGCGGAGCCGGGGGTGCAGGCGCTGCGGGGTTCCCCGGCCGTGACCGTGGACGGGCCGAGCTGGAGCCGGCCGCCGGAGGCGCCGGTGAGGCGGGCCTCGAAGACGCAGTGGTAGGTGCCGTTGCCGGTGGGTCCTTCGGCCACCAGGGACATCACCGTGTCGCCGGCCTCGCCCTGCTGCACGGTGAGGCGGCGGCTGTGCGAGCCGCTGTCGTTGTCGATGGTGGCGGACCAGCGGCCCAGGAACTCCTCCGGGACCGTCCCGTCCGCGGGCGCGCCGCTGCTCGGCGAGCCTGACTCCGTGGGCGGCACGTCGTCGGTGGTGGCCGCGTCGCCGGTGCTCCGCGGAGTGCCGGCCGGCGCGGCGGGCGTCGACGGGTCGCCGCCCGCGCGGTCGTCGCCCCGGGCGCCGCTCATCAGCGCGTACACGCTGCCGCCCGCGGCGAGCGCCACCACCAGGGCGATCACCACGAGCAGCGCGGTGGAGCGGTTGTCGCGGCGCGGCTCCTGCGGTGGCGGAACGTACGGCGGCGGGCCGTAGGGCGGGGTGCCGCTCGCGCCGTGGCCGCCGTACGGGTAGCCGTACGCGGGCGGCTGCGGGTGCTGCTGGGGGTGGCCGTAGGCGCCCCCGCCGTACGCGCCTGCCCCGTACGGCCCTGCTCCGTACCCGTCTCCCCCCGGCGCCGGTCCCGGCGGCGGGGCGGGGTCGCCGCCCTGGCCGACCACGACTGTGGGCAGGTGGTTCACCCCGGGCTGCCCGGGCGGGGGCGGGGCGGGCGCGTCCGGGGGCGGCGCGGCCCCGTCGTCGGCGGCGCGCGCGTGCTCGGCGGACGCGTCCCCTCCCGGCTCCCCCGGCCCCGGCGCCTCCGGGTCCTCCGCGTCGAGCAGCCGTACCGCGTGCCGGCCCAGCTGGGCGACCAGCGCGCTGGGCAGCCACGGGTCGCGGGAACGCCCGTCGGCGACCGTGTCCTCCGCACCCGTGCGGGCCAGCACCTCGTCGAGCGTGGGCCGTGCCGCCGGGTCCTTGCGCAGGCACGCCCGCACCAGGTCGGCGAGCCCCTCGGGCACCTGTGTCAGATCGGGCTCCTCCTGCGCGATGCGGAACATCAGCGCGTGCACCCCGCTGTTGGCGGTGCCGAACGGCAGCGCGCCGGTCGCCGCGTAGGCGAGCACCGAGCCGAGGCAGAACACGTCGCAGGCGGGCGTGATGCGGTCGCCGCGCACCTGCTCGGGCGCCATGAAGCCGGGCGAGCCGACGAGCGCGCCGATGGGGGCACCTCCCACGCCTTTCGGGCTGTGGGGGAGGGTGAGCCCGCCGTCGGTCACCGTCTCCAGCGCGCGGGCGATGCCGAAGTCGATGACGCGCGGCCCGTCGATGGTGACGAGCACATTGGACGGCTTGAGGTCGCGGTGGATGATCCCGGCCGCGTGGATGTCCTTGAGGGCGTGCGCGAGACCGGCGCCGAGGATGCGCACCGACCGCTCGGGCAGCGCCCCGTGGTCGTGGCCCACCACCTGCTGGAGGCTCGGCCCGGCGACGTACCCGGTGGCCACCCACGGCACGGCCGCCTCGGTGTCGGCGTCCAGCACGGGCGCGGTCCAGTCGCCGCCGACCTGCCGGGCGGCCCGCACCTCCTGGCGGAAGCGGGCGCGGAACTCCTCCTGCCGGGCCAGCTCCTCGCGGACCAGTTTCACGGCGACGGTGCGTCCCCGGTCGGAGCGGGCGAGGTAGACCTGGCCCATGCCGCCGGCGCCCAGCCGTGCGAGCAGCCGGTAGCCCCCGATGGTCTGCGGATCCCCGATCCCGAGCTGGTCCATCGCTGCGCCGCCTTCCCCCCGCAGTGAGCAACGGATCGAGGATAGTGGCGGGCCGGTGCCCGGTGAGCCGGGTCACGTCTACGGTTCCGTAACAGGCGGGCCCAGGCCGTCGAGCACCGTGGACAGGTGTTCCAGCGCCCGCACCGCCTCGGCGAGCCCCTCCTCCCCGTGCGCCTCCCGGTACGCCTTCGCGAGCCGTGCGGCGAAGGCCGCGTGCCCGGGGTCGATACGGCGGACGGCGGCGCGGCCCTCCTCGGTCGGGGCGAGGAGTTTGGCCCGGCGGTGGGCCGGGTTGGGCCGGTACTCGGCGAGCCCCTGTTCCACCAGCAGGTCGGCGACGCGCTGCACGCTCTGCCGGGTGATGCCCATGGCGCGGGCGATCCCGGACACCGGCAGCGGCTCCCTGAGCACCGCGCCCAGCACCTGCCACCGTGCGGCGGTGAGCCCGGCGGGCCGGGCCAGCTCCTCGGCGACCGCGAGGAACTGGCCGTTCAGCCGGAAGGCGCCGAGCGCGCCCCGGCTGAGCAGGTCCTGCTCCTCGCGGCTCACCTGCTCGCCGCCTCCGTCCACTCCGCGTACGCGGCCGGGTCGGAGTCGTGGAACAGCCGGTACCAGGCGTCGGCCGCCTTGTCGTCGTAGGCGCCGATCAGCGTGAGGATCTCGCGGGCGAAGGCGACCGGTTCGGTCGGTCCGGCGGTGACGAGCGGGCCGTCGGTGACGGCGTCGGCCTCCACGTACCGCCCGGCGCCCGCGTATCCGGTCGCCGCGAGGTAGGGGGCGGCGGCGCCGGTGTGCGCCCGGTCGTCGAGCAGGCCTTCGCGGGCGAGCCCGGCGGTGGCGCCGCAGATCGCGGCGACCGGCACCCCCGCGTCGAGGAAGGCGCGGGCGGTGCGGGCGGCGGGGGCGAGGTCGTCGCCCTCGTCCCAGGCGGTGGCGCCGGGGAGGATCAGCAGGGAGCTGTCCTCGGGGCGCAGCTCCTCCAGCGCGAGGTCGGGCAGGGCGCGGAGGCCGCCCATGCTGGTGACGGGCCGGCCGCCGGGGGTCGCGGTGCGGACCTCGAAGCCCGCGAGGGCGAGATGCGCGGTGGCATGACCGGTCTCCCAGTCGGCCCAGGTGTCGTAGAGGGCGAGATGCACGGGCCTGCGGGTCATGACCGCTCCCTGGGGTCGATTCCTCTGCCGAGCTATGACAACATCCTGTCCTCATGACAGCAGGCTGTCAACCAGGATCCGCCCCCGATCCGCCTCCCTTGTCGACAACCTGTCGCGGAAACCCCCGCACCGCAGACACCCCGCCGATGTCGCCCGCCCGCCGCCCCCGCCTACGCTCGGGCGCATGACCCCTCAGCCCAACCCCGAGGCCGGCGCCGCCGTCAAGGCCGCCGACCGTGCGCATGTGTTCCACTCCTGGTCCGCGCAGGAGCTCATCGACCCGCTCGCCGTCGCCGGGGCGGAGGGGTCGTACTTCTGGGACTACGACGGCCGCCGCTACCTCGACTTCACCAGCGGCCTCGTCTACACCAACATCGGCTACCAGCACCCCAAGGTCGTCGCCGCGATCCAGGAGCAGGCGGCGCGGATGACGACGTTCGCGCCCGCGTTCGCCGTCGAGGCGCGCTCCGAGGCGGCCCGGCTGATAGCCGAGCGCACCCCCGGCGACCTGGACAAGATCTTCTTCACCAACGGCGGCGCCGACGCCGTGGAGCACGCCCTGCGCATGGCCCGGCTGCACACCGGCCGCCCCAAGGTGCTCTCCGCGTACCGCTCGTACCACGGCGGCACCCAGCAGGCCGTGAACGTCACCGGCGACCCGCGCCGCTGGGCCTCCGACAGCGGCACCGCCGGAGTCGTGCACTTCTGGGCGCCGTTCCTCTACCGCTCGCGCTTCTACGCCGAGACCGAGGAGCAGGAGTGCGCGCGGGCGCTGGAGCACCTGGAGACGACGATCGCCTTCGAGGGGCCGTCGACGATCGCCGCGATCATCCTGGAGACCATCCCGGGCACCGCCGGCATCATGCCGCCCCCGCCCGGCTACCTCGCGGGCGTCCGCGAGCTGTGCGACAAGCACGGCATCGTCCTGGTGCTGGACGAGGTGATGGCCGGGTTCGGCCGGACCGGCACCTGGTTCGCGGCCGACCTGTACGACGTCGTGCCGGACCTGATGACCTTCGCCAAGGGCGTGAACTCCGGCTACGTCCCGCTGGGCGGTGTCGCCATCTCCCCGGAGATCGCCGCCACCTTCGCCACCCGCGCCTACCCGGGCGGCCTGACCTACTCCGGGCACCCCCTGGCCTGCGCCGCGGCCGTCGCGACGATCAACGTGATGGAGGAGGAGAACCTCGTCCAGAACGCGGCCTCCCTCGGCGCGTCCGTCGTCGGCCCCGGTCTGCGGGAGCTGGCCGAGCGTCACCCGAGCGTGGGCGAGGTGCGCGGCACCGGCATGTTCTGGGCGGTGGAACTGGTGCGGGACCGGGAGACCCGGGAGCCGCTGGTGCCGTACAACGCGTCCGGCGAGGCGAACGCCCCGATGGCCGCGTTCGCCGCCGCCGCGAAGAAGGCCGGCCTGTGGCCCTTCGTGAACATGAACCGCACCCATGTGGTGCCGCCGCTCAACACGGGCGAGGCCGAGCTGAAGGAGGGCCTGGCGGCCCTGGACGCGGCCCTGTCGGTGGCCGACGAGTACGTGAGGTAGCCGGCGGAGGACCGCGTAAGGTGGCGTGCCCGTGGACTTCCGCGAGCACGCCACTCGAACGCGATGAGGGAGACGCCCCGACCATGCCCCGCCTCGGCAACGTCGCCGTGACCCGCAGCACCCTGCGGCAGCAGATCGCCGACGCGCTCCGTGACGAGGTGCTGGCCGGGCGGCTCCAGCCGGGGCAGGAGTTCACCGTCAAGGAGATCGCCGACCAGTACGGGGTGTCCGCGACGCCCGTGCGGGAGGCGCTGGTCGATCTGTCGGCGCAGGGGCTGCTGGACGCCGACCAGCACCGGGGCTTCCGGGTCCACGAGTACTCCGCCGACGACTTCCGCGGCATGATCGAGGCGCGCAGCCTGGTCACCGACGGGATGTTCCACGCGCTCACCCACGGCGGCGCTCCGCGTCCGCGGCCCGACGAGCCCCGGCTGGCGGCGCTCCTCGCGGGGGTGCGGCGGCGCGGCGAGGAGGCCCGGCGCGCGGCCCTGGCCGGCGAGGTCACCGTGCTGATCGGCTACGACCTGCGGTTCTGGCGGGAGCTGGCGTCCGCGTTCGGCAACCCGTACCTCACCGACTTCCTGCACCGGCTGCGGGTGCAGATGTGGGTGTACGTGGTGCAGCACCTGCGGCAGCTGCCCGATCCGCGGGGCCGGCTCTGGGCGGGTCACACCGAGCTGGTGGACGCCCTGGCCGAGGGCGACACCGCCACCGCGCGCGCCATCCTCGAGGCGTACACCGCGTACTCCCTGTCCCTCGTCGAGGGCCTGACGTCCGACGCGGCGGGTAAGGGACCTGTACGGCGGCCCGCACAGGGGGATCCGCCCGCCCGGGACGCCGATACGCTTCCCTGACGCCTGTCCCGAACCGTCTTCCCGGACCCGGACGTCCCACCCGACGACCGCGCGATGCGAGGAGTCCTCTTTTGGCCTGTGACCTGTGGCTGGTACCGCTCGTCGACGTGTTGTGCCACACGCCCGACAACCCCTTCGCCGAGGAACTCGCGCAGTACAACACGGTGCTCGCCGACGCGGGACTGCCGCCGGTGCCGGTGTACCAGTACATGCCGGGACTGACCGGCGACGTCGCCCCGGTCGCCGGGTTCGACTACGACGCACTGCACTTCCTGCGACGCGTGTACCTGCTCCAGGTCTGCGGGCTCCCGGTCACCCCGGTGGACGAACTGGGCGGCGACTACGAGCAGTTGCTGGAGATGTTCGAGGCCACGGCCCAGCAGTCGCACCTGGTGTGGCACTACGACCACGCGGGCGCGTACGTGCCCGTCGACTTCCCGAGTCCGCTGTCCAGCGACGAACTCCTCGCCGGAGGCGGCCCGTTGGGCTCCTCGCACGCGCTGCTGCGCGAACTGGAGCTGGTCGCCCCGTCGATCGGCATCGACCCGGCGAACCCGCCGGCCGCGCCCGAGCCTCCGGGGGCCCCCACCGAGCTGGAGGAGCCGGCCGTCCCGGCCCCGTACGACCCCAGTCCCTTCGCCCGCGAGCGCCATGTGTGGCTGGGCCTGCACGCGGCGGCGACCCGGAGCCTGGCGCAGGGCTCGATGATCGTCTTCAGCTGAGCCCGGACACGCGCCGGCCACCGGCGCCCCCTCCCGGGGACGCCGGTGGCCGGTCGCGGCGGGTGCTCCTAGAGGAACGAGTTGATCTCGATCGTCTCGGTACGGCCCGGGCCCACGCCGATCGCGGAGATCGGGGCGCCGGACATCTCCTCCAGGGCCTTCACGTACGCCTGGGCGTTCTTCGGCAGGTCGGAGAAGGACTTCGCCTTGCTGATGTCCTCGTTCCAGCCCGGCAGCATCTCGTAGACCGGCTTCGCGTGGTGGAAGTCCGTCTGCGAGTACGGCAGCTCCTCGACGCGCCGGCCGTCGATCTCGTAGGCCACGCAGACCGGGATCTGCTCCCAGCCGGTGAGCACGTCGAGCTTGGTGAGGAAGAAGTCCGTCAGGCCGTTCACCCGGGTCGCGTAGCGGGCGATCACCGCGTCGAACCAGCCGCAGCGGCGGTCACGGCCGGTGGTGACGCCCCGCTCGCCGCCGATGCGGCGCAGCGCCTCGCCGTCCTCGTCGAACAGCTCCGTCGGGAACGGTCCCGCGCCGACACGGGTGGTGTACGCCTTGAGGATGCCGATGACCCGGCTGATCTTCGTCGGGCCCACGCCCGCGCCCGTGCAGGCGCCGCCCGCGGTCGGGTTCGACGAGGTGACGAAGGGGTACGTGCCGTGGTCGATGTCGAGCAGGGTGCCCTGGCCGCCCTCGAAGAGGACCACCTTGTCCTGCTCCAGCGCCTCGTTCAGCACCAGCACGGTGTCGGCGACGTACGGCGCCAGCTTGTCCGCGTAGCCCAGCAGCTCCTCGACCACCTGCTCCACGGCGATCGCGCGCCGGTTGTAGAGCTTCGTGAGCATCTGGTTCTTGACGTCGAGGGCCGCCTCGACCTTCTGGGTGAGGATCGACTCGTCGTAGAGGTCCTGCACCCGGATGCCGACGCGGTTGATCTTGTCGGCGTAGGTCGGGCCGATGCCGCGGCCGGTGGTGCCGATCTTGCGCTTGCCGAGGAAGCGCTCGGTCACCTTGTCCACCGTCACGTTGTACGGCGTGATGATGTGCGCGTTTCCGCTGATCAGGAGCTTCGACGTGTCGACGCCGCGCTCGTTCAGACCGCTCAGCTCGGAGAGCAGGACCGACGGGTCGACGACGACGCCGTTACCGATGACCGGCGTGCAGCCGGGGGAGAGGATCCCGGAAGGGAGCAGGTGAAGGGCGTACTTCTGATCGCCCACGACCACCGTGTGGCCGGCGTTGTTGCCGCCCTGGTAGCGCACCACATAGTCGACGGAACCACCGAGCAGGTCCGTCGCCTTTCCCTTGCCTTCGTCACCCCACTGAGCACCGAGCAGCACAAGTGCGGGCACGCGCGTACACCCCTTCCGGGCGGGGCATGTCCAAGGTCAGGGGCGCACACGGAGGATCTCCGCCGCGTGCACCGCGACCACCGTTGGCCGCCAACCGTCGGACCGGATGCCCCGGAATAGACGAAGCCCCTGGCGCAATAGCGCAAAGGGGCTCTTGCACAAAGATGCTACCCGAGGAAGCGAGGCATGGCCGAGGTGGCGACTTCCGGGACTTCTTCCGCGACGTCCGATCAGCTCCTGGTGGTCATCGATCCGGTCGCCCGGCGGGCGGACGGCGAGTCGGTCCGGATCGCACGGGACGTGCTCCGCGCGGGTGCGGCGGGCGCGAAGGTGTGCCTGCCGGACGGCCCCGAGGAATTCGCCCGGGCGCTCTCCCGGCGCGGCTCGCGGCGTCCGGTGGTGGTGGGCGACGACCGGGCGCTGGTGCGCGCGGTGGAGCTGCTGCACCGGCGGCGGGAGCTGGCCGGGTGCGCGCTGTCCCTGGTGCCGGTGGGCGGCTCGGTGTCGCTCGCCCGGGCGCTGGGCGTGCCGTGCGGGGCGGTGGCCGCGGCGCGGGCGGTGCTGGACGGGGCGGAGCGGCGGATGGACCTGCTGGTCGACGACCGCGACGGCGTGGTGCTCGGCGCGCTGCGGATCCCGCCGCTCGGCTCCCCGTCCCCCTTGCGGCACTCCCCCGACGGGGTGACCCACCCCTGGCTGCGGACCTGCCGCTCCCTGGTCCGCACGCTCGCGCCCGCCCGGCCGCCCGCCGCACCCGGGTCGGGGCCGACGCGGCTGCGGGTGGAGGTGGACGGGGAGACCCTTGTCGACCTGCACCAGTCGGTGGAGGCCGTCTCGGTCGTCCCCGGCGCCTCGGGCACGGCCCGCGTGGAGGTCCGCCCGGCCTCCGTCGGCGCGGAGGCGTCCCCCCTCTCGGCGGAGGGCAGCACGATCACCGTGTCGGGCGCGCATTTCCGCTACCGGGCGGACGCGGTGGTGTCGGGACCGGTGCGGACGCGGACCTGGGAGGTGCGGGAGGGGGCCTGGGGGCTGACGGTGCCGGCGTGAGCCGCCTCTGGACGGCACTCGCCGCGTCGGACCGACTACAGCCCGGGGGCCGCTCCCGGGTCCTCCCCGGCACCGCCGAACAGCTTCTGCCGGTGCCCGTGCCAGCGCTCCATCATCGCCTCGACCTCCTTCTCCACGAACTCGAAGAAGGCCAGCGTCTCCGCCAGCCGTCGGCCCGCCGGGGTGTCCCCTCCCAGACTGGCGATGCCGTCCCTCAGGGCCCCCTCCCAGCGCCTGATGACGGCCTCGCGATTGGTGAGGGCCTCGTACCACTGGTCGCCGTGGACCCGGTAGCGCTCCCGGCGGGAGCCCGGTTCACGCTCGCGGGACACCATGTGCTGGCGCGCCAGGTAGCGCACCGCCCCCGACACCGCGGCCGGTGAGATCCTGAGCCGCTCGCCCAGTTCGGCGGAGGTCATGACCCCGGTGTCGGACGCGAGCAGGGCCGCGAAGACGCGGGCGGGCATCCGCGGCAGCCCGGCCTCCACCAGCTGCGCCGCGAAGTGCTCGACGAACCGCGAGACCGCCTCCGGGTCCCGGACCGTCCCGCCCGGTTCCGCCATGTCCGACCCTCTCCCCTGCTCAGGCGCCACCGGTTCAGTCTAGTCAGCGTTTATACGCTTCCTTAACTTCACAAATCTGTGAACGAAGCGTACGTTCCCAGGCATGACGAAGGCCATCTCCGTGTCCGGGCTGCGCAAGTCGTTCGGCCGGACCCAAGCGCTGGACGGGCTCGACCTGAGCGTCGAGACCGGCGAGGTCCACGGCTTCCTCGGCCCCAACGGCGCCGGCAAGTCGACCACCCTCCGTGTACTGCTCGGTCTGCTGCGCGCCGACTCCGGCACCGCCGAGGTGCTGGGGCACGATCCGTGGCGCGACGCCGTGGCGCTGCACCGCCGTCTCGCCTACGTCCCCGGCGACGTGGAGCTGTGGCCGGGGCTGACCGGCGGCGAGGCCATCGACCTGCTGGCCCGGCTGCGCGGCGGGCTCGACGAGCGGCGCCGCGCCGAACTCGTCGAGCGGTTCGACCTCGACCCGACCAAGAAGGGCCGCGCCTACTCCAAGGGCAACCGGCAGAAGGTCGCCATCGTCGCCGCGCTCGCCTCCGACGCCGAACTGCTGCTGCTCGACGAGCCGACCGCGGGGCTCGACCCGCTGATGGAAGTCGTCTTCCAGGACGTCATCGCCGAGGCCAAGGCGGCCGGACGGACCGTGCTGCTCTCCAGCCACATCCTGGCCCAGGTGGAGAAGCTCGCCGACCGCGTGAGCATCGTCCGCCAGGGCCGGACCGTCCAGTCCGGCACCCTCGGCGAGCTGCGCCACCTGACCCGCACCACCGTCGAGGCGGAGACCGAACGGCCCGCCGCGGACCTCGCCCGCCTGCCCGGCGTCCACGACCTGCGGACCGTCGACGAGGCCACCGGCCGGATCCACTTCACCGTCGACGGCGCCCACGTCGGCGCCGCCGTCCGCGCGCTCAGCGACCTCGGCGTCCGCAGCCTGGTCAGCCACCCGCCCACCCTGGAGGAGCTGATGCTGCGCCACTACGGCGACGAACTGGCCGCCAACGGGCACGGCGCCGGCGCCGACGGGCGCACCACCGGACAGGGCACGAACGGAGAGCCGCGATGACCTCCGTCACCGTCGGCCCCGGCACCCGGGCGCCCGCCGCACCGGTCGCGGGCGGCAACGCGCTGGCCGGCACCCGGACCCTGATCCGCTTCGCCCTGCGCCGGG
Organism: Streptomyces sp. DSM 41931; assembly: GCF_050271085.1. Taxonomy (NCBI): domain Bacteria; kingdom Bacillati; phylum Actinomycetota; class Actinomycetes; order Kitasatosporales; family Streptomycetaceae; genus Streptomyces; species Streptomyces sp. DSM 41931. The sequence continues at coordinate 3,700,684 of NZ_CP189902.1, read as the reverse complement.
ACCGGATCCGGCTCCCGGTGTGGATCCTGGCCCTGTTCCTCTCCACCCTCATGACGGCGAACAGCTTCAGGACGCTCTACAGCGACCCGGAGGACCGGGCGAACGCCGTCAGAAGCGTGGACAGCCCGGCCGGCCTGGCCATGTCCGGCCCCCGCCACTACCTCACCGACGACGGCTTCGGCTCCATCCTCAGCCACCAGATGATCGGCTTCACGGCCGTCCTCGTCGGCCTCATGAGCGTGCTGATCGTCACGCGGCACACCCGCGCCGAGGAGGAGACGGGCCGCGCCGAACTGGTGCGCTCGACCGTCGTCGGCCGGCACGCCCACCTCGCCGCCGCCCTGGCCGTCGCCGTCCTGGCCAACCTCGCGCTCGCCCTGCTGTTGGCCCTCGGCCTGGCCGGCCTCGGGATGGAGGGCATCGACACCGCGGGCTCGCTGGTCTACGGCTTCGCCCACGCCGCCGCCGGCCTCGTCTTCGCCGCCGTCGCCGCGGTCACCGTCCAGGTCACCGCGCACACCCGCGGGGCGTCCGGGACGGCGCTCGCCGTCATCGGCATCGCCTACGTGCTGCGCGCCGCCGGCGACAGCGGCACGAACGACACCCTGTCCTGGCTGTCCCCGATCGGCTGGGTGCAGCGCAGCTACCCGTACGTCGACAACCGCTGGTGGCCGCTGCTGCTGTGCCTGCTGTGCGCGACGGGGTGCGCGGCGGCGGGGTTCTGGCTCTCCACCCGCCGGGACGTGGGCGCGGGACTGCGTCCGCAGAAACCGGGCAGTCCCACCGCCTCCGCCGCGCTCACCACACCGGTCGGCTTCGCCCTGCGCCTGCACCGGGGCCTGCTGGCCGGCTTCGGCGCCGGCCTGTTCCTGATGGGCGCGATGTACGGGTCGATCCTCGGGGACGCCGAGGACATGCTGGCGGGCATCGACGAGATCGAGCAGGCCCTGGAGCGCATCGGCGGGGCGAGCGTCGCCGAGTCCTTCGCCTCGATGGTCATGGTCGTCCTGACGGTCGTGGCGTCGGTGTACGTCGTGATGGCGGCCCTGCGGCCCCGCTCCGAGGAGACGGCGGGCCGCGCCGAGCCCCTGCTCGCCACCGGCCTCTCACGCTCCCGCTGGGTCGGCGGCCATCTGGCCGTGGCCATGGGCGGCGGCACGGTCGTCCTGCTGCTGGCCGGGCTCGGCTTCGGCCTGGCCGGGGCTGCCTCGACCGGTGACGCCGGGCTGGTGCCCGACCTGACGGGCGCGGCCCTCGCGTACGCACCGGCCCTGTGGGTCACGGTCGGCGTGGCGGTGGTCCTCTTCGGCTGGTTCCCCCGGGCGAGCCAGGCGGCCTGGGTCGTGCCGGTGTATGCGTTCGTGGTCGGCTATCTCGGCCAGATCCTCCAGTTCCCGGACTGGATGAACAACCTCTCCCCCTTCGGCCACATCCCTCGCCTGCCCGCCGCCGGCATGAACTGGACCCCGCTGTTCCTGCTGACCCTCGTCGCCGCCGCCCTGGTGTGGCTGGGCCTGACCGGGTTCCGCCGCCGGGACCTGGAGACGAAGTAGCCGTCAGGGTGCTGATCGGCCGAGCGGGTGATCAGCCCACTTCCACGGCCAGCCCCTCCAGTCCCCTGATCACGAAGTTCGGCTTGCGGACGGGTTCCGCGGCCAGGCGGAGGGTGGGGGCCCGCTCCAGGAGGGACGTCATCGAGGCGGCCAGTTCGATGCGGGCCAAGGGGGCGCCGATGCAGTAGTGGATGCCGGCGCTGAAGGAGATGTGCGGGTTGTCGCGGCGGGTGAGGTCCAGGCGCGACGGGTCGGCGAAGACCGCCGGGTCGTGGTTGGCGGAGCCGAACAGCATCGCGATCTCCGCGCCGCGCGGGATCACCTGGCCGTCGATCTCGATCTCGTCCAGCACCCAGCGCTCGAAGAGCTGGAGCGGGGTGTCGTAGCGGAGCAGTTCCTCGACCGCGGTGGGGACGAGGGAGTGGTCGGCGCGCAGGGCGGCGAGCTGGCCGGGGTGGCGGAACAGCGCCCACCAGCCGTTGACCGTGGAGTTCACCGTCGCCTCGTGGCCCGCGTTCAGCAGCAGCACACAGGTGGCGATCATCTCCTGCTCGGTCAGCCGGTCGCCCTCGTCGTGGGCGGCGATCAGACCGGAGATCAGGTCGTCGCCGGGGTTCTTGCGGCGTTCGGCGATCAGGTCGCGCAGGTAGTCCGAGAACTCGACCGACGCGCGGACCGCCTTCGCCGCCGCCTCCTCGGACGGGTTCAGCTCGTACATCCCGCAGATGTCCGCCGACCAGGGGCGCAGCGGCGCACGGTCGGACTCCGGGATGCCCAGCATCTCCGCGATCACCGCGACCGGCAGCGGCTCGGCGACGTCCCGCAGCAGGTCGCCGCCGCCCGCCGCGACCAGCCCCGCCACCAGCTCGTCCGCGAGCTCGCGCACGTACGGCCGCAGACGGTCGACCGTGCGCGGGGTGAACGCCTTGGACACCAGGCGGCGGATGCGCGTGTGGTCCGGCGGTTCCAGGTCGAGCATGCCGTGGTCGTTGAGCGTGTGGAACGGCTCGTGCTCCGGCGGGGGCGGCGTGCGGCCGAACTCCTCGTGGCTGAACCGGTGCAGGTAGGTCCGTCCCAGGCGCCGGTCGCGCAGCAGCGCCGAGACGTCCGCGTGGTGCGCGACGAGCCACTGGTCCGTCGGCTCGAAGTACCGCACCCTGCCCTGTTCCCGCAGCCACGCGTAGGCGGGGTACGGGTCGGCGACGAACGCGGGGTCCCACGGGTCGAAAGCGAGGTCGGAAGGAGCTGCCATGGACGGACGGTAGACCGCCGCCCCGCCCTCTGACCAGGGGTGCCGGGTGTCCGTCAGACGGCGCCGAAGTCGGGGAGGGTGACCGTGCCGTCCTCGGCGAGCGGGAGGCCGGGGTTGTGGGCGACCTCCCAGGCGTGGCCGTCGGGGTCGGTGAAGGCGCCCGAGTAGAAGCCGATCTCGTTGAGAACGGCCGGCTTGGTGACCGTCCCGCCGGCGCGGTCCGCCGCCGCGAGCACCGCGTCGACCTCGGCGTCGGAGCGGACGTTGTGCGCGAGGACGATGCCGCCGAACCCGCCCGGCGTGCCGGGTTCGAGGCCGGAGTCACGCGCCAGCTTCTCCCGGCTCCACAGGACCAGGCCGAGACCGCCCGCCTGGAAGAAGACGGTCTCCTGGACCTCCTGGCCCCGCCAGCCCAGGGCCTCGTAGAAGGCCTTCGCGCGGGCGAGGTCGGTGACCCCCAGCGTGATCAGGGTGATGCGCTGTTCCATGCGCCCCACCCTAGGCCGCGCGCCCGGGCCGGGCCCGGCTCAGCCCGGCGTGACCAGACGCGCCTCGTACGCGAAGACCGCCGCCTGGGTGCGGTCGCGCAGGCCCAGCTTCACCAGGATGCGGCTGACGTGGGTCTTGATGGTCGACTCGGCGACCACCAGCCGCTCGGCGATCTCCGCGTTCGACAGGCCCTGGGCGATCAGCACCAGCACCTCCGTCTCCCGCTCGGTGAGGTCCCCGTACGCGGCCTGCACGGACGGCAGCACCCGGGGCGCGTCGGACAGCTTGGAGAACTCGGTGATCAGCCGCCGGGTGACCGACGGGGCGAGTAGCGCCTCTCCGGCCGCGACGACCCGCACACCGTCGGCGAGCTGACGCGCGGAGGCGTCCTTGAGGAGGAAGCCCGAGGCGCCCGCGCGCAGCGCCTGGTAGACGTACTCGTCCAGGTCGAAGGTGGTGAGCACCAGCACCTTCGCCGCGCCGTCCGCCGCGACGATCTCCCGGGTCGCCTCGATGCCGTTCAGCTCCGGCATGCGGATGTCCATCAGCACGACGTCGGGGGCGAGTTCGCGGACCTTCTCGACCGCCTGCCGGCCATTGACGGCCTCGCCGACGACCTCCATGTCCGGCATCGCGTTGAGCAGCACCGAGAAGCCCTCGCGCACCATCATCTGGTCGTCCGCGATCAGCACGCGAATGGTCATGCGTCATCCTCGTTCACCATGGTGACCGGCAGGAACACCGCGACCTCGTAGCCGCCGTCCTCGGTCGGCCCGGCGGTCATCTCGCCGTTCAGCATGGCGACCCGCTCCCGCATGCCCGTGATGCCGTGACCGGCCCCGGGCGACGGCTTCACCAGGCTCGGCCCGGGCATCGGGCCGTTGACGACCCGGACGCCGAGACCGCCGAGAACGTACCCGATCTCCACCCGGGCGCTTGCGCCGGGCGCGTGCCGCAGGCTGTTGCTCAGCGCCTCCTGCACGATCCGGTACGCCGACAGCTCCACGCCGGGCGGCAGCTCCCGCACCGCGCCGGTGACCACCTTCTCCACGGTCAGCCCGGCGTCCCGCACGTTGACCAGCAGGGCGTCCAGGTCGGCGAGGGTGGGCTGCGGGGCGTCGGGGGCCTCGTAGTCCTCGGCGCGGACCACGCCGAGGATGCGGCGCAGCTCGGTGAGGGCGGCGACGGCGTTCTCCCGGATGGTGGCGAAGGCGCGCTCCAGCTCCTCCGGCGGGTTCTCCACCCGGTACGGCGCGGCCTCGGCCTGGATGGCGACCACCGACATGTGGTGGGCCACCACGTCGTGCAGCTCACGGGCGATGGTGGTGCGCTCCTCCAGCAGGGTGCGCCGGGACCGCTCCTGCGCGGTGACCGTCTGCTGCGCGGTCACCTCCTGCTGGGCGGTGTGCCGGACGTGCCACAGACAGACCACGAGCAGCGCGAACGCCGACGTGACCAGCATCGGCCCGCCGTTGGTGTAGTAGTACGACCCGCCGATGAAGATGTCCGAGAGGATCGCGTACGCGGCGGTGACGACCCACATCCAGACGGCGGTGCGGGGCCGGGTGCGCAGCGCGGTCACCACGAGCACGGTGAGGTGACTGACGAACGCGCCGGGCATCCACGGCCAGTCGGAGCCGCCGCCGTTGAGCAGCGCGGTCACCGGGCTCACCGCGATGGACAGCCAGAACGCGCCGACCGGCCGGGTCAGCGTGGCGACCACGGGGAGCGCGCACAGCAGACCGGTCAGCAGGGCCCTGGCGTCCCCGCCGGGTTCGCTGCCGGAGACTGCGCCGATCAGCAGGGTGAGCAGGGCGATCGCCCCCACCACCGCGTGCGGCAGCCGTTCCGCGGCGGTGCGTATCCGCGTGGGCAGCCGGCGCAGGAGCGGGCCGGTCGTCGGCCTGGGCTCCATCGGGCGGTAGGCGAAAGGGTCGTGGAACAGGTCCTGGCGCAGCCCCTGCAGGGCGTTCTGCGCCAGCCGGTACTCCGGGCTGCGGTACCCGTCCCCGGTGCGCGGGGCTCCGGCGGGCTGCTGGTGCGTCGTCTCGGTCACGCTCACACGGTAGGCCGACCGGGTGGTGGCGGTCGTCACCGTGGAGACGCATTCCGGGGCGTCCGTCTCAGGTACTACGCAGGCCGCGCGGCGTTACCCGACGGTACTCGCGGGCCTCAGTAACCGGAGGGACGCACCAGCCCCGACTCGTAGGCGAAGACCGCCGCCTGGGTGCGGTCGCGCAGGCCCAGCTTCACCAGGATCCGGCCGACGTGCGTCTTCACCGTCTGCTCGGCCACCACGAGCCGTACGGCGATCTCCGCGTTGGACAGGCCCTGCGCGATCAGCGACAGCACCTCCGTCTCCCGCTCGGTGAGGTCGCCCACCTTCCGGCGCAGGGGCGTGCGGGGCCGCGGGTCCAGGCGGGAGAACTCGGCGATCAGCCGGCGGGTGACGCCCGGCGCGAGCAGCGCGTCCCCGGCCGCCACCACCCGGACCGCCTCGGCGAGCTGCTCGGCGGAGGCGTCCTTGAGGAGGAAGCCGGAGGCGCCCGCGCGCAGCGCCTCGTACACGTACTCGTCGAGGTCGAAGGTGGTCAGCACCAGCACCTTCACCTCGGGGTGGACGGCGGTGATGCGGGCGGTGGCCTCGATGCCGCCGAGTTCGGGCATGCGGATGTCCATCAGGACGACGTCCGGGACGAGTTCGCCGACCTGCCCGACCGCCTCGATCCCGTTCACCGCCTGGCCGACGACCTCGATGTCGGGCTGGGTGTTCAGCAGCACGGTGAAGCCCTGCCGCACCATCTGCTGGTCGTCGGCGATCAGTACGCGGATCATGCGGTGCCGTCCTGGGGGAGGGGGTCGGTGGCGGGCGGTGCGGACACGGGGAGGCGGGCCTCGACGCGGTAACCGCGCCCGGACCAGGGGCCGGCGGTGAGGGTGCCGCCCAGCATGACCGCCCGCTCCCGCATGCCGAGCAGCCCGTGCCCGGCCCCGGCGGAGGGCGGCGGCTCCCGGGTGGGGGCGGTGTTCGCGACCTCCACCCGCAGGGCGCCCGGCCCGTAGGCGAGGGTGACGTGCGCGGTGGCGCCGGGCGCGTGCCGCAGCACGTTGCTCAGCGCCTCCTGCACGATCCGGTACGCCGACAGCTCCACACCGGGCGGCAGCGGACGGCGCGCGCCGGTGACCTCGGTGGTCACGGTGAGTCCGGCGGCGCGGGTGTTCTCCACGAGCGCCTCCAGCCGGCCGAGGGTGGGCTGCGGGGCGTGCGGGGCACGCCCCGACCCGTCGGCCGGGTCGGCGGCGGCGGGGTGCTCGGAGCGCAGCACGTCGAGGACCCGGCGCAGTTCGGTGAGCGCCTCGACGGCGTTCTGCCGGATGCCGGCGAGGTTCTCCTTCAGCTCGTCGGACGGGTCCCGCACGAGGTGCGGGGCGACCTGCGCCTGAATGGAGATCACCGACATGTGGTGGGCCACCACGTCGTGCAACTCCCGTGCGATGCGGTTGCGTTCCTCCAGGAGCGTGCGGCGGGCGCGTTCCTCGGCGGTGAGCGTGGTCTGCCGGCCCAGTTCCGCGCGGGCCTCGCGACGCCCGCGCAGAGCGGCGCCGAGGACGACGGCGACGGTGAAGAGCACGGCGGCGAGCTGGCCGGTCGGCTGGTACTCCACCGCGCCCACCAGCCCCTGCACGACGTAGGTGGCGAGTGCGGTCAGGGCCAGCGCCTCCGCCGAGACCCGGGTGGGCACCCGCAGGGCCAGCAGCAGGAGCACCAACAGGTGCGCGATCAGCCCCGCGGCCGACCAGGGCCAGGTGAACGTCTCGCCGTCCACGGTCATCACCGCCCGCACGGCGAACGCCGCCACCAGCATGGCCGCCAGCGACATCCACCAGGCGAGCACCGGGCGCCACAACGCGCACACCATCGCGCCGGCCTGGCCCAGGGCGACCAGGAAAGCGAACCCGGCATCGAGCCCGCCGTTGTCGCTCAGCTGGGCCGCGTCACCGAGCAGCACACCGAGGGCGGCCAGCCAGACGACCCCGTGCGGCAGCCACCGCAGCCATGTCGACGGCGGCATGGGGTCGGCCCGCGCGGTCATCAGGTCGTCGCGCAGGACGCCCAGCCACCGCCGTATGTGCTCCACCCCCGTGTCCACCACACCGTTCAGCCTAGACATGAGGGGCCCGCTCGGTCGTCGGGCGGTGCGCGCGGACCACCCTCGACGGCCGTACCCGCCTGAGCGGACGGCCCCCGCCCCGCTCCCAGGTGCGGAAAGCCGCCCCGCACACCGCGAGGGCGAGGGCGAACGCCGCCAGCCAGGGCAGCCGGGCGGCGACCCAGCCGAGACCGTCCGGGACGGTGTGCAGACCGGGCAGCGGGCCGGCGGGGAGAAGGGCGGCGGTGGCGGCCATCAGGGCGGTCTGATGCCACAGGAACACCGTCATCGCGGACAGGTTGACCAGCGCCACCGCCGCCCACGCCAGGGGCCGCCGCATCGCGCGCCGCAGCCGGTCCCGCAGCAGCAGCGCGAGCCCGCACTGGGCGAGGCCGAAGGTGACGGCGGCCAAGGTCGGCGGATCGAGGTTGGACACCTCCGCGCCCGGCACCCCGACCATCGCGGCCGGATAGCCCGCCCACGCGACCAGCGCCGCCGTCGCCGCCGTGCCGCCGCCCAGCAGCACCCACCCGGACGTACGGCCCTCCAGCTCGCCCCGGGTCCAGGCCGCGCCCAGCGTGTACGGCACCAGCCAGCCCGCGGCGAGGTTCAGCCATCCCAGCCCGTCGGACGCGCCGAGGCCGAAGCGGAGCACGTCGACGTGGAGGACGACGGCCAGCGGCCACAGCGGATGCAGCCGGGCGACCAGCGGGGTCACGGCGGTGAGGGCGGCGAAGACCAGCAGGAACCACATCGGGGACAGCGCCAGCTTCACCAGCGTCCGCACGGTCGCGTACTCGGCGTCGGACAGCAGCAGCGCGAGCGTCACGACCGTCCACAGGCCGAGGACGGCGACGACCGGCCCGAACAGCCGCGCCAGCCGGGCGTGCAGCCAGCGGTGGTACGGCGTCCCCCGCCCCCGCGCCGAGGCGTACGAGCGGGTCGCGACGTGCCCGCCGACCAGGAAGAACACGGCGAGGGTCTGGAAGGTCCAGGACACCGGGGCCAGCCAGGGCATGTGCTGCAGCGGGCTGGCGGTGCGCAGGGTGCGGCCGTCCGCGACCAGCGCGGTGACCAGCCAGTGCCCGAGGACCACACCGAGGACGGCGAAGGCGCGTAAGGCGTCCACGGCGCGGTCGCGGTGGGCGGGGGTGGCCGTGTCGACGCGGGCGGCGGTGTCCCGCATCGCGACGACGAGGCGGGTCATCGGGTCACCTCCTGGGTGTCGCCGAGGACGATCCGGGTCAGGTTGGCCAGGGACGGGGAGCCGGGGGCGAAGTAGTCGCTGTGTCCGCCGTCGCCGGCCGCGAAGACCCGGGCGCCGTACTCCTCGGACACGGGGTCGGTGCCGAAGCCGACGGTCGTGCCGAACAGGCCGGCGTCGAGGTGCGGGACGTGCTCGACCCAGTCGTCGGCGCCGCGCGCGGCCCACACCCGGGCGCGGGTGCGCAGGCCGGCGGCCGTGTCGGCGCCGGTGCCGGGGCTGCCGAGGAACACCAGGTCGTCGACGTCGAGTCCGGCGGCGGCCCGCGCGCAGACGACGGAGCCGTAGGAGTGGCACAGCAGGGAGACGCGTGCGCGAGGGGCGGCGACTGCCCGCACGTCTCCTATGAACGTGCGCAGTTCGGGAGCGGCCTCCTCCGCGCGGCCGGTCGTGGTGACCGAGGGGCTGAGCGTGCCGGGCGTCTCGTAACCGAGCCACGCGACGACCGCTGTGCGCACCCCCGTGGGCGCTTCCCGTGTCAGCCGCTGGTGCAGGGCGAGGGCGGTGGCGCGGAAGCGGCCGTAGGTGTCGATGCCGGTGTCGGAGCCGGGGACGAGCACGGCGACGCGGTCGGCGTGCGCGAGGTCGCCGAGCACCTCGGTGACCAGCCCGGCCCCCCGTCCGTCGAAGTGCAGCAACTGGCCCCGGGCGATCCGTCGTTCGGCTGTGGCTCGCTTGCGGTACCCGTGGTCCGCCGCCGTGCGGGCCGCCTCGGCCGCGTTGGCCCGGTGGGCGGCGTAGGTCGCGTCGAGTCCGGCGACGGCCGGGGGCGGGACCTGGGCGGGCGGCGGCGCGGGCGCCTGCGGGCGCGCGGCCCCGGCGAGGGGCACGGCCACGGCGGCGGCGACCAGCAGGGCGAGCAGCCCGCGCCGCGTCCGGCCGGCCGGCCGGTGTGCCGGGCCCTCCGGTCCGTCCGGTCCCGTGTCCGGAGTCCCCCGCTCGCGCCCCTGCTCCATCGTCGCCGCTTCCTTCCCGTCCGCCCGGCCATCGGGCGTGCCAGGAAGGGAAGTTACGGAGCGTGGTCCGTAACCCGCGTCCCACCGGGGGACTCATCCGCGGGGTAGCTCTCAGGTACTAGGGGTATGACCGGGCCCCCGGTGAGGGGGAGTTGCAGGCGCCGCCCTCACCACGCGAGCTGGGCGATCTCCTCCGCGACGATCGCGCAGGCGTCCGCCGCGGGATCGATGAGCGGGAAGTGGCCGACGTCCGGCAGCAGGGTCACCCCGACCACCTCACCGGCCTTCGCCGCCGCGTCCGCGTACGCCTCGGCGACCGCGAGCGGGACGTCGATGTCGGCGCGGCCCTGGACGAGGGTGGTGGCGATGCCGGTGGGCAGCAGCAGCGCCGGGTCGGCGTGCGGCCTGCGTTCGGCGAAGTGGTCGTCGCCGCCCAGCAGTTCGCGGACCGCGCCGTCGCACACGCCCAGCTTGTCGGCGACCTCGAGGTCCGCGATGGGGGCGAGGGCGACGACCCCGCGCAGGGGCGCCGGGGCGTCGGTGCGCCAGGGCGAGCCGGCGGGCAGGAGGTGCCGGGCGGCGGCCCACAGGGCCAGGTGTCCGCCCGCGGAGTGGCCGGTGAGGACGATGCGGCGCGGATCGCCCGCCGGGAGCAGCTCACGTATCAGCCCCGGCAGGGCGTCCAGCGCGGCGGCGACGTCGTCGAAGGTGTCGGGCCACCGCCCGGCCACCGCGTCGCCGCCGTCCGCCCGCGTCGCACCGCGCCGGTACTCGACACTGGCCACGGCGAAGCCGCGGTGCGCCAGGAACGCGGCGAACGGGCTGACATGACGCCGGTCGTAGGGGGTGCGCCAGGCGCCGCCGTGCAGCACGACGACCACCGGCGCGGGTCCGCTCCCGCCGCGCGGCGCGTAGAGGTCGATGACGTGATCGGGGTCGTCGCCGTAGGCCGCCGTGGCGTCCGGATCGACCGGCGGGTGGGAGAAGGCCGACTTCTCCTCGGCGGCGGCCCGGGCGGCTGCGACGTCGTCCGTCATGCTCCAACCTCTCAGCGATACAACGTGGTTCGACCGGACCGGGCGTGTACGCGGCCGTTCGGGCGGGACGGTACCAGCACTCCGCCCGCCCTCCTCACCGGGAGGCCCCGCCTGACCGGCGGGAACGGGGCCGGGACGGTCCCGTCCCGGCCCCGGCCGGCCTAGCGCAGCTCCTCGGCGAGCACCCGCGCGGCCCGTTCCACGTCGGCGAAACCGACATAGAGCGGGGTGAATCCGAAGCGGAGCACGTCCGGGTGGCGGAAGTCGCCGACCACGCCCCGGTCGATCAGCCGCCGCATCACAGGACCGGCGTCGGCGCAGCGCAGGGCGACCTGGCTGCCCCGCTCCGCGTGCGGCAGCGGGGTGAGGCACTCCACCCTGCCCTCGGGGACGTACTCCCCGACGCACTCCAGGAAGAAGTCGGTCAGGGCGAGGGACTTGGCGCGCACCGCCTCGACCGTCACCCCGTCCCACACCTCGAGCGCCGCCTCCAGGGCGAGCATGGAGAGGATGTCCGGGGTGCCGACCCGCCCCCGCACCGCGCCCTCCGCCGGCGCGTAGTCGGAGCGCATCCCGAAGGGCTCCGCGTGCGAGTTCCAGCCGGGCAGCGGAGAGTCGAAGCGGTCCTGGAGGTCCGCCCGCACATACAGGTACGCGGGCGAACCGGGGCCGCCGTTCAGGTACTTGTAGGTGCAGCCGACGGCCAGGTCCACGCCGTGCGCGTCCAGGCCGACCGGCAGCGCGCCCGCGCTGTGGCACAGGTCCCAGACGGCGTACGCGCCCGCCGCGTGCACGGCCGCCGTGAGCGACGGCAGGTCGTGCAGCCGCCCGGTGCGGTAGTCCACGTGGTTGAGCAGCACGGCCGCCGTGCGCTCCCCGAGCGCGCCCGGCACCTGCGACGGTTCCACGGGCCGCAGCGTGCAGCCGGTCATGCGGGCCGCCGACCCGGCGATGTAGCCGTCCGTGGGGAACGTGGTCGCGTCGACCAGGATCTCGTCCCGGCCCGGGCCGGTCTCCTGGGCCAGCCGCACCGCGCCGACCAGCGCCTTGAACACGTTGACGCTGGTGGAGTCGCCCACCACGATCTGCCCGGCCGCCGCGCCGACCAGCGGGGCGATCCGGTCGCCGATCCGCTCCGGCGCCGTCCACCAGCCGCTCTCCGTCCAGGAGCGGATGCGCATCTCGCCCCACTGGCGGCCGACCACGTCCGCGACCCGGCCGGGCACCGCGACGGGCAGCGCGCCCAGCGAGTTGCCGTCCAGGTAGACCGCGCCGTCGGGCCCGTCGAGGACGAACTCCGCGCGCTTGGCGGCGAGTTCGTCCCCGGCGTCCAGCTTCTCCGCCTTCTCCGTCAGCTCCGCCTTCTCCGCCTTCTCCATCGGCTCAGACATAGGACCGCGCCGTCCACAGCTCGGGGAAGACGCTCTTCTGCGCCCGCTTCTCCAGCCACGCCACTCCGGCGGACCCTCCTGTTCCGGTCTTGGCGCCCATGGCCCGGCGGGTGGCGACCAGATGGTCGTTGCGCCAGCGCCACACCAGTTCGGCGACGTCGGTCAGCGCCTCGCCGAGCCGTGCCACCTCGTCCCGCTCGTCGCCCGCGTAGACGGCCGTCCAGATCTCCTCGACCGCACGCGACGGCTCGTACTTCCGGGACACGTCGCGCTCCAGCACCTCCTTCGGCACGGGGTGGCCGCGCCGGGCGAGGAACCGCAGCACCTCGTCGTACAGGCTGGGCTCGTGCAGGGCCTTCTCCAGCTCGGCGTGCACCCGCGGCGCTCCCCGGTGCGGGACCAGCATCGACGCGGACTTGTCGCCGAGCAGGAACTCCATGCGCCGGTACATCGCCGACTGGAACCCGGACCCCTCGCCGAGGGCGCCCCGGTAGGAGTTGAACTGCGCCGGGGTGAGCCCGGCCAGCGGCCGCCAGGAGGCGTTCAGCGCCTCCAGTTCGCGCCGTGAGCGGCGCAGCGCGTCGAGCGCGGTCGGCACGTCGTCCCGGCGCAGCGCCTGCGCCGCGGTCTCCCACTCGTGCACGATGACGGTGAACCACAGCTCCATCACCTGGGTGGTGACCAGGAAGACCATCTCTCCGGGATCGTCCGAGAGGGTGTGCTGGAGGTGGGTGAGGACGTCCGCCTTGACGTAGTCCTCGTACGGGGTCGTGCCCTGGAAGTCGAGATGCGGGGTCTCGGGCTCGTGAGCCTCGTGGGACATCGCTGTCTCCTGAAATGTACTCCGGGTAGCGGTCCGCCCCTGCCGTTACCGGCACGGGGGCCCCGGTCCCCACGGTGCATCCTGCGCAATCGTCCCCCACCACCGCAAGGCCCGCCCGCCGAGCGGGCGGGCCCCGTGGTGATCACATTCCGTTTTCCGGCCGGTTCAGCCCAGGACCTGGGCCGCCGTCGGCGAGGAGTCCTTCAGGAACTGGGAGCAGCGCTCGTACTCCTCCTGCTCGCCGATCGCCTGCGCGGCGCGGGCGAGGGCGTGCAGGGCGCGCAGGAAGCCGCGGTTCGGCTCGTGCTCCCACGGCACCGGGCCGTGGCCCTTCCAGCCGTTGCGGCGCAGCGCGTCCAGGCCGCGGTGGTAACCCGTGCGGGCGTACGCGTAGGACTCGACGACGCTGTCCCGCTCGAACGCCTCGTCGGCGAGCCGCGCCCAGGCCAGCGAGGAGGTCGGGTAGCGGCCCGCGACCTCGGCGGCGGTGGCGCCGGACGCCAGCAGCTCGCGCGGCTCCGGGTCGTCGGGGAGGTGGGTCGGGGGCGGGCCCCCGAGGAGGTTCTCGTGAATGGACATGGGTCCAGTCTCGTACATCAGACGGCGCGGCTCCCCCGGCGCGGGTCCGCCTCCAGCGGGGGCACGGCCACACTGCCGTGGGTACGGCACTCGGGACGCCGGCAGCCCGGCGCGGGACGGCGCACGGTCGCCGCGGCCAGGACCGCGCCGATCACCAGGACGCCCGCGCACAGCAGCATCGCCCGGTCGAACGCGGCGTCGAACTGCGCCGGCTGCCGGAACGCCTCCGGACCCATCCCGGCGAGCAGCGGCAGCGCGGCCACCGCCAGCAGTCCGGCGGCCCGGGCGGCCGCGTTGTTGACCCCGCTGGCCAGGCCCGCCCGCGCGGTGTCCACGGACGCCAGCACGGACGCCGTGAGCGGCGCGACCAGGGTGACCATGCCGAGGCCCAGCACCAGCAGCGCGGGCAGCACGTCGGCGGCGTACGAGGCGTCCGGCCCGACCCGCAGCATCAGCAGCACCCCGGCCGCGCACAGCAGCGGGCCGACGGTGAGGGGCAGGCGCGGCCCGATCCGGTCGGCCAGCTCGCCCGAGCGGGCGGAGAGCAGCAGCATCAGGGCGGTCGTCGGGAGCAGCGCGGTGCCGGCGGCGAGGGCGGACCAGCCGACGACCACCTGGAGCTGCAGCGCGGCGAGGAAGAAGAACCCGCCGAACGCCGCGTACACGCACAGGGTGACGCCGTTGATCGCCGAGAACTGGCGGGACGCGAAGATCTCCAGCGGCATCATCGGGCCCGGCCGCCGCTTCTCCACCAGCACGAACCCGACGGCGGCGGCGAGCCCCGCCACCGCGGACACCACGACCAGCGGCGACCCGTCACCGGCCCCGATCAGCGCGTACGTCACCAGCGCGAGGGCGACCGCGCCGAGCGCCGCGCCGAACACGTCGAAGCGCCCCTCCGCCGTGCCGCCCGACGACTCGGGCACATGGCGCACGGCCACCGGCGCGCACAGCAGGGCGAGCGGCACGTTGATCAGGAACACCCAGCGCCAGCCGGGCCCGTCCACCAGCCAGCCGCCGAGGAACGGTCCCACGGCCGCCCCGATGCCGCCGAAGCCGGACCACAGGCCGACCGCGCGGCCCCGGTCGTCGGGGTGGAAGGACGCCTGGATCAGCGCGAGCGAGCCGGGGGTCAGCAGCGCCCCGCCCGCGCCCTGGAGCGCCCGGGCCGCGATGAGCACGCCCTCGTCCGGCGCGATCCCGCACAGCAGGGAGGCGGCGGCGAACCACAGCACGCCGACGACGAACACCCGGCGCCGCCCGAACCGGTCGCCGAGCGCCCCGCCCAGCAGGATCAGCCCGGCCAGCGTGACCAGATAGGCGTTGACGGTCCACTGGAGCGCGGCGAGGTCGGCGTCGAGGTCCTCGCCGATGCGCGGCAGGGCGACGTTGACGACGGTCGAGTCGAGCAGGGCCATGCCGGAGCCGAGGACCGTGGTGAACAGGATCCACCTGCCCTGCGGGGACGCCAGCCGGACATCGGGCATACCCGGAGCATACGGAAGAGCCCGGCACCTGGGCAGGTGCCGGGCTCGACGCGTGCGGGTCGGGCGCGCGGGTTACTTGATGCGGGTGCCCGTCGAGCGCAGGTGCGTGCAGGCCTCCACGACGCGGGCGGCCATCGACGCCTCGGCCAGCTTGCCCCAGGTGCGCGGGTCGTAGGTCTTCTTGTTGCCGACCTCGCCGTCGACCTTCAGGACGCCGTCGTAGTTGCGGAACATGTGGTCCGCGACCGGACGCGTGAACGCGTACTGGGTGTCGGTGTCGATGTTCATCTTGACGACGCCGTTCTCCAGCGCGGTGCGGATCTCCTCCTCGGTGGAGCCCGAACCGCCGTGGAACACGAAGTCGAACGGCTGCGCGCCGGCCGGCTTGCCGTACTTGGCGGCGACGCCCTCGTTGAGCTCCTTCAGCAGCTCGGGACGGAGGACGACGTTGCCCGGCTTGTACACGCCGTGCACGTTGCCGAAGGACGCGGCGAGCAGGTAGCGGCCCTTGTCGCCCAGGCCCAGCGCCTCGGCGGTGCGGATCGCGTCGTCGACCGTGGTGTAGAGGGAGTCGTTGATCTCGTGGGAGACGCCGTCCTCCTCGCCGCCGGTCGGGGTGATCTCGACCTCGAGGATGATCCTGGCGGCCTGGGCGCGCTCCAGCAGCTCCTGCGCGATGGACAGGTTGTCGGCCAGGGTCTCCGCGGAGCCGTCCCACATGTGGGACTGGAACAGCGGGTTGCGGCCGGCCTTGACGCGCTCCTCGGACACCGCGAGCAGCGGGCGTACATAGCCGTCGAGCTTGTCCTTCGGGCAGTGGTCCGTGTGCAGGGCGATGCTGACGTCGTACTTCTCGGCGACGATGTGCGCGAACTCGGCGAGCGCGACGGCGCCGGTCACCATGTCCTTGCTGTGCTGGCCGCCCAGGAACTCGGCACCGCCCGTGGAGATCTGCACGATGCCGTCGCTCTCCGCCTCGGCGAAGCCGCGCAGAGCCGCGTGCAGGGTCTGGGACGAGGTGACGTTGATGGCCGGGTAGGCGAACTTGCCTGCCTTCGCCCGGTCGAGCATCTCGTTGTAGACCTCGGGAGTTGCGATGGGCATCTGTCCGCTCCTTAAGAGTGCGGTGTGGGGTGCTGCGTACTGTCGGCCCTGACCTGGAACCTTGGATGCGACGTCATTGTCGGTCACATCCTTCCAGACTCGGCCGGAACGTCCATGCCGCCGTCCGCCCTGTGGTCGGCGGGGCCGGTCAGTCCAGGCCGAGCTCGTCCTTGGAGAAGGCGAACAGGTACGGCACCCCGGCGCCCTCGCGGATCTTCTCGGCGGCGCCGGTGGCCCGGTCGACGATCGTCGCCACGCCCACGACCTCGGCGCCGGCCTCGCGCACGGCCTCCACGGCGGTGAGCGGGGAGCCGCCGGTGGTGGAGGTGTCCTCCACCACCAGCACGCGGCGGCCCTTGATGTCCGGGCCCTCCACACGACGCTGCAGACCGTGCGCCTTGGCGGCCTTGCGCACCACGAACGCGTCCAGCGTGCGGCCGCGCGCGGCGGCGGCGTGCAGCATGGCGGCGGCGACGGGGTCGGCGCCCATGGTCAGCCCGCCCACCGCGTCGAACTCCAGCTCCTCGGTCAGGTCCAGCAGCACCTGCCCGACCAGCGGGGCGGCCTCGCCGTCGAGGGTGATGCGGCGCAGGTCGACGTAGTAGTCGGCCTCCAGACCGGAGGAGAGGGTCACCTTGCCGTGTACCACGGCCTTGTCCTTGATCTGCTGCAGCAGCGCGCCGCGCGTGTCCGTCATGCCTGTCAGCTTAAAGCCGGGTCCAGGTCCAGGTCGTGGAGGCCTCCAGCGGCTCCAGCGGCGTGACCAGGCGCGGGTGGGTGTTCAGCCCGTCCGGCGGCCCGGTCTGCGGCTCCACGCAGACGGCCTCGGCCTGCTCGTCGTAGACCACGACCCACTCCTCGCGGCTGGTCACCTTCAGCCGGAGCTGCCCCGGCCAGGTGAGGGTGACGTCCACGCCGCCGGGCATCCCGAAGCAGTCGTCCCACGGGCCCGGCCGGGGGTCGACGCGCCGCCCGGTGGGCAGGTGGTCCTCCCCGCGCTCCTCCTGCCAGGCGGGCTCGAAGCCGAGGGTCACGTCCTCACCGCCGAGGTTGCGCAGGAACCACGGGTGCCAGCCGAGCTGCGCGGGGAACGACGAGCCGTGCGTCTCGACGCTCATCGTCAGCGTCAGCGAATCCTCGGTGAGCGCCACCTGCTGGGTGACCCGCCCCGGGTACGGCCACGGATCCGTGAGGTCGTACGTCAGCACGGCCTCGTCCGTGCTGGTGCGGGCGGTGCGCCAGGGGGCGTTGCGCGCGGTGCCGTGGATGGCGTGCGGAGGCGCGTTGAGCGGCATCTGCCGCACGGCGGCGCCGTCCCGGAACCGCCCGTCGCGCAGCCGCCCGCACCAGGGGACCATCGGGAAGCAGCCGTACCGCTCCCCCTGCCGCAGCAGCTCCACACCCCCGAGCCGCAGCCCGCCGACCCGCCCGCCGTTCCCCGGCAGCACGTCCACCTCCGCGTCACCCGCGGTCAGCGTGATGTGTTCGTCACTCACGCCTCGACCCTACTGGGGCGATCACCCACGTGGGGCGGGAGCGGGCGTCAGCGGCGGCGGCGCAGGGCTCGGATCGCGACGACCGCCGAGGCGACCGCCAGGGCGGCCGCGGGGGCCGCCCAGCGGAGGGGGGTCGGGGACGTGACCGTCTGGGGTGCGGGGACGGGGGCGTAGCGGCCGCGCGGGGGTGCGTGGTCGACCTCCTCGGCGCTGCGGCCGATCATCGTGCGCCGCGCGTGTGCGGCTTCGGCGAGGGAGTCGTCATCGTCGTCGCGGAGCGGGCGCCCGTCGATCCCGCCCGGGAGTCCCGCGTCCGGGGCCTCCGGCTCGGGGGCGGCTCCGTCGTCCGCCGGGGGCGCCGCTTCCGTCTCGGGCCCGGTTTCCGGAGCGGCGTCCGACGGGGACGCGCTCGCCCGTTGCGGTGGTGGCGGAGCCGCGTCCTCCGCGTCGGGGGTGGTCTCGAAGTCCGTCGTGGCCCGGGGTTCGAAGTCGCCGGCCGCCAGGTGTTCCGGAGATCCGAGGGGGCCCGGCGGCTCCGCCGTCTCCTCCGCCGCCGCGGCCAGGTTCTCCGCGAAGCGGTTCAGCAGGCGGGTGACCGCCGAGGTCACCGCGTCCTGCGGGAGGTCCGTGACGCGGCCGTCCGCCGTGGCGGTCCCCGTGACGACGAGCGCCGTACCGGCGTCGGCGGGGCGCGGGGTCAGCCGCAGGGACAGCCGTACCGTCCCGTTGCCGCGGGCCTCGGCCGCCTCGCCCTCGACGACGTAGGAGCCGTCGTCCGCCCGGGACACCCGCACCGATCCGCGGTAGGTGATGGAGGAGCCGCCGATCCGTACCTTCAGCCGTCCGGTGACGGGTTCCGCACCGGCGTCGTGCTGGAGCCCGGGCACCGCCCGGGCGACCCGCGCGGGGTCGTCCAGCACTTCCCTGAGCCGCTGCGCCTCGACCGGAACGAACACCTCGTGCTCCATGAGTGCGGAGCCTACCCACGCGACGCCGTACCGCACCCCCGTCCGCGAGAAGTCGCGGCGCGTCAGTCGCCGTACCGGGGGTGGACCAGGGTGGACGGCGGGAGTCCGGCGACGCGGGTGCGTTCCGCCGCTCGGACGTCTGCGGCGAGGGAGGCGTCGGTGAGCGTCCGGGGCCGGGGTCCGGCCGGGTCGAGGCGGGGCCGCGGGGTGTGCCGGTCGGCGGCCAGCACGAACCCCCAGTCGCGGTGGGCGCGGGCCGGGTCCGCGGGCCCCCGGTCGGGTCCGGCGGCGAACCCGGCCTGCCGTCCGCGCACCCGGTACGCGGTGGTGCGCAGACCGGCCGCGCACAGGGTGGCGTCGAGGGTCCAGAAGTCGCGGGGCCGGGAGGCGACCGCGCCCCCGTGCACCACGAGCCGCCCGCCCGGCGCGAGCGCCTGCCGGGCCAGCCCGTAGAACTCCTGTGCGTACAGCTTGGTGCTGGCGGTGATGCCGGGGTGCGGCAGGTCCGACACCACGACGTCGTACGCGGCGGCGGGCGCCGTCCGCAGCCAGTCGAAGGCGTCGGCGGTGACGACGTGGACGCGCGGGTCGTCGAGGGAGTGCGCGTTGAGCCGGGACAGGGCGGGATCGTGGCGGGCCAGCCGCACCACGCCCGCGTCGAGCTCGACGACGTCCACCCGCCGTACGCCGGGATGGCGCAGCACCTCGCGGACGGCAAGCCCGTCGCCGCCGCCGAGCACCAGCACGCGCGCGTGGTGTCCGGTCATCGCGGGGTGCACGAGGGCTTCGTGGTACCGGAGTTCGTCCCGGCCGCTGACCCGCAGCCGCCCGTCGAGGAACAGGTTGAGCGGCCGTCCGTCGCGCCCGCCGGTGAGCAGGACCTCCTGCACGTCGGTGTGCACGGCGACCCGGACGTCCGCGCCGTAGAGGGCGTGCCGGGCGGCCCGTTCGAAGTCGTCGACGAGGACGGCCGCCGAGGCGAGCAGGGCGAGCACGCAGACGTTGGCGGTGAGGAGGAGACGGCGGGCGCGCCGGGTGAGGTCGTGCCGGAACAGGCCGAGGACGAGCGCGCCGCCGACGACCGCGTTGACCGAGCCGGTGATGAGCGCGCCCGTCAACTGGCCGAGGACGGGGAGGAGGAGAAAGGGGAAGGCGAGCCCGCCGACCAGCGCGCCCACGTAGTCCGCGGCGGACAGGTCGGCCACCGCGCCGCCCGCGTCCTGCCGCCGGATCCGCTGGATCAGCTCCATCAGCAGCGGCACCTCGGCCCCGATGAGCAGCCCGGTGGCGAGGGAGAAGGCGACGAGCAGACAGCGCGGGCCGCTCGCCCACACCCCGCCCCAGTCGCCGGTCCAGGCGAACACCGCGTACAGCGCCATCGCGCTGCCCCCGCCGACGAGGGCGAGCGCCGCCTCGACCGCGCCGAACCCGGCCGCCGCGTGCCGCCGCAGGCGTTTGGCGGCGAGCGAGCCGATGCCCATCGCGAAGACCATGACGGACAGCACGACGGAGGTCTGGGCGACCGAGTCGCCCATCAAGTACGCGGCGAGCGCGACGAGTTCCAGTTCGTACACCAGTCCGCACGCCGCGCAGACGAACACTCCCGCGAGGACCAGCCACCGTCCCGTGCCCTGGCGCACGGGCAGCGGGATCGCGCTCCCGGCGTCGCCCGCACCGTCCGCGCCCTTCCGCCGGGGACCGTCCGGCCCGCCCCGGTCCTGAGGGGAGCCGGAGGGAGGAGCGGGGGCCTGCGGATCGATCACCCGAGGGACGTTACGTCACGCACTCATCGCACAACGTCACCCACACGCGTGAAGTTTGTTTACGCCCGCACGGCACCGGCGTGCGCGGCGACACGCGCTCCGACCCGGGTGCGGGTGGCCACGAGCTGGCCGTCCTGCGGGTAGGCGTGCCAGGTGCGCCAGTGGAACTGGCCCTCGTGACAGCGGGCGAGCATCGCCGTGAAGGCGTGCGGGCTGCCGGGGAAGACGCCGGCGAGCCCCTGCGGGTGGTCGGAGACCAGGGCGAGCAGCTCCTGCGCCCGGCCGGCGAAGGCGACCGGAGGGAGGACTTCCACCCGGGCGGCGAACTCGTACTCCCAGTCGTCCACCCGCTTGGCCACGCCCAGCGGGAGGGGCGTGCTGCTGCCCGGGATGCACGCCACCGTCTCCGAGCAGAGGCCCCGGTCCTCCTCCAGCAGCACCTGGTGGGAGGCGCCGAGCAGTCTCAACTGCAGCCTCACGCCCTGGAGTTCCAAGTCGAGGGAGGCCAGCGCCGGAAGCGGCTCGCGGCCCAGGGCCCAGGCGAGATCGGACGCGCGCGTATCTGAATAGGCGGTGTTCAGGGTCGTGAGCATGGATCGGCTCCGCAAGCACACAGGAGAGAGATACGGGTCCGCACACCCCGGGGACCGGGGACTCGGCCCGTCAGCCCGGTCGCCCGGCCGGAAGAGGTCCGCGGGGAGATCCGATGGCTGCGCTGGTTGATTTATAGGGAATCATGAACTGTGCCGCCACCACAGCGTTTTTACCCAACTTCGTGGGCTTTCCATCCCTGGGGGGCTCCCCAGCTCACCTGTTCAACTACGGCGTACGCTCCCGGTTTCGGCTCATTACGGCGCACAACACAGCGGCTTTGATGGGACGTTCACCACCCCGGACACACCACAGCGGGGCCCGCCCCAGGTGCGGACCCCGCTGCCGCGGATGCGTTCTCCCGAAGTGGAGCCGCGCTGCCCCGTGTCAGCCGCCTCCACCGCCGCATCCGCCCCCTCCGCAGGACGACCCGCCTCCGCAGGACGAGCCTCCACCGGAGGACGTTCCACACCCCGCGCCGCCCCCGCTGTCTCCGGCCCACCAGCCTCCGGAGCTGCTGCCGGACTGGCTGCTACCGCTCCCCGAGCCCGCTCCCGAGCCCCGGGACGCCCGCACGGCGAACGTCACGAGCAGGACGAACCCGACAACCAGGATGATGCCGACAATCATGGCGCCACCCTCCTTCCCGTTCCCCCCGTGATCCCCCGCGGCATCCCCCCGTGGGTGCCCGGCTCACGGTGTGACCGGGACATGCCCTCCCCGATTCCGCGCCAAAGCAGAGTTGAGCAACTCCAGAGGTTTCGCCCCGGCGCGCCGCTGAAGATGAGTTGAGGACGTCCCCGATCCGGCGGAGGATGGCCCGTATGACCTCCAGTGATCGTCCTCTTCTCAACCGTCGGCTCGCGGAGTTCGGGACGACGGTCTTCGCCGAGATGTCGGCGCTGGCCCTGCGCACCGGGGCCATCAACCTCGGGCAGGGGTTCCCCGACACGGACGGCCCGGAGGAGGTCCGGGAGGCCGCCGTGCGGGCGCTGCGCGACGGGCGCGGCAACCAGTACCCGCCGGGGCCCGGCATTCCCGAGCTGCGCACCGCGATCGCCGCCCACCAGCAGCGCCGGTACGGCCTGTCCGTCGACCCCGACACCGAGGTGCTGGTCACCGCCGGCGCCACCGAGGCGATCGCCGCCTCGCTGCTGGCGCTCGTCGAGCCCGGCGACGAGGTGATCGCGCTGGAGCCGTACTACGACTCCTACGCGGCCTGCATCGCCATGGCGGGCGGCACCCGTGTCCCCGTCACGCTGCGGCCGGGTGAGGGCCGCTTCCGGCTGGACCTGGACGAGCTGCGCGACGCCGTCACCGACCGCACCCGACTGCTGCTGATCAACACCCCGCACAATCCGACCGGCACGGTCCTCACCCGCGAGGAGCTGGCGTCGATCGCCGAGCTGGCCGTCGAGCGGGACCTGCTCGTCGTGACCGACGAGGTCTACGAGCACCTGGTGTTCGACGGCGCCGAGCACATCCCGCTGGCGTCCTTCCCCGGCATGCGGGACCGCACGGTCACGATCTCCAGCGCGGGGAAGACCTTCTCGTTCACGGGCTGGAAGGTCGGCTGGATCACCGCCTCCCCCGAGCTCGTCACGGCGGTCCGCTCCGCCAAGCAGTACCTCACCTACGTCTCCGCGGGCCCGTTCCAGTACGCGGTCGCGGAGGCCCTCGCCCTGCCGGAGTCGTACTTCACCGGCTTCCGCGCGGACATGCTCGCCAAGCGGGACGTCCTCGCGGCAGGCCTGGAGAAGGCCGGGCTGACCGTCTACCGCCCGTCCGGCACCTACTTCATCACCGCCGACATCCGCCCCCTGGGCGAGACGGACGGCATCGCCTTCTGCCGCGCCCTCCCGGAACGCGCGGGCGTCGTCGCCATCCCCACGGCCGTCTTCTACGACCACCAGGAGATGGGAGCGCCGTTCGTCCGCTTCGCCTTCTGCAAGCGGCGTCAGGTACTGGAGGAGGCCGCGGCGCGTCTCAAGAGCGCGGGCACTCGCTAGCCCTTCCCTCGCACGAGTGCAGCAGCGGCCCGCCGGACCCTCGCGGACGAGAGGAACCGGTGGGCCGCTCCGCTCAGGGACGGCGGGACTTCAGGTCGCCTATGAAGGCGGTCCAGGAGGCGGCCGGGAAGCAGAGGGTGTCCCCTTGCGGGGCCTTGCTGTCACGGACGGGGACGAGGCCGGGGAGGCCGTCGGCCACCTCCACGCAGTCGCCCCCTTCCTGATTGCTGTAGCTGCTCTTGCGCCACACGGCGACGCTCAGATCGGGACGGGACGTTCGCTCCACGGTGGTTGTCCTCCCTCACGGATCGGATCATGTCGAGCGACATGAGCGGGGGCAGAGCTGCCGCCCGCAGCCGATCGTAGGTCAGCGCGAGACTCGCGACCTCGTCCGGTTCTTCGACGAGTTGGCCGTGGTGCGCGCCTTCCGTGTAGGCGACCTCACTGCCGTCCGGCATGGTGAGGACCGTCAACGAGCCGCCCATGACTTCGTGCTCCCCCTGGTCGAACGGCAGCACCTGCACGGTGATGTGAGGTTCGGTCCCCGCAGCGAGCAACCGCGTCAACTGGTCGCGCATGACCGGCAGCCCGCCGACCGGGCGCCGGAGCACCGCCTCGTCGAGCACGACCCACAGCTCCGGCCGGTCCGGTGTGCTGAGGCGTTCCTGTCGTCCCATACGGAGGGCGACCCGCTCCCTCAACTGGTCCTCGCTGCTGAGCGTTCGGCCGACTTTGAGCACAGCCCGCGCGTAGTCCTCCGTCTGCAACAGACCCGGCACCACATGGGCCGCGTACTGACGAATGGCCACCGCCCGCTCCGAGTACTCCATGAACGTCCGCGACCAGTCCGGAAAGGCCTCCCGGTACACGTACGGCCACAGCTCCACGAGGAGATCGTCCGCACCGAGCGCCGCATCCAGCGCCCGGGCCAGTTCCAGCGTCGGCTTCGCCCCCGACGCCCGCTCGATCTGCGTGATCCGGGTGCTCACCACGTGGACCAGCGCGCCGAGTTCGGCCTGGGTGAGCCCGGCCGCCGTCCGCAGTCTCCGCACCCGCGCGCCGAACAGCGCGGCCATCGACGCACTGGGGTCAATTCCGTTGGCCAAAGCGTCACTTCCGTTCCTTATGGCCTGAAAGGTAAGCCTGCTCCCCCTGTCGAGCGTAGGCCGGAATGACGAATCCTGACCACGGAACGTGACAGAACGCTTACGGAGAAGGACGGAACACGCCGTGCTCACAGGAACGATCGCCCAGGACCGGGAACTGCCGACGGCCACCGCACAGTTCCCCTCCTCGCCCCACGGCGCGCGGCTCGCCCGGCGGTTCGCCGTCCGGAGCCTGGAAGGGTGGGGGCACCCACCGGCGTCGGACGTGTCGTGCACGCTCGCCCTCGTCGTCGGGGAGCTGGCGGCGAACGCCGTGTGCCACGGCCGTGTCCCCGGCCGGGACTTCGGTCTGCGGCTCGTGCTCGACGAGACGGCGGGCCTGGTCCGCGCCGAGGTCGCGGACGCCGCCGCGGACAAGCGGCCTCCCCTGGCCACCCCCGTGGTGCCGCCCGAGGGAGAGTCCGGCCGGGGTCTGCTGCTGGTGGACGTCCTGGCCGAGCGCTGGGGCTGGGAACCCCGGGAGCCCGTGGGCAAGACGGTATGGGCGGAGTGCGCCCTGGGCGGCCCCGGGACACTGCGGGAGGGGGTGTGAGAGAGCCCGGCGCACACGACCGGCCGGAGGTGCGGGTGAGTGCCGTCGCGCCGGCGGTGAGTACCGGTACTCATGCCGGGGCACGGCCCTGCCGGTCACTCTGGTGATCACCGATCCGTACCGGCTCGAAGGGCCTCCCATGCCGACCTCTGCCCGCTTCCGCCCGCGGCGGCTCCTCGCCCTCGCCACGGACAGCCTGCCCGCCCGTGCCTACCTCGGCCTCGTCGCCCTCGGCGTCGTGGTGCTCTTCCTCGCCCCGGACAGTCCGTACGCCATGGCGCCGGCGCTGCTCACCGCGCCGCTCTCCTTCCTGCCCGTGGTCCTGCCCTTCGGGGCCGGTACGGCGGGGGGCGGGGCGGCCGAGGTGGCGGCGGCCGTGCTGTACGGCGGGTGGCTGCTGCTGTGTGCCCTGGTGAACGCCGCCGCGTTCGGCGCGCTCGCCCGCAGGCCGGACCGGGCGCCCGCGGCGCGCCCGCGGCGGACGCTGCTCGCGGCCGCCGTCGACAACTGGCCCGCACGGGCCTACGTCGCCGTGGTCGCGGCGGCCCTGGGCACCTTCCTGTACGCCGTGCTGCTGTCGCCGGACCCCGGGTTCGCGGGCATCTGGCCCCTCATCGCGGCGGCACCGCTCAGCTTCCTCGCCGTGGCGGTGTCGGCGCCCGCCGAGTACTCGCTCCCCTGGCTGGGCACGCTGGTCTTCTCCGTCGGCGTGGCCCTGGCCGGGCTGGTCAACGCCGTGCTCATCGGACGCCTCGCCCGCAGGATCGGGGGCCCGCCGAGCCGCGGCTAGCCGCGTGCCCGGTCGTTCGCCAGCCTCCGCCGCTCCCAGCGGTTCGGGTGGCGGACGACCACGCCCGCCATGCCGCCCGAGCCGGTGACGCGGATCAGGGGGGTGCCCGGGAGGCGGTCGGGGGTGGTGGTGTCCTTCAGGCCGCCGATGCCGGGGTCCAGGGCGCCGGTGTCGGCCGCCCAGCCGTCGGGGACGACGAGCGTGACGCCGGCCGCCTCGCCGTACGCCTCCACGGTGACCTCGGGCAGCCGGCACTCGGCGCGGCTGAAGTCGAGCTTCACGCCGCCCAGCCCGCCGCGGGCGATCACATGCGCGGGGACGTCCCAGCGGCCGGGGCCGCGGGACGCTCCCTGGAGGCCGCCCTTGACCTCCAGCGACGGCAGGTCGGCGGGCGCCGGCGGCCTCGGCAGGTCCGCGGTGAGGGCGTCCAGCTCGGCGTAGGTCTTCGCGGTCAGCGCCCGCTCCAGCCGCTCGTCCAGCTCGTCGAGGTCGATGCGCCCCTCGGCGGCCGCGTCGCGCAGCTGCTCCACCACCGCCTCGCGGTCGTCGTGGGAGGCGCGCAGGCCGCCTCGGTCGTCGTCACGGGGGGCCGGCTCGGCTGTCATGTCCCCAAGAATAGGCGGGCCCGGCGGGGCGGAGGCGGACATGAGAGAGCCCGGCCCCGCGACCGGCCGCACGGGCCGGCCTCCGGGCCGGGCTGGGCTCCCTTACGGCGTGCGCCCGGCCGGCGCCGCCGCTCGCGCGCGAGGACGCCTACGCGTCGTCGTCGGGCTTGTCCGCGTCGTTGATCTCCTGCTCCAGGCCGAGCTGCTCGACGAGCCACTTGTCGAACTCGATGGCGGCCCGCACCCAGCTGACCGTCGAGGAGACGAAGTGCTCGAGGCTGACGCCCATGCCGATCAGCATCTGCGCCTCACCGATGAGACGGACCGTGCCGTCGTCATGGGTGTGCGTGTACACCTTGGGCCACAGCGTGCGCCGGTTCCAGTCGTCGACGGACTCGAGCAGCTGGGGCTTCTCGTCGATCTGGTGCGGCCGGTCGTAGAACGTCCGGACGGAGAAGATCTGCTGGTCGCCTTCCCCACGGAACATGAAGTACGTGCGGAACTGCTCCCACGGCGCCGCGAGGTCACCCTCGTCGTCGACGACGTACTTGAGCTCCATCTGGTCGAGGAGCTGCTTCACGAGGTCCTGATCCGGGACGACGGGGCCCGCCGGTCCTTGGGGCTGCGGCTCGGGCTGCTGGCCCCCGAAATTCGGAATCGAGGACGGGTCGATGGTCACCGTGAATTTCCCTTCGTACGGATCCCGCCATCCTCCCCCATGCGGGGAGGGGGGTGGCAAGCCCCGACGGGCCTGTCAGCCGAGGGCTGACTCGATCCGGTCAGGTCCTGGGTACCCGTAAAGGCTCCGGGCCCAACGTGCGCGCGGAAGATCCGCACGTCACGCCGGGCCCGGGAACCGGAACCGGAACTCAGAGTGTCTTGCCCGTGGCGGGGCCGACGATCAGCCCGTCGCCGACCCGGTCCACCCGGACCGTGTCGCCGTCCTTGATCTCGCCGGACAGGATCTCCTTGGCGAGCCGGTCGCCGATCGAGGTCTGCACCAGGCGGCGCAGCGGCCGCGCGCCGTACGCCGGGTCCAGGCCCTCCTCGGCCAGCCACTGAAGCGCCTCGGGCGTGATGTCCAGGGCGAGCCGCCGCTCGGCGAGCCGCCGGCCGAGCGCCTTGATCTGGAGCGCTGCGATCCGCTCCAGCTCGGCCTTGGTGAGCGCGGAGAAGACGACCAGGTCGTCCAGGCGGTTGAGGAACTCCGGCTTGAACGACGCCCGGACCACCTCCAGCACCTGCTCCCGCTTCTCCTCCTCGGAGCTGAGCGGGTCGACCAGGTACTGGCTGCCCAGGTTGGACGTCAGCACCAGGATGGTGTTGCGGAAGTCCACCGTGCGGCCCTGGCCGTCGGTGAGACGGCCGTCGTCGAGCACCTGGAGCAGGATGTCGAAGACCTCCGGGTGCGCCTTCTCCACCTCGTCGAGCAGCACCACGCTGTACGGCCGGCGCCGCACCGCCTCGGTGAGCTGGCCGCCCTCCTCGTAGCCGACGTAGCCGGGGGGCGCGCCGACCAGCCGGGCGACGCTGTGCTTCTCGCTGTACTCCGACATGTCGATGCGGACCATCGCCCGCTCGTCGTCGAAGAGGAAGTCCGCGAGCGCCTTGGCCAGCTCGGTCTTGCCGACACCGGTCGGGCCGAGGAACAGGAAGGAGCCGGTGGGCCGGTCCGGGTCGGACACCCCGGCCCGCGAGCGCCGCACGGCGTCGGAGACGGCGCGCACGGCCTCGGTCTGCCCGATCAGCCGCTTGCCGATCTCGTCCTCCATGCGCAGCAGCTTCTGCGTCTCGCCCTCCATCAGACGGCCGGCCGGGATACCGGTCCAGGAGGCGACGACGTCGGCGATGTCGTCGGCGCCGACCTCCTCCTTGACCATGGTGTCCTTGGCGACCTCTTCCTCGGCCTCGGAGGCGGCCTCCAGGTCGCGTTCGACGGCCGGGATCTCGCCGTAGAGCAGCTTGGACGCGGTGTCGAAGTCGCCGTCGCGCTGGGCGCGTTCGGCCTGGCCGCGCAGCTCGTCCAGCTTCTCCTTCAGCTCACCGACGCGGTTGAGGGACTGCTTCTCCTTCTCCCAGCGGGCGGTGAGGCCGCGCAGCTCCTCCTCCTTGTCGGCGAGGTCGCGGCGCAGCTTCTCCAGACGCTCCTTGGACGCCTGGTCCGTCTCCTTGCTCAGCGCCAGCTCCTCCATCCGCAGCCGGTCCACGGCGCGCTGGAGCTCGTCGATCTCGACGGGCGAGGAGTCGATCTCCATGCGCAGCCGGGAGGCGGCCTCGTCGACCAGGTCGATGGCCTTGTCCGGCAGGAAGCGGGAGGTGATGTACCGGTCGGAGAGGGTGGCCGCGGCGACCAGGGCGCTGTCGGCGATCTGCACCTTGTGGTGCGCCTCGTAACGGCCCTTGAGGCCGCGCAGGATCGCGATGGAGTCCTCGACGGACGGCTCGGCGACCAGCACCTGCTGGAAGCGCCGCTCCAGCGCCGGGTCCTTCTCGATCCGCTCGCGGTACTCGTCCAGCGTGGTCGCGCCGACCATGCGCAGCTCGCCGCGGGCGAGCATCGGCTTCAGCATGTTGCCGGCGTCCATGGCGGAGTCGCCGCCGGCGCCCGCGCCCACGACGGTGTGCAGCTCGTCGATGAACGTGATGATCTGCCCGTCGGAATCCTTGATCTCCGCGAGCACGGTCTTCAGCCGCTCCTCGAACTCGCCGCGGTACTTGGCGCCCGCGACCATCGCGCCCAGGTCGAGCGCGACCAGCCGCTTGTTCTTCAGCGACTCGGGCACGTCGCCCTTGACGATCCGCTGGGCGAGGCCCTCGACGACGGCGGTCTTGCCGACGCCCGGCTCACCGATCAGCACGGGGTTGTTCTTGGTACGGCGGCTCAGCACCTGCACCACCCGCCGGATCTCCTGGTCCCGTCCGATGACGGGGTCCAGCCTGCCCTCGCGGGCGGCGGCGGTCAGGTCGGTGCCGAACTTCTCGAGGGCCTTGTACTGGCCCTCCGGGTCGGGAGTGGTCACCCGGCGCGCTCCCCTCGCCTTCTGGAAGGCCTCCTGCAGCTTGTCCGCGGTGGCGCCCTGCCGGGACAGTACCTCCCCGGTGGCCCCGCCCTTGGCGGCGATGCCGATCAGCAGGTGTTCGGTGGACAGGTACTCGTCGCCGAGGTCCTGGGCGCGGGACTGGGCGTCCGCGACGACGGCGAGCAGCTCACGGCTCGGCTGGGGCGGCGCCACCGTGGATCCGGTGACGCTGGGCAGCCCGGCGAGGACGCGCTCGGCCCCGGCGCGTACGGCGGCCTGGTCGGCGTCGACCGCGGCGAGCAGGTCCGTGATGTTCTCGTTCTCCTGCCCGGCGAGCAGGGCAAGCAGCAGGTGCGCGGGGGTGAGGTCGGGGTGCCCCTCGGTCACGGCCCGGTTGCCGGCGGCGGCCAGTGCGTCCCGGCTCCGGTTGGTCAGCTCGGCGTCCACGTGTCCGTTCTCCTCCTTGGTGCCCTTCGTGACCCTCGGCGTGTTCGTGGCTGACTCTGCCAACGTCCACAAACTTGAGTCTATTCCACTCAAGGTGCTTCCCGCGAGTGTCCCAGGGCTAAGTTCCGGGGCATGACCCTCACGTATTCGGTGGATCCGGGCGATCCGGACGCTTCGTATCTCAGCTTCTGGCGCGAGCGGCACCTGTGCACGCTGACCACGCTCCGTCCGGACGGCACGCCGCATCTGGTACCCGTCGGGGTCACCTACGACCCGGAACAGCTGCTCGCCCGGGTGATCACCAACCGGACCAGCGCGAAGGTCCGCCACATCCGGGCGGCGGGGGACGAGGGCGCGCCCGTCGCGGTCTGCCAGGTGGACGGCAGACGGTGGGCGACGCTGGAGGGACGCGCGCGGGTGCGCACGGAGCCGGAGCGCGTCCAGGACGCGGTGCGGCGGTACGCGGAGCGGTACGGGCGGACGCCGGGGCCCAACCCGGACCGGGTGGTCATCGAGATCGCGCTCACGCGGGCGATGGGGCGCGGCTGACACGTGTGCCTGAGGGCGCCTGAGGGCGCCTTGACGCGCACCGCGCAGCGACGGCTTCCGGCCATCACCCGATCCCGCCGATACCCGGAAATGTCCCCCAAAGCTGCAGCGGCGTCACCGTGTTCAGGTCACGGTGACGCCGCTGCGGGGGGAAGCACCTGCGCGATCTTTTACGACGGGGGAATCGCGTCAGGCACTGCGGGGGGTGGCCGAGATGGTCCGGGGGGGCTGGGAGTCGGGCTCCACCTGCCGGTGGTCCCGCTGGTCCAGGTTCACAAAGATCATGCCGTACCGGATGGCACACCGGACGGGCTTCGGCGCTCCCCTGGGCCGGCGCAGGCACCGGTACGCCCGCACGTCGTCGTCCTCCTCGCGGGTGACGACCACGGGCTCACCGAAGACGGTCACCATCAACGAGTCACCGCTGTGGGGGATGGCGGTGACCAGGTCGATGAAGTGCCATCCGGACCGGTAGGCGGTCGCCATCTCGCGCCGGAAGGAACGATCGTCGGGTGGCGTGGTCATCTCTCAGCCCCAACTGCTGTCGTCAGTGGTGCGGGGAGCCACAGGACCCCAGCTGCTGTCCGGGGGCAGGGCCGTCCCCGTCGCGATCGCTCCCCAGCTGCTGTCAGCCCGGACGTCACCCTCCGCGCCGGCCAGGCCACTCAGCACTCCGAAGGCCATGACGGCGGAGAAGGCGGCGACAAGTACCGAGCGAAGCGTTCTCTTGTGCATGGTCGGCTTCGTCCTCACTCGAAAGTCACCCTTCCCCCGTCACATAAGACGATGGCTCATTCGGGCACGTCATGGCCACACAATCGGTGCATCATGTTCCTGCATGTTCAGGACCCTGGGGGGTGGAGATTTGACTACAAATCGGACCAACGGCGCACATCCCCATGCGGTGACCGAATTGTGCGAGGCCGGGAGCAGGTTGTACGGCGACGCCCTCCGCGCGGGCCGCATCCCGCGCGCGGACGTGGAACCCGCTCCCTGCCTCATGGAACTGGCCCTGCTGCACCCCGATCCGGACGACCCGAACTGGCTGCGGCCGGTGTCGCCGGCCGTGGCACTCGCCCAGCGGCTCAATCCCCTGGAGCGGGAAATCACGGAACGCCGGCGGATGTCGATCGAACTCGCCGACGCGTTCGAGCCGTTCATGGCCCTCAGCGCCCAGGCGACCATGAGCACCGAGTCGATGACCGTGCTGGAGGGGTTCGACCGGATCAACGCCGCTCTCGACCTGGCCACCTCCCAGTGCCGCTCCGAGATGCTGACCGTGCAGCCCGGCGGCCGCCGCCTGGAGCACACCCTGGCCCAGGCGCTGGAGCGCGACCGGCAGATGACCGAGCGGGGGGTGCGCATCCGGACCCTTTACCAGCACACCGCCCGGCACAGCCCCGAGACGCTCGCCTACGTGGCGCGGTTCGACACCGCGAAGGTGGAGTACCGCACCATCGACGAACTGGTGGAGCGGCTGATCATCTGCGACGAGACCGTCGCCTTCATCCCCATCCGCGAGGACCGGCAGGTGGCCCTGGAGCTGCGCCACCCGGGCCTGGTGCGCTACCTCATCAAGGTCTTCGAGTTCATGTGGACCCGAGCGGTCTCGCTCGACGCGGGCGCCCCCTACGAGCCGGCGCCGGACGGTCTCACGGAGGTGCAGCACTCCATCGCCAAGCTCCTCGTGGAGGGCCACGTGGACGAGGCCATCGCCCGCCGGCTCGGCATGAACGTCCGCACCTGCCGGGCCCACATAGCCAAGCTGGCCGCCACCCTGGGCAGCGGCAGCCGGGCCCAGCTGGGCTACCTCATCGCCCAGTCCGGGATCCTCGACGAGGACGGCGGCCCCCGGTGACCGGCGCGCCGCACGCGGAGCACGGAGCGGACGAGCTGTGCCCGGAGGGGACCGGGCTGTACGAGCGGGCCCTGCGTGAGGGCCGGCTGGACGCGGGCGAGGCCCAGGCGGCCCCCTGCGCGGTCGACCTGGGCCTGCTGCGGCCCGCCGTGGACGACCGGGACACCCTGGAGCCGCTGCCCCCGGCGGTCGCCCTGCAACGGCTGCTGCGCCGCTCCGGGGAGCGCATCGCGGCGGAACGGCGCCGCGAGGAATGGCTGGCCGAGACCTTCCACGCGCTCATGCGCACCGGTGACGGGCCGCACGGCGAGGCGAGCACGCCCATGCTCTCGCTGCTCAGCGGCCTGGACCGGATCAACGGCGCCATCGCGCAGGCGCTGGCGGAAGGCACCCGGGAAGTCCTCTGCGTCCAGCCGCCGAACCACTACCAGACGTCCGAGTACGCGAGGACGGCCCAGGCCGCGGCCATGGTCCGCGACCAGCAGTTCCTCGACCGCGGCGGCAGGATCCGGGTGATCTACCCGCACACGCAGCGGCACATCCCCCTGGTCGTCGCCCGGTACGAGCGGCTGAGGGGCGACGCCCAGGCCCGCACCATGGACGAGGTCACCGGCCGCATGATCATCGTGGACCGGACGGTCGCCTTCATCCCCGGTGACGACGAGGGGCACTCCGACATCGCGCTGGAGATCCGGCACCCGGCGGTCGTCGACTACCTGGTGAACATGTTCGACCGCTTCTGGCGCCTCGCCACCCCCATGCACCCCCAGACCGTCCAGCCGCCCTCCCTGGGCGGTGTCACGGCCCGGCAGCGGGCCATCGCGCGGCTGCTGGTCGAGGGGCACACCGACGCCGTCATCGCCGACCGGCTGGGCATGAACATCCGCACCGCGCGCGTCCACATCGCCAAGCTCGCCGCCACCCTGGGCAGCCAGAGCCGGGCCCAGCTCGGCTACCTCATCGGGCAGTCCGGGATTCTCGACCGGACAGAGTGACCGCGGGGCCCCGGGGCTTGTCCAGACCCGCCTGTGCGATCCGCACCCCCAACTGCGTGCGGCTCGCGGCCCCCAGCGTCTCCGAGAGGCGGGCGATGTGCGCCCGGCAGGTGCGGACGCTGATGCCGAGGCGTTCGGCGATGACCGCGTCCTGGTGGCCCTCCGCGAGGAGCGCGGCGATGGACTGCTCGCGGTGCGAGATGCCCTCGATGCCCGTGTCGGGGAGCGGCGCGGTCAGCGGGATGGCGAGCCGCCACAGCCGCTCGAAGACGGTGCCCAGATACTCCACCAGCGCCGGATGGCGCAGCTCCAGCGCCATCGTGCGCTCGGCGTTGGCGGGGATGAAGGCGACCGTGCGGTCGAAGAGGATGAGCCGCTCGATGACCTCGTCCAGCGTGCGCGCCTCCACCGCGTCGCCCATCAGCTCCAGATAGCTGAGCAGCCCGTGCCCGTGCCGGGCGACATGGGTGTACAGGTCCCGCATCCGCACGCCCCGCC
The DNA here is from genome assembly GCF_050271085.1 of Streptomyces sp. DSM 41931. Classification (NCBI taxonomy): domain Bacteria; kingdom Bacillati; phylum Actinomycetota; class Actinomycetes; order Kitasatosporales; family Streptomycetaceae; genus Streptomyces; species Streptomyces sp. DSM 41931. The sequence goes on along the minus strand of NZ_CP189902.1, from coordinate 3,667,311 downwards.
CGCGCAGCGCCATCGCCCGGTGCAGGCCCTCCGACAGCTCCGCCTCACGCCGGATGCCGCCGGGCTGGACGGTGAGCACCTCGGTGGTGCACGCCTGCGTCGCCTCGTCCATCGCGGCCTGGATACGGGCCAGCCCGTCCAGCACACGGATCGCGGGGCCCTCCGACGATCCGCCCGCGGCCGGCACCTGGCGGCCGAGACCGGCGTACCACTCGAAGGCGGCGACCGCCGAGCCGACCCGGCGCTGACTCGCCCTCACCTCGTCGTACATGCCGCGCAGCAGCCGGGTCATGACCTCCTGCGGGGAGGTGGGGACCAGCCAGTCCATGTCGTCCGGGTCGGGGTGCAGCAGGGCCAGCTCCAGCAGGCAGGGCACCCGCTCGGCCTCCCGGCGCGGCAGCCGTCCGCGCCGTACGGCCCGGGAGTACACGCGGTCCCCGGCCTCGCACAGTCGGTCAGCACCGTGCGGATGCTCGTCGGCCCCGTGCCCGGCCATCGCCCATCCCACCCCCGGTTCAGCGTCTTTCCGCAGCGCAACTATGCGCGGCCGGAACCTGCTGTGCAACACGGGACAGGCCGCCGTGCCGGGCCGGGGACCGGCCGGTGGCCGGATTCGTACGGGGGTTACTTGAGCCCGATCTCCGCGCACGCGTCCTTGAACTCGCCGGTGCAGATGTCGGACACCTCGTAGAAGCCGTCGGCGAGGACGGTGTCCTCGAGGTTGTCCTGGGTCAGCGCGACCACCGGCACCAGCTGCGCCGGGATGTCCTGGTCGGTGGGGCTGTCGACGCGGTCGCGGGTGAGCGCGTCGAACTGGATGTCCCGGCCCTGGACCTTCGCCACGGCCATCTCCGCGGCGTTCTCGGCCTCTTCGGGGTAGGACTTGTAGACGCTCATGTACTGCTCACCGGTCACGATGCGCTGCACGGCGGCGAGTTCCGCGTCCTGGCCGGTGATGGGCGGCAGCTTGGTGACGCCGGCGGCGCGCAGCGCCTTGACGATGCCGCCCGCCATGCCGTCGTTGGCGGAGTAGACGCCCTCGATGTTCTCCACACCGATCTCGCCGATCGCCTCGGCCATGTTCTTCTCGGCGTTCTTGGGGTCCCAGTCCTTGGTGTCGAAGGACTTGGCGATGGTGACCTTGCCCTTGAGCTCGGACAGCGCGCCGGCCTTGAACTGCTTGGCGTTGGGGTCGGTGGACGAGCCGTTCATCATCACGACCTTGTCGGTGATGGACAGGTCGCCGCCGAGCGCCTCCAGCAGGGAGCGTCCCTGCACCTCGCCGACCAGGGCGTTGTCGAAGGAGATGTAGGCGTCGATCGGGCCCTCGGCGAGCCGGTCGTAGGCGATGACCGGGATGCCGGCCTCCTTGGCCTTGGTGACGCTCTCCGCGATGCCGTGCGAGTCCACCGCGTCCAGCACGATGACGTCGACCTGCTTGTCGATCATGCGCTGCATCTGGGAGGCCTGCTTGTCGGCGTCCGCCTCGGCGTTGGCGTACTGGACCTTGCCCTTGTTGTCCGTGAGCGCCTCCACCTTCTTCTTGAAGATGGGGTAGTCGAACTGCTCGTAGCGCGTGTTGGCCTTCTCCGGGAGGAGCAGGCCCACCGTGATGTCGTCGCCCTTGGCGGGGCTGGCGTCGTCGCTGCTGCCCGTCGCGTCGAGCATGCCGCAGCCTGCGAGCGTGACGGACATGGAGACGGCGGCCACGGATATGGCGATACGACGCATGCGAGGGCTCACTTCAGGTGCGTTTTGGACGTGGGCACAGCTTTGCGGCCCATGTGACTGAAAAGCCAACGCTTCGGCGTCCATCGCGTCAAGAGGCAGCCACTTAACGAGATGGACACGACACGGGGCGCTGAACTCGTGAAAGTCCTGCGGACGGACCGCGAGGATCACCTGGACACGCAGGCATACCATAGCCACAGGTGTGGTCGTGCATAAGAGAAGGGGCCCGAGGGTTCGGCGAACCCACGGGCCCCTTCTCGGCGAAGTCGGCCTCGCGCGCGCGTCAGTCGGACTGCTGCTGGCGCTTGGGGCGCCAGACCACCAGCGCGCTGGTCTGCTGCACCTCCTGGTAGGGCACCAGGTCACGGCGGTACGAGGCGTGCACGGCGGCCTCGCGCTGACGCATGGCCGCCGCCGCGCCGTCGAGCGCGTCCTCCAGTTCGGCCACACGGGCCTGGAGGGCGGCGACCTGGTTCTCCAGTTCGATGATGCGCTTGATTCCGGCCAGGTTGATGCCCTCGTCCTGCGACAACTGCTGCACCTGACGGAGCAGTTCGATGTCACGGGCCGAGTAGCGACGGCCCCGGCCGGCCGTACGGTCCGGCGACACGAGTCCCAGACGGTCGTACTGACGCAGCGTCTGCGGGTGCAGCCCGGAGAGCTGGGCCGCCACCGAGATGACGTAGACCGGGGTGTCCTGGGTCAGTTCGTACGGGTTGCGTCGACGGCCGTCCATCGCATCAAGCTCCCTTCGCGGCCTGGAACAGCTCCGCCCGCGGATCCTGGTCCGCGGTTGCCTCGCGATACGCCTCAAGGGCGTCACGAGCCTTCCCCGACAGGTCCTTGGGAACACTCACCTCGACGGTGACCAGCAGATCACCGCGGGTGCCGTCCTTGCGGACCGCTCCCTTGCCGCGGGCGCGCAGGGTGCGCCCGTTGGGCGTGCCCGGCGGCAGCTTCAGCGTGACCGGCGGACCGCCCAGCGTCGGGACCCGGATCTCGCCCCCGAGGGCCGCCTCGGGGTACGTCACCGGCACCGTGACCGTCAGGTTGTCGTCCTTGCGGCCGAACACCGGGTGGGCGCCGACGTGCACGACGACATACAGGTCGCCCGCGGGGCCGCCCCGCTCGCCGGGCGCCCCCTTGCCGCGCAGCCGGATCCGCTGGCCGTCGCTGACCCCCGCGGGGATGCGCACCTGCATCGTCCGCGAGGACTTGGCCCGCCCGCTGCCCTTGCAGACCTCGCAGGGCTCCTCCGCGATCAGGCCGCGGCCCTTGCAGTCCGGGCAGGGGTCGGTCAGCGAGAAGCCGCCGCCGGAGCCCCGCGCCACCTGTCCGGTGCCGACGCAGGTCGGGCACACGCGCGGTGTGCCGTTCTTGTCGCCGGTGCCCGAACAGGCCTTGCAGGGCGACTGCGACGACATCCGCAGCGGGACGGTCGCGCCCTCGATCGCCTCGGTGAAGCTGAGCGTCACCTCGGACTCGATGTCCTGGCCCCGGCGCGGCTGGGTCCGTGTGGTCCCCGGGCCGCCCCGGTTGAACAGGCCCCCGAAGACGTCACCGAGCCCGCCGCCGAAGCCGCCCGCCTGGCCGCCGGCCTGACCCCCGAAGAGGTCGCCGAGGTCGAAGTTGAAGGTGCCGCCGCCCGCGCCCGGCCCCGGACGGAACCCTCCGTTGCCGAAGAGGGCGCGCGCCTCGTCGTACTCCTTGCGCTTCTTGGGGTCGCCGAGGACGTCGTTCGCCTCGGAGATCTCCTTGAACCGCTCCTCCGCCTTGGCGTTCCCCTTGTTGGCGTCCGGGTGGTACTCGCGGGCGAGCTTCCGGTACGCCTTCTTGATCTCGGCCTCGGTGGCGTCCTTGGGGACGCCGAGGACCTTGTAGTAGTCCTTCTCGATGAAGTCCTTGGTGCTCATCCCCGACGTCCCTCCTTCCCTGCGTCAGCTGTAACGTCAGCCCTCCTCCGGGCCACCGTTCTCCTTGTTCTCCCCGTCGGCCTGCGCCTCGGCGCCCTCCTCGGCCGGCTTGGCCGTCTGCGCGCCGGGCTGCGGCTCGGCGACGGCCACCCGCGCGGGGCGGATGGTGCGCTCGCCGATGCGGTACCCCGGCTGCAGAATCGCCACGCACGTCGTCTCGGTGACGTCCGGCGCGTAGGAGTGCATCAGGGCCTCGTGGATCGTCGGGTCGAAGGGCTCGCCCTCCTTGCCGAACTGCTGGAGGCCCAGCTTGGCCGCCGTGGTCTCCAGCGACTCGGCGACCGACTTGAAGCCGCCCACCAGCTCGCCGTGCTCACGGGCCCGGCCGATGTCGTCGAGCACCGGGAGCAGTTCGGTCAGGAGATTCGCCACGGCGGTCTCCTTCACGGCTGCCCGGTCCCGCTCGACACGGCGGCGGTAGTTCTGGAACTCGGCCTGGAGGCGCTGGAGGTCCCCCGTGCGCTCGCTGAGCGCGCTGCGGGCCTGGTCCAGCTGGGCCACCAGAGCCGCGTTCTGCTCGGTGTCCCCGGCCGGGGCCGCCTCTTCCTCCGGGGAGGGAGCGGCGGCCTGCGGCTCGGCGTCGTCGGACGGTGCGCCGGAAGGGACATCGGGCTGCTGCTCGTCGAAGCCCGGGGTCTCTTCCGTCACGCCGCACCGTCCTTCCGGTCCTCGTCGACGATCTCGGCGTCGACGACGTCGTCGTCGGCCTTGGCCTCACCGGCGCCGGCGGAGGCGCCGCCCGCGGCCTGCGCGCCCTGGGCGTCGGCGTACATCGCCTGGCCCAGCTTCTGCGAGACGGCGGCGACCTTCTCGGTGGCCGTGCGGATCTCGGCGGTGTCCTCGCCCTTGAGCTTCTCCTTCAGCTCGGCGACGGCGGCCTCGACCTCGGTCTTGATCTCGCCGGGCACCTTGTCCGCGTTGTCCGTGAGGAACTTCTCGGTCTGGTAGACGAGCTGCTCGCCCTGGTTGCGGGTCTCGGCGGCCTCGCGGCGGGCGTGGTCCTCCTCCGCGTACTTCTCGGCCTCCTGGCGCATCCGCTCGACCTCGTCCTTCGGGAGCGACGAACCGCCGGTGACGGTCATCTTCTGCTCCTTGCCGGTGCCGAGGTCCTTCGCCGTGACGTGCATGATGCCGTTGGCGTCGATGTCGAAGGAGACCTCGATCTGCGGGACGCCACGCGGCGCCGGCGGCAGACCGGTCAGCTCGAACATGCCGAGCTTCTTGTTGTAGGCCGCGATCTCGCGCTCGCCCTGGTAGACCTGGATCTGCACCGACGGCTGGTTGTCCTCGGCCGTCGTGAAGATCTCGGAGCGCTTGGTCGGGATCGTGGTGTTGCGCTCGATCAGCTTGGTCATGATGCCGCCCTTGGTCTCGATGCCGAGGGACAGCGGGGTGACGTCGAGCAGGAGGACGTCCTTGACCTCGCCCTTGAGGACACCGGCCTGGAGCGCGGCGCCGATGGAGACGACCTCGTCCGGGTTGACGCCCTTGTTGGCCTCCTTGCCGCCGGTCAGGTCCTTGACCAGTTCGGCGACGGCGGGCATACGGGTCGAACCGCCGACCAGGACGACGTGGTCGATCTCGCTGACGGAGATGCCGGCGTCCTTGATCACGTTGTTGAACGGGGTCTTGCAGCGCTCGAGCAGGTCCGCGGTCAGCTGCTGGAACTGGGCGCGGGTCAGCTTCTCGTCGAGGTGCAGGGGGCCCTCGGCGGAGGCGGTGATGTAGGGGAGGTTGATCGAGGTCTCGGTGGACGAGGACAGCTCGATCTTCGCCTTCTCGGCGGCCTCGCGCAGACGCTGAAGCGCCATCTTGTCCTTGGCCAGGTCCACGCCGTGACCGGCCTGGAACTGCTTGACCAGGTAGTCGACGACGCGCTGGTCCCAGTCGTCACCACCGAGGTTGTTGTCACCGTTGGTGGCCTTCACCTCGACGACACCGTCGCCGATCTCCAGGAGGGAGACGTCGAAGGTACCGCCACCGAGGTCGAAGACGAGGATCGTCTGGTCGTCCTTGTCGAGGCCGTACGCCAGGGCGGCGGCCGTCGGCTCGTTGACGATGCGCAGCACGTTCAGACCGGCGATCTCGCCGGCCTCCTTGGTCGCCTGGCGCTCGGCGTCGTTGAAGTACGCCGGGACGGTGATGACCGCGTCGGTCACCTTCTCGCCCAGGTAGGCCTCGGCGTCCCGCTTCAGCTTCTGCAGCACGAAGGCGCTGATCTGCTGCGGGTTGAAGTCCTTGCCGTCCAGGTTGATCTTCCAGTCGGTGCCCATGTGGCGCTTGACCGACCGGATGGTCCTGTCGACGTTGGTCACGGCCTGGCGCTTGGCCACCTCACCGACCAGCACCTCACCGTTCTTGGCGAAGGCGACGACGGAAGGCGTGGTCCTGGCGCCCTCGGCGTTGGTGATGACGGTGGGCTCGCCGCCCTCCAGAACGCTGACGACGGAGTTAGTCGTGCCCAGGTCGATGCCGACCGCACGTGCCATTTCGATTCCTCCAGCTGACTTGAGTGGAACAGACTCAAGCATGCATGACGGCCGCCGCCGGGTCAACAGAGCTGAGTCGAGCAGGCTCAACTCTTATCCGCTCCTTACACGCAACCGCTCGCTGACCTGCGACGACGCACTGGCGACACGTTGACGCGGACGGAAAACAGGGGTGACGGGACGCCGCACCAGCACCAGGACGAGCACCGCGGCGGCCGCCGCGACCCACCATGCCGCCCCCGGGGACAGCCTGCCGGTGTGCACGCACACCGCGACCAGCGCCCCTCCCGCGGACCCGGCGCCCAGCAGCACGGGCACCGCGCGGGGCGCGAGGCCCAGCCGCCGCAGCCGGTGCCCGAGGTGGTCGGGGCGCCCACGGGTCACCGCCCGGCGGTCGAGCCGCCGCCCGAGTACCACCAGGGCGGCGTCCGCACACCCGATCGCCGCCAGCGCGTACAGCACGGCCGCTCCCGCGCCGATTCCCTGCCCGGCCCGCACGAACACCGCCGACGAGGCCAGCACGAAGCCGGTGAACAGCGCGCCGGCCGCCCCCAGGCCCGCCCGTGCGGGGAACCAGTTGTGCAGCAGGAACCCGGCGAGGGCGGCGGCCAGCACGCCCAGCAGCGCGGCCAGGCCGTCCATCAGCTCGGCCGTGGCGCACGCGGCGGCCCCGAACGCGCCCACCGCGCCGACCGTGCCGGCCAGCCCGTCGGCGTGGTCCAGCGCCCGGAAGGCGGCGGTCGCGACGACGATCCAGCCCACGGCCGCCACCCCCGCGGCCACGCCGGTCTCCTCGTACGGCACGACGAAGGCCGCGGCGACCGCCGTACCGGCCGGCGTGACCCACCACCGCAGCCGCCGGAGGTCGGCGGCCAGCCCGAGCAGGGCGACACAGCCGGCGGCCACGGCCATCCGGCCCACCCCGGCGCCGAGGGGCAGCAGACCGGCGGCGTCGGCGCCTGTCGCGACCAGGACGGTGGCGAGCGCGACGGCCGTTCCCCCGGACAGCGGCAGGGGCCGGCGCCGCCTGCGGTCGGTGATCCCGAGACGCAGGGCGGGGACCCGCAGCACCCCGGTGAGGAGGGCGGAGAGCAGCAGTGTGGCGGCGGCGGCGGCGATCCCGTAGAGCACGGATATAAGTTAGGGGCGTATCGACCGATTTGGCGCGAATAACACGATCGGATCCCGGACGCCATCCGGGGCGTGCCACACGCCGCCCGCATAGGCAACCCTCAGCGATTCAGATCACCCCGCGCCCGGCTACAGTGCGGCCTGAGATGGGGGTAGTCTCAGACGGACTGCATAAGTTACCGCTTAGTAATCTCGGGGAAGCCGGACGGGAGCCGGACGGCACACCCCGGTGAACCCCCCGACAAACCGCCCCCTGAACCCCTCGCAGGCCCGAGGAGCCCCCATGCAACTCGCCGCGATCATCGTGTCGCTGGTCCTGACCGTGGTCGGCGTCGCGCTGCTCGCACGCGCGATCGGCCAGTTCGTCCGGTACTTCAAGCTGGGCCAGCCGGTCCCGGCCGGCACCCGGACCGACAACCCCTACCAGCGCAGTGTGACCCTGGTGCGGGAGTTCCTCGGCCACACCCGCATGAACAGGTGGGGCGTCGTCGGCATCGCCCACTGGTTCGTCGCCGTCGGCTTCCTGACCCTGCCGCCGACGCTCGCCCAGGCCTTCGGCCAGCTCTTCCAGGCCGACTGGGTGCTGCCGGTCATCGGCGGCTTCCTGCCGTTCGAGATGTACATCGAGTTCATCGGCGTCATGACGGTCCTGGGCATCGCGGTGCTGATCGTGATCCGTCTGCTCAGCCTGCCGTCCCGGCCCGGCCGCAAGTCCCGCTTCGCCGGCTCCAAGGCCGGCCAGGCGTACTTCGTCGAGTACGTGATCCTCACCATCGGCCTCGCCATCTACGTGCTGCGCGGCCTCGAGGGCGCCCTGCACCACGTCGACAGCTACGAGGCGGCGTACTTCGCGTCGTACCCGCTGGTGCAGGCCTTCGACGGGCTGTCCGTCGGGACGCTGCAGAACCTGGTCTACCTGGCCGCCATGATCAAGATCGGGACGTCGTTCGTCTGGATGATCGTCGTCTCGCTCAACACCAACATGGGTGTGGCCTGGCACCGCTTCCTCGCCTTCCCGAACATCTGGTTCAAGCGCGACGCCCGCGGTGAGACCGCCCTCGGCGCCCTGCAGCCGATGACCTCCGGCGGCAAGCCGATCGACTTCACCGACCCCGGTGACGACGACGTCTTCGGCGTCTCCCAGGTCGAGCAGTTCTCCTGGAAGGGCCTGCTCGACTTCTCCACCTGCACCGAGTGCGGCCGCTGCCAGTCGCAGTGCCCCGCCTGGAACACCGGCAAGCCGCTCTCCCCGAAGCTGCTGATCATGTCGCTGCGCGACCACGCGCACGCCAAGGCCCCGTACCTGCTGGCCGGCGGCGGCAAGACCATGGAGGGCGAGGAGAAGGCCTCCGAGGAGCAGCTCAAGGACGTGCCCGCCGCCGCCCTCGCCGAGGCCGAGCGGCCGCTGATCGGCACCGCCGAGGAGAACGGCGTCATCGACCCGGACGTCCTGTGGTCCTGCACCACCTGCGGCGCCTGCGTCGAGCAGTGCCCGGTGGACATCGAGCACGTCGACCACATCGTCGACATGCGCCGCTACCAGGTGATGATCGAGTCGGCGTTCCCGTCCGAGGCGGGCACGATGCTCAAGAACCTGGAGAAGAAGGGCAACCCCTGGGGCCTGGCGAAGAAGCAGCGCCTGGAGTGGCTCAAGGAGGTCGACTTCGAGGTCCCGGTCGTCGGCAAGGACATCGAGGACCTGTCCGAGGTCGAGTACCTGTACTGGGTCGGCTGCGCCGGCGCCCTGGAGGACCGCGCCAAGAAGACCACCAAGGCCTTCGCGGAGCTGCTGCACATCGCGGGCGTCAAGTTCGCGATCATGGGCGGCGACGAGAAGTGCACCGGTGACTCCGCCCGCCGCCTCGGCAACGAGCCCCTGTTCCAGGAGCTCGGCATGGAGAACGTCATGTCCCTCAACGCCGCCTTCGGCGAGGAGATGGACGACGACGGCAAGGTGACCGAGGAGTCGCGGAAGCCGAAGTCGGCGAAGAAGATCGTCGCCACCTGCCCGCACTGCCTCAACACCCTCGGCAACGAGTACCCGCAGCTCGGCGGCGACTACGAGGTCATCCACCACACGCAGCTGCTGCAGCACCTGGTGGACGAGGGCAAGCTGATCCCGGTCACCCCGGTCGAGGGGCTCATCACCTACCACGACCCGTGCTACCTGGGCCGCCACAACAAGATCTACACGCCTCCGCGCGAGATCATCGGCAAGGTCCCGGGCCTGCGCAACGAGGAGATGCACCGCCACAAGGAGCGCGGCTTCTGCTGCGGCGCCGGCGGCGCCCGGATGTGGATGGAGGAGCGGATCGGCAAGCGCATCAACAACGAGCGCGTCGACGAGGCCCTGTCCCTGAACCCGGACATCATCTCCACCGCCTGCCCGTTCTGCCTGGTCATGCTGACCGACTCGGTCAACGGCAAGAAGAACGAAGGCAAGGCCAAGGAGTCGACCCAGGTCGTCGACGTCGCCCAGCTCCTCCTGGAGTCGGTCAAGACGCCGATCGACCCGGCGGGCGAGGAGGAGCAGGAACCGGCTCCTGAGCCGGAGCCCGTGAAGTAGGACGCAGCGGGTCGAAGGGGCCGCCCCGAGGGGCGGCCCCTTCGGCGTTCCTCAGCCGGCGCGGGCCTCGGGCCCGTACGGGACCGGGGGGAGGGCGGCCGAGAGTTCCGTGCGGCGGGTGATGCCGAGTTTGCGGTAGGCCGCCGTCAGGTGGGTCTCCACCGTGCGGCGGGCCAGGTGGAGGGACGCCGCGATCTCCGCGTTGGTACGGCCCTCGGCCGCCAGGCCGGCTATGCGGCGTTCGCTGTCCGTCAGGGCGGCCGGACCCGTGCGGGGAGCGCCGGGGCGACGGGCGCCGCCCTCGTGGAGGAGGTCCTCCGCCACGCCGCGCAGCCGCACCGCGCCGAGCCGCTCCGCGTGTTCCACCGCCTCGTGCAGCACCTCCCGCGCTTGGGAGCGCTCCCGAAAGGCGAGCAGCAGCCTGCCGTGCGCGATCAGCGCGGCGATCAGCTCGGCCCCGCCCGGCGTCCCCCGCAGCAGTCCGACCGCCCGCGCCGTGAGCCGCAGGCCCCGCCGGCCGCCCGTCGCCTCGCCCAGCATCCGCAGCGCCCGGCCCCGCACCCGCGCGGTGCCCCACGCCTCGGCGAGCCGTGTCTCCTCCTCCGCCAGCTCCAGCGCCTCGCGCGGCCTGCCCAGCGCGAGCAGGCACTCGGCGGCGCCCACCCGCCACGGCGACTGCACGGACAGGTGCGCCTCGCGGGACGCCTGGCGCCGCCCGCACTCCAGGAAGTCCTCCAGCGCCTCGGCCGGCTGCCCGGAGGCCGCCCGCAGCACCGCCCGCGCGTACAGGAAGCGGTGGGTGCGCCAGGAGTCCGGGGCGGTCAGCAGGTCGAAGCCGTCCACCAGCCGGGCGGCCTCCTCCCGCCGGCCCGTCTCCACCAGCGCGATCACGGCCTGGGTGTGCGCGCTGGTGGGGCCGGGTCCGGACGACAGGATCCCCGAGGCGCGGGTGCGCGGTTCGGCCAGGACGGCGTCGTAGTCGGCGCGGGCCGCCGCGACGTCCACCCGCATGTCGGTGAGGATGTGGTGCATCGGGTGCAGCAGGAACGACGCCAGCGGGTCGAGCGCCCGCCGGACCAGCTGCTCGGCCTCGTCCAGCTCGTCCGCCCAGTGCGCCACGAGCGCGGCCATGCCGTACAGGAACGGCACGGCGAGCGGGTCGGCCGGGCTCCCGGTGAGCGCCCGGACCCGCTCCATCGCCTCCCGCGAGGAGATCAGCCCCGCCGTCGCCCCGTGCCGCACGGCCAGCAAGCGGTACGCCGCGTCCAGCAGGTCGGGCCCGTCGTCGTCCGGCGCGGGCGGGACCGGCTCGTGGCCGGCGCGCGCCGTGTGCGGGGTGGCGTCGGACAGCAGCACGGTGACCGCGCGCAGCGTCCGCACCAGACCGGGACGCCCCGCCAGCCGCCGCTCCTCCTCCCGCAGCATCCGCCTCGCCGCCACGACGTCCCCGCTGCGGGCCAGCGCCGTGGCCAGGGCGACCGTCGCCCGCACCCGGTCCCGCGAGCCGCCGGGCAGCCGTACGGCCTGGGCAAGCCGGGGCAGCCCGCCGGACGGGTGGGCGGCGCACTCCAGGGAGCCGAGCTGGATCAGGACGGTGGCCCGGCGGACGGGCTCCATCGGCTCGTCCAGGGCGCGCCGCAGGAACGCCACGGCGCAGCGCGGCCGGCCGGCGCGGACCTCCTCGGCCGCCGCGTCGAGCAGCACGTCCACGGCCCACGGCTCGGCCACCGCGGCGCCGTGGTGCAGGTGCCGGGCCACCGCACCGACCGGGGCGCCCTCGCGCATCAGCTCCTCGGCGGCGGCCCGGTGCGCCTCCCTGCGGCGCCCGCTCGTCCAGCCGCTGAGCACGGCGTCCCGCAGCAGCGGGTGGGCGTACCGGTGCAGTCCGTCCGTGTCCCGGCGCAGCAGGCCGAGGCGGGTCATCGCGGTGAGCCAGCCGGTGACCCGGTCCGGGTCGGCCTGCGCCATGCGGGCGACGGTCCGCGCCTGGGCGCCGCGGCGCTCGTCGGGGCAGTACCCCGGGTACCGGTCCCGCCGGGGCCCGGCGCCGTCCCCGGCCGGCTCCGGGGTGCGGGCGGCGGCCGCCTGGTCCGCCTCCCCGCTCTCCAGCACGGCCAGGCAGCGGGCGACCCGCGCCGTGGCCCCGCCCGCGCCGGCCAGCCACCACGAGACGACGTCCGGGTAGGCGCCCGGGTACAGCGCCGCGCAGGTGTCGGGCAGCGCGGCCGGCGAGGACTCCGTCCACGACGACAGGTCGTGCAGCAGGGCCCGCAGCAGCAGCGGGTTGCCCGCCCCCGCGCGCACGCAGTCCGCCACCCGTCCGGGCTCGGCGTCCGGGAACGCGGCCCGCACGAGGTCCGCGGCGGCGCCGTCGCTCAGCGGGGCGAGGGTGTGGGTGTGGACGAGGGCGGGGGACAGCCCGTGGGCCAGCCCGTGGCCGGCCGGGTCGATGTCGTACTGGCTGCGCTCGGTGACCACGAGGAGCACCGGCAGGCCGTCGACGAACCGGGCCGCCTCCGTGAGCCAGCGGCGCGAGGACGCGTCGGCGGCGTGCACGTCGTCGACCGCGACGAACAGCGGGCCCCGTCGCGCGTACGTCTCCAGCAGCCGCCACAGCAGCGCGCCCTGCGTCCTGCGGTGCTCGGCGGGGGACGCGCCGGGCGCCGGGGGCTTCTGGAGGAAGTCCGCGTCGGCGCCGAAGAGCTGCCGGACGACGGCCCAGTCGGCGCCGCCGTCCTCCGGGACGCCGCGCGCCCGCAGCACCCGCATCCCCTGCCCGGCCGCCTGCTCGGCGGCGGCGCTCAGCAGCGCGGTGCGTCCGGTGCCGGTGGCGCCGCGCAGCAGGACGAGCCGGACCGCGCCGGCACGGGCGCGTTCGCCCTGCGCGGCCAGCAGGCGCAGGGCGTCGTCCCGTTCGCTCAGGGGCTCTGCTAACGGCACGGGTTCCTCCTGGGCCGGGCGGATCGTGGGCGGGGGACGGCGTCGCCACGGACACCGGCCCCGGTCTGAAGGACGCGGAAAAGGGCGTACGGGTGCCCCGACGGGCGTACGGGAACGGCCTGTTGAGGCAGAACGTGGAGCTGAGGTGTGAATCCGTGCCGCGGGTATGGACGCGGGGCGGCGGGTCGTGTTCCATGCGCGCAGAACCGTGACCGGGCCACCGAGGGGTGCGCGTCCGCGCGCCCCGATCTCGTGGTGCGTCTCGTGGTTCTCCACGATTGCCCGCGCCCCACCCGCCACAGGAGTGTGGAACCGCAGCGTCGGACGCGGCCGCCCCGGCGGCGGCCGCACGGTCGGGTATGGGGAATCGGTTGCACAACTCGTCGTTGACAGGCCCGGAGACGGCCGCGCCCGCCGGGCCGGGAAGCCGTATCCCCGTGGTGGTCGAGGCCCCGGACCCGATCTCCCGGGCCGGCGCGGCCAGCGAACTGCGCCGCCACCCGGTCATCGACCTGGTGGAGGACGGGCGGCCCGGCCCCGGCACCGTTGCCCTCCTGGTCAACGACCAGCTGGACGAGGGGCTGCTGGCGCGGATGCGCAAGCTGGTCCGCAGCGACGGCAGCCGCGCCGTGCTCGTGGTCGGCGCGATCCGGGAGAGCGAGCTGCTCGACGTCGTCGAGTGCGGCGTCGGCGCGATCGTCTGGCGCCACGAGGCCACCGCGCAGCGGCTGGTGCGCGCGGTCGTCGCGGCCTCGCGGGGCGACGGGGACCTCCCCGGGGACCTGCTGGGCCGGCTCATCAACCGGGTGGGCACGCTGCACCGCACGTCCGCCGGTCACGCCGGCGCCCCCGCGAGCGGGCTGACGGCCCGCGAGGTCGACGTCCTGCGGCTCGTGTCCGAGGGACTGGACACGGGAGAGATCGCAGGGAAGCTCTCGTACTCCGAGCGGACGGTCAAGAACGTGTTGCACGGAATCACCACGCGGCTGCACCTCCGCAACAGGGCGCACGCCGTCGCGTACGCCCTTCGGGAAGGTTACATCTGACCTCCCGGGCACCTGAGTTGGGGCCCCGCGGGCACCCTCTCGTGCCCGCGCGCCCGCCCCGCCGCCGGGCCCCGCGCGGCACGCCCCCGGCACCATCGACGGGGCCCGGCGGTGACGCGTCAGGCGGACCGCGCGACGGCAGAGCAGGAGTACGACGGTGATCCACGAGGTGGACGAGGTCCTCAAGGGGCTTCTCAAGAGCGGCGCCCTGGCCGGCTCGGGCGTCGAGGTGTCGCTGGACGCCCCGACCCGGGACTGGGCGGCCCGCCGCAACGCGCCCGCCCTCAACGCCTATCTGTACGACATCTGCGAGGAGGTGTCCCGGCGGGAGCGCGGCACGGTCGCGGTCACCGACGACACCGGCCAGGTGGTGCGGCGCCGGGTGCCGCCGCGCTGGTTCCGCCTGTCGTACCTGGTCACCGCGTGGACGCGGCAGCCTCAGGACGAGCACCGCCTGTTGTCGGCCGCGCTGGCCACCCTGCTGCCCCGCGAGATCCTCCCGCCCGCGGACCTTCCGCCCGGACTCGCCGCGCTGGGCCTGTCGGTGACGCTGTCCGTGGCCGGGACGCGGACCGAGTCGCGGTCGCCGGCCGAGATCTGGTCGGCGCTCGGCAACGAACTCAGGCCCTCCCTGGACCTGGTGGCGCTGGTCCCGTTCCCGTCGTACCCCGAGTACGACGCGGGCCCGCCGGTCACCGAGGGCGCGGTCGTCCGGGTCCGCTCCGTCGACGGCGCCCAGGACGGCACGCCCGGCCGCGCCCACCGCCCGCACCACGTCGAGCGCGGACGGCGCACCCGGTGAACCACCCGCACCCCGACCCCGCCGACGCCCTCCTCGCCCGCCTCACCCGGCTCCGCGCCCAAGTCGCCCGGCTGGTGGAGCACCGCTCCGCGGACGACCCCACCGCCGACGACCCCCTGCGCGGCCTGTACCTCTCCGAGGCGGCCGTACGCCACCACCTGCACACCGGCCCCGCGCCCCTGCCGGACCCCCCGGACGACGAGGAGCCCCCCGGCGACCGGCTCGGCCCGCTCGCGCGGCGGCTCGGCCTGCGCCCGCTGGAGGTCACGGTGCTGCTGGCGGCGCTCGCCCCGGACCTCGACCGCTCCTTCGAGCCGCTGTACGGCTATCTCAACGACGACGTGGGCCGCCGCCGCGCCACCGCCGGCCTCGCGCTCGACGTGTCCGGCGCGCCCGTGCACCGGCCCGAGGCGCGCGCGGTCCTCCACCCCTCCGCACCGCTGCGGGCCTTCGCCCTGCTGGACGTCGAGGAGCCGGAACGCCCGTTCCTCAGCCGCTCGTTGCGGGTGCCGGACCGGGTGGTCGCCCATCTGCTCGGCGACGACACCCCCGACCCGTCGCTGGCCGGACGGGTCCGCCCGCTCACCGTGCCGTCCGAGCTTCCCGCGGAGGACGGCTTCACCGGACGGCTCGCCGCCCGGCTGAAGGAGGAGCCGCTCACCGTCTATCTGCGCGAGCACCGCGAGGGCGAGGGCCTGGCGCACGCGGCCCGGGCACTGCCCGGCGGCGCCCTGCACTACACGCCCCGCGGCCCGCACGGCCAGGAGCCGCCGGCCGCCCTGGTGCGCGAGGCCCGGCTGCTCGGCCGCCCTCTGGTCGTCACCCTGCCCCCGGACGACCCGGGGGCACTCGTGCGGGCACTGTCGGTGCCCGATGTGCCCGTGGTGTTCACCGGACCCCGGCCGTACGACCCGCAGTGGTGCGACGACGACCCGCTGGTGCTGGACGCCCCGAGGCTGGGCACGGACGCCGTGCGCGCCTGGGCCGCCGCCCTGCGCGAGGAAACCGGCACACCGGACCCCGCGGCCCGGACGGGCACACCGGAGGCGGACCTCGGCTTCGACCTGGCCGCCACCGTGGCCCCGTACCACCTGGGCGCCGACCGGGTGACGCGGGCGGTCCGGGCCGCGCGGGCCCTCGCCGCGTTCGACGGCGCCCCCCTCGCCCCCGACCATCTGCGGCTCGCCGCCCGCCAGCAGTCCACCTCCGGACTGGAGCAGCACGCCCGCCGCATCCGGCCGGCGGTGACCTGGGACGACCTGGTGCTGCCCGAGGCGCCCCTGACGCAGCTGCGTGAACTGGCGCGGCGGGCGCGGCTGCGGGACCGGGTGCTCGGCGACTGGCGGCTCAGCGCCGGAGGCGGCCGGGGCCGGGGCGTGCTCGGTCTGTTCGCGGGCGAGTCGGGCACCGGCAAGACCCTGTCCGCCGAGGTCGTCGCCGCCGAACTGGGCCTGGACCTCTACGTCGTACGGCTCTCCTCCGTCGTGGACAAGTACGTCGGGGAGACCGAGAAGAACCTGGAGCGGGTCTTCTCCGAGGCGGACCGCACCGACGCCGTGCTGCTCTTCGACGAGGCGGACGCGGTGTTCGGCAAGCGCTCCGAGGTCAAGGACGCCCACGACCGGTACGCCAACATGGAGAGCGCCTATCTGCTCCAGCGTCTCGAGTCCTTCGACGGCATCGCGCTGCTCACCACCAACCTGCGCGCCAACATCGACGAGGCGTTCACCCGCAGACTCGATTTGGTGGTCGACTTCCCGTTCCCGGACGCCGGGCAGCGGCGCGCGCTGTGGGAGCACTGCCTGTCCCGGGTGCCGTGCGCGGACGACGTGGACGTGTCGCGGCCGGCGCGGGACTTCGAGCTGGCCGGCGGATCCATCCGCAGCGCCGTGGTCACCGCCGCCTACGCGGCGGCGGACCGGGACGGCCGGGTCAGCACGGGCGACCTGCTGGAGGGGGCGCGGCGGGAGTACCGCAAGGCGGGGCGGCTGGTGCCGGGCGAGGGCTCCTGGTAGCCGCCCCTGCGGCCGGGGTCAGGGCGTGCGGACCGTCCACTTCTGGTTGGGGGTGCCCCCGCACGTCCACAGGTGCAGCCCGGTCCCGTTGGCGGTGCCGCTCCACATGGCGTCCACGCACTTGTCGGCCTGCGGGTTGACCAGGTCGGCCGCGCCGCTCATCACGAAGGACTGGGCGGGGTTGCCGCTGCACCGGGCGAGCTGGATCAGCGCGCCGTCGTCCCGCGACCCCCACGCCACGTCCATGCACATGCCCATGGAGCGGACGGTGCCGTCGCCCCGGAACTCCCAGCGCTGGTTGGCGGCCTTCGCGTCGCAGTCCTGGATCACCAGGCCGGTGCCGTCCTGCGCCTTGCCCTTCTTCAGCGGGACGGTGACGCACCGGTCGGAGCCGGTGCCCACGATGAAGTCGCCGACCAGCGGCTCGGACTCGGCCTGCTGCTCCTCGCCGCCTCCGCCGCCGCCCCCGTCGCCGGAGGCCGGCTTCTCCTCCTTCTCGCCGGAGCCCGCGTCGGCCTCGCCCCCGCCGGAGCCGCCGGGCGCCTCCTGCTCGGGCGGCTTCTGCTCCTGCGACGGCCCGGCGCTCGGCAGGGTGAGGGGCGCGGACGCCGAGGCGCTGGGCGCGGGGATCGCCCCCGGCGCCGCCTGCGCCGTCTTCTCCGTGGCCAGCGACCGCACGTCCGGCTTGTACGTCAGCCAGATGACGGCGAACGCGATCGCCAGCGCCACCGTCGTCGCCAGCACCGTGGCGAGCCAGCCGGGCAGGAAGCCCCGCTGCACGAACGTCCCGTCCACACCGAGTGGATCGACCCCGGAGCGCTGCACCGTGAGCGTGTAGGGCCGCTCCTGCTTGGAGCCGAACCAGATGATCTCCCGGGGCTTCAGCCGCGCCTTGACGAAGGCCGCGCGCCCCGGCTCGATCTGGACGTTGCCCGGGTCCAGGTCGAAGGAGAGCTGGTCGCCGTTGTCGCTGCCGCCCAGCGAGGCGGTCACCTTGGTGTTGCCGAGGTTGTCGACCGCGAGCACCGGCTTGCCCCGCAGCCGCCCCTTCACCACCGGCGGCACCAGCTCGGCCCGCACCTCGGTGAACGGGGTGACCGTCACGTTCCCCTCGGGGACCGTGGTCGCCTCGGGGTGTTCCGTCGGCGTGATCCGGACCGCGTACGGATGCGGTCCCGCGGCCGCGTCCGGGGTGCGCGGCACGTCGAAGGACACCTCGACGGTCCCCGTGGTCCCGGGGTACAGGCGCAGCGACGGCGGCTCCACCCGCGCGTACGGCGCGAGGTCGCCCACCGGCTCGAACCGGTACTCGTCCACCACGTCACCGGTGTTGCGCACCCGCAGCCGCACCGTCGTACGGCCACCGGGGTCGACCGTCGCCGACGCCGGCTCAAGAGAAGTCCAAAGGCTCACGCGTCGACGCTAGTCGAGCCGCCCCGGACGGTCAGGAGGCTGCGAGGCAGGGCCGGCTGCCCGGAAAGGCACCCGCTTGCCCGGCCCGGTTCCGAGGCGTCCCGCGGGGCGCGTACGCCGGGGCGCGAGGAGCGTCCCGCGCCCCTCACCGGCCGGGGAACTCCCGCCCGCGCGGGGCCCGTCACGGCACGCGTGCTGCCTTTCCGGGCAACGGCGATGCCCCGGACACGGCACTCCCAGCCGTTCCGGCGGGCGCGCCGCGCGCGCGAGGGTGCGTACAGACCTGACTCGTACCCCGAGGAGAGCAGAGCATGCCGTCCTACCTGTCGCCGGGCGTCTACGTCGAGGAGGTGGCCAGCGGCTCGCGCCCCATCGAAGGAGTGGGCACATCGGTGGCGGCCTTCGTCGGCCTCGCCCCCTCCGGCCCGCTCAACGAGCCGATCCTGGTCACCAACTGGACCCAGTTCGTCGCCGCCTTCGGCTCCTTCACGGACGGGTACTACCTGGCGCACTCCGTCTACGGCTTTTTCAACAACGGCGGCAGCGCGGCCTACGTGGTGCGGGTCGGCGGCGCCCCGGGCGGCGTCGCGGGCGAGGCGTCCGGCACGCCCGCCGAGGTGACGGGCGCCCCCGCGCCGGCCGCCCTGCCCGCCGGGACGCCCGCGCAGCTCGGCACCTTCACGGTCACCGCCGTGGCCGCCGGGTCGGGCCCGCTCAGCGTCGAGGTCTCCGACCCCGAGGGCGAGGGTCCCGCCGAACGGTTCCGGCTCACCGTCAAGGACGGCGACCGCCCCGTCGAGACGTTCGACGTCAGCGCCAAGAAGAGCAGCCGCACTTACGTCGTCACGCAGGTGAAGGAGCGCTCCAAGCTCATCACCGTGCAGGAGGCGGCGCCCGCGGCCCAGCTCGCCCGCCCCGACAACCAGACCGTCGCCCTCGTGCCGCCGCCCGCCGCCGCGCCCGCCGTCCCGGCCGCCGCCGACGACGGCGCCGCCCGCCCGGGCCCGGCCGAGTACGTCGGCGACTCCGCGGACCGCACCGGCTTCGGCGGCCTGGAGGCCGTGGACGAGATCTCCATGGTCGCCGTCCCCGACCTGATGGCCGCCTACCAGCGCGGCGACATCGACCTGGAGGCGGTCAAGGCCGTCCAGCTCGGCCTGATCGCGCACTGCGAGCTGATGGGCGACCGGGTCGCCGTCATCGACCCGCCGCCGGGCCTCAACGCCCGCGACATCCGCGTCTGGCGCCAGGAGACCGCCGGCTACGACTCCAAGTACGCGGCGCTGTACTACCCGTGGATCAAGGTGTTCGACCCGGCCGGCGGCCAGAGCCGGATCGTCCCGCCGAGCGGCCACATCGCCGGCGTCTGGGCCCGCAACGACTTCGAGCGCGGCGTGCACAAGGCGCCCGCCAACGAGGTGGTCCGCGGCGCCGTCGACCTGGAGCTCCAGATCACCCGCGGCGAGCAGGACCTGCTCAACCCGATCGGCGTCAACTGCATCCGCGCCTTCCCCGGCCGCGGCATCCGCGTCTGGGGCGCCCGCACCCTCTCCTCCGACCCGGCCTGGCGCTACCTGAACGTCCGCCGGTACTTCAACTACCTGGAGGAGTCGATCCTGATCGGCACCCAGTGGGTGGTGTTCGAGCCCAACGACCACCAGCTGTGGGCCCGGATCCGGCGCAACGTCTCCGCCTTCCTCGTCAACGAGTGGCGCTCCGGCGCCCTGTTCGGCGCCCGGCCGGAGGAGGCGTTCTACGTCAAGTGCGACGAGGAGACCAACCCGCCGGAGTCCGTCGACCTCGGCCGCGTCGTCTGCGAGATCGGCATCGCGCCGGTCAAGCCCGCCGAGTTCGTGATCTTCCGGCTGGCGCAGTTCTCCAGCGGGAGCGGGGAGCTGGAGGAGTAGGGCCACCCCTTCTCCCGCCTCCGGTGAGCTTCGCTCCCCCCTCCTCCTCCTCTTCGCGAAGGAAAGAAACGACAGATGAGTCTGCAGCCCGGTGACGCCCTCACGTCACACAACTTCGGCCTCCAGATCGACGGCGTGATGGTCGAGTACCTCGCCGAGGTCAGCGGCCTCAGCATCGAGCAGGACGTGATCGAGTACCAGCAGGTCTCGGCCCAGGGCAAGCCCGTCACCAAGAAGATGCCGGGCGTGAAGAAGGCCGGCACCTGCACGGTCGTGCGCGGCATGACCCAGTCCGCCGCGTTCAACCAGTGGATCAACGAGTCGGTCAACGGCGCGATGGCCACGGCCCGCAAGAACGCGACCATCATGGTGATGGACTACCAGAACAATCCGGTCAAGCGGTACAACATGCGCAACGCCTGGTGCAGCAAGATCGACACCAGCACCGTGAAGGCCGGTGAGGCCTCCGCGCTGACCGAGACGGTGACCATCACGTTCGAAGAACTGGTCATCGAGTAATGCGACGCACCACCGCCCGGCCGGGGACCCTCCCGGCCGGCCCGGACCTCGCGGAGGCGGCTCCGGCCGCCGTCGCGGAGCCGGAGGAGGCCGTGTCCGGCGGGCCCGCCTCCCCCAGCGGCGGCGGGACGCTGCGCACCGAGTTCCCCTTCGAGCTGCCGCGCGGCTACGTCGACGAGGCCGGCACCGTGCACAAGCACGGGGTGATGCGGCTCGCGACCGCCCGGGACGAGCTGGTCCCGCTGCGCGACGTCCGGGTGCAGGAGAACCCCGCCTACCTGTCGGTGGTGCTGCTCGGCCGGGTCATCACCCGGCTGGGGACGCTCCCGATGGTGCACGACGGGGTCGTGGAGAACATGTTCGCCTCCGACCTGGCGTTCCTCCAGGACTTCTACCGGCAGGTCAACGCCGAGGGCCACACCCGGGCCGGCGTGACCTGCCCCCACTGCGAGCAGACGTTCGAGGTCGAACTCGGCGGGAGCCGCCTGGGGGAATCGTGACGTACGCGACCGACCGGCTGCACGAGGAGATCGCGTACATCGCCTACCACTTCCACTGGAGCCTGGAGGACATCCTGGACCTCGAACACGGTGACCGCCGCCGGTACGCGGAGCAGATCACCGCGCTCGTCACCCGCGCCCCGGCGGAGGGCTGACGCGGCATGGGATTCCTCGACCGGTTGCGCCGGAAGGGCGCGGCGCCCGCGGCTCCTGCGGAGCCGGGTCCTGCGGACGCGGGTATTGCGGACGCGGGTCCCGCGGACGCCGGGGGCGGTACGTCCGTCCCCGGGGCGCCTGTGCGTACGGCCGCGTGGTCCGCGCTGCCGCCGATCCAGCGGGCGACCTCACGGCCGTCGTGGCCGGTCGCCGACGCGGGGTTCGGCGGCAGGCTGAGCACCTGGCAGAACCCGTCCTTCACCGGCACGCTCTCGCACGCCGTGCTGGACGGCGCGCCCGGAGGGCTGGTCGAGGGTGTCCTCACCGCGTCGGCACGGCCGTCGCCGGGGCTGGACCTGCCCGCGTTCGACCTGCCGGTCGCGGCGCCCGCGGGTGCGGACGGCGCCGGCCGGCCGGGCGCGGGCGAGGAGCCGCCGGCGGTGCAGCGCGCGGCAGCGACCCGCCCCGCGGGGACGCGGGTCACTCCGGTGTCCCGTCCGCGCCGGGCCGCGTCCCTGACCCGGACGCCGGAGGTGGCGGGAGCCGTGCAGCGGCGGGCGCTGCCGGTCACGACGGAGACGGTCGGCCCACGGGGCTCCGGCGCGGGTTCCGCCGGTGTCCCGGCGGTCTCCGAGGCCGGACCGGCCGAGGCGCCGGCCGCCCGGTCCGGCGGAGGCGGTACGTCCACGCCGCGTCGACGGCCGTTGCTCGGGGCGCCGTTGACGGCTCCGCCGTCGGGGTCGTCGCCCGAACCGCGCACGGCGGCTCCCGGCGGCCCGGGGGCTTCGGGGGGCACGGGGGCTCCGGTGTCCGCGGTTTCGTCGGTGCCGTTGGGTCCGTCTGTGCCGCTGGGTCCGTCTGTGTCGTCGGGTTCGTCTGTGCCGTCGGGTTCGGGGATGCCATCGGGTTCGTCTGTGCCGGCCGGCTCAGGGATGCCACCGGGTTCGTCTACACCGTCCGGCTCGTCGGTTCCGTCAGCCTCATCGGCCCCGTCGAACTCGGCGACACCGCCCGGCGCTTCCGTGCCCCTGGGGTCCCCGATGCGGTCCGGCTCGTCGGTGCCCACGGCGTCCTCGACTTCCGCGGCCTCCTCGGCCTCCTCGGCCTCCTCCAAGGCGTCGGTTCCCACGGTGTCTCGTGCGGCCGTGCAGGCTCCGGTGCGCCAGGGCGTCCCGGTGAAGTCCGGTGCCCGGGACTCGGGCAGCGCGCCTGTGCTTCAGCGGGCCGTCCCGGACACACCGGAGGAAGCGGCTCCGGCACCGGTGTCCCCCACCGCGGCGCCTCCCGTCCGGCCCCTGACGCCGACCCGTGCGCTGGCTCCCTCCGCCCCGTCCGCGCTGTCGCCGGTGGCCCCGCACCTCCGTCCCGCACCCGCGGCCGTACCTCTGCGGCGGACCGCGCCCGCCGTGCAGCGACGGGCGGCCCGGTCCGGCGGGGGCGCCCCGGGCGCACGGCAGCCCGAGCCCTCCGGTCCGTCCGGCGGCCCAGGAGCGGCGGCTGCCGTGCCCACGGCCTCCGACGGACCGGTGCACTCGGCGCGTCCGGCGGTCACGCCGGGGCCGCCCAGTGTGCCGACGGCCCCGCGACGCGCGCCGGTGGAGACGCCCGTGAAGACCGCGAGCGCCGCAGGCGGCACAGCCACGCCCGCGCCGGCCGCTGCTCCGGTGACCCCCGTTCAGCGCCGTGCCCGGACCGGCTCCGCCGTTCCCGTCGCACCACTGCGGCGGTTTCCGACGGCACCGGCACGCCGGGCCGTGAACGTCCCCGCGACTCCGGGTGCCACGCCGACGCCCTCCGTTCCCGCCGTTCCCCCGGTGACCGACGTCCCGTCCCGACCCGCCCCGGCCCCCGCGCCCGGCCTGACCGACGTCGCTGCCCGGCCCTCCACGGCCCCCGCCCCCGGCGCACCCCCCGTCCAGCGGACCGACGCGCCCAAGACGGCTCCCTCCACGACCCCACCCCGAACCACCGCGCCCGGCCTGACCGACGTCCCGGCCCGAACCGCCACGGCCCCCGCCCCCGACACACCCCCCGTCCAGCGGACCGACGCGCCCAAGACGGCTCCCTCCACGACCCCACCCCGAACCACCGCGCCCCCCGCGGGCGAGCAAGCAGTTCCCGCAACCCGGCCCCGGGCCGCTTCCGTGCCCGCGGCTCCCCTCGACGCCCCCGCCCTTCAGCGCCGTACGCCCTCCGGGGAAGCGCCGGGGCCTGCGAGCGGCCGTACCGGGCTGCCGCCGCTCAGCTCCACCTCCGTCCCCGTACCGAGGCCGGGCGCCGCCGTCCCATCGCCCGTCGCGCCCGCCCCCGCGGCCACGCCTGTCGGGCCCCCCATCCAGCGGCTCGCGGCAGGACGTCCCGCGTCTCCGGCAGTTCCGTCCGCGCCCACCGCGCCCGTGGTTCAGCCCTCCGCGCCCGCCTCCGCGCGGACCCCCCGCGACGGGACGGCGAGCACTCCCGTGCAGCCCCTCACGCGGCCCGACGCGCCGACGCCCACCCGCCCGGCCGCCCCCGCACAGCACCGCCCCGCCCCCGCCGCACGCCCCGGCCTCGGCGCCCCCCTTCAGCGCGCCGGCACACCCGCCCCGGTCACCCCTCTGCCCGCTCCCCAGGCCCCGTCCGTACCGCCGCCGGCCGGCACCTCCCCCCGGCAGCTCCCGCCACCGACCCCACAGGGCCCCGCCGCCACCGGGCCGGGCACCACGCCCGTCCGGGGCGCCGCCGTCCAGCGCGCCGCCGCACCGGCCGCCCAACGGCCCGCTCCCGCGCCCGCGTCGGCGTCCGCGCGCGCCGAGGTCACGCGGTCCGTCCCGCTCCGCGCCCCCGCCACCGCCGTCCCGGTCCTCCCGGCGCCGGCCACGGCGTCCGCGCTCCCCGCTCCCCCCGTGCGGCGCGCGACACCCGCCGTTCCCGCCCCGGCGCCGGCCCCTGCGGCACGCCCGTCGCCCCCCTCACCCCCGGTCCAGCGCACTCCCGCGTCCACCACACCGCCCCCGCCCCCGCCGTACGACCCCGGGCCGCCCCCGCCGTACAGCGCCCATGACCCGCACCCGGGGCCGGGCGGGGCGCCCGGCGGGCCCCCGTTCGACCCCCGTTCCCTGACCGACGGTCAGCTCGACGAGCTGACGCACCGGCTGATCGGCCCGCTCACCCGGCTCCTGCGCACCGAACTGCGCATGGACCGGGAACGCATCGGCCGGCTCCGCGACCCGCGCGCCTGACCTGAAACCGCCCTCTGCCCCTGTTGAAAGGCCCCGCGATGCCCAGCGATCTCGATCCGGGATCCACGATCTTCTTCACCCTCACCATCGACGGCGAGAGCCTCGGCGCCTTCAACGGCTGTGAGGGGCTCGCGTCGACGGTCGAGGTGGAGCAGTACCAGGAGGGCGGCAACAACGGGTTCGTGTGGCAGCTGCCGACCCGGGTCACCTTCTCCACGATCCGGCTGACCCGCCCGCTGACCCCGGACACGTCGAAGGTCGCCGCGTGGATCTCGTCCGTGACGACCGGCGTCACCCGGCCCACCGCCCAGATCTCGGCACTGCGCGCGGACGGGTCCGAGGTGGCGCGCTGGGGGCTGATCGACGTCCTGCCGGTGAGCTGGCAGGGGCCGTCCCTGGACCCCGCGAACCCGGGCGTGGCCACGGAGGTCCTGGAGATCGCCCACCACGGCTTCACGGACTGACCGAGACGGACGACACCCCCAGCACACGGCACACGTACCGAGGACGGAGACGAAGGACATGGCAGGCAAGGGAGGCAAGGGCTCCACGGGTGGCGCGGGCAAGAGCCTGGTGCGCGCCACGCTCGCCATCCACGAGCCCCCCATCGGCGACAGCACCACACCGGGCGGTCTGATCAGGACCTTCGACTTCGACTTCAACCCGGCGCAGCTGACGCTGACGCGCCGCGCCCAGTGGAAGAGCACCCCGTCCGCCGCCCTGCGCGACGGCCCGCTGCCCGAGTTCATGGGCGCGGAGGGCCGGAGCCTGTCGATGGAGATCTTCCTGGACTCCTCCGGCGACCCGGGCGACAGCAGCGTGCTGAAGAAGGTCGAGGCGCTGTTCTCCTGCTGCGAGGTGACCGCGAAGTCCATCGCGGCGGACCAGCCGTCGACGCCGTGGGTGGTGTTCGAGTGGGGGTCGTTCTCGACGGCGCGGTTCACGGCGTACATCGGGAGCGTGCAGGCGACGTACACGCTCTTCGGCACGACGGGGGTGCCGGTCCGGGCGGCCTGTCAGGTGGAGCTGAACGAGATCCCCGGGCAGACCAAGGGCCAGAACCCGACCTCGGGCGCCCTCACCGCGCGGCGCGTGCACCGGGTCGTCGCGGGCGACACGCTCCAGTCGCTGGCCTGGCGGGAGTACGGGGACGCGGCGGCCTGGCGGGCGATCGCCGAGGCCAACGACATCGACGACCCGTCCCGGCTGCCGGGCGGCACCGAACTGATCCTTCCGGCGGCCGGGGAGGTCGCGTCCTGATGGTCAAGCCCTCTTTCTCCAACATCGTCGACGTCACCTTCGACGGGAAGCCCGTACCGCCGTACTTCGCGCCGCTGCTGGTCGGCGGCTGGGTGGACCTGGGCGCCGGGGTGCCGGGCGCGTTCCGGGTGACGTTCCGGGACGCGCACGGGCTGGTGCTCGGCAAGCTCGGCATCCGGTTCGGCACCGAGGTGGTGATCGCGCCCGTCGCCCACGGCAAGGGCGCCGGCGAGCCGCTGCTGACCGGCGAGGTCACCGGCATGGAGACCGACTACGACGGCACCGGCACCTTCACCGTGATCCGCGGCTACGACCGCGGGCACCGGATGATGCGCCGCCGCCGCGTCGCCGCCTACCGCAACCAGACCGCGTCCGACATCGCCCGCACGCTCGCCGCCCAGGACGGCCTGACCGTCGGCACCGTGCAGGGCACCAGGACGGTCTACGAGTTCATCAGCCAGGCCAACGTCTCCGACTGGGACTTCCTGTCCCGGCTCGCCGACGAGAACGACCGGGTGATGTCCCTGGACGCCAAGGGCCGCTTCCAGTTCACCGGCCCCGACCCCGCCTCCGGCGCGCCCCCGACCAGCACCCCGGGCGAGAAGAGCCCGTACGTCCTCCAGGCCGGCGCCGACGTGCTGCGCTGCCGGGCCGCGGTGACCGCCGCCGACCAGTTCGGGCGGGTCGAGGCGCGCGGCTGGGACGTCGTCGCGAAGAAGGAGCTGACCGCGACCGCCCCGACCGCCGCCCATCCCGGCATCGACATCGGCACCACCCCGCGGAAGGCCGCCTCCGCCTTCGGCACCGTCACCCTCGTCGAGACGGAGAAGCCGTACGACCGGCAGAACGAGGTGAAGTACGCCGCCGACTCCCTCGCCGACGACGTCACCTCGTCCTTCGCCGAACTGGAGGTCGTCGTACGCGGCAACCCCAAGCTGCGGCCGGGCGTGCCGGTCACCCTCACCGACGTCGGCGCCCCCTTCGAGGGCAAGTACACGGTGACGTCCGCGCGGCACGTGTTCGGCGACGGCAAGCACTACGAGACCTGGATCACCGTCAGCGGACGGCAGTGGCGCTCCCTGTTCGGGCTCACCTCGGGCGGCGCGGGCAGCGGCGCCGCGGCTGCCGCGCCCCGGCTGCCGAGCGTCGCCAACGCCCTGGTCACCGATGTGCAGGACCCGCTCAAGCAGGGCCGGGTCAAGCTGCGGTTCCCGTGGCTGGACGACACGTACGTCTCCGACTGGACGCGGACCGTGCAGCTCGGCGGGAAGCGCGGCGGGGGGATCTTCCCGCTGGACGTGGGCGACGAGGTGCTGGTGGCGTTCGACCGGGGCGCGCTGGACCACCCGTTCGTCGTCGGCGGGCTCTACAACGGCGTGGACAAGCCCTCCCCGGTGCGGGACGTGCCGCTGCACGACGGCGTGAAGCGGCGGGCGATCCGGCACACCCTGTCCGACCGCGACGCCAACCGCGTCGACCTGCTCAGCCAGACCACCGGCGCCCGCAAGCAGGGCGTCCGGGTCGTCTCCGGCGACGACAAGCTGGTCATCAACCTGGACCGCACCAAGACGGAGATCACCGTCGACAGCGAGGGCACCGTCGTCATCAAGGGCGGACGGTCCGTGTCCGTCGAGGCCGGGACCGATCTCACCCTCGACGGGAAGCGGTCGGTGACCATCAGGAGCGGCGGACCGCTCACCCTCCAGGGGCGCGGCGCGGTCAGCCTCAGCTCGTCCGTCGGCGCCGTGAACGTGGACGCGAAGGGCGCGCTGTCACTGAAGGCCGCCGGACTGGCCAGCCTCACCGCGATGGGCAGCGTCCAGATCAACGCGGCGGCCAGTGTGGGCATCCGCGCGGCCACCGTGCCCGTCATGGGGCTGCTCACCGCCAACGGAAAGCCGGTGATCTGATGGCCGAGCAGTTCGTCGGCTCCGGCTGGGCGTTCCCGATGCGCATCGGACCCACCGGCGGCATCGCCCTGGTCAGCGGCGAGAAGGAGATCGAGGAGGCCATCCGGCTCGTCCTGGCCACCGCGCCGGGTGAGCGGCCGATGCGCCCGGAGTTCGGCTGCGCCATCCACGAGCTGGTCTTCGCCCCCGTCAACGAGGCCACCGCCGGCCGCATCCAGCACGAGGTGTACACGAGCCTCGACCGCTGGGAGCCGCGGATCGAGGTCGAGGAGGTGCGGGTCACCGCCGGTCCCGGCGAGGGCGTGCTGCACATCGACGTCCGCTACTCGATCCGCGGCACCAACAACCCGCGCAGCCTCGTCTTCCCCTTCTACGTCATCCCCTCCCACGACGAGCCCGGCACGAGCGGCACGGCCGGCGCGGGCGAGTCCGGCCCCCACCCCGAAAGCGACCGCTGATGGCCCTCCCCTCCCCGAACCTCGACGACCGCCGCTTCCAGCAGTTCGTCGATGACGCCAAGCGCTACATCCAGCAGCGCGCCCCGGAGTGGACCGACCACAACGTCTCCGACCCGGGAGTCACCCTGATCGAGGCGGTCGCGCACATGGCCGACCAGATCGTGTACCGCCTCAACCGGGTGCCCGAGAAGAACCACCTGGCCTTCCTCGACCTCGTCGGCATCACCCGGTTCCCGCCCACCGCCGCGCGCACCGACGTCACCTTCTGGCTGTCCGCGCCGCAGGACGACCCCGTCGTGCTGCCCGAGGGCACCGAGGCGGCCACCACCCGCACCGAGCGGGAGGAGGCCGTGGTCTTCGCCACCGAACGCGACCTCGTCCTCGTGCCGTGCTCGCTGGGCAGGATCGCCGTGCAGCAGCAGGGGGAGCCGGTCGCCGACCGCACCGACGACCTCGCCGAGGGCAAGGACGTGCTGTGCTTCTCCGAGGCGCCGAGGCCCGGCGACTGCATGCTGTTCGGGCTGAGCGCCGCCGTCCCGCACTGCGCCGTCGCCCTGGAGCTCGACAGCCGCGTCGACGGCGTCGGCGTCGACCCGCGCCAGCCGCCGCTGGTGTGGGAGGCGTGGACCGAGGACGGCTGGGCGGAGTGCGAGGTCGAACGGGACGTCACCGGCGGTCTCAACCGGCCCGGCGAGGTCGTCCTGCACGTCCCCGGCGGCCACGTGCTGTCCCGCAGCGGCGGCCACGAAGGCGGCTGGCTGCGCTGCCGGGTCACCGAACCCCTCCCCGGCCAGCCCTTCTACACCACCTCCCCGTCCGTGCGGGCCGCCGAGGCGTACACCCTCGGCGGCACCGCCTCCGCCGTGCACGCCGAGACCGTCCACGACGAGGCGCTCGGCGAGTCCACCGGCCTGCCCGGGCAGCGGCTGCGTCTCGCGCACGCGCCGGTCGTCGGCGACACCCCGCCCCTCCTGCTGCAGACCGCCGAGCACGGCGGCTGGACCGACTGGGAGGTCGTCCCGCACTTCGCCGGCTCCCGCCCGCACGACCGGCACATCACCCTGGACGCCACCACCGGCGAGATCGCCTTCGGCCCCGCCGTCCGCGAACCCGACGGCACCCTCCGCCAGTACGGCGCCGTCCCCCCGAAGGGCGCCGTCATCCGCGCCCGCCGCTACCGCACCGGCGGCGGCAGGGCCGGCAACGTCGCCCGCGGCGCCGTCCGCGTCCTGCGCCGCTCCGTGCCGTACGTCTCCGAGGTCGTCAACCGGGAGGCCGCGCGCGGCGGCGTCGACGGCGAGACCGTCGAGGAGGCGAAGACCCGGGCGCCCGTCACCCTGCGCGCCCAGGAACGCGCGGTGACCCTGCGCGACTACGAGGAGCTCGCCCGCCGCGCCGCCCCCGACACCGCCCGCATCACCTGCCTGGAGGGCGACGAGAGCGAGCACGGCGCCTACGCGGTCCGGGTGCTGGTGGTCCCCCAGGCCGTCCCCGACCCGGGCGGGCGGCTGCGGTTCGAGCAACTGGTCCCCGGCGACGCGCTGCTCTCCCGCATCACCCGCCACCTCGACGAACGCCGCCTGATCGGCACCCGGCTGGCCGTCGGCCCGCCGTACTACCAGGGCGTCACCGTCGTCGCCACCGTGCACGCCTTCCGCGGCACCGACACCGACCGGGTCCGCCGCCAGGCCCACGACGCCCTCTACCGCCACCTCGACCCGCTCACCGGGGGCGCCGAGGGCACCGGCTGGCCCTTCGGGCGGCCCGTGCAGGCCGGGGAGATCTTCGCCGTGCTCCAGCGCGTCCCCGGCGTCGAACTCGTCGACCAGGTCCTCCTGCACCCCGCCGACCCGATCACCGGCAAGCGCGGCGAGGCCACCGACCGCATCGACCTGTCCGCCCCGTCCCTGGTGTTCTCCTTCGACCACCGGGTCCGCGTGATCGGGGACACCGTATGAGGGGCTCCGTCGACGGGCTGGGCTCGTCCGCGCCGATCGGCGCGATGCTGCCCGCGATCTTCGCCGACGACGACCTGGCCCAGCGTTTCGTCGCCGGCCTGGACGAGGTCCTCGCGCCCTTCCTGGTCGTCCTCGACAACCTGGACGCGTACTTCGACCCGGCGCTCGCCCCGCTGGACTTCACCCGCTGGCTGGCCGACTGGGTGGGCGCCGAGACCGACGGCATCGAACACGACACCGGCCCGGCGGGCGCCCCCTCGGCGGAACTCCGCCTGCGGGCCGCCGTCGCCGCCGCCGCCCGCCTGCACCGCGTACGGGGCACCCGGCGCGGCCTGTCCGAGGCCGTACGCCTGGTCTTCGGCGTACCGCCCGAGATCCGGGAGAGCGGCGGCGCCGCCTGGCACGCCCGCCCGCTCGGCCCGGTCCCCGGCGACCGCCGCCCGCACCTGCACGTCTCCCTCAGGCTGCCCGACCCGACCCCCGCCGACCACCACCGGCTGGACGCACTCGTCGCGGCCGCCCGCCCCGCCCACATGCCGTACACGGTCGAGGTCATCGCCGCGACCGTCGCCGAAAGGACCACCGACCGATGACCAGCCCGTCCTCCGGCCCCGGCCGGACCGCCTCCCGCTGCGCCGAGTGCGGCACCCCGGCGGAGCCCGGCCAGTCCTTCTGCGACTCCTGCGGAGCGGTGCTGGGGTGGGCCGACGGGGGTCGCGCGGGCCGCTCCGAGCGGACCCGCACGGAGCCGGCGCGGCCGGAGCCCGCGGCCCGGACGACGGAGCCCGCGGCCCGGACCGCGGCGACCGGGGGCTCCGGTTCCACGGGGGGCTCCGGTTCCAGGGGAGGCTCCGGTTCCACGGGAGGCTCCGGGTCGGCCGGAGCGTCCGGTGCCGACGGGCCAGCCAGGGCCTCCGGGTCGGCCGGAGCCTCCGGTGACGCCGGTACAACCGGGGCGACCGGTGCGGCCGGAAGGGCCGGTGCGCCCGGTGCGCCCGGTGCGCCCGGAGCGGCCATCGGTGACGCCGAAGCCGCCTCGGTCGCCGCGGCCGGCGCGGCGCCGGGAGGCGCCGTCCCCTCCGCGGACGACCGGGGCCGGGCCTCGGCCGCCGGTCACCGGGACGACCGGGACCAGGTCACGGCCCCCGAGGACGACACGGAACCCCTTCCCTCCGTGCCGTCCGCAGCCGCCGAACCGCCGCGCGCCCAGGGGGATGCCGACAGCGACGCGTCCGAGCGGGCCCGCTCCCTCCTCGTCCCCGTCGCCGACAGCGAACCCCGCGAAGGCCCCGAGGACCCCGCCGTCGCCCCCGTCCTTCCCGGCCGCACGGCCGCCCGCCGCCCCCAGGTCCGCGCCGTGGGCCCGCAGGCGGACGCGGAGGGCGGCGTCCCGTGCCCCTGGTGCTCCACCCCCAACCGCCCCGAACGGCACTTCTGCGCGCGCTGCGCCATGTCGATGACGCGCGGCGAGGACGCCCCGGGGCGCCTCCCGTGGTGGCGCCGTATGTTCGCCGACCGCAGCGCCGAGTCGGCGTGGGCGGGCGAACGCCCGCGCCTGCGCCGGGGGTTCGGCCGGGTGTGGAACTGGGTGGTCGGCGCCGTGGTGATCGGTCTGGTCGTCGCCCTGGTGATGAACCTCAGCACGATGATCCAGGCCACCCGCGACCACTTCGCCAAGCGCGCCCCCGTCGGCCCGTCCGCCGTGAAGGCGTCCCGCTCGTACACCGGGCACGGCGCGGGTCTCGCCTTCGACAAGCTGAACAACACCTGGTGGGGGCCCGGCATCTCGCAGGCGGCCGAGGGCGAGTGGCTGGAGGTCACCTTCGACCAGCCGACCCGCCTGCTGGACCTGGTGATCACCCCCGGCACCTCCACCCGCGCGGACCAGCTGTCGGAGTCGGCCCTCCCGCGCCGTATCGACGCGCAGATCACCCTCGCCGACGGCGAGAAGATCACCCGTACCCTCACCCTGGACCAGAGCGCGGGCGGCCAGCGCCGCCCGTTCCGGGTCGGCGAGGTGACGACCGTGCGCTTCGTCCTGCGGTCGGCCTACAACGCGGGCCCGGAGAAGCAGGTGGCGATCGCCGAGATCGAGTTCTTCGGCCGGTCGAACACCACCTCCTGACACCCCCGCCCGGACCCGCCTCGGGGTGGGTCCGGGGCCGGACCCGGGCACGGCTCCGGGTACTCCCCCTAGGTGATGTCACAGCTCGGCAGCAATGCCCGTCCGCGTGGCCGGGGCCCGGCACACGGCCGCCCGGGACCAGGTACGTTCGAGGACGTGGCTGGATTCAGGATCGGACGCGGACGGAACAACGACGGTGCGCCCCAGGGGCGACCGCCCCACCCCCCGCACGGGCGGCGGACACCGCCGGCGCCGTCGTACGGCTACCCCCCGGCGCCGCAGCCGCCCGCCTACGGGCAGGGCGCGGGCGGCACAAGCCCGTGGCCGCAGCCGCACGCCGGCCAGGGCGGCCCGGGCGGCTACGGCGGTCACGGCGGTCACGGCGAGCCGGAGTACTTTGGCGACGGCGGCTACCCCGCCGGACCGCACGGCGCCCCGCACGACCCGTACGCGGCCAACAACCCCGGTCACACCCAGGCCTTCTCCATCGACGACCCGTACCAGCAGGACGACGCCTACCAGCCGCCCGCCGGCCCGGTCGGCCCCCGGCTGCACTGGAAGGCCCTGCTGAAGGGCATCGTCCTGTCGCCGCCGCAGACGTTCCTGCGGATGCGCGACTACACGATGTGGGGCCCCGCCCTCGTCGTGACCTTCCTCTACGGCCTGCTCGCCGTCTTCGGCTTCGACGGCGCCCGCGAGGACGCCATCAACGCGACGCTGTCCAACGCGATCCCGATCGTGCTGACGACGGCCGTGGCGATGGTGCTCAGCGCGTTCGTCCTCGGCGTGGTCACCCACACGCTGGCCCGCCAGCTCGGCGGCAACGGCGCCTGGCAGCCCACGGTCGGCCTGTCCATGCTGATCATGTCCATCAGCGACGCCCCGCGTCTGGTGTTCGCCACGTTCGCGGGCGGCGACGCGACGTTCGTGCAGCTCCTCGGCTGGGCCACCTGGGTGGCGGGCGGCGCGCTGCTCACCGCAATGGTGAGCCGCTCCCACGACCTGCCCTGGCCGAAGGCCCTGGGCGCGTCGTCCATCCAGCTGATCGCGCTGCTGTCGATCGTGAAGCTCGGCACGTTCTAGACCTGCCCGGCCGGCCCCCGGTGTGCACGTCACGCCGGGGGCCCGCCTCTGCCGCGCCGTGATCACCTCCTGCTACTGTCGCCCTGCTCGCGCAGGACGAGCGGCGACATCGTGATACGCCCCCCTGCGCAGCGCCCTGGGGAGGGACTTCACACGTGAATCGTCCGCTGGACAAGCGGGCCGTGCGCCGTCGGCGTGCGCTCGGCCGTACAGCTCTCACCGTCACGCTCGCCGTGACCGCCGGCCTCGGCGCCGCCACGGGGACGGCCACCGCCGCCGACCCGGCCACGGCGTCCGCCGAACCCGTCGTCATCAGCCCCGGCGCCCGCTTCGTGCCCCGCGCCACCCTCGTCCTCAACACCGGCGAGACCGGCTTCCTCACCGCGCAGGAGGGCGACGACCGCCTGCGCTGGATCGACTACGCCACCGGCGCCACGACCGTCCTCGACCACCGGCTGCCCAAGCCACTCGCCTACGACGTGGACGACTTCCGCTTCGCGCAGCACCCCGGGGACTTCGGTCACGGCTCCGACACCGTCGCCCTCTACGCGGCGTCCCCGTCCCCACACGTGACGCTCCAGCAGCGGGCGGGCGACGGACCGACGGTCACGGTCACGGTCCCGATCCCGGAGGGCCAGTCCTACGTCGCCACCTACGGCGACACCGTCATCACCCGCACCGGCGCCGAGAACGCCGAAACGAGCCTGCACCTGCTGCGCACGGAGAACGGCCAGGTGCGGGACCAGAAGCTGGAGGGCCTGCCGGAAGGCTGGAACCTCACCATCAGCACCGGCGACTCCCGGTCCGTGGCCGTCCGCGCGATCAAGTGGGAGGACACCACGATGTACCAGGGGTGGTGGGTCGTCGACCTCGCCACCGGCAAGGTGAAGACGCTCTCCCCCCACGGCGAGAGCGTCACCTTCGACCAGGACACCGTCTTCCACCTCGGCGCCCCGGAGTCCTACGCCGCCCAGGTGTACCGCCGCGACGACCTGGACGCGGAGCCGGTCACCCTCGACCTGCGGGACGTCGGCGCGTACGACGACACGATCCTGCCCTTCGCCGACGGCTTCGCCACCGTGTCCCCGCCCAACCCCGGCAACAACCAGTACCGCGGCAACCCGCTGTCCCTCAGGGACGCCGAGGGCCGCTCGACGACCCTGCTGACCGTCGCCTCCCCCTCGCTGCACCGCACGCCCGACGGCTCCCTGCTGGTGACCGGCGCCGAGAAGGACACCGACTACGGCCCGCTCGACTGGGGGTACTACCTCCTCACGCCCGCCGCCGACGGCACCGTCACCCGCAAGCGCGTCGCGGACATCGAGGACCGGGAGGCCGAACCGTTCGGCATCTCGCTGGGCAGCGGCATCCTCACCACCGCCGACGACTCCAAGCTGTACATGCCGGGCACCTACGTCGGCGGCTACCGCAGCACCTGGCTGAAGACCGCCGGGCGCCCCGAGGAGCTGAACTCGACCGTCGACGGCCTCGTCAGCGGCCGTGACATCGACTGCGGCGACTCCGAGAGCGGCCCCTGCGTGACCATGTTCGCCTCCGGCGACGGGCACCACGGCCGCGAGGCCGGGACCGAGCAGGACGTCACCATGCTCTACCGCAACGGCGACTCCGCCTGGGGCCCGCGGGTGACCTCCGGACTCGGCAGCCCCGAACTCGTCGACCTGTCCGGCCGGTACGGCGTGGTCGACCAGGCCTGGGGCGGCTCGCAGGCCGTCCTGCGCTTCGGGGACGGCGACACCGGCAGCGTCCTCGAGAAGCGGGAGGTCGTCGCGTCGGCCGTCTGGGGCAACCAGCTGTGGAGCGCCACCAGCAGCTGGGACGACCCCGATCAGAACCTCCCGACCACGGTGACGGCGAAGAACCTGTCGACGGGCGCCGCGGGCGAGACCTTCGACGCCGGGTGCGTCCCCCGCGAACTCCAGGCCGTGGGGCGCTGGGTGTACTGGCAGTGCGACGACTCCTGGCCCAACTACCGGGGCGGCGGCGTCTACGACCGGCAGGCCAAGCGCTCCCTGAAGGTCGGCACCGGCAAGGCGCTCCTCGGGGACGGCTACCTGGTCCGCCAGTCGGACACGACCGGCCTCACCCTCGTCGACCTGCACGAGGGCCTCCAGGCCGGCGCCACCGAGGCGGACCTGCCCCAGCGCGTCATCGTCACCGCGGCGGAGCTGGGCGACCGGACCGTGCCCCGGGCCGGATGGACCGTGGACCGCTTCGGCGGACACGTCGCCTACGCGGGCGCGGACCGCCGGGTGCGGATCGTCCCCTCGGGCGTCCCGGCCTCCCGCATCGCCGTCATCGACGCCGAGACGTCGACCGCCCTGGACATCAGGGCCGGGAAGACCTGGACGTCGCGCTGGTGGCTGTCCAAGCCCGCCGCCTCCTGGACGCTGACCCTGAGGAACAAGGCGAGCGGCAAGGCCGTGCGCACCCTGTCCGGCGGCGAGGCCCGCGGCCTCCTGCCGGCCTCCTGGGACGGCAAGGACGCGGCCGGGCGGTACGTCCCGAACGGCGCCTACACCTGGACCCTGACCGCGAAGCCCGCCGACGGCGCCGGCGCCGACCTGTCGGTCTCCGGGACCGTGCCGGTCACCGGAGGCGCCGCCGTGTGGCGGGACATGGCGGGCGACGACGGCTTCGGCGACCTGCTGGCGACGGACTCCGCCGGGGCCGTGTGGATGTACCGGGGTACCGGGACCGGCGGAGTGAACTCCCGCACCGCCGGGACCGCCGGGGCGTTTCCCGCCGGCTCGGTGCTCGTGCCCGTCGGCGACGTGGACGGCGACCGGTGCGCCGACGTACTGGTCCGGGTGGGCAACGAGCTGCGGGCCTACCGCCCCGGCTGCGGCAAGGTCGTCGGCGCCTCGTCGCCGTACACGGTGATCGGCCAGGGCTGGGGCCAGTACGACCAGCTGACGTCACCCGGCGACCTCAACGGCGACGGCCGCGTCGACCTGATCGCCCGCCAGACCACGACCGGCGACATCTACTTCTACGCGGGCACGGCGGACCACCGCCTGAAGACCCGGGTGCGGATCCAGGCGAACTGGAAGCTGTACAAGTGGATCACCGGCGCCGGTGACCTGAACGGCGACGGACGCGGCGACCTGCTCGGCCAGGACTCCGCCGGTGTCCTGTGGCGGTACTACGGCACCGCCGCCGGCAGCGTGACCAGGCGGGAGAAGGTCGGCAGCGGCTGGAACGCCTACTCCGCCCTCGTCGGCACCGGCGACCTCTCCGGCGACGGCCGCACCGACCTGCTGGCCCGCGACACCGCCGGGAGGCTGTGGCGGTACGCGTCCACGGGAACCGGCACGTACAGCAGCCGGGTGCTGGTCGGCTCGGGCGGCTGGAACACGTTCAAGGGCCTGCACTGACCCGAGCGCGGAAAGACGGGGGTGGCCCCCGGCGTGCACATCACGCCGGGGGCCACCCCTGTTCCCGCCGCCTCACACCTCAGGCGTCGAGCACCTGCCCGTCCCGGCGCACGACGGGCGGCTGGACGCTCCACGGGAAGTTGATCCACTCATCGGTGCGCCTCCACACGTACTCGCACTTCACCAGCGACTGCGCCTTCTCGTAGATGACGGCGCTGCGCACCTCGGCGACGGCGTCGAGGCAGAAGTCGCGGACCAGCTTGAGCGTCTTGCCGGTGTCGGCGACGTCGTCGGCGATCAGCACCTTCTTGTCGGTGAAGTCGATCGCGTTGGGGACGGGCGCGAGCATGACGGGCATCTCGAGGGTCGTCCCGACGCCGGTGTAGAACTCGACGTTGACCAGGTGGATGTTCTTGCAGTCGAGCGCGTAGGCGAGACCGCCGGCGACGAAGACGCCGCCGCGGGCGATGCTGAGCACCACGTCCGGCTGGTAGCCGTCGTCGGCGATGGTCTGGGCGAGCTCGCGGACCGCGACGCCGAACTGCTCGTAGCTGAGGTTCTCGCGCATACCGCTCACACCTGCGTCCGGTGGAAGTTGAGGTAGGACCGCGAGGCCGTCGGCCCGCGCTGCCCCTGGTAACGGGAGCCGTACCGCTCACTGCCGTAGGGGTGCTCGGCCGGCGAGCTGAGCCGGAACATGCAGAGCTGCCCGATCTTCATACCGGGCCACAGCTTGATGGGGAGCGTGGCGAGATTGCTCAGCTCCAGGGTCACGTGCCCGGAGAACCCGGGGTCGATGAACCCGGCGGTGGAGTGGGTCACCAGCCCGAGCCGCCCCAGCGAGCTCTTGCCCTCGAGGCGGGAGGCGAGGTCGTCGGGCAGCGTGATGACCTCGTACGTGCTGGCCAGCACGAACTCGCCCGGGTGCAGGATGAACGGCTCGTCCCCCTCCGGCTCCACGAGCCGTGTGAGGTCCGTCTGCTCCACGGAGGGGTCGATGTGGGGGTAGCGGTGGTTCTCGAACACCCGGAAGTAGCGGTCGAGACGTACGTCGATGCTGGACGGCTGCACCATGGATGCGTCGTAGGGATCGATACGCACCCGCCCGGCGTCGATCTCGGCCCGGATGTCCTTGTCTGAGAGAAGCACGCCCCGAGAATACGCAAGGCGCGCGCGACGACCGAAACCGGCCGCCCCGCGCGCCCACGCCCTCTGTCTGCGGGTTCCCTGCCGCTCCTGCCCGGCTGCCCGCTTCCCCGCTACCGCTTCATCAACGTCACCGGCACGACGCTGCGAAGCCGCGCACAGCGCGGACACCGCAGCAGCCGGCCGGGGCCGAGGCGCTCGGCCTGCTGCATCGGGAACGAGGCGGCGGTGAACACGTGCCCATCGGCACAGCGGACGACGGTGCGCTCCATCAAGTCCAAGAGTCCCTTCCCCAAGAGCCGCGTCTGGCTTGCTGCCCTGACGACAAAAGCCACGTTACGGGATGAAAGGAACGGTCCTCCAGGCGGCACCCCGGTCGCACGCCACGGCCTCACGGTACGCCCCGCCGTGTGCCCGCCGCAGCCGCTTCCACACCCTGAAACACCGTCAGGCCCCCGGGTCTTGGACACCGGGGGCCTGCCATGAGGTACAGTGAGCGAGCGTCCGGACCACTCCCGGTGGAGCGGTTCTGGATCTTGCGCGGGTGTAGTTTAATGGTAGAACATCAGCTTCCCAAGCTGAGAGCGCGAGTTCGATTCTCGTCACCCGCTCCATGAAGAAGGCCCAGGTCGGAGACCCGGGCCTTTTTGCTGTCCGCTGCGATCACTCGCCGCTGCCAGAACACTGATCGCCTCGTCACTGGGGGAGGACATGAGCAAGCAGATCGCCGGATGGATCATGGACCGCAACCTGCGTGCCTTCCTGGAGCTGCTGTCCCGCTACATCGACTACGCATTCGATGACACCGACTGGGACACCGTCGAAACCGGCGTCCGGAACACCGACGACGAGAAGTCCGACGGCTGGTACTCGTATCCGCTCGCCGGCACGAGCGCCACCCTGGAAGTCGGCCTCGCCCGCTCTGTCGGCAGCGAGGTGATGTCCGTCAGCGTCACCGGAGTCGAGACGCCTGAGCTCCAGCTCCGAACCGACACTCTGCTGTCCGCATTCGCCAGCATCTGACGGGGGGTGCTCGAGGGCCGCGCCGATTCCGGCACCTACGTCGCCGAGCCCCGACGGCGCGTGCGCGTGGTCCGGTCATCCGCGCGTGAACAGCCCAGCGGCTCGCCGTTCCGCGCCCACATGAAGGCTGTGGGCAGGCAAGGGGACCGGCACTCTCGTCGTCCTCCCCGAGGGAGGGCCGCACGCCGGGGCAGGGGTCATGAACCGCATGGCCGCGATCGGCATCACCGTCAGCCACGGCGTGGAGCAGCCGGAACCCCGGCAAGCGACCGCCGAGGAGGCCTCACTCCTGGGCATCCAGAAGGGCTCGCTCGTCACGCACATCCGACGGACGTATTACAGCGACCAGGGCCGCCACGTGGAGACCGCGGACATCGTGGCGCCCGCCGCGCTCTGCGAAATCGTCTACGAGATTCCGATCAACTGATGGACGGCCCCGCTTAGGGTCGTCGTATGGTCGACGACTCCCCGCCCTGTCCCGAGTGCAGCCAGCCCTTGAAGCCGGGCGGTCTCGTGCTGTCCGGACGGGACGACGACGGCCAGAGATCTTGCCGGTCCCTGTGGCGGTGCGCCGATCGGCACACGTGGTGGAAGTGGGCGGACCGGCCCGAGGAACCGTTGGAGGCATGCCCGGTTCCGGGGCTCTTTCGCTGACATCCAACGTTGACATCAACAAGTCCGGCTCTGCCGTCCGTAGAAAGCAGACGTGCCAGACCCGTGCGAGATCCTGCGGGGAACCACGGGAAAACCAGGCAGCGGTCCCACACGCAATCGGACGCCAGCAGCCTCCCGACCAGGTCAGCCGGCCAACCGCCCCTAAATCACCTGAGCTTCTCAAGCTGGGGTTCCCTCGTAAAGCGGGTCTTGCTGTCAGACTTGCGCTGTACGGTCCGCTCCATGGCTGAGAGACCGACGACGAACTGGCGCAGAGGCATAGCCGAAGAGGCCGCGGAGCTTGTCGCTGGCACCCTGGATCCCGACTGCGCGTGCATGGTCGAGCTGTTCCCTGAAGAGCTCTTGCTGAAGACCGATGCCGTCCTCGACGTGTTCGAAGCTGAGTTGCCCACGCTCGCCGAAGGTGACGACACACGGATCTTCGCCGCAGTGGGCCGCGTTGTCCTGGCTCTGAACGCCGTGAACAAGGCTCACGACGAGCACGCCTTCGAAACCGACGCCCGCGAGCAGTTGTGCGCCTACATCGATGAGGCGCTCACCGAGCAGGGAGTCGACGTCGCGGCCCTGACCGCCAGGCGCGGGCTCGGTCGGCACGAGCTCACGGACCGGTGGCGGAACTGGTGAGCAACCCTCGTCAGGAAAGATCAGGCCGACTGTGGCCAGCGAGAGGAGTGTCCACGATCACGCGATGAGCTACGACATCTATTTCATGAGCCGACGCAACGGGGAGTCCTGGGATGAGGTCCTGGAGGCGATGGAAGACGCGGCCGAGCGCAGCGAGCCGATCCCTGCCCGCCTCCTTGATGCTTGGGACCGAATAGTGCCGCAGGCCCGGATGCTGCTGGGCGAAGTGGACATCACGGAGTACGAGCAGGAGTCGCGAGACCTCAGCCACTCGGGCACCGGCATCGACCTGTCCGTCTTCGGTGACGAGGTGAGCATCACTGTGCCCTACTGGCACGCAGGGGACGATGCCGCAGTCGTACTCGGCAAGGTCTTCGCCCTTTCAGCCATCGTCGAGAAGGAAACGGGGCTGACTGCCTACGACCCCCAGACGGAACGTCCGCTGGCGGAGATGCAACCGCAAGGCGCGATAGGGCTGATGTCGAAGATCACCGAGGATCTGCGCAGCCACTACGGCGGTTGACCAACCGCCGACGGGGAGCGTGGCGAAGGCCGGGGTGCAGCGGCCGAGCCATCCGCAAACGACCGCAGTTTCCCAAGCTGAGAGCGCGAGTTCGATTCTCGTCACCCGATCTATGAAGAAGGCCCAGATCGGAGACCCGGGCCTTTTCGCTGTCCGCTGTGATCACTCGCCGTGTGCCAGATGCGTGCCAGAACGCTTCTTGTCGGCCTCCCGCGCAGCGGCGGACCGAGCCTTCCGGACGGTCGCGTCGAGGTCGGCGGCGACCTCCTCCTGACACGGGCGGCCAGCCATACAGACCTCAGCGACCGCCCCGCCCATAGTCCGCATCGAGGGGCGCACACCGACAGCACCCCCGCTCGGGCCGTCTCTGGGCCGTGCGGAGGTACTCAACGACGGCCAACGCTGACCATCGTTGACGGCTCAGCCGGCCTCGTCTCCTAGCGGCCGTAGATGTGCCCTCGCACCAGTGGGTCGTTCTCCAGGACGAAGTCCGAGACCTTCCAGAACTCGTTCAGCCGCGGGTGCTGCAAGGCGGCGTTGCGGTCGAGCTTGCGCCCGAAGAGCGGCCCATCAGGGTGGGCCAGGCCGGCGGTCACCAGCGTGGAGGCGGGCGTGGTCTGCCCCATCACCGGACCGACACGGCAGGCGAAGGCAACATGGTCACTCCACTGGTCTGGCCCCTCGCCCCACGTACCGAAGATGACGTCTATCCAGGCATCGTGGTCTCGGTCAGTGTGGTGGTAGCAGTTCGCAAAGTACACGGCGTGCGGAGCACCGTCGGCATAGATGAAGTCCCACGCCCGCTCAATGGGGGCATTGCAGCAGTCGCACGTGAACTCGCGAGTCTGGCGGTCGGGACCGAAGGTCAGCAGCATGCGCACATGATGCTCGATCCGGCGATCTGCGCGCCTGGCGGGTGCCGCGTGCCCGATCGGCCGGGGGCGGGGGCGGAGCCACGGGGAACGAGCGTGACGAAGCCGCTCCCCTGCAGGTCAGCGAACTGGCAGGTCAACAGGAATCCACGTACGGGATCTTCCAGACTGGGGCCCTCTCGGGAACCTCGATGCTAGTCCTGAGAGGCTTCCACAGTGGGCCGCAGGCCACCTGCCCGCGTACTCGTCCAGACGGCATTCGCCAGCAACGCCAGGCCGACGAGGACCATCAGGTATCCGGAAAGGCCGGCCAACCCCGCTATGGAGATCTCTCCATCCGGATCGCCAACGCC
This sequence comes from Streptomyces sp. DSM 41931, assembly GCF_050271085.1. Lineage (NCBI taxonomy): Bacteria > Bacillati > Actinomycetota > Actinomycetes > Kitasatosporales > Streptomycetaceae > Streptomyces > Streptomyces sp. DSM 41931. Next base: position 3,625,497 of record NZ_CP189902.1, on the reverse strand, counting down.
ACCGGGGGTCGGCTCGGTGCTGAGCCAAGTCACCGCTGCCTGCGACTGGGTAACGACCAGAACGCCCAAGGCCATGAGCAGAAAGCCCAGGGAAAAGTCGTAAAGGCGAGTCGACCCCCCTTTCCGTGGCCGCGCCCAGACGGACCCGCCCACCAGTGAGACCGGGACCGTGAGGAGCTGACCGACGAGCAACCCCGTCAGCAGGGCGAGACGCAGGTGGTCGAGTCCCTCACCTCTGGGGTCGAAGATCAGGGCTCCCGCACCCCCGGCAAGAAGGCCGATCGCCACCGCACGGATCAATGTCACGTGGGACAGGATGCCGGAGGAGACGCCCCGTTAAGGACGCAGGCAGGAGATCGACTGCCCAACGGGGCTAGGCCGTGTATCGAAAGTGGATCTTGAGCTGTGGATGATCACGGTTCATGGGTCGGGGAGATCTCACAGACGAGCAGTGGGCGGTACTGGAGCCGTTGTTGCCGAGGGGAGCCAGGGCAGGGCGACCGCCGCTCTGGGCTCGGCGGCAGTTGATCGACGGCATACGGTTCCGTGTCCGGACCGGCGTGCCGTGGCGGGATGTCCCTGCCGAGTGCGGACCGTGTAGTCGGGTCTATGACCTCTTCCGCCGGTGGCAGCGAAACGGTACCTGGCAGCGGATCATCACCCGGCTCCAGTCCCTGGCCGACGCGAGGGGGGGCGATCACATGGGACCTGAGCGTCGACTCCACGGTCTGCCGCGCGCATCAGCATGCGGCTGGAGCTCGCAAGCACGGCGACCTTCAGAAGGAACCGCCGGGCGGCATCTTCAAGGAGCCTGGCGACCATGGGCTGGGGAGGTCGCGCGGCGGGTTCACTACCAAGCTTCACCTGGCAGTGGAGCAGGGGCAGAAGCCTATGTCGATCGTGGTGACCGCTGGGCAGCGTGGGGACTCGCCGCAGTTCGAAGCTGTTCTGGAGAGGGTCCACGCGCCCCGTGTCGGACCGGGTCGGCCGCGGGTCCGCCCCGATCGGGTGCGGGCGGACCGGGCCTACGCCTCCCGCAAGAACCGCGCCTACCTACGTCGCCGCGGGATTCGCTGCACCATCCCCGACAAGGCCGACCAGGCGCGGAACCGGCGGAAGCTCGGCTCCCGCGGCGGTCGACCGCCGAAGTTCGACAAGGCTGACTACCGTGAGCGTCATGCGGTCGAGTGCGGGATCAACCGCCTCAAGAGGCACCGTGCTGTCGCTACGCGGTACGACAAGCTCGCTGTTCGCTACGAGGCGACCGTGCTGATCGCAACTCTCAACGAGTGGCTCTGACCGGGGTGGCGTTCCCGTCCTCGGTCACCAGTCCCGGCCGGCGGTCAGCTCCTCCGCATCCGCGTCCGTGAACTCGTATGCCGATGCGACGAAGCAGAACTCGTCGCAGATCCACTCGCGAGCGACCGTCTCGATCCCGCTCCCGGCCGCCATGAACTCCCTGTCCAGTAGGTTGAACTCCTCGGTGGCAGCCTGGGTGAGCGCATACAGGGCCTCCAGATCCGACGGCCGTTCGGCCTCGATGCGCTCGCACAGACTCAGCAGAATCCCCCTGCCCCGTTCGACGATGCGATCAGGGAAGTACGAGTCGTCGAACATCTCCCGCAGGAACGCGTGTCCCCATACCTGCTGGTTTGTGATCGGCACGGCACTTTCCTCTCCACGACGAGCTGACTCGCCGATCATTCACAGCACCGCTGGCATCGACGCCACCCTTGGCGCCAGACCACGTGCGACCAGGACTTTCACAACACCCCCTAGCAGACCACGAACGACTGGCGCCCGTAGTTCGCGACGAGGGGCCCAAGGCACGGTCCCGTGGCCGTGCCACTCTCGTGCCAGAACGGACGGGGACTCACGGGGAACCGGGGTCCGCAGGGATCCGCAGGGGTGAGTTCGGCGGACTCTGTCCATGGCACGGAATCCGCAGGTCACGCGCGTGATCGCCCAACCTCGCAAGCGGGTGCCAGGCCTTCAGGATCGACCCTGCGTACGGCCTTCGCCGCCGGGCTGCCCGCGCGAAGGCCGTCGGACGGGCCAGACCAGACGGTCCGTCAGGACACGGGCCCGGGCCCGCTGGACCGCTCCCGCCTGGGAGGCGGCGAACCGGAGCAGGCCTCGGGGCGTCCGCAGGTGCAGGGGGTCGGTGACGACGCTGCCGGCCTCGTGGCGGTCGATGGCCAAGCGGTAGCTCATGCGGACCCGGCCGGGGCTGCGGACCTCCCCGAAGATCTCGGCGGAGTGCGGGAGGCCGTCCGGGACGGCGACGAGCGTGACGTCGATGATGTTGTCGTGCCGCAGGACGCCCAGGAAGCGGAAACGCTCCACGGCCGTGTAGTTCACGGTGCCGCCGTTGCGGCGCACGTCACGGACGGCGACGACGAGCGGCGACAGGCCGACGTAGTGCAACGGTTCGGCCAGGTGCGCGAAGACCTCCTCCGGCGGCGCGGCGATCTGAAACGTGTGCTTCAGCTCGGTGGACGGCACCTCGGCCCCCTCCTCGATACGGCGCGCCGGCACGGTGATCTTCCCACCGCCAGGGCGGAGCGTTCCCGTCCCCCGGCGGTAGGGCGGTCTGCGGGTCGGTACAGCTCATCGGATCCCAGCCCCGGAGCCGACGAGAGGCGTGCCAGACGCGTGCCAGTGAACAGCGACGACCGCCCCGAGACTCGGAACCGACCCCGTCGGCAGGTCACCACTTCCCTCAGGGTGACAAGCTCGTACATCTGCAATGGCACCTTATATATCTACGGAGGTGTACTCGATGACTCGCACAGTGATCGACCTCGACGACCAGCTGCTCGCCGAGGTGGCCAAGGCCCTGGGTACCGGCACCAAGAAGGAGACCGTGAACACCGCGCTGCGCGAGGTGCTGGAGAACCGACGGCGAGCTCTCGCCCTCACCCGCCTGCGGGCGGCGGCGGCCGAGGGGGCGTCCTGATCGACACCAGCGCGCTCGCCCGCATGCTGCGCGGCGACGCCGAGCAGTACGGGTGGGACCGGGCAGCGGCGGCCGGGCTGATCGCGACCTGCCCCATCACCGAGTTGGAATTCTTCTACAGCGCACGCTCCACCGCCGACCGCGCCCGAGGCATGGAGGACGTGCGTCTGCTCTTCGGCTGGGTTCCGGTCGACGACCGTGCCTATGACCGCGCCTGGCAGGTCCAGGAAATCCTCACCGAGCGCGGACAGCACCGCAGTGCCGGAGCCGTCGACCTCGTGGTCGCCGCCACGGCCGAGTTGCAAGGGCTGACCCTCCTGCACCGCGACCGGGACTTCGAGTGCATCGCCGCCGTCACCGGCCAGGCACTTCAGTGGTACGGACCGGACGCCGGCAAGTGAGACGGGACAAGTGACGACTGCAGCTGGTGATGACGCCGGGCGGGCAGCGAGGCGCGAGGCCGTGACCGGTCCTCCGTTCCGGTCACGGCCTCGCCGGTGTGCGGGTCGGCCGTCGGCGGGTCAGCAGCAGCCGGCGGCGCCGGCCGGTTCCTCGGCACCGGCACCGGCGTCGGCGTCGGCGTCGGCAGAGCCGGCGCTCCGCTTGGTCAGGGTGTCGGCGTCGGCCTTGACCACGTAGACCTCCCAGGGTTCCTGGCCGGGGCCGTGGACCCAGACCTTGTCCTGGAGGGCGTAGCAGCAGGCCGTGTCGTTCTCCTCGGCGGTCGCCAGTCCCGCTTCGCTCAGCCGGGTGGTGGCCGCGTGGACGGCTTCCGTGCTGTCGACCTCGACCCCGAGGTGATCCATACGTGTCGCCGTGCCCGGCTCTCCTTCGATCAGGACGAGCTTGAGCGGGGGTTCGGCGATGGCGAAGTTGGCGTAGCCGTCGCGCAGTTTGGCGGGTTCGACGCCGAAGAGCTTGGTGTAGAAGGCGAGGGAAGCGGAGAGATCCGGGACCCGTAGGGCGAGTTGCACGCGGGACATGGTGAACCTCCTGGAGGGGGTGGTTGTCAGCAGCCGCCGGAGGCGGCCGGGGCGCCGGTGCCGATCTGCAGCGTGGCCGGGGCCGCGCAGCAGCCGCCGCCCTCGTCGCTCTGCGCGGTGCCGGGTTCGTCGAACAGGCCGGCGCCGCCGCACACACCGGTCTCCGGCAGGGTCAGCTCGACGCGCTCGGCGGCCTCGTGGTCGCCGGCCAGGGCGGCGGTGATGGAGCGGACCTGCTCGTACCCGGTCAGGGCGAGGAAGGTGGGGGCGCGGCCGTAGGACTTCATGCCGGCCAGGTAGACGCCCTGCTCCGGGTGGGAGAGCTCCTTCACGCCGTGGGGGTAGACCGTGCCGCAGGAGTGGACGTTCGGGTCGATCAGCGGGGCCAGCGCGGTCGGGGCCTCAAGGCGCTCGTCGAGACCGAGGCGGAGCTCGGAGAGGAAGGAGAGGTCGGGGCGGAAGCCGGTCAGGACGATGACCTCGTCGACCGGGTCCAGGCGACGGCCGTCCTCGGCGACCAGGACCAGCCGGTCGTCGTCCCGTTCGACGGCCTCCGTGCGGAATCCGGTGACGGCGCTGGCGTGTCCCTCCTCGACGGCCGCCTTGGCCCGCAGGCCGAGTGCGCCGCGGGCCGGGAGCTGGTCGGCCTCACCACCGCCGTACGTGGCCTCGCCGATGCCCCGGCGCAGGATCCAGACCGCGTGCGTGCCCGGCTCCTCCTTCGCCAGGTCGGCCAGCTGAGCGAGCGCGGTGAAGGCGGAGGCGCCGGAGCCGACGACCGCCGTGCGCCTGCCGGCGTACCGGGCCCGGACCGCCGGGTCCTTGAGGTCCGGGACGCGGTAGGAGACGCGGTCGGCCGCCGTCCTCTCCCCCAGGGCGGGCAGGCCGTTGGCGCCCATCGGGCCGGGGGTGGACCAGGTGCCGGAGGCGTCGATGACGGCGCGGGCGGTGATCCGCTCCTCGCCGCCGTCCGCCGTCCGGATGTGCACGGTGAAGGGCTGCTCCTCGCGGCCGGAGTCGACGATCCGGTCGCGCCCGGCCCGGGCCACGCCGGTGACGGTGGCCCCGTAGCGGACCTGGTCGCCGAGGGCGTCGGCGAGCGGCTGGAGGTACTGCCCGGCCCAGTCGCCGCCGGTCGGGTACGTCGTCCCGTCGGGGCGTGTCCAGCCGGTCGGGGCCAGCAGCTTCTCGGCGGCGGGGTCGGTGACCTCGGCCCAGGGGGAGAACAGGCGGACGTGTGCCCACTCCCGTACGGCCGTCGCGGCCGACGCTCCTGCCTCCAGCACCAGCGGTTCGATGCCGCGCTCCACAAGGTGTGCGGCGGCGGCCAGGCCGACCGGGCCGGCTCCGACGACCACGACGGGCAGGTTCTGCTTCTCCATGACGGTGCTTCCTTCGGTTCGTCGCTCGGGGAGGGAGGTCGGAGCGGTGGACGGTTCAGGGGAGGGGGCGTGCGGTGCCGACGCACGCTGTGCACTGCGGCGCCGAGCCTGGACCCGGCAGGTGAGCGGCCTCGGCTTGCTGCTTCGATATTCGTCAATGGCTTGCGCCGTCAGCATGGCACCTGTTTCGATGAACGTCAAGATAGACATGCATCGAAATCGGGAGGGTGCGAGCCATGGAGTATGTGGATGTCGCAGTGATCGGAGGCGGGCAGTCCGGCCTGGCCACCGCACACGCACTGCGCGGACAGGGGCTGGAGCCGGTGGTCCTGGAGGCGTCGGCACAGGCGGCCGGGTCGTGGCCGCGGTACTACGACAGCCTCACCCTGTTCTCCCCAGCCGGCCACAGCTCGCTGCCCGGGCTGCCGTTCGGCGGTGATCCGGAGCGCTACCCGCACCGGGACGAGGTCGTCGCCTACCTGCTGCGTTACGCCGACCGCCTGGACGCCGACATCCGCACCGGAATGCGCGTCGCGGAGGTGGCCACCGCGGACGGGGGCTTCACCCTCACCCTGGAGGACGGCGGCCGCCTCTCGGCCCGGGGCGTCGTGGCGGCGTCCGGGACCTTCGGTCGCCCCTATCGTCCTGCTCTTCCAGGACTGGAAAAGTTCGCGGGGGCCGTGCTGCACGCCGCCGACTACCGAGCGCCCCAGCCCTCCGCCGGACCGGGGGTCCCCCCGGCCGGAGGCCGGGGGAGAGTGGTGGTCGTCGGGGCCGGGAACTCCGCGGTGCAGATCGCCGCCGAACTGGCGGCGCACGCCCGGGTCACCCTCGCGGCGCGCCATCCGGTGCGCTTCACCAGGCAGCGCGTACTGGGCCGGGATCTCCACTGGTGGCTGAAGGTGACAGGAATCGACGTTCTGCCCGTGGGCCGTTTCCTGCGCACGCCGCCGGCGCAGCCGGTGATCGACGACGGCCGCTACCGCGCCGCCGTCACGGCCGGCGCCCCGGACGTGCGCCCCGTGTTCCGCGAGATCGAGGGCACGAAGGTGACGTGGACCGACGGCAGCACCGAGGAGGTGGACACCATCGTCCTCGCCACCGGCTACCGCCCCGACCTCGGCTATCTGCGCCCGGTCGGCGCCCTCGACGCCGAGGGCCGCCCGCGGCACCGGGAGGGCGTGTCGACCACCCACCCCGGCCTCGCCTACGTCGGACTGGAGTGGCAGCGCAGCCTCTCCTCCAACTCCCTGCGAGGGGTCGGCAGGGACGCCACCCGCATCGCCGCCCGTCTCGCCGCCCGGCTTCGCGCCCGCTGACCCCGACCCTGATCCTGACCCTGGGCACCTTGGTTCGACGTGTGTCAACATAGACGTATGTCGAACGTCAAGGCGCTGCCGCTTCTGGAACCCGAGGGCCCCGACGCCGTGGCGCCGTGCTGCCCGCCGTTGAGTGAGCGCCCCTTCACCGCCGAGGAGGCCGAGCGGACGGCACGCATGTTCAAGGCGCTCGGGGACCCGGTACGACTGCGCCTCTTCTCGGCCGTCGCCTCCCACGAGGGCGGTGAGGCGTGCGTGTGCGACATCTCCGACGTCGGCGTCTCCCAGCCGACCGTCTCCCACCACCTCAAGAAGCTCAAGGAGGCCGGCCTGCTCACCTCCGAGCGGCGCGGCACCTGGGTCTACTACCGGGTCGAGCCGTCGGTGGTGGCCGCGATGGGACAACTGCTCGCCGTCCGGTAGCCCCGCTCGGCCACGCCCCGCTCGGCCACGCCCCGCTCGGCCACGCCCTTCCCGACCAACGCCCCTCATCGCCGCGTCCGCGCCCTCGCGACGGATCGCCCGCGGATCACCTCGTCACGATCAGCTTGCCGCGCCGAGGAGTTCGGCGACAGCGCGGGCCGCGTCGCGGGCCGGTCGTCCGACGCCGATGAGTGTGGCGGAGGCGGGGCCGGTCCAGTCGCCGTAGCCGAGGAGGTGCAGACGTGGCTCGTCCACGGCCCGTGTGCCCACCGTGGCGATGTGCCCGCGCCGGCCGCGCAGGCCGAGGGGCGCCAGGTGTGAGAGGGCCGGGCGGAAGCCGGTGCACCAGATCACCGCGTCGGCGGGCGCCCGCGTGCCGTCGGCCCAGACGGCGCCCTCAGGGTCGAGGCGTTCGAACATGGGCGACGCCTTGAGCCGCCCGGCGTCGCGCGCCTCGCGCACCGGCGGTACGGCGACGATGTCGCCCAGTGAGGCGACGCCCCCCGTGTCGGGGCGGCCGGCGTCGAGGGCGCGGCGGCGGGCGGTCGCCGCGTCAAAGAGGGCACGGCCGTCGATGTCGTCGGGGAGGTAGCGGGGCGGACGCCGGGTCACCCAGGTCAGTTCGGTGTCGTACGCGAGGTCGGCGGCGATCTGGGCGCCCGAGTTGCCGCCTCCGACGACGATCACGCGCCGGCCCGCGAAGTCCCGCGGTCTGCGGTAGGAGACGGTGTGCAGTTGACGGCCCCGGAAGTCGTCGCGGCCCGGGACGGCGGGGAGGAAGGGGCGCCACCAGGTGCCGGTGGCGCTGATCACCGCGCGGGCGTGCCAGGTGCCGGAGTCGGTCTCGACCCTCAGCAGCCGTCCGTCGTCGTGCACGCCGATGACCCGGACCGGCCGTTGTACGGGGAGGTCGTACCGCTGCTCGTAGTCGCTCAGGTAGGCCACCACGTGCCCGGCCTCGGGGTATTCCTCGCCCGGCTGCGGCGGCATGAGGCGGCCGGGAAGGGAGGAGAAGGCGGCGGGGGAGAACAGGTGCAGGGAGTCCCATGTGTGCTGCCAGGCTCCGCCGGGGGCGGCCTGGGCGTCGAGGACGACGAAGTCCAGGCCCTGGCGGCGCAGGTGGTAGCCGGCGGCGAGCCCTGCCTGGCCGCCGCCGATCACCACCACATCGGTGTGCTGTGTCATGCCGCCCGCACCGCCGCGCACGCGGTGCACCGGACGGTGCGGGCCGTGACCTCGCCGGGTCGTCCGGAGAGGGCCCCCTCACGCACGACGGCCGTGCCGGTCGTTCCCTGTGCGCGGCGGTCCAGGCGGTGCATCAGCGGTCCCTGCCCTCAGTGCCCTCAGTGCCCTCGGTGGTCAGGGCGGACGGGGCGAACTTCTTGCGCCAGGCCAGGGACACGTAGACCAGGCCGATCAGGACGGGCACCTCGATGAGCGGTCCCACGACGCCGGAGAGGGCCTGGCCGGAGCTGACGCCGAAGGTGGCGATGGCGACGGCGATGGCCAGCTCGAAGTTGTTGCCGGCGGCCGTGAAGGCGAGGGTGGCCGTGCGGTCGTAGGCGAGGCCGATCGCCTTGCCCAGCAGGAAGGTCCCGGCCCACATCACGGCGAAGTACACCAGCAGCGGCAGGGCGATGCGGGCGACGTCGAGAGGCTGGGAGGTGATGGTCCTGCCTTGCAGGGCGAAGAGGATGACGATCGTGAAGAGGAGGCCGTAGAGCGCCCAGGGGCCGATCTTCGGCAGGAAGCCGGACTCGTACCTCTCGCGGCCGAGCTTCTTCTCGCCGACGCGGCGGGTGAGGAAGCCGGCCAGCAGCGGGACGCCGAGGAAGATGACGACGTTCACCGCGATCTTCCCCATGGAGATGTCGAGGTGTTCGCCGTCGCCCAGGCCGAGCCAGCCCGGCAGCAGGTCGAGGTAGAACCAGCCGAGCAGGCCGAACGCCAGGACCTGGAAGACCGAGTTCAGCGCGACCAGGACGGCCGCCGCCTCGCGGTCGCCGCAGGCGAGGTCGTTCCAGATGATGACCATGGCGATGCAGCGGGCCAGGCCGACGATGATCAGACCGGTGCGGTACTCGGGCAGGTCGGGCAGGAAGATCCACGCGAGCGCGAACATCACCACCGGGCCGACGACCCAGTTGATCACCAGCGACGACGCCATGAGCCTGCGGTCGCCGGTGACGGCGTCGAGCCTGTCGTAGCGGACCTTGGCGAGCACCGGATACATCATGATCAGCAGGCCGATGGCGATCGGCAGCGAGATGCCGCCGACCTCGACCTTGGCGAGGGTGTCGTTCAGGCCCGGGACGGCCCGGCCCAGACCGAGGCCCACCGCCATGGCGATGAGGATCCAGACGGCGAGGAAGCGGTCGAGCGTCGACAGCTTCGCGACGACGGAGGAGGACTCCTCGGCGGTCGTCGCGGGTGCGTCGGTGCGGGTCACGGACAGGCCCTCTTGTTCTCGGCGGCGGTGCGGGCGGACTCGGCCAGCTCGGCGAACTGGCCGGCGAGCGAGGCGATGACGTCCGGACGGAGCTTGTAGTACGTGTAGCGGCCGCACGGCTCCGTATCGACGACACCGGCCTCGCGCAGCACCCTCAGGTGGTTGGAGAGGTTGGTCTGCCGGGCGCCCGTCTCCTCCACGAGGTGGGTGGTGCACAGCGTCTCTTGGGCGAGCAGAGTCACGATCCGCAGCCTGAGCGGGTCCGCCAGAACCCGGATCAGGTCAGTGTCGACTGACATCATCATGTGCTGATACTGTCACATCAGTGGTGGCTGACACCACCAGGTGCTGACCTCATGAGCGCCCGATGCCGTCGCGAGACAAGAGAGACCTCCTGATGTCCGACAAGCCCTCCGTGCTGTTCGTCTGTGTCCACAACGCCGGTCGCTCGCAGATGGCCGCCGCGTGGCTGACCCACCTGGCCGGGGACCGCGTCGAGGTCCGTTCCGCCGGCTCGAACCCGGGCGACAGCGTCAACCCCGCCGCCGTCGAGGCGATGCGCGAGGTCGGCATCGACATCTCCGCCGAGGTGCCGAAGATGCTGACCGTGGACGCGGTCAAGGAGTCCGACGTCTGCATCACCATGGGCTGCGGCGACACCTGTCCGGTCTTCCCGGGCAAGCGGTACCTGGACTGGCAGCTGGACGACCCGGCCGGCCAGGGCGTGGAGGCCGTCCGCCCGATCCGCGACCAGATCAAGGTGCTGGTGGAGGGGCTGATCGAGGAGATCGCGCCGGAGGTCTGAGCGAGGAGATCGCGCCGGAGCCGCGGTCATGAGCGCCCTGACGGACGTCCGCGACGTCATCGTCATCGGCTCGGGCGCAGCGGGCCGCGCCCGCGGCAGGACGAACGGCCAAACGGTCGTTGCTGCGTCGTAGAACCTGTGCGGGACAACCGGGCACGCGCCGTGGCAGCCCTGCACCGCCTGCCCGTCCCGAAGGACTCCGGACGCACCCCGCTCATCGCGCATCTCGACAAGAGGGAACACAACTCCCGCGTCAGAGCGGAAGATCGTCCGGGAGTACCCGGAACACCTTGTGACGGCCCAACGGCCGTACGGCCCGGAAATCCCGTCGGTCGAGAGTGAGGATCGCGTCCGTGTCGTAGTCGGCCGCAAGCGCCACGTTCACCGCGTCGGCGAGGTCCAGGTCGAGCCCGCCGTAGCGGACCCGGACGGACTGGGCGGCACCCAAGTGGTCCTCCGTGATCTCCGGCACCACGACACGACCCCGGCTCATCCAGCGCCGCAGGTCGTCGACCGCGCTCAGAGCGGCCTCGCGCCCCAACTCACGCGTGGCCACGTGATCAAGTTCCGCCAGGAGGAGCGGGGACATGATCAGAAGACCGGCCGCCATGATCGACTCGTTCGCGCCCCTGTGCTCCGGGTGGGTCGCGTCAAGAGCGGCCAGAAGGCCGGATGTATCAGCAATGACGATGATCACTGAGCAGTTCCGGAGTCCGTCTCGCGGCGGACCGCGTCGGCAACCGTGTCACGGACCTCAGCCTTGGACGGCGTACGCCCTGGCCCCTCGAACGTCCGCGAGAACAACGGTTCGTCCCAGACCCGGTTCGCCATCGCCGCGAGGTGAATCCCCTGACGGATGATTTCGGCCTCGCTTATGCCCCGCCTCTTGGACGCCTCCTTGATGATCGCCAGGTCCTCGGGATCGGCGTAGACGTTCGTGCGCTTCATGGACATGTACCAAGCGTAGCCCATGTACCAAAATGATGTATGTGGGCCGGTCGAGAGAGACATACCGTGCCTCCTTCGCCTCGATGGAACTCCGCCGTGGCGGCACGATCACCCCACCACTGGCCGCGGTCACGCCACGGGCTGCTCAATGTGGGGCTACGGCGGTGATTTCCGGTCGGCTGTCTCGTCTCTGTATGGGGCGGGTGCTTTCGCACCGGCTCGACCACCCACAGAAGGAGTGCCATGCTGCGACAGGTCGCGGAGGGTGTGCTGATCCACCGGAGCGAGTTGCTCGAGAACAACGCCGTCGTGGTGCAGGGCCCGACCGGGGCACTGCTCATCGACCCCGGGCTCACCGAAGCCGAGATGACCTGCCTCGCGGACGACCTTCGCCGGCTGGGCCAGCACGTGGAGGCGGGCTTCGCGACGCATCCTGACTGGGACCACGTGCTCTGGCACCCCGAGTACGGCGACGCGCCCCGGTACGGCACCGACCGCTGCGCAGCGCATGTGCGAGAGGTGCGGGCGGCTCCCGACTGGAAGGCGCGCGTCGCTGAGGGGTTGCCGCCGGAGATCGCCCAGGAGACACCGCTGGACCTGTACGGCCTCATCACCGGTCTGCCGGCCGGGGCGGCACAGATTCCCTGGAACGGCCCTTGTGCCCAGATCATCGAGCACCCGGCGCATACGCCGGGGCATGCGGCGGTACTGATCGCAGAGCGCGGGGTCCTCGTCGCCGGCGACATGCTTTCCGACGTCCTCGTCCCGAACTTCGACGAGTTGAACGACACCAATGACCCTCTCGGGGAGTACCTCACCGGTCTGCGTCTGCTCGAGGATGTCGCAAGCGATGTCGCTGTCATGGTCCCCGGCCACGGATCGGTCTGCGGAGCCGATGAGATACGCGCACGGATCGAGCAGGATCGGGCGTACGTCCTGACCGTGCGTGCGGGCCGTGTCCCCAGCGACCCGCGAGTCGGCCCCACGGCCAAGCCCGGCTGGGAGTGGACCACCGACATATCCGTCGCCCACGTGCAGCGCCTCGCTGAAAGAGCCGGATGAGGGGAGCGCAACGGCACGTCCGCGCACGCGTGGGGCGCCGGACGCGGCAGGTTCCCGTGGTCGTCCGTTGCCGGCCGGTCAGGCGCGCAAGGAGGTCAGCACCGCCGGCACCCGGCGGTGTTGGCGACCCACCTCCGGGGCGACGATTTGAGGTTTGTTGTCGCCGGTCCAGCGTGGAACGCCGGCCACTCAGCGTGTTCCATGACCTGTGTTCGCCACCGCCGCCGGGATTCGGCTCAGCATGGGCCGGGCGCGCTGACGGCTCCCGGCCCATGGCGCAGGGCGGCCACGGACTCCGTCAGTCCTGACCGTTCCAGCTGGCCCAGCACGTCGTCGAACGTGTGCGGCGGCCGTCGTCGGGAGGTGGCGATCTCTTGAACGCAGGCGTACACCACGCGATCGTCCAGCCCTAGGAGATCCAGAATGAAGTCGTCGGCGGACTTACGTTCAATACCCCAGTTGGCAAGGTAGTCGGGCGGGAAGTCTTTGCGATTGTTCGTGACGATCACTTGGGCGCTCACCTGGATTGCCGCGGCCAGCACATGCCTGTCGTCCATGTCAGGCAGCTTGAGCCCTTCGACGAGGGGCTCAAAACCCGTGACCAGGCAGTCACGTACCGCCTGGTTCATGAGGGTCCGGCGGCGCGCCAGTGTTTCCGGAGCCACGTTGTAGTCCCGTGCGATGTTTCGGTCCACCTCATCGAGGATCACGTCCGTCCATTTGGCGCGGACGAGACCCTTTTGGCTGACCCGGATCAGCAGGTCCCGCAATGTGTTGGGGTACAGAACGCAGGCGTCGTACAGCACGACAAAGGCCATGTCAGAGCAGCCCCAGCTCCTGATCCAGTTCCATCAGTTCGTCGGCAGCCCCCTTGCGCCGCGCGTCATCCTCACGCACGTACTGGCGCAGATCGGCAAGGCGAACGCGGCGGTGACGGCCCACGAGCCTGAAGGGAATCTCCCCGGACTCGAGGAGGCCGATCAAGTACGGGCGGGACACGTTCAGCATGTCGGCGGCCTGCTGCGTGGTCAGCTCCGCGTCGACCGGCATGACCTGGACGCCCTGCCCATGAGCCAAGGCCGCCAGTATCGAGGCGAACATCTCCGCCACGGGCCGCGGCAGAACGAGCGCCTCGTCGCCGGCTCCCGTCTCCAGGCGCACCTCGATGTCTTCGTCGCTCCGAGCAGTGCGCGAGAGGTAGTCATTGATCCGCCGCAGCGCGCGCTGCGCGTCACCCGCGTCGACCACGCCTGGTTCGAGCTTCTTCCCTGTGGCAGTTCCCACTGCGCCCTCCACTCTCCCATTCGAATTATTCGCAACAAACGAAGCAAACGCAACCCGACTGCGGTGGCAGTCCCGCGCGGCCTTCTTCAAGGGCGGATATCCCCATCTAGGTTGAAGGAGCGACGCATATCGGATCATGCTGTGCGCCATGAGTCTCGTCTCCGCTCTTCCAGACGCGTCCGCCGCGGGTGACTACGCCTACGACTGGGCCTTGGTCGACGTGGAGACCTCGGGGCTCGTACCGCGGCGGGACCGGGTGCTGTCCGTCGCGGTGATCACGATCGGGCCGGACGGTGAGCAGACCGGGGAGTTCTCGACGTTGGTCAATCCGGGATGTGACCCGGGACCGGTGGAGGTGCACGGCCTCACGCCCGATCTGCTGCAGGGCGCGCCCAGCTTCGACCAGGTGGCCGGGCGGATCGGAGCGATGCTCCAGGACCGGGTGCTCGTCGCCCACAACGCCCAGTTCGACTACGACTTCCTGGCCCACGAGTTCGCGCGTGCGCGGATGTGGCTCCCTGTGTCGCAGCGGCTGTGCACCCTGGCGCTGAACCGCCAGGTGGACCCACCCACCGACGACATGAGGCTCGGCACTCTCGCCGCCCACTACGGCATCCCCCAGCGGCGCGCCCACGACGCACTGGACGACACCCGGGTGCTCGCCGGTGTGCTGCGGGCGTCGCTGCGTGAGGCGGCTCGGCTCGACCTGTCTCTGCCACTGGTGACCTGCCCGCCCCGCGCGGAGTCCCAGTTCACCCCGAGTCCGCCGAAGACGCCCTGCGCCTACCGCAATCCGGGACGTCTGACGCCCGGCGGGCCGCTCCAGCAGGGGATGAAGGTCGCGATCACCGGGGGGACCGCCCACGCACGTGCGGAGCTGGTCGGGCGTGCGGTCGCCGCCGGGCTGAACATGATGAGCTCCGTCAGCCGGCACACCAGTGTGCTGGTCACCAACGATCCGGCGTCCACGTCGGCCAAGGCCCGTCGCGCCCTCGCCGAAGGCGTGCCGGTCATCGACGAGCAGACCTTCCTGTGCCTGCTGGCCGACGTACGGCCGGGCACGGCTCACGAGGCGACGGCCGTTCGTTCCGGCCCGGTGACAGCTCCGGGGACCGCACCGGACGCGGAACGGGGCGCGGACACGGAGACGGTGCGTGCCACTGCCCCTGCCACACCCGCCGTAGGGACCGCCGCACCGCCCACCGCCCCCTCTTCCGTGGCCGTCCCCGCGCCCCGTCGACCGGAGCCCCCCGCCGGCGCCTCGGACAGACCGCTGGCGGGACGTCGGGTGCTGGTGCTCGGTGGCGTCCACGCCGAAGCCGCGGCGGCTCGTGTCCGGGTCGTCGAGCTGGGCGGGTCCGCGGCGGTCAACCTGTCCGCCAGTGTCACCGACGTCGTACTCCTGCCGGGAGGGGAGAAGGACCGGCGCATGAAGCGCATCGGCGTCCTCGAACTCCCCGTGCGTGAGCCGTGCTGGCTGGACTCCCCCGCCGCGGCGGAGCGGCCCTCGGCGGTGTCGCGGTCCCAGGAGCCGCGGGTGCTGCCGAGGGGCGGTGTCGTCGACCTGCCCATGCCGCACGGCGGCCCCGCGCCGGAGTGGTACGTCACCGCCGGCTGGGCCCTGCAGTCCGACTGCGAGATCGACGTGGTCGCCTTCCTCCTCGACGAGGACGAACAGGTCGCCTTCGACGAGGACTTCGTGTTCTACGGAGCCCCGGAGAACCCCGCCGGGACGGTGCGTCTGCTGACCGGTGGCCCCGCCGAGCAGACCATCGCCCTGAACCTGGCGTCCCTGCCGCCCGCGACCCGGAAGATCGTCGTCGCCGCGGCCATCGACGGCGCGGCCACCTTCGGCACGGTCGGCGCGATCCAGATCGGCGCTGCCCCCGGCAGCAGCGGGGCGCCCGTGGCCCGGGCCACCCTGGACGCCGCCACCACCGAACGCACGATGCTGCTCGCCGAGATCTACCGCCGTGGCCCGCTCTGGCGTCTCCGCGCCGTCGGCCAGGGCTACGACCACGGGCTCGACGTCCTCGCCCGCCGGTACGGGGTGGCCGTCGCCGACTGAACGGGACAGCGGAGGGAGGCCGGCGTGTTCTCGGGCGCGCGCAGGGCCGCCCGGCGTGCAGGGCCCGGGGCCGATGCCCCGGGCCCTGCCGTGCTGAGGCCGGCGTGCCGTCAGCCGTGGTACTTGATGTAGCCGTTGCCGTCCTTGTCGTGCGCCTTCTTGGTGTAGGCGTGGATGTCGGCCGGCGTGCCGCCCGGCTTGTAGAGGTAGATCGTGTCCTTGTCGTTGTTCCAGATGAAGTTGCAGTTCTGGCGGTACACGACGTTCTTGCCGTCCGAGTCGGTGCCCCGGCCTCCGCGCAGGTGGACGTAGTCACCCGGCTCGAGGATGTGGCTGGACGTGAAGACGAAGGTGTTGCCGGCCCGGTCCTTGACCTTGTACCCCTTCAGGTTCACCTTCGTCTTCTTCGAGTAGTTCTTGATCGTCAGGTACTCGTTCTTCGTGTTCCCGCCGGAGCACTTGTTGGAGTCCCGCCCGGGGGCGTCGTACTGCACGCCCTTGATCTTGAGCACCGAGGAGTACTCGGCGGCGTGCGCCGGTATCGCCGCCGTGAGGGCGAGCGCGGCGACGGCGGCGGTGGTGGCGACAGCGGTCACGGTGCGCCGGATGATCATGAGGTTCCCCCCTCAGTGATGCGAATGGAGCATCCGGAGCCTACCTAAAGTGTTCATACGATGATGCTGATGTGAAGAAGTTGTGACAGTCCTTGGCCGGTGATGCCCCGCAGCGCCAGGCGTAGAGGAACGGAACGTCGACCAGGCCCCACGGTCGGGGGGCGAGGCGCCGGTCAGACGCCTGCGCCTCCGCACTACAGACCCCCCGCCTCCGTCGACGGTTTCGCGGGGCAGGCCGACGTCGGGGACGTCATCGTCCAGGACGGGCCTGTCAGCTGGAGGGTGGGCGCCGGAGGGGTCGCTTCTTCGGCCGACGGGCGGGGGACCGCCGTGGGAGCCGGTGGGGAGGCGTGGCGGACCGTGCAGGTCAGTTGGAGGAGGGCCTCGCGGGACACCGGTGTGGGGGTGTCCGGGAGGGTCACCGTGATCGTGACGCCGTCGGTCACCGTCACCGAGGGGGCGCCCGTCAGGCGCGGCAGGGCCGTCGTCGCCGACGCCGCCCTCTCCTTCTCGTTCGGGCCCTCGAGGAGGAGGCGGACCACCGAGGTCAGGTCGCCCGCGTCCGTGGCCGGGCGGGGGTACGCCGTCGGTTCGCCGTCCTTCAGGAAGAAGAGGGGGACGGTGGCCGGCTCCGCCAGGGTCCTGGTCGGGGCCGGCCCCGGCATCCCGCTCGCCGGGGCGCCCGTCTCGATGACGTCGGACGTCGGGACTCCGCACCCCGTCAGCGCCATCATCAGCGCCGCAGCGCCCAGCCGCCTCACTCCGTACCCCCCTCGTCGTCCAGGTCCAGCGGGAGCTCCACCGTGAAGACCGCCCCGCCGCCCGGGCGGTTCGCCGCGTGGATGCGGCCGCCGTGGAGGCGGACGTTCTCCGCCGTGATGGCCAGGCCGAGGCCGCTGCTGTCCCCGTCGCCGCTTCCGGTCCCGCTCCTCGCCCGTGACGTGCTCGCCTTGTAGAAGCGCTCGAAGATGTGCGGCAGTGCTTCCGGAGCGATGCCCGGGCCCGTGTCGGTGACTTCGAGGACGGCCCGGCCGTCCCGTGCCTCCAGCGTCACCCGGACCGGCGGTTCGCCGTGGCGCAGGGCGTTGCCGACCAGGTTGGCGGTCACCACGTCGAGCCGGCGCGGGTCGACGCGGGCGCGGAGTCCGCCCGGTGCGGGCAGCCGCAGTTCGACCTCCTCCGGGCGCCAGCGGGAGGCGACCGTACGCCGGACGGACTCGGCGAGGTCGATGTCGTCGCGGTGGAGCCGCGCCGCGCCCGCGTCGAAGCGGGAGATCTCCATCAGGTCCTCGACCAGCACGCTCAGCCGCCGCGTGCCCTCGCTGACGAGCCGCAGCGCCTCGCCCGTCTCGCCCTCCACCCGCTGGTCCAGTACGTCGGTGACCGCCGTCATCGCCGCCAGCGGGGTGCGCAGTTCGTGGGACACGTCCGCCACGAAACGGCGGCCCCGCGCCTCCAGACGCCGCAACTCGGCCACCGTCCGCTCCAGTTCGGCGGCCGTCTCGTTGAAGGAGCGGGACAGCTCGGCCAGTTCGTCGGAGCCGGTCACCTTCAGCCGTACGTCGAGCCGGCCCGCGGCCATCTTGCGCGTCGCCCCGCGCAGGGCCCGTACGGGGCGCAGCACGCCGCTCGCGGCCAGCAGCGCGAGGACGACGGCGAGGCACAGCGCCACCAGGGTGGCCCGTTCGATGCCGCTGACCATCGCCTCGACGTACCCCTCCTCCGCGGTCTGCGGCACCTCCAGGTACATCACCACCCCGGAGAGCTGCTGCACCTGGTACTCGTCCGTCGTGTACGTCACGGGCATGCCGACGAGGAGACGCGGGCTGCCGTCGACGTTCACCCGCTGGAACACCGCCGCTCGCCGTGTCCGCACGGAGCGGAGCATCTCGGGGCTGGGCTCCGTGAAGCGGGGCGTGGGGGCGTACGCGCGCCGGTCGCCGTAGGTGGCCATGACCCGCCAGCCCGACAACCGGTTCGCGTGGATCACCTCGTTGACCGCCCACTGGAGGTCCGAGGCGGCGGGGTTGTGCGGGACGGCGGGCGCGACGGTCTCGACGCTCGCGCGGAAGCGGTTGATGACGGAGTCCTGGCTCTGCTGGAGCACCCCCGTGCGCGCCTCCCGGAAGGCGAGGGCGCCGGTCCCCAGGGAGCTGGCCATGGCGACCAGGACGAAGGAGATCAGAAGGCGGGAGCGCAGGCCGCGGAGGGGGAGCGGGATGCGGGACACCACGGCGCGGAAGAGGCGGCGGGGGCCGGCGGGCGGCGCCGGGTCCGGGGTGCTCCGCGGCTGCGCGGACGGGTCGCCGTTCACGCGCGGCCGGTGCCGAAGCGGTAGCCGAAGCCGCGGACGGTCTGCACGTAGCGCGGGTTCCTGCCCTCGCCGAGCTTGCTGCGCAGACGCTTCACGCAGGCGTCCACGAGGCGTATGTCACCGTGGTAGCCGTGCTCCCAGACCGCCTCCAGCAGTTGCTGGCGGCTGAACACCTGGCCCGGGGACGCGGACAGGGTGAGCAGCAGGCGGAGTTCGGAGGGGGCGAGGGTGACGGGCTCGCCCCGGTGGGTCACCACCAGCCCGGCGCGGTCGACGACCAGGTCGCCGTGCGTCTCCGGCCGGGGCCGGGCGCCGTCCGGCGGAGGCGCGTCGTGCCGGCGCAGAACGGCGCGTATGCGCGCGTCGAGGACCCGCGCCTGCACGGGTTTCACCACGTAGTCGTCCGCCCCCGTCTCCAGACCCAGGACGACATCGATGTCGTCGCCCCGGGCCGTGACCATGATGATCGGCACCTGGTCGCGCTCCCTGATCCGGCGGCACACGTCCAGGCCGGACATGCCGGGCAGCATCAGGTCGAGCACGACGACGTCCGGACGGACGGCGTGAAGCTGCTCCAGCCCCTCCTCGCCCGTCTCCACCGCGACGACCTCGTGCCCCTGATGCCGCAGGCCCAGCCGCACGGCCTGCCGCACGATGGAGTCGTCCTCGACGATCAGGATGCGTGGCATTGCCGCAGTGTAGGCACGGCGGGTGCAGGGCAGGCGCGGCCGGCCTCGGCCTCCGGACACCTGACCGCCGTTACCGTTCCGTGACCTCACGGGCTCAGGGCGATCAACTGGGATGACCAGATTGACCTGTCATGCGTTCGGTACGAGAGAGGCAATCCGCACCCCCCGCCGACAGCAGGGCGACCGCTCGCCGCACCGGCGGACGACGGCCGTCCTCCCGCCGCCGGGTACGCCCGCGCAGACGGGGGCGCGTGCTGCTCACCTGCCTGCTCGCGGTCGCGCTCCTGGGAGCGGCGGCGCTCCTGCGGGCCGAATTACGGGACGAGGGCGGCGCACAGCGGGACGCGCCGGACGCACGGCCCCCGCGGGCCGCGCCCACGCCCCCTCCGTCCCCCGCCCCCACGCCCACGGCGCCCTCCCCCTCCGCGACCAGGACCACGATCGAGGTGCCGGAGCGGGGCAGCGGGACGTTCGTCACCGCGCGGGCCGACGGGGAGACGGTGGGCGAGGGGTCCCGGCCCCTGCGGTACGTCGTGGAGGTCGAGGACGGGCTGGACGTCTCGCCGTCCGAGGCGGCCAGGGAGATCGCCGCGATCCTCGCCGCCCCGCGCGGCTGGACCCACGACCCCGAGAACGCGTTCCGCCTGGTCGGCGCGGGCGCCCCGCACGACCTCTCGATCAGGATCGCGACCCCTGCCACGGCGGACGCCCTGTGCTGGGACGGGATCCGGCAGGACACCGGCGGCGAGTACAACTGCGAGGTGCCGGACGGGGTGGTGGTGAACCTCAGGCGCTGGGTCGAGGGCTCGCCCACCTTCGACGGGCCGATCCACGACTACCGGGCGCTGATCATCAACCACGAGATGGGCCACTTCCTCGGTCACTCCCACATGACCTGCGGGGGCGAGGGACGGCTCGCGCCCGTGATGATGCAGCAGATCAAGGGCCTGAACGGCTGTGTGGCCAACGCCTGGCCGTACGACGAGGACGGCGACCTCGTCACGGGACCGGCCGCGTGACGCGGATCTGAGTACCCGTACGGATGCGCGCCGGGCCCGGGGCGGCGGAGAGTGGGCGTATGCGTCGACTCCTGCTGCTCGCACCGGTGTTGCTGGCCCTGACGGGGTGCGGGGTGATCCAGTCGGGCGACGAGAAGGCGACCGACGCCGCACGCGCGGAAGCCACGAGGGCCGGCATGCGCCTGGACAGCCAACGGCCGCGCACGGCCGACGAGGTGGGGTACGCGGCGTCGGCCCTGGACGGGGTGGAGGTACTGCGGGTCACGGGCGCCGCCACGCACGACGGGGACGGTGTCGAGCTGATCGTCCGCACCACCGGCACGGCCCTCGAGTCGGGACTCGACCCGCAGACGATCACCGTGCGGCGCTGTTTCGCCCTACGGGTGTCCCCGCGGACGGAGTGGGGCGAGGAGGCCCGGGAGACCGACTGCCCCGACGGTCCGCCCCTCCGCTTCGCCCCGCCGCCGGAACCGCCCCAGGTGCCGTTCGACGCGGTCGGCTCGCGCCTGCCGCGCGTCCCGGAGGGCGGCCGCGTGGACGAGGCCGAGGTGCGCCGGGTACTCGCCTCCCTGGACATGGACCCGGCGATCACGACACAGGTGAAGACGGAGGACGGCCGCGTCGGCATCCTCCTGTCCCCGCCGTCCGACGGCTACTCCCCGACGGACTGCGTCCTCGCCGTCGTCGCCCCCGGCGACACCAGCGTCTGGATGCCCTCCCGCATGCAACGCATGCCCGGCGAAGGCGGCTGCTCGGTCGGCAACGCCCTGCACCCCCTGCCGCCGCCGCACTGACCGCTCTCGACTCGTCGAGCGGTCACGCCCCTGCGGGCGCATGATGAAGCCAGCAGGACGAGGAGGGTGTCATGGGCAGACGACACCGCGCTCAGGAGCCGCAATGGGGACCGCGTCCACCACAGGCGCCCCCACCCGGGACCGATTACCAGCCGGCTCCGGCCGGGTCAGGCCCACCGCCCCAGCCGCCGCCGAGGAAGAAGCACCGCGTCTTCCTCTGGAGCTTCCTGGCGATCCAGGTCGTGTTCCTGATCTGGGTGATCTGGGGGATCGCCCAGGGCGGCGGGACACCCGAGCAGTGCCGCGGGCGCACCGGTGACGACCTGGACCTCTGCAACTCCGCGAGTGACGCGGGGACCGCCATCGGCGTCGGGCTCGTCATCGCCCTGTGGGCCGCCGTCGACGTCATCCTCGGCATCACCTACGGCATCTACCGGCTCGCCACCCGGCGCACCTGAACCGTTCGAACGCCCGCGTGGGGCTGCCCCGGTACACAGCCGGGGCAGCCCCACGCGGGCGTGTCGAAGCAGGTCAGTGCTTGAACGCGTCCTTCGTCTTCTCCTTGGCCTCGCGGGCGTCGCCCTTGCTCTTCGTGGCCTGGCCCTGCGCCTCCATGCGGTCGTTCCCGGTGGCGCGCCCCAGGGCCTCCTGGGCCTTGCCCTGCGCCTGCTCGGTCTTCGCCTTGGCCTTCTCACCGGCACTCACGGAACACGCCTCCTCGTAGCGTTCGGGCACTGTGTCGTGAGCCCCCGAGTGCCCGCACTGTTCCTTCACAAACAAGGTGACGGTGAGGTGTGCGGCTGCGGGTCGAGGGCAAACGGAGCGGCAGGAGGTCGATAACTATGGTTCCCTTGCTGCTCGTTCTGCTTCTCGCCCTGATCCTGTTCGGCGCCGGCTTCGCCGTGAAGGTGCTGTGGTGGATCGCCATCGCGGTCCTCGTGATCTGGCTGCTCGGCTTCGTCATGCGCTCCACCAACGCGGGCGGTGGTCGCGGCCGCTGGTACCGCTGGTGACGCGGCGCACCCCGACGCCGCACCACCCCCCGGGGGCCCGGTCACCACGGTGACCGGGCCCCCGGCCCGTGCGGTCGCCCCTGTTCTGTCCGCGAACGTCCCCGGATGTGTCCGTGATCGGTAACGGACGCATCCGGGGACGTCCGTCTCCCGTCCTGCCCAGTGGTTCCCGGGGATTCCGGGACACCGGCGAGCGACGACGGACGACAGCGGAAAGCGGGGCGGGACATGGCGCGGCACAGCGGTGGACGAGGCTGGTACGGCAAGGTGGCCGGGGCCGCGCTCGGGGTGACGATGCTCGCCGTCGGCGCCTCGGTGTACACCGCCCAGGCCGACGTCGTGAGCGGCGCCCCGCAGGCCGGCGCGTCCGCGACCCCCGCCGCCGTCGAGCGGGTCTCCCCCACGATCGCGCACGCCTCCGACGCGGGCCCGCGCGGCGTCAACATCACCATCGACGACGGCCCCGACCCCCGCTGGACGCCCCAGGTGCTGGAGCTGCTGCGCGAGGAGGGCGTGAAGGCCACCTTCTGCCTGACCGGGATCCAGGCGCAGGCGCACCCCGGCCTGGTCAAGGAGATCGTCGCGGACGGGCACGTCCTGTGCGACCACTCCGTCTCCCACGACACCGCCATGGACCGGAAGTCCGAGGCGTACCAGTCGAAGGAGATCCTCGACGCCGAGCGCATGATCACCAAGGCGTCCGGCGGCGTCCGTCCCCTCTACTACCGTGCGCCCGGCGGGGCCTTCACCCCGCACAGCCGCGCGGTCGCCGCCTCCCGCGGCATGCGCCCGCTGGGCTGGAACGTCGACACCAAGGACTTCGAGCAGCCGGGCGCGGACTCCATCGTCGAGACCGTGCAGCGGGAGCTGCCCAACGGCCCGACCATCCTCTTCCACGACGCCGGCGGCGACCGCGCGCAGACCGTCGAGGCGCTGCGCCGTGTGCTGCCCTGGCTGAAGGAGGAGGGCTACTCCTTCGGCTTCCCGGTGCGCTGACCGTCCACAACGATCGCGATTCAGGGCAGACCCGCCTGTTCAGGATGGAGCGCTGCCAGGCAGACTCAACGCCGTACACCCGTCGACGAAGGATGGCTCGTTCATGATCACGCTGACCAAGGAAGACGGCCCCGCGGACCTGGACGGGGTCACGCACCTCTCCATCGGAGTCTCCTGGGACCCGACCGCCGGCGCCAGCGGCGGAGTGCTCGGCAAGCTGCGCCGCAAGACCGGTACGGACCTCGACCTGATCGCCGTCGCCATGTCCGGCAGCGACCCGGTGCGCCTGGCGGGCCTGGACTCGCTCGACCCGATGGGCAACGGCTCCCTCCTGCACAGCGGCGACAACCAGACGGGCCACGGCGACGGGGACGACGAGACGGTGACCGTCGAGTTCTCCCGGCTGCCCGGCGCCATCACCTCGATCGTGTTCGTCGCGGCCGCCTACAAGAAGGGCAGCTCCTTCCAGAAAGCCCGCAACATCAGCTTCAAGGTCTACGACGCCACCGGCGGCAGCACCCAGCAGGTCGCCGACATCTGGCCGAGCATGCTCAGCCAGGACAACGGCTGCGCCGTCGCCAAGGCAGTCAAGGTGGGCAACGGCTGGAAACTCCAGGTCATCAACGAGACCGGCAAGATCAAGCAGGGCGACGAGCACGCCCTGATGCGGTTCGCCGTCAGCAAGTAACGGCCGCGGCGGAGAAGGGCGGAAGAGAAACGGGCGGCCACGGCACCGGATGAGAGGTGTCGTGGCCGCCCTCCCCCGTCAGGGAAACTGCGCGTAGACGCCGCCCTCGGTGTCGCGCACGGTGACCCGCCCCAGGTCGTCGGTGTCGGCGACGGCGTACCAGACGCCCCAGCCGGGACGGCCGGGCAGCTCCAGCAGCTCGCCGCGCACCGGTCCGTTCTCCGACGCGACCTCGACCACCGACGCCGTCCCCGCACCGCCGTAGTAGAGGCCCGAGAGCAGCGCCCCGGTGGGCGACGACTCGGACTGCACCGTGACTCCGGGGACGTCCCGGTCGATGTTGTCGCTGTTCACGCTCCGGAACTGCGGCTCGGGACTGTCCGGCGTCGTCCAGTGCTTCCCCTCCTCCGTCAGCCACAGGACGAACCCCGGCGCCGCCGTCACCCGCTCGCCCGGTGCGACGACGCGCGGCGTCGGCGCGGGCGCGCTCGGTGAGCGGGAGGGCACGGGTGAGGCGGACACCGTGGCGGCCGGGCGCGTGACCCGGTCGCCGTCGTCCGGGCCGTGCAGCGAGACGAAGGCCAGCGGCGCCAGCAGCACGGCGCAGCCCACGCCCAGCACGGTCGTACGGCGCCTGCGGCGGATCAGCCGGCCGCGGCGTTCCACGGCGGCCAGCGGCAAACGGGACGGGGTGACGTCGTACGCGGCGGCGGCCAGCGCCTCGCGCAGCCGTCCGGCCCCGGCGGGCTCCGCGTCCGGTTCTGCTTCCGGGTCGAGGTGGTTCATGGGCGGGCTCCGGGAAGAGGGTGCGGGCGCTCGGCGGCGGCGAACGCGGGATGGGAGCGCAGGGCCTCGAGACCGCGCCGCGCATGCGTCTTGACCGTGCCGAGCGAGCAGTTGAGCACCTCGGCGACGGCGGCCTCCGGCAGGTCCTCCCAGTACCGCAGCACCAGCACCGTGCGCTGCCGGGTGGACAGCGAGCCCAGCGCCTCGGTGATCGCGGCGCGGGACTCGACGGACTCGGCGTGGCCCTGGTCGGACTGGTGCACCCGCTCCGGCAGGAACGGCATCAGCAGATGCGTGACCCGGCGTCTGCGGGTCCGGCTGATGTTGTTGTTGACCAGGGAGCGCCGGACGTAGAGGTCGATGTCGTCGGGCGGGACGCGCCCCCAGCGGGCGTACACCTTCGCCAGGGTGGTCTGCACGAGATCCTCGGCCTCGTGGAAGTCCCCGGTGAGCAGGAGCGCGGTCCGCACCAGACGGGCCCAGGCCGCACCCGCGTAGGTGGCGAAGTCGGGGTGTTCCGGGAAGGCTGCGGATGTCTCGTGCGGCACGGACCGGTTCCTCTGCGTCGGGTATGGGGGGAGGGCCGGGGCGGGGGACCGGCCGGTCCCCCGCCCGCGGGGTCAGCGCAGCGACAGCGAGGCGTAGACCTTGCCCTTGGTGGTGCGGACCGTCACCTCGGAGACGAAGTTCCAGGAGCCGTCGTTCGCCACGGGATCGGCGACGGCGTACCAGACGCCCCAGCCAGGACGGCCGGGCAGCTCCAGCAGCTCGCCGCGCAGCGGTCCTGCCTGCGTCTCGAGCTCGACGACGGACGCGGTGCCCTTGCCGCCGTAGTACAGGCCGGAGAGGTAGACGCGCTCCGGGGTGCCCTCGGACTGGACGGAGACGCCGGGACTGCCCAGGTCGATGTTGCCGTCGACCACACTGCGGAACTGGCCCTCGGGCATGTCCGGCGTGGTCCAGTGCTTGCCCTCGGGCGTCAGCCACAGCTCGAAGCCGGGCGCGCCGGTGACGCGCTCGCCCGGCTCGACGATGCGGGGCGTCGGGGCGTGCTTCTTCGCGGCGGCCGGAGCCGCGGCCGGAGCGGCGGCCGTCACCGTCGCGGAGTGCGTGGCCCGGCCGGCCGTGTCGTGGGGCGCCGCGTACGACATCGTGGCCATGCCGGCCACCGCGGCCGTGACGGCCGCACCGGCCAGGTACTTCAGTGTCCGCTTCATGCGGGCGACTCCTCGTGCTACACGGGTCCTCGCGGGCCCAGGCGATCTGATGGACGGAGGGCGCCTCTCCATCCGTACAAACCCCGGACCGCCGCCCGCCGGATGACACCCGCCGTGAAGTTTCTCCGGACCGTCCGGCCGAGTTGCCGCGCGCGGGTGATGCGAGAAGGTGAGAGAAGGCCGGGAGGGGGATGGCCCGCGAAGGAGGTGCGCCGTGCCGGACGGCCCCGCCGACGACAGCGCGGTGCTGGACGCGCTGTTCGCCGGCTCGCCCCAGGGCCTGTTCCTGCTCGGCGCCGACCGCAGGGTCACCCGGTACAACCCGTCCGCGCGCGGGGTGCGCGGCCTTCCGGCCGACGACGTCGTCGGCCACGACGTACGGGACTTCGCGCCCGATCTGGAGCCGGAGCTCGACCGTCTGATCGACGAGGTGCTCACGACCGGCCAGCCGATGCGCGGACGGCTGCTGCGCGGACGGTCCCCGTCCGGACCGCACCGGACGCTCGCCGTGGAGGTGTCGCTGTTCCCGCTGCGCGACGGCCCCGGGGTGGTCGGCGTGGTGGAGGACGTGACCGGGCGGCAGGCCGCCGCGGACCGCCTGGCCGTGCTCAGCACGGTGCACCGGACCGTCGGCGCCACCCTCGACGTGCAGGCCACGGCGGACGCCCTGGTCGAGGCGCTGGTGCCGGACCTCGCCGACGCGGCGACCGTGGACCTGCTGGACGACGCCCCCGCCGGAGCGGCGCCCCCGCCCGGTCCCCTGCCGACGTCCGTGCCGCTGCGCCGGGTCGCGTTCGCCGCCCCCGACACCGTCGAGCCGGTCCGGCGCACCGGCGACAGCCGTCCCTTCCCGTTCCCCACGCCGTACACGCAGGCCCTCAGCGACGGGCGAGCGCGGCTGGTGCAGGTCACTCCGGACGATCCATGGCTGGCGACCGACCCGGACGGCTTCGCCGCCCTGCTCGGGCGGGAGGTCCACTCCATGATCGTCGCGCCGCTCACCGCGCGGGACACCGTGCTGGGGCTGCTGACGCTGTACCGCGGCCGGGTCGACGCCTTCGAGGAGGCGGACCTCGACGTGGCCCGGCAGGCCGCCGCGACCGCGGCCGTGCACCTGGACAACGCGCGCAGCTACCGCCGTGAGCACGCGGTGGCGTCCACCCTCCAGCGGCGGCTGCAGCCGGGCGTGACCCCGCGGCTGTCGGCGGTGGAGACCGCGCACGTGTATCTGCCGGAGAGCGCGGGCGGGGCCTGGTTCGACGTCATCCCGCTGTCCGGGACCCGGGTGGCGCTGGTCGTCGGGGACGTCGCCGGCCACGGCATCGAGGCGGCGGCCACCATGGGGCAGCTCCGCGTCGCGCTGCGCACCCTGGCGCTGCAGGACCTGGAGACCGACGAGGTGCTGACCCACCTGGACGAGGTCGCCGGGCAGCTCACGGCCGTCGACACCCGCGAGGCGCACCCCTACCTGGCGACCTGCGCGGTCACCGTCTACGACCCGGTCTCCCGGCAGTGCACCATGATGCGGGCCGGACACCCCGCCCCGGTCCTGGTCGACCCGGAGGGCTCGCCGATCGACGTGGACGTGCCGCTCGGCCCCCCGCTGGGCGCGGAGGGCGGGGCCGCCTTCCTCCCGGCCGTCGCACAGCTCCCGCCGGGCTGCCTCATCGCGCACGTCACCAACGGGCTGCTGGGCTCCGAAGGGAGCGGCGACGACGAGGCGGACGCCGTGCACCGCCTGGAGCATGTGCTGGCGACCCCGTCCCAGCCGCTCCAGGAGCTGTGCGACACCGCCGTCTACCGCATGACGCCCTCGCGGTACGACGACGCCGTCCTGCTGCTCGCGCGCACCGAGTGCCTGCCGCCGGACCGGGTCGCCGACTGGACGCTGCCCGCGGACACCTCCGTGGTCGGCACGGCCCGCCGGCTCGTCGGCCAGCAGCTCGCCGCCTGGAACCTCGGCGACCGCGCCTTCACCACCGAGATCATCGTCAGCGAGCTCGTCACCAACGCGATCCTGCACGGCGAGGGCCCCGTCCGGCTGCGCCTCATCCACGACGGTGAGCGCCTGCTGGCCGAGGTGACGGACGCGAGCAGCGCGGGTCCTCACCTCCGCCACGCCCGGGCCGGCGACGAGGGCGGGCGGGGGCTGTACATCGTGATGCGGCTCAGCGCCCACTGGGGCGTACGGCACGGCCGCGAGGACAAGACGATCTGGTCCGAACAACGCCTCGGGGAAGACGTCCCGGAGGACCTCCTCGCGACGGTGGACGTGTTCGACACGGCGGGGGCGTGAGGGACGCGTCCGGGCGATCTCGCCAGCGAGTACGGGAGGCGTGCACCTCGACGGACACCGGGCCGAACGGGCCGACGCAAGCCGTGCCTACGTACGGCAGCGCGTTTGGCAGGTTGTCGGGGCCGACTCACGGTGGTGGCGAGGGCGGTGCCGTCCGCGTTGACGCGTGTCCGGCGCGTGTCAGCGCGTCGGGCCGCCGCGCAGCCTGCGTGAGCACCAGCCGATGACCGCCGCGTTGACCAGCGCGCCCATGACCACGGCGAACACGAACGTCGGCAGGCCGCCCGGCAGGGCGAGGCCGACGAGGCTCGCGGGGGCGGTGGCGAGCACGGGGATGACGCCCGCGAAGGACGCGTCCTCGTTCTCGCCGGCGCTCGCCACGAACGCCCACACGGTCAGGGCGGCGCAGAGGCCCAGGTAGACGAGGGCGAAGACGTCGCCGTAGAGGTGGCGCAGACGGGCGAGGAGGGTGCGGTCGGAACGTCCGGTCATCGTGGTCATGTTCATGATCCTCAGGTCGGTGTGGTCGGTACAGGTCGATGAGGTGCGGTTGCGGTTGCGGGTGCGGGGGTCGTGGAGGCGTACGGGACGCCGGGGCTACACGGCGCTGCCGGGCGGGTGGGGGCGGGCGAGGCCGAGGTCGTAGGCGAGGATCGTCGCCTGCACCCGGTCCCGCAGCCCCAGCTTCCGCAGCAACGCGTTGACGTGGGACTTCACGGTGCCGACGGTGATGCCGAGCTGGTCGGCGATCTCCGCGTTGGTCAGTCCGGTGGCGACCAGCGTGAGGACGCCGCGTTCCCGGCCGGTCAGGCCGGACAGCTCGGGGACCGGCGCCGCGGGCCCGCCGCCCGCCGCCGCGTAGTGGGAGATGAGCCGGCGGGTCGCGGACGGGGCGAGGACGCTCTCCCCCGACGCCACCACCCGGATCCCGCGCAGCAGTTCGGAGGCGTACACGTCCTTGAGCAGGAAGCCGGAGGCGCCCGCCCGCAGCGCGTCGAAGACGTAGGCGTCGAGGTCGAAGGTGGTCAGCACCAGCACCCGGGGCGCGCCGGCGCGGCCGGTGATGATCCGGGTCGCGGCGATGCCGTCCAGCTCGGGCATCCGTACGTCCATGACGACGACGTCCGGCGCCAGTCGCTCGGCGAGCCGCACCGCGGCGGCCCCGTCGGCGGCCTCGCCGACGACCGTCATGTCCTCCTCGGCGTCGATGACGGCGGCGAATCCCGCGCGCACGATGCCCTGGTCGTCGGCGACCAGCACCTTGAGGCTCATCGTTCCCTCTCCTCCCCGTCGCCCGGTGCGAGGGGCAGCAGGAGACGGACGGTGTCCGCCGGTCCGGTGGTCAGAGCGCCGTCGAGCGCCGCGACGCGCGCGGCCAGCCGCTCCCGCACGGCCGGGTGGGCGGCGGACGGCACCCCGGTGGCCGTGAGCGTCAACGTACCGTCGGAGGCGTCGAGTTCCAGCGTGGCGGGCTGCTCCCCGCCGGTGGTGAGCACGGTCTCGGCGGCGTGGTAGGCGGCCAGGTCCACGGCGGCGGGCAGCCGTCCGGGGACCCGACCGGTCAGGCGTATCTCCACCTCGCGCCCGGCGGCCCGGCACTGACGGGCGAGCAGGTCCAGCGCCTGGAGCGTGGGCTGCGGACGCAGCGCGGGCCCGGCCTCGCCGTCGCGGACCGCGTCGAGCAGGGCGCGCATCGCGGCCAGCGCCTCCCGGGCGCGCTCGGCGGCCGCCTCCAGCCTGCCCGCCTCGGCCTCGGCGACCATGCCGGCGGTCCGGGCCAGCACGGTGGTCTCCAGCCCGTCGGCGATCCGGCGCCGCTCGGCCCACGCGTCGCGGACGGCCTCCCCGGTCAGCGCGCCGAGGCGTCCGTCCCGTTCGGCGCGGGTCGCCTGTGCGCGGCGGGCGCGCAGGGTGCCGACGCGATGGGCCGCGCACATGACCGGGGCCGTCCCGGCGAGGGCCGCGGTGGCGACCGCCCAGGCGGGCGCGCCGGTTCCCCGGTCCAGCACGGCTGTGGTGACGGCGGCCGTGTGCACCGTGATCGCGCCCGCGAGGAGCACCGGGCGGGTGAGCGGGCGGCCGCGGCGCCGTCGTGGCCGTTCGCGCAGTTCCCCGCGCCCCTGGGCGGGCTGCCCGACCGGAGCCCCCAGGGGGCGCGGGGAACTGCGCGACCAGCTCCCACCGGCCCGCACCGGACCTCCCGACGCGAGCGCCACGCAGGTGGCGAGCGCGCCGAGCGCGGGCGGCAGCAGCACCGGCCCGGTGTACCCACCCGTCGCCGCCGCCGCGGGCCAGAGCAGGGCGAGAACACCAAGGGCGCCGTACGCGACGCGCGGAGCCCTCCGCAGCCACAGCAGCGTGACCGCCTGGGCGGCCGCGAGCAGCGCGAACAGCACGCCCGCCGACACGTCCGACCCCGTCGGCGTCTCCTCCGCGCGGATCGCCAGCACCGGCAGCAGCGGCTGGAGGACGAGTCCTGCGGCGGCCGTCACCTGGGCGGCGCGGTAGCCGCGCGCACCCGGCCGGTCCCCGGCGCCGGCCATCCGGCCGGGCAGCACCGCCCGCACCTCCCAGCCGCCGTCCTCCGTCGGCCCGGTGGTCAGGGTGCCGCCGGCCTCCCGGGCGCGGGAGCGCAGGATGCCCTGGCCGCGTCCGCCGCCGAGGTCCGCGGCGTGCGCGGGGGCGCCCGGCAGTGGTGCGCCGCTGGTGACCACGACGTCCGTACGGTCGTCGCCGTACCGGCACCGCACGGTGGTGGCCGCGCCCGGCGCATACCGGGCCACGTTGGTGAGCGCCTCCCGCACGATGCCGTACGCGGCGTCGGCGACGGCGCCCTCCGGCAGCGGATCGATCACGCAGTCGACCGGCTGGCCGATCCGCCGGAACCCGTCGACCAGGCCGAGCAGCCGCTCCTCGGGCGCGGGCAGACCGCTGTCCGAGGGGGCGGGAGCCCGCAGCGTGCCGAGCGCCCGGGTCACCTCGTGCCCGGTGTCCACGGCGAACCGCAGTGCCTCGTCCGCGAGTTCGGGCCGCCGGTCGCGCAGCCCCAGGGCGGCGCCCGCGGTGACCACCACGGCGGTCAGATGGTGGGCGCTGACGTCGTGCAACTCCCTCTCCATCCGCCGCCGTTCGACGGCGGGCAGCCGGCGCCGCTCGGACTCCGCGCGGCGCAGCAGGTCGTCGGACGCGCGCCGCGCGCTCCGGGACCGCCGGGCGAGCATCCCGGCGCCGCACGCGGCCGCGTACAGCAGGGCGGTGAGCACCAGGTCCAGCCCGTCGCGGTCGCTGAGCCGGTGCAGGGTCAGCCCGTACAGGAGCTGCCAGACGGCGAGGGACACCCCGCACACCACGGTGGTGAAGGCGTCCCGTTCGGTGGCCACGGTCCACAGGGCCAGCGCGACCCCGGCGGTCCCGAGCACCGCCGTCGCCCCGACGGGCAGCGGACCGGCGCCCAGCGCGCAGGCGACGGCGACCACGACGAGGGCGGTCACCGGGCGGCTCCGGCGCAGCGCCAGCACGGCGGTGACAGGCCCGGCGACCAGCACGGCCACGAGCAGGGCGTACGCGGACGGGACCTCGCCGCGCACCAGTGCGGCCCCCGGCCACACCACGGCCTGGGCGCACAGCAGCAGGACCGGCGCCGGCCGGTCGTCGATGCGTTTCATGACCCGTTCAGGCTAGGCCGGGGCTGCCTGCCTCCCCCTCCGGCGCAAGGGGGATCCGGGTCTCTGTCGCTGGTTGCAGAAACGGGTGCGGGGCGTCCGACCCGGACGCCTTTCCGCAGGCCGAAGGCCCGCCGGGGAGGCGGGCCCTGGTGAGTCCCTGGTGGGTGTGCCCTGGTGCCGCTCAGGCCGCCGTCTCGGGCGCCGGCTCCGCGGTGGTCGCCAACGGCGCCGGGGCGGGGTGGGTGATCCGGCGACGGCGGCCGGGAAGGCCCAGGGTCGGGTGGGCGACGGCCCAGGCCGCGCCCTTGCAGACCAGTTCCTTGTAGAGGGCGGCGACGCGGCCGGTCAGCGCGGCGTTCACCGCGCGGTCGTCGGCGGTGACGTACTGGATGAGTCCGTCCTTGCGGCCGAGCGAGACGCACTGGTTGAAGTACCGCAGCGGCACGTGCGGCAGCTTGCCGCCGGTGAGGCGGGCCGCGATCGCGTCGGCGGCCTGCCACGCGGTGGGCGTGCCGGTCGCGCACGACATCCGCAGCGGCTTGTCGCCGGGCCCCCGCACCAGGGCCGCGTCGCCGACGGCGTACACGTCCGGGTGCGAGACCGAGCGCATGGTGCCGTCGACCACGATCTGCCCGGTGTCCCCGACCTCCAGGGTCGTCGCGCGGGCGATCGGGTGGACGGCGAACCCTGCGGTCCACACGGTGAGCGCGGACGGCAGGACCGTCCCGTCGGCGGTGACCACACGGCCGTCCTCCACGGCCGTGACCTCGGTGTTCTCCCGCGCGGTGATGCCGAGCCGGTCGAACACGGCCCGCAGGTGACCCTGGCCCTTGGGCGACAGCCAGTCGCCGAGGCCGGTGCGGGCGGCGAGGGTGACCTCCAGGTCCGGACGCGACTCGGCGATCTCGGTGGCCGCCTCCAGGCCGGTGAGTCCGCCGCCCACCACGACCACGGGCTGCCCGGCGGCGAGCCCGGCCAGCCGCTCGCGCACCCGCAGCGCGCCGGCCCGCCCGGCGATCTCGTACGCGTGCTCGGCGGCGCCCGGGACGCCGTGGTCGTTCCAGCGGCTGCCGAGGGCGTAGAGGAGCGTGTCGTACGCCAACTCCTCGGCGCCGCCGTCGCCGGTGACGGCGACGACCTTGCGGTCGACGTCGACGGCGGTGACCCGGGCGACCTTCAGCGCGACGCCGGTCCCGGCGAGCACGTCGGTCAGCGGCCGGTGCGGGAGCCGGCGTCCGGTGGCCAGCTCGTGGTTGCGGACGCGTTCGACGAAGTCGGGCTCGGCGTTGACGAGGGTGAGGGAGACGTCGTCGCGGTGCAGCCGCCTGGCCAGGCGTCCGGCGGCGGAGGCTCCGGCGTATCCGGCTCCGAGGACGATGATGCGGTGCTGCATGGCAGGCTCCTGTCGTCGACTGGTTCGCCCCTTGAACCGGGCGGCCCGCCGATCCCTGACACCTTCACCATGTGACCTACGTCACATCTGTCGTCGGGTCAGAAGGCGGCCCGGACCAGCGGCTCCCCGTGGTCGACGGCGGCCCACCGCTCCGTCACGCGCTCCAGCTTGTCGGGGTTGACCTGGCTGCGGACCGCCGCGATGCCGTCCTCGGTGACCTCCAGGCACATCACGCCGACCACCCGGCCGTCGACGACCGCCACCACGGCCGGATCGCCGTTCGCGGTAGCCGCGTACAGCTCGGGCGACCCGCCCGCCACGGCCCGCTTGCCGGGACCCGGCTTGAACAGACCCCGCAGGAACGTGGCCACCGCCTTGACGCCCTCGAACGCCTTGGCCCGCGCCGGCACCTTCCCGCCGCCGTCGCCGACCGCGACCGCGTCCCGCGTGAGCAGCGCCACCAGCGGCTCGGTCCGCCCGCTGGTGGCGGCCGCGAGGAACTCCTCGACGACCCGCCGGGCCTCGGCCTCGTCGATCTCCCGGCGCGCCCTGCCCTGCGCCACATGCTTCCTGGCCCGGTGCAGGATCTGCTGGCTGGCGGCCTCGCTGACGTCGAGGATCTCGGCGATCTCCCGGTGCGGGTAGCCGAACGCCTCCCGCAGCACGTACACCGTGCGCTCGTCCGGGGACAGCCGCTCCAGCAGCACGAGCATCGCGAACGACACCGACTCCCGCTGCTCGGCGGTGTCGGCGGGCCCCAGCATCGGGTCCCCGGCGACCAGCGGCTCCGGCAGCCACTGGCCCACGTACGTCTCGCGCCGGGCGCGGGCCGAGGTGAGCTGGTTGAGGCAGAGGTTGGTGAGCACCTTCGTCAGCCATGCCTCGGGCACCTCGATCCGCCCGGTGTCCGCGTCCTGCCAGCGCAGATACGTCTCCTGCACGGCGTCCTCGGCCTCGCTCGCCGAGCCGAGCAGCCGGTAGGCGATGGCCTCGAGACGGGGCTTGGCGGCCAGGAACCGGTTCACGTCGCTCGTACGCGCAGACATGCCGCGATCCTAGGCCCGTCCCCGGCGTCCCCGCCCGGGATCACGCCCGGGCGGGATGGCGCCCCGCGGTCACCCCTTCTCCGCGAGGGTGTGGGCGACCAGGGCGTTGGCGTGCCCGTGCCCCAGGCCGTGCTCGGTCTTGAGCCAGGTGACCAGCTCCATGTGGCGGGTCAGCGGCGAGGAGCGGATGAGCTCCTTCCACTCGGCCACGGGGCGGCCGTACTTCTTCTCGATCGACGGGAAATAGCTGGCCGGGCCCTTCACCTGTGCGCTCATGACGACCGGTCCTTCCTCCGCTCGCGGACACCTACGCCCATGAAGACCGGAGGGAGGACCCGGACTGATCGGCAATCGGACGTGACCTGCGTCACTCTCAGCCGAGGAGCCCGATCTCCGCGCAGTCGTCCGCGTGC
Organism: Streptomyces sp. DSM 41931; assembly: GCF_050271085.1. NCBI lineage: Bacteria > Bacillati > Actinomycetota > Actinomycetes > Kitasatosporales > Streptomycetaceae > Streptomyces > Streptomyces sp. DSM 41931. Next base: position 3,590,872 of record NZ_CP189902.1, on the reverse strand, counting down.
GCCGGGGTGCAGATGTCCTTGACGGTGTAGACGCCGTCCGCGATCACCGTGTCCTCGATGTTCTCCCGGGTGAGGGCGACCACCGGCACCAGCATCGCCGGGATGTCCTTCTGCGACCGGCTGTCGATCACGTCCTGCGCCAGCGCGTCGAACTGGATCGCCCGGTCCTGCACCTTGGCCACCGCCATGTCCGCGGCGCCGGTCGCCTCCAGCAGGAAGGACTTGTACACGGTCATGTACTGGGTGCCCGAGACGACCCGCCGCACCGCCTCCAGGTCCGCGTCCTGCCCGGTCACCGGCGGCAGTTCGGTGAGCCCCGCCTGCTGGAGCTCCTCGATGACGGCGCCGGCCATGCCGTCGTTCGCGGAGTACACGGCGGCGACGTTCCCCGCGCCGACCTTCCTGATCGCCTTGCGCATGTTCTCCGCCGCGACCTCGGGCAGCCACTTCTTGGTGTCGTACGACGCGGCGATGTCCACCGCGCCGTCCAGCTCGCCCAGCGCGCCCTTCTTGAACAGCGCGGTGTTGGGGTCGGCGGGCTCGCCGTTCATCATGACGACCTTCTTGTGCTCGGCCTTCTCGCCGAGCGCGTTGACCAGGGCGCGGCCCTGCACCTGGCCGACGAGTTCGTTGTCGTGCGAGACGTACGCGTCGATCGGGCCCTCGGCGAGCCGGTCGTAGGCGATGACGGGTATGCCCGCCCGCTTGGCCAGGCGTACGTCCGGGGCGACGGCGGACGCGTCCACCGCGTCCACGAGGATCACGTCGACGTTCCGGCCGATCATCTGGCGGAACTGCTCGCTCTGCTTCTCCTTGCTGCCCTCGGCGTTGGCGTAGACGACCTCGCCCTGCTTGTTGGTCTGCGAGGCGATGCGCTCCTTGATGAGCGGGTAGTCGAACTGCTCGAACCGCGCCGTGTCCCGGTCGGGCAGCAGCAGCCCCACGGTGATGTCGTCGTCGGCGCGCGTGTCCGAGGTGTCGTCGTCGCCCGATCCGAGCGCACCGCAGGCGGTGAGGGAGAGGGCCGTCAGGGAGGCGGTCAGCAGCAGGGCGCAACGGCGTGCGGCGGCAGCGGTGGTACGGGGCTTCACAGTGGGGGGCGCCTTCCGGGCAGGCATGCGGCATGGGGGGTGGAGCTGGACGGCCGACGCGGCACTCCGTACGGCGCCGGGGCCGACGTCCGGCCGGGCCCAGAACATCGCACAGCAGTGTGTCCGTTGTGCGGTGGTGCGGCACGCGTGCTCACGACCTTCTCCCCTGGCACGCCGAGAATGTGCGCAGGAGCGGCACACGGACTGCACACGGCGGGCCGTGGGCCTGGCTAGCGTGGCTGTTCCCTGCCCGGACCGGGCCGGCCGCGCCTGCGCGGACGCCCGGTACGACACCTCAGGAAGACAGCGGATGGACTACTGCTCCACGTGTCGCCGGCACCTGAACGGCGCCCTGGTCTGCCCGGGTTGCGGCGCCTACGCCCCCGACATCGCCCCCGGCGTGGCGGACGGCCACCGGGTCCCCGGACCGGCGGCGACGGCGTCCGGCACGGCGGGCGCGGCGGGTGCGGCGCACCGCGCCGACGCCGAACGGCCCGCGGAAACCGGCTGGTTCACCGCGCCCGCACGGCCCGACGAGGTCGCACGGTCCGCCGACACCACGTGGCCCGTGGGCGCCGGACGGCCCGCCGAGACCCCGCGCCCCGCCGGCGCCGCGTCGTCCGCCGGCACCGCACAGCTTGAGGAAACCGGCGGCCCCGCCGCCGACGCCCCGCGCGCCCTGCCGGCAGGCGCCGGCACCGGACGCGCCGCGCGGCGGCGGCAGTTGGCGCGCTGGAGGAAGACACAGCGGCGCGCCCTGGTCGCCACGGCCGTGGCGCTCGTCGGCGGCGGCATCACCCTCGCCTCGACGGACCGGGGCGGCAACGACCGCGCCCAGGCCGCCACCGCCCCCGACCTGCACGGCATGGGCGGCACCGGTGGCACCACGGACGACCAGGCCGGCGGCCCGTCCGCCTCCCCGGACCGCACGACCGTTCCGCCGCGGGCCGACGGCCGCCGCGGCGCGGCGCGCCCCGAGGCCGCGCCCACCACCGCGCCCCCGTCCCGCCCGCAGACCGACGGCGCGGCCGCCACCGAGGTGCCCGCCGGGGGACGTCCGGACGCGCCCGAGTCCGTCTCCCGCTCCGGCGACCGCTCCGAGGCGAGCCAGGACACCGGCCGCGACGCACCGGACACCGGCGACTCCACCACCCCCACGCGCCCCTCCTCGCCCCCGCCCGCCGACGACGACGGCGCCGGGAGCGGTGACACGGGCGGCGACGGCGGCCCGGACCAGGGCGACGGCTCGACCGCCCAGCCGGCGCCCAGCACCCCGCCGCCCGCCGACGAGCCGCGCGACCCCCGTCTCTGCCTGCTGGTGATCTGCCTCGGCTGACCGCGCCGCCCCGACCGGCGGTCCGTACGGGGGCTGCGGGACAATCACGACATGAGCGTCGTCAAGATCAACGTACTCACGGTTCCCGAGGACCAGCGCGAGACCCTGGAGCGGCGGTTCGCCGCGCGGGCCGGCGCGGTGGAGAACTCGGACGGCTTCGAGTGGTTCGAGCTGCTGCGCCCGGTCGAGGGCACCGACACCTACCTCGTCTACACGCGCTGGCGCAGCGAGGAGGACTTCGAGCGCTGGAGGGACGGGCGGGGCCAGGCCGCCCACGCCGGCGCGCAGGGCGACAAGCCGCGCCCGGCGGCGACCGACGCGACCCTGTGGTCCTTCGAGGTGGTCCAGCAGGCGGCGCCCCGCCAGGACTGACCGGGGGACGTCACCGCAGCACGTCCAGCACCCGCCGCGCCGCCTCCGCCACCAGCTCGTCGCTGGGGGACGCGGCGCGGTCGGGGCGTTCCGTCAGCACCGACAGCACCAGCGGCGGGCGTCCGCCGCCGGGCCACAGCACGGCCACGTCGTTGCCCCGGCCCCAGTCGCCGCTGCCGGTCTTGTCGCCCACCCTCCAGCCGCGGGGCGCGCCCGCCCGGATGCGGCGGTCGCCGGTGGTGTTGCGCACCAGCCAGTCGGTGAGCAGGGCGCGCCCGGCGGCGGTCAGCGCGTCGCCGAGCACGAGGGCGCGGTGGTCGGCCGCGATCGCGCGGGGCGTGGTGGTGTCGCGCGGGTCGCCGGGCGGGTTGCTGTTCAGCTCGGGCTCGGTGTGGTCCAGCCGCGTCACCCGGTCGCCCAGCCGGCGCGCGTACGCGGTGAGGCCGCGCGGGCCCCCGATGTCCCGCAGCAGCAGATTGGCGGCCGTGTTGTCGCTGTACCGGACGGCCGCGTCGCACAGCTGCCGCAGTGTCATGCCCTCCCCGGTGTGCTTCTCGGTGACGGGCGAGTACGGCACCAGGTCGGCCGTGCCGTAGGGGATCCGTTCGTCCAGGCGGGCGCCGGGGCGCCGGTCCAGGACCGCGGCGGCGGCGAGGGTCTTGAAGGTCGAGCAGAGCGCGAAGCGTTCGTCGGCGCGGTGGACGACGGTGGCTCCGGTGCCGGTGTCGACGGCGAACACCCCGAGGCGGGCGCCGTACTCGCGTTCCAGCGCGGCGAGGTTCCGCGGGCTCACCGGGGACGGTGTGCCGCGGCCGGCGGTCGCGGAGGCTCCGGAGGCCGGGGCGCGGTCCGGGGCGTCGGTGGCGCAGCCCGCCACGGGGGCGAGGGCGGCGGTCAGCAGCAGGGAGCGGCGGGAGAGGCGTGCGGTCATGACGGGACGTCCTTCCAGGTACGGGGCGCGGGTCAGGAGGACCGCGGCTCAGGAGCGGGGCGCGGCGGACAGCAGGGCGTGGAGCACGGGTCCGGCCGAGCCGCCGCCGGTGACGCCCTCCTCGACGACGCAGGCCACGGCGACGCCGTCGCGGTGGGCGACCATCCAGCCGTTGTTCTCCTGGTCGTCGGAGACCTCGGCGGTGCCTGTCTTGCCGCCGACCTCACCGGCCAGCGGGGCCAGGGCGCGCGCGGTGCCCTCGGTGACCGTGGCCCGCAGCAGCGTGCGGAGCTGGGTGACGACGCGGGGCGGCAGCGGCTCGGTCCCGGTGGTGTCCTCGGTGCCGGCGACGAGGACGGGCTGGTGGAAGCGGCCGGAGACGGCCGTCGCGGTGACCGACGCCATGATCAGCGGGTTGGCCTGCACCCGGCCCTGGCCGATCATCGAGGCGGCCTTCTCCGTCGCGTCGCGCGGCTCGGGCACGGACCCGTCGTACGAGGGGACGCCCACGTGCCAGGTCTGGCCGACTCCGAAGTACCTCTTCGCGACCTCCCCGAGCTCGCCGTCGCCGAGCCGGCTCCGCAGGCCGATGAAGGCGGTGTTGCAGGACTCGGTGAACGCCTTGCGGAAGGTGGCGCCCGGGTGGGCGGAGGTCTCGACGTTCTGGAACCGCTTGCCGACGGTGAGGTAGCGGGGGCAGTCCACGACGTCGTCCGGGGCGACCGCGCCCTTCAGCAGCAGGGCGCTGCTGGTGACGATCTTCCAGGTGGAGCCGGGGGCGTAGGTGCCGGAGACGGCGCGGTTGAAGCCGTCGGCCGGGGAGTTGGCCACGGCGAGGATCTCCCCGTCGTCCACGCGCAGGGCGACCAGCGCCGCGTTCTTCCCGCCGGCCTGCTCCAGGGCCTGCTCGGCGGCCGCCTGCCAGCGGGCGTCGAGGGTGGTGCGTACGGGTCCCTCGTCCTCGGGCGTCTCGGAGCCGAAGGCCGCCTCGGTGCGGCGGACCTCTCCGGTGACGCGGTCGACGAGCAGCACCGCCCCGCGCGGCCCGCCGCCGTCCGTGGAGCGGGCCAGCTGGGCGAGGACCGGCCCGAGGGAGGGGTGGGCGGCCGCCGACAGGGTGCGGCCGGCCCGGTCGTCCGCGCGGACCGGCTCGGTCTCCTCCCGCTCCAGGCGGAACTTCTCCGTCCCGCTGAGCCGCGGATGCACCAGCGACAGCCGCCAGTCCACCTTCCACTCGCCGCCCCGCTCCCGCAGCGGCAGTTCGGATGCGTACGTCCAGGTGCCGAGGCCCGTGACGGGCATCCGCGCGGTGTACGGCACGGTGACGGCGCGCCCGCCGGACTCCTCGTCCTCCACCGGCTTCCCGGCCGTGAGCACCGGTTTCCCGAGGTCGAGGCCGGCGGTGAAGCTGCTCAGCACGTCCTGGGCGCGGTCGGGTCTGGTGGTGCGGGCGGCGGCGTCCGGGAGGCGTCCGGCGGCCCAGTCGGCGAGGAACGCGCGGGCCTCGGCCATCGCGTCCGGGTCGGGGCCGGACTCGCCCGCGAAGGGCCCGAGCCCGGCGCCCCAGGCGCCGCCGACGGCGACCGCGGCGGCCGCCGTGACGGCGACGAGCGCCTTGAACGCCGTCCGAGGGCGACGACGGTGACCGGAACGGGGAAGGTCGGGAAACGTGTTCATGCCCCGACCACAGCAGTGCGGGCGGCCGTCCGTCCAAGTCCGCTATCAATCATGGATCGATAAACACTCGATATGATGACTGGTCGTGGACCTGGTGCGGCACCTGGAGTGCTTCGTGGCTGTTGCAGAAGAGTCACACTTCGGCCGTGCCGCCGCCCGTCTCGGCATGGCCCAGCCTCCTCTCTCACAGCGCGTCCAGCGGCTCGAACGGGAGCTGGGCGTGCGACTGTTCGAGCGCACCAGCCGTCAGGTGCGGATCACGGAGGCCGGGACGCTGCTGCTGGCCGAGGCGCGGGAGGTGCTGTCCCGCACGGAGTCGTTCCTCGCCGCCGCGCGCCGGGTGCGCGACGGCGAGACGGGACTGCTGCGCGCCGCGCTGCCCCCGGACCTCTCCGGTGAGACCGTGGCCGCCCTGCTCGCGGACTTCGGGGACCGTCACGCCGGACTGGAGCTGGAGCTGCACGAGCTGTCCACGGCGCAGCAGCTCGACCGGCTCGCGGCGCACGACCTGGACGTGGGCGTCGTCCATCACCCGTGCGACGTGACGGGGCTGGAGCTGGGCCCGGTGCTGCGCAGGGAGCTGGGGGTGCTGCTGCCCGCCGGCGCCGCGGCGGCCGCTCTGGCCGAGGTCCCGCTGCCCGCGCTGTCCGGCCGCGACCTGATCCTCTTCCCCCGCGCGGCGGCCCCGGCCCTGTACGACGAGCTGCTGACCACCTGCGCCCGCGGCGGCTTCACCCCCGCCGCCGTACGCCACGGCCAGGGCGCCAGTTTCGTCCAGGGCCTGGTGCTGTCCTCGGGGGCCGTCGCGCTGTGCCCGCGTGACGCGGCCCCGCCGGGGCAGGGGAGCGGGGAGGGGGACGTCGTGTGGCGTCCGCTGACCGGCGGGGCGCCCGCGCTGCGGCACTCCGCGGCCTGGCCGAAGGGGCGCGGCGACGCCGCCGTGCAGGCGTTCGCGGAGGCGGTCACGCACGCCCTGCGCACGGCCGCCGGCGCGGTGCCCGACGCTCCGGCCCGTCCCCTGCATCTGCGACCCGCATCGGAGTACTGGCTGTGACGGACGCCGTCGCCCGCATCCACGCGGCCCTCGCCGACGCCGGGGTCACCGGCTGGCTGCACGCCCTCGACATCGACTCCGGCGAACAGCTCGACGCCGGGGCCGACCAGCCGGTGTGCACGGCCAGCGTCCACAAGCTGTGTCTGCTGGTCACGCTGCACGAGCAGGCGGCGCGCGGCGCGCTGGACCTGGCCGAGCAGGTGGAGGCCGTGCCGGAGGGGCGCACGGCGGGGCCCACGGGGGTGGCGGCGATGCTGGACGCGGCCCGGATGTCCCTGCGCGACCTGGCCTATCTGATGATGGCGGTCAGCGACAACGCGGCCGCCGACCTGCTGCTGCGCCGGGTGGGTCTGGACGCGGTGAACGCGACGACGGCCCGGCTGGGCCTCACCCGGACGCGGGCCGTGCACACCTTCGGCGAGATGCTGGCCACCGTCAGGGAGGACGCCGGGCCGGACGGGGCGCGGGCGCTGGCCGACCCGCGGGTGGTGAGCCGGCTGCGGGCGCTGGACCCGGCCCGCTCCAACCGCAGCACCCCGCGGGACATGACCCGGCTGCTGGGCGCGGTGTGGCGGGACGAGGCGTGCACCCCGGAACACGGCGCGGCCATGCGGCGGATCATGGGGCTTCAGGTGTGGCCGCACCGTCTGGCCTCGGGTTTTCCTTTCGACGACGTCCATGTCGCCGGAAAGACCGGCAGTCTGCCGACCCTGCGCAACGAGGTGGGGGTGGTCGAGTATCCCGACGGGGGCCGTTACGCGGTCGCCGTTTTCACCCGGACCGCGCACACGGCGGCGACCCTTCCGGCGGCCGACGCGGTGATCGGCACGGCGGCGCGGATCGCGGTGGACGCGCTGCGCGCGAGGGCGTTCCGCTCGTCGCGCTGATCGTCATGCCGGGCGCGGCGGAAACCGTACGGGGAAAAACGTTTGGGAAAAACGAGAAGCGGGTGCCCGCACGAAACGTGCGAGCACCCGCTCATCCAAACCTGCGTGCAGGTCAGGAAGGTCAGGCGGGAACGATGTTCTCCGCCTGCGGGCCCTTCTGGCCCTGGGTGACGTCGAAGGTCACCTTCTGGCCTTCCTGGAGCTCGCGGTAGCCCGAGGTGGCGATGTTCGAGTAGTGGGCGAACACGTCAGCGCCGCCGCCGTCCTGCTCGATGAAGCCGAAGCCCTTTTCCGAGTTGAACCACTTGACCGTACCGGTGGCCATATTTGTCTCCTGAGACAGTGCCGGGAAACGCACTTTACGAATCCCTACATCGTCGCGATGATCACCTGCCCGGAGAACCGGTTCAAACTGGCAACCACAACTGCAACTGACGTCAGCCTAGCACGGAATGCGTTCTCGGCAAGCGAGGAAAATCACTGGAATAAACCCGGACGGCGTGTTTAACGAAAGGAATTTCTCGCGGGCGGGGCGGAAATCCTGTGCCGGCCGGAACAGATTTTCATCGGTGCCCCTGCACCGTGTCGGCACCCTGCCGGCGGAGCTCCTCGTTCGTCCGTTCGGCCTGCTCGAGCTGGTCCTCGAGGCTCACGATGCGGCACGCGGCGTCCACCGGCGTGCCCTGGTCGACCAGCTCGCGGGCGCGGGCGGCGAGCCGCAGCTGGTGGCGCGAGTAGCGCCGGTGCCCGCCGTCCGAGCGGGTCGGGGTGATCAGCCGCGCCTCACCGAGGGCGCGGAGGAACGCTGGCGTGGCTCCGACCAGTTCGGCGGCCCTGCCCATGGTGTAGGCCGGGAAGTGGTCGTCGTCGAGCCGGTCGGCGACGGGAGGCCGGTCCTGGTCCGGCTGCCGGCCGTCGGCGTACGGCTGACTTTCCGAGGGCATACGCACCTTTCCGCGGACCACAGCGGTCACGGTCCGCCACGGGGACAGGTTCCCCACCGTCAAACTCTAGTCGCCTCGACGGAAAATCTGTCGCGGCCCGTACAGATGTCCTCGATTACACCTCATCGCCCGCCGCGGCACCGCCGACTGACCCGTCCGTGGGCCTGGCCCGGTGCGGTCCCATCTCTCCGAGCACCCGACCCAGTTCCTCCTCGTCGAGCGGCCGTCCGGGCAGCGGGCGGGGCTCGCGCCGGGGGCCTCGCAGCCCTTCGAGGAACAGGGCGAGGGGGCGGCGCCAGGCGTCGGGGCCGGCGGCGACGGCCAGCGGCGGCACGGCACGGCCCAGTGCCGCCAGGGCGAAGAGAAGATCCTCGGTGGTGACGTCGGCGCGCACGCTGCCCTGCGCGCGGGCGCGCTCCAGCAGCACGTCGACGGTCTCGCGGTTGTGCGCGTGCACCGCGCCGAGCGTCTCGACGTCCGGCAGACGGGTGGTCATCAGGTCGTTGGTGCCGCGATCGGCCGCAAGGGTGACGAACACGGCGTCGAGGTAGCCGGCCAGACCGGCCCACGCGTCGGGTGCGCGGCGCGCGCGTTCACCCGCCTCCATGGTCCCCGTGAGCTGGTCGCGGAACACGGCGTCCACGAGCGCGGCCCGGGCGGGGAAGTGCCGGTAGAGCGTCGCGTTGCCGACGCCGGCCCGCCGCGCGATCACGTCCAGCGGCGCCTCCAGACCCTGCTCGGCGAACACGGCGTGCGCCGCCTCCACCAGCCGCTCCCGGTTCCGCCGCGCGTCACGCCGCAGCCGGGGCGGGGCGGGGGTCTCGGGTTCCTCACCGACGGTCATGGATTCCTCCGTACGAACCGGGGAGCGCTCCCCGGGCGGATGCTATCGTCCCCACGACAACCGGGGAGCAGTCCCCGTTTCACGCTCACCCGCAGATTCGTGGGCACCGGCAGAGAGGACCGCACCGTGTGCGCTCGCGCCCCCGAAGGACCCGCGCCCCTGGAGTGGGCCCCGGCGCCCTTCCCCTTCGAGCGGCTCGCGGCCCTGCGCGCCGAGGGACCGGTGCACCGGGTGCGCGTCCCCGGCAGCGGGGACGCCTGGCTGGTGGTGACCCGGGACGCGGTGCGCGCCGCGCTCACCGATCCCCGGCTGCGCAACGACATCCGGCACTCGGCGGGCTGGGAGACCGACGGCGGGCACGCGGTCGGCCGCAACATGCTCCAGAGCGACCCGCCGCACCACACCCGGCTGCGGCGGCTGGTCGCGGACCACTTTACCCAGGGCCGCGTCGCCGCGCTCCGCCCCCGCGTCGAGGCCGTGGCCCGCGACCTGCTGGACCGGATGCCGGAGGCGGGCCCCGCCGACCTGGTGGGCGCCTACGCGCTGCCGCTGCCGGTCACCGTGATCTGCGACCTGCTCGGCGTGCCCGCGGGCGACCGCGCGGACTTCTACAGGTGGTCGGACGCACTGGTCGCACCCACCGGCGCGGAGGCCGCCGCCGCCTCGGCCGCGGCGCTCGCCGGCTACCTCACCGACCTGATCGCCCGGAAGGCCCGCACGCCCGACGGCACCCTGCTCGCGGACCTGGCCGCCCCGGGCACGCCCGACGCGGAGGCCGCGCTGTCGCCCGAGGAGCTGCTCGGCATGGCCTTCCTGCTCCTGGTCGCCGGACACGAGACGACCGTCAACCTGATCTCCGCGACCGTCCTCAGCCTGCTCACCCACCCGGACCAGCTCGCCCTGCTGCGCGCCGACCCGGAGCTGGCCGGTGCGGCGGTGGAGGAGTCGCTGCGGCTCCACTCGCCGGTGCACGCGGGCGCGTTCCGGTTCGCGGCGGAGCCGCTGGAGCTGGCCGGCACCGCCGTGGCCGCCGGGGACGCCGTCCTGGTGTCGCTGGCCGCGGCCTCCCGCGACCCGCTCGCCTTCCCGGACCCGGACCGCTTCGACCTCACCCGCCGCCCCCAGGGCCACCTCGGCTTCGGACACGGCGTCCACCACTGTCTCGGCGCCCCGCTCGCCCGCGTCGAGGCCGCCGTCGCCCTGCGCCTGCTGCTGGAACGGCACCCCGGTCTCACCCTCGACGCCACCCCTCGGTCCCTCACCTGGCGCGCCGGCACGCTGCTGCGGGGGCTCACCACGCTCCCCGTGCGCCTCGGCGGTCACACCCCGGCCGCCGGCACCTCCCGGAGCCGGTCCTGAGGCCCTCCGTCCGACCCGCGGCGACGGCGTAGCGGCCGGCCGCAGACGGGAAGGCCGGGGCCGGGCCCCGAGCTGCACACGTGGGGACGCGACGGCCCGTCCCGGCCTTCCTCTGGCCGCAGCCTGCCACCCGGTACGGGACGCCGCCCCTCGGCACGGTCCGAACGGGGGCGTCGCCAATCCGGACAGATCGGGAGCTTTATCACATTTCCTGGTCCATACTCGGAAACATGAACACGGCAACGCTTGTACAGCTGGCCGCCACCGACCACCAGTGGGCCGTGGCAGCGGCCTTCATCGGCGGCATCATCGTGGCAGGTGCCCTGGTCTGGTCCGTGCGTGCGGGAATGCGGTACATGGACCAGGAGTCGCCGCGCCCTCAGCCCGACGAGCAGCCGAGGCTGCCGGACGGCGGCGCGGTGCGCGAGATGCGGGAGATGCGTGAGCCCGACGAGATACCCCTCACGCCCCGCACCGGCTCCCGGCTGATGCCGTACGAGCTGCACCACGCCAGCACCAGGACGGGCAAGGACCAAAAGCGCAAACGCTGGCTGCCGGGCTCCAGCGGGGCCTTCGGCAGCGGCGGGCCGGGGCACGTCTGACCTTCGCCGCCCGTCAGCGGGGCGGCATTGCAGGCGCCGCCGAGGCCGCCTCCGGCGCGGGCGAACCCACGGTGATCTGGATCTGCTCGCTCGACGCCGACACGCCGTTCGACGTCGCCGTCGCCTGGAGCCGGTTCGCCCCGGCGGGCAGATCACGGCCCGGCGCGCAGCTCCACACCCCGTCCGACCCGGCCGTGTCCGTGCACACCTCGTTCCCGTCCTGGTCGGAGACCGTCACCTGCGCCCCCGGGTACGCCGTGCCCGACGCGGCCGGCCGGTGTCCCAGCGGCACCCCCGCCTCGGGCCGGGACAGCGTCGGCGACGGCAGCCCCACCGTCACTTGACACCCCCCGCTCGCCCGCGCGACACCCTCCGCGTCCGCGAGCCGCAGCACGCATCCGTCGAGCCGCGTCCCCGGCTCGGCGTCGGCGGGCACCGCCAGCACGAAGGGGAAGGTCCCGGTCCGCCACGGGCTCTCCGCCGACGTGGCCGTGTACGCGGCGGTACGGCCGTCCGCGGCCACCTCGCCCCGGTAGCCGGCGGCGGTGAGCGGCACGCCGGTGACCTCGGCCCCGGCCGGGGCGGTCAACGTCAGACGGGAGCCGAACCCGAGGGCGGGCCCGGACAGCGCCGACACCTCCACGATGCCGTCCCGGCCGGGCGGAATCGTCACGGAGCCCCAGAGCACGCGCTCACCCGGCGGCGGGGCGGCCCCGCCGCCGGCGGTCGCGGAGCCGGCGGGCAGCCACCCGGCCGCGAGAATCCCGGCCGCCGTCAGCACGGCGGCCGCTGTCTTGCTGGACCTGTTCATCGTGGACGGGCTCCTTGTACGCCGGACATCGGACACACCTGCGACCGACTCTGACGCCCGCCCTCACCACCCGCCCGCCCTGCACCCCCGTACGGGTGGCGAGCACCGGCCGGTGCCGGCGGCGCCGTGCGGTGCCGCCGGCACCCTCACCTCACCGCGTCAGCCACGCCGTCGTGTCCGGGGGCAGGTGGCCGTCCTTCAGGGGGGCGCTGGTGAGGACCACCTCGCCCAGGGGGAGGGGAATGGGGGCCGCGGACAGGTTCGTCACGCAGCGCCAGCCGTCGCCGCGGTCGAACTGGAGGATCCCCTCCGGGGTCTCCTCCGCCCATCTCAGCGTCTCGCCGTCGATCAGCTTGCGGCGCAGGCGCAGGGCCGTGCGGTACAGCTCCAGGGTGGAGTCCTCCGCCCCGTCCTGCGCCTCCACGGCGTACGCGGCGAAGGACGGCGGCTGTGGCAGCCACGCGCCGTTCGCGCCGAAGCCGTACGACGGGCCGGTCGTGGTCCACGGCAGCGGGACGCGGCAGCCGTCGCGGCCCTTGCGGACATGGCCGGTCTGCTCCCAGATCGGGTCCTGGAGGACCTCCGTGGGCAGGTCGGCGACCTCGGGCAGCCCGAGCTCCTCGCCCTGGTAGACGTACGCCGAGCCGGGCAGCGCCAGCATCAGCAGGGTGGCGGCGCGGGCCCGCCGCAGACCCGCCTCCGGGTCGACGGTGGGGGCGTGGCCGCCGGACAGCAGCCAGGCGTTGGTGTCCGTGCCGGGCGGCAGCATCAGCCGGGAGGCGTGCCGCACCACGTCGTGGTTGGACAGCACCCAGGTCGCCGAGGCGCCGGCCGCCTGCGCGGTCGCCAGCGAGTCGGTGATGACCTGGCGCAGTTCCTCCGCGTCCCACGCGGCCTCGAGGTACTCGAAGTTGAAGGCCTGGCCCAGCTCGTCCGGACGGGCGTACAGGGCGCGCCGGGCGCCGGGCACCCACGCCTCCGCCACGGCCGTGCGGGGCGGGGTGTACGTGTCGAAGATCTTCCGCCAGTCGCGGTAGATCTCGTGCACCTCGTCACGGTCGTAGAACGGATGCGTGCCGGGCGCGAAGTCGGCGAGGGCCGCCTCGCCGCCCGCCGCGTGGTCGCCGAGGTCGCGCAGCGGCTCCTCGAGGTCCTTGGTGAGGGCGTGCGCCACGTCGACGCGGAAGCCGTCCACGCCCCGGTCGGACCAGAAGCGCAGGGTGGTGCGGAAGTCCTCGCGGACGTCCGGGTGGTCCCAGTTCAGGTCGGGCTGCTCGGCGGCGAACAGATGCAGGTACCACTGCCCGTCCGGCACCCGCTGCCACGCGCTGCCGCCGAACACGGACTGCCAGTCGGTGGGCGGCAGCTCGCCGTTCTCGCCGCGGCCGTCACGGAAGACGTAGCGGTCGCGGGCCGGGGAGCCGGGCCCGGCGCGCAGCGCCTCCTGGAACCAGACGTGCTGGCGGGAGGTGTGGTTGGGGACGACGTCGACGATCACCTTCAGGCCGAGCCGGTGCGCCTCGCGGACCAGCGCGTCGAAGTCGTCGAGGGTGCCCAGGCGCGGGTCGACGTCGCGCGGGTCGGCGACGTCGTAGCCGCCGTCGGCCAGCTCGGACGGGTAGAACGGGCTGAGCCACAGGGCGTCGACGCCCAGGGCGGCCAGATGCGTGAGACGCCGCGTGATGCCGCGCAGGTCGCCCAGGCCGTCGCCGTCGGCGTCGGCGAAGCTGCGGGGGTAGATCTGGTAGACGACGGCCTGCCGCCACCAGTCGGGGTCGCGGGAGGAGAGGTCGGGCGTGGCGTCGGGGGCGGGATGCGGCGGCCGGGGGTCGGCCACGGTGGGTCGGTCGGTCACGCGGGGGTCTCCTCTGGGTGTGCGGGTACCGGCAGAGAATCTGTCCACACCACCGTAAAAGCGAACACTCCACCGACAGGAGTGATTACTCCGGGTGTCGCCGAGTCGCCTTCATCGGTGATCCGGGCGTTCCGCCCCTGGGGACCGGCTACGCCGGGGGGCGTTCGACCGTCGCCAGGTACAGACGCACGTAGCGCTCCACGTCCACGTCCAGGCCGACGTCCACCAGGGTCTGCTCGCGGGTGCCCTCGTGGAGTTCCGACTCCCCGATGCGAGGGCGGCGGTCGACGATCGTCTGGCCGCGCGCCGGGCCGGGCGCCAGGGACACCTCGACCGGGAGGCGGTGGGTGGTCAGCCCCTCCGGGTCGGCGACCGCGCACACCGCGCCCGCGTCGCCGAGGCCGCCGGAGTCCTCGCCGGGGTCGTCGGGGCGGCTGCCCGGGTGGGCGGGGCGGTGGGCGAGCAGGTCGCCGGCCAGCCGGGCGCCCGGCTCGGCGCTCGCGCGCAGCCGCCGCACGTCGTCGCCGGGGACGACGACCCGGGTGAACACGTCCAGCCCGTACATGGTGATCGGCACGCCCGCGGTGAGCGTGATCGCGGCGGCCTCCGGGTCGTGCCAGACGTTGAACTCGGCCACCGGGGTGGCGTTCCCCGCGCCCGCCGCGCCGCCCATGAACACGATCCGCTCGATGTTGCGGGTCACCTCGGGGTGGGTCCGCAGCAGCAGGGCGATGTTGGTGAGCGGTGCGGTGGGCACGAGGGTGACCGGGCGGGGCGAGGCGAGGATCTCGCGGCGCAGCAGCGTCACCGCGTCCGCGTCCACCGGGGTGCGGCGCGGGGCGGGCAGGGCGAGGTCGCCCATGCCGTCGTGGCCGTGGACGTGGCGGGCGGAGCGCGGCGCCTCGATCAGCGGACGCGCGGCGCCCCGCGCCACCGGCACGTCCGCCGCGCCCGCCCGCTCCAGCACGGTCAGCGTGTTGTGTACGACGCCGTCCACGTCCGTGTTCCCGGCCACGCAGGTGACGGCCCGCAGGTCGATCCCGGGGTGCCGTACGGCGAACAGCAGGGCCAGGGCGTCGTCGACGCCGGTGTCGCAGTCGATGATCACCGGGACCGGCTGCCGGCCGTTGCGCACGACGGACTCCTTCTTCGGGCGGGTCTGCCCGTCGACCTTACGCGGGCTCCCAGAGCGCGGTGCCGCGTGCGCGCACCCGCTGCTCGACGCGTCGCAGGAATGCCGCCGCCGGCAGCACTCCGGGCCGCCGTCCGTCCCGCAGCCGTACGGCGAGCAGGCCGTCCGCGGCCTCCCGCGCCCCGAGCACCGCCTGGTACGGCACCAGCCGGGCCCGGCGGATCCGGGCGCCGAGACTGCCCTCGGCGGGGCCGCTCACCTCGGCCCGCAGCCCGAGTGCAGTGGCTTCCCGCACCACGGCGTGGGCGCGTTCCTCCTGGTCCTCGCCCACCGGCAGCACCACCAGCTGCACCGGGGCCAGCCACGGCGGGAAGGCGCCGCCGTGCTCCTCCAGCAGATGGGCGACGGCCCGCTCCACGCTGCCGATGACGCTGCGGTGCACCATGACCGGCCGGTGCCGGGCGCCGTCCGGGCCGGTGTGACGCAGGCCGAAGCGCTCCGGCTGGTGGAAGTCGATCTGGACGGTGGACAGGGTGGTCTCGCGGCCCGCGGGGTCGGTGATCTGCACGTCGATCTTCGGGCCGTAGAAGGCGGCCTCGCCCTCGACGGCCTCGTACGCCACGCCGGACGCGTCCAGCGCCTCGCGCAGCAGGGCGGTGGCCCGCCGCCACAGGGCCGGGCCGGCGACGTACTTCCCGCCGCCGCCCGGCAGTGACAGCCGGTGGCGGGAGGCGCGGATGCCCAGGTCGGCGTAGGCGCGGGAGATGAGCGCGAGGGCCCCGGCGGCCTCCTCGGCGGCCTGGTCCGGGGTGCAGAAGATGTGCGCGTCGTTGAGCTGGATGGCCCGCACCCGGGTCAGCCCGCCGAGCACGCCGGACCGCTCCGAGCGGTACATGCCGCCCAGCTCGGCCATCCGCAGCGGCAGTTCGCGGTGGCTGCGGGTGCGGGAGCGGAAGATCAGGGCGTGGTGCGGGCACAGGCTGGGGCGCAGCAGCATCTGCTCCCCGCCCAGCTCCATCGGCGGATACATGTCGTCGCGGTAGTGGTCCCAGTGCCCGGAGAGCTCGTACAGCTCGCGCTTGCCGAGCACGGGCGAGTACACGTGCCGGTAGCCGGCCGCGCGTTCCGCCTCGCGGACGTACTCCTCCAGGGTGTGCCGTACGACGGCGCCGTCGGGGAGCCAGTAGGGCAGGCCCGCGCCCATCAGCGGGTCGGTGTCGAACAGGCCGAGTTCACGGCCGAGGCGTCGGTGGTCGTGCACGGCGCCCTCCTCGGGGTCGGGAGGCGAGCACCACGCGCGGCGAAGCCCCGGGGCACTCGCCCCGGGGCTTCGTCAGTGGTCAGCTGTCAGCGCGCCGGGACGGTCTCCGGCGTCGTCGTGCGGGACACACGGGCGCGCTGCATGAGGCGGACGCTAGCAACGGGTGACCGGCGGGCGCACGCGGTTTTCGCGGCGCCGGCGGGAGGGTGCGGGGTGCTCACCCGGACGGCTCGCCGCGCTGGTGGGGGGCCTGTCCCGGTGGTGCCGTAGGAGCACGTCCACCACGACCGCCACGTCCGCCCGTGGACGGCCCGGCTCCCAGGAGGCATCCCGATGACCCGTGCCCCGGCCCGCGCCCGCACCCTCCTCGCCTCCGCCCTGTCGGTCACCGTCCTGCTGATCACGGCGGCCTGCGCGGGCTCCGGCCGGGACGTGCCGCGGGCGCTGCCCCAGGGGGTGTCCGAACCGCCCGCCGCGGCCTCGCCCTCCCCGTCGGCGACGGCGTCCTCCTCCGCGGTGACCGGGCGGTCCACGCCCGTGCTGAACGACGAGCAGCTGAGGGCCGCGCTGATCGCCGAGGCGGACCTGGGCCCGCCGTGGGCCGACGCCCAGGGGCCCGCTCTGTGGCGGGACGGCACGCTGAAGGCGACCGCGGACGACGGCGACTGCCGGCGGCTGCTGGAGGTCCTCTACACGGAGGAGCCGTTCGGCGTCCCGGTGGGGCCGCGCGCCTCGGTGACCCTGGACGACACCGCCGAGGGCGCCCAGCTGCGCGAGCAGATCGGCGCGCACCGGCCGGACGACGTGGAGCGCGCGCTGGCCTGGCTGGCCACGCTGCCGGAGAAGTGCGGGACCTTCCGCGCGGCGACCGCCGGGTCCGGCGCGCAGGACGTCGAGGTGACGGAGCTGCCCCTGCCGGACACGGCCGGGGACGCCCGCGCCGCCCTGCGGGTGACGCTGACCGGCGGTGAGCCGGACGCCGCCCCGGCCCGGCTCACCGTGGACCTCGCGGCGATCCGCGTCGGCGAGGACGCGGTCGTCCTCACCAACGGCGGGTTCGGTGAGGTGCGGGCCGAGGTCACCCGGGCGATGGCCCAGCTCGCCGCGGACCGGCTCGCGGAGGTCGCGCGGCTGGGACGGCTGCGGGTCTGAAGGCCGGTGGGGCCGGCCCTCGGTGCCAGGTGCGCGAGGGCTCCTCCTCGATCGTGCCGCTCGTCGCCGGCTCGCCCGAGAGCTACGCCGGGGTCGCCGCGCTGCCGCTCGGCAGGGGCGACCGTCGGGGACGCACGGTGCCGCCATGACCGGGAACGTCGTCCCAGCCGCCCCGGCCCGCCCGCGGTACGCGCGAACCGGCGGGCGTTCGGCACGGAAGGCGACGACCGCCGGTCCCGGCGCCGCCCGGGCCGTAGGACGACGGGCCCCTGACGGCCCGCGCTCAGCTCATCGCATCGACGGCCTGCTTGGCCTCCAGCAGGCCCGCGCCGGTGGCCTCGCGGTACAGCTTGACGGCCTGCACCTGCTTGCCGTCCCGCACCAGGGCGAGGATCTCGTCCCTCCTCGGCACCTCCTCCTCCAGGCCCAAGTGCCGCATGACCGCGTCGAGTTTGCGCTCCACGCGGGCGACTCGGCGCTCGGAGCGGGTCAGCTGGGTCTGGATCGAGATCACGCCGAGGACGACGACGCAGGTGAGGAAGAGGATGGTTGTCTCCATGGCCGGAAAGCCTAGGCCGTGTACGGCAGTTGACCATCGGGCCGACCGGTCAGGGCGTGTCGAAGCGGCGTCGGCGGTCGACGACGTCGAGGGCCGCCTCCAGCACGGTGAGGTCGTGCGCGAAGGCGTCGCCGCGCAGCCGGGCCAGGGCCTCGACGGCGCCCACGCCGAGCTGGGCCATGATCATGCCGACCGCCTGGTGCACCCGGTCGTGGCCGGCGGCCAGCCCGCTGAGCCAGCCCTCCCCGGCGTCCCGAGCGTCGTTCGGCAGGTCCGTCAGCGCGACGGTCATCACGCCGGCCACCAGCAGGGCCACGTGCAGCTCGTGCGCGGTGAGGCCGCCGGGGGAGGCGCTGTAGAGGTCGAGGGTGCCGACGCAGACGGCGGTGGAGCCGAGGGGAAGCGCGTACACGGCGCGCACGCCGGAGCCCAGGGCCTGCTGCGCGAACACCGGCCAGCGCTCGGCGCAGGCGGCGTCCGTCAGGTCGCGGGCGAGGACGGGGGCGCCGGTGCGCAGCACGTGGTGGCAGGGGCCGTCACCGAGGGTGGCCTGAAGCTCCGCCAGCCGCGCGGCGACGTCCCCGGACGCCGCCAGCCGGAGGGGCATGCTGTCACCGCGCAGCGACACGGAGGCGCCGTCCACCGGCAGCAGATCCACCGCCACCGCGCACAGCCGCCCGGGCGCCTCGGCGGGCCCGGCCCCGCGCAGCCCCGCCGCGACGGCGCCGACCGCCCGCTCGTACGCGCCGTCCCCCTGTCCATCCCCCGGGCCGTCCCCGGGCCGCACGCCGACCACATCCCCTCACCAGCGGAAACCCCGTCCGACTACCCGAGGCGGGGGGTGCGAAACCGGAGGGGTCCCGCGGGCCGGGTCAGGTCCCGTACCCCGTCCCTCACACCGGAGGCTGCGCCGGCGCGGGCCCCAGGGTCGTCGTGCCCGGGGCCGTGCGGTGGCCCAGGCCGGTGCGGTACGCGTCCAACGCCGCCTCCACGCGGCCCGTGCGGCGGAGGAGGTCGCCGAGGAGGCGGCACAGGTCGGCCAGGTCGCCCGCCGCGCCCGCGCGTTCCAGCAGGCTGAGCGCGCGCACGTAGTGCTCCTCCGCCTGCTCCGTGGCGCGGGCGTCCTCGGCGATGATGCCGAGCAGCCGGTGCGCGGCCGCCGCGTGCACCGCGCCCCGCTCGGGCGAGAGCCCGCCCAGCACGTCCCGCAGCAGCTCCGCCGCCTCCTCGGACCGACCGCGCCGGTGCAGCACGTCGGCGAGCTCGACGGTGAGCTGGCTGCTGTACAGGGTCGCGCGGGTCGCGGACAGCATGTGCAGCGCCTCCCGCATCTCCGCCTCGGCCCGCTCCAGTTCGCCGTTCTGCGCGTACACGTACCCGCGCATCCAGTGGCAGTTGGCCAGCTCGGTGCGCAGGTGCAGCCCCCGGTACAGCTCGGCCGCCTTGGCCAGCGACGCGTCCGCCTCCGCCAGGCGGCCCTCGGCGAGCAGGGTGCGGGCCACCGACCGGTGCATGCGCGCCACCAGCGCCGGGTCGCCGGACTGCGGGGCGAGCGCCAGCGCGAACTCCGCGGCCTGCGCGGCCCGCGCGTGCGCGCCCATGTCCATGTACGGCCCGATGACGCTGGCGTACAGCAGGAGCAGCGCGTCCGGGTCGTGCAGGCCGCCCCGGTTCAGCTCGTCGATCGTGCTCTCCAGCAGATACACCGCGTACCGCAGCTCGCCCGCGAGGTAGTGCGCGACGGCCCGGCCGCGCAGCGCCGGCACCCGCGCGGGCAGCGGCGCGTCCGCGAGCCGCGCCTCCGCCTCCTCGAAGAACCGCCGCCCGTCCGCGAGCTCGCCGGTGTCCAGCGCGCACTCCCCGAGCCCGAGCAGCGCGGCGGCCTGCTCCTCCGGCAGCTCCTGCGCCTCCGCCTCGGCCAGCAGCGCCGCGTACTGCTCCACCGCCGACTCCGCCTCGCCGACGGCGAGGGCGCGCTGCGCCTCGGTCAGCCGCAGCCTCAGTTCGGTCACCCGGCGCGCCGAGCGCCCGGTCGCCAGTTCGTCGAACTCGACTCCCAGCCGCTCGGAGAGATGCCGCAGCGCCTCGTCGGAGGGCCGCACCCGGCCGGCCTCCAGGGTGGAGATGTAGGCCGGGGTGTACACCGGCTCCGCCAGCTGTCTCTGTGTCAGTCCGCGCGCCACGCGCAGCTGCTGCACCCGCCGTCCGATCGTGCCCGGCTCGTCCCGCTCCCCCATGCCAACTCCCCCAGTGCCCCTTGCCGTTCGCGTCGGACAGCCCCTAGGTTAAACCGCGAATTAAACCCGCTTAACCCGTCGCTGTTGCGAGGTCGCCGTGCTGCAACGCACCCGCCCCACCGAGCGTTACGCCCGTGGCTTCATCGCGGCTCTCGCCGCGGTCGCGGCGCTGGTCCTGGCGGCGAACGCGGGCCCGGCCAAGGCCGTCGGCCCGGACGCCGACCACGGGACCACCGCGCCGGTGGAGGTGGAGGCCGCGGAGCGGTAGGACGGCACCCGCCGGAGCACCTCAGCCGGGCAAGGCCCGGCGCAGCGCCTCGTCCAGGCGTCGCGCCAGCTCCTCGTCGTCGGCCGAGCCGCCCTCGACGAGCGGCCCGAGCTGGGTGATGAGGGTCTGCGTGAACGCACCGTAGAGCGGCGTCCTCGGACGGTGCACGGCCCGCTCCAGCGCCTCCTTCAGCTTTTCGTCCGGGAAACCGGGACGTCCGTCGTCGCCGCGCGGCACCTCGTCGGCCTCCCCCGTCGGGGAGGGGGCGGGCGTGGCGGAGATCTCGGCGGGGCACCGCGCCGAACGGCCGAAGGCCGACGCACGGGTCGCCGCGAACCCGGCCTCCAGCAGGCAGCGTTCACTCTGCCGCCCGGTGAGGAACCGGATCAGCTCGGTCGCCTTCCGCGCCCGCTCCGACGTCGTGGTCACCGCCAGGTTCTGCCCGCCGAGCACCGCCCGCCCGGGCAGCGACGCCACCCCGAGCCGGTCGCCGAACACCCGGTACAGCGTGGGGTAGGCGGACGGCCAGGCGCGCAGGAAGGCCGTACGCCCCGCGGCGAACTCGCTGGTCGACTCCGTCTCGTCCTGCTTGCCCGCGCTCGGGGAGATGTACGCCTGGTCGACGCGGCGGGTGAGTTCCTTCACGCCCCGTCTCAGCTCCTCCACGTCCCCCGTGTAACGGCCGTCCTCGTCCACCAGCCTCAGGCCGGGCACCGCCGTGGCGAACGCCTCCACCGCGTTGACCGTGCGGCCCTCGTACGGGGCGAGCTGGGTGGTCCAGCCGTTGACGTAGTCGGCGGCGTCGAGCTTCTTGCCCAGGGCGGCGATGCGCCCGCGCAGCTGCTCCCAGGTGAAGCCCTCCGGGACGTACGGCTTCTCGACACCGGCCTTCCGCAACAGGTCGATCCGGTAGTACAGCAGGCCGACGTCGCTGTTGAACGGCACCGCGTAGACCTTCCCGTCCCACCGGGCCGTCCCGGCGACCGGATCGATCACGTCCGCGTCCACGAGGTCGTCCGGCAGCGCCCGCACCAGCCCTGCCTCCGCGAACTCCGGCACCCAGGTCACGTCCAGGTTCACCACGTCGTACCGGGCGCTGCCGGACTGGAGGGCGCCCAGCAGCTGGCTGCGCTGCTCGTCCGCGCTGCCCGGCAGCTCCACCAGCCGCGCCTGGTACTCCGAGCCCGCCTCCTGCTGCGCACGGTTCCACGCGTCGATGAGCCGCTGCCGCACGCCGTTGCTGCCGGTGACGTCCCGGCCGCTGGCCACGACGATCGTGCCGGGCCGCTCCTCGTCGGCCTGGTCGGGCGTCCCGTCCCCGCCGCCCGTGCAGGCGGCGAGCAGCAGCAGCGCGAGCAGCGCGGTGAGCCGTCGCGGCATCAGTCGTCCCCCGTTCCGATGCGGGCGATCTCGTCGTGCAGGGCGGCGCCCACGTCGTCCCCCGCGTCCAGACAGCGCCCGCCGCTCACATCGGCGATCCGGCGGTCCGGACGGCCCTCGTCACAGCCCCCGCTTCCCAGGACCGCGACGGTCACCGGCACCCGGCTCGCCTCGGCCCGGTCCAGCACCTCCCTCAGCCGTCCGCCGCTCAGGCGGTCACCGTGCCGGCCGTCGGTGAGGTGCACGATCAGCTGGGGCCGCCCGTCGTCCCCCCGGTCCTCCATCTCGTCGAACGCCGCGAGCAGCGCCGCGTGCGGGTCGGCCGAGGCGTCGCGCACCCGCGCCCGCTCGTCGACGGCCCTCTCGGCGTCCTCCCGCGCATGCCTGCCGAACCCCAGCAGCGTCTCGTACGGGCCGTCACCGGTGTCCGCGACCGACCAGGCGCCGTACTCGTCGTCGGCGCCCAGCCCGCCCAGCGTCTGCCGCAGCAGACCGGGGCCGCCGCTCGGCCCCTGCCACACGCCGGCCATGGAACCGGAGCTGTCCAGCAGGAACAGCACCCGGCCGGGACCGCCGTACGCCTGGTAGGCGCTCAGGGCCTGCTCCATCTCGTTCCGCCCGGCCGACTCGTCGAGGGGGCTCGGCGCGTACTTCACGGCGTCGACGTCCTGGTCCTCGTCGAGCGGCTCCCGCGTGCCGGGGTCGCGGAAGCCGAACCGGGCGAACACCTCACGGCCGCCGTCACCGGCCAGCCAGTCGTGGAAGGAGGCCACCGACGCGTCCCGGGCCGTGGCGTCGACGTCGCCGTCGTCCCAGCGCACCCGCACGAACACCGGGTCCATCCCGGGCACGTCGGCGGGGTACAGGGCCGTGCGCGGGGCGCGGGTGATGTCCTCGCAGTCGACCCCGCTGATGAGCAGGAACTCCGGTACGAGGGCGGCGGTGCGGTCGTCCACGGCGTCGTCGTCGGGCAGGGCGCACAGCAGGTCGCCGGCCGTGGGGGAGGGCGGTCCCGGCTGCGCGACCATGGCCTCCCCGCGGGCGACGGCCGACGCGTCCCCGTACAGGCCGACGGTGGCGAGCAGCCCCGAGTCGGTGAACTCGGGGTCGGGGCGGCGCACGGCCGCGTCCTCGGCGCGCACGGTCAGAGCGTCGATCATCGTGGTCAGGGGCCGTCCGGTGACCTCGTTCAGCGGCTCGGGGGCGAGATGGTCGGGCACGGCGAGCACGACGGGGGAGTAGGCGAGGGGCGACTCCGCGGGCTCCAGCTCCGCGACGGCGTCCGTGTCCTGCTCCTCCAGCACCCGGTCGACCTCGGCACGGGAGCCGGGTATCCACACGTCGGGCTGCGGGCCGATGTCGCGCTGCGGGTTGACCTCGTCGCCCTCGGGCTCCTTCCAGTCGTCCGTGTGCCGGCGCAGCGCGTCGACCACGTCGGAGGACCCGGCGCTGTGGACGGTGATGCCGGTGTGCCGGCAGCCCGCGTCCGTGGTGTTGGCGTCGGAGGTGAGATAGGCGTCGGCGGCCGTGCGGAAGGCCTCCTCCAGGTCCGGGTCGGTCAGCACGCGCAGTTCGAGCGGCGGGTCGCAGTGGGTGTCGTCCCCGCCGGCCAGGCCCAGCGGCCCGTACAGACCCACGCCGAGCATGCCGAGGGCGAGCAGCACCGGCAGGGCGAGCCGGAACAGGATGCGGCGGGACGGCCGCGTCCCCCCGCCCGCGCCGGACCGGGAGTGCCGGCGCCGCCGCCGGGCACGGGACCACGCCGCCGCCAGGGCGCGCGGGCGCCGCCACAACGCCGCCGTCCACGCCGGCAGCCGACGGCGCGGGGGACGAGGGGGACGCGGGGGACGCGGGGCCGTGCCGGACGGGCCGGTCCCGTCCGGTGACAGGAGCGGGACCTGCGGGCCTTCCTTCCCCAGCCTCACGGCGTCGGCGCCCGCGTCGGCGCGCAGCTGCGGCTCCCAGGGTTCGTTGCGCAGGGTGCGGCGCTTCTGCTCGGCCATGCGCTCCCGCAGCCGGGCGGCGAGCCGGGAGACGGTCGTGCCGTCCTCCTCGCCGAGCAGCTCCGCCAGGTTCTCCGTGTACGGCGTGGGGGTGCCCGGATCGCCCGCGTCGATGCGGTGGTTGGCCTGCACGCTCATCAGCAGCACGACGCGCCGCTTGTCCTCGAAGTGCTCCCACACCCGGGCCGCGTTGCCCGCGAAGCAGCAGTCGAGGACCACCACGACGCGGTCCGCGCGGCTCGTGACCAGCACCGTCCCCATCAGGTCGCTGAACGACACGGCGCCGTTGAACACCGTGTGCTCGCCGGCGAACACCTGGGCGTCACGCAGCTGCAGATACAGCTCGTCGCCCCCGCTGGGGATCGCGCCGTGTCCGGCGAAGTAGACCAGCAGCAGCCCGCGGGCCTCCCTGGCGACCCGTTGCAGCTCCCGTGCCGCCTCGGCGAAGTCGGGCGACTGCAGGGACACGATCTCCTCGTCGGCGAACACCCCCGCACGCACCAGCGCCTCGTGCAGCACGGGCACGTTGTGCTCGACGGCCGGCAGCTTGCCCGGCACCCCGTGCGGCCGTTTCGTGAAGCGGTAGTCGGACACACCGATCAGCAGCGCCCGGTCCATCGGCTCCCCCGCGTCCTCAGGCTGCACCGGCCTACCTGTCGTCGCGGTTCACCGGTTCGACTCGGCCCTGCGGCGGTTCGCCGTTCTCGACCTCGCGGCGGTTGTCCCGCCAGGCCACCACACCGCGCTTGACCCGCTCCAGCAGTTCCTGGAACACCACGGTGGCGCCCGCCGACGTGATGGCGATGACGATCTCCTGACTCGTCCCCATCGGGGCGCCGTCGTGATCGGCGGCCGGCCGTTCGCGGATCCGCAGCTTCCCGTCCCGCAACAGATCGTCCAGCGGTTTCTCCCGCTCCAGCCAGTTGCGCAGGGCGGTGACGTCGCCCTCCGTCGCGCTCCCGTCCAGCCGTACGCGGACGTCCTGGTCGGCCACTCCATCCCCCTCAGCCATAACTCCCCATCATGGCACCGCGGTCGCCCCCTGGGGAGGGTCCGTACGCAGGTGCCCTGCGGGCATCGCCCCACGCCCCTGCACCTCCCGCAACCGGCGCCGCACATGCTCCACGGCCCCCTCCCGGCGCCCCGGCACCCGGCTCCTCAACTCCACGAGCCGCACACCCAGTTCACCCGCCCGCACCGGGTCGTCGATCCGGCCCCACTGATGGTGGGCGCGGTCCACGGCCGCCTCCACGGCGGGCGCGTCGGCCGGCTGCCCGGCGGCCAGCCGGGTGTCCGCCAGCGCCATCCACGCGCGGCAGCTGCGCGCCGCGTCGCCCGCCAGCATCGCCAGGTCCGCGCGGACCTCCGTCCAGTGCAGCGCCTCCTCCGACACCGGGCCGTGCGCCAGCCCCGCCGCCTGCTCCAGCCGCGCGGCCAGCGCGTCCGCCTCCGCGTGCCGCCCCGCGCGCACGGCCGCCGTGACCGCCGCGTGCGGGTCGCCCGGCAGCGGCCCGCGCTGCGCCAGCACCAGGTCGGCGCCCGCGCCCTCCGGCGCGATCCGGGCCAGCGTCCGCTGGTGCAGCTCCTCGTCCGGCAGCCGCCGCCCGCTGCGCAACAGCGTCGCCAGCGCCTTCATGTACGCCGGTGCCGCCACCCCGCGCCGCGCCGGCGGGGGCGCGACGCGACCGTAGACGGCGGCGTCACGGCCGCAGTCCAGCGGGAACGGACGGCCCGGCGCGGGCGGCGCGCACAGCGCCCGCCAGGTGTCCGCGTCGGCGCGCAGATCGAGGAACAGCGTCGTCGCGCCGGCCGGGCGCAGCCGCAGCTCGTCCCGGAACCAGTGCCAGGGCAGCGCCGTGTACCGCACGGTCGCCGGGGTGGTGCGGGCCAGCGCCAGGTGCGGCAGCCGCTGTCTGCGGTCCAGCCGCAGCTCCCCCGCCACGTACACGGTCAGCGGGCCGGGCGCCGCGGCCGCCGCGCGCAGCCGGGTCAGCACCGCCTGCGGCTCCAGCGGGTCGGCCAGCTCCACGACGTTCGCGGTGTCCGCGCCGGACAGCACCGACGGGGGCACCGCCGCGAGCACGGGGAGCACGGACGCCGCGTCCACCAGCCGTCCACGGCCCAGCGGCGACGCCGCCAGCAGCAGCACGGTCCCGGGCATGGTCCCCTCCCCCTGTCGATCACCCACGGCAGCACCGTAACCGCTGCGGTCGCAAACGGGGGCGTCACAGCGGTGAACGTCCCCCTTCGCGACGTTCGACCCCCGTGCCCCGGCCGCGCCGCACCGCGAACACGGTGGTGTCGTCCACGAGATGACCCCGGCAGTGCCGCAGCGTCCCGTCCCGTACGACCCGCGCCAGCCGGCGGGGGGCCGTCAGCCGCGGGTCGGCGGCCACGGCCCGCCGCACCTCCTCGGCGACCTTGAAGAAGCGGCCCTCCCGGTCCCGGGCCTCCGTCACCCCGTCCGTCACCACCAGCAGCGTCTCGTCGGCGTCCAGGCGCACCCGGCGCACCGGGGGGCCCTCGGGCGCCAGGTCGCGGTAGCCGAGCGGCAGACCTCCGGCCACCGGCAGGCGCCGGACCCCCGACGGGCCCACCGCCAGCGGGGGTTCATGGCCGAAGACGACGGTGTCGACGGCGTCGTCCTCGTCCGCGGGGAAGGCGAGCAGCACGGCCGTGGCGAACCGGTCGCCGTCCGCGCGGCCGAGGGCGGTCGTGTACGCGCGGTGCCGCACCATCCGCGCCTCCAGCCGGTCGGCGACCACCGCCAGGTCCGCCTCGTGGAACCCCGCCTCGCGGAACGTGCCGAGCAGCACCGCCGCCGTCTCCACCGCGCCCAGCCCCTTGCCCTGCACGTCCCCGACGAGGACACGGGTCCCGTGCGGGCCGGGCTGGATGTCGTAGAAGTCGCCGCCGACCCGGGCCCGGGCGTCGGCGGTGAGATACACGCCCGCGTGCTCCAGGCCGCCCCAGCCGGGCGGCAGCGGCCGCAGCACGGTACGCCGCACCGTGTCCGTCACGTCCCGCAGGTGCAGCGCCCGCCGCTCGCCGCGCACCCGCACCGCGCACGCCAGCGTGGCGAGGACGCCGCCGAGGGCGACCAGGATGAAGTCGGGCAGGCCCGCCTGGAACTGGTGCGGCCAGGCGCTGTCGACGACCGTGTACGTGCCCATGGACAGCACCGCGAACACCGCCGTGCCCCACACCCCGCACAGCGCGGCCGCGATGCCCGGCACCAGCACGATCCAGGAGATGATCCGGAACTCGCCGGTGGTGTT
Source organism: Streptomyces sp. DSM 41931 (assembly GCF_050271085.1). Classification (NCBI taxonomy): domain Bacteria; kingdom Bacillati; phylum Actinomycetota; class Actinomycetes; order Kitasatosporales; family Streptomycetaceae; genus Streptomyces; species Streptomyces sp. DSM 41931. The sequence goes on along the minus strand of NZ_CP189902.1, from coordinate 3,563,839 downwards.
GTAGTCGGTCACCGCGATCGCGACGAGCAGCAGCAGGGGCGGCACCCAGGCGACGCTGCGGCCCCGTACCCGCAGCAGTATCTGCCGCTCCACGACGTCGTCCGGGCCGGCCGTCGGGTACGGCTCGGGCAGGGCGTGTCCTGTGGTGGCCGGACTCACGGCCCCAGCGAAACACGTGCCCGTGACGGCCGCATCCCCTCCCGCCGGGCGCGCGGACCCGGCGGGAGGGCGGTCGAGTTGCCGCACGGGCGCGGCAGGTGTGCCCTGGAGGGGCGGGGGACGGAGGAAGGAGTGCTCCCATGGCGCATGCGGCGCCCCGGACCCGGGGCATGATCGAACAGGGCCGCACCACCGACGTCTTCGACGCCCGCGCCCATCGCGTGGCCCGGGTCGTCCTGCCCGTCCTCGCGGCGCTGGTCTACGGCTTCTGGGCCGCGGCGAACCGCCGCTACGGCGGCCCCATCACCGGCTGGAACCTGCTGTTCGGCTTCCTCACCGCGCTCGTCTTCGCCGTCGTCCTCATCACCCTGCTCACCGTGGCGCCGAAACTCCGCCGCGAACTCCACGCCCTGGTCTGGGCCGCCTTCGCCGGCTGCGCGGTCGGCTTCCTCTTCAGCCAGTCCAACGGCAGCATCTACCGTTCGGTGGCCCTGGGCGTGGGCGTCATGGCCGGCACCTTCGCGATCATGTTCTACCGCTACTACACGAAGGAGGACGCGGAGGGGCACCGCCTGGAGTGAGACGGGGACCTCCGTCCGCCGCCCGTTCGGGGGTGTACCGCTCGCGGCCGCGGAGGCGGACCGGTTGCCTGGAGGGGTGGCTTCGTGGAGTGGCGCCCGGCGGGTGCGGGACGGGATCGGGGCGGTGTGCGTCGCCGTCGCGTGTCTGCTCGTGCCGCTCGGCGTGCTCGCCGGGTGGGCCGCGCTGGGGCTCGCCGACACCGGGCGGTACGTCCGTACCGTGGCCCCGCTGGCCGGTGACCCCGCCGTGCGGGAGGCCGTCGCGGACGCCGTCGGCGACGAGGTCGTACGGGAGCTGGAGACGCGGACCACGGACGAGGCCGCCCTCGGGCCGTTCGTGCGGGACGCGATCGAGTCGTTCACCCGTACGGACGCATTCCGCACCGCGTGGGAGGCGGGGAACAGGGCCGTCCACGACGCGGTGCTGCACGCCCTCCGCGACGACGCGCCCTCCGGCGGCCCCGTCACCGTCGATCTCGCGCCCGTCACCGCGCAGGTGAAGCAGCGGCTCGAGGCCGAGCACATGCCCTACGCGCACCGCATCCCCGTCGCGCACACCGAGGTCCCGGTGGTCCCGGCCGAGGAGGTGGCCGGGCTGCGCCAGGGCTACCGTCTGCTGGACGCCGCCGCCCTCTGGCTGCCCCTCACCGCCGTCGCCCTCGCCGTGACCGGCGTCGCGGTCGCCGCGTCCCGCCGTCGCACCCTCACCGCCGCCGGATCGGGCACCGCGCTGGGCGGCGCCCTGCTCGCCCTGGCGGTCGCGGCCGGCCGCCGGCTGACCCTGGCCGACCTCCCGGACACCGTCCACCGCCCGGCGGCCGGCGCGGTCTACGACGCCCTCACGGCCACCCTGCGCACGGCGTCCTGGCTGCTCCTCGCCGTGGGCGCGGCGGTGGCCCTGACCTGCCGGCTGACCGGCGGGCCCGCCCTCCGCCGCGGACGCCCCGCCCCGCCCGCGCCGCCCGCCGCCACCCCGGCCCCGACCGGCGCCCCGGTCACCGCGGAGCGGCCGAGGTGACCTGGCCGGCGCGAACGGCGGTGCGGGCCGCCCCGCGGAAGGGACGGCCCGCACCGGACGGGACGCGCGCGGATCAGCGGCCGGACTTCTGAAGCGCCTTCTCCGCCTGGTCGAGCGCGGCGGCGAAGCCGTTGGCCCACAGCTGGTTCACCCGCGACCGCTCGGCCGAGTTCGGGTAGGCGTTGGTGCAGGACGGGCCGGGGCCGCCGCCGGACATCAGCTCGCTGCACGGACCGGAGTAGTGGTCCGGCAGACCCAGCACGTGACCGGTCTCGTGCGCGGTGACCCGCGTCGAGTCGTAGGTCCGGTTCTGGGCGTAGTCGAGGAAGATGTAGCCGCGGCCGTGGCCGTCGGTCGAGGCGTACGAACCGCGCGAGTCGTTGCCCTCGCGGTACGAGAAGTCGGCGCCCGAGGTGCCCGACTGGAGTCTCACGTTGGAGACCGAGCTGTTCCAGATCTGGGCGCTCCGCGCTATCTGGGTGGCGAACGTCGGCGCCTGGGAGGCGTTGTAGACGACGGTGACGGCGGCGGCGCCGGTGGGGTCGGCGGCCCGCTTCTCGGCGACGGACTCCAGCACGGCCTCGAAGAACGCGCGGTTGGCCGCGGCCTCCTCGGACGAACCGGCGTACGCGGCGTACGAGTCGGCGGGCGCGAGGGGGGCCTCGGCGGCGCCGGCCGGGGCGGCGCCCAGACCGAGCGCGGTCAGGCTCAGACCGGCGGCGGACAGCACGGACAGGGGCATGCGCAGGCGCATCGATGACTCCTTCGGTGGGGGGTGAGCCATGTGTCACCGGTGAGTGTCCGCGCCCGCGGCGGCGGCTGTGATGATGGCAACCGGTGATAGGACCGGGCTATCGCCGCGGTCCGGCCACGTGCCGCGCGGCTCCCCGGTCGGGGTGTCGCAGAAGCCCGACTACGCCTGCACAGACGGGGTTTGGGTGTCTGGTGAAACCTGAACTTCCCGCTTACCCTCCCAGGGCATGGAGCTTGAGGTCCGGCACCTCAGGGCGCTGTGCGCGATCGCCGACACGGGCAGTCTGCACCGCGCCGTACGCCAGCTCGGCGTGGCCCAGCCCTCGCTGAGCACGCAGCTGCGGCGCATCGAACAGGAGCTGGGCGGTGCCCTGTTCGTCCGCGCGCGCACGGGCTGCCGCCCCACCCCACTGGGCCGGCTGGTGCTCAGCCGCGCCCGCCCGCTCGTCACCGAGCTGCGCTCCCTGGTGACCGAGGCCCGCGCCGCCGCCGTCGGCGGCCGTCAGCTGCGCATCGGGTCCACCGCCAGCCGCGCGCTGGCCGGCTGGCTGCGCCGCCTGCGCCGGCACTGGCAGGAACCCACCCTGCACATGGACGTCTCCGCCAACGCCCTGCTGCGCATGGTCGCCGACGGCCAGCTCGACGTGGCGTTCGTGCACGAGGTGGAGGGCTGGCCGCTGCGCGTCCCCGACGGTCTGCGCACCCGCGTCCTCATCGCCCGCGAACCGCAGTTCGTGTCCCTGCCCGCCGACCACCCGGCCGCCGCCCGTCCGGTCGTCCACCTCTGCGACCTGGCCCACGACCGCTGGATGATCGACCCGGCGGTCGACGGCGAGTGGGACGCGGTACGGCGGATGCTGCGCGAGGCGGGGATCGACCCGCCCGTGCTGCACGGCGACTACCACACGGCCGCGTCCCTGGTCGCGATCGGCGAGGTCGTCACCGTCTGCCAGCCGACCTCCCCCTCCCGCCCCGACACGGCCGTCCGCCGCATCGCCGGCGACCCGCTGGGCGTACGGCTGCTGCTGGCGGCGCGTACGGACACGGAACTGGACGGCGTGTACCCGCACCTGGCGGACGCCTACCAGGAGGTGGCCCGGCAGGCCCCCGCGTACCGGGAGTGGCTGGAGGAGCTGGTGCCGGGGGCCTGAGGACCCCCGGCGCTGCCGGCCCGGCGTCAGACGCCGATGTCCCGCCCGTCCGCGCGCCACACCGCGACGACCGCGGGACGCACGTACGAGCCGGGCCCGTCCGGCCAGGTGCTGGCGGGCCGCTCCACGGTCGCCCCGTCCACCTCGCCCGGGTGCTGCACGGCGACCAGCACCCGCCGCTCCTGCACCACCGGCCCGCAGGTCTCCGCGCCCGCCGGCACGGTCAGGAACTGCTTCAGCTCACCGCGCCGCTCCCCGCGCGTGGCCACGCCGAAGAGGCCGTCGTGGGAGCCGAGGGCGCTGCCGTCCGTGGAGATCCACAGGTTGCCGTGCGCGTCGAAGGCGACGTTGTCCGGGCAGGAGATCGGGCTGACGGCGTCCTTCGGGAAGCCGGCGAAGTACGTCGCCGGGTCCTCCGGGTCGCCCGCGACGAGGAACAGCGACCAGGCGAAGCGGGTGCTCTCCGGCCGGTTGAAGCGCTCGGTCAGCTCCAGCACGTGGCCGTGCTTGTTGGCGTGGCGCGGATTGGCCTCGTCGGCCTTCGGGTTGGCGTCGACACCGCGCCTGGAGTTGTTGGTGAGCGCGACGTACACCTTGCCGGTGACCGGGTTGGGCTCGATGTCCTCGGGGCGGTCCATCTTCGTGGCGCCCACCTTGTCGCCGGCGAGCCGCGTGAAGACGAAGACCTCCTCGGCGGTCATGCCCTCCACGTGCGAGACGGCGCCGTGCGCGGTGGCGGTGGCCAGCGGGATCCACTCGCCGCTGCCGTCGAACTCGCCGTCCTTCGGCAGCTTCCCCGTGCCGTCGATCTCGATCGCGGGCGAGTCGCCGGTGAGCCTGGCGACGTAGAGCGTGCCCTCGTCGAGCAGCGTGAGGTTGTGCGCGCGGGCCGCGCGGCTGTCGCCGTGCCGCATCCGCTTGCTGCTCACGAACTTGTAGAAGTAGTCGAACCGCTCGTCGTCGCCGGAGTAGACGACCGGCCGCCCGTCGTGCGTCAGCCGCACGGTCGCCGCCTCGTGCTTGAACCGGCCGAGCGCGGTGTGCTTGCGGGGCGTGGAGTCGGGGTCGTACGGGTCGAGTTCGACGACGTAACCGAAGCGGTGCGCCTCGTTCGGCTCCTGGGCGAGGTCGAACCGCTTGTCGAACCGCTCCCACTTGCGCTCGGTCGCCCCGGTGCCGATCCCGTACCGCTTGTCGGTGGCACTGCTGCCGTGGGCGAAGTACTGGTTGAAGTTCTCCTCGCCGTGCAGGGTGGTGCCCCACGGGGTGGTGCCGCCGGAGCAGTTGTTCAGGGTGCCGAGCACGCGGGTGCCGGTCGGGTCGGCGGAGGTCTTCACCAGGTCGGACCCGGCGGCGGGCCCGGTGAGCCGGAACTCGGAGGTGGCGGTGAGCCGCCGGTTGAGGTGATGCCGTCCCACGGCCGTGAGCCTGCCGCTCCGGTGCTCCTCCTCCACGGCGACGACGGCGAGACCGTGCGCGGCCCAGGCGATCTCCACCTGCTCACGGGTCGGGTTCTCCGGGTCGTAGTCCCGGAACATCAGGATCTCGTCGGTGTACTCGTGGTTGGCGACCAGCAACTGCCGGTTCCGCTCGCCCTTCAGGGGCAGCAGCGCGAGGAAGTCGCAGTTGTACCCGAACTGCCCTGCCTGCGCCTTGGCGCTCTGGCGCTCCGGGTCGAAGGCGGGCGCGCCGCGCAGGATGGGCTCGCCCCAGCGGATGACGACGTTCTGCCGGTAGCCCTCCGGCACGGTGACGGCGTCACGGGTGTTGGGCGGGACGGGGGTGAAGCGGAGCCCGCGGGCGCTCTTCTGCGGCCGGGGACGCTTGGCGGAGGCGGCCGCGGCCGCCTCCGCCTGCGGCGCGGCGGCGACACCGGCCGCGCCGGCGCCCGCCGCGGCGACGGTCACGACGGCGGCGGCCCGCATCATCGAACGGCGGCTGAGGGCGCCGGCGACGACGTCGCCGACGTACTCGTTGTCACTGGTGTTGGGCACCTCGTGGAAGCAGGCGTCACCACACCGGAAACGGCAGGTCAGGGCGGACCGGCCGCCGGGGTGCGAACCGGACGGCGTTCCGATCAACGGCAGCAGCTTTCGCACGTGTTCTCTCCTTGGCGTGCCCGTGGTGTCAGCGCGACCGTAGGAGCACACGGGTGCGACGACCGGGCGCGGGAGTGAACGGCGGGTGAACCCGGAGCGGCATCACGGGCGTACGCCGGAGCAGGGGACCGACCCCACACAGGCCTGATCACACCCTTGACAGATACGATCCCGCACACCCCACCCTGCCCAAGATCGCCCCCAAGGGCCGCTAACCTTACGTGTCCGTCCTGGCCAGGGTTTGACGGGCATCAACTCACGCGAAGGGTTGCGCACATGGGCATTCTCACTCTCCTGCGGAACGCGTTCGGCCGGTCACGGAAAGCGAGGTCCGCCGAAGCGGAGGGTGCGGCGCCGGCCGCCGAGGCGACGGAAACGGCCGCTCCGACGACGCCCGACCCGTCCGCCGCCGCGACGGAGACCCCGACGACGACTCCTCCGTCCCCGACGGTCCCGGAACAGCGCGAAAGCGACGAGCACGACCTGGTGAAGTCGGCCTTCGACAAGGTGGCGGTCCCGCGCCCCGCGCGGCCGTCCACGACGGAGGAGCCGCCCGCGGAGGCGAGGAAGACCCCCGCCACCCCGGAGCCGACACCCGAGCCCGCCCTCGCCCCGGAGCCGCAGCCGACGCCCGAGGCGAAGACGGAACCGGAGGCCGACCCGGAGCCCCTGGAGGCCCCCGCGGAGGCCGAGGCGCCGACCAAGGCCGAGGCAGAGCCGAAGACCGCGGAGCCGGAGGCCACGGAGCCGAAGACCGTGCAGCAGGAGGTCACGGAGCCGAAGACCGTGCAGCAGGAGGTCACGGAGCCGAAGACCGTGCAGCCGGAGGTCACGGAGCCGGAGACCGTGCAGCCGGAGGCCACGGCGGCCCCCGCCCCGGAGCCGGCACCCGAAGCGACTCCGGAGCCCGAGGCCGAGGCCAAACCGGAACCGACCCCCGAGCCCGAGCCGGAGGCCGAGGCCAAGCCGGAAGCGACTCCGGAACCGGCGGCGGCTGCCGAACCCGAACCCAAGCCGGAGGCTGCCGCGGAACTTGAGGCGGAAGCCGAAGCGAAGGCCGAGCCGGAGGCGAAGGCGGAACCGGAGCCCGAGCCGAAGGCCGAGGCAGAGGCAGAGGCAGAGGCAGAGGCCGACGCGAAGGCCGAACCGGAGGCCAAGGCGACCGCCGAGCCCAAGACCGAGCCCGAGGCCGAGCCGAAGACCGAGCCGAACGCCGAGGCAGAGGTCGAAGCGAAGGCCGAGCCGGAGGCGAAGGCGGAACCGGAGCCCGCAACTCAGGCGCCGGCCCCGGACCCGGAGCCCACGCCGGAGGCGACCCCCGCAGCCGCCGACGGCGAGCAGGCCCCCCAGGGGCCACCCGCACCCGACGACGAAATCCGCACGGGTGGTGCGGGTGGGAACGAAAAGGCGGCCGAAGGCGAAGCCGAGGCCGAGGCCGAAACCCCCGCCACCCCCGCCTCCGCCCTCTCCAACACCACCCTCACCACCGCGTACAAAGCCGCCGGCACCGTCCTCGACGCACACAACCTCACCGGCGCCCGCGCCAAGGTCCACCTCGTCCTCGACCGCTCCGCCTCCATGCGCCCGTACTACAAGGACGGCTCCGCCCAGGCCCTCGCCGAGCAGACCCTCGCCCTGGCCGCGCACCTGGACACCGAGGCCACGCTCCACGTGACGTTCTTCTCCACCGAGCTGGACGGCACCGGCGAGCTGACCCTCACCGACCACGAGAACAAGATCGACGAGCTGCACGCAGGGCTCGGCCGGATGGGCCGTACCAGCTACCACGCGGCCGTCGAGGCCGTCCTCGAGCAGCACGCCAAGGAGCCCGCCGGCACCCCCGCCCTGGTGATCTTCCAGACGGACGGCGCCCCCGACGCCAAGACCCCGGCCACCAAGGCCCTCACCGACGCCGCGAAGAGCCACCCCGCCGTGTTCTTCTCCTTCGTCGCCTTCGGCGAGCACGACAACAAGGCGTTCGACTACCTCCGCAAGCTCAAGTCGGACAACACGTCCTTCTTCCACGCGGGCCCGGCCCCGCGCGAGCTCACGGACAAGGAGCTGTACGAGGGCGTACTGGCGAACTGGCGCCCGTAGGAACCCCTGCCCTCAGCGACCCCCCGGGGGGTGGACGGAGGAACGGACGGGAACCCCGTCCACCCCCGTCCACCCCCCGAAACGCGTGTGAGTCGATCTCCCCGGGACCAGTAGGATTTCGCCCATGGCGGCCACTGGATCAGAGAAGCAGGGGGCGAAGGCGTACTACGTCACGACCCCCATCTACTACGTCAACGACGCTCCTCACCTGGGCCACGCCTACACGACCGTCGCAGGCGACGTGCTCACCCGCTGGCACCGCCAGCGGGGCGAGAAGGTGTGGTACCTCACCGGCACGGACGAGCACGGTCAGAAGATCATGCGCACGGCCGAGGCGAACGGGGTCACCCCGCAGGCCTGGGCCGACAAGCTCGTCACGGAGGCCTGGCAGCCCCTGTGGGAGCACCTCGACATCGCGAACGACGACTTCATCCGCACCACGCAGAAGCGGCACACCGACCGCGTCCAGGAGTTCGTGCAGGACCTGTACGACAAGGGCGAGATCTACAAGGGCGGCTACGAGGGCCCGTACTGCGTGGGCTGCGAGGAGTACAAGCTCCCCGGCGAGCTGCTCGACGGCGAGGGCGAGTACGCGGGCCAGAAGCTGTGCGCGATCCACAAGAAGCCGGTGGAGATCCTCAGCGAGGAGAACTACTTCTTCAAGCTCAGCGAGTACAGCGAGAAGCTGCTCGCGCACTACGAGGCCAACCCGGGCTTCATCCAGCCCGAGTCCGCGCGCAACGAGGTCGTGAACTTCGTCCGCCAGGGCCTGCAGGACCTCTCCATCTCGCGCTCGACGTTCGACTGGGGCGTCAAGGTCCCGTGGGACGACAAGCACGTGATCTACGTGTGGGTCGACGCGCTGCTGAACTACGCGACGGCGGTCGGCTACAACGAGAACCCCGAGAAGTTCGAGTCGACGTTCCCCGCCGACGTGCACCTGGTGGGCAAGGACATCCTCCGCTTCCACGCGATCATCTGGCCGGCCATGCTGATGGCGCAGGGCCTCCCCCTCCCCGGGAAGGTCGCCGCGAACGGCTGGCTGATGGTCGGCGGCGAGAAGATGAGCAAGTCCAACCTGACCGGCATCAAGCCGCAGGACCTGACCTCGCACTTCGGCGTGGACGCGTACCGCTGGTACTTCCTGCGCGCGATCGCGTTCGGCCAGGACGGCTCCTTCTCCTGGGAGGACTTCTCCGCCCGCTACACCAGCGAGCTGGCGAACGACTACGGCAACCTCGCCTCCCGCGTGGCGGCGATGGTCGGCAAGTACTTCGGCGGCGAGCTGCCGGCCGCGACGGCCGACGGCGATGCGGAGAAGGCGATCCACGACGGCCTGGCGAAGGCGGTCGCGGAGGCGGACCGGAAGATCGGCGAGGAGCTGGACTTCCAGGGCGGCATCCTGGCGGTCTTCGACTTCGTGAAGCAGGTCAACGGCTACATCACCGAGCAGGAGCCCTGGAAGGTCGCGAAGGACGACTCGCCGGAGGGCAAGGCCCGCCTGGCGACGATCCTCTACACGGCGGCGGAGTCGCTGCGCGCCGTGGCCGTCCTCCTCAACCCGGTCATGCCGGAGACCTCCCAGAAGCTCTGGGACTCCCTCGGCGCGGAAGCCGGTCTCGGCGCCCTCGCGGACCAGAAGGTCCAGGAGTCCGCCGCCTGGGGCCTCCTCCCGGCCGGCTCCACGGTCACCAAGGGCGCGGTCCTCTTCCCCCGCCTGGAGGAGAAGCCCACCGCGTAACACGCTCGCCACAGGACGGCCCCGGGAGAGAACATCCCTTCTCCCGGGGCCGTCCGGCTTGCGAAGATCGCGTCAAGGCGGCCGAACGTCCGGCCGCGGACGACCACACGTGGGGGAACACGAACCATGGCACTCTTCGGCAACGCGCACACCGTCGACCCGGCCAAGGCCCAGCAGGACTACGCCCGGCTCCTGGGCCACGGCGAGCAGGTGCACGCGGCGTTCCTCCTGATACGCGACACGATCCTGTTCACGGACCGCCGCCTGATCCTGGTCGACAAGCAGGGCATCACCGGCAAGAAGACCGAGTACCACTCGATCCCGTACCGCAGCATCTCCCACTTCGCCGTGGAGACCGCCGGCCACTTCGACCTCGACGCCGAACTCAAGATCTGGATCTCCGGCTCCCCGGCCCCCATCCAGAAGACCTTCACGAAGGGCGTCGACATCTACGAGGTCCAGGCCATCCTCACCCAGTTCGTCGCCCGCTGACCCGATCGGGGGCTCACGGGCCCGGGAGTGGGCCGATGAGGAGCGCCGACGGGCCCGTCCGGCCAGGAACGGTAACGGAGAGGGGCCCGGAACCGAGACGGTTCCGGGCCCTTCCTCTACGCCTACGCGGCGACTACTTCGGCTGAGGCTTCCGCACCGTCAGGTGCAGTTCCTTCAGCCGTGCCTCCTCCAGCTCCGTCGGGGCGCCCATCATCAGGTCCTGGGCGTTGCCGTTGAGCGGGAAGGCGATGGTCTCGCGGATGTTCGGCTCGTCGGCGAGGAGCATCACGATGCGGTCGACGCCGGGGGCGATGCCGCCGTGCGGCGGGGCGCCGAAGCGGAACGCGCGGAGCATGCCGGCGAACTTCTCCTCGACGGTCTCGCGGTCGTAGCCCGCGATCTCGAACGCCTTGAGCATGATCTCCGGCTCATGGTTCCGGATCGCGCCCGAGGACAGCTCGACGCCGTTGCAGACGATGTCGTACTGCCAGCCCAGGATGTCCAGCGGGTCCTGGGTCTCCAGGGCCTCCAGGCCGCCCTGCGGCATCGAGAAGGGGTTGTGCGAGAAGTCGATCGCGCCGGTCTCCTCGTCCTTCTCGTACATCGGGAAGTCGACGATCCAGCAGAAGCGGAAGACGTTCTCCTCGAAGTGGCCGGCGCGCTTGGCGGCCTCGACCCGCACCGCGCCCATGATCTTCGAGACCTCGTCGAACTCGCCCGCGCCGAAGAACACCGCGTGGCCGGGGGCCAGGGAGAGCCGCTTGGTCAGCTCCGCGACGTTCTCCTCGGTGAGGAACTTCGCGATCGGCCCGGTCAGCGCGCCGTCCTCGCCGACGCGCACCCAGGCCAGGCCCTTCGCGCCCTGGGAGACCGCGTAGTCGCCGAGCTGGTCGAAGAACTTGCGGGGCTGGCCGGAGACGTCCGGCACCGGCAGCGCGCGCACGTGCTTGCCGGCGAACGCCTTGAACTCCGAGCCCTCGAAGATGTCGGTGATGTCGACGAGCTCCAGCTGGGCCCGCAGGTCCGGCTTGTCCGAGCCGTACTTCAGCATCGCCTCGCGGAACGGGATCCGCGGGAACGGCGAGGTGACGTGGCGGCCGTTGCCGAACTCCTCGAACAGCTCGGTCATCAGCTTCTCGATCGGCTGGAAGACGTCCTCCTGCTCGACGAAGCTCATCTCGACGTCGAGCTGGTAGAACTCGCCCGGCGAGCGGTCGGCGCGGGCGTCCTCGTCGCGGAAGCAGGGCGCGATCTGGAAGTAGCGGTCGAAGCCCGAGATCATCAGCAGCTGCTTGAACTGCTGCGGGGCCTGCGGCAGCGCGTAGAACTTGCCGGGGTTCAGGCGGGAGGGGACCACGAAGTCGCGGGCGCCCTCGGGGGAGGTGGCGCTCAGGATCGGCGTCGCCATCTCGTTGAAGCCCATGGCCGTCATCTTGTGGCGCATCGCCGAGATGACCGACGTGCGCAGCAGGATGTTGCGGTGCATGCGCTCGCGGCGCAGGTCGAGGAAGCGGTACTCCAGGCGCCGCTCCTCGTTGACACCGTCCTCGGTGTTGATGGTGAAGGGCAGCGGGGCCGCCTCGCCCAGCACCTCGACCACGGAGACCTCGACCTCGACCTCACCGGTCGGCAGGTCGGGGTTGACGTTCTCCGCACCGCGCGAGACGACCTTGCCGTCGACGCGGACCACGGTCTCCTTGGACAGCTTGTCGAGCGCCTCGTACGCCTCGGTGCCCGGACGGGCCACGAGCTGCGTGATGCCGTAGTGATCGCGCAGATCGATGAAGAGGATGCCGCCCAGGTCGCGCCGATTGTGCAGCCAGCCACTCAGCCGGACGTCGGTGCCGACGTCAGAGGCGCGGAGCTCGCCGCAGGTGTGGGACCTGTACCGATGCATCGTCGTTCATCCAGCCTTCGCGGATCGGGGTCGTTGTTTCACGTGAAACTGCCCCAAGCCTACCGGCCGGCCCAAGATCACTGCCCCGCCCTTTTCCCGGGACCGGGCAAACGACATGGGTGGAAGTTTTCGGGAGCATCTTCATAAAGTGGTGCAATGCGCACTGGTGAGCCCCTGCCCGCCCTGGGGGACGTCCTCGCCGCCCTCGGAACCGGCGTGTGGCACTGGGACACCGCATCCGGAGAGGTCACGGTCGATGCCGTCGCAGCCGGGCTGCTCGGGCTGCCCGCCGAGCCGGCCACCCTCACGGAGGCCCAGGTCCGGGCCCGTTTCCACCCCGTCGACTGGAACGAGATCACCGGGATCGTCCAGCTGGCCGTCGCCGAGAGCACCCTCGCCGAGGTGCGCATCCGGATCATGGACGGCCAGAACAACGTCGTCCGCGTCGTCCGCAGCCGCTCCAAGCCCTCCTTCGAACCCGAACGCAAGGCCTATGTCCTGACCGGGACCCTCCAGGAGGTGACCGAGCCGGCGCCGGGCACACCCGCAGCGCGCAGCGCGGTCACCGGCGACTGGAGGCGCTCCCGTGAGGCGTTCCTGCTGGACGCAGGACGCGCCCTGGCGGAGGCGCGCTCCACCCAGGAGGTGTTGCGGGTCGCCGCCAATCTCTCGATGCCGGGCTTCACCCCGGACGGCCAGGCGGTGTTCGGGGTGGAGGGCGACCGGCTCACGATCATCGGCCACCACGGGCACGAGCCCGGCGCCGACAGCCCCTTCTACATGCCGCTCGACACGGACTACCCGGCCACCGAGGTGGTGCGCACCGGCCGGGCGGTCTACCTCTCCTCTCCGGAGGAGTACAAAGCGCGCTACCCGCTCACCTGGCCGCTCGCGCAGCGCTTCGGCCGCCAGTCCTGGGCCTTCCTGCCGCTGACCGCCTCCGGCCGCACCATGGGCGCCTGGCTGGCCGCCTTCGCCTACCCGGTCGCCTTCACCCCCGACGAGCGTTCCGTGCTGACCACGGTGGCCCGGATGCTCGCGCAGGCGCTGTCCCGCGCGGGCACGGCCGAGACCGAGAAGGAGCTGACCGAGGGCCTCCAGCGGACGATGATGCCGAAGCTCGGTCCGGGCATCCCGGGCATGGACGTCACCGCCCGCTACGTCCCGACCGGCGGAGGACTCCAGGTCGGCGGCGACTGGTACGACGTGATCCCGCTGCCCGGGGGCGCCTCCGGGACGACGTCCGGGGGAGGGCGGTTCGCGCTGGTCATCGGCGACGTGCAGGGCCACGACGTGCGGGCGGCGGGGCTGATGGGCCAGCTGCGGATAGCGCTGCGGGCGTACGCCTCGGAGGGACACCGGCCGGACGCCGTGCTGTCCCGCGCCTCCCGCTTCCTGCACGGCATCGGCGAGGACCCGGCCGAGCTGCGCTTCGCGACGTGTCTGTACGCCGAGGTCGACCCGGCGACGGGGGTGCTGGAGGTGGCCCGCGCCGGGCATCCCGAGCCGGTGATCCGGATGGCCGACGGGACGGTGCTGACCCGGCCGACGGAGGGCGGGCTGCCGCTGGGCATCGACCCGGACGCCGACTACCCGACCACCCGGCTGATCCTGGAGCCCGGCGAGACCCTGCTGATCTGCACGGACGGGCTGATCGAGACCGGCGGGCACGATCTGGACACCGGCTGGCAGCGGCTGCGGGAGATCCTGGAGCGGCACCGCGGCACCCAGGAGGAGCTGGCCGACGCGCTGGTGCAGGCGGTGCACGGCCCCTCCTCGCACCACACCACCGGCCCGCTGGCCGACCGCCGCGAGGACGACATAGCACTGCTGCTGCTCACCCGGCAGGGCGCCACCTGCGGCTGCGGCGCGGAGGACACGGCGCCGCCTCCGGTGCGCCGCACGGCGCTCACGGTGGCACAGGCCGCGTCGGAGCGGGTGTCCGTCGCCCGGCAGCAGCTGCGGGAGCTGCTGCACGACTGGGCCTCGCCGGACCAGGTGGACTCGGCGGTGCTGCTGCTGTCGGAGGTGCTGACCAACGTGCTGGTGCACACCGACTCGGACGCGCTGCTGCTGGCCGAGGTCACGGACGGCGGCGACGGCCGCCGCATCCGGGTCGAGGTCACCGACTCCGGCGACGACCTCCCGCACCTGCGCCGCCCGGGCGAGCTGGCCTCCTCCGGCCGCGGCCTGCTGCTGATCGAACTCCTCGCCCACACCTGGGGCGTCGCCCCCCGCGGCCGCGGCAAGAGCATCTGGTTCGAGCTCTACGAACAGAGGAACGGCGACGGCCCCGGCTGACCGGGGCCGTCGCCGCGACGCCCTGCGCGGGACGAGGACTCAGTCCTGGTCCGGGCCCTTCTCCGTCATGCCGTGCACGGCGGGGACGGTGCCGAGGCGGCCCTTCTGGAAGTCCTCGAAGGCCTGCATCAGCTCGTCCTTGGTGTTCATCACGAACGGCCCGTAGTGCGCCATCGGCTCACGGATGGGCCGGCCGCCGAGCAGGACGATCTCCAGGTCCGGAGTGTGCGAGTCCTGCTTCTCGTCCGCGCGGACGGTCAGCGAGCCGCCGGCGCCGAACACCGCGGTCTGGCCGAGGTGGACCGGACGCCGCTCGGCGCCCACCGCGCCGCGCCCGGCCATGACGTACGCCAGGCCGTTGAAGTCCTCCCGCCAGGGCAGGGTGACCTCCGCGCCCGGGGCGAGCGTGGCGTGGATCATCGTGATCGGCGTGTGCGTGATGCCCGGGCCCTCGTGGCCGTCCAGCTCGCCGGCGATGACACGGAGCAGCGCGCCGCCGTCCGGCGAGGTGAGCAGCTGGACGCTGCCGCTGCGGATGTCCTGGTAGCGGGGCGCCATCATCTTGTCCTTGGCGGGGAGGTTCACCCACAGCTGGAGGCCGTGGAACAGCCCGCCGGACATCACCAGGTGCTCCGGCGGCGCCTCGATGTGGAGCAGGCCGGAGCCGGCCGTCATCCACTGGGTGTCGCCGTTGGTGATGGTGCCGCCACCGCCGTTGGAGTCCTGGTGGTCGAAGATCCCGTCGATGATGTAGGTGACGGTCTCGAAGCCGCGGTGGGGGTGCCAGGGGGTGCCCTTGGGCTCGCCCGGCGCGTACTCCACCTCACCCATCTGGTCCATCATGATGAACGGGTCGAGATGGCGGTAGTTGATCCCCGCGAACGCCCGGCGCACCGGGAAGCCCTCGCCCTCGAAACCGCTGGGAGCGGTCGTGACGGCCAGCACGGGGCGTGCCACGGCGTCGGCGGGAGCGGTCACACGGGGCAGCGTCAACGGGTTCTCGACGGTCACTGCAGGCATCGGTACCTCCTCGGGTACGCCCACTTTAGTTGAGCGTTGAACTTCCTGCCACCTGGAACCGACAAAGCCCGGAGGGAAATTCCCTCCGGGCTCCGTTCGGCGGTCACAGGGTCCGGCGTCAGCCGTACATGCGGCGCATCGCGAACTCGACCATCTGCTCCACGGCCTTGGCGTCGAACACCATCCGGTGCTCGCCCTCCATGTCCAGCACGAAGCCGTAGCCCGTGGGCAGCAGGTCGATCACCTCGGCGCCGGTGATCACGAAGTACTTGGACTCCTTGCCGGCATAGCGCCGCAGCTCCTTGAGCGAGGTGAACATCGGGATCACGGGCTGCTGGGTGTTGTGCAGGGCGAGGAAGCCGGGGTTGTCACCGCGCGGGCAGTAGACCTTGGACGTCGCGAAGATCTGCTGGAAGTCCTCCGCCGCCATCTGGCCCGTGGTGAACGCACGCACGGCGTCGGCGAGCGACGGCGCGGACGGTTCGGGATACGCCGGCGCCTGCTGCCCGTACCCGCCCGGCATCTGCTGCTGCGGCGGCACGTAACCCTGCTGGGTCCCCGCACTCTGGTCGTAGCCGTACATGGCGCACAGACTACTGACCCCGCGCGAGGGCTGGGTCACAGATGTCCGGATCGGGGTTGCTTCTTATTACCGACGGGTAGCATCATCGGAGCTACTTGTCGGTACGTGAATCAGTCGCGAGGAACCAGTCCCTCGCCGATCCCTCTCAAACGGAGCCGTCGCCATGGGGCACTACAAGTCGAATCTCCGCGACATCGAGTTCAACCTCTTCGAGGTACTCGGGCGCGACAAGCTGTACGGCACGGGCCCGTTCGAGGAGATGGACGTCGACACCGCGAAGAGCATCCTGGAGGAGCTGGCCCGCCTCTCCGAGAACGAGCTCGCGGAGTCCTTCGCCGACGCCGACCGCAACCCGCCGGTCTTCGACCCGGAGACCAACACCGCGCCGGTCCCCGCGTCCTTCAAGAAGAGCTACCAGGCCTTCATGGACTCCGAGTACTGGCGGCTCGGCCTGCCCGAGGAGATCGGCGGCACCACCGCGCCCCGCTCCCTCATCTGGGCCTACGCCGAGCTGATCCTGGGCGCCAACCCGGCCGTGTGGATGTACTCCTCGGGCCCCGCCTTCGCGGGCATCCTCTTCGAGGAGGGCAACGAGGTCCAGAAGCACATCGCGAAGATCGCCACGGAGAAGCAGTGGGGCTCCACGATGGTGCTCACCGAGCCGGACGCCGGCTCGGACGTCGGCGCCGGCCGCACCAAGGCCGTGCAGCAGGAGGACGGCTCCTGGCACATCGAGGGCGTGAAGCGCTTCATCACGTCCGGTGAGCACGACATGTCGGAGAACATCCTTCACTACGTGCTCGCCCGCCCCGAGGGCGCAGGACCCGGCACCAAGGGCCTGTCCCTCTTCCTCGTCCCGAAGTACCTCTTCGACTTCGAGACCGGCGAGCTGGGCGAGCGCAACGGCGTGTACGCCACGAACGTCGAGCACAAGATGGGCCTCAAGGCCTCCAACACCTGCGAGATGACGTTCGGCGACAAGCACCCCGCCAAGGGCTGGCTGATCGGCGACAAGCACGACGGCATCCGCCAGATGTTCCGCATCATCGAGTTCGCCCGCATGATGGTCGGCACGAAGGCGATCTCCACGCTGTCCACGGGCTACCTGAACGCGCTGGAGTACGCCAAGGAGCGCGTCCAGGGCCCCGACCTGGCGAACTTCATGGACAAGACCGCCCCCAAGGTCACCATCACCCACCACCCCGACGTGCGCCGCTCGCTCATGACGCAGAAGGCGTACGCGGAGGGCATGCGCGCCCTGGTGATGTACACCGCGTCGGTCCAGGACGCCATCCAGCTCAAGGAGGCGAACGGCGAGGACGCCTCCACCGAGCACGCGATGAACGACCTGCTCCTGCCGATCGTCAAGGGCTACGGCTCCGAGAAGGCCTACGAGCAGCTCGCCCAGTCGCTCCAGACCTTCGGCGGCTCCGGCTTCCTCCAGGAGTACCCGATCGAGCAGTACATCCGGGACGCCAAGATCGACACCCTCTACGAGGGCACCACCGCGATCCAGGGCCAGGACTTCTTCTTCCGGAAGATCGTCCGCAACCAGGGCGCCGCGCTGAACTCGCTGGCCGAGGACATCAAGAAGTTCCTCGCGGTCGGCGAGGGCGGCGAGGAGCTGGCGGGCGCCCGCGAGCACCTGGCCAAGGCCGCCGTCGAGCTGGAGGCCATCGTCGGCCTGATGCTCACCGACCTCGCGGCCACCGAGAAGGACGTCAAGAACATCTACAAGGTGGGCCTGAACACCACCCGCCTGCTGATGGCCTCCGGTGACGTCGTCGTCGGCTACCTGCTGCTCAAGCACGCCGCGATCGCCGCCGAGAAGCTCCCGACGGCCTCCGCCAGGGACAAGGCGTTCTACACCGGCAAGATCGCGGCGGCGAAGTTCTTCGCGGCCAACGTCCTGCCGGGCGTCACCCTGGCCCGCAAGGTCGCCGAGGGCGTCGAGCTGGACCTGATGGAACTGGACGAGGCGGCGTTCTAGTCGCTTCCCGCCCCGCGAGGGCCCGCTCCCGCACAGGGAAGCGGGCCCTCGCGCTCGTTAAGGTGAACCCATGAGCGAACCCCCCCGCTTCGACCGCGGCCACACCGACGACCTGATGTCCTTCCTCGCGGCGAGCCCCACGCCGTACCACGCCGTGGCGAACGCCGCCGAGCGGCTGGAGAAGGCGGGCTTCAGGCAGGTCGCGGAGACGGACGCCTGGGACGGCACGGCAGGCGGCAAGTACCTGCTGCGCGGCGGCGCGATCGTCGCCTGGTACGTCCCCGAAGGGGCCGAGGCGCACACGCCGTTCCGGATCGTCGGCGCGCACACCGACTCCCCGAATCTGCGCGTCAAGCCGCGGCCCGACAGCGGGGCGCACGGCTGGCGCCAGGTGGCCGTGGAGATCTACGGCGGGCCGCTGCTCAACTCCTGGCTCGACCGCGACCTCGGCCTGGCCGGGCGGCTGTCCCTGCGCGACGGCACGACCCGTCTGGTCGACGTGGACCGGCCGCTGCTGCGGGTCCCCCAGCTCGCCATCCACCTGGACCGCGCGGTGAACTCCGACGGCCTCAAGCTCGACAAGCAGCGGCACATGCAGCCGGTGTGGGGCCTGGGCGAGGACGTTCGCGACGGCGACCTCATCGCCTTCCTGGAGGAGACCGCGGGGCTGCCGGACGGCTCGGTCACCGGCTGGGACCTGATGGTGCACCCCGTCGAGCCGCCCGCCTACCTGGGCCGCGACCGCGAGCTGGTGGCGGGCCCGCGCATGGACAACCTGCTGTCCGTGCACGCCGGCACGGCCGCGCTCGCCGCCGCGGCCGGACGCGGCTCCGGACTGCCGTCCATCCCCGTGCTCGCCGCCTTCGACCACGAGGAGAACGGCTCCCAGTCCGACACCGGCGCGGACGGCCCGCTGCTCGGCACCGTCCTGGAGCGCTCCGTGCACGCGCGCGGCGGCTCCCTGGAGGACCGGGCGCGCGCCCTCGCCGGGACCGTCTGCCTGTCCTCCGACACCGGCCACGCCGTGCACCCCAACTACGCGGAGCGGCACGACCCGACGCACCACCCGCGCGTCGACGGCGGCCCCATCCTCAAGGTCAACGTCAACAACCGCTACGCCACGGACGGTTCGGGGCGCGCGGTGTTCGCGGCGGCCTGCGAGAAGGCCGGGGTGCCCTTCCAGACGTTCGTCTCCAACAACGCGATGCCGTGCGGCACCACGATCGGCCCGATCACCGCGGCCCGCCACGGCATCCGCACGGTCGACATCGGCGTGGCCATCCTGTCGATGCACAGCGTCCGCGAACTCTGCGGCGCCAAGGACCCGTTCCTGCTGGCGAACGCGCTGACGGCGTTCCTGGAAGGCTAGTTCGGACGGCGGAAGCCGCCGACGCCCTGAGCGGCGGCCAACTCCCGTGCGCGCTCCGGCGCATGGGAGCCGTCCCTCCGGGTACCCGGGTCGCACCGGAAACACCGGACAGGGAGGCGACACTCATGGGCCTCGGCGGATGCATCATCCTCATCGCCGTGGGAGCAATCCTCACGTTCGCGACCGACTGGGACATGCAGGGTGTCAACCTTGACCTGGTCGGCGTCATCTTCATGATCGTCGGACTGATCGGCGTCGCGACCTTCAGCAGCATCGCCCGGCGGCGGCGGGTCGTGGTACCCCCCGCCACTCCGGTGATCGACGACCCGGCACGTCCGCACCACCACACCCGCGACGGCTACAGCGACGGGTACGGCGCCTGACCGGGCGCCCGCCCCGCGCCGTCCGCACCGGACAGCTCCACCACCAGCCGGTCCGCGCCTCCCACGAGGGGACGCACGGGCAGCCGCCACTCACGGCGGTGCACATGGCAGGCCGGATGGAGCACCTCAGGACCGGCGTCGCACGCGGCCGCCGTCGCCACGACATGCAGCACCCCCTGCCCCACGGCGGGGTCGGTCTCGAGGGCGCGGGAGAGGTCACTCCCCGCGCCCTCTCCGCTGCGCAGAAGCGCGGGCGGTGAGGCGGACACCAGCAGGCGGGTCGCGGGGCCGTCCCGCGTGTCGAGCTTCTGTCCGGGCGGGGGTGTGAAGACCACGTCCAGGTGCACGGGGCCGATGGCGATCCCGGTCACGGACCGCTCCGTGTCCGTCCGCGGGCCCAGCACCTCCGCGGGGAGCCGCAGCCGGGTCAGCCGGTGCCGCGCCGACTCCACCACCACGACGTCCTCGCCGACGGCCACGGCGCCGCTGGGCTCGCGCAGATCGCCGGCCAGGGTGGTCACCTCGCCGGTGGCCGGGTCGTAGCGGCGCAGGGCGTGGTTGTAGGTGTCGCAGACGGCCAGGGAGCCGTCGGGCAGCGCGCTCACCCCGAGCGGGTGCTGGAGCAGCGCCCCGTCCGCGGGCCCGTCCCGGTACCCGAAGGCGAACAGTCCCGCGCCGACCGCGGTGCGCACCTCCCCGTCCGGACCCAGCAGGCGCAGAGCGGAGCTCTCCGAGTCGGCCACCCACAGCCCCTCCGCCGTCACCGCGAGCCCCGAGGGCTGCGCGAACAGGGCCTCCTTGGCCGGTCCGTCGACCAGTTGCTCCCCGCCGGTCCCCGCCTCGCGGGCGACCGTGCCGGCGGCGGGGTCGCAGGACCAGAGCTGGTGGATGCCGGCCATGGCGATCCACACCCTGTCCCGCCACCAGATGACGTCCCAGGGGGAGGAGAGGTTCACCTCCCGGGCCGGGCCGTCCGTCGCGTCCCCGCGGCGCCAGGGGGAGCCGGTGCCGGCGAGCGTGGTGACCTCGCCGGTCCCGGGGTCGAGGCGCCTCAGGGCGTGGTTGACGGTGTCGGCGACGACCACCGCGCCGTCCGGGAGCAGGGCGAGCCCCTGCGGCTCCTGGAAGCGGGCCCGGCCGGACGGGCCGTCCACCAGTCCGCGCTCGCCGTCGCCGAACCGCCTGAGGACCGTCTCCGCGTCCTCTGCCAGCTCCACCACCTGGTGCCGGGTGGTGTCCGTGACCAGGAACGTCCCCGACGGCAGCCGCAGCACCTTGCCGGGGAACCGCAGCACCGTCGGCTCCGGCTCCGGCGGCGCGTAGGGGAGGTCGCCGCGCCGGAGGGTGCCCTTCGCCGCGTGCTCGGCCTCCAGCTCGGTCACCAGCCGCTCGATCTCGGGCACGTGCCCCTCCCCGGAGTACGTCGCCACGACGTACCCCTCGGGGTCGACGACCACCAGCGTCGGCCAGGCCCGCACCGCGTACTGCGTCCACGTCGTCAGCTCGGGGTCGTCCAGGACGGGGTGCGCGACCGCGTACCGCTCCACGGCGTCCGCCACCGCCGCGTGCTCCGCCTCGTGCGGGAACTTCGGCGAGTGCACGCCGATGACCACGAGGGTGTCCCGGTGCCGCTCCTCCAGCTCCCGCAGCTCGTCGACGACGTGCAGGCAGTTCACGCAGCAGAACGTCCAGAAGTCGAGCAGGACCACGCGTCCGCGCAGGCCGGCGAGGGTGTACGCGGCGCCGCCCGTGTTCAGCCAGCCGCCCTTGCCCGCGAGCTCGGGCGCCCGCACGCGTGCGGAGCGGCGGACGGGGGGAGCGGAGGCGGCGTCGTCCATACGTCCAGCGTGCCACCGGGGAGCGCCGCGCGGCGGGTGGGGCGGACTCCGCCCGTCGGCCTAGTGACGGCGTCGGACCGGGCGGGGCGGGGAACCCCTCGGCGCATGAGATTTCTCGTACGGGACCGGATCCTCGGCATCGGGGACGACTACTGGATCGAGGACGACCGCGGCAACAAGGTCTTCCTCGTCGACGGCAAGGCGATGCGGCTGCGGGACACCTTCGAGCTGAAGGACACCGAGGGGCGCGTGCTCATCGACATCCGCAAGAAGATGCTCGCGCTGCGGGACACCATGGTGATCGAGCGGGGCGGCGAGCCGCTCGCGACGGTGCGGCGCAAGCGGCTGTCGCTGCTGCGCAACCACTTCCGGGTGTCCCTGGCGGACGGCAGCACCGAGCTGGACGTCAGCGGGCGGATCCTCGACCGCGAGTTCGCCGTCGAGTACGACGGCGAACTCCTCGCGGTGATCTCCCGCCGCTGGCACACCCTCCGCGACAGCTACGGCGTCGACGTCGTGCGCGACGACGCCGACCCGGCGCTGCTGATCGCGGTGGCGGTGTGCGTGATCCATCTGGCGGAGAAGGAGCGGGAGGAGTAGCCCCCGGGTCCGTAGGGCCGGCGCGGGCCCGCCCGGTCAGCGGCGGGGGCGGTCCAGGCCCAGGACGCGGTCCATGAGCGCCGGGAAGCGGTCCCGGGTGCCCGCCACCGACGCCGGGTCGAAGTCGACCGTGAGGACCTCCTCGCCGGGACCCGCCTCGGCGAGGACCTCGCCCCACGGGTCCACCACGACCGAGTGGCCCGCCTGCGGAACTCCCGCGTGCGTCCCGGCCGTTCCGCACGCGAGGACGAACGCCTGGTTCTCCACGGCGCGCGCCCGCGCCAGCAGCGTCCAGTGGCCGCGGCGCCGTTCGGGCCAGCCCGCCGGGACGACGAAAGTCTCCGCGCCGGCGTCGACCAGACCGCGGAAGAGCTCGGGGAAGCGCAGGTCGTAACAGGTCGCCACGCCCACGACGGTGTCCGGCAGACGGACCGTCACCAGCTCCTCGCCCGCCCCCATCAGCACGGCCTCGCCCTTGTCGAAGCCGAAGCGGTGGATCTTCCGGTAGGACGCGGCGAGTTCTCCGGAGGGGGTGAAGACCAGGGAGGTGTTGTAGAGGGTGCCGTCGGGGTCCCGCTCCGGGACGGACCCCGCGTGCAGCCAGACGCCGGCCTCGCTCGCCGCCTTGGCCATCGCCTCGTAGGTCGGTCCCTCCAGCGGTTCCGCCTCGGTGCCGAACCCCTCGTAGGCGAAGGCGCCCGTGGTCCACAGCTCGGGGAGGACGACGAGGTCCGCACCGGCCTGATCGCGTACCAGGGCGGCCACCCGGCGCCGACGCGATTCGACCGGTTCGTCCTCGTTCACGGCGACTTGCAGCAAGGAAGCGCGCACACTACCACCGTCCTGGCATTCGACCCGCGTCCACGGGCCTACGATCGTCACACGAAAGCACTGCCGGGGTGCCTGTCAGCAGCGTAACTTGGGGGTCCCGCCGGTTCGAGCGAAGCCGAGAACCGGGGGATGCCCGAGACACCCGCGCAGTGCAGCCATCACCCACTGGCACCGCCGCCACAACCTGCCCGTGTACCGACCGCCGAGGGGTCCCGTTCCGTGAGTCTGCATCCCGCCCTCCAGCCCTACGCCGACGCCTGGTCCCACTCCATCGAGGCGATATCCGAGCTGGTGCAGCCGCTGCCGGAGGCCGACTGGAACCGGCGTACGCCCTGCCCGGGCTGGTCGGTCCGTGACGTGGTCTCGCACGTCATCGGCCTCGACTCGGAGATGTACGGCGACCCCCGGCCGATCCACACGCTGCCGCGCGACCTGTTCCACGTCACCAACGACCACCAGCGGTACATGGAGATGCAGGTCGACGTGCGCCGCCACCACACGGCGCCGGAGATGACCTCCGAGCTGGAACTGATGATCATCCGGCGCAACCGCCAGCTGCGGAACGAGTCCCGCGACCCGGGCACCAAGGTGCGCGGGCCGCTGGGCACCGAGCTGACCCTGGAGGAGTCGATGCGCCGGCACGCCTTCGCCGTGTGGGCGCACGAGCAGGACCTGCGCACGGCCCTCGGCCGCCCCGGAAACCTCGACTCCCCCGGCGCCCATGTCGCCCGCGACGTCCTGCTCGACGAACTGCCGCGCGTCGTCGCCGACCTGGCGCAGGCGCCGCGCAGCTCCGCGGTGGTCGTCGACGTGCACGGCCCGGTGGAGTTCCTGCGCACGGTCCGCGTCGACATCCAGGGCCGCGGCACGCTGGAAACCGCCCCGGCCCTCGGCCCGGCCGCCGCCCTCACCCTCGACTGGGAGACCTACGTCCGCCTGGCCTGCGGCCGCGTGACGCCGGAGGCGGTCACGGACCGGGTGAAGACGGAGGGCGACCAGGACCTGGCCGCGGCGATCCTGCGCCACTTCGCGGTGACGCCCTGACCAGGGGCACGACCCCTCACCCCGTCCGGCCCGCGGCCCTCGCAGCCCGCGGGCGGTCGTGCCGCTGAGACGGCACGGACGGGCGCGGGCGGTACCCCGGCGGCACCGAGTCGTGTGCGACGCCGTACGGCCACCCGGACGCCGGGTGCCGGTTGTACGTGGCCGCTCGCGCGGTTTCCCGCGCCCCCGAGGCGACTCGGACAGCGGGTGGTCGTGCCGCCGGGGCGGCGGCTGTGGGGGCGCGGGCGGCACCCGGCACGCGCTCAGCGCCCGGACGCACCCGCCACGCGGAACGCCGGGGTGCCGGTGAACGGCTCACGGGCCGCGGCCCAAGGCGGCAGGGCACCTCCGCGAACCGTCCCGTCCGGCCCGGCGGCCCTCCGGGCCGTCAGGCCGGGACGTGGACCGTCGAGACCCTGCTGGCGACCAGTCGTTCCCGTTCGCGGCGGGCCGCGCGGCGGCGGAGGCGGAGGATCTGGGTGACGCCCAGCGCCTGGAGGACGAAGACCGCCGAGAAGGCGACCGTGTAGTCGTCGCCGGTGGCGTCCAGCAGCACGCCGATCGCGAAGAGGGTCGTCATGGAGGCGACGAAGCCGCCCATGTTGGTGATGCCGGAGGCGGTGCCCTGCCGCTCCGGCGGGTTGGCCGGGCGGGCGAAGTCGAAGCCGATCATCGACGCCGGGCCGCAGGCCCCCAGCACCGCGCACAGCACGACCAGCAGCCACATCGGCGCCCTGTCCCCCGGCCAGGCCAGCGTCACGGCCCACAGCAGGGCCGTCGCGCCCACCGTGCCGAGCGCCAGCGGCAGCCGCGCCCCGTGGTGCCGGGCGACGACCTGGCCGTAGACGAGACCGACGGCCATGTTGGCCAGCACCACCAGGGTGAGCAGCTCACCGGCCACCGCGCGGGACAGCCCCTGCGCCTGCACCAGGAACGGCATGCCCCACAGCAGCAGGAACACCATCGCCGGGAACTGCGTGGTGAAGTGCACCCACAGTCCCAGCCGGGTCCCCGGTTCCCGCCAGGACCGGGCGATCTGCCGGCGGACGTAGGCGGCGCCCTGATGGGAGGCCGGCTTCGGCTCGTGGCCCTCGGGGTGGTCCTTGAGGAACAGCAGCACCAGGACGAGGACCACGACACCCGCGAGCGAGCTGCCCGCGAACGCCGGCGTCCAGCCGATGCCGTGCAGCAGCCGGGCCAGGACCAGCGTGGAGACGAGGTTGCCGGCCATGCCGATCAGTCCGGCCATCTGCCCGACCAGCGGCCCGCGCCGCGCGGGGAACCACCGCGAGCCCAGCCGCAGCACGCTGATGAAGGTCATCGCGTCGCCGCAGCCGAGCAGCGCGCGGGCGGCGAGCGCCATGCCGTACGACGGGGAGAGGGCGAAGCCGAGCTGTCCGAGGGTGAACAGCACCGCGCCCAGGCTCAGCACCTTCTTGGTGCCGAGCCGGTCCACCAGCAGGCCGACGGGTATCTGCATGCCCGCGTAGACCAGCAGCTGGAGGATGGAGAACGTCGAGAGGGCGGAGGCGCCCACGTCGAAGCGGTCGGCCGCGTCGAGACCCGCCACGCCCAGGGACGTGCGGAAGATGACGGCGACGAAGTAGACGGAGACGCCGATCCCCCAGACGGCGAGCGCGCGCCGCCCCCCGGGAGGGTCGCCGGGCAGCGTGCAGGCGCCGCGCATGGTGGTGCCGCTCATCGCACCTCTCCCCGGGCGAGGTGGGAGAACCAGCCGACGTGCCGGTGGACGACCTCCACGGCCGCGTCGGCGTCCCCGGAGCGCAGGGCGCGGAGGATCTCCTCGTGCTCGGCGAGGGTCTTGGCGATGCGGTCGGGATGGGAGTGCATCACGGCCTGGCCCATGCGCAGCTGACGGTCGCGCAGCTGGTCGTAGAGGCGGGAGAGGATCTCGTTGCCGCCGCTGCGGACGATCTCGGCGTGGAAGCACCGGTCCGTGACGGAGGCCGCGGCGAAGTCGCCGGCGGCCGCCTCCTCCTTCTGGCGCGCGAGCAGCTCCTCCAGGCGCGCGATGAGACCGGGGGGCGCGGGCACGGCCTTGCGCGCCGCGTGCTCCTCGACGAGCAGCCGCGTCTCCACCACGTCGGCGATCTCCTGCGCGGAGACCGGCAGCACGAGCGCGCCCTTCTTCGGGTAGAGCTTGATCAGCCCCTCCGCCTCGAGCCGCAGCAGGGCCTCGCGCACGGGCGTGCGGGAGACGCCCACGGCCTCGGCCAGCTCGCCCTCCGTGAGCAGCGTCCCGCCCTCGTACGTGCGCTCCAGGACGCCCTGCTTGACGTGGGCGTAGACGCGGTCGGCTGCGGGGGGACGCTTCGCGGGGGCGGACACACTCATGCGGACAGCATAGATACAACACGTACGCATGGAGGGGCGCGTCCACGATGCGGAACGGCGCACGCCGGAAAATGCGCCCTTCCCCCGTACAACCATCTCTTCGCCGTGCGCGTCAGACACGTGCGGCCCCTTCCGCGCGGCCGCTCCTCAACCCGGCCGAGCAGCACGGCCATTCACGGTAAATCGGGGTATCTGACTTGAATATCGGCATCCAGGGCATCCGTTTCCGCAGAGCCGCCGGCGTCGTCGTCACCACCGGCGCCGTGCTCGCCTCCGGAGCGCTCTACGCGGCGCCGGCGCAGGCCGCCGCCCCCGTTCCGTCCGTCGTCGCCAAGGGCGGCTTCGTGATCAACAACGCGAACGGCAAGACGCTGTACACGAAGCTCGGGGACACCCGCCGCGCCACCGGCTCCACCACCAAGATCATGACCGCCAAGGTGGTGCTCGCCCAGAAGAACCTGAACCTGAACGCCACGGTCACGATCCAGAAGGCGTACAGCGACTACATCGTGTCGAAGAACGCCTCGTCCGCGCGGCTGATCGTCGGCGACAAGGTCACCGTCCGCCAGCTCCTGTACGGGCTGATGCTGCCGTCCGGCTGCGACGCCGCGTACGCGCTGGCCGACAAGTTCGGCACCGGCTCGACCCGCGCGGCCCGCGTGAAGTCGTTCATCGGCAAGATGAACGCCGACGCGAAGAAGCTGGGCCTGAAGAACACCCACTTCGACTCGTTCGACGGCATCGGCAACGGCAAGAACTGGTCGACGCCGCGCGACCTGACGAAGATCGCCGGCAGCGCGATGAAGAACGCCACGTTCCGCGCGATCGTGAAGACGAAGAAGTACACGGCGAAGACGAAGACCAGGACCGGCGGCACCCGCACGATGGCGCCGTGGGTCAACACCAACACCCTGCTGAACAGCTACAGCGGCACCATCGGCGTGAAGACCGGCTCGGGCCCGACGGCCAAGTACTGCCTGGTCTTCGCCGCGACCCGGAACGGCAAGACGGTCATCGGCACCGTCCTCGCCTCCTCCTCCGCCGCCCAGCGCGAGAAGGACGCGAAGGCCCTCATGAACTACGCGTTCAGCAAGATCTGACCCATCCGGATCCCCCGGACGCGCGGAGGGGCGCCGCACACCAGGTGTGCGGCGCCCCTCCTGTCGTACGGCCGGCCGTCAGGCCCAGGTGATCAGCCGCTTCGGCTGCTCCAGGACCGCCGCCACGTCGGCGAGGACCTTGGAGCCGAGCTCGCCGTCGACCAGGCGGTGGTCGAAGGAGAGGGCCAGGGTGGTGACCTGGCGCGGCTTGACCTTGCCCTTGTGGACCCACGGCTGGAGCTTGATCGATCCGACCGCGAGGATCGCGGACTCGCCCGGGTTGAGCAGGGGCGTGCCCGTGTCGACGCCGAAGACGCCGACGTTGGTGATCGTGACCGTGCCGCCCTGCATGGCGGACGGGGAGGTCTTGCCCTCCCGGGCCGTGGACACCAGTTCGCCCAGGGACGCGGCCAGTTCGGGCAGCGTCTTGGCGTGGGCGTCCTTGATGTTCGGCACGATCAGGCCGCGCGGGGTGGCCGCCGCGATGCCCAGGTTCACGTAGTGCTTGACCACGATCTCCTGCGCCGCCTCGTCCCAGGAGGCGTTGATGTCGGGGTTCCGCCGGATGGCGACCAGCAGGGCCTTGGCGATCAGCAGCAAGGGGTTCACGCGCAGGCCCGCGAACTCCTTGTCCTGCTTCAGCTCCTCGACCAGCTTCATCGTCCGGGTCACGTCGACCGTCACGAACTCCGTGACGTGCGGCGCGGTGAACGCCGAGCCGACCATCGCCGCCGCCGTCGCCTTGCGGACGCCCTTGACGGGGACGCGCGTCTCGCGGGCGGAGTCGTACGACACCGGGGCCGCGGGCCGGTCGGGGGCGGAGACGGCCGGGGCGGCGGGCCGGTCCGCGGGGGCCGCCTGCTGCGGGGCCTGGGCCGCGGCGACGGCCGCGTGGACGTCCTCGCGGGTGATGACCCCGTCCGGGCCGGTCGGGGTGACCGTGGCCAGGTCCACGCCCAGGTCCTTCGCCAGCTTGCGCACCGGCGGCTTCGCCAGCGGACGCTGCGCGGGGGCCGCCGGGACGGCCGGAGCGGGCGGGGTGACCGGAGCGGCCGGAGCGGCCCCGTGCCCGTTCAGCTCGGACTGGACCGCGGAGGCGGCCTGCCCGGCCGCGGTGTCCGGCGCCTGCTTGCGCGGGCGGCGGCGGGTGGAGGACGTGGCGACGCCGTAACCGACCAGCACCGGCTGACGGGCCGGGGGCTGCTCGGCGGGCTTCTCCGGCTCCGCGGCGGGGGCGGGGACCGCGGGGGCCTCCTGCTGCGGCGGGGCCGCGCCGCCCGCCACCTCCACCGCGATGATGGACGTGCCCACGTCGACCGTGGTGCCCTCGGGGAAGTGCAGGGAACGGACCACGCCGTCGTAGGGGATGGGCAGCTCGACGGCGGCCTTCGCCGTCTCCACCTCGCAGACCACCTGGCCGTCGGTGACGGTGTCACCGGGCTGGACGTACCACTTGAGGATCTCGGCCTCGGTGAGGCCCTCGCCCACGTCCGGCATCTTGAACTCGCGTACGGACGCGTTCGTCATCGTCGTCACGACCCTCTCCTCAGTACGCCAGCGAGCGGTCGACGGCATCGAGCACCCGGTCCAGGTCCGGGAGGTAGGACTCCTCCAGACGGGCCGGCGGGTACGGGGCGTGGTATCCGCCCACCCGGAGCACCGGGGCCTCCAGATGGTAGAAGCAGCGCTCCGTGATCCGGGCGGCGATCTCCGCGCCGGAGCCGAAGAACACCGGCGCCTCGTGGACGACGACCAGACGGCGGGTCTTCTCCACCGACGCCTGGACGGCGTTGAAGTCGATCGGGGAGACCGAGCGCAGGTCGAGGACCTCCAGGCTGCGGCCCTCCTCGGCGGCCGCGTCGGCGACCTCCTGGCAGAGCTTCACCATCGGGCCGTACGCGGCGAGGGTCAGGTCCGTGCCCTCGCGCACCACGCGCGCGGCGTGCAGCGGGCCGGGGATCGCCTCGGTGTCGACCTCGCCCTTGTCCCAGTAGCGCCGCTTCGGCTCGAAGAAGATCACCGGGTCGTCGCTCTGGATGGCCTGCTGCATCATCCAGTACGCGTCGGACGCGTTCGACGGCGAGACGATCTTCAGACCGGCCACGTGCGCGAACAGCGCCTCGGGCGACTCCGAGTGGTGCTCCACCGCGCCGATGCCGCCGCCGTAGGGGATGCGCACGACGACGGGCATCTTGACCTTGCCCAGCGCACGGGCGTGCATCTTCGCGAGCTGCGTGACGATCTGGTCGTACGCGGGGAAGACGAAGCCGTCGAACTGGATCTCCACCACCGGGCGGTAGCCGCGCAGGGCCAGGCCGATCGCGGTGCCGACGATGCCCGACTCGGCGAGCGGCGTGTCGATGACACGGCTCTCGCCGAAGTCCTTCTGCAGGCCGTCCGTCACCCGGAACACGCCGCCCAGCTTGCCGACGTCCTCGCCCATGACGACGACCTTCGGGTCCGTGTCCAGGGCGCGCCGCAGCGACTCGTTGATCGCCTTGGCCAGAGCCATCTTCTCAGCCATGTCACTTACCCCCGTCTTCGTCCGCGAACGACGCCTGGTAGGCGGCGAACTGCGCCCGCTCCTCGTCCACCAGCGCGTGGCCGTCCGCGTACACGTTCTCGAAGATGGCGAAGTGGTCCGGGTCCGGCATGGCACGGACCGCTTCGCGCACTCGTTTGCCCAACGCCTCGGACTCGGTCTCCAGTTCCGCGAAGAATCCCTCGTCCGCGTGGTTTGCGGCCTCGAGATGGCGGCGCAGACGCAGGATCGGGTCCTTCGCCTCCCAGGCGATCCGCTCGTCGTCCGTGCGGTAGCGGGTCGGGTCGTCGGAGGTGGTGTGCGCGCCCATGCGGTACGTGAACGCCTCGACGAGCGTCGGTCCCTCGCCGACGCGGGCCCGCTCCAGGGCCCACTTGGTGACGGCCAGGTTCGCCAGCACGTCGTTGCCGTCCACGCGCACGCCCGGGAAGCCGTAGCCCTGCGCGCGCTGGTACAGCGGCACGCGGGACTGCTTCTCGGTCGGCTCGGAGATCGCCCACTGGTTGTTCTGGCAGAAGAACACCACGGGAGCGTTGTAGACCGCGGAGAAGGTGAAGGCCTCGGCCACGTCGCCCTGGCTGGAGGCGCCGTCGCCGAAGTACGCGATGACCGCGCTGTCGGCGCCGTCCTTGGTGATGCCCATCGCGTAACCCGTGGCGTGCAGCGTCTGGGAGCCGATGACGATCGTGTACAGGTGGAAGTTGTTGCTGTTCGGGTCCCAGCCGCCGTTGTTGACGCCGCGGAACATGCCGAGCAGGTTCGTCGGGTCCACCCCGCGGCACCAGGCGACGCCGTGCTCACGGTAGGTGGGGAAGACGTAGTCGTCGTCGCGCAGCGCCCGGCCGGAGCCGATCTGCGCCGCCTCCTGCCCGAGCAGCGAGGCCCACAGGCCCAGCTCGCCCTGGCGCTGGAGCGCGGTGGCCTCGGCGTCGAAGCGACGGGTGAGCACCATGTCGCGGTACAGACCGCGCAGATCCTCGGCCGTGATGTCGGCGACGTACGTGTCGAACTCGGCGTTCTTGACGCGCTTGCCCTCGGGCGTCAGCAGCTGGACGAGGGCGGGCTCGGCGCTCTTCCCGGCGCCGGTGGCCTTCTTGGTGGTGCTGGTGGTGCGCTTGGTGCCGGTGGTGCCGGCCTTGTTTCCGGCGCTGCGTCGCGGTGTGCGCGCGGCAGTGCTCTCCACGGTCACGTGTGCTCCTCCGTCGGTCCGGCCCCCGGGGTTGCCGGTAGGCCAGTGCGGCTCACCTGTTCCGACCACCGGGCACGGGGTGGGTGCCACTCGACCGGGAACAGGCGTGACAGGTGCCCCGGCGAGCGCCCTGCACACAGCACGTTACCCAGTGCTCCACATTTCTGTGAAACCCCCTCTGACCTGCGATTTTGCTTGGATATCCAAGTAAATCGGGGTAGGCCCGGAAGGCTCGCTGGTCACAGCCTTGCAGGAGGCCGGAGCAACGGCACGTTATCCCGGCCGAGCCGGACACGGGAAGAGCAAACTTCCCCGGCGGCACGGGGTGCCGCCGGGGAAGTCACGGGGTGCCCTCGGGGAGGGCGAATTGTTCGGTTGGGGGGCGATAACGCCGGTCAGCCGCCCGAGCCGCCGGGCACTCCGGCGCTGAGCCCGCCCGCGTCGGCGCCGCCTGCGTCCGCACCGCCGGGACCAGCACCGCCGGTCTCGGTGCCGCCGGTCTCCGTGCCGCCGTCCTCGGTGCCACCGTTCTCGGTGCCACCGTCCTCGGTGCCGCCCGTCTCGGTGGGCTGCGTCGCCGTCGGCTCCTCCGTCGGCTGCTCCGTGTCCGGCTGGGTCGGGGTCCAGGACGGCTCGTAGCTGGGGGTCCAGCCGCCGTTGCCGCCGGAGCCGGAGCCCGGGTCGGTGTCAGGACCGGTGGTCTCCTCGGTCTCCTCGTCGGTCGGCGACTCGCTGGCCGGCTCTTCCTTCGTGCTCTGCGAGACGGACGGCGAGGTGTCGGTCTTGCCTCCCTCGCCCCCGCCGCCGCCGTTGTTCAGCGCGAGGGCGACGCCGGCCGCGACGGCGACCACCGCGAGCACGGCGAGGATCCACAGCTTGCCGCGGCCGCTGCCCCGGTCGCCGTGGCCCTCGAAGCCGCCGTCGTCACCGCCGCCGTACCCGCCCGGCAGGATCGGCTGCGGGATGGCCGTGGTGCCGGACTGCTCCGGGTGCGGCATGGCCGCGGCGCCGGCGTATCCGGCCGCGGGCGTGCGCGGCCCCTCGTGCATGTCGACCGGGCCGGTGTTCCAGGTGCCGGTGTGGCCGCCCTGGTCGTAGAGCATCTGCAGCGCGTACTGGACCAGCCCGCGCATCTCCTCGGCCGTCTGGAACCGGTCGTCCGGGTCCTTGGCGAGGGAGCGCATCACCAGCCCGTCCAGCTCGGGCGGACAGGCGTCCGAGGCCTCGGAGGGGGGCGTGGGGATGTCCTGGACGTGCTGGTAGACCACCGACAGCGGCGTCTCGCCGGTGAACGGCGGGCGCAGCGCCAGCAGTTCGTACATCAGGCAGCCGGTGGCGTACAGGTCGGAGCGGTGGTCGACGGCCTTGCCGAGCGCCTGCTCCGGGGAGAGGTACTGCGGGGTGCCCATGACCATGCCGGTCTGCGTCATCGTCGTGGACGCGCCGTGCATGGCGCGGGCGATACCGAAGTCCATCACCTTCACGGCGCCGTTGTGGGTGATGATGACGTTGGCCGGCTTGATGTCGCGGTGCACGATGTTGTGCTGGTGCGAGTAGGCCAGGGCCTCCAGGACGCCCGAGACGATGATCAGCGCCTGCTCCGGGCCCGGGGCCTCCGCGTTCATCAGCAGATCGCGGATGGTGCGGCCCTCGACCAGCTCCATCACGATGTACGGCACGGACTGGCCGCCGATCCTGTCCTCGCCGGAGTCGTACACGGCGACGATCGCGTGATGGTTGAGGCCGGCCACGGACTGGGCCTCGCGCGTGAAGCGCGCCTTGGACACCGGGTCCTCGGCCAGGTCGGAGCGCAGCAGCTTCACGGCGACGGTACGCCCGAGGCGTACGTCCTCCGCGGCGAACACCTCGGCCATGCCGCCCCGGCCGAGCCGGTGCGTGAGCCGGTACCGGCCGTCGCCGACCAGCCCGCCGTTGCCCCAGTTGTCCGGCGCGTCCGACATGCCGCCGCCAGTCGCCTCGGGGTCGGACGGGCCCTGAGCGCGCTGCTGCTGTGCCATCAGTCCTCGCCGTCGTTTCTGCCCGCGGTGCGCGCGGTGTTGTTACGGTCTCCGTCGGCCACGCTACAGCCTTTGCCGGGGCCTCCGGTCCGGGACGGGCTGCCGGATCCGGCACGCGACGGACCGGTCATCAAACCCGCTCTCCGTACTGTCGTGCAAATTCCGTGTACCGGCCGTACGACCGCTGTAACGCTTCCGCGACGCTTCTTTCGCGTACGGTCACGGAACGGGCACCGCGCTTGACGTGTCGGTGCCCTGGGGCAGACTTGGCCGGGAATAGCACTTTCGATCTACGACGAGACAAGTCACCGACGGCGGCGCCGGACGCCGGAGAGGCTACGGGGGACGCGGAACATGAGCCAGGACGGCGCACAGGGCCGGCACACGGGGCGGGCGCTCGCGGGCGGACGCTACCAACTGCGGGACCTGCTCGGCCAGGGTGGCATGGCCTCGGTGCATCTCGCCTACGACACGGTGCTGGACCGCCAGGTCGCCATCAAGACGTTGCACACGGAACTCGGCCGGGAGCAGGCCTTCCGTGAGCGCTTCCGCCGCGAGGCCCAGTCCGTGGCGAAGCTCACGCACACCAACATCGTCTCGGTGTTCGACACCGGCGAGGACGATGTCGACGGGATGACGACGCCGTACATCGTCATGGAGTACGTGGAGGGCCGCCCGCTCGGCTCCGTGCTCGACGAGGACGTACGGCGGCACGGCGCGATGCCCGCCGACAAGGCGCTGAAGATCACCGCGGATGTGCTGGCGGCGCTGGAGATCAGCCACGAGATGGGGCTGGTCCACCGCGACATCAAGCCGGGCAACGTGATGATGACCAAGCGCGGCGTGGTCAAGGTGATGGACTTCGGCATCGCCCGCGCCATGCAGTCCGGCGTGACGTCGATGACGCAGACCGGCATGGTCGTCGGCACCCCGCAGTACCTCTCCCCCGAGCAGGCGCTCGGCCGGGGCGTCGACGCCCGCTCCGACCTGTACTCGGTCGGCATCATGCTGTTCCAGCTGGTCACCGGCAGGCTGCCGTTCGACGCGGACTCGCCGCTCGCCATCGCCTACGCGCACGTGCAGGAGGAGCCGCCGGTCGCCTCCTCGATCAACCGCTCGCTGCCGCCGGCCGTGGACGCGCTGATCACCCGCGCCCTGAAGAAGAACCCGAACGAGCGTTTCCCCAGCGCGGAGGCCATGCGCGGGGAGTGCCTGCGGGTGGCGCAGTCCTTCCAGGCGGCCCCGCCGAGCATCGTGCCCGGCAGCCAGACGCCCAGCGGCGCCGGCGTCGGCTCCGCGGTGTTCCCGCCGGTCGACCAGTCCGGCCAGGCGCCCGCCGGCAGCGTCCAGACGCCCTACCAGCCGACGCCCCCGCCGAACCCGTACGGCACCCCGGCCCCGGCCACGCCCGCCCCGTCGTACGGCTACCCGCAGCAGGGCGGCTACCCGACACCGACGCCGTACGCCCCGCAGGGCCCGTCGACGCCCGCGCCGTACACGATCTCGCCGCAGGGCTCCGGCGGCGGCGCCCAGGGGCGCGGCCGGAACACCCCGGTGATCGTCGCCTCCGTGCTGGTCGCCGTGCTGGCGGTCGGCGGTCTGGTCACGGCGCTGGCGCTGAACAACGGGGGCGACAAGGACCCGAAGGCGGGCGGCGGCAGCGCGTCCGCCACGGCGAAGCCCGAGGGCTACCGCGGCCCCGACACGTCCAAGACGATCGACCCGGAGAAGTGCGAGGAGCCGCAGGAGTCGTACAACGACCCCGAGCTGGTGCGGCTGCCCGACTTCAAGTTCAAGCACATCGCCTCGGTGAAGGCGTGCTTCCAGGCGGCCGGCTGGGGCGGCAACCTCAAGATCGTCACGGTGGACGAGAACACCTACGGCGAGGGCTCGGTCCGCGAGCAGTTCCCGCCGGCCGGCACCGACGTCGACCCGGAGGACATGCCGGAGATCACGCTCAAGGTCTCGACGGGCAACCCGCCGACGTCCTGACCCGGCCCGCCCCGCCCCCGCGGAGCGCCGCACGCATGCGGACGTCAGGCATACGGACATGACGTCAGGCATAGGGACATAAGGAAGGGGCCCGGCATCCGTGCCGGGCCCCTTCGGTGCGTCGGGGCGGGGGGCGTCCCCCGCCGCGTCAGGCGCGTTACAGGTAGGGGCCGCCCGAGCGACCGCCCGTGTGGGGGGAGTCCTCGGGTCCCTCGCCGACGCCGGGCGGCAGGGCGCGGCGCATCTGCTCCAGCTGGGCCCGCGCCGCCATCTGCTGGGCGAAGAGCGTCGTCTGGATCCCGTGGAAGAGCCCCTCCAGCCAGCCCACCAGCTGGGCCTGCGCGATGCGCAGCTCCGCGTCGCTGGGGGTGGCCTCGTCCGTGAAGGGCAGGGAGAGCCGCTCCAGCTCCGCGACCAGCTCCGGCGCCAGGCCGTCCTCGAGCTCCTTCACCGAACTGGCGTGGATCTCCTTGAGGCGGTTGCGGCTGGCCTCGTCGAGAGGAGCCGCCCGCACCTCCTCCAGCAGCTGCTTGATCATGCTGCCGATGCGCATGACCTTCGCCGGCTGCTCCACCTGCTCCGTCACCGGGGTCTCTCGGGAGTCCTCGTCCCCCTTGCCGCCGCTGAGCGCCATACCGTCCTGGCCGACGACCAGGATCTGCGGATTCTCCGGCGACCGTTCGTTCCTCGGCATCTCCATTCGGCCATTGTCGCGCACACCCCCTTCACGGCACGGCGCGCCCCCGGAAGCGGCCCCGGCGGCGGGTCCTCCGTACGGCCCTGTCCGGCATGCCGGTCCCGTCCCCCGGTGCCAGGCTGGTGGGCGTCCATCCGTCCCAACTTGCCGACGGTGCGGCCGAGCACCGGCCGGCGCGGGAGGTCCCGGCCGTGACTCCATGGCTGCGCACACTGGGGGCGACGCTCGTTCTGGGGGCGGGGGCCGTGCTGCTGCCCTTGCCCTACGGCCCGTTCGCAGGCCCGCCGGGTGCGGCCGGCGTGGCCCACGGCGCGGAGCGGACGCCCCCGGGCTCCGACGCCGGCGACCGGGCCCGCGCGGAGTCCCGCTCCCCCTCCGCCCCGGCCTCGCCCTCCGCGTCCCGGTCCGGGAGCGGGCCGGGCGAGGGACGGGACCGGCCCGGGCGGCCGGAGACGGCACGGGAGGAGTCCCGGGACACACGGGAGGAATCCCGGGACACCGCGCCGCCCCGGCGGGGCCGTGCGGAAGAGGAGCACACGGGTCCCCGCGAGGAGGCCGGACGGCCGGACGGCCACGGGGTGCGACGGCCGGACACCCGGCTCGACGCGTCCGCCCCTGCCGACGACGACGCGGCGGAGCAGTCCCCGGCCGGCGACTCCGGCGGGACGGCGCCGTCGGGGTCCGACTCCTCGGCGGCGGCCCCGGCGCCCGCCACGTCCTCGCGGGCCGCCGAACCGGACACGGTCGCGGGCACCGCCGTGGAGCCGGTGCTGCGGATCCTGCCGCTGGGCAGCGGCCTGGTCCTCATCGGCCTCGGGTTCGCCCTCGCCTTCCTCGGACTGCGGATGCGTCAGGAACGCGGGGCGCGCTGACCGTCGGCTACGAACGGGAGTCAGCTCGGCGTGACCAGCAGGACCTTGCCGATGTGGGAGCTGTCCTCGACGATCCGGTGCGCCTGAGCGGCGTCCGGCATGGGGATCTCCCGGTCGATCACCGGACGGACGTGACCGCCGGACACCAGCGGCCACACGTGCTCCCGTACGGCCGCCACGATCGCGGCCTTCTCCTCCACCGGCCGTGCGCGCAGGGTGGTGGCGGTGATCGCGGCGCGCTTGGCGAGCAGGGCGCCGATGTTCAGCTCGCCCTTCACCCCGCCCTGCATGCCGATGATCACCAGCCGGCCGTTCACGGCGAGGGCCTGGACGTTGCGGTCCAGGTACTTGGCGCCCATGTTGTCGAGGATGACGTCCGCGCCCTTGCCCCCGGTGGCCTCCCGCAGCTCGGCCACGAAGTCCTGCTCGCGGTAGTTGATCAGGACGTCCGCGCCCAGCTCGGCGCAGCGCTCCAGCTTCTCCCTGGTGCCCGCGGTCACGGCGACCTTCGCCCCGACCGCCTTGGCGAGCTGGATGGCCATGGTGCCGATGCCGCTGGAGCCGCCGTGCACGAGGAACGTCTCGCCGGGACGCAGGTGGGCGACCATGAAGACGTTCGACCAGACCGTGCACACCACCTCGGGCAGCCCGGCCGCACGGTCGACGGTGATCCCCTCGGGGACGGGCAGCAGCTGCCCGGCGGGGACGGCCACCTTCTCGGCGTAGCCGCCGCCGGAGAGCAGCGCGCAGACCTCGTCGCCGACGGCCCAGCCGCTCACCCCGGGTCCGATCTCCGCGACCCGACCGGAGCACTCCAGGCCGGGGTAGGGGGACGTGCCGGGCGGCGGGTCGTAGAAACCCTGGCGCTGCAGGATGTCGGCCCGGTTGACAGCCGTGGCCACCACGTCGACGAGGACCTCGCCCTCACCGGCCACCGGGTCGGGGACCTCGTCCCAGACCAGCGCCTCGGGTCCACCGGGTTCGGGAATCGTGATCGCATGCATGAGAGGGACGGTACCCCCGCCCCCGCACCCATGCCCGGGACGCCCCGCACCCCCAGGGCGGGGGGACTGCACCCCCCAAGGGGCGCGGGGAACTGCGCGAACGGGGGCCCGGGGGCGGAGCCCCCGAACGACCCGCACCCGACACGGAGGCAGTGCCCGTGCCGGGAAACCACGCGCCCAGGGGCGCGGGGAACTGCGCAAACGGGGGTCCGGGGGCAGAGCCCCCGAACGCCCCCGCACACGGCGCGAACGCCGATAAATCCGCGTGCGGAACCGATGAGTTTGCGCGACGGTAAAAGTCTCTCCATGCGTAGCCCAAGCACGCGGAAGGACCCGAAGCATGAGCACGCAGACGTCCGGCCCGGCGATCGAGACCGCCGACCTGGTCAAGACCTTCGGTGAGACACGGGCCGTCGACGGCGTGGACCTCACGGTGCCCACCGGCACGGTCTACGGCGTCCTCGGACCGAACGGCGCCGGCAAGACCACCACCGTGAAGATGCTCGCCACCCTGCTGCGCCCGGACGGCGGTGAGGCCCGTGTCTTCGGTCACGACGTCGTGCGCGACGCGGACGCGGTCCGCTCCCGGGTGAGCCTCACCGGCCAGTACGCGTCGGTGGACGAGGACCTCACCGGCACGGAGAACCTGATCCTGCTGGGCCGGCTGCTCGGTCACCGCAAGGCCACGGCCCGCGAGCGCGCCGCCCAGCTGCTGGAGGCGTTCGGTCTCACCGAGGCGGCCGGCAAGCAGGTCAAGCACTACTCGGGCGGCATGCGGCGCCGCATCGACATCGCCGCGTCCATCCTCAACACCCCCGACCTGCTGTTCCTCGACGAGCCCACCACCGGACTCGACCCGCGCAGCCGCAACCAGGTGTGGGACATCGTGCGCGCGGTCGTCGCCCAGGGCACCACCGTGCTGCTGACCACGCAGTACCTGGACGAGGCCGACCAGCTCGCCTCCCGGATCGCGGTGATCGACAAGGGCCGGGTGATCGCCGAGGGCACCAAGGGCGAGCTCAAGGCGTCCGTGGGCGCCGGCTCCGTCCATGTGCGGCTGCGCGACCCCGAGCGGCGCGCCGACGCCGAGCGGCTGCTGCGCGACCTGCTGCTCGCGGAGGTGCAGCTGGAACACGATCCCGTGGCCCTCACCGCCCGGCTCAACGCCGCGACCAGCGACAGCGCGGCCGACCAGGCGGCACGGGCGCTCACCGAGCTGTCCCGGGCCGGCGTCACCGTCGACAACTTCTCCCTCGGCCAGCCGAGCCTCGACGAGGTCTTCCTCGCGCTGACCGGCCACGACACCGGCGCCGCGGACGGCGCCGGAAGCGACCCGAAGGACGAGGTGGCGGCATGAGCACGGCCACGAGCACGGAGACCAAGGAACTCGCGCCCGTCAGCACCGAGTCCCTGGCGGCACTGCTGGTCGCCAAGGAGCGGCCGCAGCGGCCCAGCTCGCTGTCCACGTCCCTGACGTTCGGCTGGCGCGCCATGCTGAAGATCAAGCACGTGCCTGAGCAGCTGTTCGACGTCACCGCCTTCCCGATCATGAACCTGCTGATGTTCACGTACCTCTTCGGCGGTGCGCTGGCGGGTTCGCCGACGGACTACATCCAGTTCGTCCTGCCGGGCATCCTCGTGATGTCGGTCGTCATGATCACCATGTACACCGGCGTCTCGGTGAACATCGACATCGAGAAGGGCGTCTTCGACCGCTTCCGCTCGCTGCCGATCTGGCGGCCCTCGGCGATGGTCGGCTATCTCCTCGGCGATGCCCTGCGCTACACCATCGCGTCCGCGATCATGCTGTCCATGGGCCTGCTGCTCGGCTACCGCGCCGACGGCGGCTTCCCCGGGGTCGTCGCCGGGATCGCGCTGCTGCTGCTGTTCTCGTTCGCCTTCTCGTGGATCTGGACGATGTTCGGGCTGCTGCTGCGCACCGAGAAGTCGGTGATGAGCGTCAGCATGATGGTGATCTTCCCGCTCACCTTCCTGTCCAACGTCTTCGTCGACCCGCGCACCATGCCCGGCTGGCTCCAGGCCTTCGTCAACAACAGCCCGGTGACCCACCTGGCGTCGGCGGTCCGCGGGCTGATGGCCGGCGACTGGCCGGCCGCGGACGTCATGTGGACGCTGGGCTGGTCGGCTCTGTTCGTGGCCGTCTTCGGACCTGTGACGATGCGGCTGTACAACCGCAAGTAGGGCGGGCACGGCATGGCGCGGCCCCGAGGAGCGGATCCTCGGGGCCGTTTCTCCGTTCGGCCGGGCCGTGGCGTGTCTCAGCCGCGCAGCGGGCGGACGTCCGGGGCGATCTGGGTGACCGGTGTGGCCCGCACGATCGTGATCAGCCGGTCCGTCAGCTCCAGCGTCCCGAGCTCACGGTCGTCGTAACCGAGCACCCGGTGCCCGCGCACCACGCTCACCACCAGGTCGTCCAGCTCCCGCGGGGTCTTGCCCACCTCGGCCTTTATGACCGGCCGCTCCACGACGTCCAGCCCGGTGCCCTGCTGGATCAGGTCCTCCATCACCATGCCCGCCGCCGGGCTCAGCACGGAGAGGCCCAGCAGCCGCCCGGCCGCGCTGGCGCTGGTGATGACCGCGTCGGCGCCCGACTGCTTGAGCAGCGGCGCGTTCTCCTCCTCGCGGACCGCGGCGACGATCTTGGCGTTGCGGTTGAGCTGGCGGGCCGTCAGCGTCACCAGGACCGCGGTGTCGTCGCGCTGGGTGGCGATGATGACCTGGCGGGCCCGCTGGAGCTCGGCCCGCTTCAGCACCTCGCTGCGCGTCGCGTCCCCTATGACGCCCGCGTACCCGTCCGCCGTGGCCGCCTCGATCGCCTTGGCACTGGGATCGACCACCACGACCTGCTCCTTGCGGAGCCCTGTCGCACAGACCGTCCTGATCGCGGACCTGCCCTTGGTCCCGAACCCGACGACTACGGTGTGATCCCGCAAGGTGGACCTCCAGCGGTTCAGTCGCCATTCCTCCCGGGTGCGTTCGGTGAGGGCCTCGAGGGTGGTCCCGACCAGGATGATCAGGAACATCACCCGCAGCGGCGTGATGACGAAGATGTTGGTGAGCCGGGCCGCGTCCGTCACCGGCGTGATGTCGCCGTAGCCCGTGGTGGAGAGGGTGACGGTCGCGTAGTAGAACGCGTCGAGCAGGTCGAGGGAACCGTCCGAGTTGTCGTTGTACCCGTCCCGGTCGGCGTACACGATGAACGCCGTCACCACGAGCACCAGCAGGGCCATCGACAGTCGCTTGGCGACCTGGCGGATCGGGTGTTCCACCAGTTTGCGCGGCAGCTTGACCCGATACGTGACCAGATGTTCGTCGGCCTGACGGGCGATGGCGTCCTGGCCCGGAAGTTTCACGTGAAACACACCCCGATTCCCCCGGACGCCCAGGGCAGATCCAGCAGTTCCGCCTCGTGCCCGGGCTTCGCGCCCCCGGGCGGTACGACGGCCAGCGCGTCCGCCGCGGCGATCCCGCGCAGCATCGCCGGCCCGTTGTAGAGCAACGGCAGTGCCCGGTCGCCGCGCAGGGCGACGGGCACCAGCCGCGTGTCGTGCGGATGCCCCTGCACCGCGTCCCTGAGCGGCAGCGTGTACCCCTCAGGGGCGGGCCGGGCCGCCAGGGTCCGCAACAGCGGCTCGGCGAGCGTGACCAGGCCGGACACGGCGGCGAGCGGGTTGCCCGGCAGTCCGACGAGGTACTGCTTTTCCGAGATCCTCGCCAGCAGCATCGGGTGACCGGGACGCACCGCGACCCCGTCCACCAGCAGCTCGGCGCCGAGCCGCCGCAGAGTGGGATGGACATGGTCGACCGGGCCCGCGGCGGTGCCGCCGGTGGTGACCACGACATCGGCGTCACAGGCCGTCAACGCCTGGTGCAGGGCGTCCTCCTGGTCCCCGACCCGCCGTAC
The DNA here is from genome assembly GCF_050271085.1 of Streptomyces sp. DSM 41931. Classification (NCBI taxonomy): domain Bacteria; kingdom Bacillati; phylum Actinomycetota; class Actinomycetes; order Kitasatosporales; family Streptomycetaceae; genus Streptomyces; species Streptomyces sp. DSM 41931. The sequence goes on along the minus strand of NZ_CP189902.1, from coordinate 3,522,198 downwards.
GTCGACCACGTCCGCGCCGAGCGCGCGCAGCCACGGCGGCAGCAGCGGGCCCAGCGCGTCCCGGATCAGCCCGTCGTGCGGCAGCCCCTCCCCGAGCAGCTCGTCACCGAGCACGAAGACGGCGGCGCGGGGCCGGGGGACGACGGTGAGCGTGTCGTACCCGGCGGCCGCGGCCATGCCGAGCACCGGCGGGGTCACCAGGGTGCCCACGGGCAGCAACTGGTCGCCGTTGCGGCACTCCTGGCCACGGGGGCGGATGTCCTGGCCGTGCGAGACGGTGTGCGGCGCCCGGGTGGCGGCGGTGGCGTGCAGCCGGCCCTTGCCGTCCGTACGGCCGTGCTCGCTGCGGAGCACGGCGGTGGTGTCCGGCGGGATACGCGCGCCGGTGGCGATCCGCACGGCCTCCCCGTCGGTCAACGGCGCGTGCGCGGTGTGCCCGGCGAGGACGCCCTCCTCCCGTACGTCCCAGGGGCCGGGGCCGGAGACCGCCCAGCCGTCCATCGCGGAGGTGTCGAACGACGGCAGGTCGGTCAGCGCGACCAGCGGCGCGACCAGGGTGAGCCCGAGCGCGGAGGACAGCGGGACCGAGACGGGCGTGAGGTGTCCGGCGCGGTGCCCGCCGCCCCGGCGGGGGGCGCGTTCGGCGGTCGCGCGGGCCTCCGTCCAGTCGGCGCCCTCGCGGTGCGCGGGGGCACCGGAGGCGGGAGTGCCGTGCGTGCCGTCGCCGTGCGTGCGATCGCCGGGGGGCCGGTCGCCGGGGGCGTGGGCGTCGTTCACGAGGGCGAGCGCCTCCTCGACGTCGAGGTCGTCCGCGTCCTCGCCGGCCCGGGGCGTGCGCGGGGTCATCCGGCGTCCGTGCGGGGTTCGGGTTCCGCGCCGCCGGATGGGGTCGCGGGCGCCGCGTCCTGGGCGTCCTCCTCGGCCCAGCGGTTGGCCAGCGCGACGGCCTTGCGGGCCGCCTCGGCCACGGCGTCGGCGTCACCGCCCGCCCGCGCGGCCGCGTAGCCGACGAGGAAGGTGGTCAGCGGGGCGGCCGGCCGTGCCACGCCGTGGGCGGCGTCACGGGCGAGGTCGAGCAGCACGCCGGTGTCGACGTCCAGGTCGATGCCCAGCTCGTCCTTGACTGCGGAGATCCATTCGTCCAACACGTGTCCATGCTCCCTGATGCGTGCCCTGGCAGTGGCGATGTCGTCCCAGGTGTCGCAGTCGAAGGACGCCACCGGGTCGGAGATGCGGAGAAGATCGAGGGCACCGGTGAGCCGGCGCAGGGGGAGTCCGGCCGTACCGCCGTGCGCGGCGGAGAGCGCGGCCAGCTCGCGGCGCAGGGCCGGCGTGCGGTACGCGGCCACCAGCGGCTGGTCCCGGCCGTCGGAGTCGGTCAGCAGCACGCCGTCGGCCGCGCCCGGACGCAGAGTGTCCAGCAGCGCGGCGACCGTGCGGCCGTCGAGGAAGGGCAGGTCGGCGGAGAGCAGCACGACGTGTTCGGCGGTGACGTGCCGCAGTCCGGCGTCGAGCGCGGCGAGCGGACCGCCGCCCGGCGGGTCCTCACGGGCCCAGGTCACGGGGCGCGCGGTGGGACGGGGACCGGCCACGACCACCGTGGTGCGGGCACCGGCGCAGGCCGCGAGCACCCGGTCGAGCAGCGGCCGTCCGCCGACCCGCACGGCCGGCTTGTCGGCGCCGCCCAGCCGCCGGGCCGCACCGCCGGCGAGCACGACGGCGTCGTACGCGACGGCGCGCGCCGCGTCGTCCGGGGCGCCGGGCGTGGTGCCGTGCGCGGCGGGTGGCTGGTACTCGGTCACCCCCCGAGTATGCGTGCCCCCGCGATCACAGGGAACGCAGGGGCACGTGGGAAGGGACGAGCGGCCCACCGGGGGACGGGTGAGGCCGGGCGGTGACCGTCACACCGTCCGCAGCAGCACCGCCGGCTGTTCCACGCAGTCGGCCACGTACCGCAGGAAACCGCCCGCCGTGCCGCCGTCGCACACCCGGTGGTCGAAGGTGAGCGAGAGCTGCACGACCTGCCGGACCGCCAGCTCGCCCTCGTGCACCCACGGCTTGGGGACGATGCGGCCGACGCCCAGCATGGCGGCCTCGGGGTGGTTGATGATCGGCGTGGACCCGTCGACGCCGAACACCCCGTAGTTGTTCAGGGTGAACGTGCCGCCGGTGAGCTCCGCGGGCGTCAGCGTCCCCGCCCGCGCCGCCTCGGTCAGCCGGGCGAACTCCGCCGTCAGCGACTCCGCGTCCCGTGTGTGGGCGTCGCGGACCACGGGGACGACCAGCCCTCGCTCGGTCTGCGCCGCGAACCCGAGGTGCACGTCCGCGTACCGGACGATCTCCCTGGCCCCGGTGTCCACCGAGGCGTTGAGCTCCGGGAAGCGGGCGAGCGCGGCCGTGCAGATCCGGGCCAGCAGCGCCAGCACGGAGATCTTGGGCCCGCCCGCCGCGTTCATCGCGGCCCTGGTCCGCATCAGCTCCGTCGCGTCGGCGTCCACCCAGCAGGTCGCGTCCGGTATCTCGGTGCGGCTGCGGGAGAGCTTGTCGGCGACGGCGCCCCGGATGCCCTTGAGGGGGACCCGGGTGACCGAGGCGGCGCCCGCGGTGGACCGGGCCGACCCGCCGGTCGCCGCCGGGGTCGCGGGGGTGGTCGCGGCCGGTGCGGTGGCGGCCGTCGTCTCCGTGCGGTCCTGGGTGCCCGCGGCGCGCAGCGCGTGCTCCACGTCCGCGCGCAGGATCAGCCCGTCGGGGCCGGAACCGGCCAGTTTCCGCAGATCCAGGCCGTTCTCCCGGGCCAGCCTGCGCACCAGCGGGGAGATCACGGGGACCGGGCCGTCCGCCGGCGCCGTGCGGCCGGTCCGCGCACCCGGTGCGGCCTGCGGGGCGCCCGCCGGCCGCGTCTCCCGCACGGGCTCCGGCGCCCTGGACCGCCCGTTCACCGCGGGGGCGGCGGGGCGGACCCGGCGGCGCCGGGCCGGGGCCTGCGAGGTGCCGTAGCCGACCAGCACGTTGCCGGAGCCCTCGGCGGCGGGCTCACGACCGCCGCTCGCACCGTCCCTCGCGCCGTCGGCGGCCGCGGTGCCCGCGCCGCTCCCGTCCCCGGCCGGGCGTCCGTCCGCCGTCTCGCCGACGGCCACCGTCAGCAGCGGGGCGCCGACCGGCAGTTCGGTGCCCTCCGCGCCGAAGCGGGCGGTGACCACACCGCCGTAGGGGCAGGGCACCTCCACCATCGCCTTGGCCGTCTCGACCTCGACGACCGGCTGGTCCACGGCGACCACGTCGCCGACCTCGACCAGCCAGCGCACGATCTCCGCCTCGGTGAGCCCCTCACCGAGGTCGGGCAGCTTGAACTCCAGCACCTGTGCCATCAGCTCCCGGCCTCCCACTGCAGACGCCCCACGGCGTCCAGGATCCGGTCCACACCGGGCAGGTGGTGACGCTCCAGCATCGGCGGCGGGTACGGCAGGTCGAACCCGGCCACACGCAGCACCGGAGCCTCCAGGTGGTGGAAGCAGCGCTCCGTGATCCGGGCGGCGATCTCCCCGCCCGGCCCGCCGAAGCCGCCCGACTCGTGGACGACGACCGCGCGTCCCGTCCGCCGCACCGAGGCGCACACCGTCTCGTCGTCGAACGGCACCAGCGAGCGCAGGTCGACGACCTCGAGGTCCCAGCCCTCGGCCTTGGCCGCCTCGGCCGCCTCCATGCAGACGGGGAGGGACGGCCCGTAGGTGATGAGGGTGGCGCTCCGCCCGGAGCGCCGCACCACGGCACGGCCTATCGGCTCCACGGCCGTCGGCTGCTCCGGGTTCCAGGCGTCCTTGGACCAGTAGAGCCGCTTGGGCTCCAGGAAGACCACCGGGTCGTCGGAGGCGATGGAGGCGCGCAGCAGACCGTACGCGTCGGCGACGGTCGCGGGCGTGACGACATGGAGCCCCGGAGTCGCCATGTAGTACGCCTCGGACGCGTCGCTGTGGTGCTCGACGCCGCCGATGCCGCCGCCGTAGGGGATGCGGATGGTGAGGGGGAGCGGCATCGTGCCGCGGGTGCGGTTGCGCATCTTCGCCACGTGCGAGACGAGCTGCTCGAACGCGGGGTAGGCGAAGGCGTCGAACTGCATCTCCACGACCGGCCGCAGCCCGTACATGGCCATGCCGACGGCCGTGCCGAGGATGCCCGCCTCGGCCAGCGGCGTGTCCGTGCAGCGGTCCTCGCCGAACTCCCTGGCCAGGCCGTCCGTGATGCGGAAAACGCCGCCGAGCGTGCCGACGTCCTCGCCCATGACGTGCACGGACGGGTCGTCGGCCATGGCGTCGCGCAGCGCGCGCGTGAGGGCCTGCGCCATGGTGGCGGGCTTCACGGCGACGGTGGTCATGGCCGCGCTCCTTCCGACTCGGCCTCGGCCGCCAGCTCGGCCCGCAGCTGCTCCCGCTGCTCCAGCAGCTGGGGCGTGGGCTCGGCGTAGACGTGCGTGAACAGGTCCATGGGGTCGAGCTCCGCGTCCTGGTTCATGCGGGCGCGCAGATCGGCGGCCATGGTCTCGGCGTCCTGCCGGGCGGTCTCGGCGCCGGCCTCGTCCAGCAGGCCGCGGCCGGTCAGCTCCCGCTCCAGCAGGGCGATGGGGTCGTGCTCCCTCCACGCCTCGACCTCGGCGTCGCCGCGGTAGCGGGTCGCGTCGTCGGCGTTGGTGTGGGCGTCCACGCGGTAGGTGATGGCCTCGACCAGGGTCGGGCCGCCGCCCGCGCGGGCACGGCGCACCGCGTCGGCGAGGACCTCGTGCACGGCGGCCGCGTCGTTGCCGTCGACCAGGCGGCCGGGCATCCCGTAGCCCACGGCCTTGTGGGCCAGCGACGGGGCCGCGGTCTGCTTGGCGAGCGGGACGGAGATCGCGAAGCCGTTGTTCTGGACGAGGAAGACGACCGGGGCCTGCCAGACGGCCGCGAAGTTCAGCGCCTCGTGGAAGTCGCCCTCGCTGGTGCCGCCGTCGCCGACCATGGCGAGGGCGACCACGTCGTCGCCCTTGAGGCGGGCGGCGTGGGCCAGCCCGACCGCGTGCGGCAGCTGGGTGGCGAGCGGCGTGCTCAGCGGGGCCACCCGGTGCTCGTAGGGGTCGTAGCCGGTGTGCCAGTCGCCGCGCAGCAGGGTGAGCGCCTCGACCGGGTCCACGCCGCGCGCGACGACCGCGAGGGTGTCGCGGTAGCTCGGGAACAGCCAGTCGCGCTCCTCGAGCACCAGGGCGGCGGCGACCTCGCACGCCTCCTGGCCGGTGCTGGAGGGGTACACCGCGAGACGGCCCTGCTTGGTGAGGGCGGTGGCCTGCGTGTTGTAGCGGCGGCCCTTCACCAGTTCCGCGTGCAGCCGGCGCAGCAGTTCCGGGTCGGCCTTCGCCGCCGCCTCCGTGCCGAGCACGCGGTACGGCTCCGCGTCGGGCAGCAGGGGGGCGGGGTCGGTACGCGGCTGCCAGGCGGGCGGCGGGGTCGGCCGGTAGGCCCCCCGCTGCTCCATGACCGTCATGACGGCACCTCCTCGTGGGACGACTGACGGAGGCGCGGCGTCTGTGACGCGCCTCACCAACCGATTGTTCGGTCGCCGGCACATTTTGGCTACGGGTGGCGTCAGGCTGTGGACAAACGGTTCTCCGCACCGTGGGATGGATGCAGGACGTCCACGGCTGAGAGGTGGGGGCGGGTGGCATCTGAACAAATGGCCGAGGGCCGGGAGGGGACGGGGCCGCTGCCGCCGGCACGGCCTCTCGACGCGATCGACCAGGACATCCTGCGCATGCTGCAGGCGGACGGCCGCGCGTCGATACGGTCGGTCGCCGAACGGGTGCACGTGTCCCGCGCGAACGCCTACGCGCGGATCAACCGGCTCGTCGAGGACGGGGTCATCCGGGGTTTCGGCGCCCGCGTCGACCACGAACGCGCCGGTCACGGCACGTCGGCGTACATCACGCTGAAGATCGTGCAGAACACCTGGCGCACGGTGCGCGAGCAGCTCAGGCAGCTCCCCGGGGCCTCGCACATCGCCCTGGTGGGCGGGGACTTCGACGTGTTGCTCCTGGTGCACACGCCGGACAACCGGGCGCTGCGCGAGCTGGTCCTCACGCGCCTCCAGGCCATCCCCGAGGTGCTCAGCACCCGCACGCTGCTGGTGTTCGAGGAGGAGGACCTGGAGCCGCAGGGGTGACATCTCCGCCGGCAGCGGGCCGGCCTCCTGCCGCCCGCCGGTCCCTCCCCGTCGCGACCCGCCCCGACGGGCCCGCGTCACCCGCGCCCGTCGCCCGCCTTGCGCAGTCCCCCGAAGGCGAGCCGCGCCACCGCGTCGGCCACCTCGCGCTCGTTCATGCCGCGTCCGTCCGGCCGGTACCACTCCACGATCGAGTTGATCATGCCGAAGACCAGCCGGGTCACCAGCCGCACCTCTATGTCCTCGCGCACGTCCCCGTCGGCCGCCGCCGCCTTCAGCAGCTCGGCCACCCGGTGGTCGAACTCGCGCCGCCGCTCCAGCGCCCACAGCTCGGTGTCCGTGTTGCCCCGCACCCGCAGCAGCAGCGTCACGTACGGCAGCTCCGCTATCAGGACCTCGACCATGCGCCGTACGACGTACTCCAGACGCTCGGCGGGGCGCCCCACGCGCGCGTCGTCCTCGTCGAGGATCCCGAAGAGACCGTCGAGCGCCCGGCTCACCGCGCGGCGCAGCAGCTCCTCCTTGCCGGCCACGTGGTGGTAGATCGACGACTTGGAGATGCCGGCGGCCTTGGAGAGGTGCTCCATGGACGTGCCGTCGTAGCCGCGTTCGTTGAACACCTGGACCGCCACGGACAGCAGCGTCTCCGGGGTGTAGGTGTCCCGCTTGACGGTGGTCATGGGGTGTCCTCCCGCTGGTCGGTGGCGCACGCGTACCGGTAGAGCGCGAGGGACGCGCCGTATCGGCCGCACGGGTCCACCTCGCGCATCTCGTCCAGCAGGGCCCCGGCCCAGCCTCGGCCGAGGCGGCGGCTCCACTCGAACGGTCCGAGGGGGTAGTTCACACCGAGACGCATCGCCGTGTCGACGTCCTCCTCCGTGGCGACGCCCTGGGCGACCGCCTCGACGGCGAGGTCGATGATCCGGGCCACCGTCCGCGCCACGATCATCCCGGGGACGTCCCCGATGACGCTGACCTTCTTGCCGAGCGCCTGGAACAGCCCGGTGGCCTGCGCGACGGTCGCCGCGGAGGTGTGCGCGGCGTGCGAGAGGGCGATGCGCGTGGCCTTGCGGTAGTCCAGCGCCAGGTCGAAATAGACGACGTCGCGGAACTCCGCCGAGATCTGCCCGTCGGCCAGGACGAGCTGCCCGCCGCTCGGCAGCACCAGGCGGCTGCCCTCGTCCTCCTCGGCCTGCCGCACCTCGATGCCCGCCTCGCGGATCAGGTCCAGCAGCTCCGCGGCGGGCCCCAGACCGCCCTCGGCGACGACGTACGCGGGCGGCTCGGCGGGCTCGGCGGTGTGCGGCTCGGGGCGCTCGGCGCCCTCCCGGTGGTCGTACCAGCCACGGCCGGTCTTGCGGCCGAGACGGCCGGACTCGACCAGCCGGCGCTGCGCCAGGGACGGCCGGAAGCGCACGTCCTGGAAGAACGCCTGCCACACCGAGTGCGTCACCGACTCGTTGACGTCCTGCCCGATGAGGTCGGTCAGCTCGAAGGCGCCCATCCGGAAGCCACCGGACTCGCGCAGCACCGCGTCGATGGTGGCCGGGTCCGCGCCCTGCGTCTCGTACACCGCGAAGGCCTCGGCGTAGAAGGGGCGTGCGACGCGGTTGACGATGAAGCCGGGGGTATCGGCGCAGGCGACCGGCGTCTTCCCCCAGGCGCGGGCGGTCTCGTACGCGCGCGTGGCGGAGGCGACGTCGGTGGCGAAGCCGGAGACCACCTCGACCAGCGGCAGCAGCGGCGCCGGGTTGAAGAAGTGCAGGCCGACGAAGCGGCCGGGGACACGCAGCGCGCCGCCGATCGCGGTGACCGACAGGGACGAGGTGTTGGTGGCGAGGAGGCAGTCGTCGGCGACGACGTCCTCCAGCGCCCGGAACAGCTCCTGCTTGACGTCGAGGCGCTCCACGACCGCCTCGACGACGAGGGAGCAGCCGGCGAGCCCGGCGAGGTCGTCGACGGGAGTCAGCCGGGCGCGCGCCGCGTCCCGTTCGTCCGCGGTGAGGCGCTCCTTCTCCACCAGCCGGTCGAGCCGGGAGCCGATCGTGTCGGCGGCCTTGCGGGCCAATCCCGGGGCGGCGTCGTAGAGCCGCACGGGATGGCCCGCGACCAGCGCGACCTGGGCGATTCCCTGCCCCATGGTGCCGGTGCCGACCACGGCCACGGGACTGCTGAGGTCGAGTGCTGTCATGTGCGCGATCCTCCCGCACGGTGTTTTCCACAGATGCGGCGGACCCCCTTGTCCCGACCGATCGTTCGGTTACTCTAACTCTGACCGCCGTTCCTGACTACGTTTCCGCACAGGTCCAAGAGCTCGACGAAGAGTTCTCCAGACGAGGAGTTGGTCCCGCATGGCCGCCGAACTCACCGCGCACGAGCTGATCGCCCGCCACCGTCCCACCCTGGACCAGGCCCTGGAAGCGATCCGCACGCGCGCGTACTGGTCGCCCCACCCCGAGCACCCGAAGGCGTACGGGGAGAACGGCAGCCTGGACATGGCCGCGGGCAAGGCCGCCTTCGACGCCCTGCTCGGCACCCGCGTCGACCTGGACCAGCCGGGCACGGACGGCTGGGTGGACGGCGAGACCTCCCCGTACGGCGTAGAGCTGGGCGTCAGCTACCCGCACGCGGACCTGGACGTGCTGCTGCCCGCGATGAAGGCCGGGATGCGCGCCTGGCGGGACGCGGGCGCGGAGACCCGGGCGGTCGTCTGCCTGGAGATCCTCAAGCGGATCAGCGACCGGACCATGGAGTTCGCCCAGGCGGTCATGCACACCTCAGGCCAGGCGTTCATGATGGCCTTCCAGGCCGGCGGGCCGCACGCGCAGGACCGCGGCATGGAGGCCGTCGCCTACGCGTACGTGGAGCAGGTGCGCACGCCCGACACCGCGGAGTGGACCAAGCCGCAGGGCAAGCGCGACCCGCTCGCCCTCACCAAGCGGTTCGTCCCGGTGCCGCGCGGCATCGGCCTGGTCATCGGCTGCAACACCTTCCCGACGTGGAACGGCTACCCGGGCCTGTTCGCCTCCCTGGCCACGGGCAACGCGGTCCTGGTCAAGCCGCACCCGCGCGCGGTGCTGCCGCTCGCGCTCACCGTCCAGGTCGCCCGCCAGGTCCTCGCCGAGGCCGGTTTCGACCCGAACCTGGTGGCGCTGGCCGCCGAGCGGCCCGGCGAGGGCATCGCCAAGACGCTCGCCACGCGCCCGGAGATCCGGATCATCGACTACACGGGCTCGACGGAGTTCGGCGACTGGCTGGAGAGCAACGCGCGCCAGGCGCAGGTGTACACGGAGAAGGCCGGCGTCAACACGGTGATCGTGGAGTCGACCGACGACTACAAGGGGATGCTGTCCAACCTGGCGTTCTCCCTGTCCCTGTACAGCGGCCAGATGTGCACCACCCCGCAGAACCTGCTGGTCCCCCGCGACGGCATCACCACCGACCAGGGTCCCAAGTCCTTCGACGAGGTCGCGGCCGACCTGGCCAAGGCGGTCGACGGCCTGCTCGGGGACGACGCCCGCGCGGGCGCCCTGCTCGGCGCGATCGTCAACCCGGACGTCAAGGCCCGTCTGGAGGCCGCCGCCGGTCTCGGCGAGGTCGCGCTCGCCTCCCGTGAGATCACCCACCCGGAGTTCCCGGGCGCGGTGGTGCGCACGCCGGTGATCGTGAAGCTGGACGGCGCCAAGCCGGACGCCGAGGCCGCCTACATGAGCGAGTGCTTCGGCCCGGTCTCCTTCCTGGTCGCCGTGGACTCGGCCGCCGACGCGACGGAGCTGCTGCGGCGCACGATCCGCGAGAAGGGCGCGATGACCGTCGGCGCGTACACGACGTCCCCGGAGGTCGAGGAGGCCGTGCAGGAGGTCTGCCTGGAAGAGGCCGCCCAGCTCTCGCTGAACCTCACCGGCGGGGTCTATGTGAACCAGACGGCCGCCTTCTCCGACTTCCACGGCTCCGGCGGCAACCCGGCGGCCAACGCGGCCCTGTGCGACGGCGCCTTCGTCGCGGGCCGCTTCCGGGTGATCGAGGTGCGCCGGGAGGCCTGAGCCTCCTCAGGCGGGTGCGCCCCCGGTGGCGCTCCAGTGGTACAGCGTCATGGCCACACTGGTCGCGAGGTTGTAGCTGGAGACCTGGGGGCGCATCGGCAGCGCCACCAGATGGTCGGCCCGCTCCCGCAGCTCGGCCGTGAGTCCGGTCCGCTCGGAGCCGAAGGCGAGCAGCGCCTCGTCCGGGAGGATCAGGGAGCGGATGTCCTCGCCCTCCGGGTCCAGCGCGAAGAGCGGCCCGGGCGGCAGCTCGTCCACGCTCAGGCGCTCCACGGCGGTGGCGAAGTGCAGCCCCGCCCCGCCGCGCACCACGGTCGGATGCCAGGGGTCCAGCGTCCCGGTGGTGACGACGCCGGTCGCCCCGAAGCCGGCGGCCAGCCGGACCACCGCCCCCGCGTTGCCCAGATTGCGCGGCTGGTCCAGGACCACCACCGGCGCGGTGCGCGGCGCGTGCGCCAGCTTCGCCAGATTGCCCGCGCGGTCCGGCCGTACGGCGAGCGCCGCGACGGCCGTGGGATGCGGCCGCGGCACCAGCGAGGCGTACGTCCCGTGCGGCACCTCCGTGAGCAGCGCCGCCAGCGTGTCCCGGACGTCCGCGGCCAGCTCGTCGGCGAGCGCCAGGGCGGCGGCCCGGTCGGCGGTGACCGCGACGAGCACCTCGGCGCCGAAGCGCACGGCGTGCTTGAGGGCGTGGAAGCCGTCGAGCAGCACCGCGCCCGGTGCGGCCCGGCGCCACACGGCCACCGGGTCCACGGGGTTCACCGGGTTCACCGGGGAAGCGACGGACGGGTCGTGGGCGGGGTCGGTCATGCCGAGCAGCCTACGTGCGCGGGCCGGGCACCCTGCCGGTCACCGGGGCGGCCTCCGCCGGAGCCACGGCGGGCGGACCGGCGGGCGCACCGTCCGGGCGCCGCCGCGGCGGAACGGGGGCCGCCTCCCCGCGCGGCCGCAGCCGCTCCCGCGCGCGTGCCGCCAGGCGGCCGGTCCGGCGCAGGAAGGACGTGGGGAGGAAGACCGCGTCGGTCGCGATCATCGCCAGGGAGAAGAAGGGCAGTCCGAGCACCACAGCGATCACCGCGTGCTCCAGGATCATGAAGCTCAGCAGGACGTTCTTGACCCGCCGGTTGAACAGCGTGAACGGGAAGGCGACCTGCACCACGACGGTCACATAGGTCACCAGCATCACCAGGGTGCCGCTCGCGGTGAGCAGCTCCGCCAGCGACGGCCAGGGGGAGAAGTACTCCAGGTGCAGCGGGTAGTGGACCGCGGTCCCGTCCTGCCAGCGCGAGCCCTGGACCTTGTACCAGCCCGCCGTGGCGTAGATCAGGCACGCCTCCGCCATGATCACCAGCAGCGCGCCGTTGTGCACGACGTTCGCGACGACGTCCAGCAGGATGCGCGGCTGGTCCGTCCTCGCCAGGCGCCCGGCCAGCCACCACACCGCCTGCCCGAGCCACACCGCCCACAGCAGCGCGGGTATGAACCAGTCGCCGTCCGTCCGGCCCGCCAGCGACCCCAGGAGCAGGACCAAGCCGAGGACCGCCCACAGCGCGGGGCCCACCCGGTCGCGCGTCCGCTCCCCCCGCGCGCGTGCCTGCTCGGCCCGGCGCGCGCGCCGCGCGTCCAGGGACCAGACCTGGCCGCAGCGGGTGAAGACCAGATAGACGGCCATGATGTGCAGGACGTTGTCGCCGCCGTCGCCCATGAAGACGCTGCGGTTCTGCAGGGTGAGGACGCCGACCATGAACAGCGCCGCCATGGTGCGGGTGCGCCAGCCGAGCAGGAGCAGAAGGCTGAACAGCACGGCCAGCGCGTAGACCGCCTCGAACCAGACCTGGCTGTCCGACCAGAGCAGCACGGTGAAGGCGTCGTTCGACCCGACCAGCTGGGCGGCGAGGTCCCAGGACCAGGGGCTGTCCGGGCCGTAGAGCTCCTGCCGGTGGGGGTACTCCCGCAGCAGGAACAGCAGCCAGGTGAGGCCGAAGCCGATGCGCAGCACGGCTGTCTGGTAGGGGGCGAGAGCGGAGTCGGCGACCCGGGCGATCGCCCGGGAGACCGCCATCGACAGGCGGTTCATCCGATGCCTCCCCGGGCCTCGTCCTCCGGCAGCAGCCACCAGGGCAGCACCCGGTACACGGCCTTGTCCGACACCTTCTCCCCGCTCCACGACGGCGGCGGCACCTGGGTGGTGCGCGAGCGCACCTGGACGCGCGCGACCTCGCCGTCCCGCCCCGCCGCGTCCGCCCGGTCCAGGCGCATGACCATGATCCGCCGCAGGTACGACTCGGACAGCGCCCCGCGCAGGCCCACCGGGCGGTTGTCGTCGTCGTGCGTGGAGAGGTAGAAGTCCCAGGCCCGGCGCAGCTCGTTCTGCTGGGTGTGGCTGGGCGCCGGGTTGCCGTCGATGTCCCGGCCGTCCTGCGCCGACAGGTCGTACCAGCCGGTGGTGCGGCTTCCGCCGTCCGGCGTGCGGATCTCCGCCCTGACCTGTACGGAGACGTTCTGCTGGAGCGGGTTGGGGGCGAACAGCTTCCAGTTCTGCTCGAACTCCGGGTAGATCCAGTCGGCGATCGTCTCGCTGTGCTTCTTGCTCACCGTGTTCGGCGGCGCGACGTGCAGGAACGTCATGCCGAGGTGCACGCAGACCGCGACGGCGACGACCGCGAGGGCGAGCGCGGCGCCGATCCGGTAGCGCAGGGAGAGGGCGGCGACGCCGGTGCGGGGTTCGTCGGAGGGGTCGCGCGGCGGCTCCTCCGCGCCGGCCGCCCGCTCGTCTTCCGGGGGCGTCGCCGGCTCCGGCCCGGTAGGCCCGTCCGTCGGCGCCGCGGGGCCGTGCAGCGGGGCGCGCGGTCCCGGCACGCCCGGCTCCGCGGACCCGTGCCGGGCGTCCGAGCCCTTGTCCTGCGCGTCCATTCCGCCCCGATCCCCGAGTCCCCGGTCCCTTGCCGCGTCCGCCCGGCCCTGAGGCCCTCGCCGCGCGGGGCCACGGCCGCTCCGCCGCGACGCACGGAACGGTACTCAGCCCCGGCCGCCCGGGCACAGTCCCGTCGGCGCTCCGTCCCGTGGCGGTCACCACATCCCGCCACCCGTCGGGCGCCGGCGGCCGGCAACGGCAGGTTATCCACAGCGGTTGACACCTCGCGGCCCCCGTCTCACCATGGAACCGCACGAACCGAACGATCGGTCGGGAGCGTGCTCCGGGAAGCATCCAGGTCGAGGGGGACCCCATGGCGACAGCAGCCGCCCGCGATACGGCCGGCGGTCCGACGGCGTACGACGCACCGGCGGGCCCCGGCGACACCGGCGCGTTCCAGCGCGCCTTCGACGCGGCCGTCGCCGCCGACGAGCGGATCGAGCCGCGCGACTGGATGCCCGACGCCTACCGCGCCACGCTCGTGCGGCAGATCGCCCAGCACGCGCACTCCGAGATCATCGGCATGCAGCCGGAGGCCAACTGGATCACCCGCGCCCCCTCCCTGCGCCGCAAGGCCATCCTCATGGCGAAGGTCCAGGACGAGGCCGGGCACGGGCTGTATCTGTACAGCGCGGCCGAGACCCTCGGCGTGAGCCGCGACGAGCTGCTCGACAAGCTGCACGCCGGCCGCCAGAAGTACTCCTCGATCTTCAACTATCCGACGCTGACCTGGGCCGACGTCGGCGCCATCGGCTGGCTGGTGGACGGCGCCGCGATCACCAACCAGGTCCCCCTGTGCCGCTGCTCCTACGGCCCGTACGCCCGCGCGATGGTCCGTATCTGCAAGGAGGAGTCCTTCCACCAGCGCCAGGGGTACGAGCTGCTGCTGGCCCTCAGCAAGGGCACCCCGGAGCAGCACGCGATGGCGCAGGACGCGGTGGACCGCTGGTGGTGGCCGTCGCTGATGATGTTCGGCCCGCCCGACGACGAGTCGCAGCACTCCGCGCAGTCGATGGCCTGGAAGATCAAGCGGCACTCCAACGACGAGCTGCGCCAGCGCTTCGTCGACATCTGCGTCCCGCAGGCGGAGTCCCTCGGCCTCACCCTCCCCGACCCGGACCTGCGGTGGAACGAGGAGCGCGGGCACTACGACTTCGGCGCCATCGACTGGTCGGAGTTCTGGGACGTCCTCAAGGGCGACGGCCCGTGCAACGAACAGCGCCTGTCCCGGCGCAGGCAGGCCCACGAGGAGGGCGCCTGGGTCCGGGAGGCGGCAGCGGCCCATGCGGCCAAGCACAGCAACGACGAGACGGGAGCGACGCGCGCATGACCCACACCGACTGGCCGCTGTGGGAGGTCTTCGTGCGCTCGCGCCGGGGCCTGTCCCACACCCACGCCGGCAGCCTGCACGCCCCGGACGCGGAGCTCGCGCTGCGCAACGCGCGCGATCTGTACACCCGGCGCGGCGAGGGCGTCTCCATCTGGGTCGTGCCGTCCTCCGCCATCACCGCCTCCTCGCCCGACGAGAAGGACCCCTTCTTCGAGCCGGCCGCCGACAAGCCCTACCGGCACCCGACCTTCTACGAGATCCCCGAGGGGGTGCAGCACCTGTGACCACGACACCCGCCGCGGACACGGTCCCCACGGCCGCCGCGCTCGCCCTCGGCGACGACGCCCTGGTGCTCTCCCACCGCCTCGGCGAGTGGGCCGGGCACGCCCCCGTGCTGGAGGAGGAGGTCGCCCTCGCCAACATCGCGCTCGACCTGCTCGGCCAGGCCCGGGTGCTGTTGTCTATGGCCGGCGACGAGGACGAGCTGGCCTTCCTGCGCGAGGAGCGCGCCTTCCGCAACCTCCAGCTGGTGGAGCAGCCGAACGGCGACTTCGCCCACACCATCGCCCGCCAGCTGTACTTCTCGGTGTACCAGCACCTTCTGCACGACCGGCTGGCCTCAGGCGACGGCCCCTTCGCCCCGCTGGCAGGCAAGGCCGTCAAGGAGGCCGCCTACCACCGTGACCACGCCGAGCAGTGGACCCTGCGCCTCGGCGACGGCACGGACGAGAGCCACGCCCGCATGCAGCGAGCCGTGGACGCCCTGTGGCGCTTCACCGGCGAGATGTTCCAGCCCGTCGAGGGCCTCGACGGCATCGACTGGCCCGGCCTGGAGCGCGCCTGGCTGGACGCGGTCCAGGACGTGCTGGGCCGCGCCACGCTCACGCTGCCCGAGGGCCCCCGCTCGGGAGCCTGGAGGGCCGGCGCGGGCCGCCAGGGCCTGCACACCGAGCCGTTCGGCCGGATGCTCGCCGAGATGCAGCACCTGCACCGCAGCCACCCGGGGGCGACATGGTGACCACCACGCCCCTGGAGGAGCGGCTGCTGGAGCTCGCCGGCTCGGTGCCCGACCCGGAGCTGCCCGTGCTGACCCTGCGCGAGCTGGGCGTGGTCCGCGCGGTGCGGGCGCACGGCACGGACAGCGTCGAGGTCGACCTCACTCCGACCTACACCGGCTGCCCGGCCGTCGAGGTGATGAGCCTCGACATAGAGCGCGTGCTGCGCGAGAACGGCGTGCGCGAGGTCACGGTGCGCACGGTCCTCGCCCCCGCCTGGTCGACCGACGACATCACCGACGAAGGCCGCCGCAAACTAGAGGAGTTCGGCATCGCCCCGCCGCGCACGGGCGCCGCCTCCGGGCCCGTCCGGGTCGGGCTCGGCCCCACGCGGACCCGCGAGGGCGGCCCCGCCGACGGGCCGGAGCCCGTCCGCTGCCCGCACTGCGGCTCCGCCGAGACCGAGCTCCTCAGCCGTTTCTCCTCCACCGCGTGCAAGGCGCTGCGCCGCTGCCTGGCCTGCCGTGAACCGTTCGACCACTTCAAGGAGTTGTGATGGCCCGCTTCCACCGGCTCCGGGTGGCCGCGGTCGACCGGCTCACCGACGACTCCGTCGCCCTCACCCTCGCCGTCCCCCCTCAGCTGCGCGAGGAGTACCGCTACGTGCCCGGGCAGCACCTCACGCTGCGCCGCGTCGCCGACGGAGAGGAGATCCGCCGCACCTACTCGATCTGCTCCCCCGCCCCCGACGGTGAGGCGCCCGGCACCCTCCGCGTCGGGGTGCGGCTGGTGGAGGGCGGTGCGTTCTCCACGTACGCGCTCAAGGAGATCGGCCCCGGCGACGAGCTGGAGGTCATGACGCCCGCCGGCCGCTTCACCCTCCCCCCGGCCCCGGGCCTGTACGCGGCCGTGGTCGGCGGCAGCGGCATCACCCCGGTGCTGTCGATCGCCTCGACGCTCCTGGCCCGTGAGCCGAAGGCCCGGTTCTGCCTGATACGCAGCGACCGGACGACCGCCTCGACGATGTTCCTGGAGGAGGTCGCCGACCTGAAGGACCGCCACCCCGACCGGTTCCAGCTGGTGACGGCGCTCTCCCGGGAGGAGCAGCAGGCCGGACTGCCGTCCGGGCGGCTGGACCGGGAGCGGCTGGCCTCGCTGCTCCCGGCGCTGCTGCCGGTGGACCAGGTCGACGGCTGGTTCCTGTGCGGGCCGTACGGGCTGGTGGAGGGCGCCGAGCGGGCGCTGCGCGGGCTGGGCGTCTCCCGCTCCCGCATCCACCAGGAGATCTTCCATGTGGACTCCGGACCGGCGGCCTCCGCCGGAGCCCCGGCCGCCCCCGTGTACAGCACGGTGACGGCGCGGCTCGACGGACGCGGCGGCACCTGGCCCGTCCAGGCGGGCGAGTCCCTGCTGGACACGGTGCTGCGCAACCGTCCGGATGCGCCCTACGCCTGCAAGGGCGGCGTGTGCGGCACCTGCCGCGCGTTCCTGGTCTCCGGCGAGGTGCGCATGGACCGCAACTTCGCCCTGGAGTCGGAGGAGACGGAGGCGGGTTACGTCCTGGCCTGCCAGTCGCACCCGGTGACGGAGAAGGTCGAGCTGGACTTCGACCGCTGACACGGCCGGTCCCGCCCGGCTGGGCGCGCCAGGCGCCCAGGACGCCCCTCTTGGCCGTCCTGGGCGCCTGCTAGAGCACGTGGCCCGGCTGTCCGTCGTCCGTGACGACGGGACGCCCCGCGGCCTCCCACACCTGCATCCCGCCGTCCACGTTCACGGCGTCGATGCCCTGCTGGGCCAGGTACATGGTGACCTGGGCCGACCGTCCGCCGGAGCGGCAGATCACATGAACCCGGCCGTCCTGCGGGGCGGCCTCGGTCAGCTCGCCGTAGCGGGCGACGAACTCGCTGATCGGGATGTGCAGCGCGCCTTCGGCGTGACCGGCCTTCCATTCGTCGTCCTCACGGACGTCCAGCAGGAAGTCGCCGTCCTTGAGGTCGCCGACCTGGACCGTGGGCACACCAGCTCCAAAACTCATGCCTCCGACGCTACCGGACCGGGCACGCCCGCCGGTTCCCATGCCGCGCCGTCCTGGCTTCCGTCCCGCCGGGGGCCGGCTCAGCCCTGCAGCGCCGCCAGCTCCGCCTCACGCTCGGCCACCTGGGCCCGCAGCTGCGCGGCGATGTCCTCCAGGAGCCCGTCGGGGTCGTCGGGCGCCAGCCGCAGCATGGAGCCGATGGCGCTCTCCTCCAGGTTCCGGGCGACCAGGGTGAGCAGTTCCTTGCGCTGGGAGAGCCATTCGAGGCGGGCGTAGAGCTCCTCCGCGGGGCTGGGGGTGTGCTTCAGCTCCGGTCCCGCGGCCCACTCCTCGGCGAGCTCACGCAGCTCGTCCGCGCTGCCGCGGGCGTAGGCGGCGTTGACGCGGGTGATGAACTCCTCGCGGCGGGCGCGCTCCTTGTCCTCCTGCGCCAGGTCGGGGTGCGCCTTGCGGACCAGCTCGCGGTACAGCTTGCGGGCCTCCTCGCCGGGCCGTACCCGCTGCGGGGGCCGCACCGGCTGGTCCGTGAGCATGGCGGTGGCCTCGGGGAACAGGCCGCCCCCGTCCATCCAGCCGTTCATCAGCTCTTCGACGCCCGGGATCGGCATCAGCCGGGCGCGCGCCTCGTCGGCCTTCCGCCGGTCCTCGGGGTCGTCGCTGCGGGCCGCCTTGATCTCGAGGATCCGGGCGTCCAGCTCCTCGATGCGGGCGTACATGGGGCCCAGCTTCTGTTCGTGCAGCCGGGAGAAGTTCTCGACCTCGACGCGGAACGTCTCCACGGCGATCTCGAACTCGATCAGCGCCTTCTCCGCCGCCCGCACGGCCTGTTCCAGCCGCTCCTCGGGCCGCGTCGCGCCACCGCCGGCGGGCGTACGCTGCGCGCCGGCGCCTTCACCCTGGTCACCTTCCGAGGTCGTCACCCGGACAGCGTAGGCCACCTGCGGGGACGGCACGCCCCGTCACCGGGGCGTGCGTCCCTGTGGGCCGGGGCGTCCCGTGGCGGGCCGGCTCAGACGCCCGTCTCCGCTGCGATCCGCCCGGCGCGCACCGCCGCGACCAGGTCCGTGTGATCGGCCTCGGTGCGGTCGGCGTAGGCGACGGCGAACGCGGCGACCGCCTCGTCCAGCTCGTCGTTCTTGCCGCAGTACCCGGCGATCAGGCGGGGGTCGGCGCTGTGGCTGTGGGCGCGGGCCAGCAGGGCGCCGGTCATGCGGGCGTAGTCGTCGATCTGGTCGGCGGCCAGCGCGGCCGGGTCCACGCTTCCCTTGCGGTTGCGGAACTGGCGCACCTGGTACGGCCGCCCGTCGACGGTGGTCCAGCCGAGCAGGCTGTCGCTTATCACCTGCATCCGCTTCTGGCCCTCGACCACGCGGCGGCCCTCGTGCTCCGCTCGGGGGGCGTCGAAGCCGGCGGCCGGGAGGTGCGGCACCAGCGCCGAGGGGCGGGCCTCCTTCACCTGGAGGACGAGCGGCTCGCCCCGGTGGTCGAGCAGCAGCACGACGTAGGAGCGGGTGCCGACGCTGCCGGTGCCGACGACGCGGAACGCCACGTCGTGCACCGCGTGGCGGGCGAGCAGAGGGTGGCGGTCGGCCGGGAGCGTGGCGAGGTACTGCTCGAGGGAGGAGGCGACGGCGAACGCCTCGGCGTCCGGGACGCGGCGCAGCACGGGCGGGGCGTCGACGAAGCGGCGTCCGCCGTCCTCGGTGCGCTCGGTGGACTTGGCGGCGAAGCGGCCGCTGGTGTTGGCGCGGGCCTTCTCGGCGACCCGCTCCAGGGTGCCGACGAGGTCGTGCGCGTCGGTGTGGGAGACCAGTTCCTCGTCCGCGATGGCGTTCCACGCGTCCAGGGCCGGCAGCTTGGCCAGCAGCCGCATGGTGCGGCGGTAGGCGCCCACCGCGTCGTGGGCTGCCGCACGGCAGACGTTTTCGTCCGCGCCGGCCTCCCGTCCGGCGAGCACCAGGGAGGCGGCGAGCCGCTTGAGGTCCCACTCCCAGGGGCCGTGCACGGTCTCGTCGAAGTCGTTGAGGTCGATTACCAGGCCGCCGCGGGCGTCGCCGTAGAGGCCGAAGTTGGCCGCGTGGGCGTCGCCGCAGATCTGGGCGCCGGTCCCGGTGACGGGCGTGCGGGCGAGGTCGTGGGCCATGAGGCCCGCCGAGCCGCGCAGGAAGGCGAACGGGGTGGCCGCCATCCGGCCGACGCGGAGGGGCGCCAGCTCGGGCAGCCGGCCGCGGCTGGACTCCTCGACGGCGGTCACGGCGTCGGGCCGGGCGGCGTCCAGGTCCAGGGCGGCGTGGGCGCTGCGGGGGACCCGTGCGCGCAGCGCCTTGCCCTCCTCCTTGGGCGTGCCGGCGGCGGGCCAACGGCCGAATCCCGGCACCTGCGGCAGCCGTGGTCCGGCCCCGGCGTCCCCTTCGGCCACTCCGGCGCGGGCGTCGCTCATCACGACCGCCTCCCCTGCACATGCGTGCGATGCACACGTATCGACATCGATCGAGCAGACCGTACAGCCGGGGGGCATGCGGGCGGCAGCCCTGTGGACAATCCACACCCTGTGGACAACCGCGGACGAACGCCCCGCCCGGCCGGACCCCCGCTGTTCGACTCAGCTGTTCGACCACGCCCGGTCACGCGCCCCGGGCCCGCGATCTCCAACGGTCCGCCCCACGGTCCGTTACGACCGGAGTTCACCCCTCTTGCCGCCCCCGCGCGCCCCTTTCGATCATGAGATGTTCCTCACACACCCACCCGCCGCACAGAGATCCGGACATGCGAAAGGGCGGCATCCGATGGATGCCGCCCTTTCGACGGTGTGCGCGAGGGGGGAGTTGAACCCCCACGCCCTTTCGGGCACTGGAACCTGAATCCAGCGCGTCTGCCTATTCCGCCACCCGCGCATTGGGTGTGTCTTCCGGTCCTTGCCCCGTGGGGCCTGGCGCCTTCCGACATCGAGAACATTAGCACGCTGGCCGGGGTGGATTCACATCCCTTCTCCGGGCACCGCCTCCGACCGGGGACGACGCCGTGACCACCCCCTCGGGCCGCCCCGCCGACCTCCCGTCCACACCCACACCGCCCTCCCCGCGGGAGCCCGCCGCCGTTCACAGAGGCGTCCCGCCCGCCCGTTCATGTCGCGGCCATGACCGCCCCACGTATCAACCTCGTACCGGTGGCGCCCGTCTCCCCAGGAGGCGGACGGAGACCACCGCCGGGTGCGGGACACTGGTCTGTGGCCCCCTCTACGATCCATGGCAGAACGACGGGCACCACCACGGCCGACGGAGTTCGAAGAGGAGCCTCGGAGGGAACTTCGTCAGGCGTCGACACCCGGCGGCCGGGCGGACAGGGGGAACCAGCCGATCGGGCGGCGCGTGGATACGATCAGTAAGCAGTACCAGGTAAGCGGTGCACACAACGGTGCACGGGGCAGTACACAGGACGGCAGCGACGGAGGAGGTGCCCCATGGGAGTCCTGAAGAAATTCGAGCAGCGTCTCGAAGGTCTGGTCAACGGCACCTTCGCCAAGGTGTTCAAGTCCGAGGTCCAGCCCGTGGAGATCGCCGGTGCGCTCCAGCGGGAGTGCGACAACAACGCCACCATCTGGAACCGCGACCGCACCGTCGTGCCCAACGACTTCATCGTGGAACTGAGCACACCGGACTTCGAGCGGCTGAGCCCGTACTCCGGGCAGCTCGGCGACGAGCTCGCGGGCATGGTCCGCGACTACGCCAAGCAGCAGCGCTACACGTTCATGGGTCCGATCAAGGTGCACCTGGAGAAGGCCGAGGACCTCGACACCGGTCTGTACCGGGTGCGCAGCCGCACGCTCGCCTCCTCCGCCAGCCAGGCGGCGGCCCCCGGCGCGGCCGCTCCGGCCCCGCCCGCCGGCCGTCCCGGAGGCTACGGCTACCCGCCGGCCGCCCCCGCGGGCGCCCCGCCCATGCCCGCCGCGCCGCCGCCCGGCCGCCCCGGCGGCTACGGCTACCCGCCGGCCGCGGCCCCCGGCCCGGTGCCCGGCGGACGCACCCGCTACTGGATCGAGATCAACGGCACCCGCCACCAGATCTCCCGCCCCACCCTGGTGATGGGCCGCAGCACCGAGGCCGACGTGCGGATCGACGACCCCGGCGTCTCGCGCCGGCACTGCGAGATCCGGACCGGAACGCCCTCGACGATCCAGGACCTCGGCTCCACCAACGGCATCGTGGTGGACGGGCAGCACACCACCCGCGCTACGCTCCGCGACGGCTCGCGGATCGTCGTGGGCAGCACCACCGTTATCTATAGGCAAGCCGAAGGGTGAAGCGGGGGCAATGTCAGAGCTGACCCTCACGGTCATGCGGCTGGGTTTCCTGGCCGTTCTGTGGCTGTTCGTGATCGTGGCCGTGCAGGTCATCCGGAGTGACCTGTTCGGCACTCGCGTCACCCAGCGCGGATCCCGGCGCGAGGCCGGCCGGCAGCAGGCGTCCCGCCAGGCGCCGCCACAGCAGCGCCAGCAGTCCGGCGGCGGCCGCCGCGGCCGCAACACCCCCACCAAGCTGGTCGTGACCGAGGGCACGCTGACCGGCACCACCGTCGCGCTCCAGGGCCAGACCATCACCCTGGGCCGGGCGCACGACAGCACGATCGTGCTGGACGACGACTACGCATCCAGCCGCCATGCCAGGATCTACCCGGACCGCGACGGTCAGTGGATCGTCGAGGACCTGGGCTCCACCAACGGCACCTACCTGGACCGGACCCGGCTGACGACCCCCACACCGATTTCGCTGGGCGCACCGATCCGCATCGGCAAGACCGTCATCGAGCTGCGGAAGTAGTACGAGAATGAGCGAGCGGAGCGAGCACGCGGTGGGGGTCCTCACCCAGGGTCCCGGCGCGCTCCCGACCGGAGGGTGGGCAGTGTGGCTCGACACGACCGGCTGTACCCGGAGCCGACGGGCGAGGTGCGCATGAGTCTGTCCCTGCGCTTCGCCGCCGGATCGCACAAGGGCATGATCCGGGAGGGCAACGAGGACTCCGGTTACGCCGGTCCCCGCCTGCTCGCCATCGCCGACGGCATGGGCGGCGCCGCCGCCGGTGAGGTCGCCTCCTCCGAGGCGATCTCCACCATCGTCGCCCTCGACGACGACGTGCCCGGCTCCGACCTGCTCACCTCCCTCGGCACGGCCGTCCAGCGGGCCAACGACCAGCTGCGCATGATGGTCGAGGAGGACCCCCAGCTCGAGGGCATGGGCACTACCCTGACCGCGCTGCTGTGGACCGGTCAGCGTCTGGGCATGGTGCACGTCGGCGACTCCCGCGCCTACCTCCTGCGCGACGGCGTCCTCACCCAGATCACCCAGGACCACACCTGGGTGCAGCGTCTGGTGGACGAGGGCCGGATCACCGAGGAGGAGGCCACCACCCACCCGCAGCGGTCCCTGCTGATGCGGGCCCTGGGCAGCGGCGAGCACGTCGAGCCCGACCTCTCCATCCGCGAGGTGCGGGCCGGCGACCGCTACCTGATCTGCTCCGACGGCCTGTCCGGCGTGGTCTCCCACCAGACCCTCGAGGAGGCCCTGGCCAGCTACCAGGGCCCCGAGGAGACGGTCCAGAACCTGATCGAGCTGGCGCTGCGCGGCGGCGGGCCCGACAACATCACCGTGATCGTCGCCGACGTGCTCGACCTGGACACCGGGGACACCCTGGCCGGGCAGCTGTCCGACACCCCGGTCGTGGTCGGCGCCGTCGCCGAGAACCAGAACCAGCTGCACGACAACGGCATCATGCAGACGCCCGCGGGCCGTGCTGCCGGCCTCGGGCGGCGGCGCGGCGGGGGCGGCGAGTTCGGCCCGCCCGGCAGCGGCGACGTCACCGGTTTCATCCAGACCGACGGCTTCGGCTACGGCGACGACGACTTCGTCAAGCCCGCCAGGAACCGCCGGTGGATCAAGAGGTCCGTGTACAGCCTGCTCACGCTGGCCGTCATCGGCGCCGGCCTGTACGGCGGATGGCGCTGGACGCAGACGCAGTACTACGTCGGCGCCAAGGGCGAGCACGTCGCGCTGTACCGGGGCATCAACCAGGACCTGGCCTGGGTGTCCCTCTCGAAGGTCGAGAAGGACCACCCCGAGATCGAACTCAAGTACCTGCCGCCCTACCAGCGCAAGCAGGTCGAGGCGACCATCGTCGAGGGCGATCTCTACGGCGCGCGGGAGAAGATCGAGGAACTGGCCGTCCAGGCCTCCGCGTGCAAGAAGCAGGCCGAGCGGCGCGCCGCCGACAGCGAGAAGAGCACGCGCACCGGCGAGGGCGAGGCCGGGGGCACCACGGGAACCACTCCCGCCTCCTTCGCGTCCAAGGCATCGCCGTCGCCGAACCCTTCCGGCTCGGCGAAGGCCCCTGACCCGGAGCAGTCCACGCCCCCGTCCACGACCGCACCCACTACCAGCCCCGGCCCCAGCCTCTCGGAGGAAGAGCAGAAGGTCGTCTCGCTGTGCGGTAAGCAGTAGGCAAGCCGTGAGAGGCCCTGTCACACGATGAGCAGTACTACCAACCCGTCGACGCAGCACACGTCCACGATCGGTGCCATCGGCGC
This sequence comes from Streptomyces sp. DSM 41931, assembly GCF_050271085.1. NCBI lineage: Bacteria > Bacillati > Actinomycetota > Actinomycetes > Kitasatosporales > Streptomycetaceae > Streptomyces > Streptomyces sp. DSM 41931. The sequence continues at coordinate 3,498,118 of NZ_CP189902.1, read as the reverse complement.
GCCCAGCCGCCGCAACACCGAGCTGGCGCTGCTGGTGTTCGCCGTCGTCATCCCGGTCTTCGCCTACGCCAACGTGGGCCTCGCCCTCGACGACCAGGTGCCCGCCGGGCTGCTGAGCTACGGCCTGGGGCTCGGCCTGATGGCGGGCCTCGGCCACCTCGCCGTGCGCAAGTTCGCCCCGTACGCGGACCCGCTGCTGCTGCCGCTCGCCACGCTGCTCAACGGCCTGGGGCTGGTCGCCATCTGGCGCCTGGACCAGTCCGAGCGCCTCCAGCAGAGCCGGACCTTCGTGGAGGCCGCGCCGCGCCAGCTGATGTACTCGGCGATCGGCGTGGCCCTGTTCGTGGCCGTGCTCTTCTTCCTCAAGGACCACCGCGTCCTGCAGCGCTACACCTACATCTCGATGGCGGGCGCGCTGGTGCTGCTGCTCCTGCCGCTGGTCCCGGGCCTCGGCCACAACGTCTTCGGCGCCAGGATCTGGATCAAGATCCCCGGCCTCGGCACGCTGCAGCCCGGTGAGTTCGCCAAGATCGTGCTGGCGGTGTTCTTCGCCGGCTACCTGATGGTCAAGCGGGACGCGCTGGCCCTGGCCAGCCGCCGCTTCATGGGGCTCTACCTGCCCCGCGGCCGTGACCTCGGCCCGATCATCGTGGTCTGGATCATCTCCATCCTGATCCTGGTCTTCGAGACCGACCTCGGCACCTCGCTGCTGTTCTTCGGCATGTTCGTGATCATGCTGTACGTCGCCACCGAGCGGACCAGCTGGATCGTCTTCGGTCTACTGATGTCCGCGGCCGGCGCCGTCGGCGTGGCGAGCTTCGAGCCGCACATCCAGACGCGTGTGCAGGCCTGGCTGAACCCGGAGCGCGAGTTCGACCTCAGCCGCGCCGGCGTCCAGGACGGCATCGTCCACTCCGAGCAGGCCATGCAGGCGCTGTGGGCGTTCGGCTCCGGCGGCACCCTCGGCTCGGGCTGGGGCCAGGGCCACTCCGACCTCATCGGATTCGCGGCCAACTCCGACTTCATCCTCGCCACCTTCGGCGAGGAGCTCGGCCTGGCCGGCGTCATGGCGCTGCTGCTGCTCTACGCGCTGATCGTGGAGCGGGGCGTGCGGACCGCCCTCGCCGCCCGCGACCCGTTCGGCAAGCTGCTCGCCATCGGCCTCTCCGGCGCCTTCGCGCTCCAGGTCTTCGTGGTGGCCGGCGGCGTCATGGGCCTCATCCCGCTGACCGGTATGACCATGCCCTTCCTGGCGTACGGAGGTTCCTCCGTGATCGCCAACTGGGCGCTGATCGGCATCCTGCTCAGGATCAGCGACACCGCCCGCCGTCCGGCGCCCGCCCCCGCCTCCAACCCCGACGCCGAGATGACCCAGGTGGTCCGCCCGTGAACAAGCCCCTGCGCCGGGTCGCCATCTTCTGCGGCCTGCTCATGCTCGCCCTGCTCGTCAGGAACAACTGGATCCAGTACGCCCAGGCCGACAAGCTGCGGACGGACGAGAAGAACCGCCGCGTGGCGATCGAGCGCTACGCCACCCCGCGCGGCGACATCATCGTCGACGGCGAGCCCATCACCGGTCACAAGGCGACCGGCGGCGACTTCGCGTACAAGCGCACGTACAAGAACGGCGCCATGTGGGCGCCGGTCACCGGCTACGTCTCCCAGGCCTTCGGCGCCAACCAGCTGGAGTCCATCGAGGACGGCATCCTCACCGGCAACGACGACCGGCTGTTCTTCCGCAACACGCTCGACATGCTGACCGGCAAGAAGAAGCAGGGCGGCAACGTCGTCACCACGCTCAGCGGCGCCGCCCAGAAGGCCGCCTACAACGGCCTGAAGAAGCAGGGCGGCAAGGGCTCCGTCGTCGCCCTGGAGCCGTCCACCGGCAAGATCCTCGCGCTGGCCTCGTACCCGTCGTACGACCCGTCCACGATCGCGGGCAACAGCCTCGAGACGGACGCCAAGGCCTGGCAGAAGCTGCAGAAGAAGAACAACCCGGACGACCCGATGCTGAACCGGGCGCTCCGCGAGGTGTACCCGCCCGGTTCGACCTTCAAGGTCGTCACGGCGGCCGCCGCGCTGGAGCACGGCATGGTCGAGGACGCGGACCAGAAGACCGACACCCCGCTGCCCTACATCATGAAGGGCACCACGACCGAGCTGAAGAACGACGGCGACCTGGACTGCAAGGACGCCAGCCTCCGCCAGGCACTCCGCGTCTCCTGCAACACCGTCTTCGGCAAGCTCGGCACCGACCTCGGCAACGACAAGATGCTGGAGACGGCCAAGAAGTTCGGCTTCGGCGAGGAGCACTTCACGCCGGTCCGCACCAGCTCCTCCCTGTTCGACAAGGACATGGAGCCGTCGCAGGTCGCGCTGTCCTCCATCGGCCAGTTCAACACCGCGGCGACCCCGCTGCAGATGGCCATGGTCGCCGCCGCCGTCGCCAACAACGGCACGCTGATGAAGCCGTACATGGTCGACGAGCTGCAGACGCCCGGCCTGGACACCATCGAGAAGACCGACCCGGAGAAGTTCAGCGAGCCGCTCTCGCCGGAGAACGCCCAGATCCTCCAGTCGATGATGGAGACCGTCGTCAACGACGGCACCGGCGGCAACGCCAAGATCGACGGCGTCACGGTCGGCGGCAAGACCGGTACCGCCCAGCACGGCGAGAACAACAGCAAGAACCCGTACGCCTGGTTCATCTCCTACGCCAAGACCGACGACGGCAGCGCGCCCGTCGCCGTGGCGGTCGTCATCGAGGACGAGAACGCGGTGCGAGGTGACATCTCCGGTGGCGGCCTCGCGGCCCCGATCGCCAAGAGCGTCATGGAGGCGGTCCTCAAGAGCAAGGAGTGACCCCGGTCACGTCTGCTTCACATCGGTGCACGTTGCGGTACCGGTCCTGTATCGGCTGACGCACTTTGCCAGGGCACAGAAAAAGAGCCGGGTACGGTAGGCCCGGAACGCAGCCTCCGACCGCACAAGGGTGCCGGTCGGGACCGACGGAGAGGGCTGGTAGGTAGCTATGGAAGAGCCGCGTCGCCTCGGCGGCCGGTACGAACTGGGCCAGGTGCTCGGTCGCGGTGGAATGGCCGAGGTCTACCTCGCTCACGACACCCGCCTCGGCCGCACCGTGGCAGTGAAGACGCTGCGCGCCGACCTGGCGCGTGACCCGTCCTTCCAGGCCCGGTTCCGCCGGGAGGCCCAGTCGGCCGCCTCGCTCAACCATCCCGCGATCGTCGCGGTCTACGACACGGGCGAGGACTACATCGACGGGGTCTCCATCCCGTACATCGTCATGGAGTACGTCGACGGCTCCACGCTCCGTGAGCTGCTGCACAGCGGTCGCAAGCTGCTGCCGGAGCGGACGCTCGAGATGACCATCGGCATCCTCCAGGCGCTCGAGTACTCCCACCGGGCCGGCATCGTCCACCGCGACATCAAGCCGGCGAACGTCATGCTGACGCGCAACGGCCAGGTCAAGGTCATGGACTTCGGCATCGCCCGCGCCATGGGCGACTCCGGCATGACGATGACCCAGACCGCCGCCGTCATCGGCACCGCCCAGTACCTCTCCCCGGAGCAGGCCAAGGGCGAGCAGGTGGACGCGCGCTCCGACCTGTACTCCACCGGCTGCCTGCTGTACGAACTGCTCACCGTGCGGCCGCCGTTCGTCGGCGACTCCCCGGTCGCGGTCGCGTACCAGCATGTTCGGGAGGAGCCGCAGCCGCCGAGCGTCTTCGACCCCGAGATCACGCCCGAGATGGACGCGATCGTCCTGAAGGCACTGGTCAAGGACCCCGACTACCGCTACCAGTCGGCCGACGAGATGCGCGCCGACATCGAGGCCTGCCTCGACGGCCAGCCGGTCGCGGCGACCGCCGCCATGGGCGCCGTCGGCTACGGCGGCTACCCGGACGACCAGCCGACGACGGCGCTGCGCTCGGACGCCGGCGCGGGCGCCACCTCGATGCTGCCGCCCATGAACCCGGACGACGGCGGTTACGGCTACGACGACCGCCAGAGCCGGCGCCGCCCGCAGAAGAGGAACAACACCAGCACGATATTGCTGGTCGTGGCCGGTGTCCTGGTCCTGATCGGCGCCATTCTGATCGGCCGGTGGGCGATCAGCGGCGACGGCGTGGACAACAGCACCGTCGCGGCCCCCAACTTCGTCGGCGAGACCAAGGCGAACGCCCAGAAACTCGCCGCCAACAGCGAGTTGAAGCTGAGCTTCACGGAGGAGCCCTGCGAGAAGCAGGCCAAGGGCAACGTCTGTGAGCAGGACCCGACGGCCGGGACCAAGGTGGAGAAGGGCGACACCGTCAACCTGGTCGTCTCCACCGGCGCGCCGAAGGTCGCGGTGCCGAGTGTGATCGGCGACAAGCTCGAGGACGCCAAGGCCGAACTCGAAGGCGAGAAGTACGGGTTCGTCGTCGAGGTCGAGGAAGAGATCAGCGGCGAGGAACCGGGCACGGTCATCGAGCAGAACCCGGATCTCGGCGAAGAGGTGGAGAAGGGCACCACCGTCACCCTCACGGTCGCCAAGGCCGAGGAGAAGGCCACGGTCCCGGACGTCGTCACCAAGAGCTGTGAAGAGGCCACGGCCCAGATGACGGCGAACAACCTCACGGGCAGCTGCGTCGAGGAGGAGACCGACGACCCGAACCTGGTCGGCAAGGTCATCCGCACCTCGCCCTCGGCGAACACCGAGGTCTCCAAGGGCACCCAGGTGCAGATCTTCATCGGCAAGGCGAAGGCACCCGAGAAGGTGGCCGTGCCCAAGGTCAACGGCCAGAAGCTCGAGGACGCCCAGCGCATGCTCCAGGAGGCGGGCCTCTCCGTCGCCGGTGTGCAGGGCCCGGGCGATCCCAACGCCCGCGTGATCACCTCCAACCCGCCCCAGGACAGCCAGGTGGACAAGGGCACGGGAGTGACCCTGTTCACGGTCGGCGGCGGTGGCGGCGACGGCGGCATCTTCGGCTGACCCGCGGGTCCCCGTACGACAGGAGCCCCGGCCCCCTCTTCGGAGGGGACCGGGGCTCCTTGCTGTTCCCGTGAGGGCAGGCGCTCAGCGCAGCTCCTCCGGCGGCGTGCGGTTCTCGTCCACCTTCTCCTTGCGGACCAGTTCGCCCCACACGATGTAGCGGTACTTGCTGGTGTAGATCGGCGTGCAGGTCGTCAGCGTGATGTAGTGGCCGGCCTTCTCGCGGCCGGACTCCTCGGGGACCTTGGCGAGGACGCCGACGTTGTACTTCGAGGTCTCCGGGAGGATGCCGTAGACCTTGTAGACGAACCACGTGTCCTTCGTCTCGAAGACGACCGGGTCACCCTTCTTGATCTTGTGGATGCCGTGGAACTTGGCGCCGTGGCCGTCCCGGTGCGCGGCGAGGGAGAAGTTGCCCTTCTTGCCGGACGTCGGCAGCGTCGCCTTCACGGGGTCCGTGTAGTAGCCGGCGACGCCGTCGTTGAGGACCTTCATCGACGTGCCCTTCTCCACGAGGATGTCCTCGTCGCTCATCGTGGGCACGTGCAGGAAGCCGATGCCGTTCTTGCTGTCGTAGACGGCGGGCGCGGCGCGTTCGGCACCGTCGGACTCCTGCGCCCAGGAGTCGCGGACCTTGTCCGCCTGCCGGTCCGCGGCGCGGTCCGCGACGACGTTCGTCCACCACAGCGAGTAGACGACGAACAGGCCGAGCACCACCCCCGCGGTGATGAGCATCTCCCCGAAGAAGCTGATCACCATGGCCACCGGCCCCAGACGGCGGCGCCCCCGGGGAGGCGGGGACGCGTGCGTGTGCTGTGCGGTGTCGTCGGCGGTCGCTGCCACGTTTCCTCTGCCCTTAACTGACGAGCGCATCCGGCTTGCCCTTGCTGCGCGGCCGTTCCTCGACCATCTGACCCCAGACGATCAAGCGGTACTTGCTGGTGAACTCAGGTGTGCACGTGGTCAGCGTGATGTAGCGGCCCGGTCCGGTGAAACCCGATCCCTTGGGCACCGGGTCGAGGACGCTGACGTTGCTCGGCGGCGTCACCGGCAGCATCGACGCCGTCTTGTAGACGAAGTACTTGTCCTGCGTCTCCACGACGATCGGATCGCCCGGCTGCAGCCGGTTGATGTACCGGAACGGCTCCCCATGCGTGTTGCGGTGCCCCGCCAGACCGAAGTTGCCGGTCTTGTCGTAGGGCATCGCCGTCTTCAGCGCGCCCTCCGCGTAGTGGCCGACCATGCCCCGGTCGAGCACCTTCTTGCTGCTGATGCCCTCGGCGATCGGGACCACCACGTCCAGCTTCGGTATGTGCAGCAGCGCGAAACCCTGCCCGGGCTCGAACGCACCGGGCCTGCGCTCGCCGTTCTCCCAGTCCTGCTGGAGGTCGCTGGCCTCCTTGCCGGCCTGTGCCTGCGCCCGCACGTTCGTCCACCACAGCTGATAGGTGACGAACAGCAGCATCAGCACGCCGGTGGTGATGAACACCTCGCCGATGGCGCGGCTCGCCACGACCGCCGGGCCAGGCTTGCGCGCTCGTGCCTGGCGGCGCGCCTCGACCCGGGACAGCGGAGCCCGTGATGCCCCCTCAGAGGCCCCGTCACCTGCTCTTCCGACCGGTGACCCGTCCCCCGCCTTGTGAGAGCCTCCACGGTGCCCGTGGCGCTTCCTGGCCGCCTTCCTGCGGGCCGCCCGGCCCCCGGTCGGCGGAGCCTCCTCGCGCGCCGTCCGCGGGGGCGGGTCCGGGATGCGCAGCGCGACGGTCTCCTCGTCGACCGGCGGGAGCTGCGCGGTGGCGTCGTCGGCGCCGCCCGCGAAGGGGCCGGGCGTCGCCGCCTGGCCGTACCAGCCGTCCCCGTACGCACCCTGGACCCCGTACGGCTGCCCGCCGTACGAGGTGCCCTGGTCGCCGGCGCCGTACCCGTGGGCGCCGGACTCGCGCTCGGGGCGCAGCGCCGTCACGCCGAGGACCTGCCCACCACCGGGGCGAGCCCCGCGGACCTCGCCACCGCGTCCGGGTCACCGCACTCCGCGAGCCAGTTGGCCAGCATCCGGTGGCCGTGCTCGGTCAGCACCGACTCGGGGTGGAACTGCACCCCCTCCACCGGGAGCTCACGGTGCCTCAGTCCCATCACGATGCCGTCCTCGGTGCGGGCCGTGACCTCCAGCTCGGCCGGCACCGTGGCCGGCTCGGCGGCCAGCGAGTGGTACCGGGTGGCGGTGAACGGGGAGGGCAGCCCGGCGAAGACGCCCTTGCCCTCGTGCGTCACCGGGGAGGTCTTGCCGTGCAGCAGCTCGGGGGCGCGGTCGACGACACCGCCGTAGGCCACCTGCATCGACTGCATGCCGAGGCAGACGCCGAAGACGGGCACACCGGTCGCGGCGCAGTGCCGCACCATGTCCACGCAGACTCCGGCCTTTTCGGGGGTCCCGGGGCCGGGGGACAGCAGCACGCCGTCGAAGCCGTCCTGGGCGTGGCCCGTCGACACCTCGTCGTTGCGCAGGACCTCGCACTCGGCGCCCAGCTGGTACAGGTACTGGACCAGGTTGAAGACGAAGCTGTCGTAGTTGTCGACGACGAGAATGCGCGCGCTCACTGGTTGTCCACCGTCACATCGTTGAAGGGCAGCAGCGGCTCCGCCCACGGGAAGACGTACTGGAAGAGGACGTAGACCACGACGGTGATCAGCACGAGTGAGATGAGTGCCCTCACCCATCCGTTGCCCGGCAGATGCCGCCAGATCCAGCTGTACATGCCGTCCCTTCCGTCGTACCACGGCACCTGACCCACGCCGTACGCCACCAGACTAACGGCGCAACGCCCTCTGTTTCCCGGCCTCCACAGGCTGTGTGACAAGCCGACCGGTCCGCTGTAGGCACCCCTGAGTACGTGCCGCGGGGCCGATCGCCTCGATACCGGGCGCATGTTCCACGTGAAACCGGCCGGGCGGGGGGACGGCGGGTGTCAGTCCAGGGGTTCGGCGTAGTGCAGGTCCACCGTGCCGGAGTAGCCGGGCAGGGTCGTGGTCCCCTCGTCCTCGACCTTCCAGCCGAGGCCGTAGACATTGACGTAGACCATGTAGTTCTGGATCGCGGGCGAGGCGGCGAGCGCCTTCTTCAGCTTCTCCGGCTCCCCGACCGCGGTGATCGTGTACGGCGGCGAGTAGACGCGGCCCTGGAGGATCAGGGTGTTGCCCACGCAGCGGACGGCGCTGGTGGAGATCAGCCGCTGGTCCATCACCTGGATGCCCTCGGCGCCGCCCTGCCACATGGCGTTCACCACGGCCTGGAGGTCCTGCTGGTGGATGACCAGGTAGTCCGGCTGCGGCTCGGGATAGCCGGGGAGCTTGGCGGTGGCGTCCGGCGGCGCGTCGTTCAGCGTGACGGTGACCGCCTCGCCCTTCAGCTCCTGGGTGCCGGCGCGCTCCTCCAGCGCGGCCAGCTTGGCGTCCTCGGCCTCGGTGCTGCCGTCGTCCCGCTCGGCGAGGGCTTCTATGTCCTTGCGCAACGCGCCGTTGGACTCGTCGAGCTCGGCGTTCTTGCGGCTGCGCTCGTGGATCAGGTCGGACAGCTTCAGCAGGGAGGCGTCCGTGCGGATGTTGGTGCCCTTGGCCGTGTCGAAACTGACGAAGAAGAGGAGGCCCGCGAGGGCGAAGATGCCCGCGGTGAGCACCCGCACCGGACGCGGACGGCGTGGGCGGGCCGCGGGACTGGATTCCGTCCCCGGGAAGTCGGCAGAATTGCTCAACGTACCCTTATCTCCTTCGGCGCCGTAGAAGCACTACGCTAACGGACGCCCGGGGGAGCACTCAGAGTCCCCTTGTACGCTGCCCCGAGCCCGACCCAGACCCTGCGCGGCCACGCAGCGCATCGACAGGAGAGACCCTCGTGCCGAAGTCACGTATCCGCAAGAAGGCCGACTACACGCCGCCACCGGCCAAGCAGACGGCCGCGATCAAGCTGACCAACCGCGCCTGGGTCGCGCCGGTGATGCTGGCGCTGTTCCTCATCGGCCTGGCCTGGATCGTCGTCTTCTACGTCACGGACGGCTCGCTGCCCATCGACCAGCTGGGCAACTGGAACATCGTGGTGGGCTTCGGCTTCATCGCCGCCGGGTTCGGCGTCTCCACGCAGTGGAAGTAGCGCCGGACCGGGCTCCGCGCACGGCTCCGGCCGGGCGCTGAGCCCTGCCCTGCCCGGAGGGGCCCACAGCTCTGGGCAGGGTTATCCCCTGAGTTATCCACAGCCCTTGTCCACATGTGGATAGGCGACCCGATCTGTGGATAACCCCCTCCGGGGTTGACGCCGGTGTGACAGAAACACCACCAACCGAAAACCTGTTCGTATACATCCTGACCTGCGGAAACAGCGGTCAGCAACCGGACCGGGCACGCTTCTCGCACGGTGTGCACAAGATCCGGCACCGTCTGTGGACAAACTCCGGCTCAGGTGAGCTGCGCGGTCCTCACCAGCGTGATCAGCACGACCAGGCCCAGCACCAGCGCACAGGTGCCGTACTGGACCAGCGCCCGCCGCTCACGCGGGGCGTGCACCATCGCGTAGCCGACGACGACACCGGCGACCAGCCCGCCGATATGGGCCTGCCAGGCGATGCCGCTCCAGCTGAAGGTGATGACGAGGTTGATCACCAGCAGCGCGATGATCGGCCGCATGTCGTAGCGGAGGCGGCGCATCAGCACGGCCGTCGCGCCGAACAGCCCGAAGACCGCGCCCGACGCGCCGAGCGAGGCCGTGCTCCCCCCGGCCAGCAGATACGTCAGGGCGCTGCCCGCGAGACCAGAGATCAGATACAGCGCGAGATAACGCGCCCGGCCGAGATGCTGTTCCAGCGGGCCGCCCAGCAGCCACAGGCTGAGCATGTTGAAGCCGATGTGCCAGGGTTCCTCGTGCGTGAACATCGAGGTCACCAGGCGGTACCACTCGCCGCCCGCAACGCCCTGGGTGGGCATGAACGGCGCCGGCGGCCAGGCCCCCACCAGGTAGAGATCGGCCAGCAGTGACTTCTCGATCGTCACGGCGAGGAACACCGCGACATTGATCCCGATGAGGATCTTGGTCACCAGCCGGGGATCCGCGGCGATGCTCCCGCCGGCCAGCGTGCGGGGCAGGGAGGCGGACGGCGCGTGCCCCGTGCCCCCGCCGCCGCGGACGCACTCCGGGCACTGGAAACCGACCGAGGCCTCGACCATGCACTCCGGGCAGATCGGCCGCTCGCACCGGGTACAGCGGACACCGGTCTCGCGGTCCGGGTGGCGGTAACAGCCCGGGACGCGCTGGGCGTCCTGCCGGCCGCCGGCGGCCTGCTCGTCCATGAGATCCCCTAGGTCGTTGGGAAAGCCCCGCCCCGCCCATCCTTACGGATGAGCGGGGCGATTGGTTCCCTTGGAGGCTTTCGCACCCGGGGAGCGAAGGACTCAGTCAGCCCTCGCGGATCTCGACCGACTCGATGACCACGTCCTTCACCGGACGGTCGGTGCGCGGGTTGGTCTGCGTCGAGGCGATGGTGTCGACGACCTTCTGGCTGGCGGCGTCGGTGACCTCGCCGAAGATCGTGTGCTTGCGGTTCAGCCAGGCCGTCGGGGAGACCGTGATGAAGAACTGCGAGCCGTTGGTGCCCGGGCCCGCGTTGGCCATCGCCAGCAGGTAGGGCTTGTCGAAGCGCAGGTCCGGGTGGAACTCGTCCCCGAACTGGTAGCCGGGACCGCCGGTGCCGTTGCCCAGCGGGTCACCGCCCTGGATCATGAAACCGCTGATCACCCGGTGGAAGACCGTGCCGTCGTAGAGCTTGTCCGTGGTCTTCTGCCCGGTCTGGGGGTGCGTCCACTCCCGCTCGCCCTTGGCGAGCTCGACGAAGTTCTTGACCGTCTGCGGCGCGTGGTCCGGGAAGAGCTGGACCTGGATGTCGCCGTGATTGGTCTTCAGGGTGGCGTAAAGCTGCGTAGCCACGATGTGCCTTCCGTTGTCTTTCCGTGACTCCCTGATCCTCGCACGGACCGGCCGCGCAGTCGCCCGGCCTCCGTACCCCCGGGGGCGTCCCGGGCCGTACCGCTCGCGGAAACCGTCACGAGTTCTTCCGCGCCGCGGGCGCATCGTGCCGATCCGTGGCATCGTCGGCGACAAAGACCCGTTGCACCGCATTCGCCCTCTTGCCCTCGATATCGCCGTCGGTCACCGAGGGCGGCACCCGTTCGCCCGTCCACGCATGCCGCGCGCCGACCCGGCAGGCATGATCCGGAAAAGGGTGGAAAGTCGAAATACCGTACGCCACCGAGGAGGAGGAACTCGTGACCCGCATCGACAGCGTGCGCGCCGCGACCGGTTCGGCGAAGGACAGCGTGCTGCACGCCGCGGAAGTGGTGGCGCCCTACGCCGACACGGCCAAGGTCAGGGCCGCACACTACGCACAGGAGGCCCGCGTACGGCTCGCGCCCAAGGTGACGCAGGCCGCGGAGCAGGCACGCGTGGCCGCGGAACAGGCGCGCGTGCAGTACGACGCCCGTGTGCAGCCGTACCTGGAACAGGCCCGGACCCACGTGCCGCCGAAGGTCGACAAGGCCGCCCACCAGGCCGCCGTCCGCACGCGCCTCGCCGCGCGCCAGGCCGCGGAGTACTCCCGGCCAGTGCTCGAGCAGGCGGTGGCCGCCGCCGGACCCGCCCGGGAGGAGGCCGCGGCCAGGAGCGCGGCCGCGCTCGCCGCTCTGCGGGGCCAGGTCACGGCCCGGCAGATCCAGAAGCTCGTGCGCAAGCAGCAGCGGCGGGCCGCGGCCGGCCGTGCGGCCAAGGTCGTGCTGATCGTGGGCGCCGTGGCAGGAGGCGCCTACGCCGCCTGGAAGTGGTGGGACAAGCAGGCCAACCCCGACTGGCTGGTGGAACCGCCGGCCGCGACGGACGTGTCCGGCTCGACCACCCTGACCTCCGTGGACGGCAGCGACGTGGGGACCCTGGACCCCGAGGTCGCGGCCAAGGAGGCCGAGGAAGAGGCCGCCAAGCGCGACGAGGAGTGACCGCAGAAGCTGACCGTCAGCACGAGGAACGGCGCGAACGACGCGGCGGGACAGAGGAATTGGCCCTCTGTCCCGCCGCGTCGTTTCACGTGAAACAAGACCCCTCGCACCGCGTTTCCGCAGGTGGAGGGGTCTTCTCTGTGGAGCCTAGGGGAGTCGAACCCCTGACATCTGCCATGCAAAGACAGCGCTCTACCAACTGAGCTAAGGCCCCGGAGGGAATGCGTCCACCAGGACAAACACATCCCGGCAGGCGTCCGGGACAAGAGTACCGGGTCCCCCCGGGGATTCCGCAAAAAGATTGGGGGTCCCCGTGACCAACCACTCTCCGTAAGATGCGTGGCGTGGTTCGCTCTAGCGAACCACGGTTCATGGGGAAGCGATGGGGAGACGCAATGGACGCCGCACAGCAGGAAGCCACCGCCAGAGCGCGGGAACTGCAGCGGAATTGGTACGGGGAGCCGTTGGGGGCGCTCTTCCGTAGGCTCATAGACGACCTGGGTCTCAACCAGGCCCGTCTGGCGGGGGTGCTCGGACTGTCCGCGCCGATGCTGTCGCAGCTGATGAGCGGCCAGCGGGCGAAGATCGGCAATCCGGCGGTGGTCCAGCGCGTGCAGCTGCTCCAGGACCTGGCGGGGCAGGTCGCGGACGGCAGCGTCAGCGCGGCCGAGGCCACGGAGCGCATGGAGGAGATCAAGAAGTCCCAGGGGGGTTCTGTCCTCACCAACACCACGACCACCACGAGCAGTTCAGGTGCTCCCACGGTCAAGCGCGTGGTCCGTGAGATCCAGTCCCTGCTGCGTTCGGTGGCGGCCGCCGGCGACATCCTCGACGCCGCGGACTCCCTCGCACCCGCCCACCCGGAGCTGGCGGAGTTCCTCCGGGTCTACGGCGCCGGCCGCACGGCCGACGCGGTCACGCACTACCAGGCGCACCAGAGCTGACGCACCACCCCGGCGGCCGAAGGGGGCTCGGCCGCCGGTGACACGTGAGGGCAGGGGGGACACCGGGGCACAGGGGGAGTCGCACCGCTCGGCGTGGGGGAGAGACAGGGGACACCTCAGGGGGAGGAGCGACGCGCAGTCATGGGTGAGGTCTTCGCCGGCCGGTACGAGCTGGTCGACCCGATCGGACGCGGGGGTGTGGGCGCGGTCTGGCGCGCCTGGGACCACCGCCGTCGCCGTTATGTCGCGGCGAAGGTGCTGCTGCAGAGCGACGCCCATTCACTGCTGCGCTTCGTGCGCGAGCAGGCGCTGCGGATCGACCACCCGCATGTGCTCGCCCCCACCAGCTGGGCCGCCGACGACGACAAGGTCCTGTTCACCATGGACCTGGTGGCCGGCGGTTCCCTGGTGCACCTGGTCGGGGACTACGGCCCGCTGCCGCCCGCGTTCGTCTGCACCCTGCTCGACCAGCTCCTCTCGGGACTCGCGGCGGTGCACGCGGAGGATGTGGTGCACCGCGACATCAAGCCCGCCAACGTGCTGCTGGAGGCCACCGGCCGGGGCAGGCCGAAGCTGCGGCTGTCGGACTTCGGCATCGCCATGCGGCTGGGCGAGCCCCGGCTGACCGAGACCGACCTGGTCGTCGGCACCCCGGGGTATCTGGCCCCGGAGCAGATGATGGGCTCCGAGCCGGACTTCCCCGCCGACCTGTTCGCCGTGGGCCTGGTCGCCCTGTATCTGCTCGAGGGCGCGAAGCCGGACGCCAAGGCACTCATCCAGTACTTCGCCGATCACGGGACGCCGGGTGCGCCCCAGGGCATCCCGGAGCCGCTGTGGCAGGTGGTGGCCACCTTGCTGCAGCCCGATCCGGAGGCGCGCTTCCGCACGGCGACGGGGGCGCGGAAGGCGCTCGCCGCGGCGGCGGAGCTGCTGCCGGAGCCCGGCCCCGACGACGAGCTGATCGAGATCTTCGACCAACTCGGCCCGCTGCCGCCCGGGTTCACCGAGGACGGCCCCGAGAAGAGGGCTTCCGGGCTCCACCCGGCGGCCGGCGGGCCGGTGGGTGTGGGCAAGGGCGGGACAGCGGGGCAGAGTGCCGGAGGCAGCGGGGCGCCGCCGCGTCCGGCCGGGGAGGGGGCGGGCACGGGAGCCGGGGCGTCTTCCGGTGCCGCGGAGGGCGGCACGCCCGAGCCTCGCCCGGCATGGAGCGTGGCACCTCCCGACCCGCGGCACGGGACCCCGGCCGGCACTGCCACCGGCTCCTCCACCACGCCACCGGACGCCGCCTCGCGGCCCGCCGCCCTGTCGGACACCGGCAGCTTCCCCCTGCCGCCGCCCCAGCCCTCCTCGGTCCCCACTCCGCGCTCCCCCGAGCACCGCCCACACCCCCCGCAGTACGTACCCCACCCCCCGTACGGCCACCAGCACCCGGCGCCCGAGGTCTCCCCCTACGAAGCGACCCATCAGCTGCGCTCCCCCCTGCCGCCACCGGCCGTGCGTCCCGAACCCTCCACTGCTGAATACACCGCCCGGTCGTCACAGGTTCCGCCTCCGGGCACAGGGAGCGCGCAGCCGCCTGCGGGCCCCCGCTCCCACCGCCGGCGCGGCACCCGCAGACCCGGCCCTCCGGCGCGGGTCGCCGTGCCCGTGCTGCTGCTGGCCCTGGTGTGCTACGCCGTGGGCTTCTGGGCGCTCACCCGCATCTGACCGCGCCGCACACGCCGCACGCGCCGCACCACCGGCGGCGACGGCGTCACCAGGTCACTCGGGAAGGGCCGCGGCCCGCCGCCGGGCCACCACCGTCCATACTCCGAGCCCCACCACCAGGGCGCTCCCGGTGCCGATGCCGCCCGCCGCGAGCACCCGGTACAGGGTCTCGTCGCCCGCGGTGCCGTCCTCGCCCGGGGCCGCGCCGCCTCCACCGCCGTCGACGGTGAAGACGTCGGGCGGCACGGTCCCGCCCGCGTACTCCGGCCCGTCCTGTGCCGCCCCGCCCAGCCCCACGCGCAGCGTCAGCGGCACCGGTTCGTCGCCGAACTCCTCGGCGACCTCCGGGGAGAGGTGCGCGACGAGGTAGTAGGCGCCGGCGAACCGCACCGCGGAGACCTGCTGCCCCGACGCGTGCCGGTTCTCGTACGCGACCGGAGGCAGTGGCTTGAGCGCCTTGGACTTCTGGCTTCCGCCGTAGCCGACGGACAGGTCCTCGACGTGGCCGCGCACCGGGTTGTAGAGGTCCAGGGTGAGCGCGGAGGCGACGTAGCCGGAGGCGTCCGTGCCGGAGCTGCCCAGTTCGGCGGTGGCGTGGAGCTGCCGGCCCCAGTCGACGGGGACCTGGTAGAAGAGCGTCTGGCCCGGCCGTATGTCGTCGCGCCACACGCCCTCGCCGAGCGAGGCCGCCCGCGCGAACCCCGCTCCGCCAGCGCGGCGCCGGGCGGTTCCCTGGACGGGCGCGGGGGTTGCCGAGTCCCATGCCTCGGGTGCGGCCGTGCCGTCCGGCGTCCTCGTCCCGGGTTCCGACACCGTGCTGAGCTCCAGCTCCCAGGGGTCGGGGGAGGCGCCGCGCGCGTCGGGGGCGGCCCGCTCGACGGTCACGTAGTACGTCCCGGCCTCGGCGCAGAGGCTTCTTCTGGGGGAGATCTCCCGCATGGCCCACGCGGCGACCGGATGAGGGCTGCCCGGCGCTCCGAAGGTCGTCGTGTCCGCGTCGCAGGAGTGGCCGTCGGCGTCCTCCACGGTCACCTTGACGCCGTCGGCGACGGAGACGCCCGCGCCGGACGGCGGAACGGCGGTGGCGGAGGCGTAGACGGTGCCGGTGTCGTCCAGTTCCAGGCGGTAGTACACCTTGCCGTCGGGCGGAAGGGTGCTGCGGTAGGTCCGGCCGGGCTCCAGCTCCACGGCGTCCGCGGTGCTCCCGGCGCCCTCGATCCGGCGCGCGTCCTCGGCGAAGGCGTACGCATGGGCGGTGTCCTGGCCGGCGGCCTGGGCGGGCTGTCCCGTGAGAACGGTCCCCAGTCCGAGCGCGGCCGCCAGGCCCAGACGCCCCGCGGCGCCGCGCCGGCCCCGTGCCGTCGTCCGCCGCGCCTCACCCTGCCGTCCCCTCACGCGCCCCCCTCGTCGCCGCCGGTCCCGCTCGGTGCCGACGCCCATCCTGCACCGGGGACGAGGCCCGGTCACAAGGTCCCGGCCACACAAAACCCCGACCGCGCAGGCGGCCGGGGTCTGTTCAGCGTCGTATGTCGGTACTCACGAACCCGTGGGCACGGAGTCAGTCGCCTCCGTCCACAGATCCTGCTCGGCGCGATCCGCCTGGATCTGGCGGTACACGAGGAGCCCGCCGATGGCGGCCAGTGCGACCAGGAGAAGCTTCTTCACCGCGCGACCTCGTCTTTCCTTGACGTAGGGGACCTCTGGCGCCCGACTATACACACCGGTCGATACCGATCGGTGACCTGCGTCGCCGCCTCCAACTGCCTTCGGAGACAACCGGATCGACGCGACGCGGACGGTCCGATCGGAGGGTGATCACACCCGCACGCACGGTGTTTTCGTTCCGTTTCCTCCCGTAACCAGGGTTTTCTTCGTTCATGCGCCCATCCGAGTGGTGTTCATCTGAACATCCACGCGGCACGGGCGTCGGTCCACCACTTCGAGGCCCTCATACACATCATGAGGAAAGTACGCAAATCGCCCAACCCGAAAGTGAGGGGTCATGGCCAGGAACAAGGTCATGCAGCTGTGGAACACCGTTGTCACCGCCTTCCTCGCGCTGTGCACGGCGCTCGGTCTCATCACCACGGCCGCCGCGGCGGCCGTACCCCAGACCCAGAAGACGCGCAACAGCGACAGCGCTCCGAAGACCGAGGCGCCCGCGCCGACGGCCTCCCCGTGGTCCTGGTCCTCGATCAGGGCACTGCCCCCCACGATGAAGCAGCGCATCCACGCCGAGGCGCACGGCAAGTCCCCCAGCTGCCGGCACCGGCCCCTCTCGGACACGACCGCGGAACCGGACACCGAAGGGGAGCAGGGCACCGAAGCGGAGCAGGACAGTTCCTCCGAGCGACCGGAGTCCGAACTGGTCCCCGCGCACTGCTCGCCGGACACGGCGTCCACCCTGCCCGCTCCCGCCTCCGCCCGGATCCCCTTGCAGCGCTGAGGCCGCCGCGCCCCGCTGCCCTTTCGACCCGACCCTCCTCGTGCCGTCGCTGCTTCCCCGGAGTCCTGGCGAACTTGCGTACAGCACAACGGCACGACATGAGCAGAGAGAACGAAGACCCCGGTCGTCCGCCGACCGGGGTCCGGGTCATGTCCGGAACCCCGCGCCCGCACACAGCGGTGTGAGCCTCTGTGAGGCTTCCGTAGGACTTCCGGGGCGCCTCAAGCCCGCGACAGGCCCTCAGAGCGGGTCGAGACGCCTCCTCAGCAGGCAGAACGCGTTGCCCTCGGGGTCGGCGAGCACATGCCACGGCTCCTCACCGGTCTGCCCCACGTCGGCCGGCCGCGCCCCGAGCGCCAGAAGGCGTTCCAGCTCGGCGTCCTGGTCGCGGTCGGTGGCGTTCACATCGATGTGCAGCCGTGTCCTGTCCGGCTGCGGCCGGTCCTGCTTGCTGAGGACGATCGTCGGCTGCGCCCCGCCGAACCCTTCCCGCGGGCCGATCTCGATGTCGTCCCCGTCGCGGTCCAGCTCCACGAAGTCGAGCACCTCGCACCAGAACCGCGCGAGCAGTTCCGGGTCACGGCACTCCAGCACCAGTTCACTGATCCGACTCGCCATGAAGCCCTACCTTCCCGTCACGAGCAGAAGTCCGCGACCGTACCGCCCGGCCCCACGCGACGCGAGGAGTTTCCGGATCGCGGCTCAGCCGGCGGGGCGAAGACGGGTGACGACACGGAAGCGCTCCAGAACGACCGGCGTCGTGTCGTCCACGACGAAGTCCGGGTCCTCCAGCGCCGCACGCATCTGCGCGCTGCCCCAGAACCGCTCGTGGCCCGCGCGCCACTCGGCCACGCCGGTGTACCCCTCCCCCTCGTCCACCGCATGGGCGAGATCCACCCGCGCGAGCGGGACGACACGCACGCCGGTCACCTCGACGACCGCGACCGGCCGGTCGTCCGAGTCGACGACCACCGAACGGTCCCCGACCTCCGGCAGAGGCTCCCCCTCGTGCTCGTACTCGGCGACGAGAGCTGCCGTTGCGGTCTTGGAGCCGTCGAGGATCGCCGCGACCAGCCGGTCGCGCAGCGGGCCGGGGAAGGCGAACTCCGCCCTGGGCAGCGACGTGACGTCCGCGGCGGACGACGTGGGATCAGATGCCATCCGACGACCGTAACCGGCAGACACCGACCGCGGAACGCGAAAACCCCCGGTCCAAGTGGACCGGGGGTCTTCGTGCTGGTGGGGCTAACAGGATTTGAACCTGTGGCCTCATCCTTATCAGGGATGCGCTCTAACCAACTGAGCTATAGCCCCGCCGCGCTTTGCGGGGGTGTGTCCCGCGCGCTGACTCCTGAAGATTAGCGCACGACCGGGGCAGTCCCAAAATCGGTTCCCCGCGGGCCGTCAGCGCGACCGGGGCGCGCCCGCTGAGCAGGTCACTCGTCCTCGGCCAGGGTCAGCTCGACGCCGCCCACGAAACCGGCCGACAGGTTGTAGATGAACGCGCCCAGGGTCGCCAGCGCCGTCGCCAGGATGACGTCGATGACGGCGATGACCGTCGTGAACATCAGGACGTTGGGCAGCGACAGGAACGACTGCAGGTCAAAACCGTTGGACCCTTCCGAGCCTGTCGCCTCGGAGATCGTGCCGCCGACGGTCGAGAAGACGCCCATGGCGTCCATGACCATCCACAGCACGGCGGCCGCGACGATCGTGCAGATGCCGAGCGCGATCGACAGCAGGAAGCTGACCTTCATGACCGACCACGGGTCGGCCTTCGCCACGCGCAGGCGCGCCTTGCGCACGCGCGGGGTGGTGCTGGCGCCCGTGCGGGGACGGCGCACCGCGCCGGTGCGGCCGGCGGCGCCGGCCTCGGCCGGGTAGGCCTGCGGCGGGTGGTACGGGCCCGCCTGCTGCTGCGGCTGCCGTTCCCCCGGCAGCGGTGAGGCCGCCTGAGCGGCCGCACCCTGCCCGGGTGCGGCCTGCGGGCCTCGGGTGTCCGTCACGGTTCCCCCCTGGGATCCCCGCCTGGTGGACGAGGAGGCGTCGGAGACCGGCGCCTTGATCGCTTTGAGATTGGTCGTGTGCGGATCTGTCGCCCGCGCGGCGGAGCCACGGCCGCCGCCGTCCGTTCCCGTACTGGTACCGGCCGGTCCGGCGCCCGTGGCTCCGCTCACGCTGACTCACTCCTCGTGCTACTCGGACGAGGGCGCCTCGCCCTGGTCCGTACCGGTGGTCGCGTCCCCGTCGGCGGACTCGTCCACGACCACGTCGCCGTCGACTTCCTCCGCCTCGCGTCCCGCTTCGGCGTTACGGGCGATGCCGACCACGGCATCGCGCTTGCTCAGGTTGATCAGTTGGACGCCCATGGTGTCACGGCCGGTTTCCCTGATCTCGTTGACTCGCGTGCGAATCACACCACCCGACAGCGTGATGGCGAGGATCTCGTCGGTCTCCTCGACCACCAGCGCGCCGACGAGGGAACCACGGTCCTCGACGATCTTGGCGGCCTTGATGCCGAGGCCGCCGCGGCCCTGGACGCGGTACTCGTCGACAGCGGTCCGCTTCGCGTACCCGCCGTCTGTGGCAGTGAACACGAACGTACCGGGTCGAACAACATTCATCGAGAGCAGCTCGTCCCCTTCACGGAAACTCATGCCCTTGACGCCCGAGGTGGCGCGACCCATGGGCCGCAGCGCGTCGTCCGTCGCCGTGAACCTGATCGACTGTGCCTTCTTGCTGATCAGCAGCAGATCGTCCTCGGCCGAGACGAGTTCGGCGCCGATCAGTTCGTCGTCGGTACCGTCCTCCTGCTCACGCAGGTTGATCGCGATGACACCGCCGGACCGCGGGGAGTCGTAGTCCTTCAGCGGGGTCTTCTTCACCAGGCCGGCCTTGGTGGCCAGGACCAGGTAGGGCGTCGCCTCGTAGTCGCGGATCGCGCGGATCTGGGCGATGGTCTCGTCCGGCTGGAAGGCCAGCAGGTTCGCCACGTGCTGTCCGCGCGCGTCGCGGCCCGCGTCGGGCAGCTCGTACGCCTTCACGCGGTACACGCGGCCCTTGTTGGTGAAGAACAGCAGCCAGTGGTGCGTGGTCGAGACGAAGAAGTGGTTGACGATGTCGTCTTCCTTGAGCTTCGCCCCGCGCACCCCCTTGCCGCCGCGCTTCTGCGCCCGGTAGTCGTCGGTCTTGGTGCGCTTGATGTAGCCGCCCCGCGTGACCGTGACGACGATGTCCTCCTCGGCGATCAGGTCCTCGATGGACATGTCGCCCTCGTAGGGGATCAGCTTCGTCTTGCGGTCGTCGCCGTACTTCTCGACGATCGCGGCCAGCTCCTGGCTCACGATGCCGCGCTGGCGGACCGGGGAGGCCAGGATCTCGTTGTACTCGTTGATCTTCGTCTGGAGCTCGTCGTGCTCCTGGACGATCTTCTGGCGCTCCAGGGCGGCCAGCCGGCGCAGCTGCATCTCGAGGATGGCGTTGGCCTGGATCTCGTCGATCTCCAGGAGGTCCATCAGGCCGCCGCGCGCGACCTCGACGGTGTCGCTGCGCCGGATCAGCGCGATGACCTCGTCGATGGCGTCCAGGGCCTTCAGCAGACCGCGCAGGATGTGCGCCCGCTCCTCGGCCTTGCGCAGCCGGAAGCGCGTACGGCGGACGATGACCTCGATCTGGTGCGTCACCCAGTGGCGGATGAACGCGTCGAGCGACAGCGTGCGCGGCACGCCGTCGACCAGGGCCAGCATGTTGGCGCCGAAGTTGGTCTGCAGGTCGGTGTGCTTGTACAGGTTGTTCAGCACGACCTTGGCGACCGCGTCCCGCTTCAGCACGATGACCAGGCGCTGGCCGGTCCGCGAGGACGTCTCGTCGCGCACGTCGGCGATGCCGCCGATCCTGCCGTCCTTCACCAGGTCGGCGATCTTCTGCGCGAGGTTGTCGGGGTTGGTCTGGTACGGCAGCTCCGTGACCACCAGGCACTGGCGGTTCTGGATCTCCTCGACCTCGACCACCGCGCGCATGGTGATCGATCCGCGGCCCGTGCGGTACGCCTCCTCGATGCCCTTGCGGCCCACCACCAGGGCGCCGGTCGGGAAGTCGGGGCCCTTGATGCGCTCGATGAGCGCGTCCAGCAGCTCCTCGTGCGACGCCTCGGGGTTCTCCAGGTACCACTGGGCGCCGGCGGCGACCTCGCGCAGGTTGTGCGGCGGGATGTTGGTCGCCATGCCGACCGCGATACCGGCCGAGCCGTTGATCAGCAGGTTCGGGAACCGGGCCGGCAGGACGGTCGGCTCCTGCGAGCGGCCGTCGTAGTTGTCCGTGAAGTCGACGGTCTCCTCGTCGATGTCACGGACCATCTCCATCGACAGCGGCGCCATCTTGCACTCGGTGTAGCGCATCGCCGCCGCCGGGTCGTTGCCCGGGGAGCCGAAGTTGCCGTTGGAGTCCACCAGCGGCATCCGCATCGACCACGGCTGCGCCAGGCGGACCAGCGCGTCGTAGATCGAGGAGTCGCCGTGCGGGTGGTAGTTGCCCATGACGTCGCCGACGACGCGGGCGCACTTGTAGAAGCCGCGCTCCGGGCGGTAGCCGCCGTCGTACATCGCGTACAGCACACGGCGGTGGACGGGCTTGAGGCCGTCACGGACGTCGGGCAGCGCACGCGACACGATGACGGACATCGCGTAGTCGAGGTACGAGCGCTGCATCTCCGTCTCGAGCCCGACGGGCTCGACGCGCATGCCGGCCGCGTCCGCGTCCTCAAGAGGCGTGACGGGAGTGTTCTCGTCGGTCATTGCTGGTGAAGGTCCTTCCTGGTGCGGTCAGCTGAGACCGACTCAGATGTCGAGGAAGCGGACGTCCTTGGCGTTGCGCTGGATGAACGCGCGGCGGGCCTCGACGTCCTCGCCCATCAGGACGGAGAAGAGGTCGTCGGCCTGGGCGGCGTCGTCCAGGGTGACCTGGCCGAGGACCCGGTGCTCCTGGTCCATCGTGGTGATGCGCAGCTCCTCGGCGTTCATCTCGCCGAGGCCCTTGAAGCGCTGGACGGAGTCCTCACGGATGCGCTTGCCCGCGTTGCGGCCCATCTCGATCAGCGCGTCGCGCTCGCGGTCGGAGTACGCGTACTCGAAGTCGTCCTTGCCCCACTTGATCTTGTAGAGCGGGGGACGGGAGAGGAACACGTGCCCGGCCTCGACCAGCGGCCGCATGAAGCGGAACAGGAACGTCAGCAGCAGGGTGTTGATGTGCTGGCCGTCGACGTCGGCGTCCGCCATCAGGATGATCTTGTGATAGCGGAGCTTCTCGATGTCGAAGTCCTCGTGCACGCCGGTGCCGAACGCGGAGATCATCGCCTGGATCTCCTGGTTCTGCAGGATCCGGTCGATGCGCGCCTTCTCGACGTTGAGGATCTTGCCCCGGATCGGGAGGATCGCCTGGTACTCGGGGTTCCGGCCGGACTTGGCCGAGCCGCCGGCGGAGTCACCCTCGACGATGAAGATCTCGCACTTGGTCGGGTCGTTCGACTGGCAGTCGGACAGCTTGCCCGGCAGCGACGCCGTCTCCAGCAGGCCCTTGCGGCGCGTCAGGTCGCGCGCCTTGCGGGCCGCCACGCGCGCGGTGGCCGCCGCGATGCCCTTGCGGACGATGTCCGCGGCCTCGTTCGGGTTGCGGTCCAGCCAGTCGGCGAGGTGCTCGTAGACGACCTTCTGCACGAAGGTCTTCACCTCGGTGTTGCCCAGCTTGGTCTTGGTCTGGCCCTCGAACTGCGGCTCGCTCAGCTTGACCGAGATGATCGCGGTCAGGCCCTCGCGGATGTCGTCACCGGTGAGGTTGTCGTCCTTCTCGCGGAGCAGCTTCTTGTCGCGCGCGTACTTGTTGATCAGCGAGGTCAGCGCCGCACGGAAGCCCTCCTCGTGCGTACCGCCCTCATGGGTGTGGATGATGTTGGCGAAGGAGTACACGCCCTCCGTGTAGCCGCCGTTCCACTGCATGGCGACCTCGAGCGACAGGTGGCGCTCCCTGTCCTCCGCCTCGAGGTCGATGACGGTGGGGTGAATCACCTCTCCCTTGCGGGAGTTGAGGTACTTCACGAAGTCGACGATGCCGCCCTCGTAGTGGTACGAGACGCTCTTGACCTCGTGCTTCTCGTCCTCGCCCGCCTCGTCCGCACCGGCGGTCGCCTTCGCCGACTCGCGCTCGTCGGTGAGGTTGATCCGCAGGCCCTTGTTGAGGAACGCCATCTCCTGGAAGCGCCGGGAGAGCGTCTCGAACGAGTAGTCCGTGGTCTCGAAGATGTCGCCGTCGGCCCAGAAGGTGACCGACGTGCCGGTCTCCTCCGTCGCCTCGTGCCGCTGCAGGGGCGCGGTGGGGACGCCCAGCTTGTACTCCTGCGTCCAGCGGTGGCCGTCGGTCTTCACCTCGACGGCGACGCGCGTCGACAGCGCGTTGACCACGGACACGCCCACACCGTGCAGACCGCCGGAGACCGCGTAACCGCCGCCGCCGAACTTGCCGCCCGCGTGCAGCACGGTGAGGACGACCTCGACGGCGGGCTTGCCCTCGGAGGGGACGATGCCCACGGGGATGCCACGGCCGTTGTCGACGACGCGGACGCCGCCGTCGGCCAGGATCGTCACGTCGATGGTGTCCGCGTGGCCGGCCAGCGCCTCGTCGACCGAGTTGTCGACGACCTCCTGCACCAGGTGGTGCAGGCCCCGCTCGCCCGTCGACCCGATGTACATGCCGGGTCGCTTACGGACCGCGTCCAGGCCCTCGAGGACGGTGATGGCACTCGCGTCGTACGACGTGGCGGCGTCTCCGGTCGAGGAGCTCGCCGCGTCGCCGGCGGCGGTGTCGGTGGACGGGATGTTCTCGTTGGGGTTGCCGGAATCGGCCACGAAGCGCCCTTTCTGGCACAGCACGAGCCGGGCTCGTCGGCAGGTTGCCGGAGCGGCTGCGGCATGTTGCGTTGGTAAGCCTTGATCAGCGTTGCTCAGCGTCTTCCCGGGCGGTCCCCACGATCGGGGCGGGATTGTCTTCCAGTCTACCGGTAGCGCTGACATCGATGGGGGTTTGCGGGCACCTGAGTCCGCATGTGCCGCCCGGAAACGGCCTCTCCCGACTCCCGATATGCGGATGGGGGCTCCAGAGGCCCCACGAGGGCACTCAGCGCTTCCGGCCGTCAACCCTTGGCTACTTAGGAGTCAGGTGGCGATTCGCCTCCGCGTCCGGCGGTACGACGAAGCGGGCATCCGGCCCGCGAAAGCAGCGCTCGGACGCCCGGATGTGATGTCTCTCACGTGTGCTTGGCACGGCGGGAAAAGGGTCCCGGATCACCCGTACGTGTCGCCGGGACCGGTGCTGCCCGGGGCGCGCAGCGGCCCGTAGCGGCGGGCCGGACCGGTGGGTCCGACCACCTTGATCAGCCGCACGGTGCCGTGCCCGAGGTCGTCGTTGAGACGGGCCACGAGCGTCGGCGCCAGCAGCCGCAGATTGGTCGCCCACGCCGTCGAGTCGCAGCGCACCACCAGCACCCGCTCGTCCTCGTCGTAGCGCTCCGGCTCACAGTGCTTGGCGAGGTCCTCGCCGACGATCTCCGGCCAGCGCCCCATCACCCCGCCGACCGCCGCCGGGGCCTCCCAGCCGCGCTCGGTGAGCAGCCGGTTGATCGCCGCGCCCAGCGCCATCGGATCGCGCCGGTCGGTACGCGCGCCGGAGCGCAGGCCCCCGCGCCGCGCCTGCTTCCTCTGCTGCGCCGCGTCCCCACGCGCGCGTGCCGCCTCACGGGCCGCGCGCAGCGCCACGCGCGCCAGATCGACGCCCGACGGCTCGGGGTCCTCGCCGGTACCGCCGGCGGGCGGCTGCTGCCCGCTCACGCGCGCTCCACCGTCCCCTCGGACACGGTGAACCGCGCGCCCGCCAGCACGTGCGGCACGTCGTCGTCGACGGCGGCCGTCACCAGCACCTGCTCGCCGGGGGCCACCAGCTCGGCCAGCCGCTCCCGGCGGCGCGCGTCCAGCTCGGCGAAGACGTCGTCGAGCACCAGCACCGGCTCGTTGCCCTCGGCCCGCAGCAGGTCGTACGAGGCGAGACGCAGCGCCAGCGCGTACGACCACGACTCGCCGTGGGAGGCGTAGCCCTTGGCCGGCATCTCGCCCAGCTTGAGCGACAGGTCGTCGCGGTGCGGGCCGACCAGGGTGACCCCGCGCTCGATCTCCTGCTTACGGACCTCCGCGAGCGCGGCGATCAGCTGCTCGAAGAGGTCCTCACGGGTGTGCGCCTCGCCGGGCGCGGACGGTTTGTACTCCAGCGCCACCGGACCGCCGCCCGGCGCCAGCTGCTCGTAGGCCTTGTCGGCCAGCGGCTGGAGCGCGGCCAGCAGGTCCAGGCGCTGCGCCAGGAGTTCGGCGCCCGCGCGGGCGAGGTGCTGGTCCCACACGTCGAGCGTGGACAGGTCCAGGGTGCGGCCGCCGTGCCGGCGGGCCAGCGCCGCCGACTTCAGCAGCGTGTTGCGCTGCTTGAGCACCCGGTCGTAGTCGGAGCGCACGCCCGCCATGCGCGGGGAGCGCGCAGTGATCAGCTCGTCCAGGAAGCGCCGGCGCTCCCCCGGATCGCCCTTGACCAGCGCCAGGTCCTCGGGCGCGAACAGCACGGTCCGCACGATGCCCAGCACGTCACGCGGCCTGACCTGCGAGGAGCGGTTGATGCGGGCGCGGTTGGCGCGGCCCGGGTTGAGCTCCAGCTCGACCAGCTGCTGCCGGTCACCCTGCCGGACCTGGGCCCGGACGATCGCGCGGTCGGCTCCCATGCGCACCAGCGGGGCGTCGGAGGACACCCGGTGGCTGCCGAGGGTGGCGAGGTAGCCGACCGCCTCGACGAGGTTCGTCTTGCCCTGCCCGTTGGGCCCGACGAAGGCCGTCACCCCGGGGTCGAGCGGGACCTCGACCCGGGGGTAGGAGCGGAAGTCGGCCAGCGACAGATGCGTGACGTGCATGGCGTTCCGCCGACCTCCTCCGGCGTTGTGGACCGCCGCGCGGTCCTGTGGACAGATGGCGTCCCTGTGGACTACTTCTTCTCGACCGCGTGGCCGCCGAACTGGTTCCGCAGCGCCGCGATCATCTTCATCTGCGGCGAGTCCTCCTGGCGCGAGGCGAACCGCGCGAACAGCGAGGCGGTGATCGCCGGCAGCGGGACCGCGTTGTCGATGGCGGCCTCCACAGTCCAGCGTCCCTCACCGGAGTCCTGTGCATAACCCCGGAGCCCGTCCAGGTGCTCGTCCTCGTCGAGGGCGTTGACCGCCAGGTCGAGCAGCCAGGAGCGGATGACGGTGCCCTCCTGCCAGGAGCGGAAGACCTCCCGGACGTCGGTCACCGAGTCGACCTTCTCCAGCAGCTCCCAGCCCTCGGCGTAGGCCTGCATCATGGCGTACTCGATGCCGTTGTGGACCATCTTCGCGAAGTGGCCCGCGCCGACCTTGCCGGCGTGCACCGAGCCGAAGTCGCCCTCCGGCTTGAGGGCGTCGAATATCGGCTGCACCTTGGCGACGTCCTCCTTGGAGCCGCCGTACATCAGCGCGTAGCCGTTCTCCAGGCCCCAGACACCGCCGGAGACGCCGCAGTCGACGAAGCCGATGCCCTTGGCCGCCAGCTCCGCCGCGTGCTTCTCGTCGTCGGTCCAGCGGGAGTTGCCGCCGTCCACCACGACGTCGCCGGGCTCCAGCAGCTCGGCCAGTTCGTCGACCGTGGACTGGGTCGGCTCCCCGGCCGGGACCATCACCCACACCACGCGGGGGCCGCTGAGCTTGCCCACAAGCTCCTGCAGGCTGTGGACGTCGGCGAGGTCCGGGTTGCGGTCGTAACCGAAGACGGTGTGGCCTGCGCGGCGCAGACGCTCGCGCATGTTGCCGCCCATCTTGCCGAGACCGACGAGACCGAGCTCCATCAGATGTGTTCCTTAAGGGTGCGACGGGATGTGACGGCACTTGCGTACCGGCGTCCGAGCCTAAACCCGGACGCTCGCGCACATCTGTGGGCATACGCGCTCACACGCCCGTCCCCACCTGCGGCTTCGCCGCGGCCTGTGGATCAGCCGCTGAGACGCACCGGCATGATCAGGTACTTGTAGGCGTCGTCCGCCTCCGCGTCCATCGCCGGGCGGCCGCTGAGCAGCGCCGGCTTGGTCGACGTGGTGAACGACAGCTGGGCCACCGGGGAGTCGATGGCGCTCAGGCCGTCCAGCAGGAACGTGGGGTTGAAGGCGATGGAGATGTCGTCGCCCTCGAGCTGGGCGTCGACCCTTTCCACAGCCTGTGCGTCGTCGCTGGAACCGGCCTCCAGGATGAGCACGCCCTGCTCGAAGCTCAGCCGCACCGGGGTGTTGCGCTCGGCGACCAGCGCCACGCGCTTCACCGCCTCCACGAACGGGGCGGTCTCGATCACGGCGACGCTGTTGAACTCCGTCGGGAACAGCGTGCGGTACTTCGGGAGGTCGCCCTCCAGCAGACGCGTGGTGGTGCGGCGGCCCGCTCCCTCGAAGCCGATCAGGCCCTCACCGGCACCGGAGCCGGACAGCGCCAGGATCACCTGGTCGCCGCTGGTCAGCGCCTTGGCGGTGTCCAGGAGCGTCTTGGCGGGCACCAGGGCGACCGCGGAGGCCTCCGGGTTCTCCGGCTTCCACAGGAACTCGCGGACCGCGAAGCGGTAGCGGTCGGTGGAGGCGAGCGTCACCGTGTCGCCCTCGATCTCGATGCGCACACCGGTGAGGACGGGCAGGGTGTCGTCGCGGCCGGCCGCGATGGCGACCTGCTGCACGGCGGAGGCGAAGACCTCGCCGGGGACCGTGCCCGTCGCGTTCGGCATCTGCGGCAGGGCCGGGTACTCCTCCACAGGCAGTGTGTGGAGGGTGAACCGCGAGGAGCCGCAGACCACCGTGGCCCGCACACCGTCTGTGGAGATCTCCACCGGACGGTTGGGCAGGGCGCGGGAGATGTCGGCCAGCAGGCGGCCGGAGACCAGGACCGTGCCCTCCTCCTCGACCTCGGCCTCCACCGACACGCGTGCGGAGACCTCGTAGTCGAAGCTGGACAGGCTCAGCTGGCCCTCGTCGGCCTTGAGCAGCAGGCCGGCGAGGACAGGCGCCGGCGGACGGGCCGGGAGGCTGCGAGCCGCCCAGGCCACTGCCTCCGCGAGTACGTCGCGTTCCACCCGGATCTTCACTGTTGCCGCCTCCTGCTGTTGCCGGCGCTTCTCGCCCTGCCTGGCTTCGTCGTCTGACTCGGTGTCGTCGGCCCCTCGGAGGGGAAGGACACCGGGGTCCAGTCTGACGCACCGCACTGACAGTAGGTGCCCGTCGGGGTCAAGTCGTGACGAGTGGCAGTCGGGGCCGAGACAGCGAGTTGTGCACAGGACCCTCTTCGAAACGAATTCCTCGCTCTCTATGGTCGGGAGTAGTAGTAGGGCCTGTGGATACCGTGGATAACCTCGTTTGCGCAGCTCAGCGCCGGTTTTTTGTCCACTGGCCCTGTGGGCGGGGGCGGTGGACAACCGGGCCTCTCTGTGGAGAACGGAAAGTTCTGCACATCCCGTGCACAGGGGAGGCCGAGTTCTCCCCAGACGCGTCCCCAGGTTTGCGCTCCTTTCCCACAGCCCCCTCCGGCAGCTCGATGTGACGGCTTTCACTCGGGGCGGTGAGAAGGCGCGTCGCGTTGCCGAACAGTGGACAGTCATGTGGAGAAGCGGCCGATCACTGGGGACAACCGGCCGCAGCCTGTGGGAAGCCCGTGGACAACTTCATGCACAGGCTGTGGATCATCTCGTCGTCCACAGTCTGTGGAGATCGTTCGTCCACGGATCCACAGGCAGGTGACCTGCGCAGACAGCTTCTCACCAGGGGCGGCTGTGGACGGCGTCGGGACAACTTTCCGGTCCCCAGCGTGTGGACGGAAAAAAGTCACCGAATCTGTGGAGGAAGGCCGTAACCCGCGGCGGGAATCGAACAGCGGGAGTCGTCGCGGATCCTCGCGGGGCGCCGCGGAACAGCCTCGGTCCCCGTGAGCCCCCGGCCGGGGAGGCCCGGGGAGGCGGGAGACGCATCGGGAAGCCGGGACACGAAGAAGGGCGCCCCCGGATCTCTCCAGGGACGCCCTCAGCCGCGCGTGCGGGCCGTCAGCCGGCCTTGATGCGGTTGGTCAGCTCGGTGACCTGGTTGTAGATGGACCGCCGCTCGGCCATCAGATTGCGGATCTTCCGGTCGGCGTGCATCACCGTCGTGTGGTCCCGCCCGCCGAACAGCGCGCCGATCTTCGGCAGCGACAGGTCCGTCAGCTCACGGCACAGGTACATGGCGATCTGCCGGGCGGTCACCAGCGCGCGTCCGCGCGAGGTGCCGCACAGGTCCTCGACGGTGAGCCCGAAGTAGTCGGCGGTCGCGCTCATGATGGCCGTCGAGGTGATCTCCGGGGCCGAGTCGTCGCCTCCGGGCATCAGATCCTTGAGGACGATCTCCGTGAGCCCCAGGTCCACCGGCTGCCGGTTGAGCGAGGCGAAGGCCGTCACCCGGATCAGCGCGCCCTCCAGCTCGCGGATGTTGCGCGAGATACGGGAGGCGATGAACTCCAGCACCTCCGGAGGGGCGTTGAGCTGCTCCTGCACCGCCTTCTTGCGCAGGATCGCGATGCGCGTCTCCAGCTCCGGCGGCTGGACGTCGGTGATCAGACCCCACTCGAAACGGTTCCGCAGCCGGTCCTCCAGCGTCACCAGCTGCTTGGGCGGCCGGTCGCTGGACAGCACGATCTGCTTGTTGGCGTTGTGGAGCGTGTTGAACGTGTGGAAGAACTCCTCCTGCGTCGACTCCTTGTCCGCCAGGAACTGGATGTCGTCGACGAGCAGGATGTCCATCTCGCGGTAGCGCTTGCGGAAGCTGTCGCCCTTGCCGTCGCGGATGGAGTTGATGAACTCGTTGGTGAACTCCTCCGAGCTCACGTACCGCACGCGCGTGCCCGGGTAGAGGCTCCGCGCGTAGTGCCCGATCGCGTGCAGCAGATGCGTCTTGCCGAGGCCCGACTCCCCATAGATGAACAGGGGGTTGTACGCCTTCGCCGGCGCCTCCGCGACGGCCACCGCGGCCGCGTGCGCGAAGCGGTTGGACGCGCCGATGACGAACGTGTCGAAGAGGTACTTCGGGTTCAGCCGCGCGGTCGGCTCGCCGGGCCCGGTCGCCGGGGCCGGCTGCGCCGCCAGCGGGCCGGGCGCGCCGGTCGTCGGCAGGTTCGGGCCGACCGGGCCGCCGCGGTGGACGTGCCCCGAGCCGGGCGGCGGCTCGGGCAGGTCGCGGCGCCGGTCGTCGCGCTGGTCGTAGTCGCCGCGGGACGTCTCGTAGTCGGAGCGCTGGTCGTAGGACGGGCGCTCCACAGGCTGGGGACGGTAGTCCTGGGAGGACGGACCGCCGTAGGAGTCCGAGCCGTACGGATCCTGCGAACCGTACGCGTCCTGCTGCGGGGAGCCGTACGCGTCCTGGGACGGCGAGGCGTACGGGTCACGGTCGGGGAAGCCGAGCCGCTGCTGCTGCCACCCGTAGTCGTCATGCGAGGGACGCGGCCAGGAGCCGGGCTCGGGGCGCTGGTACTCCGACGGGTAGGCGGGGCGGGCGGAGGGCAGCTGGTCGTCCGCCCGGCCCTGCTGGTCGCCCCGGCGGCGGTCGTACCCGCCGTACGGCTCGCGCTCCTGCCGGTCGCGGTGGTCCGGACGCTCACGGTGATCCGGGCGCTCCGGGTGGACGGAGGGCAGCTCCGGCTCCTCGTAGCGCGGCTGCGGACGGGGAGCGGGCGAGGGTGTGGCCGGCGGCTCGCCGGCGGTCTCGTCGACCGTGATCGCGATACGGATCGGGCGGCCGCACTCGCGGCTCAGGCTCTCGCTGACGACCGGGGCCAGCCGGCCCTCGAGCACGCCCTTGGCGAACTCGTTGGGCACGGCGAGCAGGGCGGTGTCGGCGACCAGGGCCAGCGGCTGGCAGCGCCGGATCCAGTGTTCGTCCTTGCTCTCGACACCTTGACCACGGCCCTCGCCGAGCAGTTGCTCCAGTACGCGTGGCCACACTGCGGCAAGATCGGCAGGTACGTCAGCCACAGGGCACGCTCTCTCACAGGTCCCTCGATCGTGTGATGCGAGGGACGGGTCGGGATGTAAATCGGGTGGTGGAGGGTCAAGGGAACGAATCGGAGTCCAGTCACGGTAGTCAGCGCGACCGGTACGGTTCAAGTTGTTGTCCCCAGGCTGTGGACAAGTGTCTCCCGGCGCCCGTCGGTTTGACCGAATGGCGCAGCCGCGCGTACCGTAACCAGGTCGAGTTGTCGATGGCTGCTGCCGCCTGCCTCCGATGGGCACAGATCGCAAGATGATCGGTCAGCGGTGCACTCGGGCGTAACGCGAGCTACTCGTGGGCGCACGGTGACAGCCAGGACGGCACCCCGCAACCACCGATTCTTTCTGGAGCCCCCGAGTGAGCAAGCGCACCTTCCAGCCGAACAACCGTCGTCGCGCCAAGACCCACGGCTTCCGGCTGCGTATGCGCACCCGTGCCGGCCGCGCGATTCTCGCGTCCCGCCGCAGCAAGGGCCGCGCCCGTCTGTCCGCCTGATCCCGGTCAGGTCATGACGTCGTGCTGCCCACCGAGAACCGGCTGAGGCGGCGCGAGGACTTCGCGACCGCGGTACGACGAGGACGCCGGGCCGGGCGCCAGCATCTCGTCGTCCATCTTCGTAGCGGTGCAACGGACCCGCATGCGCCTGGGGAGAGCGCTCCCCCGACGCGTGCGGGTTTCGTCGTGAGCAAGGCCGTGGGCGGAGCGGTGGTGCGCAACAAGGTGAAGCGGAGGCTTCGCCATCTGATGCGCGAGCGAGTCGACCGGCTGCCCCCCGGTAGCCTGGTAGTGGTACGAGCGCTGCCCGCCGCGGGCGACGCCGACCATGCACAGCTGGCCCGAGACCTGGACGCCGCTCTGCAGCGGCTGCTGGGAGGTGGCGCGCGATGAAGTACCCGCTGCTGGCACTGATCAAGCTCTACCAGTGGACGATCAGTCCGCTGCTGGGCCCGGTGTGCAAGTACTACCCGTCGTGTTCCCACTACGGCTACACGGCCATTGACCGGCACGGTGCCGTCAAGGGCACAGCACTCACGGCCTGGCGCATCCTGCGCTGCAACCCGTGGTCGCTCGGCGGTGTGGACCATGTCCCGCCGCGCAAGCGCCCGCGGTGGCACGAAATGCTGCGTAACGCCTGGCGTGCACGCAAGGGCGGGACCTCCGCCGCCGAACCGGCCACCGAGGGACAGGCTTCTCCCACGAGTCCTACGAGTCCGTCGAGCCCGGCCGCAGAGACCTCGTCCCATGCCCAAGGAGCATGATTAGTGGACACGATTGCCAGCCTCTTCAGCTTCATCACGACACCTGTCTCCTGGGTCATCGTCCAGTTCCACAGCGTGTACGGCTCCATCTTCGGCCCGGACACGGGGTGGGCCTGGGGCCTGTCCATCGTGTCCCTGGTGATTCTGATCCGCATCTGCCTGATCCCGCTCTTCGTGAAGCAGATCAAGGCGACGCGCGCCATGCAGACGCTCCAGCCGGAGATGAAGAAGATCCAGGAGCGCTACAAGAACGACAAGCAGCGCCAGTCCGAAGAGATGATGAAGCTCTACAAGGAGACGGGCACCAACCCGCTCTCCTCGTGCCTTCCCATCCTGGCGCAGTCGCCGTTCTTCTTCGCGCTGTACCACGTGCTCAACAGCATCGCGTCGAACGACACCATCGGCGTGATCAACGAGCGACTGCTGGAGAGCGCTCAGAAGGCCCACATCTTCGGTGCCCCGCTCGCCGCGAAGTTCACGGACAGCCCGGAGAAGGTCGAGGCGCTGAACTCGACACTGCTCGACGTCCGCGTCGTCACGGCGATCATGATCGTCCTGATGTCGCTGTCGCAGTTCTACACGCAGCGCCAGCTGATGACGAAGAACGTCGACACCACGGTGAAGACGCCGTTCATGCAGCAGCAGAAGATGCTGATGTACGTCTTCCCCGTCATCTTCGCCGTCTTCGGCATCAACTTCCCGGTCGGTGTCCTCGTCTACTGGCTGACCACCAACGTGTGGACCATGGGCCAGCAGATGTACGTCATCCACAACAACCCCACCCCGGGTTCCAAGGCCCAGGCCGCCTACCTGGAGCGCCTCTCCAAGCACGTCGCCAAGCACGGCAAGACCCGCAACCGCCGGGAGCGCGCCATCGTCAAGGCGATCGTCGCGAAGGGCCGTGACCGCAACGAGTACGAGCGCAAGTTCATCAACGGCCTGAACAAGGCGGGTCTCGCCGCCCAGGCCGACGGCACGGTGATCAAGGGTGAGAGCAGCGCCGCCGCTCAGGCCGAGGGCGGCACGACGACCGCCACCGTCGCCCCCAAGCGGCAGCAGCCCAAGCGGCAGCCCAAGTCCAAGCGCCACTCCGGCGCGGCCAAGCCGGCGGGTGAACCCACCTCGCTGACCAAGGCCGACGACCCGCAGGACCAGGACCCCAAGCCCGCCGCCAAAAAGGGCGACGCCAAGCCCGCCGGCAACGGCTCCACCCGCAGCAGGGCCCAGTCCGGACAGCGCAAGGGCCCGCAGCGGCCCAAGTCCCCGTCGAAGAAGTAAGAAGGAGTCCATCCCGTGACGGAAGGCACCACCGCGGCCGCTGCCGAGGGCGCAGACACCCTGACCCGCCTCGAGCAGGAGGGCGAGATCGCGGCGGACTACCTGGAGGGTCTGCTCGACATCGCCGATCTCGACGGCGACATCGACATGGATGTCGAGGCCGACCGGGCCTCTGTCTCGATCATCAGTGACACGGGCAGCCGCGACCTGCAGAAGCTCGTGGGCCGTGACGGCGAGGTGCTGGAGGCTCTCCAGGAGCTCACGCGTCTCGCGGTCCACCGGGAGACCGGCGACCGCAGCCGTCTGATGCTCGACATCGCCGACTACCGCGCCCGCAAGCGCACCGAGCTCTCCGACCTGGGTGCCAAGGCCGCGGCCGAAGCCAAGAGCAGCGGGCAGCCCGTGAGGCTCGACCCGATGACCCCGTTCGAGCGCAAGGTCGTGCACGACGCGGTCAAGGCGGCCGGCCTGCGCAGCGAGTCCGAGGGCGAGGAGCCGCAGCGCTTCGTCGTCGTGCTTCCCGCCTGATCGGCTCCACCGTTCCACCGGCCCCGTCTGTTGCGCAGGCGGGGCCGCTCTTTGTCAGCCTGGTAGTTCTGGTCTGGTGTCGGCGCCCCGCGTCGGCACGGTACGGAAGGACGGTCCCCCGTGACGGAGGCAGCGGAGCTTCCCCCCGCGCCCGAGCAGGCCCGTGAGGTGTTCGGTGAACGCTTCGCGGACGCGGTCCGGTACGCCGAGCTGCTCGCCGAGGCGGGCGTGCAGCGCGGTCTGATCGGCCCCCGCGAGGTGCCCCGCCTGTGGGAGCGGCATCTGCTGAACTGCGCGGTGCTCTCGGAGGTCGTGCCCGAGGGCGTCACCGTGTGCGACGTCGGCTCCGGGGCCGGTCTGCCGGGCATCCCGCTGGCCTTGGTCCGGGAGGACCTGAAGATCACCCTGCTGGAGCCGCTGCTCCGCCGTACCAACTTCCTGACCGAGGTCGTGGAGCTGCTCGGGCTGGAGCATGTGACCGTCGTGCGAGGACGTGCCGAGGAGGTCATGGGCAAGCTGCCTCCGGTGCATGTGGTGACCGCACGAGCCGTGGCGCCGCTCGATCGTCTGGCCACCTGGGGCATCCCCCTGCTGCGGCCGTACGGGGAGATGCTCGCGCTCAAGGGCGACACCGCGGAGGAAGAACTGAAGAGCGCGGCCACCGCCCTGACCAAGCTCGGCGCCGTGACCACGTCGATCGTGCACGTCGGCGAGGGCGTCGTGGATCCCCTGTCCACGGTGGTGCGGGTGGAGGTCGGGGAGAGCCCTGGCGGTGTGCGCTTCGCCGCCAAGCGCGCCAAGGCCGCCCGTACCGGACGGGCCCGGCGTCGACGCGGATAGCCTTACCTCCCTCGCCGTGGAGTGCGAGGGGGCCAGCACGACGGAGACGCACGACGGGGTGATGCGCTCGGCCCCTCGGGGCCGGGCGTACTCCACACAAGCTGCCTCACCTACGCACGCCGGAGTGTCGCGGCAGTGCCGCCTCCGCTGCTGTGCATCGTGTTTCACGTGAAACGTCGCTCACTGCTGCACGGCATCATCAGTCGGGGCCGCGCTGCGGCCGAACCTCGCGAACGGAAGCCCCTTGGCTCCCTCGGCGAGAACTCCGCTCCACGTGAGTCACCTCTCCCCTCACGGGGCACGGAGTTGTCCACAGAGGTGGATTTCTCCACAGAACGTCAGGCCTCACTGGTTCGCGACCCCGAAGACATGGGAGGCTCTGTTCATTGCGAGCCTGTAGTCGAGGAGAGTGAATCCTTGCGGTCCGACGCCAACATCGCGGGACCGATGACCGATCCGGTCCCCGGTCCCCGTACCGAATCGATGGGGGCGGATGTTTCACGTGAAACACCGCCTCCGATGGACGACACTCCCATCGGTCGCGCCGCCCAACTGGCGGTGGAGGCTCTGGGCCGTGCCGGTGAGGGGCTGCCGCGACCCGAGCAGACCCGAGTCATCGTGGTCGCCAATCAGAAGGGCGGTGTCGGGAAGACGACGACTACCGTCAACCTGGCCGCCTCACTCGCTCTGCACGGCGCCCGCGTCCTGGTGATCGACCTCGACCCGCAGGGCAACGCGTCCACCGCCCTGGGGATCGACCACCACGCCGAGGTGCCCTCCATCTACGACGTACTGGTGGAGAGCAAGCCCCTGGCGGAGGTCGTCCAGCCCGTCCCCGATGTCGAGGGTCTTTTCTGCGCCCCCGCCACCATCGATCTCGCCGGTGCGGAGATCGAGCTGGTGTCGCTGGTGGCGCGGGAGAGCCGGTTGCAGCGGGCCATCCAGGTCTACGAGCAGCCGCTGGACTACATCCTCATTGACTGTCCGCCGTCGCTCGGCCTCCTCACGGTCAACGCCCTGGTGGCCGGCCAGGAGGTGCTCATCCCGATCCAGTGCGAGTACTACGCGCTGGAGGGACTTGGGCAGCTGCTGCGCAACGTCGACCTGGTGCGGGGCCACCTCAACCCCGCCCTGCACGTCTCGACGATCCTGCTCACCATGTACGACGGCCGGACGCGGCTCGCCTCCCAGGTTGCCGAGGAGGTGCGTACGCACTTCGGCGACGAGGTCCTGCGCACCAGCATCCCCCGCTCCGTCCGCATCTCCGAGGCACCGAGCTACGGGCAGACGGTGCTGACTTACGATCCTGGATCGAGCGGTGCTCTCTCGTACTTCGAGGC
This sequence comes from Streptomyces sp. DSM 41931, assembly GCF_050271085.1. NCBI lineage: Bacteria > Bacillati > Actinomycetota > Actinomycetes > Kitasatosporales > Streptomycetaceae > Streptomyces > Streptomyces sp. DSM 41931. Next base: position 3,461,621 of record NZ_CP189902.1, on the reverse strand, counting down.
GGCACGCGAGATCGCGCTGAGGGGTGTCGGTGTCCGGTACGACGCGTCGCAGGCGCACATCGGCGCACAGCAGACTGATCCGAACATGGTGGAGGGCGTGCAGTGAGTGAGCGACGGAGGGGGCTGGGTCGTGGGCTCGGAGCACTGATCCCCGCTGCCCCGACAGAGAAGACGGTGCCGCCGGCCGCATTGGGCGGGACGGCCTCCCCGTCGCCCGCAGCGGTCCCGGTACTGCCGAACGAGCGTGGAGTGGCGGCCGCGAAGGTGGCCACCCTGTCCTCTGTTTCACGTGAAACGGAGGACACCGCGGCGGCGAGCCCCTCGGTGCCGTCCGCGCCGGTGGGCGCGCACTTCGCCGAGATCCCCCTCGACGCCATCACGCCGAATCCGCGGCAGCCCCGTGAGGTCTTTGACGAGGACGCCTTGGCCGAGCTGATCACCTCCATCAAGGAGGTCGGTCTGCTCCAGCCGGTCGTCGTACGGCAGGTGGGCGGCGGCCGCTACGAGCTCATCATGGGTGAGCGCCGCTGGCGTGCCTGCCGCGAGGCCGGCCTCGACGCCATCCCGGCCATCGTGCGCGCCACGGAGGACGAGAAGCTCCTCCTGGACGCGCTGCTGGAGAACCTGCACCGTGCGCAACTGAATCCGCTGGAAGAGGCCGCCGCCTACGACCAGCTGCTCAAGGACTTCAACTGCACGCACGACCAGCTGGCCGACCGCATCGGCCGGTCCCGTCCCCAGGTGTCCAACACCCTGCGTCTGCTGAAGCTGTCCCCGACCGTGCAGCGTCGCGTGGCCGCCGGAGTGCTGTCCGCCGGACATGCCCGTGCTCTGCTCTCCGTGGAGGACTCCGAGGAGCAGGACCGGCTGGCTCACCGCATCGTGGCTGAGGGCCTCTCGGTGCGAGCCGTCGAAGAGATCGTGACCCTGATGGGCTCGCGGCCGCAGAAGGCTCAGCGCTCCAAGGGACCGCGCGCGGGCGCCCGGGTATCCCCGGCTCTGTCCGACCTGGCGACGCGGCTCTCGGACCGCTTCGAGACGCGGGTGAAGGTCGACCTCGGCCAGAAGAAGGGCAAGATCACCGTCGAGTTCGCCTCGATGGAAGACCTTGAGCGCATCCTCGGCACCCTCGCCCCTGGAGAGGGCCCGGTGCTCCAGAAGAGCCTGGTGGACGAGGACGACGCCGAAGAGACCGATTCCTGAGAAGTCGCTCCCCTCGGCCTGAGAACCGGTCAGGGCGGATCGTGTCCGGTGTCTACCGGAACACGGTCCGCCCTTTGCCTTGTGGCGGTATCGGGGGAATCGCTTCCTGGATACGATGCGTTCGTAGAGAGCGCATCCACCCGGCACCACCTCTGAGAGCTAGGCAGGGGCCATGCGAATGACGAGCCGCACCGGACTGATGAGCGCGGGGCTGGGGGTGGGCGTCGTCAGCGGCTTCATCGGCAGCCTGCTCAGAGAACGGAGTGCTCTGACCGCCGCCCGTGTGGCAGCGGGTGAAGGAAGCGAGGAACAGCCTTCATGGGCCGTCGGCTCGTACCGCTCACGCTGGACAACCTTCCGGACCTCCCCCAGCGCTGCCGCTCATGCGTCTTCTGGGAGCTCGACCCCGTCAGCGGCGAAGCAGCGATAAAGGCGGGCACCGCAGCGCTCGAGAAGGAGTCCTGGATCTCGGCCGTCCTGCTCGACTGGGGCTCCTGCGGACGCGTGGTCTACGTGGACGAGGTCCCCGTCGGCTACGTCCTCTACGCGCCCCCCGCCTATGTGCCGCGCTCCATGGCGTTCCCCACCAGCCCGGTGTCTCCCGACGCGGTACAGCTGATGACCGCCTTCATCCTGCCCGACTACCAGGGACAGGGACTTGGCCGCGTCATGGTGCAGACGGTGGCGAAAGATCTGCTGCGCCGGGGGTTCAAGGCGATCGAGGCCTTCGGCGACGCCCGGTGGAAGGAGCCGGCCTGTGTGCTGCCCGCGGACCATCTGCTCGCCGTGGGCTTCAAGACGGTCCGCCAGCATCCCGCCTACCCGCGGCTGCGTCTGGAACTGAGGTCGACACTCTCCTGGAAGGAAGACGTGGAGATGGCACTCGACCGGCTGCTGGGTGCGGTGCAGAAGGAGCCGGCCCTGCGTCCGCTCTGATCCCGCTCACACGAATGGGCCGACCCAAGAGGGTCGGCCCATTCGTGTTTCACGTGAAACATGCACCGCCGTGGAGGCGGCCCACCGCTTTACTCGGCGATGAAGTCCTCGAGGTCGCGCACGATCGCGGCCTTCGGCTTGGCGCCGACGATGGTCTTGGCGACCTCGCCGCCCTGGTAGACGTTCAGGGTCGGGATGGACATGACGCCGTACTTGGCGGCCGTGCCCGGGTTCTCGTCGATGTTGAGCTTGACGACCTCGATCTTGTCTCCGTACTCGGCGGCGATGGCCTCGAGGGACGGAGCGATCTGACGGCACGGACCGCACCAGGCAGCCCAGAAGTCCACCAGGACAGGCTTGTCGCTCTTCAGGACGTCCTGCTCGAAGGAGTCGTCGGTCACGTTCTTCAGGGTGCCGGCCACAGCGGGCTCCTTAATCGTTGGTGCGTGGGGAGAGGGGGTCAGACAGTGGTCTTCTCGGGCTCGGCCTTGTCCTCGTCGGCGAGAGCGGCGAGGAAGCGCTCCGCGTCGAGGGCCGCCGAGCAGCCGGTACCGGCCGCGGTGATCGCCTGGCGATAGGTGTGGTCCACCACGTCACCGGCCGCGAAAACGCCCGTGACGTTGGTGCGCGTCGAGGGCGCGTCGACCTTCAGGTAGCCCTCCTCGTCCAGCTCGAGCTGGCCCTTGAAGAGCTCGGTGCGCGGGTCGTGACCGATCGCGATGAACAGGCCGGTCACCGCCAGGTCGGAGAGTTCACCCGTCTTGACGTTGCGCAGCTTCAGACCCGAGAGCTTCTGGTCGCCCTGAACCTCCGCGACCTCGCTGTCCCAGACGAACGAGATCTTCGGGTCGGCGAAGGCGCGCTCCTGCATTGCCTTGGAGGCGCGCAGGGTGTCCCGGCGGTGGACGATCGTCACGGACTTGGCGAAGCGCGACAGGAAGGTCGCCTCCTCCATGGCGGTGTCACCGCCGCCGATGACCGCGATGTCCTGGTCCTTGAAGAAGAAGCCGTCACAGGTGGCGCACCACGAGACGCCGCGACCGGAGAGGGCGTCCTCATTCGGCAGCCCGAGCTTGCGGTGCTGCGAACCGGTCGTCACGATCACGGCCTTCGCCTGGTGGACCGTGCCGGCGGTGTCCGTGACGGTCTTGATCTCACCGGTCAGGTCGACGGCCACGACGTCGTCCGGAACGAGTTCGGCGCCGAAGCGCTCCGCCTGGGCCCTCATGTTGTCCATGAGCTCGGGACCCATGATGCCGTCCTGGAAACCGGGGAAGTTCTCCACCTCGGTGGTGTTCATCAGTGCACCGCCGGCGGTGACAGCGCCCTCGAACACCAAGGGCTTCAGCGACGCGCGGGCAGTGTAGAGCGCCGCCGTGTAGCCGGCGGGCCCCGAGCCGATGATGATCACGTTACGGACGTCGCTCACGGCTGAATTCCTCGTCTCTGGTCTGGCATCGTTCGACCGGTGGGAGCCTCTTTCGGAACTCTCACCCCACCCAACGGATCCTAAGGGGCCTACATTCCCGCCGTGCCCGGGCACACGCAGACGGTGCTCCGACGGGCAGGCTGGGGCCACACACCGTACGGGAACCACGCGGAGCGAAGACCACGCGTGTGCGGTCAGCGCGCGTAGGAGTGCTCCAGCAGAACCTTCGCGGTCGTGGACGGAGAGTTGTTCTCCACGCAGGTCGCGTCGACGATGTAGGCGGTGACCCGTGTGACGTCCGAGGCGTCGGGCAGCACCACGAGCAGAGCCGCCTTGCCCTGATAGACACCCTGCTCGGCGGCCAGGGCGGCGTCGTTGCGGCCGATGCCCTCCTGGACGCATTCCGGGACGGCGGGCGCCGTCAGCACCCTGGGGTTCGCTCCGGAGGAATCCGACTCCAAGCCGAAGGTATGGGGGGAGCGCGCTCCCTTGTCCTGCTCGGGGTTGCGTGCGAGGAGATCGTTGACCTGCTCCTGCAGCTTCCCCTCGGAGAATGTGTCCGCAGCGGTCGTCGTCCGCTGCTCGTCGTCCGGGCCTCCGCCGCCGTTCAGCGACGACAGCACCACGGAGCCGAGGCCGAGAGCGGCCACGGCGAACGCGGCCCCGAGGACGGCGGCCCGGCGGCTCCTGGCCCTCAGACGCGGCTTGCGGCCCGGCCCCGTGGTCGAGGAGCGGGGGCGGCCGGCAGGGCGGTCGGAGGAGGGCGCCGATGTTTCACGTGAAACATGAAGCGGTGCGCCGTCGGCGGCCGCCGTTCCGGCGGTGACGTTCTCGTCCTCGCCGTCGGTCACGGGTGCGGTGGCGTGCAGTAGGGCCTCGGCGGCCAGCGCCGCGTCGATGCGCCCCGCGACGTCCGCCGGCATCCGCGGCGGGCCCGGGACCGTGCCGAGCAGTCCCCTGATGTCCTCCAAGGAGGCGTGGACGTCGGCACAGAGCTCGCACCGGTCCAGGTGCCTGCGGACGGCGTCCCTGCGGTCCGCCGGGAGGAGACCCTCGGTGAGGTCGGAGATCTCCGCGACGTCCGGGTGCTCCGCCTTGTCGTTCGTCGACGTCACGCTCGCCCACCTCCGCCCTTCACTGCAGCCGGGTCGTTCGTTCCTGTGTCGGGTGGGTCCGGTTGCCGTGGACCCGCTGCGGGTGGGACGGATGTCTTCCCTTTCCGGTTCCGTCCCCCGCCTCTGTGCTCCACCTCACCGGTGCCCCCCGGGCGCAGATGGGTGAGCAGGGGCAGGAGTCTCGCGCGGCCCCGGGCACACCGGCTCTTGACCGTGCCGGTGGGCACATCGAGGACGCGGGCCGCCTCGGCGACCGGGTAGCCCTGCATGTCCACCAGGACGAGCGCGGCCCGCTGGTCGGGCGGGAGGGTGCCCATCGCCTCGATGAGCTGCCGGTGCAGATCGTTGCGCTCCGCGGGCGCCGAGGCGGACTCGTGCGGCTCGAGCAGCTGCTCCAGACGCTCGGTGTCGTCCACCGGCGCGGTCTTCCGGGATGCGGCCTTGCGGGCACGGTCCAGGCAGGCGTTCACCGTGATGCGGTGCAGCCACGTCGTGACGGCCGACTGACCGCGGAAGGTGTGGGCGGCCCGGTAGGCGGAGATGAGGGCGTCCTGGACGGCGTCAGCGGCTTCCTCGCGGTCCCCCAGCGTCCGGAGGGCCACGGCCCAGAGCCGGTCGCGGTGCCGCCGCACGATCTCGCCGAAGGCGTCGGCGTCGCCCTCGACGTGCCGGGCGAGCAGATCCTGATCGCTCACTCCGTCGTACACGGCGCCGTCCGCCATCGGATCCCCTCCCTCGACGCAGCCGGCCTCAGCTGGTCACCTTGATGTCCGCGACTCGGCCACGCCACTGGCCGTCGTCGGCCTGCATGGGCAGCTCGGTCAGCCAGACCAGGAGGTAACGGGTCTTCACCGTGCCCTTGGGCGCGAGGGAGACCGTGGTGCCCGATCCCTCGGCGACCTTGCTGTACGAGTCGAAGGAGGTCGGCCGGGACTCCGCGTTCCCGGGCGCGGCACGGAGCTCGACGGACGTGCTGCCGATGAAGGTGACGGTGACCTTGCCGACGTCCTGGCTCTTGCCGAGGTCGACGACGACTCCCACGCCCGGCTTCAGCCGGCCGAAGTCGGAGCTCGCGTAGTAGCTGGTCTGCCAGTAGCTCTCCGGGTCGCCGTCCAGGACCTTGGGCAGGTTCTCCGGGTACTCGGACCCGTCCGAGCCGAAGGGGTCGAAGTCGTGCAGCTCCGAGATGGCGATCGGCTTGCCGCGTACCGGCTTCGAGGCCTTCTTGTCGTCGCCGTTCGTCGTCTGGGTGTTGCTGGTGTCGTCGCCCTTGCCGCCCTGGTCCATGAGGGCGTCCGCGAGCTGCCAACTGCCCAGGCCCAGAGCGGCGATCAGCAGCGCCGAGACGGCCCACTTCAGGGCCTTGCCCGTGCGGCTGTGCAGGGGCGGAGGAGGCACCGGCGTCGGCTGGGTGGCATGGGAAGGAGTGGCGGGGCGCCCGTAGGAACCCTGCTGATACGTGGTGCGCTGGTAGTCCGGCGGGGCGGTGAAGGCGGGCTCCGGCGGCCGGATGCGGGGCATCTCGCCGATCGCCTTCACCAGCTCCTCAGGAGTGGTGCACGGCGACTCGTGGCGGGAGGCGGTGGCGCCGTCGTTGGCGAGGGCGCGCATGGCCAGTTCGGACAGACCGCGGTGGACGCCGGCCCGGACCTGGTCGGGCGGGATCAGACCGATGTCCTTCGGCAGACCTGACATGCCGTAGGCGTCGCTCTCGTACGGCCAGCGCTGGGTCAGCGCCGCGTACAGCAGGGCGCCGATCGACTCGGTGTCCGTGCGCTGCGGGGTGTCCGAGCTGACGCCGCGCAGCGCGGCGTTGACGGCGAGACCGCGGATGCGCCACTGGCCGGTCGAGGTGCGCAGGACGGCGGTGGGGTTGAGGCGCAGATGGGCGAGGCCCTCACGGTGGGCCGCCGCCATGGCGCTCGAGACCTGACTGACCATCTGGTAGGCGTCGTACACCTCCAGCGGGCCGGAGGCGAGAAGGGTGGTCAGCTCGGTGGCGTCGGGCAGCCACTCGTGGACGACGTAGACGAGGTCGTTCTCCTCGACGGCGTCGAGGACCTGGACGAAGCGCGGATCGCCCAGCAGGGCCGAGGAGCGGGCCGCCGCCAGCACGGACCGGGCACGCGAGTGGTCCGCGGGCAGGACGTGCACGCCGACGGCACGGCGGAGCTTCTCGTCCACGGCACGCCAACTGCTGAATCCGTCCAGACGGGTGACGCACTCCTCGAGGCGGTAGCGTCTGGCCAGCTTGTGGCCGCTGTGCAGCTCCGGTGGCGAGGTCGTCGCGGGACCCTCGGTCCCGGTGCTCTCCTGTGCCTCGTCGTTGTCCGTGTCCCGCTCCCGGTTCTTGGCCACCCCGTCGGCCGTGGACTGGTCCGCCTCCGCGGTCAGCGACTGCTCGCCGCTGTCGTCTGCCACGTCGACGGCAGCTGTGCTCCGTTCCGCCACCGTCGTTCCCTGCCTCCCCATCCATCGCGCGTCGGCCCGGCGTCCGTCGCGCGCAGTCCGACGCCGAACCCAATTGTGCCCACAGTCCGCCGCTATGCACGACACGCGGGGGCCGATGATGGTTGTGCGCCTACCCCCGGCCTCAGCGTCCCAGGCGTCCCCGGACCATACCGACCAGCGAGTTGACCTCCTCGATGCGCATCCGGCGCGCGGCGACGTAGAAGACGCCCAGCAGGACGGCTCCGCCGCCGAGCAGCGCGGCGAACGAACCCAGGACCTCCTGGCCCAGCACCTTGCTGATGCCGTAGCAGGCCGCGCCGCTGAGCAGGGCGGCCGGGACGGAGGCGATGCACAGCCGGGCGTAGGTCCGCAGTACCCGGGCGCCGTCCAGGTCGCCGCCCAGCCGCTTGCGCAGCCGGCGCCAGGCGACGCCGACCCCGAGGGCGTAGGCGACGCCGTACGAGGCGGCCATGCCGACGACGGCCCAGCGGGCCGGCAGCACCAGGAAGCAGACGCCGGAGGCGATCGCGTTCGCGGCGGCCACGATGACGGTGTTGTAGAAGGGGGTCCGGGTGTCCTCGTAGGCGTAGAAGGCGCGCAGGACGACGTACTGCACGGAGTAGGGGATCAGGCCGAGGCCGAACGCCATCAGCATGTAGCCCATGTTGGTGGCCTCGCTGGTGCCCGAGGACCCGAAGATCAAGGTGCACATCGGGATGCCGAGCGCGAGGAAGCCGAAGGCGATGGGCACGATCGCGACGGCGGTGGTGCGCAGGCCCTGCGAGATGTCGTCGCGGACGGCGCCTCCGTCGTCCTCCGCCGCCGAGCGGGAGATGCGGGGCAGCAGAGCGGCCATCAGGGACACCGTGATGATGGCCTGCGGCAGACCCCAGATCAGCTGAGCGTTGGCGTAGGCGGCGAAACCGGTGCCCTCGACGTCCGAGTCCAGGCCCGCGGCGGTGGACAGCTGGGTGACGACCAGCGCGCCCGCCTGGTTGGCGAGGACGAACAGGATGGTCCACTTGGCGAGCATCGCCGCCTTGCCGAGGCCGTGGCCCTTCCAGTCGAAGCGCAGCCGCATGCGGAAGCCGGTCTCCCGCAGGTACGGGATCATCGCCAGGGCCTGCACGACGAGACCCAGCAGAACGCCGAGGCCGAGGAGTCGCAGACCCTCCGGCGGGATGTTCGAGACCTGCAGCTTCGAGTCCGCGGCGGTGCCGTAGACCCAGATGAACGTGCCGAGCGTGACGATGATGACGATGTTGTTCAGGACCGGGGTCCACATCATCGCGCCGAACCGGCCACGCGCGTTGAGGATCTGACCCATCACCACATGGACGCCCATGAAGAAGATCGAGGGCAGGAAGTACCGGGTGAAGGTGACGGCGACCTCGTTGGCCGCGGGGTCCGAGGCGACGGGGTTCGACAGCGCGCGCACCAGCAGCGGCGCGGCCAGCCAGGCGGCCGCGGTGAGCACCGCCAGCGCCACCATCACCAGCGTCAGCAGCCGGTTGGCGTAAGCCTCACCGCCGTCCTCGTCGTCCTTCATGGCGCGCACGAGCTGCGGCACGAAGACGGAGTTGAGGCCGCCGCCGACGGTGAGGATGTAGATCATCGTCGGCAGCTGGTAGGCGACCTGGAAGGAGTCGCCGAGCAGGCCGAGGCCCAGGGCCGACACGATCAGCGCGGACCGGATGAAGCCCGTGAGGCGGGACACCATCGTGCCCGCCGCCATCACGGCGCTGGACTTCAGCAGGCCGCCGGCGCGGCCGCCTTTCTTCGGCGCGGGCGCGGACGCGGGTTCCGGGGCCGCCGACTCCGCCGCGGGGGGCGGAGTGGCGCCCGCGTAGTGGCCGGGCGTGGGGGACGCGGGTCCGGGCACCGGCGCGGAGGCGTACTGCTGCGGGCCCCCCACCGGCTGTCCGGGATGCGCGCCGCCCTGGGGACGGGCGTGCCCGCCGTGCTGGTCGGGGAAGGCGCCGCTCTGCTGCTGGTCGCGGAAGAGGTGCGCGAAGGCGTCCGGCTCGTGGCGCTGCTCCCCGGCCTGGCCGACGAGGTCGTCCACGCCGACGTACTGCGTGGTGCGCGGGTCGTCGCCGTACGGCAGGTACTGGGTGGGGCCGTCCGGCTCCGGGGCGGGCGTCCGGGCCCACACCCGGGGGTCGGGCGCGTACGGCGACTGCGGCGGCTGCCCGTAGAGGGGCTGCTGCGGCTGCTGCGCGCCGGGCGGGGGCGGCGGGTGCGCCGACCGGTCGTAGAGCGCCTCGGTGACCGGGTCCTGGGCGTCGATGTGCTGCGCCCGGTACGGGTCCTGGGCGTAGGCGTCCTGGACGTACATGTCGGCGGGTGGCTGTGACGCCTGGTCGTGCCCGGGCGGCGGACCCCCGGCGGGGTCCGACTCGGGATGGCCCGAGTTGGCCGCGGCATCGCCGCGGTCACCGTCGTACGGCGCGTTCATGGTTACCCCACCTCATCGTCCCTGGCCCACCGGCCATGACCTTCTCAACGGTCCACTCTCTCACCCGTGCCGGACGGGTCGGCGCTTTCCGGTGCGGTGTCCGGGGCCGGGTCACTCGGCTGCTCCGGGGCGTCCTCCCGGGTGTCCGGCGCGGACTCCTGGGTGGGACGCCTCTCGGAGGCTTCGGGGTTCTTCGCGTCGCCTGCGTCCGCGTCCGCCGCGTCCGCCGCGTTCTCCTGCTCCCGCTCCTCGGCCTGGCGGGCCGCGGCGCGCTTGCGCTGGGTGTACATCCGGAATCCGGCCAGGACGAGCAGCAGCACGCCGCCGCCGATGACCAGCATCACCGTCGCGGTGATCTCGGTGACCTTCACGTCGAAGGTGACGGGCTGACCGTAGGGCCGGCCGTCCTGGGTGTACAACTGGGCGACCACGGTGGCCCGGCCGTTGGCGTTGGCGTTCGTGGTGAACTTCACCGACTGGCTGTGTCCGCCGGAGACGGCGATGGGCTGCTCCTCGTAGGCGTTGCCGTCGATCTCCAGGCGGGTCGGGTTGGTGGAGGTGAGCCGGAGCACCAGGTGCTCGACGCCCTGCACCAGGTTGTTCTGGACCGTCACGGGGATCGTGGCGCTGCGGCCGGAGAGCTTGGTATCCGACTTCTCGATCAGCCGGACCTGGCTGCTCAGCGTGTCCAGGTACGTCTCGACGCCGCTGCGGTAGATCGCCGCCTCGGCCGGCCGGCCGCGCCAGGACGCTGCCATGCCCCGGTTCAGGGCGCGGCCGAAGGGCGTCACCACGCGGGACGGGTTGGACAGGATCACCTTGAAGCGGTCGAGCTTGTCCTGGGTCCTGGCGATCTGCTCGAAGGCCGACCGCGGGAGCTCCTGCTTGCGCAGCGACTTCGGGTACGCGGACGCCGGGGGCACCTCGGTCCCGGCGTCCGGGTCCGGCTTGGACTTCGCGGCCGCCGTGAGGTCCTGCGGCTGTGACCAGGTGCTGTCCTGGAGGGCGCCGATGGCCTCGGCCATCGTCTGGGCCTGGGCGGCGGACGGGGTGCGCTGCGGGGCGATCACGACGCTGCGCGGACGGTCCGTCTGCAGGGCGAGAGTGAGGCTCTGGGCCAGGAAGCGCTGCACTGCCTGGGTGGAGGCGGAGGCCCTGGCCATGTCGCTGTCGAACACGGTAGACAGCCGTGCGTCGGCGACCACGGCCGTGGTGCCGCCGCCGATGGGGCGGGGCGCGGTGGGCGTGTAGGTCAGGTCGCGGCCGCCCTCGAAGGTGTCGCCGCGGGTGATCACCTTGTCGGCCCCCGCCGAGGTGGAGACCTTGATGATCGAGGGATCCACGGCGCCCTCGACGGGCCAGGCGAAGTCCGTGCTGGCGGTGACGTGCAGGATCGACTCGACGGTGCCGGCGGCGACGTCGGTGGCCTCCTTGAGGTGGCGCAGCGAACCGGTGACCGACGTGCCGTGGTGGGCGAGCGAGGCGAGGTCGGGGTCGCCGAACGGCAGCGCGACGACCTCCTTGTCCGCCACCGCCTTCTGCACCTCGGTGAGCCAGCGCTTGGCGACCGCCTGGTGGCCGCCCACGGCGTTCTTGTCGTCCGCGTTCTCGCCGGGAATCTCGTAGCGGGTGGTCATCGCCTCCACGGAGGCGAGCAGGTCCGGGTCGATCACCCAGGTGACGTCGAGGTCCTTGCCGAGGGCGACCATCCGGTCGAGACGGCCGCCCGGGGAGATCTCCTCGGCGAGCTCGTCGTCGTGGAAGACAGGCGTCTGCTCCTCGTCCGAGCCGGTCTCCGCCGTCATGTGGACGGTGGAGATCAGCGGCCACATGAAGGTCGTCTTCGTCTTGGTGTCCGCCTCGTCCGGCTGCCACGGCAGGAACGTGTGACGGACGCCGAGCGTTTGCTCCCAGGGCTGGTCGGAGGTCTCTCCGGTGAGGGTGACGGACAGGTCGTAGACGCCGTCCTGGCCGAGGTCCAGCTCGTCGGCCGGCACGGAGATCGTGTAGGGCTGCGAGACGCCGGGGGTGAGCTTGGAGAACTTCTCGGTGTACTTGTCGTCGATCTCCGCCCCGACGGGGCTGCCGATGTCATCGGAGTTCTTGGCGACCGTGTCGATGCTCGAGCGGGTGTCCAGCAGCGTCCCCACCCGCAGGCCGACGGAAGCGTCGGTGACGGTCTTCTTGCCCTTGTTGGTGACCGTCCCGGAGACGGTCACGGTGTCACCCTCGGCGGGAGCGCCGGGTGTGAGGGAGTCCACGGAGACGGCCACGGAGCCGTCGTCGGAGGCGGCCCGTGGCCCGGCCGGGGCCGCGGCCTCCGCGGGGGACGCCGCCGGCAGCTGGAGGAGCCCGGTCAGGAGGGGCGTCCCGGCGAGCACGGCACCGGTGCGCCGCAGCCAGCGGCGGGCAGGTGAGGGACTGGTCCCCTGGAAGTCTGCCGCCTCGGCCACGCGCTCGCCCGTCCCTTGTCGTCGTCAGTGGTCGTCGGAATGTGCGTCCAGGCATGGTAACGAGGTGCGAGGAGGGGAAGTGCCGCGGACCGGTGCCCAAGAGCGGGCGGCGCACGCCTTGTCCATGATCGCCACAGGTGTCCGTCCCCGAGCCTTTTTCCGGGCGCTCGGGGCCGTGCGGGCCACGTACCCTCTTCTGTTGTGCCGAACGCCAACGAAGCAACCAGTGCCCTGAGCCAGGTGCAGGACCGCGCCGTGAGTGAACTGCTGCGGGTCGCCCCTGTCGCCGACGACCTAGCCCGCCGTTTCCAGGAGGCGGGGTTCTCACTGGCCCTGGTCGGCGGCTCGGTGCGGGACGCGCTGCTCGGCCGCCTCGGCAACGACCTGGACTTCACGACGGACGCCCGCCCGCAGGACGTCCTGAAGATCATGCGGTCCTGGGCGGACGCCGTCTGGGACGTCGGGATCGCCTTCGGGACGGTCGGCGCCCAGAAGGAGGCGCGGGTCGGTGACACCGACCGGAGCTTCCAGATCGAGGTGACCACCTACCGGTCCGAGGCGTACGACCGCACGTCGCGCAAGCCGGAGGTGTCCTACGGCGACTCCATCGAGGACGACCTCGTCCGCCGTGACTTCACCGTCAACGCGATGGCCGTCGCCCTCCCGGAGAAGAAGTTCATCGATCCCCACGGCGGTCTGAAGGATCTGGCCGAGCGGGTGCTGCGCACGCCGGGGACGCCCGAGGAGTCCTTCTCCGACGACCCGCTGCGGATGATGCGGGCCGCACGCTTCGCCGCCCAGCTCGACTTCGAGGTGGCCCCCGAGGTCGTCGCGGCCATGAAGGACATGGCAGGGCGCATCGAGATCGTTTCCGCCGAGCGGGTCCGGGACGAGCTGAACAAGCTCATCCTCTCCCCGCATCCCCGCAAGGGCCTCACCCTGCTCGTGGACACCGGGATCGCCTCCTACGTGCTGCCGGAGCTGCCGGCCCTGCACCTGGAGCGCGACGAGCATCACCGGCACAAGGACGTCTACGAGCACACCCTGATCGTGCTGGAGCAGGCGATGGCCCTGGAGGAGGACGGTCCCGACCTGACCCTCCGCCTCGCGGCCCTGCTGCACGACATCGGCAAGCCCCGCACTCGCCGCTTCGAGAAGGACGGCCGCGTCTCGTTCCACCACCACGAGGTGGTCGGGGCGAAGATGACCAAGAAGCGCATGACCGCGCTGAAGTACTCCAACGAGCTGGTGAAGGACGTCTCCCGGCTCGTCGAGCTGCACCTGCGGTTCCACGGCTACGGCACGGGAGAGTGGACGGACTCCGCCGTCCGCCGTTACGTCCGTGACGCGGGGCCGCTGCTCAGCCGGCTGCACCAGCTGACCCGCTCGGACTGCACCACGCGGAACCGGCGCAAGGCCGCCGCGCTCTCCCGCGCGTACGACGGGCTGGAGGAGCGCATCGCCCAGCTGCAGGAGAAGGAGGAGCTGGACTCCATCCGCCCGGACCTCGACGGCAACCAGATCATGGAGATCCTGGGCATCAAGCCGGGCCCGGAGGTCGGGAAGGCGTACAAGCACCTGCTGGAGCTCCGGCTGGAGAACGGCCCGATGGAACACGACGAGGCGGTCGAGGCCCTCAAGCAGTGGTGGGCTGCACAACAGGGCTGACAACGGAGGCGGGGTCATGTTTCACGTGAAACATGACCCCGCACACGATGCGGGGGCGGTGTTTCACGTGAAACACCGCCCCCGCCGTCGTTCTTACTTGTCCTTCAGGCAGAGCAGGAAGCTCTTGCTGCCGTTGGTCTCCGTGTAGACGTACTCGAATTCCTTGGACTCGGCCTCGCACTTGCTCTGGGCCGTCAGGCCGGAGAAGTTGCCCTCGACCTTGGCCAGCACCTCGTACTGCGCCTTCGCGTCACCGCAGTCCACGACCTCGAGGTCCGGGTCGTTGTCGTCCGTGCTGCCGCGGTGCATGCAGTCACCCACGGCGGCCGTGTTGGCGTCGTCGCGGCTCGCGAGGAACCCACCGATGGCCACACCCGCGACGATCAGAACAATCACGACGTTCTTGATCGTCTTGAAGCTGATCTTGCGGCCCTGCTGCTGCGGGGGCACCGGGGCTCCCGGCGGCGGGAAGCCGGGCTGACCGGCCTGCTGCGGGAAGGGGGCCTGGCCCTGAGGCTGCTGCTGGCCCTGAGCGAACGGGTTGCCCTGGGGCGGCGGAGTGGTCACTTGGGGGTCCCCCTAGTACATAGGCATGTGACGCGAAAGACGCGTTGATAAGACGCACGTAAGCTACCGGCCCGCGCTGACAACTTCGTAGCGAGATAGGGCTCTGTGGCTCTGATGTGACACTTACTGGCGCTCAAACCGGGCCATAGCCGCCGCTACCGCTCCGTAGATAACGGCGATTGTTACCACCAGCGTGACCGAACGGCCGTCCGGAGGGAGCAGCAGGGCGGCCACGGCCGCGGCTCCGACGAACGCCACGTTGAACAGCACGTCGTAGACGGAGAAGATCCGGCCGCGGAAGTCGTCGTCCACGGAGGCCTGGACGATGGTGTCCGTGGAGATCTTCGCGCCCTGGGTGCTCAGGCCGAGGACGAACGCCCCTGCCAGCAACGGGCCGGAGGCGAACGGCAGGCCGAGCGCCGGTTCCAGCACGGCGGCCGCCGCGGCGCACGTCACGATCCAGCGGCCGGGCCCCATTCGCCCCGCGGCCCACGGTGTGAGCAGGGCCGCGGCGAAGAAACCGGCGCCGGACGCCCCCAACGCCAGCCCCAGCAGGGCGAGTCCCTCGTCCGTGGTCGACGTCAGGTGGTACCGGCAGAGCATCAGCAGCATGACGAGCATCCCGCCGTAGCAGAAGCGCATCAGGAACATTCCCGTGAGCGCCCAGGCCGCTTCCCTGCGCGCGGGCGCCGCGAGATGGCGTACACCCGCCGCCAGGTCGGCGACCGTGCCGGAGAGAGCGGTGGACAGCCGGGGGTGCTCCAGCGCGCGGTCCGGGCCGAGCAGTTCCTTGGCGATGCGCAGGGCCGCCAGCGCCGCGCACAGGTAGAGGGCGGCGCCCACGAGCACCACGGCCGTGTCGGAATCCGCGACGACCAGGCGTACCACGAAGGCCAGGCCGCCGCCCGCGGTCGCGGCGAGCGTCCCGGCGGTCGGGGAGAGGGAGTTGGCGATGACGAGCCGCTCGGTGTCCACCACGCGGGGCAGCGCGGCGGACAGCCCGGCGAGGACGAAGCGGTTGACGCCCGTGACGCACAACGCGGCCACGAACAGCAGCCAGTCGGGGACCTGGACGAGGATCAGGAGGGCGGTCACGGACGCCATCAGGGCGCGCAGCAGGTTGCCGTAGAGGAAGACCTGGCGGCGGCGCCAGCGGTCCAGCAGGACGCCGGCGAAGGGGCCGATCGCGGAATAGGGCAGGAGCAGGATGGCCATGGCCGAGGCGATGGCCGCGGCCGAGGTCTGCCGCTCGGGCGAGAAGACGACGTAGGCGGCGAGTGCGACCTGGAAGACGCCGTCGGCGCCCTGGGAGAGCAACCGGACGGCGAGCAGGCGCCGGAAGCCTTGGAAGCGCAGCAGAACGCGCAGGTCACGGACGACGGCCATGGGGCACAGCCTCACATACGACGGGGGTCTCCGGGACACACGACCCGGAGACCCCCGACTGCCCGCGGTGGTCGCGCTTAGCGCTCGACCTCGCCCTTGATGAACTTCTCGACGTTCTCACGGGCCTGGTCGTCGAAGTACTGCACCGGCGGCGACTTCATGAAGTACGAGGAGGCCGACAGGATGGGGCCGCCGATGCCCCGGTCCTTGGCGATCTTCGCGGCGCGCAGGGCGTCGATGATGACACCGGCCGAGTTCGGGGAGTCCCAGACCTCGAGCTTGTACTCCAGGTTCAGCGGGACATCGCCGAAGGCGCGGCCCTCGAGGCGGACGTAGGCCCACTTGCGGTCGTCCAGCCAGGCGACGTAGTCGGACGGGCCGATGTGGACGTTCTTCTCGCCGAGCTCCCGGTCGGGGATCTGCGAGGTGACGGCCTGGGTCTTCGAGATCTTCTTCGACTCGAGGCGGTCGCGCTCGAGCATGTTCTTGAAGTCCATGTTGCCGCCGACGTTCAGCTGCATCGTGCGGTCCAGGATGACGCCCCGGTCCTCGAACAGCTTCGCCATCACGCGGTGCGTGATGGTGGCGCCGACCTGCGACTTGATGTCGTCGCCGACGATCGGGACGCCCGCCTCGGTGAACTTGTCCGCCCACTCCTTGGTGCCGGCGATGAAGACCGGGAGGGCGTTGACGAAGGCGACCTTGGCGTCGATGGCGCACTGGGCGTAGAACTTCGCCGCGTCCTCGGAACCGACGGGCAGGTAGCAGACGAGGACGTCGACCTGCTTGTCCTTGAGGACCTGCACGACGTCGACCGGCTCCTCGGCGGATTCCTCGATGGTCTCGCGGTAGTACTTGCCGAGACCGTCGAGCGTGTGGCCGCGCTGGACCGTCACGCCGGTGCGGGGAACGTCGCAGATCTTGATGGTGTTGTTCTCGGAGGCGCCGATGGCGTCCGCGAGGTCGAGACCGACCTTCTTGGCGTCCACGTCGAAGGCGGCGACGAACTCGACGTCACCTACGTGGTATTCGCCGAACTGGACGTGCATCAGGCCCGGCACCTTGGCCGCCGCATCGGCGTCCTTGTAGTACTCGACTCCCTGCACCAGCGATGCGGCGCAGTTGCCCACGCCGACGATGGCTACGCGAACCGAACCCATTCCGGTTGCTCCCTGTGTGTACGAGTGAGGTCCTTGCGGACTCTCACGTGGCGGTGTCGCCGGGCGTATCCGGCCGGGGGTCGTCCCCGGACCGGGGCAGGTCGCCCGTCGCTCCAGATGTGGTGTCCTGCTGAGCGGGCCCCCCGGCGGCGGACCCCTTGAGGTCCCGGCCGGCCCGCTCGCTCTCGATGAGCTCGTTCAGCCAGCGCACTTCGCGCTCCACGGACTCCATCCCGTGGCGCTGGAGCTCAAGCGTGTAGTCGTCGAGGCGCTCCCGGGTCCGGGCCAGGGAGGCGCGCATCTTCTCGAGGCGCTCCTCCAGCCGGCTGCGGCGGCCCTCGAGCACGCGCATGCGGACGTCGCGCGACGTCTGCCCGAAGAAGGCGAACCGCGCGGCGAACGTCTCGTCCTCGTACGCGTCCGGTCCCGTCTGGGCGAGCAGCTGCTCGAAGTGCTCCTTGCCCTCGGCCGTCAGCCGGTAGACGATCTTGGCGCGGCGCCCGGCCAGCGGAGCGGCGAGGGCGTCCTCGGTGGTGTTCCCCGGTTCCTCGATCAACCAGCCGTTGGCGACTAGCGTCTTGAGGCAGGGATAAAGCGTCCCGTAGCTGAACGCACGGAACACACCCAGTGACGTATTGAGTCGTTTGCGCAGCTCGTACCCGTGCATCGGGGCCTCGCGGAGCAGGCCGAGTACGGCGAACTCAAGGATTCCGGAACGCCGGCTCATCGTCGCCTCCCCTCTGCCCCGGTCGTGCCGCGATGGGCTCGTGTGCGGCTCGCGGCCGCCTTTATGTCGTGCTGATGTATCGACTCGATACATCAGCACGATAGAACGACCTACCGGGAGCGACAAGAGGGAGGAGAGTGAACGGGATCACATCACCGTTTCATTGCGAGCAAGTTGCCTGATTTGAGGTGAACTTCTGCACCCGGGGGGTTTTGGCGGTGCGTAGTCTGTGCGCCATGCAGACCACCGGGAACCGAGTGACGACTGGGGGCGTCCCTGTCCCCGGTGCAGTACGGATGAATGCGCCGAGCGCCGCATCCGTACTTCGGGGGGACCGGAAACCAGCCGCCGTTTCCAGGCGCGCAGAGGTGCGCCTGCCCGAGGAGTAGTCGTTCGATGAGCGAGCACCGTCGCAAACCGCCGCAGCCGCAGGGAGGCGGACGTGCCGCGGCCCGACGCGGCCAGTCCGGCTCGTCCTCCGGCCGCCGAGCGGCACCGCGAGGCGCCACCGGATCTCCGTCCGATGCCTATGGGCCGGGCACCCGCGGCGCGGGGGATGAGGCCCGTCCGTACGGCAGCCGTGCCGAGGCACGTCGCGCGGCACAGCGGGGAGGGTCCCGCCGCGCCGCCGGGCCCGGCCGCGGACGAGGGCGCGCGGCCCCTCCGGCCAAGAAGAGAGTCATCGACTATCCGCGCTACGACAAGGACGGCTGGCGCCGCTGGATGCCGTCCTGGAAGTTCGTGTCCGGCCTGTGCCTCGCCTTCTTCGGCGGCCTGGTGGCCGTGGCCGGCATCGGGTACGCGATGGTGAGCGTGCCCACCGAGGAGAACGCCGCGGCGTTGTCCGAGAACAACGTCTACTACTGGCATGACGGCACCCAGATGGTCGCCACCGGCAGCGGCCAGAACCGGCAGAACATCAGCTTCGACCGGATCCCCGAGGCCATGCGCTGGGCGGTGATCTCGGCCGAGAACAAGAGCTTCTACAGCGACTCGGGCATCGACCCGATGGGTATCGCCCGCGCGCTCGGGAACATGGCGCGCGGCGGTGACACCCAGGGTGGCTCGACGATCACCCAGCAGTTCGTGAAGAACACCTACCTGAGCCAGGAGCAGACGCTCTCCCGGAAGTTCAAGGAGATGTTCATCTCGATCAAGGTGGGCACCAAGCTCTCCAAGGACGAGATCCTCCAGGGCTACCTGAACACCTCCTACTACGGCCGCGGCGCCTACGGCATCCAGGCCGCCGCCCAGACGTACTACGGCAAGGACGCGGTCGACCTCACGCCGAGCGAGTGCGCCTTCCTCGCGGCCCTGCTCAAGGGCCCGACGTACTACGACCCGGCCGGCAACGAGAGCATCGACAGCTCGGCCTCGGCCGAGGCCAACCGGAAGCGCTCCGAGGAGCGCTGGGCCTGGATCCTCGAGCAGATGCACGCCGACGAGCACCTCTCGACCGCCGAGTACCAGAAGGCGATCAAGAGGTACCCGATGCCCCAGGGCCGCAAGGCGACCAAGGGCATGACCGGTCAGATCAGCTACCTGGTCGACACGGCCAAGCGGTACGTCCTGAAGAACTCGGACATCACCGAGGCGCAGTTCGACCAGGGCGGTTACCAGATCTACACGACCTTCGAGAAGTCGAAGGTCGAGGCGCTGGCCAAGGCCGTGAAGAAGGTCGAGAAGGAGAACATCGACCCGAAGCGCGAGAAGGACCAGCACGTCCAGTTCGGCGCGGCCACGGTGAAGCCCAAGGACGGCGCGATCCTCGCCCTGTACGGCGGCGCCGGCTTCGAGAACGGTCACTTCGTCAACAACGCCGACACCTCCGGTGTCCCGGTCGGTTCGACGTGGAAGCCCTTCGTCCTCGCCGCCGCGATGCAGCACGGCACGTACAAGACCAACGGTGTGGGCGTCTCGCCGGCGAGCAAGTACAACGGCAACGACAACCTGAAGATCCTGAACAACGACGGCTCCTACGTCCTCAAGAAGGACAACACGCCGTTCTTCCAGAAGAACGAGAGCGACAAGCCGTGGGGCTACATCAGCCTGCGGAAGGCGATGGAGCAGTCGGTCAACACCCCGTTCGTGCAGCTCGGCATGGACGTGGGGATGAAGAAGGTGGCGGACGTCGCACAGAAGTCCGGCATCCTCAAGGACAGCTTCGCCGGCCTGAACGCCTCGTTCGCGCTCGGTACGTCCACGCCCAGCGCGATCCGCATGGCGGACGCGTACGCGACCTTCGCGGCGTCGGGCAAGCAGGCCGACCCGTACTCGGTCACCGAGGTCAAGTACCGGGGCTCGGAGCTGCCCGGCTTCGAGAAGCCGCGGGTCAAGCAGGCGATGCCCGAGAACGTGGCGAACAACGTCACCGACGTGCTCGAGAACGTGATCGAGAACGGTACGGCCCAGTACGCCAAGGAGCTGGGGCGCCGGGCGGCCGGCAAGACGGGTACCACGGACGAGAACAAGTCCGCCTGGTTCGTCGGCTACACCCAGCAGTTGTCGACCGCGGTCGCGATGTTCCGTGAGGACCCCAAGAGCCACAAGCTGCTCTCCATGAACGGCACGGCGGGCAAGGACTCCATCCACGGTGGTGACATCCCCACCCAGGTGTGGACCGAGTTCATGAAGGTCGCGCTGAAGGGCGCGTCGGATCCCGGATTCCCGGAGGCCGAGAAGATCGGTGAGGTCGCCGACGGTGTCGGCGCACCGTCGCCGACCCCGACCGAGACGGAGACCGAGGAGGCGAAGCCGTCCGAGACGCCGTCGCCCTCCGAGACGGTGACCACCCCGCCGCCGCCCACGGAGACCGAGACCTGTGGTCCCTTCGACTTCCGTTGCCGGGACGAGGGCGAAGCGGACGGCGGAACCGGAGACGGCGGTGGCGACAACGGAGGCACCGACGGAGGCGTGAGCTCGTCACCCGATCCCAGCACGTCCGAGGACCCGGGAGGTACCCGGGGCGGCGGCAACGGTGGCGGCTTCCTCGGAGGCACCGACGGCTGAGCCGGCCTCTGCCCGATGCGGGCGTTTCACGTGAAACATGGGCCGCCGTACCCGACAGGTACGGCGGCCCTCGCCGTATCAGCGGACAGGTACGGCAGGATGTGCGGCATGCCCAGTGGAAAAACGACGAGCGTCCACGAGCCGGACCCGGTGCGGCCGACGGAGGAGGACCGGGTCGCAGCAGCCGGCAGCGAACTGATCGGGGGACCGATCGGACGGCGTGCCCTGCTCGGCAGATCCTGGTGGACCCCGGTGCGGGTGATCGCGCTCGTGGCGATCGGTGTGTTCGCCCTCGGGCTGGTGCAGAAGGCGCCCTGCTACAACGGCGCCTGGTTCTTCGGTGCCAGTTCGCAGTACACGCACGCCTGCTACTCGGACATTCCGCATCTGTACCAGGGACGCGGCTTCGCCGACGGGCTGGTGCCGTACTTCGACCGGCTCCCCGGGGACATGGAGTACCTCGAGTACCCGGTCCTGACGGGCGTGTTCATGGAGGTCGCGGCCTGGCTCACCCCGGGCAGCGGCAGCATCCAGGACCAGGAGCAGTGGTACTGGATGGTCAACGCCGGGATGCTCATGGCGTGCGCGGCGGTCATCGCCGTGTGCGTGACGCGCACCCACGCCCGGCGGCCCTGGGACGGTCTGCTCGTCGCTCTCGCCCCGGCCTTCGCGCTGACCGCGACCATCAACTGGGACCTGCTGGCGGTCGCTCTGACGGCCGCCGCGATGCTGATGTGGTCACGGGGCCGCGCCCTCGCCTTCGGTGTCCTGCTGGGCCTCGCCACGGCCGCCAAGCTCTACCCGGTGCTGCTCCTCGGTCCCCTGCTCGTCCTGTGCTGGCGCGCGGGCCGATGGCGGCAGTACTGCACGGCGCTCGCCGGGGCCGCCGTCGCCTGGGCCGTCGTGAACGGGCCGGTGATGCTGTTCGCCTTCGACGGCTGGTCGAAGTTCTACTCGTTCAGCGAGGAACGCGGCGTCGACTTCGGGTCCTTCTGGCTGATCCTGGCCCAGAACTCGGACGACCCGATCGCCACCGAGACGGTGAACACGCTCGCGACGCTGCTGATGCTGCTGTGCTGCGCGGGCGTGGCGGCCCTGACGCTCATGGCGCCGCGCCGGCCGCGCTTCGCCCAGCTGGCCTTCCTGATCGTGGCGGCGTTCATCCTCACCAACAAGGTCTACTCGCCGCAGTACGTGCTGTGGCTGGTGCCCCTCGCGGCGCTGGCCCGGCCCAAGTGGCGGGACTTCCTGATCTGGCAGGCCTGCGAGGTGGCGTACTTCCTGGGCATCTGGATGTACCTCGCGTACACGACCAGCGGGGACGCCCACAAGGGCCTGCCCACCGACGGCTACCACTGGGCCATCGGCGTGCACCTGGCGGGGACGGCCTTCCTGTGCGTCATGGTCGTCCGCGACATCCTGATGCCCGAGCGGGACCCGGTGCGCCGCTCCGGCGGTGACGACCCCTCAGGAGGCGTGCTGGACGGCACCGAGGACGTCTTCGTGCTCGGCCCCGCGGCGCGTCCCGCGCGGCACGCGGCCCACGTCGAGGCGCCTCAGGTCGACTGGGGCAGGACGAAGGCCGAGGGCGGTTCGCTCTGAGCGAACCGCCGGGAGGCGTCGCCATCGGTTCCCGGACCACGCGAAGGGCCGTGCACGGAAAACGTCCGTGCACGGCCCTTCGCGTGGTCCGGGTGTCGTCTCAGCGGTCGACGAGCCGGTCGAACTGGGTGGTGGTGTGCCGCAGATGGGCCACCAGCTCCTCGCCGACCTGGGGCTCCGGGGCGTCGGCCGGCACGAACAGGATGGACACCTGCATGTGCGGCGGCTCGGCGAACCAGCGCTGCTTGCCGCCCCACACGAACGGCGAGAGGTTCCGGTTGACGGTCGCGAGGCCCGCGCGGGCGACGCCCTTGGCACGCGGCATGACGCCGTGCAGGGCCTTGGGGGCCTCCAGACCCACTCCGTGGGACGTTCCGCCCGCCACGACCACCAGGAAGCCGTCGGAAGCGGCCTTCTGCTGCCGGTAGCCGAACCGGTCCCCCTTGGCGACCCGGGTGACGTCCAGGACCGCGCCACGGTACTCGGTGGCCTCATGGTCCCCGAGCCAGAGCCGGGTGCCGATCCGGGCGCGGAAACGGGTCTGCGGGAACTGCTGCTGGAGACGGGCCAGCTCGTCGGCCTTGAGGTGGCTGACGAACATCGTGTGCAGCGGCAGGCGCGCCGCCCGCAGGCGGTCCATCCAGCCGATGACCTCCTCGACGGCGTCGGAGCCGTCGGTGCGGTCCAGCGGGAGGTGGATGGCGAAGCCCTCCAGCCGGACGTTCTCTATCGCGGAGTGCAGCTGGGGCAGGTCCTGCTCGCTGATGCCGTGCCGCTTCATCGAGGACATCACCTCGATGACGACACGGGCGCCGACCAGGCCGTACACGCCGTCGACCGACGACACCGAGCGGATGACCCGGTCGGGCAGCGGCACCGGTTCCTCGCCCCGCCGGTACGGCGTCAGCACCAGCAGGTCACCGCCGAACCAGTCCTTGATCCGCGCGGCCTCGTACGTCGTGCCGACGGCCAGGACGTCCGTGCCCAGCCGTGTGGCCTCCTCGGCGAGCCGCTCGTGGCCGAAGCCGTAGCCGTTGCCCTTGCAGACGGGGACGAGCCCCGGGAACTGCTCCTGCACGTGCTTGTGATGCGCCCGCCAGCGCGCGGTGTCGACGTAGAGCGTGAGCGCCATGGCCGGACCTGGAACCTTTCTCGTGGCTGCGGTGTAACACAGGTATGGGAGGCGACGAAGCCGTCGGGCTACGAAGACGAATACCGCGGCGAAGCGCGGGTCAGCGGCGGGACATGTAGATGTCGAGCGCCTTGTGGAGCAGCTTGTTGAGCGGGAAGTCCCACTCGCCGAGGTACTCGGCCGCCTGGCCGCCGGTGCCGACCTTGAACTGGATCAGACCGAAGAGATGGTCGGTCTCGTCCAGCGAGTCGGAGATGCCGCGCAGGTCGTAGACGGTGGCGCCGAGCGCGTAGGCGTCGCGCAGCATCCGCCACTGCATCGCGTTCGAGGGGCGAACCTCACGGCCGATGTTGTCGGAGGCCCCGTAGGAGTACCAGACGTGCCCGCCGACGATCAGCATGGTCGCCGCGGACAGGTTCACGCCGTTGTGCCGCGCGAAGTACAGCCGCATGCGGTTGGGGTCCTCGGTGTTGAGGGCCGTCCACATCCGCTGGAAGTACGACAGCGGGCGCGGCCGGAAGTGGTCGCGCACAGCGGTGATCTCGTACAGCCGCTGCCACTCGGGCAGGTCGTCGTAGCCGCCCTGGACGACCTCGACGCCGGCCTTCTCGGCCTTCTTGATGTTGCGGCGCCACAGCTGGTTGAAGTTCTTGTGGACCTCTTCGAGCGAGCGGTTCGCCAGCGGGACCTGGTAGACGTAGCGCGGCTGGACGTCGCCGAAGCCGGCGCCGCCGTCCTCGCCCTGCTGCCAGCCCATGCGGCGCAGCTTGTCCGCGACCTCGAAGGCGCGGGGCTCGATGAAGTCGGCCTCCAGGTCACGCAGGCGCTTGACGTCCTGGTCCTGGATGCCCCGCTTGATGGTCGAGGCCTCCCAGCGGCGGATGATCACCGGCGGGCCCATCTTCACGGAGAAGGCGCCCTGCTGCTTCAGGTGGGCGAGCATCGGCTCGATCCACTCCTGGAGGTTCGGCGCGAACCAGTTGATGACCGGGCCCTCGGGCAGATAGGCGAGGTAGCGCTTGATCTTGGGCAGCTGGCGGTAGAGCACAAGACCCGCGCCGACCATCTCGCCGCTGCGGTCGTCGAACCAGCCGAGGTTCTCCGAGCGCCACTCCGCCTTGACGTCTGCCCAGGCCGGGACCTGCATGTGGCTCGCCGACGGCAGGCTCTGGATGTATGCCAGATGCTGCTCGCGACTGATGGTCCTCAGGGTCAGGCTCATTCGGGGCGCTCCTCGGGCTGGTGTGTCCCCATGGGTTCAGGGGCTCCGGCTCTCGCGCGAAGCCTACTGCGCCCCGGGTGCGGCCCGTCTGGGCGCACGGGACCTTCGCCCCGGCCGGCGGTCGGCCGGGGCGTCCGACGGTATGTGGTGGGCGGGTGGTGGGGACGTCAGTCGACGACACCGCCGAAGAGGCCACCGTGCGCCATGCCCAGGAAGAAACCGACCGCCGACAGGCCGAGGCCCAGGATCAGCCCGAAACGCTCGCGCGTCGTGACGGAGATCCACTGACCGTACGCCCCGGTGAGGATGCCGACCAGGCCGGTCCAGGAGCTGAGCAGGTGCAGGTGGTGGAACTGCGCCGAGACGAAGGCGGTGAGCCCCAGCACCAGGGTCACCGCGAGCAGGGTGTCCTGGAGCGGATGGGGCTTGCCGTCGGTGGCGAAGAGTCCGCCGGCAGAGTTGGGTCGCATTGCCTGTGCCATGGGCACCTCCTGCGAAGGGCGGCGCATCGTAGCGCCGTACACACCCGATGTGTCCAGATTGACGGTCCTGACCGCCGGATTTCAACCGGAAGCCGCTGTGCGGGTACTCTGTAGCGTCTGCACCGGTGTCTGTCCGGACAGAGCCAGGCGGGAGCAGGAGAGGGCCACGGCCCCTCCGTCCGGCCCGGAAGACCGCCGCCCGACCCATTGTCAGTGGCGGCTGTTCTACTGACAGGCAACGTTGCGCAACGCATCACGACCCTCCTGCCACGGAACGACCGTGGCCGCTGAGTCCAAAGGAGGTGGGTTCCACATGCGTCACTACGAGGTGATGGTCATCCTCGACCCCGATCTCGAGGAGCGCGCTGTCTCCCCGCTGATCGAGAACTTCCTCTCTGTCGTCCGTGACGGCGGCGGAAAGGTCGAGAAGGTCGACACCTGGGGCCGTCGTCGTCTCTCGTACGAGATCAAGAAGAAGCCCGAGGGCATCTACTCGGTCATCGACCTGCAGGCCGAGCCTGCGGTCGTCAAGGAGCTCGACCGCCAGATGAACCTGAACGAGTCGGTCCTCCGGACCAAGGTCCTCCGTCCCGAGACCCACTGAGCTCCGCTCAGCCGATCCCGGGATCCGAGTAGCAGCACAAGCAGCCAGCAGCAAACCCGCCGAGAGGTTCCCCCATGGCAGGCGAGACCGTCATCACGGTCGTCGGCAATCTTGTCGACGACCCCGAGCTGCGCTTCACCCCGTCCGGTGCGGCCGTCGCGAAGTTCCGTGTCGCGTCGACCCCCCGCACCTTCGACCGTCAGACGAACGAGTGGAAGGACGGCGAGAGCCTGTTCCTGACCTGCTCCGTCTGGCGTCAGGCGGCGGAGAACGTCGCCGAGTCGCTCCAGCGAGGCATGCGCGTCATCGTGCAGGGCCGGCTGAAGCAGCGGTCCTACGAGGACCGTGAGGGCGTCAAGCGCACGGTCTACGAGCTGGACGTCGAGGAAGTCGGCGCCAGCCTGCGCAACGCCACGGCCAAGGTCACCAAGACCACCGGCCGCGGCGGCCAGGGCGGCTACGGCGGCGGTGGCGGCGGCGGCCAGGGTGGCGGCGGCTGGGGCGGCGGCCCCGGCGGCGGCCAGCAGGGCGGCGGCGCTCCCGCCGACGACCCGTGGGCGACCGGTGCTCCCGCCGGTGGCCAGCAGGGCGGTGGCGGCGGCTGGGGCGGTGGCTCCGGCGGCAGCGGCGGCGGCTACTCGGACGAGCCCCCCTTCTAGGGCGGGCCGTACCCACACTTCTTGATCACACAGGAGAATCACCATGGCGAAGCCGCCTGTGCGCAAGCCGAAGAAGAAGGTCTGCGCATTCTGCAAGGACAAGGTCACGTACGTGGACTACAAGGACACGAACATGCTGCGGAAGTTCATTTCCGACCGCGGCAAGATCCGTGCCCGCCGCGTGACCGGCAACTGCACGCAGCACCAGCGTGACGTCGCCACGGCCGTGAAGAACAGCCGTGAGATGGCGCTGCTGCCCTACACCTCCACCGCGCGATAAGGGAAGGGTGACCCACTCATGAAGATCATCCTTACCCACGAGGTCTCCGGCCTCGGTGCCGCGGGCGACGTCGTCGACGTCAAGGACGGTTACGCTCGCAACTACCTGATCCCGCGGAAGCTCGCGATCCGCTGGACCAAGGGTGGCGAGAAGGACGTCGAGCAGATCCGTCGTGCTCGCAAGATCCACGAGATCCACACCATCGAGCAGGCCAACCAGGTGAAGGCCCAGCTCGAGGGCGTCAAGGTGCGCCTGGCCGTCCGCTCCGGCGACGCCGGTCGTCTCTTCGGTTCCGTCACCCCGGCCGACATCGCGTCCGCGATCAAGGCCTCCGGTGGCCCCGAGGTCGACAAGCGCCGTATCGAGCTCGGTGCGCCGATCAAGACGCTGGGCGCCCACGAGACGTCGGTGCGTCTGCACCCCGAGGTTGCCGCCACGGTCAACATCGAGGTCGTCGCCGCCTGAGGGCAGCGCTCGCTGAAGCAGTGAGCATGGGGGCCGCATCCGTCAGGGTGCGGTCCCCATGGCATGAGTGCGGTGTTTCACGTGAAACGCTCAGCGCGCGGCGCCCGTGACGACCCAACGACCGGAGCGGGAACGCAGCCACAGGGTCAGCATCCGCACGGTCATCATCAGCGTCATCGTGGCCCACAGTGCGGTGAGTCCGCCGCCGAGGACGGGCACCAATAGGGCGGCCGGAGTGAACACGGCGAGGGTCACCAGCATGGCCCAGGCCAGGTACGGCCCGTCTCCCGCGCCCATCAGAACGCCGTCGAGCACGAAGACGATGCCGCAGATCGGCTGGGACAGCGCCACGATGATCAGGGCAGGCAGTGCCGCGTCCTTCACGGCGGCGTCGCTGGTGAACAGCGGAAGGAACACCGGCCGTGCCAAAACAACCAGCACACCCAGGACGACACCGACGGCCACGCCCCACTCGACCATGCGACGGCACACGTCCCGCGCGCCCTGGGCGTCCCCGGCTCCGAGGTAGCGACCGATGATGGCCTGCCCCGCGATCGCGATGGCGTCGAGGGCGAAGGCGAGCAGGCTCCACAGGGAGAGGATGATCTGATGGGCCGCTATGTCGGAGTCGCCCAGACGGGCGGCCACCGCCGTCGCGATCATCAGAATCGCCCGCAGCGAGAGCGTCCTCACCAGAAGCGGAGCGCCCGCCTGGGCCGACGCCCGGATCCCCGCGGCGTCAGGCCGCAGGGAGGCTCCGTGCCGGTGTGCACCCCGCAGCACCACGGTCAGGTAGACCGCGGCCATGCCCCACTGCGCGATCACGGTGCCCCAGGCGGACCCTGCGATGCCGAGGCCGACGCCGTAGACCAGGACGACGTTGAGGATGCCGTTGGCGACGAAGCCGGCGACGGCCACGTAGAGCGGGGTCCGGGTGTTCTGCAGTCCGCGGAGCACTCCGGTCGCCGCGAGCACGATCAGCATGGCGGGGATGCCGAGCGACGAGATCCGCAGATAGGTGACGGCGTACGGGGCGGCGGTCTCGGAAGCGCCGAAGAGGTCCACGAGCGCGGGCGCCGTGGGGAGGACGACGGTCATGACGGCGGCACCGAGCAGCAGCGCCAGCCAGATGCCGTCCATGCCCTGACGGATGGCGGCGGGGAGGTCACCGGCGCCCACCCGCCGGGCGACGGCCGCCGTGGTCGCGTAGGCGAGGAAGACGAAGACGCTGACCGAGGTCACCAGGAGGGCCGACGCGACACCGAGTCCGGCGAGCTGGGCCGTGCCGAGATGGCCGACGATGGCGCTGTCCGCCATCACGAACAGGGGCTCGGCGACAAGGGCGCCGAAGGCCGGGACGGCCAGCATGACGATCTCGCGGTCGTGCCGTCGGCGGGCGGCCTTGGGGCGCGCGGGGGCCTGTGTCATGTGCACCAATCTAATCATCCACAGGTAAGAGATGCCAGCAGATTGCGCCCCTTACTTTGTGGCACAGGGTGTGGGGTTGCGTACACCCGTTGAGCCGATCTTGATCCCCGCGGGAAAGTTTTTCTTCTGCACAGCCCGTGGATGGCAAAGCGGCAGGTCAGAAGCGCCTTCACAGGGCGTTCACGGGCTTGTTCACAGCGCTGTCCACCGGCTCGTGCACAGGTTTCGCGGAGTTCTCCACAGCTCTGGGCCCGTCGTCCACACGGCCTGTGGATAACCAGATTGGCTGACGGTGCCGACGGGCCTACGGTGGTCCGGCACCTGCTCCGTCCACCGGTTTCGGAAACGTCACAGAACCGGCGCCCGACAAGCGGAGTTGGGCCCCTTATGTGTCAGTGCCGTGCCGTAGAACTGAGAGGCACGGCGAGATCCGCTCCGGCGGACGGGAGGAGGTGGCTCGGTGAGCATTTCCGAGCCCTTGGACGACCCGTGGGCCGACAGCGGTCCCAGTGATCGTCTGCCCGCCTCCCGTCGTACGGGCGACCAGCATGGCAGAGGACGGGACGAGCAGCACGACCGAGGTCCGGACCGGGGCGTGTGGGACGGCGGAGGCTCGGCCTTCGAGCGGGTCCCGCCCCAGGACCTGGAGGCGGAACAGTCCGTGCTGGGCGGCATGCTGCTGTCCAAGGACGCCATCGCCGACGTCGTCGAGATCCTCAAGGGCCACGACTTCTACAAGCCGGCCCACGAGACGATCTACACCGCCATCCTCGACGTCTACGCCAAGGGTGAGCCGGCCGACCCCATCACCATCGCCGCGGAGCTGACCAAGCGCGGCGAGATCAACAAGGTGGGCGGGGCGTCGTACCTGCACACCCTCGTGCAGACGGTGCCCACGGCGGCCAACGCGGCCTACTACGCGGAGATCGTGCACGAGCGGGCGGTCCTGCGCCGCCTGGTCGAGGCGGGCACCCGCATCACCCAGATGGGATACGCGGCCGACGACGACGTCGACGAGATCGTCAACCGCGCCCAGGCGGAGATCTACGCCGTCACCGAGCAGCGCACCAGCGAGGACTACCTGCCGCTCGGCGACATCATGGAGGGCGCCCTCGACGAGATCGAGGCGATCGGATCACGCAGCGGTGAGATGACGGGCGTGCCGACCGGGTTCACCGACTTCGACTCGCTCACCAACGGACTGCACCCCGGTCAGATGATCGTCATCGCCGCGCGTCCCGCGATGGGCAAGTCGACGCTCGCGCTGGACTTCGCGCGGGCCGCCTCCATCAAGAACAACCTGCCCAGCGTCATCTTCTCGCTCGAGATGGGCCGCAACGAGATCGCGATGCGTCTGCTGTCCGCGGAGGCCCGCGTCGCCCTGCACCACATGCGGTCCGGCACGATGACCGACGAGGACTGGACCCGGCTGGCCCGCCGGATGCCGGACGTCTCGGCCGCCCCGCTCTACATCGACGACTCGCCGAACCTGTCGATGATGGAGATCCGCGCCAAGTGCCGGCGGCTGAAGCAGCGCAACGACCTGAAGCTGGTGGTCATCGACTACCTCCAGCTGATGCAGTCGGGCGGCTCCAAGCGGGCCGAGAGCCGTCAGCAGGAGGTCTCGGACATGTCCCGTAACCTCAAGCTGCTGGCCAAGGAGCTGGAGATCCCGGTCATCGCGCTGTCCCAGCTGAACCGTGGTCCCGAGCAGCGCACGGACAAGAAGCCGATGGTCTCCGACCTGCGTGAGTCGGGCTCCATCGAGCAGGACGCCGACATGGTCATCCTGCTGCACCGCGAGGATGCCTACGAGAAGGAGTCCCCGCGCGCCGGCGAGGCCGACCTGATCGTCGCCAAGCACCGAAACGGCCCGACGGCCACCATCACGGTCGCCTTCCAGGGCCACTACTCGCGCTTCGTGGACATGGCGCAGACCTGAGGCGCCTCGACACACCCCGCGCGCGTCGGCCCGACGCGCCTGCTGAACTGGTGTCATGACGTCACCTCAGGAAGAACTGCTGTCCGGCACTCGGCGGGCGCTGCTGCACCGGATCGCCGTCGCGCAGAGGGAAGGGCGGGCGCCGTCACTCGTCGCGGCCGTGGTGCGGGGCGGGAACACCGTGTGGAGCGGGGCTCGGACCTCGGTGGAGGGAGAGGTCCCGGACGGCGACGTCCAGTACCGCATCGGTTCGATCACCAAGACCTTCACCGCCGTCCTGGTGCTGCGGCTGCGGGACGAGGGCCTGGTCGACCTCGCCGACCCGCTGGAGAAGCACCTGCCGGGCACCGGTGTGGGCGAGGTGACCGTCGTCGACCTGCTCGCGCACCGCGCCGGACTGGCCGCCGAGACGCCCGGCCCCTGGTGGGAGCGGACCCCTGGCTCGCTGCGCCCCGAACTCGTCGATGTCCTGGGCGAGCGTCCCCTGGTGCACCCGGTGGGCCGGCGCTTCCACTACTCGAACCCCGGATACGCGCTCCTCGGCGCGCTGGTCGAGAAGGTGCGCGGGGCGCCGTGGGAGGACGTCCTGCGGCGGGAGGTGCTCGAACCTCTGGGACTGCACCGCACGACCGTGGAGCCCGTGCCGCCGCACGCGGGTGGCTGGGCCGTGCATCCGTGGGCCGACGTGATGCAGCCCGAGCCGCTGGAGAACCTGGGCGTGATGGCTCCCGCCGGGCAGCTGTGGTCCACGGCCGACGACCTGGCCCGCTTCGCCGCCTTCCTGGCCACGGGGGACGAGCGGGTGCTGAGCGCCGAGTCGGTGCGGGAGATGTGGACGCCGACGGCACCGTCCGAGGCGGCGGACGTGGCCGACGGCTACGCGTACGGCCTGGGCCTGGAGCTGCGCCATCAGCACGGCAGGGCGCTCGTGGGGCACACCGGCTCGCTCCCGGGGTTCCTGGCCTGCCTGACGATGGGTCTCGCGGATGACGTCAGTGCGGTGGTCCTCGCCAACTGCACCTCCGGGCCCGCGCCGTTCACGGTCGCCGCGGACCTGGTGCGGATCGTCGCGGAGGCGGAACCGCGTATCCCGGCGCCGTGGCGGCCGCTCCGGGAGGCCGATTCCACGGTGCTCGACCTGGTGGGGCAGTGGTACTGGGGGACGTACGCCTTCGGGCTGCGGCTGTCGGCCGACGGGCTGCTCGCGCTGGAGCCGCTCTCCGGAAAGGGGCGGCGCTCACGCTTCCGTCCGGACGGTGACGGAGGCTGGGTGGGGCTCGAGGGCTACTACGCCGGGGAGGTGCTGAAGCCCGTACGGCGCTCGGACGGCACGGTCAGCCACCTCGACCTCGGCTCGTTCGTGTTCACCCGGCAGCCGTACGAGAAGGGCGCCCCGGTGCCCGGCGGCGTGGACGCGGAGGGATGGCGGGGCATCCCGTAGCCGACGGCCCGGGGACCCGACCGGG
This sequence comes from Streptomyces sp. DSM 41931, assembly GCF_050271085.1. Taxonomy (NCBI): domain Bacteria; kingdom Bacillati; phylum Actinomycetota; class Actinomycetes; order Kitasatosporales; family Streptomycetaceae; genus Streptomyces; species Streptomyces sp. DSM 41931. The sequence continues at coordinate 3,429,777 of NZ_CP189902.1, read as the reverse complement.
TCCGGTGAGCGGCCGTACGTACGCAGGAGAGCGGCCGTGTTTCACGTGAAACACGGCCGCTTCGTCACAACGCCAGCTTGAAGCCCACGTGCGACGCCGTGAAGCCGAGCTGCTCGTAGAAGCGGTGGGCGTCGGTGCGGGTGTTGTCCGAGGTCAGCTGGACCAGTTGGCAGCCCTCGCGGCGGGAGGTGTCGATCGCCCACTCGATCAGCCCGCTGCCCAGCCCACCGCCGCGTTCGTCCGCGTGGATGCGCACGCCTTCGATGACCGACCGCGTGGCGCCACGCCGGGACAGTCCCGGGATGATCGTGAGCTGGAGCGTCCCGACGACCCGCCCTTCCCGGACGGCGACGACAAGGTGCTGGTGGGGGTCGGCGCGCAGCCGCTCCATCGCGGTCAGATAGGGCGCGAGGTCGTCCGGCGACTCGCGCTGCGCCCCCAGCGGGTCGTCCGCCAGCATCGCGACGATCGCCGGGATGTCATCGACGGTCGCGGGCCGTATCGCAAGATCTCCCATGCCGGCACCCTATGCGGGCATCGGCGCCTTCAGTGTCTCCACGACGCGGACCAGAGGGGCGAGGTCGGGGTTCTTCGCCGCCTCGTCGAGCGCCTCGCGCAGCGCGGTGTCGTTGGTGGGCCGCGCCTCTTCCAGCAGCTTGAGGCCGGCCTCGGTGACGTCGGTGTAGATGCCGCGCCGGTCGGTGGGGCAGAGGTACCGCTCCAGCAGACCGCGGTCCTCGAGCCGGGTGACCAGCCGGGTGGTGGCGCTCTGACTGAGCACGACCGCGTCGGCGACCTGCTTCATCTGCAGATGGCCCCCTTCGCCGGCGTGCTGCCGGCTCAACACGTCGAGCAGGGAGTACTCCCGCACGCTCAGATCGTGCCGGGCCTGCAGGACGCGCTCGATGTGGGTCTCGATCCTCCCGTGCAGCAGCGAGAGAGCGCACCAGCCCTGGGCGAGGGCGGTGAGTGCGGGATCCGTGGCTGTCATGGGGCGATTCCTCCGTCCAGCAGCGTCTGACACCAGGGTAGAGCACAGATGAAATATCCCGCGCTTGCAAGTAACCCGCGTGTGCAACTATTGTTGGGTCTTGCTAAGCGCTCCTGCAATCTCTGGAAGGTCTGTGTCCTCATGCCTCTCGCGCTTCTGGCCCTCGCGATCGGGGCCTTCGGGATCGGCACCACCGAGTTCGTGATCATGGGTTTGCTGCCCGAGGTCGCCGGCGACTTCGGTGTCTCCATCCCCACCGCCGGTTATCTGGTGACCGGCTACGCCCTGGGTGTCATGTTCGGCGCCCCCCTGATGACCGTGCTCGGCACCAAGATCTCCCGCAAGCGCATGCTGATGCTGCTGATGGGCCTCTTCGTCGTCGGGAACCTGCTCTCGGCGCTGGCCCCCGCCTTCGGCCTCATGCTGGCCGGGCGGGTGGTCGCCTCCCTGGCCCACGGCGCCTTCTTCGGCATCGGCTCCGTGGTCGCCGCCGACCTGGTCGCGCCGGACAAGCGGGCCGGCGCCATTTCCCTGATGTTCACCGGCCTCACCGTCGCCAACGTCGTCGGCGTGCCGCTGGGCACCCTGGTCGGCCAGTCCCTCGGCTGGCGCGTCACCTTCGGCATCGTCGCCGTGCTCGGCGTGATCGGTCTGCTGGGCGTCGCCAGGCTGGTGCCCGACATGCCGGGGCCCCAGGGCGTCAGGCTGCGCCACGAGCTGGCCGCCCTGAAGAACGTGCAGGTCCTGCTCGCCATGGCGATGACCGTGCTCGGTTTCGGTGGCGTCTTCGCGGCGATCACCTACATCGCACCGATGATGACGCACGTCGCGGGATTCGCCGACGGCTCCGTCACCTGGCTGCTGGTGCTGTTCGGCCTCGGCATGGTCGGCGGCAACCTCGTCGGCGGCAAGTACGCCGACCGCGCCCTGATGCCCCTGCTGTACGTGGCCCTCGGGGCCCTCGCCGTCGTCCTGGCGCTGTTCACCCTGACGGCTCACCACAAGATCGCCGCGGCCGTCACCCTCACGCTCGTCGGCGCCCTCGGCTTCGCCACCGTCCCCCCGCTGCAGAAGCGGGTCCTGGACCACGCGCACGGCGCTCCCACCCTGGCCTCGGCCCTCAACATCGGCGCCTTCAACCTGGGCAACGCGTTGTCCGCCTGGCTGGGCGGGCTCGTGATCGCCGCCGGGCTCGGCTACACCGCCCCCAACTGGGTCGGCGCCGTCCTCGCCGCGGCCGCCCTGGCGCTCGCCGTCCTCTCGGCCGGCCTGGAGCGCCGCGAGCGGGCGGCCGGTACGCCGGCCGCCGGCACGGTCCCCGCGGAGCGGCCGACCGTCGCCACGCACTGACCGCGGTACCTCAGGGCGCGGGGCCAGGGCCGTCCCCGCGCCTACCGACCCCCCTCCCGTCCCTCACGACGGACACCGCACGCACCGCAAGGAGAACCACCTCATGACCACCACCGCCGTCGCCCCGCTGACCACCGCGGACGCCGAAGCCCTCGTCGCCGCCGCGGTCGAGGCCGCCGAGAAGGCCGGTGTCACCGTCAGCGTCACCGTCCTCGACGCGGGCGGGCACCTGCTCGCCTTCCGCCGGGACGACCGGGCCGTGCTGATCTCGGGCGAGACCAGCACGCGCAAGGCCTACACCGCGCTCCAGCTGGACACGCCCACGGCCGACCTGGTGGACGCCGTGCAGCCCGGCGGTCTCTTCCACACCCTGCCCACCGCCCTCGACCGGCCGCTGCTCTTCATCGCCGGCGGCGTGCCCGTACGGCGTGACGGCCGGCTGATCGGCGCCGTCGGCGTCGGTGGCGGCGCCCCGGAGCAGGACCACGGCTTCGCCGTCGCCGCCGTGGAGTCCCTCGTCTGACGACGGACGGGCGCGCCGCACCCCGTACGACGCACAGCACGCTCGCACGACGCACCGCACGGCGACGCCGGTCCCGCAAGCACGCGGGACCGGCGTCGCCGTCTGCGCACACCGTCAGGCGGCCGCCACCGTCACCGGGGCGAACCGCCGGCTCCAGTCCCCCGGCAGGTCCGTGATCCCGTGCGTCATGACGGCATTGAACGCGACCGGGGCGAGGCCGTGCTCCTTCACCCAGTCCAGCAGCTCGTGGTGCCGGACGTCGATGTCGGTGCGCAGCGGCCGGTTGGTGTGGGCGGCCAGTGAGGCGATGAGCGCCTGGGCGGTCGCGGTGTCCCGGGCGATCAGCGGACCCACGACATGGGTGTCCATGTTGGGCCAGGCGGCGGCGTAGCCGATGATCCGTCCGTCCTCCTCGGCCACCCGCAGCTGGTCCGCGAAGGCGGGCAGGCGGGTCACGATGTGGGTCCGGTCCGTGCCGAACACCTCCTCGTCGAGCCGCAGGATCGCGGGGAGGTCGTCGGCCGTGGCCGTGCGGGTCAGGATGTCCGACCGCCCGGACGGGACGAAGTGGCCGCGCACCATCTCGGCCTGCCCGGTCACCTTGAAACCGAGCTCCTCGTAGAGGGGCCGGCCCAGGGGTGTGGCGTGCAGGGTGAGGGGAGTGGTGCCCGCCTCCTCGACGACGTGACGCATCAGCCGGCGTCCGAGGCCCTGACGGGAGTGGCGCTCCGCGACGAGCACCATGCCCACGGCCGCCAGGGAGGGCCGCTCGCGGGGCCCGTACTCGGTGACGACGCAGGCGGCCGCCAGACCGCCGTCGGGTGCTTCGACGCCGTGGCCGCGTCCGGCCGCGAGAAGGAGTCCCCACTTGTGCTCCTCCCGGGGCCACCCCCGGTCCTCGGACAGGTCGGCGCAGGCGGTGAGATCGCGGAGCGTCAGACGGCGGATGGGCAGGGAGTCGAGAGAAGGTGTCGGCACGCAGGTCAGGCTGTCCGACCGGAGCCTTCGGCGTCCACCTGTTTCCGCAGATGTGTACGTGCTTTTGGCCATCCCGTCCAGGCCGGGATCAGCCCAGGTCGGAGGCGTGCAGCGCACGCACGCCCTCGATGTTGCCGTCGAGGTAGTGCCGCAGGGACAGCGGTACGAGGTGGACGGAGGCGATGCCGACCCGGGTGAAGGGCACGCGCACGATCTCGTACTCCCCGGCGGGCTCCTCGACCTCCGGGCCGTGGCGCAGGGAGGGGTCCATGGACTCCAGTCGGCAGACGAAGAAGTGCTGCACCTTCACGCCGGTCGAGCCCTCGTCCTCGCCGATGTGCTCCACCGTGTCCACGAAACACGGCACCACGTCGGTGATCTTGGCGCCGAGCTCCTCGTACACCTCGCGGTGCAGGGCGTGGACGACGGTCGCGTCCTCCGGCTCGACCCCGCCGCCGGGGGTGACCCAGTAGGGGTCCACGCCGGGTTTGGTGCGCTTGATCAGGATCAGATGATCGCCGTCCAGCAGAACGGCTCGGGCGGTGCGCTTGACCACGGGTCGGACGGTCATGGGGGAAATGTGGCCCAGCTGGTTCCACGTGAAACATCGCCGGACACCCTTGCTCCGGCCGCCGGGACCCCGGGCCGCCGACACCCCCGTCAGCACCAGTCGGCGGCCGCCCGTTCCAGCCACTCATGGGCCCGTGCGATGTGCGGCATCGCCAGGGTGCCGGTGCGGACGGCCAGGAAGTAGGTGCGCAGCGGAGGCACCGTGGGGTGGTGCAGGGCCACCACCTCACCGCGTTCCAGCGCATCCGCGCAGAGGTAGCGCGGCAGCACGGCGAGGCCCGCCCCGGCGGTGGCGCACGCCAGCACGGCGCGCAGGTCCGGGACGATCACCGTGCCCGGACGGACCGGACGTGAGTCGAACACGGAGGCCCAGTAGCGGGCGACGAAGGGGAGCGACTCGTGCACCTCCAGGACCGGGACCCGATCGAGGGCGGCCGGGCCGGTCCGGCGCAGCGTCCCGGTGCCGATCCGCTCGGCCCAGTGCGGGGCGGCGACCAGGACGTGCTCCTCGTCGCAGAGCGCGGTCGCCGAGAGCAGCGCGCCGCGTGGCCGGACGGTGCTGATGGCCAGGTCGTGGTGGCCGGCGGAAAGCCCGTCGAGGACCTCGTCGGCGGTGCCGAAGGAGGCGCGGAGCGCGAAGCCCTGACCATCCTCGCCGGCCGGCTCCGTGAGCGCGGGCAGCACCCGCTCGGCGGTGAACTCGGGGGGCCCGGCGAGATGCAGGGTGCGTAACGAGGAGTCCTCCTCCAGTCCGGACTCGGCTATCTCCACCAGCGCGTCCAGGTGGGGTGCCGCCTTGTGGGCGAGCTCGTCGCCGATCGTCGTCGGCGTCACCCCCCGCGCCTGCCGCAGGAACAAGGGCCGCCCGATCTGTCGCTCCAGGGTTCTGATCTGCGAGGTGACCGCCGGCTGCGAGAGGCCCAGCAAGGCGGCCGCGCGCGTGAAGGACCCGGCCCGGTGCACGGTCACGAAGGTCCGCAGCAAGGCCAGATCCACGGCACGCACCCCTCTCTCGTCGCCCCGCCGGGGACCGGACGGGTCCCACTATAAATTTGTCGATAGGTCGCTGCCGCTCCTGTGATTGGACACTGACAGTAAGTCAACTAGCCTGAGTCGCGCGGTTCTTCGCACGCAGAACCGAGGACGGTCCGAGCCACGAGGGGGGAGGCTCGGACCGTCCGCAGAGGTGTCGTCCGTGCAATGTCCGCAGGTCAGTCCGCGGTCACGTCCAGCGCCCGCAGCACGTCAGCGATCAGGTCCTCCGGGTCCTCGGCGCCCACCGAGAAACGGACGAAGCCCTCCGGCACCGCGTCCCCGCCCCAGCGGCCGCGCCGCTCCGCCGTGGACCGCACGCCGCCGAAGCTCGTCGCGTCGTCCACGAGCCGCAGGGCATCGAGGAAGCGGTCCGCCCGCTCGCGGGTCGGCAGCGTGAAGGACACCACGCACCCGTAGCGGCGCATCTGCTGCGAAGCGATCTTGTGCGACGGGTCGTCGGGGAGCCCCGGATAGCGCAGACCCGTGACCTCCGGCCGCTCACGCAGCGCCTCGGCGAGCCGTAGCGCGGTCGCGTTCTGCCGCTCCACCCGCAGCTGCAGTGTGGCGATCGACCGGTGCGCGAGCCACGCCTCCATCGGCCCCGGGATCGCGCCGACGATCTTGCGCCAGCGCCGGACCGCGGCCATCGCCTCGGCGTCGCGGCCGCTGACGTATCCGAGGAGCACGTCACCGTGGCCGGTCAATTGCTTGGTGCCGCTGGCCACCGCGAAGTCCGCGCCGAGCTCCAGCGGCCGTTGGCCCAGCGGCGTGGCCAGGGTGTTGTCGACGGCGACCAGGGCGCCCTGCGCATGGGCCGCGTCGGCGAGCCGCCGCACGTCGCACACGTCGAGACCGGGGTTCGAGGGCGTCTCGATCCACAGCAGCTTCGCGCCGTCCAGCACCTCCAGCTGGGCGTCGCCGCCGGTCGGCGCGGTGCGCACCTCGATGCCGTACGCCTCCAGCTGGGCGCGCGCCAGCGGCAGCGCCTGGTAGCCGTCGTCGGGCAGGACGACCGCGTCCCCCGCGCGGAGCTGGGAGAACAGCACCGCGGAGATGGCGGCCATGCCCGAGGCGAACACCAGCGTCTCGACGTCGTCCCGCCCCGGGGCCTCCAGCTCGCCGACGGCCCGCTCCAGCAGGGTCCACGTCGGGTTCTCGTCCCGGCCGTAGGTGTAGGGGCCGGTGGGGTCGCCCGGCAGATGGAAGTGGGCCGCGAACACCGGCCCGGGCAGGGTCGGCTCGTGCTTCACCGGCTCGGGCAGCCCGGCCCGCACCGCTCGGGTGCCGTCGCCCGGCCCGCCGGCCGTGCCTCTCGTCGTGTCGCTCATGCCGCCCGTCCTTCCACCTGCTCACGTACCGCGGCGAGCAGTCCGTGGCTCGCCGCCTCCACCATCTCAAGACACGCGTCGAAACCCTCGGGACCCCCGTAATACGGGTCGGGCACGTCGAGGTCGTCACCGGCCGCCGGGTCGTACGACAGCAGCAGCCGCACCTTCTGCGCGTCCCGCTCCGTGGGGGCGAGGCGGCGCAGCGCCCTGAGGTGACCGGCGTCCAGGGCGACGACGAGATCGAGCCGGCTGAACCAGGACGGGTCGAACTGCCGGGCCGTGTGCTCGGCGTCGTAGCCGTTCTCCCGCAGCACGGCGACGGTACGGGGGTCCGCGCCCTCGCCTTCGTGCCAGCCGCCGGTGCCGGCGCTGTCGACCTCGACCAGGTCCTCCAGTCCGGCATCGGCCACGCGTGCGCGGAAGACGAACTCGGCCATCGGGGAGCGGCAGATGTTGCCGGTGCAGACGAAGCAGACGCGGTAGGTCATGGTGGTCAGTCCCCGTCGGGCAGGATGACGTTCAGGGCCCAGGAGACCACGGAGATGATCAGGCCGCCCAGGACGGCCGTCCAGAAGCCCTCCACGTGGAAGCTCAGGTCGAGCTGGTCGGCGAGCCAGGAGGTGAGCAGCAGCATCAGGGCGTTCACCACCAGGGTGAACAGGCCCAGGGTGAGGATGAGCAGCGGCAGGCTCAGCAGCTTGACAACCGGCTTGACCAGGCCGTTCACCACACCGAAGATCAGCGCCACCAGGAGCAGCGTGCCTATCTCCTTGCCGGTGCTGTCCCCGGTCAGGGTGATCTCGTCGAGCAGCCAGACCGCGACCGCGAGGGCTCCCGCGTTGGCGATCGTCTTGACTAGGAAATTCATCATGTGTCTGATCGTGGCAGACAGCTTCGTGATCGGGCAGTGAGGGCAGGGGCGGGACCGGTGAAGGCATTCAGGCTGGACGAACTCGAAGCGGAACGTGCCGCGAACGACGGGGCGTACCTGCAGTTCCTGCGGGAACGGAACATGTCGGTCGGACTGTACGCCCTGGACGCCGGCGCCCAGGACCCGCAGCAGCCGCACGGCCAGGACGAGGTGTACTTCGTGGTCAGCGGCCGCGCCTCCATCACCGTCGGCATGGAGACCACCGAGGTCGCGCGCGGCAGCGTCGTCTACGTGCCTGCCGGGGTGCCGCACAAGTTCCACCACATCAGCGAGGACCTGCGGGTCCTGGTGGTGTTCTCTCCGCCGGAGAGCTGAGGCCCGGCCTCGGGGTTCCCTAGGGGACGGGTCAGGGGAGGACAAGGGATCCGAGGCCCCCGCCGGACCCCCGGCCGCCCTAGCATCGGGAGCGGACATCATCGACAGGACCCGGCAGGCAGCGGGCGGAGAGGTAAGGACGAGGCCATGCGAGAGATCTTCACGGAACTGCCGTGGTGGGTGAAGTGGATCACGGTGCCGGTCATCGCCCTGGTGGTGTTCGGCGGCCTGATAGCGAGCGTGGTCGGCTTCGTCATCGGCCTGCTCTTCAAGGCGCTGGTCTTCGTCGCCCTGGTGGGCGGACTGATCTACGTGGTGCGGAAGTTCACGGCGAGTTCCTCGTCGCGCGACTGGTGAGCCGGCGGGAACCGGCGGGGTGGTAACAGGAAGCGCCGGTTCCCTCGGGTGGGGGAAGTTTCCGCGCAGGGCCTGCTGCGTGCGGTGACGGCCGGTTAGAGTCCGGAACTCGACGCGGGGCCGGTCCCCGCGAGCGGCGACCCCACCACCCGTGTTCCCCGCACGGGCTGCCCCCTCGCGTTACGGGAGTGACCCTTGGCCACGACTGGCACCGCCCCCGCCCCTCGGACCGCGGTCCCCCCGCAGCCCCGTTCGCCGGCGGCGCCCACGTCTCCCCCCGGCGCGACCCTCATCGGCTCGGTCCAGCGCGCCATGCGCCTGCTGGAGACCGTCGCCGCCCATGAGCACGGCGCCCCCGCCAAACAGCTCGCCCGGGAGACCGGACTGGCGCTCCCCACGGCCTACCACCTGCTGCGCACCCTGGTGCACGAGGGCTATCTGCGGCGCGACCGCGGGCTGTTCTTCCTCGGGGATGCCGCCGAGCGGCTCAGCAGGAGCGGAGCCCAGCAGAAACGTCGCAGCACGGTGACCGACACCCTCGCCCGCTGGCGCGACGCGGTGGGCGTCCCCGTCTACTACGCGGTCTACCGCGACGGCGAGATCGGTCTGGTCGGCGTCGCCGACACCCCGGCCAACCCGGCCGTCGAGGAGTGGGCCGACTTCCGGGAGACCGCCCACGCCCACGCCCTCGGCCAGTGTCTGCTCGCGCAGCTCGACGACGCGGCCCGGCGCGACCACCTCGACCGTTACCCGGTGCGTCCGGTCACCCCGTACACGGTGCGCGACGCCGCGAGCCTGCTGCGGCGCCTGGAACGGGCGCGGGAGACGGATCTGGTGATCGAACGTCAGGAGTACGCGCTGGGCACGGTGTGCGCCGCGATCCCCCTCAGAGTCGGCGCCATGGCGGCCTCCGTGGCCGTCTCGCTGCCCGTGCACCAGGCCGACCGCCTCCTCCCGACGGTCCAGCGGCTGCAGGCGGAAATGCGCTGCCTGCTCGGCTCGCTCGCGCTGTCTATCAGTATCTGAAAACTCACTCCTTGTGATCTGCTGTGTACGTTCAGCAAGATTCCCTCTAGTGTCAGGGTCCATGCCCGGCCAGTCCGCGGCGAATGACGGGGTAGGCGATGCGCGAATCCGTACAGGCAGAGGTCATGATGAGCTTTCTCGTGTCGGAAGAGCTTTCCTTCCGCATTCCGGTGGAGCTGCGTTATGACACCTGCGATCCCTACGCGGTGCGGCTGACCTTCCATTTGCCCGGAGACGCCCCGGTGACGTGGGCGTTCGGCAGGGAGTTGCTGGTCGACGGAGTGGGCAGGCCGTGCGGCGAGGGCGATGTGCGGGTGGCGCCGGTCGACCCCGACACCCTGGGCGAGGTGCTGATCCGGCTCCAGGTCGGCAGCGACCAGGCGCTGTTCCGCTCGTCGACCGCCCCGCTCGTGGCCTTCCTCGACCGCACCGACAAGCTGGTGCCGCTGGGGCAGGAAGGGGCGCTCGCCGATTTCGACGCCCACCTCGACGACGCGCTCGACCGCATCCTCGCGGAGCAGAGCGCCGGCTGACGCGTTGAGCCGACCGGTGGGCCGGTGGCGTAACGCTTCAGCGTCCCCCGCCCCCCGGGCTCGCCCCCGCGGGCGGGGTGGCTCAGCGTTTGCGTCGCCGGCCCCGCCCGCCGCGCGCCATGGCCGGCCGGGGTTCCGGCGCGTGACCGACGGCCTGGTCGTGTGCCGCTGTCTGCCCGGGCACCGGGGTCCGAGCAGGCGGGCGGTCGGCCGAGACGACCAGCGCGGCCAGGGCCGTGGTGACCGGCACCGAGGCCACCAGGCCGATCGAACCGATCAGCGTGCGCACGATCTCCTCCGCGACCAGCTCGCTGTTGGCGACCGTCCCCACGCTGCTCTGCGCGACCGAGAACAGCAGCAGCAGCGGCAGCGCGGCGCCCGCGTAGGCGAGGACGAGGGTGTTGACCACGGACGCGATGTGGTCGCGGCCGATGCGGATGCCCGCGCGGTACAGCGCGCGGCGGCCCATCGCCGGGTTGGCCTCGTGCAGTTCCCACACGGCGGACGTCTGGGTGACCGTCACGTCGTCCAGGACGCCGAGCGAGCCGATGATGACGCCCGCGAGCAGCAGGCCGCTCATGTCGATGTCCGGATAGAGACCGTGGATCAGGCCGGTGTTGTCGTCGGTGTTGCCGGTGAGGGCCGACCAGCTGATGAACACCGAGCCCAGGAGGCCGATCAGCAGCAGCGAGACCAGGGTGCCGAGCACCGCCACCGAGGTGCGGGCCGACAGCCCGTGACAGAGGTACAGGGCGAGCAGCATGATCAGGCTCGCTCCCACCACCGCCACGACCAGCGGGTTGGCGCCCTGCAGGATCGCCGGCAGGATGAAGAAGTTGAGCACCAGGAAGCTGACCGCCAGCGCGACCAGCGCCATGACGCCCCGCAGCCGGCCCACGGCCACCACGGCGAGCGCGAAGACACCGGCCAGCAGCGCCAGGGGGAAGCGGCGGTTCACGTCGGCGACCGAGTACTGCAGGTCCTCCGGCGCCGAGGGCTCGTAGGCGACGACGACACCCTGGCCCTCGCTCAACTGCCGGGACTGGTCCGGCTGCACGATCTCGGTGAACGTCCGGCCCTTGTCCTGGCCGGTGTCGACCCGGATCGTCGCCTTCTTGCAGGTGCCGTTCGCCTGCTGCTGGGCCGAGGAGCCCTCGGCGGTGGAGGTGTCACCGGTCGGGACGCCGGCGGAGGGGTTCGCCGAGGCGCAGTCCACCGCGACGACCTCGGTGACCGTGGCCTGCTGTGTCTGGCGGTCGAAGCCGACGCCGGTGCGTTCGTGGGCGGGGGCGCCGCCCGGCCACAGGACGGCCAGGCCGACGAGGACAGCCGCCGCGAAGGGGATGAGGACCGCGGCGATGACCTTGCGGAGGTGGCGGGAGACGGGGGCGGCAGGGCCGTGACTGTGGCTGTGCCCGTGGCTGTGGATCTGAGCGTCCCCGTGGCCGGGCCCTTGAGTGCGCCCGTGGTCGTGTCCATCCGTCGTTCCCGGGGTGTTCAAGAGCCGGTGCGAGCCCGTGTGTTCGTGCGCGCCCGTGCGTCCCTGCCCGGGACCGTGCCCGTGCCGCTGCCCAGGACCGTGCCCGGGCTGGGCGTCGGCACCGTGCGGTGGCTCGGACGGCGGGTACGGAGGCGGAGAGTTCGAGGTCACCGACCGATCATCGCAAGAAGAAAGGGGGCCCTCTGTTCACCGCGCCAGAAATGACGCTAGCGTGGAGGCACCTTTTGTACACGCGGGAGCTCGGAGCACCGGGCTGAGAGGGCGCTGACCTCCGTCTCAGCGATGTTCCACGTGAAACATCACCGACAGCGGGTGATGTTTCACACGGAACGTCGGCAGACGGAAACCGCTGCGTCGACCGCCGAACCTGTTACCGGGTAATGCCGGCGTAGGGAGTAGGTCTCATGACCAACAAGGACGCACGCACGCCTGCCTCCACGCAGAACCCGACGGAGATGTCGGAGGCCGGGAAGTCCATCGGCTGGCACAAGGCGTACGTCGAGGGCAGCCGCCCCGGCCTGCGGGTGCCGGTCCGCCAGGTGCATCTCACCAACGGGCAGTCGGTCACCCTGTACGACACATCGGGCCCGTACACCGATCCACTCGTCGACACCGACGTCCGCCGGGGACTGGCCCCGCTGCGCGAGAACTGGATCGTCGCCCGCGGCGACACGGAGGAGTACGCGGGTCGTCCCGTCCGGCCCGAGGACGACGGGATCAAGCACACCTCACCACGCGGAGGGCTGCGCAACCTCGACGCTGTCTTCCCGGGCCGCCCGCGCCTGCCCCGCCGGGGCCGCGAGGGGAAGGCCGTCACACAGCTGGCGTACGCGCGCCGGGGCGAGATCACGCCCGAGATGGAGTTCGTGGCGATCCGGGAGAACGTCTCCCCCGAGGTGGTCCGCGAGGAGATCGCGGCGGGCCGCGCGGTGCTGCCCGCCAACGTCAACCACCCGGAGAGCGAGCCGATGATCATCGGCAAGCGGTTCCTGGTGAAGGTCAACGCCAACATCGGCAACTCGGCGGTCACGTCCTCCATCGAGGAGGAGGTGGAGAAGATGACCTGGGCGACCCGCTGGGGCGCCGACACGGTCATGGACCTCTCCACCGGCCGCAACATCCACACCACCCGCGAGTGGGTGCTGCGCAACTCCCCCGTCCCCATCGGCACCGTGCCGCTCTACCAGGCGCTGGAGAAGGTCGACGGCAAGGCCGAGGAACTGACCTGGGAGATCTACAAGGACACGGTCATCGAGCAGGCCGAGCAGGGCGTGGACTACATGACGGTCCACGCGGGCGTCCGGCTCGCGTACGTGCCGCTCACCGCCAACCGCAAGACGGGCATCGTCTCGCGTGGTGGATCGATCATGGCGGCCTGGTGCCTGGCGCACCACAAGGAGTCGTTCCTGTACGAGCACTTCGAGGAGCTGTGCGAGATCCTCGCCGCGTACGACGTCACGTACTCGCTCGGCGACGGTCTGCGGCCCGGGTCCATCGCGGACGCCAATGACGAGGCCCAGTTCGCGGAGCTGCGCACGCTGGGTGAACTCAACAGGATCGCCAAGCGGCACCATGTGCAGACCATGATCGAGGGCCCGGGACACGTCCCGATGCACAAGATCAAGGAGAACATCGACCTCCAGCAGGAAATCTGCGAGGAGGCGCCGTTCTACACGCTCGGCCCGCTCACGACGGACGTCGCCCCCGCGTACGACCACATCACCTCGGGCATCGGCGCCGCGATGATCGCCTGGTGGGGCACGGCCATGCTCTGCTACGTCACGCCCAAGGAGCACCTGGGCCTGCCCAACCGGGACGACGTGAAGACCGGCGTGATCACCTACAAGATCGCGGCTCATGCGGCCGACCTCGCCAAGGGGCACCCGGGCGCCCAGGAGTGGGACGACGCGCTGTCCGACGCGCGCTTCGAGTTCCGGTGGGAGGACCAGTTCAACCTGGCCCTCGACCCGGACACGGCCCGTGAGTTCCACGACGAGACCCTCCCGGCGGAGCCGGCGAAGACGGCCCACTTCTGCTCCATGTGCGGGCCGAAGTTCTGCTCGATGAAGATCTCGCAGGACATCCGCCGTGAGCACGGCGGCAGCCGCGCGGAGATCGAGGAGGGCATGGCCCAGAAGTCCCGCGAGTTCGCGGCAGCGGGCAACCGCGTGTATCTGCCGATCGCGGACTGACGAGGGGAGACGGTGCCGGCGGCCACGAGGGCTGTCGGCACCGCGCCGTGGGTCACCTCGTGCTTTCGGGCGGGGATGGGCAGACTGGGGCCATGGCTGTGTGGGCGATGAGCAAGGGGTCCAATCTTCCCGTCGAGGCGCCCGTGGTGCGGGCCGAGCTCGCCTGGGCGGCGGGGCCCGGGGTGCCCGACATCGACGCGTCGGCCCTGCTGCTCACGTCGGTGGGGCGGGTGCGCGACGACGGGGACTTCGTGTTCTACAACCAGCCGCGCCACGCCTCCGGGGCCGTGCGGCACCTGGGCAAGCAGTACGCCGACGGGGCCGCCACCGACACCGTCGAGGTGGATCTGCGCTCCGTGGAGCCGGCCGTCCAGCGGATCGTGCTCGGGGCGTCGGCCGACGGCGGGACGTTCGGGCAGGCGCCCGGGCTCGTGCTGCGGCTGCTGGACGCCGGCTCGGGCACCGAGCTCGCCCGCTTCGACATGGCGGCCGGGTCCGAGACCGCCTTCATCGGCGGCGAGCTGTACCGGCGGCAGGGCGCGTGGAAGTTCCGCGCGGTCGGACAGGGGTACGACTCCGGCCTCGCCGGACTCGCCACGGACTTCGGCATCACCGTCGACGACCCCGCCCAGGCGCCTGTCGTCGCCGTGCCCCTGCCGCCTCCGCCGGCTGCCCCGGCACCGCCCCCGTCCGGCGCCACCCGTCTCACCAAGGGCGAGGAGCGGCTGCCCGTCGACATGCGCAAGCGGCTGTCCCTGCGCAAGGAGCAGGTCGCGGTCAGCCTGCGCAAGCACGGGGCCGCCGACGTCACCGCACGCGTGATCCTCGTGCTGGACGCCTCCGGGTCGATGTCCTTCCTGTACTCCAAGGGCGTCGTCGCCGACGTCGTCGAGCGGATGGCGGCGGTCGCCGCCCAGCTGGACGACGACGGGGAGATGCAGGCCTGGACGTTCGCCACCAACCCCGCCCGACTGCCTGACCTGCGGCTCGGCGAGCTTCCCGAGTGGCTGCGGCTGCACGTCCGCGTGGGGGAGATCTCCCTGTTCCGGCGCAAGCGCAAGAAGGGTCTCGACCCGGGCCAGGTCGACATGCGTGACGTCGGCATCCAGAACGAGGAGCAGAAGGTCATCGCGGAGGTGCGCGCGTACGTACGGGAGCACCCGACGTCCGCCCCCACACTCGTGCTGTTCTTCTCCGACGGCGGGGTCTACCGCAACGCCGACATCGAGGCGCAGTTGCGTGAGGCCGTCGAGGAGCCCGTGTTCTGGCAGTTCGTGGGGCTCGGGCGCGCCAATTACGGCGTGCTGGAGCAGTTCGACACGCTGCCCGGGAGGCGCGTCGACAACGTCGGCTTCTTCTCCGTCGACGACATCAGCACGGTCCCGGACGCGGAGCTGTACGACCGGCTGCTGTCCGAGTTCCCGCAGTGGATCAGGGCGGCGCGCGGGGCGGGCATCCTCTGATGCCCCGGCCCCGGGACGTACGCCGGCTGTCCGGCGTGCGCCCCCGTCGCGCTGCCGTGGCTGCTACTCCGGCTGGTGTTCCGGCCCTCCGAAGTCCGGGCTGGAGTAGTCCGGGCTGGAGTAGCTGGGGCGGGTGGCCCGGTGCGCCCCGTCCTCGGGGCTGGAGAAGCCCGGCCGGTCGTACCCCAGGTGCGGGATGCGGCTGGTCGGTGCGGGCGGCGCGGTGTGCTGCAGTGCCGTGGCCCCCGCCGGGTCCTGAAGCGCCTCCCGCAGGAACGGCACGATGCCCCGCTCCCGCAGTGCCTCGCGCCAGGCGTCCCTGGCCTGGGCCACCTCCTCGTCGAGTTCCCGGTACGTCCCGCCGAGCGCCGAGGGCTTGTTGCGCAGCGCGGTGAGCAGCAGGCCCGCTCCGGCGACGAGGATGGCGACCGCCGTGACCGCGCCGAACACCCAGCCGGTGGTCAGCATCGTCCCAGCGAACTCGTTCTTGGAGTCGAGCGTGCGCAGGACGAAGCCGACGAGCAGGAATATCGCGGCGGCGGTCCCGGCCAGGACCGGCGCCAGGACGGCGACGACGGCCGCCACGCCCGCTCCGGCGGCCTCGGCCATCTCGCCCATCGACGCGGCGAACCCCGCCGCGCCGGTGGCGCCGGGCTCGCCGCTGCCCGCGTCGCGCACGGCCGGGGTGACCGCGGGCGGCCTGCGTGCCTCCTCGCGGACCTTCACGTAGTGCTGGTACTCGGTCGCCGCGGCCGCGCTGATGAGCGCGGTGGCGTTCAGCGCCATCGTGCGCAGTTGCTCCGAGTTGAGCCGCTGTCCCACAGCGGCCAGCTCCGGGTTGTGTGGTGCGGAGCGCAGCGCCTCATCGAGAATCCGCTCGTAGTCCTGGCGGTCCTCGCTCAGCAGGTGCTGCGGAACGCTGTTCATGTGCATCCCCCGATGCTCCGTAGGGCTTGGGGCTCGGCATGCTGACGAGCCGTCGGGCAGAAACGGAGGGGAGCCTGCTACGGATAAGCCGATGGTAGAGCGGTGACGGCGCGCGGTGACAGGGGGTCTGCGGAAATTGCCGTTCCCGGGATGCGGTCGCGGGCCCTCTCAACATGGCCCGCGGGCCCCTCAGTTGGTCAGCGGCAACTGCCGTACCAGCAGTTTTCCTGCCATCGTCACGCCGCCGTCCATCGCGATGGCGAGTCCGTCGGCGTACACGTGCGGTTCGGCCACCGCGGGGCCGCTGTCGTCCTCGCCGTCCTCGGAGCCGACCTCGCCCAGCAGATACGGGATCGGGCTGTGGCCGTGAACGACCCGGGTGCCGCCGTACGTATGGAGCAGGGAGCGCACCGCGTCGGCGCCGCCCTCGTCCCGGAAGGAGAACCGCTTGGTGAACTTGCGGAACAGGTCCCAGACCTCGTCGGCGTCGTTGCGCGTGAGGGTCTCGCGGACCGTGTCGTTGACCTCTTCGATCGAACGGCCGTAGTCGAGGTAGGCGGTGGTGTCGGAGTGCAGCAGCAGATGTCCGTCGACCTCCTCGACGGCGTCGAGGCGGGCCATCCACTGCAGATGGTGGTCCTGGAGGCGGTCCATGTCGGTCTTCTGGCCGCCGTTCAGCAGCCAGGCCGCCTGGAAGGTGGCGGTGCCCGCCCCGGAGTTGACGGGCGTGTCACCGAACCGCTTCGCGCCGAGCAGCAGCAGCTCGTGGTTGCCCATGAGGGCCTTGCAGTAGCCGCCCGCCGCGGCGGCCTCGGCGGACAGCCGCATCACCAGGTCGATGACGCCGATGCCGTCCGGGCCGCGGTCGGTGAAGTCGCCGAGGAACCACAGGCGCGCGGTGCCGGCGCACCACTTGCCCGCGGAGTCGACGAGGCCCTGCTCCTGGAGGGCGGCCACCAGCTCGTCCAGATAGCCGTGGACGTCGCCGACCACGTACAGCGGGCCCTTGCCGGTGGCGGGCTGCGGGGCGGGCGCGGCCACGGGGTCGACGGTCACCTGGACCGTGTCGCCGCGGTTGATGACGGGGAGGTCCCGCTGGGTCGGTGTGTACCCGTCCGGGTACGCCTCCTCGGCCGGCGGGACGACGTCACCGGGGTGCGTGCTGCTGTGGACGTACGGACCGGTCTCGTGGACGTACGCGGGTACCCGGAAGTCGCGCAACGTCGCCGTCCGCTCCACCTCGGGTCCCTGACCGGCCCCCTGAGTCATCGACCCCTCCACCATCGCGCCGCATCTGCACCGCGTCGGACTGCCTGGTCGCAGCGGCCCGCGGTGTCGTGGGCCCATCATAGGAATGCGGATCGCGCCGTGTGATGACCCAGGGGTGGTGAATCAGAACAGGACTCCGGTTCACCGGGGCTTTCGCCCTGTTTGCGGTGGTATCCGGCCCGTCGAATGGTGTTCGACACCGATGCGCGGCCATCGCCCGAACGCTCCGCGAACGCCCGGTCGGGCTCTGCCCGGCACCCGGCCGGTGGCCCGGATTCCGGTTCCGGGCCTCCGGCCTTTCGTGCCCCTGGGTTCTCATGTCCCCTGCGGCGACCTCGGCGGGCTGACCGTCGTGCGGGGCGGCCGGCGCTGCGAGGACGTGCGCACGATCAGCTCGGTGGGTATCACCTGCTCGACCGGCTGGTCCGAGGCGACCCCCTCGATGGCGTCGATCAGCAGCTGCACCACCGCCGTGCCGATGCGGCGGGGTTTCAGGGAGAGCGTGGTGACGGGCGGCTCGGTGTTGGCGTAGACCGTGGACTCGCTGCAGCAGACGAGAAGCAGGTCTTCCGGTACGCGGAGCCCGTAACGGCGGGCCGCGGCGAGCAGGTCGGTGCCGTTGGGGTCGAAGAGGCCGTAGACCGCGTCGGGGCGGTCCGGGCGGGCGAGCAGCCGGTCGGCGGCGACGGCGCCCGCGCACGGGTCGTGCGCCGGGTACGCCTCGTACACCGGGTCCTGGCCCACCCGCTCGCACCAGCGCAGGTACGCGGTGGTCGACAGGTGGGTGTACGTGTCGGTGGTGGTGCCGGTCAGCAGGCCGATGCGGCGGGCGCCGGCGTCGGCGAGGTGGTCGAGGATGCCGAGCACGGCGGCCTCGTGGTCGTTGTCGACCCAGGCCGTGACCGGCAGGGAGCCGGCCGGGCGGCCGTCGGAGACCACGGGTAAGCCCTGGCGGACCAGCTCGCTGACCACCGGGTCCTGGTCGGAGGGGTCGATGACCACCGTGCCGTCCAGGGCCACGTTGGACCACACGTCGTGACGGGAGGTCGCGGGCAGGATGACGAGGGCGTAGCCGCGGGCGAGCGCGGCGGAGGTGGCGGCCCGCGCCATCTCGGCGAAGTACGCGAACTCGGTGAAGGTGAAAGGTTCATCCCCGTACGTCGTCACGGTCAGGCCGATGAGTCCGGACTTCCCGGTGCGGAGCGTTCGGGCGGCGGCCGAGGGGCGGTACCCCAGTCTGTCGGCCACCTCGCGGACGTGGCGCCGGGTGGCGTCCGGGAGCCGGCCCTTGCCGTTGAGGGCGTCGGAGACGGTCGTGATGGAGACTCCGGCGGCGGCGGCCACGTCCCTGATGCCCGCTCGACCCGGCCGGCTGCCTCGGCGTGAGGTTTCCGCGCGGCTCACCTGGTGCTTCCCTGCTGCTGTCATGGCGAGCCGATAGTAGGGCTCATGCGGTGGGGTAGGGCGGACGCATATGCACGCATTGACAGGCACGTTTCTGCATGATCATCCAGGATCAATTGCCATGGAAACCATGGGTGTTGAACGTTCCAATACCAGTCCCTGACGTGTCGGTGCATGCGTGCCTGGCGAGGGTGCGATGTTGCGAAGAGGTCTCAACTCACCTGCACGGGTGACGCGCGCCACGGCGCGAACCACCGGCGCATAGATATATGTGCGGCGCGCCCCTGGCACGCACGCCCTTCGCACCCGTACGGGTGATGTTGCCTGTGTTGTCCCTGTGACGCATGAGGAGGAAGGCCCCGTCGTCGCCCCTATACGCAGCGACGCCGAATCCTCATAAGGTGAGCAGTATTGGATGTCGGCGGCGGTCATGAGCCGCCGGTCTTCGCGAGGAGGACTGCGGTGAGCGAGACGAGCCCCAAGCTGCGCGCCGAGCTGGAGGGGATCCCCACCTACAAGCCGGGCAAGCCCGCGGCGGCCGACGGACCGGTGGCGTACAAGCTGTCCTCCAACGAGAACCCCTACCCGCCGCTGCCGGGCGTGATGGAGACGGTGACGGCCGCCGCCTCCTCCTTCAACCGCTACCCGGACATGGCCTGCTCCGCCCTCACGGCCGAGCTGGCCGAGCGGTTCGGAGTGCCGGCGTCCCACGTCGCCACGGGCACCGGATCGGTCGGTGTGGCCCAGCAGCTGCTGCAGGCCACCTCCGGCCCCGGCGACGAGGTGATCTACGCCTGGCGCTCCTTCGAGGCGTACCCGATCATCACGCAGATCAGCGGCGCCACGTCCGTGCAGGTCCCGCTGACCGAGGGCGATGTGCACGACCTGGACGCGATGGCCGACGCGATCACCGACCGGACCCGGCTGATCTTCGTCTGCAATCCCAACAACCCGACCGGCACCGTGGTACGCCGGGCCGAGCTCGAACGCTTCCTCGACCGGGTGCCCCGCGACGTCCTGGTGGTGCTGGACGAGGCCTACCGCGAGTTCATCCGCGACCCGGAGGTGCCGGACGGCGTGGAGATCTACCGCGAGCGGCCCAACGTCTGCGTTCTGCGGACCTTCTCGAAGGCATACGGTCTCGCCGGGCTGCGCGTCGGTTTCGCCATCGCCCATGAGCCGGTGGCCGCGGCCCTGCGCAAGACGGCCGTGCCGTTCGGCGTGAGCCAGATCGCCCAGGAGGCGGCGATCGCCTCGCTGCGCGCCGAGGACGAGCTGATCGGCCGGGTCGGCTCCCTGGTGTGCGAGCGCAACCGGGTGGTCGACGGGCTGCGTGCCCAGGGCTGGACGGTGCCCGAGACCCAGGCCAACTTCGTGTGGCTGCGGCTGGGGGAGCGCACCGTGCCGTTCGCGCAGGCGTGCGAGCAGGCGGGCGTGGTCGTCCGTCCGTTCCCCGGCGAGGGTGTGCGGGTCACCGTCGGCGAGACGGAGGCGAACGACATCTTCCTGAAGGTCGCCGAGGAGTTCCACGCCCAGGGCTGACCTGCGGCCACAGCAAGCCTGACCTGCGTACACGAGGAGCGGTCGGCGGTTCGTCCGCCGGCCGCTCGCCTGTGTCCGGGACCGGTCGGCGGCCCTCGTCGGCCAAAGTCCGGCGAAGGGGTTGACGTCACACGGGACCCCCCCTTCCGGGTCGGAAAAGCAGTAGGTCATAATTGCTTGTGAATGTGAACGCGTTCACAAGCGCATCCCGTTTCTCCCGAGATGGCCGGGGACGGAGCGGGACCCGCGCGGCTGCTGCACCACGGCGAAGTAAGGAGCGACGACGTGGATCTGGCTCTGGCGCCGGAGACCCTGGCGCGATGGCAGTTCGGCATCACCACCGTCTACCACTTCCTCTTCGTTCCCCTGACGATCTCGCTCGCCGCCCTCGTCGCCGGGCTGCAGACCGCCTGGGTGCGGACGGAGAAGGAGAAGTACCTCAGGGCGACGAAGTTCTGGGGCAAGCTCTTCCTGATCAACATCGCGATGGGCGTCGTCACCGGCATCGTGCAGGAGTTCCAGTTCGGCATGAACTGGTCCGACTACTCGCGCTTCGTCGGTGATGTCTTCGGCGCTCCGCTCGCCTTCGAGGCGCTGATCGCCTTCTTCTTCGAGTCCACCTTCATCGGCCTGTGGATCTTCGGCTGGGACCGGCTGCCGAAGAAGATCCACTTGGCCTGCATCTGGATGGTGTCGATCGGCACGCTGCTGTCGGCGTACTTCATCCTCGCCGCCAACTCCTGGATGCAGCACCCGGTCGGCTACCGGATCAACGGGGAGAAGGGCCGCGCCGAGCTCACCGACTTCTGGCTGGTGCTGACCCAGAACACCACGCTCAACCAGGTCTTCCACAGCTTCTCGGCGGCCTTCCTCACCGGCGGCGCCTTCATGGTCGGCATCGCGGCCTTCCACCTGATGCGCAAGAAGCACATCCCGGTGATGCGCACCTCGCTGCGGCTCGGCCTGGTCACCCTGGCGGTCGGCGGGCTGTTCACCGCGATCAGCGGCGACACCCTCGGCAAGGTCATGTACGAGCAGCAGCCGATGAAGATGGCCGCCGCCGAGGCCCTCTGGGACGGCGAGGAGCCGGCGCCCTTCTCCGTCTTCGCCTACGGCGACGTCGACAAGGGGCACAACAAGGTCGCCCTGGAGATCCCCGGCCTGCTGTCCTTCCTCGCCCACAGCGACTTCGAGTCCTACGTGCCCGGCATCAACGACACGAACGAGGCGCTGCAGGAGAAGTTCGGGCCCGGCGACTACAAGCCCATCGTGCCCGTCGCCTACTGGGGCTTCCGCTGGATGATCGGGTTCGGCATGGCCTCCTTCTCGGTGGGTCTGCTGGGGCTGTGGCTCACCCGGAAGAAGTTCCTGCTGCCGGCCGCGTACCGCACCGGCGAGGACGAGGTGCCGCGTCTGGTGCTGCTGAAGCGCCCGCTCGGCTCCCGGCTGACCCGGCTGTACTGGCTGGCCGCGGTGTGGACGATGGCCTTCCCGCTGATCGCCAACGCCTGGGGCTGGATCTTCACCGAGATGGGCCGTCAGCCCTGGGTCGTCTACGGCGTCATGCGGACCGAGGACGCGGTCTCCCCGAACGTGTCGCAGGCCGAGGTCATCACCTCGATGACCGTCTTCACCCTGCTCTACGCCGTGCTGGCCGTCATCGAGGTCAGGCTGCTCGTCAAGTACGTCAAGGCGGGGCCGCCCGAGCTGAGCGACTCCGACCTCAACCCGCCCACGAAGCTCGGCGGCGACCTCCGTGACGCCGACAAGCCGATGGCCTTCTCGTACTAGGCCGAGGGAGCTGCACTGTCATGGAACTGCACGACGTCTGGTTCGTCCTGATCGCCGTCCTGTGGACCGGCTACTTCTTCCTCGAAGGGTTCGACTTCGGGGTCGGCGTCCTCACCCGGCTGCTGGCCCGTGACCGGGCCGAGAAGCGGGTGCTCATCAACACCATCGGGCCGGTGTGGGACGGCAACGAGGTCTGGCTGCTCACGGCCGGCGGCGCCACCTTCGCCGCCTTCCCCGAGTGGTACGCCACCCTCTTCTCCGGCTTCTACCTGCCGCTGCTCGCCATCCTGGTCTGCCTGATCGTCCGCGGTGTCGCCTTCGAGTACCGGGCCAAGCGGCCCGAGGAGAACTGGCAGCGCAACTGGGAGACGGCGATCTTCTGGACCTCGCTGCTCCCGGCGTTCCTGTGGGGTGTCGCCTTCGGCAACATCGTGCGCGGGGTCAAGCTCGACGCCGACTTCGAGTACGTGGGCACCGTCTGGGACCTGCTCAACCCGTACGCCCTGCTGGGCGGTCTGGTCACGCTCACCCTGTTCACCTTCCACGGCACGGTGTTCACGGCCCTCAAGACGGTCGGGGAGATCCGGGAGCGGGCGCGGAAGCTGGCCCTGAAGGTGGGTCTGGTCACCGCCGTGCTGGCGCTGGTCTTCCTGGTGTGGACGCAGAGCGAGAGCGGCGACGGGGCCAGCCTGGTCGCGCTCGGTGTGGCGGTCGCCTCGCTGGTCGCCGCCCTGGGGGCCAACCAGGCGGGGCGCGAGGGATGGTCGTTCACCCTGTCCGGCGTCACCATCGTGGCCGCGGTGGCCATGCTCTTCCTGACGCTGTTCCCGAACGTCATGCCCTCCACCCTGGACCCCGAGTGGAGCCTGACCGTCACCAACGCCTCCTCGAGCCCGTACACGCTGAAGATCATGACCTGGCTCGCGGTCATCGCCACCCCGCTGGTGCTGCTCTACCAGGGCTGGACCTACTGGGTCTTCCGCAAGCGGATCGGCACCCAGCACATCGCCGATCCCGTGCACTGAGGGTGTGTTTCACGTGAAACCAATCGACCCCCGCCTCCTCCGGTACGCGCGTGCCACCCGGGGCTTTCTGGCAGCGGTCGTCGGTCTCGGGGCCGTCGGCGCGGGGCTGGTCGTCGCCCAAGCCATGCTCATCGCCGAGATCGTCGTCGGCTCCTTCCAGGACGGACGGTCCGTCGGGGAGCTGCGCACACCGCTGCTGCTGCTCGTCGCGGTGGCGGCCGGCCGGAGCCTGGTCGGCTGGCTGACCGAGCTGGCCGCGCACCGGGCGAGCGCCGCTGTGAAGTCGGAGCTGCGGGGGCGGTTGCTGGACCGGGCCACGGCACTGGGGCCGGGGTGGCTGGACGGGCAGCGCACCGGGTCGCTGGTCACCCTGGCGACCCGGGGCGTCGACGCCCTCGACGGCTACTTCTCGCGGTATCTCCCCCAGTTGGGCCTCGCGGTGGTCGTCCCGGTCGCCGTGCTGGCGCGGATCGTCACGGAGGAGTGGGTGTCGGCGGCGATCATCGTCGGCACCCTGCCGCTCATCCTTGTCTTCATGGTGCTGATCGGCTGGGCCACGCAGAACCGGATGGACCGTCAGTGGCTGCTGCTGTCGCGGCTGTCCGGGCACTTTCTGGACGTCGTCGCCGGGCTGCCGACGCTGAAGGTCTTCGGGCGGGCCAAGGCGCAGGCCGAGTCGATCCGCAGGATCACCACCGAGTACCGGCGCGCGACCATGCGGACGCTGCGGATCGCCTTCATCTCGTCGTTCGCGCTGGAACTGCTCGCCACCCTCTCGGTGGCGCTGGTCGCCGTGACCATCGGCATGCGCCTGGTCTACGGCGAGCTGGACCTGTACACCGGTCTGCTCATCCTGATCCTGGCGCCGGAGGCGTATCTGCCGCTGCGTCAGGTCGGGACGCAGTACCACGCGGCCGCGGAGGGACTCGGCGCGGCCGAGGAGATCTTCACGGTGCTCGAGACACCGGTGCCCGCGACGGGGAAGGGCGCGGTGCCGCAGGGTGCCCTCTCCTTCGAGAACGTGACGGTCCGTTACCCCGGCCGTTCCACGGACGCCGTGACGGACGTGTCCTTCACCGTCGCCCCCGGCGAGACGGTCGCCCTGGTCGGGCCGAGCGGAGCCGGGAAGTCCACGCTGCTCAGCACGGCGCTGGGCTTCGTCCGCCCCGACGCGGGCCGGGTGAGCGTCGGCGGGGCCGACCTCACCGGACTCGACCTCGCGGAGTGGCACCGCCGCGTCGCCTGGGTACCGCAGCGGCCGCACCTGTATGCCGGGACGATCGCGGAGAACGTCCGGCTGGCACGCCCCGACGCGGACGACGCGGCGGTGCGGCGCGCGCTGCGGGACGCGGGCGCGCTGGACTTCGTGGACGCCCTCCCCCACGGCGCCGGCACCATGCTGGGCGAGGACGGGGCGGGCCTCTCGGCCGGGCAGCGGCAGCGGCTCGCGCTGGCCCGGGCGTTTCTCGCGGACCGTCCCGTGCTGCTGCTCGACGAGCCGACGGCCGCCCTCGACGGGGCCACGGAGGCCGAGGTCGTGGCGGCCGTACGGCGCCTGGCGGAGGGCCGGACGGTTCTGCTCGTGGTGCACCGCCCGGCACTGCTCGCCGTCGCCGACCGCGTGGTCCGGCTGACGGCGCCCGAGCCTCACGACGAGGTCGTGGCCAGTGCGGTCGGCTCCGGCCGGACGGACGCGGACACGGCGTCGGGCGGCGCCCCCGAGAAGCGTGCGGAGCCCGAAACGGTCCCCGACGCGTACCCCGAACCGGCCCCCGGCCGCATACTCGCCCGGGTCCGTGCCCTCTCTGGCGCCCGGCGGGGGAGGATCACCCTCGCGCTGCTCCTCGGCACGCTCGCCCTGGGCAGCGCCGTCGGTCTCATGGCCACGTCCGGCTGGCTCATCTCCCGGGCCTCGCAGCAGCCGCCCGTGCTGTACCTGATGATGGCCGTCACCGCGACGCGCGCCTTCGGCATCGGCCGGGCGGTGTTCCGCTACGCCGAGCGGCTGGTGTCCCACGACGCCGTGCTGCGCATGCTGGCGGACACCCGGGTCGCGGTCTACCGGCGGCTGGAACGCCTCGCGCCCGCCGGACTGCGCGGCACCCGCCGGGGCGACCTGCTGACCCGGCTGGTCTCCGACGTGGACGCGCTCCAGGACTACTGGCTGCGCTGGCTGCTGCCGGCAGGCGCCGCCGTCGCCGTGTCCGCCCTGTCCGTCGGCTTCACCGCGTGGCTGCTGCCCCAGGCCGGTGCCGTGCTCGCGGCCGGACTCCTGGCGGCGGGCGCGGGTGTCCCGCTGCTCACCGCCGCCGTGGCGCGGCGCACCGAGCGACGACTGGCCCCGGCCCGCGGCGACCTCGCCACCCGGGTGACCGATCTGCTCACCGGCACCGCCGAGCTGACCGTCGCCGGGGCGCTGCCCGCGCGGTCCGAGGGGACGCGGCGGGCGGACGGCGTCCTGACCCGCATCGCCTCGCGCTCCGCCGCGGTCACTGGTCTCGGTGACGGGCTCACCGCGCTGATCTCCGGGCTGACCGTGGCCGCCGCCGCCCTTGTCGGCGTGCAGGGCGTGACCTCCGGCCGGCTCGACGGCGTGGCCCTGGCCGTGGTGGTCCTCACGCCGCTGGCCGCGTTCGAGGCGGTCCTCGGCATGCCCCTCGCCGTGCGCTACCGGCAGCGCGTGCGCCGCAGCGCGGAGCGCGTGTACGAGGTGCTGGACGCCCAGCCGCCCGTGCGTGAGCCGGAGACGCCCCGGCAGGCGCCCCTCTCGCCGTTCCCGCTCACCCTCAGGGGACTCGGCGCCCGCCACCCCGGACAGGACCGGGACGCGCTCGCCGGGCTGGACCTGACGCTGGAGCGAGGCCGCCGCGTCGCGGTGGTCGGGCCCTCCGGCTCCGGCAAGACGACGCTCGCCCAGGTGCTGCTGCGGTTCCTGGACCCCGGCGCCGGCTCCTACACGCTCGCGGGTGTGGACGCCCGCGCCCTGGACGGGGACGACGTACGGCGCATGGTCGGGCTGTGCGCGCAGGACGCGCACCTGTTCAACAGCTCCGTCCGGGAGAACCTGCTGCTGGCGCGGAAGGACGCGACCGAGGCCGACCTGCGCGACGCGCTCCGCCGGGCCCGGCTGCTGGAGTGGGCGGACGGACTGCCGGACGGCCTGGACACGCTCGTCGGTGAGCACGGTGCACGGCTCTCCGGTGGCCAGCGGCAGCGGCTCGCCCTGGCGCGGGCCCTGCTGGCGGACTTTCCCGTGCTGGTGCTGGACGAGCCCGCCGAGCACCTCGACCTGCCGACCGCGGACGCGCTCACGGCCGATCTGCTGGCCGCCACCGAGGGCCGCGCCACCGTCCTCGTCACCCACCGGCTGGCCGGCCTGGAGGCGGTGGACGAGGTGATCGTGCTGGACGCGGGACGGGTGGTGCAGCGCGGACCGTTCGGGGAACTCCGATCCGTCGAGGGACCGTTGCGGGACATGGCGCTGCGGGAGGAGGAGGCCGGAACACTGGTGGCGGTGTCCTAGCCGGCGCCCGCGCACGCACGAGGGGGCCGCCTCGACACAGCGTCGAGACGGCCCCCTCCGGCACGTCGGACGAGCCGGCCCACGAGGTGAGCGACACCGGCGAGCAGCTCGGTCAGAACGTTCATGGAGATCCTCCGGAGATGTTGACGCTCCGTCAGTGTCACCGGGGCTTCCGGACGGCCGTCGAAGCATCCGTACGGGGGCGTGTCCTCCCCCATGTGTACGACGTGAACGCGCCTCCCGCCCCGGGGCGGGGACAGGATCGCAGGCATGCGTCTCACCCGCCGTCCGCTGCTCGTCGCCGTGCTGTTCTGCGCGCTCGCCGTGCTCGCCGCCCGGCCCGCCGACGGCGACGGATCCCACGCCCCCGGTCACGGCTCCGCCTCCGTCAGCGCCGAGGTGGCGCGGCTGTACGAGGAGGCGGCGAAGGCCACCGAGCGGTACGAGGCCGGGCGCGAGGAGGCGGAGAAGCAGCGGGATCTGGCGCAGCGGCTGGAGGAGCGGCTCGACCGCGAGCGGCAGGAGGCCGCCGGACTCCGCGAGGACCTGGGGCGGATCGCCAGCTCCCAGTACCGGGACGGCGGCGGGCTGCCGCTCACCGCGCACATGCTCCTCGCCGACGACCCCGAGCAGCTGATGCGCGGTCAGCGCGTGGTGCAGCACGCCGAGGTGACGCTGGACCAGGCGCTCGGCCGCAGCGAGCGGGCCGAGGCGCGACTCGCCCGGGACGAGGCGAGGGCCGCGGCGGCCTGGGAGAAGCTGGAGAAGCGGAACGAGGACCTCGCCGCGCTGAAGCAGGACATCGAGGAGAAGCTCGAGACGGCGCGCTGGAAGCTCCAGGGCGAGGCGGACGACTCGGTGGCGGCGGGCTCCTGCCGCGGCGCCGTCCGGCTCGACCAGCCCCCGGCGCAGTACACCACCCCCTGGGTGGCCCCCGTGGAGACGTACGAGCTGTCCGCCTCCTACGGCAGCGGCGGCGCGCGCTGGGTGAACCGGCACACCGGGCAGGACTTCGCGGTGCCGATCGGGACGCCCGTACGGTCCGTGGGCAGCGGCACGGTGGTGAAGGTGTCCTGCGGCGGCGCGTTCGGCATCGAGATCGTGGTCGAGCATCCGGGCGGCTACTACACCCAGTACGCGCACCTGGCCGCCGTCGCGGTCGACCAGGGGGAGAGGGTGTCCCCCGGGCAGTGGATCGGCCAGTCCGGCACCAGCGGCAACTCCACCGGCCCGCACCTGCACTTCGAGGTGCGGGTGACCCCGGAGACGGGGTCGTCGGTGGACCCGGTGCCGTGGCTCGCCGGGCGCGGGGTGACCCTCTGACCGGCCCTGCGAGCCGCGGAAGAACTTATATGCGCCCGTTCAGCAGCTGCTCGATCACCACGGCCACGCCGTCGTCGTTGTTGGCGACCGTGCGGCCCGAGGCGGCGGCGAGCACGTCCGGGTGGGCGTTGCCCATCGCGTAGGAGCGGCCGGCCCAGGTCAGCATCTCGACGTCGTTCGGCATGTCGCCGAAGGCGACGACCTCCTCGTGCGAGATGCCTCGCTCGGCGCAGCACAGCGCGAGGGTGCTCGCCTTGGAGACGCCGGGCCCGCTGATCTCCAGCAGGGCGCTCGGGCTGGAGCGGGTCACGGTGGCGCCGCCGCCGATGGCGAGCCGGGCCAGGGTGAGGAACGCGTCCGGCTCCATCTCGGGGTGGTACGCCAGGATCTTGAGCACCGGTTCGGCGGTGGCGGGGGAGTCCGCGGCGAGCAGGTCCTCGGCGGGCGCCAGGGCGTCCGGGACCTCCATGTGCAGCTTGGGGTACGTGGGCTCCTGGTAGAAGCCGTAGGTCTGCTCCACGGCGTACACCGTGCCCGGGGCGGCGTCGCGCAGCACGCCCACCGCGTCCAGGGCGTTGTTCCGGGGCAGCTCGCGGACCGTGACGAAGCGGTGCGCGCCCGGACCGCCGTGCAGGTCGACGACGGCGGCGCCGTTGCCGCAGATGGCGAGGCCGTGGCCGTGCACATGGTCGCTGACCACGTCCATCCAGCGGGCCGGGCGGCCGGTGACGAAGAAGACCTCGATGCCCGCCTCCTCGGCGGCGGCCAGGGCCGCGACGGTCCGTGGGGACACCGACTTGTCGTCGCGGAGCAGGGTGCCGTCGAGGTCGGTGGCGATGAGCCGCGGTGGGGTGGCGGCGGCCGGGGTCTCGGGCTCTCGGATCGCTGAGGTCACCCGCTCATTGTCCCGCATATGCCCGCACGGCCGTGCGGGACTCCGCACATCTGAGTGATTACCGACGTCACCAGCGGCTTCTCGTCCCGCCTTGGAGGGGCGGCGCCCGTTCTCGTTCACCGCAGCTGTGCCGGGGCCTCCATCGCGATCCGTTCGAAGACCTTCTGGTCCGCGGCGAAGTCGGAGTCCGGGATGGGCCAGTGCAGCACGATCTCGTCGAACCCCAGCTCGATGTGGCGGCCCGCGAAGTCGACGAAGGCGTCCAGGGACTCCAGCGGACGGCCCCGGTCCGGGGTGAAACCGGTGAGCAGGATCTTGTCCAGCGCGGTGACGTCCCGGCCGATCTCGGCACAGGCGTCGGCGAGCTTGTCCACCTGACCGCGAATGGCCTGAACCGACTGCTCGGGTGTGCCGTCCTCGTACAGCTTCGGGTCGCCGGTGGTCACCCACGCCTGCCCGTACCGGGCCGCGAGCCGCAGTCCGCGCGGGCCGGTCGCCGCCACGGCGAAGGGCAGCCGGGGCCGCTGGACGCAGCCGGGGATGTTGCGTGCCTCGTGCGCCGCGTAGAAGTCGCCCTCGTACGACACGGCGTCCTCGGTGAGCAGCCGGTCCAGCAGGGACACGAACTCGGCGAAGCGGTCGGCGCGTTCGCGCGGGGTCCACGGCTCCTGACCGAGGGCGGTGGCGTCGAAGCCGGTGCCGCCCGCGCCGATGCCGAGAGTGACGCGCCCATGGGAGAGGTCGTCGAGGGAGATGAGCTCCTTGGCCAGGGTGACCGGGTGCCGGAAGTTCGGCGAGGTCACCAGCGTGCCCAGACGCATCCGCTCGGTCACGCCCGCGGCGGCGGTCAGGGTGGGGACGGCCCCGAACCACGGGCCGTCGCGGAAGCTCCGCCAGGACAGATGGTCGTAGGTGTAGCCCGCGTGGAAGCCCAGCTCCTCGGCCCGCACCCAGGCGGAACGGCTGCCTTCGTGCCAGCGGCGGTACGGGAGGATCACGGTGCTCAGGCGCAGGCTCATGTCCCCGAGCCTAAGCGGCGCGTCCGGTTTCACGTGAAACACACCCTGCGCACGCGCCCGCGGGGCCGTCCCTGTCCCTACGGCTCCCCTGTCACCGCGCCCGGGCGCTCAGCCAGGGCGTGAGCACGACCATCGGGATGAACTCCTTGTACGTGCGGTCCCCCGGCAGCGGCACGACGAGGAAGTAGCCCGGCGGGAACCGTCGCGCCTTCACATACGCCAGCCCGTCGAACAGCGAGCGCAGGAAGGCGGGCACATCGTCGCGGGGGACATCGGGGCACTCGACGCCCTCGACGTCGATCAGCGCGTCGTCCTCCGGGAACAGGCGCACCCGGACCCGGGGCAGGCCGCCGAACTCGGCATGGGCCTCGTGCGGCAGGGAGCCGTCGGGGTCGGTGGTCACGCCGACGCCGGCCGCGGTGCGGCGCGAGGTCTGGTCGGCGCCGATGTCGTGGGTGACCTCGATCTCGCGTCCGTACCGGTCGGCGAGCTCACGGAGGGCGGTGACGGCGGCCTCGGTGGTGGGCAGATGCTCCATGCCGTCGATCATGGCCTACCGGCCCTCGCCGAAGCGCAGATACCGGCTGGGAACGGCCTCGGTCAGCCAGACGCCGTTGGCGCTGACGTGGAAGACATGGCCGTCGCGGTGCATGGCGCCCGCGTCGACCGACAGCACCACCGGCCGTCCCCGGCGGGCGCCGACACGGGTGGCGGTCTCGCGGTCGGCGGAGAGATGCACGGCATGCCGGTTCATGGGTCGCAGGCCCTCGGCCCGGATCGCCTCCAGGTTCCGGGCGACGGTGCCGTGGTACAGCCAGGCCGGGGGCACGGCGGTCGGGAGCTGGAGGTCCACGGGAATGGTGTGCCCCTGGCTGGCGCGGATCCGGGTACCTTCCACGGCGAAGCGCCGCTTGTCGTTGGCGGCGACGACATGGTCCAGCTCCTCCCGGGTGAACGGGAAGCCGTGGTCCGCCGCCGCGGCGATCAGCGCGTCGATCTCGACCCAGCCGGCCGCGTCCGGGGTCAGCCCGATCCGCTCGGGCCGGTGGCGCAGGTGCTTCGCGAGGTACTTCGACACCCGCACGGTACGTCTTTCGTCCATCTGTTCAGACTGCCGGGAGAGACGCGCATCACGCGATCGATTTACATCCGAAGGTTTGATCCACAGATAAGTGAGGTTATCCACAGCGGAACGAGGGATTCTGTGGACAACCCGCTCACACCGGCGGCCTCACCCGCGCCACCCTCCGTGTCACGCCCGGCAGCCATCGCGCCAGCACGTACGCGGCCCGCGCCTCCGGCGTGACCGGCACGACCGCCGCGTCGCGCACCACCGCCCGCAGCACCGCGGCGGCGACCTTCTCCGGCGGGTAGTTGCGCAGCCCGTACAGCCGCGCCGCCTTCCGCCGCCTGCGCCGCTCCTCCGCCGCGTCCGTGCCGGCGAATCGCGCGGTGGCCGTGATGCCCGTGTTGACGAAGCCCGGGCACACCGCTGTCACGCCGATCCCCCGCCCCGCCAGCTCGGCCCGCAGGGACTCGCTGAGCATCAGCACCGCCGCCTTGGACGCCCCGTAGGCGGGCAGCGCCCGCGACGGCTGGAACGCGGCCGCGGACGCCACGTTGACGATGTGGCCGCCCTGCCCGCGCTCCGCCATCCGCCGCCCGAAGTGCAGACAGCCGTGGACGACGCCCCACAGATTGACGTCGAGGACCCGCTTCCAGTCCTCCGTCGTGGTGTCGAGGAAGGCGCCGCCGAGGCCGACGCCCGCGTTGTTCACCAGCACGTCCACCACCCCGTGCGCTGCGGTGACCCGTTCGGCGAGCTTCTCCACGGCCCGCTCGTCGGCCACGTCCGCCGTCTCCGCCCAGGCGTCCGCCGCGCCCCGCGCCCGGGCGTCCCCGGCGGTGCGGAGCGCCGCGCCGGCGTCCCGGTCGACCGCCACCACCCGCGCGCCCGCCTCGGCGAACGCCAGCGCGGTGGCCCGTCCGATGCCGCTGCCCGCGCCGGTCACCAGCACCAGCTGCCCGCCGAACCGGTCGGCGTACCGGCCTCGGACCCGCCCCTCGGACCGTCCGTCCTCCACGGACGTCACGAAGTCGGCGATCCAGGTGGCCAGCTGGTCGGGCCGGCTGCGCGGCACCCAGTGGCCCGAGGACAGCGTGCGCCGGGTCAGCCGGGGCGCCCATTGCTCCAGGCCGTCGTGGAGCCGCGGCGAGAGGAACCGGTCCCCCAGCGGCGTGACGAGCTGCACGGGCGCGTGCGCGTAGGCGTCGGGACGCGGGTCGCGCAGCCTGGACCGCACGTTGTCCCGGTAGAGCCAGGCGCCGTGCGCGGCGTCCGACGGCAGGGACACCGTCGGGTAGCCGTCGCCGGGCACCCGCTCCATGCGCTCCAGCATCCGCGGCCAGCGCCGCCCGAGCGGCCCGCGCCAGGCCAGCTCGGGCAGCACGGGCGTGTGCAGCGCGTACACGTACCAGGACCGGACGACCTGGCCCAGCAGATGCCCCGCCCGGCGTGGGGTCGGGCGGGACACCCGGTTCTTGATCCAGTGCCCGAAGTGGTCCAGCGAGGGGCCGGAGACCGAGGTGAAGGACAGGATCCGCTCCCGCGCACGCGGCGCCGTGACGAACTCCCACCCCTGCACCGAGCCCCAGTCGTGCCCCACCAGGTGCACCGGCCGGTCCGGGCTGACCGCCTCCGCCACGGCCAGGAAGTCGTCCGTCAGCTTCTCCAGCGTGAACCCGCCGCGCAGCGGACGGGGCGCCGTGGACCCGCCGTGCCCACGGACGTCGTAGGCCACCACGTGGAACCGCTCGGCGAGGCGCGGAGCGACCCGCGACCACACCTCCTTGCTGTCCGGGTAGCCGTGCACCAGGACGACCGCCGGCCGCTCCGGGTCCCCCAGCTCGGCCACGCACAGCTCGACCCCGCCCGTCCGCACCCACCGCTGCCGCGCACCCTCGAGTCCTGTCACAGCGGCGAATCTCGCAGCTGTGAGACAAGCCGTCAACAGTGCGCCCCGAGCTGTGCATAACTCTCAGGCAGGGTGACCCCTACGGGCGCGTACGACTCCAGACGGACCCCAAGACGGCCCCGCGGTCTGACGACCGCAGTGGTACGGGTCACTACCTTCATGGATGTGACTGTGATCGCGACCGAAAGCCTGAGCAAGCGGTTCCCCCGGGTGACCGCGCTTGACCGGCTCTCCGTGGACGTCGGGCCCGGTGTGACCGGGCTCGTCGGAGCCAACGGGGCCGGCAAGTCCACGTTGATCAAGATCCTGCTGGGTCTGTCCCCCGCCACGGAGGGCCGCGCCGAAGTGCTCGGACTCGACGTCGCCACCGAGGGCGCCGCCATCCGGGAACGGGTGGGCTACATGCCCGAGCACGACTGCCTGCCCCCGGACGTCTCGGCCACCGAGTTCGTCGTCCACATGGCGCGCATGTCCGGTCTGCCGGCCACCGCCGCCCGGGAGCGCACCGCGGACACCCTGCGCCACGTCGGCCTGTACGAGGAGCGCTACCGGCCCATCGGCGGCTACTCGACCGGCATGAAGCAGCGGGTGAAGCTGGCACAGGCCCTGGTGCACGACCCGCAGCTGGTCTTCCTGGACGAGCCCACCAACGGCCTCGACCCGGTCGGCCGCGACGAGATGCTCGGCCTGATCCGCCGCATCCACACCGACTTCGGCATCTCGGTCCTGGTCACCTCCCACCTGCTGGGCGAGCTGGAGCGCACCTGCGACCACGTCGTCGTCGTGGACGGCGGCAAGCTGCTGCGCTCGTCCTCCACCCGGGACTTCACGCAGACCACCACGACCCTCGCGATCGAGGTCACCGACACCGACGAGCACCCCGACGGCACCCGCGCGGTGCGCGAGGCGCTCCACGCGCGCGGGGTGACCGTCCAGGACGGCAGCGGACTGCCGGGCGCCGGGCACATCCTGCTGCTCACCGCGCAGGGCGAGGACACCTACGACCTGGTCCGCGACGTGATCACCGACCTCGGACTCGGCCTGGTGCGCATGGAACAGCGGCGGCACCAGATCGCCGAGGTCTTCACGAACGACACGGACGACGCACAGCGGAAGGAGGCGGTCGGCCATGGCGGCTGAGCAGTCCCCGCAGGCACCAGCCACCCCGTCGGGTGACACCCGTATCCACAACATCGGCTACCGCTCCTACGACGGCCCCCGTCTGGGCCGCTCGTACGCCAGGATGTCGCTGTACTCGCAGTCCCTGCGCGGCGCCTACGGCCTCGGCCGCTCGGCGAAGTCCAAGGTGCTGCCGATGCTGCTGTTCGTCGTGATGTGCGTGCCCGCCGCCATCATGGTGGCCGTCGCCGTCGCCACCAAGGCGAAGGAACTGCCGCTCGACTACACCCGCTACGCGATCGTCATGCAGGCCGTCATCAGCCTGTACGTCGCCTCGCAGGCGCCCCAGTCGGTCTCCCGCGACCTGCGCTTCAAGACCGTGCCGCTGTACTTCTCGCGGCCGATCGAGACCGGCGACTACGTCCGCGCCAAGTACGCCGCGCTGGCCTCCGCCCTGTTCATCCTCACCGCGGCGCCCCTGCTGGTGCTGTACGTCGGGGCGCTGCTGGCCAAGCTCGACTTCACCGACCAGACCAAGGGATTCGCACAGGGACTGGTGTCCGTGGCCCTGCTCTCACTGCTCTTCGCCGGCATCGGCCTGGTCATCGCGTCGGTCACACCGCGCCGCGGCTTCGGCATCGCCGCCGTGATCGCCGTGCTGACCATCTCCTACGGCGCCGTCTCCACCCTCCAGGCCATCGCCGACGTCCAGGGCAGCGGCGACGCCGGCATCCTGATCGGCCTGTTCTCGCCGATCACCCTCATCGACGGGGTGCAGTCCGCCTACCTGGGCGCGAGCTCCGCCTTCCCCGGCGGGGTCGGCCCCGACCGGACCGAGGGCATCCTCTTCGTCCTGGTCACCTTGGGCCTGATCGTCGCCTCCCACGCTCTCCTGATGCGCCGTTACAAGAAGGTGGGCCTGTGACAACCCTCAGCATCGACCACGTCTCCCGCTGGTTCGGCAACGTGGTCGCCGTCAACGACGTCACGATGACCATCGGCCCCGGCGTCACCGGTCTGCTCGGCCCCAACGGCGCCGGCAAGTCCACCCTGATCAACATGATGGGCGGCTTCCTCGCCCCCTCCACCGGCGCCGTCACCCTCGACGGCGAGCAGGTGTGGCGCAACGAGAAGATCTACCGGCACATCGGCATCGTCCCCGAGCGCGAGGCGATGTACGACTTCCTCACCGGCCGTGAGTTCGTCCTCGCCAACGCCGAGCTGCACGGACTGGGCGCCAAGGCCGCCCAGAAGGCGCTCGCCACGGTGGAGATGGAGTACGCGCAGGACCGGAAGATCGCCACCTACTCCAAGGGCATGCGGCAGCGCGTGAAGATGGCGTCCGCGCTGGTCCACGACCCGTCGCTGCTGCTGCTCGACGAGCCGTTCAACGGCATGGACCCGCGCCAGCGCATGCAGCTGATGGACCTGCTGCGGCGCATGGGCGACGAGGGCCGCACGGTGCTGTTCTCCTCGCACATCCTGGAGGAGGTCGAGCAGCTCGCCTGGCACATCGAGGTCGTCGTCGCAGGACGGCACGCGGCCAGCGGCGACTTCCGCCGGATCCGCCGTCTCATGACGGACCGCCCGCACCGCTACCTGGTGCGTTCCAGCGACGACCGCGCCCTCGCGGCCGCGCTGATCGCCGACCCGTCCACCTCCGGCATCGAGGTCGACGTCACCGAGGGCGCCCTGCGCGTCCAGGCCGTCGACTTCGGCCGCTTCACCGCGCTGCTGCCGAAGGTCGCGAGGGAGCACGGCATCCGCCTGCTCACGGTCTCGCCGTCCGACGAGTCCCTCGAGTCCGTGTTCTCGTACCTGGTCGCGGCGTAGGAGGCCCTGATGTACGACCCCACAGTCGCCCGGCTCACCTACCGGGCCCTGCTCGGCCGTCGCCGGGCCCTCATCCTGGGCGCCCTGCCCCTGCTGCTCGTCGTGATCTCCCTGGCGGTGCGCGCCCTCGCCGGCGCCGACGACCAGACCGCCGCCGACGTCCTCGGCGGGCTCGCGCTCGCCACGATGGTGCCGATCATCGGGGTCATCGCGGGCACCGGCGCGATCGGCCCGGAGATCGACGACGGCTCGGTGGTGTACCTGCTGTCGAAGCCGATCAAGCGGCCCACGATCATCTACACGAAGCTGATCGTCGCCGTCGCCGTCACCATGGTGTTCTCCGCGGTGCCGACGCTGATCGCCGGCTTCATCCTCAACGGAAACGGCCAGCAGGTCGCGGTCGCCTACACGGTGGCGGCCCTGGTCGCCTCCATCGCCTACGCGGCGCTGTTCCTGCTGCTCGGCACGGTCTCGCGGCACGCGGTGGTCTTCGGCCTGGTGTACGCGCTGATCTGGGAGGCGCTGTTCGGCTCCCTGGTGCCGGGCGCGCGCACGCTGAGCGTCCAGCAGTGGTCCCTCGCCGTGGCGGAGAAGGTGGCCGGCGGCGAGCTGATCACCTCGGACGTGGGCCTGACCACGGCGACGGTCGCGCTGGCCGCCGTGACGGTGCTGGCCACCTGGTACGCCGGCCAGAAGCTGCGCACGCTGACGCTCGCCGGCGAGGAGTGAGGGGCACCCCGAGGTGCGTGAGGGCGGTGCCGCCGGTGTCGGCGGCACCGCCCTTCGTCATGTCCTGCGGTGATTTATTCGGTGGCGCCGGGCGGGTCCGGCCGGGCACAGTGAGGTGTCCGCATCGCCGGGAACCTCCCGGCGACCGTGAGCCGGGGAGGAGCGGGACCATGCCCATGCACGGCAGTACGTTCCGCTCCCGTCGGGGCGGCCCGAGGCGGACTCCGGAGTAATCCCTACTGCTCCGTCGAGTCCCCCCGAGGACCGCCCGGGGCGGCCGCTTCGAGCGCGCGCACACCGCGCGTGGGCCGCCCACCCGGAGGATTGGCCGAGTGGTAAGGCACCGGCTTGCTAAGCCGTGGTCGGGTGAGAGCCCGCGCACGTTCGATCCGTGCATCCTCCGCCGAACGCCGTCCGTGTCCCTCGCGGGACGCCGGACGTCAGCCCAGCAGACGCTCCAGCACCACCGCGATGCCGTCGTCCTCGTTGGACGCCGTCACCTCGTCGGCGACCGCCCGCAGCTCGCGGTGGGCGTTGGCCATGGCGACGCCGTGGCCGGACCAGGCGAACAGCGGGATGTCGTTGGGCATGTCGCCGAAGGCGATCGTCTCCGCCGCCTTCACGCCGAGCCGGCGGGCGGCGAGCGACAGCCCGGTCGCCTTGGACAGCCCGAGCGGCAGCAGCTCCACGATGCCCTCGCCCGCCATGACGACGGTGACGAAACCGCCCGCGGTGCGCTCGGCGGCCGCGGCCAGCTCGTCGGAGGTCAGCTCCGGATGCTGGATGTACAGCTTGTTCAGCGGGGCGGCCCACAGGTCGGAGGCGTCCGTGAACGGCGTCGCCGGCAGCTTGCCGACGACGTCGTAACCCGGTCCGACCAGCACCTCGCCGTCCAGGCCGTCCCGGCTCGCCGCCAGGTGCAGCGGGCCGACCTCCGCCTCGATCTTGGCCAGCGCCACCCCGGCGAGCTGCCGGTCCAGCGTCACGGAGGTCAGCAGCCGGCCGGCGCCGGCGTCGTACACCTGGGCGCCCTGGCCGCAGACCGCGAGGCCCTGGTAGCCGAGGTCCTCGAGTATCGGGCGGGTCCAGGGCACCGCGCGGCCGGTGACGACGATGTGCGCGGCACCCGCCGCGGTGGCCGCGGCGAGCGCCTCACGGGTACGTCCGGACACCGAGTGGTCGTCACGCAGCAGCGTGCCGTCGAGATCGGTGGCGACGAGCCGGTACGGGAAGGGGGACGACGCGCCGCTCACCTGGCGACCGGTTCCAGGATCTCCCGGCCGCCCAGGTAGGGACGCAGCACCTCGGGGACGCGGACCGAGCCGTCGGGCTGCTGGTGGTTCTCCAGGATCGCCACGATGGTGCGCGGTACGGCGCACAGCGTGCCGTTCAGCGTGGCCAGCGGGCGCACCTTCTTGTCCTCACGCACGCGGATCTGCAGGCGGCGCGACTGGAACTCGGTGCAGTCCGAGGTCGAGGTCAGCTCGCGGTACTTGCCCTGGGTCGGGATCCACGCCTCGCAGTCGTACTTGCGGGCGGCCGAGGAGCCCAGGTCGCCCGAGGCGACGTCGATGACGCGGAACGGCAGCTCGAGCGAGGTCAGCCACTGCTTCTCCCACTCCAGCAGCCGCCGGTGCTCCTCCTGGGAGTCCTCCGGGGCGACGTAGGAGAACATCTCCACCTTGTCGAACTGGTGGACGCGGAAGATGCCCCGGGTGTCCTTGCCGTGCGAGCCGGCCTCGCGGCGGAAGCAGGGCGAGAAGCCCGCGTAGCGCAGCGGCAGCTTGTCGGCCTCCAGGATCTCGTCCATGTGGTAGGCGGCCAGGGCCACCTCGGACGTGCCGACCAGGTACAGGTCGTCCTTGTCCAGGTGGTAGACGTCCTGCGCGGCCTGGCCGAGGAAGCCGGTGCCCGCCATCGACTGGGGGCGCACCAGCGCCGGGGTCAGCATCGGTGTGAAGCCTGCCGCCGTGGCCTGCGCCATCGCGGCGTTCACCAGGGCCAGCTCGAGCAGCGCGCCGACACCGGTGAGGAAGTAGAAGCGGCTGCCGGAGACCTTGGCGCCGCGCTCGACGTCGATCGCGCCGAGGAGCTGGCCGAGCTCCAGGTGGTCCTTGGGCTCGAAGCCCTCCGCGGCGAAGTCGCGGACGGCGCCGTGCGTCTCCAGGGTGACGAAGTCCTCCTCGCCGCCGACGGGCACGTCGGGGTGGACGAGGTTGCTCAGCTTGAGCAGGAGCTCCTGGGTCTCGGTGTCGGCGGCGTCGCGCTCGGCGTCGGCGGCCTTGACGTCGGCCTTGAGCTGCTCGGCCCTCTTGAGCAGCTCGGCCTTCTCGTCGCCGGTGGCCCTGCCGATGAGCTTGCCGAGCGACTTCTGCTCGGCGCGCAGCTCGTCGAAGCGGACGCCGGACGACCTGCGCCGTTCGTCGGCAGACAGGAGGGCGTCGACGAGCGCGACGTCCTCTCCACGGGCGCGCTGCGAAGCGCGCACACGGTCGGGGTCCTCACGGAGCAGGCGAAGGTCAATCACGCGGTCAAGGCTACCGGTGCGGGGTGACGGCTCACGACTCACTATTGCGGTGACGCGTTCCGTGTCCCTTTGCTGATGAATTGTTCCTTGTGTTCCTCAAGGTCAATAAAAAGGAGCGCCACCGCTTGAAAGGGTCGGTCGCACGGCTCAGGGTTGACCGGAAACCCTTGTGCCGCACGGGACTTGGAGCCGCGCTGTCCACAGGTGTCCACACCGCACGAAAAGTTATCCACAGGCTGTGGGGAAGATCTGTGGATGCCGGAATTGATCACTCCGAAAGGCTCGGCCGACGGCGGGGATTCGCCGCACAAACTCGCTCCGCCGCCACTTTCGAGTGGAAAGACCTCCCCCTAAAGGATTGATCCCTTCAAAAAGGTGGACGAAGGGTGAGGTGCGACCCCATGAAACTCGATCAGGGCTTGTAGGGCGATTTGTCGACGGAAGGCCGACTGCGTGTCGACTTGTCCCCAGGTCGAGAAGCGGACCTGTGGATAACTTCTGTGGATAACGACAATCGGCAGGTAGGACCGGCGGCGGACCGGTCAGAACCGGCCGTCCTGGCAGCGCGCCACCCAGTCCGCCGCCCCCACGAACTCCTCGTCCGACGTTCCCGGGAACGGCGGGCGCGCCTCGCCCGGCTTCACGTCCGCCCTCGGGTACGAGCCGAGGTAGCGCACCTGGAGGCAGATGCGCTTCAGCCCCATCAGCGCCTCCGCCATCCTCCGGTCCGAGATGTGCCCCTCGGCGTCGATGCAGAAGCAGTAGTTGCCGATGCCGGCGCCGGTCGGCCGCGACTGGAGCAGCATCAGGTTGATACCCCGGGTGGCGAACTCGCCCAGCAGGTCGCGCAGGCCGCCCGGGTGGTCGTCGCGCTGCCACAGCACCACGGAGGTCTTGTCCGCGCCGGTCGGCGCCGCGGGACGCGCGGGCCGGCCCACCAGCACGAACCGGGTCTGGGCGTTCTCCGCGTCGTGGATGCCCGTCTCCAGCGCCTCCAGCCCGTACCGGGCCGCCGCGAACTCGCCGGCGAAGGCGGCGTCGTACCGGCCCTCCTGGACCAGCCGCGCGCCGTCCGCGTTCGAGGCGGCCGACTCCCAGACCGCCTCGGGCAGGTGGGTGCGCAGCCAGTTGCGCACCTGCGGCTGCGCGGCGGGATGGGCGGTCACCGTCTTGATGTCGGACAGCTTGGAGCCCGGGCGGACCAGCAGCGCGAAGGTGATCGACAGCAGCACCTCGCGGTAGATCATCAGCGGGGTGCCCGCGACCAGCTCGTCGAGAGTGGTGGTGATCCCGCCCTCCACCGAGTTCTCGATGGGGACGAACGCGGCCTCGGCCTCGCCGGCGCGTACCGCGTCGAGGGCGGACTGCACGGACACGTACGGGACCAGCTCACGCGTGGCCGCCTCGGGAAGCGTGCGCAGAGCGACTTCGGTGAACGTGCCCTCTGGGCCGAGATACGCATAGC
Source organism: Streptomyces sp. DSM 41931 (assembly GCF_050271085.1). Lineage (NCBI taxonomy): Bacteria > Bacillati > Actinomycetota > Actinomycetes > Kitasatosporales > Streptomycetaceae > Streptomyces > Streptomyces sp. DSM 41931. The sequence continues at coordinate 3,389,318 of NZ_CP189902.1, read as the reverse complement.
TCGCTGGCATGACCTCACCCTAATGGGCCCACGCGGACGCCCCCTCCTGAGACTGCTCGCGCGGGTGACACCCGGCGGTTCTCACCCCTCCAGCAGCGCCTGACCCACATACTCGCCCTCCGCCGCCCCGCCCGGGACCGCGAACAGCCCGCTCGCCTCGTGGCGGACGAACGGCGTCAGCGCGTCGCCCCGGTCGAGCTTGCGCTGCACCGGCACGAAACCCCGCAGCGGATCGGCCTGCCAGCAGACGAACAGCAGGCCGGCGTCCGGTGTCCCGTCCGCGTCGATGCCGTCGTGGTACGAGAACGGCCGGCGCAGCATCGCCGCCCCGCCGTTCTGGTCGGGCCGCGTGATCCGTGCGTGCGCGTTGAACGGGACGACCAGATTGCCCTTGGCGTCGGTCTTCTCCAGGTCCATCTCGGTCGTCTCGTCACCCCCGGAGAGCGGGGCGCCGTCCGCCTTGCGCCGCCCGATGACGCCCTCCTGGTCCCTGAGCGACAACTTCTCCCAGTCGTCCAGCAGCATGCGGATACGGCGGACGACCACGTAGGAGCCGTTCGCCATCCAGGCGGGCTCGCCCTGCTCCGGCACGAAGATCCGCTCGTCGAAGTCGGGCTCCTCGGGCTTCGGATTGCGGGTGCCGTCGACCTGGCCCATCAGATTGCGGGTGGTCATCGGGCGGGCGGTGGCGCCCGGCGAGCGGTTGAAGCCGTTCATCTGCCAGCGCACCCGGGCCGCCGCACCCGCGTCCTTCTGCACCGCTCGCAGGGCATGGAACGCCACCAGGGCGTCGTCCGCGCCGATCTGCACCCACAGGTCCCCGTCGCTGCGGGCCCGGTCGAGGCGGTCGGAGGAGAAGGCGGGCAGCGGGTCCAGGGCGGCCGGACGCTGCTTCTCCAGCCCGGTGCGCGCGAAGAAGCTGTGCCCGAAACCGAAGGTCAGGGTGAGCGAGGAGGGCCCGGCGTCACGGGCCACGTCGCTGTCGCCCTCGGCGTCGAACTCCCCGGCCATCAGCCGCCGGGCGGTGTCGGACCAACGGCGCAGCAACGCGGCCGCCTCCTTGCGTCCGGCGCCGGGCACCAGGTCGAAGGCGAGGAGATGGCCGCGCGACTGGAGCGGGTCGGTGATGCCCGGCTGGTGTTTCACGTGAAACGGCACCTTTGTGGCGCCGACCGAGGTGAGCGGGGCGGCCCCGGAGGGCGCCGATGCGTACCCCACGGCACCCCCCGCTGCCCCGAGGACGAGCCCGGTGGCGCCGGCCGTGCCGAGCAGGCGTCGCCGCGAGATGCCCGATCCGGAGGCGGCGGATTCCGGCCGGGGCTCCTCCTCGGGGGTGAGGGCCTGCGACAGGGAAGGGTCAGCCATGGTGGTTCAGCCGATCTGAGCGTTCTTGGAGACGGTCACCTGGTCGATGTCGGAGGTCCGCACGGTCACCTCGACCTTCCAGTCACCCGCCATGGGGATCTGCACTCCGCTCGCCGACCAGTGTCCGGTGGTGATGCGGTCGGGGGTGACGGGCAGCGGCCCGATGTCCTGGGCGGCGAGGGTGAGGGCGATCTTCACCTCGGGCACGTCGACCGGTGTGCCGTCCGGTCCCTCGACGTAGACGTGCAGGGCGTTGTCACCGGCCTGGGCGGGGTCGAGGTCGACCGAGACGACGCCCTTGCCGTTCGTGCCGCCGGTGTCGAAGGGCATGGTCAGGCTCACCGCGCCACTGCCCTGCCCGGTCGCCGGGGCCGAGGACGAGGTGGCGGCGGCCGCCCGCGCGTCCTGCTCGGTGCGGCCCGGCTCGGTCTGCGTCAGCACCGTGGTGACGGCCAGCAGCACCACGGCGACGCCCGCCTCGGCGAGCACCGAGCGGCGCAGGCCGAAGCGGTTCGGGTCGGCGTCCCGCAGCCGCTTCTGCCGGGCGGCCTCCGTCGCGGCCCGCTGCCGGGCGAGCTGCGCGGCCCGTACGGCATCGTGTCCGGCCTCGGTCTTCCCCGCCTCGGAGGTCTCGGAGGTCTCGGACGCCGTGGCCGGAGCGGTACCGGCAGGCTGCTTCTCCTCCTCGGCCCTCTCGGCCTCCTCCGCCGCCGTGGATCCGCGCGCGTCGGCCAGCCGCCGGGTCCAGCGGCGCGACAGGAAGGCCACGGCGACCATCACGGCCACCAGCGCGATCTTGACGAGCAGCAGCTGTCCGTACCGGGTGTCGGTGAAGGCGGACCAGGAGCCGAGCTGCCGCCAGCTCTGGTAGACGCCGGTGACGGCCAGCGTCACCACGCTGCCGAAGGCGAGGCGCGAGAACCGCCGGACGGCGTCATGTCCGACCGGGGTCTCCACGGGTGCGCGGTGGAGCGCGACGAGGAGGGCGGTGAGCCCGCCCAGCCAGGCGGCGACCGCCAGCAGGTGCACCACGTCGACCGGCATGGCGACGCCCGCCTGGAGCCCTTGCGAGGCGTGCTCGGACATGGCCCAGCTCGCGGCCAGACCGGCCGCCACGACCGTCCCGCCGAGGGCCAGCCCGAAGGTCAGGTCCCGCTTGTCCGGCTCGCCGCCGTCACCGTCGCCGGGGTGATCCGGGGCAGCGTCCGCCGTCCGGGCGTACGCCCCGAACAGCACCGCGATGAACAGGGCCGCCGCGGCGAGCAGCAGCAGCCGCGACACCAGGGCCGCGCCCGTCTTGGTCTGGAGCACATCGCCCAGCAGCTCCAGGTCGAAGACGTCGCCGACCCTGCCGGAGGTGGTGTACGAGCCGCGCAGCATCAGCAGGCCCAGCGTGGCGGCGGTGAGCGCGAGCCATCCGGAGACGACCAGACGCTGGACCGCCCGCACCCGGGCGCCCGGCGCCCAGCAGGCGAGGACGAAGGCGGCGCCGCCTGCCAGTACGGCGAAGCCCGCGTAGGAGACGTAGCGGCCGAAGCCGTAGAGCAACCCCACGAGGCCGTCGTCGGAGGCCTGCGCGGAGACCGAGACGGTCGTCTCCGAGGGGGCGCCGATGGAGAAGGTGAAGGCGCCGGCGACCGGATGGCTGTCGGCGGACACCACCTGGTAGGCCACCGTGTACGTGCCGTCGGGCAGCCCGCTCACCAGCGGCACGCTGTACGTGGTGCCGCTGGGGTTGGCCGGGTCGCCCTTGTCCACCCGCTCGCCCTTGGGATCGAGCACCCGCACCGAGTCGTCGCCCACCGCGACCGGCTCCGAGAAGGTGAGCGAGACCCGCGTGGGCGCCGTGTCGACCACCGCCCCCTGCGCGGGGTCGCTGCCGGTCAGCGCGGCGTGCGCGGAGGCGGGAGCGGCCCCGGCGAGGAGCGCGCCGGCGACGGCCAGGATCAGCAGCACCAGGGTCCGTACGCGGGGGGCGATGATCTGGGTCACGGGGGTGTCTCCCTCAGTGTCCGGTCGTCGGGCGGTAGGTGGCCGGCTTCACCGGGACCTCGACCGTGACAGGGTCGGAGTGGGCGAAACGCAGCTCGACGGAGACCTTCTGACCCTGCTTCGGCTTGCGCTTCAGCTGCTCGAACATCAGATGGTTGCCGCCGCTCTCCAGCACGAGGCTGCCGTGGGCCGGGATGTCGAGGGACTCGACCTCGCGCATCGACCCGTCGACGGTCTCGTGCACGGTGACCTGGCCGGCGACGTCGCTGCTGACCGCGGTCAGCCGGTCCGCTGCGTCGCCGTCGTTGGTGATCGTGAGGAAGCCCGCGGCCAGGTCCGACACCGGCTGCGGCATGTACGCGGCCCCGACCGACAGCCGTGCCGAGCCGTCGTCCGAGCCGCCGCACGCGGTCAGGGCCAGGGCGCAGGACACGGCCAGGGCGGCGGCCGCGCGGTGCCTCACGGGTTCTCCCCCTTGATGATCCTGGGCAGGTCCTGGGCGTAGTCCTCGACGGTGGCGTCCTCGCCGTAGAGGACATAACCGCCGTCCGTCTTCGGGGAGAAGGCGATGACCTGGGTGCCGTGGTCGGAGACGGTCTTGCCGTTGTCGTCCTTGCGCGGCGGGTCGATGGAGATGCCGAGGGTGCGGGCGCCGGCCTGGATGGTGGCGAAGTCGCCGGTCAGACCGACCACCTGGGAGTCGATGCCCTTGAGCCACTTGCCGAGCTCGGCGGGGGTGTCCCGTTCGGGGTCGGTGGTGACGAACACGATCAGCAGCTGGTCCTGCTGCTCCTTCGGGAGCTGCTTCTTGGCCACCGCGATGTTGTTCATCGTCAGCGGGCAGACGTCGGGGCAGTGCGTGTAGCCGAAGTAGATCAGCGTGGGCCGGCCCGCGGTCCGCTCGCGGAAGTCGTACGGCTTGCCCTGGGTGTCGGTGAGGACGAGGTCGGGCTTCTCGAAGGGCTTGTCGAGGACGGTGGCCGCCTTCTGGCCGCCGGTCTCCTCGGAGACCACGGAGACGGGCGAACCGCTGTCGCCGTCGTCACCGCCGCAGGCGGTGAGGGTCAGCGGGACGACGGCGAGCAGAGCCGCCGCCGCGAGGGTCTTCTTGCGCATGGGATGGTCCTGAAGGTGGGTGTGCGGCGCGCACCGGGAGGCCGCGGGGCCGCGGCCGGCCCCGGCGCGCGCCGTGGAGAGGGGAGGCTCAGGCGGTGCGCCGGCGCCCGGCGAGCACGCCGTACGCGACGCCCGCGGCGCCGACCACGATGCCGACGACGCCCAGCACGCGGGCGGTGGTGTCGGTGCCGCCGGAGTCGTCGCCGGACGCGGCGGAGGTCTCGGCGGAGGCCTTCTCCGCGTCGTCGGACGCCTTGTCGTCGTCGGCGGCGGCGCCGTGCCCGTGGCCGTCCTCGGCGGGCGCGGTCAGGGCGAGCACCGGAGCCGGGTTGTCGGGCTCCTCCTGGCCTTCCTGCGGCACCTCGATCCAGCGGACGACCTCCTTGCTGGAGTACGTCTGCAGGGCCTTGAAGACGAGCTGGTCGGTGTTCTCGGGCAGCGTTCCGACGGACACCGGGAACTTCTGGAAGAAGCCCGGCTTGATCCCCTCGCCCTTGGCGGTCCAGGTGACCTTGGTGACGGCCTCGTCGATCTTCTTGCCGTGCACCTCGAGCGGCTCGGCCAGGCGCGACTTGGTGACCTTGATGTCCCAGCCCTCGACGGGCTGCGGCAGCACGGACGACAGGGGGTGGTCCGACGGGAAGGTGACCTCGAGCTTGGTGGTCGAGGCGTTGTCCCGCTCGTTGGGGACCTTGAAGCCGACGACCGCGTAGCCGCCCTTGGCGGCCTCACCCTCGGGCTGCACGCTCACGTGCGCGAAGCAGGGGGAGGACACGGCGAGGACGGCGGCGCCGGCGACGGCACCGGCGGCGGCGATACGGGAAGCCTTCATGGCAGAAGCACTCCGCTTCGTAGAGGTTTCACTGACGGTGAGGGATGCGCGGCGCGGACGGCCGGTCGTTCCTTCGGCGGGACGACGGCCGGGCGCACGCGGGCGGAACCGGCGCACACGCGTGCCGCACGGAGGCGCCCCTCAGCTCGTCCGGAAACCCCGGAACGGTGGGTCGCCCCGCGTCAGGCGGCGAGCGCGAGTGCGGAGGCGGAGGCCGGGGGACCGCGGCGGACCACCGTGTGGTGCAGCCCCGCGGAGCGCGGCGGGAGCGGTGCGAGCAGCGCGGTGCGCGGGGTGATCGGGCCCGCCTCGGGCGCGCCGGGGAGTCCGGCGCGCAGGGCCCGCACCAGGGCGAGCGCCCCGCGGAGCGACCGCACGAGGGCGCCTTCGGCGACACCCTGCGCGGACAGGTCGGCCAGGCGCAGCAGCGCCAGGTCGCCCCGGCGCAGCAGCCATCCCGCGGCCAGCGCGGCGAGGACGTGGCCGAGCAGCATCGGCAGCGACGGCAGCAGCGACTCCGCCGGTCCGGCCGTCACGGTCCCGGCCGCGTGGGTCCCGGTCCCGTGCGGGGTGATCCGGGCGTCGGCGAGGAGCCGCTGGGCCTCGGCCGGGCTGATCGCGCGGGGTCCGCACAGCAGGCGGGCGGCCTGGGCGACCAGGGCGGCGTCGGACGCGGCGCCCGTGGGCGTGCCGTGCTGCCCGAGACCGAACAGGGTGTGCAGCGCGGTCTGCCCGCCGGCCAGCAGCGCGGCGATCACCGGCAGCGGGCGGGTCCGCCCGGCGAGCGGCACGGCGACGGCGACGGCCGCGAGGAATCCCGCGCCGAGCGTCCACAGCGGGACGGCGTCGCAGGAGGCGAGCGAGTGACCTGCCCCGGCCAGCACGACACAGACCGCGGCGAACACCGCGGCCCGCAGGATCCGGAGTCCTCGTCCGGCGCGCGTCGTGCGCGGATAAGGGGCAGACATGGCGGCCTCATCATCGCACCAGCCGCCGGGGCGCCGTACGCCAGGTCCGCAAGATGAGGTACGACCGTAAGATCACCTGTGCGGTGCGGTGTCCCGCATACACCGATCGGCTCCCCGGTGCACCCGCCATATGGGCGGTCTCACGTCAACTTCGCGCTTACAGGTGACCACTCAGGGCAATACGTAACGGTATGTCGAGCCGCAGCCAGGAGGCTGGAGCATGAGCATCTGGTGGTCACTCCATCTGCGGCGTGATGCCGCCAGCGTGCCGCTCGCCCGGCGCCTGCTGCTCGGCACCATGGAGACCGCGGGCGTCGACCCCGAGATCTCCTACGACCTGTCCGTCGCCCTCAGCGAGGCCTGCGCGAACGCAGTGGAGCACGGCGGAGGCGGCACGCGCGACCACGCCTCCGAGGCGTTCCGGGTGACGGCCTACCTCGACGGCGAGAAGTGCCGCATCGAGGTCGCCGACGCCGGCCCCGGTTTCCCCGCCGCCGGGACCCGCCCCCGCCCCCAGCCCGTCCCCGCCGAGGCGGAGCACGGACGCGGCCTCTGCCTCATCGAGCAGCTGGCCGACCACGTCCACATCGGCAACAAGCCGGGCCGGGGCGGCGCGGTGGTGAGCTTCGACAAGATCCTGAAATGGCGCGAGGACGCGCCGCTGACGGCGGTGTAGCGCACAGGACGAGGGCCCCTCCCGGGTGATGCGGGAGGGGCCCTCGGCCGTACCGGCTGTCGTGCGGGTCAGCCGTCGGTGTTCGCCCTGCGGCGTCGCCACCAGACGAGTCCGGCGCCGGCCGCCACCGCCGCGGCGGCGATACCCGCGATCAGGCCGACGGGTGTGGTGTTACCGGTGTCGGCGAGGCCGCCGTCGGGGTCCTTCGGGCCGGGTGCCGCGGTGGCCGGGGAGGACGCGCTCGGCGACGGCTCCGGAGCCGACGGGGAGGGGGTCGGCGTCGGGTCCGGCTGTTCCGTACCGCTCGGGGTCGGGGTCGGGGTAGGAGTCGGGGTCGGCGTGGGCGTGCCGCCCTCGGAACGTCCGGCGCTGTTGCCGCCGAACATCAGGTAGCCCTCCTTGTGCGGGTCGTCGGCGATCGTGTCCACCGCGAAGCCGACCGTGCGGGGCTTGTAGCGCTGCTCGGTGCGGAAGCGCAGTTCCTCCATGTTGCGCTTGGGCTGCTTGGAGAAGTCGACTCCGCCCACGGTGTAGACGTAGACCTCTTCGCCGTTGCTCCACTCGTACTTGAAGGTGCCCTCGGTGAACGCCTTGTAGTACCGGTCCCAGACCTGCTTGCCCGTCCAGTCCTGGTGGGGCGCGCGCAGCGGCCAGCGGGACACGTCGTTGCTGTTGATGATCCTGCGGTACTCGGCCGGCATGTCCGCGGCGTTCTGGCGGACCCACTCGGCCGCCACGCGGGCGGTGTAGACGCGGCGCAGATCGGCGTAGTAGTCGCCCTCGTTGACCTTCTTCTCGACCAGCGGGGTGATGTAACGGTCGAGCACACGGTCGGACTGCTCTTTCTCCGCCTCGGACAGGTCGCAGCCCTCCCCGCCGGGCGGCTGCGTCGTGGTCTCCTGCGGCACCGTGGAGAGCTTCAGCGGTGTGTCCAGGATGTGGATCCCGCCGTTCTCCTCCCGCACGACGGCGGTCTCCGGCTCGATCCAGTACCGGAAGCCCGCCCAGCAGGGGAAACCGTTGCGCTGGGGCAGCGCGTTCATGAAGTCACGGCCCGCGTCGGTCTTGGGATCCATGGCCTTGAAGATGTCGTGCTTCAGCTCGAGGTCGGCCTCCAGCAGCACCCGGCCGGCATCCGTGCTGCCGAACTTCGCGTCGATGATCCGGTCCGGCTCGTCCGGGTTCAGGTTGACCCAGAACGTCGACGGGTCGAGGGCCAGCCAGGTGAAGAACGAGTCGGAGATCAGGTTGCCCTTCTCCTGGCCGCCCCATCCGGCCGCGTACTCGTCCTCCACCGTCTTGGCGGAGAACGCGTAGTTCAGCCCCTTGCCGCCCTTGCCCTTGCCGATGTACCGCAGGTCGAGCGTGGTGAAGTCGATGCCGCCGAGACCGCGGTTCATCAAGGAGCGCTGCCCGGTCCGGCCCAGGCGGTCGAGCTGCTCCTTGAGCGTCTGCGGGTTGGGCGGCGACTGGCGGATGACCTGGTTGCCCGAGCCCCGCGAGCCGGTGGAGGTGCCGTTGCCGGGCGACATGGTCGTGCCGTTCGCGCGGTACGGGCCGTTCTCGGTGCCCTTCGGCGGCACGCCTCGGTGGTGGGACTGGTAGTCGTAGGACCGGACCCGGTCCCGTCCGAGCGTGTCCTGGCCCGCTGTCCCCTTCAGCTCCGCCATGAACTTCTTGGCGTCGCTGGTCTGCTTCTCGGCGAACACGTAGGTGTACTTGTACGAGCGCCAGCCGGGGTTCTTGGCCCAGGCGCGGTCCGCGGGCTTCTCACGGCCGTCGGGGCTGCCGTTGGACTTGACCTCGACGATCTCCCGGGTGCGCTTGTTGTAGGCGTCCAGACGGCGCAGATGACGGTCCCCGGTGTCCGGGTCCGTGAAGTAGAACTCCTTCTCGCAGATCCAGTCCGGCCCCGTCAGGCCCATCTCCCGCACGACCTTGGCCATGAACGCCTTGCCGCGCGCGTCGAAGCCCTGGTTGGGGATGTAGACCTTCGACAGGTAGTCGGCGAAGTTCTTCCACCGCTTCTGCGCGTTGAAGCGGGCGTAGATGCGCCGGGGGTCGTCGTGGCCGTACTGCTTGTAGTCGGTGCCCGCGGCGTCCAGTTCCGCCTGGGTGGGGTTGAGGCCGTCGAACTGGAGGCCAGGGTTGACGTAGTCGTAGGTGTCCCACCGGTCCACCGCGCGAGAGGCGTCCCCTTGCGGCAGGCGGCCGGTGGGGACGTTCTTGATCCCGTACATCTCGTCGCAGCGCTTGCCGGGCTTCGGGCGCGGCAGCGGTGCGGCCTCGGCGGTGTCGAGCATGGGCAGGCCGGTGACGGCCATGACGGTGGCGCAGGCGAGCGCGATCACACCGCGGCTCACCACGCGCCATGAGCGTGCGCGTATGCGTGGTTTCACGTGAAACATCCCCCGGGGACCCACAGGTCCGTGCGTGCCCCGCGCGACCCCGGGCCCCCGTTGGTCGATGGTGTCGCGCAAGACCCGTCACACTAGGGCCTGGCTTCGCTCACGCAACCGGGTTTCACCGGCATGGCATGTGTCAATTCCGTGCAGACGCCGGGACGTTCCGGTCGCAGCGGGCGACTAGGCTTGGCAGGCGTGAGCGAGGACATGCAGGACGGGGAAGACGAGCACGCCGTCGCCGAGCGCATCGACACGGCGCATGCGGACAACCCGCGCCTGTCGGCGTGGCTGGCCGAACAGCAGGGTCGCTTCGCCGAGTGGGCCCAGCGGTACGGCGGCGGCTGGGACTTCTCCGAACGCTCCCTCGACCGGCTCGAGAGCCTCGTCCGGGAACACTTCACCGGCGTGGACGACCTGCTCGCCCAGGAGGACACGCTGTTGGCCCAGGTGGCCTGCTGGTACCTCGGAGAGGTGCACAACCGGTGCCGCGGAACCCAGTGGCGCATGGACCCGGACCCCGTCGGCACCCACCCGTGGTCCCGGCGTCCGTACGTGATCGTCCCGTTCGAGCGGATCGACGACTACCGGGACGAGGAAGGCATCGACTACGACGCCCGTCCTCAGCACGCCCCGCTGTCCAGCCTCATGAAGGTCCTGCGCGCACCCGCCGACCGCACCGGGGACGCTGCCGGAGTGCCGTCCCTCCGCGCCGAACTCGACGACTACGGTCCGCACGCCTGACGGTCCCCGCCCAACGCCCGACGGCCGGGCACGCCTGCATGCCCGGCCGTCGTACCGCGGTGATGTGCGTCAGCCCTTGAGGCCCGCCATCCACGCCTCCACCTCGTCCGAGCGGCGGGGCAGGGCGGACGACAGGTTCCGGTTGCCGTCCTCGGTGACCAGGATGTCGTCCTCGATGCGGACGCCGATGCCCCGGTACTCCTCGGGCACCGTCAGGTCGTCGGCCTGGAAGTACAGACCCGGCTCCACGGTGAGGACCATGCCCGGCTCGAGCGTGCCGTCGACATAGGTCTCGGTGCGCGCGGCGGCGCAGTCGTGGACGTCCATGCCGAGCATGTGACCGGTCCCGTGCAGCGTCCAGCGGCGCTGCAGGCCCAGCTCCAGCACCCGCTCCACCGGGCCCTCGACCAGGCCCCACTCGACGAGCCGCTCCGCCAGCACGTGCTGCGCAGCGTCGTGGAAGTCGCGGTACTTGGCACCCGGCTTCACCGCCGCGATGCCCGCCTCCTGGGCGTCGTACACGGCGTCGTAGATCTTCTTCTGCAGTTCGGTGTAGCGGCCGTTGACCGGCAGCGTCCGCGTGACGTCGGCGGTGTAGTACGTGTGCGTCTCCACGCCGGCGTCGAGCAGCAGCAGGTCGCCGGAGCGGACCGGGCCGTCGTTGCGCACCCAGTGCAGGGTGCAGGCGTGCGGGCCGGCCGCGCAGATGGAGCCGTAGCCGACGTCGTTGCCCTCGACGCGGGCGCGCAGGAAGAACGTTCCCTCGATGTAGCGCTCGCTGGTGGCCTCGGCCTTGTCGAGGACCTTCACCACGTCCTCGAAGCCGCGCACGGTGGAGTCGACGGCCTTCTGCAGCTCGCCGATCTCGAAGTCGTCCTTGACCAGCCGCATCTCGGAGAGGAAGACGCGCAGTTCCTCGTCGCGCTCGGCGGTGACCTTGTCGGTCAGCGCCGCCTCGATCCCGGCGTCGTAGCCGCGCACCACGCGGACCGGGCCGGTGGCCTCGCGCAGCGCGCCGGCCAGCTCGCGGACGTCGGAGGCGGGGATGCCGTACCGCTTCTCGGCCTCGGTGAGGGAGTGGCGCCGGCCCACCCACAGCTCGCCCTGCCCGTCCAGCCAGAACTCGCCGTTCTCGCGGTTGGAGCGGGGCAGGAGGTAGACCGTCTCCTTGTGGCCGTCGGCCGTCGGCTCCATGACGAGGACGCCGTCCTCCGTCTGGTTGCCGGTGAGGTAGGCGTACTCGACGGACGCGCGGAAGGGGTACTCCGTGTCGTTCGAGCGGGTCTTCAGGTTGCCCGCGGGGATCACCAGGCGCTCACCGGGGAAGCGGGCGGACAGCGCCGCGCGGCGGGCGGCGGTCTCGGCGGCCTGCGGGATCGGTTCCAGGTCGCGCAGCTCCGTGTCGGCCCAGCCGCTCTTCATGTTCTCGGCCAGCTCGTCGGACACGCCCGGGTACAGGCCGTTCTTCCGCTGCTTGACGGGCTCCTCGTCGGCAGTCTCCGGGGTCTCCGGCAGCTCCTCCGCCACGGTCATCCTCCTCGATACGGCACTGGACCACCCCCATCGTACGGTCGGGTGGAAACGGACGAACCGGGGAAGTGCCTGTTACCTCGGGGGCACGCGGAGTGAGCGGCGCGTGTGCCGGGCGGGTCAGTCGAAGCGCGCCGCGAGCAGCACCACGTCCTCCGAGGTGTCCGACTCCTCCGCGCCCTCGGGCAGCACCGCCCGCAGCACGTGGTCGGCGACGGCGCCCGGGTCGCGGCGCAGCGCCCGCGGCACCCCGGCCGCGGCGGCGTGCAGCCGGGCGAAGGCGCGGTCGGTCGGGTCGCCGGTGCGGTGCAGCAGCCCGTCGGTGTAGAGCAGCACCGTGTCGCCCGCCTCGGCCTGCACCTCCACGCTGGGCGCCTCCCAGCAGGCGAGCATCCCGAGCGGGGCCGAGACCGAGGTCTCCACGAACTCGGTGCGGCGCTCACCGAGCAGCAGCGGCGGGCTGTGCCCCGCCCCGGCCAGGGTGATCCGGCGCACCGCGGGCTCGCAGTAGCCGAACAGCGCGGTGGCCGACCGGGCCGGCTCGGTCAGCCGCAGCAGCAGCTCCAGGTCGGACAGGACGGCGACCGGGTCCTCCCCCTCCATCACGGCGTACGCCCGCAGCGACGCCCGCAGCCGGCCCATCGCGGCGACCGCGCTGGGGCCGGAGCCGGTGACGGAGCCGACGGCGAGACCGAGCGCGGCGTCCGGCAGCGGCAGCGCGTCGTACCAGTCGCCCCCGCCGCTCGGGCAGGTGCGGTGGCGGGCGGCGAGCTGCACGCCGGCCACCCGCGGCAGGCGGGAGGGCAGCAACTCCTCGGTCATCGTGGCCATCGACGCGCGCGTGTGCTCCAGTTCGAGGAGCCGGGCGAGGTGCTCCGCGGCGTGCCGGACGTACAGACCCACGAGGTGGCGCTGCCGCTCGGCGGGTTCGGCGGGCTCGTCGTAGAGCCAGACGACGGCGCCGAGGCGTCCGGCGGAGTCGGTGGCGAGGGGAAGGGCGTAGCTCGCGGCGTAGCCGAGGCGGGCGGCGACCTCGCGGTGCCGGGGGTCGAGGCCCTTCTCGGCGAACAGATCGGGCTCGGTGACACCGTCGTCCCCGCCGGGCAGCCCGTCGAGGATCCGGGTGTGCGGCAGGGCGCCGCGCGGCACCGTCTCCATGTGGCCGAGGTCCGCGCGGCCCAGGCCGTAGCCGGCGGTGGTGGACGGCCCGCGGCCGTCGGCGGGCTCCAGGGCGACGAGCCCGCGCCGTGCGCCCACCAGGGCGGCGCCCGCGCGCAGCAGTTCGTCCAGCGCGGCGTCGAGCGTGCCGGCGCGGACCAGGCGCTCGGTCAGTTCGTGGAGGGTCGTGAGGTCCGAGACCCAGCCGGCGAGGCGGTCCTGGAGCAGCGCGCCCGGAGCGTTCTGGGGGTGTGCCGCGGTTGACGGGGCGGTACCCGTGGCGGGCGCGACAGTGTGTGCGGGGGAGGGAACCGTTGAATCGATTCCGGCCACTTTCGGAGGGTGCGGAGCGTTCATGGCGTCCGGCTTTCCGGCCGGTACGTACTGCTCAAAAGCATCGCAAACCCCCATGTCGTTCTGCGTCGCCGGCAGTGTCTCCACATGTACACGTACTCGTGAGGAGATGTCCAGCATTGTCCTGCTGGAATTCCTGGTGTCCGTGTGACGGGGGAGAACTCCCGGCGGACCTCTTGCCGAAATTCGAAGTTGGCTTGAAACTGCCTCAGGGGGAGGCTTACTGCGGTCGACTGGCCTTGCTCGACGGAGCGTCACAGCGGTCGTGATGGGTACGTACTCGGAGAAGGCCAGGGGCGGTTAGGGAATCGCCCGGGAACCTGGCGACGGACCCGGGCGTCTTAACCACTGACGACCGTGCCCCATCCTCCCGTGGCGGAGGCGGAGAGAACCACGCGCGACGGTAAACGCCAGACTTCGCCACCCCACGCCGTACCCGTACTTCTGATAAACGCTGTATGGGTGGAACGGCCGCGGAGGCAGCCCATGCCCGGCCCTTAGGGGTTCCCCCTGCCCGGCACGGGGGTGTGATGCGCCAACAGGTACGCACAGTGAAGTGATCGACACATGACGTGAGTGGTCCACGGTGTTGCCAGGCGTGCAACGGAAAGGAACGAGCGCTCATGCGCGAGATCCTCGGAAGGCGACGCAGGCTCCTGTCCCGGCGCGGTGACGAAGGGCCCGATCTGATCGGTGCGGCCCTGACCTTCGCCGCGGAATGGCAGTGGCCCGTCCTCCCCGGCGTGGCGGCCGACCCGCAGGACGGGTCCCGCTGTGCCTGCCCCGACCCGGAGTGCACGGTGCCGGGCGCCCATCCGTTCGACCCCGGCCTTCTCGCCGCCACCACCGACGCGCGGATGGTGCGCTGGTGGTGGACCAACCGGCCGACGGCGCCGATCGTGCTCGCCACCGGCGGCAAGGCCCCGTGCGCGGTGTCCCTGCCCGCCCTGCCGGCCGCCCGCGCGCTCGCCGCGCTGGACCGCCGGGGGATGCGGCTCGGCCCGGTCGTCGCCTCGCCCTCCCGCTGGGCGATCCTCGTCGAGCCCTACTCCCTGGAGCAGCTGGGCGAGCTGCTGTACGCCCAGGACTTCGTCCCCGGCTCGCTCCGCTTTCACGGCGAGGGCGGTTATCTGGCCCTGCCCCCGTCCGTCACCGCACAGGGCGAGATCCGCTGGGAGCGGGCGCCGCTGCCCGGCTCGGCGTCGCCCTGGGTGCCCGGCGTCGAGGCCGTGGTGGACGCGGTGGTCGACGCCCTCACCCGTACGGGTGTGAGCGCCCCCGAGATGTAGGCGCCGTCGCGCGCCGCGCCCGGCACCTGGTGCCGGGCCGCTATCTTCCCGGGGCATGCCGCGTCATGCCGGGGGCCGTGCCAGGACGTCCCGCAGAGCCCGGGCGACCGCCCTCGCGGCCGTCGCGGCGGCCTGCGCGCTCGCGCTGCCGGTGGCCTGCGCGGGCCAGGACGACGACCGGCGCCCCACCTCGGCCGGGCCGGATGATCTGCGTCCGGTTTCCGCCCCTGAACGGCGTGCTTCCGCACCCGCCTCGGGCGGGGACACTTCATCCGCCGGGGGCAGGGACACCTCACCTGCCGGGGACGGGCACGCCCCGGTGCGGGCGCCGGAGGCGGACCAGACGCCGCCCGGCGCGCATCTGGCGACCGGCCTGCGCTGCGGCCCCGCCCTGCCCTCGCCGGACGGTGTGGAGGCGCAGACGTGCGTGGCGGTACAGGGGGAGGACGTGTGGGCGCGGACGTACTACCGCAACACCACCGGCGCGTCCCTGGACGCGGCTCTCTCCCTGCTCGGCCCGGACGGGCACAGCGTGCGGAGCCGGTGCGTGGCGGGGGCCGGGGACGACCCGTCCCTGTGCGAGACGCCGCGTGTGCGCCTGAAGGGCGAGCCGGTGCGGTACTCGGCGGTCGCGGAGTTCGCCGCCCACGCGGGCGATGCGGAGGGGGCTCGGCTGCTGCTGCGGGCCGGGAGCAACTCCCCGTCGGGGCAGAACCGGTGAGGTGAGACCCGGAGGGCGGGCCGGGCTTCCCCTGTGCGGCGGGTGCCGGGCGCCCGGAACGGCCGACGCCGGAGATCCGTACGGAGGGCGCGCGGCGGGCACGTAAAGACCCGGTTGCTGGCGACGGGGGATGCACCAGCAACCGGGCTACTCGAACGGTAACAAGAGATCGGCGGTAAGCAAATTCGATCTCGGCGTTTCCGGTCACCGACTGGCTTGTCCGAACGGGGAGTTACGCGAGCGTAAGGAAATGCGTCCCGGGCGGTTCGGCCGCCCGGGAACATCCGTGAGGAGCCGGGTGCGGAGCGCCTCAGCTCAGCGTGACCTGGCGGTTCGTCAGACCGCCGCGCGCCCGGCGCTCGTCCGCGGTGAGCGGGGCGTCGGTCGCCAGCGCGGCGGCGAGCCGTTCGGCGAACTCGGCGGCCGGCTTCTCCACGTCCTCCGCGCGGACCTCGCTCGGCAGGTCCCAGACCGGCACGGTGAGCCCGTGAGCGCGGAAGGAGCCGACCAGACGGGTGCCCTCGCCCAAGGAGGAGCGGCCCGCCGCGTGCAGCCGGGCGAGAGCGTCCAGAAGCTGCTCCTCCGGGTGCGGCATGACCCACCGCAGGTGGTTCTTCTCGGGCGTCTCGCACCAGTACGCCGAGTCCACGCCCGTCAGCTTCACGGTCGGGATCGCCGCCGCGTTGGCCCGCTCCAGGGAGGCGGTGACGTCCGGGGTGGCGTTCTCCGGATCCGGGACCCAGAACTCGAACCCGTCGTGCACGACCGGCTCGAAAGAACCCTTCGGGTCGAGCAGGTCCTGCAGCCGGGGGCCGTCGGCGGGCGCGCGACGGGCCTGCACCGGGGTGCCCGGCTCGGCGGTCAGCGCGCGCTGCAGCGTGTCGGCGAGGTCGCGGCTGAGGTCCCCGGAGGGGGTGTCGTTCTGCAGGCCGAGCAGCACCGAGCCGTCGTCGCGGCGCAGCGCCGGCCAGGCCATCGGGAGCACCGTGGCCAGGGTGACGGACGGGACGCCCTCGGGCAGGCCGTCCTTCAGGGTCAGCTCGACGGTTGCGGCCGGCACCAGCTCGCGCAGCGCCACCCAGTCGCACTCGCCCGGAAGGCCTTCGAACGGGCGGTGCACCAGCTCGGTCACGGCCTGGGCGGCGGCACGGCCGTGGCACGCCTTGTAGCGGCGGCCGCTGCCGCAGGGGCAGGGTTCGCGGGCGCCGACGACCGGGATCTGCCCGTCCGTGAGCTGCGGGCGCTTGGCCTTCGTCTGAGGTCGCTTCTTGGCCATCGTGGGTGTCTCCCGGTTACGGCTCGTCTCGTACGGCGCGAGCCTAGCCGTTCGCGCCACGGCCGACGGGAACCTGTGGACGACGGGGTGGTCCGTGGACGGCCGGGGGGCGCGTCGACGCACCCCTTCCGGAAGCGCCGGACCCGGTGCCGCCGTCCGGGAGAGCCGGACCCGGTGCCGCCGTCCGGGAGAGCCCGACCCGGTGCCGCCGTCCGGGAGAGCCGGACCCGGTACCGGCCCGCGATCCGCCCGGCGGCCGCGCCGTCAGTCCAGGTCGTCGAAGACGTCCGCGAAGTCCAGGCCGGTGAGACGCGCGACCGGCGGGGCGGTCACCCGTGCGGCGAAGTCCTCGCGGCGGTGGCAGCTCCCGGCGTCCGGGTCGTGCACGTCCTCGTGGACGACGACCCACACCGTGACCTCGCCGGGCACCTCGTCGCGCACGCCCCAGTCGTCGGAGAGCGCGGAGATGATGTTGAGCCCGCGGCCGCCGTGCGCGGTGACCGACGGGGTGGCAGGCGCTGGGCGGGTCGGGCCGCCCCCGTCGGTGACCTCGACGACGAGCCGGCCGCGCGGATCCACCCGCCAGGCCGCACGCACGTCGCCGTCCCCGGCCAGGCTGTCGCCCAGTGGCCGGCCGTGTTTGCACGCGTTGCTCAACAGCTCGGAAAGGATCAGCACGGCATCGTCGACGACCGATTCCGGGACGCCTCCGTCGCGCAGCTGCGCGCGCATCCGGCGCCTCGCCTTCCCCACGCCCGCAGGGCCATGGGGCACGGCCATGCTCGACGACGTGGGCACCTCCTGTGCCACCACCAACGCCACCCCCGAGACCTCCTTCGCCCCACGCCACGGTGTGGATGCCCCATCGGCCTGAACCGGAAACCGGCCGATCCGTGCGCGGTGACGCACTCGGAACGATCGAATACGCACCGAACGCGCCGGAGCACTCCCCGTAGTCGCATGGCTGGATTTCGTCGATGTGGCCGAGATATGAGGATGTGGGCGACCGGCCCCTGGGTCAAGAGGCGGGTGGGAACCATGGGGCACACGGGACGGATGTGACGACCGCGCAAGGCCCGGGGTGCGCTTTCCGGCCGGTCCGCCCGGGCCGGCGCTCCCACCGTTCCGCCCCGGTCAGCGCCCCAGTCGGTCCAGCACCGCGCGAGGCCGGTTGGTGATGATGGCGTCCACGCCGAGGCTCACGCACAGGTCGACGTCCGCCGGCTCGTCGACCGTCCAGACGTGCACCTGGCGCCCGGTCCGCTTCAGACGCTCGACGTAGGCGGGGTGGCTGCGCAGGATGCGGACCGACGGGCCCGCGATGTCCACGCTCTCGGGCAGCCGGCCGTCACGCAACCGCGGTGTGACGAACTGCATGAGGTAGACCGTCGGCAGCGTCGGGGAGGCGGTCCGCACGCGGTGCAGGGAGCGCGCGGAGAAGCTCATCACGCGTACCTGCGAGTCCTCGCGGGAGGCGGGCGCGTCCAGGCCGAACCGGTTGAGCAGGGCCAGCAGCCGTTCCTCCACCTGTCCCGCCCAGCGCGTGGGGTGCTTGGTCTCGATCGCCAGTTCTACCCGGCGGCCGGCGTCGGCGACGAGCTCCAGCAGGCGCTCCAGGGTGAGCACGGAGGTGGCCTCGCGGTCCTCCGGGCGGTGCTCCCAGTCGGGCTCCTCGACGCGGGGTCCGCCCGCCGCGTCCCGGGTCTTCCACGAGCCGAAGTCGAGCGCGGCGAGGTCGGACAGCTCGAGCGCCGAGACCGCACCGCGTCCGTTCGACGTACGGTTGACGCGACGGTCGTGTACACAGACCAGGTGTCCGTCGGCGGTGAGGCGTACGTCGCATTCGAGTGCGTCCGCGCCGTCCTCGATCGCCTTGCGGTACGCGGCCAGGGTGTGCTCGGGGGCGTCCTCGGAGGCCCCCCGGTGTGCGACGACTCGGGTCAGGTGCTGACGTGCGTGGGTCACCGCGTCATGGTGCCACCGCTCGCCGGTGGACGGGCGGGCGGTGTGGCGTGATCGGTACGGCAGTCCGGTCGGAGCCATCGAGTGGCGCACCTTACGTAAGTAATGCCCTATATAAAGAATGACCCCGGACCCACAGGAACGGCTTACGGTGCCCTGACGGCGTGTGGGAAAAGCTGACGTCATACAAAGAGACGTGCACAGCTCCAGCTGCGTCGCGCCGGACGTCAGGCGCGCGTGACATGCGGGCCCGAGTGCGACCGAGACCGAAAAGCCGTGGATCGAGGAGAGAAGCTGTGAGCACCGAGAACGAGGGCACCGCGGTACCCCCGGCCCCGTCGGCTCCGCCGCCCCCGGCGGATGCTCCCGCTGCTTCCGCACCCCAGGGCGCGCACCCGGGGTCGGCTCCGGCGGCCGCCGACCCCTACGGCCCGCCGGCCGCCCAGGCTCACCACGACGCGGGCGCGGGCGAGTCCTCCTCCGCCCCCGACCCCTCCTGGCCCCCGCCCCCGCCGCCGTCCACCCCGGCGTACGGCGGTGACGGCGGCGCCGGACACGGTGCCGCGGGCCACGGCGGTGG
Organism: Streptomyces sp. DSM 41931; assembly: GCF_050271085.1. Lineage (NCBI taxonomy): Bacteria > Bacillati > Actinomycetota > Actinomycetes > Kitasatosporales > Streptomycetaceae > Streptomyces > Streptomyces sp. DSM 41931. The sequence goes on along the minus strand of NZ_CP189902.1, from coordinate 3,370,353 downwards.
CGGCTGGGGCGCCGGCTGGGGCACCACGCACCAGCAGCCCGCGCCGAAGAACGGCCGTGGGCGCGGCGGGCTCGTCGCCGCGGTCCTGGTGGCCGCGCTGGTCGCGGGCGGCCTGGGCGGCGGTCTCGGCTACACGCTCGCCCGGGAGAACGACAGCGGCGGTTCGACGACCGTCTCGTCGTCCACCAGCGGCGGCAACGTCAAGCGCGACCCGGGCACGGTCGCCGCGGTCGCGGCGGCGGCGCTGCCCAGCACGGTCACCATCGAGGCGGCGAGCAGCAGCGGCGAGGGCGGCACCGGCACGGGCTTCGTCTTCGACAAGCAGGGCCACATCGTCACCAACAACCACGTGGTGGCGGACGCCGTCGACGGCGGCAACCTCTCCGCGACGTTCCCCAACGGCAAGAAGTACGAGGCCGAGGTCGTCGGCAACGCGCAGGGGTACGACGTCGCCGTCATCAAGCTGAAGAACGCGCCGTCAGACCTCAAGCCGCTCACCCTGGGCAACTCCGACGACGTGGCGGTCGGCGACTCGACCATCGCCATCGGCGCGCCCTTCGGTCTGTCCAACACGGTGACCACGGGCATCATCAGCGCCAAGAACCGCCCGGTCGCCTCCAGCGACGGCACGGGCAGCAAGGCCTCCTACATGAGCGCGCTGCAGACCGACGCGTCGATCAACCCGGGCAACTCCGGCGGTCCGCTGCTGGACGCGCAGGGCAACGTGATCGGCATCAACTCCGCGATCCAGTCGACCAGCAACGGCGGCTTCGGCACGGGCCAGGCCGGCTCGATCGGCCTCGGCTTCGCCATCCCGATCAACCAGGCCAAGTACGTCGCCCAGGAGCTGATCAGGACCGGCAAGCCGGTGTACGCCAAGATCGGCGCATCCGTCTCCCTGGAGGACACCACCAACGGCGCGAAGATCACCGAGCAGGGCGTGGGCGGCACCGAGCCCGTCGACCCGGGCGGCCCCGCGGACAAGGCCGGCCTGAAGCCGGGCGACGTCATCACCAAGCTCGACGACCGGGTCATCGACTCCGGCCCCACCCTGATCGGCGAGATCTGGACCCACAAGCCCGGCGACGAGGTCACGATCACCTACGAACGCGGCGGCAAGGAGCACACCACGGAACTCACCCTTGGCTCCCGCGTCGGCGACAGCTGACCCCACCCGCCACCCCCGAACCCGTTACCCTTGTCCCCGCGCCGCCGATCACCGGCCGGCGCGGGGAGGCGTGCCCGAGCGGCCTAAGGGAACGGTCTTGAAAACCGTCGTGGCAGCGATGTCACCGTGGGTTCAAATCCCACCGCCTCCGCGCAGGTCATAGATGTTGCAGGTCAGAAGGGGTGCCTCTCACGAGAGGCACCCCTTCTGCGTGGTGCCTGTCTCACCTTGATCCGGCTCTGTCACGTAGTTGATCACCGTGTGTGGACCAGGCGTGGACCAGCTTGTGCGCTCTTCATGTCACGGTGCGGAGTTCTGAGAACCGGCCCACCCCGCACCCGTGAACCCGTAGGCTCGCGCACGAGGCGGCAGTGTGCTCGTCTACCTCACCCCGGAGCCTCCGTACAGCCCACTCGGGCATACATCCGGAGGTGATAGATGGCAGACAAGCAGGATGCGTCTCGACCTCCCTCGGAAGCTGATCGGGAAGTCGAACAGGTGAACGAGGGGGAGAAGAGGAAGGGCCCGAACTGGTCCATGTACTCGTTCTTCGTCAACGCCGCGCGCTTCGCGCATGACGTATTCGACAAGAACTAGCGAGTAGCGGATCAGTTCAAGGCCCCTCCTCCGAAGGGTGGCTGCCGAGGCAGCCAAGTAGCTGCCAGACGGCAGCATCGTGCGTCGGTGGCTCGACGCACAGGGGGCCGTGATGCTCAGGCATCGCGGCCCCCGTCTTTGGGGGCAGGAGTCTTGGCTGAAACCGCGGCATCGCTGGCGGACGACACCGCTAGTCACTTATGGATCCCCATGCCTTGGCGGATGAGACATGAAGTTTGCATCGCCAGAGTAGCGGGCTCCCTCCCCGCGCGTGCGGGGATGGCTCCACATTGAGGTGATGAAGCTGCATGGTCGTTTGATGCTTCTCCCCACAGACGTTGCACTGGCTCCTGCTGATGGGCATGTGACCTGCAGCTTCCATGGGTTGCCTGCATGCCCGGAGCTGTGTGGGCGCGTGAGGCGTTTGACGCTGCTCTCACCGTATGTGGAGAAGCACCATCCGAGAGCGATCAGTAACGTTCTGCTGTGATTGGCTGCAAGCTGTGCCTGTGGAGTCAGTGAGCCAAACCGCTGCAGGCTGGTGGGTGCGCTGTCACACTCACCGTGTGCTTGGTCCAACATGCGCTGCAGAACAGCAGAGTGCAGGATCGCTTCCTTCAGCTGCCACCGTGGCAGCCTGTGCCTTGATCTTCACGGTGGCTTCCTTCTGGTGGCTCAACGCTCGCCAGGGGAAGGGGACTGCTGCAGGGTTGGGTGACAGCGGGGTTTATGCAGCCAGGGCTGCGGGTGGGGTCATGATGGTCTCGTACTCGACGGGGGTCAATCGGGCCAGGCGTCTCTGACGTCGGCGCCGGTGGTAGGTGCGCTCGATCCAGGTCACGATCGCGATCCGCAGCTCCTGGCGGGTGGCCCAGGTACGGCGGTCGAGGACGTTCTTCTGCAGCAGCGCGAAGAAGCTCTCCATGGCCGCGTTGTCGCCGGCCGCACCGACCCGGCCCATGGAGCCGACCAGGTCATGACGTGCGAGCACGGACACGAACTTCCGTGAGCGGAACTGCGACCCGCGATCGGAATGAACGGTGCATCCGGCGACCTGGCCGCGACGGGCCACCGCGGATTCAAGGGCTTTCACCGCGAGGCTGGACTTCATCCGGGCGTCGATGGAATAGCCCACTATGCGGCCGGAGTAGACTCCTTGACGGCACACAGATACAGCTTGCCCTCGCCGGTCGCGTGCTCGGTGATGTCCGTCAGCCACAACCGGTTCGGCCCGGCTGCGGTGAAGTCCCGCCGCACCAGATCATCATGGACAGGCGGCCCGGCCTTGGCGTTCTTCCCACGGCCCCTGCGCTTGCCGAAGGCACTCCACCAGCCGTTGTCCCGGCAGATCCGCCAGGCGGTCCGCTCAGCCATCGCCTCACCGGCGGCCCGGGCCTCGTCGAGAAGGAAGAGGTGACCGAACTCGGGATCCTCGCGATGCGCGTCGAACAAGGCGTTGGCCCGGTATCCCCTCGGCGAGGTCGGACTCGGTGACCGGTGAGGACAGCCACCGGTAGTAGGGCTGGTGGGCCAGCCCGAGCACCCGGCACGTCACCGCCACCGGCACCCGGCCAGGGGCAGCGGCGGCGGCCAGCTCGCGGACGAGCGGGTACATCATTTGGACGGCAGGTTCGCCTGCGACAGATACGCCGCAGCCCTCCGCAGGACCTCGTTCTCCTGTTCCAGCAGCCGGATGCGATTGCGGGCCTCGCGCAACTCGGCCGACTCACCCGAGGCCGTCGCGGGCCTGGCGCCCTCATCGGTGTCGGCACGGCGCAGCCACTTCGACAGCGTGATCGGGTGGACGCCGAAGTCGGCGGCGATCTGTTCCAGCGTGACGCCGGGCTCACGGTTGCGCGCGACCCGCACGACGTCCTCGCGGAACTCCTTCGGATACGGCTTGGGCACTGCAACATCCTTCCAGGCCGCCTCTCAGCAAGCCAGGTCAGGTGTCACTTTCCCGTGCAGCAGTCCCAAGCGGTGCCGCCACATCATCAGCACCTCTTGGCGGTCATTGACTACGGCGGCAACGGCCAGGTGCCGGAGGCGGACAACGTGGTACTCCCACCTACGTCCGTCGGGCTGCTGGACGTCGACCAGACACAGATTCACCCAAGGGTTGGTGTAGACCTGTCGCTCACCGTGGGTCTTCCACTCCAAACCTGCGGCCCCTCTCGATCGGTCTCCAGGATCTCAGACCTGCGCGCCAGAAGAAGCAGGTTCGATCCTATTCGCGTCAACCTGACGAGATGGCCTCCCGCTGACCACATGCTGACAGGCGCCTGGCCTGATCAGAGGGCGGGCGGGTTAACCCAAGGGGCAATGGTTGGGTTCTGCTGCCCACGGGGCGAGCCCTTAGATGCTTCGGATTGCCTCAAGGTGTCGGACCGTGACTCCGGAGTTCCTCGCGGGCATTCGCATGGTGCCTAGATGGGAGTTCTGCCCGCTCCCGCTGGCTCATGTGTTGATCGTTCTTGAGATTGGCTAGCTCCTGCCTTCCCTCTTCAACCGTCCTCCTGGCCTCTTTGCGTGCCTCAGCAACGATCTTGTTGGCCTCTGCCCTGGCCTCCGCTAACGCTTGATCGGCGGTCTGTTGGGCAAGGCTGAGAACCCGTGCGGCCGAGTTGTTCGGGGTTGTGTCAAACAACTGGGCTTCGGGGTTGCCCCCAAGTGGGCCTCCGAAGGGACCTGGGGGGAAGGCCGTGTACTGCGCGCCGTAGGCCGGACCAGGCATGTCACTTAGCGGGGGTGGCGCACCAAGTTCCGACGCCGCAGCCGTGACCGCTTCTCGCTCCTGGTCCAGCATCGAACGTGCTCGCTGCTGAGCTTGATCGAGGTCAAGGAGGTCTGCGCCGAACCCGCGTAGGTCGAGGGCCGACTGTTGCGTGTAGCTCGGCTCTGCAGTTGCCCCCGGTTGATCAGTGATCTGTTGGTAGTGGCTTAGTTCCTCTTCCAAGGCCTGGATGCGCCGAGCGGCATACCCCGCAACCTGCTGAGCTCTGGTCCTGTCAGCTTCCGCTTGGGCTAGCTGTGCACGAAGATCACGCTCTTGTTGTTCCGCGTGGCGCAGCTGCTGTCTGAGCTTTTCCAGGTCGTCGGCAGGGGGCATGGCGGGGGAGCTCTCATGGGCTCCAATGCGACGTTCGAGATCAAATACCGTGGCCTCGGCAGTCCCAAGCATCGCGAACAGCATGGTCCCGACACGGAGTGCCTGTTGGCGCCCGCGTTCGCTGGCTTCGAGGGCCTGACGTGCCTCGTTGAGCTCCTGATAGGCCTCTATCGCCTGAGCCTGAGCAATCGCTCGCTGGCTCTGTGCTTCCAAGGCGTACTTTTGGGCAGCAAGTAGTTCGCCCTCCCTGGGGGACGGCTCCGTGCAGGGGGCGGGAGTGGTGGCTTGACTCTGCGCTGCGTCCCACAGCCTCTTGGCCTGTGTCAGTCGTTGTTGAGTGCGGTCGGACGGCTCGGTTGGAAAGCAGACGTCCAGGACGGCTTCGACGAGGTCCCAATTCATGCCCTCACCGTTGAGGCGTGACCTGAGCTTGTGCAGCGGCGGAACCTGGCCGTCCGTGAAATGTTCGGGCAATAGCCTCTCATGGAGGGCTGGCACTCTCACGGATGTTTCGTCCAACCATGAGCGCACGAGCTCGACCAGGGCTTTGGCTTCAGCGTTGCGCCCACGGGGCTCTGTCCATGGCCGCCCTTGCCGTTTGGTCCCTCTCTGCACGTGGCCCCCCTGTTTTTTGCCAACAACCTCGGTTTGTTGGAAGAACAACACTCAGTGCGATGAAAGCAGATCGCCTGTCGAGGCATGGTGGCATCGCGCAACCCCGCCAGAGCCAGCACTCAGTTAACGGAGTCAATGATGCCCTCCCGGCCTCGCGCGAACGAGACCAAGCAGAGTCACGACGTCGCTCATCAGGTGTCCGACCGTACGGTCACAAGGCGTCGTGGCGTTTGGCGGTTGGAGATGCCAGCGCCTAAGTTGCCCGCCATCCCCACTGTGACAGCCGTGGGCGGAGGGGGAGGTCTGACCGCTGCGATCGCCACTGGCCACGTTCAGGCCAGCGTCGTTTGGCCTGCTGTTGTTCTTGCAATCGCGGGCATGGCGTACGACGTCGCGATCCGAGCGCTGGCCAGCCCCGAGCAAGGGTGACCCACGTCTTGGAGGCGGTGGACCACGGTCCTCGCGCCGCACGGACCCCTGGCCCTCTGTCCCCGTTCCACCCCTGGTGGGTCGGGCGGGAAGTGGGTTCTCCATCGGCCGAAGGGAACGGTCTTGAAAACCGTCGTGGCAGCGATGTCACCGTGGGTTCAAATCCCACCGCCTCCGCGGGATGAGCGGTGAGAACGGCCCCTGACCTGGGTTCCAGGTCGGGGGCCGCCGTCGTGTCCGCGGGCCGCGACTGCCCGGGGTTCCCCGCGGTTCCCTCAGGTTCGCCGGGTGGCGCGCCCTCGCCGCGTACTGGTCGGCGTGCGGTCACTCCGGGCCCTTGCCGTGGTGCACGGCCACTCGCCCGTTCGTCGCCCCCTGCGGATCTCAGCCGCCGCCCGCCGGCGGAAGCGGGCCCAAGCAGGTCGTCAGGCGCATGCGGAGCAGTTTGTATGCGGGGTGGCGGCGCGGTGAAGGGCCCGGCGGGCGTATCACCGTGCGAGGGGGCGAGAGGACCTCGCCGGCGCGGAACTGTTCCAGGGTGAGGTCGAGTTCGACGCCGTTGGGGAGGCGGTTCCACCAGTGGTAGCCGTGCGGGGAGCCGTCCCGGCGGACGTCGGCGACCAGGAGGTCGCCGCCGAAGAGGTCGTTGACCACCAGGGTCGTGATGTCGCAGTGGCCCACGGACGGGTTGTCCGGGCGCCAGTCGGGCAGGTCGTCGGGTGAGCAGGTGTCGGCCGCCCAGCAGGAGCGGAACGCCCTGTCGAGGGCGAGCAGGGACCACGGGGGCCGGGTGGCGGCGGCGTCCCCGCTCATGACGCCGCGCGCAGCATGCGGAGTTGGCCGATCTCCGTCGCGTTCTTCATCAGCTCCGCGTTGACCCAGGCCAGCATGTGCGCCTTCGTGCGGGACGGGTCGTCCGGCCAGGGGAAGGGCGCCGGGGCGTCCAGGTCGGCGTCCGTGAGGGTGTCGAGGTGGGCGAGCCACTCCATGCGCAGGGAGCGGAGCCAGGCGATCGTGGGTTCGCCCTCGCCGGGCCACACGATCTCGGTCCGCTCGCGCGGGCGCTCCCCGCGGGCGTGGTCCAGCGTCACGCTCCACCACCAGCCGATGTGCCAGCTCACCCAGGCGACGGTGGGCACCGGCACGGGGTCGGGCTCGGTGTCCGCCCAGTCGGGGACCCAGGCACCCTCGGGCGACCGGCGGACCGTCCAGCAGAGCGGGGCGGGCTCCCAGAGGAAGTCCGCCGGCTCCAGGCGCTCCAGGTGGTACTCGAACAGGGACCAGGTCAGGTCGAACTGCCAGCGGAGCAGATCGACCCGGCCGGCGGAAGGGGCAGGTACGGTCACAGTTCCTCGTCGGTGGCGAGCTGCTCCCAGTCCATGTCCAGCAAGGCCGTCTCCGCGTCACACCCCGAGGGGATGAGCGGCGTCGGCTGGAACCAGACCACGGTGAGGCGGGAGCGGTACAGGGCGCGGTCATGTCCGGGGTCGAGCGCCTCGGAGCGGAAGCTGCCGACGCAGGTCACCCTGGGCAGCACCTCCACCGGGCCGAAGCCGCCCGCGAACTGGTTGGGGTACTCGCGCGGCGGCGGGATCAGATGCACCGGGACGCCCGGGTGGACGTGTTCGGCGGACCGCAGCGACCCGGCGATCGCGAGGTCGTTCAGCAGCTTGCACGGGTATCCCTCGAGCACGTCTCCGTACGTCGCCGACAGGCGCAGCTCGGTCAGGTCCACGGAGCGGCCCGAGGTGAGGAGGACGCGGGAGAGTGCCATGGTCGGCACTTTAAGGCGCTGGTGCATGCGGGTCTTTCGAATTTCGGGCGCGTGCGCGGGAGGGCGTGAGGGGGCGGAACGGCCGGCCTAGTGGCCGGTCATGCGCGCGGCCGACGCGATCGTCGCGCGCGCCTCGCGTTCGGACAGGCCCGTGGCACGGGCCGCATCGACCAGGGGCTCCACCAGTTCGGGGCCGATGCCGTCCTCGTAGGCACGGCAGGCCGCCCAGAACAGGCGGGTGTTGCGCCGGCCCTCGTGCGCCGCGAGGACGAACTGGACCAGGCCCTGGCCGTGGTCGCCGGCGGACGGAGGAGTCGGGTGGTGGGCGCGGGGAGGCGGCAGGAGCAGGCGCAGCAGGGCCGGCGGGCAGGGCGCGGGCGCCAGGTGCGCGGTGCCGGGCGCGGCCTGGTACCTGCCGTGTTCCGTACGGGAGCCGGGGCCGACGAGGTAGCCGCCGGCGCCCCGGATGTCGATGCCCGGGGCGAGGCGGCCGGCGGAGTTGGGGACGACGACGTCGGGCGGGCCGCTCAGCCAGAGGTGGCGGCCGCCGCTCGGGGTGAGGACGACCACCGTGGGCGGGACGGTGAAGCCGTGCCGGGAGGCGAGGGCGCGCAGGGCGGCGCCGGGGTCGGTGCCGTTCTTGGTGTCGAGGTCCACGCCGATGAGGTGGTGCGGGGGCAGGCCGCAGGCGATGCCGTAGCCGGTCGCGCGGGGCGCGGCGGCGAACAGGGCGCGGATGCGCGCCGGGTCGGTGGTGGCGTCGTACACGCCGTGGCCGAAGCGGCCGCACTCGCCGTGGCAGGGCGGACGGGACGGGTCGTCGCGGTGGGGGGAGCGCAGGGCCGGGAGCTTGGTGCGGGACAGCGGGATGACGGCCAGTCCGCGTTCGGCGGCTGACAGGGCGTGTGCGAGGGCCAGCGTCGTGGCCTGCCGGTCGGTGGTGGCCATGCGTCCATGTTCGTACACACGTTCGAAGAAGGGAGGGGGGTGTGGGGTGGCGCCTCCAGGGCGCCGGAGGTCGGCCGGGTGGGCGCCGAAACGCTTCCTCCCTTGGGGCGCTGGGGCTGCCGCGACCCGGGGGCCCGTAAGCACCGAATCAGGGTCGACTCGGGGTTTATCGGCGGCTTCTCACGCTTGCGTGCGAATCACGGCTTCCGAGGTGGTTCCGCGGCGTCCGCTGGGCAATCCTGATCTTGCGACGTCGTTCACAGCGCCAGGGCGGGGGGCCAACTTCCCTGGTGAAGACCGTAGTTCACGCATGGACGGCCTTGACCCGGTGCGTCCTTGGTTCTGGAGGGAACACAACATGGCAAGCATCCGTACCGCCCGTGTCATCGCCGCCGCCGCCGCGCTTCCGCTCGCGGCCGCGCTCTTCGCGGGGGTCGCGACGGCGGACAACGGCGTCGGCGCCCTCGGTACCGGAGTCGGCGGGGACAACTTCGGGACCTCCGCCACCACACAGCAGCAGGCCGTAGGGGCCGGCGCCGAGAACGAGAGCAATACCGCCCAGGTCAACGGCTCCGCGTTCACGACTGTCAACCAGGGCGAGGACAACGTGGCCATCAGCTTCGCCCCCTTCTGGTGGCCGGCGCTCTGACCGCGTAGGCAGGGGGGAGCACGGGAAGGGGGGCGCCGGACAGGGGGGAGGAGGTCCGTGCGGCGGCGCTTCGGCGCCGCCGCGCCGGGCGCCGGTCCTCAAGGCGGCGCGCCGGACATCAGGGGCGACCCGCAGGATCCCTCATCCGCTCGTCCACCTCTGGGAGGTGAGGTGAGCCCCACCCCTACAACCTGAGGGGGATCCGGCTTCGGGACCTGCGGGCGATCCGCCGGGCGGGCCCCGCTCCTAGCGTGGACGACATGACCACACCCGTCTGCACCAGCGCTTCGAACGCCGCCGCCCCGGCGACGCAGACCCTCCCGTACGCGTCGTTCTCGTCGTACATGAGGGCCCGCCAGCCGGTGCTCCTGCGGACCGCCCGGTCGCTGACCGGCAACCCCAGCGACGCGGAGGACCTGCTGCAGACCGCGCTCGCCAAGACGTACGTCGCCTGGGAGCGGATAGAGGACCACCGGGCGCTGGACGGCTACGTCCGCCGGGCGCTGGTGAACACGCGCACCTCGCAGTGGCGCAAGCGCAAGGTCGACGAGTTCGCCTGCGACGAGCTGCCCGAGCCGGACCCGGTGCCGGTCCGCGACGACCCCGCCGAGCAGCAGGCCCTGCGGGACGCGATGTGGCGGGCGGTCATGCGGCTGCCGGCGCGTCAGCGGGCGATGGTTGTGCTGCGGTACTACGAGGACCTCAGCGAGGCCCAGACGGCAGAGGTGCTCGGCGTCTCGGTCGGGACGGTGAAGTCGGCCGTGTCGCGGGCGCTCGGCAAGCTTCGCGAGGACGCCGAGCTAGGACTTGTCCGGAATTGAGGAGGAATGAGCGGAACCTGACGGGACACGTCGTCCGCCCGAGCGTGATCGATCATCCGCTCCCCTAGTGACATACCGCGCGGTATGTGCGCAGAATCAGCGCAACCCGTACCGACGCCAGGCAATGTCGCCCAGGAGGACGCCGTGCTGAGCACCATGCAGGACGTACCGCTGCTGATCTCGAGGATCCTGACCCACGGGTCGACGATCCACGGCACTTCGCAGGTGATCACCTGGACCGGTGAGGGAGCCCCGCAGCGCCGTTCCTACGCGGAGATCGGCTCCCGGGCCGCCCAGCTGGCGCACGCCCTGCGCGAGGACCTCGGCGTCAGCGGCGACGAGCGGGTCGCCACCCTGATGTGGAACAACGCCGAGCACGTCGAGGCGTACTTCGCGATCCCCTCCATGGGCGCCGTGCTCCACACCCTGAACCTCCGCCTGCCGGCCGAGCAGCTCGCGTGGATCGTCAACCACGCCGCCGACCGCGTGGTCATCGTCAACGGCTCGCTGATCCCGCTGATCGCCCCGCTGCTGCCGCACCTCAAGACCGTCGAGCACGTCGTCGTCTCCGGCCCCGGCGACCGCTCCCCCCTGGCCGACACCCACGTCCAGGTGCACGAGTACGAGGAGCTGATCGCCGGACAGCCCGTCGCCTACGACTGGCCGGAGCTGGACGAGCGGTCCGCCGCCGCCATGTGCTACACCTCCGGCACCACCGGCGACCCCAAGGGCGTGGTCTACAGCCACCGATCGATTTACCTGCACTCGATGCAGGTGAACATGACCCAGTCCATGGGCCTGACCGACCAGGACACCTCCCTGGTCGTCGTCCCGCAGTTCCACGTGAACGCCTGGGGCTTGCCGCACGCCACCTTCATGACCGGCGTCAACATGCTGATGCCGGACCGCTTCCTGCAGCCCGCCCCGCTCGCCGAGATGATCGAGGGCGAGAAGCCCACGCACGCCGCCGCCGTCCCCACCATCTGGCAGGGCCTGCTCGCCGAACTCACCGCCCGCCCCCGGGACGTCTCGTCCCTCACCCAGGTCACCATCGGCGGCTCCGCCTGCCCGCCGTCGCTGATGGAGGCGTTCGACAAGCTGGGCATGCGGGTCTGTCACGCCTGGGGCATGACGGAGACCTCCCCGCTCGGCACCATCGCCCGCCCGCCGGCCCACGCCGTCGGCACCGACGAGGAGTTCGCCTACCGGCTGACCCAGGGCCGCTTCCCGGCCGGCGTCGAGGCCCGCCTCACCGGCCCCGGCGGCGAGCGCCTCCCCTGGGACGGCGAGTCCGCGGGCGAGCTGGAGGTGCGCGGCCCCTGGATCGCCGGCGCCTACTACAACGGCCCCGACGCCGAACCGCTGCGCCCGGCCGACAAGTTCAGCGAGGACGGCTGGCTCAAGACCGGCGACGTCGGCACCATCAGCGCCGACGGCTTCCTCACCCTGACCGACCGGGCCAAGGACGTCATCAAGTCGGGCGGCGAGTGGATCTCCTCGGTGGAGCTGGAGAACGCGCTGATGGCGCACCCGGACGTGGCCGAGGCCGCCGTGGTCGCCGTCCCCGACGACAAGTGGGGCGAGCGTCCGCTCGCCACGGTCGTCCTCAAGGAGGGCTCCACCGCCGACTTCACCACGCTGCGCGCCTTCCTCCAGGAGGAGGGGAAGATCGCCAAGTGGCAGCTGCCCGAGCGCTGGACGGTGATCGAGGCGGTGCCGAAGACCAGCGTCGGCAAGTTCGACAAGAAGGTGCTGCGCCGCCAGTACGCCGAGGGCACGCTGGACGTCACGCAGATCTGACCGGGCCCGGCCGGGACCCGGACGAACGCCGGGCGGTGGACGCGACTTCCGCGTCCACCGCCTGGCGTTCCGCTTGTCTTCCGGAGCGCTCCGGCCCCGCGCGGAGGACCGTCAGTTGGTCCCGATCCGCGACAGCAGGTCGACGATCCGCTCCTGCACCTCCGGACTGGTGGACCGCTCCGCGAGGAACAGCACCGTCTCCCCGGAGGCCAGCCGCGGCAGGTCCGCCGCGTCGACGGCGGCCGTGTAGACGACCAGCGGGGTGCGGGTGAGCTGCCCGTTGGCCCGCAGCCAGTCGACGATCCCGGCCTGCCCGGCCTGGCGGTGCACCTGCATCAGGTCCATCACCACCAGGTTCGGCCGGAACTGACCCGCGAGCGTCACCGCGTCGGCGTCGCTCGCGGCCCGCGCGACCTGCATCCCGCGCCGTTCCAGCGTGCCGGTCAGGGCCAGCGCGATCTCCGCGTGCTGTTCGATCAGCAGTACGCGGGGCGGGTGCTGTTCGCTGTCGCGCGGCGCGAGCGCCTTCATCAGCACGGCCGGGTCGGCGCCGTACGCGGCGTCGCGGGAGGCCTGGCCGAGTCCGGCCGTGACCAGCACCGGCACCTCCGCCGCGCCCGCCGCCTGACGCAGCGACTGCAGGGCGGTACGGGTGATCGGACCGGTCAGCGGGTCGACGAACAGCGCCGCGGGGAAGGCCGCAATCTGCGCGTCGACCTCCTCACGGGAGTGCACGATCACCGGCCGGTAGCCGCGGTCGCTCAGCGCCTGCTGCGTCGACACGTCCGGCGCGGGCCACACCAGCAGTCGGCGCGGGTTGTCCAGCGGCTCCGGCGGCAGTTCGTCGTCCATCGGCTGCGGACGCGGCGGGTCCGCCACCTCCACGGCCCCGCCGGGACCGTCCAGCGGCTCGGGACCCTCGGCGGCGTCCGCGTCCGGCGCCCCTATCGCGTACGAGCGTCCGGCGGCCTCGGCGGCCGGCGCGAGCCGGGACTGTCCGGCCGGCGCCGCCTGCGCCGGGGGCTGGGCGAGGGCGGCGGCCGGGGTGCGGTCCTGCTGAGGCGCGGCAGCCTGGCCGGCGGGCGGTACGGACTCGGCCTGCGGGTGCGGGCGGGCACCCTGGGCGACGCCGGGTGCCTGCCCGGCGGAGGTCTGGCCGTTCGCGGCGGTCTGCTCGCTGCGGGTGCCGAGCTTGCGGCGGCGGCCGGAACCGCCCGGCTGGTGCGGGGGCGGCGTGGCCGACGCCGGCGGCTGCTGGACCTGGGCGGCCTGCCGGTTGAACGGCACGCCCTGCCCCAGCGTCCGCACGCTGATCGCACGCCCCTGCGTCGAGTTCGGGTCCAGGGGAGCGGCGGCCTCGGCGGGCAGCGGCTGGGCGGCCCGCCGGTCCGGCGCGGGCGCGCCCTCGGGCGGCAGCGGGGTGCCGCCCGACGGCGTGGGCTGCGGTGCGTTCGGCGCGGGCGCACCGGGGACGGATGTGTCACCGGCGGCGGGCCACTGCTGCGGGGCCGGGGTCCCGGCGGGCGGGGTGGCCGCCCCCGGCACGGGCTGGGCGGACCGCGGCGCACCCTGTGCGGACGGTGCCTCGGCGGGCAGCGGCTGGGCCGGAGGAAGCGGGGCAGCGGCGGGCGCGCCCTGCGCGGGCGCCGTCCCCCACTGCTCGGGAGCGCCGGGCGCCTGCGCGGCATCGGCGGGCGGGGCGACCGCACGCCGACGGCGGCCGGTGGGCGCGCTGGTGGGGTGCGGCTGCGGCGGGGTGTGGTCCTCGGACTGGTCCACCGGCACGGCGTCGTGCTGCCCGGCATCGGCGCCCGGAACGCCCTGCGGGGCAGCAGCGGGGGCGGGCTGCGGGGCTTGAGCGGCGGCGTCGGCGGGCTGCGGGGCCTGAGGGTTCGGGTTCGGCGGCACGGGCTGTGACGCGTGGGCGTGGGGCCCGGCCGGCTGGAGCCCTGGCGCCGCGGCGGGTGCGTTGGGCGGCACGGGCTGCGGGTTCGGGCCGACGGGCTGGAGGTTGGGCCCGGGCGCCTGGGCCGCGGCCTGCTGGTTCGGCGGAACCGGCTGCGGAGCCTGCGGGTTCGGGCCCACCGGCTGGAGTCCTGGCACGGCGGGCTGAGGCGCGGGCCCTGCGGCGGGTGCGTTCGGTGGCACGGGCTGCGGGTTCGGGCTCACGGGCTGGAGGTTCGGCCCGGGCGCCTGGGCCGTGGCCTGCTGGTTCGGCGGAACCGGCTGCGCGTTGGGCCCGACCGGCTGTGGACCGGGCGTGGCCGGCTGAGGCGCGCCCGCAGGCGCGGCGTTCGGTGGCACGGGCTGCGCGTTCGGGCCGACGGGCTGGAGGTTCGGCCCAGCCGCCTGCGGCGCGGCCTGCGGGGTCGGCTGCGCGTTGGGCCCGACCGGCTGTGGACCGGGCGTGGCCGGCTGAGGCGCGCCCGCAGGCGCGGCGTTCGGCCCGGCGGCCTGCGGGTTCGGGGGAACGGCCTGCGGCGCGACCGGCGCCGCCTGCCCGTTCGGAGGTACGGCCTGTCCGGCGGCGGCGGGAACCACAGGCTGCGCGCCCGGAGCGGCGGGCTGCGGAGCCGGACCGGCCGCCTGCCCGTTCGGCACGGCGCCCGGCGCCATCGGCGCGACCCCCTGAGCACCCGGGAGTTCCTGACCACCCGGCACCTGACCCGGCGCCACGGGAGCCTGCGCGACGGCCGGGGGCGCCTGTGCGGCGACCGGCTGCCCGGCGGCCTGCCCCGCGACCTCAGCCGCCTGCGCCGTCCGCCCCGCCTGCTCGTCCTGGTCCGCCTCGGCAGGCGGCAGCGCGAACACCGTGCGTGGCGCCGCCTCCTGCGCCGCCGCCCGCTCGTTCGCGGCGGCCAGCGCACGCCGGCGCCGTCCCGTCGGCTGCTGCTGGTCGGGCCCCGCGCTCTGGGCGGGCACGTGCACGGCGAGCGCGCCGGGAGCGCCGTTCGCCTCGCCGGCCGCGGGCAGCGCCGGCGCGAGCGCCTGCTGCTCACCGGCCGCGCGCCGGGCCCGGCGTCCTGACGGCGCGGGCACACCCTGCGGCGGTACGGTCCCGCCCAGCCCGGTGTTGGAGGCCGCGGCGCCCGCCGCGTGCTCGGCCGCGGTGACGACGGCGCCCTCGGACACCCCCGCACCCGCCGCAGCACCGGCGAGTTCGACCTCGGCGCCCACCGCGGCCGCCGCGTCCTCGGCAGGGCGGCCACGCCGCCGTCCGGTCCCGCCGGACACGGCCGCGCCCTCACCGGACGACTGGGCCGGAAGCTGTGCCTGCGGCTGCGGCTGCGGCTGCGCCTGCGCGGGCTCGGCCGAAGCCGCCCGCCGCCTGCGCCGCCCGGTGGGCTGCGGCGCCTCGGCCGGAGCCGCCGCCGGAGCCTCACCGTCGCCCGGTACGTCGCTCTCCAGGAACGCGTCGACGGACGCACGCCGCGCCCGGCGCCGTCCGCCGCTCGGGGCGGGTTCGGCGGGAGCGGCGGCCTCCTCGGGCTGTGCCGCCTGCTGCGGTACGGATCCCGCACCGCCTCCTATCGGCACCTCGAGGACGAACGCGCTGCCGCTCATCCCGGGCACCTCGTGCGTCTGGAGCACCCCGCCGTGCGCCCGGACGATCCCGCGCACGACCGGCTCGTGCACCGGGTCGCCGCCGCCGTACGGGCCGCGCACCTCGATGCGGACGACCTCGCCGCGCTGGGCCGCCGCGACGACGACCGTGTTGTCCAGGTAACCGCCCGCCGAAAGCGGTGTGTTGCCGGTCGCGTCGACGCCCGCGACGTCCGCGACCAGATGGGCGAGGGCGGTCGCGAGCAGCCGCGCGTCCACCTCGGCCTCGATGGGCGGCGCGTGCACCGCGAACTGCACCCGGCCGGGGCCGATCAGCTCCACGGCCCCGTCGACGCCGGCCGCGACGACCGCGTCGAGCATCACCTTCGTACGGGAGATCTGCTCGGTGCCGGCGTCGAGCCGCTGGTAGCCGAGGACGTTGTCGATGAGGGTGGTGATGCGGGAGTAGCCGGCCGACAGATGGTGGAGCACCTGGTTGGCCTCGGGCCACAGCTGGCCCGCGTCGTCGGCGGCCAGCGCGGACAGTTCGCGGCGCAGCTCGTCGAGCGGGCCGCGCAGGGAGCGGCCGAGGAGGGTGAGCAACTGCTCGTGCCGGGCGGCGAGGGCCTCGTAGCGGTCCTTCTCGCGCTCGCCGAGGGCCGCGTACCGCTCCTCGTACGCGGCGAGTTCCTCCGCGTGCTTCTCGCGGAGCTCCTCCACCTCGGTGACGTGGCTCTGGCGCAGGGCGGTCAGCTCGGAGCCGTGCTCCTCGGCGAGCCGCTCCAGCTCCTCGGCGTGCTCCCGCTCGGCGGCCTCCTTCTCCTTGACCAGCGCGTCGTAGGGGCGGCGGTCGAGGAACGTCATGACCGCGCCGACCAGCTGGTCGCCGTCGCGCACCGGGGCGGTGGTGAGGTCGACCGGCAGCTTGTCGCCGTTCTTGGCGTAGAGGACCTGGCCGCGCACGCGGTGCTTGCGGCCGGAACGCAGCGTGTCGGCGAGCGGGGACTCGGAGTAGGGGAAGGGGGAGCCGTCGGCGCGCGAGTGCAGCACCAGGGTGTGCAGCTCGCGGCCGCCGAGCTCGCCGGCCCGGTAGCCGAGGATCTGGGCGGCGGCCGGGTTGACCAGGACGATCCGCCCGTCGGTGTCGGTGCCGACGACGCCCTCGGACGCGGCCCGCAGGATCATCTCCGTCTGCCGCTGCGACCGGGCGAGCTCGGCCTCGGTGTCGACGGTGCCGGAGAGGTCCCGGACGACGAGCATCAGCAGCTCGTCGCCGGTGTAGCCGTAACTGTCGTAGGTGTGCTGCGTGTTCTCGAGGTTGGCGCTGGTGACCTCGACGGGGAACTCGGTGCCGTCGGTCCGCCGGGCGGTCATCCGGGTCGGCTTGGTGCGTGCGCGGGGGTCGATGTGGTCGGGCCGCCGCATGGAGCCGGGGATGAGCTTGCTGTCGAACTCCGGCAGCAGGTCCAGCAGCCCGCGCCCCACCAGGGCGGTGCCGGGCGCCTCGAAGGCCTCGAGGGCGATGGTGTTGGCGTTGACGACGGTCCCGTTGGCGTTGACCAGCACCAGGGCGTCGGGAAGCGCGTCCAGTATGGCTGCGAGGCGAGCAGCGCCTCGGGATGGCCTGCTGCTCACGAGACGCTTCCTCCCTGTTACCGCGACGTGCCGACCGCTCGGGCCATCTTGCCAACGGGCCCGCAACGTGTCACGGGAGGGAGTCTAAGGGCTGGGGGTGCGCCGGGGACGTCGGATGGGACGTACATCGCACCCCGAGGTGACGGTGATGTGACGCCCGGTACGTCCGGTGCCGCGCCTGCCTGGGCCGACGCACCGTGAACCTTCGCGGGACCTTTACGCCCCGGGTGCACCCTCCGCCCGGCCCGCCTCGGGCAGCAGCGGCACGAGCCGGTCCCACCGCTCGATCGCGCACCCGTTCGTCCGGTCGTACGTCGCGTCGATGCGGCGGCCCGCCCAGGTGCCGGTGATCCGGGCGGTGGCGGGGCCGCCGTACTGCATGGTGCACACGGCGTCCCGCGGCACCGGCGCGAAGGCGTCCTGCCCCCAGCGCGTCCGCCGTTCGACGGCCGCGCAGGCGCCGTCGGGGTCGGGATGCGTCCCGCCGCTCGGCCGGCACCGCACCACGTACGTCCCGTCCGCCCCGCCGCCCGCGTCCCGCACGGTGACGGTGAGCCGGTCGCCGTCCGACGCCGGTTCCCCGGCCCGCGCCGGGGAGGGGGACGCGGCGAGCGAGGCGAGCACCGCGACGAGCGCGGCGCCCCCGGCGAGGAGCCGCCGCCGTGTGGGCGTCGGAAGAGGGGACGTCGGGGAAGGGGACGCCGAAGAGGGGGACGTCCGAGAAAGGAAGGAGGACAGGGCAGTCATGCCGTGATCAACGCGCCGGGACGCGGGACGTTGCGCCACGACGGCGTGCCGGTTCCTCGGGGCTTTGCCCTGCGGGCTCCCTGCCTAGTACCGTGGGGGGCGATTGGTGACACCCCACACGGTTGTGTCATCATCGGCACGCACCACCCACTCGCGCCCGCGCGCAGCAGGTTGTGCATGGAGGCGTCGCCTAGTCCGGTCTATGGCGCCGCACTGCTAATGCGGTTTGGGCCTTAAAGCCCATCGAGGGTTCAAATCCCTCCGCCTCCGCCCCGAACACGAAGCCCCGGCCCCAGTGGCCGGGGCTTCGTCGTTCTCCCCGCCGACCCGGGCCTCCCAGTGTGTTTCCGCAGGTCACAAGGGGTAGGGCAATCGGATTTCACATGGCGGCGGCAGTCATGTAATGTTCTTCCTGTCGCCGCGAGCGGGCCGAAAGGGCCGGGAGCGGCGAGACAAATGAAGAGACAAGCACTCGTAGCTTAACGGATAGAGCATCTGACTACGGATCAGAAGGTTGCAGGTTCGAATCCTGCCGAGTGCACACAGACCAGAGGCCCCGGAGCAATCCGGGGCCTCTGGCGTTTCACCAGGGCGACCGAAGGGGGTCCAGCTGCCCGCGCTGGAGGCCGGGGAGCACACGCGGAAGATCCGCGGCCGGTCGGGCGGCCTCTCGGTCGGTGTGGACTACACCCTGACCGTGGACCCGGTCCGAACACCGGGCGGGTCCGTTTCGCGACCCGCCCGGCGCGGTGGGGCTCAGGCCGCCGGCGGGATGTTCTGGTTGGCGTGGAAGAAATTGTCCGGGTCGTAGGTGTGCTTGACGGCGGCGAGGCGGGCGTAGTTGTCGCGGTAGGTGGAGCGGACGCTGTCGGTGTCGCCGGTCTCGCCGAGGAAGTTGACGTAGGCGCCGCCCATGGAGTGCGGGTGGAGCGCCGACCAGTAGTCGACGCACCACTGGCGGATCAGGCCGGCGTTGGCCGGGTCGGGGTCGATGCCGGCGATGACGCCGGACCAGGTCGCGTCCCGGTACGCCCAGGCCGTCTCGCCGGGGGCGACGTCGTGGGCCGCTCCGTCCACCGGGTACAGGTGCATGGTCGACAGGCCGGTCGGCAGCTCCCGCCCGAACCGCTCGTGCACCGCGGCCGCCTCGTCGGTGACCGTGTCGAAGAAGTCGCCGCGCCAGTACCACTGGAGCCCCTTGGGGACCAGCTCGTCGAACATCGTCTGGAGCGCCGGGTACGGCATCGGTGTGGCGAAGTGGAAGGCCGGAGGGGCCGGGTCGTTCACCACGGACAGCACGTCGTCCAGGCGTCCGCCCTCCAGGTCGCCGGTGTAGCACCAGAGCACGGCGCACACCTTCCGCCCGTGGAGCGGCTCGGGGAAGGGCGGGGCGGGCGGGACGGCCATGACGGCGAAGAAGCCGTTGAGGTCCTCGGGCGCCGCGGGCAGGAACTCCCGGTACCAGCGCAGCACGTCCTGGGTCTGCTCGACCGGCCACACGGTGGCCGCCACGCCGACCGTGTGCACCGGGTGCAGCCGGAAGGTGAAGGACGTGACGACGCCGAAGTTGCCGCCACCGCCCCGCAGGGCCCACAGCAGGTCCGGGTGTTCCTTCTCGGTGGTGGTGACGACGCTTCCGTCGGCCAGGACCACGTCCGCGGCGACCAGGCTGTCGATCGTCAGGCCGTACTTGCGGGTGAGGTGGCCGTGGCCGCCGCCCAGCGTGAGACCGCCCACGCCGGTGGTGGAGTTGATGCCGGCGGGCACGCCCAGCCCGAAGGTGTGCGTCTCGTGGTCCAGGTCGCCGAGCAGGCTGCCCCCGCCCGCCTGGGCCGTCCTGTTCACCGGGTCGACCCGCACCCAGCGCATCGGGGACAGGTCGAGGGTGAGCCCGCCCTCGACCAGGCACAGGCCGGGGCCGCTGTGCCCGCCGCCGCGCACGGCCGCCTCGACGCCCGTCTGCCGGGCGAAGGCGATCGTGGTGCGCACGTCCGCCGTGCCCGTGCAGCGGGCGATGGCGGCGGGACGGCGGTCGATCATGGCGTTGTAGACGGAGCGGGTCTCGTCGTACTCGGCGTCCTGCGGTGTCACGAGGGTGCCTCGCAGGGCCTCGCGCAGATTGTCCAGTGCGGTTGCGTCCATGCCGCTCATGAGCGGACACCCCTTGGAGCAGTGCGGAACCTGATGCGGGCCCGCGGGCGGACGAACCGGCGTCCTGGGCGTCAGGGGGGCCTCAGGAGAGGGCCCGGCCGGTGTTCGTCCGGGGTCCTGGGGAGAGCTGTCCCCGGGCGTCCCGGGAAGCACCCCGCCCCTTTCAGTGTGACGCCGGTCACAAGGGTGCGCGATGTGGGCGCGGGGTCATCCTGGCGGGTCCGGATTCCCGTGATGGCGCAGGGTGTTGCGCAGATGGTTGGTCAGGGCGGTGGCCGCCGCCGTGAGGAAGATGAAGCTGTAGAGGATCTGCAGGATCGCGACGAGGCGCGCGGACTGTCCGCGCGGGGTGATGTCCCCGTACCCGACGGTGGCGAGTGTGACCATCGTGAAGTAGAGGGCGTCCAGGCGCGTGGTGATGCCGTGCACCTGGCCGGGGCTCTGGGCGAGCCCCTGGTAGGCGGTCGCGAAGACCAGCACGGACAGGCACGTCAGCGGCGGGATGACCAGTCCCGGACGGACGCCCGGGACGGCCAGCAGCACCCGGGCGACCTGGACCAGCAGCAGGACCGCGATCAGCGCGAGGACCGCCCCGAAGAGCATCCAGCTCAGCAGCGGCCGATCCGGGCCCAGCCCGTCCAGCGGCAGCAGGAAGTACGCGGTGACCATCGCGGTCAGCCCGGCTGCCTGGATCACCCAGGGCCAGACGCTGGGACGGCGCCCGGGCGCGCGCGCTAGGCCGGGGACTCGCGGCGGGGTGCGCACAGGGCCCAGATGATGAAGCCGTCGACGACGATGAGGACGATCGACCACACCGGCTGGTAGGGCAGCCACACGAAGTGGGCGATCATGCTCAGCCCGGCCAGGGCGACACCCACGGCGCGGGCCCAGGTGGCTCCCTTGAACAGCGCCATGCCCGTGGCGGCCACCAGGGCGCCGAGGATCAGATGCACCCAGCCCCAGCCGGTCAGGCTGAACTCGTACGTGAAGTTGGGCGTGGAGACGAAGACGTCGTCCCGGGCGATGGCGGCGATGCCCTCGAAGATCGCCATGATGCCGCCGAACACCATCAGGAACGCGGCGGCGACCGTCCAGCCCGCCGCCCAGGGGCTCTCGGCCTCCCGGCCCGCCCCGCGATAACCCGTACCGCTGACATTGCTGGCCATGTTTCTCGACCTTCCGGATGTCCCCGAGCGGTTCGATCTCATCCAGAGTGGCATCGCGGGCCCCGCCCGGCACCTCGGCGGGTGAGCCCGGGTCAGCTCTTGGGGCGGCTCTCGTCGCAGCGCGGCCCGTTGTCAGTGGTCCCCTCTACTCTCGGCCGGGATGGCACAGGCATGGCGGTGCGCGGGGCTGAGCTGGACGGCGGGCGGCCCCGTGCTGATCTGGGACGGAGGCCGGCGCTCGGCGCTGACCTGGGGGAAGACGGTGGCCTTCGGGGTCGCGGAAGGGGGAGCGCGAACCTGTGTGGGAGCACGGGGGAACACGTGTCCGCTCGCCGCGCGGGTGTCCGCGCGGAGCACCGGGCCGCGCTGCGAGGAGTGCGCCCGCCTGGACCGGGCGCACTCCGTGGCCGCCGACACGCTCGCCGACGACCCCCGGCCCTATCGGGTGTACCTGGCGTGGTTCGGGCCCGGGATGACCAAGGTCGGGATCACCGCCGAGCGGCGCGGGTCCGCCCGGCTGCTGGAACAGGGCGCGGTCTGCTTCAGCTGGCTGGGCACCGGGCCGCTGATGGCGGCGCGGCGCACCGAGGAGCTGCTGCGCGCCGCGCTGCGGGTGCCCGACCGCATCCCCTACGCCGCCAAGCGGGCGGCGCGGGCGGCGCTCCCGGCGACCGGGGAGGAGCGGGCCGCCGAGATCGCCGTGCTGCACGCGCGGGCGCTGGAGCTCACCGGCTGGCCGGAGTCGCTCGCCCCCGCCCCCTTCCGTCCAGTCGACCACGTGGAGGCGTTCGGGCTGGCCGAGGCGCCGGCGCCGGTGGGCGTGGTGGGGGAGCTGGCCGCCGGCGGCGCGGTGAGCGGGGAGCTGGTGGCGGCCGCCGGGCCCGATCTCCACCTGGCGACGGACCGGGGCGTCCTCGTGCTGGACACCCGCCTGCTGCCCGGCTGGGAGCTGCTCCCTGCCGGGGGCCGCCGGGTCGAGGTGCCCGTGCGGGCGCTGAAGGAGCGGCCGGCCGCGCAGGACGGGCTGTTCTGAGCCGCGGGGAAGGAGGCCGGGGGCTGGACCGCCCCCGCCCGCTCGGGTGATCGTGTCCGGCATGAGCACCCATCCGCCGACACCGCCCGCGGCTCCCGCCGGGGGTGCCGCTCCCGTCGGGGCTGCCGGGAACGCCGCCCCCGCCGGGGCTGCCACCTCCGCCGGGGCCGCTGCCTCCGCCGGAGCCGCCGCCTCCGCCAGAGCCGCCGCCACCGCCGAGGTCGCCGAGACCGCCGAGACCGCCAAGGTCCGCCGTTTCTGGCAGGACCTCGGCCTGCCCGGCCTCGTCGACGTGCACACGCACTTCATGCCGGAGCGCGTGCTCCACAAGGTGTGGGCGTACTTCGACGGGCTCGGCCCGCTCACCGGCGGCATCGAGTGGCCGATCACGTACCGCAAGGAGGAGGGCGAACGGGCCGCGCTGCTGAGGGCGTTCGGTGTGCGCGCCTTCACGGCGATGCTCTACCCGCACAAGCCGGGCATGGCCCGCTGGCTCAACGACTGGGCCGCAGGGTTCGCCCGCCGCACCCCCGACTGCCTGCACACCTCCACCCTCTTCCCCGAGCCCGGCGCCGCCGCCTACGTCCGCGAGGCCGTCGAGCACGGGACGCGCGTCTTCAAGGCGCACGTCCAGGTCGGCGGGTACGACCCCTCCGACGAAGCGCTCGACGCCTGCTGGGGGCTGCTCGCCGAGGCGGGCACACCGGTGGTGGTTCACTGCGGCTCGGGCCCCGCCCCCGGCAAGCACACCGGACCCGAGCCGGTCGCCCGCGTGCTGGCCCGCCACCCCCGGCTGCGGCTCGTCGTGGCCCACATGGGCATGCCCGAGTACGAGGACTTCCTCGGCCTGGCCGAGCGGTACCGGGAGGTCCGCCTCGACACCACCATGGCGTTCACCGGCTTCAGCGAGCGGATGGCGCCGTTCCCCCGGCGGGCGCTGCCCCGGCTGGCCGCCCTCGGCGACCGCGTCCTGCTCGGCACCGACTTCCCCAACATCCCCTACCCGTACGCCCATCAGCTCGACGCCCTCGCGGATCTCGGGCTCGGCGACGACTGGCTGCGGGCGGTGTGCCACGACAACGCGGCCCGGCTGTTCGGTCTGCCGGACGTCCCGGAGCCGCCCGCCTGAGAAACGCCGGTGGATTTCTCAGGGAAAACACAGACAGACGCAAGGGTGCTCTCAGGGGACTCCCTGATCGTGCCCGGTATGACCACGATCTCGCCCCAGGGGCGCACCGAACTGCTGAGGCCGGACGGGAGCTCCGTCCGGGTGCTGGTGGTGGACGACGAGCAGTCGATCACCGAGCTGCTCTCCATGGCCCTGCGCTACGAGGGCTGGCAGATCCGCAGCGCGGCCGACGGCCAAGGCGCCCTCCGCGCGGCCCGCGAATTCCGGCCCGACGCCGTCGTCCTGGACATGATGCTGCCCGACATGGACGGGCTCACCGTCCTCGGCCGGCTCCGGCGCGAACTGCCGGACGTACCCGTCCTGTTCCTCACCGCGAAGGACGCCGTCGAGGACCGGATCGCCGGGCTGACCGCGGGCGGCGACGACTACGTGACCAAGCCGTTCAGCCTGGAGGAGGTCGTCGCGCGGCTGCGCGGACTGATCCGCCGCTCCTACGCGACCGACCGCCGCTCCGACGCCCTGCTGGTGGTCGGCGACCTCACCCTGGACGAGGACAGCCACGAGGTGACCCGCGGCGGCCGGAGCATCCACCTGACCGCCACCGAGTTCGAGCTGCTGCGCTTCCTGATGCGCAACCCGCGCCGGGTGCTCAGCAAGGCGCAGATCCTCGACCGCGTCTGGTCCTACGACTTCGGCGGCCAGGCGAACGTCGTCGAGCTGTACATCTCCTACCTGCGCCGGAAGATCGACGCGGGCCGGGAGCCGATGATCCACACCCGGCGCGGCGCCGGTTACCTGCTGAAGCCCGCGGTGTCGTGAGCGGACCGGGGCGACCGCGTCCGCGCACGCTGCGGACGCGGCTCGTCGTGGCGTCCGTCACGCTGATCGCGGTGGTGTGCGCGGTGATCGGGACGGTGACCGCGCTGGCCCTCCGCTCCCATCTGTACGAGCAGCTCGACGGGCAGCTCCGTGAGGTGGCGATGCGGGCGACGGGCGGCCCGCCCGGCGACGGGCCGCGCCCCGGCCCGCCCGCGGACCCCCTCGACTTCGTGACCAGGGGCCCGCAGATGTTCGGCACCGTCGGCGCCACCGTCGTGGACGGCACGGTGACCGACGGGGTGGTGAGCGACTCCCGCGAGGTGAACGGCGTCCGCACGCCCGAGGCCGGACGGCTCACCGGCGCGCAGCTCGCCGCCCTGGAGGACGTGCCGCGCGACCGCCAGGAGCACACCGCCGACCTCCCCGGGCTCGGCAGCTACCGCGTCGTCCACGCGGAGGGGCCCAACGGCGCCTTCTACGTCGCCGTCCCCACCGCCGACGTCGACGCCACCGTCACCACCCTGATCCTGGTGGAGATCAGCGTCACCGCCGCCGGTCTTGTCGCCGCGTCCCTGGCCGGCGCCGTCATCGTCGGCGTCGCCACCCGCCCGCTGCGCCGGGTCGCCGCCACCGCCACCCGTGTCGCCGAACTCCCCCTGCACCGGGGCGAGGTGACCCTGAAGGAACGCGTCTCCGAGTCCGAGTGCGATCCGCACACCGAGGTCGGCCGGGTCGGCGCCGCCCTCAACCGCATGCTCGACCACGTCCACGGCGCCCTGCACGCCCGGCAGCTGAGCGAGACCCGGGTACGGCAGTTCGTCGCGGACGCCTCCCACGAACTGCGCACCCCGCTCGCCTCCATCCGCGGATACGCCGAACTCACCCGGCGCGGCCGGGAGGAGGTCGGCCCCGACACCCGGCACGCGCTGCGCCGCATCGAGTCCGAGGCCGGCCGGATGACCCTGCTGGTCGAGGATCTGCTGCTGCTCGCCCGCCTGGACGCCGGACGGCCCCTGCGCTGCGAGGAGACCGACCTGGTGCCGCTGGTCGTGGACGCCGTCAGCGACGCCCGCGCCGCGGGCCCCGGCCACCACTGGCGCCTGGACCTGCCCGACGCGCCCGCACCGGTCACCGCCGACTCCGCCCGGCTCCAGCAGATCCTCGTCAACCTGCTCGCCAACGCCCGCACCCACACCCCGCCGGGCACCACCGTCACCGCACGGGTGCGCCACGAGGGCCCCTGGCTGCGGGTGGACGTCGCCGACGACGGGCCCGGCATCCCGCCCGAGCTGCTCCCGCACGTCTTCGAACGGTTCGCGCGCGGCGACTCGGCCCGTACCCGGGCCACCGGATCGACGGGGCTGGGGCTGGCGATCGTGCAGGCGGTGGCGGCCGCGCACGGCGGCTCGGTGACGGCCGACAGCGTGCCCGGCCGGACGGTGTTCACCCTCCGCCTGCCCGCGGCCGCGCCGGACGCGCCGGACCCACAGTCGTGGCACAGCCTCACCACAGGGGCACGACAGGGGAGTTGACCAGGGTCGCTGCCATGCGAACCGACCCTTATCCCGGCACGCTGCCGGCTCGGGAGCACCTTCCGGCCGCCTGGGCCGGCACACCGGTCCTCGATGTCGTCGTCCCCGTCTTCAACGAGGAGAAGGACCTCCGGCCCTGCGTCCGCCGGCTGCACGAACACCTCACCCGGACCTTCCCGTACGCGTTCCGCATCACCATCGCCGACAACGCCTCCACGGACGGCACTCCGCTCGTCGCCGCCGACCTGGAGCGGCGGATCGAGGAGGTGCGGTCCGTCCGGCTGGAGCGGAAGGGCCGCGGACGGGCGCTGCGGACCGTCTGGTCCGCCTCGGACGCGCCCGTCCTCGCCTACATGGACGTGGACCTGTCCACCGACCTCAACGCCCTGCTGCCGCTGGTCGCCCCCTTGATCTCCGGGCACTCCGACCTGGCCGTCGGCTCCCGGCTGAGCCGCGGTTCGCGGGTGGTGCGGGGAGCCCGACGGGAGTTCATCAGCCGGGGCTACAACCTGATCCTGCGCGGCTCGCTCCAGGCGCGTTTCTCCGACGCGCAGTGCGGGTTCAAGGCGATCCGCCGTGACGTGGCGCAGGTGCTGCTGCCGCTGGTGGAGGACGGCGGCTGGTTCTTCGACACGGAGCTGCTGGTGCTCGCCGAGCGGGCGGGGCTGCGGATCCACGAGGTGCCGGTCGACTGGGTGGACGACCCCGACTCCACCGTCCACATCGTGCGGACGGCCATGGAGGACCTCAAGGGCGTGTGGCGGGTCGGCAGGGCGCTGGCCACCGGCGCGCTGCCGCTGGACCGGCTCGCCCGGCCCTTCGGCGACGACCCGCGCGACCGGGAGCTCGCGGACGTGCCGCGCGGACTGGCCCGGCAGCTCGTCGGCTTCTGCGCCGTCGGCGCCGTGTCCACGGTGTGCTACCTGCTCCTCTACAGCGCCTTCCGGGCCGTCACCGGCCCCCAGACCGCCAACGGGCTCGCCCTGCTGGTGTCGGCGGTCGCCAACACCGCCGCCAACCGCCGGCTCACCTTCCGGGTACGGGGGCGCGGCGGGATGGTCCGCCACCAGGCCCAGGGCCTGGTCGTCCTCGCCATCGGCCTCGCCCTGACCAGCGGCTCGCTCGCCGCCCTGAACACGGCGAGCAGCGACCCCGCCCGCTCCACGGAGCTGGCGGTCCTGGTGGCCGCCAACCTCGCGGCGACGGTCCTGCGGTTCCTGCTGTTCCGGGCGTGGGTCTTCCCGGACCGGGGCCCGGCCCGCGCCGCCGACACGGTGTCCCGGACCGGGGGGACGCCTTGGCGGGCGACGTCCGGTCGCGGCGCCACGGCACCCGCGCCCGGTCCTTCGACGCCCGCGCCCGGCCCGTCGCCCGCCTCACCGATGGCCCCGTCGCCGGGGCAGGCGGCTTCCTGGACCACCTCGGAAGCCGACCCCGCTGCCCGAGTCCCGCGAACGCCCCAGCCGGACACGCCGGTTACGCCGCCACCGCCACCCGCCCCAGCCCGCCCACAGTTCCCCGCTCGCCCCGCCCGGCAGCCCGACCACGACCCGAGGACCACCCGATGACCACCCCACGCGACCCGCAGTCCGACCCGGCCGACGGGGCACCCTTCCACGCACCTGCGCCGAACGGCCCGCAAGCCGGAGCCGGGTCCGCAGCCGGCGGTCTCCCCGCGCCGTACGGTGAGCGAGCCGGTGACGATGCCGCTGCCGGCGGCCGGCGACCCGCGTCCGCAGCGCAGGGCGCGCGGACCCAGACCGAAGCCGCGGCCGGCGGTACCCGTCCGGCGTCCGCGCCGTACGGCCCGCGCGCCGGAGCTGATGCCGCCATCGGTGACCCGCCGCCCGCCGCGCCCGCACCGCACGGCGCTCCCGTCGGAGCCGAAGCCGCCGGCGGACCCCGCCCCGCACCGCCCGGCGGGCAGGCCGGTGCCGGAACGGCCGCCCCCGCAGCCGCTTCCGGTCCGGCGGCCGGCGTCCCACCGCACGGCGCGCATGCCGCGCCCGCCGGTGACCCGTCGCCCCCGCAGACCGCCGTGAGCCCCGGCCCACCCACCGCCGACCCCCGCTGGGCCCGCCCCGCCTTCCTCGCGCTGCTCCTCGCCACCGGCGTGCTCTACCTCTGCAACCTCCACGCCTCCGGCTACGCCAACTCCTTCTACTCCGCGGCCGTGCAGGCGGGCAGCCAGTCCTGGAAGGCCTTCTTCTTCGGCTCGCTCGACGCGGCGAACGCCATCACCGTCGACAAGCCCCCGGCCGCGCTCTGGCCGATGGCCCTCTCGGTGCGCCTGTTCGGCCTCAACTCCTGGGCGATCCTCGTGCCCGAGGTCCTCATGGGCGTCGGCACGGTCGCCGTCGTGCACGCGTCCGTGCGCCGCCGTTCCGGTCACGGCGCCGCGCTCCTCGCGGGAGCGGTCCTCGCGCTCACCCCGGTCGCGGCGCTGATGTTCCGCTTCAACAATCCGGACGCGCTGCTCGCGCTGCTGATGGCCGTCGCCTGCCATCTCGTCGTCCGTGCCCTGGAGGACGGCCGGACCAGGTGGCTGGTGTGGGCGGGCGTCGCCGTCGGCTTCGCGTTCCTCACCAAGACGCTCCAGGCGTTCCTGATCCTCCCGGCCCTGGCCGCGGTCTACGCGGTCTGCGCCCCCGTCCGCCCGCGCAAGCGGTTCGCGCAGCTCGCGCTCGCGACCGTCGCGCTCGTGGTGTCCGGCGGCTGGTGGGTCGCGGTGGTCGAGCTGTGGCCGGCGTCCTCACGGCCGTACATCGGCGGCTCGCAGAACAACAGCTTCCTGGAGCTGACCTTCGGCTACAACGGCCTCGGCCGGCTCAACGGCGACGAGACGGGCAGCGTCGGAGGCGGGGGCGCCCCGGGCGGCGGCGGACGCTGGGGCGAGACCGGCTGGGACCGGATGTTCAACGACGACATCGGCGGCCAGATCTCCTGGCTGCTGCCCGCCGCGCTGATCCTGCTCGTCGCCGGCCTGGTCCTGAGCCGTAAGGCCGGCAGGACCGACGTCACCCAGGCCGCGTTCCTGGTGTGGGGCGGCTCGCTGCTGACGACCGCTGTCGTCTTCAGCTTCATGGCCGGCATCTTCCACCAGTACTACACGGTGGCGCTGGCCCCCTACGTGGCGGCCGTGACCGGCATGGGCGCGGCGGCCCTGTGGCACAGGCGGCGGGAGACGTGGGCCGCCCTCACCCTGGCGGCGACCGTCACGGCGACGGCGGCCTGGGGGTACGTTCTGCTCCACCGCACGCCCGACTACCTGCCGTGGCTGCGGTGGCTCGTCCTGGTGGGCGGACTGACCGCGGCGCTGGGGCTGGTCTTCGCGGGCCGGGCGGGACGCCGGGTGGTGCTCGCGGCGGCCGGGCTGGGCGTCGCGGCCTCCCTGGCCGGCCCGACGGCGTACACCCTGAGCACCGTGCGGGAGGGGCACTCCGGCTCCATCGTCACGGCCGGTCCCGCGTCGACGGGCAGGGGCGGCGGCCCCGGCGGGGGCGGAGGCCCGCAGAACGGCGCCCCGCCCGGCGCCGACGGGAACGGCCCCTCTCAAAACGGCGGCTTCCCCGGCGGCGGCCCCGGCCAGGACGGCTTCGGCGCCCCTCCTGGCGCCGACGGCACCACCCCGCCCGGCGGAGCCGGCACCACCACGGAAGCCCCCGGCCGGGGTCCCCGCGGCGGAGGCGCCGGCATGGGCGGTCTCCTCGGCGGCACCGACGTCGACGCCGAGGCACGCGAGCTGCTGGAGGCCGGCGCCGCCGGCCACACCTGGGCCGCCGCGGCGGTCGGCGCGCAGAACGCCGCGAGCTACCAGCTCGCCACCGGTGAACCGGTCATGGCGATCGGCGGCTTCAACGGCACCGACCCGTCCCCGACCCTCGCGCAGTTCCAGCAGTACGTGAAGGACGGCCGCATCCACTACTTCGTCTCCGGCGGAGGCGCAGGCGCAGGCGGAGGCGGCACGGGCCGAGGCGGAGGATCCGGCACCGGTGCCGCCTCCCGGATCACCGCCTGGGTGCAGTCCCACTTCACCCACGTCACCGCCGGCTCCGTCACCTTCTACGACCTCACCCGCCCGACGTCCGACAGCTGACCCCGCCCGGGGCGTTCGCCTACTCGTTCTCCGCCAGGCGCGCCGGGAAACCGCCCGTCGCCACCGGCCCCCAGCGTTCCGGGGTGATCCGGATCAGCGACTTGCCCTGCTTCACCATCGCCGCGCGGTACTCGTCCCAGTCGGGGTGCTCGCCCGCGATGTTCCGGTAGTACTCCACCAGCGGCTCCACCGACTCGGGCACGTCCAGCACCTCGGCGGTGCCGTCGATCTGCACCCAGGGGCCGTTCCAGTCGTCGCTCAGGACGATCAGGGCCACCCGCGGGTCCCGCTTGGCGTTGCGGGTCTTGGCGCGCTCCGGGTACGTGGACACCACGATCCGCCCGGAATCGTCGACCCCGCAGGTCAGCGGCGACCCCTGCGGGCCGCCGTCGGAGCGGCGGGTCAGCAGGATTGCGCGGTGCCGGGGGCGTACGAAGTCGAGCAACTCGTCGAGGGAGACGCGGGTGTTGGTCGCGATGTTGGGTGCCATGGCGTCAGCCTAGGCCGCCATCGCCTCCGGGAGGTTGTCGTACACGGGCACGTCGCGGCGCAGCCCGGTCACCTCCAGGACGCGGCCCGCCACGCTCTCCGGGAGGGCCACCACGTGCACCCGGGTGTCGGGGAGCAGCAGCCTCCGGGCGTCGTTGATCAGACGGATGCCCTGGGAGTCCATGAAGCGGGTCCCGGACAGGTCGAGGACCATCACCCGCGCGGGCCCCTCGGAGCCGGAGCGGGCCTGGTACATGATCAGCGGCAGCAGGCCGTCGGCGTTGCGGAAGTCGATCTCCGACGGCAGCGGGAGCATCACACGCTCGGAGGAAGGGGGCGGAGGGGTCACGGCATTCACCTGACACGGTCGTCCGGAATCGGCAGGCCGCTTCCTGACCCTCCACCCATTGGACCACGTCGGGGGCGAGACCGGAAGCGGCGCAGGTCCGGACGCCGCGGCTCAGACCTCAGGGAGCTTCTCGCCCCGCACGGCCTGGACGTCCAGCTCCACCCGGAGCGTGGTGCCGACGGCGGCGATGCCGGCCTGGACGACCTGGTTGTAGTTCATCGCGAAGTCATCGCGCCGCAGTTCCGTGGTGGCGCGGAAGGCCGCCCGGGTGCCGCCCCAGGGGTCGGCGCCGGTGCCGAGGTACGCCAGGTCCAGGTCGACCGGGCGGACCACGCCGCGCATGGTCAGTTCGCCGTGCACGGTCCAGCGGTCGGTGCCCGCCTGGGTGAGCCCCGTGGACCGGTAGGCGATCTCCGGGTGCCGCGCGACGTCCAGGAAGTCCGGCGACCGCAGATGGGTGTCGCGCATCCTGTTGCCGGTGTCGATGGACGCGGCCCGGATCACGGCCTCCACACGCGACTTGGTGACGTCGTCCGGGGCGATCTCCACCGAGGCGGTGAAGTCGGTGAACCGGCCCCGCACGCTGGAGATGCCCAGGTGCTGGGCGACGGCGGCCACGCTGGAGTGCGCCGGGTCGACGGTCCACGGGCCGGGCGGCGGCAGCTCCGTGCCCCCGGTGCGGGCCAGCGTCACCGTCCCGACCTCCGCGCGCCCGCTCGCGGTGACGAGGGCGCTGGCGGCGGCGGGTGCGTACCCGACCGCGGTCACGACGACGGTGTACGCCCCCGGAGCCAGCTCGGTGGCGTCCCGGACGGCGCCCTCGGCGTCCGCCTCGGCGCGCAGCACCTGGGCGCCGGTCCCGTCGGCCAGCGTGACGACCGCGTGCGACACGGCCCATCCGTCCCGGGTGCGGATCCTCGCGGTCAGTGGCATCCCGTCTTCTCCCTGAAAAGGCTCATGAAAAGGTCGTGAGACGACCGGCCCGCGGCGGGGGCGCGTCTCCGCTACAGGACGCGCGGGCCCGCCACGGGCCGGAACTCGGTCAGTCGCCCGGGTGGGCGAGCTCGATGTCGTGGTCGTCGACACCGGGTCCTGCGACCGTCAGGGCGCTCGCCACCGGCGGGTAGCCCGTGGCGATGACGGTGTACTCGCCGCCGTCCAGGTCGGCGAAGGCGTACGCCCCGTCCTCACCGGTGGTGGCGGTGCCGACCACGTTGCCCGCCGCGTCGACCAGGGTGACCCGGGCGTCGGCCAGCGGACCGTGCGGGGCGCGGATCACGCCCCGGACGTGGGCGCCGGTCTCCAGGTCGGCCTCGACCCGGGTGACGCCCGTGGCGCCGATCTCGACCGGCAGGGCGCGCGGCCGGTACCCGGCGGCGTTCACCGCCACGGTCACCGCGCCCGGCACCAGCTCGGTGAACGAGAACTCGCCCTGCTCGCCGGTGGTCCCGGTGGCCAGCAGATCCCCGCGCACATCGGTCACGATGACCATCGCGTCCCTCACCGGCTGCCCGGTGTCCGCTGCGCGGACCACGCCGGTCATACCGCTGGTGCCGCTGAGCAGGATGTCGTAGGACACCGGCTCGTCGTTGACCACGACCGTCGACGCCTGCGGCTGGTGCCCGTCGGCGGCGGCGATCAGGACGTACGACCCCGCCGAGGGGGCGTCCACCGCGTAGGAGCCGTCGCCCTGGGCCACGGAGCGGCCCAGCTGGCGGCCGCCCAGGGAGATCAGCGTGACGGCGGCACGGGGCACCGGGGTGCTGTCGGCGCCCCGGACGAAGCCGCGCACGGGGATGCCGGAGGAGGCGGACTCCTCGGGCCGGGTGGCGGTGGCGACGGCGGACACCGGCTGGGCGAAGGTGTCCTCCGCGGCGGTCCGCGTCTCCGAGACGGAGGCCGCGGGGACGGCGCTTCCGGCCGGGACGGAGGCGGCCTCGGCGGCGACCGGGTCGCCGGCCCCGGCGGCCTGCTCCTGCGCGGCCTGGGCCAGCGCGCCGGTGGTCCGCAGCGGGACCTCCTTGATGAAGATCGTCACCAGGAAGCCGAGCAGGGCGACCGGCGCGACGTACAGGAAGATGTCGGCGATGCCGTGGCCGTAGGCGCTCTCCAGCCAGGTGCGGATGGACGGGGGCAACAGGTCCATGTCGGGGATGGTGCCGCTGCCGGAGGCCTTGGCGGCCGCCGCCTGCTCCTGCGGGCTGAGGGTGCCGATGGTGTCCGCCGCGTAGTGGCTGATCCGGGAGGACATCACCGAGCCGAGCACGGAGACGCCCACCGCGCCGCCGAGGGAGCGGAAGAAGGTGACCACGGAGGAGGCCGCGCCCAGGTCGCTCGGGTCCACCTGGTTCTGCGTGCAGAGCACCAGGTTCTGCATCATCATGCCGACGCCCAGGCCCATCAGCGCCATGAAGACGCCGATGTGCCAGTACGGGGTGTCGTAGCGCATGGTGCTCAGCAGGCCGAGGCCCGCCGTGAGCAGCACGCCGCCCGCCAGGAGCCAGGCCTTCCAGCGGCCGGTCCTGGTGATGACGATGCCGGAGACGGTCGACGATATGAACAGACCGCCGATCATCGGGATGGTCATGACGCCCGACATGGTCGGGGACTTGTCCCGGGCGAGCTGGAAGTACTGGCTGAAGTAGACGGTGCCCGCGAACATCGCGATACCGACGAACAGCGAGGCCAGCGACGCCAGCGTGATGGTGCGGTTGCGGAACAGGCGCAGCGGGATGATCGGCTCGCTCGCCCTGGACTCGACGAGCAGGAAGACCAGCGTCAGCAGGACCGCGCCGCCGACCATCACCCCGGTCTGCCACGACATCCAGTCGTACTTGTCGTCGGCGAAGGTGACCCAGACGAGCAGCAGGCTGACGGCCGCGGTGACGAAGAAGGCGCCGGCCCAGTCGACCTTGACCTCCCGCTTCACCAGCGGCAGGTGCAGCGTCTTCTGCAGCACGACCAGCGCGATCAGCGCGAACGGGATGCCGACGTAGAGGCACCAGCGCCAGCCGAGCCAGCTGGTGTCGGTGATGACGCCGCCGAGCAGCGGGCCGCCGACGGTCGCGACCGCGAACGTCGCGCCCAGGTAGCCGGAGTACCGCCCGCGCTCCCGCGGGGAGATCATCGCGGCCATGATGATCTGGGCCAGCGCGGCGAGACCGCCGCCGCCGAGGCCCTGGATGGCGCGCGCGGTGATCAGCATGCCCGGGTTCTGCGCCGTGCCGGCCACGATCGAGCCGATCACGAAGATCACCAGGGCCGTCTGGACCAGGGCCTTCTTGCTGATGAGGTCGGCGAGCTTGCCCCACAGGGGGGTGGAGGCGGTCATCGTCAGCAGCGAGGCGGTGACGACCCAGGTGTAGGCGCTCTGGCCGCCGCCGAGGTCGGAGACGATCTCGGGCAGGGCGTTGGTGACGATGGTCGACGACAGGATGGCGCAGAACATGCCGAGCAACAGCCCGGACAGCGCCTCCATGATCTGCCGGTGCGTCATCGGAGCGTCCTGGGAGGGGCCTCCCCCGTGCTTGGCATGAGCCCGCACACCGTTCGGTGTGGTCGTTGCCATGGACTTCCTTCTCTTACGTGCTTACGGGTGTACGGGTGGTCTGTCCGAGTGACGGAGGCGCCTGCCGGGGCACGGTGCGGGGGTCGCCGAAGCTGTCCCTGAGCCGGGCCATCAGCCGGGCGAGGTGACCGACCTCCTCGTCCGACCAGTCGCCGAGCCGCTCCGCGAGGAGGTGGGTCGTGAGCCGGAACAGCTCGTCGAGCCGGTCCCGGCCGGCCGGGGTGAGGCGCAGGATGCGGGACCGCTTGTCGGCGGGGTCGGGGGAGCGCTCGATCCAGCCGCGCTCTGCCAGATGGGTGACGTGCCGGCTGGTGACGGACATGTCCACGGACAGCAGCTCGGCGAGCCTGCTCATGCGCATGTCGCCATGGCGGCCCAGCACGGTGAGCACGGCCGCGGAGCCGCTCGGGCAGTCCGACGGCATCAGCCGGTTCATCTCCCGTTTGACGGCGCCGAAGGCGCTGAACTGCCGGACCAGCTCCTCGTACTGTGCCGACTCGGCCATGGCACCTCCGTTTCGTTGCTTAAAGCAACCGTAGGTATCGATGGTTGCTGAAGGCAAATAAAAACGGGCGGTGCGGCCCAAAAACTTGGCAAAGGCAAGTAATCGCGCCAGTAAACACGCAGGTGGGAGGGGGTCTCCCTCGTCTGTCCCGCCCCGCTTGGGGGCCCGGACGGTGATTCGCTAGGGTCTCGGTCCATGGCTAACACCCAGGGCCCGCAGGGCAATCACGACCCCGCCGGCAGCACCCAGATGTTCCGCGCGTTCGTCGACGAGGCCCCCCAGGGCAGGCAGGCGGCGGCCACGGGCGGCGGCCCGCGGATCGGCCTGATCGTCGGCATCGTCGTCGCCGTGGCGGTCGTCGCGGCGGTGGCCTGGCTCGCACTGAAGTGAACGAAGGGCCGCCGAGGGAAAACCCCTCGGCGGCCCTTCGTCCGGTGCCGGCCCTCACCGGCCCGCACCGGGGACGTCAGTCCGAGATGAGCCCTTCCCGCAGCTGGGCAAGGGTCCGCGTCAGCAGCCGGGAGACGTGCATCTGCGAGATGCCCACTTCCTCGCCGATCTGCGACTGCGTCATGTTCGCGAAGAACCGCAGCATGATGATCCGCCGCTCACGCGGCGGCAGCTTCGCCAGCAGCGGCTTCAGCGACTCCCGGTACTCCACGCCCTCCAGCGCCGTGTCCTCGTAGCCGAGGCGGTCCGCCAGGGAGCCCTCCCCGCCGTCGTCCTCCGGGGCGGGGGAGTCCAGCGAGGACGCCGTGTAGGCGTTCCCCACCGCGAGGCCGTCGACGACGTCCTCCTCGGACACGCCCAGCACGGCGGCGAGTTCGCCCACCGTCGGGGAGCGGTCCAGCTTCTGGGAGAGCTCGTCGCCGGCCTTGGTCAGCGCCAGCCGCAGCTCCTGGAGCCGACGCGGGACCCGCACCGACCAGGACGTGTCACGGAAGAACCGCTTGATCTCCCCGACCACCGTCGGCATCGCGAACGTCGGGAACTCCACGCCCCGTTCGCAGTCGAAGCGGTCGATCGCCTTGATCAGCCCGATGGTGCCGACCTGGACGATGTCCTCCATCGGTTCGTTGCGCGAGCGGAACCGCGCCGCCGCGTACCGCACGAGCGGGAGGTTGAGCTCGATGAGCGTGTCCCGGACGTAGGCGCGCTCGGGGCTGTCCTCGTCGAGCGCGGCGAGCCGCAGGAACAGGGAGCGGGACAGGGTGCGGGTGTCGAGGGCCGCCGTGTCCGGGAGGTCCGGAGCGGGTGTGACGGCGAGGGCCGGGCCCTCGTCGATGGGGCCGAGTGCGTCGAGAGCATGGGGAGCTGACTCGCTCTCCGCGAGCGTGAGCACCTTCGAGCTGCCCTGTTCTGCGGACATGCCACCCCCTTTGGGTCGCGGGACGGTCGCGGCGAACGCTCCCGATCCGAGGAACGCAGCCTTCACCTGAATACCGGCGCCGAGGCTCCGGCAAACGCGCTTCCGGCAGAATGTCACATGTCGGCAACGCGCTGTAGTGACATGTCGATATCTGAGATGCGAATCAGCCCTGGACACACGGTGTCTGACGGGGTATCGGGCGAAAAAACAGGCGGAATCGCGCCGTCGGGCGATTCGCTCTCCGGGGTTACGCGTCGATCCTGTTTGCGGACCTCAGCCGCTGGAAGCTCCGGGCCAGCAGACGGGACACGTGCATCTGCGAGACGCCCAGCTCGGCGCTGATCTGGGACTGCGTCAGATTGCTGTAGTAACGCAGCAGCAGGATGCGCTGCTCGCGCTCCGGAAGCTGCACGAGGAGGTGCCGGACGAGGTCGCGGTGCTCCACCCCGTCCAGGGCGGGGTCCTCGTAGCCGAGCCGGTCCAGCAGGCCGGGCATCCCGTCGCCCTCCTGCGCGGCCTCCAGCGAGGTGGCGTGGTACGACCGGCCGGCCTCGATGCAGGACAGCACCTCCTCCTCGGAGATGCGCAGCCGCTCGGCGATCTCGGCGGTGGTCGGGGTGCGTCCGAACGCGGTGGTGAGGTCCTCCGTCGCGCTGTTGACCTGCACCCACAGCTCGTGCAGCCGGCGCGGTACGTGGACGGTGCGGACGTTGTCGCGGAAGTACCGCTTGATCTCGCCGACGACGGTCGGCATCGCGAAGGTCGGGAACTGCACGCCCCGCTCCGGGTCGAAGCGGTCGATGGCGTTGATGAGGCCGATGGTGCCGACCTGGACGACGTCCTCCATCGGCTCGTTCCGGGAGCGGAAGCGGGCGGCCGCGTAGCGCACCAGCGGGAGGTTCGCCTCGATGAGCGCCGCCCGCACGCGGGTGTGCTCCGGCGTGCCCGGCTCCAGGTTCTTGAGCTGACCGAACAACACCTGGGTCAGGGCCCTGGTGTCCGCGCCGCGGCGCTTGGCGGGGGTCTGGACCGCGTCGGGGGACACCTCGTCCTGGGGTGGCGCGGAACTGGCCGACACCTTCAACGCCACCTCTTCATTCGCTCACATCGTCCGTCAACTCATCCGTCAAAAGCGGTCATAGCATCACAAGACTGACTCACTGTGTGCAAGCACCGCATATTCCGTGTTGAGGGCGGGAGACGGTGCGGAACGCGGCGAGGCCCCCTGCCAGGGCGGCAGGGGGCCTCGGTGCGCGGAGCGCGGAGGGGGCGTCAGAACTCGTAGTCGGCGATCACCCACGTGGCGAACTCGCGCCACAGGCCGACGCCCGCCTGGTGGTCCGGGTGCTCCACGTAGCGGCGCAGCGCCTCGGCGTCGTCGAACGCGGAGTTGATGGCGAAGTCGTAGGCGATGGGGCGGTCGCTGATGTTCCAGGCGCACTCCCAGAAGCGGATCTCCGGGATCTTCCCCTCCAGCGCGCGGAAGGCCTCCACGCCTTCGACGACCTTCGGGTCGTCGCGGCGGACGCCCTCGTCGAGCTTGAAGAGCACCAGGTGCCGGATCATCACTTGCCTCCTGCGGCCAGCCAGGTCATGAAGTCGCCGATCGCCTTCGCGGCGTCCGAGACGCCCTGGAACCCGACCGTGACGTAGTCGCCGGCGGTCTCGGGATCCGTGATGATCACGTACAGCACGAAGACCACCAGCAGATAGACGGCGGCCTTCTTCGCGTTCACCGCCATCGCGGCCCTCCCCTGTCACTGCTGTCACGCGAGCGTCGAGCGGGCCCATGATCGCACGAAGGGCCCCGTCTGACGACGGGGCCCTTCTCACGCGGTAGCGGAGGGATTTGAACCCTCGGTGACTTGCGCCACACTCGCTTTCGAGGCGAGCTCCTTCGGCCGCTCGGACACGCTACCGAGGGAGACCTTACAGCACGGTGGCGCATGGATCGAAATCGGTATTCAGCGTCCCCGGAAGAACTCCGTGAGCAGCCGCGAGCACTCCTCGGCGAGCACGCCCTCGATCACCTCGGGGCGGTGGTTGAGGCGCCGGTCCCGGACCAGATCCCACTGGGATCCCGCCGCGCCCGCCTTCTCGTCCCGGGCGCCGTAGACCACCCGGTCCACCCGGGACTGCTGGACGGCGCCCGCGCACATCGTGCAGGGCTCCAGCGTGACCACCAGGGTGCAGCCGGCCAGCCGCCACTCCCCGGCCCGCTGGGCGGCCCGGCGCAGCGCGAGGACCTCCGCGTGCGCCGTGGGGTCGCCGGCCGCCTCGCGCTCGTTGTGGGCGCGGGACAGCACGGTGACCCCGTCCGCGGCCAGCACGACGGCGCCGACGGGGACGTCCCCGCCCGGGACGGCCCGGCGGGCCTCGTCCAGGGCGAGTCGCATCGGCTCCCGCCAGCGGTCGCGCACCGGGTCCGGGAGGCCGGGCGCGGGGGTGGTGGTCGGCACGGTCAGCGGACGGTCTCCAGCACCTCCGAGGCGCCCAGGGCCTCGGCGATCTCCGAGACGGCGTCCTCGGTCATCGAGCGCAGCTCCTTCTCGGTCACGCCCAGGTCCTCCAGGACCTGCGCGTCCCCGACCGGGCCGTGCGGGACGGACTCGCCGGACGCGGCGGACGGACCGCCGTCGGCGTCCTCGTCGTCCGGCTCACCGTCCTCCGTGCCGTCGAGGTCGAGGGCGTCCAGGTCGGGGACGTCGTCCCCGGGCTCCCGGCCGAGCAGTTCGTCGGTGAGCAGGATCTCCCCGTAGCTGCTGCGGGCGGCCGCCGCGGCGTCGGAGACGTAGATCCTGGGATCCTCCTCACCGTCCACGCGGACGACGCCGAACCAGCCGTCCTCCTGCTCGATCAGCACGAGCACCGTGTCCTCGTCGGGAGAGGCTTCCCGGGCCAGGTCGGCCAGATCCGACAGGGTTTCCACATCGTCGAGCTCTGTGTCGCTCGCTTCCCACCCGTCTTCGGTGCGCGCGAGCAGTGCGGCGAAGTACACCGTGACTCTCCCACTGTCATAGGCGTGCCGGTTGGGGGTCCCCCCGGCGGAGGTGTGCGGGCGGGTATGCGGAGCTCCGAGACCCCGCCCACTGGGAATCGTGGCAGAAACAAGGCCATCAGGGGACGTCTTCCGCTCCCTGTGTCCAGCAGTTTCGATCGCAGTGCGCCGAGTGCGCCCCGGAAGGACTCACCAGCGCACTTGTTGCCGCCACGACCGGATCGTACGCGGCTTTCCCCGCCACCCGGGCGCGGCACTCTCCGGCGAGGCGCCGGGTCCGCGACAGGGCCCGCCGTCACGGGCCGGCAGGCCCCTGACGCGGTACGCCCACCTGGCGGACGTGGCGTGTCGCGGGCCCGCGCCTGCGCAGCCGCGGCCACGGCCCCCGGCCCTGGTCGCGGTCGACCGCGACCAGGGCCGGGGGCCGTGGCCGACCTGGGGGCGCTGCCGGCGCGACTGCTCCGGCCCCGCCTGCCGGCCGTCCCGGCGGGTACGGCTACGCGCAGGCCGCCCCGCGGTTGCCCCGTCCATGCCTGCCGTGCCGCCGCTTGGCCGTCCCGACGGGTACGCCTGCCTGTCGGCCGCGCCGCTGCCGGGCCGTCCCGGCGGGTACGGCTGCCCGCCGACCGCGCCGCCGCCCGGCCGTCCCGGCGTTACGGCTACCCGCAGGCCGACCCCGTGGTGCCCGGCCCATGCCCGTTGCGCCGCCACCGGCCCGTCCCGGCGGCTACGGCTGCCCGTCGGCCGCGGTACCCGGCCCGGTGCCCCGCGGGCGTACCCCCCGGGCCGGGCCCGCTGCGGTCCACAGGCGTGGCTTCTGGCGTGTGTGGGCCACGGCCGCGGTCGACCGCGGCCGGGTCGGCCGGGGCTGTCGCAGGCGAGGGTGCTTGCATGCGCAGGCCCGCGCTGCGGTCATCCGCGGGCACGGCCTTGCCCCGCCTCATCCCTCCGCGGCTGCGCGAGCGAAGCCAGGAGCGGGGGAGGGTGGACGCGGCGGCACCCTGCCGGCGCCGGGCCGCGGACACCCCCGGCCCGCACAGGCACCGGTGCCCTGAGGACCGCTACCAGCGAAACGTCCGCATCCGCATCGCGTGCCGCAGCCGTGCCGCCTTCGCCTTCCGCGGCTGCACCCGGTCCCGCAACGCCCGAGCCTCCGCCAGCTCTCTCAGGAACCGGGCCCGCCGCCGTCGGCGCTCGGCCTCCCAGTCGACCTCGCCGCCCCCGGCATCGGCGCCTTCACCGACCCGCGAAGTGCCGGCCGTGCCGGAAAGCCGGTCCGCCCGGGATCCGCGGCCCGCGCGGGCCGACGGATTCCCACGATTCTGCTGCTCAGGCATTGCTTCATCACCCCAGTCCGTCCCTCCCACCTTCCCCCGACCGGACGATTTGACGCCAGCGAAGGGGTGACGAGCGCCCCATCCCCTTGCGATGCGCGGGGACGCCGGCCCCTCCGCGTCCCGGTTAGGGTTGACGCCATGCGTCTCCACGTCGTCGACCACCCCCTGGTCGCCCACAAGCTCACCACGCTGCGCGACCAGCGCACCGACTCCGCGACCTTCCGCCGTCTCGCCGACGAGCTGGTCACCCTGCTCGC
This sequence comes from Streptomyces sp. DSM 41931, assembly GCF_050271085.1. Classification (NCBI taxonomy): domain Bacteria; kingdom Bacillati; phylum Actinomycetota; class Actinomycetes; order Kitasatosporales; family Streptomycetaceae; genus Streptomyces; species Streptomyces sp. DSM 41931. The sequence goes on along the minus strand of NZ_CP189902.1, from coordinate 3,329,720 downwards.
CTACGAGGCCACGCGCGACGTGCGCACCGAACAGGTCGACATCCGGACGCCGGTGGCGCAGACCACGGGCGTGAAGCTGTCGCACCCGCGCCCCCTCGTGGTGCCGATCCTGCGGGCCGGCCTCGGCATGCTGGACGGCATGGTCCGGCTGCTGCCGACCGCCGAGGTGGGCTTCCTGGGCATGGTGCGCAACGAGGAGACGCTCCAGGCCTCCACCTACGCCACGCGCATGCCGGACGACCTCTCCGGACGCCAGGTGTACGTCCTGGACCCGATGCTGGCGACCGGCGGCACGCTCGTCGCGGCCATCCAGGAGCTGATCAAGCGCGGCGCGGACGACGTGACCGCCGTGGTGCTGCTGGCCGCGCCGGAGGGCGTCGAGGTCATGGAGCGCGAGCTGGCCGGCACGCCGGTGACGGTCGTGACGGCGTCCGTCGACGAGCGCCTCAACGAGCAGGGTTACATCGTCCCGGGCCTCGGCGACGCGGGCGACCGGATGTACGGCGCCGCGGAGTAGCTCCGCGGCCCACGCCCCCGCGTTCGGCGGGTTCGGCGGGTTCGGCTCAGCAGTTCTTCTTCGAGGCGGACGCCGGCTCGGGGTTGGCCAGTGCGGTCAGCGCCTTGTCGGCGTCCGCCTTCGCCGTGAGCCCCCGGAACGCGTCGCCGATGATCAGGTCGAGCTCGGCGCCCTTGCGGGCCGGGTCGGTGCGGCGCTCGGCGCCGGCCAGCTGGGTGCCCAGCACGGGCAGCGCCGTGTCCAGCGCGGTGGCGGGTCCGAGCAGCACGCCGGTGCCCTTGACCTTCTTGTCGAACGTCGCGGGCGCGTTGGCGACCTCGCCGATCCTGAAGCCGCGCTTCTTCAGCTCGTCGGCGGTCTTCTGGGCGAGCCCGCTGCGGGTCGTGGCGTTGAGCACGTTGACGGTGATCGTGCCGGGGAGGGGCAGCGGCTTGGCGGCCCCCACGGGACTCGCCGAGGGCTTCGCCGTGCCGCAGGCGGCCTTGGTGCCGGCCGCGGAGGCGGAGTCGCCGCCGCCGGTGAACACGTCGACGAGTTGCAGCGTGCCCCAGCCGCCCACGCCGAGCACGGCGACGGAGGCCACGGTCAGCACGACGAGCTTGCCGCGCCGCCGGGGCCGGCGCATCCGCGGGTACTTGTCACCCGTGATGCGGTACTGGCCGCCCATGCCGGGTGGAGTGAGCATGCTCATGAGCGCAGCGTAGTGCGCCCGGGCTGCTATGCCTACTAGATGATCATTCGACTGGGTGCAGTCCAACCCGAAAGGGCCAAACCGGCCGCCAGGGGGTTCGACGGGTGTCAGTCGAGTTCGAGAACGCGCGCGTGGAGCACCTGGCGCTGCTGGAGCGCCGCCCGCACCGCGCGGTGCAGTCCGTCCTCGAGGTACAGGTCGCCCTGCCACTTCACGACGTGCGCGAAGAGGTCGCCGTAGAAGGTCGAGTCCTCGGCGAGGAGGGTCTCGAGGTCGAGCTGCTGCTTGGTCGTCACGAGCTGATCGAGGCGGACCGGGCGCGGCGCCACGTCCGCCCACTGCCGGGTGCTTTCCCGGCCGTGGTCGGGGTACGGCCGGCCGTTTCCGATGCGCTTGAAGATCACACGGAAAGCCTACCGGTCGAGACGTTCCGGGCGCAGCCATGGCGACGCAGTACGCCGCCGTAAAAGCCGCCGGAAACCGTCAGAAAACGGTCGGCGCCCCCGCCGTCGGCCCTCTCCGGCCGCCCGGTTCGCCGCCCGCGGCCCGCATACCCGCCCCCGGTACGCCCCGGGCGCGCCGGTCACGCCCCCGTCTTCTTCGCGGCCTTCGCGGCTTTCGCCGCCGCCTTCATCTCCTGCTTGTGCGCCCGCACCTTCGCCAGCGATTCCGGGCCCGTGATGTCCGCGACCGACCGGAAGGACTCCTCCTCGCCGTACGCGCCGGCCGCCTCCCGCCAGCCCGTGGGCCGGACGCCGAGCCGCTTGCCCAGCAGGGCGAGGAAGATCTGCGCCTTCTGCTTGCCGAACCCGGGCAGTTCCTGGAGCCGCTTCAGCAGCTCCTTGCCGTCGTCGACGCCCCGCCAGACGGCCTCGGCGTCGCCGTCGTAGTGCTCGACGAGGTACCGGCACAGCTGCTGGACACGGCCCGCCATCGACCCCGGGTAGCGGTGCACCGCGGGCTTCTCGGAGAGCAGCGCGGCGAACGCCTCGGGGTCGTACGCGGCGATCTCGTGCGCGTCGAGGTCGTCCGCGCCGAGCCGCTGCGCGATCGTCGCCGGGCCCTTGAACGCCCACTCCATCGGGATCTGCTGGTCCAGCAGCATCCCGGTCAGCGCGGCGAGCGGGCTGCGGCCCAGCAGCCGGTCGGCCTCGGGGTCCTGGGCGAGGTGCAGTGTGACGTCCATGCCCCGATGATCGCGCGTCACCCCGATGATCGCGCGTCACCCCGTTGATCGCGCGTCGCGGGTCAGCTGGGGCGCCAGTACCCCAGCGCCTGCACCCGCTGCTTGGGCAGGCCCAGCTCCTTGCGGACGAACGCGCCCAGCGCCCGGGTGGTCGCGGTGTCGCAGGCGATCCACACGTACGGGTCGGGGCCGGACGCCAGCAGGCCGGGCAGTTCGGCGCGGACCCGCTCCACCAGGGCCGCGCCCGCGTCCCGCCGGGGCACCTCGCGCACCTCGTGCCGCGCGGGGTCGGCCACGCAGGGCAGCCCGTCGAGGGAGCCCTCGAACCAGAGGGTCGCCGGGGCGTCACCCAGGGCGCCGAGCAGGGAGTTGACGGCCGGCAGCGAGGCCGGGTCGCCGACCACGTACACATGGGACGGGGAGGGGTCCGGGTGCTCGAAGCCCGTGCCCTGCACGGTCGCCTCGACGGTGTCCCCGGGCTTCGCCGCCCGCGCCCAGTCGCTGGCGCAGCCCTCGTGCAGTGCGAACTCCAGCGCGAAGGCGCCGGCCTCCGGGTCCGGGTCGACCAGGGTGTACGCGCGCTGGTGCGGCTTGCCCGCGTTGTCGAACCACAGCCGTACCCACATCGTGGGGTGGACGCCGGTCGTCGCCAGCATCCCGCCGTCGGTGAAGGTCAGCCGCCGGTAGTCGGCGGTGACGTCCTCGGCGTCCGTCACCGTGAACGCGAAATCCTTCGCGCGCAGCAGTTTGAGGACCGCGCCCTCCCAACCCCGCCCCTGCCCCATCGCGTCCTCACCCTTCGCGTACGATTCCGCCACGTCACGGTTTACTTAGGGGAGCCTAACCTAAAGTGAAATGAGGGCACAGTGTCCGGTGCGATCTTCCGGGACCCCTGGGGGATTCCCCATCTGCGGGCCGACGACGCGCGTGAACTCGCGCGTCTCCAGGGCCTGGTGACCGCCCGCGACCGCGGCTGGCAGATCGAGGTGGAGCGGCACCGCGCCCAGGGCGCCTCGGCCTCCTTCCTCGGCGCCGGGGAGCTGTCCTGGGACGTGCTGGTCCGGCGCGCCCGCGTCGCCGACACCGCCCGCCGCTGCCTCGCCCGCCTGGAGGAACACGACCCGGAGACCGCCGACTGGATCCGGGCGTACGTCACCGGCGTCAACGAGGGTTTGGACGGGCACGACGCCCCGGAGTTCGCCCGCGCCGGCATCCTCCCCGGCCGCTGGGAGCCGTGGACGCCGCTGGCCGTGTGGCTGTCCACGCACCTCCTCTTCGCCGGCTTCCCCGCCAAGCTGTGGCGCGACCACGCCGCCGCGCGTCTCGGGGCGGACGCCGTGGGCCTGTTCGCCACCGACGGCCCCGGCACCTCCGGCAGCAACGGCTGGCTGGTCGCGGGCGAGCGCACGGTCACCGGACAGGCGGTCGTCGCCGGCGACCCGCACCGCTTCATCGAGGACCCCGGCGTCTACCAGCAGATACGTCTGTCCTGCCCGGAGTTCGACGTCGTCGGCCTCGCCGTGCCCGGCGTCCCCGGCATCGCCCACTTCGGCCACACCGGCACGGTCGCCTGGGCCATCACCAACGCCATGGCGGACTACCAGGACCTCTACCGCGAGCGGCTGCGCCGCACCGGCGCCGGGATCGAGGCGCTCGGCCCGGACGGCGTGTGGCGGCGGGCCGCCCGGCACACCGAGACCGTCGAGGTCGCGGGCGAGGAGCCCGTCGAGGTGGAGGTCGTCGAGACCGACCGCGGGCCCGTCGTCATCGGCGGACCCGAGGGCCTCGACGGCGGAGTGCCGGAGCCCGGCGAACCCCCGCTCGCCGTCGCCCTGCGGTACCCGCCCCGCGTCACCGGCGACCTCGGCTTCGGCGCCCTGCTGCCGCTGCTGCGGGCGCGCCGCGTCGCCGACGTGGACCGCGCCGCCGACCTGTGGGCCGAGCCCGTCAACGTCGTCCTCGCCGCCGACACCGAGGGCGGCACCCTGCACCGGGTGGCCGGCCGCGTCCCGGTGCGCTCGGCCGCCAACCGTCTCCGCCTGGTGCCCGCCTGGGAGCCCGGCCACGAGTGGCGGGGCTGGCACGAGCCACCGCGCGCCGGGCTCGACGACGGCGTCGCCGTGATGGCCAACCAGCGCGGCCCCGCCGCCCCGCTCGGCGTGGAGTTCGCCCCGCCGCACCGCGCCGGCCGCATCGCCGCCCTGCTCGCCCGGCGGCACCGCTGGTCGGCCGCCGACATGGCCGCGATCCACACCGACACCCATCTCGCCTCCGCCGCGCCCCTCCTGGACCACCTGGCCGCGCTGGACGCCCGGGACCTCACCGGACCCGCGTCCGCGCTGCGCGAGCGGCTGCTGGCCTGGGACCGGCACATGGACGCCGGCAGCACCGACGCGGCGGCCTTCGCGGCCCTGCGCGGCGCGGTCGTCCGCCGTCTGGCCGCCGAGCCCGCCCTCGCGGCCGCCGCGGCCCCGCCGCCGTACCCGGAGGTCTTCCGCCCCTGGCTCACGCTGGTCCCGCGCATCGGGTTCGCCCTCGAGCACGTGCTGTCGGCGGAGGACCTGTTCGGCGTCGACCGGCCCGCCGTCGTCCGCGCGGCCCTGGAGGAGACGGCCGCCGCGCCGACCGCCGGCGCCTGGGGCGACACCCACCGTCTCGCGCCCTGGCGGGCGCTGCCGCCCGAGGAGCCGCAGGAGGAACCCGGCCTGTCCGGCGACCACGACTGCGTCCTGTGCACCTCCGCCGTGCCCGGCGTCACCGACCTCGCCGTCCGCGGGCCCGCCGCCCGCTACGTCTGGGACCTGGCCCGGCGCGAGGACAGCCGCTGGGTGGTGCCGCACGGCGCCTCGGGCCGCCCCGGATCGCCCCACCACCGGGACCAGCAGTCCCTGTGGCTCGCAGGAGACCTGGCCCCGGTCGTCACCGACTGGGCGCAGCTGACGAAGGAGACCGATGTCTGACCCGTACGCCTCCCGCCCGGCCGTCCACGAGCAGACGGTCGACGGCTTCGGCACCGTACGCGTCCTGCCGCTGGCCCCGGCTGCCGACGCGCCCCTGCTGCACCGCTGGGTGAGCGAGGAACGCGCCGTGTTCTGGGGCATGAACGGCCTCACCGAGCAGCAGGTCCTCGAGATCTACGCGCACATGGAGACCCTCGACACCCATCACGCGTTCCTCCTCGTCAAGGACGGCGCCCCGGCCGGGCTGCTCCAGACGTACGAGCCGGAGGCCGACCGGGTGGGCGCCTGCTACCCCGTCGAGCCGGGCGACATCGGCATGCATCTGCTGCTCGCGCCCCCGGAGCCGGGCGAAACCCGTTCCGGCTGGACCGCGGGGCTGGCGGTGGCCGTCTCCGCGTACGTCCTGCTGGGCCTGGACAGGCGGCGGATCGTGGTCGACCCGGACGTCGCCAACGAGAAGGCGATCGCCCGGTTCGCGCGGCAGGGCTTCACCACCGGACCCCGGGTCGTGCTGCCCGAGGTGGACCTGCCGGACGTGTACCTCCCTCGGAAGCACGCACAACTCGCGTTCCTCACCCGGGAGGTAGCCTTCGGAAGGTGACCCCCGACGACCTCGTCGCCCACTTCGGACTGGAGCCGATCCCCCGGGAGGGAGGACGGTTCCGGCAGACCTGGGCCGGTCCCGCCCGGCCCGACGGCCGCCCCGAGGGCACCGCCATCGTCGCCCTGCTCACCGCCGAGCCCGGCGACTACTCGGCCCTGCACCGCCTGCCCGCGGACGAGACCTGGCACCACTACCTCGGCGACCCGCTGCGGATGCTGCTGCTCGCCCCCGACGGCACCAGCAGCACCCCGGTCCTCGGCCCGGACGTGCTCGGCGGCCAGCACGTCCAGCTCACCGTCCCCGCCGGCACCTGGATGGGCGCCCGCGTCGCGGACGGCGGCTCCTGGACCCTGTTCGGCTGCACGATGGCCCCCGGCTTCACCTACGAGGGCTACGAGCACGGCGACCCGGCCGAGCTGGCCGCCCGCCACCCGGACCGGGCCGGCCTGGTCGCGGAGCTGGGCCGCCCATGAGCGAGCGGGGACTGCTGCACGGCCAGGTCGCCCTGGTCACCGGCGCCGGCGGCGGCATCGGCCGGGGCATCGCCCGCCGGCTCGCCGAGGAGGGCGCGGCCGTCGCCCTGCACTGCCGCACCTCCGTCGCGTCCGCGCAGGAGACGGCGGCCGCCATCCGGGAGGCGGGCGGCCGGGCCGTCGTCCTGCGGGCCGACCTCACCGACGAGGACGCCTGCCACCGCCTGGTCGCCGAGGCCGCCGAACGCTTCGGCGGCCGGCTCACCGCGCTGGTCAACAACGCCGGGGTCCAGCCCGTGCGGGAGCTCGCCGGGATGACGGCGGCCGAGTGGCGCGCGGTCGTGGACACCAACCTGACCGCCGTCTTCGCCTGCACCCAGGCGGCGGCACGGCTGATGCGCGACCAGGGCGGCGGCTCCGTCACCCATGTCGCTTCCGTCGAGGCCCGCTTCCCCGCCCCCGGCCACGCCCACTACGGCGCGTCCAAGGCCGCGGTGGTGATGCACGCCCGCACGGCGGCCCTGGAGTACGGCCCCTGGGGCGTGCGCGTCAACACGGTCTCGCCCGGCCTGATCGACCGGGAGGGCCTGGCCGACGCCTGGCCGGAGGGCGTCCGCCGCTGGCGGGAGGCGTCCGCCGTGGGCCGCCTCGGCCGCCCGGAGGACGTCGGCGACGCCTGCGTGTTCCTGGCCTCCCCGCTCGCGTCCTGGGTGACCGGCCACGACCTGGTGGTGGACGGAGGGGCGACCTCCCGCCCCACCTGGTGAAGCCGTTCCCCGCCGCATTGAGCGGACCGCGCGTCCCGTCCGTACTCCACCGGAGGCGAACGGCCGGGAGGCGGGTACGACGTGGAGCGACGGCGCGACGGGGCGGCGGGCGGCGGGTTCGCGTGGAGGCGGGCCCTGATGCTGCTGGGGACCCTGCTGGTCCTCCTCCTCGCGGGCGCCGCCCCGGCGAGCGCCCACGCGGCCCTGCGCGCCAGCGACCCCGAGGACGGAAGCGTCGTCAGGACGGCGCCCACGCACATCACCCTGACGTTCACCGAGTCCGTGGGCCTGCTCGAGGACTCCTTCCGGATCTACGGCCCCGACAACCGCCGCGTCCCCATGGAGGAACCCGAACACGCGGCCGGCGCCGCCGACACGGCCCGCGCCGCGCTGCCCCGGGACCTCGGCGAGGGCACCTACACGGTCGCGTGGCGGGTGGTCTCGGCGGACAGCCACCCCGTCTCGGGCGCGTTCACCTTCTCCATCGGCAAGCCGTCCCCCACCCCGCCCGCGGCGCCCCAGGACCACGCCGAACACCCGGTCACCAAGAGCCTCTACGACACCGGCCGCTACCTCGCCTACCTCGCGGCCGCGCTGCTCATCGGCACGGCGGCGTTCGCGGCCCTGTGCCGCCCGCCGGACACGGGCCCGCTGCGGGCGCCGCTGCTGTTCGGCTGGTGGACGCTGCTGGTGACGACGGCGGCGCTGCTGATCCTGCGGGCGCCCTACGAGAAGGGCACGTCGCCGGGGACGGCGCTGGACGTCTCGGCGGTCCCGGACACGGTGAGCGGCCGCCCGGGCATGGCCCTGCTGTCCCGCCTGGCTCTCCTGCTGACGGCCGCACTCCTGCTCCCCGTCCTGCGCGGCCGCTCCCCGCGCACCCGTGTGACGGCGGGCGCGGCCTTCTCCGTGGCCCTGGCCCTGACATGGGCGTCGGCCGAACACGCCTCGGCCGGCATCCAGGTGCCGGTCGCCATGACGTCGTCGGTGCTGCACCTGCTGGCCATGGCCTGCTGGACCGGCGGCCTGACGGCCCTCCTGCTCACCCTCCACCGCGCGCGGACACCACCGCCGTACGACACGGTGGCCCGCTTCTCCCGCGTGGCGTTCACGTCGGTGACGGTCCTCGTCGTCACCGGCGCCTACCAGTCCTGGCGCGGCCTCGGCTCCTGGTCCGCCCTGACGGAGACGGCGTACGGCCGCACGCTCGCCGTGAAGCTGGCGGCGACGGTGTTCCTGCTGAGCGCGGCGGCCCTGTCCCGCCGCTGGACGGCCCTGCTCGCCCGCCCGGCGGCGGCCGGGGAACGCGTACCGGCGCTGGTGGGCGCGCCGGGCCCGCCTCCCGCACCGAGGACCACGCACATGACCACCGTCGAACCGGAAACCCTGCACCGCCGCGCCCTGCGCCGCTCCGTCCTGGCGGAGGTGGTGGTCGCGGTGGCCGTCCTGCTGGTCACCACGGTGCTGACCGGCACACTGCCGTCCCGCGCGGAGGCGGAGGCGGCGAAGGCGCCCGAACCGCAGGTGGCGGGCCTGCCCGGCGCGCAGGCGCTCACGGTCCCCTACGACACGGGGACGCCCGGCGGCAGCGGCACGGTCCAGCTCACGATGGACCCGGGCCGGGTCGGCGAGAACGGCCTCCAGGCGGTGGTCTTCGGCCCCCAGGGCGCCCTGACCTTCGTCCCGGAACTCCGTGTCACGTTCACCCTCCCGTCCAAGGACGTGGGCCCCATCGACGCCGGCCTCACCGACCGGGGCGGCTACTGGGCCACCAACGACCTCCCCCTCCCCCTGGAGGGCGCCTGGACGATGAAACTGACGGTCCGGGTCTCGGACATCGACCAGGTGACGGTGGAGCGGGGGGTGCGGATCACGCGGTGACGCACCGGCGGGGGCGGTGGACACCGTGCGCACCGACTCTCTTCTACCTCGCCCTGGTACGCGGCGCCGTCCGGCGCGCGAACGGTGACCCGGCGGCCCGCTTCCTCGTGGAGCAGGCGGAACAGAAGGTCATCAGGGACCGCGGCCTGTGAACGGTGGAGGTGCCGAAGCAGGCACCCCCACCGGCTAGGCAGACCTGGGCCGCACCGCGTGCGTGTCCGGGGCGGGCTCCTCCGCGTCCTCGGCCCAGATCTCCTCTTCGCCGAAGTCCGGGGCCTGGAAGGGCTGCGTCGTCGGAGGCGGCGATCCGGTGGAACTGCGTGTCTGCCCGGCCGGGGCCGAGAACAGCGATGTGGCGTCGATGAGAGGTCTGCCTTTCGTCACAGGCCGCGGAGAGGGCCTGAGGTGCCCTGACCGCGCACGGCGGTCCTAGAGCTTGGTCATCTTGGGGTACGGGCTCAGGATCCGCATCTGCGCCGAGCCGAAGTCCACGAGCGCCGCGACCCCGTCCTCGATGCCGACCACCCGGCCGAGGCCGTACACGTCATGGGTGACCTGGTCGCCGGTGTCGAAGTGCTTGGGAGCCGGTGCGACCGGGGCCTTGAAGGGGCTGGTGGGCAGATGACGCTTGGGCGCCGCGGGCTTAGTCATGTCTCAGTATGCGCCTTCATGGGCTCCGCCCGCTGTGGTCATGGGCACAGCCCCGGACGGAAGCGACCGTGCCATGCCACTGACCTGGGACGGCGCGGACGCGGGCCCGCTCCACGCATGTGACGGGGGTCATACTGCGGGGAGGGAGGCGGACAACGTCGAAGGGCCCCACCGCGAACGGTGGGGCCCTTCGACATCGTGCCCGGTGAGGCACTGGCGGAGGATACGAGATTCGAACTCGTGAGGGGTTGCCCCCAACACGCTTTCCAAGCGTGCGCCCTAGGCCTCTAGGCGAATCCTCCGCCGGAAACATTACATGACCGAGAGGAGTGCTCGCGAACTCGTTCCCGCCCCGGCGGATGAGGTAGCCTCTGCGTAGCCCCTCACGCGGCGCTATCTGACTGAACTCCCCCAGGGCCGGAAGGCAGCAAGGGTAGGTCGGCTCTGGCGGGTGCGTGGGGGGCGCTTGCGTTCTCCGGCGTCCGGTCCGGTTGTCGGTGCGCGCCTATAACCTCGTAGACGTGTCGTCTCTCGCGCTGTACCGCCGCTACCGACCCGAGTCCTTCGCCGAGGTCATCGGGCAGGAGCATGTCACCGACCCGCTGCAGCAGGCGCTGCGGAACAACCGGGTCAATCACGCGTACCTGTTCAGCGGACCCCGCGGCTGCGGCAAGACGACCAGTGCGCGGATCCTCGCGCGCTGCCTGAACTGCGAGCAGGGACCCACCCCCACCCCGTGCGGCACCTGCCAGTCCTGCCGCGACCTCGCGCGCAACGGGCCCGGTTCGATCGACGTCATCGAGATCGACGCCGCGTCCCACGGCGGTGTGGACGACGCCCGTGACCTGCGGGAGAAGGCGTTCTTCGGGCCCGCGTCCAGCCGGTACAAGATCTACATCATCGACGAGGCCCACATGGTCACGTCGGCCGGTTTCAACGCGCTGCTCAAGGTCGTCGAGGAGCCGCCGGAGCATCTGAAGTTCATCTTCGCGACCACCGAGCCCGAGAAGGTCATCGGGACGATCCGGTCGCGCACGCACCACTACCCGTTCCGGCTGGTGCCGCCCGGCACGCTCCGCGAGTACCTCGGCGAGGTGTGCCAGAAGGAGGGCATCGCCGTCGAGGAGGGCGTGCTGCCGCTGGTGGTGCGGGCCGGCGCCGGTTCCGTGCGTGACTCCATGTCCGTCATGGACCAGCTGCTCGCCGGCGCCGGGGAGGAGGGCGTGACGTACGCCATGGCCACCTCCCTGCTCGGCTACACGGACGGCTCGCTGCTCGACTCCGTCGTCGAGGCCTTCGCCACCGGTGACGGAGCCGCCGCCTTCGAGGTCGTCGACCGGGTGATCGAGGGCGGCAACGACCCGCGCCGCTTCGTCGCCGACCTGCTGGAGCGGCTGCGTGACCTCGTCATCCTCGCCGCCGTCCCCGACGCCGCCGACAAGGGCCTGATCGACGCCCCCGCCGACGTCATCGAGCGTATGCAGGCGCAGGCCGGCACGTTCGGGCCCGCCGAGCTCGGCCGCGCCGCCGACATCGTCAACGCGGGCCTCACCGAGATGCGTGGCGCCACCTCGCCCCGGCTCCAGCTGGAGCTGATCTGCGCGCGCGTGCTGCTGCCCGCCGCGTACGGCGACGAGCGCTCGCTCATGGCCCGGCTGGACCGCATCGAGCGCGGGGTGCAGTTCTCCGCGGGCGGTGCGGCCGCCGGCGTGCCCGCCCTGGGATACATCCCCGGACCGGAGGCCCACCACGGGGCAGCCGCTCCGGCTCCGGACGCCGTCGAGCCCGGCGGGGGTCCCGCCGCGGCCCGCGCCGCCGTACGGACGCAGGGGCAGCCGACGCCCGCGACTGCGCCCTCTCCGGACCGGACGCAGGCCCAGACGCAGGCTCCGGCTCCCGCCCCGGCCCCGCCCCCTGCCGCGCCTCAGGCACCCCCGGCCGCGCCGGCGCCCGCCACGCCCGCCCCCGGCGCCTGGCCCACCGCCACCCCGGCCGGCGGAGGCGGCGCGGGCGCCGGCGCGGGACGGCGGCCCGGCGGCTGGCCCACGGCCGCCCCCACGGGCGGCGGCGCGAGCAGGGCCCAGTCGCCGCAGCCCACCGCCCCGTCGGCCCCCGCGGCCTCCGCGACCCCGCTGGCACCCCCCGCGCCCGCCATGCCCGCCACTCCGCCCGGTGGCGGAGGCGGCGGCCTCGACCCCCGCATGCTCTGGCCGAACATCCTGGAGACGGTCAAGAACCGCCGCCGCTTCACCTGGATCCTGCTCAGCCAGAACGCCCAGGTGACCGGCTTCGACGGCACCACCCTCCAGCTCGGCTTCGTGAACGCGGGCGCCCGCGACAACTTCGTCAGCAGCGGCAGCGAGGACGTGCTGCGTCAGGCGCTGACCGAGCAGTTCAACGTGCAGTGGAAGATCGAGGCGGTCGTCGACCCGTCCGGCGGTGGCGGCCCGGCCGCGTCCGGCCCGGCGGGCGGCCCGTCCGGCGGCCGCAGCGGCGGCAGCGGCTACGGAGCACCGGGCGGCGGCGGTCCCGGCGACACCCGTCGGCCCCCCAGCCCCCAGGCGTCGGCCCCCGCACCGCCGTCCCCCGTTCCCTCGGCGCCCGCCCCGGCCGCCCCCTCCCGGCCCGCCGCCCCGGAGCCGCCCGCGCCGGTCTCGCCCGAGGACGACATCCCGGAGGACGACGACCCCGACCTCGACGAGTCCGCCCTCTCCGGGCAGGAGCTCCTGGTCCGCGAGCTGGGCGCGACGGTCGTCGAGGAGTTCACGAACGAGTAGCGGACGAGCAGGGCGCCGCCGTCCGGGCCTCAGCGCCGGCACCCCCGTGACCGGCCGGTTTGGAGGAACGCACGACCGCCCCCTCCCCACCCGTTCGGAAGCCCGCACAAAGAACGCCCCCCGTCTGCCGTTAGGCTGACCCCCGTGAAGGTCCTCGTCATCGGCAGCGGCGCCCGCGAACACGCCCTGTGCCACTCCCTGTCCCTCGACCCCGATGTCACCGCGCTGCACTGCGCGCCCGGCAACGCCGGCATTGCCGAGGTCGCCGAGCTGCACCAGGTCGACGCCCTCGACGGCGCCGCCGTGTCCGCGCTGGCCGTGCGGCTGGGCGCGGACCTCGTGGTGGTCGGCCCCGAGGCGCCCCTGGTCGCCGGGGTCGCCGACGCCGTGCGCGAGGCGGGCATCCCCGTCTTCGGCCCCTCCAAGGAGGCCGCGCGGCTCGAGGGCTCCAAGGCCTTCGCGAAGGACGTCATGGCGGGGGCCGGCGTGCCCACCGCCCGCTCCTACGTGTGCACCACCCCGGGCGAGGTCGACGCGGCTCTCAAGGCCTTCGGCGCCCCGTACGTCGTGAAGGACGACGGGCTCGCGGCCGGCAAGGGCGTCGTCGTGACCGACGACCTCGAGGCGGCCCGCGCGCACGCCGCCGGATGCGACCGGGTCGTCGTCGAGGAGTTCCTCGACGGCCCCGAGGTCTCCCTCTTCGCGATCACCGACGGCGAGACCGTCGTGCCCCTCCAGCCCGCCCAGGACTTCAAGCGCGCGCTGGACGGCGACGAGGGCCCGAACACCGGCGGCATGGGGGCGTACTCCCCGCTGCCCTGGGCCGACCCCAAGCTGGTCGACGAGGTCGTCGAGACCGTGCTGCAGCCGACCGTGGACGAGATGCGCCGCCGCGGCACGCCGTTCTCCGGTCTGCTCTACGCCGGTCTGGCGATCACCTCGCGCGGTGTCCGCGTGATCGAGTTCAACGCCCGGTTCGGCGACCCCGAGACCCAGGTGGTGCTGGCCCGGATGAAGACCCCGCTGGCCGGCCTGCTGATGGCCGCCGCCACCGGCAACCTCGCCCACCTGGAGCCGGTCCGCTGGAGCGACGACGCCGCGGTCACCGTGGTCGTCGCCTCGCACAACTACCCCGGCACCCCGCGCACCGGCGACCCCATCACCGGCCTCGACGAGGTCGCCGCCCAGGACGCCCCGCACGCGTACGTCCTGCACGCCGGGACCCGGCGGGAGGGCGACACGGTCGTCAGCGCGGGCGGGCGCGTGCTGTCCGTGACGGCGACCGGCAAGGACCTCACCGAGGCCCGCGACCGCGCCTACCGTGCCGTGGCCCGCATCCGCCTCGACGGTTCCCAGCACCGCACGGACATCGCGCGGAAGGCGGCGCAGGGCGCCTGAGCGGCACGCACGGCGCTTCCCCCTTCTCACAGGTCTTCTCACAGGCCCCGGATCCCTCCAGGATCCGGGGCCTGACCCTTGCCGTCCGTCGACCACCTCTCCCCAAAGCCATTCCATCGAGTGAGCGATGTGCTATCCGGCTGACGGGGGCCGAGGCCCCAACTAGGGTGCCGCGCAAGCGTTCCGGCACTTGGCCCACCGGCATTGCGATGTCGGTGGCGGGTGCCACAGTGGGGGCATGGGCAAGCCAGGACTGCGTCAGGCGCCGGGAGGGGGTGAGGGCGGGCCATGAGCGTGAGCGGTGCGAGGAGAGAGCAGGGCGCCCGGGCCCGTGCGCTGGCCGTGCTGCACGTCCGCAGCCGGGCGCTGGCCGTCGCGCTGCTGCCCGCCGCCGCCGCGGTGATCCTGCTGGCCGGCGGGTCCACCGGGCATCTCCCCGGCCCCGGCTGGGACCTCGCCCGCCGGATCGTGACGCCGGTCGCCGTGCTGGTGCTGCTGCTCGCCGCCGGTGTCGCCCTGGTCGTCGCCCGCGCCCGGCCCGCCGTCAGCCCGACCGTGCCGATCGCCGAGGAGGCGGCCCCGGACCTGTACCGGATGGTGCGGGACCTCGCCGACCGCCTCGGCGTCCCCGCGCCGTCCGCCATAGCGCTCACCCCGGACTGCGACAGCTGGCTGGAGGACCGTACGCACCCGGCGCACGCCCCGTCGCCCCCGGAGGATCACGACGACGTGGCCCACGCGGGCCGGTCCGCGCGCCGCGCGCCCGCCGCGCCCGTGCTGGTCATCGGCTCGCCGTTCCTGTGGTGGATGCGGGTGGCCGAGCTGCGCGCCCTGCTGGCCCCGGTCGTCGCCGGCACGGGACCGTCGGCGCACCCGGACATAGCCGCCGCCCGGCGCTTCGTCCAGGGCCTGGACGCCGCGGTCGCCGTGTCGTCGGCGCCGGACCGGGGGCCGGTGTTCCGCGGGGTGCTCGCCGGGGTCGGCTGGGTGGCCCGCCTGCTGCTGCACGGCAGCCGGGTGCACGCGGCCGAGATGGAGCGTGGGGTCGCCGCCGCCGCGGCCGAGCGAGCCAAGGCCGTGGACTACGGACTGCGGATCGTCGCCCAGGAGCAGGTCGGGCTCGCCTACGCGGGCTGGGACCGGCTGCTCACCCGGGTGGCGCTGCCCGCCTGGCGGATGGGCCGCTGGCCCGCCCGGCTCAACGCGGGCGTGGTCGCCGCCCTCACCGAGCTGTCCCGGCGCGACCGGCTGGCCGAGGGGTTCGCCTCCCGGCTCGGGGAGCGTCCCGCCTGCGACCTGCTGGAGGAGCCCGGCGCGGTCGACGAGGCCACCTCCCTGCTCGCCGCCCGCCTCTTCCACGGCGGCCCGGCGGAGGCCGGTCCCGACTGGTCGCCGGTCCACTGGGGCGACTATCCGGAGGAGGTCGCGGGCCGCAAGTGGCGCACCGACGCCGCCCGGCTGCACCGGATACTCGACACCCTGCGGGTACCGCTCGCGGACGAGGAGACACAGGCCCCCGACGGCCCCACCCTCGCCCGCGTCCTGACCCGTCTGACCGCCGCACCGGACCCGCACCCGGCGCCCGTGCCGGCCGTCACGGCCGTCGCCCCGGACGACGACGACCCGGCCGGCGGCACCGCCCACAGCGCCGCCCTCGCCGCGCGCCTCACGGCCGAGCTGGCCCGCGAGGAGGCCGCGGCGGCCGCCGTACCCGCCGGTCCGCAGAGCGCCGCGGCGCCCGATCCCGACCCCCTGCGCGACGACCGCGCGCTCCCCCTCTTCCCGCTCCAGCCGCCCCGCACCGGGCGGGAGCTGCTCGCCGACCACATCACGGCGATGGTCTGCTGCGCGGCGATGGACACGGTGGGCGCCGTCCCCGGTCTCGACTGGCTCGACGGACCCACCCTCCTCGTCGGCGGCGCCCGCGCCACGGACCTCCCGCCCCAGGTGCTGACCCTCATCGAGGACGGTGACCCCTCGGGCCTGCGGAGCTGGCTCACCCGGCAGGGCATACGCCCCGAGAAGCCCGTACGCCTCGCCTGAGCGGCGCCCGGAGCGCATTCCTCCACTTCAACGCACTCACGACGAACGGTGACGACATCCGTACGTCATGTGATGTGCTGGGGCCGTTCACGCTCAGGGGAGGGGGACGGTCATGCGACCGGCGCGAGTCCGCCACGAAGCGACAGGGGCACCGGCGCCCGGCGCCGCCGACCCCTTCGCACCCGTCGCCTTCCCCTGGCCGGCTCCCTCCGGTCACGACGCCGACGGCCGCATCGAAGGCTTCGCCTCCGCCCCGGCCGTCGCCCCCGGCGACTCGGTCGACTTCCACGTCACCGTCGACCCGCCCCGGCCGTTCCGCGTCACGATCCACCGCATCGGCCACTACGACGGCCGGGGCGCCGCCGAGATCACCACCAGCCCCCGCCTCCACGGCACGGCGCAGCTCCCGCCGCTCACCGCCGGACGCACCGTCTCCTGCCACCACTGGTGGCGGTCCTGGCGGCTGGCGGTCCCGTCGTACTGGAGCGTCGGCGCGTACGTCGCCGTGCTGGCCACGGAGGACGGGCGGCACCACGCGCACGTCCCGTTCACCGTGCGGGACGACCGCGCGGCCGACCTGCTGCTGGTGCTGCCGGACCTCACGTGGCAGGCGTACAACCCGTATCCGGCGGCGGACGGCCGCACCGGCGCGAGTCTCGCCCCCGCCGACGACGAGCACGACGCGGCCGACCCGGTCACGACCGTCTCGTTCGACCGTCCGTACGCGGGCGACGGGCTCCCGCCGGAGGCCGGGCATGCCTACGACGTGATCCGCTGGGCGGAGCGCTACGGCTACGACCTCGGCTACGCCACCGCCCACGACCTGCACGCCGGCCGCGTCGACCCTGGTCGCCACCGGGGTCTGGTCTTCCCCGGCCGGGACGAGTACTGGACGGCGCGGATGCGCACGGCCGTGGAGCGCGCCCGCGAGCACGGCACCTCGCTGGTGTTCCTCTCCGCGCGCACCCTGCACCGGCAGGCCGAGCTGGCCCCCGCCCCCTCCGGCCCCGACCGCCTGCTCACCTGCGGCAGACGCCGGGGCCGGACCGGACCCGCGCTGTGGCGGGAGAGCGACCGCGCCGAACAGCTGCTGCTCGGCATCCAGTACGCGGGCCCGGTGCCGAGACCGCGCCCGCTGATCGTCCGCAACGCCGGCCACTGGCTGTGGGAGGCGACCGGCGCACACGAGGGCGACGCGCTCGACGGCCTGGTCGCGGGCGGGGCCGACCGCTACTACCCGCGCACCCCGCTGCCCGCCCACGACGAGCGGATCCTGCTCGCGCACTCCCCGTACGGCGACCGGCAGGGCGCCCGGTGCCACCAGGAGACGTCCCTGTACCGCGCGCCGTCCGGGGCCTGGGTGTTCGCCTCGGGCACGCTCGCCTGGTCCCCGGCGCTGGCCCGGCCGGGGCACGCCGACCCCCGCGTCCAGCGGGCCACCGCCAACCTGCTCGACCGCATCTGCAAACGTGACTGAAGGGGTGCGCGCACCCGCGCCCGTCGAACCCGCCCGCACCACCCCGGCCGCCGTCCCGTCCGCACATACGGGAGAATCGACCTACCGTCCGGCCCCTTCCCGCCACCGCCCTCCGGGAGCTTGCGCGGGAGCCGGGAGCGCTGCGGGCGTCCCTTCTGGTCAACCACGCGGAGGAACCGTGTCCGGATTCGTCGACAAGCCCGAGCCGATCCAGGTTCCGGGCCTGGTGCATCTGCACACCGGCAAGGTGCGCGAGCTGTACCGGAACGAGGCGGGCGACCTCGTGATGGTCGCCAGCGACCGCATCTCCGCCTACGACTGGGTGCTGCCCACCGAGATCCCGGACAAGGGCCGGGTGCTCACCCAGCTCTCCCTGTGGTGGTTCGACCAGCTCGCCGACCTGCTCCCCAACCACGTGCTGAGCACCGACCTCCCGGAGGGCGCCCCCGCCGACTGGGCGGGCCGCACCCTGGTGTGCAAGTCGCTGAACATGGTCCCGGTGGAGTGCGTGGCCCGCGGCTACCTCACCGGGTCGGGCCTCGCCGAGTACAACGAGACCCGGACGGTCTGCGGACTGGCCCTGCCCCACGGCCTGGTCGACGGCTCCGAGCTGCCCGCCCCGATCTTCACGCCCGCCACCAAGGCCGCCGTCGGCGAGCACGACGAGAACGTCTCCTACGAGGAGGTCGCCCGCCAGGTCGGCGCGGAGACCGCCGCCCAGCTGCGCCAGGCGACCCTCGCCGCCTACTCCCGCGCCCGCGACATCGCCCGCGACCGGGGCATCATCCTCGCGGACACCAAGTTCGAGTTCGGGTACGACGGGGACAGCCTGGTCATCGCGGACGAGGTGCTCACCCCGGACTCGTCCCGCTTCTGGCCGGCCGAGCAGTGGGAGCCGGGGCGCGCGCAGCCCTCGTACGACAAGCAGTTCGTGCGCGACTGGCTCACCTCGGGCGAGTCGGGCTGGGACCGTAAGAGCGAGCAGCCTCCGCCGCCGCTGCCGCAGCAGGTCGTGGACGCCACCCGGGCGAAGTACGTGGAGGCGTACGAGCGTCTGACGGGCATCACCTGGAGCTGACGCGCGGCACGGGGGCCGGGGCGCACGACGCCTCGGCCCGCCCCCAGGGCGCTGGCACACGACGAAGGCCCCGGTCGGTGACCGGGGCCTTCGTCCTCTGAGCGAACGACGAGGTTCGAACTCGCGACCTCAACCTTGGCAAGGTTGCGCTCTACCAACTGAGCTACGTTCGCCTGCTGCGCCGTGGCGCGAGCACCACTATACCCAACCGCGCTCGCGGGCGAGACGCACCGCTGTGTGGCGGTTCTCCGCGCCGAGCTTCGAGACGGCGGAGGAGAGATAGTTCCGCACGGTCCCCTGGGACAGCCGGGCCCGCTCCGCGATCTCCGCCACGGGCGCCCCGTCCGCCGCCAGCTCCAGCACCTCCGCCTCGCGCGCGGTGAGCGGCGAGTCGCCGGCGGCGATCGCGTCGGCTGCCAACTCGGGGTCGACGTAGCGGTTTCCCGCGTGCACGGTGCGGATGATCTCCGCGAGCCGCTGGGCGCTGACGGTCTTGGGGACGAAGCCCCGCACCCCCGCCGCGAGCGCCCGCTTGAGATGCCCCGGGCGCCCGTGCCCGGTCACGATCAGCACCTGGCAGCCGGGCAGCTCGGCGCGCAGGGTTGTGGCGACCTTCACACCGTCCGCGCCGGGCATCTGGAGGTCCAGCACGGCGACGTCCGGGGCGTGGGCCCGCGCCATCGCCAGGGCCTCCGGGCCGGACGCGGCCTCGGCGACCACCATGAGGTCGTCCTCCAGGGACAGCAGGGCGGCCAGCGCCCCGCGGATCAGATGCTCGTCGTCGGCGAGCAGCAGCCGCACCACACCGGTCACGACGCGACCTCCAGCGCGGGACGCGCGGTCAGCGGAACCTCTGCGACGAGCCGGAACTCGCCGTCCCCGGCCTCTCCGGCGTCCAGCGTGCCGCCCACGGCGGACAGCCGCTCCCGCAGCCCGGCCAGCCCCGTTCCGCCCGTACGGGAGGACCCGTGCGGGGCGGTCGCCCCGTCGTTCCGCACCGTCAGCACCACACGCCCCTCCGGCCTGAGCACCGTGACGGTGCACTTCTTCGCGTCACCGTGCCGCAGCACGTTGGTGGTCGCCTCCCGCACCACCCAGCCGAGCGCCGACTGCACCTCGGCGGGCAGCCCGTCGGTGCCGCCGCTGACCTCGCAGTCGATCCCGGCCGCGCGCAGCACGCCGCGGGCGCCGTGGAGTTCGGCCTCCAGGTCGGCCCGGCGGTAGCCGCGCACCACCTCGCGCACCTCCCGCTGGGACTCCTGGGCGATGCGCTGCACCTCGATCATCTGCTCGACCGCCTCGGGCCGTTCGCGCCGCGCGAGCTGGACGGCCAGCTCGCTCTTGAGCGCGATCACGGCGAGGTTCCTGCCCATGACGTCGTGCAGGTCGCGGCCGAAGCGGAGCCGCTCCTCGGCGACCGCGAGCCGGGCCCTGGTCTCCCGCGCCTCGTCGAGGGCGTAGACGGCTTTGAGCAGCCAGACGGAGAAGCAGGAGGTGGCCGCGAAGAAGCCGCTCGCGGCCGTCAGGAACGCGGCCGCGGCCAGCGCGCCGAGGGCGGGCATGCCGGCCGGCCAGGCCACCAGACCCGCGCCCGCCCCGTACCCGAGGACGAGCCGGACGACGTTCCGCCGGTCCTTCACACCGAGGGCCATCATGCCGACGCCGTAGCTGAGCGTGGCGCCGAAGACCGAGCCCAGGACGGTGGCCGTGTCCTCCCCGCCGGGTCCGTGCCGGCTGAGGACGAGGGCGGTGACGGCGAGCGCGGCGGTGACGGCGCCGAGCGCCCACAGCAGCCGCAGCGGCTGGGGTCGCCGGCCGCACGTCCAGTCCAGGGCGCGGGAGGCGGTCACCATGGCCAGCGCGACATGCGCCGCGACCGGCACCATCAGCAGCAGCGCGAACCGCGCCTCCACATGGCCGAAGGCGGTCACACCGATCACCGTCGGCTCGGACAGCGCGATGAAGTGGAACGACCACCGCGTGTACGTCTCCACCTTGGCGGGCGTGCTCTTGCGCCCCCACCAGCCGCCCGGGCTGCCCATCCACCGCTCCTGTCCGTACCGTCGTCCGCCGCCGCACCCGTCACCGGGGTGCGGCCGTCCGCCCCCTGTTCAGCGCCTCAGCGCCGCGGCTCCCAGCGGAACCGCCGCCGTACAGCAAACACCGCCAGGGCGGTCCAGGCCAGGGCGATCACGAGGGCCCCGAGGGACTCCCCGGCCGTGAGGTCGCCGGTCCAGCCGCCGCGCACCAGACTGACGACCGGGGTCAGCGGCAGCAGCTCGCAGACCGACGCCAGACGGTCCGGGAACAGCTCCAGCGGGACGAACATCCCGGAGCCCAGCATCGACACGATCAGCAGCGGCATGGGCGTGACCTGGGCGCTCTCGCCGGTGCGCGTCCAGCTCGCGGTGACGGCGGCGAGCGCCGCGCTGAGCACGAGGCCCAGCAGCAGCCCGAGGACGGCCAGGTGGGGAGCGGAGGGCGCGGAGAGGTCGAGCAGCACGGTGCAGGCCGTGATCAGCAGCAGGCTTTGCAGCAGCCCGGTGAGGACGGCCGGCAGCGCGGACCCGGCGAGGATCTCCGCGTCCCGCAGCTCGCCGGTGCGCAGCCGCTTCAGCACCAGCTCCTCGCGCCGCAAGACGTAGACACCGACGAGCGAGGAGTACACGGCGAACAGCAGCGAGAAGCCGACGGCGGCGGGCAGGACGAGCTCACCGGCGGTGAGCCCGGCCTCCGCGAGGTCCATCTCCTCGGCGGCGGAGCGCACGCTGAGCGGCATGATCAGCGGCACGAACAGCGCGGCGAAGAGGGTGCCCTTGCTGCGTCCCAGCAGGGTCAGTTCGGCCCGGGCCAGGGACGTCATCCGGCCGGCCGGGGTGGTCGTGGTGGTGCTCATACCGCGTACTCCCGCGTGGTCACGTCGTTCGGCGCGGAGGCCGAGGCGTCCTTGGCGATGGTGAGGAAGGCCTCCTCCAGGGAGGCCGAGCGCACGTCGAGCCGGCGCAGCTCCACGCCCGCGTCCCGCGCCCACACCAGCAGCTCGGTGGCCGAGCGCTGCAGGTCGCGGGTGCGCAGCCGGACGGTGCGGCCGTCCACGGTGTGGTCGCCCACGCCGATCGGGCCGAGCGGCGGGAGGTCGCCCAGGTGGTAGCCGTCGGGCAGGTCGAAGGTGATCCGGGACGGCTCGGTCGCGGTGACCTCGGCCGGGGTGCCGGTGACGGCGATCCGCCCGTCGTGCATGATCGCGAGCCGGTCGGCGAGGTTCTCGGCCTCCTCCAGGTAGTGCGTGGTGAGCAGCACGGTGGTGCCGGCGTCGCGCAGCGCGCTCACCAACTCCCAGGTGTCGTGGCGGCCTTCGGCGTCGAGTCCGGTGGTCGGCTCGTCGAGGAACAGCACCTCGGGGTCGCCGAGCAGCGCGAGCGCCAGGTCGAGCCGGCGGCGCTGGCCCCCGGACAGCTGCTTGACCCGGACGTCGGTCTTGGAGGCCAGGCCCACCATCGCGAGCACCTCCCGCTCGGGTCGGGCGCCGCTGACGCAGCCCGCCCACATGCGGGCGGTCTCGGCGACGGTCAGCTCGGAGGGGAAGCCGCCCTCCTGGAGCATCACGCCGGTGCGGTGCCGTACGGCGGCGCGCTCGCTGTAGGGGTCGTGGCCGAGGACCCGGACCCGTCCGCCGGCCGGCGGGGCCAGTCCTTCGAGGAGTTCGACGGTGGAGGTCTTGCCGGCGCCGTTGGTGCCCAGCAGGGCGAAGATCTCCCCGCGTCGCACGGTGAAGTCGATCCCGCGCACCGCTTCGAACCCGCCCCCGTAGACGCGTCGCAGCCCTGTGACCTCGATCACGTGCTCAAGTCCGTTCGTTTCCATGCCTCGAGCCTCGCGGCCGGCGGAAGGACTCGGCAGTGCGCGGTGTCATCACGGGACATGACAAATGTCAGAGGGGCCGTACGGATCCGAGGCCGGACGGAGAGAGCGCCGTGGGGCGGGCACACGAAAAGACCCCGGTCCGAGGGACCGGGGTCTTGTTCCCGAGCGGACGACGAGGCTCGAACTCGCGACCTCAACCTTGGCAAGGTTGCGCTCTACCAACTGAGCTACGTCCGCATTGCCTCCGACCGGCTCTCACCGATCGGCGCGGGCACCAGCTTACCTGATCCACCAGTGTGGTCGGTATGTGGTGCAGAGCGGGTGACAGGAATTGCACACTGCGCCTTCCCCCTGGAAGGGGGATGTTCTACTACTGAACTACACCCGCATGTCCTCGGACCGGGCCCTTCGGCCTCGCCCCTCGGCGTGCTCCAGACTTTAGCTGATCAGCAGGGGGGCTGCGCAAGTCGGTTGCCCGGAGCGCCCGGTGACCGGCCGTCGGCGGGGTCACCCGGCCGGGGCCGGCTCCGTACGCGGGTGCGGTTCCGGGCGCGGAGCCGGGCGCGGTTCAGCGGGCCGCGGCGAACGCCTCGTAGACCTTCTTGGGGATGCGGCCGCGGGCCGGGACGTCCATCCGGTTCGCCTGCGCCCAGGCGCGCACGGCCGCCGGGTCCGGGGCGACCTCGGTCTGCCGGTAGGCCTTGCCGGAGCGGGCGCGCTTGCGGCCGGCGTCCACGTAGGGCTCGAGCGCCTCACGCAGTTTCCTGGCATTGGCTTCGTTGAGGTCGATCTCGTACGACGTGCCGTCGATCCCGAAGGCGATCGTTTCCGCCGCTTCCGAGCCGTCGATGTCGTCGAAGAGAGTGACCACGACCTTCTGCGCCACGAATATCGGTCCCTTCGTGCGACACCTCTTCCGTCCGGCCGTCCGTGATGACGTGCCGGTACGGTCGCCGAGATGCCGGCTGTCCGCGTGTAATCGGGCAAAGTATCTGCTAATGACAATTCATTTGTACAGTGCCCGGCAATGCAATGGGAAGCCCGACTAAATCTGTCCGCGTGTCCGGGCGCAATAGCGGTGTGCGGGAGAAGGCGGATCTTTCCCGGATCTTTTCCAGCGGGTCTCCCCGCGATGCCGAATCGTGACGGTGCTCACGTAGATTCCTACAACTCTACTCGCGTAGAAATTTTGTGCGGGTAGTCTGAAGGGACCTGCTCAGCACCACACACCGGGAGTGCCAGTGGCACGCGTCGTAGTCGACGTCATGCTCAAGCCGGAGATCCTCGACCCCCAGGGCCAGGCGGTGCAGCGCGCACTGCCGCGTCTGGGTTTCGAAGGGATCTCGGACGTCCGTCAGGGAAAGCGATTCGAACTGGAAGTTGACGGGCCGGTCGACGAGGCCGCGCTCGCCCGTATCCACGATCTTGCGGAATCCTTCCTCGCCAACACCGTGATCGAGGACTTCACCGTCCGCGTCGAGGAAGTGGCGGAGGCGGCCAAGTGACCGCTCGTATTGGCGTCGTCACTTTCCCGGGCAGCCTGGACGACCGGGACACCCAGCGCGCGATCCGCGTCGCCGGCGCCGAACCCGTCGCCCTCTGGCACAAGGACAAGGACCTCAAGCAGGTCGACGCCGTGGTGCTCTGCGGCGGTTTCAGTTACGGCGACTATCTGCGCGCCGGCGCCATCGCGCGCTTCTCGCCGGTCATGGACACCGTCA
This sequence comes from Streptomyces sp. DSM 41931, assembly GCF_050271085.1. NCBI lineage: Bacteria > Bacillati > Actinomycetota > Actinomycetes > Kitasatosporales > Streptomycetaceae > Streptomyces > Streptomyces sp. DSM 41931. The sequence continues at coordinate 3,305,632 of NZ_CP189902.1, read as the reverse complement.
TCGACCAGGCCCGGGCGGGCATGCCGGTGCTCGGCATCTGCAACGGCTTCCAGATCCTCACCGAGGCGCACCTGCTCCCCGGCGGCATGCTGGGCAACGACCACCTGCACTTCATCTGCCGCGACCAGAAGCTGCGGGTGGAGAACGCGGACACCGCCTGGACCACGGACTACGAGGCCGGCCAGGAGATCCACATCCCGCTGAAGAACATGGACGGCCGCTACGTCGCCGATCGGCGGACGCTGGACGAGCTGGAGGCCGAGGGCCGCGTGGCCTTCCGCTACCTGGACTTCAACCCCAACGGCTCGCTCAACGACATCGCCGGCATCACCAACGAGGCCGGGAACGTCGTCGGCCTGATGCCGCACCCCGAGCACGCCGTCGAGTCGCTGATCGGTACGGGCCGTACCGACGGCCTGCCGTTCTTCACGTCGATCCTCAAGAAGCTGGTCAACGCATGAGCCGGACGCCTCTGGACACGGTCGAGCACGCGGCCGCGACCCCCGACGTCGAGCTGCCCTGGGCCGAGCTGGGCCTGAAGAAGGACGAGTACGAGCGGGTGGTGGAGATCCTCGGCCGCCGCCCGACCGGCGCCGAGCTCGCCATGTACTCCGTGATGTGGTCCGAGCACTGCTCGTACAAGAGCAGCAAGGTCCACCTGCGCCAGTTCGGCGAGAAGGCCCCCGAGTCCGACGCGCTGCTCGTCGGCATCGGCGAGAACGCGGGCGTCGTGGACGTCGGCCAGGGCTACGCGGTCACCTTCAAGGTCGAGTCGCACAACCACCCGTCGTACGTCGAGCCCTACCAGGGCGCGGCCACCGGCGTCGGCGGCATCGTCCGCGACATCATCGCGATGGGCGCCCGCCCGGTCGCGGTCGTGGACCCGCTGCGCTTCGGCGCGGCCGACCACCCCGACACCAAGCGCGTCCTGCCCGGCGTGGTCGCCGGCATCGGCGGCTACGGCAACTGCCTGGGCCTGCCCAACATCGGCGGCGAGGTCGTCTTCGACGCCTGCTACCAGGGCAACCCGCTGGTCAACGCCGGTGCCATCGGCGTCATGCGGCACGAGGACATCCACCTCGCCAAGGCGTCCGGCGCGGGCAACAAGGTCGTCCTGTACGGCGCCCGGACCGGCGGCGACGGCATCGGCGGCGCGTCCATCCTCGCCTCGGAGACCTTCGACGACGCCAAGCCGTCGAAGCGCCCCGCGGTGCAGGTCGGCGACCCCTTCCAGGAGAAGCTGCTCATCGAGTGCACCCTGGAGGCGTTCCAGGAGAAGCTCGTCGTCGGCATCCAGGACCTCGGCGCGGCCGGTCTGTCCTGCGCCACGTCCGAGCTGGCCTCCAACGGCTCCGGCGGCATGCGCGTCACCCTCGACGACGTCCCGCTGCGCGACTCCACGCTCTCGCCCGAGGAGATCCTCATGAGCGAGTCGCAGGAGCGCATGTGCGCGGTCGTGGAGCCCGACAAGGTCGACCGCTTCCTCGAGATCTGCGACAAGTGGGACGTCATCGCGACCGTCATCGGCGAGGTGACCGACGGCGACCGCCTGGAGATCTTCTGGCACGGCGAGAAGATCGTCGACGTCGACCCGCGCACCGTCGCCCACGAGGGCCCCACCTACGAGCGCCCCTACGCCCGCCCGTCCTGGCAGGACGAGCTCCAGGCGGACGACGCGAACAAGCTGCCCCGCCCGCAGAACGGCGAGGAGCTGAAGGACCAGGTCCTCAAGCTGGTCGCCTCGCCGAACCAGGCGTCCAAGCAGTGGATCACCCAGCAGTACGACCACTTCGTGCAGGGCAACACCGTCCTCGCCCAGCCCGAGGACTCCGGCATGATCCGCATCGACGAGGCGTCCGGCCTCGGCGTCGCGATCGCCACCGACGGCAACGGCCGGTACGCCAAGCTCGACCCCTACGCGGGCGCGCAGCTGGCCCTCGCGGAGGCCTACCGCAACGTGGCCACGACCGGAGCCAGGCCGCTCGCCGTCTCCGACTGCCTGAACTTCGGCTCGCCGGAGGACCCGGCGGTGATGTGGCAGTTCGCGGAGGCCGTGCGCGGTCTTGCGGACGGCTGCAAGCAGCTCGGCACGCCGGTGACCGGCGGCAACGTCTCGCTCTACAACCAGACGGGCGAGGCGGCCATCCACCCGACTCCGGTGGTCGCCGTCCTCGGCGTCATCGACGACGTGGCCCGCCGCACCCCGGTCGCCTTCCAGGAGGAGGGCCAGCTGCTGTACCTCCTCGGCGACACCCGCGAGGAGTTCGGCGGCTCGGCCTGGTCGCAGGTGATCCACGACCACCTCGGCGGACTGCCCCCGAAGGTCGACCTGGAGCGTGAGCGGCTGCTCGGCGAGATCCTGATCTCCGCCTCCCGCGACGGCATGATCGACTCCGCGCACGACCTGTCGGACGGCGGTCTGATCCAGGCCGTGGTCGAGTCGGCGCTGCTCGGCGGCAAGGGCGCGCGTCTGGTCGTGCCCGACGGGCTGGACGCGTTCACCTTCCTGTTCTCCGAGTCGGCCGGCCGCGCGATCGTCGCCGTGCCGCGCTCGGAGGAGGTCCGCTTCAACGACATGTGCGGTGCGCGCGGCCTTCCGGCCACCCGCATCGGCGTCGTCGACGGCGACACGGTCGAGGTCCAGGGCGAGTTCTCCCTCCCCCTGGCCGACCTGCGCGAGGCCCACGAGGGGACGATTCCGGCGCTGCTGGCCTGAGGGCGCTGCTGGCCTGAGCCACGGCCCGTCGCCGTCCTTCGCGGCTCTCCGCCGCTCTTCGCGCACGAAGCCCCCGCCCTTCCGGCGGGGGCTTCGTCGTGTCCGGTCGTCCACAGGTGTGCACGTCCTCTTGCGCGGAATTACGAAGTTACGTAATCTCGAACACGTGGAACTGGAACAGCGCATGACCGAGCTCGAGCGCCGCATCGCGGCCCTCGAAGCCGCCGACCGTACGGCTCCCAGCACGGGCGAGGGCGACTTCTGGGCCCTGGAGGGACTCAAGGAGCAGCTTGCCGAGCTGAAGGCCGCCGACGGAGGCGTGCTGTTCACCGGCGCGGTGCGGCTGCCGACCGGTGAGCGGTACGACTGGCAGCACGGGGCGCTCACCTCGGACCTGCTCGCCTACGAGTGGCCGGACGCAGCCGAGTCCTTCGCGGCCCTCGGTCACCCGGTCCGGCTCCGGCTGCTCCGGGAGATAACGGGCGGCCGCCGCACCGCCGCCGAACTGGCGGAGCTGGACGACATCGGCACGACCGGGCAGATCTACCACCACCTGCGCCAGCTGACCGCCGCCGGCTGGCTGCACAACACCGGCCGGGGCCGACACGAGGTCCCGGCGGGCCGGGTGGTGCCGCTGCTGGTGGCGCTGGCGGCGGCGCGGCCCTGACCGCACCGACGAACACAGGGGGAAGCATGTCCGCACGCAAACTCGCCATGACCGCCTACCGCACGCTCCAGATCGCCTTCTTCGCCCTGGTGATCGCCCATGTGACGCTGGACCTCGGCCATCCGGTGTGGTGGGACTTCCTGCCGCTGGTGCTGGCCTACGCCGTCCTGGTCGTCGCCAACCGATGGGGCGGTGCCCCGGACAGCCCTCGCGCCGCCCGGGAACCCGTCGAGGTCGAGCCCCCGGTCACCGGCCGCTGGACGGCGCTGAACAGCCCGGCGGACCACACGCCGAGCCACCACACCCACGCCTACGGCCAGACCTTCGCCATCGACGTGGTCGCCGAACCCGAGCCGGGCTCCCGTCCGGCGTTCCGCGCGCTGTGGCCCGTAGCCCGCCGCAACACCGACTTCCCGGCCTACGGCGCCCCGCTGCACGCGGTGGCCGACGCCACCGTCGTCCGCGCCGCCGACCGGGCCCGCGACCACCTCAGCCGCACCTCGCTGCCCGCGCTGGCCTATCTGATGATCCTCGAGGCGAACGTGCGCGACCTGCTCGGCGCCGGAAAGATCCTCGGCAACCACGTCGTCCTCGACCTCGGCGACGGCGTGTACGTCCTCTACGCCCACCTCAGGCGCGGCTCCCTGACCGTCCGCGAGGGCGACCGGGTGCACGCGGGACAGGTGCTCGCCCAGGTCGGCAACTCGGGCAACTCCACCGAGCCCCACCTGCACTTCCAGCTGATGGACGGCCCCGACCCGGACACCGCACGCGGCATCCCCTTCGCCTGGCGCGGCACCGGCGTCCCCCGCAACAACGAGGTGTTCGAGATACCCGCCCGGCGGGCCGGCGCCCCCGCATAGGCTTCCGCCATGCCACCGGCCAGGAAACGCCCCCGCTCCTACGACCCCGCCAAGACCCGCGCCGCCGTCCTGGCCCAGTTCGGGAACGTGCGCACCGCGGTCGGCGCCCTCACCCCGGAGCAGCTCGCCGCGCCGACAAGGCTCGGCGACTGGACCGTCCGGGAGCTGGTCGCCCACATCGGGGTCGCGCTGCTGGCCGTCGACCGGCTGCTGGACGAGCCGGAGCCCGCCAGGCAGGATGCCCGGCTGACCGACTGGCCCTCCGCCATCGCCGCCGACGCCGGAGCCATCGCCGGCACCGCGCACCGGCTCGCCGCCGGCCACCCCGACCTCGACGCCTACCTGGCGGACGCCGAGCGGCGCTTCACCGCCCGCCTCGACGCCCACCCGAGCGGCAGGCTGCTCCCGACCAGCGCGGGCGCCCTGCCCCTCACCGACTACGTCGTCACCCGCGCCGTGGAGCTGGTCGTCCACACCGACGACCTGAACGCCGCCGTCCCCGGCCTGGACGTCCCGTACGACCGGCAGGCGCTCGCCACCTGTGTGCGGCTGCTGGCCGACGCGCTCGCCGCGAAGGCGCCTGGCGGCTCCACGGAGGTGCGTGTGCCGCCGTTCGCGGTGGTGCAGTGCGTCGAGGGGCCCCGGCACACCCGCGGCACCCCGCCGAACGTGGTGGAGACCGACCCGCTGACCTGGATCCGGCTGGCCGGCGGGCGGCTCTCCTGGCCGGACGCCGTGGCCTCCGCCGAGGTCAGCGCCGGCGGGGAGCGGGCCGACCTCGGGCCGTACCTGCCGCTGCTCGGCTGAGAAGCGGGCGCCGAAACCGGGGGAACCGCCCGCTCCGCACCTCCGTCGAAGCGGCATGGACCGACAGAAGCACACCTCGCGCAGGACCCTGGCCGCCGTCGCCGTGCTCGTCGTCCCGCTCGCCGCAGCGTGCGGCAGCGAGAAGGCGGGCGCCGGCAGCGGCGCCGCCGAGGCGGAGCGGCCGGTCACCGGCGTCCGCTGGACCGTCGACAGCGTCACCGTCGACGGCGCCACCCACCGCGCCCCCGACGGCGCCCACCTCACCCTCGGCGAGGACGGCCGGGCCACCGGCAGCTACGGCTGCAACCTCTTCGAGGCCCGCGTCCGCACCGACGGCGACCGCGTCCGCATCGGCGAACCGGAGACCACCCTGCGGCCCTGCGACGACCAGGTCATGGCAGGCGAGAGCGCCGTCTCCCGCACCCTGGCCGCCGGAGAGCTGAAGGCCGACGTCAGCGGCGGCCGCCTCACGCTGACCACCGCGTCCGGCGACACCGTGCGCCTCAGCGAGGCGAAGGACAGCCCGCTGCACGGCACCCGCTGGAACGTGACCACCCCCGACGGGGCAGGCCGCGCCCACCTCACCTTCGACGAGGGCGGCACGGTCTCCGGAAACCTGGGCTGCAACCAGGTGAACGCCGAGGCCACCGTGCGCGACGGCCATATCACCCTCGGCCTCCCGTCCCTGACCCGAATGATGTGCGAAGACTCACTCATGGACGCCGAGAAGGCCTTGACGAAGCTCTTCAACGGCACCGCCCGGTACGCCGTCGACGGCGACACCCTCACGCTGACCAGCCAAAACGGCACCGAGGTACGGGCCGTCGCGTCCCGCTGACCCACCCGCGGGGCCGCATCCCGCATTCGGACCAGTGGTCGGTCTCGCCTACACTCGGAGGCGTGCCACGTGGTGACGGACGACTCAACCACGACCTGCTCCCCGGTGAGAAAGGCCCCCAGGACGCTTGCGGCGTCTTCGGTGTCTGGGCTCCGGGCGAAGAGGTCGCCAAGCTCACGTACTTCGGGCTCTACGCCCTCCAGCATCGGGGCCAGGAATCCGCGGGAATCGCGGTCAGCAACGGCTCCCAGATCCTCGTCTTCAAGGACATGGGCCTGGTGTCCCAGGTCTTCGACGAGACCTCCCTCGGCTCCCTCCAGGGTCACATCGCGGTCGGTCACGCCCGCTACTCGACCACGGGCGCCTCCGTGTGGGAGAACGCCCAGCCGACGTTCCGCGCCACCGCGCACGGATCCATCGCGCTCGGCCACAACGGCAACCTGGTCAACACGGCGCAGCTCGCCGAGATGGTCGCCGAGCTCCCCAAGGAGAACGGCCGCGCGCCCAAGGTGGCCGCGACCAACGACACCGACCTGATCACCGCCCTGCTGGCCGGCCAGCGCGCCGCCGACGGCGAGCCGGTGACCGTGGAGCAGGCCGCGCACGTGGTCCTGCCCAAGGTCAAGGGCGCCTTCAGCCTCGTCTTCATGGACGAGAACACCCTCTACGCGGCCCGTGACCCGCAGGGCATCCGCCCCCTGGTCCTCGGCCGGCTGGAGCGCGGCTGGGTCGTCGCCTCCGAGTCCGCCGCCCTCGACATCTGCGGCGCGAGCTTCGTGCGCGAGATCGAGCCGGGCGAGTTCGTCGCCATCGACCAGAACGGTCTGCGTACGTCCCGATTCGCGGAAGCGAAGCCCAAGGGCTGCGTCTTCGAGTACGTGTACCTGGCCCGCCCGGACACCGACATCGCCGGCCGGAACGTGTACCTCTCGCGCGTCGAGATGGGCCGCCGGCTCGCCAAGGAGGCCCCGGTCGAGGCGGACCTGGTCATACCGACCCCGGAATCGGGCACCCCGGCCGCCATCGGCTACGCGGAGGCCTCCGGCATCCCCTTCGGCGCCGGCCTGGTCAAGAACGCGTACGTCGGCCGTACGTTCATCCAGCCCTCGCAGACCATCCGGCAGCTCGGCATCCGCCTGAAGCTGAACCCGCTCAAGGAAGTCATCAAGGGCAAGCGCCTGGTCGTCGTCGACGACTCGATCGTGCGCGGCAACACCCAGCGGGCCCTGGTCCGCATGCTCCGCGAGGCGGGCGCCGCCGAGGTTCACATCCGGATCTCCTCGCCGCCCGTGAAGTGGCCCTGCTTCTTCGGCATCGACTTCGCCACCCGCGCCGAGCTGATCGCCAACGGCATGACCATCGAGGAGATCGGCACCTCGCTCGGCGCCGACTCCCTGGCGTACATCTCCCTCGACGGCATGATCGAGGCGACCACCATCGCCAAGCCCAACCTGTGCCGCGCCTGCTTCGACGGCGAGTACCCGATGGAGCTGCCCGACCCCGAGCTCCTCGGCAAGCAGCTGTTGGAGACCGAGCTGGCCGCCGGCACCGCCGCCCCGGCCGCGGTCGACGCGATCCGCCGCCCGTAAGCCCTGACGGACGACACGAAAGCTCTCACAGCCATGTCCCAGAACACTGGTGCCAGCTACGCAGCGGCGGGCGTCGACATCGAAGCGGGCGACCGCGCCGTCGAGCTGATGAAGGAGTGGGTGAAGAAGACGCAGCGCCCCGAGGTCCTCGGCGGCCTCGGTGGATTCGCCGGCCTCTTCGACGCCTCCGCCCTGAAGAAGTACGAGCGTCCGCTGCTCGCCTCCGCCACGGACGGCGTCGGCACCAAGGTCGACATCGCGCGCCAGATGGGCGTGTACGACTCCATCGGCCACGACCTGGTCGCGATGGTCATGGACGACATCGTGGTGTGCGGCGCCGAGCCGCTGTTCATGACCGACTACATCTGCGTCGGCAAGGTCCACCCCGAGCGCGTCGCCGCCATCGTGAAGGGCATCGCGGAGGGCTGTGTGCTGGCCGGATGCGCCCTGGTGGGCGGCGAGACGGCCGAGCACCCGGGTCTGCTGGGTCCGGACGACTTCGACGTCGCCGGGGCCGGTACGGGCGTGGTGGAGGCCGACCGGCTGCTCGGCGCGGACCGCATCCGTTCGGGTGACGCGGTGATCGCCATGGCGGCCTCCGGACTTCACTCCAACGGCTACTCGCTGGTCCGTCATGTGCTGCTGGAGCAGGCGGGGCTGTCGCTGGACGCCCGGATCGACGAGCTGGGCCGCACCCTCGGCGAGGAGCTGCTGGAGCCCACCAAGATCTACTCGCTGGACTGCCTGGCGCTGATCCACACGACCGAGGTGCACGCGTTCAGCCACGTCACCGGCGGCGGACTGGCGGCCAACCTGGCCCGGGTGATCCCGGACGGGCTGCACGCCACGGTGGACCGCTCCACCTGGACGCCCGCCCCGGTGTTCGACCTGGTCGGGCGGACCGGCTCGGTCGAGCGGCTGGAGCTGGAGAAGACGCTGAACATGGGCGTCGGCATGATCGCGATCGTGCCGCAGGAGTCCGTCGACGTGGCGCTGACCACGCTGGCCGACCGCGGCGTGGAAGCCTGGGTGGCCGGCGAGATCACCGAGCGCGATGACCACACCACGGGTGCTGCTCTTGTCGGTGACTACGCGAACTGAGCACGGGAGTGCTGCCCGCACGGTGAACGGGCGGGCAGCACTCCGGCCGACGGAGCCGGTCCGGGCAGCACTGAACCCGGCGGGTGACCGAGGTCACCGACCGGGCTCATGCATCACGCAACGTCAGGCGCCGCGACGCTGTTGCGAGGACGGGCCGTCCTCGTCCTCCTCGTCGTCCCCGTAGAGGTCGGCGTACTTTGCGTACAGGTCGTCGTCTTGCTCATCGTCCTCGAAACGATCACCGTTCGGTGACTGATTCGACGTCGATGCGCCCAGCTCCTCGGCCAGGCGTGAGAGGTCAGTCCCACCGCTGTTGTACTTCAGCTGGCGGGCGACCTTCGTCTGCTTGGCCTTGGCCCGGCCGCGCCCCATGGCTCGACCCCCTCAACGACGGGGCTCGACGGCCCCAGAGTCTTGACACGCGTTCATGGTCCAGAACGGGCTCTCCGTGGAGAGACCGGTCCGTAGGGCTTCCACGGTACCTGAGCCCGCGCCCATACGGTACGTCGCCCGCATGACGTGCCCGCGCCCGGGACCGCCGAGGCGCCCCGTCCTCGCTGGTCAATCGCGATTTTAACCACTTATCGACGGCCGACCCGCCGGGAGAAGTGAGAGTTCTCTCCAAGTGTCTCCCGGCGGGTACCGCTCATGTGTGCGAAAACACCCCGATCGGGAGCGCCCCGCACGGACCTCACCGCAGCGGACGCGCCTCCGCCATCCGCTGCTCGGCGATCCGGTCGGCCGCGGCGGCCGGCGGAATACCGTCCTCCTTCGCACGTGCGAATATGGCGAGCGTGGTGTCGAAGATCTTCGACGCCTTCGCCTTGCACCGGTCGAAGTCGAAGCCGTGCAGCTCGTCCGCCACCTGGATCACGCCGCCGGCGTTCACCACGTAGTCCGGCGCGTAGAGGATCCCGCGGTCCGCGAGGTCCTTCTCCACGCCCGGGTGGGCGAGCTGGTTGTTGGCCGCGCCGCAGACCACCCTGGCGGTCAGCACCGGCACGGTGGCGTCGTTCAGGGCGCCGCCGAGCGCGCACGGGGCGTAGATGTCCAGGCCCTCGGTGCGGATCAGCGTCTCGGTGTCGGCCACGGCCGACACGCCCTCGGGGTGCCGGTCGAGGATCCGGCGGACGGCGTCCTCACGCACATCGGTGATCACGACCTCGGCGCCCTCGGCCCGCAGGTGCTCCACCAGGTGGTGCCCGACCTTGCCCACGCCCGCGATCCCCACCTTGCGGTCCCGCAGCGACGGGTCGCCCCACAGGTGCTGGGCGGCAGCCCGCATGCCCTGGTAGACGCCGTAGGAGGTGAGCACCGACGAGTCGCCCGCGCCGCCGTTCTCGGGGGAGCGGCCGGTGGTCCAGCGGCACTCCCGGGCCACGACGTCCATGTCGGCGACATAGGTGCCGACGTCGCACGCGGTGACGTAGCGGCCGCCGAGGGAGGCGACGAACCGGCCGTAGGCCAGCAGCAGCTCCTCGGTCTTGATCCGCTCCGGGTCGCCGATGATCACGGCCTTGCCGCCGCCGTGGTCGAGACCGGCCATGGCGTTCTTGTACGACATCCCGCGCGCGAGGTTGAGCGCGTCGGCGACGGCCTCCTCCTCGGAGGCGTACGGGTAGAACCGCGTGCCGCCCAGGGCGGGGCCCAGAGCGGTGGAGTGGAGGGCGATGACGGCCTTGAGGCCGCTGGCACGGTCCTGGCAGAGCACGACTTGTTCGTGGCCGCCCTGGTCCGAACGGAACAGGGTGTGCAGGACGCCGTCAGATACGTCGGTCACTGTGGTGACTCCTGAGTAAGTAGCGGCGGGTGGGACGGGCTCCCGTACGGGTGGCGGGGGCTGTGGCACGAGAGTAGATCCTCCCGCGCCCGACGGCGGCACTGTGTCCCGGATCACCTCCGTCCGGAGTATCGCGTGCGACGATTTGCCGGGGTTCCTCACCCGTCCGGGCGGGGGCCGGGCAGGTTTTCGCAGCGGTCCGCGGGGGAGGGAGCAGAGCGTGACCAAGGTGTCCTCGGTGATCGTCCCCTACGCCTCCTACCTGCGCGTGTACGAACCGCTGGCCGCCTTCCCCGAGCCGGAGCGCGGCCACTGGGAGCGGTACGCCCGGCGTGACGACCTCCCCTCCTACCAGGAGGAGCTGCGCCGGTCGCTGGCCGGCCTCGCGGCCCTCCCGCCGACGCCGGTCCCGGTGCACGAGAGCGACGACGCCTTCGTGCTGGAGACGGACGGCGAGGTCCGGGTCTGCCCGTGGCGCACCCGGCTGCGCGGCTGGCAGGCCCTGGGCGGGCTCGCGGAGGAGTACCCGCTGCCGGTCCTGGACGCCCTGCTGCCCCCGGTCGTGCGGCACGAGGTGAGCCGGGACTACGAGCGGTGGCTGGCCGAGCACCCCGACGCGCGGCCGTGGATCCGCACCTCCACCTGGCAGGTGCCGATCAACTGGTTCGTGCTCTTCGCCGACGAGGAGCGCGAGTACGCCAAGGGCTCCGCCGGGGAGGTCCCGGTCCTGCGCTACCGCACGCCCATGGTCCAGGCGCGGCGCCGGGTGGCGCGGGGGCTGCGGGCGCTGCGGGACGCCGTGGACGAGAGCCCGCTGATCGACGGTCTGGTGGACGTCGGCCGCTGGCTGGAGGAGTTCCACCCGCGGTCGCTGGTCGAGCTGGACTACGGGGGGCTGGTGCACGCCCTGCCGGCCGGCGCCCTGGAGGGCGACCACTCGGCGGCGGACGTCGGCGAGGGGATCGCGGCGCTGCGGAGGGGCGACGAGGGGGGCGCGGCGGATGCCTACGGGCGCCTCGTCGAGCGCTGGCGCGCGGTCCGTGACCTGCGCTCGGCGAACTGACGTTTGACCTGGCGCCCTTCTTGGGGTTTTGTCTTCGCCCTGAGGTGGTTGAAGTCGCGTCAATCCGGATGCGACATCGGACGTAGCGGCTGTTCCGGGCGTAAGTCCCAAGCGTGTCAAGCGTGACGGACCGCACGTACAAGGCCCTTGCGTCCCTTGCCCCTCCTCATGCCAAAATAGGACAAGGAGTCCGGGGAGGACTCCTCCGTCCTGCTGTGCTCCACTATGGGCGGAATCTCAGCATTGCACGCTTTGGGGGGTCCGGTGACTCCTGCATGCTGCTGTGACTGATCGTCACAGGGGCGTGACTGTCCGCTATGGCATGGTCCATCGGCTTCCGCGGCTGATGAACACCTGGGAGGGCAATTCCATCGGTTTGGCCGACGTGGCTGGACAGATGGTGTAGTTGTAGTGCCGAGGACAAGCCGTTCGTCCTATAACCGACTCGACTCGCGTCCGCCATTTCGGGCAACGCGGGTCAAGGTGCAGAATTTAGAGGAAAGAACCGAGAAGGTTCGGTTCTCCCGAGGAGGCCGCTCATGACCGCTCGCACCCCTGATGCCGAGCCGCTGCTGACCCCCGCTGAGGTTGCCACCATGTTCCGCGTCGACCCGAAGACGGTCACGCGCTGGGCGAAGGCCGGCAAGCTCACGTCGATCCGCACGCTCGGCGGGCACCGCCGTTACCGCGAGGCCGAGGTCCGCGCACTGCTCGCGGGCATCCCGCAGCAGCGCAGCGAGGCCTGAACCTGCATGAACCGGGCAGAACCGGCTGGTCCCCCACCGGTCGCGACGCCCGGGAACTTTAGCTCCAAGCGACGCGAGGACTGCCCCAACAGCCCTCTGGCCCCACCGAATCAGAGCGTCACAGCCAACTGAACACCGGGTGCGTCGTCGATCGCGCTGGACTCCGCCGGGTCCAGCGCGATCTTTTTTGTGCGCCGGTGGTGGGTCCGCGTGCGGGCCGGGCCGGCCTCAACGGCCTTCTGTGCGCGGGCTTGTCGGAGTCTGAGGACGCCTGTGGGGTCGGCCCCGGAAGGGCCGGGGCGGAGGGCCCAGGGGAGTGCAATTGCACATATTAAATTGACCAGTGGTAAGCGAGGTGTAAGTTCCGCCCCTGCGAAAACTCATGCGGTGACACCCGTCACATACCGACTGGGTTGTTGAGCCGACGGCATATGCGCTAGACGGAACGCGCGTTGACGACGGCCTGTTCCTGTGGACCCTCGGCGGGTTCTGACGGCTCGACAGACTCGGTGCCGTCGAAGGGCGCCGAGTCCATCGCCAGACGCTGGAGACGGCGGCAGACCGGGCAGTGACGGGTGAGATGCCGGTACGACGACGCGGCCGCGAGATGCGCGCGGAGCAGTGCCCGTGTCTCGTGCCTGGCCGATGCCGTCATGCGCCACCTCCGGTCCCCGCGGACACGTTCCCTGTTCCTGGAGTACCGAGGGGCCGGGAGGCCGTCAAGACGGCGCACGGGCCCGGGACGAGGGCTCGAGCGCCCTTGCGGGCCCACGGCCTGCCACAAAGCCCTCCGGGCGGCCCTGAGGTGTCCGGACGGGTCTGCACATGCGGAAGGCCCGCCATCCCTTACGGGGGGCGGGCCTTCCGGTATGCGGTCCTGACGGGATTTGAACCCGCGGCCTCCACCTTGACAGGGTGGCGAGCACTCCAAACTGCTCCACAGGACCAGATTCGCGGCGCTTTCCTGCGTTGCGCTGCGAGAAGGACTGTACAGGAGCAGGAGCCCCCGGGTCGAACTCACCCTGTGTGCGGGCACCGTCACGGCGCAGCGGCGTCGATCGCCTTCACGATCCGCTTGTCCGACACGGGGTACGCCGTGCCCAGCGCGTGGGCGAAGTAGCTGACCCGCAGCTCCTCGATCATCCAGCGGATGTCCCGCACCTGCTGGGGCACCGGCCGGCCCTGCGGCATCTGCTCCAGGAGCCAGGCGTACTCGTCCCGCATCTCGTGGACCTTCGCCATGCGCGTGGTGTCCCGCTGCGCGTTCGCCGGCATCTGCTGGAGCCGCCGGTCCGCGGCCACCAGGTACCGCATCAGGTCCGGCAGCCGGCGCAGCCCCGCCTCGGTGACGAAGCCCGGCTTCACCAGACCGTCCAGCTGCGTGCGGACGTCCTGGAGGTTCGGCAGCAGCGCGGGGCTGCGGACGCCCTTCAGACGGCGTTCACAGGCCTGCCAGGCGGCCAGCACCTGCTGCACCTGGCCGACCGCGCGGACCGTCGTGTCGACGATCTCCGCGCGCACCTTGTCGAACAGCTTCCGGTACGACTCCTCGTCCCACACCGGGCCGCCGAAGTCCGCGATCAGCCTGTCCGCCGCGGCCATGGCGCAGTCGTCGAACAGCGCCTGCACCGAGCCGTGCGGATTGGCGGACAGGGCGAGCTTCTGAGGATTGGTCAGCTTTTCGGACGCGAACTTCGCGGGGTTGACCGGGATGCCCAGCAGGATCAGCCGCCGGGTGCCCTTCCACATCGCCTCCGCCTGCTCGGCCTCCGAGTCGAACAGCCGCACCGACACCGAGTCGCCGTCGTCCACCAGCGCCGGATACGCCTTCACCGGCTGGCCGGCCCGACGCGTCTCGAACACCTGGGTGAGCGAACCGATCGTCCAGTCCGTCAGCCCCGTGCGCTCCAGCGACTCCCCGCCCTGACGCTGCGCCGTGGCGGCGGCCGCCTGCGACAGCGCCTTGCGCGCCTTGGGCCGCAACGTGAGTTTCAGCGCCTCCAGATCTTTGTCCTCGGCGAGCGTGCGGCGCCGCTCGTCGACGATCCGGAACGTCACCCTCAAGTGGTCGGGGACGCGGGACCAGTCGAAGTCGTCCGCCTCGAACGGCACCCCGACCATCCGCTTCAGCTCGCGGGCCACGGTGACGGTCAGCGGCTCCTGCAGCGGCACCGCGCGTTCCAGGAACGCCTTCGCGTAGTTCGGCGCCGGCACGTAGTGGCGCCGGATCGGCTTGGGCAGGGAGCGGATCAGCTCCGTGACGACCTCTTCGCGCAGCCCGGGGATCTGCCAGTCGAAGCCCTCGTCCGTGACCTGGTTCAGCACCTGGAGCGGGATGTGGACGGTCACGCCGTCCGCGTCCGCCCCGGGCTCGAACTGGTACGTCACACGGAACTTCAGCGGGCCCTGGCGCCATGTGTCGGGGTAGTCGGCCTTGGTGACCGCGTCCGCCGACTCACGGATCAGCATCTCCCGCTCGAAGTCGAGGAGGTCGGGCTGCTCGCGCCGCTTGTGCTTCCACCACGAGTCGAAGTGCGCCCCCGAGACCACATGGTCGGGGATCCGCTGGTCGTAGAAGTCGAAGAGGGTCTCGTCGTCGACCAGGATGTCCCGGCGCCGCGCCCGGTGCTCCAGCTCCTCGACCTCGGTCAGCAGCTTGCGGTTGTCCGCGAAGAACTTGTGGTGCGTGCGCCAGTCGCCCTCGACCAGGGCGTTCCGGATGAACAGCTCACGGGACAGCTCCGGGTCGATCCGCCCGTAGTTCACCTTCCGCTGCGCCACGATCGGCACGCCGTACAGCGTGACCTTCTCGTACGCCATCACGGCCGCCTGGTCCTTCTCCCAGTGCGGCTCGCTGTAGGTGCGCTTGAGCAGGTGCTCGGCGAGCGGTTCGACCCACTCCGGCTCGATCTTCGCGTTGACCCGCGCCCACAGCCGGGACGTCTCCACCAGCTCCGCCGACATCACGAACCGCGGCGGCTTCTTGAACAGCGCGGAGCCCGGGAAGACGGCGAACTTGGCGTTGCGCGCGCCGAGGTACTCGTTGCGCCCGCCGTCGCGCCGGCCGCCGCCCTGCCCGGAGTCCTTGGACTCCTTCACGTCCTTCATGCCGATGTGCGAGAGCAGACCGGACAGCAGGGAGACGTGGATGCGGTCGGCGGGGGCGTCCTGGTCGTTGAGATGGAGACCCATCTGCTTGGCGACGGTCCGCAGCTGGGCGTAGATGTCCTGCCACTCGCGGATGCGCAGGAAGTTCAGGTACTCCTGCTTGCACATCCGCCGGAACGACGACGAGCCGCGCTCCTTCTGCTGCTCGCGGATGTACCGCCACAGGTTGAGGAAGGCGAGGAAGTCGCTGGTCTCGTCGCGGAACCGGGCGTGCTGCTGATCGGCCTGCGTCTGCTTGTCGGCGGGCCGCTCGCGCGGGTCCTGGATGGACAGGGCCGCCGCGATGACCATGACTTCGCGGACGCAGCCGTTGCGGTCCGCCTCCAGCACCATGCGGGCGAGACGCGGGTCCACCGGCAGCTGGGCCAGCTTCCGGCCGGTCTGGGTGAGGCGCTTGCGCGGGTCCTTCTGCGTGGGGTCCAGCGCGCCGAGCTCCTGGAGCAGCTGGACGCCGTCGCGGATGTTGCGGTGGTCCGGCGGGTCGATGAAGGGGAACTTCTCGATCTCGCCCAGGCCGGCCGCCGTCATCTGGAGGATGACCGAGGCGAGGTTGGTCCGCAGGATCTCCGCGTCGGTGAACTCGGGACGGGAGAGGAAGTCGTCCTCGCTGTACAGCCGGATGCAGATACCGTCCGAGGTACGGCCGCAGCGGCCCTTGCGCTGGTTGGCGCTGGCCTGCGAGACCGGCTCGATCGGCAGCCGCTGCACCTTGGTGCGGTGGCTGTAGCGCGAGATACGGGCGAAGCCGGGGTCGATGACGTACTTGATGCCGGGGACGGTGAGGGAGGTCTCGGCCACATTGGTGGCCAGGACGATCCGGCGTCCGCCGTGCGGCTGGAACACCCGGTGCTGCTCGGCGTGCGACAGCCGGGCGTACAGCGGCAGCACCTCCGTGGAGCGGTACCGCTTCTTGTTCAGCGCGTCCGCCGTGTCCCGGATCTCCCGCTCGCCGGAGAGGAACACCAGGATGTCGCCCGGGCCCTCCGCCATCAGCTCCTCGACGGCGTCGGTGATCGCGGTGATCTGGTCCCGGTCGGCGTCCTCGGAGTCCTCTTCCAGCAGCGGCCGATACCGAACCTCCACCGGGTACGTCCGCCCGCTGACCTCGATGATCGGGGCGTCGCCGAAGTGCCGGGAGAAGCGCTCGGGGTCGATGGTCGCCGAGGTGATGACGACCTTGAGGTCGGGACGCTTCGGCAGCAGCTGGGCGAGATAGCCGAGCAGGAAGTCGATGTTCAGGGACCGCTCGTGCGCCTCGTCGATGATGATCGTGTCGTAGGCGCGCAGTTCGCGGTCGGTCTGGATCTCCGCGAGCAGGATGCCGTCCGTCATCAGCTTGATGAACGTGGCCTCCGGGTCCACCTGGTCGGTGAAGCGGACCTTCCAGCCGACGGCCTCGCCGAGCGGGGTGTCCAGCTCCTCGGCGACCCGCTCGGCCACCGTGCGGGCCGCGATCCGGCGCGGCTGGGTGTGCCCGATCATGCCGCGGACGCCGCGTCCCAGCTCCATGCAGATCTTCGGGATCTGCGTGGTCTTGCCGGAGCCCGTCTCACCCGCCACGATCACCACCTGGTGATCACGGATGGCCTCGGCGATGGCGCCCTTCTTCTGGCTGACGGGCAACTGCTCGGGGTATCTGACCTGCGGCACCCTGGCCCGGCGCGCGGCCATCCGCTCCTCTGCAGCGGCGACCTCCGCCTCGATCTCACCGAGCACCGCGGCGCGGGCCTCCGGCTTACGGATCTTGCGGGCGCCCTCGAGCCGCCGCCCGAGCCGGTGCGCATCGCGCAGTGACAGCTCGGAGAGACGGGAGGCGAGGGAGCCGAGGGCGGGGGCAGAGTGCGTAGACATACGGACTCCAGGATCTCAGACCGCGGAAAAACGCGGCGAGCCATTTTGCCGGGGCACACAACAAGGCCCCGATCAGAGATCGGGGCCTTTGCTGTGGCTGGGGCCGGGGTCGAACCGGCGACCTTCCGCTTTTCAGGCGGACGCTCGTACCAACTGAGCTACCCAGCCGCGGTGTTTCACGTGAAACACCAGCGGTCCTGACGGGATTTGAACCCGCGGCCTCCACCTTGACAGGGTGGCGAGCACTCCAAACTGCTCCACAGGACCAAGCTTGTGTCGTACGACAGTGTCGCACAGGGTGGTGCGTGCCCCCAACGGGATTCGAACCCGTGCTACCGCCTTGAAAGGGCGGCGTCCTAGGCCGCTAGACGATGAGGGCTATCGGCCCGCCTGGGCGCTTCTCAGCGCGTCGGGGACGTGAGAAGCATATGGGATGGCGGGATGGTTCGCCAAAACGGTTTACGAGCGGGGTCGCGACGGCGTGGCGGAGGCGGGTGAGGGAGTGGTCCCCGACGGGCTGCCGGAGGGGGACGCGGAGGAGGTTTCGGAGGGGGACGGGGAACGGTCCGCGCCCGGCTGGTTCTCCTCGGGCAGGTGCCGGCTGACCTCCGCCGTGGTGAGCCCGAGGCCGCCCAGCTCGATCGAGTCCCACGCCTGGAGACGCTTGGTGTCCCGGTCGAAGTAGAGGATCGACGTCTCGATCGGGTCGGGGTACGTGCCCTCGATCGCCCGCAGGCCGCTGCCGCCGGTGGAACCCTCGATGCGCAGCCGGGTGCCGTACCGCATGACCTCGGTGTCCTCGCGGTGCAGATGACCGGAGAGGACCAGCGGCACGGTGCCGTCGACCTCGCGGGCCGCCGAGGGCTCGTGGACGACCGCCACGTCCACGGGGGTGCCGGCCCGCTTCTGGTCCCGCATCGCGGAGGCGAGCCGGGCGCCCGCCAGCTCCTGGGACTGCTCGGCCCCGGTCCTCTGGGTGCGGTCGGGGGTGAACTGCGGGTCGCCGATGCCGGCGAAGCGCAGGCCCGCGATGGTCCTCGCCCGGCCGTCGTCGAGGACGTGCACGTTCCTCATCCGGTCGAGGTAGCGCTGGGTGACGAGCGAGTCGTGGTTGCCGCGCACCCACACGTACGGGGCGCCCAGGTCCTCGACCGGGTCCAGGAAGCCGTTCTCGGCGGCCGTGCCGTGGTCCATCGTGTCGCCGGAGTCGACGATCACGTCCACCCGGTACTGCTCCACCAGCGAGGCGATGATCTTCCAGCTCGCCGGGTTGAGGTGGATGTCGGAGACGTGCAGGACGCGGATGGTGGTCGGGTCCGGCTGGTAGACGGGGAGCGTGGACGTGGCGTCGTAGAGCTTGGTCACGTTGGTGACCAGACGGGCCAACTCCTTCTGGTAGACGTCGAACTCGGTGACGATGCTGCGCGCGTCGCCGACGAGCGAGGGCGCGGAGGAGAGCAGGCCGGAGAACTTCGGCTCCAGCACCGAGTCCGGGTTCCAGGTCGCGTACGCCGTGCCGCCGGACGCGGCCAGCAGGCCGAGGGCGAGCCCTCCGGCGGCCAGGGCGCGGCGCGGGCGGCGGTAGACGAGGAGCCCGAGCGTGGCGGCGCCGGTGACGACGGCGACGCAGGAGCGCACGGCGAGGTCCGCGGTGCCGCGGGCGATGTCCTCGGTGACCTCGTCCTGGAGCCCCGAGAGGCGCTCGGGGTGGTCGACGAGGGCCCGGGCGCGCTCGGGGTCGAGCTGGTCGACGTTGACGTCGAGGCGCACCGGGGCGATGTGGCTGTCGAGCTGCAGCGCGCCCAGGGGTGACACGTTGATCTTCGTGCCGCCGGTGAAGGACGGGCGCAGGGTCATGGTGGTGTCCATCGGGCCGACCGGCACACGGACGTTGCCGACGACGAGCAGGCCGAGCCAGGCGCCGAGCATCACCACCGCGACCAGTCCGAGGGCGCGCACCCAGGGGCGCGGCCGTGCGCCGGGGGCGAGGGCCGGTGCGGCCGGGGGCCGGGTGCCGGAGCGGTGGCGGCGGGTCAGGGCCTGCGGGAGCCGTGGGAAGCGGTGGATCAGGTTCAGGACGGCAGTCGGGACGCGGGCCATTGATCCCCTATGCCCGCACGGGCGGCCGGATATGCGGGCGCCGCCCGCCTCTCGTACGGACCGATCGTCCCCGACAATGGCTTCGTGCTGGAGATGACGCGCGAGGAGTTCGAGGAGCTGGTCGCCGAGGCGCTCGACCGGATCCCCCCGGAGCTGACGCGGCTCATGGACAACGTCGCGGTGTTCGTGGAGGACGAGCCGCCGGCGGACGACCCGGAGCTGCTCGGGCTGTACGAGGGGACGCCGCTGACCGAGCGGGGGGAGTGGTACGCCGGGGTGCTGCCCGACCGGATCACGATCTACCGGGGGCCGACCCTGCGGATGTGCGAGTCCCGGGAGGACGTGGTCGCGGAGACCGAGATCACGGTGGTGCACGAGATCGCGCACCACTTCGGGATCGACGACGCCCGGCTGCACGCGCTCGGCTACGGATAGGCCGTTCGCGTGTCCTCTTGCGGGTGACGGGAGTTGGGGTTGTCGACCCTGCACTCCAACCGGAGGTGGCCCCGTGCGCCGCTTGTACGTACCCGTCCGCCTGGCCGCCATGGTCGTGGCCGTCGCCGCTGCCGCCGGATGCGTGAGCGTGGGTGACGACGACGCCGGGGGGAAGGCCGGGCCGTCGCACTCCGCGGGCCGCTCGGGCGGCGAGGCCCCGGACGGCGGAACCGACCGGGTGGGCGGCAAGGCCGGCCACGGGGCGGCCGGGGTGGACGGCCGGCACGGCGAGGACGGCGACGCGGACAAGGGCGGGAAGGACGAGAAGAAGAAGCGGAAGGGCAAGCGCCCGTCCCCGTCCGGCGACCGGCCGTCCACCGGGGCGAGCCATCCCGCGCCGGACGGCGGCGGCCCGGACGAGCCCACCCGTCCGACCCCCGACGACCGCCCCGACCCGCCCGAGCCCAGCCGGACGCCGGACCCGCAGCCCTCGGACCCGCCGCAGAACCCGGGGCCGACGTCCGAGCCGACCCAGGCCGAGCCGTCCTCGTCCGCCCACCAGCCGCCCGACCCCCAGCTCGCGCAGCGGGAGCCCGCGCCGAGAGCGGGGGCGCCGGCCTAGCGGTCACCGCGGCCCCGTCGCACGCTTCTCACCTGCTGATTTGCATCCGAGGGGTCGGGGTGCGTATGGTGGCAGATCGTTTGATCCTATTTGCCCGGCGCCACAACAGAGCGCGCCGTGTGGCGCGTACTCTCTCCCTTGCCGTGGTGGACCGCATTGAGGCGGTCGTAATTGCGAACTGCGAATCACGGAGTTGACGGGCGCGTGCCGAAGAGACTCCGGAAGGTTTCGCATTCGTATGCCCATCGCCAGTACTGATCACGTCGTCGTGCCCGAGAACATCGAGGACACCGACACCACGGCCGCCGAGACGGCGGCCCCCGAACTCACCTTCGCCGACCTCGGCCTGCCCGAGGGCGTCGTGCGCAAGCTCGCGCAGAACGGCGTGACCAGCCCCTTCCCGATCCAGGCCGCGACCATCCCGGACGCCCTGGCCGGCAAGGACATCCTCGGCCGCGGCCGCACCGGCTCCGGCAAGACCCTCTCCTTCGGTCTGCCGACCCTGGCGCAGCTCGCCGGCGGCCGCACCGAGAAGCACAAGCCGCGCGCCGTCATCCTGACGCCGACCCGCGAGCTGGCCATGCAGGTGGCCGACGCCCTCCAGCCCTACGGCGACGTCCTCGGCCTCAAGATGAAGGTCGTCTGCGGCGGCACCTCCATGGGCAACCAGATCTACGCCCTCGAGCGCGGCGTCGACGTCCTCGTCGCCACCCCGGGCCGGCTGCGCGACATCATCAACCGCGGCGCCTGCTCCCTGGAGAACGTGGAGATCGCGGTCCTCGACGAGGCCGACCAGATGTCCGACCTCGGCTTCATGCCCGAGGTGACGGAGCTGCTCGACCAGGTCCCCGCGGGCGGCCAGCGCATGCTCTTCTCCGCCACCATGGAGAACGAGATCAAGACCCTCGTCGACCGCTACCTCGACTCCCCGGTGTCGCACGAGGTGGACGCGGCGCAGGGCGCGGTGACGACCATGTCGCACCACATCCTCGTCGTGAAGCCCAAGGACAAGGCGCCGGTCACCGCGGCCATCGCCTCCCGCAAGGGCCGCACCATCATCTTCGTCCGCACCCAGCTCGGCGCCGACCGCGTCGCCGAGCAGCTGCGCGACTCCGGCGTGAAGGCCGACGCGCTGCACGGCGGCATGACCCAGGGCGCCCGTACCCGCACCCTCGCCGACTTCAAGGACGGCTACGTCAACGTCCTGGTCGCCACCGACGTCGCCGCCCGCGGCATCCACGTCGACGGCATCGACCTGGTGCTGAACGTGGACCCGGCCGGCGACCACAAGGACTACCTGCACCGCGCCGGCCGCACCGCGCGCGCCGGACGCACCGGCACGGTCGTCTCCCTGTCGCTGCCGCACCAGCGGCGCCAGATCTTCCGCCTGATGGAGGACGCGGGCGTCGACGCCACGCGCCACATCATCCAGGGCGGCGCGGCCTTCGAACCGGAGGTCGCCGAGATCACCGGCGCCCGGTCGATGACCGAGGTGCAGGCCGAGTCCGCCGGCAACGCCGCGCAGCAGGCCGAGCGCGAGGTCGCCCAGCTCACCAAGGAGCTGGAGCGGGCCCAGCGCCGCGCCACCGAGCTGCGCGAGGAGGCCGACCGGCTGCTGGCCCGCGCCGCGCGCGAGCGGGGCGAGGACCCGCAGGCCGTGATCGCCGAGGCGGCCGCCGTGGTCGCCGAGGCCGAGGTGACGCTGCCGGAGCAGCCGACCGCGCGGGAGGTCGAGCGGACCGAGCGCGTCGAGCGCCCGGCGGCCTCGGCGCCGTACGAGCGGCGTGAGCGCCGTGACGACCGGGACGACCGCGGTGGCTTCCGCCGCGACGACCGGGGCGACCGCGGTGACCGTGGCACCTTCCGCCGTGACGACCGGGGTGACCGTGGCGGCCGTCCCTTCGAGCGCCGTGACGACCGGGGCGACCGGGGTGGCTTCAACCGTGACCGTGGTGACCGTGGCGGCTTCCGCCGTGACGACCGCCGTGACGACCGGGGCGGCCGTTCCTTCGAGCGCCGTGACGGCGGCGAGCGCGGCGGCTTCCGCCGTGAGGACCGGGACGACCGCGGCGGCTTCCGCCGTGACGACCGCGGTGACCGGGGCGACCGGGGTGGCTTCAACCGTGACCGCGGTGACCGTGGCGGCTTCCGTCGGGACGACCGCCGTGACGACCGGGGCGGCCGTCCCTTCGAGCGCCGTGACGACCGCGGCGACCGCGGGGGCCGTTCCTTCGAGCGCCGTGACGGCGGTGACCGCGGCGGCTTCCGCCGTGACGACCGTCCCGGCGGCCACCGGGGCAGCGACCGCCCGTTCAACCGCGACCGTCAGGGCGACCGCCCGGGCTTCCGCTCCGGCGGCCATGACCGCCCGTACGGCCGACGTGACGACCACCGTGGCGGCGGCTCGTTCCAGCGCCGCGAGGACAAGCCGCGCTGGAAGCGCAACGGCTGACACCGCCTCACCGAAGTGACCGCCGAGGGCCCGCACGACACGCGTCGCGCGGGCCCTCGCGCATACGAGCCCCCTCCGGCCGCAACGCGCCTGCCCGATACCCGATCGGCTCTCCGGCCGCGTCCGGCTATGCTCGGGGAGGCAACATCGCCAGGGGCCCTTAGCTCAATTGGCAGAGCAGTGGACTTTTAATCCATTGGTTGTGGGTTCGAGTCCCACAGGGCCTACCTCGCGCGCGAGGGGGAGACCCCGACGCGCGGAACGGCGCTCGCACCGGCCGCGGCCGGCACGAGCGCCGTTCGCGTGTCCGCGAAGGCGCGGATCAGCGGGGTGACGGGCGCCGGGCGTCGTCCTCGTCCGGGCGCCGGTAGGGGTCGATGAGCTGCACGCCGATGCCGCTGGTCACCAGGCCGGCCGCGATCAGCAGCCCGTCGGGGACGACGATGCCCGCGACCAGCATGCCCAGCCCGGCGATCAGCACCCACCAGGCGCCGGTCCGCCGGTACTCGCGCGGGCGGGTCGGGCGGCCGTTGGTGAGGGAACGGGCGAAACGGGGGTCCTCGTGCTCGATTCGGGCCGCGAGGTCGACCAGGCGATCGTCGTCGGACTGGGGCACGGCTCCTCCTTCCCAGGGGGTGGCCGCCCGGTCACACCGTCGACGGCCGTCGCTCCGGGCACCGGGACGTGCGCGAACCGCCGGCTTGCCGCGAACTCGGGCCGGTCTTCCAGGAGTTTGCCCGTGTGCGAAGGTCGTCACCCGCCCGGTACGGTCCCCCAGGGTCGCCCGGGGCGCACGGCCGGAGCCATCCGTCGCGCCCCCCAACTCCAGGGGGGACCGGTACGCACGGGACCACGGGCAGGGGCCCGTCCACGCCGGAAAATGGGGACTGTCACCGATGGCGCCGCCCCCGGTGAGGGGCGGAGGCTGGACGGTGACGGCCCGCGCCGCGCCCCCGGTCGCGGGCTGTCGGAGCCTTGAGCACACCGACGGCGAGGAGGCGGAACCAGGTGCCTCTGTTCTGGCGCATCTTCCTGCTGAACGCCGTCGTGCTGATCGTCGCCACCGCCCTGCTCCTCGGACCCGTCACCGTGTCCACGCCGGTGCTGCTCACCGAGGCCGCGGTGCTCACCGTGGGGCTGGCCGCCATGCTCGTCGCCAACGCCCTGCTGCTGCGCGTGGGACTCGCCCCGCTGCAGCGCCTCACCCGCGCCATGAACGCCACCGACCTGCTCCGCCCGGGACACCGGACCGCGGTCGGCGGGCGCGGCGAGATCGCCGAGCTGATCACCACGTACAACACCATGCTCGACCGGCTGGAGGACGAGCGGGCCACCAGCAGCGCGCGGGCCCTGTCCGCGCAGGAGGCGGAGCGCCGCCGCATCGCCCGCGAGCTGCACGACGAGGTCGGCCAGTCGCTGACGGCGGTGCTGCTGCAGCTCAAGCGGGCCGCCGACCACGCCCCGGCCGAGCTCGGCGACGAGCTGCGCCAGGTGCAGGAGACCACCCGCGCCTCCCTGGAGGAGATCCGGCGGATCGCGCGCCGGCTGCGCCCCGGCGTGCTGGACGAGCTGGGCCTGGCCAGTGCCCTCAAGGCGCTCGCCACCGAGTTCGGCGGGCCCGGACTGACCGTGCAGCACTGCCTCGACCCCGACCTGCCCGAGCTGGACCGGGAGTCGGAGCTGGTGCTCTACCGGGTCGCCCAGGAGGGCCTCACCAACATCGCGCGGCACGCGGGGGCGCGCCGCGCCGAGCTGGCCCTGCGCCGCACGCCCGGCGGGGTCGGGCTGCGGGTCCGCGACGACGGCCGCGGCATCGGCGGCGCGGACGAGGGCGCCGGCATCCGCGGCATGCGGGAGCGGGCGCTGCTGGTGGGCGCCGAGCTGGCCGTGGAGCCGCGCGCGGGCGGCGGCACCGAGCTGCGGCTCGCCGTGCCCGTCCCCGCGCGTTTCCCCGCGCACGTCCTCGTTCCCGTACGGCCCGTGCGGACGTCCGTCCCCTCGACCACCCCCGCCGCCGTGCGCCGGTCCGCGCCCGCGCACGCCCCGCCCCCGTGACCGACGTCCCCGACCGGAAACGCTGAACCATGACCGACGCCGCCCCCACCCGCATCCTCCTCGCCGACGACCACGCGCTGGTCCGCCGGGGGGTCCGTCTCATCCTGGACGGCGAACCGGACCTGACCGTGGTGGCCGAGGCCGCCGACGGCGCGGAAGCCCTCGAGCTGGCCCGCGAGCACCGCCCCGCCCTGGCCATCCTCGACATCGCCATGCCGCGCCTGACCGGTCTGCAAGCGGCCCGTGAACTCTCCCGCACCCTGCCGGAGACCCGGATCCTCGTGCTGACCATGTACGACAACGAGCAGTTCTTCTTCGAGGCCCTGGCCGCCGGCGCCTCCGGCTACGTCCTCAAGTCGGTCGCCGACCGCGACCTCGTCGAGGCCTGTCACGCCACCATGCGGGGCGAGCCCTTCCTCTACCCGGGGGCGGTCAACGCCCTCATCCACAACTACCTCGACCTGGCGCGGGAGGGCCGGACCCTGCCCGCGAAGGCCATCACCGACCGCGAGGAGCAGATCCTCAAGCTCGTCGCCGAGGGCCACACCTCCCAGCAGATCGCGGACATGCTGGTGATCAGCCCCAAGACGGTGGAGCGGCACCGCGCCAACCTGCTCGCCAAGCTGGGCCTCAGGGACCGGCTGGAGCTCACCCGGTACGCCATCCGGGTCGGCCTGATCGAGCCCTGACCTCCGCTCCCGGTCGCACGGGTTGCCAGACTGGAGCCGGACCGCGCAGCGGTCCCGCCGCCGCCCGCACCCGGGAGAGCCCGCCGATGCCGTACCCGTACGTCCTGCTGTCCGCCGCCGTCTCCCTCGACGGCTACCTGGACGACACCGGCCCGGAGCGGCTGCTGCTGTCGAGCCCGGCCGACTTCGACCGGGTCGACGAGGTACGGGCGTCCGTGGACGCCATCCTGGTCGGCGCCGGCACGATCCGCGCCGACAACCCCCGGCTGCTGGTCAACTCGCCCGAGCGCCGCTCCGCCCGGATCGCCGACGGCCGCCCGGAGTACCCGCTGAAGGTCACGGTGAGCGGTTCCGGCGACCTGGACCCGACGGCCCGTTTCTGGCACACCGGCGGCGAGAAGGTCCTGTACACCACCGGCAAGGGCGCCGAACGGGCCCGCGCCCTGGGCATCGCCGCAGACGTCGTGCCGCTCGGCGACGCCCTGGACTGGCGGCGGCTGCTGGAGCACCTGCACGACGTGCGCAGGGTGCGGCGGCTGATGGTGGAGGGCGGCGGGCGGATCCACACCCAGCTGATGACCCAGGGCCTCGCCGACGAGCTGCAGCTCGTCCTCGCCCCGCTGTTCGTCGGCGACCCGGACGCCCCCCGTCTGTTCGGTCCCGGCAGCTACCAGGGCGGGCGGCTGCGCCTGGTCGAGACCCGGCCCGTAGGCGACGTCGTCCTGATGCGCTACGAGCCCACCGCGCCCGGCGCCGGCGCGCTGCCGTCCGCGGCCGACCGCCACTGGCTCGCCCTCGCCTGCGAGCTGGCCGCGCGGTGCCCGCCCTCCGAGACCGCGTTCAGCGTCGGCGCGGTCGTGGTCGCCGCCGACGGCACCGAGCTGGCGCGGGGCCACTCCCGCGAGGGCGACGACCCCGTGGTGCACGCGGAGGAGGCCGCGCTGGCCAAGGCAGACCCCACCGACCCGCGACTGGCCGGCGCCACGGTCTACTCCAGCCTGGAGCCGTGCGCCCGCCGCGCGTCCCGGCCGGCGCCCTGCGCGCGGCTGATCCTGGACGCGGGGGTGCGCCGGGTGGTCACGGCCTGGCGGGAGCCGGACACCTTCGTGACGGACGCCGACGGCAGCGCCGTACTGGCCGACGGGGGCGCCACGGTGCTGGTCCTGCCGGAGTTCGAGCAGCGCGCCAAGGCGCCGAACGGGCACCTCCTGGGCCGCTGAACGCGCCTGCGGGGAAGGTGTGTGCGGAGGACCCCGCGGATGCCGTACACTGGTGTCTACCGACGCGGGGTGGAGCAGCTCGGTAGCTCGCTGGGCTCATAACCCAGAGGTCGCAGGTTCAAATCCTGTCCCCGCTACTGAAGGCCGAGGGCCGGAATCCGAAAGGGTTCCGGCCCTCGGTGTTTCTCCCTGACGGCACTCGTTCCCCCGCCCTTCACGCACAGTGAGCGAACGGCCCCGCAGTGCATGGCAACTGGCGCCCCGTCAGGTTCGACCGGTCGCCCGAGGCGCAGTCAACTCGCCCGTTTTCGCCCGCTGATGGCGCTTAAGTCCGTGCGGAAATCGTTAACGATCAAGAGGAACGGCTTGGAATCCGGCCCCTGCGTCTATTAACGTTCGATAACGCAGCGCGGTCGTCCCAGCCGTCACAGACGTCGGCTCCGTGCGCACGCGCCGAATCCCGCAAGGGAACCGGGGAACCACCACCATGGGGTGAATCGGGCGGATACCGCCGTGACGTCACGGTTCGTATACGCGCGTAGGAGACCTTCCTGCTCCGAACCCGTCAGCTAACCCGGTAGGCGAAGAAGGAAGGAAAGGAGCGCGCCCACGTGGCGTCCAACCCGCCTGCCCCCGAGGCCCCGTTCAAGCCGAGCGACACCTTCGCCTACGGCGCCCCCGGTGCCGACGAGGGGCCCTTCGAGGAGTGGAACCCCACCGCGGAGTCCGTGCGGCCCGTGCGTGGCCGGCACCGCGTCGCCAAGCAGCGCGGAGGCGGACTCGCCCGCAGCTCCACCGTCCTGGGCGTCGGCGTCATAGCCGCCGTCGGCGCCGGCGGCATGGCCAGCGCCCAGACCGGCAAGCCGCCCGTCTCCATCTCCATGCCCGACCTCCCCAACGTGGGTTCCCTCATCTCCGACGAGGAAACGCCGAAGGGCTCCAGCACCCCCCTCAGCGACATCGGCATGGTCACCGCCGACGCCGAGGAGGGCGCCACCGCCGACGCCGGCGAGGCGCTGCGCGCCCGCATCATGGCCCAGGTCGAGCAGCAGCAGGGCCAGGCGCAGAGCAAGGCGCAGGCCGCCGCCCTCGCCGCCGCCGAGAAGGAGGCCGCCGAGGCCGCCGCCAAGGCGGAGCAGGAGGCCAAGGAGAAGGCCGAGGCCGCCAAGAAGAAGGCGGAGGAGGAGGCCGCGAAGAAGGCCGAGGCCGAGCGCCTCGCCGAGCTGGCCAAGCAGTACGCCCTGCCGACCTCCTCGTACACCATCACCTCGACGTTCGGTCAGGCCGGCGCCTACTGGTCCTCCGGCTACCACACCGGCCTGGACTTCGCCGCCCCCACCGGCACCCTGATCAAGGCGGTCCACACCGGCACGATCACCTCCGCCGGCTGGGACGGCTCGTACGGCTACAAGACCGTGCTCACCCTCGACGACGGCACCGAGGTCTGGTACGCGCACCAGTCGTCGATCAACGTCAGCGTCGGCCAGAAGGTCAACACCGGCGACGTGATCGGCCGCGTCGGCGCGACCGGCAACGTGACCGGCGCCCACCTCCACCTCGAGGTCCACCCCGCCGGCACCTCCGGCGGCGTCGACCCGGCCGCCTGGCTGGCCGGCAAGGGCCTCAGCATCTGAACCACCCCGGCGGCCGTGTCCCGGCCGCCGACGCCGTGAACGCCGGCAGCCCCGACGACGACCCCCCGACGTCAGGGCTGCCGGTTCCGCATGTCCGGGGCTCCGCTCAGCGGCGGTAGGGGTTCTCCCCGTACGCCGGATACGGCGGCTGCCCCTGCGCCGGCCACCGTGCGGGGACGGGCCCGTACGCCCATCCCGCGCCGTACGGCACCGGGGGCGCCGTGAGCCGGGCCGCGTGCTCCAGCGCCGGGCGGGCCGCCGCGCGCCGGCGCCACAGCTCCAGCAGCAGCTCCCGCTCCCGCGTCACGAAGTCCGCCCCCGCCTTCCCCGCGCGGCCCCGGTGACGCAGGAACGCCAGCGACGTCGCGTACGCCTCGTACTGGGCGACCGCCCTCGCCGCGGGCCTGCCCCCGTGCTCGCGGGCGAACTTCCGGGCGAGGCGCCGCGCGCGCATCGAGCCCAGCGCGAACGGCTCCGCCGGGCGCAGCCAGCCGGCCACCGCGTACGCGGGCAGCTCCGTGCGCACGGTCCGCAGCTCCCGCTGCCGCGTCCACACCACCAGCCAGGTCAGCAGCCCGAACGCCGGCACCATGAAGGCCCCGTACACCGCGATGAAGCCGAACTGGCCGAGCGTGGCGGAGCCGTTCCACAGCGCGTGCATGCCCATCGCGAGGAGCAGCCCGGCGAGCGGCAGCAGCACGCGCCGCACCCGCTGCCGGTCGGCGGCCAGCGCGGCCGCACCGAAACCGATGCCGGTGAGCACGGTGAACAGGGGGTGCGCGAAGGGCGACATGACGATGCGGACGAAGAAGGTCGCCGCGGTGACCGAGGCGATGCCGCTGCCTCCGGTGAGCTGGTCGGTGCCGAAGGCGTTGCCGAGGTAGAGGACGTTCTCGGTGAACGCGAAACCGGTCGCGGTGAACCCGGCCGCCACCACGCCGCCGAGGATCCCGTGGAAGTCGCGTCTGCGGAACAGGAAGAGCAGCAGCACCGCCGCCGCCTTCGCCGTCTCCTCCACCACCGGCGCTATGACGGTCGCGCCCAGGGTGTCGGCGCCGGCCGGGTCGGCGGTGGCCGTCGCTATCCACCGGGTGGCGAAGCTGTTCGCCACGATCGCGATCAGTGCCGCCGCGCAGGCTCCCCAGGCGAACGCGAACAGCAGGTTCCGCCAGGGGCCGGGCTCCACCCGGCCCAGCCAGCGGAACGCCGCCAGCAGCAGCGGGACCGGCAGCACGGCCAGGCCCAGACCGACCAGGAAGCCCCGCGTGCCCGTCTGCTCCCGCACCAGCGCGAGGATCACCAGACCGGACAGGGCCAGCAGCGTGACCATCGCTCCGTAGCGGACCGCCGGGCGCTGCCACCAGTGCGGGTGCCGCGGCGTGCCGCCGGGAGCTGCGCCGGGGTACGGCGGGTACGGAGGGCTGCTGGCCACGGATTCGACCCTAACGAGAAAGGGGCAGGGCTGCGTGCCGGCTCAGGAGGGGGGTTGGGGACGTCAGGCGGGGTCCCCGTCCCGGTGCCCGGCGCGGTCGTCGTGCGGTACGCGGCGGAAGAGCAGGTCGTTCACCACATGACCCTTGTCCAGCCCCTGCCGCTCGAAACGGGTGAGCGGCCGGAACTCCGGACGCGGCGCGAAGCCGCCGTCCGCCCGGGTGTTCTCGAAGCCGGGGTGCGCGCTCAGCACCTCGAGCATCTGCTCCGCGTACGGCTCCCAGTCGGTGGCGCAGTGCAGGAGCGCGCCCGGCGCCAGGCGGGACGCGGCCAGGGTCAGGAACTCCGGCTGGATCAGCCGCCGCTTGTGGTGCCGCTTCTTCGGCCAGGGGTCGGGGAAGAACACGCGCAGCCCGCTCAGCGCGTCCGGGGCGAGCATCTCGCGCAGCAGGATGATCGCGTCCCCGTTCGCCACGCGCACGTTGGCCAGTCCGCGCTCCTCGGCGAGGTGCAGCAGATGCCCCTGGCCGGGGGTGTGGACGTCCACGGCGAGGATGTTCGTCCCCGCGTCGGCGGCGGCCATCTCCGCGGTGGCCTCGCCCATGCCGAAGCCGATCTCCAGGACGACCGGCCGGTCGTTCCCGAACAGCTCGGCCAGGTCCAGCCGGCGGCTGCCGTCGATGTCGAGCCCCCACACCGGCCACAGCCGCTGCAAGGCGTCCGCCTGACCTGCGGTGACGCGGCTGCGGCGGGGCTGGAAGCTGCGGATCCGGCGCTCGAAGTGCGACCCGGCGGGGTCGGCCTTCGGACCGTCGGGGAAGCGCGGCTCCCCCTTCGCGCGGGCGCGGGGGGCCGGCTCGCCGGCGGTCCGCTCGGCGTGCGGTGCTTCGGGGGTGCTCATCACGGAATCAGACACAGTGCCCTCGATTTTACGGGGACGGCGCGCACGGCGGCCCGGCCGCGCGGACCGGCCCGACGACCGCTCCCGCCACGCGCGCTCACCGCTCGCTCTCGGCCAGGCCGGCCAGCGCCCGGCGGGCGATCTCCCGGCCGATCGGCAGCGAGGCGGTCGCGGCGGGCGAGGGGGCGTTCAGCACGTGCACCGCTCGGGGCGCCTCCCGGATCAGGAAGTCGTCGACCAGCGTGCCGTCGCGCAGCACCGCCTGCGCCCGCACCCCGGCCTGCGTCGGCACCAGGTCCTCGTCGCGCACGGCGGGCAGCAGCCGGCGCACGGCCCGCGCGAAGGCGGGCCTGGACAGCGAGCGGTGCAGCTCCCCGGCGCCGTACCGCCAGTGGCGGCGGGCCAGCTGCCAGGAGCCCGGCCAGGCCAGGGTGGCGCCCAGTTCGCGCGGCCGCACCGTCCGCCAGTCGTACCCCTCGCGGGCCAGCGCCGGGACCGCGTTCGGCCCCACGTGCACGCTCTGGTCCGTGCCCCGGGTGAGGTGGACGCCGAGGAACGGGAACGCCGGGTCCGGCACCGGGTAGACCAGGCCCCGCACCAGCTCGGGGCGGGCCAGCTCGTAGTACTCCCCGCGGAACGGCACGATGCGGGCGCCGGGCTCGTCACCCGTGAGCAGCGCGATCCGGTCGCAGTGCAGCCCCGCGCAGTTCACCATCACGCGGGCGCGGACGATGTCGCCGGCCGCCGTCAGGACGGCCACGCCCCGGTCGGGCCGGCGGTCGACGCGGACCACCTCCGCCCCGTGCCGCAGATCGGCCCCTGACGCCTCCGCGAGCCGGCGGGCCACCGCCCCGTAGTCGCAGATGCCGGTGGTGCCGACGTGGATCGCGGCGAGGCCCTCGACCTCCGGCTCGTACTCCGCGATCTGCGCGCCGCACAGCTCGCGCACCGCCAGGCCGTTCTCCCGGCCGCGCTGCACCAGGGCGTGCAGCCGGGGCAGCTCCTCGCGCTCCGTGGCGACGATCAGCTTGCCCGTCACCGCGTGCGGGATGTCGTACTCGGCGCAGAACTTGACCATCTCGGCCGCGCCCGACACCGCGTACCGCGCCTTCAGCGAGCCGGGGCGGTAGTAGATGCCGCTGTGGATCACCCCGCTGTTGCGGCCTGTCTGGTGCCGGGCCGTGCCCTGCTCCTTCTCCAGCACGGTCACCCGCGTGCCCGGGGCCGCCCGCCCGATGGCATACGCCGTCGACAGGCCGACGATCCCGCCGCCGATCACCACCACGTCACAGTCGTACGGCCCCGCCACCACCTGCGCCACCTCCCGCGTCGATAGTGCACTGCGCCACTGACAACGGCTTCAAACCAAGGGCGGGGCGGGACGGGTCAGGCCGTGGTCATCAGCAGCGGGCGGGCGCGCTCGCGCAGCTCGACCACGCGCGGCTCGTCGCCGTACGGCTCCAGCCGGTGCAGCAGGTCCCTGACGTACTCCGTGGTGCGCGCGGAGGAGATGCGGCCCGCCACCTCCACGGCCCGGACGCCCTGCTCGCAGGCCGCGTCCAGATTCCCGGACTCCA
Source organism: Streptomyces sp. DSM 41931 (assembly GCF_050271085.1). Taxonomy (NCBI): domain Bacteria; kingdom Bacillati; phylum Actinomycetota; class Actinomycetes; order Kitasatosporales; family Streptomycetaceae; genus Streptomyces; species Streptomyces sp. DSM 41931. The sequence continues at coordinate 3,273,327 of NZ_CP189902.1, read as the reverse complement.
GTTCGGCGACCGCGGAGACCACCAGGCGCAGTCCGTGCGAGCGCACGAACTCCTCCGTGGGCTTCGACAGCGCCTGCTCGGTGAAGCGGCGCACCTGGCGGGGCGCCTTCAGGTCGCGGTAGCACTCGGCGGCGTCGGCGGCGAACCGGTCGTAGGAGTAGAAGCCGAGCCAGGTCGGGTCGCTGTCGCCGGGCCGGGACCGCTCCAGCCAGCTCTCCGCCGACTTCAGCGCGGCGCCGGCCGCCTGCGCGTCTCCGGCGCGTGCGTGCGCGCGTGCCTCCACCAGGCGGAAGAAGCTCAGGGTGCGGGCGGTGGCCAGGCCGCGGTTGCGCTCCAGCGCCGCCTGGGCGAGGTCCACGCCCTCGTCGCCGAAGCCGCGGTACGTCGCCTGGAGGGACATCGAGGCGAGGACGTACCCGCCGAGGGGCACGTCGGCCGCCGCGCGGGCGAGGCGCAGGGCCTGGATGTAGTAGCGCTGCGCCGCCTCCTGCTGGCCGGTGTCGAACGCCATCCAGCCCGCGAGACGGGTGAGTTCGGCCGCCGCGCCGAAGAGGGAGCGGCCGACGTCGTCGGAGTAGGAGCCGAGCAGCAGCGGGGCCGCCTCGACCCTCAGGCACTCGGGGACCATCGACGAACGCCAGTCGCCGCCGCCGTACTTGGAGTCCCAGCGCCGGGCGTCCTCCGCGGCCTCCCGCAGTTTCCGCACATCGCTGTGGCCGACTTTGAGCGGTGCGCCGGAGCCGTCGGACGGACCCGCCTCGCGCGCCACCGAGCTGTCGGCCGGGGTTATCAGCCACCGTGAGGCGGGTGTGGCGTACGCGCTCACCGCGAACGACCCGGCGAGCGACTGCCAGATGCCGCCGGAGCCCGCCCGGCGGCCGGCGAGGTCCAGCCGGTACAGCTCGGTCGCGGACTTCACCGCCTGGCCGACGTCGCGCGGGAAGGCGAGACCCACCTCGGGCGCGGGATCGGCGTCCGCCAGGCCGATCTCGTGCAGCGGCACGGGGCGGCCCAGCTTCTGGCCGATGGCGGCGGCGATCAGATGCGGGGCGGCGCCCTGCGGCACCATGCCCTTCGACACCCAGCGCGCCACCGACGTCTTGTCGTAGCGAAGCGTCAGTCCTCGCTGGGCGCCGAGATCGTTGACGCGCCGCGCGAGGCCGGCGTTGCTGATTCCCGCGAGGGCGAGAACGGCGCCGAGTTTTTCGTTCGGCCCGCGTTGCTCCCTGGACATGCGCCACCCCTCGACACAGACGGCTGCCGCTCTGGCATAACCACGCGGCATTCGTAAACCCAGCGTAGTTCGCCGCATCCCAAGCGTTAAGGGGCATTCTTCCGGATGGCGGGATTGTGGTCCGTACTGAAGTACGGGTCCGATACGCGCAGTTGCGGCGTGCTCCCGGTGTGTGGCCGTGCGCCTGTGCGTGCGCTCTTCTCCGGCCATCCCGGGAGCGGTTCCATGGTCCGTGCGTGGGTCGGCCCGCTGTACTGGATCCAGTGGGCTGGGGGAACACCGCCGCCTTCATCCCCGCGGGCGGCGGAACGGTCCGGGAGGCGTGCTCCGCCTCCCGGACCGTACGCCCGCGGTGGTGCGCAAAGCCTGTACGGAGCGTGTTCGAGTATGATCTCACCGCTTCGATTTGGCTGAAAATCGACGCCACTCGTTTTGGTGTATCCGCGCTTCTATCCAGGTAGTTGAGGGCGCGTTGGTGGTTTTAGGGGCGCGCTACGGGGGCGCATTCGCGTCGAAGCGGCCTGGCGAGTGGGGACCGCCCAGAAGTCGATCTCCGTGTCTCGGGCGGGTGTTCGGGCTTGCGCGGGGTCAACGCCCGCGGAGGGTGGGTGTATCCGCCGGGGCGCATTCGACGGAGCACACACCGCTCCAGCGGCGTTACCGGGCGCCGCCTTCATGGCAGCATGGGGAACCGGTTCGTACGGTGCACTGGTTGTCCACAGCTTGTGGAGGCGGCGATGCGGTGGTTGGTGGGATGGAGCAGCACCGCCGCGGCGGCCGGGGGATACGGCCCCGTCGGCACCGCCGGCTCCACCGGCGTCGACGGCGAGACCCTGCAGCCCGTCGGCTCCCACCTGTTGTGGGGCGACCCCGACCCGCTGTGGGCGGTCGGCGACTGGCGCCCCGACGAGGTGCGGGTGGTCTCCGCCGACGAGCAGACCCGCATCGCCGTCCTCGGCACCTGCGGCGCCTCCGACGAACAGCTGCGCGTCGCGCTGTTCGCCGCGCGCGGCGGCGCTCTGCGGCACCTGACCGCCTGGCCGGGCAGCTACACGGCCGTGGTCCAGGTCGGACGCCGGATCACGGTGTGCGGGGACCTCGCCGGCGCCCGGCCCGTCTTCTACACCCCCTTCGAGCGGGGCGTCGCCTACGCCACCGCCGCCCTGCCGCTCGCCGACCTCGTCGAGGCCAACCTCGACTTCGGACACCTCGCCGCGCTGCTCGCGGCGCCCGACGTGCCCGCCGCGCTCCAGGACTCCACCCCGTACGAGGGCGTGAAGCGCGTTCCGCCGGGGCACGCGCTGATCCTGCGCGCCGGGGCCCGGGAGATCGCCGGGTACGAACCCGTCGCCTCGCTGGCCGTCGCCGCCCCGCCCGCCGACCCCGGCCACGCGGTGGACGCCGTGCGGGACGCGCTGGTGGAGGCCGTGCGGACACGGCTCGCCGCGCCGCGTCACGTCCCCGGGGCCGACATAGACCCCGGTCCGGTGCCGGGCATGGGACCCGCGGAACGGCGTGCGGCGCGGGGGACGCCGGTGGCGGGGATCGGGGCGGATCTGTCCGGCGGGCCCGCGTCGGGCGCTCTGGCCCTGCTGGCCGCCGGGCTGCCCGGGAGACCCGGCACCGTGCTGGGACACGGCACGGGCGCGGGGGAGCGGCTGCTGGCCGTCACCTTCAACGACCTCGCCGCCGGCGGGGCAGGGGGGCGGGACGAGGGCGAACTGGAGCGGGCGGGCGCACTCGCCGCCAACCCCCGGCTGCACCACGTGGTGGTCGCCGGTGAGGAGTCGACTCTTCCGTACGTCGAACTGGACGTGCCGCTGACGGACGAGCCGGGTCCGTCGCTGGTCGCCGCGGCGCGGCACCGGGCGCGGCTGGCGGCGGGCAGCGCGGACCACTTCACGGGATACGGCGCCAAGCAGGTGCTCGACGCTCATCCTGCGCGGCTGGCCGACCTGCTGATGGACCGGAAGCGGCGGCATCTGGTGCGGCCGGTGGCCGCTCTGGCCAAGGCGGACGGATCCGTGATGGTGCCCGCGCGGGTGTACGCGGCCGCGCGGAGGCTGGCGCGGACGCCGTACCGCACGGGGCTGGAGTCCCTTGCGCAGCGGCTGCTGCACAGGAAGCTGGACGACGACGGGCCCGGGGGCGCCGCGGACGCCTCGCTGGCCGCGTTGACCTGGGGCCGGCCCGGGCCCGCGGCGCGGTGGCTGACCGGGGAGGCGCTGGCTGAAGTATCGGTTCGCCTCCAGGCGTCGACCTGGCGGTCGGAGGTCGGGCCGGGGCAGCGGCCGGGGGACTTCCGGGCACGGGCGGCGCTGGCGCGGTACGCGGCGGACGTGCGGGTGCTGGAGCAGGCGGCGGAGATCCGCTCGCAGCGGCTGCACACGCCGTTCCTCGACAACCAGGTGGTGCGGGCGTGCAGGGCCCTGCCGGAGGCGCTGCGGGTACGGCCCGGGGCGCGGGCGGAGATCCTGCGGTCCGTGCTGGAGGGCGCGGGGGTGCGGGATCTGCCGGCGGGGTGGGGGGCGCCGGGCGCGACGGCCTCGGCGGCCGCCGCGCGGACGGGGCTGCGGGTGGCGGCGGGGTCGCTGATCGCGCTGTTCGACACGCCGCTGCTGGCGGAGGCGGGGCTGGTGGAGGCGCGGGTCGTGCGGAAGGCGTTGCGGGGGGCGGCGGAGGGGGAGCCGCTGCCGCTGGACGGGCTGGCGGACCTGGTCGCGCTGGAGGTGTGGCTACGGAGGCTGCTGGCGCGCCGGGGGACGTGCTGGACGGGGACGCCTGCGCGGCAACGGGCGGTGCCGGCGGGTATCGCTCCGCAGCGGGGGGCGCTGGGGGCGGGGGCGGCGGGGTCCCGCTGAGGTCGCGGGGTTGCGGTGCGGTGGGGGCGGGCGTAGCGCCTGGGGTGGGGTGGTGGTGCGGGGCCGCGATGGGGGTGGTCGTCCTCGGTCTGGCGCGAGAGTGCGTGCTGGAGAAGTCCAGGGCGTTGACGCGCCAGCCGCTGCGGGCGCCCACCCCCACCCCGTCCCCTCCCCGCCGTGGGCGCCTGCACGGCCCCGGTGGCGGGCGCCGCCCCCGCCATCCGCGGGCGCGCGGCCGGGCGGCGGCCGCAAGTGTCGCCAACCGCGGGCATTCGTGCCGCTGGGGCGGCACGGGTGGGCGCGGCGGCACCTCGTTGGCGCCGAGGTGCGTCAACTCCCCCGGCCCGCACCCACGCCGGGCGTGTTGCAGGCACCGTGTGTGCAACTCCCCGCCCCCCGGCAAGCTCCCCGCACGGGTAAGGCCGGCACCCCTGCCGCACGGGCACCGGCCTGCGCCGTCGAGAAGTGACCGCAGGTCAGGAGGGCCTGCTGCGGAGGCCCTCCAGAAGGATGTCGAGGAGGCGGGCGGAGGCGGCCGCCTGCTGGGCCGCGTCCGGGAGGGACGGTGCCGCCGTAGCGATGACCAGCAGCACGTCGGACACGGACACGTCCGCCCGCAACTCCCCCGCCGCCCGAGCCCGCTCCACCAGCTGCCCGACCACATCGAGCAGCTCTGCCGCCCCGCCGTCGTCCTCCGCCCGCTGCTCGGGCACGAGCCGCAGCTCCCCCGCCGGCTGCGTCCGCTGCTGCGGCAGCCGCGCGTGCTCCGGCAGCTCCCGCTCCTCCGCGACGCCGACCCGCAGCACCTGCGGCGGCAGCAGCCGCCCCGCGCCGGAGGCGACCGACGTGCGCAGGAAGCGCGACAGCGCCGACCACGGCTCGTCCTCCTGCCCCAGAGCGGCGCGCGCCTGCTCGGTCAGGCGGGACGTCTCCTCCTCGGCGATCCGGCGTACGAGCACGTCCTTGCTCGGGAACCGCCGGTACACCGTGCCGACGCCGACCCGTGCCCGGCGCGCCACGTCCTCCATCGGCGCGCCGTACCCCAGCTCGCCGAAGACCTCACGCGCCGCACGCAGCACGTGCTCCAGATTGCGCTGGGCGTCGACGCGCAGCGGTGTGGTGCGTGTGCCGTCCGGGCGCCCGCCGGAGGCGGCGCTCATCGTCGCGCCAGAGGCGACAGCGGACGACCATCGAGAGTCCTGAACATGCATGTGTATCCCCCGGTAATGACGTCTCCCCCCGGAGACTCTCCCCGCCATTGACGTCCGGGGCGTGGAAACGGGACCGGCCTGTCGGTCCCACCCGTCGCGGACCCGATGAGCACATCCCCCTGCACCCCGTCGACACATGAACATAGTTGAGCGGGGGTCAATTCAGAAGGGGCACGTTCCGCACGGAGCGCCCCTCGATCGGAGCACGAGTCGTATACGTCCTGAATGTGCCGTCGCGAGGGTGCTGATCATACGGGGTGACCTGCGGTGATCGGGTGTGGGTCGGTAATTCGGCCAACCACCGGCGTGGGCGTCCTACGGTCACACAATTCGTCGGGGCTGTGGACAAACGGAAGCGACGGGTGCGTCATGGGATGGTGAAGGAACGTGCGCGCATTCTCGTTGTCGGCGGCGGCTACGTCGGGATGTACACGGCCCTGCGTCTGCAACGGAGACTGAAACGGGAGCTCGGACGGGGCGAGGCCGAGATCACGGTCGTCACGCCGGACCCGTACATGACGTACCAGCCGTTCCTGCCCGAAGCGGCCGCCGGTGCCATTTCCCCTCGTCATGTCGTCGTACCGCTGCGTCGTGTCCTCGACCGGTGCCGCGTCGTCATCGGGGAGGCCACCGCCGTCGACCACGCCGCGCGCACGGCCACCGTCCGCACGCCGGCCACCGAGGAGGAGGGGACGGACGGCAGGCGGATCGAGTACGACGAGCTGGTGCTCGCCCCCGGGTCCGTGGCGCGCACCCTGCCCATCCCGGGCCTCGCCGACCACGCCATCGGGTTCAAGACGGTGGAGGAGGCCATCGGGCTGCGCAACCACGTGCTGGAGCAGATGGACATCGCCTCGTCGACCCGTGATCCGGCGGTGCGGGACGCCGCCCTGACCTTCGTGTTCGTCGGCGGCGGCTACGCGGGCACGGAGGCGCTCGGCGAGCTGGAGGACATGACCCGCTACGCCACGCGGTACTACCACAACGTCCGCCCCGAGGACATGAAGTGGATCCTGGTGGAGGCCTCGGACCGGATCCTGCCCGAGGTCGGCGAGGAGATGGGCCGCTACACGGTCACCGAGCTGCGGCGGCGGAACATCGACGTCCGTCTTGAGACGCGCCTGGAGTCCTGTGCCGACCGTGTGGCCGTGCTGAGCGACGGGTCGCGGTTCCCGACGCGGACCGTCGTGTGGACCGCCGGAGTGAAACCGCACCCCGTGCTGGCCGCCACCGACCTGCCGCTGAACGAGCGCGGCCGGCTGCGCTGCACCGCCGAACTGGCCGTCCAGGGCGTCCCCCACGCCTGGGCCGCCGGGGACGCGGCCGCCGTACCCGACGTCACCGCGCGCGAGGAGGGCCGCGAGTGCGCCCCCAACGCGCAGCACGCCCTGCGCCAGGCCCGGGTGCTCGGTGACAACGTCGTCCACTCCCTGCGCGGCGAACCCCTGGAGACGTACGCCCACAAGTACGCCGGATCGGTGGCCTCCCTGGGGCTGCACAAGGGGGTCGCCCAGATCTACGGACGCAAGCTGAAGGGCTACCCCGCCTGGTTCATGCACCGGACGTACCACCTCAGCCGCGTGCCGACCTTCAACCGGAAGGCGCGGGTGGCCGCGGAGTGGACGCTCGCGGGCCTCTTCAAGCGGGAGATCGTCTCGCTCGGATCACTCGAACATCCTCGGGCGGAGTTCGAACTGGCGGCCGGTGGAAAGCCTTCCCACGATCCACCGCACAACCCGAAGGGGTCGTCCTGACCGGACCCAGGAACTCCTGGGGCCGGACCGGCGTCTAGCGGGTGTCGGCCCGGCCGGACCCTGCCACACTGGTCCACCACCGCGGACGGGAGGGCCCGCCCCGGTGCGGCCCCCGGGCCCCGGCCGGTTCCGGTATCCGGCCGCCGACAACTACACGAGGCAAGGATTCGTGAACTTCACGCGCTGGAGCGCCCGGCTCCCCGGAACGCAGCGCCGCGCCGCAGCGCGGACCGAGCACACGGCATCCCCGGACCGGCGGGGAGAGGGCTCCGTGCCCGCGGCCCGCGCGGAGAGGTTCACCGACGGGGACCGGCCGGTGCCGGCCGTCGACGAGCTCGGGGTACGCGAGGTCCTGGACCGCGTCCCCTGCCTCGTCGCCCTGCTGCACGGCCCGGACCACCGCATCGCCTACCTCAACGACGCCTACACGGCCGCCTTCGGCATCCGCCCCGCCGGCGCGCCCGCCCGAGGAGCGCTTCCGGAGCTCGACGAACTGGGCCTGCTGCCCCTCCTCGACCAGGTCCTGCGCAGCGGCAGGCCCAGGACGGTCAAGTCGCGCAAGGCCCCTGACGGCCGCTCGTACACGTTCACCTGCACCCCGGCGGGAGAGGGTGACGGCCGCGGGGTGCTGGTCTTCGCCACCGACGTCACCGATCATGCCGAGGCCGCCGAGCGGCTGCGCGCCAGCGAGCGCCGGCAGCGCGAGACCGCCGTCACCCTCCAGCGCTCCCTGCTCCCGCAGGAGCTGGAGGAGCCCGACGACCTGCGCGTCGCCGCCACCTACCACCCCGGCGGCACCGAGGCGGCCGTCGGCGGCGACTGGTACGACGTCATCACCCTCGGCGGCGGCCGTACCGCCCTGGTCATCGGCGACGTGATGGGACGAGGGGTGCGCGCGGCGGCGGTCATGGGCCAGCTCCGTACGGCAGTGCGGGCGTACGCGCGCCTCGATCTCCCGCCGCACGAGGTGCTCCAGCTGCTCGACGGCCTCGCCATGGAGATCGACGCCAACCAGATCGCCACCTGCGTCTACGCCATCCACGACCCCAACGAGGGCCGCCTGGTGTACGCCTCCGCCGGGCACCTCCCCATCCTGGTGCGCGACGAGAACGGCACCGTCCGGCGCGCCGACGAACCGACCGGCCCCCCGCTCGGCACCGGCGGCTGGATGCACGCGTCGGGCTCCGTGCCGCTCGGCCCCGGATCCACCGCCGTCCTCTACACCGACGGGCTCGTCGAGCGCCGCGACGCGGACCTGGACGAGGGCATCGCCGCACTGGAGCGCGCCCTGGCCGGAGCCACCGGCGGCCCCCAGGTCGTCTGCGACCGCCTGGTCCGCTCGGCCGGCGTCACCCCGGACCACGACGACGACGTCGCCGTGCTGGTCCTCCAGCACCCCGCGCGCTCGGGCGCGGAGAGCGAGCTGTTCCGCAACGCCGCGCTGGAACTGCTCGGCGGGGTCGAGGCGGCTCCCCGCGCGCGTGCCTTCGCGTCCGGCGTCCTCACCAGCTGGCGCTTCCCCGCCGAGCTGCACGACCTGGGCGTCCTGGCGGCCAGCGAACTGGTCGCCAACTCCCTCCAGCACGGCACACCCCCGATGCGGCTGCGTCTGCGCCGCACCGACCGCCGTCTGATCATCGAGGTCACCGACGGAGACGACCATCTGCCCAGACGCCGCCGCGCGGAGCCCGGCGACGAGTCCGGCCGGGGCATCGCCATCGTCGCGACGATCGCCTCCGCGTGGGGCAGCAGACGCACCCCGGGCGGCGGCAAGGCCGTCTGGTGCGAGTTCCTGCTGCCGAAGACCGCCGGCGTCGGCGTGTGACGCGCGCGGTCAGGCGCGCGCCGGGGCCTGTTCCGCGCCGCCCTGCGCGACGACCCGGCTGCCCGCGGCCGACGGCTGGTCCTGCACGGCGGTGAGCTGCCGCCCGAGCCGCAGGGCCAGCACGGTGATCCCCAGCGAGAACAGCAGGAACACCACGATGTACGGCGCGTGCAGGGAGGCCGCCATCGGCCCGCCCACCGCCGGACCCACGGCCAGCGCGAGCTGCTTCACCAGGGCGAACGCCGAGTTGTACTGACCGGCCATCCCGGCCGGCGCCAGGTCGGCGACCAACGGCGCCAGGGTCGGCGACAGCATCGCCTCCCCGAGCCCGAACAGCGCGTACGTCGAGACGAACGCGGCCGTCGCCATCTCCTGGCCGGCGCCGCCGAGCCCCGCGTACCCGGCCACGGCCCACGCCACGGCCCAGATCAGCCCCACGGACGCGATCACACGCGACCGCTTGCGCCGCTCCACGAAGCGGAGCACCGCGAACTGCGCGACGACGATCACCAGCGTGTTCGCCGCCAGCGCCGTCCCCAGCGTGGAGGTGGAGATCCCGGCGGCCTCGACGCCGTACGCGCTCAGGCCGGACTCGAACTGGCCGTAGCAGGCGAAGAACAGCACGAAGCCCAGCACGCACAGCTGCACCATGGCCCGGTTGCCCAGCAGCTGCTTCCAGCTGCCCTTGGCCGACTGCGCGGGCGTGCCGTCGATCCGCGGTGAGCGCGGCATCCGCACCGTCGACATCACGACGACCAGCAGCAGGAACATCACCGCTTCGATGGTGAAGAGGAGAGTGAAGGAGCCGGCCTTCGTCGGGTCGACGAGGTGGCCGCCGATGAGGCCGCCGACGCCGAGCCCGAGGTTCTGCAGGAAGAACTGCATGGCGAACGCCCGCGACCGGGTCTCCGGACCGGAGCAGTCCACGATCATCGTGGCCAGGGCCGGCTGCATGACCGCCTGTCCGGCGCCGAGCGCCGCGGCCGACAGCAGCACGGTCGCGGCGCTCGCGGACAGCCCCAGGCTCAGCGAGCCGATCGCGGCGGTGAGCAGGGCGGCGAGCAGCACCGGAAGGGGGCCGCGCCGGACGATCGCCCGCCCGGCGAGCGGCAGCACGATCAGCGCGGCCACGGCGAAGACCGCGAGGACCAGCCCCGCCGTCACCGACCCCAGCCCGCGCACCTGCGCCACGTAGACGTACAGGTACGGGACCGTGAAGCCCAGCCCGAAAGCGCTGAGTGCGTTGCCCACGTGGATCCGGCGCATCGCTGCGCCCATCGCCCTGGTCACGTTCACCTCTCTCACTAGTTAGGAGTGAAGACTTAGAAGCTAAAGTTCGATGCTAAAGAGTACACAGAGAAGGACTTCAAGGCAAAGAAGGGGCGTGCCATACTGCGGGCATGGGCGACACCCCCGGCCTGGACGAGCCGACCCTCGAAGAGCAGATCGCCGCGTACCAGCGCGAGTTCCAGGACCTCGACCCCCAGGTCGAGAAGATCGTCAACGCGCTGTCCCGGCTCAACCGCCGCATGAACGTCGCCTACGGCCGCCAGACCGCCGAGCTCGGCATCACCAACGCCGACTGGGAGGTCCTCAAGGCGCTCGTCCTCTCCGGCGCCCCCTACCGGATGGGCCCCAGCGACCTCGCCAAGCGCCTGGGCCTGACCCCGGCCGCCATGACCCACCGCATCGACCGCATGGTCACCGAGGGTCTGGTCACCCGGGAGCGGGACGAGAACAACCGGGTCCGCGTCATCGTGGAGCTCACCCCGGCCGGCCGGGAGAAGTGGCAGGAGGCCATGCGGATGGCCACCGTCTTCGAGACGGACCTCCTCCAGGACCTCAGCCCGGAGGAGCGGACCGCCCTGGGTGAGGTGCTCACCCGCCTGCTGCGCCGGGTGGAGGACGCCCAGCCGGACGCCGGCGGACGCCTCACCGACCTGGACTGAAAGATCTTGGGCGCTGCCACTTGACGCGGCCCGGGACGATCCGTAAGGTTCTTCGGGTTGCCACGGGGACGTAACGGTTCTCCGGCAGCACTTCCGCCGCGAGAGCGGCAACAAACCTCAGCACGACCTCCCAGTGGGAACGACTTCGGTATGCCCGCATGCCTGAATTCAATTCCACACTCCCGATTTGGGAAACACGGAGAGAGTCCGCTAAGGTTTGAGACGTCGGAACGGCCCGCAACGGCCGGAAAGACAAACCCCGCTGACCGGGGGTCAGGTCGAGAAAAAGATCTGATAGAGTCGGAAACGCAAGACCGAAGGGAAGCGCCCGGAGGAAAGCCCGAGAGGGTGAGTACAAAGGAAGCGACCGTTCCTTGAGAACTCAACAGCGTGCCAAAAGTCAACGCCAGATATGTTGATACCCCGTCCATCCGGTTTCGGATGGTCGAGGTTCCTTTGAAGAAAACACAGCGAGGACGCTGTGAACGTCGGGATTATTCCTCCCGATGTTCCGCTTTCGTGATGTGTGCACCCGATTACGGGTAAACATTCACGGAGAGTTTGATCCTGGCTCAGGACGAACGCTGGCGGCGTGCTTAACACATGCAAGTCGAACGATGAACCACTTCGGTGGGGATTAGTGGCGAACGGGTGAGTAACACGTGGGCAATCTGCCCTGCACTCTGGGACAAGCCCTGGAAACGGGGTCTAATACCGGATACTGACCCGCTTGGGCATCCAAGCGGTTCGAAAGCTCCGGCGGTGCAGGATGAGCCCGCGGCCTATCAGCTTGTTGGTGAGGTAATGGCTCACCAAGGCGACGACGGGTAGCCGGCCTGAGAGGGCGACCGGCCACACTGGGACTGAGACACGGCCCAGACTCCTACGGGAGGCAGCAGTGGGGAATATTGCACAATGGGCGAAAGCCTGATGCAGCGACGCCGCGTGAGGGATGACGGCCTTCGGGTTGTAAACCTCTTTCAGCAGGGAAGAAGCGAAAGTGACGGTACCTGCAGAAGAAGCGCCGGCTAACTACGTGCCAGCAGCCGCGGTAATACGTAGGGCGCGAGCGTTGTCCGGAATTATTGGGCGTAAAGAGCTCGTAGGCGGCTTGTCACGTCGGTTGTGAAAGCCCGGGGCTTAACCCCGGGTCTGCAGTCGATACGGGCAGGCTAGAGTTCGGTAGGGGAGATCGGAATTCCTGGTGTAGCGGTGAAATGCGCAGATATCAGGAGGAACACCGGTGGCGAAGGCGGATCTCTGGGCCGATACTGACGCTGAGGAGCGAAAGCGTGGGGAGCGAACAGGATTAGATACCCTGGTAGTCCACGCCGTAAACGGTGGGCACTAGGTGTGGGCGACATTCCACGTCGTCCGTGCCGCAGCTAACGCATTAAGTGCCCCGCCTGGGGAGTACGGCCGCAAGGCTAAAACTCAAAGGAATTGACGGGGGCCCGCACAAGCGGCGGAGCATGTGGCTTAATTCGACGCAACGCGAAGAACCTTACCAAGGCTTGACATACACCGGAAACGTCCAGAGATGGGCGCCCCCTTGTGGTCGGTGTACAGGTGGTGCATGGCTGTCGTCAGCTCGTGTCGTGAGATGTTGGGTTAAGTCCCGCAACGAGCGCAACCCTTGTCCCGTGTTGCCAGCAAGCCCTTCGGGGTGTTGGGGACTCACGGGAGACCGCCGGGGTCAACTCGGAGGAAGGTGGGGACGACGTCAAGTCATCATGCCCCTTATGTCTTGGGCTGCACACGTGCTACAATGGCCGGTACAATGAGCTGCGATACCGCGAGGTGGAGCGAATCTCAAAAAGCCGGTCTCAGTTCGGATTGGGGTCTGCAACTCGACCCCATGAAGTCGGAGTCGCTAGTAATCGCAGATCAGCATTGCTGCGGTGAATACGTTCCCGGGCCTTGTACACACCGCCCGTCACGTCACGAAAGTCGGTAACACCCGAAGCCGGTGGCCCAACCCCTTGTGGGAGGGAGCTGTCGAAGGTGGGACTGGCGATTGGGACGAAGTCGTAACAAGGTAGCCGTACCGGAAGGTGCGGCTGGATCACCTCCTTTCTAAGGAGCACTTCTAGGCTGCCTCGGCAGTCCAGAGGCCAGTACATCAGCGAACGTCTGATGCTGGTTGCTCATGGGTGGAACGTTGACTACTCGGCATCTTCAGCCAACTCGGGTTGCTAGTACTGCTCTTCGGAGCGTGGAACGCGGACCACGAGGGGCGAGGGTGTCGGGCACGCTGTTGGGTGTCTGAGGGAATGATCTTCCTTCAGTGCCGGCCCCAGTGAACTCCGGGTTTGTCCGGGGGTGATGGGTGGTTGGTCGTTGTTTGAGAACTGCACAGTGGACGCGAGCATCTGTGGCCAAGTTTTTAAGGGCGCACGGTGGATGCCTTGGCACCAGGAACCGATGAAGGACGTGGGAGGCCACGATAGGCCCCGGGGAGTCGTCAACCAGGCTTTGATCCGGGGGTGTCCGAATGGGGAAACCCGGCAGTCGTCATGGGCTGTCACCCTTGCCTGAACACATAGGGCAAGTGGAGGGAACGCGGGGAAGTGAAACATCTCAGTACCCGCAGGAAGAGAAAACAACCGTGATTCCGGGAGTAGTGGCGAGCGAAACCGGATGAGGCCAAACCGTATGCGTGTGAGACCCGGCAGGGGTTGCGCATACGGGGTTGTGGGATCTCTCTTCTGTTGTCTGCCGGCAACAGGACGAGTCAGAAACCGTTGATGTAGGCGAAGGACATGCGAAAGGTCCGGCGTAGAGGGTAAGACCCCCGTAGTCGAAACGTCAGCGGCTCGTTTGAGAGACACCCAAGTAGCACGGGGCCCGAGAAATCCCGTGTGAATCTGGCGGGACCACCCGCTAAGCCTAAATATTCCCTGGTGACCGATAGCGGATAGTACCGTGAGGGAATGGTGAAAAGTACCGCGGGAGCGGAGTGAAATAGTACCTGAAACCGTGTGCCTACAAGCCGTGGGAGCGTCGGAACAAGGCTTGCCTTGTTCTCGTGACTGCGTGCCTTTTGAAGAATGAGCCTGCGAGTTTGCGGTGTGTTGCGAGGTTAACCCGGGTGGGGAAGCCGTAGCGAAAGCGAGTCCGAACAGGGCGATTCAGTAGCATGCTCAAGACCCGAAGCGGAGTGATCTAGCCATGGGCAGGTTGAAGCGGAGGTAAGACTTCGTGGAGGACCGAACCCACCAGGGTTGAAAACCTGGGGGATGACCTGTGGTTAGGGGTGAAAGGCCAATCAAACTCCGTGATAGCTGGTTCTCCCCGAAATGCATTTAGGTGCAGCGTCGTGTGTTTCTTGCCGGAGGTAGAGCACTGGATAGGCGATGGGCCCTACCGGGTTACTGACCTTAGCCAAACTCCGAATGCCGGTAAGTGAGAGCGCGGCAGTGAGACTGTGGGGGATAAGCTCCATGGTCGAGAGGGAAACAGCCCAGAGCATCGACTAAGGCCCCTAAGCGTACGCTAAGTGGGAAAGGATGTGGAGTCGCACAGACAACCAGGAGGTTGGCTTAGAAGCAGCCACCCTTGAAAGAGTGCGTAATAGCTCACTGGTCTAGTGATTCCGCGCCGACAATGTAGCGGGGCTCAAGCGTACCGCCGAAGTCGTGTCATTCATACAACAGCCCCAACGGGTGTATGGATGGGTAGGGGAGCGTCGTCTGCCGGGTGAAGCAGCCGCGGAAGCGAGTTGTGGACGGTTGACGAGTGAGAATGCAGGCATGAGTAGCGATTCACACGTGAGAAACGTGTGCGCCGATTGACTAAGGGTTCCTGGGTCAAGCTGATCTGCCCAGGGTAAGTCGGGACCTAAGGCGAGGCCGACAGGCGTAGTCGATGGATAACCGGTTGATATTCCGGTACCCGCTGTGAAGCGTCAAACATCGAATCCAGTGATGCTAAGCCCGTGAAGCCGCCGGCTGAGTCTTCGGACGAGGTCGGAGTGGTGGAGCCGGTGACCCGAGCTGGTAGTAGGTGAGTGATGGGGTGACGCAGGAAGGTAGTCCATCCCGGGCGGTGGTTGTCCCGGGGTAAGGGTGTAGGACGGTGTGTAGGCAAATCCGCACACCATTGAGTCTGAGACCTGATGCCGAGCCGATTGTGGTGAAGTGGATGATCCTATGCTGTCGAGAAAAGCCTCTAGCGAGTTTCATGGCGGCCCGTACCCTAAACCGACTCAGGTGGTCAGGTAGAGAATACCGAGGCGTTCGGGTGAACTATGGTTAAGGAACTCGGCAAAATGCCCCCGTAACTTCGGGAGAAGGGGGGCCACATCCGGTGATGAGCTTTGCGCTCTGAGCTGGGGGTGGCCGCAGAGACCAGCGAGAAGCGACTGTTTACTAAAAACACAGGTCCGTGCGAAGCCGTAAGGCGATGTATACGGACTGACGCCTGCCCGGTGCTGGAACGTTAAGGGGACCGGTTAGCTTGGATTCGTCCAGGCGAAGCTGAGAACTTAAGCGCCAGTAAACGGCGGTGGTAACTATAACCATCCTAAGGTAGCGAAATTCCTTGTCGGGTAAGTTCCGACCTGCACGAATGGCGTAACGACTTCTCGACTGTCTCAACCATAGGCCCGGTGAAATTGCACTACGAGTAAAGATGCTCGTTTCGCGCAGCAGGACGGAAAGACCCCGGGACCTTTACTACAGTTTGATATTGGTGTTCGGTTCGGCTTGTGTAGGATAGCTGGGAGACTGTGAAGCTCGGACGCCAGTTCGGGTGGAGTCGTCGTTGAAATACCAGTCTGGTCGTGCTGGATGTCTAACCTGGGTCCGTGATCCGGATCAGGGACAGTGTCTGATGGGTAGTTTAACTGGGGCGGTTGCCTCCTAAAGGGTAACGGAGGCGCCCAAAGGTTCCCTCAGCCTGGTTGGCAATCAGGTGTTGAGTGTAAGTGCACAAGGGAGCTTGACTGTGAGACCGACGGGTCGAGCAGGGACGAAAGTCGGGACTAGTGATCCGGCGGTGGCTTGTGGAAGCGCCGTCGCTCAACGGATAAAAGGTACCCCGGGGATAACAGGCTGATCTTCCCCAAGAGTCCATATCGACGGGATGGTTTGGCACCTCGATGTCGGCTCGTCGCATCCTGGGGCTGGAGTCGGTCCCAAGGGTTGGGCTGTTCGCCCATTAAAGCGGTACGCGAGCTGGGTTTAGAACGTCGTGAGACAGTTCGGTCCCTATCCGCTGTGCGCGTAGGAGTCTTGAGAAGGGCTGTCCCTAGTACGAGAGGACCGGGACGGACGAACCTCTGGTGTGCCAGTTGTTCTGCCAAGGGCATGGCTGGTTGGCTACGTTCGGGAGGGATAACCGCTGAAAGCATCTAAGCGGGAAGCCTGCTTCGAGATGAGGACTCCCACCTCCTAGAGAGGGTAAGGCTCCCAGTAGACGACTGGGTTGATAGGCCGGATATGGAAGCACGGTAACGTGTGGAGTTGACCGGTACTAATAGGCCGAGGGCTTGTCCTCAGTTGCTCGCGTCCACTGTGTTGGTTCTGAAACCACGAACAACCCCATGTGCCACACATGGTGCGGTTGATTGTTTCATAGTGTTTCGGTGGTCATAGCGTAGGGGAAACGCCCGGTTACATTCCGAACCCGGAAGCTAAGCCTTACAGCGCCGATGGTACTGCAGGGGGGACCCTGTGGGAGAGTAGGACGCCGCCGAACAATTCTTGAATAGAAAGCCCCCGTGCCATTCGGCACGGGGGCTTTCTGCGTTCACGGCGCTTTTTCTAGGGCTGCACCAGCCCCGTTTCGTACGCGCAGATCACCGCCTGCACCCGGTCCCGCGAACCCGTCTTCGCCAGGACGCGGCCCACATGGGTCTTCACCGTGGATTCGGCGAGGTGGAGGCGCGTGGCGATCTCCGTGTTCGTCCAGCCCTTTCCGAGAACCGTCAGAATCTCGAGCTCGCGGTCCGTCAGTGCGGCCAGCCGGGGGTCGAGCGCCGTGGGTTCCGGGGTGCCGGCCGGGAGATGGTGGACGTAGGCGTCCAGGAGCCGGCGGGTGAGGCCGGGAGCCACCACGGCGTCTCCGGAGGCGACCGCTCGTATGCCGGAGAGGAGGTCCTCCGGCTGGGCGTCCTTGACGAGGAAGCCGGAGGCACCGGCGCGGAGGCCCGCGTAGGCGTACTCGTCCAGGTCGAAGGTGGTGAGGATCAGGACACGGGTGCGGTCTCCGGAGGCGGTGATGCGGCGGGTGGCCTCGATGCCGTCCATGCCGGGCATGCGGACGTCCATAAGGACGACGTCCGGTCTGAGGTCCGCGGCCTTGCGGACCGCTTCCGTGCCGTTCGCCGCCTCGTCCAGGACCGTCATGTCGTCCTGGCTCTCCAGCAGCATGCGGAAGCCGAAACGCTGGAGGGGCTGGTCGTCGGCGATGAGGACGGTGGTCACGGTGCGGATTCCTCCGGGAGACGCAGGTGGACGCGCCAGCCGCGTTCCGGGTGCGGGCGCGGGCCGGCTTCCAGGGTGCCGCCGTACAGGGCCGTGCGTTCGCGCATTCCGGTAAGTCCCCGTCCGCTGTGCGTCGTCGGTGCACCGCCGCGGCCGGTGTCGGTGACGGTGAGTGTCACGGCACCTGAGGTCGCGTACGAGAGGGTGACGCCGGCGGTGGCGTCCGGGCCTGCGTGCTTGAGCGTGTTGGTGAGGGCTTCCTGGATGACGCGGTAGAGGGTGAGCTGGCGGCCGGGGGAGATGGCGGGGTCGCCGTGGACGGTCGCCCGGACGGGCAGTCCGGCCCGGCGGACGCCGTCGAGGAGACGGTCGAGGTCGGCGAGCGCGGGCTGAGGGGTGAGGTCGGCGGGGGCGGGCTCGTCGTCGCGCAGGACGTCCAGCAGGCGGCGCAGCTCGGTGAGGGCCTGGCGGCTGGTGCCCGCGATGGCGTCCAGGGCCTGGGCGGCGCGCTCGGGGGACTTGGCGGCGGCGTAGCGGCCGCCGTCGGCGAGACCCGTGATGACGGACAGGTTGTGGCCGATGATGTCGTGCATCTCGCGGGCTATGCGGGTGCGTTCGGCGGCGGCGGCGAGGCGTGCCTGCTGGTCGCGTTCGATCTCCAGGCGGCGTGCGCGGTCCTCCAGGGCCACGGTGTGGTCGCGGCGGGTGCGGACCGTGACGCCGACGGCGACCGCGACGAGGAGGGACATCAGGTGCGGTCCCAGGTCCTCGTCGGCGGGGCCTCTCGGATGGCGCAGGACCGTCAGGACGACCGGGGCCGTCGACACCACGGCCACCCACCACAGGGAGCGCAGCGGGCGGCGCAGGGTGATGTGGAAGACGACGAGCAGGTGGAGGAGGGCCGCCTGGAGCAGGGCGCCCGTCCAGGCGTTGGCCAGCAGGGCCGGCGTCATCACCAGCAGCACCGTGCGGGGGCGGGCACGGCGTTGGAGGAGAGGGACGGTCAGCGCGAGGCTGAGGGCGAGGACCAGGCCCTCGGGGACGTCGGGGTTCCGGGTGATGCGGGTCCAGCCGCCGCCGTAGAGGTCGATGAGCGCGGCGGTCGTCCAGAAGGCCGTGAGGTGCAGGTCCCAGAGGAGCGGGCGGCGCCGGTCGACGGCGCGCACCCGCTGCACGGTCCGCTGGAGGTACTGGGTGATCGGCTCCGCTGTCTGTTCCTCCGGCACGCGGTCCATGGTGCTGGCCGCGCGGCTCGTGCGGAAGGCCGTCATACGTCCCGTCGCCTGAGCAGAAGGGCCGCCAAGGCGAGGCTTCCCGCCGTCCACAGGGCCATCGAGAGGAGGGCCGTGCCGGGTGAGGGCATGCCGGGCCGAGGGGTGGCGTGGGTGAGTGCCTCGACGGCCCTGCTGGGGAAGTGGCGGGCGGCGTCGTCGACGACGTCGTAGGGGATCAGTGGGAGGAGTTCCGGCAGGATCATCGTGAGGCCGATCAGTGCGCCGATGCCCGCCGGGACCGAGCGGAGCATCGAGCCGAGCGCCAGGGCGAGGACGCCGAGGAGGGCGAGGCCGGCGGCGTTGGTGACGAGGGCGCGGACCACGCCGGGGTCGGTGAGGGAGGCGGCGTGCGCGGTGTCCGCGAGGAAGACCTGCGCAAGGGGGAAGGTGACGAAGTTGGCGGCGAGCACGGTGAGGAAGCCGACGCCGGCCAGCACGGCCGCCTTGGACCAGAGCACCGGCAGCCTGTCGGGTACGGCGGTCATGGTGGCCCGGATCTGGCCGGTGGAGTGTTCGCCGGCCGTGGTCAGGACGCCGAGGGTGCCCAGCACGACGTAGGTGAACTGCATGCCGAGCAGGACCATCAGGACGGTGTCGATGTCGTCGTCACCGCCTCCGCCCTCGTAGCTCGCGGCGATGAGCAGGCCGGTGCCGAGGGTGAGGACGACGGTGAGGCCGAGGCCGATCCAGGTGGAGCGGAGCGTCGTCAGCTTGTGCCACTCGGAGCGCAGGACGCGGGCCGGGGTGACCTTGTAAGGGTGGGCGGTGGTGGTCATGCGGCTGCTCCCTCCGGGCCGGCGTACTCGACCGCGTCGTGGGTCAGGGTCATGAAGGCGTCCTCCAGAGAGGCCTGGGACGGCGTGAGTTCGAAGAGGGGGATGCCGTGGGCGGCGGCGGTGCGGCCGATGTGTTCGGCGGTCGTGCCGCGGATCTCCAGCGCGCCGGCGGTGTCCCGGAAGTCGACGCCGGGGGCCCGGAGCAGGGCGGTGAGGGCGTCCGGGTCGGGGGTGACCACGCGGACCGTGGCTGCCCCGGAGTCCCGTACGAAGTCGGCGACCGTGGTGTCCGCGAGGAGGCGGCCGCGGCCGATGACGATCAGGTGGTCGGCAGTCAGGGCCATTTCGCTCATCAGGTGGGAGGAGACCAGGACCGTGCGGCCCTCGGCGGCGAGGGACTTGAGGAGGGTGCGGATCCAGCGGACGCCCTCGGGGTCGAGGCCGTTGACCGGTTCGTCGAGGACGAGGGTGGCGGGGTCGCCGAGCAACGCGGCGGCGATGCCCAGGCGTTGGCCCATGCCGAGGGAGAAGCCCTTGACCCGGCGGTCCGCCACCTCGGTGAGGCCGGTGAGGTCCAGGACCTCCTCGACGCGGCGTCCGGGGAGGCCGTGGGTGAGGGCCAGGCCGCGCAGGTGGTGGCGGGCGGTGCGGCCCGGGTGGACGGAGCGGGCCTCCAGCAGGGCGCCGACCTCGGTGAGGGGCGCGGGGTGGGCGGCGTAGGCGCGGCCGCCGACGGTGACCCGGCCCGACGTCGGGGCGTCCAGGCCGAGGATCATCCGCATGGTGGTGGACTTGCCGGCGCCGTTCGGGCCGAGGAAGCCGGTCACGGTGCCGGGGCGGACGGTGAAGGACAGGTCGTCGACGGCCGTCCTTCCGTTCCTGCCGCCGTAGCGTTTGGTGAGGTGCTGTGCCGTCATCATGGGTCGATGCTCGTCGGCGCGGGGGCGGCGGGCGTCGGACGGCGGCCTTATTTCAGGTGAGGCCGTGGTACCCCGGTACTACCGTGGCCGCATGAGTTACACGGTCCGTTCCCTGCACGCCGACGAGTGGCCCCGGGCCAAGGCCTTGCGGCTGGAGGCCCTTCGGGATCCGGTGGCGTCCATCGCCTTCATGGAGACCTACGAGTCCGCCGTCGCCAGGCCCGACTCCTACTGGCAGGAGCTGTCCGAGCGCCGGGCCGAAGGGGCGTCCGGAACCCAGCAGATCATCGCCGCGGGGCCGGACGGGGAGTGGGTCGGGACGGTCACCGTGGTGATGGAGGAGGCCGGCACCACGGACTGGGCCGGACTGCCCGTCGAGCGGCGTCAGGGGCATCTGGTCGGGGTGTACGTGCAGCCGGGGCACCGGGGGATCGGGCTCACCGAGGTGCTCTTCGACGCCGCGCTGGAGTGGGCGTGGGCGCAGGGCGCCGAGCGGGTGCGGCTCCTCGTGCACGAGGACAACGCGCGGGCGCTGCGGGCCTATCGCAAGGCGGGCTTCGTCGAGACCGGGGTGACCACGACGCTGGGTCCCGCCCCGGACGAGCGGGAGCTGGAGCTGGCCGTGGAGCGGCCGGACCCGGAGTCAGACCTGTAGTTCCGCGTGCGGCCAGCGGGCGCGGGCCTGTTCGCGGGAGCGGAGGAGGGCCACCGTGGGCATGCCGCGCTCCGGGCCGGCCGTGAGCAGCTCCGGGAGCTGAGGGAGAGGGGCCACTGCCGCCACGTCGTCCAGGACGAGGGTGAGTGGTGGGTCGAGCCGACCGGAGGATGACCGTCCGGCCATGCGCCGGCCGTGCTCGACCACGTAGGAGACGAGCGCCGTGAGCAGAGGCATGGCGCCCGGACCGGTGCGCGGATCCTCGATGGATTCGCCCACGACATAGAGCGTTCCCCCTTCGTGGATGAAGGAATCCAGGGCGAGGGCATCACTTCGGTGGGGAGTGCAGGCTTCCCGGACGTTGACCGTGGAAAGGGCCGCCAGCGCACGCGCCGTCAGCTGCTGGGCCATGTCCCGGCGTTCGGGGTGCGCGGTGAGCGCCGCCTCCAGCTCGCCCGCGGAGCCCGGCGCCGCCTTGGGGTGGGTGCGCAGGACGCGTACGGCGTCCTGGATCTGGAGGCCCTGGGCCCAGCGGTGGACGTGGCGGACGGTGCGGCCGTCGACGGCGGCCGCGTGCAGATAGCTGCGCAGCAGCAGTTCGGCGGTGTCGCCGAGCTGCTGGTCGAGCCGTGAGGTGGGGCGGACGGGGGCGAGGAGCGCCGCCGCGCGGGCGGTCGCCGTGTGCTTGTCCTCGCAGCCGGCGGTGGGCGACCAGTGGAGGCGGGCCGGGGTGTCGCAGAGGTGCGTCGGGTCGTAGAGGTGGGTGGGGCCGAGCTTGGCGCGGGCGTCCTTGGTGTCGTACCAGAGGGTCGGGTTGGACGTGAGGACGAGGGCGGGTCCCTCGGCGTCGCGTACGGCCTGCGCGGCGGCGGTGTGGCGGGTGGCCGGGGGGCCGTAGTGGAGGCCCGGGGCGGTCGTCTCCGCGGCCGGCTGAGGGGCAGGGGCGGGTTCGGGGGGCCTCGGGGCGGGGACCTCGTGCACCGGCGTCGGGGTCGGCGCCGGCTCGGGCGTCCGGGCCGGCTCGGGCTCCCGCATCGGCTCCCTCACCGGTTCCGGCATCCGCTCCGGTTCCGGCATCGGTTTCCGGGGCGAGGGCGCCTCCGTCACCCCTCCCTCCGCGCGCCGCCGCGCCCGTACCGCCCGCCAGCGGGCCACCGTGCCGAGGACGAACGCGGTGAGGACCACCACGATCATCAGCTGGCCGATGAGCAGGCCCCAGAAGAGGCCGTACCCGGAGAGGTCGCCGGGCGGGACACCGGGCCAGGCGCCGGGGATGTCCTGCGGTGCGGCGACGAGGTGGCGCACGGCGAGCGGGGTGCGGGTGAAGGAGAGGCCGGACGGCCAGCTCCCGTGGGCGAAGAGGCCCGCGAGGCCGGTGGCCGTCCACACCATCGCCGTCATGCCGAGGAGGAACGCGAGCACCCCGACCAGCAGTCCGTCCGGGATGCCGCCGTTGTGCCCGCGCCGCTCGTCCGCTCTCACGCGTCCCCCTCCTGCCGCTCTTACGCCACCGTCGACTCGGAGTCCCCGACGTGCTGCTCCACGAAGGCCGCCGCCCGCTCCTCGGCCTCCAGTTCGGCGGCGCGCAGGGCGTCGTCGGCGAGGTCGGCGGACGACTCGGTCATCGCGCGGTCGGTGAAGACCAGGGGGCGTTCCGTCTCGGTGACCAGGTGTTTGACCACCTGGACGTTGCCGTTGACGTCCCAGACCGCGATGCCGGGGGTGAGCGTCGGGATGATCTCCACGGCCCACCTGGGCAGGCCGAGCACCCGGCCCGTGGCCCGCGCCTCGTCCGCCTTCTGGGCGTAGATGGTGCGGGTGGAGGCCATCTTCAGGATCGCCGCGGCCTCCTTCGCCGCCGCTCCGTCCACCACGTCGGACAGGTGGTGGACGACCGCGACGAAGGACAGGCCGAGGCGCCGGCCGAACTTCAGCAGCCGCTGGAACAACTGCGCCACGAAGGGGCTGTTGATGATGTGCCAGGCCTCCTCGACCAGGAAGATGCGCTTCTTCCGGTCGGGGCGGATCCAGGTGTGCTCCAGCCACACGCCGACGATCGCCATGAGGATCGGCATGGCGATGGAGTTGCGGTCGATGTGGGACAGGTCGAAGACGATGAGCGGGGCGTCCAGGTCGATGCCGACGGTCGTCGGGCCGTCGAACATGCCGCGCAGGTCACCGTCGACCAGGCGGTCGAGGACCAGCGCCACGTCCAGGCCCCACGCCCGGACGTCGTCTATGGCGACGTTCATCGCCTCCGCCGACTCCGGTTCGGGGTGGCGGAGCTGCTCGACGATGTCGGACAGGACGGGCTGGCGTTCGACGATGGTCTCGTTGACGTAGGCGTGCGCGACCTTCAGGGCGAAGCCGGAGCGCTCGTCGAGGCCGTGCCCCATGGCGACCTCGATGATGGTGCGCAGCAGCGCGAGCTGGCCGGTGGTGGTGATCGCCGGGTCCAGCGGGTTGAGCCGGATGCCCTGGTCGAGCGCGGCCATCGGGTCCAGGCGGATGGGGGTTATGCCCAGCTCCTGGGCGATGAGGTTCCATTCGCCGGCGCCGTCCTCGCCCTGTGCGTCCAGGACGACGACCTGGCGGTCGCGGAAACGGAGCTGGCGCAGGACGTACGTCTTCTCCAGCGCCGACTTGCCGTTGCCGGACTCGCCGAGGACCAGCCAGTGGGGGGCCGGGAGCTGCTGGCCGTAGAGCTGGAAGGGGTCGTAGATGTAGCCCTTCCCGGAGTAGACCTCGCGGCCGATGATGACGCCGGAGTCGCCGAGGCCGGGCGCGGCGGTCGGCAGGTACACCGCCTGCGCCTGGCCCGTGGACGTGCGCACCGGCAGCCGGGTCGTCTCGACCTTCCCGAACAGGAAGGACGTGAAGGCGTCGGTGACGACGGACAGCGGATCCCGCATCTTCAGCTCAGCCCCTACCTACGAATGCCGGTGGCGAACGGGAGAGTGTTCACGAACGCGCGGTGGTGCTCGCGGTCGCACCACTCCAGCTTCAGGTACGACTTTCCGGCCGAGGCCCGTATCGTCCGCTTGTCGCGGGCCAGGGCCTCGGGTGTGCGGGAGGAGACGGTGATGTAGCCGACCAGGTTGACGCCCGCGGCGCCGCTGGCGAGGTCCTCGCCGCGCTGGTCGAGACGGCTGTGCGCGGCGACGTCGCGGGGGTCGACGGTGCGGTTCATCTTGGCGGCGCGGGACGCCTCCGCCTCGTCGTTGGTCTTCTCGGTCAGCATGCGCTCGATGGCGACCTCGGTGGGTTCGAGGTCCATCGTGACGGCGACCGTGCGGATTACGTCCGGGGTGTGGACGAGCAGCGGCGCGAGGAAGTTCACGCCGACCGGGGTCATCGGCCACTCCTTCACCCAGGCCGTGGCGTGGCACCAGGGGGCGCGGGTGGCGGACTCGCGGGTCTTGGCCTGGAGGTACGTGGGCTCGATGGCGTCCAGTTCGGCCGGCCAGGCGTTGCGCTGGGACATCGCCTGGATGTGGTCGATCGGGTGG
The DNA here is from genome assembly GCF_050271085.1 of Streptomyces sp. DSM 41931. Classification (NCBI taxonomy): domain Bacteria; kingdom Bacillati; phylum Actinomycetota; class Actinomycetes; order Kitasatosporales; family Streptomycetaceae; genus Streptomyces; species Streptomyces sp. DSM 41931. The sequence goes on along the minus strand of NZ_CP189902.1, from coordinate 3,248,931 downwards.
TCCGGGTCGTACATGGAGTGGATCAGCGAGGACAGCCTGCTCTGGCCGAGCGGCTGGCGTACGCGGATGTCGGCCTCCTGGAGCCGGGAGCAGATGTCGGTCAGCTCACGGGCCATGACGACGGCGAGGCCCGCGTCCCGGTCGACGCGGCCGCCGCCCTGGCTGCGCATGGCGCGGGCCATGGTGACGGCCTCGGCGGCGAGCTCGCGGTTGTAGTGCATGCAGGCGACGAGGTACGCGCGGTGCTGCTCGCTGCTGGTCGACACCATCGACTGGAGCTGGTCGTACGACTGCTGGAGCCAGGCGGGGGCCTTGTCGTCGCCGCGGACGGTGACGTCCTTGGCGTGCGCGTCGGGGTCGGCGGGCAGGGTGCGGGCGAGCATCTGGATGCGGGTGACGAAGCCGTCGCCGTTGGCCACGTGCTTGAGCAGCGTGCCGAAGCGGTCGACGAGGGCCTCCTGGTCCTCGGAGTCGCGCAGGCCGACGCCGGGGCCCTCGATCTCGATGGCGGCGGTGACGGTCTTGCGGTCCGCGTGCAGCAGCACGGCGATCTCGTCCGGGCCGAACGGCGCGGAGAGCCAGGTGATCCTGCCGATGCCGGGCGGGGGGCCGACCTCCACCTCGCGGCCGTCGAGACGGGTGCCCGCCTCGATGACGCCGGAGCGGTAGGTGGCGCCGCGGCGCAGGGTGCGCTTGTAACTGCGGTTGATCTCGAACCACTTGTAGAACGTGCGGTGCTTGTACGGCACGTACACGGCGGCCAGGGCGAGCATCGGCAGGCCCGCCAGCAGCACGATCCGGACGGACAGGACGGGGACGAGGAGCCCGCACATCATGCCGAGGAACGCGCCGATGACGATGAGCGCGATCTCACCGGTCTCGCGATTGCGGCCGACGATCGCGTTCGGCCGGGCGCGGCCGATCAGATACGTACGGCGGGGCGTGACCGTGGGGGACAGATGGGACTCGGTCGTCAACGCCCTTCACCTCCCGTGCGGTTGGTACTGCTGTTGCGTGTGCTGGCGTGCGGGGTGTTCACCGGGCTGGCCGTCCGGGGCGGGGGCGCGGCGGAGGGGACGGATCCGCCGCCCGAGGGGCGGGAGCTGTGCGCGGCGACTCCCCCGGAGGCGGGGTTGGACGGGCGGGGGGCGGAGGACTGGCCGCCGCCGTGGTTGTCGGCGCGGGTGCTGTGCGTCTTGATGCCCTGGGCGACCAGGGTGGCCGGGGAGCTGATGACGGCGGCGGCCTTGCCCTCGGCGCCCTGCATGATGCGGTTGCTGCGGGACCCGGCGATCTCGTCGCCGAAGCCGGGGACGAAGCGGTAGATCATCGCCGAGGCGAAGATGGCGAGCAGGATGATCGCGAGGCCGGAGACCACGGCGGAGAAGGCGTCCGGGCCGTCGTCGGCGGAGAGCGCGCCGGCCAGGCCGAGCACGATCACGATGACCGGCTTCACCATGATCACGGCGATCATGATGCCCGCCCAGCGGCGGACGTGGCCCCAGAGGTTCTTGTCGACCAGGCCCGCGTAGACGACGGTGCCGAGGAGGGCGCCGACGTAGAGCAGGGCGGCGCGGATCACCAGCTCCAGCCAGAGGACGCCGGCGGCGAGGATGGACACCAGGGAGACGACGATCAGCATGATCGGGCCGCCGCCGATGTCGTCGCCCTTCTCCAGCGCGGCGGAGAACGTCCCGAAGAACGTGTCCGTCTGGTCACCGGTCGCCTTCGCCAGCACGTCGGTGACGCCGTCGGTCGCGGAGACGACGGTGTAGAGGATCAGCGGGGTGAAGGCGGAGGCGAGGACGGTCAGCCAGAGGAAGCCGATCGCCTCGGACAGGGCGGTGGTGAGCGGCACGCCGCGGACGGCCCGCTTGGCCACCGCCAGCAGCCAGAGGAGAAGGGTGAGGATCGTCGACGCGGCGAAGACGACGGCGTACTGCTGGAGGAAGGTGTCGTTGGTGAAGTCCACCTTCGCGGTGTCCTCGACGGCGGCGCTGAGCTGCTTGACCGTCCAGGACGCGGCGTCGGCGCAGCCGCGGGCGAGGGAGGCGAGGGGGTCGAGGGCGGAGGTGGGGTCGCTGAACGTGCCCGACCGTCCTCCTCCGGAGGATCCGCCGCCTTCACCGCGTTCGCAGTAGTCCTTGGCGGGGCCGACGATCAGGTCGCAGTTGTCGTCCGACGGGGTCGGCGAGGGTGTGGGCGCCGCCGTGGCGCGGGTGGCCGTCATGAGCAGTGCGGCCTGCACGGCTGTGACGGCCGTGGCCAGCTTGAGTACGCGGCGCGGGCTACCGGGCATAGGTGAAGCCTCCGTACTCCTGGACGGCCTTGGCCATCTCCTCGGCGGTGGACGCCTTGTCGTCCCCGGGGACGGGCGCGGGGCCGTCCTTCTGCGCGAAACTGTCGACCTTCCAGTCGCCGTCGGCCCAGCGCAGCTGCAACGTCATGGTGAACCAGTCGCTGGTGACCGGGTTGGTCGTCTTCTCCCCTGCCGTGCCGAACACACCGGAGCACCAGACGTCGACGGTGGCGTCCGTGTCCGAGTAGCCGGTGACCTTGGTGCCGATCGGCATGGTGCGGGACACGTATGTCTCGCCCGGAGCGGCGTTGCCGTTCTCGTCCAGGCCGATGGTGCTCAGGAACTCCTTGGAGTAGGCCTTCTCGAAGCGGTCCTCGAGGGACGCCTGCTTGTCGGCCACGAACACCTGGCGGACGATTTCGGCGCGCCGGTCCGGCTTGAGGATGTCGGCGGAGACGAGTACCACCGCGTAGTTGGCCGCCGCGCTCTCCGCCCCCTGCCTGTCGTGGGCGAAGCCCGCCGGGATGCCGGACGCGCCCGCCGGGACGGGCTTCTCGCCCGTCGGCGCCGTCGCCGCCGCCTTCGGGGAGTCCGCCCCCTCCTCCGCGCCGGAATCCCCGCCTCCACGGTTCGCGAAGGCGATGGCCGCGATGAGGAGGACCACCACGCCGACGACGGTGACCAGGCTGCGCGACGAGGACCGGCCGTTTCTGCGCGCGCCGCCGTACGGGTCGCCGCCCGCCTCGGGCAGGCGGGTGCGGGTCCGGCCCGTGTCGTCTCCGAGACTCATGCCGCGTACGCCCCCTCAGCGTCGTGCGGGAACACCTCGTACTCCGTGTACTCCACGTACGACGGTAGCCGTACCGGCCGCCGCTCGGGCGTGGTGTGGTGACTGGACATCAGGGAAACGCAACCTCAGCCGGTGGGCACGACGGGCGGGTGGGATGGAGGGGATGCCGGGCGTGCCCGGTCGGGACCGATGGTGCGGGATCAGACGGCCATGCCGTACACGATGGTGAACAGGGTGCCGAGCGAACCGATGATGAAGACGCCCGTGAGCCCCGCGATGATGAGGCCCTTGCCCTGTTCGGCGCTGAAGGTGTCCCTCAACGCGGTGGCGCCGATGCGCTGTTTGGCCGCCCCCCAGATGGCGATGCCGAGGCAGATGAGGATGGCGACGGCCATGACCACTTCGATCATCACCTTGGCCTCGTTGCCCAGGCTGCCGAAGGGGCCCCAGTCCGGAGCGATCCCGCCGATGATGGTGTTGATGTCTCCCTCGTCGGCCGCAAAGAGCATGTAAGTCACCGCCCCTGTATGGGTAGTTCCGCATCCTCTGCGGGGGTGCAGAGGTCAGGCCTCATTGTCGCCGACGATGACGCTGTCGTATGTCGACTTGACGTCATCTGTTGGCGGGTTTCGTGGGAATAGCTTGCCACCGGCGCGCGCCGGACTCCGGGAGGGGCGCGCTCCGAAGGGTGAAGAGTCGTATCGTCACTCTGTGTATCACGCTGGGTAACGTCGGGCAATGAAGCGCGGCTCGCCCCCCGCCGGCGTGGACCGTGCATGTCGTCGTATCTGATCACTTCCGTTCGGCCGTCGCGCCTCTACACTGTCGGGCGGCGGCGGACTGCCGGACGGTGAGGGGTGGTTGACGGTGCGTAAGCTCTGGGTCGGTGCGACTCTTGCCGTCGGAGCCACGGTCGCCTTCGTGATGCTGCTCGTCGTCGGCGTGTACGTCGTCGCCGGGAACCTGGTCAACGGGGTGGGCGGCGGGGCCGCCAAGTCCCTGGCCAAGGGCAGTGTGCCGGCGGCCTATCAGCAGCTCGTCTCCCGGTGGGGCAATCTCTGTCCCGCCATCAACCCGGCGCTGCTGGCCGCCCAGCTGTACCAGGAGAGCGGGTTCAACCCGCGGGCGCAGAGCCATGCCGCGGCGCAGGGCATCGCGCAGTTCATCCCCGGCACCTGGGCCACCCACGGGATCGACGGGGACGGGGACGGGGACCGTGACGTGTGGGACCCGGCGGACGCGATCCCGTCCGCGGCGACCTACGACTGCACGCTGGCGTCCTATGTGGAGGACGTCGGCGGGAATCTGACCGAAAACATGCTCGCCTCGTACAACGCGGGGGCGTACGCGGTCATCAAGTACGGGGGTGTGCCGCCGTACGAGGAGACGCAGAACTATGTGAAGCGCATCCGCGAGCTGGAGAAGAGCTTCGCGGCGCCCGTGGGGCGGGTGGATCCGTCGCGGCAGGCCGCCGGGGCGATCGCGTTCGCGCAGAAGAAGCTCGGCACCCCCTATCTATGGGGCGGCAACGGCACCGCTGACCAGGGCGGACGCTTCGACTGCTCGGGTCTGACGAAGGCCGCGTACGAGAGTGTGGGGATCACGCTGCCGCGGGTGGCGAACGACCAGTACAACGCGGGTCCGCATCCGGACCGGGACGAGCTGCTGCCAGGTGATCTGGTGTTCTTCTCGGACGACCTCACCAATTCGCGGGCCATCCGGCATGTGGGTATTTATGTCGGCGGCGGGTACATGATCGACGCGCCGCGGCCCGGTGCGGTGATCCGATTCGACCCGGTCGACACTCCTGACTACTTTGGTGCCACCCGGGTCACGGAAGATGGCGCGAAAGCGCTCCCCACGACGGTGTGAGCGGAGCGACAAACGCCCTTCTGAGCTGCGACGACGCATCTCTCTTCGATAACGTCTGCGTGATCTTTCGGTGGAGGGTGGAACGTATCGGCGGGGCCCGTGCGTTCCTGTTCTCGTAGCCGAGCGGACGAGCGGATCTACAGACCACGGGGGTGGCAGACACGGCGCGCGTCCGCGCGCCGGACGACATGACGAAGGGGCCGCAGCACCATGGCTGGACTCGCCGATTCCGGGTCGAACCCCGACGTCGACCTGCTCTACGACATCAACGGCCTGGCCAAGGCCGCCCCGCCGTGGTTCGACCACGTCATGGAGTTCGTCGGTGAGTACGGGGTGCTCTTCGGCCTCGTCGCGATGGTGCTGTGGTGCTGGTGGGGCGTGCGCAAGCGGGGCGGACCTGACGCGGCGTCATCGGTGGCGGCCCTGGTGTGGGCCCCGCTCGCGGCGGGCGTCGCGGTCCTGGTGAACGTGCCGATCCGCGGATTCGTCGAGCGGCCACGGCCGTTCAACGACCACGAGGGGCTCGAGGTGCTCGTCGACGGCAAGAACGACTTCTCCTTCGTGAGCGACCACGCGACGCTCTGCATGGCGCTCGCGGTGGGTCTGTTCCTGGCCAATCGGCGTTTCGGCCTGGTCGCGCTGGTGCTGGGGCTGATCGGCGGCTTCATCCGCGTCTACATGGGCGTGCACTACCCGACGGACGTGGTGGGCGGACTGGCGCTGGGCACCGCGGTCGCGCTGCTGCTGTCGCCGCTGGCGATGGCGCTGCTGACGCCGCTGATGCGGGCGGTGGAGCGGTCGCCGAAGGCCGGCTGGCTGGTCGCGGCCCGGCCGCAGGGCCAGCGCCGGCGGGTGGCCGAGCGCAGCCGGGGCAGGGCCGCGGGCGCCGGACCCGAGGAGCGTGACCTGGCGGCCTGACGGCGGCACAACGGCACGGCGAGGGCCCGCGATCTCCGTTCCCCCCGAGGGGCGGGTGGTCGCGGGCCCTCGGTCTGTCCCGGGGGGCTCAGAGGGCCTGCGGGGTGGTGAAGACGCGGTCCGGGTCGTAGCGCCGCTTCAGGCGGGACAGGCGCGGGGCGGCGTCGCCGTAGTAGGCGCGGCGCCAGCCGGCGAGGCCGGGGTCGGTGTAGTTCTGGTAGGCGGCGCCGGACGCGTGCGGGCGCAGCGCCTGGTGAGTGGCCGTCAGCCAGGCCCGGACCGCCGTGCCGTCGGTGCTGTCGGGGTGCCAGGACGCGAGGTACTGGGCGAGTACGCGGGAGCGGCGGTGCACGAACGCCGTCGCGGTGGGCGCGACCCGGTTGACGGCGCCGCCGAGGGCGGTGAGCGCGATGCTCGCCGAGCCGCCGCGGGCCGCCCGGATCCGGTCCAGCAGGGTCCGGATCCCGGCGTCGTCGAGGGGGCGGTCGTAGAAGTCGGAGCGGGCCGCGTACGTCTCGCGGGCCAGGGCGCCCCCGGGGCTGCGGCCGGGCGCCGTGCCGGGCAGTCGGCAGGCGTCGCCGGCGAACGAGGTGCAGCCCGCGTACAGCTCCATCGACTCCTGGTACGAGCGGCGGCGCAGCAGGACGCTGCTCGCGGAGGCGCCGATGCGGTCGGCGAGCCGGTCGACGGCGTTCTGCAGTTCGCCGTAGGCGCCGAGGGAGAAGGCGGTGACGGAGACGGAGGGGCCGCCGCCGGTGTGGTCCAGGTGGAGGGCGGACCAGATCTCGTCGGGCTGGTCCGGGCCCCACTGCTGCCAGGCCGCGACCACGGCGGCCGCCCGCTCCCACGGCCAGGTGAGGTGGCCGGTGACGCTCCGCGGCGCGGGGCGGGTGCGGAAGCGGAACTCGGTGACGACGCCGAACTGGGCGTTCCCCGCGCCGCGCAGCGCCCAGAACAGGTCCGGGTGCCGGGAGTCGGAGGCGGTGAGCTGTCTGCCGTCGGCGGTGACCAGGGTGACCTCGGTGAGGTGGTCGCAGGTCAGCCCGTAGGCGCGGGAGGTGACGCCGTGGCCGCCGCCGAGCGTGAGGCCGGAGATGCCGACGGTGGGGCAGGAGCCGCCGGGGACGGTGAGCCCGCGGGCGGCGAGGGAGCGGTAGACGTCGATCAGCTTGGCTCCGGCGCCGATGACGGCCGTGTCCCCCTCGACCCGGATGTGGGCCATGTCGGACACGTCGACGATCAGGCGCCCGTCGCCGGAGGACCATCCCGCGTACGAGTGGCCGCCGTTGCGTATGGCGAGGGGGACGGCGTGCTCGCGGGCGTGGGTGAGGGCGGTGCGGATGTCGTCGGCGTGCCGGACGTAGGCGACGGCGGCGGGCCGGAGGGTGTCGAAGCGGGTGTTGTAGAGGCGGTGCGCGGTGGTCCAGTCGGCGTCGCCGGGACGCACCAGGCGGCCGTCGAGGTGCCCCGCCAGGGCGGTCCAGTCGGCGGGCGTCGCGGGGCGGGGGGTCCTGGAGGGGGCGCGGGACGACGGGACCCGCGAGGCGGGGGGTGCGGGCCGGGGCTCCGGGGAGGTGCACGCGGAGGACACGGCCGCGGTGGTGAGCGCGGCGGCGGCGCCGGCGACGAAGGTGCGGCGGTTCACGGGCGGCCTTCCGGACGTCGGGTGGGGGGCGGCCTGTCACGGCGCCCGGGCGGGACGGCCGTCCGGGGCCCAGGGCGGACGGTCCGCCGGGGGACCGGGTGCCGGGCCATTCTCGGCACCCCGCCGGGGTCGCGTCACTCCCCCGTGTGGTTTTCGGCGTCCTGGCGGGCCAGGCTTCTGGCTCTGCGGGCCGGGCCGCGCCATCCGCAGGTGCAGCGGGCCGTGCAGAAGGGCCCCTGCTCGGTGGTGGTCGTGAGGTGAGGCGGGGGCTCCGGCGCGTCGTCCTGATGGGGCACGCGGCCCACGGTAACGCCCGCCGCGCCGCGTGACGGGGCCCTTGACCGTTCGTTAACGCCACTGACAGCGGCCCGTGTGACGGAGCGGGGGTAGGCAGGGATGGCGCGACGGCGACAGCACAGGCGGACGCACGGCGTGACGGCCCTGGCCGCGGCCGGGGTCGTCTGCTGTCTCGGGCTCGGGGCCGCCGGGTGCGCGCGCAGCGACGCCGTCGCCCAGGGGCCGCCCGCGGGCGATCCGGTGCGGGTGCTGCGCACGGCGGCCGACGCGCTGGTGGAGGCGGGCAGCTCGCAGACGCGCACCTCGCTGGAGATGGCCACCGGAGGCACCCGGGTCACCATCCGGGGCGAGGGGGTCTACGACTACCGCAAGCGGCTCGGGCGGCTGAAGCTGCTGCTGCCGCAGGACCCCGCGGGCGCCGCCGACCGCCGGCCGATCACCGAACTGCTCGCCCCCGGGGCGCTGTACATGAAGAACCGGGGCGCCGGGGTGCCCGCCGACAAGTGGGTGCGGGTGGACACCGCGACGCTGTCCGACGGGAACCTGGTCACCGGCGGGGCGACCGATCCGTTCGCCGCGGCCGAGGTGCTGCGCGGGACGCGTTCGGCGACGTTCGTCGGGCGGACGGAGGTGGCGGGGGCGCGGGTGCGGCACTACCGGGGCACCGCCGACCTGGAGGCGGCCTCGGCCGCGGCGTCGGAGGTCAACCGGGGGCCGCTGGGCGCGGCGGCGAAAGGGTTCGCCACCGCGCGGGTGCCGTTCGACGTGTACCTCGACGACGAGGGGCGGATCCGCAAGATCCGGCACCGGTTCAGCTTCGTGAACGGCGAGCGGCAGGAGCCCGTCGCGGTCGCCTCCACCACCCTGCTGTACGGCTTCGGCGCCCCCGCCGACGTGCGGCTTCCCGCGGACGAGGACATCTACGCCGGGCGGATCGCCCAGGAGTGAGCGGCGCCGGCGGGCCGGGAAGGGGACCCCCGGTGGCCGGGCCGAACTAGCCCTTCCGTGCCATGCGCGGTCCGTAGGGCGCTCCCTACTCTAGGAAGTCGGTGACGATAGAGTGAGGTGAGGCGCGTGGCTCCGCTCGGGAGAGGGACGGTTCCGGTCCAGGATCACGTGGCGCTCGCCGAGATCGAGCTGTGCGGCGAGCTGATCATCGCCGCGTCCAACGCCGAGGACCGGCTGAGCCTGGAGAGCATCGACGAGGTGCTGCGGGTGGCCGAGGCGCGGACGGACCCCGCCGGAGCCTGACGGCCCCGGCCCCCGGTCGGCCGGTCAGGTCCGCAGCATGCGGGCGATGGCCTGCGTGGCCTCCTTGACCTTCGCGTCGATCTCGTCGCCGCCCTTGACGGCCGCGTCCGCGACACAGTGGCGCAGGTGCTCCTCCAGCAGTTGCAGCGCGAACGACTGCAGCGCCTTCGTGGAGGCGGACACCTGGGTGAGTATGTCGATGCAGTAGACGTCCTCGTCGACCATCCGCTGCAGTCCGCGGATCTGGCCCTCGATGCGGCGCAGCCGCTTGAGGTGCTCCTGCTTCTGGTGGTGGTAGCCGTGGGTCCCGCGGTCGTGATCGGTCACGATGCCCGTTACGTCCGTCACACCCGACGCGTCCGCTGCGGGCGCGGTGCCGACGGCGGCGTCCGCGTCCGGGGAGGAGGGCGCGTGCGCGCCGGTTCCGGTGGTGGTCATCGCGTCCTCCTGGTGTCCTGATGGGCGCTATATACCCCTGGTGGGTATATGGTACCGAACTTCGCCGGTCCGCGGACGGCCGATTCGCGCCGCTCGCCGGATCCGGGGAGGCGCAGCCGCCGCCCCCGTACCCATCACTCTGCCCGATGGGCGACACTGGGGGGCGGCCGTTACAGGTGGCCGGATGATGTGCCTAGCATCAGCCTGACCGAAACCGACGCATACCGAGGACCCCACGTGCGCTTTCGTCTGACCCCCAGGGAGACGAGCTTCTACGACATGTTCGCCGCGTCGGCGGACAACATCGTCACCGGCTCCAAGCTCCTGATGGAACTGCTCGGGGCGGACACCTCCGCCCGGGCCGAGATCGCAGAGCGTATGCGGGCCGCGGAACACGCCGGTGACGACGCCACGCACGCGATCTTCCACCAGTTGAACTCCTCGTTCATCACGCCGTTCGACCGTGAGGACATCTACGCCCTGGCGTCGTCCCTCGACGACATCATGGACTTCATGGAGGAGGCCGTCGACCTGGTCGTCCTCTACAGCGTCGAGGAACTGCCGAAGGGCGTCGAGCAGCAGATCGAGGTCCTGGCGCGGGCCGCGGAGCTCACCGCGGAGGCCATGCCGCACCTGCGCACCATGGAGAACCTCACCGAGTACTGGATCGAGGTCAACCGGCTGGAGAACCAGGCCGACCAGATCCACCGCAAGCTGCTCGCCCACCTCTTCAACGGCAAGTACGACGCGATCGAGGTGCTGAAGCTCAAGCAGATCGTGGACGTACTGGAGGAGGCGGCGGACGCCTTCGAGCACGTGGCGAACACGGTGGAGACCATCGCCGTCAAGGAGTCCTGAGCCTTTCATGGACACCTTCGCTCTGATCCTGACCATCGGGGTCGCGCTCTTCTTCACCTACACCAACGGGTTCCACGACTCGGCCAACGCGATCGCCACGTCCGTCTCCACGCGTGCGCTGACGCCCCGCGCGGCGCTCGCCATGGCGGCCGTGATGAACCTGGCCGGCGCCTTCCTGGGGTCCGGGGTCGCCAAGACCGTCAGTGAGGGGCTGATCCAGACGCCCGAGGGGTCGAAGGGGATGGGAATCCTCTTCGCCGCCCTGATCGGCGCCATCGTCTGGAACCTGATCACCTGGTACTTCGGCCTGCCCTCGTCGTCGTCCCACGCCCTGTTCGGCGGCATGGTCGGCGCCGCTCTGGCCGGCGGGACGACGGTGTACTGGCACGGCGTCGTCGACAAGGTCGTCATCCCGATGTTCGTGTCGCCGGTGGTCGGTCTGATCGCCGGTTATCTGGTGATGACGGCGATCATGTGGATGTTCCGGCGGGCCAACCCGCACAAGGCCAAGCGCGGCTTCCGCATCGCCCAGACGGTGTCCGCGGCCGGCATGGCCCTCGGCCATGGTCTCCAGGACGCCCAGAAGACGATGGGCATCGTGGTGATGGCCCTGGTCATCGCCGACGTCGAGGACTACGGCGACCCGATCCCGGTGTGGGTGAAGATCGCCTGTGCCGTGATGCTGTCCCTCGGCACCTACGCGGGCGGCTGGCGCATCATGCGCACCCTCGGCCGGAAGATCATCGAGCTGGACCCGCCGCAGGGCTTCGCCGCCGAGACCACCGGCGCCTCGATCATGTTCGGCTCGGCGTTCATCTTCCACGCGCCGATCTCCACCACCCATGTGATCACCTCCGCGATCATGGGCGTGGGCGCCACCAAGCGTGTCAACGCGGTGCGCTGGGGCGTCGCGAAGAACATCGTCCTCGGCTGGTTCATCACCATGCCGGCCGCCGCCCTGGTGGCCGCGGCCTGCTTCGGGCTGGTGCATCTCGTCGCGCTGTAGACCCGCGCCCCAGCACGTGGAAGGGCCCGCCCCCGTTGAGGGGGCGGGCCCTTCCGGCCTCGCGGCGGCACCGCCATGCAGCGTCGCGAGGAGCCGGATCAGCCGAAGCGGCCGGAGATGTAGTCCTCGGTGGCCTGGACCGACGGGTTGGAGAAGATCCGCTCCGTGTCGTCGATCTCGATCAGCTTGCCGGGCTTGCCGACCGCCGCGAGGTTGAAGAACGCCGTGCGGTCCGAGACGCGCGCCGCCTGCTGCATGTTGTGCGTCACGATGACGATCGTGAAGCGCTCCTTCAGCTCGCCGATCAGGTCCTCGATGGCGAGGGTGGAGATCGGGTCCAGGGCGGAGCAGGGCTCGTCCATCAGCAGCACGTTCGGCTCGACCGCGATGGCCCGCGCGATGCACAGACGCTGCTGCTGGCCGCCGGAGAGGCCCGAGCCGGGCTTGTTCAGCCGGTCCTTGACCTCGTTCCACAGGTTGGCGCCCCTCAGGGACTTCTCGACGACGTCGTCCAGCTGGGACTTCCTGTACTTGCCGTTGAGGCGCAGGCCCGCCGCCACGTTGTCGTAGACCGACATGGTGGGGAACGGGTTGGGACGCTGGAAGACCATGCCGACCTCGCGCCGCACGGCCACCGGGTCGATGCCCGCGCCGTACAGGTTCTCGTCGTCGAGCATGACCTTGCCGTCGACGCGGCCGCCCGGGGTCACCTCGTGCATGCGGTTGAGGGTGCGCAGAAAGGTCGACTTGCCGCAGCCGGAGGGGCCGATGAAGGCCGTCACGGAGCGGGGCTCGATGGTCATCGAGATGTCCTCGATGGCCAGGAAGGATCCGTAGTAGGCGTTGAGGCCGCTGACGTCGATGCGCTTGGCCATGGGTATCACTGCTTCTTTCGGGTCGCTGACGACTGTGTGGGGGAGCCGGTCAGCGACCGGTCTTCGGGGCCTTCCAGCGGGCTATGCCGCGGGCCACCAGGTTGAGGATCATGATGAACGCGATGAGCGTCAGGGCCGCCGCCCAGGCACGGTCGTACGCCGCCTCGGAGCCGTTGGTGTACTGCAGGTAGATGTACATCGGCAGGGAGGCCTGCGGGTCCTGGAACGGGTTGGCGTTGATGAAGTTCGTGCCCCATACCAGGAGCAGCACGGGGGCCGTCTCGCCGGTGATGCGGGCGATCGCGAGCATCACGCCGGTGGTGATGCCGCCGACGGAGGTCGGCAGGACCACCTTGAGGATGGTGCGCCACTTGGGGACGCCGAGGGCGAGGGACGCCTCGCGCAGCTCGTTGGGGACGAGCTTGAGCATCTCCTCCGTGGAGCGCACCACCACCGGGATCATCAGGATGGACAGCGCCATCGCGCCGGCGAAGCCCGAGTAGCCCATGCCGAGGATCAGGATCCACAGGCTGAGGACGAACAGGCCCGCGACGATGGACGGGATGCCCGTCATGACGTCGACGAAGAAGGTCACGGCCTTCGCCAGCCGGCCCCGGCCGTACTCGACCAGGTAGATCGCGGTGAGCACGCCGACCGGCACGGAGATCGCGGTGGCGAGGCCGACCTGCTCCAGCGTGCCCAGCAGGGCGTGGTAGATGCCGCCGCCGGGCTCGGTGTCGGCGACCACGCCCATGGAGTGGGTGAGGAAGTAGCCGTCCAGGACCTCGATGCCCCGCTTGACCGTCTCCCAGGTCAGCGACGCGAGCGGGATGACCGCCAGCAGGAACGCCACCCACACCAGGCTGGTCGCGGTGCGGTCCCGGGCCTGGCGGCGCCCCTCGACCTTGGCGGACACGGCGAACGAGCCGCCGACGAACAGCAGCGCCGCGATCAGCGCCCACTGGATGTCGCTGTGCAGCCCGGCCGCGGCGCTGACGCCGTACCCGAGCGCGGCGGAGGCGCAGGCGACGGCCCAGGGGAACCACTTCGGCAGGGTCGCCCCGCGCAGCGAGCCGGACGGGCGGGTGTCGTTGAGTGCGTGGCTCATGCGTTGGCCCCCGAGTACTCCTTGCGGCGGGCGATGATCAGCCGGGCCGCGCCGTTGACCAGCAGCGTGATGACGAACAGCACGAGACCGGAGGCGATCAGCGCGTCCCGGCCCATCTCGGTGGCCTCGTTGAACTTGCTGGCGATGTTCTGGGCGAAGGTGCCGCCGCCCGGGTCGAGCAGGCTGGCGTTGATCGTGAAGCTCGGGGACAGGACCATGGCGACGGCCATGGTCTCGCCGAGGGCGCGGCCGAGGCCCAGCATCGACGCGGAGATCACGCCGGAGCGGCCGAACGGCAGCACCGACATGCGGATGACCTCCCAGCGGGTGGCGCCGAGGGCCAGGGCGGCCTCCTCGTGCATCTGCGGGACCTGGCGGAAGACCTCGCGGCTGACGTTGGTGATGATCGGCAGGATCATCACCGCCAGCAGGATGCCGACGGTGAACAGCGAGCGCGGGGCGCCGTCGTTCCACTCGAGGATGCCGGTCCAGCCGAGGTAGTCGTCGAGCCAGCCGTAGAGGCCGTCCAGGTGCGGCACCAGGACGAGGGCGCCCCACAGGCCGTAGACGATGGACGGGACGGCGGCGAGCAGGTCGATCACGTAGCCGATGGGGCCGCCGAGGCGGCGCGGGGCGTAGTGCGTGATGAACAGGGCGATCGCGACGGCCACCGGTACGGCGATGGCCATGGCGATGACCGACGACACGACGGTGCCGAAGGCCAGGACCGCGATGCCGAACTCCGGCGGGGAGCCGCTGGGGTTCCACTCGAAGCTGGTGAAGAAGTTGGCCTCGTCCTTGGAGATCGCGAGCGTCGCGCGGTAGGTGAGGAAGGCCGCGATGGCGGCCATCAGGACCAGGACGAGGATGCCGGATCCGCGGGAGAGCCCGAGGAAGATCCGGTCGCCGGGGCGGGTGACGCCGCGCGCGGCGCTGCTGTCCACGGGCGCGGCCGGGCCGGGCGCCGGCGGTGCGAGGGGTTTCTGCGTGGTGGTGTCCATCGGGTTCTCCGGTCTGCGGAGCCGCCGGGCCGGGCGGCTCCGTCGGAGCCGCAGGGGCCGAGAGCTCCTGTTGGCGGTGCACCGGACGGTGCGGCCCGGCCCGGGACCGGGCGCGGGCCGCACACTCGGGTCAGCTGAGGCCGGCGACGGTCTCGCGGACCTTGGTGATGATCTCCTGCGGCATCGGGGCGTAGCCGGCGTCGGCCAGGCTGGCCTGACCCTCCTCGGAGGCCATGTAGCCCAGGAAGGACTTGGTGGCGGGCAGGGTGTCGGCCTTGTTGCCCTTGTCGCAGACGATCTCGTACGTGACCAGGACGATCGGGTAGGCGCCCTCGGCGGACGGGGTGTAGTCGAGCTCCAGCGCGAGGTCCTTGCCGGTGCCGACCACCTTGGCGGCGCCGATGGCGGCGGTGGCGTTCTCGATGGTCGCCTTCACCGGCTCGGTGGCCTCGGTCTTGATGTCGACGGTCTTGATGCCGTCCGCGGCGTAGGACAGCTCGAAGTACGAGATGGCGCCGTTGGTCTGCTTCACCTGCTGGGCGACGCCGGAGGAGCCCTGTGCGGACTGGCCGCCCTCGGCCTCCCAGGACTTGCCCGGCTCGTACTTCCAGTCCTTGGGCGCGGCGGCCTTCAGGTACTTGGTGAAGTTGTCCGTGGTGCCGGACTCGTCGGAGCGGTGGAAGGCCTGGATCTTCAGGTCGGGGAGGTCGGCGCCGGAGTTGAGCTTGGCGATCGCCGGGTCGTTCCACTTGGTGATCTTGTTGTCGAAGATCTTCGCGAGGGTCGGGGCGTCCAGGGCGAGGGTGTCCACGCCGGGGACGTTGAAGCCGACCGCGATCGGGCCGCCGACCATGGGCAGGTCGATGCCCTGGCCGTCGGTGCAGACCTTCTTCGACGCCTCGACCTCGTCGGGCTTCAGCGCGGAGTCCGAGCCGGCGAACGCCGTCTGGCCCTGCGTGAACGCGGTGATGCCGGCGCCCGAACCGGTCGGGTTGTAGTTGATCTGCACGTCCTTGCAGGCCGCGGTGTACTGCTTCACCCAGGCGTCGATGGCGTTTTTCTGGGCGGAGGAGCCGGACGCCTGGAGCTGGCCCTTGGCGTCGCCGCAGTCGATGTTGCCGGCCTGCGCGGTCGCGGAGGCGTCGCCGCCGTCGCCGCCGCCGGTTTCGTCGGAGCCGCACGCCGTGAGGGCCAGGGCGCCGGTGACGGCGAGAGCACCGAGAGCGAGGGCCCGCCGGTTCATGCGCTGAAGCTTCACTTGTGTTCCTTCCAGTGGCCGCCGTCCTGAATTCGGCGGCGTGCGAAGTGTGGTGAGGCGGGTCGCCTCGTCCTGTAAGGGCTCGTGTACGGGCGATCCGCACCGCGTAAGGCCGAAATTAGGCAGAAGAGGTGAAGCTGCCGATGGGCGTACATGAACGAGGGGTGAACCCCTGAGGACGGTGCGGTGAGGCGGCGGCGCGGCGCTGTCAGCGGGCCGGGCGGAGGGTGGCGAGGAGGGCGTCCACCAGTCCGGCGTCCATCGGCGAGGTGAGGTGGCGGCGGGCCGCGTCCGGGGGGAGCCAGAGGATCCGGTCGACCTCGTCGCCGGGGGTGAAGGAGCCGGAGACCGCCTCGGCCGCCCAGTAACGGACCCGCTTGGGGCGGCCGTGCGCGAGGTAGCGGGTGCTGGGCAGCTCGGCGGCCGGCACGGCGGTGTGCCCGGTCTCCTCGGCGACCTCGCGCAGGGCGCCCGCGAGCGCGTCTTCGCCTCGCTTCAGCTTGCCCTTCGGCCAGGACCAGTCGTCGTACTTGGGCCGGTGGACCAGGCACAGCTCCAGCTCGCCGGTGACGGGCGAGCGGCGCCACAGGACGCAGCCGGCCGCCTCGACGGTGAGGGCGCCGTTCCTGGCGGGTCGGGTGGTGGACACCGGGTGCCTCCCTGGTCCGATCTACGGGGTGCCGGCGGGCGGCTTCTGCCAGGCACGCTGGAACGCGTACCGCGCCGCCTCCACCTCATGCCGCTGGCCGGCGTGGAGCACGCCCAGCGCGTACGCCGTGGCCGGCGCGATCCTCGGTGTGCGGGCCGCCTGCGCCGCGGCGGCCGCGGCCTCGGCGGCGTCCCGGTGCCGGTCGAGCGCCTCGCCGGCCGCGCGCAGCCCGGGGTCGTCGCCCGCGGCGGGGTCCAGCACCTCCTGGGCGTACCGGTGCAGTCGGAGCAGGAGCCGTACCTGGTGCCAGGGGGCGTCCTGCGGGTGCGGGGCGGGGTCGGGCGACAGGCCGTGCATCAGCGCCTCGGCGTTGTACGGGCTCCCCGCGGTGACCAGCGGCAACGCGGCGACGGCGGCCACGAGCCGCTCGCGTGCGGTGTCGGCCGGCGGACGCAGGTCGACACCGCCGGCGGCCTTCGCCAGCGGGACCTCGCTGGCCAGCACGGCCACCTGGTCGGCGACGGCATGGAACCGCGCGGACCCGAGCGCCTGCAACGCGGCCGAATGCGCCCGCGTCCGCGCCAGCGTGAGCTGCCGCTCGAGCAGCGCGCCGGCCTTGGCGGCGCCCACGGCGAGGGGGGCTCGGCCGCCGCCGGCGCCGGAGCGGCCTTCGGGACGCGGGCCCTGGCCGGGGGTACGCGCGACGTCCTCCGCGCGCAGGCGACCGGCGACGGCACCGGGCTCGTCCTCCGCGCGGCGGTCGCCGGGGGCCGGGACGGTGGCGGTCACCGTCGCGGTGGGGGTGCGGCGGGCGGTGGCGGGGGGCGCGCCGGTCGCGCGGGAGGCGCGGGCGGGGGCCGGGGCGCCGGGCACGGGGGTGGCGGGACGGGGCGCGTCCGGCGGGGCGCCGTCGGCGGGCGCGGGGGCTCCAGGGGTGCGGGGCGCGGACCGGGCGCCGGCCGGGGGTGCCGTCGGGGCGGCCGGCCCCGAGAGGCGGTGGAGGGCTTCCAGGAGGCGGGTGAGGCGGGTGGCGCAGGCGTCCTCCTGGGAGAGGGTGCCCGAGACCCAGGCGAGTTCCGGACCGAGGGTCTGGGACCAGGCGGGGTCCAGCACCGGCTGGAAGGTGTAGAGGGCGGCGCTGATGCGGCGGGCCGCGCGCCTCAGTGCGCGGGCCGCCTCCGCGGAGTCCTCCGGCGCCGCCGCGCCCCGGTGGAGGCGCAGCGCGCGGAGGAATTCGGTCGCCCTCGCCCGCAGATGGCGGGCCAGGACGTCCGCCGGATCAGGGTGCTGCGGTACCACGCCGGCGCCTCCGGGCGTCAATGAGCATCTCCTGGATGTTGCGCAGGGGCTGGCCGTCCGCGTCCGTGGAGTGCCGGGTCCACTCGCCGTCCTCGCCGAGGTGCCAGGACGCCGTGGTGTCGGACATCCCCGTCTCCAGCAGCCGGTTGAGGGCGGCCCGGTGCGCCGGGTCGGTGACCCGCACCAGCGCCTCGATCCGCCGGTCGAGGTTGCGGTGCATCATGTCGGCGCTGCCGATCCACACCTCGGGCTCGCCGCCGTTGCCGAAGGCGAACACCCGCGAGTGCTCGAGGAAGCGGCCGAGGACGGACCGCACCCGCACGTTCTCCGACAGCCCCGGCACACCGGGCCGGATCGCGCAGATGCCGCGCACCCAGATGTCGACCGGCACACCGGCCTGGGACGCCCGGTAGCAGGCGTCGATGACGGCCTCGTCGACCATCGAGTTGACCTTGATGCGGACGTACGCGGGCCGCCCGGCGCGGTGGTGCTGCGCCTCCTTGTCGATCCGTGAGATCAGGCCGTCGCGCAGCGACTTGGGGGCGACCAGCAGCCGGCGGTAGGTCTCGCGCCGCGAGTAGCCGGAGAGGCGGTTGAACAGGTCGGAGAGGTCCGCGCCGACCTGCGGGTCCGCGGTGAGCAGCCCGAGGTCCTCGTACAGCCGTGCCGTCTTCGGGTGGTAGTTGCCGGTGCCGACGTGGCTGTACCGCCGGAGCGTCTCGCCCTCCTGGCGGACCACCAGCGACAGCTTGCAGTGCGTCTTCAGGCCGACCAGGCCGTAGACGACGTGGCAGCCGGCCTCCTCCAGCTTGCGCGCCCACTTGATGTTGGCGTGCTCGTCGAAGCGGGCCTTGATCTCCACCAGCACCAGCACCTGCTTGCCGGACTCGGCGGCGTCGATGAGCGCGTCGACTATCGGGGAGTCGCCGGAGGTCCGGTACAGCGTCTGCTTGATGGCCAGCACGTCCGGGTCGGCCGCCGCCTGCTCCAGGAACGCCTGCACGGAGGTCGAGAAGGAGTCGTAGGGGTGGTGCAGCAGCACGTCCCTGCTGCGCAGGGCGGCGAAGATGTCGGGCGCCGAGGCGGACTCCACCTCGGCGAGGTCGCGGTGGGTGCCGGCGACGAACTTCGGGTACTTCAGCTCGGGCCGGTCCAGGCCGTGGATGCGGAACAGGCCGGTCAGGTCGAGCGGGCCGGGCAGCGGGTACACCTCGGCCTCGGAGATCTTCAGCTCGCGCACGAGGAGGTCCAGCACCTCGCGGTCGACGGACTCCTCCACCTCCAGCCGCACCGGCGGCCCGAAGCGGCGCCGCATCAGCTCCTTCTCCAGGGCCTGGAGGAGGTTCTCCGCGTCGTCCTCCTCGACCTCCAGGTCCTCGTTGCGGGTGAGCCGGAAGGCGTGGTGCTCCAGCACCTCCATGCCCGGGAACAGCTCCTCCAGGTGCGCGGCGATGACGTCCTCGACGGGGACGTAGCGGCCGGGCGAGCACTCCAGGAAACGGGACAGCAGCGGCGGCACCTTCACCCGGGCGAAGTGCTTGTGCCCGGTCACCGGGTTGCGCACCACGACGGCCAGGTTGAGCGACAGCCCCGAGATGTACGGGAAGGGGTGCGCCGGGTCCACCGCGAGCGGGGTCAGCACCGGGAAGATCTGGTGCCGGAACAGGGTGAAGAGGCGGGCCTGCTCCTTCTCCGTGAGCTCGTTCCAGCGGACCAGGTGGATACCCTCCTCCGCGAGGGCGGGGGCGACGTCCTCGTGGTAGCAGGCGGCGTGCCGGGCCATCAGCTCGCGGGAGCGGGCCCAGATCATCTCCAGCACCTCGCGCGGCTGGAGGCCGGAGGCGGAGCGGGTGGCCACGCCGGTGGCTATGCGCCGCTTGAGGCCGGCCACCCGGACCATGAAGAACTCGTCCAGGTTGCTGGCGAAGATCGCGAGGAAGTTCGCCCGCTCCAGCAGCGGGGTCTCGGGATCCTCGGCCAGTTCGAGCACCCGCTCGTTGAACGCCAGCCAACTGCGCTCGCGGTCGAGGAAACGGCCCTGCGGCAGCGGGGTGGCGCCGTCGGTGAGCGCCTCCTCGTAGCCGTCCAGGTCGGCGTCGATGTCGGGTTCCAGATCGGACACCGTTCCGGCCACGGTGTGCGGCCGGTGCGCGGCGATGGAGCCCACGGAGGGCTGCGAGTGCTGGACCTGTGCCGGGGTGTTGGGCTGGCTCATGACCCCATTGTTCCGCGCCGAGGGCGCCACGGGCGCGTCGGAATGCGCGGGTGGGAGCGATGGTGGCCCTGAGGCGCTCCCGTACCTCCCGTTCACCCTGCGGGGTGAGGGCTCTGCCGCGGCGGGATGCATTCACCGAGCGTCGCAAGGCTGTCTGAATCCGTGGTTACGGCGACATGACGTCCGGGACAGCGGGTGGTGGCCCGCGGGGTGTTCCGGCCGGGGACACGGCAAGGGGGGCGTGCCCTCGACGGGCACGCCCCCCCTCGGCCCCGTACGCGTCAGCCGCGCGCCGTCCCGGTCGTGCCGCGCACCACGCGGAAGGCCGCGTACGCCAGCAGGGCGGCGACGGCGAGCAGGATGCCCGTGGCGACCAGCTGGAGCGGCCAGTAGTGCGCTGCGGGGTGCACGTCGCGGTAGAAGGCGGTCGCGCCCAGGTCGGCGAGGTCCTCACGGCAGTCGGGGAGGCGGCCGGTGAAGCACGGGGCCGTGGCCCGGCCCCCGCCCGCGGTCAGCACGCCCTCACCGACGTGCATGCCGCTCCCCAGCGGTCCTTCCCGCAGGCTGCTGACCCGGGTCACGGAGGGCCACAGGTACGGCAGGGCCGCGTGGACGCCCGCCCACAGGACCCCGACGGCGACGGCGGCGGTGGCCAGCGCGGCCATCGCGCGGCGGAGCAGCAGCCCGGCCAGGACGCCCGCCGCCAGACCGGCCAGCGCCAGGCCCACGGGGACGGTGCCGCCCGCGAGGAAGGTGGCGGAACTGTGCCAGGACTTGGCGGTGTCGACCCGTCCGTCGGCCGCGGTCCACGCCCAGCGGTGCAGCCCGGACAGCAGTCCGCTCCCGGCGACGGCGAGCAGGGCCGGAAGGGCCAGCCGGGAGGCCAGCCAGCGGGTCGGGGAGACGCCCTGGGTCCAGGCCAGGCGGGTCGTGCCGGACTCCGTCTCGCGGCCGATCAGCGCGCCGCCGGCCCAGGCGGCGACCAGGAACGGCACGGCCAGCACGGCGGCCGTCGTCCAGGTGTAGACCTCCTTGTAGAGGAGGATCGCGTCCTGGTCGTAGCGGCACACCTTGTCCCACGCACAGGCGTTGTACGCCTTCCACGCCGCCGCCGACGCATCCGTGAGCGGCCCGCCGAGCCACACCAGCGCCGCCGCGGTCAGCAGGACCAGCGTGCCGCCGCAGATCAGGGCCGGGCGGTGCAGCCGGGCCAGCCAGCGCCACTGGCGGGGGACGCGGGCGGCGGCGGGGGCGGCCGGGGTGGTGAGGGCGGCGGTCATGCGGCGGCCTCCGTGGTCTCGGGCGCGGGTGCCAGGGCGGGGGCCGTGGGGTTGCGCAGGTAGGAGAGGACGAGGTCCTCCAGGGACGGCGCCCCGGTGCGCCAGTCGGCGGGCAGCGGGCCGGCCGGGCGGATCAGCGCGCCGAGCTGGCGGCCGGTGGTGCGGGACTCGACGACGTCGTGCGGGGCGAGGTCCGCCGTGGCGGGGGCGGTCACCCGGGTGTGGGCGGCCAGCAGGTCGTCGATCTCGCCGGAGAGCCGGATCCGGCCGCCGCCGACCAGGAGCAGGTGGTCGCAGGAGTCCTCCAGCTCGGCGACGACGTGCGAGGACATCACGATGGTGGTGCCGTGGGCGGCGGCCTCGCCCATCAGCAGGCCCATCAGCTCGTGCCGGGCCAGCGGGTCGAGGTCGGCCATCGGCTCGTCCAGGAGCAGCAGTTCGGGCCGCTTGCCCAGGGCGAGGGCGAGCGCGACGCGGGTGCGCTGGCCGCCGGAGAGGGCGCGGATCCGCCGGTCCGGGTCCAGGTCGCCGCCGGCCACGACCCGGCGCGCGGTGTCCGCGTCCCAGTGGCCGGGGTTGAGGTCGGCGCCCATGCGCAGCGTCTCGGCGACCGTGAGCTGCTGGTACAGCGGCTTGTCCTGGTCGACGAAGCCCACCCGGGGGCGGACGGCGGCCGGGGCCGCGCCGAGTACGCGGACCGTGCCCTCGGTGGGCGCGAGCAGTCCGGCGGCGAGCGCGAGCAGGGTGGACTTGCCGGCGCCGTTGGGGCCGACGACGGCGCACACGCGTCCGGCGGGCAGCCGGAAGGAACAGTCGCGCAGCGCCCAGGAGCGCCGGCCGAAGCGTTTGCCGAGCGCGTCCGCCTCGAGGGCCGGGACGGTCATGACGGGTCTCCCTGTGGGGTGTGCGCAGGCGCGGGGTGCGCGGCCTGCTCCGGGTAGTGCGTCTCGAGTACGGCGGTGAACAGCGCGGCGACGTCCTCCCGCTCCAGGCCGGACTCCCGCGCCCGGGCGGCCCAGTCCTCCAGCTCCGCGCGCAGCGGGGAGTCGGCGGGGGCCGCGCCGAGGGTGCGGCGCACGAAGGTGCCGAGGCCGCGCCGGGCCTCGACCAGGCCTTCGCGCTCCAGCTCCCGGTACGCCTTGAGCACCGTGTTCGGGTTGACGGCGGTGGCCTCCACGACCTCGCGGGCCGTGGGCAGCTTGTCGCCGGGGGCCAGCAGGCCCAGGCGGATCGCCTGCTTGGTCTGCTGGACGATCTGGACGTAGGTGGCCACGCCGCTGCGCCGGTCGATGCGGTAGTCGACCACTCGGCCACCACCCTTTCACTAATTGAGTAGTGAAAGGGTGGTGCAAGGGGGGTGCGAAAGTCAAACCCGGGAATCCGGCCGCGGATCCGTGAACCGATCGGCACCGCCCGTCCGATGAGGAGACGTGAGCGAGATGAGAAGCGACGGCGAGCTGCTGCGCGCCGTCACGGCCGACGGCGACCGGCGCGCCTTCGAGGAGCTGTACCGGCGGTACGCGCCGTGGCTGACCGCGCGCATGCGCACCCGGTGCGCCGACGCGGCCCTCGTCGACGACGTCGTGCAGGAGACCTTCCTCGCGGTGTGGCGCGGCACGGCCCGCTGGCGTGAGGACGCGGCGGGCGCGGACGCCGCCGGCTGGCTGTGGCGGATCGCCTCACGCCGGCTGGTCGACGCGCTGCGCGGGGCCGGGGCGCGGGGGCGGCTGCGGCAGGCGCTGGCGCGGCTGCGCCACCGGGACGAGGTGTCGGCGGAGGAGCGCGTGCTCGCGGGGGTCGAGCACGGGGACCTCGCCGGCGCCCTGGTGCGGCTGTCGCCGGAACTGCGCGCGGTGCTCCAGGCGACCGTGGTCGACGGGCTGACCACCCGTGAGGCCGCGGTCCTGCTCGGCATCCCGCCGGGCACGGTCAAGACGCGGGCCATGCGCGCCCGCAGGCAACTCCGGGAGGCGCTGGCATGACGTACGAGGACAGGCGCTGGCATGTGCCGGAGGAGGACCTGCGGGCCTACGCGCGGGGCGGTCTCGAGGCGCCCGCGCTGTGGTCGGCGGACACCCATCTGACGGCGTGCGCGCACTGCCGTTCCGTCCTGGCGGGCCTCGGCGACCCCGTCGCCCTGGACGCCGGCTGGGAGCGGCTGGACGCCGAGCTCGACGCGCCCCGGCCCGGGCTGCTGGAGTCGCTGCTGCTCCGGATCGGCGTCCGCGACCACACGGCCCGGCTGCTCGCGGCCACCCCCGCGCTGCGCCGCTCCTGGCTGGGCGCGGTGACGGCGGTGCTGCTGCTCACCGTGGCCGTCACCGTCGGCCACACCGAGGGCGGCCGGCCCACCCTCTTCCTCGCCCTCGCCCCGCTGCTGCCGCTCGCCGGGGTGGCGCTGTCGTACGGGCCGCGGATGGACCCGACGTACGAGATGGCCGTGGTCGCGCCGATGCACGGGTTCCGGCTGCTGATGATCCGCACGGTCGCCGTGCTGACCGCCGGGCTCGGCCTGAACGGCCTGGCCACGCTCGCCCTGCCCGGGTACGGGCTGCTCGCCCTGGGCTGGCTGCTGCCCGCGCTCGCCCTCACCGCCACGGCGCTCGCGCTGTCGGCCCGGCTCGGGCCCGTCCTCGCGCCCGCGCTGACCGCAGGCGGCTGGGTCGCGCTGCTGGTCACGGCGGACGCGGTCGGCTCCGGCGGACCGGAGACGCTCGCCCCGTTCACCGCGGCCGGACAGGGCGTGTCGGCGGCCGTCGCCGTGCTCGCCGCCGGACTGCTGGTCCTGCACCGGGACCGCTTCGACCTGTGCCGGGACCCCGCGGTCTGACCGCGCCCGGCTTCCCCCCGGCCGGGGCGCACCACCGCCCCGGCCCCCGCAACCTGCCACGGGAGTTCCCCATGTCCCCCACCGTCTCGGCCTCCGGGCTGAGCCTCCGCTACGGCGCGACCCGCGCCCTGGACGACGTGTCGCTGCGGCTGTCCCCGGGCGTCACCGGGCTGCTCGGCCCCAACGGCGCGGGCAAGACCACGCTGCTGCGGGTCCTCGCCACCGCCGTGCCGGCCGACCGGGGCGCGTTCACCGTGCTCGGCCACGACCCCGGCACCGCGCGCGGCCGGCAGGAGGTGCGCCGCCGGCTCGGCTATCTGCCCCAGACACCCGGCTTCCACCCGGACTTCACCGCCTTCGAGTTCGTCGACTACGTGGCGATCCTCAAGGAGCTGACCGACCGCGCCGCCCGCCACCGCGAGGTGCGGCGGGTGCTCGACGAGGTCGGCCTGGGCGACGTGCGCGGCAAGCGGATCCGCAAGCTGTCCGGCGGCATGCGGCAGCGGGTGGCGCTGGCGGCGGCGCTGGCCGGCGACCCGGCGTTCCTCGTCCTCGACGAGCCCACCGTCGGCCTCGACCCTGAACAGCGCATGCGGTTCCGCGAGTTGATCGCGACCGCCGGCGAGGGCCGGACCGTGCTGCTGTCCACCCACCAGACCGAGGACGTGGCGATGCTCTGCCACCGGGTCGTCGTTCTCGCGGGCGGCACCGTCCGCTTCGACGGCACCCCCGCCGAGCTGACCGCACGGGCCGCGGGACGCGTGTGGAGCAGCGAGGGCCGCGACCCCGGCGCCCTGGCCGGCTGGCGCACCGGACTCGGCACCTTCCGCAACGTGGGGGACCCGCCCCCCGGCGCCGACCTCCTCGAACCCACCCTCGAGGACGGCTACCTGCTCACCCTGGACGGCGCGGCCGCGGAGGTGACCGCATGACCACGGCCACCACCACGGCGCCGGCCCCGGCCCCCGTGACGTCCCCGCCCGGCGCCTCCTGGGCGGCCGTGTCCGCCCTCGCCCGCTTCGAGACGCGCAAGCTCCTCACCCGGGTGCCGGTGCTCGTGGCCTTCACGGTGTACGTCGCGTGGACCGTGTGGCGCACCCGTGTCTCCTTCGACGGCTTCCCCGCGCTGCAGGACGCCGACCGCGCCACCCAGGACGGGCCGCTGCTGGTCGGCCTGGCGGTGCTGCTGAGCGTCAACCAGGCCGTACTGCGCTCCCGGCGCCACGACACCGAACGGCACCTCGCCGTGCTGGTGCTCCCGCGGTGGGGGCGCACGGTCGCGCACCTGCTGTCCGTCGGGGCGGCGGCCCTGGTGACCGCGGTGTGCGTGGGCGGGCAGTTCGCCTGGGAGGCGCTCAAGCCGGGCGCGGTCGGGCACGGCTCGCCGGCCGAACTCCTCGTGGGCCCGCTGTCCGTGCTGCTCCTGGGCGGGTTCGGGGTGCTGCTGGCCCTGCTGGTCACCGCGCCCTTCGCGGCGCCGCTGCTGATCGTCCTGCTGCTCTTCCTCGCCACGTTCCTCACCGGCTTCACCCCCGACGGCTGGACGCGGTGGCTGATGCCGTCCGTCGGCGAGTACAGCGTCGTCACCCTGCCCTCCGACCTGATCGGCCGCCCCGCCGCGTGGCACGCCCTGTACCTGGGCGGGTTCGCGCTGACCCTGATGGCGGCGGCGGTGCTGCTGTCCGGCGGCGCCCGGCTGCGCACCGCGCGGGCCGCGGCCGCCGGGGCCGTGGCGCTCACCCTGGTCGGCGCGGTGGGCCAGTCCCGGGGCGTGCCGGAGACCGTCACCGAGGCGCGCGTACAAGCCTCGGTCACTCCCGAGAAGCTCCACACCTGCGTCGAACGGGACGCCACGACGTACTGCGCTTTCCCCGAGTGGGAGCCGCGCACCGGCGCCTGGGCGGCGGCCGTCGACGACGTGCGCGCCCTGGCCGGGGGCGACGCGCGGCACCGCCCGCTGGTCGTACGGCAGCGGGTCGAGGCGCGCTACGGCCTGGAGGCCGACGCGACGCTGGCCCCGCTCACCCGCCCCGGCGAGGTGACCGTCGGGACGGCCTGGGGCGGCAACCGGGTGCCCGAGTTCGCGGTGGCGGTGGCCGGTGTGCTGGTCACCGGGTCCGAGGCCACGGCGGGCGAGCTGTGCGACGGCCGGACGGTCACCGTGATGTGGCTGGCCCTCGCCGGCCGGCCCGACCCGGTCGCGGACCTGCGCCGGGTGCGGATCGACGACAGCGACACCGGCTCGGCGATCGTCGTCTCGCGGACGGAGCCCTTGCGGATGACCTCCGCTCAGACGGAACTGCTGCGCGAACTGCTGGAGCTGCCCCGCGACAGGGCCGCCGCGAAGGTCAAGGCCGGCTGGGCCGAGCTGACCGCCCCGAAGGTGACGACGGACCGCGTGGCGCAGGTGCTGGGCCTGGAGAAGCCGGAGGGGGAGAACGAGTGCCGGTGACCGGAATCCGGGCGGCCGGGGACACCCCGGTGCGCGAGGCCCGGCGGGGCGCCCTTCTCACGCTGGTCCGCCCCGTCGCCCGCACCGTGCCCTGGCGGGCGCTGGCCGCGGGCGGGGCGCTCGGGCTGCTGGCGGCCGCGGTGCCCCGGCTGTCCGGCGGCGAGGTCACCCCGTGGGCCGGGGTGAACGCCCTGCGGGCCGCCGCCCTGTGCTGCGCGCTGGGCGCCGCGTTCCTGCTGGACGACCCGGCCCGGCAGACCACCGCCGCCGTGCCCGTGCGCCGCGTCCTGCGGCACGCGCTGCGGTGCGCGCTCGTGCTTCCGCCCGCCGCCGCGTGGTGGACGGCGGCCGTGCTGCTGGTCCCGGAGGAGGCGCGCCCCCCGGCCGGGGACGTCACCGTGGAGGCGGCGACGGCCCTCGCGCTCGCCCTGGCCGGCGCGGCCTTCGCGGTGCGCCGCCTGGGCGCCGACCGGCCGGGTCAGGGCGTTGCCGCGTCCCTGCTCGTGACGGGCGTCCTGGCGCCGTTGCTGACCCCCGCCGACTGGGCGCTGTTCACCGTGCCCGGCGACCCGCGCTGGGCGGACGGCCACGGACACTGGCGGCTGCTGCTGTGCGCGGCGCTCCTGGCGGCCGCGGTGTGCTGCACGGAACCGGCCCGCAGGCGGACGCTTCGAAGAGCTGGTGCCACCTCCCGGGAGACGCGGAACTGAACG
Organism: Streptomyces sp. DSM 41931; assembly: GCF_050271085.1. Lineage (NCBI taxonomy): Bacteria > Bacillati > Actinomycetota > Actinomycetes > Kitasatosporales > Streptomycetaceae > Streptomyces > Streptomyces sp. DSM 41931. The sequence continues at coordinate 3,221,877 of NZ_CP189902.1, read as the reverse complement.
ACCTGACGGTCCGGCGATTCCAGCCCGTCCGGCGTTTGAGGACGAGTTCCCACCCGCTCAGGTCTCCGTCCGGTACATCAGGTCCGTCTCATGGGTGACGAAGCCCAGCCGCTCGTAGACGGACACCGCCGCCTTGTTGTCGGCGTCGACGTACAGCATCGCGGTGGGCAGGCCCTGGTTCGCCAGGTGCCTGAGGCCGATCGTCGTCAGCGACCCGCCGAGTCCGCCGCCCTGGGCGTCGGGGGCGACGCCGAGGACGTACACCTCGCCGAGGCCCTCCTCGGCGTGCACCTTGGTCCAGTGGAAGCCGACCAGCCGTCCGTCGCGCTCCGCCAGGAAGAAGCCCGCGGGGTCGAACCACGGCTCGGCCTTGCGGTCGTCGAGGTCCCGCTGGGTGAGGGAGCCCTGTTCGGGGTGGTGGGCGAACGCGGCGGCGTTCAGCGCGAGCCAGGCCGCGTCGTCCCGGCCCGGCGCGAAGGTGCGCACGGTGACGCCCTCCGGCAGCGCCGGGTCGGGCAGGTCCAGGTCCGCCAACGGGCGTCGCATCTGCCGTAGTTCGCGGAACAGCGTCAGCCCGAGCACCTGGGCCAGGTGCCGGGCGGCGGAGTGCCCGCCGTGCGCCCACACCCGCAGCCGCTTGCCCGACGCGGCGAGCAGCGCCGTGCCGAGCGCACGCCCGTGCCCCTGCCCGCGGTACGAGGGGTGCACCACCAGCTCGGCGGCGGGCGGCTCCACCGGGTCGGTGTCCTCCAACTGGGCGTACCCGACGAGCTCTTCGTCGACGGTCAGCAGCAGATGCGAGACGCCCTCCCGCTCGCCGCCGCGCAGTTGCAGCCGGCCCTGCTCGGACACGGCCTGCCGGCCGTCGGAGCGCGCCGCCTCGTCGAGCAGCGCGAGGACCGCGTCGACCTGCGCCTGGTCGAGCGCGGTGTACGTCTGGAGCGAACGGGGGCGGCCGGGCCGGGAGAACGCGTCGCTGGTCATGCGTACGAGGGTAAGGGGACGGCGCGACAAGGGGGCGGCAGCGTGCCGCGCACGGACCGCGGCGGCAGCGGCGGCGAAAGATAAACCAGGCTGTAACCCGGAAGCCCCTGTCGCGCTACGCGCGTTGACTCTAGGCTGCGCCGGTACCCACTCGCACCGACAGGGGGGCGTATGCCAGCCTCATCCCCGGCGCACCCGCGCCGCAGACGCCGTACGAACCGTCTCTTCGCGACCGCCGCCGGTGCCCTCACCGTCGGTGCGCTGGCCGCCGCGGCCCTGCCCGGGTCGGCGAGCGCGGGCGAGCAGCACGGCGAGGGCCGCCTGCCGGGCCGTTACCAGGACGTGCAGCTGCTGTCCTTCAACGACCTGCACGGCAACCTGGAGCCGCCCACCGGTTCCTCCGGCCGGGTCACCGAACTCCAGCCGGACGGCACGACGAAGACCGTCGACGCGGGCGGCGCCGCCTACCTGGCGACGCATCTGCGCCAGGCCCGCAAGGGCCATGCGTACTCCATCACCGCGGCCGGCGGCGACATGGTCGGCGCCTCCCCGCTGCTCTCGGGCCTGTTCCACGACGAGCCCACCATCGAGGCGCTGAACAAGCTCGAACTGGACGTCACCTCCGTCGGCAACCACGAGTTCGACGAGGGCGCCGCGGAGCTGTCCCGCCTGCAGAACGGCGGCTGCCACCCGACGGACGGCTGCTACACCGCCAAGGAGTTCCAGGGCGCCGACTTCCCGTACCTGGCGGCCAACGTCCTGGACGAGAAGACCGAGAAGCCGCTCCTCGAGCCGTACTGGGTGTGGGAGAAGAAGGACGTCAAGGTCGGCTTCATCGGCGTGACCCTCGAGGGCACCCCGAACATCGTGTCCGCCGAGGGCGTCAAGGGCCTCGTCTTCAAGGACGAGGTCGAGACGATCAACAAGTACGCCGAGGAGCTGCGCCGCCAGGGCGTGAAGTCCATCGTGGCGCTGATCCACGAGGGCGGCTTCCCGGCCTCGCAGAGCTACAACTACGACTGCGACGCCCCGGGCGCCGGCGACGGCATCTCCGGCCCCATCGCGGACATCGCCGAGAACGTCTCGCCCGACGTGGACGCGCTGGTCACCGGCCACACCCACAACGCGTACGTCTGTACCATCCCGGACCCGGCGGGCAACCCCCGCACGGTCACCTCCGCCGCGTCCTTCGGCCGCCTCTACACCGACACCACGCTGACCTACGACCGCTGGACCGGCGACATCGCCCGTACGGCCGTGAAGTCCGCGAACCACGTGGTGTCCCGGGACGTCCGCAAGGCGCCCGACATCACCCGCCTGATCGACAAGTGGAACACCCTCGCCGCCCCGATCGGCGGCCGCCCGATCGGCTACATCTCCGGCGACATCGTCAAGGACGGCACCGAGTCCCCGCTGGGCGACCTGATCGCCGACGCGCAACTGGCGTACGCCCGCACGCTGGACCCGGAGACCGACCTCGCCCTGATGAACCCGGGCGGCATCCGCGCCTCCCTGACCTACGCGGCGAGCGGCGGTGAGGGCGACGGTGTGGTCACCTTCGCGGAGGCCTTCACGGTCCAGCCCTTCGCCAACACGGTCAACCTGCAGACCTTCACCGGCGCGCAGCTGATCCAGGCGCTCAAGGAGCAGGTCAGCGGCTCCAACGAGGCGGCCCCGAAGATCCTCCAGGTGTCCGACGGGCTGACCTGGACGCTGGACCTGACCAAGTCCGGCGCCGACCGGGTCGTCACGGACTCCGTCCGCCTGAACGGCGAGCCGATCGACCCGTCGGCGAGCTACCGCGTCGCGACGAACAGCTTCCTCGCGGGCGGCGGCGACGGCTTCACCACGCTCGGCCAGGGCGCCGACGACCTGGTCGGCGACGACGACCTGGCGGCCCTGGAGCAGTACCTGACCGCCCACTCCTCGGCCGGCTCCCCGCTGGCCCCGCCGGCGGCGGACCGCATCACGATCGTGAAGTAACCCGCACGACGAAGGAGGGCCGGTGCCGTGCACCGGCCCTCCTTGGTGTTTCAGCCCTCGACGTCCCACACGACCGCCTGCGCGACGATCACCCGTTCCCCGTCGAACGTCACGGACGGCCCCTCGTGCAGCCGGTATCCCAGGTCCAGCGCCTCGCTGACCCGCCGGCAGAAGGCGGAGTCGTCGGGCCCGGTCAGTACGCGGTAGACGGGCAGCCCGTCCGGGGGATTCGCCATGCCTCCCAGCGTGTCACGGGGCGCCGGGAACCTCCGGCGGAGGGGTCGGGGCGCCCGGGAGGCGGATGGTGGCGGTGGTGCCGCCGCCCTCGGCCGGGGTGAGCGCGACCGTGCCGCCCGCCTGCTGCACCGTGCGCGCCACGATGGACAGCCCGAGACCGGAGCCGGGCAGGGCGCGGGCGCCGGGGGAGCGCCAGAACCGGTCGAAGACGTGCGGGAGTTCGTCGGCCGCGATGCCGGGGCCGTGGTCCCGCACGGTGAGCACGCCGTCGGCGAGCCGCACCTCGACCGTGCCGCCCGGCGGGCTGAACTTCACCGCGTTGTCCAGCACGTTGACCACCGCCCGCTCCAGCGCCGCCGGTTCGGCCCGCACGTACCAGGGACGCAGGTCGGCCGTGACGGTCAGTTCCGGGCCGCGCAGCCGGGCCCGGCGCAGGGCCGCCTCCACCACGTCCTGCCAGGCGACGATCTCCACGCGGCCCGTCTGCTGATCCGGGTCGGGGCGGGACAGCTCCTGGAGATCCCCGATCAGCGCGGCCAGCTCCGTCATCTGCGCCTTCACCGAGTCGAGCAGCGCCTTGCGGTCGGCCGGCGGGAGGGGCCGCCCGGTGTCCTCGCTGCGGGTCAGCAGCTCGATGTTGGTGCGCAGCGAGGTGAGCGGCGTGCGCAGTTCGTGCCCGGCGTCCGCGATGAGCTGCTGCTGGAGGTCGCGGGAGCTGGCGAGCGCGGACGTCATGGAGTTGAAGGAGCGCGACAGGCGCGCGATCTCGTCCTCCGACTCCTCCTCCACCGGGATGCGGACGCCCAGGTCCTCGGTGCGGGCCACATGCTCCACGGCCTCGGTGAGCCGGTCGACCGGGCGCAGTCCGGTGCGGGCCACGGCGAGACCCGCGGCGGCCGAGCCGAGCACCCCGACGCCGGAGACCAGCAGCAGGATCAGCGCCAGGTCGTTCAGGGTGGACAGGGTGCCCTCCAGCGGGACCGCCACGATGACGGCCGCATGGGTGCTGGTCAGCGTGGAGGGGTCGTTGATGACCAGCGGCAGGGTCAGCACCCGGACGGCGTCGCCGTCCTGGTCGGTGCCGTCGCGGAAGATGCCGCGGGACCCGCTGCCCGCGTTCTCGATCACCCTGCGGTCCGGCCCGGTGACCTTCACGCTCCCCACCGAGCTGGGGAACAGGCAGACCGTGCCGTCGTCCTTGACCACCTGCGAGTACGTGTACTGGAAGCCGCCCGCGCCGCTGTCGCGGGGGGTGTCCGTGCAGTCGGTGAGGGCGCTGCGGATCTCGTCCACCCGCTGCGGGCCCTGCAGCACGGTCGCCTTCTTCAGATCCTCGTCGACCTGCTCGTACAGCTTGCCCTGCACGATGAACCAGCAGGTCACCGACACCGCGGCCACCGCGAACGCCACGGCCGCGGCGACCAGCAGCGACAGCCGCGCCCGGATCGGCAGGGCGCGGAATCGGCGCACCGGTCCGGTCACTCCGCGCCGCCCTGCCGCAGCACGTACCCCACCCCCCGCACCGTGTGCACCAGGCGCGGCTCGCCGCCCGCCTCGGTCTTGCGGCGCAGGTACATGACGTACACGTCCAGCGAGTTGGACGACGGCTCGAAGTCGAAGCCCCAGACCGCCTTGAGGATCTGCTCGCGGGTGAGCACCTGGCGCGGGTGCGCCATGAACATCTCCAGCAGCGTGAACTCCGTGCGGGTCAGCTCCACCGGGCGTCCGGCGCGGGCCACCTCCCGCGTGGCCAGGTTCATGGTCAGGTCGGCGAAGGTGAGGACGTCGTCGGTCCCGGCGGACGCGGCCACCGCCGCCGCGTACGAGCTGCGCCGCAGCAGCGCCCTGATCCGGGCGAACAGCTCGTCCAGCTCGAACGGCTTCACCAGGTAGTCGTCCGCCCCGGCGTCCAGACCGGTCACCCGGTCGCCCACGGTGTCCCGGGCCGTCAGCATCAGGATCGGCGTGGTGTCGCCGGTGGCGCGGATACGGCGGGCGGCGGTCAGACCGTCCATCCGGGGCATCTGGATGTCGAGGACGAGGAGGTCGGGGTGGCGGGCCGCCGTCTTCTCCAGGGCGTCCACGCCGTCGACGGCCTCCTCGGTGTCGTATCCCTCGAAGGCCAGGCTGCGCCGGAGTGCTTCGCGCACCGCCGGCTCGTCGTCGACGATCAGGATGCGCTGCGGGGCACGGTCGCCGTCTGCGGGGCTCATCGGCTGGCGGGTCCTTCGTCTGCGCGCCGCGCGGGGGGCGCGGCGGGGGAGGGGAGGGGCTGTCGGATCTTCAGCCTCGCACGTTTCCCGGCCCGTGCGTCAGCCGCCCGCACCGGCCCGCAGGTCCGGCAGATCCGCCTTGAGCGTGTTCACCGGGATGGCGAAGCCGAGGCCCACGCTGCCCGCCGTGGACGACTCCGCGCCGCTCGGCGCGTACATCGCGGAGTTGATGCCGATGATGTCGCCGTTCATGTCGATCAGCGCGCCGCCGGAGTTGCCCGGGTTCAGCGAGGCGTCGGTCTGGATGGCCTTGTACGTGGTCGTGGAGCCGCCGGTGTCGCCGTTGAACTCCTGCCCGCCGAACTCGAACGGCCAGCCGCCGCCGCGCTGCTGCTGTTGCCCCTGGCTCTCGTCCGTGGACACCGTGACGTCCCGGTCGAGGGCGGAGACGATGCCGCTGGTCACCGTGCCGGTGAGGCCCTCGGGCGAGCCGATCGCGACGACCTGGTCACCGACCCGCACGCCGTCGGAGTCGCCGAGGGTGGCGGCCTTCAGACCGGAGGCGTCCTCCAGCTTGATCAGCGCCAGGTCCTTGCCGCTGTCGGTCCCGACGACCCGCGCGCTGTAGCTCTTGCCGTCGTTCGTCCGCACCTGGATCTGCGAGGCGCCGGCCACCACGTGGTTGTTGGTGACGACCTCGCCGTCCTCGGTGACGATCACACCGGACCCGGTGGCCGAACCGGACGACGAGGCCGCCTTGATCTCCACGATGCTCGGGCTGACCGCCTTGGCGACCCCGGCGACCGTGCCCTTCAGGGACGCCGGCACCACGTCGGTCCCGGCGGCGGAGGACGCGGTGACGCCGGCGGAGGTGCCGCCGGTCAGCTCCTGCACCCCGTAGGCGGTGGTACCGCCGACGGCGGCGGCGACGATCGCCACGGCGACGAGCAGCTTGGCGGGGCCGCGCTGCCGCCGGTGCGCCGGGGCGGCCGGAGCGTGGGCCGGCGGGGGCGGCCACTCGGGGTTCACCTGGTGCGGACCGTACTCGGGGACGCCACTCGGGCGGGAGTTCTCGCTCATGCAGTTGAGCGTCCCGCCCGACGATGAGAGCTTTCTGAGGGATGGCTGAGAAGCCCGGCAGAAGTGTGTATGCCCGATATAAGGACGCGCCTTGGGTGGCACGCCCCTCAGGGACGCGGGGCACTGCGCGCTCAGCCACGGACGACCCGCACCGGGCGCAACGGCGGCTACGCGCAGCCGCAGGACTGGCGCAGGACCAGCCGGGACGGGAAGACCTTCAGCCGCTCCCGGCGGGAGCCGTTGACGCGGAGGCCGTCGTCCAGGACCAGGTCGACCGCCGCGCGGGCCATCGCCGGGCGGTCGGAGGCGACCGTGGTCAGCGGCGGGTCGGCGAGCGCCGCCTCCTTGATGTCGTCGAACCCGGTGACCGCCAGCTCGCCCGGCACGTCGATGCGCAGCTCACGCGCGGCGCGCAGCACACCGATGGCCTGGTCGTCGGTGGAGCAGAAGATCGCGGGCGGCCGCCTGGGCCCCGACAGGATGTCCAGCGCGACCCGGTAGGCGTCGTAGCGGTTGTACGGGGCCTCGAAGAGGCGGCCCTCGGTGGGTATGCCGGCCTCGTCCATCGCACGCCGCCAGCCTTCGACGTGGTCGGAGACCGGGTCGCCGACGGCGGGGGTCTCCGCCGTGCCGCCGACACAGGCGACGTACTCGTAGCCGTGCTCCAGCAGATGCCGCACGGCGAGCTGCGCGCCGCCGAGGTCGTCGGTGACGACGGCGACGTCGTCGATCGCCTCCGGCCGCTCGTGCAGCAGCACCACCCGGGCGTCCCACGCCTCGATCTCCGCCGCGGCGAGGTCGTTCAGCGCGTGGCTGACCAGGATCAGGCCCGAGACCCGCATGCCGAGGAAGGCGCGCAGATAGTGGACCTCGCGCTCGCCGATGTAGTCGGAGTTCCCGACCAGCACCATCTTCCCGCGCTCGGACGCGGCCTGTTCCACCGCGTGCGCCATCTCGCCGAAGAACGGCTGGCGGGCGTCCGGCACGATCAGACCTATGAGATCCGTGCGCCGGGACGCCATCGCCTGGGCGACGCGGTCGGGCCGGTACCCCAGCTCCTTGATCGCTGCGAGCACCCGCTCGCGCGTGGCCGGGGCGACCGGCCGGGGTCCGTTGTTGATGACATAGCTGACGACCGCGGTCGACGTTCCCGCCAGTCGCGCCACGTCATCCCTGGTTACCTTGGCCACGCGCGGAGTCTACGCGGATATATCCCCTCCGGGCAGGGCGTGCCGGAGGGGATGAACAGCGGGAGAACGGCTCGTCTGCGCGAACGCGACGCTCATGCGTGCGACCCTCAGGCCTTCGCCCGGGCGCCGTCGGCCGCCTGCGCGGCCGTCTCGTCCGCTTCCGCCGCCTTTTGCCGGACGCCCTTCGCCTTCGCCTCCTCGGCCGCGCGCTCCACCTTCTCCGGCGTAACGAATCGATAACCGACGTTCCGCACGGTGCCGATCAGCGACTCGTGCTCCGGGCCGAGCTTGGCGCGCAGACGGCGGACGTGCACGTCGACCGTTCGGGTGCCGCCGAAGTAGTCGTAGCCCCAGACCTCCTGGAGCAGCTGGGCACGGGTGAACACCCGGCCGGGGTGCTGCGCGAGGTACTTGAGCAGCTCGAACTCCTTGAAGGTCAGGTCCAGGACCCGGCCCTTCAGCTTCGCCGAGTACGTCGCCTCGTCCACGGAGAGGTCGCCGTTGCGGATCTCCATCGGGGAGTCGTCGTTGACGATCTGCTGGCGGCCCATCGCCAGCCGCAGCCGCGCCTCGACCTCCGCGGGTCCCGCGGTGTCCAGCAGCACGTCGTCGATGCCCCAGTCCGCGGTGACCGCGGCGAGGCCGCCCTCGGTCACGACCAGGACGAGCGGGCAGCCGGGGCCGGTGGAGCGCAGCAGCTGGCACAGGCTGCGGACCTGCGGGAGATCGCGGCGGCCGTCGACGAGGATCACGTCGGCGCCGGGGGTGTCCACCAGCGCCGGGCCCTCCGCGGGCGCCACCCGGACGTTGTGCAGGAGCAGACCGAGGGCGGGGAGCACCTCCGTCGACGGCTGGAGGGCGTTGGTCAGGAGCAGGAGGGAACTCATCGGGTCGCCTCACCTGCTCGGATGGTGGCCGCCCGGAACGCGGCCGTCCTGCGTTCGTGCACGGTTAGCTCGCCCATAACGTCTGGTTCCTCCTCGGTCCCTGCGAGGACGTTTACGGCATTGCTGCGTGCGATCGACGGCCCGTACACCCGGCGGTTTCCCGCCTTCGTATACAACGCTTCCGAAAGCACAAAAGGACCCGGGGGCTTCACTGCCCGAGTCCTCTTCGCAGCAGAATAGCCGACATGGGCACCGATGCGGCAGGTCATGTGGCGCGATCCACCCTTCGTCCATATTCCGAGACGCGGAATGTGACACGGGACGGCGCGCCCATGCGGACGTTCTTGCGCACGGCGGACGGGGTGGCGATCGACTCCGTATACGAACCGGGTGGCGTTGTATACGACCCGTCGGGCGAGGGTGCGGGAAACGGTTCCGGAATGGGGATACCCGGTGTTTCCCGCGGGCTCGTTCTCGTGATCGCGCACGGGTTCACCGGGGACGTCGACCGCCCCCATGTGCGGCGCGTCGCCCAGGCGTTCGCGCGGTACGGCGCCGTCGTCACCTTCTCCTTCCGGGGGCACGGGCGGTCCGGCGGACGGTCCACCGTGGGCGACCGGGAGGTGCTCGACCTGGCCGCGGCGGTCGCGTGGGCGCGGGAGCTCGGCCACACGCGGGTGGTCACCGTGGGGTTCTCCATGGGCGGGTCGGTCGTGCTGCGGCACGCGGCGCTGGACGCGGGCGGCGTGGACGCCGTCGTCTCGGTGAGCGCGCCGGCGCGGTGGTTCTACCGCGGGACCGCGCCCATGCGGCGGCTGCACTGGCTGGTGACCCGGCCCGCCGGACGGCTGGTCGGGCGGTACGGGCTGCGCACCCGCATCCACCACCGCCGGTGGGACCCCGTGCCGCTGTCCCCCGTCGAGGCCGTGCCCCGCATCGCGCCGACGCCGCTGCTGGTCGTGCACGGGGACCAGGACGCCTACTTCCCGCTCGACCATCCCCGGATGCTGGCGGACGCCGCCGGGGAGCACGGGGAGCTGTGGGTCGAGCACGGCATGGGGCACGCCGAGAACGCGGCGCCCGAACCGCTGTTGCGGCGGATCGGGGACTGGGCGGTCGCCCGGGCGGGCTAGCCTGACCGTGTTCACCGTCAACCGATCGAGGAACCAGCAGATGGCAAAGGTCACGGTGCGGTACTGGGCCGCCGCCAAGGCCGCGGCGGGGGTGGCCGAGGAGCCGTACGAGGCGGGCACGCTCGCCGACGCGCTCGCCGCCGTGCGCGAGCGGCATCCCGGCGAGCTCGCTCGCGTGCTGCTGAGGTGTTCGTACCTCGTCGACGGTGATCCCGTGGGCAAGCGCGCGCATGAGACGGTACGGCTGGCCGACGGCGGCACGGTCGAGGTGCTTCCGCCGTTCGCAGGAGGGTGAGATGACGAACCAGCCGTACGGCGGGGGTTACGGGTACGGGGCGCAGGAGCCGCCGCTCACGCCGTACCAGCAGCCGCAGTCACAGCCGCAGGCGTGGCCCGGGCAGCGGTACGACGATCCGTACGCGGATCAGCAGCACACGCAGCAGTGGCAGGGGCAGACGTGGGAGACGCAGATGCAGCCGCCGGTGGCGGCCGCCGAGGAGACGTCGTACCTGCCGCCCCAGGACGTGGCTCCCGTGCGGGTCCCGGAGCCGGCTCCTGCCGCCGGCGCGGAACCGGAGCCGGAGTACGGCCCCGCCACCCTCGCCGGGAACACGCGCGTCACCGACGCGCAGCGGGCCCGTGCCGAGGGGCGGTCGCCGGTCATCGAGCCCGGGATGCAGCCCGCGCTGCTGACGGCGGTGCTGGGCCTTCTGCTGGCCGGCGGCGCCGCGCTGGGCACGTACGCGCTGCTCGTGCCGCTGGTGGTGCTGCAGGGCGTGACCGCGGCGGGGTGGTTCCGGCTCAACGGGATGTGGCCGGCGCGGCAGGGCATCGCGCTCGGGTTCCTGGGGGCGCTGGTCGCGGACGCGGCGATGCTGGCCGCGGACCGGTCGCCCGGGGTGATCCTGGGGGCGCTGGGCGTGTGGGTGCTGCTGTCGCTGGCGCTGCAGCTGCGCTCGCACGCGGATCCCGACGAGCGGATCTACGGCCTGATGGCGACGGTGGTCGCGGCGGCGCTGGCGATCGCGGCGGGCGGATATCTCGCGGCGGACGCGGACGCGGTGGTCGTGGGGGCGGTCGCGGTGGCGGCGGCGACGGTCGCGCGGGCTCTGCCGGTGGCGACGGCGGTGTCGGTGGTGGTCGCGCTGGCGGCGGCGGCCGGAGCGGGGTACGCCGTCGGCGGGATGGCGTCGGACGGGGCGCTGATGGGGGCCGGGGCGGCGGTCTGCGCGCTGATCGGCCACAGGGCGGCCAGTTACGACTACCCGTCCCGCTTCGTCCACTTCACGGCCGGAGTCGCGCTGCCCTTGGCGGCCGCGGGCCCGGTCGTCTACGCGCTGGGCCGCGTCTTCGGCTGAGGTCCTCGGCTGAGGTCCGGCGCCCTCCGCCGGTGCCCGGTGTCGCCTGAGGCGTCCCTGTCACAGGTGATCCACAATCCCCGGCTCCCCCACCGCACCCGCACTACGCTCGCGTGAGGGCGGCCGTCGGTCGTCGGGCACACCACAGGTGGGGGACTCCGCATGCGCGCACTGCGAATACTGCTCGTCATCGCCGTGGTACTCGGCGGCATCTTCGTCATCGTCGACCGTGTCGCCGTCCACTTCGCCGAGGGCGAGGCCGCCGACCGCGTCCGCGCCTCGGAGGGCCTGGCCTCCACCCCCGACGTGGACATCCAGGGCTTCCCCTTCCTCACCCAGGTGCTCGGCGGCTCGTTCGACGAGGTGCGGGTCGGCATCTCGGACTACGAGGCCGGCGCCGGCGAGGGAGGCAGGACCCTCCGCATCGCCGACCTCCGGGCCGACCTGCGCGGCGTCGAGTTCGCCGGCGACTTCGGCTCCGCCGTCGCCGACAGCGCCACCGGCACGGCGACCATCGCCTATGACGAGCTGCTGAGGGCCTCCGAGGCCGAGCCCACGCAGGTGGCGCCCGGCATCACCGCCGAGGTGGTGGCGCTGTCCGACGGGGGCAACGGGAAGATCAAGGTCGCACTGGAGACCACCGTGCTCGGCACCAGGCTGCCCGAGCCGGTGTCCGTGCTCAGCTCGGTGACCGTCGTCGACGGGAACACCGTGCGGGTGCGGGCGGACGCGCTGCCGGTGCTGGGCGGGGTGGAGATCGCCGAGTCGCGGGTGCGGCGGATCACCGACTTCGAGCAGAGGATCGACGGACTGCCCGGCGGGATCAGCCTGGAGAAGGTCCAGGCGGCCGCGGACGGCGTGGACGTGACGGTGACGGGGAAGGACGTACGTCTGGCCGGGTAGGCGGGTGTCCGGTGGGCGAGACGGGGACGTCCGCTGGACAGATGGAGCGGCCGGGCGATGGAGGCTCGGGACGCTCGGGCGGGCGGTTTTCCCGCTCGTCGTATCGAGTGCTGGACGATCTCGTCTCAGTATGCGACACGCCGGTGACAGGGCCCCTCGTCCGTCCCTACGATCGTCCCCATGCAGTGTCAGACGAGCGTCCTCCGTCCGAGGGGACAGGCGGATCTCACGAAGCGGCGGGCAGTGGACCTGTGCCGTGTCGCCGCCATGCTCTGTCGCACCTTCTGAGCGGACGCGTCTTCCGTCCGCATTCCCGCTCCGTTCCCGCCGAGGGAACCCGTGCGCCGCCCCGGCCTGGGCGCGTGCGCACCCTCATACCCGCACGCCCCCCGCAACTGCCCCGGAGGAGAACAGCATGGCTCGCAGCGACGTCCTGGTCGACGCCGATTGGCTCCAGGAACACCTGGACGACCCGACCATCGCGATCGTCGAGGTGGACGAGGACACGTCCGCCTACGACAAGAACCACATCAAGAACGCCATCCGGATCGACTGGACGCAGGACCTTCAGGACCCGGTCCGCCGTGACTTCGTCGACCAGGCCGGCTTCGAGAAGCTCCTGTCCGACAAGGGCATCGCCAACGACCACACGGTCGTCCTCTACGGCGGCAACAACAACTGGTTCGCCTCGTACGCGTACTGGTACTTCAAGCTGTACGGCCACGAGAACGTCAAGCTCCTCGACGGCGGCCGCAAGAAGTGGGAGCTCGACGCGCGCGAGCTGGTCGCCGGCGACGAGGTGCCGGAGCGCCCGAAGACGGACTACAAGGCCAAGCCGCAGGACACGTCCATCCGCGCCTTCCGCGACGACGTCGTGAAGGCCATCGGCGCGCAGAACCTGGTCGACGTGCGGTCGCCCGACGAGTTCTCCGGCAAGCTGCTCGCCCCGGCCCACCTGCCGCAGGAGCAGTCGCAGCGCCCCGGCCACGTGCCGAGCGCCAAGAACATCCCGTGGTCGAAGAACGCCAACGACGACGGCACCTTCAAGTCCGACGAGGAGCTCAAGGAGCTCTACGCCGGCGAGGACGTCGACCTGGCCAAGGACACCATCGCCTACTGCCGCATCGGTGAGCGCTCCGCGCTGACCTGGTTCGTGCTGCACGAGCTGCTCGGCGTGGAGAACGTCAAGAACTACGACGGCTCCTGGACCGAGTACGGCTCCCTCGTCGGCGTGCCGATCGAGCTCGGCTCCGGCAAGTAATCCCACCCCGACCGACCTCTCAGGAGTAAGACATGTGCGGTGCGAAGGCCGGCGGCCCGGACGCCTCGACGATCAAGCCCGGTGAGACCACCATCCAGGGTCAGGTGACCCGTGACGGAGAGCCGGTGACGGGATACGTCCGTCTCCTCGACTCGACCGGCGAGTTCACCGCGGAGGTCCCCACCTCCGCGACCGGACAGTTCCGCTTCTACGCGGCGGAGGGCACCTGGACCGTCCGCGCCCTGGTGCCCGGCGGCACCGCCGACCGCACGGTCGTCGCCCAGCAGGGCGGCCTGGCCGAGGTCGCGATCGCGGTCTGAGCAGGCCCGTACGAAGGGCCGCGTCCTTCTGGACGCGGCCCTTCGGCATGCCCGGACCTACGCTGGAGACATGTACGCGCGCAGGCGCCACGCCTACTTCGTGCTGATGGGCGGCTGCATCGGGCTGTTCGTCCTGGCCTGGGGCGTCGTACGCCTCTGGTCGGTGCCCGCCGCCGTGGCGATGTGCCTGGTCGCCATGGTGATCCCGCCGGTCGCCGCGGTGGTCGCCAACCGGCGCGGACCCGACGACCGCTGGTGGGACGCCCCCTCCGGCGACCCGCAGTCCGACGAGTGGTGGGACGAGCTGGACGGCAGGAAGGGGCCCCGGTAGGCCCGTCAGTACACGAGGGCCTGGGCGCCGTCCGCCATGGCCTCCTGCACGAAGACCTGCGCGCCCGCGATCCGCACGCCCTCGATCACGTCCTTCTCCGTGATGTCCCGGCGCGCCGCGCACTGCGTGCACAGCGTGACCTGCCCGGCCGCCAGCACCGAGTCCAGCAGGTCCGGCAGCGGAGCGGCGTGCGGCAGCTCGAACCCGGCGGCCCGCCCCGGCAGCGCGAACCACGCCGACTCCCCGGTGAGCCACAGCGACACCTCGACCCCACTGGCCGCGGCCACGGCGGCCACCGTGAACGCCTGAGAACAGCGCTCGGGTGCGTCGGCCCCGGCGGTCACCTTGATCACGAGCTTCTTCGCCATGACCGAATCGTAATCATGATCGCCGCAACTCCGGTCACCGGCTGTGAGTCTCCTGTGCGCGCGGACCGAACGCGCGTTCACTCTTTGTGGGGGACGTCTTGGAACGAACCGAGGAAGAAGCCGGCCGGCGGCGCAGGGGGCGGACCACCGCGCTGATCGGGACCGCCCTGGTGCTGGGCCTGGTCGCCGGGACCTGCACCGGCTATCTCGTCCAGGCCGGACGTGAGCCCACCCCGCTGCCGCCGCTGTCGCAGCCGGTGCTCGCACAGGCCCGGGGTGAAGGGCCGGCGCCTCTGCCCGCTTCGCAGGACCGGCGGGTGAGGACCGACGGCGACCTGCGTGAGCTGCTGTTGAAGAAACCGCGTGGTGCGAAGCACACGGAGTGGCTGAGGGAGGGCGTCCGCTGGCTGGACATCGCCGCCCTCGCCGAGACCTGGACACAGCCCGGCGAGGCGTTCGGCGATCTCGTCATGGACGAGTTCCGGCGGTCGGTCATGACGGTCTGGGAGGACGACGGATACACCGTGGTGATCCGTCTCACCCAGTTTCGTCAGGAGGAGTACACGGCGGCCACGGACGCCGCCGACGACGCCCAGCGCTGGGCGGAGGTGCGGCCGAACGACAGCTGGGCGATACCCGGCACCGGTAACGGCCGGGCCTACGTCATGACCGAACCCGGGATCGAACCCGGCTTCGCACCCGAGTACAGCGCCGAGGCGCACGCCTGGCGCGGGGACATCGCGATGAGCGTGTGGGTGACGGGGCGCGAGCCCGTCCCCAAGAAGAGGATCATGGACGTGGCCGAGCGGCAGATGGAGCGGTTGTGAGCGAGACCCTCGACGAATCCGGCCGGCCGCAGCAGCCGGACCGCCCTGCCGTGTCACGGCGCCGCCGAGCCGTTTTCGTGGCCGTGGGCGTCCTGCTGACCGGCGCCGTCGCCGCCGGTACGGGCATCACCGCCGTGACCGTGGCGAACGCCGACCGGGACCCCGGAGCGCCGTCGTGGCGGCTGCCCAGGACCATTCCCGCGGACGGGGAGCCGCCCGCGCCGCAGGGCCTCGCCTCGCTGCTCCTCCCGTACGGGGAGGACGGCCGGATGCGGGGGCCCGACATCGGCGAGTTCGGCGCGGACGCGCAGCTCAGCGGCGCCCGCGCGACCGCACTGCAGAAGGAGGCGCTGCAGGGTCTGCCGCGTTCCCAGCGCAAGCGGCTGGAGAAGGAGATCGACCGGCGCCGCATCACCGGCATGGCGATGCGCAGCTACGTCAGCGGGGCGGCGAGCCTCTACCAGAACGACGTCTACACGGCGAGCGTCGTGCTCTCGCAGATGGACAACCGGTCCGCCGTGCGCGGTCTCGCACGGTCTCAGGCCGAGTTCCTCGAGGCCCTGGACGTCCTGCGGAAGGGGCCGAGGATCGAGGGCCACAAGGACGCGGCGTGTTTCCTGCCGCCCAAGGACGACGACCGGGACATCGAGGCCATGTTCTGCACCGCCCACGTCGGTGACGTCCTGGTCACCGTTACCGCGCGCGCCGTGGCGCCGATCGACGCCAAGAGCGTCGCCGCCCTGGTCCGCGAGCAGCTCGACCGCATCGAGGAACCGGGGAAGGCCGTATGACCGAGCAGCAGCAGACCCCCGTCGCGGACCCGCCGGCCGAGCCGCCGGAGGTCCCCGCCGAACCGGCCGCGCCGCCCGCGTTGCGCAAGGACCGCCGAGGGCTCCGCGCCGCCCTGCGCTGGTCCGCCGCCGTCGTCGTGTTCGCCGTGGCCGCAGCCGGCACGGCGTACGGGATCACGCGCATGGAACGCACGGACGTGCCCGGCCTGGCGACGGAGTCCGACGGGCGCTGGGACTACCCGCCGCTGACGAAGCCGCCGCTGCCCTCCGGCAGCCCCGGTCCGCAGGCCGAGTCCAACCCGGCCGGCACCCACCACGCCGATCTGCGCGCCCTCCTGCTGCCCGCGCCGAAGGGCGCGAAGGAGAACAGGGCGCTGCGCGGCGGGCAGGGGTGGCTGCCTGCGGACGTCTTCCTGAAGGAGATCGCGGAGAAGGAGGACCGGGACGAGTTCCGGCAGCGCCTCGTCGACTGGGGCCTGCGGCACATCGCCGCGCGCGGCTGGACCACCGAGGACGGCACCCGCACCCGGATCTACCTGCTGCGGTTCGACACCGCGGCCGTGGCGGACGACCGGTTCCACGGCGTGCTGTTCCCGTACAGCGGCCCCGCCCACCGGGTGACCGGGACGGAGAACGTGGTCGGCGACGAGACGTTCCCGGAGGCTGCCACGGTCGCCGGCGTGCAGCGCACCGTGTACGACGAGGCCGAGCCGCGCGGCGCCGAGCACGACCGGCAGGCGTACCTCGTCTCCGGCGACGTGCTCGCCGTCGTGCTGCAGTCCCGGAAGGGGACCGCGCACGCGGTGCCGTTCCGGCAGACGGTCGTGCTGCAGAGCCAGCTGCTGGGCTGAGCCGCGCGGGGGTGCGGCACCTCGCACGACGGGTGCCGTATCCGGCCGCGTAAGCTGGGGGCCGGCCCTGTGCACACCCTCGCACCCCCGCTCAAGGAGCACCCCGTGGAGATCTTCTTCTCAGCCCTGCTGGTCCTGGTCTGCGTCGGCGTCCTCGCCTTCGCCGGACTGACCGTGAAGAAGCTGTTCCAGGGCCAGCGCTGACCGCGAACCAGGAAGTACCCCTCATGATCGAGATCCCGTCCGACCTGCACAAGGACCTCGTCCCGCTCGCGTTCCTGCTCGGCAACTGGGCAGGTGCGGGTGTGCACGACTTCCCCGGCGCCGAGAAGTGCAACTTCGGCCAGGAGGTCACCTTCACCCACGACGGGCGGGACTTCCTGGAGTACACCTCGCGCACCTGGGTGCTCGACGGCGACGGCAACAAGGTCCGCCCGCTGGAGTCGGAGCACGGCTACTGGCGCATCGACGCCGACCGCAAGGTCGAGGTGACCATGGTCCGCCACGACGGCGTCGTCGAGATCTGGTACGGCGAGATGGCCGACAAGAAGCCGCAGATCGACCTGGTGACGGACGCCGTGGCGCGCACCGCCGCCTCCGGCCCGTACTCCGGCGGCAAGCGGCTGTACGGCTACGTCAAGAGCGACCTGATGTGGGTCGGCGAGAAGCAGACCCCCGAGGTCGAGCTGCGCCCCTACATGTCGGCGCACCTGAAGAAGGTCGTCACCCCGGAGGATGTCGAGCGCTGGGCCAAGGCCCTGCCCGACGACATGCCGGACGACGGCATCGCGTTCTTCAAGTAGGCACGCCGGCGTCCGGGGCAGGGCCGTCCGGCCCCGGAGCGTTCCGGGGGCCAGGCCCTAGACTCGTGGTGTGGTGAGCACCGACTGGAAGAGCGACCTCAGGCAGCGCGGGTACCGGCTGACGCCCCAGCGCCAGCTCGTGCTCGAAGCCGTCGACACCCTGGAGCACGCGACCCCCGACGACATCCTCGTGGAAGTGAGGAAGACGGCGTCGGGGGTCAACATCTCCACCGTGTACCGCACGCTGGAGCTGCTGGAGGAGCTGGGCCTGGTCAGCCACGCCCACCTCGGGCACGGCGCGCCGACCTACCACCTCGCCGACCGCCACCACCACCTGCACCTGGTCTGCCGTGACTGCACCAAGGTGATCGAGGCGGACGTGGAGGTGGCCGCCGAGTTCACGGAGAAGCTGCGGGACACCTTCGGGTTCGACACCGACATGAAGCACTTCGCGATCTTCGGCCGGTGCCAGGACTGTTCCCTGAAGACTTCAACTACCGAGTCGTAGGCTAGGCGTATGAAAAGCCCCCTGCTGACCCTGCCCGGCGCCGTCCCCGCCGAGGGCGTGGACGAAGGCGTGGCCGCCCATTACGGCGACCTGTTCCGTGAGCAGCGCGCCCTCGCCGACGGCACCGGCTTCGTCGACCTGTCCCACCGCGGGGTCGTCACCGTCTCCGGCCCCGAGCGGCTCGGCTGGCTCCACCTGCTGCTCACCCAGCACGTCCAGGAGCTGCCGCCGCACCAGGCCACCGAGGCGCTGATCCTGTCCGCCAACGGCCACATCGAGCACGCGCTCTACCTGGTCGACGACGGGGAGACGACCTGGGCGCACGTCGAGCCCGGCACCCAGGAGGCGCTGGTTGCGTACCTGGAGTCGATGAAGTTCTTCTACCGGGTCGAGGTCGCCGACCGCACCGCGGACATCGCGGTGGTGCACCTGCCCGCCGGGTCCATCGCCGAGGTGCCCGAGGGCGTGGCGGTGCGCGAGACGCCGTACGGCAGGGACCTGTTCCTGCCCCGCGGCGACCTGGAGGAGTACGCGCGGAAGACGGGCCCCGCCGCCGGGCTCCTCGCCTACGAGGCGCTGCGCGTCGAGCAGCACCGCCCGCGGCTCGGCTTCGAGACGGACCACCGCACCATCCCGCACGAGCTGGGCTGGATCGGCTCCGCCGTGCATCTGCAGAAGGGCTGCTACCGCGGCCAGGAGACGGTCGCCCGGGTGCAGAACCTGGGCAAGCCGCCGCGCCGGCTGGTCTTCCTGCACCTGGACGGCAGCGAGGTGCACCTGCCCGTGCCGGGCACCGAGCTGCGCCTGGCGGACGACGGCCCGGACGGCCGGAAGATCGGCTTCATCACGACCTCCGTACGCCACCACGAGCTGGGCCCGGTCGCCCTCGCCCTGGTGAAGCGGAACGTCCCGGTGGACGCCCGGCTGCTCGCAGGCGACACGGCCGCCGCACAGGAGACGGTCGTCGAGCCCTGAGCCGCCCGGCCCGCGAGGCCCGTGCGGCTCCCGTCCGAAGGCTCACATCTCCAGCAGCACGGTGAACGGGCCGTCGTTCGTCAGCGACACCCGCATCTGCGCGCCGAACCGGCCCGTCGCCACCGTCGCGCCCAGCGCGCGCAGCTGCGCCACCACCTCGTCGACCAGCGGCTCCGCGAGGTCGCCGGGAGCGGCCGCGTTCCAGGTGGGGCGGCGGCCCTTACGGGCGTCCCCGTAGAGGGTGAACTGGCTGATCACCAGGAGCGGGGCGCCGATGTCGCTGCAGGACCTCTCGTCCTTCAGCATCCGGATCGACCACAGCTTGCGGGCGAGCTGCGCCGCCTTCTCCTTGGTGTCCTCGTGGGTGACGCCGACCAGGACGCACAGGCCCTCGCCCTCGATCTCCCCCACGGTCTCGCCGTCCACCACGACGCTCGCGCCGTCCACCCTCTGCACCACTGCACGCATACGCCCATGATGCCGGTCCGCGAACAGACGCCCGACGGCGGCCCGCGATCCACCCCGGTCGGGCTATTTTTACTCCTTAGCGCCCATCTGGGGCGGATCGGGGCCACTCGCTCACATTGTGGCCGATCGGGGTGGCACGATGCTGGCACATGCCGGTCGAGGGGACGGTTGAGGCACATGAGCACACCGGGGACCGGGCAGTCGTCCGCGGCTGTCGCGTTGACCCAAGGGGGCGCCGGGGAGCGGGAGTTCCGCCGGCCGCCCACACAGCGCACGGACAGCCCCGCGCTGCCCGTGGACGGGGCGGAGGACGGACTGACCGGGCTGAGCCTGGCCGAGCTGCGCGCGAGGCGGCGGGACGCGCAGCGCGACGAGGCCGACCTCAGCTATGTACGGAGGCTGCTGCAGGGGCGGATCGACATCCTGCGCGCGGAGCTGGCCCGGCGTGACCTGCCGGCCGGGGCGCCCGCGGCCGTCGCGCCGGGGGAGACCTCCGTCGTGAAGCGGCTGCCGGAGATCCTGCGGGACACCCCCGCGCGCCACCGGTCCTCCGCCCGCCATCTGACGCTGGGCACACCGCGGAGCGAGGAGTACCGGCGGCTGGCCGCGGAGATGCTCGCCGAGGTGGAGCTCTCCGACCTGGGGGCCCGCACGGACGGCGAGCTGCGCGCCGCCATGGGCCGGCTGGTGGGGTACGAGCAGCAGGTGTCGCGCCGGCGGCAGCGGCTGCAGCGCACCGCCGACGCGTGCGGGGCGGAGATCACCCGGCGCTACCGGGAGGGGGAGGCGCAGGTCGACGACCTGCTGGTGTGACGCGGAGGGCGGGGAAACCGCGTCGACACCCGCCCGGGCGCCGACCTAACGTGAGGCCCATGACCTCCCGTGCCGACATCGACGTACGCCCCATCGACGAATCCGAGTTCGCCGACTGGAGCCGGGCCATGAACATCGGGTTCCTGCGGGAGCCGACCACGAGCGAGGAGTTCCTCGAGGCGCGCCGGGCGCAGTTCACGCCCGGCCGCACGGTGGGCGCCTTCGACGACGGGCGGTGCGTCGCCACCTTCCGCTCCTTCGCGCAGGAGCTCACGGTGGTCGGCGGGGCGGTCGTGCCGGCCGACGCGGTCACCAACGTCACCGTCTCCCCGACCCACCGCAGGCGCGGGCTGCTGACCCGGATGATGGCGCAGGACCTGGCAGCGGCGAAGGAGCGCGGGGACGTCGTCGCCACCCTGATCGCCGCCGAGTACCCGATCTACGGGCGGTACGGCTTCGGCCCGGCCACCTGGGCCACCGAGTGGACGATCGACGTGCCGCGCGCCGGGCTCGACCCCCGCTGGGCGGGCCCGGAGGACGGCGGCCGGATCGATCTGGTGGACGCCGAGGACGTCCGCAAGCTCGGTCCCGAGCTGCACGAGCGGCTGCGCCGGTCCCAGCCGGGCGCGGTGAGCCGCGACGAGCTGTGGTGGCAGCTCACCACCGGCGCCGTGCGCTTCCTGCCGGGGTTCCATGAGCCGTTCTTCGCGGTGTACCGCTCGGCCGACGGCGAGGTCGCGGGCATGGCCGCCTACACCACGGACGACCGGTGGGGCGACGCCAAGCAGCCTTTGAACACCGCCAAGGTGAAGTGGCTGACCGGGGTGACCCCCGCCGCCGAGCGGGCGCTGTGGCGGTACCTGTGCTCGATCGACTGGGTGGTCGCCGTCAGGACCGGCTACCGCGCCCCGGACGACCTGCTTCCGCACTTCCTGCCCGACCCGCGCGCCGCCGCCGTCACGACGCAGGCCGACTTCCTGTGGGTGCGCGTCCTGGACGTCGTCCGGGCGCTGGAGGCGCGGACGTACGGGACGGCGGGATCGCTGGTGCTGGAGGTGGCCGACGCGAGCGGGCTGACCGGCGGGCGGTACCGGCTGGAGGCGTCGGCGGACGGCGCCGGGACCTGTGCGCCGACGGCCGGGCACCCGGATCTCTCCCTGGACGTCGCGGATCTGGCGACGCTGTGGCTCGGGGACGAGTCGGCGGTGCGGCTCGCGGCGCTGGGCCGGGTCCGGGAAGAACGAGCGGGCGCCGCCCGTCAGGCCGACGCCCTGCTGCGTACGTCCAGGCGACCGTGGTGCCCGGACATCTTCTGAGTGCGCTGTCGCTTGCTCCTTCCGCCGGTGACGGGTGGGCGTTGGTGCATCCGTAGCGAGCTGTTCAGTTGTGGTTGTGGTGGTGCCCGTCGGCGGGCTCCCGGCTCCCCTCCGGAAGGGAACCCGGCCGGCGGTCCGTGCGGAGTGCCGTCAGCCGGACTGGGCGAACAGCATCACGAGGATGACCGCGCCGATGCCGCTGATCACGGTGTTGCGCGCCTTGATGCCCACCGTGAGGGCGACGAAGGCGATGATCCCCATCGGGCCGTACTTCCACTGGACGAGCTGCTCGAACCCGATGGCCAGGGCGGCGACGACGACGGCGATGAGCGGCATGGCGGTCCCCCTTTGTCCGGTGGCCTCCCCGCCGCCCTCCTGGTGAGCCAACCCCTGTGTGGATCTGCCAGGTTGGGCGAGTTGGTGACCAACTTGTTCTTAGTTATCTCCACTTGGAAGAGTCCTATAACCACCCTCCGTTGAACTGCCGCAAGATGGCGAGAAGTTGTAGTGTTTGGCCGTGGAGCCGGAACACGCCTCCGTCAATGGACGGAAGAAGCCACAGCGGCCACAGCGGACGCATCGTGAGGTGGCCGACGAGCTGCGCGCCCGGATCCGGTCCGGAGTGCTGCGGCCGGGCCAGCGCATGCCCACACAGGCGCAGCTGGCCGCCGAGTTCGGCGTCGAGCGGCAGGCCGTGCGGGGCGCGTTGCGCATCCTGCAGTCGGAGCATCTGCTGACGAACATCTCCAAAGGGGCGCCCGCGACCGTCGCGGACCGGGCCGACCGTGCCCCGGTGGGCCCCGCGGCACCGCCGCTGCCCACCACGGTGGCGCTCGCACCCCGGATAGCCTCCGCCTTCGAGGCGGAGCACGTGGAGATCGACGCCGTCTGCCTCACCGCCGTGTCCCTCACCCTCGCCATCGGAGAGCCGCTGCGGCAGATCTACGCGGGGCGACTGAAACCGGCCAAGGTCGACGTCCGCGTGCTGCTGCCCAGCCGGAGCATCGACCTGGCCTTCCCGGTGCCGGTCGGCGGGCGGCAGGGGGACGACGACCCGGTGCACGAGCGCTGGCTGGCCCAGCGCAACGCCCAGGGCCAGGTGCTCCGCCACAATCTGCTCGCCCTGCGCGCGACGCACGGGATCGACGTGCGCGTGACCTTCCGGGCGCTGCCCTTCACCCCGCCGGTGAAGCTGTATCTGCTCAACCACGCCGAGGCGCTGTTCGCCTACTACACGGTGACCCGCAGCGAGGCGCTGATCGGCCAGGAGAGCCTGCCGACCTACGACGCGCAGGGCGTACGGTCGATGCTGTTCGCCTTCGAGCAGGGCGCCGGCCTGCGCGACACGACCTTCGTGGAGCAGTCCCATCTGTGGTTCAACGCACTGTGGGAGACGATTAGTTCGGAGCTGGAGCTCACGGACTGACGTCTCCCACAGGGGTCGGGTCGGGCCGTCCACGGTCCCGTGGCGGCCGGGGCGGCCCGGTCACAGGGCGGGGCGGGCCACGAGCAGCGCCAGCAGCACCGCTCCGGCGGAGCTGACGCCCGGCCGGTTCGCGTGGATGCCCACGGTGACCAGCAGCAGGCCGAGGAGGCCGGCCGCGCCGTACCTCCACTGGACGAGCTGCTCGACGGTGACGACGACGACGGCGGAGATCAGGGCGATGACGGGCATGGTGGACCCCCTTCGGGCAGAGACGGTGGAACGGGGCGACGGGGCGGGCGGCCCGGTGGCGGTGACGGCCGGCGGCCGGACGAACGGAACGCTAACTTCCGCCAACTCCGCCAAGTTGGCAACCAACTCCACTTGAGTTGTCCCCACTTGGCTCCTACTCATAAACAACTTTCAAACAACTGCCGTTAGATGGATCAAAGTTGTAGCGTTTGGTCGTGGCCCAGGAGAACGTGTCAGTGAACGGCAGCAGCAGGCTCTCGGCCCAGGAGATCGCCGACATCCTGCGGGAACGCATCCGCGGGGGTGAACTGAAGGCGGGCGACCGGCTGCCCACGCAGGCCGAGCTGGCCGAGGAGTTCGGCGTGGAGCGCGGCACCGTCCGTCAGGCCCTGCGCGCCCTCCAGGACGACGGACTCCTCAGCAACGTCAGCAAGGGCAGCCCGCCCCGGATCGCCGCGCCCGCACCGGCGCGGGAGGAGCCCCAGCCGACGATGGTGGGACTGGCGCCCCGGCTGACGGAGGCGTTCTCCACGCCCCGGGTGCGGATCGACGCCGTGTGCCTCACCGCGGAGAGCTTCATGCTGGCGGTCGGCGAACCGGTCCGGCACATCCATGAGGGCCGCATCCGGCCCGAGGCGATCGACGTCCGCATCATGCTGCCGTCCCGGCGCATCAACCTCGCCTTCCCCGTGCCGGTCGACGGCCGCGACGCGGGCGAGGAGGACCCGGTGCACGAGCGCTGGCTGGCCCAGCGCAACTCCCAGGCCCGCGTGCTCCAGCACAACCTCCAGGCGCTGCGCGCCACGCACGGCATCGACGTGCACGTGTCCTTCCGGGCGCTGCCCTTCACCCCGCCGGTGAAGCTGTACCTGCTCAACGGCGAGGAGGCGCTGATCGGCTACTACATGCTGACCCGGCGCGAGGAGGAGTGGGAGAGCCAGACCCTGGAGATGTACGACGCCCTCGGCTCCGCCTCCCTCCTCTTCTCCTTCGCCAAGCGGGCGGGCCGGCGGGACCAGGCGTTCGTGGAGGAATCCCAGAAGTGGTTCGACGCCCTCTGGGAAACCATCACGACGGACCTGACACTCTCCTAGTGACTTCTGAGACGCAGCAGACTGAATCGGTGACCACCGGGACCGAGACGGAACCGGAGGACTTGCGGAACCTGATCGAAGGCGCCCGAGTCGTGCTGTGGGACTTCGACGGTCCCGTCTGCCGGCTGTTCGCGGGCCACTCCGCCGAGCGGGTGGCCCGGGACCTGGTGGACTGGCTGGAGGGGCAGGGGCTGCACGGGCTGCTCGACGAGTCCGAGCGCGAGTCCCTCGACCCGCACGTCGTCCTGCGCGCCGTGGACCGCCGGCACCCCGGCAGCGACCTCGTCGCGGAGCTTGAGGAACGTCTCACCCAGGAGGAGCTGAGAGCCGCGGGCTCGGCGAGGCCGACGCCGTACGCCGATCCGCTGGTCCGCACCTGGACCGCGGTGGGCGCCCGCCTGGCCGTCACCACGAACAACTCGCCGCGGGTGGTGCGGGAGTACCTGACGTCCCGGGGCCTGCTGCCGTGCTTTGCCCCGCACATCTACGGCCGCACCCAGGAACTCCGGTACCTGAAGCCGCATCCGCACTGCATCCACCGGGCGCTGAACGCGATGGGCGCCGCCCCGCCGACGGCCCTGATGATCGGGGACACGCCGTCCGACTTCCAGGCGGCGCGGGCGGCGGGGGTCCCGTTCCTGGGGTACGCGCGGAACGAGCGGAAGAACAAGCTGTTGAGGGAGGCGGGGGCGGGGTTCGTCGTGGACTCGCTGGAGCCGGTGCTGCGGTGCGTGCGGGAGGCCGGTCAGGCCTGAATCAACTCACAGTCCAATTGGACTGTTTGGCCTGAGGGTTGTCTGCCCTGCCCGGTTGATCCCTTAACCAACCAGCTGTGTCAGTACGGGAGTTGTGGACGGTTGGTTTGCCGGTGGACCGAAAGCGGTACGTTCCGGTCGTGGCCGGTCGGGGTGGCGAGTCAGGCGGCGGCGGGCGGGAGGCCCAGCGGGTCGCCGACGAGTTGCGGGCGCGGATAGGTCACGTCTACCCCCTGCACTCCTTCCTGCCGGCGCAGCGCGCCCTCGCCGTGGAGCTGGGCGTCTCCCGCGACACGGTGCAGCGGGCGCTGCGGGAACTGGTGAACGAGGGGTGGATCGAGTCGCGGCGCGGCAGCGGCTCGCGGGTCGTCAAGGTGCAGCGCATCCAGTCGTCGACGGCCAAGGCGACACGCGTGCGCGGCCAGGTGACGCTGGCGCCCTTCATCAGCGAGGCCTTCGAGCAGCCGGAGGTCACGCTCGACGTCTACACGCTGACCTCGGAGTCCCTCGACGCCCACATCCGGCTCCAGTCGGAACGCATCCGCGGTGGCTTCATCTCGCCCCAGCGCATCACGCTCCGTATGCTCCTTCCGGACCCGTCACTTCCGCTGCCGTATCCGCGGGTGAAGGAGAATCCAAGCGACTCCCGCATGCGGACCCGGCTGCGGGCCATCACCGAGACGCACACGGCCTCCCTTGTCGGTGTGCTCAGGGACCTGGAGACCGAGGCGCAGGTCCCGTCCGTCGACGTCCAGGTACGGCACGCCCCCCTCACGCCGACCTTCAAGCTCTACCTGCTCAACACGGTCGAGGCGTTGCACGGCATGTACGAGGTCATCGAGCGGCGGCTGGAGCTGGGGGACGGTGAGGTGGTGAGGGCGCTGGACGTGCTGGGACTGGGCGCGACCCTCACCCACCACGTGAAGGATCCGGCCGATGCCGGGGCTCCCGGGACCGTGTTCGTGGACAGCATCCAGCAGTGGTTCGACTCGGTTTGGAATCACCTCGCCGAGTGACCGTGGTGCTGTACGATTCCGGCCACCGATCGAGCACAGCTCATCCTCCGTTCGTACCAGGGAGCACATCAGCGACTGGAACGGGCTTCCGTCCCTTCGGGCACTCGGGTGACACCCCCCGGCCCGGCGCCAGACGCCATGCGGTTGACTTCCGCATGCGGAAACGGAGGCCGCATGCCTACCGTCATTTGTGTCTCCCTCGTACGTCACGGAGCGGCCAGTGGGCGCACCACCTCTTCCCCGACCGGCCCTCGGGGTGCCCACTTCTCCGGACGACCGGCTCCGCGGCTTCGTGCGGCACGCCACCCAGCACGGCACGGCCACCAGCGGCCATCACAACCAGAACTACGTGCTGGAGCTCGACGAATCCGTGGCGCGCCTGCTGGGCCGTGAGCCGGGGACATCGGTGACGGTGCGCATCCGCCGGGCGGAGGCGCTGCCGGTGGTGATCAGGACCTGGCACAACGAGGACGAGATCCTCGGTGCGGTCAAGGACGTGTTGCCGCACGTGCCGCAATGCCTCGCCAAGGGCCCCGACTTCGCCGTCCACAGCTATGTGGACGGCGTGCCGCTGTCCAGCATCTGCGCCAACGGAAAGCCCCTGGACACCCTGCTCATGCGGGCACTGGCCGGACTGCTCGCCCAGATGACCCGGGTCAGACGCAGCTCCCTGCCTTCCTTGCCGCCCCACTGGCCGAGCAACGACACCGACAGCCAGGCGTTCCTGCGGACCCTCGCCCACCTCGCGGACGAGCAGATCCGCCGGCCCAACTGGTCTGTATTCGGCGGACTGTTCGCGGCGCTGGGCATCCCGGAGGACGCCTTGGTCCGGCTGGCCGACCGCATCCCTGCCCTGACGCGGCGGCCGTACAGCCTGCTCCACGCCGACCTGCACCGCGACAACGTGATCGTCACCTACGGCGAAACGCTTCCTCTCATCTGCGTCGACTGGGAGCTGGCGACCTACGGCGACCCCCTCCACGACCTGGCGACCCACCTGGTGCGCATGCACTACCCGGATCACCAGTGGTCCGAAGTGATCGACGCCTGGGAAGAGGCCATGCGTCGCATCCGCCCGGCGGCCGTCAACGGGCTGGCCAAGGACCTCCAGCACTACGTCGACTTCGAGCGCGCGCAGTCCGTGTTCCCGGACGTCATGCGGGCCGCGCGGTCCCTCGAGCAGGCGTTCTCGCAGAAGAACCTGGACGAGGCGACGGCAGAGGTGGACCGGGCGCTGCGTGCGGCCGCGCGTCCGCTCGGCCTGCGGAGTGTGCCCGGGCCGAAGGAGATCGAGCGGGCACTGTTCCGCTGGCTGGCGTCGCACGGGGTGCGTGGCACGCAGGTCTTCGGATGGGTCCCGGACCGGCGTCTGCCGCTGCGGGACGACTTCGGCGAGCGGGCCGTTCTCGACGCGCTGTCGGTCGAAGGCGGGGCCCCGGCCGGCCAGGTTTTCAAGGGCACTGCTCATCTCAACACAGTGGTGCGCGTGCCGGATGTCCCTCACCCTGTCGTTGTACGCCGCAGGCTGCCCGACGTGACCAGGCGGGAGCCGCACTTCCTGAGCGAGCACGCCGTGCTGCGCAGCATCGAGCGGGCGGGTGTCGCCGTGAACGCGCCCAAGGTACTGGCGCTGGGCGAGACGTATGCGAACGACCACTTCGCGATCCACACATACATGGGCCCGGAGGACATCGACCGCCCTCCGAACCACCCTGTGTACGGCCTTCTGCCGCACGAGGCGGACGGGCTGGTGGACCAGCTGTGCGCTCTGACCCAGGTGGACTACAGGCAGCTCGACCCGACGGCGGTCGAGCCAGGCTTTCACGGCTGGCTCAAGGACCAACTGGTCCGCCTCGTCGACGAGCTACCCAGGACGACACAGCAGCTCGCCCGGCAGCTGGGACTCCCGGACGCCGGACGGCTGCGCCAGCTCTTGTCCCGGCAGGATGTCAGCCACCGTGAATCGTCCCTGCTGCACGGCGACCTCAATCCGTGGAACCTGGTGCGCCGGGACGGTGGCCTGAGCATCATCGACTGGGAGATGGCGCTGATCGGTGACCCCCTGTACGACCTGGTCCGGCACCTGCACCTCACCCCGACCCGCCCGGAGATCCGGGATCGCATGTTCCGGCGCTGGGAACGCAAGCTTCCGCCCGCGTGCACGCGTGACTGGCAGAAGGACTGGCAGGTGTACCGGTGCCTGGAAGTCGTGCGTTCCGCGTACATAGACCTCGACCGCATCGTCACCGGGGAGGGCCTCGATGCGCCCAACGTGCGCCGCGCGGTCGACTCCTACACGGTGACCCTTGCGATCGCCAACGGCGCCCTCGGCCTTCCTGTCCGCACAGTCACGATCGGCCACCTTGCTCGGACTCTCGTCTAGAGGGAACATGTCAAAGGCCGTTGGGTCTGTTCGCCGGCGGCTTCAGCGGAATGCCCAGAGGGGGCTCGGCATACCGGAGCGGGGGAGCTGAATGGCCGACGGAGGTGCGGCACAGCGGTTACGCCGAATGCAGGAGCGTTTCGAGCCGCTGATCACACGCTTCATACTCGGTGGAATCTTCGTCACCGGACTGGTCGCTCAATTCGTGCCACCGGTGGGGGATGCCATAGAGGGGAAGGCGTACCTCGGCGGAGCTCTGCTCAGCCTGGTCGGGTACGTGCTGTACGACGCGGTGAAAGATCTCTCCAGCTCCGTGCGTCCACCTGCGCCGGCTCTGGTGAACTCCGGCGATTTGGCAGGCTTCGTCAGCGAAGCGTTCAAGGCGCGCAAGGTGGAGATCAGTTTCCTCGGCTACACGGGGGAGACACTCCAACACGAGCTCTACAACCGTCTGCGGGCTCTGTCGGTCAACCCGGGTCAGACACGCGAAGTTTTGGTACGGATGCTTGTGCCGGACTTCGAACAGCCCATGACTGTCCCCGCCCGGGTCGGGCCTGATGGACAGCACGTGGACGACCCGGCATTTCGCGAGCGTCTGCTACGACGATGCGAGGAGTACGAAGGGGTCCTGTCGGGTATTGCGGACCAGCTCAACCGGAACGGACGACAGGTCGTCCGGTGCGAATACCGATTCTACCCCGGTATCCCCGGCCAGAAGATCTGCATTTTCAACCGGGTGCAGGTGCTCCACGGCTTCTACGACCTTTCCGTACGCATGCGCCTCCAGCGCACCGGCCCCGAGTACTACGACCCCAAGGGCTACACCACCGACCTCAACGTCTGCTCGCCCGGCACCGCCGCATCCGACCCCGTGGTGACGATGTGGAACAAGCACTTCGACGACCTCTGGGCACTCGCGTCCGTGCCCAGCTGGCGGCGCAGCGCGGCCGCGTGACCCGGCCGGACAGCCCGGCTCAGGCGTCCTCGTCCTCCACCGGCGGCTCCAGCGCCCGCAACCACCGCTCCGTCTGCGCCACATGCGCCTCCGCCGCGCCCGCCGCCGCGCCCGGGTCGTGGGCGGCGATGGCCGTGGCGAGGACGCGGTGGTCGGCGTCGCTCTTGCGGCGCAGGTCGGGGCCTTCGGGGAGGGTGAAGACCTGGTACTTGCGGGAGCGGGCGCGGAAGACCGCCAGGAGGGAGGCGAGGGTGGGGTTGCCGGCCGCGCGGGCGATCTCCGCGTGGAAGCGGTGGTCCAGGTCGGACGCCTCCGCCGGGTCCTCCGTGGCCTCCATCGCCTCGATGAGGGAGAACAGCGTCCCGACCGTCTCAGGGGTGGCCCGGGCCGCCGCCTGCGCCGCCACGTGCGCCTCCAGGACGCGGCGGATCTCGTAGACCTCCAGCAGGCCCGGCAGGGGCAGGAGTTGCAGGGTCAGGGAGAGACTGCCGATCAGGTCCTCGGGGCGGAGCTGCGAGACGTATGTGCCCGAGCCGTGGCGCGGCTCGATCACGCCCAGCGCCGCCAGCATCCGGACCGCCTCGCGCAACGAGCCGCGGGAGACGCCGAGTTCCTCGCAGAGGTCCGCCTCGGGCGGAATCCGCTCCCCGGCGCCGAGCCGCCCCGTGGCGATCATGTGGCGCAGGCCGTGGAACGCCTTGTCGACTGCCGACATCCGTTGCCTCCCCTGGCGGGCCGCGTCCGCCGCGCCCCCGCCCGAGTGCACTGTAGCGGGCCGAGAGATCAGATGTCTTGGGTGAAACATTCCAGAGTCATCTGATTTCTAGTGGCTCACAGGTCTTGTCATGGCCGAAAACACCATGCCAACATCCCGAGTCATCATACGTCTTGGCCTCCGGGTCTCCCGGGGGTCCGATGTCCCTCGCGGATGGGAGTCATGTGAGCGAGACCGACGTCAGCACCGCGCCCCGCCCCCTGCTGCTGGCCGACGGCCGGCCCGCGGCGGACGCGTGGTCGCTGGATCCCGCCCTGCGCCACCTGAACCACGGCTCCTTCGGCGCCGTCCCGCTGGTCGCCCAGGAGCGGCAGAACGCGCTGCGGGCGGAGATGGAGCGGGCGCCGGTCGTGTGGTTCCCCGAGCTGCCGGGGCGGATCGCGGCGGCCCGGACCGGACTCGCCGCGTTCCTCGGCGTGGACGCGGGCGACCTCGCCCTGGTGCCCAACGCCAGCGCCGGCGTCAGCGTCGTCTACGCCGGCCTCGGCACGAAGGCCGGCGGCGAGATCGTCGTCACCGACCACGGCTACGGCGCCGTCACCATGGGCGCCGAACGCCTCGCCCGCCGCTGGGGCGGCCGGGTGCGCACCGCGCGGGTGCCGCTCGACGCGGACGAGGAGGAGGCGTACGAGGCGGTCATGGCCGAGGTCGGCGACGCCACCGGCCTCCTGGTCGTCGACCAGATCACCTCGGCGACCGCCCGCCGGCTCCCCGTGGAGCGGATCGGCGCGGAGGCGGCCCGGCGCGGTGTGCCGTTCCTCGTCGACGGCGCCCACGCGCCCGCCCTGCTCGCCGCCCCCCTCGACGGCCTGGCCTGCGACTTCTGGGCGGGCAACCTCCACAAGTGGGCCTGCGCCCCGCGCGGCACCGCCGCCCTGGTCGCCCGCGGCCCGCTCCGCGACGGCCTCCACCCCCTGATCGACTCCTGGGGCGCGCCCGACCCGTACCCGGACCGGTTCGACCAGCAGGGCACGCTCGACGCCACCAGCTACCTGGCCGCGCAGACCGCGCTGGACTTCGTCGACACCACCTGGGGCTGGGAAGCGGCCCGCCGCCACATGGACGAGCTGGCCGGGTACGGCGAGCGGGTCGTGGCCGCCGCCGTCACCGCGCTGACCGGCGAGGACGCTCGCGTGGACGTCGGGATGCCGGTGCCCGGCATGCGGCTGGTGCGGCTGCCGGACGGTCTGGCCGACAGCCGGGTCGCCGCGGACGCGCTGCGCGACCGGGCGGCCGCGGAGCTGGGCGTCGAGGCCGCGTTCACCGCCTTCGGCGGCGTCGGCTACGTACGGCTGTCCGCGCACCTCTACAACACCGCCGAGGACTACGAGTACTTCGCCGAGCGGTGCGTCCCCGTGCTCGGCGAGTGGGCCCGCGCCGCCCGCCCCTGATCCCCCCGTTCTCCGCACCTCCCCCCGCCCGTCGCCCCGTTCACCCAAGGAAGAGGTCAGCACGATGAGAAGAAGGACGGCAGCTCTCGCGCTCGGCACCGCCGCCGCGATGGTCCTGACCGGCTGCTCCACCATGAGCCCCGGTGAGAGCGGAACGGTCACCCTCAACATGGTGGAGAGCCTGACCAACCCCGCCCGCACCGACCTGCTCGAGGAGCTGATGGCCGACTTCGAGCGGCAGAACCCGAAGATCAAGGTCAACCTGGTCTCGCCGCCCACCGAGCAGGCCGACCAGAAGCTCCAGCAGATGCTCCAGTCGGGCAGCGGCGTCGACGTCCTGGAGGTCCGCGACATCACCGTCGGCCCCTGGTCGAACAACGGCTGGCTGTACGACATGAAGAAGGACCTGGCCGGCTGGAAGGGCTGGGACGCGCTGACCGACAACGCTGTCGCCGCCTCCGAGGACGACAAGGGCCGCACCTACTTCGTGCCGTACGGCTTCTACGGGCTAAGCCTCTTCCACCGCACCGACCTGATCGAGGAGGCCGGCTTCGACAAGCCCCCGGCCACCTGGGAGGAACTGCTGGAGCAGGCGTCGAAGATCCACGACCCCTCGTCGCGCCGGTACGGCTACGCCTTCCGCGGTGGCGCCAACGCGCACAGCAACGCCACGGCCGCCATCGAGGCGTACGTCGCCGACCGGATCGACCCGGCCAACGGCTACCTCCTGAAGGACGGCACGACCATCTTCTCGGCGCCCGAGGCGCTGGACGCGATGGAGATGTACCTGAAGCTGTTCAAGCAGGCGTCGCCGAAGTCGTCCGTGGCGTGGGGCTACCCGGAGATGGTGGAGGGCTTCTCCAACGGCTCGACCGCGTTCCTGCTCCAGGACCCCGAGGTCATCGCCACCGTCTCCGAGTCGAAGTCGATCGACGCCGAGCAGTGGAGCACCGCGCCGCTGATCGCCGGACCGAGCGGGAAGACCGTGCAGCCGCTGGCGACCGCCGGATGGGGTGTCGCGGAGGGCAGCAAGCACAAGGCCGAGGCCGTGAAGCTGGTGCAGTTCCTCTCGGAGGGTGAGGCGTCGACGCGGTTCAGCAAGGGGAACAGCCTGGTGCCCATCCTGAAGGCGGCGGCCGAGGACGAGTTCTACCGCACCGGTCCCTGGGCCAGCTACGTCACCATGACGGAGAACCCGGACACGTACCTGGTCGTCACCCAGCCGCGCGGGGTCGCGTGGTGGACGGAGTGGCAGCAGCGCGCCGACACGGACGTGCAGAAGATGATCCTCGGCAAGCTCACGCCGAAGGAGCTGCTGGCCGGCTGGGACGCCTACTGGACCGAGAAGTGGAAGAAGTGACCATGTCCGGTACGTCCACGCCCCCGTCCGGCGTGACCGCGGCGCCCTCCGTACGCAAGGAGGGCGCCCCGCCCCGGGGCGGGGGCGCCGGGGGGCGCCGGCGGCGGGAGTTCACCACCCGGCGTGGTCTGGTCATCGCCGCGTTCATGGCGCCGGCGGCGGTCTTCGTGGCGCTGTTCACGTACTACCCGATGATCGCCGGCAGCCAGATGGCGTTCCGGAACTGGAACCTGACCGACCTCACGGACACCTCGTGGGTGGGGATCAAGAACTTCCGGGAGGTCTTCACCGACCCCGCGTGGGGCACGGTGCTGGGCAACACCGCGCTGTGGGTGGTCGGTTCGATCGTGCCGCAGCTGGTGATCGGGTTCGCGCTGGCGCTGTGGCTGCGCCGCAGGTTCCGTCTCCGCGGGCTCTACCAGGCGCTGATCTTCTTCCCGTGGGCGATCTCCGGGTTCCTCATCGGCATCCTGTTCCGCTGGATGTTCAACAGCGAGTTCGGCGTCGTCAACGACCTGCTCCAGAAGGCCGGCCTGATCGACGAGCCGGTCGCCTGGCTCGCCGACCCGGACACCGCGATGGTCGCCGTGCTGGTCGCCAACGTCTGGTACGGGGTCACCTTCTTCGCGATCATGATCCTGGCCGCGCTCCAGTCGATCCCGGACGAACTGTACGAGGCGGCGGCGCTGGACGGCGCGGGCAAGGCGCGGACGCTGTTCCGCGTCACCATCCCGTACATCCGCGTGACGCTGGTGCTCACGGTGCTGCTGCGGGTCATCTGGATCTTCAACTTCCCCGACCTGATCTTCGGCATGACCGGGGGCGGCCCGAACAACGAGACGCACATCGTGACCACCTGGATGATCAAGATCACGCAGCAGGGCGACTACGGCAAGGCGTCCGCGCTCGGTCTGCTGGTGGTGGCGGTGCTGCTGGTGTTCGCGGTGTTCTTCCTGACGGCGACGCGGGAGCGGGGCGGCGGCCGCCGGGGCGCCGGACGGACCGGAAAGCGAGAGGTGCGGGCGTGATCGGCAAGGAAACCACGGCCGGCCGGGCCACGAAGTTCACCTTCCTCGGGCTCTGGCTCGTCTTCTCCCTCTTCCCGCTGTACTGGATCACCGTCACGTCCCTGAAGGACCCCGGTGACATCTTCTCCTTCCCGATCGCCTACTGGCCCGAGCGGTTCTCCCTGGAGAACTACCAAGGGCTGTTCGGCAAGGCGGACTTCGGCACGTACCTGGTGAACAGCCTGGTCGTGTCGACCGTCGCGGGCGCGGTGGCCACCGCCATCTCCACGCTCTCGGCGTACGTCCTCGCCCGGTTCGAGTTCCGCAGCAAGTCCGCGCTGCTGATGGCGTTCCTGGTCACGCAGATGATCCCGTCGTTCATCGCGCTGGGCCCGCTGTACCTGCTGATGACCGACCTCCGGCTGGTCGACAACCGGCTCGGCCTGATGCTGGTCTACATCGCCGTGTGCATCCCCTTCTGCACGGTGATGCTGCGCGGCTTCTTCGAGAACGTCCCCGACGCGCTGGAGGAGGCCGCGATGATCGACGGCCTCTCCCGGCTCGGGGCGCTGCTGCGCGTGCTGCTGCCGGTGATGCGGCCGGGGATCGTCGCAGCGTTCATCTTCAACTTCGTCAACTGCTGGAACGAGCTGTTCCTTTCGGTGACGCTGATGAACAGCGACGAGAACAAGACCGTGCCGACCGCGCTCAACGGCTTCATCTCCAGCTTCAACATCGACTGGGGTTCGATGTCCGCGGCGGCGGTGCTGACGATCCTGCCGACGATGGTGCTGTTCGCCTTCGCCAGCCGGCACATCGTGCAGGGGCTGACGGCGGGGGCGGTGAAGGGCTGATCAGGGGGCGGCGCGGGTGCCGGGACCGTCGGCGGTCCCGTTTCCGGCGGCCTCCCGCGCCGCCCGCTCCAGCCGGTCGCGGTAGGCCGCCCACCAGGCCGGATCGTCCGACGGCAGACTGGTGGCGCCCGGCCGCTCGCCCGTCGCGCCGTCCAGCCGCTCGCGCAGGATGTCGGCATGGCCCGCGTGCCGGCTGGTGTCGGCGATGACGCGGACCACGGCGTGGTGCAGGGTCAGCCCGGCGCGGTCCGCCGGCCACCACGGCACCGTGCCGGTCGTGTCCAGGGGCAGCACCGGTCAGGACCTGGTGATGGCCGTGTCGTCCGCCGGCCACGGCCTCTTCGACGCGGCGACCGGCGAGATCGTCGCCCGGGACCGGGACCCCGACCCGGACACGGACACCCCCGACGCGGAACCCGACCTCGCCTGCCCCGGGCTCGGTCCGGTCGCGGGCGTGCCGGTGCGGATCGCGGGCCTCTTCGGCGGCGGCCTGCACCACACCACAGCCGACGGCTGGGCCCTGGACGTCGTCAGCCCCGACTGGCCCGCCCACCGCGTGATCCTCTCCGCGGACGGGGGAGGACACCGCGGCGAGCCGGGCGGCACATGGTGGCACGTCCACCACGCCTCCTGGTCCGAGTTCCGGACCGCCGGCTTCTCGCCCTCCGGCCGGACCCTCGCGGTGGCCACCAGCAGCGACCTCGTCCTCTGGGCGCGGGCGTCCGTTCCGGCGCTCAGCTGAGGATCGCCTCCAGGCGTCCGCGGTACTCCAGGGCAGCGACGTCACCCGGGAAGTCTGGTCCCGGCGCCGCGCCGGAGGTCACCGCTTTCCCCCGCCTCCTGGGAGGCATCCCTCAGCGGCGGCCGAGCAGCTCGGCGACGCGGAGGAAGCCGTCCGCCCCGTGCCCCCGCCCGATGGCACGGCGGGCCATGCCCTCCGCCGCGCGCATCACGCCCGCGTCGATGCCGTGCGCCTCGGAGGTGTGGACGATGTGGGCCATGGACGACACCGCGGAGGTGAGCGGATTGCCGTCGCCGGGGAAGCTGCCGCGGTCCGTCTCCTCGGCGGACTGCTCGAAGATCGGCGGGAGGATCTCGCCGATGCCCTGGGCGAAGGGCGCCAGCTCCCGCGCGGTGATCCCCTCCGCCCGCGCCACCGCGAGGGCGTGCGCGTAGCCGGCCATCGCGGTCCAGAAGATGTCGAGCAGGGCGATGTCGTAGGCCGCCGCCCGGCCGATCTCCTCGCCGAGGTGGGTGTGCGTGCCGCCCAGTGCCTCCAGCACGGGCCGGTGCTCCTCGTAGAGGTCCTCAGGGCCGGCGTGGAGGAACACCGCCGCGGGCGTCCCGATCGTCGTGGTGGGCGTCATGATCGCGCCGTCCAGGTAGCGGACGCCGTGACCGGCCGCCCAGTCCGCCAGGCCGCGGGCCCGCTCCGGGGTGTCGGCGCTCAGGTTCACGACCGTGCGCCCCTTGAG
Source organism: Streptomyces sp. DSM 41931 (assembly GCF_050271085.1). Taxonomy (NCBI): domain Bacteria; kingdom Bacillati; phylum Actinomycetota; class Actinomycetes; order Kitasatosporales; family Streptomycetaceae; genus Streptomyces; species Streptomyces sp. DSM 41931. The sequence continues at coordinate 3,185,537 of NZ_CP189902.1, read as the reverse complement.
CGCACCGGCGACCGCGTCACGCCGCAGGACGGCGTCCGCCGCGTCGTAGTTCACCACGCAGACCACGGTCAGCGGGGAGGCGGCGACGGCCTCCTCCGCCGAGCGGGCGCCGGACGCTCCCCGGGCGAGCAGGTCGCGGTCCCTGCCGGGGGTCCGGTTCCAGACCGTGGTGCGCAGCCCCGCCTCCAGGAAGGCGCCGGCCAGGGCCCGCCCCATCGGCCCCAGACCGAGCACGGTGACGGCAGACTGTTCGAGGTGCATGGACATGATGCGACTCCTGTATGTGAACAAAGGCAACAAAAGGGGTGGACATGGGGCGCAGTCGGGCCCGGGACGTCAATGTCTGCGGGGTGACCGCCGCGATCGCCGTGATCGACGGCAAATGGAAGACCGCGCTGCTGTGGCTGCTGGAGTCCGGGCCGCAGCGGCCCGGTGAACTGCGCCGGCGGCTGCCGGGCCTCAGTGAGAAGGTGCTGACCCAGGCGCTCCGGGAGATGGAGACGGACGGGCTGGTGCACCGCGAGGTGCACGACGTGCTGCCGCTGAAGACCGAGTACTCGCTGACCGCCTTCGGCCGCGAGCTCTCCGAGGCCCTGGGGCCCCTCGCCGACTGGGGGCATCGCCGCCTGGAGAAGCTGGCCGGGTCCCGCCCGGCCTCCTGACGCGCACCACCTCCTCCGAAGCGTCAGCCGCCTTCGCCCAGGCTCTCCCCGCCGCCACCGCCCTGCCAAGTACGCACAAAAAAGTGGGTACGTCGGAGGTGCTGCCCGCCCTGTCCGGCCGCCGGGCCGTCGTACGTGAACCGGTACCCGGCGCAGTCGGTGAGGTGGACGTAACCGAGGCGCTGGTAGAGGGCGTTGCTGGTCGGGTTGGCCGGGTCCGCGAAGAGGACGACGTCCGTGGCGCCCGCCTCCAGCGCGGCCCGGCTCACCGCGGCCGTCACCGCGCCCGCGTAGCCCTGGCCGCGGAAGCGGGCCGGGGTGTGGACGGGGTCGACGCGGACCATGCCGCCGGTGACCGAGGTGACGGCCGCCATGGAGACGGGGGTGCCGTCCGGGGTCCGCCAGAAGGTGAAGTGCCGGTCGCCGAACCGGGACCGGTCCCAGGCGCCCGCATCGATCAGGTCGATGGAGGGCTGCTCGCCGACCTCGGCGCAGAACTCCCGGCACCGGCGCACCACGAGGTCGCGGTCCGCCGCCCCCGCTGCATGGGCCCGGCCCTCCGGATGCGGCCGGGGCGGGGTGAGCGTGCCGAGGCGGTAGAGGTGCGTGTGCCAGAACAGCTTCGGCACCGCGCCGCTGTGCTCCTGCCAGGCCGAGGCGAAGGCGTCGGCGGTGTCCTGGTCGGCGACGACCTGGGCGGGGGAGTGGCCGAGGGCGGCCAGGCGGGCGGCGAGGGCGCCGGCGTCGCCGGCGGTCAGCGGGGTGAGGCCGAGTCGGCCGCGCGGGGTGAGGTAGCAGACCGCGCGGACCTCGCCCTCCCTTTCCAGCCGGCCGAGGACGCGGTCGCCCGCGCCGGGGAGCCGCAGCTTCTCGACGTCCGTCAGCGGTGTGGTGTGCAGGGCGGGGCGCGAGCGCAGGAAGCCGCCGGTTCGGGCGAGGAAGTCCTCGACATCGGTGGTGAGATGCCAGTGGTCCGGGAGCATGCCTCATCGTGCCGGACGCGGGACCGGGCGTGCGGGGGTTCGCGCCGATCCCGCCGACGGGTGACCGGAACGCCTACCCCTGTTCCACCACGTCCGCGACCACGCAGCTCACGTTGTCGGGACCGCCCGACGCGTTGGCCAGGCCGACGAGTTCACGGACGGCCGCCTCGGGGCCGGGCGCCTCCGCGAGCACGCGGTGGATGTCCCCGGCGGGCACGACCGTGGACAGGCCGTCGGAGCAGAGGAGATAGCGGTCGCCCGCGCGGGCGTCGTGCAGCCGCAGGTCGGGCGTGGAGTCGGCGCCCCGGCCCAGGGCGCGCAGCAGCAGGGACCGCTGCGGGTGCGAGGCGGCCTCCTCGGGGGTGAGACGCCCCTCGTCGATCAGCGACTGCACCACCGTGTGGTCGTGGGTGATCTGGAACAGCTCCCCGTCGCGCAGGAGATGGACGCGGGAGTCGCCGATGTGGACGAGGGCGAGCTGCGAGCCGGTCCACAGCATCGCGGTGAGCGTGGTGCCCGCGTCGGCGTCGTCGTCGCCGGGTGAGGCGAGGCCGTGCACGGCCTGTTCGGCGCGGCCGAGGGCGTCCTCCAGGGCGCCCAGCAGGTCGTCCGCCGGGACGGTCTCCGTCTCCAGACGCCGCAGCGCGTCGACGGCGGCCGCGCCGGCCGGGGCGCCCCCGCCGCCGTAGCCGTCGGCGACGGCGAGCAGGCGGGAGCCGGCGTAGGCGGTGTCCTGGTTGCTCGCGCGGACCCGTCCGGTGTCGGACAGGGCGGCGTGACGGAGCGCGAGGGGTGCGGTGGTGCGGGACATGGTGGGGTCCTTCCGGGTCAGGTGGTCGACGAGGAAGGCCGCCAGGTCCCGCCGCGCGGCCGTGTCGGCCTCGACCCGCGCCCAGTACGCGCGGATCTCGCCGGCCGCCTCGCCCGCCTCCAGGGCGCACACCCGCCGGATACGGGCGAGCGGCATGCCCAGCCGCCGGAGCCAGGCGACCAGCCGGGCCTGCTCCAGCTGTCCGGGCGCGTAACGGCGGTAGCCGGTGTCCGGGTCGACGCGGGCGGGAGTCAGCAGACCGAGCTCGTCGTACAGCCGCAGCGCCTTCGGCGACAGCCGGGACGCCTTCGCGAACGCCCCGATGGTCAGCAGCTCCATGCGTGTCCCTCCTCGTACCGGGCCCGTCGCCCGGCCCCACCGATGCTGGGCGCTCCCCCAAGGTGAAGGTCAACAGCGGGCCGCGCGGAGGGCAAGCACACTCTTGCAAGCAGGTTGCTTGCAATTGTTAGCGCGGTGCGCCATGGTGGGGGTATGGCATCCCTGAACGTCGGCGGACTCGGTGAGTATCTGCGCGAGCAGCGGCGCAACGCGCAGCTGTCGCTTCGGCAGCTCGCCGATGCCGCCGGGGTGTCCAATCCGTATCTGAGCCAGATCGAGCGCGGGCTGCGCAAGCCCAGCGCGGAGGTGCTCCAGCAGGTCGCCAAGGCGCTGCGCATTTCCGCCGAGACGCTGTACGTCCGCGCCGGGATCCTCGACGCCGAGCGCGACCGTGACGAGGTCGAGACGCGCGCCGTGATCCTCGCCGATCCCACGCTGACCGAGCGCCAGAAGCAGGTGCTCCTCCAGATCTACGAGTCCTTCCGCAAGGAGAACGGATTCGGGGGCACCGAAGACGGTGAGGTGGATCCCGTCGGACCCGAGCCGGGTACGGAGGCGTCCACCAGCACGGGCGGCAGACCCGCCGAGCGCCCCGGCCGCGAGGCCGAAGGCGACGACAGCGGTCCGCGGCGGACGGCCGGCTGAGCCGGCCAGGGCGCCGGCCGCGCGCCGCGGACCACACAGACCCTCAGCCGAAGAACGACATCCGGGAGGACCCTCACCATGGCCATCACCGACGACCTGCGCAAGACCCTCAGCGACCCCAAGCCGCTCTACTTCGCCGCCGGCACCGCCGATCTGGCGCTGCAGCAGGCCAAGAAGGTGCCGGCCCTGGTGGAGCAGCTGCGCACCGAGGCCCCGGCCCGCATCGAGGCCGTGCGCAACACCGACCCCAAGGCCGTCCAGGAGCGGGTGACCGTCCGGGTCCGCGAGACGCAGGAGACCTTGCAGACCAAGGCCAACGAGCTGTTCGGGACGATCGACACCGACCTGAAGAAGCTCGGCGAGACCGCCCAGGACCTGGCGCTGCGCAGCGTGGGCGTCGCCGCCGAGTACGCGGTCAAGGCCCGCGAGACCTACGAGAAGCTCGCCGAGCACGGTGAGCAGGCCGTGAAGACCTGGCGCGGCGAGGCCGCCGAGGGCATCGAGGACATCGCGGTGGCCGTCGAGCCGCCGGCCGAGCCGAAGCCCGCGGCCGCCCCGGTCGTGACCGAGCCGGCCGAGGACGAGCCGGCCGAGGCGAAGAAGCCCGCCGCCGCCGCGAAGAAGGCCCCGGCGCCCCGTAAGGCCCCGGCGAAGAAGACGACGCCGCCCGCGAAGTGAGCGGCGCCGGCCCGCGTTGAGCGGGACGGACAGGGACGCAACGGTACGGGCCGGGCACTTACGCGGTGCCCGGCCCGTTCATCGGATAGCCGACCGGCGGATGCGGGTACGGTGACGGCGGGAAGACGACGTGGCGCCCGTCGGCGGCGCGGCAAGGACGACGGCGCGGTGGACGAGCCGATTACGGGTGGTGGACGTAGTGCTGATGCAGGGCTTCACTAACTTCTTGTGGCTGCTGAACCTGGCTTTGATCGTGTTCACCGGCTTCGCGCTGATCGACGCCGCCACGCGCCGTGAGGACGCCTACCGCGCGGCGGACAAGAAGACCAAGCCGTTCTGGCTGATCATCCTGGGTCTCGCCTTCGTGGTGAGCCTGATCTTCAACATCCTGTCGTTCCTGCCGATCATCGGCCTGATCGCGACCATCGTGTACATGGTCGACGTCCGCCCGGCCCTGAGGTCCCTCCCCGGCGGCGGCCGGGCCCGTAGGGGCTCCAGCAGCGACGGCCCGTACGGGCCGTACAACGGCGGCCGCTGACCGAAGGCGCCGCGGTGACCGCGCCCCTTCAGGGGCGCGGGGAACTGCGCGAACGGCCCAGGACGGCCCGCACCGGGCGTCGGTCAGCGCGTGCGGTCCAGGAGCAGGACCGCCACGTCGTCCGTCAGTTCGCCGCCGTTGAGGTCCCGGACCTCGTTCACCGCCGTGCGGAGCAGTTCCTCGCCGGTCAGGCCCTCGGCGAGGCGGCGGCGGATCATCTCCACCATGCCGTCCTGGCCCAGCCGCTCCCCGGTGTCGCCGACCCGGCCCTCGATCAGGCCGTCGGTGTAGAGCATCAGGCTCCACTCGGCGCCCAGCTCCACCTGCATCCGCGGCCAGCGGGCGCCCGGCAGCAGCCCGAGCGCCGGGCCGTTGTTCTCGTACGGCAGCAGCCGCGCCGGCATGCCGGGGCGGGCCAGCAGCGGCGACGGGTGGCCGGCCAGGCAGAGCCCGGCCCGGCGGCCGTCCGGCGCGATGTCCACCGTGCACAGCGTCGCGAAGATCTCGTCGTCCGGCCGCTCGTGCTCCAGCACCTGCTGCAGCGTGCTCAGCAGCTGGTCCCCGCACAGCCCGGCCAGGGTCAGCGCCCGCCAGGCGATGCGCAGCTCCACGCCGAGCGCCGCCTCGTCCGGGCCGTGCCCGCAGACGTCGCCGATCATGGCGTGCACGGTCCCGTCGGGCGTGCGGACCACGTCGTAGAAGTCGCCGCCCAGCAGGGCGCGCGAGCGGCCGGGCCGGTAGCGGGCGGCGAACCGCAGCGGGGAGCCGTCCAGCAGCGGCGTCGGCAGCAGGCCGCGCTCGAGCCGGCGGTTCTCCTGGGCGCGCAGCCGGCCCTCGGCGAGCCGCCGCTCCGCGGAGTCGGACCGCTTGCGCTCCACCGCGTAGCGGATGGCGCGGCTCAGCAGCCGCCCGTCCAGCTCGTCGCGGACCAGGTAGTCCTGCGCGCCGACCCGTACGGCCTCGGCGCCGCGCTCGGTGTCGTCCGCGCCGGTGAGGGCGAGGACGGCGTGCCGGGGCGCCAGCTCCAGGACGTGCCGGAGGACGGCCAGCTCGTCGCCGTCGTCCGCCCTGCCGGGCGCGGGCAGCGCCAGGTCCAGCAGGATGCAGTGGACGTCGTCGGTCAGCAGCCGCTCGGCCTCGGTGAGGTTGCGGGCGGTGCGGATGCGAATCGGCCGCCCGGCCTGGTCGAGCAGGTCGGGCACGATCGGCGTGCTGCCCGGGTCGTTCTCGATGAGCAGCAGGGTGAGCTGTGCGGGTGTCGTGGTGGTCGCGGTCTTCGCCGGCCGGGTGTCGGACGGAGCGGCCGCGCCGGCGGCCGCCGTCCGGTTCTCGGGCGACTCCTGTGCGGACTCGTTCGGTGCGGCGACCGGCCCCTGACCGCCTTCCGCGGCCGGGATCGCTCTCTGCCGCGGTACGGATGCGGGCATTGTTCCGGGTTCCTTCCCTCCCCCCGAGGGCATGGCGGGGGCGACGGATCTCGGCCCTGCCCTCCGCGTGCGTCTGGCGTGAGCGGGCAGGGGATGCCCCTTCGAACGGGGACCATAGCGGGTGACCGCGCCGCAGCGGAATGGTGGAAACCACGCTGCCCGGCCAACGGCCGCTGTCATATGCCGCGTTTGCTACCGCAGTTGGACAGGCCGGAAATGCTGTGGGGATGACGAACGTCACGTCCACGGGGCGTTGGCCACGAGATCCACGTGTGATGGGTCACGTGGCCCGTGTCACCGGGCCGTTGGGGCCGCCGACACCGCCCCGGGCGTCACTCCGCGGCCGGATCGGGCCGTACGACGCCCAGGATCGGCATCGAACCGGCCCCGGCGAGCGTCACGGTCCGTCCGGGACGGGGCGCGTGGACCATGACCCCGTCGCCCACGTACATCCCGACGTGGCTGGCGTCGGCCCAGTAGATGATGAGGTCGCCGGGCCGCATGTCCTCGACGTCGACGCGCTCGAGCTGCTGCCACTGCATCTGCGACGTGCGCGGGATGGTCTTCCCCGCGGCCAGCCACGCCTGGGAGGTGAGCCCTGAGCAGTCGAACGAGTTCGGCCCCTCGGCGCCCCACTGGTAGGGCTTGCCGATCTGCGCCGTGGCGTACGCCACGGCCTCGCGGCCCTGCGCGGTCGCCCTCGAGGTGAGCTCGTCGAGCACGCCGGAGCTCAGCCAGGTGGCCTGGGCGCGGGCGGCGGCCCGCCGCTCCAGCCGGGCCAGCCGCTCCTTCTCCTCCTGCTCGAGCTCGGCCTCCAGCTTCTCGGCCGCCTCGATCTGCTTCTCGATGCGCTTCTGGGCGGCGGCCTTGACCTTGCGGCCCGCCTCCAGCTTCCGCATCTGCTCCCGCGCGTCCTCGGTGTACTGCTCCAAGTCCTGCTGGGTGCGGGTCATTTCCCCGATCAGGCCCTTGGTCGCGTGCTGGCCCTGGCGGACCCGGCCTGCACCGTCGAGGAACTCCTGCGGGTCGTCGCTCAGCACCAGGTGCGCCTCGGGCGGCAGCCCTCCGCCCCGGTACTGCGCGGCCGCGGCGGCGCCGGCCCGGTCCTTCAGGTCGGCCAGCCTCTCCCGGCCCTCGACGATCTTCCTCGCCAGCAGGACGACCTGCGCGGTCTGCTGCCGGGCCTTCTCCTCGGCCGCGTTGTACTCGTCGGTGGCCTTGGCGGCCGCGCGGTAGAGCGTGTCGAGCTTCTTGCGGACGGCCTCGAGCTCCGCGTCGCTGGTGACCACGGTGACACTCGCCGTCGCGCCCGGGTCCGGTGGGGGAGTGGGCGCCGCGAACGCCGTGCCGGGCACGGCCAGTACGGTGACCGCGCAGACCACGGTCACGGCCGCCGTCAGCACTCCGCGCTTGCCTGCCCCCATGCGTGCACCCCCGTCTGGTTAATCGTCAGTAACTTTTCGCTGCCGGGGGGATGCTGCCATGCCGGAGCGAGAAACGACAGAGGGTGTGGACAACACCCCTTCCGTGTCGCTGGTCCCTGTACGACCGTCATCCCGCCCGGTGGGACGAACGGCCGGGGGAGATCGTTCCCGGTCGGCCGGTGCGGAGCCGGGCCTGTGGGGGTGTCACCACCCGCGCGGCGCCAACGCCCCCCACCGCACGGTGACTTCCCCCTGCCGCCACCGCGCCGGGCCGTCCGTCACCGGCCAGTCGGCCGTGAGCTCCCGCACGGCCCGGATCCAGCGCTGGCGCGCGCCGTACGAGGCGTAGGGCGCGGCGGCCGCCCAGGCGCGGTCGAAGTCGCGCAGGAAGGCGTGCACCGGCTCGCCGGGGACGTTGCGGTGGATGAGCGCCTTGGGCAGGCGTTCCGCCAGGTCGGAGGGGCGGTCCAGGGAGCCGAGCCGGGTCGCGAAGGTGACCGTGCGCGGCCCCTCGGGGCCGAGCGCGACCCATACGTGCCGGCGTCCGATCTCGTCGCAGGTCCCCTCGACCAGCAGCCCGCCGCGCGAGCCGGCCGCCGGGTCGGCCGGGGCGAGCCGCGCGCACAGCCGCCGCCAGACGCCGGCGACCTCCTCCTCGTCGTACTGGCGCAGCACGTTCGCCGCGCGGACCAGGACCGGGCTGCCCGCGACCGGGATCTCGAAGCCGCCGCGCAGGAACACCAGCCCCTCCCGCTCGTACGGCCGTGCCGAGGCGACCCGGGCCGGGTCGATCTCCACGCCCGCCACCCGGGTGCGGGGCGCCGCGGTGCGCAGCCGGCGCAGCAGTTCGAGCGCGGTCCAGGGTGCCGCGCCGTAGCCGAGGTCGACGGCGAGGGGGTCGGCGGCGCGGCGCAGCTCGGCGCCGTGCGCGGCCGCGATCCAGCGGTCCATGCGGCGCAGCCGGTTGGGGTTGGTGGTGCCGCGCGTCACCGTGCCCACGGGGGCGGAGGCGGGACGCGGTGTCATGAGGACGAGGGTACGGGGGTACCCGCCGCCGGATCGCGGCGCGTGCGCCGCCACGGGCACGCAACGCGCAGTCGAACGGTTGAGCTAGACAAGGCAATGATTCGGCAAAAAACACCGTCGACGGCACCGCGCGGAAATGGGAACGCAACGTTCCGATGTTGACGCCGCCGAGGGCCGCACGCCGCCCTCTCCCAGCCGTGCCCGCAGCGAGGAGGAACGCCACGTGAGCCAGTACATCGCGAGGCTCGGGCGGCGCTCCCCCGCCGCACCGCCGCGGCTCCGGCTGCACCGCAGGCCCCGCCGCGTGGCGATGCTCTCCGTGCACACCTCGCCGCTGCACCAGCCGGGCACCGGCGACGCGGGCGGCATGAACGTCTACATCGTGGAGCTGGCCCAGCGCCTCGCCGCGATCAACATCGAGGTGGAGATCTTCACCCGGGCCACCACGGCCGCCCTCCCGCCCGTCGTCGAGCTCGCGCCCGGCGTCCTCGTCCGGCACGTCGACGCGGGCCCCTACGAGGGACTCGCCAAGGAGGACCTGCCCGCCCAGCTCTGCGCCTTCACCCACGGCGTGATGCAGGCCTGGGCCGGACACCGCCCCGGCCACTACGACCTGGTCCACTCCCACTACTGGCTCTCCGGCCACGTCGGCTGGCTGGCCGCCCAGCGCTGGGGCGTCCCCCTGGTGCACGCCATGCACACCATGGCCAAGGTCAAGAACGCCAACCTCGCCGACGGCGACACCCCCGAGCCCGCCGCGCGCGTGATCGGCGAGACCCAGATCGTCGCCGCCGCGGACCGGCTGATCGCCAACACCTCCGAAGAGGCCGGCGAGCTCGTCCACCACTACGCCGCCGACCCCGCCAAGGTCGCCGTCGTCCACCCCGGCGTGAACCTCGGCCGCTTCCGCCCCGCCGACGGCCGCGCCGCCGCCCGCGCCCGCCTGGGCCTGCCGGGGGACGCGCTGATCCCGCTCTTCGCCGGCCGCATCCAGCCCCTGAAGGCCCCCGACGTGCTGCTGCGCGCGGTCGCCGTGCTGCTCGCCGACCGCCCCGAGCTGCGCTCCCGTATGTGCGTGCCCGTCGTCGGCGGCCCCAGCGGCAGCGGCCTCGCCAAGCCGGAGGGGCTGCAGAAGCTCGCCGCCCGGCTCGGCATCGCCGACGTCGTCCACTTCCATCCGCCGGTCGGGCAGGAGGAGCTCGCGGACTGGTTCCGCGCCGCGTCCGTGCTGGTCATGCCGTCGTACAGCGAGTCGTTCGGGCTGGTCGCCATAGAGGCGCAGGCGTCCGGCACCCCGGTGCTCGCCGCGGCGGTCGGCGGCCTCCCGGTCGCCGTGCGCGACGGCGAGACCGGCTTCCTGATCCAGGGCCACGACCCGGCCGCGTACGCGCGCGTCCTACGGGACTTCGCCGACCGGCCGGAGCTCGCCGCCCGGATGGGCGAGGCCGCCGCCCGGCACGCCCAGTCCTTCGGCTGGGACACCGCGGCCGCCGCCACGGCCGACGTGTACACGGCCGCGACCCACGCCCACCGCCGTCACGTACGCTCCCACCATGGCTGACACGGAAGCGGAGCAGCGGGCGGCACAGATCGTCGAGGGCGTGCTGAAGGACGCCGAGCTGGAGTGGGAGAGCCCGGCCCCCGGGAACTACGTGGTGAAACTCCCCGGCACCCGCAAGCTGTCCACGACGGTCTCCCTGATCGTCGGTCGGCACACCCTGTCCCTCAACGCCTTCGTCATCCGCCACCCCGACGAGAACGAGGCCGGCGTCCACCGCTGGCTCCTGGAGCGCAACCTCAAGCTGTTCGGCGTGAGTTACGCCGTCGACCCGCTCGGCGACATCTACGTCACCGGCCGCCTGCCGCTGCCCGCCATCACCCCGGAGGAGCTGGACCGGCTGCTCGGACAGGTCCTGGAGGCCGCCGACGGCAGCTTCAACACCCTGCTGGAGCTGGGCTTCGCCTCCGCGATCCGCAAGGAGTACGCCTGGCGCGTCTCACGCGGCGAGTCCACCCGCAACCTGGACGCCTTCACCCACCTGCTGCGCCCGTCGCCCGGTAGCGTCCCGGAGTGACCCCCACCAGCCGGCGGAAGTGCCGGGTGAGGTGGGCCTGGTCGTAGAAGCCGGCGGCGGCCGCGACGGCGCTCGGCGGCCACCCCTCCAGCAGCAGCCGCCGCGCCCGCCCGACCCGCCGGGACATCAGGTACTGATGCGGCGGGATGCCGTACGCGGTGCTGAACGCCCGTACCAGATGGGCGGGATGGGCGGACAGCTCGGCGCCCGCCGCCGCCAGCGTGAGCCCGTCGGCCACCCGCGCGTCGAGCAACTCCCGCAGCCGCCGGGCGAGTACGGGGTCGGGGCGGCGGGGCGCGGCCGGCTCCCGCGACCGCAGATGCTCCCGCAGCCGCTCCCCGACCAGCGACAGCCGGCTCTCCGCCTCCAGCTCGTCCCCCGGCCGCACCAGCGCGGAGTGCACCTGCCCGACGCGCCGGCGCAGCAGGGGATCGCGCAGGTCGGGACGGTCCACGGCGGCACCGATGAGGTCGTCGCCGAGCCGGCTGGAGTCCAGGTACAGCACCCGCTTGCGGAAGCCCTCGGCCGTGGCGGGCTCGCCGTTGTGCGGGACGTGCGGCGGCAGCAGGGTCACGGTGTCGTCCGGGGTGCCGTGCTCGTGCCGGTCCAGGTCGTACCGCACGGCGCCGGAGTCGACGATCAGCAGTGTCCAGGCGTCGTGGACGTGCATCGGGTAGGCGTACGCGGTGAACCGGGCGTGGAACACCTCGACGACGCCGGGGACGGAGGGCCGCCAGGCGGAGACGCTTGCCGGTGGCGGAGCTGCCGGGGCGGGCATGCAAACAACGTACAAGACGCGGGGCGGCCCCGGTCGGCAGTCTCAGGGCATGAGCACGAGCACCCGTTTCGACACGAAGATCGCCGTCCTGCTGCGTGAGGACCTGGAGCCCTGGCAGCGCCTCAACGTCACCGCGTTCCTGGTCAGCGGCCTGGGCACCCAGGTACCCGAACTGATCGGGCAGCCGTACGAGGACGCGGACGGCGTGCCGTACCTGCCGATGTTCCGCCAGCCGGTGCTGGTCTTCCAGGGCGCCAAGGAGGTCCTGAGGGCGGCCCACGAGCGGGCCCTCTCCCGCGCCCTGCCCCGCGCGGTCTTCACCTCCGACCTCTTCGCCACCGGCCACGACGACGCCAACCGCGCGGCCGTCCGCGCCGTCCGCACCACCGACCTGGACCTGGTCGGCCTCGCCGTCCACGGGCCGCGCAACGCGGTGGACAAGGTGCTGAAGGGGGCGCGGATGCATCCGTGACGCGACACACTCATCTCGAAGCATGCCCTGAAGTGCCGACGCAGAGAGCAGGGCATGTTCATCAGCACATTCGGAGATCCCTGCCAGAAACGTCTTGCAGTGCCTGTGCCACCCTACCGTGCGGATCGAATTCAGTCGACATTCTTGGGTGATGCGCTGATGAATTGGAAGCGTTGCACAAGATCTCCTTCGGGCCCACGGACGTGGGACACAAACATGGCGCGAGGTCGTACCCACAGGCCGAATGTGCCATGGAGTGCACGGTAGGCCACCATTTCTTCACCGCTCTCGCTGTGCTGCAGCGTAGCCAGAACTTCGCACAACTGGCCCTTGAAGTGTCGGTAGATTCCTTTCGTTACGCGGGTGTCTGCTTCGCTGCACTCGTGTGCGTCCCAGTCGTGAATCCATCGCAGGCTGAAGTTTCTGACTGCTTGCCGGTCTCGGTCGTAGGCTTCCAACAGCCATTCTTCCTCAGGGTGCCATGAGGTTTGCCCGAACCAGACACGGTATGGCCTTACTGTGCGTACGCCCCTCTCGCCCCGGTGATTGGTGTAGTCGATGGTGAGCCACTGGTCATCGATGTCGTTCATGCTGTGCCCGTTTCGCTGTGCGGTTCAGTCATCGTCGATGATTCACGTTTCCGGCAGTCCCAGTCGCGTACGGAAAACAGCCTGAGTTTCCTGGGGTGTGGTTGGTATGCGATCGAGGCGTACCACGGAGTGCGACCTGTAGCTCTCACCTTCATTTCCGGAGATGAAAAATCCTCTGTCTGGAACCCATTTTCCTTCGTGGCGACGGAAGCGAAGTACACCGAATCCAATGTATCCCGTCTGTCCCGTCTCTGCGAGCGTATTGGAGAAGGTGTAGTAGAATTCCCTCTTCGTTTTGTCGAAGTAGCTGGCAAGTGTGACCCAGTGGCAGAATGGACGCCCATCGTTATGATAGTTCGTCCCATCGAACACCCACATCGATCGCCGTAGGTCGTATCGAATCTCACCGATGCTGCACTGACGTTCACCCGGTTCGCTCATGTATTCACCCCAGATCCCTTTCATTTCAATGGGGTCGAAGCGACGGGAAACGAAGGAGCGTAAGTATTGGTATAAGATATTGGATGCGATGCCGGCCGGTATCCCCAGTGCCAGGAAGATGTAGTCACTCATTCTATTTTGACGCCCTAGTTCGTGCTGTGCCGCGATTTACGAGGTTTCCCCATCCTGGCTCAAGATCACGTTTTCTGGTATCCCTCGGCGGGATGGGCAGGTCTTGGCGTGGAGCTTCTGCCGGATCGCGCCGACGGCGACTTGCTCCAAAAGTCGTCCGCCCGACGGGCGCCGGACTTCCTACCCGCTGGTAGCGGTGCCTTGAGTGGCCGGACTGGGCTCGAGTAACCGTTTCGGCACTGGTGAAGGGGGAGGGGCTCGGGCGCCTCCGCGTACGCTTTCCTCCGTGCCCGCCCCCCGTCTGCATCGTGTCGCCGTCCTGGTGCTCGAGGGCGCGAAGCCGCTCGACGTCGGGATCCCCGCGCAGGTCTTCACGACCCGCGCGAGCATGCCGTACGAGGTGCGGGTGTGCGGGGCGGCGCCCGGCCTGGTGACCGGCGGGGACGGTCTCGCGTACGCCGTCTCGCACGGCCTCGACGCGCTGGAGTGGGCCGACATCGTCTTCGTGCCCGGGTACCGGTTCCCGGACCGTGAGGATCCGCCGCAGGCCGTCGTCGACGCGCTGATCGCCGCGCACGAGCGGGGCGCGCGGCTCGCCGCGATCTCGACGGGCGCGTTCGCGCTGGCCGCCACCGGCCTGCTGGACGGACGGCGCGCCACCACGCACTGGCACTACACACGCGCCCTCAAGGCCCGGCATCCCCGCGTCAGGGTCGACGAGAACGTGCTGTTCGTCGACGAGGGCAGCGTGCTCACCTCGGCGGGCGCCGCCTCCGGCATCGATCTGTGCCTGCACATCCTGCGCGGCGACCTCGGCGTGGCCGCGTCCAACCACGCGGCCCGGCGTCTGGTCGCGGCGCCGTACCGCAGCGGGGGCCAGGCCCAGTACGTGCCGCGCAGCGTGCCCGAGCCGCTGGGCGAGCGGTTCGCGGCGACCCGGGAGTGGGCGCTGCACCGGCTGGGCGAGCCGCTCACCCTGGAGGTGCTGGCGCGGCAGGCAGGGGTGTCGCCGCGGACGTTCTCCCGGCGGTTCGTGGAGGAGACCGGATACACGCCGATGCAGTGGGTGATGCGGGCCCGCGTCGACCTGGCCCGTGAGCTGCTGGAACGCTCGCAGCGCAGCGTCGAGCAGATCGCCGCCGACACCGGTCTCGGCACCGGAGCCAATCTGCGGCTGCACTTCCAGCAGATTCTCGGCACGACGCCGAGCGAGTACCGGCGCACGTTCACGCGCGGCGAGTAGGCGCGTTGGCAGGATCCTTGTGAACCATGGCGATCCCGCCACTGTCAGCGGCGCCGACGGCGCGCGAGCCTGGGTGACGAGAGGAAGGGACACCACTCATGACTCGCATCGCCATCAACGGATTCGGCCGCATCGGACGCAACGTGCTGCGCGCCCTGCTGGAGCGGGACACCGCCCTGGAGGTCGTCGCCGTCAACGACCTGACCGAGCCGGCCGCCCTCGCCCGGCTGCTCGCCTTCGACAGCACCGCGGGCCGCCTCGGACGCCCGGTGAGCGTCGACGGCGACACCCTCGTCGTGGACGGCCGCCGGATCAAGGTGTTGGCCGAGCGCGAACCGGCGCAGCTGCCGTGGGCCGAGCTGGGCGTCGACATCGTGCTGGAGGCCACCGGCCGCTTCACCTCGGCCAAGGCCGCCCGCGCCCACCTCGACGCGGGTGCGCGGAAGGTACTGGTCAGCGCGCCCTCGGACGGCGCGGACGTGACGCTGGCGTACGGCGTGAACACCGACGTGTACGACGCGGAGCTGCACACGATCGTCTCCAACGCGTCCTGCACCACCAACGCCCTCGCGCCGCTGGCCGCCGTCCTCGACGACCTGGCCGGCATCGAGCACGGGTTCATGACGACCGTGCACGCCTACACGCAGGAGCAGAACCTCCAGGACGGCCCGCACCGCGACCCGCGCCGCGCCCGCGCCGCCGGCGTCAACATCGTGCCGACCACGACCGGCGCCGCGAAGGCGATCGGCCTGGTGCTGCCGAACCTCGACGGCAAGCTGTCCGGCGACTCGATCCGCGTGCCGGTGCCGGTGGGCTCCATCGTCGAGCTGAACACCACGGTCTCCCGTGACGTGACGCGCGACGAGGTGCTGGCCGCTTACCGCGCGGCCGCGGAGGGCCCGCTGGCCGGCGTCCTCGAGTACTCGGAGGACCCGCTGGTGTCGTCCGACATCACCGGCAACCCGGCGTCGTCCATCTTCGACTCGGCCCTCACCCGCGTCGACGGCCGCCACATCAAGGTGGTCGCCTGGTACGACAACGAGTGGGGTTTCTCCAACCGGGTGATCGACACGCTGGAGCTGCTGGCCCGGGGCTGAGCCTCTGCCGCGTACGTGCCCCTCGCCGACGGCTCTGCCGGGCGAGGGGCACGCCCGCGTCGGCGTGAGGCGGTCGGGTACAGCCTGCTGTACCGCGAACAGGGGTGCTGACCGGGGCGACGCCGAACCCCCCGCTGCCTAGCGTGGAGTCCACGGAACCGACGTCCGAACTCCCCTTAGGAGCAGGCACTATGACGACCACCCACCCCAAGGCGTCCGACAACTCCGCGGCCCACACGGCCCTGTGGGCCCTCGTGGCCGTGAGCGGCGTGGCCAACCTCGTCGCGTCCGTCGCCCAGGCGCCCCTCCTGGTGAACCTGGCCACCGGCCTCGTCACCCTTGCCGCCCTCACGGCCCTCGGCACCCGCCACCTCCGCGCGCGGCGCACGCGCGTCTGACCTCCGCCGGGCGGAAGTTGATCACGATGGCATGACAAAAGCGTTCATGAAACCATCACAGATCTTCACGCCGCCTTCGCTTCTTGCCATGCTGGCGCGGCCCGAGATCAGCAGTTCTCACTCAGCATCAGCACCTGGAGCGCCGCCATGGCCGACACGCAGCCCACCACCGAGCCCGGTCCGAGCGCCGTGGCGCCCCTGTCCGGACTGGCCATGAAGCGTCGCGGCCCCGTCGCCGTGTGGCTGGGTCTTCCGATCATCACGCTCGGCATCTACCAGCTGGTCTGGTACTACAAGATCCACAAGGAGCTGAACGAGTACGACCGCCGTCAGAACCTCAGCCCCGCGGGCAGCCTGCTGGTGCTGCTCTTCCTGAGCTGGACCCTGATCGCCCCGCTCGTCTCGTTCCACAACACCGGCAAGGCCATCGCCGACGCGCAGCGCGCGGCCGGTCTCCCGGTGACGTGCAGCCCCGCCGCGAGCACCTGGCTGGCCTTCGTCTTCGGCCTCAACGTCTGGTACATGCAGCGCGAACTCAACCGCGTCGTCGAGGCCCACCCGGGCGCGACCCCGGGCACCCAGGTCCCCCTGGCGGCCTGACCCCACCCTCTCCACCGCCCACGGCATCCGCCCCTCCCGGACGCCGTGGGCGGTGGTGCCTCACCTGACGGGGCGGCCCATGAGGGAAGAAGTCATGCTCAACCTGATCCACCTGGCCGACGGCAGCGGCCGGAGCATCTCGGTACGCATCCTGGGCCGCGCCCAACCCGGCATCCTGACCGGCCACGACTTCCTCGACGCCGAGATCGTCGTGACGACCGGCGAAGCCCACGGCGCGTCCTTCCCGGTGACCCTCCTCCCCGAGGACCTGGAGGACTGGGAGGAGACCTTGGCGCGCCTGGAAGAGGGCGAATCCGCCAGGTGGCTCGACTCCGGCAGAACCCCGTCCTTGGCGTTCAACTCCCCGGAGAACGGCGCCCTTCGGGTCTCCGTTCACGACGAACCGGCAACAGGAGTCACCGTCACCGTCCCCCTGACGGCTCTGTCGCCGACCTGGACCGCCGGCCAGCGAAGTCGTCTCGCCCGGGTACGCGAGGCGTACCCCCAGGAGGTGGTCGAGACGTCACCCGGTGCGTACGAGTGGCGGCATGGCCGTCCGGCGGCGGAACCGGAGGCGACCGGCTGAGCCGGGCCCCTTGCCGGGCGGCTAGGGCCCGAACTTCTTCCATCGCCCCTCGGAGATGACCTCGACGGCGCCGTCGACGACCTGGACGGCCGTCTGCTCGTCGATGGCGTAGGCCGGGACGCCGATGCCGGCGGCCCAGCGCTCCGCGTCGGCCATGGTGTTCTGCGGGAACGCGTCCAGGTGCGGGAAGACCGAGAAGTCGACGACTCCCAGGGTGCGGTCGTCCGGTGCGGACGGCCACTCGACGAAGTACGCCCCGATCCGCGGCGTCATCACCATGCTTCCGGCACTCACGCCCACCCAGACCGTGTCGTGCAGCGACGGCAGCAGATCCGCCAGCCCGGATTCCCGCATCCAGTGGCACAGGTACGTCGCGTCGCCGCCGTCCACCAGAAGTACGTCGGCGTCCTGGACCCAGGGCACCCACCGCTCCGCGCCGATGCTGGGCAGGGCGGTGAGTTCGAGGACCCCGAGCGACGCCCACCCCAGTCCCGACAGGTGCCGCCACAGGGGCTCGGCCGCCGCGAAGCCCCGCACCGACGTCGGACCGCACATCGGATGCCCCCACTGTGCCGTCGGGACGCAGAGGGCGTGACACTCGTCGATCGGCTTGCCCAGAAGCCGCACCAGCGCCGAGCGGATGCTCGGGTTCGTGACGCCGCCCGACGTGAGCAAGAGCTTCAAGGTGCCTCCAGAGGATGCGCGCGGAAGGTGGACGCACCTGAGGACTCCGGAGCGTGCCGGAACTCATCGCGGTCCCGACGGCGTCCGGCCTCCTCCGTGCGCCCGTCGGCGCGGGTGGTGCGGTGGCCGGTGCCTCACTCCATCGGCGCAACCTCACCCGCCCCTGGTCAGGGGCCGCGGCGGGCCGTACATCCCTCGTCCCGCGCTGTGCCCGTCAATCCACAAAAAACAGCGACATGCCGGTAATTGGGGCCGATGCTACGTTCGCTCCGCGAAAGGAGAAGAACGTGAGCAACGCTCCAGCAAGTCCTCCCTCCGACGAAACTCCGGAACCCCCGCCATCGGGCGGACGCAGACGTTGGCGACGGTCCGTGATCGGCGGGCTGATAGCCACCGTCGCGGCCATGTCACTCGTCGGCGGGTGGGCTCTGACGACCGCCGACGCCTCCCTGCGCGGGGGCGGCCCTTCCGCGGGTGACGCCTCAGCCGCCCCGTCCGCCGCCGTCGCGGTGCACCCCTCCCCGAAGACACTCGGTACCGTCACGAACTCACCGGGGCTGTCCGAGGACTTCAGGCGGACGTTCAGCGACCGCTACGTCGAGGCCAACGGCCTGCGCCAGCATGTGGTCGTCGGCGGCGAGGGTCCCCCTCTGCTGCTGGTGCACGGCTGGCCCGAGAACTGGTACGCGTGGCGGCTGGTGATGCCGCAACTGGCCCGCCACTTCACGGTGATCGCCCCCGACCAGCGGGGTATCGGCCTGACCGGGAAGCCGCGCACCGGATATGACACCGCCACCCTCGCCAAGGACCTGGCCGCCCTCATGGACGAGCTCGGTCATGAGCGGTTCTCCCTGGTCGGTCACGACACAGGCATGATCATCGCCTACGCGCTGGCCGCCGACTTCCCCGAGCGGGTCGAGCGGGTGGCCTTCGCCGAGGTGCCCGGACCTCCGGGTGTCGTTCCCCCGCCCCCGCTGTTCGTCCCCGAACCCCTCAACAACAAGTTGTGGCACATCCCCTTCAACCGAGTCGACGACCCGCTCGTCGAGCAGCTCGTCACGGGCAAGGAGGACGTCTTCTACGGCTACGAGTTCGCCGTGCAGGGCGGTGGCGTGTCCGAGGAGGCCATGGACTACTACGTCCGCCTCCTGTCCGATCCGGAGAGTCTGACGGGGAGCTTCGGCTTCTACCGGGCCTGGGACGACACCCTCGCGCAGAACGAGAAGCGCGCGAAGACGAAGCTGACCATGCCGGTGCTGGGCATCGGCGGCGCGGACAGCTGGGGTCCGGCGGTGGCCGACTCGTTCAAGGGCGTCGCCACGGATGTGCGTGGCACGGTCATCCCCGACGCCGGCCACTGGCTCGCCGAGCAGGCCCCGGACGCGCTGCTCACCGCCCTGACGGAGTTCCTGCGCACCGGCGGCGCCGACGCCTCGCCGCTGCCGGCCGGGAAGTAGGCGCCGGGACCGTCCTGTGGCCGCGTGGACCGGCTCCGTAGGACGCCGGTCCACGCGGCACGCCACCGCGACGTGCGCGGGTTTTGCCTTCTGTTCCGTCACCGATCAGACTGGTGACATGAGGCATGCGTTCCCCGGCGGCACCCCGGCACTCGATTTCCCCGGCACGTTGCGCTTCCGGCACCGCACCGAACCGCGGGAGGACCTCGACTCCCCGGCGAGCCTCGGAGCATGGTTCCGCGAGGCGGGCATCACCGTGGACGACGTTCCGGCCGGACCCGCCGACCTGCGCGAGGCGCTGACGCTCCGGGAGGCGGTCCAACAGCTGGTCCGCGCCGCCATGGCGGGCGAGGACTACGACCGGGAGGCGCTGGCGCTGGTGAACGAGTACGCGCGCAAGTCCACCCCGGTGCCCCAGCTCACCCCCGGCGGACGGCAGGTGGAAGCCACCGTCGAGCAAGGACTCGCGTACGTCGCCCGGGACGTCGTCCTGACGCTGAGCGGTCCGGACGTGCCGCTGCTCAAGGAGTGCGGCAACCCCGAGTGCTCGCAGATCTTCGTCGACCGGTCCCGCGGCGCGCGCCGCGAGTGGTGCGCCATGGACCCCTGCGGAAACAAGATCAAGGCTGCCGCCTACCGCGCCCGGAAGCGGGCGAACGGGCTGCTCGCCGCACGCCGGTCCGGCCCGCGCTCGGCGTAGGCGGGCCCGCAGTCCCCGGCCTGTCCCGTCCTGTGCGTGGGGCTGTCGGCCCTGGCCGCCGCTGAGGCGGCGCTCCCGGCGCCGCGCCACCGCTGCTCGCGGGTGAAGGGCCGAGCGGCCTGTGCCAAGCTGGTCACATCCTCGAGACCGGGTCCGCCGGAACCGCGCCGTGCGCCGGGCGGCCTCCGGCACCGGACGGATGCCGAGGGGTGCGCGGCGGGCCGGCCGGGCCGGAGGGAGGCCGATCATGCCTTCTCGTCAGTCCGTCCTCGTCACCGGCGCAGGCGGCGTGGGCCGCGCGGTGATCGAACACCTCCGCGCGGACGACGTACCCGTACGTGTCCTGGTCCGGCGCGACGACGACCGGGCGGCGATGCTCCGCCGGCTCGGTGCGGAGGTGGTCCTCGGCGATCTCACCCGGCCCGAGACCGTCGCCGCCGGCCTGCGGGACGTCGACCGCATGTACTTCGCCATGCCGGTCTCGCGCGATCACCTGCTGGCCGCGACGGTCGTGGCGACCGTGGCCCGGGAGTACGGCGGCCTGGACGTTCTGGTCGGCATGTCCCAGATGACGGTGTCGCAGATGACGGCCACCAGCACCGACGAGTCCCACCAGCAGCGCCTGCACTGGCTCGCCGAGCAGGTGCTCGACTGGTCCGGTCTGCCCGTGGTGCATGTCCGGCCCACGTCGTTCCTGGACAACCCGCTCTTCACCATGCTCGCCGCCAGGTCGATCAGGGACGACGGAACACTCGCCCTCCCCTTCGGTGACGGACGCACGTCCCCCGTCGCCGTCGCCGACGTCGCCCGGGTCGTCGCCGCCCTGCTGACCGGCCGGCGCGGACACCTCGACCACGTCTACGAGCTGACCGGCCCGCGGGTGATGGACATGACGGAGATGGCCGGGGCCTACGCGCGGGCGCTCGGCCGGTCCGTCGTCTACGCGGACGTGCCCCTGGAACGGTGGCGGGAGGAGGTCCTTTCCCGGGCCGGACTGCCCGCGCATGTCGAGGATCACATCGTCACCATGTGCCGGCTGCACCGCGAGAACCGGTACGACCGGGCAACCGGCGACGTCGAGCGGGTGACGGGCGTACCGGCCCAGACCGTCGAGGAGTTCGTGGCCGCCCGCCGGGACCAGTACCTCGGTCCCCAGCCCGCCGACCGCCTCGGCTGAGGTCGCCACCCCGCCGTCCACCTCGGCCGAGCGCGTCACCTGATGCGTCACCCGTTTGACAGGTGACGACGCATGCCGCATCCTCGTCACCATCCCAACCGGTGACGCCCTCGGCGCTCCGGTCACCCTTCCCGAAGTGGATGCATCACCCCATGAACCTGAAGCTGGAACTCGTCGTCCTGCCCGTCTCCGATGTCGACCGGGCCAAGGCCTTCTACGAGCGGGCGGGCTTCCGCCTCGACGTGGACAAGGCCCCTGTCGAGGGATGGCGCGCCGTGCACCTCACGCCCCCGGGCTCCGAGGCGTCGATCATGTTCGGCGAGGGACTGACCACCGCCGAGCCCGGATCCGCCCAGGGCCTCTACCTGATCGTCACCGACATCGAGGCGGCCCGGACCGGACTCCTGGAGCGCGGCATAGCGGTCAGCGAGGTCTTCCACGACGGCGGGGGCGTGCTCTTCCACGGCCACGCCGGCGGCACCGCCACCCACGACCTGCCCGCCCAGCGGCGCCTGCCGGGCCGCCACCCCGAAGGGCTCTCCTACGCCTCCTACGCCACCTTCAGCGACCCCGACGGCAACGGCTGGGTACTGCAGGAGATCACCGAACGCCTCCCCGGCCGCTAGGGGAGTCCGTGCGGGGCGGCGGCCGGCACCGGCCGCCGCCCCACGGCGGGCACAGACCCGCACCACCGCCACGACCTCAGGAAACAGTGATGAACGAAGCAACGACGGGCGACCGCGTCCGTGAGTACGACGTGGTCGTCGTCGGCGGGGGCCCCGTCGGCGAGAACGTGGCCGAACGGGTCCGCTCCGCCGGCCTGACCGCCGTGATCGTCGAGCGCGAACTGCTCGGCGGGGAGTGTTCCTACTGGGCGTGTGAACCGAGCAAGGCGCTGCTGCGCCCGGTCGTCGCGCGCGCCGACGCGCTGCGTGTCCCCGGCCTGCGCCGAGCGGTGGCGGGTCCGCTGGACGTCGACGCCGTCCTCGCCCACCGGGACGCGATGGCCTTCCACTGGAAGGACGACGGCCAGGCCGACTGGCTGGACTCGGTCTCCGTGGACCTCGTCCGGGGTCACGGCCGGCTCGACGGCCCCCGGCGCGTCACGGTGACGACCCCGGAGGGCGACACCGTGCGGCTCGCCGCACGGCACGCCGTGGTCCTCGGCACCGGCAGCGTCCCGTCCCTGCCGCCCGTGCCGGGGCTCGACCGGGTCCGTCCCTGGACCAGCCGCGAGGCCACGAGCGCCCGACGGGTCCCCGGATCGCTGGCCGTGGTCGGGGGCGGTGTCGTCGCCGTCGAGATGGCCACCGCCTGGCAGGCCCTCGGGGCGGAGGTGACCCTGCTGGTGGTCGAGGACCACCTCCTCGGACGGATGGAGCCGTTCGTGGGCGAGATGGTCGAAGGCGGTCTGCGCGAGGCGGGCGTCGACATCCGTTTCGGAACGGCCGTGGAGTCCCTGCGCCGGGACGACGGGACCGGGAGCCAGGGCCCCGTGCGGATCACCCTGAGCACCGGTGAGGAACTGACCGCCGACGAGATCCTGTTCGCCACCGGCCGGACCCCTCGGACCAGGGACCTGGGGCTCGACACCGTTGGGCTGGTCCCGGGAGACCGGCTCGCCGTGGACGACACCTACCGGGTCACAGCCGTACCGGACGGCTGGCTCTACGCCGTCGGTGACGTCAACGGACGGGCACTGCTCACCCACCAGGGCAAGTACCAGGCCCGCATCGCCGGCGCCGTCATAGCGGCCCGGGCGGGAGGACGGCCGGTCGATGACGCGCCGTGGGGCGCCCACGCCGGTACGGCCGACACCGCGGCCGTACCCCAGGTCGTCTTCGGGGTGCCCGAGGTCGCCTCGGTCGGCCTCACCACCGCGGAGGCCGAGCGCACCGGCCGCCGGGTCGACGTCGTCGACCACGACATGACGGGCGTCGCCGGAGCACACCAGTACGGCGAGGACTACCGCGGCCGGGCACGGATGCTGGTGGACCCGGCCCGCGGCACCGTCGTAGGCGTCACGTTCGCGGGCCCCGGCGTGGCCGAACTCGTCCACTCGGCGACCTTCGCGGTCGCCGGGGAGATCCCGGTCGAACGGCTCTGGCACGCCGTACCCGCCTTTCCCACCCTCGGCGAGGTGTGGCTGCGTCTTCTGGAAAACTGGCGTCACCTGTTTGACAGGTGACGCCAGGCGTCTCATACTCGTCATTCCGGACCGTCACTCGGCAGTCCCCGGACAAGGAGCAAGCACATGGACCAGGTGGGCGAGCCCGAGAACGCGGCGGACACGCGGCGCACACTGCGCTTCTCGCAACTCCCCGAGCGAATCCGGCTCGAGGACACCGTGGGCGAGCGGCCCGCGTCACCCCCTGCCGTGGCCGGCGTCGCCGTCACCCCGGACTGGTGGCTCATACGCATGGGCGGCATCTGAGTCCCGGCGCCGGCCGTCCGTCGCGCCCGCCCACGTCACGAAAGGCCCCTGATGCTCCATCACAGGACAATCGTCCGTCTGACATCGATCACGACCGCCGGAGTGCTCGCCGTCGGCTGCTTCCTGGGTGTGTTCTAGCCGCCGGTCGTCCCGCACCTGACGGCCAGGGCATGAGAAAAGCCCCCTCCCAAAAGGAAGGGGGCTCACTCGCGGGCGGTTACTTCCTGCCGTGGGTCTTGCCGGGGCCTTGATGAGCTGGGTTCTTGCCGGCCAGGGCGGTCAGGTGGTGCGCCTGGTGCTCGTCGTTGGTCGTCATCGGCCACTGTCGAGCGACCTCGGACGGCCGGGCGACGGCCCAGGCTTCCGCTCATCGGGACGCCTCCGGGGGCGGTGTCCTCGGCCGCAGTGGCGCTCTGATGCGCCCGCATCGCGGTTCGCAGAGCTTCGAGCTCGGCTCGGGGAAACGGTCGGCCCCACTGGGCCTCGTAGGACTCTTCGCCCTGCTCGTAATCGATCCGGTCGAAGGCCCGGACGGCCGACCGTGCGAATGCCGTGACGGTGTGGCGGCCAGACCAGAGAACCGTCCCGGAGCTGTCCGGGGCTCGGGCGTCGTCGGCCAAGACCAGACGGACATCGACCACAGTCCCGTCTCTGTGGAAGAACCACCGGTACACCTGCGGCTCTCCCTCGAACTCGGCCCGTGTGTCTTCGTCACCGAGGACGAGCCGGGTAACGGCGTAGAGGAACTGCTCGGGAGCGTCAGTGATGTATGAGGCGATGGCCTGTGCCTCGCCGTGATCGTCAGCCACTTCGACGAAGGCCCAGCCGTGATGGTTCGGCGTCCACGTGATCGCCAGCGACGACATCTTCCCTCCTCCGCGATGACTCTACGGCCCATGACACAGTCGTGCGGCCGGGCCCTCAGCTCGTGGGAAGCGTGGGTTCCACGGGTTACATAGTCCCGTTGACCTGCTGTCGATCCGCGTCATGATGGCACGGGTCTGGCACGAGCGCGTTCATCGATGGAGACGGTCAACGAGTGGGCCGCAGTCCTGAGACCGCTCTCCCATCCCGGGAGTTCGTCCGCGCTCATCCACTCGCTGTAGTCCGCTGCGATGGAGAGGAACTGTGTCTCCTCCGGGGTGCGGGCTGCGACCGTCATCGACAGCCGGTCGACCACTTCCTTGGCACTCAGCTCAGCATTCGCGAGACCGACCGCCAGGCTCACGAGGAGCCGACGGCCGGCTGTCTCTTCATCGGGAAGGGGTATGCCGAGTTCGTCCAGGGCCTGGACATACAGTTCGCGGATCTCGGTTTCGTCACTCCTGCGTGGCAGGCCGGCCAGTTCGCGCAAGGCGGGGGAATCATGCCCGTCGACGAGCGCATGAGCAGCAAGCATCGGGAGTTCTGCGGGTAAGAGTACCTCCGCCACATACTGCCAAGTGCTGTGCTGCAACCGGTCCATGCACTCATTGTGAGAGCAACGAGGCTTCTTGGCCACATGACTGCCGATCCGGCATCGGCTTCCTTACAGAAGCGACCACTTGGTTTCGAAGCATTGGGACGCCTCTCACCTGAGCTGATGGTCCGAAGACGTGCGCGATCGTCCGCCGTTGTTCGTCGCGTTGTCACGCAGTGACACTCACGCATGCTGCCCACAGCTCAGCAAGCGCAGGTCGTTCGAAACCATGACCTGAGCGAGGCGTCCGGCGATGGCTACGACTTCGGGCCAGGCGGATGCCTGAAGGTACTCAGTGTCGGTGTCGTTGGGTGCCTCCGCGGTCGGCAGCGTTGAGCACGATGCCGAGGGCTCGCATGAGGGTTACCTCTTCCTCCGTTCTCAAGCTGATGCCGAGAAACCGCTTGGGCTCGTCGGCGTCACAGAAGTCATCGAAGAGCGTGTGGAAGACGTGGTCGATGTTCTCGAACTTTGAAGGGTCGAGCCACACGTCCCGCTGCCACGGTGGATTGGCCAGAGCCAAGACCACCGGTACGACGTGGACACGATGATTCGCCACGACTTCGGTTTCTGCGCTCACGAGCCTGAGCTGAGTGACCACACCTTCAGAAGGCGCTGGCGTTTTCAGGAGCACCCCCTTAGGCGTCATCTCATTTGGCGAGTCTGTGCGACGATTCGTCGGCCAGTGGGAACTCATGAGCGGGGGTGAAGGTCGATGGAATACGTCAATCTCGATGCTCAGGTCGGCGACCTGTCAGGGGCCTTGGACCCGGCTCGCTACCTGAGCCATCTTCCCTCGATCTCCGGTGACTTGCCGCCAGGCGCCCGGGCCTTCGCCACGGACACGGACCACTACGACTTCCGCAGCAGGCGATGCGTGAAGGACCTGACGCTTCGGGCCGTCCGGGGTGCCGGCGGCGAGGAGATGGAGGTCGAGTTCCTGCACAACTGCTGGAAGCACGACCAGGATCTGCTGATCCGCTACGCGGGGGTGTCCGACTTCGTCATCGATCCCGTCAACGAGGAGCGGGGAACGGACCTCGGGACAGTGATTCTCGACGAGATCCTGCCGCACAGGGACGGCTGCAGCCATGAGATCGCCTGCTGGGAGGGCACTCTCGCCATTGTCTGCCGTGACCTCCAGGCGATCTGGACTGGAACCATCTGCTCGAGCGGGTCGTAGGCGCGACAGGTCGTGGGGATTGTTGAGCGGCTGGTGCCGGATGAGCTGTGGGAGCTTTTTCAGCGGGTGGTGCCGGAGGCGCCGTCGCGGCCTCAGGGCGGGGGTCGGCGTCGGCGTGGCGACCGGGAGGATCTGGCGGCGATCGTGTTCGTGGCCACGTCGGGCTGCACGTGGCAGCAGCTGCCGACAGCGTCCTTCGGGTTGTCAGGGGCAACGGCCCACCGACGGTTCGGCGAGTGGTCGAAGGCGCGGGTGTGGGCCAAGCTCCACCGTGTGGTGTTCG
Source organism: Streptomyces sp. DSM 41931 (assembly GCF_050271085.1). Lineage (NCBI taxonomy): Bacteria > Bacillati > Actinomycetota > Actinomycetes > Kitasatosporales > Streptomycetaceae > Streptomyces > Streptomyces sp. DSM 41931. Next base: position 3,159,215 of record NZ_CP189902.1, on the reverse strand, counting down.
ACGAGCTTGGTGCCCGAGGCGAGCTGGACTGGTCGCGCCGAGGAGGTGGGTGGGGATCGGCTCGCTGTCCTCGGCTGCGTCCGCCATCGCCTCCAGGGCCTCGTCCCAGGACTGCCCGTCGGGTCGGTTCAACACTGAGCACGGCCCGATCAACGAGCTGACGGCCCAGAGACGGCCCAGAGCATGAGGCAAGCCCCCTCCCGAATGGAAGGGGGCTCACTCGCGTGCGCCTACTTCTTCTTGCCCTGGTTCTTCACAGCCTCGATCGCCGCAGCCGCCGCGTCCGGGTCGAGGTACGTGCCGCCCGGGGTGACCGGCTTGAAGTCGGCGTCGAGTTCGTAGGCCAGGGGGATGCCCGTCGGGATGTTGAGGCCCGCGATGTCGGCGTCCGAGATGCCGTCCAGGTGCTTGACCAGCGCGCGGAGGCTGTTGCCGTGGGCGGCGATCAGGACCGTGCGGCCGGACAGGAGGTCCGGGACGACCGAGTCGAACCAGTAGGGCAGCATGCGGACGACGACGTCCTTCAGGCACTCCGTCTGCGGACGCAGCTCCGGCGGGAGGGTCGCGTAGCGCGGGTCGGAGAACTGGGAGTACTCGGCGTCGCGGTCGAGCGCCGGCGGCGGGGTGTCGTAGGAGCGGCGCCACAGCATGAACTGCTCCTCGCCGAACTCCGCGAGCGTCTGCGCCTTGTCCTTGCCCTGGAGGGCGCCGTAGTGACGCTCGTTCAGGCGCCAGCTGCGGCTGACCGGGATCCACAGGCGGTCCGCGGCCTCCAGCGCGAGCTGGGCCGTGCGGATCGCGCGCTTCTGGAGCGAGGTGTGGAGCACGTCGGGCAGCAGGCCGGCTTCCTTGAGCAGCTCGCCGCCGCGCGTCGCCTCCTTCTCGCCCTTCGCGGTGAGGTTGACGTCCACCCAGCCGGTGAACAGGTTCTTCTCGTTCCACTCGCTCTCGCCGTGGCGGAGGAGGATCAGCTTGTACGGTGCGTCGGCCATGTGCCCGAGCGTAATCGACGCCCCGCACGGCCCGCGCGCCCTGCCCGCCTGGCGGACGGTTGACGGGATCTGTTAATTGAGTGGCCTCCGGCAGGTTCGGCTTCGTAAGTTGTGCTCGCTGCTTCAGACACTTACACGTCATCCCGGGCCGGGCCCGGGCGCCAGGGGGGCCACCCATGTCAGTCACCGGAGTCAGACGTGCCCTGAGCGAGTCCGTCTCAGGGCTTCCCCGCGCCTTCTGGTGGCTGTGGACCAGCACCCTGGTCAACCGGCTCGGCGCCTTCGTCGCCACGTTCATGGCGCTCTATCTCACCCTCGACCGCGGCTACTCCGCCTCGTACGCCGGTCTCGTCGTCGCGCTCCACGGGCTCGGCGGGGTGATCTCCTCCCTCGGCGCCGGCGTCATGACCGACCGGCTCGGGCGGCGGCCCACCCTGCTCGTCGCCCAGACCGCGACCGCGCTGTCCGTCGCCCTGCTCGGCTTCGTCCACGACCCCGTCGCCATCGCGGCGGTCGCCTTCCTCGTCGGCATGGCCTCCAGCGCCTCCCGGCCCGCCGTGCAGGCGATGATGGCGGACATCGTGCGGCCGGAGGACCGTATCCGGGCCTTCTCGCTCAACTACTGGGCCATCAACCTCGGCTTCGCGATCTCCTCCGTGGGCGCCGGGTTCATCGCCGAGGTCAGCTACCTCGCCGGCTTCCTCATCGAGGCCGGGATGACGCTCGTCTGCGCCGTGCTCGTCTTCGTCAAGCTGCCCGAGTCCCGCCCCGAGCAGCAGCCCGCCGGACCCGGCGGGACGCAGGAGGACTCCGTCTCCCTCGGCACCGTGCTGCGCGACGGCCGCTTCATGGGCGTCGTCGGACTGTCCTTCCTCGTCGCCGTCGTCTTCCAGCAGGGCTACCTGGGACTCCCGGTCGCCATGGGCGAGGCCGGCTTCACGCCCGCCGACTTCGGCATGGCCATCGCCGTCAACGGCGTCCTGATCGTCGTCCTCCAGCTGCCCGTCACACGGCTGATCGAGCACCGCGACCCGCGCCGGATGCTCGTCGTCTCCTCGCTGCTCGCCGGGTACGGCTTCGGACTCACCGCCTTCGCCGGGTCGGTCGGCGTCTTCGCCCTCACCGTCTGCGTGTGGACGCTCGCCGAGATCGTCAACGCGCCCGTCCAGACCGGTCTGGTCGTACGGCTCTCCCCGGTGCACGGACGCGGGCGCTACCAGGGCGTCTACACCTCGTCCTGGGCGGTCGCCGCCCTCGTCGCCCCGCTGCTGTCCGGCTTCGTCATCGACCGCTGGGGCGCCGCCTGGCTGTGGGGGACCTGCGCCGTCGTCGGCACGGTGGCCGCCCTCGGGTACGGGCTGCTCATGCGGCGGCTGCCGGAGGACGCGGGCACCGGTGCCGGCACCGAGCCCGTGAAGCCGGCCCCCCGGTCCGCACAGCCCGCCGAGCAGACCGCCTAGGCCGCGCCCGCACGCCGGAGGCCCCGCTCGCCGTCACCGGTGAGCGGGGCCTCCGTACGTGCGTCACCTCACCCGCACTGGCACGGGCTGCCCGACTGGCAGCCGCAGCCGCAGCCCGAACCGCAGCCGCAGGCGGCGATCAGGGTGAGGCTCCTGACCTCGGCGGGTTGCTCGGTCTCGCGCTCCTGCGTGGGGTCGGGCGTCGTGCCGGGAGATTCGGCCATGGGTCCCTCCTCGGGCTGGGGCCTGCGCACACTTGCTCCCCATTGCACGCCCGGCCGGCCGGGCGCATCAACGGCGCATCGGGGGCGGCGGAAGCTCACCCGCGCCTCCGGCCAACCCCCGCACGCCGTACGGACCCGGTACGCCGTACGGACCCGGTACGCCGTACCGGAGGCCTCAGCTGCCCTCCACCCCCTGCACCGGAGCGATCTCCGGCTGGAGGTCCGCCTGGATCTCGTCCGCGTGCTCACCCGTGACCAGGTACACCACCCGCTTGGCCACCGACACCGCGTGGTCCGCGAACCGCTCGTAGTAGCGGCCCAGCAGGGTGACGTCCACCGCCGTCTCGATGCCGTGCTTCCAGCGGTCGTCCATCAGGTGCTGGAAGAGGGTGCGGTGGAGCAGGTCCATCGCGTCGTCGTCCTGCTCCAGCTGGAGCGCCAGGTCCACGTCCTTGGTGATGATCACCTCGGCCGCCTTCGCCATCAGGCGCTGGGCGAGCTGGCCCATCTCCAGGATCGTGGCGTGCAGGTCCCGCGGCACGCCGCGCTCCGGGTAGCGCAGCCGGGCCAGCTTCGCCACGTGCTGGGCGAGGTCGCCGGAGCGCTCCAGGTCCGCGGACATCCGCAGCGAGGTGACGACGATCCGCAGGTCGGTCGCCACCGGCTGCTGCCGGGCCAGCAGGGCGATGGCCCGCGCCTCCAGGTCGTGCTGCAGCTCGTCGACCTTCTGGTCGGCCTCGATCACGCTCTCCGCGAGCTTCAGATCGGCGTCGAGGATGGCGGTCGTGGCGCGCCCGATCGCCGATCCGACCAGCCGGGCCATCTCCACCAGACCGTCGCCGATCGAATCCAGTTCCTCGTGGTACGCGTCCCGCATCGGAAATTCCTCTCGTGCGTCTCTACTCCGGGCTGTCCCGGTCCGGACTCTCCGGGGCCTGGGTCCCACCCACGCTCCCACGTTCCGTCCCTCACGCGTCCGGTTCCGTCACCTCGCGTGAACCGGTCCTGGCCTGTAGGTGAACTCTGGGCGACGAGTGTCCGAGGTCGCCCGCCGACCGCTGTGGGCAGCGCTCGCCCCATGCCTAACCTGGACGCATGGACGTGAACGCGGCGGTCGCCGCAGCGGCTGCGATCGCCGGAGTGCTCACCGGCGTCATCGCCATGCTGGCGTTCCGCGTCAGTGAACGCGAGCAGCGGCGCCCCACACGCACCTCGCTGCACACCGACGCCGTGCTCCCGCCCGGTGTCGACACCGTGCTCTCCGTACTGCGCTCGTCCGCCGTGGTCCTCGACGAGAACGACGGCGTGGTGAAGGCCAGCTCGGCCGCGTACGCCCTCGGACTGGTCCGCGGCGGCAAGCTCGCCGTGGAGCCGATGCTGAAGATGGCCCGGGACACCCGGCGGGACGGCGAGATACGGCAGGTGGAGCTGGACCTCCCCCGCCGGGGGACCGGACGCGGCGAGGCCCTCGCGGTGTCCGCGCGGGTGGCGCCGCTCGGCTCCCGGCTGGTGCTGCTGCTGGTGGAGGACCTCACCGAGGCCCGCCGCATCGAGGCCGTGCGGCGCGACTTCGTCGCCAACGTCAGCCATGAGCTCAAGACCCCCGTCGGGGCGCTGTCCCTGCTGTCCGAGGCCGTGATGGACGCCTCCGACGACCCCGAGGCCGTGCAGCGGTTCGCGGGGCGCATGCAGATCGAGGCGACCCGGCTGACCAACCTGGTGCAGGAGCTGATCGACCTCTCCCGCGTGCAGAACGACGACCCGCTGGAGGACGCCGAGCCGGTCCCGGTCGGGGAACTGGTCGCCGAGGCCGTCGACCGGTGCCGGCACCAGGCGGGCACCAAGGAGATCACCATGGCCGCCGCGGGCGCCGAGGGCCTGCGGGTCTGGGGCAACCGTGGACAGCTCGCCGCCGCACTCGGCAACCTGGTCGAGAACGCGGTCAACTACTCGCCCGCCCGCACCCGCGTGGGCATCGCGGTCCGTTCGGTCGCGCAGCCCGGCGGGGACCTGATCGAGATCGCCGTGACCGACCAGGGCATCGGCATCTCCGACAAGGACAAGGAGCGCATCTTCGAGCGCTTCTACCGCGTCGACCCCGCCCGCTCCCGTGCCACCGGCGGCACGGGGCTGGGCCTCGCGATCGTGAAACACGTGGCCGCCTCGCACGGCGGGGAGGTCACGGTGTGGAGCGCCGAGGGCCAGGGCTCCACCTTCACCCTGCGGCTGCCCGAGGCCCGCCCGGCCCACGGTCGCCGGCCGTCCGAGCGGGAAGACTCCGAGGGCCTCGACGGTGAGGCCGGAGAGACGTCCCACCCCTCCCCCCACTCGTCCGATCCATCCGCGTACGCAACGCTTCCCTCCCCGGAGGTCCTTCCGTGACCCGAGTGCTCGTCGTCGAGGACGAGGAGTCCTTCTCCGACGCCCTGTCGTACATGCTCCGCAAGGAGGGCTTCGAGGTCGCCGTGGCGACCACCGGGCCCGACGGACTCGACGAGTTCGAGCGCAACGGCGCCGACCTCGTCCTTCTCGACCTGATGCTGCCCGGGTTGCCGGGCACCGAGGTGTGCCGTCAGCTGCGCGGCCGCTCCAACGTTCCCGTGATCATGGTGACCGCCAAGGACAGCGAGATCGACAAGGTGGTCGGTCTGGAGATAGGCGCCGACGACTACGTCACCAAGCCGTTCTCCTCGCGTGAGCTGGTGGCGCGGATCCGCGCGGTGCTGCGCCGGCGCGGGGAGCCCGAGGAGACCGCCCCGGCGGCCCTGGAGGCGGGCCCGGTGCGGATGGACGTCGACCGGCACGTGGTGACCGTCGGCGGCACCAAGATCGACCTGCCGCTGAAGGAGTTCGACCTGCTGGAGATGCTGCTGCGCAACGCGGGCCGGGTGCTGACCCGGATGCAGCTCATCGACCGGGTGTGGGGCGCGGACTACGTGGGGGACACCAAGACCCTCGACGTCCACGTGAAGCGCCTGCGCGCCAAGATCGAGCCGGACCCGGGCGCGCCCCGCTATCTGGTGACCGTGCGCGGGCTGGGCTACAAGTTCGAGCCGTAGGCCGCGGGCCGGACGACGCGAAGGGCGGGACCCCGGTGGGGTCCCGCCCTTCGCGTGCGGTGCGTGGACGGCCGGTCAGCTGCCGGCCGCGTCCTGGCTGGCGGAGGCCGCGTCGGACGGGGTGCCCGAGGGGGCGCCGGTGGACTCGCCGCCGGAGGTCTCCTCGCCCGACGGCTCGCCCTCGCCCTCGCCCGTGGCCTCGTCGGCCGGCTTGCCGGAGGCGTCCGCCGACGGGGACGTGGTGGCGCCCGCGGCGGGGGCCTCGCTCGGGCCCCAGCTCTCGAAGAAGTGCTCGGCCGGGAAGACGATGGCCCGCAGGCTCACGTCGCCGGTCTCGCTGAAGGTGAAGGTGATCTTCTGGGCGTTGCCGTCCTGGACGGCCTCGCGGCTGCTGGGCAGCACGGCGGAGGCGTTGCCCTCGCCGCCGAGGATCAGGCTGCCGCCGGCCGGGACGACCAGGTCGCCGCCCTCGGCGGGGGACAGCTCGGCGGTCTTGCCGGTGCCGGGGACGGTGACCGACTCCAGGGTCTGGTCCTTGTCGCCCGAGTTGAACAGGGTGGCGGAGATGACGGCGGGGCCGGTCGACTCCAGGTCGGGCTGCGTGATGACGGTGGCGTTCTGCACCTGGATGTCGCCGACCGTCGTCGCGGCGTTGTCCGGCTGGATCTGCAGGGTCTGGGCGTTGTTGCCGGCCGCGCACGCGGAGAGCGCGGCGATCGAGAACGCGATGGCGGCGGCGGCGAGGGCGCCGCGTCGAAGGCTGCTGCTCACGGCGGCGGCAACTCCTTGACTTGAGCGTTTGTGGCGACCGGGTAAAGCCGCCCTAAGTGTCTGTCAGCGGCCTCAGGTTACCGAGCCTCCCGCGGGCTGCTGCACCCGACCCTCCCCACGCCTACCCGGGTCGTGGCCGTGGGGCGTGCCCGGACGGAGGATGTCACCCGATCACCCGGCGACCGGTCCGCGTCGTCCCGCGAGCTGTCCGCCGTTCGCCTCAGGGGTCACACGGACCACAAGTGACTCGCGGGTAAACATCCGCCACTTCTGCCCGGAGCGCCCCTTCATTCACGCGGGCGCGCATTTCGGTGAAGGAATGAGGGGGGATCCCGGTAATTGATCACCCGCTGCTGATCCTCACACCGTGTGATCAATTCCGGATTCGGCCGGAACCGGCTCGGCTCACCGAACGGAGTAGCGGAAGTCGCGCATCTGGAACCGGACATTTGGGGCTGTTCGACCGCTCGTGTGGGGTTCCGGAAGGGTGTGACGTGCGCGTTTCGCCTGCCCCGGAGAGCCGCTCCGACCTGCGAATACCTGCTTCCGCTAGCCGTCCGAAGCACGTTCCTGTTGCTGTTGTCAAGCCCCGAGAATGGCCCTGACCTGCGAAAACGCCATTCAGAAGACGCCGTATCCGTGTTACCCTGGATAGCCACGGAAGGGGTACCTGTCACATGACGTTCAAGGTTGGCGACACCGTGGTCTATCCCCATCACGGGGCCGCGCTGATCGAGGCAATCGAAACTCGCCAGATCAAAGGCGTGGACAAGACCTACTTGGTGCTGAAGGTCGCCCAGGGTGACCTGACGGTACGTGTGCCAGCGGACAATGCGGAGTTCGTCGGCGTGCGTGATGTGGTCGGTCAGGACGGGCTGGACCGGGTCTTCGAGGTGCTGCGCGCGCCGTACGCCGAGGAGCCCACGAACTGGTCCCGTCGGTACAAGGCAAATCTCGAGAAGCTCGCCTCGGGCGATGTCATCAAGGTCGCGGAAGTCGTGCGTGACCTGTGGCGCCGGGAGCGTGAGCGCGGTCTCTCCGCCGGTGAGAAGCGCATGCTCGCGAAGGCGCGTCAGATCCTGGTCAGCGAGCTGGCCCTCGCCGAGAACACCAACGAGGACAAGGCCGAGGCCCTGCTCGACGAGGTTCTCGCCTCCTGAGTTCTCCGAGTCGTGGCTCCGCCCGTCGCGTGCCGTCAGCCGGCTGTCGGAGCAGCACTCAGAGCACTCAGCGCATCGAAATGCCGCGGTGCCCGATGACGTCCTGGACGTCGCCGGGCGCTGCGGCATGTTCGTACCCGGACACCATCCGTAGGCTGCACTTGCGCCGAGACGGGGAATGTGTCATCACTCACGTCCCCACCCCTGGCGTGCCGGGCCCGGGCGGTCGGCTCGACCAGAGTCACGGAAGGGGCTGGTCAAGGCGGAACGCCCGGCACTTCCCCCGCTCCGGAGCGGGGGCACGCCCAGGCCATACCCACGTAGGCCGAGCCCACAAACCTGACAGGAACCGATGTCTGACGATCCGCTCCCGCCGTCCTCGCCGACCCCCGCACCCGGCCGTCCGGCGGTCCGGACAGCGGCCGTCATCCCGGCCGCGGGCCGGGGTGTGCGGCTCGGCCCCGGCGCCCCCAAGGCGCTGCGCGCGCTCGGCGGCACGCCCATGCTCGTCCACGCGGTGCGCGCGATGGCCGAATCCCGCGCCGTCTCCCTGGTCGTCGTGGTGGCGCCGCCCGACGGCGCCGGCGAGGTCAAGTCGCTGCTCGACACGCACGCGCTGCCCGGGGGCAGCTGGGGGAACACCGACGTCCTCGTCGTCCCCGGCGGCGAGAGCCGCCAGGAGTCCGTGAAACTCGGCCTGGACGCGCTGCCCGAGGGCTACGACATCGTCCTGGTGCACGACGCGGCCCGCCCGCTGGTCCCGGTGGACACCGTCGACGCGGTCGTCGAGGCCGTACGCGACGGCGCGCCCGCCGTCGTCCCCGCGCTGCCGCTCGCCGACACCGTCAAGCAGGTCGAGCCGGCCGCCACGCCCGGCGAGCCGGAGCCGGTGGTCGCCACCCCCGACCGCTCCAGGCTGCGCGCGGTGCAGACCCCGCAGGGCTTCGACCGGGCCACCCTGGTCCGCGCCCACGCGACCGTGACCGACGACGTCACCGACGACGCGAGCATGGTCGAGCAGCTCGGCCTCACCGTCGTCACCGTCCCCGGGCACGAGGAGGCCTTCAAGGTCACCCGCCCCCTCGACCTGGTCCTCGCCGAGGCGGTCCTGGCGCGCAGGAGGCTCAACGATGGCTTCTGAGACGTACCCCCTGCCGCAGGTCGGCATCGGCACCGACATCCACGCCTTCGAGGACGGCCGCGAGCTGTGGTGCGCCGGCCTGAAGTGGGAGGGGGAGGGCCCCGGGCTCGCCGGGCACTCCGACGCGGACGTCGTCGCGCACGCCGCCTGCAACGCCCTGTTCTCCGCCGCCGGCCTCGGCGACCTGGGGCAGCACTTCGGCACCGGCCGCCCCGAGTGGTCCGGCGCCTCCGGCGTCACCCTTCTCACCGAGGCCGCGCGCATCGTCCGCGAGGCCGGCTTCCGCATCGGCAACATCGCCGTCCAGGTCGTCGGCCCCCGCCCCAAGATCGGCAGACGCCGTGAGGAGGCCCAGAAGATCCTCTCCGAGGCGGCGGGCGCCCCGGTCTCGGTCTCCGGCGCCACCACGGACGGCCTGGGCTTTCCGGGCCGCGACGAGGGCCTGATGGCGGTGGCGACGGCCCTGGTGATCCGACAAGGGTGAGCCGCGTGGGCGCGGTCCCACCGGGCCCGTACGTGACATGTGACCGCGAAACCGCCGGAGGCGCACCGCACACCCCCGCGCCTACTACCCTGGTGTCGTGACTATTCGCCTGTACGACACCAGCGCCCGGCAGATCCGTGACTTCTCCCCGCTCCGGCAGGGTTGCGTCTCGATCTACCTGTGTGGTGCCACCGTGCAGGCGGCACCCCACATCGGCCACATCCGCTCGGGGCTGAACTTCGACATCATGCGCCGCTGGTTCGAGTACCGCGGCCTGGACGTGACGTTCGTCCGCAACGTCACGGACATCGACGACAAGATCATCGCCAAGTCCGCCGACCAGGGCCGCCCCTGGTGGTCCATCGGGTACGAGAACGAGCGCGCCTTCGACGACGGTTACCGCGCCCTCGGCTGCCTGCCCCCGACCTACGAGCCGCGCGCCACCGGCCACATCACCGAGATGGTCGAGATGATGCGCGGCCTGATCGAGCGCGGGCACGCCTACGAGGCCGACGGCAACGTGTACTTCGCCGTCACCTCGTTCCCGGACTACCTCCAGCTGTCCAACCAGGAGCTGGACAACCTGCTCCAGCCGTCCGGGGACGGCGAGACCGGCAAGCGGGACCCGCGCGACTTCGCGATGTGGAAGGCGGCCAAGCCGGGCGAGCCGAGCTGGGAGACGCCGTGGGGCCGCGGGCGCCCGGGCTGGCACCTGGAGTGCTCGGCGATGGCGCACAAGTACCTCGGCACCGCCTTCGACATCCACGGCGGCGGCCTGGACCTGATCTTCCCGCACCACGAGAACGAGATCGCCCAGGCCAAGGCCTACGGCGACGAGTTCGCCCGGTACTGGGTGCACAACGCCTGGGTCACCATGAGCGGCGAGAAGATGTCCAAGTCGCTCGGCAACTCGGTGCTGGTCAGCGAGATGGTCAAGCACTGGCGGCCCATCGTGCTCCGCTACTACCTGGGCGCCCCGCACTACCGGTCGATGATCGAGTACAGCGAGGAGGCCCTGCGCGAGGCCGAGTCCGCGTTCGCGCGGATCGAGGGCTTCGTGCAGCGCGTGGTGGAGAAGGCCGGCGGCGTCGTCGAGCCCGCCGCCGAGGTGCCGCCCGCGTTCGCCGAGGCGATGGACGACGACCTGGGCGTCCCGCAGGCGCTCGCCGTCGTGCACACCGCCGTCCGGCAGGGCAACAGCGCGCTGGCCGCCGACGACAAGGAGGAGGCGGTCGCCCGCCTCGCCGAGGTCCGCGCGATGCTCGGCGTGCTCGGCCTCGACCCGCTGGACCCGCACTGGGCCGGCGACGGCGACCGCGGGGACGACCTGCACGGCGTCGTCGACACCCTGGTCCGCATGGTCCTCGACCAGCGCGAGGCCGCCCGGGCCCGCAAGGACTGGCCCACCGCGGACGCCATCCGCGACCAGCTCAACCAGTCCGGGCTGGTCATCGAGGACAGCCCGCAGGGCCCGCGCTGGAGCCTCGGCCCCCGCTGAGGCACCGCCGCGGACCGGCCGCGGACCCGGCCCGGGGCCTCCCGGTCCCGGCCGCGCGCAAGATCGAGTGTGCCGTCCGGGCCGCCGGGCGGCACACTGCACAGGCACAGCTACGCACACGGGAGCGCCCACCCAGGTGGGCGCACCCCCCACGACTTCACGGAGACGGATACCTCATGGCCGCGAACAACCGCCGCATGTCCGGCAAGAAGGGCGCGCAGGTCGGCAGTGGCGGCCAGCGACGCCGGGGCCTGGAAGGCAAGGGCCCGACCCCGCCCGCCGAGATGCGCAAGGGGCACGCCAAGCAGCGCGCCGCCCAGGCGAAGACCCGGCGCGCCCAGGGCCGCACCACCCAGCGGCGCGGCGGCCGGTCCGCCTCCGAGCTGGTCGTCGGCCGCAACCCGGTCGTCGAGGCGCTGCGCGAGGGCGTGCCCGCCTCCACGCTGTACGTCCAGCAGTTCATCGACAACGACGAGCGGGTGCGCGAGGCGCTGCAGCTCGCGGCCGAGCGCGGCGGGATCAACCTCATGGAGGCGCCCCGCCCCGAGCTGGACCGCATGACCAACGGCCTCAACCACCAGGGCCTGGTCCTCCAGGTCCCGCCGTACGAGTACGCGCACCCCGAGGACCTGGTCGCCGCCGCGCACGACGAGGGCCAGGACCCGCTGATCGTCGCCCTGGACGGCGTCACCGACCCGCGTAACCTCGGCGCGGTCGTCCGCTCCGTCTCCGCGTTCGGCGGGCACGGCGTGCTCGTGCCGGAGCGGCGGGCGGCCGGGATGACCGCCGGCGCGTGGAAGACGTCCGCGGGCACCGCCGCGCGGACGCCCGTCGCCCGCGCCACCAACCTGACCCGGGCGCTGGAGGCGTACAAGAAGGCCGGCGTCATCGTCGTCGGCCTGGCCGCCGACGGGGAGGCCGAGCTGGGCGACCTCGAGGCGCTGGACGGACCGGTCGCCATCGTCGTCGGCAGCGAGGGCAAGGGACTGTCCCGGCTGGTCGGCGAGACCTGCGACGTGCGGGTGCGGATCCCCATGCCGGGCGGCGCCGAGTCGCTCAACGCCGGTGTGGCGGCGGGCATCGTGCTGTACGAGGCGGCACGCCGCCGTAGCTGAACGGGTGTGCGACATTGTCACCCACTCGGTGGATTCCGGACGGTCCGGACCGGCTTGACGCGGTCCGGACACATCTGGCCGGTCAAGGCAGTGTCCTAACGCCTTGTCACTCGGTTAGATGAGTGTGGACACCAGAACACCACCCCGCACACCCACGGGGGCCCGCTCGTCGGGACTCGACGACGCTCCCGCGCTGAGCATGGTGAAGGTGCCGAGCGATCCGGCCCAGGTCATCGTCAACCACGCCAGCTTCCGCGTGCAGCTCGTCGGCCCGGCGCGACGCGTCCGGTCGCCGCGGATCGCACGGCATCCGAGTGCCGGCGAGGACACCGCGCGGATCCCCGTCGTCACCACCGTGGGCGCGGGACCGGCCGCCCCGCGCCGCCGTCCCGTCGTGTGGAGCGGCAGGTCCGCCCCCGACGACACCGGCGCCCACCGCCTCCTCCAGGCCGTACGGCACGGGGGCCTGCGCCACGCCGACGAGCCGCTCACCGACTCCGGGAACACCCGGGTCGTCCCGCAGCCGGGCGGCGGGTACGGCGGGTACGACGACGACACCCAGCCGCTGGAGAGCCCGTTCGTCGGCGCCCAGCGCGGCCACTCCGACGGGCCGCTGCTGCCCCCGATGCGCACCGTCGGCAGCGCGTACGACGAGGACGACCACACGTCCCTCGACGAGGACGCGTACGAGCCCGCGTACGAGATCGAGGAGCGCCTCGACGGCGGCCGGCGCGCTCGGCGGCACAGCGACGACCCGGCGCGCCACGCGTACTACCCCGGGCGCCGGATGAACCTGGGCGTGGTGCTGCTCCCGCTGCGCGTCTTCCTCGGCGGGATCTCCGTCTACGCCGGGATGAGCAAGCTGTGCGACCCGCTGTACCTCGACGGCGGGCCGCGCGGATCCATGGTCACGTGGCTGCACAGCCTGCACCCGTGGGACGTCGCCGAGCCGCTGCGGCAGTTCGCGCTGGCCCACCCCGTCGGCGCCGGGCTCGCCATCGCCTTCGCCCAGGTCGTCGTCGGTGTCCTCACCGTCCTCGGCTGCTGGCAGCGCGTGGCCGCGGGCATCGGGGCGATGATGTCGGCGGCGCTGCTGGTCAGCGTGAGCTGGAAGAGCGCCCCCGTCTACGAGACGCCCGACATCATCTACCTCGCCGTCTGGTCGCCGCTGGTCATCGCGGGCGCGCCCGTCTACTCCGTCGACGGCAGCCTCGCGGGCCGGGCCTGGCGGCGGCTCGGACCGCGCGCCGACATCTGGGACCTGCGGCGCTACGTGCTGCGCCGCGGGGCGCTCGTCACGTTCGTGGTGTGCGGGTCCAGCATGCTCGTGGGCGCTCTGCTCGGCGGGGCCGTCCGCGACGCGGACCGGGTGGTCGTGCCCGGCCCCGGCGAGGCGCCGCGCAACAACCTGCCGGGGTCCCCGCTGCCGGAGGAGTCCGGTGAGCGGAAGGAGAAGGGGGAGGAGGGGGCGCCGTCCGCGTCCGGCTCGCCCACGCAGGGCGCCACGTCCGGATCGGCCGGCCCGTCCGCCGGGACCAGCAGCACCCCCGGCGCCACCCAGGGCGCGGGCGCCGTCACGGGGGCGCCCACCCAGACCCAGGGCAGCACCGGGCAGGCCCCGCCGCAGCAGTCCTCCCCCGAGGGCCAGGCGCCGAGCACCACCGCGGGCCCGACCTCGGGCGGCGGCGACGGCTCCGGCGGCAGCGGGGGCGGCACGCCCGGCGGCGACGACGGGGGTTCCTCGGACCGGCCCGGCCTGGTGGGCGGCCTGCTGGGGTAGCGGATGCCCGAGGACACGACGGCGGGGTCCCGTACGCGCTCGCGTACGGGACCCCGCCCTTTGTGGCCGTGGTGCCTCAACGACCCTGGGAGGCAAGCTCCTTGGCGGCCTCGGTGAGGTCCTTGGCGGTGTCGATGGCCCGCCAGTAGGAGCCCTGCGGGATCGTGAACCCGGCGAGCCGGCGCTCGCGCGCGAGGTGCGGGAACGTGGTGCGCTCGTGGTCGCCGCGCTCCGGGAGCAGGCCGGCGAACTCGGGGGAGAAGACGTAGACGCCCGCGTTGATCTCGAAGGTGGACGGCGGGGCCTCGATGAAGTCGGTGATCAGACCGAACCCGTCGGTGCGGACCGCGCCCCACGGCAGGCGCGGGCGGGCCAGCGCGACGGTGGCGACGGCGTCCCGCTCGGTGTGGAAGTCGGCCATGTCACGCAGCGAGAAGCGGGTCCAGATGTCGCCGTTGGTGGCGAACCAGGGCCGGTCCGGGTGCGGCAGACGGGCGGCGGCGTACTTCAGTCCGCCGCCGCGGCCGAGGGGTTCCGGCTCGACGACGGTGGTGACGGAGACGGGCAGGTCGGTGCTCTCCAGCCACTTCTGCAGCACCTCGGCGAGATGGCCGCAGGAGACGACGACGTCGGTCACGCCCTCCTCGGCGAGCCAGGTCAGCTGGTGGCCGATGATCGGGGTTCCCGTGCCGGGGATCTCGACCATCGGCTTGGGCCGGTCGTCGGTGTACGGACGGAGCCGGGAGCCCTGGCCGCCGGCCAGGACTACGGCTTGCGTGGGACGGGACACGGCACGCGGATCGGTCATGCCCGCACTTTACGCGGCCGGGGGCCGCGGGCCATGGGCGGTCCCGGGGCGGGGGCGGTGTTGTCCGGGCTCGCCCCGGCGTCCGAGCCGGGCGTCGTGCCGACGGGCCGTCACCCGTCGGTCGGGTCGGCGCACGCGCCGGCTACGACAGGCCGCCACGTGGCGTGGGAGGGGTGCGGCTGCTGCGCGGGGCCGCGGTGCTCGGCCGTCGCGCCGACGGCCGGGCGAGCGCCGCTGTCTGTCGCTGACACGAGGGGGCTCCCGTGGCTGGGCAGGGGACGTTACGTCGCGCCCGAGCGGTGAGGGTCAGCGGTCGCTGGGCGTGGTGCCGGGCAGGGGCCGCGCCGCCACGGGGTGTGGCGGCGGGCCTGTTGTCTGCGTTCGGCCGGACGGTCGCAGAGCTGTGGACCGGTGCCGCTGATGCGGGGCGGGGGAGTGCGGCCTCGGTGCCCGATCGGCGTGCCCTCAGGGCGTATCGGGCCGTTACCGCGGCCTCGCGGCCTCGCGGCCTCGCGGCCTCGCGGCCTCGCGGCCGGGTGGGGTGCGGGCGGCCGTGGGTTGGTGGTGGCTGGCGCGGTGTGGTCGCGGGGGCCGGGGGCGGCCGGGGAACGGGGTCGGGGGCCGGCCGCGGACCGGACTGCTCGGGCGCGTCAGCCGTTCGCGGCCACCACTCCCGACGCGAACGACGTGTCGCAGACCGGGCGGGCGTAGGACTGGGCCTTGGTGGGGCCGTAGACGCGGACGGCGGCCTTGCCGAGGGAGCGGGCGATGGAGGCGCAGTGCTCGGCGAGGGACGGGCGGTCGTTCACCGCCTGCTGGAGCTGGGTCAGGGCGGCGCCCGGGTCCTTCTTCTGGAGCTCCATCAGGAGCTGGTCCCGCAGGACGTCCTGAGGAGCGCGGGCGGCGGCCCGCGACGAGGCGCCGGCGGCGGACGTGTCCGCGGCGGTGAGCACCGGACTCTGCGGGTTCCCCGACCAGTTGACCCGCGCGACCGCGAGGGTCCCGGAGAGCACCAGGACGACGGGCAGGACGAGGGCGAGGGAGCGGCCGATCCGGCGGGCGGGGCCCCGGCCGCGTCGCGTCTGAGGGTGAATGGAGTGCGTCACGCGTGTGAGGGTAGCGTCCGGTAGCCGAGGTGAAACATTCCGTCACCGTTACGGGGGACGAGGAACGCCGACTTCCGCGCCGCGTGTTGACGAGTTGGGGTAAATTGCCTGGATTGTCGGGGTATTTGTCGACAACGCGAGGGGCCCCGCAGCTCGCTGCGGGGCCCCTCGGCGTCAACTCGCTCAGTCGGACAGGCGCGCACCCGTCGACGTGGAGAACACGTGGGTCTCGCCGGAGCGGGGCACGACGTGCAGCGTGCTGCCCTTCTCCGGGACCTCACGGCCGCCGACGCGGACCACCAGGTCCTTCGCCTCGCCGCCGATCTGCGCGGTGCCGTAGACGAAGGCGTCGGAGCCCAGCTCCTCCACGACGTTCACGGTGACCGCGACGCCCTGGGCGGAGTCGGCGCCGGCGACGTCGAAGTGCTCGGGGCGGACGCCCACGGTGACGGTCTTGTCGCTGGTGGCGGAGAGCGCGTCACGCTGCACCGGCACCACGGAGTTGCCGAACTTCACACCGCCGTCGGCGACCGGGACCTCGACCAGGTTCATGGCCGGGGAGCCGATGAAGCCGGCGACGAAGAGGTTCGCGGGCCTGTCGTACATGTTGCGCGGGGTGTCGACCTGCTGGAGCAGACCGTCCTTGAGGACCGCGACGCGGTCGCCCATGGTGAGGGCCTCGACCTGGTCGTGGGTGACGTAGACGGTGGTGATGCCCAGGCGGCGCTGGAGCGAGGCGATCTGCGTACGGGTGGACACACGGAGCTTGGCGTCCAGGTTGGACAGCGGCTCGTCCATGAGGAACACCTGCGGCTCACGCACGATGGCGCGGCCCATCGCCACACGCTGGCGCTGACCGCCGGAGAGCGCCTTCGGCTTGCGGTCCAGGTACTCGGTGAGGTCGAGGATCTTCGCGGCCTCCTCCACCTTCTTGCGGATCTCCGCCTTGTTGACGCCGGCGATCTTGAGCGCGAAGCCCATGTTGTCGGCGACCGTCATGTGCGGGTAGAGCGCGTAGTTCTGGAACACCATGGCGATGTCCCGGTCCTTCGGCGGCAGATGCGTGACGTCGCGGTCGCCGATGCGGATGGCGCCGCCGTTGACGTCCTCGAGCCCCGCGAGCATGCGGAGCGAGGTGGACTTGCCGCAACCGGACGGGCCGACCAGGACGAGGAACTCGCCGTCCGCGATCTCGATGTCCAGGGCGTCGACGGCGGGCTTGGTCGAACCCGGGTAGATCCGGGTCGCCTTGTCGAACGTGACAGTGGCCATGTGAATGGTCCCCTTCTACCGGCAGGAACGTGCCGGACGATCCGAGTAGGAAGGTGATGCCACGACGGGTGTTCCGTAGTGGTGTGGTCCACACGAGTGAACTGGCTCAGGACGGTACCTGGCGTTCACCTGCTTGTCAGCAGGTTCCAGGCGGTGAATTTCGCGGAAACTTTCGATCCTGTTCGTATCGGTCGGCCAGGACCGCCACCGCCTCGGCGACCGCCCGCCGCAGTCCCGGCGGGCCCAGCACCTCCGCCTCCACCCCGAGGCGCAGCAGATCGCCGGTGGCCACCGCCTCCGACTCCACCGGCAGTTCCACCTCCACCCAGCCGTCCGCGTCCGGCGGCCCGGCCTCCGCCAGCGCCCGCGCGCCGGCCGCCCCGAACTGCATCGGCAGCAGCTTCCGCCCGCGCGGCGACAGCCGCAGCCGGGCCGTGCCCTGCCGCAGCGCCGCCTCCAGCCGCCGCGAGGCCTGAGTCCAGTAGGCGGCCAGGTCGAACCCGGCGGGCCGGGCGAAGTCCTCGCCGGTCTCCTCCACCTCCTGGAACCGCGAGACGCGGTAGGTGCGCACCGCGTCGTCCGCGAGCCCGATCAGGTACCAGATGCCGCCCTTCAGCACGAGCCCCAGCGGACGCACCTCCCGCCGCACCTCGCCGCGCCAGCGCGCGTAGCGGGTCCGCAGCACCCGCCGCTCCCACACCGCCCGCGCGACCACCGCCAGGTACGGCACCGGATCGGCGTCCCGGAACCAGGCCGGCGCGTCCAGGTGGAACCGCTCGCGCACCCGCCGCGCCTGCTCCGCCAGCCCCTCCGGCAGAGCCGCCTCCACCTTGAGCTGGGCGCTCGCCAGGACCGCCCCGAGCCCCAGCTCCCCGGCCGGCCCCGGCAGCCCCGCCAGCACCAGCGAACCGGCCTCCGCGTCGGTCAGCCCGGTGAGCCGCGTCCGGTAGCCCTCCACCAGACGGAAGCCGCCCTGCGGTCCGCGCTCGGTGCGCACCGGCACCCCGGAGGCGCCGAGCGCCTCGACGTCCCGGTAGACGGTGCGCACCGACACCTCCAGTTCGGCGGCGAGTTGGGGCGCGGTCATCCGGCCGCGGTTCTGCAGCAGGAGGAGCAGGGTGAGGAGCCGGTCGGCGCGCATGCGGCCCATTCTCGGTCCGCGGCGCCGTACCTGACAGAAGGTGTCAGGTACGGCCGGAAAGGTGGGAGGCACAGCGCCAGACGACCCTGGAAGGGACCCGACATGCCCGTCACCGAGACCGCCGGCCACTTCACCTTCGCCGACTGGAAGGAGAGCCCCGTCTCGCCGGAGGACGCCTTCCCCCGGCTCGCGCACGCCACCGTCGTCAACGCCTTCTCCGGAGGCATCGAGGCCGAGTCCACCGTCTGCGACTACGCCATCGCCTACGACACCGCCGCCACGGGCACCTTCGCCGGGATGGAGCTCGTCACCGGCCGGGTCGACGGCCGCGCCGGCGCCTTCGTACTGGAGGAGCGCGGCCGTTTCGACAGCGACGGCACCGTGCACTGCACGTTCGAGGTGGTCGAGGGCTCGGGCACCGGGGAGCTGGCCGGGCTGCGCGGCACGGGCGGCTTCACCTACCGGCACGGCGAGTCGAAGGTGCCGTACACCTTCGCGTACGAGGCGGGGCGCGCCTGAATCAAGTGCGTGGCTCGGCGAAACCGGCACTGTGTACAGTGGACCGCGCTTCGCGCGCGCCGCGCGCGCCGCCTCCTTAGCTCAGATGGTCAGAGCAGCTGTCTTGTAAACAGCAGGTCGTCGGTTCGAATCCGACAGGGGGCTCCGGCAACGCCCGGGCCGGTCCCTCTCCGGCCCGGGTTCTTCATGCCCTCCGTCACGCCGTACGGCCGCGCAGGCGGCGGGCGATCTCCAGGTCCGCCTCGTCCAGCGGTCGGCCTTCCTCGGTCTCCCACAGGCAGTTCTGCAGCGTCCGCCCGTACGTCCACGCCCGGGCCCGCGCCCGGTCCAGGCCGAGCACCTCGGTCATCGCGTCGAAGCGCCACAGGACGTCGCCGGGGTCGAAATTGTTGGCGAGGGCGGGCCACAGGTCGAAGCCGGGGTCGCCGGCGAGCGGCTTGGGGTCGATGGCGAGCCAGGGCGCGCGGTCCGCGGCGAGGACGTTCTCGTCGTGCAGGTCCCAGTGGAGCAGCCGGTCGCCCGGCTCGTCCGCGACCTCGCGCACGGCGGCCGCGCAGTCGGCGACCAGACGGCGGGCCTCGGGGTCGGGGATGCGCTCCAGCGTGGCGGGCGTGCGCTCCAGCATGGACGCGGCGATGTCGCCGAGGCGGCGCATCCCCGGGGGAGCCGGGGTGGCGTGGAGGTGGGCCAGGAGGCGCGCGATCACCAGGACGCCCTCGTGGACGTCCGGCTGGTGGGCGAGCATCCGGGAGGAGTCCAGGCGCTCCAGCAGCATGGTGCCGGTCGGCTCGTCGTGGTCGAGCAGGCGGACCGCCCCGTCGCCGTTCCACAGGCGCAGGGCGACCGGCTCGCCCTCGCTCTCGTGGTCGCGGAGCTGGAGCTTGAGCACCGCCGGGGTGCCGTCGGCCCGGTCGACCGGGAGGACCAGGGCGCTGACGCCGTGCATGGGCGCCCCGGCGAGGCGCAGCTCCCAGCGGTCCAGGAAGCCGGCGGCGAGGTCCGGGAGGGCGGCGATGAAGGCCCGGCCGGCCTCCTTGTTGAACTTGATCTGGGCCTCGGTGAGTTCCGCGGGGATGTCGATCACGCCTCGCACGGTAGTGGGCTACGGGGGCGGGGCGCGCCCGATTTCCGGGGCGCCCCCGCACGGGTGGTCAGGGCTCCAGGACGACCTTGCCGGTCGTCCCCCGGTTCTCCAGGGCCCGGTGGGCGTCGGCGGCCCGGGACAGGGGGAAGCGCCGCACGGCGGGGGTGAGCCGGCCCGCGGCGGCCTCGGCGAGGGAGCGCAGCTCCAGCGTCCGCATCGGGTCGTCGCCGCCGGCCCGGCGGAGCATCTCGGGGCCGAGGACGCTGACCGAGACGCCGTCGACGAGGTACGGGCGGTCGCTGCCGATGCCCTGCGACGTCCAGCCGAACACCACGTGCCGCCCGCCCGGCGCGAGCAGGCCGACCAGGGTGCGGGCGACGTCCCCGCCCACGCCGTCGTACACGACGGTGAGCTTGCCCCGGTACTCCTCCAGCCGCCGGGGCCAGCCGGGGTCGGTGTAGTCGACGGCGAGGCCTGCGCCGGACTGTGTGGCCAGGGCGGTCTTCGCGGGGCCCCCGGCGAGCCCGATCACGGTCGCGCCCGCGTTCCGGGCGTACTGCACGAGGAGGGTGCCGATGCCGCCCGCCGCGGCCGGGACGGCGACCACGTCGCCGGGGCCGGGCTCGGCGAACTGCACGATCCCCATCGCCGTACGGCCCGTGCCGATCATGGCGACCGCCTCGGCGAAGTCGAGGCGGTCCGGGATCTCGTGCAGCCGTCCGGCGTCGGCGACGGCCAGTTCCGCGTAGCCGCCGGGGGCGAAGCCGAGGTGGGCGACGACCCGCTTGCCGAGCCAGTCGGCGGGGGTGTTCAGGCCGAGCGCGTCGACCACCCCGGCGATCTCACGGCCGGGGATCGTCGGCAGCTCGGCGACGGCCGGGGCGGGGCCGCGCAGACCCTCGCGCAGGGCGGTGTCGAGGAGGTGGACCCCGGCCGCCCGGACGGCGACCCGGACCTGGCCGGGGCCCGGCACCGGGTCCTCGACCTGCTCGTACACGAGGTTCTCGGCGGGGCCGAAGGCGTGCAGTCGGACGGCGTGCATGGCGCTCCCCCTGGGGCTGTCGGGGGCGCCGTGCGCGCCCCGGCAGCCACCGTGCGACCTCAAGCGCGCTTGAGGTCAAGTGCGTCCCGGCCGAGGGCGAGGGAGACGGCCGTCAGGGCGCTGGTGAAGGACACCTCCGACAGCACGCCCGGCGCGGCGACCCGGTCCCCGGCCAGGTAGACCCCGTCCCCGCGGTCCACGGCGGGCCGGTCGCGCCAGGTGGCGCCGGGCGGGTCGACGGCGCCGGTGCGGCCGTCCGCCAGCGCCTCGCGCCGCCAGGTGAGCCGCTCCCGCCAGCCGGGGAAGCCCAGGTCCAGCAGCTCGTCCGCGCGGGCGGCGCCCTCGGCCTTCGACGCGCCCGGCGCGACCGGGATCTGACTCTGGATCAGCTGCTCGCCGGCCGGGGCGAGGGTGCGGTCCTGCGCGGTGAACCGCTCCAGCCAGCCGGGCGCGTCGAGGTCGGACACCACGAACGGGTCGCCGCGCCGGGTGCGCAGCGCCAGGTCGACCAGGACGGTCCGGCCGCTCGGCCAGGTCAGCGAGGGGTCGCCGAGCAGGCGGCGGGCGGACTCCAGGGAGGTGGCGACGACCACCGGGGCGCCGGTGGGCAGGGACTCGACACGGGACAGGGTCTCGACCCGCACGCCCAGGTTCCAGGCGTGGGCGGCCATCCGGTCGATCAGCGCGCCCCATCCGCCCCGCGGGTAGTGCGCCTCCGGCGGCAGCTTCGTGGCCCGGCGCAGCCGCTCGTGCACGAACGCGGCGGACAGTGAGCCGGGGTCGTGGTGGAACAGCGCGACCGCAGAGTAGTGCGCGGCGGCCCGCGCGCCCTCCGCGCCGGCGACGCCGGTGGCCCAGGTGAGGAAGTCGGCGTCGACGGGCGCCCGCAGGCCGGGGCGCAGCAGCTTCAGCATCGCGGGCGGCGGGGTGCGGCGCAGGGCGCCCCGGTGGCGCAGCCGCAGCCGGGCCGCCTCCCGCAGCGGCAGCGGGGCGAGCGGGCCGAGCAAGCCCCGTTCGCGCAGCCAGGTCCAGTGCGGTCCGCCGCTGTAGAGGGCGTGCGGGCCTTCGTTGGTGCGGTAGGGGGCGTCGGCGGTGCGGGCGCGGCCGCCCAGGGTGTGGTGGGCCTCGTACAGGGTGACCTTGGCGCCCGCCTCGGCGGCGGAGACGGCCGCGGTGAGTCCGGCGAATCCGCCGCCGACGACGGTGATGCGGTGCATGACTGGGCTTCTCCCTCGGTCGGGCTCGGTCGGGCGCCGGAGACGCTGTCCGGCGGTGCACAACCAGGACGTCGGGCGCCGCCGGAATGTGACATGCGGGGCGTTTCCGCAGGCCGCACGGGATGTCAGAGGCGGGGTGCAGCATGGGCGTCATGGTGCGTGGAGCGGCAGGGAGACCGGGTGTGCGGGCGGCGCGGCGGCCGGAGCTGCGGCTGCCCCCGCTGGAGGCGTTCGAGGGGAGGGGTCTGGAGCCGGACGGGGACTACGACGGGCTGGAGTTCTCCGGCGCGGACCTCGCCGGGCAGGACGGGGCGGGCGCGCGTTTCATGGACTGCGCGCTGCGGGAGTGCGCGCTGGACGAGACGCGGCTGCCCAGGGCGCGGCTGCTGGACTCGGTGCTCGACGGGGTGCGGGGCGTGGGCACGGACCTGGCGGGCGCGACCCTGCGGGACGTCGAGCTGACCGACGCCCGGCTCGGCGGGACGCAGCTGCACGGGGCGGCGCTGGAGCGGGTGCGGGTCCGGGGCGGGAAGATCGACTTCCTGAATCTGCGCGCGGCCGTGCTCAAGGACGTCGTCTTCGAGGGCTGCGTGCTGGTGGAGCCGGACTTCGCCGGGGCCCGTCTGGAGCGCGTGGAGTTCGCCGACTGCACTGTGAAGGGTGTGGACCTGTCCGGCGCCGTGCTGAAGGACGTGGACCTCCGGCAGGCGTCCTCGCTGGAGATCGCACGCGGGGTGGACCGCCTGTCCGGAGCGGTGATCAGCACGGCTCAGCTGCTGGACCTGGCGCCGTCGCTGGCGGGGGAGCTGGGGATCACCGTGGAGGGGTGAGCGCACGGGGCGGCGCCCGGTTCGGACGATCGTCGAACAGGCGTGCGTGTCGTCCGTATGCTCCGCGCATGAGAATCTTCCGGCCGCGTGGCCGTCCCGACGTGTCGTCGGTCCGATCCCCTCTGGCTCAGGCGGTCGCCATGTTCCGGGCCGGGCGCTACGCCGACGCGGAGAGGGAGGCCCGGGACGTGGCCGCGTCCCGGGCCCGGCGACGTAACGACACATGGGCGCCCCTGGCGCTCGACATCGCCGCGGTCGCGGTGAGCGCGCAGGGGCGTCATGCCGAGGCCCTCTCCCTCTACGACCAGGCGCTGCCGATGTTTGCCAGGGTCTTCGGGGACGGGCATCCGCAGACGCTGAAGGCGCGGTCGGACCGCGCCCAGGTGCTGACCTCGCTCGGCCGGCACGCCGAGTGCGAGGCGGAGTGCGCGGCCGTCGTGCCGGCCGCGGCGCGCCGTACGGAGCCGGAGGCGGCACAGGTGGCGACGGCCGCCCGCAACGGACAGGTCTTCGCCCTCATCGCGCTAAGACGCCACCCGGAGGCCGAGGCGCTCGCCCGTGAGGCACTCGCCGCCCCTCACCTGCCGGAGCGGTTCTCCCTCGTCCTGCGGCTCAATCTGGCCCGCAGTCTCAGTGGTCAGGACCGGCACGAGGAGGCGCTCGCCGAGGCGGAGCGCGCCCAGCGGCTGCACCGCGGTCTGCCCGCCGTGGAGCAGCGCCCGGAGACGGGCGCCGTCGATCTGGCCATGGCCACCGCGCTGCTCGGGCTGGGCCGTCGCGACGAGGCGCGGGCGCGGGCGGTGGCCGGTCACGACGCCTGTCTGGCCGTCCTCGGCCCGGACCACCGACGCACCGCGGAGGCCCGGGAGCTGATCGGACGCATCGACGCCTGACCGCCGGTGGCCGGCCGCGCAGGGGTCGTGAGGGGCCGTCAGCTCACGCGGGGGAAGCGGGACTGGAGGGTCCAGATCGCCGGGTTCTCGCCGAGGTCGTCGTGCAGGTCGATCAGGTCGGCCAGCAGGTCGTGCAGGAAGTCGCGGGCCTCGCGGCGCAGTTCGGCGTGGGAGAAGGTCAGCGGCGGCTCGGAGGCCGGCAGCCACTCCGCCTCGATGTCCACCCAGCCGAAGCGCCGCTCGAACAGCAGCCGGTCGGTGGACTCGGTGAAGTCCAGCTCGGCGTGCTGGGGCCGGGAGGCCCGGGAGCCCGCCGGGTCCCGGTCGACGCGCTCGGCGATGTCGCACAGCGCCCACGCGAAGTCGAGCACCGGCACCCATCCCCAGGCCGTGGAGATCTCGCGGTCCGACCGGGTGTCGGCGAGATAGACGTCCCCGCAGAACAGGTCGTGCCGCAGGGCGTGGACGTCCGCGCGGCGGTAGTCGGTCTGCGGGGGGTCGGGGAAGCGGTTGGAGAGGGCGTAACCGATGTCGAGCACGTGGGTGATGGTGTCACGCTCCGGCGCCCCCGCCGCCATAGGATCCCGGCGTGCGCACCCCCCGCCCCCTGAGCCGCGGAGCCGCCGCCCTGCTCGCGGTGGCGCTCGCCGCGTGCGGGCCCGGCTCCGGCGCCGAGGGCGCCGGTGACGACGGCGCGGGCGACCCGTACTTCCCGAAGGCGGGCAACGGCGGCTACGACGTCACCCACTACGACCTCGCCCTCGCCTACGACCCCGCCGGCCGACGCCTCACCGGCACCGCGACGATCGACGCCCGCGTCACCGAGGACCTCACCGCGCTGAACCTCGACCTCCAGGGTCTCGACGTGGACGCCGTCACCGTCGACGGCGCCCGCGCCCGGTTCGGCCGCGAGGGCCAGGAGCTGACCGTCCGGCCGCGCCGCGCCCTCGACCGGGGCGCGCACGTCCGGGTCGTCGTCCGCTACTCGGGGCGCCCCCGGACGGTCACCGACCCCGACGGCTCCCAGGAGGGCTGGCTGCGCACCGCGGACGGGGCGCTCGCCCTGGGCCAGCCGGTCGGCTCCATGGCCTGGTTCCCGGGCAACCACCACCCCTCCGACAAGGCCGCCTACACCCTCTCCGTCACCGTGCCCGAGGGCCTGCGGGCGGTCTCCAACGGCGAACCGGCCGGGGAGGAGACCAAGGACGGCCGCACCACATACCGCTGGCACACCCCCGAGCCCATGGCGAGCTACCTGGCGACGGTCGCGATCGGCCGCTACGACGTCCACCGCGGGGAGACGGCCGGCGGGCTGCCGCTGTTCACCGCCGTCGACCCGGAGCAGGCGGCCGCGAGCCGCGCGACGGTGAAGCTGCTCCCGGAGGTCGTGGAGTGGGCGGAGCGGCGGTTCGGTCCGTACCCCTTCTCCTCCGCCGGTGCGGTCGTCGAGCGCCCCGGGGACGCCGGGTACGCCCTGGAGACCCAGAACCGCCCCGTCTTCCCGGGCGCCCCCGACACGGCGCTGCTGGTCCACGAGATCGCCCACCAGTGGTACGGCGACTCCGTCACCCCGCGGACCTGGCGGGACATGTGGCTCAACGAGGGGTTCGCCACCTACGCGCAGTGGCTGTGGGAGGAGGACCACGGCGGCGGCAGCGCGCAGCAGACCTTCGACCGCCTGTACGCCGGCTCGTACTTCCCGGACGCGGGGACCAACGTGGCGCTCTGGTCCTTCCCGCCCGCCGACCCGCCGGACGCGGCGCACATCTCCGCCACGCCCGTGTACTGGCGCGGCGCGATGGTGCTCCACATGGTCCGCAGGACGGCCGGCGACGAGGCCTTCGGCCGGCTGCTGCGCGGCTGGGCGGCGACGTACCGGCACGCCAACGCGAGCACGGACGACTTCACCGCGTACGTCGAGAAGACGGTGCCGGGGAAGGACTTCTCCCGCGTCTGGGAGGAGTGGCTGTACGGGGAGGGGCGGCCGGCGACCGCTTCCTAGGCGGGGTCCGGGCCGGTGAGGGACTTGCGCAGGACCCGGCACGGGCGGCCGAGGTCACGGTCGCGGCGGCGGTCGATCTCCGTGTAGCCGAGGGCGGTCCAGAAGGCGAGGCCCTGGGCGTTGTCCTCCAGCACGGCGAGCCGTACCGCGGTGTGCCCGGCGGCGCGCAGGCGGTCCTCGACGAGTCCGGCGAGACGGCGGCCGTGACCCCGGCCGTGCAGGCTCGCGTCCACCATCAGCAGGCCGATCCACGGGTCGGGGTCGGCGGGGTCGGGGTGCGCGGAGAGCGTGACGGCGATGCCGACGAGAAGGCCCTCGCCGCGGGCCAGCAGGACCTCCGTGTGCGGGTCGGACAGCTCCCGGGCGAGCGCGGCCGCGACCTGCTCGGGCCGGATGTCGTACGGGTCCGGGAAGTCGCCGCTGAGGGCGTGGAAGGCGTGGTTGGAGGCGTACAGGGCGGTGACCTCGGTCAGCACGGGGCCGGGGAGGTCGCCGTCCGGGGAGAGACGCAGCGGGTCGAGGAACACGGGGGTAACGTAGCGCGCGGCCTTCGGCCGGGCGCGGCGGAGCCCCCGCCCGGCGAACGCGGGCGGGGGCTCCGTCGGACCGGTGGCGGTGCGTCCGTCAGACGTTCACGCCGAAGTCCTGGGCGATGCCCACGAGGCCCGAGGCGTAGCCCTGGCCGACCGCGCGGAACTTCCACTCCGCGCCGTTGCGGTACAGCTCGCCGAAGACCATCGCGGTCTCGGTCGCGGCGTCCTCCGACAGGTCGTAACGGGCGATCTCGGCGCCGCCGGCCTGGTTGACGATCCGGATGTACGCGTTGCGCACCTGGCCGAAGTTCTGGCTGCGGTTCTCGGCGTCGTAGATCGAGACCGGGAAGACGATCTTGTCGATGTCGGCCGGAAGGGCCGCCAGGTTGACGTTGATCGCCTCGTCGTCGCCCTCGCCCTCACCGGTGCGGTTGTCACCGGTGTGGACGATGGTGTTGTCCGGGGTCTGCTTGTTGTTGAAGAACACGAAGTGGGCGTCCGAGTAGACCTTGCCCTGCGTGTTGACCGCGATCGCCGACGCGTCGAGGTCGAAGTCCGTTCCCGTGGTGGTGCGGACGTCCCAGCCGAGGCCCACGGTGACGGCGGTCAGGCCCGGAGCCTCCTTGGTGAGCGAGACGTTGCCACCCTTGGACAGGCTTACAGCCATTGTTGGGAGTCCCTTCCCTCGTTTGCGTACGGCTATGAAGCTACAGCTACCACCTTGAACGCCGGAGGGGGTGCGCGAGGTTCCGGGTCTCTTTACTTTCTTTACCCGGGTACGGATATTCGGGTGACGTGACCGGTGCGGGCGCGGGAACCTGTATGTCATGTCCGGTCCCCTTGTCGTACGCGGCTCCGTCTCCCTGCCCGAGGCCGAGCTCCTGTGGCGTTTCTCGCGGTCGTCCGGGCCGGGCGGGCAGCACGTCAACACCAGCGACACCCAGGTCGAGCTGCGGTTCGACCTCGCCAGGACCGAGGCGCTGCCCGAGGTGTGGAAGCGGCGGGCGCTGGAGCGGCTCGCGGGGCGGCTGACCGACGGGGTGATCACGGTGCGGGCGTCCGAGCACCGGTCGCAGTGGCGCAACCGGGAGGCGGCGGCGGTGCGGCTGGCGGCGGTGCTCGCGGAGGCCACGGCGCCTCCGCCCAAGCCGCGGCGGCCCACCCGGGTGCCTCGGGGGATCAACGAGCGGCGGCTCAGGGAGAAGAAGCGGCGGTCGGAGACCAAGCGGGGGCGCTCCGCGCGGGACTGGTGAGACGGGGGTGGGCTACGCCCTTGTTCTTCACCTGCGGGTGGGTGGGGGTTGTTCGCGCAGTTCCCCGCGCCCCTTCGGCGTCTTACAGACGCAGGGCTCCTACGTGTTCCTCGTTGACCCTCTCGTCCGTCTTCTCGAAGCCCAGGGTGAGGTAGAAGTCCTCCGGGCCGTGCTCGCCGGGGTGCCAGGTGACGTGGAGGGTCTTCGTGCCGCGGCGGCGTAGTTCCTCCGCCACCGCGTTCACCGCGAAGCGGCCGTAGCCCTTGCCCTGTTCGTCCGCCGCGATGTTGAGGCGCCACAGGCCGGAGCGGACGTCGGTGCCGTCGTCGCGCCAGTCGATGTCCAGGAACGCCATCACGAAGCCGACCACGCGGCCGTCGTCGACGATCACGCGGGGCCACGCCTTGCCGGGGCGGACGTACGCCTCCGCGAGGGAGTGGGCCACCGGGTCGACGGCGTATTCCTGTTCCGGCCGGACCCGCAGGGCGAGGGCGGCCTCGAGGTTCGCCGGTGTGATCTTTTCGAGGCGCGGTGCCCTGGCGGTCGTCATGCGGGGAGGGTAGGCGGGCAATGAGAGTGCGGTAAAAGGAATTTCGGGGGGTGCTCAGCCCAACTGGCGGTAACGGCCCCGGAAATAGGTGAGCGGGCCGCCTTCCGTGCTCGGCACGGCGGCCGTCATCACGCGGCCGATCACCAGGGTGTGGTCGCCGGCCGTCACGCGTTGTTCGGTGCGGCATTCCAGGGTCGCCAGCGCGCCGCCGACCAAAGGGGCCCCGGTGTACTCGCCGCGCCGGTGGGGAATGTCCGCGAAGAGCAAACGGTCGCTGAGCCGGCCCTTCATCGAGAAGCGGCCCGCGATGGTGCGCTGGCTCTCGGACAGCACGGACACCGCCCACAGCGGCTGCTCCTCCAGCAGCTCGTCCATGCGGGAGCCGGTGCGCAGGCTGACCAGCACCAGCGGCGGGTCCAGGGAGACGGACAGGAACGCGGTCGCGGTCATGCCGACGTCCTCACCGGCCGGCGCCCCCGGGTCGTCCGGGTCCAGCGGCGGCTCCACGGCGGTCACCAGGACCACACCGGCGGCCAGACGGGACATGGCGGCACGGAACTCGTCGTTGCTCACCCCCTCAGCATGCAGGGCGGCGGGCGGAACGGTGATCGGGGCCGGGGCGGCGGGAGTGTTCAGCACATCCAAAACGCTAATCTCCGCCGCACGGAGACCGCATCGGGCCGTGGCCCGAACCGGGACCTAGGACCAGCGGCTGATCCGGGCACAATTCACGCACAATCGCCACACAATCCGTGTCGCGGAAATGGGCCGGGATACCGTGCGCAGACCACGCAATTGTTCACGTTTAGCTGTGACTTGAGTCACAAGGGGCAAGAATTGTTGACCCTGTGTACCGAGTGAGCAGCGCGCTGTGATTCAGTGGCGGGGAAGCTGCTGCGACGATACGCCGATGATGACCCTTGATGTGCTGCGAGGTCTCGGGGGGAGGGCGAGGATGGAGACCGAGTCGGAACCCTACGTCCGTCTGGCATCGCTGCGACAACTCCACCGCGCCATGGCCGACATGAACACGGCGCGCAGTCTGGCGGACACGTTGCAGACGGTCGCCGACGGCGTCGTGGGCGCCCTCGGGTACGAGCTGGCCTGCGTCAATCTCGTACGCCCCGACGGTGATCTCGTGGTCGCCGCCCTGTCCGGGAACGCGGCGGCGGAGGCCCTCATCACCGGCCGGGTCGGCTCCCGCGCGTCCTGGGACCGCCGGCTCACCATGGGCGAGCGCTGGGGCGACCTGGTGTTCATACCGCACACCGAGGGCTGGGTCCTCGACGACGACGACGTCCCGCAGTGGTACACCGACGGGCCCGCTCCCCGCTTCGAGGACGAGTGGCACCCCTCCGACCGGCTCTTCGCCCCCATGTACGCGCCCGGACCGCAGGGCGGCGGCACCTCCGGCGAACTGGTCGGCGTGCTCTCCGTCGACCGCCCGCGCAACGGCCGCCGGCCCGGCGCCTGGGGCCGCGAGGCCCTCCAGATGTACGCCTTCCAGGCCGCCATCGCGATCAGCAACGCCCGGCTGCGCTCCAACATGCAGCGCGCCCTGGTCCGCCTGGAGCGCGAGCAGCAGGCGCTGCGGGCCAGCGAGGAGAGCTTCCGGCAGGCCTTCGAGTACGCCCCCTCCGGCATGGCCATCGCCGAGATGGGCGGCGAGCAGCACGGCCGGATCCTGCGCACCAACGACGCCCTGTGCCGGCTGCTCGGCCGGCCCGCCTCCGCGATGCGCCGCTACTCCTTCTCCGACCTGGTCCACCCCGAGGACATAGGCACCCTGCTGCGCACCTCCGCCGAGGGCGGCCGGGCGGAGCTGCGGCTGTGCCGCCGCGACGGCACCTATGTGTGGGTCTCCCTGCGCAACTCGGTGGTCGCCGACGCCGCCGACGGGCCGCGTTTCCTGCTCACCCACGTCGAGGACATCGAGGAGCGCAAGCGCCGCGAGCTCCAGCTCGCCCACCGCGCCTCCCACGACTCGCTCACCGGCCTGCCGAACTCCGCCGAGCTGCGCTCCCGGCTGTCCGCCCGGCTGTGCAGCCAGCAGCCGCAGAGCGCCCTGCCGACGGCCGTGGACCCCATGGAGCCCTACGAGTCCTTCGACTCCCACGACGCCGCCTTCGGCCCGCCCGTCTTCGACCGCGGCCACGACTTCGACTTCCCGCCCGGCAGCGACACGTACGACGGCTACGACCACCATGTGCACACCGTCGCGCCCGCCGCGGGCGCCGACGACGGCACCAAGGGGCTCGCGGTGCTCTTCTGCGACCTCGACGGTTTCAAGTCGATCAACGACCGGTTCGGGCACAACGCGGGCGACGCGGTCCTCATCGAGGTCGCCCGGCGGCTCAGCAACGGCGTGCGGGACGGTGACACCGTGGCCCGGCTCGGGGGTGACGAATTCGTCATCCTCGCCGACGGGCTCGGCCGGGCCGACGCGCAGGACCTCGCCGTACGGCTGCGCAACGAGATCATCCAGCCCATCCGGGCCGAGGGGCGGGCCGTGCGGGTCGGCGCCAGCTTCGGCATCGGATGGGCCCACTGCGGCATGACGGCCGACGAAGTGCTGAAGTCAGCTGACGAGCGGATGTACGTCGAGAAACGATCTCGTCCCAAACAGCACAGGCGTGCAGGATGATCCGCAGGTCGGCGCGTTGATGCGGTCCAGGTCACCCTTTCGGGTCAGAGGAACCGGGTAGGCTCGGCTTCTCCGCATACGCACGCACCCGATCCGCAGCTAGGAGCACAGGGGATGACGCCCGGCAACAACGGCGCGAGCACGCCCGAGGACGACGACCCGTTCGGTTATCTGTACGCCGACGGGCAGGCCAACGGAGCCCAGCCGCCGTCCGGGGGTTACGGCTACCCGAACTCGGTGAACCGGGTGCGGCCGGTCGGTTCCCGCCAGTACGGCCAGCAGGGGCCCGCCCCCCAGGCGCCGCCCCAGCAGGGCGCCTTCGGCCAGCCCAGCGCGCACTACGCCGCCCCCGAGACGCTGCCCGGCGGCGCGCCCACCGCGCGCACCCCCCAGCCCTCCCGCGGCGGCCGCGGCGGCGGCCCGAACACCAAGGGGCTGCTCATCGGCGCGATCGCCGTGGTCGCGGCGGTCGTGATCGGCATCGGCATCGCCATGATCAGCGGTGACGACGACGACAAGGGCGGCAACGAGGCGGGTCCGTCCCCGACGGCCACCCAGGAGACCGGCGAGCCGAGCCCCTCCTCCTCGGAGGAGGACAAGGACAAGGACGAGGTGAAGCTGCCGACCGTGGACGCGAAGGCGCTCCGCCTCGACGGCGGCGCGACCCTCGCGTCGGAGTTCAAGGGCGCGAAGGCCGACGGCGGCGTCTACGTCACCGGCTTCAACCAGGTCGGCTCGAAGGTCACCTGGACCGTCAACGGGGTCAAGGCCGGCAGCTACCGCTTCTACGTCCAGTACGGCATCCCCGGAGAGGACGCCGACGCGACCATCGTGGTCAACGGCAAGCCCGAGAGCCGTCCGCTGAACATGCAGAACTTCGGCAACACTCCCAAGGGCGACTGGGAGAAGGGCTGGAAGGAGACCTGGGCCAACGTGAACCTCAACGACGGCACCAACACCATCGAGCTGGTCTGCGCCGAGGGCAACAAGTGCAACGCCGTCCTCGACCAGTTCTGGCTCGCCAACCCGGAGTAGCCGAGGGGTCCCTCACGCCGCCGTGGCCACGCCCGTGACCGTGACCGTCGTCAGGAAGCGGTCGTAGGCCGCGCGGTCGAAGTCGCCGGCCGTGGGGGAGAGGACCGTGGCCGCGGAGAGGGCCGTGGCGCGGATCAGGCGTTCCGGCCAGGGGCGGTGTTCCACCAGGGCGGACAGCAGGCCCGCGACGGCCGCGTCGCCCGCGCCCGTGGGGTTGCCGGTCAGGGCGGCCGGAGGGGTGGCGCGCCAGCGGCCCTCCGGGGTCACGGCGAGCAGGCCGTCCGCGCCGAGGGACGCGATCACCGTGCCGGCGCCCCGGCGGCGGGCGTCCTGGGTGGCGCGCAACGGCTCGTGGGAGCCGGTGAGTTCGGCCAGCTCCTCGGCGTTGGGCTTGAGGAAGTCGGGCCGGCCCGCCACACCGCGGCGCAGCGCCGCCCCGCTCGTGTCGAGCAGCACCGGGACCTGTGCCGCGCGCGCCGTGCGGACGAGATGCGCGTACGCGCCGACCGGGACGCCCGGGGGCAGGCTGCCGCACAGGGCCACCGCGGAGGCGGACGCCAGCAGGTCCTCGTAGACCTCCTGGAAGGCGGACCACTCGGCGTGGGTGATGTCCGGGCCGGGCTCGCCCAGATGGGTCGTGGCGCCGGTGCGGCCGTCGACGAGGGTCACCGTGCGGCGGGTGGCGCCGGAGACCGGGACCAAGGCGTCGGTGAGGCGCGGCACTTCGGCGAGGCGGTCGCGCAGGACGCGTCCCGTGGGGCCGCCCGAGAAGCCCGTGACGGTCACCTCGTGGCCGAGCGCGGCCAGCACGCGGGCCACGTTGACGCCCTTGCCGCCGGGGCGCTCCAGCACCTCGGAGACCCGGTGGGAGGCTCCCGCCCGCAGGGACGGGACGCGATAGGTGATGTCGAGAGCGGTGTTCAGCGTGACTGTGAGAATCACCGGGCCGACCTCCCCCTCTTGCCTGCCTTCCGTGGCCCCGGGGTCACGATCATGCCAAAAGGAAGGCGGTCGGCCCACCCCCGGGACCGGCCACCGTGAACCGGTCCCGGGGACGGATCAGGCCAGTTGGGGAGCGACCGCCCATTCCCCCTTGCGCATCACGCCCACCAGCTCGAAGGCGTCGTCCAGGACGACCAGGTCGGCGTCCTTGCCGGGCTCCAGCGAGCCGACGCGGTCGTCCAGGCCGAGCAGCCGCGCCGGGTTGGCGGAGACCGCCGCGACGACGTCCTCGACGGGCAGCCCGTCCACCGTCGCCGCCCGCTTGAAGGCGCGGTCCAGGGTGAGCGTGGAGCCGGCGATCGAGCCGCCCTCCACCAGCCGGGCCACGCCGTCCGCGACCTCGACCTCCATCGGGCCGAGCATGTAGCGGCCGTCGCCGAAGCCGGCCGCGTCCATCGCGTCGGTGATGAAGGCGACCCGGTCACGGCCCGCGTGGTGGAACGCGAGCTGCAGCGCCGCCGGATGCAGATGCGTGCCGTCGTTGATCAGCTCGACGGTGACCCGCTCGTCCTCCAGCAGCGCGGCGATCGGGCCGGGGGCGCGGTGGCCGAGCGGCGGCATCGCGTTGAACAGGTGGGTGGCGACGGTCGCGCCCGCGTCGACGGCGGCCACCGTCTGCTCGTAGGTGGCGTCCGTGTGGCCGACGGCGGCGATCACGCCGTGCTCGACGAGCAGCCGTACGGAGTCCAGGCCGCCGGGGAGTTCGGTGGCCAGCGTCATCATCCGGGCGTGGCCGTGGGCCGCGTCGATCAGCTTGCGGACCTCCGCCGGGTCGGGGTCGCGCAGCAGGCTCTCGTCGTGCGCGCCCTTGCGGCACGGGGAGATGAACGGCCCCTCGAAGTGGATGCCGGCGATGTCGCCCTGCTGGGCCAGCTCCGCCAGCATCCCCGCGTGCCGGGCGAGGAAGTCCAGGTCGCCGGTGACGGCGGAGGCCACCACGGTGGTGGTGCCGTGGCGCAGATGGGTGCGGACGCCCTGGAGGACGTCCTCGGCGGTGCCGCCGGCGAAGGACACCCCGCCGCCGCCGTGGTTGTGGATGTCGACGAAGCCGGGGACCAGCCAGTGGCCGCGCAG
The DNA here is from genome assembly GCF_050271085.1 of Streptomyces sp. DSM 41931. Taxonomy (NCBI): domain Bacteria; kingdom Bacillati; phylum Actinomycetota; class Actinomycetes; order Kitasatosporales; family Streptomycetaceae; genus Streptomyces; species Streptomyces sp. DSM 41931. Next base: position 3,125,526 of record NZ_CP189902.1, on the reverse strand, counting down.
GTCGACCGTCTGGGCCGCGCCCTCCACAGGGGACGGGGACGCGCCGGGGGCCGTGGACGCGATGCGCGTGCCCTCGACGGTCACGCTTCCGCCGTCCACGGTCCCGGTGGGCAGGACCACCCGGGCACCGGTGAGAACCTTGGTGGGGGCCATCAGGTGGTTACCTCCGAGGGGTCAGTGGTCCCGACCGAGGGGTCGGTGGTCTTGAGCAGGTCCCAGGCGAGAAGGCCCGCGCCCAGGCACCCTGCGGTGTCCCCGAGGGTCGCGGGGACCAGGGACGGCAGCTTCTGGAAGGTGACCCGCCGCCGGATGGCCTCCCGCAGCGGTGTGAACAAGGTTTCCCCCGCCTCGGCGAGCCCGCCACCGATGATCACCGTGCGCGGGTCCAGCAGGGTGAGCGCGGTGACCAGCCCGTCGGCGAGCGCGTCCACCGCCTCCTGCCACACCCGCACGGCCCGCTCGTCGCCCGAGGCAACGGCCTGGGCGCAGTCCGCCGCGTCCGCGTCCGGGTCGCCGCTCGCCTCGGCCCACGCCCGGCTCACGGCCGACGCGGACGCGAACCGCTCCAGACAGCCGCGCTGACCGCACGGGCACTCCGCGCCGCCGGGCCGTACGACGATGTGGCCGATCTCGCCCGCGAAGCCGTGCGCGCCCGCCTCGACCTTGCCGTCGATGCCGATGGCGCCCGCGATGCCGGTGCCGAGGGGGACGAACAGGAAACGGTCGGCGCCGCGCCCGGCGCCGAGACGGCCCTCGGCGAGACCGCCGGTGCGCACGTCGTGGCCGAGGGCCACGGGGACGCCGCCGAGCCGCTCGGCGAGCAGGGCGCGCAGCGGGACGTCCCGCCAGCCGAGGTTGGCGGCGTAGGCGGCGACGCCCTCCGCCTCGTCGACGATGCCGGGGACGGCGACGCCGGCGGCCGAGGCCGGTTCGCCGTGGGCGCGGGCGCCGTGGGCGTGGAGCTCGGCCGCGAAGCCGAGGATGCCCTCGACCACGGCGTCCGGGCCGCGCTCGCGGCCGGTGGGGCGGCGGGCCTGGTGCAGCAGCTCGCCGTCCGCCCCGACCAGGGCGGCCTTCATCCCGGTGCCGCCCACGTCGAGGGCGATGACATGTTTCACGGGGAACAGTGTGACCCGTGGACCCGCAAGAGGTCTAGTCCACTCACGTGGTGTAGACCTTGATCCGATTATCGGAACCACGGATGGCGCATAGCGCCGGATCAGGGGAGAGCACGTGCGACGGCGGGTCAGGACAAGGGCGATCGCGGCGGTGTCCGCGCTGGGACTGGCAGCGGTCCTGAGCGGATGCGGGGCCGACGGCGCATCCTCCGACGTGACCCTCACGCTGGTCGCCGCCGACTACGGCAACGGCGCGGCCGACAGCAGCAAGAAGTACTGGGCCGACCTGGTGGAGCGGTACGAGTCCGACCACCCCGACGTGCACATCGACGTCAGCGTGTACTCCTGGAACGACGTCGACCGCAAGGTCAAGGAGATGGTCGACGCGGGCGACCCGCCGGACATGGCGCAGATCGGCGCGTACGCCGACTACGCCTCCCAGGGCCTGCTCTACCGCGCCGGCGACCTGCTCTCCATCCCCGTCCAGGCGGACTTCCTCTCGCAGCTCTCCGGCGCCGGCGAGGTCAACAGCGTGCAGTACGGCATGCCCTTCGCCGCCTCCACACGGCTGCTGTTCTACAACAAGGCGCTGTTCGCCGAGGCCGGGCTCACCCCGCCCGAGACCTGGGACGAACTGGTCGAGTGCGCCGAGGCGCTCAAGGCGGACGGGGTGAAGTTCCCGTACGCGCTGCCCCTCGGCCCGGAGGAGGCGCAGGCCGAGACCCTCCAGTGGCTGCTGAGCGGCGGTGGCGGCTACACCGACATCGGCGGCACCTACGGCATCGACTCCACGGAGAACGTCGAGACGGTCAGCTGGCTGCGGGACGAGCTGGTCGGCAAGGGACTCACCGGGCCCGTCGCGCCCGGCGAGCTCGACCGCGCGAAGGCGTTCGAGGCGTTCGCCGCGGGCGACGTCGGCATGCTCAACGGGCACCCCTCGCTGATGGAGATGGCCCGGAAGAAGGGCGTGACGTACGGCATGGTGCCGATCCCCGGCGCCGAGGGCGAGACGCCGTCCGCGCTCGGCGTCGCCGACTGGATGATGGCGTTCGAGAAGAACGGGCACCGCGACGAGATCGGGGACTTCCTCGACTTCGTCTACAGCGAGGAGAACGTGCTGGACTTCTCCCGCGAGTACGACCTGCTGCCGGTCACCAACTCCGCGTCGCGGGCGATGGCGGCGTCGGGCCAGGACAAGGAACTCAAGCCGTTCCTCGACCAGTTGCCGCTGTCGGAGCTGTACCCGGTGGGGAAGACGTCGTGGGCCGCGGTGAACGCGGCGATCAAGCAGAAGATCGGCCGGGCCGTGGAGCCGGGAGGCAGCCCCGCGGGCGTGCTGGGCGAGCTGCAGGCCGCGGCCGTGCGGGCGGAGAGCGCGGAGTAGCCTGCCGGCATGGGTGAGGGCGAGGAGCTGGGGCGGCTCGAGCGGGCGGTGCTCGCGCTGGAGCGGCGGGGGGTCGTGTCGCCGGGGGCGAAGGAGCGGGTGATCCGCGAGGAGCTGGGGCTGGTGCCGGTGCGGTACTACCAGTTGCTCAACGCCCTCCTTGATGATCCGCGGGCGTTGGCCCACGATCCCGTGACGGTGAACCGCCTGCGGCGGGTACGGGAGGCGCGGCGCGGGGAGCGGTGACCGTCCCCGGGGGCTGCGCCCCCGGACCCCCCTCATCGGCCCTGGCGGGCCTCGTCCTCAGACGCCGGACGGGCTGACATCAGCCCGTCCGGCGGTGGCGAGGAACCCTCGTCAGGCGAGCCGGTCCGCCAGCGTGCGCAGCAAGTGCACCACCCCCGACGGCCCGTCGACCACCAGGTCGGCTCGGTCCCGGAGTTCCGCGACCTCCTCGCTGCCGCTGCACACCAGCACCCCCGGCGTCCCGGACGCCCGCAGCTTGTCCACCGCCGTGAACGCCGCCAGATCGCCCAGGTCGTCCCCGGCGTACAGCACCGACCCCGCCCCGATCTCCCGCGCGTACTCCAGCAGCGCGACCCCCTTGTCCATCCCCGGCGGACGCAACTCCAGCACCATCCGCCCCGGCTCCACGACAAGACCGTGCCGTGTCGCGAGGTCCGCCAGCGGCTCGCGCAACGCCTCGAACGCGGCCTGCGGGTCGGACGCCCTACGGGTGTGGACGGCGACCGCCCGCCCCTTCTCCTCGATCCACGTGCCCTGCCACGCCCCCACCCGGTCCAGCAGCCCGGGCAGCTCCGCGCGGGCGGCGGCGACGCCGGGGTGCGGGGCGGGCGCGGTGACGGAACCGGTGACCGCGTCCCACCGCTCGGCGCCGTAGTGGCCGAGCACCACCAGGTGCTCGAGACCGGGCACGCCCGCGAAGCCGCCGTGGCGCACGGCGACGCCGGGCGGCCGGCCGGTGACGACGGCCACCGCCGCGACCTTCGGGGCGAGCGCGGCGAGCGCGGGCACCGCGTCCGGATGGGCGCGGGCCTGCTCCGGGTCGGGCACGATCGGCGCGAGCGTGCCGTCGAAGTCGAGCCCGATCAGCGCCTTGCCCGGGCGGGCCAGGAGCGCGTCGAGTCCGTCCCGCCCGGCCTGCGTGGCGGGCGTCGGCAGGTCGCCGGGGTCCGTGGAGTCCGTCTGACTGGCCATGCGCCCCAACCTATCCACGCAGCGCCTCCAGCTGGTCCAGGAACCACCGTGCCGGCGGCAGTGCCGTCGCCGCCGCGGCCAGGCGCTTGCAGCGTTCCGTGCGGTCCTCCGGGCGCATCGACAGCGCCTCGTGCAGCGCCTCCGCCGTCTGGACGACGTCGTACGGGTTGACGGTGATCGCGTCCTCGCCCAGTTCCTCGTGGGCGCCCGCCTCGCGGGACAGCACCAGGGCGCAGCCCGCGTCGGAGACCACCGGGACCTCCTTGGCGACCAGGTTCATGCCGTCGCGGATGGGGTTGACCAGGGCCACGTCGGCCAGCCGGTACGCGGCGAGCGAGCGGGCGAAGTCGTCCCTCACATGGAGGACGACCGGGCGCCAGCCCGGGGTGCCGTACTGCTCGTTGATCTCCTGGGCGAGCCGCTGCACCTCGGCCGTGTAGTCGCGGTAGACGGCGAGGTCCTGCCGGGACGGGTAGGCGAAGGCGAGGTGCACCACGCGCTCGCGCCACTCGGGCCGGTCCTCCAGCAGCTGCCGGTACGCCAGCAGGCCGCGCACGATGTTCTTGGACAGCTCGGTGCGGTCGACGCGGACGATGGTCCTGCGGCCCTCGCCGATCTCCTCGCGCAGGGCGGCCATCCGCTCGTCGACGTCCGCCTCGTGCGAGCGGGCGCGCAGGAAGTCCGCGTCGGCGCCCAGGCCGTGCACCCCGATCCGCGTGCCGCCGAGCCCGCCGGCGAACCGCTCGCAGCACGCGGTGAACGCGTCCGCCCAGCGGTGGGTGAGGAAGCCGAGCCGGTCGGCGCCGAGCATCCCGCGCAGCACCTGCCGCGCGATGTCGTCGGGCAGCATCGCGAAGTACTCGGGCGGCGCCCACGGCGTGTGCGAGAAGTGCCCGATGCGCAGGTCGGGGCGCAGTTCGCGGAGCATGCCCGGGACCAGGGTCAGGTGGTAGTCCTGCACCAGGACGGCCGCGCCCTCGGCCGCCTCCTCGGCCAGCGCCCGGGCGAACGCGCGGTTGTACGTCTCGTAGGAGGCCCACTGGCGGCGGAACTCCGCGTCGAAGGCGGGCTCCAGCGGCGTCTGGTACAGCATGTGGTGGACGAACCACAGCACCGAGTTCGCGACGCCGTTGTACGCGTCCGCGTGCACGTCCGCCGGGATGTCCAGCATCCGCACGCCGTCCTCGCCGACGCCGCGCCGCACGGCCTCGCGGTCGCCGTCGGACAGCGCCGAGCACACCCACAGGGCGCCCGAGTCGGGGCCGATGGCCGAGAGGCCGGAGACCAGTCCCCCGCCGCCCCGTTTGCTCCTCAGCGAACCGTCGTCCGCCACCGCGTACGACACCGGCCCCCGGTTGGAGGCGACCAGCACCTGAGCTGCACCGAAGCTTGAAGCCATACGCCTCAACCTAGCCCGGCCCCCCGGGCCTCAAACGTGGTGGTGCGTCACACCGGCCGGCGTCAGGCCACCCGGCGGGCCTGGTACTCCGCGATGTCCGTCATCGGCGGCCGCTCCTCGGTGTCCACCGAGTACGTGCGGGGCTCGAAGGCGTCCCCGGTGCGCTCGAACTGGGTCAGCGACGGCCGCAGCAGATGCGCGCGGGCCAGCCGCAGCTGCGCGGTGCGGTAGATCGCGGCGGCCATCCGGCCGAGCGCCTGCCCGTCCTGGTGCCGGTGCTTGCGCACGCCGACGTCCACCTGGGCCAGCGCGTCCAGGCCCACCAGGTGCAGGGCGTCGACCAGCATGCCCAGCTCGACGCCGTACCCGACGGGGAACGGGAGCTGTTCGAGGAGGCTCCGGCGGGCCGCGTACTCGCCGCCCAGCGGCTGCACGAACCCGGCGAGCTGCGGCCAGTGCATGTTGAGCAGCGGGCGGGCCATCAGCTCCGTGACCCGGCCGCCCTGCCCGGCCCCCGCGCCGGTGGTGCTCCCGTCGGCCAGGGTCATCGGCCGGTCGTACATGGCCTTGACGAGCTGGAGGCCGGGCTCGGTGAGCAGCGGGCCGACGATGCCGGTGACGAAGTCGGAGGAGAAGTCCCTCAGATCGGCGTCGACGAAGCACACGATGTCGCCGCGGGTGACCAGCAGCGACCGCCACAGCACCTCGCCCTTGCCGGGCACGGCCGGTATGCGGGGCAGGATCGCGTCCCGGTGCACCACGGTCGCGCCCGCCGCCGCGGCCACCTCGGAGGTGCGGTCCGTGGAGCCCGAGTCGATCACCACCACCTCGTCGACCAGCGGCACCTGGAGCACCAGGTCGTGCCGGATGACGGAGACGATCTCCCCGACGGTGGCCTCCTCGTCGAGCGCGGGCAGCACCACGCTCACCGTCTGCCCCGAGGCCCGTTTCGCCGCCAGGATCCGGTGCAGGGGACGGTCGGCCACCGACCAGGAGCGCTCGATCAGCCAGCGCTCGACTTCTTCCAGCACGGTCCGGGCTCCTCACTGGCCGGTGATCCATCTCGGGGTTCGGACGGCGCTCTCCGCCGTCCGGGCCTTCGGTTACAGTCTTGAACAACGCCGACGGGCCCTGCATCTCGGGGTCGCGCGGCGCACAACTGAACACCGCTCATCCAGAGGGGCAGAGGGACACGGCCCGATGAAGCCCCGGCAACCCTCCAGTCGGTTCCTGTCACGCGGACGTGGCGAGGCTCCCGGCTAGGGAAGGTGCCAAATCCGTCTCACGGCGAAGTGCGTCGTGAGGAAGATGAGGAGAAAGGGCCTCGCCTCCATGGCTGTGCAGACTGTTGCAAGCACCACCGACACCGCGAACTCCGTCGACCTGGGTCCCGCCGCCGCGCTGTCCTGCCGCGAGTGCGGCCACCGTGTGCCCCTCGGCCCGGTCTTCGCCTGCGAGGAGTGTTTCGGCCCGCTGGAGATCGCCTACGACTTCTCCGGTCACGACACCGAAGAGCTCCGCAAGCGCATCGAGGCGGGTCCCGCGAACATCTGGCGTTACGCGCCGCTGCTGCCCGTCCCCGCGGACGTGGCGACCAAGCCCAACCTGAACCCGGGCTGGACCAAGCTCGTCCAGGCCGACAACCTCGCCCGCGAACTGGGCGTCACCGGCGGCCTCTACGTCAAGGACGACTCCGGCAACCCCACGCACTCCTTCAAGGACCGGGTCGTCGCCCAGGCCCTGGAGGCCGCGCGCGCCTTCGGCTTCACCACGCTCTCCTGCTCCTCCACCGGCAACCTGGCCGGCGCGGTCGGCGCCGCCGCGGCCCGGGCCGGCCTCCGCTCCTGCGTGTTCATCCCGCACGACCTGGAGCAGGGCAAGATCGTCATGGCCGCCGTCTACGGCGGCGAGCTCGTCGGCATCGAGGGCAACTACGACGACGTGAACCGCTTCTGCTCCGAGCTGATCGGCGACCCGGCCGGCGAGGGCTGGGGCTTCGTCAACGTCAACCTGCGGCCGTACTACGCCGAGGGCTCCAAGACCCTCGCGTACGAGATCTGCGAGCAGCTCGGCTGGCGCCTGCCCGACCAGCTGGTCGTCCCGATCGCCTCCGGCTCGCAGCTCACGAAGATCGACAAGGGGCTGCAGGAGCTGATCAGGCTCGGGCTCGTCGAGGACCGGCCGTACAAGATCTTCGGCGCCCAGGCCGAGGGGTGCTCGCCGGTGTCCACCGCCTTCAAGGCCGGGCACGACGTGGTCCGCCCGCAGAAGCCGGACACCATCGCCAAGTCGCTGGCCATCGGCAACCCGGCGGACGGCCCCTACGTGCTGGACATCGCCCGGCGCACCGGCGGCGCGGTGGAGGACGTCACCGACGCGCAGGTGGTCGACGCGATCAAGCTGCTGGCGCGCACCGAGGGGATCTTCGCGGAGACCGCGGGCGGTGTCACGGTCGGCGTGACGAAGAAGCTGATCGAGGACGGCGTCCTCGATCCGTCCCTCACCACGGTCGTGCTGAACACCGGGGACGGGCTCAAGACGCTGGACGCGGTGGCGGGGACCGGGCTCACGGCGACCATCCGGCCCAGCCTGGAGTCGTTCCGTGAGGCCGGGCTCGTCTAGCGCCGGCCGCACACCGACCACAGCCCCGCGCCCCCTGGCTATTCATCCTGACCGGAGGTTTCAAGTGAGCGTCACCGTCCGCATCCCCACCATCCTGCGCACCTACACCGGCGGCAAGGCCGAGGTCCTCGCCGAGGGCGCCACCCTCGGCGAGGTCATCCAGGACCTGGAGAAGAACCACACCGGCATCGCCGCCCGCGTCCTGGACGACCAGGGCAAGCTGCGCCGCTTCGTCAACGTCTACGTCAACGACGACGACGTGCGCTTCGAGCAGGGTCTGGAGACGGCCACCCCCGAGGGCGCCGGCGTGTCGATCATCCCGGCGGTCGCCGGAGGCTGATCATTACCTTCGGTAATGACCGTTACCGAGCGTTTATGCCATTGCCCCCTCCGTGAGAGAAGCGGAGGGGGCAATTCCATGGGATTGAGCGCGGTAGAGTTGGGGAACGCGCTCCCGATCCGTTGATCGAGAACCCTGAATTCCTGCCGCAGACCCGACTGGATGTAGCCAAAGTGCGGGCTCCTTTCGCGGCTTTTGTCTCCTTTGCCCGGCCCGACTTGCCCTGAATTCTGGCGAATTCTTGCCACATTCCGGACCGGCGGCGTCCAGATTTCTCGTCCGATTGACCTGTTGCAGACGGCAGTTGGACAGATACATTCAGCCGCGGTCGACGCGTTCCGGCGCACGCCCCCAACCGTTGGGGGGTGAGGTCTGACCCGGGTCCGCGAAGTGTGGATCTGTGCAAGGGCCAGTAATAGGGGAGTTAGGCATGGCTCAGGGCACCGTCAAGTGGTTCAACGCGGAGAAGGGGTACGGCTTCATCGCGGTCGACGGTGGTGCGGATGTTTTCGTCCACTACAGCGCGATCCAGATGGACGGCTACCGCACCCTTGAAGAGGGCCAGCGGGTCGAGTTCGAGATCTCGCAGGGTCAGAAGGGCCCGCAGGCCGACATGGTTCGCGTCACCGCCTGAACGCGCTACCAGCAGCACGCGACATCTTCTGCCGGCGACAGGGCCCGCACCTTCCGGGGTGCGGGCCCTTCGTCATGCCCGGAACGCCGGGGCCGCGCGCTGGGGCGGCGCTCGAAGCCCGCCAGAGGCGTGACAGGCGCGTGCGCCGCGCGCGCCGTGTTCGCGCGCGGCTGAGAGCGGCCCCGAGCCCTTGGGGCGCCTGGGCCGAAAGGCTGCTGCGCGCCCGCCTTCGGTGGAGTCCCTCCGCGAGCGCGCCTTGCACTCTCGGGGGTCGAGTGCTAATCATTGGCGTTAGCACTCTGAAGGTGAGAGTGACAACGAAGGACCGGGTCGGTGAGGCCCGCCAGGTCGGGTGGGGCAAGGAACCACACGGCAGGCGAGCCGTCCGTCGCGGGCGCGGGCGCGGTCCGAAGGAATCACCCCCAGTCCTGGAGGGACCACTTCACATGGCCAAGATCATCGCGTTCGACGAGGAGGCGCGGCGCGGCCTCGAGCGCGGCATGAACCAGCTCGCGGACGCCGTGAAGGTGACGCTCGGCCCCAAGGGCCGCAACGTCGTCCTCGAGAAGAAGTGGGGCGCCCCCACGATCACCAACGATGGTGTCTCCATCGCCAAGGAGATCGAGCTCGAGGACCCGTACGAGAAGATCGGCGCCGAGCTGGTCAAGGAAGTCGCCAAGAAGACGGACGACGTCGCCGGTGACGGTACGACCACGGCGACCGTTCTCGCCCAGGCCCTGGTCAAGGAGGGCCTGCGCAACGTCGCCGCCGGCGCCAACCCGATGGCCCTGAAGCGCGGTATCGAGAAGGCCGTCGAGGCCGTCTCCGCCGCCCTCCTGGAGCAGGCGAAGGACGTGGAGACCAAGGAGCAGATCGCCTCCACGGCCTCCATCTCCGCCGCCGACACCCAGATCGGCGAGCTCATCGCCGAGGCCATGGACAAGGTCGGCAAGGAAGGCGTCATCACCGTCGAGGAGTCCCAGACCTTCGGTCTGGAGCTGGAGCTCACCGAGGGTATGCGCTTCGACAAGGGCTACATCTCGGCGTACTTCGCCACCGACATGGAGCGTATGGAGGCCGTCCTCGACGACCCGTACATCCTGATCGCGAACTCCAAGATCTCCAACGTCAAGGACCTGCTCCCGCTCCTGGAGAAGGTCATGCAGTCGGGCAAGCCGCTGCTGATCATCGCCGAGGACGTCGAGGGCGAGGCCCTGTCGACCCTGGTCGTCAACAAGATCCGCGGCACCTTCAAGTCCGTCGCCGTCAAGGCCCCGGGCTTCGGCGACCGCCGCAAGGCCATGCTCGGCGACATCGCCATCCTCACGGGCGGCGAGGTCATCTCCGAGGAGGTCGGCCTCAAGCTGGAGAACGCCACCCTCGACCTGCTGGGCAAGGCCCGCAAGGTGGTCATCACCAAGGACGAGACCACCATCGTGGACGGCGCCGGCTCCGCCGACCAGGTCCAGGGCCGGGTGAACCAGATCCGCGCCGAGATCGAGAACAGCGACTCGGACTACGACCGCGAGAAGCTGCAGGAGCGCCTGGCGAAGCTCGCCGGCGGTGTCGCGGTCATCAAGGCCGGCGCCGCCACCGAGGTGGAGCTCAAGGAGCGCAAGCACCGCATCGAGGACGCCGTGCGCAACGCCAAGGCGGCCGTCGAGGAGGGCATCGTCGCCGGTGGTGGCGTGGCCCTGCTGCAGGCCTCCCAGGTGTTCGAGAAGCTGGAGCTCGAGGGTGACGAGGCGACCGGCGCCAACGCCGTGAAGCTCGCCCTGGAGGCCCCGCTGAAGCAGATCGCCGTCAACGGTGGTCTCGAGGGCGGCGTCGTCGTGGAGAAGGTCCGCAACCTCACGGTCGGCCACGGCCTGAACGCCGCGACCGGCGAGTACGTCGACATGATCGCCGAAGGCATCATCGACCCGGCCAAGGTGACGCGCTCCGCGCTGCAGAACGCCGCGTCGATCGCCGCGCTGTTCCTCACCACCGAGGCCGTCATCGCCGACAAGCCGGAGAAGGCCGCGGCCCCGGCCGGCGGCGGCATGCCGGGCGGTGACATGGACTTCTGAGCCTGATCCGTCAGGTTCGGACCCGTCCGAGGTCCGGAGGGCGGCACTCCCCGCACAGGGGGTGCCGCCCTCCGGCGTGTCCGGGCGCCGCAGGGGGTGACCGGTGTCACGGACGCGGACGGGCGGGAGGCGGGAATGCTCACCGCCTCACGCGGGTTCGACGAAGGGTGCGTTGTATGCACGTACACATACCGTCGAGTATCCGCAAGGAGTCCTCCTCATGACCGTCGCCGCCTCCGCGACCACCGGACGTGCCGCCGAGATCCTGGCCCGGCCGGTCGCCCTCAACGGGCTGACCGTGCCCAACCGCATCGTCATGGCGCCCATGACCCGCCAGTTCTCGCCGGGCGGGGTGCCGGGGGAGGACGTCGCGTCGTACTACGCCCGCCGGGCCGCCGCCGGGGTCGGGCTGATCGTCACCGAGGGCACGTACGTCGACCACCCGTCCGCCGGCATCAGCGACCGCGTCCCGCGGTTCCACGGGGAGGAGCAACTGGCCGGCTGGGCGAAGGTCGCGGAGGCGGTGCACGCCGCCGGGGGCCGCATCGTGCCGCAGCTGTGGCACGTCGGCATGGTCCGCGAGCAGGGGAAGCCGCCCTTCCCGGAGGCGCCGGCGGTCGGACCGTCGGGGCTGCGCCTGGACGGCGCCGAGGGCGGCAGGGCCATGACGCAGGCCGACATCGACGACGTCGTGGCTGCGTTCGCGAAGGGGGCGGCCGACGCCGAGCGCATCGGCTTCGACGGCGTGGAACTGCACGGCGCCCACGGCTACCTCATCGACCAGTTCCTGTGGGCGGGCACCAACCGCCGCACCGACGCCTACGGCGGCGACCCGGTCGCCCGCACCCGGTTCGCCGTGGAGATCGTGCAGGCCGTGCGCGCGGCCGTGTCGCCCGGCTTCCCGGTCGTGTTCCGCTTCTCGCAGTGGAAGGCCGACCACTACGACGCCCGGCTCGCCGAGACCCCGCAGGAGCTGGAGGCGATCCTCACCCCGCTCGCCACGGCCGGCGTCGACGCCTTCCACGCGTCCACGCGCCGCTACTGGCTCCCCGAGTTCGACGGCTCCGACCTCAACCTGGCCGGCTGGGCCCGCAAGCTGACCGGCCGCCCCGCGATCACCGTCGGTTCGGTCGGCCTGGACGGCGAGTTCGGCCGCGCCTTCCTGGGCGAGGGCGCCGCGCTGCGGGGCATCGACGACCTCCTGGACCGCCTGGAGCGCGACGAGTTCGACATGGTCGCGGTGGGCCGCGCGGTCCTCCAGGACCCGGAGTGGGCGGCCAAGGTCCTGGCCGGCCGCTTCGGCGACCTCACGTCGTACGACGCGGCGTCGCTGACGTCGCTGAGCTGAGTCCGGCCCGGTCCGGGGCCTGGCGCGGCGCCCCTCCGGCGGGGACGCCGCGCCTTTCCGCCGGGAGGCTCGCGGGTCTCAGAGGTTGCCCATGGGTTCGATGTCCACGCGGACCGGGGTGCCCCACACCCGCAGGACCTCGTAGTCGGTGAACTCGTGGACGACGCGGTAGGCCATCGCCGGACGGGGGGAGCGCAGCTGGGCCTTGACGAACAGTTCCGCCTCGCGGCGGTCGCGGCGCGGGGTGCCGCACAGCTGCCACGCCTGGCCGTTCCACATCTCCGGCAGCCAGCGCTGCTGCGGCTGCGGGCGGTCGCCGCGCACCCCGTAGCGGGAGGGGGCGGGACCGGCGGGGCGGGCCTGCGGGGCCGGGCCGTTGAACTCGGCGCGGCGGGCGGCGCGGCGCCGGGTCTCGCAGAGCAGGCACAGGTCCGGGGCGCTCTCGTCGACCGGTCCGGTGGGATGCTCGGCGCAGCGGGTGCTGGGCGGCGCCGTGGTCACGGTGTCCTCCAGCAGGTCCAGCGCCCGCCGCAGGTCGTTGCGCACCTCGTGCAGACGGGCGTCCGGGGTGTCGGCGGAGAGCGCCTCGCCGTGCTCACCGAGCACACGCAGCGCCCGGCCGAGGGCGGTGAGCTGTGCGTGGTTCATGGTGGATTCTCCGGGTGGGGGACCGCTCCAGTATCCCAGCCCGGACGGTCAGCTCCCCGCGGCCGCCAGCGCCGCCCGCAGATGCCCGTCGGCCTCGTCCAGCAAGCGGGCCGCCGTCGGCCCGTCCACCCCGGCCAGCAGCACCAGGATCGCGTGCTTGACCTCGCCGTCCGTGGCGGCCAGGGCGCGCTCCACGGCGTCGTCGCCGGCGCCCGTCACCTGGGCGACGATCCGGCGGGAGCGGGCGCGCAGCTTCTCGTTGGAGGCGCGCACGTCGACCATCAGGTTCCCGTACGTCTTGCCCAGCCGGATCATCGTGATCGTCGACAGCATGTTCAGCACGAGCTTCTGCGCCGTGCCGGCCTTGAGGCGGGTGGAGCCGGTGAGGAACTCCGGGCCCACGACCACCTCGATGCCGTGCTCGGCCGCCGCCGCCAGCGCGCTGCCCCGGTTGCACGACAGTCCCACGGTGAGCGCCCCGTGCTTCCGGGCGTACGTGACCGCGCCGATTGCGTACGGGGTGCGGCCGGAGGCGGAGACGCCGACCACCGTGTCGTCGGGGGTGAGGCCCAGCGCCTCCAGGTCGGCCTCGGCGAGCTCGGGGGAGTCCTCGGCGCCCTCGACCGAGGTGACCATGGCGTCCGGGCCGCCGGCGATCAGGCCGACGACCCGCGCCGGGTCGGTGTTGAAGGTGGGCGGGCACTCGGAGGCGTCCAGCACGCCCAGCCGCCCCGCCGTGCCCGCGCCCGCGTAGACCAGCCGCCCGCCGCGCGCCATCCGCTCCGCCACGGCGTCGACCGCGGCGGCGATCGCCGGCACCTGCTCGGCCACGGCGCCCGCGACCGTGGCGTCCTCGGCGTTCATCAGCCGCGCGATCTCCGCCGTCGGCAGCCGGTCGACGTCCGCCAGTTCCGGCCGGAACGCCTCGGTGGTCAGGGTCTCGAGCTGGGAGCGCAGATCGCGGTCGCGGGAGGCGGAGGTCATGGGCGGTGTTCTTTCGGTCGGGGCCGGCGGCTCGGAGGGGGGTACGGCGGGGGCGCGCATGCGACCAGGGCGCGGGAGGGCCCCCTTACGGGCCCTTGCGGGTCGCCCGGTGCCGGTGCGCCAGCGCCTCGTACGACGCCGAGAGGGCGGGCGCGGCGGCGTCGTAGGTGCGCTGCGCGACCCCCACGAACAGGCAGTCCACGACCAGCAGTTGACCCGTACGGGAGGACATCGCGGCCGGGCGCAGCTCGCTCTCGCGGGCCGTGGAGGTGGTCAGGACGTGGTCGGCGTACTGCGTGACGGGGCTGTCGGGGCGGCCGGTGACCGCGACCGTCGTGGCGCCGTGCTCGAAGGCCACCCGGAGCGGCTCGATGACGTCGCCGGTGGTGCCGGAGTGGGTGATGGCGATCGCCACGTCCCCGGAGCGCAGCTGCACGGCGTTGGTCACGGCGAGGTGCGGGTCGCTGTGGGCGTGCGCCATCAAGCCTATGCGCAGCAGCTTCTGGGTGAGATCCTGGGCGACCAGCCCCGACGCGCCGACGCCGTACACATCGGTGCGGCGGGCGCCCGCGAGGGCGGTCACGGCGGCGGCGAGCTGGACGGTGTCCAGCCCGGCGGCGGTGTCGGCGAGGGTCTGCTGCTCGTCGTAGGCGAGCTTGGCGACGACGTCGGCGATGGGGTCGTCCACGGCGATGTCGGTGGTGATCGCGGGGGCGCGCCCGGACTGCTGCTGCGCGGCCAGGCCGGCCAGGGCGAGCCGCAGGTCGCGGTAGCCCGGGTAGCCGAGCAGGCGGGCCGTGCGGACGACGGTGGCCTCGCTGGTGCCGGTCAGCTCGGCGAGGCCGGTGACCGTGAGCGCCGCGCAGCCGGCCGGGTCGGCGGCGACGGCCTCGGCGACGCGCTGCATGGAGCGCGTCATCGACGGGGCCAGCGTGCGCACCTTGGCCGCGAGGGCGGCGGGCGCGGGCGGAGCGGGTGAGGCGCCGCCGCTCCCGAAAATTTCCTTCACGTCATGGGTCACGAAATGAAAGATATTTTCGTCCCGGGCTCCTGGTCAAGAGTGCGCACAATGGGGACATGGACCCCCAGCGCGAACCCGGCCCCCCTCCGCCCCTGGAACAAGCGTTGCACGCGGCGCGCGCCCTCGTGCTGGCCGACCTCGTCACGCGCGGGGTCGCCGAGGCGGACGTGGTGTCCCTCGTGGAGGACTCCGTCACGCACCGCCGCTGGTGGGTCGAGCAGTGGCCGGAGGGCGCCGGCTTCCTGGCCGGTCTGGTCGCGCAGGACGTGCAGGACGCCCTGCTGGAGCGCTACGGACGCTGGCCGCTGTGCCCGGTGTGCGGCAGCGGCGACCCGCACGCGCTGGAGGTCGAACCGGAGCTGGGCCCCGACCCGCACTGGGTGTGCCACAAGGCGGGCGTGAAGGTCGCGGCGGTCGGCGCACTGGGCGAAGCGGACCCCCCGGCGTGACCGTGTACATCGACCCGCCCACCTGGCCGGGTCACGGCCGCCTGTGGTCCCACCTGGTGAGCGACGTCTCCTACGCCGAGCTGCATCTCTTCGCCGCCGGCCTGGGCGTGCCCCGCCGCGCCTTCGAACGCGACCACTACGACATCCCGGCGCACCGGTACGCGGACGCGGTGCGCGCGGGCGCGGTCGAGGTCAGCAGCCGCGAGGTGGTGCGGCTGCTGCACGCGGCGGGGCTGCGGCGGCGCAAGGGGGCCGGCCGGACCGGCCGTCAGGTGTAGGTCAGGCGCGCAGCTCGTAGGTGATGTGGCCCTCCTGCCGGGACACCTCGGTGAAACCGGCGCGGGTCACGACCTTCTGCGACGGCACGTTCGTCTCCTCGACGACGGCCACCACGGTGTGCACGGCGTCCTGGCCGAGCGCCCACGCCGACAGGGTGCGCAGCGCCTCGGTCGCGTAGCCGTTCCCGCGGGCCTCCACGACGAGGTCGTAGCCGATCTCCACCCGGCCGTCGGCGCCGGGCGGGCCGTGGAAGCCCATCGCGCCCACCGCGCGGTCGTCCTCCCGGCGGACCAGCACGTACATGCCCCACTCGGGGACGAACGCGCCCTCCTCGTACTGCTTGACCCCGATCCCCGCGCCCACGCGGGTGCCCTCGGCGGGCGCGCCTCCCGCCCAGGTGAAACCGCCGTCACCCGCGACGGACAGGCTCGCGGCGGCCGCCGGGGTGACGCCCTCCAGGTCGAGCCGCTCGGAGCGCAGCACCGGGTTGTTGCACCACCGCCAGGCGGTGACCGGCTCCCGCCCCGGCAGCTCGCCGCGGCCGGTCGCCCACAGCAGCGTCGGCCAGGGCGCCGGCCCCGGTTTGACGCGCGGGAAGATCCGCGTCAGCACGAACTCGCCGAGCTCGGCGGGCGGTTCGTACGCGACGCCGAGCCCCTCGGCCATGTCGTGCGTGTGCAGCAGCACCTCGGCGACGCCCATCGCGGCGAACCCCTCGCGGCCCGCGTGCCGGAACGGGTACGGGTGGAAGGCGCGCACGGAGCGGGGGGTGGTGCGGACGGCGGCGGCGAGGAGGGCGCCGGTGGTGGTGATGACGTGGAGGACGCCGGCGTTGTCGGTGCCGTCGTCCAGCGCGATGTCGAAGGGCACGTACGCGCCCTGGGCCCGTCCCGCGAGCTGCCCCGCGTACGCGATCAGATCACTCGCGACGTGCGCCGCCGTCTCGCGGCAGTTCCACTCCAGCCGTCCCGCCCGAACCCCCGTCCAGTCGCGGTCGGTGACCGCCCCCAGGGCCGCCACGCTGTGCGCGACGGCCTCCTCCACCTGTTCCGCTCCGGATGCGTGCATGACGGGAGGCTAGGCGGAGGGCGGGGGCGGGGTCGACAGCATTTCCAGCTCGCCGCGCAGGTTGTAACGGGCGGTGGCCTCCCAGTGCTCCTGCCCGTACGGGGTGCGGAACAGGCGGCGCAGCCCGAGGAGTTGGCGCAGGACGTCGGCGCGGCCCTCGCGGAAGGCGTCGTTCGGCACGAAGTGGTACTCCTCGCGGACGGCGGCGGTGTAGGCGGCGTATACCGACGGCGCGGCGGCGAGGATCGCCAGGTCGGCGTCGCACAGCACCTGGCCGTTCCGGTCGTCGTCGGCGGGGTCGTGCGTGACGGTGAGCCGCACGAGGCGGGCGACCTCCTCGGTCTTCGCCGCGGACACCCCGGCCTCCGGCAGCGCGCGCTCGGCGAGCCGGGCGGACCGCTCCTCGTTCTCCGACCGGTCCGGCAGGTACACGGCGTCGTGGAACCACACGGCGAGCCGTACGACGTCGGGGTCCTCGGCGTGCTCCGCCAGCTCGTCGACGCGGTCGAGGACGGTCGTGAGGTGGGTGAGCGTGTGATAGTGCCGCTGCGGCTCCTGCCAGCGCGCGATCAGATTCTCCGCGTACGGCACGGGATCCGGACCCCCGGATGATCCCCGGACCCCTTCGAGGGCGCGGACGAAACGGGCACGGAGGTCTTGGGTGTCGGCCATGCGCCCATTGTTTCCGGTGCGCACCCCGACGTCACAGCCGCAGCTCCGCCCGCACGGTCTTCCCGGGTCCGCCGTCCGTACGCGGCACGACGCACACCCGGCTCGCGAGCTGCGACACCAGCCACAGACCGCGCCCGGTCTCCGCCTCCGGGCCGAGGGGCAGGCGGGGCGCGTCCGCGGGCGGCCGGTCCTCCCGGGTGTCGGTGACCTCGACGCGGACGAGGTCACGGGCGGCGCTCATCGCCAGGGCCAGCCGGACGCCGCGGCCCGGCACCCGGCCGTGGGTCACCGCGTTCGCGGCCAGCTCCGCCACGACGAGCGTCACGGTGTCGTTCACCTCGGACGCGTAGGGGAAGCCCCAGGCGTCCAGCCGGTGCGAGGCGAGACGCCTGGCGAGGCGGGCGCCCCGGGGGGTTGAGGTGAAGCAGAGGGAGAAGGACTCCTCGCCGGAGGGGGTGCGGTCGGCGGTGCGCTCGAAGGGGGGAATCTCGGTCGTCATGAGGGTGAGCCTCGTGTGACGCCCGTACGTTGACCAGCGACAACGTCCCCACACAGCGCCGCTGTAGGGGCGCACGACGTGCCTGTCGGGGCAGGACAGAGGTGGCTCATGGTGCAGCTTCCGGAGCAGGCGGTCGCGGCGAACGGCCGGGACTCCGCCGACGAACTACTGCGCTGCTTCGGCAGACAGATCAAGCTCTTCCGTGAGCGCGCCGGACTGACCCAGTCCGCCCTCGCCCCGCTCGTCGGGTACAGCGAGGCGCAGATCGCCGCGATCGAGCAGGGCCGGCGCATTCCCCGGCCGGACACCATCGAGAAGCTCGACTCGCTGCTCCGGGCGGACGGCGTCCTGGTCGCCATGAAGCAGGCCGTGGCCCTCACGCGCTATCCCGCCTTCTTCCGGGACGCCGCGCGCATCGAGGAGACGGCGATCGAGTTCCACCAGTACGCGCCGCTGATCGTTCCCGGGATGCTGCAGACCGAGGCCTATGCCCGGACGATGTTCACAGTGTGGCGCCCTCGCCGGACCGAGGCGGAGATCGAGCAGATGGTGTCCGCCCGGCTCGCACGGCACAAGCTCTTCACCCGCGCGCCCGCGCCTGTGCTGAGCTTCGTCCTGGAGGAGGCGGTGCTGCAACGGCCCATCGGCGGAACGGGCGTGCTGCGCGGCCAAATCGAGCACTTGCTCCGCACCGGCCGGAACCCGAACGTAGAGATTCAGGTGATGCCGACCGACGCGACCGACCACGCCTGTGTGGACGGTCCGTTCACATTGATGGTGCCGGAAGGAGGGGAGCCGGTGGCCTACTTGGAGAGCCAGGGAAGCGGTCGGGTGATCACCGACAGGGAAATCGTCCGGGGCATCGCGGCGCGGTATGGAATCATCCGGGCCCAGGCGCTGACCCCGGCGGAGTCCCTGCGCCGCATCGAGCAGCTGCTGCAAGGAGACTCATGACGACCGAGCAGTCCGAAGACCAGGCGCTGACCTGGTTCAAGTCCCGTTACAGCGGCGGAGCCGGGGGTGATTGCGTGGAGGTCGCCACCTCCCTCACCTCCGTCCACGTCCGCGACTCCAAGGACACCGGCCGGGGCACCGTCACGGTGCCCCCCGCCGCCTGGTCCGCCTTCGTCGCGCACGCGCGTCACGATCACTGACCGACAACCGACGTCACCACAACCAGGTCCCGGGGCCGCTCCTTCGGGGGCGGCTCCGCGACGGACCCCGTCACGGCAATGACCGCTCCACCTGCGCCACCCCGCCCGTCTCCAGGGCCGTCCACAGCGCGCCGTCCGGGCCCACGGTGATGCCGTGGGGCTCGGAGGAGGGGTCAGGAAGGGCGTACTCGGTGATCTCGCCGTCCTCCGTGACACGGCCGACGCGGCCCGTGCCCCACTGCGTGAACCAGCACTCGCCGTCGGCCGCGGCGACGACCGCGTGCGGGCCGGCCGAGCGGTCGGGGAGGGGGAACTCCGTGATCCGGCCGTCCACCGAGATCCTGCCGATCCGGCCCGCCGAGATCTCCGCGAACCACAGCGCCGTGCCGTCCGCCGCGATGCCGACCGGCCCCGCGGCCTCGGTGGGCAGGGGGTGCACGGCGGTGTCACCGTCAGGGGTGAGGCGGCCGATCGCGTTCGCGCCGTTCAGGGTGAACCACAGCGCACCGTCCGGACCCGTCGTGATCGCGGAGGGGAAGCCGCCCGCGACCGGGAGGGCGAACTCCGTGACCTCCCCGTCGACGCTGATGCGGCCGATGCGGTCACCGGTCGTCTCCGTGAACCACAGCGCGCCGTCCGGACCCGCCGTGATGCCGTACGGCCCGCCGCCGGAGGACGGCAGCGCGAAGGACGTCACCTCGCCGTCGACGGTGACGCGGCCGATCCGGTGGTCCTGGAGGCGGGTGAACCACAGTGCGCCGTCCGGGCCGGGCGCGATGACCGTGGGACGGCAGTCGGGCGCGTCCAGGGCGTACTCCTGGAAGGCGCCGTCGAGGGTGAGGCGGGCGACGCTGCCGCGGTGCACCAGGGTGAGCCAGAGCGCGCCGTCGGGGCCGGCCGTGATGCCGTACGGCCCGGCCTTGTCGTCCGTGACACGGAACTCCTTGACGGGCAGGGTGTGGACGGAGGGCACATCAACTCCTTGCGGGACGGTCGCGCACGCCGGTCCCCGAGAACCGCCGCGCGGATCACCACGGCACCCTGACCGGGTGAGGCGCCCGGCGCAACCGCTTTTCGTCCCCGAACGGAAGGGCCGACAACGCCTGGTGCCGACGATCTTCCGCTGAGTAGGGTGACCGCCGGAGCACGAACCGCCGCCCGCGCACCTTCCTGGCCGGCTCCTCGCCGGGGCGCGCCGCGCGGGCCCCCGAACCGAAGGAGACCGGACGTAGTGAGCAACCAGGTGCAACCGACGTTCGTCCTGGTCCACGGAGCCTTCGCCAACTCCTTCTCCTTCGCGCCACTCCAGGCCGAACTCGGCCTCCTCGGGCACCGTTCGGTCGCCGTCGACCTGCCAGGCCACGGCTTCGAGGCCACCTACACCCGCGCCTACCAGGCGCCGCAGGACCTCGAAGGGCTCGCCGGCGCGCCCGGCGCGATCAAGGGGGTCACGCTCGCCGACAACGCCGCGCACCTGATCGGGGTCCTGGAGCGGGCCAGGCGGAACGGCCCGGTGATCCTCGTCGCGCACAGCCGGGGCGGCATCACGGCCACCGCCGCGGCCAACGCGCGGCCCGACCTGATCGACAGCATCGTCTACGTCGCCGCCTGGTGCCCGGTCGCGCTCGACGTGGGCGACTACTACGCCGAGCCGGAGATGGCCGGGGTCGACGCCGCCTCTCTGGCCCTGGCCGCGGCCGGGAACCCCGCCGAACTCGGCCTGCTCCGCGTCAACTTCCGCACCGCGGACCCGGCCGCCCTGGCGGCGTTCAAGGCGGCCTTCCTCGCCGATGGCACGGACGAGGAGTTCCTGACCTTCCTGAACACCTTCCAGCCCGACGAGAACCTGGACGTCGGCACCTCCGCCGACCGGGCGCAGGCCGCGACATGGGGCAGGATCCCGAAGACCTACGTCCGCCTGGCCGACGACGCGAGCATGCCGCTCGCGCTGCAGGACCGGCTGATCCGCGAGGGCGACGAGCTGACGCCGGACAACCCCTACGACGTCCACACCCTCCCGGGCAGCCACCTGAAGTGGCTGGTCGCCCCGGCGTCGGCGGCCCGTCTCCTGGGCGAACTCGCGGAACGCACCGCTCCGTCCGCCCGGTCGTGACGTCCTCGGCCGGGGGTGACTCCCGCGGCCGTTCCCGAGCGATTTCCGTCCCGGCGGCGGCGCAGGCCCTAGCGTGGACGGCATGACGACTCCTGCGGATGTGCACGAGGTACGGGACCCCGAGCTGCCGGGACGGCTGCTGAGCGTCGAGCGCGACGCGCTGCTCCCGCTGCTGCGGGCGCGCGGCGACGGCGACTTCGCGCTGCCGGTGACGGCGTGTCCGGGCTGGACGGTGCGGGACGTGCTGGCGCACTGCTCGGCGGCGCTGTCGCGGGTGGTGGAGAGCCGGTACGAGAAGGACGTGTTCTCGCCCGCGAGCAACCAGCGGGACATCGACGAGCGGGCCGGCTGGACCACCGCGCGGATCCTCGACGAACTGGACCACGGCATGACCGAGGCCGGGCCGGTCATCGCGAAGGCGGGCGGGGTGCTGGACGGGGTGGCGCTCGGCGAGTGGGTGCACGCCGGGGACGTGCGCGACGCGCTCGGGGAGCCGGGGGCGTACGCGGGCGCTGGCCTGCCGTTCGCACTCGCCCTGCTGGCGCAGGTCACCGGCGCGCGGGGGCATGTGCCGCTGCACGCCGACCTGGACGACGCGGACGAGCCGGTACGGCTGGGCGACGCGTCCGGGGAGCGGCCCCCGGCGCGCTTCATCGGCGACGGGCCCACGCTGATGCGGCTGTACGCGGGTCGCCCGGTGGACGGGGTGCCGTACGAGCTGGCCGGGGTGGAGGCGGCGGAGCTGAACATCTTCGGCTGACCATCGCCGGCTGAGCGGCGGGTGGGAGAGGTCCGGGCCGAGGGCCAGGCGTAGTCTGGATTGGACTAGACCTGTAGGAGCCGTCCGAGCCGACGAATGGGGCCCCATGAGCAAGCGTGCAGTCCTGGAGGTGATCGCCCTCGACGTCGAGGACGCCGTCGCCGCCCAGGCGGGAGGTGCGGACCGCCTCGAACTGGTCACCGACATGGCGGCGGACGGGCTGACCCCGGCGGCGGCGACGGTGACGGCGGTCCGCGCGGCCGTGGGCATCCCGGTCCGGGTCATGCTCCGGCTCGCGGACGGCTTCGCGGCGGGCGCGGTGGAACGGCTGGTCGCCGCGGCGCGCGAGATGCGCGAGGCAGGGGCGGAGGAGTTCGTCCTCGGCTTCCTCGACGCGGACGGCCAGGTGGACCTGGCGGCCGTGGAACGGGTCGCGGCCGAGCTGGAGGGCTGCCGGTGGACGTTCCACCGCGCGATCGACCACGCGGCGGACCGCGACGCCCTGCGCAAGCAGCTCGCGGATCTCCCCGGCCTGGACACCTACCTGACCGCGGGCGCGGCGGAGGGGGTGGACACGGGCCTGCCGGTGCTGTGCGCGGAGGCGGGGCGGCGGGGCGAGCCGGGGCACGACCAGCAGCTGCTGGTGGGCGGCGGCCTGCGCCTCGAGCATGTGCCGGCCCTGCTGGACGCGGGCGTGGACGCCTTCCACATCGGCGGCGCGGCCCGCCCGGACGGGTGGGCCGGTCCGGTGTCGGCGGCTGCTGTGGCCCGGTGGCGGGGTGTCCTGGGGGAGTGAGGCCCTCTGACGCCGGGCGGGGGTTGCGCAGCCCGGCGTCAGCGGGGTGCCGTCCGCGCCCACCCTCCCCCATCGCCCCAGCGGCACGCCTGCCCACGGGATGCGGGAGTCGGGCGGTTACGTCAACTGCCCCGGCAGTGGTGCCGAGTGCGTGATGATCAGGCCCGACACCGCTCGCGTCAGCGTGACGTACAGGCGGCGGAGGCCTGTGCGTTCGTCGGGTTCGGCGTCGACGACCGCCTGGGGTTCGTCCAGGAGGACGTAGTCGTATTCCAGGCCCTTCGCCAGGGAGGCCGGGACCAGGGTGAGGCGGGTCGACTCCGTCGTCTCCTCGCCGGGGGCCACGTGGGGGAGGCCCGCCGAGGCGAGGGCGTCGGTCAGTTCCGGGATGCGGGGGTCCGCCGCGATCAGGCCCACCGAGCCTTCGCGGGTGAGCAGTTCGCGGCACGCGGCGATCACGTCCGCCGGGCCGGAGGAGCGGCGTACCTCGAAGAAGCCCGGGTTCTCGCGGATCGACGCGACCGGGGTGAGGCCCGGGGCGATGTGCGGGAGGAGGCGGGAGGCGTACGTGATGACGTCCGTGGGGACACGGAAACCCGCCGTCAGCTCCTCCACCACCGCGTCCGGCTTGCCCAGGTGGGACAGGGCCTCCTCCCAACTGCGCGTCGCCCACGGCGTGGTGCCCTGCGCCAGGTCGCCGAGGACGGTCGCCGAGCCGGTCGTGCAGCGGCGGCCCACCGCCCGGTACTGCATGGGGGAGAGGTCCTGCGCCTCGTCGAGGACGACATGGCCGAGCGACGGCGTGCGCCGGATCAGGTCCGCCGCCTCGTCGATCAGCACCGTGTCCGCCGCCGACCACTTCGCCGACTTCACCGAGCGGGCCGGCTTCGCCCAGAGGATCGCCTTCTGCTCCTGCTCGTCGAGCAGCCCCTCCGCGTGTTCCGCCAGGAACTCCGCGTCGCTCAGCAGCCGCAGCACCAGCTTCGCCGGGTCCACGGCCGGCCACACCGCCTTGACGGCCGCCTTCACCGCCGCGTTGCGCGCCACCGCGTCCTGCACCCGGTCGTCCGGCGCCTCGCCCGCCCGCTCCATCTGCACCAGCACCGCGTGCGCGATCCGCTGCGGCAGCGCCTCGCGGGCGGCGCCGTAGCGGATGTCCCGGTCGAGCAACTGCCCTACCAGCTCCTCGAGTTCGTACGCAGGGACGCGCCACCGGCGGGAGCCGCGCACCACCACGACCGGTTCCGTCGGCATGGTCACGTGGGAGTACAGGGCCCGCCGCAGCACCTCCGCCATGCGCGCGTCGCCCTTGACCGTCGCCGCCGTCGCGTCGTCATTCCCGCGGACCTCCACGTGCGCCACCAGGTCGTCCACCGTGGCCTGGGCGACGGCGAGTTCACCCAGGGCCGGGAGCACCTGCTCGATGTAGTGCAGGAAGGAGCGGTTCGGCCCGACGACCAGGGTGCCCGTGCGGGCCAGCCGCTCGCGGTGGGCGTAGAGGAGGTACGCGACCCGGTGCAGACCGACGGCCGTCTTTCCGGTGCCGGGGCCGCCCTGCACGCACACGCTGCCCGAGAGCCCCGACCGTACGATCTCGTCCTGCTCGGGCTGGATCGTCGCGACGATGTCGCGCATGGGGCCGACGCGCGGGCGCTCGATCTCCTGCTGGAGCAGCTTGCTGGTGGTCGCCGCCTCGGCCGGGTCGGAGAGGTGCTCGTCCTCGTACGCGGTGAGGTCGCCGCCGGTGTAGCCGAAGCGCCGGCGCAGTCCGACGTCCATCGGGTCCTTCTTGGACGCCCGGTAGAACGGCTGCGACACCGGGGCACGCCAGTCGATCACCATCGGGTCGCCGTCCGCGTCGTGCACATGCCGGCGCCCGATGTAGAAGCGTTCTCCTTGCGCGCCCTCCGCCCGCTCCGCGCCCGGCGCGTGCAGATAGTCGAGGCGGCCGAAGAACAGCGGGGTGTCGCTGAGGTCGGCCAGCGCCTTGATCCGCTCCTCGATCTGGTGCTGAAGCACCTCCGCGTTCACCCAGTTGGCCGTGACGTCGCGGATGTCGAGCGCTTCCACGTCCTCCCGCATGGCGCGCAGGGCGGCGCGGGACGCGGTGAGGTGGGAGCGTTCACGGGCGAGGGGGTCGCCGGCCGGGGCGGCGGGACCGTCCACGGGATCGTTCACGGGCTCGTCTACGGGCGTGGACGCGGACAAGGGGGTGCCTCCGAGGGACCTGCTGCGGGTGTGCCGCGAGGAAGGAATGCCGGCCGGTTTCCGTCCGGACGGCGGCGCTCCGTGGGGGAGGCGGGAAGAGAGCGGAGATTCTAGGCCGTGGGGCGGGGGCGGTCCAAACGGTTTTCCGCGCGCTCCGGACGGCGGTCCGCGCCGGACGTCCGCTGCCGTGCCGACCCCGCCCCCCGCCGCGCCGGCCCCGTCGTCAGGGACGCCAGCAGCGCCAGCCGCTCCGCATCCTCGCTGCCCGGCGCCGCGTGGTACGCCGCGAGCGCCAGCCCGTGCGGGCCGTCGACGTCCAGCTTGGACAGGGTGAGGCTCAGCTCCCCGACCTGCGGGTGGTTCATCCGGATCGGCTTGTCCACGACCGGACGCACATCGTGCCGGGCCCACACCTTCCGGAACTCCGCGCTCGCCAGCGACAGTTCGCCCACCAGCCGGACGACCCGCGGGTCGTCCACGTCGGTCCCCAGCCGCCGCCGGAACACGGCGACGCACTGCGCGGCCGTGGCGGACCAGTCCGTGTGCAGATCCCGCTCGGCGGGGTCGAGGAAGAACGACCGCAGCCGGTTCTCGCCCACCCGCACGGTCGGCACCAGCGCCGCGCCCAGCGGGTTCACCGCGATCACGTCGAGGGCCCGGTCCGTCACGAACGCCGGCAGCCCGATCGACTCCAGCAGCTGCGCCGTGGCCGGCGGGACGGCGGGCCGCCGCGACGGCCGGCGGCGGGCGCGCGGCCGGGGCGCGGCGAGCTGGTGGAGGTACGCCGTGGCGGTGTCGTCGAGCAGCAGCACCCGGGCCAGCGCGTCGAGCACCTGCGCCGACGGATTGCGGTCGCGGCCCTGCTCGAGCCGCAGGTAGTAGTCGGAGCTGATGCCGGCGAGCAGCGCGACCTCCTCGCGGCGCAGCCCGGGCACGCGGCGCACACCGTGGGACGGCAGCCCCAGGTCGTCCGGCGTCACCAGCTCCCGGCGCGCGCGGAGGTAGTCGCCGAGCCGGTTCTCCTCAGACATGCGTTCCAGCGTAAGCGGGCGGGGCCGTCCGTCCCTGGCCCTGTCACTCCCAGGATCGGCGGGGAACTGGGCGGACCGCCGCCCACGGCGGACGGTGGGCACATGACCACACCTCGGACGACCACCACACCCACCCTGCCCGGCGGCACCTGGACGCTGGGCGACCTGACCGTCACCCGCTTCGGGTACGGCGCCATGCAGCTCGCGGGGCCCGGAGTGATGGGCCCGCCGGCCGACCGCGAGGGCGCCCTCGCCGTGCTGCGCGAGGCCGTACGCCTCGGCATCACCCACATCGACACCGCCGACGCCTACGGCCCGCACGTCACCAACCGGCTGATCCGCGAGGCCCTGCACCCCTACCCGGACACCCTGCACATCGTCACGAAGGTCGGCGCGCGCCGGGACGCCGACGGCGGCTGGCCCCCGGCCCGCGAACCCGACGACCTGCGCCGCGCCGTGCACGACAACCTGGAGACCCTGGGCGTCGACACCCTCGACCTGGTCAACCTGCGCCTCGGCGACGCCACGGGACCGCGGCCGGGCTCACTGGCGGCGGCGTACGAGGCGCTCGTCGAGCTCCAGCAGCAGGGCCTGATCCGGCACCTCGGCCTCAGCAACGCGACCTCCGAGCAGATCGCCGAGGCGGAGACCATCGCCCCGTTCGTCTGCGTCCAGAACCTCTACAACCTCGCCCACCGCCAGGACGACGCCCTCGTCGACCGGCTCGCCGGCCAGGGCATCGCGTACGTGCCGTACTTCCCGCTCGGCGGGTTCACGCCGCTGCAGTCGGCCACGCTGTCGGCGGTGGCGGACCGGCACGGCGTGCGGCCGATGGCGGTGGCCCTCGCCTGGCTGCTGCACCGCTCGCCGAACATCCTGCTGATCCCCGGCACGTCGTCGGTGGCGCACCTGCGGGAGAACGTCGCCGGTGCGGGCCTCACCCTGACCGAGGAGGACCTGGCCGCCCTCGACACGATCGGCGCCACCCCGGGCGTCACCCCCTAGGTCGAACAGGATTGAGGCGATGGTGAGGGCCGCCTGGCAGGACGCGCGGGTCCTGTCGTGTGCCGGGGGCCGATGACCGACAGCAGCTGGAGTGCCTCCGCCGAGGGCGAGCCGGGTTCCGCGGTGTAGATGACGACCTGCTGGTCACGGTCGGTGATGTCCAGTACGTCGCAGTTGACGGTGACCGGACCGACCACCGGGTGCTGGAAGGTTTTGGAGAGGGCGGAATCGGCCGAGACGTCGTGGGAGTCCCACAGCCGGGCGAACTCCTCGCTTCTCGCGAGGAGTTCGCCCACGAGCTCCGCTGTCTCCGGGTCGTCGGGGTAGCGGGCGGCAGCGGCGCGCAGCCGCTGAGTGGCCTGGACGGCGAACTCGTTCGCGTCCGACACCCCGTACAGCCGCTGACCGTGCGTGTGCGGTCCGAGGAAGACGCGGCGCACCAGGTTGCGGTCGTGTCGCGGCAACGCGGAGAAGTCCTCCATCAGAGCCGCCGCCAGGTCGTTCCACGCGATCACTTCGGACGTCGCGGACGTCACGGTGGCCGCGGCCTGCGGCAGTCGCCGTAGCAGGTCCCGGATGCTCTGCCGTACCTCGCGCGAGGGCCCGGCCGGGGGCAGCGGCGGTGCGCCGGCGAGGTGGTGCAAATGGTCGCGTTCGGCGTCCGTGAGGCGCAGGGCACGGGCCAGACCGGTCAGCACCTCGTGCGACGGGCGCGGGGCGCGGGCCTGCTCGAGCCGTGTGTAGTACTCCGTCGAGATGAACGCCAGCTGCGCGACCTCCTCGCGGCGCAGTCCCGGGGTGCGGCGGCGCGGTCCGCGCGGCAGCCCCGCATCGGCGGGAGAGATCCGCTCGCGCCTGCTGCGGAGGAACGCCGCCATTTCCTGTCGGTCCATATTCCCAGTGTGCCGCCGGTGGCGGGAGCCCAGCCAGGTACCGCTGGTGCCTGGCTGGGCCTTGGGGGCGGACGCACGCTGGGTGCCATGGCAACGCATGTACGACGGCATCGACCACCACGTCCACCGACTCCACCGGGCGTCCCGCCGGAGATCGCCGAGGTCGCCGCCTGGCGCCTCAGCCACCGCTCCTCCTGTCTGACCGGCACCGTCCTGCGTGTCGACGGCGGAGCACGGAATTGAGAGCACGAGAACTCCCCCTTGTAGGAGGAAACATGTCGAAGTCACCGCAGACAGCCACGGAGGCGGCCGCCGAGGTCCCTCAGGGCATGAAGCCCGAGCAGATCGCGAAGACCCTGCGGACCATCGCCGATTCGTTCCGCCAGTCGTTGCGCTCGCCGATCCTGCATACGCCGGCCGAGCAGGGCTTGGAGTACGAGGACGTGAGCTTCCCGTCCGAGGACGGGGTGCCGCTGGAAGGCTGGTTCATTCCGGCCCCCGGCTCCGACAGGATCATCATCGCGAACCATCCGCGCTGGTTCAGCCGTGCCGGGCTTCCGTCGCACCTGGAGCCGTGGAAGTCGCTCGGTGCCGCGACCGGCAACGACTTCGAGGTGAACTTCGTGCCGGACTACAAGATCCTGCACGATGCCGGTTACCACGTGCTCGCCTACGATCTGCGCAACTTCGGTCACAGCGGCGCGGCCAACGGTGGCGTCTTCACCGTCGGGCGGTTCGAGTCGCGGGACGTCGTCGGCTCACTGAACTACGTCCGCAGCCGCCCCGACACCAAGGACATGACGATCGGTCTGTTCAGCCGGTGCGTAGGGGGCAACTCCACCATGTTCGCCATGACGAGGCGTCCCGAGGTGTTCGAAGGGGTCCGCTGCATGGTCTCTCCGCAGCCGCTGTCCCCCGGCGTCGCACTGTCACGGGCGCTGGAGCGACTCGGAATTCCCGCCCGCCACATCGACGACCTGGACGAGCTCATCAGGCTGCACATCAGCTTCAGGCTGGCGGAACTGTCACCGGTGCCGTGGGCGAAGAACGTGAATGTGCCGACGTTCCTGTACCAGGTGCGCGACGATCTGTACACATGGCCCGACGACATCCAGGCCATGTACGACAACATCCCGGTCGCCGAGAAGAAGCTGTTCTGGATCGAGGGAACGACGCGACGCTGGGACGGCTACACCTACTTCCAGCAGAACCCGACGCAGATGCTGGACTGGTTCGACAGGTACATGAAGTAGGGACGAGCTCGGACGGCCGCCCGCCATGACCCCTAGGGGTGACCCCGTCCTGCCTGAGAGGGACGGCTCGTTCCGCAGGTGTACGCGGCGGCCCCGCGGTTCGGTCCTGTGGGCCGATGCCCGTAGCGGGGCCGCGGGACCACCATGGACGCATGAGCGCAGCCACCGTCCACCCCACCAGTCCGCCGGCCCGGCCGCATCGCGTCGGGGACGCCCTGCGCGCCGTGAAGGTGTTCCTCGGCGCGGCCTTCGACGTGATCCTCCTCGGCGAGTACGGCCCGGAGGCCGGCGTCCGCCGCCGCTAACCCTCGTCCTTGCTCTCCTCGGGTTTCGCGAACAGCACGTCCCGTGCCTCCTCCGCCGCCCGGATCATGGTCTCGGAGACGAAGTCGAGGAACCGCGCCGCGTTCTCCAGCCGCGTGGCGACCGGCGTGCCGGGCCCCATGACGTCCACGCCCTCCCGTGAGGTCGCCGCGACCTGCGCGGTGGACCGGGCGCTGGCCATCATCGACTGGTACCAGATGTCCTCGTCGAAGCCGTAGCGCTCCCGGCGGCCCCCCTCCTCGCGGAACCGGCGCACCAGGTCCTGGCTCTCCAGGAACGCGATCGCCTTCGACACCGACGCCGGGCTGACCTCGAGCCGCTCCGCCAGTTCGGCGGCGGTGAGGCTGCCGGAGTCGCTGAGGGTGAGACAGGCCATGACCCTGGCCATCATCCGGGGCGTGCCCGAGGCGATGAAGACCGTCGTGAGCGTCTCCTCGTACTCCCGTACCGCCTCCGGGTCACGCCCGTACGCGTCCGGCGCCGCCTTCGCCCGCCGCGCGCTTCGCCTGCGCCGGTGGGCGCGCTGCTCGGTCGCGCGCTGGGCCAGCTCAGGACGGTAGGCGGTGGGGCCGCCGTTGCGCATGACCTCCCGCGTGACCGTCGAGGTGGGACGGTCCAGACGCCGCGCGATCTCCGCGTACGCCAGCCCGTCGGCCAGCCCCGACGCGATCTGCTGGCGCTCCTGCTGGGTGAGCCTGCCTCCTGGCAACGGGGGTCTCCTTCGTGGTCCGTGGTGGGGCGAGCATAGCGTTCACCTTCCTTTAGTTGCAACGAATGAAGACCTCTCTGTTGCGTTAAATCGCAGAACGTTGCAACGATTTAAGTGCTGTGAGCTGTGCCGATACCGCTTATATGCAACAAGTATGTTGCCAGCGGTGTGAATGCAACGTAGCGTTTCCGGTGTCAGAAACAACGGCCCCGAAGGAGCGCACGATGCATTTCGACACCCCCGCCCCCATCTCCGTCGCCCTCGACGTCGCCGCCGGCCGCATCCGGTTCGTCGCCGCGGACCGGACCGACACCGTGGTCGAAGTCCTCCCCGCCGACACCGCGAAGAGCCGCGACACGAAGGCGGCGGAGCAGACCCGGGTCGCGTACGACGGTGGAGTCCTCAGGATCGACGGCCCGCAGGCGAAGAACCAGCTTCTCGGCCCGTCCGGATCCGTCGACATCACCGTCCGGCTGCCCGCCGGCTCCCGCGTCGAGGCGAAGGCCGCCGGCGCGGAGCTGCGGGGCGAAGGCCGGCTCGGCGACGTCGTCATCGAGGGCGCGCAGGGCACGGTCGAGCTCGACGAGGCCGCGAGCGCCCGCCTCACCGTCCTCGCCGGCGACGTCTCGGTCGGCCGCCTGGGCGGCCCCGCCGAGATCAGCACCCAGAAGGGCGACATCCTCGTCACCGAAGCCCTGCGCGGCAGGGTCACCCTGCGCACCGAGCACGGCGACATCGCCGTCGGCGCCGCCCGCGGGGTCTCCGCCTCCCTGGACGCCGGCACCGGATACGGCCGGGTCCACAACACGCTCATGAACACCGACGGCGCCGCCGCCGGCCTCACCGTCCACGCGACCACCGCCTACGGCGACATCACCGCCCGCAGCCTGTGACCGCCCACCGCCTCAGAAGGAGACACCCATGACCGGCTTGGCCATCGCGGCGAACGGGCTGCGCAAGGCGTACGGCGACAAGACCGTCCTCGACGGCGTCGACCTCGCCGTCGAGGACGGCACGATCTTCTCCCTGCTCGGGCCGAACGGCGCGGGCAAGACCACGGTCGTCAAGATCCTCTCCACGCTCGTCGGCGCGGACGCGGGCGACCTGCGGGTCGGCGGGCACGACCTCGCCGCCGACCCGCAGGCCGTGCGGGCCGCGATCGGCGTCACCGGCCAGTTCTCCGCCGTCGACGGCCTGATCACCGGCGAGGAGAACATGCTGCTGATGGCGGATCTGCACCACCTGTCCCGCCAGGAGGGCCGGCGGGTCGCCGCCGAGCTGCTGGAGCGGTTCGACCTCGCGGACGCGGCGAAGAAGCCCGCGTCCACGTACTCGGGCGGCATGAAGCGCCGGCTCGACATCGCCATGACCCTGGTCGGAGGTCCGCGGATCATCTTCCTGGACGAGCCGACCACCGGGCTCGACCCCCGCTCCCGTCACACCATGTGGGGCATCATCCGCGAGCTGGTCGACGGTGGGGTGACCGTCTTCCTCACCACCCAGTACCTGGAGGAGGCCGACCAGCTCGCGCACCGCATCGCCGTGCTGCACGACGGCCGGATCGCCGCCGAAGGCACCGCGGAGGAGCTGAAGCGGATCGTCCCCGGCGGGCATGTACGGCTCCGCTTCACCGACCCGGCCGGCTACCGGTCGGCCGCCGCCGTCCTGTCCGGGGCCGCCCCGGACGACGCGGCGCTGACCCTGTCCATCCCCAGCGGCGGCAGCCAGCGCGAACTGCGCGCCGTGCTGGACCGGCTCGACTCCGCCGGTGTGGAGGCGGACGAGCTGACCGTGCACACCCCCGACCTCGACGACGTCTTCTTCGCCCTGACCGAAGGCGCCGGCATCCCCGCCCCGTCGACCGCCCCCTCGAAGGAGACCGTCCGATGAGCGCCCCGCAGACCTTCTCCCTCGCTCTGCGCGACTCGTCCACCATGGTGCGCCGCAACCTGCTGCACGCCCGGCGCTACCCGTCCCTCACCCTCAACCTGCTGCTCACGCCGGTCATGCTGCTCCTGCTCTTCGTGTACGTCTTCGGCGACGTGATGAGCGCGGGGCTGGGCGGCGGCGGCCGGTCCGCCTACGTCGCCTACCTGGTGCCCGGGCTGCTGCTGATGACCGTCGGCTCCACCGCCATCGGCACCGCCGTGTCCGTGTCGATGGACATGACCGAGGGGATCGTGGCCCGCTTCCGCACGATGGCCATCCCCCGCGGCTCGGTGCTCGTCGGACACGTGGTCGGCAGCGTGCTGAAGGCCGTCCTCAGCGTGGTCGTCGTGGGCGCGGTCGCCGTGGCGATCGGCTTCCGCTCGACGGACGCCACGGCACTGGAGTGGCTGGCCGCCTTCGGCCTGCTGGTGCTGTTCGCCACGGCGCTCACCTGGATCGCGGTCGGCATGGGGCTCGGCGCCCCCAACGCGGAGGCCGCCAGCAACAACGCGACCCCGCTGATCCTGCTGCCCCTGCTGTCCAGCGCGTTCGTCCCGGTGGACGGGATGCCGGGGTGGTTCCGGCCCGTCGCCGAGTACCAGCCCTTCACGCCGGCCATCGAGACCCTGCGCGGGCTGCTGCTCGGCAGCGAGATCGGGCACAACGGGTGGCTGGCCGTGGCCTGGTGCGTGGCGCTCGTGGTACTCGGCTACGTCTGGTCGACGGCCTCGTTCGCCCGCGACCCGAAGTGAGTACCCGTACACCCGCCCAGGTGAGTAGCGGCCCCGGTGCGCCCGTCGCACCGGGGCCGCTTCACTGGCCGTATGAACCGGAACAGCTCGCCGCCCCGGACCGGGCGGGACCCCCGCGCGTACGTGGCGCCGGCGATCGCCACCGTGCTCGGCGTGATGCTCGCCCCGCTCGCGCTGCTGTTCGGGGCGTTGTCCGTCATGGCGACGGACAGCTGCGGCCCCGACGACTGCTCGCCGGCGCTGACGACCGCCCTGGACGTCATCCACGGCACCCTGTTCCTCGGCGGGCTGCTCGGGGTGGCCGCCTGTGCCGCCGCGTGGCTGCTGCCCCGGACCCGTCGCTGGGCGGTGCCGCGGGTCTGGCTGGCGGGGCTGTCACTGCTGCCCTGGCTGACCGTGATCGCGCTGGTGTTCAACCTGCCCGAAGGGTGACGACCGCGCAGGAAGGCCCTCAGCTCCCCGCGAGCAGCTCGTCCGCGTCGACGATCCGGTAGGCGTAACCCTGCTCGGCCAGGAACCGCTGGCGGTGCGCCGCGAAGTCCTGGTCGATGGTGTCGCGGGCGACCACGGAGTAGAAGTGCGCCTGGTGGCCGTCCGCCTTCGGCCGCAGCACACGGCCCAGACGCTGCGCCTCCTCCTGGCGGGAGCCGAAGGTGCCGGACACCTGGATGGCGACCGTCGCCTCCGGCAGGTCGATGGAGAAGTTCGCGACCTTCGACACCACCAGCACGCTCAGCTCGCCCTGCCGGAACGCCTCGAACAGCTTCTCCCGCTGGGCGTTGGACGTCTCGCCCTTGATGACCGGGGCGTCCAGGTGCTCGCCGAGCTCGTCGAGCTGGTCGATGTACTGGCCGATGACGAGGATCTGCTGGCCCGCGAAGCGGCGGACGATCGCCTCCGTGACCCGCTGCTTGGTGGCGGTCGTCGAGCAGAAGCGGTACTTCTCCTCCTGCTCGGCCGTCGCGTACGCCAGCCGCTCGGAGTCGGTGAGGTTGACGCGGACCTCGACGCAGTCGGCGGGCGCGATGTAGCCCTGCGCCTCGATCTCCTTCCACGGGGCGTCGAACCGCTTCGGGCCGATGAGCGAGAAGACGTCCGACTCACGGCCGTCCTCGCGTACCAGGGTCGCCGTCAGGCCGAGCCGGCGGCGGGCCTGGAGGTCGGCGGTGAACTTGAAGACGGGCGCGGGCAGCAGATGCACCTCGTCGTAGAGGATCAGGCCCCAGTCGCGGGAGTCGAACAGCTCCAGGTGGGGGTAGATGCCCTTCCGCTTCGTCGTCAGCACCTGGTAGGTGGCGATGGTGACGGGGCGGATCTCCTTCTTCGTGCCGCTGTACTCGCCGATCTCGTCCTCGGTGAGCGACGTCCGCCGCACCAGTTCGTGCTTCCACTGGCGGGCCGAGACGGTGTTGGTGACGAGGATCAGGGTCGTCGACTTCGCCTGCGCCATCGCGCCCGCGCCGACCAGCGTCTTGCCGGCGCCGCAGGGGAGGACGACCACGCCGGAGCCGCCGTGCCAGAAGTTCTCCACGGCCTGCTTCTGGTACGGGCGCAGCGCCCAGCCGTCCTCGTCCAGCTCGATCGGGTGCGCCTCGCCGTCGACGTACCCGGCGAGGTCCTCGGCGGGCCAGCCCAGCTTCAGCAGGGTCTGCTTGATCTGGCCGCGCTCGGAGGGGTGGACCTGGACCGTGTCCGGGTCGATGCGGGTGCCGACGAGGGGGGCGACGCGCTTGGAGCGCAGCACCTCCTCCAGGACCGGGCGGTCGGTGGTGGTGAGGACGAGGCCGTGCGCCGGGTGCTTGACCAGGCTGAGCCGGCCGTAGCGGTCCATGGTCTCGGCGATGTCGACGAGCAGCGCGTGCGGCACCGGGTAGCGGCTGTACTGCACCAGCGCGTCGACGACCTGCTCGGCGTCGTGGCCCGCCGCCCGGGCGTTCCACAGGCCGAGCGGGGTCACCCGGTAGGTGTGGATGTGCTCGGGGGCCCGCTCCAGTTCGGCGAACGGCGCGATGACGCGACGGCAGTCGTCGGCCTGCTCGTGGTCGACCTCGAGGAGCAGGGTCTTGTCGGACTGGACGATGAGCGGACCATTCACGCGCGGCTGCCTTTCTGCGACGGGCTCGGCACGGGCACTGCACGGCCAAACGTCCAGTTTGCCTGATCGCATTCCACGCCGTCTCCCCGCACGTACGCACCCGGCGGATCAGTCCGCCAGTTCCGCCACCCCCGTGATCCGATGCAGCGGATACGTCCGCACCTCGTCGGCAGTGTGATCGTAGGCCGTCACAAACCCGCCCTCGACCCGGATCGGGTCGATGACGCGCTGGCTGGCGGCGCCCTCGGCGTTGACGTAGCCGATCCACAGGGTGTCGTTGGTGAGGACGGCGGCCTGGAGGGCGGCCAGGGTGTCGGCGGCGGTGGTGCGGGGCAGTTCGCCCGGCGCCGTGCCCGCCGCCTCGCCGCCGACCGGCTTGCGGGGTGCGGTGGAGGCGAGGTCGCCCGCGCGGACGGCGCGGATCGCGGCCGCGAGCAGCGTGTCGTCCGGGACGGGCGGCCCGTCCGGCACCGGCTCGGGGGGCGTGCGCGGGGGCGTGCGGTACGCGTCCGCGCGGGCGATCAGCACGTCGCCCTCCGCGGACTCGGCGGCCGGCGCGAACCCCATCGCGCGCAGCCCCTCCAGCAGGGACGTCGGGTCGGTCCGCGCGGCCAGCACCGTCGGGGCGAGCCGGCGCAGGCCCAGCCCGGCGGCGCGCTTGTCGGCGAGGATCTCGTTCAGCACCGCGTCGTCGTCGCAGCGCACGTAGGACGACGCGGCGCCCACCCGAAGATGCCCGTGCCGGCGGGCCACGTCGTCGATCAGGTACGTCAGCGGCTGCGGCACCGGCGTACGGGAGTGCGCGGCGAGGAAGGCGTGCAGGTCGGCGGCGGACTGCCCGGCGTCCAGGGCGCGCCGTACCGAGCCGGGCGTGAACCGGTAGACGGTCGCCCCGCCCTTCGACTCCACGTCCGCCAGCACGCCCAGCATGTCGGCGAGCGGCCGCTCCAGCGGGCCGGGCGCGACCGCCGTCAGGTCGGCCTGGAGCAGCACATGGTCCAGCGGCTCGGGCAGCAGGGGTTCGAGCAGCCGGGCGGCGGCCGCGGCGGCGGTCGCCTGCTCGGCGGGGGAGAGGGCAGGCGGCGGCGGCACCTGCCGGTGGTGCACGGGCAGCTTGTCGCCCGGCCCCGTCGGCTCGGTGTCCGCGGCCGTGTGGCGGGGCGCGGGCGGCGCGCCGATCAGCGCCCGCCCGTGCGAGGAGAGCGCGCCGCGTCCGGTGACGCCGAGCATCTCGGCCTCCGCCAGCGTCCAGCGGGCCAGCCGCGACCGCAGGTCCTCGTCCCCGCTCCCGCCGCCGGCCGGGTACGCCGGCGCCCCGGACCCGCCCGCCCCCGCGCGGGCCGCGGCGCCCCGCGCCCCCTCGGCGGGCCGCGCCGGCGTCCGGCGGGCGTACGGGGAAGGCGCGCCGGCCCCGGTGCGGTCCGCGCGCGGGGGCCGCTCCCAGCGCAGGCGCGCCAGCAGCGACCCGGTGTCCGGCGCGGCGCCCTCCGGGAGCCCCGCCAGCAGGGCCAGCACCCGGTGCCGTACCTCCGGGGCGGCCGAGCGGTCCAGGCCCGCGCCGAGCGCGGACAGCGTGCGGTCCTTCGCGTCCCGCTCCCCGACCAGCCCCGGCGTCCGGGTCGCCGCCAGCCACGCCGTGGCCAGCCGCGCCCACCGCTCGCCGGGGGGCCGCTCCAGCCACTCGTCGTACGCCGGGGTCGCCGCGTACCGCTCGTCGTCCCCCGCCGACGTGAGGGCGTGGGAGGCACCCGCACCCCCGTCGGACGCCAGCAGCCCGGCCGCGTAGGCCAGTTCGACCCAGAACGCGGCCACCGGCTCGGGCACGTCCAGCGCCACGGCGGTCCGTTTGAGGTCCCGCACGCTCAGCCCGCCGGCCCGCAGCACCGCGGGCCCGCCCTCGTGCCAGTCCTTCAGCAGCTCCTCGACGGTCGCCAGCGCCGTGTACGCCTGCCCGGCCGCCGTCGCGTCCACCATCTGCGGCCGGTGCACGGCGGTCGCCTCCACGGGCGGCGGCACCGGCTCCGTCGTCCGGTGCGCCCGCCCGGCGCGCAGCCGCAGCGCCACCTCGCGGGGCAGGACGACCGTGCCGGGCGCCGTCGGCAGCAGCAGCCCCCGGTCGAGCAGCCAGCGCAGCCGGGGCGCCGGATCGGCGGTGACCTGCCCGTACGGCGGACCCCACACCAGCCGCTCCAGCACCTCCAGGGACTCGCTCGGCGCCTGGTCGAGCAGCGCGGACATCCGCTCCGCGTCGTCGAAGAGGCCGGTCAGCGCGGCCAGCGCCGAGACGGAGTCGTGCGTCGACGGCAGCCCGGCCGTCGCCACGATCTCCTGGATACGACCCGGCGACATCCCCGCGGCCGCCTCCCGCACGGTCGGGCCGAGACCGGTCGGCGACGGGTGCTGCGGCGACGGCGCCAGCAGCTCGCGGGCGGTGCGGACCAGGCGCAGCCGGTCGTCGCCGCCCCACACCAGGGCCTGTTCGCGGAGCGTGCCGAGGGCGTGCGGCAGCGCGGCGGACACCACCGGGTCGCCGTCGTCGCCCGCCATCAGCCCGAGCAGCTCCTGGTACGTCGCCGGGTCCGGCGCCACCGCCAGCGCCTGCGCGGTCTGCAGCGTGAACCGGTCGAGCCGGTCCAGCGCGCGCACCACCGAGGCGCGGGTGCCCGCGCGGGTGGCGAGCTGGGTCAGGTCCGTGGGCACGGGCGTGATGAGATCCGGCCGGCTGCGCAGGAGCGCGGCCAGGGACGCGTCGTCCCGCCCCCGGAGCGCCTCGGCGAGGGATCGGGGGGCCGCCGCGGGGTTCTCCTCGGTGCTCATCCGCCTCACGTTAGCGGCTGGGTACGTCCGTGGCGTGCCGGGAGTTGGGTCGGGTCGCCGCACTCGCGGTACCGTCGGGCGACGGTGTCCCGACGCATCCGTCCCGGAGGGGACTTCGTGGGTATCGAGAGCGACCAGGTCGTCTACGAGTATCTGAGCCGCGTCGGCGACGTGGCGCAGCAACGGCAGTTGCCGTCGGCGGCGCGGATGCGGCTGGTCGCGGAGTTGCGCGACGAGATCGACCGGCGTCGTGCCAAGGCCGTGGTGGACTCGCCCGCGGCCGTCCGCCGCATCATCGCCCGTATCGGGACGCCGACCGAGGTGGTCGCCGGGGCGGAGGACCCGACGTCCGGCTCCGCGCCGGGCGCGTCGAGGCCGGAGCAGGCGACGGCGGTCCCTGTCCAACGGGAGCCGGAGCGGGGCGCGAAGCCGGCCGGCTCCGTGGGCGGCATGCTGCGGAAGGTCGTCCCCCGCCCGCGCCCCTCCACGCCCGCGTCCCCGCCTGCCGCCCCGGCCGACGTGCCGTCGCCGCCGCACCGGGCCGGGCTCGACGAACTCGGCGACGGCGGGAGCCGGCCTGACTGGTGGCGGGTGGACAGCGGTCCGTTCGGCGTGGGGGACGAGGTGCCGGGGTTCGTGGGCGGGGTGGAGATTCCCGAACTGCTCAAGCGGCCGGTGACGAAGGAAGAGCAGGCGCCTGAGGCGGCGGAGGCGGCCGAGGCGGCCGAGGTGACGGAGGAGGCCGCGGCCCCCGCCCGCCGCCGCCTGCCGCGGCTGCCGTCCCGGCGCTGGAGCAACCCGCTGCTGCTGGTCGCCGCGGCGTCGCTGGTCGCGGGGGCGGTGCTGGGGAACTGGTTCGCGCTGATCCTCGGGTGGCTCATCGCGTACGCCTCGCGTCGGCTCACCCCGGCGGAGGTCAAGGCGGCGGTGATGGTCCTCCCGGGCCTGTCCGTCCTCGGCGGCATCGTCTGGCTCTGGGGCCGTGCGGCGGGGCGCTGGGGCGAGCCCGTCGCCGAGGCGCAGATGAACGCGGCGCTCACGGAGACATGGCCGTGGGTGATCCGCGCGGCGGCGGTCACGTCGGCGCTGTTCCTGGTCTGGCGCTCCCAGCGCAAGCGATGAGCGGTGTCACCGGACCCCGGGGGGCGTCCGCGCACCTGGCACTGACAGGGCGCCGCCCGCGCCCACCCGTGCCGCCCCAGGGGTGCTTTCGGCGGCCGTGGCGGAAGCACCCTTCAGGGGCGCGGGGAACTGCGCGACCAGCCACGGACCGCCTGCACCCGGCGCTGTAGGGGTGCCGCTGCGCGGTGAGGTGGGGTGTTTTCGGCGGCCGTGGCGGAGGCACCTTTCAGGGGCGCGGGGAACTGCGCGACCAGCCACGGACCGCCCGCACCCGGCACTGCGGGGGTGCCGCCGCGCGCCGGTCGCGATGCCGGTCGGCGGGCCGGGCCCGGAGAGGCGTGGCGCACAATGGCGCGCATGGCCAACGTGACCCCGCCCGCTCAGCCCGCCCCGTCCGGCAGGACCGTTCCGCCCACCGTCGGGTTCGACCTCGACATGACGCTCATCGACTCCCGGCCGGGGATCCGGGCCTGCTATCTGGCGCTGGCCGAGCGGACCGGGACCTACGTCGATGCCGATCTGGCCGTCAGCCGGCTGGGGCCGCCGCTCGTGGAGGAGCTGGTGAACTGGTTCCCGGCGGAGCGCGTGGAGGAGATGGCGGAGCTGTACCGGGCGATGTACCCCGAGTACGCGATCACGTCGACGCTCGCCCTGCCCGGCGCGCGGGACGCGATCGCCGCCGTGCGGGAGCGGGGCGGGAGGGCGATCGTGGTCACCGCGAAGTACGAGCCCAACGCCAAACTGCACCTGGCGCACCTCGGCATCGAGCCGGACGCGGTGATCGGCGACCTGTGGGCCGAGCAGAAGGCGCTGGCGCTGCGCGAGCACGCGGCGTCCGTGTACGTCGGCGACCACACCGGCGACGTGCGCGGCGCGCGCACCGCGGGCGCGATGTCGGTCGCCGTCGCCACCGGACCGTGCGACGCGGCGGAACTCCGGGAGGCCGGCGCGGACGCCGTCCTCACCGATCTGACGGAATTCCCCCGCTGGTTTTCGGACTACTGCTCGGACAACTGACCGGAAACCGCACGAGAGGCCCGGGCCCGCCGCCGTCCCGCGGCGGCGGAACGCAGTACGCCCGCAGCCGCGACGGCGAATCCGACGCCCATGAGCATGCTCAATCCGAACATGTACGTCGGAAAGGGCGTCGTGCCCAGGAACAGCGGGGCGACCGTGACCAGAGTGGCCACAGCGCCGACGAAGAAGACGAGGGCGCCGGCACGGACCAGGCCGTCACCGGGCGCGGCGGAATTCGCTTGGGTTTTGTCACGCACCGGACCAGGGTAGTTCCCTGCGCGAGGGAACGACGCGGTGACGTCTTGTCACCGGCTCGAAGACCATTAGCCTTGGTACCGGCGGGTCATCGGCCCGCCCGAGTGCTATCCAGAGCCGTTTTCAGAAGCAGTTTTCCCGACGAGTACGAGGACGAGGACAGACGGTGCCCACCGGCAAGGTCAAGTGGTTCAACAGTGAGAAGGGCTTCGGCTTTCTCTCCCGTGACGACGGCGGCGACGTCTTCGTGCATTCCTCGGTCCTCCCCGCCGGAGTCGAGGCCCTGAAGCCGGGCCAGCGCGTGGAGTTCGGCGTGGTCGCCGGGCAGCGCGGCGACCAGGCCCTGTCCCTGACCATCCTGGATCCGGCCCCGTCGGTCGCGGCCGCCCAGCGCAAGAAGCCCGACGAGCTGGCCTCGATCGTCCAGGACCTCACGACGCTGCTGGAGAACATCACGCCGTCGCTGGAGCGGGGCCGCTACCCCGACCGCGCGGCCGGCAAGAAGATCGCCGGACTGCTCCGCGCGGTCGCCGACCAGCTCGACGTCTAGTCCGACGGCGGCCGGCCGCCCGTCACGGGAACCGCAGCGCGTCCGGGCCGAGGGGCGGCACCAGCCCCTCGGCCGCCGCGCGCGTGAGCAGCCCGCGGACGGCCGCGTAGCCGCTCTCGCCGAGGTCGGCGGTGAACTCGTTGACGTACAGCCCGATGTGCTGGTCGGCGACGGCCGGGTCCATCTCCTGGGCGTGCTCCATCACGTACGGGCGGGAGGCCTCCGGGTCGTCCCAGGCCGCCCGCACGGACGCGCGGATCGCGTCCGCGAGCCGGGTCAGCGTCTCCTCGCCGAGCGCGCGCCGGGCGAGGATCGCGCCCAGCGGGATCGGCAGCCCGGTGGTGTCCTCCCAGTGCTCGCCCATGTCGGCGAGCTTGTGCAGCCCGTAGTTCCGGTACGTGAAGCGCGCCTCGTGGATGACGAGACCGGCGTCGACCTTCCCGTCCCGCACGGCGGGCATGATCTCGTGGAACGGCATCACCACGATCTCGCCCACTCCGCCGGGGACGACGTCCGCCGCCCACAGCCGGAACAGCAGATACGCGGTCGACTTCTCGCTCGGCACCGCGACCGTGCGCCCCGTGAGGTCCACGCCCGCCTCCCGGGTCAGCACCAGCGGCCCGCAGCCCCGCCCCAGCGCGCCCCCGCAGGGCAGCAGCGCGTACTCGTCCAGGACGTACGGCAGCACCGCGTACGACACCTTCAGCACGTCCAGCTCGCCGCGCTCGGCCATGCCGTTCGTGAGGTCGATGTCGGCGAAGGTGACGTCCAGGGCGGGCGCGCCCGGCACGCGGCCGTGGGCGAGGGCGTCGAAGACGAAGGTGTCGTTCGGGCAGGGTGAGTAGGCGATGCGCAGCCGCTGCTGCTCCACAGTGGTCATGCCGTGTTCCAACTCTCCAGTACGGGTGCGAGCTTCCCGAAGCCCTTGGTGAGGGCGGCCAGGGCGTCGCCGATGCGCCAGGCGGCGCGGTCGCGCGGGCCGACGGGGTTCGACACCGCCCGCACCTCCAGCACGGGAACGCCGTGCGCGGCGGCTGCCTCGGCGACGCCGAAGCCCTCCATGCCCTCGGCGAGGGCACGGGGATGGCGGGCGCGCAGGGCGTCCGCGCGGGCGGCGGTGCCGGTCACCGTGGACACGGTGAGGACGGTGCCGGTGCGCGCCCCGGACGCGGCGGCGGCCGCCTCGGCCAGGGACGCGGGCGGGCGGTGGGTGACGGTGCCGAAGCCGAGCTCGGTGACCGGCAGGAACCCCTCGGCCGTCTCGGCGCCCAGATCGGCCGCGGTGATCGCGTCGGCGACGACGAGGGATCCGAGGGGCGCGTCCGGCGCGAAGCCGCCGCCGATCCCCGCACAGACGACGAGCCCGTAGGGGCGGCCGTCCAGGGCGGCGGCGGTCAGCGCGGCGGCCGTGGACGCGGCGGCGAGCGCCGGGCCGACGCCGGCGGCGAGCAGGTCGGGCCCGCCGGCGACACGGTGCACGACCGCGCCGGGCAGCTCCCGCTCCCGCACCGGCCCCGGGAACGCCTCGGCCACCGCGTCCCGCTCGGCGGGGACCGCGGTGGCCACGAGAACGCGTGCGAGGGACGTGATCAGTCCTCGTCCTTCTTCAGCCGGAAGGACCACAGACCGGTGGCCTCGTTCTCGCCGCCCTCCTTGATCGACACCAGGGTCGAGTCGCCCTGGGCGCCGTACTGGGTGTTGAAGAACACCTCGCCCGGGATGGACCGGTAGGTCTTCTTGATGGGGTCGACGAGCGGCTGGCCGTTCAGCAGGATCGTCCAGCTGTTGTCGGCGATCTCCGGGTCGACGCCGAAGCGCACGCTCTCCGTGGGGTCGACCTTGATCTCGTCGATGCCCTTGTCCTGGAGGCACTTGTTGAGGGCCTCGGTGGTCAGGGCCTTGCCCTCGCCCCCGCAGGTGGCCTCGGAGCTCACCGAGTCGCCGCCCACCGTGATGGTGGAGATCGCCGTGGGCTTGTCGCAGGCGGACAGGACGAGCAGTCCTGCGGATACGGCGCCGGCGGCGGCGACGGCACGGCGGCGTCGCACAGCGCGGTGTGTCGTGGCGGCTGCGCCGCGGGGCAACGTGGTCATGGGCGAAGGCTATCGGGCACGTGTGCCCCGCCTGCCACGTGGGGTACGGCGTGGCCCCGCGTTACGCCACTCGCGGGCGTCCCGCGTGCCCCTGACGGGCCGAACGGAGCAGCCCGCGGACGGTCGTCAGCCAGCCCGCGCCGACGATCGCCGCGCCCACCGCGAGCCCCAGCGAGCCGATCAGCGGCATCGCGATGCCGATCGCGCCGCCCAGCACCCACGCCATCTGGAGCAGCGTCTCCGACCGGGCGAACGCGGACGTCCGCACCCGTTCCGGCACGTCCCGCTGGATCAGCGCGTCCAGCGACAGCTTGGCCAGCGCCTGCGCGAACCCGGCGACCGCCGCGAGACACGCCACCAGCACCGCGCCGAAGAACACCGCCGCCGTGATCGCGGCCCCCAGCACCACCGCCACCACCGTCACGATGATGATCTCCGGCGCACGGGACCGCAGCCCCGCGCCGACCGCCGTGCCCAGCGCGTTGCCCGCGCCCGCCGCCACCCCGACGATGCCCAGCGACACCGCCGCGCTCTGACCGGTCATCGGGTGCTCGCGCAGCAGGAACGCCAGGAAGAAGATGAGGAAGCCGGTGAGGCAGCGGATGGAGGCGTTGGCGGCCAGCGCGTGGGTGACCGCCGGGCCGACCGTGCGCAGCCCCGGCTTCTCCGCCTTGCGGTGCGGGCCGTGCAGATGCTGCTCGTCGGCGGCGAGCAGCGCCACGGCCTCGCCCTTGGCGGAGTCCACCTTCGGCGGCAGCCGGAACGACAGCAGCATCCCCGTCACGAACAGCACGAACGCCCCGTACAGCGGCCAGCGCGGCCCGATCTGCTGGAGCCCCGCGCCGATCGGCGCGGCGATGCCGGTGGCGAGCAGCCCGCCGAGGGTCACCCGTGAGTTCGCCTTCACCAGGGAGAAGGCGGGCGGCAGCAGCCGCGGCACGACGGCGCTTCTGACCACCCCGTACGCCTTGGACGCCACCAGGACGCCCAGCGCCGCCGGATACAGCTCCAGGCCGCCGCTGACCACCGCGCCGGACAGCACCAGCGCGAGCAGCGCACGCGCGAGCATCGCGCCCGCCATGGCAGCCCTGCGGCCGTGCGGCAGCTTGTCGAGGAGCGGGCCGACGACCGGGGCGAGCAGCGTGAACGGCGCCATCGTGATGGCCAGGTACAGGGCGACGCGCCCGCGCGCCTCGTCGGTGGGGACGGAGAAGAACACGGTGGAGGCCAGCGCGACCGTGATCATCACGTCGCCCGCGCCGTTCACCCCGTGCAGTTCGATCAGCTTGCCGAGGCCGGACTCGCCCGCGCCGTGGGCGTGGGTCACCTTGCGGATGCCGCGAGCGGTTCTGGTCACCGGGAAGTGCAGCGCCCGGCCGAACGCACGAAGACGGCCGCCCGCCCGGACCGAGCCGAGGCGCCGGCCGCGTCCCTTGCCCCCCGCGGGCCCACCGGTACCGGTGGCGCCCTGGGGTGTCCTCGCGGTAGCCACGACGTCATAGTGCCCCGAGATGGCGGTGCGTAGTGCCGTAACACCGGGGACGGGGTCTTCGGTGCCGCTGTACGGCCGAACGCGCCGGGGCGCGGCCGGACGCCCGCCGCCGCCCGCCGGCCACCGCCCGCGCCGCCCGACAAACCGGCGCGCGCCGTTCCGTAACAACCGTCGGTGTAGGCCCAGCGCACGCGAGCAGGTAGCGTGCGTATCTCAGCCATCCCGCAGAATGGATGGTGGGCGCGCCCGAGCACGTTGCGGCGCGGACGTCGACGCGGTCCCCCGGTCCGCTCCGTCCGCCCCCCGCGCTGGGAGTGGCGCACTCGTGAGACGGCGTAGGAGAGAAGCGATACCTGTGAGCGCAGCGACAACGCGAAGCCGCACCCCCGACCGTCTGTGCGCCGAGGCCGTCGACCTCGCCCGCGCCGCAGCCGAGGAGGCCGCCGCGCCCGGGGTCCTGGGCGAGCACGAGGGGCTGGTCTCCGAGGGCGACCGCGTCGTCACGCACTTCTTCGGGTGCCGCGAGCTCGGCTACCGCGGCTGGCGGTGGGCCGTCACCGTCGCCCGCGCCTCCCGCGCCAAGATCGTCACGGTGGACGAGGTCGTCCTGCTGCCCGGCCCCGACGCCGTCCTCGCACCCGAGTGGGTGCCGTGGAGCGAGCGGCTGCGCCCCGGCGACCTCGGCCCCGGCGACCTGCTGCCCACCGAGGCCGACGACC
The DNA here is from genome assembly GCF_050271085.1 of Streptomyces sp. DSM 41931. NCBI lineage: Bacteria > Bacillati > Actinomycetota > Actinomycetes > Kitasatosporales > Streptomycetaceae > Streptomyces > Streptomyces sp. DSM 41931. The sequence goes on along the minus strand of NZ_CP189902.1, from coordinate 3,080,687 downwards.
TGCGCCTGGAGCCCGGCTACACCGGCGCGGAGGAGCCGCCGCCGAACTCGGCGCTCACCGAGGACCTGGCGGACCGCGCGGAGGACGAGGACGCCGCGGTCACCGGCAGCAGCCCGGCCGAGCAGACCGTCACCCCGTCCCGCGGCTCGATCGCCGCGGTCGCCGAGGAACTGGGCATGCGCCGCGCCCGCGTCCTGTCCCGCTACGGCCTGCACGCCGCCGCCGACCGCTGGGAGGAGGCGTTCGGCCCGAAGACCCCGATGGCCCAGGCGGCCCCCGCCTCCTGCATGTCCTGCGGCTTCCTCGCCCCGATCGGCGGCTCGCTGGGCCAGGCGTTCGGCGTGTGCGCCAACGAGTTCTCCCCGGCCGACGGCCGGGTCGTCTCCCTCGCCTACGGCTGCGGCGGCCACTCGGAGGCCGCGGTCATGCCGAAGCCCCCGCAGCCGGCCCCGCCGGTCATCGACGAGACCCGCGTCGACCCCTTCCCCCTCCGCCCGTCCCCCGACTCCGGCTCGGTCCCGGCCTCGGAGGACGCGTCGTCGGCGGACCTGGGGCACTCGTAGCGCCGCCCGGGGGCGGCACTGATCGGGGGGCGCCGCCGAGGCGGCTCCGCCGGTCACCCGTCCGCGATCAGGGCTTCAGCTCAAGCGCGAACTGCCTTCATCGCCTCGTCGAGGACGGCGCTCAGCTCCCGCAGAGCTTCCCTGGCGGTCGCCGCGTCCTCGTGTTCCAGGTTGCTCCTGGCGCGGGCGTGACGGGCGGCGAGGTCGGGACGGCGGGCGATCTCGATGTCCCGTGCCCAGGCCAGTACCCAGCTCCGTACCGGGCTGAGGGACTGCCACTCCACGGCCTTGGCGAAGGCCTCGTCCTTCGTCCGCCGCATCTCAGGCAGGCGCTTCGGGTCGACGACGGCGAGGGCGGCCCGCAGGGCGTCGGGGGTCTGTTCAGGGCGGGGAACCGGTGAGGTGTCGGGTTTCGAAAATCCAGTTGAGCGGCGGATGTTCACCCGCCCGAGTGATCACGGGCCTCGGGCGGGAGGGGTGGGGCTTGGTGGGGTGATTTCCCCCAAGTTCTTGCTTGGTAGGGCGCCGACGGCACCGGAGCATCAAGTCCCGGGTTCCGGTGGCTCAGCGGTGGTCGGGCCGGTCCGATGGGCGTACGCCGTGAGGCGGGCGGCGAAGTCGCGCATCAGGGCGCGGAGTTCGGCCGGGTGGTCGATGACGAACGGGCGGTCCAGGGCGGCCAGGACGGGCGGCAGCCAGTCCAGGCGTTCCGCGCGCACCTCCACCCGCAGCCACCCCGGCTCGGTGTCCTCCAGGGTGGCGACCGTCGCGGGCAGGTGGGCGCGGAGATGCTCGGGCGTCGCCTGCACGCGCAGGGCCACCTCGTACCGGTACGCGGCCGTCGCGAAGCCCGTCACCACGCGGTCCGCCGGGTCCGGACCCTCAGGCGCCTCGAACGAGCCGGGCAGGGAGCGCGCGCCGGCGATCCTGTCGAGCCGGAACGTACGGTCCTCGTCGCGGTCCGCGTCCCTGCCGGTGACGTACCACCGGTCCCCGTGCACCACGATCCCGTACGGGTGCACGGTGCGGTCGCCGTGCCGCCCCTCGCGGTCGGTGTAGCGGACCGAGACCGGCCGGTGGTGGTGCACCGCGTCGGCCAGGGTGAGCAGCACTCCCGCGTCCGGGCTCGCGGACTCCCCGGGCCCCTCCGTGAAGGACAGGGACTCCAGCAGGGCATCCAGTCGCCGGGTCAGGTGCCGGGGCAGCACCCGCCGGATCTTCGCCGCCGCCGTCTCGTTCGCCGTGCGCTGCGCCGCCGTCAGCCCCGCCCCGCGCCCGGCGACCAGGCCGAGCAGCACCGCCAGCGCCTCCTCGTCGCCGAACATCAGCGGCGGCACCCGGTAGCCCGGTCCCAGCCGGTACCCGCCGTAGCGTCCGCGTACCGACTCCACCGGTACGTCCAGGTCGGTCAACTGGCCCACGTACCGCCGCACGGTGCGTCCGTCCACACCCAGTCGGTCGGCCAGTTCGGCCACCGTGCGGGTGCCGCCCGACTGCAACAGCTCCAGCAGGGTCAGCACACGGGCGGCGGGTCGGGGCACGGGCACCAAGCTAATGCGGATACAGGGCGGGTTCTGTCCGCTATTGCTCCTACGGTCGGCCGAGCACGCCATCCGTACGGCCGAGGAGTCTCCCCATGCAGTTCGCATCCGTCCGTGTCATCACCGCCGACGTGGCCCGCCTCGTCGCCTTCTACGAACGCGTCCTGGGCGTGTCCGCGACCTGGGCCACGGAGCATTTCGCCGAGCTGAGGACCGACGGCGCCACCCTCGCGATCGCCGGCACCGCCACCGTCCCGATGTTCGCCCCCGGCTCCGCCCGCCCGGCGGACAACCACAGCGCGATCGTCGAGTTCCTCGTCGACGACGTGGACCGCGTCCACAAGTCACTGGCCGACGTCCTCACCGACGTCGTCAACGGCCCCGCCACCATGCCGTGGGGCAACCGCTCCCTGCTGTTCCGCGACCCCGACGGCAACCTCGTCAACTTCTTCTCCCGCTGACGGACCGCGTGTGTCCGGTCACTGTCCGGGGATCGTCCGTAGCCGTCGGGGCCGTATCCGCCGTTGGTGCCGGTAGGACGCCGGTGTGCGTCACGGACGGTTCCGAGGGAGAGGTGCGGGATGACGGCGGTGGAGGCGGAGTCGGGCCGGGTCGAGGGCGAGGCGGACGAGCCGGGCTGGGAGGTCGATCCCGATGACGAGTGGGGCGTCGCGGTCATCACGACCGTGGGCCGCCAGATCAAGCTGCGCCGTGAGGCGGCCGGCCTGCGGGTGCCCGACTTCGGGCGGGCCGTCGGCTACGGCGAGGACATGATCTACAAGATCGAGAGCGGCAAGCGGATTCCGCGCCAGGAGTTCCTGGACCGGGCGGACGAGGTGCTGGAGGCAGGGGGCCTCCTGTCGGCCGCGTGGGAGGACGTGAAGAAGGTCCGGTATCCGAAGAAGGTGCGCGCGCTGGCGAAGCTCGAGGCGCAGGCGGTGGAGATCGGCATTTACGAGAGCCACAGCATCCACGGCTTGTTGCAGACGCCCGAGCATGCGAAAGCCCTGTTCGAGGCCATGCAGCCACCGTACTCACCGGACGAGGTCGAACGCATGGTCGCGGCGCGCGTCGCCCGGGCGTCGGTCTTCGACCGCTCGCCCGCGCCCGCGCTGAGCTTCGTCCTCGAAGAGGCGGCGCTGAGGCGACCCATCGGCGGCAGAATGGTGCAACGACGGCAGTTGGAGCGGCTGTTGGAGGTGGCGCGCCTGCACAGCGTGATGCTTCAAGTCATGCCGTTGGACTGCGAGTCGCACTCCGGCATGGACGGCAGGATCGAGCTGCTGAAGTTCGCGGACGGGACAGCGGTCGGCCGCTCCGACGGCGCGTTCTGTGGTCGGCCGACAACTGAGCTGAAACACCTGCGTGTTCTCGAACTGCGGTATGCAACCATCCGAGCCCAAGCGCTGTCTCCGCGCGAAACGCTGACCTTCATCGGACAACTGCTGGGAGAAACATGAGCAGCGAGCTCAACTGGTTCAAGAGCAGCTACAGCAGCGGCAACGACGGCAACTCCTGCGTCGAACTCGCCCTCACCCCCCGTACCGTCCACGTCCGCGACTCGAAGGACACCGCCGGCCCCCGGCTGGCCTTCGCCCCGGCCGCGTGGGCGCGTTTCCTTCCCTACGTGCAGCAGGGCTGAACGCACGACGAACCCCCGAGGCGGCCTGGAGCCGGCCTCGGGGGCGCGTGCGGGGTGTGTTGCGGGGTCAGGCGTCAGAGAGAGACGCCGTGGGCGCGCAGGAAGGTCGCCGGGTTGACGGCGGAGCCGTAGTTCGGGGTCGTGCGGATCTCGAAGTGCAGGTGGGGACCGCTGGAGTTGCCGGTGTTGCCGGACAGGGCGATCTTCTGGCCGGTCTTGACGACCTGGCCGACCTTCACGTTGACGGACGACAGGTGGGCGTACTGGGAGTACGTCTTGTTGCCGTGCTTGATCACGACGGCGTTGCCGTACGCCGGGCCGTCGCCGGCGCCGTTGCCGCCGGCCTTCACGACCGTGCCGCCGTGGGCGGCGACGACCGGGGTGCCGGTCGGGACGGCGTAGTCCTGGCCGGAGTGCTTGGAGGCCCACATGCCGCCGTTCTGCGCGAAGCTCGCCGACAGCTTGTAGGACTTCACCGGGGAGACCCAGGACGCGGTGGACTTCTTGGCGGCCTCGGTCGCCTTCTTCACCGCGGAGGCCTTCACGGCCTGCGTCTTCGCGGCCTCGGCCTGCGCGGCGGCCTGCGCCTGGACCGCCGTGGCGGTGCCGGACGCGGCGGAGGTGCCGGACGCGGCGACCGCGACCCCGGCTCCCAGGACGGCCGTGGAGCCCAGACCGGCTGCCAGGACGGCGGCGCGGGTGCGGGTGACGGTCATACGGGGGAAACGGGACGTGACGCGCTCGAACATCGAAACCTCATGGGGGAGGGGGCGGGGGGATGCCATCGGCGGAACGGGGTCCGTGCCGTGATGGCTGTTCCTTGGTAACCGCCCCCGGCCAAATGCCGCAAAGGTGTGACCTACGACGAAACGTCGTACATAGGGCATGAGATGCACGTCTCTTGACGGAGCCCTCCGTAGGGGGCAAAACCCCCATTTCAAGCCGATCGATCGGCCTTGCGCCCTTTATGTCCGATTTCAAATCGGGCATTTCTTCACTATTCCGGGTAGTACACCCGACGGGCCCTGTGGAGCATGTCACCGAGGGCCCTGTGCGAATGTGGCGTGGGTCTCCGCAATCGGGGCCGCGGGGCCGGGCTCAGGCGCCGAACAGTTCCAGCGACAGCCAGAGGGCGGCCGTGGACGCCAGGAGCGCGGCCGGGACCGTGGCCAGCCCGAGGAGGGTGAAGCGCACCAGGCTCACCTCGTGCGCGTGGTGGTGGACGATGCGGCGCCACAGCAGGGTGGCGAGGGAGCCCGCGTACGTGAGGTTCGGGCCGATGTTCACGCCGAGCAGGACCGCGAGGACCGCGCCGGGGCCGGACGGCGCGGCCAGCGGGACCAGGGCCAGCACGGCGGGCAGGTTGTTGATCAGGTTGGCCAGCAGGGCCGCCAGCGCGGCGACCGCCAGCAGGGACAGCGGCCCGGAGCCGTCGGGCAGGACCGCGTCCAGGGCGTCGCCGAGGCCCTGGTCCAGCACCGCCCGGACGACCACGCCCAGCGCCAGCACGAACGCCAGGAACGGCAGGTCCACCGCGCGCAGCAGCCGTACGACGCCGGTGCGGCGGCGGGTCAGGGCCCGTACCGCCATCACTCCCGCCCCGGCCGCCGCCGCCCACGCGGGGTCGACGCCGACGGCGGACGCCACCGCGAACCCGGCGAGCGTGGCCGCCACCGTGACCAGCGCGAACAGCGGCATCTCCACCGGCTCGTCCGCCGTGTCCGGCGCGGTCGGTCCGGCCGACAGGTCGGCGGCGAAGAAGCGGCGGAAGACCACGTACTCCACGGCGATCGCCGCCAGCCACGGCAGCAGCATCAGCAGCGCGAAGCGGGTGAAGGTCAGGCCGGTGGCGGTGAACGCGAGCAGGTTGGTCAGGTTCGACACCGGCAGCAGCAGGGACGCCGTGTTCGACAGGTGCGCGCCCGCGTACACGTGCGGGGCGGGGCGTGCGCCCATGCGCGTCGCGGTCGCGAACACGACCGGCGTCAGCAGCACCACCGTCGCGTCCAGGCTGAGGACGGCCGTGATCAGCGAGGCGAGCGCGAACACCGCGCCCAGCAGCCTGCGCGGGCGGTGGCGCGACCAGCGGGCCATCCAGGTGCCGCACGCGTGGAAGAGGCCCTCCTCGTCGCACAGCTTGGCGAGCACCAGGACGGCGGCGAGGAAACCGATCACCGGGCCGAGCCGCTCCGCCTCCTCCCGCACGGCCTCCGTGGTGATCGCGCCCGTCGCGACCACCAGCCCGGCGGCGGGCACCGCGAACGCCGCCTCCGGCCAGCGGAAGGGACGGACGACGGCACACACCAGCACCACGGCCAGCGCGGCGACGGACAGCGATTCGAGCAGCACAGTGCTGATCATCCACGTGGTGGGCGGCGTCCCGGACACCGCGTCCCCGTGGTGTCGCGGGGCGGTACCTTCGACCTCACGCCGATCAGGGCCCGATGAGGAGAGTCAACGTGAGCAAGTTCGTGCGGCCCGCCGCCGAGGGTGCCGACCCGTTCGGTACGGCGCGTCTGCGGCGTGGGGTCCTGGACGCCTGGGCCACCAGCCCCGCCCGGTTCCGCGAGGACGCCAACGCCGAGGAGGACCTCGTCCTCGGCGGCTACCGGGACCGGCTCGTCGTCGAGCTCGCGCAGAACGCCGCCGACGCCGCCGCCCGGGCCGGCGTGCCCGGCCGTCTCCGGCTCACCCTGCGCGACGGGGTCCTCGTCGCCGCGAACACCGGCGCCCCGCTGGACGCGGCCGGCGTCGAGTCGCTGTCCACGCTGCGCGCCTCCGCCAAGCGGGACGCGCCCGACCGGGCCGTCGGACGGTTCGGCGTCGGCTTCGCGGCCGTGCTCGCCGTCACCGACGAGCCCGCCGTCGTCGGCCGGCACGGCGGGGTGCGCTGGTCGCTGGCCGAGGCGCGGGACCTCGCGCGGGACACCGCCCGGCACAGCCCCGGCCTGGGCGACGAGATCCGCCGCCGCGACGGGCACGTACCGCTGCTGCGGCTCCCCTTCGCCGCCGAGGGCACCGCCCCCGACCCGTACGACACCGCCGTCATCCTGCCGCTGCGCGACACCGCCGCCGCCGACCTCGCCGAGCGGCTGCTGCACGCCGTCGACGACGCCCTGCTGCTCGCCCTGCCCGGCCTGGAGGAGGTCGTCGTCGAGACCGGCGACGACACGCCCCGCACACTGATCCGCGGCACCGACGGCGACCTGACCGTGGTCACCGACTCCCGCGACGGCGTCACCCGCTGGCGCACCGCCGCCGCGCACGGCGCGCTCACCCCCGACCTGCTCGCCGACCGCCCGGTTGAGGAGCGGCTGCGCCCGCACTGGTCGGTCACCTGGGCCGTCCCCGTCGGCGCCGACGGCGCACCCGCCCGGCCGCGCACCGCCGCCGTCGTGCACGCGCCCACCCCCAGCGACGAACCGCTCGGCGTGCCCGCCCTGCTCATCGCCTCCCTGCCGCTGGACTCCACCCGCCGGCACGCGGCCCCCGGCCCGCTCACCGACTTCCTCGTGCAGCGCGCCGCCGACGCCTACGCCGGGCTGCTCGCCGACTGGCGTCCGGTGACCACGGGCGCCCTCGACTTGGTGCCGGGCCCGCTCGGCAAGGGCGAGCTGGACGGCGCCCTGCGCGCGGCCATCCTGGAGCGGCTGCCGCGCACCGCCTTCCTGCCGCCCGCCGCCGCGCCCGTCGCCGACGACGACTTCGAGCTGCCCGAGGCGCTGCGCCCGCGCGACGCCGAGATCGTCGAGGGCGCGGGCGCCGACACCGTACGGGTGCTGGCGGAGGTGCTGCCCACGCTGCTGCCCGCCGGTCTTGAGCGGCGGGCCGAGCTGCGCACCCTCGGGGTCGCGCGGGTGCCGCTGACCGACGCGGTCGACCGGCTCGCCGGCCTGGAGAAGTCCCCCGACTGGTGGCGGCGGCTCTACGACAGCCTCGCCGGCGTCGACCCCGACCGGCTCACCGGACTCCCGGTGCCGCTCGCCGGGGACGCCTCCCAGGCTTTCGGATCCGGGGGCGGGCGCACCACCATCGGCCCCCGGCAGGTGCTGCTGCCCACCCCGGACACGGCCGTCGACGCCGGGCTGCTGTCCCGGCTCGGCCTGAAGGTCGCCCACCCGGACGCCGCGCACCCGCTGCTGGAGAAGCTGGGCGCACTGCCCGCGACCCCGCGCGCCGTGCTCACCACCCCGCAGGTGCGGGCCGCCGTCGCCGCGTCCCTCGACGACGAGGGCGGAGTCACCTGGGAGGAGGACGCCCCGGACGCCGAGGAACTCGCCGACACCGTGCTCGCGCTGGTCCGCGACGCCGGCCTCGAGCCGGGCGACGAGCCCTGGCTGGGCGCGCTCGCCCTGCCCGACGAGGACGGCGAACTCTCCCCGGCCTGTGAGCTCGTCTTCCCCGGCGGGCCCTTCGCGCAGGTCATGAGGGAGGGCGAGCTGGCCGCCGTGGACGCGGAGCTGGCCGGGAAGTGGGGCGAGCAGCCGCTGGCGGCGTGCGGGGTGCTCGTCGACTTCGCGCTGGTACGGGCCACCGACGTCGTCCTCGACCCGGACGAGCTGGAGCCGCGCGAGAGCGACTACGCCGAGCCGGACGACCCGGGGCTGCTGGACGCCGTCGACGTGTGGGCCGAGGACATCCTCGACCGCTTCCCCGACGCGCCCGTCCCGCCCGTCGCCACCGAGATCGTCGCCGTACGCGACCTGGACCTGGTGGACGACGACCGCTGGCCGCAGGCGCTCGCGCTGCTCTCCCGGCCCCCGCTGCGGGACGCGCTGGTCGAGCCGGTGCGGATCCTGCTCCACGACGGCACCCACGAGACCGTACGGCCGTACACCGCGTGGTGGCTGCGCGGCCATCCCGTGCTCGGCGGGCGGCGCCCCGCCGGACTGCGCGCGGCGGGCGGCGACCCGCTGCTGCGCGGCCTGTACGACGAGGCCGACGCGACCGGCTTCGACGACGAGCAGGTGCTGCGCGCGCTGGGCGTGCGCACGTCGGTCGCCGCGCTGCTGGACGAGCCGGGCGGGGCGGCCGAGCTGCTGGAACGCCTCGCCGACCCCGGCCGGCCGGTCACGGCGGCCCAGCTGCACGGGCTGTACGGGGCGCTGGCGGAGCTGGACCCCGAGCAGGTGACCCTGCCGGACGAGCTGCGCGCGGTGGTCGACGGGCGGGTGGAGGTGGTGGACGCCTCCGAGGCGGTGGTCGTGGACTCGCCCGACCTGCTGCCGTTCACCGCCGGGGTCCCGCTGCTGCCGGTCCGGCCGGCACGGGCCGCCGAACTGGCGGAGCTGTTCCAGGTACGGCGGCTCAGCGAGTCCGTCACCGGGCGCGTGGACTCCGAGGGCACGGAGCACGAGGTGCCGGAGTCGGTGCGGGTGCTGCTGGGTCCGCGGACCCCGGCCTCCTACGTCGAGCACGAGGAGCTCGTCGTGGACGGCGTGGAGATCGACTGGCGTCTCACCGACGACGGGGTGCTGCACGCGGCCACCCTGGAGGGCGTCGCCGCGGGCCTCGCCTGGGCGGCGGGGCAGTGGCCGCGGCGCTTCGAGGTGGCGGCGCTGCTGGAGGATCCGTCGCGGACGGAGGAACTGGCCCGGGACCGGTGGTTCGACTGACCCGCCCGGGGCTCCGCCCCGGACCCCGCTGCTCAAACGCCGGAGGGGCTGACATCGGCCCCTCCGGACGGACTACGGCTCCGTGGGCGTCGCCCCCGACCCCTCGAACTCGAGCTGCTCCAGCTCACGCGCCAGCGTCTCCGCGTCGTAGGGGCCCGTGTGCCGGCGGTTGCCGATGAAGAACGTGGGGGCGCCCTGGACGCCGCTCGCCTCCGCGCTGCGGGCGTCCCGGCGGACCCGTTCGGCCGCCCAGTCGGAGTCGAGGTCCTGGAGGAACTTCTCCATGTCGAGGCCGAGGTCGATGGCGTAGACGACGGTGTCCTCGTACTCCATCTCGTCCTGGTGCCGGTAGAGCAGGTCGTGCATGTCCCAGAAGCGGCCCTGGGCGTCCGCGGCGACCGCCGCCCGCGCGGCCAGCTCGGCGTGCGGGTGGACGTCGGGCAGCGGAAGGTGCCGGAAGACGTAGCGGAACCGGTCGCCGAAGCGGTTCCGCAGCTCCTTGGTGACGCCGGTGGCGCGGGCGCAGAAGGGGCACTCGAAGTCGCCGTACTCCACCAGGGTCAGCGGCGCGTCGGCCGGGCCGAGGATGTGGTCCGTCTCCGGGTCGACCAGCCGGTCCAGGTAGCGGGGCAGGTCCGCGTCCGTCCTGCCGCCGAAGACGGTGGAGAGCCGGAACACCAGCCAGCCCGTCAGGGTGGCGATCACCGCCGCGAGCAGCACGCCGACGGTCGCCCGGGCGAGCAGTTCCGGCTCGTCCTCGAAGGCGAGTCCCGCGATCAGCAGGGACACGGTGAACCCGATGCCGGACAGGGCCGCGCCGCCCAGCACATGGCCCTGACCCACCCCGCCGGGCAGCTCGCCCAGGCCGAACCGGGTGCCGAACCGCGCGCCGCCCCAGATGCCGAGGAGCTTGCCGCCGACGAGACCGACGACCACGGCCCAGGTGAGGGCGGAGCCCAGCGCGTCGGTGAGGACGCCGTCGCGCAGGTCGACGCCCGCGTTGGCCAGCGCGAACACCGGGACGACGACATAGCTGGACCAGGGGTGCAGATACATCTGGAGGCGTTCGTTGACCGAGACGGCTTTCTGGAGGCCCTTGCGCGCGGTCTTGCCCACGTCCGCGCGGGGCGACTGGCGGAAGGCCCGGAACAGCCGTGTCGCCTGCTCGACGCCCTCGCGGGACGGCTCGCGTGCGGGGATGAGCAGGCCGCCGAGCATGCCGGCGATGGACGCGTGCAGCCCGGCGTTCAGGGTCAGGTACCACATCACCAGCACGATCAGCACATACGGCACGGCCCGCCAGACGTCGAAGCGGGACAGCGACGACAGGACCGCGCCGAGCACCAGGGCGGCGATCAGCTCCGGCACCTGGATCGCCCCGGAGTAGACGACACCGATCACGGTGACCGCGACGATGTCGTCGATGACGGTGATGGCCAGCAGGAAGATCCGCAGCTGGGTGACGAAACGGGGGCCCACCACGGCGAGCGCGCCCAGCAGGAACGCCGTGTCGGTGCCGATGACGATGCCCCAGCCGCCCGCGGCCTCCGAACCGGGCGCGATCAAGAGGTAGAACAGGACCGGCACGACCATGCCGCCGATCCCGGCGAGGCCTGGGATCATGATGCGGCGGCGGTCGTTCAGCGAGCCGACGGACAGCTCGTAGCGGACCTCCAGGCCGATGACGAAGAAGAACAGCGCCATCAGCCCGTCGTTGACCCAGTGCCCCAGGTCCATCGCCAGTTCCGCGTCGCCCACCGCGACGGACGCCTCGGTGTGCCACAGCGAGAAGTACGACTCCGACCAGGGGGAGTTGGCCCAGATCAGGGCGAACGCCACCGCGAGCAGCAGCAGCCCGGAGCTGCCCGCCTCGGTCGCCAGGAAGGTGCGCACGGGCGCGGCCAGCTGAGCCGCGAGCTCACCCCTGCTCGACCGGGACTGGGAGTCCGCGGACTTCTTCCGGGACAGCAGCTTCATGAGGTCGTCCGTCTCCGATCACCTGCGGCGGCAGACTCCCATGGTCACCCACATACCGGGCATAACGCCCGCGCGACCCGTTCAGACGGGGAATCTGCGGTCCACCCAGCGCCAGAGGAACTCCAGGACCGCCGCCGTGACCGCCGCGATGCCGACCGCGAGCCAGGGCATCGTCATGCCGACCAGGCGCAGGGCGAAGAAGTCCTGGAGCCAGGGGACCGCCAGGACCAGCAGGAACGCGCCGGCCATCGCCGCCACCAGGGCGATCCGCCACCAGGTGTAGGGCCGGGCGATGATCGCCAGGACCCAGAGGGAGATCAGGAACAGCGTCAGCGTCGCCGCGCTCGTCTCCGCGCCCAGCGCGCCCGTGCCGCTGTAGTGGCTGCGGGCCAGGAGATACGTGGCGAAGGTGGCCAGCGCCGCCAGCACCCCGCCCGGGATCGCGTACCGCATGACCCGCTTCACGAAGTTCGGCCTCGCCCGCTCCTTGTTGGGGGCGAGGGCGAGGAAGAAGGCGGGGACGCCGATGGTCAGCGTGGACAGCAGGGTCAGATGGCGCGGCAGGAACGGGTACTCCACCTGCGTCGCCACCACCAGCACCGCCAGCAGCACCGAGTACACCGTCTTCACCAGGAACAGCGTGGCGACCCGTGTGATGTTGCCGATCACCCGCCGGCCCTCGGCCACCACCGACGGCAGCGTGGCGAAGCTGTTGTTCAGCAGCACGATCTGCGCGACCGCCCGGGTGGCCTCCGAGCCGGAGCCCATCGCCACGCCGATGTCCGCGTCCTTCAGCGCCAGCACGTCGTTCACGCCGTCGCCGGTCATCGCGACCGTGTGGCCCTTCGACTGGAGCGCGCCCACCATGGTCCGCTTCTGCTGGGGCGTGACCCGACCGAAGACCGTGCCGGCCTCCAGCTCGTCGGCCATGGCATGCGGTTCGGCGGGCAGCCGGCGCGCGTCCACCGTCGTGCCGGACAGGCCGAGCTTGCCGGCGACCGCCCCGACCGACACCGCGTTGTCGCCGGAGATCACCTTCGCGCGGACGTCCTGCTCCTCGAAGTAGCGCAGGGTGTCGGCGGCGTCGGGCCGCAGCCGCTGCTCCAGCACCACCAGCGCCACCGCCCGTACGCCGTCCACGGCGGCCGGGCCGGCCAGGTCGTCGGCGGTCACGCCGTCGCGGGCGCGGGCGAGCAGCAGCACCCGCAGGCCCTCGTGGTTCATCCGCTCGGTCTCGGCCAGCGCCGGGTCGTCGTGCGCGAGGAGCACGTCCGGGGCGCCCAGCAGCCAGGTGACCGGCCGCCCGTCGCCCTCGTCGAGGGTCGCGCCGCTGTACTTGCGGGCCGAGGAGAAGGGCAGCGTGTCGGTGAGCCGCCAGTCGGTGGCGTCCGGGTACGCCTCGATGATCGCCCGCAACGACGCGTTCGGCCGCGGGTCCGCCGAGCCCAGCTCGCCCAGCACCTTCCGTACGTACGGCTCGTCGGCGTCGCCCAGCACCCGCAGCTCGGTGACGTCCATGCCGCCCTCGGTGAGCGTGCCGGTCTTGTCCAGGCACACCGTGTCCACACGGGCCAGGCCCTCGATCGCGGGCAGCTCCTGCACCAGGCACTGCTTGCGGCCCAGCCGGATCACCCCGATCGCGAAGGCGACGGAGGTGAGCAGCACCAGCCCCTCGGGCACCATCGGCACGATCCCGCCGACCGTGCGGGCGATGGAGTTCTTCAGCTCGTTGTCCTTGACCACGAGCTGGCTGATGACCAGGCCGATCGCGGTCGGCACCATCATCCACGTGACGTACTTGAGGATGGTGGAGATGCCGCTGCGCAGCTCGGAGTGGACCAGGGTGAAGCGGGACGCCTCCTCGGCGAGCTGCGCCGCGTAGGCCTCGCGGCCCACCCGGGTCGCCTGGAAGGAGCCGCCGCCCGCGACGACGAAGCTGCCGGACATGACCTGGTCGCCGGGCTGTTTCACCACCGGGTCGGCCTCACCGGTGAGCAGCGACTCGTCGATCTCCAGACCGTCCGCCTCGACGACCGCCCCGTCGACGACGACCTTGTCCCCCGGCCCGATCTCGATGAGGTCGTCCAGCACGATCTCGGAGGTGCCGATCTCGGCGGCCACCCCGTCGCGGCGCACCGTCGGCCGCACCTCGCCGATCAGCGCGAGGGAGTCCAGCGTCTTCTTCGCCCGCCACTCCTGGATGATCCCGATGCCGGTGTTGGCGAGGATCACATAGCCGAACAGGCTGTCCTGGACCGGCGCGACGATCAGCATGATCACCCAGAGCACGCCGATGATCGCGTTGAACCGGGTGAAGACGTTCGCGCGGACGATCTCCGCGACCGACCGGCTGCTGCGCGCGGGTACGTCGTTGACCTGTCCGCGCGCCACCCGCTCGGCCACTTCCGCCGCGGTCAGACCGGTCACCGGCGACGTGGCCGTGGCGGGCCGGACGGCATCGGTCCGGTCGCCCGCGTCGAGATGCGTCATGCATTCGACAGTACGTGCGGATCCTGCGCCGCACCCACCGGAGCGGGGAAGATCCGACCAGGGAAGGACGGCCGTCGTACCGGGGTCCTACCGCGGGCGGAGTCCCGTCAACTCTCTACTCACGGAATCGGGTTGGCGTGATTCAGTCGGTGTGCGCCGTCGAGGCACGGCCCGCCTCCGCGTCGGCCTCCTCGGCCCGCGCCCGCTTGATCGAGGCGTCGCGCCTGCGGACGTACCAGATGCCGATGAGGCCGAGGCCGCCGCCGGCCAGGCAGGTCCACACCCACCAGGTGTGCCCGTGCTCGTCGAACCAGCCGTAGAACGGCAGCTGCACCAGGAAGAGGACGAACCAGACGATCGTGCCGCCGGTGATGGTGGCGACCACGGGGCCCTCCAGGGGCTCCGGCGCCTCGTGCTTGGGGGTCCACTTCGCCATGCGGACAGCTTACGAGGAGCGCCGAGGGCGCGGCGCCCCGCACCGGACGGCCCCGGCGATGGAGCGGGGATCACACCGGCCGCGAGCGGTCTACGCGCGGAGATGGTGTCGACGACGTTATATGTTCATACTGAATCCGTTTGCTCCTGACCACTTTTATTCGTAGAAAACACCAAAGGCTCGGCTCCGGGGGGAGCCCGCCGGTGATGAGGTCCCTGCACATGTCCACGTCGGCCCCCGCCAAGGCGCCCACCCCCGAGCAGCCGGGGTCCGGTGCCGCGTCCGGCGCCCTCGACCGCTACTTCCGGATCACCGAGCGCGGCAGCACCCTGCCCCGCGAGATCCGGGGCGGTTTCGCCACCTTCTTCGCGATGGCCTACATCATCGTGCTGAACCCGATCATCCTGGGCAGCGCGAAGGACATGTACGGCAACCAGCTGGACAACGGCCAGCTGGTCACCGCGACCGCCCTGACCGCCGCGTTCACCACGCTGCTCATGGGCGTCATAGGCAACGTCCCGATCGCCCTGGCCGCCGGCCTCGGCGTGAACTCGGTGGTCGCCCTCCAGCTCGCGCCCCGCATGTCCTGGCCGGACGCCATGGGCATGGTGGTGCTGGCCGGTTTCGTGGTGATGCTCCTGGTCGCCACCGGCCTGCGCGAACGTGTGATGAACGCCGTGCCCTACAGCCTGCGCAAGGCCATCGCCATCGGCATCGGCCTGTTCATCATGCTGATCGGCCTGGTCGACTCCGGCTTCGTCTCCCGCATCCCGGACGCCGCCCAGACCACCGTCCCGCTCCAGCTCGGCGCCGACGGCCACCTCAACGGCTGGCCGGTGCTGGTCTTCGTGCTCGGCGCGCTGCTCACGCTGGCGCTGATCGTGCGCAAGGTGCCCGGCGCGATCCTCATCTCGATCGTCGTGATGACCGTCGTCGCCGTCCTGATCAACGCCGTCGCCGACGTGCCCTCCTGGGGGCTGACCTCGCCCGAGTGGCCCGGCAACCCGGTCGCCACCCCCGACTTCGGACTGATCGGCCAGGTCAGCCTGTTCGGCGGATTCTCCGAGGTCGGCGTGCTGACCGGCGTGCTGTTCGTCTTCACCGTGCTGCTGTCGTGCTTCTTCGACGCGATGGGCACGATCATGGGCGTCTCCGACGAGGCCAAGCTCACCGACGGCGAGGGCCAGATGCCCGGCATCAACAAGGTGCTGTTCATCGACGGCGTCGCGGTCGCCGCGGGCGGGGCCAGCTCCGCCTCCGCCACCACCGCGTTCGTGGAGTCCACCGCCGGTGTCGGCGAGGGCGCGCGCACCGGCTTCGCCAACGTCGTCACCGGCGGCCTGTTCGCCGCGGCGCTGTTCCTCACGCCGGTCGCCACCATGGTCCCGTCCCAGGCGGCCACCCCGGCGCTGCTCGCGGTGGGCTTCCTGATCCTGGCCAACGGGATCAAGGAGATCGACTGGGCGGACCACACCATCGCCATCCCCGCCTTCGTGACGATGGTGATGATGCCCTTCACCTACTCGATCACCAACGGCATCGGGATGGGCTTCCTCACCTTCGTGGCGCTGCGCCTCGCGGCGGGCCGCGGCCGGGAGGTCCCGACGGCGATGTACGTGGTGGCGGCGGTCTTCGGCTTCTACTACCTGATGCCGGCGCTGGGTCTGACCTGATCCCCGATGACGGAGTGCGGGATCAGGTGACCCCGTAGAACTTCTCCGTCTCCTCGACGGCGGTGCGGAACCGCTGGTCGAAGTCATCGCGCATGAGCGTCCGGACGACATAGTCCTGGACGCTCATGCCGCGTTTGGCGGCATGGTCGCGGAGCCGTTCGAGCAGTTCGTGGTCTATCCGCAGGCTGAGCACGTCGGTCCCCATGCCCACGAGAGTCGCCGCACCTCCCGGCGCGGCGCGTGGCATTTCGCGCATCGATCACTCATATGGGTGATCTCGGCTCCCGCGGGGAGACCTCTGGGGCGGGAGTGGCGCGACTCACGGGCGGGCGCCGCGTACCGAGTGGTCTTTAGCGAGAGTAATGAGTTACGCTAAAGAACATGCCGGACCTCAGCCATGGCGACGACGCCGCCGCCGTGAACGCCCTTCGCTCCGCCGTGATGCGGCTGTCCCGTCGGCTCAAGCACCAGCGGGTCGACGAGTCGCTCAGCCCCACCGAGATGTCGGTGCTCGGCACCCTGGCCCGCTGCGGCAGCGCCACCCCGGGCGAGCTCGCCCGCAAGGAACACGTCCAGCCGCCGTCGATGACCCGCATCGTGGCGCTGCTGGAGGCCAAGGGCCTGGTCAGGCTCGAGCCGCACCCCGACGACCGGCGCCAGAAGGTCGTCACGCAGACCGAGCGGGCCGAGGCGATGCTCGAGGAGAGCCGGCGCAAGCGCAACGCGTTCCTCGCCACGCTGGTCGAGGAGCTCGACGAGGACGAGTGGGCGACCCTGCGCGCCGCCGCCCCCGTGCTGGAGAAACTGGCGCACATCTGAACCACCCCCGGCAGCCACAGGAGGCGAACCTTTGAGTACGGGATCCGGAGCAGCTTCCGCCCCCGCACCTGACCCCTACGACACCAAGACCGCCCTCGACGCCCCCGCCCGCAAGAACTCCATGTTCTCCTCGCTGAGGATCAGGAACTACCGCCTGTTCTTCCTCGGCCAGGTCGTCTCCAACATCGGCACCTGGATGCAGCGCATCGCCCAGGACTGGCTGGTGCTCAGCCTCACCGGCTCCTCGGCCGCCGTCGGCATCACCACGGCGCTGCAGTTCCTGCCGATGCTGCTGTTCGGCCTCTACGGAGGAGTCCTCGTCGACCGGCTGCGCAAGCGGCCCACCCTGATGGTCACCCAGTCCGCGATGGCCCTCACGTCGATCGCGCTCGCCGTCCTCACCCTGACCGGCCTCGTCCAGGTCTGGCACATCTACGTCGCCGCCCTCGCCCTCGGCCTCGCGACCGTCGTCGACAACCCCGCCCGCCAGTCCTTCGTGTCCGAGCTGGTCGGCCCCGGACAGCTGCAGAACGCGGTCAGCCTGAACTCCGCGAACTTCCAGTCCGCCCGGCTGGTCGGCCCCGCCGTCGCGGGCCTGCTGATCACCGGCGTCGGCACCGGATGGGCGTTCCTGCTGAACGGCCTGTCCTTCGTCGCGCCGCTGACCGGCCTGATGCTGATGCGCACCCGCGAGCTGCACCCCGTGGAGCGCGCCCCGCGCGGCAAGGGACAGCTCCGCGAGGGCCTGCGCTACGTGGCCGGACGGCCCGACCTGCTCTGGCCCATCGTGCTGGTCGGCTTCATGGGCACGTTCGCCTTCAACTTCCCGGTCTACCTGTCGGCCTTCGCCGACGACGTGTTCCACGGGGACGCGGGCGTCTACAGCCTGTTCAACACGCTGATGGCGGTCGGCTCCGTCTCCGGCGCCCTGCTCGCCGCCCGGCGCGGCACCGCCCGGCTGCGGCTGCTGATCACGGCCGCGGTGGCCTTCGGCGCGCTGGAGATCCTCGCCGCCGCGTCACCCGAGCTGTGGATGTTCGCCCTGATCATGGTGCCGCTGGGCCTGGTGTCGATGACGGTCAACGTCACCACCAACACCAGCCTGCAGATGTCCACCGACCCGTCGGTGCGGGGCCGCGTCATGGCCCTCTACATGATGGTGTTCCTCGGCGGCGCCCCCGTCGGCGCGCCCATCGTCGGCTGGGTCACCGACACCTACGGCGCCCGCGTCGGCTTCGCGGCCGGCGGGGCGATCGCGATGACCGCGGCGGCCGTCATCGGCCTGATCCTGGCCCGCGCCGGCGGCCTGCGCCTCGCGGTCGGCTGGCACCGCGGCCACCCGGTCGTCCGCTTCGTCCCCCGCGACCACCCGAAGGCCCTGGCCCCGGCGGCGTGAGCCGCCGGGCGGGGCCGGCCGCTCGTCAGTCCCTCGGGAACTCGTCGGTCCTGAGCACCAGTCCGACGGACGTCGACGACGGTCATCGTGGCGCTCCTCCCCGGCCGACGCTCGATGCGTACAGCCGCGCGGTACAACGATACGCACGGTGACGAGGGCGCGCGGGAGACTGGAGGCATGAGACTCTTCGCCGCCGTGCTGCCGCCCGAGGACGTGATCAGGGCGCTGGCCGCCGAGGTGGGTGAGCTGCGGACACTGGACGGGGCCGACGGGATGCGGTGGACCGAGCGGGCCGGGTGGCACTTCACGCTCGCGTTCTACGGCGAGGTGGACGAGCCCACCGTGCCCGAGCTGACCGCGCGGCTGGGACGGGCCGCCGCGCGGACCGAGCCGTTCCCGCTGGCGCTCTCCGGCGGCGGCCAGTTCGGCCGGGGACGCGCGCTGTGGGCGGGGGCGTCGGGCGACCTGCGGACCATGCGGCTGCTGGCCGAGCGGTCCGAGGCGGCCGGGCGCAAGGCGGGCGTCGAGATGGACGAGCACCGCCGCTACAAGCCCCACCTGACCGTGGCGCGCAGCCGGGACGCCGTCGACGCACGGCCGTACCTGGCGGCGCTGCAGGACTTCCGCAGCCGCACCTGGACCGTGGAGGAGCTGGTGCTGGTGCGCAGCCACCTGCCCACGTCGGGCGTTCCGGGCGAGCAGCCCCGTTACGAGGCGGTCGCCCGCCGGCCGCTCGGCGCGGCCGGTTAGGCTCGACGGCGTGGACCCGAAGACCCGGAACCGGATCATGGCCGGTGCGCTCGTGCTGATGTTCGTCGTGGTGGCCCTGGCGGCGGCGCTCGGGAAGTAGCGCCGCCGCCGGGCCGTCACGGCCTGTTGTCCGCCGTCACCAGGCGAAGGCCTCCGGGGACGGACCCGGGCCCGGGAAGATCTCGTCCAGCGCGGCCAGCAGCTCCTCGCTCAGCTCCAGCTCCAGCGCGCGCAGCGCCGAGTCGAGCTGCTCGCGCGTGCGCGGGCCGACGATCGGGCCGGTCACCCCGGGACGGGTGAGCAGCCAGGCCAGCGCCGTCTCGCCCGGCTCCAGGCCGTGCTTCTCCAGCAGGTCCTCGTACGCCTGGATCTGCTTGCGCGCCACCGGGTCGGCCAGGGTGTCCGCGGCCCGCCCGGAGGCGCGGCGGCCGCCCTCGGCCTCCTTCTTGATGACCCCGCCCAGCAGACCGCCGTGCAGCGGCGACCAGGGGATGACCCCGAGCCCGTAGTCCTGCGCGGCCGGGATCACCTCCATCTCGGCGCGCCGCTCGGCGAGGTTGTACAGGCACTGCTCGCTGACCAGGCCGATGGTCCCGCCGCGCCGGGCGGCGATCTCGTTGGCCTGGGCGATCTTGTAGCCGGGGAAGTTCGACGAGCCGGCGTAGAGGATCTTGCCCTGCTGGACCAGGACGTCGATCGCCTGCCAGATCTCCTCGAACGGGGTGGCCCGGTCGACGTGGTGGAACTGGTAGAGATCGATGTAGTCGGTCCCCAGCCGCTTCAGCGAGGCGTCCACCGCGCGCCGGATGTTCACCGCGGACAGCTTGTCGTGGTTGGGCCACGCCTCGCCGTCCGGGCCCATGTTGCCGTACACCTTCGTCGCGAGGACGACCTTGTCGCGGCGGCCGCCGCCCTGGGCGAACCAGCTGCCGATGATCTTCTCGGTACGGCCCTTGTTCTCACCCCAGCCGTAGACGTTGGCGGTGTCGAAGAAGTTCAGACCCGCGTCCAGAGCGGCGTCCATGATGGCGTGGCTGTCGGCCTCGTCCGTCTGCGGGCCGAAGTTCATCGTCCCGAGGACGAGCCGGCTGACCTTGA
Organism: Streptomyces sp. DSM 41931; assembly: GCF_050271085.1. Taxonomy (NCBI): domain Bacteria; kingdom Bacillati; phylum Actinomycetota; class Actinomycetes; order Kitasatosporales; family Streptomycetaceae; genus Streptomyces; species Streptomyces sp. DSM 41931. The sequence goes on along the minus strand of NZ_CP189902.1, from coordinate 3,060,687 downwards.
GTCCTGTGCGTCCGAGCTGCGTGTACCTCATGGACGTCCAGCCAACGTGTTGGAGTGCGCTCGATGCAAGGGGAGGAGGCTCAGTCGCGGGGGAAGGCGCTGGTGCTCACGGTCAGGTCGGCCGCGGTGCCCGTCAGATCGATGTCGTCGCCGAAGTCCACCCGCGTCCGCGTGACGTAGTCGCCGTTCTTCGGGTCGGTGTAGACGAAGCAGCGGCCCTGGTAGGGGTCGACGATGACGTAGAGAGGGAGTTCGGCGGTCGCGTAGGCGGCCTTCTTCGGGCCGTAGTCGTTGGCGGCGGTGCCCTCGGAGATGACCTCGAAGACGAACTGGACGTCCTCGTAGCGCCAGTGGCCTCCTTCGTCCTTCTCGGCGGAATCCCGGAGCACGGCCACGTCGGGGCAGAGACCGTTCTCGTGGCCCGGGAAGTCGATGCGGACGTCCGAGAACACCTTCACGTCCATCCCGAACCTGTCCTCGACGGCCCGCACGATGCGACGGATGATGGCCCAATGCGTGTCCCGCTGCGGTGTCATGAAGACGCTGCCCCCGACGATCTCGACCCTGAATCCTTCGGGGACGGGCATCCGCTCCAGCCGCTCGAACCACTCGTCCAAGCGCTGCGTGTCGACGTCGGCCATGGCGATCCTGTCTTCAAGGACGGTCATCGTGGCGCTCCTCCCCGGCCGCCCACGGACGAGAGCGGCCGCGCGGTACAACGATACGCACGGTGAGCAGGACACGAGGCTGGGCGCATATGCCACGTCCCCGATCCCTACGCCTCCTCGTACGGCCCGCCCAGGTCCCACTCCCGCCACAGCGCCTCCGCGAACGCCGCCGCAATCTTGTGTTCGCCTGTTTCGTTGGGGTGCGTGCCGTCGTAGGTGTCCGTGTGGAAGTCGTACGACGGTGGGGGCGGGACCAGGAGGAGGGGGGAGGCCGGGTCGTCCAGGTCGGCGGCCGTCTTCGCCAGGAGTTCGTTGAAGTGGGCGACCTGGTCGGCGAAGGTCGGGTCGGCCTCCACGCGGATGTTGCGGATCACCGGCAGGACGGCCGTGCGGATGCGAGGCCTCGCGGCCCGCGCCTCGGCGACGAACGCGCGCACGTTGTCCGCGGTCTGCTCGGCGTTGGTGTAGAAGCCCAGGTCGATCAGGCCCAGCGACACCAGCAGCACGTCCGCGCGGCAGGACCGCACGGCGTCGCCGATCAGCGGGGCCATGTGGCACCAGCCCTCGCCCCAGCCGGCCAGATGGGCCCGGGGGAACTCCGGGTCGGCGTACGCGTACGAGGTGGGGGCGTCCGTGGACGGGTCGTGGAGCGTCTCGCGCGGGCCGACCAGCGTGAAGGGGCCGCCGTACGCGGTGCACAGGTGCTGCCACAGGCGGTAGCGCCAGGTGTGTTCACCCGCGCTCCCGATCGTCATCGAGTCACCTACGGGCATGAACCTGAGCACCCGATCATCATGGTGGATCAGCGCGTTCACCGCGATGTGAGCCCGGACACCCGCACCCGGCGGTCCGCGCTGATGGCAGTCTTGGCTCATGCGCCGACCCTTCGTTCTGCTCGCCGCGACCCTGCTGACGGCCGCGCTCGCCGTGCCCGCCTCCGCCGCCGACAACGACGGCGGGGACGAGGGGTTCACCATCAACGACCCGCGCGTCACCGAGTCCAGCGGGCTCGCCGCCTCCCGGCAGCACCCCGGCGTCTACTGGACCCACAACGACAGCGACGACGGCCCCCACCTCTACGCCGTCGACGGCAGCACCGGCGACACGGTCGCCCGTCTCACCCTCACCGGCATCGGCACGCCCCGGGACGTCGAGGCGATCTCCGTCGGCCCCGGCGACCGCCTCTTCGTCGCCGACGTCGGCGACAACCTGGGCGGCACCTGGCCGTACGTGTGGATCTACGAACTCCCCGAGCCGGAGCGGCTCCAGGACGCGACCGTGCGGGCCACCCAGTACGTCGTGAAGTACGCCGACGGCCCGCGCGACGCCGAGGCGATGGTCGTCCACCCGAAGACCGGGCGGGTGTACCTCATCGACAAGCACGAGGACGGAGGGCACCTCTACGAGGGCCCGGAAAAGCTCTCGCCGTCCGGCGACAACGTGTTCAGGCCGGTCGCCCCGGTCGAGCTGTGGACGACCGACGCCGCGCTCTCCCCGGACGGGCAACACCTCGCGGTGCGCGGTTACTTCGGCGGCATCCACTACGCGTGGAACGGCGGGAAGCTGGAGCGCGAGGGGCGGCTGAGCGTGCCGCTCCAGGGGCAGGGCGAGTCGGTGACCTACTCCGCCGACGGCTCCCGGCTGCTGTTCGGCAGCGAGGGGGAGCAGAGCGGGGTGGTGAGCCGCCCGGCGCCCGGCGCGGACGAGGGCGGGTCCAGCGGCGGTACCGGCTCCCGCGCGGACGGCGGCGGCAGCGCCTCCGGCGACGGGAACGGCGCCTCCGTGAAGGTCGGGGGAGCCGTCGTGGTCGCCGTGGTGGTCGCGGCCCTGTTCGGGCTGGGCAGGCGCCGGCGCAGGGGCTGAACCGCGGGCGTCAGCGCCCCTCTTCGGCCGCGCGCCGGGCGACGTGAACCTCCAGGCCGTCCAGGATGCGCTGGAGCCCGAACTCGAAGTGGTCGAAGCCGGCGTCGAAGGTGTCCTCGGAGAGCCCGGCCATGACGGGATAGCGCCCGCTGCTCATCGCCTTCTCCAGGGCGGGCCGCTGGGCCTCCCAGAACTCCGCGTCCGTCAGCCCCGAGCTGTGCTCGGCCTGCTCCTGGTACAGCTGTGTCCGGGCGGCCCCGGCCACGTACCCGTCGATCATGACGATCACCGACAGCAGTTCGGGGTCGGACAGGCGCATCGGCTTGATCCGGGAGAACACCTTCTCCATGCCGTCCAGGGCGCTCGGGCCGAGGATCGGGCGGGACTGGTTGACCTCCAGCAGCCAGGGGTGGCGCCGGTAGAGGGCCAGGGTGGCCCGGGCCAGTGCCTCCAGGGCCGGGCGCCAGCCGCCGTCGCCGGGGTCCGCGGGGTTCTCCGAGGGGCGCTGCACCCGGTCCAGCATCAGGTCGAGCAGCTCGGCCTTGCCGGGGACGTAGCGGTACAGGGACATCGTGCCGGTGCCCAGCTCCGTGGCGATCCGGCGCATCGACAGCGCGCCGATGCCGTCCCGGTCGGCGACCTCGATCGCCGCCTCCACGATCCGTTCCAGGGTCAGCCCCGGCTTCGGGCCGCGGCTGGGCCGCTGTCCGGTGCCCCAGAGCAGGTCGAGGGTGCGGGCGATGTCGCCGCTGCCGCTGGTCTCCGTACCGCTTCCGCCGCTGCTCATGGAGGCAGTCTAGATCCGCGCGCAAAAACTGGGTACGACGTACGCACAATCGGGTACGGTGTACTCGGTTTCTGGAAGGGGGACCCATGAACGACGACGGGTACGCGGTGCTGGCCGAGGGGCTTCAGAAGCGCTACGGCGAGAAGCGCGCCCTGGACGGCTTCGACCTCACCGTGCGGGCGGGCACGGTGCACGGACTGCTGGGACCGAACGGCGCGGGCAAGACCACCGCCGTGCGGATCCTGTCGACGCTGATCCGGCTCGACGGCGGGCGGGCGACCGTGGCCGGGCTGGACGTGGCGCGCCAGGCCCGCGAGGTGCGGGCGCGGATCGGGCTCACCGGGCAGTACGCGGCGGTGGACGAGGTGCTCACCGGGCGGCAGAACCTGGAGATGTTCGGCAGGCTGTTCCACCTCGGCGGGCGGCGCGCCAAGGGGCGGGCATCGGAACTGCTGGAGCAGTTCGACCTGACCGACGCCGCCGACAAGGGCGTCGGCGACTACAGCGGCGGCATGCGGCGCCGGCTGGACCTGGCGGCGTCGATGATCCTCACGCCGGCCGTGCTGTTCCTGGACGAGCCCACGACGGGGCTCGATCCGCGCAGCCGCGGTGAAGTCTGGGACTCGGTACGGGCGTTGGTGGCGGGCGGCACGACCGTGCTGCTGACCACGCAGTACCTGGAGGAGGCCGACCGGCTGGCCTCCCGGATCACCGTCATCGACCGGGGCCGGTCCATCGCCGACGACACCCCGGACGGGCTGAAGAACCGCGTCGGCGGCGACCGCGTCGAGGTCGTCGTGGCCGAACGGTCCGACATCCCGCGCGTGGTGAAGGTGGTCGCCCGGGTCTCCGACGGTGAACCCGAGGCGGACGAGACCGAGTTGCGGGTGCACGCGCCCGTCACCGACCGGGTGGGCGCGCTGACGGACGTCGCCCGCACCCTCCAGGACGAGGGCGTCCGGGTCGAGGACATCGGGCTGCGCAGGCCCAGCCTCGACGACGTGTTCCTGCGCCTGACCGGACACCGCACGGAGAAGGAGGCGGCGGCATGAGCGCGTTCGACCTGACCGGACCGGCCGGGCGCGGCCGGGTGTACTGGGCGCTCGCGGACTGCTGGAACGTGGTCCGCCGCGGCCTGACCCACTACCAGCGCCAGCCCGTCAACATCGCCTGGCAGCTGGGGTTCCCCATCCTCTCCGTCCTGCTGTACGGCTATGTGTTCGGCAGCGCGATGCGGGTGCCGGGCGGCGGGGACTACCAGGACTTCCTGATGCCGGGCATGTTCGTGATGACCATGGCGTTCGGCTTCATCAACACCGCGACGGTGGTGGTGTACGACTCCACCAAGGGCGTCATCGACCGCTTCCGCTCGATGCCGATGGCGTCCTCGGCGGTGGTGGCCGGGCGCGGGGTGACCGACCTGATCGTCGCCTGCGCGGAGCTGGCCATCCTGATGCTGACGGCCCTGGTCATGGGCTGGCGCCCGGACGGCGGCTGGGAGTTCGTCGCCGCGTTCGGGCTGCTGCTGTGGCTGCGGTTCGCGCTGATCTGGCTCGGGGTCTGGCTGGGTCTGCTGGTGCCCAACCCGGAGGCGGCGGGCGGTCTGTTCGCGGTGGCCTTCCCGCTGACGATGATCTCCAGCATCTTCGTCGCCCCCCAGCTCATGCCCGACTGGCTCGGCCGGGTGGCCGCCTGGAACCCGATCTCCTCCACGGCCGCGGCGACCCGTGAACTCTTCGGCACCCCGGTCGGCGGCGGCGACTCCTGGGTGGAACGGCACGCGCTGCTGATGGCGGGGGTGTGGCCGGTGATCCTGACGGCGGTCTTCCTGCCGCTCGCGGTACGGAGGTTCCGGCGGCTGAGCCGGTGAGACGGAGAGGGCGCCCGGCGGGATCCGCCGGGCGCCCTCTCCGTGTCGTAGGCAGGTGGGACTACAGCTGCTCGATGACGTAGTCGACGCACTTCGTCAGGGCCTCGACGTCCGCCGGGTCGATCGCCGGGAACATCGCGATGCGGAGCTGGTTGCGGCCGAGCTTGCGGTACGGCTCGGTGTCGACGATGCCGTTGGCGCGCAGCACCTTGGCGACGGCGGCCGCGTCCACCTCGTCGGTGAAGTCGATCGTGCCGATGACGGCCGAGCGCTTCGCCGGGTCGGTGACGAACGGGCTGGCGTACTTGATGTCCTCGGCCCAGCCGTACAGCGTGCGCGCGGAGGTCGCGGTGCGGCGGACCGCCCAGTCCAGGCCGCCCTGGCCGTTGATCCACTCCAGCTGCTGGTTGAGCAGGAACAGGGTGGCGAGCGCCGGGGTGTTGTACGTCTGGTTCTTGCGGGAGTTGTCGATCGCCGTCGGCAGCGAGAAGAACTCCGGGACGTGCCGGCCGCTCGCGTGGATCCGCTCGGCGCGCTCGATCGCGGCCGGGGAGAACACGCCGATCCACAGGCCGCCGTCGGAGGCGAAGGACTTCTGCGGGGCGAAGTAGTAGACGTCCGTCTCGGCGATGTCGACCGGCAGGCCGCCCGCGCCTGAGGTGGCGTCCACCAGGACCAGCGCGCCCTCGTCGGCGCCCGCCACGCGCTTGATCGGCATGGCGACGCCGGTGGAGGTCTCGTTGTGGGTGAGGGCGTACACGTCCACGCCCGCCTCGGCGACCGCCTCCGGGTGCGTGCCCGGGTCGGCGGAGATGACGTCCGGGTCGGCCAGCCACGGGGCGAGCTTGGCCGCCTTGGCGAACTTGGAGCTGAACTCGCCGAAGCTGAGGTGCTGCGACTTGTTCTCGATCAGGCCGTGGGTCGCGATGTCCCAGAACGCGGTGGATCCGCCGTTGCCGAGGATCACCTCGTAGCCGTCGGGGAGCTGGAACAGCTCGCGGACGCCCTCACGCACCTGGCCGACCAGGTTCTTCACCGGGGCCTGGCGGTGGGAGGTGCCCAGCAGGGACGTGCCGGTCGCGGCCAGCGCGTCCAGCGCTTCCGTCCGCACCTTGGAGGGACCCGCACCGAAACGACCGTCGGCGGGCTTGATGTCAGCAGGAATCCGGATCTCAGCCACGACCGGAGCCTAGCGGCTGGGGGAAACACGGGCGCAACATCGTCCGTCCGCTGAGACGCGCCGCTGAGACACATCACCGGTACGGGTGGCGGACGGACCGGGGGGAGGGCCGTCCGCCACCCGCGTCCCTCACCCGCCGAGCGTCACGGGCAGCTCGTACAGGTCGTTCTGGGTGACCACCGGCTTGTTGCGCAGCTCGCCCGCCGGGACCGCCAGGTCCAGCTTCGGGAAGCGCGCGTACAGCGCCGGGAGGGCGACGCCCGCCTCCAGACGGGACAGGGCGGCGCCGGGGCACACATGCGGGCCGTGCCCGAAGGAGATGTGCCGGTGGGGGTCCTCGCGGGTGATGTCGAAGACGCCGGCCGTCGGCCCGTGCGCCTGCTCGTCCCGTCCGATCGCCGCGTACGACACGATCAGCGCGTCCCCGGCGGGCAGCACCTTGTCCCCTACGGGTACGTCCTCGGTCGCGAACCGGATCAGCACGTGCGAGGTCGGCGTGGACCAGCGCAGCGTCTCCTCGATCACCGCCGACCAGTCCGCCTTCCCGGACAGCACCAGCTCGCGCTGGTCCGGGTGGGTGGAGAGGTTGACCACCGCGTTGACGATGAGCGAGATCGTGGTCTCGTGCCCGGCCGCCACCATCAGCTGGAGCGTGGCGACGATCTCCTCGTCGGTCAGCCGGTCGCCGTCCTCCGACGCCTGGATCAGCGCCGACGTCAGGTCGTCGCCCGGGTTCTCCCGCTTCGACGCCACCGTCTCGGCCATGATCCCGGCCAGCTCGGTGAGCGTGGCCACGACCTCCTCCGGCGGGGTCTGCGTGGAGAAGAACTTCTCGAACAGCTCCTTCAGCCGAGGCAGCCGCTCCTCGGCCAGCCCCATCAGATCGGCGATCACGAACATCGGCAGCGGATAGGCGAACACCGCCTTCAGGTCCACACGGTCGCCGGGCTGCGCGGCCACCTGGTCCAGCAGCGACTCCGTCAACTCGGTGATCCGGTCCCGCATCCGCTCCACCCGTCTGGGGGTGAGCGCCTGGGCGACCAGGGTGCGCAGCCGCCGGTGGTCGGCGCCGTCCACGGTGAGCATCGAGCGCGGCGGGTTGGCCAGCCCGATCAGCGGCCAGTCGGGGGCTATCTCCCCGCGCCGCCAGGCGCCCCAGACGTTGATGTCCTTCACCAGCCGCGGGTCGGTCAGCAGCCTCTTCGCCTCGGCGTGATGGGTCACCGCCCACACGGGCACGCCTCCCGGCAGGGTCACGGCGGCCAGCGGCCCGGCGGCCCGCAGCGCCGCGCTCTCGGCGTCCAGGTCGGAGACGAACGGGTCGAGGGGGATGCGGGTCTCTTCGGTGTCGGTCGCGGTGAGGTCCGTACCAGCCGTCATGCGAGCGAGCCTCCAAGGGCGGGGGTGGGTGTGAAGGTGACCGGGAGCTCGGACAGGCCGCGCAGCCAGGGCGACGGGCGGCGGGTCAGGGAGGAGGCCGGCACGGCCAGGTCGATGTCCGGCAGCCGGTCCAGGACCACCTCGATGCCGGTCCGGGCGATCACCTCGGCGATCTCCTGCGCCGGGAACGGGCAGCGGTGCTCGCCGTGACCGAAGGAGAAGTGCGCGCCGTTGCCGCCGGTGAGCGAGCCGTCGGTGCGCACCTGCGGGTCGGAGTTGGCGCCCTGGAGGCCCAGCAGCACCATGTCGCCGGCCCGGATGCGGCGTCCGCCGAGCTGCGTGTCGCGCGACGCCCACCGCGCCGCCACGTTCTGCGTCGGGGTGTCCTCCCACAGCACCTCGTTCATCGCCTCGGCGACGCTGTTGCGGCCGCCGAACAGCGAGGCCGCGAACCGGGAGTCGGTGAGCATCAGGTGCAGCGAGTTGCCGATCCAGTCGGCGGTCGGCTGGTGCCCGGCCGCCATCATCACCATCAGGTCCTGGACGATCTCCTCGTCGGTGAACCCCGAGGGGTCGGCGAGCATCCGGGAGGCGACGTCCTCCGCGGGCTCCTTGCGCCGCTGGGCCACCAGCTCCGTCATCGACGTGAACAGATGCGTCTGGCCTGCGAGCGCCCGCTCCCGCCCGTCGATCATGTCGTTGAGCGCGGTGACCAGCGCGGGACCCTTGTCGTCGGGGAACCCGTACAGCCGGGCCAGCACCCGCACCGGCAGCAGCATCGCGAACTCGCCGATCACGTCGGCGGACCCGCGCGGGCAGATCGCGTCGATCAGCTCGTCCGCGAACCGCTCGGAATGGCCGCGCAGTTCGGTCGGGCCGACCGCCTCCAGCGCGTTCCCCAGCATCGCGGCCCGCTCCCGGTGCCGCTCGCCGACGGTGTAGAGGATGGACGGCTGACGGCGTCCGATCATCGGCAGCAGCGGCCAGTCGTCGGGGATGTTCTCCCACTGGTTCCACAGCTCGGAGTCGCGGCTGAACAGCACCGGGTCGCCGGTGACCTGGTGCAGCTCGCGGTAGCCGAGGACCAGCCAGGCGGGGGCGTCGCCGTCGAGCACGACCGGCACCACACTGCCGTGCTCGCGGCGCAGCTCGCGGTAGACGCGGGCCGGGTCGTCCTGCAGCAGGGGGCCGCTGAACGGGACGGCGTCGGGGACGGAGGCGGGACTCACACCAGCTCCTGACGGGGGGCTCGGGCCTGATCGGCGTACAGCTCCTTGATGTGCTCCACCAGCGTGATCAGCACGATCTTGCTGGACTCGCGGGACCGCGCGTCGCAGTTCACCAGCGGCACATGCGGGTCCAGGTCGAGGGCCTCGCGGATCGTCTGCGGGGTGAAGGTGGGCCCGCCGAAGTCGTTGCAGGCCACGATGAACGGCGTGCCGTGCCGCTCCAGCCGGTCGATGGCGTACCAGGAGTCGTCGATGCGCCGGGTGTCCACCAGCACCACCGCGCCCAGCGTGCCGGAGAACAGCCGGTCCCACAGGAACCAGAACCGCTCCTGCCCCGGCGCGCCGAACAGGTACAGCACGTTGTGCTCGTCCAGCGTGATGCGGCCGAAGTCGAAGGCGACGGTGGTCGCGGTCTTGCCGCGCACCCCGCTCACGTCGTCGACGCCCTCGCCGGCCTGGGTCATCGTCTCCTCGGTGTTGAGGGGACGGATCTCGCTGACGGAGCGGACCATCGTCGTCTTGCCGGCGCCGAAGCCGCCCACGACCACGATCTTCAGGCCGTTGTCGGCCGACGCGCCCAGCGGGGTGCGCGTCTCGGACGCCGTGGGCGTCTCAGAGGTTGCGGAGTCCAACGAGCACCTGCTCCAGGATGTCGGGGTCGGGTACGGCGGCTCTTCGGGGGTGACGGGCGCTGACCCGGCCCGCCGCGAGGAGGTCGGACAGCAGGATCCGGGTGATGCTCACCGGCAGTTTCAGCTCGGCCGCGATCTCCACGACCGCCGTGGGCCGTCCGGTGAGGCGCAGGATCGCCGCGTGCTCCGACTGCATGCCGGGCACCGGGTCGCACTCGGCGACGACCAGGGTCACCAGGTCGAAGGGGTTGTCGGGCCCGGACCGGCTGCGCCCCCCGGTGAGGGTGTACAGCCGGTCGGGCGCGTCGTCCCTGCCGGGCCGGCTCATGAGGTGCGCGGCTGCGCGGTCAGGTGCTCGCCGAGCTGCTCCACCAGCTCGCTCATGTTGTGCCCGACGAGCCCGGCGTCCGCGTCCTCCGTGGTGACGACGGCCAGGTGCGCGCCCTCGCCGGCCTCCACGATGAACAGCACGCCGCCGTAGAACTCGGTCATCGCCGAGCGCACCCCGCCGGTGCCGTCGCCGAACTCGACGGACGCGCCGTGCGACAGCGACTGGATGCCGGCCGCGATGGCGGCGAGCTGGTCGGCCTGGTCGGTGGAGAGCTCGGTCGTGCGGCACAGTTTCAGGCCGTCACGGGACAGCACGAGCGCGTGCCGCGCGCCCGGCGTGCGCTCCAACAGGCCCTCGATGAGCCAGGTGAGCTTCTCGTCCGCGGTGGTCGTGCCGGTCATGAGGTGGTGTCGCCTTCCGAAGTCACGGGGGTGGGCTGAGGTGAGGTCTCGGGGTCGGGGGTGGTCTCGCGGGCCGGGACGGCGCCCGCGTCCGGGTCGGCCGTGTCGTCCGGGGTGGGGGTGCGCACGGCCTGGCGGAAGCTGCTGAAGCGGGCGGTGCGGGCCCGGGTCTCCTCGGCCGTGGGGGCGGGCCGGGACTCCGCGGCACGGCTGCCGGCGCCCGCCCGGCGCTCCGCCGCGGCGAGCGTGCGGCCGCGGCGCCGGCGGGGCAGCACCAGGGGCGCGGCGTCGCCGTCGGCGGACGCGTGGGCCGGCACCGGGTCGGCGTCCACGTCGCCGCCGGAGCGGGCGGCGGCGTAGGAGGGCGCGGAAAGGATGGACGCGGGGGCGGGGGCGGTCGGGCGCCCGGTCTCCGGGGAGGCGGGGGACGCGGCGGTGTCGTCGGTGGCGCCGTGGCGGGGTTCGGGCTCGGGGTCTCTCCCGGTCAGGCCGCGGCGCCGGGGGAGGTCCTGCGGCTCGTCCTCGGTGGCGGACGGCTGGTCGTCCCTCGCGCCGGGCGTCTCATGTCCGTGCGTGCCGGACGGTTCCGCGGCCTTCGTGGCGGACGGCTGGTCGTCCCTCGCGCCGGGCGTCTCATGTCCGTGCGTGCCGGACGGTTCCGCGGCCTTCGTGGCGGATGGCTGGTCGTCCCTCGCGCCGGGCGTCTCATCTCCGTGCGTGCCGGACGCCTCCGCGGCCTTCGTGGCGGATGGCTGGTCGTCCCTCGCGCCGGGCGTCTCATGTCCGTGCGTGCCGGACGGCTCCGCGGCCTTCGCGCCGGACGCCTCGTGGTCCCGCGGGCCGGCCTCCCGGCCCGTCGCCGCCGCCGTGAGCGTGCGGGGGCGGGCCGCCGGGGTGGCCGCGCCGTTCGTGGCCGGGGCCGTGACCGGCCGCACGGGCGCCGCGTCCGCCGGTACGAGGATGTCCTGCGGCAGCAGCACCAGCACGCCCGTGCCGCCGCGCGCGGAGGGCCGGTACGACACCCGCAGCCCGTACCGCCGGGCCAGTCGGCCGACGACCGCGAGACCCAGCCGGGTGCCGGTGAGACCGCCCAGCTCGGTGGACTCGCCCGAGACGGCCCGTTCGGCGCGGCGCAGCTGTGCCTCGCCCATCACCAGGCCGCTGTCCTCGACGGACACGATGACACCCGCCGGGACCTCCTCCACGTAGACGTGGACCTCGGCGGTCGGGGGTGAGAAGTTCGCGGCGTTGTCGAGGAGTTCGGCGAGCGCGTGCATCACGCCCTCGGCGGCGTGCCCCGCGACGGAGATGTCGCTGGCGGAGTGGACGCGGACCCGCTGGTACCCGGCGATGCGGCCCATCGCGCCGCGCAGGATCGACTCCATCGGGATGGGGCGGGCCCAGCGGCGGCCGGAGCGGGCGCCGGTGAGGACGGCGACGGAGTCGGCGAGGCGGCCCGCCTGGGCGGTGCGGTGGTCGAGGTGGAGCAGGTCGGCGAGGACCTCCTCGTCGTGGTGCTTCTCCTCCATCGCGCGCAGGTCGGCGAGCATGCCGGTGGACAGGGCCTGCATCCGTCCGGCCGCGTTGGCGGTGGCGGCCAGGGCGGCCGCGCGGGCCCCCTCGGCCTCCCGCAGCCGGGTGGTCAGCCGCGCGTTCTCCCCGGCGAGCCGGATCCGCTCGCGCGCCAGGCGGTCGCTCTCCTCCTCCAGCCGGTCGCGCTCCTCGGTGTGCTCCTCGGTCAGCTTGGCCAGCTCGTCCGCGTGCTGGGCGGTGAGCCGGTCCAGTTCGGCGGTGTGCCGTTCGGCGGACCGGGCCAGCTCCGCCGTGTGCGCGTCGTCGGTCCGGGTCCGCTCCTCGGCCCGCTCGTGCGCCAGCCGGGCCAGCTCGGCCGCGTGCTGCTCGGCGAGCCGGTCGCGCTCGTCGGCCAGCGCCTCGGCGAGATGGGCCCGCTCCTGGTCCAGCTCCGCGGACAACCGGGCGCGTTCCCGGGTGAGTTCACCGGTCAGCAGTTCGTGCCGGCGGCGGGCGTCCTCGGTCAGCCGGGACCGCTCCTGGAGCAGCCGCCCGACGTCCTGGGTGACGGCCTCGAGCCGCGCCCGGGCGGCGCGCGCCGACAGTTGGGCGTACGCGGCGGCCGTGACGGCGGCGCACAGCAGCACGGACGCGATCACGCCGGTCACCAGGACCGCGCCGATCGCGGCCTGCGGGGCGAGGAAGAAGGCGGCCACGACGGCGACCGCGCAGCACGCGGCGGTGAGCACGGGGGCGGGCAGCAGGCTGCGGGGGGTGGGGCGGTCGCCGGGGAGCAGGGGAGAGGTCATCAATCAGGTCCTCGGTCGGGTCCTCGGTCGGGTCCGCGGGCGTGCACCGTCATGGCTGCGCGGCCCTCGGGCGGTTCGATGGGACGCCGGACCTGATTCTGGGGTCGCTTCGCGAACGAGGTCCGACAACTGCGCGCAACTCGCGGTCACTATATGGGAGTTCGTGATCGGCTTGGGAAGATTCTGCTTCCGTTCTTGGTTGAACGGTCCGGCAGCGCGTCCCGGGCCCGTCCAGAGGCGGGTGCGCCGCCGCCCGCGCCGCACCCCCGCGGAGGCATCCTGAGGGCATGACGGATCAGCGGGAACTGGCGGCGGCGCTGCGCGAGGCGGTACGCGGCGAGGTGGACCTCGGCGTCACCGCGAGGGCGCTGACCACGATGGACGCCTCCAACTACCGCCGGATTCCGCTCGGCGTGGTCGCGCCCCGGGACGCCGACGACGTCGCGGCGGCGCTGTCGGTGTGCCGGGAGCACGGGGTGCCCGTGGTGCCGCGCGGCGGCGGCACGTCGATCGCGGGGCAGGCGACCGGCACGGGCATCGTGCTCGACTTCACACGCCACATGAACCGTCTGCTGTCCCTGGACCCGGAGGCGGGCACCGCCGTCGTCCAGCCCGGCCTGGTCCTCGACCGCCTCCAGGAGGCCGCCGCCCCGCACGGGCTCCGCTTCGGCCCGGACCCGTCCACCCACAGCCGCTGCACCCTCGGCGGCATGATCGGCAACAACTCCTGCGGCTCCCACTCGGTCGCCTGGGGCACCACCGCCGACAACGTGCGCACCCTGTCCGTGATCACCGCACGCGGCGAACGGCTGCGCCCCGGACCCGGCTGGGCGGGCGCCCCGGCCGGCCTGCGCGAGCTGGCCGAGGGCGAACTGGCGCGTCTGCGCACGGGCTTCCCCGACCTGCCACGCCGTATCTCCGGGTACGCGGTGGACGCCCTGCTGCCGGAGAACCGCGCCGACGTCGCCCGCTCCCTCTGCGGCTCGGAGGGCACCCTCGCCGTGCTCACCGAGGCGGAGCTGACCCTCGTACGGGCGCCCCGCGCACGGGCGCTCGCCGTGCTGGCGTACGCCGACGAGAGCGGGGCCGCGCAGGCGGCGGCGGGGCTGCTGCCGTACCGCCCGCTGACCGTGGAGGGCATGGCGGCCGACCTGGTGCCGTCCGCCGCGGACCTGCCGCGCGGAGGGGCGTGGCTGTTCGTCGAGGCCGGCGGGGACACCGAGGCGGAGGCCCGCGCGGCCGCCGAGGCGATCGTGCGGGCGGCGGACGTCATGGACGCGCTGGTGGTCACCGACCCGGCCCGGCAGCGCGCGCTGTGGCGCATCCGGGAGGACGCGAGCGGCACGGCGACCCGGATGCCGGACTCGAGCGAGGCCTGGCCCGGCTGGGAGGACTGCGCGGTGCCGCCCGCCCGGCTGGGCGCCTACCTGCGGGACTTCCGGGCGCTGCTCGCCGAGCACGGCCTGCGCGGCACCCCCTACGGGCACTTCGGGGACGGCTGCATCCACGTCCGCATCGACTTCGACCTGCTCACCGAGCCGGGCGTCGCGCGCTTCCGGCGCTTCTCGGAGGAGCTGGCGGACCTCGTCGTCGCCCACGGCGGCTCCCTCTCCGGCGAGCACGGCGACGGGCAGGCCCGTGCGGAGCTGCTGCCGCGCATGTACGGCGCGGAGACGGTCGCCCTCTTCGAGCGGGTGAAGGGCGTGTGGGACCCGGACGGCCTGCTCAACCCCGGCATGCTGGTCCGCCCCGCGCCCCTCGACACCGGCCTCCGCTTCTCCCCCCTCCCGCGCGAACCGGTCGACGTCGTCTTCGGCTACCCCGCCGACGCCGGCGACTTCTCGGCCGCGGTGCGGCGCTGCGTGGGCGTCGCCAAGTGCCGTACGACGTCCGTGTCGGGGTCCGCCGTGATGTGCCCGTCGTTCCGGGCGACGGGGGAGGAGGAGCACTCCACCCGCGGGCGCGCCCGGCTGCTGCACGAGATGCTCGCGGGCGAGGTGGTGACCGACGGCTGGCGCTCCACGGAGGTGCGGGACGCGCTCGACCTGTGCCTGTCCTGCAAGGGGTGCCGCTCCGACTGCCCGGTCGGCGTCGACATGGCCACGTACAAGGCGGAGTTCCTGCACCACCACTACGCGGGCCGCCGCCGTCCCGCCGCCCACTACGCGATGGGGTGGCTGCCCGTGTGGCTGTCCTGGGCGGCCCGGACCCGGACGGCGGGAGCGGCGAACGCGCTCGCCTCGGTGCGCCCGCTCGCGCGCCTGGCGAAACGGCTGGGCGGGATCGCGGGCGGGCGGGAGATCCCGCGTCTGGCGGCGGAGCCCTTCAGCCGCTGGTGGCGGCGGAGGCGGACGCCTGCCGCGGGTGAGGGCCCGCTGGTGGTGCTGTGGCCGGACACCTTCACCGAGCACCTGTCGCCGTCGGTGGGCCGGGCGGCGGTACGGGTCCTGGAGGCGGCGGGGCTGCGGGTGGCGCTGCCCCCGACCCTGCGGCCGCGGCCCGGCGGGCGGGTGGGCGACGCCCGCTCACGCTCCGCCCTCTCCCTGCTCACGGCACGGCGCGGGCGGGTCTGCTGCGGGCTGACGTACATCTCCACCGGGCAGCTGGATCGCGCCCGTGCGGTGCTGCGGCGCACCCTGGACCTCCTGGAACCGGTGCTCGCCACGGACGCGCCGCTGGTGGTGCTGGAGCCGAGCTGCGCGGCCGCGTTGCGCACGGACGCCCCGGAACTCCTGCACGACGACCCGCGAGCGGCTCAACTGGCCTCCCGGGTGCTGACGTTCGCGGAGGCGCTGGAACGGCTCGCCCCCGGCTGGACCCCGCCCGCCGTGAACCGCCCGGTCACCGGCCAGACCCACTGCCACCAGCACGCGGTCCTGGGCGACGCTCCCGACCGCCGGCTCCGGGCGGCGGCCGGCCTCACGGGAGAACTGGTGGGCGGGTGCTGCGGCCTGGCGGGCAACTTCGGCTTCGAGAGGGGGCATGACGACGTCTCGCGCGCCTGCGCGGAGGAGCAGTTGTTGCCCTCCGTACGGGAGGCGCCGAAGGACGCGGTGGTCCAGGCGGACGGCTTCTCCTGCCGGACGCAGCTGGAGCAGCTGGGGGGCGTGCGGGGCCGTCACCTGGCGGAGATCCTGGCTCAGGCGCTGGGCGAGGAGGCGTGAGCGGGCGCCTCAGTCGAGGCAGAACTCGTTCCCCTCGATGTCCTGCATGACGATGCACGAGTCGGTGCCGTCGTAGAGCAGCCGCTGCCGGACCGCGCCGAGGGCGACCAGCCGGGTGCACTCGGCCTCCAGCGCGGCCAGCCGCTCCTCACCGGTCATCCCGGTGCCGACGCGCACGTCGAGGTGGACGCGGTTCTTGACGGTCTTGCCCTCGGGCACCCGCTGGAAGAACAGCCGGGGCCCCGCGCCGGTCGGGTCGCTCGCCGAACACCAGGCGCCGTCCCCGTCGGGGAACCGCTCCCGGTTGAACGCGTCCCAGGATTCGTACCCCTTCGGCGGCACGACGGCGTACCCCAGCACCTCGCACCAGAACCGCGCCAGCCGCTCGGGGTCCGCGCAGTCGAACGTGACTTGCACCTGCCTGATCTCTGCCACGGGGCGCACCCTAACAAGCGGCCGGCCTCTGCCAAGTCGATGTGCGGGGCAGCCGTTGCTGGTTAAAGTCGTGCGTCACACCTGGTTGTAGGGGACAACCGGAGTGCTTTGGGGGGAGGGCCCGCAGCGCATGAGTCGTCGTTCCACCGGTTTTGTCGGTGTCTGGGCCGAGACGCAGCGGCAGCAGCAGCGTCAGCAGGAGGCCGACGCCAGGCGGCGCCGGCAGGAGGAGCAGCGGGCGCGGGCCCATCAGCGGCGCGTGGAGCGGGACCACCGTGAGTACCGGAAGGCGGAGGCTCTCCGGCGCACGGAGGAGCTGGACGCGCAGGTCGCGTCGTTGCGGGCGCTGCTCGCGACGGGGTGCCGGGCGGCGCCGTTCCGGGCCGCGACGCTGATGCGGGCGGAGACCGTGCAGCCGTTCGCGCCGGGTCCGCTCGCGCAGCCCGTGCCCCTGCCGGAGGCCAGGAACTACCAGCCGCAGGGCGGGGGCTGGACGGCGAACCGGCGGGCGCAGGCGCAGGCGGAGGCGCGGGCCCGATTCGAGCGGGACTGGCACGCGGCGCAGGCCGCCGAGGCGCGGCGGCAGCAGCAACTCGCCGCCTACCAGCGGCAGTACCAGGAGTGGGCCGACGCCCAGCTGGCCGAGGTGCGCCGGCACAACGCCGAGGTCACCGCGACCGTCGAGGGCGTGCGCCGCCGGGAGCCCGACGCGGTGATCGAGTACTTCTCCGCCGCCCTGTACTCCTCCACAGCCTGGCCTGAGGGGTTTCCGCGCCAGGTGGCCGCGGCCTACGACCCGGCGGCGGGACAGCTCGTCCTGGACTGGGAGCTGCCCGCGTACGACGTGGTGCCGGAGACCAAGGCGGTCCGGTACATGGCGAGCGTCGACCAGGACAAGGAGATGCCCCGCCCCGTGGGCCAGCGGCGTGCGCTGTACAAGGAGGTCCTGGCCCAGTGCATGCTGCTCGTGCTGCACGAGCTGTTCGCCGCGGACGAGCAGGGCGCCCTGGAGTCGGTGGCGCTCAACGGCTTCGTCGACGGGCACGACCCGACGACGGGCCGCCCCGGGCAGATCTGCCTCGCCACCGTGATGGCGGAGCGCGCCGCGTTCCAGGAGCTGCATCTTGCGCAGGTGGACCCGGAGAGCTGCTTCACCGACGCGCTGCGCGGCCAGGTCTCGGCACGCCCCGACCAGCTCGCGGCCGTACGGCCCGGAAGGCGGCCGCAAGACGTCGGCAATCGGGTCGTCGCCCACGGCGGCGACGAGGACCCTGACCTGTTCGCGATGGACCCGGTGGCCTTCGAGAACCTGGTCGCCGACCTCTTCCGCGCCATGGGCATGCAGGCGGTGACCACCCAGCGCTCCAACGACGGCGGCGTGGACGTCGACGCGCTGGACCCGACGCCGATCCGGGGCGGCAAGATCGTCGTCCAGGTGAAGCGCTACCGGAACACGGTGCCGCCCACCGCCGTGCGCGACCTCTACGGCACCGTGCAGGACGCCGGCGCCAACAAGGGCGTCCTCGTGACGACGTCCGGTTTCGGCCCCGGCTCGCACACCTTCGCCAACGGCAAGCCCCTGGAGCTCATCGCGGGCCCCGAGCTGGTCGACCTCCTCCACCGGCACGGACTGCGGGGGCGGCTGGGCGACGGGAGCACGGGCACGGCCCGCCCGGCGGACCCGGACGCGGACCGGCTGCCCGACGACTACAACGTCCTGGGCATGGGCTGGACCGGTGGCGTCGCGCTGGACGTGTGCGCGCTGGTGTGCCGCGGCAGCCGTGTGCTCAGCGACGACCACTTCGTCTTCTTCAACAACCCCGGCACCCCGGACGGCGCCGTTCGCGCCCTGGAGGCCACCGCACCCGACAAGGCCGCGATCCGCGTCGCCTTCGACGGCCTGCCCGACGAGGCCGACCGCTTCGTGCTGGTGGCCGCCGTCGACCCGGAGGTGAACCCGGACGCGGACCTCGCGGGCTTCACGGACGCCCGCATCCGCCTCCTCGACCCGGGCCTGACCGAGCTGGGACAGCTCGAGGTGTCCGACGGCCGGGCGGGGGAGACGGCCCTGGTCCTCGGCTCGTTCCGCCGCCGCGCGAACGGCGACTGGGACTTCGTCCTCGGCGGCAAGGGGTACCGGGGCGGGCTCGAGGAACTGGTGCAGGACTTCGGGATCGAGGTGCGGTAGCGCTGCGCGGGTGCGCTCACGCCCTCAGGGCGTCGTCTCGCCCCTGACCAGGGGGTGGCACACCGGCTGGACGCCCTCGGGGAGGGCGTCCGGTGCGCACCAGCGGGCCTCCAGGATCTCGAAGGGGTCCAGGCGCAGCTCGCCGCCGAGGAGGCGGGCCTCGAAGGCGACCTCCATGCGGGTGCGCAGGCCGCTGTTCAGCATGACCAGGCGGCCGGCCTCCACGTCGAGGCCGGTCTCCTCCTTGACCTCGCGCACCACGGTCGCCCGGAAGTCCTCGCCCTTGCGCGCGAAGCCGCTCGGCAGGCCCCACTGGCGGCCGGGCGGCCACATCCGGTGCCTCAGCAGCAGCACCCGTCCCTCGTCGTCGCGCACCACACCCGTCACGCCGACCACGAACTTGGCGTGCAGCAGCCACATGATGCGGCTCTGCAGCGGGCGCAGGAGCCGCCAGACACGGACCAGGAGTCGTCGCACGGAACCTCAGTCGAAAGGGGGGAGCGGACGGGGTGTCACCACGGGGAACCGTACCGGGTAGGACGTCCGCACCGTGGACGGAGTTGACCCGGACGGGACACCGGTCGCATCGTCAGGCATATAAACCCTTCACGGTGCTGACGTAGTCCAATACGCTGGACCCGTGAGTCCACCGAGGTGCACACTCGGTGCAGTCGCGCATCACCCCGCACCGCTCGCGTCTCCTACGTCCCTGGAAGGCACCGTGACCACCCCCAGCGCCGCCACCCCGTCCACCGCACCCGGGCAGGTCCACGGCCCCGCCCCCGCGCAGGCCGGCGCACCGGGCGGCCGGCGCGGCGCCCTCGGGCCGGTCGGACTAGTGCTGGCGGGCGGGATCTCCGTGCAGTTCGGCGGGGCGCTCGCGGTGACGCTGATGCCGCGCGCCGGCGCGCTCGGGGTGGTGACGCTGCGGCTGCTGGTCGCGGCGCTGGTGCTGATGGTGCTGTGCCGGCCGCGGCTGCGCGGGCACTCGCGGGCCGACTGGGGCACGGTGATCGTCTTCGGCGTCGCCATGGCCGCGATGAACGGGCTCTTCTACCAGTCCGTCGCCCGCATCCCGCTCGGCCCCGCGGTCACCCTGGAGGTCCTGGGCCCGCTCACCCTCTCGGTGCTGGCCTCCCGGCGCGCGGTCAACCTCGTGTGGGCCGCGCTCGCCCTCACCGGCGTGTTCCTCCTCGGCGGCGGGGGCTTCAGCGGCCTCGACCCGCTGGGCGTCGCCTTCGCCCTGGCCGCCGGGGCGATGTGGGCGGCGTACATCGTCTTCAGTGCGCGGACCGGGCGCCGCTTCCCGCAGGCCGACGGGCTCGCCCTCGCCATGGCGGTGGCGGCGGTGCTGTTCCTGCCGCTGGGCGTCCTGGAGTCCGGCACGAAGCTGCTGGACCCGACGACCTTCGCCCTGGGCGCGGCGGTCGCGGTGCTGTCGTCCGTCCTGCCGTACACCCTCGAACTCCTCGCGCTGCGCCGCCTGCCCGCGTCGACCTTCGCGATCCTGATGAGCCTGGAACCCGCCCTCGCGGCCGCCGCCGGCTTCCTCATCCTCGACCAGGCCCTCGCCGCGACGGAGGCCGCCGCCATCGCCCTGGTCATCGCGGCGAGCATGGGCGCGGTGCGGACGCAGGTGGGGCGGGGGAGGGCGAAGAAGACCGCAGGTGTCTCCTGACGATCGCCGGGCGCGTCGAGCCGCGGCGGGACTAGAGTCGCTCTCGTCTCTCCAAGCAGCCGGTCCTCTCGCGTGACCGGTCCGTCCCGGAGGCACGAAGGGAACAGCGCCATGAGCGTGCAGCACAGTGAGACCGCCGGTGACCGTCCTCTGATCCCCCGTCCGGAGCGGACACCGGGCGCCCTGCGGGCTGCCTGCACGGTCGTCGCACCCGGCCTCCTTGCGGCCTACGACCAGGCCAAGGACCAGGCGCTCGCGGAGGCGGTGGAACTCGGGTCGCTCAAGCCGATCCACGCCTACCTCAGCCACTGGGCCGCCCTCCTGGAGATCGAGCGTCACCCGGCCATGGCGCGGGAGTACCACCGCGCGGAGTACCTCGCCCAGATCGCCACCACGGCGGAGGAAGCGCGCGAGCACCTGAGGACGGCCAGCTCGCTCTACCGTGCGGCCGCCGAGGCGGTGCGCGCCGAGTGACGTGGCGCTGGGAGTACGAGCCCGACCGGGAGACCGTGGCGGACGGCGCCCCGGCCGATTTCCTCGCCGAGGTGGAGAAGACGGCCGCTGAACTGGTGCGGGCGGCCGAAGTACTGCACCTGCACGGGCCCTCGTACCAGGGCGCGGACGAGGGCGCCAAGCACGCCTTCGTCGCCGGTGGCTTCTTCGTCTACATGATCACGCCGCGCTCGGAACTCCTCACCATCTGGCAGGTGACGCCCGACCCTCTTCCCTGACGGTTCGCGCCGCTCAGGAGTCGCCGTCGCCCGTGTCAAGGGGACGATCGCCGGCCGGTGAACGACGTCCACCAGAGACGAACCGAGAGGTTGCCGACCGTGGCCGTTATCGGCAGCTCGCCGCCGATGGCGTGCAGGTACGCCGCCATCGTCGAGGTGTCGAGGCGGGCCGCACCCCGCTCGATCTGACTGACCCTGCCCTGGGTGACCCCCATCGCCTCGGACGCCGGATCGTTCCGGCGAAAAAATGCATGCAAGCACGCTTGCTTGTTTTCTTCGCCGCTGCCATGCTCCCTCCAACCGCGCCGCACACCGCCGTGTCCGCGTCCCGAGGGGAGCGACCTCGTGTCCGATCCGACGCCTGTGATCGACGATCTGCGTGAGGAGAGTGAGGAGCTCGACCGGCTGGTGGCCGGGCTGGAGCCGGAGCGGTGGGCGTCGCCCACGCCCGCCGCCGGATGGACCGTCGCCCACCAGATCGGGCACCTCGCCTGGACCGACCACTGCGCCTGGACCGCCGTCACCGACCCCGACGGCTTCCGCGCCCTCGTCGAGCAGGCCCTCGCCGCCCCGCACACGTACGTCGACGACGGCGCCGAGGAGTACGCCCGCGCCCGGCCCGCCGCGCTGCTCGCCCGCTGGCGGGAGGGGCGCGCGGCGCTGGAGAAGGCGTTGCGGGAGGCGCCGGACGGGGCGCGGTTCCCCTGGTTCGGGCCGCCGATGTCCGCCGCCTCCGTGGCCACCGCCCGTCTGATGGAGACCTGGGCGCACGCCCAGGACGTCGCCGACACGCTCGGCGTCACCCGCGCGCCCACCGGCCGCCTCCGCCACATCGCCTGGCTCGGCGTCCGCACCCGCGACTTCGCGCACGGCGTGCACGGGCTCACCCCGCCGGCCGACCCCTTCCGCGTCGAGCTCACCGCGCCCGGCGGGGAGGTCTGGGCGTTCGGCCCCGAGGACGCCCCACAGCGCGTCACCGGCTCCGCCCTCGACTTCTGTCTCCTGGTCACCCAGCGGGCCCACCGCGCCGACCTGGACCTCACCGCCGACGGCCCCGACGCCGACCGCTGGCTGGACATCGCGCAGGCCTTCGCCGGGCCGCCCGGCGAAGGCCGGGAGCCAAAGGGCGGCGCCCAGTGACGCTGCGCATCGGGAACTTCTCCGGCTTCTACGGCGACCGCTTCGACGCCCTGCGCGAGATGCTCACCGGCGGCGAGGTGGACGTCCTCACCGGCGACTACCTCGCCGAGCTGACCATGCTGATCCTGGCCCGCGACCGGCTGAAGGACCCCTCCGCCGGGTACGCCCGCACTTTCCTGCGCCAGCTCGAGGACACCCTCGGCCTCGCCCACGAGAAGGGCGTCCGGATCGTCGCCAACGCGGGCGGGCTCAACCCGGCGGGGCTGGCAGACGCCGTACGACAGCTGGCGGGACGCCTCGGCCTCCCCGTGCGGGTCGCCCACGTCGAGGGCGACGACCTCACCGCCCGCCACCCCGGCAGCCTCGCCGCCCACGCCTACCTCGGCGGCTTCGGCATCGCGGAGTGCCTGCGGGCCGGCGCCGACGTGGTCGTCACCGGGCGGGTCACCGACGCCGCCCTGGTCACCGGGCCCGCCGCCGCGCACTTCGGCTGGAAGCCGACGGATCACGACCGGCTGGCCGGCGCCGTCGTCGCCGGGCACGTGCTGGAGTGCGGGGCGCAGGCCACCGGCGGCAACTACGCCTTCTTCACCGAGCGCGACCCCCGCGAACTGCGGCGGCCCGGCTTCCCGCTGGCCGAGATCCACCCCGACGGCTCCTGCGTCGTCACCAAGCACCCCGGCACCGGCGGTTTCGTCGACGTCGGCACGGTCACCGCGCAGCTGCTGTACGAGACGGGCGGCGCCCGCTACGCCGGGCCGGACGTCACCACGCGGCTGGACACCGTACGGCTCACCCAGGACGGGCCTGACCGGGTGCGGATCGAGGGGGTGCGCGGGGAGGCCCCGCCGCCCACGCTCAAGGTCGGCCGCAACCGTCTCGGCGGGTTCCGCAACGAGGTCGTCTTCGTGCTCACCGGACTCGACATCGAGGCCAAGGCCGCGCTGGTCCGCGAGCAGATGAGCGACGCCCTCGCCGCGTCCCCGCCCGCGGACGTGCGGTGGGACCTCGCCCGCACCGACCGGCCCGACGCCGACACCGAGGAGACCGCGAGCGCGCTGCTGCGGCTGGTCGTACGGGACCCCGACCAGCAGAAGGTCGGGCGGGTGCTCAGCGGGGCCGCGATCGAGCTGGCGCTGGCCGGCTACCCCGGGTTCCACGTGGTGGCGCCACCGGGGAAGGGCTCCCCGTACGGGGTCTTCGAGGATGTGTACGTCCCCCAGGGCGACGTCGGCCATGTGGCCGTCCTCGACGACGGGCGCAGGATCACCGTGGACCCGCCCCAGGACACCGCCGTACTCGACGACGTACCGCCGCCCGCTCCTCCCGAGCCGCTGCCGCCGGGGCCGACCGTCCGCGCGCCCCTCGGACGGGTCGTCGGGGCCCGCAGCGGGGACAAGGGCGGGAACGCCAACGTCGGCGTGTGGGCGCGGACGGACGACGCCTGGCGGTGGCTCGCGCACGAGCTGACCGTCGAGCGGTTCCGGGAGCTGATCCCCGAGGCCCGCGAGCTGCCCGTCACCCGGCACGCGCTGCCGAACCTGCGCGCCCTGAACTTCGTCGTCGAGGGCATCCTCGGCGAGGGCGTCGCCGCGCAGGCCCGTTTCGATCCGCAGGCCAAGGCGCTGGGGGAGTGGCTGCGCTCCCGTCACGCCGACATCCCGGAGGTGCTCCTGTGACGGTCCTCGCGTCCGCCCTGAACCCGTCCGACCCGGACCACCGGGAGCACCGCGAGGCCATGCTCGCCAAGCTCGCCGCACTCGACGCCGAGCACGCGAAGGCCCTCGCGGGCGGCGGCGAGAAGTACGTCGAGCGGCACCGGGGGCGCGGCAAGCTGCTCGCCCGTGAACGCATCGAGCTGCTGCTCGACCCGGACACCCCGTTCCTGGAGCTGTCCCCGCTGGCCGCCTGGGGCAGCGACTACACCGTGGGCGCCTCCCTCGTCACCGGCATCGGGGTCGTCGAGGGCGTGGAGTGCGTGATCACCGCCAACGACCCGACGGTGCGCGGCGGCGCCAGCAACCCCTGGTCGCTGAAGAAGGCCCTGCGCGCCAACGACATCGCGCTCGCCAACCGGCTGCCGCTGATCAGCCTGGTCGAGTCCGGCGGCGCCGACCTGCCGTCCCAGAAGGAGATCTTCATCCCGGGCGGCGCGATCTTCCGCGACCTGACCCGGCTGTCGGCGGCCGGCATCCCCACGATCGCCGTCGTCTTCGGCAACTCCACGGCGGGCGGCGCGTACGTGCCCGGCATGTCCGACCACACGATCATGGTCAAGGAGCGGGCCAAGGTGTTCCTCGGCGGCCCGCCGCTGGTGAAGATGGCGACCGGCGAGGAGAGCGACGACGAGTCGCTGGGCGGCGCGGACATGCACGCCCGCGTCTCCGGCCTCGCCGACCACTTCGCCGTGGACGAGCCGGACGCGCTGCGCCAGGCCCGCCGGATCGTCGCCCGCCTCAACCACCGCAAGGCGTACCCGGATCCGGGTCCTGCCGAGCCGCCGAAGTACGACCCGGAGGAGCTGCTGGGCATCGTCCCCGGCGACCTGAAGATCCCCTTCGACCCGCGCGAGGTCGTCGCGAGGATCGTCGACGCCTCCGATTTCGACGAGTTCAAGCCGCTGTACGGCGCCAGCCTGGTCACCGGCTGGGCGTCCCTGCACGGCTACCCGGTCGGCATCCTCGCCAACGCGCGGGGCGTCCTCTTCAGCGAGGAGTCCCAGAAGGCCGCCCAGTTCATCCAGCTGGCGAACCAGCGGGACATCCCGCTGCTGTTCCTGCACAACACCACCGGCTACATGGTCGGCAAGGAGTACGAGCAGGGCGGCATCATCAAGCACGGCGCGATGATGATCAACGCGGTCTCCAACTCCCGCGTCCCGCACCTGTCCGTCCTCATGGGCGCCTCCTACGGCGCCGGCCACTACGGCATGTGCGGCCGCGCCTACGACCCGCGCTTCCTGTTCGCCTGGCCCAGCGCCAAGTCCGCCGTGATGGGCCCGCAGCAGCTCGCCGGCGTGCTGTCCATCGTCGCCCGCCAGTCGGCCGCCGCGAAGGGCCGGCCGTACGACGACGAGGCGGACGCGGCGCTGCGCGCGATGGTGGAGCAGCAGATCGAGTCCGAGTCCCTGCCGATGTTCCTGTCCGGGCGGCTGTACGACGACGGCGTCATCGACCCGCGCGACACCCGCACCGTCCTCGGCCTGTGCCTGTCCGCCGTCCACACCGCGCCCTACGAGGGCGCGCGCGGCGGCTTCGGCGTCTTCCGGATGTGAGGCCCCAGTGATTACTTCCGTGCTTGTCGCGAACCGCGGCGAGATTGCCTGCCGCATCGCCCGCACCTGCCGCGACCTCGGCATCGCGACCGTCGCCGTGCACTCCGACGCCGACGCGGGCGCCCTCCACACCCGCGTCGCCGACACCGCCGTACGGCTCCCCGGCTCGGCGCCCGCCGACACGTACCTGCGCGGCGACCTGATCGTGAAGGCCGCCCTCGCGGCCGGCGCGGACGCCGTGCACCCCGGCTACGGATTCCTCTCCGAGAACGCCGGCTTCGCACGCGCCGTCCAGGACGCCGGACTGGTGTGGATCGGCCCGCCGCCCGAGGCGATCGAGGCGATGGCGTCCAAGACGCGCGCCAAGCAGCTCATGGGCGTCGCGCCGCTCACCGACGTCACCGAGGCCGACCTGCCGGTGCTGGTGAAGGCCGCGGCGGGCGGCGGCGGACGCGGTATGCGCGTGGTGCGCGACCTCGCCGGCCTGGACGCCGAACTCGCCGCCGCCCGCGCGGAGGCGGCGAGCGCCTTCGGCGACGGGGAGGTGTTCGTCGAGCCGTACCTGGAGAACGGCCGCCACGTCGAGGTGCAGGTCCTCGCCGACACCCACGGCACGGTGTGGGCGCTCGGCACCCGCGACTGCTCCCTCCAGCGCCGGCACCAGAAGGTGATCGAGGAGGCCCCGGCGCCCGGCCTCACCGACGCGCTCACCGAGGAACTCCACACCCTCGCCGTCCGCGCCGCCCGCGCGGTCGGCTACGCCGGCGCCGGCACCGTGGAGTTCCTGGTCGCCGGCGACCGGGCGCACTTCCTGGAGATGAACACCCGGCTCCAGGTCGAACACCCCGTCACCGAGGAGGTGTTCGGCGTCGACCTCGTCGCCGAGCAGATCCGGGTGGCGGAGGGCCACGCCCTGGACCCCGA
This sequence comes from Streptomyces sp. DSM 41931, assembly GCF_050271085.1. Classification (NCBI taxonomy): domain Bacteria; kingdom Bacillati; phylum Actinomycetota; class Actinomycetes; order Kitasatosporales; family Streptomycetaceae; genus Streptomyces; species Streptomyces sp. DSM 41931. The sequence goes on along the minus strand of NZ_CP189902.1, from coordinate 3,034,491 downwards.
GCCGCCGGCCCCGCGCGGCCACGCCGTCGAGGCCCGCCTCTACGCCGAGGACCCCGCCCGCGACTGGGCCCCGCAGACCGGCCGCCTGCACCGCCTCGCCGTCCCCGGCGCCGTACGCCTGGACACCGGCTGCACCGACGGCGACGACATCGGCATCCACTACGACCCGATGCTCGCCAAGGTCGTCGCCCACGCCCCCACCCGCGCGGAGGCGGTGCGCAAGCTGGCCGCCGCCCTGGAACGCGCGGTGATCCACGGCCCCGTCACCAACCGCGACCTCCTCGTCCGCTCCCTGCGCCACGAGGAGTTCGCGCAGGGCCGCATGGACACCGGCTTCTACGACCGCCACCTGCCCGCCCTCACCACGCCCGCCGCCGACCCGTACGCCCCGCTCGCCGCCGCCCTCGCCGACGCGCACGGCCGCTCCCGCTTCGGCGGCTGGCGCAACGTGCCCTCGCAGCCGCAGGTCAAGCGGTACGCGATGAACGGCGAGGAGCACGAGGTCCGCTACCGCCACACCCGCACCGGCCTCGCGGCCGACGGCGTGACGGTCGTGCACGCGGACGCGTCCCTGGTGATCCTGGAGACCGAAGGCGTACGGCGCCGCTACGAGGTCGCCCGCCACGGCGACCGCGTGTACGTCGGCACCACGGCGCTCACCGCCCTGCCCCGCTTCCCCGACCCGGAGGCCGACCACGCCCCCGGCTCCCTCCTCGCCCCGATGCCCGGCACGGTGGTCCGCGTCGCCGAGGGCGTCACGGAGGGCGCGAGCGTGAAGGCCGGCCAGCCCCTCCTCTGGCTGGAGGCGATGAAGATGCAGCACAAGATCACGGCGCCCGCCTCAGGAGCCCTGACCACCCTCCACGCGACCGAGGGCCGACAAGTGGAGCTCGGAACCTTGTTGGCGGTGGTGGAGGAAACCCCCTGAGGCCCGCAGGCCCTTCAGGGGCGCGGGGAACTGCGCGACCAGCCCCAACGCACCCGCACCCGTCCGACGACTCAAGCCCCCTCCCCTCCTCCAAGGAGCCCACATGCCGGTGATCGAGTCAGAAGAACACAAGGCCCTCCGCGCGGCGGTGTCCGCCCTGGGCCACAAATACGGCCGCGCCTACTTCACCCGCACCGTCGAGGAGGGCAGGCCGGCCACCGAACTCTGGGCGGAGGCCGCCAAACTCGGCTACCTCGGCGTCAACCTCCCGGAGGAGTACGGCGGCGGAGGCGGCGGCATCTCCGAACTCTCCATCGTCCTGGAGGAACTCGGCGCCGCGGGGTGCCCCCTCCTGCTCATGGTGGTCTCCCCGGCCATCTGCGGCACGGTGATCGCCCGCTTCGGCTCCGAGGAGCAGAAGCGGGACTGGCTGCCCGCCCTCGCCGACGGCACCCGCACCATGGCCTTCGGCATCACCGAGCCGGACGCCGGCTCCAACTCCCACCGCATCACCACCACCGCCCGGCGTGACCCCGCCACCGGCGACTGGCTGCTCACCGGCCGCAAGGTGTTCGTCTCCGGTGTGGACATCGCCGACGCCACGCTCATCGTCGGCCGCACCGAGGACACCCGCACCGGGCGCCTGAAGCCCTGCCTGTTCATCGTCCCGCGCGACACCCCGGGCTTCCAGCGCCACCAGATCGACATGGAACTCAGCGCGGCGGAGAAGCAGTTCGAGCTGGTCCTCGACGACGTACGGCTGCCCGCCCACGCGCTGGTAGGCGACGAGGACGCGGGCCTGCTCCAGCTGTTCGCCGGTCTGAACCCCGAGCGCATCATGACGGCCGCCTTCGCGATCGGCATGGGCCGCTTCGCCCTCTCCCGCGCCGTCGAGTACGCCCGCGACCGCACCGTCTGGAAGGCGCCCATCGGCTCCCACCAGGCGATCGCGCACCCCCTCGCGCAGGCGCACATCGACCTCGAACTGGCCCGCCTGATGATGCAGAAGGCCGCCCATCTCTACGACGCGGGCGACGACATCGGCGCGGGGGAGGCCGCCAACATGGCCAAGTACGCGGCGGCCGAGGCCTGTGTGAAGGCCGTCGACCAGGCCGTGCACACCCTCGGCGGCAACGGCCTCACCCGTGAGTTCGGGCTCGCCTCGCTGATAACGGCCGCGCGCGTGTCTCGTATCGCGCCGGTCAGCCGGGAGATGATTCTCAACTACGTCTCCCACCAGACCCTGGGCCTGCCCAAGTCGTACTAGGCGACGGGCCCGCCTCGCGGCCGTCTTGGAGGAACCATGTTCCGCAGCGAGTACGCAGACGTCACTCCGGTCGAACTCCCCATCCACGAGGCGGTGCTGGCGCGCGCCGCCGAGTTCGGGAGCACCCCGGCCCTGATCGACGGCACCGACGGCACCACCCTCACCTACGAACAGCTCGACCGTTTCCACCGGCGGGTCGCCGCCGGACTCGCCGAGGCGGGCGTGCGCAAGGGCGACGTGCTCGCCCTGCACAGCCCCAACACGATCGCCTTCCCCACCGCCTTCTACGCGGCGACCCGCGCGGGCGCCTCCGTCACCACCGTGCATCCCCTCGCCACACCCGAGGAGTTCGCCAAGCAGCTCAAGGACTGCGCGGCCCGCTGGATCGTCACCGTGTCCCCCCTGCTGGACAGCGCGCGCGGAGCCGCCGAACTCGCGGGCGGCGTCGAGGAGATCTTCGTCTGCGACAGCGCGCCCGGACACCGCTCGCTGATCGACATGCTGGCCTGTACCGGCCCCGAGCCGGTCGTCGGCATCGACCCGGCCGAGGACGTCGCCGCGCTGCCGTACTCCTCCGGCACCACCGGCACACCCAAGGGCGTGATGCTCACCCACCGGCAGATCGCCACCAACCTCGCCCAGCTCCAGCCGTCGATCACGGCGGGGCCCGGCGACCGCGTCCTCGCGGTGCTGCCGTTCTTCCACATCTACGGACTCACCGCGCTGATGAACGCCCCGCTCCGGCAGGGCGCCACCGTCGTCGTACTGCCGCGCTTCGAGCTGGAGACCTTCCTCGCGGCCATCCAGAACCACCGCATCACCGCCCTGTACGTCGCTCCGCCGATCGTGCTGGCCCTCGCCAAGCACCCGCTCGTCGCCGCGTACGACCTCTCCTCCCTGAAGCACGTCATCAGCGCCGCCGCGCCCCTGGACGCGCACCTCGCCGCCGCCTGCGCGCGGCGGCTCGGCCTGCCGCCGGTCGGGCAGGCGTACGGCATGACGGAGCTGTCGCCCGGCACCCACGTGGTCCCGCTGGACCTCATGGAGGAGGCCCCGCCCGGCACCGTCGGCAAGCTCATCGCCGGCACCGAGATGCGGATCGTGTCCCTCGACGACCCCGGCAAGGACCTCGGTCCCGGCGAGTCCGGGGAGATCCTCATCCGCGGCCCGCAGGTGATGAAGGGCTACCTCGGGCGCCCCGACGCCACGGCCGCGATGATCGGTGAGGACGGCTGGCTGCACACCGGGGACGTGGGTCATGTGGACGACGACGGCTGGCTGTTCGTCGTCGACCGGGTCAAGGAGCTGATCAAGTACAAGGGCTTCCAGGTCGCGCCCGCCGAGCTGGAGGCGCTGCTGCTCACCCACCCCGGCGTCGCCGACGCGGCCGTCATCGGCGTCTACAACGAGGACGGCAACGAGGTCCCGCACGCCTTCGTCGTCCGCCACCCCTCCGCCCCGGAACTCACCGAGGGCGAGGTCATCATGTACGTCGCCGAACGCGTCGCCCCCTACAAGCGGGTCCGGCACGTCACCTTCATCGACGGCGTGCCCCGCGCCGCCTCCGGAAAGATCCTGCGCCGCGAACTCCGGACGGCGCACAAGGAGCCCTCGTGACCCTGATCGGCCGCAGTCGCACCCGGGGCGTCGAGACCCTGTCCCTCGACGCCCCGGAGCGCCGCAACGCCCTGTCCGCCGCCCTCGTCGGCGACCTCGCCGCCGCGCTCACCGACGCCGGGAAGGACACCGGCGTCCGCGCGGTGGTCCTCACCCACACCGGCAACACGTTCAGCGCGGGCGCCGACCTGAAGGACCCGCCCGCGCCGTCCGCGCTGACCGGGCTGCTCCGGCAGATCGTCGAACTGCCCAAACCGGTCGTCGCCCGTGTCACCGGGCACGTCCGCGCGGGCGGCCTCGGACTGCTCGCCGCCTGCGACATCGCCGTCGCCTCCCGCGCGGCGACGTTCGCCTTCACCGAGGTGCGCATCGGGGTCGCCCCGGCGGTGATCTCCCTGCCGCTGCTGCCCCGCACCGACCCGCGCGCCCTCGCCCGCTACTACCTCACCGGGGAACGCTTCGACGCCGACGAGGCCGCCCGCATCGGCCTGCTCACCGTGGCCGGTGACGACGCCGACGACACCCTCGCGCCCGTCCTCGACGGACTGCGCCGGTCCGCCCCGGAGGCCCTCGCCGAGACGAAGCGGCTGCTCACGGCTAAGGTGCTGGAGACCTTCGACCGGGACGCGGACGCCCTGACCGCGCTCTCGGCCCGCCTCTTCGCCTCCGCGCCCGCGCGCGAGGGCATGACGGCGTTCCTCGAACGACGGGATCCGGAATGGGTGGTGTGAGCGCGGCATGGGTGAGGTGAGCACGGCCGAGCGTGCCGGACGCGTCCCCAAGCAGGACCGCAGCCGGGCCACCCGGCAGCGGCTGCTGGAGGCCGCCGTGGCCTGCCTCGCCGAACACGGCTGGGCGGGCTCCACGGTCTCCGTCGTCGCCGAACGGGCCGGCGTCTCCCGGGGCGCCGCCCAGCACCACTTCCCCACACGGGAGGACCTGTTCACGGCCGCCGTGGAGTACGTCGCCGAGGAACGCTCCACCGCGCTGCGCGCCCTCTTCCCCGACGGCGCCGCCGCCCACGACCGCCGGGCGGTGGTCGCCGCGCTCGTCGGCCTCTACACCGGCCCCCTCTTCCGTGCCGCCCTGCACCTGTGGGTGGCCGCCTCCAACGAGGAGCAGCTGCGGCCGCGGGTGACCGAGCTGGAGCTGCGGGTCGGACGCGACTCGCACCGGATCGCGGTGGAACTCCTCGGCGCCGACGAGTCCCGCCCCGGCGTCCGGGAGACGGTCCAGGGCTTCCTCGACATGGCCCGCGGCCTGGGCCTCGCCACCCTCCTCACCGACGACACCGCCCGCCGCGAGCGGGTCGTCACCCAGTGGGCGGACCTCATGGACGAGGCGCTGGGCTGAGGGGCCCCGGCTCAGCTCACCGACGGCCGCGCCGCGAGCGGAACGCCCGCCCTCACGGCGCCAGCCGCTCCACCCTCCAGCCCCCGCCCGGCAGGGCCATGTACCGCAGGCGGTCGTGGAGGCGGTTCTCCCGGCCCTGCCAGAACTCCACCGTCTCCGGGACGACCCGGAAACCGCCCCAGTGCGGGGGGACCGGGACCCGCTCGTGCTCCGGGTAACGGGCCGCCAGTTCGGCGTACGCCGTGTCCAGCTCCGCACGGGACGCGATCACCGACGACTGGCCGCTGACCCACGCGCCCAGTTGTGAGCCGTGCGGCCGGGTGCGGAAGTACGCGGCCGTCTCGTCGCGTCCGGTGCGGCGGGCCGTGCCGGTGACGATGACCTGCCGGGCGACCGGATGCCAGGGGAACAGCAGCGAGACGTGCGGGTTCTCGGCCAGGTCACGGCCCTTGCGGGACTCGTAGTTCGTGTAGAAGACGAACCCGCCCGCGTCGAAGTGCTTGAGCAGCACCGTGCGCGAACTGGGCCGGCCCGCCGCGTCCGCGGTCGACACGATCATGGCGTTCGGCTCGAACAGCCCGCCCTCCCGCGCGGCCTGCGCGAACCAGCGCGCGAACTGCTCGACGGGGGTGGCGGCGAGGTCGGTCTCGGAGAGCCCCTCGGTCCGGTAGTGCTTGCGCATCGAGGCGAGATCGAGGGGAACGGCGTCTCGGTCGGTCACGCCGTCATCCTGCCGTATCCGCCCAGGCCCCGAGGGCGTGGTGGCCCACGTCACAGACAGCCGGTGCCCAACCTCACTGGTGGCACTCAGTGCCGCGAACCCTCCCCAAAACTGGCACTCAGGGATATCGTGCTGGCACTGATCCGGTTGGGTGACCGCCAGCCGGGCATCACAGGGGTGACGTCCGGACCGCGAGTCCCACGAGCCGACCGCGGATCCCCGGGACCCACGCCGACCGCGCCACGACACATGGTCGTCCCACCCCACAACACCATCTGTCACCCACCTATCGAGGGAGCCGCCTGATGTCCGACTTCGTACCCGGACTCGAAGGAGTCGTCGCGTTCGAGACGGAGATCGCCGAACCGGACAAGGAGGGCGGCGCCCTCCGCTACCGGGGCGTCGACATCGAGGACCTGGTCGGTCACATCTCCTTCGGCAACGTCTGGGGGCTGCTCGTCGACGGGGCGTTCGCCCCGGGGCTGCCGCCCGCCGAGCCGTTCCCCATTCCCGTGCACTCCGGCGACATCCGCGTCGACGTGCAGTCCGCGCTCGCCATGCTGGCCCCCGTGTGGGGCCTGAAACCGCTCCTCGACATCGATGCCGAGCAGGCCCGCCAGGACCTCGCCCGCGCCGCCGTCATGGCCCTGTCGTACGTCGCCCAGTCGGCGCGCGGCCAGGGGCTGCCGATGGTGCCGCAGAGCGAGATCGACAAGGCCGAGTCGGTCGTCGAGCGCTTCATGATCCGCTGGCGCGGCGAGCCCGACCCCAAGCACGTCGCCGCCGTCGACGCGTACTGGACGTCGGCCGCCGAGCACGGCATGAACGCCTCCACGTTCACCGCCCGCGTCATAGCCTCCACCGGCGCGGACGTCGCGGCCGCCCTGTCCGGGGCCGTCGGCGCCATGTCCGGCCCGCTGCACGGCGGCGCGCCCTCGCGGGTGCTCCACATGATCGAGGAGATCGAGCGCACCGGGGACGCGGAGGCGTACGTCCGGAAGACCCTCGACAAGGGCGAGCGCCTGATGGGATTCGGCCACCGCGTCTACCGCGCGGAGGACCCCCGCGCCCGCGTGCTGCGCCGCACCGCCCGTGAGCTGGGCGCGCCGCGCTTCGAGGTCGCCGAGGCGCTGGAGAAGGCCGCCCTGGCCGAGCTGCACGCCCGCCGCCCGGACCGCGTGCTGGCCACGAACGTGGAGTTCTGGGCCGCGATCGTGCTGGACTTCGCGGAGGTGCCGGCCCACATGTTCACCTCGATGTTCACCTGCGCCCGCACCGCGGGCTGGTCGGCGCACATCCTGGAGCAGAAGCGCACGGGCCGGCTGGTCCGCCCGTCGGCCCGCTACGTGGGCCCGGGCCCGCGCGACCCGCGCGAGGTCGAGGGTTACGCGTCCCTCGCCCGCTGAAACGCAGACGACCCGCGAGTCTGGTTCCCCCTCGGGGGAGCCGGCCGGACGTTACCGGCGACTCGCGGGTCGGGTGACTGCGTTGGATTGGGCCGGTCGCGTGCGTCTCGCGCACGCCGGTCCGGCGCCGAACCGAGTACGGCGGCGGGCCACTAGCCCGCAGCCACCTCTTCCGTCCGGTTGTCATACATCTGCCGAACCACCTCCTTTCCGAAGTACCGCCAGCCTAAGAACCGCCCGCCGCCGGATCAACCACTTTTCCGTGCCGGCCTTCCGGCGGCCGTGGCGCGCCTCAGCCGCGCGCCACGAACACCCCGGCGCGCGCGGCGGCCGAGGCTGCCCGCGCCGCCCGGTCCGCGGACGCCTCGTCGAGCGGCGCGCCGGTGGTCAGGAGGCGGTAATACAGCGGCGCCGACACCGCGCGGATCACCTCGTGGGCGTCGGTGCCCTCGGGCGCCTCGCCCCGCTCGACGGCCCGCTCGACACAGGGCGCCCACTCCGCGACGCGAATTTCGTAGAACCGGTGCAGAGCCTCGGCGGTCCTGGTGTCGCAGGCGGCGGCAGCGATCACCGCCTTGAACAGCGCGCCCTGCCGCGGGTCGGCGAGCGTGCGCCGCACGAGCCGGGCGTTGGCCGTGAGGTCGCCGAGCAGGGAGCCGGTCTCGGCGCGCGGCAGCGACTGCTCGGCCATGTCCGCCAGCAGGTCGGCCACCAGGCCGGTCACCGTGCCCCAGCGCCGGTAGACGGTGGTCTTGCCGACCTCGGCGCGGCGCGCGACGTCCGCGAGGTCCAGGTGCGCGAACCCCTGCTCGGCCAGCACGTCCCCGGCCGCGCGCAGCACCGCCGCCCGGACCCGCGCCGTGCGGCCTCCCGGGCGTACGCTTCCCGGCTCGGTATTCATAACGGTACTCCCGTTCCATTAACGACCCATGCCTGCTAGCGTGACACGCCTCAGGCTAATGGAACTGTAGGCCCATTAGTCATGCCGACGGTGACATGGAGGAGCGGTCATGGAATACAGGCGACTGGGCGCGTCCGGACTCGAGGTACCCGTGCTGAGCTTCGGCGCCGGCACCTTCGGCGGCAGCGGGCCGCTGTTCGGGGCCTGGGGCGACACCGACGCGCGCGAGGCGCGCCGCCTCGTGGACATCTGCCTGGAGGCGGGCATCACGATGTTCGACACCGCCGACGTCTACTCCGCCGGCGCGTCCGAGGAGGTGCTGGGCGCCGCGATCAAGGGCCGCAGGGACCAGGTGATCCTGTCCACCAAGACCGGGCTGCCGATGGGTGATGGCCCCGGCGAGGCCGGCACCTCCCGGGCGCGGCTGATCACGGCCTGTGAGGACGCGCTGCGCCGGCTCGGCACCGACCACATCGACCTGTTCCAGCTGCACGCCTTCGACGCGGGCACCCCGGTCGAGGAGGTGCTGTCCGCGCTCGACGACCTGGTGCGCGCCGGGAAGGTCCGCTACCCGGGGATCTCCAACTTCTCCGGCTGGCAGGCCATGAAGTCCCTCGCCACCGCCGAGAGGCGCGGGTACCCGCGCTACGTCGCCCACCAGGTGTACTACTCCCTCGTCGGCCGCGACTACGAGTGGGAGCTGATGCCGCTCGCCCTCGACCAAGGGCTCGGAGCCGTCGTCTGGAGCCCGCTGGGCTGGGGGCGGCTCACCGGCCGGATCCACCGCGGCCGGCCCCTGCCGGCCCGCAGCCGGCTCCACCGCACCGCCGACTACGGCCCGCCCGTCGACGACGAACTGCTGTACCGCGTGACCGACGCGCTCGACGACATCGCGGAGGAGACGGGGAAAGCCGTCCCGCAGATCGCCCTCAACTGGCTGCTGCGGCGCCCGACCGTCTCGTCCGTCATCGTCGGCGCCCGCACGGAGGAACAGCTCCGGCAGAACCTGGGCGCCGTCGGCTGGACCCTCGACCCCGAGCACATGGCGAAGCTCGACGCGGCGAGCGCGAAGGCGGCGCCGTACCCGTACTTCCCGTACCAGCGGCAGGAGGGGTTCGCCCGCCTCAACCCCTCGCCGGTCCGCGCCGTGCCCCCGGCCGCCGCATGAGGTCTTTTGCCTCGGGAAAGGGTGGGTACCAGGGGCAGGCAACAATTCCCACAATCTTGTCGGGAACTCGATGTGCGCTGGGTCACGTTCAAGTTGAATGATTGTTGGTGAGCGAATCGTCGTGCCGTACGTGCGGACACAGCCTGCAGGGGGTTCAGGTGAGTGCATCCCGGCGTAGTGGGGCCACCGACGAGCTGGGCCCGGAGGGGCCCGAGCCCGAGCGGGAGGGGCCGGCCGGCTCCGACCTGCTCGCGGCGCTGCTCGACGGCATGGACGCCGCCCTGTGCGCCTTCGACGCGGACGGCGTGGTGACCCACTGGAACCGTGAGGCCGAGCGCGTCCTCGGCTGGACCGCCGAGGAGGCGGTCGGCCGCGCCGGCTTCGCCGGATGGGCCGTGCGCAGCGCGGACGCCGAGGAGGTCGAGGCCCGGCTGATGTCGGCCATGGACGCGCCCGGCCGTCAGGTCAACGAGTTCGCGTTGCTCACCAAGGACGGCCGCCGGGTCCTGGTGCGCACCCAGTCCGCCGCCGTACGGGGTCCCGACGGCAAGCCCGCCGGGGTCTACTGCGCGTTCAGCGAGGTCCACGCGCAGATCGACCTGGAACGCTCCATCGCGCTGAGCGAGGCGCTGCTGGAGGACGCCGGCTGGGGCGTCGTCCTCGTCGACGCCGACCTGCGGCCCGCCGTCGTCAACGCGTACGCCGCGCGGGCGCTCGGCGCGGGCCGTACGTCCGTGCTGGGGCGGCCGCTGGGGGAGCTGCTGACGCAGGGCGTGGAGGAACTGGAGAGCGCGCTCACCCATGTGCTCGCCGAGGGCGCCCCGCCCGCGCCGGCCGAGCTGTGGGTGACCGTGCGGACGCCCGAGGGCGAGCGCAGGCGCTGCTGGCGGAACGGGTTCGTGCGGCTGTCGTCGCCGCTCGCGGAGGAGCCGGTGCCGCTCGGGGTGGGCTGGCTGTTCCAGGACGTGACCGACACACGGCAGGGCGAGCAGGAGGCGTCGCTGCTGCGGTTCCGCGCCCAGCAGCTGCACCGGGCCGCCCGCGCGGCGGCGGAGTGCGAGAACCCGGCCGAGGCGGCCACCGTCCACCTGGACTTCGCGCTCGCCGGATTCGCCGACCACGCGTTGATCGACCGGGTCGCCGAGGGCGGCGCGGACACCGGCCGGGTCCGGCTGGTGCGGATCGCCGAGACCCCCTCCGGCGCCCCGGGCCCCAGCCGCCTCGACGGCCGGGCGGGCCTCCCGGTGCTGTACGCCGACGGGCACCCTGCCCTGCAGTGCGTGGAGCGCGCCGGATCGGTGCGGGCCGGCGCGGGCTCGCTCAAGGGAGACGCGGCGCGCGAGTGGGCGCTGGCCCGCCAGTGGCCGCGGGACACGGTCCACGCCCTGTGCACGGTCCTGCGCAGCCGAGGCCGCACGCTCGGTGCCGTGACGTTTCTGCGCACCTCCAACCGCACCGCCTTCGAACGCGCCGACGCGATGTACGCGGAGGACGTGGCCGCGCACATCGCCACGGCGCTGGACCTGGCGGCGCTGCTGCCCCAGGAGGGGTGAGGGCCGGCCGTGCCGGGGCGCGGGTGCCCCGAGGCGTCGCCCTCCGCGAACCGATCGCAGGCGAGGCCGCGCCGCGCGACTCTGTCCGCGGCCCGGCGGGGGCGGGGCGCGCAGTTCCCCGCGCCCCTGGGGATGCGGCCCCACCGTCACCCTCAAGGGGCGCGGGGAACTGCGCGAACGACCACCACGGACCCGCAGCCGACGTCCGCGCCCGGCACGGAGGGCAACTGCCCGGGGCGACCCGCGGTCGTACCGGGCTCAGTGCTGGTAGAAGATCCGGTCGCCGTACTCCGTCATCACGTGGGTGTTCCAGTCGTGGCCGCCGTCGACGTTGCCCGAGCGCAGCAGGGGCGGTTCGATGCCGCGGCCGGCGAGGGTGGCCGCGGCGGTGGCCATGACCGCCTGGAGCAGCGCCGAGGTGACGACCGTGGACGCGGGCGCGAACGGTGCGGACACGCCCTCCCAGGTCAGTTCCGCGTCGCCGACCGCGATGCCGGAGTCCAGCACCAGGTCGCAGTGGTCCTTGAGGAACGTCCCGGAGGGGTTCCGCGGCGACGTCCGCGACGCGTACGCCACCGACGTGACGCCGATCACCTTCACCCCCTTGGCGCGCGCCTTCGTCGCCATCTCCACGGGCATCACGTTGCGCCCGGACAGGGAGACGATCACCAGGAGGTCGCCCTCCCGCAGCGGGGAGGAGTCCAGCACCGTGCCCGCCAGCCCCTCCACCCGCTCCAGCGCGGACCCCAGCGTCGCCGGCCGGACGTCGACGCCGACGACCCCCGGCACGGTGAGCAGGTTCATCAGGGCGATCCCGCCCGCGCGGTAGACGAGGTCCTGCGCGGCGAGCGAGGAGTGGCCCGCGCCGAAGGCGAAGAGCCGTCCGCCGCCGGCCACCGTGTCCGCGATCATCGTGCCCGCGGCCGCGATCGGCCCGGCCTCCTCGTCGCGGAGCCGCCGCAGCAGCCCGATCGCGGCGTCGAGGAACTGACCGGCGGGCGTGCGGTCGCTCATGCGGCTCCCTTCGGGGCGGACATGTCGCGGATCACCGTGCGGTCTGGACCACTGCGGTGTCAATACGGCGTCCGGGACGCCGCCGCGCCGCCCTGCCGGGCCGCGCGTTTGCGGAGCACGGCCCGGTTGTCCGTCGTATGCGTAAGAATTGAGTCTCGGGCCAGCGCACACGCCGGTGAGCCGTCCAGCCTTCCGGCAGAGCCAATCCGCAGATCTCATCGAGGGGCACGTATGTCCGGACTGATCGACACCACGGAGATGTATCTCCGCACCATCCTCGAGCTGGAGGAGGAAGGTGTGGTCCCCATGCGCGCCCGGATCGCCGAGCGGCTCGACCAGAGCGGGCCGACGGTCAGCCAGACGGTGGCCCGGATGGAGCGCGACGGCCTGGTGTCCGTCGCCCCGGACCGCCATCTGGAGCTCACGGAGGAGGGCCGCAGGCTGGCCACCCGCGTGATGCGCAAGCACCGTCTCGCCGAGTGTCTCCTGGTCGACGTGATCGGCCTGGAGTGGGAGCAGGTGCACGCCGAGGCGTGCCGCTGGGAGCACGTGATGAGCGAGGCCGTCGAGCGCCGCGTCCTGGAGCTGCTGCGGCACCCGACCGAGTCGCCGTACGGCAACCCGATCCCGGGGCTCGAGGAGCTGGGCGAGACGGACGGCTCGGTGCCGTTCCTCGACGAGGGCATGGTGTCGCTGGCCGACCTCGACCCGGGCGCCGAGGGCAAGACGGTCGTGGTGCGCCGGATCGGCGAGCCCATCCAGACGGACGCGCAGCTGATGTACTCGCTGCGCCGGGCGGGCGTGCAGCCCGGCTCGGTGGTGAGCGTGACGGAGTCCGCGGGCGGGGTGCTGGTGGGCAGCAGCGGCGAGGCGGCGGAGCTGGAGTCGGAGGTCGCCTCGCACGTCTTCGTCGCCAAGCCCTGACGCCGGCGGCCGCGGGGCACCGGGACCCAGGGGGCGAACGCTTTCCGCCCGCCGGACGCGAACGCGCCGAATCGGGCTCCGCCGCGGCCGGCGTTGCGCCGAATCGCAGCGTTCGCCCGGCCGGCGTGCGAGGCTGTCGCGTGAGGCATATGACCTGAGGGGTTCTTGGCCCGGTGGCGCGGAGGCCGCCCGGGCCGGGGAGGGGCGGGACGATGTGCCGTGACCATGTGAGGAGCCCCGGCGCCGCACGGCACCGGGGCCTGTCCTCCCCTGTGCTGACCCGGAGCCCCGAGCTCTCAGGGTCATTCCCCTCGGACCGGTTTCCCCGAGCGGTCCGCCTCCCACTGAAGATCTCCCCCGGGTCGCGCCGGTCAATCCCCGCGCGGGGTCACTCGAACGAGGGGTGTTGCCGGGCAGAAGAGCAATCTCGAATACGCATTCGATAGCGTGCGGCAGTGGCACGGGACAGAGACCGGCGGCCGGCACGGGCCGGAGCACCGGCGGCAGGCAGTGGCAGTGGGCAGGCAGCGAGCTTGGGGGGTGCCAGACCATGGCGCGACGCACCGATGTGACGGGGGCGGACGGCGTACGCCTGGCCGCCTGGGAGTTCGGCGACCCGGCCAAGGCCGGACCGGACCCGGGGGAGGCGGCCGCGCCGGACGCGCCCGGCGTGCTGTTACTCCACGGCCTCATGGGCCGCGCCTCGCACTGGGCGTCCACCGCCCGCCGCCTTTCCGCGCGGCACCGCGCGGTCGCCCTCGACCAGCGCGGCCACGGCCGCAGCGAGAAGCCCCCGGAAGGCGCCTTCACCCGCGACGCCTACGTCGACGACGCGGAAGCCGCCCTGGAGCAGCTCGGCCTCGGCCCCGCCGTCCTGATCGGCCACGCGATGGGCGCGCTGACCGCGTGGCAGCTGGCAGCCAAACGCCCCGACCTGGTCCGCGGCCTGGTCATCTCCGACATGCGGGCCTCCGCCCTCGGGGGCGCCTCGCAGCGCGAGTGGGCGGAGTGGTTCACGTCCTGGCCGCTCCCCTTCGCCACCCTCGCCGACGTGCGGAAGTGGTTCGGCGAGGACGACCCCTGGGTGGAGCGCCCCAACCCGGCCCGCGGCGAGTTCTACGCCGAGGTGATGGCCGAGTCCCCCGACGGCTGGCGCCCCGTCTTCGACCCCGGCCAGATGCTCCGCTCCCGCGAGACCTGGGTCCACGACGCCCACTGGGAGGAGCTGGCCCAGGTCCGCTGCCCCGCCCTGGTCGTCCGCGGCCTCGACGGCGAGCTGGGCCGCGCCGAGGCCCAGGAAATGGTCCGCGTGCTCCCCCGGGGCCGGTACGCCGAGGTCGCCGACGCCGGTCACCTCATCCACTACGACCAGCCCGAGGCCTGGCTCGCCGCGATCGAACCGTTCCTGGACGCCCTCGACGGGGAGTGAGCCCCGGAGCCCCGTCGCCGCCGGGGCCCTCACCCCTTGCTGACCGCCGTGACGATCTCCGGCAGGCGGGCCGCCGTCCGCGGGGCGGCCAGGCGGAGACCGCCCAGGGTGAGGAGGGCGCCGTAGGCCGCGCCGGCGGGGAGGAGGAGCCCGCGGAGAGTCTCACCGGACTCGTCGAGGTTCAGCCAGATGGTGAGGGCGATGACCGGGAGGCAGAGGAGGGCCGCCGCGATCATGCCGCCGAAGATGGAGATCCAGGCCAGGCCCACCTGGCCGGGGGCCACGTTCTTGTAGCCCTCCTGCGGGATGGAGTACGGGAACCGCGCCGAGGTCCACGCGCCCGTGGCGAGCATCGCGCCGAGCAGCGCGAAGGACAGGCCCAGCGCCTCCGGCAGCCGCGCCCAGTCGTCCAGCATCGCCGCCGTCAGCACCGTGACGAGCGTGGCGTACGGGAGGGTGATCAGCAGCAGCGCCAGAGCGCGGGCGCGCAGTTCGGCGTAGGCGTCGCGGGCGGAGGAGATGGTCATCGCGACCATCCAGAACGCGGACGTGTCCTGCCCGAACTGGTTGTACATCTGGATGCCGAGCATCCCGGCCGCGAAGCAGGCGAAGTACACCGAGCCGGTGCCCTGCCAGGCGTTGAACACCGGCACGATCAGGCCGATCGCCAGCGACGTCACCCACGCGGCCTTCGTCTTCGGGTCGCGCCAGATGTAGCGCAGGCTGCGCTCCATCACCGTGCCGGTCCTGCCCGGCGGCAGCAGGCGCGCGAGGCCCGTGGAGGGGCGGTCGCGGACCGTGAAGTCGCCCGCCTGGAGGGTGGAGCCGTCGGGCGCGGTCATCAGCCGGGTCAGGGTGCGCGACCACAGCGCGAGCAGCACCACGAGCGCCCCCGCGCTCACCACCAGCTGCGCCGCCGCAACCCCGTACGCCCCCTCACCGGCCGCGTGCACCGCGCCGATCGCCGACGCGCCCGGCAGCCAGCGCAGCACGTCCGCGACCGGGTCGAGCTGGTCCAGGCCCCCCGAACCCAGCCGCTGCGCGCCGAAGTTGACCACCTGAGCGCCGATCGCGACGACCAGGCCGCTGAGTACCGCCAGGTCACGCCCCTTGCGGCTGGTCAGCAGCCGTACGTTCGCCGCGGCCACCGCCCGCGCGAGCGCCACGCACACCAGCAGCGCCAGCGGCACGGCGACGGCGCCCACCGTCCACGCCGCCGCGCCGCGGGCGACGGCGATCACCGAACCGGCCAGCAGGCACACCGTGAACAGCGGCCCGATGCCCACCAGGGAGGCCACCAGCAGGGACCGCACCAGCGGCCGCGGACTCAGCGGCAGCATCACCAGACGGGTCGGGTCGAGCGTCTCGTCGCCGCCGGGGAAGAACAGCGGCATCACCGCCCAGCCCAGCGCCAGCACCGCCACCAGCAGCACCACCAGCGACTCCGCGCCGTCGACGCCGCGCAGCGCCACAAGGCCGAGCACCTGGAGCGCGGCGAACAGCAACGCGACGACGGCGGAGGCGATCCAGGCGGCGCGGCGGCCGCCGGACTGACGCAGGCCGTTGCGCAACAGGGACAGCTTCAGCCGGACGACGACCGGGGTGAGGGCGGGCGCGCTCACCGGGCACCGCCGCCCAGCCAGTCGAGGTCGGAGCCGGCGTCGCGGCTGTCCGCGCCGACCAGTTCGAGGAACGCCCGCTGCAGGGACGGCGCGTCGCCGCGCACCTCGGCGAGCGGACCGTGGGCGCGGATCCGGCCGGCGGCCATCACGGCCACCCAGTCGCACAGCGACTCGACCAGCTCCATGACGTGGGAGGAGAACACCACCGTCGCGCCGGAGGCGGTGTAGCGCTCCAGGACGCCCCGGATGGTCTGCGCGGACACCGGGTCGACGCCCTCGAACGGCTCGTCCAGGAACAGTACTTCGGGGTTGTGCAGCAGCGCCGCCGCGAGACCGGTCTTCTTGCGCATGCCGGTGGAGTAGTCGACGACGAGCTTGTGCTGGGCGCCCGCCAGGTCGAGCACGTCGAGCAGCTGGGTGGCCCGTTTGTCGACCTCCTCGCCGGGTAGCCCGCGCAACCGGCCTGTGTAGGCCAGCAGTTCACGCCCGGACAGCCGCTCGAACAGGCGAAGTCCCTCCGGCAGCACACCGATCCGGGCCTTCACCTGCACCGGGTCGCGCCACACGTCGTGCCCGGCGATCTCGACGGTGCCCTGGTCCGGGCGGAGCAGCCCCGTCACCATGGACAGGGTGGTGGTCTTCCCGGCGCCGTTCGGCCCGACCAGTCCGATGAACCGCCCCGCGGGCAGCTCCAGATCGATCCCGCCGACGGCGACCTGCTCCCCGAACCGCTTCCACAGCCCCTGCACGCGTACGGCAACAGCGCCCACCACGTCTCCCTCCGTCAACTCCCGAGCCTACGGGGGGCGGACCTCGGTACGAGGGCCCGGGGAGCGGGGCGGCGCTCCCGTCACCGGTCCCGGCCGCAGGCGTACGCCAGCGACGGCACCAGCTCCCCCGCGTCCGGCAGCCAGCGGTTCTCCTGGGTCGGCCGGCGGGCCCACTGCACGGCCCCGTGCCGCCCGACCCGGGTCGGCGGCGCGACCACGTACGAGCCCTCGCCCAGGACGACCAGGTCGAGCGACGACGCCGTCCAGCCGAGTGCGCGCAGCAGATCCGGAAGCTTCGCCGCCGCTCCGGGCAGGACGAAGAACTCCGTGCGCCGGTACGGCGTCAGGGTCACCGGGCCGGGCGTGAGCCCCATCCGCTCCATCCGCGCCAGCGCCAGCAGACCGGCCGTCTCCGGCACGGAGATCGCGTCGAAGGCCCGCCCCGTGGGCAGCAGGACCGAGGCGCCGGGCCGCTGCTGCCACATCCGCCGCGCGGCACTGGCGCTCCCGGTCGCCAGGTCCGCCCAGCCGGGCTCCGCCGGGTGCGCGCCGGGGGCGGAGCACGCCGCGTCACCGCACGAGCAGACGTGGACGCCGTCGACGACCTCGGTCCAGGTGCCCGGCACCACGTCCCAGTGGCGCTCCTCGGCACAGCGCACGGCGGTGTCCAGCAGCGATTCCCCGCGCTGCTTCGGGATCTGTACGGCGTCGGCGCCCGCGATCGTCTCTTCCACGATGAACACAACTTCACCCGTCACCAGGGGTTACGCCCTGCCGGATGCGCGGGGGAGGGGCATCGGACCCGTCTCCGGGGCGCATGGGTGCATCCATGGGGGCGCGCGGGGGGATCCGCCACCGCATCGGGGTAACCACGAGGGGGGTCGGCAACCGTCGATACCCCGGCAATTCTCACATGTCCCGCATTGTCGGTATGTCGACGGGGCATTGATCCTCCCGGCCGGATGTCTCGCCGGGACGACGTGAGACGTACGGCCGCGGAAACCGTCAACCCGGTGCGTGGGCAGGCACCGCAGCCTCAGGGGGTACGCCATGGCCGCAAGGCCGCTCGTCGCCCGGCAGCCGAACGAACGGCTGCAGGCGCTCATCCAGGAAGCCGGATGCTCCAACGCCGGACTGGCCCGCAGGGTCAACATGTGCGGCGCGGAGCACGGCCTCGACTTGCGCTACGACAAGACGTCGGTGGCCCGCTGGCTGCGCGGACAGCAGCCGCGCGGCCGGGCGCCGGCCGTCATCGCCGAGGCGCTGGGCCGCAAGCTGGGCCGCACGGTCACGATCGACGAGATCGGCATGGCCAACGGCAAGAACCTCGCGTCCGGGGTCGGCCTCCAGTTCTCGCCGACGGTACTGGGAGCGATCGAGCAGGTCTGCGAGCTGTGGCGCAGCGACGTGGGGCGGCGGGACTTCCTGTCCGGGTCGTCCGTCGCCGCCTCCGCGCTGGTCGAGCCCAGCCGGGACTGGCTGATCTCGGCTCCCGACGGGCAGGTCGCGCGCACCACCGGCCCGCGCGTGGGCCAGTCGGACGTGGCGGCGGTGCGCTCCATGACGGAGGCGCTGGTCGCGCTGGACCACCAGTACGGCAGCGGGCACGTCCGCCCGGTCGTGGTGCACTACCTCAACAGCGTGGTCTCCGGGATGCTGGCGGGGTCGTACCGCGAGGCGGTGGGGCGCGACCTGTTCGCCGCCGTCGCCCGACTCACCGAACTGGCCGGGTACATGGCCGTCGACACCGGCCAGCCGGGCCTGGCCCAGCGCTACTACATCCAGGCGCTGCGGCTCGCGCAGGCCGCCGGGGACCGCGGCTACGGCGGGTACGTGCTCGCCGCGTCCATGAGCCACCTCGCCGCGCAGCTCGGAAACCCGCGTGAGATCGCCCAGTTGGCGCGCGCGGCCCAGGAAGGCGCACGGGGGCGCGTGACACCGCGCGCGGAGGCGATGTTCCTCGCGGCCGAGGCCCGCGGGCACGCGCTGATGGGCGACGCCCCGGCCGCGCACGCCGCAGCGGGCCGCGCGGTGAGCGCCCTGGAGGCCGCCGACCCGGGCTCGGGCGACGACCCGCCGTGGATCGCGCACTTCGACGCGGCGTACCTCGCGGACGAGTTGGCGCACTGCCACCGCGACCTCGGCCAGGCGGAGGCCGCCGCGCGGTACGCGCGGGAGTCGCTGGACGGCCACCCGCCCACCCGCGCACGGCGCCGGGCGATCGGCCATGTGCTGCTCGCCACCGCCCAGGTGCAGCAGCGCGAGATCGAACAGGCCTGCGCCACAGGCCTGAAGGCCGCCGAACTCCTGGGCGGGCTGCGCTCCAACCGGGGCGCGGAGTACCTGGAGGACCTTCAGCAGCGGCTCGAGCCGTACCGGGAGGAGCCGGTGGTAAGGGAGTTCGGGGCGCGGATGGAGTTGCAGACGGCGGCGTGACGTACGCGACACCGCGCGTTCGACGGGACCGGGACGGGACGCAAGGGAAGGAGAGGGACGTCAACGGCCTGCCGTGACCGGGATTTGTTACCGCGCTCACAGGGCAGGAGGCCGGGTCCCGTGCTGCGTGGCACCGGGCTCCGGGGACCCGGTAGCGTGAGCCCGATTCACAAGGTCCCCCATGGGTAGGAGTCCCGGTGACGCAGAGTGGACAGGGCGAGGAGCCCTCGGCGCGCCAAGCGCGCGAAGGCATCGTGCTGCCCTCGGACGGTGGTGAGCCCCTGCTGCCGGGCATGACGTCCGGTCCGGTCGCGCCCGGCGGTACGGACGGCCCGCCCGCCGGCGGATACCCCGCGTCGGCGCCGCCCGGCGGCCAGACCTGGGGGAACCCCTGGGGCCCCGACCAGCAGGCCGCCTCCCCGCCCCCGGGCCAGGAGTGGCCGTCCGCGAACGACGGGCAGTGGCAGCAGCCGGCCGCGTCCGCGTGGGACACGGGGGGCCAGGGGCAGGGCGGCCCGCAGCACGGTCAGTACGGCGGGCAGCCGCAGCACGGCCACCAGCAGCACGGCGGGCAGCCGCAGGGCGTGCAGGGGCCCGGGCCGCTGCCGCCCGAGGGGGCTCCGTCCCAGGGCGGCCACCTGGCCGGCGGGCACGACACCTACGGGCAGGGCGGCGGGTACGCCACGGACGGGTACGGCCAGGCCGCCGGAGGCGCCGCCGCGTACGGCGGGCACACCGCGGGCGGCCCGCTGCCCCCGCAGCACGGTTCCGGCTACGGAGCCCCCGGCGGCGGGTACGGCTACCCGCCCGCCCACGCCGCCCCGCCGCCCCCCGCGCCCGGCGCGGACGAGGGCGCCACGCAGGTCATCCCGCCGGTCCCGGCCGGAGGCGCCGACGAGGGCGCGACCCAGTACATACCCCCGGTCGCCCCGGGCGCGCTGCCGCCCGAGATGCCCGCCGCGCACGACGCGGAGTCCACCCGCAACCTCGGCATCGCCCAGCAGCCGGCCGGGCCGGACGCCGAGCCCACCCAGTTCATCGCCCCGATCACCGACCAGGGGCCCCCGCCGTACGGCGCCGCGCAGGGCGACGCGGGCCGGCAGCCGCCCGCCGAGTTCGACAACCTCTTCCGCAGCGACGACGGCGCGGCCGGCGCCACCCAGCAGATGCCGCGCATGGACTACGGCCGACCCGCCCGGGCCGACCGCACCCCGCCCGGACCGCCCGCGCCGCCCGCCTCGGGCCACGGCGGCGGACGCGGTGGACGCGGCGGCGGGGGCAACGGCGGCCCGCGCTGGCCGCTGATCGCCGCGGTCGGCGTCGGCCTCGCCGTCGTCGGCGTCGGCGCGGGCGCCCTGCTCGGCAGCGGCAGCAAGGACGACGACGGCAGCGCCAACCAGCCCGTCTCCGCCACCGCGCCCGCGAGCACCGAGGCCTCGCCGTCGCCGAGCGTCGACCCGGCCCGGGAGCAGGCCGTCGAGCTGGACAAGCTGCTCGCGCACAGCGGCGACAGCCGCAGCAGCGTGATCAACGCGGTGGAGGACGTGAAGGCGTGCCGTGACCTCGGCCAGGCCGCGTCCGATCTGCGGGAGGCCGCGAAGCAGCGGAAGCAGCTCGTGACCGACCTGTCCCAGCTCTCCGTGGACAAGCTGCCCCAGCACGAGGCGCTGAGCGAGGCGCTGCGGAAGGCGTGGAAGGCGTCCGCCGCGGCCGACGACCACTACGCGCGGTGGGCGGACCAGACCCAGGGCAAGAAGGGGTGCAAGAAGGGGCAGGCCCGCGTCACCGAGCAGACCGCCGCGGGGAACCGGGAGAGCGGGACGGCCACCGAGCAGAAGAAGAAGGCTTCGGAGCTGTGGAACGCGATCGCCCGCGAGTACGGGCTGACCGAGCGGGCTCCCACGCAGCTGTAGGGCGTCCTAGAGCGCTGCTTCCTTCAGCGTGGACGTCACGTCCGTGAAGCCGTCCGCCGCTGTGGTGAGGCGGCCGTTGCGCACCTGCTGGAGCGTGACGTTCGCGTTGACCAGGCGGGGGAGGCCGATGGAGGCCAGGGTGTCCTGGAACTTCCAGCGGAGGGTGGGGGTGAGGTCGCCCGTGGTGACCTTCAGGCCGCCGTCCAGTGCGGCGCTCACGGTGTCCGCGGTGACCTCGCCGTCCCCGAGGGACTCCACCGCCTGGCGGAGCACGGTGTAGGCGATCCACGTGGTCTGCACGCCGGCGTCCCCCGGGTCGATGCGGTTGTCGCCGAAGGCCTCCGCCCGGATGACCTCCTTCATCGGGTCCCAGCGCGCGTCCCCCGCCTCCGGGTACCAGCCGGTGACGTACGCCCCCTCGTACGGTCCCGACGCCCCGCCGGAGGCGTCCAGCACCGTCTGGTCGACGCTGCCGAGCACGGTCGCGGTGCGCACCTCGGGGTGCTGGGCGCGGGCGCGGCGGAAGGAGTCCATGAAGGTGCCGGTGCGGTCGCCGAGCGCGGGCACCACGCAGCCCTTCTCCCCGGTGCCGGTGGCGGCGTGCTCCAGCGCACGCTCGGCGGCGTCGCCGTAGGAGGTCGCGGCCTCGGCGGCGCGCAGGTCACCGGCCGGGTCGTGGCCGCCCGCCGCGAGGCCGGAGTCCAGCAGCGGCGGGAGCTGGTCGCCCGCGATGGTGTCGGGCCGGACCAGGGCGACCGGACCGCACGCGTCGGCGAGGGTGCGGCCGAGCCCGGCGAGCAGCGCGGGCTGTCCGCCGTTGACCGGGTAGGACAGCGGACTGGTGAACTCGTCGTGGGTGAGGCCGTAGCCGCCGATGTACGGGATGCCGGCGGTCTCCAGCGTGGGCAGGAAGGCGTCGCCGTGCTGGCTGTAGGAGCCGACCACGGCGACGGCGTTCTCCGCGACCGCGCGCCGGGCGCAGCGCGCCGCGGCCACCGCGTCGTCGCGTTCGTTGCAGGTCAGCACCTTCAGCGGGCGGCCGTTGATGCCGCCGTGGGCGTTCACCCAGCGGCCGTAGGCCTCGGCGAACGCCGGCATGCCGGGTTTGTTGGTCGCGCCGGTGTTCTCGGGCGCCCAGGTCATCACGGTGATCGTGTCGTCCCCCGGGCCCCCCGTGACTCCGGGGACGACCCCGCAGCCGGCGAGCAGCGCGGCGCAGGCCGTCAGCGCGCCTGCGGCCAGGGCGCCGGCGCGGGCGGGCCGGACGAGGGAGCGGGGGAGGACGGTGCTGCGGATGCGTCGCCTGCCGGTCATGTCCCCGCACCATTCCCTCACATGGCGAACCGTGCCGTGACGCTCGGTCGACGGGAGGTGACGCGGAGGTGAATTGCGGGGGCCCGTCCGGCGCGTTCGGAGCGGAAACGTACGATCGACGACCGTGCAAGGTTCGGAGAACTCTTCCCGTCGCGGCCGTCGCTCCTCCACCATGGGCGGCATGCCACTCAACGACATGCCGTGGTGGCGCTGGCGCAGCAATGTGCGCTCCGCGCTGCACATGCTCTCCGACCCCGGCTTCCAGCGGGACGTCTGGCTGGCCGGTGTGCCCGGCTACGGGGACGTCACCGACGCCGTGTACCGGCTGGTCGAGGACACCTGGCTGGACAACTGGTCCGCGGAGAAGTACGTCGGCACGATCTTCCGCGACTCGCAGGAGGCCGCGCTCGTCGACACCGCCGTGCTGCGCGTGCTGCGGATCATGCACCAGGTCGGGCCGGACGCCCCGGTCGCCGCGTACCTGGAGCACGAGGGCTGGCCCGAGGCGGTGCGCGCCGCGCGCGACGCGCACGTACGGATGGCGGCGAGCGACGGCGACGACCCGGACGCGGCGCCCCGCACGCTCGAGGCGCTGCGCATCATGACCCGTTCCGCCTAGCGGGACGACCGGCCGGGCGCCGGTCCGGGTGTGCGACCCTTTCCCCCATGAGCGAGCAGTCCACCCGAGCCGCGGCACCTGCCGACCAGTACGTCCTCACCCTGTCCTGCCCCGACAAGCAGGGCATCGTGCACGCCGTGTCCAGCTACCTGTTCATGACCGGCTGCAACATCGAGGACAGCCAGCAGTTCGGCGACCACGACACGGGTCTGTTCTTCATGCGCGTCCACTTCTCCGCCGAGGCCCCGGTCACGGTGGACAAGCTGCGGGCGAGCTTCGCGGCGATCGGCGACTCCTTCCAGATGGACTGGCAGATCAACCGGGCCGACGAGAAGATGCGCATCCTGCTGATGGTCAGCAAGTTCGGGCACTGCCTGAACGACCTGCTGTTCCGGGCGCGGACCGGCGCGCTGCCCGTGGAGATCGCCGGGGTGGTGTCCAACCACACCGACTTCGCCGAGCTGGTGGCCTCCTACAACATCCCCTTCCACCACATTCCGGTGACCAGGGACACCAAGCCGGAGGCCGAGGCGCGGCTGCTGGAGATCGTGGGCGAGGAGGAGGTCGAACTCGTGGTCCTCGCCCGCTACATGCAGGTGCTCTCGGACGATCTGTGCAAGCAGCTGTCGGGGCGGATCATCAACATCCACCACTCCTTCCTGCCGAGCTTCAAGGGCGCGAAGCCGTATCACCAGGCGCATGCGCGGGGTGTGAAGCTGATCGGTGCGACCGCTCATTACGTCACCGCGGATCTCGACGAGGGGCCGATCATCGAGCAGGAGGTCGAGCGGGTGTCGCACGACGTCACGCCCGACCAGTTGGTCGCCGTCGGGCGGGATGTGGAGTGCCAGGCGCTGGCGCGGGCGGTGAAGTGGCATGCGGAGCGGAGGATTCTGCTGAACGGTCGCCGTACGGTCGTGTTCGCCTGAGAGGCGGTCCCTTCTCGCCGTCGGCGGCTGCGGGTGCGTCGTGGTTCCTCGCGCAGTTCCCCGCGCCCCTTGAGGCGCTGCGGTGAACGTGCCCCGAAGGGGCGCGGGGAACTGCGCGAACGGCCCAGGACGGCCCGCAGCCGCCGACGAAGCACAAGGCGCCCTTACATCCTGCTCAAGCTCGCGGCAGCGAACAGCACATCCCTGATCGCCTCGCGGTCGCCCTCCTGCCCGGCGGCAGCCTCGGGCGGCGGCACATGCCCCGCCGCCAGCCGGCAGAACTCCGCCCCGTCCAGGGCGACATGAGCCACCTCGTGCTCGGCGGACCCCTTCGCCGCCGGCGAGTCCAGCGGGATCAGCCACTCCCCGCCGCCGGACCCCTCGATCTCCAGCCGCAGGCTGCGCCCCGGTTCCCCGGCCGCCACCAGCCGGCGCTCCACGGGGGCGGCCAGCCCGTGGTGGCGGCGGTCCTCCAGGACCAGGGGCAGCAGCCGGGCCGCGAGATCCACCATGTCGTGCAGATGGCGTCCGGCGGGCGGGTCGTAGGGGTAGTCCACCGCCTCGGCGATGTCCTCCGCGTGCACCCAGCATTCGAAGGCCCGGTCCAGCATGGCGTCGTGCAGCGGCAGCGCGAAGTCGCCGTAGGGGACGGTCGTGCGGCCGGTGTCGCCGCCGGTGAAGGAGACCGTGCGGACCAGCCGGTGGCTCTGCTCGCGCCAGGGGCCGCGGACGGCCCGGGTGGGCGGGAAGCGGGCGGCCCGCCAGTACGCCTCCGTGCGGCCGGACGGGGTGGGGCGCTCGGGCCGGACGTCGCCGAGCGGGTCCTGGAGGCCGAGGGCGACCGCGACCAGCCCGTCGACGGTCATCAGATGGGCGATGACCCCGGCGACGGTGGTGCGGCGGCTGCTCACCTCGTCGCCCTCGTACCAGCGCAGCCGCACCGGCGCGTGCCACTCGTTGTCTCCGAAGTCCTGGAGCAGCGCGTCGAGCCGGGCGGTCTCGGCGTCGTAGGCGGCGGCCCACTCGGGGACCGGGATGCGCGGAGGGCGCCGCTCCAGGCAGCTCTCCAGGACACGGGTGCGCAGTACGGGCTTCAGGTCGAGGCTCTCGGGGCGCTGGAGGAGGCCGACGGCCTCGCGCAGCCGCAGCGCCTCGTCCGCGCAGGGGCCGCAGTCACCGAGGTGTTCCTCGACGGCGTCGGCCTCGGCGGGCGCGCAGGCGGCCAGCGCCCAGGCGCCCAGCAGCGACTTCAGCACCTGGTGCTCCGGCCCCGGGGGCAGCTCGTCCGGCCCGGCGCCCAGGGGGGTGCGGTCGTCGTACGGCCCGGGGCGGCGCCCGCTCACGCGGCACCTCCGATCCGGGGCGGTGCTCCCGGCGTCCCCGCGTCCTGGGCGGTGGCCAGCAGCTGGAGGCCGAGGCGCAGCCGGCGGCGGGCCTCCTCGTCGGTGACGCCGAGGTCGGCGGCGGTCTGCCGGTAGTCCCGGCGCTGGAAGTAGGCCAGTTCCAGCGCGGCCCGCAGGGGGGCGGGCATGGACTGGACGATGTAGTCGGCGCGGGCGGCCACCGTGGCGTGCCGGACCGTGCGCTCCAGGTCCTCGGTGGTGCCGGGGCCGCCCCGGGCGAGCGCGGCGGTCCCGGTGGTGCGCAGCCGCTCCACGGCCAGCCGGTTGGTCAGGGCGGCGAGCCAGCTGCGCAGGGGGCCCTGCCGGGGGTCGTAGGCGCCGGGGTGCTGCCAGACGTGGGCGAAGACGTCACGGGTGACGGTGTCGGCCGCGTGTTCGTCACCGAGGACGCGGTGGGCGAGGCCGTGCACCAGGGAGGCGAAGCGGTCGTAGAGCTCGCCGAGGGCGGCCGCCTCCCCGCGGGCGAGCCGCTGCTGCATCGTGCGGTCCCAGCGGGGCGGTACGGTCTTTTTCTGCATGCGGCCCCTCACCCCCTGTTCGTCCCCCGGGCCCCGGGGTGGTCGGTGCCCGGGGCCGGCGTGTGACCGGCGACGCCACGAATGTAGTCGCCATGGACGCGCGTGCACGCCCCTTTGTGGCAATGTGCGCCCCTCGCGGCGCCTTCCGTGGTAGAGGGTCGCCCGCGCAGGTCGCACGGCGTGCGGATCATGTCTGCCCCATGACGCGTCGATCGGAACCGATCGAATCGGATCGATTGCGACCGAAACAAGCCCTTCCTGTTCGGTAACCGTTTCCGGGGCTGCGTTTCAGGGCACGGCCGGTGGGCAGCCGCGCAGCAGGGAAGCGTAGGCGTTGCTTCCGTTTCGGCGACCGAGGGGCGTGGTGGTGAGCTTCAAAGTGACCGACCAGGAGAACGGCGAATGGGCCGTCCTCCGGGTCTGCGGCGAGCTGGACCTGGTGACGTCCCCGGTGCTGCGGCAGCGGGTGCACGACGTCGTGGCCGAGGGGCGGCACCGGCTCGTCCTCGATCTCTCCGAGGTGTGGTTCTGCGACTCCAGCGGGGTGGGCGTGCTCATCGCCTCCCGCCGGCTGCTGCGCTCCTGCCAGGGCCGGCTCCGGCTGATCCTGCCCGCGCGGGGCGCCGCCGACGGCAGCCACGTCAACAAGGTGCTCGGCGCGCTCGGGGTGCGCCGTCTGTTCGAGATCCACCCGGACGTGCCGTCCGCCGTCGACGAGGACGCCCGCCCGCTCCCGGCCTGAGCCGCCGCCCTTCTCACCCCGCGGCCCGCGCGTGGTCCCCCTCACACGTGTCACACGTGTGTCCCGGTGTTCCCCCGGTCCTGGTCCAAGCGGTGCTTTCCGGCTCCCCCGCGCCCTCTCACCCCGTACGCTCCCAGCGAGACGACCCCTCCGACCTAAGGCGGCCTGAACAAGACATGGTCACCAGCGAGTACGAGCGCAGGATCGCGGCCCGCTTCGCCGGCTTCGACCAGGACGGCAACGGCTACATCGACCGCGAGGACTTCATGGCGGCGGCCAAGGCGCTGCTCGCCGAGTTCGGCACGGCGGCCCGCTCCGACCGGGGCCAGGCCCTGTACGTCGGCGCCGAGGCGTTCTGGCAGGGCATGGCCGGCATCGCCGACCGGGACGGCGACCAGCGCATCACCCGCGAGGAGTTCGTGACCGGCGCGCTCAAGCGGCTGCGGGACAACCCGGAGCGCTTCGCCGAGATCGCCCGGCCCTTCCTGCACGCGGCGCTCGCCGTCGCCGACACCACCGGGGACGGCGCGGTCGGCGTGGAGAACACCGCGCGCGTGCTCCAGGTGCTGGGCATCGAGGGGGACGTCGCCGCGGAGGCCGCCGCACAGCTGGACACCGACGGGGACGGACGGATCGGCGAGGAGGAGATCGTCTCCGCGTTCGCCCGCTACTTCACCGTCCCCGAGTGACGCGCCGGACGTCCGTGTCACCGATCGTGGCATTTTCCTGATCACGGAGCGTCCGGAAGGCTTCGGGCCGGACGAGTTCCTTCGTCACGGCCCGGAGTCGGGGCGCGGCCCGGTACGTTGTGCGGGATGCGAGTCGTCGTGAGCGCGCACCGTGGCCGGGCCGCCCTCGGGGCGGATGCCCGAGGGGCCGTGCCTGCGGCTGCTCGTGGGGCCAACCGGCCGTTCCCCACGCTGCGTTCGAGTCCGCGCGGCGAGCGTCGCACAGTATGCCGTACGGGTACTCCTTCGCGCTGGAATATGCCCGAAGCGCTTGTTGAGGTGACTGTACGTCAACCAAGCTGTCCTACAAGGGAGTCACGGTCCGTGATCCCGGTCCCGGCCGTTGTTCTGGCCATGCGAAAAATGGCTAGGATCGTGGCCCTCGTGAGGCGCGAGTCCAAGTGTCCGCCGGTTCGGATGGTGTGAGCGGTGCAGGTGCTTCAAGTGCAGCTGGAGATCCGGCCCGACCCCGCTGAGGTGGGGCGGGCCCGGCGCTGGGCCCGCTCACGGCTGGCCGGGTCCGGCATAGGGGCCGACGAACCGCTGGCCGAGACGCTGATCCTGCTCGTCTCCGAGCTGGTCACCAACGCCGTGGTGCACACCGGCTGTCCGGCCGTCCTGCGACTGTCGCTGCCCGGCGCGGACGCGGCCGAGGAGGTCACCGTCCGTCTGGAGGTCGCCGACCGCAGCGGCCGCGCGCCGGTGCCGCGTTGCGCCGGCGACGAGGCGACCGGCGGACGCGGACTCGCCCTCGTCGACGGGCTGGCCGACCGCTGGGGCTGGAGCACCGAGGGCGCCGGCAAGCGCATCTGGTGCGAACTCGACCGCTGCGGCGCGGCGTCCGACGCCGCCCGCGCCTCCTGCGGCGGCGGCGCGGTGCCGTACGACGGGCTGGCGTACGAGGCGGTCTGAGCGCTCCGCGGTCCGACGGTTGCCGCGTCTTCGGGGAGGCACAGGTGCACGGCGGGACGGCACTCCGGTGCCGTGCGTGATCCGGTGCGCCGGGTGTGCTCCCGTGCGCCGAGCCGATGAAACAGGCAAACGCCGCAAACTCCGCACAGCGCTCCGAAACGGTGTTGACGTGGCGTGACCGGGTGATCACGCTGGACGTCAGCGATTCGCCGCGAGGGGACGGCGAGGGCACCGCGACGGGGGTCCTCGGCGAGTGTGGGTCGTGATCCGGCGCGTGCCTCCCGGGGGCGGGGGACCTGGCGGGGCCGCCGGAGCCGAAGGGCGGTGCGGGGCTGCCGTGCCCGGGGCGGGCGGCGCCGCACCGCCGCGGGGCGTCCGTTTGTCCACAGCCTGTGGACAAACGGACGCGGGGGAGGGGCGCTCAGCCCGCGACCGCCGCCCCCTCCCCGCGTTCCGAGGCCGCGCGGAAGGTGCGCCGGTAGGCCGTGGGGGTCACGCCGAGGGCCGCCTGGAGCCGGGCCCGCATGGACTGGGCCGTGCCGAAGCCCGCGTCCCGCGCCACCTGGTCCACGGTCAGCTCGGTGGCCTCCAGCAAGTACCGTGCCCGCTCGACCCGTTGACGGGTGAGCCACTGGCCCGGACTGACCCCGGTCTCCTCCCGGAAGCGGCGGGTGAAGGTGCGCACCGACATCGACTCCCGCTCCGCCATGTCGCGCAGCTGGATCGGCTCGTGCAGCCGGCCCAGCGCCCAGGCGCGGGCGCCGCTCGTGGACGCCTGCTGCGGATCCGGCACCGGACGCTGGATGTACTGCGCCTGGCCGCCGTCCCGGTGCGGCGGCACCACCGTGCGCCGGGCCACGTCGTTGGCGACGGCGGCGCCGTGGTCGCGCCGCACCATGTGCAGACACAGGTCGATCCCGGCCGCCACACCCGCCGAGGTGAGGATGTCGCCGTCGTCGACGAACAGCACGTCCGGGTCGACGTCGATCTTCGGGAACAACCGCTGCAGCCGCTCCGCGTCCGCCCAGTGCGTGGTGGCGCGGCGCCCGTCGAGCCGGCCGGCGGCGGCGAGGACGTACACCCCCGTGCAGATGGAGGCGATGCGGGCCGCCGGCGGGATGCGGCCGAGCGCGTCCGCCAGTTCGTCCGTCAGCTCGCCCCGCTCGAAGACCGGGCCCAGCTCATAGCAGGCCGGGATCATCACCGTGTCGGCGGTGGCCAGGGCCTCCGGGCCGTTGGGCACGTGGACGGTGAAGTCGGCGTCCGTCTCCACCGGTCCCGGCGGCCGGACCGAGCAGGTGACCACCTCGTACAGCGGGCGCCCCCGCTCGTCCCGGGGGCGGCCGAACACGCGGTGCGGGATGCCCAGCTCGAACGGCAGCAGCCCGTCGAGGGCGAGGACGACCACGCGGTGGGGCCGGTGACCGGCGGGGGAGTGGAGCGGCTCGGCCGGGTCCGACAGCATGGCCCGATCCTAGCGAATGCTGTCCCTCGGGCCACTCGTTGAAGGGGACATGCTTCCCCGAAGCTGTACGGCGTGACCACGACCAGCAAGACCGCCGCCGTCGGGCCGCCCGCGAGCGGCCGCACGCCGACCCGCCGCCGGGTGCACCGCGCCTGGTTCGTCGCCGCCGTCACCTTCGTGACGATCATCGGCGCCGCCGCCTTCCGCGCCGTGCCGGGGCTGTTCATCGACCCGCTGAACGAGGAGTTCGGCTGGTCGCGCGGCACCATCGGCGCCGCGGTCTCCGTCAACCTGGCGCTGTACGGCCTCACCGCCCCGTTCGCGGCGGCGCTCATGGACCGCTACGGCATCCGCCGGGTCGTCGCGGTCGCGCTGACCGTGATCGCGGCCGGCTCCGGCGCCACCGTGTGGATGACCGCCGCCTGGCAGCTGATCCTCTGCTGGGGCCTGCTGGTGGGCCTCGGCTCCGGCTCCATGGCGCTGGCCTTCGCCGCCACCGTCACCAACCGCTGGTTCACCGAGCGGCGCGGCCTGGTCAGCGGCATCCTCACCGCCGCGTCCGCCTCCGGGCAGCTGATCTTCCTGCCGCTGCTGTCGTGGATCGTCGACCGGTACTCCTGGCGTCCCGCGGCCGTGACGGTGGCGCTCGCCGCGCTCGCGGTGGTGCCGTTCGTCTGGCTGCTGCTGCACGACCACCCCGCCGACGTCGGCCAGAAGCCGTACGGGGCCAAGGAGTTCGTGCCCAAGCCGGCGCCCGTGCCCGGGGCCGCCCGGCGCACGCTGGCCGTGCTCGCCTCCGCCGCCCGCACCGGCCCGTTCTGGCTGCTCGCCGGCACGTTCGCGATCTGCGGCGCCTCCACCAACGGACTGATCCAGACCCACTTCGTGCCCGCCTCGCACGACCACGGCATGCCGATCACCACCGCCGCGTCCCTGCTGGCCGTCATCGGCGTCTTCGACGTGGTCGGCACGGTGGCCTCCGGCTGGTTCACCGACCGCTTCGACGCCCGCAGGCTGCTCGCCGTCTACTACGCGCTGCGGGGCGTCTCCCTGCTCTTCCTGCCCCTGCTGCTCGCGCCCTCCGTGCACCCGCCGATGCTGCTGTTCATCGTCTTCTACGGCCTCGACTGGGTCGCCACCGTGCCGCCCACGCTCGCGCTGTGCCGGGAGCACTACGGCGACGACAGCCCCATCGTGTTCGGCTGGGTGCTGGCGTCGCACCAGGTGGGCGCGGCCGTGGTGGCCTTCGCCGGCGGCCTGGCGCGGGACGCGTTCGGCTCGTACGACGTGATGTGGCTCGCGTCGGGCGCGCTGTGCGCGGCGGCGGCGCTGATGGCGCTGGTGATCCGCAAGCGGCCGGCGGTCCTGCCGGCGGGCTGAGCAGCGCCCCGTACCGCCCGCGCGGGTCAGGCGCCCGGCAGCCGGGACGCCTTTCCGCCGCGGGCGACCGCGCGGGCGATGCGCTGGGCGTCCAGCGCCATCTCCCGGAGGTTGCCGCTGATCGGGTTGGTGAAGCCGGTGAAGTACAGGTCCGGGGCGCCGGCCGGGGTGCGGGCGCCGTGGACCACGGGTCTGCCCCGCTCGTCCAGCACCCCGAGGCCGCCGACCAGGCCCTCGAGACCGCGCTCGTACCCGGTGGCCGCGATCACCGCGTCCGGGGCGACGCGCCCGCCGTCGGCCAGCAGCACCTCGTTCTCCTCGAAGCCCTTCACGGCGGCGACCACCTCCACCGCGCCCTTGCGCACCGCGTCGATCAGACCGACGTCCTGCACGGGGATCGCGCCCTCCAGGACGCGGCTGTAGAGCCCGGTCTCCGGGCGGGGCAGGCCGTGCTCGGACAGGTCCGGCACCGCGATCCGCGCCTGGAGGCGGCTGATCCGGTCCACCAGCGGCACCGGCAGCCGGCGCACCAGGATCCCGGAGTACTGCGCGGGCCAGCCGGCCGTCGAGCGGCGCACGATGTGCGGCGGGGTGCGCACCGCCAGCCGCACCCGGGAGGCGCCGCCCTCCACCAGGTCCACGGCGATCTCGGCGCCCGTGTTGCCGACGCCCACCACCAGCACGTCCCGCCCGGCGAACGGCTTGGCGTCGCGGTACCGCGAGGCGTGCAGCAACTCGCCGGTGTACGCGTCCCGTCCGGGCCAGTCGGGGATGCGCGGGGTGTGGTTGAAGCCGGTGGCGACGACGACCGCCGCGCCGGTCAGCTCACGTCCGCCGGTGGCGCGCAGCAGCCAGCCGGTGCCGTCGGGGGTGCGCTCGACGCGGGACACCTCGACGCCGGTGACGATCTCCAGGCGGTGGTGCTCGGCGTACTTCTCCAGGTAGCGGACCACGTCGTCGCGCGACGGCCAGCGTCCGAAGCGGCGGGGCATCGGCAGGCCGGGCAGGGCGGACCGGCGCCGGGTGGTGTGCAGGTGCAGCCGGTCGTAGTGGCGGCGCCAGGAGTCGCCGATCCGCTCGGAGCGCTCCAGCACGACGGCCCGCACGCCGCGGGCGCGCAGGGCGTACGCGACGGACAGCCCGCCGGGGCCGCCGCCGACGACGTAGACGGGGCGGTCCGCCCGGTGGGGCGCGGTGGGCTGCGCGGACGTGGTGGAGTCGGCCATGACCGCGAGCGTAATCCGGCAGGTGGTTGATGGGTCTCGGTCAAGACCGGAAATGGTTGCGGAATGATCACATGATTTCACCGCGATCGGGCTTGCATGCTCCCGCCCCCTCACGGCCACAGCAGCTCCCTCACCCACCCCTCCCCCTCCCTGCGGTACCGCAGCCGCACATGGCGGCGGTGGGGGTCGCCCTGGAAGAACTCCGTCTCGTCAGGGGCCAGGTGGTAGAGGGTCCAGGACGGGGCCGGGGTGGCGGGGGCGCGGCGGGCCCGGTCCCAGGCGGCCTCGGAGGCGCGGGTGAGGTCCTCCGTGGAGGGGAGCACCGCGCTCTGGCGGCCGGTCAGGGCCGCGGCCAGCGCGCCCGTGGTGCGGGCGTGCAGGTCCGCCTGGGCCTCCTCCGGCGGTGCGGCCGTGACGGGGCCCCGTACCCGCACCTGGCGGCCCAGCACCGGCCAGTAGAAGGCGAGGGCCGCGTACGGGCGGGCGGCGAGGTGACCGCCCTTGCGGCTGTGCGCGTGCGTGGCGAACGACCAGCCCCTCTCGTCCGCCCCGTGCAGCGTCACGATCCGTACGTCCGGCAGGCCGTCCGCGTCCGCCGTCGCCAGGGACATGCTGTGCGGCTCGTGCTGCCCCGCCGCCGCGGCGTCCGCCAGCCACCGCGCGAACAGCGGCAGCGGCTCGGCGGGGGCCCGCTCCGGGTCGAAGGCGCGCAGGTCGGTGACGGCCGGGTCCCACACCCGCAGGGACCGCAGCAGTTCGTGGAGGTCGGGTTCCATGAGGTGATTGTCGGCCCCCGGCAGGAGGCGGCCGTCTCAGATCGATCCGAGGTCCGACGACACCCACCGCTCCGGGCGCATCCGTACGACGACCTGCTCGCCGTGGTTCTTCCACGCGAAGTCCACGTACCCCTCGACCTTCTCGGCCGGCAGGTAGCGCGTCGAGATCTCCCGCAGCCTCTCGACCGTGGCGGGGGAGGTGTCGACGACCGGGCCCTCGACGGAGACGTAGCGGATGGTCGGCTCGACGCGCTCCACCAGGAGGGAGAAGCGTCCCGCCGCCTGGAGCAGCCGGTTCTTGCGGGAGTGCAGGCCGGTGAGGATCCACACGTCCCCGCCGGGCGCGTACTGGTACCAGATCGGCACGGTCAGCGGGGCGCGGCCGTCGCCCGCGTCCACCGCGAACGCGGCCACGCGCGGTTCGGACAGGAACTGTTCGCGCTCTTCTCGGGGCAGGGCCATGGCGGTTCCTCCAGCGTCGTCGGCGTCGGGGCGGGCACTCGGGCCTGCGGCCGGGCGGTACAACGCCGGCCGTGCCGGACGTGTTCCGCGCGTCGCGCCCCCACCATCGGAACCGGACCGCCCCGGGGACGCGACAGGCGGCGGTCCACCGGAGTGAACCGCCGCCCGGATGACAGGAAGTGCGAGGTCGCGCGGGGGTGCGGGGCCGTGCGCGGTTACTTGGTCGGCTTGCGCCCGGTGACCCCCAGGTGCAGCAGCAGCGCCAGGTTCGGCTTGATCTCGGCCTGCTTGACGCCCCAGGAGGAGAAACCTTTCTGGTGCGAGGCCACGGCCGCCAGCATGGCGACCAGGGACCCGGCGATCGCGCCGGGATTGACGTCCTTGTCGATCCGCCCCTTCGCCTGGAGCTCGGAGACCGCCTCGGCGAGGGAGGTCTCCACGGCGTTGAGGACCTTCAGCCGGATCTTGGAGAAACGTTTTTCCCCTTCGGCGGCACCGAGATCCACCACGCGCAGGATCGCGTCGTTGTGCCGCCAGAACTCCAGGAAGCCGTCCACCAGTTCCTGCGCCGTCTGCCAGCCGGCCCGCCCGCTCCAGGAGCGTCCCCGGACCAGTTCGGTCAGGGAGCCGCTCTCCGCCGCCATGGTCTCGGCGAGCTCCAGGACGGCGCCCTCGACGTCCGGGAAGTACTGGTAGAAGGTGGCCGGCGAGGTCCCCGCGCGGCGGGCGACGTCGATGACCTTGACATCCCGGTACGGGGACGAGCTGAGCATCTCGCTGAGGCAGTCGAGCAGCTTCTGCCGGGTCTCCTGCCCACGCCGGCCGGCCACCCGGCCGTCGACGGTACGCACTTGTCCTGTCATGCCGTCAGCTTACCGACGGGGTTCAGGAGCGCGATTCGGCCGACTGCAAATGGGGTGCGGGGCCCGAAGAACCCTGGTGTGCCTCGTCGGCGGGGCGCGGGCGGCGCGGCTAGGTTGTCGACATGGCCGAAAACAGGGCATCGCAGTACACGGAGGGCACCCCCTGCTGGGTGGACGCGCAGCTGCCCGACGTGGAGGCGGGCAAGCGGTTCTACGGTGAGCTCTTCGGCTGGACCTTCGAGGACCAGCCCACCGGGACGGTCCGGGCGCTGAAGGTCGGCGACCCCGTCGCCTCCCTCGCGCACAAGACGGACGGACGGCTGCCGACGGTGTGGACGGTGTCCTTCTGCACCCCGGACGCCGACCGCCTGTGCGCGCGCATCCGCGCGGCCGGCGGACAGGTGGTCGCGCCCCCCGCGCCGTTCGGCGACCTCGGCCGCACCGCGCTCGTCACCGACCCCGAGGGCGCGGTGTTCTCGCTGTGGCAGCCCGGGACCGCGGCGGGCTTCGGACGCCGCCACGAGCCGGGCGCCTTCGCCTGGGTCCAGCTCTACGCACGGGACACGGAGACGGCCAACGCCTTCTACGGCGACCTCTTCCACGACGCCCTGTTCGGCGAGGGGGCCGACCCCGACTTCGGGCGCGCGTCCGTCACCGAGGTCTTCGCCCCCGAGATGCCGCCGCACCTCCTCGTCCACTTCGCCGTGACGGAGCTGGAGCCCGCCATGGAGGAGGTGACCCGGCTCGGCGGCCGGGTCCAGGTGCCGCCCTTCAGCACCTCGTACGGGACGGTGGCCGTCGTCACCGACAATCAGGGGGCGTCCTTCGCGCTGCTGCGCCGCTGACCGTACGCTCGGTGCGCCGCCGCGGTCCGTCTCCCGTGCACCGTCCGACCGTCCATTCGAGTCATATGTAAACCTGGACACCCGATTTGTCTGCCGGTTCGCACCAGGGGGCCCGGACAGGAAGAATCGGGGTGCGTGCCGCCACGGCGGTGCGGTGGTGAGACGCTGCACTACGGTCGCGCACAGGTGGTGGCGCGACGCGTACGGGGAGGTGGCAGGCAAGTGGTGGATCAGCTGACGCAGCACGATCCGCGGCGCATCGGGCCGTTCGAGGTGCTGGGACGGCTGGGAGCCGGCGGCATGGGGCTGGTCTATCTCGCGCGCTCGGCGTCCGGCCGGCGGGTGGCGATCAAGACGGTCCGGACCGAGCTGGCCGAGGACCAGCTCTTCCGGGTGCGGTTCACGCGCGAGGTGGAGGCGGCCCGAGCGGTCTCCGGTTTCTACACGGCGGCCGTCGTGGACGCCGACCCGCGCGCCGCCGTGCCGTGGCTGGCCACCGCGTACGTCCCCGCCCCCTCGCTCGAGGAGATAGTGAACGAGTGCGGGCCGCTGCCCGCGCAGGCGGTGCGCTGGCTCGCCGCGGGCGTCGCCGAGGCGCTCCAGTCGATCCACGGCGCGGGCCTGGTCCACCGCGACCTCAAGCCGTCCAACGTGCTGGTCGTCGAGGACGGCCCCCGGGTGATCGACTTCGGCATCGCCTCCGGGGTGTCCAACACCCGGCTGACGATGACCAACGTCGCCGTCGGCACCCCCGCCTACATGTCCCCGGAGCAGGCCAAGGACTCCCGCAGCGTCACCGGCGCGAGCGACGTGTTCTCCCTCGGCTCCATGCTGGTCTTCGCCGCCACTGGCCACCCCCCGTTCCATGGCGCCAACCCCGTCGAGACGGTCTTCATGCTGCTGCGCGAGGGCCCGGACCTCGAGGGTCTGCCGGACGAGCTGCGCCCGCTCATCGAGGCGTGCATGCAGATGGACCCCACGGCCCGGCCCAACCCCGCCGACCTCCAGGCGCAGCTCGCCCCGCACCTGTTCGGCTCCGGCTCCGACGACAGCGGCACGGCGTCCGCCTGGCTGCCCGAGCGGGCGGTGAGCCTGATCGAGGCGCGCCGCGGCGGCCGCCCCGCCAGACCGCCGCAGAACAGCGGCCGCAGCGGCGGCGGCGCGGGCGCGCGTCCCCACGTACCGCCTCCGCCGCCGCACGACCCGGTCGTCCCGCCGCCCCCGTCCCAGGCGGCCCCCGTAGGGGCGCCCGGCACCGGGCCCGTCCGGCTGGCGGGCGCCGCGGTGCCCATCGGTCCCGGCCCGCGCGTCGCCGACACGCGCGCGGCCGCCGTGCAGGCGCCCCCGCCCGCCGTCGCCCTGGCCGCGACCTGGACCAAGCCCCGCCCCGGCGTCAACGGCGCCGAGCCCGCCGCCGTGTCCGCGCCCCCGGCGCCCGCCGCGCCGCCGGAGCAGCCCGGCGGCTGGCGCCCGTGGCGGTTCCGCATGTCCAACGACGTGTGGGGCACGCCCGCCGTGGCCGGCGACCTGGTGTACGTCACCTCCTTCGAGGTGCACGCCCTGGACGTGGCCACCGGCCGGCGCCGCTTCAAGACGCGCGACGTCGCCTGGTCGATGGCCGTCGCCGACGGCCGCATCCACGCCTCCGACGGACCCACCCTCTACGCGCTCGACGCCCGCGAGGGCGGCGACCTGTGGCGGCTGAACACGGACGCCTGGGTGTACTCCCTCAAGGCCGACCGCGGCACCGTCCTCACCGGCACGCGCGGCGGCGGCGTCCAGGGCCGGGAGGCCTCCACCGGGCAGAAGCTGTGGGAACTCACCGGCTGCCAGACCGACTTCGAGTCCCCGGAGGCCGGGCCCGCCCTCTTCGACGGCACCGCCTACGTCTGGCAGGACGCCCGGCTGCGCGCCCTGGACGCCCGCACCGGCGAGGAACGCTGGTCGTACCCGATCGGCGACGCGGCCTCCTGCGGCGGCGTCCCGGTCCGCCTCACCTCCGCGCCCGACGGCTACGTCTACGTCTGCGCCGGCACCCGGGTGCTCGCCCTGGAGGCCGCCTCAGGGCACGTCCGCTGGCACTTCGAGGCCCCGGCCGTCTTCCTGTGCCCGCCCGCCTTCGTGCCCGGCCCCGCGGTCACCGGCGGCGGGGTGTACCTCGCCGACTACCTCGGCACGGTGTACGCCCTGGACGCCACCGACGGCCGCGACCGCTGGCGCATCGCCACCGAGGCCCGCTCCTCGGTCGAGCCGGTGCTGGTCGCCGCGGGCCATGTCCACGTGGGCAGCGGCAAGGGCCTCTACACGCT
The DNA here is from genome assembly GCF_050271085.1 of Streptomyces sp. DSM 41931. Classification (NCBI taxonomy): domain Bacteria; kingdom Bacillati; phylum Actinomycetota; class Actinomycetes; order Kitasatosporales; family Streptomycetaceae; genus Streptomyces; species Streptomyces sp. DSM 41931. The sequence continues at coordinate 2,996,978 of NZ_CP189902.1, read as the reverse complement.
GGACGCGGTCACCGGCACGCCCAAGTGGCGCTTCCAGTCCGGCGGCGACATCGTGGGCGCGCCCGCGGTCGCCGAGGGGCGGATCCACTTCGGCTCCAGCGACCACCTGTTGTACACGCTGAAGGCCGACGACGGGCGGCTGCGCTGGAAGCTCGCGACCGGCGGCGAGATCACCGGCTCGCCGGTGGTGCGCGACGGCGTGGTGTACGCGTGCAGCAAGGACCGCTGTGTGTACGCGCTGGACGCGGAGAAGGGCACGGGCACGGCGCGGACGGCGTGAGACGCGCCGTCGCCGGCGTCCCCGACGCCCTGCGGGACGGCCGTCGTGCCGGCGGCACGGAAGGGGCGCGGACGGCGGCCGCCACTGGGGGGCGGCGGTGTCCGCCGCCCTCGGGGCCGACGCTACGCCGCGTACGGGACGGTCGCCAGGTAGTGACATGGCCGTGACACAAAGATCGCTAGCCTGACGGTCATGACTTCTCGGGGGAAGACACTCAAGCTCACGGCTGTCTCGACGCTCGTCGTCCTCGCGCTCACCGGTTTCTCCACCGGCCGCGGACACGGAGGCAGCAGCGGCGACGGCGGGGGCGGCGGCGGATGCAGCAGCTCCAGCCAGAACCACGACTCGTCGAGCGGCGGTTCGCACCGCGACGACGACGATGACGACTACGACGACGACTACGGCAGCGGGTCCGGCGGCTCCGGCGGCTCGGAGGCGTCGATGTCCCCGGACGCCGCCACGGTGACGCTGGTCGACTGCGTGTCCGAGGAGACGCCGTACGCCACCGTCGAGGTCGCCAACACCGACACGGTGGACGGCACCTTCTCGGTGACGGTGGTCTTCAGGGACGCCGCAGGCGAGGAACTGGTCCGCCGCACCGAGGAGGTCACCGTCCCGGCGGGCGGGACCACCCCGGCCAGGGTGCCGGTGGACGACGAGGCGAGCGTCCCGCTGATCGACGAGTGCGAGCTGGACTCCTACGCCCCGGCGGCCTGACCGCGCCCCCACGTGAGAGGGGCCGTTTCCGGTGTCGTACGACACCGGAAACGGCCCCTCTCGACGATTCGGCCGCGGCGGCTCCCCCTCCGTGCCGCCGCGGCCGGTCCCCGTGCGGGAAGAAGGCTCAGCGGCCGTCCCGGTCCAGGGCGGGCGGCGCCGGGGCGTGCTGGTCCAGCGTGGTGACCTCGCCGATGCTCGGCGGGGCCGGCGCGTGCTGGTCGAGCGTGGTGACCTCCGGGTCGTCCTTGCTCGGCGGCGTCGGCGCGTGCTGGTCCTGCGTCGTGAACTCCGGCTCGTTCGTGGCTTCCGTCATGACGTGTACAACCCCCAACAGGTGGACTGGGACGTGCGGTTGAACGACCCGTTCGGCGACTCCCCCGAAGGTCGCCGAACGGGCGCTCCAGCGGGTCTCAGAGCAGAGATGAGCCCCTCGGATCCGCCTGCCCCCCGACGCGACGCATCCGTTCCACAAGAGTGGCAGCCCGCCATAAACGTTCGATGAACGCCTCCGGCTGGCCGCCTCAGGCCACCGACAGCGGGGCGAGCAGCCGGCGCACCTGGGCGGCCTCGGCGGAGCCCGACTCGTCGTACAGGGTCAGCGCCTCGCGCCAGCAGGCGCGCGCCCGGTCGCCGTGGTCCAGGGTGTCCAGCGCCCGGCCGAGCAGGGTGAGGGCGTTGGCCCGCATCCAGTCGCCGCCGATGCAGCCCATCGCCAGGGCCTGTTCGGCGTGCCGGGCGGCCCGCGCCGGGCGTCCGGCCCGCAGGTGCACCTCGGCGATGCGGTAGTGGGTCGTGCCCTCCCACAGCGACTGACGGTTCTCCGCGAAGATGCACAGCGCCTCGTCGAGCTGGGCCAGCGCCTCCGAGGAGCGCCCCGCCTGGCTGAGCACGATCCCGGACGCGTACCGGGCGTTCGCCAGCCGCACCGACATCCCCAGTTCGTCGTAGATCTCGACGCCGCGCCGGGCGAGTTCGACGGCCTCGCCGCTGCGGCCCATGGAGGCGAGGGTGCGGGAGAGGTTGCAGACCGCGCTGGCCTCACCGGGCCGGTTGCCGTCGGCGCGGAAGGCGTCGATCGCGCGGAGGAAGTACCCCTCGGCGTCCGCGTACCGGGCGGTGCACAGGGCGATGATGCCGAGCTGGTTCGGGGCGGTGCCGTTCGCCCACGGGTCGTCCGCCTCCCGCAGCAGCGCGTCCGCCCGCCGCGTCTCCTCCTCGGCGGCCTCGAACCGGCCCGCCTGGCTGAGCACCTGGGCGACGGTGACACGGGCCCGCACCTCGGCGCGGGCGTCCCCGAGAGCGGCCGCCGCCTCGCACGCGGCCCGCGCGGTCTTGCGGTACTGGCGCGAGTCCACCCCGGACTCTGCGAGGTCGATGGCGGCGACCAGCAGGTCCACGGCCCGGCGCACCATGGCCGCGTCCAGCGACTGCTGCACGCAGGCCAGCAGCGGCCCGGCCTCGCTGTGCAGCCAGTCCAGCGCCTTCGCCGCGCCGCCGAACTCCTCGCCCTCGAAGCGGCCCTTCTCCAGATGGGCCACGGTCCGGTCGCCCGGCCGCTCGATGCCGTACACGCGCACCGCCGTCGCCAGGTAGTAGTCCAGCAGCCGCGACCGGGCGGCCTCCCGCTCGGCGGGCGGCTGCTCGTCCCGCTCGGCGCACGCACGCGCGTAGAGCCGTACGAGATCGTGGAAGCGGTAGCGGCCGGGGGCCGCCGACTCCAGCAGGGACGTGTCGACCAGGGACTCCAGCAGGTCCTCCGTCGCGTCCGCCGCCAGGTCCAGCAGGGCGGAGGCGGCGGCCAGCGAGATGTCGGGGCCGTCGGCCAGGCCCAGCAGCCGGAACGCGCGCGCCTGCGCCGCGTCCAGCGCGCCGTAGCCCAGCTCGAAGGTGGCCGCGACCGCCAGGTCGCCCGCCTGCAGCTCGTCCAGGCGGCGGCGCTCGTCGGCGAGCTTCGCCGCGAGGAACGACACCGTCCAGGTGCGGCGGGCGGCCAGCCGGGAGGCGGCGATGCGGATGGCCAGCGGCAGGAAGCCGCAGGCGGCCACCACGTCCAGGGCGGCCTCCCGCTCGGAGCGCACCCGCTCCTCGCCGACGATCTTCGTGAAGAGCGCCAGTGCCTCCTCCGGCGCCATCACGTCCAGATCGACCAGGTGCGCCCCGGCCAGGCCCACCATCCGCACCCGGGACGTCACCAGCGCCGCGCAGCCCGCCGTGCCCGGCAGCAGCGGCCGTACCTGCGCCGCGTCGCGCGCGTTGTCCAGCAGCACCAGCACCCGGCGGCCGTCCAGCACCGAGCGGTACAGGGCCGCCCGCTCCTCCAGGGAGTCCGGGATCGCCGAGTCGGGGGTGCCGAGGGCGCGCAGGAAGGAACCGAGGACCGTCTCCGGCTCCGCGGCGCGGGCTCCGGCACCCTGGAGGTCGACGTAGAGCTGGCCGTCCGGGAAGGCGTCCCGGGCGGTGTGCGCCACATGCACGGCGAGGGTGGTCTTGCCGACGCCGCCGATGCCGGCGAGGGCGGACACCGCCATCACCTGCCCCTGGCCGCCGGTGGCCGACGCGAGGACCTCGCCCAGCTCCCGCACGAACGCCGCGCGGCCGGTGAAGTCCGGCACGGTCGCGGGAAGCTGGGCCGGGCGCACGGGCGCGGGCTCCGACGCGGGCTGCCTGGCGGGCGGTTCGACGAGGGCCGGGTCGGCCTCCAGGATGCGCTGCTGCAACTCGCTCAGGCGCGGGCGCGGGTCGACGCCCAGCTCGTCGGCGAGCAGCCGGCGGGTGTCGGCGTACACCGCGAGCGCCTCCGCCTGGCGGCCGCTGCGGTACAGCGCCAGCATCAGCAGCTCGCGCAGCCGCTCCCGCAGCGGGTGCGCGGCGGTCAGCGCGGTCAGCTCGGAGACGGCCTCCGCGTGACAGCCCTGCTCCAGGTCCATGTCCAGCCGCGTCTCCAGGAGTTGCAGCCGCCACTCCTCCAGGCGCACCCGCTGCGCCTCCGCGTACGGTCCTGGCACCCCGGCCAGCGTCTCGCCGTCCCACAGCGCCAGCGCCTGGCCGAGCAGGTCGCGGGCGCGGTACAGGTCACCGGTGTTGCGGGCCTTCTCCGCCTCCGCCGCCAGCTCCTGCGCGGCCGCGAGGTCCAGCGCGCCCTCGCCGAGCCCGCGCACGGCGTACCCGCCGGACTCGCTGGCCAGAACGCCGGCATCCAGCACCTTCCGCAGCCGGGACGCATACGTGCGCACCGCGGCCAGCGCCTGCGAGGGCGGCTCCTCGCCCCACAGGGCGTCGATCAGCTCGGCGGCCGTCGCGGTGCGGCCCTCGCGCAGCAACAGTGCGGCCAGCAGGGCGCGTTGCTGCGGACTGCCCGTGGCGACCGGGACATCGCCACGCCAGGCGCGCACCGGACCCAGCACGCCGAACCGCAGCGCCACCGGCTCCGGGGAGGAGCCGGGACCCCGCCGCTCGGGTCCTCGCGGCACACCGTCCATGCAGTCCCCCTATGCATTCCGAGCAACTACGCCAGTTTGCCTTCTCCTGACGCAGGAGTCAGCCGTGCGAGACACCGATCACACGGGGAGCGACGGGCCGCCACGGACTCCTCACATGTGCGACCTCATCCGTCCAGATCCACCCGTACCGTGAGCAGTTCGGCCCCGATCGCACGGACGGCGGCGCTGTTGAAGCGGGGGAGGGAGCGCAGCCGGGCAACCGGGTCGTCGTCGGGCATCAGGTGGGCGGTGCCGGTGTGCCAGCGGCCCCGGACGCGCACCCGCACCCGGGGGTCCGCCTTGATGTTCCGCACGTACTGGGAGCGTTCGCCGAACTCCGACACCAGCCAGAAGGCGTCGCCGACGCGCCGCCCGCCCACCGGGGTGGTGCGGGGCAGGCCCGACACGCGGCCGGTGGTCTCCAGCAGGGTCTGGAACGGCATCCGGCGCAGCAGGGGGTTCCCGACGCGGCGCTGGAGTGCCGTGGCGACGCGGTACTTGCGTTCGGCGCGAGAAGTCATCGTGGCGCAGAGCCTACCGGCGTCCCAGGAAGACGGGGTTGGTGAAAGCGGCCAGGCTTCCGGGCAGCGGCCCGGCGACGGCCGCGTGCCGCACCTCCGCCCGCACGTACGCGGCGTACGCCGGGGTGGTCCGCCACTCCACGGCCCCTTCCCCGCTCGCCGGCAGCGGCGCGGAGGTGTGCAGCACGCCCTGGTCGGTGACGAGGCGGACGGTGCAGCCGGGGGCGCCGGTCACCTCGACGCGGACGGTGACGGGGGAGTCGTCCGCCACCCGCAGCCGCTCGCCGATCCCCGCGTGTTCGCCGCGCGGGCCGGACGCGGAGAGGGCGAGGGAGACGGCCGCGGACTCGGCGACGTAGCAGCGGCCGGCCCGGATGCCGTCCAGGACGGCGCGGCGGGAGAGGTCGTCGGCGAGGACGACGGTCTGCGGCAGGCCGACGGTGTCCGGGTCGCGGTGCGCGTCGCTGCTGCCCATGGCCGGAATCCAGTCGCGGCCGTCCCGCACGGACGCGACCAGCATGCCGTCCCAGTCGGCCAGCGCCACCTCGTCGTCGGGCGTCCAGGGGCCGTTCCACACCTCGACCGCGTCGGCCTCGCCGAAGCCGAACTTCCAGTTGCAGCCGATGCAGGTGGCGTGCGGATGGGCGGGGACGACCAGGCCGCCGGACCGGCGGATCTGCCGGGCGAACCGGCCGAAGCGGTTGTCGCGGGCCCGGTAGCGCCAGTCGACGAAGGTGCCGGGGTCGGTGCCGAGCGCCACCACGTGCCCGTTGCGGGTGGTGACCTCCTCGCCGAGCAGCACCAGCAGGTCGTCGCCCGCCGCCTCGGCCCAGTGGGCGTGCGCGGAGTGGGTGTTGTGGTCGCTGGAGTTGACGAAGTCCAGTCCGGCGGCGCGGGCGAGCGCGGCGATCTCCTCGGGGGTGCGGCGGCCGTCGGAGTGCCAGGAGTGCAGATGGCAGTCGCCCCGGTACCAGTCCCGCCCCCGCCCCTTCGCCCGCTCCGGCGGATACACCGGCCGGGGCGTCCGGCCCTGCTCGCCGAACGTCAGCGTCACCGTGATCTCGTACGAGAGGCCCTGCGGGGCGACCGTGTAGGGGCCCAGCGCGATGTGCCAGGTGCCCGCGCGCACCGGGCCGGGGAGATAGCCGGGGGTGGCCTCGTCGGCGCGCAGGAAGAACTCGGTGCGCGCTCCGCCGGACCAGCCGCGGAAGCCCTCGCCGCCGAGGCCGGTGCCGCGCTCGTCGAAGACGCCGATGTCCAGGGCGTTGCCCGCGGTGCCGGCCGGGACCTGGGGTCTGTCGTAGGTGTAGGCGACCCTGATCTCGCGTACGCCGTGCGGCACTTCGACGGGGACGTACACGAAGTCGGGGGCGCCGGGCTCCAGGGTGCCCCGCACGGTCCTGGTCCGGCTGCGGCCCTCGGCCGCGGAGGCGAAGCTCACGCTCCCCAACGTAACCGCGGCGGCGGCGCCGGTCAGGAAGACGGCGCGCCGTCCGACGCCGGCCTGATGCTCCTCGCACATGCTGCTGCTCCCGGGTGTCGGTGAGGACAGGGCTGGGTGACGCAGGGGTGGTGCGGTGCAACCTTTGTATTGAGCAGTGAACTGCCGTGGAAGGGAAGGGAATCGACGGATTTCGGATCGGGTCCGTGGCCAGGGCGGGCGCAATGCCGACCGGTCGGTATGGACAGGGGGGCAGCGGGCGGGTATGCATGGGGCGTCGTCCGCGTACGAAAGGCCGCCCATGCGCATCGCCGTCACGATCTTCCTCACCGACGAGACGATCACCCCGGTCCGGCTGGCCCGGGAGCTGGAACAGCGGGGCTTCGCCGGGCTGTACCTGCCCGAGCACACGCACATCCCCGTCGAGCGCACCAGCCCCTACCCGGCGGGCGGCGAGCTGCCCCGCGAGTACGGCCGCACCCTTGACCCCTTCGTCGCGCTCGGCCAGGCCGCGGCCGTCACCGGGCTGCTCGGGCTCGGCACCGGCATCACGCTCGCCGCACAGCACGACCCGATCGACCTGGCCAAGCAGATCGCGACCCTGGACCACCTCTCGGGCGGCCGGTTCACGCTGGGCGTCGGCTTCGGCTGGAACGTGGAGGAGGCCGCCGACCACGGCGTGGAGTGGCGCACCCGGCGCGCGCTCGTACGCGACCGGATCGGCCTGATGCGCGCCCTGTGGGCCGACGAACCCACCGCCTACGAGGGCGAGTTCGGAAGCGTCCGGGCGAGCACCGCGTACCCCAAGCCGGTGCAGAAGCCGCGCGGCCCGGTGAGCGGCCCGCGCACCCTGGTCGGCGGGGCGGCCGGACCGAAGCTGTTCGCCGACATCTGCGCCTACGCCGACGGCTGGCTGCCGATCGGCGGGCGCGGCCTGACCGAGGCGCTGCCCGCGCTGCGCTCCGCCTGGGCCGACGCCGGCCGCGACCCGGCCGCCCTCCAGGTCGTCCCGTACGCGGTCCGTCCCAGCGCGGGCAAGCTGGAGCACTTCGCCGAGCTGGGCGTCGAGGAGGTCGTGGCGCAGCTGCCGCCGGCGGGGGAGACGGAGGTGCTGCGCGCGCTGGACGCCCTCCAGCCGTTCGTGGACGGACAGGGGTCCTGATCACGCCGAACGTATGCTCACAGCATGACGACTTCCGCGACGTCCGGAACCGGCGGCCCGACCGAGAACTCCCTGCGCCGCGCGCTCAGGCGCGCCCGCGACGGCGTCTCCCTGGACGTCTCCGAGGCCGCGGTCCTGCTCCAGGCCCGCGGTGAGCATCTGACGGACCTCTCCGCCTCGGCCGCCCGGGTCCGCGACGCGGGCCTGGAGGCGGCGGGGCGGCCCGGCGTCATCACGTACTCCAAGAGCGTGTTCATTCCACTGACACGGCTCTGCCGGGACACGTGCCACTACTGCACGTTCGTCACCGTGCCCGGCAAGCTGCGCCGCGCCGGGCACGGGATGTTCATGTCGCCGGACGAGGTGCTGGACATCGCCCGCAAGGGCGCCGCGCTCGGCTGCAAGGAAGCCCTCATCACCCTCGGCGACAAGCCCGAGGACCGCTGGCCCGAGGCCCGCGAGTGGCTCGACGCGCACGGCTACGACGACACGATCGCCTATGTCCGCGCCATCTCGATCCGCATCCTGGAGGAGACGGGACTCCTCCCGCACCTCAACCCCGGCGTCCTGACCTGGACGGACTTCCAGCGTCTGAAGCCGGTCGCCCCGTCCATGGGCATGATGCTGGAGACCACCGCGACCCGCCTGTGGTCCGAGCCCGGCGGCCCCCACCACGGCTCCCCGGACAAGGAACCGGCGGTGCGGCTGAGGGTCCTCGAGGACGCGGGCCGCTCCTCGGTCCCCTTCACCTCCGGCATCCTCATCGGCATCGGCGAGACGTACGAGGAGCGCGCGGAGTCGCTGTTCGCCCTGCGGAAGATCTCCCGCGCCCACCACGGCATCCAGGAACTGATCATCCAGAACTTCCGCGCCAAGCCGGACACCGCGATGCGCGGCATGCCGGACGCGGAGCTGGACGAACTGGTCGCCACGGTCGCCGTCGCCCGCCTCGTCCTCGGCCCCGCCGCCTGCCTCCAGGCCCCGCCGAACCTGGTCGACGCCGAGTACGGGCGGCTGATCGCGGCCGGCATCGACGACTGGGGCGGCGTCTCCCCGCTCACCATCGACCACGTCAACCCCGAGCGGCCCTGGCCGCAGATCGAGGAACTGGCCGAGCAGTCCCGCGCGGCCGGCTTCGAACTGCGCGAACGCCTCTGCGTCTACCCGGAGTTCGTGCGGCGCGGCGAGCCCTGGCTGGACCCGCGGCTGCGCCCGCACGTCGCCGCGCTCGCCGACCCGGCCACCGGCCTCGCCCTCCCGGACGCGCTGCCCGAGGGGCTGCCCTGGCAGGAGCCGGACGAGGCGTTCACCGCCACCGGCCGCACCGATCTGCACCGCACCATCGACACCGAGGGCCGCACCGGCGACCGCCGCGAGGACTTCGACGAGGTGTACGGCGACTGGGACGCCCTGCGCGAGGCCGCCGCACCCGGCATGGTCCCCGAGCGGATCGACACCGACGTGCGCGAGGCGCTGCGCACGGCCGCCGACGACCCGACGAAGCTCACCGACGCCGAGGCGCTGGCCCTGCTGCACGCCGACGGTCCCGCCCTGGACGCGCTGTGCCGGGTCGCGGACGACGTGCGCAAGTCGGCGGTCGGCGACGACGTGACGTACATCGTCACGCGCAACATCAACTTCACCAACGTCTGTTACACCGGCTGCCGCTTCTGCGCCTTCGCCCAGCGCCGCACCGACGCCGACGCGTACACGCTGTCGCTGGAGCAGGTCGCCGACCGCGCCCAGCAGGCGTGGGACGTCGGCGCGGTGGAGGTCTGCATGCAGGGCGGCATCCACCCGGACCTGCCCGGCACCGCCTACTTCGACATCGCGCGGGCCGTGAAGGAACGCGTCCCCGGGATGCACGTCCACGCCTTCTCCCCGATGGAGGTGGTCAACGGCGCGACGCGTACGGGCCTGTCCATCCGCGAGTGGCTGACCGCCGCCAAGGAAGCCGGCCTGGACACCATCCCGGGCACGGCCGCCGAGATCCTCGACGACGAGGTCCGCTGGATCCTCACCAAGGGCAAGCTGCCGGCGGCGACCTGGATCGAGGTCGTCGAGACGGCCCACGACCTGGGCATCCGCTCCTCGTCCACGATGATGTACGGCCATGTCGACCAGCCCCGCCACTGGCTCGGCCACCTGCGGACCCTGGCCGGCGTCCAGCAGCGGACCGGCGGCTTCACCGAGTTCGTGACGCTGCCCTTCGTGCACACCAACGCCCCCGTCTACCTGGCCGGCATCGCCCGCCCGGGCCCGACCGTCCGCGACAACCGCGCGGTCACGGCGATGGCCCGCCTGCTGCTCCACCCCTGGATCCCCCACATCCAGACGAGCTGGGTCAAACTGGGCGCGGAGGGTGCGGCGGAGATGCTGCGCTCCGGCGCGAACGACCTCGGCGGGACGCTGATGGAGGAGACCATCTCCCGTATGGCGGGCTCCTCCTACGGCTCCTACAAGTCGGTCAAGGACCTGATCGCGGTGGCGGAGGCGGCCGGCCGCCCGGCGAAGCCGCGCACGACCCTGTACGGCGAGGTCCCCGAGGAGCGCCGCCGCGCGGCGGAGGCCTCGGACGGCCATCTGCCGGAGCTGCTGCCGGTCCTCGACTGACTCAGGGCCCGCCCCCTGCTGGCAGTAGGATGATCCGACCCGCTTTCGGTAGCTGAGGAGTGCGTACCGGTGTCTGCCCGTCTTCCTTCGTGGGCCTGGGTGACCGGGCTGACCACGGGGGCGATAGCCGTGGTGGCGGTCCTGGGCGTCCAGGCGGACCAGGGCACCAAGCCCGTCGCCGCCACCACGCCGCCGAAGGCCACGGCGACGGCGGACCCGAAGCCGTCCGCCGCCCCGCCGGAGAAGCCGTCGACGCCGGCCGTCCCCGCCGACTCCGGCACCGGCCGCCGCATCGTCTACTCCCTCGGCCAGAAGCGCGTCTGGCTGGTCGACGCCAGCGACGCCGCCCGCCGCTCCTTCCCGGTGTGGCCCGGCACGGTCTCCCCGGACCCCGGCTCCTACGCGATCGGCGCCCGCAACGAGGCCACCACCGGCAGCGACGGCGTACCGGTGGAGCACATCATGTACTTCGCCCAGAAGTCCGGCGTCTTCGTCGCCTTCTCCAACGCGGTCGACGGCTCCTCACCCCCGCCCGCCGACCCCGGCGCCCAGACCGGCGGCATCCGCGTCGCCAAACAGGACGGCAAGGCCCTCTGGACCTTCGGCACGGCGGGCACCACGGTCCACGTGGTGAAGTAGCCGGGAAAGGCATACACATGGCGCGCGGGCGGGTTTCGCTCCAGGAGCTGGTGCGGCGGCGGACGCGGGCCGGGCTCGTCGCGCGCAGTGCCGAACGGGAGCTGTTCCGGGGCAACTTCGACACCGCACCCGAGGACGGACGGCACCGCTTCCTGTTCCATGTGCACGGCACCGCGGGCGTCGGAAAGACGCGCCTGGTCAAGGAGTTCGAGCATCTGGCGCGTGAACAGGGCGCGTTGACGGCGTACGTCAACGAGACCTCCGGCTCCGTCCCCGAGGTGCTGGAATCGGTGTGCCGTCAGTTCGCCTTACGGGGCCACCGGTTGAAGGACCTGGAGCGGATGCTCGCGACGCACCGCGAGCGCCGCCACGAGGCGGAGACCGCCGCCCTCGCCGCCCTCGACCCCGCCCCGGACGGCGCCCCCTCCACGGGCGGCATGGCGCTCGCCCGCGCCGGACTCGCCGGACTCGGACTCGTCCCCGGCGTCGCCCCGTTCACGGCCGTCCTCGACCCCGCGCAGCTCGCCCACGGAGCCGACCGGCTGCGCTCGGTCCTCGCCGCCCGCTTCCGCAGCCACGAGGACGTCCGCCTGGTCCTCGATCCGGCGAGCGTCCTCACCCCCGTCCTCACCGACGAACTGGACGCGGTCGCCTCCGACGTCCCCTGGATCGTCCTCCTCCTCGACACCTACGAGCGCACCGGCCCCTTCCTCGACGCCTGGCTGCACGACCTGCTCACCACCGACCGTTACGGAGCCCTGCCCGACACGGTCGTCGTCGTCACCGCGGGACAGCACCCCGCCGACCCGGCCCGCTGGGGCACGTTCGCCGACTTCATGACCTCCCTGCCGCTCCAGCCGTTCACCGAGGCGGAAGCACGCGGACTGCTCGCCGAGCGGGGCGTCACCGCCGAACCCGTCGTCGCCGAGGCGCTCCGCCTCACCGGCGGCCTCCCGGTGCTGCTCTCCACGATCGCCGGCACCCGCCCCGCAGGACCCGAGGACGTCACCGACCCCAGCGCCACCGCCGTCGAACGTTTCCTGAAGTGGGAGCAGGACCCCGGCCGCCGGTTCGCCGCCCTCGCGGGCGCGCTGCCCCGGCTGCTGGACGCGGACGTCTTCGCGGTCGCCGCCGACTGCGACCGCGACCGCGCCGAGGAGCTCTACGCCTGGGTGGAGACCCTGCCGTTCGCCGACCGGCTCGGCGGCCGGATCCGCTACCACGACATCGTGCGCGCCCCCATGCTGCGGCTCCAGCGCGGCCGCTCCCCGCGCGGCTGGGCCGACGGCCACGGCAGGCTCGCGCAGGCCTTCCGCCGGTGGCGCGAACAGACGGAGAGCGGCCGGGACACCGGCACGCTGTGGCTCGACGAGACCTGGTGCGAGCTGCGCCTCGGGGAGCTGTACCACCGTCTGTGCGCCGCCGGCCCCACGGCGGTCTCCGACACCCTGCGGGACCTGGTGGATGCGTGCGACCAGGGGGAGGCGCTCGCCGCCCGCTGGGTCCGGGTGCTGGAGGACGCGGGGCGGGACGCGGGCGCGCCGGGCGTGAGCGCCTGGGGCGACCGGCTGTCGGCCGCGCTCGCCTCCGGCGGGACGCGGGCGGTTCTCGACACCCTGCTGGACTGGGCGGGGCACACCCCGCTTCCCGTCCCGGGCCGGCTGCCCGTCCGGCGCGGCGGCGACGAGCCGTCGACCACACCCGGCGGCGGCGTGCCGGCCGGCCCCCCCGACTTCCCCGGCGACCCCGTGGGGGCCGACCCCATGCTGTGGGACCTCGACCTGGCCGGGGCGCCGGCGGACGTCGACTGGATGTCACAGGAGCAGGCCCGCCTGACGACTCCCGCGGACGTCACCCTCCCCGCCCCCCTCCTCGCCCGCATCCACCGCGACCGCGCCCTCGCGCACGCCGCGCGGGGGGACCACGCCTTTGCCGTCACCGAACTGAGCGGGGCCCTCGCCCTCACCCCCGACGACGCCCGCACGCTCGCCCTGCGCGGCGAGTACCTGCGGGCCCTCGGACTCCACGCGGAGGCCGTCGCCGACCTGGAGCAGGCCACCGCCCTCGACCCCGCCGACGCCTACGCCTGGGCCTCCCTCGGCGCCGCCCGCCTCACCCTCGGCCACCCGGAGGGAGCCCGTACCGCCCTGGACCACGCCCTCGCCCTGAGGCCCGACTACACCTGGGCGCTGGTCCGCCGCGCCCGGGTGGCCCGGGAGCTGGGCGACCCGGAGGGCCGCCTCGCCGCCCTCGACCGCGCCGTCGCCGCCGAACCCGACTCCGCGTGGGCGCACTGCGAACGCGGGGACGCCCTCCGCGCCGCCGACCGCGACCGGGAGGCCCTGGCCGCCTACGACCGGGCCCTCGCCCTCGACCCCGGGTACGCGTCGGCGTACGCGAGCCGGGGCGTGGCCCATCACCGCCTGGGCCATCTCGACGAGGCCCTCGCCGACCTGGACCGCGCCCTGGAGCTGAACCCGTCGTACGCCTGGGCGCGCGAGCGGCGCGATGCGGTCGTACAGCACCGCGACGGCTGAAACCGGGCGACTCCCGACCGTTCGGGTCGCACTCCGCACAGCGAACCGGAGGGCGATCCGGCCTCGCAGCCGACCGTCCCCGTTCGATTACAGTGCAGGGCGTCGTACATGCGGACGGTCCCGGGGAGGTCTTGGTGGCTGGTACTGCCGGGCCCGTGTGGGGGCGCCGTGAGCAGCAGGATTTCCGCAGCCGGGTGCGCGGAACGCTGCTCGGGGTGGCCGTGGGCGACGCGCTGGGCGCGCCCGTGGACGGCCTGGACGTCGACGCCATCCGCCGGACCCACGGCGCGGAGGGCCTGACCGACCTCGCCCCCGCCTACGGCCGGCGCGGCGCCGTCACCCACCACACCCAGCTCACCCTCTTCACCGTGGACGGCCTGATCCGCGCCCAGGTGCGGCGCGACACCGGCGCGTGGCACCCGCCGACCGACCTGCACCGGGCGTATCTGCGCTGGGCCACCACGCAGCGCGACTGGGGCCCGGACGAGCGGCGCAAGGAGGACGGCTGGCTGGCCCGGGAGGAGTGGCTGTACGCCCGCCGCGACCCGGCCCGCCCTCTGCTCCTCGGCCTGGGGGACGCGACGATGGGCACGCTGGACGCGCCCAAGAACCCCGGCGAGGCCGGCCCGGAGGCGGCGGCCCGGTCGGCGCCGTTCGGGCTGCTGGTCGGCTGGGACCCGCAGCTGGTGGCGCAGCTCGCCGTGGAGTGCGCGGCGCAGACCCACGGCCACCCGGTCGCCTTCCTCGCGGCGGGCGCGTACGCGGTGCTGGTGCACGCGCTGGCCCGGGGCGACAGCCTGGACACGGCGGTGCAGCGCACCCTCGCCCTGCTGGCCGCCCGGCCCGGCCACCAGCCGGTGACGGACGCCCTCCAGCGCGCCCTGGGCGCGGTACGGCAGGGGATGCCCGGCGCGGAGCGCGTCACGGAACTGGTCGGCGCCGCCACCGCCGAGGGCCTGCTGTCCGCCGCCGTGTACTGCGCGCTGGTGGGGGAGGACGTACGGCACGGGCTGTGCCTCGCCGTGAACCACAGCGGCCCCAGCGCCGCGGCCGGCGCGCTGACCGGCGGCCTGCTGGGCGCCCTGCACGGCGAGACGGCCCTCCCGCCGGCCTGGCTGGCCGAACTGGAGGGCCGTCCCACGGTCCTGGAACTGGCCGACGACTTCGCGATGGAAATGACCCAGGGCCCCGCCCTCCACACCCCCGCCTCCGCGTCCCCGGCCTGGCTGACCCGCTACCCAAGAGGCGCCTAGGGATCACGCCCCTCAGGGGCGCGGGGAACTGCGCAAAGGGGGTCCGGGGGCGAAGCCCCCGAGGGACGGGACGGGAAGGGGCGGAGGGGGCGAAAGAACCCCTAGTCCTTCACCGGAGCCCCGGCAACCTCCCCCGCAGGCGCGGGAACAGCCACCGCCTCCCCGTCCCCGTCGGAGTTCACCCGCTCGATGATCGCGACCCTCTCCTCCGTGTCCTCCGGCTTCACCCACCCGACCACGACATACAGCACCAGCGACACGGCCAGCGGAATGGACACCTGGTACTCCAGCGGCACCCCACCCTCCACCGACCAGTGGACCGGGTAGTTCACCAGCCAGAACGCCACCAGCCCCGTCCCCCAGCTGACCAGCGCGGCGGTGGGCCCGGAGCGCCGGAACGGCCGCAGCAGCCCCAGCATCATCGGAATGGCGATCGGCCCCATCAGCCCGGCCACCCACTTGATCACCACGGTGATGATGTCCTTGAACGTCGGCGAGTCGACCTGCGTGGCCACGGCCATGGACAGCCCCAGGAACACCACGGTCGTGACCCGCGCCGCGACCAGCCCGGACCGTTCGCCCCAGGCGCGCGCCCGGGCGGACAGCACCGGCGCCACGTCCCGGGTGAACACCGCCGCGATCGCGTTGGCGTCCGAGGAGCACATGGCCATCGTGTGGGAGAAGAAGCCGACGATGACCAGCCCCAGCAGTCCGTGCGGCAGCAGCTGCTCGGTCATCAGGGCGTAGGAGTCGGACCCGTCGGCCTTCTGCGACTCCACGAGCAGCGGCGACATCCACATCGGGAAGAACAGCACCAGCGGCCAGACGAGCCACAGCACCGCCGACAGCCGCGCGGACCGTGCCGCCTCACGCGCGTCGGAGGTGGCCATGTACCGCTGGGCCTGGTTGAGCATCCCGCCGTTGTACTCGAACAGCTTGATGAAGAGGAACGCCAGCAGGAACACCGTGCCGTACGGCCCGACCAGCGGCTTCCCGTGCCCTTGGAGCTCCGGCTGGTCCCATGCGCCGAGGAAGCCGCCGTGGTCGCCGAGCTCCAGCACCACCGCGACGAACATCGTGATGCCGGCCAGCAGCTGGATGACGAACTGTCCGAGTTCCGTCAGCGCGTCCGCCCACAGCCCGCCGATGGTGCAGTAGACGGCGGTGACCGCGCCGGTGATGAGGATGCCCTGGTTCAGGGAGACCCCGGTGAACACCGACAGCAGGGTGGCGATGGCCGCCCACTTCGCGCCGACGTCCACGATCTTGAGCAGCATCCCTGACCAGGCCAGCGCCTGCTGGGTGCGCAGGTCGTAGCGGTTCTTGAGGTACTCCAGCGGCGAGGCCACGTGGAGCCGGGAGCGCAGCCGGTTGATCCGCGGGGCGAACAGCCTGGAGCCGATGGCGATGCCGAGGGCGATGGGGAAGGACCAGGTGACGAACGAGGTGACGCCGTAGGTGTAGGCGATGCCGGCGTACCCGGTGAACATCACCGCGCTGTAGCCCGACATGTGGTGGGAGATCCCGGAGAGCCACCAGGGCATCTTGCCGCCGGCCGTGAAGAAG
The DNA here is from genome assembly GCF_050271085.1 of Streptomyces sp. DSM 41931. Classification (NCBI taxonomy): domain Bacteria; kingdom Bacillati; phylum Actinomycetota; class Actinomycetes; order Kitasatosporales; family Streptomycetaceae; genus Streptomyces; species Streptomyces sp. DSM 41931. The sequence continues at coordinate 2,980,767 of NZ_CP189902.1, read as the reverse complement.
TCGCTGACGTTGTCCACCCGCTTGTGCGACCAGACACCGATGGCGACCATCACGGCGAAGTAGCCGATGAGCACCGCCCAGTCGAGACCGTTCATGTCCCCCCTTCCAGGGTCCGCCTTGTGAACACCGCTCAGCTGGTTGGCACTTCGCCTGAGCGGGGCAGAAGCAGGGAAGGGTGCGAAGTGCCCGCTCATCGTGGGCGCTGTGGCGGGAGCACGACAAGAAAACTACAGGCCAAGACCAGGTAAAAATGTTCGTCAGGCTGACCGGCGTTCAGCACACTGAACGCAATGGGGACATGAAGAAGCCCCGGGGAACCTCTCCCCGGGGCCTGTCTCAGCGCAGCTCTTCGGGGCAGGGCGTGCCCCGCTCACCCCACTTGTACGGGGCCGCCAGCCGGTACGTCCCCGCCTCGGGCGCCAGCAGCACCGTCCACTGGTCGCCGTTGGCGTCCTCCTCCGTCTCCATCAGACAGCCGTGCACGTTCTCGTACGTCTTCGGCTCGCCCTCCGGGCGGTTCTCGGACTCCTCCGTCTCCTGCGGCGGGTCCAGCGCCTTGCCCTCGGCGTCGACCAGGCCCAGCCACGGCGAGTACGGCACCCGGATCAGGATCCGGCCCGGCTTCTCCACCCGCAGCGTCCACTCGCCCTGCTCGGCGCGCTCCACGACCGTATTCGGCTCCGCGAGCGGGGTCGGCGCCTGCACCTCGAACAGCTGCCAGTTGGCGTCGCCCCAGACCTGCTTCAGATACGGCAGCCCGCCCTGCACCAGCTCCCGCTCCCGCTGCCCGCCGTCGCCGTCCGGCTCGTCCTTCGGCAGCACCACGTAGTGCACGCCCCAGCGCTTCAGCCACTCGCGGTAGTTCGCCGCGTTGAGGGTGTCGTCGTAGAAGAGCGGGTTGCGCTCCATGTCCGCCTGCCGGTTCCAGCCGCGCGCCAGGTTCACGTACGGCGCCAGCGCCGACGCCTCGCGGTGCGAGCGGGCCGGGACGACCTCCACCCGGCCCTGCTCGGCGCCGACCTCCTGGAGCTCGTTCACCAGCGGCGCCAGCTCGCGCGCCCAGGACGCGGCGGGCGTCGTGTTCACCACGTCGTTCACCGACTTCACGCCGATCCAGCAGGTGAAGCCGACCACGGCGACGACCAGCGCGTACCACTTGAGGGTCCGGGGCGCGGCGAACGGCAGCGCCGCCACCAGCACCACACCGCCGAACAGCATCGCCAGCCGGGTCATGTTGGACCCGATCTGCGAGCTGATCAGCCAGACCAGCACCACCCCGAGCCCGTACACCGCCGCCGTGATCCGGACCGTCTTCCAGTCCTTCGGCACCAGGACGTACACCAGCACCGAGTACGCCAGCGGCAGCACCACCGAGCCGAAGCCCATCGGCTGCGTGCCGGAGAACGGGAACAGCCACGCCGACACCGCGACCACCGCGCTGGGCGCGAGCCCCAGCGCCCACGCGCCCGGCCGGCGCTTCTGCAGGAACAGCGCCACCGCCACCAGGCCCACGAACAGGCCGGCGACCGGCGAGGCCATCGTCGCGAGCGCCGCCAGCGGGGCCGCGCACAGCGCCTTCGCCCAGCGCTTGTACCGCCACCGGTACGGCCAGCAGAAGACGACCGCGACGGCGCCGAGCCCGAACATCGTGCCCAGCCCGTACGTCACCCGGCCGGAGGCGGCGTTGCACAGCAGCGCGAACACACCCGCGAGCGCCGCCCACAGGGGGTTGCGCACGGACCGGCTGCGCATCAGCACCAGTGTGAGCAGACCCGCCGACACCGTGCCGGCGATCATCATCGTGGTCCGCACGCCGAGCAGCGACATCAGGTACGGCGACACCACGCTGTACGACACCGGGTGCATCCCGCCGTACCAGGCGAGGTTGTACGCGGAGTCGGGGTGCCGGCCCACGAACTCCGCCCACGCGTCCTGCGCGGCGAGGTCGCCGCCGCTGTTCGCGAAGGTGAAGAACCAGACGACGTGCAGCAGCCCGGACAGCGCGGTGACGGACAGCACCGGGTGGCGCAGCATGCGGGCGCGCACGGCGAGGACGGCGGTTCTCGTCCGGCCCGGGCGGTCACCCCGAGGGGTGTCACCCTGAGGGGCGCCCCCGTCCGGCGCCTTGGCGGCGCGCTCCGCTCCGGATGCGGGTATTCGCGGGCCGGATCCCGGGCCCGGGTTCGCGTCGTCGGCGTGTGTCGGCTCCGCTGTCGCCACCTGTCGGCACTCCCCGTGATCCCGTTCCTCGCCCGTTTCCTGCCCGTTTCGTGACGCTAGCACGCACCCCGCGGACCGTCCGCCCGGGTGGGCGGCGGTCCGCGGGGCGCGGCCGTCGTCGATCCGCCGCCGGATCAGGCGACGCGGGTCAGCTTGTCCGTGAAGCCGGGCTCCACGAGGTCGTCCTTCAGCGCGACCGGCACCTTGACGGCGCCGTTCTTGCCGTCACCCACGGTGAGCGTGCCGACCTCGGTCCCGGCCTTCGCGGTGTGCGGCAGCTCCGTCCCGGCGAACGTCAGCTTCACCTCGAGCCCCGCCCAGCCGACGGCCTTGACGTCCTCGGTGACGACGACCGGGGTGTGACCGCCGAGACCGTCGTCCGCGTACCCGACGACGGCGCCCTTCTTCAGGATGGTCTCCGCCCGCAGCGCGTCCTGGCCGGCCAGGATGAGCTGGTGCCCGGCGTCCAGGGCGCCCGACAGGATGGTGTTGTCCTCGCCGCCCTCGGGCTGGCGCAGCACCGCGCCGACGATCCGGTACACCTCGCCGTCGACGTCCTTCTTCGCCGCGAAGGACAGGTTGCCGAGCGCGGAGGTGGTGGTGCCGGTCTTGATGCCGACCACGTCGTCCCGGCCGACCAGACGGTTCCAGTTGCCGTGCTTCTCGCCCTTGTAGTCGACGTACTCCATCATCGCGGCGACCTCGCGGAACACGGGCTGTTCCATCGCGGCCCGGGCCAGCTTCACCTGGTCCACGGCGGTGCTCACGGTGGTGTCGTTCAGACCCGACGGGTCGGTGTACGTCGTGTCCGACATCCCGAGGTCCTCGGCGGCCTTGTTCATCTTGTCGACGAACGCCTCCTCCGACCCCGCGTCCCAGCGGGCCAGCAGCCGCGCCACGTTGTTCGCGGACGCGATGAGAATCGCCTCGATCGCCTCCCGCTCGCTGATCGCGTCGCCCTCGGTGACGTTGACGGTCGACTCCTGCCCGGCGTCGGACTGCTGCTCGGCGAGCGCGTCGACCGGGATCTTCGGACCCTCGGCGCCGCTCTTCAGCGGGTGGTCGCGCAGGATCACGTACGCGGTCATCACCTTGGCGACACTGGCGATCGGCACGGGCTTCTGCTCGCCGGAGGAGCCGAAGGTGCCGATGCCGTCGACGTCCAGCGCGGCCTGGCCGCTGTCCGGCCACGGGATCTGCGGCTTGCCGCCCTCGAAGGTGTAGCTGTCCTGGGCGGTCAGCACCAGCGTGGGCGTCGGCAGCGGCCGGACGTTCTGCACGACCGCGAAGACGATCACCAGCAGGAGGACCAGCGGCGTCCAGATCTTGATCCGCCGCACGGCCGTCCGCAGCGGGGTCTGCGGGGGCGGCGGGGTGTTGGTCAGCTCGGCCAGCAGGTCCAGCGGCGGCTTCGGCGGCAACGGCTGCTGCGTCGTCCGCTCCGGGCCGACCTGCGGAAGGAACGTCGTCGACTCCGCCGCGGCGGGGCCGCCCTGACGGGGGGTCCTCCTTATGGCGGGGTCGTCCTTCAGCGCGACGAACTTGCTGGTCCGCTCGGCCTCGGCGGCACCGCCGCGCTCGCGGGCGGCCGCGTCGCCCAGCTTCAGCATGGTGGTCGGCTGGTCGACGCCCGGCTCGGCGGGCCGCGGCGTCCGGAACACGGCGGTGGGCTGATCGACGGGGGCGTCGTCGCCGCCACGGTCTTGGCCGCCCTCGGGGTCGGCGGCCTTGCCGTCAGCCTTGCCGGTGCCCTTGCCGTCGTCGGCTTCGCCTTCGTCCTCGGTCGTGGCTGCCTTGCCGTCAGCGGCCTTGTCGTCGCCGGTCTTGCCGTCGTCCTTGCCGTCGCTCGCTTCGCCGTGGTCCTTGGCTGCGGCTGCGTTGCTGTCGGCGGCGGCGTCGTCGTCCTGGGGCGTGGCTGCCTTGCCGTCAGCGGCCTTGTCGCTGCCCTCGTCGTCGCCGGTCTTGCCGTCGCCCTTGCCGTCGTCGGCCTTGGCCGCGGCCGCCTTGCCGTCGCTCGCTTCGTCGTCGTCCTTGAGCGCGGTCGCCTCGCCGTCGGTGGCCTCGGCCTCGCCGGCTTCGTCGGCGGCGTCCTTGCCGCTGGGGGTCTCGCCCTTCGGGGCGTCGCCCTGGTTCTCGTCCGAGGCGGCATCGGCGGACGGCGCGGCGTCCTCGGCCGCGTCGCCTGACGGGCCGTCGTCCTCGCCGTCGTCGGCGTCGGCATCGGCCTCACGAGGGCTCTCGCCCTCGTTCTCGTCGCTCGCGGCGGGCTTGACGTCCGCGTCGGCGCCGGAGGCGTCCTCGCCCTGCGAGGACTTCTCCTCGTCCTTCGGCTCCGCCGTGCGCACCCAGGCCGCGACGGCCTCCCGCAGGCGCCCCTCACCGCCCTCCGCGCCGTCGTCACGGCTCTCGGCATCGACGTCGGCGTCGGCGTCATCCGAGGCCGGCGTCTCCTCCGGTGCGGAGGCCGAAGCCTCCCGTACCGACAGCACACGCGTGGCCGTGTCGGTCTTCCGGCTCTCCGAGCCGCCCGTCTCACGGGCCACCGCGAGGCGGGGATCCTGCCTCTCGGGAACCGGCCCGGCGCTCCCCGACGTCTGTTCTGCCGACGACTCGCGCTGCTTCGACCTGTCGGGGGACTCGCCCGCCACCGATGCCTCCTCCATGTGCCGCACGCCCCGCGTGCGCCAACCGACCAACCGAACCGTGAACCGCCCGCCCGTGACAGCGCTCCGAAGCGCTGTCCGAACCATGTACCAGTGTCCTGTGTGCGGGCTCGCCCCACGCGGTAGACGAGAACGACATACCTACTGGTTCCACTACGAACCGGTCACGCACCCTCGACAGACCAATGTGAGAGGGGTCACCCTGTCATTCATCCACGCGGGGAGGCATGGATGGGCAGGAGCCGCAGAACACTTCCGGAGGAGCTTCTGCTGCTGGCACTGGACCCGGCCACGGGTACCACTGCACAGCCGCAGTCGCTCGACCTCGGTCTGGCCGGAGCACAGCTAGTGGAGCTGGCGCTGGCCGGACGGATAGCCCCAGACGGGGATCGTATCGCCGTGGTGGTGCCACGGCCGACTGGAGACCCAACACTGGACTGCGCACTGGAGTTGCTGCGAAGGCGTGGCGCTCCCGTGCGGGCCGTCCACTGGATCGGCGGGCCCCGACTCGGGCTCCGCCAGACCTACCTCTCGCATCTGGAGCGGTGCGGCATGGTGCACGCCGTGGCCGGCCAGATGTGCGGGGTCTTGCCGACGACCCGGTACCAGGCGACGGACACCGAGATCAGCCGGGAGATCAGGGCCCGGCTGGACTCCGCGATCCGCACCGGCGTCCCGCCGGACCCGCGGACCGCGGCGCTCGCCGCGCTGGCGCACGCGGTCGGCCTCGGCAAGCACCTGTACCCGGGGAACGAGGGTCGCTCCTCGCGCTCCCGGTTGCGGGACCTGATCCGGCACGACCCGATGGGCGGACTCGTCGCGCACGCGGTGATGGACGTCCAGAACGGCGCCGCGGCCCAGCCGCGCCGCAGCTCCGCACCGGCGGGCCGGCAGGCCCCCGGCAGGGGCGCACCGGAGCCCGCCCGCGGCGTTCCGGCGCAGCCACGCCGCGGTTCCATGGCGCGCGCCGCCGTCCACTGAGCCGTACGTCCCCCAGGCTCGGCAGGGCACGGCACCACCACCGGATCCACGGCACCGCAGACCCGGTCACGGGAGCCGCTGTCCGAGCGGGGCGGAGAGAACACACGGGCTCTCTCCGCCCCGCTCGGCATGCCCGCGGGCGCGCCGGTCGTATATCCACCATTTCCCAGCGGTAGTACGCACGGTGGTGGCAGTCTGCTCATCGAGCAGACACATGAAGTGACACGTACGAGGTCCCCGTACACAGTGCGAGTACGAGGCACGCAGCCGGAGGTGCACGTCCCGTGGCGTCCAATGTCAATCCCACCGTCCGGCGGCGCCGGCTCGGCCAGGAGCTGCGCCGGCTCCGTGAGCTGAAGGGCATGACGGCCGAGGAGGTCGCGGAGCGCCTGCTGGTGTCGCAGTCGAAGATCAGCCGGCTGGAGAACGGCCGCCGCAGCATCAGCCAGCGCGACGTGCGCGACCTGTGCGGGGTGTACGAGGTCGAGGACCAGCGGATCGTCGACTCGCTGATGCAGATGGCCAAGGACTCCCGCCAGCAGGGCTGGTGGCACGCGTTCGGCGACATCCCGTACAGCGTCTACATCGGTCTGGAGACGGACGCGGAGTCGCTGCGGGTGTACGAGCCGCAGATCATCACCGGCCTGCTGCAGACCCGCGCGTACGCCGAGGCGATCGTGCAGGGCGGTTCGCCGGAGTCCAGCGAGCAGGAGAACGACAAGCGGGTGGAGGTGCGGCTGCGCCGGCAGAGCCGGATCACCGCCGAACAGGACCCGCTGCGGCTGTGGGTGGTGCTCGACGAGGCCGCGCTGCACCGGGTCGTCGGCAGCCGGCAGGTGATGCGCGAACAGCTCGAGCACGTCCTGGAGCTGAGCCAGCTGCCGCACATCACCGTGCAGGTGCTGCCGTTCGAGGTCGGCGCGCACGCGGGCATCAACGGCCAGTACTCCATCCTGGAGTTCGCCGACGCGGCCGACTCCAGCGTGGTCTACATCGAGGGCGTCACCAGCGACCTGTACCTGGAGAAGCCGCACGACGTGCAGAAGTACACGGTGATGTACGAGCACCTGAGGGCGCAGTCGCTGAACGTGGAGCAGTCGCGGCGGCTGGTGGAGCGGCTCGCGAAGGACTACGCACGCTGAACTCCCCTTACAGAAGCGGGGGATGATACACCGGCGACCCGGACGACTGGAAGCCCCGGCCGGAATAAGCCATCCGGTCGAGTGAACGACACCTCCGGACGCCGAGGGTGACGAGTAGCGTCGATCACGCCAACCAGCACCGACGGTTGGCGCAATCCGTTCTGCGGTCCACGCCGGAATGCGCAGGCCGGTGACAGCAACTCAGCATCTGGCTACGGAGCGAACATGGCAATTCGTCTGGGCGCCACGGACACGTGGACGACGTCCTCCTACACCAACAACAACGGCGCGTGCGTGATGGTCAGGTCGACCACCGAGGAGGCGCTGGAGCTCGGGGACACCAAGATCCCCGAGGGTCCGAAGCTGGCGTTCCCGGCCGACGCGTGGAATGCCTTCGTGGCCTCGGTCACGTCCTAGCGCCCTCCGGCGCAGGCGGCAGCACCACCGACAGGCCCTCTCGACGAGTCCGCCGTCCTTGCCGAGAGGGCCGGCTCGCGCCCGCGGGCTCTCACGGCCCGGCTCTCACGTCCCCGGCTCTCACGTCCCCCGGCCGGAGGCGGCCCGGCGCACCCGCTCAGGACGGCACGCACCGCCCCCTCACCGGCACGACCCGCCGGAACCGCCCGCCTCCCGCCGGACGAGGGCACGGCCGGCCGCAGGAACCCCCCGCGACCGGCCGCACACCACCGAGTCCGCCGCTCAGCCCGCGGTCGCCCTCACCTCCGCGACGGGGAAAGCGACGTCGCACACCGGGTCCTGCGGGCCCGCCGCGTCCCAGTCCGCGAAGTAGATCTCACGGCAGGGCCCCGCGTACGTCAGCCCCTGCTCCCGCATCCACGCCTCCACCGCCTCGAAGGCGGCCAGGATCTGCGGGTGCGCGACCTGCGCCTTGGTGATCCTGGTCCGGGCCAGCCGCATCGCCGGCTCCACCCGCACCACCGTCCCCCGCGCCCGGCCCCGCTCCGCGGCCCAGGCGCGGGCCGCCGCCCCGTCGGCGACCGGCACGCACGCCTCCGCGGGCCCGTCGCTCTCCACCGACACCTCGGAGTGGTACACGACGAACGGCGACCCGGCTACCCCACCGCAGGCGCGGGCGCCCGCCTCCAGCCGTCCCAGCGACGCGCCGATCCACGCCGGCAGCTCGTCCGCCAGGATGTGCCGCGACTCGGTGATCACCACCTGCTCCGGCAGGTCCACCGTCTCCACCGTGAACTTCCCGTACATCTCGAGGCTCCTCCCCGACAACCGTCCACGGAGATAGTCGGCGAGCGTCCGCTGCGAGGCGTGCCGCGCCTCGACGTCGGCCCAGTACGCGTCCAGCCGGCGCGCCTGCGCCGCCCCGTCGCCCGCGTCCACCACCTCGGCGATCCGCGCCAGCGGCATGTCCAGCTGCCGCAACAGCGCCACCAGCCGGGCCTGTTCGACCTGGCCTGTCCGGTAGTACCGGTAGCCGGTGTCCGCGTCGACCCGCGCCGGCGCCAGCAGCCCCAGCCGGTCGTACAACCGCAGGGCCTTCGCCGACAGGCGGCTCCGGGCCGCGAACGCCCCGATGGAGAGCAGCTCCTCGTCCACGTCGACATTCTCCGTCACCGGGCGGTCCCTCCGCCCGGTGACGCAGACCCTCGCCCTTGCCCCAAGGGCAAGGTCAACGGCACGGCCCGCGGGTGGGCCGGAGGTCAGCCGAGGGCCTTCTCCACGGCCGTCACGACCTCCGCCGACTCCGGCTCGGTCTGCGGCGAGAAGCGGGCCACGACGGCGCCGTCCCGGCCGACGAGGAACTTCTCGAAGTTCCAGCGGATGTCCCCGCTGTGCCCCTCGGCGTCGGCGAAGCCCACCAGCCGCTCGTACAGCGGGTGCCGGCCGTCCCCGTTCACCTCGACCTTCTCGGTCATCGGGAACGTCACCCCGTACGTCGCCGAGCAGAACTCGGCGATCTCCTCCGCGGATCCCGGCTCCTGCCCGAGGAACTGGTTGCAGGGCACGCCCAGCACGGTGAACCCGCGCTCCGCGTACCGCTCGTGCAGCCGCTCCAGACCCTCGTACTGCGGGGTCAGCCCGCACTTGGAGGCCACGTTCACGACGAGCACGGCACGGCCCGCGTACTGGGACAGGTCGGCCGGACCGCCGGTGAGGGCGCCGATCTCGACGTCGAGCGGCGAGGCGCTGGTGTTCTCGGTAGTCGTCATGGTGCCGACCCTAGCCCCGCCCCCTGACACCCTCCTGACCGCCCTGACGAGAACCCGCCGCCGATCCGAGGCCCCCCTGCGCCCTATTCGTCGGGGTCCTCGCCCTCCGCCAGCCGCTCCGCGATGTCGTCCGCCCAGGCCAGCGCCCACCGCCGCAGCTCCTCGACCGCGGGCGCGTCCAGCCCCTGCGCGCGGAACTCACGGTCGTCGAGCCACTCCGTGCCGGTCAGCCGGGACTGCAGCTCGGCCAGGTCGAAGGTGTCGGGCGCGTGCCGGCGCCCCAGCTCCTCCAGCTCGGCCGGACTCCACCGGTCCGCGGCCGCGTGCACGTCCACCAGGTCACGCGGCAGCCCCCGGTCCGCCAGCGCCCGCACCCGCGTACCGACCAGGTCCTCCAGCGACAGCGCCGGACCGGCCCCGGTGGTCACCGGCGGCCGCCACAGCACCTCCTTGCGGAGATCGACGCGCCACCGGCCCCCGGACGCCTCGTCCCCGACGACCAGCCGCGCCGCCAGCGGATCGACCGCCGGCGCCTCCACGGGCCACCCGCGCTCCTCCAGCCCCGCCCGCACCGCCCCGGCGATCTCGGCCATGCCCGCGGGGTGCTCGGTGGCCAGATCCACGCCCTCGCTCACCCGGCCGTCCACCAGCCCGTGCGCCCGCACGGCCTCGCCGCCGGCCAGCACCAGGCCGTACGGCGCCCCGACGGCGAGCAGATCGCCCGCCAGCCGCTCGTGCACGGCGTCCACGCCGAGGGGAGGTGAGGTCATGCCTCGATTATCGCGGTGGGGACGCTCCACCACGATCGGGTGAATCCGTCCGGTACGGGGCAACGAGTCGCATACCTCGCGGGTCACCTACGCGCACGACAGGAACGACCGGACCGCTCAAGGGAGGCCCCGCACCATGACCCAGCCGAACGACCCGAACCAGCAGCCGTATCCGCAGCCGCCGGGGTACGGCTTCCCCGGCACCCCGCCCCCGCCGCCCTCGAAGCGCGGCCGCTTCGCCAAGTTCGCGGGCTTCGGCTGCGCGGGCATCCTCGGCCTCGTCGTCGTGATCGCCGCGCTGTCGGCGAGCGGCGGCGACTCCGACGACGGCGGGAACACGGCGGCCGACTCCTCCGCCACCGCCTCCGCGTCCGCCGGGGCGGAGGAGGACGGTCCGAAGAAGAAGGAGCCCGAGCAGGGCGGCGGCCCGGTGAAGCTCACCGCGGAACGCGCGGAGTTCAGCAAGAGCATCCTGGCCGACGGCAGCGACTACACCAGTGTGCGGGTCACCGTCGTCAACGACGGCGACGACGACGTGAGCGTCAACCCCCTCTACTTCACGATCACCGACACCGACGGCACCAAGCACACGGTCGAACTCGGCGCGGACGAGCAGCAGATCGACACCGTGGACCTCGCCCCGGGAGAGAACATCTCCGGCACCGTCACCGGCAAGGGCACCTTCACACCGAAGTACGTGACCTACACCGACGGCCTCCTGGGCGACCCGGTCCGGGTGAACGTGTCCTGAGGCGTCACGTTCCGGGCGTACGGAGACGTGCCGGTCCGGTGAGTCCGCAGGTCAGAGGCGTGCCGTGGTCGTGTCCCGGACAGCGGGCGGCGCGCCGGGGAGCGCCCCGCATAGAATCCGGCCCATGGTGAAGCCCGACGAGCTGATCGTAGACATCGCCGCCCGCGTCGAATCGGGGCAGAGCAGTCAGATGTCTCTGACCGTGGTCACCGGTGGTGCCGTCATCACCGGCCGGCTGGCTCCCGAAGCGGTGTGGCGGAAGAGGGTCGCGGAGGTGCTGAACGCCTCCGAGCGGCTCGGTGAGTTCGCCCCCGTCTTCGACGCCCCCGTGAAGAACGACGGCCCGCCCACCCACCTGCACTTCCACGTCGCCCGGATCATCCAGGGCACGGTCGGGGTCCCGGAGACGGGCGGGATGTACCGGGTGGCGATCGAGGACGTCAGCGCCTGGACCGTGGGGGACTTCAGCTACTCCGACCAGTGAGCGCGCGTCCCGCGGCTCTTGCGCCGTTCATCTGATGGCCTTAAGTTACCGACCAGTAGGCCACAGGTGAACGGAGCGCCGCCATGCCCACGCTGGACCGCCACGAGAACGTCTTCGTCCTCGACCTGGGAGACGGCGAGAACCGCTTCCACCCCGACTGGATCGCCGCGGTCGGGGCCGCGCTCGACGAGGTGGAGAAGGCGGAGGGCCCGCGCGCCCTGGTGACGGCGGCGACGGGCAAGTTCTGGTCCAACGGCCTCGACCTGGAGTGGCTGTTCGCCAACGCGGACCACTACCACGACTACGTGGTCTCCGTGCACGAGCTGTTCGCGCGGATGCTGTCGCTGCCGGTGATGACGGTGGCCGCGCTCCAGGGCCACACGTTCGCGGCCGGGGCGATGCTCTCCCTGGCCCACGACTTCCGCGTGATGCGCGCGGACCGCGGCTTCTGGTGCCTCCCGGAGGCGGACATCGACATCCCGTTCACCCCGGGCATGTCGGCGCTCATCCGCGCCCGCCTGACCCCGCAGACGGCCCACGAGGCGATGACGACGGCCCGCCGCTACGGGGGCACGGACGCGGCCGCCGCGTCGATCGTCGACCGAGCGGTCCCGGAGGACGCGGTCCGCTCCACGGCTCTGGACCTGGCCGCGTCCTTGGCCGGCAAGGCCGGCAACACCCTGGGCACCATCAAGTCCCGTCTGTACACGGAGGTCCTGACGACCCTGAGGGACACGACGAACCCGCTGGGCTGACGCCGTCCCCTTCCCCCCTGTCCTCTGCTCCCCGCGAGATGCGGGCGCCGACCCATGCCGCCGACTCACCCGCCTGGATCTCCCGGACTGGGCACGCGGTGCGATCCGCCGGAAGCTGGACCGAGACGCCATGACCGGGGCCGCCTCCGTGCTGCCCCTCTCCCAGGAGCGTGATGATGGCCCGGAACCGCTGCCTGATCCAGAGCTCGCCGTCCGAGGTCTGGAGCCTGCTGTCCGACGGCCACCGGTACGGGGAGTGGGTGACAGGAACGCAGCAGGTCCTCGCCGTGGACCCGCAGTGGCCCGAGGTCGGCGCCCGGCTGAATGTCCGCGTCGGCGCCGGTCGGCTGACCCTCGACGACACCTGCGTCGTCCGTATCTCCGAACCGCGACGCCGCCTGCAACTGGAAGCGAAGGCGGGGCCGTTCGGCGCGGCTCGCATCGCCATGACGTTGCTTCCCTGGGGCGAGCACACCCTCTTCACCCTCGACTGGCACCCCCTCCGGGGCCCCGGCACACGGATGCACGGGCTCCCCGTCGACTACGTCGTCAGGGTCCGCAACGGCATGATGCTGACGAAGCTCGCCCGGATCGCGGTCCGCGAGCACACCGCGGCCGTTTGAGGCGCCATGCGGACACCGGGACGGGTCGCCGAACGGCCGAAAGTGGGGCCGCAGCGCGGCCGGTGGGCTGGTAGACCGTGACGAGGAACGGGCTGTGCCGCACCTGAGTAAGGCCTCCCCGGCGGGAGACCCGCACAGCCGAAGGACGCGGACACCGATGCCGACGGGACAGGGGCAGGGCGATGGCGACCACCGCAAGCGAGGCCAGGGCGGACGCGGCTCCGGCGGGACTCCAGTTGCCGGGGATCGTGCTGGGGGTGGGGCTCGGCGGATTCGCCGACGGGATTCTCCTGCACCAGCTCCTCCAGTGGCACCACATGCTCACCAGCACCAACGACGACCGTATCGGACTGAAGTACTACAACCCCGACACGGTCTCGGGTCTGGAGATGAACACCGTGTGGGACGGCGTCTTCCACGTGGTGTGCTGGCTCGCCGTCCTGACCGGGCTCGCGATCCTGTACTCCCGGGTCACCCATCACCGGCGCCGCGTGTGGACCTCCCGGGCGCTGTGGGGCTGGGTCCTGGTCGGCTGGGGGCTGTTCAACCTCGTCGAGGGCGTCCTGGACCACCACATCCTGGGTATCCACCACGTCTACGCCGGTGACGGTCAGATCTGGTGGGACCTGGGCTTCCTGCTGCTCGGCGCGCTGCTGGTGGCCGGCGGCTGGCTGCTCCAGCGCGGCGGGCAGCCCTTCGACCCCGAGGCACCCGCCGGCCGGCAGGCGCGGCGGACCGCCTGATGGGGCACGAGCATCCCGTTCCCGGCCAGGAATTCGGCAGCAGTGTGCTGGAGACACTGGTGCCCGCGCTCGCCGCGCTGGTGTGCGCGCTCACATATCTGCGCCTCGCCCAGCGGGCACGGCACCGGAATCCGGTACGAGGCTGGACCCACTGGCGCACCGCGAGTTTCCTCACCGGTCTGACCCTGCTGGCGGCAGCACTCCTGCCGCCGGTCGCACCCTTCGCGCACGCCGATTTCCGCGGGCACATGGTGCAGCACCTGCTGATCGGCATGTACGCCCCGCTCGCCCTGGTGCTCGGCGCCCCCGTCACCCTGCTGCTGCGCACCCTGCCCGCCGCCCGCGCCCGCCGCCTCACCGCCGTCGTCCACAGCACCCCCGCGAGGCTGGTGGCCCACCCCGCCGTCGCCCTGCTGCTGTCCACCGGCAGCCTCGCGGTCCTCTACTTCACCCCGCTCTACAACGCCGCCAGTGCCCACCCGGCCGGGCACTGGCTGCTGCACCTGCACTTCCTGCTGTCGGGGTGCCTCTTCGCCTACGTGATCGCCGGGGTCGACCCCGCGCCGGCCCGGCCCGGCGTCCGCGCCCGCCTGGTCTGGCTCGGCCTGGCCATCGCCGCCCACGCGGTGGTCTCGCAGTTGATGTACGGCGGCTTCTGGACCCACATCCACGCCCCCATCCCCGAGGTCCAGGGCGGTGCGGAGATCATGTACTACGGCGGTGACATCGCCGAACTGCTCCTCGCCGCCGCCCTCGTCGCGACCTGGCGCCCGCAGCCCCGCACCCGCCCGTCACCGGACGCCTCACCTGCCCGAGGCGCCGCCCCCGCCTGAGCGCGCCGCCCGCTGAAGGGAGGCGAGCGGGGCCGGCCAGATCCGGCGGACGCCGGTTGAGAAGACGATCACCTTCCCGGATGGACCGCACCCGCAGCGGGTGTCGAACCACCGGAAGCTGACGGGCCGACCCCGCCACGACCCATGCTGATGCAACAGTTACGCTGTTGCAAGTAAGTCGCAATAACGCCGTAGGCTGTGCCTGGACGATCAACCCATGGAAGGAGACGTGCCAGATGGGCACCTACGCGCTTCCCGATCTGCCCTACGACTACTCAGCGCTCGCGCCGGCCATCACACCGGAGATCCTGGAGCTGCACCACGCCAAGCACCACGCCGCCTACGTCAAGGGAGCCAACGACACGCTGGAGCAGATCGCGGAGCTCCGCGACAAGGACCAGGTCACGCCCACCAGCCTCGTCGGCCTGGAGAAGACCTACGCCTTCAATCTCTCCGGGCACGTCCTGCACTCGATCTTCTGGCAGAACCTCTCCCCAGACGGCGGCGACCGCCCCGACGGAGCGCTGGCGACCGCCATCGACGAGCACCTGGGCGGCTTCGAGGCCTTCAAGAAGCAGCTCACCGTGGCCACCACGTCCGTGCAGGGCTCGGGCTGGGGCGTGCTCGCGTGGGAACCCCTGGGCAAGCGCCTGATCGTGGAGCAGGTCTACGACCACCACGGCAACGTCGGCCAGGGCAGCACCCCGCTGCTCGTCTTCGACGCCTGGGAGCACGCCTACTACCTGCAGTACAAGAACGTCCGACCGGACTACGTCACCAAGCTCTGGGACCTGGTCAACTGGGAAGACGTCGCGGCCCGCTACGCCGCGGTCGCCGGCGCCTGACGGGCGTCATCAGCCCTGATCAGGTCTGCGGGAGTCTGAGGCCGGGGTGGGGTGTTGAGGCATCACCGACACTCCACCCCGCCCTTGCCGCGAGCCTTACTGCTCATCCCGCCCGCCGCGACCCGCATGTTAGCCGTGGCCCACGAGGAGGATGCGACGAAGGGCCGGCCCGCAGCTCGGCTTCTGGCCCTACAGGCATCCCGGCTCGCCGTTGGCCACGAACCGATTCAGGGACCGCTCCAGCAGCTCGAGAAACTGCCGCAGATCATCAGCCACCCGGTCGAGCTCCGGTTCGTCCAGCGACGCCGTTCGCGTCCGGTGGATCACTCCGCCAGGGCCGGCGACATAGGACAGGCCGCCGCCGTTCGAGCCGATCACCAGGCCGCCGACCTTCCTGTCCGCGCCGAGATCGACAGTGCCGTACTGTTGAACCGTAGAAGGACATCACCCGCCGGGTCGACGAAGTAGCCGTTGCCGACGTCCGCCCACGTGACGTCGCCGATGGTGCCGTAGAAGGTGACCAGGTCGGCAGGGACGATGCCGACTTGGGCAAGCGTGCGAGCCGCGGCCTGGTCGTCGTGGTCGGCCGGCCGGACCTCATTGGCTCCTGGGGGGAAGCCGTGCCGGCGCTCGAACTCGTCTGTCATTGTCTTCAGAGTCTCCGAGACCCTGCTCGCCCACGAGGTCAGCCAAGCAGGCGAGAGCGAATGGTCACTCATGGGGCGGGTGTTCCTATCAGTCCGCAGTGGCGGTCGACAGCGTCGGACGGCCGGGCACTTCTCATGCCACCTTGATGACGACCTTGCCCGAGGCGTGACCGTTCTCGACGGTGGCGAGGGCGGCCGGGGCGTCGGAGAGCGGATGGGTCGCGGTGATGACGGGTGCGAGGAGTCCGTCGAGGGCCAGCCGGGCCGACCGCTCCAGGTTCTCGCGGTCGACGCGACGCTCGACGAAACGCCCGCCGAGATCGGTCACGGACATATCACCCACGGCGATGACGTTGCGGGGATCCTGGGCCAGCGGAGCGACCGTCCGCAGCGAGGCGCCTCCGGCCAGGTCGACGATCCCGTCGAAGCCGTCCGGAACCAGCTCGCGTGCCGCGGCGGCGACGTCCTCGGCGGTGTAGTCGATGAACCGCACCCCGATGGCCTCGGCGTGCTCGCGTTTGGCGGTACTGCCGGTGCCGATCACACGCAGCTCGCGCCCGACAGCCAGCCGGGCGACGGCGAGGCCGACCCCGCCCCCGACTCCGTTGACCAGGACCGTGGCACCTGCCGGGAGGCTGAGCTGGTCGAGCACGTCCACCGCGGTCGTCCCGGCCACTGGCAGCGTTGCCGCGACGGTGGCGGACAGACCCTCCGGGATGCGCGCGGTGTTCGGCGCGGACAGCACCGTCGTCTCGGCGTAGGTGCCGCCACCGGTGAGTGCGAAGCCGAAGACCGCGTCACCCACCTCCAGCCCGTTGACGTCCTCGCCTCGGGCGAGAACGGTTCCGGCTGCCTCCATGCCCAGCACGCGGGGAAACGGACGTCCGCCGTCGAGCCCGTCGACCAGACCCGAGCGCAGAAGGTGGTCGAGGGGATTCACCCCGGCGACGTCGACCCGGATCAGCACCTCACCGCGACCGGGGACAGGATCGGGACGATCGAAGAACTCCTGCACCTCGGGCCCGCCATACCTGCCGAAACCCCACGCCTGCCCCATCGT
The DNA here is from genome assembly GCF_050271085.1 of Streptomyces sp. DSM 41931. Taxonomy (NCBI): domain Bacteria; kingdom Bacillati; phylum Actinomycetota; class Actinomycetes; order Kitasatosporales; family Streptomycetaceae; genus Streptomyces; species Streptomyces sp. DSM 41931. Next base: position 2,964,064 of record NZ_CP189902.1, on the reverse strand, counting down.
CCGCCGCCTCTCGTATGACCGACCCGGTGATTCCGGTCCTTGTCGCCATCCTCACCTCTGACATTGATGTGAGGGGCAACCGGCTGAGACGTAGATCACAGCATCAGGTCGACGGTGCCACCGGTTCCGGGGCCGTGGACAGCTCCGCCCGGTGGCGGCTGTTGGCCCTGATCAGCACGTCGAGCGCATCCCGGGCCTCGATCAGGTGCGCGATGTCGGCGTCGATCCGGTCGCGCTCGCGCATCATCGCCGTGAACGTCTCCTCGGCGACGCCCAGGTCACCCGGGACGTCCACACACGGCAGCACGGTCGCGATCACCCTGCTGGACATACCCGCGTCGAACAACTGTCGGATGAGGAACACGCGCTGGACCGCGGTATCGGGATAGTGACGCTGCCCCGCGTCGGAGCGTGAGCTGGTCAGCAGGCCCTGCTCTTCGTAGTACCGGAGTGAGCGCGGACTCACGCCCGTGCGCTTGGACAACTCGCCTATCCGCATCCTTGAGAGCCTACGCAACTGAGCACGTTCGTCTGCGTCGTCCTGCAAGACGCCCATCGGCCGCGAGGCCAGGAGCGGCTGCTCCGCCGACGTGCCCACAACCGCCCACGACAGAGCGATTAGCGGGCAGGATGGCCCCATGACAAAACCGTCCGTACGGTCAGTCCGACGCGCCTCCTCTGGTTCAGTGCTGTCCTTGTGGTCACAGGACTCCGTGTTGTCGATCGGTTCAGTGGGATCTGTGCTGTCCGTGGGGTCCGTCGGTTCGGCCTTGTCCGTGGGCTCGATCGGAAGCGCCCTGTCGGTCGGCTCGATCGGTTCCGCCCTGTCGCTGATCTCAACCGGGTCGTGGCTGAGTACAGGATCGTTGTTTTCCGCGCAGTCGCGGTGGTCGGTGCTGTCCTGGCGTTCCTCTCGCGGTTTCCTGGCGGCGGGAGCGGTAGGGGCAGCGACCGGAGGCGCCCTGCTGTTGGCCCAGATGCTCCACAAGGCTGATACCGGCACCGGACGACCCTGATCAGGGTGAGGGGTTATCTCGCCCCCCGGCGGCCGGACCGGCGGCAACTGCTACCTGGTGCTCGGCCTCGGCTCCGGGCAGGCCGTCGACCTCACCGTGCCGGCCGACCGGGACGAGCTGATCGCGTACGGGCCGCTTCCGTCTGAACCTCAGCCGACGACAGTCAGCTACGACCACGAGTCAGCTGACCGACCAGGCGCGCGTATACCTCGCTGCACCCCCACCGGCCTCAGCCACGCTGCCGTTGCCGTCGAACGGCCGGCCCGTGACCAAAGCCCGAGCCCTCAGCTTGGGAAGCTGCGTGCATCGAGGACCTGTTGTGGGCGCCGACCTGCTTGAACGTCCGGTTCGTGGTCCCGGGGGGGCTCAACTGCTTTCACCGTGATTCCCCGCTGTTCCCCGCTCGATCTGGTGCGCTTGTGGTGCGGTCACTGTCGGTGTGGGGATCAACGAACCGGCGCGAATGCAAGTACTTCACAGGTGCTGCCTGGCTACTCCGACGAGTCGGCTGATGTCGTCACGGGTCCGTACCCTGGCATCGTCAAGTTCCGTTCTGCTGTCTGTCTTGGACAACGCCGTAACGTCTGTGAGTACGTCCTCAGCGGCCCGGCTCAGCGTCTCGTCATCGGTGAGCATCTGCACTCGGAACAGCGCCTCTTGGGCGCTGGAGCGCAGGTCATAGGCGCGGATCCGCACTGTGTCGGGGTCCTCCGGTGGTGGCTGTTCGTGCTCGCAGAACCAGAGGTGAACGAGGCAGCGGCGGTAGTTGACCAGCGCGCCGGCGTAGGCAGAGTAGGCATCGAGTCGTTCCTGCCGGAGCTTCTCGCGGCGGGTGAACTGGTGGCTCCTGTCGGTGGTGCGCTGCTGGAACGCCAGGGTGATCCCCGAACCAAGCAGCGTCCCTAGGACTGCTATGCCGCTGGCAATGATGGTCTCCACGTCCCAAGCTGATCACGCATCGCCGTCCTCCGCAGGCCGTAACCCAACTCCGATGCCAACACGCTTTCCAACTGTGCTGATGGGGTGGTGGGCAGTGTGCAGGGGCTTTCATCTGCGTTCATCGAGGGCTCGTCACCAGGCTGGGATCGGCTGCCGGTCTCGGCTGAACGTCGGTGAACCGGGCTGAATGAGACGGAAACTGAGACGGGCCCGTCCGACGGCCGTTGTCAGTGGCCTCGCCTAGCGTCCGGCCATGAGCATGATCGGTGAGTACCTACGTGTCACGGCGGCTGAGCTTGAGCGAGCGATCCAAGACCCCGACTGGGCTTTGGGCTTCGTCGAAGAGGCTCAGGACGCCGAGGAGGAGGCGGAGCCGGCGCCGGCCGAGGCGCGTCACTTCAGCACGTACAAGACCTGGGACATGCTCCGCTTCCTTCTGTCGCGCGCCGAGTTTCCCGTGAACGTGATCCACGGTGAGGAGCCGTTCGCCGAGGACGAGGACTGGGGGTACGGACCTCCGAAGTACCTGCGGCCTGAGCGGGTCCGGCTTGCGGCGGAAACTCTGCGGGCTACGAGCTATGACCAGCTCGTCAGTGGCGTGGATCCTGCCGAACTGACCAGCGCCGAGGTCTATCCCCTTGGATGGAGTGAGCTCGGCTCACTGGAATGGGGGCGCCCTTGGTACGGCGGCCTCACACAGTTCTTCGAGGCTGCTGCCAGGGTGGACGACGCGATGCTTGTCTGGCTGGACTGACGGGCCACCGACGGCGATGAGACCTCAGCTTGGGAAGCTGAAGTCAGGCTCTCGTCGAAACGTTGCGTACGCCAAGCGTGCTGGAGTCGGCTGCCTGGGCTACGGGGAGCTGAGGAAAGCGCCCTGGGGGAGCGTCTTCAGGTCAAAGGGGTGGCCCAGGCTTCGGCACGCCAGGCCGGCAGTTCCTTGTCCAGCCATTCCTCGACTGTCCTCCGCCAGGGATCCGAGGGATCGCTTCCGGCGACGTCCGCCCAGGCATCCTCCGCCGTATCGGGATCGATGAACAGGCTGTCGAGGTAGGCGTCGAAGTCGTCCGCGACCTTCGTGAAGACGTGGTCGCCCAGATACCCCGGCCAGGCGATGGCGTGGACGAACGCATGAAGTTGGCCATGACTGGCCGGGTTCAGGTCCAGGAAGAGGACGTCGCTGCCGCCGTTGCGGGCAATGGGCAGCAGGCCGGTCAACGGCACGTTCTCGGCGAGCCACCCGTCGCGACTGCGCCGGTACTCGCCCAGAAGAGTGCCCCAGCCGTACTCACCGGCGTCGTCACGGCCCAACTGATGAAGGCTGTCGAAGCTCTGGATCGGTTCTGGTTCACAGGCCGGGAGGCGGACCGAGTAATCCAGTCTCTCCCCGCCGGCGGCTGCCAGGAAGGAGCGGTACGCGGGTGGCAGGGGCAGCCCGAGCTCCTGCTCAAGTGCGGTGCACTCGCCTGGGTCGAACGTTCTGAACGGTCCGCCTGCCAGACGACCTCTGTACCAACGCGAGAGCTCCTGCGACACGGGACGGATTGTCGCATGTGGCCGCGGTCTCGAGGGCTGCTCACCCTTCATCGATGCCCGTGCTCAGAGCTTGTGGCGCGATCGTGGCTGGTCTTCTTGAGGCGTCTCCAGCAGATGAGGCTGCAGGCGAGGGAGGCAAAGGCATTGTGGAGTTCGGTGCGGCGTTCCCAGCGGACGGCGAGGCGTTTGAACTGGTGGAGGAGGGCGAAGGTCTGCTCGACGACGTAGCGGAGCATCCGCACGTCGTGCAGGACACGCAGCGGGAGGCCATGAGCCACATGGACCGGCTGCTCAGGAAGCGGCGTCCCGGTCGTCAGTGACCGACGCCGTTGATGTCAGAAGTGGATGTCAAAAACCCCGGACCATGATCGGTCCGGGGCCTTCTCCCTGGTGCCCCCGGCAGGATTCGAACCTGCGACACCCGCTTTAGGAGAGAGGCTGGGTGATCTTCCGGTTGAGCTGCGGCTTCACCGGGCGAGGAAGCGAGCGGCTACTCGACCATGACACACCGGTGTTGCCCGTGGCTGACCCCTGCATTTGGCACGGTTGTGGCACGAACCTCAGCCGACGACAGCCCGCCACGATGGCGAGTGCGCCAACCGACCAGGCGCGCGTGTGCCTCGCTGCACCCCCACCGGCCTCCACCACGCTGCCAGTGTCGTCGACCAGAGCAAGCCATGACGGCCGGCACGTGCTGACGGTGCCTGAGCCCTCAGCTTGGGAAGCTGCGATCGTTCGCGGACGGTTCTAGGCGCGCGACGCGGCCGGGTCTGCTGCGGTCTGCCGGATCCGGTCCTGCCGACGGGATGGACGACCGCGTGAAGTGGTACCGACGGTTAGTCGAGCCTCCTGTCGCTCCTACCGCAGACCGCCAGACCGCACCTCCAAGGACCAACCAAGAGTGCACGTACTCGGATAACCTGATCGCTGGAGTGGGGGTGTGCTGTGTCGACGTTTCTTGCTGGCTTCGATGGACTTTGGGCTCGACCTGTGGAGGACTACAAGGAAGCCGTCAAAAGTTATCTTATCGTGCTAGATACGAACGTTTTGCTGGAATTGTATCGATTTACGCCTCAGGCGCGCAATGAACTACTAGACGTGCTGGAACAACTGGGTCAGCGTTTGTGGGTCCCTCATCAAGTGGTGAGTGAATATCACAAGCGCCGGTTCACTGCTGTGCGTGAACACCTCGATCTTTACAGTACAGTACCCGACACTCTATCGACGCTCCGCAATAAGGCCTTGCAGGAGGTGCGAACTTTAGCAAAAAGATGCTCCATGGGTGACGACGATAAAAGGCTGCTGACGGACCCTATTGAGGAAGCCTTCAATAGAGTTGAGGCGGAGGTGCGACGTCACTCCGACGCGTTTGACCTATCGCTGGCGAAGGTCGTTCGCAACGACCCAGTTCTTTCATCCCTCGCTCGGATTTTGGACGGTAAAACAGGCGACCCCTTCTCCGATGAAGATAGCAGTGCTCTGATTTCCTCTTTTCAGGAGCGGGTTGCTGAACAAGTTCCTCCTGGTTACCGGGATGCGGGTAAGACCGAGAACGCGCATGGAGACTACTTCGTTTGGGAGCAGCTACTGAGGGAAGCCGCGCTGCGGCAAACGCCTGTCTTGCTGGTCACGAATGACATCAAGGACGACTGGGTCAAAAAGGAGGCAGGCCTCGTAGTCGGGGCACGTCCTGAGCTCCTCGCGGAGTTCAGAGAACGTTGCGCTCAAGATCTTCTGATGACTCAACTCCCGCAATTCCTCGGCATGGCGAAGGAGGTACTGGGGGCGTCCGTAAGCCAGTCGACCATGCAACAGGCGAAGAACGTGCGTGATGCTCTTTCACAAAGCTCCGTTTCGGTCGTCCTCCCCATCGCACACTTCAGACGCCTCTACAATGCCATCGTCGCCCGCTATGACGACTTTGATACCCCTTCCGATGGCTCACTGAGCGCAGAAGACGAACTAGCGGCTGAAGAAACGCGCCGACTTCTCAAGGCCATGCGAACGCGTCGGCGCACCAGGGGCGGTGATGTCGCTATCGCGATTCCAGCAGCCTGCTTCGATCGCTTCCAACATTTCGTTAGCATGGTTCAAAATGCAGCAGAGGAATCGGAGGATTCGGCCCCTGAACGCGAGGGGGAACCCAACCAATATCGCGCTCTGGTAGATGAGTTGTTCGAACTCAAAGGGCTGCTTCAGGCTGCTCGCAGAGAGCGCGACATGGCGAAAGAAATGGTTGTTGTAAGCGAAAGAGCGGCGCGTGGCATAGATCCTAGCGCGTCAGACGAAGAGCGTGATCGTCTAGTCAAGGAAGCCCAGGAAGGGCGACAGCGGCTTGTCGCTACAGCAGCCTCGGTGCATGATCTGGAAATGCAGATCAGCGCACTACGGAAGGCGTTGGACATTCACTGAGAAAACCTCAGTGATCATGGCCCATTCCGCTAGCCCCCGGATCGGGCAGGTTTGTGAGCCTACCCGTTAGTGCCCGATTTTGGGCCATGATCTTCGAGGCTCGCGTCAAACTGGCTGCCTAAAGCCGTGGAGCCGACTGCCCCAGCTACAACGTATCCCTTCTCTGACATCAGGTGGCTGATTGCTATGCGCGCGGCACGGGCGCCGGCCGGGCTGGAGCGGGGCGGAGACAGGAGCGCAGGCCCGGCCGGGGGCCGGGCCGCGCGCGGTGAGCGGAGCGAGCCGCCTTGAACCAGTAGAGAGACTTTGAATCACACTCACACTGGCGGCTGTTGATGCTGCTCTTGCGCCAGGTCGCTGTCGGCTCGTGGTGTAGAACCCTGGGTATGGGGAGTGAACGGCGCGAGCGGATGCGGGTGCTTGGGGCACGTCTTCGGGCTCTGCGTGCGGAGGCTGGTCTGACGGGTGCTGCTCTGGCTCAGCGGGCTGGCGTTGGTCAGCCGACGGTCTCGAAGGTGGAGACAGGGCGCATGGTTCCCAGTGTCGATGTGTTGGACCGGCTGTGCCGAGCACTCAACCTCGATGAGTCGGCGGCCGGGGAAGTCCATGACCTGCTCGTCGCTGTTGAGTCTGTGATCGCCACCGATTCCGAACCTGCGGGGCTGCCCGTTGGGCTCGTCGTTGATGATGCGGTCCGCGGTGCTCGGTCGGTGCGGTCCTTCCAGTGCGTCGTTCTGCCTGCCCTGCTCCAGAGCGCGGAGTATGCCCGGCATGTTTTCGAGAGCGCGCCGGACTCGACCTCTGAGGTGGTCGGTCGGGCTGTCGCTGCCCGTGTGGAGCGGCAGAGCGTGTTGTACGAGCCGGGGCGCGAGTCGGTGTTCGTGCTGACGGAGGCCGTGCTGCGGACCTGGCCGGGCACGCCGGCGCTGATGCTGGCCCAGCTCGACCGGCTGCTCGCCGTCGAGAGCCTGAGCACCGTGCGGCTCGGCGTCATCCCGTGGCGTCGCTCGGTGCCGCTTCTGCCTCGTCACGGATTCACTCTGTGCGACGAGCAGGCTGTCGTGATTGAGGCGTTCACCGGTGAGCGGGTGTCGGTCGACTCCGCCGAGGTGGCTGCGTACGAGGAGACCTTCGACCGCTTCCATGGGGCAGCCGTCTTCGGGGACGAGGTACGTGAGCTGTTGTTGCGGGTGATGAAGGAGTTCCGCGAGCTGGGTGACACGGTCACCCCTTAGAGGAATAATTCCTCTACATGCCTAGCGTGCTGGCTTCCTGTGGGCATAGCCTGCCGTCGCACTGTCTAGTCCCCTAGACGCAGACAAGGAGCTTGCCATGCGTACTAAGTGGTGCCGCGCCTTCCCGGGTCTGGCCGAACAAGTGGCCCAGGCCCGTCACTTCGTCGCTGCCTTAGTCGCCGAGAAGGGGCCGGTGGATGACGCCACCCTGGTTGTCAGCGAACTGGCCACCAACGCCGTTCGTCACTCGCTGAGCGGGGCGGAAGGCGGTTGGTTCCTCGTGGTCGTCGGCTTCGGTGACGGCTTCGTCCGTATCGAGGTGGTCGACCAGGGCGGCGAACGGGTCCCGCACCTGTGCGATGTGACCAGCCAAGAAGAGGGCGGGCGCGGGCTGCGGCTGATCGCGGCCTGTGCGAAGGGCTGGGGTGTGAAGAACTGGCCCGACGGGCGTTCCGTGTGGGCGGAGCTGGCCTGGGAGGGCGCGTGATCGGGTGCCGGTCGCTGATGGGCGGCTGTTGCCGTGCCGGCGGTGACGGGTGACTCCTCGGGGTGTGCCTCGGCGGAGGTCGCGCTTCTTCGTCGTTGAAAGTCGTACGGGACGGCGCCTCCCACCCATTCCGTCTAGGGCCCTAGACTCCTGGGTACTTCTGGGAGGTGTGGTCATGTCGGACGAGTTGCAGCGGATCATGGCGATCGATGATCCGTACCTGCTCCTGCGTGAGGTCACCACGAGGCTGGCCGCTGCGCAGCAGGAGGTGACCGAACTCGCCCGGCTCCGCCGTCGCGTGGTTCAGGACCTCCACGCGCAAGGAATGTCCTACGCGCAGATCGCCGAGAAGGCCGGCCTGAGCCGCGGGCGTATCCATCAGATCCGGCACACCGGCCCGGCACCTGAGGGAGCCTTCCTCGGGACGGGCTCCGTCACGGTGGTGACACCGCTCCGGTGGGACGACACGAAGAAGCGCCCGGTCGTCGCCATGGCCGACATGAACTCCGGCAAGCGGCTGGAGGAGCTTGCGAAGTCGTACGGGCTCGACGTCAGCTCCGGCCACGTGCAGGTGAGCGGCGAGGTCGACCTCAACCGTGACGGCCTGGTCGTCGTCTGCGGGCCGGGCATGTCCCAGGCCATGCGCGACCTGTACGCCCAGGACCCGGTACTCGCCTGGGAACATCCGGAGGGCGAGCCCTGGGCGCTGGTGGACCGGCGCACCGGCACGGCGTACCACGCAGGCGCGGACCTCGAGCCGAGCCGTCCGCACGACGTCGGATACCTGGGCCGACTGCCTCGCCCGAACGGCAACGGCTCGGTGCTGGCCATCGCCGGCATCCACACGGCAGGCTCCCTCGGCGTCGTCCACCTGCTCACCTCCGACCTCAGCACGCTGTGGGGACAGGTGGGGGAGCGGCACTTCTCCACCCTGGTGAGTGTCGAATACGACCCCGAGACCGAAGAGCCGCAATCCGCCGAACTCCTCTGCCCCCTCTACCTGCACGACGAGGAGACGACTGCGTGAACGTCGCCCTCGGCACGCTGCCCGCCGAACTCAACCAGCAGAACGAGGACTTCGCGGCCGTCGCCCCCGGCGCGGCCGTCCTCCTCGACGGTGCCGGCGTCGCCGGGGCCGAGACCGGATGCGTGCACGGCATCGCGTGGTTCTCCTCGACGTTGGGCGGACTGCTGCTGGGCAACATCGCTGGAGATCCCGCCCGGCCGCTCGCCGACTGTCTCGCCGGCGCGATCCGCGGCGTTCGATCCCTGCACGAGGACACGTGCGATCTGGCCTACCGGGCCAGCCCGACCAGCACGGTCGTCGCGGTCCGAGTCGGCGGGGGAGCGCTGGAGTACCTCGTCCTCGGCGACTCGACCCTCCTCCTCGCCGGTCAGGACGGGAAGACGACCGCTGTCACCGACGACCGCCTGGACCAGGTCGGAAAGCAACTCCGTGCGTCGGTCGACCGACTGCCCACCGGCACGCCCGAGCACGCTGCCGCCCTGGCCCAGTACCGCGACGACCTGACGGGACTCCGTAACCGGCCGGGCGGCTTCTGGATCGCAGGCCCCGAACCGCGGGCAGCCGAGCACGCCCTCACCGGAACGGTGCCGCTGGAGTCGCTGGCGTCCGTGACCCTGCTGAGCGACGGCGCGACACGACTCGTCGACCGGTTCGGCCTCGCCGACTGGACGGACGTGCTGGACGTGCTCGCGTCTGCCGGCCCGGACGAACTCATCCGCCGTGTACGGGAAGCGGAGAACGGCGATCCCGACGGGCAGCGATGGCCTCGCGGAAAGGCGAGGGACGACGCCACGGTTCTCCACTGGGTGCCCTCGTCGTAGCCGCACACCCAACCATAGAATCGAACGTGTGAGCGACCAACCGTCCCGACTGGAGCTGCTGCGCTTCGCGCGCCGTGTGGTCGTGCAGCAGGCGACGGCCGCCGTGCGGCAACTCGACGGGTGGATCGCGGACGAGGAGCGGCGTGAGGCCGAGCGGCGCCGAGGTGAGGAGATGCGGCCGCCGCCTCCGGACTGGCTGCTCCAGTACGGGCTCAACCGGAGGAACGTGGACGCCGTCCATGCCGGGGACTGCTGGGCAGCGACGAAGTCGGGCCGGTGTCGTCCCGCGTCCCGCGAGCAGGTGGTTGAAGCTTTGCGGCATGGCGTGCCGGCGTGCGTGCACTGCCGCCCGGATACGGCGCTGGGCCTGCTCGACAACTCGTGACGGTGGTGGTCTGAAAGCGGGCGAGGGGCTCCCGAATGGTGTCACTGGCCGCTGCGAGATCGGGTGGTCCCATCGACGCTCGCGCGACACGCTCGTATACCCCCCTAGACAGTTGACGGGGCGTCGGTTTACGGTAGGCGTCAACCCCCCTAGACAGTTGGGGTGGTCGCCTCCCTGTGCTGTCTAGGGGGGTATTCAACGGCTCGGCGTCCACGAGGACGCCCGAATCAAGTGAGGTACAGAATGCGTGTCATCCCCGTGGACACCTCGTCCGCCACTCTCCTGGTCACCAAGCTCCCCGAGGTCAAGGTGAGGAACCGGCAGACCGGCGAGGTGGCCGTGGACCCGGTCACCAACGACCGGCTCATGGTCATGGAGCTGGTGTTCATCGCCCAGGGCGGCTCGGACATGATCAAGGTCACCGTGCCCGAGAAGGGCATCGGCGAAGGACTGGCCATGGGCGCACCGGTGTTCCTGTCCGGCCTTGTCGCCCGGCCCTGGGAAAGCGAGTTCGGCGGCCGTACTCGGCACGGCATCGCCTACCGGGCGGACGCAGTCATGGTCGACACCCCGGCCGCGGTGCAGGGCTGAGCGCCATGACCGACGCCCTGTGGATTCTGCTGTTAGCGCTGCTGGTGGCGGCTGCGCTGGCCGTTGTACGCCGTCGACTGCCGGTCCTGTTCTGGTGGCTGGTCGGGTATCCGGCCGTGACGCTGCGGGTGCTCGCCACGTACCGGGCCACCATGGACGCCTGCGGCCTGACGGTGCCCGCCTCTGCCATGCGCCGGGCCACCGCCCGGATGGTGGGACGACAGGCCGCTCCCGTACCGCCTCGTCGGTCGCTGCCACTGCCGACCGGGTCCGGACTCGTGATGCGGCTGCGCATGGCGGCCGGCCAGGCACCCGAAGATTTCAACGCTTCGGCTGACCGGCTACGGCACGCCTGGGGTGTGCACGCCGTGCACGTCCGGCCCACCAAGCCGGGAAGGCTGGAGCTGCGGTTGGTCGGCTGGGACGTCCTCGCCGACGTCCGGCCCCCTCGTCGGCGGCTGCGGACCGAATCGCTGACCCTGCCCCTGGCACTGCGTGAGGACGGACACTGGCACGTCCGGGACTTCCGCACCGTGCCGCACGAACTCATCCTCGGCGCAACGCAGTCGGGTAAGTCCGTGTACCTGCGGAACCTGCTCTGCGGGCTGGCCCGGCAACCCGTCGCACTCATCGGCATCGACTGCAAATGGGGCGTCGAACTGGCGCCGTTTGGACCCCGGTTGTCGGCGCTCGCCGATACGCCGGACCGTGCGAACGACCTCCTTGACGTTCTGGTGGACGAGATGGAGGCACGCTTCCGCCTCATCGGCATGAGGGGCGGGGCCGGTCCGGATGCCGTGCTCACCTCGGACGTCTGGGGCCTGCCGGAGAAGGCGCGGCCGGTGCCGGTCGTGGTCGTCGTCGACGAGGTCGCCGAACTCTTCCTCGCCGCGAGCAAGGACGACGAGAAGCGGCGAGACGCCATGGTCACCAAGCTCATCCGCCTCGCCCAGCTCGGACGCGCGGCCGGTATCTATCTGGAGGTGTGCGGGCAGCGCTTCGGCGCTGAACTCGGCAAGGGCGCCACCATGCTCCGCGCCCAGCTCACCGGTCGGGTCTGCCACCGCGTCAACGACGAGACATCCGCCAACATGGCCCTCGGCGACATCGCACCGGAAGCAGCGCTGGCGGCCACCCGAATCCCGGCCGAACGACCCGGCGTCGCGGTCGTCGGTGACTCCTCCGGCGGCTGGTCCCGCGTCCGCTCCCCGCACCTCACCCTCGACAATGCGGCGGCCGTCTGCCGCGACACTTCGGGCCTGATTCCGGAACTGCCCCGCCTGGACACCTTCCGCCCCGTGGTGCCGCAGCCTTCCACTGCTCCCGTCGCACAGCCCGCCACGCGCCCGGTGACCGGGTAGCCGCACTTCCCTCCAACGGCCGGCGTGACCGCCTCACGCCAAGTCCCTACCCCTGCCATGCCCAAACCGAAGGAGCCCGAGCCGATGCGTGCCCACTTGGCCCGCGTGGACGCCGTGATCGTGCAGGCCGTCATCGCCGGTGCCCTGTCCTTCTCCCACCTACACGACGTCGCCGCGGCGGCCGGACAGGACGGCTGGAAGGCGTGGGCCTATCCCGTGAGTGTCGACCTGCTCCTGGTCGCCGCCTGGCGTCGGATGCGCCAGTCACAGCGAGCGGGCCGGGCGGCCGGCGGTCCGCGCCTGTGGTTCCTCGTAGCCCTGGCCGCGTCCCTCGGCGCCAACGTCGCCACGGCCGGCCTCCTCGACCTGGACGACGTACCCGCCTGGCTCCGCGTGACGGTCGCGGGCTGGCCCGCTGTCGCCTTCTTCGGCGGCACGCTGCTGGCCCACGCTCCGCACACCGAGGAAGAGCCCGCCGCCTCTCCCGCGACGGACGCCGCTACGGCTCCTGACGGCGGTTCGTCCGACATGGAGGGGCCCGATCACAAGGTTCCGTACAGCGCCGATCCCGAACCGGCTCCCGAGCCTGCTGCTGCACCGGCCACCGCTCCCGCCCCGGCGCCTGCTCCAGCCGTCGCCCTGCCGCCCGCCCTCGTCGACCGCGCCCGGGCCTTGGCCGAGGAACACCGTTCGGCCACCGGCCGCCCCGCCGACCCCGACGCCGTCCGCACTCGGCTCGGCCTGCCCCCGTCCATGACCGCATCCGTCGCCGCACACCTCTGAGAGGAGCCCACCGTGAACCGCCGTTTCCGCAACCTCCGACGCATCGGCCCCGTCAACGTCGCCTCCTACGTCGAACGCGGCCGGAACCGCCACCTGGCCGCCTGCACCGCTCCCCGCTGCGACTTCTCCGCCGAGTACGACAGCCGTGCCGCCGCCGACCTCGCCGCCCGTACCCACCGCTGCCCGGCCTGACAGGAGACCACCGACATGGACGTTCCGCTCTGGCTCGCCCTGCTCGTCGTCGGCGTCCTCGGCGTCAAGCTCATCCGCCCGCCCTGGTGGCTCATCGCCGTACTGCTCCTCGGCGGCTACCTCCTCGCCGACAGCCTGCTCGCCCCTGTCATCGACCCCGCCCTCAAGTGACCCGCGAATGGAGACCGCTCATGTTCCGACCGAAGGTCCCGACCATGCCGCAGCCCACCGCCCTGACCACCACGCCCGCAGTCGCCGAACCGACCACCATCACGCCGCACGCCCCGGCCCGGGCGTCGACAGCCGCCACCCCGGCCCCGAACCGTTCGGTCGTCCAGCTCACGCCGGGCACCGTGCTCGCCCTGGTCGGCGGTGGCACCGCCGTTGTCCTGGTCGTCGGCACCGTCCTGGTTTCCATGCTTCTCGCCGTCGCCCTCACCGCCACGTCTCTGGCCGTGTGCGCCGTCGCCATCCGCTCCGTCGTCGCCCGACGCTGACACCACCGCCCCGGCCTCTCGGTCTTCTCACGCTGTCTAGTCCCCTCGACAAAACCAACCGCAAGCCCATGCAAGGAGGACCCCGCCCATGACTCCTGCGGCTCCGACCACAGCTATCCGCCAGCTGGCAGCACTCGCCCGGCACGGCGACCTCAGCGCCTACGCCCACCAGATCCAGTGCCTCGGCGGCTGCGAGCGGCCCATCCGAATGGAGGGCCACCGGCTCGACGTCCACGCCGCCACCGGGGAGATCGTCCGGGAAGTCGCCGACCGCGACCTCCCGGTCAGACAGCTCCTCATCCGCTGCAACAACCGCCGCGCCACCCGGTGCGCATCCTGCGCCGAGGTGTACCGCAAAGACACCTTCCACCTCGTCACGGCCGGTCTGAGCGGCGGCAAAGGCATCGGCCCGGCCGTGGCCCAACACCCGCGTGTCTTCGCCACCTTCACCGCACCGTCCTTCGGCCCCGTGCACAACCGCCCCGGCGGTGGCCGGTGCCGCTGCGGACGCCTTCACCCGGACGACGACCCCGCCCTCGGCACGCCCCTGGACCCGGACCGATACGACTACCGCGCGGCCGTCCTGTGGAACGCCCACGCGGGGAAGCTCTGGGGCCGCTTCACCACCTACCTGCGCCAGCACCTCGCCTCCCGCGCGGGCCTGAGCCGTTCGGCGCTACGGCACTGCCTCAAGGTCTCCTACGCCAAGGTCGCCGAGTACCAGCGGCGCGGTGCCGTCCACTTCCACGCCGTCATCCGCCTCGACGGCCCGGACGGCGCCGAGGACGCCCCGCCGGCCTGGGCCACGACCGAACTCCTCACCGATGCGATCCGCTGGGCGGCCAGGGAAGCCGAGGCACCCGGTCCGGTCCTCGACAGCCGCGCGTACACCTTCCGCTTCGGCGACCAGCTCGACATCCGCCCCATCCGCTCGGCCGACTTCGCAGGCAGCTCGGAACTGTCCAGCCGCGCCGTGGCCGCCTACATCGCCAAGTACGCCACCAAGGGAGCCGAGACGGCGGGCACCCTCGACCGGCCTATCCGCAATCCGATCACGGACCTGATCGGCTCCGGCGTCAGCGACCACGCCCGGCGCATGATCCTCACCTGCTGGCACCTCGGGGCGCTCCCCGAGCTGGAAGACCTGCGCCTGCGCAAGTGGGCCCACATGCTCGGCTTCCGCGGCCACTTCTCCACCAAATCCCGCGCCTACTCCGTCACCCTCGGCGCCCTCCGCCAGGAACGCGCCGACCACAACGAAGCCCTCACCCGCGAACGCGCGGCCGAGGCCGGCCATCCGCTGCCCGACCCGGACACCGTGCTCGTTCTCTCCCACTGGCGCTTCGCCGGCACCGGACTCACCGCCGCAGAGACCTGGCTCGCCACCTCTCGCAACTCCGCTACTTCACCGGAAGGAGAACCGACTCATGGCTGACCGTTACCTGACCGTGGCACAGGTGGCCGAACTCCTCGGCACCACGGAACGTTTTCCGCGCCGCCTGATTGCCGAGCGGCGCATCGCGTTCGTCAAGGTCGGTCGGCACGTCCGGATCCCGGAGAGCGCACTGAACGCCTTCATCGACGCCAACACGGTGCATCCGATCGGTGACCGCCGCAGCTCCTTGGGGAGGGCCGCCTGATGGCCAACAAAAGAGGGAAGCGACGGAACTTCGGCTCGGTCCGGCAGCTTCCGTCCGGCCGTTGGCAGGTCCGCTACCGGGACCCGGAGACGGGGCAGCTGCGCCCGGCGGAGAAGACATACGCGACCAAGACCGATGCCCAAGTCGCCCTGACGCACATCGAATCGGACATCGCGCGCGGGCAGTGGTCAGACCCGGACGCCGGGGCGGTGAACTTCGAGGAGTACGCCACCGCGTGGCTGCGGGACCGGAAGCTCGCCGACCGCACCCGTGAGCGGAGCGAGTCGGTGATGCGGCTGCACATCCTGCCCACCTTCGGGGCCGGGAGCGTGGCGGACGTGACGACGGCCCGAGTGCGAAGCTGGCGCGGAAAGCTCCTGGCGGCCGGCGTCGGTGAGCCGTCGGTCGTTAAGGCGTACCAGCTGCTGCGCGCCCTGATGAACACGGCCGTGGACGACGAGCTGATCCGGCGCAACCCGTGCCGCATCAAGGGCGCGGACCGCTACGACGTGCCCGAGCGGCCGGTCCTCACGGTGGCGGAGGTCTTCGCCGTTGCCGACTCCATCGCGCCGCGCTACCGGCTGCTCGTGTTCCTGGCGGCCTTCACCACCCTGCGGTTCGGGGAGCTGGCGGCTCTGCGGCGCCGGGATATCGACCTGGAGGGGCTGACCGTCATCGTGCGCCGTGCTCAGGCCGAGTTGCAGGACGGCCGGCTCTTCGACAAGGCGCCGAAGTCTGCGGCCGGGGTGCGCTCCGTCTCCTTCCCGGCCGAACTGCTCGACGCGGTCACGCACCACCTGGAGCACTTCGCCGCTCCTGGCCGCGACGGGCACGTATTCGTCGGGCCGCAGGGCGGGCAGCTGCGGCGCAGCAACTTCCGCGACGACTGGGTCAAGGCCCGGAAAGCCGCGGGCGTCACGGACGAGCTGCACTTCCACGATCTGCGGCACACGGGCAACACGCTGGCCTCGACGGCCGGGGCCAGCACGCGAGAGCTGATGACGCGCATGGGGCACAGCAGCTCCCGGGCCGCGTTGATCTATCAGCACATGACCAGCGACCGTGACCGGGCCATCGCCGACCGACTCGGGGCCATGATCCGGGACGGCGGGGGAGGGGCCTCCGGCTAGGGGATGTGGACTCCGCGTGAACTCTAGTGGCACGCGTGTGGCACGGCCGCGAACACGACGAAGGGCCAACCTAGGAGGAAACCCCTCCTGAGCTGGCCCTTTGCTCTGTGCCCCCGGCAGGATTCGAACCTGCGACACCCGCTTTAGGAGTTGCTCCGGGGTGCTCAGGGATCAGCTTCTCGTTCCTCGCATTCGGACGAGCGGTCTTTGGATGGGCTTCTGAGTACGGCAGTGTGCACACACGTTGCCGTCAACAACTGCCGTCAGGTGCTGTTGCGGGTACTGGGGTGCGCGGTGGCTACCCTCAACCACCGCCTCGGAGCGGTACTTCTCCCACTCCTGGAGCTTGTTGCGCAGAAAGTGACGCCGCGTGGGAGCGACCTCGACTGACAGACGTCCATGCAGCAACAGCCAGGGGCCAAGCAGTCGTTGCCGGTCGTCGTTGGCCGCTGCGGGCCCCCCTTTGACGGCCCACAGACGGCCCGGTGACCTCTTTCGTCCCGAACTCTCGGCTGGGAGGTCGTCGGGGGTTGTTGAGCTGGTCAGCGGGCCATTTAGGAAGCTGCGATCATTTTAGGCCGGTTCGGGAGCTGGCCTAGGTGAATCGAAGCCCTACGTCCAGGCCAGTGAGCACAACTGGTACAAACTTGCCAGTAGCGAAGCGGGTGACTTTGTAGTCGCCGTACGGCACGATGGCCTTCGGGGGTGAGCGAGTGGACGAAACGCCAGATGTTGTGCAGCGAGCTAAGCAAGGGTTAGCCGAGGCGGAAGGCATGTTCGGCTCTGAGAGCCCTCAAGCAGTCACTGCTCTTAAGCACCTTGCGGGTTCTCTGAGCAGCGCCGGCCGCCACGAGGATGCTCTGGGGGTCTGGCAGCGGGCGCTCGACCTGTCCGAAACCACCTTCGGTCCCATCCACCCCGACACGGTTCGCACCCTGGTTGGGCTTGCGGGTTCTCTGAGCAGCGCCGGCCGCCACGAGGATGCTCTGGGGGTCTGGCAGCGGGCGCTCGACCTGTCCGAAACCACCTTCGGTCCCATCCACCCCGACACGGTTCGCACCCTGGTTGGGCTTGCGGGTTCTCTGAGCAGCGCCGGCCGCCACGAGGATGCTCTGGGGGTCTGGCAGCGGGCGCTCGACCTGTCCGAAACCACCTTCGGTCCCATCCACCCCGACACGGTTCGCACCCTGGTTGGGCTTGCGGGTTCTCTGAGCAGCGCCGGCCGCCACGAGGATGCTCTGGGGGTCTGGCAGCGGGCGCTCGACACGGTTCAGGAAGTGGAAGTTGGGAAGCGGGGAAGATTCTTCACACCGCGACAACTAACACAAATCATGGCCGATCTGAAAAACATCGAACTCGCCAGCGAAAACATTGAGGGCTTGCTGGACGCTTCCGCTGGCCATGGTTCCTTTTTGCACTCCATTCCCCTGAGGGAACTCCTGAATCAGGAAAACCGGGAAGCTTACAGCCCCCTTTCCTTCTCCGCGCATGATCTTAAACGCGTGGACCGTCTAATCAAAGAATCTCACGTCAATTTTTCCGCTACGGAAATTGCCTATATCTTCAAAAAGGCAAACCTCCTTACTGAAGGGCAAGGTGAATCATCAGAAATCCCTCTCGATGAGGGTTGCATAAAGGCCACATATTCTACTGCTGTGGCTCGCGAGGAACTTGCACACGGCGACCTTGTTGGCGATGGCTCTCCAGAGGCCCAAGGCGCCTGCGGTTCACGCGATACGCTCCCCTCTGATGATGTTTTGTCATCGTCCGAGGTTAATCTTGACGTTCCTTCGCTCGATGAACTATTCGCTTCCCATGCGGCTCGCGTAACAGAAGTTCTTGAAGATGCTGCGCACGACCTTCATGAGGCGAGAGGGGCTCGTCGGGGCGTAGATGCTGTAAAGCAAAGAGGCCCTCGAAGCTTGATTGAAGCGCAACGTCTAGCCCGGGAAGCGCGGGAGGCTGTGAATTCGGACCTTATTGCGTTGTTTCTGAAACTTGGCCCACCTCCGGAAGTGGCCGGTAAAGGCAACTACGAACCCGTTAATAGTGGCGGTGGGGGAACCCGAGAGTGAATACGGACGACGCGGGATCTCTTCCGGTTCCGCAGCAGCAGCAAGAGCCTGAGCCGATTGAAAACCTTTTGGCAGTTGAGGCGCACAGGCTCGTTGCGCAGTGGGCTGACGCCCCTCCGGAGATTTTTCGCGCGGCTCTTGCCGCAGCTAAAGCCGAACGGGCTCTACGGTCAGAAGAGACCGCTCTCCGCCTTCGCTTGAATTATGAACTCGAAAAGGATCGAATTCAGGCACAGAAGGAAGAGAGTGAATGGAGGGCACAGGCTGAACGCGAGGTAGCTGAGCGAGAGGCCGTCGCACAGGTCGAGCAACTGCGCCATCGCCGGCATGTTGTGAATGTAAGTGTCGGCGCAGTAATCTCTATCGCACTTCTGGTGGCGAGTATTACGGTCGTCGGCTCGGCGCCCTGGCTATCTATTATTCTGTGCGGTCCAAGTTTGCTCGCATTGGCGAAGATTTTCGTGCTGCATCGAAGCGACCCAGACGACATGAAGATTCTGTCGCGCGCTTCAAATACAGCAACGAACGCCGCTAGCCAAGCACAGCAGCCGCAGCCACCTCCTGCCATGTAGCAGTTTGACGTATTGCAAATTTATCCACTACTAACCCCGGCTCCCATCCCGTCCGTCGCCACCCAGGCAGAGCCGAGCAGGCGCGGCCCCTGTCCGTCCAGGTCGTTCGTTCAATAGCGCGCTCCACCTGGACGCCAGGGGCCCCGTCTGTTTCACGGTGCCTGGGGTGGCGGCGACGTACCCGAGCGGCAGGTCCTCACGGTGGCGGAGGTCTTCGCCGGCGCCGACTCCATCGCACCGCGCTACCGACTGCTCAGCGACCGAGACCGGGCCATCGCCGACCGGCTCGGGGCCATGATCCGCGACGACGGGGGAGGGGTCTCCGGCTAGAGGACGTGGACTCCGCGTGGACTCTAGTGGCACGCGTGTGGCACGACCTTGAACACGACGAAGGGCCAGCCTGGGAGGGAACCCCTCCTGAGCTGGCCCTTCTGCCTGTGCCCCCGGCAGGATTCGAACCTGCGACACCCGCTTTAGGAGAGCGGTGCTCTATCCCCTGAGCTACGAAGGCGTGGTCGGCGGTCAAGCCGTGAGCGTCCTGGGTGGTGGCCGCGGGCCCGGTTACGGGGACAGCGGTGACCGCCGGGGCGCTCGATCCACAGGGTACCGGATCGGAGTCCGGGCGGGTGGGGGACGGGGAGGGGAGAGCCGCCTCGGGCCGCCGCCTCGGGCCGCCGACGGCCCCCCACCCCTCGACCTCCCGGCCTCCCGCCCTCCCCAGCAGCCTCAGGCCTTCCGCCCCACCCCTCCGAACATCGCCACCTCCGCCGGAACCTCACTGGAGTCCGGGCGCCACCGGTTGCAGGAGACCACGCCCGGCTCCAGCAGTTCGAGCCCCTCGAAGAAGCGGGACACCGCCCCCGGTGTCCGCTGCGTCAGCTTCGGGGTGCCGTTCTCGTTCCAGAAGGCGACCGCCGCGTCCACGTCCGGCATGTCAGGGCGGGTGATCGTGTGGGAGAGGACCAGGTGGCTGCCGGACGGGAGCCGGTCCATCAGGCTGCGCACCACCCCGTACGCCTCCTCGTCGTCCTCGATGAAGATGACCACGCCCAGCAGGACCAGGGCGACCGGCTTGCCGAAGTCCAGTGTCTTCGCGGCCTGTTCGAGGATGGCGTCGATGTTGCGCAGGTCCTCGTCGAGGTACGCCGTGCTGCCCTCCGGCGTGCTGGTGAGCAGGGCCTCGGCGTGGGCCAGCACGATGGGGTCGTTGTCGACGTAGACGACGCGGGAGTCGGGGGCGACGCGCTGGGCGACCTCGTGGGTGTTGTCGGCGGTGGGCAGACCCGTGCCGATGTCGAGGAACTGCCGGATCCCGCACTGTCCGGCCAGGTGCCGCACCGCGCGGCCGAGGAACTGCCGGTCGGCGAGGGCGTAGTCGCCGATGCCGGGGTGCAGTGCGCGGATCTGGTCGCCGGCGGCCTGGTCGACCGGGTAGTTGTCCTTGCCGCCCAGCCAGTAGTTCCAGATGCGGGCGGTGTGCGGCTGGTCGGTCCTGATGCGCTTGCGCGCCTCGAGCGATGCCGCGGATATCTCCGTCACTAGGTCCTCCCAGAGCTGGCCGGCAGCTGTCAAGGAGCAACCTAGCGGGGTGAGTTGGGTGAGGGGGCCGCACCCCGGCGAGCGTTCACCGCGCCGACGTGCGTGTGACCCTCACCCGGTACTCGTCCTCGTCCTCCGCCAGCACCGCCACCCGTACCCCCTCCGCACGGTCCACGAAGCTCTGCCCCGGCCTGAACGTCGCGTCCGACAGTTCCGCGTGCACATTGGGGGCCCGGGTGCAGCCGCCGCTGTCCCGGGTCGCGTCGTGCACGGTGATCGGACCCATGCCCGTGTCCACGTCCGCGTCGACCCGGTAGACCAGGACGCCCGGCCGGCACACCGCCTCGTCGTTCCCGTCGCGCGTGCGCAGCTCGACCGCGTACCCGGAGTGCGCGTCGAGCGGGACGAAGAGCAGCTTGGGGCCGCCCGCGCGGGCCAGCGGCGTCAGGACGTACTCCCGTGAGCCGCGCTGGGCCACGCAGCTCACCTGGGACGTGTCCAGCCAGCCCAGCTTCCACTTGTGCCAGGCGAGGAAGTCGTTGTTGGCGCCCCAGTCCTCGCTCATGATGTCCCAGTGGCCGACGGCGCCGCCGCCGTCGGCGGTGTAGAGGTCGGGCAGGCCGAAGACGTGGCCGTTCTCGTGGGGCAGGACGCGGTAGCCGGTGCGGTCGTAGGAGCCGGAGCCGTCGTCCTGGCGGGAGTAGACGAAGGACGCGTTGGAGAGGGGAGCGCCGTCCGCGGTGGGGGCCTCCTCGTTGCCGGCGAAGGTGACGGACAGGACGGTGTCCAGGGCGGCGGGGCCCGCGTTGGGGGTGACGAGGACGTTGACCAGGTCGTACGCCTGGAAGTCCACCTCCGTGTCGGCCTCGGAGACGATGTCGCGGATCAGCTCCCGGTAGCCGGGGTCGAAGGGGGCGCCGCGCTCTATGCCGTACTGGCGGAAGGACTTGGGCATGCGCAGCCACTCGGGGACGGGCAGTTCGGGGCGGTAGTCGAGGCGGCCGTAGGAGCTGGTGGTGAACCACTCGCGGGTCTGCGGGAAGAACTCGCGGTAGCGGTCCAGGGCGTCGCCCTCGCCGGGTGCGTCCGAGAAGTCGATCATCAGGGTGAGGGCGCGGACCGTGCCGGTGGAGCGGGTGTAGCCGGGGTCCGTGGGGATGCCCTCGGACATCTGGACGTCGCGGTCGCTGCCGATCATGCAGGGTCCGTGGGCGGAGCTGCGGGAGAGGGCGCTCGGGCCGGCGCCGGGGGCGGTGGTCGTCGGGGAGAGGTGGCCGTTGCCTGCCGAGCTGCAGACCGCGAGGGTGAGGGCGGCGACGGAGCCCAGGGCGGCCAGGCGGCGCGGGGATATCCGGCCTCGGCTCGGCTGCGGCTGCATGGGGGGACCTCCGCTCCGCACGGCAGCCGCCGTCTCCGACTGCACCCTCGTGATCACCCTGCGTCACGGGTCGGGGGTGCGCTCGCCGGGTGGTCCGATCGAGTCCGGTGCCGCCCGGCGGCGGGGGCGCTGTCGTCGGGGCCGTCGACCTTGGCGATCGTCCGCCGGGCCGGCGCGTTGACCGGCCTTCCATTTAGATGTGACCTGGGTCACATGGAAAACTTCCCGTCCGGGAAATAACCGGGGATCGTTTCCCCGTTTACGCCTGTGTCCGCACGATCCGGGGACGGAATCCCCGGATCGCCGCAGACGCAGCACAGACGTCAGAGCAACACCCGGAGGAGTGCACCGTGACCGCGACGACCGAGACCCCCGTGACGCGCAAGGCGCCCCGGCCCCGCGCCGACGCCCTGCGCAACCGGGAGCGGATCGTCGCCGCCGCCCGCGAGATGTTCGTCGAGTTCGGGTGCGAGGTGCCCCTCGACGAGGTCGCCCGCCGGGCCGGCGTCGGCAATGCCACGGTGTACCGCAACTTCCCCGACCGCGACGCGCTCGTGCGCGAGGTCGTCTGCTCCGTCATGGACCGTACGGTGCGGGCGGCCGAGCAGGCGCTGAACGAGACCGGGGACGCCTTCGAGGCGCTGGAGCGCTTCGCGCACGCGGCCGCCGACGAGCGGATCAGCGCGCTCTGCCCGATGATCTCCAGCACCTTCGACCAGAGCCATCCCGACCTGGAGGATGCGCGGCGGCGCGTCGAGAGCCTCGTCGTCCAGCTGATGGACCGTGCCCGGGCGGCCGGCCAGCTGCGGGACGACGTGGAGTACGGCGACCTGCTGGTGGGCGTCGCGCAGCTGAGCCGGCCCCCGGCCGGCACCGGCTGCATGAGCGCCGACCGCTTCGTCCACCGCCATCTCCAGCTGTTCCTGGACGGGATGCGGGCGCCTGCCCGGTCCGTTCTGCCGGGTTCGGCCGTGACCGTGGAGGATCTGCGCCGCTGAGCCACTCCTGACTCCCTCAGGCCGCCCGTCCTGATCACGGGCAACGGTGTGGACGGCCGTCGACGGGGACGCGCCGTTACCCGAACACGCCCGATTTTTCGTTACTCACACGTTCATTCCCTTACAAGTCCCGAAGTGGGTACCCCCATGTCTGAAACAGTCTCTCCGGCCGGAAAGGCCCCGGGCCGCGCCGATGCCGGCGGTCCGGACGCCAACCGCTGGAAAGCGCTCGTCTTCATCGCGATCGCCCAGCTGATGGTCGTCCTGGACGCCACCATCGTGAACATCGCCCTGCCCTCGGCCCAGCAGGACCTCGGCATCTCGGACGGCAACCGCCAGTGGGTGGTCACCGCCTACGCCCTGGCCTTCGGCGGTCTGCTGCTGTTCGGCGGCCGGATAGCCGACCTGTGGGGGCGCAAGCGGGCCTTCGTGGTCGGTCTTGGCGGCTTCGCGCTGGCGTCCGCGCTGGGCGGCGCGGCCACCAACGAGGCCATGATGTTCGGCGCCCGCGCACTCCAGGGCGCGTTCGGCGCGCTGCTCGCGCCCGCCGCGCTGTCGCTGCTCGCGGTGATGTTCACCGACGGCAAGGAGCGCGCCAAGGCGTTCGGCATCTACGGCGCGATCGCCGGTGGCGGCGGCGCCGTCGGCCTGATCCTCGGCGGTTTCCTCACCGAGTACCTGGACTGGCGCTGGACGTTCTTCGTGAACATCCCGTTCGCCGTCGTCGCCGCGGCCGGCGCGTACTTCGTCGTCCGTGAGCCCGCGGGCGGCCGCAACCGCTCCCCGCTGGACGTCCCCGGCGTGGTCCTGTCCACCCTGGGCCTGGTCGCGCTGGTCTACGGCTTCACCCGCGCCGAGTCCGAGGGCTGGAGCGACTCCGTCACGATCGCCATGTTCGTCGCCTCGGCCGTGCTGCTCGCCGCGTTCGTGGCCGTCGAGGCGCGGGTCAAGGCGCCGCTGCTGCCGCTGCGCGTGATCACCGAGCGCAACCGCGGCGGGGTCTATCTGTCGCTGGGTCTGGCGATCATCGCGATGTTCGGCCTGTTCCTCTTCCTCACGTACTACCTCCAGGTCGTGAAGGGGTACTCGCCGGTGAAGACCGGCTTCGCCTTCCTGCCGATGATCGCGGGCATGATCACGGGCTCCACCCAGATCGGCACCCGGCTGATGACCCGGGTCGCGCCCCGTCTGCTGATGGGCCCCGGCTTCCTGGTCGCGGCGCTCGGCATGCTGCTGCTGACCCAGCTGGAGATCGGCACCTCGTACGCGGCCGTGCTGCTGCCGGGCATGCTGCTGCTCGGCCTCGGTATGGGTACGGCGTTCATGCCGGCCATGTCGCTGGCCACCCTGGGCGTCGAGCCGCGTGACTCCGGTGTCGCCTCCGCGATGGTCAACACCTCGCAGCAGGTGGGCGGCGCGATCGGCACGGCCCTGCTGAACACGATCGCCGCCTCCGCCACCACCGCCTACGTCGCCGACCACATCGGCGGCGCCTCGGGCCGGGCCCAGCAGCAGCTGGTCCAGCTCCAGGGACAGGTGCAGGGCTACACCAGCGCCATCTGGTTCGCGGTCGGGATCCTGGTGGCGGCCGCGGTCATCGCCTTGACCCTGATCAACGCGGGCCGTCCGGGCACCACGGCGGTTGCCGGGTCCTCCGACGCGGCCATGGAGAACGAGGCCGCCGTGCCGGTGGCCATGCACTGACCTGGCCCGCCTCCCCGGCCACCCGTGCGGGAGGGGAAGGGGACGCCCCTTCCGTACGGCTCCCCGGACCTGCCCCGGCTTCGCGGCGTCAGCGGAGCCAGGGCAGGTCCGCACCCGCTTCGCTCGGCTGAAGTCCCTCGGCGACGATCCCCATGATCTCGCCGAGGGACTTCTGCTGTTCCGGGGTGAGCCGGTCGAACACCGCCTGCCGTACGGCGTCGACGTGACCCGGCGCGTGGCGGCGCAGCACGTCCACGCCCTCGTCGGTGAGCACGGCGAACTGGCCGCGCTTGTCGGAGGGGCAGTCCTCCCGGCGCACCCAGCCGTTCTTCTCCAGGCGCGCGACCGCGTGCGACAGGCGCGAGCGGGTGATCTTGGCGTCCTTCGCCAGCTCCGTCATCCGCAGCCGCCGGCGCGGCGCCTCGGCCAGCTTGACCAGCAGACCGTAGTAGACGTGCGGCATGCCCGCGTCCCGCTGGAGCTGACGGTCGAGGTGGTCCTCCAGGAGCGTGGTGGCGTCGACGTACGCACGCCAGACGCGCTGTTCCTCGTCGGTGAGCCAGCGGGGCTCCCCGGCGGCTGCCGATGATGCGGGTGCCGTGTTCATGCACTCCACTGTACGGGCGCTCTCCTTGAAGGTTAAACAAATGAGGCGTACAGTCGTGAGTGAAAGTTGAGAGTTCAAGTACGGTGCCCGCGTGAGACGCCCAGGGCGCGTCGCGAGAGCCGCAGGAAGGAGTCGCCGTCATGACCGCCGCCACTCAGGAGCGCATGCCGGCGCTCTACCTCAGCCACGGCGCCCCGCCCCTGGCCGACGACCCTGTCTGGCCCGGCGAGCTGGCCGCCTGGTCCGCGGACCTGCCCCGCCCCAAGGCGATCCTCGTCGTCTCCGCCCACTGGGAGGAGGCCCCGCTCGCCCTCGGTGCCACGGAGACCGTCCCGCTGGTCTACGACTTCTGGGGCTTCCCCGAGCACTACTACCGGGTGACCTACCCCGCCCCCGGCGCCCCCGAGCTCGCCGAGTCCGTGCGCAAGCTGCTGCGCGCCCCCGGCACCCCCGTCCAGGACGTCCCCGACCGGGGCCTGGACCACGGCGCCTACGTCCCGCTCGTCGAGATGTACCCGGACGCCGACGTCCCCGTCCTCCAGGTGTCCATGCCGACCCTCGACCCCGTGAAGCTGATGGAGATCGGCCGCCGCCTCGCGCCGCTGCGCGACGAGGGCGTGCTGATCCTCGGTTCCGGCTTCTTCACCCACAACCTCGCCGCGCTGCGCCAGGGCGGCATCCCCGCCTGGTCGGCCGAGTTCGACGCGTGGGGCAGGGAGGCGCTTCAGGCGCGGGACGTGGACGCGCTGCTCGACTTCACCCGCAAGTCCCCGGCCGGCCGGCTCGCCCACCCGCGCACCGAGCACTTCGCCCCGCTCTTCGTCACCATGGGCGCCGCCGACGCGGCCGGCGAGCTCGGGGAACAGAAGTCCGTGATCGACGGGTTCTGGATGGGGCTGGCCAAGCGGTCGGTGCAGTTCGGCTGAGGGCCGCCGCGGGTCCGGAGCTGTGACCGGAGGCTGCGCCCCCCCGCGTCACAGCTCCTTCTCGTGCCAGGCCACGTCCCACCAGCGGCCGAACTTGTGACCCACCTCGCGGTACGTGCCGACGTGTCGGAAGCCGAACCGCTCGTGCAGCCGCGTCGAGGCGGCGTTCGGCTGGGCGACGCCCGCGTAGGCGCGGTGCAGGCCCTCGTCCGCCAGGGCGTCGAAAAGGGCCTGGTAGAGCAGGGTGCCGATGCCGCGCCGGCCGGCGTCCGGGGCGACGTACACCGTCGTCTCCACGGACGTCGCGTACGCGGGCTTGGGGCGGAACGGGCTGGACGTGGCGTACCCCAGGACGCGGCCCGTCCCGGCGGCCGTGGCAACCATCAGGCGGTGGGGGCCGTCTACCGGGTGGGAGAGCAGCCAGGGGCGTCGCTCCGTCGGAGTGAACGGCTCGGTGTCGAACGTGACGGCCGTCTCACGTACGTAGTGGTTGTAGAGGTCGGTGAGGGCCACGAGGTCGCCCTCGCCTCCCGGCCTGACCTGCACCTCTGCATGCTCCGACGGCATCGCGCCTCCCTGCGTGGCCGGACAGGGTACTGCATGATCAGAAAAATCGGGGGACGGGTTGGGAATTCTGTCCTGATTCCAGTCGTTGTTTCCTACGGATGCGGGCACCCGAGCAGAGTCCGGAAGGGACCCTGAACACCGTGCCGAGTGTCCACAGGACCACCCGCTGACCTCACCATCGCAAGGGAGCACGCATGGCAACCCGTGCCGTCGCCCGTCGTCAGTCCGCCTCCGGCGAGACGGCCGACGCGGCAAGCAGTGTTCGCGCCCATGGCGGCGAGATCGCCGATCGCGACCTGGTCGGCATGTACCTCGACGAAATCGCGCGCACGCCGCTGCTCGACGCCGCCAAGGAGGTCGAGCTGTCCCAGATCATCGAAGCGGGTGTGTTCGCACGACAGATCCTCGACGGCCTCGAGGAGAACAAGGCCGGAGCCACCCCCGAGGAGCTCCAGGCGCTGGTCGACGAGAGCGAGCGGGCGAAGGACGTCTTCATCCGTTCCAACCTCCGTCTGGTCGTCGCCGTCGCCCGGCGGTACCCGCGCAGCGGCCTGCCGCTGCTCGACCTGATCCAGGAGGGCAACGCCGGCCTGGTCCGCGCGGTCGAGAAGTTCGACTACCGCAAGGGCTTCAAGTTCTCGACGTACGCCACCTGGTGGATCCGGCAGGCCATCACCCGGTCCATAGCCGACCAGTCGCGCACCATCCGTCTGCCCGTCCACCTGGTGGAGGAGCTGGGCCGGATACGCCGTGTGCAGCGCGAGTTCAACCGTGAGCACGGCCGTGACGCCGAGCCCGCGGAGATCGCCGCCGAGCTCGGCTCCACGCCGGAGCGCGTCACCGACGTGCTCGACTGGGCGCGTGACCCGGTCTCGCTGAACATGTCGGTGGACGACGAGGGCGAGACCCAGTTCGGTGACCTCCTGGAGGACACCTCCGCGGTGTCGCCGGAGCAGTCCGTGATGACGCTGCTGCGCAGCGAGGAGCTGGACGACCTGATCGGCCGCCTCGACCAGCGCACGGCCTCCATCATCAAGATGCGCTACGGCATCGAGGACGGCCGGGAGCGCACGCTCACCGAGGTCGGCAAGGAGCACGGCCTGACGCGCGAGCGCATCCGCCAGATCGAGAAGCACGCGTTGCTGGAGCTGAAGAAGCTGGCCCGCTCCACCGGGTTCGACGCGGCGGCGTGACGGGAGCTTCCGTCCGCCGGCGCGGCGGACCGCCCCCATGGGCGCGCACCGGCCGTCCCGCGTGACGGCCGGGGCCCGCGCCGTCGGATGAGGGGCGCGGGCCGCGTGCGCCGGGTGGCGGAAGACCGCGCAAACATGGCCGTTCCCCGCCGCTTCAACCCGCTGGGGCCAGGGAACAAGACGTGAGAACCCAGTAGTCGGAAGGCCTCGGGGCCCTGTGCCCCCGGGCCGGCCCACGCGCCACGTCCCGACGCACCACCCCCCCGGCGCCGGGACTTCCCAGGCCGGGTCCGGCGCCTGTCCCCCCGGGCGCCGGGCCCGGCTCTTTCCGTGCCCGGTACGGTCTCCCGACCCGAGGACGCGGGGCCGCGCTGACAGCGGGTCACCCCGGACCTGAACCCCGGGGTGGCCCGCCAGATGGCAGATTGTGCCACATGGGCATAGCCTGCCGAAGGTGAGCAGCACCACCCCGACGCCGCCCCCGCCGTTTCCCGAAGACCCGGCTGCCGACGGCTCGTTGACCGAACGGCGCAAGGCGCAGACCCGCCTCCACATCGCCCGCACCGCCGCCGGGCTCTTCATCCGTAACGGCCTGCGCGCCACCCGCGCCGAGGACATCGCCCACGCGGCAGGCGTCGCCCCGCGCACCTTCTACCGGTACTTCCCCACCAAGGAGGAGGCCATCGGCCCCCTCTACGCGCTCGGCGCCCGGCGCTGGGTGGACAGGGTCCGCACCGCCCCCGCCGTCACACCCCTGCCGCGCGTGCTGGAGGAGGCCGCCCGGCACACCCTCACCCCCGGCCTCGGGGTCGCCGAGGAGTCCTGGAACTGGGTCCGCACCCTCATCCGGCTCGCGGCGGACAACCCCGCGCTCGGCAGGGTGTGGGCGGAGGCCTGCCGCGCCTCGGAACGGGAGCTGGCGGAGGCGCTGGCCCACCGTCTGACGGGCGGCCTGCCCCCGCGGCCGGACGGCGACGTCGCCGCCCGCAGCCGCCTGTGCTTCGCGGCGGCCGTCGCCGGCGCCGCCGTCCGCACCGCCATGGAGAGCTGGGCGGCGGGCGACGGCCCCGCGGAGGGCCCGGACGGCCCCGCCGAACTGGCGGCCGCCAACCTGGCCGCACTGCGGGACTTCCCGTGGGACACGGTGGTGCCGACGCGGGAGGGGTGAGGGACGCACCTCAGGTGAGGGACGCGTCTCAAGGGACGCGCCTCAAGGAACACGCCCCAAGGGACACGCCTCAAGGGGACGCTTCCCCGGCGGCGCCCGCCGCGTCGGTCAGCCGGGCGCCCAACGCCCGTGCCGCCTCAGCCAGTTCCGGCGGCTCCTGGACGGTGAAGGCGTGGCCCATCATGGCCAGGCGCACCGCCGTCCAGTCCTTCGGACCGCTCACCGTCGCACGCAGCCGGCAGGTGCCCTCGTCCAGCGGCTCGGGCGCGCCCATCCAGTGCGGGAGCCGCGCCGCGACCGTCGCGGCGGGCGCGGCGAACGTGACGACGACCTCGTACGACTCGTGCGCGCGGTTCATGGACCGGCGCAGGAACTCCGCGGCGCTGCCCGTCGGCAGTTCGCGCGGCGCGAAGCGGGCGCCGGTGGCGAAGGGGTCGCTGACCCGGTCGACGCGGAAGGTGCGCCAGTCCGCGCGGTCGAGGTCGTAGGCGACCAGGTACCAGCGGCGGCCGGTGGACACCAGCCGGTGCGGTTCCGTCAGGCGCCGGGACTCGGTGCCGTCGGCGGCGCGGTAGGAGAACCGCAACCGCTCGTGCCCGGCCACCGTGGACGCCATCGCCGTGAGCGTCTCCGGGGCGATGGTCGCACCGTCCCCGCTGGTCAGCGGCGTCGTCGCGGCCTGGAGCACGCTGACCCGGTGACGCAGCCTGCCGGGCAGCACCTGCTCCAGCTTCGCCAGCGCCCGCACCGACGCCTCGTCCACGCCCTCCAGGGCGTGTCCGGCGCCGGCCCGCAGGCCGACCGCGATCGCGACCGCCTCCTCGTCGTCCAGCACCAGCGGCGGCATCGCCTTCCCCGCGACCAGCCGGTAGCCGCCGTCCGATCCCATCGTGGCCTGCACGGGATAGCCGAGGTCCCGCAGCCGCTCGATGTCCCGGCGGACCGTGCGCCGGGAGACACCGAGCCGGTCGGCCAGCTCGCCGCCGGGCCATTCGCGGGGCGTCTGGAGGAGGGAGAGCAACTGGAGCAGCCGTGCCGGGGTGTCCGTCGTCATGCACCGAGCATGCCTCACCACTAGGACCGGATCTGACCTACTGGGGTTCTAGCGTCACGGACATGCACTCCACCGACATCGCTCACGCACGGACGCCGGAGCCCGCCACGGGCGACCGCCGGCGCTGGTTCGCGCTGGCCATCGTGATGACCGCGGCCTTCATGGACCTCGTCGACGTCACCATCGTCAACATCGCCGTCCCGTCGATCCAGCGCGACGAGGGCGCCACCTTCAGCCAGATCCAGTGGATCACCGCCGGCTACGCGCTCGCCTTCGCCGCCGGGCTGGTCACCGGCGGACGCCTCGGCGACATCCACGGGCGCAAGCGCGTCTTCCTCGTCGGCATAGGCGGCTTCACCGTCGCCTCGGCCCTGTGCGGCCTCGCCGTGAACCCCGAGATGC
Source organism: Streptomyces sp. DSM 41931 (assembly GCF_050271085.1). Taxonomy (NCBI): domain Bacteria; kingdom Bacillati; phylum Actinomycetota; class Actinomycetes; order Kitasatosporales; family Streptomycetaceae; genus Streptomyces; species Streptomyces sp. DSM 41931. The sequence goes on along the minus strand of NZ_CP189902.1, from coordinate 2,933,829 downwards.
TGGTCGCCTCCCGCATCCTCCAGGGCGCCATGGCCGCGCTGATGGTGCCGCAGGTGCTCTCGATCGTGCACGCCACCTTCCCGGCGCACGAACGCGGCAAGGTCTTCGGCCTGTTCGGCGCGATCGTCGGCCTCGGCGCGGTCTCCGGACCGCTGCTCGGCGCGCTGCTGACGGAAGGGAACCTCTTCGGCTTGGAGTGGCGGCCCATCTTCCTGATCAACCTGCCCGTCGGCGTCGCCGCCCTCGTCCTCGGCAGCCGCTTCATCACCGAGTCCAAGGCGCCCCGCGCCCTGAAACTCGACCTGCCCGGCGTCGCCCTCGTCACCCTCGCCCTGCTCATGCTGCTCTACCCGCTCACCCGCGGCCGCGAGCTGGGCTGGCCGGTGTGGGGCTATGTGTCGATGGCCGGCGCGCTCGTCGTGTTCGCGGCCCTGGTGGCCTACGAACGGGCCAAGGGCGCCCGGGACGGGTCCCCGCTGATCGAGCTGTCCCTGTTCCGGGTGAAGAGCTTCGCGGCGGGCATCGCCGTCCAGACGGTGTTCGGCGTCGGCCTCGGCGTGTTCTTCCTGGTCTGGACGCTCTACATGCAGATCGGGCTCGGCTGGAGCGCCCTGCGCGCCGGACTGACGGGCGTGCCGTTCTCCGTCGCGGTGTCGCTGGCCGCCGGGATGTCCGTGCAGCAGCTCGTCCCGCGCTTCGGCCGCAAGGTGCTCCAGGCGGGCGCCCTGGTCATGGCGGCCGGCGTGCTGATCTACCTGGCGGAGGCCGAACGGTACGGACTCGGCATCACCTCCTGGCAGATGGCGCTCCCGCTGGTCGTCATGGGCGCCGGCATGGGCCTCATCGTGGCCCCGCTGACCGACGCGGTGCTGTCCGAGGTGCCGCGCGAGCACGCCGGATCGGCGTCGGGACTCATCAACACCGTGCAGCAGATGGGCCACGCCCTCGGCCTCGGCCTGGTCTCCGTGGTGTTCTTCGGCGTCATCGACGAGCGACTCGCGCCCGCCGAGGTGGGCCCCGCCTTCGTGGACGGCTTCACCCACGCGCTGGGCTGGGTGGCCGCGGTGCTCGGCGCGATCTTCCTGCTGATGTTCGCCCTGCCGAAGCGGCCGGCGCAGCACGTCGAGGGTGCCGCGGACGCCGAGGAGGCGCCGGTGGCGGGGGAGAAGGAGCCGGAGCTGGTGCCCTGACGGGCCCCGTCGCTCCCTGGTCGTTACTTGCCGAAGCCCCGGAAGCAGACATGATCGGACGCCCGGTCATGCCCGTTTCCGGGCTCCGGCTGTTTACTTTCCGGACATCCCGCCGTAGCCTCCCAGCGAAATCACACGTTCGGACACGGACACGGATACGGATACGGATACGGACACGGACGCGGCCATGCGACGCGTGCGGACGCGGACGGAACCGGGAGGCAGTCGGTCATGTACGCACCGGAACGGCAGCAGGAGATCCTGCGCCTCGCACGCGACGGCGGACGCGTCGACGTGGTCTCGCTCGCCGAGGAGTTCCAGGTGACCGCCGAGACCATCCGCCGGGACCTCAAGGCCCTCGACCGCGCCGGACTCGTGCGCCGGGTCCACGGCGGCGCCATCCCCGCCGGACGCCTCGACTTCGAACCCGACCTCGCCGAACGCGAGACCACCGCCGCCGACGAGAAGGACCGCATCGCCCGCGCCGCCCTCGCCGAGGTCCCCGCCGACGGCACCATGATCGTCGACGCCGGCTCGACCGCCGCCCGCCTCGCCGGCTTCCTGACCCCGGACCTCACCCTCACCGTCGTCACCCACAGCCTGCCCATCGCGGCCCGCCTCGCCGACCACCCCGGCATCCAGCTCCACCTCGTCGGCGGACGCGTACGGCACCGCACCCGCGCCGCCGTGGACGCCTGGGCGCTCCGGGCGTACGCCGAGATCCGCGCCGACGTGCTGTTCCTCGCCGCCAACGGGTTCTCCGCCGAGCACGGGCTCACCACCCCCGACCTCGCCGAGGCCGCCGTGAAACGCGCCGCGATGGCCGCCGCCCGGCGCGTCGTGCTGCTCGCCGACTCCTCCAAGCACGGCAAGGAACACTTCGCCCGCTTCGGCGGCCTCGACGACGTCGACCTGCTCATCACCGACACCGGGCTCGGCCCGCAGGACGCCGCCGCCATCGAGGCCGGCGGCACGGAAGTGGTACGCGCATGATCCTCACCGTCACCCCCAACCCGTCCCTGGACCGCACCTACGAGGTGCCGTCCCTGGACCGCGGCGAGGTCGTCCGCGCCACCGGCGAACGCGTCGACCCCGGCGGCAAGGGAGTCAACGTCTCCCGCGCCGTCGCCGCCGCAGGCCGCCGCACCGTCGCCGTCCTGCCGCTCGGCGGCGCCCCCGGCGCCCTGGTCGCCGACCTCCTCGACGCCCAGGGCATCGAGGTCGCCCCCGTCCCGGTCGCCGGCGCCACCCGCTCCAACATCGCCCTCGCCGAGGCCGACGGCGTCCTCACGAAGATCAACGCACCCGGCCCTGACCTCACCCCCGCCGAGCAGGAGAACCTCCTCGACACCGTCCGCCGCCACTCCGCCGGCGCCGACTGGATCGTCTGCTGCGGCAGCCTCCCCCGCGGCCTCGGCCCCTCCTGGTACGCCGAACTCGTCGCCCGCGTCCACGCCGCCGGCCTCCGCATCGCCCTCGACACCTCGGGACCCGCCCTGCTCGCCGCCCTCCGCGAACACCCCGACGTCGTCAAACCCAACGCCGAGGAACTCGCCGAGGCCGTGGGCCGGCCGCTCGCCACCGTCGGCGACGCCCTCAAGGCCGCCGAGGACCTGCGCGAGACGGGCGCCCGTGCCGTCCTCGCCAGCCTCGGCGCCGCCGGCCAGCTCCTCGTCGACGACGACGGCGCCTGGTACGGCACCGCCCCCGTCGACGCCGTCCGCAGCAACGTCGGCGCCGGCGACGCCTCCCTCGCCGGGTTCCTCGTCGCCGGCGGACGCGGACCGGAGGCGCTCGCCTCCGCCGTCGCCCACGGCGCCGCGGCCGTACGCCTCCCCGGCAGCGTCATGCCGTCCCCCGACGACCTCGACCCCGCCGCCGTGACCGTCACCGCCGGCATCCCCGTCGACCGGCCGCTGAACGGAGCGGCCGGATGACCCCCACCGCCCCCCGTCCGTACGAGCGCCCCCGTCCCCCTCTCGTCCCCACCCCCGCCCGCCCCGCCGTACGGGCCACCCGGGCGATACGCGTGCGAAGGAGCCCGCGATGAGCGACACCATCACCGCGGACCTGGTCGACCTCGACCTGTCCGCCGACACCAAGGAAGCGGCGGCCCGCGCCCTCGCGGAACGCATGGCGGCCCAGGGCCGGGTCACCGACCTGGAGGGCTTCCTGGCCGACGTCGCCGCCCGTGAGGCGCAGATGCCGACCGGCCTCGACGGCGGCATCGGCATCCCGCACTGCCGCAGCGCACACGTCACCGAGCCGACCCTCGCCTTCGGCCGCAGCGCCGCCGGCATCGACTTCGGCGCCCCCGACGGACCCGCCGACCTGGTCTTCCTCATCGCGGCCCCGGCCGGCGCCGACGACGCCCACCTCACCCTTCTGTCCGCCCTCGCCCGGCGCCTGATGAACACCGGGTTCACCGACGCCCTCCGCGCCGCCACCGACGCGGAGCACGCGGCGGCGCTGATCAGAGGGGAGGAGACGGCTCCCGGAGGCCCGGAGGCGGCTTCGGTCGACACCGGCGCCGACGAGGGTGAGGCGGATTCCGAAGACACCGCCCCCGACGACTCCGTGGCGGCGCCGGCGGCGGCCTCCGCCGGCGCCGCCACGGGCCCCACCGCCGGCGACCGCCCCTTCCGGATCGTCGCCGTCACCTCCTGCCCCACCGGCATCGCCCACACCTACATGGCCGCCGAGTCCCTGGAGAACGCCGGCCGCGAGGCGGGCGTCGAGATCGTCGTCGAGACCCAGGGCTCCGCCGGCTTCACCCGGCTCGACCCGGCCCTGATCGCCGCCGCGGACGGCGTCATCCTCGCCCACGACGTCCCCGTACGGGACAAGCAGCGCTTCGCCGGGAAGCCCACCGTCGACACCGGCGTCAAGGCCGCCGTCAACCGCCCCGCCGCCCTGATCACCGAGGTCCGCGACAAGGCCGCCCGCGGAGAGACCACCGAGGCCGCCCCCGCCTCCACCCCCGTGGAACGCGCCGGCGCCGACGGCGAGGGCTACGGCACCCGGCTGCGCCGATGGCTGATGTCCGGCGTCAGCTACATGGTCCCGTTCGTCGCCGCCGGCGGACTGCTCATCGCCCTCGGCTTCGCGATCGGCGGCTACGAGATCAACGAGGCCCCGTCGGTCATGGACCACTTCGTGTGGACCCAGGCCGACAGCTGGGGCGCGCTGCTCTTCCAGATCGGCGGCGTCGCCTTCGGCTTCCTCGTCCCCGTCCTCGCCGGATACATCGCCTACGGCATGGCCGACCGGCCCGGACTCGTCCCCGGCTTCGTCGGCGGCGCCATCTCCCTCACGATCAACGCCGGCTTCCTCGGCGGCCTCGCCGCCGGACTGATCGCCGGCGGCGTGGTGCTCGCCATCCAGAAGGTGAACATCCCCGCGGCCCTGCGCGGCATCATGCCGGTGGTGGTGATCCCGCTGATCTCCTCGGCGGTCGTCGGCTTCCTGATGTTCGTCGTCATCGGCAAGCCCATCGCCGAGGCGCAGAAGGGCATGACCGACTGGCTGGCCGGCCTCACCGGCGCCAACGCCGTCCTGCTGGGCGCCCTGCTCGGCCTGATGATGTGCTTCGACCTCGGCGGCCCCGTCAACAAGGCCGCCTACACCTTCGCCACCGCCGGCATCGCCGTCGCCGACCCCGGCGACTCCGCGATGAAGGTCATGGCCGCGGTGATGGCCGCCGGCATGGTCCCGCCGCTCGCGATGGCCCTCGCCACCACCGTGCGCGGCCGGCTCTTCAACCGCGCCGAACGCGAGAACGGCAAGGCCGCCTGGGTCCTCGGCGCCTCCTTCATCTCCGAGGGCGCCATCCCCTTCGCCGCCGCCGACCCGCTCCGCGTCATCCCCGCCTCGATGGCCGGCGGCGCGGTCACCGGCGCCCTGTCCATGGCGTCCGGCGCCACCCTGCGCGCACCCCACGGCGGCATCTTCGTCGTGCCCCTCATCGGCAACCCGCTGCTCTACCTCGTCGCCATCGCCGCCGGCGTCGGCGTCACCACCGCGCTCGTGATCGTGCTCAAGGGCCTGCGCGGCACGACGGATCCGGCCAGCCCGGCGACGGGCGAGGACACCGCCCCGGCACCGGCGGCCGGGGGAGCGGGAACGAGCAAGGAAACGGTCGCCGCGCAGCCGTGATGACGATGCGTCCGTTTGGGGGTGTGTGGGCAGTTCATGCCTAGTGCGATATAGATCACGATCGTCACGGTCCGGGGTACAACTCCCCGGACCGTGGTGTGTACTGGGCGGCATGGCTGAGCACGAGACCCAATCGCGGACGACGGGTGCCACCGTCCTCACCCTGGTGGTTGTGGCCTGCGCGGCCGGTCTGGCCGACGCCCTCCGGCGCCGCGTACGCCTCCGCAGGCGCGCGCACCACCACGCCGGGGCGGAGCCCACTCCGGCGCACACCCACCACGGCACCCCGACCGTCCCGCGTCAGCGGGCCACAGGCCCGAGCGTGGAGACCGTACGCCTCACCGAGGCCGAACGCGACGCGTTCGCCGTCCTCGTACGGCGCCTCTCCGAAGGGGACTAGGGTCTTTCGTTTGGATCAGGTCGGCGGTGAGGCGCGGTGCTTCTTCGGCCGACCCGAGCGGGGTCTGGTGCGTGCAGCTGCAAGGCGGAGGAGGGCGTCAACGCGGAGCGTTGGCAACCGACGACAACGCCGCAGATGTGCGTGCCAGACCCCGCGACGCCGGGATGATCCAAACGAGAGACCCTAGACCGGCTCCGCACCCCGCTCAGGGGTTCAGCGGCCCTGCGCGGCCCGGCGCTCCATCGCCCGCCGCGCGGCGTCCTCACTCGCGTACACCTCGCACATGTGCCGCCCGTCCGGCGTCACCGTGTGCTCGACCTCCCACAGCGAGACCTCCCCGCCGTCACCCAGCAGGAACGCGTGCTCGTACAGCGAGAAGCACAGCGCCGGACGGCCCGCCCGCGACGGGCGGCCGAACGCCTGCGTGATGCGGTGCGCGCACGCCGTCGACAGCAGCGCCGCCGTCTCGGCGCCCGGCCGGTCCGCGTTCTCCGCCCGGCGCAGTAAACGCCGCGCGTGATCAGGGGAGTCGTCCGGGACGTACACATGCCGCACCGCGGGCAGCGGGAACGCGGGCGCCGTCACCGGCAGTTCGAAGTCCGGGGCCTCCGGCGGCAACGGCAGCCGCGCCGTCGCCGTGCGCAACTCCTCCTCGTCCACGTACACCTCGTGCTGCGGCTCGCTGCCCGGAGCGGTGTTGTGCACCAACTCCCAGAGCGTCAGCGCCGAACCGTCCGCCAGCAGCCACGTGTGCCGGTACGTCTCCCGGTGCAGACCCGCGCTGTGGTGCGCCGAATGCAGGGAACCGTCGTGCGCCAGCGCGCAGTCCAGCCGGCGGATCGTCTCGTCCGGCAGCTCGAAGGAGTTCAGGGCGCGGCCCAGGAGGCGCGCGAGATGCTCCTCCGGCGAGTCGGACGAGTCAGGTGGTTCGCACGCTGCCGTCTCGTACGGAACGCTCAAGGTTTCTCCCGGCGTTGCTGCATGTCACCTAGTGGGTGCATACCGTAGCCCCTCGGCCGGACGTCGTGTCCGGGAACCGAGAAAACGTATGCCCGAACGACGAGCGGAACACACGAGAAGTTCCCGAGGAACCCTGCCCCGGCATGAATTGTTCCTGGTCAAACGGTACTTCAGGGGTGCGTGGGGGAGGGGATGCGACCCGTTGCGCGCCGGACCGCGCACGCCGGGGGCCCCGTCCCGCCGTTCGACCCCCTGGGACACGCCGCCTCGGTGGTGACGTAAGTTGCGGAGCGCTTTCTTCCGCACCCTACGCACGAGAAAAGAGGCCCCGGAGTGAGCGATCAGGAGAAGACGAGCCTGTGGCAGGGCTTCAAGGCCTTCCTGATGCGCGGGAACGTGGTCGATCTGGCGGTGGCGGTCGTCATCGGCGCCGCCTTCACCAACATCGTCAACTCGGTCGTCGAAGGGATCATCAACCCGCTGGTGGGTGCGTTCGGCACCCAGAACCTCGACAGCTACACGTCCTGCCTGAAGGGCCCCTGCGAGGGCACCGGGGACGCGGCGACCGGGGTGCGGATCCTGTGGGGTTCGGTGCTGGGCGCGACGCTGCAGTTCGTGATCACGGCGGCCGTCGTCTACTTCCTGATGGTGCTGCCCATGGCCAAGTACCTGGCCCGTCTGGAGGCCCGCCGCAAGGCGAAGGAAGGCGCCCACGAGGTCGTCCAGGTGACCGAGCTGGAGGTCCTGAAGGACATCCGCGACGCCCTGCTGGCCCAGCGTGAGCAGAACGAGGGCACGACCCCGCCGCCCGGTCAGAGGTGATGCGGCGGCTTCTCGTCGAGGAAGCGCCTCAGGTCGGCGGCACTGTCGCCGGACGGGCGCTCGCCCCATCCGCGGTCGGTGTCGTCGGAGGCCGGCTGGTCCAGCGGGTCGTCGAAGACCAGCGCGGGCTTCGGCTCGCGCGAGGGCTCGGGGGCGGTACTCATGCGTCCAGGGTACGGCCGGGGCCGCGGGGGCATGACTGCCTGCATGAAGGCTGACGCTCTGACGGATGTGGCCGGCATGCGCGTGGGACACGCGACGCGGACCGGCGACGGATGGCTCACCGGGACCACGGTGGTGCTCGCCCCCGAGGGAGGCGCGGTCGCCGCGGTGGACGTACGCGGCGGCGGGCCCGGCACGAAGGAGACCGACGCGCTCGACCCGCGCAACGTGGTGCAGCGCGTGGACGCGGTCACCCTGACCGGCGGCAGCGCCTTCGGCCTGGACGCGGCGTCCGGGGTGATGGCCTGGCTGGAGGGGCGGGGCCGCGGGGTGCGGGTCGGTCCGGAACCGACGCACGTGGTGCCGGTCGTGCCGGCCGCCTGCGTCTTCGACCTGCGCCGCGGCGGCGACTTCCGGGCCCGGCCGGACGCCGCCCTGGGCCGCGAGGCGGTCGAGGCGGCAGCGGCCACCGATCCCGGGGCGCCGGTGCCGCAGGGCTGCGTGGGCGCCGGGACGGGCGCCGTGGTGGGCACGCTGAAGGGCGGGGTCGGCTCGGCGAGCACGGTCCTGCCGTCGGGGATCACCGTGGCCGCGCTGGTGGTGGCCAACGCGGTGGGGTCGGCGGTGGACCTGGAGACGGGGGTGCTCTACGGGGAGTACTTCGGCGGGCGCCCGCGTCTGCCCGACCCGGAGGTGCACCGGGCCGCACGGCGCCGGCTGGCGGAGGCGGCCGAGCGCAACGCCCCTCCGCCGATGAACACCACGCTGGCCGTGGTCGCCACCGACGCCGGCCTGACCCGCGCGCAGGCGCAGAAGGTGGCCGGCACCGCGCACGACGGCATCGCGCGCGCCGTACGCCCGGTGCATCTGCTGAACGACGGCGACACCGTCTTCGCCCTCGCCACCGGCACGCGCCCGCTGGACGCGAAGGACCCGCTCGCGCTGAACGAGGTGCTCGCGGCGGGCGCGGACCTGGTGACCCGGGCGATCGTCCGCGCCGTGCGGGCCGCCGCCCCGGTGGACGGTCCCGGCGGTGCGTGGCCGTCGTACGGCGAGCTGTACGGGGGAAGCTGAGGGCAGGCGGGGGCGACCGCCGACCGGGGACACCGCCGGCGTCGCGCGCCTCACCACACCGTCACCGCCAGCCGTGCCGTGGCGCTCGCGCCCGCCAGCCCGGCCGCCGTGTCACGCGGCACCGACAGGACGACCAGCGCGCCCCCGTCACCGTCCGGTGGCTCCGGAACCTCGGTGACCCGCGCCCCGCGCGCGACCACTCTCGCCTCACCGCCGGACATCGTCTCCTCGGCCGCGATCACGTCCACCCGGTCGCCGGGCCGCAGCAGCCGGACCGTGGCCGCGTCGGCGATCCGCACCGGCGCGGTGACCGTCGCGCCCGCGCGCCGCTGCCGTACGGGACGGTCGTCGCCGCCGGACGCCGCGGGGGTCCCGGCCGCCGTGGCGGGCTCGGGATGCCCGCGCGACCGGTCGGTGTCCCTCGGGCCCGCCGCGACGAGCGCCGCCGCGGTCACCGCGAGACCGACCGCCACCGCGCGCCTGCGGTGCCGCACCAGCCGGCCCGCGAACGGCAGCGCACCGCGCACCCGCACCGGATCGAAGTGCGGCACCTCGCACGGCGGCGGCACATCGGCGCCGTGCGGACGCGGGAACGCGGAACGACGGTACGGAGACGACGCGGACGACATGGACGATGCGGACGGCATGGACGGTGCAGATGACACGGACGACATGGACGACAGGGACGACACGGACACGGGACCACCACCTGGGACGCGGGAACGGCTTGCGCACCCCAGGATGAAGCCCCCGACGGGATCCCGCCGGGGGCTGTGAACGCATCCTCGGTTGTGGAAAACCGCGCCACCCGAACGTGCGCCTCCGCGGCGCCGGCCCGCCGCCTACGGCAGCGCGAACCCCGGATCCATCCCGCCGAGCGCCGACGCGCACAGACAGTCCCGTTCCTCCGTCGACGGCAGCGCCGCCACCGCGTCGAACAGCACCCCCCGCAGCCGGTCCACGTTGGCCGCGAACACCCGCAGCACCTCGTCGTGCGAGACGCCCTCGCCCGTCTCGGCGCCCGCGTCCAGGTCCGTGACCAGCGTCAACGACGTGTAACAGAGCTCCAGCTCACGGGCGAGCGCCGCCTCCGGGTGCCCGGTCATGCCCACCACCGACCAGCCCTGCGCCCGGTGCCACAGCGACTCGGCGCGGGTGGAGAAGCGCGGACCCTCGACGACGGCCAGCGTGCCGCCGTCCACCGCCTCCCAGTCCCGGTCACGCGCCGCCTTCAGCGCGGACGCCCGCCCGGTGGGGCAGTAGGGGTCGGCCAGGGACACATGGACGACGTTCGGCACGGTGCCGTCGGGCAGGGGCAGCCCGTCGAAGTAGGTGCCGACCCGGGACTTGGTGCGGTCCACGAGCTGGTCAGGCACCAGCAGCGTGCCCGGGCCGTACTCGGGGCGCAGGCCGCCCACCGCGCACGGGCCGAGGACCTGGCGCACGCCGACCGACCGCAGCGCCCACAGGTTGGCGCGGTAGTTGATGCGGTGCGGAGGCAGGTGGTGGCCGCGTCCGTGCCGGGGCAGGAAGGCGACCCGCCGGCCGGCCACCTCGCCGAGGAAGAGGGAGTCGCTGGGCGCCCCGTAGGGGGTGTCGACCTGGACCTCGGTCACATCGTCGAGGAAGGAGTAGAAGCCGGATCCGCCGATCACGCCGATCTCGGCGTTCGCCATGTTCGCCATGGCCCGACCCTAACGGCACCCGGAAACGCCGGGAGAGAGCCCCGTCGGCCGCCCCCCGGGGGCCCGAACGCCGAGGACCCCGCCGTCGGGAGACGACAGGGTCCTGCGAAGCGCGCGTGAGGCGGTTACGCCGCCGTGGTGCTCGTCGAGCTGCCGGAGGAGCCGGACGAGGACGAGCCGGAACCGGAGTCCGACGACGAGGAGCTCGACGACGAGGATCCGGAGGACTTCGACGACGCCGGCGAGGAGCTCGACGAGGAGCCGCGGCTGTCGTTGCGGTAGAAACCGGAACCCTTGAAGACGATGCCGACCGCGGAGAAGACCTTCTTCAGTCGGCCCTGGCATGCGGGGCACTCGGTCAGGGCGTCGTCGGTGAACTTCTGCACCGCCTCGAGGCCCTCGCCGCACTCGGTGCACTGGTACTGGTAGGTCGGCACTGTCTTCCTCCTGGCACTCTCACTCAATGAGTGCTAACGACGGTCCATAGTGACGCATTCCGCGGGCCTAGTCCACTGCGACGGGCTCGCGGTGACCCATGCCACGTGCGACGGTACGCCCGCGCGGAGCACCCGCGAGCCGCGAGCGCAGGGCCAGCAGGGTCGCCAGGGCCAGCAGGGTGCCGCCCATCGGCACCAGGAATCCGGCGCCGTCCCACAGCCGGTCCTCGAACTGCCCGGCGATGGTGACGGCGGCGGCCTGGCCCAGCGCGACGGCGCCGGTCAGCCAGGTGAACGCCTCGGTGCGGGCGCCCGCCGGGACCAGGCTCTCCACCAGCGTGTAACCGGTGATCAGCGCCGGGGCGATGCACATGCCGACCAGCAGGCCGAGCGCGCCCAGCAGCGGCGCCGAGTCGGCCGTCCACAGCGCGGACGCGGCCAGCGCGAGGGCGGCGTAGGCGACGATCAGGCGGCGCTGCGGGGCGACCTTCCAGGCGATCGCGCCGCAGACCAGGCCCGCGAGCATGTTGCCCGCGGCGAAGACGCCGTAGAGGACGCCGTTGAGGCCCGGTTCGCCGATGGACTCGGTGAACGCGGCCAGGGAGACCTGCATGCCGCCGAAGACGGAGCCGATGCCGAGGAAGGTCACGATCAGCACGCGCACGCCGGGCACGCGCAGCGCGGAGGCGTGCCGTACGCGCGTGTGGCCGTCGCCGGACGTGTCGACCGGCGGCTGGGTGCCCTTCTGCGCGGCGAACAGCAGACCGCCGACCAGGGTGAGCGCGGCCTCGGTGACCAGGCCGGCGGACGGGTCGACCGTCGTGCATAGGGCGGTGGCGAGCAGCGGGCCGACGACGAAGGTGAACTCGTCGGTGACGGACTCGAAGGCCGCGGCGGTCGCCATCAGCGGGGAGCCCTTCAGGCGGACGCCCCAGCGGGCGCGCACCATCGGCCCGACCTGCGGCACGGAGGCGCCGGTGGGGACGGCGGCGGCGAACAGCGCCCACAGGGGCGCGCCGTTCAGCGCGAGGGCGGTGAGGCCGAGTCCGGCCGCCGCGTGCACCAGCACGCCGGGCACCAGGACGGCGCGCTGGCCGTGGCGGTCGGCGAGCCGGCCGGTGTACGGGGCGAACAGCGCCATGGAGACGCCGGTGACGGCCGCGACGGCGCCGGCCGCGCCGTAGGAGCCGGTGGTGTGCTGGACGAGCAGCACGATGGACAGGGTGAGCATCGCGAACGGCTGACGCGCCGCGAAGCCGGGGAGCAGGAACGTCCACGCGCCGCGGGTGCGCAGCAGGCGGCCGTATCCCGGTCGGGAGGTGGCCGCCGAGTCCTTCGACGTGGTGACCGTGGATGCCACGGCCCGTGCCTTTCCGCCACCTGGTAGCGCCCCGCGCGAGGCCGCGCGGGCACGCCGAGAGCTGTCCTCTTGCGCTGACTGCGGTAGATACCGGCGCCACAGCTCAGGGCGCCCGGCCGCCATACGGTCGCGCCAGCTCTGCGTCAGGCAGAGTTGGTTCGATCTGGGGTCGGTTCATGATACAGGGGGTAAGGGCGTGCACGCCTGTGAAAGTGAGCACCCTCTCAGCGTCCGGCCTGCGATCCTTCGGCGCCGCCGTCGGTGCCCAGCCAGCCGGCGAGCTTGCCGCCCCGGGCGACCGCGCGCAGCCGGCGCTCCGCCGCGTCCCGTACCGGGTCGGTCGCGACGACGAGGAGTTCGTCCCCGCGGCGCAGCATCGTCTCCGGGGACGGCACGAAGGACGTCCCGTCCCGCACCACCAGGGTGACGCCGGACCCGGCGGGCAGCCGCAGTTCACCGACCTCGACGCCGTGCATCCGCGACCCCTCGGGAACGGTGACCGACAGCAGATGGCCGCGCAGCCGCTCCAGGGGCGCCGACTCGACGCCCAGGTCGGCGGCACCGGACTCGCCGAGCCGCAGCAGCCGGGCGAGAGCGGGCAGCGTCGGGCCCTGCACCAGGGTGTAGACGACGACCAGCAGGAAGACGATGTTGAAGACGCGTTCGCTGCCGTCGACGCCCCGCACCATCGGGATCGTCGCCAGGATGATGGGCACGGCGCCGCGCAGGCCCGCCCAGGACATCAGGGTCTGCTCCTGCCAGGGCACCCGGAACGGCGTCAGGCACAGGACGACGCCGAGCGGACGGGCCACCATCGTGAGCACCAGTCCGACGACCAGCGCGGGCACGATGTCGTCGCCGAGTTCGTGCGGGGCGACCAGCAGGCCGAGCAGCACGAACATGCCGATCTGGGCGATCCAGCCGAGCCCCTCGGCGAAGCCGCGGGTGGCGGGCCAGTGCGGCAGCTTGGCGTTGCCGAGCAGCATCGAGGCGAGGTAGACGGCGAGGAAGCCGCTGCCGTGGGCGAGCGCGCCCGCCGCGTAGGCGGTGACCGCGATGGCCATGACGGCGATCGGGTAGAGACCGGAGGCGGGCAGCGCCACGTGCCGCAGGCCCCAGGCGCCGAGCCAGCCGACGGCGAGACCGATGGCGGCGCCGATCGCCAGCTCCAGGAGGATCTCGCCGAGCAGCACGTACCAGTGCTCGACCGGACCGGCCGTCGAGAAGGCCACCACGAGGATCACGACGGGGGCGTCGTTGAAGCCGGACTCGGCCTCCAGGGTGCCCCGTACCCGCGCGGGCAGCGGCACCTTCCGCAGCACCGAGAATACGGCCGCCGCGTCCGTCGAGGAGACGACCGCGCCGATGATCAGCGCCTGCCGCCACTCCAGCCCGATCAGCAGGCGCGCCGCCGTGGCCGTCACCCCGACGCTCACCGCGACGCCGGCCAGCGCCAGCGCGGAGGCGGCGGGCAGGACCGGTCTGATTTCGGTCCACTTCGTGCCCAGACCGCCCTCGGCGAGGATCACGACCAGCGCCGCGTACCCGATGACCTGGGTCAGCTCGGCGTTGTCGAACTGGATGCCGCCGATGCCGTCCTGGCCGATGGCGATGCCGATGCCCAGGTAGACGAGCAGGCTGGGGAGCCCGCTGCGCGAGGAGACCCGGACCGCCGCCACGGCGACGAGCAGGACGAGCGAGCAGACGAGCAGGAGCTGGTTGAGGTGGTGGACAGTCAGCGGCGTTCCCTTCCCCGGCCCAGCGCACCCGTGGGGGAGCGCGCGTCCGTCGCGGGCGATGCGCCCGCTTTCCGGGCGAACCGCATCGATGGTCACGGCGAACTACTTCGTTACCTTACCTAACTCTTGACGCGTTCTTGACGCGAAAGGCGGCAAGATCGAACGCCCGTCCGGGCTGGTTCCCCACTCCGCGTCAAGGGGCGCGGGGCCCTGCGCCTATCGTTGCTCCAGCGCTCAGTTAAAAGCACAGCCCGACCTGCCGCTCGCGTTAGGACAGCAAGGACAGCGATGCCCACCGACACCACCGCCGCCTCCACGGGTCAGCAGGCCGCCGGCACGTCCGGCAGGAAGAAGGGGCGCAAAGGCCGTCTCATCGTGCTCGTCCTGGTGCTGGCCCTGATCGGAGGCGTCGCCTACGGGGCGTACTGGTCCGTCAGTACCGTGCGCGCCTCCTTCCCCCAGACCAAGGGGTCGATCACCCTCGAGGGACTCTCGGGACCCGTCGACGTCAGACGCGACGGCTACGGCATCCCGCAGATCTACGCCTCCTCCGACGAGGACCTGTTCATGGCGCAGGGCTATGTCCAGGCGCAGGACCGGTTCTACGAGATGGACGTGCGCCGGCACATGACGTCCGGCCGGCTGTCGGAGATGTTCGGCGCGGGCCAGGTCGACAACGACGCGTTCCTGCGCACCCTCGGCTGGGACCGCGTCGCGAAGCAGGAGTACGAGGAGAAGCTCTCCCCCGCCACCAAGAAGTACCTCCAGGCGTACGCCAAGGGCGTCAACGCCTACCTGGAGGGCAAGGAGGGCAAGGACATCTCCCTCGAGTACGCGGCGCTGGGCTTCGAGAACGACTACGCGCCGGGCGCGTGGACGCCGGTCGACTCCGTGGCCTGGCTGAAGGCCATGGCCTGGGACCTGCGCGGCAACATGCAGGACGAGATCGACCGGGCGCTGCTGACCAGCCGCCTCGGCCCGAAGCAGATCGCCGACCTGTACCCGTCGTACCCGTACAGCCGGAACAAGCCGGTCGTCCAGGAGGGCGGCTACGACGAGGGCAGCGGCACCTTCGAGGCCGCGGGCGGCTCGGGCGACGGTGAAGGCGAGGGCGACGGGTCCGGTTCGGGTGAGGGCGCCGGTTCGGAGCTCGGCGGCGGCTCGGAGGGCGGCACGGGATCCGGTGCGGAAGGTGACGCGTCCGGCTTCGAGAGCCAGCTCACCGGACTCCAGCGGGTGCTGGAGGACCTCCCCACCGCCGTCGGCGTGAACGGCGACGGCATCGGTTCCAACTCCTGGGTCGTCTCCGGCGACCACACCGTCTCCGGCAAGCCGCTGCTCGCCAACGACCCGCACCTGTCGGCCTCGCTGCCGTCCGTCTGGTACCAGATGGGCCTGCACTGCCGCAGCGTCTCCGACAACTGCCGCTACGACGTCACCGGTTACACCTTCGCGGGCATGCCCGGCGTGATAATCGGCCACAACCAGGACATCGCCTGGGGCCTGACCAACTCCGGCGTCGACGTCACCGACCTGTACCTGGAGAAGATCACCGGCGACGGCTACCAGTACGGCGACAAGGTGGTGCCCTTCGAGACGCGCGAGGAGACCATCAAGGTCGCCGGCGGCGCCTCGCGGAAGATCGTCGTGCGTGAGACCAACAACGGCCCGCTGCTGTCGGACCGTTCGGACGACCTGGTGAAGACCGGCAAGAAGGCCGCCGTCGACAGCGCCGCCCCCGACCGGGGCGACGGCTACGCCGTGGCGCTGCGCTGGACCGCCCTCGACCCCGGCCGCACCATGGACGCCGTCTTCGCGATCAACCGGGCCAAGGACTGGGACGACTTCCGCGAGGCCGCCGAGCTGTTCGAGGTGCCCTCGCAGAACCTCGTCTACGCGGACACCGAAGACCACATCGGCTACACCCTGCCCGGCAAGATCCCGACCCGTGCGGAGAAGCACGACGGTTCCGTCCCCGCCCCCGGCTGGGACCCGGACTACGAGTGGACCGGCTGGGTCGACCAGGACGAACTGCCCTACGAGTTCGACCCGGAGCGCGGCTACATCGTCACCGCCAACCAGGCCGTCGTCGACGAGGACTACCCGTACACGCTGACCACCGACTGGGGCTACGGCGCCCGCAGCCAGCGGATCAACGACCTGATCCAGTCGAAGATCAAGGACGGCGGGAAGATCTCCACCGACGACATGCGGCAGATGCAGCTGGACAACTCCAGCGCCATCGCCAAGCTGCTGGTGCCCGAACTGCTCAAGATCGACGTCGACGACCCGCACGTCCGCGAGGCGCAGAAGCTGCTGGAGGGCTGGGACTACACCCAGGACGCCGACTCGGCGGCCGCCGCGTACTTCAACTCCGTCTGGCGCAACATCCTCAAGCTCTCCTTCGGCCACAAGCTGCCCAAGGAGCTGCGGGTCAAGGGCCAGTGCCTGTGGGTCGAGCCGGTCAACACCACCGGCCCGGCCGACGAGGCGGGCAAGGTCCGCGAGTGCGGCCAGCGCTCCGCGAGCCAGGCGCAGCCGGACGGCGGCGACCGCTGGTTCGAGGTGGTCCGCCGGCTGATGGCCGACGAGGACAGCGAGTGGTGGACCACGCCGAAGCGCGGCACCCGGCCGGGCGCCGAGAACCGTGACGAGCTGTTCAAGCGGGCCCTGATCGACGCCCGCTGGGAGCTGACCGCCAAGCTCGGCAAGGACATCGACAGCTGGAGCTGGGGCCGGCTGCACCGCCTGTTCCTGGACAACCAGACGCTCGGCAGCGACGGGCCCGGCTTCGTGAAGTACGTGCTCAACCGCGGCCCGTGGAAGCTCGGCGGCGGCGAGGCCACCGTCAACGCCACCGGCTGGAACGCCTCCGGCGGCTACGGGGTGGTGTGGGTGCCGTCCATGCGGATGGTGGTCAACCTCGACGACCTCGACAAGTCCCGCTGGATCAACCTCACCGGCGCCTCCGGCCACGCCTACAACGCCCACTACGTCGACCAGACGGACAAGTGGGCCGAGGGCGAACTGCTGGAGTGGGCCTACTCGGAGAAGGCGGTCGAGGACTCCACCACCGACACCCTGGTGCTCAAGCCCTGACCCGCCGCCGCACCCCGCGGACACGACGGCCGGCCTCCACGCGCGCGTGGAGGCCGGTCCGCGTTTCTCAGGCCTCCGGGGCGGGACGGCCGAACCGCCGCACCCCGGACGGGGTCACCACCGCGTCCACCGGCCGGTCGTGCGGCTCCTCCGGCACCCGCTCCACGACCTCCCAGTCGTACAGCAGCACCACCAGCGCCGGACGCACGCGGGCCCGCTCCAGGCGAGCGAGGACGCGGTCGTAGGAGCCGCCGCCGCGGCCCAGCCGCATCCCGCGGGCGTCCACCGAGAGACCGGGCAGCAGCACGGCGTCCGCCTCCGTCACGGCGCCGGGACCCAGCCGCTCCCCGACGGGCTCCAGCAAGGTCATCCGCCCGCCGCCGTGCTGTGCGGGCAGCAGAGACTCCGGCCCCCGGTACACGCCCCACGCCAGGTCGTTGTCCGGCAGCAGCGCGGGCAGCAGCACCCGCACGCCCCGCGCGCGCAGCGCGTCCAGCAGCGCCAGGGTGCCCGGTTCGCTCCCCACGGAGACGTACGCGGCCACCGTGCGCGCCCCGGCCAGCTCGGGCAGCGCGAGCGCCCGGCGGGCCAGGGCGTCGGCGTGCCCCTGAACGTCATCGGCCGTCAATCCGTTCCTCACTTCGAGGACTTCACGCCGTCGCCTGCGCTTGTCAGGTTCGGGCTGACCCTGGTTCTGTCTCAAGTCGATTCCCGTACTGTCTTAATATGCTCATATGGGCATTTTTTCAGCGGAGTCACAGATTCAGCACAAAGGCACCGGCTAGGGTGTCGCCCATGTCTCAGTCACACCCGCGGATCAGCAAGGCTGTCATCCCCGCCGCCGGCCTCGGCACCCGGTTCCTGCCGGCCACCAAGGCCACGCCCAAGGAGATGCTGCCGGTGGTCGACAAGCCGGCGATCCAGTACGTGGTCGAAGAGGCCGTCGCCGCCGGCCTCGACGACGTCCTCATGGTGACGGGCCGCAACAAGCGCCCCCTCGAGGACCACTTCGACCGCAACTACGAACTCGAGTCCGCGCTCGAGAAGAAGGGCGACGGCGAGCGTCTCGCCAAGGTCCAGGAATCCAGCGACCTCGCCACCATGCACTACGTCCGCCAGGGCGACCCGAAGGGCCTCGGACACGCCGTGCTGTGCGCCGCCCCGCACGTCGGCGACGAGCCCTTCGCCGTCCTCCTCGGCGACGACCTGATCGACCCGCGCGACCCGCTGCTCCAGCGCATGATCGAGGTCCAGCAGGAGCACGGCGGCAGCGTCGTCGCGCTGATGGAGGTGGCCCCCGAGCAGATCCACCTCTACGGATCCGCCGCCGTCGAGGCCACCGAGGACGCCGACGTCGTCCGGCTCAGCGGCCTGGTCGAGAAGCCCTCCCGCGAGGAGGCGCCCTCCCACTACGCCATCATCGGCCGCTACGTCCTCGACCCGGCCGTCTTCGACGTGCTGAGCAAGACCGAGCCCGGCCGCGGCGGCGAGATCCAGCTGACCGACGCCCTCCAGCAGCTCGCCGCCGACGCCACGCTCGGCGGACCGGTGCACGGCGTCATCTTCCAGGGCCGCCGCTATGACACCGGAGACCGCGGCGACTACCTGCGTGCCATTGTCAGGCTCGCGTGCGAACGTGAGGACCTGGGACCGGACTTCCGGACCTGGCTCCAGCGATTCGTCACCGAGGAGATGCAGCAACGTTGAGCAGCGCCGCGCCCCGCACCGCAGAACCGGACCGACTCTGGTCGGTGGACGAGCACCTGGACGACATCCTCGCGACCGTCCGCCCGCTCGACCCCATCGAGCTGAACCTCCTCGACGCACAGGGCTGCGTCCTCGTCGAGGACGTCACGGTCCCGGTGTCCCTGCCCCCCTTCGACAACAGCTCGATGGACGGCTACGCGGTGCGGGTCGCCGACGTCGCGGGCGCGAGCGAGGAGTACCCGGCCTCCCTCGAGGTCGTCGGCGACGTCGCGGCCGGCGCGGCCGACCTCCCGCACGTCGGCCCCGGGCAGGCCGCCCGCATCATGACCGGCGCCCCGCTCCCGCCCGGCGCGGAGACCGTCGTCCCCGTCGAGTGGACCGACGGCGGGCTCGGCGAGGGCCGCGCCGCCGGGATGCGCGCCCGCAGCCTCGCCCCCGAGGGCGCCACCGGACAGGTCGGCGTCCACCGCCCCGCGCCCGCCCGCGCGCACGTCCGCGCCCAGGGCAGCGACGTCCGGGCCGGCGACCGCGTCCTGGAGGCCGGCACCGTCCTCGGCCCGCCGCAGATCTCCCTCCTCGCCGCCGTCGGCCGCGGCACGGTCCGGGTGCGCCCGCGCCCGCGCGTGGTGGTCCTCTCCACCGGCAGCGAACTCGTCCAGCCCGACGAGCCGCTGGGCCCCGGCCAGATCTACGACTCCAACAGCTTCGCCCTCACCGCCGCCGCCCGCGACGCCGGCGCCATCGCCTACCGCGTCGGCGCCGTCGCCGACGACGCCGAGACCCTCCGCGACACCATCGAGGACCAGCTCGTCCGCGCCGACCTCATGGTCACCTCCGGCGGCGTCAGCGTCGGGGCGTACGACGTCGTCAAGGAGGCGCTGTCGCACGCGGGCGACGAGGACGAGCCCGGCAGCGGCGTGGAGTTCCGCAGGCTCGCCATGCAGCCGGGCAAGCCGCAGGGCTTCGGCTCCATCGGCCCCGACCACACCCCGCTGCTCGCCCTCCCCGGCAACCCGGTCTCCTCCTACGTCTCCTTCGAGCTGTTCGTCCGCCCCGCCATCCGCGCCCTGATGGGGCTCGAGGACGTCCACCGGCCGCGGGTCCGCGCCGAGCTGAGGGCGGAGAAGGCACTGACCTCGCCGAAGGGCCGCCGCCAGTTCCTGCGCGGCCGGTACGCCGACGGCGTCGTCACGCCCGTCGGCGGCGCCGGATCGCATCTGGTCGCCGCCCTCGCCCGGGCCGACGCGCTCATCGTGGTCCCCGAGGACGTCGAGGACGTGGCGCCGGGCACCGAGGTCGAGGTGGTCCTGCTCGGCTGAGCCAGCCCTTTGGCGGTACCGTGTCGCGCACAGCAGGCCCGCGCCCCGCACCGCGCCGGGCCAGGACCGGGAGCGCCACACCATCATGACCGTGCCTTCCCGGGGGGACACCCCCGGACCCACCGACGACCAGTCCCGTCTGACCCACATCGACGAGGCGGGCGCCGCCCGCATGGTCGACGTGTCCGGCAAGGACGTCACCGCGCGCACCGCACGCGCCACCGGCCGCGTGCTCGTCGCGCCCCGGGTGATCGAGCTGCTGCGCGGCGAGGGCGTGCCCAAGGGCGACGCGCTCGCCACCGCGCGCATCGCGGGCATCATGGGCGCCAAACGCACCCCCGACCTCGTCCCGCTGTGTCACCCGCTGGCGCTGTCCGGTGTGAAACTGGACCTGTCGGTCGCGGACGACGCCGTGGAGATCGCGGCGACCGTACGGACGACGGACCGCACGGGCGTCGAGATGGAAGCCCTCACCGCGGTGTCCGTGGCCGCGCTCACCGTGATCGACATGGTCAAGGCGGTCGACAAGGAGGCGGTCATCACGGACGTGCGGGTGGAGGAGAAGACGGGCGGCAAGTCGGGCGACTGGAGCCGGTCATGACGCCCCCCGCGGCCCCGTACCGGGCCCTCGTCGTCACGGCCTCCAACCGGGCCGCCGCCGGCGTCTACCAGGACACGGGCGGCCCGCTGATCGCCGACGGCCTGAAGCGGTTCGGCTTCGCCGTCGACGGCCCCCGGGTCGTCCCCGACGGCGACCCCGTGGAGGCCGCCCTGCGCGCCGCCGTCGACGCCGGGTACGACGTCGTCGTCACCACCGGCGGCACCGGCATCTCGCCCACCGACCGCACCCCCGAGGCCACCCGCCGGGTGATCGACCGCGAGGTCCCCGGCATCGCGGAGGCCATCCGCGCGTACGGCCGGGACAAGGTGCCCACCGCCGCCCTCTCCCGCGGCCTCGCCGGCGTCGCGGGCACCACGCTGATCGTCAACCTCCCCGGCTCCAGCGGCGGGGTGAAGGACGGCCTCGCCGTCCTGGAGCCGCTGCTGAGGCACGCGGTGGACCAGCTGCGCGGCGGGGACCACCCCCGGCCGGCCGACGACGACGGGGGCGCGCGCTGAACACCCCGTACTGGCCCGTGGAGCTGGTGGACGGCGACATCGTCCTCCGGCCGATAAAGCTGCGCGACCAGAAGGCCTGGCGCGAGGTGAACCGCCGCAACCGCGACTGGCTGCGGCCCTGGGAGGCGACCATCCCGCCGCCCACGCCCAGCGGCCCCGTCACCCACCGCCCCACCTACCGGCAGATGGTGCGCCACCTGCGCTCCGAGGCCGGCGCGGGCCGCATGCTGCCGTTCGTCATCGAGTACCAGGGGCGCCTGGTCGGGCAGTTGACGGTCGCCGGGATCACCTGGGGCTCCATGTGCTCGGGGCACATCGGCTACTGGGTGGACGAGGCCGTCGCCGGACGGGGCGTGGTGCCGACGTCCGTGGCGATGGCCGTCGACCACTGTTTCCGCACCGTCGGACTGCACCGCATCGAGGTCTGCATTCGCCCCGAGAACGGGCCGAGCCGCAGGGTCGTGGAGAAACTCGGATTCCGCGCGGAAGGGCTGCGTCCGCGCTATCTCCACATCGACGGCGCGTGGCGCGACCACCTCGTGTTCGCGCTCACCGCGGAAGAGGTCCCCGACGGTCTCCTCGCCCGCTGGCGCCGTACCCGCGCGCAGGAGCGGTCCCGTGAGCTGCCCGGACGCGAACAGCGCGACCGCGGAATCCCGCACGGTCCCGGTAATTGAATATACGTTCGAATTGCGACACCGGGTGACCGACTCGGAACCGGCAATTACCGGGATCCGGCGACTGTCTGATCGCATCCATCACAAGAAAAGTTCGAAATATCAGCCAGATCGTGCGACACACCGGCCCAATTGGCCTATGGCCCCGTGCAAACCCCTCTACGGTGTGAGGCGTGAGCAGCAGCGGCCTCATCTACGCAGTCATCGTCGGGGCCTGGGCCGCCTACTTGGTGCCGATGTGGCTCCGTAGGCAGGACGAGCTGAACGAGGCACGTCCGACGGAACGCTTCAGCACCGCCATCCGACTGCTGTCCGGACGGGCGGGCATGGAGCGCCGGTACGCCAAGGACCTGCGGGCGCGCTCCGCCGACGAGGGGGAGCAGGGCGTCCACGACCCGGATGCGATCACCGACTCGGTGGACGTCCGGGCCTTCGCCGTGTCCCAGACCCGTCCGCAGACCCAGGCGCCCGTACCGCCCCTCCCGGACGAGCACCCGGAACCCGGCCACGGCGGGCGGGCCCCGCAGGAACGCGGCACACCGCACGCGCCCGAGGCGCCCGCCCCGCGCGGCGAACCGGCGTCCACGCGAGACGAGCCGGCCGCCCAGGGACGTGTCCCCGCCGCGCGCCGCTCCCCGGACGCCGTCCGCCGGGACCGCACCGCGCGGGCCGCCGCCGAGCGCGCCCGGCGCTCGAAGGCGCTCGCGCGCCGCCGGCGCACCATCACGATGCTCTTCCTCGCCTTCACGCTCGGCGCGGTCGTCGCCGCCGTCGGCGGGTTGGCGTTCCTCTGGGCGCCCGGCGTGCCCGCCGTGCTGCTCAGCGCCTACATCGCCTACCTGCGCTCCCAGGAGCGCCGCCGGTTCGCCTACCAGATGGACCGCCGCCAGGCCGAGGCCGCGGCCCAGCGGCTGCGCGAGCGGCGGCCCCGTCGCCGCCCCGTCGCCGACGAGGCCGACCCGGACGAACCGGAGGGCCCGGAAGCGGGCGCCGACACCGACCCGGGTCTGTCCGCGCTCGCCGCGGACCGGCGCGCGCTGGTCGAGCAGACCGACCACGCCGAGTGGGTCGACCAGCAGCGCGAGCGCAGCCGGCGGCCCTGTCAGGGCGGCGACAGCTGGGACCCGGTCCCCGTCCCGCTGCCCACGTACGTGACGGCCCCGGTCGCCCCGCGCGCCTCCGGCGACGTCGACCTCGGCGCCCCGGACACCTGGAGCTCGGCCCGCTCCAGCGCCGTACCGGCCGACAAGGCGCGGGCGGCGGCCGAGGAACCGGAGCCTCCGGCGGCCGACGACCGTGACCCCGGCGACGGCCGCACCGACGCCCGCCGCGCCGCCTCCGCCCGCCGCTCCCGCGAGCGCGGACGCACCCCGCTCTTCGACCAGTACGAGGACGGCGACCGTCCCAAGGCCGCGAACGAGTAACGCCCGGCCAACGGATTTTTGAGCACCCCGATCGGGATGCTAAAGTTTCACTCGTTGCAAGGGCCTGTGGCGCAGTCCGGTAGCGCACCTCGTTCGCATCGAGGGGGCCAGGGGTTCAAATCCCCTCAGGTCCACGCAACGAAGCCCCGGCCGGGTTCACCCGGTCGGGGCTTCGGCATGTCGGGGCTTCGAGAGCGTACGTGGGCCACGGACCGGCAGGCGTGAGCGGCCCCACATGAGGGCGCGTCAGGCCGGGCCCGCCGTCGGGCGCGCGGATCAGCCCCGCCGCCCGGACGCCGCGAAGACCCGTGTCAGATCGTCCAGGAGTGGTGCGGTCAGGGGATGCGGGTCGCGGCGAGGGGCGATCGCGTGGATGCCCCGGGTCGGGGGGTCCACCAGGGGGACCGGTGTGACGTCGGGGCACAGGGCGCGCGCCAGGACGCCCGGGACCAGGGCGACCGCGTGGCCCGTGGCGACCAGGGCCAGCATGGCGCTGCTCGCGGACGCGTCGGCCGCCCCGCGGCGGACATCGCCGTCGAGGGGCTGCGGGACGGAAGGTTCGGCTCCTGGTCCCTGGACGAGTACCGCACCGACGCGGGCCGGCGGATCGCCAACAAGGCGTACCACCGGCACACCTGGCCCGAAGGCGCCCTACAGCTTCTTCGCGTAGCAGAGGCTCTCCTCGTGGAAGCGGTAGTAACCGAACTTCTCGCAGGGCTCGTAACCGCTGGAGGCGTAGAGGGCGATGGCCTCCGGCTGCTTGGTGCCGGTCTCCAGGACCATGCGGACGCGGCCGGCGGCGCGGGCGTCGTCCTCCAGGGCGGCGAGGATGCGGCGGGCGAGGCCCCGGCCGCGCATCTCCTCGACGACGTACATGCGCTTCAGCTCCGCGTCGCCGTCCTGGTTGCCCTCCCCGTTGGCGTCCTGGACGCGCCAGCCGCCGGAGGCGACCGGGACGCCGAGCTCGTCGTAGGCGATCAGGTAGATGCCGTTGGGGGGCCGGAAGTCCGCGGGGTCCATGGGGGTGGCGTCGCCGCCGTCGCCGTAGCGGATGTCGTACTCGGCCTGGACGGCTGCGTCCAGCTTCACGGCGTCGGGATGGTCGTAGGGGACCGGGCGGATTTCCATGACGAACACCGTAAAACATGCCCGGACCTGCGCGTGTCGTATCGTGCCCTGGTGCTCACCGTGACCTCTGTCAACGTCAATGGACTCCGCGCCGCCGCGAAGAAGGGCTTCGTGGAGTGGCTCGCCGGGACCTCCGCCGATGTGCTGTGCCTCCAGGAGGTGCGGGCCGAGGCGGCGCAGCTCCCCGAGACGGTGCGGGAGCCCGAGGGGTGGCACGTGGTGCACGCGCCGGCCGCCGCCAAGGGGCGCGCGGGCGTCTCGCTGTACACCCGGCGCGAGCCCGAGCGCGTGCGGATCGGCTTCGGCTCGGCGGAGTTCGACGGCAGCGGACGGTACGTCGAGGCGGATCTGCCCGGTGTGACCGTCGCCTCCCTGTACCTGCCGTCCGGCGAGGTCGGCACGGAGCGCCAGGACGAGAAGGTCCGCTTCATGGACGAGTTCCTCGCGTACCTCAAGGAGCTGCGGGAGAAGGCCGCCGCCGACGGGCGCGAGGTCGTGGTCTGCGGCGACTGGAACATCGCGCACGAGAAGGCCGACCTGAAGAACTGGCGCGGCAACACCAAGAACTCCGGCTTCCTGCCCGAGGAGCGGGAGTGGCTCTCCCGGGTCCTCGACCCGGCCGACGGCGGCTACGTCGACGTGGTGCGCGCCCTGCACCCGGACGTGGACGGCCCGTACTCGTGGTGGTCGTACCGGGGGCGGGCCTTTGACAATGACACGGGATGGCGCATCGACTACCAGATGACGACCCCGGGGCTCGCGGGCCGCGCCGTGAAGGCGTACGTGGAGCGGGCGGCGACGCACGCCGAACGCTGGTCGGACCACGCGCCGGTGACGGTCGTCTACGGGTAGGCCCGAGCTCAGTCCCGCTTCCGCAGTCTCCGGTCCAGCGCCAGGGACAGTTCCGCGTCCACCACGCTGCGGGCCAGGGGGCGCAGGCGGTGGAGGGTTTCCTCGGGGGCGTGGCGGAGGATGAGGCCGGCGAAGAGGTCGGCGAGGGTGTCGGCGTGGGTGCGGACCTCCGCGCCGGTGCGGAGCACCTCGCCGAGCGGGATGCCCTCGCGGACCAGCGCGGACGACACCTCCAGCAGGCGGCGGCTGATGTGGACGATCTCCTCGCCGTCGACGCCGAGGTAGCCGAGGTCCAGGGCGGCGGCCAGGTTCTCGGGGGTGACCTCGCCGGCGAAGTGGTCGGCGAGCTCCTCGGGGGTGAGGCGGACCGGGGTCTCCTCGGTGGGGACCTCCATGCCGAGCAGGTCGCCGACGCCGCGGCCGTGGTCGAAGGCCTCGGCCAGCTCGGCTATGCCGTTCAGGGTGTGGCCGCGCTCCAGCAGCGCCGTGATGGTGCGCAGCCGGGCCAGGTGGTGGTCGTCGTACCAGGCGATGCGGCCCTCGCGGCGCGGTGGCGGGAGCAGTTTGCGTTCGCGGTAGAAGCGGAGGGTGCGCACGGTGATGCCGGCGAGCCGCGCCAGCTCCTCCGTGCGGTACTCGCGCCGTTCCGTGGGGGTGCCGCTGTCGTCTGCCACGCCTGAAGCCTAGGTCGTACCGGCGGTAACTTTCCTCGCACGCCCCCTACCCATGAGTACGGCACTGCTCTACGCTCCCCATTGCGCCAGTGTTCACTGGCATGGTTCTGAGCGATGCGCGGAGGCTTTGGGATGGCCGAGCACGAGCATGTACGGGTCGCGGTGATCGGGTCGGGATTCGGCGGACTCGGGGCCGCCGTACGGCTGCGACGCGAGGGGATCACGGACTTCGTCGTCCTGGAGCGGGCCGGCGGCGTCGGCGGCACCTGGCGCGACAACAGCTACCCCGGGTGCGCCTGCGACGTGCCCTCGCACCTGTACTCCTTCTCCTTCGCGCCCAACCCCGACTGGCCGCGCTCCTTCTCCGGCCAGGAGCACATCCGCGCCTACCTGGAGCACGTCACCGACACCTTCGGGCTGCGCCCGCACCTCCGCTTCAACGCCGAGGTGAAGCGGATGACCTGGGACGCCGAGCGGCTGCGCTGGGACATCGAGACCACCGGCGGGAACTGGAGCGCGGACGTCGTCGTCTCCGCCACCGGGCCGCTGTCCGAGCCCAAGCTGCCGGACGTGCCCGGCCTCGACGCCTTCCCCGGCAAGGTGTTCCACTCCGCCCGCTGGGACCACGACTACGACCTGCGCGGCAAGCGCGTCGCCGTGATCGGCACCGGCGCCTCCGCGATCCAGATCGTCCCGTCGATCCAGCCGCAGGTGGAGAAGCTCACCCTGTTCCAGCGCACCCCCGCCTGGGTGCTGCCCCGCATGGACCGGCCCATCGGCGCCGCCGAGCGCGCCGTGCACCGGGCGCTGCCGTTCACCACCAAGCTGCGCCGCGGGGTGCTGTGGGGCATCCGCGAGCTCCAGGTCCAGGCGTTCACCAAGCACCCGGGCGAGCTGGGCTTCGTCGAGCAGCTCGCCAGGCGGAACATGGCGCGGGCGATCAAGGACCCGGCGCTGCGCGCCAAGCTCACGCCCGACTACCGCATCGGCTGCAAGCGGATCCTGCTGTCCAGCACGTACTACCCGGCCCTCGCGCAGCCCAACGTGGACGTCGTCGCGAGCGGGCTGACCGAGGTGCGCGGCTCGACCCTGGTCGCCGCCGACGGCACCGAGGCCGAGGTCGACGCGATCGTCTTCTCCACCGGCTTCCACGTCACCGACATGCCGATCGCCGAGCGGGTCGTCGGCCCCGAGGGCACCACGCTCGCCGAGACCTGGTCGGGCGGCATGCAGGCGCTGCGCGGCGCCTCCGCGGCCGGCTTCCCCAACTGGATGACGATCATCGGCCCCAACACCGGTCTCGGGAACTCCTCGATGATCCTGATGATCGAGTCCCAGCTGAACTACATGGCCGACTACCTGCGCCAGCTCGACGTCCTCGGGGGCCGGGTCGCCCTCGACGCCCGCCCCAGCGCGGTCCGCGCCTGGAACCACCGGGTGCAGGAGCGGATGAAGCGCACGGTGTGGAACACCGGCGGCTGCACCAGCTGGTACCTCGACGCCAGTGGCCGCAACACCACCATCTGGCCCGGTACGACAGCCGAGTTCCGGCGCGCCACCCGCCGCGTCGACCTCGCCGAGTACGCCGTGCTGCGCGCCACCGGGACGCGGCCCGAGGCCGGCGCGGAGAACGCGGAGGTGGCCGCGTGAGCCGCCCGTCCCCCGTCACCACCGGGCGCTACGCCCCGCCCGCCCCGGTGCGCGTACTGACCGCCACGTCCGCCGACGGCGCCCCGGTCCACGTCGAGGTGCACGGACCGGAGGGCGCGCCCGCCGTCGTCCTCGCGCACGGCTGGACCTGCTCGACCGCCTTCTGGGCCGCGCAGATCCGCGAACTCGCCGCCGACCACCGGGTGATCGCCTACGACCAGCGCGGCCACGGACGCACCCCGGCGAGCCCCGCGTGCAGCACGGACGCGCTCGCCGACGACCTCGAGGCCGTCCTCACCGCCACCCTCGCCCCCGGCGAACGCGCCGTGATCGCCGGGCACTCCATGGGCGGCATGACGATGATGGCCGCCGCCGGACGGCCCGCGTTCCGCGAACACGCCGCCGCCGTCCTGCTGTGCAGCACGGGCAGTGCGCGGCTCGTCCCCGAGTCCACGGTGCTGCCGCTGCGGCCGGGCCGGGTCCGGACCTGGATCACCGGGCGGATCATCGCCAGCCGCGCCCCGCTCGGCCCGGTCACCCCGGCCGCCCGCCGCATCCTCAAGTACGCGACCATGGGCCCCGCCTCGGCGCCCGACATGGTGGAGGCCTGCGCCCGCATCGTGCACGCCTGCCCCCGCGCCGTGCGCCACGCCTGGTCCCACGTCCTCGCCGGCCTCGATCTCGACGCCGCCGTACGCGAGTTGACCGTGCCCGCGGAGGTCGTCGTCGGCACCGCCGACCGGCTCACCCCGCCCGTGCACGCCCGCGCGCTCGCCGCCGCGCTGCCCGACTGCCGCGGCCTCACCGAACTGCCCGGCGTCGGCCACATGACCCCCGTCGAGGCGCCCGGCCTGGTCACCGCGCGGATCCGGGACCTCGTCACCGCCCACGTGAGTGCCCCACAGCCCCCCGTACCCGCCGAGGAGAGCGCATGAGCAGGGTCAGTCTCGAAGGAAAGGTCGCCGTCGTCACCGGCGCGGCGCGCGGGGTCGGGGAGCTGCTCGCCCGCAAACTCTCCGCGCGCGGAGTGAAGGTGGCGCTGGTCGGTCTCGAACCGGACGCGCTGAAGGACGTCTCCGCGCGGCTGCACGGCGACAGCGACCACTGGTACGCGGACGTCACCGACCACGAGGCGATGACCCGGGTCGCCGCGGAGGTGCGGGAGCGGTTCGGCCGGGTGGACATCGTGGTCGCCAACGCCGGTGTGGCGACGGGCGGCCCGTTCACCGAGTCCGACCCGGAGGCCTGGCGGCGGGTGATCGAGGTCAACCTCGTCGGATCGGCCGTCACCGCGCGGGCGTTCCTGCCGCTGCTCACCGAGAGCCGCGGCTATCTGCTCCAGATAGCGTCGCTCGCCGCGATCACCCCCGCGCCGATGATGACGGCGTACTGCGCCTCCAAGTCCGGTGTGGAGGCGTACGCGCACGCGCTGCGCGCCGAAGTCGGCCACCAGGGCGTGAAGGTGGGCGTCGGCTATCTGTCGTGGACCGACACCGACATGGTGCGCGGCGCCGACCAGGACGACGTCATGCGGGAGTTGAGGCAGCGGCTGCCCTGGCCGGCCAACAGGACCTACCCGCTCGGACCCGCCGTGGACCGCCTCGTCGCCGGCATCGAGCGGCGCTCCGCGCACGTCTACGGGCAGGCGTGGCTGCGCGGCATGCAGGGCATCCGCGGCTACCTCCCCGCCCTCATCGGCACCGTGGGGCAACGGGAGATGAAGCGGTTCGCGGGCCGGCTCGACGGGCTGCGCATCGGGCTGGTCGGAGCGGGCGGCACCGCCGACGAACAGCACCGCGCTACGGTGCGTGACTGATCGACATGCGCAGGGTCACCGCCCGTGTGAATCTGATGGGGCAAGTTCCCCCACCCCACAACGGGAGTGAACCCACATGGGTATGAAGGACCAGATGCAGGAGAAGGCCGGCCAGTTCCAGCAGCAGGCCAAGCAGCGCGCCCAGCAGGGCAAGGAGCAGCTGCAGAACCGCGGCCGCCGTCGGGACGACGAGACGGACCCGCAGCGTCGCCGCGAGTCCGAGGAGCGCTTCGACCAGGACCACGAGGTCTGACGTCGAACCACCCGGGCAGTGACGTGCCGTAGGAAGGGGTGCCCCTGGCGAAGGGGGCACCCCTTTCTCACGTCCTCAGCGGCTCCGCGGCGGCAGCGTGGGACGCGACCGGTCGGGCACGTCGGCGTATCCCGGGGGCGAGGCGGGCGGTTCGGCCTCCAGCAGGTCCAGGGCGAGCCGCACGGCGTCGTCCAGGACCGCGTGCCGGCCCTCGGCCCAGTCCAGCGGGGTGCGCAGCGCCTCCAGGTCGGGGTCGACGCCCCGGTTCTCCACGGACCAGCCGTACGCGTCGAACCAGGCCGCGTTCATCGGCACCGTGATCACCGTGCCGTCCCCGAGCCGGTGCCGGCCGGTCATGCCGACCACCCCGCCCCAGGTGCGCTGCCCCACCACCGGGCCGAGCTCGAGCAGTTTGAACGCGGCGGTGATCATGTCGCCGTCGGAGCTGGTCGCCTCGTCGGCCAGCGCCACCACGGGCCCGCGTGGCGCGTTGGAGGCGTACGACACGGGCTGGGCGTCCCGGGTGAGGTCCCAGCCGATGATGGTGCGGGTCAGCTTCTCCACCACGAGCTCGCTGATGTGCCCGCCCGCGTTGCCGCGCACGTCCACGATGAGCGCGGGCCGGGACATCTCCATCCGCACGTCCCGGTTGAACTGCGCCCAGCCGGAGCCGCCCATGTCGGGGATGTGCAGATACCCGCAGCGTCCTCCGCTCAACTCCCGCACGACGGCACGGCGTTTGGCCACCCAGTCCTGGTAGCGCAGGGGCGTCTCGTCGATCAGCGGGACGACCGCGACCCGCCGGGGCGGGCCCTCGCCGTCCGGCATGAAGGTCAGTTCGACCGTAGTGCCGCCCGCCGCCGCGAGCAGCGGGTACGGTCCGGCGACGGGGTCCACCGGGCGGCCGTCGACATGGGTGAGGACCGCGCCCTCCCGGACGCCCGCGCCGGCCAGCGGGGAGCGGGCGCGGGAGTCGGAGGAGTCGCCGGGAAGGATCCGCTTCACCGTCCAGCCCGCCTCCCGGTGCACCAGGTTGGCGCCGAGCAGGCCCTGGCGGCGCTGGTAGTGCGGGGGCCCCTCGTTGCGGCGGGCGGCGGTGACGTAGGCGTGCGAGGTGCCCAGTTCGCCGAGGACCTCGCGCAGCAGGTCGGCGAACTCGTCGGGGGAGGCGACCCGTTCGACCAGCGGGCGGTACTGCTCCAGCACGCCGTCCCAGTCGATGCCGCACATGTCCGGCTCCCAGAAGTAGGCGCGGATCAGCCGCCCGGCCTCCGCGTACGCCTGGCGCCACTCGGCCGCCGGGTCCGCCTCGTGCTTGACGCGGCGCAGGTCGATCCACACCGTGGAGTCGCCGTCGCCCGGCTCGGTGGCGGGCGCCGCGCGCAGCTCGCCCTCGTCGACCACCACCAGCCGGGCGCCGTCGCCGCTGACCGCGAAGAAGTCGAGGTGGGTGACGAGTTCGGACTTCTTGGCCTTGGGGACGTCGAAGTGCTCCAGGGTGGGCCGGCCGGTGGTGTCGTCGGGGTTGGCGAACGTCTCGCCGAGCGCGCCCGAGATCGGCCAGCGCAGCCACACAAGACCGCAGCCCGCGACCGGGTACAGGCCCGAGTACTTGGAGGCGGCCACCGGGAAGGGCGTCACCCTGCTCTCCAGGCCCTCCGCCTCCACGGTCACCGTGCCGCCCTCCTCGCCCTCCTCGTCCAGCGGGTCGAGACCTCCGGCGGCGGGCCGCCCCTCCGGGTTGAGCGCGAACGGCGAGGGCGTCGCCGACGACAGCGGCACCAGGTACGGGCGGCAGCCCAGCGGGAAGGACAGGTCGCCGGTGTGCACGTCGTACACCGGGTCGAAGCCGCGCCAGGACAGGAACGCCAGATAGCGGCCGTCCCGGGTGAAGACCGGGTTCTCGTCCTCGAAGCGACCGCTTGTGACGTCCAGGACCAGCCGGTCCTTGATCCGGGCGAGTTTGATCTGCCGCAGCGACCGGCCGATCACCGGATGGGACCAGGCCAGCCAGGCGCCGTCGGGGGAGAAGGCGAGGTCGCGCACCGGGCCGTTGCCGGAGTGGATCAGCTCGGTGACCTCCTCCGCCGTCCCGTCCGTCGCCTCGTCGGTGTCCACCAGGAGCAGCCGCCCGTCGTGGGCGGCGACCGCGAGACGCTGCCCCTCGGGGTCGGCGACCATCTCCAGCACCCGGCCCAGCTTCCCGGCGGCCAGCCTCCGGTGGGCGCGGGGTCCGGTCGCCCGGGGCAGCGAGGCGATCTCCACGGCGTCCTCGCCCTCGGCGTCCGTGACGTACGCGACCTGGCCGCCCGCGCCGAGCATCTCCGGCAGCCGCACCCGTACGCCCGGGGTGTCGGTCAGGGTGCGGGCGGGACCGTCGCGGTGGGTGAGCCAGTACAGGCTGCCGCGTACCACGACCGCGCTGGCCCGGCCGGTCTCGTCGACGGACAGGCCGTCCAGGTGCTGAGCGGCGGGCACCTGGTACGGGCGCCGGCCGGAGCGCGGACCGCTCAGCCGCACGTCGAGCCTGCGCGGCTCCGCGTCGGGCGCCAGGTCGTCCACGATCCAGAGGTCGCCCGCGCACTGGTAGACGACGCGGGCGCCGTCGGTGGAGGCGTGACGGGCGTAGAAGGCGTCGTGGTCGGTGTGGCGGCGCAGGTCGGTGCCGTCGTGGGCGCAGGAGTAGAGGTTGCCGATGCCTTCGTGGTCGGAGAGGAAGGCGATCCGGCCGCCGACGAACATCGGCGCGTGCAGATGCCCGTCGAGCCCCTCCAGCAGACGGTGCCCGTGCAGCCACAGCCGGCCGGTGGCGCCGCCCCGGTAGCGCTTCCAGGACGCCGGTTCGTGCGGCGGGGTGCCGGTGAGCAGCAGTGACTTGCGCTCGTCCGCCAGGTCGGCGACCTGGATGTCGGAGACCGGGCCCCAGGGGAGCTTGCGCCCGGGGCTGCCGTCGAGGCCGAGTTTGTACGCCCAGGTGAAGTGGGAGAAGGGCTCGCCGTGCGAGGTGACGGCGAGGATCGCGGCGTGCCCCTGCTCGTCGGGCGGGGACCAGCCGCAGACCCGGGTGTCGGAGCTGCCCCAGTACGTCAGCCGCCGTCCGGGGCCGCCGTCCACCGGCGCCAGGTGCACCTCGGGGTCCAGGCTGCGCCAGCTCGTGTACGCGATGTGCCGGCCGTCGGGGGAGAGGCGGGGGTGGCCGAGCTTGGTGCGGTCGGCGGTGAGCCGCCAGGCGCGGCCCGGTCCGTCCAGCGGGGCGAGCCAGAGGTCGTCCTCCGCCACGAAGCACAGCAGGTCGTCCTGGAGGTGCGGCAGCCGCAGATACGTCACCCTCCCCATGCTTTTCCGGGGGGCGGACCGCAGCAACTCGTGCCCGTCGCTTACACGGAACTGACAACCGTGACGCAGAACACGAACGAAACCGTTTCGTTTCGTTAGTGGGCGGGGTACCTTCTTCTTGTACGAAACCGTGTCGTTTCTTTGACGCGGTGGGACCCGGAGCGGAAAGGTGGTCGGTATGAGTGACATCGCGACGTCACGTCGCAGCCGGATCACCCCCGAGCGCGAGGCCGAGCTGTACCGGGCCGTGCTCGACCTGCTCCGTGAGGTCGGTTACGACGCCCTCACCATGGACGCCGTGGCCGCCCGCACCCGGTCCAGCAAGGCCACGCTCTACCGCCAGTGGGGCGGCAAGGCCGAGCTGGTGGTCCGGGCGATGCACAGCCAGAAGCCGGGCGGCCTCGCCGACGTGGACACCGGGTCCCTGCGGGGCGACCTGCACACCATCATCGGCCGCGAGGACGACTGCGTCATGGCGGAGAACGTCGCCCTCATGCGGGCCCTCGCCATGGCGGTGCACCAGAACGACGACCTCCGCCAGGCGCTCCGCGAGCTGCTGGTGGAGCCGGAGGTCGAGGAGTTCCGCCGGATCGTCGACCGTGCGATCCGACGGGGCGAGGTCCGCGCGGACAACCCGGCGCTGGACTACATCGTGCACATGCTCGTCGGGGCGTTCGCCACACGGATGCTGATCGACGAGCGGCCGCCCACGCAGGCGTTCCTCACGTCGTACATCGACGCCGTGGTGCTCCCCGCCCTCGGAGTCGCCCCACCCCACTGACCCCCCAGTCAGCCCCGGAGTCAGCCGCTCCCTGACGTCACCTCCCCCATGGCCCCGAAAGGCATGGGGGGCAGCTCCAGCGTCGTCGGGCTGATCCCGCCTGCCCTGAAACATCCACGACCTGACCGGGAGTACGCCCTCGTGGCCACGTTCCTCTACCGACTCGGCCGGTTCTCCTTCCGGAAACGGCACGTCGTCGCCCTCTTCTGGGTGGCGCTGCTGGCGCTCGCGGGCGCCGGAGCGGCCGGCGCGCCCGCCGCCGGCAACTCCTCCTTCTCCATCCCCGGCACCGAGGCCCAGAAGGCCTTCGACCTGCTGGACGAACGGTTCCCCGGCGCCAGCGCCGACGGAGCCACCGCCCGCGTCGTCTTCAAGGCGCCCGACGGCCAGAAGATGACCGACCCCGGCAACAAGGCGGCGGTCCAGGAGACCGTCGACGAGCTGTCCGGGGGCGCCGAGGTCACCCAGGTCACCGACCCGTACCAGGGCGGCGGCGTCAGCCAGGACGGCTCGGTCGCCTACGCCTCGGTGACCTACGAGGTCCCCGGCATGGAGCTGGAGGAGTCGTCCCGCGAGGCCCTGAAGGCCGCCGCCGAGGACGCCCGCGACTCCGGGCTGACCGTCGAGATCGGCGGTGACGCCCTCCAGGCCGTCCCGGAGACCGGCTCCGCGGAGATCATCGGCATCGGCGTCGCCGCGGTCGTCCTGGTCGTCACCCTCGGCTCGCTGCTCGCCGCCGGACTGCCGCTGCTCACCGCGATCGTCGGCGTCGGCATCGGCGTCGCCACCATCACCGCGCTGGCGAGCACGCTCGACCTGGGCTCCACCACCTCCATCCTGGCCTCGATGATCGGTCTCGCGGTCGGCATCGACTACGCCCTGTTCGTGGTCTCCCGCTACCGCGCCGAACTGGCCGAGGGGCGTGAGCGCGAGGAGGCGGCCGGACGGGCCGTGGGCACCGCGGGATCCGCCGTGGTCTTCGCCGGCCTGACCGTCGTCATCGCCCTGGTGGGCCTGTCCGTCGTCAACATCCCGATGCTGACGAAGATGGGCATCGCC
Organism: Streptomyces sp. DSM 41931; assembly: GCF_050271085.1. Classification (NCBI taxonomy): domain Bacteria; kingdom Bacillati; phylum Actinomycetota; class Actinomycetes; order Kitasatosporales; family Streptomycetaceae; genus Streptomyces; species Streptomyces sp. DSM 41931. The sequence continues at coordinate 2,898,951 of NZ_CP189902.1, read as the reverse complement.
GCCGCCGGCACGGTCGCCGTCGCGGTCCTCATCGCCCTCACCCTCATCCCCGCCCTGCTCGGCTACGCGGGCCGCCGCGTCCGCCCCGCGGGCGAGAAGAGCAAGCTGCTCGGCGGCGGACGCGCCAAGAACGACAAGGCGGACCGGCCCAACATGGGCACCCGCTGGGCGAGCTTCGTCGTCCGCCGTCCGCTGGCCGTGCTGCTCCTCGGCGTGGTCGGCCTGGGCGCCGCCGCGGTCCCGGCCGGCTCCCTGGAGCTGGGCCTGCCCGACGACGGCTCCCAGCCGACGTCCACCACCCAGCGCCGCGCCTACGACCTGCTCTCCGAGGGCTTCGGCCCCGGCTTCAACGGCCCGCTGGTGGTCGTGGTCGACGCCGAGGGCAGCGACGACCCGGAGGCCGTCTTCCAGCAGGCCGGCGACGAGATCAAGGCCCTGGACAACGTCGTGAACGTCGCCCCGGCGGCGCCCAACAAGGCCGGCGACACCGCGACGATCGCCGTCATCCCGGACGCCAAGCCGTCGTCGGCCGCCACCGAGGACCTGGTGCACGACATCCGGGCCGTGGGCGCCGACATCAAGGACGGCACCGGCGCCGACGTCCTCGTCACCGGCGCCACGGCGATGAACATCGACGTCTCGCAGAAGCTGAACGACGCGCTGGTGCCGTACCTGGTGCTGGTGGTCGGGCTCGCGTTCCTGCTGCTGATCGTGGTGTTCCGCTCGATCCTGGTCCCGCTGAAGGCGGCCCTCGGCTTCCTGCTCTCCGTGCTGGCGGCCCTCGGTGCGGTCGTCGCGGTCTACCAGTGGGGCTGGCTGTCCGGCCTGATGGGCGTCGAGGAGACCGGCCCGATCATGTCGATGATGCCGATCTTCATGGTCGGCGTGGTCTTCGGACTGGCCATGGACTACGAGGTCTTCCTCGTCACCCGCATCCGCGAGGCCCACGTCCACGGCGAGAAGCCGGCGCAGGCCGTGGTCACCGGATTCCGGTACAGCGCGCGGGTGGTGACCGCCGCGGCGATCATCATGATCGCGGTGTTCTCCGGGTTCATCGGGTCCAGCGACTCCATGGTCAAGATGATCGGCTTCGGCCTCGCGATCGCCGTCCTCTTCGACGCGTTCGTGGTCCGCATGGCCATCGTCCCGGCCGTCCTGGCGCTGCTCGGCGCCAAGGCCTGGTGGCTGCCGAAGTGGCTGGACCGGGCGCTGCCCAACGTGGACGTCGAGGGCGAGAGCCTCGCCGTGCACGACCGCGCGGCGGACAAGGACGACGAGGACAAGGAACTCGTCCGGGCCTGACCGCCCGGACGGTCACGACCAGCCGGTGAGGGCTCCGTGGGGACGGGGCGCCCTCACCGGCTTCCCCGTGTGCGTCCACCGCACGGAACGAGGTCGCGTGCGCCGGGTTCCGCCGGTTACGGTGCCGCGCATGACCACCTCAGCCACCGACACCGAGGGCTCCGCGGCCCACCCCCGTTTCGCCGAGGCCCTGCGGGAACGGGGCCTGGGGGACGTGGTCGGCCAGGTCCGCCGCTTCCCCGAGGCCACCCGCACCGCCGCCGAGGCCGCCGCCGCGATCGGCTGCGAGCTCAGCCGGATCTGCAAGTCGCTGATCTTCGCCGCCGACGGCGAGCCGGTCCTGGTCCTCATGGACGGCGCGTCCCGCGTCGACCTCGAGCGGGTCCGCGAGGAACTGGGCGCGGCGCGTGTCGCCCGTGCGAAGGCCGACGTCGTGCGCGAGACCACGGGGTACGCCATCGGCGGCGTACCCCCCTTCGGCCACCGCACCCGCACCCGCGTCCTCGCCGACCGCTCCCTCCTCGCCCACCCCGTGGTCTGGGCCGCGGCCGGCACCCCCTACACGGTCTTCCCGATGCCCCCGAAGGACCTGATCACCCACGCGGGCGCCACGCTGGTGGACGTCCGGGAACGCGAGGCGTGACGCCTCGGGCGCCGGTGTGGAGAACGACGCGTCGCCCGTGCCGCCCGCCGGGTGCAGGGCGGCGGGGGGAGGCGCACTCTGGAACGAGAGGACATCCGGAGGTGATCCGTCATGATGCACACCGCAGTGGGATGGCACGTGGAGCTGGAGTTCATGGAGGACGACCAGCACACCCGCGCGGTCGCGATGGTCAGGCTGCCCGACGGGTCCGAGGTGCGCGGCCACGGGCACGCGTCCCGGCACTACACCGACCCCAATCAGCCGCGGGTCGGGGAGGAGATCGCCGGCGCCCGGGCCCTGAACGAACTCGCCATGCAGATGCTCGACAAGGCGCACCGCGAGATCGACGAGGCGGCCGGCCGCGTCTCCCACCCGATCCACGTCTAGGACGATCCGCGTCCAGGGCGACCGCGTCCAGGGCGACCGTGTTCAGGACGCCGGCACGCACTCCCGTACCGCGCGGATCAGCGCCTGGGCCCTGGGGTCCGCGGTGACCGTCCTGCGGAAACCGCCCGTGACGTAGCCGAAGGCGACGCCGGACTCCGGGTCGGCGAAGCCGAGGGAGCCGCCGCGGCCGGGGTGGCCGAAGGAGCCCGGGGCCAGGAAGGGGGAGGCACTGCCGTGCAGCATGTAGCCGAGCCCGAAACGGGTGCCGACCACCAGGACCCGGTCGGGGCCCGCCGACTCCTCGGCGCGGGCGCGTTCCACCGTGTCCGGGGAGAGCAGACGCACCCCGTCGACCGGCCCGACGAGTGACGCGTAGAAGCGGGCCAGCCCGTCCGCCGTCGCTATGCCGTTGGCGGCGGGCAGGGCGGCCGCGTGGAACGCCGGGTCGTTGTGGTCCGGGGACGGCTCGATCGCGGCGAAGGCGCGGCGGGTGAGGGAACCGGGGTCGGCGTAGGCGGCGGTGACCGAGCGCTTGGGACGGGCGCGCAGCGCCCCCGACGGCTCGGGCGCCTCGATTGTGCCGGCCCGGCCGACGCGGTGCGCCTCGGAGTCCGGGAGGCCCACCCACAGGTCCAGGCCCAGCGGAGCCGCGATCTCGGACGCGATCCACTCGCCGGTGCCCCGGCCCGTCACCCGGCGCACCAGCTCGTCCACCAGCCAGCCGTACGTCAGCGCGTGATAGCCGTGGTCCGTGCCCGGCTCCCACACGGGGGCCTGCGCGGCGACCGCCTCGGCGGCCCGTACCGGATCGGTGGCCTCGGCGAAGCTCAGCGGACGGTCCAGCACCGGCAGCCCGGCGCGGTGCCCGAGGACGTGCCGGACCAGCGTGCCCTCCTTGCCGTGCGCCTTGAACTCCGGCCAGTACCGTCCGACCGGCGCGTCCAGGTCCAGCAGGCCCCGCTCGTACAGCATCAGCAGCGCGGCGGCCGCGACGCCCTTCGTCGCCGACCGTACGACCTGGGCGGTGTCCCGCTGCCAGGGCGCGGCGCCGTCGACGTCCTTCGTCCCGGCCCACAGGTCCACGACGCGGCGCCCGTCCCGGTACACGGCGAGCGCCGCCCCGCGCTCCCCGAGCCGCTCGAAGTTCCGGGCGAACGCCTCCCGGACCGGTTCCCAGCCGCCGGCCACCGTGCCGCGCACCTCGACGTCCACGTCCTGTCGTCCTTCCACTCGCCTGCGACAGTGGGTGCAACCACGCCGCCGCGCCTGCGATTCCGGGGTGCGGCGCGCCCGTCACCCACGGCCGGGCGGCGCCGCCACGGAACGCGGGTCGAAGCCGTACGGCAGCTCCAGGCGGTGTGCCCGCATCAGGCCGTCGTCGGCGAGCAGACCGGCCGTCGGGCCGTCGGCCGCGATCACGCCGTCGCTGAGGATCAGCGCGCGCGGGCACAGCTCCAGCGCGTACGGCAGGTCGTGCGTGACCATCAGGACCGTGACGTCCAACGACCGCAGGATGTCGGCCAGTTCACGGCGCGAGGCCGGGTCGAGGTTGGAGGACGGCTCGTCCAGGACGAGGATCTCCGGCTCCATCGCCAGCACGGTCGCCACGGCCACCCGGCGCCGCTGCCCGAAGGAGAGGTGGTGCGGCGGGCGGTCCTTGAACTCCGCCATGCCGACCCGCTCCAGCGCCCGGTCCACGCGCGCCTCCAGCTCGGCCCCCTTCAGCCCGGCCGCCGCCGGACCGAACGCGACGTCCTCCCGCACCGTCGGCATGAACAGTTGGTCGTCCGGGTCCTGGAAGACGATGCCGACCCGGCGCCTGATCTCCGCCATGTTCCGCTTGCCGACCTCGAGCCCGGCCACCTTCACCGTGCCCGCGCCGCCGCTGAGGATGCCGTTGAGGTGCAGCACGAGGGTGGTCTTGCCGGCGCCGTTCGGCCCGAGCAGCGCGACCCGCTCGCCGCGCCCGATGGTGAAGTCCACGCCGAACAGGGCCTGATGGCCGTCGGGGTAGGCGAACGCGAGGCCGGAGACCTCCAGGGAAGCAGTACTCACAGGGTCCATCCCAGCAGACACACGACGAGGGCGGTGCAGGGGAGGGCCAGGGCGTACGACCACTGCGCCCGGGACGCCGCCACCTCGTCGATCACCGGCATGACACCGGTGTAGCCGCGGCTCACCATCGCCAGGTGGACGCGCTCGCCGCGTTCGTAGGAGCGGATGAACAGCGCGCCCGCCGACTTGGCGAGCACACCCCAGTGCCGTATCCCGCGCGCCTCGAAGCCCCGGGACTCGCGGGCGATCCGCATCCGGCGCATCTCGTCGGTGATGACGTCGCCGTAGCGGACCATGAAGGACGCGATCTGCACCAGCAGCGGCGGCAGCCTGAGCCGCTGGAGGCCGTGCAGCAGCTCCCGCAGTTCGGTGGTGGCCGCGAGCAGCACCGACGCGGCGACGCCGAGGGTGCCCTTGGCCAGCACGTTCCAGGCGCCCCACAGGCCGTTCACGCTCAGCGACAGCCCGAGGACGTCGACCCGCTCGCCCTCGGCGACGAACGGCAGCAGCACGGCGAACGCGACGAACGGCACCTCGATCAGCAGCCGCTTCAGCAGGAAGGCGGCCGGCACGCGCGCCGCGTACGCGACCGCGGCGAGCAGCACGGCGTACGCCGCGAACGCCCACATCGCCTCGCGCGGCGTCGACACGACCACGATCACGAACGCGAGCACCGCGGCGAGCTTGGTGTGCGGCGGCAGCGCGTGCACGGGGGAGTGGCCGTGCCGGTAGAGCCGGTGGGAGTGACCCGCGCCCACGTCAGACGCTCGTGCCGGCGGGGGACGGGGCCTCCGCCTGCTCGTCGGTGGTGCGCCGGCGGCGGACCGCCCAGAACACGCCCGTGCCCGCGACGACCGTCACGCCGACGCCGATCACGCCCGCGAGACCGCCGGACAGCCGGGCGTCGTCGACGTCCTTCACGCCGTAGTCGGCGAGCGGCGAGTCCGCGACCGCGTGCTCCTCGGCCTGCTGGTCGATGCCGTGGTCGGCGGCGACCTTCTCCAGGCCGTCCGGGTCCGCCGAGGCGTAGAAGCTCACGAACCCGGCGAGCACCAGCGAGGTGACCAGGCCGGCGATCCAGACCTTGCGCGGGGAGCGCGCGGCGGCCGGGACGGGCTCCGCGGTCTCCGGGGCGTCGACCAGTTCGCCGTTCACCCGCAGCTTCAGCCTCTGCCGCAGCCCGCGCGCCCCGTGCACCAGGTCCGGGCGGACGGCGATCACCGCGCCGACGGTCAGCGCGGTGATGGCGGCCTCGCCGAGGCCGATCAGGACGTGCACGCCCACCATCGCGGTGGCGACCTTGCCGATCGACACGTCGGTGGTGCCGCCCACCGCGTACAGCAGCGTGAAGACGACCGCGGAGGCGGGGACGGAGACCAGGGCGGCCACGAAGGACGCGGCGGTCACCGAGCGGCGGGACCGCGGCAGCACCTTCACCAGGCCGCGGAACAGCGCGTAGGCCACCACGGTGGTGGTGATCGCCATGGTGGTGATGTTCACACCGAGCGCGGTGAGGCCGCCGTCGGCGAACAGCACGGCCTGGAGCATCAGCACCACGGACACGCACAGCACACCCGTGTACGGGCCGACGAGGATAGCGGCGAGGGCGCCGCCGAGGAGGTGGCCGCTGGTGCCGGCCGCCACCGGGAAGTTCAGCATCTGCACGGCGAAGATGAACGCCGCCACCAGCCCGGCCAGCGGGGCGGTGCGCTCGGCGCCGGCGCCCGCACCGGGGCGTGCGGTGTCGTCCAGCTCGCGGCGCGCGCCGCGCAGGCTCACGGCGATCGCGCCGGCGGCGAGGAGGCCGGCGGCGGCGGATACGGGGACGTCGATGAATCCGTCAGGTGCGTGCACGGACTCGATGATGTGGCCTCTTGCGAACCTTTCGCAAGAGCGAGTGACTTGTTCTACGTCCCGCCGTGCGTCCCGTCTGTCTCATCTGTGAGAGAGGCTGCTCGGAAGCGCGGATTCCGATTTGGGTGCACGATGGGGACGGGGGTGGGTAAACGGCTCGTAAGGCATGTATGTCCTGCCGGGCGTACGACGCAGCGTAAGGGGCCCACCGATGTCCGTGATCGAGCAGTACGCGCGAGTCCACATCGTGACGGATGACGGCCCTCTGCTGGAGAGTCACGGGGCCGTCCCCGTGGTGCTGCGGTACGACCCGGAGTCCGACCCCCGCCATGTACGGGTGGCCCTGCCGGGGACGCGGCCCCTGGAATGGGTCGTCGAACGGGACCTGCTGGAACACGGCCTCACCGCGCCCGTCGACAGCGGCGGCATACGGGTGTGGCCGTGCGGCCGGGTGCAGGCGGTGGTGGAGTTCCACTCCGGCCAGGGCCACTCGGTGGTCGAGTTCGACTCCAAGACCCTGTCCCGCTTCCTCCGCCTCACGCATGTGACGGCGGCCCAGCCGGTCCCGCACTGACCGCCCGGCCGGAGATCCGCCCGGGCGGCCCGGCCGCGGGGGCGGACAGCGTCTGATGCCCGCCGCACCCCGGCGAGGCGGCCCTGCCGGCCCGGCTGCCCCGGGCCGAGGGGTCGGGGCGCGGGGCGCCCCCGCCCTCGCGGCGTGCCGCCCGGGGCGGGCGACGGCCGTACCGGGTCCCTCAGCCGCCCGCCTTCAGCAGGGTCGCCACGATCGGGCCCGCCGTGGAGCCGCCGTGGCCGGCGGACTGGACGACCGCGGCCGCCGCCAGGTCGCCGCGGTAGGCGGTGAACCAGCCGTTGGGCTTCTTCTGTCCGTCCACCTCGGCCGAGCCCGTCTTCGCGCCCCGCTCACCGTCCACCCCGGCCATCGCCTCCGCGGCGGTGCCGGCGGTCGCGGTGTACGACATCAGCTCCCGCAACTGCGCCAGCGTGTCCGCGGACAGCGTGCGCGGCGCCGTCGCCAGCTGACGTCCGTCGACCTCCGGCGACACCAGGTACGGCTGGTGGAACACGCCCGCCTTGACCGTCGCCGACACCGACGCCATGTTCAGCGGGTTCATCCGCACCCCGCCCTGGCCTATCAGCGACGCGGCCATCGGGGCCTTGGACTGCACGGGCACCGCGCCGTCGAACGTGGACACGCCGACCTGCCAGTCGTTCCTGCCCAGCCCGAAGTAGTCCTGGGCGTGCTGGGTGAGGTCGTCGTCCTCCAGCTTCGGGGCCTGGCTGATGAAGGCGGTGTTGCAGGACGCGGCGAAGCTCGCGCGGAACGTGCCGTCCTTGATCTGGAACTTGTCGAGGTTCTGGAACTTCCAGCCGCCGTAGCTGAAGTACTTGGGGCACGGGTGCTTCTTGTCGATCGACGCGAGGCCCTTCTCGATCAGCATCGAGGAGGTGACCACCTTCATCGTGGAGCCCGGCGCCAGCGACCCCTGGAAGGCGACGTTGAAGCCGCGCGAGGAGTTCGCCGCCGCGAGTATCTCGCCGGTCGACGGCCGCACCACCACCACCGACGCCTGCTTCCGCTTCGCCACCTCGGCCTCGGCGAGCGCCTGCAGGGACGGGCTCAGCGTGGTCTTCACCGTGCCCGGCGTGCCCTCGCTCAGCTCCAGCAGGGTCGTGTCGGCCAGCTCCGCCTTCTTCGACTCCTCGCCGCGCACCACACGCAGCTCGACGCCGGCCTCGCCGCCCGCCTTCTCGCCGTACTTCTCGCGCAGCCCGTCCAGCACGGACCCGAGCGAGGGGTACTTCTCGGTGGTCAGCTCGCCGCCGTCGCGGTCCAGCGCCTTCACCGGCGGGGTGCCCGCCTCGCCGGTGACCAGCTTGTCGCCCTCCCGCAGTTCCGGGTGCAGCACGGACGGCCGCCAGGCCACCCGCGGCTCCCCGTCCCCGGCCCGGCGCACCACGGTCAGCGTGCTGTCGTACGCCAGCGGCTTCGTCGTCCGCTCGTACGACACCGTGCCCTTGACGGAGAAGGTGACCGAGTCCCGGGCGGGGGCGCCCGGGGTGAGGGCGAGGTTCCGGACGCGGGCGTCCTTCACATACGCGGCGAGCGCCGCCTTGGCGGCCACCGGGTCGTCGGTCGCGGCGGCGGCCTCGGCGACCTGGCCGGACTGCCAGGCGGTCAGGAACGTCTCGGCGGCGGCGGTGACCTCGTCGGCCGACAGCGGCCCCGACTTCACGGTCTCCGCCTGCGCGGCGGAGTCCCCGCCGCCCCGGCCGGCGCCGTCGACGAGTGCGTACGCGCCGTAGCCGGCGCCGCCCATGAGCACGGCCATCGCCGCGCCGATCACGACCGGTCTCATGTTCCGCCGGTCCCCGGCGCGCCCTCTGTTCCCCACTGGTGTCCGTTCCTCCGTCGCCCCGCCCCGGCCTCCCCGCGGCCCGCGTGGCTCTCGATCGAGTCAAGGCCCCGCCGGCGCAGCCGCGCCGACGACGGCCCCCACCCTAAAGTCCCGCCGGACGGGCCGTGCGCTCAGCCGCCCGCTCGTAGCACGGCTGCGACAATCGGCCCCGCCGCGTCGCCGCCGTGGCCGCCCTGCTGGGCCATGGCCGCCGCCGCGACGTCGTCGCGGAAACCGGTGAACCAGCTGTCCGACGTGGCGTTCCCGTCGACCTCCGCGGAACCGGTCTTCGCGCCGATGTCACCGCCCAGGCCGGACATCGCCTTCTGCGCGGTGCCCTGGGTGGCGGTGAGCCGCATCATCTCCTTGAGCTGGGCCGCCGTCCCGGCCGGCAGGCCCTTCGCCTGCGCCAGCTGCCGGCCGTCCAGCTCGGGGGAGACCAGGTACGGCTGGCGGAAGGCGCCGGTGACGGCGGTGGCCGTCACGGACGCCATGTTCAACGGGTTCATCTGCACCTGCCCCTGGCCGATGGCGTTCGCCGCCCGGTCCGGGCCGCCGGAGGCCGGCACGCTGCCGTCGAAGGAGGCGATGCCGGTCTTCCAGTCGTCCCGGCCGAGCCCGAACCGCTCCTGCGCCTCCTCGGTGAGCGAGGCGTCGTCGATCGGCTGCTCGTCGATCAGCTTGACGAAGGCCGTGTTGCAGGACCGCAGGAAGCTGTTGGCCAGGGTGGCGCCCTCGTTCGGCTCCATGCCGGTGAGGTTCTTGAAGGTCTGGCTCTGCCAGGTCGCGGTGTCCGGGCAGGGCGCGGGGCCGTTCATGGAGGTCACGCCGTGGTCGATGAGCATCGCGGCGGTGATGATCTTCATGGTGGAGCCGGGGGCGACCTGGCCCTGGAAAGCCGCGTTGAAGCCGTCGCCGCGGTTGTTGGCCACCGCCAGCACCTCACCGGTGCTGGGCTTCAGCGCCACCACCGACGACTCCGGGAAGTCCTTCACCGCCTTCTCGGCGGCCGCCTGCACCCCGGCGCTGAGCGTGGTGCGCAGCGTGCCCGGCTCGCCCTTGGCGAGCGTGAGCAGCGGGGTGTCCGCCTCGTCGGTCGCGTGCCGTATCGACAGCTCGACGGCCGGACTGCCGCCCGCCTTGTCGCCGTACTTCTGCCGCAGGGTGTCGAGCACCGGGCCCAGGGAGGGGTACTTCTCCCTCGTCAGCACCGTGCCGTCGCGGTCCACCGCCTCGATGGGCGGCTGCGCGGACTCGCCGGTGACGAGGGTGTCCCCGTCCTTCAGGTCCGGGTGCACGACGGACGGCTCCCAGTCGACCAGCGCCCGGCCGGTGGTCTGCCCGCGCACGACCGTCAGGGCGCTGGTGTACCGCAGGGGCTTGGAGACGCCGTCGGCGGAGACGGTCGCCTTCACCGTGAACGGCACGGTGGCGCCGCGCGGGGCGCCCGGCGTGATGTCCACCCGGCCGATCCGCGCCTCCTCGCCGTACGCGGACAGCAGCGCGCCCGCGTCCTGCGCGTTGTTCGTGTACGACGCGGCCTCGGCGGCCTGCCCCTTCTCCCAGGCCCCGAAGAACGCGTCGGTCGTCTCGCGCACCTCGTCCTGGTCCGGCGGCCCCGACCCGCGCGTCTGCGCCGCGCCCGATCCGCCGCCCCCGTTCCCGTTCAGGGCCGAGACGATGTTGTACGCCCCGTACCCCGCTCCGCCGACCATCACGGCGAACACGCCGCCGACGACGGCGACCTTGACCCCCTTGCCCATCGGGCGTTCCTCCCCCGGCCGGACCCCCGCGCCTGCTGAACACGTTCAAAAGCCCGGCACGCCCCGAAACCCTATGCGCTGCCCGCGCCCAAGGGGGCCTGAGTTTTGGATCGTTGTCCCAAAGAGACCCCTCCCCGAGGGAGCGCCACGCCCCGGCGAGGGGGGCGGGGGACCCGGGGCGCTACACCCACGTGTCCAGCCACATCCGCGCCCGCCAGTCGTCGATCGGGATGGGGGTGCCCGTGTAGATCGGCCAGAAGTAGATGAAGTTCCAGATGATCAGGAGGGTGAGGACGCCCGCCGCCGTCGCGCCCGCCACGCGGCGGGTGTCGGTGGAGCGGGGCGGGCCGACGATCGCGCCCAGGAGCATCGCCACCGCCAGGCACAGGAACGGCAGGAAGACGATCGCGTAGAAGTAGAAGATCGTGCGTTCCTGGTAGAGGAACCAGGGGGCGTACCCCGCGGCGATGCCGCACGCGATCGCGCCCGCGCGCCAGTCGCGGCGGAACGCCCAGCGCCACAGGACGTAGAGGAGCGCCAGGCAGCCCACCCACCACAGCATCGGCGTGCCGAGGGCGAGGACCTCCTGCGCGCACTTCTCGCCCGCGTCCACCGGACAGCCGTCCACCCCGGGCGCGGGGGACTCGTAGAAGTACGACACCGGGCGGCCGGTGACGATCCAGCTCCACGGGTTGGACTCGTACGTGTGCGGCGAGGACAGGCCGACGTGGAACTCGTACACCTGGTTCTCGTAGTGCCACAGGCTGCGCCACCAGTCGGGGAACAGCCACGACCAGTCGCTCCGCCGGCCGTCGCGGGTGGCCCAGTCGCGGTAGTAGCCGCCGCTGCCGTCCGTGGCGGAGAGGATCCAGCCGATCCACGACGCGAAGTAGGTGACCACCGCCACCGGCACCGTCGAGAGGAACGCCCAGCCCAGGTCACGCTTCAGCACCGCCAGCCGGGGCCGGACGGCGCCCGCGACCCGGCGCGCGCCGACGTCCCACAGCACGGACATCACACAGAACGCGGCCATGATGTACAGGCCGTTCCACTTGGTGCCGATCGCCAGGCCCAGCATCAGGCCCGCCGCGAGACGCCACGGCCGGAAGCCGATCCGGGTGTTCTCGGCCGCCTCCACGTCCGGACGGGCCCGCCCGTCGGCGTCCACCGGCAGCGCGGCGGCCAGTTTCGCGCGGGCCTTGTCCCGGTCGATCAGCAGACAGCCGAAGGCGGCCAGCACGAAGAACATCAGCACGCCGTCGAGGAGCGCGGTGCGGCTCATCACGAAGTGCAGGCCGTCCACCGCCATCAGCGCGCCCGCGAGACAGCCGAGGAACGTGGAGCGGAACAGCCGCCGCCCGATCCGGCACAGCATCAGCACCGACAGCGTGCCGAGCAGCGCCGTCATGAACCGCCAGCCGAACGGGTCGAAGCCGAAGAGCAGCTCGCCCAGACCGATGACGTACTTGCCGACCGGCGGATGCACCACGTACGCCGCGTCGGCGGGGATCGGGACGCTGCCGCCCGAGTCCAGGATGAGCCGGTTGGCCTCCTTGTCCCAGTTGACCTCGAACCCGCGGTGGACGAGCGCCCACGCGTCCTTCGCGTAGTACGTCTCGTCGAATATCACCGCCTTGGGGTGGCCCAGGTTCCAGAACCGCAGCACCCCCGCCACCAGCGTCACCAGCAGCGGGCCGCCCCACCCCGACCAGCGGACGAGACGGCCGGACAGCGCCGGCGGCACGCCGAGCGTCTTCCACAGGCGGCCCGACGGCTCGGTGTACGGCGGGACCAGGCGGTCGCGGACGTCGCCTCTGACGGCGGACGTGGGGTGGCCGAAACGCCGCAGCCGGTGCTGCCACGTCTGCCGCTGCTCGAGCGGCGACTGCTCCTGGCGGGTGTCCGTGGAGGACGCGGTACTGGTCACCGCGCCATCGTAGGGAACGGCGCCCGGTGAGTCCCGCGCATGGGCGGTATGCCCCGCCTCCGTCCGCTCCTGGGAGGATGGGCGCGTGACCGGAACCCTCGTACTCGCAGGCACCCCCATCGGCGACATCTCCGACGCGCCGCCCCGGCTCGCCGAGGAACTCGCCGGCGCCGACGTCGTCGCCGCCGAGGACACCCGGCGGCTGCGCCGGCTGACCCAGGCGCTCGGCGTCACCCCCAAGGGGCGGGTGGTGTCGTACTTCGAGGGCAACGAGACCGCCCGCACGCCCGAGCTGGTCGAGGAGCTGGCGGGCGGCGCGCGGGTGCTGCTCGTCACGGACGCGGGCATGCCGTCCGTGTCCGACCCCGGCTACCGGCTGGTCGCGGCGGCCGTCGAGCGGGACATCCGGGTCACCGCGGTGCCCGGGCCGTCCGCCGTGCTCACCGCGCTCGCCCTGTCGGGGCTGCCCGTCGACCGGTTCTGCTTCGAGGGGTTCCTGCCCCGCAAGGCGGGGGAGCGTCTCGGCCGGCTGCGGGAGGTCGCGGACGAGCGGCGCACCCTCGTCTACTTCGAGGCCCCGCACCGCCTCGACGACACCCTCGCCGCGATGGCCGAGGTGTTCGGCGCCGAGCGCCGCGCCGCCGTCTGCCGCGAGCTGACCAAGACGTACGAGGAGGTCCGGCGCGGCCCGCTGGCCGAGCTGGCCGCGTGGGCGGCCGAGGGCGTCCGCGGGGAGATCACCGTGGTCGTCGAGGGCGCCCCCGAGAAGGGCCCCGGGGAGATCGACGACGCCGAGCTGGTGCGCCGGGTGCGGGTGCGCGAGGAGGCGGGCGAGCGGCGCAAGGAGGCCATCGCGGCGGTCGCGGCGGAGGCCGGCCTGCCGAAGCGCCAGGTCTTCGACGCGGTGGTCGCGGCCAAGAACGCCGACGGGCGGGGCCCCGGGGGGCGCTGACGCGGAGCGTCCCCGCCGCACGAACCCGGGCGTGGGTAAAGAGCTCGGGGCATTGTGGCAATCCACGGCCAAATCGGCGCCAATACTGCGTCCGCGCCCGTGTGTTCACGGCACAGGGGGAGTCCACTGGTCGGTGGGGGCGGACGCGGGTCCGTCCCGTCAGCGGACCGACGGGAGCCGGCATGACCGAGATCTCCGGACAGGGCCGACTGCGCGCGGGCGCCACCGCCGTGGTCACCGAGGCGTACGCCTTCGCCTGCATGCGCTGCGGGTACGGCTGGGAGCAGGCGTACGAGATAGAGCACCACGTCGACGCCGACGGCCGCACGTTCGTGCTGTACGTCGCGGACGGCCGGATCGTGCCCTCCCCGCTCAACCGGCCCACCTGCCACAGCTGCGACGGGCACCTCGTACGGATTCTGCGCCCGGGCCGGGTCGCCTCGGCCCGCGACGCCGCCCACCGGGGGCGCCGGGTGCCCGCCGCAGGACCGGTCGAGGCCCCCTGGACCCCGAAGGGTCCCGCGCCGCTTCCGTAGGATCGGAGGCATGCCTGCCAACGACCCCGGCAAGAACGCCGCACCGCCGCTCCCGGAACCCCTGCGGGTGCCGGTCGCGGACTCCCACACGCACCTCGACATGCAGTCCGGCACGGTCGAGGAGGCCCTCGCCAAGGCCGCGTCGGTGGGGGTGACGACCGTGGTGCAGGTCGGCTGCGACCTCAAGGGGTCCCGGTGGGCGGCGGAGACGGCGGCGGCCCACGACGCGGTCCACGCGACCGTCGCGCTGCACCCCAACGAGGCCCCGCGGATCGTGCTCGGTGACCCCGACGGCTGGTCGCGCCAAGGTGCCCGTGAGGCGGGCGGGGACGCGGCGCTGGACGCGGCGCTCGCCGAGATCGACCGGCTGGCCGCGCTGCCGCAGGTCAAGGGTGTCGGCGAGACGGGTCTCGACCACTTCCGCACCGGTGAGGAGGGCAAGGAGGCGCAGGAGCGGTCCTTCCGCGCCCACATCGAGATCGCCAAGCGGCACGGCAAGACGCTCGTGATCCACGACCGCGACGCCCACGCGGACGTGCTGCGCGTGCTGAAGGAGGAGGGCGCCCCCGAGCGCACCGTCTTCCACTGCTACTCCGGGGACGCGGAGATGGCGGAGATCTGCGCCCGCGCCGGCTACTACATGTCGTTCGCCGGCAATGTCACCTTCAAGAACGCGCAGAACCTGCGGGACGCGCTGGCCGTCGCCCCGCTGGAGCTGGTCCTGGTGGAGACCGACGCGCCGTTCCTCACCCCGGCGCCCTACCGCGGCCGGCCCAACGCCCCCTACCTGGTGCCGGTCACCGTGCGTGCCATGGCCGCCGTGCGCGGCATCGACGAGGACGCGCTGGCCACCGCGCTGGGCGCCAACACCGCGCGCGCCTTCGGCTACTGACGGGCCCCGGCACATTCACGTTCCGTAGTCGTGTCGCTTGGGAGAGCGATCGCCGCTCGGCTAGGTTCTGGGAGCCCCCTCGGGGGCTCCCGTGGCCAGCCCTGGAGCGTGTCGGAGTGAGCACCACCCCGCGGTTCGAGACGTATCCGAAGACGTGTCCGACGCACGCCCTGTGCGGCGGGATCCACGAGGCGGACACCGTGCCCGCCCTGCCCCGCCGCCCGCCCGCCGCCGCACCGTCCCGGCGGTCCGCGCACCGGCGCCCCGGCCGGTACGCCGAGCGGGCCGAGGCCGTGCGCCGGCTGCTGCCGCGGGCGCTGGTCGTCGCGTTCCTCGCGGGCGGCACCAGCGCCTTCGTCGCCGAGGACAAGGGCGTCGAGCTGACCGTCGACGGCAGCCCCCGCACCCTGCACACCTTCGCCGACGACGTCACCGGGCTGCTCGCCGAGGAAGGCGTGCGCACCGGACCGTACGACGAGATCAGTCCTGCCCCCGGCACCGCCCTGCAGGACGGCGACACGATCGAGGTGCGGCACGCCCGTCCGCTGCTGCTCACCCTCGACGGAACCCGGCAGGAGGTGTGGACGACCGCGGCCACCGTCCACGAGGCGCTGCGGCGGCTGGGCGTCCGGGTCGCCGGCGCCCATCTGTCCGTTCCGCCCGGCACCCGCGTCGGACCCGCCGGGCTCGCCCTGGAGGTCCGCACCGAACGCGCGGTGACCGTCCTCGCCGACGGGCGGGCGCGCACCGTCCGCACCAACGCCGCGACCGTGCGGGAGGCCGTGCGCCAGGCCGGGGTCACCCTGCGCGGCCGCGACACCACCTCCGTCGCCCCCGGCAGCTTCCCGCGCGACGGCCAGACCGTCACCGTGCTGCGCATCACCGACGGCACGGAGATCCGCGACGAGGAGATCCCGTTCACCGAGGAACGCGTCGAGGACCCCGCGCTGGCCCACGGCACGGTGGTCGTCGACCGGGCCGGACGGCCGGGGCTGCGCCGCCTCACCTACGCGCAGCGCACCGTCAACGGCGTCCGGCAGCGGCCGCGCCTGCTGTCCACGGACGTGGTGCGCGAGCCCGTCGCGCGCCGGGTACGGGTCGGCACCCGGCCCGTCCCGATGTCCGTACGGGGCGCGGACGCGCTGGACTGGGACGCGCTCGCGCGGTGCGAGTCCGGCGGCCGGTCCGGCACCACCGACCCGTCGGGCACGTACGGCGGGCTGTACCGGTTCGACGCCCGCACCTGGCGCGACCTCGGCGGCGCGGGCCGCCCCCAGGACGCGCCCCCGGCCGAGCAGACGTACCGCGCGCAGCGGCTCTACGTCCGCAGCGGCGCCGCCGCCTGGCCGCACTGCGGGGCCCGGCTGCGCGGGTGACGGCACCGGCGGTGACCGGGGCGTACCCGCGCGCCCCGTACCCTTGTCCCGTGACCAGCCCCACCCCCGACGCCCTCCTGGGCCCCGCCGACGTCCGCGAACTGGCGGCCGCCCTCGGCGTACGGCCCACCAAGCAGCGCGGCCAGAACTTCGTCATCGACGCCAACACGGTCCGCCGCATCGTGCGCACCGCGGAGGTACGCCCCGACGACGTCGTCGTCGAGGTCGGGCCCGGCCTCGGCTCGCTCACGCTGGCGCTGCTGGAGGCCGCCGACCGGGTCACCGCGGTGGAGATCGACGACGTGCTGGCCGGGGCGCTGCCCGCCACCGTCGCCGCCCGCATGCCGGAGCGCGCCGACCGGTTCGCGCTGGTCCACTCCGACGCCCTGCACGTCACCGAGCTGCCAGGCCCGGCCCCGACCGCGCTGGTCGCCAACCTTCCCTACAACGTGGCCGTCCCGGTGCTGCTGCACATGCTCGAGACCTTCCCGAGCATCGAGCGCACCCTGGTGATGGTCCAGTCCGAGGTCGCCGACCGGCTCGCCGCCGCCCCCGGCTCGAAGGTGTACGGCGTGCCCTCGGTCAAGGCCAACTGGTACGCCGAGGTCAAGCGCGCCGGGGCGATCGGCCGCACCGTGTTCTGGCCCGCGCCGAACGTCGACAGCGGCCTGGTGTCGCTGGTGCGGCGCGCGGAGCCGCTGAAGACCACCGCGACCCGGCGCGAGGTGTTCGCCGTGGTCGACGCGGCCTTCGCGCAGCGCCGCAAGACGCTGCGCGCCGCCCTCGCCGGATGGGCGGGCTCGGCGGCCGCGGCCGAGGCCGCGCTGGTCGCGGCGGGCGTCTCGCCGCAGGCGCGGGGCGAGTCGCTGACCGTCGAGGAGTTCGCGCGCATCGCCGAGCACAAGGACGCCGAGCACAAGGAGCAGGGCCCGCAGTGAGCGTCACCGTCCGCGTCCCCGCCAAGGTCAATGTGCAGCTCGCGGTCGGCGCGGCCCGCCCCGACGGCTTCCACGAGCTGGCCAACGTCTTCCTCGCGGTCGGCCTGTACGACGAGGTGACCGCCACCCCGTCGCCGGACGGGCTGCGCATCACCTGCGAAGGACCCGACGCCGCGCAGGTCCCCCTCGACCGCACCAACCTCGCCGCCCGCGCCGCACTGGCGCTCGCCGGGCGGTACGGCCGCACGCCCGACGTCCATCTGCACATCGCCAAGGACATCCCCGTCGCGGGCGGCATGGCGGGCGGCAGCGCGGACGGCGCGGGCGCCCTGCTGGCCTGTGACGCGCTGTGGGGCACGGGGGCCTCGCGTGAGGAACTCCTCGACATCTGCGCCGAGCTGGGCAGCGACGTGCCGTTCAGCCTGGTGGGAGGGGCCGCGCTCGGCACCGGGCGGGGCGAGAGGCTGACGGAGCTGGAGGTCGGGGGCGCCTTCCACTGGGTGTTCGCGATGGCCTCGCGGGGGCTGTCCACACCGGCGGTGTTCCGGGAGTTCGACCGGCTGGCAGAAGCGCGGGAGATTCCGGAGCCGGTGGCTTCGCGGGAACTGCTCGGCGCACTCGCCAAGGGCGACGCGGAAGCGCTCGCGGCCACCGTGTCCAACGATCTTCAGCCGGCGGCGCTGTCGCTGTTCCCGGAGCTGGCGGACACGCTGGCCGCGGGGCGCGCGGCGGGGGCACTGGCCTCGCTGGTGTCGGGGTCGGGGCCGACGACGGCGTTCCTGGCGCGGGACGCGGAGGCGGCGGAGGCCGTAGCGGCGGCGCTGCGGGCTTCCGGCGCCTGCCGGGACGTACGCACGGCGTCGGGGCCGGTGGCGGGGGCTACGGTGGTCTGAACGGCTCAGGGCCGCGCTTCCACCGGGCTCAGGTCGATGGCGATGGCGGAAGGCTTGTCGACCTTGATCCGGTCGCGGTGCACGCCCATGTGCACGTAGGACTGCGTCATCGGGTCGAGCTCGTAGACATGGACCAGGGGACGGCCGTTGGTTCCGTCCTGCTCCACGCGCCAGTAGTTCGGAATTCCCGCGAGGGCGTATTTGAGCGGTTTGGTCGTCCTGTCGCGGGACTCCGAATCGGGTGAGACCACCTCCACGACGAGCAGGACGTCCTCGGCCTGGAAACTGGTCTGGTCCAGCCCGGTGACGGCATCGGCCCGCACCACACTGACATCGGGTTCGGGGCCGTTGCGCTTGTCCAGGATCACGGCCATCTCCCGCTCGACACTGAACTCCGGGCCCAGGCAGCTGCGCAGTCCGTTGACCAAGAGGTCGATCACAAGGAAGTGGAAGCGACGCTGCGGACTCACGAAAACCAGACTCCCGTCGATCAACTCGGTGTGCGGCGGGAGATCGGGCAGCGTGAACAGGTCGTCCACGGTGTAGCCGTCCTGCGGCGGCACCGGCCACCGGACGCGGTGCTTCACGGGTTCGGCGGTCATGATTCCTCCCATGGACGGGATCCTGCTGCCTGCCCCTTACGGTAGCCGCCCGTTTCCGATCACGTCATCACAAAGGGTGACCATCTCCTCGCGTCACGACCGCCCCCCGGCAGGGCCTACGCTGGAAAGCTGATCGATCCACCGGGCAGGAGAGAAATGGCCGTCAATCTGGTCAATGTCGAGAACGTCAGCAAGGTGTACGGCACCCGTGCGCTGCTGGACGGGATTTCGCTCGGCGTCTCCGAGGGGGACCGGATCGGGGTCGTGGGGCGCAACGGGGACGGCAAGACCACGCTGATCCGCATGCTGGCCCGGCTGGAGGAGGCCGACACCGGGCGCGTGACGCACTCCGGCGGGCTGCGGCTCGGCGTGCTCACCCAGCACGACTCGCTCGACCCCGGGGCGACCGTCCGGCACGAGGTCATCGGCGACATGGCCGACCACGAGTGGGCCGGGAACGCCAAGGTCCGCGACGTGCTCACCGGACTGTTCGGCGGGCTCGACCTGCCCGGCTTCCCCAAGGGGCTCGACACCGTCATCGGACCGCTGTCCGGCGGCGAGCGGCGCCGGATCGCGCTGGCCAAGCTGCTCATCGAGGAGCAGGACCTGATCGTCCTCGACGAGCCGACCAACCACCTCGACGTCGAGGGCATCGCCTGGCTCGCCGAGCACCTGCGCAACCGCCGTTCCGCGCTCGTCTGCGTCACCCACGACCGGTGGTTCCTCGACCAGGTCTGCACCCGCATGTGGGACGTGCAGCGCGGCGTCGTCCACGAGTACGAGGGCGGCTACTCCGACTACGTCTTCGCCCGCGCCGAGCGCGAGCGCATCGCGGCCACCGAGGAGGCCAAGCGGCAGAACCTGGTCCGCAAGGAGCTGGCCTGGCTGCGCCGCGGCGCCCCCGCCCGCACCTCCAAGCCGCGCTTCCGCGTCGAGGCCGCCAACGAGCTGATCGCGGACGTGCCGCCGCCGCGCGACAGCAGCGAGCTGATGAAGTTCGCCTCCTCGCGGCTCGGCAAGACCGTGTTCGACCTGGAGGACGTGACCGTCCAGGCCGGTCCCAAGGTGCTGCTGAAGCACGTGACCTGGCAGCTCGGCCCCGGTGACCGCATCGGCCTGGTCGGCGTCAACGGCGCCGGCAAGACGTCCCTGCTGCGGGCGCTCGCGGAGGCCGCCCTCAGCGAGGGCGAGACGCAGCCGGCGGCGGGCCGCATCCGCGTCGGCAGGACGGTCAAGCTGGCCTATCTGTCGCAGGAGGTCGCCGAACTCGACCCCACCTGGCGGGTGCTGCAGGCCGTGCAGCAGGTGCGCGAGCGCGTCGACCTCGGCAAGGGCCGCGAGATGACCGCCGGTCAGCTCTGCGAGACCTTCGGCTTCAACAAGGAGAAGCAGTGGACGCCCGTCGGGGATCTCTCCGGCGGTGAGCGCCGCCGTCTCCAGCTGCTGCGGCTGCTGATGGACGAGCCCAACGTCCTCTTCCTCGACGAGCCCACCAACGACCTCGACATCGAGACCCTGACCCAGCTCGAGGACGTCCTCGACGGCTGGCCCGGCTCCATGATCGTGATCTCCCACGACCGGTTCTTCGTCGAGCGCACCACCGACCGGGTCTTCGCCCTGCTCGGGGACGGCACCCTGAGGATGCTGCCGCGTGGCATCGACGAGTACCTGGAGCGCCGCAAGCGCATGGAGGAGGCCGCCGCCGCCTCCGCCCAGGCCGCCGCTCCGGCCCGCGGCGCGACGCCCGAGAAGAGCGCCGCCGACCAGCGTGCCGCCAAGAAGGAACTCCAGCGCATCGAGCGCCAGCTGGACAAGATCTCGGCCAGGGAGGCCACCCTCCACACCGCCATCGCCGAGAACGCCACGGACTTCGCGAAGGTGGCCGAACTGGACGCCGAACTGCGGGACCTGGCCGGCCAGCGCGACGAACTGGAGCTGCGCTGGCTGGAACTCGCCGAGGACGCCTGACCGGCGCGAGAGCCGCGTCACGCGCCCGCGCGCGGGGAGCGCGCGCCGCGTGAAGAGGGCGTGAAGGCACGTAACGGGCGCATCACAGGCCGGTCCTCCCTTGGGAACAGGGGAGGACGCGGCCCGGTGGCGTGTCGGTGCCGGGTGATAGAAAGAGCCGTCCGGTAAGTGACCGACGACGACTCTGGGTCATCACGTACCTCAGGGCGTGGCTAAAAATCAGTGAGCAAGGGGGAACGCGCTGATGACTCAGCCGCCCAACCAGCCGCCTCAGGGCGGCTTCGGACCTCCGCAGGACCCGCCGCCGGGCGGTGGTTTCGGGCCGCCGCAGACCCCTCCGCCCCCGCAGGGTCAGCCGTCCGGCGCCCCGCAGCCCGGGTACGGCTACCCGCAGCAGCCTCCGCAGCAGCCCGGCCCCTACGCCTCCGGGCCGTACCAGCAGCCCGGCCCGTACGGCCAGCCGCAGCAGCCCGGCCCGTACGGCCAGCAGGGGTACGGCTATCCGCAGCAGCCCGGGTTCCCCGGCGCGCCCGGCACCCCGCCCGGCGGCGGCTCCCGCAACCCCTTCAAGGGCAAGCCGCTGCTGATCGCCGCCGCCGCGGTGGCGGTCGCGCTGATCGTCGGGGGCACGGTATGGGCCGTCTCAGGCGACGACGACAAGAAGGAGCCGGTCGCCCAGCAGACCGACGACCCCAAGCCGGGCAAGTCCGGCGGCGCCCCGGTCAACCCCGGTGACGGCAGCGGCGACGGCGGCGAGGAGACGGAGGACCTCAACGAGGGCCGCCAGGCGGGCGAGTCCAAGGTGCTCTGGTACAAGGAGGCGCCCGACGCCCCCGGTTCCGGCGCCGACGCCCCCGGCCAGTGGATCACCGGCAAGACCGCGGTCAAGGCGGCCTACAAGGACCTCTACGGGTACGACGTCACCGACGGCAAGCCCGCCTGGGACACCATCAGCTTCCCCCACAAGATCTGCGCGGTCACGCCGGAGAAGACGGCCGACGACAAGATCGTCGTCGCGTCCATGAGCGGCAGCAGCGACAGCGCCGAGTGCAACCAGCTCCAGCTCGTCGACCTCGTCACCGGCGAGAAGGGCTGGACGCAGGAGGTCGCCGACGGCGAGCTGTTCGACAGCGTGCTCTCCATCGAGATGTCCCTCGCCGGCAACACGCTGATGGTGGGCCGCTCGCAGTCCGGCACGGCGTACGACGTGCGCACCGGCAAGAAGCTGTTCGACTCCAAGCGGTACGGCGACGCCCCCTGCTTCCCCGCCGCGTTCGCGGGCGGCGAGCGGCTGATCCAGGTCGCGTCCTGCGGCGCCGGCGGCGCCAACGCGCACGACGAGGTCCGCGAGCTCGACCCCGCCACCGGCAAGGTCAAGTGGACCTACCAGTACGCCAAGGGCTGGCGGGTCGAGCGCACCTTCTCCGTCGACCCGCTGGTCGTCTACGCCACCAAGGAGGAGGAGGGCAGCGACAAGAAGTCGTGGAACATCGCCGCCTTCACCGCCGCGGGCAAGCTGCGCTCCCAGGTCGCCGTCGACGAGAAGTTCGACCCCGGCTGCGGCTGGGCCATCCTCGCCCGCGACCTCCAGGGCTGCGAGGGCGTCGTCGTCGAGGGCGACACCCTCTACCTGCCGACGGCCGCCACCACCGGGGCCAACGAACTCGTCGCCATCAGCCTCGCCAACGGCAAGGAGCTGTGGCGCGAGTCCTCCCCCGTGGAGGAGTCGATGGTCCCGATGAAGGTGGAGGGCGGCAAGCTCATCGCGTACGTCGAGCCCTCCTACGACGCCGGCGGCCGCATCGTCGCCCTGCCCGTCGGCGGCGCGAGCCACAAGCCGGCCACGCTGATGCAGAACCCGCAGGCGGTCGCCGACATCGAGAACGGCTTCTTCAGCAAGGCGATCGACTGGGTCGACGGCCGTTTCTACCTGTCGACCACCCGGCTGAACGGCAACGACGACGCGAAGGAGAAGTTGATGCTCGCCTACGGCGAATGAGGCCGTGAGCGCCGCTCTCCTCACTTTCCCGCCGCCCGCCGTCCCCCTTCCCTCGAGGTACCCACGCCATGACCCAGCCGCCTCCGCCGCCCAACCAGCCCCCGCAGCAGCCGGGGTTCGGGCCGCCGCAGGAACCGTCTCAGCCGCAGCAGCCGGCGCCCTCGGCTCCCGCCACGCCTCCCACCCCGCCCGCGCAGCAGCCGCCCGCCGGGCCTGATCTGAGCAAGGCGCCGCAGCCGGGGTACGGCTACCCGCAGGCGCCGGGCACGCCGCCGCCCGCCGCGCCGCCGACGCCCCCGCAGGGCCCCGGCTACGGCTACCCGCAGCAGCCGCCCGCCGGATACGGCTACCCGGCCCAGCAGCCCGGCCCGTACGGCCAGCCCGGTCCCTACGGTCAGCCGCAGCAGCCGGGACCGTACGGTCAGCAGCCCCCGTACGGCTACGCGCAGCCGACCGTGCCGATGCAGGCGCAGGCCGGACAGCAGGGCGGCGGGCGGAAGATCAACGCCCAGGTTGCCATCATCGTGTCGGCCGTCGTCGCGATCGCGCTGATCGTCGGCGGCGGCGTCTGGTACGCGAACTCGTCCGGCAAGGACGACGACAAGCAGACCACCGCCGAGGGTGGCGACACCAAGGGCGGGAAGGGCGACGGCAAGGAGGGCGGCGGCTCCGGCGACGGAGGCGCCACCACCGGCGAGGCCAAGGAGAAGGCGCCGGCCTCCACCGGGTCCAAGGTGCTGTTCCAGGTGCCCTCGCCCAAGGTGCCCAAGGGCACCACGAGCATCCCCATCTCCGGTTCCTGGCTGACCGACTCCGTCTACGCCAAGAGCGGGCTGTCGGAGATCACCGGCTACGACCGCGGGACCGGCACCAAGAAGTGGACGCTGGACCTCCCCGGTCCGGTGTGCACGGCGACCCCGCACCTCACCGAGGACAACAAGACGGCGATCGTCCACAAGCCGGCCATGCCGACCGCGCAGGACCCCAAGAGCTGCACCGAGGTCGCGGTGATCGACCTGGAGGCCGGCACCAAGGTGTGGTCGAAGACCGCCAAGTCCGGCACCATGCCGATCAGCTTCAACAACGTGACGCTCAGCGGCGGCACCGTCGCGGCCGGCTCCACCAGCGGCGGCGCCGCCTGGGACGTCGCCACCGGTGACGAGCGGTGGGCGCCGAAGACGTCCGACTCCTGCTACGACGCCGGGTACGGCGGCGGCCCCAAGCTGGTCGCGGTCCGCAAGTGCGGTTCGTACGACCAGCGCCAGCTGCACATACAGACCGTCGACCCCACGTCGGGCGACGTCCTCGCCGAGTACAAGATGGACGAGGGCATCGAGTACGCGGCCGTCGTCTCCACCGACCCGCTCGTGGTGGCCGCCGACGTCGGCGACAGCGCCGGTGACGGCAGCGGCATCTCCGACTTCTTCTCCATCGACAGCAAGACCGGCAAGCTGCGCGCCCGCCTCTCCGCGCCGGGCGACGAGTTCGCCGCCCGCTGCGACGGCATCTACAAGGTGGAGAACTGCTCGGGCGTCACGGTCGGCAACGACCGGCTGTACATCGCCACCGAGGAGCACGACAGCGGCGGCGAGTCGTACAGCCAGACCAACGAGGTCGTGGCGTTCGACCTGGCCACCGGCAAGCAGACCGGCCAGCGCGCCGACGCCGGCGAGAACTACGAGATCTACCCGCTGCGCATGGACGGCCCCAACGTCATCGCGTACAAGCGGCCGCCGTACGACAAGGGCGGGCAGATCGTCAGCATCGACGGCGAGTCCTTCAAGGAGACGCTCCTGATGGAGAACCCGTCGACGGAGGCGGTGCGTGACGTGGAGTCGCGGATGTCGCCGGAGTACTCGGAGATCCAGTACGGGCAGGGCGGTCTGTACATGTCCTCCGTGTACGCGAGTGACTTCACGACGCGTGAGAAGGAGTACTCGGTGATCGCGTTCGGCACGGAGTGATCATGGAATGAGCATGGAGTGATCGTTCGCGGTTGCTTCGCCGACGGCCCCGTCCCAGCTCAGGGACGGGGCCGTTCGCGTACCGCTCATCACGCGCTCTTCGCCATCGAACACGAGAATTTCGGCGTTCCGGGGCGATTCTCGCCGGTAGGGGGAGCGCGACGTCGAACAAGCGTGTAGCTTCCGGGGGCATCCGGGGGCGTGTTGTCTGGGGGGATGGTTGTCCGATGGGAGTGCGGCTGATGGTGGTCGACGACCACCGACTGCTCGCCGAGGCGCTGGCCTCGGCGCTGAAGCTGCGAGGGCACAGGGTGCTGGCCGCGGCGGCGCCCGCGGCGGGGGCCGCGGACCTGGTGATCAGCAGGGCGCCGGAGGTCTGTCTGCTGGGGACGGCGGCGCCGGCGGAGGCCGGGACGTTCGATCCGGTGGTGAAGATCAAGCGGGAGCGGCCGCAGGTGGCGGTCGTGGTGCTGGGGCCGGTGCCGTCGCCGCGGGGGATCGCGGCGGCGTTCGCGGCGGGGGCGTCGGGGTACGTGCGGCACGACGAGCGGATCGAGGGCGTCGAGCGGGCGATGCTGAAGGCGCGGGCGGGGGAGGCGGCGGTGGCGCCGGCGCTGTTGCAGGGGGCGTTCGGGGAGCTGCTGAACCCCGCGGCCCAGCCGGACGACGAGGGGGCGCGGTTGTTGTCGATGCTGACGCCCCGGGAGGTCGAGGTGCTGGTGCGGGTCGCGGAGGGGGAGGACACGCGGCTGATCGCGGCGGGGATGGGGATCGCGCCGTCGACGGCGCGGACGCATGTGCAGAGGGTGCTGATGAAGCTGGGGGTGGGGTCGAGGCTGGAAGCGGCGGCGCTGGCCGCGCGTACGGGCCTGCTGGACCGGGCGTCGACGCGGCCGTGACGCCTGCGGCGCATCGTCCTGTCCGGTGAGGGCTTGGGTCGGGCTGCGCCGCCCCCCCGGCCCGCACCCACGCCCGTGGCTCACATGCACACGGGGTGTGCAACCCCCGTAGGCGAGGGTGCACACCCCGTGTGGGAAACGCCCATGCGTCAGGAACTGGACGCGTCCTCGTCCTCAGGGACCGCCGGTGGTGGCGGGGTCGGGCGGAGCCAGAGCCACAGGAGGAACAGGAGCCCGAGGATCAGCATCCCCAGCCCCGTCCACAGGTTGATGTTGACCCCCTCCGCCTTCTCGATGTCGGCATCGGACGCGGTAAACCCGGCGATCATCACGATCACCCCGTACAACACGAACAACCCACCGATGATCCGCCGGATGTCGAACAACCGCGCGGCCGTCGCGGACTTGGTCTCCAGCTCGGTGATCTCCTTCTGGAGATCTTCCTCGGAGTAGTGATCGGACATGCTCTCTCAATCCTCCCGCGGTCAGAACGAGAACGGGATGTAGCAGGCGGCAGCCAGAATCACCGCGCCCCAGCCCAGCAGCGCCGGCTTGCGGTACCACGCGTCGTCGCCCTCCGCGGGCGGCTCCGCCATGCCGGGCGAGCGGGTGCCGTACACCAGCCCCTGCAGCTCGGCCTGCGGCTTCGGCGCCGTGAACAGCGACACCGCGACCATGACGACCGCGCCCGCGACGAAGCCCGCGATCGCGGAGACGAAGTTGGCGCCCTGGTCGGTGGGGATGTCGATGATGCCCTGCTTGTAGATCCAGAAGTAGTTCACCATCGCCGCGGTGGTGCCCGCGATCAGGCCCCAGAAGCCGGACTTCATCGACGCCCGCTTCCAGAACATGCCGATGATGAAGACGACGAACATCGGCACGTTGAAGAAGGAGAACAGCGTCTGGAGGTAGGCCATGATGTTGGAGAACGAGCTGGCCAGGAACGCCGTGCCGATGGACGCGAGCACGCCGATCGCGGTGATCAGGCGGCCGAAGCGGACGTAGTAGGAGTCCTCGCGGTCCTTCACCACGTACTTCGCCCAGATGTCGGCGGTGAAGACGGTGTTGAAGGAGGAGACGTTCGCCGCCATGCCCGCCATGAACGCGGCCAGCAGACCGGTCACGGCGATGCCCAGCACACCGTTGGGCAGCAGCTGCTGCATCAGGTACGGGATGGCGTCGTTGTACTGCAGGTCCGAGCCGTTGGTGCCGATCTTGGGGACCAGTACGGCGGCGACCAGGCCAGGGATCATCACCAGGAAGACGATGAAGATCTTCGGGAACGCGGCGATCAGCGGGGTGCGCTGGGCCGCCGAGAGGTTCTTCGCGGACAGCGCGCGCTGCACCTCGGCGAAGTTGGTCGTCCAGTAGCCGAAGGAGAGGACGAAGCCGAGGCCGAGGACGATGGTCAGCCAGTTGGCGCCGAGGGGGTTGTCGCTGCCGATGCCGGTGCCGCCCCAGGCCGTCACGAAGTCGTCGCCGCGGGACGCGGTGAGCTTGTCGGTCAGGCCGCCCCAGCCGCCGACGCTCCGCAGGCCGAGCACGGTGATCGGGATGAGCGCGGCGAGGATGACGAAGAACTGCAGGACCTCGTTGTAGATCGCCGAGGACAGGCCGCCGAGGGTGATGTAGGCGAGGACGAAGAAGCCGGCGACGACGATGGCCACCCACTGCGGCCAGCCGAGGAGGGCCTCGACGACGATCGCGAGGGCGTAGAGGTTGACGCCCGCGATGAGGATGGCGGCCGCGGCGAACAGGACCGAGCTGAGCAGGTGCGCCGCCTTGTCGAAGCGCAGCAGCAGGAACTCGGGGACCGAGCGGACCTTGGAGCCGTAGTAGAACGGCATCATCACGAGGCCCAGGAACACCATCGCGGGGATGGCGCCGATCCAGTACCAGTGTGTGGTGTAGACGCCGTACTGGGCGCTGTTCGCGGCCATGCCGAGGATCTCGGTGGCGCCGAGGTTGGCCGCGATGAACGCGAGCCCGGTCACCCAGGCGGGCAGGGAGCGGCCGGACAGGAAGAAGTCCAGGCTCGTCCTGACCGACCGGCGGGCGGCGAAGCCGATGCCCAGCACGACGACGAAGTAGATCCCGAGGATCGTGTAGTCCAGCCAGTTGGTGGGGAGCCGAAGCTCCGCGGCCAGGTATGTGGGGGTATGCATACGCACTCGCTTCGTTCGCGAACTGATCCGACGCGGAATCTACGCCTCCGTGTTCAATAGCTGAACACGTTCGTACACGTTCTTTGTTTGATTGTGATGAGCGACGTTGGCTGATGGGTTGTGATGTGTTATGTTCGATTGTGTTGAGTAACGGGCGGGTGCGGAGGAGTGCCACAGTGAAGAAGACCTCGACCCGGCTGGCCGACGGACGCGAGCTCGTCTACTACGACCTCGCCGACGACACCGTGCGCGACGCGGTCGACCGCCGCCCGCTGGACGCCACCGTGACCACGTCCGAGATCCGCCGCGACGAACTCCTGGGCGACTCCGTCGCCATCGCCTCGCACCGGCAGGGCCGCACGTATCACCCGCCGGCCGACGAGTGCCCGCTGTGCCCGTCGCGGGACGGCCGGCTGAGCGAGATCCCCGACTCGTCGTACGACGTGGTGGTCTTCGAGAACCGCTTCCCCTCGCTCGCCGGGGACTCCGGCCGCTGCGAGGTCGTCTGCTTCACCTCCGACCACGACGCCTCCTTCGCCTCGCTGGGGGAACGGCAGGCGCGGCTGGTGCTGGACGCCTGGACGGACCGCACGTCCGAGCTGTCGCATCTGCCCTCCGTTGAACAGGTGTTCTGCTTCGAGAACCGGGGCGCCGAGATCGGGGTCACCCTTCAGCACCCGCACGGGCAGATCTACGCCTACCCCTTCACCACCCCCCGCACCGCCCTGATGCTGCGCCAGGTGGCGGCGCACAAGGAGGCGACGGGCGGGGAGAACCTGTTCGACGCCGTGGTCGAGCGGGAACGCGCCGGCGAGCGGGTCGTCCTGGAGGGTGAACACTGGGTGGCGTTCGTGCCCTACGCGGCGCACTGGCCGTACGAGGTCCATCTGTACCCCAAGCGCAGGGTGCCCGACCTGCTGGGACTCGACGAGGCGGCGCGCACGGAGTTCCCCCGGGTGTACCTGGAACTGTTGCGCCGCTTCGACCGGATCTTCGGGGAGAACGAACCGCCGACGC
Organism: Streptomyces sp. DSM 41931; assembly: GCF_050271085.1. NCBI lineage: Bacteria > Bacillati > Actinomycetota > Actinomycetes > Kitasatosporales > Streptomycetaceae > Streptomyces > Streptomyces sp. DSM 41931. Next base: position 2,870,399 of record NZ_CP189902.1, on the reverse strand, counting down.
CGTACATCGCCGCCTGGCACCAGGCGCCGTTCGGGCAGCTCGCGGAGTTCGACGGCGTCACGCGCGACGACTTCGCGCTGCATCTGGAGCTTTTCACCATCCGCCGTACGTCCGGCAAGCTGAAGTTCCTCGCGGGCTCCGAGTCCGGCATGAACGTGTTCATCAACGACGTGCCGCCGGAGCGCGCGGCCGAGCGACTGCGGGAGGTAGCGAGTTCATGAGCGGGAAGTACCTGGTCACCGGGGGCGCGGGATACGTAGGCAGCGTCGTCGCCCAGCATCTGGTCGAGGCCGGTCACGAGGTCGTCGTGCTCGACAACCTCTCCACCGGCTTCCGTGAGGGCGTCCCCGAGGGCGCCGCCTTCGTCGAGGGCGACATCCGCGACGCCGCCAAGTGGCTGGACTCCTCGTACGACGGCGTGCTGCACTTCGCCGCCTTCTCCCAGGTCGGCGAGTCCGTGCGGAAGCCGGAGAAGTACTGGGACAACAACGTCGGCGGCACCATGGCGCTGCTCGGCGCGATGCGCGAGGCCGGCGTGCGCCGGCTGGTGTTCTCCTCCACGGCCGCCACGTACGGCGAGCCCGAGCAGGTCCCGATCCCGGAGACCGCCCCCACCCGCCCCACCAGCCCCTACGGCGCCTCCAAGCTCGCCGTCGACCACATGATCACCGGTGAGGCGCAGGCCCACGGGCTCGGCGCGGTCTCCCTGCGCTACTTCAACGTGGCCGGCGCCTACGGGACGTACGGCGAGCGCCACGACCCCGAGTCGCACCTCATCCCCCTGGTGCTCCAGGTCGCCCAGGGCCGGCGCGAGGCGATCTCCGTCTACGGCGACGACTACCCGACGCCCGACGGCACCTGCGTCCGCGACTACATCCACGTCGCCGACCTGGCCGAGGCCCATCTGCTCGCGCTGAAGGCGGCCACGCCCGGCGAGCACCTGGTGTGCAACCTCGGCAACGGCAACGGCTTCTCGGTCCGCGAGGTGATCGAGACCGTCCGCAAGGTCACCGGGCATCCGATCCCCGAAGTCGTCGCGGAGCGCCGGGACGGCGACCCCGCCGTCCTGGTCGCGTCCGCCGCCGCGGCCCGCGAGAAGCTCGGCTGGAACCCGTCACGCGCGGACCTCGAGGGGATCGTCGCGGACGCGTGGGAGTTCGCGCAGCAGCGCGGCAGCCAGAAGACGACGAAGGGTCAGGGATCCAGGGCATGAGCGAGTCCAGCGCGGCCGCCGCGGAAGCCGTCGCCGAACGGTTCGAGGAGCTGTACGGGAGTACGCCCGACGGAGTGTGGGCGGCACCCGGCCGGGTCAACCTCATCGGCGAGCACACCGACTACAACGACGGCTTCGTCATGCCGTTCGCCCTGCCGCACACCGCCGTCGCGGCGGTCTCCCGGCGCGACGACGGCGTGCTGCGCCTGCACTCCGCCGACATCGGCGGCCCCGTCGTGGAGCTCACGGTGGACGGCCTCGCCCCCGAGTCCGACAAGCGCTGGACCGCCTACCCGGCGGGCGTGGTGTGGGCGCTGCGCGAGGCCGGCCACGCGGTCACCGGCGCGGACGTCCACCTCGCGTCCACCGTCCCGGCGGGCGCCGGCCTGTCCTCCTCGGCCGCCCTGGAGGTCGTCGTCGCCCTCGCGCTGAACGACCTCTTCGGCCTCGGCCTGCGCGGCTGGCAGCTCGCCCGCCTGTCCCAGCGCGCGGAGAACGTCTACGTCGGCGCGCCCGTCGGCATCATGGACCAGACGGCGTCCGCCTGCTGCGAGGCGGGGCACGCCCTGTTCCTCGACACCCGCGACCTGTCCCAGCGTCAGATCCCCTTCGACCTGGCCGCCGAGGGCATGCGCCTGCTCGTCGTCGACACCCAGGTCAAGCACAGCCACAGCGAGGGCGAGTACGGCAAGCGCCGCGAGGGCTGCGAGAAGGGCGCGGCCCTGCTCGGCGTCGACGCCCTGCGGGACGTCCCCCACGAGGACCTGGACGCGGCGCTGGCCCGTCTCGGCGACGACGAGGAGGTCCGCCGCCTGGTCCGCCACGTGGTGACCGAGGACCACCGCGTCGAACAGGTCGTCTCCCTTCTGGAGTCGGGCGACACCCGTGCCATCGGCCCCCTGCTGATCGAGGGCCACGCCTCCCTGCGCGACGACTTCCGCGTCTCCTGCCCCGAACTCGACCTGGTCGTCGACACGGCGGTCACCGCAGGCGCGCTCGGCGCCCGCATGACGGGCGGCGGCTTCGGCGGCTCGGCGATCGTCCTGACGGAGGAGGCGGACGTCCCGGCCGTCACGAAGGCGGTCGAGGAGGCCTTCGCGGCGGCGGGCTTCACAACGCCCCGCGTCTTCGAGGCGGTGCCTTCGGCGGGGGCGCGGCGGGTGCGGTAGCCGCTGCGCTCGCTCGGGGATGCCCCGCCGCGGCCGTCGCCGGGCGGGGCATTCATCCGGAGGGTCCTGGCCGCTCAGGTGAGTCGCTTGGTCAACGTGTACTCCGTGACGCCCGGAGGGTAGTCGGGGATCACGCAGACCACCTCGTACCCCTGCTTCCTGTAGAAGTCCGGGGCCTGGAAGTCCCAGGTCTCCACGCGGCTGTGCGTGCAGGCGCGCTCCGTGGCGGCGAGGCGTTCCGCCTCGGCCAGGAGCGTGGAGCCGAGGCCCATGCCGCGGTGGGCGGCGTCGGCCCACAGGTAGGTCACGTGCAGCCAGGTCGTCCAGGTGTGGCCGACCAGGCCGCCCGCGAGATCGCCGTTCGCGTCCAACGCCCACACGTGCAAAGGGGATTCCCGCTCGGCGGGGGTTCCGCGCAGTGCGCGCAGAACCGGGGAGGCCGCCGTGTTGGTGTCCCGGAGCCGCTTGTGGAGCAGATCGCGTCGGGCCTTGTCGACTTCTGTCTCAAGACGAAACATGCGGCACACCATAAACGCGCAAGGCCGCAAGTTCTGCAAATCAGCTTCCGCTCCGGGCCCCCGCCCGTACTCTGATGAACAGCGCCGGTGGGGGCCGGCGAGCGTTCAGGGGCGAGACGGTGTCCGTCCCGCGTCCGGCGAGGGAAAGCCACGGGGGGTCCCGGTGCCGTGTCCGTGCCGGTGTCGTCCACCGGCGACGGGGTAGTCCCCTGCTCTGGGAAGAGCGTGGGGAAGGGGGTTACGTGGTTCGCATTCGAGTCCTGGTCGTGGACGACCACCGCATCTTCGCCGAGTCGCTGGCCGCGGCACTGGCCGCGGAGCCGGACGTCGACGTGTCCGCGGCGGGCAGCGGTCCGGCGGCGCTGCGGTGCCTGGAGCGGGCGGCCGCCGAGGGGCGGCGGTTCGACGTGCTGCTCGTCGACGCAGACCTGGGCGTCCCGGCGCCGGACGGACGCCCGGCCGTGCCCGTGCAGGCCGTCGACGAGGACGGCGCCGTGGACGGCATCTCCCTGGTGGGCGGCGTGCGCGCGGCGCAGCAGCAGGTGCGGGTGGTCGTGCTCGCCGAGAAGGACGACCCGGCCCGCGCCGCCCTCGCCCTGCAGGCGGGCGCCTCCGGCTGGGTCGCCAAGGACTGCTCGCTGAGCCGGCTGCTCACCGTCATCCGCGGCGTGCTGCGCGACGAGACCCATCTGCCGCCCGCGCTGCTGACCGGCGTCCTGCGGGAGTTGACCGCCGCCCGGCGCCATCGCACGGAGAGCGAGCGCCTGGTGGAGTCGCTGACCCCGCGCGAGCGGGAGGTGCTGCGCTGCATGGTCGCGGGTCTGGGGCGCAAAGCCGTCGCCGAGCGCCTGTACCTGTCCCCGCACACCGTGCGCACCCACATGCAGAACGTCCTCGGCAAGCTGGGCGTGCACTCCACGCTGGCCGCGGTCGCCCTGGCCCGGCGGGCCGGGGTGGGACCGGTGGACCTATCCGGGGATGTTGTCGAACGGGGCGGTCAACTGGCGTAGCAGCCCGGCCAGTTCCACCCGCTGGGCGCGGGTGAGCTCGCCGAGGATCGCCCGCTCCTGGGCGAGCAGACCGGCCAGCGCCTGGTCCGCGCGGTCCTTGCCCTCGTCGGTCAGCCGCACCAGCACACCGCGCCGGTCACTGGGGTCCGGCAGCCGCTCCACCAGGCCCTTCTTGGTGAGCCGGTCGATACGGTTGGTCATCGTGCCCGAGGTGACGAGCGTCTGCGTGAGGAGCTGGCCGGGGGAGAGCTGGTACGGGGTGCCGGCGCGGCGCAGCGCCGTCAGCACGTCGAACTCCCAGGACTCCAGGCCGTGCTCGGTGAAGGCGAGGCGGCGTGCCCGGTCCAGGTGCCGGGCCAGTCTGCTGACCCGGCTGAGCACCTCGAGCGGTTCCACGTCGAGGTCCGGGCGCTCCCGGCGCCACGCTGCGACCAGCCGATCGACCTCGTCCTCCATAAGGATCAGTGTAGTGGTTGTGTCGATGTGAAGTCTCTTGATGTCAAGTATCTTGACGTCGAGATGGTTGTGGGGGCACGCTGACGTCGTGCCGATCCGTGATCCGGGAGGTCCCGTGTCCGCAGCATCCGCCCGTCCCGTCTGGGATCCCGTCCAGTACCTGCGTCACGCCGGGCACCGCACCCGGCCCTTCACCGACCTGCTCGCCCGCGTCCCCGGGCTCCCCGGCGACCCGCCCCGCATCGCCGACCTCGGCTGCGGCGCCGGCAACGTCACCGCCCTCCTCGCCGAACGGTGGCCCGCCGCCCGCATCACCGGCTACGACAACTCCCCGGAGATGCTCGACAAGGCCCGCGCCGACCACGAAGGCCCCACCGGCGGAGGCGGCCGGCTCGACTTCGCCCACGCCGACGCCGGCACCTGGGCGCCCGGGGAGCCGTACGACCTGATCGCCAGCAACGCCACCCTGCAGTGGGTGCCCGGGCACGTGGAGCGGTTCGGGACGTGGATCGACGGGCTCGCGCCCGGCGGCGTCCTCGCCTTCCAGGTGCCCGGCAACTTCGACGCCCCCAGCCACACCCTGATGCGCGACCTCGCCGCCTCCCCGCGGTGGCGGGAGCGCCTTTCCGGGGTGCTGCGCCACGAGGACGCCGTCCTGCCGCCCGAGGAGTACCTGGACCGCCTGGCCGCCCTCGGCTGCACGGTGGACGCCTGGGAGACCACGTACGTCCATCTGCTGACGGGGGAGGACCCCGTGCTCGACTGGGTGAAGGGCACCGGGCTGCGGCCCGTCCTCACCGCCCTCGACGACGACCCCGCGGCGCGGGAGGAGTTCCTCACCGAGTACCGCGCCGCCCTCCGCGCGGCCTACCCGGCCACCGCGCACGGCACCCCGTTCCGCTTCCGCCGCGTGTTCGCCGTCGCCGTGAAGGAGGGCTGAAAAGCGATGCTGACCGCCGTCGACCATGTGCAGCTCGCCGCACCACCCGGATCGGAGGATCTGCTGCCAGGCTGGCCGCCCACGGCGCCCCGGTCACCTGGGACGATCTGCTCCCCGGGGCACCGCCGCTTCTTCAGCGAGGACCCCGTCGGCAACCGCCTGGAGTTCCTGGAGCCCGGCCCCGCCTAGGACTTGCGGTGGCCTATCAGCCGCGGCTTCGGCTCCAGGCCGTCCAGGCCGTGCCAGGCCAGGTTCACCAGGTGGGCCGCCACCTCCGCCTTCTTCGGCTTGCGCACGTCCAGCCACCACTGGCCGGTCAGCGCCACCATCCCGACCAGCGCCTGCGCGTACAGCGGGGCCAGCTTCGGGTCGAAGCCGCGGCTCTTGAACTCGCGGCCCAGGATGTCCTCCACCTGGGTGGCGATGTCCGAGATCAGCGAGGCGAAGGTCCCCGTCGACTGGGGGATGGGGGAGTCACGGACCAGGATGCGGAACCCGTCCGTGTACTCCTCGATGTAGTCCAGCAGCGCGAACGCGGCCTGCTCGCACAGCTCACGCGGATGGCCGGCCGTCAGCGAGCTGGTCACCATGTCCAGCAGCCGCCGCATCTCCCGGTCCACCACGACCGCGTACAGCCCCTCCTTGCCGCCGAAGTGTTCGTACACCACGGGTTTGGAGACCCCGGCCTTCGCCGCGATCTCCTCCACCGACGTGCCCTCGAACCCCTTCGCCGCGAAGAGGGTGCGGCCGATCTCCAGCAGCTGCTGGCGGCGCTCGGCACCGGTCATCCGGGTGCGGCGCGCACGCCGCGGCTTGTCATTGCTGGGAGTGCTGGAGTCGGTCGCCACAGCGACCATCATGCCGCCTCTGCGGGTTCCTTCCCGCTCCGGGCGGAGGCATCCGCGGTGACACGGCGCGAATCGATACGCGAGCGTGACGGCCACCGCACGTCGTACGCCCAGCCCAGCTGCTCGAACCAGCGGATCAGCCGGGCCGAGGAGTCCACCTGCCAGCGCTCCACACCGTGGCGCGCGGACGTCGGGTCGGCGTGGTGCAGGTTGTGCCAGGACTCACCGCACGACAGCACCGCCAGCCACCACACGTTGCCCGAACGGTCCCGCGACTTGAACGGACGCTTGCCCACCGCGTGGCAGATCGAGTTGATCGACCACGTCACATGGTGCAGCAGAGCCACCCGGACGAGTGACCCCCAGAAGAAGCCGGTGAACGCACCCCACCAGGACATGGTCACCAGACCGCCGATCAGCGCGGGCAGCGCCAGCGACAGCACCGTCCACAGCACGAACAGACGGGAGATCCGCCGCATCGCCGGGTCCTTGATCAGATCCGGCGCGTACTTGTCCTGCGGCGTCTGCTCCTCGTCGAACATCCACCCGATGTGCGCCCACCACAGGCCCTTGATCAGCGCCGGAACGGTCTCCCCGTACCTCCACGGCGAGTGCGGGTCGCCCTCCGCGTCGGAGAACTTGTGATGCTTGCGGTGGTCGGCCACCCAGCGCACCAGCGGTCCCTCGACCGCCATCGAACCGGCGACGGCCAGCGCGATCTTCAGCGGCCGCTTCGCCTTGAACGAGCCGTGCGTGAAGTGACGGTGGAAGCCGATGGTGATGCCGTGGCATCCCAGGAAGTAGAAGAACACCAGCAGGCCGAGGTCCAGCCAGCTCACCCCCCATCCCCACGCCAGCGGCACGGCCGCCAGCAGCGCGAGGAAGGGGACGACGATGAAGAGCAGCAGCGTGATCTGCTCGATGGACCGCTTCCGCTCCCCGCCCAGCGTGGCGGAGGGCGCGGTGTCGTCGGACCGGGACTGCTTCTGGGCTTCGTCGAGCACGTCGGAGCTTGAGGTCATGCGTTCCCCTGTGGGGTATGTGGACTGAGGGAAGGTGCCGGGCCGCCGGAACCGCATCGCTTTCCTACGGTCCCGTAACCTACGGCATCGTAAGTATGGCAGTGCGTCGCCCCGCGGCAAGAGCCCGCGGGCCAGCGCGTCCGGCTCGACACCTATCCTTGGAAGTCGGTCGGACAGCGCGGTCCGCTCTGATTTCTTCCCGGACGTCCGGCCCGCAAGCGGCTCATGCCGCGCGAGACGCTCGTTCGGGTTCCCTCCCAGATGAGCTTCAACACTGCAAGGAGCCGCACCTGTGAGCAGTGCCGACGACCAGACCACCACGACGAGCGCCGAACTGCGTGCCGACATCCGCCGACTGGGCGACCTCCTCGGCGAGACCCTGGTACGGCAGGAGGGCCCGGAACTCCTCGAACTCGTCGAGAAGGTCCGCCGCCTCACCCGCGAGGACGGCGAGGCCGCCGCCGAGCTGCTGCGCGGCACCGAGCTGGAGACGGCCGCCAAGCTGGTGCGCGCCTTCTCCACCTACTTCCACCTGGCCAACGTCACCGAACAGGTGCACCGCGGACGCGAACTCGCCGCCCGCCGCGCCGCCGAGGGCGGCCTGCTCTCCCGCACGGCCGACCGGCTCAAGGACGCCGACCCCGAGCACCTGCGCCAGACCGTGCGCCACCTCAACGTGCGGCCCGTCTTCACCGCCCACCCCACCGAGGCCGCCCGCCGCTCCGTCCTCAACAAGCTCCGCCGCATCGCCGCCCTCCTGGAAACCCCGGTCCTCGCCTCCGACCGGCGCCGCCTCGACACCCGCCTGGCGGAGAACATCGACCTCGTCTGGCAGACGGACGAACTGCGCGTGGTGCGCCCCGAGCCCGCCGACGAGGCCCGCAACGCCATCTACTACCTCGACGAGCTGCACGCCGGCGCCGTCGGCGACGTCCTGGAGGACCTCACCGCCGAACTCGAGCGCGTCGGCGTCCACCTGCCCGACGACACCCGCCCCCTCACCTTCGGCACCTGGATCGGCGGCGACCGCGACGGCAACCCCAACGTCACCCCCCAGGTCACCTGGGACGTCCTGATCCTCCAGCACGAGCACGGCATCAACGACGCCCTGGAGATGATCGACGAGCTGCGCGGCTTCCTCTCCAACTCCATCCGCTACACCGGAGCCACCGAGGAACTGCTCGCCTCCCTCCAGTCCGACCTCGAGGCGCTCCCCGAGATCAGCCCCCGCTACAAGCGCCTCAACGCCGAGGAGCCCTACCGGCTCAAGGCCACCTGCATCCGGCAGAAGCTGGAGAACACCAAGCTCCGCCTCGCCAAGGGCACCCCGCACGAGCCCGGCCGCGACTACCTCGGCACCAGCGAGCTCATCGCCGACCTGCGGATCATCCAGGCCTCCCTGCGCGAGCACCGCGGCGGCCTCTTCGCCGACGGACGCCTCGCCCGCACCATCCGCACCCTCGCCGCCTTCGGCCTCCAGCTCGCCACCATGGACGTCCGCGAGCACGCCGACGCCCACCACCACGCCCTCGGCCAGCTGTTCGACCGGCTCGGCGAGGAATCCTGGCGCTACGCCGACATGCCCCGCGAGTACCGCGCCAAGCTCCTCGCCAAGGAACTGCGCTCCCGCCGGCCCCTCGCGCCCACCCCGGCGCCCGTCGACGAGGCCGGCGAGAAGACCCTCGGCGTCTTCCGGACCGTCAAGCGCGCCCTGGAGGTCTTCGGACCCGAGGTCGTCGAGTCGTACATCATCTCCATGTGCCGGGGCGCCGACGACGTGTTCGCCGCCGCCCTCCTCGCCCGCGAGGCCGGCCTGATCGACCTGCACGCCGGCTGGGCGAAGATCGGCATCGTGCCGCTGCTGGAGACGACGGACGAGCTCAAGGCCGCCGACACGATCCTGGAGGACATGCTCGCCGACCCCTCCTACCGGCGCCTCGTCGCCCTGCGCGGCGACGTCCAGGAGGTCATGCTCGGCTACTCCGACTCCTCCAAGTTCGGCGGCATCACCACCAGCCAGTGGGAGATCCACCGCGCCCAGCGCCGGCTGCGCGACGTCGCCCACCGCTACGGCGTCCGGCTGCGCCTCTTCCACGGCCGCGGCGGCACCGTCGGCCGCGGCGGCGGCCCCACCCACGACGCGATCCTCGCCCAGCCCTGGGGCACCCTCGAGGGCGAGATCAAGGTCACCGAGCAGGGCGAGGTCATCTCCGACAAGTACCTCATCCCGTCCCTCGCCCGCGAGAACCTCGAACTGACCGTCGCCGCCACCCTCCAGGCGTCCGCCCTGCACACCGCGCCCCGCCAGTCCGTCGAGGCCCTCGCCCGCTGGGACGCCGCCATGGACGTCGTCTCCGACGCCGCCCACGCCGCGTACCGGTCCTTCGTCGAGGACCCCGACCTGCCGACGTACTTCCTCGCCTCCACGCCGGTCGACCAGCTCGCCGAGCTGCACCTGGGCTCGCGGCCCTCCCGCCGCCCCGGCTCCGGCGTCTCCCTCGACGGTCTGCGCGCCATCCCGTGGGTGTTCGGCTGGACCCAGTCCCGGCAGATCGTCCCCGGCTGGTTCGGCGTCGGCTCCGGCCTCAAGGCGCTGCGCGAGGCCGGCCTGACTGCGACGTTGGGAGGAGAGGGCGTGCTCGACGAGATGTACGAGCAGTGGCACTTCTTCCGCAACTTCATCTCCAACGTGGAGATGACCCTCGCCAAGACGGACCTGCGGATCGCCCAGCACTACGTCGACACCCTCGTCCCGGACGAGCTCAAGCACGTCTTCGACACCATCAAGGCGGAGCACGAACTGACCGTCACCGAGGTGCTGCGCGTCACCGGCGAGCGGGAACTGCTGGACGCCGACCCCGTCCTCAAGCAGACCTTCACCATCCGCGACGCCTACCTGGACCCGATCTCCTACCTCCAGGTGGCCCTGCTCAAGCGCCAGCGCGACGCGGCCGCCGCCGGCGACCAGCCCGACCCGCTGCTCTCCCGCGCCCTGCTGCTCACCGTCAACGGTGTCGCGGCGGGCCTGCGCAACACCGGCTGACGACCGGAACGCGACAAAGGGGCGGTGCCCTCCAGGTCCCACGGACCCGAGGGCACCGCCCCCTTCACGTCCGGACGCGTCTACAGCGCCACGAACGCCGCCGTCAGCAGTCCCGCGCCCGCCAGCGCCATCACCCACGCCGCGCGCGTCCGCAGCAGGCCGCCCGCCACCACCACCGACGCCAGCAGCAGCGCGCCCCCGAGCGGCACCCACGCGTACAGCACCCCGGCAGGACCGGAGCGCACCGCCTCCGCGCCGTCCGGCTTCAGCACCACCGTGTAGGTGCGGCCCTTCTCCACGGCCACCGTGTCGTCGAGGACCACCTTGGCGCGCGGCTGCGACCCCGGCGACAGCGGCCGGTACGGGCCCTCGCAGGCGTCCTCGGCGCACCGCGTCACCTCGACCGTGCCGCGCTCGCGGCCCTTGGCCAGCATCACGTGCTGCGCCGTCCCCCACGACGCCCACACACCGGCGATCAGGATCAGCACGGCGACCGCGCCCATCGCCGCGAACCGGCCGAGGCGCAGCGCGGAGGAACCGCGCGAGGAACGGACAGCGGAAGGCATGGCCGCGATCTTTGGCCATGACCTCGCGCCCGGTCAACTCCGGAGGGAGACACCAGGCGACATGTCCCCCGAAGTCACCCTCAGCCGCACCTCACGCGTTGTAGGCGCTCTGCGCCCGCTCCAGACCCTCCGTCACCAGACACTCCACCGCGTCCGCCGCCCGGTCCACGAAGTAGTCCAGCTCCTTGCGCTCCGCCGACGAGAAGTCCTTCAGCACGAAGTCCGCCACCGGCATCCGCCCCGGAGGCCGCCCGATCCCGAACCGCACCCGGTGGTAGTCACGCCCGAACGCGCCCGTCAGCGACTTCAGACCGTTGTGCCCGTTGTCCCCGCCGCCCAGCTTCAGCCGCAGCGCCCCGTAGTCGATGTCCAGCTCGTCGTGGACCGCCACCACCCGCTGCGGCGGCACCTTGTAGAACTCCCGCAGCGCGTTCACCGGCCCGCCCGACAGATTCATGTACGACATCGGCTTCACCAGCACCACCCGCCGGCTGCCCGGTCCCGGAGGCCCGATCCGCCCCTCCACGACCTGCGCCTGCGCCTTGGCCGCCCGCTTGAACCGGCCGCCCGTCCGCTCCGCCAGCAGATCCGCGACCATGAACCCCACGTTGTGCCGGTTCATCGCGTACCCCGGTCCCGGATTGCCCAGCCCGGCGATCAGCCAGGGGCCCGCCGCGTCCTCCGTCACGCCCACGCTTCCTCCTGCATACGCGTCGGCCGCCGCCCCGCACGGGAGCAGCGGCCGACGTACGACTGGATCCGAAAGGCTCAGGCCTCGGCGGCCTCTTCGCCCTCCTCGGCACCCTCGGGCGCCTCCTCGGCCTGCGCGGCCAGGACCTGCAGCACCACGGCGTCCTCGTCCACCGCCAGGGTGACACCGCTGGGGAGCGTGATGTCCTTGGCGAGCACGGAGGCACCGGCCGCCAGGCCCTCGACGGACACGGTGACCTGCTCCGGGATGTGCGTGGCCTCGGCCTCGACCGGCAGCGCGTTCAGGACGTGCTCCAGCAGGTTGCCGCCCGGGGCCAGCTCGCCCTCGGCCTGCACCGGGATCTCGACCTGGACCTTCTCGCCGCGCTTCACCAGCTGCAGGTCGACGTGCTCCAGGAAGCCCTTCAGCGGGTCACGCTGGACGGCCTTCGGGATGGCCAGCTCGTTGGTCTTGCCGTCGATCTCCAGCGAGATCAGAACGTTCGGCGTACGCAGGGCGAGCAGCAGCTCGTGGCCCGGGAGGGTCAGGTGCAGCGGGTCGGAACCGTGCCCGTACAGAACACCGGGAACCTTGTCGGTACGACGGATACGACGGGCGGCACCCTTGCCGAACTCGGTGCGCGTCTCGGCGGCGATCTTCACCTCGGACATGATCACTCCTCATAGTCAGAAACGGACGTGGTCACCCGGCCACGAACGGCCTGCTACGAAGAGCGCGTCGATAACGGACCGCCGTACGAGCTTCCGAAGAAGCGGTACGGCCTCCCTCGCCGAGCAACTCGTGCAGTTTACCCGGGCCAGGAGGCCGTACCCAAAACGATCACCGGCAGTCGAACGGACGTCGGACCGCAGAACCCTTACTGCTCGTCGAACAGGCTGGTCACGGAACCGTCCTCGAACACCTCACGCACCGCGCGCGCGATCGTCGGCGCGATCGACAGCACCGTGATCTTGTCCAGGCTCTCGCTCAGCTCACTCGGCGTCGGCAGCGTGTTCGTGAACACGAACTCACTCACCTTCGAGTTCTTCAACCGGTCCGCCGCCGGACCCGACAGCACACCGTGCGTCGCCGTCACGATCACGTCCTCCGCGCCGTGCGCGAACAACGCGTCCGCCGCCGCACAGATCGTGCCACCCGTGTCGATCATGTCGTCCACCAGCACGCACACGCGGCCCTTCACCTCACCGACCACCTCGTGCACCGTGACCTGGTTCGCCACGTCCTTGTCCCGGCGCTTGTGCACGATCGCCAGCGGCGCACCCAGCCGGTCGCACCAGCGGTCCGCCACCCGCACCCGGCCCGCGTCCGGGGACACCACCGTCAGCTTCGAACGGTCCACCTTCGCGCCCACGTAGTCCGCGAGCAGCGGCAGCGCGAACAGATGGTCCACCGGACCGTCGAAGAAGCCCTGGATCTGGTCCGTGTGCAGGTCCACCGTCAGCAGACGGTCCGCACCCGCCGTCTTCATCAGATCCGCGATCAGACGCGCCGAGATCGGCTCACGGCCGCGGTGCTTCTTGTCCTGCCGGGCATACCCGTAGAACGGCACGATCACCGTGATCGAACGGGCCGACGCACGCTTCAACGCGTCGATCATGATCAACTGCTCCATGATCCACTTGTTGATCGGCGCCGTGTGGCTCTGGATCAGGAAGCAGTCGGCACCACGGGCCGACTCCTGATACCGCACATAGATCTCGCCGTTCGCGAAGTCGAAGGCCTTCGTCGGGACGACCCCGACACCCAGCTGCTGGGCGACCTCCTCGGCAAGCTCGGGGTGGGCGCGGCCGGAGAAGAACATCATCTTCTTCTCGCCGGTCGTCTTGATCCCGGTCACAGCACTGTCTCCTCAGAGGTGTCTCAGCTGGTGGGGTGCGCGTTTCCGCACCTCTCACGGTACGCCGTCCCGAACGGGACGCTCTCCGGTCAGTCCTCGCCGGCCGGCTCCCGCGACGCCGCCTCCGCGGCCTTCGCGGCAGCACTCCCCGGACGCTTACGAGCCACCCAGCCCTCGATGTTGCGCTGCTGGCCACGGGCCACCGCCAGGGAACCCGGCGGCACATCCTTCGTGATCACCGAGCCCGCAGCCGTGTAAGCACCGTCTCCGACCGTGACAGGAGCAACAAACATGTTGTCCGACCCGGTCCGGCAGTGCGACCCGACCGTCGTGTGATGTTTGTCCTGTCCGTCGTAATTGACGAACACACTCGCCGCACCGATGTTCGAGTACTCGCCGATCGTCGCATCACCCACATACGACAGATGCGGAACCTTCGACCCCTCGCCGATCGACGCGTTCTTCGTCTCCACGAACGTGCCGATCTTGCCCTTACGCGCCAGCCGCGTCCCCGGCCGCAGATACGCGAACGGACCCACCGACGCCCCCGGACCCACCTCGGCACCCGTCGCCACCGTGTTGTCCACACGCGCACCCGCACCCACCCGGGTGTCCGTCAAACGCGTGTTCGGACCCACCTCGCAGCCCTCACCCAGATGCGTCACACCGTGCAACTGCGTCCCCGGCAACACCACCGCGTCCCGCTCGAACGTCACCGTCACGTCCACCCACGTCGACGCCGGATCCACCACCGTCACACCGGACAGCATCGCCGCCGTCAGCAACCGCTCGTTCAGAATCCGCCGCGCCTCCGACAACTGCACACGGTTGTTGATCCCCGCGATCTCCCGGTGATCCCCCGCCACCGACGCACCCACCCGGTGCCCCGCCTCACGCAGGATCCCCAGCACGTCCGTCAGGTACTCCTCACCCTGGCTGTTGTCCGTACGCACCCTCTTCAACGCGTCCGCCAGCAGCGCCCCGTCGAACGCGAACACACCCGAGTTGATCTCCCGGATCGCCCGCACCTCGTCCGACGCGTCCTTGTGCTCCACGATCGCGGTCACCGCACCGGAACCGTCCCGCACGATCCGGCCGTACCCCGTCGCGTCCGGCACCTCCGCCGTCAGCACCGTCACCGCGTTGCCGTCCGCCACATGCGTCTCGGACAGCCGGCGCAGCGTCTCACCGGTCAGCAGCGGGGTGTCACCGCACACCACGACCACGGTCCCGTCCACGGAACCGCCCAGCTCCTCCAGGCCCATCCGCACGGCGTGCCCCGTGCCGTTCTGCTCCGCCTGCACGGCGGTCCGCACCGCGGGGGCGACCTCGGCGAGATGCGCGGTCACCTGCTCACGGGCGTGACCCACGACGACGACCAGGTGCGCCGGGTCCAGCTCACCGGCGGCGGCGAGCACATGACCCACCAGGGAACGACCACAGATCTCGTGCAGGACCTTCGGTGTGGCCGACTTCATACGGGTGCCCTCACCCGCTGCGAGAACGACGACGGCTGCCGGGCGATTGGCGCTCACGGGATGCCCTTCGGCTGTGTTGGAGGTGGGGGGATGGACATCCGCAGGATACCGGGGCGTTTCCGGGGGGACATGAGCGCGGGTCCTGACCGGTTGCCGGTCAGGACCCGAACCATGCAGCTCCGCCAGCTGGATTCGAACCAGCACTACAGAGCTTCAAAGGCTCGCGGGCTACCAGTTACCCCATGGCGGATGGCTGCGTCAGACCTTACCCGAGGCGGGTGGCGTGGTGATCCCGGAGACCATTCCTGTCCACCAGCCTTCGATGCGCCGGTACAGGTCGGCGCCTTGTGACACCCGGACGACCAGACAGCCGCGATAGGTGTCGCCGACGTTCTTCCGGACGGTCGCCGGGTTGTGCTTCTTGATGGTCGTTTTCTGGAAGACGGAGACGTCCACGCCGACCAGATCCGCCCAGTACCGTTTCGCGCCCTCCACGTCGGCGGTCATATGGATCATCACGCGGTACCGCAGGCGATCGGGCTCGACGCCGAGCAGGTCGAGCCAGGCCAGGTACAGCTTGATCACGCCGGGGTCGCTGTTGACGAAGAGGACGTTCTCCCGCCGGTCGTAGGGCTTGTCCTTCGCGCCCTCGGCCCAGTAGAGGGCCACACCTGTGAGGAAGAGGTCGCGGTCGGACAGCGGGCCGATCTCCAGGGCGGCGGCCTCCTTGGTCCGTCGGCGCTGTTCGTCCCGGACGGCCAGCTCGTGCTCCCAGCGCATCCGGTTCGCCAGCCGTGCCTGCTCCGAAGGGGCGCGGCGCTCCGGCTTCGGCAGATCCCGCACCCACAAGGAGATCGAGCTCTTGGAGCACCCCAGCTCGACCTGGATCTGGTCGTACGTCCAGCCCTGAAGGCGTAGCTCGCGGGCCCTTGCCCGCAGGTCGTCCTTGGCGTTGGGGCGTCTGGTCCAGTCGGGGGCGGGTTCGCCTTGGAGGAGGCGGTTGAGGATGTCGTTGTTGTCGACGTGGAGCCGGTCGCGGATCTGGCGTCGGCTGAGGCCCGCGCGTCGCAGGGCGACGGCCTGGTCGCGGAGGGCTTCGAAGTCGGCGTATTTGCCGGTCGGATGTGCCATGGGCATACCGTCCGGGCGGAATGGATGGTTCCCCCCTCGAACGGTGAGCGATTCAGCAGTTCGAGGGATTGTGGGGCGTATCGCGGCTGATCGGTCGGACGGTGTGGTCCGGTGGCGAGGTGAAAAGTCGACGGAAATGGGGCTGGGAGCGCCTTTAGGCTGGGGGCATGACCACGACGGGGGAAGACCATGTGACGGCCCGGGGAGGGCCCTGGTGGTGGGAGCGGCGGCGCAGTGCCGTGCTCGATGTGGGGCTCGCGGTGGTGTCCGCGCTGGAGTGCGGGGTCGAGGGGGTTCCGTTCGCGTGGGAGGCGGGGATCCCGGTCGCGGTGGGGGTGGTGTTCGGGCTGGCGGCGGGGGCGGTGCTGCTGGTGCGGCGCCGGTGGCCGATCGCGGTGGTGCTGGTGGCGATCGCGGTGACGCCGGCGGCGATGGGGTTCCTGCTGGGGATCGTGGGTCTGTATTCGCTGGCGGCGTCGGACCTGCCGCGGCGGATCATCGGGTCGCTGGCGGGGATGCAGTCGGTCGGGGTGCTGATCGTGATGTTCGTGCGGATGCGGCAGGACATCGCGCGCGGGGACGTGGAGGTCGGTGACTGGCTGGTGCCGTTCGCGTCGGTGACGATGGCGCTGGGTGTGACGGCTCCTCCGGTGTTGCTGGGTCTGTATGTGGGGGCGCGGCGGCGGCTGATGGAGAGTCTGCGGGAGCGGGCGGACAGTCTGGAGCGGGAGCTTCAGTTGCTCGCGGAGCGGGCGGAGGAGCGCGCGGAGTGGGCGCGGGGTGAGGAGCGGACGCGGATCGCGCGGGAGATGCACGACGTGGTGGCGCACCGGGTGAGTCTGATGGTGGTGCATGCGGCGGCGTTGCAGGCGGTGGCGCGGAAGGATCCGGAGAAGGCGGTGCGGAACGCCGCGCTGGTGGGGGACATGGGTCGGCAGGCGCTGACGGAGCTGCGGGAGATGCTCGGGGTGCTGCGTGCGGGCGGGGACGGGGTGCGGGCCCGGCCGGGGGGTGGTTCGGTGCCGTTGGCGGCGGTGGGTGCCGCGGCCGCGGCTGCGGCGTCGCGGGTGGCTGCGGAGGAGCCGGCGGAGGGGCCGTCGCTGGCGGAGATCGACGAGTTGGTGGGGCAGTCGGCCGCGGCGGGGATGGTGGTCGATCTGTCGGTGGAGGGGGAGTACCGGTCGTACGCGCCGGAGGTGGAGGCGACGGCGTACCGGGTGGTGCAGGAGGCGTTGACGAACGTCCACAAGCATGCGGCGGGTGCGAAGACGTATGTGCGGCTGGCGCATCGGGTGTCGGAGATCGCGATGCAGGTGGAGAACGAGCCGCCGTCGGGGGTGGGTTCGTCGGCGGGGTTGCCGTCGGGGGGCAATGGTCTGGTGGGGATGCGGGAGCGGGTGTCGGCGTTGGGCGGGGTGTTCGTGTCGGGGCCGACGGATGCGGGGGGTTTCCGGGTGTCTGCGGTGATTCCGGCGTCGTAGGCCGGGGGCCGTCCCGGTCAGCCGGTGGTGAGGCGTTGGGGCTGGATGCCGGAGACCAGGGTGGCGAGGGCGTGGTCGATGTCGGGGCCGAGGTACCAGTCGCCGGTGTGGTCGAGGGCGTAGACGCGGCCTTGTGCGTCGATGGCGAGGAGTGCCTGGGTGTCGGTCTCGGCGCCGAGGGGGCAGACCTCGGTGTCGAGGGCGCGGCCGAGGTCGCCGAGGGTGCGGGCGAGGTGCAGGCCGTGGAGGGGGTCGACGTGGAGGGGTGTGGGGGCGATCTGGCGGCCGGGTCCGGTGGGCCGGATGTGGAGTCCGCCGAATTCGGCCCAGGCTTCGACGGCGGCGGGGAAGACGGCGTGGCGGTGTCCGGCGGGCGAGGTGTGGTCGCGGAGGGTGTCGGCCCAGATCTCGGCCTGTTTGATGTCCCAGCGGCCGGGTTGCCAGCCGGCGGCGCGCAGTGCGGCGTCGACGGGGACGGCGAACCTGGTGGTCGAGGTGCGGTCGGTGTGCATCTGCCCTTCGTTCGTCTAGGTCGTGTGGTGGTGCGGGGGTGGTTCAGCCGTCGGTGGCGGCGGGGTCGACCGTGCGGACGCCGAAGTGGGCGGTGAGGGCGGTGCAGGCGCGGCAGGGGGCGGCGTAGCTGCCGTGGAGGGGGTCGCCGTCCTCGCGGATGCGGCGGGTGGTGAGTTTGGCGTGCTTGAGGGCCTTGCGGGCCTCGCCGTTGGTCATGGGTTTGCGGGCGGCTCTTTTGCTGCGGGCGGCGTCGGCGGTGGCGATGTGCCGGGAGATGAGGATGGTTTCGGCGCAGCGTCCGGTGAAGCGGTCGCGCTGGTCGCTGGTGAGGGTGTCGAGGAAGTCCTGGACGAGGGGGTGCAGCGCGGGGGGTGTGTCGCCGCGGGCGGCGGTGCCGGTGAGGGTGGCGCCGCGGACGGAGAGGGCGGCGGCGATGGTGGGGAGGATGCCGTCGCGGCGGTGGCGGAGGGCGGGTGCGGGGGTGCTGTCGGTGGCGCTCCAGCCGATGCGGGGGTCGCCGGAGCGGGGGTCGCCGGCCGGCCCGGTGTGCGTCCCCGTCTGCGTCGCGTTCATGATCGTCATCCCCTCCCGAGCATCCCCCCGGTGGTCACAGAGTGCCAAATCGCGTGGCGGCTGGGGAAGCTGGGGCGGGGCGACACGCCAGGGCGGGGGCGGGCTGTCACGGGAGGGTGACGTGGGGTCACGGAAGCGGAGGGCCTGGTGACCGGTGCCCGGTGACCGGTGGGGGCGTACCGCATAGGCTGTCGGCACCGCGATCCGGCGGTGTTCCGTGTGCGGGCGCCGAGGGGTCGTGGTGGTGAAGCAGTCGAGACAGACGTGACAGTCGAATACGGTCCGTGACTTCCCCGATGGCGGGGTGGGGCGGGGCGTACAGAGTGCCGCAGGGGGCAACCGCCATGACGACAGGTCGGCTCGGGCTGGGGGCACCTCCCGGCCGTCAGGCTGGGGGCACTTCCGCGCCGCCGAACGCGGCCTATGCGGGGCAGGTCGTGCATTTCCCGGATCCGGTGCGGGCGGCCCGTCACCCGAGAGGGGTGCGGGTGGACGAGCGCGGTTACCCCGATTTCTCGCCCTATGCGCGTGCGGCCGCGGAGATCGCGGACCCGCCGGAGGGTTTCGGTGTCGACGAGCTGCGGCTGACGGACTATGTGTCGGCGAACGCGGCGCTGGCGGCGACGGGTCACGAGTTGTGGGACACGGTGCCGGCGGTGGCGACGCCGCACGGCTGGACGTGGCATCACGTGGCGGGCACGCGGCGTGTGGAGCTGGTGCCGGTCGAGGTGAAGGCGCTGCTGCGGCATCACGGCGGTGTGGCGACGGCGGCGGTGGATCACGGGAAGCGGGGGACGCGGCCGTTGCAGGAGACGCGTCCGGCGCATTTCGGTCTGCCGAAGTCGGGTGTGGCGGTGACGGAGTCGCAGGTGCTGGGCGTCGAGGAGGACCTCGGGTACCGGCTGCCGGGCGCCTACCGGTCGTTCCTGAAGGCGGCGGGTGGCTGTGCGCCGGTGGGGACGGCGCTGGACGCGGAGCTGGGGCTGCTGGTGGACCAGCCGTTCTTCACGGTGCGTGACGAGGCCGCGGTCAACGACCTGGTGTATGTGAACAAGTGTCTGCGGGACCATCTGACCAAGGACTTTTTGTGCGTCGCCTTCGTGCAGGGCGGTCTGCTGGCCGTGAAGGTGCGGGGCGAGCGGCAGGGTTCGGTGTGGTTCTGCGCGTACGACGATGTGCGGGACGTGGATCCGTCGTGGTCGCAGGCGGAGCGCGTGGAGCGGCTGCTGCTGCCGTGCGGTGAGGATTTCGACGTGTTCCTGTCGCGGCTCGCGGGGTCTCCTCCGGAGTTGGAGACGGTGGCGAATCTGATGGTGGACGGCGGGTTCGCGCGTGCCGTTCCGGTTTCTTCCGCGGGGGAGTGAGTCGTAGCGATGGTGACGTTCGCGCAGGCGCAGGAGCGCGCGGAGGAGTGGGTCAACGGGGATGTGCCCGCGTATCAGCATCGTGAGGTGCGGGTGCGGGAGTTCGGTCTCGGGTTCGTGGTGTGGGCGGAGGACCGTGCGGACGGTCCGCGCTCGGACGGCGGCGGGCAGCGGCTGGTGATCGCCCGGGACAGCGGTGAGGCGACTCTGTGGCCGGCGCTGCCGGTGGGCGAGGTGATCCGCCGGTACGAGGAGGAGTACGGCCGGGACGAGGCGGCTGGGGAGGAGCCGGCGCAGGCTCCTCCGGCGCGGGTGGACCTGAACCAGACGTCGTTCCTGCTGAGTCCGCCGGAGTGGCTGCAGGAGGCGGCGGACCGGCTGGGCATCCCGGACCGGCGCGGGGAGACGTCGGGGGGCGCCGGTGAAGCGGCCTCCGGGGTGTCGGCGGGGTCGGGTGCCGCGTCGGGTGCGGTGCCGGGGCCGGCGGGCGCGCCGGACGCGGGCTGGGCGGCGTCGTCCTCGGGGGCGGGTGACTCCGAGGGTTCCCCGGCGGGTTCCGGTACCGCGGGTTCCGGTGCAGCGGCTTCCGCTTCCGGCGGTGGCGGGTCGGCGTGGCCGGCGGCCGGCGGCGGTGCGGACGAGGGCACGCCGTGGGCCGGTACGGACACCACGGCGGACGTCGGCGAGGACCGCTCGGTGCCGCTGCCGCAGACCGTGTACGCGCCGCAGGTGAGGGAGCAGGGCGAGGACGCCCCGGCGACGCCCGACGCGAAGACGGCGCTGATGTCGGGCGGCAGCGGGCTTCCGCCGACGGCGGTCGCCCCGGCGGTCCCGGCGGGCGGGACGGGGCAGGCGCCGCCGCCCCCTCCCACCCAGGCCGGTGGTCCCGGCACCCCGGCGCCGGGTACGCCCGCGCCGCCGCCGGCCCCGGGTGCGCCGGACTCCGGTGACATCGCCGACGCCGCGACCAGCAAGGCGACTCCGCCGCCGAAGCGGGGGCAGGGTCCGACGACCCCGCCGCCTCCGGGCGCCCCGGGGACGCCGGGCGCGCGTCCCGGCGGTGCGCCCGCGCCGGCGCCCGCGCAGGGCGGGGGGAGCGGCTACGTGCCGACGCAGCTGGTGTCGTCGCTGGGCCCGGAGGGTCCGGCCGGCGGGCAGACGCCGCCTCCGGGCACGCCCGGCACGCCGCCGGGCGGGGTGCATCACGCGGCGACGATGCTCGCCGATCCGAACAGCTCGGGTGCGGGCGTGCCTACGCCTCCGGGGCCGCCCGGTGCTCCCGGCCGGCCTGGTGCGCCCGGCGCGCCCCAGCCGCCCGGTCCTCCCGGCGCTCCCGGTCAGCCTGGTACTCCGGGTGCTCCCGGTGCGCCGCAGCCGCCCGGTCCTCCCGGTGCTCCGGGTCAGCCCGGTGTCGCCAGTGCCCCGGGTGCGCCCCAGCAGGTCGGCGCTCCCGGTCGGCCCGGCGTCCCGGGCGCCCATGGCGCGCCCCAGCCTCCGGGCCCGCCCGGTGCTCCCGGTGCTCCGGGCCGGCCGGGTGCGCCCCAGCCCCCCGGCGCCCCGGGCGGCGCCCCCGGCACCCCGCCCGTGCACCACGCGGAGACCGTCCTGGCCGCACCCCCCGTCGGCGGTCCGGGCGCGCCCCCGCCGCCGGCGCCGCCCGGTGCGCCCGGCGTCCCGCCGATGGCGCCCGGGGCGATGCCTCCCGGCGCCATGCCCCCCGGCGCGCCCCCGCCGGGCGTCCCCGTGCCGGGGCAGCCGGCGGCGTACGGCTATCCGCAGCAGCCGCCCGGTCTGCCGACCGTCGGCCCCGGCTACCAGGCCGTGCTGCGCTACCGCGCGCAGGACGGCTCCGAGCAGCAGCTGATCCGGCGTTCCGCGCCGGGCACCCCGCACCCGGAGTGGCAGATCTTCCACGAGCTGCGCGCGATGAACGTGCCGCCGGGCCAGGTGCTGGAGCTGCACACGGAGCTGGAGTCGTGCGAGCTTCCGGGCGCGTACTGCGCGCGGATGATCCGCGAGCAGTGGCCGCAGGCGCGCATCACGTCGATCGCGCCGTACGGCACGGACCACGCGAGCCGGCAGCAGGGCATGCAGCAGCTCCTCGCCCACCAGGGCGAGCTGCACCAGGTGGCGGACGGTCCCGCGCGGCCGGCCCCGGTGCGGGCGCCGATCCCGCCGGTGCATCCGGCCCCGCCGATCCCGCCGGAGGCGATCGGGCAGGAGCTGGCGGCCGCGTTCGGGCCGGGCGTGTTCCGGTTCGAGCAGGCGGCGGTGTCCCGTCAGGGCGTGCCGCCGGTGGTGGCGCACACGCTGGTGACGGCGGGTCTGCCGACGGACATGGGACCGTTCTTCTGGGCGCAGGCCCAGCCGGGCCGCCCGGTGCCGACGCTGGCGGAGCTCGCCGCGGAGCGGGGTGCGCAGCCGGCGCCGGACGCGGGCTCGTACCTGGTGATGGGCAGCGACTTCGGCAAGGCGATCTGTGTGCAGTACGGCACGGCGAACATCGTCGCGGTGCCGGTGGAGGCCGGTCCGGGCGGTACGGCGGTGCCGCCGCAGTTCGTGAACACCGGGCTGCCGGAGTTCGCGCGCTGCCTGGCGCTGCTGGGCCGGATGTGGCGTCTGCGGTTCGGGCTGAACCAGGAGCAGGCGGGCCGCTGGACCGTGGACTTCCAGGCGCAGCTGGCCGCGCTGGACCCGGCGGCGCTGGGGTCGCCGGAGACCTGGTGGTCGGTGCTGCTGGAGCAGATGTGGGACGGGCTGCTGTGAGCCGCCGCCGCTGAAGGTGTGACCCGTGAGCCGGGCCCGGTCGTACGACGACCGGGCCCGGCTCACGTCTGTCCGCCTTCGCCGGGCCCGCCGAGCGGAGTGTCGCGTTATGAACACTTCCTTGTCATCGATCAAGATGTGCGCGATTCATCCCTTTTTGTGCTCGGTCGTCGTGCTGGGCTTCATGTCCGTCGGTGGAAGGGGTTCCAGGGTGAGCAGCGCATCGGTGTCGTCACGGGGGTTCGAGGTCGTCCGGGGGCGCGGGTACCGCCCGTTGCAGGTGATCGCGTACGTCGAGGCGCTGTCGGACGACCGGGACGCCGCCTGGGAGCGCGCGGCGCGGCTCACCGTGCTGGCGCGGGAGATGGAGGAGGAGCTCGAACGGCTGCGGGTACGGGTGGCGGGGCTGCCCGAGCAGACGTACGAGTCGCTCGGCGACGGGCCCCGGCGGCTGTTCCTGCTGGCGCTGGAGGAGGCCACGGCCGTACGGGAGTCGGCGCGGCAGCACGCGCGGGACCTGGTCGACCTGGCGCGGGACGACGCCGCCGAGGTGGAGGAGGCCGCGCGGGCGTACGCGGCCACGCTGCGCGCCGTCGCCGACGAGTACGCCCGCGAGCGGCTGGCCGCGGCGCGCGAGAAGGCCGACGAGATCCGTATCGAGGCGCGGCTGGACGTGAAGGAGCGGCGCACCGAGGCGCTGGCGGAGGTGCGGCGGATGCGGGAGCGCACCTCGGAGCTGCTCGCCGAGGAGGCCAGGACGCAGGCGCGGCGGCTCGACGAGATCGCCCAGGAGGAGGCGGCGCGGGCGGCGGAACTGGACGCCCGGCAGGCGGAGGCGGAGGAGCGCGCCGAGAAGGTGCTGGCCGAGGCGCGTCAGGCGTTCGCCGACGCGGGGGAGGCGGCCCGGCGGTGCGCGGACGAGGCGCGGGAGCGGGCGGCGGAGGTGCTGGCCGAGGCGCAGGCCCGTGTGGAGGACGTGGAGCGGGAGACCGAGCGGGTGCTGCGGGACCACGCCGACCTGCGGGAGGACGTGCAGACGCAGATGGACCATGTCTGCGCCAGCCTCAGCGCGCTGACCGGCCGCGCGGTGGAGTGACGCGCGGCCGGCCGGGGCCGTGCGCCGGTCAGGGCCTCCTGCGGATCGCGCCGGCGAGGATCCAGCCCTCCACCGCCTCGTACTGGCGGCGCTGTTCCTCCGCCCGGGTGCGGCCGGAGGCGACGGTGCCGAGCCAGCCGCAGGCGAAGCCGGCGGGGATGGACAGCAGCCCGGTGGTGGTGAAGGGGAACCAGGTGAAGTCGGCGTCGGGGAAGGCGGCGACGGGGGAGCCGGAGACCAGGGTGGTGCCCGGCATCAGCACCAGCACCGAGACGGTCCCGCCGATGAGGGTGGCGAGCAGACCGGTGCGGGTGTACCGGCGCCAGAAGAGGCTGTAGACGAGGGCCGGGGCGATGGCCGAGGCGCCCAGGCAGAAGGACAGCGTGATCAGCGGGTGCAGGCTGTGGTGCTGCACCAGCGTGGCCAGCAGGATCGCGGGGACGCCGACGGCCGCGGCGGACAGGCGGGCCAGCAGCATCTCCCGGCGCGGTGTCATCTCCCGGACCCCGGAGGCGAACACGTCGTGCGCGAGGGAGTTGGCGCAGGCGAGGATCATCCCGGCGACGGAGGCGAGGACGGTCAGGAAGATCGCCGTGGTGACGGTGGTGAGGAGGACGGTCTCCGCGATGGACACCTCCGCGCCGAACACCGCGCGCGTGCCGAGCAGGTAGGCGGTGTTGCCCCGCGGGTCGGCGCCGGCCACGGCGGCCCGTCCGAGCAGCGCGGTCGCCCCGAACCCGACGACCGTGACGACCAGCACGAACAGCGCCACGCCGGACACCGCCCAGGACATCGAGCGGCGCACCTGACGGGCGCTGCCTGCGGTGTACACGCGCATGGTGATGTGGGGGAGGCAGGCGCCGCCGAGGACCACCGTGAGATGCGAGCTGATCATGTCGATGCCGGGGCTCGCGCTGCCGGTGAACTGCAGCCCGGAGGCGAGGAAGGCGTCGCCGGCGCCGCTGTTGGCGGCGGCCGCGTCGAGGAGGGCGCCCGGGTTCCAGTCGAAGCGGCGCAGCATCAGCGCGGCGACCAGCAGGCCGGAGCCGAGCAGCAGCACCATCTTCAGGATCTGGATGAGGGCGGTGCCCTTCATGCCGCCGATCGCCGCGTAACCGATCATCAGCGCGCCCACGCCGACGATGCACCCGGTCTGCATCGACTCGCCGGAGAAGCCCAGGATGAACCCCATCAGCTGGCCGGTGCCGGCGAGCTGGACCAGCATCAGCGGCAGCAGCGAGGCGAGGGTGACGACGCCGGCGGTGATCCGCACCGAGCGGCCGCCCGGCATGCGGCGGGTCAGCGCGTCGCCCATGGTGAAACGGCCCGCGTTGCGCAGGGGTTCGGCCAGCAGGAACATCAGCAGCATCAGGGACAGGGCGGTGCTCAGCGCGAGCACGACGCCGTCGTGGCCGAAGAGGGCGATGACGCCGCTCGTGCCGAGGACGGTGGCCGCGGAGATGTAGTCACCGGCGATGGCGAGGCCGTTGCGCAGCGGGGAGAGGGAGCCGTAGCCGGTGTAGAACGCGTCGAGGTCGTCCCGGTCGGGGCCGGTCAGCACGCACAGCAGCAGGGTGATCGTGGCGACCGCGGAGAACCCCACCAGGGACATGGTCTCGGCGGTGTCGCCGAACTGCGGGTTCACCGGGCCGCCTCCCGCCGTGCGTCGACGGCCGCCTGACGGCGGATCAGCTCGGCGAGCGGGTCCACACGGCGGCGCGCGGTCGCCTCGTACAGGACGACGGCGAGCCAGGTGACGGGCACCTGGCCCACCGCGAGCAGCAGCCCGGCGGGGACGCCGTCGGCGACGGTGCCGGTCATGAAGGACGGCGCGCACGCGGACAGCACCAGGAAGAGGACGAAATAGCCGAGCGCGGTGAGGGTGGCGGTGCGGCGCTGCCGGCGGTAGGCGCGGCGCAGCCGGCGCAGGTCGCTGTGGTGGCCCAGCGGGGCGTGCCGGGGCGCCCGGTGGGGGCGGGGCGGGGGCGGGGCGGGTGGCTGCCAGGGGTAGGTGCGGTGGGTGGGGGAGGCGGTGTACGGGAGGCCCGCACGGGGATCTGTGTACGGGGCATCGGTGTACGGGTGCGGGGGGCGGTACGGGTCGCGGGGAGGGCGGAAGGGGTCGGCGGGCATCCCGTGCTCCTTGCGTGACTCGGGTCCGTGCGGGGACCGCAGGGAGGGGGGTGGCGGAGCGGAGCCCGCACGTTACTCGCGCGTAGAGCGGAGCGCGACGGTTTGGCGCAACTCGCGCGCCGGTGAGCGCTCTCGCGGGTGGTACCTGCCCTGAGCTGGGGTGTTACCCGGATTAACTCCGACTTTTGCGGTGTACGCGGGACATCGTGCTGTCCACCGGCGGGCGGTCCGCTTGACCCTGACGCGGCGGCAGGGTGGACGCTGGGCGGCGCCGGGAGGGGTGGGTCCGACGGCACGGGCGGGAGGAGGACGGGAGCGCCGAAAGGAGGAGCGACCCCGAGACGGTCTCCGCCCCACGGCGGAGAGCCCCTAGGGGCACCTCCGTACTGCGGCTCGGGGAGGGTTCGTCCCGGCGGAGGACGAAGCGGGGCCGCCCCCGTCCTTAACCTGGCTTTACGCCGCTGGGGGGTGGCGGAGCACAGCACCGGGGGTGGGGTTTTCCACAGCAGAAGACTGCGCTGAACACCAGCGCGCCGGACCCCCTCCCCCCGCCAGACTGAAGCACGTCCGGGACACCACGCACCGGGCGGCCGCCGCACACACGGGCGGCCGCCGGGGGCACCGCTTTCTCTTGACCACCGACATAGGAGACTTACCGTGACATCGGCTGTGACCATTCCCAGGCACGGGGGCACTGGAGGGACTACGGCCGTTGCCGCGCGGGCGCGGCAGGTCGTGAAGGCGTACGGGTCCGGAGAGACCCGTGTCGTCGCCCTCGACCACGTCGACGTGGACATCGCCCGCGGCCGGTTCACCGCGATCATGGGCCCCTCGGGGTCCGGCAAGTCCACGCTGATGCACTGCCTCGCCGGGCTCGACACCGTGACGAGCGGTCAGATCTACCTGGACGAGACCGAGATCACCGGGCTGAAGGACAAGAAGCTCACCCGGCTGCGCCGCGACCGGATCGGCTTCATCTTCCAGGCGTTCAACCTGCTCCCGACGCTCAACGCCCTCGAGAACATCACGCTGCCCATGGACATCGCCGGCCGCAAGCCCGACAAGGCGTGGCTGGACCGCGTGGTGGAGACCGTCGGGCTGGCGGAGCGGCTCAAGCACCGGCCGACACAGCTCTCCGGCGGCCAGCAGCAGCGGGTCGCCGTGGCACGGGCGCTGGCCGCCCGGCCGGAGATCATCTTCGGCGACGAGCCGACCGGCAACCTCGACTCCCGCGCCGGCGCCGAGGTGCTCGGCTTCCTGCGCCGCTCGGTCGACGAGCTGGGCCAGACCATCGTCATGGTCACCCACGACCCCGTCGCCGCCTCCTACGCGGACCGGGTGCTGTACCTCGCCGACGGCCGCATCGTCGACGAGATGCACCAGCCGACCGCCGAGCAGGTCCTCGACCGCATGAAGGACTTCGACGCCCGGGGGCGCACGTCATGACCGTGCTCAAGACCTCGATGCGCAACTTCCTCGCGCACAAGGGACGGATGGCGCTGTCGGCGGTGGCGGTGCTGCTGTCGGTGGCGTTCGTGAGCGGGACGCTGGTGTTCACGGACACCATGGGCACCACCTTCGACAAGCTGTTCGCGGCGACCGCCTCGGACGTTACCGTCAGCTCCAAGGACGCCGCCGAGGGCGGCGAGACCACCGCGGGCAACGGCAGGCCGCCGGTGATCCCGGCCTCCGTGGTCGACGAGGTGAAGCGCGCGGACGGCGTGCAGGCGGCCGAGGGCGCGGTGTTCTCCACCGCCGTCACCGTCGTCGACGGCGACCGGGACAACCTGTCGCCCACCAACGGCGGCCCGACCATCGTCGGCAGCTGGAACACCAACGACGCCCGCACCATGGACATCACCTCCGGTGCGGCGCCGAAGGGCGCCGGCCAGATCATGCTCGACGCCGACACCGCCGAGAAGCACGACCTGGGGGTCGGTGACGGGCTGAGCGTCATCACCGCGCTCGGCACGCACACCGCGAAGATCTCCGGCATCGCCGACTTCACCGTCACCAACCCCGGTGCCGCGATCTTCTTCCTCGACACCCCGACCGCCCAGAAGGTCCTGGTCGGCGAGGACGGCGTCTACACCGACGTCAACGTCACGGCCGCCGAGGGCGTCAGCGACGAGCAGCTCAAGCAGAACGTGCTGGCCGAGCTCGGCGGCGGCTACAAGGTGCTCACGGCCAAGGAGGCCGCCGAGGCCAACCAGAAGGACGTCGAGGGCTTCATGAACGTCATGAAGTACGCGATGCTCGGCTTCGCCGGGATCGCCTTCCTCGTCGGCATCTTCCTGATCATCAACACGTTCTCCATGCTGGTCGCCCAGCGCACCCGGGAGATCGGCCTGATGCGGGCCATCGGCTCCTCCCGCCGGCAGGTCAACCGGTCCGTGCTGGTCGAGGCGCTGCTGCTCGGCGTCGTCGGCTCCGTCCTCGGCGTCGGCGCCGGCGTGGGCCTCGCGGTCGGCCTGATGAAGCTCATGGGCCTCATGGGCATGGAGCTGTCCACCGGCGACCTCACCGTCGCGTGGACGACCCCCGCGCTCGGCCTGCTCCTCGGCGTGGTCGTCACCGTCCTCGCCGCCTACCTGCCCGCCCGGCGCGCCGGGAAGATCTCCCCGATGGCCGCGCTGCGCGACGCCGGCACCCCGGCGGACGGCAGGACCGGCTGGGTCCGCGCCGTCACCGGCCTGGTCCTCACCGGCGGCGGAGCGGCCGCCCTCTACCTGGCGGGCGCCGCCGAGAAGGCCACGGACGGCTCGATGTGGCTGGGCCTCGGGATCGTGCTGACCCTGATCGGCTTCGTCGTCATCGGCCCGGTGCTGGCGAGCGGCGTGGTCCGCGTCCTCGGCGCGGTCCTGCTGCGGGCGTTCGGGCCGGTCGGCCGCATGGCCGAGCGCAACGCCCTGCGCAACCCGCGCCGCACCGGAGCGACCGGCGCCGCGCTGATGATCGGGCTCGCGCTGGTGGCGTGCCTGTCCGTCGTCGGCTCCTCCATGGTCGCCTCGGCCGGGGAGGAGCTCGACAAGACGGTCGGCACGGACTTCATCGTCCAGCACGACGGCGGCCAGGGCATCACCCCGCAGGCCGTCGCCGCGGTCAAGGCCACCGAGGGCCTGGACCGGGTCACCGAGTACAAGTGGACGAAGGCCGACTTCACCACGCCCGACGGCAAGACCAGCGACGACACCGCGATCACCGCCGCCGACCCGACGTACGCCACCGACATGCGCATCGAGACCGTCGAGGGGAAGCTCGCGGACGCCTACCGGCCGGACTCCATGTCCGTCCACGAGGACTTCGCCAAGGACCACGGCGTCACGCTCGGCTCGACCGTCGACGTCGCCTTCGAGGACGGCAGGACCGCCACCCTCACCGTCCGGGCCGTCACCAGCAGCGAAGGCGCCATCGACGCCGGCGCGATGTACACGTCGATCGACACCCTCGCCCGGTACGTGCCGGCGGACAGGATGCCGCTCACCCTGATGGTGCTCGCCTCGGCGGAGGACGGCCAGAAGGACGCCGCGTACGCCGCCCTGAAGCAGTCCATGGACCGCTTCCCGCAGTACGAGGTGCGCGACCAGACCGACTACAAGGAAGCGCTGAAGGACCAGATCGGGCAGCTGCTCAACATGATCTACGGCCTGCTGGCCCTGGCGATCATCGTGGCGATCCTGGGCGTGGTGAACACCCTGGCCCTGTCGGTCGTCGAGCGCACCCGGGAGATCGGCCTGATGCGGGCCATCGGCCTCTCGCGCCGCCAGCTGCGCCGCATGATCCGCATGGAGTCGGTCGTGATCGCCCTCTTCGGCGCCCTGCTGGGTCTCGGACTGGGCCTCGGCTGGGGCGCCACCGCCCAGCAGCTCCTCGCCCTGGAGGGCCTGAAGGTCCTCGACATCCCCTGGCCCACCATCGCCGGGGTGTTCGCCGGATCCGCGTTCGTCGGCCTCTTCGCCGCGCTGGTCCCGGCGTTCCGGGCGGGCCGGATGAACGTCCTGAACGCCATCGCGACCGAGTAGCGGCCGAGGAGCGGCCGGCGGGAAGCGGCCGCGGGGTCACCGCACGCGGGGGTTGCGGGGAGACCGGCGCCGGAGGGTCCCACGGGGGCCCTCCGGCGCCGGCGCGTGCGGCCGGGGCGGGCGGCCCGTCGTCGTCCACAGCCCCCGGCGGCCGTCGGCGGGGCGACGTACCCTGGACACCCCCGGCCCGCGGCGCGCGTCGGGCCCGTCGTGTTGCACATCCCCGGAAGGGATTCCGCCCCGCATGAGCCTGCACGGTCTGCTCGACGCCGTCGTCAAGGACACCGCCCTCGCGGAAGCGGTCACGGCCGCCTCCGACGGCAACCGCATGCACGTCGACCTCGTCGGCCCGCCCGCGGCCCGTCCCTTCGCGGTCGCCGCCCTGGCCCGTGACGCCGGCCGCCCCGTGCTCGCCGTGACGGCCACGGGACGCGAGGCGGAGGACCTGGCGGCCGCCCTGCGCTCGCTGCTCCCGCCCCAGGGGGTCGTGGAGTACCCGTCCTGGGAGACGCTGCCGCACGAGCGGCTCAGCCCGCGCAGCGACACCGTCGGCCGCCGTCTCGCCGTGCTGCGGCGCCTGGCCCACCCCCGCCCCGACGACCCCGACACCGGCCCGGTCTCCGTCGTCGTCGCCCCCGTGCGCTCCGTGCTCCAGCCGCAGGTCAAGGGCCTCGGCGACCTGGAGCCGGTCTCCCTGCGCACGGGGCAGAGCACCGACCTGAACGACGTCGTCGACGCCCTCGCCGCCGCCGCGTACGCGCGCGTGGAGCTGGTGGAGAAGCGCGGCGAGTTCGCGGTGCGCGGCGGCATCCTCGACGTGTTCCCGCCCACCGAGGAGCACCCCCTGCGGGTAGAGTTCTGGGGCGACGAGGTCGAGGAGATCCGCTACTTCAAGGTCGCCGACCAGCGGTCCCTGGAGGTCGCCGAGCACGGCCTGTGGGCGCCGCCCTGCCGTGAGCTGCTGCTCACCGACGCGGTGCGCGAGCGGGCGCGGGTGCTCGCCGAGGAGCACCCGGAGCTGGGCGAGCTGCTCGGGAAGATCGCCGAGGGTATCGCGGTGGAGGGCATGGAGTCCCTCGCCCCGGTCCTCGTCGACGACATGGAGCTGCTGCTGGACGTGCTGCCCAAGGGCTCCATGACCGTGGTCTGCGACCCGGAGCGGGTGCGCACGCGCGCGTCCGACCTGGTCGCCACCTCGCAGGAGTTCCTCCAGGCGTCCTGGGCGGCCACCGCCGGCGGGGGCGAGGCGCCCATCGACGTCGGCGCGGCCTCCCTGTGGTCCCTCGCCGACGTCCGGGACCGGGCCCGCGAGCTGGACATGATGTGGTGGACGGTGTCGCCGTTCGCCGCCGACGAGGAGCTCGACGCCGACACCCTCAAGCTGGGGATGCACGCCCCCGAGACCTACCGCGGCGACACCGCGCGGGCGCTCGCCGACACCAAGGGCTGGCTCGCCGACGGCTGGCGCACCGTCTACGTCACCGAGGGCCACGGCCCGGCCGCCCGCACCGTGGAGGTGCTCGGCGGCGAGGGCATCGCCGCCCGCCTCGACACCGACCTGGGCGAGCTGACCCCGTCCGTGGTGCATGTCTCCTGCGGCTGCATCGACCACGGCTTCGTCGCCCCGGCGCTCAAGCTGGCCGTGCTCACCGAGACCGACCTCACCGGCCAGAAGGCGTCCGGCCGCGAGGGCGCCCGGATGCCCGCCCGGCGCCGTAAGACCATCGACCCGCTCACGCTGGAGGCGGGCGACTACATCGTCCACGAGCAGCACGGCGTCGGCCGGTACATCGAGATGGTGCAGCGCACCGTGCAGGGCGCCACCCGCGAGTACCTGGTCGTGGAGTACGCCCCCGCCAAGCGCGGCCAGCCCGGCGACCGCCTCTACATCCCCACCGACCAGCTCGAGCAGATCACCAAGTACGTCGGCGGCGAGGCGCCCACCCTGCACCGGCTCGGCGGCGCCGACTGGACCAAGACCAAGGCGCGCGCCAAGAAGGCCGTCAAGGAGATCGCCGCCGACCTGATCAAGCTGTACAGCGCGCGGATGGCGGCGCCCGGCCACGCCTTCGGCCCGGACACCCCTTGGCAGCGCGAGCTGGAGGACGCCTTCCCGTACGCGGAGACGCCCGACCAGCTCACCACCATCGCCGAGGTCAAGGAGGACATGGAGAAGTCCGTCCCCATGGACCGGCTGATCTGCGGCGACGTCGGCTACGGCAAGACGGAGATCGCGGTGCGGGCCGCCTTCAAGGCCGTCCAGGACGGCAAGCAGGTCGCCGTGCTGGTGCCGACCACGCTGCTGGTGCAGCAGCACTTCGGGACGTTCGGCGAGCGGTACGCGCAGTTCCCGGTGAACGTGCGGGCGCTGTCCCGCTTCCAGACCGACACCGAGGCCAAGGCGGTCCTGGAGGGCCTGCGGGACGGCTCGGTGGACGTGGTCATCGGCACCCACCGGCTGTTCTCCTCCGAGACCAAGTTCAAGGACCTGGGCCTGGTCATCGTCGACGAGGAGCAGCGGTTCGGCGTCGAGCACAAGGAACAGCTGAAGAAGCTCCGCGCCAACGTCGACGTGCTCACCATGTCCGCCACGCCGATCCCGCGCACCCTGGAGATGGCGGTCACCGGCATCCGCGAGATGTCGACGATCACCACCCCGCCGGAGGAGCGCCACCCGGTGCTCACCTTCGTCGGCCCCTACGACCAGCGGCAGATCGGCGCCGCCATCCGCCGTGAACTGCTGCGCGAGGGCCAGGTCTTCTACATCCACAACCGCGTCGAGTCCATCGACCGCGCGGCGGCCCGGCTCCGCGAGATCGTGCCCGAGGCGCGCATCGCGACCGCCCACGGCCAGATGTCGGAGCAGGCGCTGGAGCAGGTCGTCGTCGACTTCTGGGAGAAGAAGTTCGACGTGCTGGTGTCCACGACGATCGTCGAGTCCGGCATCGACATCTCCAACGCCAACACCCTGATCGTCGAGCGCGGCGACAACTTCGGCCTCTCCCAGCTGCACCAGCTGCGCGGCCGGGTCGGGCGCGGCCGCGAGCGCGGGTACGCGTACTTCCTGTACCCGCCGGAGAAGCCGCTGACGGAGACCGCGCACGAGCGGCTGGCGACCATCGCCCAGCACACCGAGATGGGCGCGGGCATGTACGTGGCGATGAAGGACCTGGAGATCCGCGGCGCGGGCAATCTGCTCGGCGGCGAGCAGTCCGGGCACATCGCGGGCGTCGGCTTCGACCTGTACGTGCGGATGGTCGGCGAGGCCGTCGCGGACTACCGCCGTCAGCTGGAGACCGGAGAGGCCGAGGAGGAGGCGCCGCTCGAGGTGAAGATCGAGCTGCCGGTCGACGCGCACGTCCCGCACGACTACGCGCCCGGCGAGCGGCTGCGCCTCCAGGCGTACCGCGCGATCGCCTCGGCGAACAGCGAGGAGGACATCAAGGCCGTCCGCGAGGAGCTGGTCGACCGCTACGGCAAGCTGCCGGAGCCGGTGGAGAACCTGCTGCTGGTGGCGGGCCTGAGGATGCTCGCGCGGGCGTGCGGCGTCGGGGAGATCGTGCTGCAGGGCACGAACATCCGGTTCGCGCCGGTGGAGCTGCGCGAGTCGCAGGAGCTGCGCCTCAAGCGTCTCTACCCCGGCTCGGTGATCAAGCCGACGTCCCATCAGGTGCTGGTGCCGCGCCCGAAGACCGCGAAGGTCGGCGGCAAGCCGCTGGTCGGGCGGGACCTGCTCGGGTGGGTGGGGGAGTTCCTCACCTCGGTCCTGGGGTCCTGACGGTCACTCCGGTGCTGGGGTCCTGACCCGGGCCGTCCCGGCAGACGGCAGGGCCGGCCGCGGTGCGTGAGGCGCATCGCGGCCGGCCCGAGGTGTATGTGAGGCTCTACGGCTGGTCGGGGCGGTCGCGGTCCATGCCGAGCCGGCGCTCCGCCTGCTGCTGGCCGGTGTCGATGTGCTGCTCGTGCTTGGCGCCGGTCCTCGGATCTCCTCGCATGCCCCAGCGACCTGCGGAGAGGTCTGGACCACTCGCTCGTTACGGTGAGCTTCCGGATGGACCGCTCCTGCCGGGGCAGAGTTGGAGCAGAACAAGGGAGGGGCGCGGTGACGCGAGACATGGGATGGGGCGGCAGGATGCGGCGCGGGGGAGGAGCGGCGGCCGTCGCGGTGGTCCTCCTCGCGGGATGCGAGTCGATACCCGACGCGGACATACCCGCATCCGGCGGCAGCGGGGCGCCGGCCCCCGACGGACGCGCGGCGAGCCCGCTGGACAACCCCGACGGCACCCGCCCCGGCCTCGCCCCCGTCCGCGACGCGCGGGACCGCGCCGAGGCCGCCGCCCTCATCGACAAGGTGGCCACCAAGGGCCGCGGCCCCAAGACCGGCTACGACCGCGACGAGTACGGCTACGCGTGGATGGACACCGCCGACGGCGTGCCCCTGGCCCGGAACGGCTGCGACACCCGGAACGACATCCTCCGGCGCGACGGCCAGGAACTGCGCTTCCGCTCCGGCTCCGACTGCGTCCTCGTCTCCCTGACGCTGGCCGACCCCTACACCGGCAAGAGCATCGAGTGGCGCAAGCAGAAGGCCGCCGAGGTGCAGATCGACCACGTCGTGCCGCTCTCCTACAGCTGGCAGATGGGCGCCTCCCGCTGGACCGAGGCCAAGCGCAGGCAACTGGCCAACGACCCGCTCAACCTGCTCCCGGTCGACGGAAGCGCCAACTCCGCCAAGAGCGACTCCGGACCGGCGTCCTGGCTCCCGCCCAGCAAGGGCATCCGCTGCGCCTACGCCGTCCGCTTCGCCCAGGTCGCCGTGAAGTACGAGATGCCCGTGACGAAGGCGGACAAGGAGACCATGCGGGAGCAGTGCGGGGTCTGAACCCGCTGGCCCCGCACGACGTGTGGACACGGCGCCCGCGGTGACGGACGGTCAGCCCAGGGCGTCCAGGTCGAGGATCTCGCCCTCGGGCTTCCCGGCCGGGACCGGCTTCCCGAAGTCGGTGAAGGTGATCGTCCCCGGGTCCGCGGCCGACGTGCTCTCCAGCCGGAGCAGATACGGCTCGCCCTCGGTGGCGACGTAGAAGGTGTACCGGTCCTTGCCGTCCTGCTCGGTGAGCGTCAGCGCCGGAGTGCCGTCGAGCGTGGTGGCCTTGCCCCGGGTGGCGTCCGAGCTGCCGTCGCCGGCGTCGCCGAGCACCTCGTCGAGGTCGCAGAAGCCCGCGATGTCCTCGGCGTCCGCGCCGGTGGCCGCCATCTTGGTCCATGTGCCGGCCATCATCTCCACCACCGCGTCGACGTCCGCCTGCGGCTCGCCCTCGCTCTGGGCGCGCAGGAACGCCTCGTCGTACTTGGCGTAGAGGGTGCCGCCGGTCTTGATCAGCTCGACCTCGCCCTCGTCGCCCAGGCCGAGGGTGCCGGCGCAGTCGCCCTTCTTGTCCAGGGCCAGGTCGAGACGGAGGGTGCCGCCGCTCTCCTCGTCGGGGATCTCGCCCGTGAACCGCAGGGACGGGGCGCCCGTGGTGGCCGCCAGCGCGCGCTCGGTGATCTCGCCGCCGGACAGTCCGGCGAACGGCTCCTTCGTGTCCTTCGTGTCCTTCGAATTCTTAGAGGTCTTCGGGTCCTTCGCCTGTTCCGAGGCCGGCTGGGAGCCGGCGGACGCCGTGTCCCCGCCGGACTGACAGCCGGTGAGCCCGGCGCCGGTCACGGCGACGAGGCAGAGGGCGGCGAGTGCGGTGCGACGCATGACGGTTCTGTTCCTTCGGGGGTTCGTGGTGGTGGACGGTCACCGCGGAGCGGCCGAGGTGACGACCGGGAGCGGCCGTGACGACCGGGAGCGGCCGTGACGGCCGGGAGTGGCGCGCGGCGCCGGGGGCGAGTGTCAGAACTGGCCGTTGCCGAGGAGCTCGCCGTCGGCGTCGTAGACGGTGACGAGACCGTTCTCGCTCTGCTTCCAGTCGGCGAAGGCGGAGGCGATGAGCTTGGCGGGGCCGGTGCCCTCGCCCATGATCCCGCCGGTGAAGTCGGTGTAGACGTCGGCGGTGTCGAGGATGTCGTTCTGCTCGTCGGCGCCCTGCACCTTGGTGACGTGCGAGACGGCCTCCTTCTCCTGCGCCGTCCCGTTCTCCTCGACGAACGCCTTGAACTGCTCGGCCTGGGAGGCCTTCTTCTCCGCCTTCTCCGCCTTCTCATTGCCCTTGCCGGCGTCGGCCCCGGTGCCCGCCCCCGTGTCCTTCGCGCCGCCGGGCTGCCGGTCCGCGGAGGCGGAGGCGCCCTTGTCGGCGGAGCCGGTGTCGCTGTCGCCGGCGTTCGCCGAGACGGCGCCGATGACGACGATCCCCACGACGGCGCCCAGCGCGATCTTGGTCTTCATACCCATGACGGTGTCCCCTCCCCAGGCGGCGGCCGCCCCCATTCACCGGCGGCCGCTCGTTTGCGGGGTCAATCAGAGCAGAGAGTGTGAACCGAGTCAACACGAGAGGTGTGAATCGATGGGTACACGGCCGTGAACCTCCCTCCGTACGGTCCTCGGTATGCTCGTCGCCACACAGGGAGCAGTGGGAAAGCGGGGCGGGGTTCCGGAATGCAGGACAACGCGACTGAAGTGACCGCCGCGGGGATCGCCCGGCTGGCGGGGGTGGGCCGGGCCGCGGTCAGCAACTGGCGCCGCCGGCACGCCGACTTCCCCCGGCCGGTCGGGGGTACCGAGACCAGCCCCGCGTTCGCCCTCGCCGAGGTCGAGGAGTGGCTGCGACGCCACCGCAAGCTCGCCGAGGTCCCGCTCAAGGAGCGCGTCTGGCAGCAGCTCGTCGGCCACCCCGACGGGCCGGTCACCGCGCTCGTCCACGCCGGCTGCGCGCTGCTGCTGATCCACGACCGGCCGCCCGTCTGGCTCGACATCAGCTCCGGCACCGACGAGCGGCTCGCCGCGCTGCTCCCCGCGGCGCTGGACGAGGTGCTCACACCGCGCATGCCCGAGACGGCCCGACCAGGCCGCCCCGACCGCTCACACGTGAACGGTCAGCACTCTGTGAACACCCCGAGCGCCGCCACCCCGGCGACACCGGCCGCACAGGCCACCCCAGTCACCCCGGCCACCCCCGCCCTCCACATCCCCACCGCCCCCCGCCTCCTCCCCTCCGTCCCCCTCCTGCGCGGCGTCGCCGAACTCGCCGCCGAGCGGGGCGCCCGCCCCACCTTCGAGTTCCTGCTCGGCCGGCACCTCGACGCCAACCCGCGCCAGTACACGCTCACCCCGCCCGACCTCGCCGGCCTCATGGCCGCCCTCGCCGGCACCCCCGCCACCGTCCTGGACCCCGCCTGCGGCACCGGCGCCCTGCTCCGCGCCGTCGCCGACCGCCCCGGCCGCCGGCTCCACGCCCAGGACGGCTCGCCGGAGCTCGCCGCCCTCACCGCCCTGCGTCTCGCCCTGCACACCCGCGCCCCCGTGCACGCCGCCGCCGGCGACACCCTGCGGGCCGACGCGTACCCGGAGCTGCGGGCGGACGCCGTGCTGTGCCACCCGCCGTTCAACGAGCGCAACTGGGGCCACGACGACCTCGCCTACGACCCGCGCTGGGAGTACGGCTTCCCCGCCCGCACCGAGTCCGAGCTGGCCTGGGTGCAGCACGCGCTCGCCCGGCTCAGGGACGGCGGCACCGCCGTACTGCTGATGCCGCCCGCGGTGGCGTCCCGCCGCTCCGGCCGGCGTATCCGGGCCGACCTGCTGCGCCGGGGCGCGCTGCGCGCCGTCGTCGCGCTGCCCGCCGGGGCGGCGCCCCCGTACAGCGTGCCGCTGCACCTGTGGGTGCTGCGCCGGCCCGACCGGACGCCCGCGCAGCCGGAGGTGCTGCTCGTCGACGCCGGGCGGTTCACCGCCGAGGGGCGCGGCGGACCCGACTGGCCCGGGGTGCGGGAGACCGTGCTCGACGCCTGGGGCGCCTTCGACCGGGACGGGAGCGTCGAGGAACGGCCCGGCCTGGCCCGCTCGGTGCCGGTCATCGAACTCCTCGACGACGACGTCGACCTGGCCCCCGCCCGCCGGCTGCCGCCCCCGGCGGACACCGGCGGCGCCGGCCGGCTGACCGACGTACGGGCGCGGCTCGACGAGACGCTGCGGCTGACCGCCGAGCTGGCGCCGCCGCCCGCGGAGCCCGTGCCGCCCGCCGCGTCGGGGCGGCTGCCGCTGACCACCGTCGGCGAACTGGCGCGCGCGGGCGCGCTGGTGATGCGCACCGGCGGGCACGGCGGCCACGCACGCGTGCCCGTGCTCACCGACCACGACGTGCTGGCCGGGACCGCGCCCTCCGGGACGCTCCCGGAGAGCGAGGAGGAGCCGGTGCTCACCGAGCCGGGCGACGTCGTGCTGCCCGTGCTCGGCGGCGGGGCCGTCGCCCGGGTCGTCGACGAGGCGACCGCCGGGGCCGTCCTCGGCCGCAACCTGGTGCTGCTGCGCCCCGATCCGGCGGCGCTCGACGCGTGGTTCCTCGCCGGGTTCCTGCGCGGCACCGCCAACCACCGCCAGGCCAGCAGCTACGCGTCCACCGCCACCCGGCTCGACGTCCGACGCCTCCAGCTCCCGCGCCTCGCACCGGACGAACAGCGCCGCTACGGCGAGCGGTTCCGCGCCCTGGACGCGTTCGAGAGGGCGCTCAGGGAGGCCGGACGGCTCGGCGAGCAGCTCGTGCGGGGGATGTACGACGGTCTGACCGACGGGACGATCGCCCCCGGCTGACGGCGGCCCAGCTCCGGTACGGCAACGGTTCGGTACATCACGGGACCGGTTGTCGCCCCGGGCCGATACGCTCGGACCCTCCACCGGAGTCCACACATCGGCTACACCCGTCCAGGAGCAGCATGTACGGCCACGGCGCGGCGCCGCCCCCACCCAGCTCGGGATCGGTCATCACGCAGCGCGTGCTGTACGCGGCCTCCGGGGTGTTGTGCTGCGGGATGCTGTCCGCCGTGCCGCTGTTCCGGATCGCGGTGCTGCGCGGGCGGGTCTTCGACTGGATAGCGGCCTGGGCGAGCATGCCGCTGGCCATCGCCTGCATGGCCGTGATCGGCTCCCTGCCGGAGAGCGACTGGCGGACCGACGTGGCCCTCGCCGCCCTGCTCCTGCTGGGCGCGTGCGCGAGCGCGTACTACCTGGTCGTCGACATCCGCCTGCCTCGGCGGCAGGGCCCGTACGGCGGCCCGGTGCCGCCGTCGCCGCACGCCACCACGGTCCACGCCCCCGGCGGCCCCGCCCCCTACGGCTACCCGCAGCCGGCCTCGCCGTACCTGCCCACGGCCCTGTCGCAGCCGCAGCCTCCGCACACCCCGCACCCCGGCGCCGTGCCGCCCGCCCCCGTGCCGCCCGCCCCCGTGTCCCCGCCGCAGGCGCAGCCGCCGCAGCGGCCCGCGCCCGCCCGGATCGACCAGGTGCGCGCCGAGCTCGACGAGCTCAGCGACTACCTGCGCCGGCAGGACGGACAGCAGCGGGGCGACCACGAGGGCGGACGGTGAGCGTGACGACGGGACGAGTCGTCGCCGGCCGCTACGAACTGTCCACGCTCATCGGCCAGGGCGGCATGGGACAGGTCTGGACGGCCTACGACAAGCGGCTGGACCGGCGTGTGGCGGTGAAGCTGCTGCGCCCCGACAAGGTGGCGGGACACGAGGCCGACGAGCTGCGCCGCCGCTTCGTGCGCGAGTGCCGGGTGACCGCGCAGGTCGACCACCCCGGCCTGGTCACCGTGCACGACGCGGGCAGCGAGGGCGAGGAGCTGTTCCTCGTCATGCAGTACGTCGACGGCGCCGACCTCGGCGACCACCTCGCCGAGCACGACCCGTACCCCTGGCAGTGGGCGGTCGCGGTCGCCGCGCAGCTGTGCGCCGTGCTCAGCGCCGTGCACGCGGTGCCGATCGTCCACCGCGACCTCAAGCCGCGGAACGTGATGGTGAAGCAGGACGGCACGGTCACCGTGCTCGACCTCGGCGTGGCCTCCGTGATGGACGCCGACACCACGCGCCTGACCCACACCGGCACGCCCATCGGCTCGCCCGCCTACATGGCGCCCGAGCAGGCGATGGGCGGCGCGGTCGGCCCGTACACGGACCTGTACGCGCTCGGCGTGCTGATGCACGAACTGCTCAGCGGGGACGTGCCGTTCTCCGGCTCCACGGCGCTCGGGGTGCTGCACCGGCACCTGTACGAGCCGCCCGTGCCGGTGCGCCGGCTGCGCCCCGAGGTGCCCGAGGCGCTGGAGGCCCTGGTGCTGCGGCTGCTCGCCAAGGACCCGCAGCACCGCCCGGACTCCGCGCAGGAGGTCTACGAACACCTGGCGCTGCTGCTGCCCGCCCGAGGCACGCCCACCGGCGCCCCGCTGGACCCGACCCGGCCCTTCCTGCGCCCGCACGCCCCCTGGCCGGACCGCGCCAGGACGCCGGCGCCGCAGCCCGCGCCCGCCGCGCCGCCCGCCCCGGCGGCGGAGAAGGCCGACGTGGCCGCCGCCGTGGACGAGGTGAAACGGCTGCTCGGCGAGGGCCGCATCACCCAGGCCGTCGACATCCTCGGCTCGATCCTCCCGGTCGCCGCCGAACAGCACGGCGAGCACTCCCCGGTGGTGCGCACCCTGCGCAAGCAGTACGCGGCCACGCTCCTCGACGACGGCCAGTACCGGCGGGCCCTGCCCGAACTGCGCCGCCTCGCCGACGAGCGCGCGGCCGAGGCCGGCCAGGCCGACCCGCAGTCGCTGCGCCACCGCTACGAGGCCGCCCAGTGCCTGGAGCAGCTCGGCGACCCGGCCGCCGCCCTCGCCGAGTACCGGGCGCTGCTGCCGTACTACGAGAACCAGTACGTGGCCGCCGGCGACCCGCAGCAGGCCCACGACGTGCGGCGCCGCATCGGGCATCTGCTGCTCGCCCTCGGCGACCGGGCCGCCGCGCACGACACGCTGGTGCGGCTGCTGCACGACGTGGAGCGTGTGCAGGGGCCGGGGCACCCGCTCGCGGCGGACATCCGGCGCACCCTCCAGTGGCTGGGGCAGGTGCGCGGGTAGCGCGGCCGGGCCCGCGTGGAGGGGACGGCGGGCGCGGCGGTGCCGGAAGTCGCCGTGAATCGTTGGTCGAATGGGTTGGCCAGAGCTTGGCCGATGCCTACCATCGATCACCGCAAGACTTTGTGCACCGCCGCACAAGCTCTCCTCAGGAGGTTTCCTTGCACCGCCGTCGTCGCACCGCGTTCCTCCTCACCGCCGCGATCGCCGCGGCGGCCCCTCTGCTCACCGCCTGCGGGAACGACGCGCACCCCGGTGCGGCGGCCGTGGTCGGCGGGGAGCGGATCACCGTGTCGCAGCTGGAGAACCGCGTCGACGAGGTGCGCGCCGCCCAGCGGGCCGCCGTCCCGGACGAGGCGCAGTACCAGCAGGCCATCGCCCGCACCGGCGGCCTGACCCGCGACACCCTGCACAGCATGGTGCTGGACCGGGTGCTGGAGCGCGCCGCGCGCGACGCCGGGGTGACCGTCTCCGACCGCGAGGTGCAGCGGACGCGGGCCGAGTTCGAGGAGCAGGCCGGCGGCGCCAAGGCGCTGGAGGCCGCCTGGCTCCAGCAGTACGGCGTCCCGCCGCAGCGCCTCGACGACAACCTCCGCCTCCAGGTGACGGCGCAGAAGCTCGCCCAGAAGCTCGGCACCGACACCAGCCGCCCCGAGTTCTGGAAGGCACTGTCCGACGCGAGCAAGGAGCTCGACGTCGACCTCAACCCCCGCTACGGCGAGTGGGACGCGGAGAAGAGCAGCCGGGTGGACGCGAAGACCCCGTGGGTGAAGGACGTCACCGCCACGGACGGGCCGCCGCTGGGGCTGTGACGTGGGCTAGTTTCGAAGGGTGAACGCAACCAGCCCCGCACCGGCCCCCGAGGCCGCCCCCGGCCGTGTCGTCCTGCTCACCACCAGCCACCGGGTCGCGCCAGGACTGCTGTCCTGGCCCGCCTGGCAGGCCCTGCGCGCGGCCGACCGGGTGCTGTGCGCGGACGGCGCCCATCCGCAGCTGCCGTATCTGCGGGAGGCGGGAATAGCCGTCGAGGAGGCCGCGCCCACCGCCGAGGAGGTCGTCGACGCCTGCGCCGGCGGCCGCACGGTGGTCGTCGTCGCGTCCGGCGAGGGCGAGCCCGCGCTCACCGACGGACTGGCGCGGATGGCCGGGAGCGGCAGGGTCCGCATGCCCGAGCTGGAGCTGCTGCCCGCCTCCTACGACCTGCCGGGCGCCCGCCTGCTGGACCTGGTGCAGGTCATGGACCGCATCCGCGCCGAGTGCCCGTGGTCCTCGCAGCAGACCCACAAGGGGCTCGCCAAGTACGGCATCGAGGAGGCGTACGAGCTCGTCGAGGCCATCGAGGACGGCGACCGGGACGAGCTGCGGGAGGAGCTGGGGGACGTGCTGCTCCAGGTCGTCTTCCACGCGCGGATCGCGGAGGAGCACCCGGAGGAGCCGTTCTCCGTCGACGACGTGGCGGGCGGGATCGTCGCCAAGCTCGTCCACCGGCATCCGCATGTCTTCGGGGAGGAGACGGCGCGGACGCCGGAGGAGGTCAAGGCGCACTGGATGCGGACGAAGGCGGAGGAGAAGCGGAGGGAGTCCGTCACGGACGGGGTGCCGGTGGGGCAGCCGGCGCTGGCCCTCGCCGCCAAGCTGGCGGGGCGGGCCCGCGGGGCGGGCCTCTCCGTTCCTCTCCCCTCCGGGGAGGGCGTCGGCTACGAGCTGCTCGCGCTCGCGGCGCGGGCGGAGGCGGAGGGCGTGGACGCGGAGGCGGCCCTGCGGGCTGCGGCGCGTGCGTACCGGGACGCGATCCGCGCCACCGAACAAGACACGCGAGCCTGACCTCCCCACCTCGGGGGCTCCGCCCCCGAACCCCCACTCGCGCAGTTCCCCGCGCCCCTTCAGGGGCGCGGGGAACTGCGCGAGCAACCCCCACGGACCCGCACGGGTTCCAGGGGCGCGGGGAACTGCGCACACAACCCCCACCCACCCGCACGGGCCCGCGGCCCATAACCCCCCGCCCGTTAGGGTCACCCCATGCGCGACCAGCCACCCCCCACCCCCCACGGCCCCGCCCCCGACCTGTTCACATGGGAGTTCGCGGCCAACCCCTACCCCGCCTACGCCTGGCTCCGCGAACACGCTCCCGTGCACAAGACCAAGCTCCCCAGCGGGGTGGACGCCTGGCTGGTCACGCGCTACGCCGACGCCCGGCAGACCCTCGCCGACAACCGTCTGTCCAAGAACCCCGCGCACCACGACGAGCCCGCGCACGCCAAGGGCAAGACGGGTATCCCGGGCGAGCGGCAGGCCGATCTGATGACGCATCTGCTGAACATCGACCCGCCGGACCACACCCGCCTGCGCCGCCTGGTCAGCAAGGCGTTCACCCCCCGCCGGGTCGCCGAGTTCGCCCCCCGCGTGCAGGAGCTCACCGACGACCTCATCGACCGCTTCACCGCGAGCGGCAGCGGCACCGCCGACCTCATCCACGATTTCGCCTTCCCGCTCCCCATCTACGCCATCTGCGACCTGCTCGGCGTCCCGCGCGAGGACCAGGACGACTTCCGGGACTGGGCGGGCATGATGATCCGTCACGGCGGCGGGCCGCGCGGCGGGGTGGCCCGGTCGGTGAAGAAGATGCGCGGCTACCTCGCGGAGCTGATCCACCGCAAGCGGGAGGCGCTGCCCGCCGAGCCCGTCCCCGGCGAGGACCTCATCTCGGGTCTGATCCGCGCCTCCGACCACGGCGAGCACCTCACGGAGAACGAGGCCGCCGCGATGGCGTTCATCCTTCTCTTCGCCGGCTTCGAGACCACCGTCAACCTCATCGGCAACGGCACCTACGCCCTGCTCACGCACCCGGAGCAGCGGGAGCGTCTGCAGCGGGCGCTGGCCGAGGGGGACCGCGGGCTGCTGGAGACCGGGGTGGAGGAACTGCTGCGCTACGA
This sequence comes from Streptomyces sp. DSM 41931, assembly GCF_050271085.1. Lineage (NCBI taxonomy): Bacteria > Bacillati > Actinomycetota > Actinomycetes > Kitasatosporales > Streptomycetaceae > Streptomyces > Streptomyces sp. DSM 41931. Next base: position 2,826,536 of record NZ_CP189902.1, on the reverse strand, counting down.
CGGCCCGGTGGAGCTGGCGACCTGGCGGTTCGCCACCGAGCCGGTCGTCATCGGCGGGCAGCGGATCGAGACCGGCGACCCGGTCCTGGTCGTGCTGGCCGCGGCCGACCGGGACCCGGAGCGGTTCGCCGACCCGGACACGCTGGACCTGGGCCGCCGCGACAACCAGCATCTGGGGTACGGGCACGGCATCCACTACTGCCTGGGCGCCCCGCTCGCGCGTCTGGAGGGGCAGACCGCGCTCGCCACGCTTCTGACGCGTCTTCCGGATCTCAGGCTGGCGGCCGATCCGGCCGAACTGCGCTGGCGCGGCGGCCTCATCATGCGGGGTCTCCGCACGCTTCCGGTGGAATTCTCCCCTCCTTGTTCAGGGCAGACCTGACCTTCCTGTCCGTGCCCGGGGGCCGGTGCACGGAAACCTGAGACATGCTCAACTCTGTGATCTTCATGTGATCTGCACGGCATGAACTTGTGACAAGTGATCGTCTGCCTATACGTTCACCCATCAAGTACGGCGCGCTGCAAGGTTTTGCTCGCCCGTGCCGGTCCTCGCTGCCGAGTGAAAGGCTTCCGCATGCTCTCCGGGAACGGCCGACACCGTCGCCCCCGCCAGGCTCCGGCTCTGCTCGTCGCCGCCGGGGTGACCGGCTCCGCGATCGCGATTCCGCTCCTCGGGGCGGGCGCCGCCAGCGCGGCGGACGGTGAGACCTGGGACCGGGTCGCGGAGTGCGAGAGCGGCGGCTCCTGGAGCCAGAACACCGGCAACGGCTACTACGGCGGACTGCAGTTGACCCAGGACGACTGGGAGGACTACGGCGGCCTGGAGTTCGCGCCCAGTGCCGACCAGGCCAGCCGCAACCAGCAGATCACCGTGGCCGAGAGAATCCTCGCCGACCAGGGCGTCGGCAAGTGGCGCGCCTGCGGCCTGCTCACGGGTCTGAACCAGGACACCGCGTCCCCGAACGTCGACCCGGGCGTGCCGACCGACGCGGACCGGGAGGACTCCCGGAACGACGGTACCGCCACCCCGTCCGGTTCGCCGGAATCCAGTGATTCGTCCGCTTCCCCCTCTCCGTCGGCGACGTCCGGTTCGTCCGAGAAGGAGAAGAGTGACGCGAACACCGGGGCCTCTCCGTCCGCCTCCGCCACCCCCGAAGGTGACGAGTCGGACAAGTCGGGTGAGAGTGCCGGTTCTTCGGCCGCGACCGAGTCCGAGGACACAGGCTCGGGCCGCCACCGCGGTCCCGTCGCCCAGGAGGACGAGACCGCCGACGCCGTGACCCCGCCGTCCGGCCGGCACGCCTCGCGGTCCGTGGAGAGGCCCGCGGGGATCACCGACGACCGCTACACCGTGCAGACCGGCGACAGCCTCACCTCCATCGCCGACTCCCTTGCCCTGACGGGTGGATGGACGGCGCTGTATGTCGAGAACCAGCAGGTCGTCGGCGAGGACCCGGACCTGATCCTGCCCGGTCAGCGGCTTCTGGTGGACGCCGAGACCGGCGAATAGCGGTCGGAAACGGGCAGTCGAAGGCGCCCTGGGGTGGCGGCAGTTGACAGGGCGATTAGAGCTGAATGTCCGTAATAAGGACTGTGAGAGATAGATCTCAGAAGCCCTGATCATCTTTGATTATCCACCGATCGCGTGCTTACGGTCGTGACCGCTCGCCATCGCGGGCCCCGGCTGCCGCCACGCCGAATCCTGCCAGTGGCAGCACGGGAACAGTCGTCGCGTCATGCGCCGTAGGCAGGAGCGGGGGACCCAGGTAAGTGCCGCGACCGGACGGTTGACGTCCGGTACGGCTCGGGGTGAAGCCGCGTCCCGGGAGGGACGTGGCCGGGCAACTCAACCGGCCCGAACCCGACAGCTCACCTCGTAGGCGTCGGTGAGGGGATCCATCCATGCTGTTTTCCGGCAAGGGCAAGCACCGTCGTCCGTCCAAGGCCACTCGCGCCATCGCCATCGCCGGTGTCGCCGGCGCCGCCGTCGCCGGCCCGCTGATGGCGTCCGGCACGGCTTCCGCCGCCACCGCGTCCGAGTGGGACGCCGTCGCCCAGTGCGAGTCCGGCGGCAACTGGTCCATCAACACCGGCAACGGCTACTACGGCGGTCTGCAGTTCTCCGCCTCCACGTGGGCCGCGTACGGCGGCACCCAGTACGCCGCCACCGCCGACCAGGCCACCAAGGCCCAGCAGATCGAGATCGCCGAGAAGGTCCTCGCGGGCCAGGGCAAGGGCGCCTGGCCGGTCTGCGGCACCGGCCTGTCCAACGCCGCCTACAACGGCTCCTCCGCCGAGGGCTCCTCGCAGGAGTCCGGCTCCACCGAGTCGCGCGAGAGCGAGCAGAAGGCCTCCCGCTCCGCCGAGCGCCCGGCCGCCCCGGCCGAGCAGAAGGCCGAGAAGAAGACCGTCACCACCCCGACCGGCAAGAAGGTCGAGAAGGGCGACGGCGAGTACAAGGTCGTCAAGGGCGACACCCTCAGCTCGATCGCCGCGGAGCACGACGTCAAGGGCGGCTGGGCGAAGCTGTTCGACCTGAACGACGACATCGTCGACAACGCCGACCTCATCTACCCGGGCCAGCAGCTGCACCTGAAGTAAGGGCAGACCCGCAGGTCCCTCCCCGTCCCCACGGGCTCCCCGCCCCGGTGCGTTTCTTCCCCCGTACGCACCGGGGCGGGGTCATGTCCGGACGCATTCCGGTCACGGTTTTCCGAACCTGCTTTGTTCCGCGCGGAAACAATCTACGCTCGGTTCTGTCCATGAGGCGGGCGGCGAGATGGCCGATCGCCCGGAGCCGGTTAGGCTCGGACCCGCAGGGCCCCCGCGGCCCCGCTCACCCGCGTCACATCCCAAGAAGGAGATGCTCGTGCCGTCCATCGACGTCGTCGTAGCCCGGGAAATCCTGGACTCCCGAGGCAACCCCACGGTCGAGGTCGAGGTCGGCCTCGACGACGGCAGCACGGGTCGTGCCGCCGTCCCGTCCGGCGCCTCCACCGGCGCCTTCGAGGCCATCGAACTCCGTGACGGCGACGCCGGCCGTTACCTGGGCAAGGGCGTCGAGAAGGCCGTACTGGCCGTCATCGAGCAGATCGGCCCGGAGCTCGTCGGCTACGACGCCACCGAGCAGCGCCTGATCGACCAGGCGATGTTCGACCTGGACGCCACCGACAACAAGGGCTCGCTCGGCGCCAACGCCATCCTCGGCGTCTCGCTCGCCGTCGCGCACGCCGCCTCCGAGGCCAGCGACCTGCCGCTGTTCCGCTACCTGGGCGGCCCGAACGCGCACCTGCTGCCGGTGCCGATGATGAACATCCTGAACGGCGGCTCGCACGCCGACTCCAACGTGGACATCCAGGAGTTCATGATCGCCCCGATCGGCGCGGAGTCCTTCTCCGAGGCGCTGCGCTGGGGCGCCGAGGTCTACCACACCCTCAAGAAGGTCCTGAAGAGCAAGGGCCTGGCCACCGGGCTCGGCGACGAGGGCGGCTTCGCCCCGAACCTCGGCTCCAACCGCGAGGCCCTGGACCTCATCCTCGAGGCGATCAGGGAAGCCGGCTACACCCCCGGCGAGCAGATCGCCCTGGCCCTCGACGTGGCCGCCTCCGAGTTCTACAAGGACGGCGTCTACACCTTCGAGGGCAAGGAGCGCTCGGCGGCCGAGATGACCGAGTACTACGCGGAGCTCGTCGACGCGTACCCGCTCGTGTCCATCGAGGACCCGCTGTTCGAGGACGACTGGGAGGGCTGGAAGACCATCACCGACAAGCTCGGCGACAAGGTCCAGCTCGTCGGCGACGACCTGTTCGTCACCAACCCGGAGCGTCTGGCCCGCGGCATCGAGGAGGGCGCCGCCAACGCCCTGCTGGTGAAGGTCAACCAGATCGGCTCGCTCACCGAGACCCTGGACGCCGTGGAGCTGGCCCAGCGCAACGGCTTCAAGTGCATGATGTCCCACCGCTCCGGCGAGACCGAGGACGTCACCATCGCCGACCTGGCCGTCGCCACCAACTGCGGCCAGATCAAGACCGGCGCCCCGGCCCGCTCCGAGCGCGTCGCCAAGTACAACCAGCTGCTGCGCATCGAGGAGATCCTCGACGACGCCGCGGTGTACGCCGGCCGCAGCGCGTTCCCCCGCTTCAAGGGCTGAGCGCCGCTCGCGTAGGAAGCGTCGTACGTACGTCCCCGTACCCGGTCCCGTACCGTGTGCGGGGACGTACGCGTGTATGAGACGGACGAGAGGCGGGAACATGGCGGTGAAGGACCGGGACCGTTTCTCCACCGCGACCCGGATCCGGCTGATCGGTGAGCAGACCGCGGCCCGGGTCTACCGCTCGCAGACCAAGCGGCAGGCCCGCCGCTCCCGGCTGACCGGGCGCGCGGCCCTGCTCGCCCTGGTCCTCTGCTCCCTGGTCGTGGCCCTCGCCTACCCGATGCGGCAGTACGTCTCCCAGCGCGCGGAGATCGCCGACCAGCAGAAGGAGCAGGACGAGACCCGCCGCCGGGTCGAACGGCTGCGCGATCTCAAGGCCCGCTGGCAGGACGACGCGTACGCCGAGCAGGAGATCCGCAGGCGCCTGCACTACGTCATGCCGGGGGAGACCGGCTACATCGTCATCGACCCGGCCGGCGCCGGGACCACGCGCGGCGACCTCCGGGCCGCCGACCGCCCCTGGTACGCCAACGTCTGGGACGGCGTCGACAAGGCCGACGCCGCCGCCCAGTGACCCGACGGAACACCGCAGAAAGACACGTATGGACACCCCTCCGCCCACGACCCCGCGTACCGAGCCCACCGACGCGGACGTCGAGGCCTTCAAGCAGCAGCTCGGCCGGCCCCCGCGCGGGCTGCGCGCCATCGCGCACCGCTGCCCCTGCGGGCAGCCGGACGTCGTGGAGACCGCGCCGCGGCTGCCCGACGGCACGCCCTTCCCGACGCTGTACTACCTGACGTGCCCGCGGGCGAACTCCGCGATCGGCACGCTGGAGGCGAACGGCGTGATGAAGGAGATGACCGAACGGCTGGCCGCGGAACCGGAGCTGGCGGCCGCCTACCGGGCGGCGCACGAGGACTACATCCGGCGCCGCGACGAGATCGAGGAGCTGAGGAACTTCCCCAGCGCGGGCGGCATGCCGGACCGGGTGAAGTGCCTGCACGTGCTGGTCGCCCACTCGCTGGCCGCCGGACCGGGCGTCAACCCGCTCGGCGACGAGGCGCTGGCGATGCTGCCGGAGTGGTGGAGCAAGGGCCCCTGTGTGACGCCCGCGGCCGAGGAGGACGCCCAGTGACCCGGGTCGCCGCGATCGACTGCGGTACGAACTCCATCCGTCTGCTGGTGGCCGACGCCGACCCGGCGACCGGTGAACTCACCGAACTGGACCGGCGGATGACGATCGTGCGGCTCGGCGAGGGTGTCGACCGCACCGGGCGGCTGGCGCCCCAGGCGCTGGAGCGGACCTTCGCCGCCTGCCGCGAGTACGCGGAGATCGTCGAGAAGCACGGCGCCTCGGAGCACCTGCGCTTCGTCGCCACCTCGGCCTCCCGCGACGCCGAGAACCGCGACGAGTTCGTGCGCGGGGTGGTGGACATCCTGGGCGTGGAGCCCGAGGTGATCACCGGCGACCAGGAGGCGGAGTTCTCCTTCACCGGCGCCACCAAGGAGCTGACCGGCCGCGACGACCTGCACCGGCCGTTCCTCGTGGTGGACATCGGCGGCGGCTCCACCGAGTTCGTCGTCGGCGACGCCCATGTGCGCGCCGCCCGCTCCGTGGACGTCGGCTGCGTCCGGATGACCGAGCGGCACCTGGTGCGGGACGGGGCCGTGACGGACCCGCCCACCGAGGAGCAGATCGCGGCGATGCGCGCCGACGTCGAGGCCGCCCTGGACCGGGCGGAGGAGGCGGTGCCGCTGCGCGAGGCGCGGACGCTGGTGGGCCTCGCGGGCTCCGTCACCACCGTGTCGGCGATCGCCCAGGACCTGCCCGAGTACGACTCGGCGGCCATCCACCACTCCCGCGTCTCCCGGGAGCGGGTCCGTGAGATCACCGGGTGGCTGCTGCGCTCCACGCACGCCGAGCGGGCCGCGGTGCCGTCCATGCATCCGGGCCGGGTCGACGTGATCGGCGCGGGGGCCCTGGTCCTGCTGGCGATCATGGAGCGGACGGGCGCCGAGGAGGTCGTGGTGTCCGAACACGACATCCTCGACGGGATCGCCTGGTCCGTGGCCTAGGTCTCTTTCATTACCGGCCAGTAGCACTCCACTGAGCAGCCGGGATAGCGTTTGAGCAGCGCTCCGGGGGGTCTTCGGCCCCTCGGGAGGGGCCTCTCCGGGAAAGTTCGTGAAGTTCTTCACAAGGAATTGGCCCTGGGAGGGCGAAGAAGCGGGTCCGATTGACCCGTTCGGGCGCTCAACACCCCTTTGAACACGTTCAGAAGGGGGTCGCGAGGGGTCCGCGCCCACCGCGCGCACCGTCCGCCGGGTCGCCCTCACAGCCCGCCCGGAGCCGCAGAGAGGCAGCTCACGCGGCATTGACAACGCGTCAAGCGGGAGCCCGGTTCCCGATCCGGACTGTGATCTGGATCAAGAAGCGCGGGATGGTAGCACAGGGCCTGCCGGAGCTTGTGAAGGGGCGCACGAGGTACCCCCCTCAAGCGGGTGGATACTCGATGGCATGAGCACCACGGAGCGTCCCAGGATCCTCGTAGTAGGCGGTGGGTACGTAGGCCTGTACGCAGCTCGGCGCATCCAGAAGAAGATGCGTTACGGCGAGGCGACCGTCACCGTCGTCGACCCGCGGTCGTACATGACCTACCAGCCCTTCCTCCCCGAAGCCGCCGCCGGCAGCATCTCCCCGCGGCACGTCGTCGTCCCCTTGCGGCGCGTGCTTCCCAAGGCGGAGGTCCTCACCGGCCGGGTCACCACCATCGACCAGGACCGCAAGGTCGCCACGATCGCGCCGCTCGTCGGCGAGGCGTACGAGCTGCCCTTCGACTACCTGGTGATCGCGCTCGGCGCGGTCTCCCGCACCTTCCCGATCCCCGGCCTCGCCGAGCAGGGCATCGGCATGAAGGGCGTCGAGGAGGCCATCGGCCTGCGCAACCACGTCCTCGAGCAGCTCGACAAGGCCGACTCCACCACGGACGAGGAGATCCGGCGCAAGGCGCTCACCTTCGTCTTCGTGGGCGGCGGCTTCGCCGGCGCGGAGACCATCGGCGAGGTCGAGGACATGGCCCGGGACGCGGCCAAGTACTACAAGACGGTGTCCCGCGAGGACATGCGCTTCATCCTCGTCGACGCCGCCGACAAGATCCTCCCCGAGGTCGGCCCCAAGCTCGGCACGTACGGCAAGGAGCACCTCGAGAGCCGCGGCGTCGAGGTCTACCTGTCCACCTCCATGGACTCCTGCGTCGACGGCCACGTGGTGCTGAAGAACGGCCTCGAGGTCGACGCCGGCACCATCGTGTGGACCGCGGGCGTCAAGCCCAACCCGGCCCTGGCGCGCTTCGGCCTGCCGCTCGGCCCGCGCGGCCACGTCGACACCGAGCCGACGCTCCAGGTCAAGGGCACCGACTACATCTGGGCCGCGGGCGACAACGCCCAGGTGCCGGACCTCGTGGGCCGCAAGGCCGGCAACGAGAACGCCTGGTGCCCGCCCAACGCCCAGCACGCGCTGCGCCAGGCCAAGGTCCTCGGCGACAACGTGATCTCCGGCATGCGGGGCTTCCCGCAGAAGGAGTACAGCCACGCCAACAAGGGCGCGGTCGCGGGCCTCGGCCTGCACAAGGGCGTCGCGATGATCGTGATGGGCAAGTTCAAGATCAAGCTCAAGGGCCGGCTCGCCTGGTACATGCACCGTGGCTACCACGGTCTGGCCATGCCGACCTGGAACCGCAAGATCCGGATCTTCGCCGACTGGACCCTCGGCATGTTCCTCAAGCGCGAGGTCGTGTCCCTGGGCGCGATCGAGTCCCCGCGCGAGGAGTTCTACGAGGCCGCCAAGCCGGCCCCGGCGCCCGCCGTCGCGCAGGAGCCGAAGAAGACCGAGGCCAAGGCCTCCTGATCCGGGGTCACCCCCCAGGTCACCCGTAGGTCACCCCCGAAGGGGCCGCCCGCCATCCGTGGTGCGGGCGGCCCCTTCGGCGTGTTCCGGGGTGACTCCCACCGGGTTGCGTTTCCGAGTTCGGCCCGAAAAAGACGCGCGCCGGGGACTGTCACGGCCGCGCCCAGGTGTTTACGTGGTGACGACATTCCGGGATCCGGTCACGGAGGTGTACACCATGGCAGACGCCGCCTTGCGGCTGACAGGCATCCTCGAGCAGTTGCTCGGCGCACCCCTCCCCGTGCGCATCCGCACCTGGGACGGCTCGCAGGCCGGTCCTCCGGAGGCCCCCGTCCTGGTCGTGCGCAACCGCCGCGCCCTGCGCCGCCTGCTGTTCAAGCCGGGCGAGCTGGGCCTGGCCCGCGCCTGGGTGGCCGGCGACCTGACGATCGACGGCGACCTCTACACCGTGCTGGACCTGCTCGCCGGGATCGTCTGGGAGCGCGACGAGGACGCCCGTACCCTCGCCCAGTCCCTGCGCGACCCGGAGTTCCGCTCGGCGGTGCGCCGGCTGTTCGCGATGGCGGGCCCGCCGCTGCCGCCCGCCCCGCCCCGCGAGGAGGTCCGCAGGCCCCGCCGCGGACTGCACACCAAGCGCAGCGACAAGCGCGCCATCAGCCACCACTACGACGTCGGCAACGAGTTCTACGAGATCGTCCTCGGCCCCTCCATGGTGTACTCCTGCGCCTACTGGCCCGCCCCGCCCCCGGAGGGCACCCTCGAACAGGCCCAGCACGACAAGCTCGAACTGGTCGCCCGCAAGCTCGCCCTGCGGCCCGGGCAGCGGCTGCTGGACGTCGGCTGCGGCTGGGGCTCCATGGCGATCCACGCGGCCCGCGAGCACGGGGTGAACGTCGTCGGGATCACCCTCTCCCAGGAGCAGGCCGCCTACGCCCGCAAGCGGATCGCCGAGGAGGGGCTCACCGACCGCGTCGAGATCCGCGTCCAGGACTACCGGGACGTCGCGGACGGGCCCTACGACGCGATCTCCTCCATCGGCATGGCCGAGCACGTCGGCTCCGAGCGGTACCTGGAGTACGCCACCGTCCTGCACCGGCTCCTCAGCCCCGGCGGCCGGCTGCTCAACCACCAGATCGCCCGCCGCCCGCAGCGCGACGAGTCGTCGTACCAGGTGGACGAGTTCATCGACGCCTACGTCTTCCCCGACGGGGAGCTGGCCCCGCTCGGCACCACCGTCTCCCTGCTGGAACGCGCCGGGTTCGAGGTGCGCGACGTGGAGTCGATCCGCGAGCACTACGCCCTCACCCTGCGCCGCTGGGTGGCGAACCTGGAGTCCGGCCAGGCGCGCGCGACCGCTCTCGCCGGTCCGGGACGGACCCGGGTCTGGCTGCTGTACATGGCCGCCTCCGCGCTCGCCTTCGAACGCAACCGCATCGGCGTCAACCAGGTCGTCGCGGTGCGGACGCCCGAGTCCGGCGCCTCCGGGGTGCCGCTGCGGGCCCGGGTGTGGGGCGCGCCCGGCCCGGCCTGATCCGCACCACGACGCGAAGGGCCGGGCTCCCCGTACGGGAGGCCCGGCCCTCGGTGTGCCGCGTCGCGACGAGGTCACTCCGCCTTGATCGCGCTCAGCATGTTCAGCCGGGCGGCGTTGCGGGCCGGCCACAGGGCGGCCAGGACGCCCACCAGAGCGGCCAGCACCACGAAGATCCCGATCCGGTCCCAGGGCAGGACCAGCGCGTACCCCGGGATCTCCTCGGCGACGGTCTCGCCGATCGCCCAGCCGAGGAACGTGCCGAGACCGATGCCGACCACCGCGCCGAAGACCGAGATGACGACGGCCTCCAGCCGGACCATCCGCTTCACCCGGCGCCGGTCCAGACCGATCGCGCGCAGCATGCCGATCTCCTGCTGCCGTTCGAAGACGGACATCGCAAGGGTGTTGACGACGCCCAGCACCGCGATGATCAGAGCCATCGCCAGCAGGCCGTACATGACGTTCAGCAGGGTGTTGATCACGCCGCCGAACTCGTCGCGGATGTCCTGCCGGTCCATCACGGTGATCGCGGGGTTGTCACCGAGCGCGTCGATGAGGACCCTCTCGTTCGCCGCGGACTGGCCGCCGTCGACCTTCACGAAGATCTGGCGGATGTACGGCTTCGCCTCGTGGTCGCTCACCACGGCGGTGTCGATGAGGACGGGGGAGAGGAACTCGCTGTCCTTGTAGACGGCGCCGACCGTCAGCGTCGCCTTCTTCTCGTCGGCGAAGGTGAAGGGGATGCGGTCGCCGGGCTTCCAGCCCTTGCTCTTCGCCGTGGTCTCGGCGACCGCGATCTGCCCCTCGGCGAGCGTGCCGGCGTCGCCGCTGACGACGTCGACGTTCAGGACCTCCTGGATGTCGCCCGGGGTGACCGCGGAGGCGGAGACGTAGTCGTCACCGGTCTGGAGGTAGGCGTCCTGCTGCGGCGAGACCGCCGAGACGCCCTCGGCCTTCTCCAGCGCGGTCAGCGCGGACCGGTCGAGGTCGCCTCCGTTGGCCATCGAGACCATGTAGTCGGCCTTGATGTTGTCCGTGGTCATCTTGTCGATGGCGGTGCCGACCGTGACGCCGAGCACCGACAGGCCGGTCACCAGCGTCAGCCCGATCGCCAGCGCCGAGGCGGTGGCGCCGGTGCGGCGCGGGTTGCGGACCGCGTTCTGGCCGGCCAGCTTGCCGGCCACGCCGAAGGGCCCGACGAGGAGCGGACGGACGAGTGCGATCACGGGCCGGGACAGCAGCGGGATCAGGATGATCACGCCGATCAGAGCGAGGAACGCCCCCGCGCCGATGTACATCCGGCCGTCGTCGCCGCCGGTCGAGGCGCCTGCCACGATCCCCGCCGCGCCGAGGGCGGTGACGGCCCCACCAATGGAGTTGCGCAGCACCAGCGACTTGGTGGTGGCCACCGCGTGGACGCTGTTCATCGCCGCCACCGGCGGGATCTTCGCGGCCCTGCGGCCGGGCAGCCAGGCGGCGAACACCGTGATCAGCACGCCCACCGCGAACGCCGAGATCACCGGAGTGGCGGACAGGACCAGCGGGCCGTCAGGCATCTTCATGTCGAACGCCGCCATGCCGGAGCGCAGTCCGACGGCCAGACCGACACCGAGGACGAAGCCGACGGCCGAGGCCACCAGACCCACCACCGCGGCCTCGGCGAGCACCGAACGGGTGATCTGCCGGCGGGACGCGCCGACCGCGCGCATCAGGGCGACCTCCTTGGTGCGCTGGGCGACCAGCATCGTGAACGTGTTGGAGATCAGGAAGACGCCCACGAAGAGCGCGATGCCCGCGAAGCCGAGCAGGACCTGCTTGAGGTTGCCCATGCCCTGTTCGATCTGGTCGGCCTGCTCGTCCGCGAGCGCCTTGCCGGTCTGCGCCTCCGCCGTGTCCGGCAGCAGCGGCTCGACCGCGGCGAGGATCCCGGCGTCGTCCGCGCCGGGGGCCGCGACGACGGTGACGTCCTCGAAGTAGCCCTGCTTCAGGTACTGCTTCTGGGCGACGGCGGTGTTGAAGAGGACGAGGCTGCCGCCGGCGTTGACGGCGCCGTCCTCGGTGGTGAACACACCGCTGAGGGTGTACTCCTTCACCGGGCCGTTGGTGGCGACGCGCACCCGGTCGCCGACCTCGTACTCGCCCTTGGCCGCGGACTCCTCGTCCAGCGCGACCTGGCCGTCCTTCACCGGGCCGGAGCCGTCGGTGAACGTGTACGCGGGGTCCTTGCCGTCCTTGCCGGGCGCGAAGTTGGAGCCCTTGTTGGACCAGCCGACGCCGATCAGCTTCCCGTCGGGGTCGGCGACCCCGGCGAAGCCCTCGACGCGGCCGTACACCCCCGCGACGCCGTCCACGGCGGAGATCCGGTCGAGGTCCTTGGCGGACAGGCCGGGCGCCTCCTCGGGGTTGTCCGGGTCGGCGTACGAGGTGACGGCGACGGCGACGTCGTCGTAGCTCTTCGCCGACTGGTTGCGGAAGGCGTTGGAGAGGGTGTCCGCGAAGACCAGGGTGCCCGACACGAACGCCACGCCGAGCATCACGGCGAGCACGGTCATCAACAGCCTGGCCTTGTGCGCGAAGACGTTGCGCAAGGCGGTACGGAACATGGGTCTTCTCTGTCCAGACGGTACGGGGGAGGGGCGAGCGGGCGGCGGGCCCGGGGTCAGCTGGTGCGGCCCTTGGCGTCGAACTGCTTCATGCGGTCGAGCACCGAGTCGGCCGTCGGCCCGTACACCTCGTCCACGATCCGGCCGTCGGCGAGGAAGACCACCCGGTCCGCGTAGGCGGCGGCGACCGGGTCGTGGGTCACCATGACCACCGTCTGGCCCAGTTCGCGCACGGAGTTGCGCAGGAAGCCCAGCACCTCGGCGCCGGAGCGGGAGTCGAGGTTGCCGGTCGGCTCGTCGCCGAAGATGATCTCCGGCCGGGCGGCCAGCGCCCGTGCCACGGCGACCCGTTGCTGCTGGCCGCCCGAGAGCTGCGCGGGCCGGTGGCTCAGCCGGTCGGCCAGCCCGACCATCCCGATCACGGTGTCCAGCCACTGCTTGTCCGGCTTGCGGCCCGCGATGTCCATCGGGAGGGTGATGTTCTCCAGGGCGGACAGCGTCGGCAGCAGGTTGAACGCCTGGAAGATGAAGCCGATCTTGTCCCGGCGCAGCCGGGTGAGCTGCTTGTCCTTCAGGGCGCCCAGCTCGGTGTCGCCGATGCGCACGGAGCCGGAGGAGAAGGTGTCGAGCCCGGCGACGCAGTGCATCAGCGTGGACTTGCCGGAGCCCGAGGGACCCATGATCGCGGTGAACTCGGCCTGCCGGAAGTCGACGGAGACCCGGTCCAGGGCGACCACCTGGGTCTCACCCTGGCCGTAGATCTTCGACAGCTCCGTGGCGCGCGCGGCCACGGCGGTGGTCCGGTCGGCGAGGGGGGCGGTGGTCACGGATGAGCTCCTGTCAGGACGGCGTGTTCCAGGGACGTGACCATCGTTCCGTGGCTTTGCCGCCGCGTAGTCAGCCGCTGCTCCGGTTCCTGGGGGCGACTCGGGACGGAGCGCCGGACGCCGGGTCATACCTGGGGATGACGGGGGACCCCTACCCGGGTCGGTCCCCGCAACGGGTGGGGAGTTCTGTTCGGACGGTGAAATTCCGTCATTTAGCGTGCGGGGGGCCTCGTCGCAGGCAAGGCTGGTGGCACGTGCTGACGGTGTGTTCCGGTGTCTGATGGACCCTCAGGCGCCAATAAAATAAGACAAGATCGGCCGATCCCGCCGCAGTCCGGGGGAGGGTCACCGATAGGCTCGGAACCGCGAAGCGGAGCCCACGGCCTGCCCGGATGGTGGAATGCAGACACGGCGAGCTTAAACCTCGCTGCCCCTGAGCGGGCGTGCCGGTTCAAGTCCGGCTCCGGGCACCACTACGCCTCCTCCTCACGCTCGACGCCGGCCTCCCCGAACACCCCGCGCGGCCGTTGACACCCGGGCGTGCGCACCCGGAAACTCGCGTTCTGCCGCGGGCGAAGGGGGACGGCCGATGCGTACCACCGTGGGAATCGTGGGGGCCGGTCCGGCCGGGCTGCTGCTGGCCCGGCTGCTGCGCCTCGCCGGCATCGACTGCGTCGTCCTGGAGTGCCGCGACCGCGCCTACGTGGAGCGGCGGCAGCGGGCCGGGGTGCTGGAGCAGGGCACCACCGACGTGCTCCGGGCGGCCGGCGCGGGGGAGCGCCTGGACCGCGAGGGCCTGCGCCACGACGGGATCGAGCTGCGGTTCGGGCGGCGCCGCCACCGCATCGGCTTCCCGGACCTCACCGGCGGCCGCCGCGTCACCGTCTACGCCCAGACCGAGGTCTGCAAGGACCTCATCGCCCTCGCCGAGACCGACGGTCCCCCCGTGCTCTTCGACGCGGAGGTGCTCGCGGTGGAGGACGCGGACACCGGCGCCCCGCGTGTCCGCTTCCGACGCGACGGCCGCGAGGAGGTGCTGGAGTGCGCCTACGTGGCCGGCTGCGACGGCTTCCACGGCGTGTGCCGGGCCGCGGTCCCCGCCGCCGTCTCCCGCGTCTTCGAGCGCGCCTACCCCTACGCCTGGCTGGGCGTCCTCGCCGACGTGCCGCCCTCCCACGACGAGCTGGTCTACGCCCGCCACGACCGCGGCTTCGCCCTGCTGTCCATGCGCTCCCCGTCCGTCTCCCGCCTCTACCTCCAGGTGCCGGAGGGCACCGGACCCGAGGAGTGGACGGACGAGGAGATCTGGGACGAGCTCGCCCGCCGCCTGGAGACCGCCGACGGCTGGACCCTGGAGCGCGGCCCCGTCACCCAGAAGTCGGTCACCCCGATGCGCTCCTACGTCCACGAGCCCATGCGGTACGGCCGCCTCTTCCTCGCCGGGGACGCCGCCCACATCGTGCCGCCGGCCGGCGCCAAGGGCCTCAACCTCGCCGTCGGGGACGTGGTGGTCCTCGCCCGCGCCCTGGAGCACGAACGGCGCACCGGCTCCGCGGAGCTGCTGGACGCCTACTCCGCGACCTGCCTGCGCCGCGTCTGGCAGGCCGAGCGGTTCTCCCACGACCTGACCACGCTGCTGCACCGCGCCCCCGGCGCCACCGCCTTCGACGACCGGCTGCAGCTCGCCCGTCTGGACCGCATCGCCACCTCCCGGTCCGCCGCGGCCGACCTCGCCGAGGGCTACACCGGACTCCCCCTGGGGTGATCACTGTCTCCGGCCGGTTCCGGGCAGGTACCGGCTCGGTACCGGTCCGTCACCCGCGGTGAAGGGAATCACGGGGACGCGTAGCGTGTTGCGCAGCAGAACGAGGGAAAGATCCTCCCCAAGCATTAGGGTCATTCCTTTGCCTACCTATTACTCTTGAGCCAAGGCCGCATCGAGTGGCCATGGAGGAGTGAAATGAGGAGCAGCAACCCGGTCTTCTCGCGACGGGGGTTCGGCCGCGACAACGGCTACGCGGGCTTCAACACCGCGCCGCAGGCCGGGGGCCCCGCCGTCGCCACGCAGGCCAACCCGTACGCCCAGCCGACGGGCAACCCGTACGCCCAGAACCCGTACGCGCAGCAGCAGCAGTACGGCGCGCCGCCGCAGGCACCCGCCGCGGCCGGCCGGATGACCATCGACGACGTCGTGATGCGCACGGGCACCACGCTCGGCGTGCTCGTCGTCACCGCGGCGCTCGCCTGGGCGCTGCTGCCGGTCGACGACGCCAACATCAGCCGGTCCTACGGCATCGGCATCGGCGCCGCACTGATCGCCATGGTCCTGGGCTTCGTGCAGGCCTTCAAGCGCAAGGCCTCGCCCGCGCTGATCCTGACCTACGCCGCCTTCGAGGGTGTGTTCCTCGGCGTCATCTCCAGCATCGTCGACAACCGCATCGCCGACGGCGCGGCCATGCAGGCCGTGCTCGGCACCATGGCGGTGTTCGCCGGTGTGCTGGTGGCCTACAAGGCCGGGTGGATCCGCGTCAACCGCCGCTTCTACGGCTTCGTGATGGCGGCCGCCCTCGGCTTCATCCTGCTGATGGCCGTGAACCTGCTGTTCGCGGTGATCGGCGGCGGCGACGGCCTGGGCTTCCGCAGCGGCGCCCTCGGCATCCTGTTCGGCGTCATCGGCATCATCCTCGGCGCCTGCTTCCTCGCCCTGGACTTCAAGCAGGTCGAGGACGGCATCGCCTACGGTGCACCGCGTGAGGAGGCCTGGCTCGCCGCCTTCGGCCTCACGCTGACCCTGGTGTGGATCTACCTCGAGTTCCTGCGGCTCATCTCGATCCTCAACAGCGACTGACGCCCCGGCGTCCGCCGCATGCATGACGAAGGGCCCCGGTTCCCACCGGGGCCCTTCGCCGTGTCGCCGGGTCAGCGCAGCCTGCGCGCCGCCCTCCTCAGGTCGTACTCGTGCACGATCGCCTTGGCGTGGCCGTACGCCAGGTCGTACTCGTGCCTCAGCCAGCTGACCTTCTCCTCGAAGCGGACGAGCGCCGGGCCTTCTTCGACGGTGCGCAGCCAGTCGGAGATCTCACGACCGGTGCAGTGCGGGATGCGGGCGAGCATGTTGCGGTGGGTCTCTGCGGAGAAGACTTGGGACATCGGCGCCTCCGGACGCTGGGATACAAGCCGGTCCTTCAGGTCACCGTGCCCGAGCGCCCGTCCGTTGGCAACAGTCCTGCCGCGCCGCGTACGCTCGCCGCGTGGTTGATACGACGCCCTTCACCCGTGCCGTGGATCATTTCGCCGACCGCCTGCGCGCCGCGCCGCAGAGCCGGCTGCAGCGGGGGGCGGCGGCCGAGGCGCTCGCCCTGGCCAGGGATCTGGCGCGGCGCACCCAGCTCGTCGAGGAGCCGGGCACCGAGCCGCGCGAGATGCCGGACGCCGGGATGTTCGCCGCCGCGGACCAGATCACCGTCGCCGGACACGACTACGCCCTCGTGCTGAGAAGCGACGAGGACGTGGCGGAAGCCGCCCGGCTCGTGGAGGAGGCACGCGAGCGCGCGGGTGTGTGACCCTACAGCGACGCGATGACGCGGTCCGCGAGGATGTAGACGCTGTCCTCGCCGCAGGAGAACGTCAGCGTGTACGCCCCGGAGATGCCGGAGCCGCCCAGCAGGAACGGCCTCTCGCCCGCCCGCAGCGCCTCGGCCAGCCGGTCCGCGGTCTCGCGGTGGCCCGGCGTCATGCACAGCGTGGTGCCGTCGGCGAACACGTACACGTCCAGGGTGCCCAGCGGGCCGGGCCGGACGTCGGTCAGCTCGGTGCGCTCGGCCGCCAGCTCCTCCAGCACCTCCACCGTGCGCTCGTGGCCGCTCACGACCGGCGAGGAGTGCGGCACGAAGTCCGGGTGCGAGGGGTGACGGCGACGGGCCGCGGCCAGCTCGGGGGAGTCGCCGGCGTGCTCCTCGGTGTCGGCGCCGGACTCGGCGACCGGCTCAAGGCCCGCGAAATCGGCCTGCCGGGGCAGGAACAGCTCGCTGTCGGGCAGACCCAGCAGGGACGGGCCGTCGGAGGCGTCACGGGCCTCCTGGGCGGCCCAGAACGCCCGCGCCTCGGCCAGCTCGCGCTCCCGCTCCTCGGCGAGCGCCTCCGCGACCGCGGCGCGTATCTCGTCCGGCCCGGCCGAGCGGGCGGGCGGGACCTGGGCACGGCCCGTGGTCCGGCTCCTGGCCAGCTCGGTGTGCAGTGCCGCGACCTGTCGGCGCAGCACCAGCACGCTGCGCAGGACGGCGACGCCCACGGCGCCGGTGGCGGCCGTGGTGATCAGCAGGGCGATCGGCATGGCGCTCACTGACGTACTCCCGGTTCACAGTCGACCCCCGACTTCCTACATCAGCTTGAAGGGCGGACTAACCATCTGTCAGTGCGTAACGTCACGAATCGGACAGTCCGGTGGGGTGTGGACGCCTGGTGCGGCTTCCTTGACCTGCGCGGATACCCCGCCCGCGAGGCGTAGGTCACATCCTGGGGGAATTTGGATCACAGAACGGCCCGGCACCCCCGGGAACGGGGACGCCGGGCCGGATTCTCACGCGGTGTGCCGTCACGGTCACTCAGCGGTGCCCGATGGTCAGCTCAGGCGCTCGACGACCATCGCCATGCCCTGCCCGCCGCCGACGCACATGGTCTCCAGGCCGAACTGCTTGTCGTGGAACTGCAGGGAGTTGATGAGCGTGCCGGTGATGCGGGCGCCGGTCATGCCGAAGGGGTGGCCGACGGCGATGGCGCCGCCGTTGACGTTCAGCTTCTCCAGCGGGATGCCCAGGTCCTGGTAGGACGGGATCACCTGGGCGGCGAACGCCTCGTTGATCTCGAACAGGTCGATGTCGCCGACGGTCAGGCCGGCCCGCTTCAGGGCCTGCTTGCTCGCCTCGACCGGGCCGAGGCCCATGATCTCCGGGGAGAGGCCGGAGACGCCGGTGGACACGATCCGGGCCAGCGGGGTCAGGCCCAGCTCGCGGGCCTTGGTGTCGCTCATGATGACGAGCGCGGCGGCGCCGTCGTTGAGCGGGCAGCAGTTGCCGGCGGTGACGAGTCCGTCCGGGCGGAAGACCGGCTTCAGACCAGCGACGCCCTCCATGGTCACGCCGGGGCGCGGGCCGTCGTCCTTGCTGACGACGGTTCCGTCGGGCAGCGTCACCGGGGTGATCTCGCGCTCCCAGAAGCCGTTCTTGATGGCTTCCTCGGCGAGGTTCTGCGAGCGGACGCCGAACTCGTCCATCTCCTGACGGGTGACGCCCTTCCAGCGGGCCAGGTTCTCCGCGGTCTGGCCCATCGCGATGTACGGGTCGGGCACCAGGCCGTCCTCGCGCGGGTCGTGCCAGGTGGAGCCCTCGGACTCGGCGACGGCGGCGGTGCGGGCCTCGGCCTCGGCGAACAGCGGGTTGCGCGTGTCCGGGAGGCTGTCGGAGTTGCCCTTCACGAAACGCGAGACCGTCTCGACGCCGGCCGAGATGAAGACGTCGCCCTCGCCGGCCTTGATCGCGTGCAGCGCCATCCGGGAGGTCTGCAGCGAGGAGGAGCAGTAGCGGGTGACCGTGCAGCCGGGGAGGTGGTCCATGCCCATCTGCACGGCGACGATCCGGCCGAGGTTGTTGCCCTGCTCGCCGCCGGGCAGACCGCAGCCGAGCATCAGGTCGTCGATGTCCCGCGGGTCCAGCTCGGGGACCTTGGCGAGGGCCGCCTGGATGATCGTGGCGGTCAGGTCGTCCGGCCGCAGGTCCTTGAGCGAGCCCTTGAAGGCGCGCCCGATGGGGGAGCGGGCGGCGGAAACGATCACGGCTTCGGGCATCACGGCTCCAGAGTGAGAGGCGGCGGCGTAGCGCTCGGCGGTCGGGCGCGGGCGGGCATACCGGCGGGTTGGTGCGGCGCCTGTTGGGAAGTTACCCGTCCGTATGCGCCCGGTCACGCGTGTCGCGGTGTGACATGGACCGCAACTGTCTAAGCGCTTGCTTTGTTCGGCGGCTGGGGGTGCCCCGGACGGCCCCGGCGGCCCCGACCCTCTGCGGGCATGCGTGCCGACCGGGGCGGCACGGGTGGGCGCGGACGGCGCGGCCGGAGACGCACCCGCACCGATCCCGCTGCCGGGCAAGGCGGACACGCCCCGCCCTCCCCGCGCCCCGAGGGGCGTATGCCCCGGCCGGCACGGGTGGGCGCAGGGGGCGGGGCCGGGCCCGGCGTCGTCCTGGGTTGCTCCGGTGGGTTCCGGGGGGCCGCGCCGAAGGCTACGGCGACGGCTGCGTCGTCGGTTCCGGTTCGGACTCCGTCACCCGGCGCCTGCGCCGGCGCTTGAGAAGGGCCCAGGCGCCGCGCGGGCCCGTCGGCATCGCCGCGGTGACCTCCGTGCCCGCCTCCGAGGCGGCCTCCGCCGCGGCCCGTGCCACCGGCAGGAAGCCCTCCCGGCGGGCGGCGTCCGGCCGCTCCTCGTCCGCCGGCCACAGGCCCAGCGCCGCGCACACCGTCGGCAGCACCGCCATCGCCGCCGTCGCGTACCCCTCCGCCGAGGGGTGGTAGCTGTCCGGGCCGAACAGCTCCCGCGGGTTCGCCGCGAACTCCGGGCCCAGCAGGTCGCCCAGCGACACCGTGCGCCCGCCCTGCTCGACCGCGCCGATCGTCTGCGCGGCGGCGAGCTGCCGCGAGGCGCGGCGGGCCAGCCAGCGCAGCGGCTGCTGCACCGGCTCGATCGTGCCGAGATCCGGGCACGTGCCGACCACCACCTCCGCGCCGGCCGTCCGCAGCCGGCGCACCGCCGCGGCGAGGTGGCGCACGGACCGGGTGGGCGGCATGCGGTGGGTGACGTCGTTGGCGCCGATCATGATCACGCAGATGTCCGGCACCCGCGACGGGTCCGCCAGCGCCAGGCTCACCTGCCGGTCCAGGTCGTCCGAGCGGGCCCCGGGCAGCGCGACCGTGGACAGCCCCACCGGGCGCTCCGCGATCGCCGCCACCCCGGCGGCGAGCAGCGCGCCCGGCGTCTGCCCGGCCCGGTGCACGCCCTGTCCGGCGGCCGTGGAGTCGCCCAGCATCGTCAGCCGCAGCGCCGGCTCGCCCGGCACCGTGTACGAGGCGCCGTACAGCCCGTCCGCGTTGGGCACGTGCGGAGTCGTGCCGTTGCCCACCCGGCGCCGGGCCAGCTGCGCCTCCGCCAGCAGCAGCCCCACGGCCGCCGCGCCGGCCAGCCCGATTCCCCCGCCGCCGTACGCGGCGCCGGCCGCGATACGCCGGGCCACCCGCGCCCTCGCCATGCCCGTCATGCCCGCCGCCACCTCCTCGTAGCCGTACACCCAGTGCTTGCCCCGTACGGACGGTGGTCCAATCCCGACGGGGAGTGAACGACCCGGCCGGGTCCGGCTGCGGGAAGGGCCTAGGCTGGCATCACCACCACGACCACATCTTTTGCAGCATCCGGAGACAACGGTGCAATTCCACGACTCGATGATCAGCCTCGTCGGCAACACCCCGCTGGTGCGGCTCAACAGCGTGACCAAGGGCATCAGGGCCACCGTCCTGGCCAAGGTGGAGTACTTCAACCCGGGCGGCTCCGTGAAGGACCGCATCGCCCTGCGCATGATCGAGGCGGCGGAGAAGAGCGGGGAGCTGAAGCCGGGCGGCACGATCGTCGAGCCGACCAGCGGCAACACCGGCGTCGGACTCGCCATCGTGGCCCAGCAGAAGGGCTACAAGTGCATCTTCGTCTGCCCGGACAAGGTGTCCACGGACAAGATCAACGTCCTGCGCGCGTACGGCGCCGAGGTCGTCGTCTGCCCCACGGCCGTGGCCCCCGAGCACCCCGACTCCTACTACAACGTCTCCGACCGGCTGGTCCGTGAGACGCCCGGGGCGTGGAAGCCGGACCAGTACTCCAACCCGAACAACCCCCTGTCGCACTACCACTCCACCGGCCCCGAGCTGTGGGAGCAGACCGAGGGGAAGATCACCCACTTCGTGGCCGGCGTCGGCACCGGCGGCACCATCTCCGGCACCGGCCGCTACCTCAAGGAGGCCAGCGACGGCCGCGTCAAGGTCATCGGCGCGGACCCCGAGGGCTCGGTGTACTCCGGCGGCTCCGGCCGTCCGTACCTGGTGGAGGGCGTCGGCGAGGACTTCTGGCCGACCGCCTACGACCGTGACGTCGCGGACGAGATCGTCGCCGTCTCCGACAAGGACTCCTTCCAGATGACCCGCCGGCTCGCCAAGGAGGAGGGCCTGCTGGTCGGCGGCTCCTGCGGCATGGCGGTCGTGGCGGCGCTGGAGGTGGCCTCCCGGCTCGGCGAGGACGACGTCGTCGTCGTGCTGCTGCCGGACAGCGGCCGCGGCTACCTCAGCAAGATCTTCAACGACGAGTGGATGGCCGACTACGGCTTCCTCGAGGACAGCGGCCCGAGCGCGCGCGTCGCCGACGTCCTGGACGACAAGGAGGGCGGCCACATCCCGTCCCTCGTCCACATGCACCCCGACGAGACCGTCGGCCAGGCCATCGAGGTGCTGCGCGAGTACGGCGTCTCGCAGATGCCGGTCGTCAAGCCGGGCGCGGGCCACCCGGACGTGATGGCCGCCGAGGTCGTCGGCTCGGTGGTGGAACGCGAGCTGCTGGACGCGCTGTTCAGCAAGAGCGCCTCGCTCGACGACCCGCTGGAGAAGCACATGTCCGCGCCGCTGCCGCAGGTCGGCTCCGGTGAGCCGGTGGCGGACCTGATGGCCGTGCTGGGCAAGGCGGACGCGGCGATCGTGCTGGTCGAGGGCAAGCCGACCGGTGTGGTCAGCCGTCAGGACCTGCTGTCCTTCCTCGCCAGGACCGGCGCCTGAGGAAGCCGTCCCCGCGGCAGGGCGGGTGGCTGGTCGCGCAGTTCCCCGCGCCCCTGAGGGTGCGGTTCGATGCCGTCCGCGGCGGGGTGGGGGCTTGGCGCGCAGTTCCCCGCGCCCCTGAGGGTGCTGAGGTGACCGCGTCCCGAAGGGGCGCGGTCGGTCCCGCGCGGGGGTGGCGGCCGTGCGCTTCGCGGAAGTGGTACGAGCACGTCACGCCCGCGCAGCACTCGGTTAACACGGCTCCGGCACAGTGGTGGATGTCGGCGGGACGGGAGCGGCTCCCCGTTCCGGCCGACGGCCACACGGCGTCGAAGGACCTCCGGAGCGGCTCCCGGACCTCTGTGGACGCCTGTGCAACGCACTACGCCCCTGGCGGAGCGCGTGTTCGCGGGGACCGCCGTCGTCCCGCCCCCCGGCAACGGGGGTGCGGCGGTCCCCGCGCACAACTTTCCCCGTGCGGCTCAGTCCTCCCAGGCGTCGTCGCCCCGTGCGGAGCGACGGCCCCTGAACAGCCCCGGGTTGCCGCGCACGACCTGGACGACGTTCACGCCGACGATCCCCGCCCAGGCGACCAGCAGGCCGGGCAGACCGGCCACGCCCCCGCCGATCGCGGACAGCGGCACCGCGAGCACCAGCGACACGATCCCGAAGCCGAACCGCTCGCCCCAGGAGTCCGTGGCCTTCGGCGCCCGCGCGTCCCGGGCGGACGTCAGCTGCCGCTCGGCCAGCTGCCGGCGCACCCGGCGCTCCACGGCGCCGTCGATGCGCTGGTCGACCTTCTCCAGGAACGAGTCGACGAGGGCGGACTCGTAGTCCTCGCCCAGTTCCCTGCGGGCCTGCAGGGAGGCGTGGAGTTCCTTCTTCAGCTCGGCGTCCCGCGCGTCCATTCCGGTCATGCCTCACAAGGTAGGCACGCGGGGGCCCGCCCGCACTGGGGGTAGCCCCCGTTCCCGTCCTGGGGCCGGCCGCCGTCGCTCAGCGCTCGCACACCGTCCGTGTCAGCCCTTGCACATCTTCTCGTCGGCCCGGGACTGCGGGACGTCGACCTTCTTCGGTGTCGCGACCGGCACCCCGGCCTTCTTGAAGTCGGGGCCGAGGGTCAGCGTCATCGGCCCGTCGCCGCCGGCCTCCGCGGAGGGCTTCATCGCGGCGGCGGGCAGGCCCATCAGGTCGGCGAGCTTGCGCGCCTGGTCGGCCTGGTCCGGGGCGTAGACCAGCTGGGTGCGGGCGGCCTTCGCGGGGGCGTTGCCCTGGTTCGCCGAGCGGGACACCCCCTCGCTGTTCTGCAGCCAGGCGACCGTCTCCCCTGCCGCGCCCTGCGGGCCGCCGCCGTTGAGGACGTCGACGCGCACGGCGGACGCCTCGGCCCGCGGTCCGTTCAGCAGCGCGGCCTGCTTGTCCCTGGCCTTCTTCTGCTGCTTCTTCACCTCGGTGAACGACACGTCGTCCTGGAGCATGGAGAACACCTGCGGCGCCTTCACCGGGTCCGGGACCACGGTGACGGGAGTGGGCTCGGCCGGGTTGTCGATCACCGGGAGCGTCATCAGGGTGATGTTCTTCAGGTCGATCTTGCCGAGCTCCTTGGCGAGGGTGAGCAGCTTGGTGGGGCTGCCGATGCCCTGGTCCACGGTGAGGGACTTGGTGGCCGCGTCGGCGACGTCCAGCATCTTCGACGGGCTGCTGAGCGTGTCCTCCTTGAGCCGGCGCAGCATCGACGCGACGAACTTCTGCTGCATCCCGATCCGGTCCAGGTCGCTCTCGTTCTTCAGCCCGTGCCGGTTGCGCAGGAACGACAGGGCCTCCTCGCCCTGGATGGTGCTCTTTCCTTCCGGGAGGTCGAGGTTCGTGCCGCCGTCCGTGTCCTTCAGCGGCTTCTCCAGGCACACCTCGACGCCGCCGACCGCCGTGGACAGCGTCTTGACGGCGTTGAAGTCGAACATCATGAAGTGGTCCACGTCCAGGCCGGTCAGCTCCTCGACCGTGCGCATGGTGCAGCCGGGGTCGCGGCCCCCGACGCCGTAGGACTCGTTGAACCGGGTGGTGCCCTCCGAGCCGGGGATCGTCTTCGTCGAGCCGTCGGACTGCCGGGTCTCGCAGTCCGGTATCTCGGTCATCAGGTCCCGGGGGATGCTCACCACCGTGGCGTTGGACCGGTCCCCGGCGACGTGGAACAGGAGCGTGGTGTCGGCGTGCCCGGTCACGTTGTCCCGGTTGCCGTACGCCTCGTTGCCCTTGCCGGTGCGGACGTCGTTGCCGATGACGAGGATGTTGGCCGGGCCGTCCCCGAGGACCGCGGCGCTGCCGACGTCACCGATGTCGACGGTGTCGATGTTCCCGTACAGGCGGTCGTACCAGTAGTACGCGAACGCCGAGCCGCCGACGAGCACCAGGCCCATGACGCCCCCCGTCCACATCAGCGCCTTGCGCCTGCCGGTCCTCTTCGGCTGCCTGCGGCCGCGGCGGTGGGTGTCGCGGGGGCCGTCGGGGGCGGGGTCGCCGTCCCGGTCGCGCGGGCCCGGTTCACGCTCGCGCGGGCCGCCGGGACGCGGGCCGGGCGCCTGCGGGGTGCGCTGCCGGGGGACCGAGGGCGGCGGGGGCGGCGCGGCGCCGTCCAGCCTCAGCTCGTAGTCACCGGTCTGCGGATTGAGCACCCACTGGTCGGCGGGATCGGCCCCTTCCGCCCGCCCACGACTCTGCGCGTCCACGCCCCCACCCCGTCCTGCGCCCTGTGCCCCGTGGGGCACCTGAGTCCGAAATTGCTTACTTGTTCGACGCCGTACGCTATCCGGCCGTTCCCGGGCGCGCGGACCTCGTGGCGAAATCGTCGAGATCCGGACGTGTCCGGGAAGAGGGCGCCGGAGGCACGACATGGCGTGATCGGTGCGGGTACGGCGTCCGCCCGGCGCGGGGCGGCGTTCGCCTGTATAACGGCATGCAGAAGTCACGACGGATGAATGGGCCGGGGACGGCCGAGGGGGAGTCAGGTCATGAGCGGCACCGAGAGCCCCGCGGCGCGTCTCCAGGCGCTCTTCGAGGGGCACCGGCTGACGCCCACCCAGCGGCGCATCGCCCACAGCATGGTGCGGCGCGCCGCCGATGTGCCGTTCCTGTCGAGCGTGGAGCTGGCCGAACTGGCCGGGGTGAGCCAGCCCTCCGTGACCCGGTTCGCGGTCGCCCTCGGCTTCGACGGCTACCCCGCGCTGCGCCGCCACCTGCGCGAGGTCGCGCCGGCCGAACCCGCCCCGGAGACCGGCTCGTCCAACGAGTACCAGCAGGCCGTCGAGGCCGAGATCGAGAACCTGCGGCATCTCGCGGAGGTGCTGGCCGACCCCGCGCCCGTGCGGAGGGCGGGGCGGGTGCTCGCGGAGAGCCGGCCGCTGCCCGTGCTCGGCCTGCGGGCCGCCGCCGCCCAGGCGCACGGCTTCGCCTACTTCGCCGCCAAGGTCCACCCGGACGTACGGCTGCTCAACGAGGGCGGCACGATGCTGCTCGACCGGATCGACGCGGCCGTGCGGGCCGGGGCCTCGGCGCTGCTGTGCTTCGCGCTGCCGCGGCATCCGCGCGAGGTCCTGGACGCGCTCGCCCACGCCAAGGAGACGGGGCTGACCGTCGTCACCGTCGCCGACTCGCCGTTCGCGCCGGTCGCCAAGGTGTCCGACCTGCTGCTGCCGGCCGCCGTCGGCACGGCGCTGGTGTTCGACACCGCGTGCGCGCCGATGCTGCTGGGGCGGGTGCTGCTGGAGGCGATGTGCGACGACCTGCCCGACGCGCAGGCACGGCTGGAGGAGTTCGACACCCGGGCGGCGGCGCGCGGGCTGTTCGTGGAGTGACGCCGCGTCTTCTCAGACTCGTCTCAGCTTCCCGCGCTAGCGTCCGTCACAGGGGACTTCCCTCGAAGGCGTTTCCCAGGTAAGGGACTTCCCACAGATGGACTTCCTCAGGAATCGGAAGACGGGAGGCTGGACGTGACGCGCGGAGGACAGGGGCTGGCCCGGGTGGCCGTCGTCGTACGGGCCGGGGCCGCGCCACTGTGGTGGCTGGGAGTCGTGGCCGCGGGCGCCGGGGCGTTCGTGCCGGGTCTGACGGGGCTGCGGATCGGCGTGCTCGGCGGAGCCGCGCTGTTCCTCGTGGCCGCGGCCCTCGTGGCGCTCACGCGGCGGGGACGGTACAGCGCACTGGCCCGTGCGGCGGCCCGCGCGGGCCGGCACGACGTGCTGCAGGACCGCGCGGTCACCACGCGCAACTGGCGCCGGGCGCACCGCTGGTGGCTGCTGCTCGCCTTCCTCGCCGCGCTCGGCTCGGCGCTCGCGGCGCCCGCCGCGGCCGGACTGCTGCTCGCCGGGTGCGGTGCGGGGCTGTGGCTGAAGGCGGCGTGGATCGGCCGCCTGGAGCGCGCCGACGAGGTGCTGCTGTGGGTCCGCGTGGACTGGCTCCGCAAGGGCGCGGGCCGGCCCGCCGGACGCGCCGTCAAGGCCTTCCGCACGACGGGCATCGCCGCGGGCGACGCGGCCCCGGGCGGAGCACGGCGCAGGCTGGTCAAGGCGGCGTAGGCGGGACCATCCCGGGCGCGTGGCGGTCACGCGCCCGGGATGTACAGGCGTGCCTGCCCCTCACACGGCCGCGCCGGCCCGGCACGCGCACCCGGGGAGCAGGCACGCCGCATCCGGTCACGCCGGAGGCGGGGTCAGCCCAGGTGGGTCAGGGCGTCCGTGTGGGCCGGGCCGGCCCGGGCTCGCCCGCGCGGGCCATGGGCGCACCGGTGCGTGCCGCGTCGGTACTCGGGGTCCGTCGGCGTGTGGCGGCCGGGCCCCGGACCCCGCGGCGCGCCCGGGGCGGACGCGCCGGTCCGGGGCGCGGGGTGCGGGTGCCTGCCCGTGCCCCCTTCGGTCGTGCCGGAGGCGGGGTCAGCCCAGGTGGGTCAGGGCGTCCGCGTGGGCCGCGCCCGACTCCGCGACGATCTCCTCGATCGGCTGGGCCGGGCGGACCGTCGCGAAGGTGATGCCGCCGGAGGCGTCCTGCGCGTAGCCGAGGACGGCAGGGCGCGGGAGCGAGTTGTACGCGTAGTGGTGCGCGAAGTAGTACGCGCCCGTGTCCAGCGCCGCGGCGTAGTCGCCCTGCTCCAGCAGCGGCAGTTCCTGACCCTGCGCCAGCAGGTCGCCCGCGAAGCAGGCCGGGCCCGCCACGTCCTGGACGACCGCCGGGCCCTCCTTGGGCAGCCCCTTCGCGTCGTACGCGGCGATCCGCAGCGGCCACGACTCCGGCGCGTACACCGTGCGCGTCGCGACCTGCACGCCCGCGTGGGTCACCGCGACCGGCCGGCCGCCCGCGCTCTTGGCGTACTCCACGCGTGTGATCACCGTGCCGTGCTTGGCCAGCAGGGACCGGCCGAACTCGGTGACCAGCCCGTACCGCCCGTCGAACAGCCCCGGCACCGTCTCCTTCAGCAGCCGCGCGTACTCCGCGTAGGTGGGGCGGCTCTCCTCGGAGGCGAAGTTCACCGGCAGTCCGCCGCCGATGTCGAGGGTGTCGACCTGGCGCCGTCCGGCCCGCCGGTTGATCTCCTCCGCCAGCTCGTACGTCTCCGCGACCCCGCGCGCCATCATCGTCAGGGCGATGCCCTGGGAGCCGGTGTGGGCGTGCAGCCGGGTCAGCCACGGCCGGTCCAGGTACGCCTGGATCACCCACTCCCGCGCGCCCTCGTCCCGCAGCGCCACACCGAACTTCGAGGTGGCCGTGGCGGTCGACAGCGCCTCGATGGAACCGCCCCCGACCTGCGGGTTCACCCGGATACCGAGCGGTGAGCGGACGTCCGTGCCGGCCACCAGCGCGTCGATCCGCTCCAGCTCCTGCGGGTTGTCCGCGTTGACGGCGATGCCCAGCTCCAGCGCCTCCCGCAGCTCGGCGAGCGTCTTGGCGGGGGAGTCCAGCACCGTGCGCCCCGGCTCCACGCCCGCGGCGCGCGCCAGCGCCAGCTCGCCCGGGCTGGCCACCTCCGCGCCGATGCCCTCCTCGCGCAGCAGCCGCAGCACCGGCACCAGCGGGCTCGCCTTCACCGCGAAGGCGTGCAGCACCGGCGTGCCGGGCGCGGTCACGGCCTCGAAGGCGGCCCGCAGGTCCGCCGCCGACTCGCGGATGCCGGTGGCGTCCAGCAGCGCCACGAGGGGCGCGTCGGTGTCGAGAAGCCCCTGCTCCACGGCCGCCCGCACCGCGGCGTCCCGGCGGGCCGCCCGCCCGGCGGCCCGCGGGTCGGTCCCGGCCGTCACGTCGCCCGTCCTGTCACTGGTCTGCTCGTTCGCGCGCATGCATCCAGCCAAACATCCCCCGGACGGCGGCACCGACGCACCCCCTGTATTGACTAGGTCTATTCAGATAGCCAGGATGTGAATATCTGCAGACGTCGTGTGGCCACCTGGAGGCGCCCCATGTCAGGACCTCGTCCCGTTCGAGCACCGCGCGGCAGCGAGCTGAACGCCCTGGGGTGGCAGCAGGAGGCCGCCCTGCGCATGCTGCAGAACAACCTCGACCCGGAGGTCGCCGAGCACCCCGACAAGCTCGTCGTCTACGGCGGCACCGGCAAGGCGGCCCGCGACTGGCGCTCCTTCGACGCCATGGTCCGCACCCTGAAGGGGCTCAAGCAGGACGAGACGATGCTCGTCCAGTCAGGCCGCCCCGTCGGCGTGATGCAGACCCACGAGTGGGCGCCGCGCGTTCTCATCGCCAACTCCAACCTGGTCGGCGACTGGGCGAACTGGGAGGAGTTTCGGCGCCTGGAGCAGCTCGGCCTGACCATGTACGGGCAGATGACCGCCGGCTCCTGGATCTACATCGGCACCCAGGGCATCCTCCAGGGCACCTACGAGACCTTCGCCGCCGTCGCCGCCAAGCGCTTCGGCGGCTCCCTCGCCGGCACCATCACCCTCACCGCCGGACTCGGCGGCATGGGCGGCGCCCAGCCGCTCGCCGTGACCATGAACGACGGCGTGGCGATCTGCGTCGACTGCGACCCGCGCGCCATCGACCGCCGCATCGAGCACCGGTACCTCGACGTGAGGGCCGACTCCCTCGACCACGCGCTGCGGCTCGCCGTCGAGGCACGCGACCGGCGCAGGCCGCTGTCCATCGGCGTCCTCGGCAACGCGGCCGACACCGTCCCGCGGCTCCTCGCCATGGGCGCGCCCATCGACATCGTCACCGACCAGACCTCCGCCCACGACCCCCTGGCCTACCTCCCCCTCGGCACGGCCTTCGAGGACATGGCCGACGCGGCCGCCAAGGACCCGGCCGGCTTCACCACGCGCGCCCGCGAGTCCATGGCCCGGCACGTCGAGGCGATGGTCGGCTTCCAGGACGCCGGCGCCGAGGTGTTCGACTACGGCAACTCCATCCGCGGAGAGGCCCAGCTCGCCGGGTACGAGCGGGCGTTCGCCTTCCCCGGCTTCGTCCCCGCCTACATCCGCCCGCTGTTCTGCGAGGGCAAGGGCCCCTTCCGCTGGGCCGCCCTCTCCGGCGACCCCGCCGACATCGCGAAGACCGACCGCGCGATCCTCGACCTCTTCCCGGAGAACGAGTCCCTGGCCCGCTGGATCACGCTGGCCGGTGAGCGGGTCCACTTCCAGGGCCTGCCCGCCCGCATCTGCTGGCTCGGCTACGGCGAGCGCGACAAGGCCGGCGAGCGCTTCAACGACATGGTCGCGAGCGGCGAGCTGTCCGCGCCGGTCGTCATCGGACGCGACCACCTCGACTGCGGCTCCGTGGCCTCCCCCTACCGGGAGACCGAGGCGATGCTCGACGGGTCCGACGCCATCGCCGACTGGCCGCTGCTCAACGCCATGGTCAACGTGGCCTCCGGCGCCTCCTGGGTGTCGATCCACCACGGCGGCGGCGTCGGCATGGGCCGCTCCCTCCACGCCGGGCAGGTCACCGTGGCCGACGGCACCGCCCTGGCCGGCGAGAAGATCCGCCGCGTGCTCACCAACGACCCCGGCATGGGCGTCGTCCGGCACGTCGACGCCGGGTACGACATCGCCGAGTCGGTGGCGGAGGAGCGCGGTGTGCGCATCCCCATGCGTGAGGGCGAGCGGGCATGACCCACCCGACCCCCGCCGCCCCGGAGCCCCCCGTCCGGCCCGCGCCCGCACCGGACTCCTTCCACGAGATGTGGCGGCACCTGCTGCCCGTAGGACGGAACTCCACGACCGGCGGCTACCGCCGGTTCGCCTGGACCGGCGCCGACGCCGACTGCCGGGACTGGTTCCGCGAGCAGGCCCGCCGCCGCGGTCTGGCCTACGAGGTGGACCGCAACGGCAACCAGTGGGCCTGGCTCGGCGACCCCGCCGAGGGGGACGCCGTGGTCACCGGGTCGCACCTGGACTCCGTGCCCGACGGCGGCGCCTTCGACGGCCCCCTCGGCGTCGTCTCCGCCTTCGCCGCCCTCGACGAACTGCGCCGCCGGGGCGTCCGCCCGGCGAAGCCGCTCGGCATCGTCAACTTCGGCGACGAGGAGGGCGCCCGCTTCGGGCTCGCCTGCGTCGGCTCCCGGCTCACCGCGGGCGCGCTCACCGTCGACCAGGCGCACCGGCTCACCGACGCCGACGGCATCACACTCCCGCAGGCCATGGAGACCGCCGGCTACGACCCGGACGCCATCGGCCCCGACCCCGTACGCCTCGGCCGCATCGGCGCCTTCGTCGAGCTGCACGTCGAGCAGGGACGGGCGCTGGACCTCACCGGCGACCGGGTCGGCGTCGCGTCCGCGATCTGGCCGCACGGCCGCTGGCGGTTCGACTTCCGGGGCGAGGCCAACCACGCCGGCACCACCCGGCTCGCCGACCGGCACGACCCGATGCTGCCGTACGCCGAGACCGTCCTCGCCGCCCGCCGGGAGGCCGAACAGGCGGGCGGGGTGGCCACGTTCGGCAAGCTGGCCGTCGAGCCGAACGGCGTCAACGCCGTGCCGTCCCTGGTGCGCGGCTGGCTCGACTCCCGCGCCGCCGACCAGGAGCGCCTGGACACCGTGGTCGGCGGGGTGGAGCGGGCCGCCCGCGCGTACGCCGCCGCCCACGGCGTCCAGCTGGACGTGGAACGCGAGTCCTTCACCCCCGTCGTCGAGTTCGACCACGCCCTGCGCGACCGGCTCGCCCGCATCCTGGGCAAGGACGCCGGCCTGAAGGCGCCCGTCCTCGGCACCGGCGCGGGACACGACGCGGGGATCCTCGCCGGACGCGTCCCGACCGCCATGCTGTTCGTACGGAACCCCACCGGCGTCTCGCACTCCCCGGCCGAGTTCGCCGCCGAGGACGACTGCGTGGCCGGGGTCCTCGCCCTCGCCGACGTACTGGAAGGACTGGCCGCCCCGTGACCGCCACCCCGCGGACGTACTGGCTGGAGCACGCGTGGCTCGGCGCCCACGTCGAGCCGGGCGTCGCCCTCGACGTGGCGGACGGGCGCATCGCCGGCGTCCGCACCGGCACCCCCGCGCCCCCGCCCGGCGCCGAGATCCTGCGCGGACTGACCCTCCCCGGACTGGCGAACGCCCACAGCCACGCCTTCCACCGCGCCCTGCGCTCCACCGTCCAGGTCGGCTCCGGCACCTTCTGGACCTGGCGCGAGGTCATGTACGCCACCGCCGAGCGGCTCACCCCGGACAGCTACCACGCGCTCGCCCGCGCCGTGTACGCCGAGATGGCGCTGGCCGGGATCACCACCGTCGGCGAGTTCCACTACGTGCACCACGCGCCCGGCGGCACGCCCTACGCCGACCCCAACGCCATGGGGGAGGCGCTGCTCGCGGCCGCCGCCGAGGCCGGCATCCGGATCACCCTCCTCGACGCCGCCTACCTCTCCTCCGGCTTCGGCCGGCCCCCCACCGCCCACCAGCTGCGCTTCTCCGACGGCGACGCGGACGCCTGGGCCGCACGCTCTTCACTTCTCAAGGACCAGGACCACGCGCGGATCGGCGCGGCCGTGCACTCCGTACGGGCCGTGCCCGCGGAGCAGCTGTCGACGGTGGCGCGCTGGGCCGGGGAGCGGCGGGCCCCCCTGCACGTGCACCTGTCCGAGCAGACCGCCGAGAACGACGCCTGCCGGGAGGCGCACGGCTGCACGCCGGCCCAACTGCTCGCCCTGCACGGCGTGCTGGGGCCGCGCACCACCGGGGTCCACAACACCCACCTCACCGCCGAGGACGTCTCCCTGATCGGCGGCAGCGGCACCGGCACCTGCATGTGCCCCACCACCGAACGCGACCTCGCGGACGGCATCGGACCCGCCGCGGCCCTGCAGAACGAGGGCTCCCCGCTCAGCCTCGGCTCCGACAGCCACGCCGTCGTCGACCTGTTCGAGGAGGCGCGCGCGATGGAGCTGAACGAGCGGCTGCGCACCCGCACCCGCGGTCACTGGACGGCCGCGGCCCTGCTGCGCGCGGCCACCGTCGACGGACACGCGGCGCTCGGCTGGGACGACACCGGCGTCATCGAGGCGGGGGCGCGCGCCGACCTCACCACCGTCGCGCTGGACTCGGTCAGGACAGCGGGGCCACTGCCCCGGCTGGGCGCCGAGACGGCCGTATTCGCCGCGACGGCCGCCGATGTGCGGCACACGGTCGTGGCAGGCCGGCACGTGGTGCGCGACGGGGCGCACACGCTGGTCCCCGACGTGCCCGGAGCCCTCGCGCAGGCGATCCAGGACTTGCGCGCCTGACGAACCATGAGGACGCGACCCATGAGGACACCATGAGCGCCACCGTCATCACGAACATCGCCACGCTGGTCACCAACGACCCCTCCCTCCGCGACTCCGACCCCCTCGGCCTGGTCCGGGACGCGGCCGTCGTCATCGAGGGCGACCGCGTCGTGTGGACCGGTGAAGCAAGCAAAGCACCCGCCACTGACAACCGGGTCGACGCCGGCGGCCGCGCGGTCCTGCCGGGCTTCGTCGACTCCCACTCCCACCTGGTGTTCGCCGGGGACCGCACCGAGGAGTTCAACGCCCGCATGTCGGGCCGCCCGTACAGCGCGGGCGGCATCCGCACCACCGTCGCCGCGACCCGCGCCGCGAGCGAGGCGGAGCTGGAGGCCACCCTCACCCGCTATCTCGCGGAGGCGCTGCGCCAGGGCACCACGACCTTCGAGACCAAGTCCGGCTACGGGCTGACCGTCGAGGACGAGGCCCGCGCCCTGCGGCTGGCCGCCCGCCACACCGACGAGGTCACCTACCTCGGCGCGCACGTCGTCGCCCCCGAGTACGCGGACGACCCGGCCGGCTACGTCGCCCTGGTCACCGGCGAGATGCTGAACGCCTGTGCGCCGCACGCCCGTTGGATCGACGTGTTCTGCGAGCAGGGCGCCTTCGACGGCGACCAGGCCCGCGCGGTCCTCACCGCGGGCAAGGCGAAGGGGCTGCACCCGCGGATCCACGCCAACCAGCTCTCGTACGGCCCCGGTGTGCAGCTGGCCGTCGAGCTGGACGCGGCCAGCGCCGACCACTGCACCCACCTCACCGACGCCGACGTGGACGCGCTGGCGAACAGCGCGACCGTCGCGACGCTGCTGCCCGGCGCGGAGTTCTCCACCCGCGCCGCCTGGCCGGACGCCCGGCGGCTGCTGGACGCGGGGGCGACCGTGGCGCTGTCCACCGACTGCAACCCCGGGTCGTCGTTCACCTCGTCGATGCCGTTCTGCATCGCGCTCGCCGTGCGGGACATGGGGATGACGCCCGACGAGGCCGTCCGGGCGGCCACCGCGGGCGGCGCTGCGGCGCTGCGGCGCACCGACGTCGGCCGGCTCGTCCCGGGCGCGTACGCGGACCTGGTGCTGCTCGACGCCCCCAGCCATGTCCACCTGGCCTACCGGCCGGGCGTCCCGCTGGTCACGGGCGTGTGGCGCAGGGGCGTACGGGAGGTCTGAGGGGGCGCCGCAAGGCCCGGAACCTCTGAAAGGCGGCCCGGATCCTCCGGGCCGCCCTCTGGAGGACGGACGTCACGCGGCCGGGATCACTCCTCGACCGTGAGGCCCTTGCGCAGCTTCACCAGCGTCCGGGACAGCAGACGGGAGACGTGCATCTGGGAGATGCCGAGCTCCTCGCCGATCTCCGACTGGGTCATGCCGGCCACGAACCGCAGCGACAGGATCTTCCGGTCCCGCGACGGCAGTTCGGCGATCAGCGGCTTCAACGACTCGATGTACTCGATGCCTTCGAGTCCGTGGTCCTCGTAACCGATCCGGTCGGCCAGGGCGCCCTCGGCGTCGTCCTCCTCGGGCTGGGCGTCCAGCGAGGAGGCGGTGTACGCGTTCGACGCGGCCATGCCCTCGACGACCTCGTCGGTGGTGATGCCCAGCCGGTCCGCCAGCTCGGCCACCGTCGGCGCGCGGTCGAGCTGCTGGGCCAGTTCGTCACCGGCCTTGGCCAGGTCCAGCCGCAACTCCTGCAGGCGGCGCGGTACGCGCACGGACCATGAGGTGTCGCGGAAGAAGCGCTTGATCTCGCCGATGATGGTCGGCATCGCGAAGGTGGGGAACTCCACACCCCGCGTGTGCTCGAAGCGGTCGATCGCCTTGATCAGGCCGATGGTGCCGACCTGGATGATGTCCTCCATGGGCTCGCTGCGGGAGCGGAACCGGGAGGCGGCGAACTTGACCAGGGCGAGGTTCAGTTCGACGAGCGTGGTGCGTACGTACGAGTACTCGTGACTGCCTTCGTCGAGCGATTCCAGGCGCTCGAACAGGGTCTTGGACAGGGCCCGTGCGTCGACCGGGCCCACCTCGTCGTACGGGGGGATCTCCGGGAGTCCGGCGAGGAGACCGTCCTGGACGACTCCCAGGTCGTCCTGCTCGATGGGATCCAGATGTTCCGGAAGGGGTGTCGACGTCGCTTCACGGGTAGGCGATGCGTCGAGCCGGGGTGACATGATGTCCTCCATCGTTCTCGGCATATGGCTGCCGAAGCCGATACGTGCACTGCGGTGTGCGGCGCCTCCAAAGCCGGCCGTGTCGGGTACGTGTCTTTACTAGCCCTACCGGCTGCTCGGAGCCCGCCGCAAGTGCGTTCTGTTCGCTTATGTCTGTTTGTGCGTGATTGTTAGAGTGTCGTTGCGTGGCCGGAAGGCGTAATGTTCGAGAGCGTCAGGAACAGCCACGACCTCGGGAGAGAGAGACGGCATGGACCGCGGGACGGTCGGCAGCGCACAGTCGGGCCGGCTTCTGGTCGAGGTGCGAGAAGAGGGCCCCAGTGCCGTCGTGACCCCGGCGGGTGAGTTGGACCACCACACCGCCGATCTGTTGCGGGAGCCACTGGAGGACTGCCTCGCCAAGGGTTTCAAGCGGCTTGTCATCGACTGCTCCCGGCTGGAGTTCTGTGACTCCACGGGGCTGAACGTGCTGCTCGGCGCCCGGCTGAAGGCCGAGGCGGACGGAGGCGGGGTGGCCCTCGTGGGCATGCAGCCCGTCGTCGCCCGCGTGTTCGAGATCACGGGGGCGGACGCGGTGTTCGCCGTTCACGACACGCTCGAGGCGGCCCTGGCCGACGATTCCGCGTGACGCGGGCGGGCAGGCCCGGCGGGGTGCTCGTGCCGCACCCGCCGACGGCGGGGGACACTCGGCGCGTTTTTTCGTGCGAATACGGGGGTGTTCCGTCCGGCGGCTCGGGCAGGAGACATCCAGCACGTCCCGGACGCGGTGGTCGGGAGGGTGCCGAGAACCATTCGGGCCGTCCGCGCGTGACCGACCGAGTGCGGGCAATGTCGCATGGTGAACTGGTGACACGGTGAGGTGAAGCGCTGATGAGCACCACCCGGCCCTACTCGCCGGGCGACCGCGGTCCGGAGCCCAGCGGCGCTTCCGGGACGTCCGGGGGCGCTGCAC
Organism: Streptomyces sp. DSM 41931; assembly: GCF_050271085.1. Taxonomy (NCBI): domain Bacteria; kingdom Bacillati; phylum Actinomycetota; class Actinomycetes; order Kitasatosporales; family Streptomycetaceae; genus Streptomyces; species Streptomyces sp. DSM 41931. Next base: position 2,790,799 of record NZ_CP189902.1, on the reverse strand, counting down.
CGGCCGCGGACGCCCCGGACGGCGGCGTGGCCACGCCGATCGCCGACCCGGCGCCCCCGCCGGGGCCGTCCGGCGAGGCGCAGGCGCGCCGGCTGAGCTTCGAGGACCAGAGCGGGGTCGTGCCGCTCGCACGGGACTTCACACGGCAGGCGCTGTACGACTGGGGCTGGCTGCCGGCCGCCACCGCGGACCGGCGGGCCGCCGCCGAGGACGTCCTGCTCGTCGTGTCCGAGCTGGTCACCAACGCGTGCCTGCACGCCGAAGGGCCGGATCTGCTGACCATCACCTGCGACCGCAAGGTGATCCGCCTCGAGGTCACCGACCGGGGCACCGGCCAGCCGTCGCCGCGCACACCCCACCGCGCGGGCCGCCCGGGGGGCCACGGCATGTTCATCGTCCAGCGCCTGTGCCTGGACTGGGGCGTGCTGCGCACGCCCGACGTGGCGGGCAAGACGGTCTGGGCAGAACTCGCCACGCCGTCGTAGTCGTCGGGTCGCCCCCCGACACCCGCCACGCACCGGCCTCCAGGACCCACAGAGGACCCCTCGGAGGCCGCTCCGCTTTCCGGCGGACAAACACCCGCCCAGGACCCCCCAGCCCGCTGAGGCGCCCCCAGGCGCCTCCCGGGCAGCGCCCCGACAGGGGCGCGGGGAACTGCGCGACCAGCCAGGACGTGCCGGCACTCGGCAGAAGGCCCCCAGCCCCACGGCGCGCCCCGACAGGGGCGCGGGGAACTGCGCGACCAGCCACAACGGGCCGGCACCCGGCAAGAGCCCCCAGTCCAACGGCGCCGAACAGCGCACACCCCCCGCACCCCCGACCCCGAAGGGCTCCCAGCCGCACCGGCTGGGAGCCCCTCGTTTCAGTGCGCCGCGCGCGACACCCGCCTCAGCGGACATCCCCCATCAGCGACTTCACCTTGCTGCGGTACATCCAGATCGCGATGCCCGCCAGGACCGCGAGGGTCGCCTCCAGGGCGACGATGCCCGTCTTGTTGAGGTCGACACCGGCGATGGACAGCAGGCCGGTCGTGGCGTCGCCGGCGGTGACGGCGAGGAACCAGACGCCCATCATCTGCGAGGCGTACTTCGCGGGCGCCATCTTCGTGGTGACCGACAGGCCGACCGGGGAGAGCAGCAGCTCGCCGACGGTCTGCGTGAAGTAGATCGCCACCAGCCACAGCGCGGCCGCCTTGTGACCGCCCTCGGCGATCGACAGCGGGGCGAGGAACAGGAAGAACGAGACGCCGACCAGCATCAGACCGGACGCGAACTTCACGATCGTGCTCGGCTCCTTGCCGCGCCGGTTCAGCGCGAGCCAGATCCAGGCGAAGACCGGGGCCAGCGCCATGATCAGCACCGGGTTGACCGACTGGTACCAGGAGACCGGGAAGTCCCAGCCGAGCACGCTGTTCTCGGCCGACGAGTCGGCGAAGATCGACAGGGTCGAGCCGCCCTGGTCGTAGATCATCCAGAAGATCGCCGCGGCGACGAAGAACCAGATGTACGCGGACATCTTCGACTGCTCGGCGCGGTCGAGGTCCTTGTCGCGCTTGATGCGCGCCAGCACCATCACCGGGATGATCACGCCGAGCAGGGTCAGCGGGACCAGGATCCAGTTCAGGGTGTAGTGGCCGGAGAAGCCGACGATCGCGTACGCCACGACGGCGATGCCCGCCCACAGCGCGGCCTTGCGCAGTGTGGAGACCTTCTCCTCGGCCGACAGCGGCTTCGGGACGACGCTGGACTGCGCGTCCAGGTGGCGGCTGCCCAGCAGGAACTGCGTGACGCCCAGCCCCATGCCGAGCGCGGCGAGGGCGAAGCCCAGGTGCCAGTTGACGCTCTCGCCGACGGTGCCGATGATCAGCGGCGCGGCGAAGGCACCGAGGTTGATGCCCATGTAGAAGACGGTGAAGCCGCCGTCCCGGCGCGGGTCGTCCGGGCCCTTGTAGAGCTGGCCGACCATCGTGGAGATGTTGGCCTTCAGCAGACCGGAGCCGATCGCGACGAGGCCGAGGCCGCCGTAGAACGTGCCCGAGTAGGGCAGGGCCAGCGTCAGGTGGCCCAGCATGATGATGCCGCCGGCGACGGCGACGGTCTTGCGGGGGCCCCAGACCCGGTCGCCGAACCAGCCGCCGGGCATGGCGAGCAGGTACACCAGCGAGAGGTACACCGAGTAGATGGCGGTGGCGGTGCCCGCGCTCAGACCGAGACCGCCCGGCGCGACGAGGTACAGCGGGAGCAGAGCCCTCATGCCGTAGTAGGAGAAACGCTCCCACATCTCGGTCATGAAGAGTGTGGCCAGTCCGCGGGGGTGGCCGAAGAAGGTCTTCTCGGACCCGGGGGTGCCCGGGGTGACCGAGTCCTTCGTCAGGCTGGACGCCATGGTCGTTCCTTGCTGTCGGGACGCGTCGCGCGAGACGGGTACGCGCCCGGTGGGGGGCTGGCCGGCACCGGCGGGTCGTCCCGTCCGCCCCACGCCTGGGGGGTGCCGCCCCGGATCACGGAGCGACGGACGGCGACCACCGGGATCCACGCCCCCGCCGTGCGTCGACGCGCGGCGAAGGCCCGGCCACAGGTCATTCCTTCAGGGACCGGCAGGGTGTGCCGGCCCGCACACAAAAGAGACCCTCGGCGTCAACTGCCGCCAAAGGTCCCCGCGGTGCAACAGGCGTTGGTTCACCATACGGCAGGACACTGCCGGATATGGAAGGACTTGAGACGCGAATCACAGGTTTTGATGGAACCGCGATCGCCCATTCGAAGGTCCGCCCAGCATCGCACCTCGCACCCGCAGGTCCGTCTCAGGGGGCGGGGAGGTGAGAGCAGGGTGAGACACCGGTAAGAAGCGAGCCCGCCGATCACACCCCTGCGGCTCGGGCCACGGGTCTACCATCATCCGCATGACCCGTGTACTGCTCGCCGAGGACGACGCGTCCATCTCGGAGCCGCTGGCCCGCGCCCTGCGCCGGGAGGGCTACGAAGTCGAGGTGCGTGAGGACGGACCCGGCGCCCTGGACGCCGGAATGCAGGGCGGCGTCGACCTGGTCGTGCTGGACCTCGGGCTGCCGGGGATGGACGGCCTGGAGGTCGCCCGCCGGCTCCGCGCCGAGGGGCACACGGTCCCTCTGCTGATCCTCACCGCGCGCGCCGACGAGGTGGACACGGTCGTCGGCCTGGACGCGGGCGCCGACGACTACGTCACCAAGCCGTTCCGCCTCGCCGAACTGCTGGCCAGGGTCCGGGCCCTGCTCCGCCGCGGCGCCGCCGAGCCGCAGCAGGCGCCCGCCACCCACGGCGTCCGCATCGACGTCGAGTCGCACCGCGCGTGGATGGGCGACGAGGAGCTCCAGCTCACCGCCAAGGAGTTCGACCTGCTGCGGGTGCTGGTGCGGGACGCGGGCCGGGTGGTCACCCGCGACCAGCTGATGCGCGAGGTCTGGGACACCACCTGGTGGTCCTCCACCAAGACCCTCGACATGCACATCTCCTGGCTGCGCAAGAAGCTCGGCGACGACGCGGCCAACCCCCGTTACATCGCCACGGTGCGCGGCGTGGGCTTCCGTTTCGAGAAGAGCTGAACCCCCGCCGGGGTTCCGCCGCCGGGTAAGAGAACATGCGCCGCCGTCTGATCCAGTCCACGCTCGCCGTGGTCCTCGTCGTGATCGCCGTCTTCGGGGTCTCCCTGGTGATCGTCGAGACCCGCACCATCACCGAGACCGCCAAGGAGCGCGTGGAGTCCGAGGCGGTGCGGCTGGCCAGCATCGTCGACAGCCGCCTGCTCGTCGAGGACAAGGTCACCGCCGAGATCATCGGCGACCAGATGCCCGAGGACCGGTACGCCGTCGTCCGGATCCCCGGCAAGCCGCCCATCGAGGTCGGATCCAAGCCGGACGGCGACGTCATCAGCGCCACGGCGCCCGGCGAGGAAGGCGAGACGGTCACCGTCCAGGAGCCGCGCTCCTCGGTGACCAGGGAAGTCGCCCGCACCCTGCTGATCATCGGTTTCGTGGCGCTGCTCGCGGTGATCGCGGCGGTGCTGCTGGCGATCCGGCAGGCCAACCGGCTCGCCTCGCCGCTGACCGACCTCGCCGAGACCGCCGAGCGCCTCGGCTCCGGCGACCCGCGCCCCCGCCACCGCCGCTACGGCGTCCCCGAGCTGGACCGGGTCGCCGACGTGCTGGACGCCTCCGCCGAGCGCATCGCCCGCATGCTGACCGCCGAGCGGCGGCTCGCCGCCGACGCCTCCCACCAGCTGCGCACCCCGCTCACCGCGCTGTCGATGCGGCTGGAGGAGATCACCGTCACCGACGACCCGGACACGGTGAAGGAGGAGGCGACGATCGCGCTCGCGCAGGTGGAGCGGCTGACGGACGTGGTGGAGCGGCTGCTGACCAACTCCCGGGACCCGCGCACCGGCTCCGCCGTCACCTTCGACCTCGACGAGGTGATCAAGCAGCAGCTCGCCGAGTGGCGCCCCGCCTACCGCAGCGCCGGCCGGGCCATCGTGACGTCCGGCAAGCGGAGTCTGCGGGCCGTGGGCACCCCGGGCGCGGTCGCCCAGGTGCTGGCCGCGCTGATCGAGAACTCGCTGATGCACGGCGGCGGCACGGTCGCCCTGCGTACCCGGGTCACCGGCAACCAGGTCGTCGTGGAGGTCACCGACGAGGGTCCGGGCGTGCCCGCCGAGCTGGGGTCGCGGATCTTCGAGCGGGCGATCAGCGGGCGCAACTCCACCGGGATCGGCCTGGCGGTCGCCCGGGACCTGGCGGAGGCGGACGGCGGCCGTCTGGAGATGCTCCAGGCCAAGCCGCCCGTGTTTGGCCTGTTCCTGTCCCGCACGCCCCCGCAGAAGGACCCGGAAGAGGAGACCCGCAGGACGGTGCGCTGAGCGGGACGCGCTGCGGCGAGGAGAGCGCTACGGCACGCGCTGCCGGAGCCGCTCCCCGGCGGCCGTGGCGCCGCCGCCCGCCACGGGCTCCTCGCGCACCGGCAGGGCGCGGAACACCCATGTGCGGTAGGACCAGAAGCGGAACAGCGTCGCGATGCCGATGCCGAGGAACTTGAAGATGTTGCTCTGGAGCGAGCTGTCCCAGCCGAAGCCGTACGTCGCCGTGTAGAGCAGGCCGTTCTCGATCACCAGGCCGATGACGCTGAAGAGCAGGAACAGCGACATCTCGCGGGTGCGCCGGGACTTGTCGCGGTCCCGGTAGGTGAAGTACCGGAAGCCGACGTAGTTGAAGACGATCGCGACCACGGTGGCGATGACGCTCGCGCGCACCACCTGGAGGTCGGTCGCCTGGCGGACCAGGTTGAACACACCGAGGTTGACCAGCACCCCGGCTCCCCCCACCGCGCCGAACTTGGCCACTTCGCGGAAGAGCCGTCGAAGCCCCGAGGAACCTTGTCCCATCGCCCACAGGCTCCCGTCGGTCGAGTGCGTCAACTCCGCCATGCTAACCACCCGGACGCGCGATCTTCCTGCGGACGCCGTGTCACACGGGCACCGTGTGTCCCTTCCGTCCCGCGGGACGGGCGGGAATCGGCCACCCTGGCGTGGGCGGATACCCTGGGGTCGTGACGTTCCCGGTAGTCGGCATGGTCGGCGGCGGTCAGCTCGCTCGTATGACACACGAGGCGGGCATCCCGTTCGGCATCAGGTTCAAGCTTCTCAGTGACACTCCGCAGGATTCCGCGGCCCAGGTCGTGAGCGATGTCGTCGTCGGCGACTACCGCGACCTGGACACCTTGCGCGACTTCGCGCGCGGCTGCGACGTGATCACCTTCGACCACGAGCACGTGCCCACCGAGCACCTGCGGGCCCTCGAGGCGGACGGCGTCCCCGTCCGCCCCGGCCCCGACGCTCTGGTGCACGCCCAGGACAAGGGCGTGATGCGCGCGAAGCTCGACGCGATCGGCATCCCGTGCCCGCGCCACCGCATCGTGTCCGATCCGGCCGACGTGGCCGCGTTCGCGGCGGAGGGCGAGGGCTTCCCCGTCGTCCTCAAGACCGTGCGCGGCGGGTACGACGGCAAGGGCGTGTGGGTCGTGGACTCCGCCGAGGAGGCCGCCGAGCCGTTCAAGGCCGGGGTGCCCGTCCTCGCCGAGGAGAAGGTCGACTTCGTGCGCGAGCTGGCCGCCAACGTGGTCCGCTCCCCGCACGGCCAGGCCGTCGCCTACCCGGTCGTGGAGTCGCGGCAGGTCAACGGCGTCTGCGACACCGTGATCGCGCCCGCGCCCGACCTCGACGAGGAGCTCGCGCTGAAGGCCGAGGAGATGGCGCTGACCATCGCCAAGGAGCTCGGCGTGGTCGGCCACCTCGCGGTGGAGCTGTTCCAGACCCGCGACGGCCGCATCCTCGTCAACGAGCTCGCGATGCGCCCGCACAACTCCGGCCACTGGTCCATGGACGGCGCGATCACCTCGCAGTTCGCCAACCACGTCCGCGCCGTCCTCGACCTCCCGCTCGGCGACCCCCGCCCGCGCGCGACGTGGACGGTCATGGTCAACGTGCTGGGCGGCGACTACCCGGACATGTACTCGGCGTACCTGCACTGCATGGCGCGCGACCCCCAGCTGAAGATCCACATGTACGGCAAGGACGTGAAGCCCGGCCGCAAGGTCGGCCACGTGAACACCTACGGCGACGACCTGGACGACGTGCTGGAGCGCGCCCGTCACGCAGCCGGCTACCTGAGAGGCACGATCACCGAATGAGTCCCGTCGTTGGCATCGTCATGGGGTCCGACTCCGACTGGCCCGTCATGGAGGCGGCGGCCAAGGCCCTCGACGAGTTCGAGATCGCCTACGAGGTCGACGTGGTCTCCGCGCACCGCATGCCCCGCGAGATGATCACGTACGGCGAGCAGGCCGCGGACCGCGGGCTCAAGGTGATCGTCGCGGGCGCGGGCGGCGCCGCCCATCTGCCCGGCATGCTCGCCTCGGTGACCCCGCTGCCCGTCATCGGCGTGCCCGTGCCGCTGAAGTACCTCGACGGCATGGACTCGCTGCTGTCCATCGTGCAGATGCCGGCCGGCGTGCCCGTCGCCACCGTCTCCGTCGCCGGCGCGCGCAACGCGGGCCTGCTCGCGGCCCGGATCCTCGCCGCCCACGACGAGGAACTGCTCACCCGCATGCGGGAGTTCCAGCAGGAGCTGAACGACCAGGCGGCCGAGAAGGGCAAGCGGCTGCGGGCCAAGGCCGAGGGCGCCGGCGCCGGTTTCGGCTTCGGCAAGTGAGCGGGGCGGCCGGCATGAGCACCCTGGACGACGCCCGCGCGCTGCTCGCCGAGTTCCCCGTCGTCGACGGGCACAACGACCTGCCGTGGGCACTGCGCGAACAGGTCTCCTACGACCTCGACGCCCGCGACATCGCCGCCGACCAGTCCGCCCATCTGCACACCGACATCCCCCGGCTGCGCGCCGGCGGCGTGGGCGCGCAGTTCTGGTCGGTGTACGTCCGCGCCGACGCCCCCGACCCGGTGCCGGCCACGCTGGAACAGATCGACTGCGTACGGCGGTTGCTGGACCGGCACCCGCGGGACCTGGCGCCCGCGCTGACCGCCGCCGACATGGAGGCCGCGCGCCGCGAGGGCCGTATCGCCTCCCTCATGGGGGCGGAGGGCGGCCACTCCATCGCCAACTCCCTCGGCACGCTGCGGGGGTTGTACGACCTCGGGGTGCGCTATCTGACCCTCACCCACAACTTCAACGTGGCGTGGGCCGATTCGGCGACCGACGAGCCCGGCGTGGGCGGACTGTCGGCGTTCGGCCGCGAGGTGGTGCGGGAGATGAACCGGCTCGGCATGCTGGTCGACCTCTCCCACGTCGCCGCCACGACCATGCGGGACGCGCTGGACACCAGCACGGCGCCGGTGATCTTCTCCCACTCCTCGGCCCGCGCGGTCTGCGACCACCCGCGCAACATCCCCGACGACGTGCTGGAGCGGCTGCCCGCCAACGGCGGCGTCGCGATGGTGACGTTCGTGCCGAAGTTCGTGCTCCAGGCCGCCGTCGACTGGACGGCGGCCGCCGACGAGAACCTGCGCGCGCACGGCTTCCACCACCTCGACACCAGCCCCGAGGCGATGACGCTGCACCGCGCCTTCGAGGAGACCCACCCGCGGCCCGTCGCCACGGTGGCCACGGTCGCCGACCACCTCGACCACATGCGCGAGGTCGCCGGTATCGACCACCTCGGCATCGGCGGCGACTACGACGGCACGGCCTTCACCCCCGACGGCCTGGACGACGTCTCCGGCTACCCCCGGCTGATCGCCGAGCTGCTGGACCGCGGCTGGTCCCGCGCCGACCTGGCCAAGCTGACCTGGCAGAACGCGGTGCGGGTGCTGGGCGACGCCGAGGACGTGGCCCGTGACCTGCGGGCCACGCGCGCGCCGTCCCACGCCACCGTCGAGGCGCTGGACGGCTGACCGGCGGACGCGGCGCGGGGCTGGCCCGTCCTTACCCCGAACGCCGCGTTCACCAGGAAGTCCGCGGGTGCTCCGTGCGACCGTGGCCGTACCGCCCGAGGTCACGACGTACGGAGCCCCGTTATGGCCGATCTCCAGGACGATCTGCATACCGCCGCCGAGGTGGGCCGTGCCGACGAGCCGTACCCGCAGGAGGCGGTGGTCGTCGGACCGGAGGAGTACCGGCCCGTCTCCGACCCGGACGACGCCCCCCTCGACCGCGCGCGGGCCGTCCTTGCCGCCCACCCCGTCTGCGACGGCTACAGCGGTCTGCCGTGGACGCTGCGCGGACTGCCCTGGTACGACCTCGACCTGGGGGAGAGCGCCGTCGACGCGGACCTGCCGCGGCTGCGCAAGGGGCAGGTCGGCGCCGTGTTCTGGTCGCTGCACCTGCCGGACGGCCACGACGGCGACCGGGCGCTCGCCACGACCCTGGAGCAGCTGGACCTGGCGCAGGGGGTCGTCGCCGCCCACGACGCGGGGCTGCGGCCCGCCCGCACCGCCGGGGAGGTCGTCGACGCCCGCAACTGCGGCCGGGTCGCCGTGCTCTTCGGTCCCGCCGGCGCGCCCGCCCTCGGCGACTCCCTGAGCGTCCTGCGCTCCCTGCACGCCCTCGGCGTCCGGGTGCTCACCCTCACCGGCACCTCCTGGGCGGGCCCGGCCGGGCTCACCCGGTTCGGCGAGGAGGTCGTCCGCGAGATGAACCGGCTCGGCATGGTCGCCGACCTCTCCTACGCCTCCGCCCCCACGATCCGCAGGGCGCTCGTGGTCTCCAAGGCACCGGTGCTGTTCACCCGGTCCGGCGCCCGCGATCTGCGCCCGCACCCGGCCAACCTGCCCGACGACCTGCTCGCCGCGGTGGGCGAGGCGAAGGGACTGTGCCTGGTGCCGCTCACCGCCGAACAGGCCGGACCGACCGTCCGCGACGTCGCCGACCACCTCGACCACGTCCGCACCGTCGCCGGCCCCGAGTCCGTGGGCCTGTCCGGCACGTACGACACGGGCGGCGCGCACCCGCAGGAACTGAGCGACCCGTCCTGCTACCCCCTCCTGATCGCGGAGCTCCTCCGCCGCGGCTGGGACGAGTCCGACGTAGCCCTTCTGACCTGGGGCAACGTCCAACGCGTCCTGCGCGCCACCGCCTTCACGGCCCACACGGCCCGACAACGCCGCAAGCCGTCGACGGCGACGATCGGCGCCCTCGACGGCTGAACCGGCTCCTGCGGTGACCTACGGCTGTTCGATGCGGCACAGACAGAAGGGGTGGCCCGCGGGGTCGGCGTAGACACGGAAGTCCTTGGTCCTGTCGTCCTCGCGGTCCAGGACGCGCGCTCCGAGGGCCAGGACCTTCGCCTCCGCCGCGTCGACCTCCTCCCATGTGCCGCCCGCGTCGAAGTCGAGGTGGAACTGCTGGGAGTCGTGGTCGGCGCTCGGCCAGGCCGGCGGGGTGAGGCCGGGGGCCCGCTGGAAGGCCAGGCGGGGGCCCGAGGGGACCTGGAGGACCACCCAGTCGTCGTCCTCCGCCACGGGCGTGCCGCCGGCGACGGCCGCGTAGAAGACCGCCAGCTCACTCGGGTCGGGGCAGTCCAGGACGACACTGCGCAGTCGTGCCACGGGGGCCATCGGTTCCTCCTTGACTCAGCGGGCTCTCGGGGGATCTCAGCAGGCGCACAGGCAGAACGGGTGCCCGGCCGGATCCGCGTAAACCCGGAAGCTGCGCGAGCGGTCCTCCGTGTCCAGCGGCTCCGCGCCCAGCGCCAGGACCTCCTTCTCGGCCGCGTCCAGGTCCTCGACGGTCAGGTCGAGGTGGAACTGCTGGGAGCGGTCGGCCGCGGGCCACCGCGGCGGGACGTGGCCCTCGGCCCGCTGGAAGGCCAGCGTCGGACCGCCGGGCACCGCGAGGTCCACCCAGTCGCCTTCGCCCTCCGGCGTGCCGCCCACGACACCGGCGTAGAAACCGGCCAGCGCGTGCGGGTCCGGACAGTCCAGGACGACGGAGCCCACCTTCGCTACGGACATGACTGCCTCCTCGTGTTACCGCTTGAAGCGGCCTACAGGTAACCGTTACCGCATGCTGCCGCAGAACCGGTAACCTCGCAAGGAGATTTCGGGAAGGTACCGTCGCGTCATGAGCGAGAGAGCGGCCCCGCCCGGGCGGCTGACCCTGGTCCACGACCTCGTCAACACGGTGGACCTCGCCACCGGCGCCGACGCGCTGGACACCCCCGAGGGCCGCGCGCCCTTCGGGCTCACCGAGGACGCCGTCGAGGACGCCCGCGCGCTGCGCGAGTCGCTGCGGGCCACCCTGCTCGCGCACGCCGGACACCCCGCCCACCGCCCGGTCGTCCCGCTCGGCGAGCTGCTCGCCCGCGCGCCCCTGGTGGTCACGGTCGACCCCGCCGACGGCTCCGCCGCCCTCGCGCCGGTCGACGAGGGGCCGCTGCTCTCCCGGGTCGCCGCCGCCGTCGCCGAGGCGGTCACGGCCGGCACCTGGCAGCGCCTCAAGGCGTGCGAGTCCCCGGCCTGCCACTGGGCCTACTACGACCGCAGCCCCGGCGGACGCGGCCGCTGGTGCTCGATGCAGGTGTGCGGGGCTCGCGAGAAGATGCGCCGCTACCGGGCGAAGCAGGGGTAGACCCGGCACGCCGGCGCGCGGTGGGGCAGAATGCAGGACGACGCCGGTTCGGCCGACTGAGCCTCGGCCGAACCGGCGTCACCCTTCCCGCGGGAAGCGGATCCTCAGGCCCCGGGGCGTCCCATCGCCCGGAAGCGCCAGCCGGCCCGCCGCCACGCCTCCGCGTCGAGCGCGTTGCGCCCGTCCAGCACGACCCGCTCGGCCGTCACCTCGCCCAGCTCCGCCGGGTCCAGCTCGCGGAACTCCTGCCACTCCGTCAGGTGCAGCACGACATGGGCGCCGCGCACCGCCTCCAGCGCCGAGTCGGCGTACCCGAGCGTGGGGAAGATGCTGCGGGCGTTGTCCATGCCCTTCGGGTCGTAGACCGTGACCTGGCCGCCCTGGAGGTGGATCTGCCCGGCCACGTTCAGCGCGGGCGAGTCGCGGACGTCGTCCGAGTCCGGCTTGAACGTCGCGCCCAGCACCGCCACCCGCTTGCCGAGGAACGGCCCGCCGCCCAGCTCCTGCCGGGTCAGCTCCACCATCCGCCCGCGCTGGCGCATGTTGATCGAGTCGATCTCGCGCAGGAACGTCAGCGCCTGGTCCGCGCCCAGCTCACCGGCGCGCGCCATGAACGCCCGGATGTCCTTCGGCAGACACCCGCCGCCGAAGCCGATCCCGGCGCGCAGGAACTTCCGGCCGATCCGGTCGTCGTAGCCGATCGCCTCGGCCAGCTTGGCGACGTCGCCGCCGGTGGCCTCGCACAGCTCCGCCATCGCGTTGATGAAGGAGATCTTGGTGGCGAGGAAGGAGTTCGCGGACGTCTTCACCAGCTCCGCCGTCGGGAAGTCCGTCACCACGAACGGCGAACCCTCCTCGACCGGCGTGGCGTACACCTCGCGCAGCAGCTTCTCCGACCGCTCGCTGCGCACGCCCACCACGATCCGGTCCGGGTGCAGGGTGTCCTGCACCGCGAAGCCCTCGCGCAGGAACTCCGGGTTCCAGGCCAGCTCCGCGTCCGCCCCGGCCGGCGCGTGCTCGGCGAGGTAGGCGGCCAGCCGGTCGGCCGACCCGACGGGCACCGTCGACTTGCCCACGACCAGCGCGGGGCCCTTCAGATGCGGGGCGAGCGAGGCGATCGCCGAGTCGACGTACGACATGTCGCAGGCGTACTCGCCGTGCCGCTGCGGGGTGTTCACGCAGACGAAGTGGACGTCGCCGAACTCGCCCAGCTCGGCCCAGTCCATGGTGAACCGCAGCCGGCCGGTCGAGCCCTCGATCCCGGCCACATGCCGGCGCAGCAGCTCCTCGAGCCCCGGCTCGTACATCGGGACCTCGCCGCGGCGCAGCTTGTCGATCTTCTCGGGCACCACGTCGAGGCCCATCACCTCGAAGCCCAGCTCGGCCATGGCCGCGGCGTGGGTCGCGCCGAGATAACCGGTGCCGATCACGGTGATCTTGAGGGCCATGGGTGTGCTCCAGAGGTCTGCGGCAGGCACGTGCGCGCCCGAGCATATCCGGGGCGCCCGCACGCGCCTCGTCCGGTTGTTCCCCCGCTGTCGCCCAGCTCACCTATCCACGACCATGGGGAAAGGCCTAACATTTGAGTTACTTAACGGTAGTTAGCGTGACCAGCATCGCAGCGTTTTGGAGCGTGAGAGACCTTGGCCGGATCGGCTGACTTCGACCTGTACCGCCCGTCCGAGGAGCACGACATGCTCCGGGACGCCGTCCGCTCGCTGGCCGAGGCGAAGATCGCGCCGCACGCCGCCGCGGTGGACGAGGAGGCCCGCTTCCCCCGCGAGGCCCTCGACGCGCTCGTCGCGAACGACCTGCACGCCGTCCACGTCCCCGAGGAGTACGGCGGCGCCGGCGCCGACGCCCTCGCCACCGTCATCGTGATCGAGGAGGTGGCCCGCGTCTGCGCGTCCTCCTCCCTCATCCCCGCCGTGAACAAGCTGGGCTCGCTGCCGGTCATCCTCTCCGGCTCCGAGGCGCTGAAGAAGAGGTACATGGCCCCGCTCGCCAAGGGCGAGGCGATGTTCTCGTACTGCCTGTCCGAGCCGGACGCCGGTTCCGACGCCGCCGGCATGAAGACCCGCGCCGTCCGCGACGGCGACTTCTGGGTGCTGAACGGCGTGAAGCGCTGGATCACCAACGCCGGCGAGTCCGAGTTCTACACGGTGATGGCCGTCACCGACCCGGAGAAGCGCTCCAAGGGCATCTCCGCCTTCGTCGTCGAGAAGTCCGACCCGGGCGTCTCCTTCGGCGCGCCGGAGAAGAAGCTCGGCATCAAGGGCTCGCCGACCCGCGAGGTCTACCTGGACAACGTCCGCATCCCCGCCGACCGCATGATCGGCGAGGAGGGCACCGGCTTCGCCACGGCGATGAAGACCCTGGACCACACCCGCATCACCATCGCCGCCCAGGCCCTCGGCATCGCCCAGGGCGCCCTCGACTACGCCAAGGGCTACGTCAAGGAGCGCAAGCAGTTCGGCAAGCCGATCGCCGACTTCCAGGGCGTGCAGTTCATGCTCGCCGACATGGCCATGAAGATCGAGGCCGCCCGCCAGCTCACATACGCCGCGGCGGCGAAGTCCGAGCGGGGCGACAGCGACCTGACCTTCCAGGGCGCCGCCGCCAAGTGCTTCGCCTCCGACGTGGCCATGGAGGTCACCACGGACGCCGTCCAGCTCCTCGGCGGCTACGGCTACACCCGCGACTACCCGGTCGAGCGCATGATGCGCGACGCCAAGATCACGCAGATCTACGAAGGCACGAATCAGGTCCAGCGCATCGTGATGGCGCGCAACCTGCCGTAACCGCGGTCAGGCGGAGGAGGGCGTCCGGGGCTCCCGGGCGCCCTCCCGCGTCGTCCGGCCCGCCGGGGTCACCTGCGCCAGAACAGATGGTGCGCCACCCCGCTCGGGCTGGGCACGACCTCCAGGTGGTACCGGTCGAGCAGGTCCTCCGGGGAGTCCCACAGGCGCAGCCCGGAGCCCAGCTTCACCGGCGACACCGCCACGTGCAGGGTGTCCACCAGACCGGCGTCGAGGAACTGCCGCACGGTGGTGACCCCGCCGCCGAGCCGGACGTCCTTGCCGTCCGCCGCCTCCCGCGCCAGCTCCAGCACCCGCTCCGGGTCGCCGTCCACGAAGTGGAACGTGGTGTCGGACAGCGTGAACGACGGACGCGGGTGGTGGGTCATCACGAACACCGGCGTGCGGAACGGCGGCTCGTCCCCCCACCAGCCCCGCCACTCGTGGTCCTGCCAGGGCCCGCGCTGAGGCCCGAACTTGTTGCGCCCCATGATCTCGGCGCCGATGTTGTTCCTGAAATCACGGGTGAAGTAGTCGTCGAGGCCCCGGGTCCCGCCGGGGTCGGTGCGGTTGGGCCAGCTCGCGGTCGCCCCCGCCCAGGCGAACATCCTGCCGGGGTCCACATGGCCGAAGGGGCGCTCGAGGGTCTGGTCCTCGCCCGCGCCGATCCCGTCGGCCGAGACGTTGAAGTTCTGCACGCGCAGCAGCTGAGGCACTGTCTCTCCTGACATCGGTGACAGTGGGTGGACTTCCCGGACAGGGGGAACTCATCGCCGCCGGCTCACAGGAAACGCCGGATCGGGGTGACCGCCGCCTCCGCCAGACGGGCGCGCAGGGGGCGGCGCCGCCAGCGGACCGGGTCGACCGCCTCGCTCTGCTTGCGGTCGGCGTCGAAGTCGGCGTCGAGCTGCGCGGTGAAGTCCTCGTCGAGGACGGCCAGCATGACCTCCTCGTCGTGTTCCAGCGAGCGGCGGTTGAAGTTGGTGGAGCCGATCAGGGAGCAGACGCCGTCCACCGTGATGATCTTCGTGTGGAGCATGGTCGGCTGGTACTCCCGCACCTCCACGCCCGCGTCCACCAGTGTCTGGTAGTGCTGCCGTCCGGCCAGCAGACAGGCGCGCTGGTCGGTGTGCGGGCCGGGCAGCAGGATCTGCACCTCGACGCCCCGGCGGGCGGCGGCCGCCAGCAGGTCGATGAAGTACACGTCGGGCGCGAAGTACGCCGTGGACAGCCGGAACCGCTCCCGCGCCGAGGTGATCATCACCCGCAGCAGGGTCTGCATGTCCTGCCAGCCGAAGCTGGCCGAGCCCCGGACGACCTGGACCGTGGCGTTGCCCGGCTGGTCCTGGTCGGTGAAGCGGTCGTACTCGTCGTACAGCTCGTCGTGGCACTCGGCCCAGTTCTGGGCGAAGGCCGCCGCGATGCCGTCCACCGCCGGGCCCCGGACCCGCACATGGGTGTCGCGCCACTCGTCGGGGTTGCGGGCGTCGCCGCACCACTCCTGCGCGATGCCCACCCCGCCGGTGAAGGCGGTGTGCTCGTCGGTGACCAGCACCTTGCGGTGGCAGCGGTGGTTCTGCCGCATCGGCGACAGCCGGGTGGGCTTGCGGAACCACGCCACGTGGACGCCGGCGTCGTCCATCGCCTTCAGCAGCCCCGGCTCTATCTCCTTGGCGCCGAAGCCGTCCAGCAGCAGGCGCACCCGGACGCCGGCACGGGCCCGTTCGGCCAGCGCCTCGGCGAACTCCCGCGCGATGTCGCCCCGCCAGTAGACGAACGTCATCATGTCGACCGTGTGCTCCGCGGCGCGGACCGCCTCCAGCATCGCCGGGAAGATCTCGTCGCCGTTGCGCAGCGGCACCAGTTCGTTGCCCTCGGTCGCCGCGATGCCGATGAGCCGTTCCAGCCGTCTGCGCAGCCGCTGCCGCTCCGTCTGTGTCGTCATGGTCCTCTCCCTGTCCGTCCCGCCGATCGCCCCCTCGGCGCCGCGGTCACGGGCACCACCCTTCGGATTGCCGCTCCCGGCCCGGCCAAGCAACGTCCTGTGGTGGTCATGGACACAGGGGCGTAGGACGGGAGGTGCGAGGACCGAACGCCGGCCCTCGCCGTCCCCTGGGAGGAGCCATGACCCAGCAGCAGCCGGCCACGGAACCGCTGAGCAAGGAGATGCAGGACTGCATCCAGGCGTGCATGGCCTGCCACGGTGTGTGCGAGGAGACCATGAGCGCGTGTCTGCGGACGGGCGGCGAGGCCCAGACGCGGATCATGCGGGCGCTCCTGGACTGTTCGGAGATGACCCGCGTGTGCGCGGACATGATGATGCGGCGCTCGCCGCTGCACAACGAGATGTGCATGATGTGCGCGCAGGCCTGCGACCTGTGCGCGGAGGCGTGCATGTCGATGCCGGAGGACGAGCTGATGACGCGGTGTGCCGAGTCGTGCCGCCGCTGCTCCGAGATGTGCCGCGCGATGGCGGGCGCCCCGATGTGACGGACGCCGGACACAGACGAGGGCGCCCCCGGCGGGGCGCCCTCGTCGCGGTGACCGGCAGCGGCGTCAGTCGCCGGTGACGGTCACCTTCTCGTCGTTGTTCAGCTGGTTGACCAGCTGCTTCACCTTGTCCTTGTCCCACAGCAGGTTGCCGCCGCTGGAGCCGGCGAGCGGCATGTTCATCGACGTGCCCTCGCCGCCGCTGACGCCCTTCATCGACCAGAACATGTCGGCCAGGTCGAACAGCCCCATGTCCTTGTCGACGATCAGGGAGTCCAGGCCCGCGCCCATGGTCGGGTAGAGGCGGAACGGGTTGAGCACCGTGCCCGGGGTGGCCACCTGGTTGGCCAGGGCGGACAGGAACTTCTGCTGGTTCTTCGTGCGGTCCAGGTCGGAGCCGGCCAGCGCGTAACGGGTGCGGACGAAGGCGAGCGCCTCCTCGCCGTTGAGGGTCTGCTTGCCCTTCCTGAAGTCGGCGCCGGACTTGGTGTCCTTGATGTCCTGCGGGATGTCGATCTCCACGCCGCCGGCTGCGTCCACGATGTTCGCGAAGCCGGCGAAGCCGATCTCCACATAGTGGTCGATGTGCAGACCGGTGTTGAACTCCACCGTGCGCACCAGCAGTTCGGGGCCGTCCTCGGCGTACGCGGCGTTCAGCTTCACCTGGCGGCCGGTGCCCTGGTAGGTCTTCCCGGACTCGGAGCCCTTGAAGGTGGGGATCTCCACGTTCGAGTCCCGGGGCAGCGATATCAGGGTCGGGCCGTTGCTCCCGGTGTGCAGGATCATCATCGAGTCGGTGCGCTTGCCCTCGGAGGAGCCGGTGCGCAGCCGCTTCTTGTCCTCGTCGGACAGGCCCGCGCGGCTGTCGGAGCCGACGATGAGGTAGTTGGTGCCCTCGCCCTTCTCGGGGCGCTCGATCACCTTCGACAGGTCGACCTCCCGGTTGAGCTTGGAGTCGGCCCAGAAGTACGTGGCGACGGTGGTGACCAGCAGCACGGTCACCAGGGTGATCGCCGTCCACTTGACACGACGCCGCCAGTCCGGCGCGGGGCGCTGCGGGCCGTAGCCGTCACCGCCGCCGCGTCCGCCACCGCCGCCGTACACCTGGCCGGTGTTGTAGCCGCTGTCGTAGCCGCCGTCGACGTAGTGGGGCTGCTGCGGCACCCCGCCGTAGGCGTCCTGCCCGGGAGGGGCCGGCCGACCCCGCCGCACCTGCCGCATGACGCGGGCGCTCTCAGGTTGTGCGCTCGCGCTCCCGCGTCCGTAGCGGCCGCCGCGGTTGTCGTCGGACCATGCCTCGGGCCAATCATTCATGGCAGACAGTGTGCAGGTCCGCAGGGCCGGCGGTACAAGGGTCGTCGGAAAATCAGGGCGGCGCTGTTGCGAAGCTGACACAAAACAACCGCTTGTCACCTCGGCATAAGGTGGAGGCCATGACAGACCAGGCCCCTGCCGCGCAGACGGACAGTCCGGAGATCCCGGGCAAGCCCGTCTCGGCGTCCCGCACCACCCTCAGCCACATCATGACCCACAACGACACCAATCTTCTGGGCACCGTGCACGGCGGGGTGATCATGAAACTGGTCGACGACGCGGCGGGCGCCGTCGCCGGCCGGCACTCCGGAGGGCCGGCCGTGACGGCCTCCATGGACGAGATGGCGTTCTTCGAGCCGGTCCGCGTGGGTGACCTTGTTCACGTCAAGGCCCAGGTCAACTGGACCGGCCGGACCTCGATGGAGGTCGGGGTGCGGGTGCTGGCCGAGCGCTGGAACGAGTCCACGCCGGCGACGCACGTCGGCTCCGCGTACCTCGTCTTCGCCGCGGTCGACGCCGACGGCAAGCCGCGGCGGGTGCCGCAGGTACTCCCCGAGACGGACCGCGACCGCCGCCGCTACCAGGAGGCGCAGATCCGCCGCACCCACCGGCTGGCCCGCCGCCGCGCGATCCTGGAACTCCGCGAGAAGCGCGCGGCAGAAGGCTTCGACGACTGACGCCGCCCCTTCCCGGGCCGCCCTCGTGCGGACGCCCCCGAGCCCCGGAACGGGTCCGGCTCCCGCCCCGGGCGCCTGTGGCACCGCTCGCTCGCCGAGCGCCCCACGAAGCGCCGGCCGACCGCCGGGCGGGAGGTCAGGTGCAGGTGACCTCGTCGCCGCGGACGATCCCGAACTCTCCCTGGCCCGGGTCCTTCGGGCGGACCTTGCGGACCTTCTCGAAGTCGGCGCCCGCGATGACCTTCAGCGTCGGGCCCTGCCCCTTCACCGGGCGGAGTTCGCTGCCGGGGAGGGCCGCCGCGAGGGACTTCGCGGAGCGGTCCCAGCGGGGGTCGTAGGCGACGACCGTGCGCCGGTGGTCCTGGCGGCCGGCGTTGACGGGCGCCTTGGTGGTGGCGAAGCCGGTCGCCGCCAGCGCCCCGTCCACCCGCCGGCCGAGGCCGGGCGTGCGGGTGCCGTTCTCGACCTGCACCCGGATCTGCTTCGGATCGACCGGCACCCGCAGCGCAGCGCCTGCCGAGGGCCGCGTGGACAGCGGCTCGTCGCGCCGCAGCGCGTCGAAGATGTGCTCGGACTTCTCCGGGTCCCACTTCAGCGTGGAGCCGATGCCCTTCACCACGTGCCCCGGCGTCACCACGGGCACGGTGGTGAACTCCGACGACGACGGCGAGAAGTTCCGCATCGCCCGGCCCAGGTCGAGCAGCTCGCCCGTGCCGAACCCCTCGTCCGCGCGGACCGAGCCGAGCACCGCGCGGGTGACGTCCCGGAACCGCATCGGGTTCCACAGGATCCCGGACGAGGTGGCCCGCTCCACCAGCGCCGCCAGGAAGTGCTGCTGCCGTCGCATCCGGCTGAGGTCGGACCCCGCGTCGACGTACCGGGCACGGACGTACTGGAGGGCCTCGCCGCCCTTCAGGGTGTGCCGGCCCGGGGGCAGGTCGAGCCCGCTGTGGCTGTCCTTCAGCCGCTGGTCGGTGCAGATCTCCACGCCCCCGACCACGTCGACCGTCTTCATGAAGCTGGCGAAGTCGACCTCCAGGTAGTGGTCGATCTTCACCCGGGTCATCTTCTCCACCGTCCGGACGGTGAGCTGCGGCCCGCCCTCCGCGTACGCCGCGTTCAGCTTCAGCGGGTGTCCCTTGTGCCGCTGCCCGCTGACCCGGTCGGTGTGCGGGGGCGTCTCGGCGTAGGAGTCGCGGGGCAGGCTGACGACGCTGGCGCGGTCCCGGTCCTCCGAGATGTGCACGATCATGATCGTGTCGGTGCAGTGGCAGGGCGCCCCGCCGAGCCGGTACCGCTCCCGCTCCGCCCTGCCGATGCTGTCCCGCCCGTCCGTGCCGACCAGCAGGATGTTCATGCCGTGCCCGGCCCTGGGCCGGTTTTTCATGTCGCGGAACGGGTCGACCCGTGCGATGTCGTCGTCGAGCCCGCTGAGCACCGCGTGCCCGATCCCGGCGGAGGCGAGCACCACGACCGACAGCGCGGTGACCGTGCGCATGACCCACCGCGGCCGGCGGCGCGGGGGCGCCGGCGGGCGCGGGGCCGGCCGTGGCGGCCGCGCCGGGCGCCGGTCGGGGTTTCGGGGCCGGGGGGAGCGCGGCGGCGTGGGCAAGGGGGGCACCTCCGGACGACGGCCGAGCGTGGAATCGTGAGCACCGTAGGCCGATACGATCTGCGGCCCTCCGCACAGCACCCCGGCACGCGCAACCGTGTCCCCCGTTCGCGGTAACGTGAGGCCCCTATGAACGCCAATCCCGACGTGCGGCCCCCGGCCGTTTCCGTGATCATGCCCGTCCTCAACGAGGAGCGGCATCTGCGCGGCGCGGTCCGCGCGATCCTCGCCCAGGAGTACGCCGGCGAGATGGAGGTCGTGATCGCCCTCGGTCCGTCCACGGACCGCACGGACGAGATCGCCGCCGAACTCGTCGCCGAGGACCCGCGGGTGCACACCGTGCCCAACCCGACGGGCCGCACCCCGGCCGCCCTCAACGCGGCGATCAAGGCCTCGCGCCATCCGATCGTGGTCCGCGTCGACGGCCACGGGATGCTCTCCCCGAACTACATCGCCACCGCCGTACGCCTCCTGGAGGAGACCGGCGCGCAGAACGTCGGCGGCATCATGCACGCCGAGGGCGAGAACGACTGGGAGCGCGCCGTCGCCGCCGCGATGACCTCGAAGATCGGCGTGGGCAACGCCGCCTTCCACACCGGCGGCGAGGCGGGCCCCGCCGAGACCGTGTACCTGGGCGTGTTCCGGCGTGAGGCGCTGGAGCGGCAGGGCGGCTACAACGTGGAGTTCATCCGCGCCCAGGACTGGGAGCTGAACTTCCGCATCCGTGAGGCGGGCGGGCTGATCTGGTTCTCGCCCGAACTGCGGGTGTCGTACCGGCCCCGCCCGTCCGTACGGGCGCTCGCCAAGCAGTACAAGGACTACGGCCGCTGGCGCCACGTGGTGGCCCGCTACCACTCCGGCTCCATCAACCTGCGCTACCTCGCGCCGCCGACCGCGGTGTGCGCGATCGCGGCCGGCCTCGTGGCGGGCGCGGCGCTCACGCCGTGGGGCTTCGTGATCCCCGGCGGCTATCTCGCGGCGATCGTCGCGGGCTCGATACCCGCCGGCAAGGGCCTCCCGCTGAAGGCGCGGCTGCAGATCCCGGTGGCCCTCGCCACCATGCACATGTCGTGGGGCTGGGGCTTCCTGACCAGCCCGCGCTCCCTGGCGAAGAAGGTCATCGCCTCCCGGCGGCCCGCCGTCCAGGCGGAGGACGCCAAGGCGGCCTGACGCCCCGTCCGCCCGTCACCCCGACGTCCGAAGGCCCCTCCCCGCACCGGGCAGGGGCCTTCGCGCCTCACCAGGTGAAGGCGGGGCTCACATGCATGCAGGCCTTGTCGTCCGCGCCGTTGAGCGCCTGCGCCGACTCGGGCGTGGTGTCGTCCTCCTCCGGCGCCTCGTACCGCGTGCCCTCGCGCCAGTCCGCGCCCACGACGAGCGTCACGCCGGACACGTCCGTGGAGCGCTTCACCGCGTCCGCCGGGATGCCGAGGACCGCGGCGACACGGCGGGCGTCGCCCTCCAGGTCGGCGCTCGGGTAGCGCACCACGGTCCGCTCCTCGGTGTACGCGCCGTCGGTGTCGGCGGTGGCGCTGGTGAAGCCCTTCTCCCGCAGCTCCCCGGTGATCGCGGAGGCCCGGCCCGGGGCGGGCGCGAGGGTGTCGGTGCGGGTGCCGTTGCGGACCTGCACGGCGATGGCGGCGTCGTCCGCGGCCGGGTCGGCGGGCGGCCTCTCCACGGCAGGCTTCGGCTTGGCGTCCTTGCCGTCCAGGGCGATGTCCTCGCGCACCAGCCGGAACAGCTTCTCGGCGTCCTCGGTGGGCTCCACGCGGGCGCCCACGTACCGGTTGGGCATCGTGGTCATGGTGATGCGCTCCGGCTTCACCTTCCGCAGCTCGGTGCTCAGGTCGTACAGCTTCTTCACCGTGTCGAGGCCGGGGTCGACGGTGAGCGCCCGGGTGGCCTCCTCGGCCAGCCGGCGCAGGTTGTTGGGGCTGCTCAGCGTGGCGTTCTCCCGCAACTGCCGGGCCAGCGAGTTCATGTACATGTGCTGCGCCTTGGCCCGCGCGAGGTCGCTGCCGTCCTCGAAGCCGTACCGGGTGCGCAGCCACTGCAGGGCCTGCTCGCCCTTGACCGGGTGGGTGCCCTTCGGCAGCTTCAGCCCGGAGCCGTGCCCCTGGCCGTCGCGCGAGTGGATGTTGGCGTCGACGCAGACGGGGACGCCGCCGACCGCGTCGGCCATGGCCACCACGCCCGCGAAGTCCACCATGACGAAGTGGTCGATGTGGATGCCGGTCAGCTCCTGCCAGGTGGCCACCGTGCAGCCCGGACCGCCGTGCCCGAGGCTCTGGTTGGCCATGACCCGGCCCTCGCTCGCCGGGTACACCGTGCCGTCGTCCGGGTCGGTGCACTTGGGGATGTGCAGCAGGGTGTCGCGCGGCATGCTGATCACCGACATGTTGCTGCGGTCCGCGGACAGGTGCACCAGCATCTGCACGTCCGCCAGCGGCGTCGAGCCGAACGTCTCGCGGGCGCCGCCGAGTTTCTGGTTCTCCTCGCTGTCCCGCGCGTCGCTGCCGATCAGCAGGATGTTCAGCGGGGTCTGGCCCGCCGCGTTGGGCGTCGGCTCGGCGACCTTGCTGTCGCCGAGGTTCAGCGGGTCCTTCTTGATGTTGTCGTTGAGCTGCCGGTAGTACAGGAACCCCGCGCCGCCGGCCGCGAGGACGAGCAGCGCGAGCACCGCGGCCGACCAGGTGAGGATCCGGTGGAAGCGCCGCGGACGCGGGACCGCGCCGTCGGCGGGCGGGGCGTCGTCGGGAGCCGGCGCGAGCTCCTCGTCGCGGGCCGTCTCCCGCGTGGCGTTCTGTGTCACTGCCCCGTCCTTCCCACCCCTGGAAACACCTCGCTCCGGCGCGCAGGCCCCGCCCTGCGTCCTGTTAGACGCACGACGGGCCCGTCAGTTGCCCCGGGTTTTCCCTCGATTTCCCCAAGGGGTGGCGGCGGCCCCGCGGGCGCTACCAGCGGTACGGCGCGTACACGTCCATGCAGGCGCCCTTCTCCGCCGCGCTGAGGGCGTCGGCGTCGTCCGGCAGGTCGCCTGCCTTGGGCGGCTCCGGCTCCGGGTACGTCCCGCCCTCCCGCCAGTCCGCGCCGACCACCACGGTGACGCCGGAGACGTCGGCCGACCGGCGGACCGAACTCACGGGGATACCAAGGGACTTGGCGACCCGCTGGGCGTCCCCCTTGAGGTCGTCGGCCGGGTAGCGCACCACGGTGCGCTCCTCGGCGCCGGCGGCGGAGGTGTCCGGCGCGGCGCGGGTGAAGCCCTGCGCGGCCAGCTCCCCGGCGATCGCGCTCGCCCGGCCGGAGACCGGGCCCTCGGTCGCGGACCGGGTGGCGTTCCGCACCAGCACGCCGATCTCGTCGTCGGGGGCGGACGGGTCCGCGGTGCGCTCCTCGCGGGACGCCTTCCCGCTCCCGCCCGCACCGCTCTTCGCGCCCTTGCCGCCCTTGTCGCCCTTGTCGTCGAACGGCACGTCGTCGCGGAGCAGCGCCCAGACCTGCTCCGCGTCGTTCCCGGCGGGCAGCAGGTGGTTGGCGTTCTGCGGGTCCGGGACGGTCGGCAGGGTCGTCATGGTGATCCGGTCCGGCGGCACCGTCCTCAGCTGCATCGCCAGGTCGTACAGCTTCTTCACCGACCCGATCTCCTCGGAGACCTGGAGCGACCTGGTGGCCGCCTCCGCGAGATCGGTGAGCCGGCCGGTGTCGGTGAAGACGTTCTGCCCGCGCAGGGTGCGGATCATCGAGTTCATGTACATCCGCTGCGCCCGGGTGCGCAGGACGTCACTGCCCCACGCGTGCCGGGTGCGCAGCCACTGCAGGGCCTGCACGCCCTGCACCTTGGTCTTCCCCGCCCGCAGCTTCAGGCCCGAGCCGCCGGGCACGCCGGGCAGCGGCCGGTCCCACACGTTCTGCCGGACGCAGACCTCGACGCCGCCGACCGCGTCGGCCATCCGCACCACGCCCGCGAAGTCGATGGTCATCCAGTGGTCGACGTAGACACCGGTGAGGTTCTCCCAGGTGGCGAGCGTGCAGCCCGGACCGCCGCGCCCCAGCGAGGTGTTGATGATGTCGTTGGTCGCCGGGTACGTCGTCCCGGTCTCCGGGTCGGTGCACCGGGGGATGTCCACGCGGGTGTCGCGCGGGATGCTCACCACGGCCGCGCTCTTCCGGTCGGCGGCCAGGTGGATCAGCATCTGCACGTCGCCCAGCGGCGGGTTGCCGCGGTTGGCCTTGCCGCCGCCGAGGGCGACGTTGGCGTCGGAGGCGCGGCTGTCGGAGCCGATCAGCAGGATGTTGAGGGGCGTCTGCCCGGCCGCGTTCGGCGTGGACCGCTCCGCCTTGGAGTCGCCGCTGCTGCGCTCGCCCTTCACCAGGTTGTCGTTGAGGTGGTCGTAGTACAGGTAACCGGCGCCCGCCGTGCCGAGTATCAGCACGGCCAGGGTCGTCGCCGACCAGCGCAGGGCGCGCCGCGTCCGTCCGCCGCGCGGTCTTCCGCCGCCGTCGCCCTCGGGGGCGGGCGGTCCCTCGGGACGGCCCTCGTCGGACGGGCCGGACCGGCGCGGGGCGCTGTCCTGCGCCGCCCCCTCCTCGTACACGTCACTTCGCGTCATCGTGCGGTGTCTCTCCCACCCCTGGACATGGACGGGCCCGTCTGCGCCCCGTAGGACGCGAGACGGGCCCGTCAGGTGCCTATTCGGCGCACACGACCTTGTCCGCCGTGGACTTCTTGATGTCGTCCGGCGCCTTGTCCGGAGGCGTGAGCGAGACGCCCGCGCCCTTGAAGTCCTTGCCGAGGGTCAGTGTCATCGCGGGCACACCCTGTGAGTTGGTGACACTCTCGCCCGGCTTCAGCGCCGACGCGGACAGGCCCATGATGTCGGCCAGCCGGCGCGCCTGGTCCGCCTGGTCGGGGGCGTACTCGAGGGTGGTCTTCGCCAGCTCCGCGGGCGCGTTGCCCGCGTTCTCCGACTTGCTGACGCCCTCGTCGACCTGGAGCCAGCTCAGGGTCGACTGGGCGCTTCCGGGGGGCGCGCCGCCGTTGAGGATGCGCACCCGCACCTCGGACGCCGGGGCCTTCTCGCCCTTCAGACGGGCGGCGACGGCGGCCTTCTCCTTCTTCTGCTTCTGCTTGACCTCGGTGAACGACACGTCGTTCCGGATGAGGTCGAAGACCTGCGGCGCCTTGGACTCGTCGAGCACGACGGTCGCCTTGACCTTCTCCGCGGGGTTGTCGATCACCGGGATCGTCGTGAACGTCAGGTTCTTGACGTTCAGTTTGCCCAGCTCCAGACCGAGGTCCTTGAGCTTGTTGATGCTGTTGAGCTGGGAGTCGACGGTGAGCGCCTTGGTGCCCGCCTCGGCGAGCTTGATCATCTTGGACGGGCTGGTGAGCGTGTCGTTCGACTTCAGCTCGCGCATCAGCGAGCTGAGGAACTGCTGCTGCAGCTCGATCCGGCTCAGGTCGCCGCCCAGGCCCACCGAGTGACGGGTGCGCACGAACGCCAGCGCCTCCTCGCCCTCGATCCTGTGCGTGCCCTTGGGCAGGTTCAGGTGCGAGTCCGGGTCGTTGATGTCCTTGCCCAGGCACACCTCGACGCCGCCGACCGCCGTGGTCAGCGTCTTCACCGCGTTGAAGTCCGCCACCATGAAGTTGTCCGGCTTGATGCCGGTCAGCTCGGTCACGGTCCGCATGGTGCAGCTGGGCGTACGGCCGCCCTGCCCGAGGCTGGTGTTGAAGCGGGCGCCGACGGAGCCGGGGATGACCTTCTCGCTGCCGTCCTCCTGCTGGGTCGGGCAGTCCGGGATGTCGACTATGAGGTCGCGCGGGATGCTCAGCGCGGTCGCGTTGGAGCGGTCCTTCGACACGTGCAGCAGGATCGTGGTGTCGGCGTGACCCGCGCTGCCCTTGTCGCCGTAGCCCTCGTTGCCCGCGCCGGTGCGCTTGTCGGTGCCGATCAGCAGGATGTTGATGGCCTGGTCCTTCTTGAAGCCACCGGTGCTCGCGCCGTCGTCCGACACGGACGTGATGTTGTCGTTCAGGTGCTCCAGGTACAGATAGCCGCCGACACCCGCGGCGAGCACCAGGAAGGCCACGGTGCCGCTGCCCCACAGCAGCACCTTCCTGGCCTTCTGGTTCTTCTTCGCCGGCCGGCGCCCGCGGCGGCCCGCCGGAGACTCCTCCTCCTGCGCACCCCGGCGCCGGCGCTGCGGCGGCACGTCCCGCCCGGGCGTCTCACGCCCGGGGGAGGCGCGGCCGGGGCGCTCGGGCGCCTGGTCGGGCGACGCCGACCGGCCGCGTGTATTTCCCGCACCCGGGTTCCGCGGCCCGCGCGGGGCCGGAATGGGTGACTGCGGTGCGGAAGGGCTCAGTCGCAGTTCGTATTCGCCGGTGGTCGGATTGAGTACCCACTGGTCTGCGGGATCGATGTTCTCTCCCCGCCCACGGCCTTGCGCGTCCACGGTCGCTCGAATCCTCCGTCGGGGCCACGCGGCGCCTTTCCCCTCCCAGGCGCTCGGGTCTCGGTCACACAGTGCGGGAACTCAGGACGGACCTGAAGGAACGGACGCACCGGAGGGCTCACACTAACGGGCCGGATCGGCCTCCGGCGACGCCGGTGACGAATTCCACGCCCTCACAAGGGGCAATCCGCCCATTTCCGTGGACAGGAGTTCGGAGTCTGGGAGTTGCCTTTGAGTTTCCTTTACGCGCAGGTGTCCTCGGCGGCGGTGTTCCCGGAGAACGCGGGCGCCGGGGACGCGCTGTCCGCCGGGGCCGTCGTTTCCTTTTCCGTGGCCTTTCGCTCACTGTCGGTATCCACGCGTACGGGTTCGTCCTTGCGCAGCCGCTCGAACAGTTTCCCGGCGGCGGGCTGGGCGAGTTGATCCCGATTCACGTCCCCGGCGTAGGACTCCCTGGGCACGGTGAGGAATTGCACCCCTTCCGCGGGGATGTCGCGAAGCCCGCGTACGAGTTCGTACAAACCACGCAAGCTGGCGAGTTCGGGGTCGG
Source organism: Streptomyces sp. DSM 41931 (assembly GCF_050271085.1). Taxonomy (NCBI): domain Bacteria; kingdom Bacillati; phylum Actinomycetota; class Actinomycetes; order Kitasatosporales; family Streptomycetaceae; genus Streptomyces; species Streptomyces sp. DSM 41931. Next base: position 2,763,792 of record NZ_CP189902.1, on the reverse strand, counting down.
TGGTGAGGGACGAGGTGGCCGCGTCCAGAACGGGATAGAGCTTCACCGGATTCAGCAGGATCCCGTTGCTGCGGACCTTGTTGACCAGCGCGCCGAGAAACCGCTGCTGGCGCTCGATGCGGCCGGTGTCGCTGCCGTCCCCGAGGGTCTTGCGGGCGCGGACGTAACCGAGGGCCTGTTCCCCGTCGAGGGTCACCCGCCCCGCCGGCAGGTGCAGGTGGGCGTCCTCGTCGTCGATCGGCTCGCTCAGGCACACCTCGACGCCGTCCACCGCGTCGACCATGTCCTTGAACCCCTTGAAGTCGACGACGACGTGATGGTCCACGCGGATGTCGGTCAGCTTCTCGACGGTGCGGACGGTGCAGGCCGAGCCGCCCACCTCGAAGGCCGCGTTGAACTGCGCGAACATCGGCGCGGAACGCGATCCGTCGGGGCGGCGGCAGTCGGGCACGTCCACCATCAGGTCGCGCGGTACCGACACCGCGGTCGCGCTGCGCCGGCCCGCCGACAGATGCAGCAGGATCACCGTGTCCGAGCGCTCGGTGCCCGGGTCGCGCCCGTAGCGGCCGTTCTCCGCGCCCGCGCGCGAGTCCGACCCGATCAGCAGGATGTTGAGGGCGTCCTTCACCAGCGCGGTGGGCCGGTCCTTCTCGAACCGGGCGAGCTCGGCCGCCGCCGCCTCGTCCGGGGTGATGTTCCCCTCCAGCTTCATGTACACCGCCCACCCGGCGGCCGCGGCGCCCACCAGCGCGAGCGACACCCCGAGACCGACGCCCCACACCCACCGCCTGCGGCGACGGCGGACCGTGCCGCGACCGCTGGGCGAGGAACCGGCGCCCGGGCCGACGGGACGCCCCGTCGCCCCTTGTCCCTCGGGGGGTATGCCTGCGGTGTCGCTCATGCCGGGTCCACCCCCTCACTGCGTACGGGCCGGGACGCGTACGGGTGCGGGCTGCTCGGTGCGTGCCGCTCGGGTGCGTGCCGCTTCCTACGACTGTGGCCCGCGCCGGGGAGGGGTGGGGGGTGCTGCTGCGCCGAACGGGTGAGGCGGTCCGTGGCGGCCGGGGTGGTGACCCGCGGGTCAGCGGGAGATGACCGTGACCCGTTCGCTCTCCACCCGCTTGTCCAGGGCGTCGGCGCCCAGCCGGTCGAGGTGGCGGCACAGCACCACCGATCCGCCGGTCGCCAGCGGCGCGAACAGCCCCGCGTTCAGTCCCTCCCAGGTGTCGTACGGCAGCCCGGAGAGGATGCGCGAGCCCGGGCCGGTCAGTCCGAGGTCCGGCGCCTCCGCGCGGGCCCGCTCGACGACCTCCGCGCCCGAGAACTCCCTGCCCGCCACGATCAGCGCCGGCTCCTCCGGGTCGACGGGCGCGTACGGCACGAACCGGTCGCCCTGCCCGGGCACCTCCACGGCATAGTCGGCGAAGCCCTCCGGCGGCTGCGGGAAGCGCCCGCCGAGCGGCCGCAGCGCCAGCGCGACCCGCGGGCCCGAGCAGGCGCGGGCGGCCTCCAGCGACTCCGGCTCCGGGCCGCTCACCACCACGTCCGCCGCGGACGGGTCGCCGCCGACGTCCGCGATCACGCCGACCGACGCGCAGGCCAGCAGCCACACCGCGGTCTGCCAGTGCGCGGGCAGCAGCAGGGTCACCCGGTCGCCCGGTTCGACGGACAGCTCGTCCTGGAGCAGGTTGGCGGTCTTGGCCACCCAATTGGCGAAGGTGGCCACGGACAATTCGACCCGCTCGCCCGTGGCGTCGTCGTAGAAGGTCACCAGGGGGCGTCCCGGGTCCGCGGCGAGCGCGGAACTCAGCAGGTCGGCAGGGGTGCGGTCGGTGGCGTTCACCCGCGCAAGCGTACGCGGCCCCCGCCGGGCGCACCCTCCGTGCGGGCCCTGCGCGGGCCACCGGTTCGGGGGAACGGCGGTCGACGGACCGTCATATGAGCAATGGACAGATTTGTCTGCTTCTGTCCAAGCTCAGGGGCATGCGTGGAATTCTTGCTTCCTCAATCGGCGTCACCTGCGCCGCGGCCCTCGCCCTTCCCCTCGCCCCGCCCGCAGCCGCGTCCGCCAGGACGCCGGCGCCGGCGGCGGACGTGGCCACGCGAACCGCGGAGACGGCCGACGCCCGAGCCGATGTCCCCGGCAGCACCCAGTCGCTGCCCCTACGGCCCCTCACCCACGACCGTGCCTCCGGCGCCGTCCTCGGCCTGACGCCCCGGACGGTACGGACCTTCTCCCTCCTCGGCGTCGTCTGGGACGACCCCTCCGCCGACCTGCACGGCCGCGTGCAGGTCCGCACCCGTGCGGCCGGCACGGGGGAGTGGACCGACTGGCAGGACGTCGAGACCCACTACACCCAGCACGGGGCCGACCCGGACTCCCCGGAGGCCGCCTCCGGGACGGTGCGGGGCGCCACCGCGCCGCTGTGGGTGGGGGAGTCGGACGGGGTCGAGGTGCGGGTGCTGCCGGAGCCGGATCCCGGTGGGCACGGCGAGCACGGTGAGCAATCCGGTGAGCGCGGTGAGCCGGAGGACGCCGGTCCTGCCGACACGGGGTCAGGTGGGGGGCCGTCAGGTGGGGAGGGCGCGGGTGACGCGGACGAGGTGTCCGCCCTGCCGGCCGGGATGCGCCTCGATCTGGTCGATCCGGGGGAGGCCGGGCCCGAGGAGTCCGCGGAGCCGGCGGAGGGCGCCGAACCCGCTGAGGGCGCCGAACCGGCCGAGCCCGCCGAGATCCCCCGTACGGGCGTCATGACCGCCGCGGCGAAGGCCGCCTCCGCCGCCAACTCCACCCTCGTGCCGCTCGGCGCCACCGAGATCCCCTCGCTCACCGCCGAGAAGACCCGGGAGGAGCTCGTCTCCCTGCGCGGCCCCGAACTGACCGAGCAGCAGCAGGCCAAGCCGTACATCGGGCCGCGCCCCGCGATCGTCACCCGGCGCGGCTGGAGCGCGGACGAGAGCCTGCGCGAGGGGAGCTTCGTGTACACGAGCACGGTCAAGGCGGCCTTCGTGCACCACACCGCCTCCGGCAACAACTACTCCTGCTCGCAGGCGCCTTCCCTGATCCGCGGCTTCTACCGCTACCACACCAGGAGCCTGGGCTGGCGGGACATCGGCTACAACTTCCTCATCGACAAGTGCGGCCGCATCTACGAGGGCCGGGCCGGCGGCGTGGCCAAGCCGGTGAAGGGCGCGCACACCATGGGGTTCAACTCCAAGACCACCGGCATCGCCGTCATCGGCTCCTACGGCTCCAAGAAGCCCTCGTCCAAGGCGGTGAAGGCCGTCGCCCGGCTCACCGCCTGGAAGCTCGGGCTGCACGACAGGAACCCGAAGAAGAAGACATCCCTGACGTCCGGCGGGGGCAACCTGTACGCGAAAGGCACGAAGGTGAAGATGAAGGTGATCTCCGGTCACCGGGACGGGTTCAACACCTCCTGCCCCGGGGGGAAGCTGTACAAGAAGCTGAGCAGCGTGCGGTCCAAGGCGGCCACGTACCAGGGCCGCTGAGGCGGCGGCCCACCACGGGGGCCGGGGCCGGCCGCTCCGTTTCTGCCGGGGACCGTCTGCATACACTGGCCGGCCGAAAGACGGTTCGGCCGGTCCCGGCAGGAAGCAGAGACGACAGGTGACAGAAGCGATCCTCCTGGTCGGCGGCAAGGGCACGCGACTGCGCCCGCTCACGGTGCACACGCCCAAGCCCATGGTCCCGGCGGCCGGGGTGCCGTTCCTCACGCACCAGCTCGCGCGGGCGCGCGCGGCGGGCGTGGAGCACATCGTCCTCGCCACGTCGTACCTCGCCGAGGTGTTCGAACCGCACTTCGGTGACGGGTCGGCGCTGGGGCTGCGCATCGAGTACGTCACGGAGGAGGAGCCGCTCGGCACGGGCGGCGCCATCCGCAACGCCGCCTCGCGGCTGCACTCCGGGCCGGACGAGCCGGTGCTGGTGTTCAACGGGGACATCCTGACGGGGCTGGACATCAGGGCGCTGGTGCGGACGCACGAGACGTCGGGGGCCGACGTCTCGCTGCATCTGACGCAGGTGACCGATCCGCGGGCGTACGGGCTCGTGCCGACGGACGGGACCGGGCGGGTGCTGGCCTTCCTGGAGAAGCCGCAGACGCCTGAGGAGATCGTCACCGATCAGATCAACGCGGGGGCGTACGTCTTCCGGCGGTCGGTCATCGACACGATTCCCGCGGGGCGGGTGGTGTCGGTCGAGCGGGAGACGTTCCCGGGGCTGCTGGCGGCGGGGGTGCACCTTCAGGGGATGGTCGACTCTACGTACTGGCTGGACCTCGGCACGCCGGCGGCGTTCGTACGGGGATCGGCGGACCTGGTGCTGGGGAAGGCGCCGTCGCCGGCCGTGCCGGGGCGGTGCGGGGACCGGCTGGTGCTGCCCACGGCGAGAGTCGCGCCGGACGCGAAGCTGGCGGGCGGGACGGTGGTGGGCGAGGGGGCGTTCGTCGCCGAGGGCGCCCGGGTGTTCGGCTCCACGATCCTTCCGGGCGCGGTGATCGAGCCGGGGGCGGTCGTCACAGACTCCCTGATCGGGACGCGGGCGCGGGTGGGGGAGCGGGCCGTCCTGACCGGGACGGTCATAGGGGACGGGGCGGTGGTCGGCGCCCACAACGAGCTGCGGGAGGGCGTGCGGGTGTGGTGCGACGCGAGAATCCCCGCCGGGGCGGTGCGGTTCTCGTCGGACCGGTAGCGGGACCGAGGCCCGGACCGCGCGCAGTACACGTACCCGTGCAGCACACGTGCCGTGCCGCACACGTACCGCACCGCACGGAGTGCTAAAGGCTCGCGATGTCCCCGTGCGGCATACGGGGCGCCCGCCGCGCAGGCGTCCTCCCGCTCAACAGGATCAACCGCACCGCACGGTGCCGCTGCCCCGCGTAGGGCTCCAGCAGCGACAACATGACGGAGTCATCCGCATCGCGGTCCCCCGCCAACGCCCACCCCACGATCCCCGGCAGATGCAGATCCCCGACGGTCACCGAGTCCACCGCCCCATGACTCCGCTGCACCGTCTCCGCCGACGTCCACGGCCCGATCCCCGGCACCAGCTCCAGCCGCGCCCGCGCCTCCTCGGGCGGCATACGGGCCGCCTCCTCCAGCCGCGCGGCGAGCCGCACCGCGCGCAGCACGGTCGAGGCGCGCTTGTCGTCGACGCCGGCGCGGTGCCACTCCCAGGACGGGATCAGCGCCCAGGCGCGCGGCGCCGGCATCACCGCCATCCGCTCGGGCGCGGGCCCGGGCGCGGGTTCGCCGAACCTGCGGACCAGCAGCCGCCACGCCCGGTACGCCTCCCCGGTCGTGACCTTCTGCTCCAGGATCGACGGGATCAGCGACTCCAGCACCAGACCGGTGCGCAGCAGCCGGAGCCCCGGGAGGCGGTGATGGGTGAACGCCAGCAGCCGGTGCCGGGGCACGAACGCGGACGGGTCGTCGGCGGCGCCGAGCAGTTCGGGGAGGCGGTCCAGCAGCCAGTCGGCGCCGGGACCCCACGCCTGGCCGCGGATCGTGTCGTCGTGCCGGCTCACCCGGAGGGTGCCGGGGCCCACGGGTGTCAGGCTGGTGCGCCACGCGGCGCCGTCCGGGGTCGTGCGGAACGTGGGGTCGCCGGTGCCACGGCGCAGCGGGCCGAGGACGAGGCCGAGGTCCAGAGGGCCGTCCGGTACCCAGGTCCGGGTCCGGGGTGAGGCCGGCGCGCTGCGCGGGTCCCGTGGCGACGGCATCGCGACATGGCCGCCGCGCACGGTGGTCCGCGTCGGGCGGGGAGCGAAGCGTCCGGCCACGAGAGTCCCTGGGGTGAGAGTGAAGAGCTCCTACGAGGGTAGGGCCTCGCTCACCGCACCTCGATGAAACCGGCGGCGTCGCGCTCGGGGCGGGGGCGCGGGTCCTCGGCCGGGTGGCCCACCGCGACCGCGCCCATCGGGTCCCAGTCCGCGGGCAGGTCCAGCACCTCACGGACCACGTCACGGCAGAACATCGTCGACGACACCCACGCCGAGCCGAGCCGCTCGCCCGCGAGGGCCACCAGGAAGTTCTGCACCCCCGCGCCCGTGGCGACGACGAACATCTCCCGCTCCGCGCCGTCCCGGCGGGCGTCGCCGTAGTGGTGCGAGCCGTCCATGACCAGACAGGGCACGACCAGGTACGGGGCGTTGCGCAGGACGTCGCCGCGGCGGATCCGCCGGGCGATGGACTCCTCGGACTTGCCGTCCCGGCGCAGATCCGCGATCCAGGCGTCGCGCATGGCGTCGAGCAGACGGGTGCGGGTCTCGGGGGATTCCAGGAGGACGAAGCGCCAGGGTGTCGTGTGGTGGGGGGCGGGCGCCGTCACCGCGGCGGCCACCGCGCGACGTACCGCCCCGGGGTCCACCGGCTCGTCCGTGAAGGACCGCACCGTACGGCGCTGGGTCACCGCCTGGCGCACCGCCTCGGACGTGCCCAGGCGGAACATGTCGTCGCGCGCGCCGCGGACCAGCGGGCGGGCGCCCTCGGTGTCGTCGGGGGCCGTCGTGTGCGGCAGGCCGCGGACCACCGCCACGGGGAGCCCCGCGGCCTTGCCCTTGACCAGGTCGCCGGCGGCGGCCAGCTCGTCGGCCGTGGCGACGACCGTGGCGGCGAGCGGGTTGCCGTGCGCGTCGGTGCCGCCGCGCAGGTCGTCCAGCACACGGACGCCCGCCGCGCCGATCGCCACATCGGTCAGACCCGCCCGCCAGGGGCGGCCGAAGGTGTCGGTGACGATGACGCCGACCTCGACGCCGAGCGTGTCGCGCAGGCCCTCGCGGATGGTGCGCGCGGAGGCGTCCGGGTCCTCGGGGAGCAGCAGGACCGTGCCCGGGGCCGTGTTGGAGGCGTCGACGCCGGCGGCGGCCATGACCAGGCCCTGCCGGTTCTCGACGATGCGCAGGGGGCCGCGCCGGGCCACCACCCGCACGGTCTCCGCGTCGATCGCGGCCTCCCGGTCGGCGGCCTCGACGATCCGGCCCTCCGCCTTGGAGACGATCTTCGAGGTGACCAGGAGGACGTCGCCGTCGGCGAGGTCGGGTGCGGCGGCCGCGATCAGCTTGGCCAGGTCGTCGCCGGGGCGGACCTCGGGCAGGCCGGGGAGGGCCCAGACCCGGAAGGCGGGGTGAGCCTCGCTCATGCCGTACGGACCTCCTCGGCCAGGGCCAGCGCCTCGCGGGCCATCCCCGCGGCCGCGTCCACGTCGGTCATCATCAGCGGCACGGCCCGGCAGCGGATGCCCGCCGCCTCGACCCGCTCCACGCTCGCCGCGTCCACGGTGTCCACCAGCCAGCCGTCCAGCAGCCCGGAGCCGTAGTGCTCGGCGACCGCGGCCGCCGTGGACTCCACGCCGACGGCGGCGAGCACCTTGTCGGCCATGCCCCGCACCGGCGCGTCCCCCACGATCGGCGACAGGCCGACCACCGGCACGCCCGCGTCGGCGATGGCCTCGCGGACGCCGGGGACCGCGAGGATGGTGCCGACGGACACCACCGGGTTGGACGGCGGGAAGAGGATCACGTCGGCCTCGCCGATCGCCTCCAGGACGCCCGGGGCGGGCTTGGCCTGCTCCGCGCCGACCGGCACGACCGCCTGGGCGGGCACCGAGGCCCGCAGCCGCACCCAGTACTCCTGGAAGTGGATCGCCTTGCGCTCGCCGTCCAGCTCGACCGCCACGTGCGTCTCCACGCGGTCGTCGGTCATGGGGATCAGGCGCACACCGGGCTGCCAGCGGTCGCACAGCGCCTCGGTGACCGCGCTCAGCGGGAAGCCCGCGCCGAGCATCTGGGTGCGCACGATGTGCGTGGCGAAGTCGCGGTCGCCGAGTCCGAACCAGTCCGGGCCGACGCCGTAGGCCGCGAGCTCCTCCTTGAGGTGGAAGGTCTCGTCGCTCCGCCCCCAGCCCTGCTCCTCGTCGATACCGCCGCCGAGCGTGTACATCACCGTGTCGAGGTCCGGGCAGACCTTCAGCCCGAAGAGGTGGATGTCGTCCCCGGTGTTGCCGATGACCGTGATGTCCGCGTCCGGCACGGCCCGCTTCAGACCGCGCAGGAAACGGGCACCGCCGATGCCGCCTGCCAGAACCACAATGCGCATGGGGCCATCCTCGCAGGCCGCTACGACATCGCGTCAGCCAGTCACCGGACCGTTGCCGGTCGTGCCTCGCAGTGCGGGGCGGCGGGGGAGGCGGCGGCCGGGCGGAGCCGGGACGCGGGACGCATCGGCATCTCGGTCAGGCCCGGGTGGTAGACGTGCAGGCTGACCGCGGGGTCCAGGGTGTCGTTGACGACGTCGTGCGCGTAGCCGGGCGCGAAGACCCTCTGGTCCCCGGCGCTCAGCACGCGCGTGCCGCGGTCCGTGCGCTCGGTCAGCGCGCCGTCCAGGACGGTGAGCACGCCGGAGGAGCGGCCGTGGTCGTGCGGTCCGCTGCCCTGGCCGGGCACCCAGGAGAGCAGCCACACCTCGTAGCCGGGTCCGGTGCGCAGCCGGTGGTACCAGCGGGTCGTGGCGTCGTAGCGCACGAGAGGTTCCCACTGGGCGCGGTCGGCGGCGATGGCGCGGGCCAGGCCGGCGAACTCGGCCACGGTGGACGGGTGTTCACGCTCGGGCTGGAGCAGGTGCGGGACTTCGAGGATGTCGCCGGCGATCTGGAGGTCGCTGTCGCTGTTCATGGGGTACGGAGGTCCTCGGCGCGATGAGGCGGGGCGGTGGGGGTGTCGCCGCGCGATGGCCCGGGTCGCGGGCGGGCGGCAGTGGGCGCCCCGGTGGGAGCGGATTCAGCAGGCGGAGGCCGGGTCCGGCAGGGACGCGGCGGCGGGAGCGCGGTGGCTCAACAGCCGGTACAGCGACAGCTACAGCGAGCGCGGGCAGCACCGAGGAACCCGGCGGAGCGGGTCGAGGTGAGTGCCGGATTCGCGAGCATGCCCACAAGGAGAGCGGTTCACACCCCCGAAGTCAACTCGACGCCCGGTATGTGGGACCCGGTTCACCTCATCCGGTTCATCTGACAGATGAAAGGTTTGCTCAGCCGGTTGCCGGGACACAAGGTGCGCACGGCCGGGCGCCCCGTGCGCCGTTGCGATCCCGTGATCCGACTGTGATCCGGATCGCCGCGGCAAGGGGTGTCGGAACGAGATCGATCCTCTGGGCGTCCTCCCTTGTGAGGCTCTGTGGGGGCCGGACGCCCTCGCGGGTCCCGTACGTGTGTCAAGGTTTAGGGTGATTTGAACACTTTCCGCTCGGCCTTGGTTCCGCAGAGTGAATAAGGGGCCCAATAGCAGATCTCGGCTTGACTCGCCCGGAGCAGCACACTTGTAATTTCACTCGTGTCGTTCAGCCGGAATCGGTAACGGCTACATCACGGGGACGCGAAGGACGGACGAGGGGCGCACATGACCGAGCTGGTGCAGCAACTGCTGGTCGACGACGCGGACGAGGAACTCGGCTGGCAGGAGCGCGCGCTGTGCGCCCAGACCGACCCCGAGTCCTTCTTCCCCGAGAAGGGCGGCTCCACCCGGGAGGCCAAGAAGGTTTGCCTCGCCTGCGAGGTCCGCTCCGAGTGCCTCGAGTACGCCCTCGCCCACGACGAACGCTTCGGCATCTGGGGCGGTCTGTCCGAGCGGGAGCGCCGCCGTCTCAAGAAGGCCGCCGTCTGACGCGCACCGCCCCGGGCGCCGCCCGGCGCACTCCCGATATACACATGCTTCTTCGTGCAAACGTCACTTAAGGCCCGTCGCCGGTGGGTTGTCCACAGGCGGCGGGCCCCCTTGTTGTGCAGCCGATAGTGTGGTCGCTCGTCCGAGACGCCTCGCCGCCCCCATCGGGCACGGGCGTCCCCACAGTCCACCGAACCGGGGCCCGTACCTCGATGTCCGTGCACAGCCACACGGCAGCCCGTCAGGATTCCGCTGCCGCACCTGAGTTCCCGCGTCACGTGGTGACCGCGGTCCTCGTCTCCCACGACGGCGCCCGCTGGCTGCCGGACGCGCTGGCCGGCCTGCTCGGCCAGGAGCGCCCCGTCCAGTTCGCGATGGCCGCCGACACCGGCAGCGGCGACGACTCCGCCCGGCTGGTCACCGAGGCCCTCGGCGACGACCGCGTCCTGCACCTCGCCCGGCGCACCGGCTTCGGCCAGGCCGTCGAGGAGTGCCACCGCGGCGCCCCGCGCCTCACCCCCGACGACCTGCCGTACCTGAAGCGGCCGAGCGGCTGGGACCCGGTCACCCGCAGCTGGCGCGACGACGCCTACGACCTGCCCGAACTGCCCTACGGCGAACCGGTCGAGTGGCTGTGGCTGCTGCACGACGACTGCGCGCCCGAGCCCGACGCGCTGGCCGAGCTGCTGCGCGTCGTGGAGAACGAGTACGAGCTCGGCCGCGAGGACGTCGCCGTCGTCGGCCCCAAGCTCCGCGGCTGGTACGACCGCAGACAGCTCCTCGAGGTCGGCGTCTCCATCGCCAACTCCGGCCGCCGCTGGACCGGCCTGGACCGCCGCGAGCAGGACCAGGGCCAGCACGACCACGTACGGCCCGTGCTGAGCGTGTCCACCGCGGGCATGCTCGTCCGCCGCGACCTCTTCGAGCAGCTCGGCGGGTTCGACCGGCACTTGCCCCTGATGCGCGACGACGTCGACCTGTGCTGGCGGTTCAACGCCGCCGGGTACCGGGTCCTCGTCGCGCCCGAAGCGGTCGTCCGGCACGCCGAGGCGGCCTCCCGCGAGCGCCGCACCGTCGACTGCGTGGGCCGCACCGCCGCATCCCCGCACAAGGTGGACAAGGCCGGCGCCGTCCACACCCTCCTCGTCAACACCCGCACCGCCGCCCTGCCCTGGGTGCTGCTCCGGGTCGTCCTGGGCACGCTGCTGCGCACCCTCGCCTACCTGGTCGGCAAGGTCCCCGGCCAGGCCGTCGACGAGATCCGCGGCCTCATGGGCGTTCTGCTGCGCCCCGAGCGCATCCTCGCCGGACGCCGCGACCGCGGCAGCCCCCAGGTCGACAAGGGCGAGCTGCGCCCGCTGTTCCCGCCGCCCGGCGCGACCGTCCGCGTCACCGTGGAGCAGGTCGCGGGCAACCTCGTCGGCCGCTCCGACCCCGAGGCCGTCTCCGGCGCCGGACGGCACGGCAGCGCGATCGAGTCCGGACCCGGCGGCGACGACGCCGACTTCCTCGAGATCGAGCAGTTCGCCCGGCTCAAGCGCATCGCCCGCCGCCCGGGACCGGTCCTCTTCCTGACGCTGCTGCTGGTCTCGCTGGTGGCGTGCCGTCAGCTCCTCGGCGGCGGCGCGCTGGCCGGCGGCGCCCTGCTGCCCGCGCCCGCCGCCGCGGGCGACCTGTGGGCCCGTTACACCGACGCCTGGCACGCGGTCGGCGCGGGCGGCACCGGCACCGCACCGCCCTACCTGGCGGTCGTCGCGGCGCTGGCGACCCTGCTGCTCGGCTCCACCGGCCTCGCCGTCACCGTGATGCTGGTCTGCTCGGTGCCGCTGGCCGGCGTCACCGCGTACTTCGCGTCCCGCCCGCTGGTCGAGTCCCGCCTGCTGCGCGCGTGGGCGGCCGTCGCCTACGCCTTCCTGCCCGCCGCGACCGGCGCCCTGGCCTCCGGACACATCGGCACGGCGGTGCTCGCCGTGCTGCTGCCCCTCCTCGCCCGCGCCGGCATCGCCGCGAGCGGCCTCACCGCACCGGACGGCCGCGGCAGCTGGCGCGCCACCTGGGCGTACGCGCTGCTGCTCACCCTCACCACGGCCTTCACCCCGATCGTGTGGCCGATGGCGCTGGTCCTCGGCCTCGGCGTGCTGGCCGTGCGCAGGGCCGACCTGAAGACCTACGGCCCGCGCTTCCTGGCCCAGTTCGGCAGCCCCCTGCTGGTGCTCGCCCCGTGGTCGCTGTCCCTGCTGCCGTTCGGCTTCTTCCAGGAGGCCGGACTGCCGTACGGGCCGTCGGCCGCGTCCGCGCTCGACCTGCTCGGCGCGAGCCCCGGCGGGCCCGGCACGAGCGGCGGGCTGCTGCTGATCGGCCTGGTCCTCGCCGCGCTGGCCGCCCTGCTGCGTGCCGAGCGCCGCACGGCGATCCTCACGGCGTGGACGGCCGCCCTGGTGGGCCTCGTCTTCGCGGCCCTGTCCAACGGCTCCGCCTGGGCGGGCCCCGCCACCCTCGTCTACGGCATCGCCCTGCTGGCCGCCGGCACGCTCGGCGCCGACGGCGCCCGCGCGCGCGTCGCCGAGCAGAGCTTCGGCTGGCGCCAGCCGGTCGCCGCGCTGATCGCCCTGGCCTGCGCCGTCGGCCCGCTGGTGCTCGCCGTCGGCTGGATGGTCCGTGGCGCCGACGGTCCTGTCGAGCGGCGCGACCCGGTGCAGGTGCCGGCGTTCGTCGCCGAGGAGAGCGCCACCCGCGACCAGGCCCGCACCCTGGTCCTCGACACCGACTCCGCCGACCGCGTCGACTACGTCCTGGTGCGCGGCTCCGGAGCCCGCATGGGCGACGCGGAGATCGCCGCCCAGGACGGCGAGAACGAACTGCTCGACAAGGTCGTCGCCAACCTCGTCGCCGGCTCCGGCGCCGACCAGGCCGACCAGCTCGGCGGCTTCGCCGTCCGCTACGTCCTGGTGCACCAGGGCGCCCCGCGCGAGGTCACCCGGGTGCTGGACGCCACGCCCGGCCTGAGCCGGCTCAGCCAGCAGGCGGGCGGAGCGCTGTGGCGGGTGGACCGGCAGGTCGCCCGCGCGGCCGTCGTGCCCGCCGAGGGCGGGGGCGACCCGGAGCCCGTGGCCGCGGGACCGGTCGAGATCCACACCGAGATCGAGGACGGCGCGGAGGGCCGCGTCCTGCGCCTGGCCGACTCCGCCGCGGAGGGCTGGACCGCCACCCTCGACGGCAAGCCGCTCACCCCCACCACGGTCGACGGCTGGGCCCAGGGCTTCGAACTGCCCGCCTCCGGCGGCGCCCTGGACGTCACCTACGACGAGCCGCTCACCCACACCCTGTGGATGTGGACGCAGGGCCTGCTCGCCGTCGTCCTCCTCGTCATGGCGCTGCCCGGCCGCCGCCGTGACGTCGACGACGACCTGCCCGAGGAGGAGCCCGTCCCGGCCGAGGCCATGGCCGGTGAGGGCCGCCGCGCCCGCCGGCTGCGCGCCCAGGCCGAGGCGGAGGCCGCCGCCGCGTCGCCTGCCGACGGGGCGGAGGGCGACGCGGACGACACGGACGCGGGCGGCCCGGACCCGTACGGCACGGACGCCGAAGCCGGCACGCCCGCCCCGCCGGAGCACCACCCGGCACCGGTCCCGCACCAGGCCGGCTACGGCGACTGGGACCAGGGCCAGTACCAGAACGCGGGCTACGACGAGAACGCCTACGCGGCCGCCCCGTACCAGCAGTACCCGGACGGCGCCTACGGCGGACAGCAGTACCCGGCGGAGGGCTACCCGCAGCAGGACGGCGCGTACGACCCGTACGGCTACGGCGCCCCGCAGCAGGGCTACGACCAGACGTACCCGCAGGGCTACGACGGGACGACGTACCCGCCGGGCTACGACACCCCGTACGACCCCCACGGCACGGGCAACGAGCGTCCTGACGGGAGCCAGCAGTGAACCGCACCACCCTGTCCCTGATCGCGGGCGCCACCGCGCTCGCCGCCGTCACCGGCTTCGCCGCAGTCTCGGCCCCGGACCCCGGGTCCGCCGAGCAGCGGACCGGAGCGGCGGCCACCCTGCCCGTGGAGCGCACCGGCCTGCTGTGCCCTCGGCCCAGCACCTCCGACCTGGCCGAGACGACGTACACCTCGTTCGCCCCGGTCACGGAGGGCGCGGACGACAAGGGCACGGCCGTGCTCCGGGCGGCCGCGCAGCAGTCGGCCCCGGACGACGACGGCACGAGCGAGGACGGGAAGGACGGCGAGAACGGCGCCGCCGACGAGAAGGACGAGGGGGACGAGAAGGGCGAGAAGGACGCCGCGAAGGACGACACGGCCGGCAAGCCCGTCCTCCAGCTCCAGGAGCCCGGCAAGCCGGTGACCGCCGAGGCCGACGGCGCCGACGCCCCGGCCCTCGTCGGCACCGCCGACGGCCGCTTCGCGTCCGGCTGGACCGCGCAGCAGACCACCGAGGTCGCCGCGGGCACCGGCCGCGGGCTCCAGGGCGTCGCCTGCTCCGCCGCCGACACGCAGTTCTGGTTCCCCGGCGCCAGCACCGACGACAGCCGCACCGACTACATCCACCTGACCAACCCGGACGACTCCGCGGCCGTGGTCGACATCGAGCTCTACGGCAAGGACGGGGAGCTCGAGACGACGGTGGGTGAGGGCATCACGGTCAAGCCCCGCTCCGCCGAGCCGGTGCTGCTGTCCACGCTCACCGCCGAGAAGCAGACCGACGTCACCGTGCACGTGGTGGTGCGCAGCGGCCGGGTCGGCGCCGCCGTGCAGGCCCTGGACGACGAGACGGGCGGCGACTGGCTGCCCGCGTCGGCCGACCCGTCGGGCCGCCTGGTCCTGCCCGGCATCCCGAAGGACGCCACGGCCGTGCGCCTGGTCGCGTTCACGCCCGGGGACGCCGACGTCGACCTCAAGGTGCGGCTGGCCTCCCCGTCCGGCCTGATCACCCCGGCAGGCAACGAGACGCTGCACGTCAAGGGCGGTATGACCGCGGCCTTCGACCTGGGCGACCTCACCCGCGGCGAGGCGGGCTCCCTGGTGCTGACGGCGCCGGACGGCTCCGTGCCGGTGGTGGCGGCGGTGCGGGTGCTGCGCGGCGAGGGGGGCAAGCAGGAGTCGGCGTTCATCCCGGCGGCCCGCCCGGTCGAGACGCGGGCGACGGCGCTGGACAACACCGCCGAGGGCACCACCCTCTCGGTCACCGCGCCCGAGGGCGACGCCGAGATCAAGGTGACGGCCTCCGCGGGCACCAAGGGCGGCACGCCGCAGACGAAGACGTACAGCATCAAGTCCGGCACGACGCAGGACATCGAGGCGCCCGTGCCCGCGGGGCTGAAGGGCAGCTACGCGCTGACGGTGGAGACGCGGGCCGGCGGCCCCGTCTACGCCTCGCGCACCCTGGCCTCGACGGAGGGCGGCGTCCCGTTCTTCACGGTGCAGCCCCTCCCGGACGACCGGGGCATGGTGGCGGTGCCGGACGCGTCCGAGAACCTGTCCGTGCTCCAGCGGTAGTCGCGGAAGCCCAGCGCGCCCCCGGTACCTCAGTCCTCCCCGTACCGGGGGTCGACCGTCTCGGGGGTGAGTCCCAGCAGGTCGGCGACCTGTTCGACCACGATCTCGTGGACCAGCGCCGCCCGCTCGTCGCGCCCCTTGGAGCGGATCTCGACCGGCCGCCGGTAGATCACCACGCGCGCGGGGCGGCCGTCGCGCGCCGTCACCGTCCCGCCCAGCGGGACCGTCTCGTCCCAGCCGGGTCCGGCCGCGCCGTCCAGCCGGGGGACGTCCAGCACCAGGAAATCGATGTCGGCGAGCTGCGGCCAGCGCCGCTCCAGCCGCTCCACCGAGTCCTGCACCAGGTCCGCGAACGTCTCCGCACGGCTGGCGGCCAGCGGCACCTGGGGTGGTGCGATCGGGCCGCGCATGCCCCGGCCGTGGCGGTCACGGCGTCGGGGCCCGGGGCCTGCGGAGCGAGGAGTCACGGGGCTGTCCATCACTGCGAAGGGTAGTCGTCGTGCCGCCGTGCCGCCCCCACGCCCACGCGCGTTCCGGCCGACCCGCGCGCCATGTCACAACCTGACCATTCCAGCCAAGCTTGGGCTCGATTCCGTATCTCTCCTGGACCGATCGCCTCAAGGCATTTGACGGTGTTTATGCCGACTGGTGACCGAAATCAGAACCGGCCGAAAGCCGCCGTTCCGGCGTACCGCCTGGTCACAGAGGTGTGCTTCCTGGGGTATGTGGGGCGTTTCACACTTCGACACGGGGGAGTGACCTGGTGGAGAGTCGTCGCGGCCCGCTCAAGAGTGCGGTACCGTCCAACGTCGTGAGCCCTGTACGTCGCTGTTCGCGCACCGCCTGCGGCCGTCCCGCCGTCGCGACGCTGACGTACGTCTACGCCGACTCGACCGCGGTCCTCGGCCCGCTCGCCACCTACGCCGAACCCCACTGTTACGACCTGTGCGCCGAGCACTCCGAGCGCCTCACCGCGCCGCGTGGCTGGGAGGTCGTCCGCCTGCTCGACGGGTCCGCCCCGGCGCAGCCCAGCGGGGACGACCTGGAAGCGCTCGCCAATGCCGTGCGCGAGGCGGCCCGCCCCCAGGAGCGGGCGGCCGGAGCCGGCGGCGGGGCGCGCGGTGCCGACCCGATGGAGGTCGCCCGTCGCGGCCACCTGCGGGTTCTGCGCTCCCCGGACAACTGAGGCCGCGCGCCCGGTCGCCTCGTCGCATCCCTTCACCGCACCTCCATTGACGCCCGCTTGGCGCGGACACGACCATTCCGGTGACCCAGCGAGAAATCGCTTTCGCATGGCGGAATCCGGGAGGCGCTCGTGTACATCCAGGAACTGGAACCCGTCGCCGGATCGCTCGGCCTCTCCGCCCTCGTGGCGGCCCTGCCGCTGCTGATCGTGCTGGTGCTGCTCGGCGGCGTCCGGATGAAGGCGCACCTCGCGGGCCTGATCGGCCTGGCGGCGTCCGTCGCGGTGGCCTGGCTGGCGTACGGGATGCCCCTGGACCAGACGCTCTCCAGCGGCGCCCAGGGCGCCGTCTTCGGACTCTTCCCCATCATGTGGATCGTCGTCAACGCCTTGTGGATCTACCGGATGACGGTCCGCACCCGCCACTTCGACATCCTGCGCCGCTCCTTCGGCCGGCTCTCCGACGACCCCCGCATCCAGGCGCTCGTCGTCGCGTTCTGCTTCGGCGCCCTGCTGGAGGCCCTGGCCGGGTTCGGCGCCCCCGTCGCGATCTCCGCCGTGATGCTGGTCGCCCTCGGCTTCGACCCCGTACGCGCCGCCGTGGTCGCGCTGGTCGCCAACACCGCGCCGGTGGCGTTCGGCGCGATGGGCACGCCCGTCGTCACGCTCGCCCAGGTCACCGGGCTGCCGCTGGACTCCGTGGCGTCCGTCGTCGGCCGCCAGACCCCGCTGCTGGCCCTCGTGGTGCCGCTCGTGCTGGTGTGGCTGGTCGACGGCCGGCGCGGACTGCGCGAGACCTGGGTCCCGGCCCTGGTGTGCGGTGTCGCCTTCGCCGTGGCGCAGTTCGCCGCCTCCAACTACGTCTCCGCCCAGCTCGCCGACATCGGCGCCGCGCTCGCCGGAGCGGGCGCCCTGATGGCCGTGCCGCACGCGCGCGTGCCCGCCGCCGAGTCCGTACGGTCCTCCGTCCTCACCGGCACCCGCAGCGAGGAACTGGACGCCGAGGACCCGCGCGGCGAGGTCGTGCGGGCGTACGCCCCCTACGCGCTGATCGTCGCGATCTTCGCCGTCGCGCAGATCCCGGCCGTCAAGGACCGGCTCGCCGGGGCCACGCAGACCTGGAACTGGCCGCTGCTGGACGTCGCGGGCCCCGACGGGGAGCCCGTCGGCGGCAACATGTTCAGCCTGCCGCTCGTCTCCACCGGCGGGACGCTCGTGCTGTTCGCCGGGATCGCCACCGCGGCGGTCCTCGGCGTCCACGCGCGGGTGGCGGTCAAGGAGTGGCTGGAGACCGTGCGCGAACTGCGGTTCGCCCTGCTCACCGTGGTCAGCGTGCTCGCTCTCGCCTACGTCATGAACCTCTCCGGACAGGCCGCCACCATCGGTCACTTCGTGGCGGCCGCCGGGGCGGGCCTCGCCTTCCTGTCCCCGGTGCTCGGCTGGTTCGGCGTCGCCGTGTCCGGCTCCGACACCTCCGCCAACGCCCTCTTCGGCGCGCTCCAGGTCACCGCCGCCCAGCAGTCCGGCCTCTCGCCCGAACTGCTCGCCGCCGCCAACAGCTCCGGCGGCGTCCTCGGCAAGATGATCTCGCCGCAGAACCTCACCATCGCCTGCGCGGCCGTAGGACTCGCCGGCCGCGAGGGCGACCTGCTGCGCAAGGTGCTGCCCTGGAGCCTCGGCCTGCTGCTCGTGATGTGCCTGATCGTGGTGGGCCAGAGCACGGCGGTGCTCGGCTGGATGCTGCCGTGAACCTCCGCGACGGTCATGCCGGACGCTACGGGTAGTTTGTGGTGACCGACAGGACTTCCGGAAGGGCTGGCCGTGGCTGCTGATCTCTCGCAGATCGTGAAGGCGTACGACGTGCGCGGGGTCGTCCCCGACCAGTGGGACGAGGCGCTCGCCGAGCTCTTCGGGGCCGCTTTCGTCCGGGTGACCGCCGCGACCGCCGTCGTCACCGGCCACGACATGCGCCCCTCGTCGCCGGGCCTGTCCGCCGCCTTCGCCCGTGGCGCGGCCGGCCAAGGTGCCGACGTCACCGAGATCGGCCTGTGCTCCACCGACCAGCTCTACTACGCCTCGGGCGCGCTGGATCTGCCGGGCGCGATGTTCACCGCCTCGCACAACCCGGCGCGGTACAACGGCATCAAGCTGTGCCGCGCCGGCGCCGCCCCGGTCGGCCAGGACACCGGGCTCGCCGACATCCGCGCCCTCGTCGAGAAGTGGAGCGACACGGGCGCGCCGGAACCGGCCGCCACCACCGGGACGGTCACCCGCCGCGACACCCTCGAGGACTACGCGGCCCACCTGCGCTCGCTCGTCGACCTAACCGGCATCCGCCCGCTGAAGGCCGTCGTCGACGCGGGCAACGGCATGGGCGGCCACACCGTCCCGACCGTCCTCGCCGGACTGCCGCTCACGCTCGTCCCGATGTACTTCGAGCTCGACGGCACCTTCCCCAACCACGAGGCCAACCCGCTCGACCCGGCCAACCTCGTCGACCTGCGCAAGCGGGTCCGCGAGGAGGGCGCCGACCTCGGTCTCGCCTTCGACGGCGACGCCGACCGCTGCTTCGTCGTCGACGAGCGCGGCGAACCGGTCTCCCCCTCCGCCATCACCGCCCTGGTCGCCTCCCGCGAACTCGCGCGCAACGGCGGCAAGGGCACCGTCATCCACAACCTGATCACCTCCCGGTCCGTGGCCGAGGTCGTCCGGGAGAACGGCGGCACCCCCGAACGCACCCGCGTGGGCCACTCCTTCATCAAGGCGGAGATGGCCAGGACCGGCGCGATCTTCGGCGGCGAGCACTCCGCCCACTACTACTTCCGCGACTTCTGGAACGCCGACACCGGCATGCTGGCCGCCCTGCACGTCCTCGCCGCGCTCGGCGAGCAGCAGGGCACCCTGTCCGCGCTCGTCGACCAGTACGACCGCTACGCCGGCTCCGGCGAGATCAACTCCACCGTCGACGACCAGGCCGCCCGCCTCGCCGCGATCCGCGCCGCCTACGAGGGCCGCGAGGGCGTCACCCTCGACGACCTCGACGGCCTCACCGTCTCCGCCGCCGACTGGTGGTTCAACGTCCGCCCCAGCAACACCGAACCGCTGCTGCGGCTGAACGCCGAGGCCCGGGACGAGGCCACCATGATCCGGATCCGCGACGAGGCCCTCGCCCTGATCAGGCAGTAGTCGCCGAGCCCCCGGCGACCGGGGCGGCGGGCCCCCGCGCGGACCGCCCCGGACCCGCCGCACGGCCCCCACCGGCGGTACCCTGACCAGCACATCCACCAGCGAAGGGACCCTCATGCCTCTCGAAGCCGGCCTCCTGGAGATCCTGGCCTGCCCGGCCTGCCACTCCCCCCTCGAGGAGCGGGACACCGAGCTGGTCTGCACCGGCCAGGACTGCGGACTCGCCTACCCGGTCCGCGACGGCATCCCCGTCCTCCTCGTCGACGAGGCCCGCCGCCCCAAGTAGCCGCAGCCGCGCGCCAGGAGCCCCCGCGTACCGCCGACGCCCCGCCGATCGGAGCCAGTCGCCCATGCTCGACGAATCGCTGCTCGACTCACCGGAGGGCCTCGCCGAGGCCGACCACCGCGCCCTGCTCCGCGGCGCCGCCGAGGCCGGCGCCCGCGTCCGCACCGCGGCACGGCACGCCGCCGAGGCGGGGGTGGGCGACCTGAAGCCCGACGGCCGTCCTCGCGCCGTGCTCATCGCAGGGCCCGGCGCCGCCGCCACCCAGACCGCCGACCTGCTCGGCACCCTGGCCGGCGCCGGCAGCCCCGTCACCCGCCTCGCCCCCACCGGCGTCGCGCCCGCCGCGGGCGCCCTGCGCTGGGAACTGCCGGGCTGGGCCGGGTCCGTGGACCTGCTGCTGATCGCCACCCCGGACGGCACCGAACCGGGCCTGTCCCTGCTCTCCGAGCAGGCCTACCGCCGCGGCCTCACCGTCGCCGCCGTCGCCCCCGCCGGCACCCCGCTCGCCGAGGCCGTCTCCGGCAGCCGCGGCCTGTTCGTCCCCGTGGCCACCGCGCCCTACGACCACGACGAACCCCTCGCCGCCTCCGCGCCCGGCGTGCTGTGGGCGCTGCTCACCCCGCTGCTCGCCCTGCTGGACCGCACCGGCCTGCTCACCGCCCCGCCGGACGCCCTGCAGAAGGTCGCCGACCGCCTCGACGCCGTCGCCGAACGCTGCGGGCCCGCCGTCGCCACGTACAGCAACGGGGCCAAGACCCTCGCCGCCGAACTCGCCGACGCGCTGCCCATCGTCTGGACGGAGGGAGTCTCGGCCGGACCGGCGGGCCGGCGCTTCGCCGCCGCGCTCGCCGAACTGTCCGGCACCCCCGCCGTCGTCGCCGAACTGCCCGAGGCCCTCGCCGCGCACAGCGCCCTGCTCGCAGGACCGCTCGCCGCCAGCGCCGACCCGGACGACTTCTTCCGCGACCGCGTGGAGGAGGCGCCCGCCCTGCACGCGCGCGTGGTGCTGCTCCGCGACCGGCCCCTCGGCGGCCTCACCGCCGCCCCCGCCGCCCGCGAGCTGGCCCTCACCCACGACACGCCGATCAGCGAGCTGGAACCCGAGGAGGGCGGCGAACTGGAGACCCTCGCGGAACTGATCGCCGTCACCGATTTCGCCGCCGTTTACCTGGCGCTCGCCTCGGCACCCCGATGATGCTCCATCCCCCCTGACCTGCGCGGGGCGCCCGGCCCGGCGCGCAGGCACGAGAACGGCAGAAGGAACGCGAAGAGCCTCATGGACCGCCTCGACAACACCGTCCGCCCCTACGCCTGGGGCTCCACCACCGCCATCCCGCGGCTGCTCGGCGCCGAACCGACCGGCGAACCGCAGGCGGAGATGTGGATGGGCGCCCACCCCGGCGCGCCCTCGCGCACCGGCCGGGGCACACTCGCCGAGGTCATCGACGCCGACCCGGAGCGCGAACTCGGCGCCGCCGCGGTCGCCAAGTTCGGGCCCCGCCTGCCGTTCCTGCTCAAGCTTCTCGCCGCCGGCTCCCCGCTGTCCCTCCAGGTCCATCCCGACCGGGCCCAGGCGCAGGCGGGCTACGAGGACGAGGAGCGCCGCGGCGTCCCCGTCACCGCCCCGCACCGCACCTACAAGGACGCCAACCACAAGCCCGAACTGATCTGCGCCCTCACCGAGTTCGACGGCCTGTGCGGCTTCCGCGACCCGCTGCGCGCCGCCGAACTCCTCGACGGCCTCGGCGTGGACTCCCTCAAGCCGTACGTCGACCTGCTGCACGCCCACCCCGAGGAGGCGGCGCTGCGCGAGGTGCTCACCGCCGTGCTCACCGCCGACCCAGACGAGACGGCCCACACCGTCACGGAGACGGCCGCCGCCTGCGACCGCCTCGGCGGCGACTACGCCCCCTACGCCGGCATCGCCCACCACTACCCGGGCGACCCCGGCGTCATCGCCGCGATGCTCCTCAACCACGTCCGGCTTCAGCCCGGCGAGGCCCTCTACCTCGGCGCCGGCGTCCCGCACGCCTACCTCGACGGCCTCGGCGTCGAGATCATGGCCAACTCCGACAACGTCCTGCGCTGCGGCCTCACCCCCAAGCACGTCGACGTCCCCGAACTGCTGCGCATCGTCCGCTTCGAGGCCGCCGACCCCGCCGTGCTCCGCCCGGAGGCCGGCTCGGACGACGAGGAGGTCTACGAGACCCCCACCGACGAGTTCCGGCTCTCCCGCTACGTCCTCCCCGAAAGCGCCCCCGCCCACGACCTCACCCTGGACGCCCCGCAGATCCTGCTGTGCACCGCGGGCGCCGTCCGCGCGGGCGAGCACGACCTGACGCCCGGACAGTCCGTGTTCGTCCCCGCGGGTGAGAAGGCCGAGGTCTCGGGTACCGGAACGGTCTTCCGGGCCACCGTCGTCCTCTGAGCGGGCCATGACGAGGACCTGACGCGCCGTCGCCGGGCGGGGCTGCAACAATGGCCCACCGTCACAGCACGGGCAACGGCCCGGCGGCAGGCGCACACGCCTGCCCGGACCCCACGGCGTACGAAAGGACAACGCGAACACATGAGCGCGTCAGGCGGCACCAAGGCGATCGTGGCGGCACTCGCCGCCAACCTCGCGATCGCGGTAGCGAAGTTCGTGGCGTTCCTCTTCAGCGGGTCCTCGTCGATGCTCGCCGAGTCCGTGCACTCGGTCGCCGACTCCGGCAACCAGGCGCTGCTGCTCGTCGGCGGCAAGAAGGCCCAGCGCAAGGCCACCCCGGAGCACCCCTTCGGCTACGGCCGCGAGCGCTACATCTACGCCTTCCTCGTCTCCATCGTGCTCTTCTCGGTCGGCGGCATGTTCGCCCTCTACGAGGGCTACGAGAAGATCAAGCACCCGCACGAGCTGGAGCACTGGTACTGGCCGGTCGGCGTCCTGGTCTTCGCGATCATCGCCGAGAGCTTCTCCTTCCGTACCGCCATCAAGGAGTCCAACACCCTGCGCGGGCACCGCTCCTGGAAGGAGTTCGTCCGTCACGCCAAGGCGCCCGAGCTGCCTGTCGTCCTGCTTGAGGACCTCGGCGCGCTCGTCGGCCTGATCCTCGCCCTCGGCGGTGTCGGCATGGCCCTGGCCACCGGCGACAGCGTCTGGGACGGCATCGGCACCCTCTGCATCGGCATCCTGCTCATCCTGATCGCCCTGGTGCTCGCCGCCGAGACCAAGTCGTTGCTGCTGGGCGAGGCCGCGGGCGTCGAGGAGACCCGCAAGATCGAGGCCGCCGTCGTCGACGGCGACACCGTCACCCGCATCATCCACATGCGCACCCTCCACCTCGGCCCGGAGGAGCTGCTGGTCGCCGCCAAGATCGCCGTCCGGCACGACGAGACCGCCGCGGAGATCGCCGCCGCCATCGACGCCGCCGAGGCCCGCATCCGCGACGCCGTGCCGATCGCCCGGGTGATCTACCTCGAGCCCGACATCTACAGCGAGGCCGAGGCCGCCAAGGGCCCCGACCCCGAGGCCGCGCCCGGCGGCCCCACCCAGCCGGACGCAGGGCACTGACCCTCCCCGAGCGACGCCGTCAGGCCGTTCCGGGACCGCACCGCGGCCCCAGAACGGCCTGATGTGTTCGCGGCCGGACTGGGGACCGCCGGGCGGGTCGGTGTAGCTTGGGACGGAGCCAGACGTCGCTGCTGATGGCGGTCGGGCGGTCCCACCGGGGGCCGGCCGAGGGAGAGAGGGCCTCCGACGGACTGCGCTGCGCGTACGCGGGCATGCCTGTGTCCTCCTCGGGCACCCCTGTGTCCGCCGCCGCGCAGACCAGCCGTACCCACCTCGACCCAACCCGAGGAGCAGCCCGTAATGACGACTGTCGACAACCGACAGGACTTCAAGGTCGCCGATCTCTCCCTGGCCGAGTTCGGCCGCAAGGAGATCACCCTCGCCGAGCACGAGATGCCCGGCCTGATGGCGATCCGCAAGGAGTACGCCGACGCCCAGCCGCTGGCCGGCGCCCGGATCACCGGCTCCCTGCACATGACCGTGCAGACCGCCGTCCTCATCGAGACCCTGGTCGCGCTCGGCGCGCGGGTCCGCTGGGCGTCCTGCAACATCTTCTCCACCCAGGACCACGCCGCGGCCGCCATCGCCGTCGGTCCGAACGGCACGCCCGACAACCCGCAGGGCGTCCCCGTCTTCGCCTGGAAGGGCGAGACGCTCGACGAGTACTGGTGGTGCACCGAGCAGGCGCTGACCTGGCCGGACAGCCCCACCGGCGGCCCCAACATGATCCTCGACGACGGCGGCGACGCCACGCTCCTGGTCCACAAGGGCGTGGAGTACGAGAAGGACGGCAAGGCGCCCTCCCCGGACACCGCCGAGTCCGACGAGCACCGGGTCATCCTGGAGCTCCTCAACCGCACCCTCGCCGAGAACCCGCAGAAGTGGACCCAGCTGTCCTCCGAGATCCGCGGGGTGACGGAGGAGACCACGACGGGTGTGCACCGTCTGTACGAGATGCAGCGTGAGGGCACGCTGCTGTTCCCGGCGATCAACGTGAACGACGCCGTGACGAAGTCGAAGTTCGACAACAAGTACGGCTGCCGGCACTCCCTGGTCGACGGCATCAACCGCGCCACGGACACGCTGATCGGCGGCAAGACCGCCGTGGTCTGCGGGTACGGGGATGTGGGCAAGGGCTGTGCGGAGTCGCTGCGCGGCCAGGGCGCCCGGGTGATCGTCACGGAGATCGACCCGATCTGCGCGCTGCAGGCCGCGATGGACGGCTACCAGGTCACCACGCTCGACGAGGTCGTCGAGACGGCCGACATCTTCATCACCACGACCGGCAACAAGGACATCATCATGGCCGGCGACATGGCCAGGATGAAGCACCAGGCGATCGTCGGGAACATCGGCCACTTCGACAACGAGATCGACATGGCCGGCCTCGCGAAGGTCCCGGGCATCGTCAAGGACGAGATCAAGCCGCAGGTCCACACCTGGACCTTCCCCGACGGCAAGAAGATCATCGTCCTGTCCGAGGGCCGCCTGCTGAACCTGGGCAACGCCACCGGCCACCCGTCGTTCGTGATGTCCAACTCCTTCGCGGACCAGACCCTGGCCCAGATCGAGCTGTTCACCAAGCCCGACGAGTACCCCACCGGCGTCTACGTGCTGCCCAAGCACCTCGACGAGAAGGTCGCCCGCCTCCACCTGGACGCACTCGGCGTCAAGCTCACCACCCTGCGCCCGGACCAGGCCGAGTACATCGGCGTGAAGGTCGAAGGCCCGTACAAGTCCGACCACTACCGCTACTGAGCCGGCCGCTCCTCACCGAGCCCGAGCCCCGAGGCAGGCCCCCGCACCCCCGTGCCGGGGGCCTGCCCCGTTGTCGGACCGGCGACCGGCCCAGCCCTCACGACCCAGGACCCCCATGCCCCGCGGCCGCTATGCGCTCCACGATCCGCACGATCACACCCCCCTCGCGGACGAACACTTCCAGTGCGCCCCCGGCCCCTCCGGCTGGCGCTACGTCTCCCAGCTCACCGCCCCCGACGGCGATCACCTGGGCTCGGTCGATCTCACCCTTGACGCCCTCGGCCGCCCCCTCCGCCTTGAATTGCACGCCGCGAGCTGGCAGGTCCGCGGCGCCGCCCTCGACGGCGTCACCTGGGTCCGCACCGACCCCACCGGGACCCACGCCACCGAAGGCAATGTGCGCGCCCACGCCTTCACCGGCTCGTCCCCGGCCTTCCTCGTCGCCACCGCCCGTCTCCTGCGCCTCACCCCCTCCGCCGCGGCCACCCGCGTACGCCTCGTCGCCTTTACCGACCCGGTCCTCGCCCCCCGCACCGTGGACCAGTCCTGGGCGCTGGTCGACAGAGAAACACACACCACTGACAACGGGCCCCTGATCGTGGACGCGTACCAGGTCACGGCCCTGGACACGGGCGAACAGCACACCGTGCACCTGGCCGGCGACGTCGTCCTGTCCGCGCCCGGCGTCGAGCTGGAGGACCTGGACTCGCCGCCGTCCGACCTCGGCTGAGGCAGCGCCGCTCCGGCGGTCACGCGGGCGGGACGAAGCCCGTCGCGGGCCGCTCGGCGGACGCGCCACCGCTCGGTCCCGCGTTCCCGGCGGCCTCGCTGCCCGCGGGCGGCACGAGCGGCGCGACCGGGGGAACCACCGGCGGTGCCGCCGGAGGCACGGCGGCGGGACCGGCGGGCGGCGCAAGCACCGGACCACCCGCACCGCTGGGAGCGGGAGCAGCCGGGGCGCCTCCACCGCCGAACGTCCGCTGCGCCTCCCGCGCCTGCCGTTCCTGCAGCACCGCCGCCAGATACATCGCGGGCGGCACCCCCGGAGGCACCGGCGCCCCGGTGCGCCCGGCCACGTCCGACGCCAGCCGCTCCGCCATCGACCAGCCGACCTGCGGATCGAGCTGCCGCATCCGCGTCAGGTACTGACGGACGGCGAGCCACAGACCGTCGGGCACCGCCGACAGATCGAGCCCGGAGAAACGTCCCGCCAGCCACGGCGGAGGCGGCGGCACGAAACCGCCCTGCCCGCCGGCCGGCACCCGCTCCCGCACGACCAGCGTCCCCGCGAACACGTCCCCCAGCCGCCGGCCGCGCGCCGACACAAGGGAGGCGACGCAGGCCACGACGCCGAACGTCATCAGGATCTCGATCACCCCGAGCAGCCCCCGGACCAGCGCGTGCCGGAACCGGATCGGTCCGCCGTCGTCCCGTACCACCCGCAGCCCGCACGCCAGCTTCCCGAGCGACCGCCCGTGGGTCAGCGTCTCCACCAGGATCGGCCCGCCCACCAGCACCAGGACGAACGTCGCGATGGACACCGCCGTCCGCGCCGCCTCGTCCAGCGAGGCGGTCGCCGCCACCAGACCGAGGGTCACCAGGATGTAGACGGTCACGGCCGCCGCCAGGTCAAGCAGCACGGCCAGCCCCCTGCTGGGCAGCTTCGCGGGGCGCAGTTCCAACGCCACCGCCTCGCCCGTCACCAGCTCACTCACGCCCGCCGCCCTTCCCTGGGTCTGCCCCGAACACCGCCAGTCTGCCAAGCTGAGGGCACATCGCACCGCAGTACGAGCAGCCGGACAGCGCACCCGCCGACGAACAGCCGAGGAGCAGGCACACCGATGGACCTCGACGTCTTCGTCTCCGCCCATCGTGCGGAGTGGGACCGCCTCGACGCCCTGCTCGGGAGACGCCGCCGGCTCACCGGCGCGGAGGCCGACGAACTCGTCACCCTCTACCAGCGCGCCGCGACCCACCTCTCACTGATCCAGTCGGCCGCCCCCGACCCCCAGCTCACCGGCCGGCTCACCCAGCTGGTCGCCCGCGCGCGGAGCGCGGTGACGGGCACCCGCCGGGCGTCCTGGCGCGACGTCACGCGGTTTCTGGCCCACGGCTTCCCCGCGGCCGTCTACCGCGCGCGTCACTGGTGGGTGCCGACGGCGCTGATCTCCACGGCCGTGGCCGCGCTGCTCGGCTGGTGGATAGGCACCCACCCCGAGGTCCAGGCCTCCATAGCGGCGCCCGCGGAGCTGCGCGAGATGACCCGTCCTGGCGGCCAGTACGAGACGTACTACTCGAGCAACCCGGCGACCTCGTTCGCCGCCCAGGTGTGGACGAACAACGCGTGGGCCGCCGCCCTGTGCCTCATCCTCGGGGTCTTCCTCGGCCTGCCGGTCCTGTGGATCCTCTTCCAGAACATGCTCAACCTGGGCGTCGGCTTCGGTCTGATGTCGTCCGCCGGACGCCTGGACACCTTCCTCGGGCTGGTCCTCCCGCACGGCCTGCTGGAGCTCACCGCGGTCTTCGTCGCCGCCGGCACGGGACTGCGACTCGGCTGGACCGTCATCGACCCGGGGCCACGCACCCGCCGCACCGCACTCGCCGAGGAGGGCCGGGCCGCCCTCGCCATGGCGATCGGTCTCGCCCTCGTCCTGTTCGTCTCCGGCGCCATCGAAGGCTTCGTCACCCCGTCGGGCCTGCCCACCTGGGCCCGGATCACTATCGGCGTCGTCGCGGAGCTGGCCTTCCTGGCGTACGTCTACGTCCTGGGCGGACGCGCCGCCCGGGCCGGCGCCACCGGGGATCTGGAGGCGTCCGAGCGAAGCGCCGACGTGCCCACGGCCGCCTGATGTGCGACCGGCCCCGGTGAGCTGCTAGTCTCCTCTTCGCCCCACAGGAGCCGTTGACGCGGTGGCGGTGGGGAGGTAGATTAGAACAGTTGCCTGGAGATGGGGTCTGACCCTGAGGGCGACGGTGAACATCTACTGGCTTCCCGCCGGGACGCAGATCCCGCGGAAGCACCCCCGATAAATCGGAAATCAAGGCCGGTCAATCCGCCTCGAAACTTCTGATAAAGTCGGATCCGCCGGAAAGGAAAGCGCGAAAGCGTCGACCTGGAAAGCACCGAGGAAATCGGATCGGAAAGATCTGATAGAGTCGGAAACGCAAGACCGAAGGGAAGCGCCCGGAGGAAAGCCCGAGAGGGTGAGTACAAAGGAAGCGTCCGTTCCTTGAGAACTCAACAGCGTGCCAAAAGTCAACGCCAGATATGTTGATACCCCGTCCATCCGGTTTCGGATGGTCGAGGTTCCTTTGAAGAAAACACAGCGAGGACGCTGTGAACGTCGGGACTATTCCTCCCGATGTTCCGCTCTCGTGATGTGTGCACCCGATCACGGGTAAACATTCACGGAGAGTTTGATCCTGGCTCAGGACGAACGCTGGCGGCGTGCTTAACACATGCAAGTCGAACGATGAACCACTTCGGTGGGGATTAGTGGCGAACGGGTGAGTAACACGTGGGCAATCTGCCCTGCACTCTGGGACAAGCCCTGGAAACGGGGTCTAATACCGGATACTGACCCGCTTGGGCATCCAAGCGGTTCGAAAGCTCCAGCGGTGCAGGATGAGCCCGCGGCCTATCAGCTTGTTGGTGAGGTAATGGCTCACCAAGGCGACGACGGGTAGCCGGCCTGAGAGGGCGACCGGCCACACTGGGACTGAGACACGGCCCAGACTCCTACGGGAGGCAGCAGTGGGGAATATTGCACAATGGGCGAAAGCCTGATGCAGCGACGCCGCGTGAGGGATGACGGCCTTCGGGTTGTAAACCTCTTTCAGCAGGGAAGAAGCGAAAGTGACGGTACCTGCAGAAGAAGCGCCGGCTAACTACGTGCCAGCAGCCGCGGTAATACGTAGGGCGCGAGCGTTGTCCGGAATTATTGGGCGTAAAGAGCTCGTAGGCGGCTTGTCACGTCGGTTGTGAAAGCCCGGGGCTTAACCCCGGGTCTGCAGTCGATACGGGCAGGCTAGAGTTCGGTAGGGGAGATCGGAATTCCTGGTGTAGCGGTGAAATGCGCAGATATCAGGAGGAACACCGGTGGCGAAGGCGGATCTCTGGGCCGATACTGACGCTGAGGAGCGAAAGCGTGGGGAGCGAACAGGATTAGATACCCTGGTAGTCCACGCCGTAAACGGTGGGCACTAGGTGTGGGCGACATTCCACGTCGTCCGTGCCGCAGCTAACGCATTAAGTGCCCCGCCTGGGGAGTACGGCCGCAAGGCTAAAACTCAAAGGAATTGACGGGGGCCCGCACAAGCGGCGGAGCATGTGGCTTAATTCGACGCAACGCGAAGAACCTTACCAAGGCTTGACATACACCGGAAACGTCCAGAGATGGGCGCCCCCTTGTGGTCGGTGTACAGGTGGTGCATGGCTGTCGTCAGCTCGTGTCGTGAGATGTTGGGTTAAGTCCCGCAACGAGCGCAACCCTTGTCCCGTGTTGCCAGCAAGCCCTTCGGGGTGTTGGGGACTCACGGGAGACCGCCGGGGTCAACTCGGAGGAAGGTGGGGACGACGTCAAGTCATCATGCCCCTTATGTCTTGGGCTGCACACGTGCTACAATGGCCGGTACAATGAGCTGCGATACCGCGAGGTGGAGCGAATCTCAAAAAGCCGGTCTCAGTTCGGATTGGGGTCTGCAACTCGACCCCATGAAGTCGGAGTCGCTAGTAATCGCAGATCAGCATTGCTGCGGTGAATACGTTCCCGGGCCTTGTACACACCGCCCGTCACGTCACGAAAGTCGGTAACACCCGAAGCCGGTGGCCCAACCCCTTGTGGGAGGGAGCTGTCGAAGGTGGGACTGGCGATTGGGACGAAGTCGTAACAAGGTAGCCGTACCGGAAGGTGCGGCTGGATCACCTCCTTTCTAAGGAGCACTTCTTACCAACTTCGGTTGGTCAGAGGCCAGTACATCGGCGAACGTCTGATGCTGGTTGCTCATGGGTGGAACGTTGACTACTCGGCCAGGTTCTGGGCCGGAGGCTGCTAGTACTGCTCGCAAGAGCGTGGAACGCATGATCTCCGGACGGGAGTTGGCCGGGCACGCTGTTGGGTGTCTGAGGGTTCGGCCGCAAGGTCGCCTTCAGTGCCGGCCCCAGTGCACTCGAGCGTCATGTTCGGGGTGATGGGTGGTTGGTCGTTGTTTGAGAACTGCACAGTGGACGCGAGCATCTGTGGCCAAGTTTTTAAGGGCGCACGGTGGATGCCTTGGCACCAGGAACCGATGAAGGACGTGGGAGGCCACGATAGGCCCCGGGGAGTCGTCAACCAGGCTTTGATCCGGGGGTGTCCGAATGGGGAAACCCGGCAGTCGTCATGGGCTGTCACCCTTGCCTGAACACATAGGGCAAGTGGAGGGAACGCGGGGAAGTGAAACATCTCAGTACCCGCAGGAAGAGAAAACAACCGTGATTCCGGGAGTAGTGGCGAGCGAAACCGGATGAGGCCAAACCGTATGCGTGTGAGACCCGGCAGGGGTTGCGCATACGGGGTTGTGGGATCTCTCTTTCATGGTCTGCCGGCCATGAGACGAGTCAGAAACCGTTGATGTAGGCGAAGGACATGCGAAAGGTCCGGCGTAGAGGGTAAGACCCCCGTAGTCGAAACGTCAGCGGCTCGTTTGAGAGACACCCAAGTAGCACGGGGCCCGAGAAATCCCGTGTGAATCTGGCGGGACCACCCGCTAAGCCTAAATATTCCCTGGTGACCGATAGCGGATAGTACCGTGAGGGAATGGTGAAAAGTACCGCGGGAGCGGAGTGAAATAGTACCTGAAACCGTGTGCCTACAAGCCGTGGGAGCGTCGGAACAAGGCTTGCCTTGTTCTCGTGACTGCGTGCCTTTTGAAGAATGAGCCTGCGAGTTTGCGGTGTGTTGCGAGGTTAACCCGGGTGGGGAAGCCGTAGCGAAAGCGAGTCCGAACAGGGCGATTCAGTAGCATGCTCAAGACCCGAAGCGGAGTGATCTAGCCATGGGCAGGTTGAAGCGGAGGTAAGACTTCGTGGAGGACCGAACCCACCAGGGTTGAAAACCTGGGGGATGACCTGTGGTTAGGGGTGAAAGGCCAATCAAACTCCGTGATAGCTGGTTCTCCCCGAAATGCATTTAGGTGCAGCGTCGTGTGTTTCTTGCCGGAGGTAGAGCACTGGATAGGCGATGGGCCCTACCGGGTTACTGACCTTAGCCAAACTCCGAATGCCGGTAAGTGAGAGCGCGGCAGTGAGACTGTGGGGGATAAGCTCCATGGTCGAGAGGGAAACAGCCCAGAGCATCGACTAAGGCCCCTAAGCGTACGCTAAGTGGGAAAGGATGTGGAGTCGCACAGACAACCAGGAGGTTGGCTTAGAAGCAGCCACCCTTGAAAGAGTGCGTAATAGCTCACTGGTCTAGTGATTCCGCGCCGACAATGTAGCGGGGCTCAAGCGTACCGCCGAAGTCGTGTCATTGCAGCAGATAGCCCCAACGGGTGCTGTGATGGGTAGGGGAGCGTCGTCTGCCGGGTGAAGCAGCCGCGGAAGCGAGTTGTGGACGGTTGACGAGTGAGAATGCAGGCATGAGTAGCGATTCACACGTGAGAAACGTGTGCGCCGATTGACTAAGGGTTCCTGGGTCAAGCTGATCTGCCCAGGGTAAGTCGGGACCTAAGGCGAGGCCGACAGGCGTAGTCGATGGATAACCGGTTGATATTCCGGTACCCGCTGTGAAGCGTCAAACATCGAATCCAGTGATGCTAAGCCCGTGAAGCCGCCGGCTGAGTCTTCGGACGAGGTCGGAGTGGTGGAGCCGGTGACCCGAGCTGGTAGTAGGTGAGTGATGGGGTGACGCAGGAAGGTAGTCCATCCCGGGCGGTGGTTGTCCCGGGGTAAGGGTGTAGGACGTCAGGTAGGCAAATCCGCCTGGCACGTAGTCTGAGACCTGATGCCGAGCCGATTGTGGTGAAGTGGATGATCCTATGCTGTCGAGAAAAGCCTCTAGCGAGTTTCATGGCGGCCCGTACCCTAAACCGACTCAGGTGGTCAGGTAGAGAATACCGAGGCGTTCGGGTGAACTATGGTTAAGGAACTCGGCAAAATGCCCCCGTAACTTCGGGAGAAGGGGGGCCACATCCGGTGATGAGCTTTGCGCTCTGAGCTGGGGGTGGCCGCAGAGACCAGCGAGAAGCGACTGTTTACTAAAAACACAGGTCCGTGCGAAGCCGTAAGGCGATGTATACGGACTGACGCCTGCCCGGTGCTGGAACGTTAAGGGGACCGGTTAGCTTGGATTCGTCCAGGCGAAGCTGAGAACTTAAGCGCCAGTAAACGGCGGTGGTAACTATAACCATCCTAAGGTAGCGAAATTCCTTGTCGGGTAAGTTCCGACCTGCACGAATGGCGTAACGACTTCTCGACTGTCTCAACCATAGGCCCGGTGAAATTGCACTACGAGTAAAGATGCTCGTTTCGCGCAGCAGGACGGAAAGACCCCGGGACCTTTACTACAGTTTGATATTGGTGTTCGGTTCGGCTTGTGTAGGATAGCTGGGAGACTGTGAAGCTCGGACGCCAGTTCGGGTGGAGTCGTCGTTGAAATACCAGTCTGGTCGTGCTGGATGTCTAACCTGGGTCCGTGATCCGGATCAGGGACAGTGTCTGATGGGTAGTTTAACTGGGGCGGTTGCCTCCTAAAGGGTAACGGAGGCGCCCAAAGGTTCCCTCAGCCTGGTTGGCAATCAGGTGTTGAGTGTAAGTGCACAAGGGAGCTTGACTGTGAGACCGACGGGTCGAGCAGGGACGAAAGTCGGGACTAGTGATCCGGCGGTGGCTTGTGGAAGCGCCGTCGCTCAACGGATAAAAGGTACCCCGGGGATAACAGGCTGATCTTCCCCAAGAGTCCATATCGACGGGATGGTTTGGCACCTCGATGTCGGCTCGTCGCATCCTGGGGCTGGAGTCGGTCCCAAGGGTTGGGCTGTTCGCCCATTAAAGCGGTACGCGAGCTGGGTTTAGAACGTCGTGAGACAGTTCGGTCCCTATCCGCTGTGCGCGTAGGAGTCTTGAGAAGGGCTGTCCCTAGTACGAGAGGACCGGGACGGACGAACCTCTGGTGTGCCAGTTGTTCTGCCAAGGGCATGGCTGGTTGGCTACGTTCGGGAGGGATAACCGCTGAAAGCATCTAAGCGGGAAGCCTGCTTCGAGATGAGGACTCCCACCTCCTAGAGAGGGTAAGGCTCCCAGTAGACGACTGGGTTGATAGGCCGGATATGGAAGCACGGTAACGTGTGGAGTTGACCGGTACTAATAGGCCGAGGGCTTGTCCTCAGTTGCTCGCGTCCACTGTGTTGGTTCTGAAACCACGAACAACCCCATGCCATGGTCACGGCATGCCGGCGGTTGAGTGTTTCATAGTGTTTCGGTGGTCATAGCGTAGGGGAAACGCCCGGTTACATTCCGAACCCGGAAGCTAAGCCTTACAGCGCCGATGGTACTGCAGGGGGGACCCTGTGGGAGAGTAGGACGCCGCCGAACAATTCTTGAATAGGAAGCCCCCGTGCCATTCGGCACGGGGGCTTTCTGCGTTTCCGAAGCCCCTCCTTTACAGCCGCCCCGCCGACTTCAGCTCCAGATACGCGTCCGCCAGCGCCGGCGCCAGTTCCTCCGGTGTCGCGTCCACGACCGTCACTCCGCGGCGACGGAGCTGTTCGGCCGTGCGGTCGCGTTCCGTGCGTGCCTGTGCGGCCGCCGCGGCCTCGTAGACCGCGTCGACGTCTCCACGGCCCTGGGCCATGGATGCGACATGCGGGTCGGCCACCGAGGCGAGCAGGACCGTGTGGCGCTGTGTCAGGCGGCTCAGGACGGGCAGCAGGCCCTCTTCCACGGGTGCCGCGTCCAGCGTCGTCAGAAGCACGATCAGGGACCGGCGCGGGGCCGTACGGAGCGCCGCCGCCGTCAGGCCGCGGGCGTCCGTCTCCACCAGTTCGGGTTCCAGCGTGGCCATCGCATTCACCAGCGACGGAAGGAGGTCGCCGGCGGCGCGGCCCTGGACCAGGGCGCGGACCCGGCGGTCGTAGGCCAGCAGGTCGACGCGGTCGCCGGCGCGGGAGGCCAGGGCGGCGAGGAGCAGGGCCGCGTCCATGGAGGCGTCCAGGCGCGGTGCGTCGCCCACGCGGCCGGCGGAGGTGCGGCCGGTGTCGAGGACGAGCAGGATGTGGCGGTCGCGCTCCGGGCGCCAGGTGCGTACCGCGACTTCGGACTGGCGGGCGGTGGCGCGCCAGTCGATGGAGCGGGTGTCGTCGCCGGGGACGTAGGCGCGGAGGCTGTCGAACTCGGTGCCCTCGCCGCGGGTGAGGACGCTGGTGCGGCCGTCCAGTTCGCGCAGGCGGGCCAGCTTCGACGGCAGGTGCTTGCGGCTGGTGAACGGCGGCAGGACGCGGACCGTCCACGGGACCTTGTGGGTGCCCTGGCGGGTGAACAGACCGAGCGGGCCGTAGGAGCGGACGGTGACGCGGTCCGCCCGGCGGTCGCCCCGGCGGGTCGGGCGCAGCCGTGTCGTGACGCGGCGGCGTTCGCCCGCGGGGATGGTCAGCCGGTGCCGGGACGCCTGCGTCTCCGTGCCGGGTGTCCAGCTGCTCGGCGGCCAGGCGTCGCGGACGCGGGCGCGCAGCGGGCGGCGGGACGGGTTGGTGACCGTCAGGGTGACGTCGGCGGTGTCGCCGAGCCGTACCGAGGTGTCGCCGGAGCGGGTCAGGCCGAGTGTGCGGACCGGGGCGGCCAGGGCGTAGTCGCAGGCGCAGGCCACCGCGAGGGGCGCGTTGACGGCGAGGAGGCCCGTCCAGCCGGGTTCCCAGATGCCGACGGGGAGGGAGCCGAGGGCCGCGAGGAGGGCGGCGCGTCCGGTGGGGGCCATCACCGGGGCACGGGGACGTGGGAGAGGACCGCGTTGATGACCGAGTCGGCCGTCACGCCCTCCATCTCGGCCTCCGGGCGCAGCTGTATGCGGTGGCGGAGCGTGGGCAGGGCGAGGGCCTTCACGTCGTCGGGGATGACGTAGTCGCGGCCGGTCAGCCAGGCCCAGGCGCGGGCGGTGGCGAGCAGCGCGGTGGCGCCCCGGGGGGAGACGCCGAGGGTGAGGGACGGCGACTCGCGGGTGGCGCGGCAGATGTCGACGACGTAGGCGGTGATCTCGGGCGAGACGGTGGTGGCGGCGACGGAGTGGCGGGCGGCCTCCAGGTCGGCGGCGGTCGCGACGGGGCGGACGCCGGCGGCGCGCAGGTCGCGCGGGTCGAAGCCCTGGGCGTGCCGGGTGAGGACGTCGATCTCGTCCTCGCGGGACGGCAGGGGGATCGTCAGCTTGAGGAGGAAGCGGTCGAGCTGCGCCTCGGGCAGGGGGTAGGTGCCCTCGTACTCGACGGGGTTCTGCGTCGCGGCGACCAGGAACGGGTCGGGGAGGGCGCGCGGGGTGCCGTCGACGGTGACCTGGCGTTCCTCCATGGCCTCCAGCAGGGACGACTGGGTCTTCGGGGGCGTGCGGTTGATCTCGTCCGCGAGGAGGAGGTTGGTGAAGACCGGGCCGGGCTGGAAGGAGAACTCGGCGGTGCGGGCGTCGTAGACCAGGGAGCCGGTGACGTCGCTCGGCATCAGGTCGGGCGTGAACTGGACGCGCTTGGTGTCGAGTTCGAGGGCGGCGGCGAGGGAGCGGATCAGCAGGGTCTTGGCGACGCCGGGGACGCCCTCGAGGAGGACGTGGCCGCGGCAGAGGAGGGCGACGACGAGGCCGGTCACGGCGGGGTCCTGGCCGACCACGGCCTTGGCGATCTCCGCGCGCAGGGCCTCCAGGGCGGCCCGTGCGGAGGCCGGGTCGCCGGTGGGCGCGGCGTTGTCGGTGGTCGGGTCCGTCATGGACGGCGTACCTGCCTTTCAAGGGCGTCGAGTTGGTCGGCGAGCCGGATCAGAGCCGCGTCGTCGCCGGGGGGCGGGCCGAAGAGAAGGGTGTGCGGGGACGGTCCGTCGCCGTCGAGGCGGGCGGACAGTGCGGGGATCAGGGCCTCGGGCGCGTGCGCCTGGGTGCCCGGGACGCCGACGAGGGGGGCGAGGCGGGTGCGGGTGGCGGAGCGGAGAGCGAGCGCGGCGCGGTCGCGGGCGTCGGCCGTGCGGTAGAGGCGGGCGCGGCCTTCGACGGTCTCGGAGGCGCGGATCGCCACGGGGAGTTGCTCGGGGACGAGGGGGCCGAGGCGGCGTGCCCGCCACAGGGCGGCCAGGGCTGCGGCGACGAAGAGCTGGAGGGTGCCCCAGAGCCAGCCGGAGGGGAGGAGGTCGAAGAAGCTCTTCTCGTCCTCGGTCCCGGCGGCGTCGGCGGGCGTGGGGAGGTACCAGACGAGGTGGGGGCGGGAGCCGAGGAGCTGGAGCGCCAGCGAGGCGTTGCCGTGTTCGTCCAGGCGGTCGTTGAGGAGGATGTCGGGGGCGCCGAGGAGGACGGTGTCGCCGGCGCCGGAGGGGGCGGGGACGCGCAGCAGGGTGGCCAGGCGGTGGCTGCGGTAGCACTCGTCGGCGTCGGGGTGGGCGGAGGAGTAGCGGATGCCGCCCGTGTCGGCGTTGCCCGCGCGTACGGCGGCGGGGAGGTCGCAGCCCGGTTCGAGGGTGGAGTCGAGGCTGTTGGCCGGGTCGGCCATGACGTCGGGGGCGAGGCGCTCCACGGAGGCGATGCCTGAGGCGACGAGGACGGTGCGGCCGCCGGAGTCCTCGGTGGCCGCGCGCAGCCGCGTCTGCTGGCGGGGCGTCAGCAGGTCGGGCACGGCGACCAGCAGGGTGGTGTCGGGGCCGGCCGCGGCGGCGGCCTCGTCGAGGGTGGTGACCACGCGGGTGGCGACGCCGCGGTCGGCGAGCAGTTCGGCGACGGCGCGGCTGCCGGAGGGGTCGGCGGAGCGCGGGTCGAGCCGGCCGTGCCGGGCGTCGGAGCGGACCACGGCGATGGCGACGGCCGCGACGAGGAGCAGCACCAGCGCGAGGGCGACGCCCCGGGTGCGGGTCCACACCTGGCGGGCGGTGGGGGAGGCCGAGGTGGGTGGCGAGGTGACCTCGGTCGTCATCCGGCGGCTCCCTGGCGGGCGTCGGGGTCCGTGCCGTGTGCGCCGCTGCCGGCGAGGGCGGGCCTGGTGCGCTCCAGGTCGCCGTCGAGGGCGGCGAGCCGGCGGTACGTGTCCTCGCCGGCGGTCCGGCCGCCGTACGTGACGTCGTCGAAGTCGCGGGCGGCGGTGCGCAGCCGGTCGGTGTGGGCGGGCAGGGCGCGGCCGGCCTCGGCGGCGGCCTCGTCGGCGGTGCGGCCGGGGCGGGGGTCGAGGAGGGCGCGTTCCTCCAGGGCGCGGACGACGGCCCGCATGCGTTCCTGGACGGCCTGGTTCCAGTGGCCCTGGGCGGCGTGCGCCTCGGCGGCGGCGCGGTGTTCGGCGGCGCTGCGGGGGCGCTCGTCGAACAGGGCGGGGGCGGTGACCGGGCGACGGCGCGGGGTGCCGAGGCGCCACCACAGGGCGGCCACGACGACGAGCACGGCGACGACGATGACGACCAGGCCGAGCGCGCCGCCGGGTGTCGCGGTGGACGCGGCGCCGAGCAGCTCGTCGACCCAGTCCCAGAAGGCCTCCAGCGCCCGCTGGAGCCAGCTGGGGTCGTTCTCGTGGTACATCTGCTTCGACAGCTCGCGCCGGGCCGCCTCCCGCGCGGGGTCGCGCGGGAGGGTGACGGGCGGTTCGTCGTCGCCGCGTGCCAGCAGGCGTACGGCGGTGTCGGCGGCCGTCGGCAGTGCCGGTACGGCCTGGAGAACTCCCCCCGTGAAGGTCACCGCATCAGCTCCCGCCGGTGGCGTCGGGACCCTGGAGGCCCGCGGCGCGCGCCAGTTCGAGGTCGAGGGCCTCGCGGCGGATGCGCTGGTCGATGTAGAGGAGCACGGTGACGCCGGCGGTGATCGGGAACGTGATCATGGAGCCGATCACCGAGCCGATGCCGCTGATGATCAGGAACGTCCAGCCGATGTCCCCGCCGGCGGTGTTCATGAAGCTGGTGACGCCGTCGCCGCTGAACGCGGCGGCGAGGAAGGTGAAAGGGATGACGATGATCGCCGCGACGACGTAGGCGATGATCGCGGCCAGCAACTGGATGCCGAAGACCCGCCACCAGGAGCCGCGCACCAGCCGGGCGGAGCGGCGCATCGCCGTGACGATGCCCTGCTTCTCCAGCATCAGCGCGGGGGAGGCCAGGGAGAAGCGGACCATGAGCCACGCGGCGAACACGGCCGCGGCGATCAGGCCCAGCAGGGTCAGCCCGAAGCCCACCTCGGCGCCGGCCGAGACGCTGACGAGGATGCCGGGCAGCGCGCCGACGGCGGCGATGCCCACCGCGATGAGCGCCAGCAGGAGGATCAGGCCGAAGAGCTTGAGGACCTGGGGGCGGGCGTCGCGCCAGGCTTCGCCGGTGGTGACCGGACGGCCGAGCACGGCGCGGCTGGTGACGGTGGTGAGCAGGGCGGTCGCCGCGACCGTGCCGATCAGGGTGATCCCGTAGAGCGCGGCGGAGCTGAGCAGCAGGTCGCCCATGACGTCGGTGAGTTCGCCGAGCGTGGCGCTCGGGTCGTTGAGCACCTCGGTGTTGGTGTCGTCCAGGACGAGGCCCTGCAGCAGCACCGCGGCGATCTCGGTGAGGACGGCGAGGGTCAGCGAGATGCCGAGGACCGTGCGCCAGTAGGTGCGCATGGTCGACACGGCGCCGTCGAGGAGTTCGCCGACGCCGAGGGGGCGCAGCGGGATGACGCCGGGCTTCGCCGCGGGTGGGGGGCCTCCCCAGCCGCTGCCCCAGCCTCCCCAGGGGCCCTGGCCGCCGGGGCCGCCGGGACCGCCGGGCGGCGGGGCGCCCCAGCCGGGGCCGGGGGGCGGCGGAGGGGCCTGCCCGGGGCCGCCCGCACCGGGGGTGCCGGTGGGCGCGGACCACTGGCCTCCAGGGGGCTGCTCCTTGGACCACTTCACGCCCGGCTCCCGCGAGGCGTCACCCGACTGCCGCGGCCGGTCGGCGGACTGCTCGGGTCCGGGACGGCCGTCGGACCCGGCGGGCCCGGACGCGCCCGGTTCCCGCCCGTCGGACGGGGCGGATCCGGGCGAGGCCCAGCCCGGAGTGTCGTTCATCGTCGCTCCTTCACGGTGCCCGCCGCGGTCGCGGTGGCGGCTTGGGCAGCCATCGTGCCATGCGGTGCTTCCCGGCGGACCTGCCGAGGTCGGGGCCGCTCGCCTTCTATTGTCCGCCTGAGAGGGGGCAGACTGGCGGCATGGCTGATCAGTACGCGCACAGCGGCGACAACAAGCGGCCGACCGGAATGCCGGCACTGCGCTGGGAGGAGCCTCCCGAAGGCCCGGTGCTGGTCCTGCTCGACCAGACGCGGCTCCCGGCCGAGGAGGTCGAGCTGGTCTGCACGGACGCGCCCGCACTGGTGGAGGCGATCCGTTCGCTCGCCGTGCGCGGCGCCCCCCTGCTGGGCATCGCGGGCGCGTACGGCGTCGCGCTCGCGGCCGTGCGGGGCTACGACGTGGACGACGCGGCGGCGGCCCTGGAGAGCGCCCGGCCCACGGCGGTGAACCTGGCGGTCGGGGTGCGGCGCGCGCACTCCGCGTACCGGGCGGTGGTGGACGGCGGCGGCGACCCGCGGCAGGCGGCCGGGGCGGCGCTGGCCGCGGCACGGCAGCTGCACCGGGAGGACGCCGAGGCCAGCGTCAGGATGGCGGAGCACGGGCTGGCGCTCCTCGACGAGCTGCTGCCCGGCGGCGGGCACCGGATCCTCACGCACTGCAACACCGGTTCGCTGGTGTCGGGCGGCGAGGGGACGGCGTTCGCGGTGGCGCTCGCGGCGCACCGTGCGGGGCGGCTGCGGCGCCTGTGGGTGGACGAAACGCGTCCGTTGCTGCAAGGTGCTCGCCTGACGGCGTACGAGGCGGCCCGCAGCGGCATGGCGTACACCCTGCTCACCGACAACGCGGCGGGATCGCTGTTCGCGGCGGGCGAGGTGGACGCGGTGCTGATCGGGGCGGACCGCATCGCGGCCGACGGTTCGGTGGCGAACAAGGTGGGGAGCTATCCGCTCGCGGTGCTCGCGCGGTACCACCATGTGCCGTTCATCGTGGTGGCGCCGGTGACGACGGTGGATCCCCGGACGCCGGACGGGGCGTCCATCGAGGTGGAACAGCGTCCCGGTCATGAGGTGACGGAGATCACGGCGCCGCAGGTGCCGGTGGCCGGAGCGGAGGCGGGAGGCGGAATTCCGGTGGCCCCGTTGGGGACGACCGCGTACAACCCGGCGTTCGACGTGACACCGCCGGAGCTGGTGACGGCCGTCGTCACCGAAGAGGGCGTCGTTTCGCCCGTGACCACCGAGGCTCTGGCTGCCCTGTGTGCCAGGTCACGCCAGGTAACGATTAGCTAATGGGATGATGTCGTTTATGAAGGGACGAGTCCTTGTCGTCGACGACGACAGCGCACTGGCCGAGATGCTCGGCATCGTGCTGCGCGGTGAAGGTTTTGAGCCGTCTTTCGTAGCCGACGGCGACAAGGCGCTGGCCGCCTTCCGTGAGACCAAGCCGGATCTGGTCCTGCTGGACCTGATGCTCCCCGGCCGTGACGGCATCGAGGTCTGCCGCCTGATCAGGGCGGAGTCCGGGGTGCCGATCGTGATGCTCACGGCGAAGAGCGACACCGTCGACGTGGTGGTGGGCCTGGAGTCCGGGGCCGACGACTACATCGTCAAGCCGTTCAAGCCGAAGGAGCTGGTCGCCCGGATCCGTGCGCGGCTGCGCAGGTCCGAGGAGCCGGCGCCGGAGCAGCTCGCCATCGGCGACCTGGTGATCGACGTGGCCGGTCACTCCGTGAAGCGGGACGGGCAGTCCATCGCCCTGACCCCGCTGGAGTTCGATCTGCTGGTCGCCCTCGCGCGCAAGCCGTGGCAGGTGTTCACGCGTGAGGTGCTGCTGGAGCAGGTGTGGGGCTACCGCCACGCGGCGGACACCCGCCTGGTCAACGTCCATGTGCAGCGGCTGCGCTCCAAGGTCGAGAAGGACCCGGAGAAGCCCGAGATCGTGGTGACCGTCCGAGGCGTCGGATACAAGGCAGGACCGAGCTGACATGTCCGGTGACAGTGCCGCTTCGGCGCCCGGCCGGTCCGGGGACCGCCCGGGGCGGCCTGTCGGCCGGCGGACGGCCGCTTCCCGCTGGCGCCACCTCTTCGACGGCGACCTGCTCCAGGGCGGGGTCCAGGGCAGCCCGGTCGTCCGGCTCGTCATGCGCTGGGTACGGCGTCCGCTGCTGCCCGTCATGCGGCTGTGGCGGCGCAACATCCAGCTCAAGGTCGTCGTCACGACGCTGCTGATGTCGCTGGGCGTCGTCCTGCTGCTCGGCTTCGTCGTCATCGGCCAGGTGCGCAACGGCCTGCTGGACGCCAAGGTGAACGCGTCGCAGAGCCAGGCCACGGGCGGTTTCGCCGTGGCCAAGCAGCAGGCCGAGCAGGCCGTGAGCGTCACCGGCGAGGAGGGCACCGCACCCGACGGCCGTCCCTCGCAGAGCGTCATCCAGTGGATGAGCGACCTCGTCGCCTCGCTGTCCAGCGGCGGCCAGGGCGCCTTCGACGTGGTGACCCTGCCCTCCGGCGGCGACAGCGGCAGCGGGCGCGGACCGCGCGCCTCCGGCGAGGTCAACCCGACCGCCAGCGTCCCCGCGGCGCTGCGCGAGCGGATCGACACCAGCACCACGGCCGCGCAGAGCTACACGCGCATCGTCTACGACACCGACAAGGACTCCCAGCCGGCCCTGGTCATCGGCAAGCAGGTCAACGACCCCAACGGCGACCCGTACCAGCTGTACTACCTCTTCCCGCTCACCCAGGAGGAGAAGTCGCTGAGCCTGGTCAAGGGCACCCTGGCGACCGCCGGGCTGTTCGTGGTCGTGCTGCTCGGGGCGATCGCCTGGCTCGTGGTGCGGCAGGTGGTCACGCCGGTCCGGATGGCCGCCGGGATCGCCGAACGGCTGTCCGCGGGGCGGCTCCAGGAACGGATGAAGGTCACCGGCGAGGACGACATCGCCCGGCTCGGCGAGGCCTTCAACAAGATGGCCCAGAACCTCCAGCTCAAGATCAGCCAGCTTGAGGACC
This sequence comes from Streptomyces sp. DSM 41931, assembly GCF_050271085.1. Lineage (NCBI taxonomy): Bacteria > Bacillati > Actinomycetota > Actinomycetes > Kitasatosporales > Streptomycetaceae > Streptomyces > Streptomyces sp. DSM 41931. The sequence goes on along the minus strand of NZ_CP189902.1, from coordinate 2,721,430 downwards.
TGTCCCGGATGCAGCGCAGGTTCGTGTCGGACGTGTCGCACGAGCTGCGCACCCCGCTGACCACCGTGCGGATGGCCGCGGACGTCATCCACGAGGCGCGCGAGGACTTCGACCCGGTGACCGCGCGCTCCGCCGAACTGCTCGCCGACCAGCTCGACCGGTTCGAGTCGCTCCTCGCCGACCTGCTGGAGATCAGCCGCTTCGACGCGGGCGCGGCCGCCCTGGAGGCGGAGCCGATCGACCTGCGCGAGGTGGTGCGGCGCGTGGTCAGCGGCGCGGAGCCGCTCGCCGAGCGCAAGGGCAGCACGATCAAGGTCGTCGGCGACCAGCAGCCCGTGGTCGCCGAGGCCGACGCGCGGCGCGTGGAGCGGGTGCTGCGCAATCTGGTCGTCAACGCCGTCGAGCACGGCGAGGGCAGGGACGTCGTCGTCAAGCTGGCCGCCGCGGGAGGCGCGGTGGCGGTCGCGGTGCGCGACTACGGCGTCGGGCTCAAGCCCGGCGAGGCCACGCGCGTGTTCAGCCGCTTCTGGCGGGCCGACCCGGCGCGCGCCCGCACCACCGGCGGTACGGGCCTGGGGCTGTCCATCGCCCTGGAGGACGCCCGGCTGCACGGCGGCTGGCTCCAGGCGTGGGGCGAGCCGGGCGGCGGCTCGCAGTTCCGGCTGACGCTGCCCAGGACGGCCGACGAGCCGCTGCGCGGGTCCCCGATACCCCTGGAGCCCAGGGACTCGCGGCGCAACCGCGGCCTCGACGACGCGGGGCTGCCGCGCGGCGACGGCGAGAAGCGCGCCACGGTGCCGGTGCGGCAGCCCGGCGCCGACGACCCGGCGCAGTCCGCCCGCGACCCGCTGGGCCGCAGGCCCGGCGGATCGGCGCCCACGGCCGACCCCACCGCCCTGCCCGGCAGCGGCGCGCGCGTGGTGGCCCGCTCGGGCAGCACACGGATGACGCCGGGCGCGGCGCCCGGCACGAACGGCGGGACGGACGAGGGCGCCCCGGGAGACGCGGACCGGCCGGCGGCCGGCGAGGGCGGGGACGGTGAACCGCGCGGTGCGGGGACGGACGGGGAGGCTACGCGTGGGCGGTGAGCGTGTGAGGCGCGGGCGGGGGACACCGGCCAGGACGGTCGCGTACGCCGCGTGTGGGGCGGTCCTGCTGGCCGGGTGCGCCTCGATGCCGGACAGCGGCGACCTGCGCGGGGTGGAGTCCACCCCGCGCAAGGACACGCAGGTGCGGGTGTACGCCATGCCGCCGAGCGACGACGCCACCCCCGCGCAGATCGTCCAGGGCTTCCTGGAGGCGCTGACCAGCGACGACGCCGACTACAAGACCGCGCGCCAGTATCTGACCCCCGAGGCGTCGAAGTACTGGCGGCCGGAGCAGTCCACGACCGTGCTCTCCGACGGGCCGGGCGCCCGCGCCGACCGGGAGCCCCGCGAGGACAGCACCGCCCTGACGTACACGCTGACCGGCACCAAGTTCGCGACCGTGGACGCGCAGCAGGCGTACGCGCCCGCCTCCGGCCAGTACAGCGAGCTGGTGCGGCTGGTGAAGGACGACAAGAGCGGCCAGTGGCGCATCGACGCGGTGCCGCAGGGCGTCGTCATGGGCAAGTCGGACTTCCAGCGCAACTACACGTCCTTCAACAAGTACTACTTCGCCTCGAACGTGGACGTGAACGGGTCCTCGCTGCCGATGGCGGTCGCCGACCCCGTGTACGTGCGCCGGCACGTCGACCCCACGACGCGGATGGTGCGCTCGCTGATCTCCGGGCCGACGAGCTGGCTCGACCCCGTCGTCCGGTCGAGCTTCCCCACGGGCACCCAGCTGCGCAAGGGCGCGGGACCGCTCACCCCGGACGACCGGGGCACGCTCACCGTGCCGCTCAACGACCGGGCGTCCGAGATCGGCACCGGCCGCTGCGAGGAGATGGCCGCCCAGCTGCTGTTCACCCTGCGCGGCCTCAGCCCCGCGGTGGAGGAGGTCGAACTGCGGGCCGACGGCGGGCAGCTGTGCTCCCTCACCCAGGACGGCGCCGAGACCGTGGCCACCCGGGGCGCGCTCAACCAGCCCGACCACCTGTACTTCCTCGACAGGGAGCACAAGCTCGTCCGGATCGCCGCCGGCAGCCCCGGCGCCGACCCCGAAGCGGCGCCCGGCGCGCTCGGACAGGGCGAGCAGGGCCTGCGGTCGGTCGCCGTCGCGCGGGACGAGCGCACGGCCGCCGGCGTCGGACTGAACGGCCAGGAGCTGTTCGTCTCCGCGCTGGCGCAGGGCGCCACCCTCGGCGAACCGGTGCTGCGCAGCCAGGGCAAGACCGAGCAGGACCGGCTGACCCCGCCGAGCTGGGACGCCCAGGGCGGCCTGTGGGTCGCCGACCGCGACCCCGCCCGCCCCGGTCTCTACCTGCTGCCGCAGGGCGCGGACCAGCCGCTGCAGGTGCGCACGCCGGGTCTGGAGGGCCGGATCCGGGCGGTGCGGGTGGCCGCCGACGGGGTGCGGATCGCCCTCGTCGTGGAGAAGGGCGACGAGCGGTCGCTGCTCGTCGGGCGGATCGAGCGCAGCGGCCCGGACGAGGCCGGGTCGAGCGAGCGCACCACGGTCACCGTGGTGGAGCTCAGGTCGGCGACACCCGAGCTGGAGCAGGTCACCGCCATGTCGTGGGCCGGGGACAGCCGGCTCGTGGTCGTCGGCCGCGAGCACGGCGGAGTGGAGCAGATGAAGTACGTCGAGGTCGACGGCTCCACCCCGGACGTGCCGCCGCCCGCCGCGCTGACCGGCGTGAAGGCGCTCACCGCCGCCGGGGACGAGAACGCGCCGTTGGTGGCGTACTCGGTGGACGGCATCGTGCGGCTGCCGTCGGGGGCGCAGTGGCAGAAGGTGACGCAGGGGACGGCGCCGGTCTATCCGGGCTGAGCGGGTTCCGGGTTCGCGCGCGGCCGATTCTCGCTCCGGTGTTCGAGCGGTTTCGGGGCTGGTCACACGGTTGTCCACAGGGGTGGCCGGGTCGCCGGGGCGTTGGCACAGTGAGCCCATGCGGAGCTGGTGGCGGGACCTCACCGACCTGGTGCTTCCGGCCGAGTGCGGCGGATGCGGCAGGCCCCGCGCCGTGCTCTGCGACCGGTGCCGGACGGCGCTGAGCGGCAGGACGCCGCGCCGGGTGCGGCCGGCGCCCGAGCCCCGTGGACTGCCGCCCGTGCACGCGGCCGCCCCCTACGCCGACGAGGTGCGCGCCGCCCTGCTCGCCCACAAGGAGCGCGGCGCCCTGGCCCTCGCCCGGCCGCTGGGCGAGGCCCTGGCGGGCGCGGTGCGGGCGGGACTGGGCGCCCCGGCGGCACGCGGCCCGGTGCTGCTCGTCCCCGTCCCGTCCGCCCGGCGGGCCGTGCGGGCGCGCGGGCACGACCCCGCGCGGCGGATCGCCTACGCGGCGGCGGGTGAGCTGCGGCGGACGGGGGTACCCGCCGCAGTACTCGCCGCGCTGCGGCAACGGCGGCCGGTGGCCGACCAGTCGGGACTCGGATCGAGACAGCGGCTGGCCAACGTCGCGGGCGCCCTCGGGGTGGCGCCGGGCTGCGCCCGGCTGCTCCGCCGGGGCCGGGTCGTCCTGGTCGACGACCTCATGACGACCGGGGCGACCCTCGCCGAGGCGGCGCGCGCGATACGGGACGCACAAGGGCCGTCCGGCCCGGAAACGGAACCGGCCGGAAAGGGCCGGGAGGCATCGAGCAATTCGCGGCCCGTGTTCGTGTACCTGGGTGAGACAGGGGAAGGGTCAGGGCAACGGCGGACACCGCCGCCGGCGTGGAGCGGAGCGGACCGGCAGCCCGGCCGGACGTCGAAGGAGGCGGGCGGGAAATACACCGGCGGAACGCCCGGCGTGGTGTGCGCGGCCGTCGTGGCGGCGTCGCCGGATGCGTTCGGAATACACCGAAACTGACTGAGAACTTACGTCGTTGCAGGTGATCAGAGGGTTAATTCCCCTGAATGGAGGTAGGTCGCGGTAGAGGGTGACGTCATCCGTCCACGCGAGATATGTTCGGTTGTGAGGGAAAGCCGCAGGCCACACCCCTCCGGTGGGAATGCGGTGGTGCGGGTTTCTTCGACTTCACCCGCACCGGTGGACTGGAGATCTCGTTCGTGGGGGAGGAGGTGCACACGTCACCGAGTCCGAGGCTCCGGACGACACCGGAGCCTGGTGCAAAAGGGAGACACATCCGCAGCGAAGCGGAGTGATCCGGGAACGGAGTTCTGCGTGGACATCGTCGTCAAGGGCCGCAAGACCGAGGTGCCCGAGCGGTTCCGGAAGCACGTGGCCGAGAAGCTGAACCTGGAGAAGATCCAGAAGCTCGATGGCAAGGTGATGAGCCTCGACGTCGAGGTGTCCAAGGAGCCCAACCCCCGACAGGCCGACCGCTGCGACCGGGTGGAGATCACGCTCCGCTCCCGCGGCCCGGTGATCCGGGCGGAGGCGGCGGCGAGCGACCCGTACGCGGCGCTCGACCTGGCAGCGGAGAAGCTCGACGCCCGGCTGCGCAAGCAGCACGACAAGCGTTACTCACGGCGCGGCGCGCGCAGGATCCCCGCCGCCGAGGTCCCCGACCACGTGCCCGGGGTGGCCACCCTCAACGGGACCGGCGCGAGCACCGCGCAGGAGGAGGAGCAGGCGGTCCCCACCAAGAAGATCGGCTCCCTGGAGGTCCAGGGCGACGGGCCGCTGGTCGTCCGTGAGAAGAACCACGTGGCCGCCCCCATGACCCTCGACCAGGCGCTCTACGAGATGGAGTTGGTCGGGCACGACTTCTACCTCTTCGTCGACTCCGAGACCAAGGAGCCCAGCGTCGTCTACCGGCGCCACGCCTACGACTACGGCGTGATCCACCTCAGGACCGACACGATGGTCACCGAGAACCACTCCCCCGAGGCGGGCGGAACCCTCGGCGGCTGACCCGCCGGGCGACAGCACAGCAGGTGCCCCTGGTGCGCGTGTGCGCCCCCAGGGGCACCGGCGTGCCACCGCCCGGCGACCACACCGGCACCCCGGTGACGGTGCGGCATGGAATCATGGCGGCAGCGGCTCAACCGGTGGGCCGTTGCCTTGGGTTGGCGATGGTCAGGACCACAGGCCACAGCCTTCAGGGGGAGGAACACGATGGCGGACAGCTTCGGACCGATGCGGGACGAGGATGCCGACGACGGCGTCGTCGGCATGGGCCCGGACGCGGACACTCCGCGCAAGGAGCCGATCAGAGTCCTTGTGGTGGACGACCACGCGCTGTTCCGCCGCGGTCTGGAGATCGTGCTCGCCGCCGAGGAGGACATCCAGGTCGTCGGCGAGGCCGGCGACGGCGCCGAGGCCGTGGAGAAGGCCGCCGACCTGCTGCCCGACATCGTCCTGATGGACGTGCGGATGCCCAAGCGGGGCGGCATCGAGGCCTGCACCTCCATCAAGGAGGTCGCCCCCAGCGCCAAGATCATCATGCTGACGATCAGCGACGAGGAGGCGGACCTCTACGACGCCATCAAGGCGGGCGCGACCGGCTACCTGCTCAAGGAGATCTCCACCGACGAGGTGGCCACCGCCATCCGCGCCGTCGCCGACGGACAGTCGCAGATCAGCCCCTCCATGGCGTCGAAGCTGCTCACCGAGTTCAAGTCGATGATCCAGCGCACCGACGAGCGCCGGCTCGTCCCCGCGCCCCGGCTGACGGACCGTGAGCTGGAGGTCCTCAAACTCGTCGCCACGGGGATGAACAACCGGGACATCGCCAAGGAGTTGTTCATCTCCGAGAACACCGTGAAGAACCATGTGCGCAACATCCTGGAGAAGCTCCAGCTGCACTCCCGGATGGAGGCCGTGGTCTACGCGATGCGGGAGAAGATCCTCGAGATCCGCTGACCTCCGCGCCTCCGTCCGGCCGGCGGACGAAGGCGCGGAGCTCAGGCGAGCAGCCGGGCCAGCTCCGCCGTGAGCGGCTCGCGCAGCTCCGGCGCGTCCACCCGCTCCACCCGGACGTCCGCGCAGCCCACCCAGCCCGCCGCCTCCACCAGCGCCTGCGCCACCTGCGGCACCGCCGCACGGCCGCCGAGCGTGACCTGCCTGGCGACCAGCGTGCGGCCCTCGCGCGCCGGGTCCACCCGGCCCACCAGCCGGCCGCCCGCCAGCACCGGCATCGCGAAGTAGCCGTGGACCCGCTTGGGTTTGGGGACGTACGCCTCAAGGCGGTGCGTGAAGCCGAAGATCCGCTCCGTGCGCGCCCGCTCCCAGATCAGGGAGTCGAACGGGGACAGCAGCGTCGTGCGGTGCCGGCCGCGCGGCGGCGTGGCCAGCCCCTCCGGATCCGCCCAGGCCGGCTTGGACCAGCCCTCGACCGTGACGGGCACAAGACCCGAGTCGGCGATCACCGCGTCGACCTGCTCGCCCTTCAGCCGGTGGTAGTCCGCGATGTCCGCGCGGGTGCCCACGCCCAGCGCCCGCCCGGCCAGCCCCACCAGCCGGCGCAGGCACTCCTCGTCCGACGGCTCCTCGGCCAGCAGCCCGGCCGGCACGGCCCGCTCGGCCAGGTCGTAGACCCGCTTCCAGCCGCGCCGCTCCACGCACACCACCTCGCCGTACATCAGGGCGCGCTCCACGGCGACCTTGGTGCCGGACCAGTCCCACCACTCGCTGGTGCGCTTGGCGCCGCCCAACTCGGTGGCGGTCAGCGGCCCTTCGGCGCGCAGCTGCTTGACGACCTGGTCGTACACGCCGTCGGGCAGCTCGTGGTTCCAGAGGGGGCGGTTGCGGTAGGCGCGGCGGCGGAAGGCGAAGTGCGGCCACTCCTCGACGGGGAGGATGCACGCGGCGTGCGACCAGTACTCGAACGTGTGTGCAGGCTGGTCGCCCTGCTTCCAGTACGCCTCCTCCACCGTGCGGCGGCCCACCGCGCCGAGACGGGCGTACGGGATCAGCTCGTGCGAGCGGGCGAGGACGGAGATCGTGTCGAGCTGCACCGCACCGAGGTGGCGCAGGACGCCGCGCACACCGGCGCGCCGGTCGGGGGCGCCGAGGAGCCCTTGGGCACGCAGGGCGATGCGGCGGGCCTCGTCGGCCGAGAGTTCCGTGGTCGGACGCGGCAGGGTCGTCATACGTCCGCACCCTAGAGGGCGCCACTGACAACGGCGGCCCCGCTGCACGCCAGGGACGTCAGGCGCGGGCGGGCATGTACGGGGTGGTGGACGGAAGGCCCAGGTCGGAGGGGAGCAGGGAGCCCACCCAGCCGTCCCGCAGCACCCCCTTGTTGACGAGCGAGGAGCGCAGCATGCCCTCGATCGTGAAACCGGCCCGCTCGGCGACCGCGCGGGAGGCCGTGTTGCCCACCTCGGCGCGCCATTCCACGCGGTCGACGGACATCCGGGTGAAGGCCCAGCGGCACGCGGCCACGGTGGCCTCGGTGATGTAGCCGTTGCCGCGGTGCTCCTTGGCGCCCCAGAAGCCGATCTCGCCCGTCGCGAACGACCGCATGGTGAGGCCGAGCATGCCCGTCAGCTCCCCGGCGGGCAGGAAGACGCCGAACGTGAACATCGTGCCGTTCGCCCAGCCGTCCGGGACGATCTGCTCCGTGAAACCCCGCGCGTGCTCGAGGAGGTACGGCGAAGGGATCGTGGTCCAGCGCTGGATGTCGGGGTCCTGGCAGATCCGGTACACCGTGTCGGTGTCCTGCGGGCCGACGGTGCGCAGCAGCAGACGGCCGGTGGTGAGCGTGACGGGTTCCATCGGGCGATTCTGCGCACGTCGCGACGGCGGGCGCCATCCCTTCGGCCGGGGGCGAACCGATGATCACCCTGCGCGTGATTCGCCCCGGGCCCGCGGCACCATCCGGACGCCTGAGGCGTTGTCCGTGTAGCGGCCGTGCCACGGTTCGGCCGCGGCGGACGGTCACCGCCCCGGCAGGCCTCCCGGCGTGACGGGGTCCTCGCATACGATGGCCGTTGCTCAGTCAGTGAAACGGAAACCGACCGTCCCAGGCCCGACCGGCAAGGAGACCAACCCCCGTGTCCGTCCTCTCGAAGATCATGCGTGCAGGCGAAGGCAAAATCCTGCGCAAGCTGCACCGCATCGCGGACCAGGTCAACTCCATCGAAGAGGACTTCGAAGGCCTCTCCGACGCCGAGCTGCGGGCCCTCACCGATGAGTACAAGCAGCGCTACGCCGACGGTGAGAGCCTGGACGACCTGCTGCCCGAGGCCTTCGCCACGGTCCGCGAAGCCGCCCGGCGCGTCCTGGGCCAGCGCCATTACGACGTCCAGATCATGGGCGGCGCGGCCCTGCACATGGGGTACGTGGCGGAGATGAAGACCGGTGAGGGCAAGACCCTCGTCGGCACGCTTCCCGCGTACCTCAACGCCCTGTCCGGCGAGGGCGTCCACATCATCACGGTCAACGACTACCTGGCCGAGCGCGACTCGGAGATGATGGGCCGCGTCCACCGCTTCCTGGGCCTGGAGGTCGGCTGCATCCTCGCCAACATGACGCCGGCCCAGCGCCGCGCGCAGTACGCCTGCGACATCACCTACGGCACGAACAACGAGTTCGGCTTCGACTACCTGCGCGACAACATGGCGTGGTCGAAGGAAGAGCTGGTGCAGCGCGGCCACAACTTCGCCATCGTCGACGAGGTCGACTCCATCCTCATCGACGAGGCCCGTACGCCGCTGATCATCTCCGGCCCGGCCGACCAGGCCACCAAGTGGTACGGGGACTTCGCCAAGCTGGTGAAGCGCCTCAAGCGCGGCGAGGCCGGCCAGCCGCTCAAGGGCATCGAGGAGACCGGCGACTACGACGTCGACGAGAAGAAGCGCACGGTCGCCATCCACGAGTCCGGCGTCGCCAAGGTCGAGGACTGGCTCGGCATCGACAACCTGTACGAGTCGGTGAACACGCCGCTGGTGGGCTATCTGAACAACGCCATCAAGGCGAAGGAACTGTTCAAGAAGGACAAGGACTACGTCATCATCGACGACGAGGTCATGATCGTCGACGAGCACACCGGACGTATCCTCGCCGGCCGCCGGTACAACGAGGGCATGCACCAGGCCATCGAGGCCAAGGAGGGCGTGCCGATCAAGGACGAGAACCAGACGCTCGCCACGATCACGCTGCAGAACTTCTTCCGCCTCTACAAGCGCCACGACCACAACGGCAAGGAGCTGCCGGGTCTGTCCGGCATGACCGGTACGGCGATGACCGAGGCCGCCGAGTTCCACCAGATCTACAAGCTCGGCGTGGTGCCCATCCCGACCAACCGGCCGATGGTCCGCAAGGACCAGTCGGACCTGATCTACCGCACCGAGGTCGCCAAGTTCGAGGCGGTCGTCGACGACATCGAGGAGAAGCACCGCAAGGGCCAGCCGATCCTCGTCGGCACCACCTCGGTCGAGAAGTCCGAGTACCTGTCGCAGCAGCTCAGCAAGCGGGGCATCCAGCACGAGGTGCTGAACGCCAAGCACCACGAGCGTGAGGCGCAGATCGTCGCCCAGGCCGGCCGCCGCGGCGCCGTCACGGTCGCGACGAACATGGCCGGCCGTGGTACGGACATCAAGCTCGGCGGCAACCCCGAGGACCTCGCGGAGGCGGAGCTGCGGCAGCGCGGCCTCGACCCCGAGGAGCACATCGAGGAGTGGGCCGCGGCCCTGCCGGAGGCGCTGGCGCGCGCCGAGCAGGCCGTGAAGGCCGAGAAGGAGGAGGTCGAGAAGCTCGGCGGCCTCTACGTGCTGGGCACGGAGCGGCACGAGTCGCGGCGCATCGACAACCAGCTCCGCGGTCGTTCCGGCCGTCAGGGCGACCCGGGCGAGTCCCGCTTCTACCTCTCCCTCGGCGACGACCTGATGCGGCTGTTCAAGGCGCAGATGGTCGAGCGCGTGATGTCCATGGCGAACGTGCCGGACGACGTGCCGATCGAGAACAAGATGGTCACCCGTGCGATCGCGTCCGCGCAGTCGCAGGTGGAGACGCAGAACTTCGAGACGCGTAAGAACGTCCTGAAGTACGACGAGGTGCTCAACCGGCAGCGCGAGGTCATCTACGGCGAGCGCCGCCGCGTCCTGGAGGGCGAGGACCTGCAGGAGCAGATCCACCACTTCATGGACGACACCATCGACGCGTACGTCCAGGCGGAGACCGCCGAGGGCTTCCCCGAGGACTGGGACCTGGACCGGCTGTGGGGTGCGTTCAAGCAGCTCTACCCGGTGAGCGTCACCGTCGAGGAGCTGGAGGAGGCGGCCGGCGACCGTGCCGGTCTGACCGCCGAGTTCATCTCCGAGTCCATCAAGGACGACATCCGCGCCCAGTACGAGGCGCGCGAGACGCAGCTCGGCTCCGAGATCATGCGTGAGCTGGAGCGGCGGGTCGTGCTGTCGGTGCTGGACCGCAAGTGGCGCGAGCACCTCTACGAGATGGACTACCTCCAGGAGGGCATCGGCCTGCGCGCGATGGCCCAGAAGGACCCGCTGGTCGAGTACCAGCGCGAGGGCTTCGACATGTTCAGCGCGATGATGGACGGCATCAAGGAGGAGTCCGTCGGCTATCTGTTCAACCTGGAGGTCCAGGTCGAGCAGCAGGTCGAGGAGGTGCCGGTCGAGGACGTCAAGCCGACCGCCGACCTGGAGAAGCAGGAGGCGGTGCCCGCGCAGGCACGGCCGGAGATCCGCGCGAAGGGGCTGGACGCCCCGCAGCGGCGGAACCTCCACTTCTCCGCTCCCACGGTGGACGGCGAGGGCGGCACCATCGAGGGCGAGCTGGCCACCGACGAGGAGCCGGTGCGCTCGTCGGCGGACGGCCTGACCCGCGCGGAGCGCCGGAAGCAGGCGCGGGGCGGGCGTCGCCGCAAGAAGTGACGTCGCCGCACGGCGGCACTGTCGGCCGGGGCCGGGCACCTGAGGGTGCCCGGCCCCGGCCGTTGTGCGCGGTCGTCAGCGGGGTCCGCCCAGCTCGACGGCGGTGCAGCGCCAGCGGAGGTCCCGGCCGCGCTCCAGCCGGAACGCCATGGCGCGGAGCCTGTCCCCGGCGCCGATCCGCGCGAACGCCTCGATGGCGCCCTCCCGCGGCACGAACCACCCGATGTCCCGCACGACGGGCCGCGCGCCCCGCGTCCGCAGGGGCCCTCGCTCCGCGAGCCGGATCAGCTCGTCGTAGGCCTGCCCGGCACTGTGCCGCAACATCGCGTGCACGGGCCGCTGCCCGCTCAGCACGGCGACGAGCAGCTCCGCGAACCGGTCGGTGGGCCGAGGCTGCGGGACGCCCAGGGGCGCCCCGCCCAGGTGCTCAGGTGGCGTGCCTGAGGAGCCGCCTCGGCTGTCGGGCGTTGTCCCCGCCCCGGAGCCCGTGCGGCTGCCGCGCATCGGGGCGCGGCCCGCTGGGCGGGTGTCCGTGGGGCGGGTGCGGCGGGGGGTCGTTCCTCGGGGGCGGCCGGCGCCCGGGGACGGGGAGAGGGGGGTGCCCGCTGTGGGGACGCGTGGGGGGACTGCGGCGGGGGAGCGGCGTGGTGTTCTGCTCATGACCTTGTGCACGAGGGCCCCGTTCTGAAGGCCGGGCCGGCGGGGGAGCCGGGTACCGGGCAGTAACTTCGTGACGGGGATCTTGTACGGGGCCGTGCGGGGGCGGGGCAAGGAAGGGCGGAGGTACGCGGGGAGGGGTGGGAGGTTCACTTATCAGGGTGATCGGCCGCCTGCCGGGCCTCCGTTCACGCGGGTGGGGCGGGTGAATCGGCGGACGGAGGCTGACGGCCCCGGAGGGGGCCGCGAGGGCTCGAAGGGGGACGGGTGCGACGTATTCTGAGACCTTGCCGAAGAAGTGATCCGAGCTGACGAAAGCGGCCGACCATGCGCGTCTACGTCCCCCTGACCCTCCCCGGGCTCGCCGAGGCGCACAGGACGGGGCAGCTGGGCGACGGGCCGTTCACCGCGTACGCCGTGACGCCCGCGCTGCGCGAGTGGTACCTCTCCGACGACATCGAGGAGCTGGAGTACGCCGCGCTCGGCCGCGCCGCGCTGGCCTCCCTGCGTCTCCTCGCCGCCGACCCCGCCGCGCCCCGCCGCCGGGTCGTGGTCGCCGTGGACGTGGCCGACGGCGCGGCCTCCGCCGACCCCGGCCGGGGCCCGGACCCGGCCGTGCTGGGCGAGGTGCGCCTCGCCGGGCCCGTACGGCTGGCGAAGGCGGCCGCGGTGCACGTGGACGCGGAGGACGCCGAGGAGGACGTGGCGGCCGCCGCACGGGCGCTGGACGCGGCGGACGACGGCGACGACGACGCCCAGTTCGTCGTGGACGGCGCCGAGGACCACGAGCTGCTGTGGTTCGCGACGCAGGAGATCCCGCAGCTCGTCGCCCGACGGCCCGGGTAGGTTTTCCGCATGGGGACGCACACGGACGCGCACATCGTCTGGGACTGGAACGGCACGCTGTTCCACGACGTCGACGCGGTCATCGGGGCGACGAACGCGGCCTTCGCCGAGCTGGGCCTCGCGCCCATCACGCTGGAGCGGTACCGGGAGCTGTACTGCGTACCGGTGCCGCGGTTCTACGAGCGGCTGATGGGCCGGCTGCCCAGCCAGGCCGAGTGGGAGGTGATGGACGCCGTCTTCCACCGCCACTACACCGTGCACCGGGTGCGCTGCGGGCTGGCCGACGGCGTGGAGGACCTGCTGAAGGGGTGGGTGGCGGCGGGCCGCAGCCAGTCGATCCTCAGCATGTACGGGCACGAGGACCTGGTGCCGCTGGTGGAGGACTTCGGGATCTCCCCCCACTTCCTGCGCGTCGACGGACGCACCGGCCCCTCCGGCGGCAGCAAGGCGGAGCACATGGTGCGCCACCTGGACGCGCTGCGCGACACGGTGGACCCACGGCGCACGGTGGTCATCGGGGACGCGGCGGACGACGCGGTGGCCGCGCGGCACGCGGGCGCGCACGCCGTGCTCTGGACCGGCGGCTCGCACGGCCGGGCCGGCCTGGAGGCGGCCGGGGTTCCGGTGGTCGACAGCCTGAGCGAGGCCGTGGCCCAGGCGGAGCGCCTGGCGGCCTCCGGCCGGCCGTGACGGCCCGGGCGCACTGTGCGAAACGTCAAAGTTCGCCCCCCGGTTTTGTACACATACGGCTCATGACGGGGCCCCTCCGGAGGGCGATAGCCTAGGTGGCGTGATCAGCGCGATAGCTCGCGGGGACTGTGGCGTCCCCGCTGTGCGCCCGGCGAGCACGGAGGACATCCGTGACCGGGTGGCGACCGCTGATCCTCGCGGGCGGCGCGGGACGCGGCGCACCCCAGGGGGGCAGGCACCACGGAGAGCCACGTCACACCCCTCGGACGCGTCGAATACCGCCGAGAAGCCCCCGCTCCTCTCACCTTGCGGCATACCGTCGGCACAGACCGGACACCCCGTGTCGTACCGCCGCACCACAGGGTCGGAGACCGTACTTCCTTCTACGTCACGCAACGGCGCGCGACAGGAGCCAGAGGATCATGCAGACCAAGCTGGACGAAGCCAAGGCCGAGCTGCTCGATCGGGCCGCCCGGGTAGCTGAGAACAGCCCGGCCGGGGGGAAACTACCGACTGGGACCGCGGAGGGGGACACGCCCGACCGGGATGCCGTCCTCGCGTTCCTCCAGCGCTACTACCTGCACACCGCCCCTGAGGACCTCACCGACCGCGACCCGGTCGACATCTTCGGGGCCGCCGTCTCGCACCGCCGGCTCGCCGAGAACCGTCCCCAGGGCACGGCGAACGTCCGGGTGCACACCCCGACCGTCGAGGAGAACGGCTGGACCTGCAGCCACTCCGTCGTCGAGGTCGTCACGGACGACATGCCCTTCCTCGTCGACTCCGTCACCAACGAGCTGACCCGCCAGGGCCGCGGCATCCACGTCGTGATCCACCCGCAGTTCGTGGTCCGCCGGGACGTGACCGGCAAGCTGATCGAGGTCCTCCCCGACCCGGTCGGCGGCGACCTCCCGCAGGACACCCGCGACCTGCCGCACGACGCCCACGTCGAGTCCTGGATCCATGTGGAGATCGACCGCGAGACCGACCGCGGCGACCTCAAGCAGATCACCGCCGACCTGCTGCGGGTCCTCTCGGACGTCCGCGAGGCCGTCGAGGACTGGGGCAAGATGCGCCAGGCCGCGACCGCGCTGGCCGACGCGCTGCCCGACGAGCCCGTCCCCGCCGACCTGCCCCCGATGCAGGTCGAGGAGGCCCGCGAGCTGCTGCGCTGGCTCGCCGACGACCACTTCACCTTCCTCGGCTACCGCGAGTACGAGCTGCGCGACGACGACTCGCTGGCCGCCGTGCCCGGCACCGGCCTCGGCATCCTGCGCTCCGACCCGCACCACGCGGCCGACGAGGACCACCCGGTCAGCCCGTCCTTCGAGCGGCTGCCCGCCGACGCCCGCGCCAAGGCCCGCGAGCACAAGCTGCTGGTGCTGACCAAGGCCAACAGCCGGGCGACCGTGCACCGGCCGTCGTACCTGGACTACATCGGCGTCAAGAAGTTCGACGCCGAGGGCAACGTGGTCGGTGAGCGGCGCTTCCTCGGCCTGTTCTCGTCCGCCGCCTACACCGAGTCCGTGCGCCGGGTACCGGTGATCCGCCGCAAGGTCGAGGACGTCCTGGAGCGGGCCGGCTTCTCGCCGCACAGCCACGACGGGCGCGACCTGCTGCAGATCCTCGAGACCTACCCGCGCGACGAGCTGTTCCAGACCCCGGCCGGGGAACTGCAGTCCATCGTCACCTCGGTGCTCTACCTCCAGGAGCGCCGCCGGCTGCGCCTGTACCTGCGCCAGGACGAGTACGGCCGCTACTACAGCGCCCTCGTCTACCTGCCGCGCGACCGCTACACCACCGGTGTCCGGCTGCGGATCATCGACATCCTCAAGGAGGAGCTCGGCGGCATCAGCGTCGACTTCACCGCCTGGAACACCGAGTCGGTCCTCTCCCGGCTGCACTTCGTCGTCCGCGTCCCGCAGGGCACCGAACTGCGTCCCCTGTCCGACAGCGACAAGGAGCGCATCGAGGCCAGGCTGGTCGAGGCCGCCCGCTCCTGGGCCGACGGCTTCGCCGAGGCGCTGAACACCGAGTTCGGCGAGGAGCGCGCCGCCGAACTGCTGCGCCGCTACGCCGGAGCCTTCCCCGAGGGCTACAAGGCCGACCACTCCCCGCGCAGCGCCGTGGCCGACCTGGTGCGCCTCGAGGAGCTGGACGAGGAGCGGAACTTCGCGCTCAGCCTGTACGAGCCGGTGGGCGCGGCCCCCGACGAGCGCCGCTTCAAGATCTACCGCACGACCGAGGCCGTCTCCCTGTCCGCGGTGCTGCCCGTGCTGCAGCGTCTCGGCGTCGAGGTCGTCGACGAGCGGCCGTACGAACTGCGGTGCGACGACCGCAGTGTCGCCTACATCTACGACTTCGGCCTGCGCATGCCGCAGGCGCCCGGCGGCGGGGTGGACTACCTCGGCGACGACGCCCGCGAGCGCTTCCAGGACACCTTCGCGGCGACCTGGACCGGCAAGGCGGAGAACGACGGCTTCAACGCCCTGGTGCTGAGCGCCGGGCTGACCTGGCGTCAGGCGATGGTGCTGCGCGCGTACGCCAAGTACCTGCGCCAGGCGGGGTCCACCTTCAGCCAGGACTACATGGAGGACACCCTCCGCCACAACGTCCACACCACCCGGCTGCTCGTCTCCCTGTTCGAGGCGCGGATGTCGCCGGACCGGCAGCGCGCCGGGTACGAACTGGTGGACGCCCTGCTGGAGGAGCTCGACGCCGCCCTCGACCAGGTCGCCAGCCTCGACGAGGACCGCATCCTGCGCTCCTTCCTCACCGTCATCAAGGCGACCCTGCGCACCAACTTCTTCCAGGAGACGGCGGGCGGCGCGTCGCACGACTACGTCTCCATGAAGTTCGACCCGCAGGCCATCCCGGACCTGCCCGCGCCGCGCCCGGCGTACGAGATCTGGGTGTACTCGCCGCGGGTGGAGGGCGTGCACCTGCGCTTCGGCAAGGTCGCGCGCGGCGGTCTGCGCTGGTCCGACCGGCGTGAGGACTTCCGCACCGAGATCCTCGGCCTGGTCAAGGCGCAGATGGTGAAGAACACCGTCATCGTGCCGGTCGGCGCCAAGGGCGGCTTCGTCGCCAAGCAGCTGCCCGACCCGGCCGTCGACCGCGACGCGTGGATGGCCGAGGGCATCGCCTCCTACCGGACCTTCATCTCCGCGCTGCTCGACATCACCGACAACATGGTGGGCGGCGAGGTCGTGCCGCCGGCGGACGTCGTCCGGCACGACGAGGACGACACCTACCTGGTCGTCGCCGCCGACAAGGGCACCGCGACCTTCTCCGACATCGCCAACGAGGTCGCCGAGAGCTACAACTTCTGGCTCGGGGACGCCTTCGCCTCCGGCGGCTCGGCCGGCTACGACCACAAGGGCATGGGCATCACCGCCCGCGGCGCCTGGGAGTCCGTCAAGCGGCACTTCCGGGAGCTGGGCGTGGACACCCAGAGCCAGGACTTCACGGTCGTCGGCATCGGCGACATGTCCGGCGACGTGTTCGGCAACGGCATGCTGCTCAGCGAGCACATCCGCCTGGTCGCCGCCTTCGACCACCGGCACATCTTCATCGACCCGAACCCGGACGCGGCCGTCTCCTACGCCGAGCGCCGCCGTCTGTTCGAACTGCCGCGCAGCTCCTGGGCCGACTACAACACCGAACTGCTGTCGGCGGGCGGCGGAGTCTTCCCGCGCAGCGCCAAGTCCGTGCCGGTCAACGCGCACATCCGCGAGGCCCTCGGCATCGACTCCGGCGTCACCAAGATGACCCCGGCCGATCTGATGAAGGCCATCCTCACGGCGCCGGTCGACCTGCTGTGGAACGGCGGCATCGGCACCTACGTCAAGGCGTCCACCGAGTCCGACGCGGACGTCGGCGACAAGAGCAACGACGCGATCCGCGTCGACGGCAAGGACCTGCGGGTCGCCGTCGTCGGCGAGGGCGGCAACCTGGGCATGACCCAGCTCGGCCGGATCGAGTTCGCGCTGCACGGCGGGCGGATCAACACCGACGCCATCGACAACAGCGCGGGCGTGGACACCTCCGACCACGAGGTGAACATCAAGATCCTGCTGAACGGCCTGGTCAAGGAAGGCGACATGACGGTGAAGCAGCGCAACAAGCTGCTCGCCGAGATGACCGACGAGGTCGGTCGGCTGGTGCTGCGCAACAACTACGCGCAGAACACCGCCATCGCCAACGCGCTCGCCCAGTCCAAGGACATGATCCACGCGCAGCAGCGCTTCCTGAAGCACCTGGTGCGCGAGGGCCACCTGGACCGGGCGCTGGAGTTCCTGCCCACCGACCGGCAGATCCGCGAGCGGCTCGCCACCGGGCAGGGCCTGACCGGGCCGGAGACGGCGGTGCTGCTGGCGTACACGAAGATCACCGTCGCCGACGAGCTGCTGCACACCTCGCTGCCCGACGACCCCTACCTCAAGGGTCTGCTGCACGCGTACTTCCCGACCGCCCTGCGCGAGCAGTTCGCGGAGTACATCGACAGCCACCCGCTGCGCCGTGAGATCACCACGACCGTGCTGGTCAACGACACGGTCAACACCGGCGGCACCACGTATCTGCACCGGATGCGCGAGGAGACCGGGGCGTCGCTGGAGGAGATCGTCCGGGCGCAGACCGCGGCCCGCGCGATCTTCCGCTCCTCGGTGGTGTGGGACGGCGTGGAGGCGCTCGACACCAAGGTCGACGCGGCCACCCAGACCCGGATCCGGCTGCACTCCCGCCGTCTGGTGGAGCGCGGCACGCGCTGGCTGCTGAACAACCGGCCGCAGCCGCTGCAGCTCGAGGAGACGGTGTCGTTCTTCGCCGAGCGGGTGGAGCAGGTCTGGGCGGAGCTGCCGAAGCTGCTGCGCGGCGAGGACCTGGACTGGTACCAGAAGATCTACGACGAGCTCAGCGAGGCCGGGGTCCCGGACGAGCTGGCCACCCGGGTCGCCGGGTTCTCCTCCGCCTTCCCGACGCTCGACATCGTGTCCGTGGCCGACCGGATGGGCAAGGAGCCGCTGGACGTCGCCGAGGTGTACTACGACCTCGCCGACCGGCTGCGCATCACCCAGCTGATGGACCGGATCATCGAACTGCCGCGCGCGGACCGGTGGCAGTCCATGGCCCGCGCGGCGATCCGTGAGGACCTGTACGCGGCGCACGCGGCGGTCACCGCGGACGTGCTGGCGGAGGGCAACGGCTCGTCGACGCCGCAGCAGCGCTTCGCGGTGTGGGAGCAGAAGAACGCGGCGCTGCTGGGCCGCGCCCGCACCACCCTGGAGGAGATCCACAGCTCCGACGCGTTCGACCTCGCCAACCTGTCGGTGGCGATGCGGACCATGCGCACGCTGCTGAGGTCGCACTCGTAGCGCACCGGGCCCGCCGAGGGGCGCCCCGGACCGTCACGGTCCGGGGCGCCCCTCGCCCGTGTGTGGTGCCTTAGGCGGGAATCGGCGGCGAACCCGTGGGGACGGCCCGGGGACGGGATAGGGCTCTGGTGTGACTGTCCGATCGTCGTCGTCCGGGGTGTTCCGAGGGGCCGGCCCGCGCCGCTCCGCGAGCCGTCCCGCCGCCGTCGGCCGGGCCCTGGCCACGGGCGTCACCGGACTCGTCCTGCTCCTGCTGACCCTGGTCGTCGTACGGCTGCCGTGGATGGGCGACCTGGGCATCCACGCCGCGACGGTGCAGCGGCTGCGGCACTCCCCGCTCGCCCCGGGCAACCCGCTCGTCGACGCGAGCACCCCGAGCCCGTACTACTCGCCCTGGACGCTGCTGCTCGGCGGAGTGGCCCGGGCGACCGGCCTGGACGTGTTCGTGGTGCTGCGGCTGGCCGCCGCGGCCGGGTCGGCGCTGCTGGTCACGGGCGTGTGGCGGTACGTGCGGACGCTGAGCGCGCACCCGGCCGCGCCCGCGCTCGCCCTGCTGTCCCTGCTGTTCCTGTGGGGGACCGAGCCCCTGCTGTGGAGCGGTTTCACCGGGCTGCACTCGCTGGCCCTGACGGCCGCGTACCCGAGCACCTTCACCCTGGGGCTCGCCTTCCACTTCTGGACCTGGCTGACCGGGGCGCTGCGTGGGCCCGCCGGGTGGAGCGCGTGGCTGGGGCTGGGCGTGCTGTGGGCGGTGATCCTGCTGTGCCACCAGTTCTCCGGGGTGGTGGCCACGGTGGGCGCGGCCGCCACGGTCGTCGCGGCGCGCCCCGGGCGCGCGGTGTGGCCCCGGCTGGGCGCCGCGCTGCTGCTGGGCGTGTCGGTGCTGGGGGCGTGGCCGTACTACGACTTCTTCGCGCTGGCGGACGCCGGGGAACGGCTGGAGACGGTGCACCGGGTGCTGTACGCGCACCCGGTGGCGCGGTTCGGTCTGGTGCTGCTCGGGGTGGCCGCGCTGGTGGGGCGCGGGCGGCGCGACCACCGGGACCCGCTCGTGGTGTTCTGCGCGCTCGGTGTGCTGATCGTCGCGGCGGGACGGATCACCGGCCACTACTCATGGGGCCGGGCCCTGCCCGCGGTGGTGATCCCGGCGCAGCTCGCGGCGGCGCTCGCGGTCGTGGAGGCGGGGGCGCGGCGGGCGCGGGCGGTGTGGGCGGCGCTGCTCGCCGTGGCGCTGTCGGCCGGCGCCTGGGCACAGGCGGGCGCGCTCGGGTACGTGGTCCCGGCCGACGCGCTGCCCGGTCCGGTCGCGGAGAAGTACCGGCGGCCGTGGCCGGGGTACGGGTGGATCACCCGCTGGGTGCGGTACGGCGACGTCGTCATGGCCGAGGGCCGGGTCGCCCGCCAGGTGCCCGCCTACGGCCCCTACACGGTCGCCCCCGGCTACCCGGACTTCTTCCTCGCCGACGAGGAGCGCCGTACGGCCGCCACCGAGGCGTACTTCGCCGCGGGCACGTCCGCGGCCGAGCGACGGCGCACCGAGCGGGAGTACGAGGTTCGCTGGGTGCTGGACCACCGCGGCGCCCTGGACGACCCCGCGCTGCGGCCGGTCGCCCGGGGGCCGCGCGGGGAGGTGCTGTACGCGGTGCCGTGAGCGCCTTGTCGTGCCGGAAGCCCGGCGGGGTGTCAGCGGACGAGGCCCGCCACCAGTTGCACCGCCCGGCGCAGGCGTGGGTGGGCCAGGTGGGCGGCCAGCGGGCGGAGTGCGGCGGGGACGCCGGCCGGTTCCCAGCGGATCTGGAGGCGGCCCGGGTTGTGTCCCTCCGGTTCGATGGTGACCTGGTGCGGGGCTGCGCCGGAGCGGTAGGGGACGCGGGCGGTCAGCGCCGGGAACTCCAGGGGCGCCAGCAGCAGCGCCTGGTTGTTCCGGCCGCCGCCGCTGAGCCGGACCAGCGGATGCCGGACCCCGGCGAAGCCGCCCAGCGGCAGCCGCGCCCCGGCCAGGTCCAGCCGTACCGTCCCTTCGAACACGCCGGGCCGCACCGGGTCCAGACGGAACGGCACGGTGAGGCGGCGCCGGCCAGGGGAGATCACCAGGCTCGCCCGCTGCGGGCCGACGGGCAGCCGCAGCGCCGGGTCGTAGGTCCGCACGGTGAGGTCCACGCGGGCGCCGCCCCCCGGGACGCGGGCGATCCCGGTGATCTCGTGCCGGAACAGCGCTCCGGAGAAGGGGCGGGTGTCCGGTTCCAGCTCGGTCAGGTCCAGCTCGCGGCGTGCGGCCACGGTGTCCGGCACGCGGTCGCCCCAGTAGACCCGGCCGTCCGCGTCGGCGGTGAGCCGCCTCGGGGCGACGCCGTACCCCAGCCCACGCGCCGCGAGCGCGGCTTCCGGCAGGCGGCGGTCCCGCACCAGCTGGAGCACCACCCGCTCCGCGCGGGGCAGCCGGGCGTACGCGCCCGGGGACAGCGTCTCCAGGTACGGGTTCACCTCGTCGGCGAAGGCGGCCAGCCACTCCTCGTCGCGGTACGGCAGGTCGCCCGCGTACATCCGGAAGTCGTGCTTGAGGAACTTGTGGTCCTTGTCCTCGCGCAGCCCCTCGTGCCCGCTCTCCGCGAGGAACGCGTCGATCAGCCGCTGCACGTGGATCCGGTCGCGGACGTTGCCGATCAGGTGCCGCTGGTTGGATATGGACGCGGTGTCGGACCTCACGTAGGGGGCTATGTACCAGAGGTAGACCGGCTCGGGGACGATCGTGAACCGCTCCGCCAGGCAGTAGGCCTGCGCCGAGAACAGCTGGTCCTCGTAGTGGATGCCCTCCGGGAAGCGCAGCGCGTGCCGGTCGAGGAAGGCGCGGGCGTACATCTTGCTGGTCGCGAGGTGCTCGAAGAACAGCCGCGGGTCGTCCTCGACGCCGTCCAGGGTGCGGCGCTCGCCCACCAGGTGCGGCATCCAGGTGGAGCGGCGTCCGGTGTCCACCCGGATCCGGCGCACCGCGCCCATCGCGAAGTCGATCTCCCGCTCCCGGTGCGCGGCCAGCAGGGCGGCGACCGCCCCCTCCGGCAGTTCGTCGTCGCTGTCGAGGAACATCAGGTACGGCGCCCGGGCGATCTCCAGGGCGCGGTTGCGCGGGGCGCTGCACCCGCCGCTGTTCTCCGGCAGCCGCAGGTACCGCACGCGCGGGTCGGCGGCCGCCAGCTCCCGCGCCACCCGCGGGGTGTCGTCCGTGGAGTGGTCGTCGCTGATGACGATCTCCAGGTCGCGGTGGGTCTGGCGGCACACGGACCGCACGGCGCGGGGCAGCCGTCCGGCATCGTTGTGCACGATCACCGTGACGGTGACGTCGGGGAGCCGGGACGTGGACATCACGCGGTCACCTCCTGGGGGGCCGGCGCCGGGGTGCGCTCCTCCGGCGGCAGCACCGGGGGCAGGGACGCCTCGTCCTCGCCGAGGAACACCCGGCGCACGACCCGCTCGGCGGCCCGGCCGTCGTCGAACTCGCAGAACTTGCGGCGGAAGGCGGCCCGCGCCTTCGCCGCGCCCTCGTCGTGCCAGGCGTCGGTGGCGAGGATCTCGGTGAGGTCGTCCTGGGTGCGCGCGACCGGCCCCGGCGCCTCGGCCATCAGGTCGAAGTACACCCCGCGCGTGGTGCGGTACGTCTCCCAGTCGTCGGCGTGGATCACGATCGGGCGGTCCAGGTTGGCGTAGTCGAACATGATCGACGAGTAGTCCGTGACCAGGGCGTCGGCGGCCAGGCACAGCTCCTCGACCGGGTCGTACGCGGACACGTCGACGACGCGGCCCGAGCGGCGCAGGCCGGCCAGCGGGGAGAGGCCCGAGTCGTAGAAGTAGTGGGCGCGCACCAGCAGGACGGTGTCCTCGCCGAGCCGGTCGGCGAGCGCGGCGAGGTCCAGGCGCGGGGTCCAGCCGGCCTCGTAGTCGCGGTGGGTGGGCGCGTAGAGGACGGCCCGGCGGCCGGGGGCGATGCCGAGCCGCTCGCGGACCGCGCGCACCTCGTCGGCGCCCGCCGTGCAGTAGACGTCGTTGCGCGGATAGCCGTGGTCGAGGGAGACGTACCGGGACGGGTAGGCGCGCTCCCACATGCGGGTGGTGTGGCTGTTGGCGGAGACGCTGTAGTCCCACTTGTCGACGCGCTCCAGCAGGGCGTCGAAGTCCAGGCCCTGGGCGGCGGCCGGGTAGGCCATCTGGTCGAGGCCCATGCGCTTGAGCGGGGTGCCGTGGTGGGTCTGCACATGCACCGCGTCCGGGCGTTTGACCACCGCGTTCGGGAAGTTGACGTTGTTGACGAGGTACTTCGCCGTGGCGAGCACTTCCCAGTAGCGGCGGGTGCCGGGGACCACGTGGTCGGTGCCGGGCGGCAGCAGGGCCGCGTTGCGCGCGGTCACCACCCACACCGGGTGGATGTGCGGGGCGAGTTCGGCGAGCTTCGCGGCGATCGCGCCCGGGTTGCAGGCGACGCCGCGGTTCCAGTAGGCGGAGAACACGGCGAGGTGCGGGTCGACGGGGCGGCGCAGCGCCGCGCGGTACTGGTGGTCGCGGATCAGCGCGCCGGCCTGCCGCCGTCCGGTGCGCACCGTGGACCGCACGGCGCGGCGGGCGTGGTTGACGGCCTGGAAGGCCCGGTAGCGGGTGTAGGCGCCCTCCTCCAGCAGCGAGCGGCGCACGCCTTCCGGGCCGCCGGGACGGCGGTACCCCTCGGGGCGGCGGCGCACGGCGGCGGCGCCGGCCCGCAGGAAGAACTCCCGGGCGGCCGGCTCGGGCACGGCGCCGCGGGCGAAGGTGCGCAGGCAGTCGCGGACCATGATCTCGTAGAGCACGGTGTAGACCGCGGGCCGGTCCTGGGCGAGGTCGAGCAGGGCCTCGTAGCGGTCGACGGCGGCGAGGTGCTGCTCGGGGGTGACGGGCGGGAGGCTCGCGGGGCGCAGCCGCCGGTCCTCGTAGGCGATGTGCGGCAGACAGGAGACGCGCCCGGCGAGCAGCAGGGCGGCGAGGGCGGCGCGGGGCTCGTCGTCGGTGGTGAGCCGCTCCTCGTGGGCCCGCCAGAAGTCGGCGCGCAGCACGCGGGTGCCGAGCAGCGGGGTGAGGCGCAGCAGGTAGGCGCTGTCGGCGAGGGCCGGCTCGGTGCGTCCGGCGCGGACGAGGAGGGGGCCGTCCGCCGAGGGCAGCGCGGAGCTGCGCCAGGTGCTGCGCAGATGGTCCAGCAGCAGGACGTCGACGGTGCCGGGCAGCTCGGCGGTGCGCTCGGCGACGGTGCGGGGGCTGCCGGGCGGCAGGCCGTCCTTGGCGCGGACGAAGTGCAGCCAGCGGCCCGTGGCCCGCGCGGCCCCCGCCGCTCTCGCCGCCGCGTCGGAGGCGCCGTCGGGCAGCGGGACCACCTGGAGCTGCGGGGCGTGCCGCTCGGCCGTCTCACGGGCCCAGTCGCCGACGGCGGCGACGACGACCTCCACGTCCGGCAGCGGGTGGGCGACGAGCGAGTCGAGCAGGCCGGTCAGGTGGTCCTGGGTGTTCGGCCCGTGGACGATGACGCTGAGCTGGGGCATCACGGGGCTCCTTCGGCTGCTCGTCGGCGCGGACGGTCCCGTCGGTCGTATCCAGTCATAGTGACACCGATGGGACGAATCGGACGGCGGAGGGTTCGCCCGAACGGCGCTTGCCGCGCCCGCGCCGGCCTGCTAGCGGCTCGCTCCGGTGAACTTCTCGTACTCCTTGAGCACCTCGTCCGTCGGCCCGTCCATGCGCAGCTCGCCGCGCTCCAGCCACAGCACCCGGTCGCAGGTGTCGCGGATGGACTTGTTGTTGTGGCTGACCAGGAACACCGTTCCGGCGTGCTTGCGCAGTTCGCGGATACGGGCCTCGGAGCGCTTCTGGAAGGAGCGGTCGCCGGTGGCCAGCGCCTCGTCGACGAGGAGCACGTCGTGGTCCTTGGCGGCGGCGATGGAGAAGCGCAGGCGGGCGGCCATGCCGGAGGAGTAGGTGCGCATCGGCAGGGTGATGAAGTCGCCCTTCTCGTTGATCCCGGAGAAGTCGACGATGTCCTGGTAGCGCGCCCTCACCTCCTCGCGGGACATGCCCATCGCGAGCCCGCCGAGCAGCACGTTGCGCTCGCCCGTCAGGTCGGCCATCAGCGCCGCGTTGACGCCGAGCAGGGACGGCTGGCCGTCGGTGTAGATGTGTCCGTTCTCCACCGGGAGCAGTCCGGCCACGGCCTTGAGCAGCGTGGACTTGCCGGAGCCGTTGGTGCCGATCAGCCCGATCGCCTCGCCCCGGTAGGCGACGAAGGACACGTTCCGCACGGCGTGCACCCGGCGCACGCCGGACGCCTTCTCGGTCTGCTTGCGGCGGAGCATGCGGTTGAGCGCGGCGGTCGCGGTGCCGCGTCCGGCGCCGGTGCCGTTGACCCGGTAGACCACGTCGACGCCGTCGGCGACGACCGTCGGCCTCCTGTCCTGGGGGGTGTCAGCCACGGCCGTACCTCTCCTCTGCCTTCCAGAAGTAGACGAAGCCGACCACGCCGGCCAGCACCGCCCAGCCCAGCGCGAACGCCCAGACGTGCGGGGGCAGGTAGGACGAGTCGTACTGGTCGATCAGCGCGAACCGTACGAGGTCCATGTAGACCGCCGCCGGGTTCCACTGGAGGACGTCCGCCAGCCAGGCGGGGACGTTCTTGTCCTCCAGCATCGCGGGGATGGAGAACATCACCCCGGACGCGTACATCCAGGTCCGCAGCACGAACGGCATCAGCTGCGCCAGGTCGGGGGTCTTGCTGCCCATGCGGGCGAAGATCAGCGCCAGGCCGGTGTTGAACACGAACTGCAGCGCCAGGGCGGGCACCACCAGCAGCCAGGACGCGTCCGGGTAGCTGCGGAACCCGATCATGATGACGACCAGGACGATCATCGAGAACAGCAGCTGCTGGAGCTGCTGGAGCGCGAAGGAGATCGGCAGCGACGCCCGCGGGAAGTGCAGCGCCCGCACCAGGCCCAGGTTGCCCGAGATCGCCCGCACGCCCGCGAGCACCGAGCTCTGGGTGAAGGTGAACACGAACACGCCCGTCACCAGGAACGGCACGTACACCTCGCTCGGTATGCCCTTCCGGGCGCCGAGCAGCAGGCCGAAGATGAAGAAGTACACCGCCGCGTTCAGCAGCGGCGTCGCCACCTGCCACAGCTGCCCGAGCTTCGCCTTGCTGTACTGGGCGGTCAGCTTGGCCTGCGAGAAGGCCAGGATGAAGTGGCGCCGCCCCCAGAGCTGGCGGACGTATGCGCCGAGGGGCGGGCGGGCGCCGCTGACCGTGAGGCCGTGCCGGGCGGCGAGCGCCGCGAGGTCGGTCTCGGGCGGTTCCGGGCGCGCCGACGCGGCGGGCGGTGTGTCGAGTGCCTGACTCACATCCGCTGCTTTCGCTAGGAGGGGGGTGGGACGACGATTCCGACGTCGGAACGGGACCGTATCGTCGTGTCGACGAGCGTAGGTCGAATGCGCGTCGGAACGCAACCGTATCGTCGCTACGCGGGCGGCCTATGCTGGAGCGCATGACGAACGCCGACGCGCCCGAGCCACGTCCGCGCCGCCGGGCTCCCGCCGGGGCCGCCGTCCTGCGCGAGGACGTCACCGAGGCCATCCGGACGGCCGTCTTCGAGGAGCTCGCCGCCGTCGGCTACGCCCGGATGTCGATCGAGGGCATCGCGCGCCGCGCGGGCGTCGGCAAGACCGCGGTGTACCGCCGCTGGCGCTCCAAGCTGCACGTCGTCCTCGACGTGGTCTCCGCGCTCGCCGTCCAGGGCCTGCCCGCGCCCGACACCGGCTCCCTGGAGAGCGACCTGCGCCTGCTCTACGAGGTCAGCTCGCGCGCCCTACGCCACCCCGTCGCCTCGCAGATCCTCCCCGACCTCCAGGCCGAGGCCGCCCGCAATCCCGAGATCGCCGAGGCCGTGCAGAAGGCCCTGCGCGAGGGCCAGGACGGGGTCGCCAAGGGCATCGTCACCGCGGCCCAGGAGCGGGGCGAGATCGGCGCCGGCGTGGACCACGCCCTGGCCCTCGACCTGATCTCCGGGCCGCTGTACTGGCGCTCGGTGGTGATCCGCAGCCCGAAGCTCCCCAAGGGCTACCTGGACGGCCTGTCCCGCGCGACCGCCCAGGCGCTCAGGGCGCTCTGAGCCCCGGCTCGCGCCAGGTGGACCGTCGGCGCAGGTGCCCGGCCTGCGCGCTGTGCCGCTGTCGCGGCTCGCAGGACCGGTGGGCCCCCGGCTCAGGCAGCCACCGGTGCAGCCGTCCGGCCAGCACGCGCCCCGCGCCCCGTGCGCCCGCCGCGACCCGCGGGCCGGTGCGCCTGGGGGTGGGCGAGGGCGGACGGCAACGAGACCGTAGCTGGTGGCTCGGGTGGCCGCGGGGGCGGAGCGGCCGAGGTGGTGCGGTGCGCGTCAGGGCAGCAACCGCCGCAGCCGTCCGGCCAGCACCCGCCCCGCGCCCCGTGCGCCCGCCGCGACCCGCGGGCCGGTGCGCCCCGGGGGTGGGTGAGGGCGGACGGCGACCGGGCCGTGGCGGGGGCTCGGGGTGGCCGCGGGGAGGGAGCAGTCGAGGTGGTGCGGGTTGGCGTCAAGGCAGCCACCGTCGCAGCCGTCCGGCCAGCACGCGCCCCGCGCCCTGCGCTCCCGCCGCCACCCGCAGGGCCAGCGCGCCACCATGGGTGGCGTAGGGGCGGACGAGGACCAGGCCGTACCGGCGGCTCGGGACGGCGCGGGGGCGCAGCAGTCCGGGGCCGGCGAGGGCGTGGGCGGAGACGGTGCGGGCCGCGCCGTCGCGGAAGCGCAGCCGCAGCCGCAGGTCCCAGGCGCCCGCGCCGAGGGACGCCAGCCGCTCCAGCGGGACGGGCGCCTCGGCGGTCCAGGCGCCCTCGGCGGCAGGACGCAGGGGCACGGTACGGCGCAGCACCAGGCCCGCGCGGTCCCGGTGGCGCCACTCCACCTCCGCGTCCACGGGACCGGCCCGCGCGACCGCGCCGTACAGCTCGTGCAGACGCAGCCGCAGCAGGCGGGTACGGGCGCGCAGCTCCGCGTCCACGGCGAGCGGCAGCAGGCGGACGGGGCGCTCCGGCAGGGACTCCAGGGTGACCCCGGGCAGCTCCGCCGACCAGCAGGGCGTGCCGTCGGCCGTGCGGGCGTACGGCGGGCGCAGCCGGGCCGGGCGGGCCGCCAGCTCCCGCAGCCGGGGCAGGTCGCGCGGCTCGGGAGAGGCCAGCAGCACCCGCGCGAGCAGCGTGCCGGGGGCGGCCGGGTCGCCCGAGCGGTCGGCGGCGTCGTACTCCGCGAGGTGCTCGCGGGTGTGGGCCCACCACGCACGGCGGTACGCGTCGTCGCGCAGCGGCAGCTCGCGGACGTACATGCGCAGGTCGTGGTCGAGGAACTTGGCGCGGACGGCGCGCGCCAGCCGTTTCTCCCCGGCGTCCAGCAGGACCGTGTGGGCGGTGCGGCAGGCGTGCGTGCGGGCGCGCCAGTTGTCGACGCCCGCGCGGTCCAGCGAGATCGACAGCCGTCGCGCGGCGCGGCGCACGTGCCAGACGTACACCCGGTCAGGGACCAGGGCGACGCGCGGCGCGGCGGCCCACACCCGCGCCGTGAACACGATGTCCTCGTAGGGGAAGCGACCGTCGGGGAACCGGATGCCGTGCGCGCGCAGGAAGTCCGTCGCGTACAGCTTGTTCACGCTCAGGGTGTCGCGGACCAGGCGCGGGCGGTCGGCCGGGCGGGCGAGGACGGCGGGGGCGGCGTACAGGGCGGGCTCCCACGGCACCTCGCGGCCCGAGGGCAGCTCGCGGCGCACGCACAGACCGCCCGTGACCTGCGCGTCCGTCTCCCGGGCGGCGGCGATGAGTGCGTCCACGGCGCCGGGCGGCAGTACGTCGTCGCTGTCGAGGAACATCACGTACGGGCCGGTCACCGCGTCCAGCCCGGTGTTGCGCGGGGTGCCGCAGCCGCCGCTGTTCACCGGCAGCCGGATCACCCGCAGCCGGGGCTCGGCGGCGGCCAGCCGGTCCAGCAGCTCCGTGCTGCCGTCCGTGGAGCAGTCGTCCACGGCGACGACCTCCCGCACGGCGGTCCCCTGCCCGAGCGCGGAGCGCACCGCGTCGGCCACATGGGCGATGTCGTCATGGCCTATGACGACGACCGAGACGGCGTCGGCGTCGGCCGGGGTGGGGTCGGGGCGCATGGCATCCTCGGGGCGCGCGGCGGAGGTTCACTCCACGCTCGCCCGGCGCGTGCCGTCCCGCACCCCGGGGTGGTCCCGGCGGGCGTCAGGCCCCTTCGGCGGCCGCCTGGTCCAGGGCGGCGGTGAGGTCGGCGAGGGTGGCGCCGAGGGCGCGCATCTCCTCGGCCCGCAGTCCGGTGGCGGCGGCGATCCGGCGCGGCACCCGCACGGCCTGCTCGCGCAGTGCGGCGCCCTCCTCGGTGAGCCGCACCTCGACGGACCGCTCGTCGCGCGCGCTGCGCTCCCGGTGCACCAGACCGGCCGCCTCCAGCCGCTTGAGCAGCGGGGACAGGGTGCCGGAGTCCAGGCGCAGACGCTCGCCCAGCCGCTTCACCGGCAGCGTGCCGTCCTCCCACAGCACCAGCATGACCAGGTACTGCGGATAGGTGAGGCCGAGATCCTTCAGCAGCACCCGGTAGACGCCGTTGAAGGCGCGGACGGCGGAGTTCAGGCTGAAGCAGATCTGCTGGTCGAGACGGAGCCAGTCGTCCGAAACGGCCGGCGCGTCCGTCGCCGGGGAGGGGCTGGGTGTGGCTGTCATGCGTCCAGGGTAGCGCTGTGCGAGCCATTTGGTTGTGCCCAATTGAATTGTGTGCTCTACTTGAGCCCACGGAGGCCGGGTCCCCCCGACCCGGCCGGTCACCCGCCGCAGACGAAAGGTCTCCCCATGGACGCGCTCTACACCGCAGTCGCCACCGCCACCCACGGTCGCGAGGGCCGCGCCGTCACCTCCGACGGCAAGCTGGACGTCGGCCTGAGCGCCCCCAAGGAGCTGGGCGGCGACGGCAAGGGCACCAACCCGGAGCAGCTCTTCGCCGCCGGCTACGCGGCCTGCTTCGGCAGCGCCCTCGGCGCCGTCGGCCGCGCCGCCAAGGTGGACGTCAGCGAGGCCGCCGTGACCGCCGAGGTCGGCATCGGCAAGCAGGGCGAGGGCTTCGCGCTCGCCGTGACGCTCCGCATCGAGCTGCCCGACAGCCTCGACGAGGAGACCGGCCGCAAGCTGGTCGAGCAGGCCCACCAGGTCTGCCCCTACTCCAACGCCACCCGCGGCAACATCCCCGTCGAGCTCGTCGTCGAGTAGTCCCTAGCCCGAGACCCGCGCCAGCACCTCGCCGGTGCGCCGGCTCCAGGCCACCACCACGGCCTCCTCGGGCACCCGCTGGTACGGCGTGAGGAGCAGCCAGCGCACCGAGTAGCGGCGGACCACCGTGTCCCGCAGGGCGCGGGTCGAGGCGGGATCCAGGTACGCGCGCACATCGGCCAGCCGCCGCAGCCGCTCCCGCTCGTCCAGCGAGGCGTCCGGCCAGGCGGGTGCGGCCAGGTTCGGCCCGTACCCGGCGATGGCGTGGACGGCGTAGTAGCCGTCGGTGATCACCACCTCCCCCGGGGCGATGTGCCGCGCGGCCCAGTCGTACGCCGGCCAGTCCGGGGGCTGCCGGAAGCCGACCGGGTCCGCCGCCGGGGGCACCAGCGCCCCGGCGTGCACGGTCAGGAAACCGGCCGCGGCCCCCGCCGCCGCGGCCCCGCCCAGCAGCCGCCGCCACACCGGCCACGGGCGGGGCGCCGCCAGCTCCACCGCCAGGGCGAGCTGCAGCGGCACCAGCGTCAGGCCCAGGGCCCGCCCGTAGGTGTAGTGGCCGCTCACCCAGCCGTACGCCACGACCGCGCAGTCCAGGGCGAACATCAGCACCAGCGGGTCCCGCCATGAGCGCCGGGCCCGCAGCCACAAGGCCGGCAGCCCCAGCAGCGCCAGCCCGAACTGCCCGGGCAGATCCAGGTACAGCCGCCGGTGCATCGCGTCCACGCTGCCGTCCCCGGCCAGTGCGAACACGTCGAAGTACGGCCAGCAGGCCGCCGTCAGCAGCGCCACCGCGCCGGTCAGCGCCCAGCGCCCGGCCAGCGCCGCCGACCAGCGCCGCTGCCACCCGGCCACCAGCGCCAGCGCCCCCAGCGCGGCCGCGACCGCGGTGATCGGGTGCACCAGCAGGATCAGCCCGTACAGCAGGCCGAGGCCCGCGTACCCGGCCGGCGGGCGCAGACCGCCCGGCCCCAGATACCGCACGCCCCCGGTGTCCCGGGCCCGCGCGCCGGTCAGCGCCCACGCCCAGAAGGCGAGCCCGATCGCGAACGCCGACGGGTAGGGCAAGTTGCCCGTCATCGACATCAGGTTCAGATAGCCGCTCCACCAGGCGCGCTCCACCCCCCAGAGCAGGGCCGTCGCGGCGAGCGCCAGCACCGGCGCCCAGGGGCGCGGGGTGAGCACCCGCACGAAGCGGCCCAGGCCGGTGAGCAGCACCAGCAGGTTCAGCGGCCCGGTCAGCCGCAGCACCTCCCAGCCGCCCAGCCCGGTCAGCCGGGCGAACGCGCCCTGCGCCACGGCGTACGGCGAGTAGTAGGGGCTGCCCGCGCCGGGCAGGTCCGCCATCGGGTGCCGGGGGTGCAGCAGATCGGCCTTGAGGCGCTCCACGACCGCCGCGTGCTGGCCGGCGTCGCAGCACAGCGGCACCCGCCAGAACGCCAGGGTCATCACCAGGAAGAACAGGAAGCCGGCGCACTGGTACGGCGTCGGGCGCCAGGACCCGCCGCCGCGCAGCGCCGTGGCGCCGTCCACCGTGCGGCGCCGGAGGAGGACGCCGGCGCTCATCGGATGCGAAGAGAAAGGGGCATTCGGGGCATTTGCCCAATGTTCCCGTCCATGGACTGCTTCTGGCCGACCGTCACCTCTTCGGGTGACGCCCGGTCAGCCCACCGGCTCCACCGGCGCCCCCTGGGCGGGCACCACCGCCCGCCGCAGCACCGGCTCCAGCAGCAGCGGCACCCCCAGCACGGGCAGCAGCCAGGCCAGCGTGATCAGCCGGTCGCCCCAGATGTTGATGTCCGGGTGCCCCGCCTGGTTGAGGATTCCCGTGCAGGCCGCCGCGGTCAGGAAGACCCCGAACGCCGGCCGCCGCCGCGCCCCGAGCGCGCCCGCCACCAGCGCCGCCGCGAAGAACGGCTCCCACAGCTGCCGCCGTGCCCACTCCATCCAGAAGTTCCCCTGGAGCTGGAGGAACTCCGCCCACGGCCGCTCCCGGTCCGGCCGGGCGAAGTGGCCGGTGAGCAGGTCCTGCACGCTCTCCGACACCGACGGGTAGTCCAGCAGCCGGGACACCAGCACCGTGCCCAGCACCCCCGCGCACCCCACCGCGGCGAGCGCCGCGGGACCGCGCCCCGCCGGCATCCCCCGCCACCGCCGCCGTACCGCGACCGCCACGCCCGCCGCCGCCAGGCACGCCCCGAGGAACAGCGCCTGGGAGTGCTTCACGGTGAACAGCGCGAGCAGCGCGCCCCCGACGAGGGCCAGGCCCGCCCGGGGTCTCGTCCCGCCCAGCACCAGGGCGCAGCCCCACAGCGCGGCCAGGGTGAGCGCCAGCATCAGGCCCTCGGTCATCGGGCGCATCGCCGTCGTCCCGCTCGGCAGGACGAGGTACAGCGTCATCCCGGTGAGCGCGAGCGGCACCGGCGCGGCCAGCGTGCGCAGCACCAGGTACGCGAGCACCCCGCCCGCGCAGGTGATCACCACGCCCGCCGCCCACACGCCCCACGTCACCCCGAGCAGCGCGACGAACGGCGCCAGGACCAGCGGGTAGCCGGGCCGCACCTCGAAGATCCGCATGAACCGCTCCGGCATGAACGGCACCGTGTGCCCGGCGGTGTCCCCGGCCGCGAGGCGCGCCTCCACCTGCCGCCACTCCTGCTCCCGGCACTCCTCAAGGACCCGGGGCGCGGGGTCCGGGGCGTGGAAGCGCACCACGTCCACGTTCTGCGCGCGGTGCGCCATCGCCGCCTTCCCCGCGCAGTAGTGGTCGATGGTGGCGGCCGCCGCCTCCCGCTTGTCCGCGCCGGTCAGACTCAGCGCGTACGACACGTAGTTCTTGCTGTCGGGGGTGTCGCGGCCCTCCACGGTGGCCAGCTGCATCAGCGCGAACAGGGCGGCCAGCAGCAGCACCCAGGTGCGCGGCCTCACGACGGGGTCAGCAGGTCGCGGCCGGCCGTCTGCGCGGGCACCAGGCCGGGGTCGCCCGCGGGCTCCGGCAGCGGCTCGCCCAGCATCACGGCGCGCACCACCCGCTCGGCGGCCCGGCCGTCGTCGTACTCGCAGAACCGCTCCCGGAACGCCGCCCGCAGCCGCGCCGACTCCTCGTCCGCCCAGGTCCCCGACGCGAACAGCCACGCCAGCTCCGGGTAGGAGCGGGTCACATGACCCGGCGGTCCGGCCGTGACGTCCAGATACGCGCCCCGGCTCGCGCGGAAGGCGTCCCAGTCGTCGGCGTGCACCACGATCGGCCGGTCCAGCAGGGCGTAGTCGAACATCACGGACGAGTAGTCGGTGACCAGGACGTCGGCCGCGAGCAGCACGTCCTGCACCTCCGGCTCGTCGGTGGCGTCCACCAGCACGCCCCGCCGGTGCAGCTCCGACAGGCCGAGGCCGCGGGCCGGTCCCTCGGCGAGCGTGGGGTGCAGCCGGACCACCAGGGTGCGCCCCTCGCCCAGGTCGGCGGCGAAGCGGGCCAGGTCGATCCGCTCCACCAGACCGTCCCTGCGGTAGTCCCGGCGGGTCGGCGCGTACAGCACCACCGTGTCGCCCTCCGGGATCCCGAGCCGCTCCCGTGTCGCGCGGGCGCGCTCCTCGCCGCCGCGCACCAGCACGTCGTTGCGCGGGGAGCCGGACCGCAGCGAGGTGAAGTGACACGGGAAGGCCCGCTCCCACACCAGCTCGGAGTGGCGGTTGGCGACCAGGCTGTGGTCCCAGCGGTCGGCCCGGCGCAGCATCTGCGGCACGTCGAAGTGCAGCCGCGCGCCGGGCTTCTCCAGCAGGTCGGCGCCCGCGTACTTCAGCGGGGTGCCGTGGTGGGTGTGGACGTGCACGCTGCCCGGCCGTTTCACCAGCGTGCCCGCCCAGTTGACGTTGTTGACGAAGTACGTGGCCCGCTCGGTGACCCGGCGGTACTCCGGTGTGCCGGGGAGCACGTACGGGGTGTCCGGGGGCAGGGCCGCGGCCCGCTCCTCGTCGGCGACCACCCACACGCCCCGGATGTGCGGGGCGAGTTCGCGGGCCGCGCGGTAGACGGCCGCCGGATCGCCGAGCATCCCGCGGTGCGAGAACGCCGAGTACACGGCGAGGTCCGGGTCCAGCGGCCGGCGCAGCAGCGACCGGGCGCGCACCGCCCGCGCGGCCGTCGCCGCACGCGCCTGCCGGGCCCGCCGCTGCAGCTCCCGGCCGGTCCGCGTGGCCCTGCGGCGCAGCACGTACCCGGCGTAGCCGCCCTCCAGGACCCGCAGTTCGGCGGGGACCCGCACGCCCGGCGGGCGGTGCGCGTGGAACATCTCGGCGGTGCGGCGGAAGAACTCGGCCCGGTCCGACGGCGGCAGCCGGTCCGGCTTGGACAGGATGTCGAGACAGTGCTCGCCCATCTTGGCGTGCAGGAACGGCCGCCAGTGCGCCAGCGCCGGACGGGCGTCGACGAACCGGAACACCCGCGCGTACTGCTCGTGCACGTCGAAGTGCTTGCGGCTGGTGGTGGACAGGATGTTCCCCTGGCGGCGCTGCCGGTAGTACAGGCAGATCCGGTCCAGGGTGGCGATGCGCTCCGCGCTGAGCAGCACCGGGAAGGTCCAGGGCGTGTCCTCGTAGTAGCCGGGCGGGAAGGTGAAGCCCTCCCGCTCGACGAAGTCGCGGCGGTAGACCTTGTTCCACACCACCATCAGCAGGTCGAGGATCTCCGGCCGCTCGGCGGCCGTGAAGGTGCTCCCGGCGGCCTCGGCCAGCACATGGGCGAGGACGTTGCGGCGGGTGCCGCCCCACCAGTAGGTGCGGGCGTAGTCGAAGACCAGCACGTCCGGGTCGCCGGTCTCGTCGAGGCGGTCCGCGAGGGCCCGCAGCGCGCCCGGGGTGAGGGTGTCGTCGCTGTCCAGGAAGAGCAGATGATCGCCGGTCGCGTGCGGCATCCCGGCGTTGCGGGCCCGGCCGAGGCCCACGTTCTCCTCCAGGTGCAGCACCCGCACCCGCGCGTCGCGGGCCGCGTAGTCGTCGAGGATCGCCCCGCAGCCGTCGGGGGAGCGGTCGTCGACGGCGATCACTTCGAGGTCGCGGTACGACTGCCCGAGCACCGAGTCGAGACAGGCGTGCAGATAGCCCTGCACGTGGTGGACGGGGACGATGACGCTGAAGCGGGGCACGTCAGCTCCTCACCAGGGTGGCGGCCGCGGGGGCGGGGACGCGCTCCGCGAGCGGGATCACGGGCGGCAGCGCCTCGGGCGGCTCGCCGAGCAGCACCCGGCGCACCACGCGCTCGGCGGCCCGGCCGTCGTCGAACGGGCAGAACCGCTCCCGGAACGCCGCCCGCAGCGCCGCCGCCTCCTGGTCCGCGTACGAGCCGTCGCGGAACACCCGGGCCAGCTCCTGAGGCGTGCGGGCGACCCGGCCGGGCGGGGCGGCCATCAGGTCGAAGCAGACGCCCCGCGTCTCCCGGTACACCTCCCAGTCGTCGGCGTACACCACGATCGGACGGTCCAGGTTGGCGTAGTCGAACATGATCGACGAGTAGTCCGTGACCAGGGCGTCCGCGGCCAGGCACACGTCCTCCGAGGACCGGTGCGCCGTGACGTCGATGACCCGGCCGCCGCGCCCGCGCCGGCCCCGGTCGTAGAAGTAGTGCGCGCGCAGCAGCACCACCACGTCCTCGCCGGCCGCCTCGCAGAACGCCTCCAGGTCGAGCCCCGGCTCGAACCCGGTGTGGTGGTCGCGGTGGGTCGGCGCGTACAGCACGGCCCGCGCGCCCTCCGGCACGCCCAGCTCGGCGCGGACCCGGGCCACGTCGTCGGCGCCGGCCGTCACATACACGTCGTTGCGCGGGTAGCCGTACTCCAGATGCTCGTACGAGCCGGGGAAGGCGCGCTCCCAGACGCGGGTGGAGTGCGGGTTGGAGGAGAGGTTGTAGTCCCAGCGGTCCACCCGCCCGAGCAGCTTGGTGAAGCTGCCCGTGGCGGCGGCGACCACCGGGTACACCGACTGGTCCACGCCCATGGTCTTCAGCGGGGTGCCGTGCTGGGTCTGGAGATGCACGCTGCCGGGGCGTTTGACCACGCCCTCCGCGAAGTTGGCGTTGTTGACCAGATACGTGGCGCGGGCCAGCAGCTCCCAGGCGCGGTGACTGCCGAGGACCGCGTACTCCACGCCGTCGGGCACGGTGTGCGCCTGGTCGGCCTCCACCAGGAACACGCCCCGGACGTGCGGGGCGAGTTCGCGGGCCTTGGCGTGGATCGCGGCCGGGTTGCAGGCGTAGCCCCGGCCCCAGTACGCGCAGTACACCGCGAGGTCCGGGTCGAGCGGGCGGCGCAGCTGGAGGCCGTAGTGCAGCCGGGTGCGCAGGCCGCGCGGACGGGGCAGCGCGGCCGCCGCCCGCCCGGCCGCGCGCCGGGTGTCGCGCAGGGCGGCGAACGCCTCGTACGACCCGGCCGCGAGCAGCCGGTGCTGCACGCCCAGGCTGCCGCCCGGCGGCCGGAACCCGGCGGGCCGGTGCCGGCGGTACAGGACGCTCGCCCGCCGGAAGAACTCCCGGCGCCCGGACGGCAGCCGCCGGGGATGCGCGGCGGTCTTCAGCACGGCCGCGAACAGCTGCTCGAACAACGGCCCCGACCGCTCGGCCGGCAGCCCGAGCCCCGCGGCCTCGTCCAGCACCCGCTCCGCCTGGTCCAGCAGGTCGTGGTGGTGCGCCCCGGGCAGCCGCAGCCGGTCGCCCTGGCGGCGCGCGCGGTGCCGCACCAGCACCCG
Organism: Streptomyces sp. DSM 41931; assembly: GCF_050271085.1. Classification (NCBI taxonomy): domain Bacteria; kingdom Bacillati; phylum Actinomycetota; class Actinomycetes; order Kitasatosporales; family Streptomycetaceae; genus Streptomyces; species Streptomyces sp. DSM 41931. The sequence continues at coordinate 2,684,920 of NZ_CP189902.1, read as the reverse complement.
GCGCGACACCGCCACCCGCTCCGCCCGCAGCAGCGCCCGCCCGCACCAGCCGACATCGGTGAACCACCCGGGCGGGAAGGCCAGTTCGTGCTCGGCGACGAAGGCGCGGCGCCAGGCCGCGCTCCACGCGGGCAGCCCCACCCCGGTGAGGCGCGGGGCGCGGGCGGGGGCGAAGGCGCCGGCCGGGGCGTGCTTCAGCAGCGGCGCCACGGGGCGCGTGACCTCGCCCTCCCACCAGGGGACGCGCTCGTGCTCGCAGGGCAGCACGTCCACCGGGCCGGTCTCCGCCAGCCGTGCGTCCAGCGCCGCCAGCGCGCCCGGCGCCAGCACGTCGTCCCCGTCGAGGAACAGCAGATACGTCCCGGTCGCCGCCCGCACGCCCGCGTTGCGCGCACCCGCCAGCCCCTCGGACGGCGGCGCGTGCACGGGCGCCACCCGGGAGTCCCGCTCGGCGTGCCCGGCGGCGACACCGGCCGCCGGGGACCCGGCCGCGTCGCAGACCGGGATCAGCTCGAAGTCTCCGAACGACTGGGCGAGGACCGAGTCCAGCGCCTGGCCCAGCCGGCCTGCGACCCCATGGGACGGGACGATGATGCTGAAGCGGGGCATTCTGCTCTTTCCGTTGACGAGGGCGTGACGGCGGCCGCTCAGCGGGCGGGCCGCCGCCCGGGCCGCCCCGTCGGACGCCGCGCGGGCGGCCGGGCCGGGGCGGGCCGTGACGAGCCGGGGGACACGCGTACTCCCAAGGGGGGCAACGACGGGCGGACGGGGTGGGTGACGGTCAGAAGACCGCCGGCTGCGGCGGCAGCGCCACCACGGGGGTCTCCGGCGCGCTCGCGGCCGCCGGCACCGGGCGGCGCCGCTCCGGCGGCACGGACAGCGGCTCGGCGAACTCCCCGAGCAGCACCGTGCGCACCACCCGCTCGGCGGCGCGGCCGTCGTCGTGCGGACAGAAGCGGTCCCGGAACGCCGCCCGCAGCCGGGCCGCGCGCGGCCCGCACCAGCGGCTCCCGGCGAAGATCTCGATCAGCTCGTCCTCGCTGTCCGCGACCGCGCCCGGCGGGAAGGTCCACGGGTCGACGTACAGCCCGCGGGCCGCCGCGTACGCCTCCCGGTCCTCCGCGTGCAGCACGATCGGCCGGTCCAGGCCCGCGTAGTCGCACATCAGCGGGGAGAAGTCGGTGACCAGGGCGTCCGAGGCGAGGCACAGCGTCATCACGTCCGGGTGGGCGCTCACGTCCACCACCCGGTCGGAGGCGGCCTCCGGCGGCTCGCCGTCGGGGCGCGCGGCGCGGGACAGGATCACGAACCGGGGGCCGAGCCGGCGCACCACGCGCTCCAGGTCGAGCGTGCGCACCGGGGTGCGGCGGTAGTCGCGGGGCGCGGGCGCGTACAGGATCGCCACCGCGCCCGCGGGGACGCCCAGGGAGTCCCGCAGCACGGCCACGTCGGCCGGGGTCGCCGTGTGGAACCGGTCGGTGCGCGGCCTGCCGTACTCCAGGGTCCGGTAGCGGCCGGGCAGCACCCGCTCGTAGGTCAGCGTGGAGTGACGGTCGCCGGTGACGACGTGGTCCCACTGGTCGACGCCCTCCAGCAGCCGGGCGAAGTCCGTGTGCCGGGCCGCCGCCGGACGGTCCTGGAGGTCGAGCCCCGCGTACGCCAGCGGGGTGCCGGGCGGGGTGTGCACCAAAATCTGCCCCTTGCGCTTGACCAGACCGGGCACGCGCGTGCGGTCGGTCACCAGGTACGCGCTGCGGGCCAGCGCGGTGAGATGGGCGGCGGTGCCGGGCGCCAGCCGGCGGGTGGCGGTGGGCAGGGTGTGGTGCAGCTCGGGGCGGGCCGCCCAGGCGGTGCGGACGTGCGGGGCGTGGTCGCGCACCGCCGACTCCAGGGCGGCAGGGTCGCCGCCGTAGCCGCCGTCGTCCTCGACGGTGAACAGGGCGCGGCCGGTGTCCAGCGGGAGCAGCCGCTGCACGCGGTAGTGGGTGCGCAGCAGGACGCGGCGCAGACCGCGCAGCGCACGGCGGCGCAGCCGGCCCGCGCGGCGGCCCAGGGCCGCGGCCAGGCGCAGGGTGCGGTAGGTGCGGTGCAGCCCGAACCGGACCAGCGCGTGCCGCACCCGGGCGCGGGCGGGGAGGGACGCGCCGGGCGTGCGGTGGCGCCGGTACTGGTCGCGGGCCCGGCGCAGGAAGGCGGCGCGGGAGCCGCGCGGCAGCCGGTCCGGGCGGGTGTACACGGTCAGCAGATGGTCGACCATGCGGCGGAACAGCACCGGCCGCCAGCGCTCCAGGCCGGGGTGCGCGTCGAGGTGGGCGAAGACCCGGTCGTACTGGCCGAAGACCTCGAAGTGGCGCTCGCTGGTGGTGTGCAGGATGCCCCCGGCGCGCCGCTGCCGGTAGTGCACGCACACCCGGTCGAGGGTGGCGATCGTCCCCGCCGTCATCAGCACCGGGTACGTCCACGGGGTGTCCTCGTAGTAGCCCGGCGGAAAGGCGAACCCGGCGCGTTCGACGAACTCCCGCCGGTAGGCCTTGTTCCAGGCCACCGCGAGCAGGCTGAGCAGCCCGGGCCGGTCGGCGAGGGTGAACGGCGCCGGGCCGTGCTCCGCGAGCTGGGCGGCGACCTGGTTGCGCACGGTCTCGCCGGTCCAGTAGGCGCGGGCGTAGTCGTAGACCAGGACGTCCGGGTCGCCGGTCTCCTTCAGCCGGTCGGCGACGGCGAGCAGCGCGTCCGGGGTGAGGGTGTCGTCGCCGTCCAGGAACACCAGGTAGTCGCCGGTCGCGCGGGCCATGCCCGCGTTGCGGGCGGGTCCCAGGCCGACGTTGGCCGGCAGGTGCACCGGCCGCACCCGCGGATCGCGGGCCGCGAACTCGTCGATCACCGCTCCGCAGGCGTCGGGCGAGCAGTCGTCCACGGCGATCAGTTCGAGATCCGGGTACGACTGGGTCAGCACCGACTCCAGGCACTCGCGCAGATACGCCTGAACCTGGTACACGGGGACAATGACACTGAACCTGGGCAAGGGGCATCCAACGGTCGGTGCGGGCGTTCTGCCCGGCAACGCCCGTTGGCCCGCCTTGGTTACGCACCCTGCGGCATCCGGGGGAATCACATCGCACGAAGGGGCGGACCTCGGCCGGTCCGCCCCTCAACCGCGCCCTTGATGTGCCTACTTGACGGCGCCCGCCATCACGCCGGAGACGAACTGCCGCTGGAACGCGAAGAACACCACCAGCGGCACCACCATCGAGATGAACGCGCCCGGCGCCAGCACGTCGATGTTGTTCCCGAACTGCCGCACCTGCGTCTGGAGGGCGACCGTGATCGGCTGGCTCCCCGAGTCGGTGAAGATCAGCGCGACCAGCATGTCGTTCCACACCCACAGGAACTGGAAGATGCCGAGCGCCGCGACCGCCGGACCGGCCAGCGGCATCACGACCCGTACGAACAGCCGCAGTTCGCCCGCGCCGTCCAGCCGGGCCGCCTCCAGCAGCTCCTTGGGGATCTCCGCGAAGAAGTTCCGCAGCAGGAACACCGCGAACGGCAGGCCGAAGCCGACGTGGAACAGCACCACACCGGTCAGGGAGCCGAAGACGCCCAGCTTGCCGAAGAGTTCGGCGATCGGGATCAGCGCCACCTGCACCGGCACCACCAGCAGTCCCACCACGGCGAGGAACCACCAGTCGCGGCCCGGGAAGTCCATCCACGCGAAGGCGTACCCGGCGAGCGCGCCGATCACCACCACCAGCACGGTCGCCGGCACGGTGATGTACACCGTGTTCAGCAGCGAGCCGGTGATGTCGTCGTTCTCCAGCAGGGTCCGGTACGCGCCGAAGGTGAGCTCGGACGGCTCGGTGAACACCGTCCACCAGCCGTCCACCGCCATGTCCTCCGGCGTGCGCAGACTGGCCAGCAGCAGCCCGATCGTCGGCACCAGCCAGAACAGGCCGACGACGATCAGGAAGACGCGGACCGCCCCGCCGCTCACCCACTGGGCGAGCCGGGACCCCAGCGGCCGTTCCGCCCGCACGGGCCCGGTGGGCCGCACGCCCGCCTTGGTGACGCTTCCGGCGTCCGCGCTCATCGCCGCACCTCCCGCCTCAGCCGCCGTACGTTGAACCACATCACCGGGATCACCAGCAGCAGCAGGAACACCGCGATGGCGCTGGCGACGCCCGGCTGGTCCTCGGAGAAGCCCTTGCGGTACAGCTCCAGCGCGAGGACGTTCGCGTCGTCCTGGGACGAGCCCGGCGCGATGATGAACACCAGGTCGAACACCTTCAGGACGTTGATCATCAGGGTGACGGTGACCACCGCGAGGACCGGAGCCAGCAGCGGCACCGTGACCCGCCGGAACACCTGCCACTCGTTCGCGCCGTCCACCCGGGCGGCCTCCAGCAGCTCCCGCGGCATGCCCGCGAGCCCGGCCGCGATCAGCACCATCGCGAACCCCGCCCACATCCAGATGTACGAGCCGATCACGGCCGGGGTGACCAGCGACGGGCCGAGCCAGTCGAGCCCGTTGTACGGCTCCTTGAAGTTGCTCGCCGGGAGCCGCAGCTGCGCCCCGTCGGCCTTCGACGAGAAGGAGAACGTGCCGTCGGCGGCGGCCGTGGCCGTCTCCACCACCGTGCCGTCCTTCACCGCTTCGATCCGCATCCCGGCGTAACCCAGCTCGGAGGAGTCCACCTGGTTGAGCGCGCCGACGCCCTTGCCGCGGGTGAAGTCCTGCCAGGTGCTGCCGGTGATCCGGTCGTCCTGCGGCTCGGGCGCCGCGGCCGGTTCCGCGTCGTCCGGCATCACGTCCGGGGCGACGCCCACCAGCGGCAGCGTCACCGTGTCCCCGGCGCTCACGGTGCCCTTGGTGACGAACGCGCCCCCGCCGGCCGGCTCCAGCGGCGACTCGCGGCCCGGGTGCGCCTTCGGGAACGCCGAGGACTGGGCGAAGGTGTCGTGCACGCCCACCCAGACGGCGTTCGCCACGCCCTTGTCCGGGTCCTGGTCGTAGACGAGGCGGAAGATGATGCCCGCCGCCAGCATGGAGATGGCCATCGGCATGAAGACGACCAGCTTGAACGCCGTGCCCCAGCGCACCCGTTCGGTGAGCACCGCGAAGATCAGACCGAGCGCGGTCGCGACCGTCGGGGCGAACACCACCCAGATGATGTTGTTCTTCAGCGCCGTGCGGATGCCGTCGTCGGTGAACAGCGCCCGGTAGTTGTCGAACCCGGCGAAGGAGTCGCCGGACTGGTCGTAGAAGCTGCGGATGACCGAGTACCCGATCGGGTAGACCACGAGCGCCCCGAGCAGCGCCAGGGCGGGCAGCAGGAACAGCGCCGCCACGGTCCTGCGGGTGCCGGTGACGCTCTTGCGCGACCTGGGAGCGGCGGGGGCCGTCTTCGCGGCCCCCGCCGCCGTGTCCGCCGCCATCGCCGGTCAGTTCCCGTACGCCGCGGCCGCGTCGGCCTCCAGCTTCGCCTGGGTGCCGGCGATGTCCGCCGGGTTCTTCAGGAAGTCCTGCAGCGCCTTCCACTCGCCCTTGCCGGGCGTGCCGCCGAAGGCCTGCGGGGCCTGGTCGGACATGTCGAAGCGGAAGTCGTCGCCGGCGTCGATGAGCGCCTTGGCCATCTTCTGCTGGACCTCGTTCGGGTACGCCGAGCTCGGCACGTTCTTGTTCGGCGAGAGATAGCCGCCGAGCTTCGCCTGGATGCTCGCCGCGTCCGGGGAGGCGAGGAACGTCACCAGCGCCTGCGCCGCCTCGGAGTCCTCCAGGATCACCGCCGCGTCGCCGCCGGACACCACGGGCGGGGTGTCGCCGACCGCGGGGAACGGGAACACCTTCGCGTCGGTGCCCACCTTCGCCTTGGTCTCGCCGATGTTCACCTGCACGAAGTCGCCCTCGTAGACCATGCCGGCCTTGGGCTGGTCGCCGCCGGTGAAGGTCTGCGTCACGGACGCCGGGAACTCCGTCTGGAGGGCGCCCTGCGCGCCGCCCGCGACGTAGTCCTTCTTGCCCCAGACCTGGGCGAGGGTGGTCAGCGCCTCCTTGACGGAGGGGTCGGTCCACTTGATCTCGTGCTTCGCGAGCTGGTCGTACTTCTCCGGGCCCGCCTGCGAGAGGTAGATGTTCTCGAACCAGTCGGTGAGGGTCCAGCCGTCGGCCCCGCCGACCGAGAACGGGGTGACGCCGGAGTCGTAGACCATCTGCGCGGTGTTCAGCAGCTCGTCCCAGGTCTTCGGCTCGGACGCGCCGGCGTTCTCGAAGACCTGGGCGTTGTACCAGATCAGCGACTTGTTGGCGGCCTTGTAGTAGACGCCGTACTGCTTGCCGTCGACCTTGCCGATGTCCTGCCAGCCCTGCGAGTAGTTCTTCGCCAGCTCCTTGGTGGCCTCCGGGCCGAGCGGCTTGGCCCAGTTCTTCTCCACGGCCTGCTTGATCGCGCCGGGCTGCGGCAGCATCGCCACGTCCGGCGGGGCGCCGCCCGCGATCTTCGAGCCGAGGAAGTTGATGATCGGGTCCTGGGCGGGGACGAAGGTCACCTTGGCGCCGGTGCGCTTCTCGAACTCCGCGAGGACCTGCTTGAAGTTCTTCTGCTCCGCACCGGTCCACACGGCCGCGACCTCCAGGGTCTGGCCGTCCAGCTTCGGGAGGGTGACGGTGGTTCCGGTGTCGCCTGACGCCTTGCCCTTGTCGTCTCCGCCACCACCGCCGTCGCCGCCGTCGTCGCCTCCGCAGGCGGTGAGGGAGACCGCCAGCACACCGGCGGCCAGGGCCGCGGCGGCCCTGACGGACCGTCGGGTGGGGGGAGTCGGCCCGTGCTCGGGCGACCTGCGTATCCGGATGATCCTGCTCGTCCTGCGCATCACTGCCCCGTTCTCGTACTCCGTCGTACTTGGCCGAACGTTCGAGCGCTGTCCCGTGCGGTCTGGTCTACGCCCGGGGCGTGGGGGTGGCAAGAGCGCGTCCCGTGTCAACTCGCGGATCGTGACCACGTCGTGATTGAGCGTCACGTGTGCCGCATCCTGCGGGTGGTCGGTGGCTGGTCGCGCAGTTCCCCGCGCCCCTGGGGTGCTTCCGCTGCGGCCGGCTGACGACATGCCGCCGCCCCAGCTGCGGGCAGTCGTGCCGCTGGGGCGGCACGGGTGGGCGCGGCGGCACCGTTGCAGCGCCGGGTGCGGGTGGTCGGTGGCTGGTCGCGCAGTTCCCCGCGCCCCTGGGGTGTTTCCGCCGCAGCTGGCTGACGACATGCCGTCGCCCCAGCTGCGGGCAGTCGTGCCGCTGGGGCGGCACGGGTGGGCGCGGCGGCACCGTTGCAGCGCCGGGTGCGGGTGGTCGGTGGCTGGTCGCGCAGCAAGGGCCCCGCGCAGGCGTCCTACAGGAGCGACGGCACCCGGGGTGACGCGACCTGGCGGGCCGCCCGGTCCAGGGCGCTGGCGAGGAGCGCGAGGTCCGTAGGCCCGTTGCCGAGTTCGCGGACCTGGCGGCGGGCCGGGGGGTCGCCCATGCGGTGCCACTCCAGCGGGACCACTGTCGGCCGCAGCGTCGCCGTGCGCGGGATGCGGCCCGTGACCCGGCCGCCCTGGAACTCCGTCCCCCGCCCGTCCGGACGGGCCAGCCGTCCCCGCCCCGGCGCGGGGTCGTCCGGGCCGCGCCCCACGACCGGCGCGTCCAGCGCCACCCGCAGCGACGCCTGCTTCACCGGCTCGGTCTGCGCCGTCCGGGGACAGGGCGCGGTCGCGGCCACCAGATGCACCCCGAGCCGCTCGCCGTCCCGCGCCACCGCCTCCAGCGCCCGCATCACCGACCCGGCGGCCGGCCGTCCCGGCGCGCCGAGCGCGGGGGCGACCAGCTGGTCGAGGTCGTCCACGACCACCACCAGCCGGGGCAGCGGCGGCGCGGCCTGCGTCTTGCGGCGGTCCGCGCCGGGACGCAGCCGCACGGTCGCGCTGGGCGGGCTGTCCAGGTCCCCGTTCGCGGCCGTGCGTTGGGCGACCATCCGGTCCGCCAGCTCCCGCCCCGTGTGCCACTCGGCGAAGTCCGAGCGGCCCAGCAGCTCCGCGCGCCGCTTCAGCTCGGCGCTCAGCGACTGGGCGAACTCCCGCATCCGCACAGGGTCGTCGGCGCTCAGGTGGGTGGAGACGTGCGGCACGTCCGTGCACACCCGCAGGCCGTCGCCTGAGCCGGAGCCGGTCACCGGGCCGCCCCGCCCGTCGACCAGGACGATGCCCAGCCGGTCGGGCCGCTCGGCGGCGGCCAGCGAGGCGACGACCGCGCGCAGCAGCTCCGTACGGCCGCTGCCGGACGGGCCCTCGACCAGCAGGTGCGGTCCGTCGGCGGCGAGGTCGGCGGTGACCGGGCCGCGGGGTCCGGCGCCCAGGACGGCGGTGGCGCGTCCGCCGAGCGCACCGGTGTCGTCGGCCGCGTCGGCCCAGCGGGCCATCAGCGACGCCGGCGTGGCCCGGGCCAGGCCCAGCTCGTCGAGCAGCCGCGCCGACGGGGGCAGCGGCGCCGACACCCGAGGGTGCGGCCCGGCCGCGGGACCGTCGGGGCGCAGCGGCGCGAGCGCCCGCGCGAACCGCTCGGCCCAGGCCGCGGAGACCGCGTCCACGGTGGCGAGGGCGCCGTGCCCGACCGGGCCGGGCGGGGAGCCGTCGCCGGTCCTCGCCACCCGCAGCAGCCGGAGCGCGGTCGCCACGTCCCCGCTGAGCAGCGCGACCGCCCCGCAGTCACGGAACGCGGGCGCCACCGCGCAGGCCGCCTCGTACGTCTCCGTCACCGGGGACGCGGGCGAGGCGGCGGGCGTCTCGGCGAGGCACAGCAGATGGACGCCGGCCCGCGGCCCCTCCACCGCCAGCCGCGCCACGGCCTCCCGCACGTCCGCGCCGCCGGGGTCGCCGTCCACCACGACCACCGTGTACGGGCCGGCGTCCGCCGGGACGCCCGCGTGGTCGTGGTCGGCGAGGCGGCGCAGCAGCTCGTCGGCGCGGGCCGCGGCCTGCTCCCGGTCGTGGGCGAGGAGCAGCCGGCAGTCCTGGCCGTGCCCGGGCCGCAGATGCGGCAGCCAGCCCAGCCAGGACCACTCGGCGGTGCGCTCGTCCGACGGACGGGACGGGTCCGCGGCGATCAGGACGATCTCCAGCGTGTCGGGGGAGTGCAGCGCGGCGAGCTGGGCGAGCGCCGCGCGGGCCAGCCCGGAGAGCCGCTCGCGCGGTCCGGCCAGCCCCAGCGCGCCGACCTCGCGCAGACCCACGGTCACGGGAACGACGGGCAGCAGCCCGGAGCCGTCCGGAGCGGGCCGGTCCGCGGTGCCGAGCCGCACGGCGAGCACCTCGGGGTGGCCCGGCCCGCGCTCCCACAGCCGGGGGCCGGGGCCGAGCGCGGTCAGCAGCAGGGTGGCCGGGTCCGGCCAGGTCTCGGGCTGCGCGGGCACGGCGGGCGCCGGGGCGTACGCCGGTCCCGCCGCCGGGTCGTCGAGGAGGGCCGCGTCGGCGTCCCGCTCGGTCCGCCCGCCGGTGAGCCGCCGCGCCCAGGTGCCGATCCCGCCCCGCTTGCGCGCCCGCGGCGGCTCGGGGGCGTCGGTGCCCCGTACGGGGGTGCCCTTGCGGGTGCCGTCGGGGGCGTCGGAGGTCTGCGCGGCGGTGGCGTCGGCGTACCGCCCGTCGCGGGCGTCGCCCGTGGTTCGTCCGGTGGGTCCGGCGGGGGGCGGTCCGGCGGGACGCGGTGCGGGGTGGGCGGCGGGCGCCTCGTCCCGCGTCTGGCCGTGCACGGGGCCGGCGTACAGGCCGTGCGCCTGTCCCCGTCCCGCGTGCGTCTCGTCGGCCGGGGCGGGCCGGGACACCCGGCGTCCCTGGGGCACACGGGGCACGTCCCCGTGGGCCGCGATCCGCACGGTGCGCTGTCCGGGCGTCCCGCCGCCTCGCTCGGCCCCCGGGGGGCCGCTCTGCTCCGGTACGTGCGCGACGGGGCCCGGTGCGGCAGGGGGGCGGACCTCGGGTGCAGCGTCGCCGCGGGCGGGCGTGGCCCAGTCCGCGGAGCCGTAAGCGTGGTGGGTCCGGGCGCGCGGCCCCCCGGGGGCGCGCCCGCTCTCCGTGTCCGCCGTACGCGGCCCCGGCACCCGGACGTGTCCCTCTCCGTCCGGGGTGGTCGCCGTGCGGGCGGACGGCCCCTCCGCCGGCGTCAGCCGCAGGGCCGACTCGCCGATGCGCAGCAGCGCGCCCGGGGTGAGCCGTACCGGGCGGGCGCCGACGGGGCGGCCGTCCAGCGTGGTGCCGTTGGTGGAGCCGAGGTCGGCGACGGAGACGCGGCCGTCCGCGCCGACCGTCACCGCGCAGTGCAGCCGGGAGACGTCCGGGTCGTCGAGCGGCACGTCGGCGTCGGCCGAACGGCCTATGCGGATCTCCCCGCCGTGCAGCAGATGCACCCCGCCCGCGTCGGGCCCGGCGACCACGTGCAGCCGGGTGGGGGCGGCGTCCAGTTCGGGGTGCGGCTCGGGCTCGCCCGGGGCGCCCACCGCCAGCACCGCGCCGTCGATCAGCGGGGGCTCGCCCAGCGTGCTGCGCTGGGCGTCCAGCCGCTGGTCACCGGCGTACAGCACGGGCGCGCCCGAGGAACCGGAGGAGCCGTCGCCGCCGGAGACCGCCGAGGCGAGCGCGGAGGCGACCGCGGCGAGAGCCGTGCCCGCGGGCGCCGTGACCAGCACGTCGCAGCTCACGGCCCGCTCCCGGACGGGGGAGGTGGGGCCCAGCGGGTCTACGACGGTCAGCCGGATCTGCATCGCCGTCAGCGGTCCCTTCTGCGCGAGCGCCCGCGACACGGGGGACGAAGCCGCCCCGCGGTCCCCCTCCGCGGACTTCCCCCACCGCCACACGCGCACGTACGGCCAGTACTGCCCGCATCCTCGCACCTGTCACCGACAGCGCGCCCGCCTCCCGGCATCAAATGATCTTGATTGGTCGGCTCTGCCCGTAAAAATGCCTGACCAGTGCTGTGCGATTGATCGTTCCGCGATGACTTGAGATCGGTCACGTCCGGCCCGCGGCAACCAACGGACAGAGTCGGACGTCTTTCCGGCAGACTCCGCACACGCGGGATCAACGGAGAAATCAACGGAACCGTCGAAACCGTCGAACGGGAACGGGAACCGGTGCGTAAGTCCCAGCACAGGACGACGCAGAAGTCGACCGGCCGGTTATCCGTGCGGCGGCACTACAGTGGGTCGGAACATTCCGCAGCAGGGTGGACCACGGTGTACGCCAGCCAGCAAGCAGCAGGGAGCGCATGACGTGCGGCCGGTAGGGAGCAAGTACCTGCTCGAGGAGCCGCTCGGACGCGGCGCCACGGGCACCGTCTGGCGCGCGCGCCAGCGGGAGACCGCGGGCGCCGAGGCGGCCGTGCCGGGCCAGCCCGGCGAGACCGTGGCGATCAAGGTCCTCAAGGAGGAGCTGGCGGGCGACGCGGACGTCGTGATGCGCTTCCTGCGCGAGCGCTCCGTCCTGCTGCGGCTCACCCACCCCAACATCGTGCGGGTCCGCGACCTGGTGGTCGAGGGCGAGCTGCTGGCGCTGGTCATGGACCTCGTCGAGGGCCCCGACCTGCACCGCCACCTGCGGGAGAACGGCCCCTTCACGCCCGTCGCCGCGGCCCTGCTCACCGCGCAGATCGCCGACGCGCTCGGGGCCAGCCACGCCGACGGCGTCGTCCACCGCGACCTCAAGCCCGCCAACGTCCTGCTCAAGCAGCAGGGCGGCGAGATGCACCCGATGCTCACCGACTTCGGCATCGCGCGCCTCGCCGACTCCCCGGGCCTGACCCGCACCCACGAGTTCGTCGGCACGCCCGCGTACATCGCGCCGGAGTCGGCCGAGGGCCGCCCGCAGACCTCCGCCGTCGACATCTACGGCGCCGGCATCCTGCTCTACGAGCTGGTCACCGGCCGTCCGCCGTTCTCCGGCGGGTCCGCCCTGGAGGTGCTGCACCAGCACCTGAGCGCCGAGCCGCGCCGCCCGTCCACCGTGCCCGACCCGCTGTGGACGGTCATCGAGCGCTGCCTGCGCAAGAACCCCGAGGAGCGGCCCAGCGCCGAGAATCTGGCGCGCGGCCTGCGGGTCGTCGCCCAGGGCATCGGCGTGCACGCGAACTCGGCGCAGATCTCCGCTGCGGAGAACGTCGGCGCGCTCCTCGCCCCCGACCCCGCGCCCGCGCCGGTTCCCGGGGAGCCGTCCGCCCCCGGCGCCTCCGACCCCACGCAGGTGCTGCCGCAGAACCCGAACGGCGCCTACGACCCCAGCGCCGCGACCAGCGTCCTGCCGCAGACCGGCCCGTCCGGCGCGGCCGACCCCACGGCCGTGATGCCGCCGGTGCCGCCCGGGCAGCCCGGCGGCGGCCCCGAGGACCCGCACCCCTGGCAGAACCAGCTCCGCGCGGCCCGCGACCGCAACGAGCAGACGCAGGTCCAGTACCTCGACCCCGGCCAGGACCCGCTGCGCCGCCGCCCCCAGCGGCAGGTGGCCCGGCCCCCGCAGCAGCCGCCGCAGCGCCACCCCCAGCAGCCGCAGCCCGGCCCCGGGTACGGCTACCCGCAGCAGCCCGCGCCGCAGCAGTACGCCCCGCCGCCGGAGCGCCAGCGCCGGCAGCAGCCCCAGCCGCCGCAGCGGTACGCGCCCCCGCCGGAGCCGCAGCGCCCCGCCCGGGAGCCGCGCCCGCCCCGGCAGCGCAGCGCCAACCCGATGCGCATCCCCGGCCTCGGCTGCCTGAAGGGGTGCCTGTTCACGCTGCTCATCCTGTTCGTCGCGAGCTGGCTGATCTGGGAGCTGAGCCCGCTCCAGGACTGGATCGGCACGGGCAAGGGCTACTGGGACCAGCTCAGCGACTGGTTCGGCTCGGTCACGGGCTGGATCGAGGACCTGGGCGGCCCCTCGGAGCCGACGAACTGAGCTTGTTTGCCGCTTTGTCGACATCTGGGGCCCGATTTCCGGGTCTCCGGTGAAGGTCACCTGTCCGGACGCGTAGCTTTGGCGACAACACGCGTCGGTAGGAGCAGTCTTGGCACGGAGAATCGGCAGCCGGTACACCGCCCATCAGATCCTCGGGCGGGGCAGCGCCGGCACGGTGTGGCTGGGCGAGGGCCCCGAGGGGCCCGTGGCCATCAAGCTGCTGCGTGAGGATCTCTCCTCGGACCAGGAGCTCGTCGGCCGCTTCGTGCAGGAGCGGACGGCGCTGCTCGGTCTGGAGCATCCGCACGTGGTGTCCGTGCGGGACCTGGTGGTCGACGGCAACGACCTCGCCCTGGTCATGGACCTGGTCCGGGGCACCGACCTGCGCACCCGGCTGGACCGCGAGCGCAGACTGGCCCCGGAGGCCGCGGTGGCGATCGCCGCGGACGTCGCGGACGGCCTGGCGGCGGCGCACGCGGCCGGGGTCGTCCACCGCGACGTCAAGCCGGAGAACGTCCTGCTGGACATGCAGGGCCCGCTCGGCCCCGGCGGCTCGCACCGCGCCCTGCTGACCGACTTCGGCGTGGCGAAACTCATCGACACCCCGCGCCGCACCCGCGCCTCGAAGATCATCGGCACGCCGGACTATCTGGCCCCGGAGATCGTCGAGGGCCTGCCGCCGCGCGCCGCCGTCGACATCTACGCCCTCGCCACGGTCCTCTACGAGCTGCTGGCCGGCTTCACCCCGTTCGGCGGCGGCCACCCGGGCGCGGTGCTGCGCCGGCACGTCACCGAGACGGTGGTGCCGCTGCCCGGCATCCCGGACGAGCTGTGGCAGCTGCTGGTGCAGTGCCTGGCCAAGGCCCCGGCCTCGCGTCTGCGCGCCTCCGAGCTGGCCGCCCGGCTGCGGGAGCTGCTGCCGATGCTGGCCGGGATGCCGCCGCTGGACGTGGACGAGCCGGACACCGACCCGGCCGAGGAGACCGCCGAGGAGCTGTCCGGCGCCGCCCCCGCCGCCGGACAGCCGGTACGCCGCCGGGGCGCGGTCCCGCTGGTGCCGGGCGCCAAGCCGTCCGACTCCAACCGCGACACGCACACGTCGATGCGCGTCCCCGCGCCGGACGAACTGGCCGGGGGAGCCCACGGCACGGCCCGCGCGCCCCGGGCGGCGGGCGCCCCCCGCCCCGGCTCGGCCCGCAACCGGGCGGTCACCCGTCGCCGCCGCCTCACCCTGGCGGTGGCGGCCACCCTCCTGGCAGCAGCGGGCGTGGCCACCTGGCTGACCACCACGGACGACGCCCCACCCCCACCCCCGGACACGGAGAACTCGGCCCCGGCCGTCCCGTAGCCCCCCTTCAGGGGCGCGGGGAACTGCGCGAAAGGGGGTCTGGGGGCGCGGCCCCCAGGAACGGGAGGGAAGCGCGCGGCACCTCTCCAGACCGCGGGAGAGTGCCCCCGGGCACCCCCGCCCGGCATGGCCCGCGGCGGGAAGCCGTTACGCTGGAGGGCGTGGCAGTCGTCGACGTTTCCGAAGAGCTCAAGTCCCTCTCCTCGACCATGGAGTCGATCGAGGCCGTCCTGGACCTCGACAAGCTGAGGGCAGACATCGCCGTGCTCGAGGAGCAGGCGGCCGCGCCGTCCCTCTGGGACAACCCGGACGAGGCGCAGAAGATCACCAGCAAGCTGTCCCACCTCCAGGCGGAGGTCAGGAAAGCCGAGGCCCTGCGCTCGCGGATCGACGATCTCGCCGTGCTCTTCGAGATGGCCGAGGAGGAGGACGACCCGGACACCCGCGCGGAGGCCGAGTCGGAGCTCGTCTCGGTCCGGAAGGCGCTGGACGAGATGGAGGTCCGCACCCTCCTGAGCGGCGAGTACGACTCCCGCGAGGCGCTGGTCAACATCCGCGCCGAGGCCGGCGGCGTGGACGCCGCCGACTTCGCCGAGAAGCTCCAGCGCATGTACCTGCGCTGGGCCGAGCAGCGCGGCTACAAGACGGAGCTGATCGAGACCTCGTACGCGGAGGAGGCCGGCATCAAGTCGACCACCTTCGCCGTGCAGGCGCCCTACGCCTACGGCACCCTCTCCGTCGAGCAGGGCACGCACCGCCTGGTGCGCATCTCCCCCTTCGACAACCAGGGCCGCCGCCAGACGTCGTTCGCGGGCGTCGAGGTGCTCCCCGTCGTCGAGCAGACCGACCACATCGAGATCGACGAGTCCGAGCTGCGCGTGGACGTCTACCGCTCCTCCGGCCCCGGCGGCCAGGGCGTGAACACCACCGACTCGGCGGTGCGCCTCACCCACATCCCCACCGGCATCGTGGTCTCCTGCCAGAACGAGCGCTCCCAGATCCAGAACAAGGCCACCGCGATGAACGTCCTCCAGGCCAAGCTGCTGGAGCGGCGCCGCCAGGAGGAGCAGGCCAAGATGGACGCCCTCAAGGGCGACGGCGGCAACTCCTGGGGCAACCAGATGCGTTCGTACGTGCTGCACCCGTACCAGATGGTCAAGGACCTGCGCACGGAGCACGAGGTGGGCAACCCGGAGGCCGTGTTCAACGGCGAGATCGACGGCTTCCTCGAGGCCGGGATTCGCTGGCGCAAGCAGCAGGAGAAGTAAGGCTCCGCCCGCACGCCGATTTGTCGACAAGGCAACTGCCGCTTCTGTAGCGGCAGTTGCTTTGTCGTGTCGGGGATGTCCGGGATTTACATCACACTCACAGCTTCCGTGTCCGGCAAAGCGTGCGGAGCGGGACATCGCGCGCGCAACGCCCTTGACGTTCTTTTGGAAAGTGGGAAGGGTGAAGCGTGGCATGCGCATTTCTGGGGCGCATGTGAACCGGGGGGCGTTTCACCACAGTTACCTCCGTTGATCACGGCCCCGGGCGCCGCCTCACTGACGATGAGCTACTGGGGGTAGCAACCACATGACCAAGAAGACGCGGATCCGTGTCGCTCGTATCGCGGCCGGTGCCGTGATAGCGGCCGGCGCCTCGCTCACGGCGGCCGGCGCCGCCTCCGCCCTCGAGATCGGCGTGAGCGCCGAGGCGAACGACGCGGGCCTCGGCCTCGGCGTGAGCCTCGACGGGGACGAGGACGACCCCACCGAGCCGGAGGAGCCGCCCACCGAGGTTCCGACCACGCCGGAGGAGCCCACCGAGGTTCCGACCACCCCGGAGGAGCCCACCGAGGACCCGACCGAGGACCCCACCGAGGACCCCACGGAGGACCCGACCGAAGACCCGACCGAGGACCCCACTGAGGACCCGACCGAGGAGCCCACCGAGGAGCCCTCCGAGTCCGCCCCCGGCGGCCTCGACCCCGACGGCGGCGCCTCCCCGCAGGAGGAGGGCTCCTCCTCCCTGACCGACACCGGCGAGGAGGCCCCGGCGGCCTCGGCGCAGGGCAACGGCAAGGAGCTGGCCGAGACCGGTGCCGCCGAGACCACCTTCCTGGTGATCGGCGCCGCCACGATGATCGCCGGCGGTATCGGCTTCCGGGTGCTGCCGCGCCTGATGACCGGCCGCGGCGGCGCCGCCGCCTGACGGTGGCCGCGCGCGTACGCACCGTACGCACGACGTGACGCAAGGGCCCGGAGCGCCGCCGCGCTCCGGGCCCTCGCCGTGTCTGTGGGGTCCCTGTCCGTCCTGGTCAGACGGTCTGATGGGCGAGCAGGGCCACCGCCGCGACCAGCACCGCCAGCAGGACGATCAGGGTCATCGGGGTCAGCCCCGCGAAGAAGTTCTCCTGCTGCATCCGCTCGCGGTTCGCACGGCACACGGGGCACCGGCCCTCGCTCACGGGCGCGGCGCAGTTCGCGCACACCAGCCGGTCGTACGTCATGCGCTCGCCCTCCTCGCGCCGATTCCTGGGGTTCAACGCCCACCACCGCGTGAACGTTCCCCTTCCACTGTGCCAGGTTCCTGCGGAAGCTGCGCCGGGTCGCTCCCAGAGAGGGTGGTTGATGAGGATACGCGGCTGCGGCGCCGTTGGAGTTGCTCGCGCAGTTCCCCGCGCCCCTGGGGATGCTGCCCTCACCCGGCACCGGAACAAATGGGCGCAAGTCTTACGCAACCCCTACCGGTGCCTGCGCACGCCTACCCGCGTCGCGTAAGGTCACGCTCATCTACCCCCGGCTACCCGTGGTGCATCCGTGATCCGATTCGACAACGTGTCCAAGGTCTATCCCAAGCAGACCCGCCCAGCCCTCCGGGACGTCTCCCTGGAGGTCGAGAAGGGCGAGTTCGTGTTCCTCGTCGGGTCCTCCGGCTCCGGAAAGTCCACCTTCCTGCGGCTCGTCCTCCGCGAGGAGCGGGCCAGCCACGGGCAGGTGCACGTCCTCGGCAAGGATCTCGCCCGCGTCTCCAACTGGAAGGTGCCGCAGATCCGGCGGCAGCTGGGGACCGTGTTCCAGGACTTCCGCCTGCTGCCGAACAAGACGGTCGCCGAGAACGTGGCCTTCGCCCAGGAGGTCATCGGCAAGTCGCGCGGCGAGATCCGCAAGTCCGTGCCGCAGGTGCTCGACCTGGTCGGGCTCGGCGGCAAGGAGGAGCGCATGCCGGGCGAGCTGTCCGGCGGTGAGCAGCAGCGCGTCGCCATCGCGCGGGCCTTCGTCAACCGGCCCAAGCTGCTCATCTGCGACGAGCCGACCGGCAACCTCGACCCGCAGACCTCCGTCGGCATCATGAAGCTGCTCGACCGGATCAACCGGACGGGCACCACCGTGGTGATGGCGACGCACGACCAGAACATCGTGGACCAGATGCGCAAGCGCGTCATCGAGCTGGAGAAGGGCCGCCTCGTGCGCGACCAGGCACGCGGCGTCTACGGCTACCAGCACTGACGCTCCACGGAAAGGCTTGATCAGACGCCATGCGCGCCCAGTTCGTCCTGTCGGAGATCGGCGTCGGTCTCCGCCGCAACCTGACGATGACCTTCGCGGTCGTCGTCTCCGTCGCCCTGTCGCTCGCCCTGTTCGGCGGGTCGCTCCTGATGAGCGACCAGGTGAGCACGATGAAGGGCTACTGGTACGACAAGGTCAACGTCTCCATCTTCCTCTGCAACAAGTCCGACGCCGAGTCCGACCCCAACTGCGCCAAGGGCGCGGTGACCGACGACCAGAAGAGCCAGATCAAGGCCGACCTGGAGAAGATGTCGGTCGTCGACACGGTGACGTACGAGTCGCAGGACGAGGCGTACAAGCACTACAAGGAGCAGTTCGGCGACTCGCCGCTGGCCAGCTCCCTCACGCCCGACCAGATGCAGGAGTCGTACCGCATCAAGCTGAAGGACCCGGAGAAGTACCAGGTCATCGCGACCGCCTTCGACGGGCGTGAGGGCGTGCAGTCCGTGCAGGACCAGAAAGGCCTGCTGGACAACCTCTTCGAGCTGCTGAACGGCATGAACTGGGCGGCCCGGGCGGTGATGGCGCTGATGCTGGTCGTCGCCCTGATGCTGATCGTGAACACCGTCCGGGTGTCCGCGTTCAGCCGCCGGCGCGAGACCGGGATCATGCGCCTGGTGGGCGCCTCCGGCTTCTACATCCAGGCGCCGTTCATCATGGAGGCCGCGGTCGCCGGACTCATCGGCGGCACCCTCGCGTGCGCCTTCCTCCTCCTCGCGCGGTACTTCATCATCGACCACGGACTCGCCCTGTCGGAGAAGCTGAGCCTGATCAACTTCATCGGCTGGGACGCCGTCCTGACGAAGCTTCCGCTCATCCTGGCGACCAGTCTCCTGATGCCCGCGTTGGCCGCGTTCTTCGCGTTGCGCAAGTATCTGAAGGTGTGACTCTTGCCAACAGGGGCGCGCGGCCAACGGGCCGTGCGCCCCTTTCCGTTGTCCTAGACTCACCGGCATGTCAGGTCGTGACCCGTTCTGTCGGCCCCGCAGCGTCCGCCGCGGCGCCGCCCTGACCTTGGTCTTCGCGAGCGTGCTCGTCGCCGGCGCGGCCACGGGCAGCCTCCCCGGCGCCGACCGCGGGGACCCCGCGGACGGTGCGGGGAAGGCCGCTCCCGTCGGCCATCACGCCGAGGTCGCCCGGGCGGCCGAGGAGGCCGCCGCCCACGGGGCGTCCCCGCTGGAGGCCGCGGAGCGCGCCGTCAGCCGCAGCGGCGACCGCTGGGGCGCCGTCTACTCACGCGGCGAGTACGAGGAGTTCGAGGCCACCCTCGACGGCGCCTACACCGGCGTCGGCCTGTGGGCCCGCGAGCGGGACGGGCGTATCGAGGTGAGCAGGGTCGGCAGCGGCACGCCCGCCGCCGAGGCGGGCATCCGTCCGGGCGACCGGCTGCGCAGCGTCGACGGCGAGAAGGTCGACGGGCGGCCCGTCACCGAGGTCGTCTCCCTGCTGCGCGGCGACAGGGCGGGCAAGACCGCAGGCAGCACCGTGCGGCTCGGACTGGAGCGCGGCTCGCGCTCGTGGAGCGAGACCGTGCGGCGCGCCCGGCTCTCCCGGGAGTCGGTCACCGTCCGCTCCCTGGCCTCCGGAGTCACGGTCATCCAGGTGGCCGCCTTCACCAAGGGCTCCGGCGAGCAGGTCGGCGCCGCCGTGCGCAAGGCGCCGAAGGGGTCCGGCATCGTCCTCGACCTGCGGGGCAACCCCGGCGGCCTGGTCGCCGAGGCGGTCACCGCGGCCTCCGCCTTCCTCGACGGCGGCCTGGTCGCCACCTACGACGTCGCCGGCGAGCAGCGCGCCCTGCACGCCGAGCCCGGCGGCGACACGAAGAGACCCCTGGTCGCGCTGGTCGACGCGGGGACGATGAGCGCGGCCGAACTCCTCACCGGCGCCCTCCAGGACCGCGGACGGGCGGTCGTCGTGGGCTCCCGCACCTTCGGCAAGGGCTCGGTGCAGATGCCGACCGAGCTGCCCGACGGCTCCGTCGCCGAGCTGACCGTCGGCCACTACCGCACCCCCTCCGGCCGTGGCGTCGACGGCCACGGCATCACCCCCGACCTGGAGGCCGGCGGGCAGGCGCTGAAGCGCGCCGAGACGGTCATCAGCGGACTCGGCCGGTGACCCGCCCCCGGTAATCGGCTTCCCGGGAAGCCCCTCCGTAGTGCGAAAATGGGCGGCACTATGGCTAAGGAAAAAGGGCGCAAGCTGATCGCGCAGAACAAGAAGGCGCGCCACGACTACCTCATCATCGACACCTACGAGGCGGGCCTGGTGCTCACCGGTACCGAGGTGAAGTCGCTGCGCCAGGGCCGGGCGTCGCTGGTGGACGGCTTCGTCCAGCTCACCGACCACGAGGCGTGGCTGCACAACGTGCACGTCCCGGAGTACAGCCAGGGCACCTGGACCAACCACAGCGCCCGGCGCAAGCGGAAGCTGCTGCTGCACCGCGAGGAGATCGACAAGCTGGAGGCCAAGTCCCAGGAGACCGGCCACACCATCGTGCCGCTCGCCCTGTACTTCAAGGACGGCAGGGCGAAGGTCGAGATCGCGCTCGCCAAGGGCAAGAAGGAGTACGACAAGCGGCAGACGCTGCGCGAGAAGCAGGACCGGCGCGAGACCGAGCGGGCGATCTCCGCGGTGCGCAGGAAGCAGCGGGCCTGAGGCCCCCGGGCCCCGCGGGAATAGGCTGGCATCGACCCGCGTTGGTCACGTACGATGGCTTCGCACCTCACAGAAGGTGCGGGTCACCTCCTCCGGGAGGGTTTGACAACACAACATGGGGATGATCGGTTTCGACAGCGGCTGTCGAAGCAGGGGAAGCGTGTCGAGGAAGCGGCCATGATCTCGTAAACCACAGGCCGAAAAAAATAATCGCCAATTCCAAGCGATCCATCTCCCAGGGCGAGCTCGCCCTCGCTGCCTGATCTTCAGGTAGCGAGCAGCGGCTCCCCTACTTAAGGGAGTGTCAGCCCGGGGGTGTTCCCGACCCGGATCCTGGCATCAGCTAGGGAACTAAACCTTGATCCCGGTCACGGGGTGAAAAGGGAAATCTCACAGTGACTGGGCCCGTCGGAGACTTGTCGGCGTGATCTCCGGGGCCGAGAAAAGCACAGCCGACTGCACACGGAGAAGCCCTGGTTCCGCACCGTTGGACGCGGGTTCGATTCCCGCCATCTCCACAGACCCCATGTGGGCAGAGGCCCCGTCGCGCGAGCGGCGGGGCCTCTGTCATGCCCGGCCACATGTGTGCACCCCCGGGATATGGGGGCCGCGCCCATATCGGTGGGTGGTTCACGCTTCTACCTTCGCTCTCCATGACACAGACCAGAGCCGCACTGCGCCCCACCGTGCTGACGGCCCTCCTGGCCGCCCTCCTCTCCGTCCTGCTCGCCCCCGCGCCCGCCTCCGCCGCCTCCCTCCAGGAGGTCACCGGCTTCGGCAGCAACCCCGGCGCCCTGAAGATGTACCGCTACGTCCCCGACGGGCTGCCCGCCGGCCGCCCCGTGGTCGTCGCCCTGCACGGCTGCACCCAGAACGCCGCCGGGTACGCCTCCGGCACCGGCTGGACCACGCTCGCCGACCGCTGGGGCTTCTCCGTCGTGCTGCCGCAGCAGCAGAGCGGCAACAACCTCAGCCAGTGCTTCAACTGGTTCGGGTCCGCCGACATCACGCGCGGCCAGGGCGAGGCCGCCTCGGTCGCCCAGATGGTCGACCGGCAGCTCGCCGACGTCTCCGGCGACCCGTCCCGCGTCTACGTCACCGGGCTGTCCGCCGGCGGCGGGATGACCGCCGTGATGATGGCCGCCTACCCGGAGAAGTTCGCCGCGGGCGGGATCGTCGCCGGACTGCCCTACGGCTGCGCCCAGGCCGCCGGGTCGCCGTACGTGTGCATGTACGTCGGGGCCACCCAGACCCCGGCGCAGTGGGGCGACCGGGTGCGGGCCGCGCGGCCCGGGTACGCCGGGCCCTGGCCGGCGCTCACCGTGTTCCAGGGCACGGCCGACTACACGGTGAAGCCGGTCAACATGACCGCCCTGGTGGACCAGTGGACGAACGTGCACGGCGCCGACCGCACCGCCGACGTCGCCGACACCGTCGCCGGCCACCCGCACCGCGTCTACCGCGGCCCCGGCGGGAACGCCGTCGTGGAGACGTACAGCCTCACCGGGATGGGGCACGGCCAGCCCGTCGACCCCGGGACCGGCGACGCGCAGTGCGGGGCGGCCGGGGCGTACTTCCTGGACGTGAACCTGTGCGCCGCCTACCGGCTGGGGAAGGCCTGGCAGCTCGGCTGAGCGTCAGTGCCCGCGCGGCGCCGTGCTCGCCCGCTCCGTCAGCCGGGGCGGCAGCAGGGTGGTGCCCGGTACGGGGGCCCCGGACAGCTTCCGCACCAGCAGATGCACCGCGCGGGCGCCCAGCTCGGCGGCCGGCACGGCCACCGAGGTGACCGGGACGCGGGCCGCCGCGGCGACCGGGGCCGGGCAGACGGCGGTCAGGGACAGATCGCCGGGGACCCGCATCCCCAGCTCCTCGAACGCCTCGATCAGCGGGTCGACGAGCGGCTCGTTGTGCACCACCACCGCGGTCAGCGCGGGCAGGTCGCGCAGCAGCCGCTCCACGACCGCGCGGGCCGCCTCCCGGCCGGTGCCGCACGGCAGCACCGCCGAGGCCAGCCCGTGCCGGTCGGCGGCCGCGGTGAAGCCCTCCACCAGCCGCCGGGCGAACGCGGTCCGCCGCACGTACACCTCCGGCGGCGAGCCGACCAGCGCCACCGCGCGGTGCCCGAGCCCCGCCAGATGGTCCACGCACAGCTCCCCGGCCGCCCGGAAGTCCAGGTCGACGCAGGTCAGGCCGTCCGCCTCGGCGGGCACGCCGATCAGCACGGACGGCAGGGAGCAGGAGCGCAGCAGCGGCAGCCGCGGGTCCTGCAGCTGCACGTCCGTCACGATCACCCCGTCCGCCAGCCCCGTCTCCGTGACCCGCCCGATGCCCTCGTCGCCCTCGGCCTGGGTGAGCAGCAGCACGTCGTGGTCACGGGCCCGGGCGGCGGTGACCACCGACACGGCGAACTGGGTGACCACCGGCACATGGATGCCGGGCCGCATCGGCACCGCCAGCGCGAGCACCTTCGCCCTGGCGCCGGACCTGGAGCGCCCGCCGCCGTCCGCGCGATAGCCCAGCTCGCGCACGGCGGCCTGCACCCGGCGCCGGGTCGCGTCGGAGATCGGCCGCTTGCCGCTCAGCGCGTACGAGACCGTACTGGGGGAGACGCCGGCGCGCCGGGCCACATCCGTGATCTTCACCATCGGGAGTCCTCGTGGGCACGGTCCGTGGGGGGAGGAAGCGGCCGACGCCCTTGTCGAAGCGCTTCGACGGGTGAAGGTATGTGCGGGATCTGTGGCCGTCAATGGTGCGGACGGTGATCCATGGAGCGGTTCGACGAGCCGAACGAGAGGAGGGACCCGGCGACCGCGAAGGCGGTCAGCGCCGCCGCCACCGGCACCCCGTACCCGGCGGTGGCCGAAACGTGCTCCACGACCCAGCCGCCGGTCGCGCTGCCGCAGGCGATCCCGCCCAGCAGCCCGGTGACCGCCAGCGTCATGCCCTCGTTCAGCCGCCCCTCCGGGGTGTGCCGCTGCACCAGGGTCATCGTGGTGACCATCGTCGGGGCGGTGGCCATGCCCGCCACCAGCAACGCGCCCGCCAGGACCAGGAGCGAACCGGTGAGGGCGGCGGCCAGCAGCGGCAGCGTCATCAGCGCGGCCATCGCGGCCAGGCACCACAGCAGGCGGGACCGTGCCGACCCGGCCGGGCGCGCCGCCCCGTACAGCAGACCCGCCGCGCAGGAACCCGCCGCCTGGAGCGCCAGCACCGCACCGGCCGCCGTACGGTGCCCCTGTCCGTCCGCGAACGCGATCGTCACGACCTCCATCGAGCCGAACACCGCGCCCGTCGCCAGGCAGACCAGCAGCAACGGCCGCACGCCGGGCGCGCGCAGGGGAGCCCGCCCGGGGGCGCGGCGGACGGCCGGGGGCTCCGTGGAGCGCTGCGCGGTGAACAGGGCGACGCCCGTCAGCAGCAGCACCGCGCCGGTCAGCGTCCCCGCCTCCGGGAAGAACGTCCCGCACAGCACGGCCGCGAGCACCGGGCCGAGCATGAAGCACAGCTCGTCGGCGGCCTGCTCGAAGGAGTTCGCGGTGTGCAGCGCGTCGGGTCTGCCCTTCAGCAGATGCGCCCAGCGGGCCCGGGACATGCCCCCGGTGTTCGGGGTGGTGGCGGTCGCGGCGTAGGCGGCGAACAGCGTCCAGTCCGGGGCGCCGTACCGCACGCAGAGCACCAGCGCCAGCGAGCCGAGCACCGCGATCAGCGTGGCCGGCAGCGCGACGCGGGCCTGCCCGTGGCGGTCCACCAGGCGCGCGGTCCACGGGGCGACCACCGCCGTGGCGGCGAGCCCGGTCGCGGTGACGGCGCCGGCCAGGGCGTACGACCCGCGGCTCCCGGCGATCATCACGATCGCGCTCACCCCGAACATCCCCATCGGCAGCCGGGCGAGCAGGTTCCCCGCCGTGAAGGCGCGGGCGCCCGGCACGGCGAACAGACGGCGGTACGGGCCCGGCTCGCGCGGGGCGCGCGGAGTGAAGTCGACGGCCACGAGGGTGTCGGCGGTGACGGTGAACAGACGGGTGTCCCCGGAGGTCGGCTGCGGCATGGCCCCACCGTCGCCCCTGGCGGTGGCGCCGGTCCAACACCTTCTCCGCACCGATTGACGCACCCGTGTTGTAGGTTCACGGCCATGCCCGCCCCCGCCCACGTCGACCCCCGCCTGCTGCGCGCCTTCGTCACCGTCGCCGAGGAGCTGCACTTCACCCGGGCCGCGGTCCGCCTCTACGTCGCCCAGCAGGCGCTCAGCCGGGATGTGCGGCGCCTGGAGCGGGAGCTGGGCTGCGAGCTGTTCGTCCGCAGCACGCGCCGGGTCACGCTCACCGCCGACGGCGAGCGCCTGCTGCCCTACGCCCGTGCGGCGCTCCAGGCGCAGGACGACCTGCTCGCCGCCGCCGGACAGAGCCGCCCGCTGCTCGTGGACCTCAACTCCCCGGGCCTGGAGACCCACCGCGAGGTGCTGCACCGGGCGCGGGAGCGGGCCCCCGGGCACGAGCTGATGGCCCGTTACGAGAGCGGGCTGACCTGGGCCGCGGGGGAGCTGCTCGCCGGGCGGCTCGACGCGTCGTTCGGCCGGTTCGCGGGGCTCGCCCCGGCCGTGCGGGCCGGGCTCGACCAGCAGCCGGTGCGGTACGAGCCGATGGCCGTGGTGCTGCCCGACGACCACGCGCTGGCCGGCCTGCCGGAGGTGCCGCTGGCCGCGCTGGCCGGGGAGACCGTCTACGCCGGGGCGGGCAACACCCGCACCGAGGAGTGGACGGACCTGGCGCGGCGGCTGTTCGACGGGCGGGGCATCGCGCTCGCGTCGCCCGCCCCGCTGGCGGTGGGGGAGGAGGAGTTCCAGCGCGTGATGGCGCGCACCCGGAACCCGATCCTCGCCGTAGTCGCTTTTCCGCCACTTCCCGGAACCGTGTCGCGGCCCCTGGTCGAGCCGGTCCCCCTCTCACCCGTGTCTCTTGTGTGGCGGAAGGGCGTGATCCATCCCGCTCTGACCGAACTGCGCAGGACGGCGGCCGATCTCGCCGCCGAGCGGGGCTGGTTGAAGCGCCCAGCGGACTCCTGGCTCCCGGAAACGGACGCCCAGGTGATGGGAGCGCACCCAATGTCTCGCTGCTGACACAAAAGGTCTCCACGCAAACACACCACCTCCGCGTGCGCTACATTCGATGCTCGAGCACGGTGTGATAAACGGGGCGCTCGGAGCGGGTGGGGGGCCCGGTCCGCCGACGGGTGCTCGGGTCGTACGCGCGCCGATGGTTCCGTTGGGGGGATGTGCGAGCGCGTGGAGAAGTGGCGAGAAGACGCCCAACCAGGGCGGCCGCAGCCGGCCGACGGTTCCTGGAGGTTCGCGGAAGCGGACGAGGACGCCCGCGAGACACGGGTGCTCCCCCTGGCGGAGAGACCCGGCGAACCCGGCGTGAGAGACGGCGCGGAGAGCCTCGGTTCCGGTTCCGATTCCCTGGACGAACGCTGGGCGCGTCTCGGTGTCCTCCCGTCCGGGAACGGCGGGAACGCCGGGAACGCCGGGAACGCCGGGGACGACGACCGCACCCAGGTGCTGCCCCCGATCGGGAGCGACGACAGGACCGAGGGCCTGCCCGGGACGGGCGGCCGCCCCCGCCCGTCCGGCGCGCCCCGGCCCGGCGAGGACCGCACGCAGGTGCTGCCCGAGGTGGGCGGCCGCCCGGCTCCGCCCTCCCGCCCCGGCCCGGCCGGCGGTACCCGGCGCGCCGACGGCCCCGCCGCGTCCGCGGGCCGTGCCCGCTTCGACGCGTTCGGCAAGCCGCCCGCGCCCGCCGCACCCGCCGGCCGCGACCGCTTCGACGCCTTCGGCAAGCCGCCCGCGGCCCGCCGGACCGCCGACGACGCCTACGACTCCGAGCGCACCACCGCCCTGCGCGTGCCGCGCCCGGCCGCGGTGGCGCCGGACGCCGGCGCCACCGCCCGGATCCCCGCCGTGGACGCCGCGGTCCCCGGCGACGCCGGCACCGCCGTCCGCGACCCGTGGCAGGAGGAGCCCGGCACCCACGAGGCCACCCACGACCCGCACGAGGTGACGGTCCAGCTCGACGCCGTGCAGATCGGCGCCGGCGCGGTGCTGCGCCGTACACCCGGAGCGGGCGCGGCGCCCGAGGCGGCCCCCGTGTTCGTCGACGAGTCGGGCCGCCGCAACCGGCTCTACCGCCGCATCGGCCTGGCCGTCGGCCTCGCCTGCGCGGGCTACGCCGTCGTCATGGTCGCCACCCTGCTGTCCGGCAACTCCGACGCCCCGTGGATGCCCGTTCCCGGCCAGGAGGGCAAGCCGGCCGAGCAGGTCGAGACCACGCCCGGGCCCTCCGCGACCGACCCCGTGCCCAGCTCCGGCACCAGCCTCGACCCGGGCCTCGGCACGCCCACCCCGGGCGCCTCCGACCTGCCCGGGCCCGGCGCCTCCGCCCCCGCGGCGGGCGGCACCGGCGGCACGGTGCGGCAGCCGGAGGGCGGCTCCCCGGCGACCAGTCCGGCGGACCGCGCCAGCTCCCAGCCGGCCACCGGCGGCGGCGACGGAGGCGGCGGGACCGCCGTCGAGACGCCCCCGGCCGGAGGCGGCACCGCCACTCAGCCCACGACGCCGATCACCCCGGACGACACGGCTCCCCCCGCGACGTCCGACCCCACCGGCGGCGGCCAGGCCGACGGCACCGACAGCCTGTCCGCTCCCTCCGCCGACCGCCCGGTCGCCGCCGAACCCGCCGCGGGCGACGACTCCGCCCCGGCCGCACCGTCCCCGGAGAACGTCCTCTGATGGCACCCCCGTCCCACCGCCGCCGGGCGCCCCGCCCGGACCGGCGCGGCGCACTGCGCCGTCGCATCCCCCTGCGCCTTGCGCTGCCGCTGCTCGTCCTGGTCGCCCTCGCCGCCATGCTGATGCTCCGCGGCTACGTGCACAGCGAGATCCTCGCCGACCACCGGGTGCAGGACCCGGCGCCCACCACCGAGGTGCCCAAGGAGATACTCGAGGGGGGCCCGGTGATCGACGCCCGCACGGGCAAGGCCGCCACCCTCAGCGTCCCCGACCGCCGGCTGGTGCTCACCTTCGACGACGGCCCGGACCCCACCTGGACGCCGAAGGTGCTCGACGTGCTGAAGAAGCACGACGCGCACGCCGTCTTCTTCGTCACCGGCACCATGGCCTCCCGCCACCCGGACCTTGTCCAGCGCATGGTCGACGAGGGCCACGAGCTCGGTCTGCACACCTTCAACCACCCCGACCTGTCGCTGCAGTCCACGAAGCGCATCGACTGGGAGCTGTCGCAGAACCAGCTCGCCCTCACCGGCGCGGCCGGCATCCGCACCTCGCTGTTCCGCCCGCCCTACTCGTCCTTCTCCGCCGCCATGGACAACGAGTCCTGGCCGGTCACCAAATACATCGGCAGCCGCGGCTACCTCACCGTCGTGAACAACACCGACAGCGAGGACTGGAAGCGGCCCGGCGTCGACGAGATCATCCGCCGCGCCACCCCGGAGAACGGCAAGGGCGCCATCGTCCTCATGCACGACTCCGGCGGCGACCGCAGCCAGACTGTGGCCGCGCTCGACCGGTTCCTGCCCGACCTGAAGGACAAGGGCTACGAGTTCGACAACCTGACCGAGGCCCTGGACGCCCCCAGCGCGCACAGCCCGGTCACCGGGCCCGAGCTGTGGAAGGGCAAGGCCTGGATCTTCCTGGTGCAGGCCTCCGAGAAGATCACCGACGTGCTGGTGGTCGGCCTGGCCGTCATCGGCACCCTGGTCATCGCCCGCTTCGTGCTGATGCTGCTGCTGTCCGGCGCCCACGCCCGCCGGGTGCGCCGCAAGGGCTTCCGCTGGGGCCCGCCGGTCACCGAGCCGGTCACGGTGCTGGTCCCGGCGTACAACGAGGCCAAGTGCATCGAGAACACCGTCACCTCCCTGATGGCCAGCGACCATCCGATCGAGGTGCTGGTCATCGACGACGGGTCCACCGACGGCACCGCCCGCATCGTCGAGGCGATGGGCCTGCCCAACGTCCGGGTCATCCGCCAGCTCAACGCGGGCAAGCCCGCCGCCCTCAACCGGGGTCTGGCCAACGCCCGCTACGGCATCGTCGTGATGATGGACGGCGACACGGTCTTCGAGCCGTCCACCGTCCGCGAGCTCGTCCAGCCCTTCGGCGACCCGAGGGTCGGCGCCGTCGCTGGCAACGCCAAGGTCGGCAACAAGGACAGCCTCATCGGCGCCTGGCAGCACATCGAGTACGTGATGGGCTTCAACCTGGACCGCCGGATGTACGACATCCTGCGCTGCATGCCGACCATCCCGGGCGCCGTCGGCGCCTTCCGGAAGTCGGCGCTGGAGCCCATCGGCGGCATGAGCGACGACACGCTCGCCGAGGACACCGACGTCACCATGGCGCTGCACCGCGCCGGCTGGCGCGTGGTCTACGCGGAGAACGCCCGCGCCTGGACCGAGGCCCCGGAGACCGTGCAGCAGCTCTGGTCCCAGCGTTACCGCTGGTCCTACGGCACCATGCAGGCCATCTGGAAGCACCGCCGCGCCCTCGTCGACAAGGGCCCCTCCGGCCGCTTCGGGCGGGTGGGCCTGCCCTTCGTCTCCCTGTTCATGATCGTGGCCCCGCTGATCGACGTCTTCCTGCTGTACGGCCTGGTCTTCGGGCCGACCCAGCAGACGATCCTGGCGTGGCTGGGCGTCCTGGCCATCCAGGCGGTGTGCGCCGCGTACGCGTTCCGCCTCGACAAGGAACGCATGACCCATCTGATCTCGCTGCCGCTCCAGCAGATCCTGTACCGCCAGCTCATGTACGTCGTGCTGCTCCAGTCCTGGATCACGGCGCTCACCGGCGGCCGGCTGCGCTGGCAGAAGCTGCGCCGCACCGGCGTCGTCGGGGCGCCCGTGAACGGGACCGTGCAGGGCGGCCAGGTGTACAACGACGACCGGAGGCCGGTGGCATGACCCACGGACACCCGTCCGGCGCCGGTCCGGTCCCGGACCCGGCCGGCCCCGTTTTCCCGACCCCGTACGGCGCCCCCGCGGGCGTGGCTCCGGAGCCGGCGCATCCGTTCCCGCGGCAGCACACGACGGAACCGGCGGCGGTGGAGCCGGCTCCGGAGGAAACCTCGGCCGCTCCGACGAAGCCGGGCCGGGACCGGTACTTCGACTTCCTGCGCGCGGTGGCCCTCTTCCGGGTGGTGCTGTACCACCTGATGGGCTGGGCGTGGCTGCCCGTGGTCTTCCCGTCCATGGGTGTGATGTTCGCCCTCGCCGGCAACCTCATGGCGCGTTCCCTGAAGCGCCCGGCCGTCCAGGTCGTGCGGAGCCGGATGCGCCGCCTGCTGCCGCCGCTGTGGCTGATGGGCGCGATCGGCGTGACGGCGATGGTGCTCCAGGGCTGGGGACCCGACGCCGACGGGCACCCGGGCTGGTGGTGGTTCCACCTCGTCTACTGGATCCTGCCGCTGAGCGATCCGCCTTACGGCGAAGGGCTCCCCGGTGTGCACGGCATCCTGGCGGAGAACTGGGCCGCCGACTTCGCGGGTCCGCTGTGGTACATCCGCGCGTACCTCTGGTACGTCCTGCTCTCCCCGCTCCTCCTGCGTGCCCTTCGCGCCCTGCCCTGGGTGACGCTCCTGGCTCCGCTCGCGCTCTCGGCCGCGCTCCACTTCGGTTACCTCGAACTCCCCGGTGAGCGGTTCCCCTCGGCCCTCACCGACTTCAGCACCTTCGGCGCCTGCTGGATCCTGGGCATGGCCCACCAGGAAGGCATCCTGAAGCGTCTCCCGCGCTACATCGTGCCCTCGGTGGCGCCGGTGATCGCGGCACTGGGACTCTGGTACGCCTTCAGGGAAGGGTTCAAGACGGGGTACGACCTCGACTCCATTCCCTTCGCCCAGGCGGTGTGGTCCTTCGCGACGGTGCTCCTGCTGCTGCACCTGAGCCCCTCGTGGACCGACTGGCCGAGCTGGCTGCGCCGGTGGGACAAGGCGATCACCCTGCTGAACTCGCGAGCCGTGACGATCTACCTGTGGCACAACGTCTGCATCGTCGTCGCGGCCACGCTCTGGGACCAGCTGTGGGGCTTCGACGTGATGTACGAGAACGTGCCCTGGCTGCTGGAGAGTTCGTGGCCGGTGCTGGCCCTGACCTGGGTGCTGATCGGCAGCTGCGTCGTCTGGTTCGGCTGGATGGAGGACGTGGCGGCGAAGCGCAGGCCGCAGCTGTGGCCGGACGGAAGCAAGAGTTCTCGCCCGAGGGCGGGGGCACACCGGAGCTGATCGCCAGGTTTGCTGAGGCACCGAGAGTGGAGGGGCCGTCGGACGACACGTCCGACGGCCCCTCCGTCCGTTCACCCGCGCCGCTGCCGGTTCATCCCCGATGAGCAGGTAGATGTTGGCGGAGCCCCATCGCCGGGGTAGACCCGGAGTCTGCCGCCGACGCGGACGACAACGTCTTCGCGGGTGACGCCGTAGACGCGGACACGACGCCGGAGTGGCTGCGATCGCGGCAACGGCATACGACCTGAACTGCGAAGTCGCGCTCTCGCCCGCCGTGTCATATACCATCGGCGCTATGGACGGCGGGCGCTACTCGATCGAGATCGAGCCGGAGGTGCGGCTGTGGCTGGAGACCATTCCCGCCCATCACTACAAGCAGGCCGAACGCGTCGCCGACCTGCTCGCCGAGCAGCCCACCACGCTCGACGAACCGCACTCCCGCCATTTGGGCGGCAAGCTCCGCGAGCTGCGCTTCCGCCTCGGCGATGCCCATCAGCGGATCACCTACTGGCTGGCGCCCGGCCGACGTGTCGTGCTGCTCACTGTGTTTCGTAAGACCAAGATGCGCGAGCAGGCCGAAGTGGACCGCGCCCACGACGCACAGCGATTGTGCGAGGCAGAGCACGAAGCCGCCGCCGAGCACGACCTCTACAGCCGCAACCTCAAGGAGAACCGATGAACCACAGCGAATGGAGGACCCGTCGCCACCGCCGGCTGTTGGGCGAACACCTGGACACCGACCCCGAGTACGACCGGGTCTACGAAGAGGCCGGGCTCGCCATGACGTTGGGTAAAGCCGTCTACAACCGGCGCAAGCAGCTGGGCCTGAGCGAGGCCGACCTCGCCGAGCGCATGCACGTCGACGTCGATGACATCGAAGGCATCGAGACGGCCACCGAGCTGCCGCCCATCGCGGTCATCATGCGCCTGGCCCGCGCACTGGACCTCACGGTTGACGTGCACCTCGCCGGCGGAGACGAGCCCACCGTCACCATCGTCGCCCCAGCGGCCTGAGAGGGGGAGCAGCCATGCAGGACCCGCCTTCCGCGCTCGCCCGTGAGCTCGGGCAACTCGTCCACGACCGGCGCATCGAGCTCGGGCTGTCCCAGGCCGAGCTGGCCGAGCGGTGCGGGATGAAACAGCCGCAGATCTCCCGCTTCGAGGGCGGCGGGACCGTGCCCACGCTTCCCCTCCTGCGCCGCCTGGCTCAGGCTCTCGGAGCCGACCTGACCATCAGCCTCACCCCGCACGACAAAGCCGCTTGACGCGCATGCGGAATTCCTGGACTTACGGCTCGGTACTTGGCCACCTGTGTCTCCGCGTCCAGGAAACCGCAGCCCCCGTGGTGTGAGGTGGGCGGGCGTGCCACACTGCCCCTGTTGCTGAAGTGAACGGTGGGCCAGGGGGCGCGGGGCGAATGAGCAAGCGGCAGACGCAGAAGATGCTGCGGTTGATGGCGAGCGGGGAGCCGGTGGAGCTCACCAGCCCCATGGCATCCGTGAAGAAACTCGCCCGACTCGCCTTCGTCGCCCAGCAGTTCGGCTACGAGTACGCCGACGTCCGGCAGGGCGGCGGGAACAACAGCCAGCTGAAGATGCTGATCGTGCCCGACCCCAGCCCGCAGGCGCGGGCCCGCGCCGCGCAGAACTGGGCGCAGTACCCCAACGCCCACGACGGCGTCTCCGTGCCGCCGCTCGTGCCGGACGCGTTCGAACTGCTCAAGGCGCGGATCAACTTCGACCTCACGGGCAAGAGCGCCGAGAAGCGCATGGGCTACGGCGCGATCGGCGTCTCCATCGGCTCCGTGATCATCGCCTACCGGCTGGGCGGCACCTCGGACGACTTCGTGATCGCGGGGATCATCTGGCTGGCCCTCATGGCGGTCTTCGGCATCGGGTTCGTCGTCACCCGCAAGCGCAACGCCAAGTTCGCGGCGCGGCTCCAGGCGGCCGGTTTCGCACCGGTGGCGGACGAGACGGGCCGGGTGCGCTACCTGCCGCCGGGCTCCGGCACCCCGTACGGGGCCGGCCCGTACGGGCCGTACGGCGCGCAGGCCCAGGGCGCGCCGCCGTTCCCGCAGCAGCAGCCCGCCCCGGAATACGCCCCGCAGCCTCCGGCGTACGGCCAGCCGTTCCCGCAGCAGCAGCCCGCCCCGGGGTACGCGCAGCCCGGCCCGTACGCCCCGCAGCCGCCCGCCTACGGCCAGCCGGGTCCGTACGGCGTTCCGCCGCAGCAGGCGCCCGGCCCCTACGGGCAGCCCCCGCAGCACTGACCCTCACCGCGCCGTCGGTGACCGGTGACGGACTTCTCTCACCCCGCCCCCGGCGGGGGTGAGAGCAACGTTCCCTGCCGGTCACCGCGTGCCACAGGCCGGAAACGCTCCCTCCCTACCTTCGGGATCAGCCCTCGCGGCACCGCCGCGCCCCGGAGAGCAGTGGAGGCCCCATGACAGCCCGCAGCGGCCGTTGGATCCAGCAGTGGGACCCGGAGGACGAGACCTTCTGGAACCGCACCGGAGAGCGGATCGCCCGCCGCAATCTCGTCTTCTCCGTCCTGTCCGAGCACATCGGCTTCTCCGTCTGGACCATGTGGTCCGTGCTGGTGCTCTTCATGGGACCGGAGTACGGGCTGACGCCCGCCGACAAGTTCCTGCTGACGTCGCTGGTCACGCTGGTCGGCGCCGTGGTCCGGGTGCCGTACACCTTCGCCGTCGCGATCTTCGGCGGTCGGAACTGGACGGTGATCAGCGCGGCGCTGCTGCTCGTGCCCACCGTCGCCGCGTTCGCCGTGATGGAGCCGGGGACGTCCTTCTCCACCTTCCTCCTCGTCGGCCTGCTGGCCGGTATCGGCGGCGGCAACTTCGCGTCCTCCATGACCAACATCAACGCCTTCTTCCCGCTCAGGAAGAAGGGCTGGGCGCTCGGGCTGAACGCCGGCGGCGGCAACATCGGCGTCCCGGTGATCCAGCTCGCCGCCCTCGCGATCATCGGGGCGAGCGGCGGGCCGCGCGTGCTGCTCGGCATCTACATCCCGCTGATCGTCGTCGCCGCCGTGCTCGCCGCGTCCTACATGGACAACCTCGCCTCGGTGAAGAACGACACCGGCGCCGCCAAGGACGCCGCCAGGGAGGCGCACACCTGGATCATGTCCTTCCTCTACATCGGCACCTTCGGCTCGTTCATCGGCTACAGCTTCGCCTTCGGGCAGGTGCTGCAGAGCCAGTTCGACCGCACCCCGCTCGAAGCCGCCTACGTCACCTTCATCGGTCCGCTGCTCGGCTCCCTGATCCGCCCGGTGGGCGGCTCGCTCGCCGACCGGTACGGCGGCGCGCGGATCACGCTGTGGAACTTCGTCGCCATGGGCGCGGCGACCTCCGTGCTGATCGTCGCCTCCATGCGGGAGTCGCTGGCGCTGTTCACCGTCGCCTTCGTGGTGCTGTTCGTGCTGACCGGCCTCGGCAACGGGTCGACGTACAAGATGATCCCCGGCATCTTCCAGGCCAAGGCGCACGCGCTGGGCCTCGAAGGGGAGGCGGCGGCCGGGTACGGGCGGCGGCTGTCCGGGGCGTCCATGGGGCTGATCGGCGCGGTGGGCGCGCTCGGCGGCGTCGGCATCAACCTGGCCTTCCGCCAGTCCTTCCTCTCCTACGGCTCCGGCACCGGCGCGTTCGTGGCGTTCCTCGCCTGCTACGCGGTCTGTTTCGCGGTCACATGGGCGGTATACCTTCGCCGGCCCGCCGCCCGCCCGGCCGGAGCGGCCCCCGCCACGGAGGAGAAGCCGCAGCTCAGCTACGCCGAGGTGTGACGGCGGGTGACGTAACACTGGTGACATGAAGCCGAACCGAGCCTGTCATGGTTGGTTGACAGGCTCGCTCGGCACGGACGTGGAGCCGCACCTCCGTGCAGGACGCCGACTCGAGCCGGGACGAGAGTGATGTACGACGAACGAGAGCAGTCACCGGAGCACGGCCCCCTCGCGGGGTTCACCGTGGGCGTGACCGCGGCGCGCCGGGCCGACGAGCTGGGCGCGCTGCTGGAGCGGCGCGGCGCGGCGGTGCTGCACGCCCCGGCGCTGCGGATCGTGCCGCTCTCCGACGACAGCGAGCTGCTGGCCGCCACCAAGGAGATCATCGGTCGGGCCCCGGACATCGCGGTCGCCACCACCGCCATCGGGTTCCGCGGCTGGGTGGAGGCCGCCGACGGCTGGGGGCTCGGCGAGGACCTGGTGGAGCGGCTGCGCGAGGTGCGGATCCTGGCGCGCGGGCCCAAGGTGAAGGGCGCGATCCGGGCGGCCGGTCTGACCGAGGAGTGGTCGCCGGCCTCGGAGTCGATGGCGGAGGTGCTGGACCGGCTCCTCGAGGAGGGCGTGGACGGCCTGCGCATCGCCGTCCAGCTGCACGGGGAGCCGCTGCCCGGGTTCGTGGAGTCGCTGCGGGCCGGGGGAGCGGAGGTGGTGGGCGTGCCGGTGTACCGGTGGCTGCCGCCGGAGGACATCGGGCCGGTGGACCGCCTGGTCGACGCGGTCGTCGCCCGCACCCTGGACGCGGTCACCTTCACCAGCGCGCCCGCCGCCGCGTCGCTGCTGTCCCGCGCCGAGGAGCGGGGTCTGCTGGACGACCTGCTGGCCGCGCTCGGCCACGACGTGCTGCCCGCCTGCGTCGGACCGGTCACCGCCCTGCCGCTCCAGGCGCGGGGCGTCGGCACGGTGCAGCCCGAACGCTTCCGCCTGGGCCCGCTTGTCCAGCTGCTGTGCCGCGAACTCCCCTCCCGTGCCCGCACGTTGCCCGTCGCCGGGCACCGGGTGGAGATCCGGGGGCACGCGGTGCTGGTCGACGGCGAGCTGCGGCCCGTGCCGCCCGCCGGGATGTCCCTGCTGCGGGCGCTGTCCCGCAAGCCCGGCTGGGTCGTCTCCCGCGCGGACCTGCTGCGCGCGCTCCCGGGCGCCGGCCGTGACGAACACGCGGTGGAGACCGCGATGGCCCGCCTGCGCACGGCCCTGGGCGCCCCGAAGCTGATCCAGACGGTGGTCAAACGCGGCTACCGCCTCGCCCTCGACCCGGCGGCGGACGCCAAGTACGACGCGGGGGTCTGAGTCCGAACCCTCCAGGCGGAAGGGCCGGGCCGAAAGCGGGCGGCGGGAGGGGTTCCGGGGGCCGGGGCGGGCGGGCACTGTGGAGACAGCACGGTTTCCCGGTTCGCGCACGGCCCCCCACGCGCGCGGGGGCCCACCTAGGCGGTGGCAGGACATGGCACTGGGCACGGTCACGGCGTCCTACGAGCTGAGGTTCGACACCGGGCGGGTCTGCCTGGATCTGCTCGCGACCACCCATCCAGGGGAACGGCTGGGCTCCGTCGACGCGCTGCGGGCCTGGATCACCGGCGCCGGACTCGTCCCCGAGGGCACCCCGCTCGCCCACGCCGGCCCGTCCTGGCTGGACGCCTTCCGCGAACTGCGCGCGTGCCTTGTCCCGTTGGTGCGCGCTCCCGGCTCCCCGTCGTACGGTCACGCGCTCGCCCGGGTCAACGACCTCGCGCGCTCCGCGCCTCCGGCGCCGCGGGCGGTCCCGGGCGCGGACGGGACGCTGGTGCGCCGGCTGGACGGCCCGCCCGGCCGTGACGCGCTGCTCGGCGCGGTGGCGCGGGACGCGGTAGACCTGCTGACCGACCCGGCCGCCCGCGCGAGCCTGCGTCAGTGTGAGGGCGACAACTGCCCCATCGTGTACGTCGACACCTCCCGGGGCCGGCGGCGCCGCTGGTGCTCCAGCGAGGTGTGCGGCAACCGCGAGCGCGTGGCCCGCCACCGCCGGCGCACGGCAGCCCTCACCCGCGCCTGAACGGACAGCTGCCACCCGCGCCCGATTGAACTCCCTTATCCCCTTCGCGGTTTTCGCGCGCCGAGGATCCCGAAAATCACTCAAGTGATCTCCGTCACGCCCGTGTTGGGGTCCGGTGGCCGCCCGTCGGAGACCTCCCTTCCGCGGTGTGTCGGAAATGTGAAGGGGAGGCGGGGGGAATGTGCGCTCATGTCCCGGTCGGTGTGACGTCCCCGAGAAAACCGCCGTCTCTCTTTGAACACCCAACGCCCCCCGTGCGTACCGGTTGTCGAGCGACCGACTGGGGGATCCCCCGGACACCGGAGGTGGGCGTGCGCAAGGATGCGGCCGTGGCCAATGAACGTGGAACGAGGGCCCGACATCGCATGTCTTCACAGCCCTCGGAACCTGACGAGGAGCTGATGCGTGCGCTGTACCGCGAGCACGCAGGACCCCTGCTGGCGTACGTCCTCAGGCTGGTCGCCGGAGACCGGCAGCGCGCCGAGGACGTCGTCCAGGAAACGCTCATCCGTGCCTGGAAGAACGCCGGTCAGCTCAATCGGGCGACCGGTTCGGTACGCCCCTGGCTGGTGACGGTCGCCCGGCGCATCGTCATCGACGGCCACCGCAGCCGGCAGGCCCGGCCGCAGGAGGTCGATCCGTCGCCGCTGGAGGTCATCCCCGCGGAGGACGAGATCGACAAGGCGCTGTGGCTGATGACGCTGTCGGACGCACTCGACGACCTGACCCCGGCGCACCGGGAGGTCCTCGTCGAGACCTACTTCAAGGGGCGTACCGTCAATGAGGCGGCCCAGACACTCGGCATACCGAGCGGCACCGTACGCTCCCGGGTGTTCTACGCCCTGCGGTCGATGAAGCTGGCTCTGGAGGAGCGGGGGGTGACGGCGTGATGAGTGTGTACGGGGGAAACCAGGGATTCGGCACAGGCGGGACGGGTATGTCTGGTGCCATGGAGGGATCACCGGTGCCGAACGAGCACGAGACCGTCGGCGCCTACGCCCTCGGAATCCTCGACGACGCCGAGGCGACCGCCTTCGAGGCCCACCTGGCGACGTGCGAGTGGTGCGCCCAGCAGCTCGACGAACTCGCCGGGATGGAACCGATGCTGGCCGCGCTGGCGGACCTGCCCGACGCCGCCGGATCGCCCGCGATCGGCGAGTCGCTGTCCGCGAAGCCGTCGCCGCGCGTGGTGGAGAAGCTCGTCGACGAGGTGGCCGAGCGCCGGGCGCGCAAGCGCCGCCGGAACTTCTACATGGTCGCCGCGGCCGGCGCGCTGATCGTCAGCGGCCCGTTCGTGGCCGTCGCGGCGAGCGGCGGGGACGGCGGCAGCGGCGGCGGGGGCAACACCGGCCGCACCCTCGCGGCCAACCCGGTCAAGGACGCCTTCGACAAGAGCTCCGAGAAGATCACGGCGACGGACCCCGGCACCGGGGTGACCGCCACCGTGGCCCTGGAGGACAAGCTCTGGGGCACCGAGATCGTCACCGAGCTGAAGAACGTCAAGGGCGAACAGAAGTGCTCGCTCATCGCCGTCGGCAAGAACGGCGAGCGCGAGACGGTGAACTCCTGGGCGGTCACCGGCGAGGGCTACGGACTGCCCGACGCCACGACCGACAAGGGCAAGCAGCCGCTGTACGTCCAGGGCGGCGCCGCCTTCGAGCGCAACCAGATCGACCACTTCGTGATCGCGACCTTCGACGGCAAGACGCTCGTGGAGGTCGACGCGTAGCCTCACGGGGTCCCCTTCGCGTACGGTTGACGGCTGCCCAGCACGTCAGAAGGGGGCCCGGTGGCCGCTCAGGCTCAACAGGAAACCGCGGTCGTCCCGGTTCACGACTCCGTTCGCGACCGGGAGATCCGTGTGGAACAGGAACACCTGGACCGGGTGTACCGGCGCCTCGAGGAGAAGATCTCCGAGGCCGAGTTCCTCATGCGCGACGCCGCCCAGCGCGGCCACGTCGGCACGCCCGGCGCCCTCGCCGAGCGGGACGCCCAGGTCTTCCGGGCCGGCGTCCATCTCAACCGGCTGCACCACGAGTACGAGGACTTCCTCTTCGGCCGGATCGACCTGCTGCTCGGCAAGGACGGCAAGAAGGGCCCGGACGGCGCGTACACCGCCGTCGAGCCCGCCGAGGGCGCCGTCCGCCCCGACAACACGGCCGACATCGCCGAGACCCTGCACATCGGCCGCATCGGCGTTCTCGACGAGGACTACGCCCCGCTGGTCATCGACTGGCGGGCGCCCGCCGCGGCGCCCTTCTACCGCTCCACCCCGGTCGACCCCGGCCGGGTCGTGCGGCGCCGGGTGATCCGCTCCAAGGGACGCCGGGTGCAGAGCGTCGAGGACGACCTGATGCGCCCCGAGCTGACGGCCGCCCTCGACGGCCGCGAGCTGGCCGTGATCGGCGACGGCGCCCTGATGGCCGCGCTCGGCCAGGCCCGTACGCACACCATGCGGGACATCGTCGCGTCCATCCAGGCCGAGCAGGACCTGGTGATCCGCGCCCCCGCCGCCTCCGTCACCTACGTCGAGGGCGGCCCCGGCACCGGCAAGACCGCCGTCGCCCTGCACCGCGCCGCCTACCTGCTCTACCAGGACCGGCGCCGCTACGCGGGCGGCATCCTGATCGTCTCCCCGACGCCGCTGCTGGTCGCCTACACCGAGGGCGTGCTGCCGTCCCTCGGCGAGGAGGGCCAGGTCGCCATCCGCGCCATCGGCTCCCTCGTGGACGGCGCCGAGGCCACCGTGTACGACTCCCCGGCCGTGGCCCGGATCAAGGGCTCGTACCGCATGCTCAAGGTGCTGCGGAAGGCCGCGCGCGGCGCCCTGGAGCTGAACGATTCGCCGCGGCGGCTGCGGGTCGTCGCCTTTGGCCGGCGCCTGGAGCTGGAGGCGGAGGAACTGGCGGGCATCCGCCGCACCGCCCTCGGCGGCACCGCCCCGGTCAACCTGCTGCGCCCCCGCGCCCGCAAGCTGCTCCTGGACGCCCTGTGGGAGCGCTCCGGCGCCGGCAACCGGCACACCGACCCCGAGCTCGCCGCCGAGCTGCGCTCCTCCTTCGACGAGGACATCACCTCGGAGGACGACTTCACCGCCTTCCTCGGCGCTTGGTGGCCGGAACTCACCCCCGCCGCCGTCCTGGACGCCATGGCCGACGAGCGGCGCCTCGGCCGCTGGGCCCGGCGCATCCTCAACCCGGGGGAGGTGCGCAAGCTGGCGCGCGCCCTCCAGCGGGACGGGCGCTCCGTGCACGACATCGCGATGCTGGACGAGCTCCAGGCGATCCTGGGCGCCCCCGCCCGGCCCCGCAAGAAGCGCGAGATCGACCCGCTGGACCAGCTCACCGGCCTGGAGGAGCTGATGCCGGTGCGCGAGGAGACCCAGCGCGAGCGGGCCGAGCGGCTCGCCCAGGAGCGCGTCGAGTACGCGCACGTCATCGTCGACGAGGCGCAGGACCTCACGCCGATGCAGTGGCGCATGGTCGGCCGCCGCGGCCGCCACGCCACCTGGACGATCGTCGGCGACCCCGCCCAGTCCTCCTGGTCCGACCCCGACGAGGCGGCGCAGGCCCGCGACGAGGCCCTCGGCACCCGTCCGCGCCGCCGCTTCGAGCTCACCGTGAACTACCGCAACCCGGCCGAGATCGCCGGGCTGGCGGCGAAGGTCCTCGCCCTCGCCATGCCGGGCTCCGAGTCGCCGCGCGCGGTGCGCTCCACCGGCGTGGAGCCGCGCTTCGCCGTGGCCGGGGAGACGCTGGGCGCCACCGTGCGCGCCGAGGCCGCCCGGCTGCTGGAGCGGGTGGACGGCACGGTCGGCGTGGTCGTCGCCATGCGGCGGCGTGAGGAGGCGCGGCGCTGGCTCGACGGGCTCGGCGACCGGGTGGTGGCGCTCGGCAGCCTGGAGGCCAAGGGCCTGGAGTACGACGCGACGGTGGTCGTCTCGCCCGCGGAGATCGCCGACGAGTCCCCGGCCGGCCTGCGGGTGCTCTACGTCGCCCTGACGCGCGCGACGCAGCAGCTCACCGTGGTGTCCGCGGAGCGCGACGAACCGGACGCCGAGGGGGTCCCCGACCTGCTGCGGGACTGAGCGGACGGCGCCGCGGAGGGGTGCGGGAAATATCCCCGGGTCATGGGAATGGCCCCGGGCGATCCGTTTGTTAGCCTGGACGTGGCACCGGCCCGATCCAAGCCCCCGGGCCCAACCTTAGTCGCTTCGAGCGACCACTTGCCGCGAGGCGAGCATGGCGGGTCGGTGTCATGAGCGTGCAGGAGGTCCTCGTCACGAGATGTGACGGGGGCCTCTTCTGTTGCCGTGATTCCTCTCGTACGGTGGAACTCTCTTTCCGTCTGCCGGCAGACGGCCATGAACAAAACGTCCGCAATCCGGGGCGGCTACCACGTACTCGGCGGTAGGTGCGACGATCGGACGGCACGATTCGCGACACGGTTGAAAAGCAGAGGAAGTCGGCCATGGCAACGGCGCCCAGCGTCTCCTACTCGATGACCATCCGGCTGGAGGTGCCCGCGGGAGGAACCGCGGTGTCCCAGCTCACCGGGGCAGTCGAGTCCCACGGAGGCCTGGTGACCGGCCTCGACGTGACCGCGTCGGGCCACGAGCGGCTCCGGATCGACGTCACGATCGCGGCCACCTCCACCGCCCACGCCGACGAGATCGTCGAACAGCTGCGCCAGATCGAGGGCGTCACCCTCGGCAAGGTCTCCGACCGTACGTTCCTGATGCACCTCGGCGGCAAGATCGAGATGGCGTCGAAGCACCCCATCCGCACCCGTGACGACCTGTCCATGATCTACACGCCCGGCGTGGCCCGGGTCTGCATGGCGATCGCCGAGAACCCCGAGGACGCCCGCCGCCTCACCATCAAGCGCAACTCCGTTGCGGTCGTGACGGACGGGTCCGCCGTGCTGGGACTGGGCAACATCGGCCCCAAGGCCGCGCTGCCCGTGATGGAGGGCAAGGCCGCCCTCTTCAAGCGGTTCGCCGGCATCGACGCCTGGCCGCTGTGCCTGGACACCCAGGACACCGACGCGATCGTGGAGATCGTCAAGGCGATCGCCCCCGGTTTCGCCGGCATCAACCTCGAGGACATCTCCGCGCCTCGCTGCTTCGAGATCGAGGCCCGGCTGCGCGAGGCCCTCGACATCCCCGTCTTCCACGACGACCAGCACGGCACCGCGATCGTGGTGCTCGCCGCCCTGACCAACGCGCTGCGGGTCACCGGCAAGACCATCGAGAGCATCCGCGTCGTCATGTCGGGCGCCGGCGCGGCCGGCACCGCCATCCTCAAACTGCTGCTGGCCGCCGGGGTGAAGAACGCCGTGGTGGCCGACATCCACGGCGTGGTGCACGCCGGCCGTGAGGACCTGGCCGGCGCCGCCCCGGGTTCCGCGCTGAGCTGGATCGCCGACAACACCAACCCGGAGAACCTCACCGGCACGCTCAAGGAGGCCGTGCGCGGCGCGGACGTCTTCATCGGCGTCTCCGCCCCCAACGTGCTGAGCGCCGAGGACGTCTCCGCGATGGCCGAGGGCGCGATCGTGTTCGCGCTCGCGAACCCCGACCCGGAGGTGGACCCGGCAATCGCC
This sequence comes from Streptomyces sp. DSM 41931, assembly GCF_050271085.1. Taxonomy (NCBI): domain Bacteria; kingdom Bacillati; phylum Actinomycetota; class Actinomycetes; order Kitasatosporales; family Streptomycetaceae; genus Streptomyces; species Streptomyces sp. DSM 41931. The sequence goes on along the minus strand of NZ_CP189902.1, from coordinate 2,642,707 downwards.
CGTCAGACGGCGGCGGTTGTGGCCACCGGCCGCTCCGACTTCCCCAACCAGATCAACAACGTGCTGGTCTTCCCCGGCGTCTTCCGCGGCCTGCTGGACGCCCAGTCCCACACCGTCAACACCGAGATGATGCTGGCCGCCGCGCAGGCCCTGGCCGACGTGGTCACCGAGGACGAGCTCAACCCGAACTACATCATCCCCAGCGTCTTCAACGAGAAGGTCGCGGGCGCGGTCGCCGGCGCCGTCCGGGAAGCCGCGAAGGCCGCCGGCGCGTGACCTCCGCGGCGGTCCGCACGCTGTGAGGATCGCCACGGGGTTTGAACCGGCGCGTCGCGGAACCCGTAGTCCTGGCCGCCCTCTAGGGTGGGCGGCCGGGCCTGGGCTCCGGCCCCTGCTGTCCGCTGCCGGAAGCGGACGGAGCGTCACCGTGCGGAGGCCGTGGCGCTCTTCGTGTGACTCCCTCGGGTGTTCTCACGACTCCTGCGGGTGCCGGATTGGCATTACCGCCGCAGGTAGAGGCAGGATGCGTCCCTGGGCGCGAGGGTCCGACGAAGGACCCGGGTCCGGGGACTCACCGAGGAACCTGGCAGCATCGGCTTTCGCCGTGCCCGACATGCGGCTCCGCCGCGTGGCACGCCTCAACGGCAAGAAGAACACGGGAGTAAGAACATGAACCGCAGTGAGCTGGTGGCCGCGCTGGCCGACCGCGCCGAGGTGACCCGCAAGGACGCCGACGCCGTGCTGGCCGCGTTCGCCGACGTCGTCGGCGACATCGTCTCCAAGGGCGACGAGAAGGTCACCATCCCCGGCTTCCTGACCTTCGAGCGCACCCACCGCGCTGCGCGCACCGCGCGCAACCCGCAGACCGGTGAGCCGATCCAGATCCCCGCGGGTTACAGCGTGAAGGTGTCGGCGGGCTCGAAGCTGAAGGAAGCGGCCAAGGGCAAGTAAGGCGCCTCTGCGGGCGCCTCACGCCCGAGCGGGTCAGCGCCGTTCGGGCTGGGCGCCCGTGCCGTGTGCCGGCCGCTCGTGGCCGGTCGCGCAGTTCCCCGCGCCCCTTTCGGGGCGTTGCAGTGAACGCCGATGGGGCGGTCACCCGAGTCGGGTGACCGCCCCATCGGCGTTCGCGGGCCGGGGGTCAGCCGAGGGCCTTGCCCGGGAGTTCCACCTTCGCGCCCAGTTCGGAGAGCTTCTCCATGAAGTTCTCGTAGCCGCGGTTGATCAGGCCGATGCCGTGGACGCGGGAGGTGCCCTGGGCGGCCAGGGCCGCGATCAGGTACGAGAAGCCGCCGCGCAGGTCGGGGATCACGAGGTCCGCGCCCTGGAGCTTCGTCGGGCCGGAGACGACCGCCGAGTGCAGGAAGTTGCGCTGGCCGAAGCGGCAGTCGGAGCCGCCCAGGCACTCGCGGTAGAGCTGGATGTGGGCGCCCATCTGGTTGAGCGCGGACGTGAAGCCCAGACGGGACTCGTAGACCGTCTCGTGGATGATGGACAGGCCCGTGGCCTGCGTCAGGGCGACCACCAGCGGCTGCTGCCAGTCGGTCTGGAAGCCGGGGTGCACGTCCGTCTCCAGGGCGATGGACTTCAACTGCCCGCCCGGGTGCCAGAAGCGGATGCCCTCGTCGTCGATCTCGAAGGCGCCGCCGACCTTCCGGTAGGTGTTGAGGAACGTCATCATCGAGCGCTGCTGGGCGCCGTGGACGTAGATGTTGCCCTCGGTGGCGAGCGCCGCGGACGCCCAGGAGGCGGCCTCCAGGCGGTCCGGCAGGGCGCGGTGGGTGTAGCCGCCGAGCTTGTCCACACCGGTGATGCGGATCGTCCGGTCGGTGTCCATCGCGATGATGGCGCCCATCTTCTGCAGGACGCAGATCAGGTCCTCGATCTCCGGCTCCACCGCCGCGTTGGACAGCTCGGTGACGCCCTCCGCGAGAACCGCCGTGAGCAGCACCTGCTCGGTGGTGCCGACGGACGGGTACGGCAGCCGGATCTTGGTGCCGCGCAGCCGCTGCGGGGCCTCCAGGTACTGGCCGTCCGCGCGCTTCTCGATCGTCGCGCCGAACTGCCGCAGCACGTCGAAGTGGAAGTCGATGGGGCGTCCGCCGATGTCGCAGCCGCCGAGGCCCGGGATGAACGCGTGCCCGAGGCGGTGCAGCAGCGGACCGCAGAACAGGATCGGGATGCGCGAGGAACCGGCGTGGGCATCGATGTCAGCGACGTTGGCGCTCTCCACGTACGTGGGGTCGAGCACCAGCTCGCCGGGCTCCTCGCCCGGACGGACCGTCACGCCGTGCAGCTGCAGCAGACCCCGGACGACCCGGACGTCACGGATGTCCGGGACGTTGCGCAGCCGGCTCGGTGAGCTTCCCAGCAGCGCGGCGACCATGGCCTTCGGTACGAGGTTCTTCGCACCGCGGACCCGGATCTCGCCCTCCAGCGGGGTTCCGCCGTGGACAAGCAGTACGTCATCGACGTCGTTGACGGTCATGAATCTCGCGTTCCGTGGAGTGGGGCAGAGGGTCAGAAGGGAAAGGGTAATCGCCCTCCACCCCCCTTCCGTAAGCCTGAGGACGCCCCGGGGACGTCATGGGTCTGTCACAACACGAACCGTTCCCCGGCGGCCACGCGGGGTCACCACGGGCGGCCGTGCGCCGGGCGCGCTCCCGGCCGCCCGTCCGCACCCCTTCACCTCGGCCGGACGACGCCCGACCAGGAAGCTCTCGCGCGCGGCGGCCGTGTTCACTCCGTCACCCGCATTGCCTCCCCGCGCGGCGGGAAGATGCGGGATCATGTCTGGCATGACCGAGGTGTCCTCGCTCACAGGGCGGCTGCTCGTGGCCACTCCCGCTCTGGCGGACCCGAACTTCGACCGCGCGGTGGTGCTCCTTCTCGACCACGACGAGGAGGGCTCCCTCGGCGTCGTCCTCAACCGGCCGACCCCGGTGGACGTGGGCGACATCCTGGAGGGCTGGGCGGACCTGGCCGGCGAACCCGGCGTGGTGTTCCAGGGCGGCCCGGTGTCGCTGGACTCGGCCCTCGGCGTCGCCGTCGTCCCGGGCGGGGCGGCGGGGGAGGAGCCGCCGCTGGGCTGGCGCCGGGTGCACGGCGCGATCGGCCTGGTCGACCTGGAGGCGCCGCCGGAGCTGCTCGCCTCCGTCCTCGGCTCGCTGCGGATCTTCGCCGGCTACGCGGGCTGGGGCCCCGGCCAGCTGGAGGACGAGCTGGTCGACGGCGCCTGGTACGTGGTGGAGTCCGAGCCCGGTGACGTGTCCTGTCCGGTGCCCGAGCGGCTCTGGCGCGAGGTGCTGCGCCGGCAGCGCAACGAGCTGGCGATGGTCGCCACGTATCCGGACGACCCTTCGCTCAACTGAGCCGGGCGGGCTTCAGTACCCTTGGCAGTTATGAGCACTCTTGAGCCCGAGCGCGGGACTGGTACGGGGACCCTCGTCGAGCCGACGCCGCAGACCTCCCACGGCGACGGTGACCACGAGCGCTTCGCCCACTACGTCCAGAAGGACAAGATCATGGCGAGCGCCCTCGACGGCACTCCCGTCGTGGCGCTGTGCGGCAAGGTGTGGGTGCCCGGCCGCGACCCGAAGAAGTACCCGGTCTGCCCCATGTGCAAGGAGATCTACGAGTCCATGGGCGACGGCGGCGACGACAAGGGCAAGGGCGACAAGTAGTCCCCCTCGTAGTCCCCCTCCCCTCCTGACGCCGGTCCGAGTCCTCCGAGGCCCCCGGGGTGCGCTTTGCGTGCCCGCGGGGGCCTTTGTGCTGCTTGCCCGTTGCGCAGGGTGCGCCGGCCGGTCACAGAGTGGTGGAGACCTCTTGTGGCGTGGTTCACCCAGTCCCTAGCCTCCGGTGTGTTGTGCACAGCGAAATCGCCATTGCATATGCTGCAACGCGCTCGGAGGAGCACTCCATGAAGCTGTCCATCCGCATGGTCGCCGTCGCGGCCGTCCTCGCCACCGCCGCCTGCGCCCCTCAGACCTCCGGCACCTCCTCCTCCGACAAGGACGAGAAGACCGGCACCCTGCGCGTCTGGCTCTTCCAGGAGGTCAACAACACGCCCAAGGAACAGGTCGTCGACTCCGTCCTCGCCGAGTTCGAGAAGGAGCACGAGGGCGCCGAGGTCACCGTCGAGTACATCCCCGTCGAGACCCGCGCCCAGCGCATCAAGGCCGCCTTCAACGACCCCGGGTCCGCGCCCGACCTCATCGAGTACGGCAACACCGACACCGCGGGCTATGTGAAGGACGGCGGACTCGCCGACGTCACCGAGGACTTCCGCGCCTGGGACGAGGCCGAGGACACCGACCCCACCGCCCGCCAGTCCGTCACGGTCGGCGGCAGGGTCTACGGCGTCCCCTACTTCGTCGGCGTCCGCGCGCTGTACTACCGCACCGACGTGTTCGAGGAGCTGGGCCTGGACGTCCCGAGGACCCAGGCCGAGCTGATCTCCACGGCGAAGCGGATCCGCGCCGCGAAGCCCGAGCTGTACGGGCTCGCCGTCGGCGGCGCCTACACCTACGGCGCGATGCCCTTCATCTGGGCCCACGGCGGCGAACTCGCCACCGGCAAGGGAGGGTCGTACGCCGCCGCCATCGACAGTGCCGCCGCGCGCAAGGGCATCGAGGCGTACACCTCGCTGTTCGGCGACGACAACTGCCCGGCCGCCAAGTGCGCCGCGATGACCGGCAACGACACGATCACCGCCTTCGCCGCGGGCAAGGCGGCCATGGCGATCGGCGGCGACTTCAGCCACGCCGCCGTGGAGGCCGGCACGGTCAAGGGCGCGTACGCGGTCGTGCCGCTGCCGGGCGTGAAGGCCGGGTCGATCGCTCCCGCGTTCGCCGGCGGCAACAACCTCGGTGTGGTGAAGTCCACCACCCACCGCACCCTCGCCGTCGACCTGATGAAGCGGCTCGCGTCCAAGGAGGCGCAGGGCGAGCTGTTCGAGGCGATGGGCTTTCTGCCGACCTTCTCCGACGTGCGGCAGCAGGTGGCCGCGAAGGAGGCCTTCGTGAAGCCGTTCGTCGAGACGCTCGCGGCTGACACGAAGTTCGTGCCGGCGTCGCCGGCGTGGGCGCAGATCGACGCGGGGCAGGTGCTGCCGACGATGTTCCAGGAGGTCGTGTCCGGCAAGAAGGATGTGGACTCCGCCGCGGCGGACGCTGCGAAGAAGATGAACGACGCGTTCGGGTCCGTCGGATGACGGTGCCTACTGGGTCGGGGGTTCTCGAGCGGTCGCGGGTGCGGGCCGGTGGGGGCTCGGCGCGCAGTTCCCCGCGCCCCCAAGCAGGGCGTTCCCGGACCCCGTGGCTGTATCTCGCGCCGGCGCTCGTGGTGCTCGGGGGGTTGCTCGCCTACCCGATCTACCAGCTCGGGCTGATCTCCGTCTTCCACTACACCCAGGCTCAGGTCAGTGGCGGGGAGCCGACCACCTTCGAGGGGTTCGGGAACTACACCGAGCTGTTCGGGGACGGGCAGTTCTGGGAGGTGCTGCTGGCCACCGTGGTGTTCGCGGCGGCCTGTGTCGTCTCCACGCTGGCCGTGGGATGTGCGCTCGCCGTGCTGCTCACCCGGGTGCGGGCGGTGCCGCGGCTGGCGTTGATGCTGGCCGCGCTGGGCGCCTGGGCGACGCCGGCGATCACCGGGTCCACGGTGTGGCTGTTCCTCTTCGACGCCGACTTCGGCCCGGTCAACCGGGTGCTGGGGCTCGGCGACCACTCCTGGACGTACGGGCGGTTCAGCGCGTTCTTCCTGGTGCTGCTCGAAGTGGTGTGGTGCTCCTTCCCGTTCGTGATGGTCACCGTCTACGCGGGCATCCGCGCCGTGCCCGCCGAGGTGCTGGAGGCGGCCGCCCTGGACGGGGCCTCGCAGTGGCGGATCTGGCGGTCGGTGCTCGCGCCGATGCTCCGCCCGATCCTGGTGGTCGTGACCATCCAGTCGGTCATCTGGGACTTCAAGGTCTTCACGCAGATCTACGTCATGACGGGCGGCGGGGGCATCGCGGGACAGAACCTGGTGCTCAACGTGTACGCGTACCAGAAGGCGTTCGCGTCCTCGCAGTACAGCCTGGGCGCCGCGATCGGCGTGGTGATGCTGCTGATCCTGCTCGCCGTGACGCTGGTGTACCTGCGGCTGCTGCGCCGCCAGGGGGAGGAACTGTGAGTCTCGTGAGGCAGGACGGGGAATCCCGGGTGAATCTTCTGCGCCGGTTCACGCGCCGCCCGGGCCGGACGGCGGCCGAGGCGACCGCCCTGGTCGTCGCCGCCGTGGTGGCCTTCCCGCTGTACTGGATGGTGCTGAGCGCCTTCAAGCCGGCCGGGGAGATCGAGTCGAGCGAGCCGCGGCCGTGGACGCTCGCACCGACGCTCGACTCGTTCCGGCGGGTGTTCGGGCAGCAGGACTTCGGCCGTTACTTCCTCAACAGCGTCGTCGTCGCGGTCGCCGTGGTGATCGCCTCCGCGTTCATCGCGTTTCTCGCCGCGACCGCCGTGACGCGATTCCGGTTCCGTTTGCGGACCACCCTGCTGATCATGTTTCTGGTGGCCCAGATGGTGCCCGTGGAGGCGCTGACGATCCCCCTGTTCTTCGTGATGCGGGATCTCGGCCAGCTGAACACCCTGTGGTCGCTGATCCTGCCGCACATCGCCTTCTCGCTGCCCTTCGCGATCTGGATGCTCAGGGGGTTCGTGAAGGGCGTTCCGGAGGCGCTGGAGGAGGCCGCGTACATGGACGGCGCGAGCCGTGCGCGGTTCCTTTGGCAGATCCTTTTCCCGCTCGTCCTGCCGGGCCTCGTGGCCACCAGTGTGTTCTCGTTCATCTCCGCCTGGAACGACTTCCTGTTCGCCAAGTCGTTCATCATCAGCGACATCTCCCGGTCGACCCTGCCGATGGCGCTGCTGGTGTTCTACAAACCCGACGACCCCGACTGGGGCGGGGTGATGGCGGCGTCCACCGTGATGACGATTCCCGTGCTGATCTTCTTCGTACTCGTGCAGCGGCGTCTGGTCTCCGGACTGGGCGGCGCGGTAAAGGACTGACGTGATGCCGACCGCACTGATTCCGGCGCCCCGTGGCGTCGTCGCCGGCGCCGGGGAGACCCGCCTGACGGAGGACTCGGGGCTGTACGCCGGCGCCGGGACGGAGGGCGTGGGGCGGTGGCTCGGGGGCGTGCTGCGGGCCGCCACCGGGCTGCCCTGGCGGGAGGCGCGGGAGCCCGCCGAGGCGCGTGACGGCGTCCGGCTCGCGCTCGCGCCGGGGCTCGCTCCCGAGGCGTACCGGCTCGTCAGCGACCGTACGGGCGTGCTCGTCGAGGGCGGCGACGCGGCGGGCGTGCTGCACGGCGCGCAGACGCTGCGGCAGCTCCTCGGCGCCGACGCGTTCCGCAGGGCGCCCGTCCGCCGCGACCGGGTGTGGACGGTGCCGCACCTGACCGTCGAGGACGCGCCCCGCTTCCGCTGGCGCGGGCTGATGCTCGACGTGGCACGCCATTTCATGCCGAAGGAAGGCGTGCTGCGTTATCTCGATCTGATGTCCGCGCACAAACTCAACGTGCTGCATCTGCATCTGACGGACGACCAGGGCTGGCGCGTCGAGATCCAGCGGTATCCGCGCCTCACCGAGGTCGGATCCTGGCGTGCCCGCACCAAAATCGGCCACCGCGCCTCGCCGCTCTGGGACGACCGGCCGCACGGCGGCCACTACACCCAGGACGATCTCCGGGAGATCGTCGCCTACGCCGCCGAACGGCATATCGGCGTCGTCCCCGAAATCGACGTGCCCGGGCACTCGCAGGCCGCCATCGCCGCGTATCCGGAACTCGGGAACTCCGACGTCGCCGACACCGCCGCGCTGACCGTCTGGGACACCTGGGGCATCAATCCGAACGTCCTCGCCCCCACCGAGGACACCCTGCGCTTCTACGAGGGGGTGCTGGAGGAAGTCCTGGACCTGTTCCCCGCCGACGCCGGGCCGTTCTCGCCGTTCGTGCACATCGGCGGCGACGAATGCGTCAAGGACCAGTGGCGCGCCTCGCCCACCGCGCGCGAACAGATCGCGTCCCTCGGGCTCGCCGACGAGGACGCCCTGCAGTCCTGGTTCATCGGCCACTTCGGCCGCTGGCTGGCCGAACGCGGGCGGCGGCTCATCGGCTGGGACGAGATCCTCCAGGGCGGACTCGCGCCGGGCGCCGCCGTGTCGTCCTGGCGCGGCTACGCGGGCGGGGTCACCGCGGCCCGCGCGGGCCACGACGTGGTGATGTGCCCCGAACAGCAGGTCTACCTGGACCACCGCCAGGACGCGGGCCCCGACGAGCCGGTGCCGATCGGGTACGTGCGCACCCTGGAGGACGTCTACCGCTTCGAGCCGGTCCCGGCGGAGCTGACGCCCGAGGAGCGGACGCGCGTGCTGGGCACGCAGGCCAACGTGTGGACCGAGGTGATGGAGGACCAGGGGCGGGTCGACTACCAGACGTTCCCCCGGCTCGCCGCGCTGGCCGAGGTCGCCTGGAGCGAGCTGCCCGCCCCCGCCGACCGGGACTTCCCCGGCTTCGAGCGGCGCATGACCGAGCACTACCGGCGCCTGGACGCCCTCGGCGTCGCCTACCGTCCGCCCGGCGGCCCGCGTCCGTGGCAGCGCCGCCCGGGCGTCCTCGGCCGCCCGGTCGACGGGCCTCCGCCCGCGGTGTAGACGCGCCCCCGTCGCGCGTGTCCCGGCCGTCCCCCGGTGCTCCTCCGCCCCGGGGGACGACCCGTGCCCCCCGCGTTCGCTGCGGGCCGAACAGGTCGGGCCATAACGGCACAAGAGCCTGCGAAGCCTGTGATTGCGCGGCGCCGCGGCGATTCGGGGACGGAGTCGGCCAGGTACGGGCCCAGGCGGGCGAATGCCTCCTAGCGGACCCCCGTCCTCGGCACCTGCCAAGATGTGCCAGAGTTGCCACGTCCGCCCTGTCAGCACGTACCGTACGGCGCACGGGTGGGACCAGGTGGGGCAGCGGGAAGGGGCAGCCGGTTTTGAGCACGCACGCACCGCAGGCGGCGCAGGCCGTGACGCTGCCCACGACGCTGGACGAGGCCGTGGCGGCGCTCACCGCCATGCCCGCCGCCGTGCCCGTGGCGGGCGGCACCGACCTGATGGCCGCCGTCAACTCCGGGCAGCTCAGGCCCGCCGCGCTGGTCGGCCTCGGCAAGATCAGCGAGATCCGCGGCTGGCAGTACCTGGACGGACACGCGCTGCTCGGCGCCGGACTCACCCACGCGCGCATGGGACGCCCCGACTTCGCCGCGCTCATCCCGGCGCTCGCCGCCGCCGCGCGGGCCGCGGGACCCCCGCACATCCGCAACGCCGGCACCCTCGGCGGCAACATCGCCTCCGCCGCCCCCACCGGGGACGCCCTGCCCGTGCTGGCCGCCCTGGAGGCGACGCTGATCGTCGCGGGCACGGGCGGCGCCCGCCGCGAGGTCCCGGTGTCGCACCTGCTGGCCGGCATGGACGTCCTGCGCCCCGGCGAGCTGATCGGCTATGTGCGCGTGCCGCTGCTGCACGCCCCCCAGGTCTTCCTGAAGGCGACCGGCCGCACCGGACCCGGCCGCGCGGTCGCCTCCGTCGCCCTCGTGCTTGACCCCGCCCGGCGCGGGGTGCGCTGCGCGGTGGGCGCCATAGCGCCGATGCCGCTGCGGCCCCTGGACGCCGAGCAGTGGGTCGCGCAGCTCATCGACTGGGACAACAACCGCGCGATCGTGCCGGAGGCGCTCAGCGCGTTCGGGGAGTACGTCGCCGCGGCCTGCATCCCCGACGCCGCGCCCGGCGAGGACGGCACCGTTCCGCCGCTGCCGCCCGCGGTACTGCACCTGCGGCGCACCGTCGCCGCGCTGGCCCGACGAGCACTGGGGAGGGCGTTGTCGTGACCGACGACCAGCACGGACAGGGCGGCACGCCTCCGGGCGGCAGCCGCTGGGACCCGCTGCCGCAGGGCGACTACGACGACGGCGCCACGGCCTTCGTGAACCTCCCGGAGGGCGGCATCGACGCCCTGCTGGACGCCATGGAGAGCCCGCTGGCCGCGCCCGGCCACGGTTACGTCCCGCCGCAGATAACGGTCACGCCGGCCACCACGGCGGGCACCGACCCGGCGGCCACCGGCAGCTGGGCCGCGCCCGGCGCCCCCGTCGACGGTGCCCAGTGGCACGACCCGGCGTCCGCGGAGCACGACGCGGCGGCGGGCGACCCGTACGGCTACGACCCCGGCGCGAGCGGTCAGTGGACCTACGACCCCCACGCGCAGGGCCACGGTCAGGAGCCCGCGGGGCAGCACCAGGGGCACGGCCAGGCGCCGGGGCAGGACGTCACCGGGCAGTGGTCGATCCCCGTGGCGGGCGGCGACCTGCCGGACGAGTCCGGCGAGTTCACCACGTCCTCCCTGGTCGAGCAGTGGGGCGGCACCCCTCCGGCGACCCTCCCGGGCGGCGCCGCGGCCCCCTGGGCCGAGTCGCAGTCCATCGGCACCCCGTGGGGACCGGGCGTACCCGGCGTCCCGCAGGACCACGAGCAGCACGACGGGCGGACGGGCGCGGGCCCGCACGGGCAGCAGCCCGGCGCCCACGACCCGCGGCCCGCCGCCGACGAGTACGCGCCGCAGCCCGGCGCCGACGGACAGCAGCCCGGCTCGTACGCCCCCCAGGGCGCCGAACACGGCGCCGCTCCCGCGTACGGCGGGCAGCAGGGCGGCGACCAGCCGCAGGCGCGCCCCGCCGCCGAGGACGCCCCCGCCCACGAGGCACCGCACGCGTCCCAGCCGCTGCCCGCCGAGGAACACCCCGAGCAGCCGTGGCAGTCCGGCGACGGCGCGGACGCCGGTGACGCCGAGGCCGCCGGAGGCCGCGAGCACCCGCACGCCCTCCAGGGCGCCGAGGAGCCCGCCTCCGGCGCGTCCGAGGCCGACGGCACCCCCGAGGACGCCGGGGAAGCCCAGGCGGCCGCCGAGCCCTCCGAAGGGCCCTCGGAGGCCCCGGAGCCCTCCGACGGCGACGACGCCCCCGACGCGGACGGTCCGGGCGCTCCGGAGGCCGCCGACGCACCGGACGCTCCCGTCGCCGACGTCCTCGTGGCCCCCCACGAGGACCACCCCCTCGCCTCCTACGTGCTCCGCGTCAACGGCACCGACCGGCCCGTCACCGACGCCTGGATCGGCGAGTCGCTGCTCTACGTGCTGCGCGAGCGGCTCGGCCTGGCGGGCGCCAAGGACGGCTGCTCGCAGGGCGAGTGCGGCGCGTGCAACGTGCAGGTGGACGGCCGGCTCGTCGCGTCCTGCCTGGTCCCCGCCGTCACCGCGGCCGGCAGCGAGGTCCGCACCGTCGAGGGACTGGCCCAGGACGGCCGCCCCTCGGACGTGCAGCGCGCCCTCGCCCGCTGCGGCGCCGTGCAGTGCGGCTTCTGCGTGCCCGGCATGGCGATGACCGTCCACGACCTGCTGGAGGGCAACCCGGCCCCGACCGAGCTGGAGACCCGCCAGGCCCTGTGCGGCAACCTGTGCCGCTGCTCCGGCTACCGGGGCGTGGTGAACGCCGTGCAGGAGGTCGTCGCCGAACGCGAGGCCCACGCCGAGGCCGCGGCGGACGACGGCGACGGCACCCCCCGCATCCCGCACCAGGCGGGCCCCGGCGCCGGCGGGGTGAACCCCTCGGCGTTCGGCGTCGCACCGCAGGACCAGCCCCACGGCCAGGACGGAGGCCAGGCGTGAGCAACGAGGCAGCCACCGTGCAGACCGCCGAGGCGGCCCCCGAGGAGGAGGCCGCCCCGCGCGGACTCGGCGTCTCCCTCCCGGCCGCCGACGCGCGCGCCAAGACCGAGGGCACCTTCCCGTACGCCGCCGACCTGTGGGCCGAGGGCCTGCTGTGGGCCGCCGTGCTGCGCTCCCCGCACCCGCACGCGCGCATCACGTCGATCGACACCACGCACGCGCGCGAGATGCCCGGCGTCCGCGCGGTCGTCACCCACGAGGACGTCCCCGGCACCCCGGTGCCCGGCCGCGGCAAGGCCGACCGCCCGGTCTTCGCCTCCGAGGTCGTACGCCACCACGGCGAGCCGCTGGCCGCCGTCGCCGCCGACCACCCGGACACCGCGCGCATGGCCGCCGCCGCGGTCATCGTCGAGTACGAGGTGCTCGACCCGGTGACCGACCCGGAGCAGGCCTTCGAGGCCGAACCGCTGCACCCCGACGGCAACCTGATCCGGCACATCCCGCTGCGCCACGGCGACGCGGAGGCGGTCGGCGAGGTCGTCGTCGAGGGGCTGTACCGCATCGGCCGCCAGGACCCCGCCCCCATAGGGGCCGAGGCCGGGCTCGCCGTGCCCCGCCCGGACGGCGGGGTCGAGCTGTACCTGGCGTCCACCGACCCGCACGGCGACCGGGACACCGCCGCCGCCGCGTTCGGCCTCCAGCAGGACCAGGTCAAGATCGTCGTCACCGGGGTGCCCGGCGCCACCGCCGACCGCGAGGACCAGAGCTTCCAGCTGCCCCTCGGGCTGCTCGCGCTGAAGACCGGCTGCCCGGTGAAGCTCGCCGCCACGCGCGAGGAGTCCTTCCTCGGCCACACCCACCGCCACCCCACCCTGCTGCGCTACCGCCACCACGCCGACGCCGAGGGCAAGCTGGTCAAGGTCGAGGCGCAGATCCTGCTCGACGCGGGCGCCTACGCCGGCACCTCCTCCGACGCCCTGGCCGCGGCCGTCGCCTTCGCGTGCGGCCCGTACGTCGTGCCCAACGCCTTCATCGAGGGCTGGGCGGTGCGCACCAACAACCCGCCCTCCGGCCATGTGCGCGGCGAGGGCGCGATGCAGGTCTGCGCCGCGTACGAGGCGCAGATGGACAAGCTCGCCAAGAAGCTCGGCCTGGACCCGGCCGAGGTGCGCCTGCGCAACGTGATGGCCACCGGCGACGTGCTGCCCACCGGCCAGACCGTCACCTGCCCCGCCCCCGTCGCCGAACTGCTGGAGGCCGTACGCGACTTCCCGCTGCCCCCGCTGCCCAAGGACACCCCCGAGGACGAGTGGCTGCTGCCGGGCGGCCCCGAAGGCGCGGGCGAGCCGGCCGCGGTGCGCCGGGGCGTGGGCTACGGCCTGGGCATGGTGCACATGCTGGGCGCGGAGGGCGCCGACGAGGTGTCCACGGCCACCGTGCGCGTGCAGAACGGCGTGGCGACCGTGCTGTGCGCGGCCGTCGAGACCGGGCAGGGCTTCTCCACGCTGGCCCGGCAGATCGTGCAGGAGACCCTCGGCATCGACGAGGTGCACGTGGTGCCCGTCGACACCGACCAGCCCCCGGCCGGGGCGGGCTGCCGCGGCCGCCACACCTGGGTGTCGGGCGGAGCGGTGGAGCGCGCGGCCAAGATGGTCCGCACCCAGCTCCTCCAGCCGCTGGCGCACAAGTTCGGCATGTCCACCGAGCTGCTGCAGATCACCGACGGCAAGATCACCTCGTACGACGGGGTGCTGTCCACGACCGTCACCGAGGCGATGGACGGCAAGGAGCTGTGGGCGACCGCGCAGTGCCGGCCGCACCCCACCGAGCCGCTGGACGACGCGGGGCAGGGCGACGCCTTCGTCGGCATCTCCTTCTGCGCGATCCGCGCGGTGGTGGACGTCGACATCGAGCTGGGCTCGGTCCGGGTGGTGGAGCTGGCCGTCGCGCAGGACGTGGGCCGGGTGCTCAACCCGGCGCAGCTCGCCGCGCGGATCGAGGCGGGCGTGACCCAGGGCCTGGGCGCCGCGCTCACGGAGAACCTGCGCACCCCGCGCGGTCTGATCCGCCACCCCGACCTCACCGGGTACGCCCTGCCGACGGCGCTGGACGCGCCCGACATCCGGATCGTGAAGCTGGTGGAGGAGCGGGACGTGGTCGCGCCGTTCGGCGCGAAGGCGGTCAGCGCGGTGCCGGTGGTGACCTCGCCGGCCGCGATCGCCTCGGCCGTGCGCGCCGCCACCGGCCGGCCGGTGAACCGGCTGCCGATCCGCCCGCAGGCCGCCGTGGTCACCGGTAACTGAGCCGATTTCCGGGGCGATCGCCGCATCCGGGCAACGCGAGGGGCCTCCCGGGCGTCTTGAAGGACAGGGCGCCGGTCGCGCCCTGTCGGTCCTGAGGCGTTGTCAGTGGCGCCGCGTACTCTTCGGAGCAGTGGGGGACGGCCGTGTGTCCGGCAGGGCGCGGGGCGTCCTGCCCGGGGCGGGACGTTCGCGGGCCCGGGACCGAGCACACGTATCGCGGGGGAATCATGAGCACGACCGACACCGTTGTCGCGAGGGCGATCACACTCACCGAGGACGACCTCGGTCCCCAGGTCACGCACGCGTCGACGCGGAGCTGGCTGACCGGACCCGGACTGCCGTGCGACACCGGCCTGTTCCGCTTCACGGAGCCGGCCCGCCCCGGCGGGCCGCACACGGTCGCCGAGGCGACGGGCGCCGCCGACCGGCTGCCGCCCGCGCTGCGCGACCAGCTCGTCATCGGCGCGTTCGCCGCCCCGGCGGGCCTGGAGCCGGAGGCGGTGCTGCTCGACGGCGCGACCGGCGAGGTCTCCAGCGCGTACGTCCACGACCGGCCCGACCTCATGGACTGCCGTCCGCTCGCCCCGTCCCTGCCCACCCTGGTCCGCTTCGCCGCGGCCACGGACGAACTGGCGGGACTGCGCGGCCAGTTCGCCGCCTACGCCGGGCGGTACGGCACCAAGGCGGTCGCGGAGGCCTCACGGCAACTGCTCGCGGTGTTCGAGGAGGGCGCGGACGGCGAGCCGGCGCCGTTCTGGCGGATGGCGGCGCTGATCCGCCCCCTCGCCCTGGTCGCGGGCCCCGGCACGGCCTCCGGCCTCGCCCTGGACCTCCCCCTGCGCCTGCTGGACGAGGAGTTCGGCCGGGGCGGCGTGGTCCGCTTCGAGGACGTCGACTTCCCCGCGACGCTCACGCACGAGCCGACCCGCCGCTTCCTGCGCGAGACGGGCCTGCCCGAGGACGGCTTCCTGTTCTCCCTGGACACCGACCAGCCGCTGCGCACGCTCACGGAGTACGCGGCCGACGACTGCGGCGGCGGCTTCCCGCCGGCGCTCCTCCCCGCCCACGCCGACCGCCTGGTACGCGTCGGGCACCTGATCGACGACCACAGCCTGGTCGTCGACGGGGCGACGGGAGCGGTGCTCAGCTGGAGCGAGGGGGACGGGGCGCTCCGCCCGCTGAACACGGACATCTCCACCCTGGCGTTCACGCTGTGGCTCCTGCACCGCGAGCGCTCCCTCGACGAGGCCTCCGGCCACGCCCTCACCAGCGACGCCTACGACCAGCTCGCCCTGACGATGATCCAGGTCCTCGCCTCGGTCGACCCCACGGGCACGACCCCGGACACGGACTGGCACTACTGGACGCGGCTCTTCCAGGACGAGGCGGGCGGGGTGCTCTGAGGCGGGTCGCCCCGACGAGGGCGGGCCACTTCGACACGGTGTCACCGGAGCGCGGCGGGTGAGTCGTACCGCCGCGCGCGTCGAAGGGCGGAGCGCCTGAAGCGCCCCGCCCTTCGCCGAGGCCGTGGCGGGAATCGAACCCGCGTAACTCGCTTTGCAGGCGAGTCCCTGAACCACTCGGGCACACGGCCGTGTCGGTGGGGGAGAGGTGCCGTGCGGCGCCTCACCGTCCCGAACCGGTACGTCGACCGTACGGAGTGGGTTCGCGGGGCTCAAGGGAACTCCGTGGCGTGCAACGTGACTGCCATGCCCCGTTCACAAAGGGGAGGCGCCGGTCCTACGACCAAGGTCCCGGTGCCGGACCCGACCCCCGACAGGGGTCAAACACGGTCGTGGCCCTTACGCTGGCGGGCATGACCGCCCCGAACCCCCGCGACACGGGTGTCGCCGAGCCCGCCGGCGCGCCCGCCCCGGCCGTCGTCCCCGACGACACCGTCCTCAGCAGCCGGTACCGCGCGCTGAGCATCGGGGTCGTCTCCGTGGTGCTGCTGATCGCCTTCGAGGCGACCGCGGTGGGCACGGCCATGCCCGTCGCGGCCCGCGAGCTGAACGGCGTCCCGCTGTACGCGTTCGCGTTCTCCGGGTACTTCACCACCAGCCTGTTCGGCATGGTGCTGTCCGGCCAGTGGTCCGACCGGCGCGGCCCGCTCGCCCCGCTGACCTGGGGCATCGCCTCCTTCGCGGCCGGGCTGCTGATCGGCGGCACGGCGGGCGCGATGTGGCTGTTCATCCTGGGGCGGGCGGTGCAGGGCCTCGGCGGCGGCCTGGTGATCGTCGCCCTGTACGTCGTCGTCGGCCGCGCCTATCCGGAGCGGCTGCGCCCGGCGATCATGGCGGCGTTCGCGGCCGCGTGGGTCGTCCCGTCCATCGTCGGTCCGCTCGCCTCCGGCGCGGTGACCGAGCACCTCGGCTGGCGCTGGGTGTTCCTCGGCATACCCGTGATCGTGCTGCTCCCGATGGCGCTCGCCCTGCCCCAGATCCGGCGTCTCGCGGCCGGCCCGGTCGGGGACGCCGAGGCCCCGGCGTCCTTCGACCGCCGCCGCATCCGGCTGGCGTTCGCGATCTCCGTCGGCGCGGGCCTGCTCCAGTACGCCGCCCAGGACCTGCGCCTGCTGTCCCTGCTGCCGGGCGCGCTGGGCGTGGCCCTGCTGGTCCCCGCGGTCCTCGGCCTGCTCCCGCCCGGCACCTGGCGGGCGGCCCGCGGTCTGCCGTCGGTGGTGCTGCTGCGCGGTGTCGCCGCCGGCTCCTTCATCGCGGCGGAGTCCTTCGTCCCGCTGATGCTGGTCACCCAGCGGGGGCTCAGCCCGACGCTGGCCGGCTTCTCCCTCGCGGCGGGCGGCGCCACCTGGGCGCTGGGCTCCTGGGTGCAGTCCCGGCCCCGCCTGGAGCAGCACCGGGAGCGGCTGATGACCGCCGGGATGCTGCTGGTCGCGTTCGCCATCGCGGCCGCGCCGAGCGTGCTGATCCACGCCGTGCCCGCCTGGACGCTGGCGGTCGCGTGGGCGTTCGGCTGCTTCGGCATGGGCCTGGTGATCTCCTCCACCAGCGTGCTGCTGCTCCATCTCTCCGCCCCCGAGGAGGCCGGCACCAACTCCGCCGCCCTCCAGATCTCCGACGGCCTCTCCAACGTCCTCCTGCTGGCGATCGGCGGCGCGGCTTTCGCCGCCCTCGGCGGCGGCACCGTCAGCCACGCGGCGACGGAGGCGTCCGGCTCCCACCCGGCCGCCTTCGCCGCGGTGTTCCTGCCGATGGCGGCGGTGGCGCTGGTGGGCGTCTGGATAGCCACCCGCCTCCGGGAGCGGTGACCCGTAAACCGGTCGTCGTCGGGTGATCGCCGACAGTAGTCTCCCGCCATGTCCGAACTGGTTCTCCGCCTCGACCCCGACGTGCACCAAGCTCTCCACGACCTCGCGGACGCGCAGGACCGCGCCCCGGAGGAGGTTGCGCGGGAAGCGCTGCGCCGCCACCTGCACGAGGAGGGCACGCTGGTGCGTGCCGTCGCCGAGCGCATCGCGCGGGAGCACGCCGAGTTGCTGAGGAGGCTCGGCGAATGACCCGGCACCTCACCGTCGACGAGGTCACGGCCATCGCCGAGGTCGCCTTCGGCGGGCAGCCGCCCGAGACCCGGGCGCCGGGCCTGCTGGCCTCGGCCGTGCACCGCCCCCGCGCCCGGATGTTCGGCACCGCGGCGTACGAGGATCCGCACGAGCAGGCCGCGGCGCTCCTCCACGCCCTCGCGACGAACCACCCGTTCGTCGACGGCAACAAACGCACCGCCTGGCTGGCCACTGCCACCTTCCTCGCGGTGAACGGGGTCGATCTCGCGGGCGTGGACCAGGACACGGCGTACACGCTGGTCGTCGACGTGGCATCCGGGGCGGAGAGTGATGTGAGAGAAATCGCTCGGCGGCTGAGGCAGTTGTGACGTGGGTCCCACCCTCGGGCGGGACGGCCGTGTAGCGGCATGTGCGTCACCGCCGCATCGGTAGGGTGGCCCGGTTGTCTCACCCAGATGCGCCGACCGACCCACCCCTCGGAGATCGTGACTACCACCGCCGGCACCGCCTCGCACCACCTGTCCCCGGCCTTCCCCGGCCGTGCCCCCTGGGGCACGGCCGGCAAGCTGCGCGCCTGGCAGCAGGGGGCGATGGACAAGTACATCCAGGCCCAGCCCCGTGACTTCCTCGCGGTCGCCACGCCCGGCGCCGGAAAGACCACGTTCGCGCTGACGCTGGCGTCCTGGCTGCTGCACCACCACGTCGTGCAGCAGGTGACCGTCGTCGCGCCCACCGAGCACCTGAAGAAGCAGTGGGCGGAGGCAGCCGCCCGGATAGGCATCAAGCTCGACCCGGAGTACAGCGCGGGCCCGCTCGGCAAGGAGTACGACGGCGTCGCCGTCACGTACGCCGGTGTCGGCGTGCGCCCCATGCTGCACCGCAACCGCGTCGAGCAGCGCAAGACGCTCGTGATCCTGGACGAGATCCACCACGCCGGCGACTCGAAGTCGTGGGGCGAGGCGTGTCTGGAGGCGTTCGAGCCGGCCACCCGCCGCCTCGCGCTGACCGGTACGCCGTTCCGCTCGGACACCAACCCCATCCCGTTCGTGACGTACGAGGAGGGCGACGACGGGATCCGCCGGTCGTCGGCCGACTACACCTACGGGTACGGCTCCGCCCTCGCCGACGGCGTCGTCAGGCCGGTCATCTTCATGTCGTACAGCGGCAACATGCGCTGGCGCACCAAGGCGGGCGACGAGATCGCCGCCCGGCTGGGCGAGCCCATGACCAAGGACGCGATCAGCCAGGCCTGGCGCACCGCCCTCGACCCGCGCGGCGAGTGGATGCCGTCCGTGCTGCGCGCCGCCGACCAGCGGCTCACCGAGGTCAGGAAGGCCATCCCGGACGCCGGCGCCCTGGTCATCGCGTCCGACCAGGAGTCCGCCCGCGCCTACGCCAAGCTGATCCGCGACATCACCGGCCACAAGGCCACGCTGGTCCTCTCCGACGACGCCGGCGCGTCCCAGCGGATCGACGAGTTCAGCGCGAGCGACGACCGCTGGATGGTCGCCGTCCGCATGGTGTCCGAGGGCGTCGACGTCCCGCGCCTCGCGGTCGGCGTGTACGCCACCACCATCTCCACACCCCTGTTCTTCGCCCAGGCCGTCGGCCGTTTCGTACGGTCCCGGCGGCGCGGCGAGACCGCGTCCGTGTTCCTGCCGACCGTGCCGGACCTGCTCGGTTTCGCCAACGAGATGGAGCGCGAGCGCGACCACGTCCTCGACAAGCCCAAGAAGGAGGGCGAGGAGGACCCGTACGCCGAGTCCGAGAAGGAGATGGACGAGGCGAACAAGCAGCAGGACGAGGACACCGGCGAGCAGGACATGCTGCCCTTCGAGGCGCTGGAGTCCGACGCCGTCTTCGACCGGGTCATGTACAACGGCGCCGAGTTCGGCATGCAGGCGCACCCCGGCAGCGAGGAGGAGCAGGACTACCTCGGCATCCCCGGCCTGCTGGAGCCCGACCAGGTGCAGCTGCTGCTGCAGAAGCGGCAGGCCCGGCAGATCGCGCACAGCAGGAAGAAGCCGGCCGAGGAGGCCGACCTGCTCGAACTGCCCGCCGAGCGGCGGCCCGTGGTCTCCCACAAGGAGATGATGGAGCTGCGCAAGAAGCTCAACTCGCTCGTCGGCGCCTACGTCCACCAGAGCGGCAAGCCGCACGGCGTGATCCACACCGAGCTGCGCCGGGTCTGCGGCGGCCCGCCCTCCGCCGAGGCCACCGCGGGACAGCTGCGCCAGCGGATCGCCAAGGTGCAGGAGTGGGCCACGCGTATGCGGTGAGACGCCTGGGCGTCATCTGTGGACGGTGAGGCGTGCGAGAGCGGTCACCCTGCGTGCGTACCGGGACAAAAGTGACCGGTTTGTTCAACTGGTGACCGGATTCTGGACGGAGCCTTCCGCTCAGCGGACCGGCTCGCTACTGTCCCCGCTACGCACACGCCCCGTGGCAGCGCCGCCGCGGAGCGCAGCCGTGAAGCGACTGTGCCCGGGACTGGTCCGGGCCGCCGGCCGATCGGCGGCCCTCTGAAGCGCGTGACCGCCGGGACGCGGTGACGCACATGCGGCGAGGGGGCCGTCGACCTCACCACTGAAGGAGTGGGCGTCGTGACCGCGGAGACCTCTCAGACGCTCGACAGGGGCCTACGGGTCCTGAAGCTGCTCGCCGACACGGACCACGGGCTGACCGTCACCGAGCTTTCCCACAAACTGGGCGTGAACCGGACCGTGGTGTACCGGCTGCTCGCCACGCTCGAGCAGCACGCGCTGGTCCGCCGCGACCTGGGCGGCCGGGCCCGCGTCGGCCTTGGCGTGCTGCGGCTGGGACGGCAGGTGCACCCGCTGGTACGGGAGGCGGCGATGCCGGCGCTGCGGTCCCTCGCGGAGGACATCGGCGCGACCGCCCATCTGACGCTGGTCGACGGGGCGGAGGCCCTCGCGGTGGCGGTGGTGGAGCCGTCGTGGACCGACTACCACGTGGCCTACCGGGCCGGCTTCCGGCACCCGCTGGACCGCGGCGCGGCGGGCAAGGCGATACTCGCCGCCCGGCAGAAGGCCCCCGGCGACCCCGGCTACACCCTCACCCACGGCGAGCTGGAGACCGGCGCCTGCGGGGCGGCCGCGCCGCTGCTGGGTGTCACGGGCGTCGAGGGCAGCGTGGGCGTCGTCATGCTCGCGGACGTCGTGCCGGAACGGGTCGGCAAGCGGGTGGTGGAGGCGGCCCGGGAGGTCGCCGAGGCCCTGCGCTGAACGCCCCTCCAGGGGCGCGGGGAACTGCGCGCCCAGCCCCGGTGCGGCCCGCACCCGGCATGCAACGGTCCCCGGCACCCCGATTGCCGCCGGGGGCGCGGCAGCGCGCCCTTCCAGGGGCGCGGGGAACTGCGCGACCAGCCCCGCGCCGCCCGCACCCGGCGTACAACAGCCCCCGGCACCCCGGTGGCCGTACGGGGGTGTGGGCGCGGGCCCGCTGGAGGGTGCCGCCTGCGCCCACCCGTGCCGCCCCTAGCGGCACGGCTGCCCGCAGGCGGCAGGCGCCTCCAGCCGCCGTGCCGCCCGCACCCGGCGTGCGACAGCCCCCTGCCCCCCGGTGGCCGCCGGCCCCCCACCCCCGTCACGTTAGATTGGCACCGTGCTCACTCGCCTCACACGTCCCCAGGCCCTGGCCGTCTGCGCCGCCCCGGTCGCCGCGCTGCTGGCCACCGCCGTGCTCGCGCCGCTGCCCTTCTCCGTGGCGCAGCCCGGGATGACGGCCGACGTGCTCGGCGAGAACAAGGGGCAGCAGGTCATCACCATCTCCGGCGCCCCCGTGCGGAAGACCACGGGCCAGCTGCGGATGACCACCATCGAGGCGACCTCGCCGGACACCCGCGTCAGTCTGCCGCAGGTGATCGACAGCTGGTTCCGCACCGACGAGGCGGTCATGCCCCGCGACGCCGTCTACCCCGGCGGGGGCGACGTGCGGGAGATCGAGCAGTTCAACCGGAAGCAGATGAAGGAGTCCCAGGACGAGGCCACCCGGGCCGCGCTGTCGTACCTGGGCCGGGAGAACCAGGGCGTCGACGTCACCCTGAAGCTCGCCGACGTCGGCGGCCCGAGCGCCGGACTGCTGTTCTCCCTCGGCATCGTCGACAAGCTGGACGGCGACGGCAGCGGCGGCGACCTCACCGGCGGCCGGGTCGTGGCCGGCACCGGCACCATCGACGCCGAGGGCCGGGTCGGCGCGGTCGGCGGCGTGCCGCTGAAGACGCAGGCCGCCAGGCGGGACGGCGCCACCGTCTTCCTCGTCCCGCGCGACGAGTGCTCCGAGGCGAAGGCGGAACTGCCCGAGGGCCTGCGCCTGGTCCCCGTGACCACGCTGCGCGGCGCCGTCGACGCGCTGGTCGCGCTGGAGAAGGGCACCGGGAAGGTCCCGAGCTGCTGACCCGGCTCCCCGCTAGCCCTCCTTCACGAACCCCTCGGCCACCATCCAGTCCAGCGCGACCTGATGGGGGTCCTCCCCGTCGACGTCGACCCGGGCGTTGAGGGTCTGCGCCACGTCGTTGTCCAGCTTCTCCGTCACCGGGGCCAGCACCTCGGCGATCGCGGGCCACTTCTTCAGGGTCTCGCTGTGCACGGTCGGGGCCGCGTTGTAGTTGGGGAAGAACTTCCTGTCGTCCTCCATCACCACCAGGTTCATCGACCTGATCCGCCCGTCGGTGGTGAACACCTCGCCGTAGGTGCAGGCGCCCTTCGCCGTCTGCGTGTAGATGATCCCGGTGTCCATCTGCGTGACGTTGCCCGCGGGGATGTCCATCCCGTACGCCTTCCGCATGCCGGGCAGCCCGTCCTCGCGGTTGGCGAACTCGCCCTCCACGCACAGCGTCACCGCGCCCGGGTCGGACTTCGACAGCTCCGCCACCTCCGACAGGGTGCGGGTGCGGTACCGCTCGTAGTTGGCCTGGTTCATGGCCAGGGCGTACGTGTTGTTCAGCTCCGACGGCTCCAGCCAGGTCACGCCGTTCTTCAGGTCCGCGTCCCGCACCGCCAGCCACTGCTCGCGCGGATCGGGGATCGGCCTGCTGTTGCCCTGGTACGTGATCCACGCCGTGCCCGTGTACTCGAACCCGGCGTCCGCCTCGCCCTTGACGACCGCTTCCCGGGAGCCGACCGAGCCCTGGATGCCCGTCCGGTCCACCACCTCCGCGCCCGCCGCCTGGAAGGCGATGCCCATGATCGCGCCGAGGATCAGCTGCTCGGTGAACTCCTTGGAGGTGACGGTGAGTGTCGCGCCCTCCAGCGGCTTCCCCCGGCCGACGGTGCCCGGCTCCACATCGTCGACCATGGGCGACCCGCTGGTCAGCCCGCACCCCGACACCACCGCCAGCAGCACCGCCGCCACCGTCAGCCGTACCCCCGGACGCCCGCTCACGGCCCGGCCTCCAGTCCGCGCGGACGCAGCAGCAGCTCCGCCAGCGAGGCCAGCCAGTCCACCAGCAGGGCCAGCGCGACGGTGAGCACCGACCCCACCACGAGCACCGGCATGCGCTGGCTGGTGATCCCGGTGGTGATCAGCACCCCGAGCCCGCCGCCCCCGCCGAAGGTGGCGAGCGTCGCCGTGCCGACGTTCAGCACCAGCGCGGTGCGCACGCCCGCGAGGATCAGCGGCACGGCGAGCGGCAGTTCCACCCGCGTGAGCACGCCCACCGGGGACATGCCGATGCCGCGCGCCGCCTCCAGCAGCGCCGGGTCGTTGGCCCGCAGCCCGGTGATGGTGTTGGACAGCACCGGCAGCACGGCGTAGGCGATGATGCCGATCAGGGCCGCCCGGCGGCCGATGCCCAGCCAGATCACCAGCAGCGCCAGCAGACCGATCGCCGGGGTGGCCTGGCCGATGTTGGCCAGCGCCATCACCGCCGGGGTGGCCCGGCCGGCCTGCCCCCGGGTCAGCAGGATGCCCAGCGGGATGGCGATGATCAGCACGAAGAACGTCGAGATCACGGTCAGCTCGATGTGCTGCCACAGCGCCTTCGACACCCGCCCGTCCGACAGCGCGTTGCGGGTGAGGGCGTCCAGGTCGGCCTGCTCGAACCACAGCCACGTCGCCAGCAGCACGGCGATCAGCAGCACCGGCAGGAGCGTCAGCTTCTGCCAGCTCACCCGCGTGGGCGCCACGGCAGGCCGGGGCGGGGGAGAGGCCTCCTCCCCGTCCGCTCCCGCGTCCTCGGGCGCCTCGGGCCCGTCCTCGGGCCGCCGCCCCTCGGAGGTCCTCACGCCTGCGCCTCCCCGCGGTCGCCCGGGGGGTGCGCCCCCTCCTGCTCGGCGTGCGTCTGCGCGGCCCGCTGCTCCTCCAGGCCGGCCTGCGCCTCCCGCGCCTCCAGCCGGTCCGCCTCCAGCAGCTCGTGCACGGAGTTCATCAGCGTCTCCACGTCCACGACACCCTCGTACGCGCCGCGCCGCCCGGTCACCGCGACGCGGCCCGTGTTGTCGGTGAGCACCGCCTCCAGCGCGTCCCGCAGGGTCGCGTCCCGGGTCACCGTGTCGTGCACCAGCACGCCCGCGCGGGCCAGCGAACCCTGGGCGCGCACGATGTCGCCGCGCCGCAGCCACTTGTAGGGGCGGCCCCGCTTGTCCAGGACCAGCACCTCGTCCGTGCCGGCGGAGCGCAGCCGGGCGGAGATCTCGTCGAGCGGGTCGTCGACGCCCACCGTCGGGTAGTCGGTGATCGGCACGTCCCTGACCCGGGTGAGGTTGAGCCGCTTCAGTGCCGCGCCCGCGCCGACGAAGCCGGACACGAAGTCGTCGGCGGGGTTGGTGAGGATCGCCTCCGGGGTGTCGAACTGGGCGATGTGGGACTGCTCGCGCAGCACCGCGATCCGGTCGCCGATCTTGATCGCCTCGTCGAAGTCGTGGGTGACGAAGACGATCGTCTTGTGCAGCTCCCGCTGGAGCCGGATCAGCTCGTCCTGGAGGTGGTCCCGGGTGATCGGGTCGACCGCGCCGAACGGCTCGTCCATCAGCAGCACCGGCGGGTCCGCGGCCAGCGCCCGCGCCACGCCGACCCGCTGCTGCTGGCCGCCGGAGAGCTGGCGCGGATAGCGGTCGCGGAACTCGCCGGGGTCCAGGCCGACCAGGTCCAGCATCTCCTCGACCCGGTCCCGCACCCGCGCGGACGGCCAGCGCAGCATCTTCGGCACCAGGGCGATGTTCTGCGCGACGGTCATGTGCGGGAACAGCCCGCTCGCCTGGATCGCGTAGCCGATGGTGCGGCGCAGCTTCACCGGGTCCATGTCGGTGACGTCCTCGCCGCCGATGCGGATCCGGCCGCCGGTCGGCTCGATCAGCCGGTTGATCATCTTCAGGGTGGTGGACTTCCCGCACCCGGAGGGGCCGACGAGGATCACCGTCTCACCCGCCCCGATCTCCATGCTGACGTTGTCGACGGCGGGCCGGTCGCTGCCCGGGTAGCGCTTGGTGAGGCCCTCCAGCTCGATGGTCGCCCCGACCGACCGGGGAGCGGCCTCGGTCGTACCGGACTCAGGCACGGATCCCCCTGGAGATGGTCAGCCGTCCGATCAGGACGTACGCGGCGTCGAACAGCAGGGCCAGGACGATGATCCCGAGGGTGCCGGCGAGCACCTGGTTCAGCGCGTTCTTGCTGCCCAGGGAGGCGATCCCGCGGAAGATCAGGTTGCCCAGGCCGGGTCCGGAGGCGAAGGCGGCGATGGCGGCGATGCCCATGAGCATCTGGGTGGAGACCCGGATGCCGGTGAGGATCGGCGGCCAGGCCAGCGGCAGCTCCACCCGGACCAGCCGGGACAGCCGGGACATGCCGATGCCGGTGGCCGCGTCCACCAGCGCCGGGTCGACCCCGCGCAGCCCGACGATCGCGTTGCGCACGACGGGCAGCAGCCCGTAGAGGGTCAGCGCGATCACCGTCGGCGCCACGCCGAGCCCCACGATCGGGATGAGAAGGCCGATCATGGCCAGCGCCGGGACGGTCAGCAGGGTCGCGGTGACGGTGGTGGCGAGGCTGCCCGCCCACTCGCTGCGGTAGGTGAGGATCCCGATCAGCACGCCGATGGCGGTGGCCACCACCATGCACTGGAAGACGACGCTGGCGTGCTGGTAGGCGTCGATGAGCAGTTGCTGGTGCCGGCTCTCCAGGTACTCCCAGAAGTTCACATCCGCTCACCCCAGCTCGGCCAGGTCCGGTCATTCGCCGAGCGCGGCCTGCTCCACCAGCGGGATGATCCGCAGCGGAACGGGGTTCTCCATGACGATCGCCGTGGACGCCCGGACGATGCCATCAAAACCGACGACGCGGTCGATCACCCGCTGGAGATCGGCGTTCGAGCGAGCCACCAGCCGGCACAGCATGTCCCCCGTCCCGGTGGTGGTGTGCAGCTCCAGGACCTCGGGCACGGTCGCCAAGTGGGCTCGTACGTCGGCGCCTTGGCCCTGTCTGATCTGCAGGGTGGCGAACGCGGTGACCGGGTAGCCGAGGGCCGCGGGATCCACCTGGGGGCCGAATCCGCGGATGACTCCGTTCGACTGAAGGCGGTCCAGGCGGGCCTGCACGGTCCCGCGCGCCACCCCCAGCCGGCGGGACATCTCCAGCACCCCGATCCGCGGCTCGCGCGCCAGCAGCAGGATGATCCGCCCGTCCAGATGATCGATCGCCATACCGCTCTCCCCAGTGGTCATCCTGTACAGAAAGCCCGCCGATACGGGCGTTCGGCTGGGCATGTTGCCCAGTGAATGGGCGAACTATTGCGCACCTTGCAGGGCTGTTCCACTCTGCCCCTATGACGCAGACCACACACACCGCTCCCGACACCGCACGGCAGGCAGACCCCTTCCCGGTCAAGGGAATGGACGCGGTCGTCTTCGCCGTGGGCAACGCCAAGCAGGCGGCGCACTACTACTCCACCGCCTTCGGCATGCAGCTCGTCGCCTACTCCGGACCGGAGAACGGCAGCCGCGAGACCGCCTCCTACGTGCTGGAGAGCGGCTCGGCCCGCTTCGTCCTCACCTCGGTCGTCAAGCGGTCCACCGAGTGGGGCGCCTTCCTGGAGGACCACGTGGCCGCGCACGGCGACGGGGTGATCGACCTCGCCATCGAGGTGCCGGACGCCCGCGCCGCCTACGCGTACGCGATCGAGCACGGCGCCACCTCCGTCGCCGAGCCGTACGAGCTGAAGGACGAGCACGGCACCGTCGTGCTGGCCGCCATCGCCACCTACGGCAAGACCCGGCACACCCTGGTCGAGCGCGGCGGCTACGACGGCCCCTACCTGCCCGGCTACGTCGCCGCCGACCCGATGGTCGAGCCGCCGGCCAAGCGGTCCTTCCAGGCCATCGACCACTGCGTCGGCAACGTCGAGCTCGGCCGCATGAACGAGTGGGTCGAGTTCTACAACAAGGTCATGGGCTTCACGAACATGAAGGAGTTCGTGGGCGACGACATCGCGACCGAGTACAGCGCGCTGATGTCGAAGGTGGTGGCCGACGGCACGCTCAAGGTCAAGTTCCCGATCAACGAGCCCGCCATCGCCAAGAAGAAGTCCCAGATCGACGAGTACCTGGAGTTCTACGGCGGCGCCGGCGTCCAGCACATCGCGCTGAACACCAACGACATCGTGCACACCGTCCGCCAGATGCGCGCCGCGGGCGTGCAGTTCCTGGACACCCCGGACTCGTACTACGACACCCTCGGCGAGTGGGCGGGCGAGACCCGCGTGCCGGTGGAGACGCTGCGCGAGCTGAAGATCCTCGTCGACCGCGACGAGGACGGCTACCTGCTGCAGATCTTCACCAAGCCGGTCCAGGACCGCCCGACCGTCTTCTTCGAGATGATCGAGCGCCACGGCTCCATGGGCTTCGGCAAGGGCAACTTCAAGGCCCTGTTCGAGGCGATCGAGCGCGAGCAGGCCA
The DNA here is from genome assembly GCF_050271085.1 of Streptomyces sp. DSM 41931. NCBI lineage: Bacteria > Bacillati > Actinomycetota > Actinomycetes > Kitasatosporales > Streptomycetaceae > Streptomyces > Streptomyces sp. DSM 41931. The sequence continues at coordinate 2,615,233 of NZ_CP189902.1, read as the reverse complement.
GGCGCGGCAACCTGTAGGCGCCGCGCCCCGCACCGCGCCCTCCGGTCAGGAGGACTCGGGGCCCGCCTGGACGGACGGCTCACCCAGGCGGGCCAGCGCCTCCTTCGCGCGCGGCGCGTGCAGCGGCGAGAACCAGGGGTTGATCCGCAGCGCCTCCGTCAGATGGCGGCGCGCGGCCCCGTACCGCTCCAGGGAATCCTCGATCATCCCCCGGTGGTAGGCGAACAGCGCGCTGCGCACGCCCCCGCCCTCGGTGCCCTCCGTGGCCCGCACCGCGAACGGCAGCGCCTCCTCGTGCTCCCCGGCCCGGTGCAGCGCCCAGCCCAGCGCGTCCGCCACCTCCGTCGACGGCTGCCGCTTCCACTCCGCCCGCAGCCGTCGCACCGCCGCCTCCGCGTCCCCGTGGTCGGCCTCGAACCGGCCCAGCACCAGCTCCTCGTCCGCGCCGTGCGCGGCGGCCAGCCGGACCCGCTCCCGCAGCAGCGCGTACCGCGCGTCGGCGGCCTGCCGCATCCCCAGCGACTCGTACAGCTCGCCCAGCTCCAGGGCGTACTCCGGCCGCGGGTGCTTCGCCAGCGCCGTGCGGTACGCGCTCAGCGCCTCCGTCGTGCGGCCCAGCGCCGCCAGCACCCTGCCCTGTCCGGCCTGAGCCGCCCGCTGGTCGGGGTCGGTGCGCACCGCCTCCTGGAAGCGGCGCAGCGCGTCCTCCCGGTCGCCGCGCTCCCAGGCGAGCTGCCCGGCCCGCTCCAGGTAGGCCGCGCGCTCGGCGGGCTCCCCGGCGGCCGACGCGGCGTCCGTGAGCTTCGCGGCCGCGTCCTCCCGCCAGCCCCGGTCCCGGTACACGGCCGCCGCCCGCGCCATCACCTCCGGGCCCGAGCGCAGCTTCGCGAGCTTCTCCAGCAGCCGGCCGGTCTCCTCGTCGTCGCCGAGCCCGGCGGACGCCTCGATCAGCGGCGGGTACGTCGTCCACCGCTCGGGCTCCAGCTTCCGCGCCGCCTCGCCCCAGGCGCGGGCGCCCGCGTAGTCACGGCGGGCGTTCGCCAGCACGGCCATCGTCCGCAGCGTCGGCACATGGTCCTTCCGCACCTTCAGGGCGGTGCGCAGCGCCTTCTCGGCGCGCGGCCAGTACCGGGGGTCGGCCAGCCGCAGCCCCTGCTCCACCCGGGCCGCGCCCAGCTCGGCCCAGGCCCGCGCGTCCCCGGGGTGCGTGCGCAGATGCCGCTCGCGCTCCGCGGCCAGCGCCTCCAGGTCGGGCAGCGCGGCCGGGACGCCGCTGGTCACCGCGGCCAGGGCGCGCTCCTGAGGGGTGGGGGCCGGGGGCGGCGGCTGCCCGCCCCACGGCAGCGTCACCAGCACCCCGCCCAGCACGGCGGCCCCGGCGGCCGAGGCGAGCAGCGCGCGGCGGAGCCTCCGCCGGTGCGCACGAGGCTTGTCGTCCATGGCGCACACTGTGCGTCACACCCCGCCTGCATATGATCATCACACTCCGACGGGGCCCGGCCGCCCCCGTGGGGTTCACACCGATGGCCCCGGGTGCCACGCTGTGATCATGAGCCGTATCGAAGCGCGACGCGATGAAGACACGGTGGCGGCCGGACCTCTCGTCGACCGGCTGCTCGGCGGCCTCCCCGCGGAGGCCGTCCTCACCGACCCGGACGTCACGGCCTCCTACGCCCACGACATGGCGAGCTTCTGTCCGGCGGGCAGCCCCGCGGCGGTGGTGCTGCCCCGGACGGTCGAGCAGGTCCAGCACGTCATGCGCACCGCCACCGAGCTCCGGGTGCCGGTCGTCCCGCAGGGCGCCCGCACCGGCCTGTCCGGCGCCGCCAACGCCACCGACGGCTGCATCGTGCTCTCGCTGACCAGGATGGACCGCATCCTGGAGATCGACCCGGTCGACCGGATCGCCGTCGTCGAGCCGGGCGTGATCAACGCCGCGCTCTCCCGCGCGGTCGCCGAGCACGGCCTCGCCTACCCGCCGGACCCCTCCAGCTGGGAGATGTGCACCATCGGCGGCAACATCGGCACCGCCTCGGGCGGCCTGTGCTGCGTGAAGTACGGCGTGACCGCGGAGTACGTCCTCGGCCTGGACGTCGTCCTCGCCGACGGGCGGCTGCTGACCACCGGCCGCCGCACCGTCAAGGGCGTCGCCGGCTACGACCTGACCCGGCTGTTCGTCGGCTCCGAGGGGTCCCTCGGCATCGTCGTCCGCGCGGTCCTCGCGCTGCGGCCCAAGCCGCCGGAGCAGCTGGTGCTGGCCGCCGAGTTCGCCTCCGGGGCCGCCGCGAGCGAGGCGGTGTGCCGCATCATGGCCGGCGGTCACGTCCCGTCCCTGCTCGAACTGATGGACCGCACCACGGTCAAGGCGGTCAACGACATGGCCCGCATGGGCCTGCCGGAGTCCACCGAGGCGCTGCTGCTGGCCGCGTTCGACACCACCGACCCCGCCGCCGACCTCGCCGCCCTCGGCGCGCTGTGCGAGGAGGCCGGCGCCACCCAGGTCGTCCCCGCCGAGGACGCCGCCGAGTCGGAGATGCTGCTCCAGGCCCGCCGGATGTCCCTGGTCGCGCTGGAGGCCGTCAAGGGCACCACGATGATCGACGACGTGTGCGTGCCCCGCTCCCGGCTGGGCGAGCTGATCGAGGGCGTCGAGCGGATCTCCAGGAAGCACGGGCTGACCATCGGCGTCGTCGCCCACGCAGGCGACGGCAACACCCACCCCACGGTCTGCTTCGACGCCTCCGACCCGGACGAGTCCCGGCGGGCCCGCGAGTCCTTCGACGAGATCATGGCGCTCGGCCTGGAGCTCGGCGGCACCATCACCGGCGAGCACGGCGTCGGCGTGCTGAAGAAGGAGTGGCTGGCGCGGGAGGCGGGCCCCGTGAGCATGGAGATGCAGCGGGCCGTGAAGCACGCTTTCGATCCGCTGAACATTCTGAACCCGGGCAAGCTCTTCTGAACGAGAAGGTGCCCGAAAGGGGTGGGCTCCGGCCGGACGGGACGTCCGGCCCCCGCCCGTCTGATAGATGTGGTGGCCCCCGACCCATCCCTCGAGCAGATACGGGACGACGGACATGAGCGCCCCAACCCCGGCACCCGGAGACGACAGGCCCCGCGAGGGGTACTACCCGGACCCCTCCATTCCCGGATACGTCCGGTACTGGAACGGCGCCTCCTGGGTGCCGGGCACCAGCCGTCCGGCACCGGCCGACGGCGAGCCGCTCGCCCCGCCGCCGGGCGCGGCGCCGGCCGCGCCCTCCGGCGCCGCCCCGGCCGTGCCGTCCGTGGAGGAGACCGGCCCGCACTTCTTCGACGAGGACCCGGACGAGGCGCCCGCCCCGGCGGGCGGGGCCCCGGCGGTCCCGTCCCCGGCCGACGCCCAGCACGGCAGCCGGCCCGAGCCCGCCTCCGCCTGGGGCGCCGACCGCTCCCGCCAGTCCGGCTTCGGCGGCGACCAGGACCGCAAGGTCTCCTGGGGGACCGCAGGCGCCGACCCCCGCGTGCCGCACACCCCGCCCGCGGGGCAGAGCGGCCCGGCCGTGTCCGAACCGGCGGCCGCCGCCCCGGACGCCCCGCGGCCCGACGGGACGTTCGTGTTCCGCAGGCCCACGGCCGGCTCCGCGCAGCAGCAGGGCCCGTCCGGCGGCGCGGCGGCGTCCCCCGACGAGGGCACGATGACCTTCCGCGCCGTCCCCCCGCGCGCCGGGGAGAACAACACCGGGAGCGCGCCCGGCGGCGGGCGGCCCGGCTTCACCGCGGGGAAGGCCGCGGCCGAGCGCGCCGCCGCCGCGTCGGCGTCCGCGCCCCCCGCCCCGCCGTCCGGCCCGCAGCAGGCCACCGCGCCCGGCGTGCCCGCGCAGACCACCGGCCCCGCCTCCGCCGCTCCGGCCGCGTCCGTCCCGGCGGCTCCGGCGGCGGCAGCGGCCCCGGCAGCAGCGGCGGCCCCGGCCGCCTCGGCCCCGCTGACGTCCGGCCCCGGGGGCGGGCAGCCCTCCTGGCCGCAGCAGGTGCACCGGCTCGCGGGCGCCGCCCCGGAACAGCCGGTCGCGCCCTGGAAGCCGCCGGTCGACGACGTGTTCCAGGCCGCCGCCCGCCGTCAGGCCGCGGCCCGCCCGGCCGCCCTGGGCCGGCGGCTGGCCGCCCGCCTGCTCGACACGGTGGTCCTCGGCGCCGTCACCGCCGCGGCCGCCGTGCCGCTCGGCATGAAGGCGCTGGACCACATCGACGGGAAGATCGAGGCGGCCAAGCTGTCCGGACGGACCGTCACGGTGTGGCTGATCGACGGCACCACCGCCGTCCACCTCGGCATCGTCCTCGCCGTCCTGCTGCTGGGCGGGGTGCTCCTCGAGGTGCTGCCCACCGTCAAGTGGGGCCGCACGCTGGGCAAGAGGCTCCTGGGCATCGAGGTGCGGGACATCGAGGCGCACGAGGCGCCCGGGTTCGGCGCGGCGCTGCGGCGCTGGCTGGTCTACAGCGTGCCCGGACTGCTCGTGGTCGGGGTCGTCGGCGTGCTGTGGTGCCTGTTCGACAAGCCCTGGCGGCAGTGCTGGCACGACAAGGCCGCGCACACCTTCGTGGCCGCCGCCTGACGGAGCCCTGACGACGCATCGGTTCGGCGGGCGCCGGTACCCCGGACGGCGGCCCGCCGGATGCGGGGGCGCGGGGTTCGGGATCGGATCGGGGGCATGACCACCGAACCTCCCCCCGGCCCCGGTCAGCAGCCGCCGGACGAGGACCCGTTCCGGAAGCAGCCGCCGGACGACGACCCGTTCAGGAAACAGCCCCCGCCGGGCGCCCCCGGCTCCCCGTACGACACCCCCGGCGGCCCGCCCCCGCCCGGTCAGGGCGGCAGCGGCCCGTACGAGGGCGGCGGCGCCTCAGGGCCCTACGGCGGCGGGGGAGCGGGCGGCCCCTACGGCGGGAGCGGCGGCCCGTACGGGGGCGGACCCGGCGGCCCGTACGGGGGCGGCCCGGGCGGCGGTCCCTACGGCGGCGGGCCGGGCGACCCGCTGGCCGGGATGCCCCCGCTCGCCGACAGCGCCCGGCGCACGCTCGCCCGCATCATCGACATGATCCTCGTCGGCATCGTCGTCTGGCTGCTCACCTGGCCGGTCGGGGTCAGCGAGTACAACTTCGACGGCGACCAGGTCAACGTCGGCAACGGCTTCGCCCAGTCGGTCATCGCCGCGGCCCTCTACATCGCGTACGACACCTTCATGGCCGTCCGCTACGGCCGCACCCTGGGCAAGAAGTGGCTGGGCCTGCGGGTGGCCAACCTCGCCGACGGCTCCAACCCCTCCGTGCAGACCGCGCTGGTCCGCGCGGCCGTGCTGTGGCTGCCGTTCGCCTTCTGCTGCGCCTGCGTGTGGACCGCGATCGCGGGCGGCTGGAGCTACTTCGACCGGCCCTACAAGCAGGGTCTGCACGACAAGGCGGCCAGAACCGTCGTGGTCACGGCCCAGTGAGACCCGGCCGCCGCACCGCGGGCCACCCCGGCCGGGCGGCCGGGGAGCGTCTCACGGGACGGAGGGAGCGTCAGGACGCCGCCCGCTCGTGGACCGGTTCGCGGACCTGCTCGCGGGACGGGGACGGCACCGTGGCCCGCACCGGGAGCGGCGTCGCGGGCCGGGTCACGGCGGGGCGCCGGGACCGGGGGCCCGGTACGCGCACGGCCACCACGAGTCCCAGGGCGAGCGCCACGACGGCCACCGCCGCGACGCCCGCGCCGGAACTCGTCCCGGACAGCAGCAGCAACGCGAGGGTCGACAGGATCACGGCGCACGAGCCGTAGGCGAACTGAGCGACAGTCGGACGGGGCATGGCCATCGTGTCCTCGGAAGTCGGGGGCTGTCGGCCTGGCTTTCCACCGGCTCAAGGGCGTTCCGCCAAGCGACTCTAACCGCGAGCGTGCCCGAGGGGAACGGACGGTAAGCGTGACCTGACCTACAGGGCCGGTGCACAGGGGGCGCACGGATTCATGGCGCCCCACACGGGGCCGCGGAGACGCGCCCGCCGGGGTTTCGCACGGAACTGTCCGCAATGCGAAACGCCGCTCCGCATAACGTGTTTGATCTGTTCAAGTCAAGGTCTGTTTTTTCTGACGAACCTCTAGTCAAATGACGTCACTTGACTACACGCGTTGATCACGTGCGCGCGGGACCTTCCACAGACGGAACCTCCTTCGGCCGCGCGCAGGCACGCGGGAGGGGATCTCAAGTGACCAGTAGACCCTGGACGTTCAGAGCGGCCGCGATAGGCGTGGCCCTTGCGGCGGCCACCGCCACCTGCTCTGCGTTCACCGTGGCGCAGGCGGACTCGGCCGACCCGGCCGACCGTCCCAGCGCCGTGGACCGGCACGACCCGGCGTCGAAGAACCACGTCGACCACGACCTCGAGGGCCCGCTCTCCAAGACGCAGGCGGCCCAGCGCGAGGAGGCACTCAACCAGGTGCTGTCCGGCAGGACGTCGGTCAAGAACCGCGACGGTTCGAAGGTCGTCCAGCTCAAGAGCAAGAAGGGCGACAGCAAGTACGTCGAGCTCGGCCGGGAGAAGACCGACAAGATCTTCACCATCCTGGTGGAGTTCGGCGACAAGATCGACAGCCGCTACGGCGGCACCCCGGGACCCCTGCACAACCAGATCGCCGAGCCGGACCGTGAGGTGGACAACTCCACGGCCTGGCAGGAGGACTACGACCAGCAGCACTTCGAGGACCTGTACTTCGGGTCCGGCAAGGGCGTCGACTCGGTCAAGACCTACTTCGAGAAGCAGTCCTCGGGCCGCTACTCCGTGGACGGCGAGGTCTCCGACTGGGTCAAGGTGCCCTACAACGAGGCCCGCTACGGCTCCAACAAGTGCGTGCCCGACAACTGCGCCTGGTACGCGGTGCAGGACGGCGTCACCGCCTGGGCCGAGCAGCAGAAGGCCGCGGGACGGACCGACGCCCAGATCAAGGCGCAGCTCTCCCAGTACGACCTGTGGGACCGCTACGACTTCGACGGCGACGGCGACTTCAACGAGTCCGACGGTTACATCGACCACTTCCAGATCGTGCACGCCGGTGAGGACGAGTCCGCCGGCGGCGGCGCCCAGGGCGAGGACGCGATCTGGGCCCACCGCTGGTACGCCTTCGGCACCGACGCCGGCGCCACCGGCCCCGAGAACAACAAGCTCGGCGGCACGCAGATCGGCAACACCGGGATCTGGGTCGGCGACTACACCATCCAGCCCGAGAACGGCGGACTCGGCGTCTTCGCCCACGAGTACGGCCACGACCTCGGCCTGCCGGACCTCTACGACACCCAGGGCGGCGAGAACGCCACCGGCTTCTGGACGCTGATGTCCTCCGGTTCCTGGCTGGGCACCGGCAAGAACGAGATCGGCAACCTGCCCGGCGACATGACCGCCTGGGACAAGCTCCAGCTCGGCTGGCTGAACTACGACATCGCCAAGGCCGGCGTCAACTCCTGGCACAAGCTGGGCGTCGCCGAGTACAACACCAAGCACAAGCAGGCGCTGGTCGTCCAGCTCCCGAAGAAGGCCGTCACCACCGAGGTCGTCACTCCGGCCGAGGGCAGCACCCAGTGGTGGAGCGGCAGCGGTGACGACCTGCGGAACACCCTCACCCGCAGCGTCGACCTCACCGGCAGGTCGTCGGCCGAGCTGTCCCTGGACGGCTGGTACGAGATCGAGTCCGACTACGACTTCCTCTACACCGAGGTGTCCACCGACGGCGGCGCCAACTGGACCGCCCTGGACGGCACGGTGGACGGTCAGCCGATCCCGCGGGACGGCAGCGACAAGCCGGCCCTGCACGGCACGGTCGACGGCCACAAGAAGCTGGTGTACCCGCTGGACGCCTACGCGGGCCAGAAGATCGACCTGCGCTTCCGCTACCAGACCGACGGCGGTGTCGCCCTGAAGGGCTTCACGGCCGACGCGATCACGGTGACGGCGGACGGCACCGCGCTGTTCACGGACAACGCCGAGACGGCCGACGCCGCCTGGACGGCGAAGGGCTTCTCCCGCATCGGCGCGTCGTTCACCAACGACTACGAGCAGTACTACATCGCCGAGAACCGGCAGTACGTGTCGTACGACAAGACGCTCAAGGTCGGCCCGTACAACTTCGGCTTCGCGAACAGCCGTCCGGACTGGGTGGAGCACTACGCCTACCAGAACGGCCTGCTGATCTGGAAGTGGGACACCTCCCAGCTGGACAACAACACCAGCGTGCACCCGGGCGCGGGTCTGATCCTCCCGATCGACTCCCACCCGACCGCGCTGAAGTGGTCCGACGGCACCCTGATGCGCAACCGCATCCAGACCTACGACGCCACGTTCAGCACGTTCCGCACCGACGCCATCACGCTGCACAAGGCGGACGTCGCCACGTACGTCCCGTCCTCGAAGGGTGTGCCGGTCTTCAACGACCGCACCAACACCTACTGGGACCCGGCGAACCCGACCGGCAGCGTCCAGGTCACTGACACCAACACCAAGATCAAGATCAAGAAGGAAGCCAAGGACGGCTCCACGATCGAGCTCGAGGTGGGCCCTGCGGGCCGGTAAATAGCGTTCTCGCAGGTCAGAACATGATCGGCGGTGACCCCCTGGCGGGTCACCGCCGATCCGTGTTTAGGTGCCTCCTGTGACTCGCTTATTGACATCCGCTGACACGGGGGTATGACCGCATGGCCGCAGGAGGCTTCTGCAAGCTGCCGAACGGCACGGTGGTGGTGGCGCTGAACCTGCCCAGCCCCGCCGCCGACGCACCGGCCGGGGTGCGGGTGCTGGTCCACGCCCAGAACCGGGCGCGCGCCCTGACCAGGCTGCGCAACCTGGGTCTGCGCGCCGTCTACCTGCGCGGGAACACCGCGCCGCCCACGCCCGACGAGATCACGGCGGTGCTGCACCATCCCGACGGCCTGATATGGCGCACGGCGCCCGCCGGGGGAGTGCTCTCGCTGGAGCTCTGGCACCCGATCCGGGCGCTGATCAAACGCCCGGCCGCCTCCGCCTGACCCGGCTCACCGCACGACCGGCTTGCCGGACAGCTCCACCCCGGCCTCCCGCATCTCCTCCAGCGCCCGCTCGGTGGTCTCCCGGGACACGCCCGCGGTGAGGTCGAGCAGCACCTGGGTGCGGAAGCCCTCCCGCGCGGCGTCCAGCGCGGTGGCCCGAACGCAGTGGTCGGTGGCGATGCCCACGACGTCCACCTCGTCGATCCCGCGCTCCCGCAGCCACTCGGCGAGCGGTGTGCCGTTCTCGTCGGCGCCCTCGAAACCGCTGTAGGCCGCCGCGTACGCCCCCTTGTCGAAGACGGCGTCGACCGACCCGGAGGTCACGGCGGGCGCGAAGTTCGGGTGGAAGCCGACGCCCTCGGTGCCGGCGACGCAGTGGGCGGGCCAGGAGCGCTGGAAGTCGGGGTGGTCGGCGAAGTGGTCGCCGGGGTCGACGTGGTGGTCCCGGGTGGCGACCACGTGCCGGTACCCGGCCGGGGCCTGCCCGATCAGCTCGGTCACGGCGGCGGCCACGTCGGCGCCGCCGGCGACGGCGAGGCTGCCCCCCTCGCAGAAGTCGTTCTGCACGTCTACGACGATCAGTGCGCGGCGCATGGTCGGTGTCCTTCGGCTCTGGCGGACGGATGGATGGGGACGGATGGATGCGGCGGGGCCGGGCGGGCGGACCTCGGCACCCGAGGACGGGGACTCGCGCCTACGGCTTGCCTTTAGCTACCCGACGGCCCGTGCGCGTACTCCGTCGGAAGGACGGGTTCCCCGCGCGAGAGCTGTGTCGCGGACAGCGGGAGCCCGGCGCGGGCGGCGGCGTGCCGGTCACGGACCACGTCCAGCGGCTCGCGGGCGACCACCTCGCCGCCGCGCACCAGCGGCACCAGCAGCTGCCGTTCGGCCAGCTCCGGCGGCACCTCGCCGGTGCCGATCACCTCGGCCTCGGCGACGCCGTAGGCGTCCAGCCGCCGGGCGGCCCACTTGCGGCCGCCCACGGAGGCCTTGCCGCCGGTGGACTTCTTCGCCACCGCCGTCAGCGGGGCCCCCGGCTCGGCGGACTCCGCCCGGGCGACCAGCTTGTAGACCATGGAGGCGGTCGGGTGCCCGGAGCCGGTCACCAGCTGGGTGCCCACCCCGTACGCGTCCACCGGCGCCGCGGCGAGCGAGGCGATGGCGTACTCGTCCAGGTCCGAGGTCACGACGATCTTCGTGTCGCGGGCGCCCAGCTCGTCGAGCTGCTGCCGCACCCGGTGCGCCACCAGCAGCAGGTCGCCGGAGTCGATGCGCACCGCTCCCAGCTCCGGTCCGGCGACCTCGACGGCCGCGCGGACCGCCTCGGCCACGTCGTAGGTGTCCACCAGCAGTGTGGTGCCCGCGCCGAGGGAGTCCACCTGGGCGCGGAAGGCGTCCCGCTCGGTGTCGTGCAGCAGGGTGAAGGCGTGCGCGGAGGTGCCGACGGTGGGGATGTTGTAGCGGAAGCCGGCCGCCAGGTCGGAGGTGGAGGAGAAGCCGCCGATGTAGGCGGCGCGGGAGGCGGCCACGGCGGCCAGTTCGTGGGTGCGCCGGGCGCCCATCTCGATCAGCGGCCGGCCGCCGGCCGCGGACGACATCCGGGAGGCCGCGGCGGCGATGGCCGAGTCATGGTTGAGGATCGACAGGATCACCGTCTCCAGCAGCACGCACTCGGCGAAGCTGCCCTCCACCCGCATGACCGGCGAGCCGGGGAAGTAGACCTCGCCCTCCGGGTAGCCCCAGATGTCGCCGGAGAAGCGGTAGCCGGCCAGCCAGTCCAGGGTCTCCTCGTCGACGACGGCCTTCTCGCGCAGGAAGCGCAGCACGCCCTCGTCGAAGCGGAAGTTCTCCACCGCGTCGAGCACCCGTCCGGTGCCCGCCACGACGCCGTAGCGGCGGCCGTTCGGCAGCCGCCGGGTGAAGACCTCGAACACGCTGTGCCGCCCGGCCGTGCCGGCCTTCAGCGCCGCCTGCAGCATCGTCAGTTCGTACTGGTCGGTGAAGAGCGCCGTCGACGGCACAGTCACCGGCAACCCAAGGTCCGCTGTGTCCATGGCGAGGATGGTACCCCCATTTCGTCACTCTGACGATTTTAGTGTCGCGGTGGCCGCCGCGCGCTCCGCGGAACACTCCGGCGGCCCGGTGAGCGGGCCGGTTTGTGCGACCACCCCCCTCCGGTGGCAGCATGGGCTGTGTGACGTCACCCGCACCCCTGGAGATCGAACGCACCGAGTCGGCGGAGGAGGTCTTCGCCGTACCCGAGCCTGATGTCCCGTGGGTCACGATCGTCCACAACGACCCGGTCAACCTCATGAGCTATGTGACGTACGTCTTCCAGACGTACTTCGGCTACTCCAAGGACAAGGCCACCAAGCTCATGCTCGACGTCCACCACAAGGGCCGGGCCGTCGTCTCCAGCGGCACCCGCGAGGAGATGGAGCGCGACGTCCAGGCCATGCACGGCTACGGCCTGTGGGCCACCCTCCAGCACGACCGGAAGTGAAGCCGGACATGACCGCACCGGACGTGGCCCGCCCCCGCCCGCAGGACCGGAAGTAGCGAATCGCCTCCATGCCAGGACACTTCGAACCGCTCCCCGGCGGCGGCGCGGCCGTCGCCCTCGACGACGTCGAGATCTCCATCATCCGCTCGCTCGCCGTGCAGCTGATGGAGATCATCGGCCCCGGCCCGGCCGAGGAGTCCGGCGGCGACCCGCTCGCGGAGCTCTTCGCCGACGGCCCCAGCGAGCCGCCCTCCGACCCGGTGCTGCGCCGCCTCTTCCCGGACGCCTACGTCGACCCGGAGGGCGCCCCGCGGGCCGAGGAGGCCGAGGAGCAGCGGGCGCACTCCGCCGAGTTCCGTCGTTACACGGAGAACGACCTGCGGGCCGGCAAGCGGGAGAACGCGCTGGCGGTGATCCGCTCCCTGGACGCGCTCAGGGCCGCGGCCGGCGAGGATGAGGCGGTGCTCCGGCTGACGCCGGAGGAGTCCGTGCGCTGGCTCGGCGCGCTGAACGACCTGCGCCTGGCGATCGGCGCCCGGCTGGAGATCACCGACGAGGACGACAGTGATGTCCTGTTCCGTCTCCCGGACGAGGATCCGCGCAAGCCGATGGTGATGGCCTACCTCTGGCTGGGCGGCCTCCAGGAGACGCTGGTCTCGACGCTGACGCCGTAGAGAACGCCCGAATCCGGCCGGAAAGTACCGCGACGCGTTCGCTCAGAGGAACCTCAAGTCCGGATAACGATCGTGTCACCGCCCCTGCGCATTCATGCCGCGGGGGCGGTTCTTTGTGATCTGGGCCACTTGGCCCTCGGTAAGGGCGTGGTAAGAATCGGCAACCCGTTCGCGCCGCCCTCGCGGTGACGAGCGACGAAGCCGGTGATCCGCCGGTGTGTACGCCTGCCCGACACGGACGCGGCCCCTTCCCCCGGGGGCGCCCCCCTACCGCCGTCGCCGGACCGGGACGCGGGCCATGCCCGAGACGTCCCCGACTCCTCACACCGCCAGAACGTCCCCGCACCATCTGAGGAAGTTCGATGTCACTCGACTCCATCACCACGACCATCGACGACGCCGTCAGCGACTTCTTCGACCCTGTCGCCACCACGATCGGCGACATCGTCTTCTACACGGTCCCCGTCGCCGGGACCGACCTCCCGCTGATCGTCGCCTGGCTGGTGATCGCCGGCCTGGTCTTCACGGCCTGGTTCGGGCTCGTCCAGGCCCGCAAGCTCAAGCTCGCCTTCGACGTCGTGCGCGGCCGCTACGACGAGAAGGGATCACCCGGCGAGGTCAGCCACTTCCAGGCGCTGACCGCCGCCGTCTCCGGCACCGTCGGCCTGGGCAACATCGCCGGTGTGGCCGTCGCCGTCTCCATCGGCGGTCCCGGCGCCACCTTCTGGATGATCCTCTGCGGCCTGCTCGGCATGGCCACCAAGTTCGTCGAGGTCACCCTCGGCGTGAAGTACCGCGAGGAGCACCCCGACGGCACCGTCTCCGGCGGTCCGATGCACTATCTGCCCAAGGGCCTCGCCGAACGCTTCGGCCGCGGCGGCGCCAAGCTCGGCAAGGTGCTCGCGGTCCTCGCCTCCGTGATGATCCTGTTCTTCGGTCTGTTCGGCGGCAACCTCTTCCAGACCAACCAGAGCTACGCGCAGATCTCCTCGACCTTCGGCGGCGAGGACGGCTTCCTGGCGTCCTCCGCGGGCGCCGTGCTGTTCGGTCTGGTGGTCGCCGCCCTCGTGGGTCTGGTGCTGCTCGGCGGCATCCGCTCCATCGCCTCGGTCACCAGCCGCCTGGTCCCGGCCATGGCGATCATGTACGTCGTGGCGTGTCTGATCGTCATCCTGACCAACGTCACCGCCGTGCCCGACGCCATCGGCAACATCTTCCAGGGCGCCTTCGAGGCCGAAGGCGTCGCGGGCGGTGTCATCGGCGCCCTGATCGTCGGTTTCCAGCGCGCCGCCTTCTCCAACGAGGCCGGTCTGGGCTCCGCGCCCATCGCCCACTCCGCGGTGAAGACCAAGCACCCCGCGAGCGAGGGTCTGGTCGCCCTGCTGGAGCCGTTCATCGACACGGTCGTCATCTGCACCATGACCGCGCTGACCATCGTCATCGCCGCCCCGGCCAGCTGGGACGCGGCCCGCCAGGGCGAGAGCATCGGCGGCGTCACCATCACCTCCGACGCCTTCGCGACCGTGCTGCCCTGGTTCCCGAACCTGCTGACCGTCGCGGTGCTGCTGTTCGCCTTCTCCACGATCCTCACCTGGGGCTACTACGGCCTGAAGGCGTGGGCGTACCTCTTCGGCCGCAGCAAGACCAGCGAGACCGTCTTCAAGCTGGTGTGGAGCGTCTTCGTGGTCGCGGGCTCGCTGCTCTCCCTCGACTCGCTGATCAGCCTGGCCGACTCGGCGCTGTTCCTGCTGTCGGTGTTCAACATCATCGGCCTCTATCTGCTGGCCCCGGTGGTCAAGCGCGAGCTGGACTCCTTCCTCGCCTACGTCCGCGACCGCCGCTCGGGCGCGGTGGAGCCGGACGCCGGTACCGGGGAGCCGGAGCAGGTCAAGGCGCTCTGAGCGCCCCGGCCCCAGGGGCCCGTCCGTACCGCGTGCCGGTGCGGACGGGCCCCTTCCGCATTCTGTCCAACCTGCAACTTGTGCACGGGTGTTCGCTCAACGGTGTCTCAAATCCGCATAACGGTTCCGTCAAACGCGGCATCGCCTTTCCGTCTCCGGGTCGCGTTTGTCCCCCTTTTCCTGTGCGGCGCGTCACACGGGACACGGGTGACCACTCCCGCGACCGTGATAGACCTTCACGACCGCCCGGCGAACGCCACCCGAACGTTCGGCCGGGTGCGCCACCGAGCCGGTCACCGCCGGCCAGGCACGAGCGGGCCCGCGCGCCCGCTCAGCTCCATCAGTCCGGGGGGATCGAGACCCGATCCGCGGCCGACGTACCGGCCCGGGTCGGCATGGAGAAAGGCGCACGACACATGACCTCTGCGAAGGTCACCGAAGCTCCTGAAGAGGGATACGAGCGCGGACTCGGCAGCCGCCAGGTCCAGATGATCGCCATCGGCGGCGCCATCGGCGTCGGCCTCTTCATGGGCGCCGGGGCGAACATCGCCAAGGCCGGCCCCAGCATCATCCTCATGTACGCCCTCGCGGGCGTGGTCATCTTCTTCATCATGCGGGCCCTGGGAGAACTCCTCCTCTACCGGCCCGTCTCCGGCTCCTTCGCCGAGTACGCCCGCGAGTTCCTCGGCCCGTTCTTCGGGTTCGTCACCGGCTGGACGTACTGGCTGATGTGGGTGGTCACCGGCATGGCCGAACTGACGGCCGCCGCCATCTACATCCACTTCTGGTTCCCCGAGATCCCGCAGTGGGTCAGCGCCCTGGTCTTCCTCGTCGTGCTGTTCGGCGTGAACCTGATCTCCGTCAAGATCTTCGGCGAGGTCGAGTTCTGGTTCTCGATGATCAAGGTCACCGCCATCATCGGCATGATCGTCATCGGCCTCGGCGTGCTCACCCTCGGCTTCTCCGACGCCGGCGACACCGCCGCCGTCTCCAACCTCTGGTCGCACGACGGCTTCTTCCCCAACGGCATCGGCTCCAGCCTGATGACCCTCCAGGGCGTCATGTTCGCCTACCTCGCCGTCGAGCTGGTCGGCGTCACCGCGGGCGAGTCCGAGAATCCCGAGAAGACCCTGCCCAAGGCCATCAACACCCTGCCCTGGCGCATCATCGTCTTCTACGTCGGCGCCCTGCTGGTGATCCTCTCCGTCGTCAGGTGGACCGAGTTCTCCGCCGGCGAGAGCCCCTTCGTGCACGCCTTCGGCAAGATCGGCATCCCGCTCGCCGCCGGCATCGTCAACTTCGTCGTGCTCACCGCGGCCCTGTCGTCCTGCAACTCCGGCATGTACTCCACCGGCCGGATGCTGCGCGGCCTCGCCGCCAACAACGAGGCCCCGCAGGCCTTCGCCCGGCTCAACGCCCGCAAGACGCCCGCCGTCGGCATCGCCGTCTCCGTGGCGCTCATGGGCATCGGCGTGATCCTCAACTACGTCGTCCCGGAGAAGGCGTTCGCCTACGTCACCTCCGTCGCCACCGCGGCCGGCATCTGGACCTGGATGATGATCCTCGTCAGCCACATCCGCTACCGCCGCGCCGTCGAGGCCGGCCGGCTGCGCGCCTCGTCCTTCCCCGCCCCGGGCGGCGCCCTGTTCAGCTGGGTCGCCCTCATCTTCCTGATCGGCGTCACCGGCATGATCGCGGCGGACGCGGACGCCCGCGTCTGTCTGTACGTGGCGGCCGGCTGGGCCGTCGCCCTGGGCGTCGGCTGGACCGTGCTCAAGAAGGGCAACCCGGCGATCGCGGACCGCGACGAGAGCCGGTTCGAGAAGGTCGGCTGACCACCCCGAAGGACGCCGGCGCACGGGGAGCACTCGTGGCGTTCCCCGCCGCCGCCCGCTCAAGGCGTCCGGCATCCGGGCCGTTCCGTACCACCCCTCGGTACGGAACGGCCCGTCTGCTTATCCTGAGCCCATGCTGACCATCACCCAGGCCCTCCACGACCAGATCGTCGCGCACGCCCGTGAGGACCACCCCGACGAGGCGTGCGGCGTGGTGGCGGGCCCGGCGGGCTCCGGCCGCCCCGAGCGTTTCATCCCCATGCTGAACGCGGCCCGCTCGCCCACGTTCTACGAGTTCGACTCCCAGGACCTGCTGAAGCTGTACCGGGAGATGGACGACCGCGACGAGGAGCCGGTGGTCATCTACCACTCGCACACCGCGACCGAGGCCTACCCCTCGCGCACCGACATCACCTACGCCAACGAGCCCGGCGCCCACTACGTGCTGGTCTCCACCGCCGACACCGACGGCGCCGGCGAGTTCCAGTTCCGCTCCTTCCGCATCGTCGAGGGAGAGGTCACCGAGGAGGAGGTGCGCGTCGTCGACGCGTACTGATCCCGCATGGCGGATGGAAGAGGTCCGGTATGTGGGATCACACTCCGGGTCCCGGACAGGGAATCGATACGATGAGTCCATGGTTCTCTTCGACGTGGGCGACAACGCGCCGGGCATGCTGCTCGTGGCGCGGCTCCACGTCGACCTGTGCAGGCTGAACAGCGCCATCTGTTGACGTTCCGCAGTCGCCTGCGGCCGTGAGCCGCGGCGCCGCCGCGCGCCTACGAAGAACCCACGACACCTTCCGACAGGAGCCCTCAGCCATGGCCATCGAGGTCCGCATCCCCACCATCCTCCGCCAGTACACCGACGGTCAGAAGGCGGTGGAGGGCAACGGGGACACCCTCGCCGAGCTCTTCGCCGACCTCGAGACCCGGCACGCGGGCATCCAGGCCCGCATCGTGGACGGCGACCAGCTGCGCCGGTTCGTCAACGTCTACCTCAACGACGAGGACGTCCGCTTCCTCGACGGCATCAACACCAAGCTGAGCGACGGCGACAACGTGACGATCCTGCCGGCCGTCGCCGGCGGTATGGCCTGATCGGCGATGCGCTACGACTCCCCGCTGGCCGCGGTGGGCAACACCCCCCTGGTGCGCCTGCCGCGGCTGTCGCCGTCCGCCGACGTCCGCATCTGGGCCAAGCTGGAGGACCGCAACCCCACGGGCTCCATCAAGGACCGCCCCGCCCTGTTCATGATCGAGCAGGCGGAGAAGGACGGCCGCCTCACCCCGGGCTGCACGATCCTCGAGCCGACCAGCGGCAACACCGGCATCTCCCTCGCCATGGCCGCGAAGCTCAAGGGCTACCGCATGGTCTGCGTGATGCCCGAGAACACCTCGCAGGAACGGCGCGACCTGCTCGGCATGTGGGGCGCGGAGATCATCTCCTCCCCGGCCGCGGGCGGCTCCAACACGGCCGTGCGCGTCGCCAAGGAGCTGTCCGCCGAGCACCCGGACTGGGTGATGCTCTACCAGTACGGCAACCCGGACAACGCGGGCGCCCACTACGCGACCACCGGCCCGGAGATCCTCGCCGACCTCCCGTCCCTCACCCACTTCGTCGCAGGCCTCGGCACCACCGGCACCCTGATGGGCGTCGGCCGCTACCTGCGCGAGCACAAGCCCGACGTGAGGATCGTCGCCGCCGAGCCGCGCTACGACGACCTGGTCTACGGCCTGCGCAACCTCGACGAGGGCTTCGTGCCGGAGCTGTACGACGCCTCCGTCCTCACCACCCGCTTCTCCGTCGGCTCCGCTGACGCGGTCACCCGCACCCGCGAACTCCTCCAGCAGGAGGGCATCTTCGCGGGCGTCTCCACCGGCGCCGCCCTGCACGCGGCGATCGGCGTCGCGAACAAGGCGCTGAAGGCGGGCGAGTCCGCCGACGTCGTCTTCGTCGTCGCCGACGGCGGCTGGAAGTACCTGTCGACGGGCGTCTACACGGCCGCGACGACGGAGGAAGCCATCGAAACCCTCCAGGGCCAGCTCTGGGCGTAGTCCGTCACGCGTGACATGCCAGGGCCGGGGACACACTCCCCGGCCCTTCCTCCGTCCCGGGCGGACTCACTCCGCCTCCCCCTCCTTCTCCCGGCGACGGTCCCTGCGCGGCCGGTGGCCTCTGCCCCAGCCGTCGACGAGGGCGGTGACCAGGGCGAGCAGGACCACCGCGGCGAGTGCGAGCCACCAGGCCGTGTTCATGCCCAGACCGTACCGGCGCGGGCCGAGGACGCGCGCCCCCTCCCGCCCCCGCACGCGTCCCTTCCAGCCGAACCGGTGACAGCACAGGTGAGTTCGCCCACAACGGCGCCTGGTGGAGGAGCGACCGCAGGTTTTGCGCCTTACGCTCGACGAACCGCACGACCCCCGTCTTCTCACACCCGCCAGCGGAGGTTTCTGCTTCATGAAGCTCACCGTCGTCGGCTGCTCGGGGTCGTTCCCGTCCGCGGAATCGGCCTGCTCGAGCTACCTCGTCGAGGCCGACGGCTTCCGGCTGCTCCTCGACATGGGCAACGGCGCCCTGGGCGAACTGCAGCGCCACTGCGGTCTCTACGACCTCGACGCGATCTTCCTCAGCCATCTGCACGCCGACCACTGCATCGACATGTGCGCCTACTTCGTGGCGCGTTACTACCGGCACGACGGCGGCCGCTGCGCCCCGCTGCCGGTCTACGGCCCCGAGGGCACCGAGCACCGGCTGACGACCGCCTACGCCGACACCCCCTCGGCCTCCTCCATGAGCGAGGTCTTCGACTTCCACACGGTCAAGCCGTCCACCTTCGAGATCGGCCCGTTCCTCGTGCACACCGAGCGCGTCGCGCACCCGGTCGAGGCGTACGGCATCCGCATCGAGCACGGCGGGAAGACGCTGACCTACTCCGGCGACACAGGGGTGACCCCGCTGCTGGACGACCTCGCCCGGGACGCCGACCTCTTCCTGTGCGAGGCCGCCTTCACGCACGGCAAGGAGAGCATCCCGGACCTGCACCTCAACGGCCGCGAGGCGGGCGAGTCCGCGGCCCGCGCCGGGGCCCGCCGACTGATCCTCACGCACATCCCGCCGTGGACCGACCCGCAGATCAACCTCACCGACGCCCGCGCGGTGTACGACGGCCCGGTCGGGCTGGCCGCGCCGGGCGCGACGTACGAGATCTGAGGCCGCGCGACGTCGCGGCACACGCCGAAGGCCCCGGAACCGAGCCGGTTCCGGGGCCTTCCGCGTCGTACGGGGGAGACCTACGCCTTGGTGGCGTCCTCCAGCTCCTCCTCGGGCTCACGCCCCGGGGTGGGCAGGTCGAACTTGACGATGGCGAAGCGGAAGAGCACGTAGTAGATCACCGCGAACACCAGGCCGATCGGGATGATCAGCCAGGGCTTGGTCGCCAGGTTCCAGTTCAGGGCGTAGTCGATGAAGCCCGCCGAGAAGGTGAAGCCGGCGTGCACACCGAGCGCCCAGGTGATCGCCATGGACAGCGCGGTCAGCAGCGCGTGGATCACGTACAGCGCCGGGGCGATGAACATGAAGGCGAACTCGATCGGCTCGGTCACACCGGTCACGAACGAGGTCAGCGCGAGCGAGAGCATCATGCCCAGCACGGCCTTGCGGCGCTCGGGGCGGGCGGCGTGCGCGATGGCGAGGGCGGCGGCCGGCAGACCGAACATCATGATCGGGAAGAAGCCCGACATGAACTGGCCGGCGTCCGGGTCACCGGCGAAGAAGCGGTTCAGGTCGCCGTGGACGACCTCGCCCGCCGCGTTGGTGAAGTCACCGATTTGGAACCAGGAGACGGTGTTCACGAACTGGTGCATGCCGATGGGGATCAGCGCGCGGTTGATCAGACCGAACAGACCCGCGCCCGCGGCGCCCAGACCGGTGATCCACTCGCCCGCGTCGGAGATGAGGCTGCCGATCGGCTCCCAGACCAGGCCGAAGAAGACGCCCACGAGCGTGCCGACGAAGGCCATGATGATCGGGACGAGCCGGCGGCCGTTGAAGAAGCCGAGCCAGTCCACCAGCCTCTTGCGGTGGTACCGCTGCCACAGCATCGCGGCCAGCAGACCCATCAGGATGCCGCCGAGCACACCGGGGTTGTTGTAGGTCGCCGCTATGTCCGCGCCGTCCTGCACCTTGGCCTCGGTGACGGGGAAGGCCTTCAGCACGTTGCTGTAGACCAGGAAGCCCACGAGCGCGGCGAGGGCGGTCGAACCGTCGGACTTCTTGGCGAAGCCGATGGCCACACCGATGCAGAACAGCATCGGCAGGTTGTCGAAGATGGCGCCACCCGCGGTGGCGAAGACGGCCGCGACCTTGTCCCAGCCCAGTCCGTCCGCGCCGAACACGTCCGGCTGGCCGAGGCGCAGCAGGATGCCCGCCGCCGGCAGCACGGCGATCGGGAGCTGAAGGCTGCGGCCGACCTTCTGCAGGCCCTGGAAGAGGCCGGATCCCCGCTTCTTTGCGGGGGCCGCCGAGTCGGTGGCGGTGCTCATACTTCCTCCATCGGTGGTGGTCTACACCACTACTGGTGTAGACCTGTTGTAGCACGATGAAGGCCACGTAAGGAACCCGCGGATCCGCGACCGCGCGACTACGCACGGTGCCTCCGCGGGAGCGCCGGACGGACCCCTTCACGGGCGCACCGAAAAGCCCCCGGAACACAAGGTTCCGAGGGCTTGGACAGCCGCCTCCAGCCTAGGAGATCAGCGCCGCGTCGCGTCCTCCACCTCCTCCTCCGGCTCCCGCCCCGGAGTCTTCAGATCGAACCTCGTGATCGCGAAGCGGAACACCACGTAGTACACCGCCGCGAACCCCAGCCCGATCGGGATGATCAGCCACGGCCTCGTCGCCAGATTCCAGTTGATGACGTAGTCGATCAGCCCCGCCGAGAAGCTGAACCCGTCGTGCACCCCCAGCCCCCACGTCACCGCCATCGACACCCCCGTCAGCACCGCGTGCAGCGCGTACAGCAGCGGCGCGACGAACAGGAACGAGTACTCGATCGGCTCCGTGATGCCCGTGACGAACGACGTCAGCGCCACCGACAGCATCAGACCGCCGATCTCCTTGCGCCGGCTCGGCCGCGCGCAGTGCGTGATCGCCAGGGCCGCCGCCGGCAGCGCGAACATCATGATCGGGAAGAACCCCGACAGGAACTGCCCCGCGTCCGGGTCGCCCGCCAGGAACATGTTGATGTCACCGTGCACCACCGTCCCGTCCGGCTTCGTGTACGAACCGAACTGGAACCAGATGGGCACGTTCAGGAACTGGTGCAGCCCGATCACCAGCAACGCCCGGTTCGCCACACCGAACACACCTGCACCCCACGCGCCCAGACCCGTCATCCAGTCGCTGAAGCTCTCCAGCGCCGAACCGATCGGCGGCCACACCCACAGACACAGCGCCGCGAACACGATCGCCGCGAAGGCCATGATGATCGGCACCAGCCGCCGCCCGTTGAAGAAGCCCAGCCAGTCCACCAGCTTCGTCCGGTGGAACCGCTGCCACAGATACGCCGCCGTCAGACCGATGACGATGCCGCCGAACACCCCCGGATTCTGGTAGTCGAACGACGTCACCGTCCCGTCCGCCAGCTGACAGCCGACGTTCGGCACCGCCCGGGACCCCTCCGGACAGTCCTTCGGGAACTGACGCAGCACATTGAAGTAGACGAGGAACCCCGCCACCGCCGCCAGCGCCGTCGACCCGTCCGC
This sequence comes from Streptomyces sp. DSM 41931, assembly GCF_050271085.1. Lineage (NCBI taxonomy): Bacteria > Bacillati > Actinomycetota > Actinomycetes > Kitasatosporales > Streptomycetaceae > Streptomyces > Streptomyces sp. DSM 41931. Next base: position 2,593,534 of record NZ_CP189902.1, on the reverse strand, counting down.
CTTCTTCGCCATCCCGATGGCCACACCCACGCAGAACAGCAGCGGCAGCCCCAGCGAACCGTCCAGCAGCGCCCCGCCCGCCCCCGCCATCACCTTCGAGACGTCCGTCCACCCCAGACCGTCGTCCCCGAACACGTCCGGCTGTCCCAGCCGGTTGAGGATGCCCGCCGCCGGCAGCACCGCGATCGGCAACTGCAGACTCCGCCCCATCTTCTGCAGGCCCTGGAACAGCCGGTGCCAACGCTCCCGCAGCGGGTTCACCCCGGCGCCGGCGCCGGCGGGGCTCTCGGCAGCCATCAAGTCCCCCTTCGACGGACGACCCTGAGGGTTTGGCGGCAGTCCACCCGGTGGTGTAGACCAGTGAGGCAGGACGGTTCCGCTGTCGTGACGCCCATCATCGAGCGCCCACGACATGACCGCTCGCAAAGATGGGCCAACTGTGGGTTACTGCGACAAAGCGGTTCGGATCAGGGAGAACGAACATGGCCACCAAGGCTGAGAAGATCGTTGCCGGGCTCGGCGGCATCGACAACATCGAAGAGGTCGAGGGCTGCATCACCCGCCTCCGCACCGAGGTCGTGGACCCCTCCAAGGTCGACGACACCGCCCTCAAGGCCGCCGGCGCCCACGGCGTCGTCAAGATGGGCAGCGCCATCCAGGTCGTCATCGGCACCGACGCCGACCCCATCGCCGCCGAGATCGAAGACATGATGTAACCACCGCACCACCTGACGCGCGCCGCGGCCCCCACCGGCCGCCACCGCACCCGGGGCCCTTCCCCTCACACCGGGAAGGGCCCGCCGCGTCTACGGCTAGGCTCGACGCCATGTCTCGCATCGACGGCCGCACCCCCGAACAGCTCCGCCCCGTCACCATCGAACGCGGCTGGAGCAAACACGCCGAAGGCTCCGTCCTCGTCTCCTTCGGCGACACCAAAGTCCTCTGCACCGCCTCCGTCACCGAAGGCGTCCCCCGCTGGCGCAAGGGCAGCGGCGAGGGCTGGGTCACCGCCGAATACGCCATGCTCCCCCGCGCCACCAACACCCGCGGCGACCGCGAGTCCGTCCGCGGCCGCATCGGCGGCCGCACCCACGAGATCAGCCGCCTCATCGGCCGCTCCCTGCGCGCCGTCATCGACTACAAAGCCCTCGGCGAGAACACCGTCGTCCTCGACTGCGACGTCCTCCAGGCCGACGGCGGCACCCGCACCGCCGCCATCACCGGCGCCTACGTCGCCCTCGCCGACGCCATCGGCTGGGCCCAGGGCAAGAAGCTCGTCAAGCCCGGCCGCAAACCCCTCACCGGCACCGTCGCCGCCGTCTCCGTCGGCATCGTCGCCGGCGTCCCCCTCCTCGACCTCTGCTACGAGGAGGACGTCCGCGCCGACACCGACATGAACGTCGTCTGCACCGGCGACGGCCGCTTCGTCGAGGTCCAGGGCACCGCCGAGGCCGAACCCTTCGCCCGCGACGAGCTCAACGCCCTCCTCGACCTCGCCGTCGCCGGATGCACCGACCTCGCCGCCGCCCAGCGCACCGCACTCGATACCCTCCTCGAAAAGTAAAAGGCACCCCAAGAACCGTGGTCGGCGCGAGCAACCGCGCCGACCGCCGCCGCGTCTGAAGGGATACGGGCGCACGGGCACCCCCCGCGCGCCCCGCCGACACACCGGGCCGCACCGGCCCGACGAGGGAGGGAACGTTCCATGGCAGCGAGCCGTCGACGCCGCACCGCAGCCGTCGCCGCCACCCTGGCGGCCGTGGCGCTGACCGCCGGACTCACCACCGGCTGCTCCGCCGTCGACAAGGCACTCGACTGCGTCCGCACCGCCGACGCCGTCGCCGAAAGCGTCACGGACATGCAGCAGGCCGTCGAGAACGCCTCCAACGACGTCACCCAGCTCGAGGAAGCCCTCGACTCCGTCGACCAGAACCTCGGCAAACTCCAGGACGAGACCGACAACGCCGACGTCAGCAAGGCCGTCGACGACCTCGAGAAGGCCGTCGCCAACGTCCGCACCTCCATCGACAACGGCGACACCACCCCCGACCTCAGCCCCGTCACCGACGCCGCGGGCGAACTCACCAAGGTCTGCACCCCGTAGCGACGGCCCCCGTCATGGGCCCAGGGATACTGGGCCCATGACCCGCCTGATCCTCGCCACCCGCAACGCCGGAAAGATCACCGAGCTCCGCTCGATCCTCGCCGACGCGGGCCTGCCCCACGAACTCGTCGGCGCCGAGGCCTACCCCGACATCCCCGACGTCAAGGAAACCGGCGTCACCTTCGCCGAGAACGCCCTCCTCAAGGCCCACGCCCTCGCCCAGGCCACCGGCCTGCCCGCCGTAGCCGACGACTCCGGCCTCTGCGTCGACGTCCTCGGCGGCGCCCCCGGCATCTTCTCCGCCCGCTGGGCGGGCAGCCACGGCGACGACCAGGCCAACCTGGACCTGCTCCTCGCCCAGCTCTCCGACATCGCCGAGGAACACCGCGGCGCCCACTTCGCCTGCGCCGCGGCCCTCGCCCTGCCCGACGGCACCGAACGCGTCGTCGAAGGCCGCCTCACCGGCACCCTCCGCCACGCCCCCGCCGGCGCCAACGGCTTCGGCTACGACCCGATCCTCCAGCCGGAGGGCGAGACACGCACGTGCGCGGAGCTGACCCAGCAGGAGAAGAACGCGATCAGCCACCGGGGGAAGGCGTTCCGGGCGCTGGTGCCGGTGGTCAAGGAACTGCTGGGCTGAGACACGAAGAGAGGCTGTCCGTCCCGGACAGCCTCTTCCTGTGCGGTCGGTGGGACTCGAACCCACACGGGATTTCTCCCACGGGCACCTAAAACCCGCGCGTATCGCCTATTTCGCCACGACCGCGTGCTGCTGCCCGGCCATGCTAGCGACCGGGCAGCCGGGTCAGATGCCCAGGTCCTTGATGATCTTGGCGACGTGGCCCGTCGCGCGGACGTTGTAGAGGGCGTGTTCGACCTTGCCCTCCTCGTCGACGACGATCGTGGAGCGGATGACGCCCAGGTAGGTCTTGCCGTAGTTCTTCTTCTCGCCGAACGCGCCGTAGGCGTCCAGGACCTTCTTGTCCGGGTCGGCGAGCAGGGTGACCTTGAGGTTCTCCTTCTCGCGGAACCTCGCGAGCTTCTCCGGGGCGTCCGGGGAGATGCCGATCACGTCGTACCCGGCGCCGGCCAGCAGGTCGAGGTTGTCGGTGAAGTCGCACGCCTGCTTGGTGCAGCCGGGCGTCAGCGCCGCCGGGTAGAAGTAGACGATGACCTTGCGGCCCTTGTGGTCGGCCAGCGACACCTCGTTGCCGTCGGCGTCGGGCAGGGTGAAGGCGGGGGCCTCGTCCCCGGGCGTGAGGCGTGCGCTCATCGGTCTCGTCTCCTCGTACGTGCACTGCGTGGATCGGGTGCCGGGATCGAGGGTAACCGGGGGTCCTGACAGTGCGGCGCGGCCTGAAGCTGACAGACTGTCCGGCACAGGCAACACAGCGGATCGTGGAGGCGACACGGTGGCGGACACGGCGGACACCAGGACCCCGGCGCAGATCGAGGCGGACATTGCGCGTCGCCGCGCGGTGCTGGCCGAGACCCTGGACGAGATCGGGGTGCGGGTGCACCCGAAGACGATCGTGGGGGACGCGAAGGCCAGGGTCGTGTCGAACGTGGACCACACGCTGGGGCGCGCCTATGTGGGCGTCAACCGTGTGGTGAGCGATGTGAAGGCGCAGTTCGTGGACGAGACGGGCGCGCCGCGGCTGGAGCGGGTGGTCCCGGTGGGGCTGCTGGTGGTGGGGGTCGTGGGGCTGCTGGCCCTGGGGTCCCGTAAGCGGCGGCGCTGAGGTGCCGTCCGACGGTCCCCCCTCCCGTGTGCGTCCGTCGTCGAGGCAGGTAGGTTTCAGGTCGTGAGCGCCAACAGAAACGACAGTTCCCCGCACGACAAGCTGCCGATCCGGATGCTGCACGACCGTGTGCTCGTGCGGCAGGAGACCGGTGAGGGTGAGCGGCGTTCGGGGGGCGGCATTCTGATTCCCGCGACGGCGGCGGTGGGCCGTCGGCTGGCCTGGGCCGAGGTGGTCGCGGTGGGGCAGAACGTGCGGACCGTGGAGCCCGGTGACCGGGTGCTGTTCGACCCGGAGGACCGGGCGGAGGTCGAGGTGCGCGGTACGGCGTACGTGCTGATGCGGGAGCGCGATCTGCACGCGGTGGCCGCGGACCGTTTCGAGGGGTCGGAGGACTCGACCGGGCTGTATCTGTAGTTCCGTAGTTCCAGCTGTTCGGAAGGGCCGGTGACATCCGTCACCGGCCCTTTGCGCGTGGTCGGCTACCGTGGGAGGTCCTGTACGGCGTCCTGTGTGGCGTGACCGTGCGGGCCCCGACGAGACGCGCCGTACCGGGGTGGAGGCAAAGACGACGCACCCCCGTTTCGCTTCGTGTCCCGGAGGTGCCGTCATGGCCTGGGTTCTGCTGGTGGTCGCCGGTCTGCTGGAGGTCGGCTGGTCGGTCGGTATGAAGTACACGGACGGTTTCACCCGTCTGTGGCCGAGTGTGCTGACGGGCGCCGGCATCGTCACGAGCATGCTGCTGCTGTCGTACGCGGCGCGGACGCTGCCGATCGGTACGGCGTACGGCGTGTGGGTGGGGATCGGTGCGGCCGGGGCGGCGGTGCTGGGGATGGTGGTGCTGGGGGAGCCGGTGACCGCCGCGCGGATCTTCTTCATCTGTCTGCTGCTGGTGGCCGTGGTGGGTCTGAAGGCGACCTCGGGTCACTGAGCCCCGAGGGCTTCGGCGCTAGTCCCAGCGGCGTCCGTCGAGGGCGCCGCTGAGTCCGCCGGGGCCGGGGAGTTCGTCGCGGTTGGAGCCGCCGTCGTCGGTGGTGCCGCCGCCGGTGGTGTCCCCTCCGCCCGTGCCTGTGCCCGTGCCGCCGCTGTCGCCGGTGTCGCCGGTGGGGGAGCCGGTGGTGGTGCCGCCGGTGCTGTTCTCGCCCTCGCTCTCCGAGCCGTCGTCGCCGGTGCTGCCGCCGTCGTCGTCGGGGGTGCCGCTGTCGGTGTCCTCGTCGTCGGGGGCGTCGGTGGCGGGGGCGGAGACGTCGCCGGAGGAGGACGGTCCGCCGCTGGAGTCGGGGGCGGGGGGCTGGCTCTCGTCGGCGCCGGGCTGGAGCCGCAGGCTGAAGGAGCTGACGGGCTCGCCCTCGAGGGCGTCGCGGGTGTACTGGCCCCAGATCTCGGCGGGGGCGCCGCCGCCGTTGACGCGGGGCAGGCCCATGGCGCCGTAGAGGGACTTGTGGCCGGCGGTGACGGGGTCCTGGCCCATGACGGCGACGACGGTGGCGAGGTCGGGGGTGTAGCCGGCGAACCAGGCGGCGGTGTCCTCCTCGGCGGTGCCGGTCTTGCCCGCGGCGGGGCGTCCGGAGGTCTGGGCGGCGGTGGCGGTGCCCTTCTCGACGACGCCCTTGAGGACGGAGGTGGTGGTGTCGGCGGCCTCGCGGCTGACGGCCCGCCGGGTGTGCCGCTCGGGGAGGGCGATGTCGCGGCCGTTCTGGGTGACCTTCTCGACGAGGGTGTACGGGGTGTGCTTGCCGTGGTTGGCGAGGGTCGCGTACGCCTGGGTCATGTCGAGGACGCTGGCGTTGGCGACGCCGAGGGCGATGGAGGGTCCGGCGCCGTCGAGGTCGGGGGTGTCGGGGGAGAGGCCGAGGTCGACGGCGGTCTTACGGACCTTGTCGGGGCCGACGTCGACGGCCATCTGGGCGTAGACGGCGTTGACGGACTTGTCGGTGGCCTCGCTGACGGTGATGTCGCCGTAGTCCTCGTGGTCCTCGTTCTCGGGTGCGTAGCGGGGGCCGGGCCAGCCCTGGACGGGGCGTTCGCTGGTGCCGTCGTAGTGGGTGCCCGGGGTGATGCGGCGGCCGTCCTGGGTGCGGGAGCCGTTCTCGACGGCGGCGGTGAAGACGAACGGCTTGAAGGAGGAGCCGACCTGGAAGTCCCGGCGGGTGGCGTTGGGGGTGTACTGCTTGACGTAGTCGATGCCGTTGTACATCGCCACGACCTTGCCGGTCTTGGGCTCGATGGAGGCGCCGCCGGCGCGGACGTAGGTGTCGACCTTGCGGTTCTTCTTGTCGAGGCGGTCCATGAGGTTGTCGTCGACGGATTCGACGAAGGCGTCCTGCTTGCTCTTCTGCAGGGTGGTGGTGATGCGGTAGCCGCCGGCGTCGAGGGAGGCCTCGTCGACGATCTTGTTGTCGACGAGGTGCTGCTTGACGATGTTGACGATGTAGCCGCGCTGCCCGGACATGGTGGTGGAGAGGGTGGTCCGCTTGGGCACGGGGAAGGTGAGGCGGGCGCGTTCGGCGGGGTCGAGCCAGCCCTCGTCGACCATGCCGTCGAGGACGTAGTTCCAGCGCTTCTCGACGAAGGCGCGGTTCCCGGGGTGGGCCACGACGTCGTACTGGCTGGGGGCGTTGACGAGGGCGGCGAGGTAGGCGGCGCGGCCGGCGTCGAGTTCGGAGGCGTCCATGTCGTAGTAGGCGTGGGCGGCGGCCTGGATGCCGTAGGCGCCGCGGCCGAAGAAGCTGGTGTTGAGGTAGCCCTCGAGGATCTCGTCCTTGGACTGGTTGCGGTCCAGCTTGATGGCGATGAAGAACTCCTTCACCTTGCGGGTGACGGTCTGTTCCTGGCGCAGGTAGTAGTTCTTCACGTACTGCTGGGTGATGGTGGAGCCGGACTGCTTGCCCTTGCCGGTGAGGGTGTTCCAGGCGCCGCGCACCATGGCCAGGGGGTCGACGGCGGACTCGGTGTAGAAGTCGCGGTCCTCGGCGGCGAGGACGGCGTGCTGGGCGTCCTCGGAGATCTGGGAGAGCGTGACGTTCTCGCGGTTGACCTCGCCGTCGCGGGCGATGACGGTGCCGTCGGCGTAGAGGTAGACGTTGGCCTGCTGGGTGGCGGCGGCGTTGGCGGCGGGGATCTGGACGAGGGTGTAGCCGAGGAGGAAGCTGCCGACGACGAGCAGCGCGGTGACGAGGAACGCGCCGAGGACCATGCGCCAGGTGGGGACGAGGCGGCGCCAGCCGGTGCGGCGGGCCTTGAGGGCGGCGCGGCGCTCCTCGCGGGCGGCCTTCTTCGCGGAGGCGCCGGCCGTCGCGGAGGCGCCGGTTTTCGCGGAGGCGGGGCCGGGCTCACCGTGCCCGTCGGCTTCCCCGTCGGATTCATTCGATCGTGGGAGGCCGGCTGCGTCCGCCCGGGTGTCGTCCCGGGCGTCGTCGGGCGTGTCGGCCGCCTGAGGCTCGTGCGATGCCCAGCCCGGGCGGGGCTTCTTCGGCTGCGGCTCGTCGCTCATGTCGTGCACGGACTCCTGATTCGCCTCGTTCGTTCCCGTACGCCTCATGCGTAGGCGTACGCGTCATGTGTGCGCGTACGCCTGGTGCGTGCCTCTTATTGAAGACTGTCGCATCCGTCGCCGCGTTCGCCGGGCGGCGACGCGCGTCGTGCACCCTGCGGCTCCCGCCGTACGGCCGCGCCGGGTGTTCACCTGACCGGAGTACGGGCCGGAAAACCCGTGGCGGCGCAATCGGCGCGCGCATTAGGCTCCTGCGCTTCGGTGTCCGCGGCGGAAGGGGAGGAAAGGGGTGGGTTCGGCACGGTTGTACCTGGCCGTGGCGGCCCGGGGGTTCCGGCGGTACGCGTCGTACCGGGCGGCGACCGCGGCCGGGGTGTTCACCAACACGGTCTTCGGGCTGATCCTCGTGTACACGTATCTGGCGCTGTGGGACGAGCGTCCGGACCTCGGCGGCTACGACCAGGCGCAGGCGGTGACGTACGTGTGGCTGGGGCAGTGCCTGTTCGCGGCGCTGGCGCTGCAGGGGGGCGGCGTCGAGACGGAGCTGATGGAGCGCATCCGCACCGGTGAGATCGCGGTGGACCTGTACCGGCCGGCGGATCTTCAGCTGTGGTGGCTGGCGGGCGACCTGGGCCGGGCGGCGTTCCAGCTGCTGGGGCGCGGGGTGGTGCCGTTCCTGGTGGGCGGGCTGTTCTTCCCGACGGCGCTGCCCACGCGCTTCGACACCTGGGTGTGGTTCGCGGTGGCGCTGGCGCTGGCGGCCCTGGTGAGCTTCGGGATCCGCTATCTGGTGGCGCTGAGCGTGTTCTGGCTGCTGGACGGCACGGGCGTCAACCAGGTGCTGATGATCCTCGGGGTGTTCTTCTCGGGGATGGTGCTGCCGCTGAACGTCTTCCCGGGTGTGTTCGGCGAGGTGGCGCGGGCGTTGCCGTGGGCGGCGCAGCTCCAGGTCCCGGCGGACGTGCTGATGGGGGAGACGGCCGTGGCGGGGGCGTTCGCCTTCCAGGCGATGTGGGCGGTGCTGCTGCTCGCGGCGGGCCGGCTGCTGCAGTCGGCGGCCACGCGCCGGGTGGTGGTGCAGGGTGGCTGAGCGCGGCGCGGTGCTGGAGGGGCTGCGGGCGTACCGGTTGATCGCCGGGATGTGGGTGCGGTCCGGGATGACCTACCGGGCGTCGTTCGTCTTCACGCTGTTCGGCAACCTGGTGATGACCGGGATGGATTTCGTCGGGATCCTGCTGATGTTCTCGCAGGTCGACTCGCTGGCCGGTTGGTCGCTGCCCGAGGTGGCGTTCCTGTACGGGGCGTCGGTGACGTCGTTCGGGCTCGCGCATCTCGCGGCCGGGTCGATGCCGCAGCTCGGTTCGCGGATCCGGGACGGCTCCTTCGACGTGCTGCTGGTGCGTCCCGTGCCGGTGCTCGCGCAGGTCGGCGGGGACCGTTTCTCGCTGCGCCGCCTGGGGCGGATCGCGCAGGGCGGGGCGGTGCTGGGCTGGGCGCTGGTGGCGGCGGACATCGACTGGACGGTGTCGAAGGTCCTGCTGTTGCCGCTGATGCTGGTGTCCGGCGCGGTGATCTTCGTCGCGGTGTTCGTGGCGGGCGCGGCGTTCCAGATCTACGCGCAGGACGCGGCGGAGGTGCAGAACGCCTTCACGTACGGCGGGACGACGATGCTGCAGTACCCGCCGGCGGTGTTCGGGAAGGACCTGGTGCGCGGGGTGACGTTCGTGCTGCCGCTGGCCTTCGTCAACTGGGTGCCCGCCGCGCACGTCCTGGGACGCCCGTACCCGCTGGCGCTGCCGGGGTGGGCGGCGTTCGCGTCGCCGCTGGTGGCGGCGGGGTGCTGCGCGCTGGCGGGGCTGGCGTGGCGGACGGGTCTGAGGTCGTACAGGAGTGTGGGGAGTTGAGAGGGCGGATGCACACGACAGCCGGACCGGGGCCCGGTGCCGGACCTGAGGCGTTCATCGCGCTGGACCGGGTCGAGAAGGTCTTCGACGTGCGCAGGCGCAAGGGGCTGCTGCGGCGGGAGCGGCACCAGGTGCGGGCGGTGGACTCGATCTCCTTCACGGTGGCGCGTGGCGAGATGGTCGGCTACATCGGGCCGAACGGCGCGGGGAAGTCGACGACGATCAAGATGCTGACGGGCATCCTCACCCCGAGCGGCGGCCGGCTGCGGGTCGCCGGGATCGACCCGTCGCGGGAGCGGACCCGGCTGGCGCACCGCATCGGGGTGGTGTTCGGGCAGCGCACCACCCTGTGGTGGGACCTCCCGCTGATCGACTCGTACAAGCTGATGCGCCGCATGTACCGCATCCCCGGCGCCCGCTACCGGGAGAACCTCGCGCGGATGGTCGAACTGCTCGACCTGGGCGACCTGTTGGAGGTGCCGGTGCGGCAGCTGTCGCTGGGCCAGCGGATGCGCGGGGACATCGCGGCGGCGCTGCTGCACGACCCGGAGGTGCTGTACCTGGACGAGCCGACGATCGGCCTGGACGTCGTCTCCAAGACCCGGGTGCGGGAGTTCCTGCGGCAGGTGAACGCCGAGCGCTCCACGACGGTGCTGCTGACCACGCACGACCTCCAGGACATCGAGCAGGTGTGCTCCCGTGTGATGGTCATCGACCACGGCCGGCTGGTGTACGACGGGGCGCTCGCCGGGCTGCACGAGGTGGGGGAGAGCGAGCGGACGCTGGTGGTGGACCTGGAGCGGGAGCGCCCCCCGGTGGAGGTGCCGGCGCCCGCCCGGGTGGTACGGGTGGAGGGGGCCCGGCAGTGGGTGGCGTTCCCCGCGTCGGAGTCGGCGGCCGGGCTGGTGGCGCGGATCGCGGAGCGCTACCCGCTGGTCGACCTGTCGGTGCGGGAGCCCGACATCGAGGCGGTCATCGCGAAGATGTACGCGGAGCGGGCCGGGCGGGCGTCCACGCAGTCCTCGTAGCCGTGTGACGGGGACAACTCGTAGGCTGCTGGGTATGACCGACGACGCACCCGCACCGGACCTCCGCGCCTCCGACGCCGACCGTGAACGGGTCGCCGAAGTCCTCCGGGACGCCCTCGCCGAGGGCCGCCTGGACATGGAGGAGTTCCAGGAGCGGCTGGACGCCACCTACCAGGCGCGCACCTACGGGGAACTGGCGCCCATCACCCGCGACCTGCCCGCGCCGGGAGCGACGGTCGCGCCCGCCGTGTCGATGACGAAGGACCCGGCGGCGGGCGGCGGCTGGGCGGACCGCATCGTCGGCGGGGACGACTCGGGGACGTCGACCTGGGCGGTCGCCGTGATGAGCGGCTTCCAGCGCAAGGGCCGGTGGACGGCGCCCCGGCGCTTCAACTGCCTCGCCTTCTGGGGCGGCGGCGAGATCGACCTGCGCGAGGCGAACTTCGCGGACCGGGAGATCGTCGTCAACGCCGTCGCGATCATGGGCGGCATCGATGTGATCGTGCCGCCGGGCGTCGAGGTCGTGGTGCGCGGCGTCGGCATCATGGGCGGCTTCGACCACCGGGAGGAGGGCGTGCCGGCCGAGCCGGGCGCCCCGCGCGTGATCGTCACCGGGCTCGCCTTCTGGGGCGGCGTCGGCGTGCAGCGCAAGCTGCCCCGCGCGGAGCGCGAGCGGCTGCGGGAGGAGCGGCGCCGGGAGAAGCAGGCGCTCAAGGAGGAGCGGCGGCGGGAGCACCTGGAGCTCAAGGAGGAGCAGCGGCGGGAGCATCTGGACAGCGCCGAGCGGCACCGCCGGGAGCTGGAGGAGTCCCGCCGCCTGCACGACCCGCTGAACCTGCACGGCCCGCACCGGCAGCACGAGCGGCGGCCCGAGGACGGCTGAGCCTCCTCACCGGCCCGGCGTCGGTCACAGCCGGGCCGGCGCCCCGCCCTTCAGCGCCGTCAGCTCGAACGTCTCCGCCATGCGCGCATAGCCCGCGTCGCTGGGGTGCAGCCCGTCGCCGGAGTCGTACCCGGCGCGGAAGCGGCGGGGGTCGTACGGGTCCCGCACCGCCTCGTCGAAGTCCACGACCTCGTCGAACACCCCGCCGTCGCGGATCTCCGCGTTGACCCGCTGCCGCACGTCCTCGCCGGACGGGGTGTACCCGTGGTGCCCGCGGTACGGCATCAGCGTCGCCCCGACGACCTTGAGCCCCCGCGCGTGCGCCCGCTCCGTCAGGGCCGTCAGCCCGCCCACGATCCGCTCCGGGTCGGCGGTGCCCGGCGCGCGCAGGATGTCGTTGACGCCCAGGACGACGACCACCACCCGGACGTTCGCCCGGCCCAGCACGTCCCGGTCGAAGCGGCGCGGCGCGCTGGGGTTGCGCGGCGGCCGGCCGGGCCCGTCGGCCAGCACCCGGTTCCCGCTGAGCCCCGCGTTGACGACGCTGTAGCGGGGGAGGTCCCGGCCGGACGCGAGGGCCGTGCGCAGCCGGTCCGACAGCACGTCGGGCCAGCGGGCGTCGGCGCCGACGGTGGCGGAGATGCCGTCGGTGAGGGAGTCGCCGAGGACGACGACCGTGCCCTCGGAGTCGTTGCTGAGCACGTCCAGCGCGGTGACGTACCGCCAGACGGTGCTCTGCCCGTCGTAGGCGGCCCCGGAGGTGTCGCGGGTGTGCTCGCCCTCGGCGACCCAGGAGATCTGCCGGGCGTGCTTGTGGTACGTCACCGGACCGGAAGGGACGGGGGAGTACGTGCTGATCAGCACGTGCGCGTCGCGGGGGATCAGGACGCGCACGGCGTCGCTGACCACCTGCCCGCCCGCCGGGACGACGACCGAGGGGTTCCCGGCGAAGGTGAGGGGACGCAGGGTGCCGGCGAGCGCGGCGGCGGTGTCCGGGCCGGCGGAGACGGCGATCGACGCGTGCGTGAGGGTGAGCGGGGCGCGGCCGAAAAGGTTGGACAGGGTGACGCGGGCGCGGGTGCCGCCCGCGGTGGTGTGCACGACGTTCCGCACGGAGCGGCCCGCGAGCCCGGCGGTCTCCGTGCCGGGCTCGCCGCCGCCCGGCGCGGTGGCCCAGGCGGTGACCCAGGTCCCGGCGGAGGCGGGCGCGACGGGATTGCCGGCCCCGCCGCCCTCCCGGGCCGGGGTGTCCCGTCCGCGCAGGCCGTCGGCGGACACCCCGACGAAGATCACGGCGGAGACGGCGAGGACGGCCGCGGCCATCGCGGCCAGCAGGGCCGCGTGCCGTCCGGGCCGCCCTCGCGGGGCGGAGGGCTGGGGTGCGCGGGGCGGCACCGCCGTGTCCCCGTCACGGGTCATGCTGTTCTGTTCTCCTCGGGAAGCGGGAGCCGCGGGCGGCTCCGTCCGTCGCACCATGGTGGGTCAGGGCGGGGGAGGCCGGGTGCGGGACGCGGCCGAAGATCATCCGGGCGGACCCGGGACCGGCCCCGGGCGGGCCTTCGGGTGGTCGATCCGGGCGGCCCGGGGTGTCGGGGCCGGCCCGGGGTACCCCTAGGTGACGTCCCTGGACAATCCCCCCACGGACAGACGCCGGGAACTCCTGTTCCGTTCCAGGAGTCGGTCAGGAAGGGACAATGCGTGAGGGATCACCGAACGGGTGGAGCGGATGGAACGGACTGAGACGGCGGACACCGAGGACCGGGACGCCGCCGGGCAGCGGCCCGGCGCGGGCGCCGCCACGAACCGCGCGATGACGACGTTCAGCGCCGCGGACGAGGAGAAGCAGCGCGGCGTGCGCCGTATGAAGCTCACCGCCGTCGGCCTGCTGCTGTTCGTCGCCGTCGTCTACGTCCTCGCCAAGTGGGCCTCCCACCAGGGCGCCGGCGCCTGGGCGGGGTACGTCGCCGCGGCGGCGGAGGCGGGCATGGTGGGCGCGCTGGCCGACTGGTTCGCCGTCACGGCGCTCTTCCGGCACCCCCTGGGCCTGCCCATCCCGCACACCGCGATCATCCCCACCAAGAAGGACCAGCTCGGCACCGCCCTCGGCGACTTCGTCGGGGAGAACTTCCTCTCCGAGGACGTCGTCCGCGGACGGCTCCGCGCCGTCGGCATCGGCCGCCGGCTCGGCGCCTGGCTCGCCGTCCCCGAGCACGCCGACCGCGTCACCGCCGAGGCGTCGGCGGCCCTGCGCGGCGCGCTGACCGTGCTCCGCGACTCCGACGTGCAGGCGGTCGTCGGGGAGGCCGTCACGCGCCGGGCGAGCGCGCAGGAGATCGCGCCCGGCATGGGCAAGATGCTGGAACGGATCGTCACCGACGGCGCCCACAAACGCGCGGTGGACGTCGTCGTCTCCCGCGCCCACGACTGGCTGGTCCTGCACAGCGACACCGTGATGGACGCCGTGCACGGCGGCGCCCCCGGCTGGACCCCGAAGTTCGTGGACCGCAAGGTCGGCGAGCGCGTCTACAAGGAGCTGCTGCGCTTCGTCACCGAGATGCGGGACATGCCGAGCCACCCGGCGCGCGGCGCCCTGGACCGCTTCCTCACCGACTTCGCGACCGACCTCCAGTCCGACAGCGACACCCGCGCCCGCGTGGAGCGCCTCAAGGGCGACATCCTGGGCCGCAGCGAGGTGCAGGACCTCATCGCGTCCGCCTGGACGGCCGTACGGGGCATGATCGTCTCGGCGGCGGAGGACGAGCGCAGCGAGCTGCGGCTGCGCCTGCGGGCGTCGCTGCTGTCGCTGGGCGCCCGGATGTCGCTCGACCCGAAGCTCCAGGGCAAGGTCGACGGCTGGCTGGAGGGCGCCGCGGTGTACGTGGTGACCACCTACCGCAAGGAGATCACCGCCCTGATCACGGACACGGTGGCGAGCTGGGACGCGGAGCACACGACGCGGAAGATCGAGGCCAACATCGGCCGCGACCTGCAGTTCATCCGCATCAACGGCACGGTGGTCGGCTCCCTGGCGGGCCTGCTGATCTACACGGTGTCGCGGGCGCTGGGCGCGTAGCGACGCGGCCGGGGCCGTGCGGGCGGCCCCGGCCGCGGACCGCCCGGGCGTGAAACCGGCGGGCGCGGGGCACACGAGGTTCACTTCGTCGAGGAGGGAGCCCATGGCCACCGCGCAGTCCGGGACCGGACGCACCATCACCACCAGAATCCCCGCCCGCCTGGACCGCCTGCCGTGGTCCCGCTGGCACTGGTCCATCGTGATCGGTCTCGGCACCGTATGGATCCTCGACGGGATGGAAGTCACCATCGTCGGGAACATCGCGGCCCGCCTGTCCGAGCCCGGCAGCGGACTGCCCATCACCTCCGGCGAGGTCACCGGCATCTCCGCCGCCCTCTATGTCACGGGCGCCTGCCTGGGCGCCCTGTTCTGGGGGCGGCTCACCGACATCTACGGCCGCAAGAAGCTGTTCCTGATCACCCTGGCCGTGTACCTGGGCGCGACGGCGATGACCGCGCTGTCCTTCGACACCTGGTGGTTCTTCCTCTTCCGCTTCCTCACCGGCTTCGGCATCGGCGGCGAGTACGCGGCCATCAACTCCGCGATCGACGAGCTGATCCCGGCGAAGTACCGGGGCCGCGTCGACCTGCTGATCAACGGAAGCTACTGGCTGGGCGCGGTCGGCGGCGCCCTGCTGTCCATCGTCGCCCTGGACACCTCGATCTTCCCGGCGGACGTCGGCTGGCGCCTCACCTTCGCGCTGGGCGCGGTCCTCGCCCTGGTGATCCTGCTCGTACGGCGGCACGTCCCGGAGAGCCCGCGCTGGCTGCTGATCCACGGCCGGGACGACGAGGCCGAGCGCATCGTCGGCTCCATCGAGGAACGCGTCACGGCCGAGGAGGGCAAGGAACTGCCGCCCGCCGCGGACGAGATGACGATCCACCAGCGCAGCCGCACCACGTTCACCGAAATCGCCCGGACCGTCTTCGCCCGCTACCGCAGGCGCTCCGCCCTCGGCTTCGCCCTGTTCATCGGGCAGGCGTTCCTCTACAACGCGATCACCTTCGGCTTCGGCGCGATCCTCACGCAGTTCTTCGACGTGCCGTCCGGGAGCACCGGCTACTACTTCGCGGTGATCGCGGCCGGCAACTTCCTCGGCCCGCTGCTGCTGGGCAAGCTGTTCGACACGGTCGGCCGCCGGATCATGATCTCCGGCACGTATGTGCTGTCGGGCGCGCTGCTGTTCGGCACGGCCTGGCTGTTCGACCGCGGCGCGCTCACCGCGGCGACGATGACGGCGTGCTGGTGCGTGGTGCTGTTCTTCGCCTCGGCCGGCGCCTCCAGCGCCTACCTCACGGTCTCCGAAATCTTCCCGATGGAGACCAGGGCCATGTCCATCGCCTTCTTCTACGCCCTCGGCACCGCCGCCGGCGGCATCAGCGGCCCGCTGCTCTTCGCCGAGCTGACCAACACCGGCGAGGTCGGCGACACGGTGCTCGCGTTCCAGATCGGTGCGGGGCTGATGGTCGCGGCGGGCATCGTCGCGGCGGTCCTCGCGGTGAACGCGGAGCGGCGGTCCCTGGAGGACATCGCCACGCCGCTGTCGGCGGCCGAACCGCAGCAGGCGGTGGCCCGCCCCTGAGGGACGGGCTCCTGAGGGGCGCTTCGACCGGGTACGGCCGGCGGGGGTTCTCAGCCCCGCCGGTCGGCCACCGCCCACGACGCGAGGGCGACCGCGCCGGCCACCCCGAACACGGCCGGCCAGGCGCCGACCTTCTTCGCCAGCGGGTGCGACCCGGCGAACGCGGCCACATACGCCGCCGACAGCACACCGGCCGCCGGGCCACCGGCCCGCTCACGCCACTGCTGGGCGGCGGCGACCCCGGCGGCGGCGAGCACGACCCCGCCGAGCTGCCGCTTACGGGTCCAGCGGGCCACGCCGTACCCGCCGACGAGCCCGCTCGCGGCCACGACCGAACTGGGAACCTTCGCCATGCCTGCTGCCTCCTGCCACTGCGCCCCGCGCGGGGCGCGGGAACCACGGACCTCCGAGGCTAACGCGCCCGGCGGCGCCCCCTCCCACCAGCCCCGCAGCAGCCGACCCCGCAAAACTGAGTCGGGGGTTGTCAACTTTCCAGCGGGTGGGCTATATAAGGAAGTGAGCCGTAGGGCATCGCACAAGCGGCTTCACGGAGAGGAGTGGACTGTGATGCTCATGCGTACCGACCCGTTCGCCGAGTTCGACCGCCTCACGCGGCAGGCCTTCGGCCAGGCCGCCCGCACCTCGGTGATGCCGATGGACGCCTATCGGGCGGGGGACGATTTCATCGTCCACTTCGACCTCCCCGGCATCGACCCGGAGTCCATCGAGCTCGACGTCGAGCGCAACGTCCTGAACGTGCGCGCCGAGCGCCGTTCGCCGGCCCCTGAGGGCGCGGAGACGGTGGTCGCCGAGCGGCCGACCGGCACCTTCACCCGGCAGCTGTTCCTCGGCGACACCCTGGACACCGAGCGCATCGACGCCACGTACGACGCGGGTGTCCTGACCCTGCGCATCCCGGTGGCCGAGGCGGCGAAGCCGCGCCGCATCCAGATCACGGGCGGCGACAGCCGCAGGCAGATCGCCGGCTGACACCCGCCCGCCCCTTCCACGCGTCCCGCGGATCCCCCTCCCGCGGGACGCGTCCACGCGCCGTACGCCCCCGGCGGGCGACGCGACCCCGGAACCCCTTCAGACACCGCACCCCCTTCAGAACCGAATACCGCAGCAGGAGAGGAGCTTCGGATGACCACGCTGACGCCGCGGAAGCCCGCGATCCCGCAGCCGGGAGGCGACGTCGCCCCGGCGCCCGGGCCGCGCCCGGCGCAGGACCCCGCCTGGCGTGAACTCGTCGACGCCGTGCGGGACTCCGGGCAGTACGCGACGCGGCCGGAGGCGGAGAGCGTCACCCGCATCGTCCTGTCCGCCCTGGGCGGCCACGTCGTCGGGGACGAGCGCGTCGACCTGGCCCGCGCCCTGCCCGAGGAGGCGGCACGGGTGGTCGCCTCGCAGGTCCCGGCGACCCGCCCGCTGACGGCGGCCGAGTTCGTCGACTCGGTGGCGGCCCGTATCGAGGGCGCGACCCCGGCGACGGCCCGCTGGGACGTCAGCTCCGTCCTCAGCGTCCTGCCGCCGCTGGTCGGCGACGAACTGGTGACGCGCATCCTGAACCAGCTTCCCCCCGGCTACGCCCTCCTGTTCGGCCGGGCGGAGCTGACACCGGCGGCGTGACGGCCACGCCGTAGCTCCCCTTCCTCACCGGCGAGCGCCCTCGTGCCCCTCAGGCGCGGGGGCGCTCGCCGCGCGACGGGAGTCCACGCCCCGTCCACTCCGGGCACCCGTGAGCGTACGGTCGTACGCATGACGACGGACTACTTCGCGGGCGATCCGCGCACGAACCTGGAGCGGATGCTCGCGGGCGACCTGTACATCGCCGACGACCCGGAGATCGGCCGCCGGCTGGAGCGCGCCATGCGGCTCGCCGCCCGCTACCAGGCCGCCTACTTGGAGGAGCGGGACCAGGCGAAGGCGGTCCTGGCCGAACTCCTCGGCTCGGTCGGCGAGGACGTCGAGATCCGCCCGCCGCTCTACGTCGACTACGGCAGCAACATCACCGTCGGCGCCCGCACCTTCGTCAACTACCACCTCACCGCGCTGGACGTCGCCGCCATCACCATCGGCGAGGACTGCCAGATCGGCCCGAACGTCCAACTCCTCACGCCCACCCACCCGGTGGATCCGGGGCCCCGCCGTGACAAGCTGGAGGCGGCGCGGCCCATCACCATCGGCGACAACGTGTGGATCGGCGGCGGCGCGATCGTCTGCCCCGGCGTGACCATCGGCGACAACACGGTCATCGGCGCGGGCGCGGTGGTCACCAAGGACATCCCGGCGAACGTCGTGGCGGTCGGCAACCCGGCCCGCCCGGTCCGCACCCTCTGACGGCCGCCCGCGCACCGCACGCATGGCCACCGGACACACCGACCCCCGCCGCCGCGAACGGATCCTCGCGGCGGCGCTAGACCTGATCGCCGAGGAGGGCGTCGCCGGCGTCTCCCACCGCAAGATCGCCTCCCGCGCCGGGGTGCCGCTCGGCTCGATGACGTACCACTTCACCGGCATCGACGAACTGCTGCTTGAGGCGTTCACCGGGTACGCCGACCACGTGGTCGCCGTCTTCGAACGGCACCTCGCGGGCGCCGCGACCCAGGAGGAGGCCCGCGAGGCGGTCACCGACCTCGTCCACACCCTCTCGGAGGGCCCGCGCCGCGACCTGATCCTTGTCCAGGAGCTGTACACCCTGGCGGCGCGCCGCGAGCCGTACCGCGCGCTGTGCGCCCGGTGGATGCGCCGCAGCCGCGCCCTGCTGGAAGCCCACTTCCCCCCGGCCACGGCCCGCCGCCTGGACGCCCTGATCGAGGGCCTGACCCTCCACCGCGCCCTGGACGACGATCCGCCGGACCGGTCGGTGACGCGGGAGGCGGTGCGGCGGATCACGGCGGACTGAGGCATACGAGTACCGTGACCGACCGGCCACGGCACCCAAGGCCCGACAGAGCCGCCTGTCACCCCTGGCCCCTACAGTCCTCACATGACACAACCGACCCCCTCCGGTGTGCCCGCCGACAGCACACCGGACGACAACACGGCCTTACGAATACGGCAGTTGAGGGAGGGCTTCGGGACCGCGAGTCCCGCCGAGGCGGGTGAGGCGGTCAGGGAACTCATGCTGCTGGCGGCGTCCGGCGGCGGTGACGCGGCGCTGCGTCTGGCCGTGCGGTACAGCGAAGCGTCCGACTGCTCCACCGAGGAACTGCTCCTCCTGTGGGCGAGGGCCGACGGAGACCCGTTCGGTTTCTGCGAGACCTTCGAGGCCTCGGCGTACCGTGCGCGCAAGGCCGTCAGGGCCCTTGTCGCCCTGTCCGCAGCGGGTGACGGCGGACACCACGCCCTGAAACTGGCCGCCCGGTTCACCCACCTGGATCCCTACGCGTCCAAGTTCCTCGTTCGCCTGTGGAGGACGCACCCTGACCCGGACCCCTTCGCCGAGCACCTGCTCGCTCCCGCGTTCCGTCAGGAGGGCAGGACGGAACTGCGCCTGCCGTACGCCTCCTCCCTGCGGGGGCTGCGGCATCTCACGATGCTCGAGAAGCTCGACCTCCATCAGTGTGACGGGCTCACCGACCTCACCGAGGCCGGTGAACTCACCCGTCTCACGGACCTCGATCTGAGTGGCTGCACGAGCGTGGAGGACATCACCCCGGTCGGCCGGCTCACCCGGCTCACCCGCCTGGATCTGAGTTGGTGCGGCGCCGTCGAGGACTTCGACCCCTTGCTGAACCTCAGCGGCCTGCGTCAGCTGAGGCTGATCCGGACCAAGGTGCGTTCCCTCCGCATGTGGGGCGAAGCACTGGCCGCTCTGGAATCCCTGGATCTCCGGCACTGCGGGTCTCTCACGGACCTGGACGGACTCGCCGGACTACCACGCCTCGCACACCTCCAGCTGAGCGGCGGCCACCATGTCGACCTCTCGCCGTTCGCGGCTCTTCCCGGACTCCGGTCCCTGGAACTCGACAACTGCGATGAGCTGACGACGCTCGAAGGGCTGGGCGGCCACCCACGGCTGGTGAAGCTCGGCATCCACGGCAGTCCGCTCCTGCGCACCACGGAGGGTCTGGGCGAGCTGCCCGCCTTGCGGGAGCTGACGCTGACCGGTTGCTCCACGCTGGCCGACCTCAGGGGACTCGGCCGCCTGCCCGGACTGCGCACGCTGATGATCAACGGGTCCGCCGTCCGCGGCCTCGGCGATCTGTCCGGATCTCCGCTGTCCACGCTGACCCTGCTCTACATGGAGGAGCTGGAATCGCTCGGCGCCCTTCAGGACTGCCCCGGTCTGCGCGAACTGACCCTCCGCTCCCTGAAGAACTGCCCCCCGGCCGAGGGCATACCGGTGGAACGCCTCAGCTCCCTCAGCGTGGCCGGCCCGAGCTGGGCCGCGTGGAAGGACATCACCCTGTTCACCGGTTCGCCCCGCCTCGCGGAACTCGACCTGCGCCACTGCCGGTCCCTGACGGATCTCCGGCCCCTGCTCGACATGCCGGCGCTGTCACACGTCCACCTGGCCGAGCGGATCGCGATCTCGCCCTCGGGGGTCCCCGATCCCGTGGTGACCGACCTCAGGGCACGCGGCGTGACCGTCACGCTGCACCCCTGACCGTCCACGGTCCGCCGCTCACCCGGAGCGCTACCCCTTGTCGAACCCACCTGACCGCGAGGAGACTCCCCATGCCCCCCGAAACGCCGGACGTACTGCGTGAGTTCCGTGAGAGAGCTCTGACAGAGGGCATCCCCCCGGACGACATCGCCCGGTGGACGGACCTCGCCCGACCCTGCGCCTTCCTGGGCACCAAGGGGGACGGGCCGGTGGTGGGCCGGCTCGGCGGGCCCCTCATGCTTCCCGCGGACGCCCCCGACCCGTGGTGCAAGCTCGCCGCCACCATCGATCTGGCCGCGCTGCCCGCCGGAGCGACCGACCTCGACCTGCCCGTCGACGGCCACCTCCTGCTGTTCGCCGACCCCGACCCCGACCGGATCGGGGAGGGAAACCTGGGCACCGCCCTCCACATCCCCGCAGGCACACCCGTCGAGGAACGCCCTGCGGACCTTGACCCGGAATGGAGAAACTACCCGTACGAGAAGGATCTCCCGGAAGGGCTGCTCCGCCTGAGTACCGACGTCTCCCTCCCGTACTTCACCTCGGTCCACGCGTCCGGAGCCCCTTCGGGCTGCGAGCCTCACCCGGAACATCCGTATGCGAGCGAACTGATCGACGTGTGGACGGAGATGCCGGGCGAGGGCGTCGGCCTCGGGCTTCAGCTGGGTGGATACGCCGAGGACGAGTACGGGGACGAGGATCCCAGCGTGGCGGCCGGGCGGGAGGCGGCACGCGCGGTGGCCCGCGGCGAACTGCCCCCGCCCGACACGGACGTACGTCCCGAGGACTGGGTGTGCCTCGCCCAGTGGATACATGGGCTCGACGGTCTGGAGATGGCCCTCTACTCCTGGTCGATCTCCCGGCAGGACCTGGCCGCGGGCCGCTTCGACCGGGTCTACGCCACCATGACCTGGAATCCGTGACGCCCAGCGGGGCGCATACGGCACGCCTTAATCGTTTGCCGCCGGCCGGCGCGCGGGGATAGGAAGGGCCGCATGCTGAAGGGAACCAGGGTCGGCCTCCGGGCCCGGCACGAGGACGACATACCGGTCCTGCGGGCCGAGCTCTACAACGACGTGGTCAACGCCGCGCGCGCCGAGGGCCGTCCCTGGCGGCCGGTCACGGCGAACGACCCGCAACTCGCCTTCGACAACCCACCGGAGAACCTGGCGTCCTTCTCCGTGGTGGAGCTCGAGGGCGACACCCTCATCGGCACGGCGAACCTGTGGGGCATCGACACCCACAACCGCAACGCCCACATCGGCGTCGGCCTGCTCCCCGCCGCCCGCGGCAAGGGCTACGGCACGGACGTCGTCGCGGCCCTCTGCTACTACGGCTTCGCCGTGCGCGGCCTGCAACGCCTCCAGATCGAGACCCTCGCGGACAACGAGGGCATGATCCGCGCGGCGGAACGCAACGGCTTCGTACGGGAGGGGGTGCTGCGGTCGTCGGCGTGGGTGTTGGGGGAGTTCATGGATGAGGTGGTGCTGGGGTTGTTGGCGGGGGAGTGGGAGGGGAGTGGGGCGGCGTAACCTCCTGCCGGGACTGCAGCGCCGTCAGCCCTGACGCTGCCGGAAGTCACACCTCGCCTGCGCGGCACCGTGACGCGGTCACCGCGCGGGCACGCCCGCTATGAAGTGCGCCCAGGCTTCGCGGGACAGTTCAAGGCGCGGCCCTGACGACCGCTTCGAGTCTCTTATGAGCACACCGTTCGGCGTGTAAGCCGCTTCCAGGCACTCCGTCGCGTTGCCGCCGCTGTAGGACGACTTGAACCACTTCGGCTTGTGGGCGGATGGCTGGTCGACTGGCATTCACAGCTCCTCGTAGACGCGCTGGATCAGGGAAGACGACGCCTCCATGTCCAACGCTTGTGCGCGGAGGTACTCGAACGCAAGCCTGTATCGGTGGAGTTCTTCCTCCTTCTCAAGGAAGAGCGAGCCGGTGTGGAAGTCGACGTACACGACGTCGAGGGCCGACTCGGAGCCGCCGAGGATGACGAAACTGCCGAGCGCGGCGGAGTGGGCGCCCTTGGAGAACGGCAGCACCTGAAGCGTGATGTGAGGGGACTCGTTCGCCTCCAGCAGCCGCTCCAGCTGTTCCTTCATCGTCTCCGGTGATCCGACGACCCGGCGGATGACGGACTCGTCGAGAATCGCCCACAACCGCGGCGGGCTGGGACGGGTGAGGATCTCCTGTCGCTTCATGCGGATGTCGACGAGCCGCTCGATCTCCGCCGGCGCCAGCGGGATCTCGTTCGCCCTCTGGAGTGCGGTGCTGTACGCGCGGGTCTGCAGGAGGCCAGGGACGTACACACAGGAGAAGTGATCCTCCCGTACAGCCTCGTCCTCCAGCGTGAGCAGCAGGTTCATGCTCTCCGGGATGGAGTCGGCGAAGGAACTCCACCAGCCCTGCTGCTTGGCGTCCTTGGCCAGCCTGACGACGGCCTCCCGCTCGGCGTCCGTCGCGCCGTACTCACGGCACAGGGCGTCGACGACGATCCACTTCACCGGCCCTGCCTGCGTCTCGTAACGGCTGACCGTCGCCTTTGACACGCCGACCAGCCTTCCGGCCTCCTCGAGCGTCATGCCGCTGCGAGCACGCAACTTGCGCAGGGTTGAGCCCAGTTGGCGGCGGCGGGTTGTGGTCCTTACGGACATGGGACTCCTCTGAGGCGTAGGCCAGGCGGCCGTTCGGGGCGAGAACAGGCTAGGGAGGCCGGGCTTGCGCCACACACGGATTCACCCGATCGAGGTTCGTGAGAAGTTACATGGTGAGAGTTCTCTGTGCCATTCTCGATAGCGCACCGCCACCCAGCGCGTCCGGTCGGCCACGATGCGCATTCGGAAAGTGGCGTGGGAGGGAGAATCGCCGTGTCCGGGATCTACACGGAGGACGTGCAGCGCCGTTGCGTGCTGCCTTTCGAAGCGCTGCCCAGTGAAGTGCGTCTGCTGCGGAGAGCGGCGGCTACCCAGCTGAGCCAGTGGGGCGTGCCGACGGCCGCTGACGCGGCACAGCTCATCGTGACGGAGCTGGCGACGAATGTCATCAAGCACGTCGGCGAGGGCTCCGCGGCGACGCTCATTCTTGAGCGGAAGCTTGAGCGGCTGCGCGTCGAGATGCATGACAAGGCCAGCTCGCCGCCCTCGCTGCGTGCCGCCGACTGTGACGCGGAATGCGGCCGAGGCCTGCACATGCTGGCTGCGATGGCCGTGGACTGGGGAACGGTGGCCACGGCCATGGGCAAGGCGGTCTGGTGCGAGATCGAGCTCGGCCAGGACGCCGGCTGCCTCCGCATGGAGCGGGCCGCCGACGCGCTGGAGACCTACCGGGCGCGCAGCGGAACGCTTCCGCAGGGCCGGTGCGACGCCGTCCTGGCGGAATCAGCCGTGGAGCTGATCGCCGACCTGCTGCACTGGACCAGCGCGCGCGGACTGGATCCGGATGACGTGCTGGACCGGGCGCAGATGCACTACGAGGCTGAGGCGGACGCGGCTTAGTGGACGACTCTCTCGGCGGGCTTCCGCATCAGCTCACGAAGCGCGTCTGGCGTACGCCAGGATTCTCCCGGGCGGATTCTGTGACACATGCGATGGCAGTTAGCGCACAGGCATGCGAGGTCGTCCAGCTTCGTCTCCCTGACTCCGGAGACATGAAGAGGAGTGATGTGATGGACCTCGATGTAATCCTCCCCGAGGTCTCCGTACGCTTGGGCGAAGTCGAAGGCGCAGACCTCACAACGCAAAGGGAGTCCTTGACGTCGCACATGTCCGATCTTGCGGGCGCGCAGCTTGGGGTCACGCTCACGTGCGAGCGCCCGCCGGACGAGAAGGCGGCCTTCGATCGCCGACGTGCCTGTCTCGTCCACTTCGTCGTCCTGCGGCCGGATGTGGTACAGCTCGCCGGAGCCAATGGCCTCCCTGATGGTTTCCGCAGCGAGACACATGTCCGCCTCCCGCTCGTTGAAGGCCTGGATCATCAGCAGGGTGGGCTTCCCGCACCGTGTGGCCTTGCCGGCGTAGGACGGGTGGTTGGTCATGAAGTCCGTCGTCTTGCGGCTCACGCTGTCCGGCGACCGGAAGCTGGGAAGGCTGCGGGCCTCTGGGGTGTGGAGTGGCAGCGAGCGGAGCAGATCAGACAGCTCATGGACTTCGGGGTCTCCGGTCCGCAGCTCACGCCAGCCGTTCTTCACCACCAGGGCCCCTGCGAGCACAAGTTCATCCTCGGTCCAGGCAGGTATCCGCATAGGCAATATCGTATGAGTGTTCGGCGTGGCGGAGGGTGCGTTCTGGGGACTGCGAGGCGTGCTGCACACTTGGTCAGGTCTCGTTGTCAGTGGGGTCTGTCACCCTCAGTGATGGTGGATCGCAAGATGTGTCTGCCGCTGCACGGCTGTAAGGAGGGGGCATGACCCACATGAAGGAAGCTCACGGCGTCCGGGCGACGCCGATGGAGCCTCAGCTCACTTCGATCGAGATCTGCGCTGGGGCTGGAGGTCAGGCCATCGGTCTCCATCAGGCGGGCTTCGGACATCTGGCCTTGGTCGAGATCGACGCACATGCGGTCGAGACACTCAAGCTGAACATCGAAGATCATGAGGTATGGGCCTGGGAGCGGGAGCACTGCGACGTTCTGTCCGCAGACGTCAAAGAGTTCGACCCTTACCGGGACATCAAGAAGAGCGCTGAGCTGCTGCGGATGCGAGGCCTCGATCTGCTGGCTGGTGGCGTGCCTTGCCCGCCCTTCTCTCACGCCGGCAAGCAGCTCGGCAAGGATGATGAGCGGGATCTTTTCCCGCGCATGCTCGAGCTGGTGGACATTCTCAGGCCTCGTGCCGTCATGATTGAAAATGTACGCGGGATCATGGACCCCAAGTTCTCGGACTACCGGGACTGGATTACGGCCCGGCTGCAGGGCGGCGAGTACCGAGGTGACGACGGCCAGATGGCCAAGGACCCAGGTCTTGGCTACACGGTCGCGAAGTGGGGAGTCCTCGAAGCCAGCGACTTCGGCGTGCCGCAGCTCAGACCGCGCGCCATCCTCGTTGCCTTCCGTGACGACGTCATCAAGGACTTGAAGTACGAGTGGCCAACCCCCACCCACGAGGAACCGGTGAGTGTGGCTGCAAAACTCCAGCCTTCGATGCTGGAGCGGTACTCGCGGTATTTCGAAGGAATCCACGCACAGCGGGCCCGTGATGCTTACGAGAACTGGCTCCGCAAGGCGCAGGAACGAGACGCCGAGCTGAAGGGCAAGGGCGGCGGGATCGCCCCGACTCTTGTAGGCGGATCCAAGAAGCACGGCGGCGCAGACCTGGGGCCGAGTCGCGCGAAGGCGGCCTGGCGCCAGCTCGGTATCTCCGGCATGGGTGTCGCCAACGATATCGAGACCTGCGAGAAGAAGCAGACCGAAGACCGTGATCTCTTCCGCCCGGACGGCCCGATGCTTACGGTGCGGCAGGCAGCCCTCGTCCAGGGTTTCCCGGTGGAGTGGGACTTCTTCGGCGGGAAGACGGCGCAATACCGGCAGGTCGGTAACGCATTCCCGCCGCCCGTAGCCAAGGCCGTGGGGGAGTCGATCGCCGATGTGCTCAGGGCAGCACAGGAGCGTGACCGCTCCGAGGCTAAGTCTGCTTAGGCTTCGCCTGCTTGCCTTGATTGCGGTGCTTCTCCACCTCGGCAGCGATGCGTGCGGCGCACTCCTCCGACGCCTCGTGCTCCCAGAACCGGAGCACCGTCCATCCCGCCTCTGTCAGACGCTGGTCGGTGTCCCGGTCACGGGCTACGTTCCGGGCGACCTTGTCTGACCAGTAGCCCTCGTTGGTCTTCGGCGGGACGTAGTGCTCAGGGCATCCGTGCCAGTAGCAGCCGTCGATGAAGACCGCCACCTTCGCCGGACGGAAGACCATGTCAGCCGTCCGGCGAAGGTCAGGCAGCGGCCTCGCCGCCACGCGGTAGCGCAGGCCCTGGGCGTGGACCAGCCGCCTGATCAGCTTCTCGGGTGTGGTGTCCCGGCTGCGGATGGCCTGCATATTGCGCCGACGGGCCGCTGAGGAGGCCCAGGAGCCGGCGGGCGGCACCCAGACCTCCTTGCTGACCGTCACGGCAGCAGCGGTGTCCCGGTCAGTGCTTTCCTGATCAGGCTTCTTCTTCACCGACGACCTTGGGCAGACGAGGTGCTGTGATCACGGGGTCGCCTGGATCCGCGAGGACCCATTCACGTCCCTCCAGTTCAACACGTGGACGGTCGCCATGATGCGGCATGGCCTCGGCCACCCGAAAGCTGACGAACTCACCTCGCTGGGGGACCACGGCTCCGATCTTCCTGGCGATCTCACGGTGCTTGCTGTACGGGCCGACTATGACGATGCCATCTCGGCGGAGAACTGTTCGTGCTCGGCCCTTACCCTCTCGCAGCCGGGCCATGTAGTCGAGCTGCTGTGCAGCCGTCCGGACCGTTCCCCGTCCGATGCGGCGGTTCTGAACCCTGCGGAACAGTTCGATGACACGTTTCTGGCCGGACTTTTCGCTGAGAATAGCGGAGCGTGTGGATTCTGGCAGATGCAGCAGAACGTTCTCAGGAAGCTCCGCGTCTCGCCAGATCCAGTGCACCGCATCGTCCCGGTGCTCCGCCTTCAGCGTCAGCTTCTTGTCGCGGTTGCTGCCGCTGTTGAGCCATTCTCTCCGCACCCGGAGTATTCCAGCACTCCACTTGCTCTTGCTGTCATCCGCCCACACCAGAAGGCAGAGGTGCCCCATGGCCTCCGGAGGGATCATCCATCCGCCGAAGGTCTGAGAAAACTTGCAGTCCACGTCGATGTCAAGGATGCGGTAGTCCATGGGGTGCTTATCGTCAACCCTGCCCACATCACCACCGTCGTCGAATCTGAACTCGCGCTGCAAGTTGATCTCAACGAGCGTGCCTGCGTGAGTCTTCTCCGTTTTGAACAGCTGATTCCAGGCGTATCTTCCCGTCACTTCGCCGTTCAGCAGTTGGTCGATGGTGTCGCGGAGGACGCCGGCGAACCTCTTTCCGTCTGGGTCGAGAAAGCGAACGTGCTCGGCTACCTGCTTTGCCTCTACGTCCCGCTCCAGCGCCTCCTGCATCGCAATGCGGGCCGCTGATTGGGCAGTGACGTTTTCGTCGAAGGGTAGCAATGTCCGTCCTGTTCGTTTTGGAGCTAACCGCTGGGAGGCGTTGTCGGCGCACTGCGGGCATCGTGGCTGCGAAACCGTAGCGGGTCCTGCATGTGTTGCGTACGCGGCGCAACGACAGGATCCGCCTCAAGAAATCGGGTTCGGTACCCACGTGAAGTACTGTGGCGGCAGGTTACAGGACTGCATCGAGGTCGGCGCCTGCTCAATCGTCGATCATCCGTTGATGAACCCAGTCATGAATGTCATCAACTAATTTCTTATATGAGGCGACGTTGGCCAGAGCGCCACCGTAACTCTTGCCGTGCGCAGTGTCATTCCTGATCTTTATTAATGTTCCCAGAGAGCCGCGATTATTGTCTTTATTGAGAAATTCACTCAGGTCATTTCGCCAGTCCTCGCCGAATCGCTCAATGAGGCTTTCGAGTGCGCTAGGGCCAAGATTAGGGGCGTTCCTGAACCATGACAGAGCAAACGCTCTCGCGGCTCCGCCAGAAGCATCTGAGATATATCCGCAGATCGCTTGGTACATCAACTGCTCAAGGTAGCCTGACAAGCGGATACACATGTAGAGATGCAAGTCCTGTTGCAGGTCAAGCGGCACCTCTAAGAGTGATCTTCGATATCGATCGTACGTAGCGTCCAGCGCCGACTTCATGCGATGGATCTCGAGACGGGCGACAGATCTGGTCGTTATCATTGGCGTCCCGTGAACGCAGACATTGCGGCACTCAGCCGCCCTGTTACGCTTAGTTTGTGGGACGTGCTCTTTTGTGTCTTCTCTACATAATCATTATTCGCCTCTAGCTCAGCCATGGCTGAGCGAACCTTGAGTGCATTGATGGTCGGGTCCTCCCGGACGGCGAGAGAGAGGCCGACTAGAACCGAATCGGCTCGCGCTGCATTGATGGTCCGATTTCGCTTCAGCGCGTTCGCCCCCACGGCCTCCACAAGGAGACGACAGGCAGCGGCGAAATCGCGCTCCTCCTCTTCGATCTTTTCTTCGCTCATGTCCTCGTTGTCGCTGAGGTACTGGCTCATGAACGTGGCCATAGGGGCTCTGTACTGAACGGGTTCACCCTTGGGGTCAGTTTCTTCAGCGGCCACTCGCTTAAGTGCCAGGTAGCGGAGAATTAGTTCCTGGTCCTTAAGGTCTCTATGTACATTTCCGAACAGTTGGCGCCAATTCGAATCCCGATTTAGGCGGCGCACAAGTTGCGTGGCGCTTCCCGGGAAGATGGCGACTCTAATCTGCTGTTCGTTTAGTTTAGTCCCGCCGCTGTTAATCCTCTCGAACAATGTATATACGGCAAGCTTCCCGTTTTCTCCGATAGGAAGGGCGACCGTGGCCTGAATCAAAGCGTTATTCAGGAGGCGGCGGTCTGCGGGCTGGAGGGTGGCATAGGTTTGCCCCTGAAAGGGTGGAGCGGCGTAGTCGAGAGCGAAGGGGCGCTCCCCGTTCTTCGCCTCGTAAGTACCATTGAAGAAGTCCCGCAGTGTGGTGAGTCGCTGCTGTCCATCAAGTACGATATATCGACGATTCGGAAGTTCAACGAGGAAAATTCCCGGAACCGGATAACCCAGAAGGATGGATTCGACGAATCGATCCATTTGCCGCTTCTTCCAAACGAAGTTCCTCTGGAATCCGGCGTAACCGGTACCTGAATTCTCGGGTTCCTCTGGGTCGAACCGCGGGACGATGATTTCCTTTTGCTTGAACCTGCGTACTAGGCCGTCAACGTCGAAGTCAACTCCGAAGTAGCGGAGCGCCTCCTCTGCCGAGGGGGGGCCGACCTCAACCTCAATGTCAACTAAAACGTTAACGTCATCCTCGTCCTCATCCTGTTCGGGATCGAGGATTACCGTCTGCTCGGCTTCTTCGTCGGATGTTGAAGCCATATTTGCGTCTCCGCCCGCGTGGCTCACTCTGTGCTACCTTTCGTTGGCTACTGACCTTGCATCTTATGAGGTTCTGCAGGCTTTGTGTCTATCTTTCACTCATGCGTCTGCCGTTATTACCTCGAAGGTTCACATGTGTCAGAGATGGTCACGCAAAGCAGCAGTTCGACCGACGTCGATGGTTACCTTGCGGAGCCTCCCGACCGCAGAGAGCATCCTGACGTGCCTGTAAGGGCTTCACGAAGGTCATGGCGTACGGGATGCCCGCGTACGAGCGGGATGGAGGCGCTGACGCCACCTACGTGAGCCAGAAGCAGTGCGTCTCTTCCTCCCTCATGCGCGGCGACGTCCGGGACGCCCTCGCGCAGCAGCCGGTCGGCCAGTGCACGGGTAAGGCCGCTTCTGTCAGGCCCGACAGCGTCGACCTCGACCTGGTCCGCGACCTGTTGCGCACCGCCGTGGCCGCCTCCGACCCGGTCTACTGGCGGTAGTGAACCGCCCCGCGCCAGAAACCCCTCGGGTCACAGTCCACCACGTCTAGATAGGTTGTGTGCAATCCAGTTGCACACAATCAAAGGGCGCGCTATCTTCTTCATCAGTGCTCACCGCACCCCACACCTCACAGAGGGGCCCACACCATGCCGTTCATCACCGTCGGCCAGGAGAACAGCACCACCATCGACCTGTACTACGAGGACCACGGCACCGGGCAGCCGGTCGTGTTGATCCACGGGTACCCGCTCGACGGTCACTCCTGGGAGAAGCAGACCGCCGCCCTGCTCGCCGCCGGGTACCGGGTCATCACCTACGACCGGCGCGGGTTCGGGCAGTCCAGCCAGCCGACCACCGGGTACGACTACGACACCTTCGCTGCCGACCTGAACACCGTCATGGAGACCCTGGACCTGCGCGACGCGGTCCTCGTCGGGTTTTCCATGGGCACCGGCGAGGTCGGCCGCTACCTCGGCACCTACGGGTCGGAGCGCGTCGCGAAGGCCGCCTTCCTCGCCTCGCTCGAGCCGTATCTGCTCAAGACGGACGACAACCCCACGGGCGTCGACGGCGCCGTCTTCGAGGGGATCGAGAAGGCCGTCATCGCGGACCGGTACGCCTACTTCACCGGGTTCTACCAGGACTTCTACAACCTGGACGAGAACCTCGGCACCCGCATCAGCGAGGAGGCCCTGCGCAACAGCTGGAACGTGGCCGCCGGGTCGTCCGCCTACGCCTCCATCGCCGCCGTCGCCACCTGGACCACCGACTTCCGCGCCGACGTGGCCAAGATCGACGTCCCGGCGCTGATCCTGCACGGCACCGCCGACCGGATCCTGCCCATCGAGGCCACCGGCGAGCCCTTCCACCGGGCCCTGCCCCAGGCCGAGTACGTCGTCGTCGAGGGCGCCCCGCACGGCCTGCTGTGGACTCACGCCCAGGAGGTCACCGACGCCCTGCTCGCCTTCCTGGCCAAGTGAGCCGGTAGCGACACCGGAGTCGGTACCGACACCGGAGCCGGTGGCGACACCGGCAACAGCGAGCGCGCCCGGCCGCCGGACGAACCGGTGGCCGGGCGCACCCCTGCGCGCGCGTCGGTGACGCAAGCGTCTACGCCCCGTGGCACTCCCCGTACGCCCGCCCCGACCCGCACCAGCACGCCTCCGACCGCTCCGGCGGCCACGCCACCGCACGCCCCCGCGCCGCGAGCGTCGTCGCGTACTGGGGGAGAAGTGAGGCGTCGGACGGGGACGCCGACTCCGACGCGGCGAACGCCTCGTACGACGGGACCGTGCCCCGCACGATGCCCAGGTTCGGCGTGCCGGAGGCGGCCAGTTCGCGCAGGGCCGCCTCTATCGTCCCCAGGTGCGCCTCGTAGGACGGGTACTCCTCCGCGAGGTCCGGGTACGCCTCCGTCAGCTCCGCCAGTTCGCCGGCCGGCCAGTGCAGCACCGCCACCGGGAACGGGCGGGACAACGCCTCCCGGTACGCGCCCAGCTCGGCGCGCAGCCGCAGGATCTCCGCCTCCAGCTCCTCCGGGTTCTCCGAGCCCAGCGACCACACGCGCTTGGGGTCGTGCAGCTCGTCCAGGCCGATGATGTGCGTGTGCACGGAGTCGGCGAGCGCGTCCCACTCGTCGTGCGCCGCGCCCAGCATCCTGCGCACCCGGTGGCGGCCGAGGAGCAGCGGGTGCGTGGCGCGCGGCGGCTCGCTCACGCCGGACAGCAGCAGACGCACCGCCTCGGTGAACGTCTCGTGCGCCTGCTCCAGTTCGTCGTGCGCCTCCAGCGCCTCCGCGACGATCACCCAGGCGGCGGGGTCGCGCGGGGACGCCGTGCGGATGCCGGCGATGATCGCGCGGGCCTCCGCCTCGTGGCCGTACTCCCACAGGTTGGAGGCCTTCAGGGCGCGGACCAGGTGCGGGTTGTCCAGGTCCGCGCCCGAGGTCAGCAGGCGGTCGTAGAGCGCCGTCGCGGCCGGGCGGTCGCCGGCCAGCTCCCGGTGCGCTGCGGCCCGCAGCAGCAGGGCCTCGGCGTCCTCGGGGTAGCGGTCGGCGGTCCGCTCCAGACGGGCGGCCTCGTTGATGTGGTCGACGTTTTCGGCAGGCGTGTCGGGGCGCATGGGGGACACCGTACTGCCGGCAGGTGACAGAAGTGAGGGCCTGAAGGCCCTCCGGGGCCGGTCCACGGCCGACTCGTCCCGGTCCTACGACCGTTCCCGCAGCGCCAGCACCGCCACCGCCGCGACCAGCGCCAGCACCGCGGACACCACCATCGCGACGTCCGTGCCGCGGGCCGGGCCGCCGCTCGACGACGTCGCCACGGCGATGGTGAGGGAGACGCCGGCGCACGAGCCGATGTAACGCAGGGTCTGCTGCGCGCCGGAGCCCATCGCGGCCCGCGCGGCCGGGACCGACTCGACGGCGAGCAGCGGCAGCGCCGCGTTGAGCAGACCGCTGCCGACACCGGCGATCATCATGCCGGGGACGAACCGGGCCGTGGAGCCCGCGTCGACCGCGCCGAGCATGGTGATCACGCCGACGGCGTGCAGGGCGAAGGCGAGGGCGAGCTGGACGCGCGTCGGGATACGGCCGGCCAGGCGGCGGGCCTGCAGCGCGACGGCGAAGGCGAGACCCGCCCACAGCAGCGACAGCAGCGCCGTGTCCATCGCGGACATCCCGAGCACCCGCTGGAGCACCGCCGGCAGGAAGCTGAACAGGCCGATCACCGACAGTCCCGTGAACAGGCCGCCGACGGAGGACGCGAGGAAGCCGCGGTGGCGGAGCAGGGACAGGTCGATCATCGGGGTCGCCGTGCGCCGCTCCACCAGGGTGAACCCGGCGAGGAGGACGACGGTCGCGCCGAGCAGCAGCCACACCGGCGCCCGCAGCCAGCCGTCCCGGCCCAGCGTGAGGGCCGCCACCAGGGAGACCAGCGCGAGTCCGAAGGTCGCGGCCCCGGCGAAGTCGGGCCGGCCGCCGCGCGGGGACCGCGACTCGGTGAGCGCGCGGGTGCCGAGGAGGGCGATCAGCAGGGCGGCGGCGCCGAGAACGCCGTAGACCGTCCGCCAGTTGGGTATCCCGGCGGCGAGCAGCGGGCCCACCGCGATGCCTCCGGTGACGAACGCGCCCCACACCCCCGTCGCGCGCAGCCGTCCGGCGGCCGTGGGGAAGGCGTGCACGATCAGGCCGAGACTGCTGGCCAGCAGGGCCGCGCTGGCCGCGCCCTGTGCGATCCGGGCCAGGGTGAACAGCCAGGTGCCGGTGGCGAGGGCCCCGAGGGCCGTGGTGACGCCGAGCGCCAGGGTGCCCCAGACGAAGATCCGGCGGCGGCCGTAGTCGTCGGCGAGGCTGCCGGCCACCAGGAGCAGCGCGGCGAGCCCGAGCGGGGTGCCGTTGAGCAGCCACGCCTGGGCGGACAGCGGGGTGTGCAGGGCGGCCGCGGTCGCGGGCAGCGTGACGATCGGGGCGGTGTACGTCATCAGCGCCACGGCCGTGGCGGCGCTGGTCAGGGCCAGGGTGGCGCCGGGGCGCGGTGACGATGCGGGGCCGGCGGCGCGCGCGGTGGCGGCCTGCGCCGGTGCGGCGGAGGCGGGGGTGGCGGTCATGTCGTCGGGGTCCTCTGCGGGATCGGGGAGGGGCTGGGTGAGGAGTCGGGGGAGAGTGGGTTCGCCTAATGAACTCACCCGGACCCGGCCACCGTAGCACCAGTCGGTTCGGTCATTGAACCAACAAGGGGAAATGTGGTTACAGTGGACGGCATGGCACTGGGCAAGGACTACGCGACACAGGAGTGCTCCATCGCGAGCGCCCTGGAGGTCATCGGCGAACGCTGGACGCTGCTCGTCATCCGCGACGCGTTCTACGGCGTGCGCCGCTACAACGACTTCCTCGTCCACCTCGGCATCCCGCGCGCGGTCCTCGCCTCCCGGCTCCAGACGCTCACCGCCCAGGGCATCCTGGAGAAGCGCCGCTACCAGGAGTCCCCGCCCCGCGACGAGTACGTCCTCACCGACCGCGGCATCGCCCTGTGGCCCACCCTGCGCGCCCTCGGGCTGTGGGGCCGCGAGCACCTCACCCAGCGGCGGCTGCGGATCTTCCGGCACGCCGACTGCGGCACCGAGCTCGGCCCGTACAGCGACTGCCCGTCCTGCGGAACCGTCGTGGCCGTCGGGGACGTCGAAGTGGTGCCGGGACCGGATCTCAGCCGGGACCCGGCCGACCCGGTCAGCCGGGCGCTGCTCAAGCCCAAGCGGCTGCTGCGGCCCGTGGAGACCGACCCCGCCTGACCGCCCGGCTCACGCCGCGCCGACAGAGGGGCCTGGCACAATGCGGTGCACGACGCACCACGAGACGGAGAGAGGGGAGACACGGCCCATGTCAGGGTTCACCACGCGGCACGCGCCCGCCGGACAGCCGGCCACGCGTTCCGCGCGCACCCTCCTCGCCGTGCTCTTCCCGCTGCTCCAGATCGCCCTGCTGCTGAGCCCGGCCCCCGACGGCGGCCTCGCCCTGGTCCACGTCACGCTCGCCGCGACCGCCGCGGCCGGCGCCGCCCTCAGCCTCTGCTCCGTGGTCGCCGCCCGCAGCGCGCCCGCCGTGCCGCCCACCCGGGTGCGGACGGCCCTGCGCGACCGCGCCCGGCGCACCGCCTTCCTGCCCCAGCGGGATCCCGACGCCAAGGGGCGCACCCGTCCCCGAGCGCCCGGTCACGCCCTCCCGGCGACCGCCGCGTAGGGCATCTCGCGGGACGTTTCTCTCCGCGATCCTTCCGCCCGCCCCGCGCGCGGGTCGTCATGCCGACCTTCCCCGTCCCGTCCCGGCCGTCCGCCGCGCCGGGACCCCCGGCACGACGAGACCCCCGGAGGGCTCACCCTTGTCTGTCTTCGCCACCCTGGTCGAGCAGCTCGCCGACCTGCTCCGCCCCCTGTTCGGCCTGTCCGCCGCGGCCGCCGCGATCATCGCGTTCACGGCCCTCGTACGCCTCCTCGTCCACCCGCTCTCCCGGGCCGCCGCACGCGGGCAGAAGGCGCGCGCCGCGCTCCAGCCGCGCATCGCCGAACTGCGCCGCAAGCACGGCAAGAACCCCGAGAAGCTCCAGAAGGCCGTGCTGGAACTGCACGCCGAGGAGAAGGTGTCCCCGCTGTCCGGCTGCCTGCCCAGCCTGCTCCAGCTCCCCGCGTTCTTCCTGCTCTACCACCTCTTCTCCAGCGGCACGATCGGCGGCGAGCCCAACACGCTGCTCACCCACCAACTCCTCGACGCGCCCCTCGGCGGCCGGTGGGCGGACGCCCTCGGCGACGGCGGCGTGTTCGGCGGGGCCGGCCTGGTGTACCTCGGCCTGTTCGCCGTCGTCACGGTCGTCGCGTACGTCAGCTACCGGCTCTCCCGCCGGATGACCGAGGCGTCGGCGGCGCTCGCGGGCACGGCGGGCGCGGACCCGCAGGTGCCGGGCGCCGCCGCCATGGGCGGGGTCATGAAGGTGATGCCGTTCATGTCCTTCCTCACCCTGGTCACCGTCGCCGTCGTGCCCCTCGCCGCCGCGCTGTACGTGGTCACCTCCACGACGTGGAGCGTGATCGAGCGGTCCGTGCTGTACCGGTGAGGTGTGCGGCGGGCGCGGTCCAGTACGTGAACCGGGTCTTGCGGAGTGGAGGGCCCGGCCTGGAGGATCGGCCGGTCCTCCGACGGCCGCGCCCGCCGCACCGGTCGTCCCCGTCGGGCGGGCGCCCGCGAGCGAGGGAGACACGACCATGAAGCTGCTGCGCGTCGGTACGGCGGGACGGGAACGGCCCGCGCTGCTCGACCCCGACGGGACCCTGCGGGACCTGTCCGGACTCGTCGCGGACATCGACGGGACGCTCCTCGCCGACGAGGACGCCCTCGGCCGGATCAGGAGCGCGGCCGCCGCCGGCGACCTGCCCGCGCTGGACGCGACGGGGCTGCGCACCGGGCCGCCGCTCGCGCGGATCGGCAAGATCGTGTGCATCGGGCTGAACTGCCACGACCACGCCCGCGAGACCGGCGCCGAGCCGCCCGCCGAGCCGGTGATCTTCTTCAAGGCCCCGGACACCGTCGTCGGCCCCGACGACACCGTGCTGATCCCGCGCGGGTCGGTGAAGACCGACTGGGAGGTCGAACTGGCCGTCGTGATCGGGCGGACCGCGCGGTACCTGGAGTCGGCGGAGGAAGGACTCGCGCACGTCGCCGGGTACGCCGTCGCCCACGACGTCTCCGAGCGGGAGTTCCAGACCGAGCGCGGCGGCACCTGGGACAAGGGCAAGAACTGCGAGACGTTCAACCCGCTCGGACCCTGGCTGGTCACCGCAGACGAGGTGCCCGACCCGCAGAACCTGTCCCTGCGGCTGTGGGTCAACGGCGAGCTGAAGCAGGACGGCACGACGGCGGAGCAGATCTTCCCGGTCGGCGAGGTCGTCCGCTACGTCAGCCGGTTCATGACCCTGTACCCGGGCGACGTCGTCAACACCGGCACCCCGGCCGGGGTGGCGATGGGCCACCCCGAACCGAAGCCGTACCTGCGGGCAGGGGACGTGGTGGAGCTGGAGGTCACGGGGCTGGGACGGCAACGGCAGGTGCTGGCACAGGCGTAGCCACGGCGGGGGAGCGCGGGTTTCCCGCGCTCCCCCGCGGGGCCGTCGTACGCGCCCTTCCCCGTCGGGCCCCGCCCCGCCACACTGGGTCCGCCCGACGCCGGTCCACGCCCGCCGAGGGGCGGGGCGGCGCGCGACCCGGGGGGAGTGAGCTGCGTGACGGTGGCCGAGGATCCGTCCGAGGACGAGGTGCGGGCGGAGCTGGACGCGCGCCTGGCTCGCCGCCGGGGGAGATGGGGGGCTCGGACGTCCGCGTACTTCCACCTCGACCGGCTGCACCTGCTCGACGCCTCGGTCATCCGGCGCGTCGAGACGCGCACCGAGACGACCCGTGACGAGCCCGGCGACCCCGGCCTCGCCGAACGGCCGGTCTACGACGTGCTGGACGAGTACGAGGTCGACCCGCGGGACGTGCGGCGCGGCGAGCCGCTCGACCTGGTCAAGCGGGACACGGTGAGCAAGCGTGCCTGCGCCTGCGGGAACGGCCTCCGGCAGTGTCCCGCCTGCGACGGCATGACATACCGTCCGTGCGAGCCCGCCCGGCCCTGCCCCGTGTGCGCCGGGGTCTCCCCGTGCACGCAGTACCTCGCGCACGGCGGCAAGCCCGGCCGTACGGCCCGCCCGCCCAAGGCGCGCAGGCCGGTGCGCCCCGAGGAGCGGGTGACATGCGCGGCCTGCGGCACACCCGACAGCGCGTGCGGCGGCTGCCAGGGCTGGGGGAAGGTCAGATGCCAGACGTGCCAGGGACGGGGGCGCGTTCCGTGCACGACCTGCACCTCCAAGGGGACCGTCAGGTGCAGGACGTGCGGTGGCCGCGGTGAGCTGACCTCCTGGACCGCCGGACGGATCACCTGGACCTCGGAGACCGAGAAGGTGCCGTGGCCGCACCGTCCGCCGAAGCGGGTGACGTCACAGCTGCACGCCGGGTCGTGGCACGAGAACCGGCTCGGCCCCGGGGACCCGCTCCCCGACGACCTCTCCCTCCCGCACCGCTCGCTCGTCGAACAGCACCTGGACCCGGTGAAGGGGGAGCAGGACCGCACCGTCGTCATCAGACGGCTCACCGTCGTCAGGGCGCGACCCAAGGGCAGCGGCAACAGGGAGTACTACGTCTTCAGGAACGTGTCCGGCCGCCTCACGGTGCGGCCGGCCATGTCGGACGAGGGCCGCCGGAACACCGCAGCGGTGCTGGCGGCGGCCGCGGCCCTCGTCGTCCTCGTCCTCCTCCTCGTCACATGACCCGGGCTACGCCCGTGACAAGAAGTGCTCCAGCGCCTCCACCACCAGCCGGTGGTCCTGGAGCTGGGGCAGGCCCGAGACCGTCACCGCGCCGACGACGCCCACGCCCTCGACGGTGACCGGGAAGGAGCCGCCGTGGGCCGCGTAGGTGTCCGGGTCGAGGCGGGACGACTCCTCGAACGTCGTGCCCTTCGCCCGGAACCGCGCGCCCACCAGGTAGGACGCGGAGCCGTAGCGCTCCACCACCCGGCGCTTGCGGGCGATCCACGCGTCGTTGTCGGGCGTGGAGCCCGGCAGCGCGGCGTGGAACAGCTGCTGGCCCGCGCGGTGGATGTCGATCGCGACCGGCGCCTGCCGCTCGCGCGCCAGCTCCACCAGCAGCGAGCCCAGCGCCCACGCGTCGTCGTGCGTGAACCGGCGGAAGACCAGGCGGCGTTCCTGCGCCTCCAGCTCCTCCACGGTCGGGGTGAGTTCCGGCTTCGGGGTGGTGGTCACAGGGTCACCGTCACCTTCTCGGCGGCCGAACGGCGCGCCGCTTCCAGGATGTCGAGCGCCGCGGCGGCCTCCAGCGCGGTCACCGGGTTGGGGCCGTCGGAGAGCAGCGCCCGCGCCACGGCCGCGTAGTAGGCGGGGTAGTCGCCCGGCAGGGTGCGGACGGGGCTGCCGCCGCCGGTCACCGGGGACTCCCCGGCGCCGAGACGGCCCCACAGCTCCTCGGGCTCGGCACCCCACTCGGTACCGGACGTGCCCGGGCGCGAGCCCTCGCGCAGCGCGGCCTCCTGCGGGTCCAGGCCGTGCTTGACGTAACCGGCCTTCGAGCCGAGGACCCGGAAGCGCGGGCCGAGCTGGGCGGTGGTCGCGGAGACGTACAGGTGGGAGCGGACCCCGCTCGCGTGGGTGAGCGCGAGGAAGGTGTCGTCGTCGGTCCGCGCGCCCTCGCGGCGGACGTCCGTCTCCGCGTACACCGACGTCACCGGGCCGAACAGGACCAGCGCCTGGTCGACGACATGGCTGCCGAGGTCGTACAGCAGGCCGCCGATCTCCGCCGGGTCGCCGGACTCCCGCCAGCCGCCCTTGAGCTGCGGGCGCCAGCGCTCGAACCGCGACTCGAACCGGTAGACCTCGCCCAGCTCGCCGTCGGCGATCAGCCGGCGCAGGGTGAGGAAGTCGTTGTCCCAGCGGCGGTTCTGGAAGACGGACAGCAGCAGGCCGCGCTTCTCGGCCAGCTCCGCCAGCGCCCGGGCCTGAGCCGCCGTGCCCGCGACGGGCTTGTCCACGACGACCGGCAGACCGGCCTCCAGGGCGGCGGTGGCGAGCGGGACGTGCGTCCTGTTCGGGGACGCGACGACGATCAGGTCCAGTTCGCCCGCGCGCGCCCACAGCTCGTCCGCCGAGGCGGCGACCCGTACGTCCGGGTACGCGGCGCGGGCCTGCGCCTGCCGCTCGGGGTTCGAGGTGACGACCGTGTCGAGCGCGAGGCCCTGGGTCGCGGCGATCAGCGGGGCGTGGAACACGGAGCCCGCGAGGCCGTAGCCGACGAGGCCGACGCGGAGGGGAATGCCAGTCATGCGTCCTACTTTCGCAACGCTGTTGCCAAAGTGCAAGGGCGGGACACAATGGGCGGGTGAACAGGACGTACGGCGGTGGCATGCGAGGCCCGGGCGGCGGGGCCAACCTGCTCGCCCTGCGCAGCCACAACACCGCGCTGGTGCTGGACCTGCTGCGCACGGCCGGGCCGGAGGGCATCAGCCGGCTGGAGCTCGCCGAGCGCACCGGGCTCACCCCGCAGGCGGTCAGCAAGATAACCGCCCGGCTGCGCGAGGAGGGCCTCGCGGCGGAGGCCGGGCGCCGGGCGTCCACGGGCGGCAAGCCGCGCACGGTGCTGCGGCTGGTCCCGGAGGCGGGGCACGCGGTGGGCGTGCATCTCGACCGGGACGAGTTGCGGGCCGTGCTGGCGGATCTCGACGGCACGGTGGTGGCCCGGCGGCACGCGCCGCTGGACCTGGGGGCCGGGGCGGAGGCGGTGCTGACGCGGGTCGCGTCGGTGGTCGAGGAGCTGGAGGCGGAGCTTCCGGCAGGCGGCTCGCTTCTGGGGGCCGGGGTCGCGCTGCCCGGGCCGCTCGACCACCGGCGGGGGGTGCTGCACCGGGTGACGGGGTTTCCCGAGTGGGACGGCTTCCCGCTGCGGGACGCGTTGTCCGCGCGGCTGGGAGGTGTGCCCGTGGTGGTGGACAAGGACACCAACGCCGTGGCGCTCGGGCTGGCCGTCGCGGGCGAGGGCGGGTCCTTCGCCTATCTGCACCTCGGTACGGGGCTGGGGGCCGGGCTGGTGATCGGCGGGAGCGTGCACCGGGGGCCGCGGACCGGCGCGGGGGAGTTCGGACACCAGGTGGTGCAGCTGGACGGGCCGCCGTGCGGGTGCGGGGACCGGGGGTGCGTGGAGGCGCTGTGCCTGGCGGCGGTGGCCCGGGGGGAGACGGCGGAGGCGGCGCGGGTACTGGGGACCGGGGCGGCGAATCTGGTGGGGCTGCTGGACATCGACCGGGTGCTGGTGGGCGGGCGGACGGTGGAGGGGGCGCCGGAGGTGTTCGTCTCCGGTGTGCGGGGCGTGCTGGAGGCGCGGGCGCGTCGGACGGGGGAGGAGTGCGGGGTGGTGCGGCTGGTGTCGGGGGAGGAGCGGGTCGCGGAGGGGGCGGCGCAGTTGGTGCTGGCGCCGGTGTTCGGGCAGGACGGGTAGCTGCGCGGGCGGGGGTTGAGACACGGCGGTGTCGGTGCGGGCCGGGGGGGGGGACTGCGCAACCCGGCGATGCGGGGTGCGGTCGCGCCCACCCTCCCCCACTCTCGGCTTCGCTCGAGCGGGAGGTACCCCCATCGCCCTGCGGCACGACTGCCCGCGCCTGCGGCGTCCCTCAGGGGCGCGGGGAACTGCGCGACCGGCCACGGACGACCCGCACCCGGGACGATTTAGGCTGGGGCCCACAGGGCCCGACGACGGCAGGAGATCGTGTACATGGCAGACAGGAAGCCCATCGAGTCCTGGCTCACCGACATGGACGGGGTGCTGATCCACGAAGGGGTGCCGATTCCCGGGGCCGACGCCTTCATCAAGAAGCTGCGCGAGTCCGGGCGGCCCTTCCTCGTGCTCACCAACAACTCGATATACACCCCGCGCGACCTGCACGCCCGGCTGCGCCGGCTGGGGCTCGAGGTGCCGATCGAGAACATCTGGACGTCCGCCCTGGCCACCGCCAAGTTCCTCGACGACCAGCGGCCCGGCGGCTCCGCGTACGTCATCGGCGAGGCCGGCCTGACCACCGCGCTGCACGACATCGGCTACATCCTCACCGACCACGACCCCGACTACGTGGTCCTCGGCGAGACCCGCACGTACTCGTTCGAGGCGATGACCAAGGCCGTGCGGCTGATCAACGCCGGGGCCCGGTTCATCTGCACCAACCCCGACGAGACCGGCCCCTCCACCGAGGGCCCGCTCCCGGCGACCGGCGCGGTGGCCGCGCTCATCACCAAGGCGACCGGCCGGCAGCCCTACTTCGCGGGCAAGCCGAACCCGCTGATGATGCGCACCGGGCTGAACACCATCGGGGCGCACTCGGAGAGCAGCGCGATGATCGGCGACCGGATGGACACCGACGTGCTGGCGGGCATCGAGGCCGGCATGAAGACGTTCCTGGTGCTGACCGGGCTGACCCGGCCGGAGCAGGTGGAGAACTTCCCGTACCGGCCGAGCAAGGTCGTCGACTCGATCGCGGACATCGTCGACCTCGTCTGATCGTCGTACGGCCGTTTCGCCGTACCTCGTTCACCCGACCGGTCCAGTGCCGCGCGTAAGAGGGTGCGGGGCCGGACCGGGCGGGGGAACCTCCAGAGTGTCTGGAGGTACACGATGGGTAAGCGGCGACTCGCTCTCTGCGCGGGTGTCCTGACCGTCACCGCGTTCGGCCCGGCGGCCTGCGCGGCGTACGCGGCGGACGGCGGGGACGTCTCGGTGGTCCCCGCGGCTCCCGCGCCCGGCGCCGACATCGCCCTCAGGGTGACCGGGTGCGATGCGCGCGAGGCGGTCGCGCAGTCCCCGGCGCTGGTGTCCGACGCCCGCCTCACCCCCGACGACGGCGACGGCCTCGCGGGCGACGGGCGGGTGCGGTCCACGCTCACCGCCGGGACGTACACGGTGACCGTCGCCTGCGACGGCACCGAGCACAAGGGCACCGTCGAGGTCGTCCGGAAGCAGGCACCCGCGGCGGGCGCCGAGCCCTCCGCGCATCCGTCCCCCGTCGCGCCCGTGAACGCCGGGGGCGGCGGCGCCGCGCGGGTCTTCGCGGACGGCCGTGAGCGGCACGGGCCCGGCGCCGCGCAGACGGTGGTCGCCCTCGCCCTGGCCGGGACCGCGGCGCTCACCGTGCACCGGGCGGCCCGCCGTCAGGCGCGGCGCGGGCGGGGGACAGGGTGACCGGCGTCATGCGCGACCTGACGAAGCGGCTGCCCGCCGGCGCGGTCTGGGTGGCGCTGCTGCTCGGACTGTGGCTGTGGGGGCAGGGACTCACCGAGGTGCCCGCCGGGACGGCCGGGCCCGCCACCGGCGACATGGCGGCGGCCGGACGCCCGCCGCTGACCGACCTGCCCACCGTGCACCGGCCGCTGGAGGCCGCCGAGCCGCTCACCCTCGACATCCCCGGCCTGGACCTGCGCGCCCCGGTCGTCGCCCGCGGCCTGGACGAGCGCGGCGGCCCCGAGCCGCCGCCGCTGGACCGCGCGGGCGAGGTCGGCTGGTACGCGGCCGGCACCGCCCCCGGCGCGGAGGGCGCCGCGCTGATGGTGGGGCACGTCGACACCGAGACGCGGCCCGCCGTCTTCCACCGGCTGGACACGCTGGAGCCCGGCCAGGAGATCCGGGTCGCCCGCACCGACGGTACGGTCGCCGAGTTCACCGTCGAGGACGTCCGCGTGCTCGACCGGGACGGCTTCGACGCCCAGGAGGCGTACGGCCCGCGCCACGACGGGCGCGCCGAACTCCGGCTGATCACCTGCGGCGGCGCCTTCGACCCCGCGGCCGGCGCCTACGAGGCCAACGTCGTGGTCTCCGCGTATCTCACCGACGCTTCGGCGCCGCACACCGACGCGTGAGCGGAGCGGGCGCCCCGGGCCCGGCCGGCGGCCTGCTCCCCGGAGGCCGTCGGCCGGGCCGGTCCTCGACCGCGCGCAGCACGGGCCGCGGGAGATGACCCGGCGGGACGCGCGGGAGGTCCGGAGAAGGCGCGCGGGAACACCGGCGCGGCCCCGGCCGGCCGGCGCACACGACTTCAGAGGGAAAGCCGGGCCCGGCCCAGGGGGCGGCGGACGTCAAGTCCCGGACCGGTCGCATCCCGTGATCGGCGCAGGTGGGCGCGGATCCGGCCACGCCCGGCACGGCGGGCGCCGAACCGTCCCCGGCCCGCTGTAACAGGCCGTGGACAAGCGGCACTCGGCCGTCCTGGCGGGCCGTGGGGTGTGCCAGGATTGGGGCTCGGAACACTTGGAACAAGTGCACCCAAGGGGGGTTGGATGTACGGCAGCAGGGGGGTCGGGGCGTTCGCCGGGGGGCGGGCGTCCGCAGCGGTGCTGGGGGCGGCGCTGCTGCTCGCGGGATGTTCCTCCGGGGGTGACGACGAGAAGGAGGGCTCGGCGGGCGTCGTCACGCAGCAGCCGAAGGAGGCGGACCCCTTCTGGGTCAACCCGGACGGTGTCGCGGCGCGCGAGGTCGGCGAGCTGCTGGGGGACGGCAGAAAGACGGAGGCCCAGCAGCTCCGCAAGATCGCCGAGCAGCCCGTCGCGGAGTGGATCAACCCGGAGAACGCCGAGGAGCAGGCCCGGGAGTTCACCGAGGGCGCCGACAAGGCCGGCCGCCGTGCGGTGCTGGTCCTCTACAACATCCCGCACCGCGACTGCGGCCAGTACTCGCAGGGCGGGGCCGCCGACGGCGACGCCTACCGGGACTTCGTCGACGCGGTGGCCGAGGGCATCGGGGACCGTCCGGCGACGGTGGTGCTGGAGCCGGACGCGGTGCTGCACCTGGTCGACGGCTGCACCCCGCAGGAGTACCACGAGGAGCGCTACGACCTCCTCAAGGGCGCCGTCACCAAGCTGAAGGGCCTGAAGGACACCACGGTGTACCTGGACGCGGGCAACGCGGGCTGGGGCAACCCCGACCAGATCCACGAGCCGCTGACCTGGGCCGGGATCGAGCAGGCCGACGGCTTCGCGGTGAACGTCTCGAACTTCTACACCACCGAGGACTCCATCGCCTACGGCAAGGAGCTGTCCGCCAAGGTCGGCGGAAAGCACTTCGTCGTCGACACCAGCCGCAACGGCAACGGCCCCTACACCGGCGGCGATCCGGACGAGCGCTGGTGCAACCCGCCCGGCCGGGCGCTCGGCGAGACCCCGACGACCCGCACGGCCGACCCGCTCGTCGACGCCTATCTGTGGATCAAGCGCCCGGGGGAGTCGGACGGCGAGTGCAAGGGCGGCCCGAAGGCCGGCGAGTGGTGGGAGGACTACGCCCTGGGCCTGGCGCGCGCGTCGACGCGGTAGCGGCCGGGCAGCGACGACATGAGAGGGGGCGCCGTGCGGATCGCACGGCGCCCCCTTCTCGTGTACCGGCGGGCGCGCTACGGCACCTGCACCCACTGGGCCTTGCTGGGCGTGCCGTCGCCGTCGGTGACGAACAGCATGTACCAGCCCGACTGCACCAGGTTCTTGTTCTTCGGCACGGTCACCGTGACCTTGTCGCCGTCGGTCGTGAAGTCCAGGGCGATCGAGCGCTGGTCCACGTCGGTGACGTGGGTGGTGGCGCTCGGCCGGATCAGCCGGACCTTCTTGACCG
The DNA here is from genome assembly GCF_050271085.1 of Streptomyces sp. DSM 41931. NCBI lineage: Bacteria > Bacillati > Actinomycetota > Actinomycetes > Kitasatosporales > Streptomycetaceae > Streptomyces > Streptomyces sp. DSM 41931. The sequence continues at coordinate 2,548,843 of NZ_CP189902.1, read as the reverse complement.
ACGCCGCGTCCCGCGAGGTGAACGTCCCGGACCCGCCGCGCTTGATGGTCTGCGGCCCGCCGGAGAGGTCGGGCTGCTCCTCGTCGCCGTACAGGTACGGCGGGGTGTAGATCTCGATGCGCTGCTCGAACGTGCCCGGCTTGGTGTTGGCCTTGTCGGCGAACAGCGAGTCCGAGCCGAAGAACATCACGCGGCCGTCGGGCAGCAGGATCGAGCCCGAGTGGTAGTTGCGGCCCACCAGCGGGTCGGCGACCCGCCGCAGCTCGTTCTTCTCCGTGTCGTAGATCCGCGCCTCGAGGATGTTGGAGTCGCCGCGGCCGCGGTAGTCCTCCGAGCCGCCGGAGATCAGCACCTCGTCGTTCGGCAGGATCGACGCCTGCGGGTAACGGGTGCCCTTGTCCAGCGGCGGCCCGTCGACGAACGCCGGGTCGTCGGCCTTCAGGTCGACGATCCGGGTCTTCTCACTGGACCGCGGGGACTCGCCCACCCCGCCGCCGCCGATGACCATGTACGTCTCGTCCTGGGCGGGCGGCAGCAGCACCGTGTTGGAGGTCTCCATCAGCTTCGCGTCGCTGAGCCCCGGGATCTTCTTGAACTTGTTGGTCTCCACGTCCCAGACGCCCGGGTCGCGCCCGACGTCGTCCGGCCCGTACCCCGCGTTCGACCCCGAGTAGAAGATCTTGCCGTTCTGCATCAGGAACAGCGCCGGGTACGTCGGGAACTGCCGGACCTCGTCGGTGTACTCCCACTCCTTGGTCTCCGGGTCGTAGACCTCGTTCTTGCCCGGGACCAGCTGGCCGATGTCGTCCAGGCCGGAGACGCTGAGGATCTTCCCGTCGCTCAGGGTGGTGAGCGTCGGGTACCAGCGGGCCTCCTTCATCGGGTCGACCTTGATGTACTTCTCGGCGACCGGGTCGAACTCGTAGGCGTCCCGGATGCCCTGGAAGTCCTTCTTGTCCAGGGCGAGCTTCTCGGCGATGCCGTACGTGTTGCGCGCGTCGGCGCCGCTGAGGCCCCGCACCCGGTAGTTGTCCTGGGTGCCGGTCTCGTACGCGGCGCCCTCCTTCTGCGCCTCGACGTAGATACGGCCCACGCCCGGGGTGGTGCCGAGGAACTCGCCCGTCTCCGGGTCGAACTTCTTCTCGGCGCGCGGCACGAGCACCGGGTCCTTCGAGACGAAGGTCTTGCCGTTCTCCTTGCCGGTGAACTTCGTGCCCGCCGGCAGGGTGATCGGCTTGTCCGGGTTCTCGTTGTGGACGAGCATCAGGCCGCCGGCCTTCTTCACATCGCCCTTGAGCTTCTCGTACCGCTTGGTGCCGCCCGCGATCAGCAGGTTGCCGTTGGCAAGCTGGGTGTGCCCGGTGCAGAACAGGTCGTTCGGCGTGGGGACCTTCTTGACGGTCCCCTTGACCGGGTCCCAGATCCGGGTGTCGTACTTCTTCGCGTCGAAGTTGTCCTGGTTGTTGCCCGACCCCGCGACGAGCAGCACCTTGCCGGTGCGCAGCAGCGCCGCGTGGATGGTGTTCTGCCGGTACTCCTCGGGAAACTCGACGATCTCCCACTTGCCGTTCGCGGCCTTGTACTCCGGCTGATTGATCTTGTACTGGTGGTATTTCTCGGTCCCGAAGCGGTACAGCCACGGCCCGTTCATCCCGGCCAGCGCGAGCACCACCGCCGTGCCTATCGCGATCCGACGGGCGCGACGGCGGCCTGCACGGTCAGTCATTCCTTACGTCCCCCAAGTCCACCAAGGGCGATCTGCATGGTCTGGTCGTCACCGGGGGTGCCGCCCCCGGGGCCTCCCGGCCCTTCGGGGCCCCCGGATCCGCCCGGTGCGCCGTGGGACCCGGCCCAGTGGGGCCGGGGCTGCGGCTGGTGCGGGGCGTGCTGCTGCTGGGGCATCCGCACGCCGTCGGCCGGGGTCGCGCTCTCACGCTGCTGCCCCGCCGCGTGCGCGCCGGGCTTCTTCCGGTCCTGCCGCATGCCGTGGCGCCAGGCGAACATCGGCGCCGCGGTGATGAGCAGGGCGAAGGTGGCCCAGATGACCATCGCCGGGTGGGAGTGCCCGAGGACGAGGCCCGCGGCGATGGAGCCGCCGAAGATCAGGATGAAGTACCAGTGGTAGCGGAAGGTGCCGAACCAGGTGTCCGGGCTGGCCGAGTCGCCCTTCGGGGTGACCACGAACTTGCTCTTGCGGCGCAGCACCGAGTCGATCAGCGCCTTCGCGTAGAGCGGGGCCGACAGCGCGGACATCACCATGCCGGCCACACCGCCGGAGCCCTCCGGCTCGTGCGGGGAGACGTTGTGCCGACGGTTCCAGACGTACAGGCCGATCTGCAGCGCGGAGGCGTTGCCGTAGAGCATCAGCCAGACGGCGGGGTCGATGTTCACACCCGAGGCGCCCAGGCCCAGGAACAGCGCGCAGCTGAGCGCCGCGAGGATCCAGTTCAGGGCGGACATCGGATAGAAGATGATCATCATCGTGTAGTTGAAGAGCCTGCTCGGCGGGAGCGAGTACCAACCCTTCCAGTACTGCTTGAGGATCGTCTCGTACGTACCGCGCGACCAGCGCATCTGCTGGGTGAAGAAGTCGGTCCAGGCGTTGGGGCCCTCACCGACCGCCAGCACGTCCGGGGTGTAGACCGAGCGCCACTTCCGTCCGGTCTCCGGGTTCTTGGCGCGGTGCATCTCGAACCCGGTCGCCATGTCCTCGGTGATCGAGTCGTACAGGCCGCCGATCTGCTTCAGTGCCTTGATGCGCACGGCGTTGGAGGTGCCCACGAACATCGGGGAGCCGTAGCGGTTGCCGGCCCGCTGGATCAGCGCGTGGAAGAGGAACTGCTGGGACTCGGCGGCCTTGGTGACGAAGTTGTCGTAGTTGCCGTAGACCTGCGGGCCGATGACGAAGCCGACGTCCGGGTCGCGGAAGAAGCCGAGCATCCGCTCCAGGTAGTTCGGCAGCGGCACGTGGTCGGTGTCCACCGAGGCGAAGAAGTCGTAGTTGTCGCCGTGCGCGTCCAGCCAGGCGTTGTAGTTGCCGTGCTTGGTCTTGGCGCGGTGCGGGCCCTTCTTCCGGTTCCACTTCGCGACGCCCTTGCGGGAGAAGTGGTGCACGCCGAGGCGCTCGCAGACCGCCTTGACCTCGGGGTCGTCGCCCTCGTCGAGCAGCCAGACGTGCAGCAGTCCCCGGTGGCGGATCTTCACGGCCGCCTCCAGGGTCTTCGTCACCATTTCCAGCGGCTCCTTGCCGGGCACGAAGGAGGTGAGGAAGGCCACCCGGGTGCCGGTCTCGGGCACGACGGGGACCGGGTCGCGGGCGACGAGCGTGGCATGCGCGTTCGACACCACGTTCATGCAGCGGAAGAACTCGATCAGACCGATCGAGACGAGCATCACGACGTCGAGGGCGGGCAGCCACTCGAACGCCGGATGGTCGCGCTCCGTCCAGTGCGACGGCTGGAGCAGCCACACCAGCAGCACCAGCGACAGCACCGGGGCCGCCAGCAGCATCAGCGCGATGCGGATGCGGTGCGGCTCCTGCGAGATCAGCGAGCGGTACTGGACCCGGTACGGCTTGTTCGGATCGGGCTGGGTGAGGGGACCCGCGAGGCGGCTGTAGTGCTCGTAGTCGTATCTGGGCAGCGCTTTCTTGATCCGGCGGAACGTCCCCGTGTTCCAGTTCCGATGGCCGGGCACCCGTAGCTGGGTGGTTTGGGACGGGTCGTCGTCCCGGTGGGCGCCCGTCGGCGTCGACGTCATGAGTCATCCCCCCACACGCGGTTGGAACGCGTGTTTCGTCGCTTCCTTACGTCCGGGCCGGTCCCCCTCGACCTCCGGACGTGTCAGTGGCGGACCGCGGTCACCACGTCACGCACACCTTATAGACACGATCCCGTGTCCTTCCGGTTGCATGATCCCCCTTCGGTGCCGGCGCGGGGGAACGGGGTCCCCCACCCCGTCCCGGCCGCCGGCCGGTGCTTCCCCCGGTCCCCCCAACGGCCGCGATGGCACGGTTCGTTGAAGGGACCAGGTTCCCGGTTCGCTCCTCATGATCGCAAGGTGCGAAACATGGTGCAGACCGGGCAAAGGAGGTCAAAGTGACGCCCGAGGGCGTCCTGTGGTGTCACAGTTCCGTACGGGGCGCGAGAGTGCGGCGCTCAACGGGGGCGAGAGAGTTTCCGGCCAAAAACCGACGGGCTCCTCGTGGAACGAGGAGCCCGTCGTGTCGGTGCGCCGCCAGGGACTCGAACCCCGGACCCGCTGATTAAGAGTCAGCTGCTCTAACCAACTGAGCTAGCGGCGCCTGCTGACGGCAGAACTCTACAGGACCGCGGAGGGTGCTCGTGACCGCCCCGGTCCGGCGTCCGCCACCCGGGGGCGTCCGGGGGAGGGGTGCTTTACATCATTCGGACCGTCAAAGTGCGCGCCCGGAGGACCGTTGCGACACTGACGCTCGTGCGCAGAGGCGGAGAAACGTTCCGGGAATGTGAGGGGAATCGCATGGGGTCTCCGGTGTGCCAGGAATTCGGTCCGGCCGGAGACCGCGCGTGCCCCGGCTGTGCGGGTGAACATCGGGAGCGGCCGCTTCCCCGCGCGGGGCGGCCGCATCGCTCCCCGGCGCACCGCGCCGCCCTGGTGGTGGCCGCGGTCACGTCCGCCGCGCTCGGCGCCCACCCGGTCCCCGCGGTCGCCGCCCAGGACGCCCGGGTCTCCACGGGCCAGGGCGTTTCCGCAGATCAGGGGAGCGGCGGCGGGCAGGGCGCGCCGGGTCCGCTGTTCGGCTCCGACGGGCGCACGGGTCCCGCGCTGCCGCCCGGCGCCCCGGGGACGATCCCCGCGATCAGCCGGACGGACATCGTCGAGCGGGCCGCCTCCTGGGTCAGCCAGAAGGTCCCCTACAACGTGTCCTCCTACTGGTCCGACGGATACCGGCAGGACTGCTCGGGCTATGTGTCGATGGCCTGGAAACTGCCCGGCAACGAATGGACGGGCAGCCTCGCGCAATACGCCGACAAAATCACCAAGGCGGAACTCCAGCCGGGTGACATCCTCCTGTTCCACAATGCGTCCGACCCGTACAACGGTTCGCACGTCGTCATTTTCGGCGGATGGGCGAACTCCGCCCGTACCCAGTACGTCGCCTACGAGCAGACCCCGCCGCACACCCGCAAGATGACCACTCCGTACGCCTACTGGAACAACTCGGCGAGCTATGTGCCGTACCGCTACAAGGGCGTGACCGACGGGGCCGCGGGAGCCGGTCCGGAGGCCGTCGCGGCCGCCCGGCCCGCGCTTCCGGCCGAGCCGGTGGCGGATTCCCCACCTGTCGCCGAGGGCGCGGACGCCGCCGGGCCGGGCGGCGGGGAGCCGGCGCCCGCCGTGCCGGACGGTCCGCGCGGAACGGACGCCGGGGAGGGGGCGGCCGGTGGGACGCCGGCGCGGCGGGGCGTCGCCGTGGACGGCGCTCCTGGTCCCCGGACCGGTCGGTCCGGCGGGGCCCCGGATGTCTCAAACGGAGGTTCCGCTTCTGCTCCGGCGGGCCTTCTCGCCGCGCCCGCGTCACACGGGGCACCGGGCTCTCCGGGACGGGCGCGGTTCCGCCCGGGGACGGAGAACGAGCACGTCACCCGGCTGGGCCGGCAGCCGGCGGCGAAGGGGTCCGGCCGGCACCGAACTCAGGGGCCCGGCCCGCGCCGGGGCGAGGAGGACCGCCGCGACGCGGCCGACTTCCAGCGGGCGCAGGGCCGGAGCGGCAGGGCGGCGGACGGCGTCCCGGGCCCGGAGACCTGGCGGCGGCTCTTCTCCTGACCCGACCGGGGCGCCGGGCGTCCGCCCCCGTCCGGGTATCTCGCTGTTCTCGCTGTTCCCCGTTGTGACGCATCTGGCGCGGAGGCTGGAGGCACGCATGACCACCACGACATCCCACATCCCCGAGCACGTCCCCGAGTCCGAGGGGGCCGACGGCGGCGTCGCGGCCGCCCGCCCGGCCCGGCTGATCCACACCGAGTCCACCACCGAGATCCCCGTCCACCTGTTGTTCCGCGAGGAACCCGCGGCGCCTCCCGCGGAGGTGAAGCTGCGGCCCGCGGTCGTCGCCCACCGTCCCGCGCCCGACAAGGAGGACCGGGACACGCGGGACATCGGCGTACGAGCCCGGGCGTCCGCGCCCGGCGTCGACCCGGAGATCGTGGAGCGGCCCGCGCGGGTGCTGCCCGGGATCGCCGGGGTGCTCGCGGGGATGTGCGGCGCGGCGGGCTGCGCGGTCACCGCGTGGTGGGCGGGGGTGCTGCCGCCGCTCGCGGCGGAGGCGCCCGGCCTGTCCGCCGGGACCGGCGGTCCCGGGCCGGCGCAGTGGGCGGCGTTCGCCGGGGCCGGGGCGCTCGGGCTGTTCGGCTTCGGCGGTCTGGCCCGCGGGCGGACCGGGCGGGCCTGGGTGCTGGAGCTGTTCGGCCGCTACCGGGGGACCGTGCGGGGCACCGGACTGCTGTGGGTGAACCCGTTGTTGCTGCGCCGCCGGGTCGACGTGCGGCTGCGGCACTGGCGCGGTGAGCCGCTGCCGGCCGCCGACCGGGGCGGGGTCGCGCTGCGGGTGACGGTGCTGGTGGTGTGGCGGGTGCGGGACACGGCGCGGGCGACGCTGGGCGTCGAGGACCACGAGGGGTATCTGCGGGCGTGCGTGGAGGCGGCGCTGCTGCGGGTGCCGGTGGCCGCGCCGGGCGCCGGGCGGGGTGCGGTGCAGGCGACGCAGGACGCGCTGACCCGGCTGGTGGCGGCGGACGCCGGTCCTGTGGGGGTGGAGGTGTGCGCGGTACGGCCGCTGCGGGTGGAGTACGCGCCGGAGGTGGCCGCCGCGATGCACCGGCGCCGGATCGCGGCGCTGGACGCCCGGCACCGGGCCGGTGTGATCGGCTCCGTCGTGGACTCGGTGGAGGACACCGTGGCCCGGCTGACCATGCGCGGTCTGGTGGACCTGGACGACTACGAGCGCCAGGTGCTGGTGAAGGACCTGACGGTGGCGTTCTGCGCGGGCCGGGGCGAGACCGGGTCCTGAACGGCGCCCGAGGCGGTGGGGAAGCACCGGGAGACAGAAGGGGAAACAAAAGCCCTGCGATTGGTCTGGACATGCCCAACTGGCGTCCTTACGCTGAGACTTGGTCTAGACCTGCACCCTGACAACTCCCCCACACTCCAGGAGCGGCAGTATGCGTAAACGGACCAAGCTGTACGCGGCCGCGGTGGGACTGGCCACGACCGGAGCGCTCATGCTCTCCTCCGGCGGCGCCAGCGGCCACGGCTACACCGACCTGCCGGTCAGCAGGCAGAAGCTCTGCCAGAACGGCGGGGTCTCCAACTGCGGCGCCATCCAGTGGGAGCCGCAGAGCGTCGAGGGCCCGAAGGGCTTCCCGGCGGGCGGCCCCGCCGACGGCAAGCTCTGTTCGGCCGGCAACGCGTCCTTCGCCCCCCTCGACGCCCCGCGCACCCCGTCGGGCGGCGCCTGGCCCACCACCCGGGTGACCGGCGGCCAGGAGTACACCTTCCGGTGGCAGTTCACGGCGATGCACGCCACCACCGACTTCAAGTACTACGTCACCAAGCCGGGCTGGAACCAGAACCACAACCTGTCCCGGTCCGACCTCAACCTCACGCCGTTCCTGACCGTCCCCTACAACGGTCAGCGTCCGCCGCAGACCCTGTCGCACAGCGGCCGGCTGCCCACCGGGCTCAGCGGCCACCACGTGATCCTCGCGGTGTGGACGGTCCATGACACGGGCAACGCGTTCTACGCCTGCTCGGACGTGACCTTCTAGACCGGTCCGGGCCCCACGGCCCGAGATAAGGATCCGGGCACGTCAAAGGGCCTCTCGCTCCCACGAGAGGCCCTTCTCGGTGCGCCGCCAGGGACTCGAACCCCGGACCCGCTGATTAAGAGTCAGCTGCTCTAACCAACTGAGCTAGCGGCGCATGACTCCCGCCGTCCGCTTCCGCGGTCGGCGACGGGAAAAATCATACCTGGTCCGCGAGGGTGCTTCCGACCACTCCCGTGGCGGGCTCAGATCGCCAGCGACAGCAGCATCGGGGCGGCGCTGCGGTTGAGGGTGTCGGCGGCCCGGCGCAGCCGGTGGGCGTGCTCCAGCGGCAGGGACAGCGCCAGGCAGCCGGCCGTGGACCCGGCGGTGAGCGGGACGGCCGCGCAGACCGTGCCGACCGCGTACTCCTGGAGGTCCAGGACCGGCGCCGTCGGCGGCTGTGCGGCGAGCTTCGACAGCAGCAGGCGGTCGCTGGTGATGGTGCGCGAGGTGAGCCGGGCCGGGCGGTGCCGGGCCAGGTGGTCGCGCCGTCCCTCGTGGTCCAGCTGGGTGAGCAGGCTCTTGCCGACCGCCGTGGCGTGCGCCGAGTAGCGGAAGTCCACCCACTCGTTCACCTTCGGGGTGGCCGGGGAGTCGGCGTACTGGGTGACCCGGACCTCGCCGTCGACGTACCGGCTGAGGTAGACGGCGGCGCCCACGCGGTCGCGCAGCCGGTCGAGGGTGCGCTGGAGGGTGTCCCGCTGGGCCTGCCGGTGTCCGTCGGCGGAGCCGAGCCGGGCGAAGGCCGCCCCGGTGACGTAGGCGCCGTCGGTGATCTGCTCGACGTAGGCCTCGCGGCGCAGCATGCGCAGGAGGGTGGTCAGCCGCTCCGTGGCGATGCCGGTCTCGCGGGCCAGTTCGGTCTCGTTGATTCCTGTGCCGCGCCGCCCCACCGTCTCCAGGACGCGCAGCGCGTCCTGGACCGAGTGGTACGACGCGGTCGGCTCGTGCCTCAGCGCCACGGTTTCCCCCTGCGCTCGCTCGTAGGGCCGCAATCCGGTCAGCGAATCCCCTCCACGATAGCCGTCAAAGGCCCTGGCGGAAGCGGGGGTTGACAAGATTGCGGCCCTCTGAACTGCGGCGCCGACCCTCTGGCATATGCCAGAGGAACGACCCGCGCCAGGGACCTCGGGCGATGCGCCGGGCGCGCTCCGTGGTCAGAGGACCGCGCTGAGGAATTCCCGCGTCCGGTCGTGCTCCGGCTCGTTGAAGATCTTCTCCGGCGAGCCCGCCTCGATGACCCGTCCCGAGTCGAACATCAGCACCTGGTCCGAGATGTCCCGCGCGAAGTTCATCTCGTGGGTCACGCAGAGCATCGTGATGTCCGTGGAGCGGGCGATGTCCCGCAGCACGTCCAGCACACCAGCCACCAGCTCCGGGTCCAGGGCCGAGGTGACCTCGTCCAGCAGCAGCACCTGCGGGCGCATCGCCAGCGCCCGGGCGATCGCCACCCGCTGCTGCTGGCCGCCGGAGAGCTGGGCCGGGTGCTTGTCGAGGTGGTCGGTCAGCCCGACCATCTCCAGCAGCTCCCGGGCCCGCTCCTCGGCCGCGTCCTTGGACATGCCGAGCACGGTGACCGGGGCCTCGGTGATGTTCCGCAGCACGGTCATGTTCGGGAACAGGTTGAACTGCTGGAAGACCATGCCGATCTTCTTGCGGACCTCGCGGACCTGCTTCTCCGGTGCCGGGAACAGCCGCTGCCCGTCGACGGTGATGACGCCCTCGTCGGGCTTCAGCAGGGTCATCAGCAGCCGCAGGATCGTGGTCTTGCCGGACCCGGACGGGCCGATCAGCGTCACGTGCTTGCCGGCGTCGACCGAGAAGTCGAGGTTGTCCAGGACCGTGTGGTCCCCGAACCGCTTGGTGACCCGCTCCAGCCGGATCAGCTCACCGGTCGCGCGCGGGGTCTCGGGCTTCTCGTCGAACGGGGCGTGGGTGTCAGTGGACAAGGCGTCGCTCCAGGGCTCGCAGGGCAAGGGAGGCCAGGTAGGAGATGACGATGAAGGCCACGCCGATCACCGTCAGGGGCTCGGTGAACTGGAAGTTCTGCTGGGCGAACAGCCGTGCCTGGCCGAGCATCTCCAGCACGGTGATGGCCATCAGCAGCGGGGTGTCCTTCAGCATCGAGATGACGTAGTTGCCGAGCGCGGGCACCACCCGGCGCACGGCCTGCGGCAGGATCACCACGGTCCACGTCCGGCGCAGCGGCAGGTTCAGCGCCGTCGCCGCCTCCCACTGGCCCACCGGCACGGCCTCGATACCGGCGCGGTAGACCTGCATCGTGTACGTCGAGTAGTGCAGCCCGATGGCGAAGACGCCGGTGGTCAGCGCCGAGAAGGTGATCCCCCACTCGGGCAGCACGTAGAAGAGGAAGAACAGCTGCACCAGCAGCGGGGTGTTGCGGATGAACTCCGTGACCGCGCCGACCGGCCAGGTCACCCAGCGCGTCGGCGTCCGCATCAGCAGCGCCCACACCAGGCCCAGCGCGAAGGAGATCAGCGAGCCGAACACCAGGATCTGCAGGGTGACCAGCAGACCGTCCCAGAAGTACGGCATGAAGTCGGCGACCGCGCCCCAGTCCCACGTCACGACACACCACTTCCCTCGGGCACGCGGCCGGCGGCGGCGGCCTTCTTCTTCGGCGCCTTGCCGACGCCCGCCTTCAGCTTCTTCTCCAGCCCGCGCATCGACCGGGTGAGCAGGAAGGCGATCACGAAGTAGATGAGCAGGATGTACGTGTAGATCTCCGCGCTCTCCTGCAACGCCAGACGCACCAGGTTGGCGCTGAACGCCAGGTCGCCCATGCCCATGATCGACACCAGGGCGGTGCCCTTGAGCAGCTCGATCAGCAGGTTGGAGAACGGCGGGATCATCTCCGGCACCGCCTGCGGCAGCAGGATGAGCTTCATCCGCTGCCAGGGCGTGAAGCTGAGGGCGATGCCGCCCTCACGCTGGGCCGGGTCGACCGCGGCGAGCGCGCCGCGCACGATCTCCGACCCGTACGCCCCGTAGGTCAGGCCGAGCGCCAGGGTGCCCGCCCACAGCGGCACGAGCTGCCAGCCGAAGGCCGGCGGCAGCACGAAGAACACCCAGAAGATCATCACCAGCGCGGAGGTGCCCCGGAACACCTCGGTGTAGAAGCCCGCGAGGAAGCGGACGATCCACAGCCGGTGGGTGCGGGCGATGCCGACCACGAACGACACCGCGGTGGCGAGCAGCGCGCTGAGCACGAGCAGCTGGATCGTGACCCAGACGCCGTCGAGTACGCGTTCCCAGAGTCCAGAGGTCATCCGCCGCAGAGCTCCTTCGCGGTCAGATCGGTCATCTCGTCCTCGGTGAACCCGAACGGCTTGAGGATGCGCAGCAGCTCGCCGCTCTTCTTGAGCTTCGCCAGCTCCACGTTGAAGGCGTCCCGCAGCTTGGTCTCGGTCGGACGGAACGCGAACGCGCCGCCGTCGACGTGCGGCTTGCCGTCGACGAGGGGCTTGAACGGCTCGGTGGCCTCGGCCTTGCCCGACTTCTTGACCACCTCGCGGGTGGTGAGCGCGGTACCGGCGAAGACATCGACACGTCCGGCCTCGACGGCGTTCAGGCCGGCCACCTGATCGGGGACGATCAGGATGTCGCTCTCCTTGTAACCGGCCTCCACGGCGTACGCGATCTCCGCGTAGCCGGTGCCGGTGGCGAACTTCGCCTTCTTCTCGACGACGTCCTGGTAGTCGCGCAGCCCCAGCGGGTTGCCCTTGCGGACGATGAACGAGTCGAGCATCTGGTAGTCGGGGTCGGAGAAGATGACCTGCTCACAGCGCTCGGGGTTGACGTACATGCCCGCGGCCACGACGTCGAACTGCTGGGAGTTCAGCCCGGGTATGAGCGAGCCGAACTCGGTGGGCACGGGCTGCACCCGGTCCACCCCCAGCCGTTTGAAGATGACCTTGGCCAGCTCGGGCGCCTCACCGGTCAGCTCACCGTCCTTGTCGATGTAGCCGAACGGGATCTCGCCGGCGATGCCCAGCCGGACCACGCCCGCCGCCCTGAGCCGCTCGAGGAGGTCGCCGCCGTCCGTCGTGGAGGCCGTCGGTACGCGGGAACACCCCGCCGCGCCCAGCGCGCCGAGCGCCGCGACCCCCGCGAGCAGCGACCGACGCGAGGGCCCGGAGGTCCCCGTGATTCGTCTCAGTGGTTGAAGTGGTGGAGCCATGGCGGCGCGGATACCCGAACGGATGCGAGTTATTCCGGCCAGTTTCGGCCCCGTGCGCGTACGGCGTGATCCCGCGGCGGGAGGCCGAGCGGCGCATACCGCTCATCTCGGTCAACCGGGTGACCGTGTGGGCAGCGTTGCGCCGACTGGGTACCCGGGAGGAGCACCGGTCCTGTCGGACGCACCCGGAGAGAAGCAGCAGAAAGGCTGGACATGACCGCACTGGGATTCCTCTACCCCGGCCACTCCGCGGAGGACGACTATCCGCGCATCGAGCAGTTGCTGGGCAGCGACATCCGCGTGGACCTGGTGCACACCGACATCGGCGAGGACGCGTACCGGGTGGACGCGCTGCGCGGGACGGGCTCGCCCGAGCGGCTGGCGGCCGGCCTGGAGGAGCTGCGGCTGGCCGGCGTCGAGGCCGTGGTGTGGGCGTGCGCCGGCGGCAGCTTCGTGCTCGGCTGGGACGGCGCCCACGAACAGGTGCGGGGGATCGCCCTGGCCGCGGGCATGCCCGCCTCCTCCACCTCCTTCGCCTTCGTGCACGCGCTCCAGGAGATCGAGGTGCGGCGGGTGGCCGTCGCCGCGACCTACCCCGACGACGTGGCCCGGCTCTTCGCCGATTTCCTGCGGGCCGGGGGAGCGGAGGTCACCGGCGTGCACAGCTCCGGGACCGTCACGGCCGCCGAGGCCGGCGCCTGGGGCGAGCGGGAACTGTTCGCGCTGGCCCGCGCCGCCGACAGCCCCGACGCCCAGGCGCTGCTCCTGCCGGACACCGCCCTGCACACCGTCGCCCACATCCCCGCCCTGGAGAAGGACCTGGGCAAGCCGGTCCTCACCGCCAACCAGGTCACCGTCTGGGAGTGCCTGCGCCTCACCGACCGCCGTGTGAACGCGCCCGAACTGGGCGCGCTCTTCACGCGGGAGCCGGTCGTCCAGGTGTGACGTGCCCGTAGCGGCGTGAGGAACACCACTGGTGCGGGCGTACACCCTCCCGCGCGCCCGGAGCGCGTTGCCGTCGCCGTCTTTGTGCGCCCCGCGAGCTGGGTAGTCACCGGTCGGCGCACCCGCACCGCCGGGGCCGGCCGGCCCCCGCGGGCCGGACGCCCTCTTGCGGGGGCGCGGGACAATGGACGGTGGCCCTCCGGCATCCGGGTGGCCCCCGCGACGTACGAAGGAGAAGTCATGGCGGAGCACACGCCGCGCCCGGACCAGCCGCGGCTACGCCCCGCGCCCCTGCTGTTCGAGCCCGCGCAGGCGGCCTCGGACCCCGAGCACTTCTTCGACCTGGAGTCGATCGAGGATCCGCGCGCACTGCTGGAGCGGGCCACGGAACTGACGCTCGCGTTCCGTGCCGCCGCGGACCGGGCGACGGAGTTCCAGGCGGTGGCGGCGGCCCAGCTCGCCGACCCCCGGCGCTTCGACCGGCTGTCGACGGCGGACATCGCCGAGCGCGCCGAGTGGACCGAGGACTACGCGAAGAAGATGGTCGAGTTCGGCCGCGACCTGATGCGCGGCGGCGAGGGCCCGGGGCACGTCGACCCCGTGTGAGCCGCGCCGGCCTCCCCGGTTCCCCGGCCCGTCGAACGGGTGCGGCATATGCCGGGCGACAGGGTACGCGCCCGGCCGGGTTCCTGTCCCGGATTCCGGCAACTCTGCGGAACCGTTCCCTCACGGTCCGTAGAAATATCTGTATGAGCAGCACACCGAATGTCTCCGACGTCAGCGGTGTCACTCCGGACGGAGCCGCCTGGCTCGCCTCGGCCGGCGCCGCCCCGCGCGGCGCCCGCGCCCTCTGGGGCGAGCGGCCGGACGCCCCGGTGGTCCTGCACTGCGGCGTCGTCTTCGACGTGGTGAGCGTGCCCGCGATCTTCGGGCGCCGGATGCTGGACCGCCTGTGGGAGGAGGGGCCGGGCTCGGGTCCCGTGGCGGAGTACCGGGGCCGGACGCTGCTGTTCGGCGCCGTGGGCACGGCCCAGCGGCTGCCCGCCCTGCTGAAGTGGGAGGAATGGGGCGCCCACGGCAGCCGCACGGACGGTGTCCCGCCCCTGCTGTGCCACGGCGCCGGCGACGCGGTGACCGTCCCCGCCCCGTCAGGACCCGTACGCCCCGACGTGGTGTCCCCGGCCCGCTGGCTGGTCGCCCCCGACAGCCGGAGCCCCTGGCTGCCGGGCCCGGAGGTACTGCTCTGGGCGGCGGTGCGGGCGGCCCGCTCGGCCGTGCGGATATCGATTTTTCCTCCCGCCGATCGTGATGCTAATGTCTACGACGTCAGCAGGCGCCGCTAGCTCAGTTGGTTAGAGCAGCTGACTCTTAATCAGCGGGTCCGGGGTTCGAGTCCCTGGCGGCGCACGACACGAAGAAGGCCCTCCGCATCAGCGGGGGGCCTTCTTCGCGCAGGTCACGCGTCCGGTCAGGACGCCTTGGCCGCCCGGTCGCCCGTGGTGATCTTCACCGTCCACGCGCCGGACGGAGTGCGGCCCTCCACGTCCACCCGTACCGCTTCCCCGGGGACCGTGAAGCTCTCGCCCAGGGCGACCGGGGCGTCCGCCAGCGGGGGATAGACCGAGTCCTCCCAGCACGCCTCGGTGTGCGGGTGGGCGTCGATCACCTCGACGGGGCCGCGCCCCGAGCGGGTGCCGCTGGACACCCGGTAGACCAGCACCCCCGGCCGGCAGGCCGCGCGGTCGTTGCCGACCGGGCCGCGCACCTCGAAGGCCAGGGCGGTGTCCGCGCCCGTGCGCACCACCGCCAGCTTGGTGCCCCGCCCCAGACCGAACGACGGCGCCCCCGCCGCGCCCGTCACCGGCGTGCCGGGCCCCGCCCCCAGCGGCTCCAGCGTCAGCCGCACCGGACCGCCCTCCTGCACGCACCGCACCTGCCGCGGCTCCAGCCAGCCCAGCTTCCACTTGTGCCAGCCGAACAGATCCGGAGCCAGCGCGAACTGGCTGCCCATCAGGTCCCAGTCCCCGACATGGGTGTCCCAGTCGCCCTTGCCGTCCACCGGCCGGTGGTACAGATCCGGCAGGTCGAAGACGTGCCCCGTCTCGTGCGCCAGCACCAGCCGGTCCGGAGGATGGTTCTCGAACACGGTGACGACCCGCCGGATGTCGGCGCCGTCCGCACGCATCGGCCGGTCCAGGTTGACCACCTTCGTGGCGTCGGAGTCCACCCCCGGCGCGTCCGGATCGGCGACGAAGTACACGATGTCGTAGCGCGAGTAGTCGACGTGCGGATCGGACACGGCGAGCGCGTCCCGCAGATAGGCCGCCCGGTGCGCCACCGTCCAGTCGCGCTGTATGGCGTACGCCGTCGAGGAGCGCGGCATGCGGATCCACCGCTTCACCGGGTGTGCCCGAAGGCTGAACTTGCCGTAGGAGGCCCGGTCGAAGAAGCGGCTGGTCATCGGGAAGTGGTCGGCGGCCAGCTCGTCCGGCGAGGTCAGCGGGTGCGAGTCGGGGAACGACAGGAACACCATCACCGCGTCCAGCCGGCTCGTCGGACGCGGATAGGCCGTGTTCCAGGTGTCCAGGCCCTCCGAGTGGTGGGCGTCGGTCCGGGTCAGCACACAGGGCTCCGCCGAGAACGGCTCGGGTCCTGACGGCACGCTCACCAAGGACGTCGCCGCGAGCGCCGACATCGTCGTGCACATCGCCGCCGTGGTCCGCAGCCGGGGCCGGACACCCGAACGGCCGAGCCGCTGCCGCAGTGCCTCACGACCGAGTCCTCTCGGGGTGAGCTGACGCGGCACGGGGACCTCCGGGAGACGGTTCGCGGGACACCGCACCCAGAGTGGGATGATTTGTCGTACTACGCCCTGTTCAGCTGCACCGGTCGGGTGAGAACAGCGGGGAAACGGGCGGGATCGTGCGCGATCCGCACCGTCCGCACTCACGGAACGTCACAACTGGTCGGAGCCCCGACGGAGCCGTCCGCACCCGTGCGGAAACGATCCGGCAGAGATGCGGAACCGGGTCCGAGGCCGGACAGTGGCTGGAGCGGCCCGACGCGGGCCTCTATGATCGGCACACTTTCCGGATGCGGAAGGTGTTTTCCTGCACGACAGCGAGCGAGTGCACTGCGGGAGCGAGTGGTGAGCGGAACGTCCGAAGGGCCGACGCCCGCGACTGAGCTCAACCGGCCGGTCGTCACGGAGAGTGAGATCCTGGCGTCCCCCGGTGCCGAGGTCGCCGCGCGGGCCGAGCGCGCCGAGCCTGTCGAGTTCGCCGAGCCGGCCGACCCTGGCGAGCCCGCCGCATCCGGCGAGCCGGCCGATCCTGTCCGGCCGGCAGATCCTCTCCGGCCGGCCGGACTCGTCGAGCCCGTCGAGTCGCCGTCCCCGCGCTCGCCCGCGCCCCCGTCCTACCGCTCGGTCTTCACCGCCGCCCCGCTCGCCATGGCCGTGGTCGACCGCGAGGGCATGGTCACCGGCGCCAACGCCGCCCTCGCCGACCTGCTGGGCCGCGACCAGGACACCCTCACCGGCGCCGTCGCCGCCGATCTGGTCGACCTCGCCTCCGACGCCCGCACCTGGCACGCCTACCGCGAACTGCTGCGCGGCCGCCGCGCCCGGCTGCGCTGCACCCGCCGGCTGAAACACCCCGAGGGACACGCCCTGTGGGTGCGGGTCACGGTCGCCCCGCTGCCCCCCGACGACGGCGGCGTCCTCGTCTCCGTCGCCGACATCAGCGACCACCGCGCCCTCCAGGCCCGGCTGCGCCATCTGCGCATGCACGACCCGGTGACCCGGCTGCCCAACCGCACCCTGTTCTTCGAACGCCTCACCACAGCCCTGGAGGCGGAGTCGTACGCGGAGAGCGGCACCGGCCGGATCGGGCTCTGCTACCTCGACCTGGACGGCTTCAAGGCCGTCAACGACACCCTCGGCCACCGCGTCGGCGACCAGCTGCTGGCCGCCGTCGCCGAGCGGCTCACCCGGTGCGCGCAGGACGCGGGCCGGGCCCGCGCCGGGATTCCGCTGGTCGCCCGGCTCGGCGGCGACGAGTTCGCCCTGCTCGTGGAGGACTCCACCGGCACCGAACAGCTCGCCGACCTCGCCGAGTCGCTGCTCGACGCGATCCAGGAGCCGTTCGACCTGTCCGGCCGCCGTCTGAAGGTGTCCGCCTCCATCGGCGTGGTCGAGCGCCACGCCGCCGGGACCACCCCCACCGCGCTGATGCAGGCCGCCGACACCACGCTCTACTGGGCGAAGGCCGACGGCAAGGCCCGCTGGACCCTGTTCGACCCGGAGCGCAACGCCTCCCGCGTCACCCGCCAGGCCCTCGCCTCGTCCCTCCGCCCGGCCATCGACCGGGGCGAGTTCGCCCTGGAGTACCAGCCGCTGGTCGGCATGGACGACGACCGCGTGCACGGCGTGGAGGCCCTGATCCGCTGGCACCACCCCCGCTTCGGCACCCTCACGCCGAATCGGTTCATCTCCCTGGCGGAGGAGGACGGTTCGATCGTGCCGCTCGGCCGCTGGGTGCTGCGCACCGCCTGCCGGCAGGCGCGCGCCTGGCAGACGCAGCACCCGGACGAGCCGCCGATCTTCGTCAGCGTGAACGTGGCGGTCCGTCAGGTCTGGGACTCCGACCTGGTCGCGGACGTCGCCGACACCCTGGAGGAGACCGGGCTGCCCCCGCACCTGCTCCAGCTGGAGCTGACCGAGTCCGCGGTGATGGGCTCCTCGGGCCGCCCCCTCCAGGTCCTCGAAGCCCTCAGCGGCATGGGCGTCCGCATCGCCATCGACGACTTCGGCACCGGCTACTCCAACCTCGCCTACCTCAGCAGGCTGCCGGTGTCCGTGCTCAAGCTCGACGGCTCCTTCGTGCGCGGCTTCCAGATCGAGGACCGCACCGCCAAGGCCAGCCCGGCGGACGAGGTCATCGTGGAGGCGATGGTCCAGCTCGCCCACCGGCTGGGGCTGACCGTCACCGCGGAGTGCGTGGAGACCTCCGCGCAGGCCACCCGGCTGCGCCGGATCGGCTGCGACACCGGTCAGGGCTGGCTGTACTCACGGCCCGTCCCGCCCGACCGCATCTCCGAACTGCTCGGCACACCCGGGGTTCAGGCGGGCGTCGGCAACCCGTAGGCGTCGGCGATCAGTTCGTACGACCGCACCCGGACGTCACCGCCGTGCGCGTTGGCGGTGAGCATCAGCTCGTCGGCCCCGGTGCGCTTCTGCAGGTCGTCCAGACCGGCCCGGACCTCGTCCGCCGTGCCGTGGACGACGTTGGCGTTCCAGGACTCCACGAACTCCCGCTCCATCGGGCTGAAGTCGTACGCCTCCGCCTCCTCGGGCGTCGGCACGAGCCCCGGGCGTCCGGTGCGCAGCCGCACCATGTTCAGCGCGGCGGCCAGCACCTGGCGGCGCGCCTCCTTCTCGTCGTCGGCGGCGAGCGCGGCCACCCCGATCAGCGCGTAGGGCGCGTCCAGCACCTCGCTCGGCCGGAAGCTCTCCCGGTACAGGTCGAGCGCGGGGACCGTGTTCTGCGCGGAGAAGTGGTGGGCGAAGGCGAACGGCAGGCCGAGCACGCCGGCCAGCCGGGCACTGAACCCGGAGGAGCCGAGCAGCCAGAGGGGCGGCCGGTGCGGGGACTGCACCCCTCCGGGCGAGGTGGCCTGCACCGGTCCGGGCACCGCGTGGATCCGCCGGTACGGGTGCCCGTCGGGGAAGTCGTCGTCCAGGAAGCGGGTCAGCTCGGCGAGCTGCTGGGGGAAGTCGTCGGCACCCTCGTTCAGCCGGTCGGTGCGGCGCAGGGCGGCGGCGGTCGCGCCGTCGGTGCCGGGCGCCCGCCCGAGCCCCAGGTCGATCCGCCCCGGCGCCATGGCCTCCAGCGTGCCGAACTGCTCGGCGATCACGAGCGGCGCGTGGTTGGGCAGCATCACGCCGCCCGACCCGAGCCGGATCCGTCCGGTGTGGGCGGCCAGATGCGCGAGGATCACGGCCGGCGAGGAGGAGGCCACGCCCGGCATGGAGTGGTGCTCGGCCACCCAGTACCGGTGGTACCCACGCGCCTCGGCGAGCTTCGCCAGCTCCACGCTGGTCCGCAGCGCGTCGGACGCGGTCCGCCCGGCTCCCACCGTGACCAGGTCGAGAACGGAGAGGGGCACCGGGGCGGTGCCGTGTGCCGTGCCCCTGATCTCGTCGTCTGCGGTCACGTGGGTGCCTCCTGTCGGACGTCCTCGCACTCGGTGCATGTGCGGTGGGGGAACAGGGGGTGGTCCCCGGTTATTCCCCTGGCCGGGGGTGTGTCGTATGCGTGCTCGACCGCTCTGGGGCACGTACATCCAGTGCGAACTGGGGCAGGACGTGACATCGGGGAGCCGTATGGAGCGGTCGGGCGAAGTTGTGGGGTGCGCGTCCGGTATCTGCACTCAGCGGGCCCATTGAGACGGTGCGTCGCCGACTCGGACTGTGGTGCATCCCACACCGGCCCATAGCGTGATCAAGCCTCACAGGCCCCTTCTCAAACGTAACGATCATCACGCTCGCTACATGAATCTCCGACGCCAATGTCCGTTTGCTGCCCGTTGACCTGACGTTCGGTAACGGGGTGGGGTACGGAAGGCAACTGTGTGGGCTCTGTGGGTGGGGTGTGGCGGGGATGTGGGGCCGAAGTCGAGGTAGGACCAGAATCGTTGGCGTTCTGATGGGCGCAGCGTTGGCCGTCGGGTCGACTCCAGCCCTGACCAGTGAGGCCGTGGCAGGTACGCCGGATGCGCCGGTTTCGCCGACGAGCGCGGCGAAGACTGCCGACCTGGACGCCAGTGGTCTCACGGAGGCCGAAGCGCTGGAGAAGGCCAAGAAGACCGGCGAGCCCGTGGAAGTTGTGTCGCTGCGCGGGGAGGCGAGTGAGGTCTTCGCGACTCCGGACGGTCGGTTGCAGGCGCGTGAATATCTGCGTCCGGTGTGGACCCGCATCCACGGCGGCTGGAAGCGGGTCAACACCGACCTGACTGCCACGAGCGACGGCACCATCGCCCCCGAGGCGTCAACCATAGATCTGGAGTTTTCCGGCGGAGGAGAGAGCCCGCTGGTGCGTATGGAGCGCGCCGGGCGTGAACTGAGCCTGACCTGGCCCACGCCGTTGCCGAAGCCCGAGGTCGAGGGTCCGGTCGCCACGTACCCGTCGGTGCTGCCGGACGTCGATTTGCGGATGACGGCGCAGCAGGACGGGTTCACCCAGTTGCTGGTGGTCAAGTCGGCGGAAGCTGCCGCGAGCCCAGAGCTCGCCCAGTTGCGGCTGGAGCTGGATACGCGCGGTCTGTCGGTGGAGGAGACCGAAGAGGGGGGACTGCAGGCACTCGACAAGGGAGCCGAGTCGCCGGTCTTCGAGGCTCCGCGGCCGATGATGTGGGATTCAAGCCCGGGAGAGAGCCCGGCAGGCGCGGAATCGAGCATGACAACACCAGTTGAGAAGGCAGGGGGCAGCAGTGCGTCGGCCGGCGCGGTAGCGGAGTCGGGCGATCAGCCGGGCGCGGGGGAGTCGGGCAAGCTCGCCCCTGTCGGGGTCGACGTGGCGGAGGGGCAGGACGAACTGGTTCTGACGCCGGACGCGGATGTGCTGAAGGGAGAGGACACCGAGTACCCGGTGTTCATCGACCCGCAGTGGTACACCCCCAAGGCCTCCGCCTGGACGATGGTGTCCAAGTACTGGGCGGATTCACCACAGTGGAAGTTCAACGGTGACTCCGATTCGGGCCTCGGCTACTGCAACTGGAACTACTGCAAGCCGCACGACACCAAGCGTCTCTTCTACCGCATCCCCGTATCCAAGTTCGCGGGACGCAGCATCCTGTCAGCGGAATTCGTCGTACGCAACACCTGGTCGGCGTCGTGCTCCGACCGTGGCGTGCAATTGTGGCGTACCAAGGACATCAGTTCGTCCACCACGTGGAACTCGCAGAACGCCTCGGGCTTCTGGATCGACCACCTCAAGACCGAGGAGTTTGCGTACGGGTACGAGGGGTGCGCTGCCAAGGACGCCGAGTTCGAGGTGAAGTCGGCTGTCCAGCAGGCCGCGAACGGCAAGTGGTCGACGATGACCTTCGGTCTGCGGGCGTCGAGTGAAAGTGACGGCTACGGCTGGAAGCGGCTCTCGGACGACGCCTATCTCCGGGTCGAGTACAACCGTCCGCCGGCCCAGCTGAAGATGTCGCAGCTCACGATGACTTACGGCGGTACCTGCAAGACCCCGTCCTCCCTCGCCCGCGTCCGCACCCTCGGCACGATCCGCGCGAACAATGTCACCGATCCTGACGGGGACAACGTCGGTGTGCAGTTCCAGGCGAAGTGGGACGGAGGCTCGTGGAGTCCGACTCGTGCGGCGGGCAAGGCGTCCGGCTCGTCGTTTGCGATCTCCCTGCCGTCGTCGATCCCGAAGAACAAGACCGTCCGCTGGTACGCCAGGGTCTTCGACGGGGCGCAGTACTCACCGTGGTCACATGCGGGGGCCGCATCGGCGTGCTATTTCGTCTACGACACCAGCGTGCCCCAGGCGCCGACCGTGAGCTCGGGAGAGTATCCGGAATCGGATCCGGCCAACCCCGAGGACCCCTGGTACGACGGAGTGGGCCAGTACGGGTCGTTCACCGTCGACGGGGTCGACTCGGACGTGACGACGTACTGGTACGGCATCAACGGGGATCCGACCTCAAGAAACAAGATCACCACCTCGGGCGGTGCAGCGCGGATCGCGAAGGTGCTGCCGGCCAGACCCGGCGTGAACTTCTTCACGGCACAGGCCTTCGACTCAGCCGGTAACGGCAGTGAGATCCGCACCTACCAGTACCGGGTCAAGGCCGGGCAGCCCGACCGGGCGACATGGCAGATGGACGAAGGCGCGGGGGCGAACCAGGCGAAGGGATCGACACCCCCGCGCACCCTGAAGCTGCTCGGTGGCACGACCGCCGAAGCCGAAGGCGCGGTCGGCACAGCGGTGCGGTTCAACGGCACGGACGGATATGCCGACACCGACCTCTCACCGGTCAACACCACACAGGGCTTCACCGTCTCCGCGTGGGTCAACTTCGATCAGCAGCCCACCCGCTCGATGGTGGTGGCGACCCAGCCGGGCAACATCACGGCCGGTTTTGAGCTCTACTACTCCCCGGTCCACGGATGGGTGTTCAACCAGCACGCATCGGACACCGCCGGCGCCGCATCGGTCATGGCGAAGGCTGCCATGCCCGCCCCGGTCACGGTGGGCAAGTGGACGCACGTCGCCGGATCCTACGACGCGACCCTGGACCGGCTGCGCCTGTACGTCGACGGTCAACTGGTCGGTGAGAAGTCCTGGTCGACCCCCTGGAACGCCCGCCGCGGTCTCAGAATCGGGGCCGGTTCCTACAGCGGAACGCCCGGCAACTTCTTCTCCGGCGCCATCGACGACGTGCAGATCTTCAATCGACAGCTGGAGGACAGCGAGGTCACTCAGCTGCACGCGAAGCAGACCGTCGGCGACCCAGGCTCGCCCGCGCTCGCGGTGTTCCCCATGGACGAGGCAGCCGGCGCGACGGAGATCGTCGGACACGGCGGAGTGATCCCGGCGACCTACCACGGAACGGTCACCACGGGCGTGCCTGGAGTCGCGGGCAAGGCCGCCCACTTCGACGGCACCACCGGCTACGCGAAGGTCGGCGAAACGAGCGCCCCACACGTGAACACCTTCCGCAGCTTCACCGTCTCGGCCTGGGCCAAACTGGACTCCCTGGCGGCCGAAAGCGGCGTAGTGGTGCTGCAGGCCGGCAAGGAACGGCCCGGGATGGAGCTGTACTACTCCGCCGCCGCCCAGCAGTGGGCCTTCGCCCAGTACACCGCGGACTCGGCGGACGGGGGCATCACCCGTGTCACGCAGCCCGCCGGCGCAAAGGCCTACGCCGGGGAATGGGCGCACCTGGTCGGAGTGCACGACACGGACGACAACACGCTCACCCTGTACGTGAACGGCACGAAGGTCGGCTCCGTCACCCAGAACAGCCCCTTCTACGCCGACAGATCGATGTACATCGGCGTCGGTGACTTCAGCGGAGCGAGGCAGTACTTCTTTCCTGGCACCGTTGACGACGTGCGTGTGATGGACCGGCCGGTCTCCGCCGAGGAAGTGCAGCAGTTGTTCAAGCAGCGGCCACTGGTCAAGGGCCGTTGGCTGCTGGACCAAGCCACCACGACCACTCCGGCCACCAGTCCTGACGCCTCGGCCGAGAGCCGGGCACTGGTCCTGGGCGGCGGTGCGAAGACCGGCTTCGGCTGGGTTGACGACGGAGCCCTGGAACTGGACGGCATCGACGACCATGCCGCGACCGCCACGGCCGTCGTCGACACGAACGCCAGCTTCACGGTGATGGGCTGGGCCCAGGCTGCAGGCGCGCCTGCCAACAGCGCGGCCGTCCTGAGTATGCCCGGCACAACCAACAGCGCTTTCGCGGTACGACATGTACCCACGCCCGGGGATGTGGACGACGCCGGGCGTTGGGAGATATCGATACCGGACTCCGACTCGGCGGGCGCCACAGTCGTGCGAGTGGAGAACCACCGGTTCTACGACGCACGGGACTGGAACCACCTGGCGCTCGTGTACGACGGCTCCACCAAGGAAGTCCGGCTGTACGTGAACGGCGAGTTGGAAGAGGTCGCCTGCGCGGACGGGGACGGCGACGGCGAGTCCGACGACACCACCTGTGCCGACCGAATGTCGTGGGCCGAGAACGTGCTGTCGTACAAGGCCACGGGCGGACTGCAGATCGGCCGGGCCAGGACCTCCGGGGAGTGGGGCGAGTACTGGCCCGGGTCTGTCGATGACGTATGGGTTTTCCAGGGTGCGCTGAGCGAGCTGCAGATCGCCCGCCTGTCGCTGGGCTGGCCGGGGATCCCCACCGAGGTACCCGGCGATGGCTGACCTGCCGTCGGTCTCCCGCATGTCCCACCCCGCCGCACCGACCGCGTATGACGAAGGACGAGGATGAACGGTAGATCCCGGACGCGAGTCCCTGCCCTGCGCCGCCGCATCGCTCTGGCCTCGGCCACGGTGATGATCGGTACCTTGCTCCAGGCGGCGGCCCAGCCCGCGTCGGTCGCAGCCGACCGCGACTCCGGCCGCCCCGACCTGCCCGCGTCGGAGAAGCCGGTAGAGGTCTCGGCCGTCCCGGTGATCCCGCGTACTCCGACGAAGGGCCCGCGCACTCCCGCGAAGGCCCCGCGGGCGGCCTGGCCGCTGGCGGGCGTGGCGACCATCGACCCGCCAGAGGACTCATCGTCTGTCGTACGGGCGAAAGGGCTGCCGCTGGCGGTCGGCGGCAAGCAAGCGCCCGAGAAGGTGCGGGCCCGGATATTCGACCGGGAGAGCGCCAGACAGGTTGGAGCGGACGGTCTGCTGTTCAGTCTGGAAGCCGACGAGCCGGACACGACCACGAAGAGGAACGGGGGCGTCGTACGGGCTCGGCTCGACTATTCCTCCATCGCCGAGGCGTTCGGTGGCGGTTATGCCGACCGGTTGCGCCTGGTCGAGCTGCCGACCTGCGCGCTCACCACCCCGGCCAAGGCCGCCTGCCGTAAGGCCACTCCCATCGAGGCCGTCAACGACACCGAGTCGGCGACCCTCACCGCATCGAGCATCCCGCTGAAGGCTTCCGGCGCCACCGTCCTTGCGGCCGTCGCCGACGACGCGAGCATGGGCGGCGACTACAAGGCCACTCCGTTGTCGTCGTCGGCGCAGTGGAGTACCAGCCTCAACACCGGCGACTTCTCGTGGTCCTACGCGATGAACGTGCCCGATGTCCCGGGCGGGTTGCTGCCGAGCGTGGGGATCTCGTACTCCTCAGGGTCCGTCGACGGCCGGTCCGGCAACTCCAACAACCAGGGCTCCTGGGTCGGCGACGGCTTCGACATGTGGCCCGGCTCCATCGAGCGGCGCTACAAGTCCTGCATGGACGACGGAATCGAGCACGCCGACGGTGGGAAGCCGGCCGACCTGTGCTGGGCGTACGACAACGCGTTCATCTCCTTCAACGGCAAGGGGGGTGAGCTGGTGCCGGACGGCACCGACCTCTTCCGGCTGCGCGACGACGACGGCACCAAGATCCAACGAATGCGCGGCTCCTCCTCCGACGTGCGAGCCAACGATGCGCGGAACGATGAGTACTGGAAAGTCACCACTCCGGACGGAGTGCAGTACTACTTCGGCTACAACCGGCTGCCCGGCTGGACCGACGGCAAGGAGACCACCAACTCCACGTGGACCGCTCCGGTCTTCGGTGATGACGCCAATGAACCGTGCCATGCCTCGTCGTTCGCCGACTCCTGGTGCCAGCAGGGCTGGCGGTGGAATCTCGACTACGTCGTCGACCCGCACGGCAACGCGATCGCGTACTACTACGACAAGGAGTGGAACTCCTACGGTCGCAACCTGGATGAGAAGGCCAACACGCGATATGTGCGAGGCGGCAGCCTCGACCGGATCGAGTACGGTCTGCGCTCCTCCGCCATGTACGCACAGCCGCTGGCAAAGGTCGACTTCACCAGCGGTAAACGCTGCCTGCCCGACGCGAACACCACCTGTGGCGACATCGACGAGGACGCCTCTTACTGGTACGACACCCCGTGGGACTTGAACTGCGACGAAGGCGCCACCTGTGATCAGGGCCGACTCGCCCCGGTGTTCTTCACCCAGAAGCGGCTGACCTCTGTCGCCACCCAGGTGCTGAAGTCCGGTGCCTACACGAACGTCGACTCCTGGGAGCTCGTCCACCGCTGGGGTATGGCCGACACCGATTACCAACTGCTGCTGGACTCCGTGCAGCGCACCGGGCTCAGCGCCACTCCGGCGATCACTCTCCCGAAGACCACGTTCGGGTACGTCCAGCGGGCCAACCGGCTCGACAAGACCGGTGACGGATATGCGCCGTTCATCAAGGCACGACTGAGCAGCGTCGCCGACGAGGCGGGCGGCCAGATCGACGTCGGCTATTCGACGGCGGCCTGCGACGCCGGGGCCCTGCCCTCTCCGCAGACCAACACCACACGTTGCTTCCCGCAGTACATCGGCGGCAGCTCCTCCGACGATCCGGACCTGCACTGGTTCAACAAGTACGTCGTCTCCACCGTCACTCTCACCGACCGCACCGGCGGCGCACCGGACCAGGTCACTTCGTACGAGTACCTGGATGGCGCCGCCTGGCACTACGACGACGATGACGGGCTGACCAAGGAGAAGGAGAAGACGTGGTCACAGTGGCGTGGTTACGGCCACGTCCGGGTGAAGACAGGTGGACTGGGTGGCGCGGCGGCGATGAAATCGCAGGCCGACACCTACTTCCTGCGCGGCATGGACGGCGACCGCCTCGCGCCCAGCGGCGGCACCAAGTCGGTCGACGTTACTCTCGGCAGCGGTGAAGGTGACCCGATCACCGACCACGAGTCGGCCGCAGGCTTCGCCTACAAGACCGTGCAGTACTCCGGCCCCGGCGGCCGGGTATTGAGCAAGGTCGTGAACCGGCCCTGGCACCATGAGACCGCGAAGCGCACCCGCTCCTGGGGCACGGTGACCGCCAACCTCGCCGGCACCGGCCAGGTCCGCTCGTGGACCTCGCTGGACGACGGCGCGGGTGCCAAGTGGCGTACGACCACGGTGAACAATTCCTTCGACACCGTCGCAGGCCGCATCACCCGTATCGACGACCGCGGCGACGATGCCACCACTGCCGACGACCGATGCACCCGTACGACCTATCCGGCGGCCGGCGCGATCCTCACTCTTCCCTCTCGGGCTGAGACCGTCGCCATGAACTGCGCCGGGACGCCTGACCGTGCCGAGCACGTCATCTCCGACCTGCGCACCGCTTATGACGGCCGGGCCTACGACGCCGCGCCGGCCAAGGGCGACGCGACGGCGACCGCGGTCCTCAAGTCCCACGACGGCACAACGGCCACCTACACGGAGAGCGGTGCGACCTACGACGCTTACGGCCGCAAGCTCACCAGCACCGACCTTACCGGCACCCTCACCGTCGCCTCCGGCACCCTGACCCGCACCGTGCGCACAGACGGCCTTACGACGACCACTGCCTATACCCCGTCGACCGGATTCCCCACCTCCGCAAAGGTCACCACGCCTCCTGCGAAGTCTGGTGACAGCAGCACCGCGCTGTCCACGACCACGACGAACGACCCGGCACGCGGAGTGCCGCTGACCCAGACCGACAGCAACGACAGAGTCACCAACTTCGCTTACGATGCGCTCGGCCGCACCACCAAGGTCTGGCTCGCCGACCGGCGTACGAGTGACATCCCCACGTACGAGTACACCTACAAGGTCACCGGGGACGCACCTATCGCGGTCGGTACCAAAGTCATCGGTAACGACAATTCCCAGGTCGTCTCGTACGTCCTCTATGACGGTTTCCTGCGGCCTCGCCAGTCCCAATCCCCGGGTCCCGACGGCGGACGGCTGCTCACCGATACCTTCTATGACGAACGCGGCCTGACAGTAACGGAGTTTCTGCCCTATTACGCTACCTCCGCGCCCTCCACATCCCTGGTTGCACCGGAGGACGCGCTCAGTGTGGAGACCCAGAACCGATATGCCCACGACGGCCTCGGCCGGCAGACGGAGCACCGGCAGATCTCCGGCAACGGAGACGGCGGCAAGCTCCTCGGCACTACCCGTACTCTTCACGGCGGCGACCGCACCACCGTGATCCCACCCGAGGGCGGCACCGCCACCACCACCCTCACCGACGCCCGCGGGCAGACCACAGAACTGCGGCAGCACCATCAGCGCATCCCGGAGGCCTCGTACGACACCACCAAGTACGCCTTCACTCCAGCAGGTCACCTGTCCAAGGTGACTGATCCGGCAGGCAACGAGTGGGATTTCGCGTACGACCTGCTCGGCCGGATGACACGGTCCGACGACCCGGACAAGGGCACCACTCGCTACCACTACGACGACCGGGGCCGGCTCACCTCCACGGTCGACGCCCGTGACACCACGCTCGTCAACGTCTACGACGGCCTCGGCCGCAAGACCGAACTGCGCTCCGGTTCCGTCACTGGCCCGCTGCGCGCCAAATGGACCTACGACACGCTCAGTAGGGCCAAGGGGTACCTCGCGCAGACCACCCGTTATGCCGATGACGGACTGGCCTACACATCCCAGGTGCTGGCCCGTGACGGGCTTTACCGGCCGCTGCGCACCTCGGTGACGATCCCGGAGTCCGAGGCCAACATCGGCCTGGCCGGCACCTACCTCTCGGGCGCCTCATACAAGTCGTCCGGTCTGCTCTTCACTGTGGGCCTGCCCAAGGCAGGCTCCCTGGCTGCGTCGACGATGGCCTACGCCTACGAGGACGACACACTGCGGCCCATCGCGGTGGAAGGCCCCGTGAACCTCAAGGCCACCACGTCATACAGCCTCACCGGGAAGCCGCTGCAGTACGAACTGTCCGACTCGGGCAGCAAGAATTCCTGGGTAACCAACGAGTACGAGCCAGGCACTCAGCGGCTGGCGTCCACCCGCGTTGACCGCCAGGACGTCCCCGGCGTCGACCAAGCCTCCACCTTCCGGTATGACGAGGCCGGCAACGTCCTCTCCGTCTCGGACACCTCCCGCTCCGGCACGGACACCCAGTGCTTCACTTACGACCACCTGCGCCGTCTGACAGAGGCCTGGACTCAGTCCACCACCGCCTGCGCGAGCACGCCCAGCGCCCCGGTGCTTGGCGGCCCAGCCCCGTACTGGACCTCTTACGGTTACGACAAGACCGGCAACCGCAGCACCGAGGTCCAGCACGACACCACCGGTGACACCACAAAGGACGTCACCAGCACGTACGACTACCCGGAGCCGGGTGCGGCCTCGGTCCGCCCGCACGGCCTGAAGGCGGTCACCCGCGTGGGGGCCGGTGTGACGTCCGGCGACTCGTACACCTACGACGCCATTGGCAACACCGACGCCCGCACCCTGGGTGACGGCACCACACAGGATCTGGAGTGGGACGCCGAAGGCAAGCTCGCCAAGGTCACCGAACCCGTCGAAGGAAGCTCGCCCAAGGTCACCGAGTACGTCTACGACGCCGACGGCAACCGTCTGATCTCCCGGGCTCCCACCGAGACCACGCTTTACCTCGGAAGCACCGAGATCACGGTCGCCAAGGGCAGCAGCACACCCCGTGGCACCCGCTACATCGACCTCGGCGGAGGACACACAGCCGTCCAAGAGGACGACGGCACGGTCTCCTTCACCACAGCGGACCACCACGGCACAGCCCTGCTCGCCATTGAGGCGTCCACCCAGAAGCTGACCCAGCGCCGTACTTCCCCCTTCGGCGGAATTCGGGGCGAGGAACCGGTGGACTGGCCAGGTACCAAGGGCTTCGTCGGTGGCACACAGGACACATCCACAGGCCTGACGCATCTGGGCGCCCGTGAGTACGACCCGTCCACGGGCCGTTTCCTCTCGGTCGACCCGATCATGGACTTGACCGACCCGCAGCAGATCAACGGCTACACGTACAGCAACAACAACCCGCTCACCTTCTCCGACCCGTCGGGTCTGTACTGCGACGGATGCAGCGCCAACAATCCGGACTCGGTTTGGCACCCCAGTAAGGGCAACGGACCGGGCTGCACGCATTACACCTGTTATGACCAGGACGGCAACGACCTAGCGAGCGGGTCCGGGGGAGGTGGGGGGTCGACGAGCTCGCCGGCGGTGACGATCAACGTCACCGAGAAGAATGGCGCGGTCTTCATCGAGAACATTCAAATACCGGCAGCGCGGGAGCTGGCGGCAATGTTCCCGCAGTACCAGGAAAGGGAGCAGCAACTCGAAGCGTGGGCAGAGCGCAAGTGCTCGCAAATGGATGACAGCCTCGATGCGTTCTGCGGCGCGGCCGAAGCTCTCGGCATCGTCCACCACGAACAGACCTTGTTCCAGCAGATCGTCATATCCCTGGTTGCCCCCGACGTCGATGCGTGGAAGAGCTGCTTGAGCGGAGAAAGCCTCGGTGCTTGCGGCTGGGCGATGACGGACTTGCCCTGGGGGCGAGTGTTCAAGGGGTTGAAGATTTTCAAGGCGGATCCGCCCTGCAATAGCTTTGCCACTGGTACCGAAGTCCTTATGGCGGACGGCAGCAGGAAACCCATCGAGGACGTCGAAGTCGGCGATGAGGTCCTGGCTACGGATCCAGAGACGGGGAAGACCGAGATAGAGACGGTCACCGCTGAAATCACCGGCGAAGGCCCGAAGAACCTGGTGACGCTCTCCATCTCCGTGGGCGGGGAGGAGGTGTGGGTCACCGCGACGGATGGCCATCCCTTCTGGGTGCCTGGTCTCGAAGAGTGGGTTGACGCCGGTCGGCTGACCGCTGGCCAAGAACTGCACACCGTCAGCGGAAAGACCGTCCGCATCAACGGCACCTCCCTGACGCAGCGCCCGGCTACCGTCCACAACCTGACTGTCACCGACCTGCACACGTACTATGTGCTGGCGGGTGGCACGCCGATCCTGGTGCACAACACGTCGCCAGCTTGCGAGATCAACGTGAGTCGCAGTAAGTATCCTGAGTCTGCTCAGCACATCGAGGATTCTCAGGCGGCGGGTTACCCGGCCGAATTGACTATTAACCGTAAGGGTGCAGAAGCTAACCGCAGGGACTCGTTGCGTGGCAAGCCGCGTGTGCCCGGCAAGGACCGGGACGAGTACCCGCCAGCAATGTTTGAGGAGGGTGGGACTGGCGCCAGCGTGCGGCCTATCACTCCTGGCGATAATCGAGGCGCGGGGTCCGCAATGGGGCGTCAGTGCCGCGGCCTTCCTGACGGGACGAAGGTGCGAATAGTGGTGTGTGACTGATGGGTAGTCGATTGGAAAAGCTGATCTCGCTCGCGGGGCCAGCGCTCGGGGTCAATGGCGTGAGTAAGCCGCTTTCGGTCGAAGGTCGTATTGGCGGTGAACTGAACACTCTGCTGGGACGTATCAACGGATTCTACGCCTTTGAGGCGTCCCTGCATGTGTTCCCTGTGGACTCGGCGGGCCTCAGCACTGACTTGGAGGAATGGAACGCCCCACAGCTCTGGCGGGATGCCTATGACGGCATGGCGGAGGGATTTTTCTTCTTCGCTGAAGATATCTTTGGTGGTCAGTTCGCAATCAAGGATGAGGTGATCTATTCGTTCGATCCGGAAACTGGAGAGAGCTCTCCCGTTGCAGAGAGTTTGGAAGGTTGGGCAGCGGAAATTCTCAGTGACTACGAGTTTCTGACCGGGTATCCCATAGCGCATGAGTGGCAGACTGTGAACGGTGTGATTGAGGATGGATCTCGCCTTATCCCGAAGTGTCCATTCGTGTTGGGTGGAGAATTCTCCACCGGAAACATGTATGTGCTCGATTCTGTGAAGGCAATGCGCCTTCGAGGGGACTTGGCGGTGCAACTCCGAGATCTCCCGGATGGGGCAACCGTGCGATTCAGAATCGTAGAGTAGATCTCTTGGGCTTAATTGCAGCCAGTTCGGAGATTCAACGCTCAGTGCCCACACATACTGACCTTGAATGCTTGATGTCGTCATGGTGGCTGCCTTCGGAGGCCTGTGCCGGTGAGGCAGCCGTAGAGGACGTCGGAGCGGTACTGGACTGGCGTAGGCCGCGCCGGACCGCGGTGATCAGGTCGTCGGGGTCGGCGAAGGCGCGATTGGCCGTGATGGTGCGTCGTAGGGGCGGACCAGACGCTTCGACTGGGTTGAGGTCGGGTGCGTAGGGCGGCAGCTGGAAGACGGTGAGCCAGTCGCGGTCGGCGATGCAACGGCGCACGCTGTCCGTCAGATGGGTGTTCGAATGTCCCAGACCAGCACGATCGGGCCGCCGAGCTGTTGGTGGGCGGTTTGGATCAGGTCGCGGTAGTCCTTCAAGGAGGAGCCCTTGCGTCCATCCGGCAGGGCGTCCGGGCAGGGTCGGTAATCAGTCGGAGGGGTTCGCCGGACTTCTAGCAGGCCGGGGCGGCCACCGATGAGCGGCGGCGAGGGCGGCCCCGCACTGCGGACCAGGTGCGTGGCCGCGGCGGGACCACAGGTCCTGCCTCGCCGCTGCGTCGTCGAAGGATCCTTCGCCTGGATCCTGCGCAGCCGCCTGGTCCGTGACTATGAGCGACGCGCCGACACCTGCGAGAGCGTCATCCCGTGGTCGATGATGGACTACGACTTTGGTCGCCGTCAGCCGCTCCTCATGGCTGCCACCGCACCCGGTGCTCCGCGAGATGCGACAGCACCGCGTGGTTCGCCTCCCAGCCGTCCGGGAACTTCACCAGCGTCCCGAGCTGGACCGGCTCCGTGGACGGATAGTCGTCCAGGAGGTCGGTCACGCCCTCGCGGCAGACGACGATGCAGGCGTGGCGGTGCCGGGAGGCCAGCACGCAGAGGCGGCCCGTCTCCAGGTGGAACGCCGTGGCGTCGGGGCGGCCGGACAACGGGTGGAGGACGACCGTCACGTCGTACTCACGCCCCTGGAGCCGGTTCGCCGTGTCGACCGTCACGTCGCTCACGCCCAGATCCGCCAGCGCCGCGCGCACCGCCGCCGCCTGGTCGCGGTGGGCCGTGCCGACGGCGACGCGGTCCGCGGTGAGCGGGGTGGGGTCGGGGGAGCGCTCGGAGACCGCCGCTCCGCCCCGGTCCAGCAGCCGGCGGACCACCTGGGCGACCGCCCCCACCGCCTCCGGGTCGGTGCGCGGGGTGTGGCGGGCCGGCAGCTCCAGCAGGCCCCAGCCGGTCTCCGCCGCCTCGTCGATCACCCGGTCCGGGCCCGAGCCGTCCGACGGGACGGCCAGGGTCAGGGCGCGGTCGCCGTGGTCCGTGCCGCTGCGGAACGGCGTGAACGGGTAGAACGCGTCCGACACCAGCGGCGCCGCCGAGGCGGGCAGCCGCCAGGACACCGGCAGCCGGTGCTGCGGCAGATCCGGGTTGTGCGCGAGCAGCGTGGTCACCGCCGAGCCCGACGGGTCGTACGACAGGCCCGCCCACTGCTCGGCGCCCACGAGGGAGAACGGGTCGAGCTGACCCGGGTCGCCGACGAACAGCGCCCGCTCGAACAGCCCGGCCACCGCGAGCAGCGCGTCCGAGCGCATCTGGTACGCCTCGTCGACGATCGCGTGCTGCCACGGCTCCACGTTCTTCACATGCGCCCACTTCGCCGCCGTCGACAGCACCACCGGCAGCCCGGCGAGGTCCGCCGCCTTCGCCGACGTACGCACCTGGTCCAGGGCGTCCAGCGCCTTGTCGTACGGGTCGGTGTCGCTGCTGTGCAGGCGGCCCACCGGCAGGTCGGGGTTCTTCTCGGCGAGGCGCAGCACCAGGTCGTCCACCTGCGCGTTCGTCTGCGCCACCACCATCAGCGGGCGGCCCGCCTCCGCCAGCTCCAGCGCCGCGCGCACCACCAGCGTGGACTTGCCGGCGCCGGGCGGGGAGTCGACGACGACACCGCGCGCGGAGCCGTGGAGTGTGTCGTGGAGGATCGCGTCCGTGGCGCGGGCGGCCGCGGAGCCGGGGTCGAACGCCGTCTCCTCGACAGGGGCGGTCACAGCAGGTCCTCCTCGGTCACCGGGTCGGCGGGCTCCGGGGCGGGCTCCTCACCGGGCGGCCCGCCGTGGGTCCACGGGGTCTCCTCCGGGTCGGGCAGCTTGGCGCCGCCGCGCGGCTCGTGCTCGAAGAGCGTGAAGCACAGCCGGTCGCCCTTCTCCGGCACCGAACCGGGCTCCGGCTCCTTGCCCCGGCCCATCTTGTCCATGATCCGCAGGACCAGCAGACCGCCCTCGGGGCCCGTCTCGTACCCCACGAACTCCGCCGTCTGCGGCTTCCCGCCCAGCGAGCGGTACACCTTGACGCGCTCGCCCAGGTGCGGCCGGTCGTCCGTACGGACCGTGACCAGCGGGCGGGGGCTCGGCCGCTTGCTCTCGCTGTACGCCATGACCACGTCGACGACCTCCCCGGCGAACGCCTCCCCGGACAGCCGCCGGGCCGCCATCACCAGCGGGTCGTCGAGCGCCTCCTGCGCCTCCAGCCGGGCCTGCTCCCGCTCACGGGCCGCCAGCTTGTTCGCCGCCGTCACCGCGTCGTCGCGGCGCGGCTGCGGCGGCTCACCGGCCGCCACCCGGTCCCGGTGGCCCGTGAACGACCAGCGGTCGCGCGTCCAGCGCTCCTCCACGCGGGCGCCCTCCGGCAGCTCCCGCAGCAGGTCCAGGCCGCGCCACACCGCGTCCCAGGTGGGCCGCGTACGGCTCTCCACCAGGGCGCGGATCTCCCGCTCGGCGGCGGTCAGCGCGCCCAGCCGGTCGTCGGCCTCCACACCGTCCTCGGCGGCGGCGAGCGCCGTACGCGCGCGGTCGTAGCGCTCGATGGCCGGGGCGAGCAGCTTGTTGTCGAACGCCGGGTCGGTGGCCGGGCCCGCCGGCGGGCACACCAGCTGCCCGTCGGCGTCCCGCGCCAGCTCCGCCTCCTCGGCGGCCTCCGCGCCGGAGCGGCCCTCGGGCGGGTCGATCCAGGCGAGCAGCGCCCCCAAATGCTGGTCCTCCAGCGTGGATTGGCCGGTCGCCCAGTGCCGGCCCAGGACGTCCGTCATGGCGAGCAGCAGGCAGGAGCCGGGCACGCGGGCCCGCTCCCCGAAGTGCGTGAGCCACCGCCCGAGCAGCGGCACGCGGGGCGGCGCCGGGAACGGAGCCTCCGGGTCCTGCTCCGCCGTGCGCCGGAACCGCATGGACCGGCCGAGCAGCCGTACCAGGTCGACGCCGGCCCGGCTCGGCACGATCATCTGGGGCGCGTCCGCGCACAGCTCGACCTCGACCTTGACCCGCTTGCCGGTCTCCGGGTCGGTCTCCGAGCGCTCGGCCGCCTCCACGGCGTCCGCGAACCCGTCCAGGTACGGCAGGACCACGTCCGCCAGCTCGGCGAGGAACGCGAACCGCAGCTCACGGTCGCGCGGCTGCGGCACCACCAGCAGCCGCGGCGCGTCCCGGTCGCTCCCCACCAGCGCGCCGAGCGGGGCGCCCGCCTCACCCGCGGTGATGAGCGGCACGAACACCAGCGGCCGCGCGGACAGATGCCGGTGCCGGACGGTCGCGGCGGGCTGGGCGCGGCCGGTGTCGACCGCCTCGAGCCGGGCGAGGGTGGAGATCAGCGACACGGGGCCACCTCCCGCGTCCCCTCGGCGGCCTCCCGCGTCCCCTCGGCGGCCGACGCCAGCGCCTCCGCGCGCAGGGCCGCCGCGCGGCGCAGCGCCGCCACCGCCGGGTCGTCGGGGTCGCCCGCCTCGCCGCGGGCCGCCGCCAGCACGTCCCCGACGGTCGTCAGACCGCCCAGCTCCGCCCGCACCGGGCGGCCCAGGGAGGTGACGGCGCCGGCCGCGCGGGAGCGGTCACGGCAGTGGAAGGCCAGCTCGCACGCGGACAGGCACTCGGGCGCATAGGTCGCCGGGACCGACTCCACGGCCTGCTCGAGCTGCTCGGCGGGCAGCTCGGGGGAGAAGCAGACGCCCTCGGGGAGGGTGTCGGCGATCTCCTCGATGCGGGTGAGCCGGGCCAGCTGGCGCGCGGTCACGGCGCGCTGCTTGCGCACGTCCACGGCGGAGGCGGTGGGCAGGTTGGAGAAGTCCTTCGGGCACACAAGGAGGACGCGGTGACGCACCCGGGGCGGGGGGTCGAGCCGCTCGGCGACCCGCTCCAGCGCCAGCACGTACACCGCGGCCTGGCGGGCGGCCGCGCCGACCTTCGCCGGGTCGGCGGCCCCGTCCAGCATGGGGAACGACTTGATCTCGACGACCGTCCAGCTGCCGTCCGGGTGCACCACCACCGCGTCCGGCTCCAGGAACGCGGGCGAGCCCGCCACGTCCAGGGCGAGCATCGGATGGTCCAGCAGCGTCCACGCACCGGGCTCTCCTGCGGCCTCGCGCAGCGCGAGTTCCGTGCGCGCGGTGCGGCCCTCGGGGCCCTGCGCTGTGAGATCGGGCACGCGCGCCCCGGCGGGCGGCTCGGCTCCGCGGTCCAGCTTCTCGTGGGCGAGGCGCAGCAGCTCCGTGCCGCCGTCGGCCTTGACCTTCGCCTCGAAGGCGTTGCCCCGGACGAACGCGAACTGCGACTGGCCGAAGACCGAGGGTGAGCCCAGCGCGCCCGCGAGCGCCGCCTTGTCCACCCCGGCGCCGTCGAGGATCGCGCGCCGTCTGCAGCCCGGGTTGGCGGCGAGGGCGGCCAGGGCGCGCGCGTCCAGCGCCTTGGCCTGCGTCTCGGGACCGCGCAGCTCAGCGAGCCGGTGCCGGAGCCCCTTCCCCCGCTTCCGAGGGGGAGGCACCCGGTTCGGCTCCTGGTCCGTACCGCGACTCGGGATGCCGCTGCCGTGGAATTCGCTCACCCGCGGAAGTCTGGCATCCGGCACTGACAATCATGGCATCCGTGGCCGGAGAGGCCGCC
This sequence comes from Streptomyces sp. DSM 41931, assembly GCF_050271085.1. Taxonomy (NCBI): domain Bacteria; kingdom Bacillati; phylum Actinomycetota; class Actinomycetes; order Kitasatosporales; family Streptomycetaceae; genus Streptomyces; species Streptomyces sp. DSM 41931. The sequence goes on along the minus strand of NZ_CP189902.1, from coordinate 2,512,354 downwards.
GGGACGGCCGCCGCGGCGGTCCGGAAGCGGGCCTTCACGACGTCCGCGTACCGCATCACGTGCGGGGCCAGCAGCAGGCCCGCGCCCATCACGGCGGCGCCCGCGAGCGCGTCGAGGAAGTAGTGGTTGGCGGTGCCCATCACCACGATCGTGGTGACCAGCGGGTAGACGACCGCGGCCGTCCTGGTCCAGCGCCCGCGCCCGTGCTTCCAGAGGATCACCCCGCACCACAGCGCCCATCCCACGTGCAGGCTGGGCATCGCCGCGTACTGGTTGGTCATGCCGCCGAGGCCGCGCGGGGCGCTCGCCTCGCCGCCCCACCAGCCCCACGAGCTGTAGTAGGCCATCGTGTCGACGAAGCCGTGGCTCGGGTCGAGCAGCCGGGGCGGGCAGGTGGGCAGCAGGGTGAAGCCGATCAGGCCGATGAACGTCGACGTCATCAGCCAGGTCCTGGCCGCCCGGTAGTGCACCGCGCGGGAGCGGAACAGCCACACGAGGAGCGCCGGGGTCACCAGGTAGTGCAGGGAGGCGTACCAGAAGTCGGCGGGTATGCCGATCCACGGTTCGCGGGTGAACAGGCGGTTCAGCGGGTGCTCGGCGTTGAGGTACAACGCCTTCTCTATGCGCAGCAGCGCCAGGCCGTGGTCTACGGCGTCGGAGACGTCGCCGCGGACGACGAGCCGTCCGGCGGAGTAGCAGGCGTACACGAGGAGGATGAGCGGCAGCTCCGTCCACCAGCGCATCCGGGTCGCCGGGACCGCCTCGGTGCCCGGTGTCTCGGTGTGCGGCATCCGATCGCTCCCCCTTGTCCTCGTGCTGTCCTGGTCGGCGGCCAGCCACTCTACGGTGTGTGCGCGTCTTCCCGCGTACACCTCTTCGGAACCGGATAGACGCGGAGATCGCCCCCCGGGTTGCCCGCGACCAGGGTGAGCGATGATGGACGGGTCCCGCCTGTGAATTTCCCGGAAGGTTCCCCATGGCTCCGCGCATCCTGCTGGCCCGGCACGGACAGACCGCGTGGTCGTTGTCCGGCAAGCACACCGGCAGGACCGACGTGCCGTTGCTGGAGGAGGGCCGTCAGGGGGCGAAGCTGCTCGGTGAGCGTCTTCAGCGGCCGCCGTACGACGGGGCGGCGGACGTCGAGGTGCGCACCAGCCCGCTGTCCCGCGCGCGGGAGACCTGTGAACTGGCCGGCTTCGGCGACCGTGCCCGGCACTGGGACGCGCTCCTGGAGTGGGACTACGGCGCCTACGAGGGCATGACCCCGGCGGAGATCCAGGCGGTGCGTCCGGGCTGGCTCATATGGCGGGACGGGGTCCCGGAGGGCGAGACGCTCGCGGAGGTGAGGGTCCGCGCGGACGAGGTGGTCGCCTGGGCGCGCTCCGCCGACCGTGACGTGCTGATCTTCGCCCACGGCCACATCCTGCGCTCGATCGGCGCCCGCTGGCTGGGCCTGCCGCTGGACTTCGCGGCCCGCATCCGCCTCAGCCCGACCTCCCTGTCGGTCCTGGGCTGGGCGTACGGCGAGCCGGCCGTGGAGAGCTGGAACGACGTGGGGCACCTCGTCCCCTGAAGCGTGCGCCTACGCGCGCGTGACGCATGTCTCCACGCGCGCGTCAGGCGCGTGACGCGGCGGCGCCCGCTGTGAGCAACGACTCGACGCCGTGGAGGAAGGTCTCGCAGACCAGCTCCGGGTCGAAGAGGCAGCCGGCCGCCATGGCGCCGTCCCTGAGCATCACGAAGTGCCGTCCCGCCGCGTCGGCGGGCTCGATGCCCGCGCGGCCGAGCAGTTCGGTGACGGTCTCCAGGAACCACTGCCGGTGCGCCAGCACGGCCCGGTGCACCGGGTGGTCCGGGTCGGGGTACTCCGCCACCGCGTTGAGGAACGCGCAGCCGCGGAAGCCGGGGGAGCGGATGCCGTCGGCGATGGCCCGCGCGACCGCCCGTACGTCGTCCTCCGGCGCGGCGTCCGGCGCCCGCGCGCCGGTGATCTGCGCCCGCATGCCCTGGTCCGCCTGGTCGAGATAGGCGAGGACCAGCTCCTCCTTGCCCGTGAAGTGCCGGTAGAGCGTCGCCCGGGTGACCTGGGCCTCCTCGATGATCCGGTCGACGCCCACGGAGTGGATCCCCTCGGCGTAGAAGATCCTCGTCGCCGTTCCGAGCAGCCTGGTCCGCGCCTCGGACGGCCTGCCGCTTCGTGTGCCCCGACTCATGGGTGCGAGCGTACCAAAAGCGTGAGGGAGAACGTTCGGTCTTGACGAGAGGACGCCCGCGGGTCTTGAATCGAAGGAGACCGAACGTTCTCCCTCTTAGCTCAGCCCATCGAGAGGCACTCCCGTGGACACCCTCGCCGCCACCACCCCGGCCCCCGCACCCGCCGCCGCTCCCGCGGCCCTGCGCCGGCTGTACTTCGTGCGCTTCGCCTTCGCCGCCGTCTGGGCCGCCCTGCTCTTCGGCACCGCCGGCACACTCGGCCCGCTCGGCGCGACGCTCCTGGTGATCTATCCGCTGTTCGACGTCGCCTGCGCCGTCGTCGACGTACGCTCCACCGCCGCGGACGGCGGGCCCGTGCGGCACCTGTACCTGAACATCGCGCTCAGCGCCCTCACCGCCGTCGGTCTCGCCCTCGCCGCCACCTCCGGCGTCCCGGCGGTGCTGCGGGTCTGGGGCGCCTGGGCCGTCACCGCGGGTCTGGTCCAGCTCGTCGTCGGCGTCGCCCGGCGCCGTATGGGCGGGCAGTGGGCGATGATCGCGAGCGGCGGCATCTCCACCCTCGCCGGTGTGTCGTTCGCCGCGCAGGCGGGCGGCGCCGGCGCCTCCCTGAAGACGTTGGCCGGCTACGCCTTCCTCGGCGGCGTGTTCTTCCTCGTCTCCGCCCTCCGCCTGGGCCGCGCCGCCAAGGGCGCGTGACCCGGCCCGGACACCGCGGGGCCCCGCCGGCGTTCCCCCTGCGCCGGCGGGGCCCCGCGGTCCGTGTCCCGCGTGTCCCGTGAGGTCACACCATGCGCGGCAAGGAGGCGTGGCGGTCCAGGAACTGCGAGACGCCGGAGGTCCGGCGGTGCGGCAGCAGGACGCGTGAGGTGCCGGACAGCATCGAGCGGACGCGGGACGACTGGACCTCGCCCAGCAGGTCCAGGGCGCGCATGCCGGCCTGGGCGGCCTCCTCGGGACGGCCGCCGCGGGCCAGGTCGTCGGCCAGCTCCGCCGTGTACAGCGCGATGTTCCGGGTGAAGTGCGGGTCCTGGAGCTCCGCCGCCCGCCGGGCATGGCGCGCCGCGCGCGTCCAGTCGCCGAGCGTGGACCAGCACTGCGCCTCCAGGCCCTCCAGCTCGGCCTCCCCGTAGAAGGTCATCCACTCGGGGTCCGCCTCCGCGGGCCCGCGGTCGAAGTACGCCTGGGCCCGGACCAGCGCCTGCTCACAGCCCGTGCGGTCGGCCAGCCCGGCCCAGCCGCCCGCCTCGCGCAGCGCCAGCAGCGACATCAGCCGGGGCGAGCCGAGCGGCCGCGCCGCCCGCTGGGCCGCCTGGGCCGCCCGCACCGCCTCCCGGGGGCGGCCCGCGTCCCGGGCGAGGAACGCCGTGTTGCAGAACGCGTGCGCCTCCAGCCCGGCGTCGCCCGTCACCCGGGCCGTCGCCAGCGCCTCCGCGTAGTGCGAGCGCGCGTCGTCGAAACGGCCCGAGTCGTGCGCCAGCCAGCCCACCGAGATGGCCAGCTCACCGGCGCCCGCGTACAGCCGGTCCGCCGTGCGCTGCCGGGTCGCCCCCGCGTCCAGCAGCGCGTACGCGGCCCGCAGCGGGGCCGCCGCACGGCGGTAGAGCCCGTCCGCCCCGTGGCGGTCGTCGAGCACCCGGATCCGGCGCACGGCCTCCTCCAGGGCGCACGCGTCCGACGTCCCCGCACGGCGCACCGGGCGCTGTGCCGCCGAAGCCTCCGGGGCGAGCCCGTACGGGCTCAGGGCGGCGGCCACCGTGGCGCCACCGCCGGTCATGAATGCGCGACGCAGCACGTCGCTCTCCTCGTGGTCGTGCGGGTCGTACTCGTCGTACGTGTCGTACCTGTCGTGCGTCTCATACGGCTCGCACGCCCCGCTGGTCTCACTCGTGGCGTTCGCCGGGTTCTCGGGACGGGCCGCGGGCTGGTCCCCGGCGGCCCGGGTCCGGCGCCCGCGGACCGACGAGCGGGGCGCGAAGCCCAGGTCGGTCAGCGTGCGGCCGGGGAACATGTGCAGGAAGACCCGTTCGTAGGCGTAGTTGGGGCAGCGGATCTCGCCCGCCTCCACCCGGTGCACGTACCGCGCGTCACAGCTGACCCGCTCGCCGATCTCGCGGGCGGCCCGCCGGACCGCCGCGGCGAACTCGGCCGGCGAGCGCGATCCGCGCAGGTGCCGGAAGACGAGATTCGGCCGCGGCGGCCGGGCTGGCTGGGACGAGGGCACCGATGACGACGCCATGGCCGGGTCCTCTCTGCGAACCGTCGAACCATGCCGGAAACGGGGCGGCTTGTCAGGGTGCCACCCTGTTTCCGGCGGGCATGAACGTACCTGCTGTGACGAGCTGGGTACGCTGAGTTTGACCACATGACGGATATGTCGTCCGTGATCTGCCATGAAGTGCCATCCTTTGCGGCGGACTTCCGGCGTAGCCCTTGACGGCGCGGCTCGTTGAACCCTGTGGACCGGGAGCCCCCCGACTCCCGACCCCTCGTCCGAGCGTGATCCGTGTGGTGGAGGCCGGGATGATGACGACCAGCCGGAAGAACGACCCCCTTGAACCCGTCGGCCCGGACTGTGACGTGGTCACCGTCCCGGCCCGGCAGGGCCTGGAGGCGGTGGACATCCTGCGGCGCGGAGCCGGGGACGCGGTGGGTCCGGTGCTGCACGACGGCGGCTGCGACACCCTCGGCTTCCTGGTGCCGCCCGGCACCGCGGCCGCGTGGGACGTCCCCGGCAGCGTCTGTACGGAGACCGACGGCCGCGGCATCCGTCTGACGCCCGACCGGCCGGCGAAGGGATCCGACTGGCTGGTGCCGCCCGGCGAGGCCGACCTGGCCACGGACCCCGCGGTGCTGCGCGAGGCCCTGGGGCAGGCCCAGCGGATGATCGAGGCGGCGGACAGCTGCAGTTGAGCGCCCGGGCGGCCGGGGAGCGGCCGGCCGCGTGGCCCCGGCGGGGTGCGGACGCGCCGCCTGGGACAATGACCGCATGGCACGGGGCAGGAGCAGCGGACGGGGACAGGCGGCCGTCGAGGCCGTCACCGAGCAGGTCGACGGAGGGATCGCCCGGCTCGTCCCGGACCGCGACCGGCCACGCGGCTGGACGCTGCTGATCGACGACGCGCCCCAGTCGCACGTCGACCTGGACGACCCCGCCCACCTCTCCTTCGAGTACCAGCGCCGCTTCGGGCACGTCGTCGACCTCGCCGCCCCGCCCGGAAAGCCCCTGCGGGCCGTGCACCTCGGCGGCGGCGCCCTCACCCTCGCCCGGTACGTCGCCGCCACCCGCCCCCGCTCCACCCAGCAGGTCGTCGAGCGCGACGGCGCGCTGGTGCGGCTGGTCCGGCGGGAGCTGCCGCTCGATCCCCGGGCGCGGATCCGGGTGCGCACGGCGGACGCCCGCGAAGGGCTCGCCAAGGTGCCCGACGGCTGGGCCGACCTCGTCGTCGCCGACGTCTTCAGCGGCGCCCGTACCCCGGCCCACCTGAACTCCACCGAGTTCCTCGACGAGGTCCGCAGGGCCCTCGCCCCCGGCGGGATCTACACCGCCAACCTCGCCGACGGGCCGCCGCTCACGCATCTGCGCGGCCAGATCGCCACCGCCGCCGCCCGGTTCGCCGAACTCGCGCTGATCGCCGACCCGGCCGTGCTGCGCGGCAAGCGGTTCGGCAACGCGGTCCTGGTCGCCTCCGACGCGCCGCTGCCGGTCGCCGAGCTGACCCGCCGGGCCGCCTCCGACCCCCACTCCGGCCGGGTCCAGCACGGCCGGGAACTCACCGACTTCACCGGCGGCGCGGCCCCCGTGACCGACCTCGGCGCGGTCGCGTCACCGGCGCCGCCCGCCGACGCCTTCCGCTGAACCCGGCCGAACGCGCTGAGACGCGCCGAGCGCGCACCGACGCGCGCCGAACGCGCCCCCGTATGGCGTCAGTACGTGGCGATCTCCACCCGCGGCGGGCCGTCGTGCCAGGTGCAGAACACCGTCACCCGGTCCGCTCCCGAGGCGAACTCCACCCGGATCCACGTCTCCGTCTTCCACACCTGCATCGACCAGCCGGCCCCCGGCGTCGCCGACACCAGCGACGCGGACGTCTTCCCGATGTCGAACACCGCCCGGCCGCCCCGGGTGTCGTAGCTCCTGACCTCCCCGGCGGGGGTCGTCTCCGGCGCGGAGGGCGTCTTCGAGGGGGAGGCGGTGCGCGATGGCGTCGGATCGGGCGGCGCGGACCCGGTGGCCGGAGTCCCCGACGGCTCACGGGACTTCTCCGTCCGCTTCCCGTCCTCGTCCTGCGACGGCCCGGCGGAGGGGCGGTGCGTGGACGACGACACCGCCCGCGCCTTCTCCTCGCCCGCCGGGATCGGCAGGGCGCGCGGCGGGTCGTAGGCCGTGCCCTCCATCACCGTGCTGACGCCCCACCACGACAGCGTGACGGCCGCGCCCGTGGCGAGCAGCCAGGCCAGTACGTGTAGGAGTCCTCTGCGCATCGTCGGCCCATAGTGCCCCACACGCCCCACCCGTGTCGCGCCCCGGACGGCGTGGACGGACCGTCCACAGGCCTTCGGGAAGCTCGTCCTGAGTTGTCCACAGGCCCCGGCCGCCCCCGCCCGGCATGGCGTACGGTGCCGCCCATGGCAAGTGTTCTCGTGGTCGAGGACGACCAGTTCGTACGTTCGGCGCTCATCCGGCAGCTGACCGACGCCTCGCACACCGTGCGCAGCGTCGGGACCGCGCTGGAGGCGCTGCGCGAGGTCGCCCATTTCCGCTTCGACGTGGTCGTCCTGGACCTCGGACTGCCGGATCTCGACGGCTCCGAGGCCCTGAAGATGCTCCGCGGCATCACCGACGTCCCGGTCATCGTCGCCACCGCCCGCGACGACGAGACGGAGATCGTGCGGCTGCTGAACGCCGGCGCGGACGACTATCTGACCAAGCCGTTCTCGGTGGAGCACCTCTCCGCCAGGATGGCGGCCGTGCTGCGCCGCGCCCGCTCCGGCGGCGGCGAGGCCGCGCCCTCCCCGGTGATCCGGGTCGGCGGCCTCACCGTCGACCCGCTGCGCCGCCAGGCCGAACTGGACGGCGCCCGACTCGACCTCACCAGACGCGAGTTCGACCTGCTCGCCTTCCTCGCCGGGCGGCCCGGCGTGGTCGTGCCCCGGCGGGAGCTGCTCGCCGAGGTGTGGCAGCAGTCCTACGGCGACGACCAGACCATCGACGTCCATCTGTCCTGGCTGCGCCGGAAGCTGGGGGAGACCGCCGCCCGCCCGCGCTACCTGCACACCCTGCGCGGCGTCGGCGTAAAGCTGGAGCCGCCGGCCGACGCGGCCGGACCCGTGCACGCGCCCGGGGCGGAGCCGCCGCGATGAGATGGGCCCTGGTGAAGGTGTCGCTGGCGGTGACCGCGATGGTCGTGGTGGCCTTCGCCGTCCCGCTCGGCCTGGTCATCCGCGAGATGGCCCGTGACCGCGCCTTCGCCGGCGCGGAGCGGGAGGCCGCGGCCGTCGCCCCCGCGCTGTCCATCACCACCGACCGCGCCCAGCTGGAGCGGGTCGTCGCCTCGGCCGGCTCCGGCACCGACATGGCGGTGCACCTCCCGGCCGCCGCCGGCGAGCAGCCCCTGGACATAGGGGAGCGGCGGGCCTCCGACCAGGACGTCGCCGCCGTGCGGGAGCTGGGCCGTGCCTCCACCTCCACCGTGCCCGGCGGCTCGGCCCTGCTCCAGCCGGTCGCGCTCAGCTCCGGCGAGATCGCCGTCGTCGAGGTGTTCGTCCCGGAGTCCGCGGTCACCAACGGCGTCGGCACGGCCTGGGCGGTCCTCGCGGCCGTCGGCGCCGCTCTGATCGTCGGCTCCGTCGCGGTCGCCGACCGGCTGGGCGTGCGCATGGTGCGCCCCGCCCAGCGGCTGGTCGAGGGGGCGCACGAACTGGGCGAGGGCAAGCTCGGCGCCCGCGTGCCCGAGGAGGGGCCGACCGAACTGCGGCTGGCCGCCGTGGCGTTCAACTCCATGGCCGACCAGGTCGTCCAGCTCCTCGCCAACGAGCGGGAGCTGGCCGCCGACCTGTCCCACCGGCTGCGCACCCCGCTCACCGTGCTGCGGCTCAACGCCGCCTCCCTGGGCGACGGTCCGGCCGCCGAGCAGACCCGGGCCGCCGTCGAGCAGCTGGAGCGCGAGGTCGACACCATCATCCGCACCGCCCGCGACGCCAAGCCGCAGACGGCCGCAGCCGGTCCCGGCGCGGGCTGCGACGCGGCCGAGGTGGTGCGCGAGCGGATGGCGTTCTGGTCGGCGCTCGCCGAGGACGAGGGCCGCAAGTGGCGGGTGGCCGGGGCGGACCGGCCGGTGCGCATCCCGGTGGCCCGCGCCGACCTGGCCGCCGCCCTCGACGCCCTGCTCGGCAACGTCTTCCGGCACACCTCCGAAGGCACCGCCTTCGCCGTCGACGTGCACAACGGCGAGGACGCGGTGATCGTGCTCGTCTCCGACGCGGGCCCCGGCATAGCCGACCCCGAGACGGCGATGGCCCGCGGCCGGGGCTCCGGCACGGACGGCTCCACCGGACTCGGCCTGGACATCGTGCGCCGCCTCGCCGAGTCCACGGGCGGCGACGTGCGCATCGGCCGGTCGGTGCTCGGCGGGACCGAGGTGCGCATCTGGATCCAGCTCGACGGCCGCGACCGGCCGCCGCGGCGGCGCGGGCACCGGGGGAGCGTCCGCCGGCGCCGGACGGGCCGCGGCGCCCTGTCCTTTAACCGCTCCCGATCCCTTCCTTAAGCGGACCCTAAGGTTCCCTGCCGCCGTCCGGATCAGGCGAGTTGTCCGGTTCCGGATCACTAGCGTGCTGCCGCGACCTCCCCCACGAACGCGACGAAGGCAGGCATGCGATGAGCACGCACCGGCGCAGGATCAGCGGCAGGAACAAGGCGATGGGCGCGGTGGCGGCCGCGGCCGTCGCCGCCGGCGGAGCGTTCCTGTTCACGAACACCGCACTGGCCACGGGCGAGCCCGCCACCGAGACGGCCGCCGGCCCCACGGAGACCACCGGCGCGGGCTTCGCCCCCTATGTCGACACCTCCCTCAGCCCGGCGTTCGACCTGCTGGCGAGTGCCGAGGCGACCGGCGTGAAGGAGTACACCCTCGCGTTCGTCACCGACGGCGGCGGCTGCACCCCCAAGTGGGGCGGCACCGGCGGCCTCGACGACAACCCGGTGGCCGCGCGGATCGGCGCGCTGCGCGAGGCGGGAGGCGACGTCCGCGTCTCCTTCGGCGGCGCGGCCGGCTCCGAACTCGGCACCACCTGCGGCTCGGTGGAGGCGCTCACCGCCGCCTACACCGAGGTCGTCGACACCTACCGGCTCACGAAGGTGGACTTCGACGTCGAGGGCGGCGCGCTGCCGAACGCGGAGGCCAACACCCGCCGGGCGCAGGCGATCGCCGCCCTGCAGAAGTCCCACCCGGACCTGGACGTCTCCTTCACCCTCCCGGTGATGCCGGAAGGGCTCACCCAGGACGGCGTGAACCTCCTCGCCGACGCCAAGGAGAACGGCGTGCGCATCGACGCCGTCAACATCATGGCGATGGACTACGGCCCGGCGTACAGCGGCGACATGGGCACCTACGCGGAGCAGGCCGCCACCGCCACCCAGGCCCAGCTCAAGGACGTCCTCGGGCTCGGCGAGGCCGAGGCGTGGAGGACGGTCGCGGTCACCCCGATGATCGGCGTCAACGACGTCGTCACCGAGATCTTCACGGTCGAGGACGCCACCCAGCTGGTGGAGTTCGCCAAGGCCAAGGGACTGGGGCGGCTGTCGATGTGGTCCGGCACCCGCGACCGGCAGTGCCCCGAGGGCGAGAAGCCGGCCGCCGACGCCACCTGCAGCTCGATCCTCCAGGACACGTTCGCCTTCTCCAAGGCGTTCGCGGCCTACAGCTGAGCCGCCGGGCGGACGAACCGAGCCACCTGAGGAAACGGGGAACGCGTGCCCCGGCCGGACCCTACCCCCCACCCGGCCGGGGCACCCGTGCGTCCGGCGGCAGGCCCCCGGCCTGCGTGGCAGGGCCCGGACGCACACGAGCGGGGCGCGGCACTCCCCCGGGGCGCCGCGCCCCGCCCCCCCCGCACCCGCGCCCCGTTCCTCCCGGAGCCCGAGGGCCGTCAGATGCCCTCGGGCTCCGGAAGCGCACCCGCCTTCGCCGCACGCGCGTACCACAGCGCGCTCGACTTCGGCGTCCGCTTCTGGCTGACGTAGTCGACGTACACGGCGCCGAAGCGCTTCTCGTAGCCGTACGCCCACTCGAAGTTGTCCAGCAGCGACCACAGGAAGTAGCCGCGCACGTCGGCGCCGTCGGCGATGGCCCGGCGCACCGCGGAGAGGTGGCCGTACAGGTAGGCCACGCGCTCCGGGTCGTGGACCTTGCCGTCGGCGTCCGGCTTGTCGTCGTAGGCGGCGCCGTTCTCCGTGATGTAGAGGGGCAGGCCGGGAGCCTCGCGGTGGTAGCGCATGATCAGCTCGTGCAGCCCGGTCGGGTCGACCGACCAGCCCATCTCCGTCAGGTCGCCCGGCGACTGGTGGAAGGCCACGTCGTCGGCGGCGGGCCACGGCGAGTGCTCGCTCGCCCCGTGACCGTCGGCGCGCGGGCCCTTGTCGTCGGGGTCGGCGGCCGACACCAGGGTCGGCGTGTAGTAGTTGAGGCCCAGCGCGTCGATCGGCTGGTGGATCGTGTCCAGGTCGCCGTCCTGGATGCACGACCAGTCGGTCACCGAGGAGGTCGCCTCCAGCAGCGTCTCCGGGTAGGCGCCGTGCAGGACGGGGCCGTGGAAGACGCCGCCCGACAGGTCGTCGATCTTGCGGGCCGCCGCACGGTCCGCCGGGTCGTCCGGGTTCAGCGGGCGCACCACGGAGGTGTTGAGGCTGAGGGAGATCTGGTTGCGGGCCGGCATCACCGAGCGCAGCGCCTTGGTGCCCAGGCCGTGCGCCAGGTTGAGGTGGTGGGCGGCCTTCAGCGCGGCGGCCGGGTCGGTGCGGCCGGGGGCGTGGACGCCGGAGGCGTAGCCCAGGAAGGCGCTGCACCAGGGCTCGTTGAGCGTCATCCACGTCTCGACGCGGTCGCCGAGCGCCTCGCCCACGATCCGCGCGTACTCGGCGAAGCGGTAGGCGGTGTCGCGCTCCGGCCAGCCGCCCGCGTCCTCCAGCTCCTGCGGCAGGTCCCAGTGGTAGAGGGTGACGGCCGGCTTGATGCCCTTCTCCAGCAGCTCGTCGACCAGCCGGCGGTAGAAGTCCAGACCGCGCTGCACGGCCGGGCCGCGGCCGGTGGGCTGCACCCGGGACCAGGACACGGAGAAGCGGTAGGCCTGGAGGTTGAGGTCGGCCATCAGCGCCACGTCGTCGCGGTAGCGGTGGTAGTGGTCGACAGCGATGTCACCGGTGTCGCCGCCGGCCGTCTTTCCCGGCGTGTGGCTGAAGGTGTCCCAGATGGAAGGGGTACGTCCGTCCTCCCGCACCGCCCCCTCGATCTGGTACGCGGAGGTCGCGGCGCCCCAGAGGAAGGCCGGAGGAAAGGTCACCGGGGTCGCCGGCGTGGCGGAGTCAGACATGGAAGCGCTCCCATAGAGGTCGCATAGGGGTCGTGGAAGACCGACGGATACGTGAGAGGAAGGAAGGGGGCCGAGGCGGCGGCGACCCGGCCCCACCGGAATCGGGTGCGGGCGTCAGCCCTTGACCGCGCCCTGCATGATGCCGCCCACGATCTGCTTGCCGAAGATCGCGAAGACCAGCAGCAGGGGCAGCGTGCCGAGCAGCGCACCCGCCATGATCAGGGACTGGTCGGGGGTGTACCCGCGGCCGAGACCCGCGACCGCGACCTGCACGGTCGGGTTGCCGGTCTGCGTCAGCACCAGGAACGGCCACAGGAAGTCGTTCCACGCCTGCACGAACATCAGCATGCCGAGCACGGCCATGGCCGGCCGCGCGGCGGGGAACACCACGTGCCACACCACGCGCCAGCTGCTCGCGCCGTCCACCCGCGCGGCCTCGATGACCTCGTCGGGCAGCGCCTGGAGCAGGTACTGCCGCATGAAGAACACGCCGAACGCGCTCACCAGCGACGGGAAGATGACCGCCTGGAGCTGGTCGGTCCAGTCGAGCTTGGCGACCATCATGTACAGCGGGATGATGCTGAGCTGCGGCGGGACCATCATCGTGCCGATCACCAGCAGCATCAGGGCGTTACGGCCCTTGAACCGCAGCTTGGCGAAGGCGAACCCGGCGATCGTCGACAGCACCACGATGGTCACCGCGGAGATGCCCGCCACGATGGTGGTGTTGAGGAAGGCCTCGCCGAGGTTGGCGTCCTTCCAGGCGATCTCCAGGTTCTTGAACAGGTTCGAGCCGAACCAGAGCGGCGGGGGGTTCTCCGCCAAGCGCTGGTTGTCACGGGACGCGGCGATCGCGGTCCACACCAGCGGGAACAGCGACACGAGCGTGAACACGGTGAGGATCACGTACGCGAGCGGTCCGCCGTGCAGGGTGCCGCCCGCCCGCGCCGACTTCGGCAGGCGCGAGCGCTTCTGGTCCTTGACGATCGGTGTCTCGGGGGGCGTCGCAGTCGTCGTCACGGCCACACTCCTTAACTGCTGGCGCGCAGCCGGCGCGAGATGAGCTGGTTGATGAGGCCGATGACGATCAGGATCGCGAACATGGTCCAGGCGATCGCCGAGGCACGGCCCAGGTGCTGGTTGACCCAGCCCTGTTCGTACAGGTACAGGCCGAGCGTCTGGAACTGGTGCTCCGCGCCGCCCGACGCGCCCTTGTTGGGGTCGAACAGCAGCGGCTCGCCGAAGACCTGGCTGGCGCCGATCGTCGAGACGACCACGGTGAACAGGATCGTCGGACGCAGCGAGGGCAGCGTCACGTGCAGGAACTGCCGCCAGCGGCTGGCGCCGTCCAGCGCCGCCGACTCGTACAGGTCCTGCGGGATCGCCTGCATCGCGGCCAGGTAGATCAGCGCGTTGTAGCCGGTCCAGCGCCAGATGATGATCGTCGAGACGGCGATCTGGCCGGGCCACTTGTCGTCCTGCCAGCCGACCGGGTCGATCCCCACCGCGCCGAGCGCCCAGTTGATCATGCCGTAGTCACGGCCGAAGAGCAGCACGAAGACCAGGGTCGCGGCGGCGATCGAGGTGGCGTACGGGGCGAGCATCGCGACCCGCCAGAACGTGGACGCCCTCAGCTTGTAGTTGAGGATGTGGGCGATGCCCATGGCGATCATCAGCTGCGGAACGGTGGAGATGATGCCGATGGTCAGGGTGTTCTGCGCCGCGTTCCAGAAGAAGTCGTCGTCGAAGATCCGGGTGTAGTTCTTCAGTCCGACCCAGTTCATGTCGGTCGGCGCGGTCAGCTCGACCTGGTGCAGCGAGGCCCAGCCGGTGTAGATCAGCGGGAACAGCCCGAAGGCCGCGAACAGCAGGAAGAACGGCGAGACGAACGCGTACGGGCTCCAGCGGGCGTCGCGCTGCCAGCGGCGCGACAGCTTGGACCGGCGCCGGTCGTCCTTGTCCGCGGAGCGGCTGCCGGGCCTACGGCCCGGGGCCGCGCCCCCCTTGACGGGGGACGCGGCGATGTCGGAGCGGGTGGCCATGCGGGTCACTGGTCCAGGTTGTTGTCGATGGTCTTGGTGGCCGTCTCCCACGCTTCCGCGGCCGACTTGCCCTTGGTGACGAGGATGACGCCGTTGTCGGTCAGACCCTGCTGGATGATCTGGTCCTTCGGGCCGATCACCTGGACCGGGATCTGCTTGGCGGCCTCGGAGAAGATCTCACCGATCGGCGCGTCACCGGTCATCTCGTTGGTGGCGCCGGTCACCTCCGGGCTGGTGTACGCGGCCGGGGCGCTCGGGAAGGAGCCCTGGACCTTGAACAGCTTGGCCTGCTGCTCGGGCGCGGTCAGCCAGGCGACCAGCTTCTGCGCCTCTTCGACGTTCTTGCCGCTCTTCGGCACGCCCAGGAAGGAGCCGCCCCAGTTGCCGGACTTCGGGGCCACGGCGACGTCCCACTTGCCGGCCGCCTCCGGCTTCGACTTGCCCTTGATGTAGCCGAGCATCCACGGCGGGCAGGCGACGGTGGCGAACTTGCTGTTGGCGATGGTGGTGTCCCAGGCCGGCTGGAACTGCGTCTGCGACTGGACCAGGCCCTTCTCTGCCGCGTCGGCGGTCAGGTCGAAGGCGGCCTTCACGGCGGGGTTGGTCTTGTAGATGACCTTGCCGGAGGCGTCGTAGAACTTCTCCTTCTCGCTGCTGAGCACGGCGTTCAGCAGGCCGCCGGGGGAGTCCATGAAGAAGGTGTCCTCGCCGGCCTTCTTCTTGTACTTCTCACCGGTGGCGATGAACTTGTTCCAGTCGCCGGCCCACAGCTTGCCGACCTGCTCGCGGTCGCTGGGCAGACCGGCCTTCTCGAAGAGGTCCTTGCGGTAGCAGATGGCCATCGGGCCGACGTCCGTGCCGAGCGCGATGGTCTCGCCGCCCTTGGCGGTGGCCTGCTCCCACTTCCAGGGCAGCCAGCCGTCCTTCTTCACACCCTCGACCTTGGACATGTCCGTGAACTTGTCCGCCTGGGTGCCCACGACCTCGGCGATGTTGGCGACCTCGATGGCCTGGACGTCCATCAGCCCGCTGTTGGTGGTCAGGTGGTTGACGAGAGCGGGGTAGTAGTTCTCGTTCCGCTCGACCACGTTCTCTTCGATCTTGATGTCCGGGTTGAGCTTCTCGTACTCGGCGTAGAGGCCGGCCTCCTTGAAGCCCATGGTGCCGAACAGACCCATGGTGATCGTGGTCTTGCCCTCGCCGGACGAAGAACCACCGGAGCTGTCGTCTCCGCCGTCGTCGGCGCAGCCGGCCAGCAGCCCGGTGCCCAGCGACACGACGGCCGCGACGGCAAGCGCCTTGCGGGTGAAGGGCTTCCCCCCGCCCGAACGCTGCCTGGTGAGGGGCAGGGTACGTGCTCGCATTGCGTCCTCCTGTTGCCCTGACGTGCCGACCCCCCGGCCAACGGCGTTGTTGACCCGTATTCTGCGCGTTGCGGCTCGGGCGGGGAACGTGCGGGTTGTGTATGTGTCAGGTACCGTGGGAGCGCTCCCACAAGTGATGTGTTGAAGAGTCGCGGGTCCGGGCGGGGGTGTCAAGGGAACAGACGCGGCAAAGTGCGTTCAGTTATCTGCCCGTTAACTTGACCCGGGGTGCCGCCCCTTCGGAAGGCCGGGGTCCGCACGGACGCCCTCGCGGGTGGTCACCGTCGCTGCCGGGGCTGTTACATTCCAGGCCAGGGTGACACACAAAGGAAGGCGGGGGCGGATGGCAAGCCACGGAGTGCGGGGCCGGAGCGGTGGCCGCCCCACCCTCGAAGAGGTGGCAGCGCGCGCCGGAGTGGGCCGCGGCACCGTGTCGCGCGTGATCAACGGCTCCCCGCGGGTGAGCGAGGCCACACGCGCCGCCGTCGAGGCGGCCGTCGCCGAGCTGGGCTACGTCCCCAACACCGCGGCCCGCGCCCTCGCGGCCAACCGCACCGACGCGATCGCGCTCGTGGTGCCCGAGCCGGAGACCCGGTTCTTCACCGAGCCCTACTTCTCCGACATGCTTCGCGGCGTCGGCGCCGCGCTGTCCGACACCGAGATGCAGCTCCTGCTGATCTTCGCGGGCAGCGACCGGGAGCGGCAGCGGCTCGCCGAGTACCTGGCCGCGCACCGGGTGGACGGCGTGCTGCTGGTCTCGGTGCACGCCGACGATCCGCTGCCGGACATGCTGTCCCAGCTGGAGATCCCCGCCGTGATCAGCGGCCCCCGCTCCGCGGACGAGACGCTCACCTCGGTGGACTCCGACAACTACGGCGGCGCCCGGCAGGCCGTCGAGCACCTCATCGGCCGGGGCCGGCGCACCGTCGCGCACATCACCGGCCGGCTGGACGTCTACGGCGCCCAGCGCCGCGTGGACGGCTACCGGGACGCGCTGCGCGACGCGGGCCACGAGGCGGACGAGCTGCTGATCGAGCGGGGCGACTTCTCCGAGGAAGGCGGCCGCCGGGCGATGGAGGCCCTGCTGGAGCGCCGCCCCGACCTGGACGCGGTCTTCGCCGCCTCCGACGTCACGGCGGCCGGCGCCCGCCAGGCGCTGCGCGAGGCGGGCCGCCGCATCCCGGACGACGTGGCGCTGGTCGGGTACGACGACTCCGCGATCGCCCGCCACATGGACCCGCCGCTGACCAGCGTGCGCCAGCCGATCGAGGAGATGGGCCGGGCCATGACCAACCTGCTGCTCGCCGAGGTCGCCGACCGCCGCCCGTCCGCGACGCGGGAGCTGGAGCGGCGTCAGATGGTGCTGGCGACGGAACTGGTGGCGCGCGCGTCGTCCTGAGCGCGCGGGCCGGGGGACGCGGGCGGCGGCGTCCGCGTCCGGCCGGGGCCCGCAATGCCGGAAGCCGGTGACCTCGAGGAGGTCACCGGCTTCTGCGGTGAGGGTGAGTGACGGGACTTGAACCCGCGACATCCTGGACCACAACCAGGTGCTCTACCAGCTGAGCTACACCCACCACGGCCTGTTTCCGGGAGATCAGTGACTTCCCCGACCGGCCGAGAAAAAGTGTACAGGGTCCGAAGGGGTGCTCGCGCACGCCTTTCCGCGCGGCCCCCCTGAGCCCCCTCGGCACCCCTACTGAGCAGGCAGGACGTACTTCGCCGCGATCTTCTTCGCGGTGTCGGAGTCGGGTCCCGGCTGCGGCACGAAGACGGCCTCGCGGTAGTAGCGCAGCTCCGCGATGGACTCGCGGATGTCGGCGAGCGCCCGGTGGTTGCCGTTCTTCTCGGGACTGTTGAAGTACGCCCGCGGGTACCAGCGGCGGGCCAGCTCCTTGATGCTGGACACGTCGACGATCCGGTAGTGCAGGTAGTTCTCCAGGGCCGGCATGTCGCGCAGCAGGAAGCCGCGGTCGGTGCCGACGGAGTTCCCGCACAGGGGCGCCTTGCCGGGCTCCTTGACGTGCTCCCTGACGTACGCGAGGACCCGCTGCTCGGCGTCCTCGAGCGTCGTGCCGTTCGGCAGCTCGTCGAGCAGCCCCGACGCGGTGTGCATCGCGCGCACCACCTCCGGCATCGTCTCCAGGGCCCGGTCCGGCGGGCGGATGACGATGTCGACGCCCTCGCCGAGCACGTTCAGCTCGGAGTCGGTGACGAGGGCGGCCACCTCGATGAGCGCGTCGTCCGACAGCGAGAGGCCGGTCATCTCGCAGTCGATCCACACCATGCGATCGTTCATGTGTCTCACCCTACGGTGCGTGACGCCGGGCGTTACCGGGTGGTGAAGCGGGGATTCCCCGGATCTGCCCGCACAGCGGTGAGGGCCGGAGGCACACGGCCTCCGGCCCTCCCGGCGGTCACCTCAGGGCGCGCCGCGCTGCCCCGGGACGCCCGGCGCCGACGCGGTCAGGGACGACCCCAGCGCGCCGGCCGCCGCCGTACGGCGCGACTGGTGCGGGACCCCGTCCGTCTGCAGCTGCTGCGGCATCGAGTGCCCCGTGGGCTCCGGCCGCCCGGACGGCATGCCCCCGCCCGGGGCGCCCTGCGCGGTCCCGGCGTCCTGGCCGCGCTCGGCCTGCGGACGCCGTGCCCGGTACGCGGCCCGGTAGGCGGCCGGGGACGAGCCGAGCTGGCGCCGGAAGTGGCCGCGCAGCGCGACCGGCGAGCGGAAGCCGCAGCGTCCCGCCACCTCGTCCACCGAGTAGTCCGACGTCTCCAGCAGGCGCTGCGCCTGGAGCACCCGCTGTGTGATCAGCCACTGCAGCGGCGCGCTGCCGGTCAGCGAGCGGAACCGGCGGTCGAAGGTGCGGCGGCTCATGTACGCACGGGCGGCGAGCGTCTCCACGTCGAACTGCTCGTGGAGGTGCTCCAGCGCCCAGGCGACGACCTCGGCGAGCGGGTCGGCGCCGATCTCCTCCGGTAAAGACCGGTCGAGATAGCGCTCCTGGCCGCCGCTGCGGCGCGGCGGGACCACCAGGCGGCGGGCGAGCGCGCCGGCCGCCTCGTTGCCGTGGTCCGTCCGCACGATGTGCAGACACAGGTCGATGCCGGCCGCGGTGCCCGCGGACGTCAGCACGTCGCCGTCGTCCACGAACAGCTCGCGTGGATCGACGTGCACCGACGGATAGCGCTTGGCCAGCGTCGGCGCGTACATCCAGTGGGTGGTCGCGGGACGGCCGTCCAGCAGGCCCGCCGCCGCGAGGACGAAGGCGCCGGTGCACAGCCCGACGATGCGGGCGCCCTCCTCGTGGGCCCGGCGCAGCGCGTCCAGGGCCTCCTCCGGTGGCGGGGAGGTGATCGATCGCCAGGCCGGCACCACGACGGTGCCCGCCCGGGATATCGCCTCCAGGCCGTGTGGCGCGGTGAGTTCCAGGCCCCCTGTGGTCCGCAGCGGGCCCTCTTCGCCGCCGCACACCAGCAGGCGGTAGCGCGGCACGCCGGCGTCCTGGCGGTCAACCCCGAACACCGACAGCGGTATGGAACTCTCGAAGATGGGGCCGCCGCTGAACAGCAGCACCGCGACGATCTCCTTGCGGCGGCGCCCGGAGAGTTTCCGGGCCGCGTTTTCCGGCGCGGCAGTGGAGTCGTGGCTCATCCTGCTAAGCCCCCCTCGGTGGTCGCGGCTCCTCGGTTGTGTCGCTCCTGCACGTTTCCCCTCGGTCCTGCACGAGTCCCCCGCCGTAAGACAGTCAAGATCGAATCTACTGTGTCCCGTCGCGCACCGGTGGCCAGTTCGGCACTCGGTGCATTGTCGACTTGGCAACTTGGCGTGAAGCATTCGATCACGAAGCGTTGCACTCGCGCGCCGTGCAGGGAAGTGCGCCTCGTCGCGGTGGCCAAAGCACGTAGGGTGCGCGGGGCCCGCGAGGTGCTTTCCGTGCAGGTGGAACGAGGGTTGGGGGGTGCTTGCGGCACGGGGTGCGCCAGAACCGGAAGTTGGCTGAAAAGAGACGAGCGGGGGCGCGGAAACCGGTCAACCGGCCGGTGTCTGTCCGGCGTTCCGCGGGGCGTGCGCCCGCGCGTGGGGAGGGGCGCCGACACGCCGGGCGTGGGGGTGGGCGCCGAGGCGCGGGGAGCGGGCGGGGGAGCCGAGACGCCGGGAGCGGCGGATCAGCAGGCGGGAGGCGGCGGTGACGGCCGCCAGACCGCACACCACGCCGGCCGCCGTGAGGAACGGCGCGCCGCGCCACAGCAGGGCCGCGGCGGCCGGCAGGCAGGCGAACGCGGCCCAGCGGAGGAGGTCGTCCTCCGGGGGCCGGTCGGGGGCGTGGGCGGGGCGGGGCATCGGGGCGCTTCCTGTCGGGGTGCGGTCCAACCATCCCAACGGGCGGGCCGTCCGTTGGTCACCGTGCGGGTTTCCCGAGACGGATGGTTCAGCTGTCAAGCGAATACCCCGCAAACCGCCTGTACAGGCCAGCAACCGTTGCGTCGTGGGCGGACCCTCGTGCATGCTCCGGGGAACCCGCCTCCCGGTTCGCGCGGGATCTGGGCCAAGGAGGCGTGCCGCCGTACCCTTGGGGGTATGGGGTGGGGAAGATACTTCCCGGACACAGCTCCGCCGCACACTGTCGTCCCCATCAAAGGATCACAACCCCGAGACAGCCATGGCCGGTCACGAATTCTTCGAACCCGCGGACCGCAAGCGGCCGGTCGCCGATCCGACGGCGTCCGAACCCCTGGCGGCGGAGGAATCACGCCATGCGTGCGACCCCGCCTTCCGGCACGGGGTGGTCGTCGGCTTCGACGGGTCCACGTCCAGCGAACGGGCCCTCGCGTACGCCATCGGCATGGCGCGGCGCTTCGGTTCCGGTCTGATCATCGTCCATGTCGCCAACCGGCTGCCCACCACGGTGTGGGCGGGCTGCGAGCCGCCGGTCTTCGTCGACGTCCCGGACCACCGCACGGAGGTGCTGGGGCTGGAGCTGGCCTGCGCGGACTATCTGGCCGAGGTGCCGTGGATCCTCGTCGAGCGGGGCGGGGACATCTGTCATGAACTCGAAGAGGTGGGGCGGGAGTACGCGGCCGATGCGATTGTCGTGGGTTCTACCCACGGGCTCGTGGGGCGGCTTTTCGGGTCGGTCGCGGGGAGGTTGGCGAAGCGGGCGCAGCGGCCTGTTGTCGTCATTCCATGACGTGGTGATGTGAGGCGGGCCCCCACGTGTTGGCTGGCAACACGTGGGGGCCCGTTCTCGTTCGTCGGCCGCTGCGGGGCAGTGGGGGCTGAGCGCGCAGTTCCCCGCGCCCCTTTACGGGGCGTCCTACTCGACCGTGACCGACTTGGCCAGGTTGCGGGGCTTGTCGATGTCGCGGCCGAGGGCCAGGGCCGTGTGGTAGGCGAGGAGCTGGAGGGGGATGCCCATGAGGATCGGGTCCAGCTCGTCCTCGTTCTTGGGGACCACGATCGTGTGGTCCGCCTTCTCCTGCTCCTGGTGCGCCACGGCGACGATCCGGCCGCTGCGGGCCTTGATCTCCTCCATGGCCGCGCGGTTCTTCTCCAGCAGGTCGTCGTCCGGGACGATCGCGACCGTCGGCAGGGCCGGCTCGATCAGGGCCAGCGGGCCGTGCTTCAGCTCGGAGGCCGGGTAGGCCTCGGCGTGGATGTAGGAGACCTCCTTGAGCTTCAGGGAGGCCTCGCGGGCCACCGGGTAGCCACGGACGCGGCCGATGAAGAGCATCGAGCGGGCCTCGGCGTACTCCAGCGCCAGCTTCTTGATCTCCTCCTCCTGGTCCAGGATCTCGGAGATCTGGGCGGGGAGGCGGCGCAGGCCCTCGATGATCCGCTTGCCGTCGCGGACGGAGAGGTCACGGGTGCGGCCCAGGTGCAGGGCGAGCAGCGCGAAGGCGACCGTGGTGTTGGTGAAGCACTTGGTGGAGACGACGCAGACCTCCGGGCCGGCATGCACGTAGACGCCGCCGTCCGCCTCGCGGGCGATCGCGGAGCCCACCACGTTGACCACGCCGAGGACCCGGGCGCCCTTGCGCTTCAGCTCCTGCACGGCGGCCAGCACGTCGTACGTCTCGCCGGACTGGGAGACCGCGACGTACAGGGTGTCGGGGTCGACGACCGCGTTGCGGTAGCGGAACTCGGAGGCAGGCTCGGCGTCGGCGGGGATGCGCGCGAGCTCCTCGATCATCTGCGCGCCGATCATGCCGGCGTGGTACGAGGTGCCGCAGCCGAGGATCTTCACACGGCGGATGCGGCGGGCCTCGCGGGCGTCCAGGTTCAGGCCGCCCAGGTGCACGGTGGAGAAGCGGTCGTCGATCCGGCCGCGCAGCACGCGGTCCACGGCCTCGGCCTGCTCGTGGATCTCCTTGTGCATGTACGTGTCGTGGCCGCCCATGTCGTAGGAGGCGGCCTCCCACTCCACGGTGGTGGGCTCGGCGGTGGTGCGCGTGCCCTCCGTGGTGTAGGTACGGAAGTCGTCGGCCTTGAGGGTGGCCATCTCGCCGTCGTCGAGGGTGACTATCTGGCGGGTGTGGGCGACCAGCGCGGCGATGTCCGAGGCGACGAACATCTCCTTCTCGCCGATGCCGAGGACGACCGGGGAGCCGTTGCGGGCGACGACGATGCGGTCCGGGAAGTCGGCGTGCAGCACGGCGATGCCGTAGGTGCCCTCGATCAGGCGGACCGTCTCGCGGACTTTGTCCTCCAGCTTCTCCGCCTGCGAACGGGCGATGAGGTGGACGAGGACCTCGGTGTCGGTCTCGGAGAGGAACTCGACGCCGTCCGCCTCCAGCTTGCGGCGCAGGTCGGCGGCGTTGTCGATGATGCCGTTGTGGACGACGGCGACCTTGCCCTCGGCGTCCAGGTGCGGGTGGGCGTTCACGTCGGACGGGGCGCCGTGGGTGGCCCAGCGGGTGTGGGCGATGCCGGTGGTGCCCTTGAAGCGCGCCGGGACCTTGGCCTCCAGGTCGCGCACCCGGCCCTTGGCCTTGACCGTCTTCAGGGTCCCCGTCTTCGGGGAGGTCACGGCGATGCCCGCCGAGTCGTAGCCGCGGTACTCCAGACGCTGGAGGCCCTCGAGCAGCAGGGGGGCGACCTCACGCCTGCCGATGTAACCGACGATTCCGCACATACAGGTATGTTCCTAGCCGTAGACGATGCGGCGCAGCTGCCGGAGCGAGAGCTCGGGCGGCGCCACCGCGCGGTATCTCAGGTCCGCCTCGATCCGTTGGAAGATCGTCGCGTTCACCAGGCCCTGGGCCTGGAGCTCGCGGTGGCGGCGACGGACGTACTCCTCGGTCGTCTCGTCGAAGTAGGCGAGCACGTCCTGGATCACACGCAGCGCCTCGCCCCGGCTGAGGGGCGTGGACCGCGTCAGATGATCGACAAGTTCGTCGTGCACCCGATGATCCTGGAGTACCGGCGGCCGTTTCGCAAGAAACGTGCCCGATTTCGGGCAGGCCGAGCCGGGTGGCCTTTACATGCGCTTCAGGACCGCCTGCTTGGCGAGGGTGAACTCCTCGTCGGTGAGCACCCCGGACCGGTGCAGCTCGCCCAGCTCCCGCAGCCGGCGCAGCAGCGCGTCGTGATCGTCCTCGGTCCGGCCGGGCGGCGCGGGCCGGCCGGCCTCGGGGGCGCGCGGGCCCTCCAGGGCAGGGGCGGCGGGGGCGGACGGGTGCGGCAGGCGGGCCTGCACGGCGGCGGCCACCAGCGCCATCAGCGGGTCCTTCTTGAAGCCCCACAGCTCCACCGCGTTCGGGTCGTACTTGGCCGGGACCTTGGCGGGGGCGTGCCGCACGAGGAAGCGCAGATGGCCGTTCTCGAGACCGGCCGCCGGCTGCCACTCCACGCCCTCCAGGTCCGCCACCGCCAGGGTGCGGGGGCCGGCGGCGGCCTTGGCGTCCTCCGTCTTCCAGTTCCACTCCAGCCGGATCCGCTCCCCGTCGAAGCTCACCGTGCCGTCCCCGGCGGACACGGACAGCGGCAGGGGCGGGCCGGGCAGCAGATAGCCGGTCACCGGCCCGGACGGAATCTGCTCCAGCAGCAGCGCGGTGCGGACCTCCTCCGTGAAGTACTCGGCGACGCCGTAGCGGTCGGACTCCACGACCAGCTGGTACGGGTCGTGCGGCTCGGTGAGGCGGCCGCCGGTCGCGTGCAGCAGGGGGTCGGCGCCGTCGCGCAGCCGCAGCCTGAGCCGCCCCGACTTCTTGCCCTGCTCCAGTGAGACGCCCGCCAACGCCTGGAGCGGCACGGCCAGTTCACCCAGCGTCCGGCGCAGCAGACCGACGTTCTTGTCCCGGCCGGGCGTCAGGCGCAGGGTCTCCCCGTCGAAGGTCCACGTCCCGTCCTTCTGGATGATTTCCGCCATGGGGGGATTGTTTCACCGGAACTGCGGGAGAGTGGTCTATACCCATCCCGGGTTCCCTTGCGGGGCCCGGGAGTTGAAGGGCTCTCCGTGAGCCCGGTCGAGGGGCTCCCCCGCGGAGCCCAGGAGTTGAGAAGGGAGCGCGTGTGAGACGGCAACGACGGCACCACGGAACGACTCCCCGCACCACCCGCCTGCTCGGGTCCCTGCTGCTCGTCGTGGCGGTGGGCGCCGCCACGGTCGCGGCGACCCCGGCCCGGGGCCCGGCCCCCCAGACCGCGCCGGGACGGTCGCCGGTCCCGCTGGACCGGGTGATCCCCGCCCCCGCGTCCGTGGAGCCCGGCGGACGTCCGTACCGCATCACCGAGAAGACCCGCATCCGCGTCGACGGCCCCCGCGAGGCCCGCAGGGTCGGCGAGTACCTCGCCGGCGTGCTGCGGCCCTCCACGGGCTATCCGCTGCCCGTCACCGACCGCGGCACGGGAGGCATCCGGCTGCGCATCGCCGAGGGCCCCTACGGCAGCGAGGGCTACCGGCTGCGCAGCGGCCCCTCCGGGATCACCCTGACCGCCGCGGAGCCCGCCGGGCTGTTCCACGGCGTGCAGACGCTGCGGCAGCTGCTGCCGGCGGACGTGGAGCGGCGGACCCGTCAGCCGGGGCCCTGGCCGGTGGCGGGCGGCACCGTCACCGACAGCCCGCGCTTCGGCTGGCGCGGCGCCATGCTCGACGTCTCCCGGCACTTCTTCTCCGTCGACGAGGTCAAGCGCTACATCGACC
The DNA here is from genome assembly GCF_050271085.1 of Streptomyces sp. DSM 41931. Classification (NCBI taxonomy): domain Bacteria; kingdom Bacillati; phylum Actinomycetota; class Actinomycetes; order Kitasatosporales; family Streptomycetaceae; genus Streptomyces; species Streptomyces sp. DSM 41931. The sequence goes on along the minus strand of NZ_CP189902.1, from coordinate 2,488,003 downwards.
GGATCGCCCTCTACAAGATCAACAAACTGCATCTGCACCTGAGCGACGACCAGGGCTGGCGCATCGCCGTCGACTCCTGGCCGCGGCTCGCCGCCTACGGCGGCTCCACCGAGGTCGGCGGCGGCCCCGGCGGTCACTACACCAAGGACGACTACCGCGAGATCGTGCGGTACGCCGCCTCCCGGCACCTGGAGGTCGTCCCCGAGATCGACATGCCGGGCCACACCAACGCGGCCCTCGCCTCCTACGCCGAGCTGAACTGCGACGGCGTCGCGCCGCCGCTCTACACCGGCACCGAGGTCGGCTTCAGCTCGCTGTGCGTCGGCAAGGAGATCACGTACGACTTCGTCGAGGACGTGGTGCGGGAGATCGCCGCGCTCACGCCCGGCCGCTACCTCCACATCGGCGGCGACGAGGCGCACTCCACGCCGCACGAGGAGTACGTGGCGTTCATGGACCGGGTCCAGCCGGTCGTCGCCCGGTACGGCAAGACGGTGGTGGGCTGGCACCAGCTGACCGGGGCCGCCCCGGCGGACGGGGCGCTCGCCCAGTACTGGGGGCTCGACGGCACCAGCGCGGCGGAGAAGGCGCAGGTCGCGGAGGCCGCGCGGAACGGGACCGGGCTGATCCTGTCGCCGGCCGACCGGGCGTACCTGGACATGAAGTACGACGCGAACACCCCGCTGGGGCTGTCCTGGGCCGGGTACGTCGAGGTCCGGCGGTCCTACGACTGGGATCCGGGGGCGTACCTGGAGGGCGTGCCCGAGTCCGCCGTGCGCGGTGTCGAGGCGCCGCTGTGGACGGAGACGCTGGACGAGACGGGGGAGCTGGAGTTCATGGCGTTTCCGCGGCTGCCGGGGATCGCGGAGCTGGGGTGGTCCCCTGCGGGGACGCATGACTGGGAGTCGTATCGGCAACGGCTTGCGGGGCAGTCGCCCCGGTGGGAGGCGATGGGGGTGAATTACTACAGGTCGCCTCAGGTTTCGTGGCAGTGATCCGCCGTGGGGGCTGGGCGCGCAGTTCCCCGCGCCCCTGAGGGTGTCGCCCTGACGGCGTGACGAGGCCCCCGGAGGACCGTACTCCGGGGGCTCGTCCGTTCTGTGGGGTCAGAAGGCCGCCAGGGGGTTCTTCAGGGTGCCTATGAGCTGGAGGGCGCTCGAGGGGTCCGCCAGGTCGACCATCTGCTTGTTGTTGCGCAGCTGGAGGCGGTTCAGGCAGGACAGGGCGAACTCGGGGGCGAACATGTCGTAGCGGGCGAACTTGTCGGCCAGCTCCGGCACCGACGCCTGGTAGTCGCGGGTGACCTCCGCGACCGTCCGCCAGAAGCCGTCCTCGTCGAGGACGCCCTCCTCGGCGAGGATCGCCGCGAGGAAGCGGAAGAAGCAGTCGAAGACGTCCGTGAAGATCGACAGCAGCTTGGTGTCGTCCGGGACCTCGACGCGGATCCGGGACACCTCCGGCGGCAGCACCGCGTCCGGGTCCATCACCACGATCTCCTCGGCGATGTCCTTGTAGACGGCGCGCTTCACGGCGCCGTCCTCCAGGACCAGGATGACGTTCTCGCCGTGCGGCATGTACGCCAGGTCGTAGGCGTAGAAGCTGTGCAGCAGCGGGACGTAGTAGGCCCGCAGATAGCGCCGCAGCCACTCCGCCGGGGCGAGCCCGGAGCGCTCGATCAGGGCGGCCGCGAAGGACCGGCCCTCGTGGTCGACGTGGACCAGGGACGCCATGGTGGCGAGCGACTCGCCGTCCTCCAGGGACGCCACCGGGCTCTCCCGCCACAGCGCCGCCAGCATCTTCCGGTACGGCGAGTAGCGGTCGGTGGCCTGCTCGTACTCCAGGTGCCGGTAGCCCACGGCGGCCCGCTCGCGGATGACCGACAGCCCCGTGGACCGCAGCACCGGGTCGTTGTCGATCAGGCGGGCCAGCCAGTCGTTGATGGCCGGGGTGGCCTCCATGTACGCGGCGGACAGGCCCCGCATGAAGCCCATGTTGAGGACGGACAGGGCCGTCTTCACGTAGTGCTTCTCCGGGTGCGAGCGGTTGAAGAAGGTGCGGATGGACTGCTGCGCCAGGTACTCGTCGTCGCCCTCGCCCAGGCACACCAGGTGCCGGCGGGCCACCTCGGCGGCGAAGGTGACGGACAGCTTGTTCCACCACTGCCAGGGGTGGACGGGGATCAGCAGGTAGTCGGCGGGGTCCAGGTCCTGCGCGCGCAGGATGCCGTGGAACCGCTCGACGGCCCGGTCGCCCAGCTCCTGCCGGACGAAGGACTCGTAGTCGATGCCGACGCCCGCCGTGAACGCGGCCCGGGAGCGGTGGGCGGCCAGCCACACGAGCTTCACCGGGTTCGCGGCCTCCGGGGCGTACTGCCGGTACTCGTGGACGCCGAAGCCGAGCCGCCCGTTGTTGGCGACGAAGCAGGGGTGGCCCTCGGTCATGCCGGTCTCGATCGCCTGGAAGCCGGCGTCGACCAGCTCGGCGGAGGTGACCTGCGGCTTGGTCAGCTTGTAGCAGGTGCCGGAGAGGGTGGAGGAGATCTCCTCCAGGTACACCGGCAGGATCTCGTCGCTCAGCCCCAGGGACTTCTGCAGCTCGATGAAGAAGTCCAGCGCGGCGAGCTCCAGCTCGGCGCCGTCGCGGTGGCGGGTGATCGAGTCGGCGTCGACCTGCCAGTGGTCCAGGCCGCGCAGCGTGGCCGTGAACGTGTAACGGGTCTCGCCGTCGTCGCTGCGGACGACGTACCGGCCGTCACCGGCCGGCTCCGGCGTGACGAGCCGCTCGTGCGCGAACTCGGCGAGCGCCTTGCGGATCAGCAGACGGTTGGCCCGCGCCCAGCGGTGGGGGGACAGATGCGCCACGGCGTCGGACAGGGTCATGCGGATGCTCCTCGGGCGGCCTCGAACTGTTCGCGCGTGCAGAAGCTCAGCAGCGCGCGCTTCTCCGGCTTGTCGATCTCGCGCTCAGGCACGAAGCCCACGGCCTCGTTCAGGGCGTGCACGGCCTTGTTGCCGACGTCCGGCTCCACCACGACCCGGCGGGTGGCCGGGTCGGCGAACAGCTCCTCCATCACGGCGGTGATGACGGCGCGGGTGAAGCCGTGGACGGGGCGGTCGGTGGGGGCGACCAGGAAGTGCATGCCGACGTCACCCGGGAGCGGCTCGTAGAGCCCGACGAGTTCGACGTACCGGGGGTCGTACTTCTCCATCAGGAAGGCGGGTTCACCGTCGTGCAGGCCCAGGTAGGCGTGGTGGTGCTCGTGGGCGGCGATCCGCGCGTACTCGCGCTCGACGTCCCTGGGCGTCGCGTCCTGCATCATCCAGAACGCCGCCTTGGGGTGCGTCACCCAGCGGTGCAGCAGCTCCGCGTCCTTCTCCGGGTCGAGCGGGCGGACGGTGAACGGACCGATGGTGCTCATACGGCGAACTCCTGGAAGGCGATGCTCTTCTCGACCGGGTAGTACTCGGCGCCCAGCAGCTCGCGGATGATGGACGCGTTGCGGTACGGGCCCATGCCCAGGTCGGGGCTGGTGACGCTGTGCGTGTGGACGCCCGCGTTCTGCAGGAACACGCCGCGCCCGGTGACGTCGATCGCGTAGTTGCGGGCGACGTCGAAGCGGCCGTGCCCGTCGAGGCGCAGCCGGTCGCGCACCGGTTCCAGGAAGGCGGGCTGCTCGTAGTGGTACCCGGTGGCCAGCACCAGGCCTTCGGTGGCGATCTCGAAGTCCTTGCCCTGCTCGTCCTGGCGGAAGCCGAGCGTGTACGTGCCGTCCTGGTACCGGGCGGTGGTGAGGGAGGAGTTGGTGAGCAGCCGGGTGGGCACGCCGCGGCCGCCGCTCTCCACGTTCTTCTGGTACAGCAGGTCGAAGATCGCGTCGATCAGGTCCGCGTTGATGCCCTTGAAGAGGCCCTTCTGCTGCTTCTCCAGCCGGTAGCGGGTGTCCTCGGGCAGCGCGCGGAAGTAGTCGATGTAGTCCGGGGACGTCATCTCCAGGGTCAGCTTGGTGTACTCCAGCGGGAAGAACCGCGGGGAGCGCGTGACCCAGTTGAGCTGGTAGCCGTGGGCGTCGATCCCGGAGAGCAGCTCGTAGTAGATCTCGGCGGCGCTCTGTCCGCTGCCCACGATCGTGACCGACTTCTTCTTCAGCAGCTCCGCCTTGCGGTGCGTGTACTGCGCCGTGTGGATGAGGTCGCCCTCCAGGCCGCGGCACGCCTCGGGCACGAACGGCACGGTGCCGGTGCCCAGCACCAGGTGCCGGCCGCGGTACGTGGCGCCGGTGGACGTGGCCACGACGTACACCTCGGCGGCCTCGTCCCACGTGACCTCGGTGACCGTGGTGCCGAACCGGATGCTGCCCAGCCGCGCGGCGGCCCAGCGGCAGTAGTCGTCGTACTCGACGCGCAGCGGGTAGAAGTTCTCCCGGATGTAGAACGAGTACAGCCGGCCCTTCTCCTTCAGGTAGTTGAGGAAGGAGAAGGGGGAGGTCGGGTCGGCGAGGGTGACCAGGTCCGACATGAACGGCGTCTGGAGGTGCGCGCCGTCGAGGAACATCCCGGCGTGCCACTCGAAGTCCGGCTTGGACTCCAGGAAGACGCCGGAGAGTTCGTCGATGGGCTCGGTCAGGCAGGCCAGCCCCAGGTTGAACGGGCCCAGCCCGATGCCCACGAAGTCGTAGGCCGGTTCCGTGGTGTCAGCAAGCGCGGTCAAGGGACTCTCCCAGGTACTGCTCGGCGTGGCCGGCGATCAGGTCGAGGACGGCCGTGATGTCGGCCGTCGTGGTCTCGGGGTTGAGCAGGGTGAACTTCAGGTAGTGGCGCCCGGACACCTTGGTGCCCGCGACCACCGCGTCGCCGGAGGCGAACAGGGCCTTGCGGGCGTACAGGTTGGCGCGGTCGATCTCGGCGGGGTCGGTGACGGCGGCCGGCACGTAGCGGAACACCAGGGTCGAGAGGCTGGGCTCGACCACCACGTCGAAGCGGGGGTCGGCGGCCAGCAGCTTCCAGCCTTCGGCGGCGAGGTCGCACACCTCGTCGAAGAGCGCGCCGATGCCGTCGGCGCCCATCACGCGCAGGGTCATCCACAGCTTCAGCGCGTCGAAGCGGCGGGTGGTCTGCAGCGACTTGTCGACCTGGTTGGGGATGCGCTCGGTCACCATGCGGCGCGGGTTGAGGTACTCCGCGTGGTAGGTGGCGTGCCGCAGCGTGGCCGCGTCGCGCACCAGCACGGCCGAGGAACTGACCGGCTGGAAGAAGGACTTGTGGTAGTCGACGGTGACCGAGTCGGCGCGCTCGATGCCGTCGATGCGGTGCCGGTACTTCAGCGAGGCGAGCAGTCCGCAGCCGTAGGCGGCGTCCACGTGCATCCAGGCGCCGTACTGCTCGCACAGGCCGGCGATCTCCGGCAGCGGGTCGATGGAGCCGAAGTCGGTGGTGCCGGCGGTGGCGACGACCGCCATCGGGATCAGCCCCGCCTCCGCGCAGCGCTCCAGCTCGTGGGCGAGGGCGACGGTCTGCATCCGCTTGTCGTGGTCGACGGGGATCACCACCACGGCGTCGGGGCCGAGGCCGAGCAGCTTCGCGGACTTCTGCACGCTGAAGTGGCTGACCTCGGAGGCGAAGACGCGCAGCCTCCCCAGATCCTGGGTCTTGGTCTCCTCCCGGGCCAGGAGCAGCGCCTGGAGGTTGGACTGGGTGCCGCCGGAGGTGAACACGCCGTCGGCGGCGGGGCCGAGGCCGATGCGGGCGGCCGTCCAGTCGACGAGCTTCCGCTCGATCAGGGTGCCGCCTGCCGACTGGTCCCAGGTGTCCAGGGAGGAGTTGACGGCGGAGAGCACCGCCTCGCCGAGCACGGCCGGGATGACGACCGGGCAGTTGAGGTGGGCGAGGTAGCGGGGGTGGTGGAAGTAGACCGCGTCCCTGAGGTAGACGTCCTCCAGCTCGTCCAGCACCGCGGTGGTGTCGCCCAGCGGCCGGTCGAGGTCGATCGCGTCGATGCGCGGGGCGAGGTCGTCGGCCGTGACGCCGGTGAACGGCCGGTCGGTGGCGGCGAGTTTGGCGGCCACCCGCTCGACTCCTTCGGTCACGGAGCGTCGGTAGTGCTCCGTGGTGGTGTCGTTGAGCAGGTGCGAGCGCATGTGGGGGTCCTCCGGTGGGGACGGTCCGGTGCGGGGAGAGGTCCAGTGCGGTTGAACTTAGGTTAGCCTAACCAAACCTTTTCGGGGGTAGTCCCGTTTCGGCCGTGACCGTCGTCACGTCCTCGAAGGGGTGCCGCGAAGCCTCAACTCACCTGCGGCTCACGCCTGTTCGCGGAGCTGTTCCTCTGTCAGACCGCGCCGCCAGTAACCCACGAACGTCACCCGTCGGCGATCGACGCCACGCTCCTGGACGAAGTGGCGGCGTACCTGCTTCACCTGGCCGGACTCCCCGGCGATCCACACGTAGGCGCGCTCGGGGGAGGGGAGGACGGCCCGCCGGACGGCGTCCAGGGACGGCGGGGCCTCCGGGGCGGCGGCGCCCTCCCGCACGCACCAGGTGACGTCCGCGTCCGCCGCGGTCGGCAGCTCCTGGACGTCCCCGGCGTGCGGCACCTCCACCCAGACCCGGGCGCGGGTGCCTGCCGGAAGGGTCTCCAGGACGGCGGCCGCGGCGGGCAGGGCGGTCTCGTCCGCCCACATCAGCACCGTGGCGGTGTCCTCGGGCGGGCGGAAGCGGATCGCGCGGTTGTCGGCGATCGCGGGGCCGAGCAGCAGCACCCGGTCGCCCACGGCGGCGCGGGCGGCCCAGCGGGACGCCGGACCGGCCGCGGCGGACGGGCCCGCCTCCGCGCCGACGCCGTGCAGCACGAAGTCGACGTCGATCTCGGCGGTCCGTCCCAGTGCGTCCGCGCGCAGCGCCCGCAGCGTGTACGAGCGCATCACCGCCCGTACGTCGTCGGGCAGTTCACGCCAGCCCTGCCACCACCCGTCGCCCAGCTCCAGCGGCACGACCGGCGCGTCCTGCCCGGGGTGGGGCAGGAACAGCGACAGGGACTGGTCGCGTCCGTCGGAGCGGAAGTCGCTCAGCTCCGGCCCGGTGAAGGTGACCCGGACCAGCGACGGGCCGAGCCGCCGCGTCCCGGCGACCTGAAGGGCGAAGAAGCGGAACGGGGCGGCCACGGCAGTCGTCACCAGGAGCTCCTGCGGGTCGAGGGGGTGGCTGGACCTTGCGAGGGGGGCCTTGCGAGAGGTGTCAGCTGACCTTCTTGGCCTTCTCGATGGCCTCGGCGAGCGCCTCCACGGGCGCCACGCACTTGTCGTAGGACAGGATCGGCTCGGTGGAGCGGGCGATGATCTGGCCGGCCTTGACGGCGGGCAGCTGCTTCCAGGTCGCCTCGGTGATGTCGGCGGGCTGGATGGCCGAGCTGCGGTCGTCCATCATGATCACGTCGGCCTTGTGCTTGTCGACGTTCTCCCAGCTCAGGCTCTCGAACCAGCCGCCGGTGGCCTTCTTGGCGGCCTCCGTCGGCTCCACGAAGTTCACGCCGAGGGCCTTGAAGTACTCCAGGTCGATCGAGAGGTTGCTGCCCGAGACGTAGAACAGCTCGGGGCTCGCGGAGCCGACCAGCACCTTGATCTCGGGCTTGGCCTTGGCGGCCTTGCGCAGCCGCTCCGAGGCCGCCTCGAACCGCTTCTTGGCCTCGGTGACCTTCGCGGCCGTCATGTCGGCGCCGAGCGACTCGGCCAGCTCCCACATCCGCTGGAGCGGGCCGGTGAGCTGACGGTCGAACACGGAGATGCCGACGCTGGGCGCGAGCTTGGCGATCTTGTCCTTGGACGCCTCGGGGACGTACCAGAGGGTGCCGGCGTCGTCGAACATCGTGGAGATCAGGACGTCGGGCGCGAGGGCCGCGTACTTCTCGACGTTGAACTGGTCCCAGACGTTGCCCAGGACCGTCACCTTGCTGACGTCCATGTCGCCGGCCTGGACGTCGGCCTTGCCGTCCTTGGTCGTGGTCGGGCCGAACACGCCCTTGACCTCGATGCCGTAGTCGTACAGCGCGGCGGCCACGCCCGTGAACGCGACGATGTTCCTGGGCGCCTCGTCGAGCTTCACCGTGGTGCCGCGGTCGTCCTTGAAGGACCAGGGGCCGGTCTTGGCGGAGCCCTTCGTGTCCGCGCCGCCGTCCTTCGCGCCGTCGTCCCCGCAGGCGGTGAGCACGGCGCCGAGTCCGAGGGCGCCACCGGCGGCGAGCAGCCCGCGACGGGTGAGGCGGGCGGTTCTGGCGTTCGACATGGAAGGGTCTGCTTTCGTGCGTACGGGACGAGGTACAAACAGCGTTAGGTTAGCCTAACCAAACGATCTGTCCAGGGGGCGTTCGGGTCCCATCCCCGGGAAACGCCGGTCCCGTACCGTGATTCGGATCACTCGACCCTGACGAAGCGGCCCGCGCCGGGCGGCGCGGGCCGTTCGTCACCGCGGGCGTGCTCAGCCCGTCAGGCCCAACTCCCGGGCGATGAGCATCCGCTGGACCTCGCTGGTGCCCTCGCCGATCTCCAGGATCTTGGAGTCGCGCCACATCCGGGCCACCGGGTACTCGTTCATGAAGCCGTAGCCGCCGTGGATCTGCGTCGCGTCGCGGGCGTTGTCCACGGCCACCGTGGAGGAGTACAGCTTGGCCAGCGCCGCCTCCTTCTTGAAGGGCTCGCCCGCCACCAGCCGGCTCGCCGCGTCCCGCCACGCCAGACGCGCCGTGTGCGCCTTCATCTCCATGTCCGCGATCTTGAACTGGATCGCCTGGTTGGCGCCGATCGGACGCCCGAACGCGTGCCGCTCCTTGGCGTACTTCACCGACTCGTCCACACAGCCCTGCGCGAGCCCCGTGGCGAGCGCCGCGATGGCGATACGGCCCTCGTCGAGGATGCGCAGGAACTGGGCGTAGCCGCGGCCCTCCGCGCCCAGCAGGTTGGCCGCCGGGACGCGCACGTCCTGGAAGGACAGCTCCCGGGTGTCCGAGGCGTTCCAGCCGACCTTGGAGTACGGCGCCGCGACCGTGAAACCGGGGGTGCCGGCGGGGACGATGATCGACGAGATCTCCGGCCTGCCGTCGGGCTTGCGGCCGGTGACGGCGGTGACCGTCACCAGACCGGTGATGTCCGTGCCGGAGTTGGTGATGAAGCACTTGGTGCCGTTGATCACCCACTCGCCCGTCGCCTCGTCCAGACGGGCCGTCGTGCGGGTCGCGCCCGCGTCGCTGCCGCCGTCCGGCTCGGTCAGCCCGAAGGCGCCGAGTATCTCGCCCGAGCACAGCCGGGGCAGCCACTCACGCTTCTGCTCCTCCGTGCCGAACAGGTGCAGCGGCATGGCGCCCAGCGAGACGCCCGCCTCCAGGGTGATGGCCACCGAGGAGTCCACCCGGGCCAGTTCCTCCAGCGCCACGCCGAGCGCGAAGTAGTCGCCGCCCATGCCGCCGTACTCCTCCGGGAACGGCAGGCCGAACAGGCCCATGCGGCCCATCTCCCGCACGATCTCGTACGGGAACTCGTGCCGCTCGTAGAAGTCGCCGATCTTCGGCGCCACCACGTCGTGCGCGAACTCCTCGACCGTGCGGCGGAGTTCCTCGAGTTCGGGGGAGAGCTTGTGGTCCATGTCGTCACTGCTCCTGGTGGGAGAGGGCTCGTACGGTGCGGGACGGGCTGGGCCGGCCCAGGTGGGCGGCCATCCAGACGCTTGTGGCGACCAGACGGCCGAGGTCGACCCCGGTGTCGATGCCGAGGCCCCGCAGCATCCACACGAGGTCTTCGGTGGCGAGATTGCCGGTGGCGGACTTCGCGTACGGGCAGCCGCCCAGCCCGCCGGCCGAGGCGTCGACCGTGGCGACGCCCTGCTGGAGCGCGGCCAGCGTGTTGGACAGCGCCTGGCCGTAGGTGTCGTGGAAGTGCACGCCCAGCGCGGGGACGGGCACGCCCGCCTCCGTGAGCGCGCCGATCAGGGCCGTCACATGGCCCGGGGTCGCCACCCCGATCGTGTCGCCGAGGCTCAGCTCGTCGCAGCCCATGTCGAGCAGCGCCCGGCACACGCGCACCACCTGGGGGACCGGGACCGCGCCCTCCCAGGGGTCGCCGAAGCACATCGACAGATAGCCGCGCACATGGACGCCCTGCTCCTTCGCCCGGGCCACCACGGGCTCGAACATGGCCAGCGCCTCGTCCACCGTGCGGTTCAGGTTGGCCTTGGCGAATGACTCCGTGGCGCTGGCGAACACCGCCACCCGCCGGGCGCCCAGCGCCAGCGCGCGGTCCAGGCCGCGCTCGTTGGGCACCAGCACCGGCAGGTCCACCGGCAGGTCGGACACCGCCGGGTACAGGTCCTCGGCGTCCGCGAGCTGGGGCACCCACTTCGGGTGCACGAAGCTCGTCGCCTCGATCGTGGTCAGGCCCGTGCCGGCCAGCCGGCGGACGAACTCCGCCTTCACGGCCGTCGGCACGGTCGCCTTCTCGTTCTGCAGGCCGTCGCGGGCGCCCACCTCGTGGATCCGCACCCGTGCGGGCAGGCCCTCGGCCGGTACGGCCATGGGCAGGCCCAGCTCGCTCACGTTCATGCCGTCTCCCCTTCCGCCGGTGCCGCGGTCTCCACGGGGGCGATGACCGCGAGCACCTGGTCCATGGCGACCGTCGTGCCCGGGGACACGTCCAGTTCGGTGACCGTGCCGGCGTGCGGGGCGGAGATGACGTGCTCCATCTTCATCGCCTCCACCACGAGCAGGCTCTGGCCCGCGTCCACCTCGTCGCCGACGGCGACCTTCACCACCGTCACCGTGCCCGGCATCGGCGCGGTCAGCGAGTCGGCGCCCCCCTGACCCGCCCGGGTGAGGGACGCGGCGACCGGGTCGTGGTCCCGCACCTGCCAGGCGTCACCGTCCCGGCCCAGCCAGGAGCCGTCCGGCAGGGCGGCGAAGGCGTGTGTGACGCCGTCCAGCGCGCAGGTGAACCGGTGCCCCTCCAGCGGCCCCGCGGACGCCCGCAGCGGGGTGTCCGCGCCAGGCAGCAGCAGCTCCGTGCCGCCGTCGGCCGTGGCCCGCACCCTTACGGTCACCGGGTCGTGGCCCGCCACCCGCAGATGGTGCGCCGTCCACGCCCGGCCGCCGCCCATCCGCCAGCCGTCGGCGGCGGCGAACGGGTCACGCCAGCCGGGCGCCGCGGCGGGCGCGAGGGCGGTGTGGCGCAGCAGCGCCGCCGCCGCGTACACCTCGGCCGGCACCTCGCCGCCGACCAGGGAGTCCGCCTCCCGCTCCACCAGACCGGTGTCCAGCTCGCCCGACACGACGGCCGGGTGCGCCAGCAGCCGCCGCAGGAAGCCCGCGTTGGTCTGCACGCCCAGCGTCACCGTCCCGGCGAGCGCCGCCCGCAGCTTGCGCAGCGCGGTCGCCCGGTCGGGGCCGTACGCGATCACCTTGGAGAGCATCGGGTCGTAGAGGCTGCCGACCTCCGTGCCCTCGCTCAGGCCGGAGTCGGTGCGCACGCCGTCGCCCTGCGGCTCGCGCAGCCGCAGCACCGTGCCGCCGGAGGGCAGGAACCCGCGCGCGGGGTCCTCGGCGCACAGCCGCGCCTCGACCGCGTGCCCGGTCAGGCGGACGTCGTCCTGCCCGAACGCCAGCCGCTCGCCCGCCGCGACCCGCAGCTGCCACTCCACCAGGTCGAGCCCCGTGATCAGCTCGGTGACCGGGTGCTCCACCTGGAGCCGGGTGTTCATCTCCATGAAGTAGTACGCCGACGGGTCGTCGCCCGGGACGATGAACTCCACCGTGCCCGCGCCCCGGTAGCCGCAGGAGCGGGCCGCCTGCACGGCCGCCTCGCCCATCGCCGCCCGGGTCTTCTCGTCGAGGAGCACACTGGGCGCCTCCTCGACGATCTTCTGGTGCCGGCGCTGGAGGGAGCACTCGCGCTCGCCCAGGTGCACCACGTTCCCGTGGCCGTCGGCCAGCACCTGGATCTCGATGTGCCGGGGCCGGTCGATCCACCGCTCCACCAGCAGCGTGTCGTCGCCGAAGGAGGCGCGGGCCTCGCGCCGGGCGGCGGCGATCTCGTCCGCGAGACGCGTCTCGTCCCGCACCAGCCGCATGCCCTTGCCGCCGCCGCCCGCCGACGGCTTCAGCAGCACCGGCATGCCGATCTCCCGGGCCGCGTCGACGAGCTGCGCGTCCGTCAGCCCGCTGCCGCTGGAGCCGGGCACCACCGGCACCCCGGCCGCCTTCACCGTCTCCTTGGCGCGGATCTTGTCGCCCATCAGGGCGATGGCGTCCGCCGGGGGACCGATGAACACCAGCCCCGCCGCCTCGCACGCCCGTGCGAACCCCGCGTTCTCCGCGAGGAAGCCGTACCCCGGGTGCACCGCCTGCGCGCCGGTGCGGGCGGCGGCCTCCAGCAGCCGTTCCGCCGACAGGTAACTCTCCGCGGCCGGCGCCGGGCCGATCCGTACCGCCGCGTCGGCCTCGCGGACGTGCCGGGCGCCGGCGTCCGCGTCGGAGTACACCGCCACCGAGCGCACGCCCAGCGACCGCAGCGTGCGCACGACACGGACGGCGATCTCGCCCCGGTTCGCCACCAGCACCGTGTCGAACATCTGATCAGTCATCGTCAGGGGTCCCCTCACATCCGGAAGACGCCGAACTGGGGGTCACCCAGGGGCGCGTTGGCGCACGCGGTCAGGGCCAGCCCCAGCACCTGCCGGGTCTCCATCGGGTCGATCACGCCGTCGTCCCAGAGGCGGGCCGTCGCGTAGTAGGCGTTCCCCTGGCGCTCGTACTGGGCGCGGATCGGGGCCTTGAAGGCGTCCTCGTCCTCGGCCGGCCACTCCTCGCCCCGCGCCTCCAACTGGTCCCGCTTCACGGTGGCCAGCACCGAGGCCGCCTGCTCGCCGCCCATCACCGAGATCTTGGCGTTCGGCCACATCCACAGGAAGCGGGGGGAGTAGGCCCGGCCGCACATCGAGTAGTTGCCCGCCCCGTACGACCCGCCGACCACGACGGTCAGCTTCGGCACGCGCGTGCAGGCGACGGCCGTGACCATCTTGGCGCCGTGCTTGGCGATGCCCCCCGCCTCGTAGTCCTTGCCGACCATGAAGCCCGAGATGTTCTGCAGGAACAGCAGCGGGATGCCGCGCTGGTCGCACAGCTCGATGAAGTGGGCGCCCTTCTGGGCGGACTCGGAGAACAGGATGCCGTTGTTGGCGACGATCCCCACCGGGTGGCCGTGGATGTGCGCGAAGCCGGTGACCAGGGTCTGCCCGAACTCCGCCTTGAACTCGGCGAACCGGGAGCCGTCGGTGATCCGGGCGATGATCTCGCGGACGTCGTAGGGGGTGCGGGAGTCCACCGGCACCGCGCCGTACAGCCCCGCCGGGTCCACCTTGGGCTCGGCGACCGGCTCCACCCGCCAGGGCGGCTCGCCGCGCCCGGGCAGCGTGGAGACGATCTGGCGGACGATCCTGAGCGCGTGCGCGTCGTCCTCGGCGAGGTGGTCGGTCACCCCGGACACCCGGGAGTGGACCTCGCCGCCGCCCAGCTCCTCCGCCGTGACCACCTCGCCGGTGGCCGCCTTCACCAGCGGCGGGCCGCCGAGGAAGATCGTGCCCTGGTTGCGCACGATCACCGCCTCGTCGCTCATCGCGGGCACGTACGCGCCGCCGGCGGTGCAGGAGCCGAGCACCGCCGCGATCTGCGGGATGCCGGCGCCGGACATCCGGGCCTGGTTGTAGAAGATGCGGCCGAAGTGGTCCCGGTCCGGGAACACCTCGTCCTGCATCGGCAGGAACGCCCCGCCGGAGTCCACCAGGTAGACGCAGGGCAGCCGGTTGTCCAGGGCCACCTCCTGCGCGCGCAGGTGCTTCTTCACGGTCATCGGGTAGTACGTGCCGCCCTTGACGGTGGCGTCGTTGGCGACGACCACGCACTCGCGGCCCGCGACCCGGCCGATCCCGGCGATCACCCCGGCCGCCGGCGCCTGCCCGTCGTACATCCCGTCGGCGGCCAGCGGGGCCAGCTCCAGGAAGGGCGAGCCGGGGTCGAGGAGGGTGTCCACCCGGTCGCGCGGGAGCAGCTTCCCGCGCGCGGTGTGACGGGCGCGCGCCCGCTCGCCGCCGCCGAGCGCCGCCGCGGCCAGCTTGCCGCGCAGCTCCTCGACGAGGGCGCGGTGCGCCTCCTCGTTGGCCCGAAAGGCCTCCGACGCGGGATCTGCCGCGCTGTGAAGCTCCGGTGCCTCATGCATCCTGCGGGTCCCCTCACGTGTTAATGAGCGTTAACGCATTTCCTCCAGGTTAACGACCGCTAACCTCCCTGTCTAGAATCGTCTTCATGGCCACCAGAACCGACGCCCCCACCCGCCGCGAGCAGATCCTCAAGGAGGCCGCGCGGCTCTTCGCCGAGCGGGGCTTCCACGGGGTCGGCGTCGACGAGATAGGCGCCGCCGTCGGCATCAGCGGTCCCGGGCTCTACCGGCACTTCGCGGGCAAGGACGCGATGCTGGCGGAGCTGCTGGTCGGCATCAGCGAGTCGCTGCTCACCGGTGCGAAGCGGCGGCTCGCCGAGGCGGACGGGGCGGGCGGGGTGGCTCCCGGGGCGGTCCTCGACTCGCTGATCGAGGGGCACATCGACTTCGCGCTCGACGACCGCCCGCTCATCACCCTGCACGACCGTGAGCTGGACCGCCTCCGGGACGCCGACCGCAAGCTGGTGCGCCAGCTCCAGCGGCAGTACGTCGAGCTGTGGGTGGGTGTGGTGCGCCGCCTCTACCCGGACCTCGCCGAGCCCACCGCCCGCTCGGCGGTCCACTCGGTCTTCGGCCTCCTCAACTCCACCCCCCACCTCACCCGCCCGGGCTCCCTCCCGGACCGCGCGGGCACGGCGGAGCTCCTGCACCGGATGGCGCGGGGGGCGTTCGAGGCGGCGGGCTCGCGGTGACCCCGGGCGAGTGACGAGCGTTACGGGGGCTCCACTCTGGACGCCTGTGGATACTCGCCGGTACCTTGTTCTGAGCAAGCGCTTAGACATGCCCAGGCTGCGGAGGTGGCGGACAGTGCGCCGTACGGTTTTCAACGAGGATCACGAGGCGTTCCGGGAGACCATCCGCGCCTTCATCGAGGCCGAGGTCGTCCCCGTCTACGACGAGTGGTTCGCGGCGGGCCAGGCGCCCCGCGACTTCTACTACAAGCTCGGCGAGCTGGGCATCTTCGGCATCAGCGTGCCGGAGGAGTACGGCGGCGCGGGCATGGACACCCACAAGTTCGAGGCCGTCCTCTACGAGGAGACCGCCCGCGCGGGCGTCCAGTTCGGCGGCTCCGGCGTGCATGTGCTGCTCGCCCTGCCCTACATCAAGATGCTCGCCACCGACGAGCAGAAGAAGCGCTTCCTGCCGAAGTTCGTCTCCGGCGAGGAGATGTGGGCCATCGCGATGACCGAGCCGGGCACCGGCTCCGACCTCGCGGGCATGAAGACCACCGCCAAGCTGAGCGAGGACGGCACCCACTACGTCCTGAACGGCGCCAAAACCTTCATCACCGGCGGTGTGCACGCCGACAAGGTGATCGTCTGCGCCCGCACCGCGGCCCCCACCGCCGAGGACCGCCGTCACGGCATCTCCCTCTTCGCCGTGGACACCAAGTCCGAGGGCTACTCGGTCGGCCGCAAGCTCGACAAGCTCGGCCTGAAGACCTCCGACACCGCCGAGCTGGCGTTCGTCGACGTCAAGGTGCCCGTCGAGGACCTGCTCGGCGAGGAGAACAAGGGCTTCTACTACCTCGGCCACAACCTGGCCTCCGAGCGCTGGGGCATCGCCTTCGGCGCCTACGCCCAGGCCAAGGCCGCGGTCCGGTTCGCCAAGCAGTACGTGCAGGAGCGCACCGTCTTCGGCAAGCCGGTCGCGCACTTCCAGAACACGAAGTTCGAGCTGGCCGCCTGCCAGGCCGAGGTGGACGCCGCCGAGGCCGTCGCCGACCGCGCCACCGAGGCCCTGGACGCCGGCGAGCTCACGCCCGCCGAGGCCGCCAGCGCCAAGCTGTTCTGCACCGAGGTCGCCCACCGCGTCATCGACCGCTGCCTCCAGCTGCACGGCGGCTACGGCTACATGAACGAGTACCCGATCGCCCGCCTGTACGCGGACAACCGGGTCAACCGCATCTACGGCGGCACCAGCGAGATCATGAAGACGATCATCGCCAAGGACATGGGCCTGTAAGGTCCCGGAAATCCCTGCCGTATACAACTGATTCCATGAGTCAGGCTCTCCAAGAACTCCTCGATCTGCTCGACCTCGAGCAGATCGAGGAGAACATCTTCCGCGGCAGCTCGCGCAGCGCCGTCGTCCCCCGCGTCTTCGGCGGACAGGTCGCGGCGCAGGCGCTGGTCGCGGCCGGGCGGACCGTCCCCGAGGACCGGCCCGCCCATTCCCTGCACGCGTACTTCCTGCGCCTCGGCGACCCCGGCGCGCCGATCGTCTACACCGTCGACCGGATCCGCGACGGCCGCTCGTTCACCACCCGGCGGGTGGTCGCGGTCCAGCACGGCAAGCCGATCTTCCACCTCTCCGCGTCCTTCCAGACGTACGAGGAGGGCCTGGACCACCAGGACCCGATGCCGCCCTCCCCGGACCCGGAGACGCTCCCCACCTCCGAGGAGCGGCTGCGGGGCTACCCGCACCTGTCGTCGGACGTGGTGCACCGCTACCTCGGCGCCCGCGCCGCCGTCGACCTGCGCTACGTCGACGACCCGCCGTACGGCCGCTTCGGCGAGCCGCGCGACCCGCACAGCCAGGTGTGGTTCCGCACCAACGGCAAGGTCGAGGGCGACGACCCGCTGCTGCACGTCGTGCTCGCCACGTACGTCTCCGACATGACGCTGCTGGACTCGATCCTGCTCGCCCACGGGCGCGGCGGCTGGGCGGTCGGCGACGTGGTCGGGGCGTCCCTGGACCACGCCATGTGGTTCCACCGCCCGTTCCGCGCGGACGAGTGGCTGCTGTACGACCAGCAGTCCCCGTCCGCCCACGGCGGCCGGGGCCTCGGCCAGGGCCGCATCTACACCCAGGACGGCCGCCTCGCGGTCTCCGTCATCCAGGAGGGCGTGGTCCGCGTCCCGCGCGACGAGGACTGACGCGGCATCGTTGGGGGAGCGTCAGCTCAGACCCGCCGCCGCCAGCAGGTACGCCGTCATCGGGTCGTAGTGGCGGGGGCTCGTCACATGGTCGTCCAGGGGGACGGTCACCTGGACGGTGCCCTCGGCCTCGGCGAGGAACAGCGCCGGGTCGTTGCAGTCGGCGTACCCGACGGAGTCCACGCCGTACTGGCCGGCGGCGCCCGCCCAGCCGTGGTCGGCGACCACCAGGTCGGGCAGCGGTCTCCCCTCGCGCTCCAGCGCCGTCAGGATCGTCTTCATCGGCGCACCCGAGTGGGTGTGCCACAGCGTCGCCCCGTGCTCCAGCACCGCCACGTCCGCGAACTGCATCACGTAGCCCTCGTCCGTGGTCAGCCCGTCCGGGATGACCACGATGTCGCAGCCCGCCGCCCGCAGCGCGGCGGCCGTCGCCCGGTGCACGTCCAGCAGGCCGCCCGGATGGCCGGTCGCCAGCAGCACCCGCTGCCGGCCCTCCGCCGCCTTGCGCAGCCGCCCCGCCATCCGCTCCAGACCGTCGACCGTCAGCTCGGGGTCGATGGTGTCCTGCCCGTACCGGTGCTCCGGGTCGTCGTTCACGCCGACCCGCTCGGCCATCACCGCGAGTACGTCCTGCTCGTCGGTCCAGCGCTCGCCGAGCTCCAGGCCGAGCCAGTAGTGCCGGTCGCCGTTCGCCAGCTTCCGGTAGTGGGAGAGGTTGTTCTCGCGCGGCGTGGCGACCTCGCCCGCGATGCGGGTGGCGACCAGGTGTTCGACGAGTTCGGCGCGGCTGGGGGTCCCGGGTATCGGCATGCGTCCATTGTGAGGCAGGGAACAGGGCGCGTCCCTGGCGTATCGCGCGCTGGGACGTGCGTCACGTACTCAGCCGACTCCGTACGGCTACCCAGGAGTTGTCGTCCCGGCCCCCCGGGCGCGGCCGCCGGCGCTACGTCCGCCGCAGAGCGAACCACAGCTCCATCCGGACGTCCGGGTCGTCCAGATCCGTGTCCAGGAGGGCCGCGCACCGGGCGATCCGCTGCCTGACCGTGTTGCGGTGCACGTCGAGGGCGACCGCCGTGCGGTCCCAGCTGCCGTGCAGGGAGAGCCAGGTGCGCAGGGTGTCGACCAGGGCCGGGGACCGCTCTATCGGCGCGAGCAGGGCGCGGGCGTGGGCGTCGGCGTCGTGCGGCGGGACCAGGTCGGTGAGGGCCGGGCGGTCGCCGTGGCGCAGCAGCGGGGTGCGGGTGGCGCGGGCGCGGGCCAGGGCGCGGGAGGCCTGGGCGTCGGCGGCCGGCCAGTCCCGCGGGGCCGCCGCCGCGCTGACGCCGAGCGTCCAGCCCGGCACCCGCTCCACCGTCCGCCCGTCGGGCACCAGCACCCGCACCACCTCGCCCGTGACGTCCACCAGCGACGAGCCGAGGGCGGCGCCCAGCGCGGAGGCGGCCACCGGGTCCGGGGCCGCCCGCCCGTCCGGCCTGCCGCGCACCACCCGCCACCGGTCCCCGCCGAGCAGCGGCGCCACCTCCGCGGGCGCCGCGCCCAGCAGCAGCCGTACCAGCGCGGAGGAGCGGTCGGCGCCGGAGCCGCCGCGCCGTTCGCCGGTGAGCAGGGAGAGCAGCACGGCGGCGACGGACGCGATGGTGTGGTCGCCCGCGTCCCGCTGCGGGGCGGCCGTCCCCAGCACGAACCCCTCGCCGTTGCCCAGCGCGTGGGCGACCAGCCGCACCCCGGCCACCGTGTCGGACGCGGAGGAGGGACGGGCGTCCGACGGCTCCTGCCCCGACGGCCCCGACGGCCTCACCACCTCCGCGAGTTTCGCCAGCGCCGTCCGCGCCTCCGCGCCGGGGTCGGGTCCCGCGCCCGCGACCGGCGTGCCCTCGGGGCCGTACAGCACCGCCCGTCCGCCCAGACGGCGGGCGAGCTGCTGGAGGACGGCGGGGACCGGGTCGGGGCGGGCGGCAGCCGTGGCGAGGCTCTGCTGCGCCTCCGTGACCCGCCGCAGCTCGGCCGTGCGGGCCTGCGCCATCAGCTGCCACAGCGCCCGCGCCACCGCCGAGAAGGTGGTCCGCGGCGGCACCTCCAGCAGCGGCAGCCCGTGCATCTCGCACGCCTCCACCAGCGCCCCGGGCACCGTGTCGTGCACCGGTGCGACGCCGAAGCCGAGCGCCGCCCCGCCCGCCGCGACGATCCGCGACACGTACGCGTCGAAGTAGCCCGCGCCCGCGCCGTCCGGGATGTGCACGCCCGCCGACAGCAGCAGTTCGCCGCCCAGCAGGTACGGATAGGGGTCGGCCATCTCCGAGGTGTGCGCCCAGTGCACGACGACCGCCGGGTCCGCGGGGCCCGCGATCCGGCGCAGGCCCAGGTCCGCGCGGGCCAGCAGCGCGTCCAGAGGGACGGGAGGGGTGGGCGGAACAGTGGGGTCCGGCATGGTGGACGTTTCCTCCATCCCAGGCTGCCGATCTGGATGAAACGTACACTTCGCAGTCGCTTTTCGGCCACCTAGGGTCGGGTCACCGGCAACCCGCGGGTACGGGCGGATGTCCCCGCGCGGCGCCGGTGAGCGCGATCCGTCTGCACGACACGCCACCGACAGTGCGCGAAGGAGGCCCCCGCATGGCCGTGGACTACCTGGTCATCGTCGTCTATCTGGCCGGCATGCTGGCCATGGGCTGGTGGGGCATGCGCCGCGCCAAGTCCAAGAGCGAGTTCCTGGTGGCGGGCCGCCGCCTGGGCCCCGCCATGTACTCGGGCACCATGGCCGCCATCGTCCTCGGCGGCGCCTCCACCATCGGCGGCGTGGGCCTCGGCTACCAGTACGGACTGTCCGGCGCCTGGATGGTGTTCACCATCGGCCTCGGACTGCTCGCCCTGAGCGTCTTCTTCTCCGCCCGCATCGCCCGGCTGAAGGTCTACACCGTCTCCGAGATGCTCGACCTGCGCTACGGCGGCCGGGCCGGCGTCATCTCCGGCCTCGTCATGTGGGCGTACACCCTCATGCTCGCGGTGACCTCGACGATCGCCTACGCCACGATCTTCGACGTCCTCTTCGACATCAACCGCACCCTCGCGATCGTCCTCGGCGGCTCGATCGTCGTCGCGTACTCCACGCTCGGCGGCATGTGGTCGATCACGCTGACCGACATGGTGCAGTTCGTCGTGAAGACGGTCGGCGTGCTGCTCCTGCTGCTGCCCATCGCCGTGGTCAAGGCGGGCGGGTTCGCCGAGATGAAGGCGCAGCTGCCCACCGAGTACTTCGACCCGCTGGGCATCGGCGGCGAGACGATCTTCACGTACGTGCTGATCTACACCTTCGGCATGCTCATCGGGCAGGACATCTGGCAGCGGGTGTTCACCGCCCGCAGCGACCGCACGGCCCGCTGGGGCGGCACCGTCGCCGGCACCTACTGCCTCGCCTACGCCGTCGCCGGCGCCGTCATCGGCACGGCCGCCAAGGTGCTCTACCCCAAGCTCGCCAGCCCCGACGACGCGTTCGCCACCATCGTCAAGGACGAGCTGCCCATGGGCGTGCGCGGCCTCGTGCTGGCCGCGGCCCTGGCCGCCGTGATGTCGACGTCCTCGGGTGCGCTGATCGCCTGCGCCACCGTCGCCAACAACGACATCTGGGCACGGCTGCGCGGCGTCGTCCGCCCGGAGGGCGAGCAGCACGACGAGGTCAGGGGCAACCGCGCCTTCATCCTGCTCATGGGCCTCGCCGTGATCGCCACCGCCATCGCGCTCAACGACGTCGTCCAGGCGCTGACCGTCGCGTACAACCTGCTGGTCGGCGGGCTGCTCGTGCCCATCCTGGGCGGGCTGCTGTGGAAGCGCGGCACCGCGCAGGGCGCCCTCGCCTCCGTCGCCGTCGGCGGCCTCGCCGTGACCGGCCTGATGGCCGCGTACGGCATCCTCGCCAACGAGCCCGTCTACTACGGCCTCCTCGCCTCCCTCGCGGCCTACGTCGTCGTCTCCCTCGCCACCCGTCCCACCGACGCGGCCGTCCTCGCCGCCTGGCGCGAACGCCTCGCCGGACGCGCCCCCGCGCCGGAGAACGCGACCGAAACCGTGTCCGAACAGGTCCCGGCCGCCCAGTAGCATCGTGGGCAGTCAGCACATACGCGACGAAGCGTAGGAAAGAGAGCAGTCCTCCATGAGCAGCAACGAGACGCCCCGCGGCCCCGTCGACTCGTCCCGGGTGCCGCGCTACGCGGGCCCCGCGACCTTCGCCCGGCTTCCCCGCCTCGACGAGGTCGGCCGCGCCGACGTCGCCGTCGTGGGCGTGCCGTTCGACTCCGGCGTCTCGTACCGGCCGGGCGCCCGCTTCGGCGGCAACGCCATCCGCGAGGCGTCCCGGCTGCTGCGCCCCTACAACCCCGCGCAGGACGCCTCGCCGTTCGCCCTCGCGCAGGTCGCGGACGGCGGCGACATCGCCGTCAACCCGTTCAACATCAACGAGGCCGTCGAGACGGTCGAGGCGGCGGCGGACGACCTGCTGGGGACGGGCGCCCGCCTGATGACCCTCGGCGGCGACCACACCATCGCCCTGCCGCTGCTGCGGAGCGTCGCGAAGAAGCACGGCCCGGTCGCGCTGCTCCACTTCGACGCGCACCTCGACACCTGGGACACGTACTTCGGCGCCGAGTACACCCACGGCACGCCGTTCCGCCGGGCCGTCGAGGAGGGCATCCTCGACACCGAGGCGCTCTCCCACGTCGGCACCCGCGGCCCGCTCTACGGCAAGCAGGACCTCACCGACGACGAGAAGATGGGCTTCGGCATCGTCACCTCGGCGGACGTCTACCGCCGTGGCGCCGACGAGGTCGCCGACCAGCTCCGGCAGCGCATCGGCGACCGGCCGCTGTACATCTCCATCGACATCGACTGCCTCGACCCGGCCCACGCGCCCGGCACCGGCACGCCCGAGGCGGGCGGCATGACCTCCCGCGAGCTGCTGGAGATCCTGCGCGGCCTCGCCTCCTGCAACCTGGTCTCCGCCGACGTCGTCGAGGTGGCGCCCGCGTACGACCACGCCGAGATCACCTCGGTCGCCGCGTCGCACACGGCGTACGAACTGACCACCATCATGTCCCGCCAGATCGCGGAGGCCCGCGCCAAGTGACGCACGACCACGACCTGGAGCTCCGCCCGACCGCCGCCCAGACGGAGGCGGCGCTGAACCCCCCGCCCGGCCGTACCGGCGGTGATCTGGTCGTGGAGACCCTGGCCGGGCTCGGCGCGACCACCGTCTTCGGCCTGCCCGGCCAGCACGCCCTCGGCATGTTCGACGCCCTGCGCCGCTCCGACCTGCGCTACATCGGCCTGCGCGTGGAGAACAACGCGGGCTTCGCGGCGGACGCGTACGGCCGCATCACCGGCGAGGCGGCGCCGCTGCTGCTGTCCACAGGACCCGGCGCCCTCACCTCGCTGCCCGCGTTGCAGGAGGCGGCGGCCGCGTCCGCGCCGGTACTGGCGATCAGCAGCCAGGTGCCGACCGCCGGGCTCGGCGGCGGACGCCACGGCTACTTGCACGAACTCCCGGACCAGTCCGCCTCGTTCCGGGGCGTCGTCAAGTCCGTGCACACGGTCCGTACGGCCTCCCAGATCCCCTCCGCGATCGCGGCGGCCTGGAAGTCGGCGCTCACCGTCCCGCACGGGCCGGTGTGGGTGGAGATCCCGCAGGACGTGCTGCTCGCCGAGACGATGCTGCCGGTGGTGACGGCGATGGACGCCACCCCGGACGAGCTGCCCCCGCGCCCCGAACTGACCGCGCTGGCCGCGCACCTGCTGTCCCGCGCCGAACGCCCCGCGATCATCGCGGGCGGCGGAGTGATCCGCTCCGACGCCTCCGGCAAGCTGCGGCAGCTCGCCGAGCGGATCCAGGCGCCCGTGGTGACCACCCCCGGCGGCAAGGGCGCCTTCCCGTGGACCCACCCGCTGTCCCTCCAGTCCTGGATCGAGGACCGCCACACCACCGACTTCCTGGAGGACGCGGACGTCCTGCTCGTCGTCGGCTCCGGACTCGGCGAACTCTCCTCGAACTACCACACGTTCACGCCGCGCGGCCGGGTGATCCAGATCGAGGCCGACCTCGGCAAGCTGGAGTCCAACCACCCCGGCATCGGCATCCACGCGGACGCCCGCCTGGCCCTCCAGGCGCTCCTGGAGACGGTCGGGCCCCGCGCGGACGACACCGCCCCCGCGCGGGTGCGGGAGCTGCTGGACCGGGTCCGGGCCCGTATCGACGGGCAGGACCTGGCGCTGGAGCAGCAGGTGCTGACGGCCGTGCGGCGCGCCCTGCCGACCGGCTCGCCGTCCTTCTGGGACATGACGATCCTCGCCTACTGGGCGTGGTCCGCGTTCGACGCGATGGGCCCCAACCACCTGCACTCGGCGCAGGGCGCCGGCGGCCTCGGCTACGGCTTCCCCGCCGCCCTCGGAGCGGCGGCCGCCGACCCCACCCGCCCGGTGCTGGCTGTCTCCGGCGACGGCGGCGCGCTGTACTCGATCGCCGAGCTGGCCACGGCCCGCCAGTACGACCTGGACGTCACCTGGCTGATCGTGGACGACGGCGGCTACGGCATCCTGCGCGAGTACATGACGGACGCCTTCGGCGAGCCCACGGCGACCGAGCTGACCCGCCCGGACTACGTGGCCCTGGCCGAGTCCTTCGGCGTCCCGGGCGTCCGCACCACCCCGGAGACCCTGGAGGAGGACCTCGCCAAGTCCCTCTCCACCCCGGGCCCCTCCGTCGTCGTCCTCCCGGCGGTCCTGCGCATGTTCGCACCGACACACCTGGACTGAGGCCGGACCGAGGCGCGGGCGGCTACGAGATCGCCCGCAGCCGTCCGCGCCCCGTCCGCTCGCCGAGGCGGGCCAGCGCCTGAGACGTCGCCTCGTCGTCGGGCAGGAGGACCAACAGCAGCTGGGAGTCCGACGGGAGTTCGAGGAACTCGCGGCGCAGACGCAGGTCACCCGCGTCGGGGTGGCTCAGGCGCAGCACGCCCCGCTCCGGGACCCTGTGGCGGTTCAGCCGGCGGGTGAACTCCGGGCCGGCCGCGGGCGCCAGTTCCGCCGCCAGCCACTCCGCGTTCTCCGCCTTCGGGCCCAGCCACAGGTCGAAGACCTGCTCGTCGGCGACCTCGTCCCAGTCGGGGAAGAACGACCGGGCGCGCGGGTCGGTGAACACGTACCGCGTGAGGTTCGGCCCGTCCCCGTCCAGCAGCCCCGTGCCGGCCGTGAGCGCCTCGTAGGCCGGGGTCCAGGCGAGGAGGTCGCCCAGCCGGTTGGTGACCACCGCGACGCCCGGCTCCAGCAGCCGCAGCGTCTCCCGCACCGACGCCCGCACGTCTCGGCGGGCGGGCTCGCGTCCGAGGTGACCGGTGCACTCGTCGCCGCTGATCTTCGCCAGGTACCGCACATGCTCACGCTCCGCCGGGGTCAGCGCGAGCGCGTCGCACAGCGCGTGCAGCACGGCCACCGAGGGGTGGCGGTCGCGGCCCTGCTCGATCCGGGTCAGGTACTCGACGCTGACCCCGGCCCGCGTGGCCACGTCCGAGCGGCGCAGTCCGGGGGAGCGGCGGCGGCCGTGCTCCGGGAGCCCCAGCTGCTCCGGCTGGGTGCTGTCGCGCTTGAGCCGCAGGAAGTCGCCCAGTGGTGTCCCCATGACCGCGAGGATAGGACGGCCGGCGCGCCCGCGCGCAGTGCTCAGCATGGCCCTGCGGGGGCCAGCCTGAGCGCGGTCTGGCTGCCGTCCCGGGCCGGTTCCAGGGTGGACGGCATGGACATCAACACACACAAGCTCGTGGTCGTCGTCGGCAGCGTCCGTGAGGGACGGTTCGGTCCCGTGGTGGGCTCATGGGTCGCGGAGCAGGCCCGCGAGCACGGCGGATTCGACGTCGAGGTCGTCGACCTGGCCGAGCACGACATCCCCCTGGCCCTGCCGGACGCCTACCCGTCGGTGGCCGGCGCCTCCTACCCGCGCCCCGCCGCGATG
This sequence comes from Streptomyces sp. DSM 41931, assembly GCF_050271085.1. Taxonomy (NCBI): domain Bacteria; kingdom Bacillati; phylum Actinomycetota; class Actinomycetes; order Kitasatosporales; family Streptomycetaceae; genus Streptomyces; species Streptomyces sp. DSM 41931. Next base: position 2,462,895 of record NZ_CP189902.1, on the reverse strand, counting down.
GCCCCGCTCACGGCGGCGCTGGAGGGCGCGGACGCCTTCATCATGGTCACGCCGGAGTACAACCACAGCTACCCGGCCTCCCTCAAGGCCGCGATCGACTGGCACTACACCCAGTGGGCGGCCAAGCCCGTCGCGTTCGTCAGCTACGGCGGTGGGGCGGGCGGCCGGCACGCCGTCCTGCACCTGGAGAACGTGATGAGCGAGCTGCACGCGGTGACCATCCGCGACGGTCTCGCCTTCCCGCTGAACCGGGTCGCGTGGGCGGACGGCCGCCCCCAGGACACCGAGTCCGCGGGCTACGCGAAGAAGCTGCTGGACCAGCTCTCCTGGTGGGCGAGCGCCCTCCGCACGGCCCGGGAGACGGTGCCGTACCCGGCGTGACGGTGCCTGAGGGCGCAGAAGGGCGAGGACTCGTGGGAGCGTCCGGCCCGGCGGGGCGACATCAAGCCGGGAAGCGTCCGTCCTTGACCGCTGCGACGAACGACGTCCAGCCGGCCGGCGGGAAGACCACCGCCGGCCCCTCGGGGGCCTTGGAGTCGCGAACGGGGACACCGGCCGGGTGGCCGTCCAGGACCTCGATGCAGCTGCCGCCTTCGTTGCCGCTGTACGTCGACTTGCGCCAGCCGTGCAGGGACGAGGCGTTGGAGATGGTGGGTTCATTCACGGTGTTCGTAGTCCTTTGCTGTCGCCCTCAGCAGGGTCAGTGACTCCTTGAGCGGCATTGCGTCGCCTAGCGCGAGATCGTAGGTGCCCTCAAGGCGGTCGACCATGGCAGGGGAGTCGTGAATCTTGCCCACCTGGATGCCCTCGGAGTACGCCACCGGCGGCTGATCCTCGAACTTGAGCAGGGTGAGCATGCTCTGCATGAGCGCATGCACCCCCAGCCCGAAGGGCAACACGTGGACGCGCACGCGCCCTGAATCCACCAGCTTCACGATGTGCCGGAGTTGCTCCGCCATGACCTGCGGCCCGCCCACCGACCGGCGCAGCACAGCCTCGTCGAGCAGCGCCCACACTACGGGCGTCACCGGGTCCTCCAGGATCTTCGCCCGCTCCAGGCGTGTGACAACGAGCCTGTCACATTCCGCTTCACTCACCGGAGGGAACGACGTACTCAGAACCGCACGTGCGTACCTTTCCGTCTGGAGGATGCCGGGGACGAACGACAGGGCGAACTCCCTGATCATCGTCGCCTGCTGTTCGAGCTGAAGGGCCGCCTCGAAGTACCCCGCGACAGCGGTGTCGTCGTCCGGAAGGAAGCTGCTGAGCACATCGCCCGTGTTCAGCGCCCTGTCGAGGCGTCGCGCGTCCTCCTTGGACGGGGTGCGCCGGCCTGCCTCGATGTGCGCGATGTGCGAACGCGTCATGACGGCGGCCGTCGCCAGCTCCTGCTGCGTCAGCCCGGCCGCCTCTCGCTGCGCCTTCAACCACTCCCCATAGATGTTGCTCATCGTCAACTCCCGTGTGACAGATGCTTCGTCACATCCGACCCTCTGGCGAGCCTAGCCCGACCCGTCTCACTCTGTGAGTGGATCGCTACACAGCGATGTCCATGCACCTCGACCTGCCCTCGGGCACGGAAGACCCCCGCGACCGCTACCGACGGCCCGGGGGCATGGCCCTCAACCACAACGGAGTTGAAGACGTGTTGCACCGTATCGCCTGTCTTTTGGAGCCGCTGCTGGGGCTCCTGTGGCCCGCCTCCGGGCGCCATCGGCACCAGAACCGGCACCGCGCCGGGGGAGCGGCGCCCGCCCCCGCGCCGGCCGCCCCCCTCGCACCCGGCCGCCGCCCCTCCCCGCACGAGGCCCTCCTCCGCGGCGAGGACTCCCGGCTCGTCCGCCCCTACCTCCTCGCCCATGAACAGCGCGCGCAGGCCAGGCAGCAGCGCGCCCGGCGCCGGACCCTCTGGCTCGCCGTGCACGGCATCGACGTAGGGCCACGGCGTATTCACGGTGTCGACGTCGGCTCCCGCCGACCGCGGGGCAACGAGGTGACCGCCGCGTGATCTACGAGAGCCGAGACGTCGCCGCCACCCGGCCCCGCCTCCTCCCCTGGTCCAACCTCGACGGCAACCCCTGCTACCTGATCACCGACGACACCGGAACCGGCCGTATCTCCCGCCTCGCCGACGAGATCGAAGCCGTCCAGCTCGGCATGGCGGACGATCTTCTCGGCCACGCCGTCGATCTCCTGGGCGACACCAGGGCCACCGCGCCCCAGCTCCGTTACCTCGCCGCCTGCCTGGCCGAGGCGCTCCACGACGTGCACCGCATCGCCCGGAGCAGGGGAGCGCGTCTCCCCGTGCCCCACGGCGACGAGGAAGACCCTGCGGCCGGCCGTCCCTCTCCGCCTGAGGGAGGCCGGCCGACGTGAGCCCTACCAGATCGACTCGACCCACTCCGGGTGGTCGATGAACGGGTTCCGGTTGTGCTGGTAGGAGTCGTGGATGACGTCGTTGCGGTTCCTCTCGAACGCGCTCGGCGGGTCCTCCTGGTGCCACTGCTTCAGGACCGAGAGGCGGCCGTGGTACGGGTTGGTGCCGTTGGTGACGGAGTCGTTGGGCTCCAGGTCGGGCCAGCCGTCGGTGCCCTCGTAGCGGACCGCCATGTAGAGGATCATGCGGGCCACGTCGCCCTTGACGGCGTCGCGGGGCTCGAAGGAGTTCGAGTCGGTGAGGCTGCCGCCGCTGTTGGTGAACGAGCCGCCGCCGTTGTCGAAGTCCTTGTTGCCGCGGATGGAATTGACCTGCACGTCCTCGGGACGCAGATGGTGCAGGTCGGTGCCGGGGCCGGTGGAGGTCCCGAAGTCGCCGTGCGACTTGGCCCAGACGTGCTCGCGGTTCCAGTCGCCCACGTCACCGCCGTTGAGCGACTTGCTGCGGGAGATGCCCGAGTAGAGCAGGATCACGTTGTTGCTGTTGTTCGGATCCTGGTCGGTGACCTTCAGCGCCTCCCAGACCGCCGAGTACGACAGCTTCGTCTGGTCGCTGATGATCGTGTGCAGGGCGGACTTCAGGGCGGTGCCCGTCTTGCCGGCCGCGGCGTCGTAGTACGCCGGGTCGTAGGACGCCGCCGTCGTCGTCGTGACCGTCGTCGTGGCGGTCTCCGTCGCCGTGGCCGGGGTGGCGGTCGCGGCGGGGGCGGCGAGGCCGGCGAGCACGGCGGCCGTGGCGAGCGCCACCGCCTTGCGGCGCGGTATGCGTATGGCGAGCATGTGGGGTGTCCGATCTACGCGGGTTGCACAGAGGAGATACCCGAGAGAGTGGCATGGACATGCAGTCAACTGCGTGGAGACAGCGTGTCGATTGCGTGACGAGAGTTCGACGCCGTGGAGACGGCGCGCGCCCCTGAAATGTTGCGGAGGGATGAAATCCGCTTCCGCCGGCGTTGGAGCCTTGCGGAAGATCAGGACGATCGGAGGACACCGCGTGACAGCGCAACGGGGATGGGCACGACGACTGGCCGCCTACGCGTGGCGGCACCCCAGGAACGTCGTCCTGGCCCTCGGTTCGTCCCTCGCCGGCATGGCCGTGATGGCCCTGGTGCCGCTGATCACCAAGGTGATCATCGACGACGTGATCGGGGACAAGACCCGGGACATGGGCACCTGGGCCGGCCTGCTGGTCGGCGCCGCCCTCGCCGTCTACGTCCTCACCTACATCCGCCGCTACTACGGCGGAAAGCTCGCCCTCGACGTCCAGCACGACCTGCGCACCGAGATGTTCGGCTCCATCGCCCGGCTCGACGGCAGACGCCAGGACGAGCTGTCCACGGGGCAGGTCGTCGGCCGCGCCACCAGCGACCTCCAGCTCATCCAGGGCCTGCTCTTCATGCTGCCGATGACCATCGGCAACCTGCTGCTGTTCGTGATCTCCCTGGTGATCATGGCGTCGCTGTCCCTGCCGCTCACCGCGATCGCGCTCGCCGTGGCCCCCGCCCTGTGGTGGATCGCCAAGCGCAGCCGCACCCGGCTGCACCCCTCCACCTGGTACGCCCAGGCGCAGGCGGGCGCCGTCGCCGGGGTGGTCGACGGCGCGGTCAGCGGCGTCCGCGTGGTCAAGGGCTTCGGCCAGGAGGACCAGGAGACCGGCAAGCTCCGCGAGGTCGGCCGCCGGCTGTTCGCCGGACGCCTGCGCACCATCAAACTGAACTCCCGCTACACCCCCGCCCTCCAGTCCGTGCCCGCCCTCGGCCAGGTGGCGATGCTCGCCCTCGGCGGCTGGCTCGCGGTGCGCGGGCACATCACGCTGGGCACGTTCGTCGCCTTCTCCACCTACCTCGCCCAGCTCGTCGGCCCGGTCCGGATGCTCGCCGTCGTCCTCACCGTCGCCCAGCAGGCCCGCGCCGGCACCGAACGCGTCCTCGACCTGATCGACACCGAGCCGACCCTCACCGACGGCGCCAAGGAACTGCCCGCCGACGCCCCGGCGACCGTCGAGTTCGACGACGTCGCCTTCGGCTACGACCCCGGGCGGCCGGTCCTCGACGGCCTGTCCTTCGAGATCCGTCCCGGCGAGACCCTCGCCGTGGTCGGCTCCTCCGGCTCCGGCAAGTCCACCGTCTCCCTGCTGCTGCCGCGCTTCTACGACGTCACCCGCGGCGCCGTCCTGGTCGGCGGTCACGACGTCCGCGAGCTGACCACCGCCTCGCTGCGCGCCGCCATCGGCCTGGTCCCGGAGGACTCCTTCCTGTTCTCCGACACCGTGCGCAACAACATCGCGTACGGCCGCCCCGACGCCACCGACGAGCAGATCCGGGCCGCCGCCCACGCCGCCCAGGCCGACCGCTTCATCGACGAGCTGCCCGACGGCTACGACACCACCGTCGGCGAGCACGGCCTGACCCTCTCCGGCGGACAGCGCCAGCGCATCGCCCTGGCCCGCGCGATCCTCACCGACCCGCGCCTGCTGGTCCTGGACGACGCCACGTCCGCCGTGGACGCCCGCGTCGAGCACGAGATCCACGAGGCGCTGAAGAGCGTCATGCGGGGCCGCACCACGCTGCTGATCGCCCACCGCCGCTCCACCCTGAACCTCGCCGACCGCATCGCGGTCCTGGAGAACGGCCGCCTCGCCGCCCTCGGCACCCACGACGAGCTCCAGCGCCGCTCCCCGCTGTACCGGCGGCTGCTCACCGACCCCGACGAGCTGGGCGCCGTCTCCCCGGGCCACACCCCGCCCGCCGGGCCGCGCGAGGAGGACACCTCCGTCCGCGCCGAACTGGACGCCGAGTTCGACGCCGAGCGGGGCGTCACCCCCCGCCTGTGGACCGGCGACCGCGAGCCCAGGGACACCGCACTGGACGGCGCCCCGGCCACCCCGGAGCTGCTCGAACAGGTCGCCGCGCTGCCCCCGGCCGACGACGTCCCCGACGTCGACGAGGCCCGCGCCGTCCGCCCCGAGGACTCCTACGGCCTGCGCCGCCTGCTGCACGGCTTCCGCACGCCCCTGCTGATCAGTCTCGCCCTGGTCGCCGTGGACGCCGGGATGGGCCTGCTGCTGCCGATCCTGATCCGGCACGGCATCGACGAGGGCGTCACCCGCGCCGCCCAGACCGCGGTCTGGGCGGCCGCCCTGCTCGGCCTGCTCACCGTGCTCGCCCAGTGGGCGGCGCAGACCGGCGAGATCCGCATGACCGGGCGTACCGGCGAACGCGTGCTGTACACGCTGCGGCTGAAGATCTTCGCCCAGCTCCAGCGGCTCGGCCTCGACTTCTACGAGCGCGAGCTGACCGGCCGGATCATGACCCGGATGACCACGGACGTGGACGCGCTGTCCACGTTCCTCCAGACCGGCCTGGTCACCGCGTTCGTCTCGGTGGTCACCTTCTTCGGCATCATGGTCGCCCTGCTGGCCCTCGACATCGGCCTCGCCCTCGTCGTCTTCGCCACCCTGCCCCTCCTGATCGTCGCCACGTACTTCTTCCGCCGGGCCAGCGTGAAGGCGTACGAGCTGGCGCGGGAGCGGGTGTCGGTGGTCAACGCCGACCTCCAGGAGTCGGTCGCCGGGCTGCGGATCGTGCAGGCCTTCCGCCGCGAGGGGGACGGGGCCCGGCGGTTCGCCGAGCGCAGCGCCGCCTACCGCAGCGCCCGTATCCGCGGCCAGTGGCTGATCTCGGTGTACTTCCCGTTCGTGCAGCTGCTGTCCTCGGTCGCCGCGGCGGCGGTGCTCGTGGTGGGCGGCGGCCGGGTCGACGACGGCACGCTGGCCATCGGCTCCCTGGTCGCCTACCTGCTCTACATCGACCTGTTCTTCGCGCCCGTGCAGCAGCTCTCCCAGGTCTTCGACGGCTACCAGCAGGCGTCCGTCTCCCTCGGCCGGATCCAGGAGCTGCTGCGCGAGCCGGCCTCTACGAAGGCCCCCGAGAAGCCGCTCCCGGTGACGTCCCTGCGCGGCGAGATCGCCTTCGAGGACGTGCACTTCTCCTACGGCGACGGCGAGGAGGCGCTCACCGCCGTCGACCTGACCGTCCCGGCCGGGCAGACCGTCGCGTTCGTCGGCGAGACCGGTGCCGGCAAGTCCACCCTGGTCAAGCTGGTCGCCCGGTTCTACGACCCCACCTCGGGCCGGGTCACCGTCGACGGCACCGACCTGCGCGACCTGGACCTCACCGCGTACCGGCACCGGCTCGGCGTCGTACCGCAGGAGGCGTACCTCTTCCCCGGCACCGTCCGCGACGCCATCGCCTACGGCCGCCCCGACGCCACCGACGCCGAGGTGGAGGCCGCGGCCCGCGCGGTCGGCGCGCACGAGATGATCGCCACCCTGGACGGCGGCTATCTGCACGAGGTCGCCGAGCGCGGCCGCAACCTGTCGGCGGGCCAGCGCCAGCTGATCGCGCTCGCCCGCGCCGAACTCGTCGACCCGGACGTGCTGCTGCTCGACGAGGCCACCGCCGCCCTCGACCTCGCCACCGAGGCACAGGTCAACGCGGCCACCGACCGCCTGGCGGGCCGCCGCACCACGCTGGTCGTCGCCCACCGGCTGACCACCGCCGCCCGCGCGGACCGGGTGGTCGTCATGGACCACGGCCGGGTCGTGGAGGACGGCACCCACGAGGAACTGCTGCGCAAGGGCGGCCGGTACGCCGCGCTGTGGCGGACGTTCGTCGGCGAGGACGTACCGGCGCCGGCCTGATCCGGCCGTCCGCCGTCGGCGCACACCGGCCCGCGCAACCATGCGACCTACGCCGTGCGTCCGTACACGCGTACGCCGTCGGTTCCGGCGGGCGCGGTACGGGAGGACGACTGTGCGCAGTGGAGCGATACACCGGCGACTCGCGCCGGTTCTTGCGGTGCTGACCACGTCGGGGCTGCTCGCCCTGGCCGCACCGGCCCAGGAGGCGGAGGCGGCCGCGCTGTGTCCCGGACGCAAGGTGCGGACCCTGCCGTTCTCCACCGGGTCGGTGCTCGTCTACAAGCGCGGCGGGTACGTCTGCGCCGTCACCGTCGCCAAGAAGCAGGGCGTGAAGCGGAAGATGGCGGTGAGCGTGCGGGCGCGCGGCGGGCGGCCCGTGGTCGACGAGGGGCAGTTCGCCTACCACGCGGGCCCGGTGACCGTGCACGCCGGACGCCGCTGCGTCTGGGTCACCGGCCAGGTCGCGGCGGACTCCGTCAGCTCCGGCTGGATCCTCTGCTGACCCGCCCCCGCACGGCAGGCCGCACAGGGTTTTCCCTATGTCCCCTGGTGCGGTGAGGAGTTGGTCGAGTAGCTTCCGGCGCACATCTGTCTCACAGGGGAGTGCGCATGCGCAAGGCGCTCAGATGGCTGCTGGCGCTCACGGTGCTCATAGGCACACTGAGCACGGCCGGGGCGGCCACCGCCGCCGAGCCGGCCGCCACCGGCACCACTGACATCAAGGAGAGGCTGCTCGCGATCCCGGGCATGAGCCTCATCGAGGAGAAGCCGTACACCGGGTACCGCTTCTTCGTCCTGAACTACACCCAGCCGGTCGACCACCGCAGGCCCGCCAAGGGCACGTTCCAGCAGCGGATCACCGTGCTGCACAAGGACACCGCGCGGCCCACCGTCTTCTACACCGGCGGCTACAGCGTCTCCACGACGCCCCGCCGCGCCGAGCCGACCCAGATCGTGGACGGCAACCAGGTCTCCATGGAGTACCGCTTCTTCACCCCGTCCCGGCCCGAGCCGGCCGACTGGAGCAAGCTGGACATCTGGCAGGCCGCCAGCGACCAGCACCGCATCTTCACCGCGCTGAAGAAGATCTACGGCGAGAACTGGCTCTCCACGGGCGGCTCCAAGGGCGGCATGACCGCCACCTACTACGAGCGCTTCTACCCGAAGGACATGGACGGCGTCGTCGCCTACGTCGCCCCCAACGACGTGGTGAACAAGGAGGACTCCGCCTACGACCGGTTCTTCCGCACCGTCGGCACCCAGGAGTGCCGCGACCGGCTGAACGGCGTGCAGCGCGAGGCGCTGGTGCGCCGCGCCCCGCTGGAGAAGAAGTACGCCGCCCACGCCGCCGAGAACGGCTACACCTTCGACACCATCGGCAGCCTGGACCGCGCCTACGAGGCGGTCGTCCTGGACTACGTGTGGGGCTTCTGGCAGTACAGCACCGTCGCCGACTGCCAGGACATCCCGGCGGACGCCAAGAACGCGACGGACGACGAGATCTGGAACTCCGTCGACACGATCTCCGGCTTCTCGTTCTACACGGACCAGGGCCTGAGCCCGTACACGCCGTACTACTACCAGGCCGGCACGCAGCTGGGCGCGCCGACCATCCACTTCCCGCACATCGAGAAGCAGTACGTCCGCTACGGCTACCAGCCGCCGCGCAACTTCGTGCCGCGCTCCATCGACATGACGTTCCAGCCGTACGCCATGCGGGACGTCGACACCTGGGTCCGCCACAACGCCCGGCAGATGCTGTTCGTGTACGGCGAGAACGACCCGTGGGGCGCCGAGCCGTTCCGTCTCGGCAAGGGCGCGCGCGACTCGTATGTGTTCACCGCGCCCGGCATGAACCACGGCGCGAACGTGGCCGGCCTGGTCGAGAAGGAGAAGGCGCTGGCCACCGCCCGCATCCTGGAGTGGGCGGGCGTCGCCCCGAACGCCGTCCAGGCGAACCCGGCGGCCGCCAGGCCGCTGGCGAAGTTCGACGCGAAGCTCGACAAGCGGGACGTCGAACCGCGGCACGCGCTGCGTCCGTGAGGCCGGGGCGGGGTCACACCGGGACGGCGCAGCCGACCGGCGCGGCCCCGCCCAGCCGGACGTAGAGGGCCGTGGACGCCGGGCACCGAGCCCTGGTGTCCACGGCCTTCGTCACCGTGAACTCCGGCCTCCGGGGCCCGCTTCCGTCGCAGGCGGTCTCCCGGACCCTGCCGCCGTCGAGGGCGTACACGCAGTCGCCGACGACGGTGCGCGGTCCGCCCCCGCCGCCCGGGTCGCCCGGGTGCGGCGGCTGGAGGTTCCGCACGCAGGCGAATCCGCGCGGCACCATCCCGTCGCCGTCCTCGTCGGCGGCGGGCCACTGCTCGCTGATGTGCAGCACGAAGTCGGTGGTGGGCGGACACGGCGGGCCGTCGCGCGCGGTGCCGTCGTGCCGGGCCGTCACCCGGGCCGCCGCGCGCTCGCTCGCGCAGGACACCTCGGTGAAGCTGGTGCGCCCGAAGGAGCTGCACTCGCCGACGTCCAGGAACACCGCCCCGTACCCCGACGGCCGCACCGGCGACGCCACGGCCGCCGTCCCGCCCGCCCCGTCCGCCGGCGCCTCCCGGCACCCGGCGAGCAGCACGAGGCCCGCCAGGGCCCCCACGGCCCCCGGCCGCCATCCGCACACCCGCATCGTCGCCCCCCCCCGGAAGATCACCGGCTCCAGCCTGACCGCCCGCCGCCCGGACACGCCAGACAAGTGGGGTCGTTTGCGCATATGGGGTGCGATGGGTCGGGCGGGTGACGTAGGGGGGTTACGCCCGGCCGGGGAGACGCCGTGACCGCGGGTGACCAGGGCGCCTCGTCCGGACCGTCCAGGGGCCACGGTCCGGACGGGGCACGCCCGGTGTCAGTACGTCAGCCCGTGCCCCACCGGGTACAGCACCGCCGTCGGGTCGTCGGCGCGCTGGACCGGGACCGGGAGCGTGCCGCGGGGGCGGACCGTGCCGGCGATCGCGCGGGCCGCCGCGCGGAGTTCGACGTCGGTCCAGGAGTACGACGCCAGGCAGGCGCGCACGCCCGGCAGATGGGCCACGTCGTACGGGTTGCGGATCGCCACCGCGACGACCGGCTTCCCGGTCGCCAGCAGCCGCTCGACGAGCGTCCTCTGGCTGCTGGAGGCGGTGACGTTGTACGTCCCCGCGACCACCGCGTCCGCGTCCTGGGCGGCCGCCACGGCCTTGGCGACGGTCGCCGCGGAGGGCGCCGTGCCGGTGGACAGGGCGGTCGCGGTGAAGCCCAGCTCGGTCAGGGCGCCCGCCAGCACCCCGGTGGGCGGGCCCGTGGTGCCGGACGGGGACGCCGGGTCGGCGCCGACCACCAGCACCTTGGGCGTGCGGCGGCGGGACAGCGGCAGCAGCCCGCCTTCGTTGACCAGCAGGGTGGTGCCGTGCTCGGCGATCCGGTCGGCGGCGGCCAGGTGCGACCGGGTGCCGACCACGCGGTCCACGCCCGCGTGGCTGACGTACGGGTCGTCGAAGAGGCCCAGGCGGGCCTTCAGGCGCAGCACGCGCAGGATCGATTCGTCGAGGCGGGCCTCGGTCAGCTCGCCGTCCCGCACCGCCTGGAGCACCGCGTTCCACGCGACGTCCAGGGACGGCGGGTTGAGCAGCTGGTCCACGCCCGCCTTCAGCGCCAGCACCGGCACCCGGTCGTCGCCGTACTTGGTGCGGACGCCCTCCATGCCGAGGGAGTCGGTCACCACGACGCCGTCGTAGCCGAGCTCCTCGCGCAGGATGCCGGTGAGGATCGGGTGGGACAGCGTGGCCGGGTCCTCGGCGGCGTCGAGCGCCGGGACGACGATGTGCGCGGTCATGATCGAGTCGATGCCCGCGGCGATCGCCGCGCGGAACGGCGGCGCGTCCAGCTCCTCCCACTGCTCGCGGGTGTGGTGGATCCACGGCAGGTCCTCGTGGCTGTCCGTGATCGTGTCGCCGTGCCCGGGGAAGTGCTTGGCGGTGGCCGCCACGCCGGACGACTCGTAGCCCCGCACCTCCGCCGCGACCAGCTCGGCGACCGCGTCCGGGTCGGAGCCGAAGGAGCGCACGCCGATGACCGGGTTGGCCGGGTTGACGTTCACGTCGGCGACGGGGGAGTAGTTCTGACGGATGCCCAGGGCGCGCAGCTCACGCCCCGCGATCCGGCCCAGGGTGCGCGCGTCGGACCGCGACCCGCCCGCGCCGACGTTCATCGCTCCCGGCATCAGCGTCGCGGGCTCGCCCACCCGGGCCACGATGCCGTGCTCCTGGTCGGTCGAGATCAGCACGGGCAGACCCCGCGGCAGACCGAGGGAGGCCTTCTGGATGCCGTTGGACAGGCCGGCGATCTGGTGCGGGTCGCGGGTGTTGTGCGCCCAGGCGAAGTAGATGATGCCGCCGACCCGGTACTTGGCGACCAGCTCGGCGGCCGTGCGCACCCCGATCTCGGACAGGTTGGCGTCGACGTCCGCCTGGTCGGGGTCGGTGGCGGAGTGGCCGTAGACCCGCATCACGAAGAGCTGGCCGACCTTCTCCTCCAGCGTCATACGGGAGATGAGGGCGCGCAGCTTGCGGTCGTCGGGACGGTGTGCGCCGGTGGCCGCGTGGACCGTGCCGCCGGCCGCCAGGACGGAGGTGACGCCCGCCGTCGCGGCGAGGACGGTACGTCTGGACGGACGGGCGGTGCTTGCCGTGCTTCCGGGGCTGCTGTCGGGCACGTGCGCTCCTTTGGGAGGTGATCCGCGGAGGGCCGGGGATCCGCTGAAGGAAACTGCCAGGAGGTCACCAATATCCGGGAAGTTTCTGCCAGTCAAGGGCATGTGCAGCATCCGGAGGGGGCCGAGGGGGCCGCCGTCGGCGCGGCGGGAGGGGGCGGCGCCGACGGCGGCGGGCCGCCGGCCGGGGCGCGGCGCCGAGGGGGACGGCGGCCGCGGCCGGCGCGAGGAGCCGGTACGGCGTTCCCGCGGGCTCGCCCGGCAGCCCGGCGGTGGGACGTACGGGGGCGGCGACGGGTTCCGCCCCGTGTGCGAGGGCGTTGTCGTCGTAGGCGTTCCTTGGCCGTCCGGTGTCAGCGGGGGCCGTGCGCCGACACCGCCGGCCAGTGCGCGACCAGGGTGCGGACCGTCTCCGCGATCGCCGGACGGCGCGCCGCACCGGTGCGCCACAGCGCGTACAGCCGCCGTACGGGCATCGGGTCGAGCGGCACCTCGACGACCCCGGCAGGCAGCGGACCGCGCCCCAGCCGGGGGATCAGCGCGATGCCCAGACCGGCCGCGACCAGGGCGACCAGGGTCGGGTTCTCGTCGGCCATGTGCACGATCTCCGGCTCGTGCCCGGCCGCCCGCAGGGTCCGCACCAGCCACTCGTGGCAGACCCGTCCCGGCGGCTGGCAGATCCACCGCTCCCCGGCCAGCTCCTCCCGCCGTACGCCCGTCCGCCCCGCGAACCGGTGCCCCTCGGGCACCAGCAGGTCGCACAGGTCGTCCCCGATCACCGTCTGCTCCACGTTCGCCGGGGCGGGCAGCGGCGCGATGTCCCAGTCGTGCGCGACCACCAGATCGACCGCGCCCTTGGCGACGAGGTCCACGGACAGATGCGGGTCCACCTCGGTGAGCCGGGTGTCCAGCGCGGGGTGCCGGCGGGCCAGGTCGGCCAGCACCGGCGGCATCAGCCCGCGCGCGGCCGACGCGAACGCGGCGACGGTGAGCCGCCCGGACGGCACCCCGCGCCGCTCCTCCAGCTCCGTCTCCGCGCGCTCCACGATGGCGATCAGCTCCCGAGCGGCGCGCACCAGCTGATGCGCCTCGTCGGTGAGCCGCACGCCCCGGCCCTCGCGCTCCAGCAGCACGGTCCGCGTCTCCCGCTCCAGCTTGGCGATCTGCTGCGAGACGGCGGACGAGGTGTAGCCGAGCGCCGAGGCGGCGGCGCCGACGGTGCCGTGCACGGACACGGCGTGCAGGGCGCGCAGACGCTGGAGATCGAGCATGACCGCTCCTGGAATCGGTTAGCGATGCTTCATCCAACCATGCAGAGATCGTCGCTGGTGCTGAAGTGTCGTCTCCGGTGATGCTCGACGCATGCGACCTGCACACGTCCTTCTCGCCGTCCTCGTCGCCGCCGTGTGGGGAGTGAACTTCACGGTCATCGAGGTCGGCCTCGACCACTTCCCGCCGCTGCTCTTCTCCGCGCTGCGCTTCCTGGTCGCGGCCCTGCCCGCGGTGTTCCTCGTCGGCCCGCCGAAGGTCGCCTGGAAGTGGATCGTGGGGGTGGGACTGGCCCTGGGGGTCGCCAAGTTCGGCCTGCTGTTCATCGGCATGGACGTCGGCATGCCGGGCGGCCTGTCCTCCCTGGTCCTCCAGATCCAGGCGGTGTTCACGGCCCTGTTCGCCGTCGCGCTCCTCGGCGAACGCCCCACCCGGGTCCGGGTGGCGGGCATGGCGGTGGCGCTGGCCGGCATCGGCGTGGCGGCGGTCGACGAGGGCGCCTCGGGCCCGCTGACGGGCTTCGCCCTCGTCGTCGCCGCGGCGGCCTGCTGGGGCGTCTCCAACATCCTCACCCGCAAGGCGTCGCCCCCCGACGCCCTCAACTTCATGGTCTGGGTCAGCACGGTCCCGGTGCTCCCGCTGCTCGCCCTCTCCCTGCTGCTGGAGGGCTGGTCGGCGGACCTGGCGGCGCTGCGCTCCCTGGACTGGCCGGGCGCGGGCACGGTCCTCTACGTCGCCTGGGGCGCGACGGTCTTCGGCTTCGGCGCCTGGGGCTGGCTCCTCCACCGCCACCCCGCCTCCACGGTCGCCCCGTTCTCCCTCCTGGTCCCGGTGTTCGGCATGACGTCGGCGGCGCTGTTCCTGGGTGAATCCCTCACCCCGCTCCGGTGGTGCGCGGCGGCGCTGCTGGTGGGCGGGGTGGCGTTGACCTCCCTCACCCCCAGCAGGCCCCGCCCCAAGACACCGGCGCTGACAACCCCCTAGGGGCGCGGGGAACTGCGCGCTCACCCCCCACCCACCCGCACCCGCCCGACGAGGGCACCACCCCATCCCCCGTGAGAGCTACAGCAGTTGTCCATCCAGGGGTGATCCCCCACCACCCCCGGATTCCTAGCGTGGTCCCCAGGTCGCCAAAGGCGCGACCACACCAGGGGAGGCCGCGATGGAAGCGACGAAAGAACCCACGAAGCGCGGCCGCGCAGGCCGCCTCACCCGCACCCCGCTCGGCTGGATGCTCACCGGCATGGCCGCCGTCGGCCTGGTCTCCGCCCTCACGGCGACCGGCCCCGGCCCCGTGCCGCTCCTGGGCGCGGCCGCCGCGATCGCCGTGTACGCGTGGGTGACGCGCCGCGTGGCGCAGCGCCCCGCCCCGGAGATCGCCCGGTCCGGCGCCGGCCGTGAGACCCTGCGCGGCGCCGCCGTCGGCCTGGGCTTCATCCTTCTCTCCGCCCTCCTGATCACGGCGTTCGGCGGCTACTCGTTCTCCTGGGCCGGCGACGGCGTCCTGAAGGTCGTGTGGGCGGCGGTCGTGGTGCAGGCCGGCGCCGCGGTCACCGAGGAACTGCTGTTCCGCGGTCTCGCCCTGCAAGCGCTGGAGCAGCTGTGGGGCAGCCGCGCCGCCGTCGCCGTCACGTCCCTCTTCTTCGGCGTCGCCCATCTGGGCGCCGAGGGCGCGACCCCGTGGAGCGGACTCGCGATCGCCGTGGAGGCGGGCGTCCTGCTCGGAGCCGCGTTCCTGTGGCGGCGTAGCATCTGGTTCGTCGTGGGTCTGCACTTCGCCTGGAACACCACGGAGCAGCTGCTCGGCATCCCGGTCTCCGGGCACACCCCCGACGGCCTGTTCACCGTCGACGTCCACGGCTCCGCCGTCCTGACCGGCGGCGGCTTCGGCCTGGAGGCGTCGCTCGTGCCCGTCCTCATCAGTGTGGCCCTCGCCGTCCCCATGCTCGTCCTCGCCCACCGTGACGGCCGGGTCAGGACCCGCCACGACGCGCGCCGCTGACACCGGCCGACGGGAGAGGACACGCACCATGACAGACCCTCGGACACTCCGGAGCCACCCTTTCCTCCGCGCCGCGCTCGACCGGTGGCAGGAGCGGGACGCCCTCTTCAAGGACGGCGTCCTCGCCCTGACGCTCACCGCGCTCGCCTTCGTACCGACCCTGTCCGGCGTCGGCGCGCAGATCGGCGATCTGCCCGAGCGCCCGCCGGACGCGCTGGGCGCCGCCCTCGTCCTGGCGCAGACCCTGCCGCTCGCGGCCCGCCGCAGGGCGCCCGCGGCCTGTCTCGCCGTCGTGGCGGGCGCGTTCGCCGCGCACCAGGCGCTGGGCTACGCGACGACGTTCGCGAGCGTGGGCCTGTACCTGGCCCTGTACTCCACCGGTGCCCACCAGGTGCGTTTCCGCCGCGGTCTGGCCGCCGTGACGGGCGTGGGGTACGCCGCGCTCGCCGTCGTCCTGGACCGCCTCGGCTCACCGCAGGACGTACCGGACTATCTCGCGTTCGGGCTGATCCTGGCCGCCGTACGGCAGGTGGGGAGCACGGTGCGCGGACGGCGCACCGAGGAGGCGGAGCGGCGGCGGCTGGCCGCGGAGGCGGCGACGGCCGCCGAACGGGCGCGGATCGCCCGCGAGCTGCACGACGTGGTCACCCACCATGTGACGGCCATGGTGGTCCAGGCCGACGCGGCGCAGTTCCTGCTGACGTCCGCGCCGGAACGCGCCGGCGAGGGACTGGCGGCCGTCAGCGACACCGGCCGCCGGGCGCTGACCGAACTGCGGTACCTGCTCGGCGTCCTGGAGGCGACCGGCGAGGCGGCGTCCGCCGACCTGGAACGCACGGGCGGCCGGTCGCCCGCCCTGGGACGGGTGGGCGACCTGGTCCAGCAGGCGCGCAGCTCGGGCCAGCCGGTCGAGTTCGCCGAGCACGGCGAGCGGCGGCAGCGGAGCGTGGACGTGGAGCTGGCCGCGTACCGGGTGGTGCAGGAGGCGCTCACCAACGCCCTGAAGTACGCGGCGGGGCAATCCACACGGGTCGTGCTCCGGCACGGCGGGGACCACATCGGCGTCGAGGTGACCACCGACGGACCGGCCGGCGTGCCGGCACCGCGGAGGCCGGACCTGGCGGGCGGACGCGGGCTGGCCGGACTGCGTGCACGGGTGCGGATGCTCGATGGTGAACTGGAGGCCGGTCCCCGGCCCGAGGGCGGGTTCGAGGTCCGCGCCACGATCCCGTCCCAGCCCGTTCAGGAGTGACCCCGTGAGCGACGCGCCGCCGCAACCGATCCGTGTACTCGTCTGCGACGACCAGGCGCTGGTGCGGACCGGCTACGTCACCATCTTCTCCGCGCAGCCCGACATGGACGTCGTCGGGGAGGCCGAGAACGGCCACGAGGCGGTCCGCGCCGCGCGGCGGCTGCGCCCCGACGTGGTCGTGATGGACGTCCGGATGCCCCTGCTCGACGGCATCCAGGCGACGCGGCAGCTCGCCGGCCCGGACACGGAGCACGCGCCGAAGGTGCTGGTCGTCACGACGTTCAACGTCGACTCGTACGTCTACGACGCGCTGCGCGCCGGGGCGAGCGGCTTCCTCCTCAAGGACTCGCCCCCGGCGGAGCTGGTCAACGGCATCCGCACCGTCGCCCGCGGAGAGGCCCTCCTCGCCCCCGCCGTCACCCGCCGCCTCATCGGCCACTTCGCCGGGCACGTACGGCCGGCCGACACGACGAGCCCGGTCCGGCGGAACATCGTGGACAGTCTGACGCCCCGCGAGCTGGAGGTGTTCCGGCTGATCGCCGAGGGCCTGTCGAACGCGGAGATCGCCACGGCGATGTCCATCACCCCGGAGACGGTCAAGACCTACGTCTCCCGCATCCTGGCCAAGCTCCACCTGCGCGACCGGGTCCAGGCAGTGGTCCTCGCCCACAAAACGGGCCTGGCCCCGTAAGGGGCGCGGGGAACTGCGCGCTAAGCCCCCACGCACCGGCACCCTTCCAGGGGCGCGGGGAACTGCGCGCCCAGCCCCCACGCACCGGCACTTGCGAACGCCGCAGGACCACCCCCTCCAGGGGCGCGGGGAACTGCGCGCTAAGCCCCCACGCACCCGCACCCGCGAACGCCGCAGGACCACCCCTTCCAGGGGCGCGGGGAACTGCGCGCTCAGCCCTGACGCACCGGCACCCGCGAACGCCGCAGGACCACCCCCTTCAGGGGCGCGGGGAACTGCGCGACCAGCCACAACGCACCCGCACCCGCGGCCGAAGCGCACCCCCCGCCCCCAGAAACCCGCGTCAGCGAACCCTCACGCCGACTCGTTCAGCAACCGCGCCACATGCTCACGCCCCGCCCCCAACAACGAAGGCAGCGGCTCCGCCGCCTCGTACCACCGCGCCTCGTACTCCCAGCACAGCCACCCGTCCCACCCGTTCCGCGACAACACCTCGACGACGTCGGTCAACGGCAACACCCCCGCCCCCAGCGCGACAGGCGTCGTGTCCTCCGCCGAGGCGATGTCCTTCACCTGCACGTACCCCAGGTGCGGCGACAACGCCGCGAAGCTGTCCACCGGCTGCTCGCCCCCGAGCCACGTGTGCATCACGTCCCACAGCGCCCCCACCTGCCGGTGCCCGACGAGCCCCAGCACCCGCATCGCGTCCGCACCGGTCCGGTGGGAGTCGTGCGTCTCCAGCAGGATCCGTACGCCCCGGTCGGCCGCGTACTCCGCGGCCGTCCCCAGCCGCCGCGCGGCCGTCGCGTCCGCCTCCTCCGCGCTCTGCTCGTCACCGCCGCCGGGAAAAACCCGTACGTACGGCGCGCCGACGTCCCGCGCGAGATCGACCAGCGCGCGGACCTCCGCGAGGACCGGCTCGTCGTCGCCGGGCGCGGCGACCCGGGCGTATCCGGCCACCCCCAGGATGTCGAGCCCGGCCGCCTTGAACGCGGCGGCCACGTTGGCCCGCTCTTCCGCACCGAGGCCCGTGTGGACGGGTTCCTCGGGGTGGGCGCGCAGCTCCACGCCGTGGTAGCCGTGCGCGGTCGCCAGGGCCGTCACCTCGGAGAGAGGGAGGCCGGGGACACCGAGGGTGGAGAACGCCAGTTTCATGGATACGGGACTACCCCCGAGGCGCGGGGGCGACTCCTCCCCGTCACTCCGGTGCCGCAGTCTCTTCGGCGGTTCGCCGGGGTGCGGGCCGGTGGGGGCTGGTCGCGCAGTTCCCCGCGCCCCTTCAAGGGGTGGTTGCGCGCCGTCCGCAGGTGCGGGCCGGTGGGGGCTGGTCGCGCCGTTCCCCGCGCCCCTTCAAGGGGTGGTTGCGCGCCGTCGGCACGCGCGGGCCGGTGGGGGCTGGTCGCGCAGTTCCCCGCGCCCCTTCAGGGGGTGGTTGCGCGCCGTCCGCACGCGCGGGTGCGTGGGGGTTGAGCGCGCAGTTCCCCGCGCCCCTGAGGGGCGTCACCCCCAGCCCCTCGCAGAGGTCAGCCCCGCGGCCCCGCCGTGGACCCCCGCACCATCAACTCCCCCCGCACCGCCGCGATCCCGCCCGCCGGCGGCTCCTCACGGCCCATCGCGATCCGTCCCGCCCGCGCCCCCGCCTCCGCGAGGGGCAGCCTGACCGTGGTCAGCGCGGGCACCGCGTCGACGCTGAACGGCAGGTCGTCGAAGCCGGCCACCGACACGTCGTCCGGGATCCGCAGCCCCGACTCGCGCAGCGCCGCGCACGCGCCCAGCGCGACGGAGTCGTTCGCCGCGACCACGGCGGTCAACGACGGGTCGCGGCGGAGGAGTTCCAGCGTGGCCTCGTGGCCCGACCGCCGGTCGTAGCGGCCGTGGACGGTCCAGCGCGGGTCCTCCTCGATGCCGTGCGCGGCCAGCGCGGCCCGGTGGCCCTCCAGGCGGTGCCGGGTCGTGGTGCGCTCCTCGGGGCCCGCGATGTACCCCAGGCGGCGGTGCCCGAGCCGGATCAGATGCTCGGTGAGTTCCTGCCCGCCGCCCCGGTTGTCGAAGGTCAGGGCGATCGCCCCGGTGTCGGGCGCCTGCGGCCGTCCGCACAGCACCACCCGCGTCCCGGCGTCCGCCAGCTTCCTCAGCTTGGCGTCCATCGCCGCCTTGTGCTGCGCGTCCTCGATGGCGCCGCCGGTCAGCACCACCGCCGCGGCGCGCTGCCGCTGGAGCAGGGTGAGGTAGGTCAGTTCGCGCTCGGGGGAGCCCCCGGTGTTGCAGACGACGGCGAGTCTCTCGCCGCCCGCGCGTCCGCCCGGGCCGCCGATCTCCGACTGGATGGCGCTCGCCATGATCCCGAAGAACGGGTCGGCGATGTCGTTCACCAGGATACCGACCAGGTCGGAGGTGGCGGCGGCGAGGGCGCTGGCGGGGCCGTTGAGGACGTAGTCGAGCTCGTCGACGGCCTTGAGCACGCGCTCGCGGGTGGACGCGGCCACCGGATAGTTCCCGTTCAGCACACGCGACACCGTCGCGGGGGAGACCTGCGCCCGCGCCGCCACGTCCGCCAGGGTCACCGTCATGTCTCGTCCTCCGCCTCGCCGCCGTGCCGTCCGCCCGTGCCGTACGCCGTCGTACACACCCACGCCCACACCGGTGGTTCCGACCAGAGCTTTCCGACCAGACCTTAAGGCCATCCGCGGCGTTGTTCGCCCCCTCGAACAAGCCGGGAGCGGCAGTGGTCTTGTCCACACGCGGTCCAGAGGCTAGCTTCTGACGGTATAGAAAGCGCTTGCTGCCACGTCTACCAGTTCCCCCGCCTCCTCCCGGGGCGCGTGGGGCGGGTGCGGCGTACGCGGCGCGCGGACCGCGTACGAAGGGAACGACGTGACACGCAAGACGGTGCGTATCGCCATGAACGGTGTGACCGGACGCATGGGCTACCGCCAGCACCTCGTCCGCTCCATCCTGGCCCTGCGCGAGCAGGGCGGCCTCGACCTCGGCGACGGCACCGTGCTGTGGCCCGAGCCGGTGCTGGTCGGCCGCCGCGAGCACGCGCTGAGGGCGCTCGCCGAGCGCCACGGACTCGAACACCTCTCCACCGACCTGGACGCGGTCCTCGCCGACGACAGCGTGGACATCTACTTCGACGCCCAGGTGACCTCCGCCCGCGAGGAGGCGATCAGGAAGGCGATCGCCGCCGGCAAGCACGTCTACACCGAGAAGCCCACCGCCACCGGCCTCGACGGCGCCCTCGAACTTGCGCGGCTCGCCGCGGAGAAGGGCGTCAAGCACGGCGTCGTCCAGGACAAGCTGTTCCTCCCCGGCCTGCTCAAGCTGAAGCGGCTGATCGACGGCGGCTTCTTCGGCCGCATCCTGTCCGTCCGGGGCGAGTTCGGCTACTGGGTGTTCGAGGGCGACTGGCAGGAGGCGCAGCGCCCGTCGTGGAACTACCGCGCGGAGGACGGCGGCGGCATCGTCGTCGACATGTTCCCGCACTGGGAGTACGTGCTCCACGAGCTGTTCGGCCGGGTGAAGTCCGTGCAGGCCCTCACCGCCACCCACGTCCCGCAGCGCTGGGACGAGAACGGCAAGCCCTACGACGCCACCGCCGACGACGCCGCATACGGCGTCTTCGAGCTGGAGGGCGGCGCGATCGCCCAGATCAACTCCTCCTGGGCGGTCCGCGTCCACCGCGACGAGCTGGTCGAGTTCCAGGTCGACGGCACCGAGGGCTCCGCCGTCGCCGGCCTGCGGGGCTGCCGCGTCCAGCACCGCTCCGCCACCCCCAAGCCGGTCTGGAACCCGGACATCCCCGCCACCGAGGTGTTCCGCGACCAGTGGCAGGAGGTACCGGACAACGGCACGTTCGACAACGGCTTCAAGGCCCAGTGGGAGCTGTTCCTGCGCCACGTCCACGCCGACGCCCCCTACCACTGGGACCTGCTGGCCGGCGCCCGCGGCGTCCAGCTCGCCGAACTCGGCCTGAGGTCCTCCGCCGAGGGCCGCCGTCTCGACGTACCGGAGATCAGCCTGTGACCCTCCACCTTCCCGACGCGCACGGCGCCCTGCGCCCCTACGAACCCCGCACCGAGCCCCTCGCCCTCGCCCCCGGCGCCCCCTTCACCTCCCGTACGGTCTTCTCGGCCGCGCACGTCGTCGCCGACCCGTACGCCGACACCACCCCCGACTCGCCCGCCGCCGTCGACTGGGACGCCACCCTCGCCTTCCGCCGCCACCTGTGGGCGCACGGTCTTGGCGTCGCCGAGGCGATGGACACCGCGCAGCGCGGCATGGGTCTGGACTGGGCGGGCGCGGCCGAGCTGATCCGCCGCTCCGCCGCCGAGGCGAAGGCGGCCGGCGGCCGGATCGCCTGCGGCGTCGGCACCGACCAGCTCACCGGCGGTCCGGCGACCCTCGCCGAGGTCCGCGCGGCCTACGAGGAACAGCTCGCGGTCGTCGAGGAGTCGGGCGCGCAGGCCATCCTCATGGCCTCCCGAGCCCTCGCCGCCACGGCCCGCGGCCCCGAGGACTACCTGGAGGTCTACGGCCACCTGCTCCGCCAGTCCGCGGAACCCGTGATCCTGCACTGGCTCGGCCCCATGTTCGACCCGGCCCTCGAGGGCTACTGGGGCTCCTCCGACCTGGACACGGCGACCGACACCTTCCTCGACGTCATCGCCGCCCACCCCGACAAGGTCGACGGCATCAAGGTCTCCCTGCTGGACGCCCGGCGCGAGATCGACCTGCGCCGCCGCCTGCCGAAGGGCGTGCGCTGCTACACCGGCGACGACTTCCACTACCCCGAGCTGATCGCGGGCGACGAGCAGGGCTTCAGCCACGCCCTGCTCGGCATCTTCGACCCGCTCGGACCACTGGCCGCGCAGGCGGTCCGCGTCCTCGACACCGGTGACACGGACGGCTTCCGCGCCCTGCTGGACCCCACGGTCGAGCTGTCCCGCCACCTCTTCCAGGCGCCCACCCGCTTCTACAAGACCGGCGTGGTGTTCCTGGCCTGGCTGGCCGGCCACCAGACCCACTTCACGATGGTCGGCGGCCTCCAGTCCGCCCGCTCCCTGCCCCACCTCGCCCGCGCCTACGAACTCGCCGACCGCCTCGGCCTGTTCCCCGACCCCAAGCTGGCCGAGGACCGGATGCGGACCCTGCTGCACCTGTACGGAGCGACCCCGTGAGCGACCTGACCCGCTTCAGCATCAACCAGATGACCGTCAAGCAGCTCACGCTCCCCGAACTGGTCGCCGCCTGCCGCGACCTGGGCGTCCCGGCGGTCGGCCTGTGGCGCGCACCGGTCCAGGAGTACGGCGTGGAGGCGGCCGCCAAGCTCGTACGGGACGCGGGCCTGGCGGTGACGACACTCTGCCGCGGCGGCTTCCTCACGGCGGTCGACGCGGACGAGCGGGCGGCGGCCCTCGCCGACAACCGCCGCGCCGTCGACGAGGCGGCCACCCTCGGCACGGACACCCTGGTCCTGGTCTCCGGCGGCCTCCCGCCCGGCGCGAAGGACCTGCGGGCGGCCCGCGAACGCATCGCGGACGCGCTGACGGAACTCGCCCCCTACGCCGAGGACCACGGGGTGAGGCTGGCGATCGAGCCGCTGCACCCCATGTTCGCCTCCGACCGCTGCGTGGTCTCCACGCTCACCCAGGCCCTGGACCTCGCCGAACGCTTCCCGGCGCACCAGGTCGGCGTCACCGTGGACACGTACCACATCTGGTGGGACGACACGGCCCCCGAGGCGATCGCCCGCGCCGGCGCCCAGCACCGCATCCACACCTTCCAGCTCGCCGACTGGATCACCCCGCTGCCCGAGGGCGTCCTCAACGGCCGCGGCCAGATCGGCGACGGCGCGATCGACATGCGCGAGTGGCAGGGGTACGTGGAGGCGGCCGGCTACACGGGCTCCATCGAGGTCGAACTCTTCAACGAGGACCTGTGGGCCCGCGACGGCCGAGAACTCCTCGCGGAGACGGCCCGCCGGTGGACGGAGAACGTGGACGTGTGAGCCGCGCCCGCCGGGCCTGTCCGGGGCCTCCCGGGGCCTGTTTGGGGCCCGTGAAAAAAACTCCGGACGGCCGTACAACCCTCCCCCCACCCCGCCTGTCCTACGTAGCGTCAGGACTTCCGGGTGGGGACCCGGGGGGGGCTTCAGGGAGGTTCTGGCGGGGGAGGGAAGCGAGGGGCCCGGTCGACGGACCGGGCCCCTCGAAGTTCGTCCGGACGGATTCAGAAGAAGACCCCGCACCGCAGCAGCACGTTCGCGTACGGGCTCGCCTCGCCCGTGCGCACCACCAGCCGCGCCCCGGTCGTCAGTTGCTTCAGCCGCTCGTGCGGGACGTACGCCAGGTCCGGGAAGTGGCCGGTCAGCAGCGAGGCCGCCGCGGGGTTGGCGTCCCGCACCTCCTCCGCCGCCGTGGCGCCCTCGACGGCCAGCTCGCCGAGCAGCCCCTCCAGCACCTCCGCGAACGACGGCACCCCGGCCCGGAACGCCAGGTCCACCACGCGCGGCCCGTCCGGGATCGGCATCCCCGCGTCGCACACCAGCACCCCGTCGGTGTGGCCGAGTGCGGCGAGGGCGCCGGACAGGTGCCGGTTGAGGATCCCGTGCTTCTTCACAGCTCCGCGACCTCCGCCGCCGTCGGGAACGACACCTGCGCGCCCTCCTTGGTGACCGTCGCCGCGCCCACCCGGGCCGCGTAGGCGGCGGCCTCGGCGAGCGGTTCGCCCGTGCCCAGCCGCCACGCCAGCGCCGCGGTGAACGCGTCCCCGGCGCCGGTGGTGTCCACCGCCTCCACCTTCACCGACGGCACCCGCGCCACCCCGGCCGAGGACGCCACGAGCGCGCCCTCCCCGCCCAGGGTCACGACCACCGAGCGCGGGCCCTTCGCCAGCAGCAGCCGCGCCCAGTCCTCCGGTTCGTCGCTCACGCCGGCGCTGTCGCCGAGGATCACCTTCGCCTCGTGCTCGTTGACGATCAGCGGATCGCAGGCCGCCAGCACCTCCGACGGCAGCGGCTGCGGAGGCGACGGGTTGAGGACGAAGCGGCTGTCCGGCGCCAGGCTCCGCACCACCGCCATCACCGTCTCCAGCGGGATCTCCAGCTGCGTGGACACCACCCGCGAGGCGTGGAAGAGGCTCGCGGCGGCCCGTACGTCCGACGGGGTCAGCCGGCCGTTCGCACCCGGCGAGACGACGATGCTGTTGTCGCCCGACGGGTCCACCGTGATCAGCGCGACCCCGGTCGGCGCCCCGCCCACCAGCACGCCCACCGTGTCCGCCCCGGCCTCGCGCAGCGAGTCCAGCAGCAGCCGCCCGTGCTCGTCGTCCCCGACCCGCGCCAGCAGGGCGGTGCGGGCGCCGAGCCGGGCGGCGGCGACCGCCTGGTTCGCGCCCTTGCCGCCCGGATGCACGGCCAGGTCGGAGCCGAGCACCGTCTCCCCGGCGCCCGGCCGGCGCTCCACCCCGATCACCAGGTCGGCGTTGGCCGATCCGACGACCAGGAGGTCGTAGTCGTACATGAATTCGCTCCCCGATCCGCTGAGGAGGGCGGGCGGCCTCGTGACCGCCCGCCCGTGTGCCTCTGTGCCGGTGTCAGCCTTCGAAGCCGGCCACGTTCTCCTTCGTGACCACCTTCACCGGCACCTTCACCATCTTCTCCACCTTTTCGCCCTCGACGGCCCGCAACGCGTTCCGTACGGCGATCCGGCCGAGTTCGCTGGGCTGCTGTGCGACGGAGGCGTACAGCGTGCCCGCCCGCACCGCCTTCAGCCCGTCCGGCGTGCCGTCGAACCCGACGACCTGCACGGACGTTCCGGCCTTGGAGCCGAGCGCCTTGATCGCGCCGAGCGCCATCTCGTCGTTCTCCGCGAAGACGCCGTCGATGTCGGGGTGCGCCTGGAGCAGGTTCGTCATCACGTCCAGGCCCTTGGTGCGGTCGAAGTCCGCGGGCTGCTTGGCGACGACCTTGATGCCCGGGTAGTCCTTCAGCCCCTCGGCGAAGCCCGCCCCGCGCTCACGGCTGGCGGAGGTGCCGGCCTGGCCCTGGAGGATCACGATGGTGCCCTTGCCGCCGAGCTTCTCGGCGAGCGCCTTGGCGCCGAGCGCGCCGCCCTCGACGTTGTCGGAGGCGACCAGCGCGGAGGTGTCCGCCTCGTTGACGCCGCGGTCCACGGCGATCACCGGGATGCCCGCCTGGTTCGCGCCGCGCACCGAAGGACCGGCCGCGTCCGAGTCCACCGGGTTGACGACGACCGCGGACAGCGAGCCGCTGGTGAAGTTCTGCAGCTGGTTGGCCTGCTGGGAGGCGTCGTTCTGCGCGTCGGTGACCGTGAGGTCGACGCCCAGCTTCTTCGCCTCCTCCTCGGCGCCGTCCCGGATCTGCACGAAGAAGGGGTTGTTGAGCGTCGACAGGGACAGGCCGATCTTCGGCCTGTCCGCCGCGGACGAGCCGTTGTGCAGCAGCGAGGTGGCGCCGACGACCGCCACGGCGACGACGGCCGCGATCACATACGTCAGTGCCTGCTTGCCCTTGCCGCCGCCGGACGCGCCGGCCGCCGGGGCGGTCGCGCCCGCCTTGCGGCGCACCGTGTCGAACAGCACCGCCAGCGCGATGACCACGCCGATGACGACCTGCTGCCAGAACGCCGACACCGACAGCAGGTTGAGGCCGTTGCGCAGCACCGCGAGGATCAGCGCGCCGATCAGGGTGCCGGACGCCTTGCCGGTGCCGCCCGCGAGGGAGGCGCCGCCGATGACGACCGCGGCGATCGCGTCCAGCTCGTAGCCCTGCGCGGCCTGCGGCTGCGCGGACGCCAGCCGGGAGGCGAGCACGATGCCCGCGGCGGCCGCGAACAGGCCGGAGAAGGCGTAGATGGCGAGCTTCTGCTTCTTCACCCGCAGACCGGACAGCCGCGCGGCCTCCTCGTTGCCGCCGATCGCGTACATCGACCGGCCGATGTACGTCCGCCCGAGGACGAACGCCGTCAGCAGGCCCATCACCACCATCACGAGCACCGGCACCGGCAGCCAGCCGCCGAGCGTGTCGCCCAGGTGGGAGACGGAGTCGGGGAAGGCGATGGGCGAGCCCTGCGAGATCACCAGCGACAGACCGCGCGCCACCGACAGCATCGCCAGCGTCGCGATGAACGGCGGCAGTTTGCCGTACGAGACGAGGAAGCCGTTGACCAGGCCGCAGACGATGCCGGTCGCCACGGCGAGGACGACCGCGAGGACCACCGGGATCCCGGCCTCGGTCGCGCTCCACGCCAGGACGGTCGCGGAGAGCGCGGCGACCGAGCCGACCGACAGGTCGATGCCCGCCGAGACGATGACGAAGGTGACGCCGAAGGCGAGGATCGCGGTCACGGCGGCCTGGACGCCGACGTTGAGCAGGTTGTCGGCGGTCAGGAAGTCCCCGGACAGCGCCGACATGGCGATCACGAGGACGATCAGCGCGGTCAGCGCGCCGTTGTCGAGGAGCAGCCGGCGCAGGCCGCCGGCGGCGCCGCCCTGCGCGCCCGGCGTGCTCTTGAGCGTGTCAGTGGCCACCGGGGGCCTCCGTTCCGTTACTGGGGGAGCTGGGGGAAGTGGTGCCGACGGCGAGGGCCATCACGGCGTCCTGGGTGGCGTCGGCGGCGTCCAGTTCGCCCGCGAGCCGGCCCTGCGCCATGACCAGGACCCGGTCGCTCATGCCGAGCACCTCGGGCAGGTCGCTGGAGATCATGAGCACCGCGGCGCCGGCCGCCGTCAGCTCGTTGATCAGCTGGTAGATCTCGACCTTCGCGCCGACGTCGATGCCGCGCGTCGGCTCGTCGAGGATGAGCACCTTGGTGTTCGCCAGCAGCCACTTGCCGATGACGACCTTCTGCTGGTTGCCGCCGGACAGGGTGCGCACATGCTGGCCGAGCCCGGCCATGCGCACGCCGAGCTGCCCGGCGATCCGGGCCGCGGCCTCGTGCTGCCCCTTGAGGTCGACGAGCCCGGCGCGGGAGGACGACCGGAGCGTGACGAGACCGAGGTTCTCCTCCACGGAGGCGTCCAGCACCAGCCCCTGGCCCTTGCGGTCCTCGGGCACCAGCCCGACCCCGGCCTCCAGGGCGGAGTTCACGTCGTGGCCGCGCAGCCGCACCCCGCCGACGTGCACGGTCCCGGCGTCGTACGGGTCCGCCCCGAACACCGCCCGGGCCACCTCCGTCCGCCCGGCGCCGACCAGCCCCGCGACACCGACGACCTCACCGGCCCGCACCTCGAAGCTGACGCCGTGGAACACGCCGTTACGCGTCAGCCCCTCCACCTTGAGCAGGGCCTCCCCGGCGTCCGCGCGCTCACGCGGGTACTGCTGGTCGATGGACCGCCCCACCATGAGCCGGACGAGTTCGTCCTCGGGTGTGGAGGCGGGCACCTGCCCCACGCTGCGCCCGTCGCGGATCACGGTGACCCGGTCGCCGAGCGCGGCGATCTCCTCGAGGTGGTGGGTGATGAAGACGATTCCGACGCCGTCCTCGCGCAGCCGCCGCACGATCGCGAACAGCTTCTCGACCTCCTCGGAGGTCAGCACGGCGGTCGGCTCGTCCATGATCAGCACGCGCGCGTCCAGGCTGAGCGCCTTGGCGATCTCGACCATCTGGAGCCGCGCGATGCCCAGTTCACGCACCCGGGCGCGGGGAGACACGTCCACCCCGACGCGCTTCAGCAGCACCTCGGCGTCCGCGTCCATCCGCTTCCGGTCGATCATCCCGAAGCGGCGCGGCTGCCGCCCCAGGAAGATGTTCTCCGCGACCGTCAGATCGGGGACCAGGTTGAACTCCTGGTAGATGGTGGCGATCCCGAGCTTCTCGGAGTCCTGCGCACCGCTGATGCGCACCTCCTCGCCGCCCACGGTGATCCGGCCGGCGTCGGGCGTGTACGCGCCGGAGAGCATCTTGATCAGCGTGCTCTTGCCGGCGCCGTTCTCGCCCAGCAGCACGTGCACCTCGCCCCGGCGCAGATCGAAGTCCACGCCGTCGAGCGCGACCACGCCGGGGAAGGTCTTGCGGATGCCCTCGATGCGCAGCAACTCGTCAGGACTGCGGCTGCTCACGGCGTACTCCTTCGTACGGGGGAGGGGGACGGGGGTCGTTCGGTCTCCGGCTCGCCGCACGAGCGGCGCACGACGAGCCGGGCGGGGAGGGTCACGGACTCGCCGGGTCGCCCCTCGATCCGGTCGACCAGGGCGCGCACGGCGGCCCGCCCCAGGTCGCGGACCGGCTGGGCGATCGCGGTGACCGGCGGGTCCGTGTGCACGAACCAGGGGATGTCGTCGAACGCGGCGAGCCCGATGTCGTCGGGCACCCGCAGCCCGCGCGCCCGGACCGCGTCCAGCGCGCCGAGCGCCATCAGGTTGTCGGCGGCGAAGACGACCTCGGGCGGCTCGGCGAGGTCGAGGAACCCCTCGGTGACGCGGCGCCCGCTGCCGGCCTGGAAGTCGCCCTGCCCGATGTAGGCGTCGGGCAGCTCCAGCCCGTACGCGGCGAGCGCCGCCCGGAAGGCGTCCACGCGTTCCCGGCCGGTCGTGGTGGCGGCGGGCCCGGCGATGATCGCGAGCCGCCGGTGCCCGAGCCCGTGCAGATGCGCGACCAGGTCGCGTACGGCGGCCGTCCCGTCCGAGCGGACCACGGGCACGTCCACGCCCGGGATCCACCGGTCGACGAACACCATGGGCGTCCCGGCCCGGGCTGCCCCGAGCATGCCGGGCGAGCCGCCGTCGGTGGGGGAGACCAGCAGGCCGTCGATCCGGCGGTCCAGCAGGGTGGTGACGTGGTGGTCCTGGAGGTCGGGCCGCTCGTCGGCGTTGCCGATGATCACGCTGTACCCGAGCGCGCGGGCCTCCTCCTCGACGGAGCGGGCCAGCTCGGTGAAGTACGGGTTCATCACGTCGCTGATGACCAGCCCGAGGGTGCGGGTCTGATCGGTGCGCAGGGACCGGGCGACGGCGTTCGGCCGGTACCCCAGCCGCTCGACGGCGTCGGTCACCCGACGCCGCGCGTCCTCGCTGACCGACGGGTGCCCGTTGAGCACCCGCGACACCGTGGCGACGGACAGCCCCGCCTCGGCGGCGACGTCCTTGATGCTCGCCATCGCCGTTCCACCTCCTCGTGGAATCGATTACACGGAGGATTGGAATCGATTACATGGGCCGGGGCAAGGGGGTGGGCGGTGGCCGAAACCGAATCGTGACCGGCGGTCGGAATGTCAGTGGCGTTGCTTAGGGTTCCGCTCAAGATCTCCGGGGTGGGGGCCGGGGGTGGGGCGAGGGCGAGGGTGCCGTGATGTGGTGGGGCAGGAAGCCGGAGAACCGGCAGCAGTGGGTGCTCGATCCGCTGGTGGGGGTGGGCCCGCTGCGGTTCGGCATGGACTCCGACGAGGTGCGGGCCGCGCTCGGGGCGGCGGACAGTGGCTCGCGGGTCGCCCGGGACGGTTCGTTCTGGGCGACGTACGGAGACCTGGGCCTGACCGCGCTCTACGCGCCGGGGATGCTGTTGGCCGCGGTGGAGATCCACGCGGCAGTGGGGCCGAGGGTGAGCCTGGCCGGCGTGGAGCTCATGGACCGGGTGCCGTCCGAGGTGAGTGCCGACCTCCACCGTCTCGCCCGCGGTCAAGGGGTGCCCGTCGGCGTCAACTGGGGCGGCGATCCGGAGATCGCGGCCTGGGGCCTGTCCATGGGCGCGGTGCAGGCGTGGGAGGCGTCGGAGGAAGGACACCCGGTGCGGACCGACCGGGCGATCACCCAGGCCCTCGTCGTCGCCCCGGAACTGGCCCGCGACCCGTACGACACCGACCTGGTGGCCCTCTGGCGGGACATCCGCGAGGAGCCCGTCAACCCCGGGGCGTGGCCGGTGACGGCTGATCGCGGCCGCGCCCGCTGGGAATGGACGCCGCTGGAGGGAGTGGGGCCGCTCCGGTTCGGCATGACCGTGGACGAGGTGATCGCGGCGCTGG
Organism: Streptomyces sp. DSM 41931; assembly: GCF_050271085.1. Taxonomy (NCBI): domain Bacteria; kingdom Bacillati; phylum Actinomycetota; class Actinomycetes; order Kitasatosporales; family Streptomycetaceae; genus Streptomyces; species Streptomyces sp. DSM 41931. The sequence continues at coordinate 2,432,827 of NZ_CP189902.1, read as the reverse complement.
GTGACGAGGAGCCGGCCGCCCGCCGCGGATCCTTCCCGCACCACTTCCGCGGATACGGCCAGTGGTGCCTGGAGGAGGACCGCTTCGACGCGGCGGGGCTGACGGCTCACTACTGGATGCGGGACGGCAGGCCGACACTGGCGGCCGTGACCCTGCACGGCCGGACGGGGCCCCAAGTCGTGCATGATGGCATGAAGCTGATCGGCCAGAAGGTGACCGCTCTCGACGCCGCCCTGATCGAGCGCGCGGAGCGGGGCGACATGGACCTGGCGATCGGCTGCTCCGGCGATCTCGGCATCCACGGCTGCAACATGTACGTCCGCTCGGTCCGGGCGGGCGACGGCATGGTCAGCGCGGCGAGGTTCTGCGACGCCGACTGGGAGGACCACGGCTGACGTCCGCTCACGGCGTAGGTGGCGGTCTGTCGGGTCAGCCGCAGACCTCGCCCGGGCGTCGTGCCACGTGCCTAGGCGGCACCCGCCTCGCACCACACGAGAGCAGTTCGGCGCGCGAGAGCGGCGTGAGCCGGGGTGGCTCGAGCGACCGCGTGACTCGAAGGCCCCTGCACGGGCCACCCTCACCTTTTCCGACGCGGCCTTCACCGAGTTCGTCAGCGCGCTGAAGGAACCAGCAGGCCCGCCCGCCTGAGCAGGTCGAGGGTGGGACGTGCCCCTGCTACGGCATTCAGTCAGGGGCCGTGCCCCAAAGCACCCGCTCAGGCCCCCCGTCCCCCGTGTCGAAAAGGCAGCACACCGCGCCCGACGCCTCCGCGAGGTCGGTGAACACCTTTCTGATCGCTGCCGAGTCCTCGAACAGCCTGCTCATCCGCGAAGTCGCCGCCCAGAAGTCCAGGCATACAAGGCGCGAGTCCGTGAAGGACGGGAAGTGCATGTCCAGGTACACGTAACCGATCCGAACGCGCCCGTCCTCGACGGGAAGACCCCCCTCCTCCGCATACGCCCGCACCGCCTCGTCCGCCGGGAACACGAGCGACGTGTCGAGCGTGACCCTGTCCTTCCCCGCACAGTCGACCGGCTCGCTCCCGAACTCGCACGTGAACGGCAGGACGACCCGCTCACCACCCGGCAAAGTGACCGTCAGCGGCGGCACCCTCCGCTCCGGCGGCGCCAGCTTCGCCACCTCGTTCAGCGCACGGGGCACGTTCTCAGGGCGCAGGTGGATGTCATAGCTGTACGTCAACCCCATGTTCCCCCCTCTGACCAGGCAGAGCGCACCCTCTCGCGGCTGGCGTCCCAGGTGCCCGTGAGTTTCCCGGACGGGGCCAACCCCCGTTCCTCACCGGGATGAACAGCCACCGCGAGGCGACCCGGCCGTCCCGTCGCCAAGGTGAGCGACTGTCAGTCCCCTCTGACAGCCTCCGTACATGGAGACGACAGTGCAGCTGACGATCGACTGTTCCGATCCGCAGCGGATGGTGGCCTTCTGGGCACCCGCCCTCGGGTACGTGCCCGAGCCCGCGCCCGAGGGCCATCCCACGTGGCGCGCCTACTGGGAGGCGATGGGCGTGCCCGCGGAGGAGCTGCCGCCCGGGGCCGGTGATCTGGCGGAGTCGATCGTGGACCCGACGGGCCGCGGACCGCGAGTGTGGTTCCAGCAGGTGGCCGAGCCGAAGACCGTCAAGAACCGCTGGCACTTCGACCTGAAGGTCGGCGGGGGCCGGGACGTCCCGCTCGCCGTCCGTGCGGAGCGGGTCAGGACCGCTGTCGCGCAGCTGGTCGACGCCGGTGCCACTGTCCTGAGGATCAAGGATGAACCGGACGCGGGGTTCTATGCCGCGGCCATGCGGGATCCGGAGGGCAACGAATTCGACGTCGTCTGAGGACATCAAGACGTATGGTGCTATCGTCATTAGCACCATGCTGCTGAGACTTGACGTAGCCGACCACCGTCCCCTGCACGAGCAGGTGGCCGGTGCCATACGGCGGGCCATCGCCGAAGGGGAGTGCGCGCCGGGCGACCGGCTGCCCCCCGCCCGGGACCTCTCCCAGGCGCTCGGTGTGAACGTCAACACCGTGCTGCGCGGCCTGCGTGCCCTGCGGGACGAAGGGCTGCTGGAGTTCCGGCGCGGGCGTGGGGTGACGGTGGCTCAAGGGGCGGACGGGCGTTCGGCGTTGGTGGACCGCATCCGTGAGGTCGTGGCCGACGCGGCGCGCCTCGGGTACGGCAAGGACGACGTCATCGACATGATCAGGGAGGTCACATGACCGGGCGGACAGCGCGCGGGAACGCCGCGTTGGGGGGCGCCGGCGCCTGGGTCGTGGGAGTGCTGGTGCTCCTGGTGGTCTTCCCGCTCACCGCCCGGGACCGGCTCCCCGACCGGCTGGCGACCCACTGGGGTACGAGCGGCGAGCCGGACGACTCGATGCCGTTCTGGGCGGCGACGTTCTTCCCGGCGCTGATCTGGCTGCTCCTGGCGGCGGTTGCCGTACTGGCCCTGTGGCGCGCTCGCCGCACCGCCGGTACGGCCGCCGCGCCCGGCTGGGCCGGCCTCACCCTGGGCTTCACCGGCGTGACCCTCCTCGGCGCGCAGGCGTCGATCGTACGGGCGAACCTCGACCGCGACGACTGGCGCGACGCCGGCTCGGTGACCGGCTGGGTGATCGCCACCCTGGCCGGCGCCGCAGTGATGGCCGGCGCCGCCCTGCTGATCGGCCGCCGCGCCCGCCCCACCGTGCCGCCCCCGTCCGGGCCCGCGATGGAGATACCGAAGGGCCAGCGCTTCGTCTGGCTGTCCCGCACCTCCAACCGCTGGCTCCACCTCCTGGCGGCCGTGACCGGGATCCTCACGCTGGCGGCCTCGGCGGGTGCGGTGGCTGGTCTGGGGGGTCTGCAAGGAGCCGTGGGGGCCGCGTCCTTCGCCGTCGCCACCAGCGCGCTGCTCGCCTGTGCCTCCGTGCAGGCCCGGGTGACCGAGAAGGGGCTCGAGGTCTCCTTCGGCCCGCTGGGGTGGCCGGCCCGGCGCTGGCCCGCCGACAGCATCGCCTCCGCCTGGGTGGAGACGCGCACCGCCGCCCAGGTCGGCGGCTGGGGTTACCGCCTGAGCGGCCTCGGCACCACCGTCATGCTCCGCGGCGGCACATGCCTGGTGATCCGCACCGTCAAGGGCAAGGACTTCGCCGTGAGCGTCGACGACGCCGAACGCGGCGCGGCCCTGCTCAACTCCCTGATCGCGCAACGCGCGACGTGACGGCCACGCCTGGCCCGGTACGCGCATCCGACTCCAGGGGCGCCCCATACCGCTCGTGACCGAGGCGGCGCATCGGCTCGGCCCGAGCGCGGGATGCGCGCACGACGTCCCGGTCCCGCTCGCGCGGGCCGAGGCAGTTCGGCGCGCGAGAGCGGCGTGAGCCGGGGTGGCTCCAGCGACCGCCGCCCACCTCGTGCCGGCGCACCCCCGGCCCGGCGGCGACACGGGCGGCCGCAGCATGGGGGAAGGGGCGGGGCGTCCAGGCGTCCCGATGCCCGCGCACCCGGATTCGCCGCGGGGCGTGCCGTACGAGAAGGCCTGGCTCTGGTGCTCAGGCCTTCTTCTGGCGTGCGTAGTGGCGCTGCGCCTTCGCCCGGTTTCCGCAGCCTGCCATCGAGCACCAGCGGCGCGTCCCGTTCTTGGAGGTGTCGTAGAAGTGCAGGACGCATTCGGGGTTGCCGCAGGACCGGATCCGCTCGGGCCGCTCGGCGAGCAGGCGCAGGTAGTCCTCGGCGGCGAGCCAGGCCGGCAGCCAGGCGGGACTTTCCACCTCGACGTAGGCGTCCGGCCCGTCGGGGCGTAGCACGAGCCCTCTGCGGCCGTGGGCGAGGACGGCGTTGAGGGCCTCGACGGCGCCGTCGTCAGGGTGCTGCGGATCGGTGGCCGCCTGGTCCAGGGCGGCGCGTGCCTGGAGCAGTCGCCGGAGCGTGTCGTGGTCCGCCGGTACCTGTGTGTCGCCCAGGGCCTGGCTGACCAGGGTCCCGGCGAGCCACGTGGCCAGCCCGTCGAGCGAGTCCAGCAGGTCATGACGGCCGGCCGCGTCGATCCAGCGGGTGTTGAGCAGGTCGATGGCGAGCGGTTCCCCGGTCAGGGGGCGGGGGTCGGCCCCTGCGGCTGACGGCACGGTGCGCTGTCCTTCCTCGGCGGTGGCGGCGGTGTCACACCCACCACCGTAACCGGTCATCGCGAGATCACCGGTTGACGCATCGTTTCTCTAACCTCTAAAGTTCATTTCAGTGGTTACGAGACGAGCTCGTGACGATGAGCGAAGGCATGTGAGGAACCATGACCGAGGCGACGACCCTGCAGACGGGGCATGTGGGAGTGAACGTCACCGACCTGGAGCGGTCCCTGGCCTTCTACCGGGCCGTGTTCGGCTTCGACGTGATGGCGGAGGGCAAGGAGGACGGCCGCCGCTGGGCGTTCCTCGGCCGGGAGGGACGGCTGCTCGTGACGCTGTGGCAGCAGAGCACGGGCTCGTTCGCCACCGGCCGGCCGGGGCTGCACCATCTGTCGTTCCAGGTGGGGACCGTCGAGGAGGTCAGAGCCGCGGAAGAAGTGCTGCGCGGCCTGGGCGCGGAGTTCACCTACGACGGGATCGTCCCCCACGGCGAGAGCGGCACCTCCGGCGGCATCTTCTTCACCGACCCCGACGGCATCCGCCTGGAGATCTACGCGCCCACGGGTGCGGACCCGGCCGACGCCCCGACCCCCGCCGCCCCCACCTGCGGTTTCTTCTAGGAACGAGAAACCCCTCCTGCCCGCCGGGGGTGCCCCACCGGCCCCCGGCCCGACCCGCGCCGCGCCGGACGACAACCGCGAAGCCGGCGCGAGGGAAAGGACCTGCCGTGCCCACGTATCACCGCGGCGAGATCGCCGTGCAGGAACGCGCCGGCCTGGCCCGGCAGGCGGAGTTCTCGCTCGGCGGCATCGGCGAGAGCATTCCGCCCGTCGCGAGGGACTTCCTCGCCCAGCAGCCCTGGATCGTGCTGGGCGGCGCCGACCGGGACGGCCGCGTCTGGGCCACCCAGCTGACGGGCGGCGCCGGATTCCTGGGCGTGCCCGACCCCCGTACCGTCACCGTCGGCGCCCTGCCCCTGCCGGGGGACCCGCTGGCCGAGGTCCTGACCGCCGGACCGGCCGTCCCGACCGGGATGATCGCCATCGAGCCCGCCACCCGGCGCCGTATGCGCATCAACGGCCGGGCCCGCCGGGAGGGGACCGGCCTGCGCGTCGACATCGACCAGGTCATCGCCAACTGCCCCAAGTATCTGCAGAAGCGGAACCACCGCTGGGCCGGACCGGACGAGGCCGGGGCGGCGGACCGCACCGTCACCGCCGGCACCGGACTCAGCCCGGCCCAGCAGCGGAAGGTGCGCGCGGCCGACACGTTCTTCGTCGCCACCGCCTCCGACCGCGGCGACGCGGACGCCTCCCACCGCGGCGGCAACCCCGGCTTCGTCCAGGTACTCTCACCCACCCTGCTGCGCTGGCCCGACTACGTGGGCAACGCCATGTTCCTGACCCTGGGCAACCTGCTGCTCAACGCGTCGGCGGGCATCCTGGTCCCGGACTGGGAGACGGGCGACACCCTGCACCTGTCCGGTACCGCGCGCACCGTGTGGGACGCCGAGGACATCGCCACGGCGCCCGGTGCGCAGCGCCTGGTCGAGTTCTCCGTCCAAGCGGTACGGGAGATCACCGCCGCCTCGCCTCTGCGGTGGACCAGCCCCGGCTACTCGCGCTTCAACCCCCCGGTCGGCTGACATCCGCACGCGCCTGCGCGCACCGCACGCGCCCGCGCGCACCGCAGGCACCCGTGCACCGCGCGCACCGACGCCCCCCACCAGACCCCTACGGAGCGACCATGCAGATCACCGTGGACATGAACCTCTGCGAGAGCCACGGGCAGTGTGTCTTCGCCGCGCCGGAGATCTTCTCCTTCGACGACGACGACCGCCTCGTCCACGAGGCCTCGCCGCCCGACGCGCTGCTCGACAAGGCCGAGAAGGCCGCGGCCGTCTGCCCCGCCCGCGCCATCACCGTGTCGCCGGCCTCCCCGCCGGCCGCCTCATGAGGGCCGCGGACCAGCGCGAACTGGTCGTCGTGGGCGCCTCGCTCGCCGGGTTGCGGGCGGCCCGGGCCCTGCGCGAGCGGGGCTTCACCGGTGCCCTGACCCTCGTGGGGGACGAACCGCATTCGCCCTACGACCGGCCGCCGCTGTCCAAGCGGGTCCTGACCGCCCCCGGCCGGCCTGCCCGCACCGAACTGCCCGTGCCGAACGGCCTGCGGGCGCGCTGGCAGCTCGGGCGGGCGGCCGTCCGGCTGGACCTCGCGGCAAGGGCCGTCACCCTCGCGGACGGCACACGGCTGTCCTACGACGGCCTGGTCGTCGCGACCGGATCGACTGCCCGCGGCTGGCCGGCCGGGAAGCCCCCGCCGCCGGCCGGCGTGGTCACCCTGCGCGGCTGGGACGACGCCCTGGCCCTGCGGGCCGCGCTGACCGCGGGAGGGCCGCTCGTCGTCGTCGGCGCCGGCTTCCTCGGCGGTGAGATCGCCGCCGCCGCCCGCGAACGCGGGCTGGACGTCACGCTCGTCGAAGCCGCGTCCCAGCCCCTGGAGGGCGCCCTCGGCACCGTCGCGGGCGCCTATGTCGCCGCGCTCCACCGCGAGGCGGGCATCGTGCTGAGGACCGGAACCACCGTGGAGGGCTTCGTGACCGGGGCCGACGGCCGGCTGGCCGGCGTCCGCCTGGGCGACGGCACCACGGTGGCGGCCGGCACGGCGGTCCTGGCGTGGGGCGGGGTGCCGTCGACGGGCTGGCTGGCCGGCTCCGGCCTCGCCCTGGACGGTGGCGTCCACTGCGACCCGCTTCTGCGCGTCCTGCGCACCGACGGCTCGGCCGTGCCCGACGTGGTGGCGGCCGGTGACGTGGCGCGCGTGCCGCAGCCGCTGGCCGGGGGCGAACGCCTCGCGCTCGGCCACTGGACCAACGCCGTCGAGCAGGGCACCGCGGCCGCCGCCACGCTCCTGGCCGGGCAGGCCCCGGACGGGACGCCCGCGCCGTTCGCGGCCGTGCCGTCCTTCTGGTCGGACCTGCACGGCGCCAGGATCCGCTCGGTGGGCCTGCCCGGCGCCGCCGACGAGACGCGGGTCGTGGAGCACGATCTGACGGGCCGCCGGCTGGAGATCGCGTACCACCGTGCGGGCCGGCTGGTCGGCGCACTGACCATCGGGCGGACAGGACGGCTGGCCTCCTACCGCCGCGCACTGGAGGAGCACCTGGCCTCCGGGCCGGCACCGGACGGAGCGGGCCCCGCGTGACGGACCGTCGGTCCTGAGGCGACGGCACGGACCCCGAGTGACCGGGAACCCTGTCAGACCCCACCGGTACCGTCGACCCATGCCCACCCACCCCTCCGCCCCGCCCGCCGGCGAACGCCGGCTCGCCACGCTCGAAGGCGTGTTGGAGCGCATCACGTACGCCAACGAGGAGAACGGCTACACCGTCGCCCGCGTCGACACCGGCCGTGGCGGCAGCGACCTGCTCACCGTGGTCGGCGCGCTGCTCGGCGCGCAGGTGGGGGAGTCGCTGCGGATGGAGGGGCGCTGGGGGTCGCACCCCCAGTACGGCAAGCAGTTCCACGTCGAGAACTACACGACCGTGCTGCCCGCCACCGTGCAGGGCATCCGCCGCTACCTCGGCTCGGGGCTGGTGAAGGGCATCGGACCGGTCTTCGCCGACCGGATCACCCAGCACTTCGGGACGGACACCCTCCGCGTCATCGAGGAGGAGCCCAAGCGGCTCGTCGAGGTCCCCGGGCTCGGGCCCAAGCGGACCAAGAAGATCGCCGACGCCTGGGAGGAGCAGAAGGCGATCAAGGAGGTCATGCTCTTCCTCCAGACCGTCGAGGTCTCCACCTCCATCGCCGTGCGCATCTACAAGAAGTACGGCGACGCCTCCATCTCCGTGGTGAAGAACCAGCCCTACCGGCTCGCCGCCGACGTCTGGGGCATCGGCTTCCTCACCGCCGACAAGATCGCCCAGTCGGTCGGCATCCCGCACGACAGCCCGGACCGCGTGAAGGCGGGCCTCCAGTACGCGCTGTCGCAGGCCACCGACCAGGGGCACTGCTACCTGCCCGAGGAGAAACTGATCGCGGACGCGGTGAAGCTGCTCCAGGTCGACACCGGCCTCGTCATCGAATGCCTCGCCGAGCTCGCCGCCGAGCCGGAGGACCCGGGGGAGGACCCCGGCGTCGTCCGGGAGAAGGTGCCCGACCCGGAGGGCGGCGACCCCGTCACCGCCGTCTACCTGGTGCCGTTCCACCGCGCCGAAGTGGCCCTCGCCGCCCAGCTGATGCGGCTGCTCCGCACCGACCAGGACCGGATGCCCGCGTTCCAGGACGTGGCGTGGGACAAGGCGCTCGCGTGGCTGCGCGGCCGTACGGGGACGGACCTGGCGCCCGAACAGGAGGCCGCGGTCAAGCTGGCGTTGACGCGGAAGGTGGCCGTGCTGACCGGCGGGCCGGGCTGCGGCAAGTCGTTCACCGTGCGGTCGATCGTGGAGCTGGCCCGCGCGAAGAAGGCGAAGGTGGTGCTCGCCGCGCCGACCGGACGTGCCGCCAAGCGGCTCGCCGAGCTGACCGGCGCCGAGGCGTCCACCGTGCACCGGCTGCTGGAGCTGAAGCCCGGAGGGGACGCGGCGTACGACCGGGACCGGCCGCTGGACGCCGACCTGGTGGTGGTCGACGAGGCGTCCATGCTGGACCTGTTGCTGGCGAACAAGCTGGTCAAGGCCGTGCCGCCGGGCGCCCATCTGCTGTTCGTCGGCGATGTGGACCAACTGCCCAGCGTCGGCGCGGGCGAGGTGCTCCGGGATCTCCTCGCCGACGGCAGCCCCGTCCCCGCCGTGCGGCTCACCCGCGTCTTCCGCCAGGCCCAGCAGTCCGGCGTGGTCACCAACGCCCACCGGATCAACGCCGGCAAGCACCCCGTCACCGAGGGCATGAAGGACTTCTTCTTCTTCGTCGAGGAGGACACCGAGGAGGCCGGGCGGCTCACCGTGGACGTCGCGGCCCGGCGCATCCCCGCCAAGTTCGGCCTCGACCCGCGCCGGGACGTGCAGGTGCTCGCCCCCATGCACCGCGGCCCGGCGGGCGCGGGCACGCTCAACGGCCTGCTCCAGCAGGCCGTGACGCCCGCCCGCCCCGATCTGCCCGAGAAGCGGTTCGGCGGCCGGGTGTTCCGCGTCGGCGACAAGGTCACCCAGATCCGCAACAACTACGAGAAGGGCGCCAACGGCGTCTTCAACGGCACCGTCGGTGTCGTCACCTCGCTCGACCCGGTCGACCAGCGCCTGACCGTGCTGACCGACGAGGACGAGGAGGTGCCGTACGACTTCGACGAGCTGGACGAACTGGCGCACGCCTACGCGGTGACCATCCACCGCTCCCAGGGCAGCGAGTACCCGGCGGTCGTCATCCCCGTCACCACGGGCGCGTGGATGATGCTCCAGCGCAACCTGCTCTACACGGCGGTCACCCGGGCCCGGAAACTCGTCGTCCTGGTCGGCTCCCGCAAGGCCGTCGGACAGGCCGTGCGCACGCTGTCGGCCGGCCGCCGCTGCACGGCCCTCGACATGCGGCTCGCCGCCGGGCCCGGACCCCGCTCCTCCGGTTCCGGTTCAGCGGACGGGACCTGACCCGTTCCCCCGGTTCCGGACCGCGTCCGGCGGGGGACACGGAGGGCACCGCCTCTCGGCGGGGCGGACGCCGCTGTGAGGGCTCCGTCATCGAAAAATGATCGATCAAATGAGTCGTGAAGGTCACACAGGGCTTCCGGATGGGGAACACAGGGGGCAGGATGGGCAAGTTGGCGGCACTCAGTGCCGTCAATAGGCCCGATGGTCGACCCCGAGTGCACTCTCCTGAGCCGAGTGGGGGATGGTAGAGACAGTCAGGGCACCTCGAAGATGAGGCACAACGTCGGTGAGGGAAGACGTGAGCGACAACTCTGTAGTACTGCGGTACGACGGCAGCGAGTACACCTACCCGGTGATCGACAGCACCGTCGGTGACAAGGGCTTCGACATCGGGAAGCTCCGCGCCCAGACCGGTCTGGTGACGCTGGACAGCGGCTACGGCAACACCGCCGCGTACAAATCCGCGATCACCTATCTCGACGGCGAGGCCGGCATCCTCCGGTACCGCGGCTACCCGATCGAGCAGCTGGCCGAGCGCTCCACCTTCCTGGAGGTCGCCTACCTGCTGATCAACGGTGAGCTGCCGACCGTCGACCAGCTGGCCGCCTTCAAGGACGACATCACGCAGCACACCCTGCTGCACGAGGACGTCAAGAACTTCTACCGGGGCTTCCCGCGCGACGCCCACCCGATGGCCATGCTGTCCTCGGTGGTCTCCGCACTGTCCACGTTCTACCAGGACAGCCACAACCCGTTCGACGAGCAGCAGCGCAACCTCTCCACCATCCGTCTGCTCGCCAAGCTTCCGACGATCGCGGCCTACGCCTACAAGAAGTCGGTCGGCCACCCGTTCGTCTACCCGCGCAACGACCTCGGCTACGTCGAGAACTTCCTGCGCATGACCTTCTCCGTCCCGGCGCAGGAGTACGACCTCGACCCGGTCGTCGTCTCCGCCCTGGACAAGCTGCTGATCCTGCACGCGGACCACGAGCAGAACTGCTCCACCTCCACGGTCCGGCTGGTCGGCTCCTCGCAGGCGAACATGTTCGCCTCGATCTCCGCCGGCATCAACGCCCTGTGGGGCCCGCTGCACGGCGGCGCCAACCAGTCGGTGCTGGAGATGCTCGAGGGCATCCGCGACAACGGCGGCGACGTCGACGCCTTCATCCGCAAGGTGAAGAACAAGGAGGACGGCGTCCGCCTGATGGGCTTCGGCCACCGGGTCTACAAGAACTTCGACCCGCGCGCCAAGATCATCAAGGCCGCCGCGCACGACGTGCTGTCCGCCCTCGGCAAGTCCGACGAGCTGCTGGACATCGCGCTCAAGCTGGAGGAGCACGCGCTCTCCGACGACTACTTCGTCTCGCGCAGCCTCTACCCGAACGTGGACTTCTACACCGGTCTGATCTACCGGGCCATGGGCTTCCCGACCGAGATGTTCACGGTGCTGTTCGCCCTCGGCCGGCTGCCGGGCTGGATCGCCCAGTGGCACGAGATGATCAAGGAGCCGGGGTCGCGCATCGGGCGCCCGCGTCAGATCTACACGGGTGTGGTCGAGCGGGACTTCGTTCCGGTCGAGGAGCGCTGACACCTGCCGGTGCGCTGAGGGGTGTGGGCGACTGCGGGCCGGCTTCGGGCTGGTCGCGCAGTTCCCCGCGCCCCTTTGGGCGTGTTGCACCACTGCGAAGAAAAAGAAGGCGCCCCGGCCGCCGGTCCCCCCACGGGCCGACGAACCAGGGCGCCTTCCCATGTCCCGGTGCGGATTCCCCCCACGGGATCCGGCCGGGCGCTTGTGAGGACAGCGCCTGAATCGCTGAATGAGTACGGACGGACCTGAACCCGCCGCACTCGTCGGTGTGTGCGGTCTGCCGGGACAACGCACGTCGGGAGGGCCGCTCAAAGCTTCCCTGGGCACGTGCCCCGGCAACGCAATCTCTGGAGAAGTCCCCCAAGACATCTCCAGATGCCAGGTAGCGCCCCCCAAGACGCTGCCCGACATCGCCAACTTAGACCTTCGAACCCCTTCGATGGTTACGTTCAGATCACTGTGATCTGCGTCTCTTGCATATCTCCCCACACTGCGCAGGAGCCCGCAAACCTCTCACGGGACCCAAGCGTAAGGATGATGCGCGAGGCTTGTGAAGAGCTTATGTGAGGGTCTTACCGGACTCCAGGGGTACTGCCCACTTGAGATCTCAATGAAATGACCGGAGCCGCAGACTGTTGGTCACCACGAACACCGACGAGAACGCCATGGCGGCCCCGGCGATCATCGGGTTCAGCAGTCCGGCCGCGGCCAGCGGCAGCGCGGCCACGTTGTAGCCGAAGGCCCACACGAGGTTGCCCTTGATCGTGGAGAGAGTGCGCCGGGACAGCCGTATCGCGTCCGCCGCCACCCTCAGGTCCCCGCGCACCAGCGTCAGGTCGCCCGCCTCGATCGCCGCGTCCGTGCCGGTGCCCAGGGCCAGACCCAGATCGGCGACGGCCAGCGCGGCCGCGTCGTTGACGCCGTCGCCGACCATGGCGACGCTGCGCCCCTCCTCCTGGAGCCGCCGCACCACGTCGGCCTTGTCCTCGGGCAGCACCTCGGCGATCACCCGGTCCTCGTCGATGCCGACGGTGCGCGCGACCGCCTCGGCCACGGCCCGGTTGTCGCCGGTCAGCAGCACCGGCGTGAGGCCCAGTGCCCGCAGCTCGCGGACCGCCTCGGCGCTGGTCTCCTTCACCGTGTCGGCGACGGCGAGGACACCGCGTGCCGCCCCGTCCCAGCCGGCCACCACCGCGGTGTGCCCGGCGCGCTCGGCGTCCTCCTTGGCCCGCGCCAGCTCCGGCGGCAGCTCCCCGAACACCTCGGAGAGCCGCCCCACGGCCACCTCACGGCCCTCCACGCGCCCGCGCACGCCCCGGCCGGGGACGTTCTCGAAGTGCTCGGGCCGGGGCAGCGTGCCCACGCGCTCCTCGGCGCCCGCGGCGACGGCACGGGCCACCGGGTGCTCGGAGGCGTGCTCCAGGGCGCCCGCGAGCCGCAGCAGCTCCCGCTCGTCGGTGCCCTCCGCGGCGTGCACCGCCCGCAGGGACATCCGGCCGGTGGTGACGGTCCCCGTCTTGTCCAGGACCACCGTGTCCACGCGCCGGGTGGACTCCAGCACCTCGGGTCCCTTGATGAGGATGCCGAGCTGGGCGCCCCGGCCGGTGCCGACCATCAGCGCGGTCGGGGTGGCCAGCCCGAGGGCGCAGGGGCAGGCGATGATGAGTACGGCGACGGCCGCGGTGAACGCGGCGACCGTGTCCCCGGTGTTGCCCAGCCACAGCCCGAAGGTGCCGGCCGCGATCAGCAGCACCACCGGCACGAACACCCCGGCGATCCGGTCGGCGAGCCGCTGCACCTGGGCCTTGCCGGTCTGCGCGTCCTCCACCAGCTTCGCCATCCGCGCGAGCTGGGTGTCCGCGCCGATCCGGGTCGCCTCGACGACCAGCCGGCCGCCCGCGTTGACGGTGGCGCCGGTGACGGTGTCGCCCACGGTCACGTCCACCGGCACGGACTCGCCGGTCAGCATCGACGCGTCCACGGCGGAGGCGCCTTCGACGACCGTGCCGTCGGTGGCGATCTTCTCCCCGGGGCGCACCACGAACCGGTCGCCCACGGACAGGCGCTCGGCGGGCACCCGCACCTCACGGCCGTCCCGCAGGACGGTGACGTCCTTGGCGCCCAGTTCCATCAGCGCCCGCAGCGCGGCGCCCGCCTGCCGCTTGGAGCGGGCCTCCAGATAGCGGCCGAGCAGGAGGAACGCGGTGACCCCGGCGGCGACCTCCAGATAGATCGTGGAGGCCCCGTCGGTGCGGGACACGGTCAGTTCGAAGGGGTGCCGCATGCCCGGCTCGCCCGCGTCGCCGAGGAACAGCGCCCACAGCGACCAGCCGAACGCGGCCAGCGTGCCCACCGACACCAGGGTGTCCATGGTGGCCGCGCCGTGCCGCAGATTGGTCCAGGCGGCCCGGTGGAAGGGCGCCGCTCCCCACACCACGACCGGCGCGGCCAGGGTGAGGGAGAGCCACTGCCAGTGGTCGAACTGCAGCGGCGGGACCATCGCCAGCAGGACGACCGGCAGGGCGAGCAGCACGGAAACGATCAGCCGGGTGCGCAGGGCGGCCGTCTCCGGGTCGGTCCCGGAGGCGGTCTCCTCCTCGTCCCGCCGCGGGGGCGCCGGCTCCTCGGCGGTGTAGCCGGTCTTCACCACCGTGGTGATCAGGTCGGCGACCTCGACACCCGGCGGATACGTGATCCGGGCCTTCTCGGTCGCGTAGTTCACCGTGGCGGTGACGCCCTCCATGCGGTTGAGCTTCTTCTCGACGCGGGCCGCGCAGGAGGCGCAGGTCATCCCGCCGATGAGCAGCTCGACCTCCGAGCGGGCCTCCTGCTGCCCGCCGGCGGCCGGCGCCTCGGGGGCGGTGGTGCTGGTCATGTCCGTGCTCCAGGAACGTCCGGGATGCGGGCGGCGGCGGGCCGGGCCGAAGGGCCGGGGTCGCCGGGTGGCCGGTACGGCCCGGTTCACGCCGCGCGGGGTGTCTTCGAACGGGTGCGGGCCCGGGTCAGACCGTGCCGGCCAGCTCGAAGCCGGCCTCGTCGACGGCGGCGCGCACGGCCGCCTCGTCGAGCGGGGCGGCGGAGACCACGGTCACCTCGCCGGAGGAGGCGACGGCCGTCACCGAGCTGACGCCGGGGAGCTGCGAGATCTCGCCGGAGACGGCGCCCTCGCAGTGCCCGCAGCTCATCCCGGTCACCTGGTAGACGGTGGTGACGGAACCCTGGGTGTCGGTCTGGGACGTCATGTCGTTCTCCTCGTCGGGCTTGTGGGTGTGCAGGGGGTCGGAGGGGTCCCTGAGGACCCCGTACCACTCACACTATACCCCTAGGGGGTATGAATCCAGGACGGGGCGCCGGGGACGCCCGGGAGTCCGCACCTCCGCGGCCGCGGGATAGCGTTCCGCCGACAGCGGCGATCACCGGAAGGCGGGACCTGGCATGCGAGCGGTGGTGTTCGAGCGGTACGGGGAACCGGCCGGGGTGCGCGAGGTCGCGGACCCGGAACCGGCGGAGCACGGGGTCGTGGTCCGCGTGGAGGCCACCGGCCTGTGCCGCAGCGACTGGCACGCCTGGCAGGGTCACGACCCGGACGTCACCCTCCCGCACGTCCCCGGCCACGAACTCGCCGGAGTCGTCGAGGCGGCGGGCCCCCGGGTCACCCGCTGGCGCGCCGGGGACCGGGTCACCGTGCCGTTCGTCTGCGCCTGCGGCTCCTGCCCCGCCTGCGCCGCGGGCGACCAGCAGGTGTGCGAGCGCCAGACCCAGCCCGGCTTCACCCACTGGGGTTCCTTCGCCCAGTACGTGGCCCTCGACCACGCCGACGTGAACCTGGTCGCCGTCCCCGACGGCATGGCGTACGCCACCGCCGCCTCCCTCGGCTGCCGCTTCGCCACCGCCTACCGGGCCGTGGTCCAGCAGGGCCGCGTCGCGGCGGGGGAGTGGGTGGCGGTGCACGGCTGCGGGGGCGTCGGCCTGTCCGCGGTGATGATCGCGGCGGCGGCCGGGGCGCGCGTGGTCGCGGTCGACGTGTCGCCGGGCGCCCTCGGCCTCGCCCGCCGCTTCGGCGCTGCGGAGTGCGTGGACGCGTCGGCGGTGGACGACCCCGCCGCCGCGGTCCGTGAGCTGACCGGCGGCGGCGCCCACCTCTCCCTGGACGCCCTGGGCGCGCCCGTCACCTGCGCCGCCTCGGTGAACGGCCTGCGCCGGCGGGGCCGGCACGTACAGGTGGGCCTGCTGCCCTCGGAGACGGGCGCCACGCCCGTGCCGATGGCCCGCGCCGTCGCCCTGGAGCTGGAGATCCTCGGCAGCCACGGCATGGCCGCCCACGCCTACCCGCCGATGCTGGACCTGGTGCGCGCCGGGGTGCTCCGCCCCGACCTGCTGGTGACCTCCGTGATCGGCCTGGACGCGGCGCCGGCGGCGCTGGCGGCGATGGACGGCGCTCCGGCCGCGGGGGTCACCGTGATCGAACCCTGGAGCTGAGCGCACGCACGGACGCCGTGCCCCCGCGTGGTCGGCGCGGGGGCACGGCGTCCTCGTGTCGCGGTGGTCAGTCCCGGCGGTTGCTGGGACGGGCGGCGACCCAGCGGCGGACCGTGTCGGGGTACCAGTAGGGCTTCCCGCCCTGCACCCGGTCCGGCGGCGGCAGCAGGCCGTGCTTGCGGTAGGAACGCACGGTGTCCGGCTGCACCTTGATGTGGGCCGCGATGTCCTTGTACGACCACAGCTCGGTCATGAGTGCACCTCCCCGCGCGCGCCGCGGCGGCGGCCGGGGTGGCCGTCAGGGGGAGCCGGGCGTGCGCTGGCGATCGACAAGCGTCGTGCGGGAGAACGAGCCGGTCCGCGTACGGAGAGGGCTCGTGCGCGGGTGTGACGGAAGGGCCGCCCGCGTGTGACGACCGTGACGCGACGGCGGTGTTTGTGACAGGAGTGACACACGGGCGCACTCCGGCACGCCGGCGGGGCGCATTGACTCCTCGCTGTCCGCACCCGTGGAGGGAGGCCCTTCCGGCCTCCCTTCCCTGTTTTCGTCCGAATGTCCGGACAAAACATTGACAGGGCTTCGTGAGCGGGGCTAGAACCGGGGAGAGCCCTCGGACCCCGCAGGGCGGACGAGACGTTCGAAGGGAGCGTCATGGCGAGCCTCCACCGCCGCCGGGCGCGCCCCGGCCGTCGGGGCGCCCACGGCGTCGTCCCGTCACAGATCGCCTCCGGCGCGGGAGGCCGCCTCGCTTTGGCAGGAGCGAGGTGCGAGCGACGACTCCCCGCCCGCCGCGGCCCCGCGCCGGAGGTTCCGTCCCGGACGCCCGCCCCCGGAACCCAAGTGTCCACTCGGGGACCCGAACGGCCGACACAGTGTCGGGCCCGCCCGGCACCCCGTCCCTGGTGGGATGGACCCGTGGCCGCCCCCGCGGCGCGACCGCCCGCGGCGCCACCGCACGAGCTGTACGAACGGCACGTCTCCCCCCGACGCCGCCATCTGCGAAGGAGTTCTCGGTCATGACGAAGATCGTCAACCACTGGATCGGCGGCAAGACCGCCGAAGGCGCCTCGGGAACCTACGGCCCGGTGACGAACCCGGCGACCGGCGAGGTCACCACCAAGGTCGCCTTCGCCTCCGTCGAGGAGGTCGACGCCGCGGTAGCCGCGGCCAAGGAGGCGTTCCGCACCTGGGGCCAGTCCTCCCTCGCCCAGCGCACCTCGATCCTCTTCAGGTTCCGCGCCCTGCTCGACGCCCACCGCGACGAGATCGCCGCGCTGATCACCGCCGAGCACGGCAAGGTGCACTCCGACGCCCTCGGCGAGGTCGCGCGCGGCCTGGAGATCGTCGACCTGGCCTGCGGCATCACCGTCCAGCTCAAGGGCGAGCTGTCCACCCAGGTCGCCAGCCGCGTGGACGTGGCGTCCATCCGCCAGCCGCTCGGCGTGGTCGCCGGCATCACCCCGTTCAACTTCCCGGCGATGGTGCCGATGTGGATGTTCCCCCTCGCCATCGCCTGCGGCAACACCTTCGTGCTGAAGCCCAGCGAGAAGGACCCGTCCGCCGCCGTCCGCCTCGCCGAGCTGCTCGCCGAGGCCGGGCTGCCCGAGGGCGTGTTCAACGTCGTGCACGGCGACAAGGTGGCCGTCGACCGCCTGCTGGAGCACCCGGACGTCAAGGCCGTGTCCTTCGTCGGCTCCACGCCCATCGCCCGCTACATCCACACCACCGCCTCCGCCAACGGCAAGCGCGTCCAGGCCCTCGGCGGCGCCAAGAACCACATGCTGGTGCTGCCCGACGCCGACCTCGACGCGGCCGCCGACGCCGCCGTGTCCGCCGCCTACGGCTCGGCCGGCGAGCGCTGCATGGCGATCTCCGCGGTCGTCGCCGTCGGCGCGATCGGCGACGAACTGGTGGAGAAGATCCGCGAGCGCGCCGAGAAGATCAAGATCGGCCCGGGCGACGACCCCACCTCCGAGATGGGCCCGCTGATCACCGCGACCCACCGCGACAAGGTCGCCTCCTACGTCGCCGGCGCGGCGGACGAGGGCGCCGAGGTCGTCCTGGACGGCACCGGCCACACCGTCGACGGCTTCGAGAACGGCCACTGGATCGGCATCTCCCTGCTCGACAAGGTGCCGACCACCGCCAAGGCCTACCAGGACGAGATCTTCGGCCCCGTCCTGTGCGTGCTGCGCGCCGAGACGTACGAGGAGGCCCTGGACATCGTCAACGCCTCGCCGTTCGGCAACGGCACCGCCATCTTCACCCGGGACGGCGGCGCCGCCCGCCGCTTCCAGCTCGAGGTCGAGGCCGGCATGGTGGGCGTCAACGTCCCGATCCCGGTCCCCGTGGGCTACCACAGCTTCGGCGGCTGGAAGGACTCCCTCTTCGGCGACCACCACATCTACGGCAACGACGGCACGCACTTCTACACCCGCGGAAAGGTCGTCACCACCCGCTGGCCCGACCCGGCGGACGCCCCCTCCGGCGTCGACCTGGGCTTCCCCCGCAACCACTGAGCCCGCTCAGGGGACGTGTGGCCGTGTACCGCAGCCGCGGTACACGGCCACACCCGCGTACACCCCGGGGAGGTCCCCCGGTTCGGTCTCCGGTCGACAACGGACCGACAGGCGGACCCCGTACGGTTGACGCATGG
This sequence comes from Streptomyces sp. DSM 41931, assembly GCF_050271085.1. NCBI lineage: Bacteria > Bacillati > Actinomycetota > Actinomycetes > Kitasatosporales > Streptomycetaceae > Streptomyces > Streptomyces sp. DSM 41931. The sequence continues at coordinate 2,414,411 of NZ_CP189902.1, read as the reverse complement.
ATCTTCGACTGCCCCGCCTGAGGCGGCCGCGGCCCCGGCGTGCCCTCGCCGCCGCGGCCGCCGTCGTCGTGCTCGCCGGGGCCGGCACCTGGACCGCCGTCGCCTCGGACGACGCGCCCGAGGTGCGCCGCGCCGACCGCGTCATGGCCACGGGCGACGGGGTGCGCATCGACACCTCCTTCTTCACCGCGGGACCCGAGGGCCGGCGCCCCGCCGTGCTGCTCGGCCACGGCTTCGGCGGCAGCAAGGAGGACGTCCGCGCGCAGGCCGAGGACCTCGCCCGCGACGGGTACGCCGTCCTCACCTGGTCCGCGCGCGGCTTCGGCCGGTCCACCGGGAAGATCGGGCTGAACGACCCCGAGGGCGAGGTCGCCGACGTCTCCCGGCTCGTCGACTGGCTGGCGGCACGCCCCGAGGTCCGCCTCGACAAGGACGGCGACCCCCGCGTGGGCATGGCCGGCAACTCCTACGGCGGGGCCATCGCCCTGCTCGGCGCCGGGTACGACGACCGCATCGACGCCGTCGCCCCCGCCATCACCTACTTCGACCTCGCCGAGGCCCTCTTCCCCGACGGCGTGTTCAAGAAGCTGTGGGCGGGCGCCTTCGTCACCTCCGGCGGCGGCTGCGCCCGCTTCGAGCCCGAGCTGTGCGCCATGTACGAGCGGGTCGCCGAGTCGGGCGTGCCCGACGCCCGGGCGCGGGCGCTCCTCGAAGCCCGCTCCCCGGCCGCCGTCGCCGACCGCATCGACGTGCCCACCCTGCTGATGCAGGGTCAGACCGACTCCCTGTTCCCGCTCGGCCAGGCCGACGCCGCCGCCCGGGCGATCCGCGCCAACGGCGCCCCCGTCGGCGTCGACTGGCTGGCCGGCGGCCACGACGGCGGCGACCCCGAGACCGGCCGCCTGCACGAGCGCGTCCGCGCCTGGTTCGACCGCTACCTCAAGGGTGACGAGAGCGCCGACACCGGCCCCGCCTTCCGCGTCACCCGCACCGGAGGCGTCGACTCCACCGACGGACGGGCCCAGCTGCGCGGCGCGAGCGCCGACGCCTACCCCGGCCTGCACAGCGGCACGCGCACCGTCGAGCTGACCGGCCGCGAGCAGCGCTTCGCCAACCCGGCCGGCGCCAACCCGCCCGCCGTGTCCGCCCTGCCCGGCATCGGCGGCTCCGGCGGCCTCTCCCAGCTCTCCTCCCTCGGCATCGGCGTCTCCCTCGACTTCCCGGGCCAGCACGCCCGCTTCGAGTCCGCCCCCGTCACCCGCGACCTGCGCGTCACCGGCTCCCCGACCGTCACCGTGCGCGTGAAATCCACCAGCGACGACGCCGTCCTCTTCGCCAAGGTCTACGACGTCGGCCCGGACGGCCGGCAGCAGGTGCTGCCCTCCCAGCTCGTCACCCCCGTCCGCGTCGAGGGCGCCCGCGCCGGCAAGGACGTCGAGCTCACCCTCCCGGCCGTCGACCACGAGGTCCGCAAGGGCCACCGGCTGCGCCTGGTGCTCGCCTCCACCGACCTCGCCTACGCCTCCCCGGCCGCCCCGGCGACGTACACCGTGTCCCTGAAGAGCGGCCTCACGGTGCCCACCGCCCCCGGCGTCACCACCGCCGAGGCCCCGCTGCCCGCCTGGGTGGTGTGGCTGCCCGTCACCGGCGCCGTGACCGCCCTCGCGCTGCTGCTCACCGGCCGCCGCCGCACCGCCGCCCCGGCCCCCGACCCGGACCTGGCCGACGTCCCCCTCCAGATCACCGGCCTGAGCAAGCGGTACGCCCGCTCCGCCGACCGGTACGCCGTGCGGGACCTGTCGTTCCGGGTGGACAAGGGCCAGGTGCTCGGCCTGCTCGGACCCAACGGCGCCGGCAAGACCACCACCCTGCGCATGCTGATGGGCCTCATCAAGCCCGACGACGGCGAGATCCGGGTGTTCGGCCACGCCGTGCGCCCCGGAGCCCCCGTGCTGTCCCGGGTCGGCGCCTTCGTCGAGGGCGCGGGCTTCCTGCCCCACCTGTCCGGCCGGGAGAACCTCGAGCTGTACTGGGCCGCCACCGGCCGCCCGCCCGAGGACGCCCACCTCGACGAGGCCCTGGAGATCGCCGGCCTGGGCGACGCGCTCGCCCGCGCCGTGCGCACCTACTCGCAGGGCATGCGCCAGCGCCTCGCCATCGCCCAGGCCATGCTCGGCCTGCCCGACCTGCTGATCCTCGACGAACCGACCAACGGCCTCGACCCGCCGCAGATCCGCGAGATGCGCGAGGTGATGATCCGGTACGCGGCCGCCGGCCGCACGGTGATCGTCTCCAGCCATCTGCTGGCGGAGGTCGAGCAGTCCTGCACCCACCTCGTCGTCATGGACCGCGGCCGGCTCGTCCAGGCCGGACCGGTGCACGACATCATCGGCTCCGGCGACACCCTCCTCGTCGGCACCGTCACGCCCGTCGAGGAGCCCCTCGCCGAGAAGGTCGCCGCGCTGCCCGGCGTCGAGTCCGCCGTCCGCACCGACGAGGGGCTGCTGGTCCGGCTCGGCGCCGACGGCACCGCCCCCCGGCTGATCGCGGAACTGGTCCGGCTGGAGGTGCCCGTGACGTCCGTGGGCCCCCACCGCCGCCTCGAGGACGCCTTCCTCACCCTGATCGGAGGATCCGCATGAGCGCGCTCACCGAGCGGGCCGAGGAGTCCACGGCCCCCGGCCCGCCCGCCCCCGCCGGGACCGCCGCCGGCTACCGCGCCGGCCGCACCCTGCCGCTGCGGGTCGAGCTGGTCCGCCAGCTCAAGCGGCGGCGCACCCTCGTCATGGGCGCGGTCCTCGCCGTGCTGCCCTTCGTCCTGGTGACCGCCTTCGCGATCGGCGGCGAACCCGAGGGCCGCAACACCCGGATCAACCTGATGGACACGGCCACCGCGTCCGGGGCCAACTTCGCCGCCGTCAGCCTCTTCGTGTCGGCGGGCTTCCTGCTGGTCATCCCGGTCGCCCTGTTCTGCGGGGACACCGTCGCCTCCGAGGCCGGCTGGTCCTCCCTGCGCTACCTGCTGGCCGCGCCCGTCCCCCGGATGCGGCTGCTGTGGTCCAAGCTGATCGTCGGACTGGGGCTGAGCCTCGCCGCGATGGTGCTGCTGCCGGTGGTGGCGCTCGCCGTCGGCACCGTCGCCTACGGCTGGGGCCCGCTGCACATCCCGACCGGCGGCACGCTCGACCCGGGCACCGCCGCCGGGCGGCTCGTGGTGATCGTCGCGTACCTGTTCGTGTCGCAACTGGTCACCGCCGGGCTGGCGTTCTGGCTGTCCACCCGCACCGACGCCCCGCTGGGCGCGGTCGGCGGCGCCGTCGGCCTGACCATCGTGGGCAACGTCCTGGACGCCGTCACCGCCCTCGGCGACTGGCGGCACTTCCTGCCCGCCCACTGGCAGTTCGCCTGGGCGGACGCCGTCCAGCCCACGCCGGAGTGGTCCGGCATGGTCCAGGGCGCGTCGGTGTCCGTGACGTACGCGCTCGTGCTGTTCGCACTGGCGTTCCGCGGGTTCGCCCGCAAGGACGTGGTGTCCTGACCCCCGGGCCCGGGTGACGGTCACGCGGCCGACCGGGTGAACCTGCGCAACCGATTCCGCGCAGCAGGGTTGGAGAGGGAGACAGGCCACAGGGCAGCCGGGGCCGTGACGCGCGGCCTCGGCCGCCTCTCTCCATGCCGGGGCCGGCCTCCCAATCTTCAAGCAGGAAGACCACCACATTGCGACAGACCCTGAGCAGGGGAGTGTTCACGGCGGCCGCTGCCGCCACGGGCATTCTGTCCCTGTACGGAACCCCCGCCCTCGCCGACTCGTTCGCGGGGGGCGGTGCCGAGGATTCTCCCGGTGTGCTGTCCGGGAACAACGTGCAGGCGCCGGTCCACGTGCCGGTGAACGCGTGCGGCAACACCGTCACCGCCGTGGGCGCTCTCAACAGCGCGTCCGGCAACACGTGCGTCAACGAGTCCGGGGGACACGGTGAGAAGGCCGGCGGCGCGCACGCGGCCGGCGGCGCCAAGGGCTCGCCCGGCGTGCTCTCCGGGAACAACGTGCAGGCGCCCGTCCACGCCCCCGTGAACGCGTGCGGCAACAACGTCACCGTCGGCGGCGGCCTCAACAGCGCCTCCGACAACACCTGCGCCAACGTCTCCGGGGGCTCGCACGGCGAGAAGAAGTCCTCGGACCGCTCGGCGCACCCCCACCACGAGGCCTCCTCGGGCGTCTCGCACTCCGAGAGCGGCGGGGCCCACGCGGTCGGCGCCGCCAAGGGCTCGCCCGGCCTGCTGTCCGGCAACCTCATCCAGGCGCCGGTCCACGTGCCGGTGAACGCGTGCGGCAACAGCGTCAACCTCGTCGGCCTGTTCAACGAGGCCAGTGACAACACCTGCGTCAACGAGTCCGGCCACCACCACGGGGAGAAGGAGCCGGAGAAGACGCCCGAGAAGGACAAGCCCGAGCCGCCCGTCAAGGAGAAGACGCCGCCGACTCCCGTCGAGCCGCCGGCCGTCCACACCCCGGACAGCCCGCCGCACCTCGCCGAGACCGGCACCGACGGCCTGATGGCCGCCTCCGCCGCCGGCGCCGTGCTGCTCACCGGCGGGGCCATGCTGTACCGCCGCGGCCGCGTCGGCGCCCGCCGCTGACGGCCCCGCGGACGCAGGGCCCGCCCGCCCGGCGTCCGCGCCCCCGGCACGAAGCGTCCCCCGGACCGTCCGGTCCGGGGGACGCTTCGTCGTACCAGCCGTCAGCCGCGCACCGGGGCCGGCGTGCCGCCGCGGCCGGAGCCCGCGGGCACCGGCACGGTCCCGCGCACCGGGGCCGAGCGCAGCCGCCTGCGCACCCCCTGCACCAGCGTCGACGCCGTGAAGGTCGCGCCGTGCACGAACCGCATCGCCGGACCGAAGCCGGACGCCGTCACCAGCCCCGCCATGAACAGCCCGGGGTAGGACGACTCGAAGCCCCGGTCCAGCACCGGAGACCCGTCGGGCAGCGCCGTCAGGGAGCCGCGCAGCTCCGCCGACAGCAGCCCCAGCCGGTCACGGTGCGCCTTGAACCCGGTGGCGGCGATGACGTGCTCCGTCTCCATCGTGCGCCGCGCGCCCGACACGTCGGCCAGCTCCAGCCGCAGCCCGCCCGGCACCGCTGCCGCCGCCGTCACCTCGTGCCCCGGCAGCAGGTCCACCGCGCGCTCCACCCGCTCCCGCACCCACCAGGCGCCCGCAGGACCCAGCGCCGTCGCCGCGATCCGCGTCCGCGTCGCCTCCGGCAGCCGCCGGAACAGCCCCGGCCGCTCCGAGTAGAACCAGTTCCGCCAGCCCGGCCCCAGACCGCTGTGCGGCGAGCGCAGCGACTGCCACCACGGGCGCTCCCACGGCGGCGGCACGTCGTTCCAGCGCAGCCGCTCCGCCCGCGCCAGCACCCGCACCCGCGTGCCCTGCTCGGCGAGCAGCGCCGCCGTCTCCAGCGCCGCCTGCCCGCCGCCGATCACCGTGACGTCCTTGCCCTGGAAGGAGCCCAGGTCGCTGTGGTGGCTGCTGTGCGTCACCAGCGTCGGATGCAGCCCGCGCAGCGCCGCCGGCACCTCGATGAACGGCATCACGCCCACCGCGAGCGCCACCGTCCGCGCGTGCAGCACCTCCCCGTCCTCGGCGACCGCGCTGAAGCCCTCGGGGCCCGACGACACCCGCGCGATCATCCGCTCGTCCACCTCCGGCACGGCGTTGCGCGCGAACCACAGCCCGTACGAGGCGAAGTCCTCCACCGGGATCGGGTGCGCGTGACGGGCGGTCAGACCCCGCTCCGCGCAGTACGCCTCGAGCCGCCAGCGTCCCGCAGGGTCGGACAGGTTGGACGCCCACGGCTCCGACTTCAGGAACATCCCGGACGGCATGTGGTCCCGCCAGGACGCCATGGTCCTGCCGAAGACACGCAGGTTCAGTCCGGCGGCCGCCGCGTGCGACGCGATCGACAGACCGTACGGACCCGCGCCCACCACCAGAAGGTCGTACATCATCAGCTGCTCGCTTTCTCGTTGTCGGTCGTCAGGGAGGGCGTGTGAGCCCGGGGCGCGGGGCGCTGCGCCGGGACCTCGGCCGCGGCGCCCAGCCGCCGGCGCAGCCGGCCGGACACATGACGGGCCCACAGGGCCCACATCGCCCAGCCCGGGGCGCGGTCGTCGCCGGCCCACCAGGCCAGTTCGCGCCCGCCCGGCGCGGGACGCAGCGCGGCGAGGGGCGCGTAGTTCTCCACCACGAACGCCCTGCCGGTCACCGGATCGCCGTCCGGCAGCGGACGCCCCGTCAGGTCCGCGTGCAGCGCCCGTACGACGTCCAGGCCGGCGCTGTCGGTGAACAGCCGGAACTGGGCGCCGGGGCGCGGGTTGAAGTCGAGGAGGTGGTAGCGGCCGGTGGCGCCGCAGCGGCGGAAGTCCAGGTCGAGGATCCCGCGGTAGCCCAGCTCGCCGGTGATCCGCTCGGCGAGGGCGGTCACCTCCGAGTTGGGCGTCCAGCGGCCCACCGCGGTCAGTCCCGCGCCGCGCGGCCAGGACAGGTGCTTGCGGCCCGGCCCGCCCGCCCGCACGGTGCCCGTGCGGTCGGCGTAGCCGTGGAAGAACCAGTCCCGGTCCGTGCCGGGCGGCAGATACGCCTGGAGCAGCAGCGGGCTGCCCGCCTCCGCGGTGCGCGCGTGCAGCTCCCGCGCCTCGCGGGCGGTGTGCAGCACCTGGGTGCTGCGCAGCCCGGAGCCCGCCGGGAGCAGCCAGGGGCGGCTCCACTTGGCGACCACCGGCAGCCCGAGCCGCAGCGCGTCCTCGGCGGCGCGCGCCGGGGTGTCCGGGACCTCCGTGCGCGGATGCGGCACGCCCACCGAGGCGCACACGGCGGCCAGTTCCGCCTTGTCCGCGACGCGTTCGGGCAGCGCCGACGGCATCACCGGCAGCAGATAGGAGGGGACCAGTTCCTCCCGCAGCCGGGCCGCGGCGATCGCGGTGGCGTCGTCCATCGGCACCAGCACGGCCGGACGCCCCACCTGGGCGGCGACCCGGCGCAGCACGGCGAGGACCGCGTCCGCGGACGCGTCCGGGGGCGGCGGGGTGTGCAGCCGGCGCACGAACCGCGAACGGGCCACGGGACTTCCCGTGCAGTCGGCGACGACATGCACGTCCACCCCCGCCCGGCCGAGCGACCGGACGGCGCCCAGTGTTCCGTGGTGAAAGGGATTCCGGTCGATCCGCAGCACGACCGCGGGAACCCGGGTGTCAAGCAGGGACACGCATTCTCACTTTCTTCTGGCGCCGTCTCACCCACACGGGCGAGAACGGCACTCGAAAGCCGCAGTGGCAGTGGCACTGTCGTATTTCGTATGGCTGACTTCATATGACTGGCCGTCAACAGCGAGGCATCAGGCAGCAGACGGACGCGAGTGAGAAGAGGAGCAGCCAATGGCCCCACAGCACAGGCGGGTCCGGGCCCGCGCCCTGGCCGTGGGCGCGGCGGCGGTCGCCGTGTCGGCCGCCCTGGCGGCGGGCCCCGCGGCCGGGGCGGTGCCCATGGACGAGACCGGGGCCGCGCTGCCGGGCCCCACCGGGCGCCCCACACCGGCCGCCGGAGCCCAGCCCGCGCCGGGCGCCCAGCCCGCCGCGTCGGCCTTCCCCACCCCCGACATCCACATCCCGGCCGTGTCCGTGCCCGAGCTTCCCGCCGTCCCGGCGGTGCGGCCGCCGTCCGTGCCCGCCCCCGCGAAGGGCGTGCCCCCGTTCGGCGCCTTCCTCGCCTCCGACGAGCGCGGCGTGGAGCGGATGGAGCAGCTCAGCCGCTGGCTCGGCGGCGCGGAACTGCGCGTGGGCCACACCTACCTGCCCGGCAACCACTGGAGGGACATCGAGGGCGACGTCGGCTTCCTCCAGGCGTGGGCGGACTGGCGCAACGCCGACGCCAAACGGATGCTCGTCCTCAACGTCCCGCTCCAGGAGCGCAACGAGGCGGGCGTGCCCGACGAGGAGGTCCGCGAGCTGCTGCGGCGCGGTGCGGCCGGCGAGTTCGACCACCACTTCCGCGCCCTCGCCGAGCGGCTCGTCGCCCTGAAGATCCCGGACACCGTCCTGGTCCTCGGCTGGGAGATGAACGGCGTCACCTACACCCACCGCTGCGGACCCGACCCGGAGAACTGGAAGAAGTACTGGAACCGCATCGTCACCACGATGCGTTCCGTCCCCGGCCAGAAATTCCGGTTCGAGTTCACGCCCAACCGGGGCCGCGACGCCGTGCCGTGGACCACGTGCTATCCCGGCGACGACACCGTCGACATCATCGGAATGGACTCCTACGACCAGCCGCGCGGAATGTCCTTCGACGAACAGGTCAAGGAGCCCTACGGACTTCAGGCGCACGTCGATTTCGCCAAGGCGCACGGAAAGCCCATCGCCTATCCGGAATGGGGGCTTTTCCGCAACGGGGACAATCCCGAGTACATGCGCCGCATGCTCGCCTGGATGCAGCAGCACCGGCCGCTCTACCACACGGTGACCGACTACTGCCCGCACGGCGTCTGGCAGTGCGACGACAACCCGGACTCCTCCCGCGTCTTCCGCAACGCCCTCCACGGCCGCACGCCCGAGGACCCGCAGACCCCGGCGCCCGCCGAGCCGCCCTCGGGACCGCAGCTGCCGGAGCACTGCATGCCGCTGGACCTCGGACGCTGGGTGGAGCACTGGCTCGGCGGGAAGCTGTGCCTGCGCCTCGACTGGTGGACGCGCTCCGGATGACGCCGGGACCGCCCGGGCCGGGCTCGCCGCCGTCACCGCGGCACGTCGGCGGCGGAGGCCGGACCGGGCACGGAGGCGCTGGGCGCGGGCTCCCCGTCGCGGCCGCCGCGGCGGGGCCGGGCCAGCAGCGCCAGGCCGCCCAGCAGCCCGCCCGCGCTCGCCCCGACCAGGGCGGTCACGACAGGCGACGCGGAGGCGGGCGCGGACGGCTTCACCGCGCGGGAGAACTGCACCAGCCGCACCCGGGTGCTGTCCTTGGTGTCCTCCGCGTGCCGGGTCAGCGCCCGCGCCACCGCGTTCGCCATGTCGACGGCCGTCCCGGGCCGTTCCGAGACGGCCGTGACGGACACCATCGGCGCGTCCGGCGAGGTCGCCGTGCGCACGCTGTCCCGCAAGGTGCGCACCGGCACACCGGCCCACACCTGCGCGTCCCCGAGCACCGCGAGCTGGGTGGCCACCCGCCCGTACGCCTGCGCGAAGCCGCGCGCCGACTCCGGGGTGGCCTGGTCGGTGGGGACGGCCACGACGTAACTGGTGGCCGTGTACTCGGGCGGGGTGAGCAGGCCGTACGCGCCGCCGGAGAGAGCGCCGAGCAGCGTGCCCGCCACCAGCGCGGACCAGGCCGGCAGCCTTCTGACACGGTCCAGGGACGGAAGGCGCAGACGGGTCGGGGTGTCGGTCATGAGGACGGTGCTTCCTTGACGTGGAGGGACGGGGAGGGGCGGCCGGCCACGGCGGCCGCGTACACGTCCATGAGGCGGGCCGAGCTGCGGGTGATGCTGTAGTGGCGGGCGGCCTCGGCGGCCGTGCGCGGGGCCGGGCCCGCCGTGCGGACCTCGGCGATCGCCCGGGCGTACGCCTCCGGGCCACCGCGCACCCGGCGCGCGCCGGCGGAGGCGTCCGGCGGCAGGTCCTCGATCGCCGGGCAGGATCCGTGCAGCACGGGCAGCCCGGCGGCCAGCGCCTCGACCGCCGCCAGCCCGAACGCCTCCTCCGTGGACGGGGAGGCGAACAGGTCCATCGCCGAGGTGAGCGAGGGCAGGTCGGGGCCGGGGGAGCCGTCGGGCACGGCGGGCCGCTCCCCGGTGAACAGCACCCGCCCGGACACCCCGGCCTCATGGGCGGTGCGGCGCAGCACATGCTCCTCGGGTCCGCCGCCCACCAGCAGCAGCCAGCAGTCCTCCGGGAGCCGCGCCAGCGCCCGCACCAGGACGTCGAACCGCTTGCCGGGGGCGAGCCGGCCCACCCCGCCGACGACGAACGCGCCGTCCGGCAGGCCGAGCCGCCGGCGGGTGCGCTCCCGCCGCTCCGGATCGAAGCGGAAGCGGTCCAGCTCGATGCCGTTCGGCACCACCTCGATCCGGGGAGCGGGCACCCCCCACCGCTTCAGCCGGTCCGCCACGGTCGGGGACACGGCGACCGTCGCCGAGCCGAGCCGTTCGCTCGCCAGGTACAGCGCCCGCACGCCCTGGGTGAGCGCGCGGCCCTCCATCTGGGAGTCACCCAGCGAGTGCTCGGTCGCCACGACCGCCCGCACCCCCGCCATCCGCGCGGCCGGCCGGCCGTAGACGCAGGCCCGGTACAGGTGGGTGTGGACCAGGTCGTAGCGGCCGGAGCGGATCACCCGGACCAGACGCGGCAGCACGCCCACGTCGCGGTTGCCCGCCATGCCCAGGTGCAGCACCCGCACCCCGTCGGCGCGCAGTCCCTCGGCGACCGGGCCCGGGTTGGTGAGCGTCACCACGTCGCAGTCGACGGGCAGATGACGCAGCAGCAGCCGCAGCTGCTGCTCGGCGCCGCCCACGCCGAGACCGGTGATGATGTGGAGCGCCCTCATCTCACACGCCCTCCACCGGACGGCGGCGCCAGCGGTGCAGCCGCAGCTTCAGGTGCAGCCGCCACGCCGTGTCCTGCTGCCCGACGTGCGCCCGCGGCAGGGCGTGCGGGCCGGTCAGCGGGCCCGGGTCGATGGCGCAGGCGTACCGGTAGCCGGCCCTGCGCACGGCCTCGACGGCACGCGCGTCGACCGTGCCGTACGGGTAGCAGAAGCCGTCCACGGGAGCGCCGGTCAGCTCGGCGAGCCGGGCGCGGCTCCCCGTCACCTCGGCGGCCAGCAGCGCGTCGTCGGCGCGGGTCAGGTCGACGTGGGTCAGCCCGTGCGAGCCGATCTCCACGCCCTCCCCGGCGGCGCGCCGGATGCCGTCCGCGTCCAGCAGCGGCTTGCGCGGGCCGAGCGGGTCCCAGGCGTTGTCGCCGCCGAGCCGCCCCGGCAGCACGAACAGGGTCGCGTTGAACCGGAACCGTCGCAGCGGAGGCAGCGCGCCGGTGAGGAAGTCGGTGTAGCCGTCGTCGAAGGTCAGGCCCACCAGGTCCCGGCCCTCGCCGCGGGCGCGCGCGTCCAGCAGCTCCGCCACGGACACGCCCCGCAGCCCGCGCCGGCGCAGCCAGGTCAGCTGATGCTCCAGCCGGTCCGGGGTGACCGTGATGCGGTACGGGTCGTCGGAGCAGTCGCCCACCGAGTGGTACATCGCCACCCAGGGGACGGTCGCCGGGCGGCGCGCCGCCGGGGTCGGGTCGGCGAGCGGGGGTTCAACGGGTGCGGCCATGTGTGAGCCTTCGTGTGACGGTACGGACGGAGCGCCGCGCGGTCGCGGCGCCCACGCCCAGGGCGGACAGGGCGATCGGGACGAAGACGGCGGTGACGGCGAGGCAGCCGGCCGCGAGCGCCGCCACGGGCGAGGCGAACCGGCCCGCGGCGAACACCCCCGCGGCGACGGCCAGGACGGAGGCGAGGACCGGACGGCCCAGGTCGGCGAGGACCCGGCGGACGCCCACCGTGACGCCGGCCGCGGCGCCCGGCGCGTCCCCTGCGGGGGCGGCGCGCAGGCCGGTCAGCAGCAGGACGGCGGTGACGGTGATGCCGGCGGCGTTGGCCGCGGCGATCCCCGCGACCCCCCAGCGGCCCACCGCGAGCGCGCCGATCAGGGACGTGGCGACGATGCCCACGCCCATCACGCCCAGCGGGTACCAGCGGGCGCGGCCCGCCGAGAAGTAGCAGCGGACCAGCGCGCCCACCAGGGTCTGGCCGAGCAGGCCGAGCGCGTACACCCGCATCACGTCCGCCGTCGCGGCGGTGTCGGACGCGGTGAACGCCCCGCGCTGGAAGAGCAGTCCGATCATCTGCGGGGCGCACGCGACCACCGCGCACATGCCCAGCAGCACCACGCAGGACGCCAGCACCAGATCCCGCTGCACCCGGGCGCGGGCCCGCGCGGTGTCCCCGTCGGCGAGCGCCCGCGCCACCACCGGGAAGGTCACCGTGCACACCATCAGCGACAGGGTCATCGGGATCTGCGCGACCTTCTGCGCGTAGTTGAGGTGCGAGATCGCGCCCGCGGGCAGCGACGACGCCAGGAACCGCTCGACCAGCACCTGCGACTGGCGGCACAGCGCGAACAGCAGCACGGCGGCGATCAGCGCCAGCCGCACCGGCCGCTCCTCGTCCACCGGGCCGTCGACGGCGGTGGCCGGCGCGGGCGTACGGGACGTGAACTGCCGCCACAGCGACGGCAGTTGCACCGCCACCATCAGACAGCCGCCCACCGCGACCCCGGCCGCGGCCGCCCGCACCCCCCACTCGCCGCCGAAGGCGAACATCGTCGCGATGATCCCGGTGTTGTACGCGACGTAGATGGCCGCCGGGGCGAGGAAACGGCGGTGCGCCCGCAGCGCGGCACTGCAGTACCCGGCCAGCCCGAAGGCCAGCAGGCTGAGCGCGGTCAGCCGGGTGCAGTCCACGGCGAGCCCGGGGTCCGGCAGCCCGGGCGCGAGAACGGCCACCAGGTACGGCGCCCCCGCGGCGGCCAGCGCGGCCACCGCGGCGAACGCCAGGCACAGCCGCGGCAGCGTGGCCCGCACCAGCTCCCGCACCGGGTCGCCGGGGACGCCCCGCGCACGCCGGGCCAGCGCCATGCTGAACGCCGGGATCAGCGCGATCGCCAGCCCGTCCTCGATCAGCAGCGTCGCCGCCATCTCCGGCACGGTCCACGCGACGAGAAACGCGTCGGTGTCGCTGCCCGCCCCGAACAGCCGCGCCAGCGACTGGTCCCGGACCAGTCCGAGCAGGGACCCGGCGATGGACAACGCGGCGGTGAGGAGCGCGGCGCGGGCGAGGAAACGGCGGGAGGGGTTCGGCTCTCCCTGCCCTTGCGCACCGGGGGAGGGGCGGTCGCCCTGCGGGCGGGGCGCGTCCGCGGTGCGGGCCCTCGCGCGGGACGGGACGCTCTCCGTGCGGGGGCCGGGCGCGGTGCCCGTGGCCTGGTGAGGGAAGGACGTCATCGGGCCACCGCCTCCTCGACACGGCCGGGAAAGGTGTCCCGGCGGGCCGCGCCCGCGGCGGCCCGCTCCGTCAGCCCCCACCACGCCGTCAGGCCGAGGGCGACCCCGGTCAGGACGGTCGACGGGCCGCCGATGTCGCCGTACACGTAGTCGACGAGCTGCCACAGCAGCAGGCCGCAGGCGATCAGCGCGCAGTCGAGGCCGGACCCGTCGCGGCGCGCCCGCCCGAGCGCGCGCACCGCGCACACCAGCAGCGCCAGCCAGCTCCCCACGAGCGTGCAGAAGCCGAGCAGCCCCTGCTCGCTGAGCACCAGCAGATACATGCTGTGCGGGGAGAGCAGCGCCTGCTTGTGGTACGTCTCCCCGGCGCCCTCGATGTCGCTGCCCGAGGACAGCGCGAGCGTGGCGTGCCCGTCGCGGTACTCGGGGAAGTTCTTCAACCCCACCCCGGTCAGCGGCTGTTCGCGCCACATGCCGACGGCGGACGCCCACAGCGTGTACCGGTCGACCACGGACTGGTCGGGGGCGTCGGCGACCTGCGTGATGCTGTCGATCCGCTCCTGCAGCATCGCCGTGCCCACCCCGAAACCGCCCACGAGGATCACCCCCGCCGCGACCACGGCCGCCCCCACCTTCAGCGCCCGCCGCAGCCCCGCCAGCGCGAGCTGCACCGCGCAGGTCAGGGCGGTCGCGATCCAGGCGCCCCGGCTGAAGGACACCGCCAGCGGCACCAGGAGCACGGCCGCGCACCCGGCGGCCGCCGCCCGCTGCCACGCCGGGGTGCGGCCCAGCGCAAGACCGGTCGCGCAGACCGCGCCGAGCGCCACCGCCGTGGCCATGCCCATCACGTCCTGCGCCCCGAAGGTGCCCACCGCGCGGACGGTCTCGCCCTGGTAGGAGGCGCCGGTCGCGGTGACGTACTGGTGCACGCCGACAGCCCCCTGCCACAGCGCCAGCCCCACGAACGACCAGGCCAGCAGGCGGAAGTCGGCCCGCCCGCGCAGCAGCACCAGCACGGCCGCCGGGACCAGCACGAACACCTGCAGATAGCGGGCCATCCCGCCGAGCCCCGCCGCCGGCGAGGCCGCGCCCATGGCGGCGACCGCGAGCCCCGCCACGGGCAGTCCCAGCACCACCGCCGCGCGCGGCGACAACGGACGCCGCCGCTCCCGCAGCAGCAGGATCACGCAGTACCCCACCGCCAGCGCGGACACCGCGTCGGCCGGTCCCGCGCCGTCGCCCGCGACCGGCAGGCCCAGCAGCGCGACCACCGCCACCAGGGGCAGCACCGGCGCCAACCGGGCGGCCCGGCGCGGCAGAGGCAGTACGGGGACGTGGCTCACCTGGCGTCAGCTCCCCGTCGGACGGACCAGCGTGACCGCCGTGCGCAGCAGGATGCAGACGTCCTGCCACAGCGACCAGTCGTCGATGTACGCGTTGTCGAACCGGGCGCGGTCCTCGATCGAGGTGTCCCCGCGCAGCCCGTGGATCTGCGCCAGCCCGGTGATGCCGGTGCGCATCCGGTGCCGGGCCGCGTAACCCGGGTACGACTGGCTGAACTGGGCGACGAAGTAGGGGCGTTCGGGGCGCGGCCCGACCAGGCTCATGTCGCCGCGCAGCACGTTCCACAGCTGGAGCAGCTCGTCCAGCGAGGTGCGGCGCAGCATCCGGCAGAAGCGGCGCATCTCGTGCTCGTTGGCCACGCTCCACCGGGTCGCCGACTCGTGCTCGTCGACCGGCCGGTGGGTGCGGAACTTCAGCAGCGTGAACGGTCTGCCGTCCCGCCCGATGCGCTCCTGGCGGAACACCACCCCGGGCCCGTCGGTGAGCCGCAGCGTCACCGCGCACACCAGCAGCAGCGGACTGACCAGCAGCAGCAGCGTCCCCGACACGAGGATGTCGAGCAGCCGCTTGCCCGCGCCGCCGGCGCGCACCGGGGCGAGGTCCAGCCGGCGGCAGGAGAACCCGGCCAGCCGCTCCCGCGCCGGGTACGGCGCGCCGTCGGCGTCGACCTCCCACACCACGCACCCGGACGCGGCCAACGACCGCAGCAGCGCGCCCTGTTCGGTGCGCGCCGACGGGTCCACGGCGAGCACCGCCCGCACCCCGTTCTGGATGACCGCCCGCTCGACCTCCTGGTCCGTCCGCAGCACGGGAACGCCCCCCTCGGCCCCGTCCCCCTGCACGGCGACGACCCCCACCGGCCGCACCCCGCTGCGGGGGTGGCGCAGCACGGCGGCGGCCACGCGCTGCGCGGTCGCCGCGGGACCGATGACGAGGGCCGCCCGCGGGCGGCGCAGCAGCGCGGCGCGGCGCCGCCCGTGCACCAGCGCGCGCAACCCGCCGGCCGCCGCCACCTGCACGGCGCACCCGGTCAGCACGGTGGCCACGGACAGCGCGTCCTGCGGCCGCAGCGCCGCCCACAGCGCGGCGGCGGCCAGCCAGGCCACCGCCACCCGCCCTCCCACGGAGGGCAGTTCGTCCAGCAGCGCCGGCACCGGAGTCCGCCCGCCGCGCGGGCGCAGCAGCAGCGACGCCCCGGCCACCAGGGCGAGGAGCGACAAGGAGTGCCCGGCGGACGCCCACCAGGCGAGCAGGGCCGCCGCGCCGTCCGCGAGGAGCAGGGGGACGGGGGAGGCGGGACGGTCGGGGGGCCGCGCGGCCGGCAGCCGGGAAGCGGTGCCGGAGCCGCGCGGGGGCATGACGGACAGGGGGGAGGACCCGTGCTCCCGCGGTGCGACACCGGGGGAGGTCACGGTACGTTCGGCGGTCACGAGTGGATGGACTCCCTGTGCTCTGAGTGCTCGACGCGCTGTGTCGTCCGGTCGGCCTCGGCGCCGCCGGCGGCCGGCCGGAGCGGCTGCGCCCCGGAGACGGCCGGCCGGGCGCCGAGCAGATCGCGGTAGACGCCGGCGACCGCCCTCGCGGTGTGCCGCACGTCGTGAAGGGACAGCACATGCCGGCGGGCCCGGTCGCCGAGGGAGGCGCGCAGCGGCGGGTCGAGCAGCAGCGCGGCCATGGTCCGGGCGAGCGCCCGCGGGTCCTCCGGCGGCACCAGGCAGCGGTCGGCCAGCGACGGCGGCAGGCTCTCGCGGGCCCCGTCGACGTCCGTGACCACCACGGGCCGCGCGCAGGCCATCGCCTCCAGCGGGGCCAGCGCCATCCCCTCCCAGCGGGACGGCAGCACGACGAGGTCGGCGGCCTGGTACCAGGGCGCCGCGTCCGCCACGGCCCCGGCGAACAGCACGGAGCGCGGCGCGGCGGCCCGCAGCCGCTCCCCGTCGGGACCGTCGCCGACCAGCACGAGCCGCGCCCCCGGCACCCGCCGCCCTACGGCGTCCCAGGCGCGCAGCAGGACGTCCTGCCCCTTCTGCCGGCACAGGCGCCCCACGCAGACGACGAGGGGCGCGTCCGTGGCCATGTCGTGCCGGGCGGCGAGTTCGGCCCTGACGGAGCCGGTGTCCTCCGCGGGCCGGAAACGCTCGGGGTCGATGCCGTTGGGCACGACGGTCCACCGCCCGCGGATCCCGGCGTTCACCCCGGTGTCCCGCTCCGCCTCGCTCACGCAGATCACCCGGGAGGCCCAGCGCGCCGCCCACCGCTCCCAGCGCAGGGCGAGCGCGGCCGTGCTCCCGCCGACCGCCTCGAACGACCAGGCGTGCGGCTGGAACACGGTCGGGACGCGCCCGCGCACGGCGAGCCGCCCGGCCAGCCCCGCCTTCGCGCTGTGCGCGTGCACGAGGTCCGGCCGCACCTGACCGACGATGGCGGCGAGTTGCCGTACCTCCCGCACCAGCGAGGGACCGGGCGAGCGGGTCGCCTCCCAGGTGCGGACGTGTGCGCCGAGGGAGCGCAGCCGGGTGGTGAGAGGGCTGTCGGGGCAGACGGCGGCGACGTCCATGCCGTCCGCGAGCTGCGCCCGCACCAGGTCGGTCACGACGCGGGCGACGCCTCCGTCCACGGGCTGGGTGAGGTGCAGGACCCGCGGCCGGCGGCCGGGCGGTGTCAGGTCCGTGGACACGGCTTCCTCGCTCACGCAGGTGTTCGGGAGGGGGGACGGCGGATTCACGGCCGGGCGTCGACGGCGGCGAAGAGCACGCCGGCCCACGCGGCGTCCCGCTGGGAGGTGAGGCGGAAGGACGCCTGCTCACCGGCGTGCGTCAGGAGCCCGCCGAGGTCGAACACGTCGGAGTCGTAGCCGAGGGTGTTGGCGTACGCGGGCACGCGCGAGGAGGGCGCGTCCGACGGGCTGGAGATGGTGGAGTTCAGCACGTCGTCGGCCGGGTTGGCGCCGTTGCCGAGCGCGGTGGCGGTGTCGCCCGCGGCCAGGACGAGGGAGTCGCCGGCGGCGCCCCGGTCGCCGTTGTAGGCCACCAGGCCCGCCCGGCCCCCGGCGGCGGCCGGGAACGGCAGGCCGCGCAGCGCGAGGGTCGCGCCGGAGTCACCGCTCAGCGGGGCGAAGCCGTCCCACACGGACAGGTGCCGCAGCGGCTCGGCGTCGTTCTCGTACGCCACCACCAGCGTCCAGCCGCCCCAGGCGCCGGCCGCCGACCGTCCGCCGGCCACGTTGATCTGCGCGACCGTGTAGAGCCCGGACCCGCTGTCCCGCACCAGCCGCGTCACATCCGCGGAGGCCTGGAAGGCGTCCATGCCGCCCGCCACGCGGTGCCCTACGACGGTGTCCGCGAGCAGCTCCTTGTAGTTGCCGCCGGGTTCGGCGATCAGCACGCGCTCGTTGTCCTCGGCCGGCTTCTGCTCGCCGACGAGCAGGTTGCCGCCCCAGTACAGCCGCGCGTACGTCACCCGCGACCCCTTGGGCAGCCGCACCTCCCCCTGGGAGGAGTTGTACGTGTTGGGGTCGTCGTCGACGTCGATGTAGTGCATGTCGAAGTCGCCGTTCACACCCGGGCGCACGCCGTTCTGCACCGAGCGGCAGGAGGACACCGAGGCGCGGCAGGTGGCGGAGGAGTTGGCCGCGCGCACGATGTTGCCGTGCTGAAGGGCCCGGTAGCGCTCGCCGAAGGGGAGTACCTCCGCTTCCGGAGCCGGCGCGAAGGGCGCTGCGGTCGCGGCGACGGCGGTGGGGCCGCAGGGCGCCCACAGCGCGGTCAGGGCGAGGGCGCCCACCGTCGCACGGCGAAGCAGCTGACCCAGGGTTTGGCGCATGACCGTTCGGAGCCTTTCGGAAAAGGGTGGCGGCGGCACCGCAGCGGGGACGAGTGCGATGCGTCCGCCCAGTGAAGGTGCGTCGGAGCACCGCAACTCTAGTCACCAAACGGACAAACACGGTGAAATTCGCCTAAGGGTGGCAAGTGTGTTGAAATCGTGAAGCCGGGTTTGCTGCGCCCGCGCCGCCGCACCCCGGCTCAGCTGCCGGAACGCGCAGCAGGGTGACGCCGGCCGGACCGAAAGGCGTACGCCCGGTTGCGGGGCGTCGCGGGCGCTTCGACGGTGGGTTCAAGATCCGAAGCCCCGCGAAAGGACTCTCCATGCGCGCTCTGCCGGCCCGGCGCATCGCACTCGGCGCCCTGTGCGCCGCCCTCCTGGTCACCACCACCGGCCCGGCCGCCCTCGCGGCCGACTCGCACCCCGGACAGGAACCGGCGGCATCGCTCCTCGCGCGGCTGCCGCAGACCGACACGGCACGCACCGACCTGACCCCGGTCACCGACCTGGTCCGCGCGGTCCTGTCCGCCCCCGACGGCCAACTCCCCCCGGCGGAGGCCCGCCGGCTCGCGGCGGCGGCACGCGAGGCGGTCGCCCGGGCGGCGACGGACGACCCGTCGTCCGCCTCCATCACGGTGGTCAACGACTCCTCGACCCTCGCCGCACCGGTTCTCCCCGGTGTCCCGAACCCGGCGACGGGCGTACTGCTGCCCACGGCCGAGGAGGACGACACCCCGGTCGCCACCACGGACAGCGTCCTGGGCGCCGTACGGGAGGCCTTGGAGAACTTCTTGAACGTCCTGCTCCCGCAGTCCGACCCGGCCGACGCGGACAGTGCGTCGACCGCGGCCACCGAGTCCAGCAGCACGTCGACGACGGAGACGGACGACACCGGTACGACCGGGACGACGGACGACACGAGCACCACCGACGAGGTCACGGCCGCCGTGAACGCGAGCGAGACGGCGGCCGGTGCGGCGGCCGACGCGGCGCTGACGGCGACCGACGCGCTGGTGGCCCGGGTGGACGAGCTCCTCGCCGCGCTGGCCGGCACCGATGCGCAGACCGCCACGACGCTGCCGGCTCCCGCGGACCCGGTGGCCTCCTCGGATTCGGCGACCCCCGTCGAGCCCGCCGCGTCACCGGGCCTGCTGCCCGCGCTCACGTCGCTCCTGACGCCGAATTCCTGACCTACGGCAGGAGCGTCAGACACTCCATCAGTTCATAGAATTCATATGAGGACTCGGCAATCTTCGATTTCCCGGTTTCCGCTCCGGCCGGGGATCGTTGTGCAGGGCGACAGAACCACTCCGGCGACTCGCGTTGCCGAAGAAAGGAACACGATGAAGTCCCTGAAGGCTGCCGCCGTCCTTGCCGGGTCCCTGATCGCCGCCGGTGTCGCGGCGCCCGCGTACGCCGACTCCACCGACCTGGCGTCCACCGGCCTCGACACGGGTCTGCGCACCGCGGTTCCCTTCGAGCTGATGCCGCTGCAGGACTCGGACACGCTCGAGACCGACCAGGAATCGGTGATGGGCACCGCGAAGGAGGCGGCGGGCGTCGTGAACGAGGTCAAGCCCGTGCGCGGCGACCTGGGACTGCACGCCTGACGCCACGCCGGCGGAACTCGGCCCCCGGTGCTCAGCACCGGGGGCCGAATTGTATTTACGGGAACCGCAGTTGTGTCCTGAAAAACCCACGCCGCGGAACGGGGACACGCAGGAGCCCCGGGGCTCGAGGCCTCCGGGGCTCCTGGGCGCTACGGCGGACGTCCGTGGAATCGTGGACCGCCGCGACGTTACTTGTTGACGCAGTGGTTGCCGAAGGCGGGGTTCAGGGCGCCGATCACGTTCACGGTGTTCCCGCACACGTTCACCGGGATGTGGATCGGGGCCTGAATCACGTTGCCCGACAGGACGCCGGGCGAGTGGACCGCCGCACCCTCGGCGCCCGAGTGGGCCGAGGCCAGACCGGCGCTGCCCAGAACCACGGCACCGGTGCCGAGAGCGATTGCGCCGACCTTCGCGATGTGAGACATCACGTTCTCCTTACTGACTGGTTAAGCGCGGCAGCACGACTAGCGCCGCACGCACCGCTCAACGCGGGACGGCGGCCCGGGTCACGGGGAATGTCCGTAGATCACTCGTTGATGCGCGTTTGTTCCTGATGCCGAGTCAGCCGCGACGTGCCGTTCGCCCGTCTGATGCCACCGGACACGCTTCTGAGCTGCATGTTTGCAGAAAACACGCGCATATGGGCGTTTCGGCTATCAAAAGTCGCAAACGTCGCTTACGTTAACAGCGTTCGGTCACCGGTCCGTTACGGATCGTGCCCATGCGAGAAACGGAGAGGTAATGCGTAAGTTCCAGAAGGCCGCGGTCGTCGTGGCCATGCTCGGCACCGTCGGGTTCGCCGGTTCCGGCGTCAGCTACGCCGGCGAGGGCCCGGAGTTCGAGTTCAACAACGAGCAGACGACGGTCTGCCCCCAGGACAACTCGACCCTGGGTCTGGTCGCGGTCGACGACGTCAACGCCGGCGTCGGCGCCCTCCTCGGCCTCGGCATCGCGGAGAACAAGGAGACCAACTCGATCGCGTGTGCCTCCAGCGTGGCTCTGGGCGGTCGCTGACCACCGTCGGGTGGCTGAGGGCAGGTCCCGGGTCTCACCCTTTCGTGGTTCGAGGCCCGGGCCTGCCCGACCCGGCCGTTGTTTCGGGACCGTTGAAGAAAAGGTGCATGGTGAAGTCGAAGAAGATGGTGACGACGGCGGCGAGCGTTCTGGGTAGCCTCGCTCTGCTCGCGTTCGGAGCGGTGCAGGCCGTGGGAGCCGAAAACCCCGGGACGTGCACGAAGGACGACAAGGGGAACCTTCGCTGCGTCCAGGTGAGCGAATACCGCGTCACCAAGACGGACAGCGGCACCCGTATCGACAACAAAACGTCGCAGAGCTGCACCGGCAAGGGCGAACTCACCTGCGCCAGCGACCTCGTCGTGGGCTGAACGTCCGACGCAGAACGCTGTGCCGGTGGTGCCGCGATATGAATTTTCGCTATCCAAACGCTATTCGGCGTTTCGCTATCAATTGCCGCAAGGGTCGCCCTACATTTGGCGGCCGTCAGTGACCGGTCCGTTCGGGCCGGTCAATCGAAGAATGGAGAGGCAATGCGCAAGTTCCAGAAGGCTGCGGTCGTTGTGGCCATGCTCGGCAGCGTCGGCTTCCTCGGCGCGGGCGTCAGCCACGCCGGCGACGACCCGGCCGTGGAGCTGAACAACAAGCAGTCGACCGCCTGCCCCCAGGACAACTCGGCGAAGGGGCTCATCGTGATCGATGACGTCAACCTGGCCGTCGGCATCCTCGGCCTGGGCGTCGCCGAGAACAGCGAGACGAACTCCATCGAGTGCGCCAGCAGCTTCGCCGTCGGCGGCGAGTGATCACTGCAGGGTGATTCGGGCAGGCTCCGGGGTCCTGTCGTCCATCGGGCGACGCGGACTCCGGGGCCTGCCCGGTTCGTTGGGCGAGTCAGGTATTCAAGGTGTCGACAAGCGGCGTCGCCGTCGGTCCAGGCGGCGCCGAGCGTGAGGAACAGGCAGATGTTCAAGTCCAAGAAGATGGCAGCGGTGGCCGCGGTTCTCGGAGGCGTCGTCCTCCTCGGCGTCGGAGGAGGCGGCCAGGCCGTCGCGGCCGAGAGCCCGGCCAAGTGCTCCGACGACGGCCAGGGCAACGTCCTGTGCACGGACACCGGTGAGCGCGAGGTCACCAGCAAGACGTACGGGAAGGTCCGCATCGTCAACGACGTGCGGCAGAGCTGTTCCGGTAAGGGCGCCGACGTCTCCTGCGGGACCAGCCTCACCGTCGACGGGCAGAAGGTCTGACGTTTCGTCGCCAGGCACCAGGAAGGGCCGGGACCCTACGGGGGGTCCCGGCCCTTCCTGGCGCCTGGAGTGCCTTGAGTTCTCGGGGGTCACACCTGCGCGAGGGGGCGGTCGGGGCAGGGCACCCCGACCTCGGTGCAGTAGGACAGTCCCTCGACGGAACGGTCCGTGCAGAAGCGGGCGATCAGGTCCGCCGACTCCTCCCGGCGCTCGACCGTGACGAGGTGGTCCGCCTCCTTCACGGTGGTGAACAGCGCCCCCGGCATCGTCGCCGCGAGCTCCCGCCCCATTTCCGGAGTGCACAGCGTGTCGTACTCCCCGGTGAACACCAGCGCCGGCACCCGCGGCACCGGGAGCGGCTCGTAGCACCCGTGCGTCACCAGCCGGATGTTGTGCTCGACGGCCTTCCTGATGTCGTCCGGCGTCTGGTTCATGAACTGGCGCTGGAGCAACCGCGCCACGGCCGCGTGCCGGCGGACCTTCCCGGCCCCCGGGTTCGACATGAACAGCCGCACCAGCCCGTCGGCGGCACCCTCGATATCACCTCGCTCCAGCGTCCGCGTCAGCCGCGGCACGGCCTCGCTGTAGAGCTCGGGCAGCCGGTTCGCCGCGGCCGCGAAGATGATGCGCCGGACCGACTCCGGATGGCGCTGCGCGAACCGCAGCCCCACGACCTCGCCGAAGCAGCCGCCGAAGAGATTCACCTCGGGCACGCCGATCTCCGTCAGCATGTGCTGCACCGCGTCGCCGAGGAAGTCGATGTCGTAGGAGGCCGGGAGGAAGTCCGAACTGCCGTAGCCGGGAAGGTCCACCGTGATCAGCGTGCACAGCGGCGCCAGCCACTTCTCGTGGCTCTGCCAGGAGTACCGGTTCTGCGAGGACCCGCCGAGCAGCAGCAACGGCGCTGTCCGCGGGGCGCCCTGGCGGACGATCCGGCAGGTGTACCGGAACCCCCCGAACACCAGCTCGCGCTCCTCCGCTCGCTCGGGCTCTGAGGGAACGGGCCAGGATCCCTCCGCACGGGGTGGGGCCTGGGCGGCGATGACGGCAGTGCGCATGAGCGGCTCCGGGAAAGGCGGAACGATGGTGAACCGTTCCATCCTTACCAGTGAACTCACCATTCAGGCGTAACCACCCAATTGTGGGCGATCCCGGGTAAAACGCCAGCTCGGTCTGGGTGTTCGCCCGCCAGGACAGGGCGGTAGGTGCCCGCGTGGGGGAGCGCACCCACGGAGCGAGCGCCCCCTGCGGCGCTGCGCCGGCTCGATGCGCTCCTGCTCCACCGAGCGGACCGGAAGGACCGCTCAGCGCGCTTGAGTCGGCTGAGCGGTCCTTCCGGACCCGCGAGCTGAGAGGCCGTCGTCTAGCGGACGACCACGTAGTCCCCGGTCGACGCCGTCGCGCCGGAGGTGGTGTTGCCGTAGTAGACCCAGCGCCAGGTGCCGGACCTGGCAGCCTTCACCGTGGTCCTGAGCACACCGGTCCTGTTGGACTTCACCTTCCTGACGGTGGTGTACGCCTTGGCGCCGGCCGCCTTGAACTGCAGGCTCACGGTGCGTCCCGCGTACCCCTGATAGGTGTGCGTGTCCCAGTTGGCCCGGGTGACCTTGCCGGTCACGGTGAGCGTCCTGCCCTTCCGGACCGGCTCCGGCGAGGCGTTGACGGTGACACGGGTGGCCCGCTTGATCTGGAGCGGGACCTTCACGTCGTCGATGTCGTGCCGGTCACCGGCGAGCCAGACCCGGCCGGCGGTCTTCCAGGCGCCCGCGTCCTTGTTGCCGAAGTCGGGGTGGCGCGGGTCGATGTAGAGCCACTCCTCGAAGTCGCAGATCCCCTTTGCCCGGTTCACCACCTTGCAGTCGGAGCTGTCGATCGCGTGCCACAGCTGGTCGCCGGACTCGAGGCCGCCGCGGTAGGGGAAGACGACCACCCCCGGGTCGTACCTGAGCTTGGTCGTCATCCGGTAGGTCGCGTGCACCACGACCTCCTCCTTGACCCCGATCACGATCGGCTTCCCGCCGTTCACCTTGACGTTGCTGAAGGAGACGCCTCCCTCCGCCGCCCCGGCCGGCACCGCGGAGACCGCCGTGAACGCGACAGCGGCCCCGCCGGCCATGAACGCGCTCCACATGGCCCTTCTCGTCCTCAAGTTGCCCCTCCCCTTCTCCTGGGCCCGCTGGTGTCCAGCGGCTGACTAGGGGACAGGGGAGTGCGATACGGGGTTGCGGTCGCCGAGGCAACGATTCGATCACCTCGGCCCATCGTCTGTACGACGTGCTTGTGTGCCTCAGGCCTTCGGCTGGGTGAAGCGGATGCGATTGCCGAAGGGGTCACGGAGACCGCAGTCGATTCCGTACGGACGCTCGGTGGGCTCCTCGGTGAATTCCACCCCCTTTGCGAGCAGCGTCTCGTAGGTCTTGCGGCAGTCGTCCGTGGTGAGGATGAGCCAGCCGCCCATGGCTCCCTTGGTCACCAGCTCGCGCACCTGCTCCGCCGTCTCCTCCGACATCGCCGGCGCACCCGGCTTCTCCAGAAGGATCTGGCGCTCGGGGTGATGCGGCACGGCGACGGTCAGCCAGCGCATGAAACCCATGTCGAGGTCTGCGGTGATCTCCAGGCCGAGCTTGCCGACGTAGAAGTCGATGGCCTCGTCCTGGT
This sequence comes from Streptomyces sp. DSM 41931, assembly GCF_050271085.1. Classification (NCBI taxonomy): domain Bacteria; kingdom Bacillati; phylum Actinomycetota; class Actinomycetes; order Kitasatosporales; family Streptomycetaceae; genus Streptomyces; species Streptomyces sp. DSM 41931. Next base: position 2,389,622 of record NZ_CP189902.1, on the reverse strand, counting down.
CGAGGACGTATATCTGCGACTGCGTGATGGCGTTGAACATGACATTGACACTAGCGATCGGCCGGGACGAGAACTTATCCAAAACTGCTCAGTGGACGAGGCGTTGTCCCGGCCGCCGGTCAGGCATGCGGTCGAGTCCACGCCATCGTGAAGCACGTCGGCACCGCCACGGCAACCGCTTCCTTGCGGTAGGTCCGCGGCGACCGGCCGACGATGTCCCGGAACGTCCGGCTGAAGGTGCCCGGGCTGCTGAAACCGACCTCGAAACTGATGTCCGTCACGCTGCGATCGGTCTCCCGCAGCAGGAACATCGCCCGTTCCACGCGGCGACGCTGCAGGTAGCGGTGCGGTGTCTCACCGAACGTGGCCCGGAAGGTACGCGTGAAGTGGGCCTGCGACACGTGTGCGACGCGGGCCAGGGCAGGGACGTCCAGCGGCTGCGCGTAGTCGCGGTCCATCACGTCACGCGCTCGGAGCATACGGCGATTGGTTTCTTCTGCGGCGCGGCTCACGGCGCCATCTCATCATGTGCCGTTGCCGCCGGGGCTGCCGTCAGAACCACGAAACGCCCTGGAGGGGAGATCCCCTCTGGGGCGTTCTGGCTGGTGGCGGGTTGCGCCCCCGGCAGGACTCGAACCTGCGGCCAAGCGCTTAGAAGGCGCCTGCTCTATCCACTGAGCTACGGGGGCCGGGTGTGGTGGCCTGTCGTCGTGGTGCCCTGGTGGGGGCCTGTCCTTGACGCTGCCGGAGACAAGGATAGGGCTCCCGCATCCTTGCCCCTGTCGCCTCGCCTCCGTGGCTCGATGTGGAGGTTCGGTGAAGCGGTCCTGATAATCGCAGGCAGGTACGAATCGTGCACTCGTTTTGGCCTCTGACGCATCGGGTGTTGTGCACTCGTTATGCCTCGGCTGTGCCCGCGTCGCAGACGCCCCTTCCATCCGCTTGTGTCCTGTCGGCGCGCAGACGTGCTCATATGCTTCAGAATTACCCTGAAATTGGGCATTCTTCGCATGTGGTGACCTTGGACGTACGGCCTCAGCTGCTCGACGCACTCTCCGCCCTGCGCGACCGTGTCGCCGCCGCACGCTTCCCGCTGCCCCTCGCCGGGGCCGCCCGCGCGCGTGCCAACCGCGACGAACTGCTCGCCCAGCTGGACGACTACCTGATGCCGCGGCTGAGAGACCCCGGGGCGCCCCTGCTGGCAGTCATCGGAGGTTCCACCGGAGCCGGCAAGTCCACGCTGGTGAACTCGCTCGTGGGCCGGCGTGTCAGCGAGGCGGGGGTGCTGCGGCCGACGACACGGACGCCGGTGCTCGTCTGCCATCCGGAGGATCACCACTGGTTCAGCGGAATGCGGGTGCTGCCCGACCTCACCCGCGTCTGGGTGCCCCACCACCAGGACCCGGCCGACGACCTGCTGCTGCCCGGCGAGGACCCCGCGCGCGTCCTGCGCGTCGAGACCGCCGACACCCTGCCGCCCGGCCTCGCCCTCCTCGACGCGCCCGACATCGACTCCCTGGTCTCCGACAACCGGATCCTCGCCGCCGAGCTGATCAACGCCGCCGACATCTGGATCATGGTCACCACCGCAGCGCGCTACGCCGACGCCGTCCCCTGGCACATGCTGCGCACCGCCAAGGAGTACGACGTCAGCCTGGTCACGGTGCTGGACCGGGTGCCGCACCAGGTGGTCTCCGAGGTGTCACGGCAGTACGGCGCCCTCCTCACCAAGGCCGGGCTCGGCGACGTACCCCGGTTCACCGTGCCCGAGCTGCCCGAGTCCGCCTGGGGCGGCGGGCTGCTGCCCGGCACCGCCGTCGCCGCCCTGCGCACCTGGCTCGTCCACCAGACGCTCGACCCGGCCGCCCGCCAGCACGTCATGGCCCGCACCGCGTACGGCGTCCTCGACTCGCTCAACTCCCGGCTGCCCGAGCTGGCCGGCGCCGCCGCGGCCCAGTACGCCGCCACGCTGCGCCTCACCTCCGCCGTGGAGACCGCGTACGACAGTGAGCACTCACGGGTGCGGGGGCGGCTCCAGGCCGGGGCCGTGCTCGCCGGGGACGCGCTCAAGCGGTGGCGCGCCTTCCCCCTCGACTGCACCCCGGGCGAACTGCTCGACACGCTCGTGGAGAGCCTCAGCGCGCTCCTGCTGTGCGCCGTCGCGGCCGCCGACGAACGCGTCGACGAGGCCTGGCGGCGCGAGCCCGCCGCCGACGCCCCCGAGCTGGCCGCCCGCGACAGCACCCCGGAGAGCGTCGAGCACCGCATCGGCCTCGCCGTACGGCGCTGGCGGCGCGAGCTGGAGGAACTCGCCGAGGAGGAGGTGCGCGAGCTGGAACGCGGCGTCGCGCCCGAACCCGAGACGGTCGCCGCCCTCGTCGCCACGGTCCTGCTCGGCGGCCGCCGCGCCCGGACCGCCGGGGAGACCCTCGCCGAGCGGATCGGCGCCCACGGCGCGCTGCGCCTGCGCGACCGCGGCGGACGGCTCCTCGTCGCCCACGTGGACCGGATCATGCACGCCGAACGCGAACGCCGGCTCGCCCCGATCGACACCCTCGAGGTGCACGCGGAACCCCAGCCGGAACTCATCGCCGCGTTGTCCGTACTGCAGAAGGAGAGGTGACCGGTGACCGCCGTCACTGACCAGGACCACACCGAGCACCCCGAGCACCTCGAAAGCACCGAGCAGCCCGAGCGCCCCGCCCGCGCGGACACCGCCGGCGCCTGGGACGACGGGCTGATCGCGCGCCGGGTGAACGGCAGCCCGGCCGAGGAGCAGCCCGCCGTGGCCGAACCCCGCGCCTCCACCCCGCAGAAGGTGATCCCCCTGTCGTACGACCCGCAGCTCGCCTCCCGTCTGGACGCGCTGCGCGAACTGGTGGGGCTCTCCCGCGCGCGCCTCGACAACCGCACCCTCTCCCAGGCGGGACGCGTGCTGGACGAGGCCGCCGCGCGGCGCCGGCTCTCCGGGCAGCACACCGTCGTCGCCATCGCGGGTGCGACCGGCAGCGGCAAGTCGCAGCTGTTCAACACGCTGGCCGGGGTGCCGATCTCCGAGACCGGCGTACGGCGGCCCACCACCGCCGCCCCCATCGCGTGCAGCTGGAGCGACGGCGCGGCGAGCCTCATCGAGCGCCTCGGCATCCCGCCCCGGCTGCGCCGCCGCCCCCTCCAGGCCATGACGGACGCCGACGAACGGCTGCGCGGACTCGTCCTCGTCGACCTGCCCGACCACGACTCGGCGGCAGTGGAGCACCGCGAGCAGGTGGACCGGGTGCTGGGGCTGGTCGACGCGGTGATCTGGGTCGTCGATCCGGAGAAGTACGCCGACGCCATGCTGCACGAGCGCTATCTGCGGCCCATGGCGGCCCACGCGGAGGTCATGTTCGTCGTCCTCAACCAGATCGACCGGCTGCCCGGCGACGCCGCCGAACAGGTCCTCGACGACCTGCGGCGGCTCCTCGACGAGGACGGCATCGTGCTGGGCGAGTACGGCGAACCCGGCACGACCGTGCTCGCCCTGTCGGCGCTCACCGGGGACGGCGTGGGCGACCTGCGCGAGGCGCTCGCCCGGTTCGTGGCCGAGCGCGGGGCGCCCGCCCGCCGGATCGCCGCCGACGTCGACATCACCGCCGCCCGGCTGTGGCCCGCGTACGCGACACGCCGGCGCACCGGGCTCAGCGAAGAGGCGCGGGAGGAGTTCTCCGACCGGCTCGCGGACGCCGTAGGGGCCACCGCGGCGGGCGAGGCGGCCGAACGCGCCTGGCTGCGCAACGCCAACCGCGCCTGCGGCACCCCCTGGCTGCGGCTGTGGCGCTGGTGCCGGGCGCGGCGCGAGCCGACCACGGGCAGGGTCCCGCTGGGCGGCCGGCCCGACGAGGAGGTCACCGCACGGCAGCGTGTGGAGCAGGCGGTCCGCACGGTCGCCGACCGGGCCTCCGCGGGACTGCCCGTGCCATGGGCGCAGGCGGTGCGCGAGGCGGCGGTGCGCGGGTCGCAGGGGCTGCCGGAGGCCCTCGACGAACTGGCCGTACGGGCGGGACTGCCGCCGGGGCGGCCGCCGCGGCCGGGGTGGTGGCCGGTGGCCGTGCTCGCCCAGGCGTCCATGACGATCCTGCAGTTCATGGGCGGGCTGTGGCTGCTCGGGCAGATCATCGGCGTCATGGCGCCGAACCTGGGGGTGCCGGTGCTGCTGATGGTCATCGGGATCGTCGGCGGGCCGCTCGTCGAGTGGAGTTGCCGGATGGCCGCGCGGGGGCCGGCGCGGAGGTACGGGCTGGAGGCGGAGAGACGGCTGCGGGAGGCGGCGGCGGGGTGCGGGCGCGCCCGCGTGCTGGATCCGGTGGCGGCGGAGCTGCTGCGGTACCGGGAGGTCCGGGAGCAGTACGGGCGTGTGGCGGGGGTGGGTGCGGGGGGCGGGGGGCGCTGAGGCGGGCTTCGGGTCCGGTGGGAGGCGGGGCGGGTGGGAGCCGGAGCGGGTGGGAGCCGGGGCGGGTGGGAGCCGGCAGGCCACTCGTCCGGGTGGCGGAGTTTTCCACAGGGTGGGGGCGGTCCACAGGGCTCGGCGGGGTCCGGCCCGGCGGAGGCAGTCTGACTGCGCGGTGACCACGGAGCGCGAGGCGGTCCGCGGTCACCGCGCCGGACGGCAGCCGTACGGGACGGGCCCGTACGTGTATCCGGCCGGCGCCGGCGCGGGAGCGGCGGGTGCCGGGCCAGGGAGGGAAACGCGATGAACGAGACGATGGTGTGCGTGGTGGGCAACGTGGCGACGCGGCCCGTGTACCGGGAGACGGTCTCCGGGCCCTCGGCGAGGTTCCGGATCGCGGTCACCGCGCGCTACTGGGACCGGGAGAGGAACAGCTGGGCGGACGGGCACACCAACTTCTTTACGGTGTGGGCCAACCGGCAGCTCGCCACCAACGCGGCGGCGTCCCTGTCGGTGGGCGAACCGGTGATCGTGCAGGGGCGGTTGAAGGTGCGCACAGAGACACGGGAGGGCCAGCCCGACTGGATGTCGGCGGACATCGACGCGGTGTCCGTCGGGCACGACCTCTCCCGCGGCACGACCGCCTTCCGCCGCGCGCCGCGACCGGAGTCGAACCCCGCACCGGACCGCTCGGAACCCACCTGGGAGGCGGACCCGGCCCTGTCGTCGCCGACCGACGGGGCGACGGACGGAGTGACGGGCGAGGCGACGGGCGCCGACAGCGGTGATCCGACCCAACTGCGGCCGGAAGCAGCCATGGTGACGTGAAATCAGGGGTGGCGGTCTCCGGCACGGCGGCTGTCCGAAACCAAGGCTTATCGACGGATCCATGGCGAACCGTCCTGCGTGGATTTGTCGATAAGCCCTGTTCAGCGATGTCCCGGCGATAACGATTCCGATTCGGATCATGGCTCCGACGCGATCACCGGCAAGCGCTGTCCGACGGCTCCTTAGGATGCCGGGCATGGTTCCGGGGTTCCCGGGGCCGGAGATTCTGCTGGTGGGACCGCCCCCCACGTAACGGGTCCTGCTCGGAAGGGAATTCGGTGTCTGTTTCGTTCTCCGCGCGGCGCCTGCGCGGACGTGGGTCGGCCCGCCTCGCGGCGGGGACGCTGGTGACGGGGATCGTCGCCACCACCGTGCTCGCCGGTGCCGGAACGGCCTCCGCGGGCGACCCCGGGACGATGCCGCAGTACAACGGAGCAGCCGCGACGATCGACGGGCTCAAGACGTACGGCGCGGCCGTCATCCACGGAGCCGCCGGTGACACGCAGGTGTCGGCGGGGCTGTTCGAGATGTCCGTCGAGGGCGGCGGCATGCTGCACACCTACTGCGTCGACATCCACACCCCCACCCAGCAGGACGCCAAGTACCACGAGACGTCCTGGAGCGGCACCTCGCTGGGCACCAACAAGGACGCCGGCCGGATCCTCTGGATCCTCGAGCACTCCTACCCGCAGGTGAACGACCTGGCGGCGCTCGCGAAGAAGGCGGGCGTCCGGGGCCAGCTCACCGAGCAGGACGCGGCGGCCGGCACCCAGGTGGCGATATGGCGCCACTCCGACGGAGTGGACGTCGACGCGCTCGACCCGCAGGCCGAGCAGCTCGCCGACTACCTCGAGAAGAAGGCGCGGAAGGCGCAGGAGCCGCAGGCGTCGCTGACCCTGGACCCGCCGGTCGTCGCCGGCCGCCCGGGCGAGCGGCTCGGCCCGGTCACCGTCCGCACCGACGCGCGGAGCGTGACGGTCTCCCCGCCGGCGGACGCCGCCACCTCCGGCATACGGATCGTGGACGCCAAGGGCGAGCCGGTCACCACCGCCGGCAACGGCAGCAAGCTGTTCTTCGAGGTCCCGGAGGACGCGGAGGCGGGCACCGCCCAGCTCACCGTGCAGGCGGCGACGAGCGTGCCGGTCGGCCGTGCCTTCGTCTCCGAGAGCCGGAGCCAGACGCAGATCCTGGCCGGGTCCAGCGAGTCGACCGTCTCCGCGACGGCGAGCGCCGGCTGGGCGAACGAGGGCGCGATACCGGCGGTCTCGGCCCGCGAGAACTGTGCCGCGGGCGCGGTGGACGTCACGGTCGCCAACCAGGGGGACGCCGCGTTCTCCTTCAAGCTGGCAGGTGCCGAGTACACCGTGGAGGCCGGCAGCTCCCACACGGTGACGGTCCCGCTGAACGAGGACCGGCCGTACGACTTCACCGTCGAGGGGCCGGACGGCTTCCAGCAGCGCTTCACCGGGATGCTCGACTGCCGTACGCGGGCCGCCGAGACGGGGACGACGACCCAGACCCTCACGGGTCCGACGCCCACCCCGCTGTCCGCCCCGGTCACGGACACCAACCTCGCCGAGACCGGCGCGTCCGGTGCCACTCCGTGGATCACCGGCACCGCCATAGCGCTGGTCGTCCTCGGCGGCGCGGGCCTGGTCTTCACCCGTCGGCGGCAGGGCGCCTCCGGCGACAACGGCTGACGGGCGGGCACGGGGCTTGTGCCCCACGGCGTCACGGCGTCTCACGACGGGCGGGCGAGGGTGGCGAGCCAGTCGGTGAGGGTGCGGAAGTCGGAGTCCTGGAGGCCTCTGGCCGGGTCGACGCGGTGGAGGAGCGCCGGCCCGGGGTGGGCGGCGGCGACCCACTGACGGTCGACGGCGCCTATCTCGTCGTCGACCCAGACGAACGGCCGGCCGCCGGCCCACTCGACGAGGGGGCGGGTCTTCCAGTGCAGGCCATGAAGGGTCGGCTCGTCGGCCTGCGGCAAGTCCAGCACCGGACGCCTGGGCAGCCCGAGGCGCGGGGCGACGACCTCGTTCGCCTCCTCCATCCACGTGGTGGCCCACACGAGCGAGCAGCCCAGGGCGAGCAGGCGGGCGCCGATGCCAGGGTCGAGCCGAGCGAGCAGGGGGTTGCCGTCGTCGTCGGAGGCCGCCGGGGCAGGAGGCTGCGGCGAACGGAACGGGATCAGTGGCCCGTCGATGTCGAGGAAGAGGAGAGGACGCTCCGCTGTGGCACTCATGCTGTGGGTGCCGGGGCCGGTCGTCGGGCGGGCGGGGCGTGGTGGTGGAGGGTGGCGTGGGGGTCGTCCTCGACCGCCGTGTGGTCCGTGTGGACCGTGGCGGCCGTCAGGCGGGGGACGGCGTGGATGAGGGCGTGTTCGGCGGCCACGGCGATGCGGTGGGCCTCGACCACGGTGAGCCGCGCGTCGACGACGATGTCCGCCTCAGCGCGCAGGGTGTGGCCGATCCACCGCATCCGCACCTGCCCGGTGCCGAGGACGCCGTCGACGCCGCGCAGGGTGGCGTGGGCCGTGGCGACGAGTTCCGGGTCGACGGAGTCCATCAGACGCCGATACACCTCGCGGGCGGCGTCCTTGAGGACCATCAGGATGGCGAGGGTGATGAGCAGCCCGACGACCGGGTCGGCGGCGCGCCAGCCGAGTGCGGCGCCGCCCGCCCCCAGGAGGACCGCCAGGGAGGTGAAGCCGTCGGTGCGGGCGTGCAGACCGTCGGCGACCAGGGCCGCGGAGCCGATGCGGCGGCCGGTGCGGATGCGGTAGCGGGCCACCCATTCGTTGCCGGCGAAGCCGGCCAGCGCGGCGCCGGACACGGCCCACAGATGCGTGATGTCGCGGGGGTGGAGGAGGCGGTCGACGGCTGTCCAGGCGGCCAGGACGGCGGAGGCGGCGATGGTGGCGACGATGAGGACGCCCGCCAGGTCCTCGGCCCGGCCGTAGCCGTAGGTGTAGCGGCGGTCGGCCGCGCGCCGGCCGAGGAGGAAGGCGATGCCCAGCGGGACGGCGGTCAGGGCGTCGGCGGCGTTGTGGACGGTGTCGCCGAGCAGGGCCACCGAACCGGACAGGGCGACGATCACGGCCTGGACGACGGTGGTGACACCCAGGACGACCAGTGAGATCCACAGGGTGCGCATGCCCTCGCGGGAGGTCTCCATCGCCGTGTCCACCGTGGCGCCGGCCTCGTGGCTGTGCGGCGTGAGGAGGTGGGCGAGCCGGTGCCTCAGCCGCTTCAGCCGCTTCGTCCGCGTCGGGCCGCCATGGTCGTGGTGCGCGTGCTGCTTCCCTTCCATGCGGCTCACCGTGGCACACGAACTCGATTGCGGCTACAGCCGTCGTACACGTCCTGACCAGGTGCGATGCGCTCGCAACAGCCTCAGGGCGGCAGTTGGTCCATGCCGTGCGTCAGTCTCTCAGGACGCGATCGAGCGCCGCCCGGCCCGCGGGCCCCCACGCAGGCTTGCCGCCGGGAAGGCCCCGGTCCCCGTTCCGGCCCATCAGCATGAGGAACAGACTCTTCAGCGCGGCCAGCCCGCGGGCGCGCCGGATCGTCCCCGCGTCCGCCTGCCCGTAGGCGTCGAAGAAGCGTGAGGCGGTGCCCGCGGGAAGGACGACCCACGCGGCCGCGAGATCCCAGGCCGGATCGCCGGCGAACATGTCACCGAAATCGATCACGCCCGAGAGCGTCCCGTCCGAGACGACCACGTTGGCCGGATGCAGGTCGCCGTGCACCCACAGCGGCGGCCCCTCCCACTCGGGCGCCGCGACGGCGTCGTCCCAGACGGCCCGGACGTCGTCGGCGAGGCCGCCGGGGACGACGGCGTGGAAGAACCGGTCGAAGCCGTCCGTGCACGTCCTGGGGTGGCCGCCGCGGTCCCCGCTGACCGGCGCGTCGGCGGGCGCCTCCACATGGAGTGCCTTGAGGAAGCCCGCCAGGGTGCCGGCCGCGTGATCGCCGCGGCTGATCGAGGAGTGGTCCAGCGGTTCGCCGGGAACCCACGTCATCACGGTCCAGTGCTTGGGGAAGCGGGCGGACGGTTCGCCGGACCGCACCGGGGTCGGCACCGGAAGCGGCAGGCGCGGGGCCAGCACGGGCAGCCACCGCCGCTCGTTGAGCTGGAGCCGCGGGGTGGGATCCATACGCTGCATACGCACCGCCAACCCGTCCCCGAGACGCCACATCTGGTTGCCCCAGCCGCCCGCCACCTCACGGACGGGGAGTCCCGCGAGGTCCGGATGCTGCTCCCGCAGCAGATCGCGGACCAGATCCGCGGTGATCTCGATCTCAGCGTCGGTCATGCGCATGCACCCTACGGGAGGTGATCGGGACCTCGTCACCGAGAGTGACAGCCGTGCCGCGCCCCGCAGCCGCGCATCCGCAGGTCAGGCCGGTGCGGCGATACGGGTTTCCCCCCAGGGGTGGCGGTCGGGCAAGATGGGGTGTATCTGCCCACTGCCAGATTTCAAGTTGCCGGACGGTTTCTCTTGGCTGAGTTCATTTACACCATGCGCAAGGCGCGCAAAGCGCACGGCGACAAGGTGATCCTCGACGACGTCACCCTGAACTTCCTCCCCGGGGCGAAGATCGGCGTCGTCGGCCCGAACGGCGCCGGTAAGTCGACCGTTCTGAAGATCATGGCGGGGCTGGAGCAGCCCTCGAACGGTGACGCGTTCCTCACGCCCGGCTACACCGTCGGCATCCTGCTCCAGGAGCCGCCGCTGGACGAGTCGAAGACGGTCCTGGAGAACGTGCAGGACGGCGTTGCCGAGATCAAGGGCAAGCTCGACCGGTTCAACGAGATCGCCGAGCAGATGGCGACCGACTACTCCGACGCGCTGCTCGAAGAGATGGGCAAGCTGCAGGAGGAGCTGGACCACGCCAACGCCTGGGACCTCGACGCCCAGCTCGAGCAGGCCATGGACGCCCTGGGCTGCCCGCCCGGCGACTGGGCCGTCACCAACCTCTCCGGCGGTGAGAAGCGCCGCGTCGCGCTGTGCAAGCTGCTGCTGGAGCAGCCCGACCTGCTGCTGCTCGACGAGCCGACCAACCACCTCGACGCCGAGTCGGTGAACTGGCTGGAGCAGCACCTCGCCAAGTACGAGGGCACCGTCGTGGCCGTGACCCACGACCGGTACTTCCTCGACAACGTCGCCGGGTGGATCTGCGAGGTCGACCGCGGCCGTCTGCACGGCTACGAGGGCAACTACTCCAAGTACCTGGAGACCAAGGCCGCCCGCCTCAAGGTCGAGGGCCAGAAGGACGCCAAGCGGCAGAAGCGTCTGAAGGAAGAGCTCGAGTGGGTGCGGTCGAACGCCAAGGGGCGGCAGGCCAAGTCCAAGGCGCGTCTGGCCCGCTACGAGGAGATGGCCGCCGAGGCCGACAAGATGCGGAAGCTGGACTTCGAGGAGATCCAGATCCCGCCGGGCCCGCGTCTGGGCAACGTCGTGGTCGAGGTCAACAACCTCACCAAGGGCTTCGGCGACAAGCTCCTCATCGACGACCTCAGCTTCACCCTCCCGCGCAACGGCATCGTCGGCATCATCGGCCCGAACGGCGCAGGCAAGACCACGCTGTTCAAGATGATCCAGGGGATCGAGCAGCCCGACTCCGGGTCCATCAAGGTCGGCGACACCGTCAAGATCTCCTACGTCGACCAGAGCCGCGAGAACATCGACCCGAAGAAGACGCTGTGGGCGGTCGTCTCCGACGAGCTCGACTACATCAACGTCGGACAGGTCGAGATGCCGAGCCGGGCCTACGTGTCCGCGTTCGGCTTCAAGGGCCCGGACCAGCAGAAGCCGGCCGGTGTGCTCTCCGGCGGTGAGCGCAACCGCCTCAACCTCGCGCTCACCCTCAAGCAGGGCGGCAACCTGCTGCTCCTCGACGAGCCGACCAACGACCTCGACGTCGAGACGCTGTCCTCCCTGGAGAACGCGCTGCTGGAGTTCCCCGGCTGCGCCGTGGTCGTCTCCCACGACCGGTGGTTCCTCGACCGCGTGGCCACGCACATCCTGGCCTACGAGGGCGACTCCAAGTGGTTCTGGTTCGAGGGCAACTTCGAGTCGTACGAGAAGAACAAGATCGAGCGGCTCGGCCCGGACGCGGCGCGGCCGCACCGCGCCACCTACAAGAAGCTGACCCGGGGCTGATCTCTTGCGGCACATCTACCGCTGCCCGCTGCGCTGGGCGGACATGGACGCGTACGGCCACGTCAACAACGTGGTGTTCCTCCGCTATCTGGAGGAGGCCCGTATCGACTTCCTGTTCCGCCCGGAGAAGGACTTCAAGCAGGGGTCCGTGGTGGCGCGCCACGAGATCGACTACAAGCGGCAGCTCGTGCACCGGCACCACCCGGTCGACATCGAGCTGTGGGTCACGGAGATCCGGGCGGCGTCCTTCACCCTCACCTACGAGGTGAAGGACGACGACCTGGTCTACGTCCGCGCGTCGACGGTGATCGTGCCGTTCGACTTCGAGGCACAGCGTCCCCGGCGGCTCACCGCGGAGGAGCGCGAGTTCCTCCAGGAGTACACGGACGACGCCACCGCCGGTGACAAGGAGGAGGCCGTCGCCGCATGACGGTGCTCCACCTCGCCGACGAGGGGGAGGCCGCGGATCTCGCGGCCTTCCTGTCCCGGCTGCTGCACTACGACCGCGGCGCCGCCGTCCGCCTCCAGGCGGCCGGCACGGCGCTCGCGGTCTTCGGCCGTCCCCCCTCGTTCGAGGTGCTGGCGATCCGCGCCGTGCGGCTGGCCAAGCCGTACGAGAACGGGCTCGACGTCACCCTGGACGTGACCGTGTCCGCCGGTGAGCTGCTGGAGTCGGTGGACGAGTCCGCCGCCACCGCGGCCGTCCCGGCGGCGGTCACCGGGCCGCCGTGGGCCGGGGTGCTCCCGCCGCGCGGCGGCTGGCGTGCCGAGCCCGGCCTGCCCGAGCCCGAGCGGCTGCGCCGGCTCGTCGCCGCGTCGGTCGCCGAGTTCCGTTCCCGCACCGAGCGGTTGGCGCCCGAGCAGCGCACGCGGGCCGAACTCGACCGGGTCGGGCGGGAGATATGGTCCCGGACGGTCGCGGACACCGGTCTGCCCGTGCGGGCGGTGCACGCCGCCCAGTCGCTCGGCTTCCTGCGGGGCGACGACCAGACCCTGTTCTCGTCCGGCGCGTGGCTGCGGCTGCGGACGCCCTACGGGTCGGTCGCGGTCCGGCGTGCGGGCGTGGGCGCGCTCGGCCTCAGCGTCCGCTGACGCCGACAGACGCCTCTTCCGTCCCCGTCCGCCGGTGGCCCGAAACACGGCCCGCCCGGCTACTCCCGGCCGCTGTCGTCCGGGCGGACCGCGATGTGGTCCGGCTCCAGTTCCAGGGCCACGCGGTCGCGCATGCCCAGGGCGCTGGTGTACTCGGCCGGGAGCTGCAGGCGGCCGGCGCGGTCGAGCATCGCGTACTCGCGGGCGACCACCTTCTCGTCGCCGGTGGCCGCGTCCACCTCGCTGCGGCGCAGCACCTCCGTGGAGGTGCGGCCGTCGCGGATGGCGACCGTGCGGCTGACCTCGTTCGCCACCGCCTGGTCGTGGGTGACGATCACGACGGTCGTGCCGAGCCGCTCGTTGGCCGTGCGGAACGCGGCGAAGATCTGCTCGCCGGTGTGCGAGTCCAGCTCGCCGGTCGGTTCGTCCGCGAGCAGCACCGCAGGGTCGCCCGCGAGGGCCACGGCGATGGCGACCCGCTGCTGCTGGCCGCCGGACATCTCGTGCGGGCGCCGGTCCCGGCAGTCCGCCACCTCCAGCAGCTCCAGCAGCTCCAGCGCGCGTTCGGCCCGGGCCCGGCGCGCGGACCGGGAGCGTCCGCCGCGGCGGCCGGAGAGCTGCATCGGCAGCGCCACGTTCTGCGCCGACGTCAGATACGGCAGCAGGTTGCGGGAGGTCTGCTGCCACACGAAGCCGACGACCTCACGGCGGTAGGCGAGCCGGTCCCGCGCGGACATCGTCAGCAGGTCGCGGCCCGCCACCCGGGCCGCGCCGGCCGTGGGGGTGTCCAGCCCGGCCAGGATGTTCATCAGGGTCGACTTGCCGCTGCCGGAGGCGCCGACCAGCGCCATCAGCTCGCCCTCCCGCACCAGCAGGTCGAGCCCTTGGAGCGCCTGCACCTCCACGCCGTCCGCGGTGAACACGCGGACCAGACGGTCACAGGTGATGAGCGCGTCATGGCCGTACGCGGGCCGGTCGCGGCGGGCGGCGACGCGTTCGGTGAGGTCGGCGAGGGTCGGGTCCGAGGTCATCGGGGGCCTCCTGCGGGGAGAAGTCGACGCGTCACGAAGGCGCTCACGGAGACGGAGCCAGGCACGGAGACGGAGCCAGACGCGGACACGGGCGTGGTCATCGCGCGTCACCCGCCCGCAGCTCGCGCACCGCGCCCCTGCGCCCCGACCACCAGGCCTGGGCCGCCGCGATGCCGACGGTCAGGGCGACCACCGCCAGCGCCGGCAGCAGCAGGGACAGCCGGTCCGGGTGCAGCAGGACGCGGCCCGCCGCGGGCGCGCCGGTGGAGACGGCGATGGTCGTGAGGTCGATGCCGGGCGCCAGCAGCCGGATCGCCGCCCAGGCGGTGAGGGCGCCGCCGACCGCCGCGAGCAGCGCCTGCGGCAGCGACTCCAGGATCAGCAGCCGCCTGCCCTGGGCGCGGGTCAGGCCCATGGTGCGCAGCCGGGCCAGCAGCGCGGCGCGTTCCGGTGCGGCGCGCAGCAGGGTCAGCAGCAGGGCGAGCGCGGCGTACCCGGCGCCCGCCGCCACCGCGGCCGCGTAGACGCGCTCGGCGCCGGTCTGCAGGGGGGACTCGACGGTGGCGGCGACCTCGTCCGACCGGAGCCGGACCCGCGCGTCGTCGCCCGCGGCCTTCCGCAGCGCCGCCCCGTCCGCGTGCTCGCCGGTGACCAGCAGCCCGGTGGGCGGTTCGAGGCCGGCGCGCAGGGCGGAGCCGTCCACCACCAGGAAGTCGTCCGCGCCGAGCACCGGGGTCCAGGTGCGGACCGCCACGATCCGCGCGGTGAACGAGTCGCCGTCCTCCAGGATCACCGGGAACGGGGCGTCGCCGAACCGCTCGGCCAGGGCGGGTGAGCCCAGCGCGGGCACCGCGTCCTCACCGGCCGCCTTCAGCACGTCCGCGTCGAAGGCGCCGACGTCCAGGCGCCCGCTCAGCGCCGCGTACGCGTCCGGTTCGACCCCGGCCAGCGACACGCGTGTGTTCCCGACGAGCGCGTTGTACGACACCTTGACGGGGGTGACGTCCTCGACGCCTGGGGCGCGCCGGACCCGTTCCTCGACGCCCGGCGCCCGCTCGTCGAGGTTGTCGACGCGCGCGTCGGCGCCGACGGCGAACACGGACGCGCGCTCGCGGGCGTCGGTCACCCCGGTGAGGACCGAACCGCCGAACGCGGCGGTGGTCAGCGCGGTCAGCAGCGCGAGCAGCGGCAGCACCGTGGAACCCCCCGCGCGTCCCGCCCGGGCCAGCGACAGCGGGCCGACCACGCCCCGCATCCGCCGCGCCGGGCGGGCCAGACCGCGCAGCGGCAGCGGGTACAGGCGCACCAGCACCAGGGCGGCGATCACCGCCACCAGCACGGGGGCCAGCGACACCAGTTCGTCGCCGCTGGGGTCGCCCTCGGCGGACGTGCCGCGGGTGCGCAGCGTCAGGACCGCGCCCACCGCCACGGCCAGCAGCGTCACCTCGGCGACCAGGCGCCGTTTGGACGGGCGGGCCCGGACGACGTCCTCGCGGCCGGTGTGCACCCCCACCGCACGGTGGACGGCCACGGCGCGCAGCGGCAGCGCGAGGACGGCGGTCAGAGCGACGGCCCCCGCCGCGGCCGCGGACTGCGCCGGCCGGCCGGCGCCGACGGCGAGCCGGGCGGCCAGCAGGCCGAGGGCGGCGGCGGGTACGGCGACCACCGCCGTCTCCGCCAGCAGCCGGCCCGCCAGACCGCGGAGCGAGGCGCCTCTGGCGCGCAGCAGGGTGAGCTCGGCGCGGCGCCGCTCGGCGGCGAGGCCGCCCGCCATGCACAGGACCACGGCCGCGACCGTGCCGGTGCCGAAGGCGGCGACCGCGACGAGAGGGCCGACGGCCGACCACAGCTCCTGGTGTCCGACGAGCACGCCGTCGAGCTCGGTGGACACCTCCAGGTACGGCGAGACGGCCGAGGTCATCCGCTCCAGCAGCGGCCCGCCCTCCAGGGAGGCGACGGCCGACGCCTGCTTCTCCAGGTCACGGCCCTGAAGTGCCGAGAGGTCGGGGGCCAGCATCCAGTACCGCGCGGGCGCTGCCGGGACGCTCAGCAGCGCCGGTCCCGAGTCCGGCGCCACCAGCAGGGTGCCGGCCCAGTACTGGCTGGGGACCGGGCCCTGGGTGACCATGAGGTCCGGCCGGCTCAGCCCGGGCAGCGTGGACCAGTACGCGCCGTCCGGCTCGCGGGGCACGACCAGGCCGGTGACGCGCACGGCGAGCGGGTCGCCCTCCGCCCGGGGGAGGTGGACGACCGAGCCCACCCGGATGTTCAGCTTCGCGGCCGTCTCGGTGGTGACGGCGGCCTCCAGGGCGGCGGCCCCGCGACCGGCGTCCTCCGGGGCCTTCGGCAGCCGGCCCTCCCTGAGCCGGGAGTGCTCGGCGACGCCGCCCTGGGCGACGAGGTGGAACACCGGGGCGACGCCGTCCGGCTGGGACAGGTACGGGTCGGGGGCCTTGAGGCTCCGGGTGGTGCGCACCCCGGCCGACGACTGGTCCGCGTCCAGCGGCAGCGCACGGCCCGGCAGCGCGAGCAGCTTCGCGAACGGGCCCTCCACCGCCTTCCGGGACAGCAGGTCCTCCCACGGCCTGTCGCTCAGGAGCATGTCGGCGTCCGAGGTCTGGACCTGGACGGTGGTGCGGGTGGGCCCCGCCGCCTCCAGCGCGCGGCGCATGGCCTCCTCGTCGTACCGGTCCAGCGCGGGCGGCAGCGCGGCGGCGAGGAACGCGGTCACCGCGACCAGCAGCGCGAGCGCCGCCGCGGCGCCCGGCGCGGTCCGCAGCCGGGTGCGCACCCAGGGCGCGGTCACCCGTGAGGCGGCCGTCCGCGTCCGCCCGGAGGGCCGTACGGTCACCTCACTCACCTCCCCGGTCGCGCAGCGAGGACACCGCGTCGACCCTGCGCAGGGCCAGGACGGCCGTGATCACGAGCGGGGCGGCCGCCACCGCGGCCAGCAGCGCCGCCACCCGCAGCGGTGGCAGCACCACCAGCACCCCGGGCAGCGGGCGGGCGGCCTCGGCGGTCAGCATGACCAGCGGGATCACCGCCCGGGCCAGCACCGAGCCGAGCAGCACGCCCACCGCGAGCGCCGTCCCCACCAGCACCCCGTGCTCGACGAGAATCACGCGCGCCAGCCGGCGCCGGGAGGCGCCCAGGGCGCGGAGCACCCCGAACTCGGCGGACCGCTCCCGCAGCGAGCCGGCCGCGCTCACCGCGAAGCCGACCGCCGTCAGGGCCGCCGCCGCGAAGGCCGCCGCCGCGAAGGCGTTGCCGGGGCCGGCACCGAACGGGTCGTCGCGCAGCCGGGCCGCGATCTCGTCGCGCACCACCACCCGGGACGGGTCGATGTCGGGCCGGCTCCGCAGGGCCGCCGCGGCCTGCGCGGACGCGCCCGGCCGGGTGGCCAGCCACCACTCGTTGGGCAGCACCGCCCCGCCCTTGCCGGCCTGGAGCGCGCGGTTGACGGAGGCCAGGTCGAGCAGCAGGGCGCCGCCGTCGTCGTCCGCCCCGCCCGACGGGGTGGTGGGCAGCGCCCGCACCGCGTGGGCGATGCGCACCGGGACGGTGCCGCCGCCGAGCTGCACGCTCAGCCGCTGCCCGACCCGGGCGCCGGCCGACTCCAGGTACCGGTCCGTCGCCACCCCCTCCACCACGGGCACCGGCGGCTGCGGGACGCGCAGGTCGAGCGTGAGCGTCGTGGGCAGCCAGCCCATGTCGGGCGGGAGGGGCGTGGCGGTGAAGTCGACGGTGGCGGGGGCGCCGGCGGCCATGCGCGGCCGTACGGTGTCGTCGTCGGCGGTGTCCGGGCCGTCGCCGTCGAGCGACGGCCGCCAGCGGGCCGCCAGCGGCAGGGCGCGGTCCCGGTCTGCGGTGTCCGTGGCGGTCAGCGCGGTGAGGGCGAGCCGGCTCCGTCCGGGCGGCCCGACCGGCTGCGGCAGGTTCACATGGAACCCGGTCAGGGTGAGCGGGCCGGCCGGGCCCCCGGCGACGGCCGCGAGGTCCACGGTCAGATCGTGCGGCCGCCCGTCCTGGGGCAGCTCGCCGAACACGAGCGGGTACGGGGTGCCGTGGGCGTCCTCCACGGTGGCGGTCACGTCGGCGGTGGCGGCGGCGTCCGCGCCGCGCAGGGACGCCGTCAGCGCGAGCCGCGCGGTGCCCGCCGGTATCCGTACGCCCGCCGTGCCGCCCTTCGGCGCCAGCCCGGACAGCGCCGTGCGCACCGGCACGTCCGCCAGGTCCGGGCGCATCAGCAGGGTGTCCGCGGTCCCCTCGGTGGCCAGCGCCAGCACCGTCGCCTGCCGCCCGCCGGACAGCGCCACGGTCGTACGGAAGGCGGGGGAGGCCGAGGCGACGCCGGGGACGGCCGCGTAGGCGGCGCCGCGTCCGGGGCCCTCGGTGCCGCTGGACAGGACGCGCACCTGCGTGCCGGCCCGGAAGTCCGCCTGGTCGTCCTGCGAGCGCTCCCAGGAGGAGCCCTGGCCGACCGCCAGCATGCCCAGCGCCACGGCGAGCACCAGCAGCAGCACCGGACCCGCGCCGCGCATCGGGCGGCGGCCGAGCTGCCACCCGGCCAGCGCCCCCGACAGCCCCCGGCTGCGGGCCGCCCGGCGTTCGGCGAGCCGGGCCGGCAGCGGCAGCAGCCGCAGGGTCAGCACCGTGCCGGCGAGCAGCGCCAGCGCCGGGGCGGTCACCAGCAGGGGATCGACGCCGAGATCCTCGCCGACGGCCCCGGCCGGCCGGCGGCTCAGCTGCCAGTACGCCAGTCCGGCCACCACCAGCAGCCCCAGGTCCCCGCCCGCCCGCACCGGTCCGGGCAGCGGCTTGGCGCGGCCGGGGGCGTACGGGGTGGTGAGCGCGGGGAGCGTGACGGCGAGCGCGCAGCCCAGCGCCACCCCCACCGACACCAGCCACACCGTGCCCTGCGAGGCGACCGAGGTGACGGAGGCGTCCAGGCGCAGCCCGATCCGGGCCAGCGCGCCCCGCCCGGCGAGCAGCCGGGTGAGCGGGCCCGCCAGCAGCGGCGCGCACAGCGCCGCGGGGGCGGCCAGCAGCAGCGCCTCCAGGGCGGCGAGCCGTGCCACCCGGGCGCGGGAGGCTCCGCGGGCGCGCAGCAGCCGGGTCTCCGCTGCGCGGTCGGCGGTCAGCAGCCGGGCCACGAGCAGCAGGGCGCACGCGGCGAGCAGGGCGAGCTGGAGGATCACGACGAGCAGCGTGGAGCGGGAGACGAACAGGGAGCGCTCGACGCGGTCCAGGGTGGCGGGCAGGTTCCCGGCGGCGGTCGCCGAGCCGTGCAGGGCGGGCGCGGAGGGCAGCGCGGCCACGCCCTCCTTCATGGCGGTGCGCAGCGCGTCGATCCGGCCGGTGGTCATCCCGGAGAAGTCGGCCGAGGCCAGCCAGCCCACGGGCCCCGCGCTGACCCGGCCCCCGCTCATCGCGGCGGGGTCGGCGAGCAGCGGGCCGTAGGTGGTGAAGTGGACGGTGACGACGCCGCGGCCTGCGAGCTCGTCGAGCTGCCAGTAGGGCGCGGAGGTGTCGGCCGGGCGGTACAGGCCGGTGACGAGCACCCGCGCCGGAGGGCCCTTGAGCCGGTTGTCCAGGGTGAGCCGGGCGCCGGGCCGCAGCCCCAGGTCACGGGCGGCGGCGACGGGGAGGGCGACCTCGATGTCCGGTCCTGCGGGGCGCGCGGCGGGCATCCGGCCCTCGGTGAGGCGCACCTGGGTCCGGTCGAGCGCCGCGATGTGCGTGAGGTCGGCCTCCTCGCCCCCGGCGCGCCGGTCCGCCGGGCGCAGGGAGGGCGGCAGGCCGTACGGGCCGGACCGGGCCAGGGTGCGCAGGGTCACCGGCAGGCCGTCGTAGGCCCGCTCGGCCGCCCGGCGCACGGCGGCGTCGGCGGCGGCCCGGCGGCCCTCGGGCAGCGACTCGGCCTTGACGAGCAGCGTGGTCGCGGCGGCGTCACGGGGGTTCGCGAGCGCGTGCCGCAGGGCCGCGTCGCCGATCGCCGTGGAGTAGGCGGTGAGGGTGGCCAGGACGGTCGTGGTCAGCAGGACGGCCAGCAGCGCGGCGGCGAGCAGGGGACGGTGCGCCCGCGCGCGGGCGAGCACGAATCTCGCCGATCCCCCAGCGGCATCCACCGCGACCCCCCGCGTTGTCCAGACCTCTCGGGGATGGTGTCAGAGGGACACGGCGGGCAGCACCGGTCTGCGTCCGCTTTTGACCTGATCGTGATCGCAATGCGGAGTCGCGTGCTCGGAATGTGACGACCATGTGACCCCGGCCGGCCGGTGCCCGTCAGTCCGGGGAATTGATCATGGAGGCGGCCGCGTAGGTCAGGTACTTCCACAGGGTCTGCTCGTGCTCCTCGGACAGACCCAGTTCGTCCACGGCGTCCCGCATGTGCTTCAGCCACGCGTCGTGCGCCGCCCGGTCGACCTTGAAGGGGACGTGCCGCATCCGCAGCCGCGGATGGCCCCGGTTCTGGCTGTAGGTGGTCGGACCGCCCCAGTACTGCATGAGGAACAGCGCGAGGCGCTCCTCGGCCGGGCCCAGGTCCTCCTCCGGGTACATGGGCCGCAGCAGCGGGTCCTCGGCCACACCTTGGTAGAAACGGTGGACGAGCCGGCGGAAGGTCTCCTCCCCGCCGACCTGCTCGTAGAAGGTCTGCTCCTGAAGCGTGCCGCGCCGAATCTCTGTCACGCCGTCCATGGTCTCAGACACCACGGCATAGGACTCAAGGCCTAGGACCCGCCCCTGGCCCTACCGTGGAGAGGTGGACGGGCGTCCGGAGACCGGTGAGGACCTCGCCCGCGCGGCGCGGGCGGCGCTGGTGCGGGAGATCGGGGCGAGCGGCGCCTTCCTGGAGGAGCCGGTGTGGCGGGACGCGTTCGCCGCCGTGCCCCGCCATCTGTTCGTGCCGGTCTACTACGCGGGCGTGGTCGGCGGGTACGAGCGCCGCTCGTGCGAGTCCGCCTCTCCGTCCGCGCGCGCACGCTGGCTGCGCGGCGCGTACGAGGACGTCCCGCTCGCGATCCGGATGCGCGACGGCGAACTGCTCTCCTCCAGCAGCCAGCCCTCCCTCATGGCGCTGATGCTGGCCGGGCTGCGCGTCGGCGACGGCCACCGGGTGCTGGAGATCGGCACCGGCAGCGGATACAACGCGGCCCTGCTCTGCCACCGGCTCGGCGACGACGGACTCGTCACCACCGTCGACCTGGACCCGGAGATCACCGGGCCCGCCCGCCGCCATCTCGAGGCATCCGGGCACCGCCCGGCCGTCGTCACCGGCGACGGGGCGCGCGGGGTTCCGGAACGCGCCCCCTACGACCGGATCATCGCCACCTGCGCGCTGCCGTACGTGCCGCGCGCCTGGCTCGCCCAGTGCCGTCCGGGCGGGAGGGTCCTCGCCCCGTTCGCCACCGGGCTGATCGCCCTGACCGTGCGCGACGCCGACCACGCCGAGGGGCGCTTCCTGCACACGCCCGCCTACTTCGTGCCGCTGCGGGGCGCGGGCCCGCCCGAGCCGGAGCCGCCGGACCTGGAAGGGCTGCCGCCCGCGGCCCGCCGCAGCGACCTGTTCCAGTTCCTGCTGGAGCTGACCGCCGGGGTGCTCGGCCCGCGCGAGGCGTACGGCCTCTGGGAGCGCGAGGTCAGGCCGCAGCGCGAGCGCTACGGCCTGACCGTCGACGCCGAGGGCGGCCGGGCCTGGCTGGACGACCCCGCGGGGAGGTACGTCTGGCCGCTGCCGGCGCTCAGCCCCGGCGGATGGTGATCGTCGTCCAGGCGCCCACGTGGACCCGGTCGCCGTCCTGCAGCGGAACCGGGACGAAGGGCTGGATCGGCTCCTCGGAGCCGTTGACCGTCGTGCCGTTCGTGGAGTTCTGGTCGACGACCGCCCAGCTGCCGTCCGGCTGCTGCACCAGCACCGCGTGCTGGTGCGAGACGCCCGGGTCCTCCGGCGGGGTGGACAGATCGATGTCGGGGGTGTCGCCGGTGGAGTGCCGGCGGCGGCCGATGGTGATCTGGTTGCCGGTGAGCGTGCGCTGCTGCTCGGGCGAGTACGCCGGCAGGTTCAGGCCCGCGGCTTCGGGGCCGGAACGCTGCATCATCGCCATGAAGTACTCGCGGTCCGGACCGATGGTGGCGGTCCAGGTGACCGGGCCCTGCTGCTGCCGCGGCTGCTGCGGGAAGCCGCCGGGTCCGGGGGGCGCCTGGGTGCCGCCCTGCTGCGGGTAGCCGTAACCGCCGTGCCCGCCGGGGCCGTTCGGACCGCCGTGTCCGCCGGGGCCGCCGTGTCCGCCGGGGCCGCCGTGCCCGCCGGGGCCGCCCGGGCCTCCGGTCGGCGGGGAGATCACCCAGTCGTCGTCACCGCCGCCGTACGACGGGCCGCCGCCCTGCGGCGGACGGCCGGTCTCCTGCGGGAAGCCGGGCGGGGCCGGGGGACCGGAGTGGAACGCCTGCGGGGCGCCGGGGCCGTTCGGGCCGCCGGGGCCGCCGGGACCGCCCGGGTTGCCGCGGCCGGGCGGGGGCGGGGGCGGGACCGGGCGCGAGGGCTCGCCGCCGAAGCCGGGCGGGCCCGGCGGGATCGGCTCGGCGGGCCGGTTCACCTGCGAGGGACGCGAGCTCTGGTAGTCGAACCCGTCACCGCCGCCGTACGACGGAGGGGGCGGCTGGTGCCCGAAGGGGCCGCCGGGACCGCCGGGACCACCGGGGCCGCCCCTGGGACCGCCCGGACCGGGGGCCGGCGGACGCGGGGCGGCCGGGGTGTACGAGGTCGCCGTGTTGGTGAGGAAGTTCCACCGGCACTCCTCGCAGAACGGCGCACCGCCCTCACGCGGCGTGCGGCACTGCGGGCACAGCTCCGGCTGCGCGCCGGGGCCGCCGTAGCCGCCGCCGGGACCGCCCGGAGCGCCGCCCGGGCCACCGGGGCCGCCGGGCGGCGGGAAGCCGTAGCCGCCGCCGGGCGCCGGCGGCGGGGGAGGAGGCGGCGGCACGGCACCCGCCATGCGGTGACCGCACACCTCGCACCAGTCGTCGGAACCCGACTGGTGTCCGTTCGGGCAGGTCGGCATGTCGGCGCTTCCCCCTCTCCTTTTCCGGTCGTTCCCGACCGGATTTCTCCAACCCCGAGGGGTCAGGCTCGATTACTTGCAGATCATTTCTTTACACGAACAGTCTTGGTCGACCGTGTCTCGAGTGTCATCTCGTCGGCCTCCTCGACCTTCGCCTTCAGTCGCACAGTACCGGTCGCGGCGTCGACGACGTCCACCACCTTCGCAAGCAGTTTCGCAGTATCGGCGTTGCCGGAGGCACGGGCGAGCTGAACGGCACGGCCCAGCTTGGCCGTTGCTCCGTCCCTATCTCCCACTTTGCGCAGGTCCAGCCCCTCCTGGATGACATCCGCCAGTTCGGCCTGGCCCGTGTAGTGGGCGACCTGAGGGTTGATCGACGTCGACGCGGCCAGGTCGTCCGTCCACACGGCCCGCACCAGCCCCTGCGCGCCCAGGTTCTGCACGCCTTTGTCGGGGTGCGGGATCACCAGCGAGACGCGTGCCGCGAGCATCTCCCGGCCCACGGCGGCGGGCGGCACCCGCACGCAGAGGTGGTAGTCACGGGACTCGTCACCCCAGGAACCGAGCGGGTAGTCGCCCGCGCGGGGGCCCGCCTCGGTGCGCCTGCCGGTCAGCTCCTCCACCGTCGGCGCGACCTGCTTGACGAATGCCACGGTGGCGCCGGCCGGGGTCCACAGACGCAGCGAGACGTCCGCGACCTCCTTGCCCATCGCCGTCTCCATCATCCGCGTGAAGTCGGCGGCGAGTCCGGCCGGGTCGGCGACGATGTCGGCGGTGCCGAGCAAAGCCGAGGCGATGCCTGTGACTTCTTTCACTTCCCAGTCGGTGCCCACACCGCGGGCGTCGCACGTGAACCGTCCGGCGCAGGCGTCCAGCGCCGCCTTCAGGTCCTCCGGCGACTCGTGCTCGTTGCGGCCGTCGGTGAGCAGGATGCCGTGCCGGATCGCCACGTCCGCCGACGCCAGCAGGCGGTCGGCGCGGCGCAGCCAGGTCCCGATCGCCGTGCCGCCGCCCGCGCCGAGCTTCCGCAGCGCCTGCTTGGCCTGCTCCCGGGTGTCCGGTCCGGCCACCGCGAGCCGGCCGTCGCCCGGGTACACCTCCCGCGCGAGATGGGTGCCGGCGACCACCGCGAAGTGCACGCCGTCGCGCAAGGTGTCGATCGCGGCGGCCGTGGCGTCCCGCGCGTTGCGCATCTTCGTCGGCGGGTGGTCCATCGAGCCCGAGCAGTCGAGCATCAGGACCACGGCCGCCGACGGGCCCTCGCCGGGCGAGTACAGGTGCGGCGCCGCCACCGCGCTGCCGATGGTGCCGCCGCCGGTCGCCGTGACCGTCACCACCGCGTTGACCTCGCGGCCCCCCTCCGGCAGGTACTCGTTCTGGTACACGTCCACCGAGAACTGCGGCACGTTCGATTTCGAGAAATTGGCCATGCCTGTTCGCTCCCCCTCCGGTGCCCCGACGGCGCGGGGCGACGACGTCTTCACGGACCGGTCCCCTCCGGTCCGGTGAAGCTTCCCCGTGCGAGGCCGGCCGTACGCGGCACGCGCAGGCGGCACACGCGTGCGTGCGTGTGCCGCGTCCGGCGCGCGACGTCGCGGCCTCAGGCCGATCCTGCCCCCTGCGGGACGGCCGGGAACGGCACCAGCGCCACTGTTACGTTGTCGTGGCCGCCGCCGTCGAGGGCGTGGCCGACCAGCACGCGGGCGGCGTGCAGGGGGCGCGCGGCGGCGTCGGCGGGCACCGCCTCGGCCATCTCGTCCGCGGACTCGGCGTAGTTCCACAGGCCGTCCGTGCAGACCACGACCACACCGGGACGGTCCGGCTTGAACGCCGCGGTGTGCGGCTCCAGTTCATAGGCGTCCGCGCCCAGCCAGCCGGTGATCGCGTGCGCGCGGTGGTCGGCGTACGCCTCGGCCTCGCCCATCAGCCCCGCGGCGACCATCTGCGCGGCCCACGAGTCGTCCTCGGTCAGCCGCACCGCCGGGGAACGGTCCACCGGGATCCAGTACGCCCGGCTGTCGCCGACCCAGCCGACGACCAGCAGGCCCGCGGTCACCACCGCGCCGACGATCGTGCACGCGGGCGCGTTCTGCTGCGGGGCGTGCTCGTCGGCCTCCGCGGGCTGCTCGCCCGCCAGCGCGTTGACCGCCTCGGAGGCGGCGAGGATCGCCTCGTGCATCGCCTGCTGGGGGTGCGTGCCGCGCGGCAGCGCGTCGAGCAGGGACGCGTTCGCCGCGCGGGAGGCGGCGAGTGACGCCTCGTCGGGGCGGGTCGCCGAGGAGACGCCGTCGCAGACGACCGCCACGGAGACGGGGGAGCCGTCGGGCAGCGCGGTCGTGCCGACGGCGAAGGCGTCCTCGTTGCGGTGGTGCCGCAGACCGCGGTCGCTGACCGCGGCGACGGGGCCGCATTCCTGTTCCATGTGGTCCCGTTCGCGCGGCTGGGCGTGGCCGCAGTTCTCGCAGTATCCGTCGTCGTCCACCCGCCCGGCTCGGCACGCCACGCACACGGCGGCGGGCTCGGCCGCGACGCGGGGGTCGGGCGCCTGGAGGGGATAGTCGTCCCCGCCGCCGGCGCCCTCGGCCGGCGCCCGCCGGTCGAGCCGCACCCCGGCGGGGGGCGCGGCCGACGCCGCGGGCTGTCCTCGAACGGGCGCTCCCTGAGCGCCCGTCGGGGCGGCGCCGGCCTGCGCGGGCGCGCCCGGGGAGGGGGCGGACCGGTCGGCCGACGCGGCGTCACCCGCTGGGGCGGTGTGGGCGCTGGGCGCCGGGGGGTGCGGGTCGGCTGCCGCCGGGTGTGCGGGGGCGCCGGGCGACCCGGTGCCGGGCGTGGCGTTGCTCGCGTGCGCGGTGGGGGCGTGGGGCGCCGTCGGGTGCGGGGGGCCGACGCCCGTCGCGTGTCCGCCGGACGCGGCGTGCGGGCCGGGCACGGCGGGGTTCGCGCCGGGCGCCGAGGCGCCCGCGGCTGTGTGCGGGGCGGGTGTCGTCCGATGTCCGGCGTCGCCGCCGGGTGCGGCGTGCGGGACCGCGGTCGCCGGGGGCCCGGCAGGGGCTGCGGTCCCCGGGGCCGGGGAGTGCGGGCCGGGCACGGCGGCGTTCGCGCCGGGGGCCGTGTACGGGCCGGGGGACGGTGGGCCCGGGGGCGGGGTGGCCGGGCGTGGGGGTACCGCGCCCGCGGGGGGTGGGGGCCAGGCGGGCGGGACGGCCGCCTGGGGCGGCACCGTGCCGTTCATCGCGATCGTCGGTTCGTCCGCCGGCCGTGCCGGGACGACCGACAAGTCGTATCCGCACGCGCCGCAGAAACGATCACCCGACTCGAGGGGCTCCTCGCAGCTCGGGCATTTCGACAGCGCGGCCTGCTGGGGCATCTGCGACATCAACTACACCCACGTCCGGGGGCGGTAACGATTGGCACGTTCCACCAGGTCGATCCTCTCCTCGCCGCTGCGCGCCAGCCGGGCCAGCGTGCGGTACGAGCGCTCCAGGCCGAAGCGCAGCCCACGCTCGTCCAGGCCGCTGCCGAGCAGCGTCCGCCCCCCGGCGGCGGGAGGAGCGGAACCCTGGCCCCCGGAGAGTACCCAGTCCAGTCCGCAACCGAGGACCTCCGCCGCCAACAGCTCGCGGCGCGCCGGGTCCAGACCGTACGACTCCAGCGCCTCGACCTGCCCCGCGGCGGCGGTCAGATCGTCCAGGAACGGCGCGTCGGCCGCGGTGACCGCGCGCCCCCGCAGCCGCGCCCGGACCGCCGCCACCCGGGCGGCGGTGTAGTGGATGGAGGACTCCGGCACCGACTCCAGCGTCCGTACGGCGCCGTGCCGGTCGCCGGCCGCCAGCCGCACCCGGGCCAGCCCGAACGCGGCGCTGACGTAGCTCGGGTCGGTGGACCACACCAGACGGTAGTACTCCGCCGCGTTGTCCAGCTGGCCCAGCACCTCCGCGCAGAGCCCCAGCGCCAGCTTCGGCGCGATCTCGCCCGGGAAGGCGTCGTAGATCGCGTCGAAGGCGAGCGCGGCGCCCTCGTGGTCGCCGGTGACGAGCGCGGCCACGCCCCGGTACCAGACCACCCGCCAGTCGTCGGCGTCCTCCGTCTCCAGCGCGCCCAGCGCCTCCAGCGCGGTCGCCCACTCGCCCGTCTCCAGCCGGGCCCGCACCGCGCGCAGCCGCGTCTCGGTCGACGGGTCGGGAGCGGCGGCCAGCGCGTGGATCAGCTCGGCGGGCGCGGACGCCAGCAGACCGGCGAGGAAACCGGCGTTGGGGTCGGTGGGCTGGACGTGCGGCACGGGCAGCGCGAGGGCGGCCGTGGGGCAGTCCACGGGCCGGACCAGGGAGGCGGGGGAGCGGGGGAGGGTGGGCGCCGGGACGGGCGCGCCCCTGCGGCCCCGGGTGCGGCGGGCGCCCAGCCGGGACACGTCGCCGTCCAGTGCGGGGAACAACTCCGTGTCGGTCACGCGCAGTTCGGGCCCGAACAGCGTCGACAGCGCTGGGCGCGCCTGCCCCGACTGGAGCGAGACGACCTCCCGCAGCACGCCCGTGAGCTGCTCGGCCATCTCCTGCGCGGAGGCGAACCGGCGCGCCGGGTCCGGGTCCGTGGCCCGCACGAGCAGCCGGTAGAAGGACTCGTACTGGCGGAACACCTCGATGGTGTCCGGGTCCGGCAGGAAGTCCGCGTAGACGTTGGTGTAGCCCTGGAAGTCGAAGGTGAGGACGGCCAGCGTGCGGGCGACCGTGTACAGGTCGGACGCCACCGACGGGCCGGCCTCGGCGACCTCCGGCGCCTGGTAGCCGACCGTGCCGTAGATGGCCGACTCGTCGTCGTCCGTCCGCCGCACCGCGCCCATGTCGATCAGCTTCAGCTGGTCCTCGGTCTGGATCGCGTTGTCGACCTTGAAGTCGCAGTAGAGCAGGTTGCGGCTGTGCAGATGCCCCAGCGCCTCCAGCGCCTCGATGCCGTACGCGCACGCCTGCTCCACCGGCAGCGGGTCGCGCCGGCCCTCCGGGGTGCGGCGGGCGTTGGCGATCTCCTTCAGCGACTTGCCGCCGACGTACTCCATGACGATGTAGCCGTCGAGGGAGCCGGTGCGCTGGTCGAGGTGCTCGACGAAGTTGTAGATCCGCACGATGTTGGCGTGCTCGATCTCCGCGAGGAAGCGCCGCTCGGAGATGGCCGCCGCCATCGCGTCCTGGTCGCCCGTGTCGAGCAGCCCCTTGAGGACCACCCAGCGGTCGGACACCGCACGGTCCACGGCGAGGTAGATCCAGCCGAGCCCGCCGTGCGCCAGACAGCCCACCACCTCGTACTGGCCGTGCACCACGTCACCGGGGCGCAGCTTCGGCACGAACGAGTAAGGGTGCCCGCACTTGGTGCAGAAGCCCTCCGTACGGCCCGGCCGGTCGCTGCGGGCCCGGCCCACCGGCGCCCCGCAGTCCGACCGCGAGCAGAACCGCTTCCGCTCCGGCACCTCCGGGTCGTCCAGCACCATCCGCCGCGGATCGGGCCGCGGGATCGGCGGCACCTGCACCAGCCCCACCCCGAGCCGGCCCCGCCCCGAACCGCCCGCGCCCGAGCCGGAACTGCGCACCGACACCGAACGGCCCGTCGCCGTCCGGCCGGACAGCGAACGGGACAGCCGCCCGGACACGGAGCGGCGGGACTTCGACGACTGGGAGGACGTACGGGAGCTGCGGCCGCTCCGGTTGCCGCCCGCGCGTGCGCTGCCCGAGCGTGCGCCCGCCGAGCCGTGCGAGTCGCGGCCGCCCGCCGTGATGCCCGTCGGGGGCGAGACCACCAGGCCCGTCGGCGACACCACGGGCGCCAGGCCGCACGTGTCGCAGTACAGCTCACCCCCGCCGACGTCGTCGTACGCGCCGTCGCAGTCGGGGCGCTGACAGGCGGACCGCTCCCGCGCGGGCGCCGCCGGCCCCTGTGTTCCCGGTTCGCTCATGCGCCCGGTCCCCTCCGCTCGTCCGGGCCTGTCCCCTGCCCCGGCACTCCGGGCGCCGCGCCCAGCAGCTCGGCCACCGCCTGCTGGTAGCGCAGCACCGCCTGCTCCGCCGCGCGCAGGTCGCACGGCGCGCTCCACAGCATGCGGCGCGCCTTCTCGTACCGCTCCACCAGCAGCGGGTCCTCGGCCAGCCCGTGCCGGGTCACCTTCGCCCTGTAGGCGTCCAGCCGCCCGCGCAGCTCCGCGCGCACCGCGAGCGGCGCCGTCACCGCGGTCAACGACTCGCGGGCGCGCAGCAGTTCGTCCTCCGCCTTCTGCTCCAGCGACTCCAGCAGCGGGGACAGCCGGTGCCACTGCGCGTGCCTGCGGTACTCCGCCGCCGTCGACAGCTGCTCCTGGAGCGCCGTCGGCGGGCCGCTGACCACCGGCACCTCCGTCGCCGCGATCTTCGCCAGCACCTCGCCGCGCGCGGTGCGCGCCTCGGCGAGGGTGCGGTCGGCGCGGGAGAGCACGTCGCGGAGGCGGACGATGCGCTTCTCCGCGTCCTGACGGACCGCCAGCACCGCGTCGATCTCGCGGCGCACGTCCTCCAGGGCGCGGGCCTCACGGTCGTAGACGGTCGTGTCGGGCTTCCCGCCGCCCGGCGCGGAGCTGCCCTCCGCCGGTCTCCAGAACGCCAGCGGGTCGGACACGACCTGCTCGCGCAGCTTCTTGAGCGTGCGGGTGATCCGCTCCAGGTCGTCGCCCGCCGGATGCTCGCCCGGGCGCACCCCGACCGAGTGCGCCAGCCTGCTCGTGCGCCGGAGTTCCGCCGACAGGAGGTCGATCCGGGCGGGCAGCGCCGACCACACCGCGTCCGCGGCCACCACCATGTCCAGCGAGGACGCGTACAGCTCGTTCATCCGGTCGACGAGGGCGGAGAGGGACCAGCGCTCGCTGAGCACGCCCGGACCGGCCTGACCGCCGTGCGGGGCCGGCGCGTTGGCCGTCGCCGCGGCGCTGCCGGCCACCGTCACCGGCTCGCCGCGCAGCAGCTCCGTCAGCTCCGCCAGGTCCTCGCGGCTGGACCAGCGGCGGCGTGCGCGGATCTCCCGTGCGGTGCGCAACACGTCCGTGTACGCGTCGAAGTAGGTCCACAGCAGCGTGATCGCCGCCTCCGTGGACGTCCACCGCTCGGCGGTGACGCCGGTGAGCCCGGCGCCCTCCAGCAGTCGTCGGCCCGCGTGGTCCTGCAGGGCGAGGAGCGAGGTCTCGATCGCCTCGTGCTCCGCGCCGAGCCGCGCCAGCGCACGGTCCACCTCGTCCCGGTCCATCACCGGCCCGGCGGGATCCGTGTCGGCCATCGATCACCTCTCGCTGCGGGGGAATTCTCGGGGCGGTTCGGGTTTTTCATCGGGGTCGGGGTCGGGGCGCGGGCGGTCAGTCGCGGCGCAGGTACTCCGGGGCCGGGGGCCTCGACGCGGACGGGTCGTCGTCCATCGTGGCGGAGAGCCATGTCGTGTACGAGGCCTGCCAGCCGGTCGCGGTGTCCTGCCGGAAGTCCACCAGGATCTGGTTGACCCGGCGCACCAGGTCGTCCGCGTCCTTCTTCATCGCCACGCCGTAGTACTCGGTCGTGAACGCCTCGCCCTTGAGCTCCACCGTCGGATCCTGCGCGGCCTGGCTCGCCGCGAGGGCGCCGTCGTTGACGACCGCGTCCACCTCGCCGAGCTGGAGCCGCACCAGGCAGTCCAGCTGGTTCGGCACGGTGGTGGAGATGTCCGTCGACGCCGGCAGGTCGCCGTTCCTCCGGTCCTCCTCCAGCTTCGCGTACGCCGTCGAGCCCTTCGCCGTGCAGACCTTGCGGTGCGCGAGCGTCTCGTCGTACCCCTCGACCGGGGAGGACTTCGGCGCCAGCACCTGCTGGCCCGTCTTGAAGTACGGGGCGGAGAACGCCACGTCCTTCAGGCGCGAGCAGTTGATCGTCATCGTGCGGACCACCAGGTCCACCCGGCCGTCCTGGATCGCCGGGATGCGCTGGTCGGTCGGGATCGCCTTGAACTGGACCGCGTCCGGGTCGCCGAGGACGTCCTCCGCGATGCGGTGCACCAGGTCGATGTCGAAGCCCTCGAGGCGGCCGCTTTCACCGCTGTTCGGGTCCCGGTAGCCCCACCGGTAGCTGTTCTGGTCCACACCGACGATCAGCTTGCGCTTCTCGCCCGGGCGGTTCTTGATCGCGGTGATGGCGGGGCCGTCGGCGCGGGACGGGGGCAGGGTCTGCTTCTCGGGCGCCTCGCAGTCGTCGGCCGCGCGGGCGGTGTCGGCGGTCAGGGCCTGGGTGGTGCGGTGGCCGGCCGGCTGGTGTGCTCCCGCCCCCGAGGCGACCGAGCCCGTGCAGGTCAGGGCCAGGGCGAACACCAGGGCGAGGGCGCAGGCCACTGCCATCGCGCCCACGCCGCCCCAGCCCTTCAGGCGGGCCCGCAGGTGTCGTGTGTGCATCGTCATGGCCCCCTTCGGCTTCGTCGTCCGCCGCCCGGTCATCGGTACTCCGACAGCCTGCGGCCGATGCCCAGCACCGCGCCCGCCGCGCCCAGCACGGCGAGGACCGCCGCGCCTGCCGGCAGGCCCGTCAGCGCGTCCCGGCCGTCGCCGGCCGCCGTCGCGAACTCGGCCTCCTCGTGCTCGAGCGCCGTCGCCAGGTTCTTGTCGACGGCGTCGAAGCACTCGCCCGTGGCGCCCTGGGCGCCGATCACCATGTCCAGTGCCTGCTGGTAGTTGCCGTTCTCGTCCTGCTCGCGGGCGGCCGCGTGGCGCTTCTTCCACTCCGTCATGCTGCCCACGGCCGCGGTCACCGGCTTCGAGCCGGCGTCGTCGTCCGCGAGGCGCCGGGCGTGGGCCAGGCCCTTGGCGAGGGTGTCGATGTCGCGGGTGAAGTCGTGGTCGTAGGCGTCGAGGGTCAGGTCGCCGACCTTCTTCGTCTCCGCGCCGCGGGCGACCAGGGTGAGGTTCTCGTTGCCGCGGGCCTTCAGGGAGGCGATGCGGGCGTCGTGGAGGACGGCGAGGGACCGGACGCCGTGGTCGTAGGAGTCGTCGAGGTGGCTGCGCGCGAGGGCGTGGCCGGCCGTGAGCCAGAGGAGCACGACGGTGGTGGCCGCTGTCGCTGTCACCAGGCCGTGGTTGAGGACGCGGTTCGTGCGGAGGTACGTGCGGCGCTGGGCCCAGGCGAGGGCTGCGAGGGTGGCCAGGCCCAGGGTGATCGCCGGCCAGGGGTACGGGGTCGCGTCCGCGTAGTCCGCGCGGAGACGTTCGTTCTCCTTGGTGTAGAGGTCCTGGGCGGCCGGGAGCATCTCCTGCTGCATCTTCTCGTTGGCGTAGCGCAGGTAGGCGCCGCCTACGGGATACCCCTGGCGGTTGTAGGTGCGGGCGCGCTCGACCAGGCCCTTGTACTCGGGGAGGAGACGGTTGAGCCTGGTGATCGTCTGTGTGGAGGGGGAGCCAGGGGCCGCGTTGGCCGCGGCGTTCACCAGTTTCGCGGCGGCGGTCGCGATGTCGCGTTCGTAGCGGTCGCGGGTGGCGGCGGACTCCTGGCCTCCCGCGAGGAAGCCGCTGCTCGCCGCGGTGTTGGCGTCGGCGAGGGAGCGGTAGATGTCCGCGGCGTCGGAGGTGAGGGGCTGGCTGCTGGTGAGGACGGCGTCCGCGGCCGCCGCCCGGTCGGTCATCTGCCAGGCCGTGACCGCGCCGAACGCGACGACCAGGGCGGCCAGGGCCGCGCCGATGACACGGAGGCGGCCGGGTTCCGTGGTGGCGGCGTGGCGGAGGCGGTCGACGCCCTCGGCGAAGGCCGTGCGGCGGCGGGCGGGAGGCGAGGGGGGTGAGGCGGGCGTGGGGGGTGGAGTGGTGCTCCTGCCGCCGGGTGCGCCGGGGGCCGGCGGCTGGGGTGGGATCGCGGGCAGCGTGGGGGGCGCGCCCGTGTTCGGCGTGTGTGTCATCTGACCTCCCCCATGGTCATCCTCCGCGGCAAGTATCGCCGTCGGGCACGACATCCGCACCGGCCTTGGCACGATCTTGATCCAATTGCGGTGTGACGGCCGGAATTTCCGGCCGCCGCACCCCACCCTGCCCAGGAACACGCCCGGGAAATCCGTTCGGTTCCGGGAGGTTGCGCCCGGCGGGGAGGGTGCACGGCGCGCCTGCGCGGGGTGCGCGGGCGCGCCTCCTGACGCGGCAGGCCCCCCTACGTGTAGTGCGCGCGCAGGCGTTCGTGCGCCTCCGGCGGGGCCGACACGTCGTCCAGGCCGAGGAGGGCCGCTCCCAGGACGGGGCGCGCCGTCACCACGTGCGGCACGGCCTTGGGCGCACGGGCGGTGAGGCGGGTGCGGATGCCCTCCGTGAGGAGGGGGTGGTCCGCCGCCAGGACGCTGCCTCCCAGGAGGACCGGGGTGTCCTCGTCGAGGAGGTCCAGGCGGGTGAGGGCCACGGTCGCCATCGTGACGATCTCGGCGGCCTGCCGGTCGATGACGTCGCGGGCCGTGCGGTCGCCCTGGGCCGCCGTGGCGAAGAGGACCGGCGTCGCCTCGTGGCGGCGGTGCGGCGGGATGCGGCGGAGGTGCAGGGCCTCGATCAGGGCGGGCATGTCGGGGACGCCGTAGTGGGCGGGGAGGGCGGTGGCCAGGGCGGTCGGTCCGCCCCGCCCGTCCGCGGCGCGCGCCGCGTGCCACAGGGCCTCCTCGGCCAGGGCCCAGCCGCCGCCCCAGTCGCCCGAGAAGCGGCCCAGGGCGGGGAAGCGTGCCGTACGGCCGTCGGGGCGCATGCCCACGCAGTTGATGCCCGCGCCGCAGACCACGGCGACCCCCCGGGGTTCGGAGACTCCCGCGCGGAGGACGGCGAACGTGTCGTTGCGGACCGTGACCGTGGAGGACCAGCGGTGGGACGCGATGGCCTCGGTGAGTTGCTCTTCCTCGACGGGGAGGTCCGCGTTGGCCAGGCAGGCGGAGAGGTGGGCGGCCTGGGGAACGCCTGCCGTCCGCAGCGCTTCGGTGACGGGAGCGGCGAGGGTGGTCATCGCCTCGTCCAGGCCGTCCGCGGGCGGGCGGAAGCCGCCTCCTTGGGCCGTGGACAGCACCGTGCCGTCGGGGGCGACCACCGCCACGTCCGTCTTGCTGTTGCCCGCGTCGACGGCGAGGACGGCCGCGGTCAGGCCCACGTGAGGTGCTCCCGGTTGTGCGCGATCAGGTCGTCGGTCAGGCGGTCGGCGTACTCGTACTGGCCGATCAGGGGGTGGGCGAGCAGGGCGCGGAAGACGCGGTCCCGGCCGCCGTGCAGGGCCGCCTCCAGGGCCAGGTCCTCGTACGCCGTCACGTTCGCCATCAGGCCCGCGAACAGGGGGTTCACCGGTGCGACGGGGAGCGGTGCCGCGCCCTTGGTGGTGACCGCTGCCGGGACTTCGATCACCGCGTCGTCGGGGAGGAAGGGGAGCGTGCCGTTGTTGAGGGTGTTGACCACCTGGTGCCGCGAGCCCGCGTCGCGGAGGAGGGCCGCCGCCAGGTCCACCGCCGCCTCCGAGTAGTACGCGCCGCCCCGCTCGGCCAGCAGGGCCGGCTTCTCGTCGAGGGCGGGGTCCGCGTAGAGGGCGAGCAGTTCCTTCTCCATGCGGGCCACTTCGGCCGCCCGGGAGGGCTTCGTCCGCATCTCGCGGACCACCTCGTCGTGCGCGTAGAAGTAGCGGAGGTAGTAGGAGGGGATCACGCCCAGCGTGGTGAGGAGGGGGAGGGGGAGGCGGAGGTCCGCCGCGATCGAGTCGCCGTGGGCGGCCAGCAGACGAGGGAGGACGTCCTCGCCGTCGACGTGGACCGCCGTCTCCCACGTGAGGTGGTTGAGGCCCACGTGGTCGAGGCGGACCTCGGAGGGGTCCACCTCGAGGAGCGCCGCGAACTTGCGTTGGAGGCCGATCGCCACGTTGCACAGGCCCAGGGCCTTGTGGCCCTCCCGGAGCAGGGCGCGGGTCACGATGCCCACCGGATTGGTGAAGTCGATGATCCACGCGTCGGGGTTGGCGCGGCGGACCCGGTCGGCGATGTCCAGGACGACCGGGACCGTGCGCAGCGCCTTGGCCAAACCGCCCGCGCCGGTGGTCTCCTGGCCCACGCAGCCGCATGCGAGGGGCCATGTCTCGTCCTGGAGACGGGCCGCCTGGCCGCCCACCCGGAGCTGGAGGAGGACCGCGTCGGCGCCGTCCACCGCCGCGTCCAGATCGGTGGTCGTGGTGATGCGGCCCGGGTGGCCCAGACGGGCGAAGACACGGCGGGACAGCGGGCCGATCAGGTCCAGGCGGTCGGTCGCCGGGTCGGTGAGGACCAGCTCCGTGACGGGCAGGACGTCCCTCAGCCGTGCGAAGCCGTCGATGAGTTCGGGGGTGTAGGTCGAGCCTCCGCCGACCACGGTGAGTTTCATGCGCGTTGTCCCTTGGCTCCGGTGAGGGTGGGGGCGGGGTCAGCGCGAGGTGTCGAAGACCTCGTCGCGGGTGGTCGCGAGCGCGCTCTCCAGCGCGCCGCGCAGCACGGGGTGTTCACGGACGCCGGCCGCTGCGAGCCGCGGGCGGGAGGCGGCCAGTTCCGCCAGCTCGGCCTGGATCAGATGGCGCAGCGGCTCGCCGCCCGCGGTGAGGGCGGTGCCGCTCAGCACGACGAGCGCGGGGTCGAGGACGGCGACCAGGGAGGCCAGGCCGGTCGCCAGACGGGTGGCGTAGGCGCGCAGCAGCGCGCGGTGCGGTTCCTCGTCGGGGCGGGCCGCGGCGCGCTCCAGCAGCGCCGCCGCCACCTCGGCGTACGGGCCCCGCGGCACGTCCTCGACGCCCAGCTCGCGGGCCAGCCGGGGCACCGCCTGGGCGCCGGCCAGCTCCTGGAAGCCGCCGCTGTTGGCCCTGGTGACCTGGCGGACCAGCGGGGCGCCGGGCACCGGCAGGAAGCCGACCTCGCCGGCGCCGCCGGTGAAGCCGCGGTGCAGCCGGCCGCCCAGCACCAGGGCGGCGCCCAGGCCCTCCTGGTTCCACAGCAGGACGAAGTCGTCGTGGTCGCGGGCCGCGCCCAGCCGCCGCTCGGCGAGCGCGACGAGATTGACGTCGTTCTCGTACGCGCACGGCATCGGCAGGGCCGCCGCCAGCTCGTCCAGCAGCGTGGGGGAGTGCCAGCCGGGCAGGTGGGAGGCGTAGCGCAGCCGGCCGGTGTTCGGGTCGAAGGCGCCGGGGGTGCCGATCACCGTGCGGTGGATGTCCGCGCGGGTCAGTCCCGCCGCCTTCACCGCGCCGTCCAGGGCGTCGGTGACCTGCTGGACGACGGGCACGGCGCGGCGGCGGCCCGGGGCGGGCAGTTCGTGGTGGCCGACGGTGCGGCCGGTGATGTCGGCGACGGCCGCGCGGATCCGGTGCGGGTTCACGTCCAGCGCGGCGACGTACGCGGCGGCCGGGTTCACGGCGTAGAGCTGGGCGCCCGGGCCGGGGCGGCCCTCGGTGGTGCCGGTGGCGACCACCAGCCCGGCCGCCTCCAGGCGGGCCAGGAGCTGGCCGGCGGTCGGCTTGGACAGACCGGTGAGCTTGCCCGTCCGGGTGCGCGACAGCGGGCCGTGCTCCAGCAGGAGGTCCAGGGCGGCACGGTCGTTCATGGCGCGCAGGACGCGCGGGGTGCCCGGCGTGCCGGCTGCTCCTGTCACGGGGTGCGCCACCCGCCCTTCGTCGGCCGCACGGCTTCCCGGCGGGCGCACGGGACGTCCGTCCCGGGGCCGCCGACCGGAAATTGTCAGGAAACCTTCCTGTCGGACGGGTAGGAAGGTAGGCCCGGCGCGGAGCGGCCGTCAAGAGCCGGCCCCGGACAGGTACGAGGGGCGGCGTCCGGGAGGTCCCGGCCGCCGCCCCTCGGCGGTCCCGCCGCTACTTGGTGGTGTTCGGACCCGGCAGCGGGGAGGCGGCCATCGACTGCGGGGACACCGAGCTGGCGTACGCGGACGGCGCGGCCATCCCGGCCGTCGGGTCGGGGGCCGGGGCGTCCTCCGTGGCCGTGGCGCCGCCGACGATACGGATGCCGTTCGCGTCCAGGGCGCGCTTGATGCGCCAGCGCAGCTCCCGCTCCACGGTCAGCGACTTGCCCGGCATCGTCTTCGCGGAGACCCGGACCACCATCGAGTCCAGCAGCACCGAGTCCAGTCCGAGCACCTCGACCGGGCTCCACAGGAGCTCGTTCCAGGGCTCCTCCTTGCTGGTGCGCTCGGCGACGTCGCTCAGTACGGCCTTCACCCTGTCCAGGTCCTCGTCGGAGCGGACCGTGACGTCCACGTTGGCGGTCGCCCAGCCCTGCGAGAGGTTCCCGATGCGCTTGACCTCCCCGTTGCGGACGTACCAGATCTCGCCGTCGGCGCCGCGCAGCTTCGTCACCCGCAGCCCGACCTCGATCACCTCGCCGGTGGCCACGCCCGCGTCGACGGTGTCGCCCACGCCGTACTGGTCCTCCAGGATCATGAAGACGCCGGAGAGAAAGTCCGTGACCAGGTTGCGGGCGCCGAAGCCGATCGCCACACCGGCCACACCGGCCGACGCCAGGAGCGGCGCGAGGTTGATCTGGAAGGTGCCCAGCACCATCAGCGCGGCCGTGCCCATGATCAGGAAGGACGCCACGGAGCGCAGCACCGAGCCGATCGCCATGGACCGCTGGCGGCGGCGCTCGGCGTTGACCAGCAGGCCACCGAGCCCGCCGCCCTCCAGCGTCTGGCCGGAGCGGGACATACGGTCGACCAGCTTGGTGATGGCCCGCCGGACGAGCACGCGCAGCACCGCCGCGATCACCAGGATGAGCAGCACCCGCAGTCCGATGGCGAGCCACGTCGACCAGTTCTCCTCGACCCAGCCGGCCGCGCTCGTGGCGCTCTCCTGGGCGTCCTGCAGCGAGGGGACCCGTGGGGTCCCCGACTCCGCGGGGGTCGGTGACGGGTCGGCGGCCGGCAGGGCGGCGGACAAGGACACGGCGGGTACCTCCAGGTGCACGACCGTCCCCGGTGCGTCAGTCAAGACCTGCGAGATCACGAACAGGTCACCGGTGGGGACGGAACCACCACACTAACGGGGCATTGTGAGCGGAACGCCGGGATGTGTGAAGAAGAGACCGCGCTCACCTGCGCTTGAACAGGCCATGATCCTGGGGATGTATCCGGGTGTGGTCGAAAACACTCCCAGCCCGTTACCGGGACATGGTGGCGCGTTCACCAGGCATGAGGGGAGACTGACTACGGATCGTCCCGGCGCGAGCCACGCGCCGCCGGCGTACAAGGAGGCCGTCCGTGCCGCATGTCCTGGTCCTCAACGCGTCGTACGAGCCGCTCGGCGTCGTACCGCTCCGCCGCGCGCTCGTGCTCGTCCTCGAGAACAAGGCAGTCTGCCTCGAGGAGACCGGCGCCTATCTGCACAGCGCGACCGTCACCGTCCCCGCACCCAGCGTGGTCCGGCTCAAGCGTTTCGTGCGGGTTCCCTACCGGGGGCCCGTCCCACTCACCCGCAGGGCGCTGTTCGCCCGTGACGGGGGCCGGTGCATGTACTGCGGTGGCGTCGCCACCAGCGTCGACCATGTCATCCCGCGCAGCCGCGGGGGCAAGCACGTCTGGGACAACGTGGTGGCGTCCTGCCGCCGCTGCAACCACGTGAAGGCCGACCGCCACCTCTTCGAACTGGGCTGGCGCCTGCGTCACAAGCCCGCCCCGCCGACGGGCCTGGCCTGGCGCATCATCGGCACGGGCCACCGCGACCCGCGCTGGCTGCCGTACCTCCAGCCGTACGGGGCGGACGACGCGCTGGCGCGGATCGACGGGATCTCGGCCTGACGGATGCGCCCGCGCGTCGGGGGTGACGTCGGGGGCGTCCGCAGCGCGCACCGCGGGAGCGCGGTGGCCGCCGCCCTCACCGGCCACACAGCGCCCGCCCCGGTCAGGGCGAGGACGCAGACGATCAGCGTGGGCGCGCTGAAGAGGCCGCCACGCCTCCGTGCGGGCGCGCGTACGACACCGGGGCGTACGCGCTCCGGCTCGCCGCCGGCTCAGTCCGCGACCG
Source organism: Streptomyces sp. DSM 41931 (assembly GCF_050271085.1). Classification (NCBI taxonomy): domain Bacteria; kingdom Bacillati; phylum Actinomycetota; class Actinomycetes; order Kitasatosporales; family Streptomycetaceae; genus Streptomyces; species Streptomyces sp. DSM 41931. Next base: position 2,351,013 of record NZ_CP189902.1, on the reverse strand, counting down.
CGTACGCCTCCACCGACCACAGCGAGTACCCGTACCGCGTGGCCCGCTGTTCGCCCTGGACACGGATGTGGCGGACGTCCGGCTCGTCCATGCGGACCGTCTCGTGGCCGCCGCGGCTGTCGTGGACCTCCGCCGCCGTGCGCCAGGCGCGGCCGTCCGGGGAGACCTCGACGCGGTACGCCGAGGCGTGCGCGTCCTGCCAGCGCAGGTCGACCTTGCCCAGCCGCACCGGGCGGTCCAGCTCCACCTGCCACCACGCGTCGTCCTCGGCCGGCGACGACCAACGGGTTCCGGCGTCGCCGTCGTTGGCCGCCGACGCCGGGAAGTCGGGCGTCTCGTCGGCCGAGGACCGCGCACGGCCGGTACGGGCCACGTCGGGGCCCTCGACGGGCGGCACCGCGTCCACGGTCAGCGTGCGGGCCGCGCCGCCGAAGCCGAGGCGGACGTCGTAGGAGCGGGTGGGCGTGCCCGGCTTCACGGTCACCTCGACCGGCACCCGCACCGGCGTCCCGCGCGGCACGGACAGCAGCTGCTTCGGCACGCGCACGTCGACGCCCTCCGGCGCGTCCGCGGTCAGCCGGTCCCGTACGTCCTCGGGGCGGGCGGAGCCGAGGGTGACCGTCACCGTGCGGGTGCGGCCGATGTCGGCGTCGGCGCGGTCGCCGGGCAGCTCCACCACGGCGTCCGGCACGTCGGCGAACCACGGCACCACGTGCCGCACCCGCCCCGGGTCCGCGTCCACGACCCGGACGGCGTCCACCGGCCGCTCGCCCGTGCGCAGCTCGGTGGCGCCCTGCGCGGCCAGCGCGCCGAGCCGCCGCCAGGCCCCGCCCTCCGTACGCACCTCCACGGAGCCCGTGGTGCCCGGCTCGGTCAGCACCGTCACCGTGTCCAGCACCCGGGCCCGCTCCAGCCGCAGCGTGCCGCCGTCGCTCCCGGCGGGCGCCTGCGCGATGCCCGCCCAGCTCTCGTACGCGGTGCGCGCCCGGTTCAGGAACGGGTCCAGCACGCCCTCCGCGACCGTGACCCGCGCCGACTCCAGCTCCGTGCGCAGCGCCTCAAGCCGCCGGTACGCGGCCCAGGCGTTCCCCGCGTCGCCGGCCTGCTGGGCGCGCAGCATGTCCAGCGCCGCCGTGCCCGCGTCGCCGTAGCGGGCGAGGTGCCCGGTCCAGGGGGTGATCTCGTCGGAGAGGGAGGTGCCGGACAGCCGGCCGGGCAGGTCGCGCAGGTCGGTGAAGGCGGCGCGCAGCCGCTCGGCCGCCGCCGTGTCGCCTGCGCCGCGCGCGGTGGGCCGGGTGCGCCAGAACTCCGCGAGCAACGGCCGCAGATACGCCGCGTCCGTGCCGCCGAGCACCGAGGAGGCGGTGTTGCGGGCGAGGGCGGTCAGCGCCTTCTCACGCCGGGCGTCGCCGCCGGCCAGGTCGGCGATCGCGGCACGCCAGGACTCCTGGGGGCGGTACTCGCGAGGGTTCCAGGCGAAGTCGGCGGCCGTGAAGAGAGCGATGCGCGACGCCTCGGGCTGCTCCATCGCGTTGGCGAGCAGCGCGGCCGAACCGGCGGCCACGGCGGGCTCCCGGCCCTGGTAGGGGCCCAGGAACAGCCGCCCGGGGGCGTAGTCGTTGACCGGGTAGTTGTCCATCGTCACCAGCGGGTGCGCGAACACCTCGCGCGCCTCGGACAGCTGACGGCCGGTGATGGTGCGGGGCACCACGCCGACGCCGGTCCACGCCACCTCGACGCCGTCGTCCAGCTCCCGCGCGAGCGCCCGCCGGTACGCGGTCGAGCCGTCCTCGTAGTACTCGGTGGGCATCAGGGACAGCGCCCGGGCGTCCGGGTGCCGGCGCGCCAGATGCCGGGCGACCGCGTTCGCCACGTGTGCCTGGGCGCGGGCGGCCGCCTCGGGCCCGGAGCCGAACCGGTCGGCGTCCGCCCCGCAGTGCCACTCGCTGTAGCTGACGTCCTGGAACTGCACCTGGAAGGCGCGGAAGCCCAGCGCCCACATCGCGTCGAGCTTGCGGGTCAGCGCCCGCAGATCCTCGTCGGAGGAGAAGCACATCGCCTGCCCGGGCGCCACGGCCCAGCCGAGGGTGACGTGGTTGCGCGCGGCCCGCTCGGCCAGCTCGCGGAACTCCGCGCGCCGCTCGGCCGGGTACGGCTCGCGCCAGCGGGCCTGCCGGTACAGGTCGTCGCCGGGCGCGTACAGATACCGGTTCAGCTTGGCGCGGCCCATGAAGTCGAGCTGGCCGAGCCGCTGCCGGTGCGTCCACGGGGTGCCGTAGAAGCCCTCGGTGATGCCGCGCACGGCGGTGGCGGGCCAGTCCCGTACGACGGCGGCGGCGAGCGTGCCGTCGGGGCGGACCAGGCGGCGCAGGGTCTGCACGGCGTGGAACAGGCCGTCGCCGTCCGCCCCGGTCAGGGTCACGGAGCCGTCGCCGGAGGTGAGCGTGTAGCCGCCGGCCGGGAGGGCGTGACGGGGGTCGGCGGAGGCGCGTTCACTGTCCGCGCGCACCACGAGCGCCCCCTCGGGCACCGGTGCGCCGGGGTCGGTGAACCGGCGCGCGCCGGCCTCCCGCAGGACGTCCTTCAGCGCCTCCAGGGCGTACGGGTCCGCGGCCCGCTCCGCGACCAGGGCGACCTCTTCGGTCACCCGGACCGGGGCGCCGTTCGCGCGCAGGGAGTGCGGGCGCGGCCACACCGCCGGGACGCCCGCCTCGGCCTTCCCGGCCGGGTCGGCGGCGGGCGGCCGGGACGGATCCGGTGCGGGCGCGGCCGTCGCGGCGGGTGCGACGCCCAGGGATCCGGCGAGCACGGCGAGTGCGAGTGCGGTCCTCCGCGCGGTCGCCGTTCCACCACGCCACAGCTGCACGAGGCCCCTCCTGATCCCCCGGGACCGGCCGGTCTACGACCGGCGGCCGTGTCCATTCCGTTACCGAGACGCCCCGAGCCCACCACTCCTGGAGTGAACGTGTCAATCAGAGGGGGTGTTGTGGCGCGTTTGTCCCCCTGAGGAGTGAGAGTGACGGAAGAGAATGTGACCAGGTTCACGTTGAACGTCTTTGTGCGTCTGCGCTCGCGTCCGCTGGGTAGGGCTGCGAGATGACCCGCACGTCCGGCTCGACGAGGAGGCCCTTGGTGGCTGCAGCGGCATACGTCTTTCCCCCGGTCCTGTCCAAACCCGTGGCGGAGCACTCCGCGCCCGTGGCGGAGCACTCCGCCTGCGACCCGCACGACTGCTTCCTCGGCGCCGAGGGCACCGGCGCCGAGGCGCCCCTGACCAGCGAACCCCCGCTGCCCGACGCGGAACCCCTGACCAGCGAACCGCCGCTCGCCGACGCCACCCCGCTGACCAGCGAGTCCGACACCTTCTCCGACACCTCGGACTCCGCGGGACTCGACGCCTTCCCGGCCCAGTACCGCCCGGAGCCCTAGCGTGACCGCGCCACGGCAGGACGGGACCCCCTCCGAGGCGCTGTCCCGGCTCGCCGCCCTGCACGGAGTCGCCACCTCCTACAGCCCCTCCCCCGACACCACGGTCCCGGCCTCGGCCGCCGCCGTCACCCGCGCGCTGGCCGCCCTCAGCGTCGACGCGTCCACCGACGAGGCCGTCCGCGCCGCCCTGGCCGTGCGCGAACAGGAGATCACCGAGCGGCTGCTGCCGCCCACCGTCGTCGGCAGGGGCGCCCGGCCGCCCGAGGCGCTGGCCGCGCTGCCCGAGGGCACCCGGCTGGAGATCCGCACCGAGGACGGCGGCACCCGCGCGTCCGCCGAGGACCTTCCGCCCGGCGTGCACCTGCTGACCGCCACCGCCCCCGACGGCCGCACCGCCCGTGCCCATCTGATCGTCGCACCGCCCCGGCTGCCCGCGGTCGAAGGCCGCTCGTACGGGCTGCTGGTGCAGCTGTACTCCCTGCTCTCCCGCCGCTCCTGGGGCATGGGCGACCTCGCCGACCTCGGTGAGCTGGCCGGGTGGGCCGGACGCGCGCTGGGCGCCGGGTTCGTGCAGGTGAACCCGCTGCACGCGGCCGTCCCCGGCCCCCCGACCGACCCGTCCCCGTACCGTCCCTCCTCGCGCCGCTTCCCCGACCCCGTGCACCTGCGGGTCGAGGCCGTGCCCGAGTTCCCCCACGTCGAGGACCGCGAGCGGCTGCACGCCCTGCTGGAGCGGGCGGCGCGGCTGCGCGAGGCGGTGCTCGGCAAGGGGGAGCTGATCGACCGGGACGCCGTCTGGGAGGCCAAGCGGGAAGCGCTCGAACTGGTGCGGACGGTTCCGCTCGGCCCCGGCCGCGCCGCCGCCCTGCGCGCCTTCCGCGCCGAGCAGGGGCAGGCCCTCGAGGACCACGCCACCTGGTACGCGCTCGCCGAGGCGCACGGCCCCGACTGGCGCCGCTGGCCCGCCGCGCTGCGCGACCCCCGCTCGGCGGAGACCGCCCGCGCCCGCGAGGAGCTGCGGGACCGCGTCGACTTCCACTCCTGGCTCGTCTGGCTCACCGACGCCCAGCTCACCGCCGCCCAGCGGGCCGCGCGGGAGGCCGGGATGCCGGTGGGGATCGTGCACGACCTGGCAGTCGGCGTGCATCCCACCGGCGCGGACGCCTGGGCGCAGCAGGACCACTTCGCGCACGGCATGTCCGTCGGCGCGCCCCCGGACGCCTTCAACGCGCGCGGCCAGGACTGGGGGCTGCCGCCCTGGCGCCCCGACCGTCTCGCCGAGAGCGGGTACGCGCCCTTCCGCGACCTGCTGCGGGGCCTGTTCCGGTACGCGGGCGCCCTGCGCATCGACCATGTGATGGGCCTGTTCCGGCTCTGGTGGGTGCCCGAGGGCCGCCCGCCCACCGAGGGGACGTACGTCCGCTACGACGCCGAGGCCATGCTCGCCGTGCTCGTCCTGGAGGCGTCCCGCGCCGGGGCCCTGGTGATCGGCGAGGACCTCGGGACGGTCGAGCCGGGCGTGCGCGAGGCGCTGCGCGACCGGGGGGTGTACGGCACGTCGGTGCTGTGGTTCGAACGGGACTGGGCGGGCGACCGCCGCCCGCTGCCGCCGGAGCGCTGGCGCGCCGACTGCCTGGCCACGGCCACCACCCACGACCTGCCATCCACCGCCGCCCGCCTCACCGGCGAGCACGTGGAGCTGCGCGACCGGCTGGGCCTGCTCACCCGGCCCCTCGCCGAGGAGCGGGCGGAGGCCGCGGCGGACGTGGGGGAGTGGCTGGAGCTTCTGGAGGGACTGGGGCTCCTGCCCGGGACGGGCGAGGGCGGCACGGACGCCTCCCGGGAGGAGACGGGGATCCAGGCGGTGTACCGCTACCTGCTGCGCACGCCCGCCCGCATGGTCGGGGTGTGGCTGCCGGACGGGGTCGGGGACCGGCGCCCGCAGAACCTGCCCGGCACCTGGGACCAGTACCCGAACTGGCGGCTGCCCGTCGCCGACGCCGGGGGGCGCCCGGTGACCCTGGAGGACCTGGCCGCGTCCCCCCGGCTGCGGGCCCTGGTGGACGTGCTGCGCGCCGACGCCCGCCCGGCCCCTGACCGCCCCGCGCCCGGCCCCTGACCGGCCCGCGCGCCCGTACGACACCCCGGGCGCGCGGCCCCCGACCGCGTTCGATACTTTGGGGACCGTGGACAAGAAGAACGCCCTGCGCGCCGGCGCCCTGGCAGCCGGTACGACGCTGATGATGCTGCTCATGTCGTCCCCCGCGCTCGCGCTCAACCGCGACGACGGCGACGACCCCGGCACGGGCCTGAGCGTCATCGAGACGCTGGGCCTCTATGTCCTGCTCCCGATCGGGCTCTTCGTGGCCATCGCCGGTCTGGTGATGGTGCTCGACAAGTCCCACCAGAAGAAGGACCCGACGAGCTCCAACATCCGGACCGAGGCGGACGCCAAGGCCTGACCCCGGGCCCGCTCGCCCGAGCGGTCCGCACGCGCTTCCCCGAAGGGCGCCGGCACCCCGCCGGCGCCCTTCGGCGTGTCACGCGGATCTAGCGCTCGGTGGCGAGCAGCAGCTCCCGCAACAGATCCGCGAGCTGCGCCGCCCGCTCCGGACCCAGGGCGGCCAGCGCCCGCGACTGCTCGGCGACGCCCGCGACGACCGCCTCGTCGATCAGCCGCAGCCCCTCCTCGGTCAGCGTGACCTGGAGTCCGCGCCGGTCGTGCGGGTCGGGGGAGCGGCGCAGCAGTCCCGCGCGCTCCAGTTTGTCGAGACGGCCCGTCATCCCGCCGGTGGTGAGCATCAGCGTGGCCGAGAGCTGCCGGGGCGAGAGGGTGTACGGCTCCCCGGCGCGGCGCAGGGTGGCGAGGACGTCGAACTCGCCCCGGGAGATCCCGAACGGCGCGTACACCTGCTCGTGGCGGTCGCCCATGGCGCGCGCGAGCCGGTAGACGCGCCCGAAGACCTCCATCCCGGCGGTGTCCAGGTCGGGCCGCACCCGGGCCCACTGCTCGATGATCGCGTCGACGGGGTCCGCGCGGCGCGGCTCGGGGCGTGCACTCATAGCGGGGAGTATCCGCGTGGCAGGGGATACCCGCAAGAAAGTAGCTTGCAGATAAGTAGCTTAGGGCTAAGCTACTTATGGCTCACTCGCCGGAAGGGGTGTCCATGTCCGCGCATCACCGCGCCGCCGTCGTCGCGCTCACCGCCCTCGCCCCCGTTTCCTGGGGCACCACCTACGTCGTCACCACCGAGTTCCTGCCGCCGGAGCGCCCCCTGTTCACGGCCCTGGTCCGCGCCCTGCCCGCAGGACTGCTGCTCCTCGCCGTCGCCCGGGCGCTGCCGCGCGGCGTCTGGTGGTGGAAGGCGGCGGTGCTGGGCGCGCTGAACATCGGCGCCTTCTTCCCCCTGCTGTTCCTCTCCGCGTACCGGCTGCCGGGCGGGCTCGCGGCGGTCGTCGGCTCGGTGGGCCCGCTGCTGGTGCTGGGGCTGTCCGCGCTGCTGCTGCGGCGTCGGCCCGCGCTCCGGGACGTCCTTGCCGGGACCGTCGCCGCGCTCGGCGTGAGCATGGTGGTGCTGAAGGCGGCGGGGGCGCTGGACGCGCTGGGCGTGGCGGCGGCGTTCGCGTCCACGGCGTCGATGGCCGCGGGCACGGTGCTGACGCAGAAGTGGGGCCGCCCCGAGGGCGTCGGCCCCCTCGCCCTCACGGCCTGGCAACTGACCGCGGGCGGCCTGCTGATCGCCCCGCTCGCCATCCTGGCCGAGGGCGCCCCGCCCGCCCTGGACGCCGGCGCGGCCGGAGGTTACGCCTACCTGGCCCTGGTCAACACGGCCATCGCGTACTGCCTGTGGTTCCGCGGCATCGGCCGCCTCACCGCGACCCAGGCCACGCTCCTCGGCCCGCTGTCCCCGCTGACGGCGGCGGTGCTCGGCTGGGCGGCCCTGGGCGAGAGCCTGACGGCTTGCCAACTCGGCGGGATGGCCCTCGCCTTCGGCGCGACGGTGGCGGGCCAGCTGAGGCGGTCGTCAGCCGGACCGACCCGATGCCAGCTCGCACCACACGACCTTGCCCCTGTCGCCCTCCCTGGCGAGCGGCTGCCAGCCCCACACATCGGCACAGGCCCGCACCAGCGCCGGCCCGCGTCCGTCCTCGCGGTCGGGGTCCGGCGAGAAGCCGGGCGCAGGCGAGGGCACAACTGATCCGCATCATGAGCCTCTCCATGGCGCCGCCCCGCGGCACCCTCACCGTGCCCGCCCCGGTGTTCGCCGCGTTCGTGGACGCCCTGAAGCGGTCGGGCGGGCTGGTGTAGCGTCGCCGGGCCGGCCGCGCGGTCAGATCACGATCACCCGCCGCCCCCTCGTGTGCCCCGCCCGGCTGTCGGCGTGGGCGGCGGCCGCCTCCGCGAGGGAGTAGGTCTTCTCCACCGGGATGTGGAGCGTGCCCTGTTCGAGGAGGCGGACCGTCTCCTTCAGGGCGTCCGGGACGCTGCCCGCGACGTTGGAGAAGCGGACGCCCAGCTCGGGGGCGCCGGGGTCCGCGATGGACACCACCGTGGCCGGGTCCCCGGTCAGCTCCACCAACTCGCGCAGGACGCCTGCGCCGGCCAGGTCGAGGGCCGCGTCGACCGAGGCGAACGCCCGCACCCGCTCCGGCCAGCCCTCGGCGTACGTCGTGGCGTGCGCGCCGAGGCCGCGCAGGTAGGCCAGGTTGGCCGCCCCGGCCGTGCCGACCACCGTGATGCCGCGGTCGCGGGCGATCTGCAGCACCGCCGAGCCGACCCCGCCCGACGCGCCGCTGACCAGCAGGGTCTGTCCGGGGCGGACACCGCACTCGCGCAGGATGCGCAGGGCCGTCTCCATGACGGACGGATAGCCGGCCGCCTCCTCGAAGGAGAGGCCCTCGGGCATCCGGGCCCAGGCGCGCAGCACCGCGAACTCCGCGTAGGTGTCGGCGCCTTCGCCGAAGACGCGGTCACCGACCGCCACATCCGTGACGCCCTCGCCGACCTCGTCCACCACGCCTGCCGCGTCCAGTCCGACGCCCGCGGGCAGTGACGCCGGGAGGACCGGACGCATCTGACCCTCCCGGATCCTCCAGTCGACGGGGTTCACCCCGGCCGCGCGCACGGCGATGCGTATCTCTCCCGGGCCCGCGTGGGGCTTCTCGGCGTCGATGAGACGAAGGACGTCGGGGCCGCCGAACTCGGCGTAGCTCACTTTCTTCATGCCGACGACCGTAACACTAACCGTTAGGTTGTTGGAGTCGTTAGGGTTTTGTATCTGCTAGCGTCCTGGTCATGTCTGAGCAACCGCCGTCCGGACGTCGAGAGCGCAAGAAGGCCGCCACGCGTCAGAAGATCGCCGATACCGCCCTGCGGCTCTTCCTGGAGCGCGGGTACGACGCGGTGGGCATCCGGGACGTGGCGGCCGAGGCCGACGTGGCCGTGACCACCGTCTTCTCCCACTTCGCCGCCAAAGAGGCCCTCGTGTTCGAGCGGGACGCGGACGTCGAGCGGCGTCTCGCCCGCGCGGTGACCGACCGCGCGCCCGGCGCGCCGCTCGTGCCCGCCCTGCGCCAGGAGATGCACGCCCTGGTGCGCCACTGCCTGGCCGACGAGGCCGCCCCCGTGTGGCGGATGATCGACGCCTCGCCCGCGCTCCGGGAGTACGAGGGCTCCATGCGGCTGCGGCACGCGGAGACGCTGGCGGCCGCGCTCGCCGCGGAACCGGGCGCGCCGCGCGGCGCCACCGCCTGCCGGGCGCTCGCCCGGTTCGTGGTCGACGCCTTCGCGCTGGCCCGCGAGGCGGACGACCCGGAGACCGCGGTGGACGACATCTTCCGGATGGTCGAGGCGGCCTGGGAGGCCGCCGGGGCGGGCGTGCCGGTCCGGCCCGTGACATGACGGAAGGGGCGCCCGGCCGGGAAGCCGGACGCCCCTTCTCGCTGTCAGGACCGCGTTACGCCGACGTCGCCGCCGCGTCCGCCGCCTGTGCCCGCAGGGCGCGTTCCACGCCCGCGCGGGACTCCGAGACCAGGCGGCGCAGGGCCGCGCCCGGCTCGGCGGAGGCCAGCCAGGCATCCGTCTTGTCGAGGATCTCGCCGGAGACCTGGATGCCCGGGTAGAGGCCGACCGCGATCTGCTGGGCCATCTCGTGGGAGCGGGACGCCCACACGTCCGCCAGCACCTCGAAGTACTTGTCCGTGTACGGCGCCAGCAGCTCCCGCTGGTCGGTCTGGACGAAGCCGGCGATGACCGCTTCCTGGACCGCGTTGGGCAGCTTGTCGGACTCGACGACCGAGGCCCACGCCTCCGCCTTGGCCTCCTCCGTCGGGCGGGCCGCCCGCGCGGTGGCCGCGTGCCGCTCGCCCGCCGCGGTCCTGTCCCGCTCGTACTCGGCGGCGATCTCCGCCTCGTCGAACCGGCCCACCGCCGCCAGCCGCTGCACGAACGTCCAGCGCAGCTCGGTGTCGACGGCCAGGCCCTCCACGGTCTGCGTGCCGGCGAGCAGCGCCTCCAGCAGGTCGAGCTGCTCCGGGGTGCGGGCGGTCGCCGCGAAGGCGCGCGCCCAGGCGAGCTGGTGGTCGCTGCCGGGCGCGGCGGACCGCAGGTGGGCCAGCGTGGCGTCGGTCCAGCGGGCCAGCAGCGCCTCGCGGGCGGCCGGGTCGGCGTACAGGTCGAGGGCGAGCTTCACCTGCCGGTGCAGCGACTGGACGACACCGATGTCGGACTCCTTGCCGACGCCCGACAGCACCAGCGACAGGTAGTCCCGCGCGGGCAGCTCCGCGTCCCGGGTCATGTCCCAGGCGGAGGCCCAGCACAGCGCCCGCGGCAGCGACGACTCGAAGTCGCCCAGGTGCCCGGTGACGAGGGCGAGGGACTGCTCGTCCAGGCGGACCTTGGCGTAGGACAGGTCGTCGTCGTTGAGCAGGACCACCGCCGGGCGGCGCTTGCCCACGAGCTGCGGCACGGCGGTCAGCTCGCCGTCGACGTCCAGCTCGACGCGGTCGCCGCGGACCAGCTTGCCGGTCGCCTCGTCCAGGTCGTAGAAGCCGATCGCGATGCGGTGCGGGCGCAGGGTCGGCTCACCCTTGGCGCCGGCCGGGAGCGCGGGCGCCTCCTGGCGGACGGCGAAGGACGTGATGACGCCCGCGTCGTCCGTCTCGATCTCGGGACGCAGCACATTGATGCCGGCGGTCTCCAGCCACTTCTTCGACCAGGTCTTCAGGTCGCGGCCGGAGGTCTCCTCCAGGGCGCCCAGCAGGTCGGACAGGCGCGTGTTGCCGTACGCGTGGCGCTTGAAGTACGCCTGCACGCCCCGGAAGAACTCGTCCTCGCCGACGTAGGCGACGAGCTGCTTCAGCACGGAGGCGCCCTTGGCGTACGTGATGCCGTCGAAGTTGACGAGCACGTCGTCCAGGTCGCGGATGTCCGCCATGATCGGGTGGGTGGACGGCAGCTGGTCCTGGCGGTAGGCCCAGGTCTTCATCTGGTTCGCGAACGTGGTCCACGAGTGCGGCCACTTGGAGCCGGGCGCGTCGGCCTGGCAGGCGGCCTCCGCGAAGGTGGCGAACGACTCGTTCAGCCACAGGTCGTTCCACCACTCCATGGTGACCAGGTCGCCGAACCACATGTGCGCCAGCTCGTGCAGGATCGTGGCCGCCCGCACCTCGTACGCCGCGTCCGTCACCTTCGAACGGAACACGTACTGGTCGCGGATGGTGACCGCGCCCGCGTTCTCCATCGCGCCCGCGTTGAACTCGGGCACGAACAGCTGGTCGTACTTCTCGAACGGGTAGGCGTAGTCGAACTTCTCCTGGAACCAGTCGAAGCCCTGCCGGGTCACCTCGAAGATGGCGTCCGCGTCGAGGTACTCGGCCAGCGAGGGCCGGCAGTAGATGCCGAGCGGCACCGACCGGCCGTCCTTCTCGTACACGCTGTGCACCGAGTGGTACGGGCCGGCGATCAGCGCCGTGACGTACGTGGACAGACGCGGGGTCGGCGCGAAGACCCACACGTTGTCCTTCGGCTCCGGCGTGGGGGAGTTGGAGATGACCGTCCAGCCCTCCGGCGCCTTCACGGTGAACTGGAACGTCGCCTTGAGGTCCGGCTGCTCAAAGCTCGCGAACACCCGGCGGGCGTCCGGCACCTCGAACTGCGTGTACAGGTACGCCTGGTCGTCCACCGGGTCGACGAAGCGGTGCAGGCCCTCACCCGTGTTGGTGTACGCGCAGTCGGCACTCACCCGCAGCACGTTGCGGCCCCGGAGCAGACCGGGCAGGGCGATACGGGAGTCCGCGAAGACCTCGGCGGGGTCCAGCGCGTCACCGTTCAGGGTGATCTCGTGGACGGCGGGGGCCACCAGGTCGATGAAGGACTCCGCGTCCTCGGCGGCGTCGAAGCGCACCGTGGTCACGGACCGGTAGGTGCCGCCCTCCTGCGCGCCGGAGAGATCGAGCTCGATCTCGTACGAGTCAACGGTCAGCAGCTTCGCCCGCTGCTGCGCCTCTTCGCGGGTCAGGTTTGTGCCAGGCACGCGGTCATCTCCTCGATATGTGTGGGTTGCGTCATCCTTCCACGCGAGATCGGCATCACGCGATGACGAGACCGCAGGCATGGGGATACCCCTGTGTCGTGCGGGTGGCCAAGGTGGTCATACCGGGAGTAGCATTGACCGTATGAAGATCAGTGTGAGCCTGCCGCAGGCGGATGTCGCCTTCGTCGACGAGTACGCCGCACGCACCGACGCCGAGTCCAGGTCCGCCGTGATACACGCCGCGATCGAGCTGCTGCGACAGGCGCAGCTCGTACAGGAGTACACCGAGGCGTTCGCCGAGTGGGACGCCGGTGAGGACGCCGCCGCCTGGGACCGGACGAGTGGGGACGGGGTCGCCGATGAGGCGTGGTGACATCTACATGGTGGATCTGGAGCCGGTCAGGGGCAGCGAGGCCAACAAGGTCAGGCCGGCCGTGATCGTGTCCAACGACGGCGCCAACGCATCCGTCGAGCGGCACGGCCGCGGTGTCGTCAGCGTGGTGCCACTGACGTCGAACACCGCCCGTGTCCTGTCGTTCCAGGTCTTCCTGCGCGCGGACGAGAGCCGGCTGCCCAAGGACTCCAAGGCGCAGTGCGAGCAGGTGCGCGCCGTCGCCCCCGACCGTCTGCTGCATCGGGTCGGTGCTGTCCCCCGACAGCGGATGGCCGACATCGACGTGGCGCTGCGGCGGCACCTGGCGCTCTGAAAGCGCCGAGGGGGCGGGCCCACCGGCGGGCCCGCCCCCTCTGTCATGCCTGCGACGTCAGCCGCTCAGCTCCTGCGCCACCAGCTCCGCGATCTGCACCGCGTTCAGGGCCGCGCCCTTGCGCAGGTTGTCGTTGGAGACGAACAGCGCCAGGCCGTTCTCCACCGTCTCGTCACGGCGGATGCGGCCCACGTACGACGGGTCCTGGCCGGCGGCCTGCAGCGGGGTCGGGATGTCGGTGAGGACCACCCCGGGAGCCTCGGCCAGCAGCTCGGCCGCGCGCTCCGGGCTGATCGGGCGGGCGAACCGGGCGTTGATCTGGAGGGAGTGGCCGGAGAAGACCGGGACGCGCACGCAGGTGCCCGAGACCTTCAGCCCGGGGATGTCCAGGATCTTGCGGGACTCGTTGCGCAGCTTCTGCTCCTCGTCGGTCTCGTTCAGACCGTCGTCGACGAGGTTGCCCGCGAAGGGCAGCACGTTGAAGGCGATGGGGCGCTTGTAGACCCCGGGCTCGGGGAAGTCGACCGCCGAGCCGTCGTGCGTCAGCTTGTCGGCCTCGTCGACCACCTTCTGCGTCTGGCCGTGCAGCTCCGCCACGCCCGCGAGACCGGAACCGGACACCGCCTGGTACGTGGCGACGACCAGCGCCTCGAGGCCCGCCTCCGCGTGCAGCGGACGCAGCACCGGCATCGCGGCCATGGTCGTGCAGTTCGGGTTGGCGATGATGCCCTTGGGGCGGTTCGCGATCGCGTGCGGGTTGACCTCGGAGACCACGAGCGGGACCTCGGGGTCCTTGCGCCAGGCGGACGAGTTGTCGATCACCACGGCGCCCTGCGAGGCGACCTTCTCGGCCAGCGCCTTCGAGGTCGCGCCGCCCGCGGAGAACAGCACGATGTCCAGGCCGCTGTAGTCGGCGGTGGAGGCGTCCTCCACCGTCACGCCGTCCAGCTCCGTGCCCGCCGAACGGGCCGAGGCGAACAGGCGCAGCTCCGTGACCGGGAAGTTCCGCTCCTTGAGGATCCTGCGCATGACCGTGCCCACCTGACCGGTGGCTCCGACGATTCCGACCCTCACGGCGTCTCCCTACTGCGTCTCTCGCGTACCTGATGTGCCTGGACGGGGCACTTCCATCATGCGGCCGACCACGCCCCGGCTGTCCAATTCTTTGCCCCGGGTGCCCGCACAGTGGGACGAACCGGTTCCGGGCGCCGGTTGCGGACCTTCGGCGTCAACCCCTCTGAGCTGCAGAAATTCCCCCTGCGGGGGCCGTCGGCCGCAAGGACCCCTGCCCAGGCGGACCCCGTCCACACGAAGGTGTGACGTACGCCTCTGCGGGCCCCGCGGATCCGTCCGAACGTTCCGGGCGGCCGTCGCGTCGTAGGGGAAACAGCGTGAGGGGGGTGAGCGGTGCTGCGCGGAAGAACCCGGCGCGGCCGCGGGCCGTACGTCACCGACGACGACCCGCTGGACGCGGCGCAGGAGCGCCGGGTGCGGGCGGTGCTCGCACTCGGGGGAGTGCCGCAGGCGGACCTGCCGGACGGGGTGCAGCAGGTCCGCCTGCGGCTGCTGGAACGCGCCGCGAGCGGCAGGGAGGCGCCCCGGGACGTCTCGGCGTGGGCGGCGGTCGTCGCCTCCAACCTCGCCATGGACTGGCACCGGGCCAAACGGCGGCAGGAACGGCTGGGGGAGCGGCTGGCCGCGCTGCGGCCCGCCCAGAGCCCGTCCGGCGAGGAGACCAGCGTGCTCTCGCTGGCCGTCGCGCGGGGCCTGGACGCGCTGCCCGACGCGCAGCGCCAGGTCGTGGTGCTGCGCTTCTACGCCGACCTGCCGGTCCGCTCCATCGCGGAGCAGCTCGGCGTCCCGGAGGGCACGGTCAAGAGCAGGCTGCACACGGCGGTACGGGCCCTGCGCGCCCGCCTGCACGAGGACGAGGTGGTGTGACGTGACCGCCCACGACAACAGCGGGGACAAGGACCCGTTCCGGGAGGACGCAGGGCGCGAGGACCCGGGGCACGACGCGCTCACGGCGGCCCTGTTCGACGAGCCGCCGCCCGAGGGGGTGCGCGAGGACGCCGGGTTCCTCGCGGCGCGGGACGCCGCGCTCGCCGACATCGCGGTGCTCCAGGAGCAGCTGACGCTGATCGGGGACGCGCTGGCGGGGCGAGAAGAGGCCGCTCCGGCCGGGGAGCGGCCGGCGGAAGGGCCCGGAGCGGCCGGGCCGCGCCCCGCACGCACCACGCCCGCCGCGCCGCTGCGGCGACGGTCCCGGTACCGGCCCCTGAAGCTGGCGCTCGGCGGGCTCGCCGCCGCTGCCGCCGCCGGGTTCGTCCTCGGGCTGGGCTGGCTCGTGTCGCAGCACGGCACGACGGCCGGCTCGGCGGACCAGGGCGTCGCCTCGGACGCCAAGGAGGCGGGGGGCGCCGCCTTCGGCACCCCCCGCTACCTGGCGTGCGCGCGCCTCGTCGCCGAGGGCGAGGTGACGGCGGTGGAGCGGGTGCCGGGAGCCGCCGGCACGTACCGGGTCACGGTGCGGGCGACCCGGTACTACAAGGGCACCGGCCCGGTGACCTTCCTCCGTGACGCCGCGGACGCCCCGCCGCGCCCGCGCGACCGCGTCCTGGTCGGTCTGCCCGAGGAGGGCCCGTACCCGGACGCGGTGGTGACCGGCGAGGAGGAGATCGCCCCGCTGCGGGCCGGGCTCACCGTCGCCGCGTCCGAGTCGCGGGGCCTGGCCTGCGGCTGAGGCCTCGCGGCCGGGGCACGGAGAGGGGCGGGCGTCCCCGGCGGACATCCGCCCCTCTCGGAGTCCGGCCCGCGGCCGTCTCCGTGCGGCCGGGCACGGCGAAGGACGGGCGTCCGTACGGGCGCCCGCCCCTCGTAGGTGATCCGGTGACTGCCGGTCCGCTACGGGACGACCTTCTCGATCGCCACGTTGCCGATGCCCGCGACCGTGCCGCGCGCGTTCACCAGCTGCACGCGGCCGAAGAACGCACGTCCCTCGGGGGCCGCGGCGGCGACGGTGACCTCGCCGGAGACGGCGGCCTTCGCGCCCGTGCCCAGCTTCACCGGCGCGGACTCGTCGACGGTGACGGTGCCGAGCGTGGCGGAGAAGAACACGTCCAGGTAGTCGTACTCCGTCGTGCCCGCCGGGACCGAGTAGCCGTCCACCTCGATGGTGTACGTGCCGGCCTTCGGGGAGGCGATGGAGACGGACTCCTCCGAGTCGCCGTCCGCGGACTGGGCGACCCGGGCGCCGGACGCGTCGTACACGGCCAGGTCCAGGTCGGCGGCGGTGTCGGAGACGTTGCCGATCGACACGTCCAGCGACGCGGCGCCCTCGGGCACCTCGACCGTGGTGGTGTGGACGTCACCCGTGGCGATCGACGGGCGGGCCGTCTTCGACGAGCCGAGCGGACCGCCGACCAGCTTGCCGTCGATCGCGGCGGCCTCGTTGGTCACCGTCCAGCCGACGGCGGCCGGGGTGCCGACCTTCGCCTCGGGCACCGTGACGGTCTCCGGGTCGAAGGCCGCGCCGAGCACGGCGACGTCCAGCGTGTACGGGTTGTCGAGCAGCGGCGAGGTGCGGCGCGACTCGACCTCGATCTCCCAGACGCCCGGCTGCGGGGCCGCGTACGACCGCACGTCGGGGCGGCAGGTGTTCGCCGGGTTGGTGTAGTTCGGGTAGCAGTTGACGGTCGACGTCGGGTCGGCCGGCACACCGTACGGGTGGATGGAGACGAACCGGGTCTGGCTCGTCGCCTTCAGCCCGCTCATCGCGACCTCCAGCGTCTTCGCGCCCTCGGGCACGGTGACGAAGTAGGAGGTGGTGTCGTTGCGCTGGGCGGTGCCCTTCACCGAGTAGGTGTACTCCAGCGAGGCGGAGACCACCACGGTGGTGAGGATCTGCCGGTCCACGCCTTCGGTGCGCGGGTCGTCGACCTCGAGGATCGCGCTCTTGATGCCGGCCGAGCCGGGCCGCGCCTGGACCTTGACGGTCACCGGCTTGTTCAGCGGCAGCGACACCTCGTCGTCGCCGACGATGCGGAAGGTGCGGTCCGCGTTGTTGGCGATGTCCAGGTCGTGGCGGACGGCCCGGTCCGGGCCGGTCGTACGGGTGATGGTGATGTCGTACGTCTTCTTCTGGCCGGCCTTCAGGCCGCCCTCACGGTCGTACAGCCCCGTGCCGTAGCCGGGGGTCTTGAGGAACTGGTCGATCGCGGTGTCGACCGGCGCCTTCACGGTGTACTCGTGCGCGGTGGCGCCGTCGCGGATCGCCTCCCAGGCGTCCACGACGTCGATGAGACCGGCGCCCTCCTCGTAGGCCTGCACACCCTTGATGTGCCGGGCGGTGGAGGTGAGGGCGGTGCGCAGCGTCGCCGGGGTGAGCTCGACGCGCTTCTGCTTCGCGGCGGACAGCAGCAGCGCGGAGGCGCCGGCGGCCTGCGGGGAGGCCATCGAGGTGCCCTGGAGCATGCCGTAGCCGGCCGGCAGGCTGTAGCCCGCCTCGGCGACCGGGGCGCCCGGCAGCCAGGTCTGGATGGTGTTGACGGCCGCGCCGGGCGCGACCAGGGTCGGCGTGAAGCCGCCGTCCTCACGCGGGCCGCGCGAGGAGAACGGCATCATCGCGTACCTGGTCCTGACCTCGGAGCCGTAGTTGGCGGCCCAGGTCTCCTTGGAGACGGACGCGCCGACCGAGATGACCTTGTCGGCCAGGGCGGGGTCGCCGATGGTGTTGGCGCCAGGGCCGGAGTTGCCCGCGGAGATCACCAGCTGGACGCCGTAGGTGTCGATCAGCCGGTTGTACAGCTCGGCACGGGCGTTGTTGCCGTCGTTCAGCGCCGGCAGACCGCCGATGGACATGTTGACGATGTCGACGCCGCGCTTGGTGACGAGGTCGATCATGCCCTCGGTGAGCGCGACGCTGGTGCAGCCGCCCGACCAGGTGCAGGCGCGGGAGGAGACCAGCTTGGCGCCGGGCGCGGCGCCGTTCATCTTCCCGCCGAACAGGCCGTGGGCGGCGGTGATGCCGGCGACGTGGGTGCCGTGCTCGGACTCGATGACGCCGATGTTGACGAAGTCGGCCTTCTTGCCGATCCAGTCGCCGCCGTAGGGGTCCATCGGGACGTCCTTGCGGATCTCCACGACGAACGGCTGGCGCTCGGCGACGTCGGTCTTCGGGTCGTCGGTGCCGAACCACCCGATCTGGAAGCCGTCCTTGTACGGCTTCATCGGGGTGTCGTCCGAGAAGTCCTGGTTGTTGTTCAGGTCGACGCGGACCGTGCCGGCGGCCGCGTCGTAGAGGACGCCCCAGACGTCGGTGGTGTCGCCGTCGCGGTTGGCGTCGCCCTTCGCGTCGCCGCCGGTGGTGTACGACTCGCGGAAGAGGCTGACCTGGTAGGAGCCCTCGGGGGCCGTCCAGGTGGCGCCGCCGTAGGTGAACGCCGGGCCGGAGACCGCGTTGACCATGGGGCGCCAGGTCTGGTCGCTGTCCACGATCGGGTCGGTCGCCGTGACCCAGTCGACGATCTTGCGCTCGCCGGTGGTGGTCCTCTGCAGCGCGGGGTGGCCGAGGTCGACGCCGGAGTCGAGGATGCCGATGGTGACGCCGCGGCCGTCCGCCTTGGGGTTCTTCTTCACGAAGTCCACGGCGCCCGTCTCGAAGGACGGGTTGTACGGGTTCTTCGCGGGCGTCTTCCGGTCCGGCGCGGGGTAGCTCGTGGCGCTCGCGCCCGTGCCCTTGGCGGCCTTCGTGGTGTCGGCGGCCGGGGTCGGGTCGTCGAGCAGGATCTCCTCGCGCAGGTCGACGCCGTGCACGGAGGAGAGCTTGGTGGCGGCGGCGATGGCCGCGTCCGCCTTGCCGGTGGGCACGGTGGCGCGGACGTAGCCGAGCTTGTCGTCGAAGCGGCCGACCGAGGCGCCCTTGAGGGACTCGATCTCCTCGGTGACCTGGGCGGTCTTCCCGGGGGCCGTCGCGATCATCATCGTGACGTGCTTGGCGCCCTCGGCCTTGGCCTCGGCGAGCAGTTCCGCGTCGTGCGAGCCGAGCTTGTCGTGGGCGGACTTGACGTCCGCGTCGGCCGGTGCGGCGGCCGGGCCGTCGGCGGCGAGGGCCAGCGGGACCGGCCCGGCCGCGGAGAGCGCGGCGACGAGACCGGCGGCGACGGCTATGCGGGCCGCGCGTCTGGTGCCCGATATGGGGGCGCGCTGCGGGGAGTTGGTCATCGGCATCCCTTGCAAGGAGCGAACGATCGGGAGCGGCCAGGGGTGATCGTTCCTGGTCGCGGGGGTCCGGAATGCACTACCGGACGATCGATGAGCTTCGCGTAAAGGGCCTTTGTTTGGCGAGGGTTGGCCGGAAGGCCGGGAGAGGTGTGGGGAAAACCCCCGGTGCCCGTATGGGGAGATCACGCCTGAAGCGGGCAAGTCCGTCATGCTCATGCAGGGTGGGTGTCCACAGTGCGGACCCGCCCGAATACTCCCCTGCGCGTTCCCGGCCGCCCGGGATACCGTCCGGCGATGCGACGGACGTTGAGGGTGGCGGCCTACGCCGTGGTGGTGCGCGACGGACAGCTCCTGCTCGCCCGGTCCCGGGGTGAGAACGGCGTCCCCGAGTGGGTGCTGCCGGGCGGCGGCATGGAGCACGGCGAGGATCCGTACGACACCGTGCGGCGCGAACTGGAGGAGGAGACCGGCTATCTCGTCGAGGTCACCGGTTTCCTCGGGGTCGACTCCAGCCGCCGCACCCTGCCCGGCCGCCTCCGCCGCCCGGTCGACCACCACGGCCTGCGGCTGCTCTACGAGGCGCGGGTCGCGGGAGGGGAGCTCCGCCACGAGATCGGCGGCTCCACCGAACTCGCCGCCTGGCAGCCCCTCGACGCCGTCCCCGGCCTGGTCCGCATCGGCCTCGTCGACACCGCCCTGCGGCTGTGGCGCGAACGCCCCGCGGGGGGACGTCTGGAGGCCGGCCGGGGATGACGCCCGCGCCGGCGCGCGGAACGGCCGAAACCTGATCAACCGCCGGGAGCCGTGGCAACCCCGCCGCCCCCGGCGCGGTCCCTCCCCACGACCACGCAGGACGGACAGGGGAGGCACGAGCATGCGGAAGCGGATGCGGACGACGGCGGTGGCAGCGGTGGCGGTGGCCCTCACGGCGGCCCTGGCGGCCCCCGCGGTCGCGGCGGGACCCGGCGCGGACCGCACGGGGGACACCGGCGACCACAAGGCCACCGCCCGGGCCGTGCGGGCCGCGGTCGAGGGCGGGGTGCCGGGCGTGACGCTGCGGGCGGAGGACCGGCGGGGCGTGTGGACGGCCACCGCCGGGGTGGGGAACCTGCGCACCGAGCGCCCGCGCTCCCCGCACGACCGCTACCGGGTCGGCAGCATCACCAAGACCTTCGTGGCGACGGTGCTGCTGCAACTGGAGGCGGAGGGCACGCTGTCGCTGGACGACACCGTCGACTCCTGGCTGCCCGGCCTGGTCACCGGCAACGGCCACGACGGCGCCCGGATCACCCTGCGCCAGCTGCTCAACCACACCAGCGGCGTCTTCGACTACACGGCCGACGAGGACTTCGGCCGCACCTACTTCCTCAAGGAAGGCTTCTTCGAGCACCGTTACGACACCCTCGCCCCCGAGGAACTGGTGCGCATCGCGATGTCCCACAAGCCGGACTTCGCGCCCGGCGCCGGGTGGAACTACTCCAACACCAACTACGTGCTGGCGGGACTGGTGATCGAGAAGGCCACCGGCCGCCCCTACGGCGAGGAGATCCGCCGGCGCGTCATCACGCCGCTGCACCTCACCGGGACCTCGGTCCCCGGCACCCGCACCGGCGTGCCCGGACCCAGCAGCCGCGCCTACGGCAAGCTCACCGCGGACGGCAGCGGTCCCGTCCACGACGTCACCCGGATCAACCCGTCCATGGCCTTCTCGGCGGGCGAGATGATCTCCGACTCCAAGGACCTGGGCCGCTTCTACCGCGCCCTGCTCACCGGACGGCTGCTGCCGAAGGAGCAGCTGGACGAGATGACCGACACGGTGGCCGTGGACGACACGCACGGCTACGGGCTGGGCCTGATGAGCACCGAGCTGAGCTGCGGGGTGACCGTCTGGGGCCACGGCGGCGGCATCCACGGCTCCACGTCCGACGCCGTCACCACCCGGAACGGGCGCCACTCCCTGGCGTTCAACTTCAACGGCGACTGGACCGGGGACCCCGAGGCGGTGATCGACGCCGAGTACTGCGGCGACTGACACGAGGCGGGCCGTCGCACTAGCGGGGCAGCACGACGACGTACGCGGCCGGATCCCGGTCCGCCGACGCCATCAGGGCCGTGCGGACCACCACGGCCTGCTGCTCCGCCGCGTCCCGCAGCTTGCGCGGCGTGATGTGCACGACCGTGATGCCGAGACGCTCCAGGTGCTCGCGCTTGCGGGTGTGCTCCACCCACTCGGCGTCGTCCTCCGGCCGTCCGCCCGGCCGGGGCGCGCGGGTGTCCAGCTCCACCGCCACCGCCTGCTCCGGCCAGTACGCGTCCAGGCCCCCCAGGCGCGGGCCGCCGGGCAGGCGCAGGTCCACGTTCCAGCACGGGTCCGGCAGGCCGTACTCGCGGACCATCCGGTACAGCCGGGACTCCGCGAGCGCCCGGCCCTCGGCCAGCAGGGAGTCCACCGCGTGCACCACGTGCGGGCGGTTCAGCAGCTTCGCCGCCGTCAGCTCCCGGACCACCGCGGCCGGTTCGCAGTGCCCGCCGCGCACCGCCTCGGTCAGCAGCCGGCGCACGACGACCGCGTCCTTCACGCCCGCCACCGCGTCGGCCAGCGCCCGCGGGACCGGGGCCACCGGCAGGCCCGTGACCTGCTCCGGGACCGGCAGCGCGGCGGCCCGCACGATCCGGGCGCAGCCCGTCGACCGCAGCCGGCGCAGCCGCGGCACCAGGACGTCGAACGTCTCCTGGGACGGCAGCGGGGGAGCGGACGTGAAACCGTGCAGGGTCAGCGCGGCCAGCCCCGTGATCATCGCCTCGCCGTAGGGGGAGGCGGGCGGCTCGTCCCCGCCCGGCTGCACGGGCACGCTCACGGTCCGCTCCCGCGCCGCGTACAGCAGCACCGCGTGCAGTCGCTCCTCGCTGGTCGGCGGCCCCGGGTGCAGCAGGACCACGCCGGGCAACAGCTGCCGCCAGGGCCCGCCGGGGCGGCACTGCTCTCCGGCCTCCACGGCGGAGACGCCGTGCGCCCGCAGTTGCGTATGGGTCAGCACGCGCCGTCCGGTGCCGGTGGCGAGGTGGTGCGAGGGGCGCGGGGAGAGGGGGGTGTTGTGGTTCATGACCGGCAATTTCCCGCCTCCGGCCGCCCTCCGAACCCCTGTTACACGCCCGTCGCCGAACCCGGACAAGCCCGCACTAAAGGACGCGTGTTCGGATACCGAAAGCCGCTGGTCCGTTCGGGTGAGGGGCGGGGTTACGGGGCCGAATGCCCGCGTTCGGTAACGGTGGTTGCACGGCCGGAGAGGCTGACGATTCAGCCCCTCCGGCGTTCGAGGCGCGGGAGTGTCAGCCCGCCGCCGCGTCGCAGGCCTGGCCCCGCAGGGCGCGCGCCAGGTCGTCGCGCGCCTCCAGCACCAGACGCCGCAGCGCGGGCGCCGCGTCCTCGTGAGAGGCGAGCCACGCGTCGGTGGCGTCCAGGGTGGCCCGGGAGTCCTCGTAGGACGGGAACAGGCCGCGGACCACGTCCATGCCGATCTGGATCGACCGCTCCGTCCACACCCGCTCGATCGCCGCGAAGTACTTCTCCGCGTAGGGCGCGAGCAGCTCCCGCTGGGACGGCTGCGCGAAGCCCGCGATCGTCGCCTCCACCAGCGCGTTGGACAGCGCGTCCGACTCCACGACCTGCGCCCAGCACTGCGCCTTGACCGCCTCCGACGGGCGGGCCGCCAGACAGCGGACGTGGTGGCGCCGCCCGGAGGCGGTGTCGTCCCGCGCCAGCTCCTCGTCCAGCCGCTTCTCGTCGGCCGCACCGTGCGCGGCCAGCGGCTCCAGGAACGCCCAGCGCAGCTCCTGGTCCACCTCCAGACCCGGCAGGGTCACCGTGCCGTCCAGCAGCGAGGCCAGCAGCTCGAAGTCGGCCCGGCCGCACGCCACGCGGGCGAAGAAGCGCGCCCACGCCAGCTGCTGCTCGCTGCCCTCGCCGGCCGCCCGCAGCTGCTCCGCCGCGCCCTCGGCGAGCCGCCGCCCGGCCTCCTCGCGCCGCTCGGGCGCGGTGTAGTGCACGGCCGCCGACTCCGCCCAGGCGTGCAGCGTCTGGAGCACGCCGATGTCGGTCTCCCGGCCCGCGAACCGCAGCACCAGCTCGGTGAAGTCCCGGGCCGGCAGCAGCGCGTCGCGCGTCATGTTCCACAGCGCGGACCAGCACAGCGCGCGGGCCAGCGGGTCGGAGAGGTCGCCCAGGGCCTCCCGGAGCGTGGCCAGCGACGTGTCGTCGAAGCGCGTCTTGCAGTACGTCAGGTCGTCGTCGTTGACCAGCACCAGCTCCGGCGCGTCCGCGCCCGCCAGCTCCGCCACGACCGTCCGCGGCCCCTCGACGTCCGTCTCGGCCTGCGCGTACCGCTCCAGGGCGCCCGCGTCGGTGCGCCGGTACAGGCCCACCGCGACCCGGTGCGGGCGCAGTTCGGGGTGCGACTCCGCGGCCTCCTGCACCACGGCCAGCTCGTCCACGGTGCCGTCCGCGCGCAGCAGCACCTGCGGGGTGAGGGAGTTGACGCCGGCCGTCTCCAGCCACGCCCGGGACCAGGCGGCCATGTCACGCCCGCTGGTCTCCTCCAGCACCGACAGCAGGTCGCCGAGCCGCGTGTTGCCGTAGGCGTGCCGCTTGAAGTAGCGCCGGGCGCCCTCCAGGAACGCGTCCTGGCCGGCGTACGCCACCAGCTGCTTGAGCACGGAGGCGCCCTTGGCGTAGGTGATGCCGTCGAAGTTGAGCTTGGCGTCCTGGAGGTCGCGGATGTCCGCGGTGACCGGGTGCGTGGAGGGCAGCTGGTCCGCGCGGTACGCCCACGCCTTGCGGCGGTTGGCGAAGGTGATCCAGCCGTCGGTGAAGCGGGTCGCGCCGACCAGCGAGAAGGCGCCCATGAAGTCGGCGAAGGACTCCTTCAGCCACAGGTCGTCCCACCACTCCATGGTGACCAGGTCGCCGAACCACATGTGGGCCATCTCGTGCAGGATCACGTTGGCCCGGCCCTCGTAGGAGGCCCGCGTCACCTTGCCGCGGAAGATGAACTCCTCGCGGAAGGTCACCATCCCCGGGTTCTCCATCGCGCCCAGGTTGTACTCCGGCACGAACGCCTGGTCGTACTTCCCGAAGGGGTACGGGTAGTCGAAGTGGTCGTGGAAGAAGTCCAGGCCCTGCTTGGTGATCAGGAAGACGTCGTCGGCGTCGAAGTGCGGGGCGAGGCCCTTGCGGCACATCGCGCCGAGCGGGATCTCCAGCCGGGTGCCGTCTTCGAGAACCCGCTCGTAGCGGTCGGTCACGTAGTGGTACGGACCCGCGACGACACACGTGATGTACGTCGAGATCGGCTTGGTCTCCGCGAACCGCCAGACCCCGTCGGCCAGTTCGCCCGCGCCGTTGCTCCACACCGTCCAGCCCTCGGGGGCCCGCACCTCGAAGCGGTACGGCGCCTTCAGGTCGGGCTGCTCGAAGTTCGCGAAGACCCGGCGGGCGTCGGCCGGCTCGTACTGGGTGTACAGGTACACCTCGCCGTCCTCGGGGTCGACGAAGCGGTGCATGCCTTCGCCGGTGCGGGAGTAGGCGCACCGCGCGTCCACCACGAGCTCGTTGTCGGCGGCCAGGTCCTCCAGCAGGATGCGGCTGCCGTCGAAGACCTGGCCCGGGTCGAGGTCCCGGCCGTTCAGGGACACCGCCGTCACGCTCGGCGCGATCAGGTCGGCGAAGCTGCTCGCCCCCGGCTCGGCGCAGCGGAACCGCACCGTGGTGACCGACCGGAAGGTGCGCGGGCCGTCGCCGTCGTGCTCGCCGGTCGCGGAGCGCAGGTCCAGGGACACCTCGTACCCGTCGACGGACAGCAGTGCTGCCCGCTCCCGGGCCTCGTCACGGGTCAGGTTCTCACCGGGCACGGGCGGACTCCTCATGCGTCGTCGACAGGGAAGGACAGCACCGATCCTGCCATGCGCCCCTGACGCGGGTCAGCCGGGAATGGCCGGGGCGAGCTCCGGCGTTGACACGGTGGAACACCGCCTTCACGAGGAGCGACATGTCGGACAAGTCTCCCGCCACGCCCGTCGACTTCTGGTTCGACCCGCTGTGCCCCTGGGCCTGGATGACCTCCCGGTGGGTGCTGGAGGTGCAGAAGCAGCGGGACCTGGACGTGCGCTGGCACCTGATGAGCCTCGCCGTCCTCAACGAGGACAAGCTGGACGAGCTGCCCGCCGAGTACCGCGAGATGCTCGAGCTCAAGGCCTGGGGCCCGGTCCGGGTGGTCATCGCCGCGCAGGAGGAGCACGGGCCGCAGGTGCTCGGCGACCTCTACACCGCGCTCGGCACCCGCATCCACAACAAGGGTGAGGGCCCGGGCAAGGAGACGGTCGCGGCGGCGCTGAAGGACGTCGGGCTGCCCGACTCCCTCATGGAGCACTGGGACTCCACCCCGTACGAGCCGCAGCTGCGCGCCTCCCACAAGGAGGGCATCGACAAGGTGGGCCAGGAGGTCGGCACCCCGGTGATCGCGGTCCCCGGTCCCGACGGCGAGGAGATCGCCTTCTTCGGCCCGGTCGTCACCCCGGCCCCCCAGGGCGAGGAGGCCGTCCGCCTCTGGGACGGCACCCTCGCGGTCGCCTCGGTCCCGGGCTTCTACGAGATCAAGCGCACCCGCACGAAGGGCCCGGACTTCAGCAACCTCTGATCACCGGTCCGGCACACGCCGAAGCCCCCGCGCGTCCTGTCCTCGCGGGGGCTTCCGCCTGCCTCAGCGGCGCTCGCGGGTCCGCTGCCAGGCGTAGCCGACCGCCGCCAGCGCCAGCGTCATCGCGCCGGTGGAGTAGAGCTGCACCCGCGTGTCCGGCTCCCGGGCCATCAGCACGAAGACCGTCGCCATGCCGGCCAGCGCCGCCCAGGTCAGCCAGGGGAACGCCCACATCCGCACGGCCAGCCGCTCCGGCGTCTCACGCTCCAGGCGGCGCCGCAGCCGCAGCTGGGAGACGGCGATGAAGATCCAGACGACCAGGATCACCGCGCCGATCATGTTCAGCAGCCAGGGGAAGACGTCATCCGGCCGCCAGTAGCTCAGCAGCACGCACAGGAAGCCGAAGACGGAGGACGCCAGCACGGCGGCGCGCGGCACCCCGCCCGACACCCGGCCCAGCCACGTCGGGCCCTGGCCGCGCCGCACCAGCGAGTAGCCGATGCGGGAGGCGCCGTAGATGTTGGCGTTCATCGCGGACAGCAGCGCCACCAGCACGACCACGTTCATCAGCTGGCCGGCGCCGGGGATGCCGAGCCGGTCGAGGGCGGCGACGTAGGGGCCGTCCTCGACCACCTGCGGGGAGTCCCAGGGGACGAGGGCGACGACGACCGCCATCGAGCCGACGTAGAAGACGGCGATCCGCCACATCGCGGTGCGCACCGCGCGCGCCACGCCGCGGACCGGGTCCTGGGACTCGGCGGCCGCGATGGTCACCGTCTCCAGGCCGCCGTAGGCGAAGACGGACGCGAGCAGGCCGATGACCAGGCCCTCGCCGCCGTTGGGCAGCAGCTCGGTGAGGTTCGAGCCGCCCGGCGAGTCGGTGCCCGGCAGCACGCCGGCCAGCGCCAGCACGCCCAGCACCAGGAACAGGGTGATCGCGCCGACCTTCAGCGCGGCGAACCAGAACTCGAACTCGCCGAAGTTCTTCACCGCGGCGAGATTGGTCCCGCAGAACACCACCATGAACAGCGCCACCCACGCCCACTCGGGCGTGCCCGGCAGCCATCCGTGGACGATCTGCGCGGCGCCGATGCCCTCCAGGCCGACCGCGGTGCACAGCAGCACCCAGAACGCCCAGCCGGCGGTGAACCCGGCCCAGGGGCCGATGGCCCGCTCGGCGTGCGAGGAGAAGGACCCGGAGGACGGGTACGCGGCCGACATCTCGCCCAGCATCCGCATCACCAGCATGACCAGCAGGCCGGAGAGGGCGTAGGCGATCACGACGGAGGGGCCCGCGGCGGCGATGCCCGCGCCGGAGCCGACGAACAGTCCGGCGCCGATCACCCCGCCGAGGGCGATCATCGACAGATGGCGCTGTTTGAGACCGGGCGAGAGGGAGGCGCCGCCGGTGTCCGTGGGCGTCTCGACCGTGGTGAGGGGCATGGGCGCGGCTCGTCCAATGTGGGGGGAAGGCAAAAACGCCCCTAGTCTGGGCGGCGGCCCGGAGGTCCTGAGGCGGCCGCCCAGCATGTGGACGACAGTCAAGCGGAGGGTCACAGTCCGCTCACTGCGGGCTGATCGTCCCGTACGGCCGGCCGCCTTCACGGCGCCCGTGCGGTGCGAGGCGTCCGCCTCGGTCGCGCAGGACTCCTTGGTGGATCCCTACAGCCGCTCCTCCGCCCCTCCGTGTCGGCGACGCCACGTCACCTCAGTGACCCGTGTCACCTCGGGCGACGTGTGGCCCCCGTCCTTTGTCCGGAGCCCACCAACTCCCTGTTCGAGCCTTTGTCGAGCGCTGCTGGTGATCAGCACGGGGGCGCCGGTATAGCGTCGCGGTGTTCCCACTTGCCCTCACCCCGGGGAGTCCCCATGAGCACCGCCACCGTCACCTCCGCCCGGCCCGGACAGGTCCTCGCCGACCTCGTCCCCGCCTCCCGTGTCCGGGACGCGGCCCTCGTGCTCGGCGGCGCCGCGCTCACCGGTCTCGCCGCCCAGATCGCGGTGCCCGTCCCCGGCTCCCCGGTGCCGGTGACCGGCCAGACCTTCGCGGCGCTCCTCGTCGGCACCACCCTCGGCGCCCGCCGCGGCTTCGCCTCGCTCGCGGTGTACGCGCTCGTGGGCATGGCGGGCGTGCCGTGGTTCGCGGAGGGCAAGTCCGGGATGAGCATGCCGTCCTTCGGCTACATCCTCGGCATGCTGCTGGCGTCCGTCGTCGTGGGCGCGCTCGCCCGCCGCGGCGCCGACCGCTCCGCCTGGCGCATGGCCGGCACGATGCTGCTCGGCTCGGCGATCATCTACGCCGTCGGCGTGCCGTACCTGGCCCTGGCCACCGGGATGTCCGCCTCCGCCGCGATCGCGGCCGGCCTGACCCCGTTCCTCATCGGTGACGCGCTGAAGGCGGCCCTCGCGATGGGCCTGCTGCCCACCGCCTGGAAGCTCGTCGACAAGCGCTGACGACTCCACCTCTCACGCCGAAGGGCTCGGCGGGCGCTGTGCACAGCGCCCGCCGAGCCCTTCTGTCGTGCCGTGTCCGGGGAGGGCGGGTCAGCCCACGCCCACCTCGTCCCGCTCCGGGGCGGTGGCGGCCGCCCTCCGGCCGGCCAGCCGGTGCCGGACCAGGGCGATCGCCAGCACCACGGCCGCGACCAGCATCGTCAGCAGCACCGTGGACCGGCCGTCGTGCTCGGTGTCGGTGAGCATGTAGAGCAGCACGAAGACGATGAAGGCGATGCTCAGCCAGGTCAGGTACGGGTACAGCCACATCCGCACGACCAGCTTCTCCGGCGCCTCCGCCTGGATGATCTTCCGCATCCGCAGCTGCGAGAAGCAGATGACCAGCCACACGAACAGCGCGACCGCGCCGGAGGAGTTGACCAGGAAGAGGAAGACGGAGTCGGGGAACTTGTAGTTGAAGAAGACGGCGACGAAGCCGAACACGACCGAGACGAGGATCGCGGCCCGCGGCACGCCCCGGTGGGTGGTCCGGGCGAACGCCTGCGGCGCGTCCCCGCGCTGACCGAGCGAGAAGGCCATCCGTGAGGCCGTGTAGAGCCCGGAGTTGAGACAGGACAGCACGGACGTCAGCACGATGAAGTTCATGATCTGACCGGCGTGCGCGATGCCCAGCGAGTCCAGCGCGGCGACGTACGAGCCGTCCTCGGCGATGGCCTTGCTGTCCCAGGGCAGCAGGCAGACCACGACGAGGATCGAGCCGAGGTAGAAGACGCCGATCCGCCAGATGATGCTGTTGGTGGCCTTGGTGACGGCCCGCTGCGGGTCCTCCGACTCGCCGGCGGCCAGGGTGGCGATCTCGCTGCCCATGAAGGAGAACACCACGAGCAGGATGCCGGTGAGGATCGCGCCCGCGCCGTTGGGCAGGAACCCGCCGTGGCCGGTCAGGTTGGACAGGCCCGCCTGGTCGCTGTCGACGCCGGGCAGCAGGCCGAAGACGGCCAGCCCGCCGACGACGATGAACGCGCTGATCGCGACGACCTTGATGCCGGCGAACCAGAACTCGAACTCGCCGTAGGAGCCGACCGACGCCAGGTTCGTCGCGGTCAGCACCACCATCACGATGAGCGCCCAGCCCCACTGCGGGACGGCGGGTATCCATCCTTCGAGGATGGCGGCGCCCGCGGTCGCCTCCACGGCGAGCACGACGACCCAGAAGAACCAGTACAGCCAGCCGATGGTGAAGCCGGCCCAGGGTCCGAGGGCCCGGTCGGCGTGCGCGGAGAAGGAGCCGGAGGTCGGGTTCGCCGCGGACATCTCACCGAGCATGCGCATCACCAGCACCACGAGCGTGCCGACGAGCGCGTACGACAGGAGGATGCCGGGGCCGGTGGTGGCGATGCCGGTGCTGGAACCGACGAAGAGTCCGGCACCGATGACACCGCCGATGGCGATCATCGACAGATGCCGGTTCTTCAGGCCGGCCTGGAGCCCGGAGCCCGTGGGCGGGCCTCCGGGGCCCTCGGGGCCGTGACCGGCCTTGGTGAGGGTCGGCTGCGACGTCATGTGGGGTCTTCCTTTGCGCCGGTTGAGCGGTACCCGTACGAGCGGTGTACGAGCTGAACCAGTGAAACGGAGGCTTACTTTTACAGGAACCTTTGATTTCCAATCTTTACCCGAGCTTTTCCTGAGGTCCTGTGGATTGGCTCACACTTTTCACACGGCCCACCCCGCGCCGCTTCCCCCGGGGGCCCGTGTCACACTCGTCGCATGCGCGTGTATCTCGGCTCCGACCATGCGGGCTACGAACTGAAGAACCACCTCGTCGAGTGGCTCAAGGAGGCGGGGCACGAACCCGTCGACTGCGGCCCGCACCTCTACGACGCCCAGGACGACTACCCGCCGTTCTGCCTCCGCGCCGCGGAGCGGACCGCCGCGGACCCCGGCTCCCTCGGCATCGTGATCGGCGGCTCCGGCAACGGCGAGCAGATCGCCGCCAACAAGGTCGAGGGCGTACGGGCCGCCCTGGCGTGGAGCGAGCAGACCGCCGCGCTGGGCCGCGAGCACAATGACGCCAACGTGGTCGCCGTCGGCGCGCGCATGCACAGCCAGGAAGAGGCGACCAAGTTCGTCGAGATCTTCCTCAACACCCCGTTCTCGGGTGACGAGCGCCACATCCGCCGGATCGACATGCTCTCCTCCTACGAGACCACCGGCGACCTCCCCCCGATCCCGGCGCACCACCCGCAGCAGTAACGACCGGAAGCAGACAGCGGAGCGAGCGAGGGGGACCGTGCCCGAGGGACACACCATCCACCGGCTGGCCGAGGACTACGCCAAGGCCTTCCGGGCGGACACCTCCCTGCGCGTCACCAGCCCCCAGGGCAAGTTCAGCGACGCCGCGGCCCTCCTCGACCGCACCCCGCTGCGCACCACCGACGCCCACGGCAAGCACCTCTTCCTGGGCTTCGGCGACCCCGGGCACCCCGAGTGGGTGCACATCCACCTCGGCCTGTTCGGCAAGGTCACCTTCGGCCCCGCCCCGGCGCCGCCGCCCACGGACACCGTGCGGCTGCGCCTGACCGGCAACACCGCCTACGTCGACCTGCGCGGCCCCACCACCTGCGCCCTGATCACGGAGCCCGAGAAGCGGGCGGTACACGACCGGCTCGGCCCGGACCCCCTCCGGCCCGACGCCGACCCCGAGCGGGCTTACCGCAGGATCAGCCGCAGCCGCACGACCGTCGCGGCGCTCCTCATGGACCAGAAGGTCGTCGCGGGCGTGGGCAACGTCTACCGGGCCGAGGTGCTCTTCCGGCACGGCATCGACCCCTACCGGGCCGGCAAGGACCTCACCCGCGCCCAGTGGGACGCGATCTGGGACGACCTGGTCGCCCTGATGCGCGAGGGCGTCCGGAACAACCGCATCGACACCGTCCGCCCCGAGCACACCCCCGAGGCCATGGGCCGCCCACCGCGCGTCGACGACCACGGCGGCGAGGTGTACGTCTACCGCCGGGCGCACCAGCCCTGCCACATCTGCGGCGGCGAGATCCGCACCGCCGACCTCGCCGCCCGCAACCTCTTCTGGTGCCCGGGCTGCCAGCGGCCCTGACCCCGGACCCGATCAGAAGCCGTGGGGCAGCCACGGCGCCGGGTCGCTGCCGAACGCCACCGACGCCTCGGCCAGCGCGCCGCCCCGCAGCTCCCGCACCCGCCCGGCCGCGGCCAGCGCGGTCAGACTCACCCCGCCCAGGTAGGCGGCGCCCAGCTCCCGCACCGACAGGGCGAGATCGGCCGCGTCCCGGGTGGGCTCGCAGGTCGCCCCCTTGGCGTCCCCGCTCAGCCGCCAGCGCCCCGCGTTCCACGGGCAGAAGGCGTCCTCCACCTCCAGCACCACGTCCACCGGCGCCCGGTAGGTGCGCGCCGCGAGCGCCGCACCCACCTCCACCGGCCGCACGTACAGCGCGTCCCGCAACGCCGGACGGCAGCGCCGCACGTCCTTCACCAGGTACTGCCACGAGTCGTCCACCGGCCGCCCCCGCACCCGCAGCGACGACGTCAGGTCCAGGTCGAACAGGAAGCGCCACAGCGCCGCCCCCGCCGCCGGGTCCAGCGCCTCCAGGGCGCTCAGCACCACCTCGCCCTCGGGCCCGCCCGGACCCCAGGACGGCTTCACCCGGAACCGCGCGTACCCGGCCCCCGCGCCGTCGCGCTCGGCGACCACGCACTGCAGCGGCGACGCCCCGCCGCGCTCGCTCTCCGGATCCAGCACCCCCAGCCGCTCCCAGCCGGGACGGCGCGCCAGCATCCCGGGACGCCCCGGCACCAGCCGGGCGTAGACCGCCTCGCACGCGTCCAGCACCTCGGCCGGGTCCGCGTACCGCAGCAGTACGTCATCCGTACCGTCCGGCACCGACAGGCCGGCGCGCAGGGTGTCGATCTCCGCGTCCAGCTGGAAGGTGGCCGCTCCGTAGCCGAACCGGCCGTAGATCGCCGGCTCCGACGCCGTCAGCACCGCCAGCGGCTCGCCCCAGGAACGTATGTCGTCCAGCTGCCGGCGCATCATCGCCGTCAGCAGCCCGCGCCGCCGGTGGGTGGCGGCCACGCTCACCATCGTCACGCCCGCGGCCGGCACCGACGCTCCGCCGGGCACGGTCAGCCGGAAGGAGAAGGCGCCCCCGGACGCCACGCACCGGTCACCGTCCCAGGCGGCCAGGAAACGGCCGAACTCGGTGAGCGAGCGCCACATCTCGCGCTCCTCGTCGGCCTCCGGCAGCCCGCCGAAGGCCCGCAGCAGGTTCCCGTACGCGCTGTCCCACTCGTCCGGCTGGAGGCTGCGCAATGCGGGCGCCTGGCCCGTGTGATCGTCGACCATGGGGCCATGCCTACCAGGGCCCCGGAATCGAGGCGAGGCAATTTCCGTCGCCCGGGCCCCGGGACGCCCCGGCATGAAGTTCACTGTGAGTCCGGTCCCCATGAGGGGGGACAAGCTGGACCTCCCGTGCCAAGCGGCCGGTTGGATGGATAGGGTCCCGAACTGATGGCAGCAGGACGAGGGCGGCGCACAGCGGCCGAGACGTTCACGGCCCGGTTGAAGAAGCAGTGGCACCGGGCCCGCGTCGGCATGCGCCGGGCCGCCGTCGACTACTTCCGCGGCGACGGCTCCGACTGGATCGCGCTCGCCGGACTGCTCCTCACCGTCCCGCTGATCGCCGCCGGCACCCTCGCCAACTCCGTGTGGTGCTCGCCCGCCGCCCTGTGCATCCCGATCGTCGCGGGCGGCCTGCTGCTGCGCCCGGCCAGCCTGCTCGGGCTCTACGCCGCGGCGGCCACCGCGCTGATCGTGGAGGCCGTGCAGCTCGGCCCGTACACCGAGGGCGTGGCCCGGGTCACCCCCGGCGTGGTCCTGGTCGTCGCGGCCTGCGGCTTCTTCGGGCTGCTCGTCGCCCAGTTCCGCAGCCGGGTCGGCGTGCCCTGGCGGCGTGGCGGCACCATGCTGTTCGACCTGCGCGAACGCATCCGGGTGCAGAGCAAGCTGCCCAAGCTGCCGGCCGGCTGGCACCGGGAGATGGCGCTGCGCCCGGCGGGCGGCCAGTCCTTCTCCGGCGACTTCGTGGTCGCGGCCCGCACCAACGGCGGACGCACCCTGGAGGTCGTCCTGACCGACGTCTCCGGCAAGGGCATGGACGCCGGCTCGCGCGCCCTGCTGCTGTCCGGCGCCTTCGGCGGCCTGCTCGGCAGCCTCCCCCCGCACGACTTCCTCCCGGCCGCCAACGGCTATCTGCTCCGCCAGGACTGGGAGGAGGGCTTCGCCACCTCCATCCACCTGGTCCTCGACCTGGACTCCGGCGACTACGAGCTCTACTCCGCCGGACACCCGCCGGGCCTCCAGCTCAGCGCGGGCAGCGGCCGCTGGGAGGAGAAGTCCGCCGACGGACCCCTGCTGGGCGTGTACGACGGCGCCCAGTTCGACCCGGTGAAGGGCTCGCTGCGCCCCGGCGACGTGCTGGTGCTGTTCACCGACGGCCTGGTGGAGACCTCCGACCGGGACATGGTCGAGGGCATCGACCGGCTCACCGGCGAGGCCGACCGCTACGTCGCCGGCGGCTTCCACGGCGCCGCCTGGCACCTCATCGAGGCCGTCGCCAAGGACGTCAACGACGACCGGGCGCTGCTGCTGATCTGCCGCGAGGGCCCCACCGCGGCCGCGGCCCGCTGAGCCGCGCCGGGCACACTGGACGCGTGAACCGGACACCGATCACAAACCTGGCCGAGGTCGAGGCCACCGCCCGCGCCGCGCACGCCGGCCAGACCGACAAGGCGGGCCGCCCCTACGCCGAGCACCTGCGCGCGGTCGCCGAGGGCGTACGGCTGCGGGGCGGCGACGACGAGCAGATCGCGGCGGCCTGGCTGCACGACGCCGTGGAGGACGACAGGCTGAGCCCCGCGTGGCTGGAGGAGGCGGCGCTCACCCGGCGTACCAAGGACATCGTCCTCGCCGTGACGAAGCGGTCCGGCGAGGAGCCCGAGGAGTACGCGGCCCGCATCCTGGCCACTCCGGGCGCGCTGCTGGTGAAGGAGGCGGACCTGGCGCACAACGCCGACCCGGCCCGCCTCGCCGTCCTCGACGACGCCACCCGCGCCCGGCTGACCGCCAAGTACGCGCGGATGCGCGCCCTCCTCGGCCTGGACGCGGGCCTCTAGACGGCGACCTTCTCGCCGGGCGCCCGCACCTCGGCGGGCCGGGGCTGTTCACGGACCCGTGCCGCCTCGCCCGCGTCCCGCCGGAACGCCCACTCCATGCGCGGCTCCACCACGCAGCGCAGCGCCCGCTGCACCGGCCGGGTGCACAGCAGCGTCACGGCGGCCGCCGCGAACACGGTGAGACCCAGCACGCCGAGCGGCTCGTGCAGCGCGGGCTGGTCGTAGAAGTCCGTGTAGTTGCCCGCCCGCACCAGGAAGGCGTGCAGCAGATAGCCGTAGATCGTGCCCGCGCCGAGGGCGGTGAACCACATGCGGCGGCGCGGCACCCAGGCGAAGAAGCAGACGGTCGTCACCAGTGAGCAGCCGAGCGTGGCCCACACCATGACCGGGCCGGTCCACCAGGCGGTGCCCAGCTCCTGGGCGGCGTCGCTGTGGTACAGCCAGCCGAGCCGCATGTACGGCATCGTCGCCCAGGCCGTGACCGCCGCCGCGACGAACACCGGCACGGACGCCACCCGCACCGAGCGGCGCTTGACCATCCGGAAGTGCTCGGGGCGCAGGGTCAGGCCCAGCACGAAGAAGGGGGCGAACTGCAGCACCCGCTGCAGCTCCAGGTCGTCGCCGATCTGCGGGGACACCGAGCCCAGCGCGGCGAGGACCAGCGAGACCGGCAGCGGGTGCTTGACCGCCCTCCACACCGGCGTGGTCAGCCGCCACACGAACAGCGCGCAGAGGAACCACAGGTGGTACGTGGGGTCCAGCAGCGTGATGCCGTGCTCCGGCTCGTCGTTGCCGTAGCGCTGGAAGAGGGAGTACGCGGTCTCGAAGACCACGTAGGGGACGACGACCCCGGTGACCAGGCGCCGCACGTGCTGGGGGCGCAGGTCGAAACTGCGGGAGAAGTAGCCGGAGATGAGGATGAACGCCGGCATGTGGAACGTGTAGACGACCCGGTAGGCGGTCTCGACCGCCCCGTCGTCCAGGAGCTGCCCCCAGGCGTGGCCGACGGCCACCAGCACGATCGCCAGGTACTTGGCGTTGTCGAAGAAGGCGTCGCGCTGTCTGCCTCCCGGAGCGGGCCGGGATCCCTCCGGGGTCCTGGTGCGCGGGGTCGGCACTCCGTCCGCCGGCGTCTGCACCGGGGGGAGCGGCGTCCTGCTGTTGCCGTACGGTCGCTGCGAGTTCGTCACGGGCCCTCCCGGCGGTGGGACGGGGAGGCGATCGGGGAGCTCGCTGCGCTTGCGGGGGACGAGGCAGCGTGGAACATCTCAGGCACCCTAGCGTCGTCTTCGGGAATCCGTAAAACGCCCGACGTCATTCCTGGTTATTGCGTTCGAGTACCCCGGATCCGGAAATGCGCGCATGCCGTGGGCGTGAGCGGCAACACAAGGGAAAAGATGCCGTGTTGCCCTCACCGTGGCCGTTCTTGTCAGGATTGTTCCGGATCAATCCGGTCATGGGGGTGAGTGGCGACTCCGGTGACATGTCCCCTTGTCGGGGTGGAACACCGGCAATTCGAATTGCCTGCGAACACCTTGTGAGGACACGGAGAAGGAGACCTCGCTGAATCCCGTGCAAGGGCTCAGGGGGACGTTCCATTACCCGTGCGGGTGTTCTCTCGAATTGCCGTGCGACAAAAGGGTGTTGCGTCTCCCTGCCCGGGGCGACGGCGACGCCGGCGGGACCGCGGGACGGACGATGTGTCAGCGGCCGGTTAGGCCGGGCGTCTTGGTGGCACGATGGTTCTGGCGGGGTGCGCGGGGATGCGTCGCCCGGGCCGGCGAAGCCGAACCGACCAAGGGTGTGATCTGTTGTGGCCATTTCACTGTCAGTGGTGCTGCTGTTGGCGATCATCCTGGTGGTGCTGCTGAGAGGTGGCTCCCTCAAGGCCGGGCCGGCGATCGTCGCCGTCCTCTTCGGCTTCTTCCTCGCCTCGACGGGCATGGCCGACGACATCCAGCGCTTCCTGGACTCGATAGCCGACATGATCAACTCGATCAGCTTCTGACCCCGCCCCCGCCCCCACGCGGCAGCGGACAGCCCGCCGACACGCCTCAGGGCCGGCCCGGAAAGATCCGGACCGGCCCTGAGCCTGTCGAGAGCGGGCGACGGGAATCGAACCCGCGTAGCCAGTTTGGAAGACTGGGGCTCTACCATTGAGCTACGCCCGCACGCTGCGCGCCGCGCGTCTGCGACCGCGGCACCGACAGGCATCGTAGCGGGTCGTGCGCCCTCGTCGCACACCCCGTGCCCGGCCGGTCGCCGGGCGCGGCTCCGTGGCCGTTAAGGCGGCGGCCCTTTCGCCCGCGTGCATGTACCCTACGGATCGCACCAGACGGGGTGTGGCGCAGCTTGGTAGCGCGTCCGCTTTGGGAGCGGAAGGCCGTGGGTTCAAATCCCGCCACCCCGACCAGCCACCTGCTCACCATCGGTGATCGCCTTTTGGGTGCCGCAGCCGCTGCCGTTACTATGCAAGCTGCACGCCCGTGTGTCTCTGCAAGTCCTCCGGGCGGCGAATCGGCCGGACCGCTCTGGTCCCGGCAGAACCCGAGAAGTCAGCCACAAGGAGACCGAACCGTGAAGAGCGCCGTGGAGACCCTGAACCCGACCCGGGTTCGGCTCACTGTCGAGGTGCCCTTCGAGGAGCTCAAGGACAGCCTCGACGCGGCGTACAAGAAGATCAACCAGCAGGTCACGGTGAAGGGCTTCCGCAAGGGCAAGGTCCCGGCCCGGGTCATCGACCAGCGCTTCGGCCGTGGTGCGGTCCTGGAGGAGGCGGTCAACGACGCCCTCCCGAAGTTCTACACCGACGCCGTGAACGAGGCCGAGCTGAGCCCCCTGGGCCAGCCCGAGGTCGACATCACGGAGCTGAAGGACGGCGAGACGCTGAACTTCACCGCCGAGGTCGACATCCGCCCGGCCATCGAGATCCCGGACTACTCCGGCATCGAGGTCGAGGTCGACGCCGTCGAGGTCACCGACGAGGACGTGGAGAAGTCGGTGGAGCAGCTCCGTGAGCGCTTCGCCTCCACGACCCCGGTCGAGCGTGCCGCCGAGGACGGCGACGTGGTCACCATCGACCTGGAGGCCAAGGTCGACGGAGAGGTCCTCGAGGACGGCGTCGCCAGCGGCGTCTCCTACACGATCGGCTCCGGTGAGCTGCTGGACGGTATCGACGACGCCGTGAAGGGCCTGGAGGCCGGTGGCGAGGCCACCTTCACCTCCGAGCTGAAGGGCGGCTCGGCGGCCGGCAAGGAGGCCGAGGTCACCGTCAAGGTCACCCAGGTCGCCAAGCGTGAGCTGCCCGAGCTGGACGACGAGTTCGCCCAGCTCGCCTCCGAGTTCGACACCCTCGAGGAGCTGAAGGCGGACAGCCGCAAGCGCCTGGAGAACATGAAGCAGTACGACCAGGCCACGCAGGCCCAGGAGCGCGTCCTGGACAAGCTGCTCGAGCTGGTCGAGGTCCCCGTCCCCGAGAAGCTGCTCGAGGACGAGATCAACACCCGCAAGCACAACCTCGAGCACCACCAGCTGGGCCAGATGGGCCTGGACCTCGCGAAGTACCTGGAGATCCAGGGCAAGACCGAGGAGGAGTTCGAGAACGAGACCCGCGAGGCCGCGGTCAAGGGCATCAAGACCCAGTTCGTGCTCGACGAGCTCGTGAAGCAGGAGAAGCTCAACGTCAACCAGGAGGAGCTCACCGAGCACCTCATGCGGCGTGCGGCCTCCTCCGGCATGTCCCCCGACCAGTTCGCCCAGGCGGTCGTCGAGCAGGGCCAGGTCCCGCTGCTCGTCGGCGAGGTCGCCCGCGGCAAGGCGCTGGCCGTCGTGGTCGAGAAGGCCACGGTCAAGGACACCAACGGCGAGATCGTCGACCTCGAGGACGACGAGGACGAGGCCGCCGAGGCCGAGACCTCCGAGGCCTCCGCCGACGAGACGGCCGAGGAGAAGACCGAGGGCTGAGCCCCGGCAGCGGTGATCATGTGAGAAGGCCCCGGGGCGCACACCCCGGGGCCTTCTCGACACCAGGGGCGGTACACCCTCCAGGGGCGCGGGGAACTGCGCGGGCAACCACGGCGCACCGGCCCCCGACTACGCCCCCGGCGAACACTCCCATCTCCGGGATTCCCCGAAGGGACCCGCGCGTTAGGGTCCATGAGTACCAGGGCAGTGGAGTCTCCGATACGGCTCCCGCCCCGCAGGGAACACGTGAGACGGCCCGGCGCCGTCGTAAGACGAGCAGGTGGATACGTGACGAATCTGATGCCTTCAGCCGCCGGCGAGCCCTCCATCGGTGGTGGCCTCGGCGACCAGGTCTACAACCGGCTGCTCGGCGAGCGGATCATCTTCCTCGGCCAGCCGGTCGACGACGACATCGCGAACAAGATCACCGCGCAGCTGCTGCTCCTTGCCTCGGACCCCGACAAGGACATCTACCTCTACATCAACAGCCCCGGCGGTTCGATCACGGCCGGCATGGCGATCTACGACACCATGCAGTACATCAAGAACGACGTGGTGACGATCGCCATGGGTCTCGCGGCGTCCA
Organism: Streptomyces sp. DSM 41931; assembly: GCF_050271085.1. NCBI lineage: Bacteria > Bacillati > Actinomycetota > Actinomycetes > Kitasatosporales > Streptomycetaceae > Streptomyces > Streptomyces sp. DSM 41931. Next base: position 2,312,222 of record NZ_CP189902.1, on the reverse strand, counting down.
TGGGGCAGTTCCTGCTCAGCGCGGGCACGCCCGGCAAGCGCTTCGCGCTGCCGAACGCCGAGATCCTGATCCACCAGCCCTCCGCGGGCCTCGCCGGCTCCGCGTCGGACATCAAGATCCACGCCGAGCGGCTGCTGCACACCAAGCGGCGCATGGCCGAGCTCACCTCCCAGCACACGGGCCAGACGGTGGAGCAGATCACCCGCGACTCGGACCGTGACCGCTGGTTCGACGCCTTCGAGGCCAAGGAGTACGGCCTCATCGACGACGTGATCGCCACGGCCGCCGGTATGCCGGGCGGCGGCGGCACCGGGGCCTGAGCGGCCTTACGAGGCTCCACGAGCCCCGTAGGACCCCGCCCGGGCCCGTGAGAGCCCGGGGCCCCCAGCAGCCCCAGCCGACCGCCTCAGCCCCTTTCAGGAGACACCGTGAACGCATTCCCCGGCAGCGGGATCTACGACCGTATGCAGGCCGTGCAGGACATGTCCGGCTCGCAGGGCCGTTACACCGGTCCGCAGGCCGAGTCCCGTTACGTCATTCCGCGCTTCGTCGAGCGCACCTCCCAGGGCATCCGCGAGTACGACCCGTACGCGAAGCTCTTCGAGGAGCGCGTGATCTTCCTCGGCGTGCAGATCGACGACGCCTCCGCCAACGACGTCATGGCGCAGCTGCTGTGCCTGGAGTCGATGGACCCCGACCGGGACATCTCGGTCTACATCAACAGCCCCGGCGGCTCCTTCACCGCGCTCACCGCGATCTACGACACGATGCAGTACGTGAAGCCGGACATCCAGACGGTGTGCATGGGCCAGGCGGCCTCCGCCGCCGCCGTCCTGCTCGCCGCCGGCACGCCCGGCAAGCGCATGGCGCTGCCGAACGCCCGGGTGCTGATCCACCAGCCCTACAGCGAGACCGGCCGCGGCCAGGTCTCGGACCTGGAGATCGCCGCCAACGAGATCCTCCGCATGCGGACGCAGCTGGAGGACATGCTGGCCAAGCACTCCACCCGTCCGATCGAGAAGATCCGCGAGGACATCGAGCGCGACAAGATCCTCACGGCCGAGGACGCGCTGGAGTACGGCCTGATCGACCAGATCATCACCACCCGGAAGATGGACAACTCCAGCCTGCGCTGAGGCGGGGCTGGGGTGTAACGTCTGCCGCCCCTTGGCACGGTTTGGCACGGTCCACGTCAAAGTGAACCGTGCCAAGGGGGGCCCGAACGGGGGGCCAGGCAAGGTACCGTCGACATAAGGCAGCACCAGGAGCCGCCGGACACGGACGTCCGGTCGTCTCCCAGGCGAAGGGGAAGCACACCGTGGCACGCATCGGTGACGGCGGCGATCTGCTCAAGTGCTCGTTCTGCGGCAAGAGCCAGAAGCAGGTCAAGAAGCTCATCGCAGGGCCCGGTGTGTACATCTGCGACGAGTGCATCGACCTCTGCAACGAGATCATCGAGGAGGAGCTCGCCGAGACCAGTGAGGTCCGCTGGGAGGAGCTCCCCAAGCCCCGCGAGATCTACGAGTTCCTCGAGGGGTACGTGGTGGGCCAGGAGGCGGCCAAGAAGGCCCTCTCCGTGGCGGTCTACAACCACTACAAGCGCGTCCAGGCCGGGGAGAACGGCGGCGCCCAGGGCCGTGACGACGCCATCGAGCTGGCGAAGTCCAACATCCTGCTGCTCGGCCCCACGGGCTCCGGCAAGACCCTGCTGGCGCAGACCCTCGCCCGCATGCTGAACGTCCCGTTCGCGATCGCCGACGCCACGGCGCTCACCGAGGCCGGCTACGTCGGCGAGGACGTCGAGAACATCCTGCTCAAGCTGATCCAGGCGGCCGACTACGACGTCAAGAAGGCCGAGACCGGGATCATCTACATCGACGAGATCGACAAGGTCGCCCGAAAGAGTGAGAACCCGTCGATCACGCGGGACGTGAGCGGCGAGGGCGTGCAGCAGGCGCTGCTGAAGATCCTCGAGGGCACCACCGCCTCCGTGCCGCCGCAGGGCGGGCGCAAGCACCCGCACCAGGAGTTCATCCAGATCGACACGACGAACGTGCTGTTCATCGTGGGCGGCGCCTTCGCCGGTCTGGAGAAGATCATCGAGGGCCGGGCGGGCGCCAAGGGCATCGGCTTCGGCGCGACGATCCGCTCCAAGCGGGAGATGGAGTCCAAGGACCAGTTCGAGGAGGTCATGCCGGAGGACCTGGTCAAGTTCGGCATGATCCCCGAGTTCATCGGCCGTCTCCCCGTCATCACCAGCGTGCACAACCTCGACCGTGAGGCGCTGCTGCAGATCCTCGTCGAGCCGCGCAACGCGCTGGTGAAGCAGTACCAGCGCCTCTTCGAACTCGACGGTGTGGAGCTGGACTTCGAGCGTGAGGCGCTGGAGGCCATCGCCGACCAGGCGATCCTGCGCCAGACCGGCGCCCGCGGCCTGCGCGCCATCATGGAGGAGGTCCTCCAGGGCGTGATGTACGAGGTGCCGTCCCGCAAGGACGTGGCCCGCGTGGTCATCACCGCGGACGTGGTGCTCTCCAACGTCAACCCGACGCTCATCCCGCGCGACTCGCGCGGCCGCGGCTCGGGCGAGCAGAAGACGGCGTAAGCCCCTGACAGACGGAAAGGGCGTCCGGCGCACCGCGCCGGACGCCCTTTCCGTGTTCAGGTGCTACTTGGCGACCCGCACGTCCTTGCGCACGTCGGCGGCGATGCCGGCGGACTCGTCCAGCGAGTACGTCTTGCCGCCGGCCGTCGGCTCGACCACGGCCATCGTGCTGTAGTCGGCCCACACGCACATGTAGGTCGTCTGTTCCTTCTTGGTGACCGGGTGCGTGGTCTCGGCCTGCTGGCACTTCATCACCGCGCCGTCCAGTCCGTCGGGGGACACCGACTGCGGCTCACCGACCAGCTTGACCTTCTTGTCGTCGGTGTCCTTGCGGATCTGCGCGAAGGTGATGTCCAGCGCCTTCTCCGGGTCCTTGACCTTGCCGTAGACACCGAAGTAGGTGATGTTCTCGGCGGTCTGGATCTTCGCCACGTCCGCCGGCTCTGCCGGGTCGAGGGCCGTGAGGTCGATGGTGGAGTAGATGGCGCCGACCGACGTCGCGTCGCTCACACCGGCCTTGGCGAGGTCCTCGGCGTCGCTGGAACTCGCCTCTTCCTCCTGCTCGTTGCCCATACGGTCGTACTTGTCGGAGAGGACCGACGCGGGCGCGGTCAGCTTGTGCGGACCGTCGTCCTCCAGGCCGCCGCCGGTGCCGCCGAGCAGGAAGTACGCGCCCACGCCGATGGCCGCGACGACCGCGACCGCGCCGACGATGATCGCCGCCTTCTTGCCGCCGCCGCCTCCGCCGGACGCCGGGGGCTGGGGCGGCATGCCGTACTGCGGCTGCTGGCCGTAGGGCGGCTGCTGCGGCGGGACACCCGGGTGTCCCGGCTGGCCGGGCTGCTGCGGATAGCCGTAGCCGGGCTGGCCCGGCGGGGGCGTCTGCTGGGGGTAGCCGTAGCCGGGCTGCGGCTGGGGCGGGGTCTGCGGCGGCTGGCCGTACGGTCCCGGCTGCTGGCCGTACGGGCCGGGCTGCTGGGGCTGCCCGCCGTACGGGCCCGGCTGGTTGTAGCTCATGACTGGGTTCCCCCTCGTGTTCGCTGCTGCGGTGCCGTCAGACCTTGACGCGGATCTGCTCGCGGAGCTTGGTGGTGAGCTCGACCGCGGTGTCCTTGCCCACTCCCGTGCCGGCGTTGTCGCCGGGCGAGACCATGCCGACCGTGCTGCGGTCGGCCCAGGCGCAGAACCAGTCCGTCGACTCCTTGTTGGTGAGCGCGTTGGTGCTCTTCGTCGACTGGCACTTGGCCACCGTACCGGCGATCTCGACCTCCTCGGGCTCGCCGACGAGCTCCGCGTTCTCCATGCCCCCGGTGTTCTGCTCCGCGCTCTTCTCCACCTGCTCCTGGATGTTGGCGAAGAACTTGTCCAGCGTCTTCTCCGGGTCGGCGATCTCGCCGTAACCGCCCACCATGGTGATGCCCTTGGCGCTCAGCAGTTCGTCGCGGTCGGGGAAGTCGCCGGCGGTGCTGGGGTCGGCCGGGTCGTAGTTCCCGAAGTCCGCGGTGGACCACTGGCCGAGGACGGCGGTGCCGTTCTTCACCCCGCTCTTCTCCATGTCCTTCGCGGTGTCCGAGCCGCTCTCCTCGGAGCCGTCGCCGAACCGCTGGTACTCGTCCAGCACGGTCTTCGGCACGGTCAGCTTGTGCGGGCCGTCGTCCGTCAGGCCGGCCGCGCCGCCGCCCCCGCCGCTGCCGCCGAGGAGGACGTAGGCGCCGACGCCGATGGCCGTGACGACCGCGACCGCGCCGACGACGATCGCGGCCACCTTGCCCCCGCCACCGCCGCCGGAGGCGGGGGGCTGGGGCGGCATGCCGTACGGGGGCTGCTGGCCGTACGGCGGCTGGCCGTACGGGGGCTGCTGCGGGTAGCCGTAGCCGGGCTGGGCCGGCGGGGGCGTCTGCTGGGGGTAGCCGTAACCGGGCTGCGGGGTCTGCGGCTGTCCGCCGTACGGTCCCTGCTGTCCGTACGGACCGGGCTGCTGCGGCTGCCCGCCGTACGGCCCCGGCTGGTGGTGACTCATGACTCGGTTCCCCTCGAGACGCTCAATTTCTCCTGACATCCTGGCTCAGAGTCGACGACTCCAGACCGGCGGGGGTCGCACCGTTACAAAGGAAACGCGTTTCGGGACAGCGCCGTGACGGCTCTAAACTGAGCGCGTGACCGACAACGCTCAGCAGCAGCCACCAGCGCCCACGACCGAACTGCCGACCCAGTACGCGCCGGCCGACGTAGAGGGGCCGCTGTACGAGCGCTGGGTGGAGCGGGGTTACTTCGAGGCCGACGCGAAGAGCGACAAGCCTCCGTACACCATCGTCATCCCCCCGCCGAACGTCACCGGCAGCCTGCACCTGGGCCACGCCTTCGAGCACACGCTGATCGACGCCCTCACCCGCCGCAAGCGCATGCAGGGCTACGAGACGCTGTGGCAGCCCGGCATGGACCACGCCGGCATCGCCACGCAGAACGTGGTCGAGCGGGAGCTCGCCAAGGAGGGCAAGTCCCGCCACGACCTGGGCCGCGAGGCGTTCGTCGAGCGCGTCTGGAAGTGGAAGGCCGAGTCCGGCGGCCAGATCAGCGGCCAGATGCGCCGCCTCGGCGACGGCGTCGCCTGGACGCGTGAGCGCTTCACCATGGACGAGGGCCTGTCCAAGGCCGTCCAGACGATCTTCAAGCGGCTCTACGACGACGAGCTGATCTACCGCGCCGAGCGCATCATCAACTGGTGCCCGCGCTGCCTGACCGCGATCTCCGACATCGAGGTCAACTACCAGGACGACGACGGCGAGCTCGTCTCCATGAAGTACGGCGAGGGGGACGACACCATCGTCGTCGCCACGACCCGCGCGGAGACCATGCTCGGCGACACCGCCGTCGCGGTCCACCCCGAGGACGAGCGCTACAAGCACCTCGTCGGCAAGCTCATCAAGCTGCCGCTGACCGACCGCTCCATCCCGGTCGTCGCGGACGAGCACGTCGACCCCGAGTTCGGCACCGGCGCCGTCAAGGTGACACCGGCCCACGACCCGAACGACTTCGAGATCGGCCAGCGCCACGACCTGCCGTCCATCGCCGTGATGGACGAGCACGCCGTCATCACCACCCACGGCCCGTTCCAGGGTCTGGACCGGCTCGAGGCCCGCTCCGCCATCGTCGCCGCGCTGCGCGCCGAGGGCCGGATCGTCGCCGAGAAGCGCCCCTACGTCCACTCGGTCGGCCACTGCTCGCGGTGCAGCACCACCATCGAGCCGCGGCTGTCCATGCAGTGGTGGGTCAAGGTCGGCCCGCTCGCCAAGGCCGCCGGTGACGCGGTCCGCGACGGCCGCGTCACGATCCACCCGCAGGAGATGGAGAAGCGCTACTTCGACTGGGTCGACAACCTCCACGACTGGTGCATCTCGCGGCAGTTGTGGTGGGGCCACCGCATCCCCGTCTGGTACGGCCCGGACGGCGAGGTCGTCTGCGTCGGACCGGACGAGGAGCCGCCGGGCGGCGAGGGCTGGCGCCAGGACTCCGACGTCCTGGACACCTGGTTCTCCTCCGGTTTGTGGCCCTTCTCCACCCTGGGCTGGCCCGAGCGGACCGAGTCGCTCGCGAAGTTCTATCCGAACTCCGTCCTGCTCACCGGCTACGACATCCTCTTCTTCTGGGTCGCCCGGATGATGATGTTCGGCCTCTACGCCATGGACGGCACCCCGCCGTTCCACACCATCGCCCTGCACGGCATGGTCCGTGACCAGAACGGCAAGAAGATGTCCAAGTCCTTCGGGAACGTGGTCAACCCGCTGGACTGGATGGACAAGTACGGCTCCGACGCGCTCCGCTTCACCCTGGCGCGCGGCGCCAACCCGGGTGTCGACGTGCCGATCGGCGAGGACTGGGTCCAGGGCTCCCGCAACTTCGCCAACAAGATCTGGAACGCCACGCGCTTCGCGCTGATGAACGGCGCCACGGTCGAGGGCCCGCTGCCGGACGCGTCGAGGATGTCGCCCACCGACCGCTGGATCCTGTCCCGCCTGAACACGGTGGTCGCCGAGGTCGACGCGTACTACGACGACTACCAGTTCGCGAAGCTGTCGGACGCGCTGTTCCACTTCGCCTGGGACGAGGTCTTCGACTGGTACGTCGAGCTGTCCAAGACGACGTTCCAGGCGGGCGGCGAGGCGGCCGAGGTCAGCAAGCGCGTCCTCGGCGAGGTCCTCGACGTCACGCTGCGGCTGCTGCACCCGGTGGTCCCGTTCGTCACCGAGACCCTGTGGACGACGCTGACCGGCGGCGAGTCCGTCGTCATCGCCGACTGGCCGGCCGACAGCGGCTTCCGCGACGAGGCCGCCGAGCGGGAGATCGGGACGCTCCAGTCGGTGATCACCGAGGTCCGCCGGTTCCGCGCCGACCAGGGCCTCCAGCCCGGCCAGCGGGTCCCGGCCCGGCTGGCGCTGGAAGGCACCGCGCTCGCCGCGCACGAGCCGGCCATCCGCCAGCTGCTGCGCCTCCAGCCGGAGGGCGACTCCTTCACGGCGACCGCGACCCTGCCCGTAGCCGGTGTCGAGGTCGCGCTGGACCTGTCCGGTGTGATCGACGTCGCCGCCGAGCGCAAGCGGCTCGCCAAGGACCTCGCCGCCGCCGAGAAGGAGAAGGCCCAGGCGACGGCGAAGCTCGGCAACGAGGCGTTCCTGGCGAAGGCCCCGGACCATGTGGTCGACAAGATCCGCACCCGGCTCGCCAAGGCGGAGGAGGACATCGTCCGCATCCGCACCCAGCTCGAGCGGCTGCCCCAGGCCTGACGCCCGGCCCGCAGTCCGTACGGCCCCCGACCGGTACCTCCCGGCCGGGGGCCGTTCACGTCGTGGTGGGGGCCCCGTAACCCGGCGGGGGGAACCTGTCGGCTCCGCCCGCCGACAGGCCGACGCCGCCAGGAGCGCCCCCGCCGATGTCCTCAGCCACGTCCCCCGCCGCCGCACCGCAAGCGCCGGACCGCGCCACCGGCCGGGAGCGGCGGTACGACATCGACCTGCTGCGGGTGCTGTGCACCGCTGCCGTCGTGCTGGTGCACGCCTCCGCCGAGTTCATCGACGCCGGGCACCGCACCACCGGGATCCTCGGGGACACGGCGGGCCGGTACGCCGTGCCCGCGTTCTTCGCGATGGCGGGCTGGGCCGCGCTGTCCGGTGCGCCGGTGCGGGACGAGGCCCGGCTGCTGGCCCGGCTGGGCCGGATCCTGCGCCCGATGGCCCTCTGGACGGCCCTCTACCTGCTGGCGTCCTACGTGTTCGGCGGGAACCGGGGGCAGGCGGGAGAGGAGGCCGTACGTGCCCTCTTCGGGTCCGTGGAGGCGGCCTTCCACCTCTGGTACCTGTACGCCTACGTCCCGCTGCTCCTGCTGCTCGGCGTCGTGGTGCTGGTGGTGCGGGGGCGTGCCCTGCCCCGCCGTTCGGCGGTGCTGCTGGTCGCCCTGGCCGTCGCACCGGCGCTCCTCGGGGACGTGACGACGCTCACCGGGTGGGCGCCGCCCGACTGGGCGTGGTCGGTGCCGCTGTCCTCGGTGGTGTACGCGGTGGCCGGCGCCGCGCTGCTCGCCGCTCCGCGCCTCGGGCCGCGCGTGCTGTGGGCGGCGGCCGCCGCGGTGACGCTCGTCGTCCTCGCCGTGTACCAGCTCACGGTGCGCCACCCCGCCGCGTACGGCAGCGCCGCGGTGGCCGCGGTGACGTTCGCGGTGCTCGGCACGGTGGCCGGGGTGCGGGTGCCGGAGCGGGCCCGGCCGCTGCTGGCGCGGCTGTCGGACGCGTCGTTCGGGACGTACCTGGTGCACCTGGTGTTCGTGACGCTGCTGGCCGGGCCGGTCGCCGGGCACCTGCCGGCAGGGCCCTGGGCCCCGGTGGCGCTCGCCGTGACCACGGTGGCGGCGGCCGCGCTGTCCTTCGCCGTGAGCCTGCTGTGGGGGCGCCTGGGGTGGCGTCCCTGGCTCGGCTGAGCCGACAGCGGGGTGTGCGGGGGACCACCCGCGCCGCTCCGTAGACTGGGGACCGTGAGCGAGCGCCCAGATTCAGCAGGTCCCGACCCGGACGACACCTTCGACGAGTTCGCGGAGCTCGTGGAGGAGGAGACCCGCCGCGACCCCGACCTCGCGGTGATCGAGGCCGGCAGCCGTACGCTGCGCACCCAGGGCGGCCCGCCGCAGGCGGACGTCCCGGCGCGCCCCGCCGACCCCGAGGTCGACAAGGCCCTGCGCGAGGTGGAGGCCGAGCTCGCCACCCGCTGGGGCGAGACCAAGCTCGAGCCCTCGGTGGACCGGATCTCCGCCCTGATGGACGTCCTGGGCGAGCCGCAGCGCTCGTACCCCTCGATCCACATCACCGGCACCAACGGCAAGACCTCCACCGCCCGCATGATCGAGGCGCTGCTCGGCGCCTTCGACCTGCGCACCGGCCGCTACACCTCCCCGCACGTCCAGTCGGTCACCGAGCGGATCAGCCTCGACGGGGCGCCCGTCTCCGCCGAGCGGTTCATCGAGACGTACCAGGACGTCAAGCCGTACGTGGAGATGGTCGACGCCTCGCAGGAGTACCGGCTGTCCTTCTTCGAGGTGCTGACCGGCATGGCGTACGCCGCCTTCGCCGACGCTCCCGTGGACGTGGCCGTCGTCGAGGTCGGCATGGGCGGCGCCTGGGACGCGACGAACGTCATCGACGCCGGCGTCGCCGTGGTGACGCCGATCGACCTGGACCACACCGACCGGCTCGGCGGCACGCCCGCGGAGATCGCCACGGAGAAGTCCGGCATCGTCAAGCAGGACGCGACGGTGATCATGGCCCAGCAGCCGGTGGAAGCGGCGCAGGTGCTGCTGAAGAAGGCCGTCGAGGTGGGCGCCACCGTGGCCCGCGAGGGCCTGGAGTTCGGGTTCCTCGACCGGCAGGTCGCCGTCGGCGGCCAGATGATGACGCTGCGCGGGCTGGGCGGCGAGTACAGCGAGGTGTACCTGCCGCTGCACGGCGCGCACCAGGCGCACAACGCGGCGGTCGCCCTCGCCGCCGTCGAGGCGTTCTTCGGCGTCGGTTCCCAGCACGCCCGGCCGCTCGACATCGACACCGTGCGCAAGGCGTTCGCCTCCGTCGCCTCACCGGGCCGCATGGAGGTCGTGCGCAGGTCGCCGACCGTCGTGCTGGACGCCGCCCACAACCCGGCCGGCGCGCGGGCGGCGGCCGAAACGATCGGCGAGGCCTTCCAGTTCAGCCGCCTCATCGGGGTGGTCGGCGCGAGCGGCGACAAGAACGTGCGCGAACTGCTGGAGGCGTTCGAGCCGGTCTTCGCCGAGATCGTCGTCACCCAGAACTCCAGCCACCGCGCGATGGACGCGGACGCGCTGGCGGCGATCGCCGTGGAGGTGTTCGGGGAGGAGCGCGTGCAGGTCGAGCCGCGGCTGCCGGACGCCCTGGAGGCCGCGATCACGCTGGCCGAGGAGGAGGGCGAGTTCGCCGGCGGCGGTGTGCTCGTCACCGGTTCCGTCATCACGGTCGGCGAGGCCCGGCTGCTCCTGGGGAAGGGCTGACATCCCGTGCGTACGCTCTGTTCTTCGACGCTGATCGGCGAGTTCTTCGTCATCGGGTTCGCAGGTCTGGTCGCGATGAAGCAGCCCGACCTGTCGACCGGCACGGTGTGGACGGTCTGCGGCATCGCGATGTTCCTGTCCGTGGTGCTGTGCGGGATGGTCGGCCGGCCGGGCGGGGTGGCCCTCGGGTGGACGCTGCAGATCGCGCTCGTCGCCTCCGGCGTGTTCGTCCCGATGATGTTCTTCATGGGCGCGGTGTTCGCCCTGCTGTGGTGGACGTCGGTGCACTTCGGGCGAAAGGTGGACGAGGCGAAGGCCCGTTTCGCCGCACAGGCGGAGCAGCCCGACACTGCGTGACGGGCCGTCCGACACGCCCGGTAATCTCGGTGCCCCGCAGCATGTGACCCACAAGGAGCCCGCAGTGAGCCAGCGCACCCTCGTCCTCCTCAAGCCCGACGCCGTCCGTCGTGGCCTGACCGGCGAGATCATCAGCCGTATCGAGCGCAAGGCGGGCTGGAGGATCACCGCGCTGGAGCTGCGCACGCTGGACCAGGACACGCTGGAGCAGCACTACGGCGAGCACAAGGGCAAGCCCTTCTACGAGCCGCTCGTGGAGTTCATGGCGTCCGGCCCGGTCGTCGCGATGATCGTCGAGGGCGAGCGGGTCATCGAGGGCCTGCGCCAGCTCGCCGGCCCGACCGACCCGATCGCGGCCGCCCCGGGCTCGATCCGCGGCGACTACGGCGTGATCGTGCGGGAGAACCTGATCCACGCGTCCGACTCGGAGGAGTCCTCCGCGCGGGAGATCAAGATCTTCTTCCCGGGCCGCGCCTGAGCGCTTCCCGGCGCGCGCCGGTCGCGGTGGTGACCGGCGCGCCTGCTCCCGGGCGGGCGCCGGCGGTGACCCGGCGCGGCTGCGCGGACACGCGGGGGCGCCGCCGCGCGCGGGAGTGCCGTCGCGACGAAATCCGCGCATAACGATCACATCGCGGACGCGGCCCGGGCTTTTGTCGTACCCCGTATGGTCTGAGCGCTTTGCCCTCGGGCCTTTTCTGGCATATGCACGGCGTTCGGGGGAACGGATGCCCCCGTTGGCCCGTCTCCAAAGGCAGTGCGACGCGCCATCTGATGACAATGGCGAAGACCCTCGCACAGTGTGCGCGAAGGCACGTCTACCATGGACGCCATCGCGTCACCGCACCCACCTCGCCGACCTGAAAAGCCCTCAAAAGCTCGTGGGAAGGCCAGACGAATCCTGATGGGGAACTCAATGTCGTTCATCGGCCGTGACATGGCTGTCGACCTCGGGACCGCCAACACGCTGGTGTACGTCAGGGGTCGCGGAATCGTACTCAACGAGCCGTCCGTCGTCGCGATCAACACCAACACCGGTGGCATCCTCGCGGTCGGTGCCGAAGCGAAGAAGATGATCGGACGCACGCCGGGCAACATCGTCGCCGTGCGCCCCCTGAAGGACGGCGTCATCGCCGACTTCGAGATCACCGAGCGGATGCTCCGCTACTTCATCCTGAAGATCCACAAGCGGCGGTATCTGGCTCGCCCGCGGGTCGTCGTCTGCGTGCCCTCCGGCATCACGGGCGTCGAGCGCCGCGCCGTCATCGAGGCGTCGTCCCAGGCCGGCGCCCGCCAGGTGCACATCATCGAGGAGCCCATGGCGGCCGCCATCGGCTCCGGGCTGCCGGTCCACGAGGCCACCGGCAACATGGTGGTGGACATCGGCGGCGGCACGACGGAGGTCGCGGTCATCTCCCTCGGCGGCATCGTCACCGCCCAGTCCATCCGCGTCGCGGGCGACGAGCTCGACAACGCCATCATCCAGCACATCAAGAAGGAGTACTCGCTCCTGCTGGGTGAGCGGACGGCGGAACAGATCAAGATCACGATCGGTTCGGCGTACGACCTCGACACCGACGAACACACCGAAATCCGCGGCCGGGACCTCGTCTCCGGTCTGCCGAAGACCGTGGTGATCTCCGCCGCCGAGGTGCGCAAGGCGATCGAGGAACCGGTCAACGCCATCGTGGACGCGGTCAAGACGACCCTCGACAAGTGTCCGCCCGAGCTGTCGGGCGACATCATGGACCGCGGCATCGTGCTCACCGGCGGCGGCGCCCTGCTGCGCGGCCTCGACGAGCGGCTGCGCCGGGAGACCGGCATGCCGATCCACATCGCCGAGGACCCCCTGGACAGCGTGGCGCTCGGCTCCGGCAAGTGCGTCGAGGAGTTCGAGGCGCTTCAGCAAGTTCTGGACGCCCAGCCCCGCCGATGACACACCGCCACGACTCCGCCGTACGGGACGTTCCCTCCCGTACGGCGGAGCGCTGGTGTCGGGGGCGGTCCGGGCGGTGACGCCCCGACGTCCCCTGACGCGACTCAAAACCTGAAGAGATTTCACCTCATACCCGTTCTCGACGAGGAAGGCACGGCCGCCGCACGTGAGGGACACGAAAGAGAGCCGGCTGCTCCTGGTGCTGCTGATCGCCATCGCGTTCGCGCTGATCACGGTGGACATCCGCGGCGGGGAGGACTCCCCGGTCGACGGTGCCCGCCAGGCGGCGGCGTCGGTCTTCGGCCCGATCGAGAACGGCGTGTCCAGCGCGGTCGACCCGATCGGCAACGCGGTCACCGCCGTCCGCGACTCCGGCGAACGCCACGACCGGCTCGCCCGGCTGGAGCGGGAGAACGCGGCGCTCAAGGCCGAACTCGGCAGCGACGACCGCAACCGCAGCCGCCTGAAGCAGCTCGACAAGCTGCTCGGCGTCGCCGGCAAGGGCCAGTACGGCATCAAGGGGGCCCAGGTCATCGCCATAGGAGCGGCCCAGGGCTTCTCCTGGACCATCACCATCGACGCAGGCGCCGACGACGGCATCGAGCGCGACATGACCGTCCTCAACGGCGACGGGCTGGTCGGCCGCGTCACCACCGTCGGCCCGAGCACCGCCACCGTGCTGCTCGCCAGCGACCCCGACTTCACCGTCGGCACCCGCATGGAGGCCGGCGACGAACTCGGCTTCGCCTCCGGCCAGGGCGACCGCCCGCTGCGCGTCGAACTGCTCAACGGCAAGGCGGAGATCAAGAAGGGCGACCGGCTGGTCACCTTCGGCTCGCAGGCCGACAAGCCGTTCGTGCCCGGCGTCCCTGTCGGCGTCGTCTCCCGCGTCGACCCCTCCGGCGGCGACCTGACCCGCACCCTGTACGTCACGCCGTTCGTCAACTTCAGCAAGCTGGACGTGGTCGGCGTCGTCGTCCAGGCGCCGAAGAAGGATCCGCGCGACACGGTGCTGCCCGCGAAGCCCAAGCCGACCCCGACGCCGACCGTGACCGTGACCGTCACGCCCTCGGCGCCCGCCGACGGTCCCGACCAGCCTGAGCAGTAGGAGCTGTCACCCCATGCGCGTCAACCGGATCCTGCTCTCCAGCTCGCTGATCGTCGTGGCCCTCGTCATCCAGGTGAGCGTCCTCGCCCGCCTCCACCTCCCCGGCGCCGTCCCCGACCTGCTGCTGCTCGTCGTCCTCGGACTCGCCCTGGTCTACGGCCACGTCGGCGGCGCCCTCGTCGGCTTCGCCGCCGGCCTCCTCGCCGACCTCGCGCCGCCCGCCGACCACGCGGCCGGGCGCTACGCCCTCGTGCTGTGCGTCATCGGCTACCTCGCCGGACTCGTCAAACCCGAGAGCGGACAGGTGAAGACGGCCGCCGGACCGATGCTCGTGGTGGTCGCCGCCGCCGTCGGCTCCACCCTCCTCTACGCCGGCGTCGGCGCCCTCGTCGGGGACACCGCGGCCCGCCATGTAGGCCTCAGCGGCCTGCTGTTCACCGCCGCCCTGTACGACCTGCTGCTCGCGCCCTTCGTGGTGCCGGGCGTGATGGCCCTCGCGCGGCGCGCCGAGAACGACCCGCTCGCCGAGACGAACTCCGTCAAGGCCGGTGACGTCTCCTCGGGCTGGCTCTCCGGCGGCACCGGCCTGCGCATCGGCGGCCAGCGCAACGGCCTGCGGGTCAAGGCGGCCCGCGCCCGCTCGGCCCGCGCCGGACGCATCAAGGGGGTCAAGCGCCTGTGACCTCCCGAAACTTCACCGGTACGAGTGAACGCGGCTGGAACGCGCGTCCACCGGCCGGTCGTTCACCACTCGTCAGCTCACACCCGCACGCGCTCTGAGAGGGGAGGAAGCCGCGTGACCAACATCCCCGAGACCGGCCGCAGCCCGCGGGTCCAGATCCGGCTCGTCGTCATCCAGGTCCTCGTCATCTCCCTGCTCGGCACCCTCGGCGGGCGGCTGTGGTACCTCCAGATCCGGGAGGGCGACCAGTACGCCAAGGAGGCCTCCGGCAACCATGTGCAGCAGGTCGTCCAGCCCGCCGTGCGCGGCTCCATCCTGGACGCACGCGGCGTGCCCCTCGCGGACAACGAGACGCGGCTGGTCGTCTCCGCCTCCCGCACGGACCTCATGAAGATGGAGGACGACGGCAAGGCGGTCCTCACCAAGCTGGCCGGCGTCCTCGGCATGAAGCCCCAGGACGTCCTGATGAAGGTCCGGCTGTGCAACGCCGAGACCCCCCAGCCCTGCTGGAACGGCTCGCCGTACCAGCCGATCCCCATCACCGACGAGGCCACCCCCAGGCAGGCCCTGCAGATCCGCGAGCGCGCCGAGGACTTCCCCGGCATCACCGCCGAGCCCCAGGCGCTGCGCCGCTACCCGAGCCCCGGCAAGGCCAACACCGCCCAGGTCCTCGGCTACCTCTCGCCGGTCACCGACGAGGAGATCCAGCAGGCCCAGGACACCGACTCGCCCTACCTGCGCTCCGACATGGTCGGCCGCTCCGGCCTGGAGCGTCAGTACGACAAGCAGCTGCGCGGCAAGGCCGGCGTCACCCGCTACGAGGTCGACAAGCTCGGCCGCGTCCTCGGCCAGGCCGAGGCCGACCCGGCCGAGCCCGGCGCCAACCTCGTCACCAGCATCGACTCCCGCGTGCAGCGCATCGCCGAGTACGAGCTCAACGAGGCGATGAAGGAGGCCCGCAAGCAGCACGACCGCAACACCGGGCGGAACTACGAGGCCGACTCCGGCGCCGTCGTCGTCATGGAGGCCAAGACCGGCCGCGTCGTCGCCATGGCCTCCAACCCGACCTACGACCCCAACTCCTGGGTCGGCGGCATCTCCGCCAAGGACTACGCCAAGCTCACCGGCAAGAAGTCCAACTACCCGCTGCTGAACCGCGCCATCCAGGGCCTGTCGGCGCCCGGCTCCATCTTCAAGGTGATCCCGACGGCCGCCGCCATCAAGGCCGGCTACACCTTCGAGGGCCCCTACAACTGCTCCAGCGCGTACTCCATCGGCGGCCAGGTCTTCAAGAACTTCGAGTCGCAGAACCACGGCCCGATCAGCCTCGGCCGGGCCCTCGAGGTCTCCTGCGACACCGTCTTCTACGCCCTCTCCCACGAGGAGTGGAAGCGCGACGGCGGCAACAAGCCGAAGAAGAACCCCAACGACTGGTTCTACAAGGTCGCCCACCAGTTCGGCCTCGGCGAGGAGACCGGGATCGACCTGCCCAACGAGGTCACCGGCCGCGTCCCCGACCGCCAGTGGAAGGCCGACTACTGGAAGGCCAACAAGGACGCCTGGTGCAAGTACGGCAAGAAGGGCGGCAGCTACGCCGAGCAGATCGCCTACGAGAACTGCCTCGAAGGCAACCGGCTGCGCGCCGGTGACTCGGTGAACTACTCCATCGGCCAGGGCGACACGCTCGTCACCCCCATCCAGATGGCCACCATCTACGCGGCCATCGCCAACGGCGGCACGCTGTACGACCCGACCGTCGGCAAGGCCGTCATCAGCCCCGACGGCAAGACCGTCACGGAGATCGAGCCCAAGGCGCACGGCAAGCTTCCGACGTCGAAGAAGACGCTCAAGCAGATAGACGAAGCCCTCGAGGGAGTCGCCACCCGCGGTACGGCCGCGTGGCGGTTCGGGGGCTGGCCGCAGGACAAGATCCCGATGCACGCCAAGACCGGTACGGCCGAGGTGTACGGCAAGCAGACCACCTCGTGGTTCGCCACCTACACCGAGGACTACGCGATCGTGATGACGATCTCCCAGGGTGGTACCGGTTCCGGCGCCTCGGGCCCCGCCGTGCGCAACATCTACAACGCCCTCTACGGAGTGTCCGAGGACGGCGAGATCGACAGCAAGAAGGCGCTGCTGCCCACGCCGCAGAAGACCCTCCCCAAGGTCCGCACGGACGGCACCATCACCTCGCCGAAGATCGCCAAGGACTTCGCCAAGGAGTTCCGCGCCACGCCCTCCCCGGACGCCGAGGCCACGACCCCGCAGGGGGACGACCCGGCCGACCCGCAGCAGGCGGGCACGACCCCGTCGCCTGAGAACACCAACCGCGACACCCGCCGCGGACGACGGCGGGGCGGCGGACCGGGCCGCGGCGGGGGACACCCGCGCGGCCGCGCACCCCGGCCGCGTGCGGCACGCCCGGAGAGGACGGCGTCATGACCGGCGGCGTCAACAGCTTCCAGGTCTCCGGGTACGGACCCGAGCGGGCCGGCTGGACGCGGGTGTTCGCCCGCGACGGCCTGGCCCGCCGGCTGGACTGGCCGATACTGCTCGCGGCGCTCGCCCTGTCGCTGCTGGGCTCGCTCCTGGTGTACTCGGCCACCCGCAACCGCACCGAGCTGAACCAGGGCGACCCGTACTACTTCCTGGTCCGGCACTGGCTGAACACCGGCATCGGCGTCGCCCTGATGATCGGCGCCCTCTGGCTGGGCCACCGCGGGCTGCGCACGGCGGTTCCCCTGCTGTACGGCGCCTCGGTGTTCCTGATCCTGCTGGTGCTCACCCCGCTGGGCTCCACGATCAACGGCGCCCACTCCTGGATCAAGCTGCCCGGCGGCTTCTCCCTCCAGCCCTCCGAGTTCGTCAAGATCACGATCATCCTGGGCATGGCGATGCTGCTGGCGGCGCGGGTCGACGCCGGCGACAAGCCCTACCCGGACCACCGCACGGTGCTCCAGGCGCTCGGCCTCGCCGTCGTGCCGATGCTGATCGTGATGCTCATGCCCGACCTCGGGTCGGTCATGGTGATGGTCATCATCGTGCTCGGCGTGCTGCTCGCCTCCGGAGCCTCCAACCGGTGGATCTTCGGCCTGCTCGGCGCGGGCGCGGCCGGCGCGATCGCCGTCTGGCAGCTCGGGATCCTCGACGAGTACCAGATCAACCGCTTCGCCGCGTTCGCCAACCCGGAGCTCGACCCGGCCGGCGTCGGCTACAACACCAACCAGGCCCGCATCGCCATCGGCTCCGGCGGACTGACCGGCTCCGGGCTCTTCCAGGGCTCGCAGACCACCGGCCAGTTCGTCCCCGAGCAGCAGACCGACTTCGTCTTCACCGTCGCCGGCGAGGAACTGGGCTTCGTGGGCGGCGCGCTGATCATCGGCCTGCTCGGCATCATCCTCTGGCGCGCCTGCCGCATCGCCCGCGACACCACCGACCTGTACGGCACGATCGTCGCGGCGGGCATCGTCTCCTGGTTCGCCTTCCAGACCTTCGAGAACATCGGCATGACGCTGGGCATCATGCCGGTCACCGGTCTGCCCCTGCCGTTCGTGTCCTACGGCGGTTCCTCCATGTTCGCGACATGGCTGGCGGTCGGACTGCTGCAGTCGCTCCGGATGCAGCGCCCCATGTCCGCCTGATCCCACGGACGGCTGTCCGTCACCGGTGCGGAGCGGCCCACTGCCGCTCCGCACCCGCGGCGACTAGATTCGGTGCATGGCGGACACCAAGCGCGAGATCGAGCGAAAGTACGAGTCCGACGATGCCGCTCTGCCCGACCTGACCCGCGTCCCCGGCGTCGCGTCCGTGCGCGAGCGGGGCGTCACCCACCTCGACGCCACCTACCACGACACCGCCGACCACCGCCTCGCCGCGTCCTCCCTCACCCTGCGCCGCCGCACCGGAGGCGCCGACGCCGGCTGGCACCTCAAGTTCCCCGTCGCCCCCGGCGTGCGCGACGAGATCCGCGCCCCCCTCTCCGACACCCTCCCGGACGAACTCGCCGCCCTGGTCCGCTCCCGCGTCCGCGACCGGGAACTGCTGCCCGTGGTCCGCCTCCGCTCCGACCGCGACGTCCGTCACCTCCTCGACGACCAGGACCGGCTGCTCGCCGAGGTGAGCGTCGACACCGTGCACGCCGAACGCCTCACCGGCGAGGGCGGCGAGGCGCGCTGGACCGAGATCGAGGTGGAACTCGCCGACGACGGCGACCCGGCCTTCCTCGACAAGGTGGAGAAACGGCTGAGGAAGGCGGGCGTACGGCCCTCGACGTCCTCCTCGAAACTGGCCCGCGCCCTCGCCGAGACCGCCCCGGACACCGGACCCGCCGGATCCGCCGGGCGTGACGGCGTCGGCGCACCCCCCGCCACCGCCCCCGAGGCCGCCCCCCGGCACAAGCACCGCCCCCGCCCGGACGGCACCCCCGTCACCGCCGGCGACCACGTCCTCGCCTACCTCCGCGCCCAGCGCGACGCCCTCGTCGAACTGGACCCCGCCGTGCGGCGGGACGTGCCCGACGCCGTGCACCGAATGCGGGTCGCCACCCGGCGGCTGCGCAGCACCTTCCGCAGCTTCCGCACCGTCCTCGACCGCGCGGCCACCGACCCGGTCGCCGCCGACCTGAAGTGGCTGGCCGCCGAACTGGGCAAGGACCGCGACCAGGAGGTCCTCGCCGAACGCCTCACCCAGGCCCTCGACCGGCTCCCCGCCGACCAGGTCACCGGCCCGGTCGCCGAGCGCCTCGCCGCCTGGTCCGAGGCCCGCCACCAGCGCGCCCACCACCAGCTCCTCGCCATCCTCGACTCACGCCGCCACCTCACCCTCCTCGACACCCTGGACGCCCTGCTCGCCGACCCTCCCCTGCGCAAGAAGGCCGGCGCCCGCCCGGACAAGGTGCTCGCCAAGGCCGTACGGAAGGACTTCGGCAAGCTGGCGGGGCTCGTCGAGCACGCCCTGGAACTGCCGCCCGGCCAGGAGCGCGACACCACGCTGCACGAGGCTCGCAAGAAGACCAAGCGCACCCGGTACGCCGCCGAGGCCGCCGCGCCCGCGCTGGGCGGGCCCGCGGACGAGGCGGCCTCGGACATGAAGGCGCTGCAGGGCCTGCTCGGCGACCACCAGGACAGCGTCATGGCCCGCCGCACCCTGCGCGAGCTGGCCGCCGTGGCGCACGCGGCGGGGGAGAGCGACTTCACGTACGGGGTGCTGTACGCCGGTGAGGCCCACCGCGCCCGGGCCGCCGAGGAGGCGCTGCCCGAGGCGTGGAGCTCGATCAGCCGGGCATTCCCGTTCTGAGCGCCGTACGGGAGACCCCTCCGGGCGGGTTAGGCTGGATGGTCACCCGCCCCTGAGGCATCGGCCCGGGGGGACCGCAGTCACCACACGAAGGTTCGCGAGATGCCTGCCGAAGCCGCCGAGTCTGTGTTCCCGCAGCTCGAAGCTCTGCTCCCGCATGTGCAGAAGCCGATCCAGTACGTCGGCGGAGAGCTCAACTCCACGGTCAAGGACTGGGACTCCTGCGACGTCCGCTGGGCACTCATGTACCCGGACGCGTACGAGGTCGGACTCCCCAACCAGGGCGTCATGATCCTCTACGAGGTCCTCAACGAACAGGACGGCGTCCTGGCCGAGCGCACCTACAGCGTCTGGCCGGACCTCGAGGCGCTGATGCGCGAACACCGTGTGCCGCAGTTCACCGTCGACAGCCACCGTCCGGTGCGCGCCTTCGACGTGTTCGGCCTGAGCTTCTCCACGGAGCTGGGCTACACCAACATGCTCACCGCGCTGGACCTGGCCGGCATTCCGCTGGAGGCCCGGGACCGCACGGACGACGACCCGATCGTCATGGCCGGCGGCCACGCGGCGTTCAACCCGGAGCCGATCGCCGACTTCATCGACTGCGCGATCATCGGCGACGGCGAGCAGGCCGTCCTCGAGGTCACCCGGATCATCCGCGCCTGGAAGGAGGAGGGCCGCCCCGGCGGCCGCGAGGAACTCCTCCTGCGCCTGGCCAGGACCGGCGGGGTCTACGTCCCCGGCTTCTACGACGTCGAGTACCTCCCCGACGGCCGGATCGCCCGCGTCGTGCCGAACCGCAGCGGTGTGCCGTGGCGTGTGTCCAAGCACACCGTCATGGACCTCGACGAGTGGCCCTACCCCAAGCAGCCTCTCGTCCCGCTCGCCGAGACGGTCCACGAGCGCATGTCCGTGGAGATCTTCCGCGGCTGCACCCGCGGCTGCCGCTTCTGCCAGGCCGGCATGATCACCCGCCCGGTGCGCGAGCGCTCCATCACCGGCATCGGCGAGATGGTCGACAAGGGTCTGAAGGCGACCGGCTTCGAAGAGGTCGGCCTGCTCTCCCTGTCCTCCGCCGACCACTCGGAGATCGGCGACATCGCCAAGGGCCTCGCGGACCGCTACGAGGAGGACAAGGTCGGCCTCTCGCTGCCCTCGACCCGCGTCGACGCGTTCAACATCGACCTGGCGAACGAGCTGACCCGCAACGGCCGCCGTTCCGGTCTCACCTTCGCGCCCGAAGGCGGTTCGGAGCGCATCCGCAAGGTCATCAACAAGATGGTCTCGGAGGACGACCTGATCCGGACCGTCGCCACGGCCTACGGCAACGGCTGGCGCCAGGTGAAGCTGTACTTCATGTGCGGCCTGCCCACCGAGACCGACGACGACGTGCTGCAGATCGCCGACATGGCCACGCGCGTCATCCAGAAGGGCCGCGAGGTCTCCGGCTCCAACGACATCCGCTGCACGGTCTCCATCGGCGGCTTCGTGCCCAAGCCGCACACCCCGTTCCAGTGGGCTCCGCAGCTCTCCGCCGAGGAGACGGACGAGCGCCTGGCCAAGCTCCGCGACAAGATCCGCGGCGACAAGAAGTACGGCCGCTCCATCGGCTTCCGCTACCACGACGGCAAGCCCGGCATCGTCGAGGGCCTGCTCTCCCGCGGCGACCGCCGCATCGGCGCGGTCATCCGCGCGGTCTACGACGACGGCGGACGCTTCGACGGCTGGCGCGAGCACTTCTCCTACGACCGCTGGATGCGGTGCGCGGACAAGGCGCTGGCCCCGTACGGCGTGGACGTCGACTGGTACACCACCCGCGAGCGCACCTACGAGGAGGTCCTGCCCTGGGACCACCTCGACTCGGGCCTGGACAAGGACTGGCTCTGGGAGGACTGGCAGGACGCCCTCGACGAGACCGAGGTCGAGGACTGCCGCTGGACCCCGTGCTTCGACTGCGGGGTGTGTCCGCAGATGGACACGAGCATCCAGATCGGCCCGACGGGCAAGAAGCTGCTGCCCCTGACGGTCAAGAACGCGGGCCCGGTGCCGAGCGGTCACGCGCACTGAGACCGGCCCGGGCGGCCGGGCGGAAGCATGAAACGGAGCAGCGGCCCCTGGGCAGGGGCCGCTGCTCCGTGCTGTACGGGGTGCCGGTCACGGGACCTGGCGGCCGCCGTACGGGCGGACCCGGTGGCGGGGGCCGACCGTGCGGCGGGGTGGGCGGGTGAGGGTGATCTGGCGGACCAGTTGCTGGAAGCAGGCCAGGGCGGCGACGCCCGGGAGGGCCGCGGCCGCCGTGTCGGTGACGGTGCGGGGCGCCTGGGCCACGCACAGCAGGACCGCGACGGAGGAGAAGAGCAGGACGACGAACCAGGAGTGCAGGGCGCGTCGTTGGTGGAGGGCCGCGCGGAGGATGGAGAAGGAGCCGGCCAGCCAGGGGCCGTACACCAGGATCGGCCACCAGGACGAGGAGTCGCCGCTGCTGTGCGCCGTGGTGACGAGGAGCAGCGGCTCGTAGGTGACCACGCCGCTGAAGACGCTCACCATGGAGACGGTGACCGCCGCCATCGCGGCGATGGCGTAGCTGGCGACGCGCAGGGCGTCGGGGCGCGGTCGCGGGGGCTTGCGGTGGGCGCGCGGTGCGGAGCGCAGGGGCGGCAGTTCGGCCGTGATCTCCTGCAGGTTGCCCATGGGGCTGCCGGCCGGGGGAGCGGTGACCGAGGTCTCCTCGCGCGGTGGCGGCACCGTGGGGGCGGCGTACTCGTCGGCGCGGGCTTCCTGGAGGAGGTAGGCCAGTTCCTCGGCCGGGTCCCAGGGCGGCACGGCGGGCTCGACGGGTTCCGCGTAGACGGCTCCGGCACGGTGCCGGCCGGTTCCCATTTCGGTGAACGGGTCCGGTGCGTCGGCGTACCAGAGCGGGTCGTAGCGTTCATCATTCATGTCAGGATTGATTCATCGGGCCGACGGAAGCACTCAACAGCGGTTGCGCGAAGTGCAGTTGGAGCGGACCTGACCTGCTTGCCTTCATACAGCGACTAACGGCGGCACTTTCACTTGGATGCGCGGCGAATGAGTGAACGGCCGTAGCGACAATTGGTTTGTCGAAGGCTCTGAATTTCCTTTTTTTGATGGGCCTTTCAGCATATGAAGAGCCCGGAAGCGGGCGTTCGCATCCGCGCGGGCGTCCCCGGCGTCCTTGCCGGTATGGATCTGGAGACGTCGCGGGAGCGGTCGGGCGGTGAGGGGTGCCTCGTCGTCGCGCTCCGCATGCCGGTGCGGATCGTGGTGCTCGTGCTGGTGGTGCCGGTGCGGATGGTGTGGGACGCGCTGGTGGTCGCGGGGCGGTTCCTCGGCGACACGGTGCTCCGTCCGATGGGGCGCGCGTTGGCGTGGGTGGGGCGCGCGGTGTTCGTGTGGCCCTTCGTGGCGCTCTGGCGCTGGGTGCTCGTGCCGCTCGGGACGGCGCTGCGGTGGCTGGGCGCGGTGCTGGTCGTCGTCCCGGCCGGGGCGCTGTACCGGTGGGTGCTGACGCCTCTCGGGCACGCGGCCGTGTGGATGTACGCGCGCGTGCTGACGCCCCTCGGGCACGGGCTTCTCGTCGTGCCGTCGGTGTGGCTGTACCGGTGGGTGCTCACACCGGTCGGGCACGCGCTGGCGTGGTGCGGCAGGGGGCTCGTCGCGGTGGGCGCGCTGCTCGTCGCCGGGATCGGCGCGGCCCTGTACTGGACGGTGCGCGTCCTGGTGGTGTGGCCCGCCTACGCCGTGTGGCGCTGGGTGCTGGCGCCCGTCGGCCGGGTGCTCGGGGTCGTCGCGCGGGAGGCCGGGGCCGCGCTCGGGCACGCCTGGCGGGTCGCCGGGTACGTCTCGCTCGCCGTGGGCCGGGCTCTCGCCGCCCTTTTGCGGTGGACGGTCGTGGAGCCGGCCCGATGGCTGTACCGGACCGTGCTCACACCGGTCGGTCACGCCGTCCGTGACGCGGTGCTGAGGCCCGTCGCGGAGGCCGCCCGGGCTGCGGGACGCGTCGCACGCGAAACCCTCCGTCTCGTGCGTACTACTGCCCGCCAGGCCCGCCGGGACGTCCGGCGGGCGCTTCTCGGCGATCCCGGAAGGGCGGGTGAAACAAGGCGACCGGGAGGTGAAGGACGCCAGGGCGGCCTCCGGCGCGTACGCCCCCGCCGACGCCCCCGCCGGCACGTACGGGAACGGCATGCCCGGTGCTTCCTGGGGTAACCGTGCGGGTACCTGTGCGCAGGGAGAGCGTCCCGCCGGCCGGTGACACCGGGGGACCGCCGTCCCCAGGGGCACGTACCCTGAAAGGGACACGGTCCCGGTGCCCGACCGGGCCCGTCGGGCCGTCCCGTACGGCCGTACCCTGGAAGGGGAGGCGCTCCCCGCGCCCCCTTGCGACAAGGAGAAGATCCACTGGGCAAGCGACAGCCCGAAGGCCCGCCGCCCGCACCCGCGGTGCAGCGCATCCGACTGCGCTACACCAAGCGCGGCCGCCTCCGGTTCACCAGCCACCGTGACTTCCAGCGTGCCTTCGAGCGCGCGCTGCGCCGCGCCGAGGTGCCCATGGCGTACTCGGCCGGTTTCACGCCGCACCCGAAGGTGTCGTACGCCAATGCCGCACCCACCGGCACCGGCAGCGAGGCCGAGTACCTGGAGATCGCGCTCACCGCGCCGCGGGACCCCGAGCGGCTGAGGGCCCTGCTCGACGAGTCGATGCCCGCCGGGCTCGACATCGTCGAGGCCGTCGAGGCCCGCACCTCCGGGCTCGCCGACCGGCTCACGGCCTCGGTGTGGGAGCTGCGGCTGGACGGCGTCGCCCCCGAGGACGCCCGCCGCGCGGTGGACGCCTTCGAGGCGGCCGGGACCGTCGAGGTCCAGCGCCGCATGAAGAACGGCATCCGTACCTTCGACGCCCGTTCCGCGGTCGCCTCCCTCGAAACCGTCGAGGAAGACGCCGGGACGGACTCCTCGCCGGCTGATAGGCCGACCGACCGGCCCTGTGCGATACTGCGGCTGGTTGTTCGGCACGTGACGCCTGCCGTACGACCCGACGACGTCCTGTCCGGTCTCCGCGCCGTGGCCGACCTGGCGCCGCCGGTCCCCGTAGCGGTGACCAGGCTGGCGCAGGGGCTGTTCGATGAAGAGACCGGCACGGTGACCGACCCGCTCGCGCCCGACCGCGAGGCAGCAGCGACCGAGCCGCACCCGGCCGCCGCCACTGCCGCCGCGACGGCGCCGGCGTAAGGAAGGTCCCGCGTAGGGACGGACGTCGTAAGCGCCGCCCTCGAACTCGGGAGCCACCTGGGTCGGGCAGCGCACCGACCAGAAGACTTTCGCCAGGCCGTACGCATTCGGCGTACGGAACCGGCGAGACAGGACACAGAGAGCTTCCGAGCGGCGCCCGCGCCCCGGACGGCGGCCATCGCGCACCGCGCGGGCCGCGGACGTCACCGGCATCGCCGGACCAGGCGCGGCGCCCGGGAGCCTGACGGGAGAAACGCCCGCATGCTCGAACCGACCGAGCCCACCGAGGGTTCCGAACCGAACACCCCCAGCGACACCCTGCCGCCCCGTCGGCGACGCAGGGCCGCGTCCCGCCCGGCGGGCCCGCCCGCCGCCGACGGCTCCACGGCGGAGACCGTCACGCCGGCCATACCGGCCGCCGAGGCGCCTGCCGAGCCGGCGGAGACGCCCCAGGCCGAGGGCACGACCGACGCCCAGCAGGAGACCGGGGCCCCCGCGCCCCGGCGCCGACGTGTGGTCCGCCGCGCGGCCGCGCCCGCCGGAGCGCCGGCGTCCGCGGAGGCCGCCGAGACCGTCGTGCCCGCGACGCAGCCCGCGTCCGAGGCCACCGCCCCGGCGCCCGAACCGGCCGCGGACACCACGGAGGACGCTGCTCCGCGTCGTACCCGTCGTCGTGCCACGCGCAGTGTGACCGCGCCGGCGCCGGTCGCGGAGACCCCGGCCGCCGAGGAGACGGCCGTGGCCCCCGAGACTCCTGAGACTGCCGAGACCCCGGCCGAGCCGGCCGTGGCCGCGTCGGAGGATGCCGCTCCGCGTCGTACCCGTCGTCGTGCCACGCGCAGTGTGACCGCGCCGGCGCCGGTCGCGGAGACCCCGGCCGCCGAGGAGACGGCCGTGGCCCCCGAGACCCCTGAGACTGCCGAGACGCCGGCCGAGCCAGCCGCCGCCGCGACCGAGGAGGCCGCTCCGCGCCGTACCCGTCGCCGTGCCACGCGCACGGTGACCGCCCCGGCTGCCGAGACCCCCGCCGAGCCGAAGGCGGAGGAGCCCGCGGAAGAGACCGCTCCTGCCGCCGCCGGGACGGCTCCCGAGGCCGCCGCCGACGTCACCGAGGACGCCGCTCCCCGCCGCACCCGTCGCCGTGCCACGCGGAGCGCGTCCGCCCCCGCCGCCGACGTGACGGCCGAGGCCGTCGCCGTACAGGGCGACGACGAGACCGAGCAGGCCGCCCCGACCGCCGAGGAGGCCCCGGTGACGGAGAACGAGAACCAGGACGAGGCCCCCGCCGAGGAGGCCGGCCCGCGCCGCCGCCGGCGCGCCGTCCGAAAGGCCGCCGCCGGGTTCGCCGAGCCCGCGCGCCCCGCCCGCACCGCCGAGGCCGAGGACAAGGAGGGCGGTCCGCGCCGTCCCGCGCGTCCCGCCGTCGCCGTGTTCCAGCCGCCGGTGTTCACCGAGCCCCGCTTCCAGACCCCGGAGCGGGCCGCCGCCGAGGCGGCCGCCGGACTCACCGAGGCCGCGGAGCCGGAGGAGGAGACCGAGGAGCTCCCGGAGGAGCAGCCCGCCGCCTCCCGCCGTCGCCGCCGCCGCAAGGGCGCGTCCGACGAGCCCGAGGCCGCCGCCCCGGCCGCCGTCGAGGAGACCCCCGAGGCCGACACCGAGGACGCCCAGGAGCAGTCCGAGGACCAGGCCGACGGCGCCGACACCGACGAGGACGACGAGCACGACGACCACGAGTCGTCCGGTTCGCGCCGCCGCCGTCGCCGTGGCGGCCGTCGCCGCCGGCGTGGCGAGTCCGCCGACGCCGACAGCGGCGAGCAGCAGGACGGCGACACCGACGGCGCCGAGCGGGCCGGATCCGAGCAGTCCGCCGAGGACGCCGCCGAGCAGACCGACGAGGACGCCGAGGAGCGCGAGGACAACGGCGGCTCCAGCAGCAGCCGTCGCCGGCGCCGCCGCCGTCGCCGTGCCGGGGACAGCGGCGGGGAGCCCGAGCCGTCCTCCGACGACCCCGAGCGCACCGTCGTCAAGGTCCGCGAGCCCCGTCCCCTGCGGGAAAAGGGTGCCGAGCCGTCCGACGAGGTGCAGTCCATCAAGGGCTCCACCCGCCTGGAGGCCAAGAAGCAGCGCCGCCGCGAGGGCCGCGAGCAGGGCCGCCGGCGCGTGCCGATCATCACCGAGGCCGAGTTCCTGGCCCGCCGCGAGGCCGTCGAGCGCGTCATGGTGGTCCGCCAGCACGGCGACCGCACGCAGATCGGCGTCCTCGAGGACGGCGTGCTCGTCGAGCACTACGTCAACAAGGAGCAGGCCACCTCGTACGTCGGCAACGTGTACCTCGGCAAGGTGCAGAACGTGCTGCCGTCGATGGAGGCCGCCTTCATCGACATCGGCAAGGGCCGCAACGCCGTGCTCTACGCCGGAGAGGTCAACTTCGACGCGCTCGGCATGTCCGGCGGGCCGCGCCGCATCGAGTCCGCGCTGAAGTCCGGGCAGCCGGTGCTGGTCCAGGTCACCAAGGACCCGATCGGCCACAAGGGCGCCCGCCTCACCAGCCAGGTCTCCCTCCCGGGCCGCTACCTCGTGTACGTGCCCGAGGGCTCGATGACCGGCATCAGCCGCAAGCTGCCCGACACCGAGCGGGCCCGGCTGAAGACCATCCTCAAGAAGATCGTCCCCGAGGACGCGGGCGTCATCGTGCGCACCGCCGCCGAGGGCGCGAGCGAGGACGAGCTGCGCCGCGACGTCGAGCGGCTCCAGGCGCAGTGGGAGGAGATCAAGAAGAAGTCCAAGAACGGCGGCACCGCCCCGACGCTGCTGTACGGCGAGCCGGACATGACCGTCCGGGTCGTGCGGGACATCTTCAACGAGGACTTCTCCAAGGTCATCGTCAGCGGTGACGAGGCCTGGGAGACCATCCACGGCTACGTCGCCCACGTCGCGCCCGACCTGGCCGGCCGTCTGCAGCGGTGGACCAGCGAGGTCGACGTCTTCGCCACGTACCGGATCGACGAGCAGCTCGCCAAGGCGCTGGACCGCAAGGTCTGGCTGCCCAGCGGCGGTTCGCTGGTGATCGACCGGACCGAGGCGATGGTCGTCATCGACGTCAACACCGGCAAGTTCACCGGTCAGGGCGGCAACCTCGAGGAGACGGTCACCAGGAACAACCTGGAGGCGGCCGAGGAGATCGTGCGTCAGCTGCGGCTGCGCGACCTCGGCGGCATCATCGTGATCGACTTCATCGACATGGTGCTGGAGTCCAACCGGGACCTGGTCCTGCGCCGTCTGCTGGAGTGCCTGGGCCGGGACCGGACCAAGCACCAGGTCGCCGAGGTGACCTCGCTGGGCCTGGTCCAGATGACCCGCAAGCGGGTCGGCCAGGGCCTGCTGGAGTCGTTCTCCGAGACCTGCGTCCACTGCAACGGCCGCGGTGTCATCGTCCACCTCGACCAGCCGTCCGCCTCCGGCGGCGGCAAGCGCCGCAAGCGGGCCCGGGCCGGCGCGGCGGACCAGCCGCACGAGCACGAGGCCGTCGCCGTGGAGACGGCGGAGCAGGAGGCCGAGGCCGAGGCGGAGACGCCGGCCGAGGTGGCCGCCGAGGTGGCCGAGCCGGCCGCGCTGCCGGCGCCCGAGTTCACGCCGGACGAGGAGCTGTACAGCAGCGCCGCCGAGGCGGAGGCCGCGGCCTCCCGGGGCCGTACGCGCCGCCGGGCGAGCCGTCGGGCGTCCGCGCCCGCGGGCTCCCCGCAGCGTGAGGGCGCCAGGGGCGGCCGCAGGCAGGCGGCCGAGGAGCGCGCCGAGGAGGCGCCCGTCGCCGAGGAGACGCCCGCCGTCCCCACGGCGCAGGACGTGACGGTCGCCGAGGAGGAGCGGCGTCCGGTGCAGCCCGAGTCGGCCGCCGAGGCGCTGGCCGAGCCGGCCGCCGCCGAGGACGCCGTGGTGCCGCCGTCCGTCGAGGAGGCCGCTCCGCAGGGCCGTACGCGTCGCCGGGCCACCCGCAAGGTGTCCGCGCCGGCCGGTTCCCCGGCGGGGGCGGAGGCCGCGGTGGTGACCGTCGCCGAGCCCGCGAAGACGGAGGAGGCGCCGAAGGCCGAGGAGACCCCGGCCGAGGCTCCCGCCCCGGAGCCCGCGCCCGAGGCGCCGGCCCCGGCCCGTCCGCGGCGTCGCGCGGTGCGCAAGCCGAGCACCTCGACCGCGTCCGAGGACACGGCCGTCGTGGTCCTGCCGTCCGCCCCGGCGGACGAGCGGAGGCCCGCCGAGGAGCCCGCCGCCGAGCCCGAGGCCGTACAGGCCGCCGAGCCCGCCGAGGGTGCCGCCGAGCCCGCCGAGGGCGTCGAGGGTGCCGAGGAGGCCGCTCCGGCCAAGAAGGCCGCCCGCAAGACGGCCAAGAAGGCCACGGCGAAGAAGGCCGCCGCGAAGAAGACGACGGTCAAGAAGACCGCGGCCAAGAAGACGACGACGGCGGCGAAGAAGACCGCCGCCAAGAAGTCGACGGCGAAGAAGGCCACGACGAAGAAGACGGCCGCTGCCGAGCAGCAGGCGCCCTCCTCCGTCACGGCCGCGGCCGACGAGAGCTGACCAGCGTCTACGCTGTGTGGTCCTGTCCCCTGCGGGGCAGGGCCACACGCTTTTTCCGTCCCGTGAGGAGAACGACCGCGATGATAGGCCTCGTGCTCGCGGCCGGCGCCGGCCGGCGTCTGCGCCCGTACACCGACACGCTCCCCAAGGCCCTGGTGCCGGTGGGCGCGGAGGGCGACCCGGACGCCGCGACCGTCCTGGACCTGACGCTGGGCAACTTCGCGGAGATCGGGCTGACCGAGGTGGGTGTCGTGGTCGGCTACCGCAAGGAGGCCGTGTACGAGCGGCAGGCGGCGCTGGAGGCGAAGTACGGGCTGAAGCTGACGCTGATCGACAACGACAAGGCGGAGGAGTGGAACAACGCCTATTCGCTGTGGTGCGCGCGGGACGCCCTGAAGGACGGTGTGATCCTCGCCAACGGTGACACGGTGCATCCGGTGTCGGTGGAGCGGACGCTGCTGGACGCGCGGGGTGACGGTAAGAAGATCATCCTGGCGCTGGACACGGTGAAGAAGCTCGCCGACGAGGAGATGAAGGTCGTCGTCGACCCCGAGAGGGGGATGACGCGGATCACGAAGCTGATGGACCCGGCGGAGGCGACGGGTGAGTACATCGGCGTGACGCTGATCGAGGGCGGGGCGGCGGAGGCGCTGGCGGACGCGTTGAAGGCGACGTTCGAGCGGGATCCGCAGCTGTACTACGAGGACGGCTACCAGGAGCTGGTGAACCGGGGTTTCCGGATCGACGTGGCGCCGATCGGCGACGTCCGGTGGGTCGAGATCGACAACCACGACGACCTCGCCCGCGGACGGGAGATCGTCGCCGGTCACTGAGCGGGCGCGAGCGCACGGGGGTCCGGTTTGACCCCCGTGGCTCCGGCCCCGTAACCTTGACCGTCGGCGTGTCCATCGGGACCGCCACATCCCCGTAAACCTCTTCCTCCCGGACGCGGGCCGCGACCGGGAGAGGTCGCCCGCGTATGTGCGTGGGCGACTGGCCTGCGGGGGTGCCGTTCTTCGAGTGAGAGTGAGATCCGCGTGTACGCCATCGTGCGCAGCGGTGGTCGCCAGCACAAGGTTGCTGTCGGCGACATCGTCGAGGTTGACAAGATTTCCACCGCCAAGGTCGGCGACACGGTCGAGCTCTCGACCCTGCTCGTCGTGGACGGCGACGCCGTGACCAGCGACCCGTGGGTGCTGGCCGGGATCAAGGTCCAGGCCGAGGTCGTGGACCACCACAAGGGCCAGAAGATCGACATTCTGCGCTACAAGAACAAGACCGGCTACCGCCGTCGTCAGGGCCACCGCCAGCAGTACACGGCGATCAAGGTCACTGAGATCCCCGCGGCTGCGAAGTAAGGGACTGAGGAGAGATGGCACACAAGAAGGGCGCATCGTCCACCCGCAACGGTCGTGACTCCAACGCTCAGCGCCTCGGCG
Source organism: Streptomyces sp. DSM 41931 (assembly GCF_050271085.1). NCBI lineage: Bacteria > Bacillati > Actinomycetota > Actinomycetes > Kitasatosporales > Streptomycetaceae > Streptomyces > Streptomyces sp. DSM 41931. The sequence continues at coordinate 2,281,432 of NZ_CP189902.1, read as the reverse complement.
TGAAGCGCTTCGGCGGTCAGGTCGTGAACGCGGGCGAGATCCTGGTCCGCCAGCGCGGCACCCACTTCCACCCGGGCGCCGGTGTCGGCCGTGGCGGCGACGACACGCTGTTCGCGCTGCAGGCCGGTTCGGTGCAGTTCGGCACCCACCGTGGCCGCAAGGTCGTGAACATCGTTCCGGTCGCCTGACCGGACACTTTCGCGAGGCGGACCTCACTTCCCCGACGGGAAGCGGGTCCGCCTTTCGCGTGTTACCCAAGAGACAACCCCGTAGTAACTGGAGGCACATTCCATGACCACCTTCGTGGACCGCGTCGAGCTGCATGTCGCCGCGGGTAACGGAGGTCACGGCTGTGCCTCCGTCCATCGCGAGAAGTTCAAGCCGCTCGGCGGCCCCGACGGCGGCAACGGCGGACGCGGCGGCGATGTGATCCTCACCGTCGACCAGTCCGTGACCACCCTGCTCGACTACCACCACTCGCCGCACCGCAAGGCCACCAACGGCAAGCCCGGCGAGGGCGGCAACCGCTCCGGGAAGGACGGCCAGGACCTGGTGCTGCCCGTGCCGGACGGCACCGTGGTGCTCGACAGGGCGGGCAACGTCCTCGCCGACCTCGTCGGCCACGGCACCTCCTACGTCGCCGCCCAGGGCGGCCGCGGCGGACTCGGCAACGCCGCCCTCGCCTCGGCGCGCCGCAAGGCCCCCGGGTTCGCGCTGCTCGGCGAGCCGGGCGACCTGCGCGACGTCGTCCTGGAGCTGAAGACCGTCGCCGACGTGGCCCTCGTGGGCTACCCCAGCGCCGGCAAGTCGTCCCTGATCTCCGTGCTCAGCGCCGCCAAGCCGAAGATCGCCGACTACCCGTTCACCACGCTGGTGCCCAACCTCGGTGTGGTCACCGCCGGTTCGACCGTCTACACCATCGCCGACGTCCCCGGCCTGATCCCCGGCGCCAGCCAGGGCAAGGGCCTCGGCCTGGAGTTCCTGCGCCACGTCGAGCGGTGCAGCGTGCTGGTGCACGTGCTGGACACCGCCACCCTGGAGTCCGACCGCGACCCGGTCTCCGACCTCGACGTCATCGAGGAGGAGCTGCGGCAGTACGGCGGCCTGGACAACCGGCCGCGGCTCGTCGTCCTCAACAAGATCGACGTGCCCGACGGCAAGGACCTCGCCGACATGGTCCGCCCCGACCTGGAGGCGCGCGGCTACCGCGTCTTCGAGGTGTCCGCCGTGGCCCACACCGGCCTGCGCGAGCTGTCCTTCGCGCTCGCCGACCTGGTGGCCCAGGCGCGCGCGGCCAGGCCGAAGGAGGAGGCGACCCGCATCGTCATCCGCCCCAAGGCGGTCGACGACACCGGCTTCACCGTCACCCGCGAGGAGGCCGGCGGCGAGCTGGTGTTCCGGGTGCGCGGCGAGAAGCCCGAACGCTGGGTGCGCCAGACCGACTTCAACAACGACGAGGCCGTCGGCTACCTCGCCGACCGGCTGAACCGCCTCGGCGTCGAGGACGCGCTGATGAAGGCGGGCGCCCGCTCCGGCGACGCCGTCGCCATCGGCCCGGAGGACAACGCCGTGGTCTTCGACTGGGAGCCGACCGTCACCGCCGGCGCGGAGATGCTCGGCCGCCGCGGAGAGGACCACCGCTTCGAGGCGCCCCGCCCGGCCGCCCAGCGCCGCCGCGACCGCGACGCCCAGCGCGACGAGGCGGAGCGGGAGTTCGACGGCTTCGAGCCGTTCTGACGGACCGCGCCCCGCGCACACCAGAAGGGCCCGTTCCGAACGGAACGGGCCCTTCCTTGTGGCCGTGCGGCCGGTGCTCCGGCCGGGGCGCTCAGTTGCCGGGCGTCCGGCTCAGGTCCGCCCCGAAGAGCCGCAGCAGCCGCTCCTCCACCACCGGGGTCAGGGCCTCGACGTAGGCGTCCGCCAGGTGGCCGTAGTCCCGGTACACCAGGGTGTTGCCCACCACGACCGGGCAGTTGCCGGACGGGGCGCAGACCCAGCCGGAGGGGTCGATGACCGCCACGTCCTCGGCGGCCGCCGCCTTGCGGATCGCCTTGGTCACCGAGGGCTGCTTGTCGGACTCGGACAGCGTGTTGGCGCACTCGGACAGGTCGTCCGGGTTGGCGACCGCGCAGTCCACCGCGTTGTTCTTCGGCCAGGGGTTGTCCAGCAGCGTGAGCACGCGGGTGCGGCCCTGCTGGAGGATCCGGTACGTCTCGGCCTGGCCCTCGCCCCACTCGGTGGCGGTGTCGCCCTCGCCCCACAGCTTCGCGGAGTTGGAGCTGGAGGTGACGACCAGTTCGGGCTCCATCGCGCGGATCTTCTCGATGGTCACCTCACGCCAGTCGTCGCAGGACGAGTACGGGCCGTTGTTGTAGGCGATGGTGATCTGGGAGACCTTGCAGGCGTTCTTGGTGAACGAGTAGAGCTTCCAGTGGTGCTTGCGGGCGATCGCGTCGAACGCCGGGAACCACTGGGCGACGTGCGAGTCGCCGAACAGCACCACGCTGCGGTCGCCGTCCTTGTCGCCGTACAGGCACGGCTGCGTCTGCTTGTCCTCCGCCATGGTGAGCGCGCAGTCGTCGTTGTAGACCGCCGTCCGCTTGTACGCCACGTCGTGCACGTTCGGCGAGAGGTTGGACGGCATCTTGTCCGCCGGGTTCTGCAGCAGCCGGGTCAGCGCCGCCTGCGGGTCCGGCGACTGGGCGATCGCCTCCTTGGTGTTCTGCTGCGCGCCGCCCGACGACAGGCTCGGCGGGAACTGCACGGCGACCAGCGCGGCCGCCGCCGCGACCGCCGACAGCCCCAGACCCAGCGACAGGCCACGGGCCGCGTGCGCCTTGAACGCCCGGTGGAACCGCATGGGGTCCTCGACCAGCTTCAGCGTCAGCCAGGCCAGCACCAGGCCGCCCAGGGCGGCGATCAGCCGCAGCGGGCCCTCGTGCTCGCCGAAGCCGGCGGCCGCGGGCACGATGACGATGAGCGGCCAGTGCCACAGGTACCAGGCGTAGGAGACGCCGCCGACCCACACGGCGGGCCGCAGCGACAGCACCAGGCCCGCGCCGTACCGGCCGCCCGCCGCGCCGCCGGCCAGCACGGCGGCCGCGCCGAGCACGGGGATCACGGCGTTGTGGCCGGGGAAGACGGTGTGGTCGTCGAAGGCCACCGCCGCGTAGGCGATGGCGGCCAGGCCGGCCCAGCTGAGGACCGCGGCGACCGGGCGCGGGATGTCGTCCAGCCGGTGCGCCACCAGCGCCAGCAGGGCGCCGACCGCCAGCTCCCAGATGCGGCCCTGAGAGCCGAAGTAGGCCCAGGACGGCGACGTCTCGGTGAGGTGCAGGTTCACGGCGAAGGACGCGGCGGCCAGGGCCAGCAGCGGGATCGCCAGCAGGGCGCGGCGCCGGAAGATCTTCAGCGCCACGATCAGCAGGATGGGCCAGATCAGGTAGAACTGCTCTTCCACCGCCAGCGACCAGAAGTGCTGGAACGGCGACGGCGGCACGTCCGTGTTGAAGTAGTCGGTGCCCGAGTCGGCCAGCCGGAAGTTGACGACGTACCAGGCGGAGGCGATGGCGTCCTTGGCGTACTCCGCGAACCGCAGCGGGCCCAGGAACAGCCACGACCCGGCCAGCGTCGCCATGACGACCAGCGTGGAGGCGGGCAGCAGGCGCATGGCCCGGCGGGCGTAGAAGCGGCCCAGCGAGATCCGGCCCTCGCGCTTCCACTCGCGGAGCATCAGCGAGGTGATGAGGAAGCCGGAGATGACGAAGAAGACGTCCACGCCGACGAAGCCGCCGGCCAGGGACGACACGCCCGCGTGGGCGACCACCACGAGCGTCACCGCGACCGCGCGCAGTCCCTGGATGTCCAGCCTCAGTCCGGCGCCGCCCGCCGCGGGGGCGGGCCGACCGCCGGACGGCGGTGCGGGGGAGTCACCCCGTGTGCGGGGGACGGACGGGGCACCATCTGCTGACGGCCGCGGTGGGGACGCGAGATCGCGGGCGGACAATTCGGGGATCTCCTTGTTCGTGGAGCATCTGCGAGACATGAGAAGTCTGCGACACGGTCCGGGGCCAGGCGCCGCCGGGACCTGCTGACGCCGGTGATCGACGCGGAGTCAGACGCTCGAGCGTATCTCCGCCCGGCCGGGATCCGTCGCATCTTCTGTCGCATTGTCGTAACAAGTGACTCAGGAACGCCCACAGGCGGTCACCCGGTGTTCCGGCCGGATTCCGGGGCACGTCTGTGCCCCGTCCTCCGCGCCGGGCGGCCTTCTCCTTCTCAGACCAGCGTGGCCTGCTCCGACGGGCTGGCCGTCTCGGACTTCATCTCGGCCTCCAGGCGGTCGTACCGGGCCATCGTGCGCTGGAAGGCGCGGGTGGCCAGCAGCAGGCGGTAGACGACCAGCACCTCGAAGGCGAGGAGCAGGGCGCCCGCGGCGACCGTCGGCCAGAAGACCGAGTTGAGCAGCGGCGCGACGATGAAGATCGTCATCTGGAACTCGATGCCGCTGAACAGATGGATGCGGATCCGGTGGCTGACGAGGAAGTCGCGCAGTCGCACGTACCCGGGCAGGCGCGTGATGAACGTCTTGGCCGGGGGCACGACGTGCGCGGGAGCCGGCGCCGAGGTGACGGCCGTGGAGGGCTCGCTGCCCGTCGGCTGGGCGGGGACCCTGGCGGTGCCCTTCACCGGGGTGTCGTCGGCCTCGTCGTCCGAGCCGTTGTCCTGGGACGGGTCGATCAGGCCCAGTTCCTCGGCGCGCTCACGCTGGCGCCGCCGCATGTTCAGGCGGACCTTCCATATCTCCAGGGCGTCCATGTAGCGGAGCATGTCGAGGAACACCACGGCCACGGCGAGCCATATGTAGGTGACGTCCTCCGTCCGCTGGTACTGCCCGCCCATCAGGGCGATGGCGCAGACCAGCACGCGGACGCGGTCGAAGATGTAGTCGAGCCAGGCGCCGAACGCCGAGCCCTTCCCCGTCAGACGGGCGAGCTTCCCGTCCATGCAGTCCAGGATGAAGCTGACGTGATAGACGACGGCTCCGGCGACCAGCCACTGCCAGTCACCCTGGGCGAAGCAGGCCGCGGCCCCGAGTCCGAGCACCAGGGCGGCCCAGGTGATCTGGTTCGGGGTCACCCGTGTCCACATGGCGGTCCAGCGGACAAGAGGGGTGGCGACGGGATCGACCAGGAGAACGGTCCACCAGGCGTCTCGCTCTTTTTCCGTGAGGCGGCGGACTTCGGGGAGGGAAGGTACACGCATGACCGTAAGTCTGCATGCTCGCCCGAACACTCTGCGCTCAAACGTGAGTGTGTGCTACGTCACGAATGTGATCGCCGAGCGACCGGGAACGGCCGGAATCTCAAGAGGGATGGATAAGTCCGAAGAATACTTATATGGGAGATGTAAGGGCCGGAATTGACGGTAGCAAACGCGAGCGACGATCGTGTGAACTCCGCCCGTCGTGGCGGCCCATGTCATCGAACAGGAATGTGACGGCGTTGCTGTAAACTTCCCCCCTGCGGCTTGACCCTGGAGGAGCCTCGAGCGCTCCGCGTGTGGCGCCGTATGGGGGTACAGCGCTCGTTGCCGCCGGTCGCCTTGATGCCCCCATCATGTAGGCCACGTCGGGACTCGCCGAAAGGTTTGGGATTGAAGTGAGTGTGCGTACCCGCATCGGAAGCAGTCTGAAGTCGCGCACCAAGAGCGCGATGCAGGCGCAGAAGCGCCGGGCGTGGTTGTTGCGGGTCACGCGGCAGCGGCAGGGCCTGTTGCGCTCCGACGCGGGTGTGCGTCAGGTGTCGTTCGACGGTGAGCCGCTGTGGGGGCGGGTGGTCGACGGATTCACGGCGGCCGGCGCCGCCGCGGACAACCTGGCTCTGGTCGCCGACGCGCTGGAGCGCGCGGAGATCTCGTACTTCGTGGTGCCGGGTGTGTCCCGGACCTCGTGGGCGCTGGGTGTGCGTGAGGCCGACCGTGAGGCGTTCCTGAAGTCGATGCGGGAGCTGTACGCGGGCACGGTGGTGTTCGCGGCGCGTCCCCGTCCCGGCGGTGTGTCGGACTTCTCGCTGTTCGCGGACGAGGCGTGGCCGAAGTCGCTGTCGTCGGCCCCGGTGATGCGGTTCGGCGTGGTGCGTCTGGGTCCTGCCGGTCAGGTCCTCGGCGGTCCGCAGCTCGGCTGCGACGTGGAATTCTGGCAGGACGGCGCCGAGGTGCTCGCGGGTCCGCAGGCCGAGGCGGAGCTGGCGCGTGTGTCGCCGCAGGCTTCCGCCGACGTGCTGGCCGACTCCCTGGTCGCCCCCCGGCGCAACCGGATATCGGACGTCATGCCGACCAGCGAGCAGAAGTCCGCGAAGATCACGGTCCAGGGCCGCGACTACCCGACGTTCGCGCCGTTCACCGTGACCACGGTGGAGGACGTGACGTTCCCCATCGACGTCGTCTACACCTGGGTCGACGGCGAGGACCCCGAGCTGCGCGCCAAGCGGCAGAAGTACAAGAGCGAGGGCGTTCCGGCGATCCTCGACAAGGAGACCAACGAGTCCCGCTACACCAGCCACGACGAGCTGAAGTACTCGCTGCGGTCGCTGGAGATGTACGCCGGCTTCGTGCGCCACATCTACATCGTCACCGACGGCCAGACCCCGGAGTGGCTGGACGCCGACGCGCCCGGCATCACGGTCGTGGACCACAAGGACATCTTCCCCGAGGGCGTCCTGCCGGTGTTCAACTCGCACGCCATCGAGACGCGGCTGCACCACATCCCGGGCCTGTCGGACCACTACCTGTACTTCAACGACGACGTGTTCGTCGGCCGCAGCGTCACCCCGCAGCACTTCTTCTACGCCAACGGCATCGCCCGCATCCCGTTCTCGCCGCTCAAGGTCGGCGTCGGGCAGCCGCACGGCGGCGAGACCGCGACCAACTCGGCCGGCAAGAACGTGCGCCAGCTGCTGATGAAGGCTCACGACCGCTTCATCACGCACAACTTCATGCACACCCCGCTGCCGCAGGTGCGGTCGGTGCTGCAGGAGCTCGAGGAGATGTTCCCCGAGGAGGTCGGCCAGACCATGCGCTCGCGCTTCCGGTCGCCCGACGACATCGCGATGACCGCGTCGATGCACTACAACCACGCGTACATCACCGGCAAGGGCGTCCCCGGCAAGTTCCGCTTCCGGTACGTCAACATCAGCCGTGAGGACGCGGACCGCCGTCTCGAGGGCATCCGGGCCAAGCGCAACTACGACTTCTTCTGCCTCAACGACGTCGACGTGCCGCCGGAGCAGCGCGAAGAGGTCACGGCCCGCATGTTCTCCTTCCTGGAGGAGTACTTCCCCTTCCCGAGCTCCTTCGAGAAGGCATCTGAAAGCACCTCCTCCGGGAAGCGTTGATGGCACCGGCCTCGCGGCGGATCCGCCGGCTGGCGCGCCGAGGACTCGGCGTCGGCCGCAAGGTGCGCGACCGGGCCTCGGCGGTACGGCTCACGCGGCAGCGGCAGGGTCTGCTGGGGTCCGACGCGGGTGTGCGTCAGGTGTCGTTCGGCGGTGAGGCGCTGTGGGGGCGGGTGGTCGACGGGTTCACGGCGGCCGGCGCCGCCGCGGACAACCTCGGACTGGTCGCGGACGCGCTGGAGCGCGCGGGGATCTCGTACTTCGTGGTGCCGGGTGTGTCCCGGACCTCGTGGGCGCTGGGTGTGCGTGAGGCCGACCGTGAGGCGTTTCTGAAGTCGATGCGGGAGCTGTACGCGGGCACGGTGGTGTTCGCGGCGCGTCCCCGTCCGGGCGGTGTGTCGGACTTCTCGCTGTTCGCGGACGAGGCGTGGCCGAAGTCGCTGTCGTCGGCCCCGGTGATGCGGTTCGGCGTGGTGCGTCTGGGTCCCGCCGGTCAGCTGCTCGGCGGTCCGCAGCTCGGCTGCGACGTGGAGTTCTGGCAGGACGGCGCCGAGGTGCTCGCGGGTCCGCAGGCGCAGGCGGAGCTGGCGCGCGTGTCGCCGCAGGCCTCGGCGGACGTACTGGCCGACTCCCTCGTGGCGCCGCGCCGCAACCGCATCGCCGATGTGGTGCCGACCGCGGAGCAGACGCCCGCGAAGGTCACGGTCGGCGGACGGGACCACCCCACCTTCGCGCCGTTCACCGTGACCACGGTGGAGGACGTGACGTTCCCCATCGACGTCGTCTACACCTGGGTCGACGGCCAGGACCCCGCGCTGCGCGCCAAGCGCCAGAAGTACCGGGGCGACGGAGACGCCGGCATCGCGGCCCGCGAGGTCGGCGAGTCCCGCTACACCAGCCACGACGAGCTGAAGTACTCGCTGCGCTCCCTCCAGATGTACGCCGGCTTCGTGCGGCACGTGTACATCGTCACCGACGGCCAGACCCCGGAGTGGCTGGACGCCGACGCGCCCGGCATCACGGTCGTGGACCACAAGGACATCTTCCCCGAGGGCGTCCTGCCGGTGTTCAACTCGCACGCCATCGAGACGCGGCTGCACCACATCCCGGGGCTGTCGGACCACTACCTGTACTTCAACGACGACGTGTTCGTCGGCCGCAGCGTCACCCCGCAGCACTTCTTCTACGCCAACGGCATCGCCCGGCTGCCCTTCTCCACGTACCAGATCGGCGTCGGCGACCCGCACCCGCAGGCATCCGCCCCCAACTCGGCCGGGCGGAACGTGCGCAGGCTGCTGGAGGAGACCTACGGGGTGTCCATCACCCACAAGTTCCTGCACACCCCGCACCCCCAGCGCCGGGACGTGCTGAACGACCTGGAGCGGGACTACCCGGAGGCGATCGAGCGGACCATGAGGTCCCGGTTCCGGTCGATCGAGGACGTGGCGCCGGCCGCCTCCTTCCACCACCACCTGGCGCTGCTCACCGGCCGCGCCGTCCCGGCGAAGTTCACGTACCGCTACGTCGACGTCGGCAAGCCCCACCTGGAGGAGCGCGTCGAGTCCCTCAAGGCGCGCCGCGGCTACGACTTCTTCTGCCTGAACGACGTGGACACCGCCCCCGAGCGCCGGGAGTACGTGCGCTCCTACGTCCACGACTTCCTGGAGTGGTACTTCCCGTACCCGAGCTCCTTCGAGCGCGCCTGACCTCCCGACACCACGCCCGGGCCGCGTCGGGGCCCGGGCGTCGTCCTGCCCGGACGGTCACCCCCGCGTCGGCGTCCCGGACGGGACCCCCGCGGCCGGGGACACGGTGTGCGGCACCCGCTCGCGCCGCTGCCCCGGCAGCTCCGCCGGACGGCGCCCCGGCACCCGTAGCCGGTGCTCCAGCGCCGTCTCGCCCAGCGCCCGCACCGCCCCCGCGAACCGCTCCTGGGACGAGGGCTCCGCCGGGCCCAGCAGCCGGGCCTTCAACGCCGCCCGCGCGCCGGCCAGTCCGTCCTTCTCCGGGTGGCGGACCGTCTCCAGCAGGGCCGGCACCCCCGACGCGTCCGGCGTCAGGATCACCGCCGCCGCCACGGTGGGGAAGGCCGCGCGGAACTCCGCCTCGGACATCCCGCCCGTGTTGGCCACCGCGTACGGCTTGCCGCTCGCCAGGAAGTCGCTGATCACGCTCGACACATCGCTGATCAGCAGGTCGGCCGCGTCGAAGCAGGAGTACAGCGAGGGCCGGGCGTCCACGACGACCTGGTGCTCCCCCTCCGGCAGCGACGCCCAGTACGCCGCCTCCCAGGCCCGCGTCGCCCGCGCGACCGCCTCCGCGCGGCCCGGCGGGGGAGTGGACTGGACGAGCATCCGCTCCGCCTGGTCGGCGCCCTCCCGGAACTCCGCGGCGGTCAGGCGGTCCAGCTCGGCGGTGCGGGCGGCCAGCTCCTTCGACGGGGCGGGGCGCGGACCCGAGCGGGCCCGGTTGGCCGCGCGGATCAGCTCCCGGACGCGGCGGTCCGCGGCGCCGGCGCGCGGGTCCACCGAGCCGGTCAGCGGGTGCGGCTTGTACAGCAGCCGCACGCCCGGATCCGCGAGCAGCGCCCGCACCAGGTTCTCGCCGGCCGCGATCACCGAGGTGTTGCCCGGGTCGCCGTCCCAGCCCTCCCAGGTCGGCGCGTACAGCACGGTCGTGTACGCGCCCGCCGGCGGTCCCGCGTACGGCCGGACCGCGTCCAGCTGCGGGCGGCCGATCTCCACCACGTCCTTGTCCTCGACCCCGACCTCGGCCAGCGCGTACCGCTCGCGCGCCGCCGGACCCGCGACCCACACCTCGTCGTACGCCTTCGCGTAGGGGTTGCAGGAGGACAGCTTGTCGCTCTCCCCGTGGTTGACGAAGGCGTGCTTGATCGTGGGGATGCGCAGCACCTGCGAGGTCTTCCCGGAATTGGACGGGTGGATGAGCACCTGGAGCGTGGAGTGCTCCAGTCGCATCAGCGTCGGCACCTTCGGCAGGCACACGATCGGGATGTCGGTCGCCGGGATCCGCGACACCATGAACCGCTCGCGCAGCACGATCAGCGGCCGGCCGTCCAGCCGGGCCAGCGGCTCCAGCCACATGCCCGCCTGGTAGGCGGAGGACGGCCCGCCGGAGAAGTACAGCCCCACCGTGGGCCGGTACTCCGCCAGCCAGGCGTCGAACCAGGCGAGCACCTCCTGCTCGCCGGCCGGCCGCTTCCCGGGCAGCAGCCGCAGCGACAGCGCGACCAGACCGCCCAGCGCGAGCGCCAGCGACAGGCCGATCCCGGCCGCCGCGCACCGCGGGTCATCCGTCACCGCGGTCGCCGTCAGCCCGGCCGTCGCGGGCAGCCCGAACACCAGCAGGCGGTGCCCGGGGCGGCGCAGCAGCGCGGGCGGGGCGGGGGACAGGCGCAGCGCGGAGGCGTCGATGTTGCGGGTCACCACCGGCAGCGTGCGGGTGCGGCGCACCAGCACGGACACCGCCTGGATGGCGCAGTGCAGGGCGTAGCACAGCAGCAGACCGGCGAGCAGGGGCGCGTACTGCGTCTCGCGGTGCTGCTCGCCGAGCCGCAGCAGGCCCACCACCAGCAGCAGGTCCCGCAGCACATGGCGGACGGTGACGTCCGCGTGCGCCTTGGCGAACAGCGCCGGCACCCCCCGCTGCCAGCGGTACAGCACGCCCTCGACGGCCAGCGAGAGGGCGGTGGCGGCCAGCAGCAGCGGCACGTGCGGGGCCAGCGCCGCCACGGCCTGCACCACGTAGGCGCCGCCCAGGACGGACGCCGTGAGGAGCGTGGCGAGCGCGGGGCGGCCCTGCGCGCGGAGCAGCGGGAGGCGGGGCCGGCGGATACCCGCCCTGAACCGCCGACGGGACGTGGGTAGGGGCACTGCGGTCACTCCAGGGTCGTGAGGGACGTGCGCTGGCTTAACGGCCGCCGGCCTCCGGACGACACGCGCGTGTCGCGGGGCCGCCGCCCAGGGGCCGTCGCGAGGCCGGCGGGCCGCGTCCGGCGCGGTGTCCGGAGGCTGGACCGCCCGGCGTCCTTCGATGCGCTTCGCGTAGATTGCCTGCCGGGCGGAACGATCGACGTGAGGGAGCGACGGCAAGGTGGCAGGGGCACGGCAGACCGTGGGCGAGGCGCGCAGGATCGTCGTCAAGGTCGGCTCCTCGTCGCTGACCACCGCGGCGGGCGGGCTGGACGCCGACCGTGTGGACGCGCTCGTGGACGTTCTCGCCAAGACCAGGAGCGGCGGAGAGCGGGAGATCGTCCTCGTCTCCTCCGGCGCCATCGCCGCAGGACTCGCCCCGCTGGGACTGCGCCGCCGCCCCCGCGACCTGGCCCGCCAGCAGGCCGCCGCCAGCGTCGGCCAGGGCCTCCTCGTCGCCCGCTACACCGCCTCCTTCGCCCGCTACGGCGTCCGCGTCGGCCAGGTGCTGCTGACCAGCGACGACATGAGCCGCCGCGCCCACCACCGCAACGCCTCCCGCACCCTGGACAAGCTGCTCGCGATGGGCGCCCTCCCGGTCGTCAACGAGAACGACACGGTGGCCACGGACGAGATCCGCTTCGGCGACAACGACCGCCTCGCCGCCCTCGTCGCCCACCTGGTCCGCGCCGACCTGCTGGTGCTGCTGTCCGACGTGGACGGCGTCTACGACGGCGACCCGTCCCGCCCCGGCACCTCGCGGATCGCCGAGGTCAGGGGAGCCGAGGACCTCGCCCACGTGGAGATCGGCAGCGCCGGCAAGGCGGGCGTCGGCACCGGCGGCATGGTCACCAAGGTCGAGGCCGCCCGGATCGCCGCGGCCGCGGGCATCCAGGTGGTGCTGACCAGCGCGGTCCACGCGGCCGAGGCGCTCGGCGGCGGCGACACCGGCACCTACTTCCACCCCACCGGGCGCCGCTCCGCCGACCGGCTGCTGTGGCTCCAGCACGCCTCCACCCCGCAGGGCTCGCTCACCCTGGACGACGGCGCGGTGCGCGCGGTCGTGGAGGGCCGCAAGTCGCTGCTCCCGGCCGGCATCGCGGGCGTCGAGGGCGACTTCAGCGCGGGCGACCCGGTGGAGCTGCGGGACCGGGAGGGACGCGCGGTGGCCCGCGGGCTCGTCAACTTCGACGCCAAGGAGATCCCCCTCCTGGTGGGCCGCTCCACCCGCGAACTCGCGCGGGAGCTCGGCCCCGGGTACGAACGCGAAGTCGTACACAGGGACGATCTCGTGGTCCTGCATCCGTAATGCCCCAAAACGTCGGCCCTCGGTGGTGGACGTTCCGCGAAACCGCCCCGCGATCCGCGACGGCCTGCTCAACTTTGTCCCTGGGACACATTCCGCCCGGCGTCCGGGCGGTCCGCGTGTGAAGGAGGCCGTCGTGAGACGAGTGCGCCCTGGGAGGACGGTGTCTCGCGGTGGTCCCGGATCCCGGGCGGCGGGCGAGGAGCGCGCCCTGACCAGCGTCGCGGCCGGGGACCGGCACCGGGGCGGCGAGGCGCGCGACCTGCCCCGCCTGTGGCACGTCACCCTCAGCGTGTCCGGCGAGCCCGCGCCGGTCGCGGAGGTCCGGCGGGCGCTGGAACAGCTCGCCCACGACCACCCATTCCTGCTGACCAGCCGCTACGCCGGCGACCACGCGGAGATCCGCTACTGGGAGGAGGCCCGCGACCTGCACGACGCGGCCGCGGTGGCGCTGCGTCTGTGGGGCGAGCACCGGCGGACCGCGGGACTGCCGCCGTGGGAGATCGTGGGCCTGGAGGTCATCGACCGGGCCACCTACCGCAGCCGCGTCGCCGCGGGGCACGGGCCGGTGCCGGCCACCCCGGTCGGGGTGCACCCGTTCCCGTAGTGCGGGTCCTTCCGGTGGCGTGCGCGCCCCATCCGTCACACCCGTTTTGAGGGTGAATGTCCCTGTCTCGGGGTGTGGGACGAACGCCTCCGCCGCGCGTCGGGCGCACTACGCTTCCCCCCATGACCACGCTCTCGCCGTTCGACTCGATGTCCCCGGTCAGCCAGGCCGCCTACCGCGCCAAGGGCGCCGCCGCCACCCTCGCGCCGCTGCCGCGCGCCGCCAAGGACGACGCCCTGCTCGCCATCGCGGACGCGCTGGAGGTCCGCACGAGCGAGATCGTCGAGGCCAACGCCCAGGACGTGGCGAAGGCGCGCGAGGCCGGCACCGCCGAGGGCATGATCGACCGGCTCACGCTCACCCCGGAGCGGGTCCGCGCCATCGCCGCCGACGTGCGCGACGTGGCCGCGCTGCCCGACCCGGTCGGCGAGGTCGTCCGCGGCTCGACCCTGCCCAACGGCATCGACCTGCGCCAGGTCCGGGTGCCGCTCGGCGTCGTCGGGATCATCTACGAGGGCCGGCCCAACGTGACGGTCGACGCCGCCGCCCTCTGCCTGAAGTCGGGCAACGCGGTCCTGCTGCGCGGCTCCTCCTCCGCCTACCGTTCCAACACCGCGCTGGTACGGGTGGTGCGCGACGCCGTGCACGGCGCGGGCCTGCCCGCCGACGCCGTCCAGATGGTCCCCGGGGAGAGCCGGGACAGCGTGCGCGAGCTGATGCGCGCCCGCGGCCTGGTCGACGTGCTGATCCCGCGCGGCGGCGCCTCGCTGATCAACACGGTCGTGCAGGAGTCCACCGTCCCCGTCATCGAGACCGGCACCGGCAACTGCCACGTCTACGTCGACGCGCACGCCGACCTCGACATGGCCGTCGACATCCTGGTCAACTCCAAGGCGCAGCGCGTCGGCGTGTGCAACGCCGCCGAGACGCTGCTGGTGCACCAGGACATCGCCGCCGAGTTCCTGCCCCGCGCGCTGGACGCCCTCGCCGACGCCGGGGTCACCGTGCACGCCGACGAGCGCGTGATGGCGTACGCCAAGGACTCCCGGGCCACCGTCGTGGAGGCCACCACCGAGGACTGGGAGACCGAGTACCTCTCCTACGACATCGCCGCCGCCGTGGTCGACTCCCTGGACCGGGCGGTCGAGCACATCCGGCTGTGGACCTCCGGCCACACCGAGGCCATCGTCACCACCTCGCAGCAGGCGGCCCGCCGGTTCACCCAGCTGGTGGACTCCACCACGGTCGCGGTGAACGCCTCCACCCGGTTCACCGACGGCGGCCAGTTCGGCTTCGGCGCGGAGATCGGCATCTCCACGCAGAAACTGCACGCCCGCGGTCCGATGGGCCTGCCCGAGCTGACCAGCACGAAGTACATCGTCACCGGCGACGGTCACATCCGGCGCTGAGCCGCGCGCCCCGCGGGGACCCCCGCGCGGGGCGGTGTCCGGTGGGCGGACGAATTTCCGTACCGTCTGCCCAAATTGACCCCCCAGGTCTACTCTGGACGCGTGCCGGAGGACGTGGGGGGCACGCCGTTCCCTGACGGCTGGAAGCCCGACGACGACCACGACCGCGGGGTGTCGGACGAAGAGTTCGCCTCCGTGGTCTTCGACGAGGCCTTCGTACAGGCGGCCGCGGTGCACGAGCCGACCGCCGTCGAGCGCCTCCTGGCCGCCGCGCGGGCCAGAGCCGAGGCCTCCGAGGCCGAGGCCCGCCGCACCCGCGCCCGGCGGCACGACGACGGCTACGGCGGCTACCGCGCCGCCGGCGGCCACGACCCCGACGACGAGGACGCCGACGCCCTGGAGGCCGAGTACGGCGCCCCCTACGGCAGACCGGTGCGCTGGCGCCGGCCGGTCGCCTGGATGCTCGCCCTGGTGATGGGCATCGGCATGGTCGCGCTCGCCTTCTCGGCGGTCTACCGCGGCGGCTCCGCGCAGCGCCAGGACCCCGCCCCGCCGCCCGCCACCACCGGCGTCGGCCAGGGCCCAGGCGCCGCGCCCTCCGCGTCGGCCGACCACTCCCGCCCGACCGTCCCGGTGATCCCCACCGGCGGCCCGTGAGACCGCCCCGCGGCTTGGTGAGAACCTGTCAGAAGTTGGGTCCCCCGCAGGCGTTTACCGGGACTCCGCCGGACCTACCCTGAAGGTATGGGAGAGCCTTCGGACCCGCCCGAGGGGACGCCCGAGGGAGTCCCCCGAGGCGGCGACGACGAGTACCGGTCCGTCGTCTTCGACGAGACCTTCGTGCGCGCCGCCCGGCTCCAGGAGTTCTCCGCGCAGGAGCGCATCACCGACCACACGCCCGCCGTGCGCCGCCTCCCCGCGGCCCGCCGCAGCGGCCTCTCCCGGCAGGCCCTCGTCCTGGTCCTGCTGATCGCCGTGGCCTTCGGCACCGCCGTCTACATGGGCGTACGCCACCCCTACCGCACCCCCGCCGCCGAGCGGCCCGCGGAGCCCTTACGGATGACCGTGGTGCCCCTCGCCCCCGAGGGCCCCGTGCCCGGCGCCCGGGACGTCGGACAGCTGTACGCGCACAGCCCCGCCGCCCGCTTCCGCGCCGGCGCCGAGGGCGTCCCCCTCCCGCCGACCCGCCGCACCGCGAACTTCTCCGACGACCAGGTGGTGGCCGCCCTGCTCACCGCCAAGGACTACGTCGTACGGTCCGCCCTGGACCCGGCCGTGGTCACCGGCGGCGAGACCCGCGCCGTGCGGGTGCTGCTCGACTCCGGCCAGCAGGAGCAGTTCGACGAGAGCATCGACCGGCCCGCCGCCGACGGACGGCACGCGGTCACCGGATGGCTGGTCCGCTTCGACCCCGCCCGCGTGCGGCTGGCCGACCCGCACATCCGGGCCCGGGGCACCCTCCAGGCCGCCGAGGCCGACTCCGGCACGCTGGAGGTCACCACCGACCACACCGTCGTCTACGCGCTCCGCCCGGCCGGGGCGGGCCCGGACGCTCAGGCGTCGCTGTTCACGGTCCGCCGCGAGCTGCGGTTCCGTTTCGACCGCGAGGACCTGCGGCTGCACCAGGCGGAGCTGGTCGTCTCCCACGTCCAGGCGGGCCCCCAGTCCTGCGCCCTGGACCCGGCCCCGTGCCTGCACCCCCTGCTCGCCGGCCAGCGCGCCCCGCACACGGCCCCGCCCGGCACCAACCCCTACGCCCCGGACACCCCCGCCCCGGCCCTCTGCGGCACCCTCGCGGAGGCGGCCCAGCCCCGGCTGTGAGGGGCCGCCCCGCGTCACCCGCTCACGCCTCGTCGCGCGGTGCGTTCCCTTCGGCGTCGGCGTCGGAGTCCGGGCGGGACGGGCCCGGCTTGGAGTTCGTGAAGCCGCCGAAGCCGCGGCGGACCCGGTCGCCCAGGTCGCCCGCGCCGCCCGCCAGGTCGCTGACCAGCTTCATCAGCGGGTCCTTGGAGGTCCGCACCTCGTCGGCGTAGGTGCTCGCGGACTCCCGCCAGGAGTCCCGTACCGACGCGTCCTTGTCGTCGTCACGGCGCGGGTAGTGGCCGTCCATGATCCGCTGGTACTCGCGGGAGGCCGCCCACTTCTTCAGCTCGGCCGCCCGCACCGTGGTGAACGGGTGCGAGCGCGGCAGCACGTTGAGGATCTTCAGCACGGAGTCGCGCAGGTCCCCGCCCGACTCGTACTCCTCGGCCTGCTCCAGGAACGCGTCCACGTTCATCTCGTGCAGATGGTTGCCGCCCGCGATCTTCATCAGGCCGCGCATCGACGCCTGCACGTCCTGCCCCACCAGCAGCCCCGCGCGGTCCGCGGACAGCTCCGACTTGCGGAACCACTCCCGCAGCGCGGTCACGATCGCCATGATCGCCACGTTCCCCAGCGGGATCCAGGCCACCCGGACCGCCAGCGACGTCAGGAACAGCAGGACCGTCCGGTACACCGAGTGACCGGACAGCGCGTGCCCGACCTCGTGCCCGACGACCGCCCGCATCTCCTCCTCGTCGAGCAGCTCCACCAGACCCGTGGTCACCACGATGATCGGCTCGTCGAGACCGATGCACATCGCGTTGGGGACCGGGTCCTGGTTGACGTACATCGGCGGGACCTTCTCCAGGTCCAGGATGTAGCAGGCGTCCCGCAGCATGTCGTTGAGATGCGCGAACTGCCGGTCCGAGACCCGCACCGAGTCGGACAGGAACAGCAGCCGCAGACTCCGCTCGGGCAGCAGCCCGCTCAGCGCCTTGAAGACCGTGTCGAACCCGCTCAGCTTCCGCAGCGCCACCAGCGCGGAACGGTCGGCGGGGTGTTCGTACGCACGCGAGGAGATTCCGGGGAAGCGCCTGCGCTGCCTGCCGGGCACCCTCTCGTGCCCGTTGTGCTGGTGGCCTTCGGACATGTATCCCCCATGGGCGTCTGGTTGACCTGCGCGGTCCCTGGTGCGGGCCTTCGCTCCCCCCGCGGCGGGACCCAGCCTAGGCGGGATTCCCGTGCGCGGGCAGCGGGGACGGCCGCTTCCTGCGGCCCCACGCGGAAGGACGACCGGGCACCGGGCAACGGTTGCCTCCCCGCCCCAGGACGGCCCCGCCGGGACGCCCCGCGCCCGCAACGGCGGAGTCGGCGTGATCGCCGCGAAGCCGCCCGCATACGATGAGCGCACGTCTTTATCCCGCCCACACGCGATAGGTCCTGCCGAAGATGAGCTTCCCCAGCACCGCTGCCCAGATGGTCACCCTCGCCGCCGAGGGCGGAGAGCACGGCGGCAACCACGAGAGCCTCAGCCCCTACCTCACCGGCGGCGGCGCCCTGTTCGTGCTGCTGCTCCTGCTGTGGATCACCACCCGCTTCAACCGCGACCGCTGAACCGCCGGGTCCTCCGCGCCGAGGGCACTGGCGGACGGGGCCCACAGGCCGGGCCGGTAGGGTCTGCACGCATGGGAGAGCAGGACATGCCTACCGGCCCCGGCACCGGCCCGGTCCCGCGGGGCAAGCGCCGTCTGGGCGTCATGGGCGGCACTTTCGACCCGATCCACCACGGGCACCTGGTGGCGGCCAGCGAGGTGGCCGCGCAGTTCCACCTCGACGAGGTGGTCTTCGTCCCCACCGGCCAGCCGTGGCAGAAGAGCCACCGCGCGGTGTCGCTCGCCGAGGACCGTTACCTGATGACGGTGATCGCCACCGCCGAGAACCCCCAGTTCTCGGTCAGCCGCATCGACATCGACCGCGGCGGACCCACCTACACCGTGGACACCCTGCGCGACCTCAACGCGCTCAACCCGGACACGGACCTGTTCTTCATCACCGGCGCCGACGCCCTCGCCCAGATCCTGACCTGGCGCGACAGCGAGGAACTGTTCTCCCTGGCACACTTCATCGGCGTGACCCGGCCCGGCCACCATCTGACCGACGCCGGCCTGCCCGAGGGCGGAGTCTCGCTCGTGGAGGTCCCGGCCCTCGCCATCTCCTCCACGGACTGCCGTGCGAGGGTCGCCAAGGGAGACCCCGTCTGGTACCTGGTGCCGGACGGTGTCGTGCGCTACATCGCCAAGCGCCAGCTGTATCGCGGCGAGTGAGCCGAGAGGGGCACCGGTGAACGACGGATACGACGCGGGGTACGGCGACGGGGGACCGTACGAGCTCGTCGGCTACGACGAGTACGGCCGGCCGGTCTACCGGCAGGCCGCCGACCAGGGGACGCAGCAGGCCCAGCACCACGACCCCTACGGGCAGCAGGGGCAGCAGACCCAGCAGGGCTACGGCTACGACCCCTACGCCACGGGAGGCCACCAGCAGCCCGGTTACGACCCCTACGGGAACGGCGGCGGCTACGGCTACGACCCGTACGCCACGGGAGGCCACCAGCAGCCCGCCTACGACCCCTACGGGCAGGGCGCGCACCCCGACGGCACCGGACAGCAGCCCCGGGTGACCGAGCAGACCGCGTACATACCGGAGCAGCCCGGTTCCGCCCCGGAGCGCACCGCGCACATCCCGCGGCAGGCCCGCCCGGCCGACGACGGGACCGACGGCGCCGGCTCCGCCCCCGAGTACCGCACCGAGCAGTTCGCCTTCGTCGAGGAGCCCGACGGCGACTCCGAGGACGTCATCGACTGGCTCAAGTTCACCGAGAACCGCACCGAGCGCCGCGAGGAGGCCCGCCGCCGCGCCCGCAGCCGGATCATCGCCCTGACCGTGGTGCTCGCCCTGGTCGTCGCCGGCGGCGTCGGCTACCTCTGGTACGCAGGGAAGCTGCCCGGACTGTCCGCCTCCGACGCGGACACCGGCACCACCACCGCCGCGGGCGCGCAGAAGCGGGACGTGCTCGTCGTCCACCTGCACGACACCGAGAACGGCGGCACCTCCACCGCGCTGCTCGTCGACAACGCCACCACCGAGCAGGGCACCACCGTGCTGCTGCCCAACTCCCTCGCCCTCACCGCCGAGGACGGCACCACCACCACGCTCGCCAAGTCCGTCGAGGACGACGGCTCCGAGGGCACCAGGACCGCCCTCGACACCGTCCTCGGCACCGACATCGAGGGCACCTGGCGGCTGGACACCCCCTTCCTGCTCACCCTCGTCGACCTGGTCGGCAACATCGAGGTCGACACCGACACCGACGTGCCCGACCCGGACGCCGGGAAGAAGGGCGGGCCGCCGCTGGTCAAGAAGGGCAAGGGCCAGACCCTCAGCGGCAAGATGGCCGTCGCCTACGCCACCCACCGCGCCCCCGGCGAGGCCCAGGACGCCCAGCTCGAGCGGTTCGGGCAGGTGCTGCACGGGGTGCTGCGCAAGATGACCTCCGACCCGGACGCCGCCACCGTCACCGTCCAGACCCTCGGCCAGATCATCGAACCGCCGCTGACCGACGCGGACCTCGGCGCCTTCCTCGCCGGGCTCTCCGACCTCGCCAAGGGCGGCGACCACCGCACCGAGCTGCTGCCCGTCGAGGAGGACGGCACGCTCACCGCCGAGGCGAGCGACGGCGTGGTCAAGGACGTCCTCGGCGGCACCGCCAAGAGCCCCGACCGGGACGCCGCGGTCACCGTCTCCGTGCGCAACGCCACCGGTGACAAGGACGACACCGAGAAGGCCCGCGTGGTGCTCCTCAACGGCGGCTTCACCTTCCTGGAGGGCGGCACCGCCGGCTCCGCCGAGGCCACCTCCGAGGTCGTCTACGCCGACCCCGCGGAGAAGGAGAACGCCACCGAGGTCGCCAAGACCCTGGGCCTGCCCGCCGACGCCGTCACCAAGGGCAAGATCTCCGGCAACGCGCGCGTGGCGGTCGTCCTCGGCCAGGACTACGACCCCGGCTCGTAGCGAGGCCGTGCGCACCCTCCGTAATCACGTGGGGTGCGCACGGCGGTCCGTGAGACCCTTGAGGACAAGTGTCCGCCGACCGAAAGCCATGCAGTGACCGCAACCGACCGTTCCATCGAGCTCGTCACCACCGCCGCCCAGGCGGCCGCCGACAAGCTCGCGCACGACATCGTCGCCTACGACGTCAGTGACGTGCTGTCCATCACCGACGCATTCCTGCTGGCCTCCGCGCCGAACGACCGCCAGGTCAAGTCGATCGTCGACGAGATCGAGGAGCGGCTCAGCAAGGAGCTCGGCGCCAAGCCGGTCCGCCGCGAGGGCGACCGCGAGGCCCGCTGGGTGCTGCTCGACTACGTCGACATCGTCGTCCACGTCCAGCACAGCGAGGAGCGGGTCTTCTACGCCCTGGAGCGGCTGTGGAAGGACTGCCCCGAGCTGGACCTCCCCGAGGACGCCAAGGCCACCCGCGGCAAGGCCGCCGAGCACGCCAAGCTCCGGGAGGCCGAGGAGGCGACGGGGCCGGGCGGTGAGTGGCGGTGAGCGCCACCGGTGAGGTGAGCGGCTCCGCGCGCCGGGGCCGCCGCGTCATCCTGTGGCGGCACGGCCAGACCTCCTGGAACGTGGAGCGCCGCTTCCAGGGCTCCACGGACGTCGAGCTGACCGGGACCGGCGTCGCCCAGGCCCGCCGGTCCGCCCGGCTGCTCGCGGGCCTGAAGCCCGACGCGATCGTCGCCTCCGACCTCAAGCGGGCCGCGGCCACCGCCGCGGAGCTGGCCGCGCTCACCGGCCTGGAGGTCGTCCACGACGAGGCCCTGCGGGAGACCTACGCGGGCGTCTGGCAGGGCCTGACGCACGACGAGATCATCGCCCGCCACGGCGAGGAGTACGCCGCGTGGAAGCGCGGCGAGCCGGTCCGCCGCGGCGGCGGCGAACTGGAGACCGAGGTCGCCGACCGCGCCGCCCCCGTGGTGCTGCGGCACGCCGAGAAGCTCCCGGACGACGGCACGCTCGTGGTCGTCAGCCACGGCGGGACCATCCGCACCACCATCGGCCGGCTGCTCGGCCTCGACCCGCGCAGCTGGGAGAGCCTGGGCGGCCTCAGCAACTGCTGCTGGTCCGTCCTCGGGGAGGGCGCCAAGGGCTGGCGGCTGATGGAGCACAACGCCGGCACCCTGCCCGAGCCGGTGCTCGGCGACGACGACTGAGGACGGCCGTGCCCGCCGCCGGCGCCCGTCGGCGGCGGCCGTTCGACCCGCCCCGCGGCGTCCCGGACCCGGATTTCACTTTCTGGCAGGTCGCAGGCTAAAGTTCTTCTTGTTCGCCCCGCCGAGCGGGGCGAAACCAGGAAGTCACTTCATGTGGCGGCCCGGGGCTATAGCTCAGTTGGTAGAGCGCCTGCATGGCATGCAGGAGGTCAGGAGTTCAATTCTCCTTAGCTCCACATGGTGAAGATCCCGTCTCCCTCAGCGGAGGCGGGATCTTTTGTCGTCCGCCGGTGAGTGCGGCGGCGTTCTCCGACGTATACCTCTACGAGGCGTACAGCCGTGTCCCTACCGGTACCACGGCGTCGCTGACCGTATTGGCCCGGTCGTGGCAGAATCAAACGACCGGAAGGGGGCGCGGCCCGACGGGAGGGAGTTGTGATGCCTGCGAGCATCCTCGAGGAGGTCGACGACCTCCTCGGAGCGGTGTCGACCCGACGGACCTCCACCCGTCTCAGCTGCCCCTCCTGCGGTTCCGCACACGTCGCCCAGGTGCTCGGCGACAACGGCGGGATCTCCTACGTGTGCACGGCCTGCGGCCACAGCTGGAGCTGACCGATGGGTGCACACAGGCGGAAGTGCGACTGGTGCGGCAGCGGCACGCCCATCGTCCGCGACATGGAGCCGATCAACCCCGACTACCAGTACTGGTGCGAGGAGTGCGCGCGGGCGCTGATCATAAAAGGCGACCCCATCGAGACGTACCGGGAACTCGAGGGGGAGCCGATCTACGGCCGGCTGCTGGAGGAGCACTGCACCCTCAAGCGCTTCTACTCGTTCGTGACGGCGTGAGGGCCCGAGGGCGGGGGAGCACCCCTCCGGGGGCGGGCGTTCCGGGCGGAACCGGGCGAAGCGAAACCGATTTGGTGTTGGGCCGGGGGGACCGTGTAAAGTTGGCGTCGCCGCCGGGGAAACCCGGGGGACACCGCAAGGGGCTATAGCTCAGTTGGTAGAGCGCCTGCATGGCATGCAGGAGGTCAGGAGTTCAATTCTCCTTAGCTCCACAGAAGTCGAGGGCGGATCATCCGAACGGATGGTCCGCCCTCGGTCGTTGTGCGCGCGTCCCCGGACCGTGGCCCCGAAGAACGCGAACGGCCCTCTCCGGCGGCCTGTGACCGCCGGGGAGGGCCGGCTGCGTGTGTCCCCCGTCAGCGCCCCAGGGCGCGCCTGCCGCGGCCCTGGGAGAGCACAGGGAGGTTCCGGGACGGCGCCTTCGCCTGCGGGGCCGAGTCCTCGATGCGCAGGGCCAGCGCCGGGCAGCGGCGCACCGCCCGCAGCGCCTTCGCCTCCGCGTAGCGCGGCACCTGTGCCTGAGCCACCGTCGGGAAGCCGTCCGCGCCGAGCTGGAACACCTCCGGGAGGATGTCCGCGCACAGGCCGTGGCCCCGGCACAGGGTCCAGTCGACGAAGATCTTCTGACGGCTAGGGCCGTTCTCCTCGTCCTCGCCGCCCGGGACGCCCGTCGGGGCCGCGCCGCCCTCGAACAGCGGGAGCACGCCGGCCACGGGCCGCCCGCAGCCGTTGCCGAGGGCGTGCAGTGCGATGTCCTCGGTGAACGCCTTCAGCGTCGACTCCAGGAACATCGCCGAGCCGTCCGGGTGCGAACAGGCCCCGCGCCGCTTCACGTTCTTCGCGACCTGCCGGACCGCCTCCAGCGCGGCCGCGCCGCCGCCGTTGAGGATGTCCTCCAGGCCGCGCGCGGCGGCCGGCAGCCCCAGGTAGCAGGGGCCGCACTGGTTGGCGCTCTCCTGCGCCAGCCACTTGGCCACCATCAGCGACTCGCCCAGCGGGCAGGTGTCCTGACTGATCGGCAGGATCGCGCCCGCGCCCAGCGAGCCGCCCACCGCGTCCAGCGAGTTGCGGGAGACGATCGCCTCGTTCACGGTCGCCGCGTCGATCCACTTGCCGTGGTAGCCGCCCGTCAGCACCCCCTGCGGGAGCGGCGGGGCGCCGGCCAGCTGGAGCACGTAGCGCAGCGGCACGCCGGTGGGCACCTCGACCACCATCGGGCGGGCCACCGCCCCGGACACCGTGAGCATCACGGTGCCCGGCTCGTCGTACAGGCCGGTGTTGCCGTAGCGCTCCGGGCCGATGCGGGCGGCGATGGCGAGCTGGGCGAACGTCTCGGCGTTGGACAGCAGCGTGGGCGCGCCGCCCACACCGCTCTTGGAGGCGCTGGTCTTGCGGCCCGGCGGGATGGCCGGTCCGCCGTCGATGGAGCGGATCAGGGAGGCGGCGGCCCCCGTCACCATGCGCACCGGGTTGCGCTGCACACGGGCGCGCAGCGCCGAGCGGCGGCCGTTGCTCAGGCCGCGCTCGGCGAGCGCCTGTTCCATCGAGCGCTGCGTGGACTCGCGGGTCACCCCCACCACGAGCGTGCGGGCACCCATGGCCTCGGCGCACAGCAGCGCGCCGTCGAGGATGAGGTGCGGTGCGCGGTTGATGAGCACCGTGTCCTTGCGGCAGGCCGGTTCGTCCTCGCTGCCGTTGACGACGACGACCGGCCGGACGCCGCGCTTGATCGCCGATTCGGCGACCGAGCGCAGCTTCTTGTGGAAGGGGAAGCCCGCGCCGCCGCGGCCCCTGAGGTTGATGCGTTCGGCGAGCTGCGCGAGCTGCTCACCGCCCAGGGGCTCGAGCGGGCCGTGCACCTTGAGGTGCATCTGCAGATCGAGCCGGTCGACAAGGTCGAAACCCGACGTGAGCTGGGGAAGCCCTACGACGCGGACTTCGGGAACGTCGGGCAGGGCCTCGTTCACTTAAAGCCTCCGGAAGGCGTGTTCCAAGGTTCGCCCGACCCCGGTGCGTCGAAGTCGTAGGACGACGAGGGCACACCGGGGGTTGGTGCATTGGCGGGACCGCTGTTGTACGTGTCATCCGGGTTGTACGTGCCGTAGAGGGTGTTTGTCTCAGCGGTGTCGTACACATCACTCGACCCGTAGCCGGAGGCGACCGAATTGTTGTAGGTCGGGATGGTGTATCCGGTGTCGTTGAGCGGGTCGTACGCCGACGGAGGGGCCTCGCCGACCGGCGGCGGGGACGGGATCGGCCAGCTGCCCGAGGTGCTGGAGGGCGGGTCCACGCGGGGTATCGCCTCCGTGGCCTGGAGGTCCGGCATCTCCATGCGGGCGGTGGCGTCCGTGAGCGGGTCGCGCGCGGCGGACTGCCGGGGAGACACCGCGCGGTAGGCGGCCGCGAAGCCGTTCGCCGGTTCCGGGGCCGGCGTGGGCTCGGGGGCGTCGAACGACAGGCGCTCGGAGCGCGGTCTGCTGTCGTCCCGGGCGTTCCCGCCGCCGTAACCGGGGAGGGCGGACTCGGCGTTGCGCGCCCTGGCCTCGTCCAGCCGGCTGCCGGGCTGCTGGTCGAGGCCCAGCATCGAGGTGATGCGGTCGGCCACCTTGCGCTTGACCGGGCGCGGGGAGGCCCGCAGCACCAGGGCCGCGAAGACGCCGAGCAGCGACAGTCCGTACAGGATCATGAAGATCGGCTTGGCCGCTCGACCCGCGTAGAGTCCGTGCACCAGGGCCGCGCACCAGGCCGGGTAGGCCAGCATGTGCACCGCGCGCCAGCGGGCGGCGACCTCCGCCGGGGAGGCGAAGCGGTTGCGCAGGACGCCCGTGATCGCCACGAAGATCATCAGCATGCCGGCCAGGGTGCCGAGGCCGATCAGGAAGCTCCGCCCCATGACGGCCTCGTCGTCGGTGAGGACGAGCCCGAAGGGGATCACGGCCGCGATCCACGAGGTGTGGTCCAGTGCCAGCTTGATCACGATGTGGATCAGCAGGAAGACGACGGCCCCGACCGCCGTGGTGCGGTGCACCGCCTGCGCGAGGATCCGCTGCCGGGGGCCGAGCAGGATCCGGTCCTGCGCCACGAGTCCCCAGATCACGGAGCAGCTGAGGCAGACCAGGGACAGGACGCCGACGCCGAAGTTGAGGAAGTCGGCGAACCAGTCGTCCGCCGTGCTGTCGTCCGGCCTCACGACGCACCTCCGGACGTCCGGACGCGCAGCGGGTACGACTCGGTCGCAGCCGACCTGCCCCGAGCGGGGGGTGGGCTGCCGAGTGGACGAGGGTTCATGGGGGCAACTCCGAACGGTTCGGTAAAGCGGTCCCGCTGCCGAACTCTAAGCCTCGTCGTACCCGTCAGTACCAGGTTTGAGTTATTGCGCTGTTATCAAAGGACAATGGGACCGTTGTGTTGTCCCTTAGGGGTTGTTACGCGAAGTAACTTTTGAACGTTGTTCAGTGCGCCGGGGAAGCGCGTCGCGGCGAGATCCGTGCCTGCGGTACCCTGACCGCATGCGTGCCGTACGCCTTCTGCTTAGCGAGCCGCGCTGATCAGTCCCGACCGCCGATGTTCCGGCAGGCCGGAATCGGCGCGGCGTCCCCTCCTGTGCGAGGGGTTTTTTCATTTCCAGGAAGTCGCAGCAGCAGGCAGAGACGATCGATGGAGCTTTGAGGATCATGAGCGAGACGAACCCCGCAGCCGCGGAGGCCGCGCCGCACCGCTACACGGCCGCCCTGGCCGCCGAGATCGAGGCACGCTGGCAGGACTTCTGGGACGCCGACGGCACGTACGCGGCGCCCAACCCTCAGGGTGACCTGGCGGGCGACCCCGAGCTGGTCGCGCGGCCCAAGAAGTTCATCATGGACATGTTCCCCTACCCCTCGGGCGCGGGCCTGCACGTCGGACACCCGCTGGGCTACATCGCCACCGACGTCTACGCCCGCTTCCAGCGCATGACCGGGCACAACGTCCTGCACACCCTGGGCTTCGACGCCTTCGGTCTGCCCGCCGAGCAGTACGCGGTGCAGACCGGCACGCACCCGCGCGTGTCCACCGAGGCCAACATCAAGAACATGCAGATCCAGCTGCGCCGGCTGGGCCTGGGCCACGACAAGCGCCGGTCGTTCGCCACGATCGACCCGGACTACTACAAGTGGACCCAGTGGATCTTCCTGCAGATCTTCAACTCCTGGTACGACCAGGACGCGAAGAAGGCCCGCCCGATCTCGGAACTGGTCGCGCAGTTCGAGTCCGGTGAGCGTGAGGTACCGGGACACACCCGCCCCTGGAGCGAGCTGACCGAGGCCGAGCGCGCCGACGTGCTGGGAGAGTTCCGCCTGGCCTACGCCTCCGACGCGCCCGTCAACTGGTGCCCGGGCCTGGGCACCGTGCTGGCCAACGAGGAGGTCACCGCCGACGGCCGCTCCGAGCGCGGCAACTTCCCCGTCTTCAAGGCCGAGCTGCGCCAGTGGAACATGCGCATCACGGCCTACGCCGACCGGCTGCTGGACGACCTGGACGCCCTGGACTGGCCCGAGGCGATCAAGCTGCAGCAGCGCAACTGGATCGGCCGCTCCGAGGGCGCCCGCGTCGACTTCCCCATCGACGGCGAGAACATCACCGTCTTCACGACCCGCCCCGACACCCTGTTCGGCGCCACCTACATGGTGCTGGCGCCCGAGCACCCGCTGGTCGAGAAGTTCACCCCGGACGCCTGGCCCGAGGGCACCCACGAGGTGTGGACCGGCGGCCACGCCACGCCCGCCGAGGCCGTCGCCGCCTACCGCGCCCAGGCCGCCTCGAAGTCCGACGTCGAGCGGCAGGCCGAGGCCAAGGACAAGACCGGCGTCTTCACCGGCGCCTACGCGACCAACCCGGTCAACGGGCAGAAGGTGCCCGTCTTCATCGCCGACTACGTCCTGATGGGCTACGGCACCGGCGCGATCATGGCCGTCCCCGGCCACGACACCCGCGACTTCGCGTTCGCCCGCGCCTTCGAACTGCCGATCGTGTGCGTGGTCGAGCCGACCGACGGCCGCGGCACCGACCCCGCGACATGGGACGACGCCTTCGTCTCCCACGACGCGAAGATCGTCAACTCCTCCGGCGAGCACGTCCGTCTGGACGGCCTGAACGTCACCGAGGCCAAGGCCCGCATCACCGAGTGGCTGGAGCGCGAGGGCCACGGCGAGGGCACCGTCAACTTCCGCCTGCGCGACTGGCTGTTCAGCCGCCAGCGCTACTGGGGCGAGCCCTTCCCGATCGTCTACGACGAGGACGGCATCGCCCACGCGCTGCCCGAGTCGATGCTGCCGCTGGAGCTGCCCGAGGTCGAGGACTACAGCCCGCGCACCTTCGACCCGGACGACGCCGACACCCAGCCCGAGACGCCGCTGTCCCGCAACGAGGACTGGGTGAACGTCACCCTGGACCTGGGCGACGGGCCGAAGAAGTACCGGCGTGAGACCAACACCATGCCCAACTGGGCCGGTTCCTGCTGGTACGAGCTGCGCTACCTGGACCCGCACAACTCCGGGAAGCTGGTCGACCCGGAGATCGAGCGGTACTGGATGGGCCCGCGCGAGGGCATGCCGCACGGCGGCGTCGACCTGTACGTCGGCGGCGCCGAGCACGCCGTGCTGCACCTGCTGTACGCCCGCTTCTGGTCCAAGGTGCTGTACGACCTGGGCCATGTGTCCTCGGCCGAGCCGTTCCACAAGCTGTTCAACCAGGGCATGATCCAGGCCTACGTCTACCGCGACAGCCGGGGCATCGCCGTGCCGGCCGCCGAGGTGGAGGAGCGCGACGGCGGCTACTGGTACCAGGGCGAGCGCGTCACCCGGCTGCTGGGCAAGATGGGCAAGTCCCTGAAGAACGCGGTCACCCCGGACGAGATCTGCGCCGAGTACGGCGCCGACACGCTGCGCCTGTACGAGATGGCCATGGGCCCGCTGGACGTGTCCCGTCCCTGGGACACCCGCGCGGTCGTCGGCCAGTTCCGCCTGCTGCAGCGGCTGTGGCGCAACATCGTCGACGAGGCGACCGGCGACGTGACGGTCGTCGACACCGACGACGTCGACGAGGACACCCTGCGCGCCCTGCACAAGGCGATCGACGGCGTGCGCGGCGACCTGGAGGGCATGCGCTTCAACACCGCCATCGCCAAGGTCACCGAGCTGAACAACCACCTGACCAAGCGGGGAGGCGCGCTGCCGCGGCCGGTCGCGGAGTCGCTGGTGCTGCTGGTCGCGCCGCTGGCCCCGCACATCGCCGAGGAGCTGTGGCGCAAGCTGGGCCACACCGACTCCGTGGTGCACCGGGACTTCCCGGTGGCCGACCCGGCGTTCGTGGTCGACGAGACCGTCACCTGCGTGGTCCAGATCAAGGGCAAGGTGAAGGCGCGGCTGGAGGTGTCCCCGGGCATCTCCGACGAGGAGCTGGAGAAGACCGCGCTGGCCGACGAGCGGGTGGTCGCGGCGCTGGACGGCGCGGGCATCCGGAAGGTGATCGTTCGGGCGCCGAAGCTGGTGAACATCGTTCCGGCCTGACCCTCACGGGCCGTCGCGGCGTCGGCCGACCCTTACGGGTAGCGGTCACGCCGTCTACGGGCAGGTTCGGGGTTCTGCCGGAACTCCGGGCCTGCCCGCTGCGTTTACCGTGGAAGAGCGGCACGACCTGTGCCGGGACAGGCCGGACGTGTCCGGAGGAGGAGCCTCGTGGAAGCGGTGTTCGCAGTGATCGCCCTGCTTTTTGTGCTCTTCGTGGCACTGGGCGTGTACGCCACGGTGAAGGTCGTCGGCGCCGCCAAGCGCAGCGCGGACCGCCACATCCACCAGGCCCGCCGCACGGTCGAGGACCACACCCTGCGCGCCAAGGCGTTCGCGCAGACCGGCCCGGCCGGCGAGATCGCCCAGCTCCGGCTGAAGCTGCGCACCTCGATGCGCGCCACGCAGGACGCCCTGGAGGCGGTCGCCGTCGAGGACGACTCGGTGAAGGAGTCCCTCGCCCTCTTCCAGCGTCTCAGCGCGCACGGCCACGAGCTGGACGCCGAACTGCGCCGCCTGGAGGGCGAGCCGGACCGCGCGACGCTGTCCGCGCGCCTGCCCGACCTGCGCGAGCGCACCGAGCGCATCACCAGCTCCGCCGACTCCCTGCGCTGGGCCACCCGCGACCGCGCCCGCCGCTTCGCGGAGGACGACCTCGACTCGCTGAGCGCGCAGATCGACATGGAGGCCGGCGCCCTGCGGCACTGGACCACCACGGACCAGCCGGCCACCCCTGCGCCCCCGCCCTGGCCCGAGGCGCCGGCCGCCGACGCCGCGGGCCCCGGCCAGACCTGGCCGGACCCCGCCCGGCAGAAGCCGGAGCAGCAGCAGGGCGAGGACCAGGAGCGGCCCGCCATCGCACCGGCCGCCCCGCGCCCCACGTATCCCTGGCAGAAGAAGCCGCGTCCCGAATCCACCACGTGACCACCACGTGACCACCGTCTGAGCGGCGCCGATCACCCCACGGCGGACGACGCCCCCACGGGCCGGGCTGCCGCACGGCCACCACGGCAGGTAACCTCCAGCTCATGTCCCGCCATGTCGCGATCGTCACGGATTCAACGGCCTACCTTCCGGCCCGGACGATGGAGCGGCACGGCATCACGGCGGTACCCCTGACCGTGGTGCTGGGGGACCGCGCCCTCGAGGAGGGCACCGAGATCTCGACCCGCTCCCTCGCCCAGGCTCTGCAGAAGCGGCGCCCCGTCACGACGTCCCGTCCCAGCCCGGAGCTCTTCGCGGAGACCTACCGCAGGGTCGCCGAGTCCGGTGCGACCGGCATCGTCTCCCTCCACCTCTCCGCCGAGCTGTCCGGCACCTACGACGCGGCGGTCCTCGCGGCCCGCGAGGCGCCGGTGCCGGTCCGCGTGGTCGACACGGGCATGATCGCGATGGCCCTGGGCTTCTGCGCGCTGGCGGCGGCGGAAACCGCGGAGTCGGGCGGCACCGTGGACGAGGCGGTCACCGCGGCGGAGAAGCGGGCGGCGGGCACGTCGGCCTACTTCTACGTCGACACGCTCGACTATCTGCGCCGGGGCGGGCGGATCGGCGCGGCGCAGGCCCTGCTGGGCTCCGCCCTCGCCGTGAAGCCGCTGCTGCAGCTGGCCGGCGGCCGCATCGAACCGCTGGAGAAGGTGCGGACGGCGTCGAAGGCGATCGCCCGTCTGGAGGAGATCGCGGCGGACCGGGCGGGAGGCGCGGAGGTGGACGTCGCCGTCCACCATCTCGCCGCGCCGGAACGCGCCTCCGCCCTGGCCGACCGGCTCCGCACCCGGCTGCCGGGACTGTCCGAGCTGCACGTCAGCGAGGTGGGCGCGGTGATCGGGGCGCACACGGGGCCGGGGCTGCTGGGGGTCGTGGTCTCGTCCCGGTGAGGTTCGGAGCGGGTCGTTCCCCCTCGAACGGGTGACGGAGTTATCCACAACTGAGTGCTCGTCCACGGGTTTCGAGCAAGATCATCGCGCTGGGGCGGCTGTGCCCGACCCTCGTCGCATGGCACTTCGATCACACACACGTACCGCTGTTCCGACGAGTGGTCCGGGGCGCGGGCCTCTGTCCGACGGCCGCGCCTCGCGCAACCGTCACCGTCATCGCCGCGGCGGCCCGAGCCGGCCGCGCGCGTGGACCCGGGACGGTGACCGTGAGGCGCCGGGGGAGGAGATCCGGCGTCGCGCCGAGACGTTGTTCGGCGGGGAGCCTGTGGTGCGCGGCGGGCGTCCGGCGCGGAGGGCGCCGAGCTGGGCGCGGGAGGGTCGGACCTTAGCGGGAGTGACGGACGGCGCGCCTCGTCGACCGCGTCGGCGGGTCCTGGTGGTGGATCGTCAGGGGGTCGCGGCGCACGCGCTGCTGACGAGGCCTCGGGCGGCTGGCGGGCGGCGACGCGCCTCGGCGGTGGACCGGACGCGGGAGCTGAGGCGGCTGCCGGACCGCGCGGGGGCGCCTCCGGTGGCCGGGCCGGCCGGGGCGGGCTGGGGTGCGGGTGCGGCCCGTCCGGGGCGGTTCCTCGGCGTCGGGCCGGAGGGTGAGGAGCCGGCCACCTACCCCGTGCGCCTGCCCGCCGCACGCCCTGACCGTGACACGGCCGGCCCTCCGGACCCGGCGGACCGGGAGACGCCCGACGGGGTGCCCGAGCCCGGACCGCCGCCAGGGGCCGCGCCCGGGCGGTGGGGTCCCGCGCTGCGGGAGCGGCTGCCGCTGTGGGTGCAGACCCGGTGCGGGCTGGAGCGGCGCAGTGTCGTCGCGCTCTCGGCGCTGCTCGTGCTCGCCCTGGTGTTCGCCGTGCAGCACTTCTGGACGGGGCGTACCCAGCCGGTACGGGCACCGGAGGTGGTGCGGGCGGCTCCGGCCGCGCAGGGGGAGGGTGTGGACGACGGCGGAGGAGGTCCCCCGGGCGCTCCGGGTCCCTTCGGGCAGGCGGGCGGCACGGCGGCTCCCGAGATCGTGGTCGACGTCAGCGGCAAGGTGCGGGACCCGGGAGTCCACCGGCTGCCCGCCGGCTCACGGGTCGAGGACGCGCTCAAGGCGGCCGGCGGGGTGCGGCCCGGCACGAAGACGGGCGGTCTCAACCGCGCCCGGTTCCTCGTCGACGGCGAGCAGCTGGTGGTGGGCGGCCCCGCGCCGGCCGGAGCGGCGGCCCCCGCGGCCCCCGCGGGCACGGGAACGGCAGCAGGTCCCACGGCGCCCGTCTCCCTCAGCACCGCCACCGTCGACCAGCTCGACACCCTCCCCGGTGTCGGCCCGGTCCTCGCCCGGCACATCGTCGACTACCGCACCCGTAACGGCGGTTTCCGTTCGGTGGACGAGCTGCGGGAGGTCAACGGCATCGGCGACCGCCGCTTCGCCGACCTGCGCGACCTCGTGCGGCCATGAGCCCCCGCACCCGCGTCGGCCAGGACGTCACGGCCGGACGGCCGGGCGCCTCCCGTCCACGGCAGGAGGGACCGGCCGACCTCCGGCTGGTCCCGCCCGCCCTCGCCGCCTGGGCCACGGCGGCGGTGACACTCCACGCCCCGCCCGGCTGGGCCGTCGCCGCCGTGGCCGTCCCGGCCCTGGTCGCCGCCGTTCTCCTGACGGCGCACAGCCGCCTGCTCCTGGCGCGCCGACGCCCGACGGAGCGGGCGCGCGTCACCGCGCACGCCGTCGCGGCCACCCTGCTGTGTGTCGCGGCAGCCGCCGGCTCGGCGGGCCTGCACGGCGCGGACGTCCGGCGTGGTCCCGTGCCCGAGCTGGCCCGGGAGTACGCCCGGGTGGTCGCCGAGGTGGAGGTCACCGCGGATCCACGGCTCACCCGGCCCCGGGTCAGCGGCAACCGGATGGCTCCGGTGTCCGTGCTGATCGAGGCCGAGGTGCGGCGCGTGGAGCGGCCCGGAGCGGCGACCCGTGCGACCCGGGCCCCGGTCCTGCTGATCGTCGGCACCGGCGACCGGAAGCGGACCGGCACGGCCGCCGACCACCAGGGCTCACCGTGGCCGGCCCTGCTGCCGTCCACCCGGCTGAGGGTCGAGGCGGGGCTCGCGCCGGCGCGGGAGGGCGGCGACCGTTTCGCGGCGGTGCTGCGGGTGGACGGCCGCGACGGTCCTGTGGCCGTGGGCGGACCCTCGGCCCCGCAGCGGCTCGCGGGACGGCTGCGCGCCGGACTGCGCGAGGCGACCGAGGATCTGCCGGAGGACGCGCGGGCGCTGCTTCCGGGACTGGTCGTCGGGGACACCGCCCGGGTGACGCCGGAGCTGGACCAGGCGTTCCGGGAGACCGACCTCACCCACACCCTCGCCGTGTCCGGGGCCAACTTCACCATTCTGCTCGCCCTGCTCCTCGGCCCGCCGGGGCTGGCGCAGCGGGCCGAGCGGCGCGGGCTCGCGCCCCGCCTCGGCATCTCGCTGCGGACGACGGCGGTGCTGGGCGCGGCGCTGTCCCTGGCGTTCGTCGTCGTGTGCCGGCCGGACCCCAGCGTGCTGCGCGCCGCCGCCTGCGGATCCGTGGCGCTGCTCGCGCTCGCCACCGGCCGCCGCAGATCCCTCGTCCCGGCCCTGGCGACGGCCGTCCTGCTGCTGGTGCTGTACGACCCGTGGCTGGCCCGTAGTTACGGCTTCCTGCTCTCCGTGCTGGCGACCGGCGCACTGCTCACCCTCGCCCCGCGCTGGAGCGAGGCGCTGCGCCGCCACGGGGTGCCGCCCCGGATCGCGGAGGCGCTGGCCGCCGCCGGTGCCGCGCAGGCGCTCTGCGCCCCGGTGGTCGCGGTGCTGTCGGCCCGGGTGAGCCTGGTGGCGATCCCCTGCAACCTGCTCGCCGAGGCCGCGCTCGCCCCGGCCACCGTGCTCGGCTTCCTCGCCCTGGCCGCCGCGCCGGTCGCGATGCCGTTGGCCAAGGCGGTGGCGTGGTGCGCGGGCTGGCCCGCCGGGTGGATCGCGCGGGTCGCCCGGACCGGGGCGGCGATGCCGGGCGCCGGGGTGGACTGGCCGGGCAGCTGGGCGGGGGCGGCGGCCCTCGGCGCCGTCACCGTGGCTGTGCTGCTCGTGGGGCGCCGGCTGCTGCGGCACCCCTGGTGGTGCGCCGCGTGCGCGCTGCTGCTGGCGCTGCTGGTGGTGCAGCCGCGGCCGCTGGTGCGCACGATCACGGGCTGGCCGCCCCCTGACTGGCGGATGGTGATGTGCGACGTCGGTCAGGGAGACGCGCTGGTGCTGGCGGCGGGGGAGGGCGCCGGGGTGGTCGTGGACGCCGGCCCCGACCCCGAGTCGGTCGACCGCTGCCTGCGCTCCCTCGGCGTCACCCGCGTCCCGCTCGTCGTCCTGACCCACTTCCACGCCGACCACGTGGCCGGGCTGGCCGGTGTGCTGCGCGGGCGCGAGGTGGGCGGCATCGGGACCACGGCCCTGGAGGAGCCGGCCGACCAGGCGGCGGCCGTCCGGAGAGCCGCGGCCGCCGCGGGCGTCCCGGTGACACGGGTCGCCGCCGGGGAGCGGCGGCGGGCCGGTGACCTGTCGTGGGAGGTGGTGTGGCCGCCGCCCGGGGGCCACCCGGCGGTGGAGGGGCCGAACGACGCCAGCGTGGCCATGCTGGTCCGCACCGGGGGCCTGCGCCTGCTCCTCCTCGGCGACCTGGAACCCCCGGCCCAGCGCGCCCTGGCCCGCTCACCCGCGGCGCGCCACCTGGCCGGCGTCGACGTCCTGAAGGTCGCCCACCACGGCTCGGCCTACCAGGACCCGGGCCTCGTGAGCCTGGCCGCACCGCGCCTGGCGCTGATCAGCACCGGTGAGGACAACACGTACGGCCACCCGGCTCCGGGGACGGTGGGCGCGCTGCGGGCCTGGGGAGCGGCGGTGCTGCGCACGGACCGGGACGGGGCGCTGGCGGTCGTCCCCGGTACGGACGAGGACGGAGCGTTGGAGGTGGCGTTGGAGGTGGCGCGACACTGAGGGCATGACCCAGGGGATCGACACCGCGACGACCGACGCCTATCTGCGCCGCCTGGGGGCGGAGCGGCCCGCCCGGCCCACGCCGGACGCGCTGCGGGAGCTGCATCTGCGCCATCTGCGGACCGTGCCGTTCGAGAACCTGTCCGTGCATCTTGGCGAGGAGATCGTGCTGGAGGAGAAGCGGCTGCTGGACAAGGTGGTGGCGGCCGGGCGCGGCGGGATCTGCTACGAACTCAGCGGCGCCTTCGGTGCGTTGCTCACCGCGCTCGGCTACGGCGTGACCCTGCTCGCCGCACGGGTGTACGGGGACGGCGGCCGGCTGGGCATCCCGTACGACCATCTCGCGCTGCGGGTGCGGACGGAGGACGGCGGCGACTGGCTGGCGGACGTCGGGTTCGGCTCGCACTTCCATCTGCCGCTCGCCTTCGGGGAGCGGGCGGAGCAGCGGGACCCGGCGGGCGTGTTCCGGGTGGCGGAGGCCGGGGCGGACGCGGCCGGGGTGCGCGGCGGGCACGGCGCGGCGGACGCGGCGGACCTGGACGTGCTGCGCGACGGGCGGCCGGTGTACCGGCTGGAGACGCGGCCGAGGGTGCTCGCCGACTTCACGGCGGGAGCGTGGTGGCACAGCACCTCGCCCCGCTCCCACTTCACCCGGTCGCTGGTGTGTTCGCGGCTCACCGAGGACGGCGGGCGGATCACGCTGAGCGGCCGTCGGCTGACGCTCACGGCTCCGGACGGCACGCGGCAGGAGCGCGGGACGGGATCGGACACGGAGGTGCTGGAGATCTACCGGGACGAGTTCGGGATCGCGCTGGACGCGGTGCCGACGGTGCGGGGCGGCGGGACGGACGGCTGAGCCCGTACCGGACAATGAGCCGTGTGAGTGATGTGCGACATGTGCTGGTGCTGCCCGACCGGGACGCGGCCGAGGAGGTGGCCGAGGCGCTGGAGGAGCGCTTCGGCGTGGACGAGGAGCCGCGGCTCGTGCGGGACGCCCTCGCGGGCGAGGACGACGCGGAGGACGCGCAGTGGCTCGTCGTCCTGAGGGACGAGGCGGGCCGGCTGGACGCCGGTGAGCTGAACGAGTTCGTCGCCGGGTGGGACGGCTGGCGCGAGGAGCCGTAGGCCGTAGCTCCTGGCTGAACGGCTCGGGCGGGCGGTGATGTCGGTGGCCCGTGGGATGCTTGTCGGCGATGGCCAGGAAGAACGCATCCGACGACCCCCTCGCCCCCGTGACGCTCGCCGTGGGCCCGGAGGAGCTGCTGCTCGACCGTGCCGTGCGGGAGGTGGTGGCCGCTGCGAAGGCCGCCGACGCCGACACGGACGTACGCGACCTGACCCCGGACCAGCTCCAGCCGGGCACCCTCGCCGAGCTGGTCAGCCCCTCGCTGTTCGCCGAGCGCAAGGTCGTCGTCGTGCGCGACGCGCAGGACCTGTCGGCCGACACGGTCAAGGACGTCAAGACGTACCTGTCGTCGCCCGCCGAGGAGATCACCCTCGTGCTGCTGCACGCGGGCGGCGCGAAGGGCAAGGGCCTGCTGGACGCGGCGCGCAAGGCGGGCGCGCGGGAGGTGGCCTGCCCGAAGATGACCAAGCCGGCGGACCGGCTGGCGTTCGTGCGCAGCGAGTTCCGGACGGCGGGGCGTTCGGCGACGCCCGAGGCGTGCCAGGCGCTCGTGGACGCCATCGGCAGCGATCTGCGTGAGCTGGCCTCCGCGGTGACGCAGCTGGTCGCGGACGTCGAGGGCACCATCGACGAGGCGGTCGTCGGCCGCTACTACACCGGCCGGGCCGAGGCGTCGAGCTTCACGGTCGCCGACCGCGCGGTCGAGGGACGCACGGCCGAGGCCCTGGAGGCGCTGCGCTGGTCGCTGTCGACGGGCGTGGCCCCGGTGCTGATCACCAGCGCGCTGGCGCAGGGCGTGCGGGCCATCGGCAAGCTGTCCTCGGCGCGCGGCGGCCGGCCCGCCGACCTGGCGCGCGAGCTGGGCATGCCGCCGTGGAAGATCGACCGCGTGCGCCAGCAGATGCGCGGCTGGACCCCGGACGGGGTGGCCGTGGCGCTGCGCGCGGTCGCCGAGGCGGACGCGGGCGTGAAGGGCGGCGGGGACGACCCGGAGTACGCCCTGGAGAAGGCGGTCGTCACCATCGCCCGCGCGGCCCGCTCCCGCGGCCGGGCGTAACCCTTCGAAGCAGCCGCGGACGCGCCCATGCCGAAGGCCCCGCCTCCCGCCCTGGGGAAGGGCGGGGGACGAGGCCTCCGGATGAAGCTGTCGAGCCCGTACCCGCGTGGCGAACGCAGGCCGCGTACGAGCTCGGGGGTGTCGGCCGGGGGCGGATGAGAGAGGGCCCGCCCGGGTCCCGCCGACGGTCAGATCAGGGGGGTTCAGCCCTTGACGGCCGCGACCTTGCGAGCCAGCGCCGACTTCTTGTTGGCGGCCTGGTTCTTGTGGATGACGCCCTTCGAGACGGCCTTGTCGAGCTGGCGCGCAGCGGCGCGCTGGTACTCGGTGGCCTTCTCGGCGTCACCCGCGGCGGCGGCCTCGCGGGCCTTGCGGATCGCGGTCTTCAGAGAGGACTTGACGGCCTTGTTGCGCAGCCGGGCCTTCTCGTTGGTCTTGTTCCGCTTGATCTGGGACTTGATGTTCGCCACGAATGAGCCTCTACAGGTTCTGGCACGGGCCGTACGCGGACGCACGGTTTCGCACCGGGTGATTTCTTGGGGTGTGCCTCGCGCTGAGAGGGCATGAGACACAGCCCCCCACACTACCAGCGGGCCATTCCGTGGCCCAAACCCGTCCCCGGTCGCCGCCCGTGGGACCATGGAAGCTACGTATCGATCCGACCCGAGACCGCAGACGGACAAGCACACGTATGCGGACGCCTCAAGAATCAGGACCCTGCGTGCCCGCGATCCCTAGCCATGTGCCCGAGCCGAGCCGTACCGCCCCGGCGCTGATCCGCAATTTCTGCATCATCGCGCACATCGACCACGGCAAGTCCACGCTCGCCGACCGGATGCTCCAGCTGACCGGTGTGGTCGAGCAGCGGCAGATGCGCGCTCAGTACCTCGACCGCATGGACATCGAGCGCGAGCGCGGCATCACGATCAAGTCCCAGGCCGTGCGTCTGCCGTGGGCCCCGACCCACGACAAGAGCAAGACGCACATCCTCAACATGATCGACACCCCGGGACACGTCGACTTCACCTACGAGGTCTCCCGGTCGCTCGCCGCCTGCGAGGGGACCATCCTCCTCGTCGACGCCGCCCAGGGCATCGAGGCGCAGACCCTCGCCAACCTCTACCTGGCGATGGAGAACGACCTGACGATCATCCCGGTGCTGAACAAGATCGACCTGCCGGCCGCGCAGCCGGAGAAGTTCGCCGAGGAGCTGGCGAACCTGGTCGGCTGCGACCCCGACGACGTGCTGAAGGTGTCCGCGAAGACCGGTCTCGGCGTCGAGGCGCTGCTGGACCGCGTGGTCGCCGACATCCCGGCGCCGGTCGGCGTCGCGGACGCCCCCGCCCGCGCGATGATCTTCGACTCGGTCTACGACTCCTACCGCGGTGTCGTGACGTACGTCCGGGTGATCGACGGGCAGCTCAACAAGCGTGAGCGCATCCGGATGATGTCCACCAACGCCACCCACGAGCTGCTGGAGATCGGCACCAACTCGCCGGAGATGCTGGCCGCGGACGGCCTCGGCGTCGGCGAGGTGGGCTATCTGATCACGGGTGTGAAGGACGTCCGCCAGTCGAAGGTCGGCGACACCGTCACCAGCCAGTCCAAGGGCGCCACGGAGGCCCTCGGCGGCTACAAGGACCCCAAGCCGATGGTGTTCTCCGGGCTGTACCCGCTGGACGGCTCGGACTACCCGGAGCTGCGCGAGGCCCTGGACAAGCTCCAGCTGAACGACGCCGCCCTGGTGTACGAGCCGGAGACCTCCGCCGCCCTCGGCTTCGGTTTCCGCGTCGGCTTCCTCGGCCTGCTGCACCTGGACGTGATCCGCGAGCGGCTGGAGCGCGAGTTCGGGCTCGACCTGATCGCCACCGCGCCGAACGTGGTCTACCGCGTGCTCATGGAGGACGGCAGCGAGCACACCGTCACGAACCCGAGCGAGTTCCCCGAGGGGAAGATCGACGAGGTGTACGAGCCGGTCGTGCGGGCCACGATCCTCGCGCCCAGCGAGTTCATCGGCTCGATCATGGAGCTGTGCCAGAACCGGCGCGGCGTTCTGCTCGGCATGGACTACCTCTCCGAGGACCGGGTGGAGATCCGCTACACCCTGCCGCTCGCCGAGATCGTCTTCGACTTCTTCGACCAGCTAAAGTCCAAGACCCGCGGCTACGCCTCCCTCGACTACGAGCCCACGGGCGAGCAGACGTCCAGCCTGGTCAAGGTGGACATCCTGCTGCACGGCGACAAGGTGGACGCGTTCTCCGCGATCACCCACAAGGACCAGGCGTACGCGTACGGCGTGCGGCTCGTCGCCAAGCTGAAGGAGCTGATCCCGCGGCAGGCGTTCGAGGTGCCCGTGCAGGCGGCCATCGGCTCCCGCGTCATCGCCCGCGAGACCATCCGCGCCATCCGCAAGGACGTCCTCGCCAAGTGCTACGGCGGTGACATCTCCCGTAAGCGGAAGCTGCTGGAGAAGCAGAAGGAAGGCAAGAAGCGGATGAAGATGGTGGGTTCCGTGGAGGTTCCCCAGGAGGCCTTCATCGCCGTCCTCTCCAGCGACGAGAGCGCGGGATCCGGCAAGACCAAGAAGTAGCCGCGGGTTACCGGGGGTCACTCCGCAATCCGGGCGAATCGGGGCCCGTCGCGCGTGCGTGCGGCGGGCCCCGCGCGTTCCTCACATGGCTGTTTGTGTGAAGTTACAGGCCGTGGCCCCTTACGCGGTGGCCGGTCGACCCTTACTCTGTCCGTGCTCGATAGTTACTCGCGAGTTAAACAACGCCGCGAGGAAACCCCAGCCGCACTGAGCCAGCCGCACCGTCGCGGGCCCCGGAGGATGTCGTGAGCGACACACAGACACTGATCGAGAACCGTCCGCCGAGCGTGGCGACCCTCTTCCTGGAGCGTGTGGCGGCCACACCGGACGCCGAGGCCTACCGCTACCCGGTCCCACCGGCCTCCGGCGAGGGCCCGGACGACTGGAAGTCGCTGACCTGGGCCGAGGCCGCCGAGCGGGTCCACGCGATCGCGGCCGGCCTGATCGAACTGGGCGTGCGGCCGGAGGAGCGGGTCGCCCTCGCCTCCGCCACCCGGGTCGAGTGGATCCTCACCGACCTCGGCATCCTCTGCGCGGGCGCCGCCACCACCACGATCTACCCGCAGACCAACGCCGAGGAGTCCGCGTACATCCTCTCCGACTCGCAGAGCCGGGTGCTGATCGCGGAGAACGCCGCGCAGGCCGCCAAGGCCGTCGAGAAGCGTGACGAGCTGCCCGAGCTGACCCGCGTGGTGGTGATCGACCCGGAGGGCGCCGACACCGACGACTTCGTGATCACCCTGGCCGAGCTGGAGAAGCGCGGCGCCGCCCGCCTCCAGAAGGAGCCGGAGCTGATCAAGGAGCGGGTCGCCGCCCTCACCAAGGACCAGCTCGCCACCCTCATCTACACCTCCGGCACCACCGGCCGCCCCAAGGGCGTGCGCCTGCCGCACGACAACTGGTCGTACATGGCCAAGGCGATCGCCGCGACCGGCCTGGTCCACGCCGACGACGTGCAGTACCTGTGGCTGCCGCTGGCGCACGTCTTCGGCAAGGTGCTCACCTCGGGCCAGATCGAGGTCGGCCACGTCACCGCGGTCGACGGCCGCGTCGACAAGATCATCGAGAATCTGCCGGTGGTCCAGCCGACCTACATGGCCGCCGTCCCCCGCATCTTCGAGAAGGTCTACAACGGCGTCGCCGCCAAGGCGAGGGCCGGCGGGGGCGCCAAGTACAAGATCTTCCAGTGGGCCGCGGGCGTCGCACGCGAGTACGCCAAGGTCACGCAGGACAACTTCCGCCGCACCGGCACCGCGACCGCCCCGGCCGGACTGCGCGCCAAGCACGCCCTCGCCGACAAGCTCGTCTACGCCAAGATCCGCGAGGCCTTCGGCGGCCGGCTGCGCGCCTGCGTCTCCGGCTCTGCCGCCCTCGCGCCCGAGATCGGCTACTTCTTCTCCGGCGCCGGCATCCACATCCTGGAGGGCTACGGCCTCACCGAGTCCTCCGCGGCCTCCTTCGTCAACCCCGGCGAGGCCTACCGCACCGGCACCGTCGGCAAGCCGCTGCCCGGCACCGAGGTCCGCATCGCC
This sequence comes from Streptomyces sp. DSM 41931, assembly GCF_050271085.1. Taxonomy (NCBI): domain Bacteria; kingdom Bacillati; phylum Actinomycetota; class Actinomycetes; order Kitasatosporales; family Streptomycetaceae; genus Streptomyces; species Streptomyces sp. DSM 41931. Next base: position 2,240,097 of record NZ_CP189902.1, on the reverse strand, counting down.
GACGACGGCGAGATCCTGCTGCGCGGCCCCGGCATCATGCAGGGCTACCACAACCTCCCCGACAAGACCGCCGAGGTCCTGGAGGAGGACGGCTGGTTCCACACCGGCGACATCGGCGAGCTGTCCGCCGACGGCTACCTGCGCATCACCGACCGCAAGAAGGACCTGATCAAGACCTCCGGCGGCAAGTACATCGCGCCGGCCGAGGTCGAGGGCCAGTTCAAGGCGGTCTGCCCGTACGTCTCCAACATCCTGGTGCACGGCGCCGACCGGAACTACTGCACCGCCCTCATCGCGCTCGACGAGCCGTCCATCACCGCCTGGGCGGCCGAGAACGGCCTGGAGGGCAAGCCGTACGCGGAGATCGTCGCGGCGCCCGTCACGGTCGAGATGGTCGACGGCTACGTCAAGCAGCTCAACGAGGGACTGCAGCGCTGGCAGACCATCAAGAAGTTCCGTCTGCTGCCGCGCGACCTCGACGTGGAGCACGGCGAGATCACCCCGAGCCTGAAGCTCAAGCGCCCGGTGGTGGAGCGCGAGTACAAGCACCTCATCGAGGAGATGTACGAGGGCGCGCGCGAGAAGTGACGCCCCGTCGGCCGGGGGACGCGCTCTCCCGGCCGACGCCGGTCCTCCGCTTCCTGTCGCCGGTCCCGGGAATCGTTCCGGGGCCGGCGCGGTTGCCTCTCGCCATGAAGGCAATCGCGTTAACCACCTACGGCGGTCCCGACGTCCTGCGGGAAGTGGACCTCCCCACCCCCGAGGCCGGACCCGGCGAGGTCCGCATCCGGGTGCACGCCGCGGCCGTGAACCCCACCGACGCCATGCTCCGCACCGGCGCCTACGCCGCCCGGACGACGGACGTCCCGCCGCCGTACGTGCCCGGCATGGACGCGGCCGGCGTGATCGACCAGCTCGGCCCCGGCGCCGACGGCCGGCTGGCCGTGGGGCAACGGGTCGTCGCCCTCGTGATCCCCACCGGTCCGCGTGGCGCCTACGCCGAACACATCGTCGTGCCCGCGGAGTCCGTCGTCCCCGCGCCCGCCGGGACGGACCACGCCGAGGCCGCCACCCTCCTGATGAACGCCGCCACCGCCCGGCTGGCCCTCGACACCCTCGCGCTGCCCAAGGGCGCGACCGTCGCCGTGACCGGCGCGGCGGGCGCCGTCGGCGGATACACGGTCGAACTCGCGAAGGCCGACGGCCTGACCGTCGTCGCGGACGCCGCGCCGCACGACCGCGACCTGGTGCGCGGCTTCGGCGCCGACCACGTCGTCGACCGGGGCACGGACGTCGCCGCCCGCATCCGCGAGCTGGCGCCCGCCGGCGTGCCCGGCCTGGTGGACGGCTCCGACCAGCGTGAGGAGGCCGTCCCCGCGGTCGCGGACGGCGGCGCCTTCGTCGCGCTGCGCGGCTGGCAGGGCCCCGCCGAGCGCGGCGTCACGGTGACCCCGGTCTTCGTGGCGAGCGTCCGCGCCGACACCGCCCTGCTGGACACCCTGCGGCTCCAGGCCGAGAAGGGTGTGCTGTCCCTGCGCGTCGCCAAGGTCCTGCCCGCCTCCGACGCGGCCGAGGCGCACCGGCTGCTCGAGGTCGGCGGTCTGCGCGGGCGCCTGGTCCTCGACTTCTCCTGAGGCCCTTCCGGCCGGGCCCGCGCCGTGCTGCGCGGGCCTGACCCCTTCGCGTTCGGCGATGACCGAGAAGGAGCGGCCGCGGTGTCGTTCTTGACCAAAACCGTAGGGCTGTTCCCCCGACAAGCGATCCACTTTCGTGACTCCACGCTTATGGGCGGGTCCGTTCTGTCACCCTGTCGGCAAGCGATCGAGTTCTCTTCGTACGAACTGCCCGGGGAGCTGCCCATGCGGGCCATTCCGACCCAACGGGAGACCACCTCGTGCGCCTCCGACACGCGGGGGAGCACGCGGGTGGAGGCGACGCTGTCCGGAAGTCCCCTCGCGCCGGGCTCCGCACGCGCGCTGCTGCGCAAGGCGCTGGCGGAGTGGGCGCAGTCCACGGCGGACGGCGCCGACCTCCTCACCGGCCGCGTCGGCGACGACGCCGCCCTGGTCGCCAGCGAGCTGGTCACCAACGCGGTCGTGCACGCCGGCACCGAGGTGTGTCTGACCTGCCGGCTGGAGGAGGACACCGGCGCGCTCGTCGTCGAGGTCGCCGACCGGCACCCCTCCCGCCCGCCGCGCGACGACACGGCGGAGGGGCCGGCGCACGGCACCCCGGAGTACGGGCGCGGCCTGCGCATGGTCGCCGCCCTCGCCGAGTCCTGGGGCGTCACCTACCGCGCCGGCAGCAAGACGGTGTGGGCGCGGCTGCCGACGCGCGAGGAGACGCCCGCCGACCCGCCCGCCGCGTACGCCGGGGAGCGCGCCCCGGCGCGGGACCTGCACGCGGCCGCCCTCCTCGCCGCCGACCCGCTCGACCCCCTCGCCCCGCACGGGCGCACCGGACCCCGCGACGGCCCGCGTGAGGGCCCCCGGGACGCCTGGCGTGCCGCCTCCTACGGCGACGACTGGCTGGCCCGCCGCCCCGGACGCGACGGCGCCTGGCTGGGCCGGGGCGCGCTGTCCTTTCTCGCCGAGGCGTCCGACCTGCTCGCCGGGCAGCTGGACGAGGACCTGGTCGCCTCGCTCACCGGCCAGCTGATCGTGCCGCGGCTCGCCGACTGGTGCGCGGTCTGGCTGGAGGACGAGGCCACCGCACCCGGCGGCCGGCCCGGCGCGGGCGGCCGCCTCGCCCGCGTCTGGCACGCCGGCGAGCACCTCGTCGAGGAGCTGAGCCGGGCGCTGGAGGCCTGCCCGCCGCCGCAGTCCGACGACCCGCTCGGCACGGGACCCGTGCCGTATCCGTGGCCTCGGGCCACTGCCGCGGGGGGCGGCGACCCGCACACGCCGGAATTGCCCGGGCACGCGGGCGGCCCGGCGGAGGCCGCCGACGGACCGGCGCCCGGCGAGGCCGAGGGACCCGCCCTCACGCCGCCCGGGACCGCGCTCGCGTACCGGCTCGTCGCCGGGGGCCGCCCGCTCGGCACGCTGGTGATCGGGCGGGGCGGCATCGACCGCTTCCCCGACGAGATCACCGGGCTCGTGGAGGACCTGGGCCGCCGGGTCGCGCTCGCCATCGGGGCCGCCCGGCGGTACGCCCGCCAGGCCACCATCAGCGCCGTGCTCCAGCGCGGCCTGCTGCCGGGAGCCGTCGCCGAGATCCCCGGCGTGCGCAGCGCCCTCGTCCATGAACCGTGCGACAAGGGCGGCCCCAGCGGCGACTTCTACGACCTCTTCCCGGCCGGCCACGGACGCTGGTGCTTCGCCGTCGGCGACGTCCAGGGCAAGGGCCCCGAGGCGGCCGTCGTCATCGGCCTGGTCCGCCCCTGGCTGCGGCTGCTCGCCCGCGAGGGCTACCGGGTCGCCGACGTCCTCGACCGGCTCAACCAGCTCCTCCTCGACGACGCCACCGAGGCGGCGGACGCGGCGGCCCGCGCGCTGGTGGCGGCCGGAGCACGGCCCACCGCCCCCGGCGACGGCCCGCAGACCCGCTTCCTGTCCCTCCTCTACGGCGAACTGGTGCCCTTCGAGGGCGGCGTCCGCTGCACCCTCGCCTCCGCCGGCCACCCCCTGCCGCTCCTCCTCGACCCCGAGGGCGCGGTGCGGGCCGTCGCCCAGCCGCAGACGCTGCTGGGGGTCGTCGAGGACGCCGGGTACACCAGCGAGACCTTCGAGATGTACTCCGGCGACACCCTGCTCTGCGTCACCGACGGGGTCACCGAGCGGCGCTCCGGGTCGCGGCAGTTCGACGACGGGGACGGACTGGCCCTGGCGCTGGCGGGCTGCGCCGGGATGGAGGCCGGGGCCATAGCGGACCGGATCACCCGGCTCGTGCACGAGTTCGGGGCGCGGCCCCCGGCGGACGACATGGCCCTGCTCGTGCTCCAGGCGGAGTGACGCGACGCCGAGCCGGCGGGGAGTGCGGTGAGGGGGCTCGGCCGGCGCGGAGGGGAACGGCCCGGGTGCGGGACAATGGAGCACATGCCTTCCGCACTCCCCGACGGCGAGCCCGTCCCCGCCGACGGCGCGCTGCCCGCGTCCGCGCTCGCCGGGGCGGCCGACCGCCCCCTCGGGTTCTATCTGCACGTCCCCTACTGCGCGACCCGCTGCGGCTACTGCGACTTCAACACCTACACCGCGACCGAGCTGCGCGGCACCGGCGGCGTGCTGGCCTCCCGCGACAACTACGCCGAGACCCTCGTCGACGAGATCCGGCTGGCCCGCAAGGTGCTCGGCGACGACCCGCGGCCGGTGCGCACGGTGTTCGTCGGCGGAGGCACGCCCACGCTGCTCGCCGCCGGCGACCTGGTGCGGATGCTGGGCGCGATCCGCGAGGAGTTCGGGCTCGCGCCGGACGCCGAGGTCACGACCGAGGCGAACCCCGAGTCGGTCGACCCCGCCTACCTCGCCGAGCTGCGGGCCGGCGGCTTCAACCGCGTCTCCTTCGGCATGCAGAGCGCCCGGCAGCACGTGTTGAAGGTGCTCGACCGCACGCACACCCCCGGCCGGCCCGAGGCGTGCGTCACCGAGGCCCGCGCGGCCGGCTTCGACCACGTCAACCTCGACCTGATCTACGGCACGCCGGGGGAGTCGGACGACGACTGGCGGGCGTCCCTGGAGGCGGCGGTCGGTGCGGGGCCCGACCATGTGAGCGCGTACGCGCTGATCGTCGAGGAGGGCACGCAGCTGGCCCGGCGGATCCGGCGGGGGGAGGTGCCGATGACGGACGACGACGTCCACGCGGACCGGTACCTGATCGCCGAGGAGATGCTGACGGGGGCGGGTTTCGACTGGTACGAGGTGTCGAACTGGGCCACGTCGGAGGCCGGCCGCTGCCTGCACAACGAGCTGTACTGGCGCGGTGCCGACTGGTGGGGCGCGGGGCCCGGGGCGCACTCGCACGTGGGCGGGGTGCGGTGGTGGAACGTCAAGCATCCGGGCGCGTATGCGGCGGCGCTGGCGGAGGGGCGGTCGCCGGGGGCGGGACGGGAGGTGCTGTCCTCGGAGGACCGGCGGGTCGAGCGGATCCTGCTGGAGCTTCGGCTTCGGGACGGGGTGCCGCTGGATCTCCTCCGGGAGGAGGGGCGGGCGGCTGCCGACCGTGCGCTGTCGGACGGCTTGCTCCGTCCCGAGCCCTTCGAGAGGGGCCACGCGGCCCTCACCCTGCGGGGACGCCTTCTGGCTGACGCCGTGGTCCGCGATCTGGTCGACTGACCAGAGGTTTTTCGCCCCCGCCGCCCCTTCCCGTCCCGACCCTGGGGGCTGCGCCCCCAGACCCCCCTCGTCGGCCCTGGCGGGCCTCGTCCTCAAACGCCGGACGGGCTACTTGTAGCCCCTCCGGCGTTTGAGGAGCGGGGTCCGGGGCGGAGCCCCGGGGTCGGGCGAGAACCGGTTGTCACGACGGCGCCGTGACGAAGTCGATCAGTTCTTCCACCCGCCCCAGAAGCTGGGGCTCGAGATCCTTGTAGGAGTGCACGGAGTCCAGGATCCGCTTCCACGCCTCACCGGTGTGGGCGACCCGCCACCCCAGCGCCCGGCACACCCCCGTCTTCCAGTCCACCCCCCGCGGCACCCGCGGCCACGCCTCGATGCCGACCGACGCCGGCTTCACGGCCTCCCAGATGTCGATGTACGGGTGCCCGACCACCAGCGCGTGCTCGCTCGTCACCCCCTGCGCGATCCGCCACTCCTTGGTGCCCGGCACCAGGTGGTCCACCAGCACCCCCAGCCGCGCGTCGGGCCCGGGCGCGAAGGACTCCACGATCGACGGGAGGTCGTCCACGCCCTCCAGGTACTCCACGACCACGCCCTCGATCCGCAGGTCGTCGCCCCACACCTTCTCGACCAGCTCGGCGTCGTGCCGGCCCTCGACGTAGATGCGCCCCGCGCGGGCGACGCGCGCCCGTGCGCCGGGGACGGCCACCGAGCCGGACGCCGTGCGGGTGGGGCGGGCCGGGCCGGCGGAGGGGCGGACCAGCGTGACCACGCGGCCCTCCAGCAGGAACCCGCGCGGCTCCAGCGGGAACACCCGGTGCTTGCCGAAGCGGTCCTCCAGGGTCACCGTGCCGGCCTCGCAGCGGATCACGGCGCCGCAGAACCCGGTGCCGGGCTCCTCCACCACGAGGCCCGGCTCGGCCGGCACCTCGGGGACGGACTGCGGCTTCTTCCACGGAGGGGTCAGATCGGCGGAGTACTGGCGCATTCTGCCGACGATACGAGGAACACCGGGGCGATGATCACTCCGACACGCCGAACCGGGCCGCCAGCGCGTCCCGTTGGGCCCGTACGAACGCCGCGTCGACCACCGCGCCGTGACCGGGGACGTACACCGCGTCCTCGCCGCCCAGCCGCAGCAGCCGGTCCAGCGCGGCGGGCCAGCGGGACGGCACGGCGTCCGGGCCCGCCTGCGGCTCGTCCGACTCCTCGACCAGGTCGCCGCAGAACACCACCTCCGGGTCGCCGGGCACCAGCACCGCCAGGTCGTACGCCGTGTGACCGGGGCCGACGTTCGCCAGCAGCACCTGACGGCCGCCGCCCAGGTCCAGCGTCCACTCGCCGGACACCGCGTGCCGGGGCGGGACCAGCGCGGCCACCGCCTCGTCCGCCGCCGCCGGGTCGAGACCCCAGCGCACCGCGTCCGCGCGCAGCTCCTCCCGCCCCCGCCCGGCGAGCGCCACGTCCAGGCCGACCGCGCCGTACACCTCCGCGTCCGCGAACGCCGGCGCCCCGAGGATGTGGTCGAAGTGGGGATGGGTGAGCGCGAGATGCGTCACACGGCGGCCGGTCAGCTCCCGCGCCTGTGTCCGCAGTCGCGCGCCCTCGGCGAGACGGGAGCCCGCGTCGACGGCCAGGACGCCGTCACCGCCCACCACGAGCCCCGCCGTGCAGTCCCACCCCGGCAGCCGGCGCCGCCCGACCCCCGGCGCCAGTTGCTCCCATCCCGACTCTTCCCAAGTCACGGTCATGACCGGGACGCTAGCGGGGACGGCGGCACCCGGCACCGCGGCACGGACCGGCCTTGCCGACGCCGTACCCCCCGGCCGTACACTGGGCCGGGGAAGTCTGGCACTCGCGTGCGAAGAGTGCCAGGGTCGTTACCGGGCGGAAGCCAGCTGGAGGTGTGCGCGATGCTCAGTGAACGCAGGCTCCAGGTGTTGCGCGCGATCGTCCAGGACTACGTGGGCACCGAGGAGCCCGTCGGGTCGAAGGCGCTCACCGAACGGCACAACCTCGGCGTCTCCCCGGCCACCGTGCGCAACGACATGGCGGCCCTGGAGGAGGAGGGCTTCATCGCCCAGCCGCACACCAGCGCGGGGCGCATCCCCACCGACAAGGGCTACCGGCTGTTCGTCGACAAGCTGGCCGGCGTCAAGCCGATGAGCCCGCCCGAGCGGCGGGCCATCCAGAACTTCCTCGAGGGCGCCGTCGACCTCGACGACGTCGTGGCCCGCACGGTGCGGCTGCTCGCCCAGCTCACCCGGCAGGTCGCCGTGGTGCAGTACCCCTCGCTGACCCGTTCGACGGTGCGGCACGTGGAGCTGCTCTCCCTCGCCCCGGCGCGGCTGATGCTGGTGCTGATCACCGACACCGGCCGGGTCGAGCAGCGCATGGTCGACTGCCCGGCGCCGTTCGGCGAGGCGTCCCTGGCCGATCTGCGGGCGCGGCTCAACAGCCGGGTCGCGGGCCGCCGGTTCGCCGATGTGCCGAGTCTGGTGGAGGACCTCCCGGAGGCGTTCGAGGCCGAGGACCGCGGTACGGTCTCCACGGTGCTCTCCACTCTCCTGGAGACGCTCGTCGAGGAGAACGAGGAGCGGCTGATGATCGGCGGTACCGCCAACCTCACCCGCTTCGGCCACGACTTCCCCCTCACGATCCGGCCCGTCCTGGAGGCGCTCGAGGAGCAGGTCGTGCTCCTCAAGCTGCTCGGCGAGGCGAAGGATCCGGGTGTGACCGTGCGGATCGGTCACGAGAACGCCCACGAAGGACTCAACTCCACGTCCGTCGTGTCGGTCGGCTACGGTTCGGGCGGCGAGGCTGTCGCCAAGCTCGGCGTGGTCGGACCGACCCGCATGGACTACCCCGGAACGATGGGAGCGGTACGCGCAGTGGCACGGTACGTCGGACAGATCCTGGCGGAGTCATAGGTGGCCACGGACTACTACGCCGTACTCGGCGTACGCCGCGACGCGTCGCAGGAAGAGATCAAGAAGGCCTTCCGGCGGCTCGCCCGCGAGCTGCATCCGGACGTCAACCCGGATCCGAAGACCCAGGAGCGGTTCAAGGAGATCAACGCCGCCTACGAGGTGCTGTCGGACCCGCAGAAGAAGCAGGTCTACGACCTCGGCGGGGACCCGCTCTCGCAGTCCGGCGGCGCCGGCGGCGCGGGCGGCTTCGGGGCCGGGGGCTTCGGCAACTTCTCCGACATCATGGACGCGTTCTTCGGCACGGCGTCGCAGCGCGGACCGCGCTCGCGCACCCGCCGCGGCCAGGACGCCATGATCCGGATCGAGGTGGAGCTGGACGAGGCCGCCTTCGGCACGACCAAGGACATCCAGGTCGACACGGCGGTCGTCTGCACCACGTGCAGCGGCGAGGGCGCCGCGCCCGGCACCAGCGCGCAGACCTGCGACATGTGCCGCGGCCGCGGTGAGGTCTCGCAGGTCACCCGGTCCTTCCTGGGCCAGGTCATGACCTCGCGCCCCTGCCCGCAGTGCCAGGGCTTCGGCACGGTCGTGCCCACGCCCTGCCCGGAGTGCGCGGGCGACGGCCGGGTCCGCTCCCGCCGCACGCTCACGGTCAAGATCCCGGCCGGTGTCGACAACGGCACGCGGATCCAGCTCGCGGGCGAGGGCGAGGTCGGTCCCGGCGGCGGTCCCGCCGGCGACCTGTACGTGGAGATCCACGAGCTGCCGCACGCGCAGTTCCAGCGGCGCGGCGACGACCTGCACTGCACGGTCACGCTGCCGATGACCGCGGCGTCGCTCGGCACCAAGGTGCCGCTGGAGACGCTGGACGGCCTGGAGGAGGTCGACATCCGGCCCGGCACCCAGTCCGGCCAGTCGATCCCGCTGCACGGCCGGGGCGTCACCCACCTGCGCGGCGGCGGCCGGGGCGACCTCATCGTCCACGTCGAGGTGCAGACCCCGACCAAGCTGGACCCGGAGCAGGAGCGCCTGCTCCGCGAGCTGGCCAAGCTGCGCGGCGAGGAACGGCCCACGGGGCAGTTCCAGCCCGGTCAGCAAGGGCTGTTCTCGCGGTTGAAGGACGCCTTCAACGGGCGTTGACCCCGCTCTTCGCGGAGGGCCGCCGGCGTGGTCGGCGGCCCGGTGAAAAGTGGCTTATGCCAAGGGGAAGGGTCAATTCGGAGTTGGTCGGGGGACGTGACAACATGCGGTCATGTCCTCCGTACTGACCGATCTCTTCCCGCACCCGATCGTGCAGGCGCCCATGGCGGGCGGCGTATCGGTGCCGCAGCTCGCCGCCGCCGTGTCCGACGCGGGCGGGCTCGGTTTCCTGGCCGCCGGGTACAAGACCGCGGACGGGATGTACCAGGAGATCAAGCAGCTGCGGGGACTCACCTCCCGCCCCTTCGGCGTCAACCTCTTCCTGCCCCAGCCGGAGACGGCCGACCCGGCCGCCGTCGACGTCTACGCCCACCAGCTGGCCGGCGAGGCCTCCTGGTACGAGACCGAGCTGGGCGACCCCGAGAGCGGCCGCGACGACGGCTACGACGCCAAGCTCGCCGTGCTGCTCGACAACCCCGTGCCGGTCGTGTCGTTCCACTTCGGCGTGCCGGCCCGCGAGGTGATCGACTCGCTGCACCGCGTCGGCACCCTCACCTTCGTCACCGCCACGACCGCCGAGGAGGCCCGCGCCGTGGAACGGGCCGGCGCCGACGTGGTGATCGCCCAGGGCGTCGAGGCCGGAGGCCACCAGGGCACCCACCGCGACCGCCCGGAGACGGACGGCAGCGGCATCGGACTGCTGTCCCTGGTCGCCCAGGTCCGCGAGTCCGTCGGCATCCCCGTCGTCGCCGCCGGCGGCATCATGCGCGGCGGCCAGATCGCCGCCGTGTGCGCCGCCGGCGCGAGCGCGGCCCAGCTCGGCACCGCCTTCGTCGCCGCCCATGAGTCCGGCGCGCACGCCCTGCACAAGCAGGCCCTCACCAACCCCCTCTACGCCCGCACCGAGCTGACCCGCGCCTTCACCGGCCGCCCGGCGCGCGCCCTGGTCAACCGCTTCCTGCGCGAGCACGGCCCGTACGCCCCCGCCGCCTACCCGGAGGTCCACCATCTGACGGCGCCGCTGCGCAAGGCCGCCGCCCAGGCCGGGGACGCGCAAGGGCTCGCGCTGTGGGCCGGGCAGGGCCACCGGATGGCCCGCGAACTGCCCGCAGGACAGCTGGTGGAGGTCCTGGTCGCCGAACTGGCCGCCGCCCGGACAGCGTTGTCGGCGGGAGGCGCCCGATGACCGCCCCTGTCTTCGTCGTCGACGACTTCGACACCCACGGCACCGGCCGCTACGTCCTCGAAGGACCCGAGGGCCGGCACGCCGTCGCCGTGAAACGGCTGCGGACCGGCGAGGAGATCGTCCTCACCGACGGCGCGGGCCGCTGGGCCGCCGGAGAGGTGGACGGCACCGAGGGCAAGGACCGGCTGGTCGTCCGGCTCGGCGAGGTCGTCGAGGAGCCCGTGGAGACGCCCCGGCTGACCGTCGTGCAGGCGCTGCCCAAGGGCGACCGGGGCGAGCTGGCCGTGGAGACCATGACCGAGGTCGGCGTCGACGCCATCGTGCCGTGGTCCGCCTCGCGCTGCATCACGCAGTGGAAGGGCGAGCGGGGCGCCAAGTCCCTCGCCAAGTGGCGGGCCACCGCCCGGGAGGCGGGCAAGCAGTCGCGCCGGGTGCGGTTCCCGGAGGTGGCGGACGCGGCGACGAGCAAGGGGGTTGCGTCACTTCTCGCCGAAGCGGACTTCGCGGCGGTGCTGCACGAGAGCGGGACGGAACCGCTGGCGACGGTCCCGTTGCCCGCCTCCGGTGACATCGTGCTGGTCGTCGGACCTGAAGGCGGGGTATCCCCCGAGGAGTTGGCGCTGTTCGAGAGTGCCGGGGCGCGGGCGTACCGCCTGGGGAAGAGCGTGCTTCGTACGTCCACGGCGGGAACCGCTGCCGCGGCGCTGCTGCTCGGCCGTACCGGACGCTGGTCCTGAGGCCACGGGGCTCCGCCCCGAACCCCGCTCCTCACACGCCGGAGGGGCTGGAAGGCGCACGGTGGCCCAATGCGCCCTACCGCCGCGCGAGCGGCAATGGCACGCTTCCGTGCATGGGGGCGATGACAAGGTTCCCGCGGGGAACACGAGGACGGCGGCTCGCACTTGCCGCCGGGTTCGCCGTGGCCGCCGTCACGGGTGTCACGGCCTGCGAGGGCGGCAGCCTCAGCTCCGCGGCCGTGGCGATCACCACCGACGGGACCGTGACCAAGGAGCTCAACCGCCAGAAGGACAAGGTCCGCTGGCTCACCTGCAACGCTTCTTTCGGCGACCGGGACAAGTCCGCGTCACCGGCCTCGAGGGAGACCGCCGCATCGGTCGACTGCGAGGGCGAGACCGAGGGCGGCAAGGAGATCACCGTCACCGGCCGGATCACCCACGCCGTCAACAACGCCTGCGTGCGCGGGGACATCACCGCGAAGGTGGACGGCCGGCAGGTGTTCCACGTCGAGGGACTCGGCGACTGCGACTCCAAGAGCCCGCCCCGCGTGGGCGATCCCACGCAGCGCGGCCCGCGGCCCACCGTCACCGTGACCGTCACCACGACCGTGTGGTGCGACCAGTACCCGTCCTGTCGCCCCGTCGAGGGCAAGTGATCGGAACCTCTGGCCGGACCGCACGCGCCCCCATAGGGTGATCGGGTGACACAGCCTGCATCGGTCGCATCCAGCGCATACCTCCGTTTCCCGCACCTGCACGGCGAGTTGGTCGCCTTCACCGCCGAGGACGACGTGTGGCTCGCCCCGCTCGACGGCGGCCGCGCCTGGCGGGTCAGCGCGGACAACGTGCCGGTGAACCATCCACGGATCTCCCCGGACGGCACCACCGTCGCGTGGACCTCCACCCGTGACGGCGCACCCGAGGTGCACGTCGCCCCGGTCGACGGCGGCCCCGCCCGGCGGCTCACCCACTGGGGCAGCACGAGGACCCAGGTCCGCGGCTGGACCGCGGACGGCCGGGTCCTCGCGCTGAGCACGTACGGCCAGGCCAGTCTGCGCCGCACCTGGGCGCGCGCCGTGCCGCTCGACGGCGGCCCCGCCGAGACGCTGCCGTACGGGCCGGTCGGCGACGTCGCCGCGGGCCCGCACACGGTGCTGCTGTCCGCGACGATGGGCCGCGAGGCCGCCGCTTGGAAGCGGTACCGGGGCGGCACCGCGGGCAAGCTGTGGATCGACCGCGAGGGCGACGGCGAGTTCGTCCGGCTGCACGAGGACCTCGACGGGAACATCGAGTACCCCCTGTGGGTGGGGGAGAGGATCGCGTTCCTCTCCGACCACGAGGGCACGGGCGCGCTGTACTCCTCCCTCGCCGACGGCTCCGACCTGCGCCGCCACACCCCGTTGGACGGCTACTACGCCCGTCACGCGGCCACCGACGGCACCCGGGTCGTCCACTCCAGCGCGGGCGAGCTGTGGATCCTCGACGACCTCGACGGGGCCGAGCCGCGCCGCCTCGGCGTCCGGCTCGGCGGGCAGCGCGTCGACCTCCAGCCGTTCCCGGTGAACGCGGCCCGCTGGTTCGGCTCCGCGTCCCCCGACCACACCGCGCGCGGCAGCGCCGTCTGCGTGCGCGGCACCGTCCACTGGGTCACCCACCGCTCCGGCCCCGCCCGCGCGCTCGCCGCCACCCCGGGCGTCCGCGCCCGGCGCCCGCGCACCTTCCGCGCGGACGGCGAGGAATGGGTGGTGTGGGTGACGGACGCCGAGGGCGACGACGCCCTGGAGTTCGCCCCCGCCACCGGACCGGCCCCCGGCGCCACCCCGCGCCGTCTGGCCGCCGGGCAGCTCGGCCGGGTCGTGGAGCTGGCGATGGCGCCCGACGGCAGCCGCGCCGCGATCGCCTCGCACGACGGCCGCGTCCTGCTCGTCGAGCGGGAGACCGGCGAGGTCCGCGAGGTCGACCGCAGCGAGGACGGCGACGTCTCCGGGCTGGTCTTCTCGCCCGACTCCGCCTGGCTGGCCTGGTCCCACCCGGGCCCGCGCCCGCTCAGCCAGATCAAGCTCGCCCACACCACCGACCTGTCGGTCACCGAGGCGACCCCGCTGCGCTTCCAGGACTACGCGCCCGCCTTCACCCTCGACGGCAAACACCTCGCGTTCCTGTCCACCCGCTCCTTCGACCCGGTCTACGACGAGCACGTCTTCGACCTGGCCTTCGTCGAGGGCGTACGGCCGTACCTGATCACGCTCGCGGCGGCCACCCCGTCGCCGTTCGGGCCGCAGCGGCACGGCCGGCCCTTCGAGACCCCCGACCGGGACGAGACCCCCGACAGCGAGGGCACCCCCACCACCCGCATCGACCTCGACGGGCTCGCCGACCGCATCGTGCCGTTCCCGGTCGAGGCCGCCCGCTACAGCAACCTGCGCGCCGCCAAGGACGGCGTGCTGTGGCTGCGCCACCCGGTGCGCGGCGTGCTCGGCGCCTCCCGGGCCACACCCGACGACCCGGACCCCAAGACCGACCTGGAGCGCTACGACCTCGCCCAGCAGCGGATCGAGCACCTCGCCGTGGACGCCGACCACTTCGAGGTCAGCGGCGACGGCAAGCGGGTGCTGCTGTGGACCGACGGGCGGCTCAAGGTCGTGCCCAGCGACCGGCGCGCCTCCTCCGACGACGACAGCGACAGCAACATCACCGTCGACCTCGCGCGGGTGCGGCAGTTCGTCGACCCGGCCGCCGAGTGGCGGCAGATGTTCGACGAGAACGGCCGCATCATGCGGGACAACTTCTGGCGTCCCGACATGAGCGGCGTCGACTGGGACGGGATCCTGGACCGCTACCGGCCCGTGCTGGACCGGCTGGCCACCCACGACGACCTGGTGGACCTGCTGTGGGAGGTGCACGGCGAACTCGGCACCTCGCACGCCTACGTCACCCCACGCGGCGGCTTCGGCGGCGGCGCCCGGCAGGGACTCCTCGGCGCGGACATCTCCCGGCACGAGGACGGCAGCTGGCGGGTGGACCGCATCCTGCCCGCCGAGACCTCCGACCCGGAGGCCCGCTCCCCGCTCGCCGCGCCCGGCGTCGCGATCCGGCCCGGCGACGCGATCGTCGCCGTCGCCGGACAGCCCGTCGACCCGGTCACCGGCCCCGCGCCGCTGCTGGTGGGGACGGCGGGCAAGCCCGTCGAGCTGACCGTGTCACCGGCCGGCGGCGGCGAGCCGCGGCACGCCGTGGTCGTCCCGCTCGCCGACGAGGAGCCGCTGCGCTACCACGCCTGGGTCGCCGACCGGCGGGCGTACGTGCTGGAGAAGTCCGGCGGCCGGCTCGGCTACATCCACGTCCCCGACATGCAGGCGCCCGGCTGGGCGCAGATCCACCGCGACCTGCGGGTGGAGGTGCTGCGCGAGGGACTGGTCGTGGACGTGCGGGAGAACCGCGGCGGCCACACCTCGCAGCTCGTGGTGGAGAAGCTGGCCCGGCGCATCGTCGGCTGGGACCTGCCGCGCGGGATGCGCGCCGAGAGCTACCCGCGCGACGCGCCCCGGGGGCCCGTCGTCGCCGTCGCCAACGAGTTCTCCGGCTCCGACGGCGACATCGTCAACGCGGCGATCAAGGCGCTCGGCATCGGCCCCGTCGTCGGCACCCGCACCTGGGGCGGCGTCATCGGCATCGACAGCCGCTACCGGCTCGTCGACGGCACGCTGGTCACCCAGCCCAAGTACGCCTTCTGGCTGGAGGGCTACGGCTGGGACGTCGAGAACCACGGCGTCGACCCGGACGTCGAGGTCGTCCAGCGTCCGCAGGACCACGCCGCCGGACGGGACGTCCAGCTCGACGAGGCGGTGCGGCTGGCGCTGGAGGCGCTGGAGGAGACGCCCGCCAAGGTGGCGCCGGAGCTGTCGTGACCGGAGCCGTCGTGACCGCACCCGTGCGGCACGACGGCCCGGGGGCGGGTCGGTAGCATGCCCCTGTAGTGATCGTCGGGTCGAGGAGGGCGTATGGCAGGGGAACCTCAGGACGACTGTCTGTTCTGCAAGATCGTCGCGGGCACCATCCCGGCGACGATCGTGCGGGAGACGGACACGACCGTCGCGTTCCGTGACATAAACCCCCAGGCACCCACGCACGTCCTGATCATCCCGAAGGCGCACCACAAGGACGCAGCGGCGCTCGCCGCCGCGGCGCCCGAGCTCGCCGCGGACGTGCTGCGCGAGACGCAGGCCGTCGCGGACCAGGAGCAGCTGGAGAGCTACCGCATCGTGTTCAACACGGGCAGCGGCGCCGGCCAGACCGTGTGGCACGCGCACGCCCACATCCTGGGCGGCCGCGGTCTCGAGTGGCCCCCCGGATAGGCCGCGTTGTCCGTCCGTGAACTGGTGGTGCTCGGCACCGCCAGCCAGGTCCCGACCCGGCACCGCAACCACAACGGCTATCTGCTGCGCTGGGACGGAGAGGGCTTCCTGTTCGACCCCGGCGAGGGCACCCAGCGGCAGATGCTGCGCGCCGGGGTCGCCGCGCACGACGTCAACCGGATCTGCGTCACCCACTTCCACGGCGACCACTCGCTCGGCCTTGCCGGGGTGATCCAGCGCATCAACCTCGACAAGGTGCCGCACCCGGTCAGCGCGCACTACCCGCGCTCCGGGCAGCGGTTCTTCGACCGGCTCCGGTACGCGACCGCCTACCGCGAGACCGTCGCCCTTCTCGAGGTCCCCGTCGACACCGACGGCCCGCTCGTGCGCACCTCCGGCTACACGCTGGAGGCGCGCCGGCTCTCCCACCCCGTCGAGGCGTACGGCTACCGGCTCGTCGAGCCCGACGGCCGCCGCATGCTGCCCGACCGGCTCGCCGCGCACGGCATCGAGGGGCCGGACGTCGGCCGCCTCCAGCGCGAGGGCTCCCTGGGCGGGGTGACGCTGGAGGAGGTCAGCGAGGTCCGGCGCGGACAGCGGTTCGCGTTCGTCATGGACACCCGGCTGTGCGACGGCGTGTACGCGCTGGCCGAGGGCTGCGACATGCTGGTGATCGAGTCCACGTTCCTCGACGAGGACGAGGAACTGGCGGTCGAGTTCGGCCACCTGACCGCGGGCCAGGCGGCGAGGGTCGCCCGCGAAGCGGGCGTACGCCACCTGGTCCTGACCCACTTCAGCCAGCGCTACACGGACCCGGACGCCTTCGGACACCAGGCGCGGGCAGCGGGCTACGAGGGCGACCTGACGGTGGCGAGAGACCTGGACCGAGTCCCGCTCCCCAAACGCCGCACCTAGCGGCGGACAGCGGCACCTCTGCAACGCCGGGTGCGGGTGGTGCATGGCTGGTCGCGCAGTTCCCCGCGCCCCTTCAGGGCGCCTTCGCTGCGGCGGACAGCGGCGCAACGTCGGGTGCGGGTGGTGCGTGGCTGGTCGCGCAGTTCCCCGCGCCCCTTCAGGGCGCTTCCGCTGCGGCGGACAGCGGCGCAACGTCGGGTGCGGGTGGTGCGTGGCTGGTCGCGCAGTTCCCCGCGCCCCTTCAGGGCGCCTCCGCTGCGGCGGACAGCGGCGCAACGCCGGGTGCGGGTGGTGCGTGGCTGGTCGCGCAGTTCCCCGCGCCCCTTCAGGGCGCCTTAGCTGCGGGCAGTCGTGCCGCAGGGCGGCACGGGTGGGCGCAGCGGCACCTTTCGAGGCGACCGCGGCTCACATCCCGCCCGGCACCCTGGTGGCCGCCGCTGTGTCGTACGCGCCCCGCGCAGGCACGGCCGCCCCGTCGAGGGCGATCTCCACCACCGGCTGCTCGGGAGCGCCGACCTCCGGCACGGCGCCGGACGGCGTCCCCGTGGTCGCGGCGACCAGCGCGGCCGGATGCCCGCCACGCCGCCGCACGGCACCCGGCAGCAACGCCCGCCCGCCCGCATGCAGCGCGACCCCGGTCATCGGCACCGCGACCAGCAGCAGCCCCACCGCCAGCACGGCGCCCATCACCGGAAAACCCGCCTGTGCCGACAGCACGCTCCCGGTCAGCGGCCCCGCCGCGGTCCCGAGCGACGACGCCGACCCCACCAGCACGGCCCACCGGCCCCGCGCGTCCAGCGACGCGGCCAGCCCGATCAGATACGACAGCACCACCGGGTAGAACGTGTTCCAGGCGATCTCACCCGAGGCGAAACTCCCCAGCCCGGTCGCGGAGGCGCTCAGCGCGATGCAGCACGCGATGAGAACCGTCCCGCCGCCGATGGGCAGCGCCCGCCCCAGCCGCGAGCCGAGCGCGCCCGCGCACAGCACGCCCAGCAGCCCCGCGCCCAGCGCGACCGCGAAGACCACGCCCACGGTCGGCTCGGACAGCTGCGCCTGATCGACGCCGATCCGCCCGCTGACTCCCCACAGCGCGTTCTGCGCGAGCGACCACAGCAGCATCGCCCCGGCCAGCACCATGCCCGAACGCCGGTGCGGCAGACGGCCGGTGCCGGAACCGTCGGCGTCCGCCGCCTGCGCCGTCACCGGCTGCCCCGACGTGCCCCCGGGCAGCCGCGACGTCAGCGGCCACACCGCGAGCGCGGTGAGGGCGATGGCGGCGAGGGTGAGCCCGTGCCCGGGCAGATGGGGCACCGTCAGATAGACCGCGCCGGCCAGCGCGGACACGCTCAGCAGGCCCAGGGTGGAGGCCCGGTGCGGGTCCTTCTCCGCGGCGATGCGGGTCGCGGCGACCGTGGTGGCCGTGCCGGACCCGAAGCCGCCGACGACGGCGCCGGCGACGACGGCGGGGACGGTGGTGGTGAGGGCGGCGCCGCCGTAGCCGACGGCGGCGAGGACGAGACCCAGCCGGGCCAGGGTCCGCGCCCCGGTCCGCTCCACGCGGGAGGCCAGCAGGAACCCGGCCGTGGCCGAGCTGAGCAGCAGCAGACTGCCGACGGCCCCCGCCTGGGTGGCCGTCAGATCCAGGCCGCGTTCCAGCCGGCCGACGGTGGTCGGCAGCAGATACGGGGCGAGGTACCCGGCCGTGAAAAGGGCGACGAGGGGCCAGGGGGTGGTGCGAGGGGCGTACACGGGCGTTCCCAGGGCGTGCGAAAGGGACGGTGCGAAAAAGGAGGTTGTGGGGGGCGACGACCGTCGACGGACGAGAACGCGCGGGCAATTTGTATCAAGCGGGGAGGGCGCAACGGGAGTGAGCATGGTGTGATCTGAATCACTCTCGCGTTTGGGGGTTTCAAGGCTTGGGTAGCAGCGCGCTTTTTGCCTCAGAGGCATGCAGTGAGAGGGCGGCGGCCGTGCCATTGACGCCCTCGGTTCACCCCTCTAGCCTTCGTTCTCATACGTGGATGCCGTCCATATGGAGAGATGAACCCACCGACCGTAGGAGCCGCCCCGTGACCGCATCCGCATCCGCCTCCCGCGACCTGACCGTCACCGAGGTCCGCCTCACCCCGGTCCTGGTCGCCGACCCGCCCCTGCTCAACACCCAGGGCGTGCACCAGCCGTACACCCCCCGGCTGATCGTGGAGGTGGTGACCGCCGGCGGGATCACCGGGCTGGGCGAGACGTACGGCGACACCAAGTACCTGGAGCTGGCCCGCCCGCTCGCCGACCGGCTCCTCGGACACCGTGTCGACGACCTGAACCGGCTGTTCGCCGAGGCCGACCAGGTCGCCGTCGACGCCGCCCGCGTCTCGGGCCAGGTCGACGTCGGCGGCCTGCGCGGCGTGCAGACCGCCGACAAGCTGCGGCTGTCGGTGCTCTCCGCCCTGGAGGTGGCCTGCCTCGACGCCCTCGGCAAGAGCCTCGGCCTGCCCGTGCACGCCCTGCTCGGCGGCAAGGTGCGCGACGCCGTCGAGTACAGCGCCTACCTGTTCTACCGGTGGGCCGAGCACCCCGAGGGCGTGACGGCGGAGAAGGACGACTGGGGCGCGGCCGTCGACCCGGCGGGCGTAGTCGAGCAGGCCCGCCGCTTCACGGAGCGGTACGGCTTCACGTCGTTCAAGCTCAAGGGCGGCGTCTTCCCGCCGGAGGAGGAGATCGCCGCCGTCCGCGCGCTCGCCGCCGCCTTCCCCGGCCACCCGCTGCGCCTCGACCCCAACGGCGCCTGGTCCGTGGAGACGTCGCTGAAGGTCGCGAAGGAGCTCGGGGACGTCCTGGAGTACCTGGAGGACCCCACGCTCGGCACGCCGGCCATGGCGGAGGTGGCCGCCCGCACCGAGGTGCCGCTCGCCACCAACATGTGCGTGACGACGTTCGCCGAGATCAAGGAGGCGTTCACCCGGGACGCCGTGCAGGTGGTGCTCTCCGACCACCACTACTGGGGCGGACTGCGCAACACCCAGCACCTCGCGGCGATCTGCCGCACCTTCGGCGTGGGCGTCTCCATGCACTCCAACACCCACCTCGGCATCAGCCTCGCCGCGATGACGCACGTCGCGTCCACCGTGCCCAACCTGCACCACGCCTGCGACTCCCACTACCCCTGGCAGTCCGAGGACGTCCTCACCGAGCGGCTCGCCTTCGAGGGCGGCACCGTACGGGTCCCGGACGCGCCCGGCCTCGGCGTCGAACTCGACCGGGACCGGCTGGCCTTCCTGCACCGGCGGTGGCTGGACGACGACGGCGCGCTGCGCGACCGCGACGACGCGGCCGCCATGCGGATCGCCGACCCGT
Source organism: Streptomyces sp. DSM 41931 (assembly GCF_050271085.1). Lineage (NCBI taxonomy): Bacteria > Bacillati > Actinomycetota > Actinomycetes > Kitasatosporales > Streptomycetaceae > Streptomyces > Streptomyces sp. DSM 41931. The sequence goes on along the minus strand of NZ_CP189902.1, from coordinate 2,220,210 downwards.
CCTGGACGCAGCCCGCCGTGCCCCGCTGGTGAGCGCCCCGCCCTCGCCCCGCCCGTAACCGCCCCCGCAGACCGCCCGGCGTGACGCCCGTCCCCCTGTCACCGGTGTGGTGCACACTGGCTGAAACCGCACCGCGTCAGGGAGCACCGTCATGGCGTCCACCGGGAAGAGGAACGGCACGAGAGCCGGGAAGGAACCCGTCGCGGGACCGCCCTGCCCGGCCCAGATCGACCCGCTGGCCGCCCTGCGCGGCCCGGACGAACCGGCCTGGGACGTCTACCTGACCGGCACCGTCTTCCTCGACATCGTCTTCACCGGGCTCGACTGCGCCCCCGTGCGCGGCACCGAGACCTGGGCGCGCGGCATGGGGTCGAGCCCGGGCGGCGTGGCCAACATGGCCACCGCCCTGGCCCGGCTCGGCCTGCGCACCTCCCTCGCGGCGGCCTTCGGCGACGACCACTACGGCGAGTACTGCTGGGATGCGCTGGAGCAGGGCGAGGGCATCGACCTCTCCCTGTCCCGCACGGTCCCCGGCTGGCACTCCCCGGTCACCGTCTCCATGGCCTACGAGGGCGAGCGCACGATGGTCTCCCACGGCCACGAGCCGCCCCCCGAGGAGCCCGCGCCCGACTGCCCGCCCCGCGCCCGTGCCGCCGTCGCCTCCCTCACCCCCGGCCGCAGCGCCCCCTGGATCGCCCAGGCCGCCCGCAAGGGCACCCGGATCTTCGGCGACGTCGGCTGGGACGACACCGGGGCGTGGGACCTGGCGGCCCTGCACGACCTGCGGCACTGCGAGGCGTTCCTGCCGAACGCGGCGGAGGCCATGCGCTACACCGGCACGGACACCCCGCGCGCCGCCGCCCACGCGCTCGCCGAGCACGTCCCGGTCGTGGTGGTCACGCTCGGCGCGGAGGGCGCGTACGCGGTGGACCGGCGGACGGGGGAGACCGCGTCGGTCCCGGCGATCGAGGTGGAGGCGCTGGACCCGACCGGAGCGGGGGACGTGTTCGTCGCCGGCTTCGTCACCGGCTCCCTCGCGGGCTGGCCGCTGGCCGACCGGCTCGCCTTCGCGGGCCTCACGGCGGCGCTGTCCGTGCAGGAGTTCGGCGGCTCGCTGTCCGCGCCGGGCTGGGCGGAGATCGCCGCCTGGTGGCGGCGGGTGCAGTCGGTCGAGGGCCAGGAGCCCACCGCGCTGCGCCGGTACGGCTTCCTGGCCGGGCTGGTCCCGGGGGAGGCGGTACGGCCCTGGCCGCTGCGGCGGGCCGTCCCCACGATCGGGTTCCGCAACTCGGCGTGAGCAGGCGCGGGCGGGGAGGCGTGCGACGGCGCACGAGGGGAAGGGAAGCGAACGGGGCGACCGCCCGGTCGGATAAAAGGCCTACGGGCTTGTCACCCCGCCGTCGTACCCTGGGAGTCGCGAGGCCGCCCTCAGCTGCGCGGCCGTGACGAGGAGGAACCGCAGGCCTCAGAGCCGGCCCATGACTCAGACACCCACAGCTCACACCCCCGCGCAGGGGCAGGCGAGAGTGCAGTTCACCGTCCCCGCCCAGCACCCCATGGTGACCGTGCTGGGGTCCGGTGACTCCCTCCTGCGTGTGATCGAGAAGGCCTTCCCGGGGGCCGACATCCACGTCCGGGGCAATGAGATCAGCGCGGTCGGCGCCGCCACGGACGTGGCCCTGATTTCGCGCGTGTTCGACGAGATGATGCTGGTGCTCCGCACCGGGCAGCCGATGACGGAGGACGCAGTGGAACGCTCGATCGCCATGCTCAAGGCGAGCGACAGCGGGGAGAGCGACGGCCAGGAGACCCCGGCCGAGGTGCTCACCCAGAACATCCTGTCCTCCCGCGGCCGCACGATCCGTCCCAAGACGCTCAACCAGAAGCGCTACGTGGACGCGATCGACAAGCACACCATCGTCTTCGGCATCGGCCCGGCCGGTACCGGCAAGACCTACCTGGCCATGGCCAAGGCGGTGCAGGCCCTGCAGTCCAAGCAGGTCAACCGCATCATCCTGACCCGGCCCGCGGTCGAGGCGGGCGAGCGGCTGGGCTTCCTGCCGGGCACGCTCTACGAGAAGATCGACCCGTACCTGCGCCCGCTGTACGACGCGCTGCACGACATGCTCGACCCCGACTCGATCCCCCGGCTGATGGCCGCGGGCACCATCGAGGTCGCGCCGCTGGCGTACATGCGCGGCCGCACGCTCAACGACGCCTTCATCATCCTGGACGAGGCCCAGAACACGAGCCCCGAGCAGATGAAGATGTTCCTCACCCGCCTCGGCTTCGACTCGAAGATCGTGATCACGGGTGACGTGACGCAGGTGGACCTGCCCGACGGCACCAAGTCCGGCCTGCGCCAGGTCCAGGACATCCTGGAGGGCCTGGACGACGTCCACTTCTCCCGGCTGTCCTCCCACGACGTCGTCCGGCACAAGCTGGTGGGCCGTATCGTCGACGCGTACGAGAAGTACGACAGCCAGCACGGCACCGAGAACGGCACCCACAAGGGCGGCCGCGGCCGGTCCGGGCACAAGGGGAAGTAGACCGAGCACCAGATGTCGATCGACGTCAACAACGAGTCCGGCACCGAGGTCGACGAGCAGGCGATCCTCGACATCGCCCGCTACGCACTGGCCCGGATGCGCATCCACCCGCTCTCCGAGCTCTCGGTGATCGTGGTGGACGCGGGCGCCATGGAGCAGCTGCACATCCAGTGGATGGACCTGCCCGGGCCCACGGACGTCATGTCCTTCCCCATGGACGAACTGCGGCCGCCGTCCAAGGACGACGACGAGCCCCCGCAGGGGCTGCTCGGCGACATCGTGCTCTGCCCCGAGGTCGCCGCCAAGCAGGGCGAGGAAGCACCGACGCGGCACACCATGGACGAGGAGCTCCAGCTGCTCACCGTCCACGGTGTGCTGCACCTGCTCGGCTACGACCACGAGGAGCCGGACGAGAAGGCCGAGATGTTCGGCCTTCAGGCGGCCATCGTGGACGGCTGGCGCGCGGAGAAGGGCCTCACCGGCCCGTCCCCGGCCCCCACCGTGTCATGAGCGCCGCCCTCGTCCTGGGGGCGCTCGCGCTCGTCGTCGTCGCCTGGCTCGCCGCCTGCGCCGAGGCCGGCATCGCGCGCGTCTCCAGCTTCCGCGCCGAGGAGGCCGTACGGTCGGGCCGCCGGGGCAGCGCCAAGCTCGCCCGGATCGCCGCCGACCCCACCCGCTACCTCAACGTGGCGCTGCTGGTCCGCATCATCTGCGAGATGTCCGCCGCCTCGCTGATCACCTACGGCAGCCTGCGCGAGTTCGACGGCACGGCCGAGGCGCTGCTGATCGCCATCGCCATCATGGTCCTGGTGTCGTACGTCGCCGTCGGCGTCTCCCCGCGCACCATCGGCCGGCAGCACCCGCTGAACACGGCCACGATCGCCGCGTACGTCCTGGTGCCGCTGGCGCGGATCATGGGCCCGATCCCCTCGCTGCTGATCCTCATCGGCAACGCCCTCACGCCCGGCAAGGGCTTCCGGCACGGCCCGTTCGCCTCCGAGGCGGAGCTGCGCGCGCTGGTGGACCTCGCGGAGGCCGAGTCGCTGATCGAGGACGAGGAGCGCCGCATGGTGCACTCGGTCTTCGAGCTGGGCGACACGCTGGTGCGCGAGGTCATGGTGCCGCGCACCGACCTGGTGGTCATCGAGCGGTACAAGACCATCCGGCAGGCCCTCACCCTCGCCCTGCGCTCCGGGTTCTCCCGTATCCCGGTGACCGGCGAGAGCGAGGACGACATCGTCGGGATCGTCTATCTGAAGGACCTGGCCCGCAAGACGCACATCAGCCGGGACGCGGAGAGCGACCTGGTGTCCACGGCGATGCGGCCCGTGTTCTTCGTGCCCGACACCAAGAACGCCGGCGACCTGCTGCGCGAGATGCAGAAGGAGCGCAACCACGTCGCCGTCGCGGTCGACGAGTACGGCGGCACCGCGGGCATCGTCACCATCGAGGACATCCTCGAGGAGATCGTCGGCGAGATCACCGACGAGTACGACCGCGAGCTCCCCCCGGTGGAGGACCTCGGCGAGGGCCGCCACCGGGTCACCGCGCGCCTGGACATCACGGACCTGGGAGAGCTGTACGGGCTGGAGGAGTTCGACGACGAGGACGTGGAGACCGTCGGCGGGCTGCTCGCCAAGCAGCTGGGCCGGGTACCGATCGCGGGCGCCTCTGCCCTGGTGGAACTGCCGGACGGACGCGAGCTCCGGCTGACGGCGGAGGCCGCGGCAGGCCGCCGGAACAAGATCGTGACGGTGCTGGTGGAGCCGGTGGGCCCGGCGGAGCCGCCGTCCGGCGAGGAGGCGGCGGAGGAGTGACCCCTGAGCGGCTTCGCGCCCTCTGCCTGTCCTTCAACGCGGCGGTGGAGGAGTTCCCCTTCAACCCGGAGACCTCGGTCTTCAAGGTGCTGGGGAAGATGTTCGCCCTGACGGACCTGGACGCGCGCCCACTCAAGGTCAACCTCAAGTGCGACCCGCAGGACGCGCTCCGCCTCCGCGCCGAGCACCCGGACCTGATCGTCCCCGGCTGGCACATGAACAAACGCCACTGGAACACGGTGACGGTGTCCGGCGGACCCGCCGGCTCCCTCCCGGACCGCCTGGTGAGGGAACTGGTGGAGGACTCCTACGACCTGGTCGTCGCCGGCCTTCCGCGAGCGGACCGGCTGCGGCTCGACCGTCCGTGAGGCGTGCTCGCGCGCTCCCGGCGCACGCCGACCGGTCGTGACTGTCCCCTCGCCAATGTCATGGCGAGGGGGCAGAATGTACTCACGGTGCGCTGGGACGCCGCCGCTCCGGAACGCCTGCCAGGGACAATCGGAGCGGGAAGCGTCCTTTTCTCAGGGCGTCCGCCGTTTTCGGCCCCGGCCTCTCAGGTCGGGGCTGACTGCTGTCACACGAGGGGCATGACCCACTCGTCGACGATCTTGTGGATCGCGATGAGGAGGTTGATCAGCGGGAGGGCCAGGTCCACCCGCTCTCCCCATGTGCGCTTGGTCGGCTCGGGGCGGCGCTCTCCTTCCTGTTCCTGTCGGTCCGACATCGATGATCCGCTCCTCTCCCCGCCGTCCGCCGCCGAGTCCCGGCGAGCCACGAACGGGCGGTGTGGGGAGTGGGATCGACGGCCTTGACCTGCGCTCACTGTGCTCGGCGACGCTTCTGATGGCTGCTCGCCCCCTCTGCTGTAGTGGACCGTGTATGGAGAGTTACGCTGGAGAGCGTAACCTGACTGATGCGGTTCGGGATAGAGCTTGTTGGCAGTCAGCGATGCGGCGCATCCAATCTGCTATGTGGCAAGTTGATGGCTGGCTGTGAGCAAGCAGCACATATGCGCAGGTGCGCGCGCTGTGATAGGTCTCTACCTGGGGCTACTCACAGATCTTGGCCCGCTGCGTCCCTCTCGAAAGGTCTCGATGAGCCATATGCGTATCTGCTATGTTGCACCATGCCGGATTCGATGGGGGGTGCTGCAATCATGCCCGTGAAGAGTGCGGCATTGCTGCGCCTGCGGCTGCGTACCGAGCTCCGCAAGGCCAGGGTGGCCGCCGGCCTGACGCAACGCGAGGTCGCCGACCGGATGGAGTGGAGCCCCTCCAAGCTCATCCGGATCGAAGCGGGGGAGGTCGGCATCTCGGTCAACGACCTGCGCCCCCTCGCCGCCGCCTACGGGATCACGGACCGGCGCAAGCTGGACGAGCTGCTGGACATGGCCCGCGGCAGTCGGCGCATGCCGTTCACCGAGTACCGCGACCTGTACAGCAAGGACTTCATGCAGCGCCTCGCGCTGGAGTCGGCGGCATCGGTCCATCGCCAGTTCGGGTCGCTGGTCCTTCCGGGTCTGCTGCAGACCGAGGAGTACATGCGGGCCGTGATGAGTGCGTTCGGCAAGAACATGACCGAGGACCGCGCCGACCGCATCGTCGAATCACGCCTGGCCCGTCAGGAGGTGCTGGAACAGGAGGGGCACCAGTTCTCCTTCGTCCTGGACGAGTCCGTGCTGCGTCGCGTGACGGGGGGACGGGGTGTCATGCGAGCGCAGCTGGAGCACCTGGCCGAGCTGTCCGAGCGTCCGCACGTCTCGCTGCAGATTCTGCCGTTCAGCATCGGCTCCCACCCGGGCATCGAGGGACCGTTCACGCTGTTCGAGTTCGAGGCGGAGGGGATGGAGGACGCCCTCTTCGTCGAGGACTCGCGAGGCGTGACCACCGCGTCGACCTCCGCAGAGGAGACACGTCGCTACCTGGAGCGGTTCTGGGAGCTGGAGGATGTTGCGCTGAAGGACGGGGTCGAGGTGGTGTTGCGACGACTCGCGGAGCGCATCGCGGAAGGGGGAGACGAACTGGAGGCGCTGCTGCAGCAGGACTCCGACTGACCGGTCGGAGCCGTCGCCGACCTGCCGTGCCTACAGGCAAGTTGGCGTGAATTGTCATGCCCGTGTGCATGGGGGCTGCACCTACCATGGGGGCCCGCCGTGTGACCCACGGCGGCTGCACGGGGGCTCACCCCGGCTCGGCAGTCCACAACCGGGGTGGAGGTTGAGGGTGATTGAGTCATGGGCATGGCGTAAGAGCCGTGCGTCCAAGGCTGTCGACGACTGCGTCGAGGTCGCTTGCACCGGCGTCGAGGTCCGCGTCCGCGACTCCAAACGTCGAGGAGGAGACATCGTCGCTCTCACTCCGGCCGCCTGGGCCTCCTTCCTCCGCGCCCTCGACGGTCCGTCGTCCGCGCCCTGCGCGGATTCGTGAGCGGTGGCCGCCCCCGTCGCGGAATGATCCCCGGGTCGTTCCTTATGCTCGGATCATGACCGACACCACCGCCCTCGACCCCGAGGACCGCAAGATCGTCACCCTGGCCCGCTCCGTCCGGGCCCGCAACGGCGTGCCCGAGGGCGCGGCCGTACGCGACGAGACCGGCCGTACGTACGTCGCCGGCACCGTCGCCCTGGACTCGCTGAAGCTCAGCGCGCTGCGCACGGCGGTGGCGATGGCGGTGGCGTCCGGTGCGACCTCGCTGGAGGCGGCGGCGGTGGTGACCGAAGCGGAGTCGGCCTCCGACGAGGACCGCGCGGCCGTACGGGACCTGGGCGGGGCGGAGACGCCGGTGCTGGTGGCCGGCCCCGACGGCACGGTCCGGGAGACGGTCACGGCGGGCTGACCGCACAAGCCCACGTGCCGCGCGGTGTTACCGCCGGTAATTAGGCCAGATTTCCACCTTGTCGCGCGGTGCCTCCCGCGCATCAATGGACACGCAGCGGGTCCGGACCCCCATCTGCCCCCCACACCGAAAGGGAGCCGGAATCCAATGAGAGGCAAGCGATTCGGAACAGGTCTGTCCCTGGCCGCGGGCGCACTGGCCGTCTGCGGCCTGGCGTTCGCCCCCACCGCCGCGGCCGTGGCCCCCGGCACGGCGACCGTCAACGCCGACTGCGGCAGCTACGGCGGCGGTGACGCCACCCTCACGGCCACGCAGAGCGGCACGTCCGCGACGATCACGCTCAGGACCTCCTCGGTCACCGCCCCGGTCTCCATCGGCCAGGACTCCCTGGTCTCGCAGTTGACGATGGTGAAGGAGGGCGGCGGCACCGTCGTCTTCAAGGGCACGAAGAACCCGGCGATGTCCACGGGCGACGCCCTCGAGGTGGGCCCCCTCTCCGGCACGGTCGCCTCCGGCGACACCCTGGAAGCCTTCGGCGGCACCCTCAAGGTGACCGCCTTCGGCTTCATCACGATCACCTGCACAGCGACGGCTCCGCAGGCACCGGGGCCGTTCGTGTTCGACTGATCCACCCGCCGAACGGCCGGGGCCGGTCACCGCACGGGTGACCGGCCCGGGCCGTTGACAGCCCCCGACACTCAACCTTGCCCTTCGGGCAACTCCACGCATCGCCCGGCCAGGGCGTGCAGCTCGTAGGCGGCCCGCACGATCCGATCCGCGGCCTCACCTCCGTAGAGAGCCGCGTTCGCCTCGGTCGCGGGGAAGACGTCCACGAGAACGTTCGCTCCCAGGCGCGGTACCGCGTCCAGTCGCGCCCACGCGGTCGCGCATCCGCGCAAGGCGGCTGTCAGGGCGTCGTACGCCGGCTCGTCGAAGCCGCTGCCGCTTCTCAGGGACTCGTCGAACGCCGCCCACGCCTGGACCAGCCTGCTGACGGGATCGTTCGTGGTCACGGTCCTTCTCCTCGCCCGGCGGGCACCCCGCCGGTACCCGTGCGAAGGATAGTGACCGGCCCGTGCCGGGACCGGGGCACGCCTTGGTCGGAGCCGCCTCGGCGATCAGGGAGAATGGGCGGCATGAGTGTTCGTACCCAGTCATCCGAGCAGCCGGCCGACGCCGTTCACCGGGCCGGTTTCGCCTGCTTCGTGGGCCGGCCCAACGCGGGCAAGTCCACCCTCACGAACGCTCTGGTCGGGCAGAAGGTGGCGATCACCTCGAACCGGCCGCAGACCACCCGGCACACCGTGCGCGGCATCGTGCACCGGCCGGACGCGCAGCTCGTGCTGGTGGACACCCCGGGGCTGCACAAGCCCCGCACCCTGCTGGGGGAGCGGCTCAACGACGTCGTGCGGACCACCTGGGCCGAGGTCGACGTGATCGGGTTCTGCCTGCCCGCCGACCAGAAGATCGGCCCCGGCGACCGCTTCATCGCCAAGGAACTGGCCGGGATCAAGAAGACCCCCAAGATCGCCGTCGTCACCAAGACCGACCTGGTGGACAGCAAGGCGCTCGCCGAGCAGCTGATCGCCGTCGACCAGCTCGGCAAGGAGCTGGGCATCGCCTGGCAGGAGATCGTCCCGGTGTCGGCCACCGCCGGCCAGCAGGTCGACCTGCTCGCCGACCTGCTGATCCCGCTCATGCCGGAGGGCCCCGCCCTCTACCCCGAGGGCGACCTCACCGACGAGCCCGAGCAGGTCATGGTCGCCGAGCTGATCCGCGAGGCCGCCCTGGAGGGCGTGCGCGACGAGCTGCCGCACTCCATCGCCGTGGTCGTCGAGGAGATGCTGCCGCGCGAGGACCGCCCCGCCGACAAGCCGCTGCTCGACATCCACGCCAACCTCTACATCGAGCGCTCCAGCCAGAAGGGCATCGTCATCGGCCCCAAGGGCAAGCGCCTGAAGGACGTCGGCATCAAGTCCCGCAAGCAGATCGAGGCGCTCCTCGGAACGCCCGTCTTCCTGGACCTCCACGTCAAGGTCGCCAAGGACTGGCAGCGGGATCCGAAGCAGTTGCGGCGGCTCGGCTTCTAAGCGCCCCGCCGGCACCCGTGCTGCTCCTGCAGTAGCGCGCGGTACCAGCCGTACGACGCCTTCGGCGTCCGCCGCTGTGTGCCGAAGTCCACGTGGACCAGGCCGAAGCGGCGGCCGTACCCCTCCGCCCACTCGAAGTTGTCCAGCAGCGACCACACGAAGTAGCCGCGGACGTCCACCCCCGCCTCCACCGCCCGGTGCAGGGCGCGGACATGGCCGTCCAGGTAGGTGATGCGGTCGGCGTCGTCCAAGCCCTCGTACGCGCAGCCGTTCTCCGTGATGACCACCGGGGGGAGCCGGTCGCCGTAGCGCCCATGGAAGAGGGCGAGGAGTTCCGTGAGCGCCTCCGGCACCACCGGCCAGCCGAAGTCCGTCACCGGGTAGCCCTCGATCTCCCGTACGGAGAAGGGCAGTTCGGCCGGCATGCGGACGCCGCCGAACTCGATCTCCGCGCCCTGCGGCGCACCCACCCGCGTCGGCGCGTAGTAGTTGATCCCGTACCAGTCGATCGGCTCCGCGATGGTCTTCAGATCCGCCTCGACGTCGCCCGGCATCAGCTCACCGATGCCCTCCGGGTAGCGGCCGAGCAGCAGCGGGTCGGCGAACAGCCGGTTCAGCAGCGTGTCGTAGAAGTCCGCGGCCGCCACGTCCGCCTCGTCGTCCGAGGCCGGCCAGGTCGGGCCGTGGGAGTTCGCGATGCCGATGTCGAAGGCCCCGGCCGCGCGCAGCGCCCGTACCGCCAGGCCGTGCGCCAGCAGCTGGTGGTGCGCCACCGGCAGCGCGTCGAACAGCAGCGTCCGGCCCGGCGCGTGCACGCCCAGCGCATGGCCCAGCAGGGTGTGCTCGGCGGGCTCGTTGAGAGTGATCCACTTCGTCACCCGGTCGCCCAGCCGCGCGACGACCCCCGCCACATGCTCCGCGAACCGCTCCGCCGTGTCCCGCTCCAGCCAGTCCAGGTCCGCCGGCAGGTCCCAGTGGAACAGCGTCGGCACCGGCCGTACCCCCGCCGCCAGCAGGTCGTCGACCAGCCGGTCGTAGAAGTCCAGACCGCCCTCCGCCCGCACCCGGGGCCAGGACACCGAGAAGCGGTACGCGTCCACGCCCAGGTCCGCGAGCAGCGCCACGTCCTCGCGATGGCGGTGGACGTGGTCGCAGGCCACCGCCGCCGTCGAGCCGTCCCGCACCCTTCCCGGCTCGGCCGTGAAGACGTCCCACACCGACGGCTCGCGCGCGTCTACGGCCCCCTCGATCTGGTGCGCCGAGGTCGACACACCCCACAGGAAGCCGGCCGGGAAACGGGGGATCGGGTTCGTCGTCGCCATGGCCCGGATCATCCGCAGCGGGCCCGAGCCACGTCAACGCCCTGGCACGACAGGCTTGTTACGCGCCCTCCTTCAGCACCCGGCGGATCAGCGTCCGCTGTTCCGCCGTGAGCCCCGGGTCCGCGCAGTACACCGTCCTGCCGTCCACCGTGATCGTGTAGCTGAAACCGTCCGGGACCCCGGCCGGCGGAGCGGCCCGCCCGGCCGCCAGGGCCCGCTCGGCCAGGGCGTGCCATTCCGCCGCGTCGGACCGCCCCGAGGTGTCCACCTCGGCCTGCCGCTCGATCCCCGCGAAGCCGCCCGTGCGCCGCACCTGAATACGCATGGTCCGTGTCTAGTACGGAACTACAGCGTGCGCACCCCCACCCGCTCCCACGCCTTGGTCACGGCCACCAGCTCCGCGCCCTCCCCGTACCGGGCGCGCGCCGCCTGCACGGTGAGCGTCGCGAAGTCGGTGAACTGCGCGTTCTGGTCCAGCTCCCCGCCGGTCAGCACGTCGTACCAGATCAGTCCGGCGCGCTCCCAGGCGTGCCCGCCGAGGGTGGTGGCCGCCAGGTAGAACGCGTGGTTGGGGATGCCGGAGTTGATGTGCACGCCGCCGTTGTCCCGGCCGGTGCGGACGTAGTCGTCCATCGTCGCCGGCTGCGGGTCCTTGCCGAGCACGTCGTCGTCGTACGCCGTGCCCGGCTCCTTCATCGAGCGCAGCGCCTTGCCGGTGACGCGCGGGGCGAGCAGTCCCGCGCCGATCAGCCAGTCGGCCTCCTCGGCGGTCTGGCCCAGCGTGTACTGCTTGATGAGCGCGCCGAAGACGTCCGACACCGACTCGTTGAGCGCGCCCGACTGACCGAAGTAGTCGAGGTTCGCGGTGTACTGCGTGACGCCGTGGGCGAGTTCGTGACCGATGACGTCGACGGCGAGGGTGAAGTCGAGGAAGATCTCCCCGTCCCCGTCGCCGAACACCATCTGCTCGCCGTTCCAGAACGCGTTGTTGTAGTCGCGGTCGTAGTGCACGGTGGCGTCCAGCGGCAGCCCGCCGCCGTCGATGGAGTTCCGGCCGAACTCCTTCAGGAACAGGTCGAAGGTGGCGCCGAGACCGGCGTAGGCGCGGTTGACGGTGGCGTCCTGGCCGGGCTCCTCGCCCTCGCCGCGCGCCTTCTCGCCGGGCAGGTCGGTGCCGTGACCCGCGTCGTACACGGTGCGCTGCGGCTTGCCGGGCTCGGCCGCCGCCGCGCGCGTGGTGACGGCGGGCGCGCCGACCACCGTGGTCAGCCGGCGCTGGGTGCGCTCGTAGGCGTCGCGGCGCAGGGTGCGGCGCGCGGGGCCGTGGACCAAGGGGTCCTCGGCCTGGGAGAGCCGGTCGAGGACGTGCGGCGGGACGATGGTGCAGAAGACGGGCCCGTGGCCCCCGTTCGTCGTCATGCCGGAACCATCGCACTGAGTGACAGTGCTGTCACTACCCGCGACCATGACGGATGAATTTCCACGCGACAACGGCCCGCCGCCCGCTGGGGAAGTGGTATACAGCACTCTTTGTCCCCTTCGTCCCGCCGGTCCCGCATACTGATACGCAACCCCGCACGGTGGGCGACTCGGATAAGCTGCGGAGCATCATGCACTTCGGGCTGCTTCTCCTTAGCTGCCGCGGTGAGGGTCTGCGTTAGAGGCCGACCCCCTCCCCGCGGAGTTTGGCGCTGCGCCGTCGGCCGTCCCCAGGACATTCCGCGGACCATCGAGGAGCCCCCGCATCATGGCGAACCGCCAGCAGCCCAGCCCCATGCCGATCCACAAGTACGGCCGGTACGAGCAGGTCGGCATCCCCGACCGCACCTGGCCCGAGAAGCGGATCACCACCGCGCCCCGCTGGCTCTCCACCGACCTGCGTGACGGCAACCAGGCCCTGATCGACCCCATGTCGCCCGCGCGCAAGCGCGCCATGTTCGACCTGCTGGTACGGATGGGCTACAAGGAGATCGAGGTCGGCTTCCCCGCCTCCGGCCAGACCGACTACGACTTCGTCCGCTCCATCGTCGAGGACCCGGACGCCATCCCCGACGACGTCACCATCTCCGTGCTGACCCAGGCCCGCGAGGACCTGATCGAGCGCACGGTGGAGTCCCTGAAGGGCGCCAAGCGGGCCACCGTCCACCTGTACAACGCCACCGCGCCCGTCTTCCGCCGCGTGGTCTTCCGCGGCTCCAAGGACGACATCAAGCAGATCGCCGTCGACGGCACCCGCCTGGTGATGGAGTACGCGGAGAAGCTGCTGGGCCCCGAGACCGAATTCGGCTACCAGTACAGCCCGGAGATCTTCACCGACACCGAACTGGACTTCGCGCTGGAGGTCTGCGAGGCGGTGATGGACGTCTACCAGCCCGGTCCCGGCCGCGAGATCATCCTCAACCTGCCCGCCACCGTGGAGCGTTCGACGCCGTCCACGCACGCCGACCGCTTCGAGTGGATGCACCGCAACCTCTCCCGGCGCGAGTACGTCTGCCTGTCCGTCCACCCGCACAACGACCGCGGCACCGCCGTCGCCGCCGCCGAGCTGGCGCTGATGGCCGGCGCCGACCGCGTCGAGGGCTGCCTGTTCGGGCAGGGCGAGCGCACCGGCAACGTCGACCTGGTCACCCTGGGCATGAACCTGTTCTCGCAGGGCGTCGACCCGCAGATCGACTTCTCCGACATCGACGAGATCCGTCGTACGTGGGAGTACTGCAACCAGATGGAGGTCCACCCGCGCCACCCGTACGTGGGCGACCTGGTCTACACGTCCTTCTCCGGCTCCCACCAGGACGCCATCAAGAAGGGCTTCGACGCCATGGAGGCCGAGGCCAAGGCCAAGGGCGTCACCGTCGACGACCTCGAGTGGGCCGTGCCGTACCTGCCGATCGACCCCAAGGACGTCGGCCGCTCCTACGAGGCGGTCATCCGGGTCAACTCGCAGTCCGGCAAGGGCGGTGTGGCGTACGTCCTGAAGAACGACCACAAGCTGGAGCTGCCGCGCCGGATGCAGATCGAGTTCTCGAAGATCATCCAGGCCAAGACGGACGCCGAGGGCGGCGAGATCACCCCGGCCGACATCTGGGCGGTCTTCCAGGACGAGTACCTGCCCAACCCGCACAACCCGTGGGGCCGCATCCAGGTCGCCGGCGGCCAGAGCACCACCGACCACGACGGTGTGGACACCCTCACCGTCCAGGCCACGGTCGACGGCCAGGAGACCACCCTGGTCGGCACCGGCAACGGTCCGATCTCGGCCTTCTTCGACGCCCTCCAGGGCATCGGCATCGACGTACGCCTGCTGGACTACCAGGAGCACACCATGAGCGAGGGCGCCTCCGCGCAGGCCGCCTCGTATATCGAGTGCGCCATCGGCGACAAGGTGCTGTGGGGCATCGGGATCGACGCGAACACCACCCGCGCCTCGCTGAAGGCGGTCGTCTCCGCCGTCAACCGCGCGGCGCGCTGATCAGCCGGTCGGGGTGAACCCGGGGCCCCGTCCGCCGTCACCGGCGGGCGGGGCCCCGGCGTCGGTTACCGGCCAATCACTGTGATGGTCACGGAAAGGTCTCGTCCCGGGTACTGACTCCGCCTCCCGGATGTGGCTAACATCACGCAAGCGCGGCGACGGAGCTGTGTGGCGTTGATGGAGGTGCGACGTGCTGCCAGAACGGGGACCCGACGGCCGTACCGCTGCCGCCCGGCGTGCGCGCCGCCTGGTCGGCACCCGCACCGCGTGGACCGCCGTCGGCGACGGGGAGTTCTTCTGCCCCAGCTGCGGCGGCGACCGCAACTACCAGCGGCTCACCGGCCGCCGCCGGTTCACCGTGCTGGGCGTGCCCGTGCTGCCGCGCGGGGTGTGCGCGCCGACCGTGGAGTGCGCCGCCTGCCGCGGCCACTTCGGCACCGACGTGCTGGACCACCCCACCACCACCCGCTTCTCCGCGATGCTGCGGGACGCCGTCCACACCGTCGCCCTCGCCGTGCTCGCCGCGGGCGGCACCTGCTCCCGCGCCGCCCTGGAGACCGCCGCGGCCGGGGTGCGCGCCGCCGGCTTCGAGGACTGCACGGAGGAGCAGCTGGCCGCGCTGGTCGAGGCGCTGGAGGCGGACACCGGCCGGTTCACCGGCGAGCCCTGCGTGGCGGGGCTGTCCATCGAACTGCACGAGGCCCTGGACCCGCTGGCCCCGCACCTCGCCGCGCCCGGCCGTGAGTCGATCCTGCTGCAGGGCGCCCGGATCGCCCTGGCCGACGGCCCGTACACCCCCGCGGAACGCGACGCCCTCGCCACGGTGGGCGCGGCCCTCACCATCTGCTCCGACGACGTCGGCCGCCTGCTGGCCGCGGCACGGACGCCGTCCTGAAGCGACGGCCCGTCTAGCACAGCTCCAATCGCATGATCCGCCGGTGCTCGCCCGGACCGAAGTAGTCCCTGCGGAGGCCGTCGTCCGGCTCCTCCGGGCTGAAGCCGAGGGAGCGGTAGAGCAGGATCGCGGCCCGGTTGGCGGGCTCCACCGTCAGCCGCACCGTCTCGGTCCCGTCACGGCGCAGCCGCTTCAGGATCTCCGTCATCAGCTCCCGGCCGAGCCCGTGCCGGCGGTCCCCCTCGGTCACGCACAGGCCGAGGATCCAGCTGTCCCGGCTGAACGCGGTGGTGGCGGCCAGGACGTAGCCGCGCAGCCCGCCCGCGCCGTCGTCCAGCACCAGGAAGTGCTCGGCGTAGACGTCGTACAGCTGGCGGAGCAGGAAGGCGGGATAGGCGACCTCCTGGAACACCTCCTCGTCGAGCCGGCGCAGCTCGGGCAGATCGGACTCCAGGGCCCCCCGCAGGACCAGATGCCCGGGCGCCCGGAACCCGTCGGGTTCCGCGAGTCGCCCGTGCCGGTCCAAGGTGCGCTCCAGCGGTTCGGCGGTCATGCCACCCCCCAGTCGGGACATGCGGATGCGTCAACGCGAAGACACCGGCGTTCACCCGGAAGGGATTGCTGCTTCCGGTGGCGGCCGGTGGCGTCTTCTGGCTAGAGTGAGCCGTCAACTCACCGCGTGCAAGGGCGAGTTCAGGGGTGCACGGATCACCGGCGTGCGCCTGCCGTGCGCCCGTCGACGGGGAACGGCGTGTTCCTGGCTGTCTCGGCGTGCCACTTCGGCCTACCGTGCGAGAACCGGAGATGCTGCTCCACCTGCCGACGTTCAGCGGAACGGCGCAGACAGGGCACACGGTCTTGTCCGACACTGAATGGAACGCGGCAGGGTGATGATGGACCGTAACGCCGACGCCCCGTGGTCGAAGTTCGATCCTGAGGCCTACGTCGACGCCAACTACCGCAGCCCTCTCGAGGTCGATCTGCTGATCGTGCGGCTGATGCGCGACTACTTCGGCAAGTGCTTCGAGGACGACGCCCCGCGCACGGGCCGCGGCGTCGACGTCGGCGCGGGGGCCAACCTCTACCCGGCGCTGTCCATGCTGCCCTGGTGCGAGAAGATCCTGCTCCTGGAGTACGCGCAGCCGAACGTGGAGTACCTGGAGAAGCAGGCGTCCCCCGCCGGGTTCGACACCGTCTGGGACCCCTTCTGGGACCAGCTGCGCGAGCACCCCGCCTACGCGGCCGTCGAGCCCCGCGGCCGGTTCGGCGAGATCGTCCGCGTCGAGCGGGCGAACCTCCTCGACCTCGACGGCCAGCGCCGCTGGGACATCGGCACCATGTTCTTCGTCGCCGACTCCATGTCCGAGTGCCCCGACGAGTTCCGCCGCGGCGTCACCTGCTTCATGGACGCGCTGAACGAGGGCGCGCCGTTCGCCGCCGCCTTCATGAAGGAGTCCGTCGGCTACCGGGTGGGCGACCATCGCTATCCGGCCTACCGGGTCAACGAGGAGCGGGTCCGCGAGAGCCTGAACGACTGGGCCGACGACCTGGAGATCCACGATCTGCACCACATGGTGCGCGAGGGGCACGAGGGCATCATCCTCGCCTTGGGGCGGCGGAATTCGGCGATTGCGGACACGTAGGAACGGGGACCATGTCTGCACACGGTCTGTACGAGGGGTAGGGGGATGCAGATCAAGCCACGCCAGCATCTGCTGGACATCTGGCGGGCCGCGGCCCGCCACTCGTTCGACGACGGCAAGCTCGTGTGGGGGGACACCGACGGGCTGAGTAGTGTCGCGGACGCCGAGCGGCTGCTCTGCCTGCTGTACCCCGCCACCGAGATCCCCGCGTTCCGCCTGGACCAGCCCGACACCAGCGAACGGGACGTGCTCCAGGCGCTGGAGCGCGTCGGCAGCCGGCTGGAGATCCCGCCGAACCTGATCACCGCGCTGACCCAGTTCATGCGCACCCACACCGGTCCCGACGACTCCCCCACCTTCGCCGGCGGACCGTACTTCAAACCCGTCGACCCGCAAACGGAACTGACGTACGAGCAGGGCAAGTTAGGCGTCGTCGACTCCTACTCGATGTCCGTCACGCTCTGCCTGGCGACCCTCGGCTTCCTCAAGGTCTACGAGAACAGCACCACCCGCCCCGAAGTGCGCCGGGCGCTCGGCGAACTCCGCGAGGCCACCAATCTGCGGCTCACCGCCGCCATGATCAGCCTGCTGCGCTCCTTCACCGTCAACGTCTTCGACGCCGAGTCCGAACAGGGCCGGCGGCTGATCCAGGTCATCGGCCAGAACCGGCACTCCGACCGGGCCGTCCTCCAGCAGTTCGCCCGCCGCTTCCGGCCGCTGCGCGCCACCATCATCGAGAGCCTCAGCCGCGGCATCCAGGTCGACGAGTCCATCCGCGACGAGAGCCAGCTCTTCGAGTGCGGCTGGGCCTGGGGCGTCGTCAAGGACGCCCCCAGAATCACCGACCTGGACACCCAGGTGCCCGGCCAGCCCGACGGCATCGCCGACCGGCTGCCGTACGTGTACTTCACCGTCGTCGCCCTCGACGGCATCCAGGACCTCTTCTCCGAGCGCACCCTCACCCTCGGACTGCTCGACGCCGACCAGCAGAAACTCGCCGAGGCGCTGCGGCTGCGCTGGGAGCTGAGCCAGCAGTACTGGTCGGCCGTCGCCCGCTTCGGCACCGAGCGCTGGCCCCTGGAGGACCTGCCCTGGCAGACCACCGGACTGCGCCTGGAGTCCGAGTACTTCTCGCTCACCGTCGCGGCCATCCTCGTCCACGACCTGGTGCGCCGCAGGGCCACCGACGACGACCTCACCCGCACCGTCTCCATCATGGAGCGGCTCGCCGACCGCGGCCGCGTCACCAGCCGCATGACCAGGAACGACCCGGTGGTCCGGCTGCACGACCCGGGCGTGCTGATGCCGCTCGCCGGGTCCGAGCGCTCCGGGTCGCTGCTCCAGTGGCGGATGACCGACTTCTCCGCCCAGCTGCTCAAGCGGACCGTGCAGCTCGCCGAGCTGTCCCGGAACATCGAGGCGCAGGACCGGCTGCTGCGCCTCGCCGAGCAGACCTTCGAGCACCTGTGGAGCCGCAGGATCGAGGACGGCCACGGCGCCGGCCTCTGGGACGACGTACGCGCCGTCTTCCCGGACGCCAAGGGCGTCAACCGCCGCCTGTCCTGGAGCGTCACCGAACGCGTCACCGAGTGCCTGGTCGCCGCCCGCAACCTCTACGAGCAGGAGCCCATCCGCAGTCCCGACCTGGCCGACCTCGCCCGGGACCTGCTCAGCGAGGCCACGCACCTGTTCGGCAGGGAGCAGCTGGAGGCGTCCACCGGCGACGACGGCAGCCGCGCCCGGGCGATGCGGAGCATAGAGAACCGGCTGGACCACGCCCGCGGCCTGGTCGACGAGCGGCCCGCCACCGCCTTCGCGCTCGCCCTGCCCGTCCTGCGGGAACTCGACACCCTGGCCCAGGCCCGGGACGCCGCCGCACAGGAGGGCTGAGCCGTGCTCGTCTTCGCCGCCTCCGACAAGGGAGGCACGGGCCGCTCGGTCACCAGCGCCAACCTGGCCTACCAGCGCGCCCTCGTCGGCGACCACGTCGCCTACGTCGACTTCGACTTCGGCTCGCCCACCGCCGCCGCCGTGTTCGACGTGCCCAGCGCCCTGCGCGGCACCGAGGAGCGGGGCCTGCACTCCTACCTGGAGGGCGAGGTCACCGAACCGGCCAGCATCGACATCTGGCGGCAGACCGAGCACCCGGTGCTGCGCGCCCGGCAGAACCAGTCCGGGCGGCTCGTCCTCTACCCCGGCGACGCGGGCGGCGGCGAGTTCGCCACCGGCGAGGAGGCGCTGGAGCGCTGCATCGACCTGCTGCTGCGGCTCAACAGCGAGTTCGACCTGGTCATGGTGGACCTCAGCGCCGGCCGCAGCTACGCCGTCGACCTGGTCCTCGCGGCCACCGCGCACCCCCGGATGCGCCATGTCGCCTACCGCTGGCTGGTGTTCCACCGCTGGACCCGGCAGCACGTCATCGCCGCCGCGGGACTGGTGCACAAGGAGAACGGCATCCTCCGCAGCGGCGTCGACCGCGGGCACGACGAGGCGACCCTCCAGGGCAACATCCGCTTCGTGCGGGCCGCCGTGCCCGACCCGGAGTCGGCCATGTGGGCGCAGGGCTCGCCCGCCCAGGCCGCCTGGATGCAGTCCTGCAACAGGGCGCTGCGCCGGCTCGCCTCCGACCAGTACATCGGCGACAGCGTGGTGCTCGGCACCGTGCCGCTGGAGCCGATCCTGCAGTGGCGGGAGCAGCTGATCACCGAGGAGGACGTCCTCGCCACCCAGATCGCCAACAAGGAGACGCTGGAGGCGCTCGAGGAGATCGCCCGGCGGCTCACCGACGACGCGTACTGGGGGCTGCCATGACCGAAGCGGTGTTCCGTGAGACCACCGCCGAACCCCGCACCCAGGCGGTGCCGCTGTCCCACCTCTCCCTGGAGCTGGGGCACCTGTACATGGAGGACTTCGAGGCGGGGCCCGAGCATCTGCGGCGGCACTTCGCGCGGGTCCGTCCCTGGGCGGAGGCCGCCCGTGCCTTCGCCGCCGACCGGGCCGGCGGGCGGCGCGCCCGGATCAGCACCTGCTTCCTGATCGACGACTACTTCACCCGGTTCGCGAGCCCCGCCGAGGTCGTCCCCATGCTGCTGGCGGAGGCCGAGCGCGCGGGGCTGGCCGTCGACTACCTGGCCCGCGAGTCCTGCTGCGCCGTCAGCGGGAAGGTGCCCGTCGCGGAGGCGGTGGCCGGGCGGCTCGTCGAGGAACCGCCGCCCGGCAGCTACGGCCACCGGCCGCCCGCCGCGCAGACCGGCTGGCTGGCCAACGGCGTGCGCAGCCCCACCGTCCGCGCCCCGCAGGCGATGCGGAAGGCCGCCGCCTGGGAGCCGCCCCGCGAGACCGCCGCCCGCCGCCACTCCGTGTTCCTCGACGTCGAGCTGTGGAGCGAGACGCCCGAAGGGGAGCGCCTCTGGTCCTGCCCCTTCCTGGCCGCGGTGTGGCAGCTCGCCCGCCTCGGGCTGCTGCGCCACCAGGGCGAGGCCGTCTTCGACCCGAGGCCGCACACCGGCGCGTTCCCCGACGACTGGGACGACCTGCCGCCGCTGGTGCGGCTCAACCCGCGGGCGGACCCGTTCGCCGCCTACCGCACCTGCTCGGTGCTGCCCAGCCGCTTCCTGCCCGTCGAGCACGCCGTGCGGGTCGTCCTCGACCAGACGGACGTGGACCGGGACGCCCTGCGCCAGGTCGCCGAGCGGTCCGCGGGCGAGGGCGTGCCCGTCCCCGGCCCGGTCGCCGACCGCGTCTCCTACGTCTTCTGCGAGGAGACCTGAGATGCCGGCCGCGACCAGGACAGCCCCCGGTGCGCGGCCCGGCACCGCCGCGCCGCGCACCGTGCTGGCCTGCGGCGAGGTCCGCACCTGCCTGCTGCCCGCCGGGCAGGCCCTCGACAGCCGCGCCGCCGCCCAGCTGCTGCGGCTGCGCGCCGACGAGCGGGTCCTGGTGTCCGAGCGCCCCAACCTCTACGGGCGCTCCCCGGACATCCTCACCGGCGTCGACTGCCCGCTGCCCAGCGCCAACGGCGCCCGGGTCCGCGCCGTCGGCACGGTCGCCGCGCGGGCCGCGCTCACCGAGGGACGCGTGCTGCAGACCTCCGCGTACTTCACCCTCCCCGCCTCCGGGCCCGACCACCGCCGGCCCTGGGGCGACTACCTGGTGCGGCCCGGACTGGTCGAGCCGCTGGGGAAGCTGCCGTGCGACGCGGTCGCCGCCGGACTGCTCGACGGCGGACGCCACGGCGACCTCGACGTGGGCCTGATCGCCGGGGGACTGCTCACCCGGCTGCTGCGGCACCCGCTGCTCGACCAGCGGCCGCCGCTGAGGTCCCGGCAGACCCGGCTGCGCTGGGTGGCGCTGACGGCGCCGCCGGGCGAGGCCCCGGCCCTGGAGCGGTTCACCCTCGCCGAGGACGAGCTGCGCACCGTGCGGCTGCGGGTCCCGGAGGACATCCCCGCCGCCGATCTGGCCGGCCTCTGCGACGACCTGGCCCTGCACGACTGGCTGCTGACCACGCTGGTCCGCGTCCTCGACGGCATCCGTCTCGGCCCGGCCGCGCCCGGACCCTGGCCCCGTGCCGCTGCGGACGGCGCACTGCCGCCGGTGGTCAGGGCGTTGCGGCCGGCCGTCGACCATCTGCTGCACCTGTGGATGCCGCGGGCCCGGGTGTCCGGGGAGCTGGCCCCGCTGTGGGAGGCGCTGGAGGAGCGGCCCGGGTTCACCCGGCAGTGGCTCGCCCTGGTGCAGCGCGTCCGCGACCAGCTCACCCTGCACGCGATCCCGCCCGTGCACCGGGAGGTGGAGCCCGCGCCCTGAACGCGCCCCGACCCGACCCCTGCCCGCGAGACGCCCACCAGCCGTGAGCGGCCTCGTCCGGACCCCCACGCACATTCCGCATCCCGAACCGACGTGTTTCCCAACGGGGGGAGAAGCGAGATGAGCACGGCACAGACACCTCAGCCCGACGCCACGGCCGGCCCGCCGGGCGCGGCGGGCACACCCGAACACCTCGAGGACCGGACGCCGGAGACGTCCGGCGCCCCCGACACGCCCGCGGCCCGTCCGGCCGAGCGCGCCGACCCCGTCCCGTGGCGGCGCAGGCTGCTGGTGGGCCTGGTCGCCGGACTGCTCGCCTGGGGCCTCGCCGCGCTGCTCAGCCCGGAGGACGGCGCGGCTCGGCAGCTCGGCGCCGCCGCCCTGGTCGCCGTCGCCGCCGTCGCCGTCCAGCACCTCGTCCTGGTCCCGGACCGGGCGGCCGAGGAGCGGGCCCGGCGCGCGGAGAGCCTGCTGGCGGAGACCGCGGCCACCGTGCGCGGCGGCTTACGGCGCTACGACGAACTCCAGCACGGGCTGACCCGGCACACCGAGGACATGAAGCAGCTCGTCGAGACGCGCCTGGTGCCCCCGCCCCGGCCGGCCGAGCCCGAACCGCCGGCGCCGCCCCTGGTGCGCATCGAATCCGTGTCCGACCTGGCCGCCAACTTCGCCGAGGTCCTCTCGCCCGGCCTGCCGATCCTCTCCACCTTCGTCCGGCTGGAGATGCAGCGGGTGATCGGGCACCTGAGCGACCTCACCACCCTCACCGCGGAGTGCCCGGGCGAGAACCACGACTGGATGCTCACCCTCACCCGGGCCGCGGAGAAGTCCATCTGCGCCACCAGCACCTCCGTGGACCGGACGTTCTGGAACAGCGAGCCCGCCAGCCGCTATCTGCACGCCCAGGCGGAGGCGATCGAACAGGGCGTCCCGGTGCGCCGGCTGTTCCTGCTGGAGAGCGCCCGGGAGCTGGACGACCGGCTGCTGCGGCTGTGCGAGGAGCAGCAGGTGCTGCACATCGAGGTGCGCGTGGCGGTCCTGCCGGAGCTGCCGCCGCACCTGCTGCGCGGCACCACCAACGACTTCATCGTGTACGACGAGGCGGTGTCCTTCGAGATCGACCAGGACCTGCGCGACGTCAACATCCGGACCCGGCTGATTGCCCGTCAGGACCATGTGCACGACCGGATGAAGCGCTTCCGTGAACTGTGGGAGGCCGGCATGAGCCTGCGCGAGCTGGAGGTCCGGGTCGACGACGAGGAGGACGGCACCTGGATGGTCGACCGGGGCTGACCTCCCGCCGGTCCCCGCCGTTACTCCCGGGGGAGTAACGGCCGCCCTCCGGCCGCCCGCCGCAGTACCCGCCGTTTCGGTCTCGCGCCTGACGTTTCGGCTCCCCGCCGCCGGAAGGCTGGACAGCGATCCAGACGACCGGACCGGAGGGGAGCCGAGGCCATGAGGCCAGTCAGGACAGGCACACGGGGGCGGCGGGCCGTGCCCTGGGCGGTGGCGGGGCTGTGGGTGGCGGCGCTGGTGCTGCTCCTGCCGCTCGCCGGCAAGTTCGCCGACGTGCAGCAGAACCGGGCGGTCGACTACCTGCCCGACGGCGCCGACTCGACGCAGGTGGCGCGCGTCCAGGACGAGCTGCCCGGCGGCGAGTCCACCGACCTGGTGGTGGTCTACCACCGCGACGGCGGGCTGACGGCCGCCGACCGGGAGGCGGCCGCCGCGCAGATCGCCGACGTGGAGCGGGAGTTCGAGCTGTCGGACGTGCCGCGGGGCGTTCCCTCCGCGGACGGCAGCACGCTGATGTACCCGGTCTCCAGCACGCGGCCCGGGCAGGACGAGGAGGCGCAGCTCGCCTTCGTCGACGGGGTGCGGGAGACCGTCGGGGGGTCGGGCCGACTGAGCGTCGAGGTCGGTGGGCCCGGGGCGGTCGGCGCCGACATGGACGAGGTGTTCGAGACCATCGACGGCACGCTGCTGACGGCCACGCTCGGCGTGGTCACCGTGCTGCTGGTGCTGATCTACCGCAGTCCGTTCCTGTGGCTGGTGCCGCTCGCCGTGGCCGGCGCCGCGACCGTCCTGGCGATGGCCGCCGCGTACGGGACGCACGAGCTGTTCGGCATCACGATCACCGGACAGAGCGGCGGCATCATGACCGTCCTCGTGCTCGGCGCCGGGACCGACTACGCGCTGCTGCTGGTCTCCCGCTACCGGGAGGAACTCCGCCGCCACGAGCGGCCGTACGACGCCATGCGGGCCGCCCTGCGCGGCTGCGGTCCCGCCGTGCTCGCCTCCTCCGGCACGGTCGCCGCCGGACTGCTGTGCCTGCTCGCCGCCGACCTGAACAGCAGCAGCGGCATGGGGCCCGTCGGCGTGGTCGGGGTGCTCGCCGCGCTGGTCGCGATGACGACGCTGCTGCCCGCCGTCCTGGTGCTGCTCGGGCGGCGCGTGTTCTGGCCGCTGATCCCGGCCTACGGCAGTACGCCGAAGGCACGGCGGTCGCTGTTCGCCGCCATGGGCACGTCCGCCACCCGCAGGCCCGCGGCCGTCCTGACCGGCGGCGCGGTGCTCCTCGGCGCGCTCGCCCTGGGCACGCTCAACCTGGGCGGCGACCTCCGGCAGGAGGACGCCTTCACCGACCGGCCCGAGTCCGTCGGCGCGATGCGCACACTGGCGGAGGAGTACCCGGAGCGCGGCGCCCAGCCGATCACCGTGATCGCGCCCGTCGAGGACGCCGACGAGGTCGTGGAGCGGGTCCGGGGGACGGAGGGCGTCGCCGAGGCCACCGCGGGACGGGCCGGCGACGCCTGGGCCGAGATCACCGTGTTCGCCACCGCGCCGCCGGAGTCGGCGGGGGAGACCCGCACCATCGAGGCCCTGCGCGACACGCTCGACGGCACCGGCGCCCATGTCGGCGGGCCCAGCGCGGAGCGGCTCGACCTCGCCCGCAGCGAGGCGCGGGACCGCGCGGTGATCGTGCCGCTGGTGCTGGCCGCGGTGTTCCTGATCCTGGTCGTCCTGCTGCGCAGCCTTATCGCCCCGCTGCTGCTGCTCGGCGCGGTGGTCGCCGTCTGGGGCGCGGCGCTCGGCATCGGCGGGCTGGTCTTCGGGCCGCTGCTCGGCTTCGCCGGCACCGACCCCGCGATCGGGCTGCTGTCCTTCGTGTTCCTGGTGGCCCTCGGCGTCGACTACGGCATCTTCCTCATGCACCGCATGCGGGAGGAGTCCCTGAACGGCGCCGAACCCGAGGCGGCCGCCCTCACCGCGCTGCGCACCACGGGCGGGGTCATCGCCTCCGCGGGCCTCGTGCTCGCCGCGACGTTCGCGGTGCTCACCACGCTGCCCCTGGTCGCGATGGTCGAACTCGGCCTCGTCATCGCCGTCGGCGTCCTCCTCGACACCTTCCTGGTCCGCACCTACCTGGTCACCACGGCGAGCGTGCTGCTGGGCCGCCGGATGTGGTGGCCGGGCGCGCTGTCCCGCACGCCCGAGCCGGAGCGCGGTGAGCGGCAGCCGGAGCCGGTGTGATCCGCCCGTACGACCGTGACAGGGCGCCCCTCCCTCCCGGAGGGGCGCCCTCCTCCCCGAGGATGGACCCCGTGCACCCGACGACAGCACAGGCAGCCGAACCCTCCCGGACCGGGGGCTCCCGTGACCGGGGCTCCGGAACCGCGGACTCCGGGCCTGCGGGCTCCGGAAACACGGGCTCCCGGACCGTGGACCCCCGCACCGGGCGCTTCCGGACCGGTGGCTCCCGTACCAGTGACTCCCGTACCAGGGACGGGATCATCACCGCGCTCAGCCGTGACCCCCTGACCCGCCCGCACGCCGTCCGCAACGACGCCGTGCTCGCCGCGTGCGCCGCCGTCCTGGGCGTCACGCTGGCGCTGCTGGCCGGCGACGGCCACCGGCCCGACGCGCTCGGCTGGGCCCTGCTGTTCGCGGCCCATGTGCCGCTGCCCTGGCGGCGGAAGCGGCCGCTGCCGGTGCTGCTGGCGGTGCTGGCCCCGGTCGTGCCGTACCACGCCCTGGACCACCCCCACGGGGCGCCCGTGGCCGCGACCGTGGTGGTGCTCTACACGGTCGCCGCGACGGGCACCCCGCGCCGGACGCTGCTGATCGGCACCGTCGTCATCGGCACCACCCTCACCGTGAACGCCCTCACCAACCCCGACGGGTTCACGGAACTCGTCCGCATCACCGGCTGGGTCGTCGCCGTCCTCTTCCTCGGCCTCGACGTCCGCTACTACCGGCAGTACGTCGCCGCGATCGTCGAACGCGCGGAACGGGCGGAACGCACCCGCGAGGAGGAGGCGCGCCGCCGGGTCGCCGAGGAGCGGCTGCGCATGGCGCGGGACCTGCACGACCTCCTCGCCCACAGCATCACCCTCATCGGGGTGCAGACGTCCGTCGCCGCGCACGTCCTGGCCGCCGACCCCGACCGTCTCGACCGGGCGGCCGTGGCGAAGGCCCTCGACGACATCGCCGGCACCTGCCGCACCGCGCGCGGCGAACTGCGCGCCACGCTCGAGGTGTTGCGGGACGACGGCGGCCCCGAGGACGCCCGTGGCCCGCTCGCCGGGCTGGACGGGCTGCCCGACCTGGTGGAGGCCGCGCGCCTGGCCGGCGCCCGCGTGGAGCACCGCGTGCGGGTCACGGAGCCGGTGCCGCCCGCGGTCGGGGCCGCCGCGTACCGCGTGGTGCAGGAGGCGCTGACCAACGTGGTCCGGCACGCCGGCCCGGAGCCCGCCGTACGCGTCGACGTGAGCGACCGGGACGGGACGCTGCGCATCGGCGTCACCGACGACGGCACCGGACCCGACCCCGACGGCACCCCCGGGTTCGGGCTGGTCGGCATGCGGGAGCGGGCGCGCAGCGTGGGCGGCACGCTGGAGGCCGGTCCCCGCGAGGGCGGGGGCTTCCGGGTGACCGCCGCCCTGCCGCTGACCGACGCGACCCGGGAGGGACGGACCGGATGACCGTACGTGTGCTGCTCGCCGACGACCAGACTCTGGTGCGGGAGGCGTTCGCGATGCTCGTCGAGTCGGCGCCCGACATGGAGGTCGTCGGACAGGCCGCCACCGGCCGGCAGGCGGTCGGACTCGCCCGTAGCGAGCGGGCCGACCTCGTCGTCATGGACATCCGCATGCCGGACCTCGACGGCATCGAGGCCACCCGGCTGATCGCCGCCGACGACGACCTGGCGGGGGTGAAGGTGCTGGTCCTCACCACCTACGACACGGACGAGAACATCGTGGACGCGCTGCGCGCCGGGGCGTCCGGGTTCCTGGTGAAGGACACCCGGCCCGCCGAACTCCTCGACGCCATCCGCACGGTGGCCGCCGGTGACGCGCTCCTGTCGCCGGGACCCACGGCCCGGCTGATCGAGCGCTTCCTGCGCAGTCCCGCGGCGGCGCCGGTCACCGCCGGCCCCGACTGCCTCTCCGAGCGGGAGCGGGAGGTGCTGACGCTGGTCGCACGCGGCCTCAACAACACGGAGATCGCCGAGACGCTGGGGCTCAGCCCGCTCACCGCGAAGACCCACGTGAGCCGCACGATGGGCAAGCTCGGCGCCCGGGACCGGGCCCAACTGGTCGTCGTGGCCTACGAGTCGGGTCTGGTCGCACCGGGCGCCGGCTGACCGTCCCGTGGGCTCACAGGGTGTGCTGGAGCCAGCGCTGGATGGTGCTGTTGATCCCGGCGGACAGGGCGCTCAGGTGCTCGATGGCCTCGCGGTCCTCCGGGCGCGGCGGGATCCCGGCGGCGGTCAGGGCGGCGTGCAGATCCAGGCGGCGCCGGTCGCGCGGGTCGATGGGGGAGCCGACGCGGGTGGCCGCGTCGGGCCGGGCCAGCAGGTAGTCGCCGCCCGACTGCCCGGCGGCGGAAGGGTTCGGGCCGTACTCGAAAGCGGTCGCGGTCATGTCGCTCTCCTCACCGAAGGAGTGTCGGTTGCGCAGGGGAGGAGACCGGGGCCGCGTCTCCCGGTTGCACCCCTGCGGAAACGTCACGCCTTCGGCGTCATCGGCATATCATCCGCATGCAAGGAACCCGATGCGTCCACCGCCCCGCCCCGCACCCGCGCGCGGTCACCGCGCACGCCGACGCCAGGAGCCGCCGCGAGGTGCCGTGAACGTGCGCGACAATGGCTGCCATGAGTCTGTTCCGCGACGACGGCATCGTGCTGCGCACCCAGAAACTGGGTGAGGCGGACCGGATCATCACCCTGCTCACCCGCGGGCACGGGCGGGTGCGCGCCGTGGCGAGGGGCGTGCGCCGGACCAAGTCGAAGTTCGGGGCGCGCCTGGAGCCGTTCTCCCACGTGGACGTGCAGTTCTTCGCCAAGGGCAGCGAGCTGGTCGGACGCGGCCTGCCGCTGTGCACGCAGAGCGAGACGATCGCGCCGTACGGCGGCGGCATCGTCACCGACTACGCGCGCTACACCGCCGGCACGGCCATGCTGGAGACCGCCGAGCGGTTCACCGACCACGAGGGCGAGCCTGCGGTGCAGCAGTACCTGCTGCTGGTCGGCGGACTGCGCACCCTCGCCCGGGGCGAGCACGCCCCGCACCTGGTGCTCGACGCCTTCCTGCTGCGCTCCCTCGCGGTCAACGGCTACGCGCCCAGCTTCACGGACTGCGCGAGGTGCGGCATGCCGGGACCGAACCGGTTCTTCTCGGTCGCGTCGGGCGGAACCGTGTGCGCCGACTGCCGCGTCCCCGGGAGCGTCGTACCCTCCCCGCAGGCCCTGGAACTCCTGGGCGCGCTGCTTACGGGAGACTGGGACACCGCGGACGCGTGCGAGGCACGGTACGTCCGGGAGGGGAGCGGGCTCGTGTCCGCCTACCTCCACTGGCATCTGGAGCGCGGGCTGCGCTCGCTCCGGTACGTCGAGAAGCAGTAAGAACCCCGTCAGCACGAGGAGACGAGAGACACATGGCCGTACGCGGATTCCTGGGGCGGCAGCGCCGGGAGTACAGGACCCCGGAACCGCACCCCTCCGGCGCGCGGCCCCCGAAGCTCCCCGGGGAACTGGTCCCCAACCATGTGGCGATCGTCATGGACGGCAACGGGCGCTGGGCGAAGGAGCGGGGGCTGCCGCGCACCGAGGGCCACAAGGTCGGCGCGGAGCGGGTGCTCGACGTGCTCCAGGGCGGGATCGAGATGGGGGTGGGCGCCATCTCGCTGTACGCCTTCTCCACCGAGAACTGGAAGCGGTCCCCGGACGAGGTGCGCTTCCTGATGAACTTCAACCGGGACTTCATCCGCAAGACCCGGGACCAGCTCGACGACCTGGGCATCCGGGTCCGCTGGGTGGGCCGTATGCCCAAGCTGTGGAAGTCCGTCGCCAAGGAGCTCCAGATCGCCCAGGAGCAGACCAAGGACAACGACCGGCTGACGCTGTACTTCTGCATGAACTACGGCGGCCGCGCGGAGATCGCCGACGCCGCGCAGGCGCTCGCCGAGGACGTGAGGGCGGGCCGGCTGGACCCGTCGAAGGTCAACGAGAAGACGCTGCAGCGGTACCTGTACTACCCGGACATGCCGGACGTGGACCTGTTCCTGCGGCCGAGCGGCGAGCAGCGCACGTCCAACTACCTGCTGTGGCAGAGCGCCTACGCCGAGCTGGTCTTCCAGGACGTGCTGTGGCCGGACTTCGACCGGCGCGACCTGTGGCGGGCGTGCCTGGAGTTCGCCTCCCGCGACCGCCGGTTCGGCGGGGCGATCCCGAATGAGGAGCTGATGGCGATGGAGGGCGAGCAGCCGGGCGACTGACGCCGGGCGGGGACGGGCGCGCGGCCGGTGGAGACCCCCAGGGGCGCGGGGAGCTGCGCGACCGGCCCCGACGCACCTGATGCCGCCGACGCGCCACAGTCCCCGCGGCGGAGCCGTGCTCGGCTCAACCCGCGGCGCACTCCGCGCAGGTGCCGAAGATCTCCACCGTGTGGGCCACGTTGACGTAGCCGTGCTCGGCGGCGATGGCCTCCGCCCACTTCTCCACGGCCGGGCCCTCGACCTCGACGGCCTTGCCGCAGCTGCGGCACACCAGGTGGTGGTGATGGTCCCCGCTGGAGCAGCGTCGGTAGACGGACTCGCCGTCGGCGGTGCGCAGGACGTCGACCTCACCGGCGTCGGCGAGGGACTGCAGCGTGCGGTAGACCGTGGTGAGCCCGACCGAGTCGCCCTTGTGCTTGAGCATGTCGTGCAGTTCCTGCGCGCTGCGGAACTCGTCGACCTCCTGGAGGCAAGCCGCCACGGCGGCACGCTGCCGGGTGGCGCGGCCCTTCACGGGCGGTCCTGCGGTCGTCACCGGAATGCCTCCTCACGTCTGGCTGCTGCCCGGGCCATTGTGCCAGGCCGGAGCACGGCGAGTCAGGCGCCGACCTTGCCGTCCGCCGGACGGCTGGCCGGAATCGAGCACTCCGCGGGGTCGGCGCCGGGCCGTGCGGCGGCCTGCGCCCGGGCGCGGCGCCGGGACAGCGGGGCGGCCAGCGCGGTCAGCAGGATGAAGGCGCCGATGGTCAGCAGCACGATCGTCGCGCCGGGCGGCACGTCCTGGTAGTACGAGGTGACGGTGCCGCCGACGGCCACGCTGACGCCGATCGCGACGGCGACGGCGAACGTGGCGGCGAAACTCCGGGTGAGCTGCTGGGCCGCCGCGACCGGCACCACCATCAGCGCGCTCACCAGCAGCAGGCCCACCACCCGCATCGCCACGGACACCGTGACCGCGGCCGTGACCGCGGTGAGCAGGTTCAGGAACCGCACCGGCAGGCCCGTCACCCGCGCGAACTCCTCGTCCTGGCTGACCGCGAAGAGCTGCCGCCGCAGGCCCACGGTGACCAGCACCACGAACGCGGCCAGCACGCAGATCGCGGTCACGTCGGACGGGGAGACCGTGGACAGCGAGCCGAACAGGAACGAGGAGAGGTTCGAGGTGGAGCCGCCGGGCGCGAGGTTGATGAACATGACGCCGCCGGCCATGCCGCCGTAGAACAGCATCGCGAGGGCGATGTCGCCGCGGGTCCGGGCGTACCAGCGGACCAGTTCCATGAAGACGGCGCCGAGGACGGAGACCACGGCGGCCATCCACACCGGGGACCAGGACAGCAGGAAGCCGAGGCCCACGCCGGTCATCGCTACATGGCCGATTCCGTCGCCCATGAGCGCCTGGCGGCGCTGGACGAGGTAGACGCCGACGGCGGGGGCGGTGACGCCGACCAGGACGGCGGCGAGCAGCGCCCGTTGCATGAAGGCGTAGTCGAGGATCTCCATCAGCTCAGCAGTCCCGTGCGGATCGGTCCGGCGTCCGCCGGTGCGTGCGGGTGTACGTGGTCGTGGCCGGGCAGGGCGTGCTGGCCGACCGCCTTGGGCGGCGGGCCGTCGTGCAGCACGCAGCCGTCACGGAGCACGACCGCCCGGTCGATCAGGGGCTCCAGCGGGCCCAGTTCGTGCAGGACGAGGAGGACCGTGGCGCCGCGGCCGACCTGCGTGCGCAGGGTCTCGGCGAGGATCTCCTGGCTCGCCAGGTCCACGCCCGCCATCGGCTCGTCCATGATCATCAGGTCCGGTTCGCAGGCGAGCGCGCGGGCGATGAGGACCCGCTGGTGCTGGCCGCCGGACAGGGCGTCGACGGAGTCCTTGGCGCGGTCCGCCATGCCGACCAGCTCCAGGGCCCGGCGGACGGCCTCCCGGTCGGCCTTGCGGAACAGGCCGAAACGGGTGCGGGCGAGCCGTCCCGAGGAGACGACCTCGGTGACCGTGGCGGGCACCCCGCCGGCGGCCGTGGTGCGCTGCGGGACGTAGCCCACCCGCGCCCAGTCGCGGAACCGGCGCCGCTCGGCGCCGAACAGCTCG
This sequence comes from Streptomyces sp. DSM 41931, assembly GCF_050271085.1. Lineage (NCBI taxonomy): Bacteria > Bacillati > Actinomycetota > Actinomycetes > Kitasatosporales > Streptomycetaceae > Streptomyces > Streptomyces sp. DSM 41931. The sequence goes on along the minus strand of NZ_CP189902.1, from coordinate 2,188,920 downwards.
ATCTCCCCGGCGGTGACCGGCACCTGGCCGATCACGGTGCGCACGGCGGTGGACTTGCCGGAGCCGTTGGCGCCGAGCAGGGCGACGACCTCGCCGCGGTGCACGGTGAGGTCGATGCCGCGCAGCACGGGGCGCGAGCCCAGCTCGGCGCGCACCCCCCGCAGGGTGATGACGGGCTCGGTGGTCATGCCGTCCTCCGATGTCGCGTCGTCGGGGGTCACCGGGCGCCCAGCGCGGTGCGCAGGGCCGTGAGGTTGGCCTCCATGACCTGGAAGTAGTCCTCGCCGCGGGAGCGGTCGGTGATGCCCTCGACCGGGTCGAGGACGTCGGTCCTGAGCCCGGTGTCGCCGGCGAGGGTCTTCGCGGTCTTGTCGCTGACCAGCGTCTCGTAGAAGACGGTGGTGACGCCGTCCTCCTTCGCGATCTTCTGCAACTCCTTCACGCGCGCCCCGCTGGGCTCGGTGTCGGGGTCCAGGCCGCTGATGGCCTCCTCGGTCAGCCCGTAGCGCTCGGCGAGGTAGCCGAAGGCGGCGTGGGTGGTGACGAAGACGTCGGTCGTGCGGTTCGCGAGGCCGGTGCGGAACTTCTCGTCGAGTGTCTTGAGGTCCTTGACCAGGGCCGCGGTGTTCTTGCGGTAGTCGGCGGCGTGGTCCGGGTCGGCCTTCTGGAAGGCCTTGCCGACGCCCTCGGCGACCTCGGCGTACCTCACCGGGTCGAGCCAGATGTGGGGGTCGCCGCCCTCGTGGTCGTGGCCGTGCTCGTCCTCGTGGGCGTGCTCGTCCCCGTGCTCGTCGGCGTGGCCGGCCTCGGTGCCGTGCTCGTCCCCGTGCTCCTCGTCGTGGCCGGCCTCGGTGCCGTGCTCCTCCAGCGTGGTCAGCTCGGCCGCGTCGATCTTCGTGGCGATGGGCGACTGGCCGATGGCCTCGTCGACGGAGGGCTGGAGGCCCTTGAGGTAGAGGGCCGCGTCGGCCTCCTCGAGCTGCGCGGTCTGCCGGGCGCTGATCTCCAGGTCGTGCGGCTCCTGGCCGGGCTGGGTGAGACTGGTGACGTGGACGTGTTCGCCGCCGATCCGCTCGGCGAGGAAGGCCATCGGGTAGAACGACGCGACGACGTCGAACGAGCCCGTGTCGCCCGCGGCGGCGCTGTCGGACGAGCAGGCGGTGAGGGTGCCGAACCCAAGGGCGGCGACCGCGGTGAGCGCGACCGCGGATATGTGGCGTCGTCGTACGTTCATGACAGTCATTTTCAGCTGATATGGAAACCGTTGTCAACAAGGTCCTCCGCCGGTCCCGTGGAGGGTCGCCCGGGGGGACCGATTTGGTCGAGGGGCCGTCCCCGCCGGTAACCTGAGGCATTCGCTGGAAGCATCTCCGCTTCGTCGCCCGTCGTCGTAATGAAGAGAGCACCGTGGCCGCCGACAAGATCGACACCATCGTCAGCCTGAGCAAGCGCCGTGGCTTCGTATTCCCCTGCAGTGAGATCTACGGCGGCCAGCGTGCCGCCTGGGACTACGGGCCGCTGGGTGTCGAGCTCAAGGAGAACCTGAAGCGCCAGTGGTGGCGCTACATGGTGACCTCGCGCGAGGACGTGGTCGGCATCGACTCGTCCGTCATCCTGGCCCCCGAGGTGTGGGTCGCCTCCGGTCACGTCGCGACCTTCACCGACCCGCTCACCGAATGCACCTCCTGTCACAAGCGGTTCCGCGCGGACCACCTGGAGGAGGCGTACGAGGAGAAGAAGGGGCACGCCCCCGCGGGCGGCCTCGCCGACCTCAACTGCCCCAACTGCGGCAACAAGGGCACCTTCACCGAGCCCAAGCAGTTCTCGGGTCTGCTCTCCACCCACCTCGGCCCGACGCAGGACTCCGGCTCCATCGCCTACCTGCGCCCCGAGACCGCCCAGGGCATCTTCACCAACTTCGGCCAGGTGCAGACCACTTCGCGCCGGAAGCCGCCGTTCGGCATCGCCCAGATGGGCAAGTCCTTCCGCAACGAGATCACGCCCGGCAACTTCATCTTCCGGACCCGCGAGTTCGAGCAGATGGAGATGGAGTTCTTCGTCAAGCCGGGCGAGGACGAGCAGTGGCAGGAGTACTGGATGGAGCAGCGCTGGAACTGGTACACCGGTCTCGGCCTGCGCGAGGAGAACATGCGGTGGTACGAGCACCCGAAGGAGAAGCTCTCCCACTACTCCAAGCGCACCGCTGACATCGAGTACCGCTTCCAGTTCGGCGGCAGCGAGTGGGGCGAGCTGGAGGGTGTCGCCAACCGCACCGACTACGACCTCTCCGCGCACTCCAAGGCCTCCGGCCAGGACCTCTCCTACTTCGACCAGGAGGCCGGCGAGCGCTGGACGCCGTACGTCATCGAGCCGGCGGCCGGTGTCGGCCGGGCGATGCTCGCCTTCCTGCTCGACGCCTACGTCGAGGACGAGGCGCCCAACGCCAAGGGCAAGATGGAGAAGCGGACCGTGCTGCGGCTCGACCACCGCCTCGCGCCGGTGAAGGTCGCGGTGCTGCCGCTGTCCCGCAACCCGGAGCTGTCCCCGAAGGCCAAGGGTCTCGCCCAGACGCTGCGGCAGAACTGGAACATCGAGTTCGACGACGCCGGCGCCATCGGCCGCCGCTACCGCCGCCAGGACGAGATCGGCACCCCGTTCTGCGTGACCGTCGACTTCGACACCCTGGACGACAACGCGGTGACCGTGCGCGAGCGCGACACCATGAAGCAGGAGCGGGTCTCCCTCGACCAGATCGAGGGCTACCTGGCCGCCCGTCTGGTCGGCTGCTGACCCCTCTCTCTCGACCGGCGTGAACGCCGGGTCCCGGATCTCCGGGGCCCGGCGTTCACGCGTTTCCGGGGTCGTGCGCGCGTTCCGCGATCGAGTGACAGATGTAGAGATGACAGATATTGAAATCTGTCATCCGTCATGTCATCGTGGACGCATGACGATGCACACACGACCTCTCGGAAAGACCGGTCCCCGGGTGTCCGCCCTGGGGCTCGGCTGCATGGGCATGTCCGCGCTGTACGGCGCGGCGGACCGGACCGAGGCGATCGCCACGATCCACGCCGCCCTGGACGCCGGCGTCACCCTGCTCGACACCGGCGACTTCTACGGCATGGGCCACAACGAGCTGCTGATCGGCGAGGCGCTGCGCACCACCCCCGCCGGGCTGCGCGAACAGGCCCTCACCAGCGTCAAGTTCGGTGCCCTGCGTGACCCGGACGGCGGCTGGGGCCCGATCGACGGCCGCCCGGCCGCGGTACGGAACTTCGCCGCGTACTCCCTCCAGCGGCTGGGCGTCGACCACATCGACGTCTACCGCCTCTCCCGCGCCGACCCGGACGTGCCGGTCGAGGAGACCGTCGGCGCCGTCGCGGAGCTCGTGGAGAAGGGCCACGTACGGCACATCGGGCTCAGCGAGGTCGGCGCCGACGCCGTCCGGCGGGCCGCCGCCACCGCGCCGATCGCCGACCTCCAGATCGAGTACTCGCTGATCTCCCGCGCCGTCGAGGACCAGATCCTGCCCACCACCCGCGAGCTGGGCATCTCCGTCACGGCGTACGGGGTGCTGGCGCGCGGCCTGATCTCCGGCCACTTCACCGCCGACCGGCGGCTGGCCGCGGACGACTTCCGCGCCCACTCGCCCCGCTTCCAGGGCGACAACCTCCGGCACAACCTGCGCCTCGTCGACGCGCTGCGCGAGATCGCGGCGCGCAAGGGCGTCACGGTCGCGCAGATCGCCGTCGCCTGGGTGCTGTCGCGCGGCGAGGACATCGTGCCGCTGGTCGGCGCCCGCACCCGGGAGCGGCTGACGGAGTCGCTGGGCGCGCTGGACGTCACGCTGGACGCGGACGACCTCGCGGCGATCGAGCGGGCGGTGCCGCCCGGGGCCGCCGCGGGGGCCCGCTACCCGGAGCCGATGATGGCCCACCTCGGCACCGAGGAGTGATCCCGGCGCCGGGTACGGTCTAGGCATGGCAGCGACCGAGACCCTGACCGCCGAGCGCATCCTGGAGGCGACCGAGGAGGTGCTGCGCCGGCACGGCCCGGCGAAGGCCACCGTGGTGGACGTGGCCCGCGCCCTCGGCGTCAGCCACGGCAGCGTCTACCGGCACTTCCGCACCAAGGCGGCGCTGCGCGAGGCCGTGACCAAGCGGTGGCTGGACCGGACGTCCGAGGCGCTGGACGGGATCGCCGGCGACGCGTCCCGCGCCCCCCAGGCGCGGCTGCGGGACTGGCTGGCCGCCCTCTTCACCGCCAAGCGGCGCAAGGCGGGCGACGACCCGGAGCTGTTCGCTACCTACAGCGTGCTGGCCGGCGAGCAGGTCGGCGCGGTCGCCGAGCACATCGACGAGCTGACGGAGCAGGTGACGCGGATCGTCGCCGACGGGGTGGCCGCCGGGGTCTTCCACAGCGACGACCCCGCGGTCAGCGCCCGTGCCGTCTTCCAGGCCACCGGCCGCTTCCACGACCCCGCCCACGCGGGGGAGTGGGACAGCCCGGAGGCGGACGCCGACTTCGAGGCGACCGTGGATCTGCTGCTGCGGGGGCTGCGGGCCTGACCGCGCGGGCCGGTCAGGCCGCGGTCGGGTCCACCGTCGCCTGGTGCGCCTGCTCCAGGTGCTCCTGCGCCTTCAGCCACGGCAGGAACTGGGCGCCCCGGCGCCAGCCGCACGTGTCACATCTGATCGTCCGCTGCACCCCGGTGCGGTGGACGCGCACGGTGTGCTCACGTCCGTGCAGGTCCCAGCGGCTGACCTTGCTGGAGTCGATCTGGGGCATGGTGCCTCCGGCGGTCGGCGGATCGGTGTCGCCGTACTCCTGCCCCCGTCCGGGGACGACAAGGAGTGTGCAGCAAAACCGACATCAACAGGTGGGGGTCTGCGGAAGTCGCGCGGCGGAGGCGCCCTTCAGGGGCGCGGGGAACTGCGCGACCAGCCACGGACCACCCGCAGCGGCGCTGCAGGGGGTGCCGCTGCGCCCACCCTCCCCCACTCTCGGCTTCGCTCGAGCGGGAGGTACCCCCATCGCCCCAGCGGCACGACTGCCCGCAGCGGCCGGGCGTTGTCCGCGCGGCGCTACTGCCTGCGGCGGCGGGGGCTGACCCTGCCGCCGCGACTGCCGTCCGGCGGAGGCGCCTTTCAGGGGCGCGGGGAACTGCGCGACCAGCCACGCACTACCCGCACCCGGCGCGGGCGCCCTCAGGCACCCACCCCCGTGCGCCGGGGCGGCCGTTCCTCCGACTCCAGGCGCCGCGCCGTGCGTTCCGCCGTGGCCCGGGCCCACGGGCCCGTGGTCAGGACGCCCAGCGTCAGAACCCCCGCGCCGCACGCGGTCAGGATCCACCAGCCGGGGCGGGACGCCGTGACGAAGGTGTCGGCGTACGAGGAGGAGCCGACGCCCGCCGCGAGGACCGCGCCGAGGACCGCCACGCCCAGGGTCTGGCCGAGCTGGCGGCTGGTGGAGGCGACCGCCGAGGCGACTCCGGCCTGCGAGAGGGGCATGCCCGAGACCGCCGTGTTGGTGATCGGGGCGTTGACGAAGCCGAAGCCGACGCCGAAGAGGACGTAGCCCGCGAGCAGCGTCGCGTTCGACGTCTCCGCCTCGAAGAGGGCGAACAGCAGCCCGCTCACCGTCATCGCGCCGCCCGCGACCAGCAGCGGCAGCCGCGGTCCCCGGCTGCCGACGAGGCGGCCGGACAGCGGGGCGCACAGGAACGTGGGGACGGCCATCGGCAGCATCCACAACCCCGCCTCCAGCGCGCTCAGCCCCCGCACGTTCTGCAGGTACAGCGTGGACAGGAACAGGAACCCGCCCAGCGCCGCGAAGGCGCTCACCGCGATCACCGTGGCCCCGCTGAACGGCGCCGAGCGGAAGAAGCGCAGGTCGATCAGGGGTTCCGGGCGGCGCGGCTCGTAGCGGAGGAGCGCCAGGAGGGCGATCACCGCGAGCGCGGCGAAGGGGACCGTGGACAGCCAGGAACCGTGCGGGGCCTCGATGATCGCGTAGGTGAGGGAGCCGAACAGGGCGATGACCAGGACCTGGCCGACCGGGTCGGGGCGGCGGGCCCGCGGGGCGCGCGACTCGGGGACGAAGCGCCAGGTCAGCAGCAGCGCGGCGAGGCCCACCGGCAGGTTGACCCAGAAGATGGAGCGCCAGCCGACCGAGTCCACCAGCAGCCCGCCCACCAGCGGCCCCGCGGCCATCGACAGCCCGACCACCGCGCCCCACACCCCGATCGCGCGGGCCCGCTCGCGCGGGTCGGTGAAGGTGTTGGTGATGATCGACATGGCGACCGGGTTGAGCATCGAGCCGCCCACCGCCTGCACCATGCGGAAGACCACGAGCCAGTTCAGGTCCGGGGCGAGCGAGCACAGCAGCGAGCCCAGGGTGAAGACCACCAGGCCGGACAGGAAGACCCGCCGGCGGCCGATCCGGTCGGCGGTCGAGCCGGCCGGCATCAGCAGCGAGGCCAGCACGAGCGTGTACGCGTCGATGGTCCACTGCAGTCCCGAGGTGCTCGCGTCCAGCTCCCGCTGGAGGGACGGCAGGGCGACGTTCAGGACCGTGTTGTCCAGGCTCACGATCAGCAGGCTCATGCAGCAGATCGCGAGCACCAGCATGCGGCGGCCGTGGCTGAGCTCGGGCATGCGCGCCATCGTACGCCCATGTCGATAGTGCGACTAACTAATGACCGATACACGATCATTGTGCGGAGCGCCCCGCGGGATGCTGGACAATGGGGGAATGCCGACTGCCTCGCCGACCGTGAACACGACCCTGTCCATCGGCCCGCACGCCGTGCGCCCGCCCGTCGTGCTCGCCCCCATGGCCGGGATCACCAACGCGCCCTTCCGCACCCTGTGCCGGGAGTACAGCGGCGGCAAGGGCCTGTTCGTCAGCGAGATGATCACCACCCGGGCGCTGGTCGAGCGCAACGAGAAGACCATGCAGCTCATCCGGTTCGACGCCTCCGAGCAGCCGCGCTCCATCCAGCTCTACGGCGTCGACCCGGCGACCGTCGGCAAGGCCGTCCGCATGATCGCGGAGGAGGACCTCGCCGACCACATCGACCTCAACTTCGGCTGCCCGGTCCCCAAGGTGACCCGCAAGGGCGGCGGCTCCGCCCTGCCCTTCAAGCGGAACCTGCTGCGCGCCATCCTGCGCGAGGCCGTCGCCGGCGCCGGCGACCTGCCGGTCACGATGAAGATGCGCAAGGGCATCGACGACGACCACATCACCTACCTGGACGCCGGCCGCATCGCCGTGGAGGAGGGCGTCACCGCCATCGCGCTGCACGGCCGCACCGCCGCGCAGCACTACGGCGGCACCGCCGACTGGGAGGCGATCGCCCGGCTCAAGGAGCACGTCCCCGAGATCCCGGTGCTCGGCAACGGCGACATCTGGTCCGCCGACGACGCCCTGCGCATGGTCCGCGAGACCGGCTGCGACGGCGTGGTCGTCGGGCGCGGCTGCCTCGGCCGGCCGTGGCTCTTCGCCGACCTGGTCGCCGCCTTCGAGGGGCGCCCCGACGCCTATGTCCGGCCCACCCTGCGCGAGGTGGCCGACGCGATGGTGCGGCACGCCACCCTGCTGGGCGAGTGGATCGGTGACGAGTCGCGCGGTGTGATCGACTTCCGCAAGCACGTCGCCTGGTACCTCAAGGGCTTCGCGGTCGGCTCCGAGATGCGCCGGCGGCTCGCCGTCACCTCCACCCTGGAGGAGGTGCGGGCCGGGCTCGACGAGCTGGACCTGGACCAGCCCTGGCCGTCCGGCGCCGACGGCCCCCGCGGCCGTACGTCCGGCAACAACCGCGTGGTGCTGCCGGACGGCTGGCTGAAGGACCCCTACGACTGCGCGGGCGTCGGCGAGGACGCCGAGCTGGACACCTCCGGCGGCTGATCAGTCCTTGGTGGGCCGGGGCACGGACCCGTAGGCGGTCAGGAAGCGGTCGCGGAAGGCGTCCATCTTCCACACGGGCGCGTCGTCGGCGGGCCGCAGGCCCGGCGTCCACCGCCAGCCGTCGATCTTCCGCAGCACCTCCGGGTCCTTGGCGACGACCGTCACCGGCACGTCCCGGTTCTTCGTGTGCCCGGTGACCCGGGCGATCGGCTGGTGGTCGCCGAGGAAGACCAGCACGGTGTCGTCGGTGCCGTAGCGCTCCAGCCACTCGGTGAGGGCGGTCACCGAGTACGACACCGAACGCCCGTACTCCTTGCGGGACTCGGTGGAGTCGGCCATCACCTCGGACGCGTCCCGGCCGTCCTCCTCGATCGCGTCGAAGACCGAGCCGTCGCCCAGCTCCTCCCAGTCGATCATCTCCGGGACCGGCGCCCACGGCTGGTGGCTGGAGGTGAGGATGACCTCCGACATCAGCGGCCGGTCCCGCTTCTTCCCGTGCTCCAGACGCTCGAACGCCTCCAGGGCGTACTGGTCCGGCATCGTGGACCAGCTGAACTTCGGGCCCTCGTAGCCCATCTCGAAGGCGTCGTACACCGTGTCCAGGCCGTACCACTCCGCCTCCGGCCAGGTCTTCTGCACGCCCGGCATGATGCCGACGGTGTCCCACGCGCCGGACTTCCGGAAGGCGGCGGTGAGGGTCAGCCGGTCGCTGTGGGTGGCGGTGCGGTACCGCTGCTGGTTGTCGATCCACAGCCCGGACAGGGTCGTGGAGTGCCCGAGCCAGCTGCTCCCGCCGTACGTCGACGAGGTCAGCCATCCGCTGCGCGCCTGGTAGCCGGCCGCGGCGAGCGCGGCGCCCCGGGTGTCGAGGGTGCGGGTGACGCCGGGCGCGATCAGCGGGTCCTCCACGGCCACCCGGCCGTAGCTCTCGATGAACGCGATGACGACGTCCTTGCCCCGCAGGTCCGGCAGGAGCAGTCCCGGAGGGGTGGCGCCGAAGGTGTCGGTCCGTGCCTCCTCGGCGAAGGCCGCCTCGTCGCGCAGGGTGTCCACCACCCGCCGGGTCTGCCCGCGCAGGGTGTCCGCCGCGCGGTCGGAGGCGACCGGCAGCCCGGAGATCTGCAGGCCCAGCGAGGCGCAGGTGATCCACACGGTGCCCGCGACCATCGCGCCCTGGCCGGCGCGGGCGCGGTGCCGGGCCAGGATGTCGCCGAGCCTGACCGTGGCGAGCGCCATGACGACCACCACGAGCAGGGCGAGCAGCACCGCGCCGACGGCGGCGGCGTTGGCGGCGAAGCCGCCCATGGAGTCCCGCACGTAGGACAGGGCGTCGTCCAGCAGGCCCCAGTCGAGGACGAGGTTGAAGCCGCGGCCCAGGTACTCGGTGAAACCGATGTCCAGCAGGTTGAGCACGGTGAGCACGCCGAGGCCCGTCCCGTAGAGCGCGGCGACGACCACCCGGGGCCGGCGCGGCAGGGCGAGCAGCAGGACCGCCCCCACGATCGCCTCGGCGGGGATCCGGGTGAAGCGGTCGGGCCGCAGGCCCGGTGCGGTGTTCGGCATCAGCAGGGCGCCGAGCACCAGCACGGCGGCGAGGACGTGGCCCGTCAGACGCAGGGCGCGGTCGGCGGAGGGATGGGCGTCCCGTGCGTGGCGCAGGCGCGTCAGGACGCGTGTGTCCCGCGGGCGCAGGGGAACACGGAGGGCGCGCAGGCGCGTGAGGACGCGAGTGAAGACAGGCAACCCGGAGGTTCCTTCCGTACCGAGGCCGGTGAGGCGGGAGGCGGATCCGGCGTGGGGGTCCGGATCCGCCTCCAGTCCGTACGGGCGGCCGCGCCCGAGCGTTCATCGCACCGGTCCGCATGGTGGAACCGGGCGCCGTATGGCAGCGTGATTCTCGCCACCCCTGATAGGGGTTGCGCTCAGATGAGCGGATCATGGGAGGCTGCACTTCTCAAAGGTTGGCACTCAGTGCCACTCGATGATCGTTCATCGGGCGAAATCAAACGTGGTGCAAGACGCTCACATGAGCAGTTCGACCGGCTCTTGCGGGCGCTCCGCGTTCAAGAAGTGAAAACACCGAGCCTCAACGGCTTGCCAAGCTTTGACTTTCGATCCGTCGGTGCTCGGCCGGTGACAGGCGCATGACGCGCAAGTGGACGTACTCAGACGCCTTTGATCTGGGTACATTCCTCGCCGTCAGGGCAGCCACCGCGTCCTCGAGGAGTCGAGACCCGTGTCGGAAAACAAAGATCCCCACGTAGCTCAGTCGGGCACGAGCGTTGAGAGCGTGAAGTTCGTCTACGACTTCACCGAGGGCAACAAGGACCTCAAGGACCTGCTCGGCGGCAAGGGGGCCAACCTCGCCGAGATGACCAACCTCGGTCTCCCCGTGCCACCCGGCTTCACCATCACCACGGAGGCCTGCAAGGTCTACCTGGACAGCGGCGAGGAGCCCGCGGCACTGCGTGACGAGGTGAGTGCGCACCTCGAGGCGCTCGAGCAGCGGATGGGCAAGAAGCTCGGCCAGGCCGACGACCCCCTCCTCGTGTCGGTCCGCTCCGGCGCCAAGTTCTCCATGCCGGGCATGATGGACACCGTCCTCAACATCGGTCTGTCCGACAAGTCCGTGCAGGGCCTGGCCAAGCAGGCCGGCGACGACCGGTTCGCGTGGGACTCCTACCGCCGCCTCATCCAGATGTTCGGCAAGACCGTCCTCGGCGTGGACGGCGAGCTGTTCGAGGACGCGCTCGAGGCGGCCAAGGCGGCCAAGAAGGTCACGGTCGACACCGAGCTGGAGGCCGCCGACCTCAAGAAGCTCGTCACCAAGTTCAAGAAGATCGTCAAGACCGAGTGCGGCCGGGACTTCCCGCAGGACCCGCGCGAGCAGATGGACCTCGCCATCAAGGCGGTCTTCGACTCCTGGAACGGCGACCGGGCCAAGCTCTACCGCCGCCAGGAGCGCATCCCGCACGACCTGGGCACCGCCGTCAACGTCTGCTCCATGGTCTTCGGCAACCTCGGCCCCGACTCGGGCACCGGCGTCGCCTTCACCCGCGACCCCGCCTCGGGACACCAGGGCGTCTACGGCGACTACCTGCAGAACGCGCAGGGCGAGGACGTCGTCGCGGGCATCCGCAACACGGTCCCGCTCGCGGAGCTGGAGCAGATCGACAAGAAGTCGTACGACCAGCTCATGCAGATCATGGAGACCCTGGAGAACCACTACAAGGATCTCTGCGACATCGAGTTCACCATCGAGCGCGGCCGGCTGTGGATGCTCCAGACCCGCGTCGGCAAGCGCACCGCGGGCGCGGCCTTCCGCATCGCCACGCAGCTCGTCGACCAGGGCCTGATCGACGAGGCCGAGGCGCTCACCCGCGTCAACGGCGCCCAGCTCGCCCAGCTGATGTTCCCGCGGTTCGACGAGAGCGCGAAGGTCGAGCAGGTCGGACGCGGCATCGCCGCCTCCCCGGGCGCCGCGGTCGGCAAGGCGGTCTTCGACTCCTACACCGCCGTGAAGTGGTCCCGCTCCGGTGAGAAGGTCATCCTGATCCGCCGCGAGACCAACCCCGACGACCTGGACGGCATGATCGCCGCCGAGGGCATCCTCACCTCGCGCGGCGGCAAGACCTCCCACGCGGCCGTCGTCGCCCGCGGCATGGGCAAGACCTGTGTCTGCGGCGCCGAGGAGCTGGAGGTCGACACCAAGCGCCGCCGGATGACCGTGCCCGGCGGGCACGTCGTCGAGGAGGGCGACCTCATCTCCATCGACGGCTCCAGCGGCAAGGTCTACCTGGGCGAGGTCCCGGTCGTGCCGTCGCCGGTCGTGGAGTACTTCGAGGGCCGGATGCACCCGGGCGCCGACGACGCCGACGAGCTGGTCGAGGCCGTGCACCGGATGATGGCCTTCGCCGACCGCAAGCGCCGGCTGCGGGTGCGCGCCAACGCCGACAACGCCGAGGACGCGCTGCGCGCCCGCCGGTTCGGTGCCCAGGGCATCGGTCTGTGCCGCACCGAGCACATGTTCCTCGGCGACCGGCGCGAGCTGGTGGAGCGGCTGATCCTGGCCGACACGGAGGAGGAGCGCGAGGAGTCGCTGAAGGCGCTGCTCCCGCTCCAGAAGAAGGACTTCGTCGAGCTGTTCGAGGCGATGGACGGCCTGCCCGTCACCATCCGCCTGCTCGACCCGCCGCTGCACGAGTTCCTGCCCGACATCACCGAGCTGTCGGTCCGCGTCGCCCTCGCCGAGTCCCGGCAGGAGCCGCACGAGAACGAGCTGCGGCTGCTCCAGGCCGTGCACCGGCTGCACGAGCAGAACCCGATGCTGGGTCTGCGCGGTGTCCGCCTCGGCCTGGTCATCCCCGGCCTGTTCACCATGCAGGTGCGGGCCATCGCGGAGGCGGCGGCCGAGCGCAAGGCCGCCAAGGGCGACCCGCGCGCGGAGATCATGATCCCGCTGGTCGGCACGGTCCAGGAGCTGGAGATCGTCCGCGACGAGGCCGACCAGGTCGTCGCGGAGGTCGAGGAGGCCACCGGCACCCGGCTCAAGCTCGCCATCGGCACGATGATCGAGCTGCCGCGCGCCGCGCTGACCGCCGGTCAGATCGCGGAGGCCGCCGAGTTCTTCTCCTTCGGCACCAACGACCTCACCCAGACGGTGTGGGGCTTCTCCCGGGACGACGTGGAGGCCAGCTTCTTCACGGCCTACCTGGAGAAGGGCATCTTCGGGGTGTCGCCGTTCGAGACGATCGACAAGGACGGCGTGGGCTCCCTGGTGAAGTCCGCGGCCAAGGCCGGCCGGGAGACCCGTCCGGACCTGAAGCTCGGCGTCTGCGGCGAGCACGGCGGCGACCCGGAGTCGGTCCACTTCTTCCACGAGGTCGGACTGGACTACGTCTCCTGCTCCCCGTTCCGTATCCCGGTGGCCCGTCTGGAGGCCGGCCGCGCGGCCGTCACCTCGGCGGGCAGCGACCACCGCTGAGCCCTCCGGGGCGCGTGGGACCCCGGGGCCGTCGTCTGTCACCCGACCACCCTCACCGATCGGCGACGGCTCCGGATCACGAAGGAGGGGCGGCACCCGTGCGGGGGTGCCGCCCCTTCCGTCGTACGCGCGCGACCCGCCCTGTGGGGCGGTCAGGTGTCGCGGCGCAGGCGGGAGGCGATGAGCACGGTGCCTCCGGCGAGGACCACGGCGGAGACGCCTATGGTCACGTAGGTGGTGACGTCGTCGTCCGACCCGGTGTCGTCGCTCGTGGCGGCCGGGGTGGTGCCGGCCACGGGAGTCGTGTTCCCGTCGTCGATCGCGGTGTCGTCGCGCGGGATGAAGCCGGCGGGCGGTTCGTCGCACGCGACGCCGTCGCCGTCGGGGTCCAGTGCGGGACCGTAGTGGTCGTCCCCGCTGGAGATCTTCGCGTAGCCCTTGTCGTACGCCTCCGGGCAGCTCTTGAACGGGTGGTCCCCGTCGTGGGCCGACGCGGTGGCGGGAAGGGCGGCCAGGGTGAGGGCGGCGAGGGCCGTGAGCGTGTTTCGTGTCAGGTGCATGGCAAATGCCCCCAAGTCCGAGTGCGGGTGCCGTTGACCGGGCTGTGGCGTGACGAAGTTACTGGCGGTTCGGGGGTGCCGCGGAGGGTCACGGGTGACCTGTGATGTGAACGTGATGTGACGGAATGGTGGCGGCTTGCCACGAGCGGAGCGGTGGGTTCCTTCCGTTGGGCAGGGGTGGGCCAGGTCAGAGGGGGTGCGCGGGGGCTGCGGGGCCGGGTGCGGGTGGTTCGTGGCTGGTCGCGCAGTTCCCCGCGCCCCTGGGGGTGTCTTCGCCGGTGGCGGTTTTGCCGTCGTGCGCCATGGCGGTGGCCGGTACGGCGTGACCGGGAGGTGGCTGTCCGCCACCTCCCGTGCGTCATGCCCGGAAGGGACCCTTCACCTCGTACGTGATGCCGCCCGACGAACTCCCGCTCGTACCGCGCTGGCTGGAGAAGTACAGGCGGGCGCCGTCCGGGGAGAAGGCCGGGCCGGTGATCTCGGAGCCCGACTGACCGCTGACGCGCAGGAACGGGGCCACCACGTCGTCGGGCGTGATGACGCAGATCTCCATGGTCCCGCCGTCCTCGGCGACGAAGAGGTCGCCGGAGGAGGAGCCGGTGACGTTGTCGACCCCGGTCAGCGGGGCCGTTCCGCCGGTCACCAGCGAGTCGTCGTAGGCGAGGTCGATGGTCTGGGCGGCCGCGTCGTACCGCCAGACCCGGTTGTCGCCCTTGGTGGTGAACCAGCAGGTGTCGTTCGCGTAGTGGCAGCCCTCGCCGCCGTTGAAGCGCTTGGCTCCGGAGACCTGGTTGCGGGTGGCCGTGGCGCCGGACGGGTCCGGGACCCGCGCCCAGCTCACCGGGCCGCTGGTGCCGCTGGGGCCGACCAGCACCTCCAGCGTGCCGGAGGACAGGTCGCCCCAGGTCGTGGGCCTGAAACGGTAGAAGCAGCCGTCCGAGACGTCCTCGGTCAGGTAGATCACCCCGCGCACCGGGTCGGCCGCCGCCGCCTCGTGCTTGAAGCGCCCCATGGCGTCACGGCGGACGGCCGCCTTCACACCCCACGGGTCGGTCTCGTAGACGTACCCCCGGTCCACCTCCTCGCAGGACAGCCAGGTGTTCCACGGGGTCTTCCCGCCCGCGCAGTTCTGCCGGGTGCCGGACAGGACGCGGTACGCGCCCGTGATGGCGCCGGTGGCCGAGAACGTCACCGCGCTCGCGCCGCCCGACGGGTTGATCTCCGAGTTGGAGACGTAGATCCAGCCGCTTCCGTCGGCGTAACAGGCCCCGCCGTCCGGGGCGTTGTGCCAGGTGTACGACGTGCTCCCGACCCGCTGCCCGGAGCGGGCGATCACCCGGCTGGTGAATCCCGCCGGGAGTGCGATCCCGTTGGCGTCCGGCGCCCCGAGCGCCCCGTACGGGCCGGTGCCGGGCTGGGCGGGGGCGGCGTACGCGGCACCGCGCCACAGGGTCCCGCCGAGTACGGCGGAGCCGCCGCCGAGGGCGGTCGCACGAAGGAAGGTACGACGTTCCACTGTCACTCCAGGTGGCCGTTACCGCCCCGCCGCCGGCCGACGACGGGGGCGTGCGGGCAGTGAACCTACGGGAATGACATGGACGCTTCATGGCCGGCGGCGTACGGGCGGGTGGACGTCGTCCGAGGCGCGGACCCGAAGGCCCCGGCCGCCCCCGGCCGCTCAGGCCGCCTCGACCTCGTACGTCCTCACGCGGACCGTGTCGTCGTCCAGGCACCGGCCCGTCTCCAGGTCGAAGCGCTGCTTCAGGAGCGGGGAGGCGACGAACGGGCGGCCCCGGTGGGTGCCGGTCAGGCCGCGGGAGAGGACCGCCGCGCCCGTGAACGGGTCACGGTTGTCGACGGCGAACAGGCGGCCCGCGCGGTCGGTGAACACCGCGGCCTGCCGGCCGTCGGGCAGCAGGGCGGCCACGCCCCGTCCCGGGACCAGCCGGTCGAGGCCGCAGACCTCGAACCAGTCGTCCGCGAGGCGGAGTCGGACGGTCAGGCCGGTGGTGGTCTCGAGTGCCAGGGTCATCGCTGTGCGCTTCCTTCCAGGACGTCGTCGGCGGGACGCAGGCCGATGTTCAGCAGGGGCAGGTCGGGCTTCATCTGGTCGCGTTCGGGGACGAAGGCGACCACCGGGTCGGGGGTGTCCGGGGCGTTGACGAAGGACACAAACCGGGCCAGCTTCTCCGGGTCGTTGATCGTCTCGGCCCACTCGTCGCGGTAGTGCGCGACGTGCGCGGCCATCAGCGACTCCAGCTCGTCGCAGATGCCCAGCGAGTCGTGCACCACCACGTCCCGTACGTGGTCCAGGCCGCCGGGGATGCGCTCCAGCCAGGCGGAGGTGCGCTCCAGCCGGTCGGCGGTGCGGATGTAGAACATCAGGAACCGGTCGATCAGGCGGATCAGTTCGGCGTCGGAGAGGTCCTGCGCCAGCAGGTCGGCATGGCGCGGGGTGGCGCCGCCGTTGCCGCCGACGTACAGGTTCCAGCCGCCCGCGGTGGCGATGACGCCGAAGTCCTTCGACCGGGCCTCCGCGCACTCGCGCTGGCAGCCGGAGACCGCCGACTTCAGCTTGTGCGGGGAGCGCAGGCCCCGGTAGCGCAGCTCCAGGTCGATCGCCATCCGCACCGAGTCCTGCACGCCGTAGCGGCACCAGGTCTGCCCCACGCACGACTTCACCGTGCGCAGCGACTTGCCGTAGGCGTGCCCGGACTCGAAGCCGGCGTCGACCAGCCGGGCCCAGATCACCGGCAGCTGCTCGACCCGCGCGCCGAACATGTCGATCCGCTGGCCGCCGGTGATCTTCGTGTAGAGACCGAAGTCGCGGGCGATCTCGCCGATCACGATCAGCTTCTCCGGTGCGATCTCCCCGCCGGGGATGCGCGGCACCACCGAGTACGAGCCGTTCTTCTGCAGGTTGGCGAGGAAGTGGTCGTTGGTGTCCTGGAGCGCCGCCTGCTCGCCGTCCAGCACATAGGTGCTCGCGCCGATGGCGGGCGCCAGGGACGCGATGATCGAGCCGACCGTCGGCTTGCACACCTCGCAGCCGTCGCCGCCGCGCGCCTCCTCGCGGCCGTGGCGGTCCAGCAGCTCCCGGTGGGAGGCGATGCGCAGGGCGCGGACGATCTCGTACAGCTCCTCGCGGGTCTGGGAGAAACAGCCGCACAGGCCCTTGTCGACCTCGACGCCGTTCGCCTCCAGCTCGGCGTCCAGGAGCTGGCCCAGCACCTTGACGCAACTGCCGCAGCCGGTACCGGCCTTGGTGCACTTCTTCACCTCGGGCACGGTGGTGCAGCTGTGGTCGGTGACCGCGCCGCGGATCGTGCCCTTGGTGACGTTGTGGCAGGAGCAGATCACCGCGTCGTCGGGCAGCGCGGACGGGCCGAGCGCGGCCGGGGCCCCCGCGCCGGCGGGCAGCACCAGCGACTCCGGCGCGACCGGCGGCACCGAGCCGGTGAACGCCCGCAGCGTGCCGTACGCCTCCGCGTCGCCGACCAGGATGCCGCCGAGCAGCGTGCCGTCCCGGCCGATCACCAGCTTCTTGTACAGGCCCGCACGGGAGTCGGAGTAGACGACGTCCAGGCAGTCGTCGGCGGTGCCGTGCGCGTCGCCGAAGGACGCCACGTCCACGCCGAGCAGCTTCAGCTTGGTGGACAGGTCGGCGCCGGTGAAGGCGGCCTCGTCCTCGGCGATGGTCGCCGCGGCCGTCTCCGCCTGCTCGTAGCCGGGCGCGACCAGGCCGTACACCCGGCCGTCGGCGGCCAGCGCGCACTCGCCGATCGCGAACACGTGCGGGTCGGTGACCGTGCGGCACTGCTCGTCGACGGAGATGCCGCCGCGCTCGCCCACCGCCAGGCCGCAGTCGCGGGCGAGCTGGTCGCGGGGGCGGACACCGGCGGAGAACACCACCATGTCGGTGGCGAGTTCGGAGCCGTCGGACAGCTTCATGCCGGTGACGGCGCCGGTCTCGTCGACGGTGATCTCCTGGGTGCCGACGCCCGTGTGGACGCTCAGCCCCATGTCCTCGATGGTGCGCAGCAGCGCCGCGCCGCCGCCCTCGTCGACCTGCACCGGCATCAGCCGCGGCGCGAACTCCACGATGTGCGAGGTGAGTCCGAGACCCTTGAGCGCGCCGGCCGCCTCCAGGCCGAGCAGGCCGCCGCCGACCACCGCACCGGTCTTCGCCCTGCTCCGCGCGTACTCCTCGATGGCGAGCAGGTCCTCGATGGTGCGGTAGACGAAACAGCCCTCGGCGTCCTTGTTCGGCACCGGCGGCACGAACGGGTAGGAGCCGGTCGCCAGCACCAGCACGTCGTAGCCGACGACCAGACCCGAGCGGGCGGTCACCGTGCGCGCCTCGCGGTCCACGTGCTCGGCCGGGTCGCCGACGTGCAGCTCGATGCCGTGGTCCTCGAGGAACGTCAGGTCGGTCAGCGACAGGTCCTCGGGCGTCCGCCCGGAGAAGTACGAGGTGAGCTGCACGCGGTCGTAGGCGGGGCGCGGCTCCTCGCACAGCACGACCACGCGGTGCGTGGCGGTCAGGCCGCGCTCGGCGAGCGCCTCCAGGAAGCGCTGGCCGACCATGCCGTGGCCGACGAGCACGATGGTCGAGGTGTCCGTGGGCATCAGGAGCCTCCGTCGTTGGTGAGCAGGTGGAGCAGGGGCCCGCCGTCGGACGGGAGCGGCTCTGCTCCCTCCCAGGCGCGCGCCAGGGCGCCGACGGTGCCGAGTTCGCCGACCAGCACGCCGCCGACCAGACGGTCGTCGCGGACCACGACCTTGCGGTAGGTGCCGCGGGTGGCGTCGGCGAGCTGCACCACGTCGTCGCCCGGCAGCACCTCGGTCTCGCCGAAAGCGGCCAGGTCGAAGGGGCTGTCCGGGCCGGTCAGGGTGAGCCGGGTGAGCGAGCGGGTGCCGGTGTAGCGGGCGGCGGTGTCCCCGGCGAGCAGGGCGGCGAGCGCGTCGGCCTGTTCCAGGGCGGGCGTGGCCAGCCCGTAGACGGTGCCGGCGTGCTGGACGCAGTCGCCGACCGCGTGGATGTACGGGTCGGAGGTGCGCAGTTCGTCGTCGACGACGACGCCCTTGGCCATGTCGAGCCCTGCGGCCTGGGCGAGGGACACCCTCGGGTGCACCCCGCAGGCCAGCACCACCAGGTCGGCGTCCAGGGCGTAGCCGTCGGCCATCTCCACCGAGCGGACCGCGCCGCCGACGCAGCGCACGTCCCGCACCCGGCACTCGGTGTGCACCTCCACGCCGAGCCCGGTCAGATGGCGCAGGACCAGCGCGGAGGCGGCCGGGTCGAGCTGGCGCTCCATCAGCCGCTCGGACTGCTGGGCGAGGACCACCTGCGCGCCGCGCACGGCCAGCGCGCGGGCCGCGGACACGCCGAGCAGCCCGCCGCCGATCACCACCGCCCGCACGCCCGGCCGCACCTCGGCGGACAGGCCCAGGCAGTCGTCCAGGGTGCGGAACGCGTGCACGCCCCGGGGCAGCTCGCGGTCCTCGGTGAACAGGCCGCGCAGCGGCGGCAGGACGGGGTTGGAGCCGGTGGCCAGCACCAGCCGCCCGTAGGAGATCTCCGAGCCGTCCGCGCAGACGGCCGTCCGCCGGTCCCGGTCGATACCGGTGACCCGGGCGCGGACCAGCTCCGCGGGGGCGGGCAGGGCGATCACCTCGGGCCGGTAGCGCCCGGCGAGCACCTCGGCGAGCAGCACCCGGTTGTACGGCGGGTGCTCCTCCTCGCCGATCAGCGTCACGGGCGTGCCCAGCTCGCCGAGCCGCCGGGCGAGACGTACGCCCGCGAGGCCGGAGCCGATCACCACCACACGCTCGTTCGAGGTCATGTCCCGAGCCTGCGGGGCGGGTGTTTCCCGGTGGCATCCCTTCTGTTTCCCGCGCGGAACGCTGCCCTCAGCGGCCGGGGGCACGGGGTGTGAGGCTTCCCGAGGCGCTCGCAGGGTGGGTGTGAGAAGGCCAACCTCAACAAACGCTCATCTTGATGGACGCACCATCTACCGCCTTCATAGGCTCGCGGCCATGCCCGACATATCGCTGACCACGGTCGTCCTGCTCTGCCTGGCCGCGCTCGCCGCCGGCTGGATCGACGCCGTGGTGGGCGGCGGCGGTCTGCTGCTCCTCCCCGCCCTGCTGCTCGGCCTGCCCGCCGGCACCCCGGCCGCGCACGCGCTGGGCACCAACAAGGCGGTCGCGATCGTAGGCACCACGGGCGCGGCGGTGACGTACGCGCGCAAGGCGCCGGTGGACGTGCGGACGGCGGTGCGGATCGGGCTGGCCGCCCTCGCCGGGTCGTCCGGCGGGGCGTTCCTCGCGGCCGGGATGAGCACGGAGGTGCTCAAGCCGGTGATCATGGTGGTGCTGCTCGCGGTGGCCGCCTTCGTCATCCTGCGGCCCGCCTTCGGCACCGCGCCCGCGCCGGGCCCGGCGACCCGGCGGCAGATCCTCGCCGCGATCGGCCTGGCCGGTCTCGGCATCGGCTTCTACGACGGCCTGATCGGCCCCGGCACCGGCACGTTCCTCGTCCTGGCGCTCACCGCCCTGCTCCACCTGGATCTGGTCACCGCCTCGGCCACCGCGAAGATCGTCAACTGCTGCACCAACGCGGGCGCCCTGGCCACCTTCGCCTGGCAGGGCGCGGTGCTGTGGCAACTGGCGGCCCTGATGGCGGTCTTCAACCTCGCGGGCGGCACGCTGGGCGCCCGCACCGCCCTGAAGCGCGGCAGCGGCTTCGTCCGCGTGGTCCTGCTGACGGTGGTGTTCGCACTGGTGGCGAACATGGCGTACGAACAGTGGCTGGCGTAGGCCTGTGCGCGGGGGCGCGCCGTGGGGATACTGAGCCGGACATGATCACCTCGGGAGAGGCACGGCCATCACCGGACCCACGGTCACCGCACCGCTGAAAGCTGTTCTCGCCGCCGCCGTCGTCTGCGCGGCCGCCACCGCCTGCGGCACGCACCCCGAGCCCGACGCGAGGGCGCTGCCTCCCGCGTCCGCCACGGACACCGCCGCCCGGCCGGTCACCGCGGTGATGCCGGACGTCACCGGCGGCAACGCGCTCCGGGCGCAGGAGCAGATGGACGGCACGCAGGTCCGCTTCGAGGACGCCACCGGGAAGGACCGCGAGGTGGTGGACCCGCAGGCGTGGCGCGTCTGCGGCAGCACGCCGGGGGCGAACCGGCAGATCACGTCGTACCCGGTGGTCCTCCTGGTGGTCCCCGGCACGGAGTCCTGCCCGGACGGGGCATCGGGCTGAGGGAAGGTCACCGCGTCCCCGTCAGATGGGCGTAGACGACCACGTTGCCCCGGTAGCCGGTCGTGGGGGAGTAGCCGGCGCCGCAGGTGATGACGCGGAGTTCCGGGCGGCCGGCCGCGCCGTAGACCTTCTCGTCGGGGAAGTCGCGGGCGTCGTACGCCTCGACGGCGTCCACGGTGAACACGGCGACCGTGCCGTCCCGCCGGGCCACCTCGACCGTGCTGCCCTTGCGCAGGGCGCCGAGGGAGTAGAACACGGCCGGGCCGTCGGCGTTGTCTACGTGGCCCGCGACGATCGCGGTGCCCCGCTCGCCGGGGGTGGCGCCGGCCTCGTACCAGCCGGCCAGGTCCGGGCGGCCGGCGGGCGGCACGTCCAGGGAGCCGGCCGGGGTCAGCCCCAGGCCCGTCAGCGGCGCGTCCACGCCGATCGCGGGGATGCGCACCCGGTCGGGCGGCGACGGCGGCAGCGCGGGCACCGCGGACCGCGCCGGGCCGTGCGCGTCGAGTCCGGAGTGCGCCTGCGCGGCGGACGGCTGCGGCGGGGCGTCGCCCCTGCCGTCCCGCAGCAGCACGGCCCCCGCGCACAGGGCGCACACCGTGACGGCGGCTATCGCTGCGTTGCCCGGACTCCCGGTCCGGCGGAACCTGCGGCGCATGGGGTGACCTCACCTCGAACGGGCCCCGTGCCCCCCTCCGGGCCGCGAGGGGCGTCGGACCCGGAGGGGGAGGGGACTTGCGGTACCAGCGGGACGGGCAGCGGAGGATGCCCGTCAGATCCCGTCGCCTCTCGCCCGGCGATGCAGGAGCCAGGTACCGCCCGCGGCGGCGACGGCGAGGGCCGTCACGCCTGCCGCGGTCTGTACGGGGTCGGAGCCCAGCGCGCCACCGACCCCCGTCTTCACGCTTCCTCGGGGAACCACCTGCTCCGCGTCGGGCGTCAGCGTCACCACGAGGTCCCCGGTCACCCGGCGCCCGCTCCCGGCGCACGCGACGACGACCTCGTACGTCCCCGGCTGCGCGCTCGGCGGCACCTGGAACTGCCCGATCGCCTCCCCCTCGTGCGTGCTCGGCGCCAGCGTGAACCGGCCCGCGCCGACGGCGGAGGCGTCGCCCGCCGCCGTGCCCTCCTCACCGCAGGCCGCGGTGTTCGCCGAGACCTGCGCGCCCGGGGCGACGGACGACGGGTACATCCGCAGACCGGCGGTCGACGGGCCGGGGGCCTCCCCGGCGTACGCGGGGGAGGCGAGAAGCCCCGCGGCGGCCACGGCGAGTGCGGCGCCGGTCGTGCCGGTCAGCAGCCGGGCGGTACGTCGCATCGATGCTCCCTCGAGCTCACGGAGGTGACCCGGCCCGCGGCACCCCCATGTGCCGCCGTCGACCGCGTCCCTGCCCCTCCGAGGTAAATGCCCCCGCGCCCGCACCGCTCCCTGAGAGGGCGTCAGGGCGGCGGCTGAACGGGTGTCAGCGGCCCGGGACGCCCTCGGTCCGCGGTGTGTTTGAGCAGGTCAACGCCGTGGCGCTGGGCGGCAGGGCGGCGTGCGGGCGGATTGGGCCGGGCGGGGCGGCGAAGGGCTGACCGGGCGAGGGCGCGCCCCGATGCGGACACGCGGGGCGTCTCACGCCGCCCCCCGCCAGTCCCCGCCCTCCACCCGCGTCCCCCGCGCCCGCAGCCGGACCGCGACCGCCGGGGCGGCGACGTACACCCACGCCCGGACCGTCGTGCCGTCGGCCTCCCGCACCACCGGACGCTCCACCCGGTCGTACAGGTTGCGCGGGTCGCCCGGGACGTACTCCTCCAGGCGGTCCAGCAGCGCCAGCAACTCCGCGTACGCCTGCGGCCGGGCGGTCACCAGCTCGCCGCGCACCTCGCCCTCCGGAGCCTCGACGGCGTACGGGTAGCCGGGCCCCTCGTACAGCACCGCGCCCCGCAGCAGGCCCGCCTCCTCGTGTGCCGTGCGGCCGCGCAGGAAGCGGTCGTGGTTGGTCTCGCCGGGGCGGAGGGTGCCGTAGACGAAGAAGGGGAGGTTCACTCGCTCACCTGCGCGGACGGTCGGCGGAGCCCCTCTGCACGGAAGTGCCACCGGAGCCTTGCGGGAACGATTCTCTCCCCTCACACACCCCCACATTCGCGCTATGGACATGACAGTCGGGCCGCCACTTGAATCGCGGGCACCACCCGCGCCGCCCCGCCCCCCCACCCGCGCCGGGGCGCCCGTTCCAGGAGACCGCTTGAGCCCGATACGGCATGCCCGACGTTCCCGCCTCGCCGCCGCGGGAGCCGCCGTCACCGGCGCCGCCCTGCTGGCCGCCGCCCTCACCCCCACCACCGCCGGCGCGGCCGACCGCCCCACCCGCGCCGCCGCGATCGACGCCGCCGCCTCCGTCCTGGCCGACCGCGCCGACGCCCTCGGCATCACCGCCGCCCAGGAGACGAAGGTCCGCGACGTCGTCGTCGACGCGGACGGCGGCCGCCACGTCCGCTACGACCGCACCTACCGCGGACTCCCCGTGCTGGGCGGCGACTTCGTGCTGCACCTCGCCCCCGACGGGTCCTACCGCGACGTCACCCGCGCCACCCGCGCCGCGATCGACCTGCCCACCGTCTCCCCGCACCTCGCCGCGCCCCGCGCCGCCGGCCTCGCCGCGAACCTGCTGCGCGCCGCGCACCCCGGCGAGACCCTGAACCGGCTCACCGCCCGGCCCGAGCTGGTCGTCGACGCCCTGCACGGCGCCCCCCGCCTCGCCTGGCGCACCGACGCCGTCGCGCAGGACTCCGCCGGGAACCCGGTCGCCCGCACCGTCCTCACCGACGCGCACACCGGCGCCCGCATCGACGCCTGGGACAGGCTGGAGAGCGTCTCCGGCGACGGCAGGTCCCTCTACGGCGGCACGGTCCCGCTGGAGACCACGCGGACCGCGTCCGGGTACGAGCTGAAGGACCCCACCCGCGGCGACACGTACACCGGCGACGCGGGCAACCGCACCGACCTGTGCGTCCTCGTCGTCTGTGTCATCCGCGCCCCCGCCCCCGTCGTCACCGACGCCGACAACCACTGGGGCACGGGCACCGCCGCCGACCGCGCCACGGCCGCCGTGGACGCCCAGTACGGCACCGACGTCACCTGGGACTACTACGAGGACACGCACGGCCGCCGGGGCATCGCCGGCGACGGCAAGGGCTCCTACAACCGCGTCCACTACGGCAACGCCTACAACAACGCCTTCTGGGACGACCGCTGCTTCTGCATGACCTACGGCGACGGCGACGGCACCCTGATGGGCCCGCTGGTCTCCCTGGACGTCGCCGGGCACGAGATGACCCACGGCGTGACCTCGAAGACGGCCGGGCTGACCTACTCGGGCGAGTCCGGCGGCCTGAACGAGGCCACCTCGGACATCTTCGGCACGCTGGTGGAGTTCCACGCGGCCAACGCGCAGGACCCGGGCGACTGGCTGATCGGCGAGGAGGTCGTCCGCGACGGCTTCGGGAAGGACGCCCTGCGCTTCATGGACCGCCCCTCCAAGGACGGCAAGTCGGCGGACTGCTGGGACGCATCGGTCAAGGACCTCGACGTCCACTACTCCTCCGGCGTCGCCAACCACTTCGCCTACCTGCTCGCCGAGGGCAGCGGCGCCAAGACCCTGGGCGGCGTCGCCCACAACTCCCCGACCTGCGACGGCTCCACGGTCACCGGCATCGGCCGCGCCAAGCTCGGCAAGATCTGGTACCGCGCCCTGACGGTCCACATGACCTCGTCGACCGACTACGCCGGCGCCCGCACCGCCACCCTGAAGGCGGCGGCGGACCTCTACGGCGAGGGCGGCACCGAGCACCAGGCGGTCGCGGCCGCCTGGAGCGCGGTGGGCGTGGGCTGACCCGCCCCCTGTTCCGGAGGCGGTGCGCTCACGGGCGTACCGCCTCCAGGCGTACCGCGCACGCCTTGAACTCCGGCATCCGGGACGTCGGGTCGAGGGCGGGGTTGGTGAGCGTGTTGGCGCGGCCCTCACCGGCCCAGTGGAACGGCATGAACACCGTGTCCGGGCGGATCGACGTGGTGATCCGGGCCGGGGCCACCGCCCGGCCGCGCCGCGACACCACGGCCACCGGGCCGCCCTCGACGGCGCCGATCCGCTGCGCGAGCCGCGGGTGCAGCTCCACGAACGGGCCGGGCGCGGCGGCGTTCAGCTCGTCCACGCGCCGCGTCTGGGCGCCGGACTGGTACTGCGCCACGACCCGCCCGGTGGTCAGCAGCACCGGGTACTCCTCGTCGGGCTCCTCCGCGACCGCCCGGTGCGACACCGGCACGAACCGGGCCCGGCCGTCCTCGGTGGCGAACCGGTCGAGGAAGAGACGGGGGGTGCCGGGGTGGACGGTCTCGTCCGAAGGCTTTCCGGGCGCCGGGCAGGGCCAGAACACCCCGTTCTCCTCGGCCAGCCGCCGGTAGGTGATCCCCGAGTAGTCCGCCGGGCCGCCCGCGCTCGCCCGCCGCAGCTCCTCGAAGACCTCCTCGGGGTCCGTCGGGAAGCGCTTCTCCGGGCTGCCCTCGCCGCCCAGCCGGGCCGCGAGCTCGTGCAGCACCTCCAGGTCGCTGCGCACACCCGGCGGCGGGCTGATCGCCCGGCGGCGCAGCAGCACCCTGCCCTCCAGGCTGGTCGTGGTGCCCGTCTCCTCCGCCCACTGCGTCACCGGCAGCACGACGTCGGCGAGCCCGGCCGTCTCCGACAGCACCACGTCGCACACGGCGAGGAAGTCCAGCGAGCGGATCCGCTCCTCCACGTGCGCGGCGCGCGGCGCCGACACCACCGGGTTGGAGCCCATCAGCAGCAGCGCGCGGACGTCCGAGCCCAGCGCGTCCAGCAGCTCGTAGGCGCTGCGGCCAGGACCCGGCAGGCTGTCCGGGTCGACGCCCCACACCTCCGCCACGTGCGCCCGCGCCGCCGGGTCGGTCAGCTTGCGGTAGCCGGGCAGCTGGTCTGCCTTCTGGCCGTGTTCGCGCCCGCCCTGCCCGTTGCCCTGCCCGGTCAGACAGCCGTACCCGGACAGCGGGCGGCCGGGCCTGCCGGTCGCCAGGGCCAGGTTGATCCAGGCGCTCACCGTGTCGGTGCCCTTGGCCTGCTGCTCCGGGCCGCGCGCGGTGAGCACCATTGCCGACTCGGGCTCGCAGAACAGCCGCACGGCCTCGCGGAGCTGCGGCACGGAGACGCCGGTGACGCGCTCCACGTACTCCGGCCAGTGCGCCATCGCCGCGGCCCGGGTGTCCTCCCAGCCCACCGTGCGCTCCCGGATGTACTCCTCGTCGGTGCGCCCCTCGGCGACGGCCAGGTGCAGCAGGCCCAGGGCCAGCGCCAGGTCGGTGCCGGGGCGCGGCGCCAGGTGCAGGTCGGCCTGCTCGGCGGTGCGCGTGCGGCGCGGATCGACGACGATCAGGGTGCCGCCGTTCTCCTTCAGCTCGGTGAAGTAGCGCAGCGCCGGAGGCATGGTCTCGGCGGGGTTGGAGCCGACGAGGATCACGCAGCCGGTCCTCGGGATGTCCTCCAGCGGGAACGGCAGCCCCCGGTCGAGCCCGAACGCCCTGCCTCCCGCGGCGGCGGCCGACGACATGCAGAACCGCCCGTTGTAGTCGATCTGCGAGGTGCCCAGCACCACCCGCGCGAACTTCCCCAGCGCGTACGCCTTCTCGTTGGTGAGCCCGCCCCCGCCGAACACCCCGACCGCGTCCGCGCCGTGGGCCGCGCGAGCGCCGCCGATCCCCTCGGCGACCCGGTCCAGCGCCTCCTCCCAGGAGGCCGGCTCCAGCGTGCCCGCCGCCGACCGCACCAGCGGCGAGGTCAGCCGCACGGCCGAGGACAGCACGGCCGGCGCGGTCCGCCCCTTCCCGCACAGCGCCCCCCGGTTCACCGGGAAGTCCGCGCGCTCGCTCACCTCGACGGTCCGCCCGCCGTCTGCCGGCGTCAGGTTCATGCCGCACTGCAGCGCGCAGTAGGGGCAGTGCGTGGACGTCACGGTTTCTCGCATACGGCCCAGGCTGCGGTCCCGGTGTTACGCACCACGCCGAACGCTGTTACACCCGGGACACGGTGCCCTCTCGGGCGGACGGGGGGCGTGGTGAGGGGCCGACGTGCCCCGCTCAGACGCCGACGAGCCGGACGCGGTCGCCGCACAGTCGCGCCATGTCATCGATGTCGGACGTCAGCATGACCACCGGGCCCGGCTGACGCAGCGCCATCTCCGCCACCGTGGCGTCGATCGCGTACTTGTGCCCGTGCAGGCCGGTGGCCTTGAGCAGCTCCGCAGCCGCTCTCGCCGCCTGCTCGGTCACCGGCTCGACCCTGACGCGGGACAGTACCCACCGCATCCGGGCGGTGTTCACCCGCGCGTGACTCACCTCGACGATGGTGTTGGCTCCTACGACGAAGTCGGCTCCCGCCGAGTGAAACACCTGGAACATCGCGGCGATCTTGCGGTCCTGCGCGATCCAGGCGGAGAGGCCCTCGGCGTCCAGGACGACCGTCTCGACGTGCCCGCTCACGCCGCGCTCGCCGAACCGCCGGCCTCGGTGTCGCCGAAGATCCGGGAGCGGGCCTCCGCCAGTTCCTCCTCGGTGAAGGCTCCGTGTTCCTCCTGATGACGCAGAAGATCAGCCCCGAGCAGCTGATGACGCAGCTGGCGCGCCACGGCTTCGGCGACATAGCCGGAGACGTTGTCGGTGAGCTTCTTCAGTTCGGCGACCTGCTCCGTCGGGAGGGTCACCGTGATGCGCGTCGTGTCCGCCATGGACGAAAGCATACTCCGGTATGCGCGCTTGAGTCGTCAGTCAGGCGCGCCGGACCCCCGCGCGTCCGCCAGTGCCCTCCGCACCCCCGGCTCCTTCGGTCCGAGGAAGTGCGGATCCGGGCGGAACACCGCGTCCAGGGCCGCCTTGCCCGCCGCCAGGACCTCGCGGGCGCCGCCGTAGTACCAGGTGGCGTCGTGGCGGTCGTCCACGCCGACGCCGTACGACTCGACGCCGGCCGCCTCGCACAGCGCCACCGCGCGGCGGATGTGGAAGCCCTGGCTGATCAGCACCGCGCGGTCCACCCCGAAGATCTTCCGGGCGCGGACGCAGGAGTCCCAGGTGTCGAAGCCCGCGTAGTCGCTGACGATCCGCGTCCGCGGAACCCCGTGGCGGGTCAGGTAGGCGCGCATCGCGTCCGGCTCGTCGTAGTCCTCGCGGCTGTTGTCGCCGGTGACCAGCACCACCCGGATCCGCCCCGCGCGGTACAGCTCCGCCGCCGCGTCCAGCCGGTGCGCGAGGTACGGCGACGGCTCCCCGTCCCACAGCCCCGCGCCGAACACCACGGCCACCTCGGTGCGCGGCACGTCGGCGACGGTGCGCAGCCGGTCGCCCGTGCTCAGCCGCAGCCAGGTCGCCGGCAGCAGCGCCAGCACGCACACCGCCACCAGGGCCCGCACCAGCCGCCGCTGCCCCGCACGGGTACGCGGCAGCCGTGGACGGCGGACGGTGATACGGCGCATGGGACGGCCTCCCCGGGTCGGTCCTAGACCCGGTAGGACGCCGTGCCGGGGCCCGCGGTTCGCGCCCTGTGACCGGCCTCACGCGGCGTGGGAGGGGAGGCCGGCCACCTCACACCGCCCTCCGCCCCCGCGTGAACACCCCGCAAACACCCGTGACCCCGGCGCAACGGCAGGGCAACCTCGTCCGGTCACGCTCGCTGCATGACGGCGTATCCGACGCACCCCGGCACCCGGCCCCGCCCGGCCGCCCCGCCCCCCGCCCTCGTCGTGGTGGCCCACGGCAGCCGCGACCCGCGCGCCCTGGCCACCGCGCTGCGGCTGCTGGAGCGGGTCCGCGCCCTGCGGCCCGGTCTCCCGGTGCACCTGGGGCACATCGAGCTGAACGCCCCGCTGCTCCCCGGCACCCTCGACGAGCTGGCCGCGTCCGGCGCCGGGTCCGCCGTGCTCGTGCCGCTGCTGTTCGGCCGCGGCCACCACGTCACCCGGGACATCCCCGACGCCGCCGCCGCGGCGCCCCTGCCCACCCGCGTCGCCGACCCGCTCGGCGCGCACCCCCTGCTCGTGGACGCCCTGCACGCCCGGCTCACCGAGGCGGGCTGGCAGGCGCCCCGGGGTGCGGAGGAGCGCCGACGCAGCGCCGTGGTGCTGGCCGCCGCGGGGTCCCGCGCCCCCGCGTCCCGCGCCGACACCGAGCGCATCGCCGCCCTGCTCGCCGCCCGGCTCGGCGTGCCCGTCGTCCCCGCCTACGCCTCCGCCGCCGCGCCCACCGTGTCCGACGCGGTCCGCGCCCTCGCCGCCCGCGGGCGCACCCGGGTCGCCGTCGCCTCCTGCTTCACCGCGCCCGGCCGGTTCGCCGCCGAGTGCGCCCGGGCGGCCCCCGGCACCGTCTCCGGCCCGCTGGGCACCCACCCCGCGATGGCCCGCCTGCTCCTCCACCGCTACGACCAGGCGCTGTGCACCGCGGCCCCGGTCGCCGGGCCGGCCGCCCTCGCGACGGCCTGAGAGGGCCACCGGTGTCCGGGACGTCACCGGCCGGGGCTACTGTCGGCTCATGGAAGGCATCACGTCCGGCACGTCCGACCCGTCCGCGCACCACCTCCCGCCCGCCGGGTACGACCCCACGGCCGTCGAGCGCTGGGCCACCGAGCCCGACAAGCGTCCGGGCCGTACCGCCTTCCAGCGCGACCGGGCACGCGTGCTGCACTCCGCGGCGCTGCGCCGCCTCGCCGGCAAGACGCAGGTCGTCACCCCCGGCGAGCAGAGCCAGGTGTGGGACGCCAGCCCTCGCACCCGCCTCACCCACTCCCTCGAATGCGCCCAGGTCGGCCGGGAACTGGGCGCCGCCCTCGGCTGCGACCCCGACCTGGTGGAGGCCGCCTGCCTCTCCCACGACCTGGGCCACCCGCCGTTCGGGCACAACGGCGAACAGGCGCTGAACGAGTTCGCCCAGGACTGCGGCGGCTTCGAGGGCAACGCCCAGTCGCTGCGCCTGCTCACCCGCATCGAGCCCAAGCGGTTCACCCCCGACGGCTCCGTCGGCCTCAACCTCACCCGGGCCACCCTCGACGCGGCCACCAAGTACCCCTGGCCGCGCGGCGCCCACCCCACCGACCCGGCCTCGGTGAAGTTCGGCGTCTACGACGACGACCGCCCGGTGTTCGAGTGGCTCCGCAAGGACGCCCCCGGCACCCGCACCTGCTTCGAGGCGCAGGTCATGGACTGGGCGGACGACGTGGCGTACTCGGTCCACGACGTGGAGGACGGCCTGCACGCGGGCCACATCGACCCCAACTGCCTGCACGCCGACCCGGAGCGGGACGCCGTCTTCGCGGTCGCCGTCGGCCGGTACGTCCCCGCCGACACCGACCCCGCCGAGCTGGCGGAGGCCCTCGACCGGCTGCTCGCCCAGGAGTGGTGGCCGCACGGCTACGACGGCACCGCCGTCGCCCAGGCCCGCCTCAAGGACGCCACCAGCCAGCTCATCGGCCGCTTCTGCCTCGCCGCCGAGGGCGCCACCCGGCAGGCGTGGGGCGGCGGCCGCCTCACCCGGTACGCGGCCGAGCTGGTCGTCCCGCGCTCCACCCGCATGGAGTGCGCGGTCCTCAAGGCGGTCGCCGACCGGTACGTCATGCAGCGCGCCGAGCAGGAGCGGCTCCGCGCCGACCAGCGCGTCGTCGTCATGGAGCTGGCGGAGGCGCTGACCGCCCGCGCGCCCGAGGGCCTGGACCCGCAGTTCCGCACGCTGTTCGACCGGGCCCCGGACGACCGGGCCCGCAAGCGGGTCGTCGTGGACCAGATCGCGTCCCTGACGGACGCCTCGGCCCGCTCGCTGCACGCCCGGCTCACCGCCCGTACGTGAGACAGGTGGCCTGATCGGGTCACTCCCCCTTCCCGCGGGCCTCCGCGTGCGGGAGGCTCGCTGGTGGCAACGCTCGAAGGAGGCATCACGTGGTCGACGCGGATCAGACTTTCGTCATCGTGGGAGGCGGCCTGGCCGGCGCCAAGGCGGCCGAGACGCTGAGAGCGGAGGGCTTCACCGGCCGCGTGATACTGATCTGCGACGAACGCGACCACCCCTACGAGCGTCCGCCGCTGTCCAAGGGCTACCTCCTCGGCTCGGCGGAGCGCGACAGCGTCTTCGTGCACGAGCCCGCCTGGTACGCGCAGCACGACGTGGAGCTGCACCTGGGGGCGACCGTCGCCGCCGTGGACCGCGCCGCGAAGACCGTCCGCTTCGGCGAGGACGGCACCACCGTCCGCTACGACAAGCTGCTGCTCGCCACCGGCGCCGAGCCCCGCCGCCTCGACATCCCGGGCACCGACCTCGTCGGCGTGCACCATCTGCGCCGCCTCGCCCACTCCGAGCGCCTCAAGGGCGTCCTCACCACCCTCGGCCGGGACAACGGCCACCTGGTGATCGCCGGCGCGGGCTGGATCGGCCTGGAGATCGCGGCGGCGGCCCGGCACTACGGCGCGGAGGTCACCGTCGTCCACCGGGGGCCGACCCCGCTGCACTCGGTGCTCGGGCCGGAGCTCGGTCAGCTCTTCGCGGAGCTGCACCGCGAGCACGGCGTCCGCTTCCACTTCGGCGCCACGCTCACCGAGATCACCGGCCAGGACGGCATGGTCCTCGCCGCCCGTACCGACGACGGCGAGGAGCACCCGGCGCACGCCGTGCTCGCCGCGATCGGGGCGGCCCCGCGGACCGCCCTCGCGGAGGCGGCGGGCCTGGAGCTGGCCGACCCCGCGTCGGGCGGCGGCGTCCTCGTCGACGAGCGGCTGCGCACGTCCGACCCGGACGTCTACGCGGCCGGCGACGTCGCGTCCTTCCCGCACGCCCTGTTCTCCACCCGGCTGCGGGTGGAGCACTGGGCCAACGCGCTGAACGGCGGACCGGCCGCGGCCCGCGCCATGCTCGGCCGCGACGAGATCTACGACCGCGTCCCGTACTTCTTCACCGACCAGTACGACCTCGGGATGGAGTACTCGGGCTGGGCGCCCCCCGGGTCCTACGACCAGGTGGTGATCCGGGGCGACGCGGGGAAGCGGGAGTTCATCGCGTTCTGGGTGCGCGAGGGGAGGGTGCTGGCCGGGATGAACGTGAACGTGTGGGATGTCACGGAGCCGATCCAGCGCCTGATCCGGTCGCGGGAGGCGGTGGACACGGAGGCGCTGGCGGATCCGCATGTGCCGTTGGAGAGCCTGGTCGCCTAGGAAGGTGCCGGGGGCTCGTTCGGCGCGGGTGCGGCTTTGTCGTGGCTGGTCGCGCCCACGCGGCGAAGCCGCACATGTCACAGCCCCGCGCCCCTTCGGGGGCGTCCGGCCGGACCGGGTTGTCACATCGGCCCCGTAGAATTCACGCGTGGCCGGGAGGATCAACGACGAGGACGTGAAGGCGGTTCGGGACGCGGTCCCGATCGACGCCGTGGTGTCCGAGTACCTCCAGCTGCGCAACGCGGGCGGCGGCAACCTCAAGGGCCTCTGCCCGTTCCACGACGAGAAGTCGCCGTCCTTCCAGGTCAGCCCGAGCAAGGGACTCTTCCACTGCTTCGGCTGCCAGGAGGGCGGCGACACCATCACGTTCGTGATGAAGATCGACCACCTCTCCTTCTCGGAGGCGGTCGAGCGGCTGGCCGGACAGGCCGGCATCACCCTGCGCTACGAGGAGGGCGGGTACAACCCGTCCCACCAGCGCGGGGAGCGCATCCGCCTGGTCGAGGCGCACAAGCTGGCCGCCGAGTGGTACGCGGAGCAGCTCGCGACCAGCCCCGAGGCGGAGACCGGCCGGGTCTTCCTCGCCGAACGCGGCTTCGACCAGGCCGCCGCCGTGCACTTCGGCGTCGGCTACAGCCCCCAGGGCTGGGACCACCTCACCCGCTTCCTGCGCGGCAAGGGCTTCAGCGACAAGGAGCTGGTGCTCTCGGGGCTGGCCCAGGAGGGCCGCCGCGGCCCCATCGACCGCTTCCGCGGCCGGCTGATGTGGCCCATCCGGGACATCGGCGGGGACGTCGTGGGCTTCGGCGCCCGCAAGCTCTACGAGGCGGACAACGGCCCGAAGTACCTCAACACGCCCGACACGGCGATCTACAAGAAGTCGCAGGTCCTCTACGGCATCGACCTGGCGAAGAAGGACATCGCGAAGTCCTCCCGCGCGGTCGTCGTCGAGGGCTACACCGACGTCATGGCCTGCCACCTCGCGGGCGTCACGACCGCCATCGCCACCTGCGGCACCGCCTTCGGCACCGACCACATCAAGATCCTGCGGCGTCTGCTGATGGACAACGGCTCGGCGCGTGTGATCTTCACCTTCGACGGTGACGCGGCCGGGCAGAAGGCCGCCCTGCGCGCCTTCGAGGACGACCAGAAGTTCGCCGCCGAGACGTACATCGCCATCGCGCCCGACGGCATGGACCCCTGCGACCTGCGGCTCGCCAAGGGCGACGAGGCGGTCGCCGACCTGGTCGAGCCGCGCACCCCGCTGTTCGAGTTCGCGCTCCGCCAGATCGTGAGCCGCTACGACCTGGACACCCCGGCCGGCCGGGCCGGCGCCCTCGACGAGGCCGCCCCGGTCGTCGCCCGTATCAAGAACAGCGGCGCGCAGCACGAGGTCGCCGTCCAGCTCGCCGGGATGCTCGGCATCCTCGACACCCAGTTCGTCGTCAAGCGGGTCGCCCAGCTCGCCCGCTGGGCCCGCGACCGCGGCGGCAAGGGCCCGGCGCCCGAGCGCGGCCGGCCCGGCGGCGGCCCCCAGCAGTACGCCGCCGCCCCCGCCGCCCCGCGCGGCCCCGCCCTGAACCTCCGCAACCCGGTCTTCGCCACCGAGCGCGAACTGCTCAAACTCGCCCTGCAGCGCCCGGAGCTGGTCTCCCCGGCCTTCGACGCGTACGGCGTCGACGAGTTCACCGCCCCGCCGTACGCGGCCGTGCGTCAGGCGATCCTGGACGCGGGCGGCGCCGAGTACGGCGTCCAGGACCCGCAGGAGTACCTGATCCGGGTCCGCGACGCGGCCCCCGACGACACGGTCCGCGCCATGGTCACCGAGCTGGCGGTCGAGGCGATCATGCTGCACCGGGGCGTCAAGGACGTCGACGGGACCTATGCGGGCGCCCAGCTCGTCACGGTCCGCCGCCGCGCGGTCGAGCGCCGCATCCGCGACATCACCAGCCGCCTCACCCGTCTCGGCAACCACGGCGACCCGAGCGAACTCGCCTCCGTGCAGAACGAGTTGTGGGTCCTCCAGCAGTACGACCAGGCCCTGCGCGAACACGGCGCGGCAGCGTTGTAGTCACCGCTCCCTCCGCGAGAACGCCGCATCCGCCAGGGGGTGTCGGGCCTTCCGGATGACCGCGCGGTGACGGCACGGACGCAAAAAGTCATCGCACGCCCCTCGTGGGGACGATGTGTCGTACCCCACACTGGGGGCGGTGCCTGAGTCCTCGGAGCGCGGCCGGCCCGTCGGTGACGGGTCGCACACCCCCGCGGTTCCGCTCATCGCGTACGGGACGGACAGCGGCGAGGCCGTCGACTCCGCCCCTGAAGTACCGCTGCCCCACCCCCAGGCAGCGATCATCCTGGAGGTCGCCCCCGTGCAGACCCAGACCCTCACCCAGACCGACACCGACGTCGTCGGCGCAGCGCCGGACGCGGATCTGCTGGTGGCGATGCCCGCGCCGAGCCGCGTCGGGCAGCGCCCCGGGACCGGGCCCGAGCCGCCCGCGCCGGTGGAGCCGCCGTCCGCGGAGGACCCCGTCGAGGCCGGGCCGCCGGACGTCGTGGAGCCGGCCGGACCCGTCGACCCGCGGATGCGGCCGGAGACCGGCGGTCCCTCCGCCGACCTGTTCCGCCAGTACCTGCGGGAGATCGGCCGCATCCCGCTGCTCACCGCCGCCGAGGAGGTGGAGCTCGCCCGCCGGGTCGAGGCCGGGCTGTTCGCCGAGGAGAAGCTGCGCCTCACCCCCGACCTGGACAGCCGCCTCGCGCACGACCTG
The DNA here is from genome assembly GCF_050271085.1 of Streptomyces sp. DSM 41931. NCBI lineage: Bacteria > Bacillati > Actinomycetota > Actinomycetes > Kitasatosporales > Streptomycetaceae > Streptomyces > Streptomyces sp. DSM 41931. The sequence continues at coordinate 2,154,192 of NZ_CP189902.1, read as the reverse complement.
GACCGGCTCGTCGTCATGGGCCGCATGGCCAAGCGCCGGCTGATCGAGGCGAACCTGCGGCTCGTGGTGTCCGTGGCCAAGCGGTACGTGGGGCGCGGGCTGACCATGCTCGACCTGGTCCAGGAGGGCAACCTCGGCCTGATCAGGGCCGTCGAGAAGTTCGACTACGCGCGCGGCTTCAAGTTCTCCACCTACGCGACCTGGTGGATCCGGCAGGCCATGTCCCGGGCCCTCGCCGACCAGGCCCGCACCATCCGGGTGCCGGTGCACGTGGTGGAGCTGATCAACCGCGTGGTGCGCGTGCAGCGGCGGATGCTCCAGGAACGCGGCTACGAGCCGACGCCGCAGGAGGTCGCCGCGCATCTGGACCTGCCGCCCGAGCGGGTGGGCGAGGTGCTGCGGCTGGCCCAGGAACCGGTGTCGCTGCACGCGCCCGTGGGCGAGGAGGACGACGTCGCGCTCGGCGACCTCATCGAGGACGGGGACGCCGCCAGCCCCGTGGAGTCGGCGGCGTTCCTGCTGCTGCGGCAGCACCTGGAGGCGGTGCTGTCCACGCTGGGGGAGCGCGAGCGCAAGGTGGTGCAGCTGCGCTACGGGCTGGCCGACGGGCGGCCCCGCACCCTGGAGGAGATCGGCCGTATCTTCGGGGTGACCCGCGAGCGGATACGGCAGATCGAGTCCAAGACCCTCAACAAGCTCCGCGACCACGCCTACGCCGACCAACTGCGCGGCTATCTCGACTAGTCGGCGGGGTCCCGGAGGGGCCGGGAACGGCCCCTCCGGAACCGCGTGGCCTCAGTCCACCTCGGCGACCGCCTGCGTGAACTGCGCCTTGTACAGCCGGGCGTAGGCCCCGTCCGCCGCCAGCAGCTTGTCGTGCGCGCCCTGTTCGACGATCGCCCCGTTCTCCATGACGAGGATGGTGTCCGCGTCGCGGATCGTGGAGAGCCGGTGCGCGATGACGAACGACGTGCGGCCGTGCGCCAGCCGGGCCATCGCCTTCTGGATCAGCACCTCCGTACGGGTGTCCACGGAGCTCGTCGCCTCGTCCAGCACCAGGATCACCGGGTCCGACAGGAACGCCCGCGCGATGGTGATGAGCTGCTTCTCGCCCGCGCTCACCCCGCTGCCCTCGTCGTCGATGACGGTGTCGTACCCGTCGGGCAGGGTGCGGACGAACCGGTCGGCGTGCGCCGCCCGCGCCGCCTCCTCGATCTCCTCCCGGGTCACCTCACGGGTCGCGCCGTACGCGATGTTCTCCGCGATGGTGCCGCCGAACAGCCAGGTGTCCTGGAGCACCATGCCGATCCCGGCGCGCAGTTCGTCCCGCGTCATCCGCGCGATGTCCACCCCGTCCAGGGTGATCCGCCCGCCGGACACCTCGTAGAACCGCATCAGCAGGTTGACCAGGGTGGTCTTGCCCGCGCCCGTGGGGCCGACGATGGCGACCGTGCGGCCCGGTTCCACCGTCAGCGACAGGTCCTCGATCAGCGGCTTGTCCGGGTCGTAGCGGAACGACACATGCTCCAGTTCCACCCGGCCGCGCAGCTCCTCGGGACGCTCGGCGGGCGACGGGTCGGCCTTCTGCTCCTCGGCGTCGAGCACCTCGAAGACCCGCTCGGCGGAGGCCACGCCCGACTGCACCAGGTTCGCCATCGACGCGACCTGCGTCAGCGGCATCGAGAACTGCCGCGAGTACTGGATGAACGCCTGCACGTCCCCGATGGACAGCGTCCCGGAGGCCACCCGCAGACCGCCGACCACCGCGACCAGCACATAGTTGAGGTTCGACACGAACATCATCAGCGGCTGCATGACACCGCTGTTGAACTGCGCCCTGAACCCGGCCTCGTACAGCGCCTCGTTCTCCTCGGCGAACTTCCGCGCCGACTCCTCCTGCCGCCCGAACACCTTCACCAGGGCGTGCCCGGTGTACATCTCCTCGACGTGCGCGTTGAGCGTGCCGGTGGAGCGCCACTGCTGCACGAAGTGCGGCTGCGACCGCTTGCCGACCCGGGTGGCGACGACGAACGACAGCGGCACCGTCACCAGCGCGACCAGCGCCAGGATCCAGGAGACGTAGAACATCATCGCCAGCACGCCGATGATGGTGAGCAGCGAGTTGATCAGCTGCCCCATCGACTGCTGGAGCGTCTGCCCGATGTTGTCGATGTCGTTGGTGGCCCGGCTCAGCACCTCACCGCGCTGCCGCTTGTCGAAGTACGACAGCGGCAGCCGCGACAGCTTCGTCTGCACGTCCTCGCGCATCCGGAACATCGTGCGGTTCACCGCCCGGTTCACCAGCCGGGTCGCCACCGCCATCAGCAGCCCGGCCGCGCCGAACACCGCCAGCGCGAGCAGCAGGACGTGCCCCACCGCGGTGAAGTCGATGCCCTGACCCGGTGTGAAGTCCGTGGAGCGGAGCATGTCGGCGACCTGGCCGTCGCCGCGCTCCCGCATCGACTGAAGCACCTGCTCCTTGGTGGCGCCCTCCGGCATGTCACGGCCCACGATGCCCGCGAACACCAGGTCGGTGGCCCGGCCCAGGATCTTCGGCCCGACCACGCTGAGCCCCACGCTCACCACGACACAGGCCAGCAGCCCGTACATGGTGAGGCGTTCCGGTCCGAAGCGGCCGAGCAGCCGCTTGCCGGACCCCTTGAAGTCGATCGACCGCTGGCCGGGAGCGACCCCCGCCGTCATCCGGCCCCCTGGCCCCGCCATCAGGCCGCCTCCGCTTCCGTCAGCTGGGAGAGCACGATCTCCCGGTAGGTCTCGTTGTCCGCCATCAGCTCGTGGTGCCGTCCGGCGCCGACGACCCGGCCCTCGTCCAGCACCACGATCCGGTCGGCGTCCCGGATGGTCGCCACCCGCTGGGCGACGATCACCACCGTCGCCTCGGCCGTCTCCCGCGCGAGCGCCGCGCGCAGAGCCGCGTCGGTGGCGTAGTCGAGCGCGGAGAAGGAGTCGTCGAAGAGGTAGATCTCCGGGCGCTGCACCAGCGTCCGGGCGATGGCCAGGCGCTGGCGCTGACCGCCGGAGACGTTGGTCCCGCCCTGCGCGATCGGCGCGTCGAGCCCGCCCTCCAGCCGCTCCACGAAGTCCTTGCCCTGCGCCACCTCCAGCGCGTGCCACAGCTCCTCGTCCGTGGCGTCCGGATTGCCGTAGCGCAGATTGGTCGCCACCGTGCCCGCGAACAGATACGGCTTCTGCGGCACCAGGCCGACGGTCCGCGCGAGCAGCGCCGGATCGACGTCCGCCACCGGCACCCCGTCGACCAGCACCTCGCCCTCGGTCGCGTCGAACAGCCGCGGCACCAGCCCCAGCAGCGTGGACTTGCCGCTGCCGGTGGAGCCGATCACGGCGGTGACCTCGCCGGGCCGCGCCACCAGATCGACCGCCCGCAGCACCGGCTCCTCGGCCCCCGGGTAGCGGAAGCCCGCGCCCCGGATCTCCAGATGTCCGTGCCGGCGCAGCTCGGTGACGGGCGCGGCGGGCGGCACCACGCTCGAGGAGGTGTCCAGCACCTCCTGGACGCGCTCGGCGCACACCTCGGCGCGCGGCACCATCATGAACATGAAGGTGGCCATCATCACGGACATGACGATCTGCATCAGATAGGCGAGGAACGCCGTCAGGTCGCCGATCTGCATCCCGCCGCTGTCGATGCGGTGCGCGCCGAACCACACCACCGCGATCGACGACAGGTTCACCACCGTCATGACCACCGGGAACATCAGCGCGAGCAGATTGCCGGTGCGCAGCGACACATCGGTCAGCTCGGTGTTGGACCCGTGGAACCGCCGCTGCTCGTACGTGTCCCGCACGAACGCCCGGATGACCCGGTTGCCGGTGATCTGCTCGCGCAGCACCCGGTTCACCGTGTCCAGCCGCTTCTGCATGGTGCGGAACAACGGCCGCAGCCGGCGCACGATCAGCGTCACGCAGACGCCCAGCACCGGCACCACCGCGACCAGCACCCCGGACAGCGGCACGTCAAGACCGAGCGCCAGTACCACACCGCCCACGCACATGATCGGCGCCGACACCATCAGGGTGAACGCCATCAGGGTGAGCATCTGGATCTGCTGGACGTCGTTCGTCGTGCGCGTGATCAGCGACGGCGCCCCGAAGTGACCCACCTCACGGGCGGAGAAGGACTGCACCCGGTCGAAGACCGCGGCGCGCAGCTCCCGCCCCAGGGCCGCCGCCGTCCGGGCCCCGTAGTACACGGCGCCGACGTTGCAGACGACCTGCGCCAGCGAGATGCCGATCATCAGGCCGCCGTAGCCGAGGATGTAACCCGTGTCACCTTGGACGACACCGTTGTCGATGATGTCCGCGTTCAGCGTGGGCAGGTAGAGCGTGGCGCAGGTCTGCAGGAACTGCAGGGCCACCAGAAGGACGAGGGGTCTTGTGTAGGGCCGTAGACGGTCACGTAGAAGTCGTATGAGCACGCTGCATCTCTCGGAGTGGACGGCGGGGCCAGTGGTTGCCCGTGGCCCCTATCGTCGAACACTCCACCGGCGTTACCTCAACCCATTTACGGGCCCCGGCGCGCCGTCCCCGCGCGCCCCCTCCTACTGCTGGAACGCCCCCGGATGGGTCTGCTCGCGCACCGCCACGTACTGCTGGCGCACCGCCTGCCCCACCGCCAGCTCCTCGCCCGGGTCCAGCACCTGCGCCACCGGACCCGGCCACACCGGCGGGGTCCGCGGATCGAGGGCGCCCTGCGAGACGCCGAGCGCCCAGGCCGCCTGCCGGGCCGCGCCCGTCGCCGCGTAGTCCGCGGGCTGCGGCACGACCACCTGCGCCCCGAACAGCGCGGGCGCCGCCGCCTGCACAGCGGGCAGTTCGGCCGCGGGCCCCAGCAGGAACACCCGCCGCACCTCCACACCCCGGCCGCGCAGCACGTCCAGCGCGTCCGCGAGCCCGCACAGCATCCCCTCGAACGCCGCCCGCGCCAGGTGCTCCGGCTTCATCGACTCCCGCCGCAGCCCCGCGAGGGTCCCCGCGGTGTGCGGCAGGTTCGGGGTGCGCTCGCCCTCCAGATACGGCAGCAGCACCAGCCCGTGCGCGCCCGGAGTCGACTTCATCGCCAGGTCGGACAGGCTCTCCAGGTCCGGCAGCCCCAGCAGTTCCGCGGTGCCGCGCAGCGCCCGCACCGCGTTCAGCGTGGTGACCACGGGCAGATGCATGCCCGTCGCGTCGGCCAGCGACGTGATCATGCCGGTGCGGTCGACGAGCGCCTCGGGGTGCACGGCCATCGCCGAGCCGGAGGCGCCCAGCGACACCACCGCGTCGCCGAGCCCGATGCCGAGCCCGAACGCCGCCGCCATCGTGTCCGCCGTGCCGGCGGAGATCATCAGCCCCTCGGGGGTGGTCCCGGCCGCGTCGGCCGGGCCGATCACCTCGGGGAGCATCGCCTGGTGCCCGAGCGCCAGCTCCACCAGGTCGGGCCGGTACCCGCCGGTGGCCGCCGCCCAGTAGCCGGTGCCGGAGGCGCCGCCCCGGTCGGTGGTCCGGCGCACCGGCCGGCCCAGCAGCTGCCACACCAGCCAGTCCTGCGCCTGCAGCAGCACGGCGGTGCGGGCCGCGTTCTCCGGTTCGGTACGGGCCATCCAGCGCAGCTTGGTCACCGGCTGTGCGGCGCCCGGCACACAGCCCACGGCCTGCGCCCACGCCTCGCGCCCGCCGAGCGCGTCGACCAGATCGGCCGCCGCGACCTGGGCGCGCTTGTCGCCCCCGGTCATCGCCGGGCGGACCGTGTTGCCCTGCGCGTCCAGCGGGACCAGCGCGCCCGCCTGAGCGGACACGCCGATCGCCTGCACGCCCTCCAGCAGCCCGCCGCTCGCGGCCTCGCCCAGGGACAGCAGCCAGGCCTGCGGGTCGACGTCCGAGGAGCGGCCGGCGTCGGCACCCTGCACCGGGTGCGGGGCGTACCCCTGCCTGAGCACGGCCCCGGTGTCCGTGTCACAGACGACGATGCGAGTGAAATCGGGCGCACTGTCCAGCCCGGCGACTATCCCCATACGGCGATTTTGCCGCATGGGGAGAGATGCGGTGTCCGTCAGGTGTTGCTCGTGCCCCAGTCGTCCTCGGCCGGGCCGTGGGCGGTGCGCTCCCGCAGGGCGTGGACCCGCTGGGCGACCGAGTCGGGCATGCGGTCGCCGACCTTGTCGCTCACCACGTGGTACGCCTTGTCCGCGAACTCACGGCTCTGCTGTGCCGCGCTCTCCGCGGTGTTGCGCACCGCGGGGTTCTGCGCCAGCTGCAGCGCGGACCTCTTCATCTGCTCGTAGCGCTCCCTCCCGGCTTTCGTGCCCAGCACGTAACCCAGGACGACTCCGGCGACGAACGTGAGCCGGTATCGCATGGCGGCCACCCTTCCCGTTGTTCCAGTCTGCGTGGGTCTCCGGCGCGGCGACGGGCCGGGGAGTACCGATTGGCGGAGCACCCCCCTGCTTGCGCTAATGTATGTGTCGCAGCGAGCGCGCGCCCCCTGGCGAATACCCAGGCGGGTGCGTTCGATGCAGAACGAGGCATTCCTCCGTAGCTCAATTGGCAGAGCAGCCGGCTGTTAACCGGCAGGTTACTGGTTCGAGTCCAGTCGGGGGAGCTCGATCCTCCGTAGCTCAATTGGCAGAGCAGCCGGCTGTTAACCGGCAGGTTACTGGTTCGAGTCCAGTCGGGGGAGCATGCTGAACGAGGACCCCGCCGGGGTCCTTTTTCATGTCCGGGGGAACCGCGCGCGACGCGGCACTGTCTTCATGGTCAACAGGGCCGTACGCAGCCGACCATCCGAAGCAGGAGATCGTATGAGCGGCTATGCTGCGGCAGACGGCGCGCACACATGTACGCGACACGCCGCTATGGGGCGGTAGCTCAGCCGGTTAGAGCAGCGGACTCATAATCCGTCGGCCGTGGGTTCGAGTCCCACCCGCCCCACCAGCAACCTACCTTGACCTGCGGGAACGTCCCCTCAGCGTCTCCACCAAGGACCCGTTGGGGTGCACCGGTTGAGGCAGCGGTTCAGCATGGGGGAGGAACGACCGTGACTACGACTCCATCGCCGGGTCCGTCGCTCCGGACTGCATCCTCGTCGAGGAGGGCAGCGGAAGGACACTGCGAGGCCCGGAGGGCTTCACCCAGCTCGCGGCGACGGCACGCAGACCGGGGACCTGGTCCTGCATGCGGGCACCGTGCCCGCCACCGGGCGTCACGTCACGGTGCACGCGTGCGACATCTACAAGGTCAAGGACGGCAAAATCCAGGAGGGCCGCGCGTATCTGGACACCGGCGCCATCATGAGCCAGCTGGGTCTGACCGAGCAGCTGCGAGGCTGACGGCACAAAGCACCACGGAAAGGCTCGACCCGAGGCCACGGCGGCCCGACCGCCGTGGCCTTCGTCGGCCGTCGGCGCGAGTCAGCCGTCTTCGTGCGTTCCCCGTACGGCGTTGTCGTCGGACGCGGTCGGCGCGTCCGACGGGTCGCGTTCCCCTTCCGCCTGCGAGGGCGTGGTGTGCACCACGTCGGGGGTGGTCCATTCGCTGTCGTCCCGGTCGCCCTCGGCCTGGGACGGAGTGTGCTCGCTCATCGTGCCGCCTTCTGTCGCGGGGCCGGTCGTTACGGCGAGTACGAGTACCCCGCGCGCGGCGATGTCACCGGGCGGCGCGACGGGCGGCGAGGGCACGCGCCAGCGCCGTGCGCACCTCCGGGGGCGGGGGAGTGCCCTCCGCCTCCGCGCAGGCCGTCAGAGACTCGGCGATGGCGCGCAGCTTGGTGTTGGACAGCTGCGACGCCTCCCGCAGAATGTGCCACGCCTCGTCCGAGGTGCAGCCGTACGTCGCCATCAGCACGCCGCGCGCCTGGTCGATGACCGGGCGGGACGCGATGGCCTGCCGCAGCTGCTCGACCTCCTCCTGGAGCAGGTGCAGCCGCTCCTGGCGCTCCAGCGCCACCGCCGACCCGGCCGGCGAGGGGCGCGGCGCGGGGGAGCGCAGCGGGTCCGTGATGTCCAGCCCGGCCAGCTCCAGGATGCGGCGCGGCTGGCCGCTCCAGCGGGACGTGGTGACCGGCATGGACCGCCGGCGGGCGTGGTCACGGAGCACCTCCAGGAACTCCAGACCCGCGGTGTCCATGAAGTGCACGCCGCTCATGTCCAGGTCGACCCGCGCCGTGCCGGCGGGCAGCCCGGCCAGCTTCTCGGCCAGCATCTGGGCGCAGCCGCGGACCAGCTCCCCGCGCGGGGTGAGCAGCGCCCGGTCCGCGTCCATGCGACCGCTGATGACCAAGGTGTCCTGCCGTCCCGGGGGGAACGAAGCCGCGGAAGTCATGTCACCGCCTTGTCGGTGCTCGTGGGTGGCCGGCCGGGCCGTCCCGGCGGCCCCGGCCACCGCCGGCACCCGCACGAGAGGCATCGCGCACGGAACTGCTGCGCTGCGGATGCGCCTGCCCGCCCTGCGCCGCGGTACACACCGCCCCCGCCGGAACGGCCGGGAACGTACGAGGGCCTGCCCGCACGGATGCGGGCAGGCCAGGGCGGTGCGTGGTGCGCGGCGGAGGGGGCGACTCAGGCGCCCAGGGGGTCCAGGACCATGGGGGTGATACGGCCTTCCAGCATCGCGCCGAGCCCTTCCACGGCGCACAGCTCCGGGCGCTCCGCGATGTGCACCGGCATCCCGGTGGCCTGACGCAGCATCTGGTCCAGACCCGGCAGCAGGGCGCTGCCGCCGACCATCATGATGCCGCGGTCGGCCAGGTCGGCGACCAGGTCGGGCGGGCAGTCCCGCAGCACCCTGCCGATGCCGTCCAGGACGGCGGTGAGCGGCGTCTGGATCGCCCGCCGCACCGCGGCCGTGTCCACCTTCACCGACCGGGCGAGCCCGGTGGCGACGTCCCGGCCGTGGATCTCCGTGACCTCCGGCCCCTCCGGGGTCAGTCCGTTCCCCTCCAACGCGAGCTGGAGGGGCCGTACGGACTGGCTCGGGAGCATCAGCTCGTGCTGGTGGCGCAGATGCTGCACGATCGCCGCGTCCACCGCCTCGCCGCCCACCGGGATCCGCTCGGCGCGCACGATCGAGCCGAGCGACAGCACGGCCACCTGGGTGGCCGCCGCGCCGCACACCATGATCATGGTGGCCTCGGGCCGCTCCACCGGCAGTCCGCAGCCGACGGCCGCCGCGATCAGCGTGTCCACCAGCTCCACCCGGCGGGCGCCGAGCCCGACCAGCGTCTCGATCGCGGCGCGCTGGGCCAGCGGGTCGGCGTCGTGCGGGGTGCAGGCGGCCGCCCGCAGCCGGGGCTTGCGGCGCAGGGCACGGCGGGTGCGGTCGCCGATGAGCTGACGCAGCATCCGCTGCGCCATCTCGATGTCGACGACGGTACCGCCGTTCACCGGCCGGACGACGCGGATGTAGTCGGGGGTGCGCCCGGTCATCTTCTCCGCGAACTCGCCGACCGCGATCAGCGCTCCGGTACGGGTGTTCACGGCGGCGACGGACGGCTGGTCGACGACCAGGCCGGCGCCCTTGATGTACACCCGGGTGCGGGCCGCGCCCAGGTCGACGGCGAAGTGGCAGCGGCGCAGCTGCTCCAGACTGGCGGTCACGGCAGTTCCTCCCGAGTGCGCGGCCGGAGGCCCGCCGATCGGCGGGCCTCTTCGCATCGTGCGCGCCGGGCGGGGGCGGCGCCCTTTCTGGGGGGCCGGGCGAGGGGCCGCCGAACGGGGGTCCCGTCCGGCGGCAGCCGCGAGCAGGGGGGAACTGCCCCAAAGGGCAGCTCCGCTGCACGGTGCGGCAGACGTCCGGGCAGAGAGCGGGGCTGTGGGCGCCGAACGGCGGAGTGAGGGCCGGGATTCTCCTGATAATGCTTCAGAACCCCAGGCCGCGACGGGCGACGGCCCCGACGTTCCGAAGAGGCGATCCTGTGAGTCACCAGAAGCCCCGCCCTGCTCAGCGGGGGAACGAGCACGGGCCGGCGCCCTTGCGGCCCGCTCCGTCCGCGCGACGGACGGTGTCCCCGCAGGCGGGACTGAGAGGGCTCCAGACGAGCGCCGGGAACGCGGCCGTCGTCCAGCTGCTGCGGCAGGCCGGTCACCTGGGCGACGAGGAGCCGCACGCGCCGGTGCAGCGGTCGGCCGTGCACGACGTCCTGCGCGCGCCCGGCCGCCCGCTCGACGACGCCGTCCGCACCGACATGGAGGCGCGGCTCGGTGCGGACTTCTCCGACGTCCGGATCCACGACGACAGCGCGGCACGGGCCTCCGCCGCGGAGGTCGGCGCCCGCGCCTACACCTCCGGCAGTCATGTCGTCATCGGTGACGGCGGCGGGGACCGGCACACCCTCGCCCATGAACTCACCCACGTCGTCCAGCAGCGGCAGGGGCCGGTCGCGGGGACCGACAACGGGGCGGGGCTGAGGGTCTCCGACCCGTCGGACCGCTTCGAGAGGGAGGCGGAGGCCAACGCGGCGCGGGTGATGGCCTCCAGCCGGGCGGCGGAGGCGGGCGTGCGGCGGAGTGCGGAGGCGCCCGCGGCGGCGGGCGGTGCGGCCGTCGTGCAGCGGGCCGGCAACCCGCAGGAGCATCTGACGGTCGAGTACTGGGAGGACAAGGCCGGGGTGGGCGGCAAGGACTCGGCGTCCGCGGGCAAGCGAGCCGCCATGAGGACCGGGCCTGCCCAGAAGGGCAAGAAGGGCAAGGGCGCGTCGGGCGGCAAAGGGGCGTCCGGCGAGAAACGCACGATGGACCAGATCGTCACGGAGACGGGCCCCGCGCTCCTGCGGGAGCTGGCGGCCAAGGACCCGGAGGCCGGGCAGCTGGAGCTCTACCGCTCCATGTCGTGGGCCGAGGCCGAGAGCATTCTGACCTACTGGGGCGACGCCGAAGCACGCGCGGCGCTCACGGAGTACGTCAGCGAGGGGACCGGAACGTCGGCGGGACTCAAGAAGTCCTACACCGGTCTCACGGTGGGAGCCCATCTCGGCGACCAGGGGCAGGCGGACCGTTACTACAGCGAGGTCCAGCTCAAGTTCGTCCTGAAACCGGGCGCCCACGAACTGCTCTTCACACCGGAGTACATGGCCCTCGGCCCCGGGTACAAGACCGACCTGATCCGTAAGGCTCAGGAGGGCGACTCGCCGTTCAAGGCGGCGAGCCAGAACGAGGGGACGCTGCCCGGGTACATCGGCGTCAAGGCGGAGCACACGGAGCCCTACAGCATCGGCATCGCACAGGGGAACACCACCCGTAAGGGCCGCGAACTCGGCCCCAGCCAGCTGCTCTTCCAGTTGTTCGTCGACCGCGTGGAGCTCGTGAAGAACAAGACCGGGAAGCCCCTGCCCGGTGAGACCGAGGTGACCGGGCAGGAGGCGGCCGCCTAGGCGCCCTCCGGGCCCGGTCCCACGATGCCCCGCACCACCCCCAGCTCCACCAGGTCCTGGGGCCGGATGCGGAGACCGTCCGCCGTGGACTCCACGGCGGACGGCGGGCGTTTCAGGATCGCCGCCGCCAGTTCCGGGGCGATCACCGAGAAGTAGCTGTCCGGGGTGGCCCATGTGTTGCCCGGCGCGGCCGGCGCCAGTGCGCCGCCGGAGCCGCCCTCGCCGATGACCAGGGTGGTCAGCGGTGTGCGCGCGGCGGCGACGGCGGAGAACAGGTCCGCGATGGCCGCCCCCGCGCCCTGCCGTTCCGCCTCCGCGTCGTTGGCCGCGCCCGGGGTGTCCACCAGGGTCAGCACCGGGATGCCGAGGCGGTCGGCGAGACGGACCAGGCGGGCGGCCGTGCGGTAGCCGGCGGGACGGGTGGCCGTGCCTGTCTGGGCCGCGTAGGCGACGGTACGGCCCTCGTGGTCGCCGAAGCCGCAGAGCATGCCGCCGGGGTCGGCGCCGCCGCAGCGGTCGCCGGAGAGCGTGACGCGCGAGGTGAAGTAGGCGTCCAGGTAGGCGGCGGCGCGCGGACGGTGCGGTGAGCGGGCGCGGCGGACCGCGTCCCAGCCGGTGGCCGGGAGGTCCGGTGCGCCGAGGGCGTGCGGCGGCGGGGCCGGGTCGGCGGAGGGGCGGGTCAGCAGGCGCAGCCAGCGGCCCAGGGTGGTGCGCAGCTCCTCCGGGGGGACCAGCGCGTCCGCCGCGCCCGCCGCGACCTGCGCCTCGGCCGTGTACGCGGTCGGGTCGGCGTCCGGCGGGCGGACCCGGGAGCCGGCGAAGCCGACCTGCGCGCCGGGGAGGGCGAGTACCACGTCCGCTCCCGCGCCCAGGGTGGCCCAGCCGCCGCCGGTCGTGGGGTCCCGCAGGACGGCTATCTGGGGCAGCCGCGCCTCCCGGGCCCGTGCCGACGCGCGCGCCACCCGCTGGAGCTGGGTCAGGGCGAGCATGCCCTCCTGCATCCGGCTGCCGCCGGTGGCGACCAGGGACACCAAGGGCAGCCGGTGCGCGACGGCGTGCGCGTACGCGGCCTCCAGGCGGTCGCCGGTGCCCTCGCCGAGGGAGCCGCCGAGGAAGCCGAACTCGAACGCGATCAGCACGGCCGGGGTGCCCTCGACGTCCGCGACCCCGCAGACCACGGACTCGTCCTCGCCGGTGCGTGCGGCGGCGCGGGCGCGGGCCTCGTCGTAGCCGGGCCAGCCGAGCGGGCCGTCCGGCGCCGGTGTCCGCGCCGGGTACGGCAGTTCGGTGAACGTGTCCGTGACCAGGGCGAGGGCCTCGCGGGCCGGCGGGCGGTCAGCCATGCGTCAGCGCCCGCTTCATGATCTTGCCCATGTCGTTGCGGGGCAGCACGTCGAGGTGGCGGACGGCCCGGGGCCGCTTGTGCGGGGCGAGGCGCGCGGCCACATGGCCGGCCAGCTCCTCCAGGCCGGGCGGGGACTGCGGGTCGGCCGGCACCACCCACGCCACGATCCGCTCGCCCAGGTCGGCGTCCGGCTCCCCGGTGACGGCCGCCTCCTTCACGCCCGGGTGTTCCAGCAGCGCGTTCTCGATCTCGCCCGCGCCGATCTTGTAGCCGCCGCTCTTGATGAGGTCGGTCGCCTTGCGGCCGACGATGCGGACGTCGCCGCCGGGGTCGCGGACCGCCATGTCGCCGGTGCGGAACCAGCCGTCCGCGGTGAACGCCTCCGCCGTGGCGTCGGGCCGGTTGAGGTACTCGGTGAACAGGTTCGGCCCGCGCACCTGGATTTCGCCCACGGTCTCGCCGTCGTACGACGTCACCGGGGTGCCGTCCTCCTCGACCAGCCGCAGTTCGACGCCGGGCAGCGGCACGCCGACCGAGCCGGGGCGGGTCTCGCCGTCGACGCGGACGCTGGTGTTCATCAGCGTCTCCGTCATGCCGTACCGCTCGACGACCCGGGCGCCGGTCGCCGCCGTGATCCGCTCGTGGTCGTGCACCGGCAGCGCGGCCGACCCCGACACCAGCAGCCGGGCGCCGGACAGCGCCCGCACCAGGTCCGGTTCGGCGGGCAGCGCCTCCGCGATGCGGTGGTACATCGTCGGCACGCCGAACAGCATGGTCGCGCCGGAGTTCAGCTCGCGGGCCACGCCCTCGGTGGTGAACCGGCCCAGATGGCGCACCGCGCCGCCGCGGCGCAGCGGGCCCAGCGTGCCGAGGACCAGGCCGTGCACATGGAACAGCGGCAGGCCGTGCACCAGCACGTCGGCGGCGGTCCACCGCCAGGCGTCGGCGAGGGCGTCCAACGTCGAGGCGATCGAACGGCGGGGGATGACCGCGCCCTTGGGCGGGCCGGTGGTGCCGGAGGTGTAGACGATCAGGGCGGGGTCCTCCGGGTCGCGCTCCCGGTCGTCGGGCACGGAGCCCCGGCCGGCGCCGCGGGCCGGGTCCACGTCGACGCGGGGCAGGGCGGCCGGTGCGTCGGGCAGCGGGACGCCGGGCGCGGCGAGGAGCACGTCGGGGGCGCTGTCGCCGAGGATGTGGCCCAGCTCCCGCTCGCCCGACCTCGGGTTGAGCGGGACCACGACCACCCCGGCGAGCAGCGCGGCGGTGACCGCGACGGCGGTCTCCAGGGTCGGCGTGGCCCACACGGCGGCCGTGCGCACCCCCTTGAGGTCCCCGGCCACCGCGCCGGATGCGGCGGCGAGTTCCCCGTACGTCAGTGCGCGCTCGCCGAAGCGCAGGGCGGGACGGCCGGGGGAGCCGCCGGCCGGGCCGTCGGTGAGGGCCGGGAAGAGAGAGGACACGCGTCGTACTCCTTGGGTCGCTGTCGTCGCTGTCGTCGCTGTCGTCGTTGTCGTGGCTGCGTCGGGTGTCCTACCCCCAGCCGGGTACCACCATCACCAGCCACACCACCGCCGGGACCGCCGCGACGACGATCCCGCCGTAGGTCATGAGCTGTCGGAAGAACCGCTCGCGGTCGACGTCCGGGGCGGCCGCGAGGACCAGGGCGCCGTTGGTGGAGAAGGGGCTGACGTCCACCACCGTCGCCGACACCGCGAGCGCGGTGACCATCCCGACGGCGCCGATCTCGCCCTGCGCCAGGAACGGCACGGCGAGCGGGATCAGCGCGCCCATGATGCCGACCGAGGAGGCGAACGCGGACACGATCGCGCCGATGTAGCAGAGCAGCACCGCCGCGAGCAGCGGGACGCCGATGCCGCCGACGCCCTCGCCGGCCCAGGTGATGGTGCCCATCTCGTCCAGCACGCCGACGTAGGTGAGCACGCCGCAGATCAGCAGGACTGTCGGCCAGGCGATCTCGGTGACCGCGCGGCGGCTGTCGGCCGGCCAGACGGTGCTCAGCAGGACCGCGAGGGTGATGGCGGTGAGGCCCGCGTCCAGGTCGAAGCCGAGGACGGCGACGACGAGGGCGGCCAGGCAGACCAGGGTGGCGGTCACCGGGGCGGTGAGCGGGACGGCGACGGCCGGGGCGTCGGTGCGGCTGAGCGTGGAGACGGGGGCGGTACGGGTGCCTCCGCCGCCGCCACTGCCTCCGGTGCCTCGGGTGCCATTGCCTCCGCCGCCGCCCGGCTCGTCGTCCTCCTTCGCCGAGGGGGCGACCGGCTCCGCGACCGTCCCCTGCCGCCACAGCTTCGGCCCGCCGCACACGGCGAACACCACCGCGGCGATGACCAGGTTCGCCAGCAGGGAGGCCAGGAACAGGGTGATCTCGCTGCCGGGGAGCTTCTCGCGCTCGACGATGCCGTTGACGATCGAGCCGTAGATGCTGATCGGCGAGAAGCCGCCGGCCTGGGCGCCGTGCACCACCATCGCGCCCATCAGCAGCGGGCTGATGCCGTACCGGACGGCGAAGCTCAGCGCGATCGGCGCGACGATCGCGACCGCGGCCGGGCTGACCGCGCCGATCGCGGTGAGCGCGCCGGTCAGGGCGAACATCACCCAGGGGATCAGCGCCACCCGCCCCCGCACCATCCGCACGGCCGCGTGCACCAGCCAGTCGGTGGTGCCGTTGGCGCGGGCCAGGGCGAACAGATAGGTGACGCCGACCAGGACGACGAACAGGTCACCGGGGAAGCCGGCGAAGACGCCGTCCGCGTCGAGGCCGGCGACGAGGGTGCCGACCCCGAAGGCGGCGGCGAAGGCGAGCGCCCCCATGTTCACGGAGCGGGTGGTGGCGATGACGAACACCACCGCGAGGACGAGGACGGAGAGGAGTTCGGGGGACATGCGGGCTCCCGAGTGGCTGAGTGGCTGAACCACTTATGGCGCCGGAATGGCGTGGTCCGTTCGGTCGCACAGCGTGCGGCCCGCATGGAGGCGCGTCAAGGGGTCGCGCAGGAATTGGCTCAGCCACTCGGCCACTCGCGGTGCCCCGGTGCTAGTCTCCCGGCGAGAGGGGGACCGCCGTGACCGACGCCCTGCGCCCGATGGCCAAACAGCGCCTGTACGAACAGGTGCTGGACCGGCTGCGCCAGTACGTCGCCGAGGGCGGCCTGCGCGCCGGGGACCGTCTGCCGCCGGAGCGCGACCTGGCCCAGCGGCTCGGCGTGAGCCGCGCCTCGGTGAAGCAGGCGATCGTCGTGCTCGAGGTGCAGGGGCTGGTCGAGGCCCGGCACGGCGGCGGTACCTATCTGGTCCGCGACAGCCTCGACGTCGAGCCGGTCGAGCGGATGGTGGAGCGGCGCCGGCGGCTGCCCGACGTGCTGGAGGCGCGGGAGGCCCTGGAGACCAAGCTCGCCGAACTGGCCGCCGAGCGGCGCACGGACGACGACCTGGCCGCGATGCGGTCCGCGCTCGCGCACATGGCCGAGGAGATCGAGGCGGGCGGCGCGGGCGTGGAGGGCGACCGCCGGTTCCACGCGGCGGTGACGGCGGCCGCGCACAGCGCCCTGCTCGCGGAGTTCATGCGCTCCATCGCGGAGCAGATCGCCGAGAGCCGCACCGAGTCGCTGCGCCAGCCCGGCCGCCCCCACCGCTCCCTCGCCCAGCACCAGGCGATCCTCGACGCGGTCGCCGACGGCCGCCCCCGCCAGGCCGCCGCCGCGATGCGCCGCCACGTCCGCACGGTCGCCAAGGTCCGCCTTCTCGACTGGGACCCGGAGGAGGACCGCTGACGGTCCCGGCCCGCCCGTGGTTGTTAGCCTCCTTCCGGAGCCGAGGCGGTCGTGGGAGGGGTGAGGCGGCGTGGTGCGAGTCGCGCTGGTGACCTGTGCGGACGGGCCCGACGTGGCCGAGGACCGGGATCTGCCGGTGCTGGTGCGGGCGTTGAACGAGGCCGGGGCGGAGGCGTCCGCCGAGGTGTGGGACGACGCCGGAGTCGACTGGGCCCGCTTCGACCTCGCCGTGATCCGCTCCACCTGGGACTACAGCTGGCGGGCGGCCGAGTTCACCGCGTGGGCGGAGCGGTGCGGCGCGCTGACCCGGCTCGCCAATCCGGCGGACGTGGTGCGCTGGAACACCGACAAGCACTACCTCGCGGACCTGGCCGCGGCCGGGGCGCCCGTGGTGGAGACGCGGTACCTGGCGCCCGGGGACGCCGTGGAACTCCCGGGCGGCCACGAGTTCGTGGTCAAGCCGGCCTCCGGCGCCGGCGCCCGGTTCGCCGCCCGCTACACCCCCGACGAGCACGACACCGCCGTACGGCATGTGCGGCGTCTGCACGACGACGGGTTCACGGCGATGGTGCAGCCGTACGTGCGGGCCATCGACAGCGGCGGGGAGCGGGCACTGCAGTTCTTCGGCGGGACACTGCTGCACGCCAGCAGGAAGGGGCCCGTCCTCGCTCCCGGCACCCCCTACGACCAGCGGAAGACGGCCCACCCCGGGCTGACCGGCTGGACCCCTACGGCGGACGAACTCGCCGTCGCCCAGGCCGCGTTGGCCGCCGTGCCCGGGGCGCCCGAGCTGCTGTACGCGCGGGTGGACCTGGTGGACGGCGACGACGGGCGGCCCCGGGTGATGGAGCTGGAGCTGGTCGAGCCGAACCTGTTCCTGTGGCTGCACCCCGAGTCGCTGCCGGTCGTCGTGGAACGGATCACCGAGGCGGCGGGCCGCCGGCGGCCGTCCGCTGGAGCAGCCCCCAGGTGAACTCCGCGACCACCGCGTGACGCCGGCCCTCCGCGTCCGGGGCGGTGAAGGCCAGCCCCCACCGGGTGGGCGCCGAGCCCTCCAGCGGGCGGGCCGGGGCGAAGGCGCGGGCCACCTCGTCCACCGTGCACGACCAGGGTGTGAGGTCCTCCAGCGTGCGCAGCGCGGGCGCGGGCGCGCCGGGCGCGCGGACCAGCCACTCGTTCCACACCGCGCCCCCGCCCGCCGGGGTCAGCACCTCGAAACGCAGGTCCGGCCAGAGCGGCAGGGGCCACCGCCATGCCTCGCAGTCCAGGTCGCCGACCCGGCGCGGGGTCCGCGACTCCGGGGGGCCGAGCACCGAGCGGTACCGGGACAGCGCCGGGCGGGGGCGCGGCGAGCGGACCATCGCCTGCCAGCGCCGGTTGGCCTCCCGCATGTCGGCGAGGGACGCGCCCAGTGCGCGCCGGGCGTCCTCCACCAGGCCGGGGTTGTGGTCGGCCATGCGCCGCAGCAGCACCAGCTGGAAGTGGAACGGGGTGAACGGTTCAGGTGGGCGTCGTCCGGTGGGCACGGGACCCATCGTCGCCCACCGGACGCTCTCCCGGGCGGCGGCCGTCCGGGAGGAACAGCACCGAGTTGACGTAGCGCGGGCCGCGCAGCCGCTCGTACGGCAGGATCCGGCGCAGCAGCCCGTGCGTGGCGACGTACGCGGTGCGCTCCTGGTGCGCCTCCAGCGGGAAGCGGGACAGCGGGATCCACGTGCCGGCGGGCAGCACCCAGCCGTCGTAGCCCAGCAGGGACAGATACGTCACCACCGGGGCGATCGGCTGGATCCGCGACTCCAGCTCGACGAACAGGGCCGGCCGGTCGCGGGCGAGGATGCCGGTCGCCCCGCGCAGCACCGCCGGCTCGTTGCCGTCCACGTCGATCTTCAGGAAGCCGACGTCGCGCAGCCCCAGGTCGTCCAGGGCGACACAGGTGACGTCCAGGGCGTGGCCGTGGATGTCCCGGCGGACCAGTGAGGACACGCCCTGGGCGCCGGCGTCGTCGTCCGGCAGCCACAGCCGGGCCACGCCCGGCCGGTCGGAGGCGGCCGCGCGGATCACCCGCACGTTCGGCGGGGCGGTGGCGCCCAGCAGCCGGGCCAGGCGCGGTACCGGTTCCAGGGTGACCACCCGGCGGGCGTGCCGGGCCAGCCGGTGCGTCCACGGGCCGTACCAGGCGCCGACGTCCACGGCCGTGTCGCAGCCCGGCGGGCACAGGTCGGAGAGGCGGGCCAGCTCGGGCTCGAAGCGCGGGTAGACCGCGCGGGCCGCCGCCGCCACCACGCGCGCGGGCAGCGCCGACGCCGCCCGCGCCGCGAGCGTGCGCCGCCCCGTCACGGCGCCGTCCCCGGGGCCCCGGCCGCGCGGGCCAGCAGCCGCTCGTGCTCCTCCTCCGGCACCTGCTCCCCGGACGACGGCAGCAGCTGCGGGACGCCGTCGACGACCGGGTAACGGCGGCGCAGCCGCGGGTTGTAGAGCGCCTCCCCCTCCCCGTCGTCCGCGGTGAGCAGGTGCAGCGGCCCCTTGTCGAGCGGGCAGGCGAGAATCCTCAGCAGCGGGTCGTCGGGCTTCACGGTGTCGTCAACTCCTCGGTGTGGCGGGGGATCGGGGCGCGGTGTCGTGCTTGGGCATGGCGAGCAGCACGGTCACCGCGAGGACGGTGCCGAGCACGCGCAGCGCCAGCCGCAGCGGCTCGTCCGGCAGTTCCTCGCCGAACGACAGCGTGCCGAGCACCGCCGTGAACAGGCACGTCACGGTCGTGCACACCGGAACGATCAGCGAGGCCCGGCAGCGCTGCAGCGCCGCCTGCGACATCACCAGCCCGAACGCCCCGGTGAACAGCAGCAGATACGGGTACGGGGAGCGCAGCAGCGCGACGGCCGACGCGCCGACGCCGCTGGTCGTGAGGTGGCTCGACACGCCCTTCACGGCGAGCGAGCTGACCCCGTAGAGCAGGCCCACGGCCACGCCGTACTCCACGCCGGTGGTGGGCAGCCGGTGCCGGTGGCGGGCGTTGCGCTCGGCGGACGAGTACAGCCACACCCCGGCCGCCAGCGCCGGCACGCACACCAGCAGGATCAGCGGGTACGGCGCGTCCCGGCCCACGGTGTCGGCGTCCGCGCCGCTCTCCCGCAGCGACAGCACCACCATCAGCAGCGCCAGCAGGATCGCACCGAGCGCGTACCGCTCCCGGCCGCTGGTCTCCTCGCCCAGCAGCCGCGCCGACAGCAGCACCAGCAGCACCAGGCCGGAGACGAACAGGCCCTGCGCGGCGGCGATCGGCAGCGTGCGGTACACGGCGAGCTGCGCGGCGAACCCGGCCGCGAGGGCCAGTGAGCCGCCGATCCACAGCGGGCTGCCCAGCACCAGCCGCAGCAGCCGGGCCGGCCGGCGCACCGTCACCTCGGGCAGCGCGCCCAGCGCCCGCTTCTCCAGCACGAACCCCGCGCTGTACAGGACGTTCGCCAGCAGCGCCGCGCCCACTCCCCACCACATCTCCCCCCGCCCCCCTCACGCCCGCCGCGCGTGCAGCAGCAGGATCGACGCGAGCGACGGCGCCCCGCAGGCCAGCCGGTCCAGCGGCCGCAGCACCCGCGGCACCCCGTGGAACGGCGCCCCCTCCAGCGTCACGACGGTGAAGCCGGACGCGGCGACGAACTCCCGCAGCGCGCGGGCCGTGTACAGCCGCAGATGCCCCACGACCTCCGCGCCCGGCCGTCCGTGGATGGAGCGCAGGCTCACCTCGGAGAACACCGGCTGCACCCCGGCGAGCAGCAGGGCGCGGTTGTACCAGGCGGCCAGGTTCGGCGTGGAGAGCATGAGATGACCGCCCGGCCGCAGCACCCGGCGGATCTCGTCGAGCGCCGCGTCCGGGTCGACCAGATGCTCCAGCACCTCGCTGAACAGCACCGCGTCCGCCGACCCCGACGCGAACGGCAGCCCTCCGCCGCCGAGTTCGCCGCGCACCGCGTACGGCAGCCGGGTGCGCGCCCGGGTGAGGGCGTCCTGCGACCAGTCGACGCCGATCAGCCGGTGGCCGCGCAGCAGCGGGGCGGCGGTGGCGGCCGCGGTGCCGTCGCCGCAGCCGATGTCCAGGACCGTGCGCGGACCCGAGGCGCCGGCCGGGCCCAGCGCGCGGGCCAGCATGCGGGCCTGGCGCAGACTCCGGGACGGGCCCGAGGCGACGGGCACGGCCGGGTTCTCGTAGAAGTCACGCAGCCCGGGGGGCGGGGGCGGGGTGGCCGGGGATGCGGTGGTGGACACTCAGGTCGCCTCCGTGGTCCGCAGATGGTGCGCGAACAGCTCGCGCAGATGCGCGCCGTCGCCGTCCCCGAGCAGCCCGCCCGACCAGCGCAGCGCCAGATGCAGCCGGCCCGCCGTGGACGCGGTGGTGAAGGTCAGCCCGCGCGGCATCCGGGCGGGCGCCGAGAACCACACGGCCCGCGCCCGGCCCGCGTCCTCCCCGAAGTCCAGCGGGTACGGGACGCGTCCGATGTTGCTGAGCAGCGTGGTCGACGTCCACGGCGCCGCCGCCCGGCGCAGCGCCCGGGTCAGCGCGGCCCGGCAGGCGACCGGCGCCCACGGAGCGGTCAGCAGCGCCGCGCCGTGCCCGAGCTGGGGCCGGGGGAGGGCTTTGAGGGCGCGGGTGCGCAGGGCGGTACGGCGCAGCAGCTCCGGCACCGCGTCCGCGTCCAGCTCCTCCGGCGCGAAGACCACGTCGACCAGCCGGGTGCCGTTGCCGATCGGCATGCCGCTGTCCCGGGGCCGGTCGTCCACCGGCATGGTGATCCGCAGCGGACGGACCCGCGCGCCGCGCTCCCGGTTCCAGTGCGCCACGGTCAGCGCGGTGGCCGCCATCAGCTGGTCGTTCACCGTGTACGGGGCGTCCTTCGGACGGCGCGGCAGCGGCAGCTCCGTGACGATCAGCCCGTTGCCGGGCGCCGGTCCGGGCGCGCCGCGTGCCACCCGGGCGGGCCTCGTCCACGGGGACGGGGTGTCCGGCGGGACGGGCGGCGCGTCGTGCGGACGGACGGGCGGGGCGGCCGGCTCGTTGTCCCGGCCGCCGTACAGCTCGGCGGCGGTGGCCAGCACGCGCAGACAGGAGGGGCCGTCCATCGCGGTGTGGTTGACGGTGAGGACCAGGACGGTGCCCTCCGCCTCCCCGCGCACGGCTTCCAGCCGGACCGGCGGCGACACGGTGAGCGGGGGCGCCGCGCGCAGCGCCCGCGTACGGGCGTCCCGCAGGGCGTGCGGTCCCGGCACCGGGAAGCTCACGGGCTCCGCGTCCGGCCCGTCGGTCGGCTCCCATGTGTAGCGACGCCGGTACCAGGGCCCGGAAGCCTCCCGCACCAGGCTCCTCGGATGCCGCCGCAACGCCTCGCCGAACGCCTTGCGCAGCCGTCCCGGATCCACCTCACCGGGCAGGTGCACCTCGATGTGGACGGTCTCCGGTTCCTCGTGCCGGAGACAGTGCCGGGAGATCTCGTCGACGACGGGGAAGGGGATGCGGGCGGGGCCGCCCGGACGGGCGTGCGCGCTCATGCGGGGCCTCCCGCGCCGGGAGGCGTGGGGCCTGCGGTCCCCGGGCCGGCGGGTCCGCGTCGTCCCGGTTCGCCCCGTGACGGGAGCGGCGGCAGGAACGGGCGTACCCGGGCCGCGGGGGGACGCGGGGCTGCCGGCCGGGAGCCGGGGGCGGGACGCGCCCCCGCGGGCAGGGCCGCCGTGTCCTCCGGGCCGCCGGCCGGGGGAAGCCCGGCGTCCTCCTCACCCGGTCCCGGCTCCCCTCCGGCGGGCGCGTCGTCCCGCTCCCGGCCCGCGCCCAGGGTCACCAGCGCCGCGAACAGGCCGGTCAGGGCCAGCACCTGGGCCATGTGTCCGAACGCCCCCTCGCCCGCGGTCACCGCCCCTCCCGCGCCCACCGCCGCCGCGAGGCCCGCTCCCGTGAGGGTCGTGAAGGCCACCGGGGGCAGCAGGGACCGCCGGCGCCGGGCGAGCAGCGCCAGGGCCGGGACCAGCAGGGCCCACCAGCCCGCGATCACCACGCCCGTCAACGTCACCGCGACCGCGCCCAGCCACACGCCCGGGGCGGGCGGCGCCGGCGGCGGGCCGTCCGGGTTCTCCGCCCGGCGGCGCCACAGCAGCAGGCCCGCCAGCGCCACGATCCCGGCGCCGCTCGCGATCAGCGCGGCGTCGTACGTCGTGGCGGGCCCGTAGGAGAGCTTCACCGTGCCGCCCTCGCCCGCCGGGACGAGCCAGCCCTGCTGCCAGCCGTCCAGCCGCAGCGGGGTCAGCTCCTCGCCGTCGAGGGTGGCCTTCCAGCCGTCGTTGTGGTTCTCGTGCGTCGTCAGGTAGGAGGCGGCGCCGGGCCCGACGAGCACCTCGCGGCGGTCGCCCAGCCAGTCCCGTACCCGCAGGTCGCGCCCGGTGGCCGCGCGTTCCGGAACGGCGCCCAGGGCCAGCGTCACCTCGGTGGTGGTGAGCGGGCCCGCGTCGCCGGCCTCGATCTCGTGCGGTCCCGCGGAAAGGTCCAGCCCGGGGACGGTCCGCCCGTCGCGGCACGGCGTCACCTCGACGGGCCGCCGCTCCACCAGGTCCCGCACGGTGCCGCGTACGGAGGTGTCGTAGCGCTCGCCGTCCACCGTCAGCACGGGGCCCCTGCCGCACCCCAGCGAGAACGCGGGGTCGCCCTCCGGCTGGGGGGTGCGGAGGTCGTCCAGCGCCGGGACGTACGCCTCCGTCAGCCCCACCGGGAGCTGGAGGTCCTCGCCCACCGCCGGGTTGTGCACGGTGAGCGGGGCGGTGCGGGTGACCGTGATGTCGAGGCGGTCGGTGGTCATCGGCGGGAACCGCACCCAGCCGTTGTCGTCGACGCCCGCCACCACCGCGCCGGCCGGGGAGGTGATCCGCACCTCGGCGGCCCGCGCGGACAGCCCGCCGGCGGGCGCCAGCACCAGTTCGCCGATCCGCCGCTTCCCCGGCCAGCTCAGCCGGACGGTCGGTTCGTCGCCCGCGATCCACGCGGTGGTCAGGTCCCCGTCGGTGAGGTTCCGCGCGGACAGGCCCGCGCCCAGCCGTGCCGTGGAGTCCGCCGTCGCGACGATCCTCCGCCGCTGCTGGGGCGCCACCTCGTACAGCAGCCGGTCCAGCGCCTCGCCCGGCACCGCCACCGCGCTCGCCCGCACCGCGTACGTCCCGGCCTGGACGGCGCCGACGATCCGGCGCAGCCCGGACTCGCTGCCCGCGAGGGACAGTCCGGTGGGGTCGGCGGCCCGGTGCAGCGACACGATCCGCGCGGACGCCGTGGTGTCCTCGCCGTCCTCGGGCAGCCGCAGCAGCCGCGTCACTCGCACGCCGGGCAGCTCCACCTCGGAGAAGCCGGCGCCGGTGACACCGGGGCGCGGGACGGTGGAGCCGACGATCGTCAGTTTCATCCAGCGGGTCGGGCCGGCCGGCGCGTCGATCCGCTCCCGCTCGCCGTCGACGCGCAGGAACGAGGTCGCGGAGCCGTTCTCCGTCTCCACCCGCACCTCGGTCGGCGCCGCCCGCACCCCGTTCTGGGGGAGCGGGGTGACGCGGAGGGCGTCCGGCATGTCGTAGCGGCCGTCGAAGGCGATCCGCAGCCACTGCCCGTCCGGGGTGTCGTCGGCGCCCTCCGCCCAGCCGGTCGCCGGGTCGCCGTCGAAGGCGTGCACCGGGTCGTACTGCGGCAGATGGAACAGCCAGTTGCCGTAGGAGGACGCCGACACCTCGCGTGCGCCGCGCAGTTCGGCCACCGTCTGGTGCTCCTCGCCCTCGACGGGGAGGATCTGCCGGGGCCGCTCGCCCGGCTCCTGGGCGGCGTCCGGCGCGTTGCGCTCGTCGGGCGTGTACGTGTACGAGGTGTTCGAGTTGACCAGCCCGAACCGGGTGTCCGCGCGGCGCAGCCCGTCGCCGGTCACCTGCACCGCCGGGGCGCCCAGCCCCGGATGCGCGTCGCCGGTCAGCACGGCGGGCCGGCCGCGCAGCTCCTCCGCCAGCGGCAGCAGCGATTCGGGACCGCCGGACACCACGGCCGTGTCGGCCACCGGCAGCAGCTCCGCCGGGCCCGGCCGGGGCACGTCCGCCCCGGCCGGGCGGTAGATCTCCACCGCGCGCTGCCGCGGGTACAGGCCCTCCACCTGGAGCGGGGTGCCCGGGGCGATGACCCCGCCGGTCGTCACGGGACCCAGGCCCTGGACCCGCTCGTACCCGGACTGCTCCAGGGCGCGCTTCACCGTCGCCGTGGGCACCTGGCCGAGCTGGTCCGGGTCGAGGTCGTTGCGGACGACGACGTAGTGCACGCCCGCCCGGCTCAAGTAGTCGGCGAGACCGGGCACTTCACCGCCGGTCAGCAGCGCCTGCTCCACCGCGTCCAGGGCCCGCCGGTTGCCGGGCGTGCCGAACGGCACGTAGTCGCGCTGCGCCCACGGGGAGGCGGCGACCACGTCGAGCGGCTGGTCGATGGTCGATCCCCAGGTGTGGATGCCGTGCGCGGTCGCCGGCACCACCAGGGCGCGCGCGTCCGGTGAGTTCTTCTCCAGCCAGTCGGCGGTCGCCCGCCAGTACGCGGGGATCTCCTGGAACGAGCCGGGGCCGAGCACCTTGCCGCCGACGTACGGCCAGGCCAGCCCCGGCAGCACCAGCACCGCCGCGAGCAGCGCGGCCGTCCGCGTCCCCGGCCGCCGCCGCGCCCCCCGGCCCGGCACGCCCCGCCCGGCGAGGTGCGCCAGACCGAGCACGAGGGCCAGCGCCAGGCCCGTCTGGAACTTGTAGACGTTCCGGAACGGCGACAGCCACCCGTCCAGCCAGTCCTGCACCGTCCCGTGGAACGGCCCGCCGGACGCACCGCCGTACCCGGCGAGCAGCACCAGCGCCGCGGCCAGCACCGTCAGCACCAGCCAGCGCCGCTCCGGCATGTCCCGCCGGGCCAGGCCCGCCAGTCCGAGGCCCGCCGCGCACGCCGAGCAGACGATCACGGCCGCCGAGGACGCCACCGCCCAGCCGGCCGGCAGCCACGGCTCGCCGAAGTGCAGATACGCCACCCAGTTCCCGGCGCCGCGCAGCGCCTCCGTCGCCGCCATCGTGTCGGTGGTGGTGCGCGCGGTCTCGATGTAGGGGAGGAAGTTCTCCCCGTGGACGCCGAGCAGCAGCAGCGGGATCCACCACCAGGCGGTCGCCACCGCCACCGCGGGCGCCCACCACGCGATCAGCTTCCACTTCCGCGGTCCCGGCGGGCGGGACAGCAGATACAGCCCGACCGGCAGCAGCGACGCCAGTGTGGAGGCCGCGTTGACGCCGCCCATGAACGGCACCAGCAGCGCCGACCGCAGCGCCGCGACCCGGGCCGCGTACCGCTGGTCCGCCAGCGGCAGCAGCACCCACGGCAGCAGGGCGCCGGGCAGCGCGGCGGCCGAGGTGGAGCCGACGACCGTGGTGAACACCGGCCACAGCGCGTACGCCGCCGCCGCGACCGTCCGGGACGCCCCGCCGCCGACGCGCAGCCGCTCCGCCAGCCGCAGCGCGCCCCAGAACGCCACCGTCACGATCAGCGACATCCACAGCCGCTCCGCCAGCCACACCGGCAGCCGCACCAGGTCGGCCAGCCAGTAGTACGGCAGCATCGGCCACAGATAGCCGGTGTACTGGTCGGCGATCCCGCCGAACGAGCCGCGGCTCTGCCACAGCTGGCCCAGGTCGGCCAGGAACCGGCCCGGGTCGACGGTGACGCCGAGCTTGGTGTCGAAGGTCTGCCGTCCCGGCCGGACGGCCACGAGCAGGACGAACACCACCGCCCAGAAGCCGAGCAGCCAGCGGCGCGAGCGCGGGCCGCGTGGCGGTCCCGCCGCCGTGGGGCCGGCCGGGACGGCGGCGGGAGGGGGAGCCTGGACCGTGGTCGTCATGCGGGACACCGCCGGAGGATGAGGAGGAGGTTCCAGGTGGCGAACTCGCGGAGACCGGGCACCTTCACCACGGTCTCCGTCAGGAAGGGCCAGTAGCGGGAGCGGGCGGAGACGATCCGCACGTCGTCGCGGCCGCGCACCTGGCGCAGGGTGGGGCCGACGTGCACGGCGAACAGGTTCTCGCCGAGGGTGTGCTTCGCGGGCCGGCCGGTACGGCGCTCGTGACGGGCACGGGCCCGCCCGGCGCCCAGGTAGTGCCAGGGCGCCCACTCGTGACCGCCCCACGGGGACAGCCAGTTGGTGAACGACACGTAGATCAGCCCGCCCGGCCGGGTCACCCGCACCAGCTCGCTGAGGAAGGTCCGCGGATCGGCCACGTGCTCCAGCACGTTGGAGGAGAACGTGACGTCCGCGGCCCCGTCGGCGAGCGGCAGCAGATAGCCGTCCGCGAGCACCGCGCCCTCGGGCGGCTTCTCGCCCAGCTCCCGCGCGTCGGGCTCGAACAGGCAGGCCAGCGCGCCCCGGGCGCGGAACTCGCGGGTGAAGTACCCGCTGCCGCCGCCGACGTCCGCGACGACCCGCCCGGCCACCGGCCCGTCGTACGCCTCCACCTGGTCGACGGCGTCACGGGCGAGGAGGGCGTAGCAGGCGTCCGGGTCGTCCTGCTCGCGCAGGAAGGCGCGGAACAGCGCGAGGGAGCGCCGCAGGGAGGGGTCGTCGTACGGAGGGCGGGACCGCGTCACCGTGCGGCCTCCCGGGCGACGGCCCGGAACTGGCGCACGGTGTGCTCCCACCGGTAGCGGGCGGCGACGTCCCGTGCCGCCTTGCCCATGTGGGCGCGCCGGTCCGCGGCCAGGGTGAGGGAGATCCACGCGGCGGCGAAGGAGGACTCGCCGCGGGCGAGCACCCCCGTCTCGCCGTCCCGCACGGAGTCGCGCAGTCCGGGCACGTCGAAGGCGATCGCCGGGGTCTGACGGGCCGCCGCCTCGGTGACGACGAGACCCCAGCCCTCCACGGCGGAGGGATGCAGCAGCAGCCAGGCCGCGCACAGCAGCCGGTGCTTCTCGGTCTCGGAGACATGCCCGGTGAAGCGGACCCGGGGTCCTGCGAGCCGCTCGAGACGCTCCCGTTCGGGCCCGTCGCCGACGATCACCAGGGTGCCGCCGGTGACCGGCCGCACCCGTTCCCACAGCCGCAGCAGCAGGTCGATCCGCTTGTACTCGACGAGCCGGCCCACCGCCACGAAGAGCGGTTCGGGGGAGCGTTCGGTGCGCGGGCCCGGCTCGGCGACCCCGTTGTGCACCACGCGGATCCGCTCCCGCGGCACGCCGATGCGCTGGAGGGCGTGCGCCGTGGACGGGGACACCGCGACGACCAGGCCGTGCCGGTGCGCCCCGGTGAGGGCCCAGTGCTCCAGCTTCCGGCCGAGCCGCGCGGCGGGCGCCAGCGGGCCGCCGAACCGCATCGGCCACAGGTCGGTGTGCACATGGTTGACCAGGCACAGGGTGGGCCCGCGGTGCCACAGCGGCGCGAAGTACGGCATGCCGTTGCACACCTCGACCAGCAGGTCGCAGTCGCCGACCTGCCGGGCGAACGCGGAACGGGCGCGCAGGTAGTGGTCGTACGGTCCGCCCGCCGACACCACCCGGTAGTCGCGGAAGGCCGCGGGCCCTCCGCACAGCAGGGTGACCTCGTGGCCCCGCCGGCTCAGACCGTCGGCGAGACGGTCGACCAGCAGCTCGGAGCCGCCGGCGGACGGACTGCCCAGCTCCCGGTGGGCGAGGAAGACGATCCGGCGCGGATGTGGGGGGAGCGCCGGGGAGAGCTGCTGCGCGCCGGGGAGTGCTGTGCGCAGCGAGGACGGCACGTGCTGGGGCATCGGTGCTCCAACTCGTCTCGATGTGAAGTGGCGTGGGGAGGAACGCGGGGTGGTGCACAGGGGGTGGGGCGGGGCCGGCGGCCCCGGGGCCGGGGTCCTGAAAGGGACCCCGGGACGTCCTGGGTAGGGATGTGGACGGTCCGTGTGTGGGTGGGGATGGCACAGTTTTCGCCCAGGCGTTCCCCACGGCTACTCACCGGCGTGACAATTTCCGGCATTTCTTACTCGTGAGTCACTTCTTTTGGTGAGGGTCACGCGGACGGAGCGAGCGGATCCGGACGCGCCGTCACTTTCCGGCCGCGCGCCAGGAGGACGACACCGGCCGCGGCGAGCAGACCGCCCGCCACCGCCGCGCCGAGCGGCACGGTCTCGCCGAGCAGCCGCAGCCGGTCGCCGTCGTCCTTCGCCTGCTCCACGGCGGCCCGCTGGGTCTCCTCGGTGAACGCGATCTTCTCGGCGTCCAGCAGCACCGCCCTGTCCTCGGTCCCGCCCGGGGCGCGCAGCGTCTGCCGGGGCCCGGTCTGCGCGTACAGCACCCGGCCGGTGCGCTGGTCCACGATCAGCTCCACGCCGTGGTTGGCGTACCACTCCTCGGCCGCCACCTGACCGCCGCCCGGCAGACCGACGAGGCGGCCGGGCACCAGCCGGGTGCCGGTGCGGGTGGGCGGCACCGACCCGGTGAAGCGGTAGCCGGTGTGGCCCAGGACCTTCTCGGTGCCCCGGTAGCGCAGCACGACCGTGTCGCCGAGGGTGTTGTCCCACCACCGGTAGGCCCGTTTCCGCACGTCGAAGGGGAACTTGAGGTAGGCCTCGCCCTGGATGCGCGGCTTCGCGCCGCAGCAGTGGACCGGCGCGGTGGTGCGGCGGTCCAGCACCCAGCGGTGCGGGGTGAACGACAGCGCGTCGTGCGGGTCGGCGGCCGGCAGCGTCCTGTCGGTGTCGACGGACGTGATGACGTCCCACACCGCCTTGCCGCTGCGCTCGCTCTCCCGGACGTCGCCGCGCACCCGCTGGGTCACGGTGATCCGCTGGTCCGGCACCGTCTCGACCTTCTCCAGGTCGAAGACGCTGCCCCGGCCGGTGTAGACGGCGGTGGTGTCGATGTCGGTGGGATTGACCGCGGCCCGTGGCTGCACGTACTGGACGAGCAGGGGCGCCAGCACCAGGAGGAAGGTGCCGAGACCCAGCAGGACCAGGGAGAACGGGGAGACTGAACGGCGCATCCGGGCACTCCAGAGGCTCGGTCGGCGGGCCGCTGACGGGTCCGCCGTACGGGAAGGTGCGCGTGCGGGAGTCCCCACCCCCTAGGGCTGGGAACCGTAAGCGCCCCTTGACGGAGTGTCAATGAGGTGCCGAGACTGGGTCACGACGGACAGGGGTGGTCGGTCACGTGGGGGTGGGGAACCCTCCCCGACAGAGAGGCTGAACCCTGCGATGTCCAGACTGCTCGCCGCCTGCCTGACGGTCGCGCTCGCGGCCCTCCTCGCCGTGGGAACGGCGTTCGGCGTCGTGGCCCTGCTCGAGGCCACCCCCGACCAGCCGAACACTCCACTGATCACCTACGAGCAGGCCGACCAGGGGAGCTGACCCGTGACGGCCTCCCGTACCCTGACCGCCCGTTCCGCCTGGCACGCCGTACCGCGCCACCAGGTGCACCGGTTCGCCGAGATCGCCCTGGCCGAGGCGCCCGCGCTGGCCGAGGAGATCATGGGCGAGATCCGGCGCGAGTACCCCCATCTGCCGGTGGTGCTCGACGACTCCGGCGAGCCGATGGCCCTCATCGGCATCCGCCGCGCCATCGAGGTGTTCGTCCGGCACCTCGCCCAGGGCGACCACTCGGTGGGCCGGCCCACCGTGCCGCCCGGCGTCTTCCAGGACTTCGGACGCGGCGAAGGACTGAACGGCCGCTCGCTGGACGCGCTCCAGGCGACCTACCGGATGGGCGTCCGCATGGCCTGGCGCCGGTTCGCCGAGATCGGCCAGCGCCTCGACATCCCCCCGCCCGCCATGTACGAACTCGTCGACGCCGGCTACGAGTACCTGGACGGTCTGGTCGACCAGTCGGTGCGGGGTTACGCCGAGGCGGCGGCCCGGCAGGCGGGCGAACGGCTGCGGCTGCAGCGCCGGCTGATGGACCTGCTGCTCGCCGAGCACCACCGGGGCGACCCGGCCGACGCACTCGCCGAACGCGCGGCCCGGATCGGCTGGCCGGTGCCCGACCGGGTCGCGGCCGGGGTGCTGCTGCGCCCGGGGCGCGAGGCCGTCGCGCCCGCGGTGGGGCAGGGGGTGCTGCTCGACATGGAGCACGAGCGGCCCCGCATGGTCGTCCCCGAACCCGGCGCGGCCGGCCGCCGCGAACTGCTGCACCGGGCGCTCGCCGGCTGGTCCGGGGCGATCGGGCCGCCCGTGCCGGTCACCGAGGCGGCGAAGTCGCTGCGGTGGGCGGAGGCGGCGGTACGGCTGATGGAACGGGGGCTGCTGCCGTGCGGTGAGGTGCTGTACTGCACCGAGCACACCGAGGCGCTGGTGCTGCTGCAGCCGGAGGAGCTGATCGACGATCTCGCGCTGCGGTGTCTGGCGCCGTTGGCGCACTGCGCTCCCGCGCACGGGCGGAGGCTGGCGGAGACGCTGCTGGCGTGGCTGGAGACGCGGGGCGGGGCGCCGGAGGTGGCGGTGCGGCTGGGGGTGCATCCGCAGACGGTGCGGTATCGGTTACGGCAGATCCGGGAGCTGTTCGGTGAGGCGGTGGACGATGCCGATCGGCGGTTCGAGCTGGAGCTGGTGTTGCGGGCGCAGCGGTTGAGGGGGTTGCTGGGCGGCACGGTCGAGTAGCGGCGTCCGGGGTGCGTCTGCAGGGAGCGGCCGGGTGCGGGTTCGTCGTGGCTGGTCGCGCAGTTCCCCGCGCCCCTTTCGGGGCGTTGCCCCTGGGGTGGGGTGTGGCTAGCCTGTGTTCGTCATGCCGATCGTCTGTTGGTATATCGAACACTAGGAGGGGGCCGGTCGTGGGACGACTCGTACCTGCCGTGACCCGGGCTCTCGACATACTCGAGCTCTTCCTGGACGGGGACGGCACGCTCTCCGCCCCCGACATCGTGCGCAGGCTCCAACTGCCGCGCACCACCGTCCACGAGCTGGTCACCACGCTCGCCGCCCGCAAGTACATCGTCCCGGTCGCCGGTCAGCCCGGCCGCTACCGGCTGGGCGTCCGGCCGTACCAGCTGGGCGCCCGTTACGCCGAGCACCTGGACCTGGCCGCCGAGGGGCAGCAGGTCGCCCGGTCCGTCGCCGAGACCTGCGACGAGACCGTGCACGTGGCGATCCTGGAGGACACCGACGTCATCTACATCGCCAAGGTGGACTCCACCCACGCGGTGCGGATGGTGTCGGCGGCCGGCCGCCGGCTCCCCGCGCACTGCACCTCCGTCGGCAAGATGCTGCTGGCCTCCCTCCCCGAGCCGGAACTGGCCGCGCGCTTCCCCGACGGGGCGGAGCTGACCGCGATGACCCCGAACAGCATCACCGACCCGGCCGTCCTGCGCGAGACCCTCGCCGAGATCCGCACCCGGGGCGTGGCGGTGGAGAGCCGCGAGTCCAACCCGGACGTGTCCTGCGTCGCCGCCCCGGTGCGCGACCGCACCGGACAGGTGGTCGCCGCGCTGTCCATTTCCGTACCGATGATCCGCTGGAGCGACGAGCGCCGGGCCGAGCTGGAGCAGCTCGCCGTCAAGGGCGCCGCCGAACTCTCCGAGCGCCTGGGCCACAGGAGCATGGCATGACACTCGCGTTCGACGTCGCGGTCCGCGCGGAGGCGGAACTGGGCGAGGGAGCCACCTGGGACCCGGCCACCGGGCGGCTGCTGTGGATCGACATCCTGGGCGCGCGGGTGCACACCTACGACCCCGCCACCGGCCGCCGCACCGTGCGCCGTACCGAGCAGCACGTGGGCGCGGTCAAGCCGCGCGCGGGCGGCGGTCTGGTGCTGAACCTGCGGGACGGCGTCGGCCTGATCGACCCCGACGACACCTTCCGCTGGCTGCACCGCGAACCGGTCGCGGGCCGCCGCGGCAACGACGCCGCCGTCGCTCCCGACGGCAGCCTCCTCGCGGGCACCATGCGCTACGACGAGGCGCTTGGCGGCGGCACCCTGACCCGGGTGACCGGCGACGGCGCGGCCACCGTCCTCCTGGACGACGTGACGGTGAGCAACGGCACCGGCTGGAGCCCCGACGGCCGGCTGATGTACTACGTCGACACGCCCACCCGTCGCGTCGACGTGTTCGACGCCGGCGAGGACGGCACGATCGGCGGCCGCCGTCCGCTCGCGGAGATCGAGGAGGGCGCCGGCTTCCCCGACGGCCTCACCGTCGACGCCGACGGCTGTGTGTGGGTGGCCCTGTGGGACGGGGGAGCGGTGCGCCGCTACACCCCCGACGGTGAGCTGGACCGGGTGATCGAGCTGCCCGTCCCGCGGGTCACGTGCTGCGCCTTCGGCGGCCCCGGGCTGACCGACCTGTACATCACCACGGCCCGCGTGGGCCTCACCGCCCCGCACCCGCTCGCCGGGTCCCTGCTGGTGGTGCCGGGAGCGGGCAAGGGCGTCGCGCAGCCCGCCTTCGCCGGCTGAGGCGGCCCGGTCTCAGGACAGGCCGGCCGCCTTGCGCTCCTCGGCGGTCAGCGGCGGGTCCGTCAGGGCGGGCTTCAGCGGCCCCGCCAGCGCCGCCACGAGGATCCGCGGGGCCAGCAGCACCCCCGGGTGCCGTTCCAGCGACGTCACGTCGGTGACCCGCCGCGCGACGCGCCCGTTCCCGGTGGCCGTGTGCATCAGCCGGCCGACGTAGGCGGCCGTCCACCGGTCCCGCGCGGACGGGCCGTCGTGGGTCGGGCCCGGGTAGAACACGTCCTGGCCCAGGGCGAGGTCCCAGGCGGCGCCCACCGGCCGGGACACCGCGCGCTGCGCGCGGCGGGCCAGCCCCGGCGTGCCCCAGCCGTGCCGCCGTACCGTCTCGCGCAGCGCCACCGCGCCGCGCGCCGCCACCGACATGCCGTGGCCGTAGACGGGGTTGAGCGCGGCCAGCGCGTCCCCGAGCACCACCAGGTTCTCCGGCCACGCCTTCATCCGTTCGTAGAAGAAGCGGCGGTTGCCGGTGGCCCGGGTGAGCGACACCTCCGTCTCCGGGACCGCCGCGCCGAGCAGGTCGGCGATCACCGGGTGCCGCAGCTCCTCGCGGGCGTACCGCTCGAAGTCGTCCGCCTGGGAGGTGGGTTCGCCGCCCCGCGTGCCGAACAGGGTGACCAGCCAGCGCCCGTCCTCCACGGGGAGCAGCACCCCGCCGCGGCCCGGTCCGCCCGCCCGCGGGTCCTGCTGGACGTTGACGACCGGGAAGCCGTCCCGGGCCCCCTCCGGGGCGCGGTAGAGACGGCTCGCGTACACCAGCCCGGTGTCCACCTCCCGGCACTCGGGGGCGGGCAGCCCGGCGTCGGCCAGCCACCGGGAGGTGCGGGAGGCGCGGCCCGTGGCGTCCACCACGAGACCGGCCCGCAGCGTGCGCTCGGCGCCGTCGCGCGTGCGGACCCGGACGCCGGTGACGGCGGCGCGGGTGCCGTCGAGCGAAAGGACCTCGGTCCGGTCGAGCAGCTCGATCCGCCCGTCGGCGAGCACCTGGGCCCGCAGGGTCGCCTCCAGCAGGTCCCGCGTGCACAGCAGCATGAAGTGGGACTCGTCCCAGCGCCGGTACCAGCCGTAGGGCGACAGCACCACCATGTCCGCGGTGACCGGCTGGTGGTGGGCCCCCACGGCCCGCAGCCGGTCGACGGCGCCCGGCACGAGGTCCTCCAGGGCGTGCGCCCCGCCCGACCACAGCTGGTGCGCGTGCCGGGCCTGGGGGACGCCGCGCCGCGGCTCGGGTCCGGCGGGCAGCGCGTCGCGCTCCACGACGGTGACCCGGGCGAACGGGGCCAGCGCCCGCGCGGCGAGCAGTCCGGCGACGGATCCGCCGAGCACGACGGCGGTGGCGGGACGTCCGTCCGCGGACGGGCGTCTTCTCTCTGGGGCGGCGGGCACGCTCTTCGTTCTCCTGACCTGTCGTCGGTTCTCATTCGCCGGACGCGCCGCGGGGCACGGCCGCCGGGGGTTCCGCCGCGAGGGAGGCGGCCCGTGCGCGGACCGCCTCCACGACGTGGGGGCGGCGCAGTTCCCGGGAAACGGCGCCGATCTCCCGCAGCAGGTCGGTGGTGTCGGGGTCCTGGGTGCCCTCGTCGTCCGGCGCGCGGCGCCGGCACTCGACCGCCTCCAGGATCGACACGGCGTTCGCCAGCGCCCGGGCCCGCTCCGGCGGGAACCCGAGACCGAGCGCCGCCTCGCGTGCCCGGTCACGCCGTTCCTCGTCGATGTGCCGGGCCAGGGTGAGCAGTTCGTCCCGGATGAACGTCTCCCGGCGGATCAGGCGCAGCTCCGGGGTGGCGCGCAGCAGGAACGGCACGCCCCTTCCGTCGGCCGAGCGCATCAGCAGGTAGAGCGGGCGGAGACGGTGGAAGGCGAGCCGGACGTGCCAGCGCTCGTGCAGGTACTGGCCCGCGTGCGGGAGGATGAAGCCCACCGCGATCAGGATGGCCGAGAGGCAGGCGACGGGCGGCGCGAGGTCGGTGCTGAGCCAGTCCAGGTCGTGGCCGGTCCAGCGGGCGGCGACGGCCGTGAGCTTGGCCGCGTCGAAGACGATGTTCAGCGCGTAGCCGACGCCCAGGAACTTCAGGCCCCACCGCAGCCAGGCGTCCAGCTCCGCGGTCTGCACCCAGTTCCACAGCAGCCTGCAGGTGATGAGGACGGCGACCGTGTGCGCGAGCAGGTAGAGCAGGATCTGCTCACGCATGAACGGCGTGGTGGCGTAGTACGTGTCCAGGTCCCGCAGCCGCTCCTCGGACGCGTCCGCGAGGAAGAACAGCACCCACAGGGCGACGATCACCCCGGAGTAGAGGGAGACCACCCAGCGCATCGCCCGCCGGGTGGCGGCGGAGCGGTCCGACAGCCCGTTGCGCCAGGCGATGATCAGCAGCAGACAGGAGGCGCAGAACGCGGTGAGGAGCGAGTAGCACCACGGCGCCGATATGTTCGGCACGCCCGTGAGGCGGTTGACCCGGGCGATGGTCGTGGGCGCCACGAAGACGAAGACGGTGCAGGCGAGCAGCAGCAGCCCGCCCACCGCGCGCAGCAGGGGGTCGCGCCACAGCCGCACGATGGTGGGCAGCTTGATGATCAGGGCCGCGGTGAGGACGCCCGTGGGGATCCAGAAGGAGATGTGGAAATCGCCGAGGACGTCCGAGGGCGTGAGGGCGAGCGGGGCGGTCACCGGTGCGTTCCCCGCCGCCCGCGGTAGCCCAGGGCCCGCTGCAGGGGACCGGCGTCGGTGTCCCGGTCGTCCAGGAGGGCGCGCACGGCGGCGGCCATCCGGTGTCCGAACTCGTCGGCCTCGGCCTCGTCGGCCTCGCGGGAACCGTCGCGCGCGGCCATCGCGAGCGCGGCGGCCCAGTCCGGTGCGCCGTCCGTGAGGACCCGCTCAGCCGCCGCCGGGGCGTGGTGCCGGTGCCCCGCGTGCATGTGCCACAACTCGTGGCCGAGGATGACCAGTTGCTGCATGGCCTCCGCCCGCTCCTCCACGATGACCAGGTCGAAGTCCTGGAACTCCACCCACAGGCCGGTCACTTCGATCTCGTCCGGGAAGCGTTCGAAGCGCAGGACGACGGGCCGCCCCCCGCGCCGCGAGCTCATCTCCTCGCACAGTACCCGGCACGCCGCCCGGGCGTCCGTGAGGGGACCGGGCCGTGCGCGGAGCGCGGTGGCGAGATCGCCGGCCAGGCGGCGCAGGGCCGCGCGGGTGCGGGACCGCCGCAGCGCGGAGGCGAGCCGTACGGCCCGCGTCCGTGCGCCCGCGCCATCCATCGGATCCCCTCGCCCGTGCGACCGCCGCACCTCAGGCTGTTCGAGCCTACGCGGACGGATGTGTCCGCGTCACGCGATCCGCGACCGCCGGGGACGGGACGGGGTGCGCGGCGGGCGAGTTCCGTCCGGGGGATTGACGCGTCATCCCCCGCCCTTTACGGTCCCGTTCGAAGTTACGGGCGCCATTCGGAATCTCGAACACGTCGCCGAACCGACCTCCCCCGAAAGGACACGATGCGCACCGCCCGCTTCACCCTGGACCCCGCCTTCACCGTCGGCACGGTCGACCCCCGGCTGTTCGGCTCGTTCGTCGAGCACCTCGGCCGGTGCGTCTACACCGGCGTCTTCGAACCGGGCCACCCCACCGCCGACGCCTACGGCATCCGCGGCGACGTCCTGGACCTGGTCCGCGAACTGGGCGTCACCGCCGTCCGCTACCCCGGCGGCAACTTCGTCTCCGGCTACCGCTGGGAGGACTCCGTCGGCCCCGTCGAGGAGCGCCCGCGCCGCCTGGACCTGGCCTGGCGGTCGACCGAGACCAACCGCTTCGGCCTGTCCGAGTACCTCTCCTTCCTGCGGAAGATCGGGCCGCAGGCCGAGCCGATGATGGCCCTCAACCTCGGCACCCGGGGCGTCGCCGAGGCCCTCCAGCTCCAGGAGTACGCCAACCACCCCGGCGGCACCGCCCTGTCCGACCTGCGCGCGGAGCACGGCGACAAGGATCCGTTCGGCATCCGCCTGTGGTGCCTGGGCAACGAGATGGACGGCCCCTGGCAGACCGGTCACAAGACCGCCGCCGAGTACGGCAGGACCGCCGCCGAGACCGCCCGCGCCATGCGCCAGATCGACCCCGGCGTGCAGCTCGTCGCCTGCGGCTCCTCGGGCCGCTCCATGCCCACCTTCGCCGAGTGGGAGGCCACCGTCCTCCAGGAGACGTACGACCTGGTCGACTACATCTCCCTGCACGCCTACTACGAGCCGCTCGACGGCGACGTGGACTCCTTCCTCGCCTCCGCCGTCGACATGGAGACCTTCATCGAGGACGTCGTCGCCACCTGCGACCACGTCGGGGCCCGCCTGAAGTCCCGGAAGAAGATCAACCTCTCGTTCGACGAGTGGAACGTCTGGTACATGTCCCGCACCGAGGAGCAGGTGAGCGCGCTCGACTGGCCCGAGGCGCCGCGCCTGCTGGAGGACAACTACAGCGTCATGGACGCCGTCGTCCTCGGCTCGCTGCTGATCGCGCTGCTCCGGCACGCGGACCGGGTCACCGTCGCCTGCCTCGCCCAGCTGGTCAACGTCATCGCCCCGATCATGACCGAGCCGGGCGGCCCGGCCTGGCGGCAGACGACGTTCTTCCCGTTCGCCCAGGCGTCGAGGTACGGCCGCGGCGAGGTCCTCGACGTGCGCGTGGACTCGCCGACGTACGAGACGAAGCGGTACGGGGAGGCGGACCTGCTGCACGCGACCGCGGTGCGGGGCGAGGACGGCACGGTCACCCTGTTCGCCGTCAACCGCTCGCGCACCGGGTCGCTGCCGCTGGAGGTCGCGCTGAACGGGCTCGGCCTGACGTCCGTCGTCGAGCACAGCGTGCTCGCGGACGACGACCCCGACGCCCGCAACACCCTCGCCGAGCCGGAGCGGGTGGCGCCGCACGCGGCCGAGGGCACCACGCTGGACGGCGGCCGCCTCTCGGCCGTGCTGGAGCCGCTGTCCTGGAACGTGATCCGGCTGGCGTGACGCCGCGCCCGGTGTCCGTCGCGCGCCGGCGGGCTCACCTCCCCGGTGGGTCCACCGGCTCGACCGGGACGCCGCCGCGCGCCGCGCCCAGCAGCGTCAGCCTGGCCGTCCCCGGCCCGGCCGGGGTGGTCCCGTCGGACAGCACCGCCAGCGCCAGGGTGTTGGCGCCGCGGGTGCGCAGGATGCCGTTCGGCAGCGCGAAGGTGTGCTGCGGGCCCACGTCGTTGACGTACTGGCCCAGGTTCCAGCCGTTGAGGAAGATCTGCACCCGGTAGGCGCGCTCCGGGTCGTCCTCCAGGGTGAGCCCGACCGACGCGTCGAGGTCCGGTTCGAGACCCAGCCGGAACCGGGTGCGGTACCAGGTGACGCCCTGCCGCTGCTGCGCGCGCGGGAACTCCACCACCCGCCAGCCGCGGTCGTCGTGGTCCGGCAGATGCCAGCCGCGCCGCTCCCCGAACAGACCGCCGTTGTTGAACGGACCGGTCACCCGCTCCGGGTCGGCGGCGCCCCGCACGCGCCACTCGACAGCGCGGTCGCCGCCCTCGAACTCGACGGCGACCAGCCCGCGCGCGGCCTTGTGGGCGTCCTCGCCGGGCTCCGTCCCGGCGTGCTGCATGGGCCGCACCAGCACCGACAGCACATGCTCGCCGGGGGTGCGCACCGCCCCGGGGACGGTGAACCGCGCCGTGGCCGTCCAGGTGCCGCGCGCGGCGGTCTCCTCGTCGGGCGCCGGCATGCGGTGGGCGCCGAGCGGCCGGCCGTCCAGCCAGGCCATCAGCAGCCCCTGGGTGCCGGTGCCGCAGGACAGCGCCACCGACCGGATGCCGCTCAGGTCCTCCAGCCGTCCCCGGTACCAGATGTCGCCGTGGTGGAAGCCGTAGTCGTCGGCGAACAGCACGGGCCCGCCCTCGGGCACCGGTGTGGTGCTGTGCGAGGTGGTGCGGTCGGCGACCGTCCAGGCCGAGTCGTCGAAGTCCGGGTCGGACTCCGGGTTCTCGGTGCGGCACCGCCAGCCGTCGAGGGCGGGCAGCGCCACCGCGCGCACCGCGGGCATCAGCCCCTCCATCACCCGGCTGCGGGCACGGCCGACGTAGGTGGGCACCGGTTGGCCGTTCCAGGTGACCTCGGCGACGCCGCGCGGGCCCCACACCTCCACGCCGGTCTCCACGGTGACGTCACCCGTCAGATGGAGCGTGGCGTCGCGCAGTTCGGCCGAGCGCAGCACGGCGGGGCCGTAGACCACGAGCGGCCCGGCCGGGGTCTCGTGGGTCCACAGGCGCAGCGCGGTCTCGTCGTCGGCGAACAGCAGCACGAGGGGTGTCTCGGAGTCGCCGTCCTTGACCAGCACCCGGCTCAGGCCGCCCACGCCGAGCGGGGCGACCACGTTCAGCCGGCCCTGGTCGTAGGCCCAGGCGGGTTCGGTGTCCGCGCGGTCGGCGCCCGGCTGCTTCTCGCAGTCCAGGGCGAGCTGGGCGGTCTCCCCGTGACGGCCGACGAACACGGCCACGTCCTGCCGCCCGGTGGAGACGCAGAGCATCGGCTGGGCGGTGGTGTACGCCAGCTTGCGGTGGCCCAGGCGCAGCCCGGAGGCGACCAGCTTGGCGTCGCCCGCGGCCACGGTGACCGGCACCTCGATGCCGGTGCCGGGCAGCAGGGCGCGCACCTCCTCCTCGGTGTCGTTGCGCACCACGAAGAACCGCGCGCCGGTGTCGGGGTTGGCCAGCCGGCGCACCGTCAGCCGGCCGTCCGCGGCGCGTTCCGGCCCGTCCCCGTCCGGTTCCAGCCGGGCCAGGTCGGGCACGGTGCGCACCAGATGGCCGAGCTGCTGGACGGCGGCCATGTTCGGCGCGGGCTGGCGCCCCTCGTCGAGCACCGCCCCGTAGTCGTACGAGGTGTAGACGCCCGGTCCGGGCAGCCAGCCCCACGACGTCCCGCCGAACCCCATGCCGGTGTGGTGCACGGTGACCCGGTCGGCGAGGGCGGTGAGATGGCGCCGCCGCTCGTGGACCGCGTCGTGGGTCTCGCGCACCCGCGCGTACCCCTCGCCGCCGGACAGCGGCCCGCCCCAGGCGTCGGCCGCCCCGCCCGCCACGGCGGTGAGACCGGCTGTGGGCGGCCCGTCGCCGCCGGTCCAGCCCTCCCCGTCCAGCACGGGCACGTCGATGCGGTCGGCGCGCACCTTCGCGTGCAGCCGGGCCCGGTGGGCGCGCGCCGCCGCGTCCCCGGCCGGCACCGGACGCCCGTCCTCCAGCCGGTACAGCAGCACCGTCCCGCCGCCCGCGGTGTACAGATGCCGTACGGCGATGGCGTCGACGGCGGCGAGCCACGCCTCGGCGTGCCGCAGATACTCGGGGTCGTCGGTGCGGGCGGAGCCCGGGGCGGCCGTCAGCCAGCCGGGGAGGCCGCCGGCGTCCAGGTCCGCGCCGACGTAGGGGCCGGGCCGCAGCACCACGTACAGCCGCTCCTCGGCGGCCACGGACAGGAAGCGGTTCAGGTCCCGCACCCCGGTGAAGTCGTGCACGCCGGGCGCCGGGGAGTGGACGTTCCACGGCACGGGCACGTCGACGGCGGTGAAGCCGTGGGCGCGCAGCTTCTGCAGCACGTCCCGCCACAGCGACGGGCTGGGCAGCCGGAACGGGTGGACCTCGGCGGACCACAGCACCAGCCGCCTGCCGTCGACCAGCAGGGAGTGCCGGTCGTAGGTGACGCGATGGCGCCGGCCGTCGGCCTCCGGCGGCGGGGGCGGCGGTCCGGTCGGCACGACGCGCGACCCCTGCGGGCCGGTCGCCGCCCCGCCGCTGCCGGCCAGCGCGAGGCCGAGCGCGGCCGTGCCGGCCAGGGCGGTGAAGGTGCGCCTGCTGAGCTCCAAGGGAGCGCCTCCTGGTCTGTGCCACAAGCGGTGCTGGTGGGTCATTCTCCCCGAACCGGAACGGCCCTTCGTCCACCCGGGAGTCCCGGCACGCCTGTGGGATTCGGCGGCGGCCCGTGGCGTTCACCGGCGGTATACCGACCGGGAGTGAATGGCCGGAGTTCGCCCTGTCCGGCCGTGGCGGCGCTCCATACGATGCGAGCGCTCCCGGTCTTCACCGCGCCTTCATGCCTCCTTCACGAAGCCGGGGCTGCATGTGCCCGCATGTTTGGCATGTGCATGACGTTTCAACCATCGCACCGCACCAACCCCCCACCCAAGGATGGAGAACCATGGCTGGAGGCCTGCTCCTCGGCGTCGCGGCGGCCACGCTGCTCGGCGCCGCGCTGCCCGCGCACGATCCGGGGTCCTCGTTCGACGACCCGCCGCCGGACAAGATCGTCATCAAGGTCGCCACGGTGAACGGGTCGGGATGTCCCGCCGGTACCGCGGCCGTCGCCGTCTCGGCCGACAACACCGCGTTCACCGTGACCTACAGCGACTACCTCGCCCAGGCCGGCGGGACCTCCGACCCCACGGCCGCCCGCAAGAACTGCCAGCTCAGCCTGCTCGTCCATGTCCCGCAGGGCTTCACCTACGCCATCGCCAGCGCCGACTACCGGGGCTTCGCCGCGCTCCAGCCCGGCGCCCGGGGCACCCAGCGGGCCTCGTACTACTTCCAGGGGTCGCCCAACACGGAGTACCGCACGCACTCCTATGCGGGTCCGTACGACGACAACTGGCAGGCCACGGACGAGACCGACTGGGCGCAGCTCGTCTACGCGCCCTGCGGTGTGCAGCGCAACTTCAACATCAACACCGAGCTGAGAGTCGCCGCGGGGACCGACCCGACGAAGGTCAGCTACATGGCGATGGACTCCACGGACGGCGACATCAGCACGGTGTACCACCTGGCGTGGAAGGAGTGCCCGGAGAAGTGACCGGACGGCGGGGGCGGGCGCCGGCCCGCCCCCGTCACCGCGCGCCGTCGCGGCTGCGCAGATGGCGCGCGCGCAAGGCCACCTCGAGAGCGAACCGGTGGTCGGGGTCGGCGAGCCGGTCGCCCAGGTAGGCGTCCAGCGTCCGCAGCCGGTAGCGCACCGTCTGGGCGTGCACGCCCAGCATCTCGCCGACCTGTTCGGCGGAGGCGCGGGTGGAGACGTGCACCCGGAGGGTCTCGACGAGCCGGTCGCGCCGCTTGGCGGTCAACCCGTCGAGCGGGG
This sequence comes from Streptomyces sp. DSM 41931, assembly GCF_050271085.1. Taxonomy (NCBI): domain Bacteria; kingdom Bacillati; phylum Actinomycetota; class Actinomycetes; order Kitasatosporales; family Streptomycetaceae; genus Streptomyces; species Streptomyces sp. DSM 41931. Next base: position 2,112,073 of record NZ_CP189902.1, on the reverse strand, counting down.
CCAGCTCACGGGCGGCGAGACGGTCGACGAGAGCCGGGTCGGACAGCAGCCACAGGGTCGTCAGATGCTCCTCGCAGCGGACCAGCGGGGCGTCGGGCACGACGCCGTCGTCGACGAGCTGGAGCACGCGGCGCGCCCAGCGGATGGAGTCCGCGGCCTGGGCGACCGGCACGGTCAGGCCCACCGCGGCACGGGTGCCGGACAGGGCCGTGTGGAGCATCTGGACGCGTTCGGGGGTGAGTTCGCCGGGCACCAGCAGATGCGGCTGCGGGATGTCGAAGTCGGCGAGGACGTCGCTGTCGAGTCCCGCCTGGATGTGCTCGGGAACCGGGGGACGCAGGGCGACGAGGAAGCAGGTCCGGGGCAGTTCCCAGGCGGCGGACGCGCACAGTTCGGAAACGGTCGTCCGGGGAAGCGGGGAGGCGGCCAGTAAGAGGTGTAACAGCTGTCTTCGTAACGCGGACACCTCGGACGCGGCTCTCTCCCGTACCTCCGTGTACCCCTCGCGGGTGACGGCCTCCAGCTCCTCGACGTAGGCGAACAGGGCGTCGGCGAAGGCGAGGACCAGGGAGGGGGAGAGGCTGTGCTGCCGCCCCAGCGTCTTGGCCCGGCGCAGGGCGATGCGCGCGCCGAGCCGGTAGGCGCCCTGCAGCACCTCCAGGTCGCGGCCCTCGTAGGCTTCCACCCGGCCGAACCTGCGCAGGAGGTCGTCCCGCAGCTCCGAGGTCGTGGAGGGGTCGGCCACCCGGTCCACGAAGGCGGTGAGGGCCTGCTCGACCCCCTGGCGGATGGCGTGCCCGTCGGGGCCGTTGAGCAGCCTGCCGTACACCGGGTAGGCGCGGGTGACCTCGGTCCGTATCTCGTTCAGCAGTCCCGGCAGCAACGGCCGCATGAAGGCGGCGAACTGCCGGGGGAGAGGGTCGAGCGGCTCGCCGAGCACCGAAGGACGTGCGCTTGAGGGCATGACTGATCCCTTGCTCTCCGACCTGTCCGGCAGAGCGGCCCGGCCGGGCACGCCCCGTGGGGGGGCGAAGCCCGGCCGGGCCGCAACGAGCACCGGGTCCCGAAAAGCTGACGGTAAGTCAACTTAATTGCCTTGTACACCTCTTGGGCAGAAACCGCTTCACAGAAACTTCACCGGACGGCGGAGTGCCAGTGCCGCGCCAGCACCTCGCCGGCCCGGGGAGCGGCGGTGCCGGGTGCGTTGAGGCCGGTCAGGTGGGTCTGCGTGTCGTTCAGGGTGAGGCTGTTGTTCCCGGAAGGCGAGGGCAGCCCGGTCTTCGCGTTGACCGCGGCGTTGATGAGGCCGATGTTCAGCCCGCAGCCGGTGGCGGCGGGGACCGCGAAGGTGCTGTCGTTCTGGGTGGCGCCGGTGAGGTTGATACGGCTCATCTCGCCGGCCGGGTCGAGGGTGCCGTCCCCTTGGAAGAAGGTCATGTCGAATGCCGGGTAGTTCCGGTTCTCGGGCAGCAGCACGATCGGGTTGGCGGCCGTGCCGATGTAGCACTTGCTGCCGAGCAGCGGGTTCTCCAGGTGGATGCGGACCGGCAGGGCGACGATGGGCATGTCGGTCAGGACGCCGGCCGTCTGGTTGAAGTCGTAGGGCGCGCCGACCGACTCCATGGTCGCGGTGATCTTGTTGAGGCTGGAGTTCTCCAGCGACTCGCAGAGGCCCGTGATCACGGGTATGGCGCTGGGACACATCAGGCCGAGCAGCCCGCCGGGCACGGTGGCCGGTTCGGCGACCAGCGCGCCGCCGGGCGGGGCCACCACGCTGCTGGTGCCGTCGGCGTTCTGGACGATGCCGATCTGCAGGTTCGTCTTCCCGGTGACCACGGTGGTGTCGCCCAGCTTAATGGAGCCGCCGGACGAGGTGGACACCACGCACTGCGGGGTCCTCTCGAAGCCGTCGGCGGCCAGCATCGCCGGCGCGTCCACGGGGCAGCGGGTGAACGGGGCCCACTCGCCGTTCAGCGCGGGGTCGGCCGCGGTCGCCGTGCCGAGGGAGGCGAAGGCGCCCAGCGCGGTGAGCGCGGAGACGGTGGCGAGCCTGGTGCGGGGGGTGAACGACTGCATGGCGGTGGCCTTTCTCGGGGGGAGGGGGCGGGCCGGGCGGCTCAGCGCTCGGCGACCGGGATCTGGTAGGGCTGGAGGTCCTCCGTGCACTGGCCCTTGGTGTCCGGGGACTCGAACACCGGGACGAGGGGGGTGCACGTCTGGCCCTGGACCTGCTTGATGTAGTTGCCGGGACCGGAGACGGAGGCGGTGAGCAGACGGTCGAGGTCCTCGCCGTCGGTGCCGCAGCCGGTGAAGGCCGGAATGGTCACCTCGCCGGACAGCGGGCCGCCGGTGAGGATCGTGTAGCCGGTGACGTCCTGGCCGAGGACCTGTTCGGCCTTGCCGTACAGCACCACATGGTCGCCGGGATGCTTGGCGGGGTCCGGGTCGGCGGAGGTGAGGGACGTCTCGGTCCGGCAGCCTGGACCGACGTCCAGGGGAGTGCCGTTGACCTCGAGGGCGGTGACCTGGGCGACCAGGGGGACCCGTACATGGGTCTCCGTGGTCATGAACAGGTCGGAGAAGCGCATCTTCATCCGCGCGTCGATCCTCATCGGACCTGTCTGCTTGAGCACCATGGTGGCCTTCACCGGGGCGAAGTCGAAGGAGAGGAAGGTGCTGTCGTAGGGCGGCGTCTGCCTGCGTCCCTGGTAGCTGAGTTCGCCGTACGTCTCCAGGACCATGACCAGGTGCTCGGGGTCGAAGGGTTCGTCGACCGGGATCTGGAACTCTCCCCCGTCGATCAGCACGCAGGACGGCGGCAGGTACGAGGCGGCCTTCTGCTTCTTCACGTTGGCGTAGCCCGTGACGTAGGCGTTGAGCGACAGGGGCGTGGGCGGGTTCCGCTCGTCGTAGCGGCACGGCGGCACGTCACGGTCGGCGGCGGTGCCCGGTGCGTTCTCCGGCACCTCCGGGGACCGCTCGCCCTGCCGGTCCCGCGGTCCGTCCGCCGGGGCCGGGGACGTCCCGCCGGGTGCGGGGGACGTCCCGCCGGGCGCCGGGGCGGACGGCGGACCGCCGGCCCCCGGTGCGTCCGGGACGGCCGGCACGGTGGCCAGCAGCCCCTTGTCCGGCGCGTCCTCGGCGAGCGCGCAGTCGACGGCCGTTGAGCCGGTCCCCGCGCCGTTGCCGGCGTCGTCCTCCGGACCCGGCGTCAGGTCGATCGCCAGGCCGCCCGCGGTGAAGGTCAGGGCGCCGTCGCTCCGGCCCGTCACCGAGGGGACGTCGCCCGTCGTGGTCAGCGTCAGCGGCCCGGACTCCGGCAGGGCGACGGGACCGGAGTCCCCCCGCCATGTCGCCGTGGCCGCGGCCGAGTCCTGGGCCACGTCCACGGCGAGCGCGGTGCGGGCGCGCACCTCGGACGCGTCGCGCAGGGGGAGGTCCGCCACCGCTTCCGCCGGGAGCTCCACCGTGGTGGTGACGCCGGTGGGGATGAACGCCTCACCCGCCCGGAACCGCTGCGGGAACTCCGCCGAGATCCGCACCGTCACGGGCGCCTTCCCCGAGGGGAACGCGCAGACGTAGGGGAGTTCGGCGTCGACCTCCTGGGTGTCCGAGGCCGACGCCGTGGCCGGGATCAGGGCGGCGAGCACGACGAACGCGGCCGTCGACGTGAGCGTGGCGCGGACTCGGCGGGGCCGCGGGGTGGCGGCTCGTTGGACTCTCATACAGCTCCGCTCGGCGGAAGGGACGGTGTCGGGGGGATCCGGGACAGAGCCCGCGAACGCCCGGCCGGGGTGCCGGCCGGGCGAGGGTGAGCGGGCGGCGGCCTACGGGTTGGAACCGACGATGGTCGGGATGGTGGTGGTACCGGCCACCTTGACGGCGTAGTTGCCCTTGAAGGTGGGCTTGGTGCTGGTCGTGACGATCGCCCCGCAGTTGACGGGGTTGCTGACCGTCAGTTCACCGGCGACGCTGTTGACCGCCAGGACGCCGGTGCTGTTGGTGTAGGTGGCCGAGGCCTTGCCCGCCACCGTGAACTTGCAGACGCCGGCGCTCACGTTGGCCTTGACGTTGCCGACGTAGCCCGTGGTGACGCCGGTGGCGGAGTTGTAGTCCACCGCGACGACGTCCCAGGGGGTGACGGCCACGGTGGTGACGTTGCCCAGGACGCTGGTGCACGGAGCGCCGGACGTGCCGAAGTTCATGGTGCTGATGGCGGCGACGTTCGCCGGGTTGCCGGTGGTGCTCGCCATCGTCCCGCTCGCGTTCGAGGCCGTGCAGGTCATCGGGATGGTGGCGGTCAGCACGATGTTGCCGGCGTTCACGGCGGTGAAGGCGGCCGGTGACGGGCTGACGGTCCACACCGTGGAGGGCGCCGCGGAGGCGGGACCGGCGGTGAGGGCGAGAGCGGCCGCGGCCGCACACGCCGCGACGGCTGTTTTCTTCAGGTGATGCGTCATGTCCGGGTATCTCCTTGAGGGTCGGCCCGATGGGACGTGCCATGACGTTACTTGCGGTAAACGCGGCGGAACAATGCGGCGTTCCATGATTTCTTCGGGAAAGGGAACAAGCTGTTCCCTGGGTGAGGCAATTCCGGTCCGCATTCATCACGTGCTGTCAAGGAAGGAGGGGCGGCCGGTGTGGGCGGGGGCTTCCCGGCGGGCCTGCGCGGCAGGCCGTGGTGCTCACCGGCGGACAGTTTCCGAGGGCGTCCTTGTGCTCCCGCTGACAGGTTTCACAGGGCGTGGGCCGGTTCCCCGGAAAACTCGTCATGCGGTGTTGCCCGCTGAGGTTACTCGGCCGTAACGTGCCGGTGCGGTGCTCGGCTCCGGGTCACCGGCCCCCGACTGGGGGAGCCCCGGCGGACGTCCCACCGGCCTTGCCCTCCCGCCGGCCGGCGTCGGGCCGGTGTGTTGTCCGCGTGGTGACAAGTCGCGGAGAGGTGCGCCCGCTGTGTGTGTCACGGGCGTCCGCTGGAGGTGATATGGGAATCGAAGTAGTGGTCGAAGGGCTGACCAAGTCCTTCGGCAAGCAGAACATCTGGCGGGACGTGTCACTCACTCTCCCGGCCGGAGAAGTCAGTGTGATGCTGGGCCCCTCCGGCACCGGAAAAACCGTCTTTCTGAAGTCGCTCATCGGGTTGCTCAAACCCGAGAAAGGCCGTGTCCTCATCAATGGAGTGGACATGGTGAACAGTCCGGAAAGGGATATCTACGAGACTCGCAAATTATTCGGTCTCATGTTCCAGGACGGCGCCCTTTTCGGGTCCCTGTCCCTTTTCGACAACATCGCCTTCCCGCTGCGTGAGCACACCCGCAAGAAGGAGTCGGAGATCCGCCGTATCGTCATGGAGCGGATCGAGGTCGTCGGACTGCTGGGTGCGGAGGGCAAGCTTCCGGGCGAGATCAGCGGAGGCATGCGCAAGCGGGCCGGGCTGGCCCGCGCGCTCGTGCTGGACCCGCAGATCATCCTGTGCGACGAACCGGACTCCGGGCTCGACCCGGTCCGCACCGCCTACCTCTCGCAGCTGCTGATCGACCTGAACGCGCAGATCGACGCGACCATGCTGATCGTCACCCACAACCTCGACATCGCCGCCACCGTGCCCGACAACATGGGGATGCTCTTCCGGCGCGAGCTCGTCACCTTCGGTCCGCGCGAGGTGCTCCTCACCAGCGACGAGCCGGTCGTGTCCCAGTTCCTCGGCGGCCGGCGCGAGGGGCCCATCGGCATGTCCGAGGAGAAGGACGCGGCCACCCTCGCCGCCGAGGCGAACACCGCGACCCCCGCCGCGGCCCGGGTGATCGTGCCCCAGCTCGAGCCGTCCCCCGGTCTTCCGCCGCGTCGTGCCGTCGCGCGACGACGTGAGCGTGTCATGAGCATGATCGACACCTTGCCGCCGGCCGCGCGCTCCGCCATCCGGGAGACCTACGCGCGGGACGCCGGGGCGGTCACCGTGACGGCGCCCCTCGCCGGGAGCGGCGCATGATCACCGGCGCGCTGCGCGAGACCGGCCGGCTCTTCGCGCTCGCCGCCGAGGTCGGCCGCGCCGTCTTCCGAAGACCCTTCCAGTTCCGCGAGTTCACCGAACAGTTCTGGTTCGTCGCGAGCGTGACGATCCTGCCCGCCGCCCTCGTCTCCATCCCCTTCGGCGCCGTCATCGCCCTCCAGGTCGGCTCCCTCACCCAGCAGCTGGGCGCCCAGTCGTTCACCGGAGGCGCCAGCGTCCTCGCCGTCGTCCAGCAGGCGAGCCCGCTCATCGTCGCCCTCCTCATCGCCGGCGCCGGCGGCTCGGCCATCTGCGCCGACCTCGGCTCCCGCACCATCCGCGAGGAACTCGACGCGATGGAGGTCATGGGCGTCTCCCCGGTACAGCGGCTGGTGGTGCCCCGGGTGCTGGCCGCCATGGGCGTCGCGGTCCTGCTCAACGGCCTGGTCTCCGTCGTCGGCATCCTCGGCGGCTACTTCTTCAACGTCGTCATGCAGGGCGGCACCCCCGGCGCCTACCTCTCCAGCTTCTCCGCCCTCGCCCAGCTTCCCGATCTGTACGTCAGCGAACTGAAGGCCCTGGTCTTCGGGTTCATCGCCGGCATCGTCGCCGCCTACCGGGGCCTCAACCCGCGCGGCGGCCCCAAGGGCGTCGGCGACGCCGTCAACCAGTCCGTCGTCATCACGTTCCTCCTGCTCTTCTTCGTCAACATGGTGATGACGGCCGTCTACCTCCAGATCGTCCCGCCGAAGGGAGGCTGAGGTCCGATGGCCTCCCCGCTCGCCCTGCTCGACCGCTCCGGCGACCATCTGCTCTTCTACGTACGGGCCCTGCTGTGGATACCGCGGACCCTGCGCCGCTACCTCAAGGAGGTGCAGCGCCTGCTGGCCGAGGTGGCCTTCGGCTCCGGCGGCCTCGGCGTCGTCGGCGGCACCATCGGCGTGATGATCGCGATGACGCTCTTCACCGGGACCGTCGTCGGGCTCCAGGGCTACGCGGCCCTCGACCAGATCGGCACGGCCGCGTTCACCGGATTCGTCTCCGCCTACTTCAACACCCGGGAGATCGCCCCCCTGGTCGCCGGCCTCGCCCTCTCCGCGACCGTCGGCGCCGGCTTCACCGCCCAGCTCGGCGCCATGCGCATCAACGAGGAGGTCGACGCACTCGAGGGCATGGGCATCCGCTCCATGCCCTACCTGGTCACCACCCGCATCATCGCCGGCGTCGTCGCCATCGTCCCGCTCTACGCCATCGGGCTGCTCTCCTCCTACCTCGCCTCCCGCTACGTGACCGTCCTGTTCAACGGACAGTCCCGAGGGACGTACGACCACTACTTCAACCTCTTCCTCTCCCCGACGGACGTGCTGCTCTCCGTGCTGAAGGTGCTGATCTTCAGCGTGATGGTGATCCTCGCGCACTGCTACTACGGGTTCCGCGCCTCGGGCGGCCCCGCCGGTGTCGGTGTCGCCGTCGGACGGTCCGTGCGCAACGCCATCGTCCTGATCAGCGTCACCGACTTCTTCCTGTCGCTCGCCCTGTGGGGCGCGACCACGACCGTGAAGGTGGCGGGGTGAGATGAACGGACCCCGGGGATCCCGAGGACGGACCCTGCGCCGCCGGCTCGCCGGAGTGGTGTTCGTGCTGGTGCCCGCCCTGCTGATCTGGCTGGCCGTCGCCGTCTACGACAAGAGGTTCACCGCGTCCGACCCGGTGGTGGTCGAGACCGACGGCGTCGGCAACCAGATGCACCCGGGCGCCGAGGTGAAACTGCGCGGCGTCGTCGTCGGCGAGGTCCGCGCCATCGACGCCACCGGTGACGGCGCCCGCCTCACCCTCGCCATGAAGCCCGGCACACTGGACGCCGTCCCCTCCGACGTCCGCGCCCAGATGCTGCCCACCACCCTGTTCGGCGAGCGGTTCGTCGCCCTCGTGCCGCCGGAGAACCCCTCGCCCGAGCCGCTGGCCGCCGGAGCCGTCATCCCCCAGGACCGCTCCGCGAACGCCGTCGAACTCCAGCAGGTGCTTGACGACGTCCTGCCCATGCTCACCGCCGTCCAGCCGCAGAAGCTCTCCGCGACCCTGTCGGCCGTCTCGCAGGCCCTGGAAGGCCGCGGGGGCCGGCTCGGCGAGACGCTGAGCCTGCTGGACGAGCACCTGGCCGAGTTCAACCCGCACCTGCCCGCACTCAACCGCGACCTCAGGGAACTCGTGAAGGTCGGCCATGTCTACGCGGACGCCGCGCCCGACGTCATCACGGCGCTCACCGACTTCACCACCACCAGCGGCACCCTCGCCGAACAGGAGGCCCAACTCGCCTCCACCCTCGGCGCCACCACCCGGACGGCCGAGGACATGACGGCCTTCCTGCGCGAGAACCGGGGCAACCTCATCCGCCTCACCGCCGCCGGCCGGCCGACCCTGGAACTGCTCGCCGCGTACTCCTCCTCCTTCCCGTGCACCCTGCGCACCCTCGCCGAGTTCGTCCCGGCCATGGACCAGGCGCTCGGCAAGGGCACCGACCGGCCCGGCATCCACGTCGACGTCACCTCCGTCCCCGCGCGCGGCGCCTACCGCCCCGGCCGCGACACCCCGGTGTACGACTCGGGCGGCGGGCCCCGCTGCCCCTCCGTGCCCTACGTCGGCCCGCTGCCCCGGCCCACCGCGCGGTCCGCCTCCGCCGCGGCCGCCGAGGACCTCGGGCCCGCCAACTCCCCGGCGGAGAACGACCTCGTCAACGAACTGCTCGCGCCCGCCGCCGGCGCGTCCCCAGGCGACCTGCCCGACTGGAGCAGCCTCCTCGTCGGGCCCGTCTACCGCGGTACGGAGGTGACCCTCGGATGACCGGCCCCGACACCGCGCACACCCGGCGCCGTCCGCTGACCGGACCGCTGCTCAAGTCCCTCGCCTTCGTGGTGGTCACCGCCCTCGCCACCACCCTGCTCGGCCTCGGCGTGGCCGGCTCCGGCGCGGGCGGCGGCGGCCGTACCTACCACGCCCTCTTCACCGACGTCACCGGGCTCCGGGACGGGGACAGCGTGCGCATCTCCGGCGTGACGGTCGGCGAGGTGACCGACGTACGCGTCGTGCAACGGCGCCTCGCGCAGGTCACCTTCACCGTCCGCGAGGACCGCCGCCTGCCCCGCTCGACCACCGCCGCGGTGAAGTACCTCAACATGGTCGGCCAGCGCTACGTGGCCCTCGGCCGCGGCAGCGGCGACCTCGGCGGAGCCCTGGAGGAGGGCGCCACCGTGCCGCTGGACCGCACCACCCCCGCACTCGACCTGACGCTCCTCTTCAACGGCTTCAAGCCGCTGTTCGAAGGGCTCTCCCCGAAGGACGTCAACGAGCTCGCCGGATCGATCGTGCAGGTCCTCCAGGGCGAGGGCGCCACCGTCGACAGCCTGATCCGCCGCATCGGCTCGCTCAGCACCACCGTCGCCGCCAAGGACAAGGTGATCGGCGCGGTCGTGGAGAACCTCACCACCGTCCTGGACACCCTCAACGACCGCGAGGACAGCTTCGACGACCTCGTCGTCACCCTGCGGGACCTCGTCTCCGGCTTCGACGAGGACCGCGAACCCCTCGGCCGGGCCGTCGTGGCCATGGGCGACCTGACCACCGTGACCGCCGGCCTCCTCGACGACGGGCGCGCGCCCCTGAAGCGGGACATCCGCGAACTGGGCCGGCTCTCGCGCAACCTCGGCGAACACACGCCGCAGATCGAGGAGTTCCTCGACCGGACCCCCGCCAAGATGACCGCCCTGGCCCGACTGTCCTCCTACGGATCGTGGTTCAACCTCTACCTCTGCGAGGCGCGTGTGAGCGGAGTGACCACCTCGGACGGCTCCGAACCGCCGACCGGCATCGCGATCACCGAATCGAGGTGCCGCGGATGAGGCGCCCGCGCGTGAGACCGGTCAAGGACCGCGACCCCGTCGCCGTCGGCATCGCCGGCCTGCTCGCCCTCACCCTGCTCGGCGGCCTCGCCTACGGCGCGGACCGGCTCCCGTTCACCGGAGGCACCGCCTACAGCGCCGACTTCTCCGAGGCGGCGGGCCTCGACGAGGGCGACGAGGTGCGCATCGCCGGCGTCAAGGTCGGCAAGGTCACCGGCGTCGCGCTGGACGGCGCCAAGGTGAAGGTCTCCTTCACCGTCGAGGACGCCTGGATCGGCGACCGCACCACCGCCGCCATCGCCGTCAAGACCGTGCTGGGCGACAAGTATCTGGCCGTCGACCCGCTCGGGTCCCGGCCGCAGGACCCCGGCAGCCGCATCCCGTCGTCCCGCACCACCTCCCCCTACGACGTCACCCAGGCGTTCCAGGACCTGAGCGGCACCGTCGACGCCATCGACACCCGCCGGCTCGCGGAGAGCTTCGAGACCATCTCCGACACCTTCAAGGACTCACCTCCCCATGTGAGCAAGGCCGCCACCGGCCTGTCCGACCTGTCCCGCTCCGTCTCCAGGCGCGACGCGGAGCTCTCCCGGCTCCTCAAGGGCAGCGCCCGCTTCAGCAAGACGCTGGAGAACAAGAAGTCCAGCTTCGAGACCCTCATCGAGGACGGGGGATCCCTGCTCGGCGAACTCAGGAAGCGGCGGGCCGCGATCAGCGCCCTGCTCAAGGGCAGCCGCGACCTCGGAACCGAACTCGGCGGCCTGGTGAAGGACAACGAGAAACAGCTCGGCCCCACCCTCAAGGCACTCGGCCGGGTGACCGGCGTCCTGGAGAAGAACAACGACCAGCTCGGCAGGACGCTCGCCCTCGTCGGCCCGTACTACCGCATGGTCGGCAACACCCTGGGCAACGGCCGCTGGTTCGACAGCTACCTGTGCGGCGTCGTGCCCCCCGGCTACCTGCCGGAGACGTCCCGGCCCGAGACCGGATGCCTGCCGCCGAAACAGCCGGCGGCCGCCTCAGGGAGCGGTGAGCGATGAGCCGACGCGGAAAGATCCTCAGCGGGCTGCTCGCCCTGGTGGTGCTGGCCGCCGGCGGACTGGCCGCCGCCTCGGCCCTCGCCCCCGACGGCATCCGTGTCACCGCCTACTTCGACCGCGTCATCGGCGTCTACGCCGGATCCGACCTGCGCATCCTCGGCGTCCGGGTCGGCGAGGTGGAGTCGGTGCGGCCGCAGGGCACCACGGTCCGCGTGGACCTGCGCCTCGACGAGGGGGTCAAGGTCCCCGAGAACGCGCGGGCCGTCGTCGTCGCCCCCAGCGTCGTCGCCGACCGGTACGTGCAGCTCACCCCCGCCCACACGACCGGCCCCGCCCTGGCCGACGGCGCCGTGCTGCCCGCCTCGCGCAACCGGATCCCCGTCGAGATCGACCAGATCTACGACTCGATCACCGAACTCGCCGACGCGCTCGGCCCGGACGGCGCCAACGCCGAGGGCGCCCTGTCCGGACTGCTGCGGACGGGCGCCGCCAACCTGGACGGCAACGGGGAGGCCATCGGCACCGGCGTCGAGGAGTTCGGCAAGGCGGCCAAGACCCTGGACGGCAGCAGCGGCGACCTGTTCCGAACGCTCCGCAGCCTCCAGACCTTCACCACCATGCTGAAGGACAAGGACACCGACGTGCGCACCGCGCAGGAACGCCTCGACGAGGTCGTCGGCTTCTTCGCCGACAACAAGGACGACCTCACCGGCGCGCTCGAGGAACTCGGCAAGGCCCTCGGCCAGGTGAAGACCTTCATCGAGGACCACCGGGGCGAGTTGAGGAAGAACGTCGACCGGCTCGTCCCGATCACCCGCACGCTGGTGCGGCAACGGGCCTCGCTGGCCGAGGCGCTGGACGTGGCGCCGCTGGCCGCGGGCAACGTCGTGAACGCCTACAACCCCGACACCCGCACCCTCGACGGCCGCGCGAACCTCAACGAGATCAGCATGGGAGGACCCCTGCTGCCGCTGCCCGTCACCGGCGCCTCCGCCCCGGGCGGCGACGGGCCCGCGAGCGAGGGGAAGGGGGAGAGATGAAGCGCGGCACACGGACCGGAGGACGGGCCGCCTCGGCGCTCGGACGCGGCGCGTTCACCACCGGCCGGGTGGCCGGCCTCACCGTCGGCGGACTGATCGCCCTCGGCCTCGGCTTCACCCTCGCCGTCGGCGGAGTCGCCGCCCTGCCCCGCGGCTTCGGCGGCGTCGAGGACCTGCCGCTGCCCGGCGGCGCCGACCTCGGCGACCGTCCCTACACCGTCACCGCGGAACTCGGCGACGTGCTCAGTCTCGTCCCGCACTCCGCGGTACGGGTCAACGACGTCGCGGTCGGCCGGGTCACCGGCATCGAGCTCGGTGACGACTGGACGGCCCGCGTCACCATGGAGATCAACGGCGCCGTCACGCTGCCCGCCGACGCCACCGCGCGCCTGGAGCAGTCCAGCCTGCTGGGCGAGAAGTACGTCCAGCTCGTCGCCCCCCGCGGGAAGAGCGAGGGCGGCAGGCTGTCCGACGGCAGCGTCATCCCGCTGTCCCGCACCAGTCGCACCACCGAGGTCGAGGAGGTGTTCGGCGCGCTGTCCCTGCTGCTCAACGGCGGCGGCGTCAACCAGCTGAAGACCATCACCCGGGAACTCAACGCGGCGCTCGGCGGCCGGGAACCCGAGGTCCGCTCCATGCTCCGGCGGGTGAACACCCTGGTGACCGACCTCGACGACCACCGGAAGGACATCACCGACGCGCTCGACGCCGTCAGCCGGCTCTCCTCCACCCTCGCCCACCGCAAGGACGACGTCGGGACCGTCCTCACCGGCCTCTCGCCCGGGCTGAGGACGCTGGAGCGGCAGCGCGGCTCGCTGCTGACCATGCTGCGCTCCCTCGACACGCTCTCCGGCGTGGCCGTGTCCACCGTCGACGCGAGCAAGGACGACATGATCGCCGACCTCAGGGCCATCGCGCCGACGCTGAAGGAGCTCGCCGACGCCGGCGCGGACCTGCCCGACTCGCTCCAGGTGCTGGTGACCTACCCCTTCACCGACGAGGTGCTGAACGGGGTGAAGGGCGACTACCTCAACACCTACCTGAGCATGGTCGCCCTGCCCGGGACCCAGGTGATCCCGCCGATCGACGACCCGCGGCCCTCCCCGACGCCCTCCGTGTCCGCGTCCACGCCCGGCGCGGACAGCGCACCGGCGGCCCCGGAGGCAGGTGAGAGCAGGTGATCACCCTCGCCGTACGGCTGAAGAACCTCGCCTTCCTCCTCGTCGCCGTCCTCGCCCTCTCCTACCTCGGCATCCGCTACGCCGACCTCGGCCGGCACGTCGGCGTCGCCGACCACTACACGGTCGACGTGCTACTGCCGCGCACGGGCGGGCTGTTCACCCACGCGGACGTGACGTACCGAGGCGTCTCGGTGGGCCGGGTCGGCCCGATCGGCCTGACCGACGACGGGGTCGTCGCCGAGCTGCGGATCAAGAAGTCCGCCCCCCGCATCCCCGCCGACACCAAGGCCGTGGTCGCCGGGCTCTCCGCCGTCGGCGAGCAGTACGTCGACCTGCGGCCGGAGAGCGACGGGTCCCCCTACCTCACGGACGGCGCCCGCATCGAACAGGCCGACACCCAGGTGCCCGCCCCCGTCACCGACGTCCTCGCGAGCGTCGACGCCCTGGTGCGGTCGGTTCCGCAGGACGATCTGCGCACGGTCGTCGACGAGCTGGGCAAGGCGTTCGAAGGGCACGGCGACGACCTCCAGGTGCTGCTCGACAGCGGCAGCGACTTCGTCCGGGCCGCCGACCGGGCCCTGCCGTCCACCACCCTGCTCATCACCGACGGCGAGACCGTCCTGCGCACCCAGGCCCAGGAGGGCGAGGCGATCCGCGGCTTCGCCGAGGGCGCGGAGGAACTGGCCCGTGCCCTCAAGGGATCCGACGCCGACCTGCGCCGCCTCCTCGCGGTCACCCCCGAGGCCGCCACCCAGGTCAGCGGCGTGCTGCGGGACCTCGACCCGAGCCTCGGCGTCGTGCTCGCCAACCTCCTCACCACCGCGGAGGTCGCCGTCACCCGGCAACGAGGCATCGAGGAACTGCTCGTGACCTATCCGGCGGTCGTCTCCGCCGGCTCCACCGCCGTCGACGGAGGGAAGCTGAACCTCGGCATGGCCGTCACCTTCTTCGACCCCCTGCCCTGCACGGCCGGGTACGGCGCCACGCGCTACCGCAACGGCCTCGACCTCGGCACCGCGCCGCCCCTGAACACCGGCGCGGCCTGCACCGCCCCGGCGTCGACGGGAGTGAACGTGCGCGGCTCGGCGAACGCCCCGAAGGGCGGCGCGGTGCCCGAACCGGCCAGACCCGGCTCCCTGCCCTCGGGCAGCTCGGCCGGCTCGGCCGGCGGCCCGGCGCAGCGCGGCGGCGCGGCGCTTCCCGGTGCGCTCGCCCTGCCCGGGCAGAGCGGCGAGGCACCGCGCGACCTGAGCCACGTCCTCGCCCCGGCCGGCGGAGGCACCCGATGAGGCGGGCCAGGATCCTCGCCGGGGCGGGGCTCGCGCTGGCCCTCGGCTTCTGCGGCACAGGCGCGTGGACGTACGCCCAGGCACGCACCGACGACGCGCTCGCGTACGGCAGGGAACGGGACGAGGCGCTCGCCGACGGGCGCCGGGCACTCGCCGTGCTCACCACGATCGACGCCTCCACACGGCAGCGTGCGCAGGCAAGCGTCCGGAACTGGCGCGACGTCTCCACCGGCCCGCTGCGCGAGGAGCTCGGCGGCACCGGGGCCCGCGCGGGGGCCTCGGCGCGCGGCACGGTCACCGAGGCCGCCGTCACCGCGCTCGACACCCGCTCCGGCACGGCCAAGCTGATCGCCACCGTCCGCGTCGCGACCACACCGGCCGGGACGAAGAAGCCGGCCGTCGACCGCAAGCGCCTGGAGCTGGTCCTGGCCCGCACGGGCGAGGGTGTGTGGAAGGCGAAGGCACTGAGCGCCGTACCGGTCCAAGGGGAGAGGGAGGAGAGCGGCCGATGACACGGACGTGGCTGCCCCGCCGGGCCGGCGCGCGTGAAACCGGGACGGGACAGGACCTCGACGGCGAGGGTCCGGGGACCGAGCGGCCCGGGCAGGAGACGGGCGGCGGCCTGCCGGCGGACGCGTCCGGCCGTTCGCGGGGCCCGCGGCTGAGGCGGGCCGTCGCGGCGGGGGCCGCCGTGGCCCTGGTCCTCGGCGGCTGCGGCTTCCTCCACGCCGCCCACCAGCTGAGGTCGGCCGAGTCCGCCCGGAACCGGGCGCTCACCGACACCGAGGCCACCAGCCGGGTCGCCGGGGACATCGGCAACGCCCTCGCCCGCGTCTTCTCCTACACGCCCGACGGCACCGCCGCCGCCGAGCGCTCGGCGCGCACCGTCCTCGACGGGCGGGCCGCCCGCCAGTACGCGACCCTCTTCGACCGCGTCCGCGAGGACCTCACCGCGCAGCGCGTCACCCTGAGCACCCGCGCCGTCCGCACCGGTGTGGTCGAACTCGAAGGCGACCGGGCCCGTCTGCTGGTCTTCCTCGACCAGACCTCCCGCCGGGGCGAGGGCGCGGCCACCGTCGCGGCGGCGCAGCTCACGGTCACGGCACGACTCGAGGACGACCGGTGGCGGATCGTCGACATCAAGGCCCGCTGACCATGCGCGGGAGACAGGAGCACCCCATGGACCGACCGGTCCGCCGCCTCACGGCGAGCCGCTTCCGGACGCCGTACGCGCCCGCTCTCGCCCTCGTCCTCGTCGCCGGCGGTCTCGCCGCGTGGGCGGGCCAGGACTGGTACGGGGCGGCCCACGACGACCGGGCCGCCTACGCCGTGCAGCGGGACGAGGCGCTCGCCGCGGGGGAACAGGCCGTGCAGAACCTCAACACGCTCGACCACCGTGACCTGGACCAGGGACTCGACCTCTGGGAGGCGTCGACGACCGGGGAACTGCACGAGCAACTCGGTTCCGGCAGAGCCGACTTCGCCGAGCGGGTGCGGGAGGCGAAGACGGTCAGCACGGCCCGGGTGCTGTCCGGCGCGGTCACCGAACTCGACGAGCGCGCCGGCCGTGCCCGGGTGCTGGTCGCCCTGCGCGTCACCGTCAGGGCGTCCGACGGGACGCGCACGGACAAGGACAGCCGCATGCTCGGCGAACTCACCCGGACCGACGGCCGGTGGAAGCTGAGCGCCCTCGGCCAGGCTCCCGTGGGCGGCGCACCGGCCGGCTGACCGGTCCCGTACCGCACGAGCCGGCCGCAGCGAGGAGGACACCCCAGCATGTCGACGACCCGTCACCACATCAACCGCCAGCGGCGCCGTCAGGCCCGCGTGGCCCGGCCCGCCGCGACCGCGACACCCGCCCCGCGCGGCCCCGGACCGGCCACGGACGGGGAGAGCAGGACCGTGCGGTCCCGGCCGCGCCGTCCCGTGGGCCTGGTGGCGCTCTGCGCGCTGACGCTGCTCCTCGGCGCGTTCGCGGGCTGGGCCCACGCGGAGGCCGAGTCGCTCCGCGCCGAGCCCGCGCGGAGCAACACCGCACTGACCGACCTCGCCAGGACCAGCGAGATCAAGGGACAGGTGGCCGAGGCCGTCGACCGGCTCTTCTCCTACGACCACGCCGATCCCGGCGCGTTCGACAAGGCCGCGAAGGACCTCCTGACGGGGAGGGCCGTCACCCAGCACCGTGACCTGCTCGCCGACGTCCGGGAGCGGGCCGACGCGCAGAAGGCCGTGATCACCACGACCGTCACGGAGACCGGGGTCGAACGCATCGACGGCGACCGGGCCCGGGTCCTCGTCTACGCCGACCAGAGCAGCGTCGCCACCGCGGGCGGGAAGGCGGGCGAGCAGCGGAACGCGGCGCGGGACGAGGGCGTGTACGCGGCGGCCATGCTCGCGGTGGACGTCGTGCACCGCGACGGCCGCTGGCTCGTCTCCGGCCTCGACACCTTC
This sequence comes from Streptomyces sp. DSM 41931, assembly GCF_050271085.1. NCBI lineage: Bacteria > Bacillati > Actinomycetota > Actinomycetes > Kitasatosporales > Streptomycetaceae > Streptomyces > Streptomyces sp. DSM 41931. Next base: position 2,095,187 of record NZ_CP189902.1, on the reverse strand, counting down.
GGCCGCCCCTGACCACACCCCGCGCCTCCGCGCCACAGACGGATCCGACAGGAGTGACGCCCATGTCCGTACGCCGATCCCGACGCCGGTACTCCGGCCGGGCCCGCAGGGGACTGCGCACGACCGTGCTCGCCGTGGCGGTCATGACGGCCCTGACCGCTTCCCAGGGGCCCGGCCTCGTCCGGGACGCCGTGAAGGACCGGGCCGAACCGGCGGGTGGCGGCGGGGCGCCGCAGGCCGCGGGCGACCCGTACGCCGGACTCGCTCCGCCGGGTGACGGTTCGTACCACACCGAACTCCCGCCGCTGCGCACCGCGAAGGCCGTCACCGCCGCCTCGCCCGTGCTCGGGCGGGAGGTCCGCGTCCAGTCCGGCATCCCGGCCACCGTGCTGCGCGCCTACCGTGCCGCCGAGACCTCGGTCGCGAGGACGGACCCCGGCTGCCGGCTGCCCTGGGAGCTGCTGGCCGCCATCGGCAAGGTCGAGTCCGGTCAGGCGCGCGGCGGCGCGGTCGACCGGGACGGCACGACCCTGGGCCGCATCACCGGCCCGGCCCTCGACGGACGTGGTTTCGCCTTGATCCGGGACACGGACGGGGGCGCCCACGACGGTGACACGGTCTACGACCGGGCGGTGGGCCCGATGCAGTTCCTGCCGTCCACCTGGGCCCGCTGGGGCACGGACGGCAACGGCGACGGCCGCGCCGACCCGAACAACGTCTTCGACGCCGCGCTGGCGGCCGGACACTACCTGTGCGCGGGCGACCGGAACCTGGGCCGTCCCGCGGACCTGGACCGGGCGGTCCTGAGCTACAACCACTCCCGCTCCTACCTGCGCCTGGTCAGGTACTGGCTGGCGTTCTACCGCCACGGGGTCCACACCGTGCCCGACGGCAAGGGCGCCGTACCCCGCAGCCCGGGCGCGGGCGGCGACACCCCGGCGACCGAGCCGGTCGACGGCGGGAGCGGGGGCCGCGGCGGAGGCGTCGTCATCGGACCGCAGCCCAGCCCTTCCCCCGGCACCGGACCGTCCCCGCGTCCTTCCCCGTCCGCCCCGGACGTCCCGGACCCCACGTCGTCGCCCGGTCCCAGCACGTCCCCGACCGGCACACCGACGGACCCCCCGACGAGCCAGGAGCCCACGGAGCCTCCCGCAGAGACGCCGACCGAGACCGCGGAGCCCTCGCCGGACCCGACCACCTCGGCCCCCTGCTCCCCGGAGCCGACCGTCCCCGGCCCCGAGCCCACGGCCTCCCCGTCCGGCCCCGGCACACCCTGCCCGACCCCGACGGAGACCACGCCAGGCCCGTAGGGGAGGCGGCCCCAGGCGCCCGGCCGGGCGCCTCAGCCCGCGGCCTGTCCCATCCCCGCCGCGTCCGGCCAGCTCTGTGCCCCCGGCCAGCCCGTCGCCGGGGCCATGGACAGCCCGTCGGTGCCGCGCACCTGGGCCGCCGTCAGCCCGCCGCGCGCCGGCACACCGGGCGGGGTGGGGCCGGTGGGCATCTGCGCGGCCGCCGGCATCGGAGCGGGGGCGGGCATCGGAGCGGGGGTGGGCGCCGGGAACGCGGCCGCCGGGGCGAGGGGCGGGGCGGCCGGGGCGGGCCGCGCGGCCGGTTCCGGGAACCCGGCCGGCTGCGGGAGCTGCTGCGGCACGGGCTGCGGCTGGGGCACCGACTGCGGAACGGGCTGCGGCACCGGCTGCGGCACGGGCTGCGGCCGGGGCACCTCCTGCGGGACGGGCCGGGCCTCCGGCTGGGGCAGCCCGGCCGCGGCCGGCGCCGGCATCACGCCGCCCGCGCCCACCGCCGGGGCGGACGCGGCGGCGGGGAGCGGCATGCCGACGCCGGCGGCCTGTGCGAGGCCGCGCGTCCCGGCCCCGTTGGTCTCGCTCACCAGGCGGTCCACCGCCGCCGTGCCCGAGCTGTAGGCGGTCCCTGTGGCCTGCTCGGGCACGGCGGCTCCCCTCCTGGACGTCCCGTAGAGCACCTGTTCCAGGCCGGTCACCAGGCGACGGACGTCGACCTGGGGGCGCACCACGAGACGCAGGAAGCGGCTGGACGAGCCGATCTTGTTGCCGCACTCACGCACCAGGATCCGGTGCTCGGTGAGCAGCCGGTCCCGCACCACGGTCCCCTCGGCGCCCACGGGCAGGCGCACGAAGAGGAAGTTGCCCTGCGAGGGGTAGACGGTGAGACCGGGCAGGGAGGAGAGCTGGCCGGACATGTCCATCCGGTCGCGGCGCACCTGGTGCAGGCTCTGCGCGTACTCGGCGCCGTGCTCCTTCAGCATGAACACCACGTGCTCGGCGAAGGAGTTGAGGTTCCACTTGGGCAGCATCGAGCGTACCCGCCCGGCCAGCGCCGGGTTGGCGACCAGATAGCCGAAGCGGATGCCGTGCAGGCCGAAGTTCTTGCCGAGGCTGCGCAGCACGATGACGTTGGGGCGCAGCATCGCCTCCTGCACCACGCTCGGCTCGTTCTCGGCGTCGGCGAACTCCAGGAACGACTCGTCGATCACCACCAGGTCCAGGTCGGCCATGGCGTCCATGAACTGCACGACCGCGTGCTTGTGCAGGAAGCCGCCGTCGGGGTTGTTCGGGTTGCAGATGACGGCGACCCGGGTGCCGCGGGCGCGGATGAACTCGGCGTACTGCGCGAGGTCCAGGGCGAAGCCGCTGGACTCCTGGAGCGGGAACATGTCGACCCGCTTGCCGGTCTCCATCGGCTGGTCGGTCCAGCGGCCGAACGTCGGCACCGGCACGGCGAGCGACTCGCGCACCAGCAGATGGTCGATCCAGGTGATGAGTTCCGTCGAGCCGTTGCCCATCGCCACGCACTGCGGCGGCAGTCGCAGCAGACTGCACAGCTCGGCGGTGATGGTGTCGGCGCTGCTCGGGTAGTACGTGACGATGTCGCGCAGCCGGGCCGCCATCTCCTCGAACATGGCGGGGGTGGGGAAGTACGGGTTGCAGGGAATGCAGAAGTCCACCGGGCCGGCCCCGTCGCTCTCCCTCGTCAGCGCCGCCATCGACGGGCTGTGCGCCGCGGTGCTGCGGAACAACGAGGTGACGTTGTCGGCCAAGGGAACCTCCGTGTGCGGCGGGCCTGCCGGGGACGTGACGGGCCCGTCATGCCTGGGTGGCCCGCGCGGGGGAGCGCGGGCCACCCAGGAGTACGGAGCGGACCGGGGCGCCGTTCAGCACGTGTGAGGAAAATGTGAGGACGCTTCGTGAGCGTGCTCACACCGAAACCGCTCACAGCGCGACGCCCGTGCCGAGACGCTCACACCGGCACGCGGTTCACGTCCCGAAGGTGTGCACGGTCGTCGTCCGGTACGTCTCGCCGGGCCGCAGCACGGTCGAGGGGAACGCCGGCTGGTTGGGGGAGTCCGGGAAGTGCTGGGTCTCCAGGCACAGTCCGTCGCCCTGCCGGTACACCCGGCCGCCGCTGCCGACGAGGGTGCCGTCGAGGAAGTTGCCGGAGTAGAACTGCAGGCCCGGCTCGTTCGTCGCGATGCGCAGGGTGCGGCCGGAGGCCGGGTCGCGCAGGGTCGCCGCGTGCTCCGGGCGGGCGGTGACGCCCTTGTCCAGCACCCAGTTGTGGTCGAAGCCCTGCCCGTACAGCAGTTGCTGGTGGGCGGTGCGGATGTCCCGGCCGACCGGCTTCACCCGCCGGAAGTCGAACGGGGTGCCGGCGACCTTCGCCTGTTCGCCCGTGGGGATCAGGCCCGCGTCCACCGGGGTGTAGCGGGAGGCGGCGATCGACAGCTCGTGGTCCATGATGCTGCCGCTGCCCTCGCCGGCCAGGTTCCAGTAGACGTGGCTGGTGAGGTTGACGACCGTGGGCCGGTCGGTGACGGCCTCGTAGTCGACGCGCCAGTCGCCGCCCCGGGTCAGGGTGTACGTCACCTTCGTGCGCAGGGTGCCCGGGTAGCCCATCTCACCGTCGACGGAGGTGTGGTACAGGTGCAGGCCGACGTCCGAGCCGCGGGTGAACGGCTCGACGTCCCACACCCGCTTGTCGAAGCCCTGCGCGCCGCCGTGCAGGCTGTTCTCGCCGTCGTTGACGGAGAGCTGGTACCGGGTGCCGTCGAGGGTGAAGGTCCCCTTGCCGATGCGGTTGCCGTACCGGCCGATCAGGGCGCCGAAGTACGGGCTGGAGGCGACGTACTCCTCCAGGGTGCGCAGGCCGAGGGAGACGTTGGCGCGCCGGCCGCGCCGGTCGGGGATCTCCAGCGAGTGGACGATGCCGCCGTAGGAGAGGACCTCCATCCGGGTGCCGCCGTTCTCCAGGGTCCAGCGGTCCACCCGGGTACCGTCGGCGAGCCTGCCGAACAGCTCCCGGACCGGCCTGCCCCGGCCACCGGGCGAGGCGTGCGCCGTTCCGCCCCAGGCCGTGGCGGCCACTGAGGCCGCGGCGGCTCCCGCGATGACCGTGCGTCTGTTCAGTTCCATCAGTGCGGCTCCCTGAAGGGAAGGGGGCCCCGCCGTGTGGCGGGGCCCGGGCTGACTTACGAACCGACCTTGCGCTTGTTCCACACGTCGAAGCCGACCGCGGCCAGCAGGACCAGGCCCTTGATGACCTGCTGCCAGTCGGTGCCGACGCCGACGAGGTTCATGCCGTTGTTCAGCACGCCCAGGACCAGACCGCCGATGATGGCGCCGAGCACGGTGCCGACACCGCCGGCCATCGACGCGCCGCCGATGAACGCGGCGGCGATCGCCTCCAGCTCGAAGTTGAGACCGGCCTTGGGAGAGGCCGCGTTGAAGCGGGCGGCGAACACCAGACCCGCCAGGGCCGCGAGCATGCCCATGTTCAGGAAGACCAGGAAGGTGACCTTCTTGTCCCGCACACCCGACAGCTTGGCCGCGGGCAGGTTGCCGCCGATGGCGTAGATGTGGCGGCCGATGACGGCGTTGCGCATCATGTAGCCGAACCCGACCAGCAGCACGCCGAGGATCAGCAGCACGATCGGGGCGCCCTTGTAGCTGGCCAGCAGCATCGTCACCACGAGGACGGCCGCGGCGAGCGCGACGAGCTTCAGCAGGAACAGCTTGGCGGGCAGGACGTCGAGGTCGAACTCCTTCTGCCGCCTGCGGTCGCGCACCTCCTGGAGGACGACGAGGGCGATCAGCGCGAAGCCGAGCAGCAGAGTGAGGTTGTGATAGTTGGTCTCCGGCCCGACCTCGGGCATGAAGCCGTTGGCGACCTTCTGCAGACCCCTGGGGAACGGGCCGAGGGTCTGACCCTCCAGGAAGATTTCGGTGAGACCGCGGAAGGTCAGCATGCCCGCGAGGGTCACGATGAACGACGGTATGCCGCCGTAGGCGATGAACCACCCCTGCACGGCGCCCGCGATGGCACCCACGGCCAGACACAGCACCACCGCCACCGGCCAGGGCAGGTCGTTCCTGACCATGAACACCGCGGCCATGGAGCCGACGAACGCCGTCAGCGAGCCGACCGACAGGTCGATGTGGCCGGAGATGATGACCAGCATCATGCCGATCGCGAGAATCAGGATGTAGCTGTTCTGCAGCACCAGGTTGGAGACGTTGCGCGGCAGCAGCAGGTCGCCGTCGGTCCACACGGCGAACAGCGCCACGATCAGGCCGAGCGCCATCAGCATGCCGTACTGCCGCATGTTGCGGCGCATGCCGTCCAGCATCAGCTGGAGCAGGCCGTCACCGCCGCCCGTCCCGTTCCGGCCCGGCGGCGCGGCGGCCGGGGTCTTGTCGGTGACTGTGCTCATCGGGATACCTCTTTGTCCTTCGTCATCTGACGCATCAGCGATTCCTGGGAGGCCTCGGCCCTCGAGAACTCACCGGTCAGCCTTCCTGCGGCCATCGTGTAGATGCGGTCGCACATGCCGAGCAGCTCCGGCAGTTCGGAGGAGATGAAGACGACCGCCTTGCCCTCGGCGGCCAGCTGGTCGATGACCGTGTAGATCTCGTACTTGGCTCCGACGTCGATGCCGCGCGTCGGTTCGTCGAGGATCAGCACATCGGGACCGGCGAAGATCCATTTGCTGAGCACGACCTTCTGCTGGTTGCCGCCGGACAGCTTGCCCACCGGCTCGAACACCGTCGGCGCCTTGATGTTCATGGACGTCCGGAAGCCCTCGGCGACCTGACGCTCCTGGTGCTCGTCCACGACGCCCCGCTTGGCGACCCTGGCGAGGGCGCTGAGCGAGATGTTGCGGTTGATGGTGTCGATGAGGTTCAGGCCGTAGTGCTTGCGGTCCTCGGTGACGTAGGCGATGCCGTGTCCCACCGCCTCGGGGACGGTCTTGGTACGGATCTCCTTGCCGTCCTTGAGGACCGTGCCGCCCGCGTGCCGGCCGTAGGTACGGCCGAAGACGCTCATCGCGAGTTCGGTGCGCCCGGCTCCCATCAGTCCGGCGATCCCGACGATCTCGCCGCGCCGGACGGTCAGCGACACGTCGTCGACGACCTTGCGCTGCTGGTCGATCGGGTGGTGCACGGTCCAGTTGCGGATCTCCAGGGCCGGGGCGGTGCCCTCCTCCGGATGGTGCGGGGTGCGCTCCGGGAAACGGTGTTCCAGGTCGCGGCCGACCATCCCGCTGATGATCCGGTCCTCGGTGGTCTCCGGGGCCTTCACGTCGAGCGTCTCGATGGTCCGCCCGTCGCGCAGGATGGTCACCGAGTCGGCGACCCTGCGGATCTCGTTCAGCTTGTGGGAGATGATGATCGCGGTGATGCCCTGTTCCTTCAACTGCAGGATCAGGTCGAGGAGTTTGCCGCTGTCCTCATCGTTGAGCGCCGCGGTCGGCTCGTCGAGGATGAGCAGCTTCACCTTCTTCGACAGCGCCTTGGCGATCTCCACCAGCTGCTGCTTGCCCACGCCGATGTCGGCGACGCGGGTCTCCGGGTGCTCGTCGAGCCCGACCCGGCGCAGCAGCTCGGTGGCGTGCCTGAGGGTCTCGTTCCAGTTGATGAAGCCGCGTGTGGCGTGTTCGTTGCCGAGGAAGATGTTCTCGGCGATCGAGAGATAGGGCACCAGGGCCAGCTCCTGGTGGATGATCACGATGCCGTGCTGTTCGCTGGCCCGGATGTCCTTGAACCGGCAGACCTCCTCCTCGAAGAGGATCTCCCCCTCGTAGGTGCCGTGCGGGTGGACGCCGGAGAGGACCTTCATCAGGGTCGACTTGCCGGCGCCGTTCTCGCCGCAGATGGCGTGGACCTCGCCCCGCTGGACGGTCAGGCTGACGTCCGACAGCGCCTTGACGCCGGGAAAGGTCTTGACGATCGAGCGCATTTCCAGGACGGGTCCCGCCATGGTCGTGCCTTCCAATCAGTGGATTACGGAGGTCAGTTGAGGTCGCTTTCCTTGATGTATCCGGAGTCGACGAGCGCCTTCTTGTAGTTGTCCTTGTCCACCGCCACCGGCTCCAGCAGGTAGGCGGGGACGACCTTGGCGCCGTTGTCGTAGCTCTTGGTGTCGTTCGTCTCGGGCTTCTTGTCGTTGAGCAGGGCGTCGACCATGTTGGAGGCGACCTTGGCGAGTTCGCGGAGGTCCTTGAAGACGGTCATCGACTGCTGGCCGGAGATGATCGACTTCACCGAGGCGACCTCGGCGTCCTGGCCGGTGACGACCGGCAGCGGCTTGTCCTTGCTGCCGTAGCCGTCCGACTTCAGGGCGGACAGGATGCCGATGGAGATGCCGTCGTACGGCGAGAGCACCGCGTCGACCCGGTCGCTGCGGTAGGCCGAGGTGAGGATGTCGTCCATGCGCTTCTGCGCGGTGCCGCCGTCCCAGCGCAGGGTGGTCACCTGATTGAGTTCCGCCTGGCCGGACTTGACGACGAGCTGCTTCTTGTCGATGAAGGGCTGCAGGACGCTCATGGCCCCGTTGAAGAAGTAACGGGTGTTGTTGTCGTCGTTGGAACCGGCGAACAACTCGATGTTGAAGGGGCCCTTCTTGCTGCCGTCCTTCAGACCGAGCTGCTCGACGATGTAGGTGCCCTGGAGCTGGCCGACCTTCTCGTTGTCGAACGAGGCGTAGTAGTCGACGTTCTCCGTGCCGAGGATGAGGCGGTCGTAGGAGACCACCGGGATGTCGGCGTCCTTCGCCTGCTGCATGACGTTGTTCAGCGACTTGTTGTCGATGGCCGCCACGATCAGGGCGTCCACGCCCTGCGTGATCATGTTCTCGATCTGCGAGACCTGCTGGTCGGGGTCGTCCTCGCCGAAGACCAGCTTGGTCTTGTAGCCCTTGGACTCGAGTTCCTTCACGACGTTGTCGCCGTCGGCGATCCAGCGCTCGGAGGACTTGGTCGGCATGGCGATGCCGATGGTGGCCCCCTCGGGGCCTCCCTTGTCCTCCTCGCTGCCGCCCTCGCTGTTCTGGCCGCAGGCGGTCAGGGCGAGGGCGAGGGTGACGGCGGTGGCCGTCGCGGCGAATGCGGCTCTGCGGTTGCGCATGATGATCATCCTTGATCGTCGGGCGGATTGAGCGGTTCGAGCGGATCGGTCGACTCGGTGGAGTCGGTGGTGCCGTGTGCGAGACGGTGACGGGATGTGCGGCCGAGGGGGGCGTCACCCCCGGGGCCGGGCAACGGGTGTGTGGGATTGTGCGCGGCTGTGTCCACTTGTGTGAAGCCGCGTTTCCGGAACGTTATGACGGGATGCCGAACCTGCGCAGATCACCCGGCAGCCGCGAACCGAGCGGCGCCATACCGCCGTCCGCGCCGTGCCGCGCCAGCAGGTCCAGCGCCAGCCGGCCGCGCCGCACCCGCTCCTTCGCCGTGGCCAGCGCGACCTCCCGCAGGTGGTGGCCGTACGGGTAGATGCCGGGCGCCTTGGCCAGCCCGAACTTCAGGTACACCGGGGCGCCGCGCCGGATCAGCTCGGCCACCTCGTACATCCGCACATAACCGCCCAGGTCGTCGGGCGCCTCGATGTACATGTCCATGGGAGCCGCCGACACCCGCCGGATCTCGGTGAGATGGGCGAGCGTCAGATCGCTGGGCACGTTGATGGAGTCTGCGCCGAGCTGCTCGTGCACGGCGAACGAGGCCGGGTTGACCGGACCGACGAGCGCCGACACCTTCAGGGTGGTGTCGGCCGGGAGGATGCCCGCCGCCCGCGCCCGGTGCAGCGTCCACAGCACGCCCTCGTCCGCCACCAGCAGGCACTTCACGCCCAGTTCGGTGGCGCGCACCGCGTCCTCCACGCAGCCCGCCACCGCGTCGTGGCCGCGGGCGCGCAGTCCGGCGCCGTGCGAGTCGGTCCGGGTGGAGCCGCCGATGTCCCAGGTGCCGCGCGGGCCGGTGAACAGGCAGAGCTCGATGTCCCGTGCGGCGGTGGCCTCGACCATCTCGGTGATCTCGGCGTCGGTCAGCATCCACACGCCGCTGCCCTGGCTGATCCGGTGCACCGGCACGTCGAGGCGCGAGGCCTCCTTCAGCACCACCGCCAGCGCCTCGGGCCCCTCGCACGAGGGGACCTCGGTGCGCCAGCGGCCGCCGCCGGGGAAGGAGTGCGGCGAGGCGTCGGCGGGGTCGAGGGCCGGCGCGCCCAGGCCGAGCGCGGTGAGCGCCTGCTCACCGGGTCTGCGGGGCGCCGTGACGGAAGCGTCGGTCACAGGGTGTCCTTCGTGTTCGATATACCGGACATGGTTCGCGGCCCGGGGTACGGGCCGGCCGCGGCCGGTGCGGTACGGGAGACAGAGGGCGGGAGGGAGGCGGCGCGGGCGGAGAGGCGGGCCGGGTGCGCCGGTCCGAGGGCGTCGCCCCGCCCTCGTACCGGAGCGGGCTCAGGGACGCAGCAGGACCTTGCCCACCTTCGGGTCGCCGGACCCCACCAGCTCGATGGCGTCCGGGAACGCGGCGAGCGGCAGTTCATGGGTGACCAGCGGCAGCGGGTCGAGCAGCCCGGCGCCGAACATCCGCACCGTGTGCGCCCAGGCGTCCGGCGGGGCGCCGAACACGGTGTGCACCTCCAGCTGCCGCACCACCAGGCCGGTCGGGTCGAGCCCGTCCGCGCCCGGCGCCGGGATGCCGGTGAGCACCAGCCGCCCGCCGCGCCGCAGCAGTCCGGCCGCGGTACGGGCCGCGTCGGCCGACCCCGCGGTCTCGATCACCACGTCGCAGTCGTCCGGGAGCGGCCGGTCCTTGGTGCGGAAGTCCGTGGCCCCGAACCGCCGGGACAGCGCCTCCCGGTCGTCCCGGGTGCCCACCACCAGCAGCTCGGCGGGCGAGGCGGCCTTCAGGAACTGCACCGCGAACATCCCCAGCGTGCCGGTGCCCACCACCGCGACCCGCTCGCCGGGCACCGCGCGCGCCTTCAGCGCGGCGGCGGCGATGCACGCCGCCGGCTCCAGCAGCGCCGCCGCGGTGAGGTCGGCGCCGTCCGGCAGGGGGTGCAGCAACCGCGCCGGCAGGGTGAGCGTCGGGGCCATGGCGCCCGGCCGGGTGAAGCCGGTCTCCTCGTAGCCCGCCGTGCACAGGGTCGTCTCACCGGCGTGACAGCGGTCGCACACCTGGCAGTTGCGGAAGCCCTCGCCGACGACCTTGCGCCCGACCAGGCTCGCGGGCACCCCGTCCCCGACGGCGGTGACGGTGCCGGACCACTCGTGGCCGGGGGTGAGCGGGTAACGGACGTATCCTTCCGGCCTGTTGCCCTGGTAGACCTCGCGGTCGCTGCCGCAGATGCCGACCGCGTGGACGCGCACCAGCGCCTCCCCGGCGGCCGGCCGACGCGGCTCGTGCGGCACCAGGCGGTGCTGTCCGGGCGCCTCGACGACGACGGCGGTGCTCACTGTTCCGCGCCCTTCGGCCTGCGCTGCTCCCAGCCCTCGGCCCACAGGTCGAACCGCGCCTGCTGCTGCGGGAACTCGGCGGCGGCGTCCACGTCCAGCTCGACGCCGAGACCGGGCGCGTCGGAGAGGTGGAAGCAGCCGTCCTCCGGGTCGACCACCGGCGCGCCCTTGACCACCTTCTTGATCTCCGCGTCCGCGAAGTCGTTGAAGTGCTCAAGGATCTTGAAGTTCGGGGTGGTGAAACCGACCTGGAGCGACGCGGCGGTGAGCACCGGGCCGCCGACGTTGTGCGGGGCGACCAGCATGTAGTGGGTCTCGGCGGTCGCCGCGAGCTTGCGGGTCTCCCAGATGCCGCCGATGTGGCCGACGTCGGGCTGGATGATGTCCACGGCCTGGTTCTCGAACAGCTCGCGGAACTCGATGCGGTCGTGGATGCGCTCACCGGTCGCGACCGGCATGTCCACCTTCGCGGCGACCTTCTCCAGCGCCTTGAGGTTCTCCGGCGGCACCGGCTCCTCCAGCCAGGCCGGCCGGAAGGGCGCCAGCTCGTGCGCGAGCCGGACGGCGGTGGCGGGGGAGAAGCGGCCGTGCATCTCCAGCATCAGCTCCGCCTCGGGACCGATCGCGTCCCGCACCGCCTCGATCAGGGAGACGGCGTACAGGGTCTCCTTGTGGTCGAGTTCGAAGTGACCCGTGCCGAACGGGTCGATCTTCAGCGCCCGGTACCCGCGCTCCCTCACCGTCCGCGCCGCCTTGTGGTACGCCTCCGGGGTGCGCTCGGTGGTGTACCAGCCGTTGGCGTACGCCTTCACCTTGTCGGTGACCTTGCCGCCCAGCAACTGCCAGACGGGGACGCCGAGCGCCTTGCCCTTGATGTCCCAGCAGGCCATCTCGACGACCGCGATCCCGGACATCACGATCTCGCCCGCGCGGCCGTAGTCGCCGTACTTCATGCGCCGGACCAGGTCCTCGACGGCGAACGGGTCCGAGCCGAGGACGTGGTTGGCCTCGGCCTCCTTCAAGTAGCCCAGGAGCGCGTCGGTGTGGCCGAGCATCCTGGTCTCGCCGACTCCGGTGATCCCCTCGTCGGTGTGCACCTGGACGTACGTCAGGTTGCGCCACGGCGTCCCGACCACGTGTGTGCTGATTCCGGTGATGCGCACGGCAGTTGCCCCTCGCTGCGGTGGTGGACTGTCATCGGCGTGTGTGACGGTTCGCCGCGTTCGATATTTCGTCACACGTTCGAAATGCTGGCGAGACAGTAAGGACGGTACGGCGGGGGTGTCAATGGGTCGCGCGCTTATCGGTTTCGGCACTTTCGAAACCATTGCGTAAGGGTCCGCACCAAACCTTCACAGCAAGGCCTAGGAACCGGACCGGACCGGAACCTAACCTTCCCGCGTCATGGACTTTTGCCACCCGTGCCGACGGCACCTCAACGGCGCTCTGGCCTGCCCTGGTTGCGGCACGCCCGTCGAGACGCTGCGCGCCCAGCAGTGGGCGGCGCCGGCGGGCCCTGCGGGCGAGACCCCTGGCACGTCCGCATCCGCGGGGAGCGCCGACAACGATGCCTACGCCGACAGCGGTGCGCATGCCGACGACGGACCGGACGACGCGCGCGAGGAGCGGGAGGACGTCGAGTCCGATGCCCCGCTCGGACGGCGCGCCGCCCGGCGCCGGGGCCGGGAGCCGGAGGAGGGCGAGGACCGGCACGGCGGGCAGAGCCGCCGGGACCGCAAGGCGGCCGCCCACCGGCGCCGGCGCAACCGCACCCTGCTGATCGTCGCGGGCTTCGTCCTCGCGGCCGGCGGACTGAGCCTGGCGGAACTGGGACTGGACGCGCCCGGTTCCGATCCGCGTCCTGCGGTGGCGGGCGAGGAGTCGGTCGACGGGGGCGCGGAGGAGGTCGAACCGAGCGCGTCGGCGAGCGGGAGCGCCCCGGGTCAGGGAGAGCCGGGCGCGTCGCCCAGCCCCGGGGCGTCGGGGTCCGCCTCGGCGTCCGCGTCCGCCTCCGCCTCCGGGGACGAGGAGTCGGAAGGTCCGGAGGAGGAGACGGCGCAGGCGTCCGCGTCGTCCGCGCCGGAGGACACGCCGACGACCGGGCCGACGACGGCGCCGACCGTGGAGGACCCGCCGGCGACGGACGCCCCCGACCCCGACCCGACCACCGACGAACCCGAGCCGGAACCCGAACCCTCGGAGACGTGCGACAGGTTCCTCTGGTGGTGCACCTGAGCCGCGGCCGCCCCGCACGGATGCCGCCGCCCCACGCACGCACGACGAGAGCCGCCCGCCCCGGTCCGCCGCCCGGGTCCCCTTCGGGCCGCAGCGCGCCCCGGGCCGCCCGCCCCCTGCCGCAGCCCGGCCCGGGCCGCCGGTTCCGGCGGGCACGCCGGGCAGCCGTCGCACGGGTGACGGCGACCCCGCGCCCGCTCCTCCCGCCGGAGGGCGCTAGCCCTCCGGCCCCAGCATCCGCCGCAGCGCGTCCCGCAGGGCCACCCGCTCCTGCTCCGACAGCCCCGCGAGCGGCTCGCGGGCGAACCGCAGGGACTCCTGGAGGCCGCGCGCCACCCGGCGCCCCTCGGCCGTCGCCGCCGCCAGCTTCACGCGCCGGTCCGCCGGGTCCGGGCGGCGCTCCACCAGGCCGCGGGCCTCCAGCCGGTCCACGATGCCGGTGACGTTCGACGGCTCGCACTTCAGCCGCTGCGCCAGCCTCCGCATGGGCAGCGGCTCCAGGCTGAGCAAGCTCAGCAGCCGCGCCTGCGCGCCGGTCAGCGCGTGCTCGGCGGCGGCCTCCTCGTACTCCTCGTGGTAGCGCGCCACGACCGCGCCGATCAGCTCGACGACGTCCAGGGTGAGAGCGTCGGGACGGCTGGGCGCGGAACGGGGTGTGGCCATGCGCACCAGGGTACCCGTGTGCTTGACATGATGAAATATTCAGTCGCATGGTTGTTTCAGGTGCTGAAGTATTCGAGGAAAGGTGCTCCCCATGACCGACACCCCCACGCCCCCCGCCACCGCCCGTGAGTGGCACCTGCTGAGCCGGCCGGTCGGCTGGCCCGAACCGGAGAACTTCGCGCTGGTCGAGGCGGAGGTCCGCACCCCGGGCGAGGGCCAGGTGCTGGTGCGCAACGAGTACCTCTCCGTCGACCCGTACATGCGCGGCCGGATGAGCGCCGCCAAGTCCTACGTCGCCCCGTACGAGCTGGGCAAGGCCATGCAGGGCGGCGCCGTCGGCGAGGTCGTCGCGTCGAACGCCGAGGGGATCTCCGTCGGCGACCACGTGCTGCACTTCCTCGGCTGGCGTGAGTACGCCGTCGTGGACGCGAAGACCGCCGTCAAGGTGGACCCGCAGGCCGCGCCCCTGTCGGCGTACCTGGGCGTGCTGGGCATGACCGGCCTCACCGCCTACGCGGGCCTGCTGCGCACCGCCTCCTTCAAGGAGGGCGACTCCGTCTTCGTGTCCGGCGCGGCCGGCGCCGTCGGCAGCCAGGTCGGCCAGATCGCCAAGCTCAAGGGCGCCTCCCGGGTGATCGGCTCCGCCGGCTCGGACGAGAAGGTCAAGCTCCTCATCGAGGAGTACGGCTTCGACGCCGCGTTCAACTACAAGAACGGCCCCGTGAGCGAGCAGCTGCGCGCCGCCGCCCCCGACGGCGTCGACGTGTACTTCGACAACGTGGGCGGCGACCACCTGGAGGCGGCCATCGGCAGCCTGAACCGGGACGGCCGCATCGCCGTCTGCGGCGCGATCTCCGTCTACAACAACACCGAGCCCGCGCCCGGCCCGAGGAACCTCGCCCGCCTCATCCAGACCCGCGGCCGCATCGAGGGCTTCCTGGTCGGCGACCACTACGACCTCCAGCCGCAGTTCGTCCAGGAGGTCGGCGCCTGGGTCCGCTCGGGCGAGCTGAAGTACCGCGAGACCGTCGTCGAGGGCATCGAGAACAACCTGGAGGCATTCCTCGGCGTCCTGCGCGGCGACAACACCGGAAAGATGATCGTCAAGCTCTGACGACAGGGCTCCCCGGAGCCGCTGGACCGCACCCGGCCGCACGATCCGTGCCGCCGGGTGCGGTCCTTTCGCGTGGGGCGCCTACGCGCCCCGCGGACCTGCGCCCCCCTCCGTGCGGTCGCCGGTGTCCCGCTGGTGGCCGCGGCGGGCGTCGCGGTCGAAGATGCCCAGGATCTCGCACGGGCCGCCCTCCGCCCCGATCGCGTGCGGCGTCATGGTGGGGAACTCGGCGGCCTGGTTGGTCTCGACGCGGTACCGCCGGTGCCCGAGCATCAGGACCGCGGTTCCGGAGAGCACGACCAGCCATTCCCGGCCGGGGTGGGCGCGCATCCGGGCGGGACTGTCGGGCGGGGGAGCGGTCAGCCGCTGACGCACCACGCTCATCCCGGGGTCGCCCTTCACGGGCCAGCGCATCAGGCCGTGGGCGCCGTCGACCATCGGGCTGACGACGACGTCGTCGTCGGCGTTCTCCACGAGCTGGTCCAGGGTGGTGTCCAGGGCCCTGGCGAGGACGACGAGCTGGTCCAGGGCGAGCCGGCGCTGTCCGTTCTCGATCCGGCTCAGTGAGGACTGGCTGAGGTTGGCCCGGGTCGCCAGTTCCTCCAGGGACCACCCCTGCGCGACCCGCAGCGCCCGGATCCGTTTGCGTACGAGGCCGTCCAAGCCGCCGTCTTCTTGCGTCATGGGCAACATCGTATGCCCTTGCCGCAATACGGGCTTAGCGTCGGGGCGGAGCGGGGCGGCGGTCCGCGCGTCCGCCGCCCCGCGTCGTCCCCCTTCGGCGGCCGGCCCTGCTCCGGCGCCGATCCCGCATGCCCTTTCCCGGAGGAGAACATGAGCAGCGACCAGCCCTTCCGGGCGGCGGACGCGCCACCGAGCGGCACCGGAACGCCGGACGCGCGACGACTGCGCGCGGTCCTGACCGCCGTGTCGATCGCGCTGATGGCCGTCGTCGCGTCGGTGTCCGGCCTGAACGTCGCCCAGACCCACATGGCCGTCGAGTGGGGCGCCTCCCAGACGACCGTCCTGTGGATCGTCAACGTCTACACCCTCACCCTGGCCGCCCTCCTCCTGCCGCTCGGCGCGGTCGGCGACCGCCTGGGCCGCAAGCCGGTGCTGATCGCGGGGCTGGTCCTCTTCGGCGCGGCCGGTGTGGTGGCGGCGTTCGCTCCGTCGGCCGCCGTGATGATCGGCGCCCGGGTGGCCGCGGGCGCCGGCGCCGCCATGATCATGCCGATCACGCTGGCCGTGATCACCTCCACGTTCCCCGAGGAGGAACGCGGCAAGGCGATCGGCGTGTGGACCGGGGTGGCCGGAGGCGGCGGCATCCTCGGGATGTTCCTCTCCGCGCTCCTCGTGGATGTCGCGGACTGGCGGTGGCTGTTCGCGCTGCCCGTGGCGCTGGCGGCCGTGGCGCTGGTGACGACCGTGACGTCGGTGCCCGACTCCCGCGAACGCCCCGCCTCCTCCTTCGACACGGGAGGCGCGCTGCTGTCCGCCGTCGCCGTCGTCGGCCTGATCTTCGTCCTCCAGGAAGGCCCCGAGCGCGGCTGGACCGCCCCCCGGACGCTCACCGGCCTCGCGGCAGGACTGGCCGCGGCCGTCGCCTTCGTGGCCTGGGAGCTGCGCCGACGTGACGCCTCGCTGCTGGACGTACGCCTCTTCCGCGAGCGCGGTCTGGCCGGCGGCTCCCTCACCCTGCTCGTCGTGTTCGGGGTCCAGGCCGGTGTCGCCGTCGTGCTGTTCCCGTTCTTCCAGGCCGTGCTGGGCTGGTCGGGCCTGCTGTCCACGGCGGCGATGATGCCCATGGCCGTCACCATGATGGTGACGTCCGGGCTGGCCCCCAGGGCGGCCGCCGCGATCGGCGCGCGGTCCACCATGACGGCGGGCATCGCCCTGTCCGCCCTCGGCCTCACACTGATGGCCCTGTTCGTCTCCGTCGACGGCGGCTACCTGTCCGTGCTGCCCGGCACCCTCGCCATGGGCGCGGGCATGGGCCTGTCGATGACGCCCTCCACCGAGGCGATCACCGCCTCCCTGCCCCGCGACCGGCAGGGCGTCGCCTCGGCCCTCAACGACATCACCCGGGAGTTCGGCACGGCCCTGGGTGTGGCCCTGCTCGGCGCGCTCGTGGCCGGCGGATACCGGGCCGCCGTCGACGACCGGCTCGACGGCATCCCCCGGAAGGCCGCGGACACCGCGCGGGAGGGAGTCGCCAACGCCGTCGAGGTGGCCCCGAGCACCGGCGGACACGCCCGGGACCTGGTGCACGCCGCCCAGGAGTCCTTCGTCGACGGCTGGCAGCGGGCCATGTGGGCGGGCGTCGCCGTCATGACCGTCCTGCTGGTCCTCGTCGCCCTGCGCGGACCGGACGGCTCGCACCGCCCCGCCCCGGACGAGGAGGAGGCCGCCGAGGCCGCCCCCGCCCGGTGACATCCGGGCCGGGACGGCCGTGACGCCCGCCCGGCCGGTGTCGTTGCGTACGGCGGGGGCCGCACCCTTGGACGTGGGGTGCGGCCCCCGCCCGTCACCCGTCCGGGCTCCCGCTACAGTCCTCCCATGCGCGATCTCGGGGCGGGTTTCCGGTACTTGTTGAAGGGCCAGCGGTGGGTCGGCCGGCACGGCAGGCAGTACGGCTTCGGGCTGCTGCCCGGCCTGATCACCCTGGTGCTGTACGCGGCCACCCTGGTCGCGCTCGCCCTGTGGGGCGCGGACCTCGTCGGCTGGGCGACGCCGTTCGCCGACGACTGGGCCGACCCCTGGGCGGGCCTCTTCCGCGGCTTCCTCACCGCCGTGCTGTTCGCGCTCGCCCTGCTGCTGAGCGTGCTCACCTTCACCGCGATGACCCTGCTCATCGGGCAGCCGTTCTACGAAAGCCTCTCCGAGAAGGTCGACCGGGACGTCTCGCCCGACGGCACCGCGCCCGAGTCCCGCCTGCCGCTGTGGCGGGAGCTGTGGATCTCCGCCCGCGACAGCCTGCGCATCGTCCTGCGGGCCGCCGTGTGGGCGGTGCTGCTGTTCGCGCTCGGGTTCGTCCCCGTGGCCGGGCAGACCGTCGTCCCGGTGATCGGATTCCTCGTCACCGGCTTCTTCCTCACCGAGGAGCTGACCGCCGTCGCCCTCCAGCGGCGCGGCGTCGAGGTGCGTGACCGGCTGGCGCTGCTGCGCTCCCGCAAGACGCTCGTCTGGGGCTTCGGCACGCCCCTCGCGCTGGCGTTCCTCGTGCCGTTCGTCGCGGTGTTCCTGATGCCCGGCGCGGTCGCCGGCGCCACCCTCATGGCACGCGACCTGATGGGCGAGGAGACCGAGGAAGGCGACGGGGCCGCGAAGCAGCAGGGCGTCCACCTCCCCTAGGGACGCGGGGAACCGCGTGAACCGGGGGTCCCGGGGGCGGAGCCCCCGGGAACGGAGGTCAGGACGCCGCACCGACCGCGACGGCCACGATCGAGCGCACCTGGGCGATGATGTCCAGCCGGTTCCGCACGAACTGCGGGTCGGTGACCTCCGTGCTGTTGCCCGCCCCGAACTCCAGCACCGGCGTGTGCACATGACCGCCCGGCAGCGAGTCGTGCAGCCCGAGCCGGTCACGCAGCAGCGTCGCCCGGTACGCGATCTCGTTGGACAGGTAGTCGCCGCCGCCCCCGGCCCGCGCCGTCGAGCCGGGCGTCGGCCCGTCCCGCCGTACGACCGGCACCGTGCCACCCGCCGGGATCTCCGTCACGCCGGTGTTGTCGTACACCGGGAACCGCCCGGTCTCCGCCGCCACGATCGCCGCATACGGCAGCGTCGTCGACGTCCACTGCGGCTGCGAGGCGGGGTCGGACACCGGCACGGTCTCCGGGGTGCCGGTGTTCTCGTTGTCCCCGAAGCCGCCCCGCCAGGCGCCGTTCGTCCGCTCGACGTCGACGCGGCCCACCCGGCCCTGACTGACCGTGGCGAACAGGTCGGTCTCCGGCAGGTGCGGCCGCAGCGCCCGCTCCACCGTCCCGTCGGTGAAGTCCCGCCAGCGCACCGGGAACACGACCGTCTCGACGCGCGCCGGGCCGCTCGCCGTCTCGATCACCGTGCCGTCCAGGGCCAGCGCGACGGCGCCCGAGGGGTTGGAGATGCGGATGTCCCGGTCCAGCGTGAACGGGTCGAAGCCGGTCACCAGCACCCGCTTCAGGCCCGTGCGGCGGGGGAGGACGGAGGTCTGCCCGCGCGAGGTCCGCTCCAGCGTGTCGAGCAGCTTCGCCCGCCGCGCCTCGTCCAGCCCGAACCGGGGCTCCCAGCCGCGCAGTTCACGCGCCATGCCGAGCCGCGCCCAGTACAGCGGCCGGTCGTCGTCCCGGCTCAGGTCGCCGCCCGCCGGGCCCCGGCCCTGCGCCCGGTCGACCGCTCCGCGCCACAGCGCGGAACCGTGCCGCTCGACGACCCGCCGCGCCTGAGCGTAGGAGCGGGCCCGGTCCAGGGCGCGGGCGAAGGCGGGCGCGACCTTGTCGAAGCCGGAGCGGCGGAGTATCTCCCGCGGCACGGCCTGGTCGAGGCGCAGCTCCTCGACGGTGGGCGGCGCGGCGGAACCGGGGGCCACCGGGCCGGCGGCCGTGGCGGTGGCGGGGGCGGACAGGGCGGTCAGCAGGGCCAGACCGAGCACACCGATGCGTACACGGGGTGAGATCACAGGAGGAGGGCCTTCCGTCGTCGTGGGGTACGGGTGGATGCCGGAAGCCCGCAGTATCGCGTGACCGGCAGGGACCCCACCACGGTGCGAAGGACACCGTCCGACCGGCGCGGGAAGGCACCGTGGCCGAATGTGAAGGGTTGGTACGGGATTCCTCCCGCGGACCGGATCGCCGGCCGCCGGAGCGGGTCAGCGGTTAACGTCGGGTCCCGGCGGGGTACCCCATGTACAGCCCCGGCCCGGGACCCTGACCCCGGACCGGGGCTCATGTGTGTCCGGACCGGCGGGTCCGGGTCCCGCGCGGGACCCGTCCGCTACCGCGCCGAGAAGCCGTACACCGTCTCGGAGCGGAACACCTCGCCCGGCCGCAGCACCGTGCTCGGGAACTCCGGACGGTTCGGCGAGTCCGGGAAGTGCTGCGTCTCCAGCGCGATGCCCGCGCCCGGCTCGAACGGCTCCCCGATGTGGTCCGCGGTGTACACCTGGATGCCCGGCTCCGTGGTGGCCACCGTCAGCACCCGGCCCGACGCGGGGTCGTACAGCTCGGCCACCTCCTCGGGCGCCGCCGTCACCCCCTTGTCCAGCACGAAGTTGTCGTCGTAACCGCCGCCCGCCTTGCGCGCCTCGCGGAAGTCGTACCGGGTGCCGGAGACGTCCGCGAGCTCGCCGGCCGGGATCAGATCCGGACCCGACGGCGTCCGGCGGGACGCGGCCACCCGCAGCTCGTGCCCGCCCGCGGTGCCGGAACCTGCCAGGTTCCAGTACGTGTGGTTCGTCAGGTTCACATGCGTCGGGGCGTCCGTCACCGCCTCGTACGCGATGTGCAGCGCGCCCCGCTCGTCCAGCGTGTAGGTCACCGTGACCTCCAGCCGCCCCGGGAAGCCCTCCTCGCCGTCCTCGGCGACCAGCGACAGCCGCAGCCCGTGCGCCACCTCGGTGACGTCCCAGACGCGCTTGTCGAAGCCCCGCTCACCGCCGTGCAGCGAGTTCGGCCCGTCGTTCGGCGCGAGGACGTGCTCCACGCCGTCCAGGGTGAAGCGGGCGCCGCCGATCCGGTTGGCGTACCGGCCGATGAGGGCGCCCAGGAAGGGCTCCGGGTGCGCGAGATAGCCGTCCAGACCGTCGAACCCCAGCACCACGTTCCCGGGCCGCCCGTCCCGGTCCGGCGCCTCGACGTCCTGCACGATCCCGCCGTACGACAGGATCCGTACCCGTACGCCCGCCCGCTGCAGGGTCCACCGGTGCACCGGCGTGCCGTCGGAAAGTGTGCCGATGAGTTCGTTCATGTGCGAAACAATAGGTCACGGGCCCGGCGCCGTGACCGTACGGTAGGCGATCTCGGCGAGCTTGGCCTGTCCGTCGACGCTGGGGTGGAACCAGTCCCAGCGGCTCAGCTGCGCGGTGCCGAACCGGTACGCGTACACCTCGCCGCCGTCGGTGCGGCAGCGGCGGTCCTTCGCGCACACCTCGCGCAGCACCTCGTTGTAGTCCTCCACGCGCTGCTGGACCGTCGCCCGCCGCTCGACCGCCGCCGTGTCCATCGCGTCCGCGTCGCCCAGCATCGACGGGCAGATGCCCAGCTTCCAGATCTCCTTGCCCAGCGCGCTGGTCCGCCCCTGCGACCACAGCCGCTTCAGGTCCGGCACGCTCGCCACGTACACCTGCGTCCTCGGCAGCGCCTCGCGCAGGGTGCGCAGCGCCGCCTCGAAGTCCGCGCGGAACTCCTCCACCGGCGTCATCGCCGCCACGCTCTCCCGGCAGGCGTCGTTCGCCCCCGCCATCACCGCCACCAGCTGCGGCTGCCGCCGCACCGCCCGGGCCATCTGTCCCGGCAGGTCCTCCATCCGGGCGCCGGTCGCCGCGTAGTTCCAGCTCCGCCCGGCCGCCCCGGCCCGCCCCAGCAGCCGTACGGCCAGACTGTCGACCGCCTCGCTGTCACCCGTCGCCCACGACACCTCCGGACAGTCCGTCAGCACCGCGCAGGCGTCGAACCCCCGGGTGATGGAGTCGCCCACCGCGGCCACCGAGTCCGGACGGGTGTCCCACAGCGGCGTCGGCCTGGGGGAAGGCGTCCTGGAGCCGGCCGCGTCGGGCCTGTCCCCGCCGCCCGCGTCACAGCCCGCCACGCCGAACGCGACGGCCGCCACCGCGGCGAGCACGGCCCGCGCACGGCGTCCCCGCCTCCCCGTCGCGTGCGCCATCCGCCACCTCCCCGAGCGTCCCACCACGTCCGTGCCGTCCCCCAACCCATAACAACGCACGGGAGTTCCCGCTTCTCCGAGGGGCCCGCCCGGAATGAACCCGGGCACCCGCACAGACGTCCTGCCGGGTGAAAGGCACGACTTTCCCGCCGCCGGGACGGACGGTACGTCACACTCCTTGCGCCGTCGCACGGTAGCCTCGCCCTCAACGCGGTCCGCCGGGCCGTGACCGTTCCGCCCGACCGAAGACGACCCGCTCAGCCCGGAGGTTCCGGTGACGACTCGTGGAGTTCTGTACGTGCACTCCGCGCCGCGCGCGCTGTGCCCGCACGTCGAGTGGGCCGTCGCCGGGGTGCTCGGCACGCGCGTCAGCCTGGACTGGATCCGCCAGCCGGCCGCCCCCGGCACCTGGCGCTCGGAGTTCTCCTGGCAGGGTCAGGCCGGCACCGCCTCCAAGCTCGCCTCCGCGCTGCGCGGCTGGCAGATGCTGCGCTTCGAGGTCACCTCCGAGCCGTGCCCCACCGCCGAGGGCGAGCGCTACAGCTGCACCCCCGACCTCGGCATCTTCCACGCCGTCACCGGCATCCACGGCGACATCCTCATCCCGGAGGACCGCCTGCGCGCCGCCCTGGTCCGCTCCCGCACCGAGGACACCGACCTGGAGTCGGAGATCGCCAAACTCCTCGGCAAGCCCTGGGACGACGAACTCGAACCCTTCCGCTACGCAGGCGAAGGCGCCCCGGTCCGCTGGCTCCACCAGGTGGTCTGAGCGCCCCGCAAGGGGCGCGGGGAACTGCGCGCTCGACCCCCACGAACCCGCGGCCGGGTACGCGCCCCGAAGGGGCGCGGGGAACTGCGCGCCAAGCCCCCACCGGCCCGCAGGCATTCAGGGGCGCGGGGAACTGCGCGAAAGGGCGGACAACGGAAGGGGCCCACCTCCCAGAGGTGAACCCCTTCCAGAAACCGCCCCGGGCGACTAGACCGTCCGGAACGCCAGCACCACGTTGTGCCCACCGAACCCGAACGAGTCGTTCAACGCGGCGATCCGTCCGTCCACGGGCAGCTTCCGCGCCTCACCGCGGACCACGTCCGCGTTCGCCTCGGCCTCGGGATCCAGGTTCTCCACGTTGATCGTCGGCGGAGCCACCCGGTGGTACAGCGCCAGCACGGTCGCCACCGACTCCACACCACCGGCGCCGCCCAGCAGATGACCGGTCATCGACTTCGTCGCGGACACCGCGATGTGGTCCGCGTCGTCCCCGAACACCTTCCGCAGCGCCTTCAGCTCGGCGATGTCACCGGCCGGCGTCGACGTCGCGTGCGCGTTCACGTGCACGATCTCCGCCGGGTCCAGGTCCGTGCGGTCCAGCAGGTTCTGCAGGGCGTGCGAGATGCCCCGCCCCTCCGGCTCCGGCTGCACGATGTCGTGCGCGTCGGCCGAGATGCCCTGGCCGACCGCCTCCGCGTAGACGCGGGCGCCGCGTGCCGCGGCGTGCTCGGCGGACTCCAGGACGATCACGCCCGCGCCCTCGCCCATGACGAAGCCGTCGCGGGCCACGTCGTAGGGGCGCGAGGCGCCCTCGGGGTCGTCGTTGTTCTTGGACATCGCCATCATGTTGCCGAACGCGGCGATCGGCAGCGGGTGGATCGCCGCCTCCGTGCCGCCCGCGACGACCACGTCGGCGCGTCCGGTGCGGATCATCTCGATGGCGTAGCCGATGGCCTCCGCGCCCGAGGCGCAGGCCGAGACCGGGGTGTGCACGCCCGCGCGGGCGCCCACGGCCAGGCCCACGTTCGCCGAGGGGCCGTTCGGCATCAGCATGGGCACGGTGTGCGGGGAGACACGGCGGACGCCCTTCTCCTTCAGCACGTCGTACTGGTCCAGCAGGGTCGTCACGCCGCCGATGCCGGAGGCGATCACGGCGCCCAGCCGGTCGGGGTCGATGGTCGGGTCCTCACCGGCCTTGCCCTCGAAGCCGGCGTCGGCCCACGCCTCCTTGGCCGCGATCAGCGCGAACTGCGCCGAGCGGTCCAGCCGGCGGGCCTGCGGCCGGGGGATGACCTCGGTGGGCTCCACGGCCACCGGGGCCGCGATGCGGACCGCCTGCTCGGCGGCCCACTCCTGCGTGAGGTGCTTGACGCCGGAACGCCCGGCGACGAGGCCCTCCCAGGTAGAGGCCGCGTCGCCACCCAGCGGTGTGGTTGCGCCGATACCGGTGACGACCACGGTGCGATTGGTCGAGCTCATCGGAATTCTTTCTCCAACGATTGACGAGGATGCGTACGGCGCCACCGCCGGGTGGCGGGGCCGGGGAGCTCCCGGCCCTGGCGGGGCTCACGCCCCGCGCGTGCTCAGGCCTGGTGCTTGAGGATGTAGTCGGTCGCGTCGCCGACGGTCTTGAGGTTCTTGACGTCGTCGTCCGGGATCTTGACGTCGAAACGCTCTTCGGCGGCGACGACGACCTCGACCATGGACAGCGAGTCGACGTCCAGGTCGTCGGTGAAGGACTTGTCCAGCTGGACGTCCTCAACCGGGATGCCGGCGATCTCGTTCACGATCTCCGCGAGACCGGCGACGATCTCTTCCTGAGTGGCGGCCATGGTGGCGCTCCTTCGTTGTGATTCCAGAGGGTGTGGCGGTGTTTTCTCCTGCACCGGATGCATGATCCGGCACGGAGTGCCTAGGGGAGGGTAACGACAGTCGCGGCGTACACGAGACCCGCCCCGAAGCCGATGACGAGCGCGGTGTCGCCGCTCTTCGCCTCGCCGGTCGCCAGGAGCCGCTCCATCGCGAGCGGGATCGAGGCGGCCGAGGTGTTGCCGGTGGTGCGGATGTCACGGGCGACCGTGACGTGCTCCGGCAGTTTGAGGGTCTTCACCATCGAGTCGATGATCCGCACGTTGGCCTGGTGCGGGATGAAGACGTCCAGGTCGTCCGCGCTGATCCCGGCCGCGTCCAGCGCCTGCTGGGCGACCTTCGCCATCTCGAACACGGCCCAGCGGAACACCGCCTGGCCTTCCTGGGTGATCGCGGGGAACTTGATGTTGCCCTTGCTGTCCAGGGGCAGCTCGGAGACGTCTCCGGTGTGGAAGCGGTCCCAGGAGACGGTCTGCTTGATCGTCTGGGCCTTGTCGCCCTCGGAGCCCCACACGGTCGGGCCGATGGCCGGCTCCTGCGAGGGGCCGACGACCACGGCGCCCGCGCCGTCACCGAACAGGAAGGCCGTCGCGCGGTCCTCCAGGTCGGTCAGGTCGCTGAGCCGCTCCACGCCGATGACCAGGACGTACTCCGCGGAACCCTCGACGATCATGCCCTTGGCGAGGGTCAGGCCGTAGCCGAAGCCCGCGCAGCCGGCGGAGATGTCGAAGGCGGCCGCCTTGTCCGTGCCGAGCTTGTCGGCGATCTCGGTGGCGATGGCCGGGGTCTGGGCGAAGTGCGACACGGTCGACACGACCACGGCGCCGATCTGCGAGGCGTCGATCCCGGCGTCCGCGATCGCCTTGCCGGACGCCTCGACCGACATCGCGGCGACGGTCTCCTCGGGCCCGGCCCAGTGCCGGGTCTCGATCCCGGAGCGGGAGCGGATCCACTCGTCGGACGAGTCGATCGTCTCGAGGATCACCTCGTTCGGCACGACCCGGGTGGGACGGTAGCCGCCCACGCCGAGGATGCGCGCGTACGGGGCGCCCTTGCTGGGCTTGATCTTCGCCATGCGGGTCGGCTCCTTAAGGGCGTCAGGCGGCGTGCTCGGCGACGAGCTCGCGAGCCGCTTCGAGGTCGGCGGGGGTCTTCAGGGCCAGCGTCGTGACGCCGGGCAGGGCACGCTTGGCCAGGCCGGTCAGGGTGCCGCCGGGGCAGAGCTCCAGGAGGGCCGTGACGCCGAGCTCCTTGAAGGTCTCCATGCACAGGTCCCAGCGGACCGGGTTGGCGACCTGGCCCACCAGGCGCTCCAGCACCTCGGCGCCGGACGCGACCGTCCTGCCGTCCTTGTTCGACACGTAGGCGACCTTCGGGTCGGCGGGCGCGAGGGCCTTGGCGGCCTCCGCCAGCGTGTCGACCGCGGGGCCCATGTGGTGGGTGTGGAAGGCGCCGGCGACCTGCAGCGGGACGACCCGGCGGACGCCCTCGGGCTTGTCCGCCTGGAGCGCGTCGAGCTGCTCCTTGGTGCCGGCGGCCACGATCTGGCCGGCGCCGTTGATGTTCGCCGGGGTGAGACCCAGCTTCTCCAGGTGCGGGACGGTCACCTCGGGGTCGCCGCCGAGCAGCGCCGCCATGCCGGTCTCGGTGATCGCGGCGGCGTCGGCCATGGCCAGGCCACGCTTGCGGACCAGGGAGAGGGCGGAGGCGTCGTCGAGGACTCCGGCGAGGGCGGCGGCGGTGATCTCGCCGACGCTGTGGCCGGCCACGGCACCGGGGTCGATGTCACCCAGTGCCGAGGCGGACAGCAGCCCGGCCGCGACCAGCAGCGGCTGCGCGACGGCCGTGTCGCGGATCGCGTCCGCGTCGGCCTTCGTGCCGTAGTGGGCGAGGTCGAGTCCGATGGCGTCCGACCACGCGGCGACGCGGTCGGCGGCGCCGGGGAGTTCGAGCCATTCGGTCAGGAAGCCGGGCGTCTGGGAGCCCTGGCCGGGAGCGACGAGTACGAGCACTCTCACACTCTCTCTTGCGTACGGGCGCGGCCGCCCGTGGGGACAAGGACGAAGAACCGGAGGGGGTTTTGTCGACCCCCGACAAAAGACTAGGTCTGGAGATCACCATCGGCCAGACGCCCCAGGATCAGCGCGATCCGCAGGGTGAACGCAGAGCGTACATCGGAGGGTGACCAGCCGGTGACGTCTGTCACACGTCGGAGCCGGTAACGAACGGTGTTGGGGTGAACGAACAGCATCCGCGCCGCGCCTTCGAGGCTGCTCGCCTGTTCGAGATAGACGCTGAGCGTCTCCAGGAGCGCCGCGCCGGCCTCTTCGAGCGGTCTGTAGATCTCCTCCACCAACTGCTCGCGCGCCGAGGGGTCCCCGGCGATCGCGCGCTCCGGCAGCAGATCGTCCGCCAGCACCGGACGCGGGGCGTCCTGCCAGGCGGAACACGCCTTGAGTCCCGCGGCGGCGGCCTGCGCGGACCGGGTCGCGGCCAGCAGGTCAGGCACCACGGGTCCGGCGACGACGGGACCGGCCGCGTACGGGCCGATCAGCGACTTCGCGACGGCCAGCGGGTTGTCGCTGCCGCCCGCGATGACGACGAGCCGGTCGCCGAGCACGCCGGTCAGCACCTGCAGCTTGGCGTGCCGGGCGGCCCGCCGGATCGCCTCCACGGTCAGCTCGGAGTCCCCGTCCGGGGCGGTGCCCAGCACCACGCACACATGCTCCGGGGAGTTCCAGCCGAGCGCGGCGGCCCGCGACACCGCCCCTTCGTCGGCCTCGCCGCTGAGCACGGCGTTCACCACCAGCGACTCCAGGCGCGCGTCCCAGGCACCGCGTGCCTCGGCGGCCTGGGCGTACACCTGGGCGGTGGCGAAGGCGATCTCCCGCGCGTACACGAGGAGCGCCTCGCGCAGCACGCTCTCGTCGCCCGGGGCCGCCACCTCGTCGATGGCGGACTCCATCACCTCGATGGTGGTGCGCACCATCTCCACGGTCTGCCGCAGCGTGATGGCCCGGGTCAGCTCGCGCGGCGCGGTGCCGAAGACGTCGGTGGAGATGGCCTGCGGGGCGTCGGGGCGCCGGAACCACTCGGTGAAGGCGGCGATGCCCGCCTGGGCGACCAGGCCGATCCAGGAACGGTTCTCCGGCGGCATGGCCCGGTACCAGGGCAGCGTCTCGTCCATCCGCGCGATCGCCTGCGCGGCGAGACTGCCGGACGACCTCTCCAGCCGCTTCAGCGTCGCGGTGTGCGGATGGGCGGGGCGTACAGCGGGTCCTGGGGTACTGGTTTCTGGTTCGGGCACGGGACAAGACTGCCTTATCGGGACGGCGGGCCGTGCCCCAGGGTCGCACCCGCCCCCGGGCCCGTGCCCCGTGCCCGGGCTCCGGTGCCCCCGCCGTGCGCCGTCCCGGACTCCCTCCGGGAGGGCCTACCGTGGAGGGCGTGATGGACGTCAGGCGAGCGAGCGAGCGCTACAAGGGCGGGGACCCGGCGGCGGGCATCGAGTCGTGGCACGCCCTGTCCTTCGGTCCCCACTACGACCCGGACAACCTGCGCTTCGGCGCGGTGATCGCCTGCAACGAGGAGCACCTGGGCCCCGGCGCCGGCTTCGACGAGCACCCGCACAGCCACACCGAGATCGTCACGTGGGTGATCTCCGGCGAGCTGACCCACCGCGACTCCACGGGCCACGAGACGGTGATCCGCCCCGGCGACGTCCAGCGCCTGAGCGCGGCGTCGGGCGTCCGCCACGTGGAGCGCAACGCGGCCCGTGTCCCGCTGACCTTCCTCCAGATGTGGCTGGCCCCCCTCAGGCCGGGCGGCGAACCCCGCTACGAGGTCGTGCGCGGCATAGCCGACTCCACCCCGTTCGCCCTCCCCGAGGCCGGCGCCATGCTCCACGTCCGCCGCCTGGCCCCGGGCGCACGCACGGCGGTCCCCGCGGCGCCCTACGTCTACGTCCACGTGACCCGCGGCACGGTCCGCCTGGACGGCGAGCTGCTCGAGCCGGGCGACGCGGCCCGCCTCACGGACGAGAAGGACGCGGAGGCGGTGGCGGAGGGAGCGGCGGAGGTGCTGATGTGGGAGATGACGGGGTTCTGACATCCCCGCGCGGCTGACCCCTTGCACCTCCGCCGACGTACCACCGCCCCGGCACGGTGTACCCGTGCCGGGGCGGTGCGCGGAGCTCAGGGCAGGAGGGTCAGAAGGTCAGGCCCCAGCTGTTGATGTAGCCGGTGTCGGCGGAGTAGTTGTCCGTGACGCGCAGCTTCCACGTGCCGTTGGCCGTCTCCGAGGAGGCGTTCACGGTGTACGTGGTGTTGATGTTGTCCGCCGAGCCTCCGGTGCCGGACGCCTTGAGGGTGTAGACCGACCCGTCGGGCGCGACCAGCTGGACCGTGAGGTCGCCTATGTAGGTGTGGACGATGTTCACCGGCACCTGAAGGGCCGACGGGGCGTTGCCGGAGACACCGCTGACGGTGATCGGGGACTCGACGGTCGCGTTGTCGCGGATCGTGTAGTCCGCGGTGTTGCTGAAGGTCTTGCCCGGCGGCGGGGTGGTGCCGCCGTTGCCGCCGACGTACAGCAGACGGTTCGGGGAGCCGGTGCCCGGGTTGCCGACGGCGCCGGAGATGGAGCTGTTGACCAGCGCGGAGGCGACCTGCGCGGGGGTGGCCGACGGGTTGTCGGCGAGGTACAGCGCCGCGGCGCCCGCGACGTGCGGGGTGGCCATCGAGGTGCCGGAGATGGTGTTGGTGGCGCTGTCGCCGGTGTACCAGGCGGAGGTGATGGAGGAGCCCGGGGCGAAGATGTCCAGGTTCGAGCCGTAGTTCGAGTAGCTGGCGCGGGCGTCCGTGTTCGTGGTGGCGCCGACGGTGATCGCCTCGGTCACCCGGGCCGGCGAACCGGTCGCGGTCGTCGACTCGTTGCCCGCGGCCACGGCGAAGGTGACGCCGGCCGCGATGGCGTTGCGCACCGCGTTGTCGAGCGTGGTGCTGGCGCCGCCGCCGAGCGACATGTTGGCGACGGCCGGGAGGACCGCGTTGGCGGCGACCCAGTCGACGCCCTCGATCACGCCGGCGGTGGTGCCGGAGCCGTTGTTGTCGAGGACGCGGACGCCGACGACGGAGGCCTTCTTGGCGACGCCGTACGCGGTGCCCGCGACGGTGCCGGCGACGTGGGTGCCGTGGCCGTTGCCGTCCTGGGCGACGTTGTCGCCGTCGACCGCGTCGTAGCCGTTGCGGGCGCGGCCGCCGAAGTCGCTGTGGGAGATGCGCACACCGGTGTCGATGATGTACGCGGTGACGCCCTGGCCGGCGGTGTCGTCGTAGGTGTACGAGCCGCTCAGCGGCAGCGCGGTCTGGTCGATGCGGTCCAGGCCCCAGGACGGCGGGTTGGTCTGCGTGGCCTGGATGGTGAAGGTGCGGTTCTGCTCGACCAGCGCGACCGAGGGGTCGGCGGCCAGTTCGGCGGCCTCCGCCTCGGTGGCCTCGACGGTGTAGCCGTTGACGGCCTCGCGGAAGGTGTGCTCGACGTCGGCGCCGTACTTCTTGGCCAGGCCCTTGCCCTTGGCGGTGGTGGCCTTGGTGCCGGACTTCAGGGTGACGATGTAGCTGCCCTCGACCGCGTTCGGCGCGTCCGCGTAGGCGATCGCCCCCTTGGGGGATTCGGCGGAGTGCGCGGCGGGGGCGGTGAACAGACCGCCCGTGAGAGCCGCCGCGGCGACCGCGCCGACACCGGCGATCGATCTGCGCTTGGCGTTTCGCATCACTGCCATCTGAGGGTTCCTCCTCGACAGGTGGGGAGTGTGGGGGTAGCGCCTCTTGGGGGGTGAGGCGCCGCACGGCGGCGTGCGTACCGGGTCGCCGGGACGCACGCATGTCAGGAACATGCCAAACACGGACGCTGTGGCCGCGCTCCGCATGTCCTGTCGCCAGGCGAAAGATTGATCTGTCTACGCGGATTGCACAAGGGGTTCGGCCGCTCGTTAACGTCCGTGCCACAAAGCCGGAGTGACACAAGGTCATCAACTGGCACAGATACGCTGCGTAAACATGATCACCGTCACAGTCACGCCGTGGGGTCGACGCTGGTGATCCGTTCCGGATACCGAGACGGGCGGGGGCGGGACCGCCGGCCCGCACGGCCGCGGCCCCGCCCCCGGCACCGCTCACTCCTCGTCCCGCAGCCTCTCCGCCAGCTCCGTCAGCGCCTCTGCCGCCTCCCCGTGACCGAGGGCCGTCAGCCGCTCCGCCGCCGCGCCGACCCGGCCGAGCGCCGCCGTGCGCCGCTCCAGGTAGACGCCCTCCACCACTCCGGCCAGCCGCACGCACTCCGCCCACTCCGCGGCCCGCCCGGCGTCCTCGCCGGGTTCACCGATCAGCCCGAGGGCCTTCTCCAGCGCGGCCAGCGCCTCCTCGTAGGCGCCCCCGTACGCGTTGACCCGCCCGTGCTCGTAGGCGAGGGCGGAGTCCAGCGAGCGGCCGTGCGCCTCGAACCCGGCGGCGCGGGCCGCGTCGGCGACCCGGCCGGCGTCGTCCAGGAAGGCACGGGCGCCCGCCAGCCCCTCGGGACCCTGCTGGTGCGCCTGGAGCCGGGCCAGCTCCCGCAGGGCGTTGCTGAGCATCTCGAACCGCGGCTCGCGCGCGTGGGCCGCGAGCGCCCGGTCCACGGCCTCCCGGGCCTGCCCGAACTCCCCGGCCTCACCGAGCAGGACGGCCGTCTCCGCGGCGATCATGGCGTGGCTGCCCGGGTCGTCGTCCCAGCCGGCCGACTCGGCGGCGAGGGCCACGAACTCCGCCGTGGCGGCCTTCAGGTCCTCCCCGGCGTGCAGCGCACGGGCCCGCGTCAGCCGCAGCTGGGCCACGAGCCGGTCGTCCAGCTCGCCGTCCACGACGTCCGGTTCGACGAGCAGGGAGTCGAGCAGGGCGATGCAGTCCTCGACCCGGCCCAGGTCGAGGCTGAGCTGGGCGGCGTTGCTGTAGGAGCAGAACGCGTCGAACCGGTTGCCCGCCCTCAGGTCCAGCTCCGCCGAGCGGGTCAGATGGCGCAGCGCCTCGTCCGGGCGGCCCAGGCGCATGCACGCCTGCGCCAGCTCGCCGTGCAGGGCCGGGCCGTCGACCGTCTCGGCGGGCCACTCGGCGGCCAGCCGCAGCCCCTCACCGAGGCTCGCGTGGGCGGCCTCGGCGTCGCCGAGACCCAGCTGGACCTTGCCCCGCAGGGCGAGCACGCGCGGCAGGTGCCAGGCGGGGCCGTCCGTCCGCAACAGCCCCACCAGCGCGTCCGTCTCGGCGAGCGCGGTGGGCAGGTCGCCGGCCATGGCGTGCGTGGTGGCCCGCAGCAGCCGCGCGCCCGCGATCTGCCCGGTCACGGCGTGCCGGGCGGCGAAGTCGTGCAGCAGCTCCGCCTCGGCGAAGACGGACGCGACCTGCTCCCGGTCCCCGGACGCCTGGAGCCGCAGTCCCAGCGCGCTCACCCGCAGCCGCAGCAGCCGCGCCTCCAGGAAGGGGGCGAGCCCGGACGCCTCCTGGTGCAGCCGTACCAGCGTCGCGTACGCCTCGGCCAGCGCGGCGGCATGGACGTCCGCGTCATGGGCGGAGCCCTCCCGCGCCGCCTGCGCGGCCGCCAGCACCGCGCCCGCGCGGGCGAGCACCGCGTGCCCCGGCAGCCCCGCGTCCTCGTACAGACCCGCCGCCTCCTCGTACAGCGCCGCCGCGTCCCCGTACGCGTTCCCGCGGTCCGCCAGCGTCGCCTCCTCCTCCAGCAGGTCGGCGCGCAGCCGCACCAGCGGGCCCACCTCCGGGTCGTCCGGGTGGACGTAGTCGCGGGCGGCGGCGAGGTCGCGCAGCCGTGCCCAGCAGGCGTGCGCGTCCGGGTGCCCCAGCTCGTCCAGCTCCCGAGCCCGCCTGATCAGGTCCGCCGGCGACTCGGGCAGCGGCTCGGCCGGCGCCGGCGCCGGCGCGGCGGGGGCCGGGGCCACGTCCTCCAGGGTGCGCGGGCGCAGGGTCAGTTCCAGCGACTCCAGCAGCGGCTCCTGCGCGAGACGGGCCCCGCGGCGGTCGGCGTGCGCCGTCGTGCCGTTGCGGGTGTCGAAGCGGGCGGCCAGGTCGTCGGCGCGCCCGCGCACCTCGGCCCGCAGCGCCGTCACCGTCCAGCTCCGGCCCGGGAATCCCGCGGCCGGCAGCTCCCCGTGGCCCAGCGCCTCCACGCGGGCGAGCAGCACCTCCACCCCGGTGAGCAGATCGAGCAGGGCCAGCGGCGAGTCCACCTCGTCGAACAGGTTCCGGTTCTCCGCCAGCAGCTCAAGACCGCGCGCCTCGTTGCCGGTCAGCGCGCAGAACTCCAGGTGGCGACCGATCTCCCCGGCCATCGAGGGATTGCGGCGGCAGCCGCGGTAGCCCGCCAGATGCAGCCGGCGCGCCTCGTCCGTCCGGCCGGTCCGCAGCAACGGCAGCAGCGCGTACGAGACGGAGCGGGCCGGCTCCTCCTGGCAGGACTCCTTGCCCGCCAGCACCGGCGCCCAGATGCGCAGCGCCCGCTCGTGGTCGCCCGCCGCCAGGTGGTACTGGGCGCGCTCGCAGGTCTCGCACGCCTCGCAGTCGCTGAGCATGCCGCGGGTCCGGCCCGCCCACAGCTCGTAGGCGAGGGCGGTGTCCTCGCCGACGTGGGCGGCGAGCTGGTAGGCCTGCCCGTAGTACGGCTGGAGGTCGAGCCCGGCCTTCTCGTAGCGGTCGCGCATCTCCGTCTGCCACTGGCGCAGACTGGCCAGCGGTATCTCGGGCAGGCAGCGCAGGGCGTTGGCCACCCACTTGAACCGCCAGAACAGCTGGTGGCGCAGCCGGTCGTCGAACACGTCCGGCTGCTCGTCGAAGAGGTTCAGCAGCCGGGCGAAGACGACCGGCGACTTCCGCGGCTCGGAGCCGTAGGTGTACGCCTCCTGGAGGTCCAGCAGGGCGTGGATCAGCGGGACCGGCTCACCGAACAGCTCGGCCGCCTCGGCGAGTTCCTCGGCGGCCACGGTCCGGGTGCGGCCGTAGGGGCGCCGGTCGTTCTCCCGCAGCGCCTCGTACAGCTCGTCGGTGGTCTGGGGTGCGGTCTGCATCGTCAGCTGTCCTTGCGCAGGGCGTGGGCGAGAAGGTCGAGGAAGGAGCGGTTGATGAGGCTGGACTCGGCGGGCCGGAGCGGACGCCGGGACAGCAGCGCCGCCTGCCCGTACAGGGCCTCGGCGCTGGTGCGGGCCAGCTCCGGCTCGTCGATCGCGACGGCGGTGCGCACCAGCGGGTTCAGCTGGTTGAGGATCAGCTGGGCGCGCGGCGCCTCCTGCTGGAGGGCGCCGAGGATGTCGCCCCACAGGCCGCCCTCCTGCTCGCGGGCGAGCCGGGAGCGGGTGCGCTCGTGCCGGGCCTCCCGGCTGTCGACCAGCAGGGCGGGCGCGGACGCCGGCTGGAAGGCGCGCAGCGCCACGTCGCAGTCGAACACCGCGAGGGCGTCACGGGCCTGCGCCAGATAGGCCGCGGCGGCCAGCTCCGTCTCCCGGTCGACCGGGTCGAGGTGCGCGGTCAGGGTCGCCGGGTCGAGGTCGGCGACGCTCACCTCGGGCCGGATCTCGGGCAGCCGGTGCACCAGTTCGCGGTCGTAGGTGTAGCCGCCGTTGACCACGCCCAGCCCGGCGGCCGACGCGATCGCCGCGACCTGCCGGAACTCCTCCACGCTGGACGTCACCAGCACGGTGCGGTGGGTGCGGGAGAACTCGTCGAGCGTGCAGTGCCCGTCGGTGGTCTCGAACGGCAGCCACGGCAGCAGCATCCGCAGGATCTCGTCGTCGTGCACGGCGAGCGACTTCACCGACAGGTGGTGCGCCTGGAGGAAGCGGTGCAGCAGCTCCGGGTCGCTGGCGGCGGCACGGGCGATCCAGGCGCGCAGCTGCTCGGCCAGCGCGTCCCGGACCGCGGCCAGGGTGTCGTCCTCGTACAGGGACTCGCGCGAGGCCGTGGGGCGCAGGCTCTCCGCGTCGACGACGCAGCGCACGAAGAACGCCCAGTCGGGCAGGATCTCCTCCGCCTGCTCGGACAGCAGCATGCCCTTGACGTGCACCCGGTGCCCGTGACGGCGCCCGGCCGGCACCGCCTCCGGCAGCACGCACGCGATGCCCCGCAGACCCACGGCCGGCAGGTTCAGCTCGACGGTGTCCAGCGGCGTGAAGCCGAACACCTCCTCGCCGTACGCGGCGAGCGCGCGGGACCGGGCGCCCGGCGTCGGGTACGTCCGTGCCCAGGGCGCCGGCTCCGGGTTGACCGGCACGGCGGGGCCGCCGGAGCCGTCGTCGAAGGTCACCGGGTGCCGCAGCAGCGAACCGAAGTGATGTGCCAGCGCCTGTACGCGCGCGGGCGCGGTCCACTCGCCCGCGTCGGCGCGCGGGGTCAGCGTGACTGTGGTGCCGGGGGCGGGCCGGGCGGAGGCGGGCAGGGCGCGCACGGTGTAGCTGCCGTCGCCGCGCCCCCGCCACTCCACGGCGGGCGCGCCGGGCGCGCGGGCGGACCGGCTGACCACGTGGATCTCGTCCGCGACCAGGAAGCAGGACAGCAGGCCGATGCCGAACTGGCCGATGAAGTCGCCCCGTTGCTCGGCGATCCCGTCGGCGCGCTTGCTGCTGCGGCCGATCGTGGCCAGGAAGGTGTGCACGTCCTCCTCGGTGAGGCCGACGCCGTCGTCCTCGACGCGCACCACGGAGCGGTCGGCGTACAGCCGGATGCCGAACGACCCGGCGGGCGCCGCCGGTTCGAGGGCGTGCCGGGCGGTGAGCGCGTCCACCGCGTTCTGCATCAGCTCCCGCAGATAGACGCGGGGGCTGGAGTAGAGGTGGTGGGAGAGCAGGTCGACGAGGCCGCGCAGATCCACCTGGAAGGTGCGGTCGGCGCCGGACTGGTGCGATGCGGTGTCGGGCAGGGTCATGGGCGGTCCGGGGTGTGAGGGCGTGCGATGACGGCTGGCGAAAGGGAGAGCGGCGCTCAGAAGGCTTTACGGAAGCGCGCGTACGCCTTCTGCGGCTCGGACATGTACGTCCACGGCCACTCGGTGTACGCGCCCTCCAGCTCGCGGAAGACGTTGGAGGCGGTGCTGCTCCCGGCCAGGGACAGGGCCATGGCGAAGATGTTGTAGTCGCCCTGCCAGCCCAGGCGGCGCTCGTAGGCGTGGTGCAGGATGCTGCGCTCCGCCGCCTGCCTCAACTCGGTCCGGAT
Source organism: Streptomyces sp. DSM 41931 (assembly GCF_050271085.1). NCBI lineage: Bacteria > Bacillati > Actinomycetota > Actinomycetes > Kitasatosporales > Streptomycetaceae > Streptomyces > Streptomyces sp. DSM 41931. The sequence goes on along the minus strand of NZ_CP189902.1, from coordinate 2,059,654 downwards.
CCGGGGCTGCTGGAGGCAGGCGCCGTCGTCGGACTCCACCCACTCCTCGATGTACGCCATGGCGACCACACAGCCGAGCCGGTGGCCGTCGGGCGCGGCGGCGAACGCGGCACGGGCGAACTCCAGGGCTTCCCCCGGCTCACCGCCCCAGCGGGGCTGAAGCTGGGACAGCCATTCGACGTGGATCTCCGCGTCGAGCGGGTCACGGCGCAGGCCGGCGTCGCGCCGCGTCTCGGCGATCGCGGAGCCGAGCGACATGCCGCGCGCGGAGGTGAGCAGCTGACGCCACGGCGTGATCCAGTCCGGACGCAGCTCGGCGGCCTCCAGCAGCTGCCGCTCGGCGATCTGGAGCCGCTCGCGGAAGACGCGCCACTGCTCCTGGGTGACGTGCACGGCGCGGGCGGCGGTGCGCGCCTCCCAGCCCCATGCGATGTGCCGCGCCCCGGATATCAGCAGGGCCAGGGCCCGGTGCTCCTTGTCCTCCTCGACGGCGCGGCCGATCCAGTCCTGCAGCCCGTCGATGTCCGTGAGCTGACCGAGGACCTGATGGTCACGGCCCAGGTCGAACGGGGCCAGCGCCTCCTTGACGCCCTCCCAGTCGCCCGTGTCGGCCGCCTCCACCAGCGCCAGCACCCGCCGGTCGCCGAGGGCGCGCAGCCGGTGGACGCCGTTCCCCCGCCGCGGGGCCGGAAGGGCGTGCGGATCCGCCCCCGGTCCGTCCCCGCCCCTGCCGAACAGCTTGCCGAACATGCCGCGCCCTCCCCTGGTCCCGCGTGATCGTCCGGCGCATCATAGGGCGCGCCACCGACACCGCTTCCACAGGGTTTTCACGCCGGTCCCACGTCAACCTCGCAGGTGAGGGCGGGTGATTGCGGCAAATCCGGGCGAACGGCGGCAGTCAGCCGCGCAGTTCCGCCAGCACGGCGTCGGTGAACGGCGGCCACGCCTCGACGGCCCAGGGGCCGAACGCCCGGTCCGTGAGCGCCACGCAGGCCGCGCCCGCGTCCGGGTCGATCCACAGGAACGTGCCCGACTGGCCGAAGTGCCCGAAGGTGCGCGGCGAGGACGAGGCGCCCGTCCAGTGCGGCGACTTGCCGTCCCGGATCTCGAAGCCGAGCCCCCAGTCGTTGGGGTTCTGGTGGCCGTAGCCCGGCAGCACGCCCTTGGTGCCCGGGTACTGCACGGTCATCGCCGCGGCCACCGTCCGCGGGTCCAGCAGCCGCGGCGCCTGCACCTCGGCGGCGAACCGCAGCAGGTCCTCCACCGTGGACACGCCGTCCTTGGCGGGGGAGCCCTCCAGCGAGGTCGACGCCATGCCCAGCGGCTCCAGCACCGCCTGCCGCAGATACTCGGCGAACGGGATCTCCGTCGCCTTCTCCACGTGGTCGCCGAGCTGCTCGAACCCGGCGTTGGAGTACAGCCGCCGCTCGCCGGGCGCGGAGGTCACCCGGTGCTCGTCGAAGGCCAGACCCGAGGTGTGCGCGAGCAGATGCCGCACCGTCGCCCCGTCCGGGCCGGCCGGCTCGTCCAGCTCGACCGCGCCCTCCTCGTACGCCACGAGCACCGCGTAGGCGGCCAGCGGCTTGGTGACCGAGGCCAGCGGGAAGCGGTGCCCGGCCGGCCCGTGCGTGCCCAGGACGGCGCCGTCCGCCCGCACCACCCCCGCCGCAGCGGTGGGAACCGGCCAGTTCTCGATCGACGCGAGGCTCTTCAGCGACATGCCGACGAGCCTAAGCGCTCACAGCATCAGCTCCAGCAAGGGGTCGGGTCTGGGCGTGAACCCCAGCGACCGGTACAGCGGCTCCGCCTGAGGGCTCGCGGTCAGCCGGACCCGCCCGGCGCCCCGCTCGCGGAACCACTCCAGCAGCGCCTCCACGCACGCCCGCGCGTAGCCCCGGCGGTGGGCGTCCGGGTCGGTGGCGACGCTGAAGACGTAGCCGTCGGCGCCGAGCGGGTTCCGCGCAGTCGGAGCGTCCCGACACGTCCGCCCGTTTCTCACCGGCATCGCTTGCCTGGAGCGCACTCCAAGGATTTAGCGTGGACGCCATGACGGTGACGGAGACCACGGACACCAGGACCGACACCTGCGCCGGACCCCCGCAAGGCGACCGGCGGCCGGACGGCCAGGACAAGTACACGATCAGCGAGGTGGCCGCCCTCACCGGGCTGACCGCGCACACCCTGCGCTGGTACGAGCGCATCGGACTCATGCCGCACATCGACCGCTCCCACACCGGGCAGCGGCGCTACACCAACCGCGACCTCGACTGGCTCGCCCTGGTCGGCAAGCTCCGCCTGACCGGCATGCCGGTCGCCGGCATGGTGCGCTACGCCGAACTGGTCCGGGCCGGCGACCACACGTACGCCGAGCGCTTCGAACTGCTCAAGGCGACCCGCGAGGACGTGCTGGCGCGCATCGCCGAACTCCAGGGAACCCTGGCCGTCCTGGACCGCAAGATCAGCTTCTACTCGGACGCCGGGCGCGCCCTGGCCTCGGAAAGGGCATGATGACCGGCCACACGATCACGACGACGACGCTGGGCGCCGGCGGCCCCGAGGTGGGCGTGCAGGGCCTCGGCTGCATGGGCATGAGCTTCGCCTACGGCCCCGCCGACGCGGACGCCTCCCGGGCGGCCCTGGAACGCGCCCTGGAGCGGGGCGTCACCCTCTACGACACGGCCGACGCGTACGGCGCGGGCGACAACGAGCGGTTCCTCGCCCCGTTCCTCGCGGCGCACCGTGACGAGGTGTTGATCGCCACCAAGTTCGCCCTGTCGATCCCGCCGGACGACCCGACCCGGCGCATCGTCCGCAACGACCCGCCGTACATCCGGCAGGCCGTCGAGGCGAGCCTGCGCCGCCTGGACGTCGACGTCATCGACCTCTACTACATGCACCGGCGCGATGTGAACGTGCCGATCGAGGAGACCGTCGGCGTCATGGCCGAGCTGGTCCGCGAGGGCAAGGTGAAGCAGCTCGGCCTCAGCGAGGTGACGGCCGGTGAGCTGCGCGCCGCGCACGCCGTGCACCCGATCGCCGCGGTGCAGTCGGAGTGGTCGCTGTTCAGCCGGGACATCGAGGCCGCCGTGGTGCCGGCCGCGCGTGAGCTGGGCGTGACCCTCGTCCCGTACTCGCCGCTCGGCCGCGGTTTCCTCACCGGCTCCTTCACGGACGCCGCGAAGGACCTCACACAGGACGACTTCCGCCGGACGATGCCCCGCTTCACCGGCGACAACGCGGCGGCCAACGCGGCCCTGCTGGAGCCGGTCCGCACGGTCGCCGGGAACCACGGCGCGACCCCCGCGCAGATCGCCCTGGCCTGGGTCCACCAGCAGGCGGCGGTCCACGGCCTCCCGGTCGTCCCCATCCCCGGCACCCGCAGCCCGTCCCGCGTGGACGAGAACACGGCGGCCACCCGCATCACCCTGTCGGAGAGCGACCTGGCCCTGCTCGACCCCATCGCGGACAAGGTCACCGGCACCCGCTACGCGGACATGTCGTTCACCTCGGCAGGCAGGGAGTAGCAGAAGCGCCCCGAAGGGGCGCGGGGAACTGCGCGACCAGCCCCCACCCACCCGCGGGGAACGTCACAGCTCCGCGAGCAGCTCCGCCTTCTTCGAGGAGAACTCCTCGTCCGTCACCAGCCCCGCCTGGTGCAACTCCCCGAGATGCCGGATCCGCTCGGCGATATCGGCGGGATCCCGCCGAGCGGATGTCACACCCCCCGCGGCCGCCGCGGGCGAGGATATCGCCGGCACCGCCGAGCAGTCCCGCACCGCGGCCAGCACGGCCGCGGCGAACGGCAGCGACTCGTGCACGGGCCCGTACCCGAGCCCGAACACCACCGCGGCGGGGTCCTGGTCGGCCTGCGCCGGGGCCGGCACCGTCGTGTCCCGGCGCAGCAGCCTCAGATGACCCTCGAACACCTCGGGCGAACGCCACTCCACCCCGCTCAGCTCGGAGACGGGGAAACGCTGGTCGCCGGCCTTCCACTTCGCCGAGGACGCCCCGGTCCAGAACCAGCGGAACGCCACCGACGTGCCGTCGAACGTCGCCTTGCCGTCGTACGCCTTGAACTGCAGCGGCGCCTCGGGCGCGGCCACCAGGTGGCGTTCCGCGGGGCCCGACTCGGTGAGCTGCGCGCGCAGTTCGTCGGCGTAGTACTCGGCGAGCGTCTCCCGCTCGGCGGGCAGCACCAGCCGGTAGGGGTCGCTGCTCTCCTTCAGCTGCCCGGCGGCCGCCTCCATCAGCGGGTCGGCTCCCGGCCGCGGCTCCAGACGCAGGACCACGGTCCCGCGCTTCCCGGGCGAGAGGGTCACGCCCTCGATCGCCTCCAGAGGCACGCGCCGTTCCCCGAGCGCCTGGAACAGCTTAGGTGTTCGAATTCCTCGTACGTAACGGATGCGCACGGAGTCGGACCCGAACTCCCAGGCGGCATGAAATCCGGCCAGTACGTCACCCATGCGGCTCATCGTATGCGGCACGAGCTTCTCCGTCCCCTCCCCACGCATACCGCAGTATCTCCGCCTCTACGCGCGTCCGGTAGGGGTCGTACCGGACAAACCCGCCTGGCAGGCGTCGTTCCGGTGCGCACACGACACCGCCGTGTATGCGCCAACCCCGATCTCCGCGAAGTTCCGCAGGCTGTCCGTGCCGGGCACGAAGTACCCGGCGTGCCCCTTGGCGTCACGGGCCGACAGCACGCGGGCGCCGAACCCGTCGGCCACCGGGTCGGCCCCGTGGCCCAGTCCGCCGAGCTCCAGGTGGGGCACGTCCTGGATCCAGTCGTCGGCGTCCCGCATCGCCCACACCCGCGCGGTGGTGCGCAGGTGGGAGGCGTGCTCCACCCGCATCCCCGGGCTGCCGGCCACGGCGATGTCGGAGACCCGCTCCGGCAGTCCCCGCGCGGCCAGTCCGCAGACCACCGAGCCGTAGCTGTGGCAGAACAGCGAGACCGGGGCGAGCCCGGGCAGCCCCCGCACCATCGCGTCCAGCCGGTCCGCGCCGTCCTCCGCGCGCATCGCCGTGGCCGCGTCCATGCCGAGCCCGCTGGGCGCGGTGTAGTCGGCCCAGGCGATCACGGCCGTGCGCGTCGCGGGTGCCGCCCGCCGCTGGGCCTTGTACAGCGACTTGGCCATGCCCACGGGGGCGGAGTACCGGCGCTCGGAGCGCTGGAAGGTGAGCAGCTCGGTGTCGACGCCGGGGACGACCACCGACACCCGCTCGGCGTGGCGCAGGTCACCGAAGACCTCCGCGACCCGCCCGGCGCCCGCCGGGTTGAAGGCGAGGATGTGCCGGCCCGGCCGCATCAGCGCCTCGATGCGGTCCATCCTGCGGGCCGCCTGCTCCTGGCCCGCGGGCGTGAGCCGGCTGTCGTGCACCCGTCTCAGCTCGGTCTCGCGGGCCTCGGCCAGCGCGATGCGGTTGGCGCGGTAGCGCAGTTCGACCGGCGCGCCGTTCATGTTGCCGACCGCCAGCGGATAGCGCTCGGCGAGCCGGAGCCGCTGCGCGTCGGTGAGCGAGGCGAAGAACCGGGCCAGTCGCGTCGGCGTCGACTGCGGGTCGGGCAGCCGCTTCCCGGCCACCCGGCCGTCCTCCCACGCGGCGAGCGACGCCTCCAGGGGAGCGGGGTGGCGCTGGTGGCGCACTGCCGTCCAGCCGGTGGTCGCCAGCATCACGAACACCACGGCGAGCGCCGGCAGCGCCCGCCACACGTTCAGCCGGGGGGAGATGTCGAAGGAAGTCACTGGGAGGACACACTAGGAGAACGAGAGTGTCTCGCGGGAATCCAGTGACCGGGATCACGTTTCGTTGTGCCGATTCAGGGATGCATCCGTACGCCAGTTCGTGGCGAGGGCCGGGCCGACATGGTCCAGGCAGGTCCGCATCAGCTCCCGCAGGGCCTCGGTGCTCAGGTCGTCCCCGGCGGACCAGCGGCGCTCCGCCACCCGGATCACCCCGCCGAACGCGGCCACCAGGATGCGCGGCCGGGGATCGGTGTCGACGTCCAGCCCCTCGCGTTCGGCGATGATGCCCGCCAGCTCCTCCTCCAGCTCCGCCGACCGGCGCAGATGCGCGGCGAGCAGCGCGGGCGTGGACTCGATGACCCGGTACACGCGCATGTGCAGCTCCACCGGGACGAGCCGGCCGACCGCCTCGTTGATCGCGTCCCAGCTGTCCAGCACGGCCCGGCGCAGCGCCTCCAGCGGCGCCTCGTCGCGCGGGCGGGCGCGTACGGCCTCGGCGATCTGCTGTTCCGCCAGGCGCGGCACGAACAGCGCCACCTCCTCCTTGCTGGCGAAGTAACGGAAGAAGGTGCGCTGGGAGACGTCCACGGCCGCGGCGATGTCGTCGACCGTCGTGCCGTCGTATCCGCGCGTGGCGATGAGGTCCAGGGCGGCCCGGACCAGGGCGTCCCGGGTGCGCTGCTTCTTGCGCTCGCGCAGACCCGGCCGTGGCAGCGCGCCCACGACGGTCCCGACCGTGTCCATGGCTCCTCCTTGAACCGTCTGCCCAGTTCAGGCTATGGGCGCGTGTCCTGTCAGTTACTGACTGGTGAAATGGTTTGTCAAGTGTCAGCGGCTGACACTAGCCTCGAACGTATGACTAGTCAGACCACCCTCGACAAGGCGGGACAGGGGGACGGCCCTCCGGCCGGCCCGTCGGAGGCGACGCCCGGCAAGGGGCTGCGCGGGCACCCCTGGTTCACGCTGTTCACCGTCGCCGTGGGCGTCATGATGGTGGCCCTGGACGGCACCATCGTGGCCATCGCCAACCCGGCCATCGCCAGCGACCTGGGCGCCACCCTCGCCGACGTCCAGTGGATCACCAACGCGTACTTCCTCGCCCTCGCGGTCTCCCTGATCACCGCGGGCAAGCTCGGCGACCGCTTCGGTCACCGGCAGACCTTCCTCATCGGCGTGGTCGGCTTCGCCGCCGCCTCCGGAGCCATCGGCCTGTCCGACAGCATCACGCTCGTCATCGTCTTCCGTGTGCTCCAGGGACTGTTCGGCGCGCTGCTGATGCCGGCCGCGCTCGGCCTGCTGCGGGCCACGTTCCCCGCCGAGAAGCTCAACATGGCCATCGGCATCTGGGGCATGGTCATCGGCGCCTCCACCGCCGGCGGCCCGATCCTCGGCGGCGTCCTCGTCGAGCACGTCAACTGGCAGTCGGTGTTCTTCATCAACGTGCCGGTCGGCGTCCTCGCCGTCGCGCTCGGCGTGTGGATCCTGCTCGACCACCGCGCGGAGAACGCGCCGCGCTCCTTCGACATCCCCGGCATCGCCCTGCTGTCCGGCGCGATGTTCTGCCTGGTGTGGGCGCTCATCAAGGCGCCCGAGTGGGGCTGGGGCGACGGCAGGACCTGGGCGTTCATCGCCGCCTCGGTGGTCGGCTTCGTCGTCTTCGCCTTCTGGGAGACGAAGGTGAAGGAGCCTTTGATCCCGCTGGCCCTCTTCCGCTCCGTCCCGCTGTCCGCGGGTGTGGTGCTGATGGTCCTCATGGCCATCGCCTTCATGGGCGGCCTGTTCTTCGTCACCTTCTACCTGCAGAACGTGCACGGCCTCAGCCCGGTCGACGCCGGTCTGCACCTGCTGCCGCTCACCGGCATGATGATCGTCGGCTCGCCGCTCGCGGGCGTGATGATCACCAAGGTCGGCCCGCGGATCCCGCTCGCGTTCGGCATGGCCTGCACCGCGCTCGCCATGTACGGCATCTCCACGCTGGAGAAGAGCACCGGCAGCCTCGCCATGTCGGTCTGGTTCGCCCTGCTCGGTCTCGGCCTCGCCCCCGTCATGGTCGGCGCCACCGAGGTCATCGTGGGCAACGCGCCGCTGGAGCTGTCCGGTGTGGCCGGCGGTCTCCAGCAGTCCGCGATGCAGGTCGGCGGCAGCCTCGGCACCGCCGTGCTGGGCGCCGTGATGGCCTCCAAGGTGGACGGCGACCTGCCGGGCAACTGGGCGGAGGCCGGGCTGCCGCCGCTGACGCCGGAACAGGCCGGCGCGGCCTCCGAGGCGGTCCAGGTCGGTGTGCCGCCGGTGGCCAAGGGCACCCCCGAGGCGATCGCCGCGAAGATCACCGACGTCGCCCACGACACCTTCATCTCCGGCATGAGCCTGGCGTCGCTGGTCGCCGCCGGGGTCGCCGCCGTCGCGGTCCTGGTCGCGCTGTTCACCAAGCGCGGCGAGAACGCGGAGGCGGGCGCGGGCGTCGGCCACATCTGACGGGCCGTGAGGACCGTTGCGGCGCGCCCCCGGAGGGGTGCGGCGCGCCGCGGCGGTCGTCCGGCCGACAGGTGGGGGGAATCCGGTCCGGAAGCGGGGGTACCCGTCATGTCAACCAACCCATCAGGGAGTTGATGATGGCGAGCTTCGGACACGGAACGCGCAGGCACCCCCGCACTCGTGGCCGGACGTGGTCACGGTCCGGGCCGGATCGCGCGACGCTCGGGATCATCGGAGCCATCTGCGCCGTCGCCGGTTTCTTCGTCCTGGGCATCGTGCTCGGACCGGTGGCGATGGTGTGCGGCTGGCTGGCCATGGGCCGCAGCTGGGCGGGCTCCCGCTCGGCGCCGGCCCTGATCGCCCTGGTCCTCGGCGCCATCGACACGCTCCTGGCCCTGATCTTCCTGGCCGGAGCGACCGGTTCGGGTTACGGCATGCTCTGACCCGGCGGACAGCACCAGTGAGGGGGCCTCCGGCGAACCAGCCGGAGGCCCCCTCCGCGCTTCCGGGCCGGCGGTGGGACAGCCCCCCAGGGGCGCGGGGAACTGCGCGATCGGTCCGAACGCACCCGCGGCCGCCCCACCACCCCGGGTGGCGCCCCCGCCCCTCGCCCCCGCCGGAGGCGCTACGCGTCGCCGCCCGCCGCCCCCGGGTCCGCGGCCGCCACGTCCAGCAGCTGGTACCGGTCGATCGCCTGCTTCAGCACCGAGCGGTCCAGATGCCCCTCACGCGCCAGCTCCGTCAGCACCGCCAGCACGACCGACTGCGCGTCGATGTGGAAGAACCGCCGCGCCGCCCCGCGCGTGTCCGCGAAGCCGAAGCCGTCCGCGCCCAGCGACTGGTACGTCCCCGGCACCCAGCGCGCGATCTGGTCCGGCACCGACCGCATCCAGTCGGACACCGCCACCACCGGCCCCTGCGCCGACGCCAGCTTGCGCGTCACGTACGGGGTGCGCTGCTCCTCCTCCGGGTGCAGCAGGTTGTGCCGCTCGCACTCCACCGCGTCGCGCCGCAGCTCGTTCCAGGAGGTCGCCGACCAGACGTCCGCCTTGACGTTCCACTCCTCCGCGAGGATCTTCTGCGCCTCGACCGCCCACGGCAGCGCGACGCCGGACGCCAGGATCTGCGCCGGCAGCGAGCCCGAGGTGCCCTCGCTGAAGCGGTACAGGCCCTTGAGGATGCCCTCGACGTCCACGTTCTCCGGCTCCGCGGGGTGCTGGATGGGCTCGTTGTAGACCGTCAGGTAGTAGAAGACGTCCTCGCCGTGCGGGTGTTCCTCCGACGAGCCGTACATCCGGCGCAGTCCGTCCTGCACGATGTGCGCGATCTCGTAGCCGAACGCCGGGTCGTACGCGACGCACGCCGGGTTGGTCGAGGCGAGCAACTGCGAGTGACCGTCGGCGTGCTGGAGACCCTCGCCGGTCAGCGTGGTCCGCCCCGCGGTCGCGCCGAGCACGAAACCGCGCGCCAGCTGGTCGGCCATCTGCCAGAACTGGTCACCGGTGCGCTGGAACCCGAACATCGAGTAGAAGACGTACACCGGGATCAGCGGTTCGCCGTGCGTGGCGTACGCCGAGCCCGCCGCGATCAGCGAGGCCGTGCAGCCCGCCTCGGAGATGCCGTCGTGCAGCATCTGCCCCTGCGGCGACTCCTTGTAGGCGAGCAGCAGTTCCCGGTCCACCGCCTCGTACTGCTGGCCGAGCGGGTTGTAGATCTTCGCGCTCGGGAAGAACGAGTCCATGCCGAACGTGCGGTACTCGTCCGGCGCGATCAGCACGAATCGGCGGCCGATCTCCTTGTCCCGCATGAGGTCCTTGAGGAGCCGCACAAAGGCCATGGTCGTCGCGATGGACTGCTGGCCCGAGCCCTTCTTCACACTCGCGTACGTCTTGTCCTCCGGCAGCGCCAGCGGCTTGCCGCGCACCACCCGGGTCGGCACGTACCCGCCGAGGGACCGGCGGCGGTCGTGCATGTACTGGAGTTCCTCCGAGTCCGGCCCCGGGTGGTAGTAGGGCGGCAGACCCGACTCCAGGTCCTTGTCCGGGATCGGCAGGTGCAGCCGGTCCCGGAAGTGCTTCAGGTCGTCGACCGTCAGCTTCTTCATCTGGTGCGTGGCGTTGCGGCCCTCGAAGTTCGGGCCGAGCGTCCAGCCCTTGATGGTCTTCGCCAGGATGACCGTCGGCTGGCCCTTGTGCTCCACCGCCGCCTTGTACGCCGCGTAGATCTTGCGGTGGTCGTGGCCGCCGCGCCCCAGGTGCAGGATCTGGTCGTCGGTCATGCCCTCGACCATCGCGCGCAGCCGGTGGTCGTCGCCGAAGAAGTGCTGACGGATGTACGCGCCGGTCTCCGTGGCGTACGTCTGGAACTGCCCGTCCGGCGTGGTGTTCATCTTGTTCACCAGCACGCCGTCGCGGTCCTGGGCCAGCAGCGGGTCCCAGGTGCGGTCCCAGACGAGCTTGATCACGTTCCAGCCGGCGCCGCGGAAGACCGACTCCAGCTCCTGGATGATCTTTCCGTTGCCGCGCACCGGGCCGTCCAGCCGCTGCAGGTTGCAGTTGACCACGAAGGTCAGGTTGTCCAGCCCCTCGCGCGCGGCGATGCTCAGCTGGCCCAGCGACTCCGGCTCGTCCATCTCGCCGTCGCCGAGGAACGCCCACACATGCGACTTCGAGGTGTCCGCGATGCCCCGCGCGTGCATGTAGCGGTTCATCCGTGCCTGGTAGATGGCGCCGATCGGGCCGAGGCCCATCGACACCGTCGGGAACTCCCAGAAGTCCGGCATCGACCGCGGATGCGGGTACGACGACAGCGCGTACGGCGCCGCCGACTTCTCCTGGCGGAACCCGTCCAGGTGCCGCTCGCTCAGCCGGTCCAGCAGGTACGCGCGGGCGTAGATGCCCGGCGAGGCGTGCCCCTGGAAGAAGACCTGGTCGCCGCCGTCGCCCTCGTCCTTGCCGCGGAAGAAGTGGTTGAAGCCCACGTCGTACAGCGACGCGGAGGACGCGAACGTCGCGATGTGGCCGCCCACCCCGATGCCCGGGCGCTGGGCGCGCGAGACCATCACGGCGGCGTTCCAGCGGGTCGCGTTGAGGATCTTGCGTTCGATCTCCTCGTTGCCCGGGAAGAACGGCTCGGCCCGGGTGGGGATCGTGTTGACGTAGTCCGTGCTGCGCATCTCGGGCACGGCCACGCGCCGGGCGCGGGCACGCTCGATCAGCCGCAGCATCAGATAACGGGCCCGCTCCCGGCCGCGCTCGTCGACCGCGGCGTCGAGGGAGTCGAGCCACTCCTGGGTTTCCTCGGGGTCGAAGTCAGGAACCTGACTCGGAAGGCCGCCAATGATGATCGGGCTGCGGTCGGATGCGGAAGCCACGCTGTTCCTTACCTGTCGGAGGGCCGTGGACGGGCCGTCGCCTCACTCGCCACGGCCCGGTGTGCGCCGCTCCCATGCTCCACCCCGCGGCCGCGGACGTCATCTCTACCGAGAGGTAATCCCACGGCCAGGCCGGTACGGTGAGGCAAGGGGCGAGCACATGCGAGTCTCGTACCCACAGACGGTTCCCAAACGCCCAAACGGGGCACAAAGGTGTGGTGTCCATCACTGGTGACGAGGACGGGGCGCGCGGAGTTGCGGTGACCCGGCCAGGATCGTCACCGTTTCGGCGGTCCGCACGGCCGGGTACTTGCGCGATCCGTCCCGCCCGTGTGGACTACGGCCAATGCTTCGCGCACGCGCGTGGCTGAGATATTCCCAAGACATGATCAGGAGGCAACCCGTGAGCGCGACCGCGGACCACGCGGAGGAGCGGACGAACCCTGCCGCCAGGCTGGGGTTCCAGCCCGGGCAGGTGGTCCAGGAGATCGGCTACGACGACGACGTCGACCAGGAGCTCCGCGAGGCCATCGAGGGCGTCATCGAGAGCGACCTTGTCGACGAGGACTACGACGACGTGGCTGACGCCGTTGTGCTGTGGTTCCGCGACGACGACGGCGACCTGACGGATGCGCTGGTGGATGCCACCACGTACATCGAAGAGGGCGGCGCGATCCTGCTGCTCACGCCGAAGACCGGCCGGGACGGCTACGTCGAGCCGAGTGACATCTCGGAGGCCGCCACCACGGCGGGCCTGACGGCGTCCAAGAGCGTCAGCGTGGGCAAGGACTGGAGCGGCAGCCGGCTGGCGACCCCGAAGGCCGCCAAGTCGAAGCGGTGACACACCCCGGACGGGCCGGCGGCGACGTGCGTCGCACGCGTCGGCCCGTTCGCGGGACCCTCGTCCGGCCTGCGTAGGGTGGTCGCACGGCACCACCCCGGAGGGACGAGGACGACGATGACGATCCCGGTCGGAGAGCAGGCCCCCGACTTTGAACTCAAGGACAACCACGGCGCCCCGGTGCGTCTGTCCGACTTCCGCGGGCACAGACACGTCGTGCTGCTCTTCTACCCGTTCGCCTTCACCGGTGTCTGCACCGGCGAGCTGAGCGAGATCCGCGACCGGCTGGAGCAGTTCGCCGAGCGCGGCGCCGAGGTGCTCGCCGTCTCCAACGACTCCATCCACACCCTGCGCGTCTTCGGCGAGCAGGAGGATCTTCCCTTCCCGCTGCTCAGCGACTTCTGGCCGCACGGCAACGTCTCGCGCGCCTACGGCGTCTTCGACGAGGACAAGGGCTGCGCGGTGCGGGGGACCTTCGTGATCGACCGGCAGGGCGTCGTGCGCGCCACCGTGAGCAGCGGCATGGCGGACGCCCGTGACCCCGGCGAGTACCTCGCGGCGCTCGACACCCTGTGAACGTCCGTCCCAGGGCCTGCGGGTCCGGGGAACCCGTCACTAGGATCGACTCGTTGATCCGACATCCATGCACAACGGGGCATCCCGCCCCCGGGACACCAAGGGAGGACTCGTGGGAGTCAGCCTCAGCAAGGGCGGCAACGTATCGCTGAGCAAGGAGGCGCCGGGCCTGACCGCGGTCATCGTCGGACTGGGGTGGGACGTCCGTACCACGACCGGCACCGACTTCGACCTGGACGCCAGCGCCCTCCTGCTGAACAGCTCGGGCAAGGTCGCCAGCGACGCGCACTTCGTCTTCTTCAACAACCTCAAGAGCCCCGACGGCTCCGTCGAGCACACCGGTGACAACCTCACCGGTGAGGGCGAGGGCGACGACGAGCAGATCAAGGTCAACCTGGCCACCGTCCCGGCCGACGTGGAGAAGATCGTCTTCCCGGTCTCCATCTACGACGCCGAGAACCGCCAGCAGTCCTTCGGCCAGGTGCGCAACGCGTTCATCCGCGTCGTCAACCAGGCCGGCGGCGCCGAGATCGCCCGTTACGACCTGTCGGAGGACGCCTCGACCGAGACCGCCATGGTCTTCGGCGAGCTGTACCGCCACGGCGCGGAGTGGAAGTTCCGTGCCATCGGCCAGGGCTACGCCTCCGGCCTGCGCGGCATCGCGCAGGACTTCGGCGTGAACGTCTGAGAGGGGCACGTCCCGGGTACAGACCCGAGCGGCCGTCCCGTACGGCCACCGCCCGGGCGCCGCGCGCATGCCGCGTGCGGCGCCCGGGGACGCCCCCTCGCGGGGGAGTGCAGGACCACCTGGAAACACCACCCGGAGGGGGACCAGCATCATGGGCGTCACGCTTGCCAAAGGGGGAAACGTCTCCCTGTCCAAGGCCGCACCCAACCTCACGCAGGTGATGGTCGGGCTCGGCTGGGACGCGCGCTCCACCACGGGCGCCGACTTCGACCTGGACGCCAGTGCGCTGATGTGCAGCGGCGGCCGGGTCATGGGGGACGAGTGGTTCGTCTTCTACAACCAGCTCAAGAGCCCCGACGGCTCCGTGGAGCACACCGGTGACAACCTCACCGGTGAGGGCGAGGGCGACGACGAGTCCCTGCTGGTCGACCTGTCCAAGGTGCCGTCGCAGTGCGACAAGATCGTCTTCCCGGTCTCCATCCATATGGCGGACGAGCGCGGCCAGACCTTCGGCCAGGTCAGCAACGCCTTCATCCGCGTGGTGAACCAGGCGGACGGCCAGGAGCTCGCCCGCTACGACCTCAGCGAGGACGCCTCCACGGAGACGGCGATGATCTTCGGTGAGCTGTACCGCTACCAGGGCGAGTGGAAGTTCCGTGCAGTAGGACAGGGGTACGCGTCGGGTCTGCGGGGCATCGCTCTAGACTTCGGGGTCAACGTTTCGTAAAGCCGCCACGGCGGGCGGGGGAGACCCGTACACACACATGGGGTAGCCAGTGGTTCTGAAAACCTTCGGCTGGTCGTTCGCGGTGACCGCGCTCGGCCTGGTCGCAGCATTCCTCTTCGGGGGGTGGACCGCCTTCGGAATCGTGGCGATCCTCTCGATCCTCGAGATTTCGCTGTCCTTCGACAACGCGGTGGTCAACGCCGGGATCCTGAAGAAGATGAATGCCTTCTGGCAGAAGATCTTCCTCACCATCGGCATCCTGATCGCCGTCTTCGGCATGCGACTGGTGTTCCCCGTCGTCATCGTCGCGATCAGCGCGCAGCTCGGTCCGATCGAGGCGGTCGACCTCGCGCTCAGCGACAAGGACCGGTACCAGGAGCTCGTTACCGACGCCCACCCGGCCATCGCGGCCTTCGGCGGCATGTTCCTGCTCATGATCTTCCTGGACTTCATCTTCGAGGACCGGGAGATCAAGTGGCTGGCTTGGCTGGAGCGGCCGCTGGCCAAGCTCGGCAAGGTCGACATGCTGTCGGTCTGCATCGCGCTGATCATCCTGCTGATCTCCGCCATGACCTTCGCCACCCACGCCCACCAGCACGGCGGCGCGCACGTGGACAAGGCGGAGACCGTCCTGCTGGCCGGTATCGCTGGTCTGGTCACCTACATGATCGTGGGCGGGCTCTCCGGCTACTTCGAGGACAAGCTCGAAGAGGAGGAGGAGCACGAACACGAGGAGGAGGAGAAGGCCGCACGCGAGGGCAAGCCCAAGTCGGCGGTCGCCCTGGCCGGCAAGGCCGCGTTCTTCATGTTCCTCTACCTCGAGGTGCTGGACGCGTCCTTCTCCTTCGACGGCGTCATCGGCGCCTTCGCCATCACCAACGACATCGTCCTCATGGCGCTCGGCCTCGGCATCGGCGCCATGTACGTCCGGTCGCTCACGGTCTACCTGGTCCGCCAGGGCACCCTGGACGACTACGTCTACCTGGAGCACGGCGCGCACTACGCGATCGGCGCCCTGGCGCTGATCCTGCTCGTCACCATCCAGTACGAGATCAACGAGATCATCACCGGTCTCATCGGCGTCGTCCTGATCGGCGCCTCCTTCTGGTCCTCCGTGCGCCGCAACAAGCGGATCGCGGCGGCCGAGGCACAGGCGGGCGAGAAGACCGAGGTGTCGTCCGGGGTGTGACAGCCCTCCGGGTGAGGAACGCTCTCGACGGGGCGGCCACGAGGAGCAGTCCTCGCAAGGCCGTCCCGTCGGCCGTGCGGCGCACCGGCGCCCCGCGGCCACCGGCGGGGGTTCGACGAGTGGACTGGGGGCGGGAATGGGTTTGCTGGACGGACTGCGACGCGGCCGGAACGACGACTTCGACTCCGGCAACGCGGCCACCAACGCCATCGAGCTGACCAAGCGGCACGGCCATGTGTCGCTGACCAGGCAGGGCGCGGCCACCGGCCATCTGCGGATCAACCTGAGCTGGCAGATGCGCACCTCCGACTTCGGGGGCCCACAGCGGGAGAGCCTGCTGCGCCACCCGTTCAAGGCGCTCAAGCCGCCGGAGGTCGTCGGACACAGCCAGTCCATGGTCAACGTCGACCTCGACCTGGGCTGCCTGTACGAGCTGCAGGACGGCACCAAGGGCGTGGTGCAGCCCCTCGGCGGCTACCTCGGCGACGTCAACGGCCCGCCGTACGTGAAGCTCAGCGGCGACGACCGGTTCGGCTCCGCCTCCGGCGAGACGATCTACGTCAACCTCGACCAGCGGGAGCACATCAAACGCCTGCTGGTCTTCGCCTACATCTACGACCAGACCCCGGCCTTCGACCGCACCAAGGCCGTCGTCACGCTCTACCCGAGCAACGGCCCGCGCATCGAGATCTCCCTCGACGAACGCCAGCCGCAGGCCCGCTCCTGCGCGGTGGTGCTGATCGAGAACGTGAAGAACGAGATCGTCGTGCGCCGCGAGGTGCGGTTCGTCTACGGCTTCCAGGCCGAGCTGGACCGGCTGTACGGCTGGGGTCTGCAGTGGGGCCGGGGCTTCAAGACCAAGGCCGGCCGCTGAACGGCGGCCGGCCCGGATGCGGTCCGCTCAGCGTCCGATGAACTGCGGCCCCTGCGGCGGCAGCCGGAAGTCCGGGTCGGGCGCGCCCGTGGCCGGCGGCGGGAAGCCGTACCGGTCCTGCGTCGCCTGGGCGGCCGCCGTGGCGGGCGCGGGCGCCGGATAGCCGTACGCGGGCGGGCTCGCCGGGTGCGGGTAGCCGTAGGCGGGCTGCGCGGCGGCGGGCGGGGCGGCCGGGGGCTGCTGCGGCGGGTAGCCGTACGCGGGCTGCGTGGGCACGCCCGTGGGCGGCTGCTCGGGCGGCAGCGGGCGGGACACCTCCGGGACCGGCGGCGCCGCCGGGGCCTGCGCCTGCGTCACCGCGTCCGGCGAGGCGGACTCGGGGGTCCGCGCGGGCGGCTCGGGCGTGCCCGGCGCGGCGGACGCGTCCGGATCCTCGGCGGCCTCCGACTCGTCCACCGAGATGCCGAAGTCGGTCGCCAGGCCCTTCAGCCCGTTCGAGTAGCCCTCGCCGAGCGCGCGGAACTTCCAGCCCTCCCCGCGCCGGTACAGCTCGCCGCAGATCAGCGCGGTCTCCTGGCCCGTCTCCGGCTTCACGTCGAAGTACGCCAGCGCCTCCCCGTCCGGGTTCTGCGCGTCGTACAGCAGGATGCGCAGCGCCTGTACGCGGTCGAAGGCGACACCGTCCGCCGATGCGACGATCAGAATCCGGCCGACACCGGACTCGACACCGGCCAGATCTGTCTGGATCGTGTCGGTCAGGCCCTCGGCGACGCGCTTCTTGCCGAGCCGCCACACCTTCCCGGACGGGTGCCGGGGCTGGTTGTAGAAGACGAAGTCCTCGTCGGAGCGCACACGGCCGTCGAGACCGAGGAGCAGCGCGGAGGCGTCCACGTCCGGCACCCCCTGCCCGGGCGACCAGCGCAGCACGGCGCGTACCGTGGTGGCCTCGAGAGGAACGTTCGACCCCTTCAGCATCGCGTGCGTCATGCGGTCATCCTGCCTTCTCCGTCCTGGTCACGACAATGCGGGGGGTTGGCTCCGACATCACGGGGTTACCTGAAGTTCATGCCCGGCGGGAACCGCCGACACGGACATCTACGTACTATTACCGGCCACCTTCCGGCACTCCACAGAGTCCACCACTGCCCACGGGGGAGTTCAATGCGTCATTTCGGGCACATCGCCCCTGAGGTGCGGAAACGTCTCTTCTATCGGGAGCCCTGCGAGTTCACCGCCGACTCCCCGGCCCGGCTGCTCTCGGTGGCGCTCGGCGCCACGCTCTACAGCCCCGCCACCCGGCCCCGGCTCGCCGACGACGTCCTCAAGCAGGGCGCCCGCGGCGTGGTCTCCATGGTGCTGTGCCTGGAGGACTCCATCAGCGACGCGGACGTCGTCGCCGGCGAGGAGAACCTGGTCCGCCAGCTCACCGACCTCGCCGGACGGCCCGGAGCGGACCTGCCGCTGCTGTTCGTCCGGGTCCGCGAGCCCGGGCAGATCGGCGACCTGGTCCGCCGGCTCGGCCCCGCCGTCGCGGTGCTGTCCGGATTCGTGCTGCCCAAGTTCACCGCCGAGCGCGGCCTGCCGTTCCTCGAGGCGCTCACCGCTGCGGAGTCCGCCTGCGGCCGCCGGCTGTTCGCCATGCCGGTGCTGGAGTCGCCCGAGCTGCTCTACCGCGAGAGCCGCGTCGAGACCCTCGAGGGCATCTTCCGCGCCGTCGACAAGTACCGCGACCGCGTGCTCGCCCTGCGCCTGGGCGTCACCGACTTCTGCTCCTCCTACGGGCTGCGCCGCGGCCCCGACATGACCGCGTACGACATCCAGGTCGTCGCCTCCGTGATCTCCGACGTGGTGAACATGCTGGGCCGCGCCGACGGCACCGGGTTCACCGTCACCGGGCCCGTCTGGGAGTACTTCCGGGTGCAGGAGCGCATGTTCAAGCCGCAGCTGCGGCAGAGCCCGTTCCTGGAGGTGGAGGCCACGGCGCTGCGCCAGAAGCTCATCGAGCACGCCATGGACGGCCTGCTCCGCGAGATCTCCCTGGACCGCGCCAACGGCCTCCTCGGCAAGACCTGCATCCACCCCTCCCACGTCCTGCCCGTGCACGCGCTGTCCGTCGTCAGTCACGAGGAGTTCAGCGACGCCCAGGACATCCTCCGGCCGGAACGCGACGGCGGGGGTGTACTGCGCTCCGCGTACACGAACAAGATGAACGAGGTGAAGCCGCACCGCGCCTGGGCGGAGCGGACCCTGGTGCGCGCCGAGGTCTTCGGCGTCACCAACGAGGACATCGGCTTCGTCGAACTGCTCGCGGCCGGCCTGGCCGAGTGAGCGAGGCGTCCGGCGGAGCGACCGAGAGGGAGAGAAGAGTGAACACCTGGTCCGGCACCTGGGTCGCCGAGCGGCTCGGCGTCGAGCTGGCCGGCGACGAACGGCTGCGCGGGATGCTGGGGCTGGCGCTGCGGCGCAACCCCAAGCGGGCCCACCTGCTCGTGTCGAACGTCCTCGGCAAGCACGTACCCCAGGCGCCGTCCGTGGTGTACGGGCACGGCGTCGAGCTCGGCCGCCGGGTGCGGGAGCTGCTGGGCGACGCGGCCGGGGAGGCCGTCGTCCTCGGGTACGCCGAGACCGCGACCGGCCTCGGCCACTCCGTCGCCGACGGCCTGGGCGCCGCGCCCTACCTGCACTCCACACGCCGGCCGGTCGCCGGGGTCGCCACCGCCGGCGGTTTCGAGGAGTCCCACTCGCACGCCACCTCCCACCTGCTGCTGCCGGAGGACCCGTCCCTGCTGGCCGGGGCCGGGCCGCTGGTGCTGGTCGACGACGAGTTCTCGACGGGGAACACGGTGCTGAACACCGTGCGCGATCTTCATGCGCGATATCCGCGGGAACGGTATGTCGTCGTCGCCCTGGTCGACATGCGGTCGGCGGCCGACGCCGGGCGGCTGGAGGAGTTCGCCCGGGAGATCGGGGCACGGATCGACCTGGTGACGGTCGCGTCGGGGACGGTGCGGCTGCCTGACGGCATCCTGGAGAAGGGGCAGGAGCTGGTCGCGCGGTTCGAGACGGCTACGGCGCTCGAGGGCGCCTCGGGGACAGCACCCTCAGGGGCGCGGGGAACTGCGCGACAAGCCCCCACCGGGCCGCGGACGCCGTCCGACCGCATCGCCCGAGTCGACTTGCGTTGGCCGGCGGGCCTCCCCGACGGGGGCCGTCACGGGTTCACCCCGACCCACCGCACCCGGCTGGACGCCGCCCTCCCCGCCATGGCGTCCCGAATAGCCACCGCCCTCCCGCACGACGCGCACCGCGTCCTCATCCTCGGCTTCGAGGAACTCATGTACGCCCCCCTGCGGCTCGCCGCGGAACTGGAGCGCACCACCACCGTCGAGGTGCGCTACAGCACCACCACCCGCTCACCCGTCCTCGCCGTCGACGACCCCGGCTACGCCATCCGCACCCGCCTCGTCTTCCCCGCCCACGACGACCCCGCCGACGGCCCCGGCGAGCGCTACGCCTACAACGTCGCCGGCGCCGGTTTCGACGCCGTGGTCGCCGTCGTCGACTCGGTCGCCGACACCCCCGCGCTGCACGCACCCGACGGCCTGCTCGCCCGGCTCGCCGAACACACCCCGCACGTCCTCCTGGCGGTCGTACCGTCGTACGTGCCGGCCGTGCCCGCCGTCGCCCAGGACGCCCCCGAAAGGTCCGCCACCATGCTGCCCGAGCCCCTCCGCGGCCCCGCCTTCTCCTCGTACGCGCCCGAGGAGGTCGGCTGGCTGCTCCAGGACCTCTCGGACGTGACGCTGGAGGCGCCGACCGAGGAGCGCGAGGAGGCCATCCAGAGCGGCGGCGCCCACTACGCCGAGTCGCTGCCCGTGGAGTACCAGCCCAGCGAGCAGTACCAGCAGCTCTTCCACAACGCCCTGGACGCCTCGGCCGCCCGGCTGGCGCACGCCGTCGGCGTGGTCACCGAGACCGTCCTCGCCGAGAGGCCGCCCCGCCCGGTGCTGGTGTCGCTGGCCCGCGCGGGCACCCCGGTGGGCATCCTGATGCGCCGCTGGGCGCAGCACCGCCACGGCCTCGACCTGCCGCACTACGCCGTCTCCATCGTCCGCGGCCGCGGCATCGACGCCAACGCCCTGCGCTGGCTGGCCGCCCACCACGACCCGCGCGACGTGGTGTTCGTCGACGGCTGGACCGGCAAGGGCGCCATCACCCGCGAACTCGCCCAGGCCGTCGAGGAGTTCGAGAAGACCCATGGCGTCTCCGGCTTCGACCCGGAGATCGCGGTCCTCGCCGACCCCGGCTCCTGCGTGCGCACCTACGGCACCCGCGAGGACTATCTCATCCCGTCCGCCTGCCTCAACTCCACGGTCTCCGGCCTGATCTCGCGCACCGTGCTCCGCGCCGACCTGGTCGGCCCCGACGACTACCACGGCGCCAAGTACTACCGCGAACTCGCGGACGCCGACCTGTCCGTGGCCTTCCTGGACGCCGTCTCCGCCCGCTTCGACGAGGTCACCGAGGCCGCCTGCGCCGAGGCCAAGGACCTGCTCGCCGCCGACCGCACACCCACCTGGGAGGGCTGGGCCGCCGTGGAGCGCATCAGCGAGGAGTACGGCATCCACGACGTGAACCTCGTCAAGCCCGGCGTCGGCGAGACCACCCGTGTGCTGCTGCGCCGGGTGCCCTGGAAGGTGCTCGCCCGCGCCGGGGCCGGCAGCGACCTCGACCACGTCCGTCTCCTCGCCGAGCAGCGGGGCGTCCCCGTGGAGGAGGTCGCCGACCTGCCGTACACCTGCGTCGGCCTGATCCACCCCCGCTACACCCGGGGCGCCACCGGCGCCGACGGCACGGCGGTGACCCGCTGATGCCCGTCATCGTCGCCAGCGACCTCGACCGCACCCTCATCTACTCCGCCGCCGCGCTCGCCCTGACCATGCCCGACGCGCGGGCGCCGCGACTGCTGTGCGTGGAGGTCCACGAGAGCCGGCCCCTGTCCTACCTGACGGAGACCGCAGGCCAGCTCCTCACCGAGCTGGGCGACGAGGCCCTGTTCGTCCCCACCACCACCCGCACCCGCAAGCAGTACCAGCGCATCAACCTCCCAGGCCCCGCCCCCACCTACGCGATCTGCGCCAACGGCGGCCATCTGCTCGTCGACGGCGTCTCCGACCGGGACTGGCACGAACGCGTCCAGGCCCGGCTGGCCGACGAGTGCGCCCCGCTGTCCGAGGTGCAGGACCATTTGCTGCGCACCGCCGACCCCGTGTGGGTGCGCAAGCACCGGACCGCCGAGGACCTCTTCGCCTACCTCGTCGTGGAGCGCGAGCTGCTGCGCGAGGAGTGGGTGAAGGAACTCGGGGAGTGGGCGGAGAACCGCGGCTGGACGGTGTCCCTCCAGGGCCGCAAGATCTACGCCGTGCCCAAGCCGCTCACCAAGAGCGCGGCCATGCGGGAGGTCGCCCGGCGCACCGGCGCCGACCTGACCCTCGCCGCGGGCGACTCCCTCCTCGACGCGGACCTGCTCCTCGCCGCCGACCTGGGCTGGCGCCCGGGCCACGGCGAACTCGCCGAGGCCTCCTGGACGGCCCCCGGCGTCCGGACCCTGCCCGAGCGGGGCGTCGCGGCGGGCGAACGCATCCTCCGCGAGTTCCTCCGCACCGTCCGCTCCCGCTGAGGCCGGTCCCCGCCGGGAGCCGGCGGCGGGATCAGCGGGGGCGGCGCAGGCTCAGGGTGTCGGCGCCCGAGTCCGCCGGGCGGACCTGCCCGGAAGGGGCGCCGGCCACCCCGGCCTCGTCGGCACCGGCATGGGCGTCGGCGTCCGCGCCGCGGGAGCCGGCGCCCGCCGGGCCCCGGCCCGCGCGACGGCTGCCGCCGCCCGAGCGGAACAGACGTACGACGACGAAGGCCACGAGGGCCAGGGCCGCGGCCGCCAGCACCGCCTTCGAGTAGGCCGACACGACGGACGTCACCCGCGTCCAGTTGTCCCCGAGCGCGTAGCCCGCGATCACGAACGCCGTGTTCCATATCGCGCTGCCCAGCGTGGTCAGGCCGAGGAACAGCGGCAGCGGCATCCGCTCCACCCCGGCCGGTATGGACACGAGGCTGCGGAACAGCGGGATCATCCGGCCGAAGAACACCGCCTTCGACCCGTGCCGCAGGAACCACGCCTCCGTCTTCTCCACGTCCGCGACCTTCACCAGCGGCAGGCGTCCCGCCAGCGCCAGCGTCCGCTCCCGGCCCAGCAGCGCCCCCACCCCGTACAGGGCGAGCGCGCCGATCACCGAGCCGGCGGTGGTCCACAGCAACGCGGCGATCAGGCTCATCCGCCCGTTGCTCGCGGCGAAGCCGGCCAGCGGCAGGATCACCTCGCTCGGCACAGGTGGGAACAGGTTCTCGAGCGCGATGGCGAGGCCCGCCCCGGGGGCGCCGAGGGCGTCCATGAGGTCGTTGACCCACTGCGGCCCGGCGTCCGCGCCCGAGGCCGTGATCGTCTGCGCTGCGATGGCTGTCATGTCGTCCACGCTAGGAAATCGGAGCTGAAGGGTCGCTGAGGAAAGCCGCACGACGAGGTGCGATCGTCCGCAGGATTTCTTGCGGTTCTCCGCAGGAGGAATTGCGGTTTTCCGCAGTGTGTGCCCCCGACCGGCCCGGCTAGTCTCGCGATCATGCGAGTCATGGCGCGGCGTGTGGTGCGGTGCGCGGTCGGTCTCATGTGGGGGGCCGCCGCGGCCGTCGTCGAGCTGCTCGGCACGGCCCTGGCCGGCCTGCTGCTCCTGCTCGTCGTGGCCTGGCCGCGGCCCCGCCGGGCCGTGCTCCGCCCGGTTCTCGCGTGCGCGCGGAGAGTGACGGAGCTGGAGCGGGCCCGGCTGCGGGTCTGGCTCCGGGTCCACACCTCTCCCGTGTACGAGGACACGCAGGCCCTGCGGTATCTGGCCTGCCGCTGGGCCCTCGGCGTGCTGGGCGCGGTGGTGATGCTCTCGGCGGCGGTCGGCCTCGGCTACGGCACGTCCTGGATGTATCTGTGGCTGCTGGTCGACGACGTGCGGAACACGGGCGCGGTCGTCTACACGTCCCTCGCCGGGCTCTTCCTGCTCTTCCTCACCGTGCAGGGGATACTCGCGGTCGCCGAGCTGGAGGGAAAGCTGGCCCGCCGCATGCTCGGTCCCCGCCATCAGGAGGAGCTGGAGCGGCGCATCGCCGAGCTGTCCGCGAGCCGCGCGGCCGTGGTCGACGCGGTGAACGACGAGCGGCGACGCATCGAGCGGGACCTGCACGACGGCGTGCAGCAGCGCCTGGTCGCGCTCGGCATGCTGCTGGGCCGGGCCCTGCGCAGCCAGGACCCTGAGCGCGCGGACCGGCTGCTGCGCCAGGCGCACGAGGAGAGCCGGCAGGCCCTGGACGACCTGCGGGAAGTGGCCTGGCGGATCTACCCCACGACCCTCGACGAGGCGGGGCTGCGGGCGGCGCTGGAGACGGTCGCCGAGCGCGCGTCGGTCCCGGTGCGGGTGGAGTACGGGCTGAGCGGGGAGCCGGCGCGGCCGGTGGCGACGGTCGTCTACTTCGTCGTCTGCGAGGCCGTGACCAACGCGGTGAAGCACGCGGCGCCGAGCCGGATAGTCGTCGCGGTCGGATCGGAGGAAGGAGCGTTGCGGGTGAGTGTCGAGGACGACGGCCGAGGCGGGGCGAACGCGTCGGGCAGCGGCCTGTTCGGGCTGGCCCGGCGGGTGGCCGCGCTGGACGGGAGGCTCGAGGTGCGCAGTCCCCCGGGCGGGCCGACGCTGGTGACCGCGGAGCTGCCGTGCGCGTGATTCTGGCCGAGGACTCCATCCTGCTGCGGGAAGGCCTGGTGCGGCTGCTGACGGAGGAGGGGCACGAGGTGATCGCCGCCGTCGGCGACGCCGACCGGCTGCTGCAGGCGGTCGCCGCGACCCCGCCGGACGTGGTGGTCGCCGACGTCCGGATGCCGCCCACCCACACGGACGAGGGACTGCGCGCGGCCCTGGAGATCCGCCGCAGCCGGCCCGAGGTGGGGGTGCTGGTGCTCTCGCAGTACGTGGAGAAGCGGTATGCGACGGAGCTGCTGACGGGTGAGTCGGAAGGAGTGGGCTATCTGCTGAAGGACCGGGTCGTCCAGGTCGACGAGTTCCTGGACGCGCTGGAGAGGGTGGCCGCCGGGCGGGCCGCCTTCGACTCGGAGGTCGTCCGGCAGCTGCTCGGCCGCACCACCCACGTCGACCCCCTGGCCCGGCTCAGCGCGCGGGAGCGCTCGGTGCTGGCCGAGATGGCGCAGGGGCACACCAACGCGGCCATCGCACGGCGGCTGCACATCTCGCAGAGCGCGGTGGAGAAGCACACCAACGCGATCTTCGACAAGCTCGAGCTGGCGGGCGGAGGGGAGGGCTATTCGCGCAGAGTGCTCGCGGTGCTCCGCTACCTGGGCAGCTGACCCGCCGGGCCGGGCGGCGCGAGGTCAGCCGCAGCAGCCCCCGCCGCAGCAACCGCCGCCTCCGCCGCCCGCGCGGGGCGCCGGGGCCGCCGCCGAGGCGGTGCCGCCGACCGCGACCGTGGAGAGGAGCTTGACCGTGTCGTCGTGACCCGCCGGGCAGGCCGCGGGGGCGGAGGACTCCGCCATCGGACGGCTCAGTTCGAACGTGTCGCCGCAGGTGCGGCAGCGGAACTCGTAGCGAGGCATGGGCACAGGTTAACCGGACCGGCGAGAGAGGGCCGGTCAGTGGGCGCCGGCGCCACGCTCCTCACGGATCTGGGCCACCACGCGGCTCACGGTCTCCCGGACCGCCTCCGTCTCGGTGAGGAAGTGCCAGTAGTCGGGGTGACGGCCCTCCAGCCCGGCGACGGCGCGCTCCAGCCGGGCCACGGCGTCGTCGAGCGGGCGGGCGTGGCGCGGGTCGGGGGTGTTGCGGCCGGCCATGGCGAGCCGCTGGGCATCCCGGATGGCGAACCGGGTGCGTTCGATCTCCTGCTCGGGGTCCTTCTGCACGGCGTTCAGCCGGCGCAGGCGGTCCCCGGCGGCGGACACGGCCTCGTCGGTGGTGTTCAGCAGGGCCCGCGCGGTGGACAGCAGGGAGGTGGCGTCGGCCCAGCGCTGTTCGTCGCGGGCCGTGCGGGCCTCGGCGAGCCGGGCCTCCGCCTGCCGGACGTTGCGCTCGGCGAGCTCGGGCACGCCCTGGAGGTCCTGCCAGCAGGCGGCGGTGAAGCGCCGCCGCAGTTCGCTCAGAACGGGTTCGACCTGCTCGGAGCGGGTGGTGAGGGCCTGGGCGCGGGTGCGCAGGGAGACCAGCCGGTGGTCGATCTCGGCGGCCCGCTCCGGCAGCCGCTCCGCCTCCACGCGGATCGCCTCGGCCTCCCGGGTGACGCGCGCGGCCCGGTCCAGGGTGGCGGGCACGCCGTGCTGCCCGGCGCCCTGGTTCAGCTTGGTCAGCTCGGGGGAGAGGGCGGCCAGCCGGGCGGCCAGGTCGTCGGCCTTCAGACCGGAGCCGCGGGCGGAGTCGAGGGCCTGGGAGGCGGCGAGCAGTGCCTGCCGGGCGCGTTCGACGGCGGGCGCGAGCCGGGCCAGCTGGGTCTCCGCCTTGCCGAGCAGCGGGCCGAGCCCGTCGGCGAACCGGTCCAGGTCCTGCTTGACCCGCCCCAGTTCGTCCTTGGCTGCGGTCAGGTCGGCACGGGCCCGGGAGGCCGTCGAGGCGTCCAGGTCGTCGCGGTCGAGGTCGTGGGCGTCGACGGCACTGATGTAACGGTGGCTGGCCTCGTCGATGCGCCGGCCCAGCGCCGCGAAGTCCTCGACGGCCCGGCGGGCCGCGGGCGAGTCGTCGACGACGGTGATCGTCTCGATGGAGATGCGCAGATCGCGCTGGGCGGTGTCGAGTTCGTAGAAGGCGGCGGCCGCGGCGTCCTTGGCGGCCTGCGCCTCGGCGCGCTGGTTCTCCGCCCGCCCGCCGAACCAGCGCCGGGTGCCCCCGCCGGCGAACGCGGCGGGCAGCACCAGCACCGCGACCAGCGGCAGGGCGGCCAGGGCGAGCGCGTCACGCAGAGGTCCGGGGGACAGGGTGCGGCGCAGGCGAGGCGCGCGCGGCTCCGACGGCGAGTACGGCTGTGCTGGTGTCGCCGTCACATCCCTCTCCCGTACTGTCGTTCGCCCTGCCCGTTGTCATTCTCCCACCGGTACAGGACGAACACACGGGCCCGTCAGTTCGCCGTGCGGACGGTGAGTTTGCCGTCGCCGGTGCGCGCGGTCACCACGTGGGAGCTGGAGTCGTCGTGCGGGACGGACACGTCCTCGGCGCCGTCGCCGGTGGAGGTGTCCACCCGGTAGGCGCCGCGCGGCAGGTCGATGGTCGTCGAGCCGTCGCCGCTGCGGGACTCCACCCGGTCCGGCACGGCGGTGAGGACGAGGTGCATCGAGCCGTCACCGCTGTGGGCGCGCACGGTGCGGGAGGAGACCTCGGCGCGCACCGATCCGTCGCCGCTGCGCAGTTCCAGCGGGCCGCTGGTGTCCGTGACGCGGACCGAGCCGTCCTTGGTGCGGACGCTCAACGCGTCGCGGAAGCCGTCGGCCCGGACGCTGCCGTCGTCGCTCTCGACGGTGACGGTGACGCCGCGCGGCACCACGACGCGGTGCTTGGCGGAGCAGTCGGCGACGACGCCCGAGCAGTGCTCGCGCAGCACCAGCCGGTCGCCGTCCATGGACCAGGTGACCTTCGGGTCCGAGCCGATGGCGACGGTCCCCTGGAACCACCGGGTGACCGCGATCTCGCCCTCCGGCTGCTCGTCCGAGGCGACGATCTCCAGGGCGGAGTCGTCGGAGTCCACGGTGAGGCTCGCGCCGGGCAGGTCGAAGGCGCGGTGCTCGGGCTCGTCGTCGTCGGCCGCCGACGCCCCGCACGCGCTCAGCGCCGCGCCGAGCACCACGGCGGCCCCGGCGAGCACGAGGGCAGGCGCCCGTACGGGACGGGATCTGCGGGTGGGCGAGGTGGTGCAGGCGGTGGCGGTCATGACGGGCTCCCCCAGGGCGTACGGCGGACGGACGGCCGCGCGGTGCGGCGGCTTCGGGTGTCTTCGACCGTACGGAGGAGGGGGCCCGCAGGGGATCCGGCCGACCGGCGGATCCGGGGTGGGGATATCCCCCGGGCCGGGGCGTACGGGGTTTGCGGGACCGTGACCCCGGCCATGTAGTCTGTCCACTCGACCCGGGCGGCGAGCGCGGGTCACGGGTGCGTAGCTCAGGGGTAGAGCGCCTGCCTTACAAGCAGGATGTCGGCGGTTCGAAACCGTCCGCGCCCACACACGACAGGGCCCCCGGAGCATCTCCGGGGGCCCTGTGCCGTCGGGGGGAGCCGCTACGGCGACTCTTCCCCGTCCGCGCCCTCCTCTTGGGCGTGCTTCAGCGCGGAGCGCGCCTGCACGCGGTCGGAGCCGGTGAGTTCCGACCAGTAGCGGTGGGTGCTGACGAACACCGCGAGCTCGTGCTCGCGGCGCCGGAGCTTCTCGACCTCGGCCTGCTCGTCCTCGGTCCAGCCGGGCGAGGCGGGGCGCTCGACCTTGCGCCAGCCGTTGTCGTCGCTGAACCCGTCGAGGGGTTCGACCGACCAGGGGAGCCGCTTCAGCAGGGCCGACAGCTCGGCCCGGACCTGATGCAGTTCCTCCTGACCGGCAAGGAGGTCACTCGGAAAGTCATAGGTCGCAGCCACGCCCCAATGATACGCCTGTTCGAATTTGGGTGGCGAGGTGTTCCGGGGTCTCGTGGGCGGTCTTCACTCTTTCGTGGCCCCGCGGGGGCGGGAGGCGCGAGACTGGGGTCATGTGCCGGAGTATCAAGACCCTGCGTCCGCCCGCGCTCCCCGAGGAGGCCACGGAGGAGGACATCCGCGCGGCCGCCCTTCAGTACGTGCGGAAGGTGTCCGGCTTCCGCGCGCCGGCCGCCCACAACCGCGAGGTGTTCGACCGCGCGGTCGAGGCGATCGCCGAGGCCACGGCCGAGCTGCTGGAAAGCCTGGAGGTCAGGGGCGCCCCGGCCCGCCGACCGGCAAGCTGAGCAACACCCCCGCCCCGGAGGGGGCTACCCCGCCTCCGACGGCTGCGGCTTGCGCATCAAGTAGCCCGCGCCCGCGCCTGCCGCGCACAGGGCGCCCACCGAGACCGCCGCGGCGAGCCACGTCGCGCCGAGCCACTGGCCGCCCAGATAGCCGAGGGCGACGCTGTAGCCGGCCCAGGTCAGGCCCGCGAGGGCGGACCAGGGGAGGAAGTCGCGGGCGCGGTGGCGGGCGGCGCCGGCGCCGAGGGAGACCACCGAGCGGCCGGCCGGCGCGAACCGTGCGAGGACGACGAGGCCGCCGCCGCCCCGGGCCAGCGCCGCGCCGAGACGTTCCTGCGCGCCCCGCAGCCGGCGGGAGCGGGCGAGGGCCCGGTCCAGACGGGCGCCGCCGCGCCAGGCGAGGCGGTAGGCGACCAGGTCGCCGAGGACCGAGGCGGTCGCGGCGCAGAGCGTCAGCACCAGGATGTCGGGCACGTAGGCGGCGGTGCTCGCGGCGGCCGCGGTGGCCGCGGTGATCACCAGCACCCCGCTGGGCAGCACCGGGAGGAAGACGTCGAGCAGGACCGACAGGGCCACCACCGCGTAGATCCACGGGCTGCCGACCAGCGACCCGACACTCTCCACTCGCACTCCCCGTACGCCCCCGTGGGCCCGTGCCTGCCGCGCTGTCGCGGCGGAGGCGGCAGGAGTGGCAGCAGAGGCCGATGACAGCCATACAGCGTACGCCCGGTCAGTGACAGAAGTGTCACGGGGGGTTCGTGTGCCCGGCACTCGCCGTACGCCAGGGCGCCCCCCGCGTGTGCGCGGGGGGCGCCCGGTGCGACTCGGTGTGCCGTAGGGGAGGCGGTTGCCGTGGGGAGGCGTCGGCGGTCGTGCGGGTGTGTGCGGTGGTGCGGTGCGGTCAGGCGGTGACGGGTGTGTGTTCCGCCGGCCGCCCGTCGCGCGCGTGTGCGCGGCGGGCGAGCAGGCGGTCCAGGCCGAAGGCCCCGGAGCCGGTGAAGATCAGCAGGAACATGGCCCAGCAGTAGATGGCCGCGCTCTCGCCGTGGTTCTCGATGGGCCACAGGGCCTCGGGCTGGTGCACCTTGAAGTACGCGTACGCCATCGCGCCGGACGATATGAACGCGGCGGCCCGGGTGGCGAGGCCGAGCAGGACGAGTCCGCCGCCGACGAGTTCGATGACGGCGGCGTACCAGCCCGGCCAGGCGCCGGTGCCGACGGTGCCGCCGTTGCCGTTCGTGCCGCCGAACAGGCCGAGCAGGGACACGGCGCCGTGACAGGCGAAGAGCAGGCCGACGACCATGCGGAACAGGCCCAGGGCATAGGGCTGGGCGCTGGTGAGGCGTCCGTTCATGGGGGGTCTCCTTCGGTCGGGCCGGCCGCTGGACGAGGCCGGTCCAGAGGGGGGCGGAACCGAGTCGGAGACCCCACGTTAGGTGTGCCTAAATCTTGGTTGCAAGTTCAACATTTGGCCATGACGTCGGCCCCTTTTGCCCCCCTCCCGCGCGCCCCCGCCGCACGTCACCGGGCACCCCGCGGCCCTCCCTTGATCACCGGGGTGACCGGAACCGCCCCTCGTCGCACAGCGGACGCACAGGTGCCCAAAGGGCTTGGCGGCTCAGCGGCTCAGCCGCCGTTCCATCACGCGCCGCAGCCGCACCCCGGCCTGCTCCTCCTGGGCGTGTTCGAGCCGCAGCACCGCCGAACGCCCCCGGGTGGCCAGCGTCATGAGCTGGTTGCCGAACCACGGCCCGCCCGTCCTGCGCCAGCCGACCGGCGGCCGGCCGAGGCCGCCGTGCCGCCGGAAGACCCGGCCCAGCGACCGGGCGGCCGCGCTCCAGCCGAAGCGGAAGCCCACCCGCATCGAGGCGGGGATGGAGTTGTGCACCGGCGAGCAGGTCAGCTGCACCACCCGTGCCTCCGGTTCCGCCCGCCCCGGCCAGCTCGGCTCGGCGACATAGGCGTGATGGACGTCCCCGGACAGCACGCACACCGTGGCGGGCGCGTCCGGGCCGCTGCCCGCGTCGGCGAGCAGCTCCGCCAGCTCGGCGAACGAGTCCGGGAACGCCGACCAGTGCTCCAGGTCCGCCGCGCGCCGCAGCTTCTCCCCGAGCCGCGCCCAGCGCGGGCCCTTGTCGCCCCGGCACAGCGCGGAGCTCCACACCTCCACGTCGTGCACCAGATGGGGGAGCAGCCAGGGCAGGGACGTGCCGACGAGCAGATGGTCGTAGGAGCCGCGGTCGTCGAACACCTGGGCGCGCAGCCAGTCGGCCTCGTCCCGGTCGAGCATCGAGCGCCGTCCCTCCTCCAGCACCCGCGCCGCGCGGCTGTCCACCATGACCAGCCGCACCCGGCCGAAGTCGCGCCGGTAGCTCCAGCGCACGGCCGTCGCGTCGGCCTCCGCCCGGGCGGCGAGGTCGCGCAGCGCGCCGGTGCCGTCGGGGGCCTCCCGCACGGCCGCGTAGACGGGGTCGGCGTCGACGTCGGCGGGGGAGAGGTTGCCCAGGTGCTGGTACACCCAGTACGACATCAGTCCGCTGAGCACCCGCTCCCGCCACCACGAGGTGGCGCGCATGTCCTCGACCCAGGAGGCGGAGGTGTTCCAGTCGTCGATGACGTCGTGGTCGTCGAAGATCATGCAGGCGGGGACGGTGGACAGCAGCCAGCGCACCTGAGGGTCGAGCCAGGACTCGTAATAGAGGTGGGTGTACTCCTCGTAGTCCGCCACCTGGCTGCCCGGCGGCTCGTCCAGGTCGCGGCGCGCGGCGAGCCACTCCTTCGTGGCGTCGGACGTCTCGTCGGCGTACACCTGGTCGCCGAGGAGCAGCAGGACGTCGGGGCGTTCGCCCTCGGGGTCGGCGGCGATGCGTTTCGCGAGGGCGTCCAGGGCGTCCGGTCCCACCGGGTCGGGCTCCCCGGTGGGCGGGGAGGCCCAGCGGCAGGAGCCGAAGGAGATGCGCGCCCGGTCGTCGTCGGCCGGGGTGCGGATCACCGACGGCGGGAACGACGGGAACGGCTCCCGGGCGAGCGGCCACACGCGCTCGCCGTCCACATGGACCTCGTAGGGGGTGGCCGTGCCCGGGGCGAGGCCCGTGACCCGGACCAGCGCGTAGTGGTGGCCGCACACCTGGAAGGTGCCGGAGGTCCCCCCGGCGCCGTCCGGGCAGCGCACCTCCACGGTGCCCGGGCCGTCCGTCTCCGCCCAGACGGTCGCGGACGACCCGTCGACGTACCTCAGCAGCGGTCCGAGCCGCAGTCCGGCCATGATGACCCCTTCCTCCGTCGCCCCGTACGGTACGCAGCGACGGAGGCCACCGGGGAGATCGGCGCACCCGGCGGTTCGGTCCGTGCTGCCTCAGCAGTTGTTGAGGTACCCCTGGAGGGCGGACTTCTCGGCCGAGTCGACCGCCAGGTTGTAGTGGTACTTCACCTGGACCCACGCGCGGACGTAGGTGCAGCGGTAGGCCGTGCGGGACGGCATCCAGGTGGCGGGGTCCTGGTCGCCCTTGGCCTGGTTGACGTTGTCGGTGACGGCGAGGAGCTGCGGGCGGGTCAGGTCGTTGGCGAAGGCCTGGCGCTGGGCGGTGGTCCAGGAGCCCGCGCCGGAGTCCCAGGCCTCGGCGAGCGGCACCAGATGGTCGATGTCCACGTCGGAGGCGGCGGACCAGGTGGCGCCGTCGTAGGGGGAGTACCAGCTGCCGCTGGTGGAGGCGCAGGCGGAGTCGGTGACGACGTTGGTGCCGTCGCGCTTGAGGACCGTCTCGCGGGTGTTGCAGCTGCCGCTGATCGTGATCCAGTGCGGGAACAGGTCGCGGTTGTAGCCGGTCCGGCTCTCGGTGCGGACGGGGAGGGTGGCGAGATAGCCGCGCGCGGTGGCGGCGCTCACCGGGGTGGGGAGGGCGGCGGAGGCGGCCGGGGCGTTGAAGAGCCCGGCGGAGGCTATGAGTCCGGTGAGCGCCGCGGCTATGCTGAGCCGTCGACGCGCGTAGAACTTCGACATGCGAACTCCCTTGTGGGGTGCGGGCGTTGGCGTGCGTGCAGGGGAATGCTCGCGGCGCCGTGTTGCCGGGAGGCGAGGGTCCGGTAAGAAGTTAATGACGCGCACATGACACGTCTACGGTTCCGGTGTGAAGTTTCCGCGCACGGCGGTGGCCGGGTCCGCCCCGGCGGCCGTTTCCGGAGCCGGGCCGGGTCTCGCGTACGATGGACGGCGCAGAAGGGGAGTAGCCCTGTGCCGGACCGTCGACATACTGCTCAGCCCGCCTGAGCCGGCGCCCGGAGGCAGACCCGTGACGGGTCCTGCCGGCGAGACCTTCGGCAAGCAGTGCACGCCCGCGCCGTACGGTGCGGGCGCCGAGTGTGCTGCCGTGCCGAGGCGTCTTGCGCGAAAGCTCATCACTCTCGGCGGGGCGGCCCCGACCGATTGAGGAACCGTTGATCAGCCTGACCGTGACGG
Organism: Streptomyces sp. DSM 41931; assembly: GCF_050271085.1. Taxonomy (NCBI): domain Bacteria; kingdom Bacillati; phylum Actinomycetota; class Actinomycetes; order Kitasatosporales; family Streptomycetaceae; genus Streptomyces; species Streptomyces sp. DSM 41931. The sequence continues at coordinate 2,026,656 of NZ_CP189902.1, read as the reverse complement.
CCGTCGTCTTCGGCGTCGTCTTCCTGGCCGAACTGCCCGACAAGACCGCGCTCGCCGGACTCGTCCTCGGCACCCGCTACCGCGCCTCGTACGTCTTCGCCGGCGTCGCCGCCGCCTTCGCGGTGCACGTCGCGCTGGCCGTGGCGGCGGGCAGCGTGCTGACCCTGCTGCCGCAGCAGCTCGTCCACGCGATCACGGGTGTGCTCTTCCTCGCGGGCGCGGCGATGCTGCTGCTCAAGAAGGACGAGGACGAGGAGGAGATCCGCAAGCCCGAGGACCAGTCCTTCTGGAAGGTCGCCGGGGCCGGGTTCATGCTCATCCTGGTCGCCGAGTTCGGCGACCTGACGCAGATCATGACGGCCAACCTCGCCGCCCGCTACGACGACCCGCTCTCCGTGGGCCTGGGCGCGGTGCTGGCGCTGTGGGCGGTGGCCGGTCTCGGCATCGTCGGCGGCAAGGCGCTGATGAAGCGGGTGCCGCTGAAGCTGATCACGCGGATCGCCGCGCTGCTCATGCTGAGCCTGGGCGTGTGGAGCCTGTGGGAGGCGGTCGCCGGGTGACGCGCGGCGGTCCCGCCGGTGAACACCCCGTGGAGGCGGTGGCGGGAAGCCGGGTTTGTTTTGTACCGTGGTTGAACAAAGTGGCTCCCGCCCGTTTCCCCTGACCGGCGGGCGGGGCCGCTCTGTCCCGCCCGGGATCCGCCTCCACGGTCCCGCACCCCGCCTTGGAGCAGCCGATGACGGCCACCACCACCGCCGTACTCCCCGCCCGCGCCCTCCTGCTCGACATGGACGGCACCCTCGTCAACTCCGACGCCTCGGTCGAGCGCATCTGGCGCCGCTGGGCCGAGCGCCACGGGCTGGACGGCGACGAGGTGATGAAGGTGGTGCACGGCCGCCAGGGCTACGCCTCCATGGCCCTGCTGCTGCCGGACCGGCCCATGGAGCAGAACTACGCCGAGAACGCCCGGCTGCTCGCGGAGGAGACCGCGGACACCGAGGGCGTCGTCGCGATACCGGGAGCCCGTGCGTTCCTCGCCTCCCTCGACGGGCTGCCGCACGCGCTCGTCACCTCCGCGGACGTCGCCCTGTCCACGGCGCGGATGGCCGCTGCCGGTCTCGAGCAGCCCGCGGTGCGGATCACGGCCGAGTCGGTCGGCGCGAGCAAGCCCGACCCGGAGGGCTTCCTGAAGGGCGCGGCGGAACTGGGCGTGGACCCGGCCGACTGCGTGGTCTTCGAGGACTCCGGCGCGGGGATCGCCGCGGGGCGCGCCGCCGGGATGCGGGTGGTCGGCATCGGCCCGCGGGCCGGCTTCCACCGGCCGGACGTCGTCGTCCGCGACCTCACCCAGGTACGGGTGGAGCGCACGCCGGAGGGGACGATCCTGCTGCACGTCTCCGCTTAGCGAGCGGCGGCCTCAGGCGCCTCGGCCCGTCAGGGCCCCCCGGTCTCCGACTCCAGGCGGGAGCGGGTCAGCGGGCCGTAGACGCCCAGCTCCTCGTTGATGCCCCGCGACCACTGGTAGTGGCGCACGGCCTCCTCCACCCGGTGGCCGTACCGGCCGTTCAGGTCGCCCTGGTACAGCCACACCTGGCGCAGGCGCTGCTGGAGTTCGACGACCTCCGGCCCCGCGTCGCCGCGCCGCAGCACGGGAGCGGTGTCGACCGGCTCCTCCGGCTCCGGCTCCGGCGCCACGGCGGGCGCGGACGACAGGGCGGCGGAGGGGGTCGCCGACGGGGCGGCGGTCGCGGACGCGCTCGGCGCGGAACTGGACGCCGAGGGCGACGGCGACCCGGACGCGCTCGCGGAGGGGGAGCCCGAGGCGGACGCGGACGCGCTGGGGGAGGCGGACGGGGCCTCGGAGGACGGCTCCTCCGACGGGGCAGCCGACGACGCGTCCGGCACGCTCGCCCTGACGTCGTCCGGGGCGGCGGTGTCCCGCGACGGCGTGTCGTAGGAGAGCAGCCCGCTCGCCCACCCCGCCGCGCCCAGGAGGGCCACGACCGCGCCGGACGCCGCGATCAGCGCGCCGCGCCGTCGGCGGTTCCGGGGCGCGGCGCCCTCGGGGCGTGGGGCGGCCGCCCCCGCGGACACCGCGCGGAGCGGACGCGTGGCGTCGTCGAAGAGGCCCAGATCGTCGACGTTCGGCCGGGCGGTGCCGGGGGCGAGGGGGGTGGGGAGGACGGACGTGCGGTCGTCGGCGGCGGGGGTGCCGGCGGCGCCGGGCTTCGCGGTGCCGGGAGCCCCGGCGTCGGGGCGGACGGCGCGCAGTGTCATGGTGGCGTCGGGCGCCGCGTCGCCGGCCTGGGCCCGCGGCCCGTCGGAGGCGCCTGCGCCGGGTGCCGCCCCCGTGCCGGCCGGCCCCTCGGCTTCGGGCGCCGCCGCCGCTGCCGTGCCGGGCTTCCCGGCGTCCGGGTGCGGGGCCTTGGACGTCATGGGGGAGTCGTGGGCCGCCGAGCCGGTGGTGTTCGCCGGGACCTGCGGCCCGCCGGGCGTGGAGGCACGGTTCCCGGCGCCCGGTGCCGCGTGGGCAGGGCTGCCGGTGTGCGCGGCATCCGCGTGGGGCGCCTCCCCGGTGCCCGCGGCGCCTCCCGCTCCGGGCGCGGCTGCCGCCGGGCCGCGTGCCGCCCTGCCGGACGTCGCGGCGTCCGGGCTGACGGCCTTCAAGGTCATGGTGGCGTCGGGCGCGCCCGGCGCCTCGTTCCCCGCCCGCGTCTCCGTCGTCCGCCGGTCTTCGGGCGCGGACGTCCTGCCGGGGCCGGCGGGCGTTGCCGGCCCGGGGTGGAGCCCCTCGGCGGGCGCACCCGCGGACGCGCCCTCCCTTGCCGGCGCCTGAGGCGTCCCGGACGCCGGCGGCGCGTCGTTCGTTGCCTCCGGCAACCCGTCCGGCGTAGTGCCGTCCAGGTCGACGTAGGGACGTATCCGCAGGGGGTCGAAGTCCTCCGCCGCGGCGGCCTCGGCCGTGCGGGCGTCGCGGAGGGCGTCGGCGGCGCGGCGGGTGCAGCCGCACGACGGTGTGTTGTCGGCGTGCCTGGGCGCACCGCATTCCGGGCACGGGTGCCCGTTCGGCTGGTCCACGTGTCGTCCCTCCCCTCGCGAACTCCAGAGATTATGCAGATCTTCTTCACACTCTCGTCCGCGCGCCCCCGGAATGCAGAGTTCCGCTGGGACTCGACAGGCCATAACAGGGCACACCGATCACGATGGAGGGTGATACGAGAACCTCTGGAGGTCCGCATGGCCGGGGACGCTCACCGTTCGGCGTCGGAGACGGGGCGCGCACGGCCCGCACTCCAGGACGGTCCGGCGGCCCCCGGGGGACCCGGCACGGACCAGGTGTCGAGCAGCGTGGTGCTGTCGATCGGCGCGCTGCTGCTCGGCCTGCTGCTGGCCGCCCTCGACCAGACCATCGTCTCCACCGCCCTGCCGACCATCGTCAGCGACCTGGGCGGCCTGGAGCACCTGTCCTGGGTGGTCACCGCCTATCTGCTCGCGTCCACGGCCGCGACCCCGCTGTGGGGCAAGCTCGGCGACCAGTACGGCCGTAAACGCCTCTTCCAGACCGCCATCGTCATCTTCCTCGTCGGCTCCGCCCTGTGCGGGGCCGCGCAGGACATGCCCCAGCTGATCGGCTTCCGCGCGCTGCAGGGACTCGGCGGCGGCGGGCTGATCGTGCTGTCGATGGCGATCGTCGGCGACCTGGTGCCGCCCCGTGAACGCGGGCGCTACCAGGGCCTGTTCGGGGCGGTGTTCGGCGCGACGAGCGTGCTCGGGCCGCTGCTCGGCGGGCTGTTCACCCAACACCTGAGCTGGCGCTGGGTGTTCTACGTCAACGTGCCCGTCGGGATCGTCGCGCTCGTCGTCATCGCGACCGTGCTGCACATCCCCCGCCGGTCGACCAAGCACGTCATCGACTACCTGGGCACCCTGCTCATCGCCTCCGTCGCCACCTGCCTGGTCCTGGTCGCCTCGCTCGGCGGCATCACCTGGCCCTGGGCGTCGCCCGGGATCATCGGGCTCGCGGTGCTCGGCGCCGTGCTGATCGTCGCGTTCGTCGCGGTCGAGCGCCGGGCCGCCGAACCGGTGCTGCCGCTGAAGCTGTTCCGCGTGCGGACCTTCACCCTGTCCGCCGTGATCAGCTTCATCGTCGGCTTCGCGATGTTCGGCGCGCTGACCTATCTGCCGACCTTCCTCCAGGTGGTGCACGGGATCAGCCCGACCCTGTCCGGGGTGCACATGCTGCCGATGGTGGCCGGCATGCTGCTGTCCTCCACCGGCTCCGGGCAGATCGTCAGCCGCACCGGCCGCTGGAAGGTGTTCCCGATCACGGGCACCGCCGTCACCGCCGTCGGACTGCTGCTGCTCCACCAGCTCGACGCACAGAGCTCCACCGCCGTGATGAGCGCCTTCTTCTTCGTCTTCGGCCTCGGGCTCGGCCTGGTCATGCAGGTCCTGGTGCTGATCGTGCAGAACGCCGTCCCCTACGAGGACCTCGGCGTCGCCACCTCCGGGGCGACCTTCTTCCGGTCCATCGGCGCCTCGTTCGGCGTCGCCGTGTTCGGCGCGATCTTCGCCGGCCGCCTCGGCGACCAGCTCGGCGCCGCCTTCCGCGGCGTGGACCTGCCGCCCGGCGTCTCGCCCGACGCCCTGGAGGCCGACCCGCGCGGCATCGGCGCCCTGCCGCCTCCCCTGCGCCCCGCCGCGCTCGACGCCTACTCCACCGCCATCACCGACGTCTTCCTGTACGCCGTGCCGGTGGCGCTGCTGGGCTTCGTGCTGGCCTGGATCCTCAAGGAGGACCCGCTGCGCGCCTCGGTCACCGCGCCCGACGCCTCCGAGACGCTGGCCCCCAACCCGGTGGAACGCTCCTCGCACGACGAGGTGTGCCGCGCCCTGTCGGTGCTCGGCACCCGCGAGGGACGCCGGGAGATCTACCAGAAGATCACCGACCGCGCGGGCTACGACCTGCTGCCCGCGTCGAGCTGGCTGCTGCTGCGGATCCGCCGCCACGGCTCGGTGGAACCGGCCCGGCTCGCCGAGCGCAACTCCGTCCCGCTGGACGTCGTCCTGAAGGCCACCCGGCAGGTCGAGAGCCGGCACCTCGCCGTGCGCCGGGGCGTCGACATGGTGCTCACCGACGAGGGCCGCGAGGTGAGCGAACGGCTGGCACGGGCGCGCGAGGAGTCCCTGGCCGAGCTGCTGGGCGACTGGTGGGGGCCGGACCGCCCGACCGACCTGGTGCAGCTCGTGCACGAACTCAACGACGAGCTGTGCGGCTCCCGCGGCGAACGCCCCCAGGGCGCCCGCGCTGCCGCCCCGGCGCCCTGAGCCACGGCTGACCCGGCTTCAGCCCAGCTGCTTGGCGAACCAGTGCTCCGCGTACGGGTCGTCGTTGTGCGGCTCGGTCTCGGCGTACCCGAGGCGGGCGTACAGGGCGCGTGCCTCGACCAGGTCGCTGCGGGTGTCCAGGATCATCCGGCGGGCTCCGCGGGCGCGTGCCGCCTCCTCCGCGGCCCGCACCAGCAGCGCCGCCCCGCCCCGGCCGCGCATCCCCTCGTACAGGAACACCCGGGTCAGCTCGGCGGCCGTGCCGTCCGGTGACAGGCGGAACCCGGCGCTGCCCGCCGGCTCCCCGCCGTACCGCGCGACCAGCAGCAGCCCGCGCGGCGGAGTGAGGCCGGCGCCCGACGCCGCGGCGATCTCCCGCTCCAGCTCGTCCGGATCGGTCCTGCGCCCCTCGTGCAGCAGGTACCAGCGGTCGCTGACCTCCGTGTAGTACGCCCGCCAGAGCGCGAGGGCGGCGGGCGAGTCGGCGGGCTCCGGGGCGACGGTCCAGGTCATGGCCGCATTCTGTGTCCCCGGCCGGCCCTCGGCGCAAGCGAATTGGGGCGCCGGGCGGCCCCGGCAACGACGCGGGCGTCTGCGCCGCGCAGTTTGTGCGCGGTGCAACGGGCAACCCGTTGGGGCGAACCGGCTCGCGAGGAGTGCCGGTTGGGACGAGAACCCCGGAAGGCATTCATGTCCACTGGCCTGATCATTGCGTTGATCGTGATTGTCGCGGTCGCCGTCGCGGCCGTCCTGACCCTGCGCGCACGCGGCCCGCGACACGGCGCGAGCCTCAAGCGGCGCTTCGGTCCCGAGTACGAGCGTGCCGTCGCCCGGCACGACGGGGACACCAAGGCCGCCGAGCGGGAGCTGTCCGAGCGCGTGGAGCGCCACGGCTCCCTCCGGGTACGGCCGCTGGAGCCGGCCGAGCGCGAGCGCTACGAGGCGCGCTGGACGGCCGCCCAGGAGCGGTTCGTCGACGCGCCGCGGGAGGCGGTCGCCGAGGCCGACCGCCTGATCGCCGAACTCGCCGGCACGCGCGGCTTCCCCGCCGGCGGGCAGTACGAGGAGCAGGTCGCGGCGCTGTCCGTGCACCACGCCCACCACGTCGAGGGCTACCGCCGCGTCCACCGCGTCGCGCAGGCCCACCCGGACGGCGCGCACGACGGCGCCGCCGGCACGGAGGACATGCGCGAGGCGATGGTCGAGGCGCGGGCGCTGTTCGAGGAACTGGTCCGGCCGTCGCGGCACGACGGCGGACGCCGTGGCGCCGCCGGCGAGCGTACGGCCGCCCCCGCCACCCGCCGCGAGGGTCACCGCACCCCGTCGCTGCTGCACCGCCGCCAGGCGAAGGAGAGCTGATCGTCATGCCCGAGGCACCCCGTCACACCCAGGACACCTGGATCCCGAACGGCCCGGACACCCCGCCGGCCGGTCCCGCCTCCGCGGACCCCGGCCGCGAGGCGGCCACGCTCGACCACAGGACGGAGGCAGGCCGCAGGGCGGAGACCTCCCCGGGCCGCTCCGGCGGCGCGGGCACCCTCCCCGGCGAGCCGGACGCGCCGTACGGCCGCGGCGGTACGGAGACGTCCTCCGCCGCCGGGGGCACGGACACCGCGCACCGGTCCGGCGGCGGCACGGGGAGCGGCTCCGCCGGCGCCGGGAGCCCGCTGGTCGCGGCCCATCCGCAGACCGGCGACGGCACCCCTGCCGGAACCCACGGCGCCGCGCCCGGCACCGCCGACCGCACCTCAGTACCCGGCCCGGACGGCACCGGCGACCACACCACCACCCCCGTCGCGAAGGGGACGACCGGCCGCGCCGGCCACACCGACCACCACGGCCCCGACGCCCGGCTCCTCGCCGACGACACCTGTGACCGTCTCTCCGCGCAGCTGCGGCAGGCCGTCGCCGGGTTCGTGGACCGGCCGCGGGACGCCGTGGAGGAGGCCGACCTCGTCCTGCACGAGATCACCGAGCGGCTGACCGACGCGCTCACCGAGCGCCGCCGCGCCCTCGCCCAGAACTGGAAGGCTCCCGCCTCCGGCGACCCGAAGAAGGGCGACGCCGCCCCGGCCGCCGACACCGAGCAACTGCGGCTCGCGCTGCGGGACTACCGCCAGCTGGCGGAGCGCCTGCTAGGCGTCTGAGCCGCCCCGCCCGCCCGGTCCGCCCGGTCCGCCCTGTCCGTCCGACGCCGCCCGGCGCTCCCGCCACCGGCGTACGACGTCCTCGACGTCGTACGGCTTCTTGCCCAGCGGGGGGCCGGGCGGCGGCTTGAACATCATGTCGCTGATCTTCGCGTTGACGTCCGCGAGGATCTTCCGCACGATCCGCTCCGAGGGGGCCGCGAGGGCCGCCTCCAGCGCGTCCTCGGCCTCCTTGCGCAGGGCCAGCGTCGGCGGCAGCACCGACATGCCCTCGCGGACCATCTTCCGCTTCACCCACCACAGTTCGTCGTAGGTGCTCTCGACCTCGGGCGGCAGCGGTCGGCCGGCGCCTTCGAGCCGTTCGAACTCCCCGCGCGCGTCGGCGTCGCGGATCTGCTTGTCGACCCAGCTCTCGAAATCGACGCCCGGTGGCTTCCGCTCGGTCATGACCCCATTGTGCCGGACGCGGTACGGCCGGGCGTTTTATCATCTGGCGGCGGGCGGCCGATCCGGCCGCCCCGGCCCCGGGACCTCTCAGGAGGAGCGCACGTGCTCGAACTCACCATGGCCGCGGTGTCCGCGGCGGAAGCGGGCGCCACGGCCGGGATGCTGATGGCCGACGCGCCCAGCGAGCCGGGCACCGTGCTGCGGGTGGGCCGGGACACGTCCCTGTGCCGGCTGGCGACGCCGGACGACTGGCTGTTCGTCTCCCGGGTGCACCTGGAGTTCCAGTGCGCGCAGGACGGCAGCTGGCAGCTGACCTGGCTGCGCGGCTCGCTGCCCGAGCCGTCGTCGGAGGTGCGGCTGACCGTCGGGGAGTACGCCCAGCCGGTCGCGTACGGCGGGACCGTGCCGCTGCCCCGGGGCGGCAGCGGCGAGGTCGTGATCCAGGACCGCACCGCCCCGCGCAGCGTCAACGTGGGCTTCTACCACGAGGTGTGAGCCCGCCGGGCCCTTCGCGTGTCCGCCCGTCCGCTCAGGCCACCACGCGCGCCAGGGCGAACCCGTCGTAGCCCTTGGCCCCGACCGTCTGGACGGCCGTGGCGTCGAGCCGCGGGTGGCTGCCGAACAGGTCCAGGGCGGCGCGGGTGCCCACCACGTCCGGGTCGGTGTTCTCCGGGTCGGCCACCCGGCCGCCGCGCACCACGTTGTCGAGGACGATCAGGCTGCCCGCGGCCGTCAGGCGCAGCGCCCATTCGACGTAGTGCGGGTTGTTCGCCTTGTCGGCGTCGATGAACACCAGGTCGAACGGCGGCGGCTGCTCGTCCGCGAGCTTCGGCAGCGACTCCAGCGCCGGGCCGACCCGCACCTCCACCCGCCCGGCGAGACCGGCGCGGGCGATGTTGCGGACGGCGACCTCGGCGTGCCGGGGGTCGTACTCCAGGGTGACCAGCCGCCCGTCGCCGGGCATTGCGCGGCCCAGCCAGATCGTGCTGTAGCCGCCGAGCGTGCCGATCTCCAGGACCCGCCGCGCGCCCGTGAGCCGGGCGAGGAGCTGGAGCAGCTTGCCCTGGAGGGGGGAGACGGCGATGGGCGGGAGGCCGGCGGCGTCGCTGTCGCGCAGCGCCGCCGCCAGGGCCTCGTCCGGGTCGTCGCCCAGGAGCCGTCCGGTGAACCAGTCGTCCACCGCGTTCCAGGTCCGCGCCTCGCTCATGCAGGGTGCCTTCCGTCGGGCCGGCCGGACCTGCCCGGCCGGATCGGCTGTCGAAGATACGGGGCGCGGCCCTGGGCCGTCAGACCTTTTCCGGGTGTGTCCCGGGCTCCAGCGACGGGGGTGAGCCGGGCAGCGGGCGGCCGGCCGACTCGGCCATGCGCCACACCGCGAACCCGCCGATCACGGCGGCCGCCATCATGTAGTAGGCGGGCATCATCAGGTCGCCGGTCGCGCCGATCAGCGCGGTGACCACCAGCGGGGTGGTGCCGCCGAAGAGGGACACCGAGACGTTGAAGCCGATCGACAGCGAGCCGTAGCGGACCCGGGTGGGGAACAGGGCGGGCAGCGCGGACGGCATCGCGGCGGTGAAGCAGACCAGCAGCAGGCCGAGCGCGCCCATGCCGGCGGCGACCGCGAGCAGCCCGCCGTCGCGGATCAGCAGCAGCGCAGGAACGGACAGCGCGAGGAAGCCCGCGCAGCCGGCCGCCATCACCGGGCGGCGGCCCACCCGGTCGGTCAGCGCGCCCACGAACGGCTGCACGGCCATCATCAGCACCATCACGCCGAGCACGACGACCAGGCCGTGCGTCGCGTCGTAGCCCAGCTCACCGGTGAGGTAGCTCGGCATGTACGACAGCAGCATGTAGTCGGTGACGTTGAAGACGAGCACCAGGCCCACGCACAGCAGCAGCGCGCGCCACTGGCCGGTGACCATCTCGCGCAGGGGCACCTTCGGGCGCTCGGGACCGGCCTTGGCGGCCTCGGCCGCGAAGGCGGGTGTCTCCTCCAGCCGCATGCGCAGGTAGAGGCCGATGATGCCCATCGGGCCCGCGATCAGGAACGGGACGCGCCAGCCCCAGGAGAGCAGGGCGTCCGTGGACAGCAGCGCCGTCATCAGGGTCACCAGGCCCGCGCCGCCGATGTACCCGGCGAGCGTGCCGAACTCCAGCCAGCTGCCGAGGAAGCCGCGCCGCTTGTCGGGGGCGTACTCGGCGATGAAGGTGGAGGCGCCCGCGTACTCGCCGCCGGTGGAGAAGCCCTGCACCAGGCGGGCCGCCAGCAGCAGGATCGGGGCGCCCACGCCGATCGCGGCGTAGGAGGGGATCAGGCCGATGGCGAAGGTGCCCGCGGCCATCATGATCATCGTGAGGGCGAGGACCTTCTGCCGGCCCACGCGGTCGCCGAGCGGGCCGAAGACCATGCCGCCGAGCGGGCGGACCAGGAAGGCCGCGGCGAAGGCGCCGAACGTGGACAGCAACTGGGCGGTGGCGTTCCCCGTGGGGAAGAAGACCTTGCCGAGGGTGACGGCGATGTAGCTGTAGACACCGAAGTCGAACCATTCCATGGCGTTGCCGAGCGCGGCCGCCTTCACGGCGCGCCTGACCAGCGCGGGGTCGGTGACCGTCGGGGGGCCGACGGCGGGATCGGGTGCCTGTGCCGCACCGGCCTTCCCGGGGGCGGGAGAGCCGGCGGGACCGGGGGCGACGGAGTGAGGGGCGACCTGAGCAGTCGACAAGACTTCGCTCGCCTGCCTTTCGTCGGGAACAGGGGCGGGTCCGCGCGGCGGCACTGTCGGGCGGGCCGAAGCCAGCGACGATAGGCGGCGTTTCCCCCGTTACGTACGGTACGAAAGTCGATGCATACTGCACGGAAATATGCCGTGCGCAGGCACGTCGCGGTCCAGGCGATCTCCGCCGAGGGTGGCCGGTTGTGATCCTTCTCGCGTCGTCCCGAGGCAACCGCATCCCCTGCGGACTATCGTCATCCGGACAAAAGAGAGAGGACCGTCAGGTGAAGCGGCGGTGTCCGGCGTCCTTGTCGAGGGGTGCGCGCCTCCTGGGCGGCGCACGGCACAACCCCCGCACGGGACGCGCGGGGCGACAACGGGGCGGGAGGCCGACGAGGCGTGGCGAATGCGGAACACAGTGGGCGACCGGCCGAGGCGTTCGGCGCGACGGCCGTGGGCGGCACCCGGGCGCGGCTGCGGGCGGCACGCCTCGGACTGTGGCTGCTCGCCGCCGTCCTCGCGGTGCGCCAGGTCGCCCTCGTCCTCACCACCCCGAGCGGTGAACGCCTGACCGACCTGGAGACCTGGGTGGGCCCCGAGGGCGTGCTGCACGTCAGCGGCTCCCTCTACGACTCCACCGAGTTCACCGGCACGCCCTTCGGCGGGCTGGTCCTCAAACCGCTCACCAGATCGGCCGAACAGACCCTCGGCTGGGGCTGGACCTTCGGCACCCTGCTGCTGGTGGTGGCGCTGGCGCTGATCGCCGCCCGCGCCCTGCCCCAGCCGGTCGGCCGGCGCACCGCGCTGCTCGCCGCGCCCGTCGCGGTCAGCCTGCTCATGATGTCCCTGCCGGTGCGCAACACCCTCTGGCTCGGCCAGACCAGCATCATCCCGGTGCTGCTCGTCCTGCTCGGCTGCTTCGTCGCCCACGGCCAGCGGGCCGGCGGCGTCCTCGTCGGCGTCGCGGCGGCCCTCCAGCCGACCCTGCTGCTCTTCGCGCCGCTGCTGTGGCTCACCGGCCGCCGCCAGGCCGCCACCGTGACCGCCGTCACCTTCGCCTCGGCCACCGCGCTCGCCTGGGCCGCCATGCCGCAGGACTCCGCCGCCTACTGGGCGCACCACCTGTCGGGCGTCGGGCTCGGCGGCCCCGCCGACGCCCTCGCCAACCAGTCCCTGCACGGCGCGCTGCTCCGCCTCGGCCTCGAGGGCCCGCTGGAGATCGGCCTGGTCCTGCTGCTGGGCGCCGTCGTCGTGACCCTCGGCCTGAGGCGCGCCGTCCACTACGCCCGTGACGGCCAGCTGCTCCTCGCCGTCGGCATCACCGGGTGCGCCGCCATAGCGGTGTCCCCGACCGCCTGGCAGCACCAGCTGCTGTGGGTGCTGCTCACCGTCGTCGGCCGGGTCGGCAAGCGGGCCCGCGACCGGCTGGTGTGGCCCGTCGCCGTCGTCCTGGTGATGACGCTGCCGGCCAAGATGATGCTGCCGAACATGGCGTTCCTGCACCCGCTGCGGGACAACGTGGTGCTGCTCGCCGCGCTGGCCGCCGCCACCGCCGTGCCGTTCCTCGGCCGCACCTCGCCGTACTTCCGCGACCCGGTGCCCACGCCGTACGCCCCGCCCGTGCCGGCCCGGTTCGCGTTCGTGCCGCTGCTGCCGTTCCTGCGGCGGGTGCTGATCAGGCCGAACCTGCTGCTGGAGATGCTGCTCATCCGCGTCACCTACGCCGCGTACGCCAAGGTGCGCCTCGCCGCGACCGGCGGCAGCAACGAGGCGGGCCGCGCCCGCGCCGAGGAGCACGGACAGCAGATCCTCGACCTGGAGCGCGTGCTGCACCTGGACATCGAGCACGCCGTCAACCACGCCGTGGTGAAGACCGGCTGGCTGCGGGAGTTCTTCGACTTCTACTACACGTCGTTCCATTTCATCGTGCCGCTGACCGTGCTCGGCCTGCTGTACTGGCGCCGCCCCGTCCACTACCGCTGGGCGCGCTCCGCCCTCGGCTTCGCCACCCTGCTCGCCCTGGTCGGCTTCTGGCTGTACCCGCTGGCCCCGCCGCGCCTGATGCCGGACCTCGGCATCATCGACACGGTCCACGGCGTGCAGGACTTCTCCCAGCCCGACTACGGCACGCTGACCGCGCTCACCAACCAGTACGCGGCGATGCCCTCGCTGCACTTCGGCTGGTCGCTGTGGTGCGGCCTGGTCATCGCGATCATCGCGCCCAGGGCGTGGATGAAGGCCCTCGGGCTGCTGCACCCGCTGTTCACGGCCGCCGCGATCGTCGCCACCGGCAACCACTGGATCCTGGACGCGGCCGGCGGCGCGGTCGTCGTCGTCGGCGGCTTCGGCCTGACCTACCTGTTCCAGGGACCCCGGGCCCGCACGGTCACGGCGGCGGCCGAGGAGGAGGGGAAGAAGGAGGTCAGCAGCGGGCAGCCGGCGCCGGAGAAGGACCGTACTCCGAGCTGATCCGGTACGCGCCGGGCGCGGACACGGTGAGCCGGGTGAACTCGCCCGCGCGCGACAGACACCCGCCGCCGTCCACCCGCAGCCACGGCGAGTACGCGATCCGCACGGTCACCGCGCCCGGCCGCGCCACCCGCAGCACCAGTTCCGCGCCGGAGGTCCGCACCACCGACCCCGGCGCGGACACCAGCGGCACCGCGTCGCGGACCCGGAACACCTCCCAGTGCGCGTCCCGCCAGACCGGGACCAGCCAGTCGGGCCGCCGCTCCCGCAGCAGCCGCGCCTCCTCCTCGGCGTACCCGTCGGGCTTGCCGTCGTGCAGCACGACGAATCCGACCGCCCACCGGTCCAGCCACGCCCGGTAGGTGGCGGCGGAGAACGAGCCGTCGTAGAACAGCCGGGCCCGCTCCATGTCGAGCTGCCGGTTCCAGCCCCGCGCGAGATGCACGTGCGGGGCGAGCGCCACCGCCTCCCGGTGGTTGCGGGCGGGCACCGCCTCCACCCGCGTCCGGTCGGCGCCCAGCGACTCCAGGGCGCGCACGACGCCGTTCGTCTGCGCCGCCCAGGCCGGGACGTCCGTGGACACCTTCAGGTCGTCGACGGTCTTCTTGCCGGTCCACCCGGCGGAGAACACCAGCGCCGCCACGAGCAGGGCGCGGCGCACCGGCCGCAGCCGCGGCTGCGCGAGGAGGGCCGCCAGCAGCGCGACGGGGGCGGCGTACTCGGCGAACCGCTCGACGTTCGTGCCGATGGGGGAGGGGACCAGATACACCAGCACGGTCCCGGCCGCGTAGACGGCGCCGCTCCACCGCGCCGCCCGCCAGGACGGCGGGGACAGCACGGCGACCGCGATGCCGAGGGACGCGGGTATCCATATGCGGCCCGCGGGCATCAACTGCTCGCCCTGGAAAGGGAACAGCGCACTGGTCGCGCCCACCACCAGCGCGGGCGGGGCGAGCAGGGCGACGGCGGGGCCCGGCCGCCGCACCAGCGCGTACCCGGCGCCGACCACGGCGAGGAACAGGCCCGCGACCGGGGACGCCATGGTGGCGAGGGCGGCGTGGGAACCGATGAGGAAGAGACGTTTCCGCTGGGTCGGGCGCCCGGTCAGGTGCTTGGTTCGGTGCTCGGTGAGGTACAGGCACGCGGCCAGTCCGAAGGCGACCCCGAGGGCGAACGTGGTGCGCCCCGAGGCCACGTTGCCCCACAGGCCGAGCGCGGCGAGCAGCGCGGGCGCGAGCGGCCGGCGCGGCACCACCCGCCGCACCAGCACCGCCGCGATCCAGGTGGCGGCGAGACCGGACGCCACGGTGAGCGCCCGCACCCCGACGGCCGCCATCAAGTACGGCGATATCAGGCTGTAGTTGGCGGTGTGCATGCCGCCGTACCAGAACAGGTTGTACGCCGACGAGCCGTGCCGCTCCGCGAACCCCGCCCACGCGTCCTGGGCGGCCAGGTCACCGCCGCCCGTCGCCAGCACCGCCCACCACAGCGCGTACAGCGGCAGCACGGCCAGGGTGGCCAGGAGCGGTACGCGACGACGCCGGCAGAAGGAGCGGAGGGTCTGCTTCCGCTCCGTGGCCGGGGCCGGCCGCCGGAGCAGGGCGAGGTCGGCAGAAGGCACGATCATGAAGACGTCATACTCCGCCCCCGCGTTCACTCCTCAAGGGGGGTCCCGTCCGTTGTCGTTGACGGATGGGATGCTGCTGCCGTGACGGATCGACCGGAGACCTTCCTCGCCCATCTGCGGACCGCGGCCGTCGGCGTCCTCGAACGCTTCCCCGCAGGACTCAGGCCCGAGATCTACGCCCTGTCCTTCCGCATCTGGCGGGTGGACGACGACGACCGCCGCCCGTACGTGGCCATCGGGTACAACACCGAGAGCCAGTACGAACGGGAGCACACCCCGGGCGACGACGGCGAGGCGCGCTGGAACTACGCCTACTGGCTCCTCGAGGGCTTCGAGATCCTCGGCAACGTCCCCGAGGACCCGGTCGGCAGCCAGGTGTACGTCGAGGAGGTGCGCGCCCTGGGCGCCTGGTACGACGGTGAGTTCGACCTCGACCGGGTGCTGGACGACGAGGACGTGGCCGCCCGCGCCGGACTGCTGCGCGCGCACTTCCGTGACGCCGTGATCGACCTGGCCCGGCATCTGCACGCCGACGGTGTGATCGAGCGCGTCCTCGGCCGCCCGCTGCCGGTCGTCGTCTTCGACATGGCCCACCCCGGCTGGGAGGCGCACGCCACCGAGGCCGCCAATCCTCCCGAGCTGATCGAGGACTTCACGGCGTGGCTGCGGGCGGTGGGGGAGATCTAGGGCCGCGTCCCGTGGGCGCCCGGATTCCCTGCGGCGCGGCGGGCGCCGCGCCTAGGATCCGGAGCATGGCGCGTGACGTGGTGACCGGTGACTTCTCCCGCAGCTGGAGCGCGCTGCTGGCTGCCGTCGCCGCCGTCCCCGACGAGGACTTCGACCAGCCGTCCGGCTGCCGGGGCTGGCTGGTGCGGGACCTCGTCTGCCATCTCGTCATCGACGCGCAGGACGTCCTCATCACGCTCGTCACCCCGGCCGGCTCCGGGCCGACGGCGGACGCGACGACGTACTGGGACCTCGTGGCGCCGCCCACCGGTGACGACCCGCTGGACGCGCTGATCCCGCGGCTGGCCGCCGCGTACGGCGACCCCGCGCTGCTGAAGTTCCATCTGGACGACGTGGGCTCCGCGGCCGGGCGGGCGGCGGAACTGGCCGACCCCGCGGCCCTGGTGAGCACCAAGGGCAAGGTGCTGACCGCCGGCGACTACCTCGCGGCGTACGTCCTGGAATGGACCCTGCACCACCTGGACCTGATCGCCCGCCTGCCCTCCGCCCCGAGGCCCCCGGCCAGAACCCTCGCGGCGGCCCGCACGGCGCTGGAACGGATCGCGGACGTCCCGTTCCCCGACGAACTGTCCGACACCGACGCCCTGTTGACCGGCACGGGCCGGCGTGCGCCCACCGCCGGCGAGACCGCCGCCCTGGGCGGCCTCACCGCGCGGCTGCCGCTGATCCTGGGCTGAGGCAGACGAAGGCGGCGGCCCCGGGGATCAGGGGGACGCCGCCTTCGGTATCAGGGGTGACGCTCGTCAGTACCAGTTGTTGGCCTGCCAGAAGGACCAGGCGTCACAGGCGCTGCCGTAGCGGTCCTTCATGTAGTCCAGGCCCCACTTGATCTGGGTGGCCGGGTTGGTCTTCCAGTCGGAGCCGGCCGAGGCCATCTTCGAGGCCGGGAGCGCCTGGACCAGGCCGTAGGCGCCGCTGGAGGCGTTGGTGGCCTGCGGGTTCCAGCCGCTCTCGTGCGACACGATGTTGGAGAAGCACTGGAACTCGGCCGAGTTGCCGATCATCTTCTTCGCGGTCGCCTGGGCCGAGGAGGCGGAGGTGGGGGTCGCCGTGGTCGCGGCCTGCGCGGGCGCGGCGGCGATCAGCGTGCCGCACGTGGCGGCCGTCAGGGCGGCGCCGAGCACAGCCTTCTTCGGGGTGGCGACGGAGCGGAGGAGGGAAACGGCGGACACAGGCGGCCTTTCGGTCGGAAGCAGGGGGCGGCCCCGCCGTCCGGCGGGGGCATACGTCGGCGCCGCGACCCGTGGGGTTCGTCGGCGCCCGGCGACTGCTCCACAGAAGCAAATCCCCGGATCGCCCGCAAAGGTCCCTTTTACTACCGATGGTCGGAGACGGTCCGGGTTCAATGTCCGCAACGTCCGGTTTCGCGCGCGATGGCCGTAAGTGGGCGCGCGGACCGTCTACGACCCTCCTTCGTATGTGACGCCGGTCATGTGGGGTGCTTCACCGTCTCGCCCACACGACGCGCACGCACCCTCACCGAGGGGCGTCGCCGAATGTGACCGGCGCCTCGAAGGCGGCCCTGCGCGTGGCGCGGCGCAGCGCCCGCAGCACCGTCGCGCCGACGGTCAGCGTCAGCACCACCGTGATCACGGCCCGCCCCAGATCCCAGCCCAGGGAGGTGGCCAGGCAGTACGCGACGAAGCGGGCCAGGTTGGCGGCCACCGGGTCGTCGCCGTCGAAGGCGATGTTCGAGGCGAGCGAGCTCATGAAGGTCCAGCCCGCCAAATTCATCGCCGTGCCGTAGGCGAAGGCGGCCAGGAAGCCGTACACGGCGAGCATCCACACCTCCCTGCGGCCCCGCAGCCGGTCCGGGCCGGGCAGGAAGCCCGCGCCCATGGTGAACCAGCCCATCGCCAGCATCTGGAACGGCAGCCAGGGGCCCACCCCGCCGGTGAGCAGCGCGGACGCGAACATCGTGACCGAGCCCAGGGCGAAGCCGAACCCCGGGCCGAGGACCCGGCCGCTGAGCACCATCAGGAAGAACATGGGTTCAAGACCGGCCGTGCCCGCGCCCACGGGGCGCAGGGCCGCGCCCGCCGCCGCGAGGACGCCGAGCATCGCCACCGCCTTCGCGCCCAGGTCCGACTCCGACAGGGCGGCCGCCACCACGGCGACCAGCAGCACGAGCAGCCCGGCGAACAGCCACGGGGCGTCGCCCTCGTGCGCGTTCACCGCCGACTCGGGCGGGGCGAGGAACGGCCAGCCGAAGCCGGCCACGCCCACCAAGCTCACCAGGGCCAGCGCCAGCCAGGTGCGGGGGCCGAGGCGCAGCGCTCGGGCCTGGCGGTCCGCGGGCCGTGCGGGGGTGGTCGGCGTGCTCATCGCTCCAGCGCCTCCTTCACCTGGGCGACCGTGAGCCAGGGCTGCGGCGCCAGGATCTTCGCCACCTGCGGGGCGAACGCCGGGGACGCCACGACGACCTCCGCCGACGGGCCGTCCGCGATCACCTCGCCCTCGGCGAGCAGCACCACCCGGTGCGCCAGTTCCGCCGCGAGCTCCACGTCGTGCGTGGCCATGACGATGGCGTGGCCCTCGGCGGCCAGCCGGCGCAGGATCGCCGTCAGGCGTGCCTTCGCCGCGTAGTCCAGGCCGCGGGTCGGCTCGTCGAGCAGCAGCAGGGGCGGCCGGGCGGTGAGCACCACCGCGAGGGCGAGCGTGAGCCGCTGTCCCTCGGACAGGTCGCGGGGGTGGCTGTCGTCGGCCACCGACGGCAGCAGCTCGGTGAGCAGCGCGCGGCAGGTGCCGGGCTCCGCCTCCGCGTCCCGGTCGGCGGCCGCGCACTCCGCCGCCACCGTGTCCGCGTACAGCAGGTCGCGGGGCTCCTGCGGGACGAGGCCGACCTTGCGGACCAGGTCGCGGGGGCGGGTGCGGTGGGGGACCGCGCCCCCGGTGCGGACCGATCCCGAGGACGGGGCGACCAGCCCCACCAGCGCGCCGAGCAGCGTGGACTTGCCGGCGCCGTTGCGGCCCATGAGCGCGATCGTCTCGCCGGGCGACACCGTGAGGTCCACGTGGGTGAGCGCCCGCACCCGGTCGCGGCGGACGGCGAGCGAGCGCACCTCGGCCACCGGCTCGGGAGCGCCGTCGTGCGTCTTCTTCGCCCGGCCGAAGAGGCGCTTCACCGGGGGAGCCGTCCGGGGCTCGGTCGTATGCCGCTCGGGCTGCCTGCCCTCCAGGCGGTCCCGCAGCGGGGCCGCCCTGCGGCGGGCGTCGCGGACCGTCAGGGGCAGCGGGGACCAGCCGGCCAGGCGGCCCAGCTCGACCACCGGCGGGCAGACCGGGGAGACCGCCATGACGTCCGCCGGGGCGCCCATCCGGGGCCGCTCGCCGGGCGGCAGCAGCACGACCTGGTCCGCGTACTGCACCACCCGCTCCAGGCGGTGCTCGGCCATCAGGATCGTGGTGCCCAGGTCGTGCACCAGGCGCTGGAGGACGGCGAGGACCTCCTCGGCGGCCGCGGGGTCCAGGGCGGACGTCGGCTCGTCCAGGACCAGCACCTTCGGGTGCGGGGTGAGGACCGAGCCGATGGCCACCCGCTGCTGCTGGCCGCCGGACAGCGTGGAGATGTGCCGGTCCCGCAGATCGGCCAGGCCCAGCAGGTCCAGGGTCTCCTCCACGCGGCGGCGCATCACGTCCGGCGGCAGGCCCAGCGACTCCATGCCGTAGGCGAGTTCGTCCTCCACCGTGTCCGTCACGAAGTGGGACAGCGGGTCCTGGCCCACCGTGCCCACCACGTCGGCCAGTTCGCGCGGCTTGTGGGTGCGGGTGTCGCGGCCCGCGACGGTCACGCGGCCGTGCAGGGTGCCGCCGGTGAAGTGCGGCACCAGTCCGCTGACCGCGCCCAGCACCGTCGACTTGCCGACGCCGGAGGGGCCCACCACCAGCACCAGTTCGCCCTCGGGGACCTCCAGGTCGACGTCCCGCACGGCGGGCCGCGCCGCGCCGTCGTAGGTCACCGACACGTTCTCGAAGCGGATCACGTCGTCGGCTCCTTGCGGGGGTCGGGGGCCGCCTCGGGGGCGGGGGTGACGAAGGCGGGCAGCAGGCCGAGCAGCACGGCCGCCGCCGGCCACAGGGGCAGGGTGGGCGGCTCCAGCGGGACCACGCCGGGGCGCAGGGCCCCGGGGTCCAGCGAGCCGGCCAGGATCAGGAGGGCCGCCACGGCGGCGCCCGAGGCGGAGACCAGCCAGGCGCGGGCGTCCCACGGGTCCGGGCGGTAGCGGGTGCGCAGGGTGCGCCGCCCGCCGAGCCGGAGCCCCGCGAGCGCCGACGCCAGCCCGACGAGCAGCACGGGCAGCCCGTAACTGCCGCCCTCGGCGGTGAGCAGCCCGTACGTCCCCGCGCACACGCCCAGCAGACCGCCGAGCGTGAGGGCGGCGGTGGTGCGCCGCACTGCGGGCGGCACCTCGGCGGTACGGCCGTACCCGCGCGCGTCCATCGCGGCGGCCAGGGACACCGAGCGCTCCAGCGCGCCCTCGAGGACCGGCAGCCCCACCTGCACCAGACCGCGCACGCCCTTGTCGGGGCGCCCCCGCAGCCGGCGGGCGGCTCGCAGCCGGCGTACGTCGGCGATCAGGTTCGGCGCGAAGGTCAGCGCCACCACCACGGCCACGCCCAGCTCGTACAGGGCGCCGGGCAGCGACTTCAGCAGGCGGGACGGGCTGGCGAGGGCGTTCGCGGCGCCCACGCAGATCAGCAGCGCGGCCAGCCGCAGCGCGTCGTACAGGGCGAAGGTGAGGCCTTCCGCGGTGACCCGGCCGCCCAGGCGGATGCCCTGCGCCCAGTCGGGCAGCGGCACCTCGGGCAGCGTGAACAGGGTGTGGGTGCCGGGGATCGGCGAGCCCAGGAAGACCGCGAAGGCGAGCCGCAGCAGCAGCACGGCGGCGGCGAGCTTCACGAAGGCGCCGTAGGAGCGGGCCCACGGCGTGTGCGGGCGGCGGACGGCCACGACGTACCCGGAGACGGTGATCAGCAGGGCGAGCAGGAGCGGGTTGGTGGTGCGGGTCGCCGCGGTGCCCAGCGCGAGGGCCCACAGCCACCACGCGCCGGGGTGCAGCTGGGCGCGGCGCGCACGCGGGACGGGGACGCCGGCGGGCGGGGTCCCCCGCTCCGGGCGCGGCCGGGCGAGGCCCGCACGCCCGGAGCCGCGTGCCTCACGCACGGCGACGGACCTGCCAGACGGCGGCGGCGCCCAGCACGACCACCACCGCGGCGCCCGCGATCAGACCCACGGAGGGCCCGGAGCCGCCGTCGTCCTCGGCGGACCCGGCGGTCTCGGCGGTCTCGGCGGTCCCGGCGGTCTCCGTGGGGGACGAGTCCTTCCCGTCCGTGGCCACCTGCTCGCCGCAGCCCTTCGCCGGGTAGCCCGCGATCGCGCACAGCAGCGCGTTGCTGTCGTAGCGCAGCGGCTTGGCGACCGAGGCCAGCGCCTCCGCCGTCGTGGCGTCCTCCGCCACCTGCGCGCAGGCCGTGCGGCCGGCCGGCGGCTTCTCCCCGGACGGGGCGTCGCCGGGCGTGCCGAAGTCGATCACCAGGGCGACCCGCTTCGTGCCGTCCTTCGCGGGGGTCTTCGCGCAGATCGTGTCGAAACCGGCGGCGCCGCGGGGCTTGGCCGCGTCGCCCGAGTCCTCGCTGACCGAGAAGCGGAAGCCCTGGACGTCGCCGTCCGCGGGCCGCGACAGCGACGGACCCACGGTGGCGTACGTCCACGCCGAGCCGTCCCGCTCCCAGAAGGACCAGTAGCGGTACCCGGCGGCCTGGGCCTGGCCGGCGCCCGCCAGCAGGGGGAGCAGCGCGGCCAGGAACAGCACGGTGGCACGGCGGATCACGACTGCTGCCTCTTGGCGCGGTTGCTGACCAGGAAGCCGATGCCGATGCCGGCGACCAGGCAGACGCCGACGAACCACCAGACGCCGAACGGGGAGTCCGCGTCCTTCTCGTCCTCGGCCTCCTCCGCCGCCTTCGTGGTCTTCTCCGGGGCGGCCGGGCCGGCGGCCTGGAGCTGCTTCACCAGGTCCGTGCCGCCGAAGTCGCGCGGGTCCGCGCCGGTCGCGTGGGCGGCGAGGACGAGCTGCGCGTAGGCGGCGGGCCCGCTCTGCGCGGCCCAGTCGGCGGCGTTCTTCTCCAGCCAGGCGTACGACTTCTTCGCCTGGGCCGTGTCGCCCTGCGCGGCGAGCGCGACCACCGCGTCGGCGGTGTTGCCGACGTCGGGCTGGTCCTCGGCGCCGGGCGTCGCGGCGAGCAGGTAGCCCTTGGCGGCGAGCTCGCCGGCCAGGTGGGCGGCGCCGTTGGCGGCGGCCTGCTCCGGGGTGGTCGCCTTGACGCAGGAGCCGGCCGCCGCGCCGTCGCCCTTGCCGGGCTCGACCAGCAGGCCCCGGCCGAGCGCGCCGAGCACGCCCGCCGCCGTCGCGTCCGCGTTGGCGGTCAGCGAGCCGTCCTTCTCCGGCTGGTACGCGAACGCGCCCGCGCCCTCGCCGGTGCAGGGCAGCTCCAGGCCGAGCAGCGCGTCGTAGGGGGACTTGCCGCCCTTCCTCACCTCGCCCGGCTTCTCACCGGCGGCGGCGAGCGCGCCGACGACGACGGACGTGGAGTTGGTGTCGCTGGGGCCGCCCGCGGTGTAGCCCCAGCCGCCGTCCTTGTTCTGCACGGACTTCAGCCAGCCGACGGCCTTCCCGATGACGGCGTCGTGGCCGCCGAGCGCGGCGAGCGCCTGCACGGCGGCGGCGGTCTGGTTGGTGTCGACCATCGTCTTGGCGTCGCACGCGACGGACGGGTCGGCCCGGAACGGCGCGAACGAGCCGTCGGCGCACTGCTGGCCGGTCAGCCAGCCGACGGCGGCCTTCGGCGGCTCGGCGCCGGCGGCGTGCTGGGCGAGCAGGGCGAGCGACTGACGCCACACCCCGTCGTACTGCGGGTCGGTGTCGCCGTACAGCGCGGACGGCAGCGGCTGCGGGGTCGGCGACGGGGACGAGTCGGCTGCGGCCGGTGCGGCGGCGCCGAGGACGGCGACGGCGGCCAGCACCGCTGCGCTGCGGCGGACGTTCATGACGGGCGGGTGCCTCTCCCTGAAGAGGGCCGGGCAGCGCGGGACACCCCGGCGGCTCGGCTCCGTATACCTCGACGGTGCCCGTGCGCCGGCGGGATGCCGGGCACGTGAGCCGGTCACGATCCGTGCGGGGCATTCCGGCTCACCGTCTCCAGGACGGCTCACGGTTGCGGGTCAGCGCCGGATTCGCACCGGCTTCCCCCCGTACGGCTGTGATACGACGCGGCCACTCTACCCGCCCGTAGAACGGGCGTCCGGGGCGGCCGCGTGCGCGGGGAGAGGCACGGACGCGGGAGGTGACGAGGGTCACGGCACCCGTGAGACGGCCCGCACCCGAGGGACGGGTGCGGGCCGAGGGGGGTGCGGGTACGTCAGGAGGCGGTGCAGGCGCCGATCTGCGGCGGGGACGTGGCGGAGCCGTTGACGGTGAAGCCGAAGCTGGTCGAGGCGCCGGCCGCCAGCGAGCCGTTCCAGGTGGAGCGGACGGTCATCACGTTGCCGTTGTAGGTGGGTGACCCGTTCCACACCGAGACCACCTGCTGCGACGACCCCAGGGTGAGGGTCACGCTCCAGCCGGAGATCGGGGAGCGGCCCGCGGTGATCGTCACCCTGCCGTTGTAGCCGCCGTTCCACTGCTCGGCCGTGGTGTAGGCGGCGGTGCAGGCCGCGTCCGGGTCACCCGGGTCCCCCGGGTCGCCGCCGGGGGCGCCGCCCAGCGCGCTCAGCACCGCGTCGTACGCGGGCTTCTTGTTGTAGTTGTCGTCGAACAGCAGCGGGGTGCCGCTCGCCCGCCACGAGTACTTGTCCGGGATGCCCCACACCGTGATGCCGGTGCAGCGGCTCACCGCCAGGCAGGCGCGGACGACGTTGCCGTAGTCGGCGGCCTGGGCCTGGCCCGAGCCCTCGATGTCCAGCTCGGTGATCTGGACGTCCACGCCGAGGTCCGCGAAGCGCTGGAGGTTGGCCTGGTAGTCGGACGGGACGGGGGAGTTGGGGTTGAAGTGGGACTGGAAGCCGACGCAGTCGATCGGCACGCCGCGGGCCTTGAAGTCGCGGACCATGGTGTAGACGGCATTGCTCTTCGCGTTGACGCCGTCGGTGTTGTAGTCGTTGTAGCAGAGCTTGGCGTTCGGGTCGGCCGCGCGGGCGGTGCGGAACGCCTCCTCGATGAAGCCGTCGCCCAGCTTGTCCTGGAAGGGCGAGGAGCGCCGGGCGCCGCTGCCGCCGTCCTGGAACGCCTCGTTGACCACGTCCCAGGAGTGGATCTCGCCCTTGTAGTGGGTCATGACCTGGGTGATGTGGCTGTTCATCGCCGTGCGCAGGTCGCTCGCGCCCAACTGGGACACCCAGTTCGGCAGTTGTGAGTGCCAGACCAGGGTGTGCCCGCGGACGTCCATGCCCTGGCTCTTGGCGTGGTCGAAGATCTGGTCCGCGCGGCTGAAGTTGAAGGAGCCCCGGCTCGGTTCGAGGGCGTCCCACTTCATCTCGTTCTCGGCCGTGACCGAGCTGAACTCGCGGTTCAGCGTGGCCACGTACTGCGCCTCGCCGAGGTGGTTCGCGGAGACGGCGGCGCCGAAGTAGCGGCCCTTCTCGGCCGCGGCGGCGCCCAGGGTGTCGGCGGCGTGGGCGGTGCCCTGGGGGAGCGCGGCGAGGGCGCCCGCGGTCAGCAGGGCGGTGGTGGCGGCGCTCAGGGCCGCGCGCAGCCGGCGCCGCGCGCGGGGGACGGCGCCTCCGGCTCTCCTGTGTGGCTCTGTCGTTCCCTTTCCGATCATGCGCATGTCATCCCTTCTCCGGCGGGTCCCGTGGTGCGGATCGGGTGAGCGTGGTGCGGTGGGGGTGGCGCTGATGACACTGCCTGCGGCACTGCGGTACTGCGGTACGAAAATTTCGGACTCGGCTCCGAATGGCTGCGGTGACGATACGGAGGGCGGAACGGGTGGTCAACCGTTCGCGCACGCCGGATATGGACCTGGACGAAGAGGGGCCGGTGAGGGAGGTGGGCGACCGGGGGCGGAAGCGCTTTCGAAATTTTCGTCAGCTCTGCCGGGAGCGCGGCGGCGCCGTCAGGTCGATCAGCCGGCACACCGTTTCGATGTCCGCGCCCACCTGCTCGATGGAGGCCCGCCCCGACAGCCAGGTGATCAGCGTCGAGTGCCAGGTGTGCCCGATCACCCGCACCGCCGACAGTTGTTCGGGCGTCGGGTCGGCCAGGTCCGTCGCGTCCAGGATGATCGCCGTCGTCCGCCGGAAGACCTGCTCCACCTCCGCGCTCACACTGCGGTCCGCGAAGGTCAGCGCCCGCACCATCGCGTCGGCCAGCAGCGGGTCGCGCTGGAGCGCGCGGAACGCCCGCATCAGCGTCCCGGCGACCCGCTCCGCCGCCGTCTCGCCGGCCGGCGGCTTCTTCCGCAGCGTCGCGTGCAGATGCTCCAGCTGGTCCTGCATCGTCGCCACCAGCAGATGGATCTTCGACGGGAAGTACCGGTACAGCGTGCCCAGCGCCACCTGCGAGGACTCCGCGACCTCGCGCATCTGCACCGCGTCGAAGCCGCCCCGCGAGGCCAGCCGCGCGCACGCCTCGAGGATGCGCCGCCGCCGGGCCTCCTGCCGCTCCGTGAGCGGGGAGGCCGGCTCGGCGCGCCCGGCGTCCGGCGCCGCCTTGGTCCTGTGGGCATCCGCGGGCATGGGTCCCGTCCGTGACAGTCGGTGAGGATCGATGATCGGACAGCATGGCACGGCGTCCGCCGTGGCGTGAATCACCTGATCCACCGCTGCCGACGTTCTTACCTGCCGGTAGATTCGGTTCCTCCGAACGATCAACTCTGAAACTTGTTCTAGATCGGCGTCCCGTCGTACTGTCGCGGGACAGTGCAGGCAGAAGGGGGTCCCAGAGTGACCGCTGAGGCCAGTCAGGCCGGGCCCTCGGCAGGCCCCGCATCCGACGGCTCGCGACCGCTCCGCATCGCGCTCCTCACCTACAAGGGAAACCCGTTCTGCGGCGGCCAGGGCGTCTACGTGCGCCACCTCTCCCGCGAACTGGCCAGGCTGGGGCACCGCGTCGAGGTCATCGGCGCCCAGCCCTACCCGGTGCTCGACGAGGGGTACGACGGGCTGAGCCTCACCGAGCTGCCCAGCCTCGACCTCTACCGGCAGCCGGACCCCTTCCGCACTCCGAAGCGCGACGAGTACCGCGACTGGATCGACGCCCTCGAGGTCTCCACCATGTGGACCGGCGGCTTCCCCGAGCCGCTGACCTTCTCGCTGCGCGCCCGCCGCCATCTGCGCGCCCGCCGCGGCGACTTCGACGTCGTCCACGACAACCAGACCCTCGGCTACGGCCTGCTCGGCGGCCTCGGCGCGCCCCTGGTGACCACGATCCACCACCCCATCACCGTCGACCGCCGTCTCGAACTGGACGCCGCCGCCGACTGGAAGCGCCGTCTGTCGGTGCGCCGCTGGTACGCCTTCACCCGCATGCAGAAGCGCGTCGCGCGCCGGCTGCCGTCCGTGCTCACCGTCTCCGGCAGCTCCCGCGCCGAGATCGTCGAGGACCTCGGCGTACGGCCCGACCGCGTCCACGTCGTCCACATCGGCGCCGACACCGACCTGTTCTCCCCGGACCCGTCCGTCGCGGTCGTCCCGGGCCGGATCGTCACCACCTCCAGCGCCGACGTGCCGCTGAAGGGCCTCGTCTTCCTCGTCGAGGCGCTCGCCAAGGTGCGTGCCGAACAGCCCGGCGCCCACCTCGTCGTGGTCGGCAAGCGCCCCGCCGAAGGGCCCGTGGCCCAGGCGATCGAGCGCTACGGCCTCGAAGGCGCCGTCGACTTCGTCAAGGGCATCTCCGACGCCGAACTCGTCGACCTGGTGCGCTCCGCGCAGGTCGCCTGCGTGCCGTCGCTCTACGAGGGCTTCTCCCTCCCGGCCGCCGAGGCCATGGCCACCGGCACCCCGCTCGTCGCCACCACCGGCGGCGCCATCCCCGAGGTCGCGGGACGCGACGGGGAGACCTGCCTGGCCGTCCCGCCCGGCGACGCGGGCGCCCTGGCCGCCGCCCTCACCCGGCTGCTCGGCGACGACGGTCTGCGCGCCCGCCTCGGCGCCGCCGGACGCGACCGGGTGCTGGCCAACTTCACCTGGGCGCGCGCCGCCGAGGGCACCGTCGCCCGCTACCGCGAGGCCATCGAGACCGCCCGCGCCGGCCGGGGCACGGCCCCGCGCGTGACGACCCCGGCCCCGCAGGCCCCGGCGCCCGCGGGCCCCGGCCTCATCCCCGACGCTCTCGCGGACACGGGCGGCGTACCCGTGACCGCGGCCGACACCTCCGACCGTGAAAGCAGGGCCACGTGCTGACCGTCGACTTCTCCCGGTTCCCGCTCGCCCCGGGCGACCGCGTGCTGGACCTCGGCTGCGGCGCCGGACGGCACGCCTTCGAGTGCTACCGGCGCGGCGCGCGGGTCGTCGCGCTGGACCAGAACGGCGAGGAGATCCGCGAGGTCGCCAAGTGGTTCGCGGCGATGAAGGAGGCCGGCGAGGCGCCCGCCGGGGCCACCGCCACCGCCATGGAGGGCGACGCCCTCGCCCTGCCCTTCCCCGACGAGTCCTTCGACGTCGTCATCATCTCCGAGGTGATGGAGCACATCCCCGACGACAAGGGCGTGCTCGCCGAGATGGTGCGCGTGCTCAAGCCGGGCGGCCGCATCGCGATCACCGTCCCGCGCTACGGCCCGGAGAAGGTCTGCTGGACCCTGTCCGACGCCTACCACGAGGTCGAGGGCGGCCACATCCGCATCTACAAGGCGGACGAACTCCTCGCCAAGATCCGCGAGGCGGGCCTGCGCCCTTACGGCACCCACCACGCCCACGCCCTGCACTCGCCGTACTGGTGGCTGAAGTGCGCGTTCGGCGTCGACAACGACAAGGCGCTGCCGGTGCGCGCGTACCACAAGCTGCTGGTCTGGGACATCATGAAGAAGCCGCTGGCCACCCGGGTCGCCGAGCGGGCGCTGAACCCGGTGATCGGCAAGAGCTTCGTGGCCTACGCGACCAAGCCGCACCTGCCGCGCGCCGAGGCGGACGCCACGTGACGACCTCCCGGCCGGCCGGCGACCCCCGCACCCCCAGCTTCGAACACCTCGTCCTCACGGGCGTGCTGACGCCCGGGCAGGCGGCGCAGACCGTCGCCGGCATCCTCGCCGTGCAGCGGGAGGACGGCGCCATCCCGTGGTTCCGGGGTCACCACCTCGACCCGTGGGACCACGTCGAGGCCGCGATGGCGCTGGACACGGCGGGCGAGCACGAGGCGGCCGAGCGGGCCTACCTGTGGCTGGCCCGGCACCAGCTCGACGACGGCTCCTGGTACGCGGCCTACGCCGACGGGGACCCGGACGACGTCACCGACCGGGGCCGGGAGACCAACTTCGTCGCCTACATCGCGGTCGGCGTGTGGCACCACTACCTCGCCACCGGCGACGACACCTTCCTGGACCGCATGTGGCCCGCCGTGTGCGCGGCCGTGGAGTTCGTGCTGAGGCTCCAGCAGCCCGGGGGGCAGATCGGCTGGCGGCGCGACGACGACGGCACGCCCGCCACGGACGCGCTGCTCACTGGCTCCTCCTCCGTGCACCACGCCTTGCGCTGCGCTCTCGCGATCGCCGAGCAGCGCGAGGAGCCCCAGCCGGACTGGGAGCTGGCCGTGGGCGCGCTGCGGCACGCCATCCGGCGCCACCCCGAGCGGTTCCTGGACAAGGACCGCTACTCGATGGACTGGTACTACCCGGTGCTCGGCGGCGCGCTGACCGGCGCCGAGGCGAGGGAGCGCATCGACGAGGGCTGGGAGCGGTTCGTGGTCCCCGGCCTCGGGGTGCGCTGCGTGGTGCCCAACCCGTGGGTGACGGGCGGCGAGTCGGCCGAACTCGCCCTGGCCCTGTGGGCGACGGGCGAGTCCGACCGCGCGCTGGAGGTGCTCCAGTCGATCCAGCACCTGCGCGATGCGGAGAGCGGCCTCTACTGGACGGGCTACGTCTTCGACGACGACGCCATATGGCCCCGCGAGCTGACCACCTGGACCGCGGGGTCGCTGCTGCTGGCCGTCGCCGCCCTCGGCGGTCACGAGCCGACCTGCGCGGTCTTCGGCGGGGAGCAGCTGCCGAAGGGCATGGACCCGGACTGCTGCCCGGACGCCTGACCCGCCCGGCCCGGGACCGCCCGGGTCAGTGGCGGCGGAGGCGGCCGGCGATGGCGTGGCCGATGAACAGGTAGACCACGGCGGCGAGTCCGTAGCCGAAGACGACCCGCGCCCACTCCTCGTCGAAGGTGAACAGGTCACGCGACCAGGCCGCCAGCCAGTTGGCCGCGTCATGGACGAACCGCACCAGGTCGTTGGCCCGGTTGGCGTCCAACAGGTACATCAGAATCCACAGTCCGAGGATGACGGCCATCACGTCCGCGATCACCGCGATGACCGTCCCCGCGGAGGTGGAACCAGAGCGATATCGAGGGGACATGGTGTCCGTCTGGCCCCGAACGCCCGCTTGAAACCAGGAACGCCCGGGACCCGTACGGAAGTTCGGCGGTGGCCCGGCTCACCGGTGGGTGAGCAGCAGCCGCCAGGCCTCCGGGCCGCGCTGCTGGTACTCCACCGAGAAGACACCGGGGTGCCGCTCCTCGATCTGCCGCAGCAGCGGCAGCGGGTCGTGCGGCGCCACGAGCAGCATGGCCCGCCCGGCCGGCACGGCGCCCAGCGCGCCGAAGACCGTCGCGTGACGCAGCGCGTGCGGCACCTCCCGTACGTCGAGTTCGGGCACGTCGGCGTCGTCCGAGCCACCGCAGCCGCACGACCCGCCGCAGCCGCCGCCCGACGGCTCGCCCTCGCCCCCGGCCTCCTCGCCGCCGCCGAGCAGTTCGTGCATGCCGCCCAGCAGGTCGGCCAGTGAGATGTCCGGGGCTCCGGCCAGGAGCGGCAGGACGAGGTCGTTCTCCTTGTCCAGGTGCTCCTCGAACAGCACCTGGAGGGCCCGGCCGTCGGCCGCCGCGCGCACCGCGGATCCGGTCCCGCGCAACGCGTCGACCAGGGCGGCCAGCCTGCGGTGCTCGGCGAGCATGCCGTCGATGAGGAGACGGGCCTCGGGCAGGTCGCGGGCGGCGGCGTACAGCGTGCTCTCCTCGGCGACCGCGTGCGGGAGCAGATCCCGGTCGCAGAAGGCGACCAGTCCGGTGCGGACCTCCTCGGCCTCGGCCGGGTCGCGGTCCGCCGCGGCGACCAGCATCGCCACCCGTCCGGCGAGCTCACCCGCCAGCTGCGCGTGATGGGCCTCGACGGCTTCGACGGCCGCCGCGTCCTCGGGGTCCGATGCGAGGGTGAGAGTGCTCATCAGGGGGCCGTTCCTTCCAGCCGTCGACGACCCGTCCGATCGGACCGGGCCGGTACCTGCAATATAGTACGGACATGACCGTGGAAAATAACGGACCGTTTCCCGGCAGCGGAGCACGGCGCGTCCCGCTGTCCCGGCAGCGCGCCGCCGTCCTGCAGTACCTGCGCGGCCAGTCCGGTCCCGTCACCGCCACCGCCCTCGCCCAGGTGTGCGCGCTGCACGTCAACACCGTCCGCGAGCACCTGGACGCCCTGGTGGAGGACGGTCTGGCGGCCCGCGAGCGGTCCGCCCCCGCCGGACGCGGCAGGCCCGCGTGGCGCTACCGGGCCCGCCCGCCGCAGGAGTCCCCGGCCCGGGAGTACGCCGGACTCGCCGCCGTACTGGCCGCGCGCATCGCCCGCACCAGCGCCGATCCGCGCGCGGACGCGCTGGCCGCGGGGGAGGACTGGGGACGCGTCCTGACCGCCGGGCAGGAGCCGTCGGCGGACCCGCGTCAGGCGCGCGGGCGGCTGCTGGACCTCCTCGGCGAGATCGGCTTCGCACCGGAGGCGGACGCGGAGGCGCGCCGCGTCCGGCTGCCGCGCTGCCCGTTCGTCGAGACGGCCCGCGAGCATCCCGGCGTCGTCTGCGGCGTCCACGAAGGGCTGGCCCGCGCCGCCCTCGCCGCCCTGAGCGAGAACCCCCAGGAGATCGAACTCCTCCCCTTCGCCGAACCAGGCGCCTGCCGCCTCCACCTGGACACCGGCACGGTGGCGGGCGGGCGCCCGCGTCCGGGCGGCGGCGAGCCGGGGGAGGCCTCATGACCCCCGCCGGCCCGGCCGCCCGCCGCGCGGGCGCCCGCCGGGCGCCTCTGCTGCTGGCCGCCGGTGTCTGCCTGCTCGCCGGTCTGGACGCCGCCCTCGTCCTGCTCGGGCTGCCGGCCCCGGTCACCGGCGACCGTCTGCCGCAGGTCCACGGGGTGCTGCTGGTCCTCGGTTTCGCCGGCACGCTGGTCGCACTGGAACGCGCGGTCGCCCTGGGCGGCCGCTGGCCCCACCTCGCCCCCGCCGCGCTCGGCGGCGGGGGCCTGCTGCTGCTCACCCCCGTGGACCTGGCCGTCCCGCGGCTGCTGCTCGTCGCCGGGGCCACCGTCCTGACCGTGCTGTACACGCGGTTCTGGCAGCGGCAGCCCGGCCCCGCCCTGATCGCCCAGGGAGCGGGCGCCGTGTCGGCGCTCGGCGCGGCACTCCTGTGGCTGGGCGGCCTCGACGTCCCGCGCCTGCTGCCCTGGCTGGTCGCCTTCCTCGTCCTGACCATCGCGGGCGAGCGGCTGGAACTCGCCCGGGTGGCCCTCCTCGCGCCGCGCGCGGAGCCGGCCTTCCTGGCGTGCGTCGGCGCCGTCGTCACCGGCGTCGTCACCACCCTGTTGTGGCCGGCCGCGGGCACGCTGCTCCTCGGCGCCGCCCTGCTCGCGCTGGTCGCGTGGCTCGTCGTGCACGACGTCGCCCGCCGGCTGCTGCGCTCCACGGGACTGCCCCGTTTCTCCGCCGCGTGCCTGCTCGCCGGATACGCGTGGCTGGGCCTGGCCGGCGCCCTGTGGCTGCTGGGCGGCCCGGTCGCCGAGGGGAGCCGTTTACGACGCCGTCGTGCACGCCGTGTTCCTCGGCTTCGTGATGTCGATGATCATGGCGCACGCCCCGGTGATCCTGCCCGCCGTCCTGCGCCGCCCGCTCCCGTACCACCCCGGGCTCGCGGTGGCGGCCTGGCTGCTGCACGGCTCCCTGATCCTGCGCGTGGTCGTCGGTGACCTGCGGGAGATACGAGGGGCGTGGCAGCTCGGCGGGGCGCTCAACATCGCCGCGGTACTGCTCTTCGTGCTGACGGCGGCGACCTCGTCGGTGACCGCGACCCGGCGTGCGGCCGCCGTCTCCACCACGACGCCGCCCGGTCCCGACGCCGGCCCCGTCCCCGTGCCCGCCGACCCGAGGAACGACCGGTGACCGCGCACCTGTCCTCCCCCACGGCGAAGGGACCCGCCCCGAAGCCCCCCGGCCGCTCCCCGCGTGCCCTGTGGCACCTCGGCGTCAACGCGATCGTGGTGGCCTGGCTCGCCCTGTTCGCGGTGGCCGGCAGCGCCCATCACTTCCTGCCGCACGCCTCCTGGCTGCTCGTCCACACCCTGCTGCTCGGGGCGGTCACCAACGCCGTCGTCATCTGGTCGGGGCACTTCGCCGCGTCCGTGCTGCGGCTGCCGGAGGCCAACCGGGGCACGCCCGCGGCCCTGCGTCTCGCCTGTCTGAACGCGGGGGCCGTCGCCGTGATCGGGGGCATGTTCCTCGACCGATGGCCCGCCGTGCTCGTCGGCGGAGGTCTGGTCGCGGCCGCCGTCACCGCCCACGCTGTGTGGCTGGTGCGGCTCCTGCGCCGGGCGCTGCCCGGACGGTTCTCCATGACCGTGCGCTACTACATCGCCGCCGCCGCCCTGCTGCCCGCGGGCGCCGCGCTGGGCGTCCTCATGGCCCGCGGCGACCTCGGCGGTGACCTGCCGGAACGGCTGCTGCTCGCCCACGAGATGATCAACCTGCTCGGCTGGGTCGGCCTCACCGTGGCCGGAACCCTGATCACCCTGTGGCCGACGATGCTGCGCACCCGCGTGGCGGACGGCGCGGAACGGGCCGGCCGCCGGGCCCTGCCCGTGCTGCTCGCCGGCCTCGGCGCGGCCGTCGCCGCCGCGCTGCTCGCACCCCCACCGCTGGCCGCTCCCGGTGTTGTCGTCCACGCCGCCGGGCTGGTGATCGCCGGTGTCCCCTGGGTGCGCGAGGCGCGGACCAAGGCTCCCCGTTCCTTCGCCGCCTGGTCGGTGGCC
Source organism: Streptomyces sp. DSM 41931 (assembly GCF_050271085.1). Classification (NCBI taxonomy): domain Bacteria; kingdom Bacillati; phylum Actinomycetota; class Actinomycetes; order Kitasatosporales; family Streptomycetaceae; genus Streptomyces; species Streptomyces sp. DSM 41931. The sequence goes on along the minus strand of NZ_CP189902.1, from coordinate 1,993,914 downwards.
GCGGGCAGCCTCTGGCTCGCCGGGTCCCTGCTGCTCCTGGCCGGCATCCTCCTCTCCACCACGTCCTGGGTCACGGTGGGGGAGCGCACGGCGCTGCTCACCGCGCCGCTCGCCGCCGGCTGGATCGCCCAGGTGCTGCTCGGCGCCCTGAGCTTCCTCGTGCCGGTGGTCCTGGGCGGCGGCCCCCTGGCCGTGCGCGCGGCCACCGCCGGACTCGAACGGGCCTGGCCCGCCCGCCTGACCATCACCAACGCCGCGCTGCTGCTCTGCGTCCTCCCGGTGCCGTCCGTGGTCCGGGTGGTCTGCTCGGTGCTGCTGCTGGCGATGCTGCTGTACTTCCTCGTCCTGCTGCTGCTCACCGTCGTACGGAGCCTGCGGAACCGGCGGAACGCGGGGGCCGAGCCGGTACCTGCGCGGGCGCCCGCTTCCGCTCCCGCGCACCGGGTGCTCGGGGGCGTGGCCCTCGGCCTCGCCGTGGTGATGCTGGCCGTCGCGGGCGGCGGCGCGGCGGACGTGCGGTCGCTGCCGGTCCTGGAACGGTCCACGGCGACGAGCGCGGACGGCGGGGAGGTGACGCCGACCGGCCGCACCACCACGGTCGAGGTGACGGTACGGAACATGCGCTTCGCCCCGGCCGCCGTCGACGTGCCCGCGGGCGACCGCCTGGTGATCGAGCTGCACAACACCGGTACCGACACCCACGACCTGGTGCTGGAGACCGGCGCCCGCACCGACCGGATCGCCCCGGGGGAGCGGGCCACGCTGGACGCGGGCGTCGTCGGCCGGAACCTCGACGGATGGTGCTCGGTGGTGGGACACCGGCAGATGGGCATGGTGTTCGGGGTGCGCGTCACCGGCGGGGGAACCGCTCACGACCACGGCGGGACGGCGGCCGAGGGCACGGGCGAATCCGCCGCGGACGCCTTCGACCCGATGGCCGTACCGGCCGACGGCTTCACCGCCCGTGACGCCCGACTGCCGCCCGCCGCCGGAGGATCAGGTCCCCGGACGCACAGGCGGACCCTCACCGTGAAGGAGGCGGAGGCCGACGTCGCCCCCGGGGTGCGGCAGACGCTGTGGACCTTCGACGGAACGGCCCCGGGGCCCGTGCTGCGCGGCCGCGTCGGGGACACCTTCGAGATCACCCTCGTCAACGACGGGACCATCGGCCACTCCGTCGACTTCCACGCCGGGGCGCTGGCGCCGGACAGGCCGATGCGCACCATCCAGCCCGGCGAGTCGCTGACGTACCGCTTCACGGCCACCCGCAGCGGGGTGTGGATGTACCACTGCTCCACCATGCCGATGTCCCTGCACATCGCCAACGGCATGTTCGGCGCCGTCGTCATCGACCCGCCCGGCCTGCCGCGCGTCGACCGCGAGTACCTGCTGGTCCAGTCGGAGTACTACCTCGGCGAACAGAACGGCACCGCCGACCCCGCCAAGGTGAACGCCAAGGAACCCGACATGGCCGCCTTCAACGGGTACGCCAACCAGTACGACCACGACCCGCTGACGGCGAAGGCCGGCGAGCGCGTTCGGATCTGGGTGCTGGCGGCCGGGCCGAACATGCCGAGCGCCTTCCACGTCGTGGGCGGGCAGTTCGACACGGTGTTCCGTGAGGGCGCGTACGATCTGCGCCCCGGCGGCCCGGAGCGCGGCGGCGCGCAGGTCCTCGATCTGGCCCCCGCGGCGGGCGGCTTCGTCGAGCTGGCCCTGCCCGAGGCGGGCAACTACTCCTTCGTCACCCATGTCATGACCGACGCGGAACGGGGCGCGCACGGCGTCCTCCGCGTCCGCTGACACGACAGCGGCCCCCCGCCCGTGAGGGCGAGGGGCCGTGACGAGGACGGGACGGTGAATCAGCCGCGCTGGATGCCCGACGTGTCCTGGAGGACGCCGCGGCGGCCGTCCTGCGTCTGTGCGACCAGCGCCTGACCGCGCTGCTCCACCGCCAGGTACCAGGTGCCCGGGGCGAGTTCGGCGATCGGGGTGGGCGAGCCGTCCTCGGGGAACAGCGGACGCGGCACCGGAACGGCGAACCAGAACGGCGAGAAGTCCGCGGCGGGCGGCGCGACCGGCTGGCCCTGCTGCGGCTGACCGCCGCCGTACGGCTGGCCCGGCTGGCCGCCGCCGAAGGAGGCCGGCTGGGCGCCCGGGTAGCCGTAACCGCCGGGCGGCTGCGCGCCGTACGGCTGCTGCGGGGCGGCGGGGCGGGCGGCCGGGAGCAGCGCGCCCTTGAGCGCCGGCACCAGCGGCGTGGCCACGGCGGCGGCCGCCATCACCAGGGTGGCGACGAGCGCGAGGATCAGGCCGATGCCCGCGTCGGGGCCGTCGCCGGCGCCGTCGAAGTTGTCGGCGCCGCCCGCGGGGTCGAAGACGTTGCCCAGCGCGCTCCAGGCGGCGAACACCGCGAAGGCGACACCGAACGGCGCCAGTTCCAGACCGGCGACCTTGGGCGCCTGCGGCAGACCCCGGGCGACGACGATCAGGGCCGCGGCGATGAGGCCCGCCAGCACCACGCTCAGCAGCACCGGACCGCTCGCCCACAGGCTGGGGATGTCCACGCTGTCCGAGGCGCCTTCGATCGAGTACAGATCGAGGAACGACGCGATGAACAGCAGTACGGCTGCTCCGATCACCACGCCGTCGCCTCGAGTGAGGGAGCGGATATTCACTTCAGGTCCTTCGTAGGTCGTCTCGTCGTCGGAAGAGGCGTCGCTGTCACCAGGTCGCCCCGTAGGGTCCGGTGCGAAGCGCGGGGGTGGCCCCTGATCGTACGGACGACACTATCGTCCGCCGGATCGGGCTGTCCGCCCGGATCAGCGCGCTGATCCCTACCCGCGCAGGAAACTCACGATTCCCTCGGAAATCCCTTGCGCCGCTTTCTGCCGCCAGGCGCCGCTGGTCAGCAGCGCCGCGTCCTTGCTATCGCGCATGTTCCCGCACTCGATGAACACCTTCGGAACCGTTGACAGATTGAGACCGCCCAGGTCCTTCCGCGTGACGAGTCCGGTGCCGCCGCCGATGTAGTTGGACGGCGCGGTGCCGGTCACGCGCACGAAGTTGCCCGCGATGCGCTCCCCCAGTGCGCGCGAAGGCCCCACGATGGCGCGGGTGTCCGCCTCGCCGGCGTTCACCGGGCCGGGCAGGATCACATGGAAGCCGCGGTTGCCGGCGCCGGAGCCGTCGGCGTGGATCGAGACGACCGCGTCGGCCTTCGCCGCGTTGCCGATCCGGGCCCGCTCGTCCACGCACGGCCCGAACGGGCGGTCCCGGTCCTGCGTCAGCTTCACCGTCGCGCCCTGCCGTTGCAGGAGGGCACGCATCCGGTGGGCGACGTCCAGGGTGAACTCGGCCTCCGCGTAACCGTCGTCGGTCGACGTGCCGGTGGTGTCGCACTCCTTGCGGTGGGTGCCGACGTCCACCTGCCGGTTGATCTCCGCGGTGTGCTCGGCGTTCGTCGGGTTGTGCCCCGGGTCGATGACGACCACCTTGCCCTTGAGCGGGCCGGCCGCGGCGGGCGCGGACGCGGAGGGCGTCCGTGCGGCGGGGGACGTCCCGTCCTCCGCGGACGGCGAGGCGCTGCCGGCGGGGGACGAGGCGGCGGGCGACGGCGTACGGGGCGCGGCCGAGGGGGAGCCCTCGGCCTTGGCGCCCGCGCCCTTGTCGTCCGTGCCGCCCGTGGCCGCGTACACGCCCCAGCCGAGCAGCCCGCCGCAGACGAGCGCGGCGAGGGCCACGGTCAGCGGACCACGGCGGGAACGCCGCTCCGGGGGCGGATCGAAGTCGGGACCTGTGTACGACACGCAGCCACCCTAACGGTGCGCGGCGGCCGTACCCGTACGGCGCAGGACGCGCAGCGAACCCGTGGCGGAGACCTCCGTGAACTCCCCGGACGCCAGCGCCCGCTGGTGCACGCGGTACGGGGCCTGCCCGGTGAACTCGTCCACCGGGTCGGGGAAGACGTCGTGGATGACGAGCAGCCCGCCCTCGGCGACGTGCGGGGCCCAGCCCTCGTAGTCGGCGCTCGCGTGCTCGTCGGTGTGGCCGCCGTCGATGAACACCAGGCCCAGGGGGCGCCCCCACAGGGCGGCGATCTGCGGCGAGCGGCCCACGAGCGCCACCACGTGCTCCTCAAGACCGGCCCGGCGCAGCGTCCGCCGGAAGGTGGGCAGGGTGTCCATCACGCCCAGCTCCGGGTCGACCGTCTCCGGGTCGTGGTACTCCCAGCCCGGCTGCTGCTCCTCGCTGCCCCGGTGGTGGTCCACGGTGAGCGCGGTGACGCCGGCCGCGCGGGCCGCGTCGGCGAGCAGGATCGTGGAGCGGCCGCAGTACGTGCCGATCTCCAGCAGCGGCAGCCCGAGCCGCCCGGCCTCGGCCGCCGCGGCGTACAGGGCGAGCCCCTCGTCCAGCGGCATGAACCCCTTCGCCGCCTCGAACGCGCCCAGAATCCCAGGCTCCGGCGCCTTCACCATGGGGGCCGCCTCTCCGGAGGTCACAGATCGTTCCACGGGGCCATGCTGCCGTAGCCCCGGCGGGGGCGGTGAAGGGGGGTACCGGCAGGTAACCGTGTGCCGCCCGTGGTACGTCACGGGAGACACCCCGCCGTCACGCCGTGACCGTCTCCGGGGGCAGGGCCAGATCCACGTCGACGCGGTCGCCGTCGCCCGTGTGGGTCGCCGCGGAGGCGAGGGGACCGTGGCCGGGGGCGCGGGCGGCGAGGACGTACGGCCCCGGCGCCGGGACCGCGAGGGCGTAGGTGCCGTCGGCCGCGGAGACCGTGGCGCCCGCGCGGCGCCCGTGCCGGTCGAGGAGGGTGACCCGGGCGCGGGCGACCGGCGCACCGGACGCGTCCAGGACCCGGCCCCCGAAGCCTTGCAGCGTCTGCCGCGCCCGCTCCAGGTTCGCCTCCTCCTCGCTGCTCGCCCGCAGCCGGAGCCGCTCCGGGGGGCGGCGGGCGGGCAGGGCCAGGGCCAGCACCAGGCCCACGGCCACCGCCGCCGCGGCGATCAGGAAGGAGAGGCGGAAGCCGTGCATGGTCGGGACCGCCACCCCGCCCGCGGTGTCCGCCGTGTTCGCCAGCACCATGCCGACGACGGCGCTCGACACCGACGTGCCGATGGACCGCATCAGTGTGTTGAGGCCGTTCGCCGCGCCGGTCTCCGAGGCCGGGACCGCGCCGACGATCAGCGCGGGCAGGGAGGAGTAGGCGAGGCCGATGCCCGCGCCGAGGACCACCGACGTCACCACGGTCTGCCAGGCGGCGTCCATCAGACCGAGGCCGCCGCCGTACCCGGCCCCGATGACCAGCAGGCCCAGGATGAGGGTGGTCCTCGGGCCGTACCGGGCGGACAGACGCGCGTAGAGGGGGGCGGTGAACATCATCGTCAGGCCGAGCGGGGCCACGCACAGTCCGGCGACCACCATCGACTGGCCGAGGCCGTGGCCGGTTTCGGCGGGCAGCTGGAGCAGCTGGGGGAGGACCAGCGAGACGACGAAGAAGGAGACGCCGATCATGATTGAGGCGAGGTTGGTGAGCAGCACCTCGCGGCGGGCGGTGGTGCGCAGGTCCACCAGGGGCGCGGCCACCCGCAGTTCCATCACGCCCCACAGGAGCAGGACCACGGCCGCCGCGCCGGCCAGGCCCAGCGTGGTGCCCGAGGTCCAGCCCCAGTCGCTGCCCTTGGAGACGGGGAGCAGGAGCAGCACGAGCCCCGCGGACAGGCCCAGCGCGCCCGGCAGGTCGAAGGCGCCCCGGGCGCGCACCGGGGATTCCGGTACGAGGACCAGCGTGAGAGCGATCGCGAGCACACCGAGGCCGGCCGCGCCCAGGTAGAGGACGTGCCAGTCGGAGTGCTGGGCGACCAGCGCGGCGGCGGGCAGGGCGAGACCTCCGCCGACGCCTATGGAAGAGCTCATCAGCGCCATCGCGGAGCCCAGCCGCTCGCGCGGCAGCATGTCCCGCATCAGTCCGATCCCGAGCGGGATGGCGCCCATCGCGACGCCCTGGAGCGTGCGGCCGGCGATCATCAGCAGCAGGTCGCTGGTGAACGCGCTGACCAGCGCGCCCACCACCATCACCGCGAGGCTGACGACCAGCATCCGCCGCTTGCCGAAGAGGTCGCCGAGGCGGCCCATGATCGGGGTGGCCACGGCGCCCGACAGCAGGGTCGAGGTCAGCACCCAGGTGGCGTCGGCGGGGGCGCTGTCCAGCAGCCGCGGCAGGTCCTTGACGACGGGGACCAGCAGGGTCTGCATCACCGCGACGACGATGCCCGCGAAGGCGAGCACCGGGACCACGGGCCCGCCCGCTCTTCCGGAGGGACGGTCGGGCGTCGTCTGCGTCATGAAGGGTGCCTCCGGGGCCGGCCGTGCTCTCAGGTACGTGCCACTCGAACCCCGTACACCGAGGCAACTATTCCGTTGCTTCGGCACTCTAACGATGTCTTGACCTTTCCTTGACGCCGGCAGGGCACGCGCCGCCCGCCCCGGGAGCGGGGAGCCGGACCGGCCGGTGCCGGTCACCCGGATGAGCGCCCCGGCGGGCAGCGCGACCGCCCCCGGACCTACGGTCGAGCCGTCCCAGGTCGCGTCCCCCTCGCGGACGCGTTCCCACCGCGGACGCCTTCCCCTCGCGCCTGCGGCGGACGCATGCCCTCTCCCGCCCACAGGCCGAAACCGACGGAGAGTGAGGTACCTGCCGATGCGCAGGAGAGCGATAGCCGTGCTCGGTGTGCTGGCCCTGTCCGCGGCCGCCGCGGGCTGCGGTGTCAGCGGCCCGTCCGAGGCCGGCGCCGAGCGGGGGCCGCAGGCCGCCGCGCGGTCCGGGACCGGACACGACGCCTTCTACGACTACCCCGACCAGGCCCTCGTCGCCAAGGCGGCGCCGGGCGAGATCCTCAGGTCGCAACCGATCCCGGCACCGGCGTCGTCCCTGCTGGGATCCGCCGTCTCCCGGGCGGAGCGCATCATGTACCGCACCGCGGACCAGCACGGCGAACCCGTCGCGGCGACGGGCTTCCTGCTGCTGCCCAAGAAGGCGCCCCGGAACGAGGACGGCTGGCCGCTGATCTCCTGGGCGCACGGGACGACCGGCCTCGGGCCCATGTGCGCGCCCTCGCGGACCGAGAGCCTCGGCGGAATGACCCCCCTGCTGGTGAAGTGGCTGCAGGAGGGCTTCGCGGTCGTCGCCGCCGACTACCCCGGCCTCGGCCCCGAGGGCCAGGTCCACGGCTTCCTCCACCTGCGCGCGGAGGGCCTGTCCGTCGCCCACGCCGCCCTTGCGGCGCGCAACGCCGGGGGCAGGGCGGTGAGCGAGAAGTGGTTCGCCGTGGGCCTCTCCCAGGGCGGTCACGCCGCCCTGGGCGCCGGCGAACAGGCGGCCGAGGCGAAGGGCATGCGCTTCCTCGGCACCGCCGCCTTCGCTCCCTCCTCCCACCTGTCCACCGCGCTGAGGGACGCGATGGACAAGCAGATGAACGGCGGATCCCTCGAAGGACTGCGCGGACTGCTCGCCTACATCGGCGCCGGCGCGCACGTCTTCGACCCCGAGACGTTCCCCTACGACGCCCTGCTGTCGCCCGAGGTCGCCAAGGAGATGGCACGGCCCGCCGTGCACAACCTCTGCATGGACCAGATCGACGCGTACCTCTCCCTCTTCGCGCCCGAGGAGACGGCCGGGACCCTCAAGCCGGACTGGTACAAGAACAGTCCGGCGCTCAGGGAGTGGCTGGACTCCCTGAACCCGGCGCAGCGGACGTCGGCCGGCCCGGTGCTCCTCCTGCAGGGCGAGGACGACAAGGTCGTGCCCCCGGAGGGCACCAGGAAACTGGTCGGCGAACTGTGCGCCAAGGAGAACGTCGTCGACTCGAAGACGTACCCCGGCGTGGACCACGTGGGCGTGATGCTCGCCGGCCTGCGGGACCTCGGCACCTGGATGCGGGGCCGGCTGGAGAACACCCGGCCCTCGAGCGTCTGCCCGGCAGGATCCCTCCCGACCCAGGGCAAGTGACGCCGCGGTCCTCGGTACCCGGGGACCAGGACGAAATGCCGATGCGGGGGCCGCGAGCCGGTTGAGAACATGACGCACATGCTCGAAACCCCCGACACCACCCGCGCCCCCGCCCGTACCGCTCCCCCCGTGTGGCTGGTGGTGGCGCTCGCCTGTGCCGGCCAGTTCCTCGTCGTCCTCGACATCTCCGTGGTGAACGTCGCGCTGCCGTCCCTGCGCGGCGGTCTCGCGCTGGACGAGCGGGGCCTGCAGTGGGTGGTCAACGCGTACTCCATCGCGTTCGCGGGCTTCATGCTGCTCGGCGGACGCGCAGGCGACCTCTACGGACGCAAGCGCATGTTCCTCGTCGGGCTCGGGCTGTTCACCCTGGCCTCGCTGGCCGGCGGGCTCGCCCAGGAGGGATGGCAGCTGCTGGTGGCACGGGCCGTGCAGGGGCTCGGGGCGGCCGTCCTCGCGCCCTCCACGCTCACCCTCGTCACCTCGGCGGTGCCGGAGGGCGCGGCCCGTGCCCGGGCCATCGCGACCTGGACGGCCGTCGGGGCGGGCGGCGGCGCGGCGGGCGGGTTCGTCGGCGGGGTGCTGGTCGACGCCCTGTCGTGGCGGTGGGTCCTGCTGATCAACGTCCCCGTCGGAGCGGTGGTGCTGGCCGGCGCCGCCCGGTGGCTGACCGAGAGCCGGGCGGGGGACGGGCGGCGGCTCGACCTGCCGGGCGCGGTTTTGGTGACGGCCGGCCTCGCCACCCTGGCCTACGGCATCTCGCAGACCGAGGCCGCGGGCTGGACGGCGGCGGCCACCGTGGTGCCGCTGTGCGCCGGGCTCGCCCTCGTCGCCCTCTTCCTCCTCGTCGAGGCGCGGGCCAAGGCCCCGCTGATGCCGCTCGGACTGCTGCGGCTGCGGTCGGTGGCCTCGGCGAACGTGGCGATGTTCCTGAGCGGTTCCGCGATGTTCTGCATGTGGTTCTTCATGACCCTCTACGCGCAGAACGTGCTCGGCTACACCCCGCTGGAGGCCGGACTCGCCCTGGTGCCGAGCTCGCTCGCGGTGATCGTCGGCTCCAAGGCCGCCCCGCGCCTGATGCGGGCGACGGGACCGCGCGCGGTGGCCGTGCTCGGCACGCTCGTCGCGCTGGCCGGCTTCGCCTGGCAGTCCACGATGACGGCGGACGGCGACTACCTCACCGCCATCATGATCCCGGGCGTCCTGATGATGCTCGGCGCGGGCCTCGCCGGCACCCCGCTGGCCTCCCTCGCCACGTCGGGAGCGGCCCCCGAGGAGGCGGGGCTGGTCTCCGGCCTGGTCAACACCTCCCGCACGATGGGCGGTTCCCTCGGCCTCGCGGTGATGGCGACGCTCGCGGCGGCCCGCACGAACGGCGCCGACACCCCTGAGGCCCTCACCGAGGGCTACGCCCTCGTCTTCACCACCGGCACCGCGGTCCTGGCGTTCGGCACGGTACTGATGTGGGCGTGGCTGCCGCGCACACGGGCGGGACGGACGGGCTGAACCGGCGGGCCGTCGCCTGCGGGTCGCGCGCCACGCCCCAGGTCACAACCACCCCCGGTGGCGCGCCTCGTGCAGTGCCTCCGTGCGGTTGCGGGTGTCCGTCTTGCCGATGGCCGAGGACAGGTGGTTGCGGACCGTCGACTCGGAGAGGTGGAGGCGGGCGGCGATGTCGGCGACGGTCGAACCGCCCGCCGACTCCCGCAGCACGTCGCGTTCGCGGGCGGTGAGCGGGCTGGGGCCGGCGCTGAGCGCCGCCGCGGCAAGGCCGGGGTCGACCACCGTCTCCCCGGCCAGCACCCGGCGGACCGCCGAGGCCAGTTCCTCCACCGGGCCGTCCTTCACGAGGAAACCCGCCGCTCCCGCGTCCATGGCCCGCCGCAGATAACCGGGCCGGCCGAACGTCGTCAGGATCAGCACCCGGCAACCCGGCGCCCGCTCGCGCAGTACGGCCGCGGCGTCCAGCCCGCTCATGCCGGGCAGTTCGATGTCGAGGAGGGCGACGTCGGGACGGTGGGTGAGGACCGCGTCCACGATCGCGTCCCCGGCGCCGACCTGCGCCACCACCTCGATGTCGGGTTCCATCCCGAGCAGCAGCGCGAGCGCGCCGCGCATCATGCCCTGGTCCTCCGCGAGCAGCACCCGGACGGACGGGCCGGGCCGGTGCTCACGCGGCATCTGGTTCACGTCGGCAGCGTAGGGCCCCGAAGGCCCTGCGCGCCCGTGCGGTGACCGGGTCACGACCGGTCAGACCGCCGCCGCCGACGACGGCTCCCGGGCCGCCGCGTGCACCGGCAGCTCCGCGACCACCTCGAACCCCCCGTCGGCGCCCTCACCCGTCCGCAGCGTCCCGTGCGCCGCCGCGAGCCGCTCGGCCAGCCCGCGCAGGCCCGTGCCGTCCGGGCCCGCCGCGTCCGCGTCCGCACGGGCGCCGTCGCCGTCGTCGGTGACGGTCAGCCGGGCCCGTTCCCCGTCCGTCTCGATCGCGATCGCGCAGCGCCGCGCCCCGCTGTGCCGTACGACGTTGGTGACCGCCTCGCGGACCACCCAGCCCAGCAGCACCTCGGTACGCGCTCCCGGGGCCGGGCCCGAGCGGCGCACCACGGGGACGACGCCGGCCGCCGCGAGGGCCGAGCGAGCCCGGTCCAGTTCGGTGTCCAGGCTGCCCTCCCGGTAGCCCGTCACCGCCTCGCGGATCTCGGTGAGCGCCTGCCGGCCGACCGCCTCGATGTCCGTGACCTGCGCCAGCGCGGCCTCGGGGTCGTGCGGCACCAGCCGCCTTGCCGCCTCCGACTTGACCACGATCACCGACATGGTGTGTCCCAGCAGATCGTGCAGGTCGCGCGAGAAGCGCAGCCGCTCCTCCTCGACGGCCCGCCGGGCCAGCTCCCGCCGCGCCTCCCGCAACTCCTGCACCGTGTCCGCCAGCCGCACGATCGTGGCCGTCACCAGCGCGGAGACGGCGGTCGCGTAGAGGATGTCGAGGCCGCCCCAGCCGTCGTGGTACCAGGAGACCCCGCCCGCGACCGCCGTCACCGCCCCGCCGACGGCCAGAAGCGGCCGCCCGCGCAGCACCACGCCCGTCGCCAGCCCCAGCAGCGGGAAGTACAGCAGCCAGTCGCCGCCGTAGGCGACGGCGAGCGCGCAGGTCACCGCGGCCAGCAGACCGAGCGCCACCCGCCGCGCCGCCGCGTCCCGGGCGCCGCACGGGTGCGTGGTGAACGCCAGGTAGACGTAGACGGAGTTGAAGGCCAGCAGCCCCGCCGCGCCGACCCACGGGTCGGGCGTGGTGCCCTGGAAGAGGTTGGAGAACGCGCCCATCGCGAGCAGCAGCCAGGGCAGCAGCCGCGGGTGGCCGAGCCCCGGCCCGCGCGGACCGCGGGCCTCCGTGGACGTCCCGCAGGTGGTCTTCGACATGTCTCCGCCCCCGTCGTCGTCGTACGTCCAGTCGTCGTACGTCCGGTCCGCCGCACCCGGCCGGGTGCGGTCCCTGTCGACGGTAGGCCCGGCCCGGCGCCCCCGACAGAGCCGTCCGTACGGTCCGCACCGGTACGGATGTCCTGGGTCCCCCCCGGCTGACGTGCCGCCTGACTCCGGGCTATACAGGTCCGGACCACCCCCGGCGATCAGGAGCGACATGCCCGTCGACACCGAACGCGCGCTCGCCGCCGCGCCCCGCACGACCGAGATCTCCTGGACCCCCGAGGACGTCCAGCTCTACCACCTCGGCATCGGCGCGGGCGTCCCCGCCACCGACCCCCGCGAACTGCGCTACACCCTCGAGTCCCGGCTGCACGTCCTGCCGAGCTTCGCCACCGTCGCGGGCGGCGGCCCGCCCGGGGTGATCGCGGCCCTGTCCATGCCCGGCGTCGACGTGGACCTCGCCCGCGTGCTGCACGGCGGCCAGTCGCTCCGCGTGCACCGCCCCCTGCCCGTGCGGGCCGCCGCCACCCGCACCGACCGGATCACCGCCGTGCACGACAAGGGCAAGGCGGCGGTGATGGTCCTGCGCAGCGACGCCGCCGACGCGGACGGCCCGCTGTGGACGGCCGAGGCGCAGGTGTACGTACGCGGCGAGGGCGGCTGGGGCGGCGACCGCGGGCCGTCGGCGGGCGCACCGGAGGAGCCGGGAGCCCCCGACCGCACCGTCGAGCGCCCCGTACGGGAGGACCAGGCGCTGCTCTACCGCCTCACCGGCGACCTCAACCCCCTGCACGCCGACCCCGAGTTCGCGCGCCGCGCCGGTTTCGACCGCCCGGTGCTGCACGGGCTGTGCACCTACGGCATGACCCTCAAGGCGGTCGTCGACACGCTTCTCGACGGTGACGTCACCCGCGTCCGCTCCTGGACCGCCCGGTTCGCCGGGGTGACGTACCCGGGCGAGACGCTGCGGATCCGGATGTGGCGCGGGGACGGCGCCGTACGGGTGGCCGTGGGGGCGGTGGAACGCGGGGACGCGCCCGTACTGACGGGCGCGACGGTGGAGTTCACCCAGGGGTGAGCACGGGGTGAGGTGAGCACGGGGGGACGGCCACGGCCCCGACCGTCGGACGACGATCGGGGCCGTGCTTTCCGTTCCACCCGCGGAGGGTGAGGCCGGCTGACCTGGGTCAGGCGGCCGGCTCCCCGCGGTCGTTCTCCTGGGCCGGCTTGCGGTGCCGGCCGCGCGGGGACGTCTCCGGCTCCTGCGTGGAGACCGGCCCCCGGTGCTTGCCGTGACCCGCGGCGACCTGCTGGTGCTCGACGGGCCGCGGCTCGTGTGTGATGACGTCGCTCATCGGAAGGATTTCACCCCGTAAACATGATCTTTCCTACAGCCGGGTGAGTCTAACCGGCCCACCGCACCCCGGATCCAGGCGGCCACGCCAACCGCCACTAGTTCGTTACAAGCCGTCCGAGGGGTGCTTGCTGAAGCGGCACCGGACGCGGTGCGTCGGCCAGGGAGTTGAGGTGATGGACGGTCATCTCCGTTGCACCGGTCGGTAGTTGACCGCTGAACCGTTCCTCGTGCGGAGACGGCGGCTCCGCGCCCGCCGCGGCGTCCCGGGAGTCCTCCTCCGCCCGCCGGTCCTCACGCGGCATCGTCAGCGTGGCCACCCCGCACGGCACCGCGCCGGTGGAGTACGGAAGCCGCAGCACCCCGTCCGCCGACCACAGCCCCGTGCCGGTCAGCCAGCCCGCCGGGGCCGGGACATGGTGGACGCGCCGCTCGGCGGGACGCCACAGCCCGATCCAGCCGGCCCCGTCCGCCCTCTCGACGCGCAGCGCCACCGCGCAGCCCTCCGGGGTCAGCATCTGCCCCGGCTGCACGGCGAACGGCGTGACCGTGCGGTCCGGCAGCCGCAGGCACGCCGGGAACCGCACGGGCAGGGTGCTGCCCAGCACGCCCCAGCCCAGCCGTGCCTCCCCGGGGGAGGGAGCGTCCGAGCGGATCAGCAGCAGACCGCTGTCCGGGTCGGCGAGCAGCACCCGGTCGTCGCTGCCGGGGGCGATCTGCAGCAGCGGGGACACCTCGCCGCCGCGTCCGAGGTCGACCACGACCGACTTGGTGCGTCCGCCCGTCTCCCGGTCCAGGGCGAGCATCCGGCCCTCGCGGTCCAGCCACGCCCCGCCCGAGCAGCCGCCGGGGATCTCCGCGACCCGCTCGGGCCCGGACGCGCCGCCCGCCACGAGCCACACCGCCGCGCTGTGCCGGCCGGCGGCGAGGGCGTACGCCCGGCGGCCGTCCGGGGCCGGGGGGAGCAGCCGCAGCCGGGTCCCCTCGTGGCGGTCGACCGTGCCGAGCGGCAGCTCGCCGGTGCCGGGGCCGGTCGGGTACAGCAGGGAGAAGGCGTGCCGCCCGTCCGCCGGCCGGTGGATGAGGACCCGGCCGTCGGCGAGTGGCTGTACCTCGGTGCCGGGCTCCTCGGGCTGGTTGCCGGGGAGCGGCACCGCGTACGGCTCGGGGCCGTCCAGGATCCAGCGCTCCGGGAACAGGGAGTCGCCGGCGAGGGCCAGGCGGGCGGCGTAGCAGCCGTCCGCCGTGATGGTGCAGCCCGCCCGTCCCGCCCCGTTCTCGTGTGCCGCCGCAGGTTCGATGGCGCAGACCGTCATCTTTCGGTCACCTCCGGTGACGAACGGTAGTTTTCGCGGACGGAGGCGGCGGAGCGGAGGGGCGCGCTTCACACGTAAGGGTGCTCCAGGAACGATTCTGCTGAGGAAGCGCCGGGAGTGTGCTCCACGGGTCCGCCGCGCGACCCGGCGGGGACCGCGGCGGGAACCGGATCCGGTACTGCCGCGCGAAAGGGGCAGGTAGCCTTGGCCGCGTGCCCCGTCTGTCAGAAGTCATCGCCGCGCTGGACGACCTGTGGCCCGCCGAGCGGGCCGAGTCCTGGGACGCGGTCGGCACCGTCGTGGGCGAGCCGGACCAGGAGGTCACGCGCGTCCTCTTCGCCGTCGACCCGGTCCAGGAGACCGTCGACGAGGCGGTGAAGCTCGGCGCCGGCCTGCTGGTCACCCACCACCCGCTCTATCTGCGCGGCACGACCACCGTCGCGGCCTCCACCTTCAAGGGCCGCGTGGTGCACACGCTCATCAAGAACGACATCGCGCTGCACGTCGCCCACACCAACGCCGACACCGCCGACCCGGGAGTCTCCGACGCCCTCGCCGGCGCGCTCGGCCTCAGGGTCGTACGGCCCCTGGTGCCCGACCCGTCCGACCCCGAGGGGCGGCGGGGACTGGGCCGTGTGTGCGAGCTCGACGCCCCGCTCACCGTGCGCGAGTTGGCCGCCCGCGCCGCCGAGCGGCTGCCCGCCACCGCGCAGGGCATCCGCGTCGCCGGCGACCCGGACGCACCGGTACGGACGGTGGCCGTCAGCGGCGGCTCCGGCGACAGCCTCTTCGACCACGTCAGGGCGGCCGGCGTGGACGCCTTCCTCACCGCGGACCTGCGCCACCACCCGGCGTCGGAGTTCACCGCGGTGCGCGCCCCCGGACCTGTCGCGCTGCTCGACGCGGCGCACTGGGCCACCGAGTGGCCCTGGTGCGAGCTGGCCGCCGCCCAGCTCGACGAGATCTCCGACCGTCACGGCTGGGACCTGCGGGTCCACGTCTCGCGCACGGTCACCGACCCCTGGACCGCCCACATGGCGTCGTCCAGCGCCCACCCGTCACCCACCGCCACCCTTCCGGGGAGCGCCGCGCGCGCCCCGCTCGATTCCGATTCATCTGGAGCCCCCAACTGAACGCCGAGCCCGCCGACCAGATCCGACTTCTCGACGTCCAGGACCTCGACGTCCGCCTCCAGCAGCTCGCGCACAAGCGGAAGTCGCTCCCGGAGCACGCCGAGATCGACTCCCTGAACCGGGACCTCACCCAGCTGCGCGACCTGCTCGTCGCCGCGCAGACCGAGGAGAGCGACTGCGCGCGCGAGCAGACCAAGGCCGAGCAGGACGTCGACCAGGTGCGCCAGCGCGCCGCCCGCGACCAGAAGCGCCTCGACTCCGGCGCCGTCTCCTCGCCCAAGGACCTCGAGAACCTCCAGCGCGAGATCGCCTCCCTCGCCAAGCGCCAGGGCGACCTGGAGGACGTCGTCCTCGAGGTCATGGAGCGCCGCGAGTCCGCCCAGGAGCGGGTCGCCGAACTCACCGAGCGGGTCGGCTCCGTCCAGGGCCGGATCGACGACGCGACCGCCCGCCGGGACGCGGCGCTGGAGCAGATCGACGGCGAGACCGCCTCCGTGACGAAGGAGCGCGAGGTCGTCGCCGCCTCCGTGCCGGCCGCGCTGCTCAGCCTGTACGACAAGCTGCGCGGGCAGCAGGGCGGCATCGGCGCGGCCAAGCTGTACGCCCGCACCTGCCAGGGGTGCCGTCAGGAGCTCGCCATCACCGAGCTGAACGAGATCCGCGCCGCCGCCCCGGACACCGTGGTGCGCTGCGAGAACTGCCGCCGCATCCTGGTCCGCACGACGGAGTCGGGACTGTAGGGAACCACCGGTAGGGGATCGAGTCCGATGCGGGAGTTCGTCGTCGAGGCGGACGGCGGGTCACGGGGCAACCCCGGACCGGCCGGTTACGGGGCCGTGGTGAGCGACGCGGCGACGGGGGAGACCCTGGCGGAGGCGGCCGAGTACATCGGCGTCGCCACCAACAACGTCGCCGAGTACCGGGGCCTGCTGGCCGGTCTGCGCGCCGCCCGGGAGCTGGACCCGCAGGCCCGGGTGCACGTCCGGATGGACTCCAAGCTCGTCATCGAGCAGATGTCGGGCCGCTGGAAGATCAAGCACCCGGCGATGAAGCCGCTCGCGGCGGAGGCCGCGACGGTCTTCCCGCAGGACCGGGTCACCTACGAGTGGATCCCCCGCGAACGCAACGCCCACGCGGACCGTCTCGCCAACGAGGCGATGGACGCCGGCAGGCGGGGCGAGCAGTGGTCGGCGGAGGCAAGCCGCGCCGACCTGGACACCCCACCGGCCACCCCGGCCGTACCGGCCCCTGAGGGGCCGCCCGGCGACGCGACGGCGGGGGCGGCACGGGTGCGGGCGGCCCTGGCGTCGGCGGGCGGCGCTGCCGCGCCCGGTGAGCCGGGGCCGGAACGGCGCCCCGCGGCCGGGGGTGCCGCCGTGACCGGTGGCGCGGACCTGGCGGGGACGGCCCGGGGCCGCAGCGTGGAGGACGCCTCCGGCGCAGGGCCGGACACGGAATCCGGCGCCAGGGCCGACGACCCGGAAGCCGCGGACGTTCCGGGCGGGCGCGCCGCCGAAGGAAGCCGCGGCGGAGCGGGCGGTCCGGCACCGACGGACCGGGCTCCTGGCCGCCGGGCGGCGGAGCCCCGCGCCACGGGGGTCCGAGCCGCGGGCGCATCGGGCGAGGGCCCCGCGGCCGGAGGGCCGAGCAGGCGGGCAGGGGGAGCCCCCGCCGACGCCGACCGTCGGGCCGCGCAAGCCGTGGCCACCCCCTCCTCCGGGTGGGCGCCCGCCGACATGGGGACGCCGGCCACCTTCGTGCTGCTGCGGCACGGCGAGACGCCGCTCACCCCGCAGAAGCGGTTCTCCGGCAGCGGGGGCAGCGATCCCTCCCTCTCGGACATCGGGCGCGAGCAGGCCGAGAAGGTCGCCGCCGCGCTCGCCCGGCGCGGCACCGTGCAGGCGGTCGTCGCCTCGCCCCTCGCCCGTACGCGGGAGACCGCGCGCATCGTCGCCGCCCGGCTCGGGCTCGACGTGGCCGTCGAGGACGGGCTGCGGGAGACCGACTTCGGCGCGTGGGAAGGCCTCACCTTCGGCGAGGTGCGCGAGCGGTACCCCGAGGACCTGGACGCCTGGCTGGCGTCCCCGGACGCCCGGCCCACCGGCGGCGGCGAGAGTTTCGCGGCCACCGCCGCCCGGGTCGGGGAGGCCCGCGACAAGCTCCTCGCGGAGTACCGGGGCCGCACGGTCCTGCTGGTCACGCACGTGACCCCGGTCAAGACCCTGATCCGGCTCGCCCTGGGCGCCCCGCCCGAGGCGCTGTTCCGCATGGAGCTGTCCGCCGCCTCGCTGTCCGCCGTGGCGTACTACGCCGACGGCAACGCCAGCGTCCGGCTGTTCAACGACACGTCCCACCTGCGGTAGCGCCCCGCGGGCCCCGCCCGCCGGGTCACCGCAGCGCCGCCGCCTCCCGCGCGAGCCGTTCCACCCGGTCCCAGTCGCGGGCGGCCACCGCGTCCTCCGGCAGCATCCAGCTTCCGCCGACGCAGCCCACGTTGGGCAGCGCCAGGTACTCCGGGGCGGTGTCCGGCCCGATCCCCCCGGTGGGGCAGAAGCGGACCTGCGGCAGCGGACCCGCCAGGGACTTCAGATACGCCGTGCCGCCGGCCGCCCGCGCCGGGAAGAACTTCATCTCCCGCACCCCGCGCTCCAGCAGCGCCATCGCCTCCGACGCCGTGGACACCCCCGGCAGGAACGGCACGTCCGCCGCCCGCATCGCCGCCAGCAGCGTGTCCGTGCACCCCGGGCTGACCAAGAACCGCGCCCCCGCCGCCACCGCGTCCGTCACCTGGTCCGGTGTGAGCACCGTCCCGGCGCCGACCACGGCCCCCGGCACCTCGGCGGCGATCGCCCGGATCGCGTCCGGCGCGGCCGGGGTCCGCAGGGTCACCTCGATCGCGGGCAGCCCGCCCGCCACCAGCGCCCGCGCCAGCGGCACGGCGTCGGCGGCGTCCTCGACCACGACCACGGGGACCACGGGGGCGAGCCCGAGCACCGAGAAGGAGGCGCCGGGCGCGCGGGACGACGGCAGGGGAGCGTTCATGGCGCTCATCCTGCCGTCGGCACGCACCCTGCGCAAAGGCCGTTGCGCATCATGCAACGGAGGTGCTCAGTGCACCTCGTCCACCAGCACGTCCAGCGCCCACGCCGTCCCCGCACGGGCCGGCGCGGCGGCCTCCACCACGTACCCGAGGTCCCGCAGCGCCTCCACCAGCTCCGCCGGATCCTTCGGCACGGCCCCCGCCGTCAGCAGACTCCGTACCATCCGGCCCTTGGTCGCCTTGTTGAAGTGGCTGACCACCTTCCGCGTCGGCGCGTGCAGCACACGGACCGTCGCCGTCCGCCCGGCCACCTCGCCCTTCGGCTTCCACGCCGCCGCGTACGCCGCCGAGCGCAGGTCGAGGACCAGCCCCGACCCCGCCGCTTCCGGCAGCACCTGAGCCATCGGCGCCCGCCAGTACGCGCCCAGCGCGCCCAGGCCGGGCAGCCTGACGCCCATCGAGCAGCGGTAGGAGGGGATGCGGTCGGTCACCCGGACCGCGCCCCACAGCCCGGAGAACACCAGCAGCGATCTCGCGGCCCGCCGCTTCGCCGCCGCGTCGAGCGAGGCCAGGCCGAGCGCGTCGTACAGCACGCCGGTGTAGATCTCCCCGGCCGGGCGGGCTCCGGCGGTGCGCAGCTCGCGGTTCTTCGCGACCTCGCCCCGCAGGCCCTCGCTCAGCCCGAGCACCTCGCGCGCCTTGTCCTCGTCGCCGGAGCAGAGGTCGACCAGCTCGGTGAGGACCTCCTCCCGCGCGGCGGTCAGTCCCGGCAGCGACAGGGACTCCGTCCGCAGCGGGGCACCGCGGCCGGAAGCGGCCTTGCCTTCGGACGGCGGCAGCAGGACAAGCACAGGTACTCCTTCGGTCGAGCTCGCCTGTCAGGGTACGGCGTGGCCCGCGGACCCCTGCGGGGCGGCGGCGAGCGCCCGGACCAGGCCGTCGGCGTCGTCGGCGTGGAAGCGGACCACGCGCACGTCCCGGGTGCGGCCGAGGAACGACCGGTGCGCGACCGGCTCCGCGAGCTCCACCGTCACGGTCGTCCGCGAGCCGACGGCGAGGTTCAGCTCCCCGTCCGCCGGTTCGTGCGTCATCCGCAGCTCACGCCGCACGGACGTGATCAGCTCCCGCGGTATCCGCAGGTCGACGCGGACGGCCCGGCGGACCCGCAGCCTGTCGGGCCCGACGACGTGCGGCCGTACGGCGGAGGCGGCGTACAGGGCGACGACGGCGACCCGGAGGGCGACGAGTACCGGGAGCACCGCACCCGGCCCCTGGGCAAGCCCCTCACCCTCCCCGAACCCTTCGAATTCGACCTGGACACCGCCGACTTCCTCTGATCCCCTGAGGGGCGGGGGTGCGACATCGTGGGGAACGTGCGGGAACAGGCCAGGTGGACCAGGGCGCGGCTGGGGCGGGGCGGGCCCGCGCTGGATCTGCTGACCGCGCGGTTCGACCGGCACGAGTACGCGCCGCACGTGCACGACGAGTACACGGTCGGGGTCACCGTCGGCGGGCTCGAGACGATCGCCTACCGCGGCGGGCGCATCGTGTCCGGGCCCGGCTCGATCGTCGTCCTGGAGCCCGGCGAGATGCACACCGGCGGCCCCGCCGCCCCCGAGGGCTACGCGTACCGCGCGCTCTACGCCGCCCCCGCCCTGCTCGGCGACGGCACCCTCGGCACCGCCCTGCCGTACTTCCCGGTGCCCGTCCTGCACGACCCGGAGCTGGCCGCCGCCCTGCGCCGTGCGCACACCGACCTCAGCGCCCACCCGGACCCGCTGGAGGCCGAGTCACGCCTGCCCTGGCTGCTCGCCGCGCTGGCCCGCCGCCACTCCACGTCCCGTGCCGAGGACGGCGCCGTCCCCGGCGCCCGGTCCGTCGCGCTCACCGTCCGCGACCGCCTCGCCGACGAGCTCCTCGCCCCGCCCTCCCTGGGAGACCTCGCCGCCGACCTCGGCCTCTCCCGCTACCAGCTGCTCCGCGCGTTCCGTACGGCGATGGGCGTGCCGCCGTACGCGTGGCTCGCCCAGTACCGGGTGACCCGGGCCCGCGCCCTGCTGGACGCGGGGGTGCGGCCCGCGGAGGCGGCCGCCCTCGTCGGCTTCGCCGACCAGGCGCACCTCACCCGGTGGTTCCGCCGCGTCCTCGGGGTGACCCCGGCGGCGTACCGCAACAGCGTTCAAGACGCCGGGCGCTGAACCGGCGGACACTCCCCGCATGACTGCACGCGGCTGGTTCCTGTTCTCCCTGATGGGAGTGGTCTGGGGCATCCCCTATCTGATGATCAAAGTGGCGGTGGACGAGGTGTCCCCGTCGGGCGTGGTCTTCGCCCGCTGCGCCGTCGGGGCGCTCCTCCTGCTCCCCTTCGCCCTGCGCCAGGCGGGCCTCGTCCGCACCCTGCGGGCGCACTGGAAGCCGATGCTGGCGTTCGCGGTCATCGAGATCGTCGGCCCCTGGTACACCCTGACCGACGCCGAACGCCACCTCTCCAGCTCCACGGCCGGCCTGCTGATCGCGGGCGTCCCGATCGTCGGCGTCCTGCTGTCCCGCGCCTTCGGCCGGGCGGAGTCCCTGGGCCCCCGCCGGACCGCGGGCCTGGCCCTCGGGCTCGGCGGCGTAGGAGTCCTCACCATTCCCCACCTGACCGGCGGCGACGCCCTCTCCCTCGCGGAGGTCCTGGTCACGGTCGTCGGCTACGCGACGGCGCCGCTGATCGCCGACCGCCACCTCAAGGACGTCCCCACGCTGCACCTGATCACGCCCTGCCTGGCCCTGGCCGCCCTGGTCTACGCCCCCGCCGCGATCGCGAGCCGCCCGGCGGCCCTCCCCGCCCCGGAGACCCTGGCCGCGCTGGCCGCCCTCGGCGTCGTCTGCACGGCGGTGGCGTTCGTCGCCTTCCTGGAGCTGATCAAGGAGGCGGGCCCGATCCGCGCCTCGGTGATCACGTACGTCAATCCGGCGATCGCGGTGGCGGCCGGCGCGCTCTTCCTGGACGAGGCCCTGACCGCGACGGTGGTGGCCGCCTTCGTCCTGATCCTCACCGGATCGGTGCTGGCCAACGCGCGGGAGCGGAAGCCGGCCGGGCGGCGGGTACCATGGTCGACACGGCAGACGAGCCGGGCGGACGGCCGCGTGGAGTCCCCGTGAGGGGGCTTCCCGAGGAACGTCCGGGCTCCACAGGGCAGGGTGGTGGCTAACGGCCACCCGGGGTGACCCGCGGGACAGTGCCACAGAAAGCAGACCGCCCGGCGCTCCGGCGCCGGGTAAGGGTGAAACGGTGGTGTAAGAGACCACCAGCGCCTGAGGTGACTCAGGCGGCTAGGTAAACCCCACCCGGAGCAAGGTCAAAAGGAAGCACCCCGGTGCTTCTGCGCGGACGTTCGAGGGCTGCCCGCCCGAGTCCGCGGGTGGACCGCACGAGGCCGGTGGCAACACCGGTCCTAGATGGATGGCCGTCGCCCCGGCTCCCGCGAGGGAACCGGGGAACAGAACCCGGCGTACAGCCCGGCTCGTCCTGTCGCACCCCTTCCGGCCCAGGCCGGAGGGGGTCTCCGCGCTGACGACGGACGCAGGAGCGGCCCGTGGTGCCGGGGCGCACCGCGGCGGGGCCAGTGGTCGGCCGAGGATCCGCACGCCGAGGGCGCCACCCGTTCGGACCCGATGAGTGGGCGTGGCGGCGGGTGGCCGCCAGCATGGAGCGTGCTGTCCCACCTCCGAGGGAGAGATATGGCCGAGACCGACTTCGACGTGTCCGGGAACGGCCGGCCCGTGCGGCGCGGCGATCGCGGTTCCGGCGTGGTGGACCTGAGGCGTGTGGGAGTGCATCCCGACTTCTGGTATCCGGTCACGCGGTCCAGGAAGGTGCGCAGGGGCCAGGTGATCGGCGCCGCGTTCGCCGGTGAGCGGATCGCGCTCTACCGCGGGCGCAGCGGTGCCGTCCACGCGCTGGAGGACCGGTGCGCCCACCGGCAGGTGCCGTTGAGCATGGGGGTCGTGGAGGGCGAGACGCTCCGCTGCTGCTATCACGCCTGGGCCTACCGCGGCGACGGCCGGATCTCACAGATCCCGTACCTCGCCCCAGGCGACGCCCGGCCGCCGCGCGGCGTGCGGGGCTACCCCGTCCGGGAGGCGTACGGCCTGGTGTTCGTCTTCCCGGGCGAT
Organism: Streptomyces sp. DSM 41931; assembly: GCF_050271085.1. Classification (NCBI taxonomy): domain Bacteria; kingdom Bacillati; phylum Actinomycetota; class Actinomycetes; order Kitasatosporales; family Streptomycetaceae; genus Streptomyces; species Streptomyces sp. DSM 41931. The sequence continues at coordinate 1,971,473 of NZ_CP189902.1, read as the reverse complement.
CCGCAGAAGGCGGCGGTCACCCCCCTGCCGGAGCTGCCGGCGTTCGGCTCGCCCGCGTACCGGACCATGACCTTCTCCCGGACGGTGCGCTGCCACTACTCGTTCATGCACGAGAACCTGCTCGACATGAACCACCAGTTCCTCCACCGGGGTGTCGTCGGCAGGCTCCACCCCGAGCTGCTGGAGTACCGCACCGGCGAGCGGTCGGTGGAGGCCAGGTACCTGTTCACCCACGCCGGAGGCAAGCGGAACCGCGGTGCCGGCCTGCTGGCGGGCGAGGGCCTCGGGGGCGGCGACTCCGCCGACCTGATGACCATCCGCACGGACTACCCGTACCAGACGCTCGACCTGCTCCCGGAGAACGCTGAACGCCCGGCCTTCCGCCTGTGGACCGCGTACGTGCCCGAGGACGCCGAGCAGCGGCGGTGTCGCGCGTACGGCCTCCTCATGATCGAGAAGCCCGGGATCCCGGGCGCGCTGCACCTCGCCTGGCCGCTCATCAGACGCTTCACCGAGCGGGTGTTCGCCGAGGACCGCATGGCCGTCGAGGCCGAGCAACGGGCGTGGGACGAACAGGGCGAGGACCGCAACCACGAGGTCTTCGCCCTCATTCTGGACGTGCGCGAGGTGCTGCGCGCCAACGGTGTGCCGCTGTAGACGGGGCATCGGGACGTCCGTCCGCACCCGGTGCGTCGACGCCCAGCGACAGCAGCCGCAGGTCGGCTTCGGGCCTCGCTGCGGACACATGGTGCCCGGGCCGTCCGGGCGCGATCCACTCCGTCAGCCTCTCGAGGTAGGCCCGCACCGTCACGCCCTCCGCCGCGGCCGCCGCCGCCAAGCGGTCGTACGTGGCGGTCGAGACGCGGAGGTCCCGTTCAGGCATCGGCCGGCTGCCTCCCCTCGGCCAGCAGGTCGAGCAGTTCCTCCGCCCACGACGGGTCGTAGCGGTCGAGGCGGGGCATGCCCCCCTTGCCGGGATCGCCCGTCCACCGGACGTGCGCACCGGGGTTGTGGACCGCGTACCCGCCGGGCGCGAACAGGTGAGGGCTGCCCTGGATGCCGGGCCCCTGGGCGACGCGGAACTGCGCGTAGATCTCCGCGCGGCCGGCGCCGCGTTCGAGAGCGCGGGCCAGGGCCTCTTCGTCGACGTGCTCACACCCGGCGGCGACGTCGAGGATCTCGGAGGGAATGCTGACGCACCGGCTCTCGACGTAGAACGCGTGCCGCAGTCCGGCGTCCAGTTCGTCGCTGCCGCGCAGGCCGCCCACGGACGGGTCCTTCGCGGCCTGGACGGCTTCCATCGCGGGCAGCATCGTCGAGGGGTAGTCGTACTCCCGCCCGGCCCACGGACGCCAGCCGAGGTCGGGGCGGTGCCCGGAGATCACCACGATCTCGGGCTCCACGATGAACTTGGGCGTGGGCTGGTGGTTGAACAACTCCAGCGGGAAGGCCCGGTGGTCGATCAGGAGATCCTGCTCCCGTTCCCGGGCCGCGGTGCGCAGCGTGTGCAGGGCGAGGGTGGCCCAGGGGCACCCCAGATCCGACCAGACGGTGACGGGCCGGGGTTCAGGGGCAGCGCTCATGGTGTCCTCCTTGGTAGCGGGACCACACCGGGGTCCCCGAGGTGTGCCGCGTCGTGGAAATCCCATGGTGACGCGCGTGCGGCGCCCGGCGCCCGATGCCGGTGCTACTTCGTCAGGTCGCCCGGTGCCGGGCTCCGCGGAGATGCCGGCCGGCCGGGACGGTGGTCCGGACACCGTCCGGACCGTGCGTCCGGGACAGGGACGCGCGGAGGAGAGGGAGGCGGTGGTGGCCCGGCCACCGCCGTCCGTCACAAGTCCTGTGCTCGGTGTACCTGGGACGGGAACCCCGCCTGCCGCACAGTGGACGGGCAGCCCTTCGGACCGTCTTCGTCTACTCCCGATGGAGAGTCCGTTCCATGAGTGTGGTCGCACTGAGCCCTGACCAAGCGCAGAGTCCGACCAGGCACGAGCTGTCGTACGCACCTCCGTGCAACGTATCGCTGCCGGAGATGTGTTCACGGCTGTTCGCCTCCCTGCCCCGCAGCGATCAACGTCGCAAGGGCATGGACTACATACGTGGTTTGCTGGAGGTGAGGGGACGCAAGTCGATACGCAACATCGCCGCGCTTGTCGGGGGACAGGCGACGGAGCAGAGCCTGCACCACTTCATCAGCGATTCGAGCTGGGAATGGGGTCCGGTGCGCCGGGCCCTGGCCTGGTACACGGTGAGTGTGGTCCCGCCACAGGCGTGGGTGGTGCGGCCCATGGTCATCCCCAAGGCGGGACGGCACTCCGTCGGAGTGGAGCGGCGCTTCTTCCCGGAGCACGGGCAGATGCTCAACGCCCAGCAGGCCGTGGGCGTATGGGCGGTCGGTGAGGAGGCGAGCGTGCCGGTCAACTGGCGGCTCCAGCTCTCCCCGGCCTGGCTGGCCGAGGACCGTCGGCGCCGCGCGTCCATACCGGACGACGCGTCGGCGGAGACCCTCGGTGAGTGCTCGCTGCGGGCCTATCTGGAGACGGCGGCCTGGCGACTGCCGTCCCGCCCTCTGGTGATGGACGCCCGCGGCGGTGACATCACCTCGACGGTGTCGCAACTCCTCGACCGGGGGACGCAGATGATGCTCAGGGTGGACGACTCCCTGCGGCTGTCGGTGCGGGACCCCGCGCTGAAGGGCTTCGACACCACCCCCAGGCCCGTGCACCAGATCATGAGCGCCAGCCGGGGCCTGCAACGGCCGGTGGTGTGGCCGGGCGACGGGGCGGTCAGGTGTTCCGGGCTCGTCACCGCGGTACGGGTGGCGCTGCCCGCCGCCGCGGGCCGGCGGGCCGGCCGCGGGGACGGTGACCTGCTGCTGCTGGGGCTGGGGAACAACGACCGGCGCCGGCCGCGGGAGGTGTGGCTGACCGACCTGACGTCGGTTCCGCCCGCGTTCCTGATGCGGTTGCGGGGAATGCTCTCCCGGGTCGACCAGGACCTCGCCCACGGAGCCGACCAGGTGGGGATCCGCGACTTCGCCGGACGCTCCTACCGCGGCTGGCACCGCCACGTCACCCTCGCGTCCGCCGCGCACGTCCTGGCGGCCCTGGGCGACGCCGACGACGCCGAACTGGGTTATGCGTCCTGATCCCCGGCCGACTCGTCGCGTTCCCGCAGCACACGCCGTATCCGTGACATGCGGAGCGCGAGCTGGACCTCCAGGGCGCGTTCCGGCTTCTGCCAGTCCGGGCCGATCAGCTCACCGATGCGCTCCAGCCGGCGGGCCACGGTGTTGGGGTGCACGTGGAGTTGCTCGGCCGCGTACGTGGGACTGCCGCCGGTGTCGAAGTAGGCGTCCAGCGTGCGGATCAGCTCCGTCAGCCGCTGCTCGTCGTAGTCGAGCACGGCTCCTATGGTGCTCTGGATGAACCGGTCGGCGTCCACGTGATCCGACAGCAGAAGCCCCAGGAACCCCAGCTGGTGGGTCGAGGCGGAGGTTCCCGCGGCGCCCAGGGCGGTCATCGCGTCCAGGCAGCGTGCCGCTTCCCGGTACCCGTGGAGGACCGCTCCGGGGTCCGACACGGGTCCGGAAGCGCTGACCGTGGGCGGACCGCCGGGCAGGGACGACAGCTCGTCGTGCACCGTCCGGGCGGCCGCGCCCGGGTCGGTGCCCGGCAGCAGCAGCACGATGTCGCTCTCGTGTGTCGCCCGGAGCCCGTTCAGACGGCGTGCGCAGGCCGATGCCCGGCTCACCGCGTGTGCCCGCGCGCCCTCTTCGACGCGGGCGATCACGACGACGTGCGGCTGGTCGAGCCCGATGCCCAGCCGGCGGGCGCGCCGCTCCAGCAGTTCCCGGGGGCGGACCACACTGATCAGCAGGTCTTCGAGCAGTTCGTCCCGGACGTGCCCGTCCACCGGGCCCTGGCCTTCCTGGAGGGACAGCAGCACCGCGACGACGCGCGCCGCGTACCGCAGCAGTGCCGCGGCGCCGGCGGTCAGGGCCGGACCGGCCTGGACGTACAAGGCGCCCAGGTGGTGACTGCCGGCGAGGACCGGCACGGACCAGATGCCGTCCTGGAGGAGGACGGGGGCGGGATCCAGCAGGACACCGGCGGCCTTCTCGGCGCGGGCGAACTCCTCGCCGCGCCCGGACAGATCACCGGACACGGCGATCGTCGTACCCTGCGGGCCGCACAGCAGCACCGGCGCCCCCAGTCTGACGTGGCACTCCTCCACCAGCAGCTGCGGGGCACAGCCGTCGAGCACCAGGGCGAGCAACGCCCCTTGGGCCTCGGTGAGCCCGCGTGCGTCGGCCAGGTCCGCCTCGGCGCGCGACAGCCGGTCCCGCAGCGCCGACATCTCCGCGAGCGTCTCGTCCAGGTACACGGCCCGTGACAGCGCCACACCGCCGATCTCGGCGAGCATGTTCGTCAGCGCGATCTCGTCCGCGGAGAAGTGGCGCACGCTGCGGTCCGCCACGTGCAGCGAGCCGGCGAAGGCGGTGCCGCGGCTCAACGGCACGGCGAGCACGGCGTGCAGTCCCTCGGCGTCGATCCACTGATCGAGCTCGGCGGCGTGCCGGAAACTGTCGTCCGTCAGGTAGTCGGAGGTCCACAGCGGCGCGCGGTGTGCCAGTACCGCGGCCGCGAGACCGGCTCCCTCCGGTAATCGGAGCTGCGTGTTGAGCATCGTGACGTGACCGTCGAGCGAGTGCAGCCGTAACGCCCCGTCGTCCTCGGCGGCGGGCAGGGTGACCCACGAGACGTCGACGCCGAGCAGCAGCCGCGCCCGGCGGGTGATGATCTTGAGGGTGTCCTCGACCGTGTGCGGGCTCGCCAGATCGGAGGCGGTGTCGACGAGCGTGGCGAGGGCGGCGCTCCGCTGCTGCCGGCGCTCGAGCCGGGCCTGGATGTTCAGCGCCAGCCGTTTGATGCGCTCCACCGTGTGCAGGTCGGCGCCGGTCACGCCCTGTCTTCGCGCCTCCTCGACCACGGCTTCGAACCGGTTCGCCGACCCTTCACCGGCCAGGAGGTCCAGCAGGGCCAGCACAGCCGCCACCGCTTCGTCCTTCGTCCCCGACACGAGGTCCTCCGGTGTCTCGATTCCCCAGCGCTGGCAGTGACGGTGCACGAGGCCGAGTCGCACGGGCCACAGCTCCCCGGGTGCAACAGGACACCACCCGCGTGCATTCCGCGAGCCGCGCCCGCGCACCGAGAGCCACAGCCTCTCCCCCGTGAGGTTGCCTGGGGGCCTACGGTCCGCTGACCCCCGCGAATTCCCTTCGAGAGTATGCCAGTTGCCGTATGCGGTGAGACTCCGGAAAACGGGTGCGTGCCGTCACACCCGAGGGGTGTGACGGCACGCCCGGATCGAGGCCGTCGAAGGTCAGAGCGACAGGAGCGAGACGATGGCGGGGCCGAAGGCGGCACCGAGGAGATACGCGAGGTTGAACAGGCCGATGGCCGGGGGGCGTTCGGCGTCGGGGACGGCCGAGGTGGCGTGCACCGCGAACGCGCCCTGGCCCGAGGCGGCCGCGATCGACGTCAGGGCCTGAGCGGCCAGCAGGACCGCGGGGGAGGTGCCGACGGCCGCCAGCACCGCTCCCGCGAGGGCCAGACCCACCAGCGCGGTGATCACGACCCGGCGTCCCGCCCGTGCCGCCGAGACCGCCACGACGAACCAGGACAGGGCGCCGCCCAGCAGCAGCGGCCACACCATGGCGACGCCGATCTCACTGGTGGACCACGACGTGTGGTCCTCCAGCCGCTCCGGAATCGCGTACATCATGCCGAAGTTGACCACCGCCAGGCACAGCGCGAGACCGGCCGCGACCAGGAAGCCCGGGTTGCGGAGCAGGACGGCGGGGACGAAACCCCGCGGCCGTGCGCGCACCTGGGCCGCGAGCAGCCCCGCGGCGAGGACGGAGCAGACCCCGGCGGCCAGGGGCTGGTGGGGTACGAACACCAGCGCGGTGACCAGCGCGGTCAGCAGCACCGCGCCCAGCGGGTCGAACGGCTCCCGGGTGACCGGGGCGCCGTGCGCGCACCGGGCCACGGCGAACGGCACGGCCACGGCGCTCAGCACGGGCAGCGCGAGGGTGGCCTGCCAGGACAGCAGGTCGTTGACGAGGGAACCGGCCAGCGGGGCCGTCGAACCCACCACGGCGAGCGAGGCGGTGACCAGTCCCATGGCGCGGGGCGAGCCGGCCAGGCTCATGGCCGTCGCCGTGAGGCCGGCCGTGCCGAGGCCCATCAGGGCGGTGCCCAGGACGAGCACCGGCAGGACGGGGACGCCGGCCACCAGGCCCGCCCCCAGCAGGACGAGCAGACCGCACGTGGTGAGGGCGGTCCGGGCTCCCCGGCGGTCGAGCAGCCCGGCCAGCAGCGGCGTCCCGACGGCTATGCCCCAGCCGAACGCGGTCACCGTCCAGGTGGCGGCGCCGGTGGAGACGTCGAGGTCCCGCGCGGCGTCGTCCAGGACCAGGGCCGGGCCCGCGATACCGAAGGACAGGGGGCCGGCCATCAGGGCCAGCCAGAGGGCCGCGGGTCCGTGGAACGGGCCGCGGGTGTCGCTTGCGTGAGGTTTCCTGCCCGGCGCGGCGGGACCCTGGGCGCCGGACTCGGCGAGTGAGTTGCTCATCGGTGCTCCCTGAGCGGTCGGTCGTCGCTGGACCACCCTGGCCCGGTCCGGCGTGCAGCCCTTCGGGGGAGAAGGCGCCGGCCGGGCCAGGGAGTCGGGGATCGGGGCAGGAGGCGAGCGGGGCGGGGCGGGCCGGGCCGGGCGCCGACCGGGAGCCCCGCTGCCGCCTGCCCGGGGGATCAGCCGTCCAGCGTCGGGTAGTCGGTGTAGCCCCGGTGGTCGCCTCCGTAGAAGGTCTCCGGGTCGGGCGTGTTGTAGGGGCCGCCGGCCTTGATCCGCGCGGGCAGGTCGGGGTTGGCGAGCCACAGCGAGCCGATGCTCACCGCGTCGCACAGGCCCTCCGCCAGGACCGCCTCGGCGGCCTCGGGCGTCACCGCGGCCTCCTCGCCCGTGGCGTGCGGGTTGAGGATCAGGACGCCCGGCCACTCGCGCCGGATCAGCTTCGTGATGTCACGGCCGCCGAACTCCATCAGGTGGACGTAGGCGAGGCTGAGCGGCGCCAGGGCGCGGATCAGGGCCTCGTACAGCGCGGCGGAGTCGCTCTCCTCGATGCCGTTGGTGGTGTTGGCGGGGGAGAGGCGGATGCCGACCCGCTCCGGGCCGATCGCGTCGCTGACCGCCTGGGCGACCTCGACGGCGAAGCGGATGCGGTTGTCGACGCTGCCGCCGTAGGCGTCGGTGCGCAGGTTGGTGTTGTCGGCGAGGAACTGGTGGATCAGGTAGCCGTTGGCTCCGTGCAGCTCCACACCGTCGAACCCGGCCTCCATCGCGTACTTGGCGGCCGCGATGTGGTCCTCCACCGCCCGGGCGATGTCCTCCAGGTCCATGGCCTTGGGCGTGGGGTGGTCCAGCATGCCCTCCGGCGTGTACATCCGGCCGCCCGAGGCCACCGCCGAGGGGGCCAGCGGCAGTGCGCCGTCGGGGTAGAGGCTGGGGTGCCCGATCCGGCCGGAGTGCATGATCTGCACGAAGATCCGGCCCTGCCGCTCGTGCACCGCGTCGGTCACCCGACGCCATGCCTCCACCTGCTCGGGCGTGTGCACGCCCGGTGTGTCGATGTAACCCTGCCCGATCACACAGGGCTGCGTGCCCTCGGTGATGATGAGGCCCGCTCCGGCGCGCTGTCCGTAGTACTCGGCCGCCAGCGGGGTCTGTACGCCGCCCTTGGCCCGGCTGCGCGTCATCGGCGCCATGACGAGCCGGTTGGGCAGCGTCAGCTTGCCCAGGGGCAGCGGTTCGAAGAAGTGACTCACGATCTCCTCCATCGGGGAACCGGCTTGTTCCACACCGTAGGAAGGGGGGAGGTCAGGCCGAATCAGTAATATTTCTGAAACCGGATACGTATCTCGGCACGGCTCGCCTACCGGTGGGCCGCATCACGGGAGTGGGGGCACCTACGTGCTGTACGGCAGGTCCACCGAGCTCGCGGCGCTCGACGAACTGACCGCCGGGGCCCGCGAGGGACGCAGCGGTGCCCTGGTCCTGCGCGGTGAGGCGGGCATCGGGAAGACGGCCCTGCTCGACCGGACGGCGCAGTCGGCGTCGGCGTCGGGCATGCGGGTCCTGCGGGTCACCGGGGTCGAGCCTGAGGCTGACCTGGCCTTCGGCGGGCTGGTGCAGCTGCTGTGGCCGGTGCAGGACCGGCTGGACGGGTTACCCGAACCCCAGGCGGACGCCCTGCGGGCGGTCCTCGGGGCGACGCGCCCCCCGACGCGGGACAGGTTCCTGACCGGTCTCGCCGTGCTCACGCTCCTGGCGGACCTGGCCGAGCAGGGGCCGCTGCTGTGCCTGGTGGACGACGCCCAGTGGCTGGATCAGGCCACGTCCGACGCGCTCCTCTTCGCCGCCCGCCGGCTCGCCGCCGAGCAGGTGGCCATGGTGTTCGCCACCCGGGACGAGGGGTTCGCCGCCCCCGGGCTCACCGAACTGCGCCCCTCCCGGCTGGACACCGGCGACGCGGTGAGTCTCCTCGCCGACCTGGGACTGCCGCCCGCCCTGCGGGACCAGGTCATCGCCGAGTCCGCCGGGAACCCGCTGGCGCTCATCGAGTTCGGCGCCGCCCGCCGTGACGACCCCGGCAGCTTCACGCCCGTGACCGTCGCCGACCGGGTGCTGTCGTCGTACCGTACCCAGATCGCCGCGCTCCCCGAGAAGACGCGGCTGGCGCTGCTGTTCGCCGCGGCCGAGGGGCGGGGCGACCTGCCGCTGCAGATGAAGGCGGCCCGCACGCTCGGCGTGGGTCTGGAGGACCTGGAGGACGCGGAGCGGGCGGGGCTGATCCAGGTGACCGAGAGCACCGTCGTGTTCCGCCACCCGCTGATCGGGACCGCCGCCTACCAGGGAGCCGTACTGGCCCGGCGGATCGCCGTCCACCAGGCGCTGGCCGACGCCGCGGACGACCCCGACTGCCGGGCCCGCCATCTGCCGCTGGCCACGACCTCACCGGACGACGAGGTCGCCTCCGAACTGGTCGCCGCCGCCGAGCGGGCCGCCGACCGCAGCGCCTACGCCGCCGCCTCGCTCCTGCACCAGCAGGCCGCCCGGCTCACCCCCGACCGCCGCGCCCAGGTCCGCCGGCTCACCGACGCCGCGACCTGCGCGCTGAACGCCGGGCACGCCGGCCAGGCCCGGGACCTGGCCGAGCAGGCCGAGCGGTCCAGTCCCGAACCGGAGGACCTGGCCCGGCTCGCCCCCGTACGGGCCGCCGTGATGTTCGAGTCGGGGGAGCGGCGGGAGGCCGCCCGCCTGCTGCTGCGGACCCACGCGGCCGGCCCCGGCCTCGGCCCCGCCATCCTCCGCACCGGCGCCACGTACGGCTGGTTCGCCGGCGACGCGGACTCCGTGCGGGAGGCCGCCGAGCGGCTGGCGTCCCTCGGGGAGGCCGACCCGATGGTGGAGGGCATGGCCCACCTCGTCGACGACGACTACGCCCGCGGACTGCCCCTGCTGGAGCGCGCCGTCGCCGCCGGCCAGGACGGCTCGGACGCGGCGCGCACGCGCGCCCTGCACAGCGCGATCCTGCTCGGCGACGACGCCGCGGCCATGGAACTGGCCGCGGCCGAGGTGGCCCGCTGCCGCGCGCAGGGCCTCATCGGGGCCCTGCCCCAGGCCCTGCACCTGCTGGCGGAACGCCAGGTGCTGGCCGGGGCCCACCGGGACGCCGAGGCGTCGGTGGCCGAGGCCGTGGAGATCGCCCGCGACACCGGGCTGCGCGAGCGCGTCGCCTGGCTGGGCGGCGTTCCCGCCCGGATCGCGGCGATCGAGGGCGACGAGCGGCGCTGCCGCGACCTCGTGCGGGACGTCCCCGACGTCGGCCGGGTGGCCGGCGAGAGCGCCCTGAGCCTGCTGGAACTGGCGCGCGGCGACTACGAGGCGGCCCTCGGCCGGCTGGAGACCGCCGCCGGTCCGGGGCCGCAGCGCCACATGGCGATGGCCATGGCCACCGTCGCCGATCAGGTGGAGGCCGCGGTACGGCTCGGGCAGTCCGGGCGGGCCGAGCGGCCGATGCGCGCCTTCGAGGCCTGGGCGCGGGCCGGCCGGCAGCCGTGGGCGCTGGCGGTGGCCCACCGGTGCCGGGCGCTGGTCGACGGGCGCGAGGAGGACTACCGGGAGGCGGTCCGGCTGCACGGACAGGGCCGGCGGCCCTTCGAGCGGGCCCGTACCGCGCTGCTGTACGGGGAGTGGCTGCGCAGGGCCCGGCGCCGCAGCGAGGCCCGTGACACGCTCCGGTCCGCCCTGGAGGACTTCGAAGGGCTGCGCGCCGTGCCCTGGGCGGAACGCGCGCGTGCGGAGCTGCGGGCGGCGGGTGACGCGACGACGAGCGCCAAGGCCACCGCGGAGAACGTCCTCGACCGGCTGACCCCGCAGGAGCTCCAGGTGGTCCGGCTGGCGGCGGACGGCAACAGCAGCCGGGAGATCGCCGCGCAGCTGTTCCTCAGCCGCAGGACCGTCGAGCACCATCTGTACAAGGCCTATCCCAAGCTGGGCGTCGGCTCCCGGCGGGAACTGGCCCGTCTCAACCTGGTCTGAAGGGGCGGATCTGACAGAGATGGTTCCGATCTGACAGATCCGCGACGGCGTCCGGGCCGCTCGCGGACGAGGCCGGGTCCTCTTTGCCAGAATCCGTGACCATGATGCGTGCTGCCTACATTGAACAGCTCGGATCTCCGGACGTCATCCGTTACGGTGATCAGCCCACGCCGGAACCGGGGCCGACCGACGTCCTGGTGGACGTCACGGCCGTCTCGGTCAACCACGTCGACACCTTCGTGCGCTCGGGCGCCTGGCGCACCCCGCTCACCTTCCCCTTCGTCATAGGCCGGGACCTCACCGGCACCGTCGCCGCGGTCGGCACCGGAGTCCACCGGTTCCGGCCCGGCGACCGGGTGTGGTGCAACAGCCTCGGCCACGACGGCCGTCAGGGGGCCGCCGCCGAGCGGGTGGTGGTGCCCGTCGACCGGCTCTACCGCCTGCCGGAGGGCGCCGACCCGTTCGAGACCGTCGCGCTGGCCCATCCGGCCGCGACCGCCTATCTCGGCCTGTTCACCCACGGGCGGCTCCGCTCCGGCGAGACCGTCGTCGTGGTCGGCGCGGGCGGGAACGTCGGGAGCGCCCTGGTGGTGATGGCCGCCGCGGCGGGCGCCCGGGTCGTGGCCGTCGCCTCCGCGCGGGACGCCGGGTACTGCCGCGGACTCGGCGCCGACCACGTCGTCGACTACCGGGACCCCGACGTGCCCGGGCGCATCCGCGCCGCCGCCCCGGCGGGCGCCGACCTCTACCTCGACGCCGCCGGCACCAACGACCTGGAGACCGCGGTGGACCTGCTCGCCGGGCGGGGGCGGATCGTGCTGCTCGCCGGACTGCGCTCCCGGCCGGTGCTGCCGGTGGGGCCGCTGTACCTGAGGGACCGCTCGATCCACGGCTTCGCCATCTCGCACGCCACCGCCGAGGAGCTCGCCGAGGCCGCCAGCGCCGTCAACCGGCTGGTCGCCGACGGCCGTCTGAGGCCCCGGGCGATCGAGCGGCTGCACCTGAGCGACGCCGCCGAGGCCCACCGCCGGCTGGAGGAGGGCAAGGTGCACGGAAAACTCGTGCTGAGCGTCGCCGACGGGGCCTGAGCCGGGCGGGGCGCGCGGCGCCGGTGAAATGCGGGAATTCGGACCTGACAAATGAGAAAGCCGCTCTTTGACCGGCGCCGGGCAGCCCCGACAGAATTCTGCACATGACTCAGTCAATCATCGACACCTCGCCGCTCTTCGAGCTCAAGGCCGACATTCACATTTCCGCGACCCCGCTCGAGGTCTACTCCGTCGTCAGCGATCTGCCGCGCAGTGCCGAATGGAGCCCCGAATGCCGGGGCGGCACGTGGGTCTCCGGCGAACCGTCCACCGTCGGCGCCGTCTTCCGCGGCGAGAACCTCCGCAGCGAGGACGTCGTCGCCTGGGCGCCCCTGGTGCGCGGCGTCTGGCACACCGAGTGCCGCATCACCGCCGCCGAGCCCGGCCGCACCTTCCAGTGGATGATGCTCACCCACGCCCGCGAGGACCAGGAGAGCATCTGGGGCTTCGACATGGCGCCCGCCGAGGACGGGTGCGTGCTCACCCACCACTTCCGCATGGGCCGGGCCACCGCCGGCATCCACAAGATCGTCGCCGACCTCGACGAGGACGACCGCAAGCGCTTCGTGGCCGACTGGACCGCCAAGCTCGAGCAGGACCTCGACGCGACGCTGAAGCGCATCAAGGACGTCATCGAAAAGCGGTGACAAATTCCCGTTGATCCGTACGGGAGCCCGAATTCAAACGGCCCGCCGCACGGCTGCGGAACAGTCACGGCGGAGGAGAGGGTGGGCAGATGTTTCTCCAGCGCATCGGAAACAAGGGAATTCGGCTGGGCACGCTCTTCGACCGGGCCGCGGCCCGGCATCCGGCGAATCCCGTGATTCTCGACCATGATCTCGACGTCGCTCCGGAACGCGGGCGCCGCATGACGCTCACGGAGGTCGCCGACCTCGTCGACGATCTGGCCTCCCGGCTGTGGGCGGCCGGCGTCCGGCCCGGTGAGCGCGTGGTCGTCCACAAGACCGACGGGTTCGACATCACGCTCCTGGCCTGCTCCACGGCCAGGATCGGCGCCGTCCCGGTCCTGCTGTCCCCGAAGCTCGACGGCGCCACCGTGTGCGAGTTGGTGCGCCGCGTGGACCGGCCCTACCTGGTGACCGACCAGGACAAGCTGGACCACCACCTGCCCGCCGAGATCTTCGGGCTGGCCCGGCGGGTGCTCCTGGCCTCCGGTAGCCACGCCGAGGCCGTCACGTTCGCCTCGCTGGCCGGCTCGGCCCGGGTCGCGCCGGTGACCATGCCCCCGGACCACCCGACGCTGGTCACCCACACCTCCGGCACCACCGGAACGCCCAAGCTGGCGGTGCACACCGGGCGCACCTTCCAGGCCCGTTACCGCCCGCAGGGCACGGTGGCCTCCCTGGTGGGCCGCAGCGAACCGGTGGCCATCCACGTGTCGTTCGTGCACTCGCGGATGTTCACCGCGATGCCCATCACGATCCTCCAGGGACACCCCATGATCATCCTCCGGGACGACGACCCGGAGGTCGTGGCCGAGGTGTTCCGCCAGGCCCCGCCGGGCCTGATAGAGGCGCACCCCAACACGTTCCTGCGCTGGGAGGTGCTGGTCGACGACCCGCGCCGGCCGCTGGCGAACGTGAAGTACTTCAGCAGCACCTTCGACGCCATCCACCCGCGCACCGTGCACCTGATGCTCAAGGCGTCACGACGCGAGTCGCCGCAGTTCGTGCAGATGTACGGGCAGAGCGAGGTCGGCCCGATCGCCGGGCGCACCTACTCCAAGAAGCGCGGCGCGGACGCCGACGGCCGCTGCGTGGGCTCCCCGTTCCCCGGCATGACGGGCGTCCGGGTGGTCAGCCGGGACGGCAAGCGGCCCACCAAGTCCAACCCCGGCTACATCGAGGTGCGGTCCGACGGACGGATCGTCACCTACCTGGGCGAGCACGAGCGCTGGGAGAAGCAGGCCGACGGCGAGTGGTGGCGCATGGGCGACCTGGGCTACCGCACCAAGTGGGGCTGCCTGCACCTGCTCGACCGGGAGGTCGACGAGATCGAGGGCGTCGACAGCACCCTGGAGATCGAGGACACCCTCTTCGCCCGGATACCCGAGCTCGTCGAGGTCATCATCGTCCCGGACGAGGACGGCAGGCCCCTGCCCGTGGTGTGCACCCGCGACGACAAGCCGCTCGACCTGGCGGCCTGGAAGTCCGCGGTGGCCGGTCTGCCCGCGATGGCGGAGCCCGTGCAGTGGAAGCTCGACGACCTGCCGCAGACCGCCACCACCAAGATCAAGCGGCTGGAGCTGGCCCGGCTGCTCAAGGCGGAACGGACGGACGCGTAGCGCCCGCGTCCCGCACCGCCGCCTCTTCGGGGCGCGGGCCCGTCCCCCCTGCGGGCCCGCGCCCACGCCACCCCCCGCACGGCGGCCCGGCGCCACCCTCCGGGCCGCCGTCCCCAGCCGAGGAGTTGCCCCCGATGACGGCACTGCGCGCCTCCCGACGCCGGATCGAGCACTGGGATCCGGAGGACGAGGAGTTCTGGGAGCGCACCGGCAAGCACGTCGCCCGACGCAACCTCGTCCTGTCCGTCCTCTCCGAGCACATCGGGTTCTCGATCTGGAGCATGTGGTCGGTCCTGGTGCTGTTCATGTCCCCGGCCATCGGCCTGGGCTTCGCCCCGAGCGAGAAGTTCCTGCTGGTGGTCACCCCCACCCTGGTGGGGGCGCTGCTGCGACTGCCCTACAGCTACGCCGTGACCCGCTTCGGCGGGCGCAACTGGACCGTGTTCAGCTCGGTCCTGCTGTTCGTGCCCGCGCTGCCGGCGCTGTACTTCGTCCAGCGGCCCGGCACACCCCTGTGGGTGTTCCTGCTCATCGCCGCGACCGCGGGCGTCGGCGGCGGCAACTTCGCCTCCTCGACCACCAACATCGCCCACTTCTTCCCCCGGCGTCACCAGGGCTGGGCGCTCGGCCTCAACGCCGGCGGCGGCAACCTGGGCGTCGCCGTCGTCCAGCTCGTCGGCCTGCTGGTCATCGCCACCGCGGGCGACACCCACCCCGCCTATGTGATCGCCGCCTACCTGCCGCTGATCGCCCTGGCCGCCGTGCTGGCGGCGCTCGGCATGGACAACGTCGACACCGGCCCGGCCTCGACGGGCGCGCTGCGCGAGGCGGTGGGCAACCCGCACACCTGGTGGATCTCGCTGCTGTACCTGGGCACGTTCGGCTCGTTCATCGGGTACGGCTTCGCCTTCGGGCTCGTGCTGCAGAACCAGTTCGGCGCGACACCGCTGGAGGCCGCCGGGCTCACCTTCCTCGGGCCGCTGCTCGGCTCGCTGTCCCGCCCGCTCGGCGGCCGGCTCGCCGACCGCTGGGGAGGCGCCCGGGTCACCTTGGTGAACTTCCTGGCCATGGGCGCCGGCACGCTCGGGCTGCTGGTGGCCTCGGCCCAGCGGTCGCAGTCGCTGTTCGTCGCCGTCTTCACGGTGCTGTTCGTGCTCAGCGGCCTGGGCAACGGCTCCACGTACAAGCTGATCCCGGTCGTCTTCGCCGGGCAGGCGGAGGCCGCCGTCACCGCGGGACACGACGCGACCGAGGCCTTCGCCCGGGCCCGCCGCCTGACGGGCGCGGTCATCGGCATCGCGGGCGCCGTCGGCGCGCTCGGCGGCGTCGTCGTCAACCTGGCCTTCCGGGCGTCCTACGGCAGCCGCGGCACGGGCGAGCCGGCCTTCTGGTTCTTCCTCGCCTTCTACGCGGTGTGCGTGGCCGTCACGCTGCTGGTCTACCTGCGCACCCCGCACGGCGCCCCGGCGGACGACGTGCGGCGGGCGCGGCCGGCCGGACACGGGGCCGCCGAGTCCTCGGAGGTCACCCGTGCCTGACCGCGCGCCGCGCACGAGCGTGGCCACGCACTGCCCGTACTGCGCCCTGCAGTGCGGCACCCGCCTCGGCCACGGCGCCTCGGGAACCGTGGTGGAACCCTCCGACTTCCCCGTCAACGACGGCAGTCTGTGCCAGAAGGGCTGGACCGCGCCCGCGGTGCTCGACGTCCCGGACCGGCTGCGCCGGCCGCTGCTGCGGGGCCCGGACGGCCGTCTCGCCCCGGCCGGCTGGGACACCGCCCTGGACACGGTCGCCACACGGCTGCGGCGCATCCGCGACGAGCACGGCCCGGACGCGCTCGCCGTGTTCGGCGGGGGCGGCCTCACCAACGAGAAGGCCTACCTGCTGGGCAAGTTCGCCCGGCTCGCCCTCGGCACCAGCCAGATCGACTACAACGGCCGGTTCTGCATGTCCTCGGCCGCCGCGGCCGGCAACGCCGCCTTCGGCCTGGACCGCGGACTGCCGTTCCCCGTCGCCGACCTCGGCGCGGCGGACACGATCCTGCTCGCCGGCGCCAACCCCGCCGAGACCATGCCCCCGCTGATGCGGCACCTGCGCAAGGCGGACCTGATCGTCATCGACCCGCGCCGCACCAAGACCGCCGAACGGGCCGCCCTGCACCTGCAGCCGGTGCCCGGCACCGACCTCGCGCTGGCGCTGGGGCTGCTGCACATCGCCGTGAGCGACGGCTGGTGCGACAAGGAGTACGTCCAGGAGCGCACCACCGGCTTCGACGCGGCCTGGCGGCGCGCCGTCACCTGGTGGCCCGAGCGCGTCGAACAGGTCACCGGCGTCCCCGTCGCCGAACAGCGCGCCGCCGTGGAACTGCTGGGCGAGGCGCGCCGGGCGTACGTGCTGACCGGACGGGGCGCCGAGCAGCACAGCAAGGGCGCCGACACCGCCGCGGCCTTCATCAACCTCGCCCTCGCCCTGGGCCTGCCCGGCGTCGCCGGCAGCGGCTACGGCTGCCTGACCGGACAGGGCAACGGCCAGGGCGGCCGCGAGCACGGGCAGAAGGCCGACCAGCTCCCCGGCTACCGCATGATCACCGACCCGGAGGCGCGGGCCCACGTCGCCCGGGTCTGGGGCACCACACCGGACGCCCTGCCCGGCCCCGGCCGCAGCGCCTACGAACTGCTCGACGCGCTCGGCACCGAGGGCGGCCCGCGCGCCCTGCTGGTGTTCGGCTCCAACCCCCTGGTGTCCGCGCCCCACTCCGCCCATGTCGCCGACCGGCTGGCCGCCCTCGACCTGCTGGTGGTGGCCGACTTCGTGCCCTCGGAGACCGCGCGGACCGCCGACGTCGTCCTCCCGGTCGCGCAGTGGGCCGAGGAGGAGGGCAGCCTGACGAACCTGGAGGGCAGGGTGCTGCGCCGCCGCCGGCTGCTGCCCCCGCCGGAGGGCGTGCGCACCGACCTGGAGGTCCTGCACGGCCTCGCGGTCCGGCTCGGCGAACCGGCCCACCGCTACCCGACGTCGCCCCGCCAGGTCTTCGACGAACTGCGGCGCGCCTCCCGCGGCGGCACGGCCGACTACTCCGGCATCACCTACGAGCGGCTGGACGCGGGGGAGGCCCTGTACTGGCCCTGCCCCGAACGCCCCGGCGGGCAGCCGCACCCCGGCACGCCCCGCCTCTTCCTCGACGGCTTCGCCACCCCGGACGGCCGCGCCCGGTTCGCCGAGGTCGACCACCGCGACCCGGCCGAGACGCCCGACGCCGACCACCCCCTGTACGCCACCACCGGCCGGGTCCTCGCCCACTACCAGTCCGGCGCGCAGACCCGCCGCGTGCCCGAGCTGAACGACGCCGTCCCCGAGCCGTACGTCGAGATCCACCCCGACACCGCCGCACGCGCGGGTCTGCGCGAGGGCGGCACGGCCCGCGTCACCTCGGCCCGCGGCACCACGGTCGCGCGGGTCAGGCTGGTCGGCAGCATGCGCACGGACACGGTGTTCCTGCCGTTCCACCACCCCGGCGCCGGCCGGGCCAACCTGATCACCGGCACCGCCCTCGACCCCCGCAGCAGGATGCCCGAGTTCAAGGTCTGCGCCGTGCGGATCGAACCCGGCTCCGACGCACCGTGAGGCCCGCCATGACCGCCACGCACCACGTCCTCGTCGTCGGCCACGGACCCGCGGCGCACCGGCTCGTCGAGCGGCTGCGGGCGCACGGACACCGCGGCCCGGTCACCGTCCTCGGAGCGGAGCCGCGGCCGGCCTACAACCGGGTGCTGCTCACCTCCGTCCTCGACGGCACCCTCACCGCCGGGGACCTGGAACTGCCCGCCCCGCCCGACGGCGTGCGCGTCAGGTCCGGCGTCACCGCCACCGCCGTCGACCGCGCCCGCCGCCTGGTGCGCACCGACAGCGGCGAGACCTTCCGCTACGACCGGCTGGTGCTCGCCACGGGCGCCCGGCCGAGGATCCCGCGGCTGACCGGCGTACGCACCGCGGACGGCCGGCTCACCGAGGGCGTCACCACCCTGCGCACCGCCGACGACGCCGAACGGCTCGCGGACGGGCCCGTGGTGGTGCTCGGCGGCGGTGTGCTCGGCACCGAGACCACCCTCGCGCTGCTGCGCGCCGGCCGCGACGTCACCCTCGTGCACCCCGGGCCGCACCCGATGCACGACCGGCTCGACGACACGGCCGGCGCCCTGCTCGCGAGCCGGCTGCGCTCCGCCGGCGCCCGCCTGCGCACGGGGCGCGCCGCCGTGGAGTACCGGCCCGGCAAGCTGGTCCTCGACGACGGCGAGGTCCTGCGGGCCGACGCGCTCGCGCTGTGCACCGGCGTCGAACCCGAGACCGCGCTCGCCCGGCGCGCCGGACTGGCCGTCCGCACGGGCATCGTCGTCGACCGGCACCTGCGCACCACCGATCCGCGGATCCACGCCCTGGGCGACTGCGCGGAGTCCGGCGGCGAGGTGCCCGGACACGTCGGCACCGCCTGGGAACAGGCGGAGAGCCTCGCCCGGATCCTCGCCGGTCACGACACGCACCACCGCGCCGGCCGGCCCGCGCTGCGGCTGCGGGCGCCCGGCCTCGACCTGGCCTGCCTCGGCCCGCCCGACCCGCCGGGCGCCACCCGGCGCATCACCCTGTCCGACCCGGCCCGGGGCCGCCACGCGGCGCTCGCCCTCGACGGGGACCGCGTCGCGGGCGCGGTCCTCATCGGCCTGCCGCGCGCCGCCGCCGCGCTCGCCCAGCTGTACGCGCGCGACCTGCCGGTGCCGTCCGACCGGTTCGCTCTGCTGCTGGGCGCCGCGGCCGGCGCCACCCCCGCCCGCGTCGAACTGCCGGACGCGGCGGTGCTCTGCCACTGCAACCACGTCACCAAGGCCGACCTGCTGCGCGCCTGGCGCGCCGGTGCCCGCGACCTGACGGGGATCGCCGCCGCGACCCGCGCCACCACCGGCTGCGGAGGCTGCGCGGACGACGTGCGCAGGGTCCTCGCCTCGGCGACCGGAGGGAACAGCGCCCCATGACCCGCACCCCGCGCACCCTGGTGGTCGTCGGACACGGCATGACCGGCCACCGCCTCGTCGAGCACCTGAGGGCCCACGACCGGCACGGCGCCTGGCGTGCCGTCGTCCTGGCCGAGGAGCCCCGCCCCGCCTACAACCGGGTCGCCCTGTCGTCCTACCTGGAGGGCAGGAGCGCCGCCGACCTCACCCTCGCGGACCGCGCCTTCCTCACCGACCCCCTGGTGGAGCTGCGCACGGCCGCCCCGGTGACCGGCATCGACCGGCGGGCCCGCACGGTCACCACCGCCGACGGCACCGTCACCCGCTACGACGCCCTCGTACTGGCCACCGGATCCCGGCCGTTCGTGCCGCCCGTCCCGGGGCGCGACCTGCCCGGCTGCTTCGTCTACCGCACCTTCGACGACCTCGACGCACTGCGCGAGGCGGCACGCGAGGGCCTCCCCGGTGTCGTGGTCGGCGGGGGCCTGCTCGGCCTGGAGGCCGCCAACGCGCTGCGGCTGCTCGGCGTCCGCCCCCACGTCGTGGAACTCGCGCCGCGTCTGATGCCGGTGCAGCTCGACGACGGGGGAGCACGTGTGCTCACCCGGCTCGTCACCGGTCTCGGACTGCGGGTGCACTGCGGCACCGCCGTCCGTGAGATCCACCCGGCCGCCGACGGCCGGGTCGGCGGGGTCACCCTCACCGACGGCACCGCGCTCGACGCCCGGCTGGTGGTGTTCTCCGCGGGCGTGCGCCCCCGCGACGAACTGGCCGGACCCGCCGGACTCGCCACGGGAGGACGCGGCGGCTTCCTCGTCGACGACCTGTGCCGCACCGAGGACCCGCACATCTGGGCCGTCGGCGAGTGCGCGGCCGTCCGGGGCCGCACCTACGGTCTTGTCGCCCCCGGCTACCGGATGGCCGAACTCGTCGCCGACCGGCTGCTCGACCGCCCCACGGTCCCCTTCGCCGACCCCGACACGGCCGCCAAGCTCAAACTCCTCGGCGTCGACGTGGCCAGCTTCGGCGACGCCCACGCCGAGACCGAGGGAGCCCTGGAGTACGTCCTGCGCGACGACACGGCCGGCACCTACGCCAAGCTCGTCCTCGACCCCGAGGGGCGGGTCCTGCGCGGTGGTGTGCTCGCCGGCGACGCCACCGCCTATCGCACCCTGCGCGCCCTCACCGGCCGCGAACTGACCGCCCCGCCCGACCTGTTGCTGTCCGCACCGGGCCCCGGCGGCCCGCCGCCCCCGCACCGCGCGGCGGACGCGGCCTGACTTGACGGAGTAGTGACCGGAGGTTGGCGGCCGGCCCGGCACCGGGGCGACGATCACTGTGGCCCCATGGTGCGCGCCGCGCCGCCCCCGACAACGCCGAGGCGGGAAATGAGGTTCACCCGATGCCCAGTCGCACAGTGGTCGTCCGGACGACGGCGGGACGAGTGGCCGGAGAGCGGGCCGACGGACTGACCGTCTTCCGGGGCGTGCCCTACGCGGCCCCGCCGGTGGGCCCGCTGCGGTTCTCCTCGCCCCGGCCGCCCGAGCCGTGGCAGGGCGTACGGGACGCCACCGCCTTCGCGGCCCCCTCCCTGCAGGGCGACTACCTGCCCGACAGCAGCGAGGACAGCCTCTACGCCAACGTGTGGACCCCGGACGTGGCGGGCCGTCTGCCGGTCCTCGTCTACATCCACGGCGGCGGCTGGATGCTCGGCGCGGGCAGCGAGCCCGACTACGACGGCGCCCGCACCGCCGTCCACGGCCGCATGGTCGTCGTCAACTTCAACTACCGCCTCGGCGTGTTCGGCTGGGGCCTGCACGAGGACCTCACCGATCCGGGTACGGGCTCCTGCGCCAACTGGGGCCTGCAGGACCAGGCCGCGCTGGTGCGCTGGGTCCGCGACAACGCCGCCGCGTTCGGCGGCGACCCGGACAACATCACCGTCTGCGGCACCTCGGCGGGCGGCTCCAGCACCTGGCAGCTCGCCCTGCTGCCCGAGCTGCGGGGCGTCATCAAGCGGATCATCCCGATCAGCGTCAAGCACGTGTGGGAACCGGCCAGTTCCACCACGTCCAGCGAGGCCCGCGAGGTCTACCGGCATCTGGCGCGCCGCTTCGGCACCACCGTGCCGGGCCTGCGCGCCGTACCGGCCGCCGCACTGCGGGACGCCTTCGACGAGGTGTACGCGGGCAGCCCCACCGAGCGGTTCGTGCAGGGCGCACGCGAATACCGCGGCCCGGTCGTCGACGGGCGGTGGATGCGCGGCTACGACCACGCCCTGCCCACCCCGCGCATCCCGATGATGCCCATCTACTGCCGCACCGAGGGCTCCTTCTTCACCACCGGCCCCGGATACCCCTACCCCGGCCCGCACCCGGCCGACGACACCGGACTGCGCGCCGCCGTCCGGGAGGTCCTCGAGAAGGGCGCCGTCAAGGTCACCGACGAGCAGGTGGACGACTGCGTCGCCCACTACCGGCGGGCGTCCGAGGAGGAGGGCCTGCCCCGGGACCCGGTGTCGGTGTGGACACAGGTGTGGGGCGACGGGCTGTTCCGTTACCAGATCGTGCGGCTGGCTGAACGGCACGCCCGCGAACGCGACCCCGCCGCCTCGCCGCAGTACCTGATGGAGTTCGCCCACCCGCTCAGGCCGCCGTACGCCGGCACCACCCCGCACGAGGCCGTCGCGAAGTTCCTCTTCGGCACGTTCGCGCTGCCGGTCAACGCACCCGCCTACGGGGACGGACCACTGGAGCGGCGGATCTCGGACACGCTGATCGACCTGGTGGCGGCCTTCGCCCGCGGCGGGACACCGAGCAGCGCACACGCCCCCGCCTGGCCGGTGTTCAGCCCGGACCGGCCCACCGTGATGGTCCTCGGCGGCGAGCGGGTGGCGCGGGTCGGCACGGTGTCGGCCCGGCCCCACCTGACCTACTGGGACCGGGCCGGCTGGGTGCCGCGGCCCTGAGCACCACTCCATCCCCCGCCCCGACCACATAAGGAAACGAAAGGACTGGGACTTCGATGTGCGGACTCGCAGGCTGGGTCGCCTACGACCACGATCTGTCGGTACACGGCGGGACGGCGTCGGCCATGACGGAGACGCTGGCGTGCCGGGGCCCGGACGACCGCGGGGTGTGGATCTCACCGCACGCGGTCCTCGGGCATCGCCGGCTCTCCATCATCGACCTGGAGGGCGGCCGCCAGCCCATGCACGTCACCGGTGAGGGCGACGGGCTCCCCGTCCTCGTCTACACCGGCGAGGTGTACAACTACCGCGAGCTGAAGGAGGAACTCGTCGGTCTCGGCCACGACTTCCGCACCTCCAGCGACACGGAGGTCGTCCTGCACGCCTACCTGGAGTGGGGCGAGCACTTCGCCGAACGCCTCAACGGCATGTACGCCCTCGCCCTGTGGGACCCGCGCACCGAGGAACTCCTCCTCGTCCGCGACCGCATGGGCGTCAAGCCCCTCTTCTACTACCCGACGCCCGACGGCGTGCTGTTCGGCTCCGAGGCCAAGGCCATCCTGGCGCACCCCGACGCGGAGGCGGTCGTCGACCGCGAGGGCCTGGCGGAGATCTTCGCCATCATCAACACCCCCGGCCACGCCGTCTTCAAGGGCATGCACGAGGTGGTGCCCGGCACCGTCGTGCGCTTCCACCGCGGCGGCCACACCACCCGCACCTACTGGCAGCTCGAGGCCCGCCCGCACACCGACGACCTCGACACCACCATCACGCGGATCCGCGAACTCCTCGAGGACATCGTCGAACGCCAGCTCGTCGCCGACGTCAAGGTGGGCACCCTGCTCTCCGGCGGCCTCGACTCCAGCGCCATCACCGCGCTCGCCGCGAAGGTCTTCCGCGACCAGGGCAAGCAGGAGCGCATCAAGGCCTTCTCCATCGACTTCAAGAACAACGAGGAGAACTTCCGCGGCAACGGCATCTGGATGGACCCGGACACGCCGTACGCCGTGGACGTCGCCCGCCGCTCCGGCGCCGAGCACGTCATCGTCGAGCTGGAGAACCACCACGTCCTCGACGAGGACGTGCGCATGCGGGTCCTGCGCGCCCAGGACCTGCCCATCTCCACCGGCGACATGGAGCACTCCCTCTACCACCTGTGCAAGGCCCTCAAGGAGCAGGTGACGGTCGCCCTGTCCGGCGAGACCGCGGACGAACTCTTCGGCGGCTACAACTGGTTCTTCGACAAGGAGGCCGTGGAGGGCGACACCTTCCCCTGGTACGACGCCTGGCGCCGGCTCGGCGGCCTGGACACCATGAAGGAGATCGGCCTCTGGGACCGGCTCGGCCTCGACGAGTACGTCGCCAAGCGGTACGCCGAGGCGCTCGCCGAAGTGCCGCGCCTGGAGGGCGAGTCCGCCGACGAGGCGCGGATGCGGGAGCTGTCGTACCTCAACATCAGCCGCTGGGAGAACTTCCTGCTGGACCGCAAGGACCGCATCAGCATGGCCGCGAGCCTGGAGGTGCGGGTGCCGTTCACGGACCACCGGCTGGTGGAGTACGTCTTCAACGTGCCGTGGGCCATGAAGACCTTCGACGGCCGTGAGAAGAGCCTGCTGCGCGCCGCCGCGAGCCACGTCCTGCCCGAGTCGGTGCTGGAGCGCAAGAAGAGCCCCTACCCGTCCACCCAGGACGTGGAGTACGTGCGGGCCCTGCGCGCCAAGGTCGAGGCCCTGCTCGACGGCTCCCCCGTGCTCGGCCTCGTGCCGGCCGAGGGCATCCGCAAGCTGCTGGACAAGCCCGTCGAGTCCTACGCCGGCCTCGGCGGCCTGTGGGGCATGCGGGCCGTGATGGAGCGCCTGGTCGAGTTCGACGCGTGGGTGAAGGAGTACGACGTCCGCGTGGAGTGGTGACACTCCCACCGGCGCGGCGTGCGGCGCGCGGCACCCGGACGGGCCGCGCGCCGCACCGCCGTGCGATCCGACCCCCCTCTCGCACCGGCGGAAGGACGCTCATGGACACCTCAGGCCTGCCCCTCGTGGTCGACGACTCCCCGGAGTGGGGCAGCGAACGGCTCGACCTCGACGCCTATCTCGCCCGCATCGGCTACCGGGGGCCGCGCGAGACCTCCCTCGCGGCGCTCCGCGCCCTGCACCGCGCCCATCGGGACTCCGTCTGCTTCGAGAACGTCGACATCGCCCTGGGGCGCACGGTCTCCCTCGACATCGACGCCGTCCAGCGCAAGATCGTCCAGGCGGGCCGCGGCGGATACTGCTACGAGACGAACCTGCTGTTCGCCGCCGCGCTGGACCGCTTCGGCTTCCCCGTCACGCGGCTCCTGGTCCGCATCCGCGAGGGCAGCGGCAAGCGCCGGTTCCGCTCCCACACGGCCCTGCTGGTGCGGGCGGACGACGCCGTGTGGCTGGCCGACCCCGGCTACGGCTACGCCGCGCTCATCGAACCCATCGCCCTGCGGCCCGAAGCGGAGAGCACCGTCGCCGGCTGGTCATGGCGGCTGACGACCGAGGACGGCCACTGGCTCCTGCAGTACCGGCGGCCCGAAGGCTGGTTCGACATCTACGCCTTCCGCACCGAACCCCAGTACGCCGTCGACTTCCAGGCCGCCCACTACGTCAGCTCCACCCGCCCCGGCTCGCCCTTCGTCGGGCAGCTCGTGGTGCAGCGGGCCAACGACGAGGAGCGGTACCGGCTCAAGAACAACGAGTTCATGACCGAGTACCGCGGCGGCGAGCAGCGCGTGCGCCTCCTGCGCCCGCACGAGACCGTCGACGCCGTGCGCACCACGTTCGGGCTGCCGCTCACCGCCGAGGAAGAACGGCTGCTGCACGACTTCCTCGCCGCCCGGGGGTGACGGCCCCCCACCGCAGGAGAGCTCCCCGCCCTCAGGGCGGGGAGCTCTCCTGTGAGGACTTCAGGCCTTCGCCTCCCGCGGGGCCAGCGCCGC
The DNA here is from genome assembly GCF_050271085.1 of Streptomyces sp. DSM 41931. Lineage (NCBI taxonomy): Bacteria > Bacillati > Actinomycetota > Actinomycetes > Kitasatosporales > Streptomycetaceae > Streptomyces > Streptomyces sp. DSM 41931. The sequence goes on along the minus strand of NZ_CP189902.1, from coordinate 1,946,479 downwards.
CAGCACGGCCTCCACGACCCCCTCCGGGGTGCGCCCGCCGGTGTCGACGACCGCCCGGGCGACCTCCGTGTAGAGCGGACGGCGTGCCGCGGCCAGCGCACGCCACCGCCGGTGCGGATCACCCGCCAGCAGCGGCCGGCCGGGGTCCCGGCCGATCCGCCGCACCGCCTCGCCGGCGTCGGCGTCGAGGAAGACCACCGGCCGCCCGGACAGCAGGGCCCGGGTCCGCGGATCGAGGACCGCCCCGCCGCCCAGCGCGAGCACACCGTCGTGCCCGGCCAGGGCCCGGGCCACCGCCCGCGCCTCGATCGCCCGGAAGGCGCACTCGCCGTCGTCGGCGAAGATCTCGGCGATGGTCCGGCCCTGTTCGGCGACGATGTCCTCGTCGGTGTCCCGGTAGGCGACGCCGAGCCGCTCGGCCAGCAGGCGCCCGACGGTGGACTTGCCCACGCCCATCGGGCCGACCAGCACGACCAGCGGCCCGCTCATCGGACGACGAGGTGGTCGAGGTACGAGGCGACGTTGCGGCGGGTCTCGGCGACGCTGTCGCCGCCGAACTTCTCCGCCACCGCGTCCGCCAGCACCAGCGCCACCATCGCCTCGGCCACGATTCCGGCCGCCGGGACCGCGCACACGTCCGAGCGCTGGTGGTGCGCCTGGGCGGCCTCGCCCGTGGAGACGTCCACCGTCCGCAGCGCCCGGGGCACGGTCGCGATCGGCTTCATCGCGGCCCGCACCCGCAGCAGTTCACCGGTGGACAGACCGCCCTCCGTGCCGCCGGAGCGGCCCGAGGCCCGTCCGACGCCCTCCCCGGTCGGGAGGATCTCGTCGTGCGCCTCGGAACCCGGCACCCGCGCCAACGCGAAACCGTCTCCCACCTCGACGCCCTTGACGGCCTGGATGCCCATCAACGCGCCGGCGAGCCGGGCGTCGAGCCTGCGGTCCCAGTGCACGTGCGAGCCGAGGCCGACGGGCACGCCGTAGGCCAGGATCTCCACCACACCCCCGAGGGTGTCGCCGTCCTTGTGGGCCTGGTCGATCTCGGCGACCATCGCCTTCGACGCGTCCGCGTCCAGACAGCGCACGGGATCCGCGTCCAGCCGCTCCACGTCCGCCGGCGTCGGGTACACGCCCTCGGGCGCCTTGGCCGAGGCCAGCTCCACGACATGGCTGACGATCTCGACTCCGGTGGTCTCCCTCAGGTACGAGCGGGCCACCGCGCCGAGTGCCACCCGGGCGGCCGTCTCACGGGCGGAGGCGCGCTCCAGGACGGGGCGGGCCTCGTCGAAGCCGTACTTCTGCATGCCGGCGAGGTCGGCGTGGCCGGGACGCGGGCGGGTCAGCGGGGCGTTGCGGGCCAGTCCCCGGAGGATGTCGGGGTCGACCGGGTCGGCCGCCATGACCTGCTCCCACTTGGGCCACTCGGTGTTGCCCACCATGACCGCGACCGGGGAGCCGAGCGTGAGGCCGTGCCGGACGCCGCCGAGGAAGGTGACCTCGTCGCGTTCGAACGTCATCCGGGCACCGCGACCGTGGCCCAGCCGCCGCCTCGCGAGATGGTCCGCGACCATGTCCGTGGTGACCGGCACGCCGGCGGGGAGGCCCTCCAGCGTCGCCACGAGTGCCGGGCCGTGGGACTCACCCGCGGTCAGCCAGCGCAACCTGCTCAACGGTGCCGCGCTCCTTTCCCGTCGTGTGGGGGAGGACCTCCCTGAGGAGGTCGCCGACGATGCGCACGCCGTCCTGGGTGAGCACCGACTCGGGGTGGAACTGCATCGACGCGAAGTGCGGGCCGCGCAGCGCGTGCACCTCACCGGTGTCGGCATCGCGGCTGACCTCCACCACGCCCACCCCCTCGCACTCGGCCTTGTCCTCCTCGGCGCGGGCGGCGAACGTGTTGTAGAACCCGACCCGTTCCCGGGCCCCGAACAGGTCGATCTCCCGCTGCACGCCCTGGTTGGGCACCGCCCGGCGCACCAGCGGGAAACCGAGCAGCGTGCACAGCGTCTGGTGGCTGAGGCAGACGGCGAGGAACGGACGCCGCTCGTCGAGCAGGGTGCGCACCGTGGCACGCAGGTGGGCGATCTTCGGGTGCTCGACGTCGCGCGGATCGCCCGGGCCGGGCCCCATCACCACGAGGTCGTAGCCGTCCGTGGAGTAGGGCTCGTCGAAGCGGCGGACCGTCACCCGCAGTCCCAGGGACCGCAGTTGGTGGTCGAGCATGGAGGTGAACGTGTCCTCGGCGTCCACGACCAGCACGCGGCGTCCGCCCAGCTCCGGACCGGGCCGCGCCCCGGAGCCACGACCGGCCAGCCAGAAGCCGGCGAGGGTGGCGTTGCGCTGCTCCAGCGCCGACCGGACCTGCGGATGGTCCGCGAAGCGGGCCGGCCCGTTGCTCTCGAAGGCCGAGAGCAGACCCGCCGCCTTCGCCGCGGTCTCGGCGACCTCGCTCTCCGGGTCGGAGTGCCGGACGAGCGTGGCGCCGACGCCGATCCGCAGCCGGCCGGTCGCGTCGATGTCGGCGGTACGGATCAGGATGGAGGAGTCCAGGGCCCGCCCGCCGTGCTCGTCCCGGCCGATCAGCGCGACGACCCCGCTGTAGTAGCCGCGCCCCTCGGGTTCGTACCGGTTGATGACCCGGCAGGCGTTCTCCAGCGGGCTGCCGGTGACGGTCGGGGCGAAGAGCGTCTCGCGCAGGATGTCGCGCGGGTCGCGCGTGCTGTGCCCCTCGATGAAGTACTCGGTGTGGGCGAGGCGCGCCATCTCCTTGAGGTACGGCCCGACCACCCGGCCGCCCTCCTCGCAGATCCGGGCCATCATCTTCAGTTCCTCGTCCACGACCATGTACAGCTCGTCGGCCTCCTTGCGGTCGGCGAGGAAGTCGAGCACCTCCGGCAGCGCCGGGCCGGTGGACGGGTAGCGGTAGGTGCCGCTGATCGGGTTCATCACCGCCCGGCCCGCGCGCAGGCTGATGTGCCGCTCGGGAGTGGCGCCGACGAGCGTGCGCGAGCCGGTGTGCACCAGGAACGTCCAGTAGGCGCCGCTCTCGCGTTGCAGCAGGCGCCGGAACACCGCCAGCGCGTGCCGCGGGGTGTAGCCGGTGATGTCGGCGGTGTAGGTGCGCTTGATGACGAAGTTGGCGCCCTCCCCGGTGCCGATCTCGTCCTTGACGACCCGGCGGACGGTGGCGGCGTACTCCTCGTCCGGGACGTCGAAGCGGCCGCCGGACAGCTCCACGGGCAGGTCGGGGATCCGGGTCAGCGCCTCGGCGACGGGCACGGTGGCCTGAGCGGTGACGGCCATGGCCAGCAGCGGCGTGCCGTCGTCGGGGCAGTCGAATCCGCGCTCGGCGATCTGCCGGTAGGGCACGAGGGCCAGGACCTCGTGGCGGGGACCGCCGGACGTCTCCGCGGCGTCGGGCAGGGGCAGTTCGGCGAGGGTGCGCGGCTCGGCCGTCTCGCCGACGACGACGTCCAGCACGCCCGGACCCGTCGTCTCGGGGCGGTGCAGCAGGGCGTACGCGGCCGGTGGCCGGTCGCCCAGGATCCGGCCGAGCAGGTCGCCGCTCGCGGTGCCGGTCATGCCAGGACCTCCTTGGTGGTGACGACGACGGCGCAGCGCTGCGCCGCGTACTCCAGGGCCAGCCGGTGGTGGTGCTCGGAGAAGTCGGCCACGGCGTCGGCCACCAGGAACGGCTGGATGTCGTGGGTGAACGCCTCGACGGCGGTCATCAGTACGCCGACGTGGGCGTACACGCCGCACAGCACCAGCTGGTCCCGGCCGGCGGCGCGCATCCGCTCCAGCAGGTCGGAGCGGAAGAAGGCGCTGTAACGCCACTTGGTGAGCTGCCAGTCGCCGGGGGCCGGGGCCAGTTCGTCGACGACCTGCCGGTCGGCGGGGGCGGTGCGCATGCCCGGGCCCCAGAAGTCCTTCAGCAGGCCCCGCTGTTCGTCGGTCATGCCGCCGGGCTGCGCCGTGTACGCCACCGGCATGCCGAGCCCCGCGCAGTGCTCGCGCACCTGCCGGGCGTTGTCCACGAGTTCCTCCCGCAGGCCGTCGGGCAGGGGCCGCAGGAAGTAGCGCTGCATGTCGTGCACCAGCAGGACGGCGCGGTCCGGGTCGACGGACCACTGGGCCACGTTGCCGGGCAGGTCGCCGGCCGTCGGCATCGGGTAGGGGGTGATCTCGGGTATGCCTGCCATGAGTTGCTCTCCTGGTCGCCTCAGGTCGGTGGGGGACGGGGCTCAGGCGCCGAGCGCGGCGCCGCCGTCGACGGTGAGTTCGTGCAGCGTGATGTGGGAGGCCTCGTCGGACAGCAGGAAGGCGACGGCGTCGGCGACGTCCGAGGGGCGGGCCACCTTGCCCAGCGGGATGCCGACCCGGAACGCGTCCAGCCGCCCCTCGATCGTGTGCGTCGGGCCGGAGTCGTCGTGCCACATGGAGGTGAGCATCGGGGTGCTGGTGGAGCCCGGCGCCACCACGTTGCAGCGGATGCCGTCCCGGGCGACCTCCAGGCCCAGGCTCTTGGTGAACATGGTCGCCGCCGCCTTGGACGCGGCGTAGGCGGCCATCTGCACCCGCGGGGTGGCGGCGGCGTTGGACGCGACGGTGACGATCGCGCCGCGCCGACGCGGCAGCATGCGGTTGACGACGGCCCGCGACATCAGGAAGACGCCGGTGGCGTTGACGGCGAACGTTGTCGTCCAGTCCTCGTCGGTGAGGTTGCGCACGGTGCCCAGACGCAGCACGCCGGCCCCGTTGACCAGGTACTCCAGCGGGCCGAGGCGCTCCTCGGCCGCGCGGACCACGGCGTCGACGTCGGCGGCGCTGGTGACGTCGGCGGGCAGGGCCTGCGCCTCCAGGCCGTCCGCGCGCAGTTTGTCCACCACCTGCCGCAGCCGGTCGGCGTCGCGGTCCACGGCTCCCACCACCGCGCCGCGTGCGCCGAGGGCGCGGGCCACCGCCTCGCCGATGCCGCCCGCCGCCCCGGTGACGAGTGCGACCTTTCCGTCCATTGTCAGGACCTCCTCATCTGCGTGTCTGCCCGACGGCCGTGCCCCGTGCCGGTCGGGGTGGGTGGCGGAGTTGTCAGCCGAGCCAGGCCGAGGCCACGGCGACTGCCTGGCTCGGGTTGAGGCGCGGATCGCAGTAGGTCGTGTACTTGTCCGCGACGTGTTCGACGCAGGCGTCGTTGGGGACGCACTCGGTGACGTCGTCCGGCGTGGTCTCCAGGTGCAGCCCGCCGATGATGCCGCCCTCGGAGCGGACGGCCTCCTGGAACTCCTGGATCTCCCGCTCGATCGTCTCCAGGTAGCGGGTCTTGAGCCCGCCCGGCAGGGCGACGGTGTTGCCGTGCATGGCGTCGGTCAGCCAGATCACCGGGTGCCCGGCCTCGCGGGCCGCGGCGACGAGCCCCGGCAGCCGGTCGCCGACCGCGGACGCTCCCATCCGGGCGATGAGGGTCAGGCGGCCCTTCTCCCGGTCGGGGTCGAGCCGTTCGCACAGCCCGAGGAGCTCGTCGGCCGTCACCTTGGGGCCGATCTTGCAGGCGACCGGGTTGGCGACCCGGGACAGCAGGGCGACGTGCGCGCCGTCGAGCTGACGGGTGCGCTCGCCGATCCAGGGCCAGTGGGTGGAGGTGAGGACGAGCCGGCCCCGGTCGTCCCGGCGGACCATGGGGAGTTCGTAGTCCAGGATCAGCGCCTCGTGGCTGGTCCACACCGGCGGCTCGACGGCGTGCCGCGGTCCGGCGTTCCGCCAGCCGAGATGGGTCATGATCTCGCGGGCCGCCTGGTAGCAGTCCAGCATGCGGCCGGGCTCCGGGCGCCGGCTCTCCGGGTCGGGCTCAGGGCCGTTGACCATGTGGCCCCGGTAGGACGGCAGTTCCATGCCGCCGACCACTTCGGTCGGGCTGGAGCGGGGCTTGCCGAACTGGCCCGCGATCCGGCCCACACGGATCACCGGCTTGTGTGTGATCATCTTCAGCGCGCCGGCCAGCAGGTCCAGCACCGCGGTCTTCCGGGCGACATAGCCGGTCGTGCACTCGGCGGGGTCCTCGGCACAGTCGCCGGACTGGACGACCAGGGCCTCGCCCGAGGCGACCCGGGCCAGCAGCGAACGCAGCGTGTCGACGTCCGCCGCGTCGACGAGGGCCGGGTGCCGGGCCAGGGTGTCCGTGACCTGCCGCACCCGCGCCGCATCACCCCACTCGGGCTGCTGCCTGGCCGGTTTGTCCTTGATGTCGAGCAGCGCGTCGTCCACTGGTGTCTCTCCTTTGGCGAAGGGCGTGACTGCGGCGCGCCATCGCCGGGGCAGGGAGAACCCCGTGACCGCGCGGCCGTGCGGGTCTCGGACGTGGGTCGGCGGGGCCCCGGCGCACCGGGGTGCGCTGGGGCCGCCGGTCATCGGACAAGCCGTACGAGCGGGCCGCCGCGGGCCGTGGCGGTGGTGCCCGTCCGCGCGTCGGAGGCGCGGCGACCGCCCCTTTGTCCGGCACGCGTATTAGCTCGGGTGATAGCTCCGCTCATGCGATAGGTGGCGGGAACGCCGCGGCCGGGAATTGCTCGCTTTGCGGCGGACCCGGACGCCGGGGCACGCAATGACGCCGCCCCGCAAATGCGTTACCGGCCCGGAGGTGGTGCTTTCCGCCTCAACCGGTTCCGGCTCCGGTTCCTGTGCCGGGCAGGGAATCCGGCACGGCCGTCACGGGGCCGCACGCGGCCCGGTCCCGGTCCGAAGGGCCGTTCGAGCGTCGGCCCCGGGGGAGCCGCGCCGGGGCGCGGCGGGAGAAAACAGGTCGTTCGCCCAGGTGACGGGCCCCCCGGCGCCGGTCGGCGTCCGGAGTGCGGACAAGACCCGTGCAGGGCCGTCGAGGACGGCGATGTGGGTCATGCATGCGGTGCTCCTCGGCAGACGGAGTGGCCGTGCCGGACCTCGGGCGGCCGGCTGTTCGCTCCGATCCTGTATCGAAAGCGAAGGAAGGCCCAATGGCGATCGACGCACTTCGTCAAATAGCCGCTACTTCATCAAGTCGATGTCGGAACCACTTTGCGCCAATGTGGCAGGACACCCGTAGTTCATCACCGGTGCATGCGAATAACCTGACGGCGACGCTTGAACTCGCCATGGACTAGCAAGGAGTGACGACCCGCCATGTCGGACCGGCTGAGGCAACCGGGCGTGCTGGAGCTGGACGAACTGGTCGCGGAGGGCGTCTCGCCCTGGCTGGACGGACTCACCCGCGGTCACCTTGCCTCCGGATGCCTGAGCCGGCTCATCGCGCGCACCGGCGTCCGGGGCGCCACGTCCGACCCGGCCGCGCTCGCGGCGGCGGTCGAGAGCGACGACGCCTACCGCGAACAACTCGCGGGCCTGGCCTCCGACGACATCTGCGCCGCCGACGCGGTGCGTGCGGTGGCGGCGTACGACGTCCGCTGGGCCTGCGACGAACTCCGCCCGGTGTACCAGGCCACACGCGGCCTGGACGGCCTGGTGTCGATGGACCTGGACCCACGCCTCGCCCATGACGTCGAGTCGGCCGTGGCGGAGGCGGAGCAGGCGCTGCGCGCGGTGAACCGGCCGAACGCGATGGTCAAGCTGCCGGCCACCACGGAGGGGATCGCCGCGATCAGGGAGTGCGTCGGCGCGGGCTTTCCCGTGCATGTCACCGCGGTCTTCTCGGCCTCGCGCTATCGCGAGGCCCTCGACGCCTATGCGGAGGGACTCCGGCGCGCGCTGGCCGACGGGCGGCGGCTCTCCAGGCTGGTCTCGGTCGTCTCCCTGCCCGTGGGCCTCCTGGACGCCGAGGTGGACGCGCGGCTGGAGGATCTGGGCACCCCCGACGCCCTGGCGCTGCGCGGCGAAGCCGCTGTGGCACGGGCCCGCCACTTCTACCGGATGTACGACGACTGGTTCGGCGGCGCCGACTGGCGGGCCATGGCCGCGGCGGGAGCCCATCCGCAACGGCTGATGTGGACGGCCACCACCGTGACCGACCCCTCGTCGTCCCTCACCCGCTATGTCGAGCAGCTCGTCACCTGGGGCACGATCACCTTGATGACCCTGCCCACCCTGAAGGCGGCCGCCCGCCGGCTCGACATGTGCGGGGACACGTTGATGGGGCGTCACGGGGCGGCTCTCGAGGTCTGGAGACGACTGGAGGACCTCGGCGTCGACGGCGAGGAGATCGCCCGCAAGCTGGAGGCCGAGAGCGTCGAAGGGCTGGCGGCCGCGTGGCGCGACCTGTACGCGGCAGTGGACGCGGGGCGGCGCACGGCTCACCGGACGTGACGGGGCGCGAGAGCCGTCGTCACCGAAGCTTCACGAGCGGCGGGATTCCTTCACCTTCATGGTCTCCTCGTTACCGTGACCAGGCGCGAAGCGCCGTCGGCCTCAACGCAGTTGGCCGAAAATTGTTGCCTCGCGTGAGTGAGGGAAGCAGTAAATGACGTGCGGTGCAGCAAATGTGACGGCCCGTCAGCGACATCGGCGGCCCGTTGTCGCACTCCGGCCCGGCTCGTCCGGCCTCGTCACGGCTACCACAGCGGAACGTACGAGCGATGGGTTCACGACGAACTGATTTTGCTGACGAGCTGTTCAGCAAGCGGGGCTTCCGCGCGCATCGGGGTGATTAGCATGAGCCGTACGTGGTCGGAAGATCGCCTTGTGTCGGCTGATCCCTTCCCCGGCCCGCGGCCGTCGCCGTCGTACGGCCGCCCCCTTCCCCTGCTCTCACCGACCGAGGGACCGCTCCATGCCAGTGCCTGCTTCTCCCAGCCAGCACCCACCGGCGGGGGCGCCGCGCACCTCGTTCGCCGCACGGGCGGCCGTGCTGGTGGTGACCGCCGCCGCCGGTGGTGCGGCGCTCGCCCTGGCGCCGTCCGACGCCACTCCGTGGGCCCTGGCCGTGGTGCTGGCCGGGTGGGCGTGCGTGGCCGTCACCGTCCTCGTCGACCACCGCCTCGTCCGGCGGGCCCGCTCCACCGCCGCCGAGCGGGAGGCGGAGATCGGCCGCCTCCGCGCCGAGGCCGCCCGCCGTTCCGCGGAGATCTCCCACCTGGCCGGAGCCACCCTGCCCGCCGTGGCCGAACGGCTGCGCGAGGGCACGAGCGCCGCCGACGTGCTGGCCGCCGTGCCCCCGCCCTCCGACCCGCAGCTCTCCCGCATCACCCACGCCTTCGCCGCCGTCGTCGAGGAGGACGTACGGCGGGTGCTCACGCTCGAGGACGAGTACCGCGCGATCCGGGACGAACTCGAACGGACCGCGACCGAACACGACCGGTTCGTACGGGAGACGATGCCGGCCGCGATCACCCGGCTCCGCGAGGGCCGCTCCGCCGACACCGTGCTCGCCGAGACCGACCTGCCGCAGCACCCCGCCCTGCGCGCCCCGGCGGAATCGTTCATCCGTGAACTCGCCCACAGCGAGCGGCGCGCCGCCGCCGCCCAGGCCGCCTCCGCCAAGGCGCTCAGCCGCGTCCAGGCCAAGGCCGTCCAGATGCTCGCCGACCTGCGCGAGATGCAGGAGCGGCACGGCGAGGAGGTCTTCGGCGACCTGCTCAAGCTCGACCACAGCACCTCCCAGCTCGGCCTGATGACCGACCGGCTGGCGCTGCTCATGGGCGGCCGGTCCAGCCGCGCCTGGAACAAGCCGATCAGGATGGAGAGTATCCTGCGCGGCGCCGCCGGCCGCATCGCCGCCTACCAGCGGGTCCGCCTGCACTGCTCCACCCGCACCGCGGTCGCCGGGTTCGCCGCCGAAGGCGTCATGCACCTGCTCGCCGAACTGATGGACAACGCGGCGAACTTCTCCCCGCCCATCGACGAGGTGCACGTCTACGTCGAGGACCGCAGCGCCGGCGTCGTCGTCACCATCGAGGACAGCGGTCTGAAGATGGCCGACGCGGCGATGCGGCGCGCCGAGGAGGCCGTCAGCGGGCGCGTCACCGACCTCGCCTCGCTCCAGGGCACCCGGCTCGGCCTCGCCGTCGTCGGCCGGCTCGCCGCGAAGTACGGCGTCAGCGTCAACTACCGTCCGTCCTCCCGCGGCGGCACCGGCGTCGTCGTCCTGCTGCCGCTGCACCTGCTCGCCCAGCAGCGCGAGCCCGCGCCGCACGAGACGGCCGGCCGGGGCGACACGCTGGCCGGCCGCGGCGGAGCGGCCCGGGGCGTGTCCGTCCAGTCCCCGTCGGAGACGGCCTCCCCGGCCGGCCGCCACACGGACGCACTGCCCTCCGCGGGCTCCTCCGCCGGCTCCCGGAGCGACGCCGACGCGCTGCCCGTCCGCGGCTCCCGCGGCGACCGTGACAACGCTGCCGAGGTCCGCCCCGCGGCCGCCTCGCTGCCCGCCGCCGAGCCTCCGGCCGCCCGGGCCGAGCGGTCCGACCTGCCCGCCGTCCCCGGCCAGGGACGGCACCGGCAGCCCGAGGGCACCACCCCGAACGGCCTCCCGGTCCGCGCCCCCGGCCGCACCATGGCCGAGGCGGAGCGCGAGCGCGAGCAGCGCCAGTCGGCGGCCGCCCGCTCCGGCGACACGGGGTCGGGCCGGCGCGGGGCACGCGACGCCGGTTCGCGGTTCGGCGCCTTCCACCGCGGCGCACGGCAGTCCGGCAACGGCGTCACCGGCACATCGGGCGACGGCGCCTCCGGCACCGGCTCCCGGCCGCCCGCGGCTCCCTAGTCCCACCCCTCCCGTACGGCGCCGCGGCCCGGCCCCGTACGGCGTCCGGGGCGACGGCGCCCCTTCCCGCTCGAGCACGTGAGATAGGAGGAACGGGCCGGTGACCGGCCAGGCCGGACACCACCGTCCCAACACCCACCATGCAGACCACGACCACCGACAACAGCCTCAACTGGCTCCTGCAGGGTCTTCTGGAGCGGACCCCCGGCGCACGGCACGCCCTGGTCCTCTCCCGGGACGGCCTCAAGCTCTGCTGGAGCGAGCACCTGACCCTCGACCTCGCCGACCAGCTCTCGGCCATCTGCTCCGGCATCCAGGCCCTCGCCCAGGGCGCCTCCATGGAGTTCGGCGACGGCACCGGCGGCGTACGGCAGTCGATGACGGAGTTCCACGGCGGCCTGCTGTTCATCGTGGAGGCCGGCGCGGGCGCGCACCTCGCCGTCGTCGCCGGTGAGGACGCCGACCCCGGCGTGGTCGGGCACCAGATGATGGAGCTGGTCGAGCAGATCGGCGACCACCTGCGCGCCGAGCCCCGAACCGAGTCCGCGGGGAGCGGCACCTCGTGACCCCCCGCAAACCCGTCGACACGGGCGACCCGGACCGGCTGTACCTCGTCACCGGCGGGCGCAGCCGCGCCGACGAGTCCTTCGACCTGGTCACCCTGATCGTCAGCGAGAGCGCGCCGACGCCGGGGATGCAGTCGGAGCACGCCCGGATCCTCGAGCTGTGCGAACACCCCGTCGCCGTCGTCGAGATCGCCGCGGAACTCGGGCTGCCGGTCACGGTCGTACGCATCCTGCTCGGCGACCTGCTGGACACCGGGCGCATCACCGCGCGCCACCCGCGCGCGGCGGCGTCCGTCGCCTCCCTGCCCGATTCCGCCCTACTCCAAGAGGTGCTCCATGGACTCCGCAACCTCTGAGCTGCCCACCCACCGCACACCGCTCCGCGACACCGCGGAGACGGGCCTGAAGATCGTCGTCGTGGGCGGGTTCGGCGTGGGCAAGACGACCCTGGTCCGCTCCGTGAGCGAGATCCGGCCGCTGAACACCGAGGAGGTGATGACGCAGGCCGGCGTGGGGGTCGACGAGACCGACGGGCTGCCCGCGAAGACCACCACCACGGTCGCCTTCGACTTCGGGCGGATCAGCCTCAACGACCGCATGGTGCTGTACCTGTTCGGCGCGCCCGGGCAGGAGCGCTTCTGGTTCCTGTGGGACCGGCTGTTCTCCGGCACCCTGGGCGCCGTGGTGCTCGTCGACACCCGCCGGATGGACGACTCCTGGTACGCCATCGACCGGCTGGAGCACCACGGCACGCCGTTCGTCGTCGCCGTCAACCGGTTCGACGACAACAGCGTCCGGTACTCCCTGGAGGAGATACGCCAGGCGCTCGCCCTCCCCGCGCACGTGCCGATGGTCGACTGCGACGCCCGGGTCCGGGCCTCCGGCAAGGACGTGCTGATCACCCTCGTGAACCACCTCCACGATCTGGCCACCGCCAAGGAGGCGACACTGTGACCGATCCGGCCGACCCCTTCGCGTCCCCGGCCCGCACCGGGGACGAGCCGCCCCCGGGGTGCCCCGCGCACGCCGGCGCGGTGAGCCTGACCGGGCTGGACTTCCAGCAGACGCCCTCGGAGCTCTACCGCACGATGCGCCGCGAGCACGGCCCCGTCGCGCCGGTGCTGCTCGACGGCGGCGTCCCGGCCTGGCTGGTGCTGGGCTACACCGAGCTCACCTATGTGACCAGCCACGACGAGCTGTTCGCGCGGGACTCCCGGCGCTGGAACCAGTGGGAGAACATCCCGGCGGACTGGCCGCTGCTGCCGTACGTCGGCTACCAGCCCTCGGTGCTGTTCGCCGAGGGCGACGAACACCGGCGGCGGGCCGGGGTGATCACCGAGGCGCTGGAGGGCGTCGACCAGTTCGAGCTGGCCAACGAGTGCGGTCTGATCGCCGACGACCTCATCGCCCGGTTCGCCGGCAGCGGCCAGGCCGAGCTGATGTCCGACTACGTGCACCCCCTGCTGATGCGCGCCGTCGTGCAGATGTGCGGCATGCCGGCGACCGGTGAGGACACCCGCCAACTCGTCGACGACCTGCGTATCTCCCTCGACGCGGCGGAGGGCGAGGACCCGGTCGCCGGGTACAACCGGGTGGGCGAGCGGCTGCGGCAGCTGGTCAAGGAGAAGCGGACGGCGCCCGGCCCGGACGTCACCTCCCGCATGGTGATGGACCCGGCGGGACTCTCGGACGAGGAGATCGTCCAGGACCTCATCTCGGTGATCTCGGCGGCCGAGCAGCCGACGTCCAACTGGGTCTGCAACACGCTGCGTCTGCTGCTGACGGACGAGCGCTTCGCCGTGAACGTCTCGGGCGGCCGGCTCAGCGTCGGCGAGGCGCTCAACGAGGTGCTGTGGCTGGACACGCCGACGCAGAACTTCATCGGGCGCTGGGCGGTACGGGACGTGCAGCTCGGCGGCCGGCGGATCAGGGCGGGCGACTGCCTGGTCCTGGGCCTGGCCGCGGCCAACACCGACCCGCAGATCTGGCCCGAGGGCCACGTCGGCGCGGAGAACGCCGCGCATCTGTCCTTCAGCAACGGCGAGCACCGCTGCCCGTACCCGGCCCCGCTGCTGGCGGACGTGATGGCGCGCACGGCGGTCGAGACGCTGCTGGAGCGGCTGCCGGACCTGGTGCTGGCCGTCGAGCCGGAGGAACTGGTCTGGCGTCCGTCGATCTGGATGCGGGGCCTGATGGAACTGCCGGTGCAGTTCACGCCGGTGGTGCAGTAGCCCTCACCGGGCGGCAGGCGGTACGACGACGGGCGCTGCCCCCGCGGCGGACCGGCCGGGACGGAACCGGCCGGGGGCGGGGGCGGCGCGTGTGAACGGGGTCGCGGACCGCTGACCGGGGTCAGCCCTGGACCGGCGTGAACCGGACCGGCAGGCTCTGCACACCGCGGGTGAACACACCCTGCTCGGCCGGCTGGAACCCGTCGGCGAGCCGCACGTCCGGCATGGCGTCGAGGAGCTGGTTCATGCCGATCTCCACCTCGGCCTTGGCCAGCAGCGCGCCCACGCAGAAGTGCCGGCCGAGCGCGAAGGCCAGATGGTCGGCGGCGGCGGAGAAGGCCGTGGTGGTGGTCAGGTCCTCGCGGAAGATGTCGAAGCGGTCCGGGTCGGCGTAACGGCGCTCGTCCCGGTTGGCGGCGCCGATCAGGCAGGTGACGGTGGCGCCGGCGGGTATGGTGCCGCCGCTGACGGTGACCTCCGTCGCGGACTGCCGCATGATCATGTGCACCGGCGGGGTGTACCGCAGGGTCTCGGCGAAGGCGCGCGGTATCAGCGAGCGGTCGGCGCGGACGGCCGCGAGCTGGTCGGGGTGGGCGAGCAGGTTCGCGAAGATGCCGGCGATGGCCTTGTCGGTGGTCTCGCCGCCGGCGGCCAGCAGCAGGCTGCAGAACGCCTTGACGTCCTCGTCGCTCATCCGCACGCCGTCGACCTCGGCGCTGCACAGCGCGGACAGCAGGTCGTCGCCCGGGTTCTCCCGGCGCTCGCGGATGATCGGCAGCATGTACTCGGCGAACTCCACCCGGGTCCGCTCACCGGCCGCCGTCACCTCGGGGTCGCCCGCCAGGTTGCCGAGGAAGGCGATGACGGCGGTGTACCAGCGGTGGAAGCGGGGGTGGTCGGCCTTGTCCAGGCCCAGCATGTCGGCGATGACGTTGACCGGGAAACGGGTCGCGAAGTCGTCGACCAGGTCGGCCGAGCCCTTGTGCCGGAAGGCGTCGATCAGTTCACGGGAGTTGCGCTCGATGACCGGCAGGAACTTCTGCTCCAGGTCGCTGCCGCGGAAGGCGGGCGCGACCAGCGCGCGGCGGACGGCGTGCTCGCGCCCGCTGAGCTGGAGGATCGTCTTGCCGTGCACCGGCTCGAGCTGCCAGGCGTAGTTGTCGGTGGTGAACTCGCCGGCCTTGTCCTTGAAGACGCGCTCGACGTCCTCGTAGCGCGAGACGATGTAGCTCTTGGTCGCCTCGTGCCAGATGAGGGGCGCGGTCTCCCGCATCACGCGGTAGGCCGGATAGGGGTCCGCTGCGAACTCGGGCGAGAGGATGTCGGGCACCTGCTGGGCGGTGGACATGGGGCTCCCTGCGGTCGTATTTCGTGTACCGCACAAGGTTATTGATCATCCGTCAGCAAGGACAGAGCGCCCGATGACCGGATCCGTTTGAACGATGAACAGGCCGAAAATCGCCCCTCCCGCACGAGAGCCCTGCCGTCCGGAAGGATCGGCAGGGCTCTCGTGACCGTACGAGTGTCAGACGCTCCGCTCCGAGGAGGCCAGCCCGACGAACCCCGCCCACGCGTCACGCGAGACCGTGAGGACGGGTCCGGCGGCGGTCTTGGAGTCGCGGATGTGCACACCTGTCGTCGCGGCCGCGACCTCCAGGCATTCGCCGCCCTCGGTACCGCTGTAGCTGCTCTTGAACCAGGCGAGGCCGGAGGCGACGGTCGAGGACTCAGCGCTCTTCATAGCGATCCCAGCAACCTTTCGATGAACTCCGTTGACTCTCGCGGACTGAGAGCCTGTGATCGGATGATCCCATAGAGCGCCGCGGCCAGAACCCCTTGTTCCGGGTCGGTCTCCAAGGAGCCGATGCCTCGTGCCTCGGCATACACGAACTTCTTGCCGTCCTTGCGCGTGACGACCGTGAACGGACCGTTCACGCCCGCGTTGTCCTCACGGTCGAGCGGCATGACCTGGATCTCGACGTTTCGCTTCTGTCCGATCAGCAGCAGATGCTCCAGCTGACCCCGCAACGCGGCCTTACCCCCGTAGGGGCGCCGTAGGAGCGACTCGTCGAGCACGAAGCTCAGGAAGGGTGCCGGTCGGCGGTCGAAGATGTCCTGTCGGGCCAATCGTGCGGCCACACGCTGTTCGGTGGTCTCTTCGTCCAGGGGAGGGCGCCTCATACCGAGCAGCCCTCTCATGTACTCCTCGGTCTGGAGCAACCCGTTGAGGACGGGCATGCTGTAGGAGACGAGTTCAACGGCCTCCTTCTCCAGTGTCGCCATCCCCTGGAAGAACACCGGGTACTGAGCCCGCTCCACCTCCTCCTTCCACACGCACAGCAGCCCGTCCGCCCCCAGCACCTCGTCCGCCCGCTCGATGGTCCGGGGCGACGGAATCCTCCGCCCCTGCTCGAACGACGCGACCGTGGCCGCCGAGTACCCGATCCGGCTCCCGAACTCCGCCCGGTCCAGCCCCTCCCGCAGCCGCAGCGTCTTCAGGGTCTGCCCGAACGCGGCGACCACGCCCTTCCCCGCCCCGTCCTCCGGCCGGCGCGCGCCGCCCCCGCCGTCGTCGCTCTCCCATCCGTCCCCGACACTCACGACCGTTCCGCCGTCCCCACCACCCGCCAGGGCGTCCGCGCCCGTACGCTTCGTCATCGACCACCGCCTTTTCGGGCCCAACGCGCCCGCCGGGGACGCCGTCACGCCGCACGCCACGTACGCGCACCGACACGTCGCGTACAGCGGCTCGCGTCGGTGCGTCACCACTGGTCACGCTACGCGACCGACGGGACCGTGGACGGCATGACGAACAACCCCGCCGGTCCCACCGGCCTCGGCCGACTCGCCACCCCCGCCGCTCGCTTGGGCACCGCGTCACCCGACCCCGTGCCGGTGTCCCGCACCTTCGCGATGCGCTTCACCTCCACCCCGCGCGGAGCCCGTCTCGCCCGGCACCTCACCGCCGTCCGCCTGGACGCCTGGGGCGTCCCGTACGGCACCGACGACCACGACGCGATCGTGCTGATCGCCGCCGAGCTGACGGCGAACGCCGTGCTGCACGGCAACGTCCCGGGCCGGGACTTCCACCTCCGTCTCGCGCTCCTCCCCACCGGAGCCCGATCCGCCGCCGTCCGCGTCGAGGTCACCGACACCCGGGGCGAGCGGGTCCCGCCCCGGCCGGGCGGCCCCCGGCCCGAGGTCCCCGCCGTCGACGAAACCGGCCGGGGCCTCCTCCTGGTCGCCGCGCTCGCCGCCCGCTGGGACTGGTGCCCACGGCCGGACGGCCCGGGCAAGACGGTCTGGGCGGAGTACGAGATCGCGGCCTCTGCCGAGGTGTGCTGCATCGCCGAGCATGCCGAAGGGGTGTGGCTCAACGAGCTGGCCGACGAAGCCGAGTCCGAAGGGCTGGAAGGGGCGGTCTCGCTCAGGGAGATGGTCGCAAGGTGCCGTGCGGGGCAGGGCTGCGGCGCACGCTCCAGATCTCCGCGTCAACCAGCGTAGTACCCTGTACTACATGGAGACGACCGCGCGTGACTTCAATCAGAACGCCTCAAAGATCCTCGCCGCGGCTGAGCGGGGCGAGCGGATCACCGTGACCAAGAACGGGCGCCCGGTCGCCGTCCTGTCGCCGGTCACGGAGGAGCCGGTACCCGATCACCCCACGGACCCGATGGGTGACGACGACATCCCCGTGTTTCACAGCGGCTCCAGGATCGACTGGTCCCAGGGCCGCGGCTCGTACCTGGAAGGCTTCGGCGCGTGACCGTGCTTGTTGCCGACACCTCGGGTCTGTTCTCCCTGTTCGACGCGGACGCCCCCGAGCATGCTGCCTGCCGGAAGGCCGTGGCGGACGCCTCCCATTTGGTGGTGAGCCCGCTGGTCCTGGCCGAGCTCGACTACCTGTTGAGTACCCGGATCGGGTCCGAGGCCGCGCAGCTGGCGCTGGGCCACATCCGGGACCAGGCCGCCGTACGCCGGTACGCGGTCCCGGAGATTGAACCGCACCTGTCGACGGCGCTCGTCACCATGCGCAGGTATCCGCAGATCGGCCTCACGGACACGATGAACGTGGTGATGGCGGCCGAGTACCGCACGGACGCGATCCTCACCCTGGACCGCCGCCACTTCCGCATGGTGCGCCCCTTGACCGGGCACACCGCGTTCCGTCTGTGGCCCGACGACCAGTGACGCCGAGAGGCATGGGTGGCTTCCCAGGGCCCGGGAGCTGGATACGACTCCCGGGCTCCGCCACGGCTTGGCTCCACGAGAGGGTGGACTCGTGACCTACCTCGCCGTGTTCGAGGGGAAGGCCGGCCAGGCCGTCCACCGGGACGATCTGACGCGAGCCCTCCGCACGCACTGGCCCGACGCGCGGATCTCCGTGACCAGCCCCGACGCCCCCGGACGCGAAGTACGGGACGTGACGTGGCTGTACGAGGAGGCGGGCGACCGCCTCGAAGGCTGCTCCCACGCCGACGGCACCTGCCTCTACCTCGAAGGCCCACTGCACCTCGCGGTGCGCTTCGCGTGCTGGTACCGACGCCTGGTCCCGGCGACGGAGGAGCTGATCCTCTGCGACGACACGTACGGCTTCGCGGTACCGGTCACGGTGGGGGCGACCCCCGAGAGCGTCGAGCGGGCGGTGACGACGGGCGAGTGACTCCCCGCGTCCCGTCAGCCGCAGGAGTGCGACAACCCCTTGCCTTGGCGCGCACTCCAACTCCTACCGTCCCCCGCATGGAGTTCACACGCACACTGGGACGCAGTGGTATCCAGGTCAGCGCGCTCGGGTTCGGGTGCTGGGCGATCGGTGGGGAGTGGCAGGACCGGGCCGGGCAGCCGCTCGGGTGGGGGAAGGTGGACGACGAGGAGTCCGTGCGGGCGATCCGACGGGCCCTGGACCTCGGTGTCACCTTCTTCGACACCGCCGACGTCTATGGCACCGGCCACAGCGAGCGAGTCCTCGGCAGGGCGCTCGGCTCGCGGCGGGACGACGTCGTCGTCGCCACCAAGTGGGGCAACCTCTTCGACCCCGACACCCGCACCCTCACCGGCACCGACGACTCCCCGGAGCACCTCCGCCGTGCCCTGACCGCCTCCCTGCGCCGGCTCGGCACCGACCACGTCGACCTCTACCAGCTGCACATCGCCGACGCCGACCCCGACCGGGCGGCCAGGCTGCGCGACGCGTGCGAGGAGCTGGTGGCGGAGGGGCTGATCCGGGCCTACGCCTGGAGCACCGACGACCCCGCCCGCGCCGCCGTCTTCGCCGAGGGTCCGCACTGCGCGGCCGTGCAGCACGCGCTCAACGTCCTCGACGACGCCCCCGAGTTGCTGCTGCTCTGTGAGAAGGCGGATCTCGCGTCCGTCAACCGCAGCCCGCTCGCCATGGGTCTGCTGACCGGCAAGCACGGGAGCGGCCGGCCGCTGGAGGCCGGGGACATCCGCAACCGTCCGCCCGCCTGGCTGCGGGGCTTCGGCGACGGCAGCGGCGCCGACCCCGAGTGGCTGGTCCGCGTCGACGCGCTGCGGGACGTCCTCACCAGCGGCGGCCGCACCCTCGCCCAGGGCGCCCTGGCCTGGCTGTGGGCGCGCAGCCCGCGCACCGTGCCCATCCCCGGCTTCCGGTCGGTCGCCCAGGCCGAGGAGAACGCCGGCGCACTCGCCAAGGGGCCGTTGAGCGAGGGCGAGATGGCGGAGGTGGAGCGCATCCTCCGGCGATAAGCCGTAAGCCATAAGCCATCAGCGGCCACAGAAATATGCGGCAGCCGTTCCACCCGCCGGTGTGCACCCGCGGTCCCGCGCGGGCCCACCCCCAGCCGGCGGCGTGGAACGGCTGCCGCCTCCCCCCTGGATGTGGCCCAACGGAAGACCGCTGCCTCAACTGTGAAGCTTTGGTGTAGAGGAGTTGAGCATAGATCTCCCACCGGCCGCAATGGGGCGGATGTACTAATTCCGATTGTGGGGATCGCGGTACGCCGCCATGTGCCGTACCGCGCAAGCCACCTGTCCGTCCGTTTCCTCGGCGTTCACGGGCCCGCAGCGTGCGGGAGGGTGCGCCATGCGGACCTCATGCGACCGTCATCCGGATGCTGTGTACGCGTCAACGCCGCGTCGTCCCCGGCCACTGCAATTCCTCCCGCACCCACCCGTCCGCCAGGGGAGGACCGATGACGCAGGACCTCACGACGCCCCACGCCCGCCCGTCCCACCACGCGCCCGAACTCCGCGCCGCCGCCCGCCACATCGGCCGCCGCCGCTTCCTGACCGCCACCGGCGCCGCCGCCGCGCTCGCCTTCGCCGTCGGCGTGCCCGGCGCGGGCGTCGCGGCCGCCGCCGAACTCGACACCGCCCAGCTCACCGACGACCCCTTCACCCTCGGCGTCGCCTCCGGCGACCCGCACCCCGACTCGGTGCTGCTGTGGACCCGCCTCGCGCCCGTCCCGTACCAGGCCGACGGCGGACTGCCCGCCCGCCGCGTCACCGTCGAGTGGGAACTCGCCCTCGACGCCCGCTTCCGCAGCGTCGTCAGACGCGGGAAGGCCACCGCCCACCCCGAGTTCCACCACACCGTGCACGTCGAGGCCGGCGGGCTCGCCCCCGGCCGCGTCTACCACTACCGCTTCCGCGCGGGCCGCTTCGTCAGCCCCGCCGGCCGCACCCGCACCGCGCCCGCCGCCCGCAGCCGCGCCGCCGAACTCACCTTCGGCGTCGTCTCCTGCCAGCGCTACGACCAGGGCTACTACACCGCCTACCGGCACCTCGCCCAGGAGGACCTCGACGTCGTCTTCCACCTCGGCGACTACCTCTACGAGTACGCCGTGAACGACGTCGCCGGCTCCCGCGCCTACCCGGCCGGCACCCTGCCCGGCCTGTTCCGCCGGGAGACCGTCACGCTGGAGGACTACCGGCTGCGGTACGCCCTCTACAAGTCCGACCCCGACCTGCGGGCCGCGCACGCCGCGCACCCCTTCGTCGTCACCTGGGACGACCACGAGACCGAGAACAACTACGCCGACGACACCCCCGAGAACAGCGTGCCGCCGGAGGAGTTCCTGCTGCGCCGGGCCGCCGCCTACCGCGCCTACTGGGAGAACATGCCGCTGCGCCGGCCCCAGCTCCCCGAGGGCCCCGACCTCAAGCTGTACCGCCGGCTGCACTGGGGCCGGCTCGCCCAGTTCGACGTGCTCGACACCCGGCAGTACCGCTCCAACCAGGCCTACGGCGACGGCTGGCAGTACCCGGGACCCGAGTCCGAGGACCCCTCGCGCACCCTCACCGGCGCCGCCCAGGAGCGCTGGCTGATCGACGGCTGGCGCCGCTCCGACGCGGTGTGGAACGTCGTGCCGCAGCAGGTCACCTTCTCCCAGCGGCTGGACAGGCCCACCCCGCCCGCCAAGGTCTCCATGGACTCCTGGGACGGCTACCCGGCCTCCCGCGAGCGCGTCCTGGCCGGCGCGCAGGCCGCCGGCGTCGAGAACCTGATGGTCCTCACCGGCGACGTGCACGTCCACTACGGCTTCGACATCAAGCGGGACTTCTCCGACCCCGGCTCGAAGACTGTGGGCACCGAGATCGTCACCACGTCCGTCACCAGTGGCGGCAACGGGTCGGAGAAGCCCGCCAACTACGACAACCTGACCGCCGCCAACCCGCACCTGCGGTTCTACGACGGCCGGCGCGGCTACACGACCGTCACCCTCGGCCGGGAGCGGGCGCGCGCCGACTTCAAGACGGTCTCCCACGTCACCACGCAGGGCGCGCCGCTCACCACCGCCGCCTCCTTCGTCACCGAGGCGGGGGACCCGGGGCTCAAGCCGGTGTGAGTACCGCGCCGTCCGCGTCCTCGCCCGGGTAGCGGACGCCGACGCGGTCCCGGATCGCGTCGAGCGTCCGCATCACGCCGAGGGTGCCGTCCAGCGGGACCACCGGCGACTCCGTCTCCCCGGCCCGCAGCGCCCGCATCACCTCCGCCGCCTCGTGCTTGAGGCTGGCGCGCGGGCCGTCGGCCGGGTCGGCGGCGAACTCCTCGGCGTCCCGCCCGTCCCGGTGCAGCACGAACCGCTCCGGGAAGAAGAAGCCGTCCGGGATGTCGATGCGGCCCTCCGACCCGGTGACCGACGCGGAGGTGGCCGTACCGCCCACGATGGAGCAGTGCACCGAGGCGAGGGCGCCGTTCTCCCAGGAGAGCAGCGCCCCCGTCTGCAGGTCGACGCCCTCCTCGGAGAGCGTCGCACGCGCCACGACGTCCGACGGCTCGCCGAGGAGCAGCTGGGCGAACGACACCGGGTACACCCCGAGGTCCAGCAGCGCGCCGCCGCCGAGCGCGGGGTCGCGCAGCCGGTGCGTGGCCGGGAACGGGCCCGCGAGCCCGAAGTCCGCCTGGACGTGCCGCACTTCGCCGATCGCGCCGTCGGCGACCAGCGCCTTGAGGCGGCGCACCATGGGGTGGCAGTACATCCACATGGCCTCCATCAGGAAGCGCCCGCCGTCCCGCGCCAGCGCGACCAGCTCGGCCGCCTCGCGCACGTTGAGCGTGAACGGCTTCTCGCACAGCACGTGCTGTCCGGCCTCCAGCATCATCCCGGCCGCGGCACGGTGCGCCGCGTGCGGTGTGGCGACGTACACGACGTCGAGGCCGTCGTCCGCCGCGAGCGCGTCCCAGTCGCCGTAGGCGCGCGGTATGCCGAACCGGTCGGCGAAGGTCTTCGCCGACTCCACCGAGCGGGACGCCACCGCGACGACCTCGGCGTCGGGCATGTCCACCAGGTCCGCCGTGAACGTCGCGGCCATGCCGCCGGTCGCCAGGATCCCCCAGCGCACCTTCTGCTCTGTCATCCGTCCCACCCTGATCGTGTCGTTCGCCGTATCGTCGGCGATAGCCGATGGAAGCGCTCCCATGACATCGCCGTCGACGCCGAGCACTCCGTACGAGCTGAGAGCATAGGGAGCCGATGGCATGAAAAGGGAGGGGTCACATGCCCGAGGGTGGGGCGTCCATACCCAAATCGACTGAAAGCGGGGCATCGGGGGGCTCGGTGGCGGAGGCTGCCGCCCACGGCGCGCCGGCGGCCACGCCGGAACAGCGCGACGCGGTCGCGGTGCCGCGTACCGGCCTGCTGGTCACCTTCATCCTCGGCGGCCTGACCGCCGTGACACCGCTGGCGATGGACATGTACCTCCCGGCCCTGCCGGAGGTCACCCGGTCGCTGAACGCACCCGCCGCGACCGTCCAGCTCACCCTCACCGCGTGCCTGGCCGGCATGGCGCTCGGGCAGCTCGTGGTCGGTCCGATGAGTGACCGCTGGGGCCGCCGCCGGCCCCTGCTCGTCGGTCTCGCGATCTACGTCGTGGCCACCGCGCTGTGCGCGTTCGCGCCGACCGTCGAACTCCTCGTCGCCTGCCGGCTGGCGCAGGGCCTCGCGGGCGCGGCCGGCATCGTCATCGCGCGGGCGGTCGCCCGTGACCTGTACGACGGCGTGGCCCTGGCCCGCTTCTTCTCGACCCTCATGCTGATCTCCGGCATGGCGCCGATCCTGGCTCCGCTGATCGGCGGTCAGGTGCTGCGGTTCACGGACTGGCGGGGCGTGTTCGTCGTCCTCACCGTCCTCGGCGTGCTGCTGACGGCGCTCGTGTGGACGAAGCTGCCCGAGACGCTGGCCCCGGCCGACCGGCACGGTGGGAACGTCGGCGACGCCCTCGCTCCGATGCGCCGGCTCCTCGCCGACCGGGTCTTCACCGGCTACATGCTCGCCGGCGGCTTCGCCTTCGCCGCCCTCTTCTCGTACGTCGCGGCCTCCCCGTTCGTCATGCAGGAGATCTACGGCGCCTCCCCGCAGACCTTCAGTCTGCTGTTCGGGCTCAACTCGATCGGCCTGATGATCATGGGCCAGGTCAACGGGAAGATCCTGGTCGGCCGGGTCCGGCTGGACAAGGCGCTCGGCGCCGGACTCGCCGTCGTGGTCGCCGCCGCCACCGCGTTGCTGCTGATGTCGCTGGGCGTCTTCGGCGAGACGGGCCTGGTGCCGGTCGCCGCGGCGCTCTTCGTGCTGATGTCGTCCATGGGCATCGTCATGCCCAACACCCAGACGCTCCCGCTGATGCGGGCCCGGCACGCGGCCGGCTCCGCGTCCGCCCTGCTCGGCACGACGTCCTTCCTCATCGGCGCGATCGCCTCCCCGCTGGTCGGCATCGCCGGCGAGGACACCGCCGTCCCGATGGCCGTCGTCCAGCTGGCCTCCGCCCTGGTGGCGACGGCCTGCTTCCTGGGAATGTGCCGCCCGTGGAAGAACGGGACGAGCACGAAGGGCGGGGGCGTCTGAGCACCCCGCGACTGCGCCGGGGCACCCCGGAACGCGCCGGGCTCGACGCCGGGGAGCTGCGGCGTCTGGCCCAGGAGGTCCGCGCCCGCACCGAGGGGCCACGGCCCTGGGCGGCGGGCGCGGTGGTGGTCGTCGGACGCGGTCCGGTCATCGCCGTCGAGGAGGCGGCGGGCTGGGCGGTGCGCTACGCCGGCTACGACGAGCACGCGGACGCGCCCGTCGAACTGCCGCCGGAGCAGCGGGTGCCGATGACCGTGGACACCCCCTTCGACCTGGCCTCCGTCACCAAGCTGTTCACCTCGGTGGCCGCCGTGCAGCGGATCGAGCGGGGCACGCTGGGCCTCGACGCGCGCGTCGGCACGTATCTGCCGGACTTCACGGCCGCCGTACGGCACGGCATCACCGTGCGCCAGCTGCTCACCCACACCTCCGGGCTGCGCCCCGAACTGCCCCTGTACGACTGCGCCGACGACGCGGAACGCCTGGCGCTGCTGCGCGCGGAACGGCCGGTCGCCGCGCCCGGCACGTACTGCTACTCCGACCTCAACATGCTGCTGCTCCAGCACGTCCTGGAGCGGCTCACCGGCCGCACCCTCGACGTCCTGGTGCGCGACGGCATCACCCGGCCCCTCGGCATGGACGCGACCGGGTTCGGGCCGTGCCCGACGGCCGCGGCGACCGAGGACCAGCGGCGGCCCTGGGCCAAGGCGGACCGGGGGATGCTGCGGGGCGAGGTGCACGACGAGAACGCCTGGGCGCTGGGCGGGGTCGCCGGCCACGCCGGGCTCTTCTCCACGGCGGGCGACCTGGCGGTCTTCTGCCGCACCCTGCTGGCGGGCGGGTCGTACGGACCCGCGCGGATCCTCGGCCCCGACCACGTGGACCTGATGCTCCGGGCCCCAGGCCTCGGCTTCGCCGTGGACCGGCCCTGGTTCATGGGCGCCCTCGCGGGACGCGGTGCGGCGGGGCACTCCGGCTTCACGGGTACGTCCCTGGTCCTGGACCGCGCCACGGACACCTTCGTGGTCCTCCTCGCCAACACGGTCCACCCCCGCCGCCCCACCCCACCCGACAGCACCCCGCGCGCGGAGGCGGCGACCCGGGTGGCGCGGGCGGTACGGGGGAGATGAGGGGGCTCGCCTCTGCGGGCGGCCCCCGGTAAGGGCGGCGTACCGGCGCTTCCGCGGGGTCGTGCGCGCCCCCCGGGGTCCGGGGAGTCCAGGCGCCGCGCGCCCTGCCCAGGTGCCGGAGCGCTTTCGTGGCGGGCACTGTACGGGCCGAGGGCGGGAGGCGTCCCGGGGCCTCGGAGGGTCGGCCGCGGCGGAGCCGCAGGGCCCCGCCTGCGGGCCGCACGCGGAACAGAGGCCCCCGGAGGGGGCAATAGAATCGCCGGGTGAACGCCCCCGCCCCCCTCCACACCGCCGACTCCCTGCGCGCCGCCCTCGCCGGGCTGCTGGACGGGATCCCGGCGCGGCAGGCCGCGCAGGCCGTCGAGCGGCTGATCGGCCACTACCGGGGCGCCACCCCCACCGACACCCCCATCCTGCGCGACCGCGCCGACGTGGCCGCGTACGCCGCGTACCGGATGCCCGCCACGTTCGAGGCGGTGCACGCGGCGCTGCGGGCCTTCGCCGACGCCGTGCCCGGGTGGACGCCCGGGAGCCATGCCGACGTCGGCGGCGGCACCGGCGCGGCGGCGTGGGCGGTGAGCGCGACCTGGGACGGGGAGCGTCCGGTGACCGTGCTGGACTGGGCCGCGCCCGCGCTCGACCTCGGCCGTGAGCTGGCCGCCGGTCACCCCGCCCTGCGCGGCGCCCGCTGGGAGCGCGCCCGGATCGGATCCGCGCTCAGCCTGGCGCCGGCGGACCTCGTCACCGTCTCCTACGTGCTCAACGAACTCACCGCCCCCGACCGCGCCGCCCTCGTCGACGCCGCCGCCGACGCCGCGCAGGCCGTGGTGATCGTGGAGCCCGGCACCCCCGACGGCTACGCCCGCGTGATCGAGGCCCGCGACCGTCTGATCGCCGCCGGCTTCCACGTGGCCGCGCCCTGCCCGCACAGCGCGGCCTGCCCGATCGTGCCCGGCACGGACTGGTGCCACTTCTCGGCGCGGGTCAGCCGCTCCTCGCTGCACCGCCAGATCAAGGGCGGCACCCTCGCCTACGAGGACGAGAAGTTCAGCTACGTCGCCGCGACCCGCCGGCCGGTCACCCCGGCCCCCGCCCGCGTCGTCCGCAAGCCGCAGATCCGCAAGGGCCAGGTCCTCCTCGACCTCTGCGAGACGGACCCGGCCCTGAACCGCACCACGATCACCAAACGCCACGGCGCCCTCTACCGCGCCGCCCGCGACACGGACTGGGGCGACCCGTGGCCGCCGGAGCCCGGGCAGGAGTGAGCGCGACGGCAGCGCTCCGCCCCGCGTCGCCCTCCTGGCGCGCGTCGCGCTGAGGGCCTCGCCGGGCAGGGCACTGCGGCCCGGATGCGGTCGGCCGCGCCGCCGCGGTGAAGGCGCGCGTCCGGCGAGACGTCGCGTCTTGTCAACCTGATAAATTCGAGCCATGGCCCAGAACCAGTCGCCCGCCCCCGACACCTCGCGCCGCAGCGAGCGGTCCCGTCGTGCCATCTACGACGCCGCCCTCGCCCTCGTCGCCGAGGTGGGGTACCCGAAGACCACCATCGAGGGGATCGCCTCCCGCGCCGGCGTCGGCAAGCAGACGATCTACCGCTGGTGGTCGTCGAAGGCGGACGTACTGCTCGAGGCGTTCCTGGATCTGAGCAACCAGGCCGCCGAGGCCGCCGGACAGGCGCCGTACAGCATCCCGGACACCGGGGACCTCGCCGCCGACCTCAAGAACGTCCTGCGCGCCACCGTCGACGAGCTACGCGACCCCGCCTTCGAGGCGCCCTCCCGTGCCCTGGCCGCCGAGGGCGTCGTCAACGAGGAGCTCGGCCGCCGCTTCGTCGCCCAGCTCCTCGAACCCCAGCTCCAGCTCTACGTCGACCGGCTGCGCGCCGCGCAGGAGGCCGGGGAGGTCCGCCCCGACATCGATCCGCGCATCGCCCTGGAGCTGTTCGTCTCCCCGCTCGCCCAGCGCTGGCTGCAGTACACCGGCCCGATCACCCACGCGTACACCGACACCCTCGTCGACTACGCCCTGCACGGCCTGGCCCCCCGCTGAGACCGGTCCTCAGCGCCCCGTCACCGAGCTGACCGGCCCCGGCACCCGCGTCCGGTGCCGTGCCAGCCGCCCCGGCGCGTCGGTGAGGACGCCGTCGCAGCCGAGCGCCAGGGCGCGGTCGCGCTGGGCCGGGGTGACGACGGTGTGCGCCCACACGCGCGGGATGCCCGACCGCACCGCCCGTGCCAGGTCCGCGTCACGCGCGTGGATGTCGACGTCCAGCAGGTCGACGAAGGAACGCCACCGCTCCGGCCGGTCGGTGCGCATCTGCCCGGCCGAGCGCCACAGCTGGGTCAGCAGCCCCAGCCGGTGCACCCGGTCCGCCACCCGCGGGTCGTTGGTGTTGACGAACACCGACCGGGTCAGCCCCCGCTCCCGGATCATCCCGGCCACCCGCTCAAGACCGGCCGGGTCCTTCAGCTCCAGCATCAGCAGGATCCGCCCGCCCAGCCGGTCCAGCACCTCCTCGACCGTCGGCGGCCGCTCCGACCGCCAGCTCCCCGGCAGCCGGTCGCGCGGACGCAGCCGCACCCCCTTCCACTCCTCCGCGTCCAGCTTCCGCACCTCCCCGCCCAGGAAGGTCGTACGGTTCAGGGTCGCGTCGTGGAAGACCACCGGCGTGCCGTCCCGCAGCACCCGGGTGTCCAGGTCCAGCACCTGCGCCGTACCGCGCCGGTACGCCGTCATCAGCCCCGACATGCTGTTCTCCGGCACCTCGCGCGCCCCGCCGCGGTGCGCCACGTACGTCACCCGGGGCAGCGAGTCCACCGTCAGCGGGCCGTCGCCCCACTCCGGCGGGAGGGGGCCGCCGTTCCCGGTGAGCGTCAGCGCGGCCAGGGACACCACGGAGACCAGGGCGGCCGGCGCGGACGACGCGATCCACATGACCATGGCGCCCACGGTAGGCGGGCCCACCCGGGCGGACCGTGCACCGACACCCGGCCCGCCGCGCCCCGCGGATGTCCCCTTCGCCCCACCGGTCAGCTTGCGCCCTGTCGCATCACCCTCGTCCCACCTGCGGTGATTACGGGCTTCGGGCCCCCGATGCGCACGATCGTGGGACCATAGGGCATGCTGGAGCGCACGACGGCGAGGCGAGGGGATAGATGAGCGCGGAGTTCGGCGGCCGGAGCGGCCGGCAGGGCAAACTCTCCCAGTGGCTGCGAGGACGCCGCCCGAAGCAGGCCGCTGGCGACGGCGGCCGTGAGACCCTGCTGCTCGCCGCCGCCGAAGCGTGACTGCCGCTCGCGCCCGCCGCGCACCCCGCCGGCTACCGCTGTTCCTGCGACCGCGTGGGCTGTCCCACCCCCGCCCGGCACCCGGTGTCCTTCGCCTGGCAGACCCAGTCGACCACCGACCGCGGCCAGATCGAGCGCTGGGCCCGCCACCAGCCGCAGGCCAACTTCATCACCGCGACCGGCATGACGCACGACGTCCTCGACGTCCCCCTCGACGCGGGCCGCGAAGCCCTGGACCGTCTGCTGGAGGCCGGGGTCGAGGTCGGCCCGGTCGCCGAGAGCGACGACGGCCGCATGCTGTTCTTCACCCTCACCCGGGGCACCCCCGAGGACGAGGACGAGTGGTGGCCCTGCGAGCTGGACTGCCATCCGGAGACCATGGACGAGCATCCCGGACTGCGCTGGCACTGCCGGGGCTCCTACGTCCTCGTCCCGCCGGCCCGCCTCCCCGGCGACGACGACCCGTCGGTCCGCTGGGTACGCGGCCCCGAGCATCCGCTGCCCGACCCGCTGAGCCTGCTGGAGTACCTCACGGACGCCTGCGCCCGGTACGCGGGCGACCAGCCCGACCCCACCGGGGCCGCCTGGCCCCTCCACCACTGAACGCCGCGGACCCTCACGCCGGTCACCGCGCGCCGTCCGCCCGCCGCTACTCGCCCTTCGCGGACGTCAGCCCCTGGATCCGCCCCAGCACCTCCACCGGACCGTCCGCCGGGTCCAGCGCCACCTCGTTCGAGACGAACTCCAACGTCAGCGACTGACGTATCTCCCCGCTGGTCAGCGCCAGCACGTCCTCGTTCGGCGTCGGCACCGTCGCACCGGCCGCCGCCGTCTGCTTCTCGAAGTGCCGCGTCGTGAAGAACACCAGCGCCCCGCCGTCCGCCGTGCGCAGCGCCAGCGGCGCGTAGTCGCCGTTCACCAGCGGCTCGTCGATGTACTGCGTGGCCAGACCCGGCCGCACCGACTTCTGCTTCCGGGTGTCCCGCCACACGCTGGTGTGCGGACCGTCCGCGAAACCGTCCCCGCCGTCCTTCAGATAGGTGGCGTACTTCTGGCTCAACTCGCCCGGCGCGACCGCGACATCGGTGGAGTTCGCGGGGACGGCCTCGGCCCAGCCGTCCCGGTCCGTCTTGAACTCCGGTATGTCGTCCGGGGAGACCAGCGTCAGATACGCCACCTCCCACGGGTCGTCCAGCGCGTCGCGGGTGAACACCAGCAGCCAGCGGACGTCACCGCCCTTGTTGGCGGCCGCGTCGGCGAGGAACCAGCGCGGCCAGCCCGCCTTGGCGGGGATGGTGAACTTCGCGTCGGACAGCTCCAGCGGCGCGTGACCCGGGTTGCCGTCCGGGTTGTTGACCTTGCCCGCCTTCAGCCGGGCCCCGTCGATGTCGGCGAGCGCGCCGGTGGTGCGGTCGGCGTCCAGGGAGGGGTCGTACGCCTTGTCGGCCGCGTTGTACGCGGCCGTGAACTCCTTGAGCGCCTCGGCCGCTTCGGCGCGGGTGGTCGCCGGGAGCACCTCACGCTCGCCGTGCACCACCACGCAGCCGCTCGCCGTCAGCGACAGCGCGGTCACGGAGGCCGCGATCAGCGCGGTACGGCGAGGCCCGCGGGGCCCGCGGAGTCCGTGGAGCCTACGAAGACCGAGATCCCTGCTCATCCGGTTGCTTCACCTTCCCCTTCCCGGAGGCGAACCCTACCGGGACGCCTCCGGGACCGGACGCGGGGACCGGCCACAGCGGCCACACCGTGACCTGAACCCGGCAGCCGGACGGGTCAGCTCGCGAAGGCCGGCATGGCGAAGCGCCGCACGAGCGGGAAGCCGTCCTCGCGGGCGCTCTTGGCGTTGACCGAGTAGACCACGGTGCGGGACAGGTCCCGGGTCGCGCCCAGCACCGTGTGGTAGCCGGGGCGGGAGCCGGTCTTGCCCCAGATCTCCCGGCCGTCGATCACGAACCGTTCAAGGGCCATCCCGTAGGTGGCGCCGTCGATGTCCGGCACGGTGAACATCTCATCCAGCAGCGACCGCGGGACGACCTTGCCGCTGAACACGCCGAACACCAGACGCTCCAGGTCGGCGGTGGTGGAGATCATGTCCCCGACCGCCCAGCGGTCGGACATGTTCCACTCGGTGACGTCGGTGGTCCGGCCGTCGATGTCGGTGTAGGCGCGGTGGTGCGGGCCGTGGATGCGGGGGTCGGGGCCGCCGGGGAAGCCGGTGTGCCGCATGCCGAGGGGGCGGAAGACCCGTACGGCCGCCTGGTGTTCGTAGCTGTCGCCGGTCACCGCCTCGATGAGCATGGCGAGCACGGTGTAGTGGATGTTCCCGTACACCTGCCGCTCGCCCGGGGTGTGCGCAGGGCCCTGGGCGACGGACGCGGCCACCACCTCCTCCGGGGTGAGCGTCTCGAACCGGCGGGGGTACATTTCCTCGGTCGTCGAGCCGAGGCTCGCGCCGGGGCGCAGCCCGCTGGTGTAGGTGAGCAGGTGACGTACCGTCGGGGGCTCGGTGAAGGACGCCGGGAGCAGGTCCGGCAGATAGCGGCTGACGGGCGCGTCGAGCGCGACGCGCTTCTCCCCGACGAGCTGGAGCACGACCGCCGCGGTCACCACCTTGGTCGTGGAACCGGCGCGGAAGCGGGCGTGCGGCAACGCGGGCGCCCCCGTGCGCAGGTCCCGGACGCCCGCGGTGCCCGACCAGCTGCCCTTGCCGCCGACCCGGATCAGCGCCGCGGAGACGTCCCCGTCGGGGACCTCGGCGAGCGCCCGCTCCAGCGCGGTCGCGTCGAATCCGCCGGTACGAGGCGCGGAGACGGCGGGGGAGTCCGGCTCGGGGTGGGCGGCGGCCGTCCCGGCGAGGGGGACGAGCAGCAGGGACGAGGCCAGCAGGGCGCACACGGTCGTGGCGCGGGCACGGGCGGTGGTGCTGCCTGAGGTCATGGAAGGGCTCCGATCGCGGCGGTTCGTGCATACGAGCTGCGGACGGGAACCATCCTGGTGATCAAGAGCGGCGGCGGGATCGTACGCGGTGACGAGGCCCGCCCCTGAGACGTCCCCTACCAACCGGCCTGTCTCGTAAGGGGCTTCCCAGGGCCGTGACCCCGAGACGGGCAGGCGCCCGGGCCGCGGGCGGCCGGGGGTCGCGGACGGTGCTTGAATGCCCCCGTGACTGCTTACGACGTGCTGCGTGTCTTCTGCGGCCCACGCGGCGGATACGGCAACGAACTGGGCGTCGTCCGGGACGGCTCGGTTCTGCCCGGGCCGGACGAGCGCCAGAAGTTCGCCGCCGAACTCGGCTTCAGCGAGACCGTGTTCGTCGACGACCCCGAGCGCGGGGTGATCGACATCTACACCCCCACCACCCGCCTGCCCTTCGCGGGCCACCCCTGCGTCGGCGCCGCCTGGCTGCTCGACGTGCCCGAACTCGTGACGCCCGCCGGGGTCGTGGGCGCCCGGCAGGACGGGGAGTTCTGCTGGATCGAGGCGCGGGCGGAGTGGGTGCCGCCGCGCACCCTGCGGCAGTACGCCACCGCCGCCGAGGTGGACGAGCTGCCCGTGCCCCCGAAGGGCGAGTGGATCTACGCCTGGGCCTGGGCGGACGAGCCGGCCGGGCGGATCCGGGCCCGCGCCTTCCCGGGCCGCACGGATGGGCGCGGCGACAGCCGCTCCGGTGGAGCCGGCGCCTGCGCCGGGGGCATCGACGAGGACGAGGCCACCGGCGCCGCGGCGCTGCTGCTCACCGACCGGCTGGGACGTGCCCTGAACATCACCCAGGGCGCCGGCTCGCAGATCCTCACGGCGCCGCAGCCGGAGGGCTGGACGGAGGTCGGCGGCCGGGTCTACCTGGAGCGCTGACCGGCAGGACGAACGGGCGGCACCGTCAAGGGCGCCGCCCGGCGTGCCGGAGGCCCGCTCACGCCGACAGCGGGAACTCCTCGCCCAGCGCCCGGAACACGTCCGAGTTCAGCGAGAACGCCCGCCTGCACTCGGCCACGACGCGCTGCTTCTCCAGGTCGTCCACCGGCACCCCGTCCAGCAGCGCCCGGTACTCCCGCTTGAACGCGGCCGGGTTGGCGATGTCCTCGAAGACGTAGAAGCGGACGCCGTCGCCCTTCTTCGCGAACCCCCAGGTCCGCTCCGCCTTGTCGCGGATGATCTGACCGCCCGAGAGGTCGCCCAGGTAACGGGTGTAGTGGTGCGCGATGTACCCCGCCGGCCACGCGCGGGCCACGGCCGCCACCCGGTCCGCGTAGACCCGCGTCGCGGGCAGGGCGGTCAGGGTCGCGCGCCAGTCCGGGCCGCGCAGATGCCCCAGGTCCCGCTCCAGGGCGGCGAGCCGGAACAGCTCCGGGCGGATGAACGGGCCCGCCACCCGGTCCGACGCCAGGTCCCGTGCGCCGGACTCCAGTGCCTCGTACACGAACCACAGCTGCTCGGTGTAGCGCGCGTAGGCGTCCACGCCCAGCCGTCCGCCCAGCAGAGCGGTCATGAAGGGCGAGGTCTCCGCCTCGACGTGCCGCTCGTGGGAGGCGGTGCGGATCAGGGTCGAGAAGGGGTCCATGTGCCGGTCTTCCGCGGATGGGGGTGGAGAGGCGCCGGGCGTCACGGCAGGGTCAGGATGTCCGCCCCGGTGTCCGTGACCACCAGCGTGTGCTCGAACTGCGCCGTGCGCCTGCGGTCCTTCGTCACCACCGTCCAGCCGTCGTCCCACATGTCGTACTCGTGGGTGCCGAGCGTCAGCATCGGCTCGATGGTGAAGGTCATCCCCGGCTGCATCACCGTCGTCGCGTGCGGGCTGTCGTAGTGCGGGATGATCAGGCCCGAGTGGAAGGACGAGTTGATGCCGTGCCCG
Source organism: Streptomyces sp. DSM 41931 (assembly GCF_050271085.1). NCBI lineage: Bacteria > Bacillati > Actinomycetota > Actinomycetes > Kitasatosporales > Streptomycetaceae > Streptomyces > Streptomyces sp. DSM 41931. The sequence goes on along the minus strand of NZ_CP189902.1, from coordinate 1,913,413 downwards.
GTGAAGTCCCGGACCACCCCGTAGCCGAACCGCTTCGCGTACGACTCGATCACCCGGCCGATGATGTTGATCTGGCGGCCCGGCCTCACCGCCTTGATGGCGCGGTTCAGCGCCTCCCGGGTCCGCTCCACCAGCAGGCGGCTCTCCTCGTCCACGTCGCCGACCAGGTACGTGGCGTTGTTGTCGCCGTGCACCCCGCCGATGTACGCGGTCACGTCCAGGTTGACGATGTCGCCGTCGCGCAGCACCGTCGAGTCCGGGATGCCGTGGCAGATGACCTCGTTGACGGACGTGCACAGCGACTTGGGGAAGCCGCGGTAGCCGAGCGTCGACGGGTAGGCGCCGTGGTCGCACATGTACTCGTGCGCCACCTTGTCCAGCTCGTCCGTCGTCACGCCGGGCGCGATGAGCTTCGCCGCCTCCTCCATCGCGCGGGCCGCGATCCGGCCGGCGCGCCGCATCGCCTCGATCGTCTCGGGCGTCTGCACCTCCGGCCCGGTGTACGGGGTGGGCGCGGGCTTGCCGACGTACTCGGGACGGCGGATGTTCCCGGGCACGGAGCGGGTGGGGGAGAGCTTCCCCGGTACGAGGAGTGACTGGCCAGACATGCCGCGAGTCTAATTCAGCCGCGACGGGGGACCATCTTCCGTGGCGAGAGGAGCCGTCATGCCCCTGTTCAAGAAGCGCACGGCCGGGAAACCCGGCGAGTGGTACTACTGCCTGGAGCACAAGAAGGTCGAGGAAGGGCCCGAGTGCCCGGCCAAGGACCGCTTCGGCCCGTACGCGAGCCGTACCGAGGCGGAACACGCGATGGAGACCGCCCGCGAGCGCAACCTCCAGTGGGAGAACGACCCCGCGTGGCACGACGCGCCGAAGGGCCGCGACGAGGACTGAGACGAGGACTGAGCCGACGCGTCACCAGCGGGTCGGCGGCGGGGCGGTGAGCAGGTCGGCCAGCCGGGACAGCCGGTCCCGGACACGGCGGCGGCCCCGGCGGGCGGGCAGCGCGTTCTCCCCGGCCGCCGCGCTCACCAGGTGCTGCACGGTGTCCAGGTCCAGCTCGGAGCCGTCCGGGACGGGCAGCACCTCGTGCGCCAGCGCCGGCAGCTCACCCGCCTCCGGACCCAGCGACAGCAGCGTCGCCCCGGCGCGGCGGGCGTCCGACACCCGCTCCAGCAGCGCCGCGGGCGGCTCGCCGGGCGCCACCACCAGCAGCGTCTCGCCCCGCCGTGCCGCCTCCAGCCGGCCCAGGCCCACCGCCAGGTGCGCCGGGTCCGTGGCGCGCGCGCCGTGCCGCACCAGCGTCGGCGCCAGCTCCGGGGTGCCCGACCAGGCCGCCTCGTCCACCAGGTGCGCCGCCAGGTGCCACGGTTCGTACTCCGGCGTGCCCACCAGCAGCAGCCCGCCGCCGTGCGACACCACCGACCCGCGCAGCGTCCCCGCGAAGTGCCGGGTCGCCCCCAGCCACTCCGTCCCCGCGAGTACTTCCCTCAGCAGCGCGACCCGTACGGCGTCCATGCCGCCGCATCCTGCCCCCAACGGCACGCCCGCGTCCTGGTGTTCGGTCACGGTTCGCCCGACCCGGGGACACGGGCGGGACGCCGGGTGACGGGCCTCACGCCCGGCCGCTGCGGGGGCGTCCGCCGCCGTAGAGTCGGGCCATGACCTCTACCGACAGCGCACAGCAGCCCCCGCGGAAGGCCCCCGCCAAGGACCCCTGGGACCTGCCCGACGTCTCCGGCCTCGTCGTCGGCGTGCTCGGCGGCACCGGACCGCAGGGCAAGGGCCTCGCCTACCGGCTCGCCAAGGCCGGCCAGAAGGTGATCATCGGCTCCCGCGCGGCCGAACGGGCGCAGGCCGCGGCCGAGGAGCTCGGGCACGGCGTCGAGGGCGCCGACAACGCCGAGACCGCGCGGCGCAGCGACATCGTCATCGTCGCCGTCCCCTGGGACGGCCACGGCAAGACCCTCGAGTCCCTCCGCGAGGAACTCGCCGGCAAGCTCGTCGTGGACTGCGTCAACCCGCTGGGCTTCGACAAGCAGGGCGCCTACGCACTGAAGCCGGAGGAGGGCAGCGCCGCCCAGCAGGCCGCCGCGCTGCTGCCGGACTCCCGTGTCACCGCCGCGTTCCACCACCTGTCGGCGGTACTGCTCCAGGACCCCGGGATCGACGAGATCGACACCGACGTGATGGTCCTCGGCGAGGTCCGCGCCGACGTGGAGATCGTCCAGGCGCTGGCCGGGCGCATCCCCGGCATGCGGGGCATCTTCGCCGGGCGGCTGCGCAACGCCCACCAGGTGGAGTCGCTGGTCGCCAACCTGATCTCGGTCAACCGCCGCTACAAGGCGCACGCCGGGCTCCGCGTCACGGACGTATGAGGCGATGGGGGACACTGGAGCGGAAGCAGTGTCCCCCGACAGGAGCCCCCCGCCATGCCCCGCCTCGCCGTCTACGCCCTCGTCGTGTGCCTCCTCGCCGTCGCCGCGGCCGTCGTCTCCTTCGTGGAGGGCAGCGTGCTGATCGGCGTCGTGTGGATCCTCATGGCGGGGCTGTCGTCGAACATGACCTGGTACTACGTCCGCCGAGCCCGAGCCACCGGCCCCGACACCCCGGCCACCGACTGACCCCGAAGGGGACAGCCCTGCCGAGCTGCGGGTAGTCCGTGGCTGGTCGCGCAGTTCCCCGCGCCCCTGAAGGGCGCCTCCGCCTGCGCGCAGCGGCGGTCTCAGACCGCGCAGTACTCGTCCGCACCCCGCCAGAAGCGGAACAGGTCGAAGCCGCAGTAAGTGTCGAGTTCCTCGACGCACAGGAAGCCCAGCACCGCGTCGATCATGTCGAAGAAGACGCCGTTCACGGACGGCACCCACAGCAGGGCGAAGACGAAGAGCAGGCCGAACGGGGCGAACGGCTCGACCTGGCGGCGGACGGAGTGGGAGAGCCACGGCTCGATCACGCCGTAGCCGTCCAGCCCCGGCACCGGCAGGAAGTTCAGGATCGCCGCCGTGACCTGGAGCAGCGCGAGGAACGCCAGGGCGAACCGGAAGGCGGGCGGCACGCCGTCCAGGGCGCCCAGCCAGAACGGCGCCGTGCAGATCACCGCGAACGCCACGTTGGTCAGCGGGCCCGCCGCCGAGATCAGGCTGTGCCGCCACCGGCCCCGGATCCGGGCGCGCTCGATGAACACGGCCCCGCCCGGCAGACCGATCCCGCCCATGATCACGAACACCACGGGCAGCACGATGCTCAGCAGCGCGTGCGTGTACTTCATCGGGTTCAGCGTGAGATAGCCCTTCGCGCCGACCGAGATGTCCCCGCCGTGCAGGGCGGTGCGCGCGTGCGCGTACTCGTGCAGGCACAGGGAGACGATCCACGCGGACGTCACGAAGAGGAACACCGCGAGCCCCGGCTCGGCCGCGAACCCGGTCCAGGTGGCCCAGCCGGTGACCGCCGAGACGGCCAGGATGCCCAGGAAGACGGGACTGACCCGTCGGTCGCCGGGACGGGTGGCGGCGGTGGTCATGGAACTCCCTGTACAGAGAAGAGCGCACGGGCCTGCCCGACCGTACCCGGCACGCCGGGAAAACGCTTCGCGCGGGCGCCCGGTTCCGTGCAAGGTGAGGGCGCCCCTGACCCCGGCCGGACGTTCCGCCGGCCGGCACCGGAGAGAATGGACCCCGTGCGCTACCGCATCCTCGGCACCACCCAGGCAGTCCGCCCCGACGGCACCGTCGTTCCCGTGGGCGGCGCACGGCTGCGCGCCCTGCTGACCGTGCTCGCCCTGCGGGCCGGCCGCAGCGTGCCGGTCGGCCTGCTGGTCGAGGAGGTCTGGGACGGCGACCCGCCCACCGACGCCACCGGCGCGGTGCAGGCCCTGGTGGGACGGCTGCGCCGGGCGCTGGGCGCGGACGCGGTCGCCTCCGCCGACGGCGGCTACCGGCTCACCGCCGCACCCGACGACGTCGACCTGCACCGTTTCGAGCGGCTGGCCGGCGAGGGCCTGCGCGCGCTGGGCGACGGCGACCCCGCCAAGGCGGCCACCGTGCTCGACGACGCCCTCGCCCTGTGGCGCGGCGGCCCCGCGCTGCCCGGGCTGCCCGACCGGACCGCCGAGGCGGCCCGCGTGGAGACCCGGCACCTGGACGTGCTCCGCGCCCGCCACACCGCCGCCCTGGCCCTCGGCGAGGCCGAGCGGTCCCTGCCCGAGCTGACCGCCCTGTGCGACGGCCACCCCCTGGACGAACCGCTCCAGGCGCTGCGGCTGCGCGCCCTGCGCGACACCGGCCGCACCGCCGAGGCGCTCGCCGCCTACGACGAGGTGCGCCGGCTGCTCGCCGACCGGCTCGGCTCCGATCCCGGCGCGGAACTGCGCGCCCTGCACGCCGAGCTGCTCAGCCCGGAGCCGGCCGGACCGCCCACCCGGCCGGGCGGCGGCACACCCGGCAACCTGCGCGCCCGGCTGACCTCCTTCGTCGGCCGCGAGACGGACATCGAGGCGATCCGCGCCGACCTGTCGGCCGCCCGTCTGGTGACGCTCCTCGGTCCGGGCGGGGCGGGCAAGACCCGGCTCTCGCAGGAGGCCGCCGAGACCGTACGGGCCGCCCACCCCGACGGCGTGTGGCTCGCCGAACTCGCCCCCGTGGACGACCCCGACGCCGTGCCCGAGGCGGTCCTCACCGCCGTCGGCGCCCGCCAGACCGTGCTGTACGGCGCCGGCGCGGAGGGCATGCGGGCCGTCACCGACCGGCACAGCGCCCCCGTGGACCGGCTCGCCGAGCACTGCGGGCCACGCCGCATGCTGCTGATCCTCGACAACTGCGAGCACGTCGTCGAGGCCGCCGCCCGCCTGGTGGAGACCCTCCTCGAACGCTGCCCCGGCCTCACCGTCCTCGCCACCAGCCGTGAACCCCTGGGCGTGCGCGGCGAGTCGCTGCGCCCCGTGGAGCCGCTGCCCGAACCGGTGGCGCTGCGTCTGCTCGCCGAGCGCGGGGCCGCCGCCCGCCCCGGCTTCCGCACCGACGACGACCCCGAGGCGTGCGCCGAGATCTGCCGCCGTCTCGACGGCCTGCCCCTCGCCATCGAACTCGCCGCCGCCCGGCTGCGGATGCTCACGCCGCGCCAGATCGCCGGCCGGCTCGACGACCGCTTCCGTCTCCTCACCTCCGGCAGCCGCACCGCCCTGCCCCGCCAGCAGACCCTGCGGGCCGTCGTCGACTGGTCCTGGGAACTGCTCGACGCCGGCGAACGCGACGTGCTGAGCCGCCTGTCCGTCTTCGCGGGCGGCTGCGACCTCACCGCCGCCGAGGCCGTGTGCGGCCCCGCCGCCCTGGAGGCGCTCGGCTCCCTCGTCGACAAGTCGCTGGTGGTGGCCGCCCCGTCGGGCGACGGCGGGATGCGCTACCGGCTGCTGGAGACCGTCGCCGAGTACGCGGGCGAACGTCTCGACGAGACCGGAGGACGCGACGACGCCGAACGCGCCCATCTGACGTACTACCGCGAACTCGCCCGTACCACCGAGCCGTTGCTGCGCGGCCCGCGCCAGGTGGAGGCCGTCGCCCGGCTGGAGCGGGAGTACGAGAACGTGCGCACCGCCCTGCGCCACGCGGTGGCCCGGCGCGACGAGCAGGAGGCGCTCTGCGTCACCCTGTCCCTGGTCTGGTACTGGCAGATGCGCGACCTGCGCATCGAGGCCCGCAACTGGTGCAAGGAGGTCATGGCGCTCGGCCCCGACCCGTTCACCGAACCCGTGCGGCCGGCCGCCCCGCTGTGGCGGCGCTGCACCGAGGCCCCGCCCCCGATGACGGGCGAGGTTCTCGCCGAGGCCCGCCGGGGTGTGCACCTGGCCCATCTCGCCCAGATGGACACCGAGCTGGACGACTGGCAGACCCCGCAGGCCCAGCACCGGCTGCGCCTGATCTCCGCGACCTACGAGCCGGGCCAGCCACAGGTCTGCCGTCCGCCGGGCCTGCTGTGGACGTTCGCCGTGATGCTCACCGGCGACATGGACCGGCTGCGCGAGGTGGTGGACGCGGCGGTCCGCACCTGCCGTGAGACGCCCGGCTACGCGTGGGAGCTGGCCTGCAACCTCCAGCTGCGCGCCAACTTCCTCGCCAACCGCAGCGACTGGGCCGGCGACGCCCGCCGCGACGCCGACGAGGCCCTGGAGATCCACCGGCGGCTCGGCGACACCTGGGGCATCGCCGAGGCGCTCTCCGCCCGCGGAGAGGCCCGGGAACGCGCGGGCGCCTATCAGGAGGCCGCCACCGACTACACGGCGGCCATCGAGCACGCCGAACGCCTCGGCGCCCGCTCCCACACGGCCGTGCTCACCGCCCGGCTCGGCGCCGCGCTGATCGAGGCGGGCGACACCGAACAGGGCGAGCGGCTGCTGCGCGAGGTCATCGACAGCACCCGCGGCCGGCACGTCGAGGCGCTGCCCGCCGCCCGGCTGTTCCTCATCGGCTGGCTGTGCGTGAGCGGACGCACGGCGGAGGCCCGTGAGCATGTGCGGGCGCTGCGCGAGGAGTTCCGCCTCGCCCACTACGTGGTCTTCGACGCGTTCATCCTCGGCGCCGAGGCCGGCATCGAGGTGGCCGCGGGCGACGACGAGCGCGCGCTCGACATCGTCCGGGAGGCGATGCGGCAGGCGGACGACTCGCTGGTCGTCGCCATGGCCCCGCACCTGCGCGCCTCGTACGTCGTCCTGGCCGCCGCGGCCCTCGCCGGTCTTGACGGCGGACGGCACGCCCGGGACGCGGCCCGCTGCCTGGGCGCCGCCGACTCCTGGCTGCCCGAGGGACACACGGCGGGCCTCGTGGAGCGCACGACCCGTGCCCACGCCGAGGCCCGGATCCGGGAGGTGCTGGACGAGACCGCCTTCGCGGCCGCGTACGCCGAGGGCGACGGCCTCTCCCCGGAGGAGGCCGTCGCCCTGCTCGATCCGGCGTGAGATCAGGTCTTCGTACGGAACTTGTGGATGGCGACCGGCGCCATCACGGCCGTGATCCCCACGGACCAGGCGAGCACCATCCACAGGTCGTGGGCGACCGGACCGCCCACCATCAGCCCGCGGGCGGAGTCGGCCAGCGCCGACAGCGGGTTGTACTCGGTGAAGTTCTGCAGCCAGCCCGGCATCGACTGCGTCGGCGCGAAGATCGACGAGCCGAACTGCAGCGGCATCAGCACCAGGAAGCCCATCGCCTGCACCGACTGGGCGTTCTTCATCACCACGCCCAGCGTGAGGAAGATCCACATCAGCGCCGAGCCGAACACCGTGGACAGGCCCACGGCGGCGAACAGCCCCGGCCAGTTGGTGATGTCGAACCCGACCAGCACCCCGACGACCAGCAGGATCGACGTGGCGATCAGCATCCGCACCAGCTCGACGGAGATCTTCGCGAACAGCACCGAGCCGCGCCCGATGGGCAGCGACCGGAAGCGGTCCATGACCCCGGTGTGGAAGTCCTGGTTGAACCCGGTGCCCACCCCCTGGGCCATGTTCATGCCCATCATGGCCATCAGGCCGGGCACGATGTACTGCACGTACGCCTCCTGCCCGCCGCCCAGGGCCTGCCCGATCGAGCCGCCGAAGACGAACACGAACAGCAGGGTGAAGACGACCGGGAAGAGCACGGCGTCGAACATCGACTCCGGGTCCTGCCGGATCCACAGCAGGTTGCGGCGCACCAGCGCCCCGGTGTGACGCAGATGGGCCCGCGGCGAGATCCGCGCGTCCGAGCGGACGCCGGCGGCGGAAGCGGCGGTGGCGGCGCTCATACGGCGACGACCTCCTCGGACATGTCGGCGGACAGGGCGTCCTGCGGGGCGCCGGCACGGTGGCCGGTGAGCGACAGGAACACCTCGTCCAGGCTGGGCAGTTCGGTGGTCAGGGCGCTGAGGGTGATCCCGCGGGCGGTGACCGCGCCGACCACGGCGGTCAGCTGCTCGTCGCTGAGCACGGGGACCAGCACCGCGCCCCGCTCGGCGTCCACGGTGGTGCCGGACAGCCCGGTGATCCCCAGCTCGTCGAGGGCGGCGGCGAGCGGACGCAGCTCCAGCGGGTCGGCCGGCCGGATCCGCAGCGTGCGGCCGCCGACCCGGGCCTTCAGCTCCTCGATGCCGCCGCTCGCGATGACCTTGCCGCGGTCCACCACGGTCAGTTCGGAGGCGAGCTGCTCGGCCTCCTCCATGTACTGGGTGGTCAGCAGCACCGTCACCCCGTCGCCGACCAGCCGCTTCACCTCGTCCCACACCTCGTTGCGGGTGCGCGGGTCCAGGCCGGTGGTGGGCTCGTCCAGGTACAGCACGGCCGGGCGGCCGATCATCGAGGCGGCCAGGTCCAGCCGCCGGCGCATGCCGCCGGAGTAGGTGCCGGCCGGGCGCCGGGCGGCCTCGGTGAGCGAGAAACGCTCCAGCAGCTCGTCGGAGCGGCGCCGCGCCTCCTTGCGCGGCAGGTCCAGCAGCCGCCCGATCAGGTACAGGTTCTCCCAGCCGGACAGCTTCTCGTCCACGGAGGCGTACTGCCCGGTCAGCCCGATCACCCGGCGCAGCTGCCGGGGCTGGCGGACCACGTCGTACCCGGCGACGGTGGCGTGCCCGGCGGTGGGGGCGAGCAGCGTGGACAGGACGCGCACCAGCGTGGTCTTGCCGGCCCCGTTCGGCCCGAGCACCCCCATCACGGTCCCCTCGGCCACGTCCAGGTCGACCCCGTCGAGGGCCTTGGTCTCCCCGTAGTGCTTGACCAGCCCCCGGACGGTCACGGCGCTCCCCGCGCCCCCCGTTCGTTCGTCGTATCGCGTCATGTCCCCGACGATCGCAGCGGCCGCCGACAAAACCCCGACAGAGCGCCGACACCCCGCCGACAGGCGTCCGCGCACCAGGGGGGCGGGATGTTCCCGGACAGGCGACGGCCCGCCGACGGGGGAAGATCGGCGGGCCGTCGTGGGTGGTGCGGCAGTGGCTCACAGGGTCGTACGCGGTGGCTCACGGCACCCGGGCGCGGGTCAGTGCACGGAGTGCTCCTCCTGCGGGAAGGACCCGGCGACCACGTCCTCGGCGAACGCCTTCGCCGCCCCGGTCATCACGTCCCGCAGGTTCGCGTACTGCTTGACGAACTTCGGCACCCGGCCGCCGGTCAGTCCGAGCATGTCGGTCCACACCAGCACCTGGGCGTCCGTCTCCGGTCCCGCGCCGATCCCGACCGTCGGGATGTGCAGCGTGCGGGTCACCTCGGCGGCCAGCTCGGCCGGCACCAGCTCCAGGACCACCGCGAACGCGCCCGCGTCCTGTACGGCCTTCGCGTCCCGCAGCAGCTGCTGGGCGGCTTCCTCGCCGCGGCCCTGCACCCGGTAGCCCATCGCGTTCACCGACTGCGGGGTCAGCCCGATGTGGGCCATCACGGGGATGCCGGACTCCACCAGCAGCTCGATCTGCCGGTGCGAGCGCTCGCCGCCCTCCAGCTTCACGGCGCCGACCCCGGCCTCCTTCACCAGCCGGGTCGCCGAGCGCAGCGCCTGCACCGGACCCTCCTGGTAGGAGCCGAACGGCAGGTCGCCGACGATCAGGGCGCGCGAGGTGCCCCGGACGACGGCGGCGGCCAGCATGGTCATCTCGTCGAGGGTGACCGGCACGGTGGTGTCGTACCCGAGGTGGCAGTTGCCCGCGGAGTCGCCGACCAGCATCACCGGGATGCCGGCCTCGTCGAACACGGAGGCGGTCATCGCGTCGTACGCGGTGAGCATGGGCCACTTCTCGCCGCGCTCCTTGGCGAGGGCGATGTCCCGGACAGTGATGCGGCGCGTGCCCTTGCCCCCGTACAGCGTCTTGCCGCCGGAGGAAGAACCGGGCGTCCCGGTCTGGGCAGCCGAAAGCTGCGTCATGGATCTGTCTCCCAACACGTCATCTCGAGGCGCCCTGACGGCGTCCCCGGACCACGTCCATGGTGGCACCTCTCCCGGCGGAGGGCCAGAGGCAGCCCGCCGCGGCCGCCCACGCCCCGGCCTGCCCTGCCACACCGGGACAAACACGGGCAACACGCCCGTCAATGCGAGACGGTCTCGTATCGGAACTTTCTACGCTGGGCCGCATGACTTCTCCTGCCGCCCCAGCCCGCCGGATCCCGGAAGCCGTGCACCGGCGCCGCTGGGTGATTCTCGGCGTGCTGATGATGAGCCTGCTGATCGTCGTCCTGGACAACTCGATCCTGAACGTCGCCATCAAGACGATCTCCACCCCCGCCCCCACCGGCCTGGGCGCCACCCAGAGCCAGCTGGAATGGGCCATCAACGCCTACACGCTCGTCTTCGCCGGACTGCTCTTCACCGCGGGGCTGCTGGGTGACCGGCTCGGCCGCAAGAAGGTGCTGATCGGCGGTCTCGCCGTGTTCGGCGCCGGCTCGGCCCTCGCCGCGTTCTCCGGCTCCCCCGCCGAGCTCATCGTCTTCCGCGCGGTGATGGGCCTGGGCGCGGCGTTCGTCATGCCGGCCACCATGGCCGTCCTGATGCACGTCTTCGAGCGCGACGAGCAGCCCAGGGCCATCGGCATCTGGACCGGCGGAGTGGGCCTGGCCATCGCCATCGGCCCGATCACCGGCGGACTGCTCCTCGACCACTTCTGGTGGGGCTCGGTCTTCCTCGTCAACGTGCCCATCGTCGCCCTCGCCGTCGCCCTGATGCTGTGGCTCGTCCCCGACTCCCGCGATCCGAAGCCCGGCCGGATCGACCCCGTCGGTGTCGTGCTGTCCGTGGCCGGCCTGGTCCTGCTGGTGTACGGGATCATCAGGGGCGGCCAGCTGGCCGACTTCACCGACGTCACCGTGCTGGCGGCGACCGGCGCCGGTCTCGCCGTGCTGGCCGCGTTCGTGGTGTTCGAGAAGCGCAGCGACCACCCGTCCGTCGACATCTCCACCTTCCGGAACAAGGTGTTCTCCGCCTCGATCACCGCGATCGCGCTGGTCTTCTTCGCCCTCCTGGGCGTGACCTTCTTCACGGTGTTCTACCTGCAGAGCGTGCGCGGCCACTCGCCGCTGGAAACCGGCCTGCTGATGCTGCCGCTGGCCGCGACCCAGCTGCTCTTCGCGCCCCGGGCCCGCCTCATGGTGGACCGCGTCGGCAGCAGGATCACCACCACCGCCGGCCTGGTGGTGCTCGCGGCGACCCTGGCCGCGTTCGCGCTCCTGGACGCGGATACGCCCCTGTGGTTCCTGGAGGCCGTCTTCTTCCTGATGGGCACCGGCATGGCCTATGTGATGACGCCGGTGAGCGTCGTCGTCATGCAGGCCCTGCCGCGCGAGAAGGCCGGCTCCGCCTCCGCGCTCAGCAACACCTTCCGCCAGGTCGGCGGCGCCCTCGGCATCGCCGTACTCGGCTCGGTGCTGTCCACCGCCTACCGCACCGACATCGAGGAGGCGCTGGGCCCGGTGCCGCCCGGCGCCCGGCACGCGGCGGGCGAGTCCATCGAGGCCACCCTGGCCGTGGCGGACCGGCTGGGCCCGCGCGGCGAGCCCCTGGCCGACGCGGCCGCCGACGCCTTCCTGTACGCCATGCACGTCACGGCGCTGTGGGGGGCGGCCGTCGCGGTGCTGGGCGCGGTCGTCGTCGCCGTCTTCCTGCCCGGCCGCACACCGGCGCCGGAAGGCGACGGACGGGACCGGGCGCTGGTGACGGCGGCGGACTGAGAAGCCACGGGCCGGCGCCCCGTCAGGCCTCGATCCCGTTGCGGGCGACGACGTCGGCGTACCAGCCCGCACTCTGCTTGGGAGTGCGCCGCTGGGTGGCGAAATCGACGTGCACGATGCCGAACCTCTTGCTGTAGCCGTAGGCCCACTCGAAGTTGTCCAGCAGCGACCACAGGAAGTAGCCCCGCACATCGGCGCCCTCCCCGATCGCCCGGTGCACGGCGGTGAGGTGGCTGTGCAGGTAGGCGATCCGCTCGGGATCGCGTACCTCCCCCGACGGGTCCGCGTAGTCGTCGTACGCCGCCCCGTTCTCGGTGACCATCAGGGGAAGGCCCGGGAGGTCGTCGCGCAGCCGGACGAGCAGCTCGTACAGCCCGTCGGCGTCCACGGGCCAGTCCATGGCGGTCCGGGGTCCCGGCGCGGGCAGGAACCGGACGTGCCGCTCCGCGCCGGCCCACGGGGACGGCGACTCCGACCGCCCGGCGGCGACGACGGTGGGGGAGTAGTAGTTGATGCCGAGCGAGTCGATCGGCGTCGCACAGACGGCGAGGTCGCCGTCCCGCACGAACGACCAGTCGGTGACCGCCGCCGTGTCGCGGACCAGGTCCTCCGGGAGGCGCCCGTGGAAGACGGGGTCGAGGAAGACGCGGTTGGCGACGGCGTCGATCCGGCGGACGGCGTCCAGGTCGCCGGCCGAGGGCGTGAGCGGACGCAGGGCGTGGAGGTTGAGGGTCAGGGACACGTGGGCAGTGGGCGGCAGGGCGTCGCGCAGCACCCGGACCGCCGATCCGTGCGCCAGGTTGAGGTGGTGCGCCGCGCGCAGACTGTCGGCAGGACTGGTGCGGCCGGGGGCGTGCACGCCGTTCCCGTACCCGAGGAAGGCGGCGCACCACGGCTCGTTGAGGGTTGTCCAGGTGCCGATCCGGTCGCCGAGGGCGTCGGCCACCAGGGCGGCGTAGTCGGCGAAGCGCCGGGCGGTCTCCCGCTCGGGCCAGCCGCCCGCGTCCTCCAGCTCCTGGGGCAGGTCCCAGTGGTAGAGGGTGGCGACCGGCCGGATACCGGCGTCCAGCAGTGCGTCGGCGAGCCGCCGGTAGAAGTCCAGGCCCTTCTGCACGGCGGGCCCGCGACCGGTGGGCTGCACGCGGGGCCAGGCGATCGAGAACCGGTAGTCGGTCAGCCCGAGGCGGCGCATGAGGGCGACGTCCTCGTGCATACGGTGGTAGTGGTCGGCGGCGATGTCGCCGGTGTCGCCGTTGCGGACCTTTCCCGGAGTGCGGCTGAAGGTGTCCCAGATCGAGGGCGTGCGGCCGTCCTCGGCGGCGGCGCCCTCGATCTGGTAGGCGGCCGTGGCGGTTCCCCAGCGGAAACCGCTGGGGAACCTCAGGACGGTCGGGTCGCCGGTGAGGGTGGCTGATGCGGTGACTGGTGCGGTCATGGACTGAAGGCTCCGAAGGCGAAGGTGGGGGAGGAGGGGGGGAGCGGTGACGGACGGGCCCGGGCTCAGCCCTTGACGGCTCCCTGCATGATGCCGCCGACGATCTGCCGGCCCAGGAAGCCGAAGACCAGCAGCACCGGGAGGGTGCCGAGGAGGGTGCCGGCCATGATCACGGACTGGTCGTGGACGTAACCGCCGCCGAGCTGGCGCAGGGCCACCTGGACGGTCGGCTCGGACGAGGACAGGGCGACGATGGGCCAGAAGAAGTCGTTCCACGCGGCCATGAAGGTCAGCAGGCCCAGCACGGACATGCCCGGACGGGCGACGGGCACCACGATGGACCAGAAGATCCTGGCGGTGGACGCGCCGTCGACCCGCGCCGCCTCGATCAGCTCGTCCGGCAGCGACTGCACCAGGTACTGGCGCATGAAGAACACACCGAACGCGGAGACCAGGCCGGGAAGGATGACGGCCTGGAGCTGGTTCACCCACTGCAGTTCGGCGATCAGCATGAACAGCGGGATGACGCCCAGCTGCGGCGGGATCATCATCGTTCCCACGGTGATCGCGAGCAGCGCGCCGCGTCCGCGGAAGCGCAGCTTGGCGAAGGCGAAACCGGCGAGCGTGCAGCAGAGCACGGTGCCGAGGGTGATCGAGCCGGACACGATGAAGGAGTTCAGCAGTGCCTTGCCGATGTCCGCTTCCTCCAGCACCGCCTCGAAGTTGCGCAGCAGGTGCGGGCCGGGCAGGAGCGACGGCGGGACCTGGGCGAGGTCGGCGTTGGAGCGGCTGGCCGCCACGACCGTCCAGTAGAACGGGAACGCGGAGACCAGGACGGCGACGGCCAGGATCGCGTACGTGAGCTTGCCGGCGTGGTTGGTCCGTCCGGCGCGGGACCGGCGGGCCCGGCGGTGCGGCGGCTTCTCCGGGTGGGCGGGAGGCGTGACCGGCGGGTCGGCGAGCGTGGTCATCGCACGGCCTCCTTGCGTGAACGGCGGTACGCGAGCAGGGCGTTGACTCCCACGAGCACCACGATGAGCAGGAACATGACCCAGGCGATGGCCGCGGCCCGGCCCAGGTGGAAGAAGCCCCAGCCCTGCTCGTACATGTAGAGGCCGAGGGTCTGGTACTGGTGCGAGATGCCGCCCGAGATGGACCCCTCGAACAGCAGCGGCTCGCCGAACAGCTGCGTCGCCCCGATCGTGGAGACGATCACGGTGAACACGATCGTCGGACGCAGTCCGGGCAGGGTCACGTGGAAGAACTGGCGCCACTTCGACGCCCCGTCCATCTCGGCGGCCTCGTACAGCTCCTGCGGGATGGACTGCATGCCCGCCAGATAGATCAGGGCGTTGTAGCCGGTCCACCGCCACACGACGATGGTGGAGACGGCGATCTGGGAGGCGACCGTGCCGGTCTGCCAGTCGACCGGGCCGATGCCGACGAGCCCGGCGACATAGTTGATCAGGCCGAAGTCCCGGCCGAAGAGCTGCGCGAACACCAGGGTGGCCGCGGCCACGGACGTCGCGTACGGCAGCAGCATCGCCGTGCGCAGGAACGTCCGGGCGCGCAGACGGTAGTTGAGCAGGTGCGCGAGCCCGAGCGCCATGACCAGCTGGGGGACCGTGGAGATGACGCCGATGGTGAACGTGTTGCGCAGCGAGATCCAGAAGAACTCGTCGGTGAACAGGACCGTGTAGTTGTCCAGCCCTCGCCATTCCATGTCGCCGGGGGTCTGCAGCTCGACCCGGTACAGGGACACGAACGCCGTGTAGATCAGCGGGAAGAGGCCGAAGGCGGCGAACAGGGTGAAGAACGGCGCGATGTAGGCGTAGGGCGACATCTTCTGCCACGCGCGCCGTGCGCGGCTCGGCCAGGAGGGGGTGGGAGGCGGGACCGGCGGAGCCGGCGTCTCGAGTGCGGTAAGGGTCACGGGGCGGCCTTCGGGAGGGGAACGGCGGTCATGGGACCTCCGCCGCCGCCGGCGGGGCGGGCAGCGGCGGCGGCGGAGGCGTGGGTCGGCGCTCGGGTCAGCCGAGGGTGTTGGCCACGCCCTTCGAGGCGTTCTTCCAGGCCTTCTCGGGATCCGTGCCCTTGCGCTCCACCTCGCTCAGCGCGTTGGTGATCTGCTGGGCGATGCTCTGGTCGTGCAGACCCAGGACCTGCACGGGCGCCGCCTTGGCCGCGTCACCGAAGATCTTGCCGATCGGGGCGTCGGAGAAGTACGGGTCCGTGGTGTCGGCGACCTTGTCGATGGCGCCGGTGCTGGAGGGGAAGTTGCCCACCTTGCGGAAGAGCTTCTCCTGCTGCTCGGGCGCGGTGAGCCACTTGATGAGCTCGTACGCCTCCTTCTTGTGCTCGGCGGCGCGCGGGATGGACAGGTAGGAGCCGCCCCAGTTGCCGGCGCCGCCGGGCAGCTTGGCGATGTCCCACTTGCCCTGGCCCGCGTCACCGGCCTGGCCCTTGATGTAGCCGAGCATCCAGGCGGGGCACGGGATGGTGGCGAAGGAGCCGGCGGCGAAGGCCTGGTTCCACTGCGGCGACCACTGGTCGAGCTCGGCGCTCAGCCCGCTCTCCGCCGCCTCCACGGAGCGGTCCCATGCCTCGAGCAGGGCGGGGTTCTTGTCCCAGATCAGCTCTCCGGACGCGCTGTAGTAGCGCTCCTTCTGCTGCCCGATCATGATCGAGTAGAGACTGCCGACGCTGTCCAGCCAGGCGCTCTTGCCGGGGGCCTTCGCCTTGTACTGCTTGCCGAGTTCCAGGTAGCCGTCCCAGCTGGACCAGCGCTGCGCGAGCTCCTCGCGGTCGGTGGGCAGGCCGGCCTTCTTCAGCAGGTCGGTGCGGTAGCACATGGCCTCGGGGCCGACGTCCGTCCCGAGCCCGAGGACCTCTCCGTTCTTCCCCGTGGCGGCGGCCCACTTGGCCTCCGCGAACTGGCCCTTCAGGGACTCCGCGCCGTACTTCTTCAGGTCCTCGAACTTGTCGGTCTGCTGCTGGGTGACGGTGGCGATCCGGCCCACTTCGATGCCCTGCACGTCCGCGAGGCCGCCGCCGCCCGCGAGGCGGGTCTGGAGCGACTTCCAGTAGTCGGCCTCGTCCTCGGTGTCCGTCTGCTTGATCGTGATGTTCGGGTGCAGCTTCTCGTACTCGGCGTAGAGCCCGGCCTCCTTGTAGCCGAAGGAGCCGAAGAGGTCCACGGTGAGGGTGATCTTGCCGTTCGCGCCGGCGGCGGAGTCGGCGTCGGACGAACCGCCGCAGGCGGCGAGCAGGGCACCGGTCAGGACGAGCGCCCCCAGGCGGGCGGTGGCTCTTCTCGCGGCACGGGCTGTGGGCATGGGTGGCTCCTCGACTCGGTGGCATGAGAGCGCTCTGAGAGCGCTCTCAAACGGTGCGAGTGGAGAGTGCCCGCCCGGTACGGCTCACGTCAAGGCTCCGGACGCGCCAGGTTGGCGACTGCGGTCACGGACCCGCGCTGCGGGGACGCTTCCTGCCCGGCCTCGTCGGCGGTCAGCCAGGCGCCGCGGCTGGAAACCCGCTGTACGGAGGGCGGGAGGCTGCGGGCCGGAAGCGCGCAGGGCTGTGTGGTGCACCGTGATGCCGCCGGGTCCGCGGCGAAGCGCGCAGGTCTGTGTGGTGTGCCGTGGCGCTAGCCGGGTGCGCGGTCCGCGGCTCGCTGTGCGGCGGATTCCGTGCTGCGCCGGAACGCCGCTGGGGGCCGCAGGCCGGAAGCCCGCAGGGCTGTGTGGTGCGCCGGGACGCTAGCCGGGTGCGCGGCCCGCGGCTCGCTGTGCGGCGGATTCCGTGCCGCGCCGGAACCCCGCCCGGCCTGCGGGTGGCGGTGTGGTCGGAGGGGGTCGTCCGGGGTGCCGGGTCCGTGGGCGGCGGTGTGGCCGGAGGGGGGCGACCGGGGTGCCGGGTCCGTGGGTGACGGTGTGGTCGGACGCGGGTCGTCCAAAGTGCTGGGTCCGCCGGCAGCCCCGGCGGGCCGGTGGCCGCGCGGGTGACGCGAGGGCCGGGTCGACGCGAAGGTCGGGCCGACGCGAGGGCCGGGCCGACCGGAAGCGGGCCGGAAACGGGCACGGCATCGCGCTCCCGGACGCCGCCCGGGAGCCGGCTTTCACGCCGAGGCGCGCCGGACCAGGTTCGTCGGCATGATCACGGATGCGGGGACCCGGCCGGTCGGCCGGCTCAGCAGCTTGACCAGCAGCTTCACCGACAGCCTGCCCAGGCCCTCGACGTCCTGGCGCACCGTGGTCAGCGCCGGGTCGCTGGCGCGTACCACCGCCTCCATGTCGTCGAAGCCGACCACGGCCACGTCCTGCGGGACGCGCAGACCCCGCTCGCGCAGCACGCGCAGGGCGCCCAGGGCCATGAGGTCGTTGGCGACGAAGACGCCGTCGATGCCGGGCCGCCGGTCGAGCAGCTCCGCCATGGCCCGTGCGCCGCTCTCCTCGGTGAAGCTCCCCTCGCGCAGCAGCTCCGGGTCGGGGTCGATCAGCACGTCGTGATAGCCGGCGATCCGGTCCAGTGCCGAGGTCTGGTCACCCGGACCCGCGATGTGCGCGATGGTCCGGCGCCCCAGGGAGACCAGGTGGCGCACGGCCTCCCGCGCGCCGCCCCGGTTGTCGGTGTCGACATACGGCAGGGCCGGGCCGGCCTCCGTCCCCGGCCGGCCGCCGAGGACCGTGGGTACCTTGCTCTCGGTGATCAGCCTCGGCAGACGGTCGTCACCGTGCAGGGAGAAGGCGATCGCTCCGTCGACGTGCCCCCCGGCGAGATACCGCGCGATCCGTCCGTGATCGGACTCGTCCTCCACCCACAGCAGCACCAGCTGGAGGTCGTTGGCGGTCAGCTCCCGGCTGATGCCCCGGAGCTGCTGCGCGAAGAACGGGTCGGAGAAGACCCGGAGCTCGGGCTCCGCGATGATCACGGCGACCGCGCCGTGCCGGCGGGTCACCAGCGAGCGTGCCGCGTGGTTGGGGACGTAGCCCAGCTCGTCGACCGCCGCGCGCACCTTGTCGACCAGCGGCTGGCGCACACCGGCGCCCCCGTTGACCACGCGCGACGCCGTGGCGCGCGACACGCCCGCCCGCGCAGCGACAGCCTCCAGCGTCGGGCGGTTTGCTGCTGTCTGCTCGGGCAAGGGAACTCCTGGTCTGCTGTGCGGCACCGCGTCGCCTGCCGCTCCTCCCAGGAGACAGGATAGTTCCCCTTCCGGCAGCGTGAGAGCGCTTTCAGGTCAGTGGTCGGGGTGCGGCCGCCCGGGCCGCCGGTTCGCGGGCCGGACCCCGTCCGGGTCGAACCCGTGCCCCGGGAGTCGTGTCCCCCCGGAGCAGTCCGGGCGCCGCTCCGGGCGGCACCGGGGCGCTCGGACTGAGCCGTGCGCCGACGGCGGCGTCTGCTCCGACCTGCGGCGGAACCCGTCGCGACGCCCGCTCCGGCGGCGGTGGAGCGGGCGTCGCGCCGCCCTGCCGCCACCGACTCCCGTGCGCGCCGCAGGCACCAATTCCTGCTTGAAGTATTGACCGCTCTTTGCCTGCTGCTTACGTTGAGCGCCGTCCTGAGAGCGCTCTCAGAGAGGTTCCGCATGAGATTCCGGAGACCCCTGGCACTACTGTCGGCGGCCGCGATGGCCGCGGGAGGCCTGGTGGCCACCCTCGGCAGTGGTGTCGCCTCGGCCGCCACCGTCGAGGTGGGCAAGGGAAGCTACAGCGACGTCCGGCCGGCCGGGCGGCAGGGCCCGTCCAACAACGGCGGCCAGGCGGTCAAGCCGAAGGTCACGCCGCGCATGGCGGACACGCCGGTACCGACCAACGACTGGTGGTCCTCGCTGGCCTTCCAGCGGTTCGCCGCCAACCCGTGGTCGGAGAACATGTACGGCCACCCCCTCACCTACAAGGCGGTGGCCGGCGGCCTGGAGGTCGGTTACCCGACCGACCACGAGATCGTGGGCGGCGGGCGTCAGTACGAGTTCGCGCACGAGGCCGACCTGACCCTCGGCCTCGCCGGCCTCAACTCCCCCGACGCGAAGGCGGACGGGTGGAGCGACTGGACCGTGACCCCGTCCTGGAACGACGGTGCGCGCACGCTGCGGACGACCATCGGCCACGGCATGCCGTACGTGTACGCCGAGGGCACGGGCGGCGCGGCGCAGATCAAGGCCGCGGCCCCGCCGACGGTCTTCGCCGACCAGGGCAACGTCCTCGGCGTCACCATCTCGGGCCACCACTACGCGCTGTTCGCCCCGAGCGGCAGCGACTGGACCGTGTCCGGCAACGAGATCAGGGCCGACCTCGGCTCGAAGGACTACTTCTCCCTGGCCGTCCTGCCCGGCACGGACGCGCTCGCCGACTACGAGAAGTACGCCTTCAGCTTCGTGACCGGCTCAAAGGTGGACTGGGAGTACCGGGAGGGCGCCGGCGAGGTCGAGGCGACGTACTCGCTGATCACCGAGGCGAAGGAGGGCACGGAGAAGGGCACCCTCCAGGCGCTCTACCGCCATCAGTGGCTGCACACCTCCGACCCGCTGACCGACTACAGCTACGTGTCCTCCCGCGGGGAGATGAGAGTCCGCGAGGGCACCTCGTCCACCACCGTGCAGAAGGTGAACGGCGTCCTGCCGGGGCTGCCCAGCGCCGCGGGTGTCGACAAGGCCAAGCTCAAGACGTACATCAACGACGTGCTGACGCAGGGCGACCCGTTCAGCGGGGCCATCGACACCTACTGGACCGGCAAGGCCCTGGGCAAGCTCGCCCAGCTCGTGCCGATCGCCGACCAGATCGGTGACACCGCGAGCCGCGACAAGCTCATCGAGCTGATCGAGGGCCGCATGGAGGAGTGGTTCACCGTCGGCGGGCCCTCGGAGTTCTCCTACGACAAGGACTGGCGCACGCTCATCGGTTACCCGGCCTCCTACGGCAGCGACCAGGAGCTGAACGACCACCACTTCCACTACTCGTACTACGTGATGGCCGCGGCGATCGTGGCGCAGTACGACCCGCAGTGGGCCGCCGACTCCGAGTGGGGCGGCATGGTGAAGGAGCTCATCAAGGACGCCGCCAACCCGGCCAGGGACGACTCCAAGTATCCGTTCCTGCGCGGCTTCGACGTCTACGCCGGTCACAGCTGGGCCGCCGGCCACGAGGCCTTCGCCGCCGGCAACAACCAGGAGTCCTCCTCGGAGTCGATCAACCTCAGCGCCGGCCTGATCATGTGGGGCTCGGCGACGGGCGACAAGGCGCTGCGCGACCAGGGCGTCTACATGATGATGACCGAGTCGGAGTCGATCGCGCAGTACTGGTTCGACGCCGACCAGCAGGTCTACCCCGAGGACTTCACCCACGACGTCGTGGGCATGGTCTGGAGCAGCGGCGGCGCCTACGCCACCTGGTGGACCGCCAACCCCGAGGAGATCCACGGGATCAACTTCCTCCCCATGACCGGCGGTTCGCTGCACCTGGCCCGCGAGAAGGACATGCTGCGCCGCAGCGTGACCGAGATGGAGGAGGAGAACGGCGGCCCGGCCGTCGAGTGGAAGGACATCTTCTGGCAGGTCCAGGCCCTCTACGACCCGGCCAAGGCCATGCAGTACTGGAACCAGTGGAACGGCGGGTACGTCCCCGAGGCCGGCGAGACCAAGGCCCACACCTACCACTGGGTCTCCACGATGAACTCCATCGGCGCCCCGGACATGACCGTCACGGCCAACTCGCCGACGGCCACCGTCTTCGACAAGAACGGCACCAAGACCTACGCCGCGCACAACTACGGCGCCGAGGAGTGCTCGGTCCTCTTCTCCGACGGCGGTGTGCTCAACGTCCCGGCGAAGTCGACCGCGTCCGGAGCGGGCGACGACACCGAGCTCGGCACGCTGTGCGGCGCCCCCGGTGACGACAGGCCCAGCGCGCCCGGCACCCCGGTCGCCGGCGACATCACCGACGACTCCGTCGAGCTGACCTGGGAGGCGGCGACGGACGACCTCGGCATCAAGGACTACGACGTCTACCGCGGCGACGACAAGGTCGCCACCGTCGACGGCACCACCTACACCGACACCGGGCTGGCCTCGGGAACCGAGTACACCTACAGCGTCAGGGCCCGCGACACCTCCAGCCAGGTCGGCCCGCCCAGCGGCACCGTGACCGTCACCACCACCGGCACGCGTGACCAGCCGCCCGGCGCGCCCGGCACCCCGGTCGCCGGCGAGGTCACCAGCACCTCCGTCGAGCTGACCTGGGAGGCGGCGACCGACGACAAGGGCGTCAAGGACTACGACGTCTACCGCGGCGGCACCAAGGTCGCCACCGTCACCGGCACCACGCACACCGACACCGGACTGACGGCCGGCACCGAGTACTCCTACAGCGTCAAGGCCCGCGACACGGCCGGCCAGACCGGCCCGGCGAGCGGCACGCTGAAGGTGACCACGGCCGGCAACCCGCCGGTCACTGCCGACACGTTCTACCCGCAGCCGGGCGGCGCTCTCGCCACCGAGGCGGCCGCGACCGGTTCCTCCGACACCATCCCCTCCGCCGGAGGCACCAACAACGACGGAACCCCGAAGAACCCGCTCGTCTACGAGGTCGAGAACGTCAACGGCACCCTGAAGTCGGGCTCCTCGACCGCCTTCACCTTCAAGGTGGACGCGGGCGGCTCCGTCGGCCACGCCCAGCAGGCCCGGGTGTCGTACGACCTGACCGGCGACGGCACGTTCGAGCGCGTCGAGACGTTCCGCTACTTCGCCACCGACCCGCTCCCCGGCTGGGAGGAGTACTCCTCGGCCCGGCAGGGCCTGCACTCCGCCTCGGGCACCCTGGGCGACCTGGACGGCGGCACCGTCCGCGTCGAGGTCTGGAGCGCACTGGGCAACGGCCCCTCCGCCCTCCAGGTGGGCGCGGGCTCCGTCCTCACCATCCCGTTCGCCTGACGGGACACCAACCCGGCCGGTGGGCCCGTCCCACCGGCCGAGCCCCGTCGTGCGCGTTTCGTCACAGACGGCGCTTTCACCCGCCCCACCCGGAACTCCCCGGGCGCCGCCGGGCGTCCTCGCCCTCGTACGGCCGCCGAGGGGCGGCAGGAACGGAGCCGATCATCCCCTAGGGTCTTACCGGGGGCGACGGTGTGTGTGCACGGCAGGTTGTGAGGCAACGGTATGGCGCGGCAGGCGTACATGACGGAGACGGACGAAGGGCGCCAGGGCCCCCGGACCCCGGCCTCACGGTTGCGGCGCCTGCTCCACCGGCTGGGTTCCCTGCGCGGCGATCGCGGCATCTGGCGCAGGGGCTGGGTGGTGGCCGTCTGCGCGCTCCTGCTGGCGCTGGTCATGCTGGCCCACGCGCACGTCCCGAACGCGGTCGGCAACCTGGGCAGCCTGCTCGAGACGTTCCTGCCGTGGCTGGGCCTGTTCGTGCCGGTGCTGCTGGTCCTGGCCCTCGTCCGCCGTTCGGCGACGGCGCTGGTCGCGACGGTCCTTCCGGTCGTCGTGTGGCTGAACCTGTTCGGCGGTCTGCTCAGCGACAAGAACGCCTCCGGCGGCGACCTGACGGTGGCCACGCACAACGTCAACGCCGAGAACCCGGACCCGTCCGGCACCGCCCGCGAGGTGGCCGCCGCGGGCGCGGACGTGCTGGCGCTGGAGGAGCTGAAGGCGTCCGAGGTGCCCACCTACCGGGCGGCGCTGTCGGACACCTACGACCACCACGCGGTGGTCGGCACGGTCGGCCTGTGGTCCAAGTACCCGCTCAGCGACGTGAGGTCGGTGGACATCCGGCTGGGCTGGCAGCGGGCGATGCGCGCCACGGTGGACGCGCCGGCCGGCCGGGTCGCCGTGTACGTCGCGCATCTGCCGTCGGTGCGGGTGAAGCTGGAGGCCGGGTTCACGGCCCGTCAGCGCGACAAGAGCGCCGACGCGCTGGGAGAGGCCATCGCGGACGAGCCGCTGGACAACGTGGTCCTGCTCGGCGACCTGAACGGCACGATGAACGACCGCGCCCTGAAGGCGGTCACCTCCCAGATGCGCTCCACGCAGGGCGCGGTGGGCAGCGGCTTCGGCTTCAGCTGGCCGGCGTCGTTCCCGATGGCGCGGATCGACCAGATCCTGGTCAGGGGCGCCGAGCCGGAGAGCTCCTGGACGCTCCCGCCGACGGCGAGCGACCACCTGCCGATAGCGGCACGGGTGCGGGTCACCGGCACCGCCGAGTGACCTGGGCGGGCCGGGACCCGGACACACGACGGCGGGCGGGGCGCGGAACACCGCGCCCCGCCCGCCGTCGTCGTACCGGACCTCACACCTGAGGCGGCAGCCCCTCACGCCAGCCGTTGGTGACGGGCAGACGGCGGTCCTTGCCGAAGCCCTTCGGGGAGATCTTGGTGCCCGGCGGGTACTGGCGCCGCTTGTACTCCGCGCGGTCCACCATCCGCAGCGTCTTCTCGACCAGCTCGCGGTCGTACCCGGCCTCGACGATCTCGTCCGCGCCCTTGTCCTGGTCCACGTACAGCGCCAGGATCGCGTCCAGCACCGGGTAGTCCGGCAGCGAGTCCGTGTCCACCTGGCCCGGCCGCAGCTCCGCGCTCGGCGGCTTGGA
Organism: Streptomyces sp. DSM 41931; assembly: GCF_050271085.1. Taxonomy (NCBI): domain Bacteria; kingdom Bacillati; phylum Actinomycetota; class Actinomycetes; order Kitasatosporales; family Streptomycetaceae; genus Streptomyces; species Streptomyces sp. DSM 41931. The sequence goes on along the minus strand of NZ_CP189902.1, from coordinate 1,889,724 downwards.
GATCGAGTTCTCCGGGATCGGCGGCGTCTCGCCGCGCTCCTCGGCCGCGCGGTTGCGCCACCGCGCCAGCCGGAACACCAGCGTCTTGTAGACGTCCTTGATGGGCCCGTACGCGCCGACCGAGTCGCCGTACAGCGTCGAGTAGCCCACCGCCAGCTCCGACTTGTTGCCCGGGGCCAGGACGATGTGACCCTCCTGGTTGGAAAGGGCCATCAGCATCGTGCCGCGCAGCCGCGACTGGAGGTTCTCCTCCGCCAGGCCGGTCAGCTCCAGCGACCCCATGTAGGCGTCGAACATCGGCTCGATCGTCACCGTGCGGAAGTTCAGCCCGGTGCGCCGCGCTAGCTCCGCCGCGTCGCTCCTGGAGTGGTCGGAGGAGTACTTCGACGGCATGGAGACGCCGTACACGTTCTCCGGGCCCACCGCGTCGCACGCGATCGCGGCGACCAGCGCCGAGTCGATGCCGCCGGACAGCCCGATCAGCACCGAACGGAAGCCGTTCTTCCGTACGTACGCCCGCAGGCCCACGACCAGCGCGGAGTACACCTCCGCGTCGTCGTCGAGACGCTCCGCGTAGCCGCCGGTGTGCTCCGGCTCGTACGTGGGGACCGGGTCCTCGGACAGCACGACCCGCTCGATGCGCAGCCCGTCGTCCACCACGCCCTCCGGCGCGTCGGCCGCCGCGGCCGGCAGGTCCAGATCGACCAGCAGACACGTCTCGGAGAACTGCGGGGCGCGCGCGATCACCTCGCCGTCCGCGCCGACGACGATCGAGTCGCCGTCGAAGACCAGGTCGTCCTGCCCGCCCGTCATGGCCAGGTACGCGGTGGTGCAGCCGGCCTCCTGCGCCCGCTTGCGCACCAGCTCGAGACGCGTGTCGTCCTTGTCCCGCTCGTACGGCGAGGCGTTCACCGACAGCAGCAGCCCGGCCCGGGCCGAACGCGCCGCCGGCACCCGGCCGCCGTCCTGCCACAGGTCCTCGCAGATGGCCAGGGCCACGTCCACCCCGCGCACCCGCACCACCGGCAGGGTGTCGCCGGGCACGAAGTAGCGGAACTCGTCGAAGACGCCGTAGTTCGGCAGGTGGTGCTTGGCGAAGCTCAGCGCCACCTCCCCCCGGTGCAGCACGGCCGCCGCGTTGCGCGGGGCGCCCGCGGGCTGGCCGTACTTCGGCTGGGCGGCGGCGCTGCGGTCCAGGTAGCCGACGAGCACCGGCACGTCGCCGAGGCCCTCGTCGGCGAGACGCGCGGCGAGGGCGCGCAGGGACGCCCGGGACGCCTCCACGAAGGACGACCGCAGGGCGAGGTCCTCGACGGGATACCCGGTCAGCGCCATCTCCGGGAACGCCACGAGATGCGCCCCCTGGCCGGCGGACTCCCGGGTCCGGCGGACCATCGCTTCCGCGTTGCCGGCGAGGTCGCCGACGGTCGAGTCGATCTGATTCAGGGCGAGTCGTAGTTGAGGCACCCGGCCAGTGTAATCGTCAGAGCGACGCGATGGGGGGCGGCAGGACCGCGGACCCGCCGCCCCGGAGCGCCGGGCGCCCGGCCGTCACGGCCGCGCGGCCGCTCCCCGCGCCTTCAGCATCGCCGCCATCAGCCGGATCTCCGACTCCTGGCCCTCGACCATCCCGCGCGCCAGCCGCTTCCCCGCTTCCACCTCGCAGGCGCGCACACAGCCCTCGGCCATGTGCACACCGCCCCGGTGATGGTCCGTCATCAGCTGGAGGTAGAACACCTCGGCCTGCCTGCCGTTCAGCCGGCCCAGCCGCGCCATCTCCGCGTCCGTCGCCATGCCCGGCATCAGCGCGCCGTCCTCGCCGGCGGCCGCGTCCCCCATCCCCATCCAGGTCATGGGCGGGTCGGCGGACACCTTGGGCAGTTCCCACAGATCGAGCCAGCCCAGCAGCATGCCCCGCTGGTTGGCCTGGGTCTGGGCGATGTCGTAGGCGAGCCGCCGCACCTCCTCGTCGTCGGTGCGGTCGCGCACGACGTACGACATCTCCACGGCCTGCTGGTGGTGCACCGCCATGTCCCGGGCGAACCCGGCGTCCGCGGAGTCCGCCGCCGGGACCGGCGCCGCGCGCCCCTCGCCGTCGTCCGCCGAGGCCACCGCCCACCCGGTCGCGGCGGCCGCGGCGAGCACCGCCACGGCCGCCGAGGCGGCCAGGGCGGGCCGCCTCACTTCGACAGCCCGTTGGTGCAGGCCGCACCCGGCTCGGGCGTCTGCCGGCCCTGCACGAACTTCGCCAGGAACGCGTCCACCGCCGGGTCGGCGGCGCCGGTCACCGTGCGCTGGTGCCCCCACGCGGTCAGCACGATCGGGTCCTTCTGTCCGTCGACCGGGCTCATCAGCGTGTACGGCGTCTTCTTCACCTTCGCCGCCAGCGCCTCGACGTCGGCCTTCGGCGCGTCGCCGTTGTACGTCACCCACACCGCGCCGTGCTCCAGCGAGTGAACGGCGTTGGTGGGGTTGATCTCGTCCTCGTAGACGTCCCCGTCGCAGTTCATCCACACGGGGTGGTGGTCGCCGCCCACCGGAGGCGTCACCGGGTAGTCCACGGACTTGGTGACGTGCTCACGGCCCAGCGTGCCCTTCCAGGCGCGCACGCCGTCCGCGTCGGTGACGAACTTCCCCGCGCTCTTCGCGTCGTCCGCCGCGCTGCCGCCGCCGTCGTCCGACTGCGACTGGATCAGCACCACCCCGCCGACGACCAGGCCCGCGACGACCACCACGGAGGCGGCGACGGTGAGGATCCGGTTGCGGCGCTCGCGGGCCTGCTCGGCGCGCCGCATCTCCTCTATGCGTGCCGTGCGTGCCGCGCTGCTCTTCTTGGCGGAGCCCATGGAGGTGTCCTTCGGGTCGGAGGAGGTGGGGCCGGAGTGGTGATCGGGTCAGCTGATCGTAATGGCGGAGACGGGCCAGTCGTAGGGGGCGGCGGCGACGACGGCCCGGCCGGGGTTCCTGGGGAGACCCGGTGAAGGTCCGGCCGTAAATTTTGAGCCACGATTCCGATTATCTACGCTGCCGGTATGCGGCTGCTGCGCTCCACCGACCTCGCCCTGCGGGTCCTCATGCGCCTCGCCGTGGCCGGTGACACCAATCCGACGACACGGGACGTCGCGGCGGCCATGGACGTGCCGTACACCCATGCCGCGAAGGTCGTCGCCGAGCTGCGGCACATGGACCTGCTCACCGCCCGGCGCGGCCGGGGCGGCGGGCTGTCCCTCACCGAGAAGGGCCGCGGGGCCTCCGTGGGCGGCCTGGTCCGCGCCTTCGAGGGAGAGGGGGACGTCGTCGACTGCGACGGCGCCGCCACCACCGCGCCCTGCCCGCTGCGCTCCGACTGCCGGCTGCGCGGCGCGCTGCGGCGGGCCCAGGAGGCGTTCTACGCCTCGCTGGACCCGCTGACGATCGCGGACCTCACCGCAAACCCGACAGGCCCCCTGCTGCTGGGCGTCCCGCGCGTGCGCTGACGGCCCGCCCGCTCACCGCGCGAGCCACAGGTCAGGACCGAACACCTCGTAGTGCACGTCCGCCGGGGCCACGCCCTTGGCGATCAGCTGCTCGCGGACCATCCGCATGAACGGCAGCGGACCGCACAGGTAGGCGCGCGTGCCGGGCGCGACCGGCACGTCCGCGAGGTCCACGTATCCGGTGCCCGCGCCCGCCGGGGCGTCCTGCTCGTACCAGAACCGCACGGTGGCGTCCGGCAGCTTCCCCGCGTAGGCCTCGTGATCCGTGCGCAGGGCGTGGTCGGCGGGGGAGCGGTCGCCGTGCACGACGGTGACCGGGGCGCGGTGCCCGGAGTCGGCGAGGTGCCCGAGCATCGCGACGATCGGGGTCACGCCGATCCCGGCGGAGGCCAGCAGCAGCGGGGTGTCGTCGTCCGCGTCCAGCACCAGGTCGCCGTACGCCTCGGACAGCTCCACGACGTCGCCGACGCGCACGTGCGCGTGGAGGTGGGAGGACACCTCGCCGTCGGGCGCCGGGCCCTCGTGCACCCGCTTGACGCTGAACTGCCGCAGGCCGGGGCCGGGCTCGCCGGAGAGGCTGTACTGCCGTATCTGGCGGGCGCCGTCCGCGAGCGGGACCCGCACGGAGACGTACTGGCCCGGGCGGAAGCCGCGCACCGGGCCGCCGTCGGCCGGACGCAGCCGGAACGTCACCACGTCGGCGGTCTCGGTGATCCGCTCGACGACCTCCCAGGGCCGCCAGGCGGCGCCGCCGCTCTCCTCGTAGAGCCGCTTCTCGACGGCGATCAGGGCGTTCGCCATCAGCCAGTAGACCTCGTCCCAGGCGGCGGCGACCTCGGGCGTGACGGCGTCGCCCAGCACCTCGGCGATCGCGGCGAACAGGTGCTCGTGGACGATCGCGTACTGGTCCGGGGTGACGCCGAGGGAGGCGTGCTTGTGGGCGATGCGCGACAGCATCGCGTCGGGCCGGTCGTCGGGGTGGTCCAGCAGATGGGTGGCGAAGGCCGCGATGGAGCCCGCGAGGGCCTGGCGCTGGGTGCCGGCGGCCTGGTTGCCGCGGTTGAACAGGTCGCGCAGCAGCTCGGGGCGGGCGGCGAACATCCCGGCGTAGAAACGCTCGGTGATCTCGCCGAGGGACGCGCCCACGGCGGGAAGGGTGGCGCGGACGGTGGCAGCGGACTGCTCGGACAGCATCGGGTCTCCTCGTTGTGCTCGGATGCCTGCGCCCTCATTAAAACTTGCATCCTCGATACCAATTTAGGCGGGGGGTGGTTTCGCGGGACCGGCCGGCGTGACCGGGGGAGGGGACGGGGAGGGGATCCGGAGTCCGCCCGCTGTCGTGGCGGCCGCTCCGACCGGGCAGGATGAACCCAGGAGCCGTGCGTCCGACGGCCCCGGCGGTTCAGTCCGCGGCCGGTCGCCCGACCGGGCCCGGCAACGTGTGTGAAACGCTGGTGTGGTGGGATGCACGAGTGCCGGACCGTCTCCCGTGGACCGGGAGGAACGGGCGGCCTGACCGGCAGGAATGGGGAAGCGGAAGATGGACAAGCAGCAGGAGTTCGTGCTCCGGACGTTGGAGGAGCGCGACATCCGGTTCGTACGCCTGTGGTTCACCGACGTCCTGGGCTTCCTCAAGTCCGTGGCCGTCGCCCCGGCCGAGCTCGAGCAGGCCTTCGACGAGGGCATCGGCTTCGACGGCTCCGCCATCGAGGGCTTCGCCCGCGTGCACGAGTCCGACATGATCGCCAAGCCGGACCCGTCGACGTTCCAGATCCTGCCCTGGCGCGCCGAGGCGCCCGGCACCGCCCGGATGTTCTGCGACATCCTCATGCCGGACGGCTCCCCGTCCTTCGCGGACCCGCGCTACGTCCTCAAGCGCGCCCTCGCCCGCACCTCCGACCTGGGCTTCACCTTCTACACCCACCCGGAGATCGAGTTCTTCCTGCTGAAGGACAAGCCGGTCGACGGCAGCCGCCCGACCCCGGCGGACAACTCCGGCTACTTCGACCACACCCCGCAGAACGTCGGCATGGACTTCCGCCGCCAGGCGATCACCATGCTGGAGTCGATGGGCATCTCGGTGGAGTTCTCCCACCACGAGGGCGCCCCCGGCCAGCAGGAGATCGACCTGCGCTACGCGGACGCGCTGTCCACGGCGGACAACATCATGACGTTCCGCCTGGTCATGAAGCAGGTCGCGCTGGAGCAGGGCGTGCAGGCGACGTTCATGCCGAAGCCGTTCTCCGAGCACCCCGGCTCGGGCATGCACACCCACCTCTCCCTCTTCGAGGGCGACCGTAACGCCTTCTACGAGTCCGGCGCGGAGTACCAGCTCTCCAAGGTGGGCCGCTCCTTCATCGCGGGCCTGCTGCGGCACGCGGCGGAGATCTCCGCCGTCACCAACCAGTGGGTCAACTCCTACAAGCGCATCTGGGGCGGCAGCGAGCGCACGGCCGGCGCGGGCGGCGAGGCCCCCTCGTACATCTGCTGGGGCCACAACAACCGCTCGGCCCTGGTCCGCGTGCCCATGTACAAGCCCGGCAAGACCGGCTCGGCCCGCGTGGAGGTCCGCTCCCTCGACGCCGGCGCCAACCCCTACCTGGCCTACGCCCTGCTCCTCGCGGCCGGCCTCAAGGGCATCGAGGATGGCTACGAGCTCCCGCCGGGCGCCGAGGACGACGTCTGGGCCCTCTCCGACGCGGAACGCCGCGCCCTGGGCATCGAGCCGCTCCCGCAGAACCTGGGCGAAGCGCTCACCCTGATGGAACGCAGCGACCTGGCCGCCGAGACCCTCGGCGAGCACGTCTTCGACTTCTTCCTCCGCAACAAGAAGCAGGAGTGGGAGGCCTACCGGTCGGAGGTCACGGCGTTCGAGCTGAAGAACCTGCTGCCGGTGCTGTGAGCGCGGGCTGAGGCCCGCACCCTCCGCCGAACAGAGGCCACGGGGCCGGCGGTCGACGACCGCCGGCCCCGTTCGCCTCTTCGACGGCTCGGGTCGTCACCCCATCGTCTTCGCCCCGTCCAGCGACTCCCGGATGATGTCCGCGTGGCCCGCGTGCTGGGCCGTCTCGGCGATGATGTGCAGCAGCACCCTCCGCGCGCTCCACTCGGGCCGGCCCTCGAACCACGGGGCCTTCGGCAGCGGCCACGACGCGTTCAGGTCGGGCAGGCCGGCGACGACCTCCTCCGTGTGGCGGGCCACCTCCGCGTAGGCCTCCAGGACGCCGGCCAGCGTCTCACCGGGCTGCATCTGGAACTCGGCCTCCCGGCGCGCGAAGTCCTCCTCCGTCATCTCCGTGAAGTCCGGCATCGCCGACGGGCCCTCCAGGATGAAGCGCACCCAGGTCCGCTCCATCGAGGTGACGTGCTTGATCAGGCCGCCGAGGCACAGCGCGCTCTTCGTCGTCCGCAGGCCCGCCTGCTCGTCGGTGAGGTCACGCGTGGTGAACCGCAGGAAGCGCCGGTGCTCGGCGAGCGTCCTCAGCAGGTCGGCGTGCTCACCCGTGACGGCGGGGGCCTCGGCGGACTGGTCGGTGGTCGGCTGGTTCACGGTCATGGCTCCGCCTTCGTCGGTTCGGTGATCCGCTTCGTCGTTCCGTGCCGTTCGGTCCGGCGCGACGAGAGACACGTTAGGAGCCATGTAGGTCGGATCACGTCCTAGTGCGGCGGCCCCTCCGCACCGTGATTCGGAAGACCCCGCTCCGTTCTCGCACGGGACCTTGCCAGCCCGCGGTCGCGCCTCTACTGTCGCGACACACAGACAGAAAGCGCTTTCTCGCATCGATGGGTGAGGCCCACCCCCGCCCTCCCTCATCGGTTCCACTGACATGCCCCTGACAGCAACCGTGACAGTGAACGACGAAAGGCGAGACGACCATGAGACGAGCAGTCGCCGTGCGGCTCTCCGCGTTACTGGCCGCCGGAGCCCTGACGGCCGCCACCGGCGTGGCGCTGTCCACGACCACCGCATCCGCCGCCGCCGGAGGGGTCACCGGCTACGCGACCCAGAACGGCGGGACCACCGGCGGGGCGGGCGGGCAGACGGTCCGCGCCACCACCGGCACCGCCATCCACCAGGCCCTCTGCAGCCGGGCCAGCAGCTCGACCCCGATCACCATCCAGGTCGAGGGCACCATCAACCACGGCAACACCGCCAAGGTGTCCGGCAGCAGCTGCAACACCGCGGCCGGCGTGATCGAGCTCAAGCAGATCAGCAACGTCACCATCGTCGGCGTCGGCAACGGCGCGGTCTTCGACCAGCTGGGCATCCACATCCGGGAGTCCAGGAACATCATCATCCAGAACGTGACCGTCCGGAACGTCAAGAAGTCCGGCTCGCCCACGTCGAACGGCGGCGACGCCATCGGCATGGAAAGCGGTGTCAGGAACGTCTGGGTGGACCATGTCACGCTGGAGGCGTCCGGCGGTGAGTCCGAGGGCTACGACGGCCTGTTCGACATGAAGGACAACACCCAGTACGTGACGCTGTCGTACAGCATCCTGCGCAACTCCGGGCGCGGCGGCCTCATCGGCTCCAGCGAGAGCGACACCTCCAACGGGTACGTCACGTTCCACCACAACCTGTACGAGAACATCGACTCCCGAGCGCCCCTGCTGCGCGGCGGCATAGCGCACATGTACAACAACCACTACAAGCGGCTGAACGAGTCCGGCATCAACTCCCGCGCCGGCGCCCGCGCCAAGGTGGACAACAACTACTTCGAGGACTCCAAGGACGTCCTCGGCACCTTCTACACCGACGCGGCCGGCTACTGGCAGGTCAGCGGCAACGTCTTCGACAACGTCACCTGGTCCTCGCGCAGCGGCGACCACAATCCGGCCGGTCCCAACCCGACGTCGAACACGTCCGTGAGCATCCCGTACGGCTTCACCCTCGACGGGGCGAACTGCGTGCCGAACGTGGTGGCGCAGACGGCGGGCGCGAACAAGGGCCTGAAGGTGTCGGACGGCAGTTGCACCCCGCAGAGCCCCGACCCGACCGACCCCGGCCCGACGGACCCGGGTGAGCCGACCGACCCCGGTCCCACCGACCCGCCGGCCGGCACCAACCTGAGCCTCGGCGCGGGTGCGGACGGTTCCTCCAAGGCCTCCGGCACCAGCTACGGCAACGTGGTCGACGGCAACACGGGCACGTACTGGTCGCCGTCCGGCTCGACCGGCTCGGTCTCGGTGAAGTGGGGTTCCGCCACCACCGTGTCGAAGGTCAACATCCGCCTGGCCTCCGGCTCCGGCACCATCGGCGCGTACCGCGTCGTCAACCACGACACCGGTGCGGTGCTGGGCTCCGGCAGCGGAGCGGGCGTCATCGGGTTCGCCCCGACCTCGCTGAAGAAGATCACCTTCGAGATCACCAACGCCTCGGGCACCCCGCGCATCGCGGAGTTCGAGACGTACGCGAGCTGACCGCCCCCGGGGGCGGCCGCGATGGAGGCGGCCCCCGGCAGGCGCCGGCTTTCCGACGCGTCTGCGTCAGGAGGTGCGACGGGGTACCCGGAGTGCATGTTTTTCTTCTTCAGCAACCGCGTCGGCTGTCTCGGGTCGTTGGCCATCAGCATGGTCGCCACGCTGATCCTCATCCTGATCTTCGTTCTCTGACCCGGACGGCCCGACGCCGGCGCCCATTCGGCATCGGCCCGGTACGCCACCGAGCATCCGCGCCCGGTGACGTGCCGGGCCGAAGGTCTGCCCCCGGCCGCGCGGCCGGGGGCAGACCCTTGCTCCGTGGTATGCCGGTCTCAGCCGGCCGGGCCGGAGCGGTTCCGGGCCTCGTCCTTGAGGGTGCGACCGGAATCCCGCGCCTGCTCGGTGACCTGGCCGGCCTGGTCTCGTGCCTCGTCCTGGGTGGTGCGGGCCGCCTGCTGGGCGGTGTCCTTGACCTCCATGGCCGCGCTCCGGGTCGCCTCCGTGGCTCCCTCCTTCAGATGCTGGGCCGACTCCGTGGCCGCCTCCTTCACCGGTTCCAGCGCTTCGGCGCCGCGCTCCATCAGCTCGGACGCCTTCTGCTGCTCCTTCTCGGAGGCGGGCACCATCGAGCCGGCCAGCAAGCCGAGACCGAAGGCGACCAGCCCGGCGGCCATCGGGTTGCCCTGCGTCTGACGCCGGGCCATCTCGGGCGTCTGCTGGACGGCCTGTCCGGCCTGTTCGGCGACCTCGCGCGCCGTGTCGGCCGCGCGCTCGGTGCCCTCCTGGACGGTGCCGGCCGCCGAGCCCGCCGCCGACTGCATCGAGTCGGCCGCCGACCGGGCACTGCCGGCCATGCCGTGTGCCGTGTTCGAGGCCGTGCCCATGACGCGGTCACGCACGCCCGTCACCGTACGGCGCACCCTCGCCTTGCGACGGTGGGCCATGCGGCGCGGGCTGGCACGGTCGGCGAGCCGGTCCACGTCCGCGGTCAACTGGTTCCGCGTGGCCGCTATCTCGGCCCTCATTTGGTCGGGTGACGTGCCCATTCCGCGTTCTCCTTCAGCGTCTGGACGGTGTACTCGGGCTTCGGTGAGACGGTTCGCATCCCCGCGCGGCCCTTCTGGAACAGCACGGCCGCGGCGATCGCCCACAGCGCGGCGACGATCAGCGCGGCCCATCCCTCGTCCATCACCTGGGCCAGGCCGAACACGGCCGCCAGCGACAGGAACAGCAGGACCATGTAGCCGGCGAAACCGGCGCCGCCGAACATCCCGGCAGCCTTGCCGGCCTTGATGCCCTCCTCCTTGAGCTCGGCCTTGGCCAGCTCCAGCTCCTGACGGAAGAGCGTCTGAAGGTCGGAGGTGATGTCGGACAGCAACTGGCCGGTGGACTCCTCGCGGACCGCGGGCTCGGCCGTGCGAACCCGGGACAGGGGTGACATCGTGGCCATCTCATGCCTCCGGGAAGGCACGGCCCGGGGTGCCGGCGGACGGCGTGCCCAGGCTCGGTGGAGCGGACGGCGCGGGCGGTGCCGTCCCGACCGGTGCCGGACCGACCGGCGGCGTCAGCTCGCCCTCACCCGGCGCCGCGCCGACCTGGGCCGTGCCGTTTCCGTTCGACTGCGAAGCCGCCTGCGTCACCTTCGCCAGACGTCCCACGGCCAGCCCGGCCAGCAGCGCGCCGCCGAGGAAGGCGCCGGGACGCCGTCGGGCGAAGCTCTGCAGGTCGGCGACGATGCCCTCGACACCTTGGCGCTCCAGATAGTCGGCCGCCCGCTGTCCCCTGTCTCCCGCCCTGACCGCCAGGCTGCGGGCGGGGGAGTCGCTTTCGGCGTGCGCGGCCAGCTCGGTGAGGTCGGTCGCCCACTGCCGCAGCGTGCCGGCAGCCCGCCGGGTCTGCCCGTCCGCCTCCTCGACGGCGCGGGTCCGCAGGTCCTGGACGACCGTGCCGGCCTGTTCCCGTGCCTCGCCCACGACGGCACGTGCCTGCTCCGCCGCGGTCCCGGCGACCTGTCCGGCGGCCTGCTTGGCCTGTCCTGCCGTCGCGGAGGTCTCTGCTTTCACTTTCTCCCCGGTGCCGGCGGGGCCGGTTCGTACGGACTCACTCATCGGCGTGTTCCCCTCATCGACTGGGTGCGTGCGGCCCGTGCCCCCGTGGGCCCGGTGTGGACCGAGATCGCGTCCCGGGCCGCACACGTGGCCGTCCGTTGTTACACGGGTGGCCATTTGGGGTGATCTGACACATATCGAGGGGATTCACTGCAGACGTTCCGTGAGGCGGCCGTGCGCGGGCGCGCGCCTGCGAGGGGAGCGGTGCCGCTCCCGCCTGCGAGGGGAGCGTGACCGCTCGCGGGACAGCATGAACGTGGCGGCGTCGGCGTCGGCGTAGCGGACCGGTTCGGAGATCTCCAGGCCGCATGAGACGAACTCCGCGTGCGCCTTCTCGATGTCGGCTGCCCTGATAGGCGCCGGGGGCCGGGGTGGGGCCCGGGGCGGTCTCCCAGAGGGTGTCGCCGAGGGCGATCGAGCAGCCGGAGCCGGGCGGGGTCAGCCGGACGATGGCCGACCTTGTCCCGATAGAAGTCCCGGGCGCGGTCGATGTCGCTCACCGGCAGCGGGATCACTTCCAGGGTCATGTCCATGGGAGCTCGGCCGCCGAACGCCTCCTCGACAGCCCCCGAGCCGACGACCGTCCGCAACGGCCCCGTGCTGCTGGACGCCCTCGGCGCCACCGCCGATCCCGACCTCACCCTGCACGGGCTGGTGCGCAGGACCTCGCTGAAGAAGATCACCCTCGAGATCACCGGTTCGTCCGGCACCCCGAAGGTCGCCGAGTACGAGACCTACGCGAGCTGACGCACCCGGGGGCCGTCGGGGGCTTTGGAGTTGCGGGCGTGGACGGTACCGGGGGTTATCGCGACCTCCACGCAGCCGTTTCCGTCCCCGCTGCTGCTGTAGCTGCTCCGGAACCACGGCAGTGCCGGAGCGTCCCGCTCAGGGGTGTGGGTCATGACTCTCCAAGCATCTGCTCGATGAAGGCCCGCGATTGGGTGAGGAGGCCCTCGATGAAAGCCGCCATGGTACAGGTCCTGTACCATGGCGGCATGGCTCTGAAGCGCACCAATGTCTACGCGGATGACAGCGACCTGCTCCTGATCAAGGAGGCGGCGGCCCGTCTGGGGGTGTCGGAAGCGGAGATAATCCGCGAGGGCATCCACCGCATCGCTTTGGCCCACCGTGTGTGGGACGAGCCGTTCGTCTCCGACGAGGAGACCTTCGACCTCGGCGGTTCCGTGGACAAGGACGAAATCCGTTCGGCAGTGACTCGAGGGTATGAGGAGCGCGAGCGCCGGAACCAGGGCAACGCTGCGTGATCGCCGTCGCCGACACGTCCGGCATTCTCACCCTGTTCAACCGGTCCGACCCGGATCACCACGCTGTCAGGAAGGCCGCTGACCAGTGCGGCTTCCTTGTCGCCACCCCGCTCGCGCTCACCGAGGTACACCAGGTGGCCACCAGCCGCGCCGGGCGAGGGGCTGCCGACGCGATCGTTCGTTCCCTCACCGAACGCGTCCGGCAAATGCGGCTGGTCCTGGCTCCGCCGACTCCGGAGGTCATGGAAGCCGCGCTGGCCGTCCGGGCCCGGTACGCGTCAATGGATCTGGACCTGGTGGATTCGGTCAACGTTGCTCTCGCCGCCGAATACGGCACGGACGCCATCCTCACCAGAGACAGGGACTTCCGGGCGTTGCGTCCCACGGGGGGCCGATACTCCTGCTTCCGGATCCTCCCCGACGATCTCTGACCGCTCGTCGACGAGTCAGGCCCCCGCCTGCTCCGACAGGAGCTTGTGCAGCGGTTCCGTCGCGCGGCGGCGGTACTCCTGCACCGCCCAGCCGTTGCCGTCCGGGTCCGTGAAGTACATGAAGGTGGCGCCGTCGGCCTCCGAGTACCGGACCGGTTCGGAGACGTCCAGGCCGCGCGCGACCAGGTCCGCGTGGGCCTTCTCGATGTCCGCGACGACGAGCTGGAGGCCCTGGTAGGCGCCGGGGGACGGGGTGGGGCCGGGGGTCATCTCCCAGAGGGTCTCGCCGAGGGCGATCGAGCAGCCCGAACCCGGCGGGGTCAGCTGGACGATGCGCATGCCCGGCATGACCTCCTCGTCGATGTCGACGTGGAAGCCGACCTTGTCCCGGTAGAAGTCCCGGGCGCGGTCGATGTCGCTCACCGGCAGCGGGATCACTTCGAGGGTCATGAACATGAGAGCCTCCGGCTCCTTCGTCGGGGTACCGCGTCAGGCGAACCGCCACCGGGTCTGGCTGAACGGCTCTCCCTTACCGAATCCGAAAACGGTGTGCGGCGCCACCGAGAACACCACAGCCCGGCCCGGCCCGTGGTGGAAATGGCCGTCCCGCACCTCGAAGCGCCAGAAGTCGCCGTACTTCTCCTCCCACAGCGCGGCCAGCCCGCGCAGCCGCGCGTCGTCCGCGACGCGCTCCGCACGGCCCTCCACGACCACGTCGTAGCCCTCCGCCCAGGTGTTGACGCCGGTGGTCAGCACGACGTGCGGGTTCTCCGCCAGGTTGCGGGCCTTGCGCTCCTCCGGCCCGGTGCAGAAGTGCAGCGCGCCGGCCGACCAGACCGCCGGGAGCGGGGTGACGTGCGGCCGGCCGTCGGGACGGACCGTGGAGATCCAGAACAGCTCCGCCTCCGCGATCAGCCGCTCCACCTCCGTCCAAGGCGGCGCCCCGGCCGTCGGGTCGCTGTAACGCGGGTCGAGACGGCCCACGGGGGTGTCGGGAACGCCGGTCATGGGAACTCCTGGACGGTCGGAAGGACGCACCGCGGGACCGCGGTCTCCTCATCAGACCCCGTCCGGCCCCGGAATTCACCGCGGGCCGCCCCAGGGCCGTGATCGCGTCCTCCGGTTAGGCTCAGGGCCGTACGACCGTACGACCCTGAACCGAGGCACGAGGGAGGCCGGGGATGACGTCGGCGCCGGGGCGCAGGAGCAGTATCTTCACGCGGCTGCTGCGGCACGGCTTCACCGATCCGTCGGCCGCCGAACGCCTCCTCGACAGCCCCGAGCTGGCGACCGTCCGCAACGACCCCGTGCTGCTGGACGCCCTCGGCGGCACCGCCGACCCCGACCTCGCCCTGCACGGCCTGGTGCGGCTGCTGGAGGCGCAGGACGGCGCCACCGACCGCCAGGAGCTGCTGGACACGGTGATAGCGGCCAAGCCGCTGCGCGACCGCCTCCTCGGGGTGCTCGGCGCCTCCGAGGCGCTCGCCGAGCACCTGGCCCGGCACCCCCGGGACTGGAAGGCCCTCGTCACCTACGAGCCGCGCGACCTGCACCCCGGCGTCGAGGAGTTCGAACGCGGCCTCGCCGACGCCGCCGACCCGGTGGCCCTGCGCGTCTCCTACCGCCGCTGCCTGCTGTCCATCGCCGCCCGCGACGTGTGCGGCACCGTCGACGTCTCCCAGACCGCCGCCGAACTCGCCGACCTCGCCACCGCGACCCTGCGCGCGGCCCTCGCCCTGGCCGCGGCCGCCGCGCCCGAGGACGCCGCGCTGTGCCGGCTCGCGGTGATCGCGATGGGCAAGTGCGGCGGCCACGAGCTGAACTACGTGTCCGACGTCGACGTCATCTTCGTCGGCGAGGCGGCCGGCGACGCCGACGAGGGCAAGGCGCTGCGCGCCGCGACCCGGCTCGCCTCGCACATGATGCGGATCTGCTCGGAGACCACCGTCGAGGGCTCCATCTGGCCCGTCGACGCCAACCTCCGCCCCGAGGGCCGCAACGGCCCGCTGGTCCGCACCCTCGCCTCCCACCTCGCCTACTACCAGCGCTGGGCCAAGACCTGGGAGTTCCAGGCGCTGCTCAAGGCCCGCCCGGTCGCCGGCGACCTCGCGCTCGGCGAGGAGTACACGACCGCCCTCCGGCCGCTGGTGTGGCAGGCCGCCGAGCGGGAGAACTTCGTCGCCGACGTGCAGGAGATGCGCCGCCGGGTCGTGGCGAACATCCCCGCCGCCGAGGTCGAGCGCCAGCTCAAGCTCGGCCCCGGCGGACTCAGGGACGTCGAGTTCGCCGTGCAGCTCCTCCAGCTGGTGCACGGCCGCGCCGACGCCTCCCTGCGCAGCGGCACCACCCTCGACGCGCTCAAGGCCCTCGCCGCCGGCGGCTACGTCGGCCGCGCGGACGCCGCCCAGCTCGACGAGGCGTACCGCTTCCTGCGATCCCTGGAGCACCGCATCCAGCTCCACCGGCTGCGCCGCACCCACCTGGTCCCCGAGGCCGAGGCGGACCTGCGCCGCCTCGGCCGTTCCCTGGGCCTGCGCACCGACCCGGTCGCCGAACTGACCCGTGAGTGGCGGCGCCACACCACCGTGGTGCGGCGGCTGCACGAGAAGCTGTTCTACCGGCCGCTGCTCGACGCCGTCGCCGCGCTCGCCCCCGGCGAGGCCCGGCTCAGCGCGGAGGCCGCCCGCGAACGCATGGTCGCCCTCGGCTACGCCGACCCCGCCGCGGCCCTGCGCCACCTGGAGGCCCTCGCCTCCGGCGTCACCCGCAAGGCCGCGATCCAGCGGACCCTGCTGCCGGTGCTGCTCGGCTGGTTCGCGGACTCCGCCGACCCCGACGCCGGCCTGCTGAACTTCCGCAAGGTCTCCGACGCCCTCGGCAAGACCCCCTGGTACCTGCGGCTGCTGCGTGACGAGGGCGCCGCCGCGGAGAACCTCGCCCGGGTGCTGTCCGCCGGGCGGCTCGCCCCCGACCTGCTGATGCGCGCCCCCGAGGCGGTCGCGCTGCTCGGCGACGGGGACGGCGGCGGCCTCGCCCCGCGCTCCCGCGCTGCCCTGGAGCAGGAGGTCCTCGCCGCGGTCCGCCGCGCCGACAACGCCGTCCAGGGCGTCACCGCCGCCCGCGGGGTGCGCCGCCGCGAGCTGTTCCGCACCGCCGCCGCCGACATCGTCGGCTCCTACGGCACCGAGTCGCAGCCCGCCGAGGCCGACCAGGGCGCCCTGGTGGACCTGGTGGGCGGCGCGGTGTCCGACCTGACCGCCGCCACCCTCGCCGGCACGCTCCGCGCGGTGGTCCGCGAGGGCTGGGGGGACACCCTGCCCACCCGGTTCGCGGTCATCGGCATGGGCCGCTTCGGCGGGCACGAGCTGGGCTACGGCTCCGACGCGGACGTCCTGTTCGTGCACGAGCCGCGCGACGGCGTGGGCGAGCGGGAGGCGTCCGAGGCCGCGAACAAGGTGGTCGCGGAGATGCGCCGGCTGCTCCAGGCGCCCAGCGCCGACCCGCCGCTGCTGATCGACGCCGACCTGCGCCCGGAGGGCAAGTCGGGCCCGCTGGTGCGCACCCTCGGCTCCTACGAGGCGTACTACCGGCGCTGGGCGCTGGTGTGGGAGCGGCACGCCCTGCTGCGGGCCGAGCCCGTCGCCGGGGACGAGGACCTGGGCCGCCGCTTCGTGGAGCTGATCGACCCGCTGCGGTACCCGGCCGGAGGTCTTGAGGAGGACGCGGTCCGGGAGATCCGGCGGCTGAAGGCCCGTATGGAGGCAGAGCGGCTGCCGCGCGGCGCCGACCCCAAGCTGCACGCCAAGCTGGGGCCGGGCGGGCTGTCCGACGTGGAGTGGACGGTGCAGCTGCTCCAGCTGCGGCACGGCGCCGAGGTGCCGGGGCTGCGGACGACCCGCACACGGGAGGCGCTGGCCGCCGCGCGCGAGGCCGGGCTGCTGTCCGAGGAGGACGCCGCCTTCCTCGACGAGGCGTGGGTGCTGGCCACCCGCGTCCGCAACGCGGTGATGCTGGTCCGCGGCCGGGCGGGGGACACCTTCCCGACGGTGCCGCGCGAGCTGGCCGCCGTCGGCCGCTACCTGGGTTACGGCCCCGGCCACGCCGGCGACATGCTCGACGCCTACCGCCGCACGGCCCGCCGCGCCCGTGGCGTGGTGGAGGAGCTGTTCTACGGCGGGCTGTAGCCACCCGCACCCCACACACGCCCGGGCGTCAGACCTGCTTCTGCAGGGGCACGCGCTCCGGGGCGGCCGGCTCCGGCCGTCTCGTGCCGACGTCCGGGAGGTGGCGGGGGAGGGCGGAAGGGCGGCGGCCGTACCAGGCGTGGGCGACGCCGTAGCCGACGGCGAGGCACAGCACGCCGCCGACCGCGTCCAGCCAGAAGTGGTTGGCGGTGGCGACGATGACCACCAGGGTGAGCACCGGGTACAGCAGCCCCAGCACCCGCGCCCACGGCACCGTGGCCAGCGCGAAGAGCGTGAGCCCGCACCACAGCGACCAGCCGATGTGCATGGACGGCATCGCCGCGTACTGGTTGGAGACGTTCTTCAGGTCGCCGGAGGCCATCGAGCCCCAGGTCTGGTGGACCAGCACGGTGTCGATGAAGTTCTGGCCGTGCATCAGCCGCGGCGGGGCGAGCGGGAAGAGGTAGAAGCCGACCAGGGCGAAGCCCGTGGTGACGAACAGGACCAGCCGCGTCGCCGCGTACCGGCCGGGGTGTCTGCGGTAGAGCCACACCAGCACGCCCAGCGTCACCACGAAGTGCAGGGTGGCGTAGTAGTAGTTCATCCCGACGACGAGCCACGTCACCGAGTTCACCGCGTGGTTGACGGACTCCTCGAAGGCCGTGCCGAGCCGGCCCTCCAGTTCCCAGATCAGATCGGCGTTGCGCAACGCCTCCGCCCGCTGCTCGGGCACCGCGTTGCGCACGAGCGAGTACGTCGCGTAACTCACCGCGATGAGCAGGATCTCGAACCACAGCCGGGGCCGGCGGGGAGCGCGAAGACGGCGCAGGCGACCCGTCCCCGCCGTCTCCGCGACGGGGCTCGCTGCGGCCGGCTCGCGGCCTTCCAGCGTGGTCACGGTCGAGTCACCCATGGGCACAGAGTCTGCCAGAAAAGACCTCTTGGTCAGATCATCCCCCGGGCGGGTCCGACCCGCATGTTCTGCCCCGGGAGCAGGCCCTGCGGCTCCTCCCCGGGCAGGGCGCACCGGCGCCCGCTCTCCGCCTCACGGACGATTGCGGTCCCCGGGCGCCGACGCCGTGGAACCGCGCACCACCAGCTCGGGCATGAACACGAACTCGCTGTGCGGCGCGGGCGTTCCGCCGATCTCCTCCAGCAGCGTGCGCACCGCCGCCTGCCCCATCGCCGGGACCGGCTTGCGGACCGTGGTCAGCGGAGGGTCGGTGAAGGCGATCAGCGGCGAGTCGTCGAAGCCGACCACGGAGATGTCGTCCGGCACCTCGAGGCCGCGCTGCCGGGCCGCACGGATCGCGCCCAGGGCCATCATGTCGCTCGCGCACACCACGGCCGTGCAGCCCCGGTCCATCAGCGCGCTGGCCGCGGCCTGGCCGCCCTCCAGCGTGTACAGCGAGTGCTGGATCAGCTCCGTCTCGACCGTCTCCGCGCTCAGCCCCAACTGCTCCTGCACGGCCCGGACGAAGCCCTCTATCTTGCGCTGCACCGGCACGAACCGCTTCGGCCCGAGCGCCAGCCCGATCCGGGTGTGCCCGAGGGAGGCGAGGTGGGTGACGGCCAGCGCCATCGCGGCCCGGTCGTCGGGGGAGATGAACGGCGCCTGCACCTTCGGCGAGAAACCGTCCACGAGCACGAACGGCACGCCCTGCGCCCGCAGCCGCTCGTAGCGCTGCATGTCGGCGGTGGTGTCGGCGTGCAGTCCTGAGACGTAGATGATGCCGGCGACCCCGCGGTCCACGAGCATCTCGGTCAGCTCGTCCTCGGTGGAGCCGCCGGGGGTCTGGGTGGCGAGCACCGGGGTGTAGCCCTGCCGGGTCAGCGCCTGCCCGATCACCTGGGCCAGCGCCGGGAAGATCGGGTTCTCCAGCTCGGGCGTGATGAGCCCGACGAGACCCTCGCTGCGCTGCCTCAGCCGCACCGGGCGCTCGTAGCCCAGCACGTCCAGGGCGGCGAGCACGGACTGGCGGGTGGTGGCGGCGACGCCCGGCTTCCCGTTCAGGACCCGGCTGACGGTCGCCTCGCTCACCCCCGCCTGAGCAGCGATATCAGCAAGCCGTGTGGTCACAGGACCGGACTGTATCTGCCGGGTGTCGCCTTGCACACCGATCGGACGCCTGGTGCGCGCCGTGGGACGGCCCGTGGTGGGCTGCTGGCTCATCGCGATCCCTCAAGTCGTGGTCGGCGTCCGCTCCGCAAGGGATGATTCCCCCGGCGACAACGGAAGGCAAGTGCTTGCAGAGTCTTGCACAACAGTCCGAACCCCCGGGGTACGGGCGGAAACCAGGGTTGCGCGACGGTCGAGAACGGGTCACGGCGCCATAACTGTCGCGGGCCCTTGCAAAACTTTTCTGCAAGGTCTTTCGGAAACGTTCCAACGCTGTTACGTTCACGTCGCCCGGCCGCCGCAACGGCGCAGTCGGCACCTCGCGGGACGGCAGACGGGGCCGTTCCCGCCTCACGGGCTTAACCCTCAAGGAGAACCTCATGCGGCGTGGCATAGCGGCCACCGCGCTGGTGGCGTCCCTCGCCCTCGCGGCGACGGCCTGCGGCGGCGACAGCGACAGCGGCGACAAGGCCGGCGGCCCGGTCACCATCACCTGGTGGGACACCTCCAACGCGACCAACGAGGCGCCGACCTACCAGGCCCTGGTCAAGGAGTTCGAGGCCGCCAACAAGGACATCAAGGTCAACTTCGTCAACGTCCCCTTCGACCAGGCGCAGAACAAGTTCGACACCGCCGCCGGTTCCAAGGGCGCCCCCGACGTGCTGCGCTCCGAGGTCGGCTGGACGCCCGCCTTCGCCAAGAAGGGCTTCTTCCTGCCCCTCGACGGCACCGAGGCGCTCGCCGAGCAGGACAAGTTCAAGCCCAACCTGCTCGAGCAGGCCAAGTACGAGGGCAAGACCTACGGCGTCCCCTTCACCACGGACACCCTCGCGTTCGTCTACAACAAGGCGCTGTTCGCCAAGGCCGGCGTCGAGGCCCCCAAGACCTGGGACGACCTGAAGAAGGCCGCCGCCACGATCAAGGCGAAGACCGGCGTCGACGGCTACTGGGGCTCCACGGCCGGCTACTACGCCCAGCCGTTCCTCTACGGCGAGGGCACCGACATGGTCGACGCCGAGGCCAAGAAGATCACGATCAAGTCCGCCGAGGCCAAGAAGGGCTACGGCACCTGGCTGAGCCTCTTCGAGGGCAAGGGCCTGCACAAGGCCGACGTGACCGCCGACGCCTACGCCCACATCCAGGACGCGTTCGTCAACGGCAAGGTCGCCTCGATCATCCAGGGCCCGTGGGAGATCACCAACTTCTACAAGGGCTCCGCCTTCAAGGACAAGAACAACCTCGGCATCGCCACCGTCCCGGCCGGCTCCGCGGGCAAGGCGGGCGCCCCCACCGGCGGTCACAACCTCTCCGTCTACGCCGGCTCCAGCAAGGAGAAGCAGGAGGCCGCGCTGAAGTTCGTGAAGTTCATGACCTCCGCGAAGGCGCAGGAGACCATCGCGCTGAAGAACTCCACGCTGCCGACGCGCGACGACGCCTACACCGAGCAGGTCAAGGCCGACCCCGGCATCGCCGGCTACCAGACGGTCCTCTCGGCCGCCCAGCCGCGCCCGGCGCTGCCCGAGTACAGCTCCCTGTGGGGCCCGATGGACGACGAGCTGCCGCAGATCGCCAGCGGCAAGGAGTCCCTGGACAAGGGTCTGAGCGACGCGGAGGCCGCGTTCACCAAGCTGGTGCCGGACTTCTCCAAGTAATGCCCGTGTGGCCGCCGGACCCGTTCCAGGAGGGGAGGTCCGGCGGCCGCCGGCCTGTGTGCCGTACTCCTTGATCATCCAGAAGGTGCCGAACCATGACAGTCGCCATCGACCGCGCGACCGGCAAGCGCCGCGGTGACCGCGCGCCCCGCCCCGGGCTGGGCCAGCGCCTGAAGCACTCCTACCAGAAGCACTGGTACGCCTACGCCATGATCGCGCCGGTGGCCCTGGTGCTCGGCGTCATCGTCCTGTACCCCCTGGGTTACGGCTTCTACCTCACGCTCACCGACGCGGACAGCCTCAACTCGGCGCGCACCATCGGCGTCAACGAGATCGCGGCCACCTACAAGTTCATCGGCATCGACAACTACGCCGAGATCCTGTGGGGCGAGACCGCCTACGACCGGTTCTGGTCGCACTTCATCTGGACGATCGTGTGGACGGCCGCCTGTGTCGCCCTGCACTACGGCATCGGCCTGGGCCTCGCGCTGCTGCTCAACCAGAAGCTGCGCGGCCGCACCTTCTACCGGCTGGTCCTCATCCTGCCGTGGGCCGTGCCGACCTTCGTCACCGTCTTCGGCTGGCGCTTCATGCTCGCCGACGCCGGCATCATCAACTCCGGCCTCGACTTCCTCGGCCTGCCCACCCCGGCGTGGCTGGAGGACTCCTTCTGGCAGCGGTTCGCCGCGATCATGGTCAACACCTGGTGCGGTGTGCCGTTCATGATGGTCTCCCTGCTCGGCGGACTGCAGTCCATCGACAGCACCCTCTACGAGGCGGCCGAGATGGACGGCGCGAGCGCCTGGCAGCGGTTCCGCCACGTCACCCTGCCCGGTCTGCGCTCGGTCAGCTCCACCGTGGTGCTGCTCGGCGTCATCTGGACGTTCAACCAGTTCGCGATCATCTTCCTGCTGTTCGGCAACACCGCGCCGGACGCGCAGATCCTCGTGACCTGGGCCTATTACCTCGGCTTCGGGCAGCAGCCGCGCGAGTTCGCCGAGTCCGCGGCCTACGGCATGCTGCTGCTGGCCATCCTGATCGTCTTCACGTCCTTCTACCGCCGCTGGCTGAACCGCAACGACCAGCAGCTCGCGATCTGAGGCGGGAGTCCCCATGAGCACCTCGACCCTCCCCACCGCCGCCGAGGCCGGCCGGCCCGCCGACGAGCGGACCGCCGCGCCCCGCAAGGGCCGCCGGCGCGGTGAGGTCAGCCCCCTGGGCCGCCTCACCTCCCACGGCATCCTGATCGTGGCCAGCCTGATCGCGCTGTTCCCGGTCGCCTGGCTGGTCTTCCTGTCCCTCGGCCCCGACAAGGACGACTATCTGCGTCCCGGCGGCATCTGGGGCAAAATGACACTGGACAACTACTCGTTCGTGCTGCAGAACACGAACTTCTTCCACTGGCTGAAGAGCTCGCTGATCGTGTCGCTCGGCACCACGGTCATCGGCGTCTTGGTGGCGGCCACCACCGGCTACGCGGTCTCCCGCATGCGCTTCCCGGGCTACAAGAAGTTCATGTGGGTGCTGCTGGTCACCCAGATGTTCCCGGTGGCCGTGCTGATGGTGCCGATGTACCAGATCCTGTCGGATCTGCAGCTCATCGACAGCTACCTGGGCCTGATCCTCGTGTACTGCTCCACGGCGGTGCCGTACTGCGCCTGGCTGATGAAGGGCTATTTCGACACCATCCCGTTCGAGATCGACGAGGCGGGGCGCGTCGACGGGCTGAGCCCGATCGGCACGTTCGCGCGGCTGATCCTGCCGCTCGCCAAGCCGGGGCTCGCGGTCGCCGCGTTCTACAGTTTCATCACCGCGTTCGGCGAGGTCGCCTTCGCCACCACGTTCATGCTCGACGACAAGAAGTACACACTGGCGGTGGGTCTGCAGAGTTTCGTCAGTGAGCACGACGCCCAGCGGAATCTGATGGCCGCGACGGCTGTGCTGATCGCGATACCTGTGTCCGCGTTCTTCTATCTCGTGCAGAAGAACCTGGTTGCCGGTCTTACGGCCGGTGGCACCAAGGGGTAACGCCGTTCGGGGTGACTGCCGTCGGCCGGCTGCGGCATCGTCGTGGCTGGTCGCGCCCTCGCGGCGGAGCCGCACATCGGCAGAGCCCCGCGCCCCTTCGGGGGCGCTTGCCCCCTCCCCGGGTCCGAGGCGGTTGCGGTGGCCATCCGACCCCGCTGTCACCGCAACCGCCTCGTTTCGCCGCCCGCCCCCACCCGCTTTCCTGCCCGAACTCGTATCAAGGACGACATGAGCCAGCACTCCGCCGCCCCGGCCCCGACCCCCACGACCGACTCGGCCGTCGCCACCGTCGCGCGGCGCCGTGACTGGTGGCGGGACGCGGTGATCTACCAGGTGTACCCGCGCAGCTTCGCCGACAGCAACGGCGACGGCATGGGCGACCTGGAAGGCATCCGCTCCCGTCTGCCCTACCTGCGCGACCTCGGGGTGGACGCCGTGTGGCTGAGCCCCTTCTACGCCTCCCCGCAGGCCGACGCCGGCTACGACGTCGCGGACTACCGCGCCGTCGACCCGATGTTCGGCACCCTGCTCGACGCGGACGCGCTGATCCGTGACGCCCACGCGCTGGGCCTGCGGATCATCGTCGACCTGGTGCCCAACCACTCCTCCGACCAGCACGAGTGGTTCAAGCGCGCCCTCGCGGAGGGCCCCGGCTCGCCGCTGCGCGAGCGCTACCACTTCCGCCCCGGCAAGGGCGAGAACGGCGAGCTGCCGCCCAACGACTGGGAGTCGATCTTCGGCGGCCCGGCCTGGACCCGGGTCACCGAGCCCGACGGCACCCCCGGCGAGTGGTACCTGCACCTCTTCGCGCCCGAGCAGCCCGACTTCAACTGGGAGCACCCGGCGGTCGGTGACGAGTTCCGCTCCATCCTGCGGTTCTGGCTGGACATGGGCGTGGACGGCTTCCGCATCGACGTGGCCCACGGCATGGTGAAGGCCGCGGGCCTGCCGGACCTGGGCGCCCACGACGAGATGCGGCTGCTGGGCAACGATGTCACCCCGTTCTTCGACCAGGACGGCGTGCACGACATCTACCGGCAGTGGCGTCTGATCCTCGACGAATATTCCGGCGACCGTATCTTCGTCGCCGAGGCGTGGACCCCGACCGTGGAGCGCACCGCCAACTACGTCCGTCCGGACGAGCTGCACCAGGCGTTCAACTTCCAGTACCTGGCGACCCACTGGGACGCGGCCGAGCTGCGCGAGGTCGTCGACCGCACCCTGGACTCGATGCGCCCGGTGGGCGCCCCGGCCACCTGGGTGCTGTCCAACCACGACGTCACCCGGCACGCCACCCGGTTCGCCAACCCGGCGGGCCTCGGCACGCAGATCCGCGAGGCCGGCGACCGTGAGCTGGGCCTGCGCCGGGCCCGCGCGGCGACCCTGCTGATGCTGGCGCTGCCCGGTTCGGCCTATGTCTACCAGGGCGAGGAGCTGGGCCTGCCGGACGTCGTGGACCTGCCGGACGAGGTGCGCCAGGACCCGGCCTACTTCCGCGGCGCGGGCCAGGACGGCTTCCGCGACGGCTGCCGGGTGCCGATCCCGTGGACCCGTGAGGGGTCGAGCTACGGCTTCGGCGACGGCGGCAGCTGGCTGCCGCAGCCGGAGGGCTGGGGCGAGCTGAGCGTCGAGGCGCAGACCGGCGTGCCCGGCTCCACCCTGGAGCTGTACCGTTCCGCGCTCGCCGTGCGCCGCGAGCAGGCGGACCTGGGCGCGGGCGACGCGGTGGAGTGGCTGACGGCGCCCGAGGGTGTGCTGGCCTTCCGCCGCGGGGACTTCGTGTGCGTCGCCAACACCACGGGCGCGCCGGTGACCGTGCCCGGGTACGGACGGGTCCTGATCACCAGCGGCGAGGTGGAGGAGACGGGCGGCGAGGCCGTGGTCGCGGCGGACACGACCGTGTGGTGGACGACGGCCTGACGGTCGTACGCCCGGCAACTTTTTTCCTTCAAGTTGGTACGGCCCGCTGCCCTTTCGGGTTGCGGGCCTCTAACATCTGCGTTGCCGCAAGGTTGCTGAAGTTTTCTGCAAGAAGCTTCAAGCAGCCCCTGCCGGTACTCCCCACACCCTTCGACGATGAAGGATCCCCACATGGCACGCAGAACCCTCGCCGGGATCGCCGCCCTCGCGGCCGCCTCGGTTGTCATGACCCCGACGGCGGCGGAGGCCTCCCCGCCCGGCTCCAAGGACGTCACGGCCGTCCTCTTCGAGTGGAACTTCGCCTCGGTCGCCCGCGAGTGCACCACCACCCTCGGCCCCGCGGGCTTCGGCTACGTGCAGGTCTCCCCGCCCGCCGAGCACATACAGGGCTCCCAGTGGTGGACGTCGTACCAGCCGGTGAGCTACAAGATCGCCGGACGTCTGGGCGACCGCGCCGCCTTCAAGAACATGGTCGACACGTGTCACGCGGCCGGCGTGAAGGTCGTCGCCGACACCGTCATCAACCACATGTCCGCCGGCAGCGGCACGGGCACCGGCGGCTCGTCGTACACGAAGTACACCTACCCCGGCCTCTACTCCTCGTACGACTTCGACAACTGCACGTCGCAGATCAACAACTACGGCGACCGCTGGAACGTCCAGAACTGCGAACTGGTCGGCCTCGCCGACCTCGACACCGGCGAGGACTACGTCCGCGGAGCCATCGCCCGGTACATGAACGACCTGCTCTCCCTCGGCGTGGACGGCTTCCGCATCGACGCGGCCAAGCACATCCCCGCCGCCGACCTGGCCAACATCAAGTCGCGTCTGACCAACCCCTCCGCCTACTGGAAGCACGAGGTCATCTTCGGCGCCGGCGAGGCCGTCCAGCCCACCGAGTACACCGGCACCGGCGACGTCCAGGAGTTCCGCTACGCCTACGACCTCAAGCGGGTCTTCAACAACGAGAACCTGGCCTACCTGAAGAACTACGGCGAGGGCTGGGGCTATCTGACGAGCGGCTCGGCCGGCGTCTTCGTCGACAACCACGACACCGAGCGCAACGGCTCCACGCTCAGCTACAAGGACAACGCCACCTACACCCTGGCCAACGTCTTCATGCTGGCCTGGCCCTACGGCGCCCCGGACATCAACTCCGGCTACGAGTTCACCGACCACGACGCCGGTCCCCCCAACGGCGGCCGGGTGGACGCCTGCTGGCAGAACGGCTGGAAGTGCCAGCACAACTGGCGGGAGATCAGGTCCATGGTCGGCTTCCGCAACGCCACCCGGGGCCAGGCGGTCACCAACTGGTGGGACAACGGCGGTGACGCCATCGCCTTCGGCCGGGGCAGCAAGGGCTTCGTGGCGATCAACCACGAGTCCGGCTCCCTGACCCGCACCTACCAGACCTCCCTCCCGGCGGGCACGTACTGCGACGTGCAGAGCGACAAGCCGGTGACGGTGGACGGCTCGGGCCGGCTCACGGCG
The DNA here is from genome assembly GCF_050271085.1 of Streptomyces sp. DSM 41931. NCBI lineage: Bacteria > Bacillati > Actinomycetota > Actinomycetes > Kitasatosporales > Streptomycetaceae > Streptomyces > Streptomyces sp. DSM 41931. The sequence goes on along the minus strand of NZ_CP189902.1, from coordinate 1,863,626 downwards.
ACCCTCGGCAGCAACACCGCCCTCGCCGTGTACGCGGGCAAGAGCGCCTGCTGAAGCACAACTGTGACGTCCGGCGGCCGGTTCCGTGGCCGCCGGACGTTAGCGTGATCACGGGGTCCGCACCGGCCCCCGCTGGGTGAGGACAGGCGGCGCGATCCCTTCCACGCGTCCGTCTTCCGCGCCGCAGGGGGAGCCGTCCAATGGCTTACAACAACACCACCGGACGCCCGCCCGGACGTGTCGCGGCACGCCTGCGGGCGCTGCTGGTCCCGCTGATCGTCCTCGGCGCGATCGTCGGCTACAACGTCTACAAGAACGACGACGACTCCTCGTCCGCCTCCTCGCCGCTGCCGTCGTCCTCGTCGTCGTCCACGGCGCCGGACGAGAAGTCCGGCGACTGGAAGGTCGGCGACTGCGGCGGCCCGGACCCCGAAGGCTCCGGCGACAGCTACCAGGCGTTCGACTGCGACGACCCCGGCGCCACCTTCAAGGCCCTCGAGATCATGGACGCGGCCATCCTGCCGGACTCCATCCAGTGCCCGGCCGGCACCGACATCATCATCCAGGTGTCCCTGTCCTTCGGGGGCTCCGAGAGCGGCGGCATCCCCAACAGCACCGTCTGCGGGCGCAATCTGTCCGGCGACCACCCCGGTGACGCGGGCGCGGGCGGCGGGCAGCTGGTGAAGGGTGACTGCATCGACGCGGGCGCCCAGGAGATCGCCTGCGCTCAGGCCGGGTCCGCCGACTACAAGGTCCTGGACCTGACCAAGACGGAGGCCGAGTGCCCCTCGGGCACCACGGACCCGCTGAAGCTGACGCTCGCGATCGGCCGTCCGTACGACTACATCTGCGCGACCGCGGCGGCCTGACGGGCCATCCGCCACCCGCACTCCGCGCCGCCGGTCTCCCCGACAGGAGACCGGCGGCGCGCCGTTTCCCCCTCCTTGCCCGCCGGACTCGTCCGCTCCTGCCGGAAAGCTCCCGCTGGAAGTTCTTGCCGACAGTTTCACGACTATTGCTGTAAGGCTTTCAACGACGGTACGGTCACGCCGACGCTCCGGTGATGTGGCCGAAACAGGCCCCGCCGGGGCGTGGGGTCGGACCCAATGAGCCGTAAGCGCAAGGAGTTCACGCCTTGATACCCAGATGGCCCGCGCCCCCGGGGCGCCGCACCGCGCGGGGCCGCCGCGTCGCCGCCGTCACGGTGGCCGCGCTCGCCGCGGCACTCGTGCAACCGGTCGCCGCCCGAGCCGCCACCCCGCCCGCGCCCCCCTCGGACGCGAAGCTCGCCGCCTCCCCGGCGCGCCACGACCTGACGCGGGAGCAGTTCTACTTCGTCCTGCCGGACCGTTTCGCCAACGGGGACACCGGCAACGACCGCGGCGGACTGACCGGTTCGCGCCTCACCCACGGCTACGACCCCACCGACAAGGGCTTCTACCAGGGCGGCGACCTCAAGGGCCTCACCAGGAAGCTCGACTACATCAAGGGGCTCGGCACCACCGCCATCTGGCTGGCGCCGATCTTCAAGAACCAGCCCGTGCAGGGCAGCGGCAAGGACGCGTCGGCCGGCTACCACGGATACTGGATCACCGACTTCACCCAGGTCGACCCGCACTTCGGCACCAACCAGGACCTCGAGACCCTCATCGACAAGGCCCACGCCAAGGGCATGAAGGTCTTCTTCGACGTCATCACCAACCACACCGCCGACGTCGTCGACTACGAGGAGAAGTCCTACGGCTACCTCTCCAAGGGCGCCTTCCCGTACCTGACGAAGGACGGGGTGCCCTTCGACGACGCCGACTACGCCGACGGCGCGAAGACGTTCCCGCGCGTGGACGCCGGCACCTTCCCGCGCACCCCCGTGGTGCCCGCCGCGAAGAAGCGGCTCAAGGTGCCGTCCTGGCTCAACGACCCGTCGATGTACCACAACCGCGGCGACTCCACCTTCGCCGGCGAGTCGGCCGAGTACGGCGACTTCTCCGGGCTCGACGACCTGTGGACCGAGCGTCCCGAGGTCGTCGACGGCATGGAGAGGATCTACCAGCGCTGGGTCAGGGACTTCGACATCGACGGCTTCCGGATCGACACCGTGAAGCACGTCAACATGGAGTTCTGGACCCAGTGGGCCACCGCGCTCGACGCCTACGCGGCGAAGCACGGCCGGGACGACTTCTTCATGTTCGGGGAGGTGTACTCCTCCGACACGAACGTCACCGCCCCCTACGTCACACAGGGCCGGCTCGACGCCACCCTCGACTTCCCCTTCCAGGAGGCCGCCCGCTCCTACGCCTCCCAGAGCGGCAGCGCCAGGAAGCTCGCCTCGGTCTTCGGCGACGACTACAAGTACACGACCGACAAGGCCAACGCGTACGAGCAGGTCACCTTCCTCGGCAACCACGACATGGGCCGCATCGGGACGTTCCTGAAGCAGGACAACCCGGAGGCGTCCGACGCCGAGCTGCTGCGGCGGGACATGCTCGCCAACGAGCTGATGTTCCTCAGCCGCGGCAACCCGGTCGTCTACTACGGCGACGAACAGGGCTTCACCGGCGCCGGCGGCGACAAGGACGCCCGCCAGACCCTCTTCGCGTCCCGCACCGCCGACTACCTCGACGACGACCTGATCGGCACCGACCGCACCCACGCCGAGGACGCCTACGACACCCGCTCCCCGCTCTACCGGCAGATCAGCGCACTCGCCCAGCTGCGGAAGGCGCACCCCGCGCTGACCGACGGCGTCCAGCAGGAGCGGTACGCCGACGACGGCCCCGGCGTCTACGCCTTCTCGCGCACCGCCACCGGCAAGGACACCACCGAGTACGTCGTCGCCTTCAACAACGCCGCGGAGACCGAGCAGGCCACCTTCGCGACCGGATCCGCCCGGACGACCTTCCAGGGCATCCACGGCACCGACGCGACCGTGCGCAGCGACGCCGACAAGAAGATCACCGTCTCCGTCCCGGCCCGCTCCGCGATCGTCCTGAAGGCCGCCGCCCCGCTCGGCACGCCCGAGGCGAAGCCCACGCTCACCCTGAAGGCCCCCGAGGCGGGCGCCACCGGCACCGTCGAGCTCACCGCCGACGTCCAGGGCGGTCAGCTCAACCGGGTCGTCTTCGCCGCCCAGACCGGCAACGGGACGTGGCGGACGCTCGGCTCCGCCGACCACGCCCCCTACCAGGTCACCCACACCATCGGCGCGGACGTGCCCGCCGGCACCGCCCTGCGCTACAAGGCCGTGGTGATCGACTCGGCCGGCCGCACCGCGAGCGCCCTGGCCGCCTCCACGACCGGCGCCCCGCCCGCCGAGGAGGAGCCCACCGCCGCCTCCCGCGACTACGCGATCGTCCACTACCAGCGCCCCGACGGCGACTACGAGGACTGGAGCCTGTACGCCTGGGGCGACCTCGCGGACGGCGAGGCCACCGAGTGGCCCGCGGGCCACGCCTTCACCGGCCGTGACGCCTACGGCGCCTTCGCCTGGGTCAAGCTGAAGCCGGGCGCCTCCGACGTCGGCTTCGTGGTGGTCGACAAGGACGGCAACAAGGACGTCGCCGCCGACCGCACGATCGACGTGACCCGCACCGGCGAGGTCTGGATCAAGCAGGGCGACGAGACCGTCGCCACCGAGCGGCCCGAGTACCCGGCGCAGGACACCACCAAGGCCGTCCTGCACTACCACCGCGCCGACGGGAACTACGACGGCTGGGGCCTGCACACCTGGACCGGAGCCGCGAACCCCACCGACTGGTCGAAGCCGCTGGAGCCGGTGAAGACTGATGCCTATGGCGCTGTCTTCGAGGTGCCGCTCGCCGAGGGTGCCACCAGCCTCAGCTACATCCTCCACAAGGGCGACGAGAAGGACCTGCCCACCGACCAGTCGCTCGACCTCAGGGCGAACGGCCACGAGGTGTGGCTGGTGAGCGGGCAGGAGAAGTACCTGCTGCCGCAGCCCGCCGGGTCCGCGGCCGCTCTCGACCTGACCACCTCCAAGGCGGTCTGGATCGACCGCTCCACCCTCGTCTGGGACGGCTCCGCCGCGGCCGCGTCCACCCAGCTCCTCGCCTCCCGCACCGGCTCGGTCACGGTGAAGGACGGCAAGCTGGACACCGGCGACGCCCGCTGGATCCGCCTGTCGAAGTCGGCCCTCACCGACGCCCAGAAGGCCGAGTTCCCCCACCTCGCCCAGGGCACCGCCTGGACCGTCGACCCGCGTGACCGCGACCGGGTGCGCGAGGCCCTGCGCGGCCAGGTCGTCGCCACCCAGCGCGCCGCCAACGGAGCGGTCCTCGCGGCCACCGGCGTGCAGATCGCGGGCGTCCTCGACGACCTGTACGCGGCCGGCGCCACCGAGGCGCGGCTCGGCCCGGTGTTCCACCACGGCCGGCCCACCCTGTCCGTGTGGGCGCCGACCGCGCGGAAGGCCGCCCTGGAGATCGGCGGCCGTACGGTCGCCATGCGCCGCGACGACGCCACCGGCGTCTGGTCCGTCACCGGCCCCGCCTCCTGGAAGGGCAAGGAGTACCGGTACGCGGTGACCGTGTGGGCGCCCGCCGCCGGCGAGGTCGTCACCAACAAGGTCACCGACCCGTACGCGACCGCCCTGACCACCGACTCCGAGCGCAGCCTCGTCGTCGACCTGGCCGACCGGTCCCTCCAGCCGCGCGGCTGGGACAGCTACACCAAGCCCAAGGCCGTGCCGCTGAAGGACGCGCAGATCCAGGAGCTGCACATCCGCGACTTCTCCGTCGAGGACCGCACGGCGAAGAACCCGGGCACCTACCTGGCCTTCACCGACAAGGACAGCGACGGCAGCAGGCACCTGCGGAAGCTGGCGCGGGCCGGCACCTCGTACGTGCACCTGCTGCCCGCCTTCGACATCGCCACCATCCCCGAGCGGAAGTCCGAGCAGGCGACCGTCGACTGCGACCTCGCCTCCTACCCGGCCGACTCCGACAAGCAGCAGGAGTGCGTCGCCAAGGCCGCGGCCAAGGACGCCTACAACTGGGGCTACGACCCGTACCACTACACGGTCCCCGAGGGCTCCTACGCCACCGACCCGGACGGCACGGCCCGCACGGTCGAGTTCCGGAAGATGGTCAGGGCGCTCAACGAGGACGGCCTGCGCGTGGTGATGGACGTGGTCTACAACCACACCGCCGCCCACGGCCAGGCGAAGACCTCCGTGCTCGACCGGATCGTCCCCGGCTACTACCAGCGGCTGCTCGCCGACGGCTCCGTCGCCAACAGCACCTGCTGCTCCAACACGGCGCCCGAGAACGCCATGATGGGCAAGCTGGTCGTCGACTCGGTCGTCACCTGGGCCAAGGAGTACAAGGTCGACGGCTTCCGCTTCGACCTCATGGGCCACCACCCGAAGGAGAACATCCTCGCCGTCCGCAAGGCCCTCGACGCCCTCACCCTGAAGAAGGACGGCGTCGACGGCAAGAAGATCATCCTGTACGGCGAGGGCTGGAACTTCGGCGAGATCGCCGACGACGCCCGCTTCGAGCAGGCCACGCAGCAGAACATGGCCGGCACCGGCATCGCCACCTTCTCCGACCGGGCCCGTGACGCCGTGCGCGGCGGCGGACCCTTCGACGAGGACCCCGGCGTGCAGGGCTTCGCCTCCGGTCTCTACACCGACCCCAACTCCTCGGCCGCCAACGGCACCCCGGCCGAGCAGAAGGCCCGGCTGCTGCACTACCAGGACCTGATCAAGGTGGGCCTGAGCGGCAACCTCGCCGACTACACCTTCACCGACACCGACGGCAAGGAGGTCAAGGGCTCCCAGGTCGACTACAACGGCGCCCCCGCCGGCTACGCGGCCGCCCCCGGCGACGCCCTCGCCTACGCCGACGCGCACGACAACGAGTCGCTGTTCGACGCGCTCGCCTTCAAGCTGCCGCAGGACACCCCGGCCGCGGACCGCGCGCGCATGCAGGTCCTCGCCATGGCGACCGCCGCCCTCTCGCAGGGCCCGGCGCTCTCCCAGGCGGGCACCGACCTGCTGCGCTCCAAGTCCCTGGACCGCAACTCCTACGACAGCGGCGACTGGTTCAACGCCATCCACTGGAACTGCGCGGACGGCAACGGCATGGGCCGCGGTCTGCCGCCGGCCGCCGACAACAAGGACAAGTGGCCGTACGCCAAGCCGCTGCTCGGCTCGGTCACGGTGGGCTGCCCGCAGATCGAGGGCGCCTCGGCCGCCTACCGGGACCTGCTGCGGATCCGTACGACGGAGAAGGTGTTCTCCCTCGACACGACGGACCAGGTGCAGTCCCGGCTGTCGTTCCCGCTGTCCGGGAAGGACGAGACGCCCGGCGTGATCACCATGCGGCTGGGAGACCTGGTCGTGGTCTTCAACGCCACGCCCGAGCGGCAGCAGCAGCGCGTCGCCGCGCTCGCCGGGACCGGCCACCGCCTGCACCCGGTGCAGGCGGCGGGCGGGGACGCGGTCGTGAAGACCTCGTCCTACGCGAAGGCGACCGGCACGTTCACCGTGCCGGCCCGCACGGTGGCGGTGTTCACCGCCGGATGACCGGCTGACCGGCTGCGGCTAAGGTGGGCCCTCCTGACCTGCACCAGGAGGGCCCATGCCGCAGATCACCGTCGACTACTCGGACAACCTGGCGGACGGTTTCGACCGGCCCGCCTTCGCGCGGGACCTGCACGTGGCCGTGGTGGAGATCGCGGCGGCGAAACCGCCCGCGTGCAAGACGCGGTTCCGGCGCACCGAGGACCCGGTGGTCGGCCCCGACATCGAGGGGCATGCGCTGGTGCACGTGCACATCGCCCTGCTGGCCGGCCGCACCGACGAGACCAAGGCCCGCCTCGCCGAGGCGGCCCTGGACCTGCTGCGGCAGTACGTCAAGCCGGCCGACGGCCGGACGCTGCACGCCTCCGCCGAGATCCGCGACCTCGACCCGTCCTACCGGAAGTTCGAGGGCGAGTAGCCGGGCTCACTCCCCGGCCAGGGAGATCAGCCGGGCGGCGAGGTCGGTGAACGGGCCGTCGCCCGGCTCCTGCTTGACCAGTCCCCGCAGCAGCGTGGCGAGTTCCTCGTCCCGGGCCGCGGCGACCGCGGCCAGCGCCGCGAAGTCCTGCACCAGCTGGGTCTCCAGCTCCTCGCGCGGCACCCGCCGCCCGTCCAGCCAGATCAGCGCCGTCGACTCCACCAGCGAGATCCACGAGCGCACCACCAGCTCGAGCCGGGCCGGAGCCGGGCCCACCACGCCCATGTGCGCCAGCATCTGCTCGTACGCGGCCTGACGCACCGAGTCCACCAGCGCGTTGGTGGTCGAGGAGCCCACGGCGGGGCCGCCGCGCATCAGGGCGGAGAAGCCGGGGCCGTGCTCCTCCACGAAGTCGAAGAAGCGCGCCATCACCCGCCGCAGCCGCGTCCCAAGCGGACCTTCGTGCGGCTCGGTGAACCGGGACGACAGATCCTCCGCCGCCCGCCTCAACGCGGCTTCGTACAGGCTCAGTTTGCCGGGGAAGTAGTGGTAGACGAGCGGACGCGAGATGCCCGCCCGGGACGCTATCTCGTCGATCGAGACCTCTTCCGGGGAACGCTTGCTGAACAGCTCGAGAGCCACGCCGATCAACTGCTGCCGGCGCTCCTCGACTCCCATCCTCCGACGCACCCCGGTACCCATACGAACACCTTACCGATCGATTCCGGCCTCCCACGGGCCGGAGCGGGCGCCGGTGTTCCCCCGGATCACCCCAGCCCGCCGACCGACCCCCCGCCCTCAAGTGTGCCCCTGAGGTCGGCCCGCGCACCCTTCTCGGCACGCACCGACAGCAGCCGGTCCTTCGCCTTCCCCTCGACCCCGCCGGTCGCCTCCACGGACTCCACGCCGTCGCTGCCGGCCGCGAGCAGGTGCCAGGCGCCGTCGGCTGACTTCCACAACACCCCGGCCAGCACGTCCGGTTGCCGCTCCCCGCAGGCCGGCACGTCCTCGGCGCGCGCCGCCACCGCCCCGTACCGCGCGCCCGGCGAGTGGAACTGCGCCAGCACCCGCGCCCCGGTACCCCGCCAGGTCTCGCCGCGCGTGCACAGCCACTCGGCCCGTCCGTCGCCGCCGGGCAGCGGCTGCTCCGCGTACGCCCAGGCGTTGACGCTGCGGACGCCCGCCGACCGCATCACCGCCAGCGAGCACGCGTACGGCTCCCAGGCGCGCAGCGCCTTCGCGCCGGACACGTCCTTCGCCTCACCCGGTCGGCCGGTGGTCAGCCGGGCCGGGACCAGCTCGCCCAGGTCGGTGAGCAGCCGGGCGCCGGCGCCGTCGGTCAGCTCCAGCGCGTTCCACGCCGTGCACGGCTCCCGTCCCTGCCCCGAGACGAACGGCCCGGTCACCCCGTCCTCCAGGGGCAGATCCTTCGCGCCCGCGGCCGGCTCCCGCAGGTCCCGCTCGCCCGCCTCGCGCACCCACGGGGCGACCAGGAAGCGGACGTTGCCGTCCGAGCGGCTCAGCACCACCGCGCTCGCCCCGGCCCGCCCGGCCCCGTCCACCCGCGCCAGGTCCAGGGCCGCGCCCCGGGCGCCCTCCCGCGGCTCGGCGTACCGGGCCAGACGCCAGCCGTCGTACAGGATCACCACGCGCGCGGCGTCCACCGTGCCCGCGTACAGCAGCTGGGGCGGTCCGGCGGGCCCGCCGGCGGGGGTGCCCGGGGTGGCCGACGCCGTGACGCCCTCGCCCGGCCGGGCCCACACGGCGAGCGCGCGGCGCAGCAGCGCGCGGTCGCCGGTGAGCGTGCCGCGCGCCGGCCACACCGAGAAGTCCGTGCGCGCCGACGTCCTCCACGCCGAGGCCGGCACCCGCGTCAGCCGCGCCGGGTCCAGCGCGGCCTGCGCGGCGGGGTTGCGCGCGTACGGGGGAGCGGCCGGGCCGTCGGCGCCCCAGCCGTCCCCGGGCATCGACAGCAGCGCCCCGCACACCGCCAGCGCCGCCGCCCCGACCAGCCAGGCCTTCAGATGCCGGCGGCGGCGCAGCAGGTCCGTCGGCCGGGCCTGCAGCGAACAGGGGTCGAACTCGGGGGACCCGAGCAGCCGGTACGGGTCGGGGATGCCGTCGGCCTCCGCCAGCGCGGCGTCCGGATCCGTGACGCCCGCGTCGTCCAGCACCCGGCGCACGTCGGCGTCCGGCAGCCGCTCCAGACCGCGCAGCGCGTGCGCGGCACGGGCCGGCCCGGACAGCGCCGACAGCCGCTGGTCCAAGGCCAGTTCGTCGGCGCCGCCCGGCCGCGGGAACACCTTCAGGCCCCACACCTGCGGCAGCAGCGGCGGCAGCTGGGACCGCTTCGGCAGGCCCCGGCGGCGCAGCGGCAGGCCCGCCTCCAGCGCCGACCGCACCACGTGCAGCCGCACCAGCGCGTAACCGGGATCGCCGTCCCGGCCGGCGCTCTGGGCGGGGATCAGCGGCGCGTCGGACCGGCCCCGGGGCAGCGCCCGCTGGACCAGGGCGTGCGCGGTGAGCACCCGCCGGGTGCGGCCCATGCGGGACGGCAGCACCAGATAGGCGAGCCGCACGAGCCGCGGATAATGCTCGACGAGCGCGGCCTCGGCCTGTTCGACGTCCACGGCCGGACCGGCCGGGGAGGAGGGCGCGGGGGACTGGGCGGCGGCATCCTGTGACTGCACGTTCAGCAGAACGAGCGAATCCGCCGATGGTCACCTGGCCCCGCGCCCCTTCCGGCCACCTGCCGCGCGGATCCGGCGCGGCGATTGAGCGCCGGGCGCGCCGCAGCCGTATCGAATGCCGAGGGCCCCGTGCGGGGGCTCCGTGCGGCATGTCGCCGCCCCACGATGTCGCCGTCAGGACCGGAGGAACACATGAGGGTGACCCGACCGAAGCTCGCGCTGACCTGCGCGGTGGCGGCCCTGGCGCTGGCGGGCTGCGGGTCCGGCGGCCACGGGGGGCACGAGGTGCCGCCCACCGCCACCGGCAGCCTGGAGAAGCTGGCCGCCGAGGCGAAGTGCGACCCCGACATGCAGACCGACGCCGACACCATCCGGCAGGCGCTGTGCGAGAAGGGCGGCGAGAAGTACGTCCTCGCCACCTTCGCCACCGACCGCGGCCAGCGCGAGTGGCTCAACACGGCCAAGGACTACGGCGGTTACTACCTCGTCGGCCGCAAGTGGGTCGCCGTCGGCGAGGAGGGGACGGTCGAGGCGCTGCGGAGCACGCTCGGCGGCGACCTGGAGGAGGGCTCCGAGCACATGAACCCCGGCGGCAGCCACAACAAGGGCGGCCACCACGGCTGAGCCGCTCACGCGCCCGGCGCAGCAGACAGAAGGCCGGCGGTGGGATCTCCCACCGCCGGCCTTCTCCCTTGGCGTTACCGCCTACTGGCAGTCGCGGCCGCTGTTGATGCACTCGACCATCTCGTTCATCAGGTCCTCGTCGAAGAAGTTGATGAAGTCGTTGTGGTCGGTGATCGGCTTGTGCAGCTGCTCCGGGAAGGTGTCCACCGCGTACGGGTTCACCAACTGCCCGTTGTCGATCTGCGGGGCCGGGATGTTGTCGTACACCAGGCGGACCTGGAGCTGGGGGATGGCCTGGAAGCCGTTCGGGCAGGCGCCGTCCCCGCCGACGAAGGCGACGTGCGTGCGGTGGTTGGCGCTGTCGGTGTTCTGGCCGTCCCAGCAGCTCTGGAAGCTGGTCGTACGGACCACGCCGCTGCCCTCCGGGCAGATCGGGTACTTGTCCGTCACCTGGCGGTCCTCGAAGCCGGTGCAGCTCCAGGCCGTGTTGGCGTTGTTCAGGCCGTTGGTGAAGGCCTTCGCGTCACCGGTGATGATGCGCAGCGCCCTCGGCATCGCGACGACGTCGCTCGTGCGGTTGCCGACGAACTTCAGCTCCGCCGCGGTGGGCGCGACGATCTTGCCGACGTTGCCGTCCTGGCCGCCGCCCGGCTGGCCCTGGTCGATGTCCTGCGTACCGTCCTGGATCCGGAGCACGGGCCAGAAGTACGACGACCGGTCGCCCTGGTTCTGGCAGCTCGTGTCGCCGTTCGCCAGGTCCTCGTCGCTCGCGAAGGCGTTGTTGGCCTGGTTGCCGACGTAGTCGTGCTGGTGCTGGGCGCCGTTGCTGACGCCGGGCGCCACGATCACGTTGTCCGAGTTGCGCAGCGCGTTCTCGTTGGTGCCGCACACGGTGGTGAAGCTGCCGGTCGAGCCGGTGTCGCCGTTGGCGGGGAGGCCGTTGGGCAGGTTGCGGGTGCCCGGCTGGACGTCCTCGATGCGGATGAAGTCGTCCGCCACCGGACCGTTCCCGGCCTGACCGCCGTTGTCCTGGCCGCCGTCGTTCTGGCCGCCGTCGTTCTGGCCTCCGCCGTCCTGGCCGCCGTCACCGTCGGCGGGCTGCTCGGCGGGCACGCCCTGGCAGCGGGCGAACCGGTTGAGGTCGCGCTCCTGGCCGCCGGCCCGCTTGATGTTGATGTTGATGCGGTCCAGGGTGGCCACGCGCTTGTCCTTCAGCGGACCGAGGATGGCGTTGTCGACGTAGTTCGCGTCGCCCGCCTGCGCCTGGCGCGTCTCGGCGAGACGCGTGTACGCGTCCGTGATCTGGCGGTCGAGCCGCGCCAGTTCACGCGCGACGCCCCAGCGCGCCTTGCGGGGCACCTTGGTCAGCTTCTGGCCCACGTCCGGACAGTTGATCGTGGCGACCCGGACCTGCCCCGACTTGGTGGCGTTGTGCCCCCCGTTCTCCTCGTGCGCCGAGGCGTAGAAGTTGGCCCAGACCAGACCGCCCCCACCGATCGCCAGGGCCGCCGCCCCGGCTATCACCTTCGTGGCCAGCGGTGTACGGCGTTTTCTTGTGTTGCGTCCCATGGAACTCCTCTGACTTCCTTGCGGGGCATCCCTGTGCGGGGCATCGAGGCGCCCGTGAGGGGAAGCGGCGCCCATGAGTACGCGGCCCGCCCCACGGGTGTTCACCCGTCACAGGAATCGGTGCGAAGTCAGTGCGGTTCCGTAGGTTTCAACAGCCCTGTGAATACCGGGAGTTGTGGGTGCTCCACCCGGCGTGAAGCCCGGCGTCCGGTTTCACCGGCCGTGGTCGAGATACGCGAGAACCGCCAGCACGCGACGGTTGTCGTCGTCCGACACCTCCAGGCCCAGTTTCGCGAAGATGTTCGCGGTGTGCTTGGCGACGGCCCGTTCCGTCACCACCAGCCGCGCCGCGATCGCCGCGTTGGTCCGCCCCTGCGCCATCAGCTCCAGCACCTCCAGCTCCCGGGGCGTCAGCCGCTCCAGCGGCCGGTCCTCGGCCGACCGCCGCGCCAGCAGCTGCTGGATCACCTGCGGGTCCATGGCCGTGCCGCCCGCCGCCACCCGCCGCACCGCGTCCACGAACTGCTCCGCGTCGAACACCCGGTCCTTCAGCAGATAGCCCACCCCGCCCCTGCCGTCGGCCAGCAGCTCGCGTGCGTACAGCTGTTCCACGTGCTGGGAAAGCACCAGCACCGGCAGTCCGGGCCGCCCGCGCCGGGCCTCCAGCGCGCACTGCAGCCCCTCGTCGGTCTGCGTCGGCGGCAGCCGCACGTCGACCACGGCGACGTCCGGATGCTCCTCGGCCAGCGCCCGGGTCAGCTCGGGGCCGGACGCCACCGCCGCCGCGCGATCTCGAAGCCGTGCGCCTCGAGCAGCCGGACCAGTCCGTCCCGCAGCAGGAAGAGGTCTTCGGCTAGGACAACGCGCACGGGAGCTCCACGGTGACCAGGGTGGGGCCGCCCGCGGGGCTGCTGACGGCCAGGACGCCGTCGAATGTACCGAGCCTGCGCTCCACCCCGGCCAGACCCGAACCGGCCCCGGCCACCGCACCGCCCCGCCCGTTGTCCGTGACGGTGATCCGCAGCCGGCCCTCCGCGTGGTGCACGTCCACCCAGATCCGGTCCGCGCCGGAGTGCTTCACCGCGTTGGTGAGCACCTCGCTCACCGCGAAGTACGCGGCCGACTCCACCGGCGCGTCGGCCCGCCCGGGCAGCGACACGTTCACCTCCGTGGTCACCGGCAGCCGCAGCGCCAGCGCCCGCACCGCGTCGCCGAGCCCCCGTTCGGCCAGCACGGGCGGATGGATGCCCCGCACCAGCTCCCGCAGCTCGGTCAGCGCCTCCGCCGAGGACTGCCGGGCCCGCGCCAGCAGTTCCCGGGCCTGCGCCGGGTCCTTCTCGACCAGCGCCTCGATCGTCCCCAGATCGAGCCCCACGGCGACCAGCCGCGCCTGCGCCCCGTCGTGCAGGTCCCGCTCGATGCGCCGCAGTTCGGCGGCGGAGGAGTCCACCGCGTCCCGCCGGGTCTCGGTCAGCACCCGCACCCGCTCGGCCAGCTCGCTCCCGCCCGGGGCCAGCACGGCCCGGGCGAGCAGGAAGTGTGCGCGCAGCACCCGTACGGCGGTGACGTGCCCGGCCGCGAGCAGCGCCAGGGCGAGCGCCCCGGCGCCCAGCGCGGTCGCCTGCCCGGACACCGGCACGAACCCGTACCACCACGGGTCCGGCAGCACCCGCCACAGCCCGGCCGCCACCGCCAGCCCTTCCAGCGGGTAGAGGAGCAGGGCGGCCGTCAGCAGCGCGGTGACGAAGCCGGCCGTCATGTCGACGAGCAGCCACAGCAGGTCCCGCCAGGTCGCCGGATCGCCCAGCATGCCGAACGTCCGCCCCCACGGGTTCGCGTCCTTCGGCAGCGGCCGGTACGCGCGCGGGATCCGCACCCCGCCCCACTCCGCCGCCAGCACCCGCCGCAGATCCGCGAACGCCCGCACCCCCTTCAGCACGTACGGGGTGGTGACGATGCCGACGCCGACCGGGATCAGGCCGATCGACACCACGGCCGTCACGAAGCACACCACCGCCCCCGGCAGCGACACCAGCGCCAGCGCGAGTCCCCGTGCCGCCGCGAGCGGGAAGCCCCGCGCCGCGCCCGCCCTGCCGTGTCCGTCCGTCCCGGTCGTCATGGGCCCAGTCTGGCCGTCACCGGCGGTCCGCACACGGGGCCCGGCCCCCGCCCTCGGGGTGGTGCCACCTACACCCCGGAGGCTGCGGCCAGCACCTTCGCCTCGACCTCCGGGTCCAGTCCCTTGGCCGTGCGGTCCGGCCGTTGCGGGGCCGTGCCGCCGATCTCCCGCAGCCACGCCCAGGTGTCGGCGACGGTCTCCGCGACCGGGCGGCAGCGCAGTCCGGCGGCGACCGCCCGGGAGACGTCCGCCGCGTGCAGGGTGTCGTGCAGGTCGCTGTGCGGCGGCACCCACACCGGGAGCTGGGTCCACGGCTCCACCCCGGCGTCGAGGATCACCTCGGGCGCCGTCCACCGCAGCTCGGCCGGACCCCCGGTCACCCGCACACACGCCTCCAGCAGCTCGCCCATGGTGGCGTGCCCCGACGGCGACGTGAGGTTGTACGGCCCGCTCAGCCCCCGCTCCGCCGCGTCGAGGATCCATTCCGCCTGGTCGCGCACGTCGACGTACTGCAAGGGCAGGTCCCGCGGGCCGGGGGCGAGCACCGGACCGCCGCGCGCCGCACGGTTCAGCCACCAGGGCAGCCGGCCCACGTTCTCGTACGGCCCGAGCAGCAGCCCGGACCGCACCAGCAGCGAGCGGTCCGCGCCGAAGGCGTCCACGGCGGCCAGCTCCCCGCCCCGCTTGTCCCGCGCGTAGTCCGTCGGCCCGGCGTCCGGGGAGGCGCCCTCCACCACCGGCGCGTCCTCGTCGTACCCGGCGGGCGGCGCCCAGGTGTACACCGAGCGGCTCGACACGTACACGTACCGTCCGGCGCGGTCCCGCAGCAGCCGTGCCGTGTCCCGCACCGCGCGCGGGGCGGACGACCAGGTGTCGACGACGACGTCCCACGTCGCCGGGTCCTCGTCGAGCGCCGCCAGGCCGTCCACCGCGGTGCGGTCGCCCAGCAGCTCCCGGACGCCGTCCGGCGCCGTGTGCCGTCCCCGGTGGAAGACGGTCACCTCCCAGCCCCGTCCGAGGGCCGCCTCGACGACCGCCCGGCCCGCGAACTCCGTACCACCCAGCACCAGAAGTCTCATACCGGCGACTGTGCCCCGCCGGGCGGCGCGGGGGAAGGGCGATCTGCTGTCGGCAGACCGCGCGAGGGGCGCCCGCCGTCCGGCGGGCGCCCCTCGGGGTCGTGCGGCGCGGATCAGACCTGGCCGGCCTTCTCCAGCGCGGTGCAGCAGGTGTCGACCAGCAGACGGGTCACCACGTACGGGTCGACGTTGGCGTTGGGGCGGCGGTCCTCGATGTAGCCCTTGCCGTCCTTCTCGACCTGCCACGGGATGCGGACCGAGGCGCCGCGGTCGGAGACGCCGTAGGAGTACTCGTTCCACGGGGCGGTCTCGTGCAGGCCGGTGAGGCGGTCGTCGATGCCGGCGCCGTAGTTCTTGACGTGGTCGAGGGGCTTGGAGCCCTCGCCCAGCGACTCGGCGGCGGTGATGATCGCGTCGTAGGACTCGCGCATCGCCTTGGTGGAGAAGTTGGTGTGCGCGCCGGCGCCGTTCCAGTCGCCCTTGACCGGCTTGGGGTCGAGGGTGGCGGCGATCCCGAAGTCCTCGGCGGTGCGGTAGAGCAGCCAGCGGGCCACCCACAGCTGGTCGGCGACCTCCAGCGGGGCCAGCGGGCCGACCTGGAACTCCCACTGGCCGGGCATGACCTCGGCGTTGATGCCGGAGATGCCCAGACCCGCCGTCAGGCAGTTGTCCAGGTGGGCCTCGACGACGTCACGGCCGAAGATCTCGTCGGAGCCGACACCGCAGTAGTAGCCGCCCTGCGGGGCCGGGAAGCCGCCCTTGGGGAAGCCCAGCGGGTAGGCGTCCTTGAAGAAGGTGTACTCCTGCTCGATGCCGAAGATCGGCTCCTGCGCCGCGAACTTCTCGGCGACCTCGGCCAGCGCGGCGCGGGTGTTGGACTCGTGCGGCGTCATGTCCGTGTTGAGGACCTCGCACAGCACCAGGACGTCGTCGCCGCCGCGGATCGGGTCCGGGCAGATGAAGACCGGCTTGAGCACGCAGTCGGAGGCGTGGCCCTTGGCCTGGTTGGTGGAGGACCCGTCGAAGCCCCAGATCGGCAGCTCGGCGCCCTTCGCGTCGTCGCCCAGGATCTTCGTCTTGGACCGCAGCTTGGCGGTCGGCTCGGTGCCGTCGATCCAGATGTACTCGGCCTTGAAGCTCACGGTCCACATCCTTCGGGGGTGGGTCTGGGCGCTTGGTGCGGATGCTGCGGCGCTGCGGCACTGGGGCGCCGCCGTCGATGCCCCGCAGCTTGTCAACAGGCGATTTCCCGTCCGTTGCCCATGTGTGAACCCCGTGTTACCGGGCGCCTGTGTGCCCGGCCTCACTCCGTGAGGGCGCGGGGGAGGGGGCCGGGTGTATGCGATGGGAGGTGAAGGCGTGCCGACGTGAAGGCGTGACGACGCGCAGGGGCCCGCCGCTCCTCACCGGAGCGGCGGGCCCCTGCGGGCGTGCCGGGCCTCACCTCGCGTGCGTGGACTCACCCGTGCCCGGACCCCGCCCGTGCGGGAACCTCACCCTGTGGACCTCACCCCACCTTCTCGATCAGGGCCCGGCGGATCAGGAACTTGCCGGGCTCGCGGACCTGTTCGAAGGCGGCGTTGTTGAGCAGCACGCAGCTGCCGGACACCGAGGTGACCTCCACCGTCGTGGACTTGTCGTTGTCCAGGTTGGTGACCTTGAGCCGGGTGCCGGCCGGGAACTGGTTGCTGGACGCGGCCGGGGCGCCGGCCTCGCCGGACAGGGTGACCGTGGAGCCGTTGCACACCTGCTCACCGGCCGCGGCGCCGCCGCCCGCCTGCCCGTCCTGCCCCGCCTGGCCGTCCTGCCCCGCCTGCCCGTCCTGCCCCGCCTGGCCGCCCGCGGCGGGCTGCGACGGGGCGGGCTGCTCCGGCTGCGCCGGCTGGGAGCCCTGAGCCGACTCCCCCACCGTGCACCCGGACGCCTCCTGCTGCACCTTGATCTGCGCGATGACGGCCTCGCGGTTGGCGATCCGCGCCTCGGACTGGGCGTCCGGGTTGGCCCGCTGGCCCGCGATGAACCGCTCGTTGTTGCCGAGCGCGGTGGCCAGCCCCTGGCACACCGTCGAGTCCGCCGCCGACTTGGTGGTGGCCGCCGGCGGGCTGGCGTTGGACGTGGTCGCCATGACGAAGGCGCCGCCGCCCGCCACCGTGGCCGCGCTCAGCAACAGCGCGAGCTTCTTCTTCGGGCCGAGAGTTCTCCTGCGCGACATGCGCGCCTCCAAGGGGTCGGGGAGCGTACGCCGCTATGTACGAGATACCGAACGCAGTTGCTCAGCGGCCGGCCCAAGTCGCCGAAGTGGCCTGCGTCACAGGGGGGTTCGGGCCGCGCCGTCAGCGAGACAGGGGGGACAGGAGTCAGCGGGACAGCGCGTCCCGTACCGCGTCCTCCGTGCGGGCCACGACCGCCGTCCCGTCGTCCGCCGTGATGATCGGCCGCTGGATCAGCTTCGGGTGCGCGGCCAGCGCCCCGATCCAGCGGTCCCGCGCCCCGGCGTCCCGCGGCCACTCCTTGAGCCCCAGCTCCTTGGCCGCCGCCTCCTGGGTCCGGGTGATGTCCCACGGCTCCAGCCCGAGCCGCTCCAGCACCTCCCGGATCTCGGCCTCGGTGGGCACGTCCTCCAGATAGCGGCGGACGGTGTACCGCGCCCCCTCCGCGTCGAGCAGGCTGATCGCGCTGCGGCACTTGGAACAGGCGGGGTTGATCCAGATCTCCATGCCGCACACGGTACGCCGCACCCCTGCTTGTTCGAATTAATGGGCCACCCGCGTGTCCCTCGCGCACCACCCGTCCCGGAGCGTCAAAACCCAACTCCACCTGCGCATTTGATGGCTGAAGCATGCCTGCCCATTGTCAGTGGCGGCCCGTAGAATGGAAGCAGTGTTCGAGGGAATCGCCGAGGTCGCCGTGGACCCCGGACGACGGCCCCGACCGCGACAGGAGGATGCCCGTGCCCGCTGCCGCACTCAAGCCGAAGCCCCTGCCCGTCCAGTCCACCGCGAAGCGACCCGTCCTGCTCGAACTGCCCTGCGCCCCGGTGGAGAAGCGCCCGCTGCCGCCGGGCCGCCCGCGCGAGTGGTACATCACCCACAACCGCCGCCTGAAGGCGATGCGCCTCGCCATCGCCCTGCTCGACTCCGGCGTGTACCACCCGGGCCAGGCGCGCGACGACACGATCCGCGACGCCGCCGAACTGATCGGCGTCCACCCGCCGTCGGACACCACGTGCCACATGGTGCGGGCGTTCATGCGCTACAACCGCTGAGCCCACGGCCGGTGCCGGGCTCCTCCCGCGCGGGGGCGCCCGGCACCGTCGTGTCCGCTCCCGCCGCGGGCTGAGGCAGTATGGGCGGCGGCGGGGGTGCCGACCGCCCCGAAGTCGTCCGGTCCGCGCGGCACTTGCCCGCGCCCGGTGGAGGAGAGAGGCAGGACGGTTGACCGTGGAGAGCAGTGGCCCGGTTCCGTGGATCACGCCGTCCGGCCGGTACGCACGCGTCCTCGGCCGTGCGGTCGACATCGCGCTCGCCCTGGCGGTCCTGGTGGCGGCGTACCAGTACGCCGGCGCATACGACCTGCTCCTGGGCGCCCTGATGGCCCTGGCCCTGCTGGCCCGCAGGAAGCGTCCCGTCACCGTGATGGCGGTCGTCATGGCGCTGGCCCTCGTGCAGTTCCTCCTGCACGACCCGTCCGCCGACCCTCCGCCCGCCCACGCGCCCGCCGCGTACGACGTGGCCGTGCTGTTCGCCATGATGTCGGTCGTCCACCACTCCCGGATCCCCTGGATGCCGTACGCGGCGGGCGGCGCGGTGCTGCTGGCGACGGGGGCCGCCTCGGCCGGAGCGCCGTTCCTGGGCGTCGAGGGATTCGGCAGCGAGTCCCTCCTGGTCTTCTGGGGCCTGGCGCTGACGGTCTGGCTCACCGCCTTCGCCCTGCACACCCGCCGTCTCTACGCCGAGAGCCAGGCCGCCCGTGCCCGGCACGCCGAGCGGGAGCAGGAGCAGCGGGTCCGGCTCGCCGCGGCCCGCGAACGCGCCGAGATCGCCCGCGAGCTGCACGACGTGGTGGCGCACAGCCTGGCCGTGATGATCCTCCAGGCCGACGGCGCCGGGGCCGTGCTGCGCACGTCGCCGGACCTGGCGGAGTCCGCGCTGAAGACCATCGCCGCGACCGGCCGGGACGCCATCGACGACATGCACCGCGTCGTGCGGGTGCTGCGCGAGGGACAGCCGGGGTCCGCGGGCGCGGGGGAGGACCGGCGGCTGGTCACCCTCGACGAGATCGAGGTCGTCGCGGACCGCGCGCGGAGCGCCGGGCTGACCGTGGACCTGTCCGTCGACGTGGGCGAGGGACGGCTGTCGCCGGCGGAGGAGATGACGGCCTTCCGCATCGTCCAGGAGTGCCTCACCAACACCCTCCGGCACGCCGGGTCCGGGGCGGGCGTCGGCATCCGCGTCCGCGAGGAGGACGGCACCCTGCTGATCGACGTGACCGACGACGGGGCCGGCGCCCTCGCGGGCCGGGCCGTCGCCGGGGCGTCCGGGGGCAACGGGCTGGTGGGCATGCGCGAGCGGGTGGAACTCGCCGGGGGCGCCTTCGAGGCCGGCCCCCGGCTCGGCAGCGGATGGCAGGTACGTGCCTCGATCCCGGTGAGGACGAAGACGCCGGTGACGACGAAGACTCCGGCGGCGACGAAGGCCCCGGTGACGACGAAGACTTCGGTGAGGACGGAGCGATGACGGGGACCGACAGGCCGATCCGGGTGGCCGTGGTGGACGACCAGCCGCTCATCCGGGCCGGCTTCTCCATGGTGCTGGCCGGCCAGGACGACATCGAGGTCGTCGGCGAGGCGGAGAACGGACAGCAGGCCCTCGACCTGCTCGACGAGGTCGACGCGGACGTCGTCATCATGGACGTCCGCATGCCGGTCATGGACGGCATCCGGGCCACCGAGCGGCTGATGCGCCGCGACGACCCGCCCGGCGTGCTGGTCCTCACCACCTTCGACGACGACGAGGACGCCTTCGCCGCCCTGCGCGCCGGGGCCGGGGGCTTTCTGCTGAAGAACGCCCCCGCCGACGAGGTCGTCCACGCCATCCGCGTCCTGGCCGCGGGCGAGTCCGTGGTCGCCCCGCGCATCACCCGGCTGCTCCTCGACCGCGTCTCGGACCGGCTCGCCCCGGCGAACGGGCAGTCGGAGCGGCTGGACCTGCTCACCGGCCGCGAACGGGACGTGCTCGGCCTGGTCGCCCGGGGCCTGTCCAACGCCGAGATCGCCGCCGAACTGTACGTCGCGGAGGCCACGGTGAAGACGCACCTGGGCAACCTCATGGCCAAGCTGCATCTGCGGGACCGCGCCCAGGCCGTCGTCTTCGCCTACGAGTCCGGGCTGGTGCGCCCCTCCTCCTGAGCCGCATCCCCCTGAGGGGGCAGAGGCGCGTCCGCCCTCTGCCCCCTCAGGCGCAGAGCGCGCCCCGCCCGGCGTATCGGATCACCCGCCTCCGATCTCGGATCCGTGGCCGATCCGCCTCAAGGCCCCCGGATCCAGACTTCTCAGTGCCGCAGGACGCGGCCGAGAAGACACGGGAGGACCCCATGGCCACCATCACCAGCACGCCCACGGCCGGACCGAACCGCACGCGCAACCGCCTGATCCTCGGCGCCGTCGCCGGCGCGGTCGTCACCGCCCTGGCCGCCGGGGGCGCGTACTGGTGGCAGGACCGCGACGAGCTGAGCCAGGCGTCCGCCGAGGACTGCCGGCTGGCGCAGCGGATCGTCACCGAGGCCGCGGGGATCGCCGCGGGCCCGGTTCCGGAGGCGGAGAAGTGGTGGAAGGAGACCGGCGACGAGCGCCGCGCCACGATGGAGGACGGCTACCTCGGGGCGAAGATCTCCCGCTACGAGGGCTGGGCGCTGGAGACCGCGAAGAAGTCCGCGGAGACGCCGTCCGCGAAGGACGTGAAGAGCGTTCAGGAGGAGGCGCGGGGCCACTGCGTGGACTCCGGCGTCACCCTCACCCTGCCGCCGCTCGGCTCCTGACCGGACCGGGGGACGCACCTCATGACCGCCCACGCCGCCGCACGCGGCCCCGCACCCGACGACGTCATCACCACCACCGCCCTGGTCAAGACCTACCGCCAGGGCACCGACGAGGTCCGCGCCCTCGACGGGGTGTCCGTCGCCGTCCGCCGCGCCCGGTTCACCGCCGTCGTCGGCCCCTCCGGGTCCGGCAAGTCGACCCTCATGCACTGCGTCGCAGGACTCGACACCGTCACCTCCGGCAGCGTCGTCCTGGACGGCACGGAGCTCACCGGGCTCTCCGACCGGCAGCTGACCCGGGTGCGCCGCAAGCGCATCGGGTTCGTCTTCCAGTCGTTCAACCTGCTGCCGCAGCTGACCGCCTACGAGAACATCGTGCTGCCCGTCACCATGTCCGGCCGCCGCCCGGACCGCGAACGGGTGGACCACCTGTGCGAGGTCCTCGGCATCGCCCACCGGCTGTCCCACCGCCCCGCCGAACTGTCCGGCGGGCAGCAGCAGCGGGTCGCCGTCGCCCGCGCGCTGGTCGCCCGCCCCGCCGTGGTCTTCGCCGACGAGCCCACCGGCAATCTCGACTCCAGGGCCGGCGCCGAGGTGCTCACCATGCTGCGCCGGGCCGTCGACGAACTCGGCCAGACGGTCGTGATGGTCACCCACGACCCCGCCGCCACCCGGTACGCGGACCGCGTGCTGGCCCTCGCCGACGGACGCGTCGTACGGGACGAGCACACCACCCCCGACGACACCCCCGGGAGGCGACGGTGAACGGCCCGTGGCGCGCGACCGTCCTGGGCTCCCAGGCGGCCGAACTCCTGCGCAGACCGGGCCGGTTCGCGGCCACCGGGCTGTCGCTGCTGATCGCCGCGTTCGTGGTCTTCGGGGCCGTCATGGCCCAGCAGATCGTCACCGCGACCGTCGTCGACCGGTTCCGCGGCACCCCCGACGCGGTGTCGCTGGTCGTCACGCCGAAGGACGCGGCGGACATCGGCGAGGCCGGCCTGGACGCGATCAGGAGGACGCCCGGGGTGACCGAGGCCGTCGGCCGGGTCGACGCGGGCACCCCGGTCGGCGGCAGCGCCGCCGAACGCTACCTCGCCCTCGCCGCGGACCCCGGCGCCGGTCCCCTCGCGCAGGTCCGGCCGGTCGACGGCGCCTACCCCTCCGGCCCGCGCCGGATCGCCGTCGACACCCGCGCCGCCGAGGCGTACGGACTCGCCCCCGGATCGACGCTCACCCTGCTGCTCCCCGCGCCCGACGGCGAGAGCACCAGGCGCGTCCCGGTCGAGATCACCGGCATCGTCCGCTCCGCCGCCACCGCGGCCGCGGAACCCACCGGGTACGCGCCCGGCCCCGACCTCCTGAAGCTGCTCGGCACGCAGGGCTACTCCCGCGTCGACGTCCGCACCGACGCGCCCGCCGCGGCCACGGAGGCGGCGGAACGGATCCGGCGGGCGGTGCCCGGAGCGGTCGTACGGTCCGGGGACGAGGTGCGCGACGAGGAGGCCCGCGCGGCCGTCGCGGACGCGAGCGACACCCTGGAGCTGGCCGGCGTGTTCCTCGCCGTCGCGGTCGGTGCGGCCGTGCTCGTCGCCACCTCCACCTTCCGTATCGTCTTCGCCCGCCGCGTACGGCAGTTGGCGCTGCTGCGCGCCATCGGCGCCACGTCGAGGCGGCTCGCGGCGGCCCTCGTCGCCGAGGGCGCGGTGGTCGGCCTGCTGGCCGGCGCGGCCGGTGTGCTCGCCGCGTGGGGCTGCGCACACCTCGTCCCCCCGGTCGCCGGCCGGTTCGGGCACGACCTGTCCGCCCCCGCCGCGCTCCCGCCGGCGCAGGCCGCCCTCACCGTGCTCGGCACCGGACTCCTCGCGGTGCTGGC
This sequence comes from Streptomyces sp. DSM 41931, assembly GCF_050271085.1. Taxonomy (NCBI): domain Bacteria; kingdom Bacillati; phylum Actinomycetota; class Actinomycetes; order Kitasatosporales; family Streptomycetaceae; genus Streptomyces; species Streptomyces sp. DSM 41931. The sequence continues at coordinate 1,840,677 of NZ_CP189902.1, read as the reverse complement.
GGTCCTGGCCCCGTCCCTCACCGCCTCCCGCGTCTCCCCGCTCCAGGCGCTGCGCACCGCCGCCTCGGGGGAGAGCACGGTGAGCGGCGCCGGGCGGACCGTGCTGGGCGTGCTGTGCGCGGCGGGCGCCGTGCTCCTCGCCCGGCAGCAGTACGCAGGACTGCCCGATCCTGGCGACACGGCGTACGACCGGTTCACGGCGCTGACCCTCGTGGTGGTCTCCGGCGGACTCGCCTTCCTCGCGCTGATCGCCCTCGGCCCCCTGCTGGTCCGGCCGGTGCTGTCGGCCCTCGCGGTGCCGCTGCGCCGTACCGGAGCGGCGGGCCGGCTCGCCGTCGCGGGCGTCGGGGGAGCGCCCGCCCGTGCCGCCTCGGTCTCGGTCGTGGTGGCGCTCGGCGTCTGCCTGGTCGGCTCGACCCTGACCTGCCTCGCGAGCCTGGACGCCTACGAGCGGTACAAGGAGACGCTGGAGGCGCCCGCGGACTTCCGCCTGTACGCGAGGGAAGGGGGGACGCTGGACCGCACGCTCGCCGCCGATCTCGCCGCCCGCCCCGAGCTGGCCGACGTGACCGCGATCCGCACCGCCGAGGTGGTCCAGGACGGCCGCAGCGCGACCGTCTCCGACCTGGACCTCACCACCGTCCGCTCCGGGACCGGCCTGACCGCCCGCACCGGCGCCCTAGGCCGGCTCGGCCCCGCGCACGTCGTCGTGGACGCCGAGCACGCGCACCGCCTCGGCGTGACGGCGGGCGACCGCGTGACCCTGGAGTCCGAGGGCCGTCCGATACGGCTCACCGTGGCGGCGACGCTGCCCGGCGCCGGACCGTACGGCGGCGACTTCTTCGTGACGGCGGCGGACCTCACCCGTATGGGGGCGGACCCCGCACCCACCCTGATCACCGCCAACGCCTCGGCGGACGGGGCCGAGGGCCGCACCCGCGCGCACCGGGCCGTCACCGGGACGCTGACCGGGCCGGGGCGCGGCGACGGCCGGGTCGTCGCCGAGGACGCGGCCACCCGGACGGGAACGGACGACGACCTGCGGACGATGGCCACCACGGTGGTCCTGCTCCTCTGTCTGACCGTCCTGGTGGCGGTCGCGGGCGTCGCCACCACGGCGGGCCTCACCGTGGTCGAGCGCCGGCGCGAGTTCGGGCTGCTGCGCGCCCTGGGCCTCTCAGGGGCGGCCGTGCACCGCATGGTCACCCTGGAGTGCGCGCTCTACGGCGTCCTGGGCGGGATCCTCGGCCTGGCGCTGGGCGTGCCGTACTCGTGGCTGGTGGTGCGGGTCGCCGAGACGAGCGCCCCGTTCACCGTGCCGGCGGGACAGCTCGCGGCGGTCCTCGCCGCCCTCGTCCTGGTGACCGCCGCCGCGGGCACGGTCCCCGCCCTGCGCGCCTCCCGGACCCCGCCGACGGTCGCCGTCGCCCAGGGCGACTGACCCGGCGGCCGGCCCGTCAGTACCGCCCGAGGTTCACGTACCCGAGGAGGACGATCACCGCGACGACACAGCCGAGCACCACGGCCGTGGACACCCACGACGACCGCCCCGCCGGCCCCCGGTGCTCGGGCTCGGCGCGGAACGGCACCGGTCCTGGCGGGTTCTCCTTCCAGCGGGCGGCGAGCATCCGCGCGCGGGCCGAGGGCTCCTTGTGCGCGGCCCCGTCCGCCCACCTCAGATCGAACTCGCGCTCCTCGTCGTCCCGCTCGGACATCCCCGTGACCTTCTCTCGAACAGCAGTGTCATCACCAGGATCCCTCCCCGCCCGCGCAGAGGGAAGCTTTCCGGACAACGCCGCCGCCCCCGCCCCTGGACGAACCAGGGACGGGGGCGGCGCGGGAACCGACGCGTCACACGCGCGGGAGTCCGGTCACACGTCGAAGTACAGCTCGAACTCGTGCGGGTGCGGACGCAGCTGGAGCGGGGCGATCTCGTTCTGGCGCTTGTAGTCGATCCACGTCTCGATCAGGTCCGGCGTGAAGACGTCGCCCTGGAGGAGGAACTCGTGGTCGGCCTCGAGGCGGTCCAGCACGGCGCCGAGGGAGGTCGGGACCTGGGCCACGTTCGCGTGCTCCTCGGGAGCCAGCTCGTAGAGGTCCTTGTCGATCGGCTCGGCCGGCTCGATCTTGTTCTTGATGCCGTCCAGGCCGGCCAGCAGCAGCGCCGAGAAGGCCAGGTACGGGTTGCCGGAGGAGTCCGGGGCGCGGAACTCGACGCGCTTGGCCTTCGGGTTCGAGCCGGTGATCGGGATACGCATGGCCGCGGAGCGGTTGCGCTGCGAGTACACCAGGTTGATCGGCGCCTCGAAGCCCGGCACCAGACGGTGGTACGAGTTCACCGTCGGGTTGGTGAAGGCCAGCAGCGACGGCGCGTGCTTCAGGATGCCGCCGATGTAGTAGCGGGCCATGTCCGACAGGCCGGCGTAGCCCTGCTCGTCGTAGAAGAGGGGCTCGCCGCCCGACCACAGCGACTGGTGGACGTGCATGCCCGAGCCGTTGTCACCGAAGATCGGCTTCGGCATGAAGGTCGCGGTCTTGCCGTTGCGCCAGGCGACGTTCTTCACGATGTACTTGAAGAGCTGCAGGTCGTCGGCGGCCGCGAGCAGCGTGTTGAACTTGTAGTTGATCTCGGCCTGGCCGGCGGTGCCCACCTCGTGGTGCTGGCGCTCGACCTGCAGGCCGGACCGCTCCAGCTCCAGGGAGATCTCGGCGCGCAGGTCGGCGAAGTGGTCGACCGGCGGGACCGGGAAGTAGCCGCCCTTGTAGCGGACCTTGTAACCGCGGTTGTCCTCCAGCGCACCGGTGTTCCAGGCGCCCGCCTCGGAGTCGATGTGGTAGAAGGACTCGTTCTCCGAGGTCTTGAAGCGCACGCTGTCGAACACGTAGAACTCGGCCTCGGGGCCGAAGAACGCGGTGTCGGCGATGCCGGTGGAGGCGAGGTACGCCTCGGCCTTCTTCGCCACGTTGCGCGGGTCACGGGAGTACTGCTCGCCCGTGATCGGGTCGTGGATGAAGAAGTTGATGTTGACGGTCTTGTCACGGCGGAAGGGGTCGACCCGCGCGGTGGACAGGTCGGGCAGCAGCGCCATGTCGGACTCGTGGATGGCCTGGAAGCCGCGGATCGAGGAGCCGTCGAAGGCCAGCTCCTCGGCCGGGTCGAAGGCCGACGCCGGGATCGTGAAGTGCTGCATCACGCCCGGCAGGTCGCAGAAGCGGACGTCGATGAACTTGACGTCCTCGTCCGCGATGAACTTCTTGGCCTCGTCGGCGTTCTGGAACATCCAGCTCCTCCTACTCCCGACCGTCCCGCCGGGGTGGTAGATCGTTCGTGCGGCCAGTGCGGGGGGCACACGCTGCACTCGACCCTAGGGACGGGTCATTTCTCGGGCGTGACCCGTTTGTTTCGCGCAAGTTAACCGGCCCCTCTTCCACGGTAGCTCCGGCACACCCCGCCGTCTCCCGGTCATATCCGGTCGCAGTACCGTGGACGGGTGGACAACAGGCAAGCAATCGGATCATGGCTGTCCGGCCCGCGCGCGGCCATGGAGGAGGCCGGTGCCGACTTCGGTTACCGGGGTGAGCAGCTGGGGCTGCCGGAGCAGGGACCGGGCTCGATCGCACGCCCCGGCCGCAGGATCGGCGCCCTCGCCGTGGACTGGGGCCTGTGCCTCCTGATCGCATACGGTCTGTTCACCGACGGCTACGACGCCCGCACCGGCAACTGGGCGCTGCTGGTGTTCCTGGTGCTGAGCGTGCTCACCGTCGGCACCGTCGGCTTCACGCCCGGCAAGCGGCTCTTCGGACTGCGCGTGGTCGGCGTCGACACCGGCCGGGTGCAGCCGCTGCGCGGCCTGCTGCGCTCGGTGCTGCTGTGCCTCGCGATCCCCGCGCTCGTCTGGGACCGCGACGGCCGCGGCCTGCACGACCGGCTGGCCCGCACGGTCGAGGTCCGCGTCTGATCCGGCCCGCACACATACGACGACGGGGGCGCCGGGAATCTTGGATTCCCGGCGCCCCCGTCCTCGTGTGTCACGTCCGGCGGGCTCAGCGGCCCCGCTGACCGCCGCCCTTCGGCAGCTTCATGCCCTTCGGCATCGGCCCCTTCGGCAGCGGCATGTTGCTCATCAGGTCGCCCAGCGCGCGCAGCCGGTCGTTGGTCGCGGTGACCTGCGGGCCGGTGAGGACGCGCGGCAGCTTCAGCATCGTGGTGCGGAGCTTCTTCAGCTCCACCTGGCCCTCGCCGGTGCCCACGATCAGATCGTGCACGGGGACGTCCGCGACGATGCGGTTCATCTTCTTCTTCTCGGCGGCCAGCAGGCTCTTCACCCGGTTCGGGTTGCCCTCGGCGACCAGCACGATGCCGGCCTTGCCGACCGCGCGGTGCACCACGTCCTGGTTGCGGTTCATCGCGACCGCCGGGGTCGTCGTCCAGCCTCGGCCGATGTTGTCGAGCACGGCCGCGGCGGCACCCGGCTGTCCCTCCATCTGTCCGAAGGCGGCCCGTTCGGCACGGCGGCCGAACACGATCGCCGTCGCGAGGAAGGCGAGCAGGAAGCCCAGGATGCCGAGATAGATGGGGTGCCCGATCAAGAAACCGATCGCGAGGAAGACACCGAAGGTGACGATTCCGACAGCCGCGAGTACAAGACCGATCTTCTTGTCGGCCCTGCGGGTCATCTTGTAGGTCAGGGCGATCTGCTTCAGTCGCCCGGGGTTCGCAGCGTCCGCTGCGGTTTCCTTCCTCGCCATGCCATGAAGTCTACGTGTCCCCCGGAGCGCGTTCGACGGCAGTGCCGGGGTCGCCCCCGGAGCGGCCGGCTCAGGGGCGGGCGATCAGGCTCTGGCCGAGGACGCGCTCCGCCTCGACCCGGTCCTTGGCGCGACGGCGGTCCTCCAGCACGGACGTCCAGGCGTTGCGCCGTGCGGTGCGCTGGCCGCCGCTCATCAGCAGCGACTCGACGGCGCGCAGAGCGGTGGTGAGGGACGGGATGGCGGTGGCGCGGACGGGCGCGGCCTGCATGGTGACGGTCTCCCTCGATGCCGGCGGGCAGATGGTGGCGTGCGGTGATACCAGGGTCACTGCCTGGTGTTACCAGGACGTGACCGACCGGTCAAACAGGCATGAAGCCTTCGCGCCGGGACCCCGGACGCCGACGCGGCCCCGGCCTGTGCCCTCAACTGGGAGGACGGCCGGGACCGCGTTCTCTCGGCCACTACCCGCCGGTAGGGCCTTGTGCGTGAATTCACAGCATGGCGGCGGGCCTGCCCCCGCTCTGCTCAGACCGCCTGGGAGGCGACGAAGGCGCCGCGCTTCTCGATCGCCATCTGGTACAGGCGCCCGGCCCGGTACGAGGAGCGGACCAGCGGCCCGGACATCACACCGGAGAAGCCGATCTGCTCGGCCTCCTCCTTCAGCTCCACGAACTCCTGCGGCTTCACCCAGCGCTCCACGGGGTGGTGGCGCACGGAGGGGCGCAGGTACTGGGTGATGGTGACCAGCTCGCAGCCCGCGTCGTGCAGCTGCTTCAGCGCCTCGCTGACCTCCTCGCGGGTCTCGCCCATGCCGAGAATCAGGTTGGACTTGGTGACCAGGCCGACGTCGCGGGCCTCGGTGAGCACCTTCAGGGAGCGCTCGTAGCGGAAGCCGGGGCGGATCCGCTTGAAGATCCGGGGGACCGTCTCCACGTTGTGCGCGAACACCTCGGGGCGGGAGGAGAAGACCTCCGCGAGCTGCTCGGGGACGGCGTTGAAGTCGGGGGCCAGCAGCTCGACCTTGGTGCGGCCCTCGGCGCGGTCCGCCGTCTGCGCGTGGATCTGGCGCACGGTCTCCGCGTACAGCCAGGCGCCGCCGTCCTCCAGGTCGTCGCGGGCGACGCCGGTGATCGTGGCGTAGTTCAGGTCCATCGTGACGACCGACTCGCCGACGCGGCGCGGCTCGTCCCGGTCCAGGGCCTCGGGCTTGCCGGTGTCGATCTGGCAGAAGTCGCAGCGCCGGGTGCACTGGTCGCCGCCGATGAGGAAGGTCGCCTCGCGGTCCTCCCAGCACTCGTAGATGTTGGGGCAGCCGGCTTCCTGGCAGACGGTGTGCAGGCCCTCGCTCTTGACCAGGTTCTGCATCTTGGAGTACTCGGGGCCCATTTTCGCCCGGGTCTTGATCCACTCGGGCTTGCGCTCGATGGGGGTCTGGCTGTTGCGGACCTCCAGGCGCAGCATCTTGCGTCCGTCGGGTGCGACTGCGGACACGACCGGCTCCTAGCGATTGATTCTTCGGCGTCCTCAAGCGTACGCCCGTGGATGTGAATGCCCGGAGGGCCCTCAGGCGCCGGACGTGCCGACGGCCGCCGGGGCCTTCTCGACCGCCCGCGGCCTCAGGTCGGCGTTCTCCAGCACGTCCTTCAGGTGGTGCTCCACGACGGGCAGCACCTCCTGGATCGTGACGTCGCGGCCCAGCTCGTTGGCCAGGGAGGCGACGCCCGCGTCCCGGATGCCGCACGGGATGATCTTGTCGAACCACTTGTTGTCGGGATTCACGTTCAGCGCGAAGCCGTGCATGGTGACGCCCTTGGCGACCCGGATGCCGATCGCGGCGATCTTGCGGTCCTCACGGCGCTGGCCGGCGTTGGAGGGGGCGTACTCCGGGCCGTTGAGCCGGGGGTCGAACTCCTCGTCGTGCAGCCGCGGGTCGAAGTCCAGGGAGAGGCCTCCGAGCGCCGGGCGCCGCTCGACCGGGTCGCCGAGCACCCACACGCCGCTGCGGCCCTCGACCCGGGTGGTCTCCAGGCCGAACTCCGCGCAGGTGCGGATCAGCGCCTCCTCCAGGCGGCGGACGTGCGCGACCACGTCCACCGGGCGGGGCAGCTTCTGGATGGGGTAGCCCACCAGCTGGCCCGGCCCGTGCCAGGTGATCTTGCCGCCGCGGTCCACGTCGATGACGGGGGTGCCGTCGAGGGGCCGCTCGCTGTCCTCGGTGCGCCGCCCGGCGGTGTAGACGGGCGGGTGCTCCAGCAGGATCACGGTGTCGGGCACCTCGTCGGCGAACCGCGCGGCGTGCACCCGGCGCTGTTCGTCCCAGGCCGCCTGGTAGTCCACCGCCTCGTCGCCGAAGCCCATCCGGACGAACCGCAACTCACCCACGGCAAACGCCTCCCTCGAAGGTCGTCAGGCGCGAAACGCGCCCACGCCACTGTACGACCGTTCGACGGACCTCCGGCCGTCGGCCGCCGCCAGGGCCGTCCGGCGCGCGCACCGTCAGCTTCCGATCAATCCTCACACGATCGGATGAATGCCCGTTGATCTCTGCGACCGGGTGTTCACTCTCCGCTACATTCGCGCCGACCCCAAGGCCATAAGGGCTGCTCACAGGCAATCCGGACAGACACAACAGCCGGAAGGCAGGAGACCGCACCGCAGATGACGGAACGACCCGCGCAGCGCACCCCCAACCGCCAGCTCGCCGCGCTCATCGCAGAAGCGGGGTTCTCCAACGCGGGACTCGCCCGTCGCGTGGACCAGCTCGGTCTCGAACACGGGCTCGACCTGAGATACGACAAGACCTCCGTCACCCGCTGGCTGCGCGGACAGCAGCCGCGCGGCACGACCCCGGCGCTGATCGCCGAGGTCTTCACCCGTCGCCTCGGCCGCCGGCTCACCGCCCAGGACCTCGGACTGGACGCCTGCGCGCCGGTCTACGCGGGACTGGAGTTCGCGGCCACCCCCGAGGAGGCCGTCGACATCGTCAGCGGGCTGTGGCGCAAGGACTCCGGCAGCCACGCCGAGCTGCGGAAGATCGCGTTCACCTCGGCGGGGCTCGTGGTGCCCAGCCGCGACTGGCTGATCGGACGGCCCGACGAGAAGGTCGCCCGCGCCGAGCCGGTCCGGGTGCCCGCCCAGGGCCGCTCGCCGGTGCGGCCCGTGACGCCCGCCGAGATCACCGCCCGCCGGCGCGGGGCGGCCGACCGCGCGCCCGGCTACCGGGTCACCGGGGGCGACATCGCGGCGCTGCGCTCCGTCGGCGAGCTGTTCCGCACCCTCGACGACGCGTACGGCGGCGGGCACGCCCGCCAGGCCCTCGTGCGGTACCTGGAGCACGAGCTGGAGCCGATGCTGCGCGGCACCTACGGCGAGCAGACGGGCCGCCGGCTCTTCGCCGCCGCGGCCGACCTGACCCGGCTGGCCGGCTGGACCTCGTTCGACATCGCCGCGCACGGGCTCGCCCAGCGGTACTTCGTCCAGGCGCTGCGGCTGGCACAGGCGGCCGGCGACCGGGCGTACGGCGCGTACGTGCTGGTCACCATGAGCCGCCAGGCCGTCTACCTCGGCCACGGACGCGAGGCCGTGCAGCTCGCCCGGGTCGCCCAGCAGGGCGTGGGCAGCTCCGCCCCGCCCGCCGTCCAGGCCCTGCTGCACGCCGCCGAGGCACGCGGGCACGGGGTGCTCGGGGAGGTGCGGGCCTGCACGGCCGCGCTGGTCCGCGCGGAACGCGCGCTGGACGCGGCGCGGCCCGGCGACGAGGTGCCGCACTGGGCGCGGTTCTTCGACGAGGCCCAGCTGGCCGACGAGTTCGGCCACTGCCACCGGGATCTGCAGCAGTTCCGGGCGGCGGCCCAGCACGCGGAACGGTCGCTGCAGTTGCGGGCGCCGGGGTTCGCCCGCAGCCGGCTGTTCTGCCGGGTCGTCCTCGCCACCGCGCGGCTCGGGCTGGGGGAGCTGGACCAGGCGTGCCAGCTCGCGGCGGAGGCGGCCGCGCAGGCGTCGGAGATGCGGTCGGTGCGGGCGGTGGAGTATGTGCGCGATTTCGAGCGGAGGCTGGAGCCTTATCGGGACGCGGCGCCTGTGCGGACGTACCGGGACAGGGTCGCGACTACGTTCGTCTGAGAGGCGCGGGGTGTCGGGGTTGGCGGGGGGTGTTGGCGCAGCTCGGCGCCGACGAGGTGCCGCCTGCGCCCACCCGTGCCGCCCTGGGGGCACCTCCCAGGCCCTTGAGGCACTGGGGGAGGCACGACTGCCCGCAGTTGGCGGGGGTGTTGGAAGGCGCCCGCCGAGGGTGTGTTCACCGTCGGCGGGCGCCGGTACGGGGGGTCAGGCCGCCCGGGCCGTGGGGAGCGGGTCGGCCGTGTGCATCGGGCGGCGCACGCCCAGGTCGGTCAGGAGGGCGGTGGCCGCGCGCTCGGCGGAGCGGAGGGCGCCCTGGACCGCGCCGCTGTCGCGGTGGTCGCCGCAGACGTACAGGCCGGCCAGGAGCCGTACCGGACGGCGCAGGTCGTGCGGCGGGCGCATCGCCGGGACCGCGTCCGCGGTGTGCCGCACCGCCAGCGTCTCCCAGCGCGTCGTCGGCACCCCGTACAGCCGCGCCAGATGCGTCCGCACGGCCGCGTCGGTGTCCGCCGTGGCCGGGCCGAGGACCGTGGAGGTCACCAGTGTGCGGCCGGCCGGGGCGCGGGACGGGTCGACCGCGCTGACGACCGCCGTGTGCGCCACCGGGCCGCCCCGGTCTGCGTCCAGCAGCAGCGAGGCGTCCGTGCCCGGCGGCTCGTCGGTGGTGTGGTGCACCACCGTCACCGGGTGGAAGTCCGGCACCCGCAGCCCGGGCAGCAGCTCCGCCGCGTCCCGCGCGCCGGTCGCGACCAGCACGGCCGCGCACCGGAACTCCCCGTGCTCCGCCGTGGCCACCGAGGTCGTGGAGACCGAGGTGACCCGCACCCCCGTGTGCACCGTGCCCGGCGGCAGCGACCGCGCCAGCAGTTGCGGCAGCGCCTCCGCACCGCCCGCCGGCAGGCACAGCCGCCCGCTCGCGAAGTCGCGCAGCGCGAGGTCGGCCGACCTGCTGGACGTGGTGAGCTCCGGGTCGCACAACAGGGCGGCGAGCAGCGGGCGCAGGAAGCCGTCGACGGTGCGGGCGGGCAGCCCCCGGCCGTGCAGCGCCTCGGCGGCGGTCGTCTCGGGGCGGGCCAGCAGCCGCTCCACCGACGTGCCCGCCAGCCGGTTCAGCGTGGCGCCCAGCCGCGCCTGGTCCAGCGCCGTGCCCAGCGGGGCGCCGCCCCGGCTGCGGGGCACGGACACCTGCCGTCCGGGCACCGCGACCGGCCTGCGCGGCCCCGGCAGGGGGGTGCTCGCCAGGGCGCGCACCGCGTGAAGTGCGCCCCTCGCGCTCTGTGCGCCACGTGCGCGCCGGCTGCCCGGCTGCACGCCCGCGCGATGATGTCGCCCGTCGCTGTGCAGCAGGACACCGGGCGCGAACGGCCGCAGCACCAGGTCCTCCAGCCCCGGGGTGACGTGCAGTTCGGCACACGCCGTGGACAGCAGCCGGCCGACTCTGTCGAGGCGGAAGCCGTCGACCTTCTCGGTCGCCGTGCGGCCTCCCACCTCATGGGCGGCCTCCAGGACGACGGTGGAGACTCCTGCGCTGGTCAGTCGACGTGCCGCGGAGAGTCCGGCCACCCCGGCTCCCACGACGACGACGTCCGCCTGGTACGTGGGCTCTAGCACGTGCCCCTCCTCGAGGTTGCGCGGGCGCTGGAGACGTCATGCCCTCAACAGGCCCCAGGGATACCCGAGTTCGGCTCGAGGTTAGGTCCGCGCTCTGGTGCCGGGTCAGGCGCGCACACACAGTGCACGGGCGCACGACGGTCGCATGCGCGCCCCCGACGGGCACGATGCGGTCGCAGAGGGATCAGAGGAGGTCGCCCGCCGCCCTCGCCCGCCGCCCCCTACAGCGCCGCCCTGATCGCCCCCTCGATCCGCGGGAAGGCGAAGCGGAACCCCGACTCCAGCAGCCGCGCCGGAAGCACCCGCGCGCTGCCCAGCACGTCCCCCGCCATCTCGCCGAGCACCGTCCGCAACACCGGGGCCGGCACCGCGAACACGGCGGGACGCCTGAGCACGTGCGCCATCGCCGCGGTGATCTCACGGTTCGTCAGCGGCTCGGGAGCCGTCAGGTTGAACGGTCCCGACAGTCCCTCGGTGTCCAGGAGATGCCGCAGCGCCGCCACCTCGTCGTGCAGCGCGATGTACGACCAGTACTGCCGCCCGTCCCCGAGCCGCCCGCCCAGACCGGCCTCGAACAGCGGGAACAGCCGCCCCCACGCCCCGCCCCCGCGCGCCACCACGAGCCCCGTGCGCGCGAACACCGTCCGCACGCCCGCCTCCCGGGCCGGGGCCGCGGCGGCCTCCCACTCCACGCAGACCTCCGGCAGGAACCCCTCGCCCGGAGGCGCGCTCTCGTCCACCGCACGGTCGCCGGTCTCGCCGTAGTAGCCGATCGCGCTGCCGTTCAGGAACACCCGCGGCCGGGCGTCCCCGGGCAGCCCGGCGACCGCCTCGGCGAGCGCGGTCGTGCCCCGCACCCGGCTGGAGCGGATCAGGTCCTTGTACGCGTCCGTCCAGCGCCGGTCGCCGACCCCGGCGCCCGCCAGGTTCACCACCGCGTCGCACCCGGCGAGCCCCGCCGCGTCCACGGTGCCGCGGCCGGGGTCCCAGCGGACCTCGTCCGCCGACCGGGGCGCCCGGCGCACCAGCCGCACCACCGTGTGTCCGTCCGCCGTCAGCGACCGCGCCAGGGCAGAGCCGATCAGTCCGGACGCCCCGGCCACCGCGATCCGCGCATGTTCCATGGTGTTCATCCTGCCCCGGCGGCACCGGAAAGCACGGTGAGGACGGCACGTAGAGTGACGCGCATGCCGGAACCGCTCATACGTCCCGCCCGCCCCGACGACGAGGCCGCGCTGGCCCGCCTGGACCGGGAGACCTGGTCGCCGCTGCACGAGGTCCGGCCCGAGCCGCCCGGACCCGACGAGCCCTTCTTCCACCCGGCCTGCGGCCCGGACGCCCACCTCGTCGCCGAGGACGACGGACGGGTCGTGGGCTACGTCCGCCTCGGCCACCCCACCGGGGTGCCGACCAACGCGCACGTCCTGCAGATCCGCGGCCTCGCCGTGGCCGAGGAGGCGCGCGGCAGGGGCACAGGCCGCGCCCTGGTGCGGGCCGCCGTGGCGGAGGCCCGCCGCCGGGGAGCCCGCCGGATCACCCTGCGGGTCCTCGGCCCCAACACCGTCGCCCGCACGCTGTACGCGTCCGAGGGCTTCGCCGTCGAGGGCGTGCTGCCCGGCGAGTTCCACCTCGACGGGCGCTACGTCGACGACGTCCTGATGGGGCAGAGCCTCGTCTGACGGGCGGCCCGCCCTACGACGTCACCGGCTGCCCCGTGTCCACCGGCGTGGTCGCCGTCGCCGCCCGCGCGGCCTCGTCGGCCACCTCCTCCGCCGTCAGCACGTACCCCGTCTCCGCGTCCGAGGTGGAGCGCGCGAACACCACGCCGAACACCCGCCCGTCGGTGGTCAGCAGCGGTCCGCCCGAGTTGCCCGGGCGGACCGTGGAGCGGATCGAGTAGATCTCCCGGGTGACCGGCGCGTCGTTGTAGATGTTCTGCCCCCGCGCCTGCACCCGCGCCGCGACCGTCGCCGCCTGGAGGTTCAGGTCGCCGTCCTGCGGATAGCCCGCCACCACCGCCGCCGCGCCCCGCTCCGCGTCGTCGTCGAAGGCCAGCACCGGCGCCACCAGGTCCGGCACGTGCAGCACGGCCACGTCGGTCTGCGCGTCGAACAGCACCACCCGCGCCTCGTACGCCCGCCCGACGCCGCCCACCCGCACGGTGGGCTCGTCGATGCCCGCCACCACGTGCGCGTTGGTCATCACATGCTCCCGCGCGTACACGAACCCGCTGCCCTCGCGGCCCTGCGTGCCGGCCACCCCCTCCACCTTCACCGTGCTGCGCTGCGCCGCGCGGGTGGCGGCCGCCGTCACGTTGTCCCCGGTCGGCGCGGCGACCTCGGCGGTCGACTCGTTCTCGAACGGGTTGAACACCTGCGGGAAACCCGCCTCGGTCAGCGCCGACGTGGCCCGCGAGAACCAGGCGGGCGTGGTGTCGGGCATCGCGTCCTGCACCGCGCCCAGCAGCCGTGAGTCCCGGATCGCCGACGTCACCAGCGGCGACGAGGACGCGCCCAGCACGCTCGCCGCCACCCACGCCACGATCAGCACCGCCACCGCGTTCGCCGCGGCCCCGCCGACCCCGTCCGCCACCCGCAGCGGGCCCCGGTCCAGCTCCCGGCGCAGCCGCAGCCCCAGTCGCCCCGCCAGTTCGTGCCCCACCACCGCGGGCAGCAGCACCGTGAACACCGCGGTCACCGTCGCCCGCGTCGTCCCCGGCGTCACCAGGTCCATCACCCACGGCAGGATCCACACGCCGACGACCGCGCCGCCCACGAAACCGGCCAGGGACACACAGCCGGCGACCAGTCCGCGCCGGTAACCGGACGCCGCATAGGCCAGGACGACCAGCATCAGCAGGATGTCGAGCAGATCCACGCACGCCGCCTTTCTCTCGGGACCACCGATCCTCAGTACGGGGCCCGGGGGCCACGTGATCAGCCACGCGCCCGCCGGATGCGGGAAGGGCGCCCGCGAGGCGCGCGTGCACCGGTGAGAACGTCACGCACCAGGACGATGGTTCCACCGGCCGTCCACCGACTGGCGGAGCAGACGTCGCGCGCCGCTGTGGTCATGCCCACAGTGGGACCATGCGTGTCCCCAGGAGACCGCGCGGCGCGCGGAAGCCCCGCCCGGCCCGGATACCCGGCGGGCCCGGTTCCACGCGGCTGCCGAGAACGGTCACCGTGCCCCTCGGCTTCGTGCCGGGAGCGGCCGCGGCCGTCGCGCTGGTGCTGAGCGCCTACGGCGTCGAACGGGCCGCCGAGTCCTCCGACGCCCAGGCCGCCGCCCGCCCCGCGCCCGTCTTCCACGCCCCCCGGCCGGACATCGTGCCGCGCGCGGCGTGGCTCGGCGACGCGGCCCGCGACCAGCCCCCGCCGCGCTACGACGACCAGGTCGTCGCCGTGTTCATCCACCACACCGACTCGCCCAACGGGTACGACTGCGCCGACGCCCCCGGCATCATCCGGGCGCTGTACGAGGGGCAGACCCAGGGCCGGGACTGGGACGACCTCGGCTACAACTTCGTCGTCGACCGCTGCGGCACCGTCTACGAGGGCCGCGCGGGCGGCGCCGACCGGCCCGTCACCGGCGCCCACACCCAGGGCTTCAACCACCGCACCGCGGGGATCGCCGCCCTCGGCACCTTCACCGAGGGCGTGGAGGTGCCGGACGTGATGCTGCGCTCGATCGCCGCGGTGACCGCCTGGAAGCTCGGCCCCTCAGGCACCGACCCGCGCTCCGAGGTGCGGCTGGTCTCCAGCAACGGCGGCAGCCGCTACGCGGCCGGCGCCACCGCCACCCTGCCCGCCGTCGCGGGGCACAGCGACGGCTACATGACCGACTGCCCGGGCGCCGCCCTGCACGCGCGGCTCCCGGAGCTCAGAGACCTCGCGGCCCGCCTCCAGGGCCGCGACGCCGGAACCGGCCCCGGCCGGGACACCGGCACCGACACACAGCGCGTCACTGCGGAAGACGACGCACGGAACGAAGAGCTGAGCCCATGAGCGACACCTCTGACCGAAGTACCACCTGGGCGGACGCCCTGCGCCGCCCCTGGACCGCCCTGTGCGCCGCTGCGGCCGTCGTCCTCGGCCCCGCCGCCTCCACGGCCTCCGCCCTCATGCAGGCCAACGCGGCCCCCCTGCGCCAGGCGCAGAGCCCCCACCGGCGCCTGTGACCGGCGCTCACGCCCCGCGGCGGCTCAGTCCCCGCGGAACCTCTCCCACAGCCGCGGGTAGCGCGCGGCGAGCAGCGCCCCGTCCTCGAGGTCGAGCGGCGTGCCCTCCGGCTCCGCGGGGGCCGGAGGGAGGCCGAGGCCGGGCATCACCAGCCCGGTGAGCTGCTCGTACGCCTCGTCCGCCGCGTAGCCCAGGTCCTCCCCGTCGCCGTCGATCTCCTCGTCGAAGTCGTCGAGCAGCCCCGCGAGCGCGTCCGGGTCGTGCAGCGCGCCCTCGAACACCTCACGGCCCTGGCCGATGAGCCAGCACCGGAAGAAGTCGAAGGCGTCGTCGCCGGCCCCGTCCAGCAGCACCCACGCGGCGCCCCACAGGTCCCAGCGGTACGCGCGCCGGCAGCGCGCCTCGAAGTGACGGGCGAAGTCCAGCACGGCCTCGGGGTCCAGCAGCACGAGCCGCTCCACGAGCAGATCGGCCTGCTCCTCGGGATCCCCCTCGGCATCCTCCCGAGCCCCGTCCACCAACGCCCAGAACTCCGTCTCGTCCATCACGGAACAAGCCTCAAGGGGCGCGGGGAACTGCGCAAACGGGGGTCCGGGGGGCGAAGCCCCCCGGGGCCGCTCACCCCCGGTACAACCGCACCAGCCTCTCCGCCTCGGCGGCGAACAACTCCCGCAACGACACCGGCTCCAGCACCTCCACCTCCGCCCCCAGCGAAGCCAACTGCATCCGGGCCACCTCCTCGGACTCCACCGGCAGCGTCACGGTGACCCACTCCCCGTCACAGGGCTCGGCCACCCCCTCCAGCACCTCCCGCGCCACCCCCGCGTCCACCGCGTACGGCAGCCTCCGCACCCCTTCCGCGGTCAGCCGCACCACCACCTCCGCCCGCAGGATCGACCGGGCGAACTGCTCCGCCCGCTCCTCCCAGAACGCGGGCAGCTCGAAGTCCTCCGCCCGCTCGAACCGCTCCTCGCCCGGCTCCACCGCCGTGAACCGGTCGATCCGGTACACCCGGAAGGAGTCCCGCCCCGCGACCCGCGCGCACAGGTACCAGACGCCCGCCTTCAGCACGAGCCCGTACGGCTCCAGCTCCCGCTCCACCTCGTGCCGCCGCTCCCCGGCCCCGCGCCGGTAGCGGGCGGTGATCCGCCGGTCGTCCCACACCGCGTCCGCCACGGCCGGCAGCAGCTCTGGAGTCTCCGGCTCCCGGAACCAGTTCGGCGCGTCCAGGTGGAACCGCTGCGCCGCCGTCCGCGAGGCGTCCCGCAGCGACGGCATCAGCGCGGCCGACACCTTCAGCCGGGCCACCGAGGCCGCGTCCTCCAGGCCCATCTCGCGCAGCGCGCCCGGCACCCCGGACAGGAACAGCGCCTCCGCCTCGCCGCGGGCCAGCCCCGTCAGCCGGGTCCGGTACCCGCCGACCAGCCGGTAGCCACCGATCCGCCCCCGGTCCGCGTACACCGGCACACCCGCCTCGGACAGCGCCTGCGCGTCGCGGGTGACCGTACGCTCCGACACCTCCAGCTCCCGGGCCAGTTCGGCGGCGGTCATGGAGGGCCGGGACTGCAGCAGCAGCACCATCTTGATCAACCGGGCAGCACGCATGCGCCCATCATGCAAGAGGCCCCCGCCGCCACGCGCACACGCGTGACGACGGGGGCCTCCCCCTGCGAACCCGGCCGTTACAGGCCGTACTTCTCCCGGGCCTCCTTCACCGCGGTGGCCCTCACCTCGCCGCGGCGGGCGAGCTGGGCCAGGGCGGCGACGACGATGGACTCGGCGTCCACGCCGAAGTGGCGGCGGGCCGCCTCACGGGTGTCCGACAGACCGAAGCCGTCGGCGCCCAGCGAGGTGTAGTCCTGCTCGACCCACTGCGCGATCTGGTCCGGGACCTGGCGCATGTAGTCGGACACCGCCAGCACCGGTCCCTCGGCGCCCTGGAGCGCCTGCCGGACGAACGGCACCCGGTCCTCGCCGCGCAGCAGGGCCTCGTCGGCCTCCATCGCGTCGCGCCGCAGCTCGGTCCACGAGGTGGCGGACCACACGTCGGCGGCCACACCCCACTCCTCGGCGAGGAGCGCCTGCGCCTTCAGCGCCCAGTGGATCGCCGTGCCGGAGCCCAGCAGCTGGATGCGCGGGGAGTTGGCGGCGGGGGACATGCCCGCGGACTCCGCCGTGTTGAAGCGGTACAGGCCCTTGACGATGCCCTCGTCGACGCCGGCCGTCTGCGGCTTCGCGGGCTGCGGCAGCGGCTCGTTGTAGACCGTCAGGTAGTAGAAGACGTTCTGGTCCTCGTCCGGCTTGGCCTCGCCGAACATCCGGCGCAGACCCTCCTTGACGATGACCGCGATCTCGTACGCGAACGCCGGGTCGTACGTCAGGGCGGCCGGGTTGGTCGCCGCGATGACGGGGGAGTGGCCGTCGGCGTGCTGGAGGCCCTCGCCGGTCAGCGTGGTGCGGCCCGCGGTGGCGCCGACCAGGAAGCCGCGGCCGAGCTGGTCGCCGAGCTGCCACATCTGGTCGCCGGTGCGCTGCCAGCCGAACATCGAGTAGTAGATGTAGAACGGGATCATCGTCTCGCCGTGCGTCGAGTACGACGTCGACGCGGCGATGAACTCGGCCATGGCGCCGGCCTCGGTGATCCCCTCGTTGAGGATCTGGCCGTTCTTGGCTTCCTTGTAGTACATCAGCTGGTCACGGTCGACCGGCTCGTACGTCTGGCCCATCGGCGAGTAGATGCCGAGGGACGGGAAGAGGCTCTCCATGCCGAAGGTGCGCGCCTCGTCGGGGACGATCGGCACCCAGCGCCTGCCGGTCTCCTTGTCGCGGACCAGGTCCTTGACCAGGCGGACGAACGCCATCGTGGTGGCCACGTTCTGCGAGCCGGAGCCCTTGTCGAAGGCGGTGAACGCCTTCTCGGCCGGCTGCGGCAGCGGTGCGACCGGGTGCACGCGGCGGGCCGGGGCGGGACCGCCGAGGGCGGCGCGGCGCTCCTGGAGGTAGCGGACCTCGGGGGAGTCGGCGCCCGGGTGCGCGTAGGGCACCACGCCGTCGGCGAACTGCGAGTCCGCGATCGGCAGCTCCAGACGGTCGCGCATCGCCTTGAACTCGTCCACCGTCAGCTTCTTCATCTGGTGGTTGGCGTTCTTCGAGGCGAAGCCCTCACCGAGGGTGTGGCCCTTGACGGTCTGCGCCAGGATCACGGTCGGCGCGCCCTTGTGGGAGAGCGCGGCCTTGTACGCGGCGTAGACCTTGCGGGACTCGTGGCCGCCGCGCGAGAGGTGGAAGCACTCGAGGATCTTGTCGTCGCTCAGCAGCTTCGCCATCTCGGCGAGCGCCGGGTCCTTGCCGAAGAAGTCCTCGCGGATGTAGGCGGCGTCGCGCGTCTGGTACGTCTGGACCTGCGCGTCCGGCACCTCGCGGAGGCGGCGGACCAGGGCGCCCGTGGTGTCGAGCTGGAACAGCTCGTCCCAGGCGGTGCCCCACAGGGTCTTGATCACGTTCCAGCCGGCGCCGCGGAACTGGGCCTCCAGCTCCTGCACGATCTTGAAGTTGGCGCGGACCGGGCCGTCGAGGCGCTGCAGGTTGCAGTTGACGACGAAGGTCAGGTTGTCCAGCCGCTCGCGGGCGGCCAGGGTGAGCGCGGTCGTCGACTCGGGCTCGTCCATCTCGCCGTCGCCGAGGAACGCCCACACGTGGGAGTCGGAGACGTCCTTGATGCCGCGGCTGGTCAGATAGCGGTTGAAGCGCGCCTGGTAGATCGCGGAGATCGGGCCGAGGCCCATCGACACGGTGGGGAACTCCCACAGCCAGGGCAGACGCCGCGGGTGCGGGTAGGACGGCAGGCCGTTGCCGCCCGCCTCACGGCGGAAGTTGTCGAGCTGCTCCTCGCCGATCCGGCCGTCGAGGAACGCGCGGGCGTAGATGCCGGGGGAGGCGTGGCCCTGGATGTAGAGCTGGTCGCCGGAGCCGTCCCCCTCCTTGCCGCGGAAGAAGTGGTTGAAGCCGGTCTCGTAGAGCCACGCGGCCGAGGCGAAGGTGGCGATGTGGCCGCCGACGCCGTACTTGCTGCCGCGGGTCACCATCGCCGCCGCGTTCCAGCGGTTCCAGGCGGTGATGCGCTGCTCCATCGCCTCGTCGCCGTCCACGGCGGGCTCGGCCGCGGTGGGGATGGTGTTGACGTAGTCGGTCTCGAGCAGCTTGGGCAGCGCGACGCCGGCGCCCTCGGCACGCTCCAGCGTGCGCCGCATCAGGTACGCGGCACGGTGCGGCCCGGCCGCCGCGGCAACGGCGTCCAGGGAGGCCTGCCACTCGGCGGTCTCCTCGGGGTCGCGGTCCGGGAGCTGGTCGAGCTCGCTCGGCTGGATGGCGTTGGGGTCGGTCATGTCGCCGCCTTCCTCAGTCGAAGGGGGTGCCCTCAGAAGGGTTCGGGGGTGCCCTTTGTCTTTGGCAGGACAGGGCTGCGGACTTCGGTGGAAGTCCGCAGGCGACAATAACTCCCTGATCGATGATCGATCAAAGGGTTGAGGGGCAAAATCTCTTGATCCGGAGAAAGTCGGCACGGGGTGCCTCCGGCGGTGGCACGCGGTGACGGTGTTTTCGCGCGTTCGCGCAGGTGAGGGGGGTTGCGCGCCGACGAGCGCCACCGGCCCCGCGCCCCTTCAGGGGCGCGGGGAACTGCGCAAGACGTTCAGCTAGGCGCGCGGTGCGCACCCCAGCACATGGGACTTGACCAGTTCCGCGATATGCGGGTCACGGCGGCGGAAGGCCGCGACCAGCTCCTCGTGCTCCTCCGCGTAGGACTGCTGCACGGTGCCGAGCCACCGTATCGACAGCGCCGTGAACACCTCGATCCCCAGCCCCTCCCAGGTGTGCAGCAGCACCGAGTTCCCCGCCGCCCGCACCAGCTCCCGGTGGAACCCCACCGTGTGCCGCACCTGCGCGGTCCCGTCCGACAGCCGGTCCGCCTCGTACAGCGCGGCGACATGCGGCTCCAGCGCCGAGCAGTCCTCCGCCAGCCGCGCCGCCGCCAGCTCCGCCGCGATCGCCTCCAGACCGGCCCGGACCGGGTAGCTCTCCTCCAGGTCGGCGGCCGTCAGGTTCCGCACCCGCACGCCCTTGTTCGGCGCCGACTCGATCAGCCGCAGCGACTCCAGCTCGCGCAGCGCCTCCCGTACGGGCGTCTGGCTGACCTCCAGCTCGGTTGCGATGCGCCGCTCCACGATCCGCTCGCCCGGCTTCCAGCGCCCGCTGATGATCCCTTCCAGGATGTGCTCGCGGATCTGTTCGCGCAGCGAGTGGACGACGGGCGCGGTCATGAGGGGCTCCTTAGCGGGGCCCGCGGGCCCCCGGGGGGCTTTGACGAATAGACAATACGGCCGGGAGCCCGCCGGGGTGGGGCGCGCGGGGGCGCTTTCGCCCAGGTGAGACGAGACTTACACGCCCCATGTGACGGTGCCCCCGTCCGGAAGCCGTGAGGGCTTCCGGACGGGGGCACCGAGGGACCGGATCAGCTGACCGGGGTCACCGCCCGGTTCACAGGCCGAGCTCGACCTCGAACTCGCCTGCCTCCAGGATCGCCTTGACCGCCGTCAGGTAACGGGCCGCGTCGGCGCCGTCCACCAGACGGTGGTCGTAGGAGAGGGTCAGGTACGTCATGTCGCGGATGCCGATGACGGGACCGTCCTCGGTCTCCACGACGGCCGGACGCTTGACCGTGGCGCCGATGCCGAGGATCGCGACCTGGCCCGGCGGCACGATGATCGTGTCGAAGAGCGCGCCGCGCGACCCGGTGTTGGAGATGGTGAAGGTCGCGCCGGACAGCTCGTCCGGGGTGATCTTGTTGCCGCGGACCTTGCCCGCCAGCTCCGCCGTGGCCTTGGCGATACCGGCGAGGTTGAGGTCGCCGGCGTTCTTGATGACCGGGGTCATCAGGCCCTTCTCGGAGTCCACCGCGATACCGATGTTCTCGGTGTCGAAGTAGGTGATGGTCCCCTCGGCCTCATTGATCTTGGCGTTGATCGGCGCGTGGGCCTTCAGCGCCTGGGCCGCGGCCTTGACGAAGAACGGCATCGGGGAGAGCTTGACGCCCTCGCGGGCCGCGAACGCGTCCTTGGCCCGGCCGCGCAGCTTCATCAGACGGGTGACGTCGACCTCGACGACCGAGGACAGCTGGGCCTGCTCGTGCAGGGCCTTGACCATGTTGTCGCCGATGACCTTGCGGATCCGCGGCATCTTGACGGTCTGGCCGCGCAGCGGGGACGCCTCCAGGACCGGCGCCTTCCTGGCGGCCGCCGGGGCGGCGGCCGGGGCCGGGGCAGCGGCGGCGGCCTTCGCGGCCTCGGCGGCGGCGAGCACGTCCTGCTTGCGGATACGGCCGCCGACGCCGGTGCCCTTGACGGTGGACAGGTCGACGCCGTTCTCGGCGGCGAGCTTGCGCACCAGCGGGGTCACGTAGGCGCCCTCGTCCGAGGCCTGGGCGGCGGCCGGAGCCGGAGCCGCGGGAGCCTGCGGAGCCGGAGCCGGAGCCGGAGCCGGAGCCGGAGCCGCAGGAGCCTGCGGAGCCGGAGCGGGCGCCGGGGCGGCCGGCTGGGGGGCCGGGGCCGGGGCGGCCTGCTGCGGAGCCGGGGCAGCCGGGGCGGGTGCCGGAGCAGGGGTGGGTGCCGGAGCCGGGGTGGGCTCGGGCTGCGCCGGGGCGGCCGGGGCCTCCTGGGCGGGGGCGGCGGCCGGAGCGGCGCCGGCCTCGCCGATGACGGCGAGCTTCGCGCCGACCTCGGCGGTCTCGTCCTCGCCGACCACGATCTCCAGCAGGGTGCCGGACGCGGGGGCGGGGATCTCGGTGTCGACCTTGTCGGTGGAGACCTCGAGCAGCGGCTCGTCGGCCTCGACGGTGTCGCCCACCGACTTCAGCCAGCGGGTGACGGTGCCCTCGGTGACGGACTCGCCGAGCGCGGGCAGGACCACGTCCGTGCCCTGCGCCGAAGCGCCGCCGGCCGAGGCCTCGGCGGTGGGCGCCGGGGCCGGGGCGGCCTGCTCGGTGGACGGCTGGGCCTGCGGCTCCGGCGCGGGGGCCGGCGGGGCCGCCTGCTCGGCGGCGGGCGCCTCGGTGGCCGCGGGGGCGCCGCTGCCGTCGTCGATCAGGGCCAGCTCGGCGCCGACCTCGACCGTCTCGTCCTCGGCGACCTTGATGGAGGACAGCACGCCGGAGGCAGGGGCCGGGATCTCGGTGTCGACCTTGTCGGTCGACACCTCGAGCAGCGGCTCGTCGGCCTCGACGCGCTCGCCCTCGGCCTTCAGCCAGCGGGTGACAGTGCCCTCGGTGACGCTCTCGCCGAGCGCCGGAAGGGTTACGGAAACCGCCATGGTTTCGGTTGCTCCTTAGAAGTGCGGAAGTCTGTGTCGTCGCGCCCGGTGACTGAGGGCGTCAGTCGTGGGAGTGCAGGGGCTTGCCGGCCAGGGCCAGGTGGGCCTCGCCGAGCGCCTCGTTCTGCGTCGGGTGGGCGTGCACGAGCTGGGCCACCTCGGCCGGCAGCGCCTCCCAGTTGTAGATCAGCTGCGCCTCGCCGACCTGCTCGCCCATACGGTCGCCGACCATGTGGACGCCGACCACCGCACCGTCCTTGACCTGGACGAGCTTGATCTCGCCCGCGGTCTTCAGGATCTTGCTCTTGCCGTTGCCCGCGAGGTTGTACTTCAGGGCGACGACCTTGTCCGCACCGTAGATCTCCTTGGCCTTGGCCTCGGTGATGCCGACGGAGGCGACCTCCGGGTGGCAGTAGGTCACCCGCGGGACGCCGTCGTAGTCGATCGGGACGGTCTTCAGACCGGCCAGCCGCTCCGCCACCAGGATGCCCTCGGCGAAGCCGACGTGGGCGAGCTGGAGCGTCGGGACGAGGTCGCCCACGGCCGAGATCGTCGGCACGTTGGTGCGCATGTACTCGTCGACCAGGACGTAGCCGCGGTCCATGGCGACCCCGGCCTCCTCGTAGCCCAGGCCCTGCGAGACCGGGCCGCGGCCGACGGCGACGAGCAGGACCTCGGCCTCGAACGTCTTGCCGTCCGCCAGGGTGACCTTGACGCCGTCCTGGGTGTACTCGGCCTTCTCGAAGAAGGTGCCCAGGTTGAACTTGATGCCGCGCTTGCGGAACGCGCGCTCGAGCAGCTTGGAGCTGTTCTCGTCCTCGACCGGGACGAGGTGCTTCATGCCCTCGATGATGGTGACGTCGGTGCCGAACGACTTCCACGCGGACGCGAACTCGACCCCGATGACGCCGCCGCCCAGGACGATCGCGGACTTCGGCACGCGGTCCAGGACCAGGGCGTGGTCGGAGGAGATGATCCGGTCGCCGTCGATCTCCAGGCCCGGCAGCGACTTCGGCACGGAGCCGGTCGCCAGCAGGACGTGGCGGCCCTGGAGGCGCTGGCCGTTCACGTCGACGGAGGTGGGGGAGGACAGCCGGCCCTCACCCTCGATGTAGGTGATCTTGCGGGAGGCGATCAGCCCCTGAAGACCCTTGTACAGGCCGGCGATCACGTCGTCCTTGTACTTGTGGACGGCCGCGATGTCGATGCCCTCGAAGGTGGCCTTCACACCGAACTGCTCGCTCTCGCGGGCCTGGTCGGCGATCTCACCCGCGTGCAGCAGGGCCTTGGTGGGGATGCATCCGTTGTGCAGGCAGGTACCGCCGACCTTGCCCTTCTCGATCAGGGCGACGTCCAGGCCCAGCTGCGCCCCGCGCAGGGCCGCGGCGTACCCACCGCTGCCACCGCCGAGGATCACTAGGTCGAAAACGGTGCTGGCGTCGTTCGCCACGTCACGTCCTCCATGCATGTGCGCCACGCCGGTCTCCAGTGACCGGTCGGCGGCTGGTGTCCGGCCGCTCTATGTTCTCGGCCCTTGTGTGGGGCCCTGTCCTGCCGAGCCCTATCCTCGCACTTGTCGGGGCCGTACGAGACGCCGGGCCGTGGTGTGAGACGTCCCACTCCCCGGTGACGGGGCCCCGTCGCACCCGCGTACGAGGCCCGTCACCCGAGGCCGTGTCAGCTCAGCTCGCCCGCGGCGGCCCGCTCCGCCAGCCGCACCAGGGTGCGCACCGCGGAACCGGTCCCGCCCTTGGGGGTGTAGCCGAAGGGGCCGCCCTCGTTGAAGGCGGGGCCCGCGATGTCGAGGTGGGCCCAGGTGATGCCCTCGCCGACGAACTCGCGCAGGAACAGGCCGGCGACCAGGCCGCCGCCCATCCGCTCGCCCATGTTGGCGATGTCGGCGGTCGACGACTCCATGCCCTTGCGCAGGTGCTCCGGCAGCGGCATCGGCCAGGCCGGCTCGCCCGCCTCCTCGGCGGCCTCGTGCACCGCGGCGCGGAAGGCGTCGTCGTTGGCCATGATGCCGAAGGTGCGGCTGCCCAGCGCCAGCATCATGGCGCCGGTCAGGGTCGCCACGTCCACGATGGCGTCCGGCTTCTCCTGAGAGGCCGCCCACAGCGCGTCCGCCAGGACCAGCCGGCCCTCGGCGTCGGTGTTGAGCACCTCGACGGTCTTGCCGCTGTACATGCGCAGCACGTCACCCGGGCGGGTCGCCGAGCCGGAGGGCATGTTCTCGGCCAGCGCCAGCCAGCCGGTGACGTTGACCTCCAGGCCGAGGCGGGCGGCGGCGACGACGGCGGCGAACACGGCGGCGGCGCCGCTCATGTCGCACTTCATCGTCTCGTTGTGGCCGGCCGGCTTGAGCGAGATGCCGCCCGAGTCGTAGGTGATGCCCTTGCCGACCAGCGCGAGGTGCTTCTTCGCCTTGGACGAGGTGTAGGACAGCTTCACCAGGCGGGGACCGGACGCGGAGCCGGCGCCGACGCCGAGGATGCCGCCGTAGCCGCCCTTGACGAGGGCCTTCTCGTCGAGCACCTGCACCTTGATGCCGTGCTCCTTCGCCGCCGTCTGCGCGACCGCCGCGAACGCCTCGGGGTTGAGGTCGTTCGGCGGGGTGTTGATCAGGTCGCGGGCCCGGTTGAGCTCCTCGGACACGGCGACGGCGCGCTCGACGGCCGCCTTGTACGCCTTGTCGCGGGGCTTGCCGCCGAGCAGCGCGGCCTCGGCGAGCGGGGCCTTGCCGTTCTTGCCGTTCTTCGCGTCGCCCTGGTCCTTGTAGGCGTCGAAGGAGTACGCGCCGAGCAGCACGCCCTCGGCGACCGCGCCGGCGTCGGCGGCGTCCGCCAGGGGCAGCGCGAACGCGGCCTTCTTCGTGCCGGCGAGGGCGCGGGCGGCGGCGCCGGCCGCCTTGCGCAGCGCCTCGGCGTCGTAACCGGAGTCCTTTCCGGGCTGGGAGCCGAGGCCCACCGCCACGACGAGCGGCGCCTTGAAGCCGGCCGGCGCGGGGAGCTTGGTCACCTCGCCCTCGGCACCGGACGCGCCGAGGGTCTCCAGGACACCGGCCAGGTTGCCGTCGTACGCCTGGTCCACGGCCTCGGCGCCCGGTGCGACGACGGGTCCCCCGGGCTTGGACGCGGAGCCCTTGGCGACACCGATCACGATCGCGTCGGCGCGCAGGCCGGCGACCGCGGCGGTGCTGAGAGTCAGAGCAGTCACGGTGGTGAATTCTCGCTTCCGATGTGAAGTTTCAGTGGCCGAAGGGTGTGGGTCGACCGGGCCCGGCAGCCGACCCTAATCGTGACGTCCGGGTGCGATCCCGTCGGGGCCTCCCCCGGTGCGGCGAACACTCGGCCCCGAGCCTACGCGCGTGTGCGCCCGCGTTCATGGCCGGTGCGCCCGGCCCCGCGGCGGGTTCCCCGTCCCGGGGCGGCCGACACCGGGCCGAGAGCGCGGCCGTCCGCCGCCGTTGTGGCCGGGCGGGGCTCGGCCGCGGGGACCGCGGGCGGCCGGTGCGGTCGCGGCGGTGGCCGGTTCGCGTGCCCGGGGGCCGCGGGGCGGGTGATCATACGGGTGTTGCTGTGCCGCCGTCTGCGGCGGCCCGAGTACCTGGGGGAACGTCCGGTGAGAAGAGTGTGCGCGCTTGTGGTCCTGCTGGCCCTGGTGCTGACGGGGTGTTCCGGGAGCTCCGGCGGCGCGGACGCGGGACCGTCGCCGGAGCCGTCGGGGGAGTGGTGGCGGCCGCGGCCCGGTCTGGACTGGCAGTGGCAGCTCACCGGCCGCCTGGACACCTCCGTCGACGTCCCGGTCTACGACATCGACGGCTTCCACCACTCGAAGGAGACCGTCGACGCGCTGCACCGTGACGGCCGCAAGGTCGTCTGCTACCTGTCCACGGGGGCCTGGGAGGACTTCCGCCCCGACGCGGACGACTTCCCGAGGTCGGTCATCGGCCGGGGCAACGGCTGGGAGGGCGAGCGCTGGCTCGACATCCGCCGCACCGACGTCCTGGAGCCGCTGATGGCCGAACGCCTCGACATGTGCCGGGACAAGGGCTTCGACGCGGTGGAGCCGGACAACATGGACGGCTACCGCAACCGCACCGGCTTCCCGCTCACGGCAGCCGACCAGCTCCGCTACAACCGGCTGATCGCCCGGCTCGCGCACGAGCGCGGCATGGCCGTCGGCCTGAAGAACGACCTGGACCAGATCCCCGACCTGGTCGGCGACTTCGACTTCGCGGTCAACGAGCAGTGCGCCCAGTACGGCGAGTGCGGGAGGCTCACCCCGTTCGTCGAGGCGGGCAAGGCCGTCTTCCACGCCGAGTACGAGCTGCCCACCGGCCGCTTCTGCGCCGACTCCCGCCGCCTGAAGCTGAGTTCGCTGCTCAAGAGGTACGCACTCGACGCGTGGCGGCGAACCTGCTGAGCTCCACGGACGCCACCGAGGTGCCGGAGCGCCGCCGGCAGCGAGGCCGGCGTCACCGTTTCAGCCCAGTGACATGACGACGAGCGCGGTCGTCGCCGCCGTCTCCGCGACCCCGCCGAACACATCGCCGGTCACCCCGCCGAACCTTCGCACGCAGCGCCGCAGCAGCAGTTCGGCCGTCCCCGCCGCCGCCACCACCGCCAGCCCGGCGCGCACCGCGTCGTACGCCCCCAGCGCCGCGCCCGCGCCCGCGAGCAGCCCCGCCGCCAGCACCACGGTGACCGCCGCGCCCCGCGCCGGCACCACGCCGGCGACCGCCGCGCCCAGCCCTTCCGGCCGGGCGGCCGGCACACCGGTGCGCGCGGCCAGGGTGAGGGCGACCCGCGCCGCGACCGCCGACACCACGGCGGCCAGCGCGCCCCGCCCCCAGGAACCGCCGTACGCCTGCGCCAGCGCGGCCACCTGCGCCAGCAGCACGAGCACCAGGGTGAGCACCCCGAACGGTCCGACGTCCGACTGCTTCATGATCCGCAGCGCGTCCTCGGCGGGCCTGCCGCTGCCCAGACCGTCCGCGGTGTCGGCCAGCCCGTCCAGGTGCAGCCCCCGGGTCAGCGCGGCCGGCACGGCGACGGAGGCCACGGCGGCGAGCAGCGGCCCCGCCCCGAGGAGCAGCAGTGCCAGTCCCGTCGCGGTGGCGAGCACGCCCACCGCCAGGCCGACCACGGGCGCGCAGAGCATGCCCGCCCGCGCGGCCGGACGGTCCCAGCGGGTCAGCCCGGCCGGGAGCACGGTGAGGGTGCCGAAGGCGAAGCGGAGGCCGTCGGCGGGGGAGGCGGAGGACGCGGGGGAGGGCTCGGGCACCGGCGCAGATTACCCGGCGGTCACCAGGGCGCCGGGTGCGGCCATGAATAAAGTACGCATATGGGACAGTGGCTGGAGCGGAACATCATCGAGCCGGGCAAGCTGCCGCTGCTCATCGCCCTGACCGCGTTCGTCCTCACCTTCGTGATCACGCGGATCATCACCCGCCTGATCCGGGCCGGCAAAGGCCCCTTCGGCAACGTCACCGCGGGCTCGGTGCACATCCACCACGTGGTGCCGGGCGTCATCCTCACCGTCATCGGCGGCTTCGGCGCGGTGGCGAGCGGGGGGCACGGTTCCGGCCCGTACCTCAGCGCGGTGCTGTTCGGTGTCGGCGCGGGGCTCGTGCTCGACGAGTTCGCGCTGATCCTGCACCTGGACGACGTGTACTGGTCCGAGGCCGGACGCAAGAGCGTGGAGATGGTGGTGCTCACGGCGGCGCTGGTGGTTCTGCTGCTGGCCGGATTCGCGCCGTTCGGCGTCAACGACCTCTCCCAGCAGGAACTCCAGAACCGCGCGGGCGTGCTGAGCGGCATCGCCGTCAACTTCGGCTTCGCGCTGATCGCCCTGAGCAAGGGGAAGGTCCGCCTCGCGGTGTTCGGCGTGATCGTCCCGGTGGTGGCGGTCATCGGGTCCGTGCGCCTGGCCCGCCCCGGCTCGCCCTGGGCCAAACGCTTCTACCGGCACCGTTACCGGGCCCGCGCCAAGTCCTTGCTCCGGGCCTACCACCACGACCGCCGCTGGACCCGCCCGGCCCGGGCGGTCCAGGACTGGCTCGGAGGCAAGCCGGACGCGCCCCGGCCTCTGGAACGCCCCTAGGGGCGCGGGGAACTGCGCGAAGGGGGTCCGGGGGCGAAGCCCCCGAGGCGTGATGGTCCCTCCCCGGGTTTCAGAGGCACCGTGGGTTTAGCCTCCGTTTGCGCAGTTCCCCGCGCCCCTAAGGGGCGTTTCTCCCCCCCCCCGGCCTCGGAGGGGCACCGCGCCTCCCTGCGCGTCCGGAGGGCGCCGACCTCACGCCTCCTTGGCAAGCTCCTGCCGGACAGGCAACTCCGCGGCCAGCGCCGCCGCGGCCCGCACCAACGGCAGAGCCAGCAACCCCCCCGCGCCTTCCCCCACCGCGACCCCCTGCGGCAGCACCGGCTCCAGCGCCATCCGGTCCAGCGCCTTCGCCTGCCCCGGCTCCCCGCTCGCATGCGAGGCCAGCCACCAGTCCGGCGCCCGGAACGCCACCCGCTGCGCCACCAGCGCACACGCCGCCGTCACCACCCCGTCCAGCAGCACCGGCAGCTTCCGCACCGCGCTCTGCAGCAGGAATCCGGTCATCGCGGCGAGGTCCGCCCCGCCCACCGTCGCCAGCAGCCGCAGCTGCTCTCCCAGCACCGGCCGCGCCCGGCGCAACGCGTCCCGGATCGCCGCGCACTTGCGCATCCACGCCAGGTCGTCGATCGGCAGGCCGCCGCGCCCGGTCACTACCGAGGCGTCCGTCCCGCACAGCGCCGCCACCAGCACGCCCGCCGCGGTCGTGCCGCCGACGCTGACGTCGCCCAGCACCACCAGGTCCGTACCCGAGTCGGCCTCCTCGTCCGCCACGGCCATCCCCGCGCGGAACGCCGCCTCGGCCTCCTCCAGGGTCAGCGCGTCCTCGACGTCGATGCACCCGCTGCCGCGCCGCACCCGGTGGCGTACGACGTCCTCGGGCAGCGAGGCCGGGTCGCAGTCCAGCGCCATGTCGACCACCCGCACCGGCACGTCCAGCCGCCGCGCCAGCACGGAGACCGGCCGGCCGCCCTCCAGCACGTCCCGCACCAGTTCCACGGCGGTGCCCGCCGGACGCGCGGAGACCTCCCGCCGCGCGATCCCGTGGTCGCCGGCGAACAGCACCACCCGCGGCCGCTCCACCGGCCGCACCGGCACCGAGGACTGCGCCGCGGCCAGCCACTCACCCAGGTCGTCCAGGCGGCCCAGCGACCCGGGCGGCACCACCAGACGGGCCCGGTGCTCCTCCGCGTCACGGCGCACCCCGCCGTCCGGACGCTCGATCAGATCGGTGAAGTCGTCGAGATTAAGCGAGCTCATTCGCCGAACAGTACCGGCCCTCGTCGAACACCCAGGAGCGCCGGTCGTCCCCGCGTTCGCGGCCTCACCCCCACCACGCCACCCCGGCCGTGATCCACCCCGTGAGGCCCTCCCGTACGTAACGTTTTGCTCGGGAATGCCGGAGATCCCTCCGTGCGTCCCCGACCGTCCCCGCACGTCGCGCCACCCGCGTGCCGTACGACCTCACGCCGGGAGCCGCCCATGTCCGCCACCGCCCCCGACACCGCGTTCCCCGCCCCGCACGGCTCCGCCCGCGTGCACGAACCGCGCCGCCCGGACTGCCCCTGGTGCGGCTCCGCGCGGCTGCGCACCCGGCTGAGAACGGGGGACCTGCGCCGGCACCGGCCCGGGCTGTTCACCGTCGACGAGTGCCGCGACTGCGGCCACACCTTCCAGAACCCCCGGCTCACCCCCGAGGGCCTGGCCTTCTACCGGCGCGCGGTGCGCGGCGCCCCCCGCGACCCCGCCACCGAACGGGTCCTCGCCCTGCACGCCGTACGCCACCGCCGCCGCGCCACGGCCCGCGCGATGCTGCCGTTCGGGGAGCCGGAGAGCTGGCTGGACGTCGGCACCGGAAACGCCCGCTTCCCGGAGACCGCGCGGGAGTTCTTCCCGTACACCGCGTTCGACGGCACCGACCTCACCCCGCGCGTCGAGCGGGCCCGTGAGCTCGGCCGGGTCGAGGAGGCCCACGTGGGGCCGCTCACCGACCCCGGGGTGCTGGCCCGGCTGGCCGGCCGCTACGACGTGGTCAGCCTGCTGCACCACCTGGAGCGCACCACCGACCCGCGCGCCGAACTGCACGCCGCCCTCGACGCCCTGCGCCCCGGCGGGCACCTGATCGTCGAGACGCTCGACCCGCGCTGCGCGTACGCCGCCCTGTTCGGCCGCTGGTGGCTGCCCTACGACCAGCCCCGCCGGCTGCACCTGCTGCCCCGCCGCAACCTCCGCGAGGAACTCGAGGCGCGCGGCTGCGAGATCGTCACCGCCGGCCACCGCGCCGCCCACGTACCCCACGATCTGGCCGGCCTCGCCGCCCTCGCCCTCTCCCACGCCCTCCCCGCCCCGGACACCCCCTGGCGAGCCGTCCCGCCCTCCCCGGCCCGGCAGCGGCTGAGAACGGTGCTGCTGCGCGCCGGCACCCCCCTGGTCGTCGCGGCGGCGGCGGGCGACCTGGCCCTGGCCCCCCTGATCCGCCACACCCCGTTCGCCAACACGTACCGGCTGATCGCCCGCACACCGAAGCCTCGGCCTCAGCCCCGCAGCACCAGCGCCTGACCCGCCACCACCAGCAGCACCTGTTCGCACTCCTGGGCGAACGCCGCGTTCAGACGGCCCAGTTCGTCGCGGTAGCGGCGGCCGGACGCGGTGGCGGGGACGATGCCGGAGCCGACCTCGTTGGAGACCGCGACCACCGTGCGGCGGGTCTCGCGGACCGCGTCCGTGAGGGCCCGTACGCGGTCGCGGAGGGCGCGTTCGCCGCCGTCCGCCCACTCCGCGTCGTCCCAGGCGCCCACCGCGTCCATCGCGTCCGTCAGCCACAGCGACAGGCAGTCGACCAGGAGCGGCGGGCCGTCGCCCTTGAGCAGCGGCACCAGGTCGCAGGTCTCCACGGTCCGCCAGGACCCCGGCCGCCGCTCCTGGTGCGCGGACACCCGCGCCGCCCACTCCGTGTCCCCGTTGCGCGAGCCGCCGGTCGCCACGTACAGCACCTCGGGAAAGGACTCCAGGCGCCGTTCCGCCTCCACCGACTTGCCCGACCGCGCCCCGCCCAGCACCAGCGTGCGGCGCGGCACGTCGGGCACGTCCTCGTACGCGCCGACCTCCAGCGTGGTGCCGTCCGGCACGGCGCGCGCCCCCGCGGCCGCGAGCCGGCGCCGTACCTCGGGGCCCGGAGGCACGTCGTGGTCCAGGTGCACGGCGATCACGTCCGTGGTCGGCACCACCGCGCCCGTCTCCCGGAGCCGCGCCAGCGCGTCCGGGCGGCCCACCACGTCCAGCACGACCATCGCGTACGGCTCGGCCGGCGCCTCGAGACCGGCGGGGGCGCCGCCCGGCGGCAGATACAGCAGCCGCTGCCCGTCGGGACCGGTCACCGCGTACCCGGTGCCGGGCGCGTCCAGCGCCACCGCCCGCACCCGGTGCCCCGTCAGCAGCGCCAGCTCCCGCCCGTCCGGCACCCGCCCCGGCTGCGGCAGCCCGGCCGGCACCTCCACCGCCGGCCCGTCGTGCGGGTGCGACAGCAGCACCTGGCGCACCCCGCCCAGCGAACGCCCCGCACGGGCCGCGGCGAAGGCCGCGCCGGGGGTCAGGTCGAGCAGCAGCGCGCCGTCCACCAACAGCGAGGCCGCAGCCCGCGCGTCCGGTCCCAGCGCGCACGCGCAGGCCGCGCAGGGACAGTCGGGGCGGGGCAGTCCCGCCGGGGCGCCGGTGCCGAGCAGAGTCAGTTCCACGCCCCGATTCTCGCCTTTCCCCACAGCCGATGCCCGTCCGACTACGCTCTTGGTCAGGAGCCGGACCAAGATCCGGCTTCTGCTGTGCAGTGAGCTCACACGCTTGGGAGGCGTACATGGCGGCATGGACGTGGCGGTTCGAGAAGGCCGACGGGACGCAGGTCGAGCCCGCGGTGACGCCGGAGGAGTTCACCACGCAGGGGGACGCCGAGTCCTGGATCGGGGAGAACTGGAAGGCTCTTCTGGAGGGCGGCGCCGACCAGGTCCGGCTGCTGGAGGACGGCACCGAGATCTACGGCCCGATGAGCCTGCACGCGGACGGGACCACGGCGGCGGAGACCGAGAGCGCCGGCGAAGGCGCGTGAGCCGAGGTCACCGGGGCCGGGGCCACCGGGGCCGAGGTCACCGCGGCTGAGGTTCTCCGGGGCTGAGCCCTCAGCCCCGGACCCCGCACAGGTGCAGCAGCGCGGCGATCCCCCGGTACGGGTCCGTGCGCCCGGCCCGGTCCTCGACCGCCAGCACCGCGTCCAGGTCGTCCGGCAGCACCGCGTCGTCCGCCGTCGTGTCCGTGAAGACCCGCACGCCGTACCAGGTGTGCAGCGGCGCCCCGATCCCCGCGAGCGTCGACGTCAGCCGCTTCAGCCCGTACGACGCCGTCGGCGTGCAGAACGCCGCCAGCGCCCCCGCCCAGTCGCCCGACAGACCCGCCCGCATCGCCGCCGCGTCGCCGTTGCGCACGAGCAGCGACAGCATCCCGCCGGGCGCCAGCATCCGGGCCACCCCCGCGAGCAGCGCGTCCGGATCCTCCACGTCGTCCATGAGCACGCCATGACAGAGCACGACGTCGAAACTGCCCGGCAGGAAGTGCACACCCGTGTCCCCGGCATGCCCCTCGATGATCCGCATCCGCTCCCGGATGCCCTCCGGCTCCCCGGCGAACGCCTCCCGGACCGCCGCGATCGACGCGGCGTCCTGCTCGACGCCCGTCACCTGATGGCCGGCCCGGGCCAGCCGCAGCGCCTGCGCGCCCCGGCCCATGCCCACGTCGAGCACCCGCAGCCGCTTCCCGACCGGGAAACGCCCGACTATCTGCTCCTCCAGCTGGCGGGCCACCAGCTCCTCACGGACGACGTCACGCAGACGGCCGGGCCCGCAAGGCGGACCCGGCGCCGTCGTACCGTGCGCGAACGGGGTGGCGCTCAGGGCCGCTCCCCGCGCTTCACCTGGGGCTTGGGCAGCCGCAGCCGGCGCATCTGGAGCGTGCGCATCAGCGCGTAGGCCACCGCGCCGCGCCGGTTCTCGTCGGGGAAGCGCTCGGCGAGCGTCTTCTTCAGACGGAAGCCCGTCACGACCGAGTCGAGCACGATCATCACGATGACGACGAGCCACAGCAGCAGCGCGATGTTCTGCAGCTGCGCCACCTGCACCATGCTCAGCACGAGGATGACCACGGCCATCGGCAGGAACCACTCCGCGATGTGGAAGCGCGAGTCCACGAAGTCACGGGC
Organism: Streptomyces sp. DSM 41931; assembly: GCF_050271085.1. Taxonomy (NCBI): domain Bacteria; kingdom Bacillati; phylum Actinomycetota; class Actinomycetes; order Kitasatosporales; family Streptomycetaceae; genus Streptomyces; species Streptomyces sp. DSM 41931. The sequence continues at coordinate 1,807,305 of NZ_CP189902.1, read as the reverse complement.
GAACCGGCGCACCGGGCCCTTGTCGCGCGCGGGCAGGTACCGCTCGTCGCCGCTGGCCAGCGCCTGGCGCTGACGCTCCAGTGCGGCACGGCGCTCCTCGCGCTGACGCTTGGCGGCCTCCTTACGCGACATCGTCGTGTTGGCCACGCTGCGGCGCTGCGACTGGGCCGCGCTGCGCTTGGGTGTGGGGCGGCCCTTGGGGGCCTCGGGGTGACGGGGCTGCATGGAGTCGGTCACCGTCGCCTTGTCGGCGCCCGGTGCCTTCTCTTCCTTGGCACGGCTACGGAACACAAAACCCAAGGGTACGGGGTGGCCGGGGTTGGACCACAGCCCCGCGGGGAACGATCCGGCAACACCGGACGTCTCTCCTAGGACAGATGGGGACGTAGCGGGGGCCTCCGGGACGACCGGCGGCCGCCACCCCGGGGACCACCTACTCCCTACGCCGGATCAGGAGGGTACTCACTCGTCCTTGGGGATGAGCGCATCCGTCCCCGGACAGTGCGGTAATGGATGCAGGGCCCGTACTGTGGGTTCTGTCGCAGTCACTGGAGCTGGAGTCCGTCAGAAGGGGGCGCGCGAAGCCCATGAGCGGTGTCATGAAGCGTATGGGGATGATCTTCCGCGCGAAGGCGAACAAGGCCCTTGACCGGGCCGAGGACCCGCGCGAGACCCTCGACTACTCGTACCAGAAGCAGTTGGAGCTGCTCCAGAAGGTCCGCCGTGGCGTCGCCGACGTGGCGACCAGCCGCAAGCGCCTGGAGCTCCAGCTCAACCAGCTCCAGTCCCAGTCGTCGAAGCTGGAGGACCAGGGCCGCAAGGCGCTCGCGCTGGGCCGCGAGGACCTGGCCCGCGAGGCCCTCTCCCGCCGCGCCGCGCTCCAGCAGCAGGTGACGGACCTGGAGACCCAGCACGCCACGCTCCAGGGCGAGGAGGAGAAGCTGACGCTGGCCGCGCAGCGCCTCCAGGCCAAGGTGGACGCCTTCCGCACCAAGAAGGAGACCATCAAGGCCACCTACACAGCCGCCCAGGCGCAGACCCGGATCGGCGAGGCCTTCTCCGGCATCTCCGAGGAGATGGGCGACGTCGGCCTGGCCATCCAGCGGGCCGAGGACAAGACCGCCCAGCTCCAGGCCCGGGCCGGCGCGATCGACGAGCTGCTCGCCTCCGGCGCCCTGGACGACCAGTCCGGCATGCACAAGGACGACATCCAGGCCGAGCTCGACCGGCTCTCCGGCGGCACGGACGTGGAGCTCGAACTGCAGCGCATGAAGGCCGAGCTGGCCGGGGGCACCTCCGGCGACCGGCAGGCCCTCGAGGGCGGCCAGGACCAGGCGCAGCCGCAGACCCGGCAGCAGCCGCAGGACACCCCGCGCTTCGACAAGCAGTAGCCCACGCCGAGGAGGGCGACATGATCGTACGGATCATGGGGGAGGGGCAGCTGACGCTGGAGGAGAGCCGGCTGCCCGAGCTGAACAAGCTGGACGAGGAACTGCTCGCCGAGATGGAGAACGGCGACGGACCCGGCTTCCGCGCCACGCTCCAGGCCCTGCTGGACAAGGTGCACGAGCTGGGCGAGCCGCTGCCGGACGACTCCCTGGAGCCGTCCGACCTCATCCTCCCGGCCCCCGGCGCCACCCTCGAGGAGGTCCGCGACCTCCTCACCGACGACGGCCTCATCCCGGGGACCTGAGACGTCCCCGGGACAACCGGATCCGGCCGTCCGCGAAGAGGCAGTCCGCAGAGAGGGGGGAGCCGGGGCCGCGCCGCACGGGCGTCCGCCCCGGTCACCGCAACCAGCCGTGAGCACCCTGACACGCGCCCGCTGCCGGGCGCGGGCCCACCCGGCCGCCGTGGACACGGTGCTGGCCGTCGGCGTCCTGCTGTGCATGGTCGCCGGGTCCTTCGTCGAACCGCACGACCCCGAGGGGGTCAGCTGGGGCCTGCGCACCCCCGACCCGCTCAGCCTGGTCCTGATGACGCTCGGCGCCGCCGCGCTCGTCTTCCGCCGCCGCGCCCCCCGCACGGTGCTCGGTGTCGCGGGCGGCCTCTCCGTCGTCGAGTCCGTCACCGGCGACCCCCGCGCCCCCGTCGCCATGTGCGCGGTGATCGCCCTCTACACCGTCGCCGCCTCCACCGACCGCCCCACCACCTGGCGGCTCGGCCTGCTCACCATGACCGTCCTCACCGGCACCGCGATGGCCGCCGGGCCCCTGCCCTGGTACGCCCAGGAGAACCTGGCGATCCTCGCCTGGACCGGCATCGGCGCCACCGGCGGGGACGCCGTCCGCAGCCGCCGCGCCTTCGTCCAGGCCATCCGCGAGCGCGCCGAGCGCGCCGAACGCACCCGCGAGGAGGAGGCCCGCCGCCGGGTCGCCGAGGAGCGCCTGCGCATCGCCCGCGACCTGCACGACGTGGTCGCCCACCACATCGCCCTGGTCAACGTGCAGGCCGGGGTCGCCGCCCATGTCATGGACAAGCGCCCCGACCAGGCCAAGGAGGCCCTCGCCCACGTCCGCGAGGCCAGCCGCCACGCGCTCGGCGAACTGCGCGCCACCGTCGGCCTGCTGCGCCAGTCCGGCGACCCCGAGGCGCCCACCGAGCCCGCCCCCGGCCTCGACCGCCTCGACGAGCTCGCCGCCACCTTCCGCAACGCCGGGCTCCGCGTCGAGGTCGCCCGCGCCGACCAGGGCACCGAACTGCCCGCCGCCGTCGGCCTGGCCGCGTACCGGATCGTCCAGGAGGCGCTGACCAACGTGCAGAAGCACGCCGGGACCGACGCGCGCGCCGAGGTCAGCGTCGTACGCGTCGGACCGCACATCGAGGTCACCGTGCTCGACGACGGCAGCGACCAGGGCCACGACCCCACCCCCGGCGGCGGGCACGGACTGCTCGGCATGCGCGAACGCGTCACCGCCCTGCGCGGCACCCTCACCACCGGCCCCCGCTACGGCGGCGGCTTCCGCGTGCATGCGATCCTTCCCGTCGAGCCCCGCACCTCCGCCGCCCCCGGCGGCCGCCCGTGACCGACGCCCCGCTGGAGCCCGCATGACGATCCGCGTCCTGCTCGCCGACGACCAGGCACTGCTGCGCAGCGCTTTCCGCGTCCTCGTCGACTCCGAGCCGGACATGGAGGTCGTGGGCGAGGCGTCCGACGGCGCCGAGGCCGTCCGGCTGGCCCGCGAACACCTGCCCGACGTGGTCCTCATGGACATCCGCATGCCCGGCACCGACGGCCTCGCCGCCACCCGCGAGATCAGCGCCGACCCCGCCCTCGACGGGGTCCGGGTGGTGATACTGACGACCTTCGAGGTCGACGACTACGTGGTGCAGTCCCTGCGGGCCGGCGCCTCCGGCTTCCTCGGCAAGGGCGCCGAGCCCGGCGAGATGCTGGGCGCCGTGCGCATCGCCGCCGGGGGAGAGGCGCTGCTGTCCCCGCAGGCCACCAAGGGCCTGATCGCCCGCTTCCTCGCCCAGGACGGCCCGCCCGGCCCCGACCGCGACCCCGAGCGCGCCGAGCGCCTGGACTCCCTCACCGTGCGCGAGCGGGAGGTGCTGGTCCAGGTCGCCGGCGGTCACTCCAACGACGAGATCGCCGAACGCCTCGAGGTCAGCCCGCTCACCGTCAAGACCCACGTCAACCGCGCCATGGCCAAGCTGGGCGCCCGCGACCGGGCCCAGCTCGTGGTCATCGCCTACGAGTCGGGCCTGGTCCGTCCGAGGACGGACCAGGCGTAGCCGTGAGTACTGCGGCGGGAGTAGGCGCCGTGTGAAGAATCGGACCTCGGGACCACGGATCGGCCCTGGGCCATGGCCCAGGGTGTGGAGTGGGCCGCCCACTGTGCGCGCGCCCGTCTGCCGGACCTTCGCCGCTCCACGGAAAAGAGACCCTGACCCATGTCCTGGCTGTCCAGATTCAGCCTCGCGCAACGGGCGCTGATCGGACTGATGTCGATCATCGCGCTCGTCTTCGGGGCGATCGCGATACCCCAGCTCAAACAGCAGCTCCTGCCCACCATCGAACTGCCCATGGTCTCCGTGATCGCCCCCTACCAGGGCGCCTCGCCGGACGTGGTGGAGAAGCAGGTCGTCGAACCCATCGAGGACAGCCTGGAGGCCGTCGACGGCATCTCCGGCGTCACCTCGAAGGCGAGCGAGGGCAACGCCGTGATCATGGCGTCCTTCGACTACGGCAACAACACCCAGCAGCTCGTCGCCGACGTGCAGCAGGCCGTCAACCGGGCCGGCGCCCGGCTGCCGTCCGGGGTGGACCCGCAGGTCGTCGCAGGATCCACGGACGACATCCCGACCGTGGTGCTCGCCGTCACCTCCGACAAGGACCAGCAGGCGCTCGCCGACCAGCTGGACCGCACGGTGGTGCCCGCGCTGAAGAGCATCGACGGCGTCGGCCAGGTCCTGGTGGACGGCGTACGGGACCTCCAGGTCACCGTCGTCCCCGACGAGGCGAAGCTCGCCAGGGCGGGCCTGACCGGCGCGTCGGTCGCCCAGGCCCTCCAGGCCGGCGGCGCGACCGTCCCGGCCGGCTCCTTCGAGGAGAACGGCGCCAACCGCACCGTCCAGGTCGGCGGCGGCTTCACCTCCCTGCGGCAGATCCAGGACCTGATGGTCACGGCCGCCCCCGGCGAGGGCAAGCCCGTCCGCCTCGGCGACGTGGCCGCCGTCCGGCAGGAGGAGGCGCGCTCCGACTCCCTCACCCGCACCAACGGCCGGCCCAGCCTCGCCGTCATGGCCACCATGGACCACGACGGCAGCGCCGTCGCCATCTCCGAGGCCGTCGAGAAGAAGCTGCCCGGACTGCGCGAGGACCTCGGCGACGGCGCCACCCTCACCGTGGTCAGCGACCAGGGCCCTGCGGTCTCGAAGGCCATCGACGGCCTCACCACCGAGGGCGCGCTCGGCCTGCTCTTCGCCGTGCTGGTGATCCTCGTCTTCCTCGCGTCGGTCCGCTCCACCCTCGTCACGGCGGTGTCCATCCCGCTGTCGGTGGTGCTCGCGCTGATCGTGCTGTGGACCCGCGACCTGTCCCTCAACATGCTGACCCTGGGCGGTCTGACCATCGCCATCGGCCGGGTCGTCGACGACTCCATCGTCGTCCTGGAGAACATCAAGCGGCACCTCGGCTACGGCGAGGAACGCCACTCCGCGATCATGAACGCGGTGCGCGAGGTGGCCGGAGCGGTCACCTCCTCCACCCTCACCACCGTCGCCGTGTTCCTGCCGATAGGCCTGGTCGGCGGCATGGTGGGCGAGCTGTTCGGCTCCTTCAGCCTCACCGTCACCGCCGCGCTGCTGGCGTCCCTGCTGGTGTCGCTGACGGTCGTCCCGGTGCTGTCGTACTGGTTCCTGCGGCCCCCGAAGGGCACCCCGGAGGACGCCGAGGAGGCCCGCAGGCAGGCCGAGGAGAAGGAGGCGAAGAGCCGCCTCCAGCGCGCCTATGTGCCCGTGCTGCGCTTCGCCACCCGGCGCCGGCTGACCAGCGTCGCCATCGCCGTCGTCGTGCTGATCGCCACCTTCGCCATGGCCCCGCTGCTGAAGACCAACTTCTTCGACGCGGGCGAGCAGCAGGTCCTGACCGTCCGTCAGGAGCTGAAGCCCGGCGCCTCCCTGGCCACGACCGACGCCCAGGCGAAGAAGGTCGAGAAGCTGCTCGCGGACACCGAGGGCGTCGAGGACTACCAGGTGACCGTCGGCTCGTCCGGCTTCATGGCCGCCTTCGGCGGCGGCACCGACACCAACCAGGCGACCTACCAGATCATGCTGGAGGACTCCGCGTCCTCCGACGACGTCCGGGACAGCATCGAGAAGGGCCTCGCCGGGCTCGACGGCATCGGCACCACCACGGTGGCGGCCGGTGACGGCTTCGGCAGCCAGGACCTCAGCGTGGTCGTGAAGGCGGCCGACGCGCAGGTGCTGAACAAGGCGGCCGAGCAGGTCCGCGACGCGGTGGCCTCCCTGGACGACGTCACCGACGTCAGCAGCGACCTGGCGCAGAGCGTGCCCCGTATCTCGGTCACGCCCAACGACAAGGCCGCCGCGGCCGGCTTCGACGCCCAGACCCTCGGGATGGCCGTCGCCCAGTCGGTGAAGGGCACCCCGGCCGCCAAGGCCGTCCTCGACGACACCGAGCGGGACATCGTGATCCGCTCGGCGCGGCCCGCCACGACCGTCGAGCAGCTGCGCGCCCTGCGTCTCGGCCCGGTGAAGCTGGGTGACATCGCCACCGTCCGGCTGGTGGACGGCCCGGTCTCCATGACCCGCATCGACGGCCAGCGCGCGGCCACCGTCACCGCCCGCCCGGTCGGCGACAACACGGGCGCCGTGGGCACGGCGCTCCAGACGAAGATCGACGCGCTGACGCTGCCCGCGGGCGCGACGGCCGAGATCGGGGGTGTGACCGAGGACCAGGACGAGGCCTTCGTCAACCTGGGCCTGGCCATGCTGGCCGCCATCGCGATCGTGTTCATGCTGCTGGTCGGTACCTTCCGGTCGCTGGCCCAGCCGCTGATCCTGCTGGTGTCCGTGCCGTTCGCGGCGACCGGCGCGATCGGCCTGCTGCTGGTCACCGGCACCCCGATGGGCGTCCCGGCGATGATCGGCATGCTGATGCTGATCGGCATCGTGGTCACCAACGCGATCGTGCTGATCGACCTGATCAACCAGTACCGCGGGCAGGGCTACGGCGTCATCGACGCCGTCCTCGAGGGCGGCCGGCACCGGCTGCGGCCCATCCTGATGACGGCCCTGGCGACGATCTTCGCCCTGCTCCCGATGGCGCTCGGCGTCACCGGCGAGGGCGGCTTCATCGCCCAGCCGCTCGCGGTGGTGGTGATCGGCGGCCTGATCACGTCGACCCTGCTCACCCTGCTCCTGGTCCCGACGCTCTACGCGATGCTGGAACTCCGCAAGGAACGCCGCGCCCTCAAGCGCGCGGCGAAGCGGGAGACGCCCGGCGGGCCGCGGCCCGCCTCCGGCAAGGAGACCCCGGCGCAGGTCTGATCCGCGCGACGGCGAAGGCCCCCGTCCGGCACCGTCAGGTGCCGGACGGGGGCCTTCGCGCCGTGTGCCGTGCCGCCGTTACGGCAGCGCCAGCATGCGCTCCAGGGCCAGCTTGGCGAACGCCTCGGTCTCCTTGTCCACCTCGATGCGGTTGACCAGGGTGCCCTCGGCGAGGGACTCCAGGGCCCAGACCAGGTGGGGGAGGTCGATGCGGTTCATCGTCGAGCAGAAGCAGACCGTGCGGTCGAGGAACACGATCTCCTTGTCCTCGGAAGCGAAACGGTTCGCCAGGCGGCGGACCAGGTTCAGCTCGGTGCCGATGGCCCACTTGGACCCGGCCGGGGCCGCCTCCAGCGTCTTGATGATGTACTCGGTCGAGCCGACGTAATCCGCCGCGGCCACGACCTCGTGACGGCACTCGGGGTGCACCAGGACGTTGACGCCCGGGATGCGCTCACGCACCTCGTTCACCGAGTCCAGGCTGAAGCGGCCGTGCACCGAGCAGTGGCCGCGCCACAGGATCATCTTCGCGGCGCGCAGCTCCTCGGCGGTCAGGCCGCCGTTCGGCCGGTGCGGGTTGTAGACGACGCAGTCCTCCAGGGACATCCCCATGTCCCGCACCGCCGTGTTGCGGCCCAGGTGCTGGTCGGGGAGGAAGAGGACCTTCTCGCCCTGCTGGAACGCCCAGTCCAGGGCGCGCTTCGCGTTCGACGAGGTGCAGATCGTGCCGCCGTGCTTGCCGGTGAAGGCCTTGATGTCGGCGGAGGAGTTCATGTACGAGACGGGGACGACCTGCTCGGCGACCCCGGCCTCGGTCAGCACGTCCCAGCACTCGGCGACCTGCTCGGCGGTGGCCATGTCGGCCATGGAGCACCCGGCCGCGAGGTCCGGCAGGACCACCTTCTGGTCGTCGCCGGTGAGGATGTCGGCGGACTCGGCCATGAAGTGCACACCGCAGAAGACGATGTACTCGGCCTGCGGACGCGCGGCCGCGTCCCGCGCCAGCTTGAAGGAGTCGCCCGTGACGTCGGCGAACTGGATGACCTCGTCACGCTGGTAGTGGTGGCCGAGGACGAAGACCTTGTCCCCGAGCTTCTCCTTGGCCGCGCGGGCGCGCTCCACGAGATCCGGGTCGGACGGCGAGGGGAGGTCGCCGGGACACTCCACACCGCGCTCGCTCTTCGGGTCGGCCTCACGGCCGAGGAGCAGCAGGGCGAGGGGCGTCGGCTGGACGTCGAGCTCCCGGGTCTGGGCGGTGGTCACGACACGCACCCTTTCTGTTCTGGCGACTTCTCGTCGAAATGACGCTATCTATCATAACCGGTTCACGTCACTTTGACGATGGCCATAGCGTCCATGTGACGTGAATCTAGGCGGCCGCCCGTTCATTCCCGACAGGCCCCGGCACGGGACGTTTTCCGCTCCGCACGGCGTGTGCGAGCATGAAGAGCGAGGCGAGGAAATCACGCGCCCGGCCCGGAATGAATCCGCGGTCCCGCCGGTTGCAACCGTCGGCAAGCAGTCTCCGTACAACCCGGGAGAGATGTAGATGTCCGTATCGGACGAGACCACCACCGTCACCGACGGCATCGTCCTGACCGACGCCGCCGCGTCCAAGGTCAAGGCCCTGCTCGACCAGGAAGGCCGTGACGACCTCGCCCTGCGCGTCGCCGTCCAGCCCGGCGGCTGCTCCGGCCTGCGCTACCAGCTCTTCTTCGACGAGCGCTCGCTCGACGGCGACGTGGTGAAGGACTTCGGCGGCGTCAAGGTCGTCACCGACCGCATGAGCGCCCCGTACCTGGGCGGCGCCACCATCGACTTCGTCGACACCATCGAGAAGCAGGGCTTCACGATCGACAACCCGAACGCCACGGGTTCCTGCGCCTGCGGCGACTCCTTCAGCTGAGCGTCGCCGGTCCGGCCGGCGGACGACCCGACGAAGGCGGCGGCCCCGTGAACACGGGACCGCCGCCTTCGTCGTGCGCGCGTGCGGCGCTCAGCGGGCGCTGGGCGGCGCGGGCAGCCGGGCGCCGCCCTTGTGCAGCGGCACCGGCTCGCCGTCCGCCGTCACCACCTGGCGGTCGCCGAGCGGGGCGTCCAGCCGCAGCGTCCGCTCGTACTGCTTGGCGATCAGGATGCACACCTTGTCCGGCCAGGGCGTCTCGGTCACCCGCACGGTGACCTTGCCCGCGCTCTCGCTCGCCGTCGCCTTGTAGTCGGCGCAGACGCCGCCGGTGAACGTCACGGTCAGCTCGTCGCCCTGGGCCGTGTAGCCCTCCACCTGGACCTCGCGGGTGGCCGGCGCGGACGTCGGCTCGTCACCGGGGCCCGACGGCTCCTCGCCCGGGCGCTCCCCGGACCCCGCCGGCGAGGCGAGGAACTCCGGCTCCACCGCCGGATGCGTCACCGTGAACGGGGTGTCGGAGCCCGCGGGCCGCACCTCGAACAGCCAGGACGGCACCAGCGCGGGACGCCCGTCCATCGAGTGCGCGGCCAGCCCGAACACCGCCTCGTCCACCGACACCGTGTCGCCGGCCGGCTGCTTCGTCACCGGGGCGCACGGCTCCTGCTGCTCCCCCTCGTCCAGCGGCACGGGGGTGGCGCAGCCGCCGATCTCCACCCGGTCCCCGGCGCCGGGCGCGCCGTTCATCGCGTCCAGCGCCTCGCGGGCGCCGACCACCGGGTACGTGTCCCCCTTCACCGGTTCCGCGAGCCGGCCGCTGCCGCCGACCACCTCGCCGCTCGCCCCGACGACCACCCCGGTCGTCCAGCCGTACGTCGGCAGCCCGCCGACCTCCGGGTCGGCGTTCACCACACGGCTGCCGTCCAGCACCTGGCTCGCGTCCAGCTTGGCGTCGTCCTGGCCCACCGCCTTCAGCACCGGCGCGGCGGCCTTCTTCGCGGCGGCCTCGCTCACCGCGGCCGTCCCCCCGCCGGTCGGGGCCTTGCAGGTGGCGCCCTTGCAGTTGTCGCTGCCCGGGATGTTCCGGCTGAACGTCCAGGTGCCGGGGGCCTGCTGATCGACGCGCAGGGTCGGACCGGAGCCGTCCTGGCCGCCGATGCGCCAGGAGCCGCCCTCAGCGACCGGCTTGCCCTCGATCCCCAGCGCCTCGGCCAGCGCGACCACCCGGTCCTCGCCGACCTGGCCCCGCGCATGGAACACGGGCGCCGTGTCCGGACCCTCGGGGAGCGCGCCCTCGGCGCGGTAGGTCGCGCCGTACGGGTTGGGCTCGCCCGGCGCGACGCCGTTCGGGCCGTTCTCGGAGTAGCCGTCCAGGGCGAGCGGCGGGGGAGTGGCGTCGCCGTTCGCCCCCGGTGCCGTACCGCCCCCGGAGTCCCCGGCCGCCCCGGCCGCGAGATACGCCCCACCGCCGCCGGCCAGCAGCACGGCGGCGGCGACGGAGGCGATCAACGCCGGCGACCGCCGCCGCGCGGGTCCCTCCGACCTACGGTCCCCGTCGTGGCCGGCGCCGACCACCGGTTCGGACCCGGCGTACGCGTGGTCGCCGTCGCCGTCCCCGTCGCCGGGGGCGTCGGAAGGCGCGTCGGCCTGCGGGCCTGCGGCTTCCGCGTCATCCGCTCCGGCGTCCGTCGTCCCCGCGTCCGCGCCCTCGGCACCCTCGGACCGCGACGCCCCCGCGTCCTCGTCCGCGCCACGCGTCCGCGTGGCGTCGGAGTCGGAGGCGGCCGCCTCCGGGGAGGAGGTGGTGCGCGGCCGTGCGCCCCCCGTGTCGGGCGCGTCGCCCGAGACGGGGCGCGGCTCGTCGTCGTGGTCGGGTCGCTCGGTGTTCACCGCATCGCTCCTTCGCCTGCACAGCTGTCCCATGCGGACCCTGCCCGGTCGCGCCGGGGCTGCTGAGGGTTCGTGTCCCGCATCCCCTCTACGGGGGACAGCGATGGGACGCAGTGGGGGAGCGCGCGGTTCCCCGCGCTCGCTCAGTCGCCGTAGTCGGACATGGCGTCCAGCATCCGCGCGGAGGCGGGCGGCACGTCCACCCCGTGGATCAGGGAGGGCGGCACCGGCCGGGCCGCCGTCCGCACGGGCGCCGCCCAGTGCGGGACCATCCGGGCGCAGTCGCCGCGCAGCGAGGTCAAGTCGCCCTCGAGGTCGACCGGAGCGGAGGCGTGGACCTTGATGTTCGTCATGTCCGCACCGTATGCACGCCGACAGCCGCGAAGAAAGAGCTACTATCGGGTAGTTTCGGCTGCTTCTACGGGCCGTTCCCACCCGGTAGCGTGAAGTGTCAAGCCCCCTCCCTCAGGAGAATCCACGCCGTGCGCATCGCAGTCACCGGCTCCATCGCCACCGACCACCTCATGACCTTCCCCGGCCGGTTCGCCGACCAGCTCGTCGCGGACCAGCTGCACACGGTCTCGCTGTCCTTCCTGGTCGACAACCTCGACGTGCGTCGCGGCGGGGTGGCCGCGAACATCGCCTTCGGCATGGGCCAGCTCGGCACCCGCCCGATCCTGGTCGGCGCGGCCGGCTTCGACTTCGACGAGTACCGGGCCTGGCTGGAGCGGCACGGCGTCGACACCGACTCCGTCCGCATCTCGGACACGCTGCACACCGCCCGCTTCGTGTGCACCACGGACTCCGACCACAACCAGATCGGCTCCTTCTACACGGGCGCGATGAGCGAGGCCCGGCTGATCGAGCTGAAGACCGTCGCCGACCGCGTGGGCGGCCTCGACCTGGTGTCCGTCGGGGCCGACGACCCGGAGGCGATGCTCCGGCACACCGAGGAGTGCCGCTCGCGGGGCATTCCCTTCGCCGCCGACTTCTCCCAGCAGATCGCCCGCATGGACGGGGAGGAGATCCGGATACTGCTGGAGGGGGCCACGTACCTCTTCTCCAACGAGTACGAGAAGGGCCTCATCCAGACGAAGACCGGCTGGACCGACGAGGAGATCCTCGCCAAGGTCGGCCACCGCGTCACCACCCTCGGCGCCCGCGGCGTGCGCATCGAGCGGGCCGGCGAGCCGGTCGTCGAGGTCGCCTGCCCCGACGAGGAGCGCAAGGCCGACCCCACCGGCGTCGGCGACGCCTTCCGCGCCGGCTTCCTGTCCGGCCTGGCGTGGGGCGTCTCGCTGGAGCGCGCCGCGCAGGTCGGCTGCATGCTGGCGACCCTCGTCATCGAGACGGTCGGCACCCAGGAGTACCAGCTGCGCCGCGGCCACTTCATGGAGCGCTTCACCAAGGCCTACGGCGACGACGCCGCCACCGAGGTGCGCGAGCACCTGGGCTGACCGCCGGTCACGTCAGGACAGCCGGCGGACCACATAGGCCGCGCCCCGGTCCGCCGGCTGTTCGCCGACGTACTCCTGGCCGCGCATCTCGCACCACGCGGGGATGTCCAGCCGGGCCGCCTCGTCGTCGGCGAGGACCCGCACCAGGCCGCCCACCGGCACGTCGCCGATCACCTTGGCCAGCTCGATCACCGGGATCGGGCAGCGCCGCCCCAGCGCGTCCACCACCAGCGCCTCGTCCCGCTCCTCGGTGACGGTCTCCGTCCGGGACACCGGCGCGCCGAGCTTCTCCCGCACCCCGGCCACCACCCCCGGCAGCACGGCGAGGAAACGCTCCACGTCCTCCTCCGTCGTGCCCGGCGGCAGCGAGACGCGGACGTTGCCCTCGCTGAGCACCCCCATCGCCCTCAGCACATGGCTGGGCGTCAGCGTGCTGCTGGTGCAGGACGAGCCGGACGACACGGAGAAGCCGGCCCGGTCCAGCTCGTGCAGCACGGTCTCCCCGTCGACATAGAGACACGAGAAGGTCACGACGCCCGGCAGCCGCCGCTCCGGGTCCCCGACCACCTCCACGTCCGGCACCAGCGCCGGCACCCGCGCCCGGATCCGCTCCGTCAGTTCCCGCAGCCGGGCCGCCTCCTGGACGGCCTCCGCCCGCACCGCCCGCAGCGACGCCGCCGCGGCCACGATCGCCGGGAGGTTCTCGAAGCCGGGCGCCCGACCCGACTCCCGCTCGTCCCGCGGACCCTGGGGGGCGAACCGCACGCCCTTGCGCACCACGAGCAGACCCACCCCCGAGGGCCCGCCCCACTTGTGGGCGCTCGCCGCGAGCAGCGACCAGTCGCCCTCGACCGGTCCCCAGCCCAGCGACTGGGCCGCGTCCACCAGCAGCGGCACACCGGCGGCCCGGCACGCCTCGGCCGCCTCCGCCACCGGCTGGAGGGTGCCCACCTCGTGGTTGGCGGACTGCAGGCAGGCCAGCGCGGTGTCCGGCCGCAGCGCCTCGGCGAACTCCGCGGGGCGCACGGCGCCCGTGCGGTCCACCGGGACTTCTGTGACCGTGCCGCCGCCGTCCCGGTGAACTTCCGCCGTATGGAGTACAGAAGAGTGTTCGACCGCTGACACGATCAGGTGACGCCCGGTGCGCCGCCGCCCGGCCAGCGCCCCCGCGATCCCGGAGTGCACCGCGGCCGTCCCGGACGGGGTGAACACCAGCTCGTCGGGACGGCAGCCCACGGCCTCCGCGGCCGCCTCCCGCGCCGCGTCCAGCAGCAGCCGGGCCCGCCGCCCCTCCTTGTACAACCGCGCGGGATCGGCCCACCCTTCGCCCAGCGACGCTAGCAGAGCCTGACGGGCAACAGGGTGGAGGGGAGCCGCGGAGGCGGCATCGAAGTAGGACATACGCCAACGTTAGAACCCCGGCAACCGCACCATCCCCAGGGGCGCGGGGAACGGCGCGACCAGCCCCGACGCACCCGCAGCCGCCGAACCGGCGAACCCCCCGACCCACTAGGCACCCCTCCCCGCGACCCCTCGAAGAGCGTCGGCTAGGGTTTGGTCCGCATAAACATCCAAACCCCTGCCCGACGCAGGGCGGCGACCGACCAGCGAGAAGGCCAGGCCGCAGCCGAACAGCGCGGGCGAGACTCTCGGGAAGGCGCTACGTGAGTCCCAACGGCTCCGACCTCCCCCACGGCCTGGAAGGCGTGGGCGGTACCCCCAAGCCGCGGCGCCCGATGCGGCGGAAGCTGCTGCAGGCACTGACCGCGGGCCTGGTCCTGGCGACCGCCACCGGTTGCACATGGGAGGACTTCCCCCGCCTTGGCATGCCCACCCCCACGACGGAAGAGGCTCCCCGGATCCTCTCCCTGTGGCAGGGGTCCTGGGCGGCCGCGCTCGCCGTCGGCGTGCTGGTGTGGGGCCTGATCCTGTGGAGTGCTTTCTTCCACCGGCGCAGCCGCACCAAGGTCGAGGTACCTCCGCAGACCCGGTACAACATGCCCATCGAGGCGTTGTACACGGTGGTCCCCCTCATCATCGTCTCGGTGTTCTTCTACTTCACCGCCCGCGACGAATCCGAGCTGCTGAAGCTCGAGAAGAAGCCCGACGTCACGGTGAACGTGGTCGGCTTCCAGTGGAGCTGGTGCTTCAACTACGTCGAGAACGTCGAGGGTTCCACGGGCGACGCCAAGACGTCCAAGGAACTCGACGCGATTCCGGACCGCTACAAGGAGGCCTTCCCGGCCGACGCGGGCGGTGTCTACGACTGCGGCATCCCCGGAACCCGGAACCCGCAGACCAACAACCCGGGCCCCACCCTGTGGCTGCCCGAGGGCAAGCGGGTCCGCTTCGTGCTGACCTCGCGTGACGTCATCCACTCCTTCTGGGTGGTGCCGTTCCTGATGAAGCAGGACGTCATCCCGGGCCACACCAACGCCTTCGAGGTGACCCCCAACCGTGAGGGCACCTTCCTCGGCAAGTGCGCCGAACTCTGCGGCGTCGACCACTCCCGGATGCTGTTCAACGTGAAGGTCGTCTCCCCCGAGCGGTACGAGCAGCACCTGAAGGACCTCGCGAAGAAGGGGCAGAAGGGCTACGTGCCCGCGGGCATCGAGCAGTCCGGCCCCGAGAAGAACCGGGAGTCGAACATCCTGTGAGCATCCTCAACGAACCCAAGGGTGCCGCGGCAGCTGGGTCCCACTACGAGGACGAACTGCCGGTCAGGCGCCAGAACCGTGGCAGCGTCGTGGTCAAGTGGCTGACGACCACGGACCACAAGACGATCGGCACGATGTACCTGGTGACGTCGTTCGTCTTCTTCGTCATCGGCGGCGTGATGGCCCTGGTGATGCGCGCCGAGCTGGCCCGCCCGGGCCTGCAGATCGTGTCGAACGAGCAGTTCAACCAGGCGTTCACGATGCACGGCACGATCATGCTGCTGATGTTCGCGACGCCGCTGTTCGCCGGCTTCGCGAACTGGATCATGCCGCTGCAGATCGGCGCGCCCGACGTGGCGTTCCCGCGGCTGAACATGTTCGCCTACTGGCTCTACTCGTTCGGCTCGCTCATCGCGGTCGGCGGCTTCCTGACGCCGGACGGCGCCGCCAGCTTCGGCTGGTTCGCCTACGCGCCGCTGTCGGACGCGGTCCGCTCGCCGGGCATCGGCTCCGACATGTGGATCATGGGCCTCGCCCTCTCCGGCTTCGGCACCATCCTCGGCGCGGTCAACTTCATCACGACCATCATCTGCATGCGTGCCCCCGGCATGACGATGTTCCGCATGCCGATCTTCACCTGGAACGTCCTGCTCACCGGTGTGCTGGTGCTGCTCGCCTTCCCGGTGCTCGCCGCCGCGCTGTTCGCCCTGGAGGCGGACCGCAAGTTCGGGGCGCACATCTTCGACTCGACGAACGGCGGAGCGCTGCTGTGGCAGCACCTCTTCTGGTTCTTCGGTCACCCCGAGGTGTACATCATCGCGCTGCCGTTCTTCGGCATCGTCTCCGAGATCATCCCGGTGTTCTCCCGCAAGCCGATGTTCGGCTACATGGGTCTCATCGGCGCGACCATCGCGATCGCGGGTCTGTCGGTGACGGTGTGGGCGCACCACATGTACGTCACGGGCGGTGTGCTGCTGCCGTTCTTCTCCTTCATGACCTTCCTGATCGCGGTCCCGACCGGTGTGAAGTTCTTCAACTGGATCGGCACCATGTGGAAGGGCAGCCTGTCCTTCGAGACGCCGATGCTGTGGACGCTGGGCTTCCTCATCACGTTCACCTTCGGCGGTCTGACCGGCGTCATCCTGGCCTCGCCGCCGCTGGACTTCCACGTCTCCGACTCGTACTTCGTGGTGGCGCACTTCCACTACGTGGTGTTCGGCACCGTGGTGTTCGCGATGTTCGCCGGCTTCCACTTCTGGTGGCCGAAGTTCACCGGCAAGATGCTCGACGAGCGGCTCGGCAAGATCACCTTCTGGACGCTGTTCATCGGCTTCCACGGCACCTTCCTGGTCCAGCACTGGCTGGGCGTCGAGGGCATGCCGCGCCGGTACGCGGACTACCTGGCCGCGGACGGCTTCACCGCCCTGAACACGGTCTCGACGATCGCCTCGTTCCTCCTCGGCATGTCGCTGCTGCCGTTCTTCTACAACGTGTGGAAGACCGCCAAGTACGGCAAGCCGGTCGAGGTCGACGACCCGTGGGGCTACGGCCGCTCCCTGGAGTGGGCGACCTCCTGCCCGCCGCCCCGGCACAACTTCCTCACCCTGCCGCGGATCCGCAGTGAATCCCCGGCGTTCGACCTGCACCACCCGGAGATCGCCGCGCTCGACGAGCTCGAGAACGCCGGTCACGGCGAGAAGGCCCTCTCCGGCGGCAAGGAGGCCGGCAAGTGAAGATCCAGGGCAAGATGTTCATCTGGCTGAGTGTCTTCTTCCTGGCCGTCGCCGTGGTCTACGGCGTCTGGTCGAAGGAGCCGGTCGGCACCACCGCCCTCGTCCTGGCCTTCGGCCTGAGCATCATGATCGGCTTCTACCTGGGCTTCACCGCCCGGCGGGTCGACGTGGGCGCCCAGGACAACAAGGAGGCGGACGTCGCCGACGACGCCGGCGAGGTCGGGTTCTTCAGCCCGCACAGCTGGCAGCCGCTGTCCCTGGCCGCGGGCGCCGCCCTGGCCTTCATGGGCGTGGCGATCGGCTGGTGGCTGATGTACTTCTCCGCGCCGCTTCTGCTGATCGGTCTGTGGGGCTGGGTCTTCGAGTACTACCGCGGTGAGAACCGCACCCAGTAGCACGCCGTACGGCGCCCGGGAGCCCGGACACTCCGTCAGGAGGGTCCGGGCTCCCGCTGTCGGCGCATCCGCCTCACCCGTTCGGGCCGTCCGGTGAGCCGAGGCCCGCACGGCTCCCTAGCGTGAGGCCATGAGAGACACAGAGTCCCCCCGCACCGGCCTCCGCGGCACGCGGCTCCGCATCGTCGGCTGCGCACTGCTGGTGGCGGCCCTCGGCGCGGGCGTCACCGGCTGCTCCTCAGACGGCAGCCCGCTGTCCGCCGAGCCGTACGACGCGGCGGACCAGATCTCTTTCAGCGGCTCCCTCGACGAGGGGAAGCCCGCCGACCCCGACAAGCCCCTGGAGATCGTCGCCGAGGACTCCGACGGGCGCATCACCGACGTCGTCGCCGTGGACGCCTCCGGACGGCACCTGGCAGGCGAACTGGCCGCCGACGGCAGCCGCTGGCACAGCACCACCGCGCTGGCCGCCTCCGCGCAGTACACGGTCCGCGTGAGCACCGAGGACGAGGACGGCAGGCCCGGCCGCAAGGTCCTCACCTTCACCACCGGCAAGCCCGGCGCCGCCAAGCGCCTGGGCGTCACCTTCGGCCCCGAGGCGGGCACGTACGGCGTCGGCCAGCCGCTCGTCGCGGAGCTCAGCGAGCCGGTCGAGGACCCGGCGCAGCGGGCCGTCGTGGAACGCGGCCTGAAGGTCGACTCCACGCCCTCCGTCACCGGCGCCTGGTACTGGGTCGACGACAAGAAGCTGCACTTCCGGCCCAAGGAGTACTGGCCGGCCCACGCCACCGTCCAGGTGCGCAGCAACCTGGAGGGCATCAAGATCGGCGACCGGCTGCGCGGCGACGCCGCCAAGCCGCTCACCATCCGCACCGGTGACCGTGTGATAGCCGTCACGGACGCGGCCGCGCACCAGCTGACGGTCCACAAGAACGGCGAGGAGATCAAGCAGATCCCCGTCACCACCGGCAAGCCCGGCTTCGAGACCCGCAACGGCGTCAAGGTGGTGCTCGCCAAGGAACGCTTCGTACGCATGCGCAGCACCACCGTCGGCATCGCCGAGGGATCCGCCGAGTCGTACGACCTGGACGTGCACTTCGCCACCCGGGTGACCTGGAGCGGCGAGTACGTGCACGCCGCCCCCTGGTCGGTCGGCTCGCAGGGCTACGCCAACGTCAGTCACGGCTGCGTGGGGATGAGCACCGCCGACGCCGAGTGGTTCTTCGACACCGTCCGCGAGGGCGACCTCGTGGAGGTCGTGAACTCGGACGGCGACACCATGGAGCCGTTCGGCAACGGCTTCGGCGACTGGAACCTGAACTGGGACAAGTGGCGTGAGGGCAGCGCCCTCACGGGCAGCGGGAAGACCCCCGGCCCCGCCCAGGAGGCGGCACGGCTGCGGCCCTCGGCCGTGTGAGAAGCGCCCAGGGCCGCCGCGCACGCCCACGGGCGGCCGGCGGCCCCGTCGGTGGCGAAGGCCGGCGCGGAGGCCTCAGGCGCCCGCCAGCGCCTTCCGGCGCAGCAGCGAGGCCAGGGCGTTCGCGAACTCCACCGGCTCCACCGGGAGCGTCACCGCGGCCTCCGCGCGGCTCCAGGTCGCCAGCCAGGCGTCCTGCGGGCGCCCGATCAGCAGCAGCACCGGAGGGCAGTTGAAGACCTCGTCCTTGATCTGCCGGCACAGGCCCATGCCGCCCATCGGCACGGCCTCGCCGTCCAGGACGCACACGTCGATGCCGCCCCGGTCCAGCTCCATGAGCACGGCCGCCGGCGTCGCGCACTCCACGAACTCCACGACGGGCACGTCCGGCGCCGGCCGCCGCCCGGTGGCGAGCCGCACCTGCTCCCGGGTGTTGGCGTCGTCGCTGTAGACCAGCACCGTGGCGGTCGCCTGCATTGTTCCTCCACGCGTAAGAGAGAGGGCACGGCTCTGTCGGGAACTTCGGGTACCGATGGCGCGGATGCTACCCCTTCGGACCGCCCCTCAACACCGGTTCGGACATGGCTTCGAAGGGGGCTCCCCTGGGCCATACGGGCAGTCCAGGAGGGGCGAACACACCGAACGGCACCCCCGGGAGTGAGGGCGGGATAAGCGACCGACATAATGTCGGCGTGGCGACAGCAACGACAGTAGACACCGGGCACGCGCACCCGTCGGTCAACCGACCGAACCTCACCAGCGTCGGAACCATCATCTGGCTGAGTTCCGAGCTGATGTTCTTCGCGGCCCTCTTCGCGATGTACTTCACCCTGCGATCGGTGACCGGACCCGACTTCTGGTCGGAGAAGGCCGACCTGCTGAACTTCCCGTTCTCGGCGACGAACACCACGATCCTGGTGCTCTCCTCGCTCACCTGCCAGCTCGGCGTCTTCGCCGCCGAGCGCGGTGACGTGAAGAAGCTCCGGATGTGGTTCATCGTCACCTTCATCATGGGCGCGGTGTTCATCGGCGGCCAGGTCTTCGAGTACACCGAGCTGGTCAAGCACGAGGGCCTGTCCCTCTCCTCCGACCCGTACGGCTCGGCCTTCTACCTGACCACCGGCTTCCACGGCCTGCACGTGACGGGCGGCCTGATCGCCTTCCTGCTGGTCCTGGGCCGGACCTACGCGGCCCGGAGGTTCACTCACGAGCAGGCGACCGCGGCCATCGTCGTGTCCTATTACTGGCACTTCGTCGATGTCGTCTGGATCGGCCTCTTCGCCACGATCTACATGATCAAGTAGGCGGGCCCTCATCCGCGCGCGCTGGTCACAGCGCACCCAACAGAAGCATCGACGCAGAAGATCCTGACACCGGGGTAATCCGTGAAAAAGCTCTCCGCACGACGACGCCATCCGCTGGCGGCGCTCGTCGTCCTACTCCTCGCGCTGGCATGCACCGGGGGGCTGTACGCCGTGTTCGCACCCGCGGACAAGGCGCAGGCCGACGAAACCGCCCAGTCCCTCACCATCGAGGAGGGCAAGAAGCTTTACACCGTCGGCTGCGCGAGCTGCCACGGCACCGGCGGTCAGGGCACGTCCGACGGCCCGAGCCTGGTGGGCGTGGGCGCCGCGGCGGTCGACTTCCAGGTGGCCACCGGCCGTATGCCGGCCGCCACCTCGCAGGGCGCGCAGGTCCCGCGCAAGAAGAACATCTACTCCCAGGCCGAGATCGACCAGCTGGCGGCGTACATCGCCTCCCTGGGCGCCGGCCCGGCCGTCCCGACCGAGGAGCAGTACGGCCCCGAGGGCGCCGACGCGGCCAAGGGCGGCGAGCTGTTCCGCAACAACTGCGCGCAGTGCCACAACTTCACCGGCAAGGGCGGTGCGCTCACGCACGGCAAGTACGCCCCGAGCCTGGAGGGCGTCACGCCCAAGCACATCTACGAGGCCATGCTCACCGGCCCGCAGAACATGCCCTCCTTCCCCGACAGCACGCTGTCGGAGCAGAACAAGAAGGACATCATCGCGTACCTCGACGCGGTCAACGGCGAGGACACCGAGAGCCCGGGCGGCCTGTCGCTGGGCGGCCTCGGCCCCGTTTCCGAGGGTCTGTTCGCGTGGGTCTTCGGACTGGGCGCGCTGATCGCGGTCGCCGTCTGGGTCGCCGCTCGGACCGCAAAGGCCAAGAAGTCATGAGTAGCCAAGACATTCCCGAAGAGAACCTGCCCGCAGCGCAGGACACCAGCCACGGCGCGGTGAAGCTCGCGGACGAGCAGAACCCGTTCGCCGACCCGGGCCTCCCGCCCCACGAGCCGCGGGTGCAGGACATCGACGAGCGGGCCGCCAAGCGGTCCGAGCGCACGGTCGCCCTGCTGTTCACGGTGTCGATGCTGGCCACCGTCGGCTTCATCGCCTCGTACGTGACCATCCCGGTCGACAAGGCGGTCTACATCTGGCCGATCGGCCACATCAGCGCGCTGAACTTCGCGCTGGGCATGACGCTCGGCCTCGCCCTGTTCTGCATCGGCGCCGGCGCGGTCCACTGGGCCCGCACGCTGATGTCGGACCACGAGCTGGCCGACGAGCGTCACCCGATCGAGGCCTCCCCCGAGGTCCGCGCGAAGGTCATGGACGACTTCCGCCAGGGCGCCAAGGAGTCCGTGCTCGGCCGCCGCAAGCTGATCCGCAACACCATGTTCGGCGCGCTGGCCCTGTTCCCGCTCTCCGGCGTGGTGCTGCTGCGCGACCTCGGCCCGCTGCCCGGCACGAAGCTGCGCCACACCCTGTGGTCCAAGGGCAAGCTGCTCGTCAACATGAACACCAACGAGCCGCTGCGCCCGTCGGACCTGATCGTGGGTTCGCTGACCTTCGCCAAGCCCGAGGGCCTGGAGGAGCACGACCACGGGTTCCAGACGGAGATCGCCAAGGCCGCCCTGATGCTCGTCCGCATCCAGCCGGACGACATCAAGGACAAGCGTTCGCTCGAGTGGTCGCACGAGGGCATCCTGGCCTACTCGAAGATCTGCACCCACGTCGGTTGCCCGATCTCCCTGTACGAGCAGCAGACGCACCACGCCCTGTGCCCCTGCCACCAGTCCACCTTCGACCTTTCCGACGGGGCCAAGGTCATCTTCGGACCCGCCGGCCACGCCCTGCCGCAGCTGCGCATCGGCGTGAACGACGAGGGCTACCTCGAAGCGCTCGGTGACTTCGACGAGCCCGTCGGTCCTGCTTTCTGGGAGCGCGGATGAGTACTACGACGAGCACCGATTCCCGCGCCCGCGGGAAGGCGCCGGCCGGTGAGCGGGTCGCCGACTGGGCCGACGGCCGACTGGGGATCTACTCCCTGGCCAAGGCCAACATGCGCAAGATCTTCCCCGACCACTGGTCGTTCATGCTGGGCGAGATCTGCCTCTACAGCTTCATCATCATCATCCTCACGGGTGTGTACCTGACCCTGTTCTTCCACCCGTCGATGAACGAGGTGGAGTACCACGGCAGCTACGTCCCGCTGCAGGGCCAGCTGATGAGTGAGGCCTACAAGTCGACGCTGGACATCAGCTTCGACGTCCGTGGCGGTCTGCTCATCCGGCAGATCCACCACTGGGCCGCGCTGGTCTTCCTGGCCGGCATGTTCGTGCACATGATGCGCGTGTTCTTCACCGGCGCGTTCCGCAAGCCGCGTGAGATCAACTGGCTGTTCGGCTTCCTGCTGTTCGTCCTCGGCATGTTCACCGGTTTCACCGGCTACTCGCTCCCGGACGACCTGCTCTCGGGCACCGGTATCCGCTTCATGGAGGGCGCGATCCTGTCCGTGCCGATCGTCGGCACGTACATCTCGTTCTTCCTCTTCGGCGGCGAGTTCCCCGGCGACGACTTCGTCGCCCGGTTCTTCTCGATCCACGTCCTGCTGCTGCCGGGCATCATGCTCGGCCTCGTGGTGGCGCACCTGATCCTGGTCTTCTACCACAAGCACACGCAGTTCGCGGGCCCCGGAAAGACCAACAAGAACGTGGTCGGCATGCCGCTGCTGCCGGTGTACATGGCCAAGGCCGGAGGCTTCTTCTTCCTGGTCTTCGGTGTGCTCGCGGCCGTCTCGGCGATCGCCACGATCAACCCGATCTGGTCCATCGGCCCCTACCGGCCCGACATGGTCTCCACCGGCGCCCAGCCCGACTGGTACATGGGCTTCTCCGAGGGCCTGATCCGTGTCATGCCGGGCTGGGAGATCAACTTCTGGGGTCACACGCTCGTCCTGGGTGTGTTCATCCCGCTGCTGATCTTCCCGCTGGTCCTGGTCGCCATCGCGGTGTACCCGTTCATCGAGTCCTGGGTCACCGGCGACAAGCGCGAGCACCACATCCTGGACCGCCCGCGCAACGCCCCGACGCGCACCGCCTTCGGCGTCGCGTGGATCACGCTGTACTTCGTGCTCCTCGTCGGCGGTGGCAACGACATCTGGGCCACGCACTTCCACCTGTCGATCAACGCCATCACCTGGTTCGTCCGGGTCGCGTTCTTCGTCGCCCCGGTCGTGGCGTTCATCGTCACCAAGCGGATCTGCCTCGGCCTGCAGCGCCGGGACAAGGAGAAGGTGCTGCACGGCCGCGAGTCGGGCATCATCAAGCGCCTGCCGCACGGTGAGTTCATCGAGGTGCACGAGCCGCTCAGCCAGGAGCAGCTGTACACCCTCACCGCGCACGAGCAGCCCAAGCCGCTCGAGCTCGGCCCGGAGGTCGACGAGAACGGCGTCCGGCGCAAGGTGAAGGCCGGCGAGAAGCTGCGCGCGAAGCTCAGCAAGGGCTTCTACGGCGAGGAGTCGCAGATTCCGAAGCCGACCGTCGAGGAGTACAAGGAGATCACGAGCGGCCACGGCCACCACTGATCCCCGAAGCTCCACCCGTCGCCACACGACAGCGAAGGGCCCCCGTCCGTTCTGCGGACGGGGGCCCTTCGCCGTGCCCGCGGCTGGATAGGGTGGGTGCGGGACCCGTCCGGTCCCCGACACCCGCTACGACCGTCAGGAGCGACCATGAGCGCTGTGACCCCCGCTGGAGGCGACACCGCGGCGGGCCGCTCCTGGCCCGCCCTGCTGAACACCCTCCTCGACGGCCGGGACCTGTCCGCCGACGACGCCGCGTGGGCGATGGACCTGATCATGCGGGGCGAGGCGACCGACGCGCAGATCGCGGGCTTCGCGGTGTCCCTGCGGGCCAAGGGCGAGACCGTCGACGAGATCACCGGCTGTGTGCGGGCGCTCTACGACCACGCCAACGTCATCGAGGTGCCCGGCGCCACCGTCGACATCGTCGGCACCGGCGGCGACGGTGCCAAGACGGTGAACATCTCCACCATGTCCTCGATCGTCGTCGCCGGCACCGGCGCGAAGGTCGTCAAGCACGGCAACCGCGCCGCGTCCTCCGCCTCCGGCGCCTCCGACGTCCTGGAGAAGCTGGGCGTCAACCTCGAACTCACCCCGCGCCGGGTCGCCGAGGTCGCCGAGGAGGCCGGCATCACCTTCTGCTTCGCGGTGAAGTTCCACCCGGCGCTGCGCCACGTGGCCGCCGCCCGCGGCCAGCTCGGCGTCCGCACCGTGTTCAACTTCCTCGGCCCGCTCGCCAACCCGGCGAAGGTCAAGGCCCAGGCGGTCGGCGTCGCCGACCCGAGGATGGCGCCCATCATGGCCGGCGTGTTCGCCGGGCGCGGCCACTCCTCCCTGGTGTTCCGCGGCGACGACGGCCTGGACGAGCTGACCACCACCGGCACCTCCCGGGTGTGGGTGGTCCGCGACGGCAAGGTCACCGAGGAGACCTTCGACCCGCGCGACGTCGGCATCGAGCTGGTCCCCGTGGAGGCGCTGCGCGGCGCCGACGCCTCCTACAACGCCGAGGTCGCCCGCCGGCTGCTGGACGGCGAGCGGGGCCCGGTGCGGGACGCGGTGCTGCTGAACTCCGCGGCGGCGCTAGTGGCCCTGGAGCCCGGCGGCGGCACCCTCACCGAGCAGCTCCGCGCCGGGATGGACAAGGCCGCCGAGTCGATCGACTCCGGTGCCGCGAGGCGCGTCCTCGAACGCTGGGTCGCCGTCACCAACGCGTAGACGCCTGGGCCGACATGCGGGCCCCGTACGGCCGTCCCGTCATCCGGATACGGGTTGCGGGACGGCCGTCACCTCACGTACGTTCCCTCTCAGGTCATGAGTGACAGCCATCAGGCCCCGGCCGGCTGTCCGGCAACCCTCCGTCCGTGGCGGGGTGCCCCGGGTGAGGACCAGGCCGTGGGCAGCAGGGCTCACGGCAAGCGCGGACCCCTCGCACACCAGGGGTCCTGGTCGTCGAGGAGCCTTCTGTGAGCAAGCGAATGCGCTAGGGCGTCGAGCCCCGCCTCCGCACACCCCTTGTCACTTTCTCCTTCGCGCTGGAGCGCCGCCGTCGCGCCGTCCGCCCGCGCGGGGATCCCCCCTGCCCTCCGGGAGTCCGTCATGCCTGCCGCCACCGTCGCCGCCGACCCTTCCGTCCTCGCCCCGCTGCCCGTCCTCGGCCGGGACGTCGCCGTTCCCCTCGTCACCGGCGGCGAGGTCGCCTACGCCGCCCTCGACCACGCCGCCAGCGCCCCCGCCCTCCAGCGCGTCTGGGACGACGTGGCCGCCTACGCCCCCTACTACGGCAGCGTCCACCGCGGCGCCGGATATCTCTCGCAGCTCTCCACCGACCTGTTCGAGAACGCCCGCCGTACCGTCGCCGAGTTCCTCGACTGCCGCATCGAGGACCAGGTGGTGTTCACCCGCTCCACCACCGACTCCCTCAACCTGCTCGCCGCCGCCCTGCCCGACGGCTGCGAGGTCTTCGTCTTCGAGACCGAGCACCACGCGGCGCTGCTGCCGTGGCAGCGGGCGGGCCGGGTGACCTTCCTCGACGCACCCAGCAGCCCCGCGCAGGCCGTCGAGATCCTGGAGCGCGCCCTCGCCGACCGCGACCCCTACGGCCCGGCCCTGGTCTGCGTCACCGGCGCCTCCAACGTCACCGGCGAGCTGTGGCCCGTCCGCGAACTCGCCGCCGCCGCGCACGCGCACGGCGCCCGGATCGTGCTGGACGCCGCCCAGCTCGCCCCGCACCGCGCGGTGAGCGTGCGCGACCTGGACGTCGACTGGGTCGCCTTCTCCGGCCACAAGCTGTACGCGCCCTTCGGCTCCGGAGTCCTGGCCGGCCGCGCCGACTGGCTCCGCGAGGCCGAGCCCTACCTCGCCGGCGGCGGCGCCAGCCGCACGGTGGCCCGGCGCGCGGACGGGGGAGTGGACGTGCAGTGGCACGAGACCGCCGCCCGCCACGAGGCCGGCTCGCCCAACGTCATCGGCGCCTACGCGATCGCCTCCGCCTGCAAGGCGCTCACCGAGGCGGGCTTCGACGCGCTGGCCGCGCGGGAGGACGCGCTGGTCCGCGCGGTACGGGAGGGGCTGGCGGACGTGCCGGAGGTGCGGTTCCTGTCCCTGTTCGGCGACGACGCGCCCCGCGTCGGGGTGCTGTCCTTCGTGGTCGACGGCTGGAACAGCTCCCACTTCGCGGCGGCGCTGTCCGCCGAGTACGGCATCGGCGTACGGGACGGCCTGTTCTGCGCGCACCCGCTGGTCCGGAGGCTGCTGGACGGCGACGCGGGCGGCGCGGGGGAGTGCGGGGCGCCGGAGGCGGGGGCGCTGAACGCGATCCGCGTCAGCTTCGGCGTCGGCACGCCGGAGGAACATGTCTCGCGGTTCGTGCGGGCGGTGCGGGAGCTTGTGCGGGACGGGGCGCGGTGGAAGTACCGGACGGTGGACGGGCGTTGTGTGCCGGACACGTCGGGGCGCGCCTGACCGTTCTTCGGCCCTGACGGGTCACGTCCGCACACGCCGGACGGGCTGTACACAGCCCCTCCGGCGTGTGACGAGCGGGGTCCGGGGCGGAGCCCCGGGAGGTCAGTTGTCCAGCCCGATGGCGAACGCCGCCTCCAGGTCGTGCTGGGAGTACGTACGGAACGCCACATGCGTGTCCGTGCCCTCGACGCCCGGGATCTTGCTGATCCGGCCGGGGATGACCTCCGCCAGGTCCTCGTGCTCCCGTACCCGCACCATGGCGATCAGGTCGTACGTGCCGGTGACGGAGAAGACCTCGCTGACGCTGTCCAGCGCGGCGATCTGTTCCGCGATCTCGGGGATCCGATCCACGCTGGTCTTGATGAGGACGATCGCGGTGATCACGGCTGGTTCTCTCCCTCGGGGGCCGGAGCAGGGGCGGACTTCACTGTAGTCGCCCCGCCGCGCCACACCCATGCGCAGCCGAAGCCCAGCGCGAAGCCCACCAGGTGCGCCAGATAGGCCACCCCGGGCCCGCCCTCCGCCGTGCGCCCGGCCGCCGCCCACTGCAGCGCCGCCCAGAACGGCAGCACCGCCCACGCGGGCAGCCGCACCGGCAGGAAGAAGGCGAACGGCAGCAGACTGGTGACCCGCCCCCGGGGGAACAGGAAGAGGAACGCCCCGAGCAGCGCCGAGATCGCCCCCGAGGCCCCGACGAGGGAGCGCTCCGAGCCGGCGTTGGCCGCCGCGTACCCCAGCAGGGCGAGGTAGCCGCAGCCCGCGTAGCAGAGGGCGAACCGCACCCGGCCCAGCCGGGCCTCGGTCATCGGCCCGAACACGTGGAGGAACAGCATGTTGCCCAGCAGGTGCACCCAGCTGCCGTGCACGAAGAGCGCCGTGGCGGGAGTGAGGGCGGCCGCGGGGGACCCGTCGAACAGGTCTGCGGGGATGACGCCCCAGCGGCGGAAGTAGTCCCGCTGCGCGGTCAGCAGTTCCTCCCCGGAGCCGTGCGCCGGGTGCAGCCCCGAGGCCGGCCCGATCAGGAAGACCAGACAGCACAGCACGATCAGGGTGCGGGTGACCGGGGCGGGCGTGGTCCTCAGCGCCCCGGCGGCCGCCGCGGTCCAGTGACGGATCATGGGTACAGAGCATGACGTAACCGGACGCAACCGTGCGGATCGCCTCGCCGCCGTGGACGGGCGGGCGCCGCGGGCCCGGCAGGCCGTAGGGTTACGAGCCACACGCACCGGCCGTCCGGTGCGTCAAGGACACTGGAGAAAGGCGAACAGCCACGATGACGGTTCCCCTGCCGACCGACTCGACGCGGTGGCGCTGCACCCTCTGCGGCAACCT
The DNA here is from genome assembly GCF_050271085.1 of Streptomyces sp. DSM 41931. Lineage (NCBI taxonomy): Bacteria > Bacillati > Actinomycetota > Actinomycetes > Kitasatosporales > Streptomycetaceae > Streptomyces > Streptomyces sp. DSM 41931. The sequence goes on along the minus strand of NZ_CP189902.1, from coordinate 1,779,659 downwards.
CACCCGCTTCGACGTCACCCGCTCGTCGAAGGTCGTCGAGTACGTGCACCTCGATCTGGCCGGAGAGCCCAAGGTCGAGGAGCGCGAGGTGCTCGATGAGACGATCGAGTCGGTGCGGTGCCGCTGGTGCAACGCCGTGGACCAGGTGGAACTCGTGGACAGGCCGGGCGCCGGCTCCTGAGACGGAGACGGCCCCGCTGACGGCGGCCCCGCGGACGGGGCCGCACACAGGCATTGGGGTGTGACGGATGGTGGAGACCACGGGCGGGGGGCCGCAGGACGGCGCCGCCGAGGTGCTCGACCGTCCGCTGCCCGACGGGGTGCGCCGCAAGGTCGTCCAGATCGTCGCGGACGGCTTCGGCGGACTCACCGTCGTCGAGCTGCCCGCGCAGCTGAGGCAGTACGCCCGGTTCACCCCGAGCCGCCGCGCCAAGTTCGCCGGGAACGCGATGGCGGCGGCGCTGGAGACCGATCCGCTGTTCCGCCAGCGGATCGGGGAGAAGCTCAGAGAGGCCGAGCCGGAACTGACCGGCGCCCTCGACTCCGGCTCCCCGCCCCCGGCCGCGGACCCGCTCGACGTGGCGGCCGCGGCCTACGTGCTCCGCCCGCCGGGCTGGGTCAAGCTGGTCACCGCCGCCGGCGAGGAGGCCCAGCGCGCCGACGCCGAGCGCGCCGACGAGGAGACCCGCGCCGAGCTGGAGCGCCTGCGCGCCGAACTGGACCGGGCCCGCGAGCACACCCGCGCCGAGACCGAGCGGCTGCGCGTCGAGCTGGACGCGGCGAAGAAGGAGACCGACTCGCTGCACCGCAAGCTGCGGTCCGCCCTCGCCGACGTCAAGCGCGGCGAGGCCGCCCTGCGCAAGCTGCGCGGCGAGATGGAGGCGGTGCGCGCCGAGGGCCAGGCCCAGGTGTCCGCCGCCGAGAGCGAGACCCGGCGCCTCAAGGCCCGGCTCGGGGAGACCGAGGCCGCCCTGGAGGCCGCCCGCCGCGCCGCCCGTGAGGGCCGCAGCGTCGAGGACATGCGCGTACGGCTGCTGCTCGACACCGTGCTGGACGCCGCCCAGGGGCTGCGGCGCGAACTGGCGCTGCCGCCCGTGTCGGTGCGGCCCGCGGAGACCGTGGACGCCGTGGAGCCGGGCCGGATGACCCCCAAGGACATCGCCGCCCGCGCGCTGTCCGAGGACGACCCGGCCGTCCTCGACCAGCTCCTCGCCCTGCCGCAGGCGCATCTGGTCGTCGACGGCTACAACGTCACCAAGACCGGCTATCCGCAGATGCCGCTGGAGAAGCAGCGGCTGCGGCTGCTGGGCCAGCTCGCGCAGCTCGCCGCCCAGACCGGCGCCGAGGTCACCTGCGTCTTCGACGGCGCCGAACTGGCCGCGCCGGTGCTGCTGGCGCCGCCGCGCGGGGTGCGGGTGCTGTTCTCCAAGCCGGGCGTCACCGCCGACGAGCTCATCCGCCAGCTCGTGCGCGCCGAGCCTCCGGGGCGGCCGGTCATCGTCGCCTCCACCGACCGCGAGGTCGCCGACGGGGTGGCACGCGCCGGCGCGCGCCCCGTCGCCTCCGCCGTGCTCCTCAAAAGGCTTTCCTAATATCTGATGCACTTCCGTCCCTCGTGCAACGTACGGGATCAATGCCTGAATTGACGGAACCGTCACGCAACGTAGCGTCAAGAAGCCGTCACTGTAGGTGAGTTGGGACGTAATAAACGCGCTGCAGCGGAGATTTTGTGCCCGGGGATTTGAACTGATCACAAGAGAATCACTAAGGTCAGCCCTCGAACCCTCGCTCGCGCGATCACTCTCGAGAAGGAGCTCGTCTCCGTGGCGTCCCACCGTCGTCCCAAGCAGCCGAGCCGCGCACGCGTGACCGTGCTCACCACCGCCGCTGCTGCCGCCGTCGTCATGAGCTCGCAGGCCGCCAACGCGGCCCCCAGCGAGAAGCCGAGCAAGGACGAGGTCAAGGCCAAGGTCGACAAGCTCTACGAGCAGGCGGAGCAGGCCACCGAGAAGTACAACGGGGCCAAGGAGAAGCAGGAGAAGCTCCAGAAGGAGATCTCCACCATCCAGGACAACGTCGCCAAGGGTCAGCAGGAGCTCAACGACCTGCGCGACGGCCTCGGTTCGATGGCCAGCGCCCAGTACCGCAGCGGCGGCATCGACCCCTCGGTCCAGCTCTTCCTCTCCGCCGACCCGGACGACTACCTCGACAAGGCGTCCACCCTGGACCAGTTGAGCGCCCAGCAGGTCGACTCGCTGAAGAAGATCCAGGAGAAGCAGCGCGAACTGGCCCAGCAGCGCGCCGAGGCCGCCGAGAAGCTCAAGGACCTCTCCTCCACCCGGGCCGAACTGGGCAAGAAGAAGAAGGAGGTCCAGGGCAAGCTCGCCTCCGCGCAGAAGCTGCTCAACAGCCTCACCGCCGCGGAGAAGGCGCAGCTCGCCGAGGAGCAGAACCGCGCCACCCGCGCCAGCGAGCGCGACGCCCTCTCGGTCAACGTCCCGGCCGGCTCCGGCCGCGCCGCCGCCGCGTTCGCCGCCGCGCAGAGCAAGCTCGGCACCCCCTACGTCTACGGCGCCACCGGCCCGTCCTCCTTCGACTGCTCGGGCCTGACCTCCTGGGCGTACGCGCAGGCCGGTGTCGGCATCCCGCGCACCTCCGAGGCCCAGACCGGCGCCGGCACCAAGATCTACTCGGTGGACCAGCTCAAGGTCGGCGACCTGGTGTTCTTCTTCAACGACCTGCACCACGTGGGCCTCTACGCGGGCAACGGCCAGATCATCCACGCCCCCCGCACCGGCACCGTCGTGCGCTACGAGTCGATGAACACCATCGGCGGCCCCTTCATGTTCGGCGTCCGCGTCTGACCTGACCGGCGTCCGCCTGACCGGACACCGCCCCGGGTGCCCCCGTTCGGGGGATTCCCGGCGGCCCCGCACCACCTCCACGCCCCGCCGCGACCCAGGTCAACGGCGGGGCGTCACCGTGTGTGCCGCCCTGGCCGTGGCTCCGCGGGCGGCCCCGACGGCTACTGTCTGCCGCGTTTCCCTGTCCGCCAGCGGAAGGAGCGCGACTTCCCGTGGGGTCCCATCGCCGTACCGCACCGTCCTCAGGGCCCGAGCGGACCACCGCCCTCGCCCTGGGCCTGCTCTCCGCGGCCGCCACCGCCCTCGGCGCGGCACCGGCCACGGCCGCGCCCCAGGAGGACACCCGGACCGAGGTCGACCGCCTCTACCGCGAGGCGGAGAAGGCCACCGAGGCCTACAACGCGGCCGACGAGCGCGCCGACGCCCTGCGCCGGGAGATCGCCGACGCCCAGGACGTCATCGCCCGCAAACAGCAGCGGGTCAACACCATGCGCGAGGCCCTGGGTTCGCTCGCCGGCTCCCAGTACCGCTCCGGCGGCCTCGACCCCGCCCTCGCCCTGCTGCTCTCCGAGGACCCGGAGGACTATCTGCGCAAGGCCTCCGTCCTCGACCGGATCGGCGTCCACCAGACCGCCGAACTGAAGAGGCTCCGCGGCACCCTGCGCTCGCTGTCCCAGGACCGCGCCGAGGCGGCGGGGCGGCTCGGCGCCCTCGAACGCAGCCGCAAGGCCGCCGCCACCCACAAGCGGACCGTGCAGCGCAAGCTCGCCGAGGCCCGCCGGCTGCTGGGCTCCCTCCCGGCCGGCGAACGCGCCGCCTGGGACCGCGCCTCCCGCTCCGGCCGCACCGACCTGCTCGGCCCCGGCGGCGCCCCCGCCTCCGGCCGCGCGGCCGCCGCCGTCGCCGCCGCCCGCTCCGCCCTCGGCAAGCCCTACGTGTGGGGCGCCAACGGCCCGTCCGGCTTCGACTGCTCCGGGCTCACCCAGTGGGCGTACGGGCAGGCCGGGGTCGCGCTGCCGCGCACCTCGCAGGCCCAGCGGTACGCCGGCCGGCAGGTCCCGCTGTCCGAGGCCCGCCCCGGCGACCTGGTCCTCTACCGCTCCGACGCCTCCCATGTGGCGATGTACATGGGCAACGGCCAGGTGATCCACGCGCCGTACCCCGGCGCACCCGTGCGCTACGACCCGGTCGGCATGATGCCGGTCTCCTCGGTCACCAGGGTCTGACTCCCGCGGGCCCGCGCCCGTACCCTCGGAAAGGTGGCCGGTCGAACGCGGGTGTCGCAGGCGGCGGTGGCGGCGTTGTGCCTGCTGCTGGCCGCCCTCGTGGGATGCGGCGGCGGGCCCGCCGTGGACACCGCCCGCGCGGAGGTGCAGTCCCTGCTCGACCGGCGCGCCGAGGCCGTCCTCGACCGTGACGCCGCCGCCTACGCCCGCACCGGCACCCGCGACGGCTTCGACAACCTGCGCGCGGTGCCCCTCGCGGACTGGTCCTACCGCCTCACCGCCCTGGACCGTACCGGCGACCGGGCCACCGCCGCCGCCGACCTCAGCTACCGCGTCGACGGCCACGACCGCTCCCCGGTCGTCACCGCCCGCACCCTGAGCCTCAGCCGGGACCGCGACGGCCGCTGGTCGGTGGAGTCCGACCGCCCGGCCGGGGAGTCGAGCCAGCAGCTCTGGGATCAGGGGCGCGCGCGGGCCGTACGCGGCGAGCGCAGCCTGGTGCTGGGCGTGGGGCGGTCCGAGGAGGCCCTGCGCGACTACGCCGAGCTCGCCGACCGCGCGGTGCCCGCCGTCTCCGACGCCTGGGGCCCGCGGTGGGCCCGCAGCGTCGTCGTCCTCGTCCCGGAGACCCTGGAGGGCATGGCGGGCCTGCTCGGCTCGCCCCCGTCCTCCTACCGGGGCATCGCGGCCGTCACCACCGGGGCGACCGGAGGCGGTCCGAGGGCGCCCGCGGACCGGGTGATCGTCAACCCGGACGCCTTCGCGCTGCTCGGCGACTCCGGGCGGCAGGTCGTCCTCACCCACGAGACCGCCCACGTCGCCACGCGCGCCCACACCTCCGCCGCGACCCCGCTGTGGCTGTCCGAGGGGTACGCCGACTGGGTCGGCTACCGCGGCGCGGGCCGCACCCCCGCCGAGGCCGCGCCGGAGCTCGCGCACGCCGTCGGGCGGGGCGAGGTGCCCGACGCGCTCCCCGAGGACGAGGACTTCGGCTTCACCGGCGACGCGGAGGGGCTGGCGCGGGCGTACGAGGGGAGCTGGCTGGCGTGCCGGATGATCGCGGACCGGTGGGGGGAGGAGCGGCTGGGGGCGTTCTATCGCGCCGTGGGGGCGCATGAGGAGCGGGAGGGGGCTGTCGAGGACGCGATGAGCCGCGTCCTCGGGGTGACGCCGGAGGAGTTCACTTTGCAGTGGCGGGACTTCGTGCAGGGTGCGCTGCGGTGACGTGGGGTGGGGTTTCGTCGGCGGGTGCGGGCCGTCCTGGGCTGGGCGCGCAGTTCCCCGCGCCCCTTCGGGGCGCTACGACGGCACCGTCGTCCGTTCCGCCCACGACGGGCCCGGAGCCGAGGGAACCTCCCGCCGGCCCGGCACCGTCGCGCACCACAGGGCGCGTGCTGCCAGGAGCGATGCCGCCACCAGCAGCCCGTTGCGCACCGCCAGCAGCGTGATCCCCAGCCCGTCGCTCGCCACCACGCTCCCGAACCACACGGGGAACTCCAGCGTCGTCACCGGGCACGCGGCCAGCACCAGCGCCGCGGGACGCCCCATCCGGCTCTCCCGGAAGCACAGGCACACGGCCGCCGTCCCCACCAGCCACACCATGTACTGCGGGCTGATCACCCTGCTGGTGACCGTGAACAGCAGCACCGCCGTGAACGCCGCGTCCGCCGCGGTGTGCGGCGCGAACCGGGTCGCCAGCAGCCGCCACAGCACCAGCCAGGCCAGCGCGGCCCCGGTCAGGAACAGCGCCCCGGTGGACACCCAGCTCACGTACGGCCCGAGGAACTCCACCGAGCCGTAGTTCAGCAGCACCTCCCCTTCCCAGCCGTGGTGCCGGGCCACGTGGAACACCAGCGCCCCCAGCGACTCCACCTCCGTGCCCCGGTCCCGCTGAAAGCCCAGGAACGCGAACGCGCCCGGCATCAGCACCGCGAACAGCCCGGCCACCACCACGCCGGTCACCGCCGCCGACACCCACGCGGCCCGTCTGCGCACCGCGAGCAGCAGCAACGCGGGCCACACCTTCAGCAGCGCCCCGAACGCCATCAGCGCGCCCGCCAGCCGGGGGTGCCGGCCGGCCGCCAGCAGCGCGGCCACCGCCACCGCGGTCACCATCACGTCGTAGCGGGCGTACACCGTGGGACCGAGCAGCGGCACGCCCGCCACCCACAGCCACGCCCCGCGCCGGCACCGGCCCGCGCCGCGCGCCCCGCGCAGCAGCAGCGCCAGCGTCACCGCGTCGGCCACGAACGCCAGCACGAAGAAGGCGGTGGCGTACTCCAGGAACGGCAGGACGGCGGGGGAGAGCACCGCCAGGGCCGCGGCGGGCGGGTACTGCCAGGTCACGTCGTCCTGCGGAAACGTTCCGGTGACCAGGACGTCGTACCAGCCCCGGTAGATGACCGACACGTCGCTGGTGACGTCCGGCCCCGGGAAGACCACCACCTTCAGCACGCACAGCAGCAGCGCCGCGCGCGTCACGCCCCAGATCCCCAGCAGTCCTGCCAGGGACCCCCGTGCGGCCGTCGGTTCCACGTGATTCCTGCCCGTCCCGTGTGCGGTCGATGAGGGGCCATGATGTCCCGGAAGCCGGTGCGCATGCCACCGAGCAGCGCCGTGGCGGACGCGCGACAACCGTTCGGTAGGGTCGGCGGCGATGCACAAGACCCTGATCGTCACCAACGACTTCCCGCCCCGGCCCGGCGGCATCCAGGCCTTCCTGCACAACATGGCCCTGCGCCTGGACCCGGAGCGCGTGGTCGTCTACGCCTCCACCTGGAAGCGCACCCGGGAGGGCGTCGAGGCGACCGCCGCCTTCGACGCCGAGCAGCCGTTCACCGTCGTCCGCGACCGTACGACGATGCTGCTGCCCACCCCGGCCGCCACCCGGCGGGCCGTGGGACTGCTGCGCGAGCACGGCTGCACCTCGGTGTGGTTCGGGGCGGCGGCCCCGCTCGGCCTGATGGCGCCGGCGCTGCGCCGCGCGGGGGCCGAGCGGATCGTGGCCACCACCCACGGCCACGAGGCCGGCTGGGCCCAGCTGCCCGCCGCGCGGCAGCTGCTGCGCCGCATCGGGGAGTCCACGGACACGATCACCTACCTCGGCGAGTACACCCGCTCCCGGATCGCCCGCGCCCTCACCCCCGAGGCCGCCGCCCGCATGGTGCAGCTGCCGCCCGGGGTCGACGAGAAGACCTTCCACCCCGGCTCCGGCGGCGACGAGGTGCGCGCCCGGCTCGGGCTGACCGACCGCCCGGTGGTCGTGTGCGTCTCGCGGCTCGTGCCGCGCAAGGGCCAGGACACGCTGATCCGCGCCATGCCCGCGATTCTCGCCGCCGAGCCGGACGCCGTCCTGCTGATCGTCGGCGGCGGCCCCTACGAGAAGGACCTGCGCCGCCTCGCCGCCGACACCGGCGTCGCCGCCTCCGTGCGCTTCACCGGCGCCGTCCCCTGGTCCGAGCTGCCCGCCCACTACGGCGCAGGCGACGTCTTCGCGATGCCCTGCCGGACCCGGCGCGGCGGCCTGGACGTGGAGGGCCTCGGCATCGTCTACCTGGAGGCCTCCGCGACCGGCCTCCCCGTCGTCGCCGGCGACTCCGGCGGCGCCCCGGACGCCGTCCTCGACGGCGAAACGGGCTGGGTCGTCCGCGGCGACGCGCCCGCCGAGACGGCGGAACGCGTCATCGCCCTCCTGTCCGACGAGGAACTGCGCCGCAGCATGGGCCGCCGAGGCCGGGAATGGGTCGAGGAGAAATGGCGCTGGGACCTCCTCGCCGACGAGTTGAAAACCCTGCTGTAACGCGAAAGCCGCCCTCGAAGAGGGCGGCTTCTCGTTTGCAAGGGGCGCGGGGAACTGCGCGAACGACCCCCACGGCGCGGCACCCGCCAACGGCGAGCACCCCACCCCAGTCGGCGCTACTTGGCGTAGATCGCCTCGATCTCGTGGGCGTAGTCCTTCGCCACGACGTTCCGCTTCAGCTTCAGCGAAGGCGTCAGATGCCCCGACTCCTCCGTGAACTGCGCCGGAAGAATCCGGAACTTCCGCACCGACTCCGCCTTCGACACCGCCGCGTTCCCGTCGTCCACGGCCTGCTGAATCGCCGCCAGCAGATCCGGGTCCTCGCACAGCGACGCCGCCGTCGACCCCTCCGGCTTGCCGTGCTCGGCGCACCAGCGGGCCAGGAACTCCTCGTCGACGGTGATGAGCGCGCCCACGAACGGCCGCCCGTCGCCGACCACCATGCACTCCGCGACCAGCGCGTGCGCCCGGATGCGGTCCTCGATGACCGCCGGGGCGACGTTCTTCCCGCCGGCCGTCACCAGGATCTCCTTCTTCCGGCCGGTGATCCGCAGGTAGCCGTCCTCGTCCAGGGTGCCGATGTCCCCGGTGTGGAACCAGCCGTCGGCCAGCGCCTCGGCGGTCGCGCCGGGGTTGTTCCAGTACTCCTTGAACAGGTGCTCGCCGTGCAGCAGCACCTCGCCGTCGTCCGCTATGCGCACCACCGAGCCGGGCAGCGGCTGGCCGACCGTGCCGATCTTCTGGCGGTCCCACGGGTTGAAGGCGGTGGCCGCGCAGGACTCGGTCAGGCCGTAGCCCTCCAGCACGCTGAAGCCGATGCCGCGGAAGAAGTGACCCAGCCGCTCGCCGAGCGGGGCGCCGCCGGAGATGGCGTACTCGCCGCGGCCGCCCAGCACCGCGCGGAGCTTGCCGTAGACCAGCTTGTCGAAGACCTTGTGCTTGACCTTCAGGCCGAACGACGGGCCCGACGGGGAGTCCAGCGCCTGGCTGTAGGCGATCGCGGCGTCCGCCGCCTTGTCGAAGATCTTGCCCTTGCCGTCCGCCTGCGCCTTGGCGCGCGCCGAGTTGTAGACCTTCTCGAAGACCCGCGGCACACCGAGGATCAGCGTCGGGCGGAACGCGGCCAGCTCGTCGGTGAGGTTCTTGATGTCGGGGACGCAGCCCAGCTTGATCGGCGCCATCATCGGCGCGATCTGCACCAGCCGGCCGAAGACGTGGGCGAGCGGCAGGAACAGCAGCACCGAGCACTCGCCGGTGCGGAACAGCGGACGCAGCCGCTCCACGATGTTGCCGCACTCGGCGAAGAAGCTGCGGTGGGTGAGCACGCAGCCCTTGGGGCGGCCGGTGGTGCCGGAGGTGTAGACGATGGTCGCCGGGTCGTCGGCCTTGGCGACCGAGGAGCGCTCCTCGACCGTCTCGTCGCCGACGTCCGCGCCGAGGCGGCCCAGCTCGTCCAGGCCGCCGTCCTCGATCTGCCAGACGTTCTTCAGCGCGGGCAGCCGGTCGCGCACGGACTCCACGGTCGCCGCGTGGGCGTCGAGCTCCACCAGGCAGGCGGTGGCGCCGGAGTCGCCGAGGATCCACGCCACCTGCTCCGCCGAACTGGTCTCGTACACCGGCACGGTGATCGCGCCGGCGCTCCAGATCGCGAAGTCGAGCAGCGTCCACTCGTAGCGGGTGCGGGACATCAGGCCGACCCGGTCGCCGGGCTGCACGCCCGCCGCGATCAGACCCTTGGCGGCGGCCCGCACCTCCGCGAGGAAGGTGGTGGCCGTCACGTCCTGCCACGTCCCGCCGGCCTTGCGGGCCATGACGGCGACATCGGGATGCTGCGCGGCGTTTCTGCGGACGATGTCGGTCAGATTGCCGTCCGCGGGGACCTCGTACAGGGCCGGAAGGCTGAACTCGCGCAAGACTGCTGCTCCTCTTAGGGCGCCGGCGCCACGACGTTGTGCGATGCGACGGTGCGGTCCAAGGCTCGGGCGGGTGCTCGCGAAATTCACTGGTTGAAATCCCGAGCACGACTGGACTGCCCGGACGTTACCCGCCGGTATGGCTGTCACGACAGGGGGGCCCTGCCAGATGTTCGCTGCGTCACACAGGTTGGTGTTTCATTGCGCACAGTAGTCCACAGCGGAACCAGCGAGCCAGTAACCGCAGGTAGGGCCGCCATTGTTCCCGTGCGCCGGACCCGATTACGCTTGATCGCCATGGCATCCTCACCCGGCGGCGGCCCGCGCACCCGCGTCCACGTGGTCAGCGACGTTCACGGCAACGCGGCCGGCCTCGCCCGCGCCAAGGAGGGCGCCGACGCCCTCGTCTGCCTCGGTGACCTGGTGCTGTTCCTCGACTACGCCGACCACTCCCGCGGCATCTTCCCCGACCTGTTCGGCACGGAGAACGCCCACCGCATCGTGGAGCTGCGCACCGCCCGCCGCTTCGAGGAGGCGCGGGACTTCCAGCGCGGGCTATGGGCCGGCATCGGCGTTGACCGCGCGACGGCGATCGAGACGGCGGTGCGGAAACAGTACGCGGAGCTGTTCTCCGCCTTCCCCACTCCTACGTACGCCACCTACGGCAACGTCGACGTGCCGCCCCTGTGGCGGGAGTACGCCGGACCCGGCACCACCGTGCTCGACGGGCAGCGGGTGGAGATCGGCGGCTGGACCTTCGGCTTCGTCGGCGGCGGCCTGCGCACCCCGATGCGCACGCCGTACGAGATCGACGAAGAGGAGTACGCGGCGAAGATCGAGGCGGTCGGCGAGGTCGACGTGCTGTGCACGCACATCCCTCCGGAGGTCCCGGAGCTGGTCTACGACACCGTCGCCCGCCGCTTCGAACGGGGCAGCACGGCGCTGCTGGACGCGATACGCCGGACCCGGCCCCGCTACTCGCTGTTCGGCCACGTCCACCAGCCGCTGGTGCGGCGGATGCGGATCGGCGCCACCGAATGCGTCAACGTGGGGCACTTCGCGAGCACCGGCCGGCCCTGGGCGCTGGAGTTCTGAGACGCCCCCGGGCGCCGACGCCCCAGGTCGGGTGATCTCGGCACCGACGGTGCGCGGTAGCCTTCCGCTGCACGTGCGTGCGCTGTCCGGCCCACGCACGGCGAGGACGACCTACCGGCCCGCATCTGGAGGAGCCACGGCGATGGCGGAACACACCAGCTCGAGCATCACCATCGAGGCGGCACCGGCCGACGTGATGGGGGTGATCGCCGACTTCGCCCGCTACCCCGAGTGGACGGGAGAGGTGAAGGAGGCGGAGGTCCTCGGGACCGACGCCGAGGGCCGCGCCGAGCAGGTGCGCCTGGTCATGGACGCCGGCGCGATCAAGGACGACCAGACCCTGGCGTACACCTGGAGCGGCCCGCACGAGGTGTCCTGGACCCTGGTCAAGTCCCAGATGCTCCGCTCCCTCGACGGCTCCTACGTCCTCACCCCCGCCGGCGCGGACACCACCGAGGTCACCTACCGCCTGACCGTCGACGTCAAGATCCCGATGCTCGGCATGATCAAGCGCAAGGCGGAGAAGGTCATCATCGACCGCGCACTGGCGGGCCTGAAGAAGCGCGTGGAGTCGGGCGGCAAGTAGTCACGTCCGGCGCCCGCCTCCGCGGCCACGCCCCGGTGCGGGCGCATACGGGGCGCCTGGGCGGCCGGTAGCGTTCAGCCTCATGCGTACCCTCCTGATCACGGGCCCCGGTGGCAGCGGCCGTACCACTGTCGCCGCCGCCACCGCGTTCGCCGCCGCCCGCGAGGGCGCCCGCACGCTGCTGGTGGGCACCGATCCGGGGGACACCCTGGGGCCGGTGCTCGGGGACGCGGACGTGCCCGGGCTCACCGTGCGGCGGGTCGATCCCGACGCGGGGTTCCGCGCCGACCTCGCCGCGCTGCAGGAGCGCGCGGGCGGTGCGCTCGACCTGCTCGGCGCCTCCCGTCTGGCCCCCGAGGAGACCGGCCCCCTTCCCGGCGCCGAGGAACTCGCCGTGCTGCGCGCCCTGCGGGACGCCGCCGCCTCCGAGGACGACCACGACCTCCTCGTCGTCGACCTTCCCGCCGCCCCGCGCGCGCTCGCCCTCCTCGCCCTGCCCGAGGAACTGCGCCGCGTCCTGCGCCGCCTGCTGCCGCCCGAGCGGCAGGCCGCCCGCGCGCTGCGCCCGGTGCTCGGGCGGCTCGCGGGCGTCCCGATGCCCGCGGAGTGGATCTACGAGACGGCCGCCCGCCTCGACCTCCAGCTCGCCGCCGTCGAGGCCCTCCTCGCCGACCGCGGCACCGCCGTACGCCTGGTCGCCGAACCGGGACCCGCCGGCGCCGACGCCCTGCGCACCGCCGCCCTCGGCGTCGCCCTGCGCGGGCTGCGCCTGGACACGGTCGTCGCCAACCGGGTGCTGCCGGAGAACGAGGCGGCCGACTGGCTCGCCGGGCCCGTCGCCCAGCAGCGCAAGGCGCTCGACGAGTGGCGCGCGGAGCACCCCGTGCACCCCGTCGCCCACCTCGGCCGCGACCCCCGCGGCGCCGACGACCTCGCCGCCCTCGCGGTGCCCGCCGCCCCCGCGGCCACCGGCCCGGTCCGGTGGCCCCTCGCCGACCGGATCGCCGAGGACGGCGTCCTGGTCTGGCACCTCCCCCTGCCCGGCGCCCGCCGCGAGACCCTCGACCTCGTCCGCCGCGGCGACGAACTGACCGTCACCGCCGGGCCGTTCCGCCGTGTCGTCCCGCTGCCCTCCGCGCTGCGCCGCTGCACCGTCGACGGCGCCGCCCTGCGCGAGGGCGAGCTGCGCATCCGCTTCCGGCCCGATCCGGAGCTCTGGCCGCGCACCCGGTGAAGCCGCGACGGCCGTTCGGGTACCGTCGAGGGGGCCACCCGCAGTCAAGGAGTCCGTCATGAGCGAACAGCTCCCCCCGCCCGACGACACCGGGAACGAGGCCGGCGACGAGACCTTCGGCAAGCGGGCGGACGACGCCCGGGAAGACCGCGCCGAGACCCCCGCCAAGGCACCCTCCGAGGACCGCGCCGAGGTCCATGCCGACGCCTGGGCCGCCGCGGCCGCCGAGGACCACGCCGACGCGCCCTCCGACGTGCCTGCCGCAGCACCCTCCGAAGCCGGCGCCGACGCGCCCGCCGCAGCACCCTCCGAGGTCCACGCCGACGCCTGGGCCACCGCGGCCGCCGAGGACCTCGAGGCCGAGCGGGCCCGCCGCCGCGCCCGCCACGGCACGCCCCCCGGCTCCGCCGCCGAAGAGTTCAGGAAGCTCGTCGACGCGGTCGCCGGCAAACTCTCCGACCTGCAGTCCCCGCTGCTCGGCGCGGTCGCAGGACCCGCCGCCCAGCAGGTCGTCCGCCAGGTCGTGCAGCAGGCGAAGGCCGCCGTCGAACCCGTCATCGAACGCAACCCGGACGTCTTCGACCACCTCGCCGCCGCGGGCAGCGAACTCCTCGCCGCCTACCGCTCCGCCGTGCAGGACCAGGAGCGCCGCTGGACGGCGCGCGACACCCCGCCGCGCGACCCCGGGGAGCGCCGCGACCCCGGGGACGAACCCGGCCCCGGCGAGCGCATCGACCTGGACTGAGCACCGCCCGGACCCCCTCGGCCGTGCCGGGCCGCCCGGCCTGCGGACACAGGGACGGCGCGCCCGTCACCTCGGGTACCGTTGGCGTAGCGGGGCTCGACCGAAACTGAGGGATTCATGGGACTCACCATCGGCGTCGACATCGGCGGCACCAAGATCGCGGCCGGCGTGGTCGACGAGGAAGGCACCATCCTCTCGACCCACAAGGTGCCGACCCCGGGCACGCCCGAGGAGATCGTGGACGCCATCGCCTCCGCGGTGGAAGGAGCACGCGCCGGACACGACATCGTCGGCGTGGGCATCGGCGCGGCCGGATACGTCAACCGCCAGCGCTCCGAGGTCTACTTCGCCCCCAACATCCACTGGCGCAACGAGCCGCTCAAGGAGAAGGTCGAGGCCCGCGTGGGCCTTCCGGTCGTCGTGGAGAACGACGCCAACGCGGCGGCCTGGGGCGAGTACAAGTTCGGCGCGGGCAAGGGCCACCGCAACGTCATCTGCATCACCCTGGGCACCGGCCTCGGCGGCGGCGTGATCATCGGCAACAAGCTGCGCCGCGGCCACTTCGGCGTGGCCGCCGAGTTCGGCCACATCCGGATGGTTCCGGACGGCCTGCTGTGCGGCTGCGGCTCGCAGGGCTGCTGGGAGCAGTACGCCTCCGGCCGCGCCCTCGTCCGCTACGCCAAGCAGCGCGCCAACGCCACCCCGGAGCAGGCCCAGACCCTGCTCTCCCTCGGCGACGGCACCCCCGACGGCATCGAGGGCAAACACGTCTCCATGGCGGCCCGCCAGGGCGACCGGGTGGCCGTCGACTCCTACCGCGAGCTGGCCCGCTGGGTCGGCGCGGGCCTGGCCGACCTGGCCTCCCTGTTCGACCCGTCCGCCTTCATCGTCGGCGGCGGCCTCTCCGACGAGGGCGAGCTGGTCCTCGGCCCGATCCGCAAGTCGTACCGCCGCTGGCTGGTCGGCGGGAACTGGCGTCCCGTCGCCGACGTCCTCGGCGCCCAGCTCGGCAACAAGGCCGGCCTGGTCGGCGCGGCCGACCTCGCCCGCGAGCCCGACCCGATCATGTGACGGCACATCGGCACCCGGCCGGCGCCCGCCCGACCCCCGAGGGGAACGGCGGGCGTCGCCGTTTCCCGGACGCCGCGGCGGCGTATCTTGATCCGCATGGCGACGACCGAGCTGCTGCCAGGGTCCCGCACCGACGCCGACGGCTCGGCCGTCGTCCGGGTGCTCAGCTACAACATCCGCTCGATGAAGGACGACACCGCCGCCCTCGCCCGGGTGATCGGCGCCTGCGCGCCCGACCTGGTGCTGCTCCAGGAGGCGCCGCGGTTCTTCCGCTGGCGCAAGAAACTCGCCCGGCTCGCCTCCGACTCCGGACTGGTGATCCTGTCCGGCGGCGCCACCGCGGCCGGGCCCGCCCTGCTGTGCTCCCTGCGCGCCACCGTCGAACGCACCGAGGACGTGCTGCTGCCGCTCACCCCGGGGCAGCACCGGCGCGGCTTCGCCACCGCCGTCGTACGGTTCGGCGGGGCCCGGCTCGGCGTGCTGAGCTGCCATCTGTCACTGGAGAAGGGCGAGCGCCACGAGCAGGGCGGGATGCTGCTGGACCGGGTGGCCGGAATGGGCGTGGACCACGCCGTCGCGGGCGGCGACCTCAACGACGAGCCGGCCGGGCGCACCTTCCGGCGGCTGGCCGGCACCCTGACGGACTGCCGCACCGCCGCGCCCTGGGGCGGCGAGCACACCTGGACGCACAGCGACCCGCCCCAACGCATCGACGCCCTGTTCGTCACCCAGGGCGTCGAGGTGCTGGGCTGCGGCGTGCCCCACGACCAGCCCGGGGTGACGCAGGCGGACCTGCGGGCGGCCACCGACCACCTGCCCGTCCTGGCCGCCCTCAAGGTCCCGGCGGCCGCGTGAGGGCGGTCAGACCACCGCGCCCCGGCCCGGGTCCTCGTCGTCCTCGTCGTCCGTGCGCATCCGCATCACCAGCGTGACCGCGCCGCCCAGGAAGCCGCCGATGCACAGGGTGGTCAGCCACCAGGTCATCTCCCAGCCCAGCAGTATCGCCAGCAGAAGCAGCACCGGGGCGCCCAGCACCCCCAGCCAGGCGAACCTGGAGGTCACGTCCGCCTCCGGCAGCGGCGGCGGCTCCGGCGGCACGAAGTGGCCCTCGTCGCTCTCGCCGAGGTCCTCCTCCGCCGGCTCCGCCACGCTGTAGTCCCGCGGGCCGACACCCGGCGCGAACGCCACCGAGCCGCCCAGCGGCCTGGCCGGCGGCTCCTCCTCCGCCTTCCGCGGCGGCGCCTTGGTCCCGGCGCCGTCCTCGTCGTTGGTCTCGGACTCCAGCAGCGCCAGGTCCTCCACCGACTTGAACGGCTTGGCGCCCGGCGGGTCCGGCGGTTCCTCGCCGTACCCGGCGACGATCGCCTCCCACGCGGCGGCCTCGTCGAAGGGGACGCCCTTCTCCTCCGGCTCGCGGCCCTCACGGTCCGAGTCGTGCTCAGCCACCTGCGGTCGTCCCTTCCTTGCCGAGACCGGGATCCCTGACGGCGCCGGGTGCGAGCCGGCCGATGAACGCGGTGCTCTCCCGGAAGATCAGCTCCGCGTCATGGTCCAACGTCGCCACGTGGTAGCTCTGTTCCAGCAGGACCTCCGTGACGTCCGCCGACGACACCCGGGAGAGGATCCGCGCCGAGTCGGCCGGCGGCACCACATGGTCCTGCGGGCTGCGCATCAGCAGCAGCGGCTGCGTGACCTGCGGCAGCTCACGGTCGACCAGCCGGAAGAAGTTCCGCAGCGAGTGCGCCGCGTGCAGCGGCACCCGGTCGTACCCCAGCTCCCGGGTCACCGGCTTGGCGATGTCGCTCGCGATGCCCTTGGTCGCCGGGACGAGATGGCGCAGCACCGGAAGGGCGTGCGCGGCCACCCCGTGCACCTTGTTCGCCGGGTTGACCACCATCACCCCGCTCACCGCGTCGCCGTGGAGCGCCGCCAGCCGCAGCGCCAGCGCGCCGCCCATCGACAGCCCGGCCACGAACACCCGCGCGGAGCGGTCCCGCAGCAGCCGCAGCTCACGGTCCACCTCCGCGTACCAGTCCTGCCAGCCGGTCACCCCCAGGTCCTCCCAGCGGGTGCCGTGCCCGGGCAGCAAAGGCAGCGACACGGTCAGCCCGCGCTCGGCGAGATGCTGCGCCCACGGGCGCAAGGACTGCGGCGAACCGGTGAAGCCGTGGCAGAGGAGGACGGCGGTATCCCCGCCCTCGTGGCGGAACGGCTCGGCTCCGGTCAGGAGCGGCACCTTCGGCCTCCTGTTCCTGGGACTTTCCTGGGACTCGTGGACGGTCCGGCACGTCGTCTCGGCCGGCGCGGAGCCGGCACAGGGATTGCAGGACCTTCACCGTACGCGACCGCACTGACACCGACCAGGGCCGTCGGGGCCTTCCGCGCCGCTCCGGGATATGGTCTGACCAACACGCACAGGAGGCACTCGGTTGTTGTACGGCACGATGAAGGTCGCCATCGGAGGGCCGCTGAAGCTCGCCTTCAGGCCCTGGGTGGAAGGCCTGGAGAACGTCCCCGCCGAGGGCCCCGCCATTCTGGCCAGCAACCACCTGTCGTTCTCGGACTCCTTCTTCCTGCCCGCGGTGCTCGACCGCAAGGTCACCTTCATCGCGAAGGCGGAGTACTTCACCACCCCGGGCGTCAAGGGCAGGATGACGGCGGCCTTCTTCAAGGGCGTCGGCCAGCTCCCCGTGGACCGCTCCGGGGCGCGCGGCGCCGGCGAGGCGGCGATCAAGAGCGGCATAGAGGTGCTGGAGCGCGGCGAGCTGTTCGGGATCTACCCCGAGGGCACCCGCTCGCCCGACGGCCGCCTCTACCGCGGCAAGCCGGGCGGCCTGGCGCGCGTGGCGCTGGCCACCGGGGCGCCGGTCGTCCCGGTCGCCATGATCGACACGGAGAAGATCCAGCCCCCGGGGCAGGTCGTGCCCAAGCTGATGCGCCCGGGCATCCGGATCGGCAAGCCCCTCGACTTCTCCCGCTACCAGGGCATGGAGCACGACCGCTTCGTGCTCCGCGCGGTGACGGACGAGGTCATGTACGAGATCATGAAGCTGTCCGGCCAGGAGTACGTCGACATGTACGCCACCGCCATGAAGCGGCAGCTCGCCGAGGCGGCCAAGGCCGAGAGGGAAGCGGAGAAGGCCGCCAGGGCCGCCGTCGCCCGGGCCGACAAGGAGCAGGCGGAGAAGCTCAGGGCGGCCATGGAGCAGGCGGACCGGGGACAGGCCGGGGGACCGTCCGAGCGGTAGGGGACCCGGCACGCACCGGGGGAGTGGGGGGAACATGGCCCAGCGCGACAGAGTCATGCGCATGTCGGTCGAGCAGCCGCTGTGGCGCGCGCTCGCCGGCTACCGCGTCCTGGCCATGATCTACGCGATCGGCCTGTTCGCCGCCGCCCACGACGGGTTCACCCGCCCCTGGCTCGCCGTCGCCTACTTCACCGTCCTCGGCGCATGGACCCTCGCCACTCTCCCCAAGGTCGCGAGCGCCGTCGCCTGCACCAAGCCGTTCCTCGCCGTCGACCTCGCCGTCGCGCTCACCGGCATCCTGATCACCCCGGTCGCCGACGCCGCCGAACGGGTCCTCGACGGCGGACCCACCCTGCCGTCCATATGGACCGCGGGATCCGTGCTCGCCTTCGCCGTCAAGGGCGGCTGGCGCTGGGCTGCCCTCGCCTCCACCCTGGTCGCCGTCGCCAACCTGGTCGAGCGCGGCACCCCCGCCCGCGACACCGTGCACAACGTCGTCCTCGTCTGGGTCGCCTCCATCGCCATCGGCTACGTCGTCGAGGTCGCCCGCGCCTCCGAGCGCACCCTCGCCCGCGCCCTGGAGATCGAGGCCGCCACCCGGGAACGGGAGCGCCTCGCCCGGGACATCCACGACGGCGTGCTCCAGGTGCTCGCGATGGTGCAGCGGCGCGGCGCCGTCCTCGGCGGCGAGGCGGCCGAGCTGGGCCGGATGGCCGGCGAGCAGGAGGTGGCGCTGCGCACCCTGGTGTCCGGCGGCCTCGTCCCCGTCTCCCGCGCCTCCGAGGACGCCGCCCAGGGCGCCGTCGTACGGACCGTGGAGGAGACCGAGCCGGAGGACGACGGGCCGCTGGACCTGCGGTCCCTGCTCGCCCCGCACGCCGGGTCCCGGGTCAGCCTCGCCGAACCCGGCGCGCCCGTGCGGCTCGCCCCGGAGGCCGCGCGCGAGGTGGCCGCCGCCGTCGGCGCCGCCCTCGACAACGTCCGCCGGCACGCCGGGGAGCAGGCCCGCGCCTGGATCCTGGTCGAGGACGAGCCGGACGAGGTGATCGTCACCGTCCGCGACGACGGCCCCGGCATCCCGGAGGGACGGCTCGCCCAGGCCGAGGGGGAGGGGCGGCTCGGCGTGGCCCTGTCCATCCGGGGCCGGCTGCGCGACCTCGGCGGCAGCGCCGAGGTGATCTCGGTGCCCGGCCAGGGCACGGAGGTCGAACTCCGGGTGCCGAAGCACCATCAGCAGACGAACCACCCGCGGGGGAAGGCGGAACAGCGATGACCGGGACGACACCGATCAGGGTGATGGTGGTCGACGACCACCCCATGTGGCGCGACGCCGTCGCCCGCGACCTCTCCGAGTCAGGCTTCGAGGTCGTCGCCACGGCCGGCGACGGCGACCAGGCGGTGCGCCGCGCCAAGGCCGCCGCGCCCGACGTCCTCGTCCTCGACCTCAACCTGCCCGGCAAGCCCGGCGTGCAGGTCTGCAAGGAGGTCGTCGCCGCCGACCCCGCCGTGCGGGTGCTGGTGCTCTCCGCCAGTGGCGAGCACGCCGACGTCCTGGAGGCCGTCAAGTCCGGCGCCACCGGCTACCTGCTCAAGTCCGCCTCCACCGAGGACCTGAGGGACGCCGTGCGCCGCACCGCCGACGGCGACCCGGTGTTCACCCCGGGCCTCGCCGGACTCGTCCTCGGCGAGTACCGCCGCCTCGCCTCCGAACCGGCCGGGCCCGCCGCCGGCGGCGAGGAGCAGAAGGCGCCCCGGCTCACCGAGCGCGAGACCGAGGTGCTGCGCCTGGTCGCCAAGGGCCTCAGCTACAAGCAGATCGCCGAACGCCTCGTCATCTCGCACCGCACCGTGCAGAACCACGTCCAGAACACCCTCGGCAAACTCCAGCTCCACAACCGCGTGGAACTCGTCCGGTACGCCATCGAGCGCGGCCTCGACGACGCGTAGCCGTCCCGGCACCCGGAACATCTGGCCCGTCCGGCCCAGGCACGTCCCTCCGCACCCCCGTATATTCGCAGGCGGCACCGCACCAGACCCCTGGACATCCGGAAGGGCCCCGTGGAAATCCTCGTCTTCGGCGTACAGGCCGACGAAAGGCCCCTCATCGAGCGGGCCTTCGCCCCCCACCATCCCGTCCGCCCCCTGGACGTCTTCCTCAACACGGACACCGCCCCCATCGCCGCCGGCCACGAGATCATCTCCACCAGCGTCAACTGCGACCTCGGCGCCGACGTCCTCTCCGGCCTCGCCGCCGGCGGCACCCGGATGGTCGCCCAGCGCTCCACCGGCTTCAACAACATCGACCTGGACGTCGCCGAGCGCCTCGGCATCAGCGTCGCCCGCGTCTCCTCCTACTCCCCGTACTCCGTCGCCGAGTTCGCCTGGACCCTCGCCATGGCGGTCAACCGCCGCATCGTCCGCGCCTCCACCCGCACCCGCGACTTCGACTTCCGCCTCGACGGGCTGATGGGCCGCGACCTGCACGGCCGCACCGCCGGCGTGCTCGGCACCGGGAAGATCGGCGAGGCGTTCGCCCGCATCGCCCGCGGCTTCGGCATGCGGCTGCTCGGCTGGGACGTCGCCGAGAACCCGGCCTGCCGGGAGCTGGGCATGACGTACGTCTCGAAGGAGCAGCTGCTCGCCGAGTCCGACCTGGTCAGCCTGCATGTGCCGCTGCTGCCGGAGACCCGGCACCTCATCGACGCGACCGCCCTGAAGACGATGCGGGACGACGCGATCCTGGTGAACTCCAGCCGGGGCGGCCTGGTCGACACCGCCGCCCTCGTCGACGAACTGCGCGCCGGACGCTTCACCGGCGTCGGCCTGGACGTGTACGAGGCGGAGGCGGGCCTGTTCTTCCTCGACAAGTCCCTGGAGGCCGTCGACGACGACACCCTGGCCCGTCTCGTCACCTTCCCCAACGTCCTGGTCACGTCCCACCAGGCGTACTACACCGAGGACGCGGTCACGCAGATCGTCGGGACGACGCTGGACAACGTCCTCGACTACACGGCGGGCCGCCGCTCCGAGAACGTGCTGGTGCCGCGCAGCTGACCCATCAGCTCCCGCACCACGGCCGCGCCGTTCAGGCTGAGCACCGACTCGGGGTGGAACTGCACCCCGGCGAAACCGGGACCCCGCACCGCGTGCACCTCGCCGTTCGCCGCGCGGCTCACCTCGACGCCGTGGGCGGCCAGCTCCCGCGCGGCCTCCTCGTCGCAGTGCGCCACGAAGCTGTTGTAGAAGCCCACCGTCTCCGGCCGCCCGAACAGGTCGATCCCGGTCTGCGCCCCCTGGTACGGCACCTCCTTGCGGACGATGTCCAGGCCCAGCTCGGCCGCGATCAGCTCGTGGCCGAGACAGACGCCGAGCACGCCGTGCCGGTGGCCGGCGATCACCTCGGCGGTCAGCTCACGCAGGAACCGCATCTTCGGGTCGGCCGTGTCCGACGGGTCGCCCGGACCGGGGCCCAGCACCAGCGGGCCCTCGTGCGTCAGCGCCGCCTCCCGCAGTCCGGGCTCGTCGTAGCGGCGCACGGTGACCTCGAGGCCGGCCGCCCGCAGCACATGCGCGAGCATCGCGGTGAAGGTGTCCTCCGCGTCCACGACCAGCGCGTGCCCGGTGAGCGCGTCCGACCGCTCCTGCATCCGCAGCCAGAACGGCGCCAGCGACGCCCGGCGCCCGTCCAGCGCGGCCCGCACCCGAGGGTCGTCCGCCAGCTTCGGCCGCACCGCCTCGGCGCGCGGCCGCCCGGGCCGCACACCCAGCGCGGCCAGCACCCCGGCCGCCTTCGCATGGGTCTCCGCGACCTCCCCGGCCGGGTCCGAGCCGCGCACCAGCGTGGCGCCGACCGGCACCCGCAGCCGTCCGGCGGCGTCGATGTCGGCGGTGCGGATCAGGATGGGGGAGTCCAGCGTCTGGGCGCCGCCCTCGTCGCGTCCGAGCAGGGCCAGCGCGCCCGCGTAGTAGCCGCGTCCGCCGGCCTCGTGCCGCTCGATCACCCGGCAGGCGTTCTGCACCGGCGAGCCGGTGACGGTCGCCGCGAACATCGTCTCCCGCAGCACCTCGCGCACGTCCAGCGAGGACCGGCCGCGCAGCTCGTACTCGGTGTGCGCGAGGTGCGCCATCTCCTTCAGCCGGGGCCCGATCACCACGCCGCCCCGGTCGCCGACCGTGCACATCATCTTGAGCTCCTCGTCGACGACCATCGACAGCTCCTCGATCTCCTTGCCGTCGGCGAGGAAGCGGAACAGGTGCTCAGGGGTGGGGCCCCCGGCGGGGTAGCGGTAGGTGCCGCTGATCGGGTTCATCACGACGGTCCCGCCGGACGCGCGTACGTGCACCTCGGGGCTCGCGCCGACGAGCGTCCGCTCCCCGGTGTGCACCACGAACGTCCAGTACGCGCCCCGCTCGCCCTCCAGCAGCCGCCGGAACAGCGCGAGCGCGTCGGCCCGCCCGAACCCGGGGATCCGGCCCTCGTACGTTCTGCGGATCACGAAGTTGGCGCCCTCGCCGCGGCCGATCTCCTCGTCGAGGACCCGGCCGACGGTCCGCGCGTACTCCTCGTCGCCGACGTCGAAGCCGCCTCCCTCGACCCGCACGTCGTGCGCGGGGAGCGCCGCCAGAGCCTCGGCGAGGGGGAACTCGTGACGCTCCTCGGGGGTCAGCACCAGCAGCGGGGTGCCGTCGTCGCGGACGTCGAAGCCGCGCTCGCGGATCTGCCGGAACGGCACCAGGGCCAGGCCCTCGTCGGGCAGGTCGGCCAGGCGTTCGCGGGAGGCGACCGGGCCGATCAGCAGTTCCACCATGTCGTGGTCGTGGCCGGGGGTGCGGCGGCGCAGCAGGGCGAAGGGGCGGTCGTCGTGCGGGAGCCGTGTCAGGTCCATGGGGCGTTCCTCGTTTCGTCGCTGTCGTGAGCGGTGAGGAACGGCCCCGGAAACCACCGAAGGCCGCCCCTCGGGCGGCCTTCGCGAAGTCGGTGCGTACGCGCAGTCAGTGGGCCGCCGGATGAGCGGTCCACCACCAGGTGCGGGTCGAGTGCGCGAACATGGCCCCGACCTTAGCGCATCGTGCATCGGTGCGGACCCTGTCTCAGTTGGTGGGCGTCGGAATGGACGACCGTTCTGACCCCGTAATGTGGGATGCGTGACCGTGAACGCTAAGACCAGCGCGAGCGCTGGCAACACCTGGCGAGACCTGCCCGCGGCGCAGCAGCCCGAGTACCCCGACCCCGAGGCTCTGCGCGCAGCGATCGCGGACCTCGAGTCGTATCCGCCGCTCGTCTTCGCGGGCGAGTGCGACCAGCTGCGCGCCCGGATGGCGTCCGTCGCCAAGGGAGAGGCGTTCCTCCTCCAGGGCGGCGACTGCGCCGAGGCCTTCGACGCCGTGTCCGCCGACCACATCCGCAACAAACTCAAGACGCTCCTGCAGATGGGCGCCGTCCTCACCTACGCGGCCTCCGTGCCCGTGGTGAAGGTCGGGCGGATCGCCGGGCAGTACTCCAAGCCGCGCTCCAAGCCGACCGAGACCCGTGACGGTGTGACGCTGCCGACGTACCGGGGCGACTCGGTCAACGGCTTCGAGTTCACCGAGGAGGCCCGGGTCCCGGACCCCGAGCGGCTGAAGCGGATGTACCACGCGTCGGCGTCCACGCTGAACCTGGTCCGCGCCTTCACCACCGGCGGTTACGCCGACCTGCGTCAGGTGCACGCCTGGAACCAGGACTTCGTGAAGTCGTCGCCGTCCGGCCAGCGCTACGAGCAGCTGGCGCGGGAGATCGACCAGGCGCTGAACTTCATGCGGGCCTGCGGCGCGGAGCCGGAGGAGTTCAAGACCGTCGAGTTCTTCTCGTCGCACGAGGCGCTGCTGCTCGACTACGAGTCGGCGCTCACCCGCGTGGACTCCCGCACGGGACAGCTGTACGACGTGTCCGCGCACATGGTGTGGATCGGCGAGCGCACCCGGCAGCTGGACCACGCGCACATCGAGTTCGCCTCGCGGATCCGCAACCCGATCGGCATCAAGCTCGGCCCGAGCACGACGGCCGAGGAGGCGCTGCAGTACATCGACCGTCTCGACCCGGAGCGGGAGCCCGGCCGGCTGACGTTCATCGTCCGGATGGGCGCGGACAAGATCCGCGACAAGCTCCCCGAGCTGGTGGAGAAGGTCACCGCGTCCGGCGCGACCGTGGCGTGGGTGACGGACCCGATGCACGGCAACACCTTCGAGGCCGCCTCCGGGCACAAGACCCGCCGCTTCGACGACGTGCTCGACGAGGTGAAGGGCTTCTTCGAGGTCCACAAGGAACTGGGCACCCACCCGGGCGGCATCCATGTGGAGCTCACGGGCGACGACGTCACGGAGTGCGTGGGCGGCGGCGACGAGATCTTCGTCGACGATCTGCACCAGCGCTACGAGACGGCGTGCGACCCGCGGCTGAACCGCAGCCAGTCGCTCGACCTGGCGTTCCTGGTCGCGGAGATGTACCGGGACCAGTGACCCGGCCGGTCCGGCCGGCAGCCGTCGGGGGTGGGGCGTGTCTCACACGGGATGACGCCCCACCCCCCTTTTGTGCCCCGAAGGGCGCAGGTAAGGTTAGGTTTGCCTCACCGACGGAGGGTCGGTACGGCACGACCCAGATCTTCGTCGGGAGGTGACCCGCGTGTTCGTCTGCAGCTGCTTCGGCGTGACCGAGGAACAGGTGAGGAGCCACGCGGAAGCCGGTGCCTGCACGCCCCGGCAGATCGCCTCCGCCTGCAAGGCCGGCACGGACTGCGGCGGCTGCGTCCGGCGCATCCAGGCGCTGCTCGGCCGTGGCGCCTGCCCCCGGCGGCAGCTCGTCGACCAGGGCGGACAGCCGCTCGTGGCAGAGGTCGCGGCGGAGGTCCCGGACGCCGCCTAGGGTCTGTTGCAAAAGTGGATCTTGTTCGTTGATGATCATGTCCTGTGGGACGTGGGGATCTGACGAATGGCCAGTGGGCCCGGCTTGAGCCTCTGCTGCCGACGGGCATCAAGCCGGGCCGGCCGCAGGTGTGGACGCGGCGGCAGTTGATAGACGGGATACGGTGGCGGACCCGGACCGGTGCTCCGTGGCGGGACGTGCCCGAACGTTATGGGCCGTGGGACCGGGTCTATGACCTGTTCCGGCGCTGGCAGCGGGACGGCACCTGGGCGAGGATCCTCACCCAGCTCCAGGCCGAGGCGGACGCCAAGGGCCTGATCACCTGGGATGTCAACGTCGACTCCACCGTCTGCCGGGCCCACCAGCACGCCGCCGGAGCGGCGAAAAAGGGGACCTCCAGAAGGAGCCGCCCGGCGGGATCTTCGTCGAGCCGGCCGACCACGGCCTCGGACGCTCCCGCGGCGGACTGACCAGCAAGATCCACCTCGCGGTCGAGCAGGGGCAGAAGCCCTTGTCCGTGGTGATCACGGCCGGGCAGCGGGGCGACTCCCCGCAGTTCGAGCCGGTCCTGGAAGCCATCCGGGTTCCGCGGCTGGGACTGGGCAGGCCGCGCAAGCGTCCGGACCGGGTGCGGGCCGACAAGGCGTACGACTCCCGTGGCAATCGCTCCTACCTGCGCAGACGCGGGATCAAGGCCACCATCCCGGTTCCGGCGGACCGGGTCCGCAACCGCCTCAAGCGCGGATCGCGTGGCGGGCGGCCGCCGATGTTCGACAAGGACGACTACAAGCAGCGGCACGCGGTCGAGTGCGGGATCAACCGGCTCAAACGCCACCGGGCTGTCGCCACGAGGTACGACAAACTCGCCGTCCGCTACGAAGCGACCGTGCTGGTCGCAGCCATCAATGAATGGCTATGACCAGCACTTTCGCAACAGGCCCTAGGCGGTTCCCCGACGCCGTCAGGGCGTCTTGAAGCCGTGCGTCCCAGGGCCCGACGGGTCCGGCTGGGTCTGCTCGACGACCGTCGACAGGTAGAGCGCCTCACCCAGTTTGTCGATCAGCTCCAGCTGGGTGTCCAGGTAGTCGATGTGGTGCTCCTCGTCGGCCAGGATGGCCTCGAAGATGTTGGCCGAGGTGATGTCGTTCTTGTTGCGCATGACCTCGACGCCGCGGCGGAGCCGGTCGATCGCCTCGAGCTCGATCTCGCGGTCGGCCTGGAACATCTCGGTGACGGTCTGCCCGACGCGGACGTGGAACAGCCGCTGGTAGTTCGGCAGGCCGTCCAGCAGCAGGATGCGGTCGGTGAGCAGCTCGGCGTGGTTCATCTCGTCGAAGGACTCGGCGCGGGTGTACCGGGCGAGCTTGTGCCAGCCCTTGTGGTCCTGGAGCTTGGAGTGCAGGAAGTACTGGTTGATCGCCGTCAGCTCGGCGGTCAGCTGCTCGTTGAGGAACTCGATGACCTCGGGATCGCCCTGCATGGCACGGGCTCCTTCCGCGTGGGGGGAAATGTGCGGGTCGGGGCGCATGATTGCACCGGCGCGGAAGATCGTCCAGTAAGTCTTGACTTAGTAGGTAACACGCCACTTGGTCTGTTTTGCCACCGAATGACCGAATCTGCGGGGCCCGGTTCATGGGCATGGCCACCGGTCTGTCAGGATGGAGACATGGGTCAGCCGGCGGAACGCGAATCGGGGGAGCGCGCGACACGAGGAGCGGCGGATCTCCAGCTCCCGCCGGGGCAGCGGCTCCAGAAGGGCTGGCCGGTCACGCACTACGGGCCGGTCCCCAAGTTCCGCCCGGAGCGCTGGGAGTTCCGGGTCTTCGGCGCCACCGCCGACGGCGAGAAGCACTGCTGGAACCACGAGGAGTTCACGGCGCTGCCGTACACCACCGTCGAGGCCGATCTGCACTGCGTGACCAAGTTCAGCATGGTCGGCGCGGAGTGGGGCGGCATCCCGGCGCGCACCGTCGTGGAGATCGCCCCGCCCGCCCCGGACGTCACCCATGTGATGGTGTGGGCCGAGTACGGCTTCAGCTCCAACCTGCGGCTCGCGGACTTCACGTCCGACCGCACCCTCTTCGCCACCCACAAGGACGGCGAGCTGCTCACCGCCGAGCACGGCTTCCCGCTGCGCCTGATCGTGCCCCACCTGTACGCGTGGAAGGGCCCCAAATGGGTCCGCGGCGTGGAGTACATGACCGCCGACCGCCGGGGCTTCTGGGAGGAGCGCGGCTACCACAACGTCGGCGACCCCTGGAAGGAGCAGCGCTACTCCTACCAGGAGGAGCCCGGGGAGGGCCCCGAGCTCTGACGTACGGCTCAGCCGTCGCGGAGCTTCTTCAGCCGCTCCACGTCCGCCGCGTGCCCCTCCTTGCCGCCGGGCGTCTCGATCACCAGCGGCACGCCCGCGGTCGCCGGGTGCGTCATCAGTGCCCGGAACGGGTCCTCGCCGATGTGTCCCGCGCCGATGTTGGCGTGCCGGTCCTTGTGCGCGCCGACGACGTCCTTGGAGTCGTTGGCGTGGATCAGCCGCAGCCGCCCCTCGCCGACGGTCGCCACCAGCTCGTCCAGCGTGCGGTACGCGCCCTGGGGCCCGGCCAGGTCGTGCCCGGCGGCGAAGACATGGCAGGTGTCCAGGCACACCCCGAGCCTCGGATGGGCGTCCAGCTCCCGGAAGTACGGGCCCAGGTCCTCCACCAGCGAGCACAGCGAGGCGCCCTGGCCCGCGGTCGGCTCCAGCAGCAGGTACGGGTCGTCGTCGTGGGTCAGCTCGTCCAGCAGCGGCAGCAGGTGCTCCCGCACCTGCCTCAGCGCCGCCGCGCGCTCGCGCCCGCCGGTCGCGCTGCCGGTGTGCACCACCACGCCCAGCGCGCCGATCTCCCGGCCGCGGCGCAGCGAGTGCCGCAGGGACTCCACCGACCGCTCCACGGTCGCCGGGGTGTGGGACCCGAAGTTGATCAGGTAGGGGGCGTGCACGTACGCCGGGACCGACGCCTCGGCGCAGGCCGAGCGGAACGCCTCGTCCTGCGCCGGGTTGCCGGCCGGGGTGGCCCAGCCGCGCGGGTTGGCGACGAAGACCTGTACGGTCTCCGCCCCCAGGTCACGGGCGTAGGACAGACCGACGGAATGCAGACCGCCGGCCACGGGGACGTGACTGCCGATCGGGTTGCGGACGGGGCCGGACGGGTGACTCTTCACCCGTCAAGGGTGTCACGGACGCGCGTGTCATCCGGACGGCCCCCGCCGTCAGCCGATCTCGATCGTGATCGTCGAGCCCTTGGGCGCGGTGTCGCCGCCGTCCACCGACTGGTCCGCGACCGTGTCGCGGAACAGACCCAGCAGGCCGCGGTCCTCCTTCACCGCGAACCCGGCCTCCTCCAGCTTCCGCCGGGCCTCGTCCACCTTGTCGCCGACCACGTCCGGCACCTCGGCCATCTCCGGGCCCTTGGACAGGGTGAGGGTGACCGTGTCGCCCTCGGCGGCCTGCCCGCCGGCGCCCGGGGACTGCCGGGCGACCCGGCCCGCGTCGTGCTCGGAGTGGACCCGCCCGTCGGCGATCTCCACCTTGAGCCCGGCCTCCTCCAGCTCGGCGCGCGCGTCCTCCGGGTCGTCGCCGGTGACGTCGGGCACGTCCACCGGGCTGCCCTTGCTCACCGTCAGCGCCACCGCGCCGCCCGCGCGGACCTTGGTGCCCTTGCCCGGCTCGGTGGAGATCACCGCGCCCCTGGGCACGAAGTCGCTGAACTCACGGGTCACCATGCCCGGCTCCAGGCCCTCGTCCTCCAGCAGCGACCGCGCCTTGTCCAGCCGGTAGCCGTCCAGGTCGGGCACGCGCACGGTCTCCGGGCCCTTGGACACGGTCAGCGCCACCGGGGCGCTGCCGCGGACGCGGGCCCCCGCCGCCGGGTCGGTGCTGATCACCTTGCCCCGCTCGACGGTGTCGCTGTACTCCTCCGTGACGTCGCCGACCTCGAGCCCGGCCGCGGTGAGCCGGTCGCGGGCCTCCTGCTCGGTCTTCGACAGCACCGGCGGGACCTTGGTGAACTGCCCGGAGTTGATGTACCAGACGCCCGCGCCCAGCCCCAGCACCAGCAGCACGGCCACGACGATCGCCGCGGGGCCGCGGCGCAGCGCCGTGCGGCGCCGCGGCGGCAGCGGGGGAGGCGACTGGAAGCGGCTGGTGCGGTGCACGCGGTCCGCGCCGTCGTCGTCCTCGTTCACGGGGAGCGGGCGCGGCACGGTGAGGGAGCGCGGGATGACGCTGGTGCGGTCGCCGGCGTTGTCGTGCTCCGCGGACAGCGCCTGCGGGGGCATCGCGTCGAGCTGCTCGTCGGTGAGCCGGCCGCGCGCCTCGCGGGCCAGGGCGAACAGCGCCACCGCGTCGGCCGGGCGGGCCTGCGCGTCGCGCGCGGTCGCCGCCGCGACCAGCGCGTCCAGCGCGGGCGCCAGGCCGGGCACCACCGCGGAGGGCGGCGGCACGTCGTCGTGCAGATGCTTGTAGAGGACGATCGCGGGGGAGTCGCCGTCGTGCGGCTTCTCCCCGGTCAGCATCTCGTAGAGCAGGATGCCGCAGGCGTACACGTCGACGCGGGGGTCGGCGGTGCCGTGCTCTATCTGCTCCGGGGCCAGGTAGGACACCGTGCCCAGCACCGTGCCCGTGCTGTTGGTGACCGTGTCCACCGAGCGGACCAGTCCGAAGTCGGCGACCTTGACCCGGCCGTCGTCCCCGATCAGCACGTTCTCCGGCTTCATGTCGCGGTGCACGAACCCCGCCCGGTGGGCGGCGCCCAGCGCGGCCAGCACCGGCTCCAGGATGTCCAGCGCGGCCCGCGCCTGCAGCGCCCCGCGCTCCCGCAGCACGTCCCGCAGGGTGCAGCCCGGGATGTACTCCATCGCCAGGTAGACGTACCCCCCGTCGGCGCCCTGGTCGAAGACCTGCACGACGTTGGGATGGGCCAGCCGGGCGACGGACTTGGCCTCGCGGATGAAGCGCTCCACGAACGTGGCGTCGGACGCCAGCGAGGGGTGCATCACCTTGAGCGCGAGGATGCGGTCGAGACGGGTGTCCAGGGCCCGGTAGACCGTGGCCATCCCGCCGACGGCGATCCGCGCCTCGACGCGGTAGCGGCCGTCGAGCACCTGCCCGACCAGCGGGTCCTGAAGGGTCGTGTCCACGCAGCGAGTCTACGAGTCCGCGACGACAGCCCCGGCCCGTTCAACCGCCGTTGGAGCGGACCTGTGACCTGTGTTACCCGACCGCGTCCGAACCGCCGACGGCCCGCGGGCCGGAACGCGGCCGGTCCGCGGTCAGAACGCGGGCCGTTCCGGGTCCAGCGCGGCCCGGCCCTCGACCGGCGAGGACGCCTGCGCGAAGTGGCGCCGGGGGATGCGCCCCGCCCGCCGCGCGAGCCGTCCCGCCTCCACCGCGCCCCGCATCGCGGACGCCATCAGCACCGGCTCCTGGGCGCGGGTCACGGCGGACGCCAGCATCACGCCCGCGCAGCCCAGCTCCATCGCCAGCGCCGCGTCCGACGCGGTGCCCGCCCCGGCGTCCAGGATCACCGGCACGCCCGCCCGCTCCACGATCAGCTCGAAGTTGTGCGGGTTGCGGATGCCGAGCCCCGAGCCGATCGGCGAACCCAGCGGCATCACCGCCGCGCAGCCCACGTCCTCCAGCTTCCGCGCCAGCACCGGGTCGTCGTTGGTGTACGGCAGCACCGTGAACCCGTCGTCGACCAGTGTCTCCGCCGCGTCCAGCAGCTCCACCGGGTCCGGCAGCAGGGTCCGCTCGTCCGCCACGACCTCCAGCTTCACCAGATCCGTGCCCAGCGCCTCCCGGGCCAGCCGCGCGGTGAGCACGGCCTCCCCCGCGGTGAAGCAGCCGGCCGTGTTCGGCAGCACCTCCACGCCCAGCCTCCGCAGCACCGACAGCACCGACCCCTGCACCGAGGGGTCCACCCGCCGCATGGCGACGGTCGTCAGCTCGGTGCCGGACGCCACCAGCGCCCGCTCCAGCACGTCGAGGCTCGGCGCCCCGCCGGTGCCCATGATCAGCCGGGAGGTGAAGGTCCGGCCGCCGAGGACAAGGGGATCGTCGGCCATGGTCAGCCTCCTTGGACGGCGGTGAGGACCTCCACCCGGTCCCCTTCGGACAGGGGGGTGGCGGGCCACTGCGCGCGCGGGACGACGGTTTCGTTGAGGGCGGCGGCCACCCCGGAGGGCGCCGCGGTGAGCGACCTCACGACGAGGTCGAGAGCCGTGCCGGGCGGGAACTCCCGGGGCTCGCCGTTGACGGTGACGGTGACGGTGGTGACCGGGGCGTTCATACGGACTGCTCCGCCAGGACGGGGGCGCCGAAGCGCCGGGGGGTGAACGGGAGGGCCTCGTCGGGCAGCTCGCCGGTGGTCAGCACCCGCGCCATGGCGTCGCCGGTGACGGGCGTCAGCAGCACGCCGTTGCGGTGGTGTCCGGTGGCCAGCAGCAGCCCGTCGAGGCCGGTCGGGCCGAGCAGCGGCGCGTTGTCGGGGGAGCCGGGGCGCAGTCCGGCGGTCGTCTCGGTGAGCGGCAGCTCGGTGAGGCCCGGCACCAGCTCGTGGGCGTCGCGCAGCAGCTCGTAGACGCCGCCCGCGGTGACCGTGGTGTCCCAGCCCATCTCCTCGCTGGTCGCGCCGATCACCAGCTCGCCGCTCTCGCGCGGCACCAGGTAGACGTGGCTGCCGCGCACCACCGCCCGCACCGTGCGGCTCAGGAACGGCTCGGGGCGGTCCGGCATGGTCAGCCGCAGCACCTGCCCCTTCACCGGCCGCACCGGAGGCAGCACCTGAGGGGGGACGCCCGCCAGCCGCCCGCTCCAGCTGCCCCCGGCCAGCACCACCTGCGCCGCGCCCAGCTCGCCGCCGTCCGCCGTGACCACGCCGGTCGCGCGGTCGCCGGTGACGACGAGCCGCTCGGCCCAGGCGCGGTGCACCGTGACACCGGCCCGCCCGCAGGCGGTCAGCAGCGCGGACGCCAGCCGGCGCGGGTCGATCTGGTGGTCGCCGTCCACCCGCAGCCCGCCGCGCACGCCCGGCGCGAGCATCGGCTCCAGGCGCCGGCACTCCCGTCCGGTCAGCCACTGCGAGTCCAGGCCGGAGCGCTGGTGCAGGGCGTGCAGCTCGCGCAGATGGGCACGGTCGTCGGCGTCCAGCGCCACGGCGAGGGTGCCGCAGCGGCGGTAGCCGAGGTCCTGGCCGGTGCACTCGGCCAGCTCGGCGGCGAAGTCGGGGTAACGGCGCGCCGAGGCCAGGTTGAGGCCGAGCAGGGTCTGCTCGCCGTGGTGCAGCTCGGTGACGGCGGCCAGCATCCCGGCCGCCACCCGGGCGGCGCCGCCGCCCGGCTCGGGGTCCACGACGGCCGTGGCGAGCCCGGCCTGCGCGGCCCGCCAGGCCGTGACCAGACCGATGATCCCGCCCCCGACGACGAGGACGTCTGCGGTACGCGTGGGCGACATGGGCGTCCAGCCCCTCCCTTCGCCGGCATGACCCGGATCAGGTTCGTACGGTCGGAGGCCGCCAGCCTCCCTCTCAGCCCGGTGCGTCCGGGCTCCCGCGAGTGCGTGTACGCGGGCCACCCTAGCCCGCGCCGCGCCGCACCCGTAAGGGACCCCGCGCGGCAGCGGTCCGGCGCGGCGGGCACGGGTGTCTATGGTGAGCGGGTGAGCGAGCAGACGCAGGAACGGGGAGGGGCCGCGCCGCGCCGGGTCGTCGTGGCCGGCGCGGGCATGGCGGGCGTGCAGACCGCGGCGGCGCTGCGGGAGCGGGGCTTCACCGGAGAGGTGACGCTGATCGGGGCGGAGCCCCACCAGCCGTACGACCGGCCGCCGTTGTCCAAGGCGGTGCTGCTGGGCACCGCCGAGAGCTCCGCCTTCGACGTGGACTTCGAGGAGCTCGGGGTCGAGCTGCGGCTGGGCTGCGAGGTGACCGGCCTGCGCCCCGGCGACCACGAGCTGGACACGGAGGCCGGGCCCGTCCCGTACGACGTGCTGGTGGTCGCGACCGGCGCGGAACCGCTGCGGCTGCCCGGCGCGGAGGGCGTGCCCGGCGTGCACCTGCTGCGCACCCTGGACGACGCCGAACGGCTGCGGCCGGTGCTCGCCGAGCGGCACGACATCGTGGTCGTGGGCGCGGGCTGGATCGGCGCGGAGTTCGCCACGGCCGCGCGTGAGGCGGGCTGCGCGGTCACCGTCGTGGAGGCCGAGGAACGGCCGCTGGCGGGCGTGCTGCCCGCCGAGGTGGCCGACCCGATGACCGCCTGGTACGCGGAGGCCGGTGTCACGCTGCGCACCCACGCGCGCGTGGCGCGCGTCGAGCCCGGCGCCGTGCTCCTCGACGACGGAGCCCGGCTGCCCGCCGGCGCGGTCGTCGTCGGCATCGGCGCCCGCCCCGCCACGGCCTGGCTGGCCGGGTCCGGGATCGTCCTCGGCACGCACGGCGAGGTCGCCGCCGACGCGCACCTGGCGACCTCCCTGCCCGACGTGTACGCCGTCGGCGACTGCGCCTCCTTCCCGTCCGCCCGCTACGGCGAGCGCCTCCTCGTCCACCACTGGGACAACGCCCTCCAGGGGCCGCGCACGGTCGCCGCGAACATCGTCGGCGGGGCGGAGGGCCGCGAGGTGTACGACCCGGTGCCGTACTTCTGGTCCGAGCAGTTCGGGCGGTTCGTGCAGTGCGCCGGACACCACGCGGGCGCGGACCGCACGGTGTGGCGCGGGGACCCGGCCGGCCCGGCGTGGAGCGTCTGCTGGCTGAGCGGCGGCCGGCTGGTCGCGCTGCTCGCGGTGGGGCGGCCCCGGGATCTGGCGCAGGGGCGGCGGCTGATCGAGTCGGGCGCCGCGATGGACCCGGAGCGGGTGGCGGACCCGGCGCGGCCGCTGAAGTCGGCGACGGCCTGACGCCCCCGTCGGCGGGGTCCCCGGGCGACGCGCCCGCCCGGTGGGACGGGGCTGACTTCCGACTGTCGGTGGCAGGTGGCAGGCTTGTCCCGTGACCGAGATTGACGCAAAGATCGATGCTCTCGTCCCCGCCTGGCTCACCCTCCCCGACATCGCCGAGAAGTTCGGCGTCGAGGTGACGCGCGTCCGGCAGCTGGTCAAGGAGGGCCAGCTCATCGCCGTGCGCCGGGGTGAGAACCGCGCGCTGCACGTCCCCGCCGCCTTCATCGACGGGGACAAGGTCGTCAAGGGCCTGACCGGGACCCTGACGCTCCTGCGGGACGACGGCTTCACGGTCGAAGAGATGCTGGAGTGGCTCTTCACCCCCGACCCCAGCCTGCCGGGCACGCCCGCGCAGGCCCTCGCGGAGAACCGCGGCACGGAGGTGAAGCGCCGGGCCCAGGCCCTCGCGGTCTGACCGCGCCCACCCTGTCCGAACAACGCCCCCGGCCGGGGCACGCGCCCCGGCCCCGGGCCGACCCGGCCCACGCCGGGACGCGGCGCCGGCCGCCTGACGGCGCACGGACCGGCCCCCGACCCTTGCGGCCGAGGCCTGCGGGGGTCTCGTGCGGCCCGGCGCCAGGCGGGCGCCGGCGCAGTCGCCGTTCCTTGAGCCGGGGGCTGCCAGGCCGCGGCCTCGCTGCGCCCGACGCCCGCGCCCGACGCCTGCCCGCACCTCTCGCGCGGCGCCCGCCCGCCGGGGTGCACGCGCGCCGAACTCCCCACACGCCGATCCGGGACGTGCCGCGTCGACGCGTCGCGCTCCGAGGAGCGCCATGCGGTACCGCGTTCCTTCCCCCCCACCTCGCGCGGGTGAGTGGACGCCGGACCGGGGCGGGTCCCGCGGGTGTGCTCCCGGGGACCGAGGGACGTCTCGTACCGCATAGGGTTCCGGCGGGCGGGCCGGTCCGTGGTGGGCCGGGGCGCCGATCCGCACCTCGCGGGCCTGCCGGGCCCGTGCCGACGAGACGATTCCGGGGGGACCCCATGACCGACAGCCCGCGTGACCGGCTCGCCGACGCCCGTGTCTACCTCTGCACCGACGCGCGCAAGCGGCAGGGCGACCTGCCGGAGTTCCTGGACGCCGTGCTGGCCGGCGGGGTCGACGTCGTGCAGTTGCGGGACAAGGGCATGGAGGCCGCCGAGGAGCTGGAGCACCTGGCGGTCCTGGCCGACGCCTGCGCCCGGCACGGCAAGCTGCTCGCGGTCAACGACCGCGCCGACGTCGCCCACGCGGCCCGCGCCGACGTCCTTCACCTCGGCCAGGGCGATCTGCCCGTGCCCGCCGCCCGCGCGATCCTCGGCGACTCCATCCTGATCGGCCGTTCCACCCACGCCGAGGCCGAGGCCGCCGCGGCCGCCGTCCAGCCCGGCGTGGACTACTTCTGCACCGGCCCCTGCTGGCCCACCCCCACCAAGCCCGGCCGCCCCGCACCCGGCCTGGACCTCGTCCGGTACACCGCCGGGCTCGGCACCGGCCGCCCCTGGTTCGCGATCGGCGGCATCGACCTGGCCAACCTCGACCAGGTGCTGGACGCGGGCGCCCGCCGGGTGGTCGTGGTCCGGGCCCTCACCGAGGCGGACGACCCGGGCGCCGCGGCCGCCGAGCTGGCCCGTCGCGTGCGGGAGGCCGCGGAGGCCGGCTGACCGCGCCGCGGCGGCCCGGCGTCTCAAGTTTGTCCACACTGTGGACACCAAGTCGGCAAATCGGACAAATATCCCGCTTCTGGTTGGGGGGCCGCCTACCCGTGGCTACGCTGCCCGTATGGCCCTCGGAACCGCATCCACCAGGACGGACCGCGCACGCACCGTGCGCGACATGCTCGCCGGCGGGAAGACGACGTACTCGTTCGAGTTCTGGGCCCCCAAGACGGAGAAGGGCGAGCGGAACCTCTGGAACGCGCTCCGCAGGATCGAGGCCGTCGCGCCCAGCTTCGTCTCCGTGACCTACGGCGCGGGCGGCTCCACCCGGGCCGGCACGGTGAAGGCGACCGAGCAGATCGCCGCCGACACCACCCTCACCCCGGTCGCGCACCTCACGGCGGTGGAGCACTCCGTCGCCGAACTGCGCAACATCATCGGCCAGTACGCCGACGCCGGGATCCGCAACATGCTGGCCGTGCGCGGCGACCCGCCCGGCGACCCGATGGGCGCCTGGGTGCCGCACCCCCAGGGCCTCACCTACGCGGCCGAACTGGTGCGTCTCATCAAGGAGTCGGGCGACTTCTGCGTGGGCGTCGCCGCCTTCCCCGAGATGCACCCGCGGTCCGCGGACTGGGACAGTGACGTCGCCCACTTCGTGGACAAGTGCCGGGCCGGCGCGGACTACGCGATCACCCAGATGTTCTTCCAGCCCGAGTCGTACCTGCGGCTGCGTGACCGAGTCGACGCGGCGGGCTGCGAGACGCCCGTGATCCCCGAGGTCATGCCTGTGACCAGCGTGAAGATGCTGGAACGGTTGCCAAAGCTCAGTAACGCTGTGTTCCCCGACGCCCTCAAAGAGCGGATCCTCACAGCGAAGGACGATCCGGCGGCGGTACGCTCCATCGGTATCGACTTCGCCACGGAGTTCTGTGCGCGGCTGCTGGCCGAAGGAGTGCCCGGTCTGCACTTCATCACGCTCAACAACTCCACGGCGACGCTGGAAATCTACGAGAACCTGGGTCTGCACCACCCGCCGCAGGCCTAGACCGGTCGCACGCGCATACGACACACTGCGTAGCGACCACTGGGAGAGGGGCGTACATGGGCTGGACGGTCCTCTACATCGCGTTCGGCATCGTCGCGCTGTGGTTGCTGGGTGAGGTGCTGCTGCAGTACAAGGCGCGCCTGCGCTGGCGGCTGCTCGCCTTCGTCGGGTTCCTCGGCGTCGTGTTCGGCGTGCTGATCCCGTCCGTGGTGGTGATCGGACTGGGCGCCGCGGCCTTCGCCGTGGGGCAGACCTACGTCACGCTGTCGTTCCGCCGCGGCTTCCAGGCCGGCTGGGCGGTCAACGCGCCGCTGCTGTCCGCCGCCAAGGGCCGCGGACGGGGACGCGGACGCGAGGAGCCGGCGCTGGAGGTCACCGGCCTCGAGGCGTCCGGCGACCGCGCCGACGCGTTCGACACCGGCACCGCGACGGCCGGTTACGGCGCCGACGACGACTACGACCGCGACGACGTCTTCACACCCGCCGCCGACCGCCAGACGGCCGCGGAGACCACCGCCGTCTACGAGCCGCAGCCCCTGCCCGACGACACCGGCTCCTACGGCGTCTACGGCGACCAGGGCTACGCGGGTCAGGACCAGTACGCGGACCAGTACGCCGCGACCGCACAGACCGCCGACCCCAACTACGCCTACGACTACTCCGGTTACGGGCAGCAGCAGGGCTACGACACGGGCCAGCAGTACGCCGCGTACTCCGACCCGTACATCGGCAACGCCACCTACGACGGCGGCACGTACGACACGGGCTACACGGACCAGCAGTACGCCCAGCAGGGCTACGCGGCCCCGGACCCGTACGCGACGGGCGGCTACGGCGGCGAGGCCCCGGCCGGCGGCCTGTGGGTGCCGCAGCAGCGCAGCGCCGACGACCCGTACGGCGGCGAACTCCCGCCGGAGCAGCAGTACCCGTACCAGGACGACGGCCGGCAGCAGGGCACCCAGGGCAACGGGTACGACGAGCAGTACCGCTTCTGAGAGCGGCCGCGCTTCTCCCTCAACCGCCCGCGCCGCGGCCCGCGTTCACTGCGAGCCGCGGAAGTCCGGCCCCTCGACGACGAGTCCGGCGACCAGCGCCCCCGACATCCCGGCGTGCGGCAGCCCGCCGCCGGGGTGCGACCAGCCGCCGACGGTGAACAGCCCCGGCAGCCGCGTGCTGTTGGACGCGTGCAGGAACCGGCCGTCCGCGGCGGCGAGCGCAGGCGCCGGCACCGCGCCGCCCTCCGCGCCCGTCTCCCGCGCGACGTCCTCGGGCGTGCGCACCTCGTGCCACAGCAGCCGGTCCCGCAGATCCGGCACCGTCCGCGCGGCGGCCGTCACCATCCGCTCCGCGTACTCCCCGACGCCGTCCGCCCCTGCGGGCGTCACCGCCGTCACCGTGACCGCCTCGTGCCCCGGGTCCGGGACCAGCGCCGGGTCGTCCGGCCGCAGCACCGTCACCGTCGGCTCGGCGGGCAGCCGGCCGCCGGCCAGCGCGTCCAGCTCCGCCTCACGGTCCCGGGTGTGCACCACCGTCCGGTGCGGGGTGCCCTCCGGGCGGGCGCCGCGCAGCGCCAGCAGCACCGTGGTCCGGCTCGCCCCCTCCCTCCGGGCGGGCACCTCGCCCTCCGCGCGCAGCCGTGTGCCGCACATCCGCTCCAGCACGCCGGGGCCGACCCCCGCGACCACCAGGTCCGCCTCCGCCGCCGTGCCGTCGGCGAGTTCCACCCCCGCCGCCCGGCCGTCCTTCTCCCGCACCGCGGTGACCTCCGCGCCGAAGTGGAACTCCACCCGGCGGGCCAGGCACCGCTCGTACATCGCCCGCGCCAGCTCCCGCAGCCCGCCGCGCACGTACCAGGTGCCGAAGGCGTGCTCCATGTACGGCAGCACCGCCGCGCTCGCCGGGGTGGTCCGCGGATCCAGGCCGAACGCCAGGGCATGGCTCTCCAGCAGCGCCCGCAGCCGCGGATCGCGCAGCTCCCACGCACCGACCTCCGCCAGCGTGGCCGCCTTGCGCAGCCGCAGCAGCCGCCGGTGCGGGACCGCCGGGTAGGGCTCGCGCTCGGCCAGCACCTCCCAGTTGGGCCACAGCGGCTCCTCCAGCAGCGGGCGGCGCGCCCGGTCCCAGGCCTCACGGGCCCGCACCAGGAAGTCGCCCCAGCGCCGCGCCGCGTCCGCGCCCAGCGCCTCCTCCACCGCGGAGACCACGCCCGCGCGGGAGGCGTTCGGCAGGGACACCCGGGTGCCGTCCGCGAAGACGTGGTGCGACGACGGATCGGCCTGCACCAGCTCGACGCACTCCTCCAGCGGCTCCCGCCCCGTCTTCACGAACAGGTCCCGGTAGACGGCGGGCAGCGGCAGCAGCCCCGGGCCCGTGTCGAAGGCGAACCCGTCCCGCTCCCGGCGGCGCAGCGCACCGCCGTACGTCTCCGTCCGCTCGTACACCGCCACCCGGTGGCCCGCGACGGCCAGCCGGGCGGCGGCCGCCAGCGCACCCGCGCCGGCGCCGATCACCGCAATCCGTGCCATGGCAGGGACTTTATCCGCCGCCGGTCAGGGCCCCTCCCCGAGTATCCGCGCCCCCGCAGCGTGACCGAGCGGACGCGTGCCGTGGTGGGCCCGGATGCGCAGGAGTGAGTACAGGTACCTAGCCGGCGAGATGAG
Organism: Streptomyces sp. DSM 41931; assembly: GCF_050271085.1. Taxonomy (NCBI): domain Bacteria; kingdom Bacillati; phylum Actinomycetota; class Actinomycetes; order Kitasatosporales; family Streptomycetaceae; genus Streptomyces; species Streptomyces sp. DSM 41931. The sequence goes on along the minus strand of NZ_CP189902.1, from coordinate 1,740,657 downwards.
TACGGCGGCGGATGGGCCCGGACCAGCCGGAACGGAAGAGTGGAGACCACGGAGAGGGGCCCGGGCCACGGGACCGGCGACACGGGGCGCCGGAACGGGGACCGGCCCGCGATCCGCTCCTTCCGCCGGCGCCGTCGGCGGGAGCGAGGCACGGGGGAGCCCGGGGGAACGACCGTCACGGGGGTTCCACGGGGGGACGTACGGGGGATCACGGGGGAACAGGGAGGCGCCGGCCCGGCCGGTGGCCCGCGGGGGACGCGGCCACCGGCGGACCGGCGCCTTCGCGTGCGCGGCGCCTGGGGGCCCTTCAGCCGCGGCCGCTGACCCGGCCCTGCAGCAGCCGCGACAGCGCCGCGTGCACGTCGTCCAGGGACCGCTCCGGCTGGAACGACTTCCAGTCCAGCGCCGCCACCAGCACCATGCCCACCAGCGCCGCCGCCGTCAGCGGCACGTCGATCTCCTCGCTGAACTCCCCGGCCGCCACGCCCTCGCGCAGCACGCCCTCGACCACCGCCACGGCCTGCTGCCGCACCACCATCAGCGTGGACTGCCAGGCCCGGTTGGTGCGCCACAGCTCCGCCACGTACAGCTGGGTGAAGGCCGGGTAGCGGTCGATGAACACCAGCCCCGCCCTGATCATGGCGTCCAGGGCGTCGACCTTGGTCCCGCCCTCCCGGGCCGTCCGCTCGGCCGCCTCCCGCAGCGAAGCGGTCAGCAGGCCGACCCCGTGCCGCAGCAGCTCCTCGAAGAGGACCGACTTGCTCGCGAAGTTGTAGTAGACGGTGCCCTTCGCGACGCCCGCCCGCTCGGCGATCTCGTCCACGGTGGTGGCGGAGAACCCCTGTTCGGCGATGAGCGTGACGGCCGCCTCGTAGAGCTTCTGCCGGGTGGCCTCGCGGCGGGCGCTGCCGCCCGGCGTGGTGCTGCTGCGTTCCATGGCCCTGATTCTCACAGGAGCTCCGGCCGGCCGGTTCACAGGCTCAGCTCCGGATGCAGGCGGTCGAGCGTCCAGACCTGCCGGCGGCGGGCCGACAGCGCCGTCAGCGCGAGCGCGCCGGCCGTGAACGCAGCCAGCACCGCGCAGGCCGTCCACACGGGCCCGAGCCCGCCGCCCGAGATCAGCCGCCGCAGCGCCTCCACGACGTGGGTCATCGGCAGGAACGGGTGCAGCGCGTTGAAGAAGTCCGGACTGGTCTGCACGGGGTACGTGCCGCCCGCCGAGGTGAGCTGGAGCATCAGCAGCGCCAGGACGAGGATCCGGCCGGCGGCGCCGAAGCGGGCGTTCAGCCACTGCACGAGCGCCGCGAAGCACGCCGTCACCAGGAACAGGAAGCCCACCGTCCCGGCTGCCCGGGCCATCCGCAGGCCGAGCCCCCAGTGCAGCACGGACATCAGCGCCACCGTCTGCAGCACTCCGATCGCCGCCACCGGCAGCCAGCCCGCCAGCGCAATCCGCCAGGCGGAGGCGCCCGCCGCGAGCGCCCGCCGGTTCATCGGCGCGATCAGCATGTACGCCACCATCGCCCCCACCCACAGCGACAGCGGGATGAAGTACGGGGCGAAGCCGGTGCCGTAGTTGGGCGCCTTGTGCAGGTCGCGGGAGACCAGCCGCACCGGGTCGGCCATCACCTCGGTGCGCTCGTCGCGCTCGGCCTTGTCGTAGTCGGGGATCCGCTCGGCGCCCTCGTGCAGACCGCCGGCCAGCTCCTCGGAGCCGTCGACCAGCTTGAAGAGGCCGCCGCTCAGGTCGTCCGCGCCCGTCTTCAACGTGCCGATGCCCTTGTCCAGCTTCCGGGCGCCCGTCTCGGCGGTGGCGAGGCCCTTGTTGAGCTTCTTCGCTCCCGCGGCGACCTTGCCGGCACCCGTGTTCAGCTTGTTGACGCGGCTGACGGCGTCGTCGAGGTCCTCGGAGAGGTGCGGGGCGCGGTCGGCGAGCGCACGCGCCTGCTTCTCCAGGGTGGCGAGGTGCCCGTCGAGCTTCCTCAGGTCCGCGCGGTGCCCGGTGACCAGGTCGCTGACGTCGTCCGCGACGGACGAGGCGGTCGCCACCGCCTCCTTGGCCTTCTTCAGCTCCGGGCAGGCCGGGTCGGGCTCGTCGGCGTCCTCGCAGCGCTCGCGGTGGACCGTGTCCAGGGTGCCGGACGCCTCACGGGCGTCCTTCGCGGCCGCGGGGGCCTTCTCCGTCAGCGCGTCCAGGTCGTCCCGCAGCTCTCCCGCCGTGTCGGCGACGAAGCGGGCCGTCTCCCCGATGGCCTTCTCGTTCCTCCTCAGGAACGGGCCCGCCTCGGCGTTCAGCGCGTTCACCTTCTCGGCGAGCCGGCGTGTGCCGTCCGCGACCTTCCCGGAGCCGTCCTCCAGGGTGCCAGCGCCCTTGTGGAGGTCATCGAGCCCCTTGACCAGCTTGCCGCTGCCCGCGCGGGCGTCCTTCAGCCCGCCGGCGAGGTCCTTGGAGCCCTTCTCCGCCTCGCCGATGCCCCCGTTCAGCTTGTCGGCGCCCTGTGCTGCCTTCACCGTCTCGCCGTGCAGGTCGGAGAAGGAGACGAAGATCCGGTCCAGGAAGGACCGGGAGGTCTTGGTGGACGCGGCCCGCCGCACCTCGCCGAAGACCGTCCGGGAGATCTGCCCGACGATGTAGTTGTTCGCGTCGTTGGTGCGCACCCGGAGGGCGCCGGTCTCGGGCGAGTCGCCCGAACTGGAGGCGATACGGCGGCTGAAGTCGGCCGGCACGGTCAGCGACAGGTAGTACGTGCCGTCCTCGACCCCGCGCCGGGCCTCCTCCTCGCTCACCTCCCGCCAGTCGAAGGCGGAGCTGTCGCGCAGGCCCTCGGCGATGTCGTCGCCGGCCGTGATCCGCTCGCCGTGCGCGGTCGCGCCCTTGTCCTCGTTCACGAGGGCCACGGGGATCCGGTCGAGCCGGCCGTACGGGTCCCAGAAGGACCACAGGTACAGGGCGCCGTAGAGCAGGGGCAGCACCAGCAGGGCGACGAGCGCCGCGCGCGGGAGGGTGCCGCGGCCGAAACGCCGCAGCTCAAGAGCGGCCAGTCGCGGCGATCGCATCGGCGTCGGCCTCCTTCTCGTCGTGGTCGGCCTGGTCGGCGGCTTCGGCGGCTTCGGCGGTCCCGGTCTCGTCGGCGGTCCCGGCCTCGGGGGTTCCGTCGGTCTTGTCCGGGGTGGCGCCGGGGCCGTCGTCGGTGCGGGCGGGGTCCGCTGCCGGGGCGCCGGTCTCCGTGCCGGTACCGGCGAGGGAGTCGTCGGGTCCGACGCCGGCGGGGGCGGCGGGCCCGTCGGCCTCCGCGCCGCCGGACCGGTCCGCGTCCGTGCGGACGACCACCGCGTCGGACGGCGGCTCGCTGCACACGGCCAGCACCGTGACTCCCGTGCCGGTGACGGACCGCAGCAGCTCCCACACCTCCTCCCGCTCCGCGGCCGACAGCTTCAGGTCGGTGTCGTCGATCCCGAGCAGCCGGGGACGGCCCAGCAGCGCCAGCGCCAGCGACAGCCGCAGCGCCTCCACCCGCTCCAGGTCCCGCACCGCGGTCCGCCCGCCCTTGGGCAGGGCGGCCAGGTCGAGCCCGGCGGTGGCCAGCGCCTCGTCGATGTGCCGGCGCCGCTCCCGCCGCCGCTCGGCGCGCGGGCGCAGCAGCTGCCGGGGCCGGGGGAGCGCGCCCCCGAAGCGCCGCCGCAGCAGCTCCTGCTCGCGCAGATGCTCGGCCACGGTGAGCGCCGGGTCGAGGTCGGTCACCCCGGCGACATGCGCCAGGGCGCTGCGGCGGCGTACGGCGGCCATGCGCCGGGGCAGCTCCAGCCCGCCGACGACGGCCCGTCCCTCCGTCGGCTTCATCCGACCGGTGAGCGCGAGCAGCAGACAGGTGCGGCCGGTGCCGGACGGCCCGGCCACCGCGATCAGCGCACCGGGCCCGGCGTCGGCCGACACGTCGCGGAAGGCCCACCCCCGTGGCCCCTTCAGACCGAGGCCGTCGGCCACGACGGCGAGTCCGCTCGGATCGTCCACGAATCCCCCTGGAACGTGCGAGAGTTTTTGTACTGACTGGTCAGTGCAAAAGCTAGCTCGAACGGGCGGACGAGGCAACGTCGCAGGTCAGAACGGATTGTCAGTGCCATACCGCACGATGTGCACATACGGCACTCGCCTCATGGCGTGCCGTCACGAAGACGACAGGAGGTTCGTCATGGCCCACTCGTCCGCAGCCGCCGCCCGTCGGCGCCGCGCAGCCGGCCCTGCCCCCTCACTGCACAACGGCCCGGCGAGCGACATCCACCCCGTGCTGCGCCGCTCCGCGGCCCCGCCCGCCGCCCTCGACCTGCTCGCCCAGGCCCGTGCCGGACTCGACGAGGCCGCCGTCCTCGACACCCCCAACGAGCGCTACGCGACGGCCCATCTGGCCGCCCTGCGCACCGCCGCCGCCGTGCTCGCCGCCCGGGGCAGGCCCGAGACCTCGCCCCGGGCCCGGGCCAAGATACGAAGCGCGTGGGAGGTGCTCCCCGAGATCGCGCCCGAACTCACCGAGTGGAGCGCCCTGTTCGCCTCCGGGGCCCGGCGCCGTGCCCGGGCCGAGGCGGGCATCCAGGGCGCGGCGACCGTGCGGGACGCCGACGACCTGATCCGGGACGTGGCGATGTTCCTGCGCCTGGTCGAGCGGATGCTGGTGCTCCAGCCGGTGCTGCCCCAGCCCCGCCCCGACCAGGACGGCGGGCCGGACACCGCCCCGCGCGGCGACCTGCCCGACGCGGGCTGACCCGGAGGCCACCGGGTGACGGCGGGCCGCCGCGCAGGCCATAGGGTGGACAGCGCCTGAAACCCGATCGCCCCGCCCCACCCCAGGCGGTGCCCCGCCGAGGAGTCACCACCGTGCCGGACCCGATGCGCCCCCGCGCCGCTCTCCGTACCGCCGTTGTCTGGGACGTCCTCCAGGACGCCCTGGAACGCAGGGTCGAGGCCACCGGACGGCAGGCCCTGGACGTCCTCGACACCGGCGGCGGCAGCGGCAACTTCGCCGTGCCCCTGGCCCGGCTCGGACACCGCGTGACCGTCGTCGACCCCAGCCCGAACGCCCTGTTCGCCCTCGAGCGCCGCGCCGCCGAGGAGGGCGTCGCCGACCGGGTGCACGGTGTGCAGGGCGACGCCCGCGGCCTCTTCGACGTCGCCGAGCGCGCCGGCTACGACGTCGTGCTGTGCCACGGCGTCCTGGAGTACGTCGACGACCCGGCGGAGGGCGTGCGCAACACGGTGGCCGCCCTGCGCCCCGGCGGCGTCCTCAGCCTGCTCGCCGCCGGCCTGGGCGGCGCGGTGCTGGCCCGCGCCCTCGCCGGCCACTTCACGGAGGCCCGGCAGGCCCTCGACGACCCGAACGGCCGATGGGGCGAGGGCGACCCCGTGCCGCGTCGCTTCACCGCCGACCAGCTGACCGGGCTGGTGCGCGGCGCGGGCCTGGAGGTCGGCGCGGTGCACGGCGTCCGCGTCTTCTCCGACCTCGTCCCCGGGGTGCTGGTCGACACCGAGCCCGGGGCGATGGAGGCGCTGCTGAAGCTGGAGGCCGCCGCGGCCGAGCTCGCCGCCTTCCACTCCGTGGCCACGCAGCTTCATGTGCTCGCCGAGGCGGGCGGGACCGCCGGGGCGTGAGCGGCCGTCCGTGACACGGCGCTGATCAGCGGCGCGTCCGGCGGCCCCGGGGCGCATGGACTGTGCCACAGGCCCCCCGAATGGCGGCTCGGAGCCGTATGATCGAGGGAGACCGCCCGGCATGACGGGTCGGCCGCCGGGGAATGACAGCCTCAGCGGACCGGTGCGTGATGGCGGACACCGGTCGGCAATTGGCGCAGAGGGGCGGGTTTCACGGGGGCGATTCCCTGCCTATCCTGAAGGGACCCCCCGGGTCGCCCCGGCGACTGCACGATGAGGAGGACTCCGTGCCGCTCTCGGAGCACGAGCAGCGCATGCTCGAGCAAATGGAGCGAGCGCTGTACGCCGAAGATCCCAAGTTCGCGACGGCGCTCGAGGGAAGCGGGCTGCGTACGTACACCCGGCGACGGGTCTACCAGGCGGTCGCGGGCTTCCTCGTAGGTATTGCGCTCCTCATGGCCGGTATGGTCGCCCAGCAGGTGTGGCTCAGTGTCGTGGGCTTCCTCGTGATGCTGGGGTGCGCCGTACTCGCGGTGACCGGGTGGCGCAAGGCGCCCAAGCCGGGCGAGCAGGCCGCGGGGGCCGCAGGGGCCGCTCCGCGGGCGGGCCGCCAGGGCAGAACGCGGCGCTCGATGATGAACCGCATCGAGGAGCGGTGGCAGCGACGGCGCGACGAGCAGGGCGGCGGCCACTGAGGCCTCCGCGATCTTCGATTCAGGGGTGTCCACCCGTGCGGGTGGGCACCCCTGAGTCGTCCCTGCCGGTGCGTGGTGGTTGCTCGCGCAGTTCCCCGCGCCCCTGAAGGGGCGCGGGGAACTGCGCGAACGGCCCACGGCGGCCCGCGGCCGGCGACGAGACCTCAGCCGCGCTGGCGCGTAGGCAGACGCCAGTTCGGGCGGAGGGCGACGAGACGGTCCCGCAGGGCCGCCCAGCGGTCGGACACCGTCCACACCACCCGCACGGCCGACCGCGGCGCGAGCAACGCCCGCAGACGGGCCCGCCGGGACGCCGAGTCCCGCAGCGCCGCCGCAGCCCGCCGCACGTCGTCCGCCAGCCCCACCGCCGGCCGCGGCCGCGGCGCGTACAGCACCTGCTCCACCGCCCCCGCCAGCCGCCGCACCGACGCCGCCGCGTCCCCGTCGAGCCCGCCCGTCCGCACGACGCGGTCGGCCGCCCCGCGCGGGGTCAGCGACTCGTCCGGCACGATCCCGTGGTCCCAGGCCGTGTCCGTCAGCTCCTCCCAGGCGGCCAGCACACGCGGAGCGACGTCCTCCTCCGCGCGGCCGTGACCACCCAGCCGCACCGCCCGCATCCGCGTCCGCCACAGCAACGGCGACAGGGGAAGCGCCAACACCAGCAGCCCGGCCAGCGCCCACAGCAGCACCACATGCCACTTCGGGCCGTCGCCCCCCGCATCCAGGGCCGCCTGCGGCGACTCGCTCTCGCAGGACCCCGGGTCGCTGCCGTCCGCCCGGCAGTCGGTGCTCCGCGACGGCTGCGCCGACGGATCGGCGGGCGCGGCCTGCGACGGCCGGGCCGGATCCGCGGGACCGTTGTCCTCGACGTCCTGCACGGTGTAGTCCGGCGTGGAGCCCCGGGTCGGGGTCGGCTCGAACCGCGTCCAGCCCACGCCCTCGAAGTACAGCTCGGGCCAGGCGTGCGCGTCCCGCATCGCGACCGAGATCGTGCCGTCGGCCTGCGGGGTGCCGGGCGCGAAGCCCACCGCGATCCGCGCCGGGATGCCCAGCGACCGCGCCATGGACGCCATCGCGAAGGAGTAGTGCACGCAGAAGCCCCGCTTGTCCTTCAGGAAGCGGGCGATCGCCTGCGAGCCGCTGCCGACGTCGACCTGGGTGTCGTACTGGAAGTCGCCGCTCAGCGTGAACCAGTCCTGCAGCATGACCGCGCGGTCGTAGTCGCTCTTCGCGCCGTCGGTCACGGCACGGGCGGTCTCGTGGACCAGGGAGGGCAGCGAGTCGGGCAGCTCGGTGTACTCGCGCAGCACGTCGGCCGGCGGCTCCGGGGCCTTGGCCAGCTGCTCCGCCGTGGGCCGCACGTCCAGGCTGCGCACCTCGTACGTCAGACCGCGCGTGTTCTGCCCGTGGTCACCGACCAGCGTCATGCCGACGGGCTCGTAGCGCCAGTCGCCCCCCACGCTCACCCGGCTCGGCGGGTACGGCATCGGCAGCCACGTCTGGCCGTACCACTTCGCGACCGAGACCGACGTGCCGACCTCCGTGAACTCCACGTCGGGGCCGAGCCCCGGCGGGGCCGGGAAGCCCTCGGGCACCTGGGTGATCGCCCGCTTCGACGGCTTCCACGTGGTGCCGTCGAAGTCGTCCAGGGACACGATGCGCAGGTACAGGTCCGAGGTGTTCTCCATCTCGGTGCGCACCGAGAACACCGCGCGGTCGTCGTCGTTGTTCAGCGAGTCGCGCAGCGACACCAGCGGGTTCACCGCGGAGATGGTGCCGCCCCCGCCGACCCCCGCGCCCACCCCCCGGCCGTTCGGGTCCAGCAGGCCGCCGTCCATCGCGGGCAGCGCCAGCGGCGCCACCAGGGCGATGCCCAGCGCCACCACCCCGATCCGGTGCCCGAACCGCGCCGGCGCCGGCGCCCCGGGCGTCTCCCTGCTCCGGCCGCGTGGCGGACCGGCGAACACCCGGCCCCACTGCGAGAGCCGGTCCCGGCCCTCGGCGAGCAGCAGCATCAGATAGCCGACCGCGGCCAGCAGGAACCACAGCCACTCGATGCCGTTGTCCGTCAGGCCCGCCGCCACCGAGTACAGGGCCAGCAGCGGCAGCCCGGCCGGGGCCGCGCTGCGGAAGGTCACCGCGAGCATGTCCACCAGCAGGCCGATGACCAGCACCCCGCCGACCAGCATCAGCCGGATGCCGTCGCTCAGCGGCGCCGGTATCGCGTACCGGTTGACGTCCTGGCCGCCCTGCTCCAGCAGCTGCCCGAAGAAACGCAGCGCGTCCGGGCCGGGTATCAGCCCGGCGACGGCGTGCTCCCGCGCGAACATCAGCGTGAGCAGCACCAGCGTGACGACGACCTGCGCCGCCACCGTCAGCGGCCGCGCCAGCGGCACCCGCCGCGCCGCCGCGCCCACGCCCGCCTGCACGCCCAGCAGCAGCGCCGCCTGGAGCATCCAGAGGGTCGACTCCACCAGCGGCAGCAGGGCGCAGGCCGCCAGCAGGGTGGCCGCCCACGCGCGCACCGTGAGCCTGGCCAGTGAGCTGATCACGGTCCCTCCCCACCGCTCGCCGCCACCAGGCCCGAGCGCTCACGGTCCGCCTGCCGCCACAGCTGCTCCAGCGAGGCGCCCCGCTCCACCGCCACGGCCGTCCAGCCCGACTCGCGCAGCATCCGCAGATGCTCCTCGCCCTGCCGCTCCTCGGGGCCGGGCGGGTCGGAAGGCTCCCGCAGCCAGTCGTCGCTGTCCAGCAGGAACGCGACGGCGCCGCCGCTGCGCTGCCGCATCCGCGCCAGCACCGCGGTCTGCTCGTCGTCCAGGTCGCCGAGGAACGCCACCAGCAGTCCCTCGCCGCCGGACCGCAGCACGTCGTAGGCGCGGGACAGGCCCTCCTCGTCGGAGTGGTCCACCACGGCCAGCGTGTCCATCATCAGCCCGGCCGCGTCCGCCGACTCCTGGTGCACGCCCGAGAAGCCGTCGGCGCCCTCTCCCGGCACCGAGTCGCCGGTGTCCGTCAGCAGCCGCACCGAGAAGCCCCGCTCCAGCATGTGCACCAGCACCGAGGCCGCGCCCGACACCGCCCACTCGAACGCCGAGTCCGGCCCGGCGCCCTCGTAGGCGATGGCGCGGGTGTCCAGCAGCACCGTGCAGCGGGCGCGCTGCGGCTGCTCCTCGCGGCGCACCATCAGCTCGCCGTAGCGGGCGGTGGAGCGCCAGTGGACGCGGCGCAGGTCGTCGCCGTAGCGGTAGCCGCGGGGAATCACGTCGTCCTCGCCGGCCAGCGCCAGCGAGCGCTGGACCCCGTCGCCGTATCCCTTGGACTCGCCGCTCAGCCGCACCGGCGGCAGCGCCTCCACCCGGGGCGTCACCGTCAGCGTGTCGTAGGAGGAGAACGAGCGGTTCAGCTCGCACATCCCGAACGGGTCGGACAGCCGCAGCTGGAGCGGGCCCAGCGGGTAGCGGCCGCGCAGGTCGGAGCGGACCCGGTAGGAGACCTCACGGCGCCCGCCCGCCTCCATCCGGTCCAGCACGAACCGCGGGCGCGGGCCGAGCACGTAGGGCACCCGGTCCTGGAGCATCAGCAGGCCCGTGGGCATCCGGGAGACGTTGTCCATGCGCAGGTGGACGCGCGCCTCGGTGCCCGCGGGCACCCGGCCGGGGGAGAGCCGGCGGCTGCCCGCGACCCGGTAGCGGGTGCGGTAGAGCACGGCCGCGCACACCAGCGGCAGCACCGCCAGCAGCAGGCCGACCCGCAGCAGGTCGCTCTGCCCGAGCACGTACGCGCAGATCGCGGCCGCGATCCCGGCCGCCAGGAAGGAGCGCCCCCGGGTGGTGAGCCCCGCCAGGGCGGTCCTCAGCCCGCTCCGGTCGCCCCGGTCGTCGTCGGCGTGGACCGCGCCGGCGGTGCTCATCACAGCCTCCGGGGCGGCTGCTGGCCGTAGCCTCCGCGGCCCAGGCCGAACCCGGCGGGCTGGCCGGCCGCCGCGGGCACCGTGGTGCGCTGCAGGATCTCCTGCACCACCTGCTCGGCGGTGCGGCGGTTGAGCTGGGCCTGAGCGGTGGGCAGCAGACGGTGGGCGAGCACGGCGACGGCGAGCGCCTGCACGTCGTCCGGCAGCGCGTAGTCACGGCCCGCCAGGGCCGCCGCCGCCTTCGTGGCCCGCAGCAGATGCAGCGTCGCACGCGGCGACGCGCCGAGTCTCAGGTCGGGGTGCGTGCGGGTGGCGGCGACCAGGTCGACCGCGTACCGGCGGATCGGCTCGGCCACGTACACGCCGCGCACCGCCTCGATGAGCTTCACGATGTCGTGCGCGTGCGCCACCGGCTGGAGGTCCTCCAGCGGGGAGACGCCGCCGTGCACGTCGAGCATCTGGAGCTCGGCCTCCGCGCTCGGGTAGCCGACCGAGACGCGGGCCATGAAGCGGTCGCGCTGGGCCTCGGGCAGCGGGTAGGTGCCCTCCATCTCGACCGGGTTCTGCGTCGCCACCACCATGAAGGGGCTGGGCAGTTCGTAGGTCTTGCCGTCGATGGTGACCTGGCGCTCCTCCATCGACTCCAGCAGCGCCGACTGGGTCTTCGGCGAGGCGCGGTTGATCTCGTCGCCAATCACGATCTGGGCGAAGATGGCGCCCGGCTTGAACTCGAAGTCACGGCGCTGCTGGTCCCAGATGGACACGCCGGTGATGTCCGAGGGCAGCAGGTCCGGTGTGAACTGGATGCGCCGCACCGAGCAGTCGATCGACCGCGCCAGTGCCTTCGCCAGCATCGTCTTGCCGACGCCCGGGACGTCCTCGATGAGCAGATGTCCCTCGGCGAGCAGCACGGTCAGCGAGAGCCGGACGACCTCGGGCTTCCCCTCGATCACGCCTTCCACCGAACCGCGCACGCGCTCCACGACGGCGGTCAGGTCCTCCCCGACCGCCCCGTATGCCCGGTCGGGGGCGCCCCCATGGCTCGCACGATCGTCATAGGTCGTCACCCGGCCCTCCTCGGCCTTTCCCGCGCTCCGCAATGAAGCGGGGGGTTCCCCACATGTCCCGGCCGATCCCTTGCCCAGCGGACCGGCCCACCCCGAATCACGGGCGTCACGCGGGAAAAGTTCCGCGTGACACCACTTCCGCATTCTTGCCGCCGTTACCGTTTCGTGTCACTCGCCTGTGGACAACTGACAGCGATATGTCAGCTCTTACGACGTTCGACGGCTCTCCGGGTGCGGCCGGTCCCGGGACGGGCGGCGGGGTCAGGCGGGGTCCACCTCGCGCAGCAGACCCGTCTTCACGTCGAAGACGAACCCGCGCACGTCGTCGGTGTGCAGCAGGAACGGCGAGGTCCGCACGCGCTGCATCGACTGGCGGACGTCCTGGTCCACGTCCCGGAAGGCCTCCACGGCCCACGCCGGACGCTGTCCCACCTCCATCTCGAGGTCGTGCCGGAACTCCTCGGTGAGGGATTCCAGGCCGCAGTTGGTGTGGTGGATGAGGACCACGCTGCGCGTGCCCAGCGCCCGCTGGCTGATGGTCAGCGAACGGATCACGTCGTCCGTGACGACGCCGCCCGCGTTGCGGATGGTGTGGCAGTCGCCGAGCGACAGGCCCAGCGCGTCGTGCAGGTCGAGACGGGCGTCCATGCAGGCCACCACCGCGACGTGGAGGACGGGACGGGCGTCCATCCCGGGGTCGGTGAACGCGGCCGCGTAACGCTCGTTGGCTTCGATCAGACGGTCGGTCACGGTGCCGGCTCCGGCCGAGGCGTTTCCGGAACCGGCGGGTACGGATGCAGAAGTCGTCATACCCATGACGGTACTGGTCACGGGGGCGTGAGGCGTGTTGTGACAGGCGACAAAGAACGTCAGCGAACCTTGGTGTGAGGTAACCCATAGGAGTGGTGTGACCCCCTTCCTGCGGGTGATGTGTCCGATCCGCCTCTTGACCCGCGCGGGCCGCGACGCGCAGTCCGGTTGATTGACCGGGCCGGACCGTGGACTAAAGTGACGCGGAGCGGGAGGCGTGACCGCCCGCCGCTGTGACTTCCCCGGATCCCCCGGCCGCGACCAGGGGATCTCCCGCGTGCGCGGCGCGTACGTACGGCTCGGCCTCCTCCCGCCGCCGCCCGGCCGACGCCTGCCGGCGCCGGCCGCCCCCTCACCGGGAGGGCGGGAACCCGGCGGTGCGTGAGCGTCACGCCGGATCTGAGAGGGCCCCTTGAGCAAGAGTCGACACGTCCCGGTGATGCTCCAGCGGTGCCTGGACCTGCTGGCGCCCGCCCTGGAGCGGCCCGGCGCGGTGGTCGTCGACTGCACGCTCGGCCTCGGCGGCCACAGCGAGGCGCTGCTCAGCCGCTTCCCCGAGGCCCGGCTCGTCGCCCTGGACCGCGACAAGGAGGCGCTGCGCCTGTCCGGTGAGCGGCTCGCCCCCTTCGGCGACCGTGCCACCCTGGTGCACGCCGTCTACGACGAGCTCCCCGACGTCCTCGGCCGCCTCGGCATCCCGCGCGTGCAGGGGATCCTGTTCGACCTCGGGGTGTCCTCGATGCAGCTCGACGAGGCCGGCCGCGGCTTCGCCTACGCCCAGGACGCCCCCCTCGACATGCGCATGGACCAGACGGCCGGCGTCAGCGCCGCCGAGGTCCTCAACACCTACCCGCCCGGCGAGCTGGTCCGCATCCTGCGCGCCTACGGCGAGGAGAAGCAGGCCAAGCGGATCGTGGCCGCCATCGTCCGGGAGCGCGAGAAGGAGCCCTTCACCACCAGCGCCCGCCTGGTCGAGCTGATCCGCGACGCGCTGCCGCAGGCCGCCAAGCGCACCGGCGGCAACCCGGCCAAGCGCACCTTCCAGGCCCTGCGGATCGAGGTCAACGGCGAGCTGTCGGTACTGGAGCGGGCCGTCCCGGCGGCCGTGAAGGCCCTGGACGTCGGCGGCCGCATCGCCGTGCTGTCGTACCACTCCCTGGAGGACCGGCTGGTCAAGCAGGTGTTCGCGGCGGGCGCCGCCACCACCGCCCCGCCCGGCCTCCCGGTCGTCCCCGAGCAGTACCAGCCGCGGCTCAAGCTGCTCACGCGCGGTGCCGAACTTCCCACCGAGGAGGAGATCGCCGAGAACCGCCGTGCGGCCCCCGCGCGGCTGCGCGGCGCGGAGCGCATCCGGGAGGACGTCGAGTGAGGCGGCCGCGGTGAGGCGCGGGCCGGCCCCGCGACGGGCGGCGGCCGGGCGAACGGGCGGGACGAGCGAACTCAGGGGAGCGTGAGTGACCAGGAAACCCGAACTGAAGGGGCGGCCCGAGCTGCGGGGGAGGGCGGCCCGGCTCGCGCACCTCCTGCCCACCGGCCGCGCCCAGGCGGCCCGCACCCCCTTCGTGCTCCTCGTGGTCCTGCTCCTCGGCGGCGGTCTGATCGGCCTGCTGGTGCTGAACTCCGCGCTCAGCGAGGGCGCGTTCCGCCTCGACGACCTCCAGCGGGAGACCAAGGAGCTCACGGACGAGGAGCAGGCCCTGCAGCGCGACATCGACGCCTACTCCGCCCCCGACGCCCTCCAGCGCCGCGCCCGCGAGCTCGGCATGGTGCCCGGCGGCGACCCCGCCTTCCTCGGCCCCGACGGCAAGGTCAAGGGCGTGCCCAGCGCGGCCTCCGCCGCCCGCGCCCCCCTGGTCCTCGCGCCCGAGGCGCTGGCCACGGCGACGGCCCCGCCGCCGTCCCCGGAGGCCGCCCCCCGTTCCCCGCACGCCCCGACCCCCGGCAGGTGACGGAAGTGTCCGACAGGCAACCGCCCCGCCGCCGGGTGCCCGGACCCGCCCGGCCCGTCCGTCCGGCCGCCCGCGGCCGCACCGGCCCCGGCGCCCGCCCGGCCCGCCGGCCCGGCGGACCGCGCCCCGGCGCCCCGAAGACCATCCGGCTGGGCAGCCCGCGCCCCCGGCTGCGCCTGGTCGGCGTGGGTCTCACCCTCGTCATGCTCGCCTTCGTCGTCCGCCTGGTCCAGGTCCAGGCCGTCGACGCGAGCACCTACGCCGGCAAGGCCGAGCGCAACCGCTACGTGGGCCAGGTGCTGGCCGCCGAGCGCGGCGAGATCACCGACCGCAACGGCGTGGCCCTCGCCACCAGCGAGGACGCCTACGACATCACCGCCGACCCCACGATGTTCGCCCCGGACGAGCTGAAGATCGACGACGGGCCCGAGCAGGCCGCGGCGCTGCTCGCCCCCATCCTCGGCGCGGACCAGGAGGACCTGGTCCGCAAGCTGCGGCCGGACAACCCGTCGCTGCGCTACGTCAAGCTGGCCGGGCGGCAGACCCCGCAGGTCTGGAACCAGATCAAGGACCTCAAGGCCGCCCTGGCCACCAAGGCCGAGACCGACACGTCGACCGTGAACGTGCTGGCCGGCGTCTTCTCCGTGCCCACCAGCAAGCGCGTGTACCCGAACAACGAGCTCGCCGCCGGGATACTGGGCTGGGTCAACGCCGAGGGCAAGGGCAGCGGCGGCGTCGAGCTCCAGCTCGAGGAGCGGCTGGCCGGCGAGGAGGGCAAGATCCGCTACGCCCAGTCCGGCGGCCGTCTGGTGCCCACCGCCGGCTCCACGGAGACCCCGGCCGTGCCCGGCGACGACATCGAGCTCACCATCGACCGCGACATCCAGTGGGCGGCGCAGAACGCCATCAGCAAGCAGGTGGAGGAGTCCGCGGCCGACCGCGGCTACGTCATCGTGCAGGACACCCGCACCGGCGAGGTCCTGGCCATGGCCAACGCCCCGGGCTTCGACCCCAACGACCTGTCCCACGCCGACCCCAGGACGCTCGGCAACGCGGCCCTCCAGGACGCCTTCGAACCGGGCTCCACGGCCAAGGTGCTGTCCATGGCGGCCGTGCTGGAGGAGAACGTCGCCACCCCCGGCACCCATGTCGTGGTGCCCAACCGGCTGCACCGCGGCGACCGGCTGTTCAAGGACGACATCGACCACCCGACCTGGTACCTGACGCTCAACGGCGTCCTCGCCAAGTCCAGCAACATCGGCACGATCCTCGCCACCGGCCAGCTCGGCAGAACTCAGTCCCAGGCCAACAAGGTGCTGTACGACTACCTGCGCGAGTTCGGCCTCGGCAGCCACACCGGGCTGGGCTTCCCGGGCGAGACCAAGGGCATCCTGGCCCCGCCGGACCAGTGGTCCACCTCGCAGCAGTACACGATTCCTTTCGGCCAGGGCGTGTCCATCAACGCCATGCAGGCCGCCTCCGTCTACTCGACCATCGCCAACGGCGGCGTCCGCGTCGAGCCCACCCTCGTCCGCGGCTCCAAGGGCCCCGACGGGCGCTTCACGCCCGCCCCCGAGCCCGAGAAGACACGGGTCGTCAGCGAGAAGACGGCGAAGACCCTCGCGCAGATGCTGGAGTCGGTCGTCGACGACGAGGAGGGCACCGGCACCAAGGCGCGCATCCCGGGGTACCGGGTCGCGGGCAAGACCGGTACGGCGAACCGCGTGGATCCGGCCACCGGCAAGTACCACGGATACACCTCGTCCTTCGCCGGGTTCGCGCCCGCCGACAAGCCCCGGATCACCGTCTACTGCGTCATCCAGAACGCCACCCGGGGCAGCTACTTCGGCGGCCAGATCTGCGGCCCCGTCTTCAAGCAGGTCATGGAGTTCTCCCTGAAGACCCTCCAGGTCCCGCCCACCGGCGCCGCCCCCGCCGCCCTGCCGGTCACCTTCAAGCCCTGACCCCGTACCGAGCACCGAGCCACCAGGAACCACCTCGTGACAACGATCACCCCCGACCCCGGGAACCAGAGCCCCCGCGGCCCCTCGCTTGGCCCGCCGAGCGGTACGCCCGGTACGCTCACCGCCGTGCCACACGCTGATCAGTCCCAAACCACCCAGAAGGGCCAACCCGTGACATATCCGGGGCCGCCCCGTCCGGACCAGGTCTCCGCCACATCTCTCGCGGAACTCGCCGGTCAGCTGGGTGTCCCCGCACCCGCGCAGACCGCCGAGGTCACGGGCATCACCCATGACTCGCGCGCCGTCCGGCCCGGGGACCTGTACGCCGCGCTCCCCGGCGCCCGCGTCCACGGCGCCGACTTCGTCACCCAGGCCGCCGGACTCGGCGCCGCCGCGGTGCTCACCGACCCGGCGGGCGCCGAACGCGTCGCCGCGACCGGGCTGCCCGCCCTGGTGGTGGACGACCCGCGGGCGCGGATGGGCGAACTGGCCGCCACCATCTACGGCCACCCCGGTCGCGATCTGCTCCAGATCGGCATCACCGGCACCTCCGGCAAGACCACCACCGCCTACCTCGTCGAGGGCGGTCTGCGGACCGTCCGCAGCACGGGACTGATCGGCACGGTCGAGATGCGCATCGGCGACGAGCGCATCAAGTCCGAGCGCACCACGCCCGAGGCCACCGACCTCCAGGCGCTGTTCGCGGTCATGCGCGAGCGCGGCACCGAGGCCGTGGCCATGGAGGTCTCCAGCCACGCCCTGGTCCTCGGCCGGGTCGACGGCTGCGTCTTCGACATCGCCGTCTTCACCAACCTCAGCCCGGAGCACATGGAGTTCCACTCCGGGATGGAGGACTACTTCCAGGCCAAGGCGCAGCTGTTCACGCCCGCCCGCAGCCGGCTCGGCGTGGTCAACGTGGACGACGAGTACGGCCGCCGCCTGGTCAAGGAGGCCGGCGTCCCGGTCGTCACCTACTCCGCCGAGGGGCACCCGGACGCCGACTGGCGCGCCGAGGACGTCCACGTCGGCCCGCTGGACTCGACGTTCACCGTGGTCGGGCCGGGGGGCGAGCGGATCACCGCCCGCTCGCCGCTGCCCGGCCCGTTCAACGTGGCCAACTCCCTGGCCGCGATCGTCGCGCTGGCCGCCGCCGGACTCGACCCGCAGGCCGCCGCCGACGGCGTCGCCGCCGTGCCGGGCGTGCCCGGCCGTCTGGAGCGCGTCGACGTGGGCCAGCCGTACCTGGCGGTCGTGGACTACGCCCACAAGACGGACGCCGTGGAGTCGGTGCTGCGCGCCCTGCGCAAGGTCACCGAGGGCCGGGTGCACGTGGTGCTCGGCTGCGGCGGCGACCGTGACGTCACCAAGCGGGAGCCGATGGGCGCGGCCGCCGCGCGGCTCGCCGACACCGCCGTACTGACCTCCGACAACCCCCGCTCCGAGGACCCGCTGGCGATCCTCGCCGCGATGCTCCAGGGCGCGGCCTCGGTGCCCGCCCACCAGCGCGGCGAGGTCCAGGTCTTCGAGGACCGCGCCGCCGCGATCGCCGCCGCCGTCGCCCGGGCCGAGCCCGGCGACACCGTGCTGGTCGCCGGCAAGGGCCACGAGCTGGGACAGGACATCGCCGGGGTGGTGCGTCCGTTCGACGACCGCCAGGTGCTTCGCGAAGCAATCAAGAAGACCCAGGGATGAACTTGTGATCGCCCTCTCCCTCGCCGAGATCGCAGAAGTCGTCGGCGGGCAGACGCACGACATACCGGACCCCTCCGTCCTGGTCACCGGCGAGGTGGTCCGGGACTCGCGGGAGGCGGGTCCGGGCAGCCTCTTCGTCGCCTTCGTCGGCGAGCGCGTGGACGGCCACGATTTCGCGGCCCAGGTCGTCGAGGCGGGCGCGGTCGCCGTGCTCGCCTCCCGGCCGGTCGGGGTGCCCGCGATCGTCGTGGAGGACGTCCAGGCCGCCCTCGGCGCCCTCGCCCGGCACGTCGTCGCCCGGCTCGGCGCCACCCTCGTCGCCCTCACCGGGTCGGCCGGCAAGACCAGCACCAAGGACCTGATCGCCCAGGTGCTGCGGAGCAAGGCGCCGACCGTCTTCACCCCCGGCTCCCTCAACAACGAGATCGGGCTGCCGCTGACCGCGCTCACCGCCACCGAGGAGACGAAGTTCCTCGTGCTGGAGATGGGTGCGCGCGGCATCGGCCACATCCGCTACCTCACCGGGCTGACGCCGCCGAGGATCGGTCTCGTGCTGAACGTCGGCTCCGCCCACATCGGCGAGTTCGGCGGCCGCGAGCAGATCGCCCAGGCCAAGGGCGAACTCGTGGAGTCCCTCCCCCCGGCCGAGGAGGGCGGTGTCGCGGTCCTCAACGCGGACGACCCCTACGTCCGCGCCATGGCCTCCCGTACGAAGGCGAAGGTGATCCTTTTCGGAGAGTCCGGCGAAGCGGACGTCTCCGCCGAGAACGTGCGACTCACGGACAGCGGACAGCCCTCCTTCAGGCTTCACACACCCTCCGGTGCAAGCGATGTGACCATGCGCCTGTACGGTGAGCATCACGTGTCGAACGCGCTCGCCGCGGCCGCCGTCGCCCACGAGTTGGGCATGTCCGCAGACGAGATCGCCCGCGCGCTCTCCGAGGCGGGCTCCCTCTCCCGCTGGCGCATGGAGGTCACCGAGCGACCGGACGGCGTGACGGTCGTCAACGACGCCTACAACGCGAACCCCGAGTCCATGAAGGCCGCGCTGCGTGCGCTGGCGGCGATGGGCGAAGCCTCACGGGCGAAAGGGGGACGCACGTGGGCGGTGCTCGGCAAGATGGCCGAGCTCGGGGACGAGGCGCTCGCCGAGCACGACGCGGTCGGACGGCTCGCCGTCCGGCTCAACGTCAGCAAGCTCGTCGCGGTCGGGGGCAGGGAAGCCGCCTGGCTGCAACTGGGCGCATATAACGAGGGTTCGTGGGGTGAGGAGTCGGTGCACGTGTCCGACGCACAGGCGGCGGTCGACCTGTTGCGCAGCGAATTGCGCCCGGGGGATGTCGTACTCGTGAAGGCGTCCCGTTCGGTCGGGCTCGAGAGCGTGGCGCAGGCGCTGCTCGAGACCGGTGCCGAGGGTGAGGTCGCCGCCCGATGATGAATCAGGTCCTGTTCGCAGGAGTCATTGGCCTTTTCCTGACCCTGATCGGCACGCCGCTGCTGATCAAGCTGCTCGCCCGCAAGGGATACGGGCAGTACATCCGCGACGACGGCCCGCGCGAGCACGCCAGCAAGCGCGGTACGCCGACGATGGGCGGCATCGCCTTCATCCTGTCGACGGTCGCCGCCTACTTCCTCTCCAAGGTGATCAGCGGCGAGTCGCCGCGGTACTCCGGCGTGCTGGTGCTGGGCCTGATGGTCGGCATGGGCCTGGTCGGCTTCCTCGACGACTACATCAAGATCGTCAAGCGGCGTTCGCTGGGTCTGCGGGCCAAGGCGAAAATGGCCGGCCAGCTGATCGTCGGTGTCGCCTTCGCGGTGCTGTCCCTGCAGTTCGCGGACTCCCGCGGGCAGACCCCCGCCTCCACGAAGCTGTCGTTCATCACGGACTTCGGCTGGACCATCGGCCCGGTGCTGTTCGTGATCTGGGCGCTGTTCATGATCCTCGCGATGTCGAACGGCGTGAACCTCACCGACGGCCTGGACGGTCTGGCCACCGGCGCCTCCGTGCTCGTCTTCGGCGCCTACACCTTCATCGGCGTCTGGCAGTTCCAGGAGTCCTGCGCCAACGGCGAGACGCTGACCAACCCGGGCGCCTGCTACGAGGTGCGCGACCCGCTGGACCTCGCCGTGGTGGCCTCCGCGCTGATGGGTTCCTGCCTGGGCTTCCTGTGGTGGAACACCTCCCCGGCCAAGATCTTCATGGGCGACACCGGTTCGCTGGCGCTCGGCGGTGTGCTCGCGGGTCTCGCGATCTGCTCCCGCACCGAGCTGCTGCTCGCCATCCTCGGCGGCCTGTTCGTCCTCATCACCATGTCGGTGGTCATCCAGGTCGGCTCGTTCCGGCTCACCGGTAAGCGGGTCTTCCGGATGGCGCCGCTCCAGCACCACTTCGAACTCAAAGGCTGGTCCGAGGTCCTTGTGGTGGTCCGCTTCTGGATCATCCAGGGCATCTGTGTGATCGTCGGACTCGGCCTCTTCTACGCGGGATGGGCAGCGGACAAGTGACCGACTGGCAGGGCAAGCACGTCACCGTCGCGGGACTCGGCGTCTCCGGCGTCCCCGCGGCCAAGGCGCTCCACGGACTCGGCGCGAAGGTCACCGTCGTCAACGACGGCGACGACGCCCGGGCCCGCGAACAGGCCGCGGAACTGGAGGCGCTCGGCGTCACCGTCCGCCTCGGGGACGGCGACACCCTGCCCGACGGCACCGAGCTGATCGTCACCGCGCCCGGCTGGAAGCCGGACAAGCCGCTGTTCGCGGCGGCGGACGCGGCCGGGGTGCCGGTGTGGGGCGACGTCGAACTCGCCTGGCGGCTCAGGAAGCCCGGGGCGGCGGACTGGCTCGCGGTCACCGGCACCAACGGCAAGACCACCACCGTGCAGATGCTCGCCTCCATCCTGGAGGCGGCCGGCCTGCGCACCGCCGCCGTCGGCAACATCGGCGTCTCCCTCCTCGACGCGGTACTCGGCGACGAGGAGTACGACGTGCTCGCCGTGGAGCTGTCCAGCTACCAGCTCCACTGGGCGCCCTCGCTGCGCGCCCACTCCGCCGCCGTCCTCAATCTGGCGCCCGACCACCTCGACTGGCACGGCTCCATGGAGGCGTACGCGAAGGACAAGGGCCGCATCTACGAGGGCAACCGCGTCGCCTGCGTCTACAACACCGCCGACAAGGCCACCGAGGACCTCGTCCGCGAGGCCGACGTCGAGGAGGGCTGCCGCGCCGTCGGCTTCACCCTCGGCACCCCCGGCCCCTCCCAACTCGGCGTCGTCGAGGGCCTCCTGGTCGACCGCGCGTTCGTGGAGAACCGGCAGAAGAACGCCCAGGAGCTCGCCGAGGTCGCCGACGTGAAGCCGGCCGCCCCGCACAACATCGCCAACGCCCTTGCCGCGGCGGCCCTCGCGCGCGCCTACGGGGTGCCCGCGAGCGCCGTGCGGGAAGGGCTGCGGAACTTCACCCCGGACGCCCACCGCATCGCGCACGTGGCGGACGTGGACGGCGTGGCGTACGTCGACGACTCCAAGGCCACCAACACGCATGCCGCCCAGGCCTCGTTGGCGGCGTACGACTCCGTCGTGTGGATCGCCGGCGGACTCGCCAAGGGCGCCACCTTCGACGAACTCGTCGCCGGGGCGGCGCAGCGGCTGCGCGGCGCCGTGCTGATCGGCCGGGACCGCGCCCTGATCCGTGAAGCCCTCGCGCGACACGCCCCGGAAGTCCCCGTGGTCGACCTCGAGCGGACCGACACTGGGGCGATGCTCCAGGCCGTCCAGGAGGCGCGGCGGCTGGCACGCCCCGGTGACACGGTGCTGCTGGCCCCGGCCTGCGCCTCGATGGACATGTTCGCCAACTACAACAAGCGCGGTGACGCGTTCGCACAGGCGGTGCGCGAGCTCGGCGCCTGACCCCGGCCGCCCCGGCGCCGGGCGACCTTGGGAGGGACGCGTGGGACCGTCCGAGACCTGTTGGCCGGCGTACCGCGGAGGTCGTGATGTCCAGTAGCCGTACCGGCCGGCCGCCCGTCCAGCGGGCCGCCCGGCCCCCCGTCGCGCCCCGCCCCCCGCGCGAGAACCCCCTGCGCACCCTGGTGCCCCGGGCGCGCAGGGCCTGGGACCGGCCGCTGACCGCGTACTACGTCATCCTCGGCGGCAGTCTGCTGATCACCGTGCTGGGTCTGGTGATGGTCTACTCGGCGTCCCAGATCACGGCGCTGCAGATGTCGCTGCCGGGGTCGTACTTCTTCCGCAAGCAACTGCTGGCCGCCGTGATCGGCGCCGTGCTGCTGCTGGTGGCGTCCCGGATGCCGGTGAAGCTGCACCGGGCGCTCGCCTACCCCATCCTCGCGGGGGCCGTCTTCCTGATGGCCCTGGTGCAGGTGCCGGGGATAGGAGTCGCGGTCAACGGCAACCAGAACTGGCTCGCGCTCGGCGGCAGTTTCCAGCTCCAGCCCAGCGAGTTCGGCAAGCTGGCGCTGGTGCTGTGGGGCGCCGACCTGCTCGCCCGCAAACAGGACAAGCGGCTGCTGACCCAGTGGAAGCACATGCTGGTGCCGCTGGTGCCGGCCGCGTTCATGCTGCTCGGGCTGATCATGCTCGGCGGCGACATGGGCACCGCCATCATCCTCACCGCGATCCTCTTCGGCCTGCTGTGGCTGGCGGGCGCCCCGACCCGGCTGTTCGCCGGGGTGCTGGCGGTCGCCGCGCTGCTCGGCGCGATCCTCATCCGCACCAGCGAGAACCGCATGGCCCGGCTCGCCTGTCTCGGCGCCACCGAGCCGCAGACCGGCCCGGTCGACTGCTGGCAGGCCGTGCACGGCATCTACGCCCTGGCCTCCGGCGGGATCTTCGGTTCCGGACTCGGGGCGAGTCTGGAGAAATGGGGTGAACTGCCCGAAGCGCACACGGACTTCATTTTCGCCGTCACCGGTGAGGAACTGGGCCTGGCGGGGACGCTGTCGGTGCTCGCCCTGTTCGCCGCTCTAGGCTATGCGGGTATCCGCGTGGCCGGACGCACGGAGGACCCCTTCGTCAGGTATGCCGCGGGAGGCGTGACCACCTGGATCACGGCGCAGGCCGTGATCAACATCGGTGCGGTGCTCGGTCTGCTGCCGATCGCCGGAGTCCCGCTCCCGCTGTTCTCCTACGGCGGGTCCGCCCTGCTGCCGACCATGTTCGCCATCGGGCTGCTCATCGCCTTCGCGCGTGAGGACCCCGCTGCGCGGATGGCGCTTGCGATGCGGCAACCCCGCTTTGGTAGAAAGCGGATCGGGGGTTCTCAGCGGCCCCGGAGATGGAACACGATGCGACGGCGTGCCCCGGGGGCGCGTTCGTCCGGAGAGCGGTGAATTTCGGTGCATGTCGTACTCGCCGGCGGAGGAACCGCGGGCCACATCGAGCCCGCGCTCGCCCTCGCGGACGCGCTGCGCAGGCAGGATCCGTCCGTGGGCATCACGGCCCTGGGCACGGAGCGCGGCCTGGAGACCCGTCTCGTACCCGAGCGCGGGTACGAACTGGCGCTGATCCCCGCCGTCCCGCTGCCACGCAAGCCGACCCCCGAGCTGATCACCGTTCCGGGCCGGCTGCGCGGCACCATCAAGGCGACCGAGCAGATCCTGGAGCGCACCCGGGCCGACGTCGTGGTCGGCTTCGGCGGTTACGTCGCGCTGCCCGGCTACCTCGCGGCCAAGCGCCTCGGCGTGCCGATCGTCATCCACGAGGCCAACGCCCGCCCCGGCCTGGCCAACAAGATCGGGTCCCGGTACGCCGCCCAGGTCGCCGTCGCCACCCCGGACAGCAAGCTGCGCAACGCGCGCTACATCGGCATCCCGCTGCGGCACACCATCGCCACCCTCGACCGGGCCGCCGTGCGCCCCGAGGCGCGCGCCGCGTTCGGGCTCGACCCCAACCTGCCGACGCTGCTGGTCTCCGGCGGCTCGCAGGGCGCCCGCCGGCTCAACGAGGTCGTCCAGCAGGTCGCCCCGTGGCTGCAGCAGGCGGGCATCCAGATCCTGCACGCGGTCGGCCCGAAGAACGAACTGCCGCAGGTGCAGCAGATGCCGGGCATGCCCCCGTACATCCCGGTAAGTTACCTGGACCGGATGGACCTCGCGTACGCGGCGGCGGACATGATGCTCTGCCGCGCGGGCGCGATGACCGTCGCCGAGCTCTCCGCCGTCGGACTCCCGGCCGCCTACGTCCCGCTGCCCATCGGCAACGGCGAACAGCGGCTCAACGCCCAGCCGGTGGTGAAGGCGGGCGGCGGAATGCTGGTCGACGACGCGGAGCTGACGCCGGAGTGGATCCAGCAGAACGTGCTGCCCGTGCTCGCCGACCCGCACCGGCTGTACGAGATGTCCCGCGCCGCGAGCGAGTTCGGCCGCCGGGACGCCGACGAGCTGCTCGTCGGCATGGTGTACGAGGCGGTCGCCGCCCGTGCCCACAGGTAGAGGCATGTGACGGAAGGCAGGGAGCGTGGCCGGATCGACGACCGCCGAGCGCGGTGAACGCAAGCGGGAGTCGTCCGGCCCGCCGCCCGTACGAGCCGTACGGCGACGACGTCTTCGTCTGATCATCACATCGACGGTCGCCCTGCTGTTCCTCGGCAGCGGCGCCTTCTGGCTGCTGTACGGCTCCGACCTGGTCCGCGTCGAGCGGGTCTCGGTGTCCGGGACGGACGTCCTGACACCGGACCAGGTCCGGAAGGCGGCCGACGTGCCGCTCGGGGAGCAGCTCGTCTCGGTCGACACCGGGGCCATCGAGAGGCGCGCCGCCAAGACGCTGCCCCGCATCGACACCGTCGAGGTGGTCCGCGCCTGGCCCGACGAGATCAAGCTCCGGGTCACCGAACGCACCCCCGTCCTCCTCGTCCACCAGGGCGGCGAGTTCGTCGAAGTGGACGACGACGGCGTCCGTTTCGCGACCGTGTCGAAGGCCCCCGAGGGGGTACCCGAGCTGAAGATGGATCTCTCCCGTTCCGGTTCCGCGGCGGCCAGCCTCCGGCGTTTCGGCGAGGACCGTCTGGTGCGGGAGGCGGTACGCGTGGCCGGCGCCGTCCCCGAGTCCCTCGCTTCGAAGACGCGCAGCGTCAAGGTCCGTTCCTACGACGCCGTCTCGCTGGAACTCACGGACGGCCGTACCGTCGACTGGGGCAGCAGTGAGAAGGGGGCGCAGAAGGCGCGTGCCCTCACCGCGCTGATGAAAGCGGAGCCGGACGCACGGCACTTCGACGTCAGTGTTCCCAGCGCCCCGGCGTCATCAGGGAGTTGACGCACATCTGCGCAGGCCAGGACCCTGGTTGGGCAGCGACACGGCTGATCACATAGGGTGAAAAGAAAAACGGGAGGTTCGGCGTGTTCGTTGAACGTGCGCCACGTGTCGACTTAGTGTCCTGTTCAGAAGACTCCAGGGAACAGACACACTGGTAACCCTAAACTTCAACGTTAGGGTTCGGGTCGGCGCTACGGACCGTCCCATTCGGCATCAGTCGTCGGATCGCGGGGGCAGCAGTTGCTCCGGCGCCCCGGCGACACGTAACTCGAGGCGAGAGGCCTTCGACGTGGCAGCACCGCAGAACTACCTCGCAGTCATCAAAGTCATCGGTGTCGGCGGCGGTGGTGTCAATGCCATCAACCGGATGATCGAGGTCGGTCTCAAGGGCGTCGAGTTCATCGCCATCAACACCGACGCGCAGGCGCTGTTGATGAGCGACGCCGACGTCAAGCTCGACGTCGGCCGTGAACTCACCCGCGGACTCGGCGCCGGAGCGAACCCGGCCGTCGGCCGCAAGGCCGCCGAGGACCACCGCGAGGAGATCGAGGAGGTCCTCAAGGGGGCCGACATGGTCTTCGTGACGGCCGGTGAAGGCGGCGGCACCGGCACCGGCGGCGCGCCCGTCGTGGCCAACATCGCCCGCTCCCTCGGGGCCCTCACCATCGGCGTGGTCACGCGCCCGTTCACCTTCGAGGGACGGCGCCGCGCGAACCAGGCCGAGGACGGCATCGCGGAGCTCCGCGAAGAGGTCGACACCCTCATCGTGATCCCCAACGACCGGCTGCTGTCCATCTCGGACCGCCAGGTGTCGGTTCTCGACGCCTTCAAGTCGGCCGACCAGGTCCTGCTCTCCGGTGTCCAGGGCATCACCGACCTCATCACCACCCCCGGCCTCATCAACCTCGACTTCGCCGATGTCAAGTCGGTCATGTCCGAGGCCGGTTCGGCCCTCATGGGCATCGGCTCGGCCCGCGGCGACGACCGCGCGGTGGCCGCGGCCGAGATGGCCATCTCCTCCCCGCTGCTGGAGGCGTCCATCGACGGCGCCCGCGGGGTCCTGCTCTCCATCTCCGGCGGCTCCGACCTCGGCCTTTTCGAGATCAACGAGGCCGCCCAGCTGGTCAGCGAGGCCGCCCACCCGGAGGCCAACATCATCTTCGGCGCCGTGATCGACGACGCCCTCGGCGACGAGGTGCGGGTCACCGTCATCGCCGCCGGCTTCGACGGCGGCCAGCCGCCCGCCAAGCGGGACAACGTCCTCGGCTCCTCCTCGGTCAAGCGCGAGGAGCCCGCCCCGGCGGGCCGCCCGGAGAGCCGCCCGTCCTTCGGCTCGCTCGGCAGCGTCACGCCGAAGGAGGACCCGGAGCCGGCCCCGGCGCCCGAGCCCGTGGCCGACATCCCGGCTGTCCAGCCGCCCGTCCCGCCGTCCCGGAGCTACGACAGCGCGGCCGAGGAACTGGACGTCCCGGACTTCCTGAAGTGATAGGACAGCGCGAGAGCGTGAGCGGCGCGCACTTCGGCTTCACCGACCGGTGGGGCGGGGTGAGCGCCGCTCCGTATGAGGAGCTCAACCTCGGGGGCGCGGTCGGGGACGACCCGGAGAAGGTGCGCGCCAACCGGGAGCTGGCTGCCAGGGCGCTCGGCGTGGACCCGGCCCGCGTGGTCTGGATGAACCAGGTGCACGGGGCCGACGCGGTCGTCGTCGACGAGCCGTGGGGTGACCGTCCGGTGCCCGAGGTGGACGCGATCGTCACCGCACGGCGCGGACTCGCCCTCGCCGTGCTCACCGCCGACTGCGTGCCGGTGCTGCTGGCCGACCCCGTCGCGGGTGTCGTCGCCGCGGCGCACGCGGGCCGGCCCGGACTGGTCGCCGGGGTGGTCCCGGCCGCGGTGCGGGCCATGACCGGCCTGGGCGCCGACCCCGCCCGGATCGTCGCGCGCACCGGGCCCGCGGTGTGCGGCCGGTGCTACGAGGTGCCGGAGCAGATGCGCGCCGACGTGGCCGCCGTCGAGCCGGCGGCGTACGCCGAGACCGGCTGGGGCACCCCGGCGGTCGACGTCGTCGCGGGTGTGCACGCGCAACTCGAGCGGCTGGGCGTCGTCGGCGCCGGGCGCTCGCCCGTGTGCACACGGGAGTCGGACGATCACTTCTCGTACCGTCGCGACCGCACCACCGGGCGGCTCGCGAGTTATGTGTGGTTGGACCCAAGGACATGACGGACCGTGAGGAAGAACTCGCCGCGAACCTGGCGAGAGTGGAGGAGCGGATCGCCGCCGCGTGCGACGCGGCCGGTCGCGGACGCGACGAGGTGACGCTCATCGTGGTCACCAAGACCTGGCCCGCGAGCGACGTGCGCGTCCTCTCCGGACTCGGCGTGCGGCACGTCGCCGAGAACCGCGACCAGGACGCCGCCCCGAAGGCGGCGGCCTGCGCGGATCTGCCCCTTGTATGGCATTTCGTCGGTCAACTTCAGACCAACAAGGTGCGTTCGGTGGTCGGTTATGCCGATGTCGTGCAGTCTGTCGATCGTGCCCGTCTTGTGTCGGCGCTCTCCAAGGAGGCCGTCCGGGCCGGGCGTGAGGTCGGCTGCCTCGTCCAGGTGGCGTTCGACGCCGGCGCCGACGGCCGGGGCGAGCGCGGCGGCGTGGCGCCCTCGGGCGTCGCGGAGCTGGCCGACCTGGTGGCCGGGGCCGAAGGGCTGCGGCTGGACGGCCTGATGACCGTCGCGCCGCTCACCGGGGGGTACGCAGGCCGCCAACAGGCGGCGTTCGAGCGGTTGATGGATTTGTCGACCGACCTGCGCCGGACCCATCCGGCTGCGAACATGGTGTCGGCAGGGATGAGTGCGGATCTCGAACAGGCCGTGGCCGCCGGAGCGACACATGTGCGCGTCGGCAGTGCGGTACTCGGAGTCCGCCCCAGGCTCGGGTAACGTCGCCAAGAAGTCGGACCACAGCAGAAAATATGGTCATTTCCGCCCAACGGCGGAGCAAGGACCCAGTGGATCGCGGGCACTTGGCGGTCGTCAGCGGATCCACCACAGAGCGGAGGACTCGGAGCATGGCCGGCGCGATGCGCAAGATGGCGGTCTACCTCGGCCTCGTGGAGGACGATGGGTACGACGGCCGCGGATTCGACCCAGACGACGATTTCGAACCGGAACTCGACCCGGAGCCGGAGCGGGACCACCGGCGGCACGAGCCGTCGCACCAGTCCCACGGAACACATCAGCCCCAAAGGGACGAAGAGGTACGAGTCGTCCACCCGCCCGCGCCCCGCGAACCGGTGTCCCGTTCCGCTTCGCTGCCCGCGGAATCGCCACGCCCGGCGCGGATCGCGCCCGTGGCATCCATCACACAAGAACGCGCCAGCCTGGAGAAGAACGCACCGGTGATCATGCCCAAGGTCGTGTCGGAACGAGAGCCTTACCGGATCACCACGCTTCACCCCCGGACCTACAACGAGGCCCGTACCATCGGGGAACACTTCCGTGAGGGCACCCCGGTGATCATGAATTTGACTGAGATGGATGACACAGACGCGAAGCGACTTGTCGACTTTGCGGCCGGTTTGGTGTTTGGTCTTCACGGCAGCATCGAGCGGGTGACGCAGAAGGTGTTCCTGTTGTCGCCTGCTAACGTCGATGTCACGGCGGAGGACAAGGCCCGCATCGCAGAGGGCGGGTTCTTCAACCAGAGCTGAGACGCAGGACCGGACAAGAGCGGCACAGGGGAGAGGGAAAAGCAGGCCATGAGCGTGTTCGCGCAGGTGATCTACATCGCGCTGATGGTGTTCCTCATCGTGCTGATCTTCCGTTTGGTCATGGATTACGTGTTCCAGTTCGCCCGCTCATGGCAACCCGGCAAGGCGATGGTGGTCGTCCTGGAGGCCACCTACACTGTCACCGATCCACCGCTGAAGCTTCTGCGGCGGTTCATCCCGCCGCTGCGTCTCGGGGGCGTGGCGCTCGACCTGTCCTTCTTCGTACTGATGATCATCGTCTACATCCTCATCTCGATCGTGGGCAATCTCGCGAGGTGACTGTGGACGATACGGTCTTGCCGACTGCCGATGACTACGTTGAGGTGAAGAGATGCCGTTGACCCCCGAGGACGTGCGGAACAAGCAGTTCACGACCGTCCGCCTCCGAGAAGGCTATGACGAGGACGAGGTCGATGCCTTCCTCGACGAGGTCGAAGCCGAACTGACGCGCCTGCTGCGCGAGAACGAGGACCTGCGCGCCAAGCTGGCCGCGGCCACGCGCGCCGCGGCGCAGAACCAGCAGAACATGCGCAAGCCTCCGGAGCAGCAGGACCAGCAGCAACAGCAGGGTCCGCCTCCCGGCATGCCCCAGCAGGGCATGCGAGGTCCCGGCGCTCCGGTGCCCGCCGGCATATCGGGCCCGCCGCAGCAGCAGATGGGCGGCCCCATGGGTGGCCCGCCCCAGCTGCCGAGCGGTGCTCCTCAGCTGCCCGCCGGCCCCGGCGGACAGGGCGGCCCGCAGGGTCCCGGCCCCATGGGCCAGGGTCCCGGGCCGATGGGCCAGGGCGGCCCGATGCAGGGGCAGATGGGCCCTGGCGGCCCGATGGGCGGTCCCATGGGCGGCCCCGGTATGCCCGGTCAGCAGGGTCCCGGTGGCGACAGCGCCGCGCGTGTCCTGTCGCTGGCCCAGCAGACCGCCGACCAGGCGATCGCGGAGGCCCGTTCCGAGGCCAACAAGATCGTGGGCGAGGCGCGTTCGCGTGCCGAGGGCCTCGAGCGTGACGCCCGTGCCAAGGCCGACGCCCTGGAGCGGGACGCGCAGGAGAAGCACCGCGTCGCGATGGGCTCCCTGGAGTCCGCCCGCGCCACGCTGGAGCGCAAGGTCGAGGACCTGCGCGGCTTCGAGCGCGAGTACCGCACGCGGCTGAAGTCCTACCTGGAGTCGCAGCTGCGCCAGCTGGAGACCCAGGCGGACGACTCGCTCGCCCCGCCGCGTCAGCCCGCGAGCGCGGCTCCGTCCCTGCCGCCGTCCCCGGCGCCCTCGATGGCTCCGGCCGGCGCGGGTGCCCCGTCCTACGGCGGCAACCAGGGGATGGGCGGCGGCCACGGCCAGTCCGGCCCGTCGTACGGCGGTCAGCAGCAGATGCAGCCGGCGATGACCCAGCCCATGGCTCCGGTCCGTCCGCAGGGCCCCTCGCCGATGGGTCAGGCGCCGTCGCCGATGCGTGGCTTCCTGATCGACGAGGACGACAACTGACGGCCCCCGCGGCCATGGGTACGGCGTAGCAGTCGGCAGCGTTCAGGGCGGGGCCCCGGGTTCACCAACCCGGGGCCCCGCCCTCGTGCTACGCGTGTTCCCGCCGGTTCCCCATGGTTCACGCCGTTTGTTCGGATGCGGCGGACATGTCCGACGCACGCAACGCCGAAGGCCCGGTGCCCCGGAGACGATCTCCAGGGCACCGGGCCTTCCGGTGTGTGACGGTGATTACGCCTTGCGCAGACGGAACGTCAGGGACAGGCCCTCGTCCGTGAACGGGGCGCCGTAGGTGTCGTCCGCCTCGCCCCGGGCGAAGTCCGTGGCGAGCACCTCGTCGGCGATCAGCTCCGCGTGCTCCGTCAGCGCGGCCCCCGTGGCGGCGTCGTCCGACGTCCAGCGCAGGGCGATCCGGTCGGCCACGTCCAGGCCGCTGTTCTTGCGGGCCTCCTGGATCAGCCGGATCGCGTCACGGGCCAGACCGGCGCGGCGCAGCTCCTCGGTGATCTCCAGGTCCAGGGCGACCGTGGCGCCCGCGTCGGACGCCACCGACCAGCCCTCGCGCGGGGTTTCCGTGATGATCACCTCGTCCGGGGAGAGGGTGATCGTCTCGCCGTCGACCTCCACCGAGGCCGTGCCCTCGCGCAGGGCCAGGGACAGCGCGGCGGCGTCCGCGTTCGCGACCGCCTTGGCCACGTCCTGGACCCGCTTGCCGAACCGCTTGCCCAGCGCGCGGAAGTTGGCCTTGGCCGTGGTGTCCACCAGCGAGCCGCCCACCTCGGACAGCAGCGCCAGCGACTCGACGTTCAGCTCCTCCGTGATCTGGGTGTGCAGGGCCGGGTCGAGGGCGTCGAAACCGGCCGCCGCGATCAGCGCCCGCCGCAGCGGCTGACGCGTCTTGACGCCCGACTCGGCGCGCGTGGCACGGCCCAGCTCCACCAGGCGGCGCACCAGCGCCATCTGGCGGGACAGCTCCGGGTCGACGGCGGACAGGTCCGCCTCCGGCCACGAGGACAGGTGCACCGACTCCGGCGCGCCCGGCGTGACGGGAACGATCAGGTCCTGCCACACCTGCTCGGTGATGAACGGGGTGAGCGGGGCCATGAGCTTGGTCACCGTCTCCACGACCTCGTGCAGGGTGCGCAGCGCGGCCTTGTCGCCCTGCCAGAAGCGGCGGCGGGAGCGGCGGACGTACCAGTTGGAGAGGTCGTCGACGAACGCGGACAGCAGCTTGCCGGCCCGCTGGGTGTCGTAGTTCTCCAGCGCCTGGGTCACCTGGTCGGTGAGGGCGTGCAGTTCGGACAGCAGCCAGCGGTCCAGCACCGGGCGGTCGGCCGGGGCCGGGTCGGCCTCGCTCGGCGCCCAGGCGGACGTGCGGGCGTACAGGGCCTGGAAGGCGACCGTGTTCCAGTACGTGAGGAGCGTCTTGCGGACGACCTCCTGGATGGTGCCGTGGCCCACGCGGCGGGCCGCCCAGGGCGAGCCGCCGGCCGCCATGAACCAGCGCACGGCGTCCGCGCCGTGCTGGTCCATCAGCGGGATCGGCTGCAGGATGTTGCCCAGATGCTTGGACATCTTGCGGCCGTCCTCGGCGAGGATGTGGCCCAGGCAGACGACGTTCTCGTACGACGACTTGTCGAAGACGAGCGTGCCGACCGCCATCAGCGTGTAGAACCAGCCGCGGGTCTGGTCGATGGCCTCGCAGATGAACTGCGCCGGGTAGCGGGCCTCGAACAGCTCCTTGTTCTTGTACGGGTAGCCCCACTGCGCGAACGGCATGGAGCCCGAGTCGTACCAGGCGTCGATGACCTCCGGCACGCGCGTGGCCGTCTTCTCACAGGTCGGGCAGGCGAAGGTGACCTCGTCGATGTACGGCCGGTGCGGGTCGAGGCCGGACTGGTCGGCGCCGGTCAGCTCGGACAGCTCCGCGCGGGAGCCGACGACCGTGAGGTGGTCGTCCTCGCAGCGCCAGATCGGCAGCGGGGTGCCCCAGTAGCGGTTGCGGGACAGCGCCCAGTCGATGTTGTTGTTGAGCCAGTCGCCGTAGCGGCCGTGCTTGACCGTGTCCGGGAACCAGTTGGTGCCCTCGTTCTCCTCGAGGAGACGGTCCTTGACGGCGGTGGTGCGGATGTACCAGGACGGCTGCGCGTAGTAGAGCAGCGCCGTGTGGCAGCGCCAGCAGTGCGGGTAGCTGTGCTCGTACGGGATGTGCTTGAAGAGCAGGCCGCGCTCGTCGAGGTCGGCGGTGAGCTTCTCGTCGGCCTTCTTGAAGAAGACGCCGCCGACCAGCGGGACGTCCTCCTCGAAGGTGCCGTCGGGGCGGACCGGGTTCACGACCGGGAGGCCGTAGGAGCGGCAGACCTTGAGGTCGTCCTCACCGAAGGCGGGGGACTGGTGGACCAGACCGGTGCCGTCCTCGGTGGTGACGTACTCGGCGTTGACCACGTAGTGGGCCTCGGCCGGGCTGTGCTCATCGGTTCCCTCGCTGACGCTCGGGAACTCGACCAGCTCGAACGGGCGCTGGTACGTCCAGCGCTCCATCTCCGCGCCGGTGAAGGACTGGCCGGTGGTCTCCCAGCCCTCGCCGAGGGCCTTCTCGACCAGCGGCTCGGCGACGACCAGCTTCTCCTCACCGTTCGTCGCGACGACGTAAACCACGCCGGGGTGGGCGGCGACCGCCGTGTTGGACACCAGGGTCCACGGGGTGGTCGTCCACACCAGCAGGGCCGCCTCGCCGGCCAGCGGGCCGGAGGTCAGCGGGAAGCGGACGTAGACCGACGGGTCGACGACCGTCTCGTAGCCCTGCGCCAGCTCGTGGTCGGACAGGCCGGTGCCGCAGCGGGGGCACCAGGGGGCGACGCGGTGGTCCTGGACCAGCAGGCCCTTGTTGAAGATCTCCTTCAGCGACCACCAGACCGACTCGACGTACTCCGGGTCCATGGTCCGGTACGCCTCGTCGAGGTCGACCCAGTAGCCCATGCGGGTCGTCAGCTCGGCGAAGGCGTCCGTGTGCCGGGTCACCGACTCACGGCACTTGGCGTTGAACTCGGCGATGCCGTACGCCTCGATGTCCTGCTTGCCGGAGAAGCCCAGCTCCTTCTCGACGGCGAGCTCCACCGGGAGGCCGTGGCAGTCCCAGCCGGCCTTGCGGGCCACGTGGTAGCCGCGCATGGTGCGGAAGCGGGGGAAGACGTCCTTGAAGACGCGGGCCTCGATGTGGTGGGCGCCGGGCATGCCGTTGGCGGTGGGCGGGCCCTCGTAGAACACCCATTCGGGGCGGCCCGCGGACTGCTCCAGGCTCTTGGCGAAGATCTTCTGCTCGTCCCAGAACTTGAGCACCGTGTGCTCGAGCGCGGGCAGGTCGACCTGGGCGGGTACCGGGCGGTACGTCGGCGATGTCATCAGCGGGCTTCCTCCGGCGGACTTGCTGCCTTCCGACCGGAGGGACGAGAGCTGTGTCCTTGCGCCGCCGTCGGCGCGCTCCCGCGGTACCACCCTCCTTGGCCCCCCGGTGCGCCGTACGCTCCGGTGAGCCCCCTCATTCGGGTCGCGATGCCGGTTCTACTCGCCGCTGCGGTGCGCTGCGGCTTTCTTCCGGCGGCTCCGGGGTGATCTTCACATCGCGCTCGCCCCCGGGCTCACACCGTCCCCGGGTCGCTCTGGGCTGCGTACGCCGCTACTCGTCCCCATCCACGCTTTTCGCTCCGCCCAGTGTACGGCGCGGCGGGACGGGCGGCCGACCGCTTTTCCCATGGCGGTACGCCCGGCTGTGCCCTGAATGGAGCGATATGCCTGTTCGAAAGGCCGGGGCGTCCATGCGGGCGGCATACCCGGCGGGTAGCTGGGCACAACGCATGCAGGTCGCCGCGCGGCGTGCGCGGGGCGCGGTGACCGTGCGGTGCGCCCCGTTGCCGCAGGGTCCCCGTCGATTTATCGTCCCAGCACGATTCGCGCGCAAGATCACAATATGTGAAGGGGCCGCGGCCATGATGGCGAAGAAGGCGACGGATGCCGAGACGCATGCCGGGGGCCGGAAGAGTGCGGTGTCCGACGCGGCCGCGGGCGGCGCGAGGACGAGGAGGACCACGGCGGCGAAGGACGCGAGGGAGGCGGACGTCCCCGGGACGAAGGCCGCGGCGGGGAAGAGCGCGGGGACCAAGGCGGCGGCGTCCAAGTCCAAGAGGACGGGAACGGCGAGGAGGACGGGGAGGGCGGGGGCCGCCGCGGCCGGGGACGCGGAGAGGGGCACCGCGAAGAAGGCCGCCGGGAAGGGCCCGGCGCGGGACGAGGCGGCCGCGAGGACCGCCGACGACGGCGCGGGTGCCCGCCAGGGCGCCCGCGAGGGGAACGGTGCGGCCAGGACCAGCGGGTCCGCTCAGGACGGGGCCGGGCACAGCGCGGCCGACGACGCGGACGCGGCCGAGGCCGCGGCGCAGACGGGAGTGACGACGGTGGGTGCGAAGAAGACCCCTGGCCCGGCGGCCACAGCGGCGGCGGCGACCGCCGTGCCCAAGGCCCGGTACGGCGCGGTGGAGCCGGGCGAGCTCGCGGTGCGTCCCGGCGAGGAGCCGTGGACCGGCGAAGAGGTCGAGGCGGCGCGGGCCGAGCTGATGTCGGAGGTGCTGCGGCTGCGCGAGGAGATCGCCTCCTCCGAGCGGTCGCTGGCCGGCCTGATGCGGGACTCCGGCGACGGCGCGGGCGACGACGACGCCGACACCGGCACCAAGAACATCACGCGGGAGCACGAACTGGCCCTCGCCGCGAACGCGCGCGAGATGCTCGACCAGTTCGAGCGGGCGCTCCAGCGGCTCGACGCGGGCACCTACGGCCTGTGCGAGAACTGCGGCGAACCCATCGGCAAGGCCCGCATGCAGGCCTTCCCGAGGGCCACCCTGTGCGTCGAGTGCAAGCAGAAGCAGGAGCGCCGGTACTGAAGGGCGGCCGCGCGGACCGTGCCGTACCCTCGTCCTCAGTCAAGGACCTAGGCTGAGGGACTCACGTGGCAGAGGCGGAGCGCATCATCGGTACGCCGGACATCCCGGACGCGGACCGGGACGGAGAGGACCGGGACCTGCGGGACCGGGACGGCCGGGAGCCGGCCGGCGCCGACGGTACGACGCAGGAGGCGGAGCGGCCCCGCGGCAGGCGGCGGATCGCCGTGCTGTTCGCCGTGGCCGCCTTCGCCTACCTCCTCGACCTGGTCAGCAAGATGATCGTGGTCGCCAAGCTGGAGCACCACGAGCCGATCGAGGTCGTCGGCGACTGGCTGCGTTTCGAGGCGATCCGCAACGCGGGCGCGGCCTTCGGCTTCGGCGAGGCGTTCACGGTGATCTTCACGGTCATCGCGGCGGCGGTGATCGTGGTGATCTTCCGCCTGGCCCGCAAGCTCTACAGCCTGCCCTGGGCGATCGCGCTCGGGCTGCTCCTCGGCGGCGCCCTCGGCAACCTCACCGACCGGATCTTCCGCTCGCCGGGCGTCTTCGAGGGCGCGGTCGTCGACTTCATCGCCCCCAAGCACTTCGCCGTGTTCAACCTGGCCGACTCGGCCATCGTGTGCGGCGGCATCCTGATCGTGCTGCTGTCCTTCCGGGGTCTCGACCCGGACGGCACGGTCCACAAGGACTGAGGGCCCCGTCACTCCCGTGCGGGAGTGACGCACCCGTCCGGCATACTCGACGGGTGAGCACGATTCCCGAGATCCGTACCCTGCCCGTGCCCGACGGCCTGGAGGGCGAGCGCGTCGACGCCGCCATCTCCCGCATGTTCGGCTTCTCCCGCACCAAGGCGGCCGAGCTCGCCGCCGCGGGGAAGGTCACGGTCGACGGGTCGGTGGTCGGAAAGTCCGAGCGGGTCAGCGGCGGCGCCTGGCTCGAGGTGGAGATGCCCCGGGCGGCCGCCCCGGTGCGGGTCGTCGCCGAGCCGGTCGAGGGCATGGAGATCGTGCACGACGACGACGACGTGGTCGTGATCGTCAAGCCCGTCGGCGTCGCCGCCCACCCCTCCCCGGGCTGGACCGGACCGACCGTGATCGGCGGTCTCGCCGCCGCCGGCTACCGCATCTCGACCTCCGGCGCCGCCGAGCGCCAGGGCATCGTGCACCGCCTCGACGTCGGCACCTCCGGCCTGATGGTCGTCGCCAAGTCCGAGTACGCGTACACGTCGCTGAAGCGCCAGTTCAAGGAGCGCACGGTCGACAAGCGGTACCACACGCTCGTCCAGGGCCACCCCGACCCGACCAGCGGCACCATCGACGCCCCCATCGGCCGCCACCCGCACCACGACTACAAGTGGGCGGTCACCGCCGACGGCAAGCCGTCCGTCACGCACTACGACCTGATCGAGGCGTTCCGCGCGGCCTCGCTGCTCGACGTGAAGCTGGAGACCGGCCGCACCCACCAGATCCGCGTCCACATGGCCGCCCACCGCCACCCCTGCGTCGGCGACCTGACCTACGGCGCCGACCCCACGCTCGCCAAGCGGCTGAAGCTGACCCGCCAGTGGCTGCACGCCGTCCGCCTCGGCTTCGAGCACCCCGGCGACGGGCAGTGGGCGGAGTTCTCCTGCGACTACCCGGACGACCTGCAGCAGGCGCTCGACCAGGTCCGTGAGGAGACCTGGGCATGAGCCCGGAGGCCACGGTCCGGGTCGCCGGGGACCCCGCCGACCGCGAGGCCTGCTTCGCGGTCCGCAAGGAGGTCTTCGTCGCCGAGCAGGGCGTGCCCGAGGACATCGAGTACGACGCCCACGACGCGGACGCCGTGCACCTGCTCGCGGTCGCGGCCGACGGCACCCCGCTCGGCACGGCCCGGCTGCTGCACGGCGCCGCGGCCGCGGCGAAGAACGGCGGCGACCCGTCGGTCGGCTCCCTCGGCCGGCTCGCCGTCCTGCGGCGGGCGCGCGGCCTCGGGGTCGGCGCGGCGCTTGTGCGGGCCGTCGAGGAGGCCGCCCGGGAGCGCGGGCTCGCCGGCGTCGACCTGCACGCCCAGACCCACGCCCTCGGCTTCTACGAGAGGCTCGGCTACCAGGCCTACGGGCCGGAGTTCCCCGACGCGGGCATGCCGCACCGGGCGATGCGGCGCGCGCTGTAGCCGGGGCCTGCTGACCCCGCCGGTCGTGCGGCGCGTGACAGGCTGGAGACCGCCCGACCCGTCCGACCTCCGGGAGCGGTGACCGTGGATCAGTTGGCCCTGCTGTTCGCCCTGTTGCTCGGGGCGGTCGTGAGCGTCCCCGTGGGGGAGCGGCTGAGGCTGCCGGCGCCGGTGCTGATGACGGTGTTCGGGATCGTCCTGGCGCTGCTGGAGTTCGTGCCGAACGTCGACGTCCCGCCGGAACTGATCCTGCCGCTGCTGCTGCCGCCCCTGCTCTACGCGGCCGTGCGCCGCACCTCCTGGCGTCAGTTCGCGGCCAACGTCCGGCCGATCCTGCTGCTGGCCGTGGCGCTGGTCTTCGTCACCACCTTCTGCGTCGCCGTCGTCGCCCACGCGATCGTGCCGGGGCTGCCGCTGACCGCCGCCCTCGCCCTCGGCGCGCTGGTCGCCCCGCCCGACCCGGTCGCGGCCACCGCCGTGGCCGGCAAGCTGGGGCTGCCCCGCCGGCTGGTGTCGATCCTGGAGGGCGAAGGGCTGTTCAACGACGTCACGGCGATCGTGCTGTACCACGTGGCCGTGGCCGCCGCCGTGAGCGGCACCTTCTCGCCCTGGGCGGCCGGGCGCGACCTGGTGCTGTCGGCGGTGGTGGCGATCGCCGTCGGACTGGTGCTCGGCTGGGCCACCAACAAGGCCATGGATCTGCTCGGCGACCCCACCCTCCAGGTCGCCCTGACCCTGCTGGTGCCGTTCGCCGCCTACGTCCTCGCCGAGGAGCTGCACGGCTCGGGCGTCCTCGGGGTGCTGGTCACCGCGCTGTTCCTGGTGGAGTACGCCACCGACGCCGACGACGTGATGGCGCGGCTGGCCGGGCACACCTTCTGGGACATCGTGGACACCCTGGTCACCGGTGTGGCGTTCGGCCTGGTCGGCCTGGAGCTGCACAACGCGGTCAACACGGCGGCCGGCCACTGGGGCGAGCTGCTGAGCTGGTCGGCGGCGGTGGTCGGGGTGGTCGTCCTCGTCCGGCTGGCGTGGCTGCTGCCGGCGACCTGGCTGACCAAGCGGCTGCACACCGCCGGGGACGTCGGCGAGGAGATCCCGCTCAGCTGGCGGGAGACCGTGGTGATGTGGTGGTCCGGGATGCGCGGCGTGGCGTCCGTGGCGCTCGCCCTCGCCATCCCCCTGGAGACCGGGTCCGGGGCCGGCTTCCCCGCCCGCGGCGACATCGTCTTCATCGCGTTCGGCGTGGTCCTGGGGACGCTGCTGGTGCAGGGGCTCACCCTGCCGTGGCTGGTGGGCAGGCTCGGGGTGCGCGGCGACACCGGACGGGAGAAGGAGCTGGAGCGCCGGCTCGCCGTCCGGGCCGCGAAGGCGGCCAAGCGCAGGCTGCGGGAGATCGAGGACGTCGAGGAGCTGCCGGAGGACCTGTCCGAGCAGCTGATGCGCCGGGCGTTCGACATGGGCGTGCGGATCAGCCCGGACATCGCGGAGGACGAACGGCGTGAGGCGGTCCGGCAGCGGGCCAGACGGCTGAAGCGGATCCGGCGCATCGAGCAGGACATGCTGAGCGCCGCCCGGCACGAGGTGCTCACCGCGCGCAGCGAGCCGGGCGCCGACCCCGAGGTGGTGGACCGGGTGCTGCGTCATCTGGACGTGCGCAGTCTGCGCTGAGCGTCGCCGCGTTGCCGCCGTCCGCCGCCGCCCGCTCATAGGGTCGGGGCATGACACGCAATGTTGTGATCAGCGGCGGCGGCACCGGCATCGGGCTCGCCACCGCGCAGACGTTCGCCGCCGACGGCGACCGCGTCCTGCTCATCGGGCGGCGCGGTGACGTCCTGGAGCGGGCCGAGGTGCCCGGCGCGCTGACCTACGCCGCCGATCTGGCCGACCCCGAGGCCGTGCGGGGCGTGTCCGGGTTCGTGGGGCGCGAGTTCGGCGCCGTGGACGTGCTCGTCCACTGCGCGGGCGGCAACGGGCTGCTCGAACCGCCGGTGGGCGGCGACGACCCGCTCGACGCCGTCGCCCGCGACTGGACGGTCAACTTCCGGCTCAACGTGCTGACCGCCGTGCTGCTCACCGAGGCGCTGCGGCACCGGCTGGCCGTGCCCGGCGGCCGGGTGCTGTTCCTCAGCTCCATCGCCGCCAGGCGCGGCTCGGGACGGGTCTCGTACGCGGCGGCCAAGGCGGGCCTGCACCCGTACGCCCATGCCCTGGCCCGGGAGCTGGGGCCGCACGGGATCACCGTGAACGTGGTCGCGCCCGGCTACATCGAGGACACGGC
This sequence comes from Streptomyces sp. DSM 41931, assembly GCF_050271085.1. Taxonomy (NCBI): domain Bacteria; kingdom Bacillati; phylum Actinomycetota; class Actinomycetes; order Kitasatosporales; family Streptomycetaceae; genus Streptomyces; species Streptomyces sp. DSM 41931. The sequence continues at coordinate 1,701,052 of NZ_CP189902.1, read as the reverse complement.
GTTCTTCGGCGACGACGGCCTGGACGAGGAGCGGCGGGCGCGGCTGGTCGCCGAGACGTCGGACAAGCGCGCCGGCCGGCCCGGTGACGTCGCGGCGACCCTGCACTGGCTCGCCTCGCACGGCGCCGGCCACATCACCTCGCAGATCGTCCAGGTGAACGGCGGCGCCGAGCGCGGCTGCTGAGGACCGCTCAGCGCGGCTGCCGGGGTGGATGGGCGTGGACCCGGCGCGCCGTCCGCAGACCGTCGGCGTGCGCGCTCTCCCGGCCGTCCCGGGGCGGCGGCACCGCGTCGGCCGTGTTGACACGGGGCAGCGCGTAGGGGTGCTCGTCGGACAGGAAGCGCATCATCCGCTCGCGGACCGTCACCCGGACCGTCCAGATGTCGTCCGCGTCCTTGGCCGTCACCAGCGCCCGCACCTCCAGGGTGCTGGGGGTGCTGTCCGTGACGGTGAGGTTGTAGGCGCGGCCGTCCCATGCCGGGCACTCCCGCAGGATGTCGCGCAGCTTCTCGCGCATGGCGTCCAGCGGGGCGCTGTGGTCGACGTGCCAGAACACGGTGCCGGTCATCTGCGGCGTCCCGCGCGACCAGTTCTCGAACGGCTTGGAGGTGAAGTACGACACCGGCATGGTGATCCGGCGCTCGTCCCACGTGCGCACGGTCAGGAAGGTGAGGGTGATCTCCTCCACCGTGCCCCACTCGCCGTCCACCACCACGGTGTCGCCGATGCGCACCATGTCGCCGAAGGCGATCTGCAGCCCGGCGAACATGTTGCTCAGCGTCGACTGGGCGGCGACGCCGGCGACGATGCCGAGGATGCCCGCCGAGGCCAGCAGCGAGGCGCCGGCCGCCCGCATCGCCGGGAACGTCAGCAGCATCGCGGCCACCGCGACCACGCCGACCACCGCCGACACCACCCGGCGGATCAGGGTCACCTGGGTGCGCACCCGGCGCACCCGGGCCGGGTCGCGCTCCCGGTGGTTGCTGGCGTACCGGGTGTAGGAGGTCTCCACGACCGCGGCGGCGATCCGGATGGCCAGCCAGGCGGCCGACCCGATCAGCACCAGGCTGAGCATCCGGCCGACGGCGACCTCGTGGGAGCTCAGCAGCCGTGCCTCGTCGTAGGAGGCTCTGAGCAGGACCGCGCAGAGCAGCAGCTGGTACGGGACGCGGGCCCGGCGCAGCAGGCCCCACAGCGGTGTCTCGTGGTGGCGTTCGTCGGCCTTTCGCAGGAGCAGGTCGGTGGCCCAGCCCAGCAGCAGCGTCAGCACCACCGAGCCGCCGACCACGATCAGCGGGCGCAGCACGTCATCCATGCCCCCGAACCTAACCGGCCTGCTCCGGCATGAACATGTGACTTCCGTCCGGTTCCGGGTAGTGCCGCCCGCGGGCTCCGTCACACCCGGCTGGCACCATGGGCGGCATGAACATCATGCTCTTTCACTCGGCCTACGGACTGCGTCCCGCGGTGCACCGGGCCGCGGACCGGCTGCGCGCGGCCGGACACGAGGTGTGGACGCCGGATCTCTTCGAGGGGCGCACGTTCGACACGGCCGAGGAGGGCATGGCCTGGCGGGAGGAGACCGGGAAGGACGAGCTGCTGAAGCGGGCCGTCCTGGCGGCGGCGCCCTACTCGGAGCGCGGCCTGGTGTACGCGGGATTCTCCTTCGGCGCCTCGGTGGCGCAGACGCTGGCCCTCGGCGATGAGAGGGCGAGGGGCCTGCTGCTCCTGCACGGCACCTCCGACATCGCGGAGAACGCCGCGGCCGACGGGCTGCCGGTGCAGCTGCACGTCGCCGAGCCGGACCCGTTCGAGACCGACGACTGGCTCACCGCCTGGTACCTGCGGATGGGCCGGGCCGGGGCCGACGTGGAGGTCTACCGGTACGCGGGCGCCGGACACCTCTACACCGACCCCGGCCTGCCCGACTACGACGAGGAGGCGGCCGAGGCCACCTGGCGGGTGGCGCTCGGCTTCCTCGACTCGCTGGAGGAGCCCGTGGACTGATCCGCCTGATCCGCGCCGGGTGCCGGACCGGTCAGACGGGGGCGTCGGCCCGCTCGATCCTCTGCGTGCCGCTGCGGGTGCGGTAGGAGCGCGCCCAGGTCGCGGCGGCGTCCGCCCGCGTGCGGTCGGACAGCACGTAGTAGTCCATCTGCGCCCGCTCGGCCGTGAGGTCCAGCACCCCGAAGCCGTGCCGGTCGGTGTCCACCCAGTGCACGTGCCGGTTGGCGGCCCGGATCAGCGGGGCGGCGACCGCGGAGACCGTGCCCTCGCCGACCTTCAGGATGTCGTCGAGGTTGTCGGAGGTGACCGAGGTGACCACGAACTCCGTGGCGGCGGACGCGGACAGCGGGTAGGTGCCGGCGTTCACCGGCACGTCGTTCGCCCACGCCATGTGGATGTCGCCGGTGAGGAACACCGTGTTGCGGATGGCGTTGCCGCGCAGATGGGCCAGCAGTTCGCGGCGGTCGGCGGTGTAGCCGTCCCACTGGTCGGTGTTGAGGGCGAGGCCCTCCTGCGGCAGGCCGAGCAGCTTGGCGAGCGGCTTCAGCAGGCTTGCGGGCAGGGAGCCCAGCGCGAACGGCGAGATCATCACCGAGGTGCCGACCAGCCGCCAGGTGGTGTCGGACGCCGACAGGCCCGCCTTCAGCCAGTCGAGCTGGGCGCGGCCGGTGAGGGTGCGGCCGGGGTCGTCCACGTCGCCGTCGCCGAGCGAGACCTGCTGCGAGCGGAAGGAGCGCAGGTCCAGCAGCGACAGGTCGGCCAGCTTGCCGAAGCGCAGCCGGCGGTAGGTGGTGCCCTCGACCGCCGGGCGGACCGGCATCCACTCGAAGTACGCCTGCTTCGCGGCGGCCTGCCGGGCGGCCCAGGCGCCCTCCGCGCCCTCGGTGTGGTTCTCCGCGCCCCCGGACCAGGTGTCGTTGGCGAACTCGTGGTCGTCCCAGATGGCGACGACCGGGGCGGTGGCGTGCAGCGCCTGGAGGTCCGGGTCGGTCTTGTAGCGGGCGTGCCGGGTGCGGTAGTCGGCGAGGGTGACGATCTCGTGGGCGGGGGAGTGCGGGCGGACGACCGTGCCGCGGGTGCCGTAGTCGCCGGTGCCGTACTCGTAGATGTAGTCGCCCAGGTGCAGCCAGGCGTCCAGGTCGCCGCGGGCCGCGAGATGGCGGTACGCCGCGAAGTGGCCGGCCTCCCAGTTGGCGCAGGAGACCACTCCGAGGCGCAGCCCCGCAACGGAGGCGTCGGGGGCGGGCGCGGTGCGGGTGCGGCCCGCGGGGGAGTCGGCGCCGCCGGCGGAGAAGCGGAACCAGTAGTCGGTGGCGGGCCGCAGGCCGCGGACGTCCGCCTTGACGGTGTGGTCGGAGGCGGCGGTGGCGAGGACCGTGCCCTGGGCGACGACGTCGGTGAACGCCCGGTCGCGGGCGACGGTCCAGCGCACCTCGGTGTCGGGTCCCGCGCCGGAGCCCGGGAGGGCGTCCGGGGTGGGCGTCACGCGGGTCCACAGCAGCACGCCGTCCGGCAGCGGGTCGCCGGAGGCGACGCCGTGCAGGAAGGCGGGGGCCGTCTGGACGGCGCGGGCGGGCAGCGCGGCGGCGAGCGGTCCGGCCAGCGCCGCGGTGGCGGCGGCCGCCTTGACGACCGTCCGGCGGCGCGGGGTGAGGGGGGCGGTGTCCGCGGTGGCGGAGACGGCGCTCTCGGTTCTTCCGTGTCGACTGGTCACAGCCGATCAGATTACTGACGTGTACATGCTGGAGCGGGCGAACCCGGGAAAAGTTCGCCCGCTCTTCAGCCGGCCGTCGGTCTGCCGCGTCAGCCCTTCAGCGCCTTGTCCACCGCCGCCGTGAACTCGGCCGCCGTCATGGGCGCGTTCTTCCCGTCGGCGCCGGTCAGCTTCTCGCCGTCCATCTTCACGGTCGGCGTGCCCTGGACGTCGCTGCTGTCGAACTTGTCCGACATCTCCAGCGCCCAGCGGTCGTAGGTGCCGTCCTTCACCGCCGCCTGGAACTCCTTGTTGTTCTTCAGGGCGTCCACCGTGTCGGCGATCTTGATCAGGTAGGCGTCGTCCTTGAACTTGTCCTCCGTCTCCGCGGGGTGGAACTCCGAGGAGTAGAGCGCCGACTTGTACGCCAGGAACGCCTCGGGGCTCACGTCCAGCGCGGCGCCCAGGGCGCTCAGCGCGTTCTTCGAGCCCTCGCCGGTGAGGTTGCGGTCCAGGAACGAGGCGCCTATGAACTGCACCTTGTACTTGCCGTCCGCGACGTCCTTCTCGATCGTCCCGCCGACGGCCTGCTCGAAGGAGGCGCAGATCGGGCAGCGCGGGTCCTCGTAGATCTCGAGGGTCTTCTTGGCGTCGGCCTTGCCGATGACGACGGTCGTGCCGTCCTTGCCGCCGGTGTTCGCCGGCTTGACCAGCTTGGCGTCCTTCGCGGCCTCCCAGTGGTCCGGCTTGTTCGCCTGGACCACCGCGTAGCCGATGCCGCCGGCCGCGGCCAGCACGCCGACCACCGACGCGGCGACGATCAGCTGCCGCCTGACCTTCGCCTTCTTCGCCTGGCGCTCGCGCTCCTGACGCAGACGCTCGCGCGCCGCGTTCTTGGCCGCCTGGCTGTTCCGCTTGCTCATGGTGATGTCTCCACAGGGGACGCACACGGTCGTGTGCGGAGTTCGTACGGGGGGACTGCTGATGCTCGGGCGACCGCCCGGGGCGTGATCCGCCTCAGGCGGCGAGGGAGCACGGCGGCCCGCGCCGTCCCAGGGAGTGCGCGAGGAGCAGGGTGCGCGCCACGGCGGCGCGGTGCGGCGTGCGGACCGGCCGGCCCGCCTCGGGCGCCCGGCGCACGGTCACCACCGCGACGGCCAGCAGCAGCGGACGGACCGCCGTCGCCGCCGTCGCCGCGACCGCGCTCAGCAGCTGGGCCAGCGCCCGCTCCCCGCGGCGCAGCCAGGCGGCGGCGAACAGACCGACCCCGATGTGCGCGCCCAGCAGCAGCCAGGCGGTCGCCGGGCCGGCCTCGGCCAGCACCGCCGCCACCCGGTCGCCGCTCCCCGCGGCGTGCCTGGTGACCCGGGCCAGCGGCGCGCCCACACCGGTGCCGTCGCCGCACAGCACGTCGAACCCGACCGAGCGCAGCGGGCCGGCCACCGGGCCGCCCATCCGGCCGTAACAGACGTGCTGGCCGGTGGTGAAGACCGTGTCGGCGGCCAGCTCCAGCGGGATCAGCAGGGCGGCGATCCGCCCGAAGGAACGCTCCCGTCCGGCGAGCACGTAGGCCAGGCCGAACACGGCGGCGCCGACCGCGGCCACCGTGTTCAGCGGCAGCGGGGCCCCGGACAGCAGCACGTGCGACGCGGTGCTGAGGGTCACGACGACAGCCGTGAACAGCGCCGCGCGAACGGCTCTGAGCTGGGGTCCGGATATGTCCATGGCGGCTACGAGTGTGGCACGTGCTCCGTTAAGGGATCCGTGAAGGGGGCCTGTGAATGTGCGGAAGGTTACAGGCCCGGGATCCGGCCGTTGCGGAACAGGTCGAGGAAGATCTGGTGGTCCCGGCGGGCCCGCGCCCCGTAGTCGTGGGCGAAGTCCACCAGCAGCGGCACCAGCGCGTCCTCGTCGGCCGCGATCGCCGCGTCGATGGCCCGCTCCGTGGAGAACGGCACCAGCGACTCGCCGGAGGTGTCGTCCGCCGCCGCGTGCATCGCCGCCGTCGCCCGGCCCAGGTCGGCGACCACCAGCGCCATCTCCTCCGGGTCGTCGAGGTCGCTCCAGTCCAGGTCCACCGCGTACGGCGAGACCTCGGCGACCAGCTGCCCGGCGCCGTCCAGCTCGGTCCAGCCCAGCCACGGGTCGGCGTGCGCCTGGAGGGCGCGCTGGGAGATCACCGTGCGGTGTCCCTCGTGCAGGAAGTACTCGCGCACCGCCGGGTCCGTGATGTGCCGGGAGACGGCGGGGGTCTGCGCCTGCTTGACGTAGATCACCACGTCGTTCTCCAGGGCGTCGCTGTGCCCCTCCAGCAGGATGTTGTACGAGGGCAGCCCGGCCGAGCCGATGCCGATGCCGCGGCGGCCCACGACGTCCTTCACACGGTAGGAGTCCGGGCGGGCCAGCGAGGAGTCCGGCAGCGTCTCCAGATAGCCGTCGAACGCGGCGAGGACCTTGTAGCGGGTGGCGGCGTCCAGCTCGAGCGCGCCGCCGCCGGGCGCGAAGCGGCGCTCGAAGTCGCGGATCTCCGTCATCGAGTCCAGCAGCGAGAACCGGGTCAGCGACCGGGCGACCCGCAGCACGTCCAGCAGCGGCCCCTGCGCGGTGTCCAGGGTGAACGGCGGCACCTCGTCGCGCTTCGCGCCCGTCGCCAGGGCGTGGATCCGCTCCCGGTAGGCGGCCGCGTACACCGACACCAGGTCGGTGATCTGCTCGTCGCTGAGCGCCTTCGCGTAGCCGATCAGCGCCATCGACGCCGCGAAGCGCTTCAGGTCCCACAGGAAGGGGCCGACGTACGCCTCGTCGAAGTCGTTGACGTTGAACACCAGGCGGCCGTTGGAGTCCATGTACGTGCCGAAGTTCTCCGCGTGCAGATCGCCGTGGATCCACACGCGCGAGGTGCGCTCGTCCAGGTACGGCCCGCCGCTGTTCGCGTCGCCGCCGCGGCCGGCGTGCTCGGCGGCCAGGTCGTGGTAGAAGAGGCTCGCGGTCCCGCGGTAGAACGCGAACGCCGACGCCGCCATCTTCCGGAACTTCACCCGGAACGCGGCCGGGTCCGCGGCCAGGAGCTCGCCGAAGGCGGTGTCGAGGACGGCGAGGATCTCCTCGCCGCGGTGCTCGTCGCTGAGCTGCGGGACCGACATCGCTGGGTGCCTCCTGGTGCGGGATTCCGGGGACGGCTGGTCCGTCGCCTGCCTAACGTGCGGAGGTGCGCGGGAGTGCCCGGCGCCCCGCCCGAAGGTACGCGGGGAAGGGCCCGGTGTGTCAGTGCCGGGGCATAGACTTCCGAGCTGTCCCCCGGGACCCGTCCACCCGCTGCCGATGAGATCTCCCTGGAGGCCGCACCGTGTCGAAGCCGCCGTTCACGCACCTGCACGTCCACACCCAGTACTCGCTGCTGGACGGTGCCGCGCGGCTGAAGGACATGTTCAACGCCTGCAACGAGATGGGCATGACGCACATCGCCATGTCCGACCACGGCAACCTGCACGGGGCGTACGACTTCTTCCACTCCGCGCAGAAGGCCGGGGTCACCCCGATCATCGGGATCGAGGCGTACGTCGCCCCGGAGTCCCGGCGCAACAAGCGCAAGATCCAGTGGGGCCAGCCGCACCAGAAGCGGGACGACGTCTCCGGCTCCGGCGGTTACACCCACAAGACGATGTGGGCGGTGAACAGCACCGGTCTGCACAACCTCTTCCGGCTCTCCTCCGACGCCTACGCCGAGGGCTGGCTGCAGAAGTGGCCCCGGATGGACAAGGAGACCATCGCCAAGTGGTCGGAGGGCATCGTCGCCTCCACCGGCTGCCCCTCCGGCGAGGTCCAGACCCGGCTGCGCCTCGGGCACTTCGACGAGGCCCTCAAGGCGGCCGCCGACTACCAGGACATCTTCGGCAAGGACCGGTACTTCCTGGAGCTGATGGACCACGGCATCGAGATCGAGCACCGGGTCCGCGAGGGCCTGCTGGAGATCGGCAAGAAGCTCGGCATCCCGCCCCTGGTCACCAACGACTCCCACTACACGTACGCGCACGAGGCGGCGGCGCACGACGCGCTGCTGTGCATCCAGACCGGCAAGAACCTCTCCGACCCGGACCGCTTCAAGTTCGACGGCACCGGCTACTACCTGAAGTCCACGGACGAGATGTACGCCATCGACTCCTCGGACGCCTGGCAGGAGGGCTGCGCCAACACCCGGCTGATCGCCGAGATGGTCGACACCACGGGCATGTTCCAGAAGCGCGACCTCATGCCCAAGTTCGACATCCCCGAGGGGTACACCGAGGTCAGCTGGTTCCGCGAGGAGACCATGCGGGGCATGCAGCGCCGCTTCCCGGACGGCATCCCGGACGACCGCATGAAGCAGGTCGAGTACGAGATGGACACCATCATCTCGATGGGCTTCCCGGGCTACTTCCTCGTGGTCGCCGACTTCATCATGTGGGCCAAGAAGCAGGGCATCGCGGTCGGCCCCGGCCGTGGCTCGGCGGCCGGCTCGATCGTGGCCTACGCCCTCGGCATCACCGACCTCGACCCCATCCCGCACGGCCTGATCTTCGAGCGGTTCCTCAACCCCGAGCGCATCTCCATGCCCGACGTCGACATCGACTTCGACGAGCGCCGGCGCGTCGAGGTGATCCGCTACGTGACCGAGAAGTACGGCGCCGACAAGGTCGCCATGATCGGCACGTACGGCACCATCAAGGCGAAGAACGCCATCAAGGACTCCGCGCGCGTGCTGGGCTACCCGTACGCGATGGGCGACCGTCTCACCAAGGCCATGCCCGCCGACGTCCTCGGCAAGGGCATCAACCTCGACGGCATCACCAACCCCGAGCACCCCCGTTACTCGGAGGCGGGCGAGATCCGGGCGATGTACGAGAACGAGCCGGACGTGAAGAAGGTCATCGACACGGCCAAGGGCGTCGAGGGCCTGGTGCGGCAGATGGGCGTGCACGCCGCCGGCGTGATCATGTCCAGCGAGACCATCACCGACCACGTCCCGGTCTGGGTCAGGCACACCGACGGCGTGACCATCACGCAGTGGGACTACCCGAGCTGTGAGTCGCTCGGCCTGCTGAAGATGGACTTCCTGGGCCTGCGCAACCTCACGATCATGGACGACGCCGTCAAGATGGTGAAGTCCAACAAGGGGATCGACATCGATCTCCTGAGCCTCCCGCTCGACGACCCCACGACCTTCGAACTGCTCCAGCGCGGCGACACGCTCGGCGTCTTCCAGTTCGACGGCGGTCCCATGCGCTCCCTGCTCCGGCTGATGAAGCCGGACAACTTCGAAGACATCTCCGCCGTCTCGGCCCTGTACCGCCCGGGCCCGATGGGCATGAACTCCCACACGAACTACGCGCTGCGCAAGAACGGCCAGCAGGAGATCACGCCCATCCACCCCGAGCTGGAGGCGCCGCTCAAGGAGGTCCTGGACGTCACCTACGGCCTGATCGTCTACCAGGAGCAGGTGCAGAAGGCCGCCCAGATCATCGCCGGCTACTCGCTCGGCGAGGCCGACATCCTCCGCCGTGTGATGGGCAAGAAGAAGCCCGAGGAGCTGGCGAAGAACTTCACCATCTTCCAGGCCGGCGCCCGCAGGAACGGCTACAGCGACGAGGCGATCCAGGCGCTGTGGGACGTGCTGGTGCCCTTCGCCGGCTACGCCTTCAACAAGGCGCACTCCGCCGCGTACGGACTGGTCTCCTACTGGACCGCCTACCTCAAGGCGAACCACCCCGCCGAGTACATGGCGGCGCTGCTCACCTCGGTGAAGGACGACAAGGACAAGTCCGCGGTCTACCTCAACGAGTGCCGCCGCATGGGCATCCGGGTGCTCCCGCCGAACGTGAACGAGTCCGAGTCCAACTTCGCCGCGCAGGGCGACGACGTGATCCTCTTCGGCCTCTCCGCGGTGCGCAACGTCGGCACCAACGTGGTGGAGTCGATCATCAAGTGCCGCAAGGCCAAGGGGAAGTACACGTCCTTCCCGGACTACCTCGACAAGGTCGACGCGGTCGTCTGCAACAAGCGCACCACCGAGTCGCTGATCAAGGCCGGCGCCTTCGACTCCCTCGGTCACACCCGCAAGGGCCTCACCGCGCAGTACGAGCCGATGATCGACAACGTGGTGGCGGTCAAGCGCAAGGAGGCCGAGGGACAGTTCGACCTCTTCGGCGGCATGGGCGAGGAGCAGAGCGACGAGCCCGGCTTCGGCCTGGACGTGCAGTTCACCGACGAGGAGTGGGACAAGACGTACCTGCTCGCGCAGGAGCGCGAGATGCTCGGCCTGTACGTCTCCGACCACCCGCTGTTCGGTCTGGAGCACGTGCTGTCCGACAAGGCAGACGCGGGCATCTCGCAGCTCACCGGCGGTGACTTCGGCGACGGCGCGGTGGTCACCATCGGCGGCATCATCTCCGGACTCCAGCGCAAGATGACCAAGCAGGGCAACGCCTGGGCGATCGCCACGGTGGAGGACCTCGCGGGCTCCATCGAGTGCATGTTCTTCCCGGCGACCTACCAGCTCGTCTCGACGCAACTGGTCGAGGACGCCGTGGTGTTCGTCAAGGGCCGGCTCGACAAGCGCGAGGACGTGCCCCGGCTGGTCGCCATGGAGCTGATGGTCCCCGACCTGTCCAACGCGGGCACCAACGCGCCCGTGGTGCTGACGATCCCGGCCACCCGCGTCACCCCGCCCCTGGTCAGCAGGCTCGGCGAGATCCTCACCCACCACAGGGGCGACAGCGAGGTCCGCATCAAGCTCCAGGGGCCGACCAGGACCACGGTGCTGCGGCTCGACCGGCACCGGGTCAAGCCCGACCCGGCCCTGTTCGGCGACCTGAAGGTGCTGCTCGGCCCGTCCTGCCTGGCCGGTTAGGCACCGGCCCCCGACGCGCCGGAGGGGCGCACCCGCGACGGGTGCGCCCCTCTTCCTGTACGGCCGGGCCGCAACGGCCCTTCGCACCGGTGTCAGTTGTGGCCGAAACGCTTCTGCCGGCCCTTGCCGTGGCCGACCTCGCCGGGCACCGCCTGCGTGGTGCGCTGCTCGTCCGGGGTCTCCATGGTGGCCGTCTGCGCGGCGCGCGGGGCGCGCTCGGCCTGGGGCTGCTTACGGTCACGGTTCTTGTTCTTGGCCATGGTGTTGCCTCCTGTGGGGACTAGGGGCCAGGGCCGGATTCAGATTCACACAAGCCGATAACCGTCGCATGTCGGACAATTACCGTCTGTGATGGGGTGGTCGGGGGAGGAAGTGTGGAAACGCCACGCCGAAGATCGAGTTCGGGCCGTTAACACCGGCGGGGTCGGGCAGACTCGAAGGAAGCCCGAAGCCAAACCTCCCGGAAAGAGGGTGGATCGCGTGGACCGCTGCATCGTCCTGGTGGACGCCGGGTATCTGCTGGGGGCCGCCGCGAGTCTCCTCGCCGGGGAGCCCTCGCGGTCCCGTATCACCGTGGACCACGCCGCCCTGATCCAGGGACTGCGTGACCGCGCCGAGAACGACACGCGCCAGCCCCTGCTGCGCATCTACTGGTTCGACGGCGCCCCCGACCGCGTACCGCAGCCCGAGCACCGCCGGCTGCGCGTGATGCCCCGGGTCACCGTCCGGCTGGGCGCGCTGACCCGCAGCGACGGACGCTGGGCGCAGAAGGGCGTGGACGCGGCGATGCACGCCGAGCTGACCGAGCTCGCCCGCAACCGCGCCTGCTCCGACATCGTCCTGGTCACCGGCGACGGCGACCTGCTGCCGGGCATGATGGCCGCCAAGGAGCACGGCGTCGCCGTCCACCTGTGGGCCGTGCAGGCCGCCGACGGCGACTACAACCAGTCCGAGGATCTGGTCGCCGAGGCCGACGAGCGCCGCGTCCTCGACCGGGCGTGGATCACCCAGGCCGTGCGCGCCAAGGAGATCAGCGGGGTGTGCGCGCCGCCGCCCGCGCCCCGGCCCGAGATTGCCGCGATCCTCTCCGCGCCGCTGCCCGACTCCGCCCTCGCCCCGGCCGCCGAGCGCGCCCCGGCCGAGCCGCGCCACCCGGCCGCCGCGCACAACGGGACCGTGGAGCGCGCGCCCGCCGCCAAGGGCGTCCCCACCCCGAAGGACCTGGCCGCGCTGCGCCATCCCGGCCTGCACCAGCCGCAGCAGCCCGCCTCCGCGACCCTGCGCTGGTCCTCCGACAAGGGCTGGGTGGACCGGCCGGTCGCCGAGCCGCCGGAGGCCGCGTCCATGCCGACGCTGGCCCAGCTCACCACGGCCGAGCAGCGCTGGGCCGACCGCGAGGAGGACATCACCACCGTCGGCGGCGACCCGTTCGAGGTGGGCCAGGTCTTCGCCCGCCGCTGGGTGGAGCGGCTCGGAGACCAGAGCCACGTCCGGAAGCTGTCCGCGATGTACCCGCGCATCCCGCACCGCATCGACGGCGAGCTGCTGCGCTACGCGGCGCGCTTCGGGCTGCTCGCCCACAAGGACGACCAGATCGACGAGCGCGACCGTTACGCCATCCGGGCGGGTTTCTGGCGCGAACTGGACACACGCACCGGCACGGAGCGCGCGTCCGCGGGGGAGTGAGGGGCGCGCCGGCTTCACAGCCGGGGGCGGTCATCGGGCGAGCGACCACGACGGACCCGCAGTGTCCGGCGGGCGGCTCTACTCACCCAGTTCGGTGAACAGCGTGAGCTGAAGCGCGCCCGGCGCCTCCAGGCGGGAGTTCAGCGAGTTCCACGGGGTGCGGGTCGGTCCGGCGACGACGTCCGCCCCGGCCGCGGCCAGCCTCTCCGTCGTCGCCGCCGAGTCGTCGACCTGGAAGGCGACCCGGACGTGCCCGGCCACCCGCCGTCCCACCTCGACGTCGTCGATGAACGCCGCGTGGTTCGGGTCGGTCAGCTCCAGCGTCGCCCGCCCCGCCTCCAGGATCGTCACCCGCCCGCCGTCCGACGCGAACGCGGCCCGCTCGGTCAGCCCCAGCACGTCCCGGTAGAACCGCAGCGCGGCGTCGTAGTCCTCGGCCGTCACCACCAGGCGCAGCTCCTTCACGGGGGACCCGTCGGTCATGGCAGCTCCGTCTCGTCGGAAGACCGTCCCGGTACGCGGACATGAACACGCTGTGCGACCGGTTGATTCCCGGGCGTCGGACGTCGATCCCTCCCCCGGTGTCCGGTGCGTCCCCCCGGGCGGGGCCGGGCGGAAGGGTGACCCGGGAGCGGAAGGACGGGGCTGACCCCGTAGGCTCGTCCCTTGTGAGTACGCGCGCGGCACAGGCACATCGGCACGGTGGTGACGTCGTGTGTGCGGTGCGCGGGCTGACCAAGACCTATCCGGCGGTGCGCGGACGGCGCGGGGCGCCGGCGACGCCCGAGGTGCGGGCCACCGACGACGTGGCGCTCGACATCGGACGCGGTGAGATCTTCGGCCTGCTCGGGCCGAACGGCGCCGGCAAGTCCACCCTCGTACGGCAGATGACCGGCCTCATGCGGCCCGACCGCGGCAGCGTCGAGATCCTCGGCCACGACATCGTCCGCCACCCCGAGCGGGCCTCCCGCATCCTCGCCTACCTCGGGCAGGAGTCCAGCGCCCTCGACGACCTGACCGTGTCCCTGGCCGCCGAGACCACCGGCCGGCTGCGCGGGCTCGCCGCCCGGCAGGCCCGTGCCGAACGGGACGACGTGCTCGACGAGCTGGGGCTCGGCGCCCTCGCCTCCCGCCCGCTGCGCAAGCTCTCCGGCGGCCAGCGCCGGCTCGCCTGCTTCGCCGCCGCGCTGGTGGGGGAGCGGCCGCTGCTCGTGCTCGACGAGCCCACCACCGGCATGGACCCCGTGGCCCGGCGCGCCGTGTGGTCCGCCGTCGACCGGCGGCGCGCGCAGCACGGCACCACGGTGCTGCTGGTCACCCACAACGTCATCGAGGCCGAGACCGTGCTCGACCGGGTCGCCGTGCTCGACCGCGGCCGGGTCATCGCCTGCGACACCCCGAGCGGCCTGAAGGAACAGGTCGCCGGGGAGGTCCGGGTCGAGCTGGTGTGGCGCGAGGCCGCGCCGCTGCACGTGCCCGAGGTGGCCGCGCTGCGTGACCGGGCCGTCGAGTCCGGCCGCCGCTGGACCCTGCGGCTGGCGCCCGAGGAGGCCCGCACCGTCGTCGCCACCGTCACCGGTGGCGCCGCCTTCGCGGCCCTCGACGACTTCACCCTGGCCACGCCCAGCCTGGAGGACGTGTACCTGGCGCTGGGCGGCGCGGTGCGGCAGGGACTGGTGAGGGCGTGAGCACACGGGCCGTGTCATCCGTACGGAACGGGGCGACCTCCGGAGCGGCTCCGGACGGACCTCCGAGCGAAGGGGAGCAGCACGACGTGAGTGTCGTACCCGCCGGCGCCCTGCCGGCCGGCGTCCTGACCGCGGAGGAGGCCGCCCCGCCGCGGCCCGCCGCGCTCGGCCCCCGCGCACGGCTGTGGCCGTCCCTGGCGGCCGTGTACCGGGCGCAGCTGTCCCGGGCCCGGGTGGCGCGGATCCCGCTGCTGTTCGTGGCGACCTTCCAGTCCGTCGGGATCATGATCCTGATGCGCGGGGTCGTCGACGGCGGCGGCGAGGCGCGGGCCGTGGTGGCCGGATCGTCGGTGCTGGTCGTCGCCTTCGTCGCGCTCAACCTGCTCGCCCAGTACTTCGGCCAGCTCCGCGCCAGCGGCGGACTCGACCACTACGCCACCCTCCCCGTGCCGCCCGCGGCCGTGGTGCTGGGCGCGGCCGGCGCCTACGCGTCGTTCACCGTCCCCGGCACCGTCGTGACCGCCGTCGTCGGATGCGCCCTCTTCGGGCTGCCGCTCGCCCACCTGTGGGTCCTGGCCGCGGTGATCCCCCTCGCGGGCGCCGCCCTCGCCGGGCTCGGCGCGGCCCTCGGACTGCTCGCGCCCCGGCCCGAACTGGCCACCCTCCTCGGCCAGCTCGGCATGTCGGCGGCCCTGCTGCTCGGCGTGCTGCCGCCGGAGCGGATGCCGGAGGCGGTCCGTCTCGCCCGTGACCTGCTGCCGTCGACGTACGGTGTCGAGGCCTTCGCGCGGACCTTCGTCCCGCACCCCGACTGGGCCCATGTCCTCGGCGATCTCGCCGTGTGCGGTTTGGTCGGGGTGATCTCGCTGGCCGTGGCGACCTGGGCGTACCGCAGGGCCGCCGTCCGGTGACGCGGCCCACAGCCACGCCTGGCACGATGGCAGGGTGAGCGCACCTCTGACACCCCCGCCACCGCACGACCCCTCCGCGCACGACCCGTGGCAGCCGCCGTCGGGCGCCCCCGCCGGCGGCGCGCACCGCTACGAGGGGAAGCCCGGCCACGCCGCGTACCCGCGGCACGGCTGGTGGCACGACGAGGACGGCCCGGGGATGGCCAAGGAGATCCGTGAGGCGGCCGTGGTGACCGTGGCGGTGGCTCTCGGCGGGGTGCTGCTCGGGGTGCTGTGGTGGTGGCTGGCGCCGCGCGTGCCGCTGGTGGGGGACGCCTCCGGCGACGCCTGGGTGGTCTACCTCAAGGACTCCGAGGGCGAGCAGAGCATCGGGGTGGACGGCACGTTCACGCTCATCGCCCTGGCCTGCGGCGCGCTGAGCGCCCTGGCGGTCTTCCTGGCGCGGCGGCGCGGCGGCGTCCCGCTGGTGGTGGCGCTGGCGGTCGGCGGGCTGCTCGGGTCGGTGCTGGCCTGGCGGCTCGGGGTGTGGCTCGGCCCCTCGCAGGACGTGATCGCGCAGGCGAAGAGCGTGGGGAAGGGCGTCACCTTCGACGCGCCGCTGAAGCTGAACGCGAAGGGCGCGCTGCTGGCGTGGCCGTTCGCGGCGCTGGTGTTCCACCTGGGCCTGACGGGGCTGTTCGGTCCGCGCGACCCGGAGGAGTGGCCGCCGCCGGGCGCACAGCAGCACCGCTGAGAACGCCGGGCGCCGCACGCGCCGCCCGGCACCACGCCTCCCCTCAGGCGGGCCGCCGCCCGTGGTTGGCCCGCCTCTTCCTGATCCGCCATCTGCGCTTGCGCGTCCGCTTCGACATGCCTTCCGTACATAGCCGAGGGCGGGGGAGCCGTCGAGGTGCGGAACAGGCCGCGCCGGGGCGGCCTGGCTAGACCCGGCCGATCGGGGCCAGGACCGCCGACGTCAGCCGAGCCAGGTCCGTGGGGGCGAGTTCCACCTCCAGGCCGCGGCGGCCCGCCGAGACGCAGATCGTCCCGTGGCGGGTCGCCGACGCGTCCAGCACCGTCGGCAGCTTCTTGCGCTGGCCCAGCGGCGAGATGCCGCCCCGCACGTACCCCGTGGTGCGCTCCGCCAGCGCGGGGTCGGCCATCGACGCCCGCTTGCCGCCGGCCGCCGAGGCGAGCGCCTTGAGGTCGAGCTGGCCCGCGACCGGCACCACCGCCACGGTCAGGGCGCCGTCGACGTCCGCCACCAGCGTCTTGAAGACCCGGTCGGGGGAGACGCCCATCGCCTCGGCCGCCTCCTCGCCGTAGCTCGGGTGGGAGGGGTCGTGGTCGTAGGAGTGCACCGTGAACGGCACCCCGGCCGCGGTGAGCGCCACCGTGGCGGGCGTGCCGTTGGACTGCTGCTTCTTGGACTTCTTGGCCATGCCGGTCGCCGCTCCGCAAGCGTCGGTACGCGTGGGGCACGCGTCAGTTGAGACTGGTCGGCGCCCGCGTCAGCTCCGACGCGGGCAACGACGGAAGACTACGGATGATCGCCGTCTCCGTGCGCAGGAGTTTCAGTTCGTCCCGCAGCCGGGACGCGGTGTCCGGCGCCTGGAGCAGCCGCTGCCGCGCCGGCGTGTCCAGCATCATCGCGGCGGCGACCAGGTACGACACCACGCTGGGCTCGTCCGGCAGCTCCGTGTCCGAGGTCAGCGACCGCTCCCGCGCCCCCGCCAGCCGCTTCTGGTACTGCCGGAACGCCCGCAGCACGCCCTCCGCGAGCGTCCCCGCCTCCTCGCCCGGTTCCTCCTCCAGCCGCTCCAGTTCGGCCGTGAGGAAGGGTCCTGAGGCGTCCACCGATAGCAGCCGCACCCGGGTCGTGCCGGTCGCCAGCACCTCGAAGCTGCCGTCGGGCCGCTCCCGGACCGTCGCCGCGTCGGCGACGCACCCCACCTTGTGGAAGGCGCGCAGCGGGTCCGCGCCGAAGCCGGCCGCCGGGCCCCGCTCGGGCACGGCCGTGGGGTCGGGCAGCCCGGGGGCGCTCGGCGCCACCTCGTGGCCGTCCCGGATCGCCACCACGGCGAACTGCCGTGGCTCGTCCTCCGGGGTCTTCAACAGCTCGCGCATCATGGCGCGATAACGCTCCTCGAAGACGTTGAGCGGGAGCACGAGCCCCGGGAACAGCACCGTGTTCAGGGGGAAGAGCGGAAGCCGGACGGTGGTCACGACGCTAGAGCCTAATGGCCGCCGGGCTCCGGGCGTCGGCGCCGTTCGCTCCCCGGACTCCCGGACAGGGCGGCGGAGGCGTCCGTTCCGGCCGTTTCGGCGCCCGACGCGACCGCCCGCAGCACCTCCTGACGGACCTCCAGGAACCGCCCGAGCGGATCGTCGGCGTCCCGGTCCCAGGGGAACGAGGCGGCGTACGGGCCGGTCAGCCGGAACTGCTCCAGCGCGTCCTGCCGGCGACCGAGCCGGACCAGGACGTACGCGAGGAGGTTGCGCAGCTCGGCCGGCCAGGGCTGGGCCGACGGCAGCCGCGCGGACAGGGCGACCGCCCGGTCGGCGGCCGCGTCCAGCCGCCCCCGCTCGACCGCCGGGCCGCAGCCGTCGGTGAGGTAGCCGAACGCCGCCCGCAGCGGCAGCGCCTGGGTGAGCGAGCCCTCCGGCGCGTCCTGCGCGGCCGTGTCGGCGAAGTCGAAGCACTCGCGGTGCGAGCCGTGCCAGGAGGACGCCAGGTAGCGCAGGGCGGCCACATGGCAGCCGTGATGGTGCGGGGCGCGGCGCACCGCCGCCTCCCACAGCTCCTCGAAGTACGTGTGGCCGGCCCGCGCGCCGCGCGCGTGGTCCAGGGCCAGCCGCCAGGGCACGGGGTCGCGGTGGTCGGCGCGGGCGGCCGCGGTGATCAGCGGGCTCACCTCCCGCAGCAGTTCGGCGCGGGCGGGCGAGTCCCACACCCGGTCCACCGCCCGCTGGGCGTCCACCAGCAGCGCGTCCGCGTCACGTGGGGCGCGGGCCCGCCAGACGTCCAGCCACTCGGGCCGCGCCCGCGCGAAGGCGGCGAGCCGGCGCACATAGCGGTCGCGGTGCTCCCACGCGGCCTGACGGCGGGTGGCGAGGAGCAGGTCGGCCGCCGGCGCGGGGTCGCCCGCGGCGGCTCCGAGCAGCGCCCGGCCGAGGGCGTCGTCCGGCACGTCGAGGAGCACCTCGTCGTCGGCGGGCAGCGCGACCGGAGCGAGGGGCGACGGGGTGCCCGTCCGCTTTCCTCGCACCCGGGACGTGCGGGTGAACGCGTGCAGCAGAGCCATGGTGTCGACCATTGAAAGACCGCAGGTCACGGGCGCGCCAGAGTCCACGCGGAACTTGTGGAAAGTTGTACCGGGGTCGGTCAAGGGCCGGTAAAAACGGTGGGCTCCTCGGGGCGCGCGGGTTGTTGTGCGCCACCCCTGTCACACGCGTGCCCCGGAGGGGCGCCGACCTCACGTGCGTCGCAGGGTGCGGGTCGCGCCCGCGGCCACCGTCGTCGCCAGGATCCAGCCCAGGAGGATGAACGCCGTCGACAGCCACTGCCAGCCGCCGCGCAGCTGCCAGAAGCCTACCTGGCCCAGGTCGATCACCGGGAGCAGCAGGTCCAGCGCGAACAGCGCCGGGTTCCAGTCCGGGTGCTCGCCCGCCTTCAGCGGCGGATGGTCGGCCCGCGCGAAGGCCACCGAACCGGCCGCCCACAGCACCGCCATCCACACCGCCGCCCGGCCGGGGCGGTACCCGTAGGCGACCGTCCAGTCCTGCGCGTAGCCCCAGAGCTTCGCGGCGAGCGGCAGGCTCTCGCGGCGCCGCCGCTGCTTGGCCAGCAGCACCTCCCGGGCGTCCTCGTCCGCCCCGCTCTCCCGCAGCACGGCCGCCAGCCGCTCGTACGGCTCCGGCGTGTACTCGGCGCTGGCCGCGTCCACCCAGCGCAGCCGCAGCGTCAGCGGGAACGGGCCGCGCGGCACCAGGTTCTCGTAGGCGAAGCCGCCCATGTGCAGCCGGCCCGGGCCCGGCCAGCTGTCCGCCCGGTCCATCAGGTTCACCACCCGCGCCCCCGACAGCACCACCCGCCCGCGCGCCGGCCGCTGCCCGAGGAACCGCAGCTCCGGCGTCTGCACCCGTCGCAGCGACAGCTCCTGCTCGTCGGTGAAGGTGAGCACGGCCCCTTCGAAGTCGACCGCGTCCCCGAACCGCCCGTCGTCCAGCCGGACACCGCCCTCGCACTCGAACCGCTGGATGCGCGTGCCCTGCGCGGGCGTCATGCCGCTGCGGGCGTGCGCCCCCACCCCGGCCGGGGTGAGGTACAGCGAGCGCTCCACGGTCAGCTGCGGCGCGTTCAGGGCGAGCCGGGCGTGCGGGTTGACCAGCCGGGCGCCGCGCAGGCTCAGCGACACGCCGACGGTGGCGCCGCGCAGGCTCAGCTCGCCGTACGACTCCAGCATCTCCGCCTGGAGGTCCTGGCCGACGTTCATCCCGTCCGCGGCGATGGAGCGGCCGCTGCGGTCGCGGTGCACGACCGCCTGGTTGAGCAGCAGGTCCGTGCCGATCCGGGCGTCGGTGAGGCGTATGCCGCCGAGGAAGCGGCAGCGCGGCAGATGCAGATCGCCCTCGGTGCTCAGCCGGGCGGCCTCCAGCCGGGGTATGGAGCAGTCCACCAGCCGCAGCGTGGTGAACCGCGCCTCCGGCAGCAGCACGTCCCGCTCGAAACGGCAGCCGTGCATCTCCACGTACGGCTCGACCGTGCCCCCGGCCAGGTCCAGCGGGCCGCTGATCCGCACCCCGACCAGCTTCAGCGAGGAGACGCGGCCGGCCAGCGGGGGCGGGCCGTCCAGCAGCAGCCAGCAGACCACCCGGGCCCGCACCGTGCGCTCGGGTCCCCAGGGGTGTCCTCCGTGCGGATCGTCGACCACCGTGTCGCCGCAGCTCAGGTCGTACACGCTGCCGTTGCGGAAGGCCTGCCACATCCCCGCCTCCGCGGCGGTCAGGTCCTCCGGCGGCTCGCCGTCGTGCGGTCCCGCCCCTTCGGCCACGGAACTCCCCTCCTCCCCGTTACTCACCGGTTCATCGCGTCGTACAGCCGTTCATGCCCGGTACGGTGAGGTGTTGAACACGGAAAGTGAAGAGGATCTCGAAAACGAGCGCGGACCGTCACGACGAGCGTGATGTATCAGCCACTGGAACGGGCGGACGTCCTCCGGGGCGGGTCTGAGAGAATTGAGCACGTGATCTCGCGAATCGACCTGCGCGGCGACGCCCTCCCCGAGGGCCCCGCCCTGCGTGACCTGCTGCCCCGTGCCGACTTCGACGTCGCGGCCGCCCTGGAGAAGGTGCGGCCCATCTGCGAGGACGTGCATCATCGCGGCGACGCGGCGCTGATCGACTTCGCCGAGCGCTTCGACGGCGTGCGGCTCGACCAGGTCCGGGTGCCCGCCGCCGCGCTGGAGCGCGCGCTGGAGGAGCTCGACCCGGCCGTGCGCGCCGCCCTGGAGGAGTCGGTCCGCCGGGCCCGCCTGGTCCACCGCGCGCAGCGCCGCACCACCCACACCACCCAGGTCGTGCCGGGCGGCACGGTCACCGAGAAGTGGGTGCCGGTCGACCGCGTCGGCCTCTACGCGCCGGGCGGCCGGGCCGTCTACCCCTCCTCCGTGATCATGAACGTGGTGCCCGCCCAGGAGGCCGGCGTCCCGTCCCTCGCGCTCGCCTCCCCGGCCCAGGCCGACTTCGGCGGGCTGCCGCACCCGACGATCCTCGCCGCGTGCGCCCTGCTCGGCGTCGACGAGGTGTACGCGGCCGGCGGCGCCACCGCCGTCGCGATGTTCGCGTACGGCACCGAGTCCTGCCCGCCCGCGAACATGGTGACCGGCCCCGGCAACATCTGGGTCGCCGCAGCCAAGCGCTACTTCACCGGGAAGATCGGCATCGACGCCGAGGCCGGCCCGACCGAGATCGCGATCCTCGCGGACTCCACGGCCGACCCGGTCCACGTCGCGTCCGACCTGATCAGCCAGGCCGAGCACGACCCGCTGGCCGCCGCCGTCCTGGTCACCGACTCCACGGACCTCGCGGACGCGGTGGTCAAGGAGCTGGAGCCCCAGGTCAAGGCCAGCAAGCACGTCGACGACCGGATCGCGCCCGCCCTGAGCGGCAAGCAGTCCGCGATCGTGCTCGTCGACGGTGTCGAGGAGGGCCTGCGGGTCGTCGACGCCTACGGCGCCGAGCACCTGGAGATCCAGACCGCCGACGCCGCCGCGGTCGCCGACCGGGTGCGCAACGCCGGCGCGATCTTCATCGGCCCCTGGTCCCCGGTCTCCCTCGGCGACTACGCGGCCGGCTCCAACCACGTGCTGCCCACCGGCGGCTGCGCCTGCCACTCCTCGGGCCTGTCCGTGCAGTCCTTCCTGCGCGGCATCCACGTCGTCGACTACACGGAGGACGCCCTCGCCGAGGTCGCGCACCACGTGGTCACGCTGGCGGAGGCGGAGGACCTGCCCGCGCACGGCGCGGCGATCAAGGCCAGGTTCGGCTGGAAGGTGCCCGAGACCAAGTGAGCGACGTGAGCATCGACGATCTCCCCGTACGGGACGAGCTGCGCGGCAAGTCCCCCTACGGCGCGCCCCAGCTGGACGTCCCCGTACGGCTCAACACCAACGAGAACCCCTACCCGCTGCCCGAGCCGCTGGTCGAGCGGATCGCCGAGCGGGTCCGCGAGGCCGCCCGGCACCTCAACCGCTACCCCGACCGGGACGCGGTCGAGCTGCGCACCAGGCTGGCCGAGTACCTGACGAAGACCGCGGGCCACCCGGTCGCCCTGGAGAACGTCTGGGCGGCCAACGGCTCCAACGAGGTCATCCAGCAGCTGCTGCAGACCTTCGGCGGACCCGGCCGCACCGCGCTCGGCTTCGAGCCGTCGTACTCGATGCACGCGCTGATCGCGCGCGGCACCGGCACCGGCTGGATCTCCGGCCCGCGACGTGAGGACTTCACCCTCGACCTGCCCGCGGCCGAGAAGGCGATCGCCGGGCACCGGCCCGACGTCGTCTTCGTCACCACGCCCAACAACCCCACCGGCAACGCGGTCCCCGCCGACACGGTGCGCGCGCTGTACGACGCCGCGCAGGCCGCCCGGCCGTCGATCGTGGTCGTCGACGAGGCGTACGTGGAGTTCAGCCACGGCGACTCGCTGCTGCCGCTGCTCGACGGACGCCCCCACCTGGTGATCTCCCGCACCATGTCCAAGGCGTTCGGCGCGGCCGGACTGCGCCTCGGCTACCTCGCCGCGCACCCCGCGGTCGTCGACGCCGTCCAGCTGGTGCGGCTGCCGTACCACCTGTCGGCGATCACCCAGGCGACCGCGCTGGCCGCGCTGGAGCACACCGGCACCCTGCTCGGCTACGTCGAGCAGCTGAAGGCGGAGCGGGACCGGCTGGTCGCCGAACTGCGCTCCCTGGGTTACGAGGTGACCGACTCCGACGCCAACTTCGTCCAGTTCGGCCGCTTCCAGGACTCCCACGCCGTATGGCGGCAGATCCTCGACCGGGGCGTCCTGGTCCGGGACAACGGCGTACCGGGATGGCTGCGGGTCACCGCGGGCACCCCGGCCGAGAACGACGCGTTCCTCGACGCGGTACGTGAGATCAAGAAGGAGCACAGCGCATGACCCGCGTAGGACGCGTGGAACGCACCACCAAGGAAACCTCCGTGCTCGTCGAGATCGACCTCGACGGCACCGGGAAGACCGAGATCTCCACCGGGGTCGGCTTCTACGACCACATGCTCGACCAGCTCGGCCGGCACGGTCTGTTCGACCTCACCGTGAAGACCGAGGGCGACCTGCACATCGACTCCCACCACACCATCGAGGACACCGCGCTCGCGCTCGGCGCCGCCTTCAAGCAGGCGCTCGGCGACAAGGTGGGCATCTACCGCTTCGGCAACTGCACGGTCCCGCTGGACGAGTCCCTCGCCCAGGTCACCGTCGACCTCTCCGGCCGCCCCTACCTCGTGCACACCGAGCCCGAGAACATGGCGCCGATGATCGGCGCGTACGACGTGACGATGACCCGGCACATCCTGGAGTCCTTCGTCGCCCAGGCGCAGATCGCGCTCCACGTGCACGTGCCCTACGGGCGCAACGCCCACCACATCGTGGAGTGCCAGTTCAAGGCCCTCGCCCGCGCCCTGCGCTACGCCTCCGAGCGTGACCCGCGCGCGGCCGGCATCCTGCCCTCCACGAAGGGCGCGCTGTGAACGGGCTGTCCACCGTCCTGATCGTCGTCGGCCTCTTCTTCGTCGGCGGGATCATCTCCTTCGTGAAGCAGAAGATGCCCACGAGCCTGATCACGCTGATGTCCGTCGGCGCCGCGCTGTGCATCGTCACGGGCCTGCTGCAAATGGAGGTGTGAGCCCTTGAGCACCACCAGGAAGGTCGTGGTCTTCGACTACGGCTTCGGCAACGTCCGCTCCGCCGAGCGCGCCCTCGCGCGCGCCGGGGCCGACGTCGAGATCACCCGCGACTTCGACACGGCGATGAACGCCGACGGGCTGCTGGTGCCCGGCGTCGGCGCCTTCGCCGCCTGCATGAAGGGCCTCAAGGAGGCCCGCGGCGACTGGATCGTCGACCGCCGCCTGGCCGGCGGCCGCCCGGTCATGGGCATCTGCGTCGGGATGCAGATCCTCTTCGCCCGGGGCGTCGAGCACGGCGTCGAGGCCGAGGGCCTCGACGAGTGGCCCGGCTCCGTCGAGCCGCTCCAGGCCGACGTCGTCCCTCACATGGGCTGGAACACCGTGGACGCCCCGGAGGGCTCCCGGCTGTTCGCCGGTCTGGACAAGGACGCGCGTTTCTACTTCGTGCACTCCTACGCCGTCCACGACTGGTCGCTCGAGACCACGAACCCGGCCATGGAGGCCCCGCTCGTCACCTGGACCACCCACGGCAAGCCCTTCGTGGCCGCCGTGGAGAACGGCTCCCTGTGGGCCACCCAGTTCCACCCCGAGAAGTCCGGCGACGCCGGCGCCCAGCTCCTCCACAACTGGATCGGAACCCTGTAGAGACATGGCCACGCTCGAACTCCTCCCCGCCGTCGACGTCCGCGACGGCCAGGCCGTCCGCCTCGTGCACGGCGAGTCCGGCACCGAGACCTCCTACGGCTCGCCCCTGGAGGCCGCGCTCGCCTGGCAGCGCTCCGGCGCCGAGTGGCTGCACCTGGTCGACCTGGACGCCGCGTTCGGCACCGGCGACAACCGCGAGCTGATCGCGGAGGTCACCAAGGCGATGGACATCAAGGTGGAGCTGTCCGGCGGCATCCGCGACGACGACACCCTCGCCGCCGCCCTCGCCACCGGCTGCACCCGGGTCAACCTCGGCACGGCCGCCCTGGAGACCCCCGAGTGGGTCGCCAAGGTCATCGCCGAGCACGGTGACAAGATCGCCGTCGGCCTCGACGTGCGCGGCACCACCCTGCGCGGCCGCGGCTGGACCCGCGACGGCGGCGACCTGTACGAGACGCTGGACCGTCTCAACAAGGAGGGCTGCGCCCGCTACGTCGTCACCGACATCGCCAAGGACGGCACCCTCCAGGGCCCCAACCTGGAGCTGCTGAAGAACGTGTGCGCCGCCACCGACCGCCCGGTCGTCGCCTCCGGCGGGGTGTCCTCGCTGGACGACCTGCGGGCGATCGCCGAGCTGGTCCCGCTGGGCGTCGAGGGCTCCATCGTCGGCAAGGCCCTGTACGCCAAGGCCTTCACCCTGGAAGAGGCCCTGGAGGCTGTGTCCCGATGACGTCGGAATCCGTGCGGCGCGTGCAGAGCGGGAACCCCTGGGAGGAGATCCTCGGCTCCGCGCGCGCCGTCGCGGCCGGCGACCTCGTCCTGGTCGCGGGCACCACCGCGTTCCGGGGCGACGTGCTGTACGGGGAGGGCGACCCGTACGAACAGGCCAAGGTGGCCTTCACCAGCGCGCTGGAGGCGATCGCGGAGTTCGGGCTCGACGCCGGGTCGGTGATCCGCACCCGCCTCCATCTCGCCCACGCGCGGGACGTGGACGCGGCCTGCCGCGCGCACAAGGAGCTGTTCGACGCGGTCCGTCCGGTCACCACGCTGCTGGTGGTCGAGGGCTTCGTCGACTCGCGCGTACTGGTCTCAGTGGAACTCGAAGCATTCAGAGGAGCCGTGGATTCATGACCCTGGCGGTCCGAGTCATCCCCTGCCTGGACGTGGACGGCGGCCGGGTCGTCAAGGGCGTCAACTTCCAGAACCTGCGCGACGCGGGCGACCCCGTCGAGATGGCCAAGGTGTACGACGCCGAAGGCGCCGACGAGCTGACGTTCCTCGACATCACCGCGTCCTCCGGCAACCGCGAGACCACCTACGACGTGGTCCGCCGCACCGCCGAGCAGGTGTTCATCCCGCTCACCGTGGGCGGCGGCGTGCGTACCGCCGAGGACGTCGACAAGCTGCTGCGGGCCGGCGCCGACAAGGTCGGCGTGAACACGGCCGCCATCGCCCGGCCCGACCTCATCCGTGAGATCGCCGAGCGGTTCGGCCGCCAGGTGCTCGTCCTCTCGGTCGACGCCCGGCGCGCCGAGGGCGGGACCTTCGAGGTCACCACGCACGGCGGCCGCCGCGGCACCGGCATCGACGCCGTCGAGTGGGCGCACCGCGCGGCGGAGCTGGGCGCGGGCGAGATCCTGCTGAACTCCATGGACGCCGACGGCACCAAGGACGGCTACGACCTGGAGATGATCGCCGCCGTGCGCAAGCACGTCACGGTCCCGGTGATCGCCTCCGGCGGCGCCGGCAAGCTCGCCGACTTCCCGCCCGCGGTCGCCGCCGGCGCGGACGCGGTGCTGGCCGCCTCGGTGTTCCACTTCGGCGACCTGCGCATCGGCGAGGTCAAGCAGACCCTCAAGGACGCCGGCCACCCGGTGCGGTGAGCCTCAGCCGAGCGGCTGCGTGAGCTGGATCAGATTGCCGACCGTGTCGTCCAGCAGCGCGGTCAGCACGGGGCCCTGCTTCTCCGGCTCCCGGACGAAGTGGACGCCCTCCCCGCGCAGCCGCTCGAACTCCGCGCGCAGGTCGTCCACCGAGAACACGATCGACGGCAGCCCCGCCTCCCGCACCGCGCGGCGGTAGGGCTCCGCGATCGGCCCGTCGCCCGGCTCCAGCAGCAGCTCCAGATCCGGCTGGGCGCCCTTCCGCGCGCCCACGGTGACGAACGGCGTGCCGCCGCCGGGGTCCACATGGGTGCGGGTCTCGAAACCGAGCACCCCGGTGTAGAAGGCGTGCGCCCTGGCCACGTCCTCCACGTACACACTCGTCATGGCGACCTTGATCACGAGCTGCGCCTTTCCGGAACGGATCAGATGCCGAGCTGTTTGGTGGCACGCAGCTCGGCGATCGCCTTCTCGTCGCCGTCCAGCTTCACCTTCGCGGCGCTCTGCCTGCCGTACGCGAACAACACCAGCTCGGACGGCTCCCCGGTCACCGTCACCACCGGCGCCCCGCGGCGCGCCACCGCGGTCTGTCCGTCCGGGCGGCGCAGCACCAGACCCGTCGGCACCCCGCGGCCCATCAGCCGGGCCGAACGCTCCAGGCGCGACCACAGGGCGTCCTGGAACACCGGGTCCAGCTCGCGCGGCGTCCAGTCCGGCTGCGCCCGGCGGACGTCCTCGGCGTGGACGTAGAACTCGATCACGTTCGACATCTCGTCGATCTGCTTGAGCGAGAAGGGGGAGAACCGCGGCGGGCCCGTGCGGATCAGCCCGATCAGCTCGTCGTACGGCTTCGCCAGGAACTCCGCCGTCACCCGCTCCAGACGCGACGCGAGCTGCTTCACCAGCATGCCGCCCGCCGCGTCCGGGCGGCGCTCGCGCACCACCACGTGCGCGGCCAGGTCCCGGGTCGTCCAGCCCTCGCAGAGGGTGGGGGCCTCGGGGCCCGCGGTCTCCAGCAGATCGGCCAGGAGGAGTCGTTCACGCTTGGCATGGGTCGACATGCCAGCCAGCCTACGGCGGGCCGTCATGTCCGGACAGTGGACGACCGCGCTGGAGGACCGAGGGCGCGCGGCAGAATGGACCCATGACCAGCACCCCCCGGCCCAGCGGCCTCGACCCGGAGATCGCCGCGCGTCTCAAGCGCACCCCGGACGGCCTCCTCCCCGCGATCGCCCAGCAGTACGACACCGGAGAGGTGCTGATGCTGGGCTGGATGGACGACGAGGCGCTGCACCGCACCCTCACCACCGGCCGCTGCACCTACTGGTCGCGCAGCCGCCAGGAGTACTGGGTCAAGGGCGACACCTCGGGCCACTTCCAGTGGGTGAAGTCGGTCGCGCTGGACTGCGACGCCGACACCGTGCTGGTGAAGGTCGACCAGGTGGGCGCCGCCTGCCACACCGGCGACCGCACCTGCTTCGACGCCGACGTGCTGCTGAAGGACGCCGGTACCGGCGTGCCCGCCGACGATCAGTAGGGTCTGCCGCCATGGACCTCGAGACGTTCCGCAAGCTCGCCACCGACCGCCGGGTCATCCCGGTCACCCGCAAGCTCCTCGCCGACGGCGACACCCCGGTCGCGCTCTACCGCAAGCTCGCCGCCGAGCGCCCCGGCACCTTCCTGCTGGAGTCGGCCGAGAACGGGCGCTCCTGGTCCCGCTACTCCTTCGTCGGCGTGCGCAGCGCCGCCACCCTCACCGAGCGCGACGGGCAGGCCCACTGGGAGGGCACCCCGCCCGTCGGCGTGCCCCTCGGCGGCGACCCGCTCGCCGCGCTGCGCGCCACCCTCCAGACCCTGCACACCCCGCGTGACCTCGCCCAGGACCTCGGCCTGCCGCCCTTCACCGGCGGCCTGGTCGGCTACCTCGGCTACGACATCGTGCGCCGCCTGGAGAAGATCGGCCCCGGCGAGCGGGACGACCTGCGACTCCCCGAGCTGACCATGCTGCTCACCAGCGACCTCGCCGTCATGGACCACTGGGAGGGCTCCGTCTGGCTGATCGCCAACGCGATCAACCACAACGACCTGGAGACCGGCGTCGACGAGGCCTACGCGGACGCCGTGGCCCGCCTGGACGCCATGGAGGCCGACCTCGCCCGCCCGGTCGCCCAGCCCCCGGCCGTGCTGCCGCCGTCCGAGCTGCCCGAGTACACCGCGCTGTGGGGCGGCCCCGACTTCCAGGCGGCCGTGGAGGACGTCAAGGAGCGCATCCGCGCCGGGGAGGCCTTCCAGGTCGTGCCCTCCCAGCGGTTCGAGACGCCCTGCACGGCGAGCGCCCTGGACGTCTACCGGGTGCTGCGCGCCACCAACCCGTCGCCGTACATGTACCTCTTCCGGTTCGACGGCTTCGACGTGGCCGGCTCGTCGCCCGAGGCGCTGGTGAAGGTCGAGGACGGGCAGGCGATGGTGCACCCCATCGCCGGCACCCGGCACCGCGGCGCCACCCCGCAGGAGGACCAGGCGCTCGCCGACGAGCTGCTCGCCGACCCCAAGGAGCGCGCCGAGCACCTGATGCTCGTCGACCTCGGCCGCAACGACCTCGGCCGGGTCTGCGAGCCCGGCTCCGTCGAGGTCGTCGACTTCATGTCCATCGAGCGCTACTCGCACGTGATGCACATCGTCTCCACCGTCACCGGACGGGTCGCCGCCGACCGCACCGCCTTCGACGTGCTCACCGCCTGCTTCCCGGCCGGCACCCTCTCCGGCGCGCCCAAGCCCCGCGCGATGCAGATCATCGACGAGCTCGAGCCCTCCCGGCGCGGTCTGTACGGCGGCTGCGTCGGCTACCTCGACTTCGCCGGGGACTCCGACACGGCCATCGCCATCCGCACCGCCCTGCTGCGCGACGGCACCGCGTACGTGCAGGCCGGAGCGGGGGTCGTGGCCGACTCCGACCCGGTCGCCGAGGACACCGAGTGCCGCAACAAGGCGGCCGCGGTGCTGCGCGCCGTCCACACCGCGAACCGCCTGGGTGACGGCTGACACAGCCCCCCGGATGCCGTGACACGCGGGGTCCGCGCCATAGTGGAGGGCGTGACTGCCGCACCCAGCCCCCGTCCCGAGCCCGCCGGCCCCTCCCGGGCCGGCCGTACGAGCCTCGCCGCCGCCCTGCTGAGCGGCGCCCTCGGCGCGGCCGTGGCCCTGCTCGCCACCCGGCAGGAGTGGTCGGAGGGCACCGCGACGGTGGCCGGCGGCGCGTTCCCGCTGACCGCCAAGGGCAGTGACGTCACCGGCGTGCCCGCCGCCCTGGCCGTCGTCGGGCTCGCCGCCCTCGTCGCCGTCTTCGCCGTGCGCCGCGCCGGACGGCTCGCCGTCGCCGCCGTGCTCGCCCTCTCCGGGGCCGGCACGGTCGCCGCCGCGCTGCTCGGCGCCTCGGACTCCACCGCCCTCGACGAGAAGGCCGCACAGGCCTCCGGCGACGCCTCCGCGACCGTCGGCGCCCTCTCCCACACCGCGTGGCCGTACGTCGCCGCCGTCGGCGGACTCCTGCTCCTGGTCGCCGGACTGCTCGCGCTGCGCTACGGACGCCTGTGGCCCGCCATGTCCGGCCGCTACGAGCGGAGCGGCGCCCCTCGTCCGCGCCGGGCGGCCGCTCCCGCCGACCCGGACCGCCCCGAGGAGCTCTGGAAGGCCCTCGACCGAGGTGAGGACCCCACCGGCGCCTGAGCCGGTCGACCCGCCCGCGGCCGACCCCGGCGCACGGCGGCCCGGCGTGTGCGGGACAATGGGGACGAGCGTCCCGCTCACCCACGCACACGGCAACGAGGAGCAAGCAATGGCGGGCAGCAGCCACGGTCACACCCCGGCCGCCTGGACCGGTGTCATCATCGCCTTCATCGGTTTCTGCGCCGCGGGCGCGTTCATGGTGATGGACCAGCCCGTGGGCTTCTGGGCCAGCATGGGCGTCGTCCTCCTCGGCGGCGTGGTCGGCGCCGTCATGCGCTCGATGGGGCTGGGCCAGCCGAAGAGCGACCACCCGGTGCACGCGACCGCCGGCGACCGCGAGCCGGCCCGCGCCCAGGGCTGAGCCCCGCGGACCACTCCGTACGGGGGCGGCGGCCGGCCGTGAGCCGGAGCCGCCCCCGCGGCGTGTCCGGGGGACAATGCCTCCTGTGAACGCCCCGAGCCCTCACGCGGTGCCCGGCCGGGCGGCCCGGCTGGCCGCCCCCGCCGGCCTGCTCGCCGCGGTGGCCGCGGCCTTCGCCTACGTCGCCGCCGTCGACCCCAACGAACCCGGGCACTACCCGGTCTGCCCGCTGCTGGGCCTCACCGGCCTGTACTGCCCCGGCTGCGGCGGACTGCGCAGCGCCCACGCCGTCGCCCACGGCGACCTGGCCGCCGCCCTCCAGGCCAACGCCCCCGCCGTCCTCGGCTACGCCGTCTTCGCCGTGCTGTGGACCGTCTGGGTGATCCGGGCGGCGCGCGGCCGGCCGCTGCGTCTCGACCCGCCGCCCGCGGTGCTGTGGACGGCGGGCGGGCTGCTGCTGGCCTTCACGGTGCTCAGGAACACGCCGTTCGGCGGCTGGCTGCATCCGTGAACGAGTGGTGATCGTCCAGGTACTGGACGTCGCGTCAGCCGGATGCGGGGCATCCGCCCTGCTCCGGATACCATCGCAGGAACCAGCCAAGCCCGACCGTCAGGAAGGGGGCCGCTCGCGTGAGTGTGCTCGACGAGATCATCGACGGAGTCCGTGCCGACCTCGCGGAGCGGCAGGCGCGCGTCAGCCTCGACGAGCTCAAGGAGCGCGCGGCCAAGGCCCCCGCCGCCAAGGACGGCGTGGCCGCCCTGCGCGGCGACGGCGTCAAGGTGATCTGCGAGGTCAAGCGCTCCAGCCCGTCCAAGGGCGCGCTCGCCGCGATCGCCGACCCGGCAGGCCTCGCCGCCGACTACGAGGCGGGCGGCGCCGCCGTCATCTCCGTCCTCACCGAGGAGCGCCGCTTCGGCGGTTCGCTGGCCGACCTGGAGGCCGTCCGCGCCCGGGTGGACATCCCCGTGCTGCGCAAGGACTTCATCGTCACGTCGTACCAGCTCTGGGAGGCCCGCGCGTACGGCGCCGACCTGGCGCTGCTGATCGTGGCCGCCCTGGAGCAGTCCGCCCTGGAGTCGCTGATCGAGCGCGCCGAGTCGATCGGCCTCACCCCGCTGGTCGAGGTGCACGACGAGGACGAGGTGGAGCGGGCGGTCGACGCCGGCGCCAAGGTCATCGGCGTCAACGCGCGCAACCTGAAGACCCTCGAGGTCGACCGCGGCACCTTCGAGCGGGTCGCCCCCGAGATCCCGGCGCATCTGGTGAAGGTCGCCGAGTCCGGCGTGCGCGGCCCGCACGACCTGATCGCCTACGCCAACGCCGGGGCGGACGCCGTCCTGGTCGGCGAGTCCCTGGTGACCGGCAAGGACCCGAAGACGGCGGTCGCCGACCTGGTGGCCGCGGGCGAGCACCCGGCCCTCCGGCACGGCCGCTGAGACCTCGCCAGGCTGATCCCCGATGACGCTCTCCCGACTCGCACGAGGCTGCCGGCCCCGCGGCTGCCGTGCCCCCGCCCGCCGGGTCCACGGCCGCAGGGTCCGCTATGTCATCGGCGACGAACCGGGCCAGGTGAACGGACGGCGATGGCAGCGCCCCGTCAGGGGCGCGGGGAACGGCGCGCTCAGCCACCACGGGCCCGCAGCGGCCTGACCACCCCCGCCCCGGACAGGGGCGCGGGGAACTGCGCGACAAGCCGCACCGAGCCCGCACGGGCCCGGACACCCCGCCCCCACGGCGCTCAGTGTCGTCAACACACTCACCGTGAGGTACACGCATGCCCAGCACCTTCTTCATCCCCGACCCGGAGGGCCACGTCCCCTCCGCGGAGGGCTACTTCGGCGCCTTCGGCGGCAAGTTCATCCCCGAGGCCCTGGTCGCCGCCGTGGACGAGGTCGCCGTCGAGTACGACAAGGCCAAGGCCGACCCCGAGTTCGCCCGTGAGCTCGACGACCTCCTGGCCCACTACACCGGCCGCCCCAGCGCCCTCACCGAGGTCCCCCGCTTCGCCGAGCACGCCGGCGGCGCCCGGATCTTCCTCAAGCGCGAGGACCTGAACCACACCGGCTCGCACAAGATCAACAACGTGCTCGGCCAGGCCCTGCTCACCAAGCGCATGGGCAAGACCCGCGTCATCGCCGAGACCGGCGCCGGACAGCACGGCGTCGCCACCGCCACCGCCTGCGCCCTGTTCGGCCTGGAGTGCACGATCTACATGGGCGAGATCGACACCCGGCGCCAGGCCCTGAACGTGGCCCGGATGCGGATGCTCGGCGCCGAGGTCGTGGCCGTGAAGTCGGGCAGCCGCACCCTCAAGGACGCCATCAACGAGGCGTTCCGCGACTGGGTCGCCAACGTCGACCGCACCCACTACCTGTTCGGCACCGTCGCCGGACCGCACCCCTTCCCCGCGATGGTCCGCGACTTCCACCGCGTCATCGGCGTCGAGGCCCGCCGCCAGCTCCTGGAGCGCGCCGGGCGCCTGCCCGACGCCGCGGTCGCCTGCGTCGGCGGCGGCTCCAACGCCATCGGCCTGTTCCACGCGTTCATCCCCGACGAGGGCGTCCGCCTGATCGGCTGCGAGCCCGCGGGACACGGCATCGAGACCGGCGAGCACGCCGCCACCCTCACCGCCGGCGAGCCCGGCATCCTGCACGGCTCCCGCTCCTACGTCCTCCAGGACGACGAGGGCCAGATCACCGAGCCGTACTCGATCTCCGCCGGCCTGGACTACCCCGGCATCGGCCCCGAGCACGCCTACCTCAAGGACAGCGGCCGCGGCGAGTACCGCGCGGTCACCGACGACGCCGCCATGCAGGCCCTGCGCCTGCTGTCGCGCAGCGAGGGCATCATCCCGGCCATCGAGTCCGCGCACGCCCTGGCCGGCGCCCTGGAGGTCGGCAAGGAGCTGGGCAAGGACGGGCTGATCGTCGTCAACCTGTCCGGGCGCGGCGACAAGGACATGGACACCGCGGCCCGCTACTTCGGGCTGTACGACACGGACGCCGAGGTCGAGGAGAACGCCTCCGGCACCGCCGAGATCGAGGGGGACGCCAAGTGAGCGGGAACGTGCGGCTGCTGAGCGACACCCTCGCCGCGGCGAAGCAGGAGGGCCGCTCCGCCCTGATCGCCTACCTCCCGGCCGGGTTCCCGACCGTGGACGGCGGAATCGAGGCGGTCAAGGCGGCGCTGGAGGGCGGCGCGGACGTCGTCGAGGTGGGGCTGCCGCACAGCGACCCCGTCCTGGACGGCCCGGTCATCCAGACCGCCGACGACATCGCCCTGCGCGGCGGGGTGCGCATCGCCGACGTGATGCGCACGGTGCGCGAGGCCCACGCGGCCACGGGCGCGCCGATCCTCGTCATGACGTACTGGAACCCGATCGACCGGTACGGCGTGGAGCGGTTCACCGCCGAGCTGGCGGAGGCCGGGGGCGCCGGGTGCATCCTGCCCGACCTGCCGGTCCAGGAGTCCGCGCTGTGGCGCGAGCACGCCGAGAAGCACGGGCTGGCCACGGTCTTCGTGGTCGCGCCCAGCAGCAAGGACGAGCGGCTCGCCGAGATCACCGCCGCCGGCAGCGGCTTCGTCTACGCCGCCTCGCTCATGGGCGTCACCGGCACGCGTGAGTCGGTCAGCTCGCAGGCCGAGGACCTGGTGCGGCGCACCCGCGCCACCACCGGCATCCCGGTCTGCGTCGGACTCGGCGTCTCCAGCCCGGCGCAGGCCGCGGAGGTCGCCCGGTTCGCCGACGGGGTGATCGTCGGCTCGGCCTTCGTCAAGCGGATGCTGGACGCGCCCGACGACGCCGCGGGCGTCGAGGCGGTCCGGACCCTCGCCGGTGAGCTGGCCAAGGGCGTGCGCGGCCAGCTGTGACGGCACCGGTCGGCCGTCCGCGGCCGGCCGTCGGGGTCCCTCGTACGGGTGGACCTGGGACCGGGGAGGCGCTGGGCGCCTCCCCGGTTCGTTCTGCGGGGTGTGAGCGACAAGAACCGTGAGGGAAAGCGCACCGCCCGGGAGCGGCTGGCGGCAGAGCGCGAGAAGCAGAAGTCGGCGGAGAAGCGGCGCCGCACCCTGATCGTGGGCGCGAGCGTGGTCTGCGTCCTGGGGCTCGCGGCGGTGATCGGCGTCGTCGCGGCCAACTCCGGCGGGGACGACGAGAGCAAGGCGTCCGGCCCGGTGGTGGCGCCCTCGGGAGCCCAGGGCAAGGACGGCCTGGCCATCCCGGTCGGCAAGGAGGACGCCAAGGCCACCCTCACGGTGTGGGAGGACTTCCGCTGCCCCGCCTGCAAGGCCTTCGAGCAGACCTACCGCTCGACGCTGAACGAGCTGACCGAGGCGGGCAAGCTGAAGGTCGAGTACCACCTGGTCACGCTGATCGACGGCGGTCTCGGCGGCAGCGGCTCGCTGAGTTCGGCCAACGCCGCCGCGTGCGCCCAGGACGCGGGGAAGTTCACCGCGTACCACGACGTGCTGTTCGAGAACCAGCCGATGGAGAGCGACGACGCCTTCTCCAGCGACGCGAAGCTGTTCGACCTGGCGAGCAAGGTCGACGGGCTCGACACCCCCGAGTTCCGCACCTGCGTCGAGGAGGGCACGCACGACAGCTGGGTGGTCAAGTCCAACGAGGCCTTCCAGAAGGGCGGCTTCAGCGGCACCCCGACGGTGCTGTTCGAGGGGCAGAACATCTACCAGGACCGTTCCATGACCCCCGAGAAGCTCAAGCAGATGGTCGAGGAGGCGAACAAGTCCTAGGGGGCCGCCTCCCCGGGGGCCTGTTATGGAGCCGTAGCCGGGCTGCCTGCCGTGCGGGCGGTCCGGCACGGTAGCGTCGGTCCTGCCATGGAACTTGCCTACATTCCCAGCCCGTCGAGCGGGGTGCTGTACCTCGGCCCCGTTCCGCTGCGCGGCTACGCGTTCTGCATCATCATCGGCGTCTTCGTTGCCGTCTGGCTCGGCAACAAGCGCTGGATCGCCCGGGGCGGGCGGGCCGGCACGGTGGCGGACATCGCTGTCTGGGCCGTGCCGTTCGGCCTGGTCGGCGGCCGGCTCTACCACGTGATCACGGACTACCAGCTGTACTTCAGCGAGGGCCGTGACTGGGTGGACGCCTTCAAGATCTGGGAGGGCGGCCTCGGCATCTGGGGCGCCATCGCCCTGGGCGCGCTCGGCGCGTGGATCGGCTGCCGCCGCCGCGGCATCCCGCTGCCCGCCTACGCCGACGCCATCGCCCCCGGCATCGCGATCGCCCAAGCCATCGGCCGCTGGGGCAACTGGTTCAACCAGGAGCTGTACGGACGGGAGACCGACCTGCCGTGGGCGGTGGAGATCACCTCCTCCGCCGACGGCCGGATGCCGGGCACCTACCACCCGACGTTCCTCTACGAGTCGCTGTGGTGCGTCGGCGTGGCGCTGCTGGTGATCTGGGCCGACCGGCGCTTCACGCTCGGACACGGCCGCGCCTTCGCGCTGTACGTCGCCGGGTACTGCGCGGGCCGCTTCTGGATCGAGTACATGCGGGTCGACGAGGCCCACCACATTCTCGGTCTGCGACTGAACAACTGGACGGCGCTCC
The DNA here is from genome assembly GCF_050271085.1 of Streptomyces sp. DSM 41931. Classification (NCBI taxonomy): domain Bacteria; kingdom Bacillati; phylum Actinomycetota; class Actinomycetes; order Kitasatosporales; family Streptomycetaceae; genus Streptomyces; species Streptomyces sp. DSM 41931. The sequence continues at coordinate 1,665,589 of NZ_CP189902.1, read as the reverse complement.
TCGTCTTCCTGCTGGCCGTGCTGTACATCGTGCTGTCCGCGCGGAAGCGTCCTGGCCGGGAGGCCGTGGTCGAGCCGGGCGCCGGCGACGGCGAGGGCCCGGCGGCCGACGCGAAGAAGACCGACGGCGACGCGGCCGGGAAGGCGGACGCCTCCGCCGGGGACGCGACGACGGACGACGCCACGGACACCGACGCATCCGAGAAGCCCGAGAAGACCGAGAAGCCTCAGAACTCCGGGGAGCCGGAGGGCGCAGGCGAGCCGGAGGAGTCCAAGGACGGGGCCGGGTCGGCCAAGAAGGGCTGACCGCCCGCCGTACACGCGCCGAGGGCGCCCGGGGACACCCCGGGCGCCCTCGGCGCGTCCGGCCCGGTCACCGCTTGTGCGCCAGTGCCAGCGTCCGGTGCGCCGCCGTCACCACCGCCGCGTCCACGAACGTGCCGTCGGGCAGCGCCTGCGCGCCCTGCGTGGCGGCCGCAGCCTTGAGGACCCTCTCCGCCTGCTCGATCTCCCGCTCCGTGGGCAGATAGGCCCGCTCGATGACCGGGAGCTGGCGCGGATGGATCGCCGCCCTGCCCAGGAATCCCAGGGCGCGCCCGCGCACGCACGACGCCTCCAGGCCCTCGAGGTCGCGGATGTCCGGGTGCACCGACTGGGCGGGCGGGGCCAGCCCGGCCGCGCGCGCCGCGACCACCACCCGCGCCCGGCACCAGTCGAGGCCGGCGTCCTCGCGCACCCCCAGGTCGGCCCGCAGGTCCGCCTCCCCGAGCGTGATCCCGCGCAGCGCCGGGTGCGCGGTGGCCACGGCGTGGGCGTGCTCGACGCCCAGGGCGGTCTCCAGCAGCGCGTACAGGGGCGGGGAGCCGCCGCGCGCGGAGACGGCCCGGCGCGCGACCCGCACCACGTCGGACGGTGCGGACACCTTCGGCAGCCGCAGCCCCGACAGACCCGGCGCGGGGGCCAGCGCCGTCACGTCGGCCGGTCCCCAGGGCCCCGTGAGGGCGTTGACGCGGACGTGCACCGGCACCGGCTGCGGGTCGCGCAGCAGCTCGGCGGTGGCCGCGCGGGCGTACGCCTTGCGGTCCGGCGCGACCGCGTCCTCCAGGTCGACCACCACCACGTCCGCCCCGGCCGCCAGCGCCTTCGCCACCACGTCGGGGCGGTCGCCGGGGGCGTACAGCCAGGTCAGCGGGACGCTTCTCACAGGGCGCCCTCCGCCCGCAGCTCCGCCAGGTCGGCCGGGGTGAGTCCCAGCCCGGTCAGCACCTCCTCGGTGTCCGCGCCGTGCGGGCGGCCCGCCCAGCGGATGGACCCCGGGGTGGCGGAGAGCCGGAACAGCACGTTCTGCATGCGCAGCGGGCCCAGCTCCGGGTCGTCCACGGTGGTGATGGTGGAGAGGGCCTGGTACTGCGGGTCCGCCATGACGTCCCGGACGTCCTGGACGGGGGCGACGGCCGCCTCCGCCTTCTCGAACGCGGCCAGCACGTCGGCGCGGGTGTGCCGGGCGACCCAGCCGCCGACCGCCTCGTCCAGCACGTCCGCGTGCCGGGCCCGGCCCTCGCCGGTGGCGAACCAGGGCGCGTCGATCAGGTCGGGGCGGCCCACCAGGACCATCACCCGCTCGGCGATCGACTGGGCCGAGGTGGAGACGGCGACCCAGGTGCCGTCGGCGGTGAGGTAGGTGCCGCGCGGGGCGTTGTTCTGCGACCGGTTGCCGGTGCGCGGCTGGACGTACCCGAGCTGGTCGTACCAGGTGGGGTGCGGGCCGAGGGCGGCGAGGATCGGCTCGATCAGCGCCGTGTCGACGACCTGCCCCTCACCCGTGCGGTCACGGGCCGCGAGCGCCGTCATGATCGCGTACGCCGTGGTGAGGCCCGCGATCGAGTCGGCGAGGCCGAACGGCGGCAGGGTCGGCGCAGCCCCCGGTTCGCCGGTGAGCGCGGCGAAACCGCTCATCGCCTCGGCGAGGGTGCCGAAGCCCGGCCGGTGCGCGTACGGGCCGAACTGGCCGAAGCCGGTGACCCGCGCCAGCACCAGCCGGGGATTGACGGCGGACAGCTCGGGCCAGCCCAGGTCCCACTTCTCCAGGGTGCCGGGGCGGAAGTTCTCCACGACCACGTCGGCGGTGCGCACCAGGCGCAGCAGGGTGGCCCGGCCGCCCGGCGTGGACAGGTCCAGGGTGACGGTGCGCTTGTTGCGGCCGAGCACCTTCCACCACAGGCCGACGCCGTCCTTGGACGGGCCGTGGCCGCGCGACGGGTCGGGTCTCCTGGGGTGTTCGACCTTGACGACGTCGGCGCCGAAGTCGCCGAGCAGGGTGGCCGCGAGGGGGCCGGCGAAGAGCGTGGCGAGATCCAGGACGCGCAGGCCGTCCAGCGGGGGAGCGGTGGGGGCGGCGGTGGCCGGGTCGGGGGGTGTCATGGGCGGGACGCCTCCAGATGGGTGAGACGGGCCAGGGTGTCGAAGCCGGTGCCGTCGAAGTCGCCGACGGAGGTGGACAGGCGGTTCTTCAGCGGGGCCGTCCAGCGCTCGGGGAGGGCGCGGGGCGAGCCGGCGAGCAGCCCGGCGACGCCGCCGGCGGTGGCGCCGACCGAGTCGGTGTCCCAGCCGCCGGACACCGCGCGGCAGATCGAGGCGGTGAAGTCCCCGTCGGCGTGGGTGAGGGCGGCGGCCAGCAGGGCGGTGTTGGGGACGGCGTGCACCCAGTGGTGGGTGGCGCCGTACGTCTCGTGCAGCAGGTCGACGACGGTGTCGAAGTCGCTGTGCTCACGGGCCAGCCGTACGGCGTGACGCACGGCCCGGGCGAGCCGGGAGCGGGGCGGGACGACGGTGAGGCCGGTCCGCAGACAGGCGTGCACGTCCCGCTCGCCGCCGGCCGCGGCGGCGATGACGGCGGCGGTGAACATGGCCGCGTGGACGCCGCCCGCGGTGTGGGTGAGAGTGGCGTCCCGGTACGCCTGCTCGGCCGCGGCACCCGGGTCGCCGGGGTTGGTCCAGCCGTGTACGTCGGCGCGGATCAGGGCGCCGATCCACTCGCGGAACGGGTTGCGGTGGCGGGCGGTCAGCGGCGGTTCGAGTCCGCAGAGCAGATTGCGGTACGCGATGCGCTCGGCGGTGAAGGTGCGGCCCGCGGGCAGCTCGTCGAGCCAGACGCGGGCCACGTCCGCGGTGGTGAAGCGGCGGCCGTGGCGGCGCAGCACCAGCAGGGCGAGCAGGGGGTAGTTGAGGTCGTCGTCCTCGGGCATGCCGTCGATGTTCTCGGCGAGCGAGGTGGCGGCGGAGCGTCGGTTCCAGGGGTGCTCGGCCAGCAGCTCGGCGGGGACGCCCCGGGCGGTGAACCATCCGCTCAGCGGCCAGTTGCCGGCGGCGCGGGCCAGGTCCCGGATGGCGGCGAGGGGCAGCTTCTCCACCGGCTTGCCCAGCAGACAGCCGGCCGCCCGGCCGAGCCAGGCCGCCTCGAGCCGCGCCTCGAACACGGGCCCGTCCCAGACGGCCGGGGCGCCGGGGGAGACGGGCCACTCGGGGCACAGCGCCTGGATCGCGGCCAGGTCGGAGGGCTCGTCGTCGGCGAGGGTGCTGGGCAGCTCGGCCAGTTCGTCCAGCAGATCGCAGGCCAGCAGGCGGAGGTAGCGGGAGACCGGGCGGGGGGAGGCGCCGGCGGTGAGCGGGGCCGGGGGGCCGCCCGCCGCGTGCCAGCGGGCGGCGACCGCCGACGCCTCCCGGCCGTCCAGTGCGGCCTGGCGCAGCTCGTGGCCGACGAGGTCCTCGGGCTGGACCCAGGTCAGTCGGAGCATCCGGCGCCTCCGAGCCGCGCGAAGGCCCGCTCGTGGGCGCGGCGGCGCTTCACGTCCCGGGCGAAGACCTCGCGTGCCACCGCGGTGAGCGCGGCGGCAGGCTCCCACAGGTCGAGGCGGCTGGCCTCCGCCACGGTCTTGGCCCACTCCTCGGGCACCGGGGAGCCGAGCGCGCCGGTCACCGCCCCGGCCATCGTGGCGATGGAGTCGCAGTCGCGGCCGTAGTTCACCGCGCCCAGCACCGCGTGCCGGAAGTCGCCGCGGGCCGCCACCACCATGCCCAGCGCGACGGGCAGTTCCTCGATCGCGTGCAGCCGGGACGGACGCCGGGCGCCCAGCGACGGGGAGCGGTAGTCGTCTCCGACGGTGTCGTACGGGGCGACCGCCTCGCGCAGCGGGCGCAGCGCCGACTCGACGTCGGTGTGCCTTGACGCCTCCTCGGAGACCTTCTCGACCGCTTCCCGGGTGCCGTCCTTGGCCAGGGACAGACACGCGGCGACGACCGAGTCGGGGGTCGCGCCCGGCGCGCAGGCCGCCGCCACGGCCGCGGCGAACACCCCGGCCGCCTCCCTGCCGTACGACGACTGGTGGGCGCCCGCCACGTCCAGGGCCTCGGCGTACGCGCCGGCCGGGTGGGCGGCGTTGACCAGGCCGACCGGGGCCATGTACATCGCGGCGCCGCAGTTGACGATGTTGCCGACGCCCGCCTCGCGCGGGTCGACGTGCCCGTAGTGCAGCCGGGCCACCAGCCACTTCTCGGCGAGGAAGATCCGGTGCAGCGGGATCGTCTCCGCCTCCAGCTCCGGGATCCAGCGCGGGTTGGTCATCAGGTCCGGGACCAGGTGGTCGGCGATCGCGTGGGCGTCCAGGTGGTCGCGGACCCGCGCGTACACCCGGACCAGCGCATGGGTCATCAGGGTGTCGTCGGTGACGTGCCCGTCGCCCTTGTGGTACGGAGCGATCGGCCGGGCCGTGCGCCAGTCGTCGCCGTGCCACGGGCCGACGATCCCGTGGACGCGGCCTCCGTGGCGCTCGGCGATCTGCTCGGGGGAGTACCCCTCGACCGGGCCGCCGAGGGCGTCCCCCACGGCCGCCCCCACCAGCGCCCCGGTGATCCGTTCGTCCAAGGAGGGCGTGTTTTCGCTTCTTCCGGTGTCTTCACGTGTCATGCCGGGATCATCCTCCGGGTGCGGTCGGTCGGGCGGCTTCCAGCAGCCCGGCGAGTTCCACCAGGTCCGTCCCGGTGAGCCGGGGGAGCACGCAGCCGGACAGGGTGCGGCAGCTCTCCCGCCAGGACGCGGGGATCGCGGTGCTCCCGCCCAGCGCGCCGGTGAGGGCGCCGGCCAGCGCCGGGGCGGAGTCCGCGACCCGGGACAGACAGGCCGCCGCCGGGACCGCCTCCGCGATCCGGCCGCGGGCGGCGGTGGTCAGGGCGAGGGCGACGGGGACGGTCTCGGCGGCGGCGACGCCGTAGCTGTAGACGTGGTCGACGATCTGGTGCTCCAACGGCGGTACCAGGGCGAAGGCGCTGCCGGCGTCCGCCGCGAGCGCCAGGGCGTGCCGGGCGTTGCGGCCGATCTCGGTGTCCTCGGGCAGCTCGGCGCAGGCGGCGGCCGCGCAGGCGTCCGGGTCGGCCCCGGCGAGCGCGAGGGACACGGCGGCGGCCATGGCGCGGGCGCCGTGCACGCCGTCGCCGTCCTGGGTGTAGCGGGCGTCGAACTCGGCGAGGTCGGCGGCGGCGCGGGGGTCGCCCGGGTGGGCCACGGCCAGCACGCAGGCCCGGACGCAGGCCGCGTCGTCGAAGTAGTGCGGGTTGTCGTGGCCGGAGGCGGGCGGGCGCAGCCCGGTGGCGAGGTTGCCGAGTCCGGCGCGCACGGAGATGCGGGCGCGCAGCGGCAGCACGGCGGACTCGGTCTCGGGGGCCCGCTCGGTGGCGGCGGCGACCTCGGCCGCGACCGCGTTCCAGGTGAGGTCGATGGCGGCGCGGGTGCGGCGCTCCCGGCTGAGGTCGCCGAGCACGGTGTCGTCGCCCGCGCGCAGCACCGCCTCGGCGGCGAACGCGGCCCACTCGGCGTCGTCGGAGGGGCCGAGGCGGAGCGGCTCGGGGGGCTGGTTCAGGGCGATGGGGACGGGGAGCGTGGTGGTGGCGTTCTGCTCCGCGAAGGTGTCCAGCTCGCGGGTGAGGCGCCGGGTCCACTCGGGCATGCGGGCGGCCCGGTGCCGGGCGGCGGGCCAGCCCGCGGCGTCCCCGGCGGCGAGTCCGAGGAGCAGGCCCTCGACGGCCGCGCGGGGCGGACGGGGTGCGGGCGCGGGAGCGGCGGGGGCGCGCGGCGCCGGGGCCGGGTCCTCCCGCCCGGGTGCGGGGGTGAGGGTGTCGTCCGTGGTCGGTGCGGGGGTGGTGGAGGTCATGTGGGGGTCTCCGGGGTCAGCAGGTCCGCGATGTCGAGGACGTGGTGGCCGGCCATGGCGGGCAGACAGGTACCGCGGGCCGGGGTGATGGCCGCGGCCCAGTGCTCGGGGACGGCGGCGACACCCTGGGTCGCTCCGGCCAGCGCGCCGGCCACGGCCGCCGTGGTGTCGGCGTCGCGGCCCATGTTCACGGCGGTCAGCACCGCCTCTTCGAAGTCGCCGTCGGCCGCCGCGTAGGCGCCGAAGGCCAGGGCCACCGCCTCCGGGGCGAGGTCGGTCCAGGGGTAGCCGCCGATCACCACCGCGGCGCGGACGGCCCGCTCGCCGCGGTGGGCGGCGGTCACCGCGCGGCGCAGCGAGCGGGCGGTCCAGGAGTCCTCCGGGACCACCGCCAGCGCCGAGGCCACGACCGTGACCACCGGCGCCCCGGCCATGGCCGCCGCGACGCCCGCCGCGACCGCCCGCCCGCCGTGGATTCCCTCCCCGTCGTGGCTGACCGAGCCGTCGATCGCCGCGAGCCGGGCCGCCTCGTCGGGACGCCCGGCCGCGTGCACGCCGTACGGCGCCGCCCGCATCGCCAGTCCGTCGCTCCAGGCGTGCCGGTGCTGGGCGGAGATGGGCGCGGCCAGGCCCCGGCGCAGGTTCTCCAGGGTGCCGCGCTCGCTGAAGCCGGCGCCGCGGAAGGGGCCCTCGGCGCGGTCCGCGATCCACTCGTGCCAGGCCGCCTCGACATGCGCGGGGGTGAGCGCGGAGCCGTGCCGGGCGGCGAGCAGACCCGAGAAGATCGCGTACTCGGTGTCGTCCGTGCCGGCCGGGGGGTCGCTCACGTAGCCCGTGATGCGGCCCCACTTCGCGCGGATCTCGGAGGGCTTCATGTTCTCGGCGGGAGCGCCCAGGGCATCGCCGACGGCCAGGCCGAGCAGCGCGCCGCGGGCCCGTTCACGGAGCCCGGGGGCGTCCCCGGGCGCGGGCGCCGAGGGGATGCGGGCGGTCGATGCCATACGCGGCTCTCCTCTCAGGCGCGCCCCGTGGGGCGCGGGCCCTTTGCGGAACTGTCCCCGGCGCCGTGTCCGCCGCAGCCTTGTGCGCCGGAGCGTCACCCGGACGAGATGCGCGGGGCGTCCGAGCGGACCGGGGCGGGAGGCAAAAGCGCTGGTTAGCGCAGCCTTTCCTTGCTGGCAGGGCGTTTCGCCACGGCGTAGACTGGGCGACGTCAAAAGTTGGAATGAGTCCAATTAACGTGTGCGCGGGCGTCCGGAGGCGAGGGCGCCCGGCAGAGTCCAGGGGGACCCGGCATGGCCATCATCGAGACCGAGGCGACGCTCCACGAGGCGCACCGCGACAACCACACCCACCGCGACGTCAACGGCGGATGGCTGCGCCCCGCGGTGTTCGGCGCCATGGACGGATTGGTCTCCAACCTCGCCCTGATGACCGGCGTCGCCGGCGGGGCCGTCGGCCAGCAGACGATCGTCCTCAGCGGCCTCGCCGGACTGGCCGCCGGCGCCTTCTCCATGGCCGCGGGCGAGTACACCTCCGTCGCCTCCCAGCGTGAGCTGGTCGAGGCCGAGCTGGACGTCGAGCGCCGGGAGCTGTGCAAGCACCCCAAGGACGAGGAGGCCGAGCTGGCCGCGCTCTACGAGTCGCGCGGCGTCGAGCCCGGCCTGGCCCGCGAGGTGGCCCGGCAGCTCTCCCACGACCCCGAGCAGGCGCTGGAGATACACGCCCGCGAGGAGCTGGGCATCGACCCCGGCGACCTGCCCTCGCCGGCCGTCGCCGCGGTCTCCAGCTTCGGTTCCTTCGCGCTGGGCGCGCTGCTGCCGGTGCTGCCCTACCTGCTCGGCGCGAGCAGCCTGTGGCCGGCGGTGCTGGTGGCGCTGCTCGGGCTCTTCCTGTGCGGGGCCGTGGTGGCGAAGGTCACGGCGCGCTCCTGGTGGTACAGCGGTCTGCGGCAGCTCGCCCTCGGCGGCGCGGCGGCCGGTGTGACGTACGCCCTGGGATCGCTTTTCGGTACCGCCGTAGGATGACCCCTTGCGTCTATGCGGAGCATCGCATAAACAATCATTACTTGCTGGTTTCGGATGTGTGACCAGCGGGCATGAGCCGTACGCGCTGCAGGCAACGAGGCCGACGGCGTGCCGGGCGGAAGAGGCCACGTGTCCTCTTCCCGCCATCGGGCCGACGGACACCGATCTGTCCGGACCGGTCCCCCATAGCCTCCGCCGCAGGGCGCGGAACCCCGCCGCGACCCGGTCGATGTCCGCATGCTGGAACGGATTATCCCGGTTCCCGAGAGTCGTTCCATCATGTAACCTGCACGAAATTTAGCCACGCAGAGGGCCAACGTCGTCCCTCGGCACTTGCACAAATGCCAATTGACGACGACGGGAGAGCCGATGCGTACGCCGCGCCAGCCGTCCCAGCATTCCTCGAACGACCGCGCGAGCTGGTCGTTCATGGATGCTCGCCCTGCTGCGCAGGGTATGTACGACCCCCGCAACGAGCACGACGCCTGCGGCGTCGGCTTCGTCGCCACCCTGACCGGCGAGGCGTCCCACACCCTGGTCGAGCAGGCCCTCACCGTCCTGCGGAACCTCGAGCACCGCGGCGCCACCGGCTCCGAGCCGGACTCCGGCGACGGCGCGGGCATCCTCTCCCAGATCCCGGACGCCTTCTTCCGCGAGGTGGCCGGATTCGAGCTGCCCGCGGCGGGCGGTTACGCCGTCGGCATCGCCTTCCTCCCCGAGGAGGGCGCCGACGAGGCCGTCGCCCGCATCGAGGAGATCGCCGCCGCCGAGGAGCTCACCGTGCTCGGCTGGCGCGAGGTGCCGGTCGCGCCCCAGCTGCTCGGCGCCACCGCCCGCTCGACCATGCCGGTCTTCCGTCAGCTCTTCGTCAGCGACGGACGGAGCACGGGCATCGACCTGGACCGCAAGGCGTTCGTGCTGCGCAAGCGCGCCGAGCGCGAGGCGGGCGTCTACTTCCCGTCGCTGTCCGCGCGGACCATCGTCTACAAGGGCATGCTGACCACCGGCCAGCTCGAGCCCTTCTTCCCTGACCTGTCCGACCGCCGCTTCGGCTCCGCGATCGCGCTGGTCCACTCCCGGTTCTCCACGAACACCTTCCCGTCGTGGCCGCTCGCGCACCCGTACCGCTTCGTCGCGCACAACGGTGAGATCAACACCGTCAAGGGCAACCGCAACTGGATGCGCGCCCGCGAGTCCCAGCTGATGTCCGACCTGTTCGGCACGGGCAAGGACCTCCGGCGGATCTTCCCGGTCTGCACGCCCGACGCCTCCGACTCCGCGTCCTTCGACGAGGTGCTGGAGCTGCTGCACCTGGGCGGCCGTTCGCTGCCCCACTCGGTGCTGATGATGATCCCGGAGGCGTGGGAGAACCACGACTCCATGGACCCGGCCCGGCGCGCCTTCTACCAGTACCACTCCACGATGATGGAGCCCTGGGACGGCCCGGCCTGCGTCACCTTCACCGACGGCACCCAGGTCGGCGCCGTGCTCGACCGCAACGGCCTGCGCCCCGGCCGCTACTGGGTCACCGACGACGGCCTGGTCGTCCTCGGCTCCGAGGTCGGCGTGCTCGACATCGACCCGGCGAAGGTGGTCCGCAAGGGCCGTCTGCAGCCCGGCCGCATGTTCCTCGTGGACACCGCCGAGCACCGCATCATCGAGGACGACGAGATCAAGGACCGGCTCGCCGCCGAGCACCCCTACGCGGAGTGGCTCGAGGCCGGCGAGATCGAGCTGTCCGACCTGCCCGAGCGCGAGCACATCGTGCACACGCACGCCTCGGTCACCCGCCGCCAGCAGACCTTCGGCTACACCGAGGAGGAGCTGCGCGTCCTCCTCGCGCCGATGGCCAAGACCGGCGCCGAGCCCATCGGCTCGATGGGCACCGACTCGCCGATCGCCGCGCTCAGCGAGCGCCCGCGGCTGCTGTTCGACTACTTCACCCAGCTGTTCGCGCAGGTCACCAACCCGCCGCTGGACGCGATCCGTGAGGAGCTGGTCACCTCCCTGCGCTCCTCGCTCGGCCCGCAGGGCAACCTGCTGGAGCCGACGGCCGCCGCGTGCCGCAGCGTCACGCTGCCCTTCCCGGTGATCGACAACGACGAGCTGGCCAAGCTCATCCACATCAACGCCGACGGCGACATGCCCGGCTTCAAGGCCGCGACCCTCTCCGGCCTGTACCGGGTGGCGGGCGGCGGCGAGGCCCTCGCCGCCCGCATCGAGGACATCTGCGCCGAGGCCGACGCCGCCATAGAGAACGGCGCCCGGCTGATCGTCCTGTCCGACCGGCACTCCGACGCCGAGCACGCGCCGATCCCGTCGCTGCTGCTCACCGCGGCCGTCCACCACCACCTCATCCGCACCAAGCAGCGCACCCAGGTGGGCCTGCTGGTCGAGGCCGGCGACGTCCGCGAGGTCCACCACGTCGCCCTGCTCATCGGCTACGGCGCCGCCGCGGTCAACCCGTACCTGGCGATGGAGTCGGTCGAGGACCTGGTCCGCGCGGGCACCTTCCTGCAGGCCGTCGACGGCGAGCCCGAGAAGGCCATCCGCAACCTCATTCACGCCCTCGGCAAGGGCGTTCTGAAGGTGATGTCCAAGATGGGCATCTCCACGGTCGCCTCCTACCGCGGCGCCCAGGTCTTCGAGGCGGTCGGCCTGGAGGAGTCCTTCGTCGAGAAGTACTTCAACGGCACCACCAGCAAGATCGGCGGCGTCGGCATCGACGTCATCGCCAAGGAGGTCGCCGCCCGCCACGCCAAGGCGTACCCCGTCTCCGGCATCGCCCCGGCGCACCGCGCGCTGGAGATCGGCGGCGAGTACCAGTGGCGCCGTGAGGGCGAGCCGCACCTGTTCGACCCGGAGACGGTCTTCCGCCTGCAGCACTCCACGCGCTCGGGCCGCTACGACATCTTCAAGAAGTACACCGAGCGGGTGAACGAGCAGTCCGAGCGGCTGATGACGCTGCGCGGCCTGTTCGGCTTCAAGTCGGACCGGAAGCCCATCCCGGTCGAGGAGGTCGAGCCGGTCTCGGAGATCGTCAAGCGGTTCTCCACCGGCGCCATGTCGTACGGCTCCATCTCGCAGGAGGCGCACGAGACCCTCGCCATCGCCATGAACCAGCTGGGCGGCAAGTCCAACACCGGTGAGGGCGGCGAGGACCCGGAGCGCCTGTACGACCCGGCCCGCCGGTCGTCCATCAAGCAAGTCGCCTCCGGCCGCTTCGGCGTGACGTCCGAGTACCTGGTCAACTCCGACGACATCCAGATCAAGATGGCGCAGGGCGCCAAGCCCGGCGAGGGCGGCCAGCTGCCCGGCCACAAGGTCTACCCGTGGGTGGCCAAGACCCGGCACTCGACGCCGGGCGTGGGGCTCATCTCCCCGCCGCCGCACCACGACATCTACTCCATCGAGGACCTCGCCCAGCTGATCCACGACCTGAAGAACGCCAACCCCCAGGCGCGCATTCACGTCAAGCTGGTCTCCGAGGTCGGCGTCGGCACGGTCGCCGCGGGTGTCTCCAAGGCCCACGCGGATGTCGTGCTGATCTCCGGCCACGACGGCGGCACCGGCGCCTCCCCGCTGACGTCGCTCAAGCACGCCGGCGGCCCCTGGGAGCTCGGCCTCGCCGAGACCCAGCAGACGCTGCTGCTCAACGGCCTGCGCGACCGCATCGTCGTCCAGACCGACGGCCAGCTGAAGACCGGCCGCGACGTGGTGATCGCCGCGCTGCTCGGCGCCGAGGAGTTCGGCTTCGCCACCGCCCCGCTGGTGGTCTCCGGCTGCGTCATGATGCGCGTGTGCCACCTGGACACCTGCCCGGTCGGCATCGCCACCCAGAACCCGGTGCTGCGCGACCGGTTCTCCGGCAAGGCCGAGTACGTGGTGAACTTCTTCCGGTTCATCGCCGAGGAGGTCCGCGAGCTCCTCGCCGAGCTGGGCTTCCGCTCCATCGACGAGGCCGTCGGCCACGCCGAGGTGCTGGACCTGACCCGCGCGGTGAACCACTGGAAGGCGCAGGGCCTGGAGCTCGAGCCGCTGTTCCACGTGCCCGAGCTGCCCGAGGGCGCCGCCCGCCACCAGGTGGTCGCCCAGGACCACGGCCTGGAGAAGGCGCTCGACAACGAGCTGATCAAGCTCGCCGCCGACGCGCTCTCCGCCTCCGGCGCGGAGGACGCCCAGCCGGTGCGCGCCCAGGTCGCCATCCGCAACATCAACCGCACGGTCGGCACCATGCTCGGCCACGAGGTGACGAAGAAGTTCGGCGGCGCGGGTCTGCCCGACGACACCATCGACATCACCTTCACCGGCTCCGCCGGCCAGTCGTTCGGCGCCTTCGTCCCGCGCGGTGTCACGCTGCGCCTGGAGGGCGACGCCAACGACTACGTCGGCAAGGGCCTGTCCGGCGGCCGGATCGTCGTCCGCCCGGACCGCGGCGCCGACCACCTCGCCGAGTACAGCGTCATCGCCGGCAACACCCTCGCCTACGGCGCCACCGGCGGCGAGATGTTCCTGCGCGGCAAGGTCGGCGAGCGGTTCTGCGTCCGCAACTCCGGCGCGCTGGTCGTCTCCGAGGGCGTGGGCGACCACGGCTGCGAGTACATGACCGGCGGTCACGCGGTCGTCCTCGGCGAGACCGGGCGCAACTTCGCGGCCGGCATGTCCGGTGGCGTCGCGTACGTCATCGACCTGGACCGGGACAACGTGAACGCCGGCAACCTCGGCTCCGTCGAGGCGCTGGACGACGCCGACAAGCAGTGGCTGCACGACGTGGTCCGCCGGCACCAGGAGGAGACGGGCTCCACCGTCGCCGAGAAGCTGCTCGCCGACTGGGACACGGCCGTGGAGCGCTTCAGCAAGATCATCCCCAGTACGTACAAGGCAGTGCTCGCCGCCAAGGACGCCGCCGAGCGAGCCGGTCTTTCCGAGACCGAGATCACCGAGAAGATGATGGAGGCGGCGATCAATGGCTGACCCGAAGGGCTTTCTGAACCACGGCCGCGAGGTCGCCACGTCCCGTCCGGTCGAGGAGCGCACGAAGGACTGGAACGAGGTCTACGTCCCCGGCTCCCTGCTGCCCATCATCAGCAAGCAGGCCGGCCGCTGCATGGACTGCGGCATCCCGTTCTGTCACAACGGCTGTCCGCTCGGGAACCTCATCCCCGAGTGGAACGACTACGCCTACCGCGAGGACTGGGGCGCGGCGAGCGACCGGCTGCACGCCACGAACAACTTCCCCGAGTTCACCGGGCGGCTGTGCCCCGCCCCGTGCGAGTCGGCGTGCGTGCTCGGCATCAACCAGCCGCCGGTCACCATCAAGAACGTCGAGGTCTCGATCATCGACAAGGCGTGGGACTCCGGCGACGTCGCGCCGCAGATCCCCGAGCGCCTGTCCGGCAAGACCGTCGCGGTGGTCGGCTCGGGACCCGCGGGCCTGGCCGCCGCCCAGCAGCTGACCCGGGCCGGCCACACCGTCGCCGTCTACGAGCGCGCGGACCGCATCGGAGGCCTCCTCCGGTACGGCATCCCCGAGTTCAAGATGGAGAAGCGGCACATCAACCGCCGCATCGAGCAGATGCGCGCGGAGGGCACCAAGTTCCGCACCGGCATCGAGATCGGCCGCGACATGCCCGCCACCGCGCTGCGCAAGCGGTACGACGCCGTGGTCCTCGCCGTCGGCGCCACGACCGCGCGCGACCTGCCGGTGCCGGGCCGGGAGCTCAAGGGCATCCACCAGGCCATGGAGTACCTGCCGCTGGCGAACAAGGTGCAGGAGGGCGACTACGTCTCCCCGCCGATCACCGCCGAGGGCAAGCACGTCGTCGTGATCGGCGGCGGCGACACCGGCGCCGACTGCGTGGGCACCGCCCACCGCCAGGGCGCCGCGTCCGTCACCCAGCTGGAGATCATGCCCCGCCCGAACGACGAGCGGGACCCGGTCGCCCAGCCCTGGCCGACGTTCCCCATGCTGTACAAGGTCACCAGCGCGCACGAGGAGGGCGGCGAGCGGATCTACTCCGTCTCCACCACCCACTTCGAGGGCGACGAGGACGGCAACGTCCAGTGGCTGCACATGACCGAGGTGGAGTTCGTCGACGGCAAGCTGACGCAGAAGCCGGGCACCGAGCGCAAGATCCCCGCGCAGCTGGTCACCCTCGCCATGGGCTTCACCGGCACCGACCGGGAGAACGGCCTGGTCGAGCAGTTCGGCCTGGAGCTGGACGCGCGCGGCAACATCGCCCGCGACGCCGACTTCCAGACCAACGTGCCCGGCGTGTTCGTGGCCGGTGACGCCGGCCGCGGCCAGTCGCTCATCGTGTGGGCGATCGCCGAGGGCCGCTCGGCCGCCCGCGGCTGCGACCGGTACCTGACCGGGGCGAGCGCCCTGCCCGCCCCGATCCGCCCGACGGACCGCGCCCTGGCGGTCTGACACCCCCGAGAACGTCCCGTACAACGGCGTGCGGAACACCGCGGCGCCTGCCCGCCAGTCCCCGACCGGACCGACTGGGCAGGCGCCGCACCATGTTCAGGACAGGGTGTAGGAGTCCCCGTACATCTCCCAGGTCAGCGGCGTGTCCAGGTCCAGGTTCCCGGCCTGGAGGAAGCGCCGCTGCGCGGTGTCGATGCGGGAGGTGTCGCGGTCCGGGTAGCGGGCGAGCATGGTGGCGCGGCGGACGTCGAGGAAGGCGTCCAGGTACGCCTTCTCCGAGCCGCCCGCGGCGGGCGTCCCGGCCCGTTCCAGGACGCGCTCGCGCAGGGCGTAGAAGCCGTTCTCGTCGGTGCCGGTGCCGTGGAAGACCATCGCGTCGTAGTACACGAACTGGCCCAGGGTGCCCAGGCCGTCCAGCTTGGCGAGGCGGACCGCCGGCTCGAAGTAGACGCGGTCGCGCTCCTCCTCCTGCGCGGCGCGGAACTCCGGCACCTCCGACTCCGCCTTCCACGCGTCGGTGAAGCCGGGGTCCAGCCCTTCGTGGGAGTCGGTGCCGTCGACCTTCCGCAGGGCGGGCAGATAGCGCGCGAGGCCGTTGTCCGGGCGGCTCTCGGTGTAGTGCTCGACCAGGGTCAGCAGGTCGTGGGTGCCGGTGCAGAAGCCGATGATGCCCGCGGTGTAGCCGCAGTCGTCGTCCCGGTCCTCGATGATCCCGTAGGTGGAGCGCCAGTCGGTGGTGGAGTGCTCGGCGCTCGACACCAGCCGGTGGGCCAGGTCCCTCTTGGCGGGGGCGGCGAGGCCGGGCGGCAGGGAGGCGATGATCTCGTCGTCCTTCTCCCGCTGCCGTTCGTGGTCCTGTTCGGCCCGGTCCTTGGCGTCGTCGCGGGAGGACTGCGCGCTGACCGAGGACGGGGCGGCCGGGGCGTCGGCGGCTCCCGACGGCAGGACGAAGTACACCGCCGTGGCGATCACGGGGACGCCCGCGAGGAAGAGCACACCGGCACGTTTCACTGGGGGATCCCTCCACCTGTCAGTTCCGACACCTTGGCCACCGTCAGGACGGCGAGCAGCACCACCAGCCCCGCGCACGCGCCGGCCTGCACCCACACCCGGCGTCCGTCGCGCGGCGCCCAGGCGAACGCGAGCGCCACCAGCCCGCCGGTCAGCAGACCGCCCAGGTGGCCCTGCCACGAGGTGAAGACCGCGGAGACCACCAGCCACAGCAGCAGCCCGGTCATGAAGCGGTTCACCCCGCGCATGTCGGCGCCCACCCGCCGGGACACGACGTAGTAGGCGGCCCCGACCCCGAACAGCGCGCCGGAGGCGCCGACCGTGGGGACCGAGGGCGCGAGCAGCAGCACCAGCACCGAACCGCCCAGCGCCGACAGCAGATACAGGGCGAGGTGGTGGACCCGGCCGAGCATCGGCTCGACCACCCGGCCCAGGTTCCACAGCAGCGCCATGTTCATCACCACGTGGAGGACGCCGAACGTCCCCTCGGTGGGGGGCAGATGCAGGAAGGCGCCGGTCAGCAGCCGGTACCACTCGCCGCCCGCGACCCCCTCCGGGGTGAAGTCCGCCGGGTACGGCTGCGTCCACACGTAGTGGCCGCCGTCCGGGCCGAGCAGCCCCGCGCCCACCATCGCGAACAGGTCCACGACCTCCGGCCGGACCACCTCCGCCAGGTACGCCAGCACGTTGAGGGCGATCAGCGCGTACGTCACGACGGGCACCACGGAGACCCGGCCGCCCACCAGGGTGCGCGCCTGGCGCACCGACCGGGCGCCCTCCCGCACGCAGTCGGGGCACTGGTGGCCCACGGCGGCCTCGCGCATGCAGTCGGGGCAGATGTACCGCTCGCAGCGGACGCAGCGCACACGGCACTCCACCCGCGGATGGCGGTAGCAGGTGGTGACGGCGGACTCGGGCTCCACAGGCCGGCTCCTCGGCGGGGGTCGGTACGAAAACGGCCGGCGGGGGACGGCGGCGCACAGAACGACAGCGGCGAACAAAATAGCGAACACCTGGGACATGGGCGAGCGCCGGGGTGAAATGCCGCCCTTGTGCCGGCCGTGGAAGGTGGTGCGCGGGAGCCGGCCGTCAGGTGTCGCACTCCAGCACGGACCGGCACAGACCGCACCGCGCCCGCACCCGCCCGGCCACCGGCACCCTGATCCGCTGGTGGCAGGTGGGACAGGGGAACGACACCCGCAGCGGGCCGTGATCGTCCGCCGAGAACCGGTAGACCGTCTCCCGCCCCGCCTCCGGCGCCTCCGCGTCCCCCTGCGCGTGCCGCCGGTCCCGCGCGTACCGGCGCCGTCCGGCCCACCCCGCCGCGCGCAACGGCGGCTGCTCCGCGTCCCGCCGCGCCAGCGCCAGCCCCTCGCGGTACGCCGTGTACGCCTGCGGACTGGTGAACCACACCGACGGGTCCTCGCCGAACAGCAGCGCCCGCTTCGCCAGCACGTACCCGAACTCCTCCGGCGTGAGGTACCCGAGCTTCTGCGACGAGTCCCGGTCCTCCCGGAACGCGTCCAGCAGCAGCCACCCCGCCCCGAGGTACGCCGCCGCCGTGTCCGTGAGGATCTCGTTCTCCCGCGTCGACGCGAACGACAGCCCCAGCCGGTGCAGGTACACGTGCGCCACCTCGTGCGCCAGCGCCGCCCCGATGTCCCGCCGATGGTCCCGGAACCGGTCGTTCAGCTCGACGAAGTACTCCGGGCCCGCCGTCAGTTCGACGTTCGCCGCATGCGTCATCTCACGGAACCCGACGATCAGCCGCGCGTCCGGCAGCCGGTAGTGCGCCACCATCTCACGCGCCACCCGCTGCGCCCCCAGATGCAGGTCGTCCACGTCCGCGAACGCCACGTCGGCCGGCGCCACGCTCGCCGAGAAGGTGCGCACCGTGTCGTACGACAGGCGCCGGTACAGCGCCGTGACCGACTCCCGCACCGTCCGCAGATGCGGATAACCGTGCTCCACCGGTCCGCCGTTCGCCACGTCGCACCCCCGCCGCGCCTGGACACCGTCCACTGTACGGGCCGTGCCCCCGCCGCGGGTCCGCCCCGCCGTAGGCTGAGCCGCCATGACCACCAGCAACGCCGCCACTCCCGGCACCGACCCCGCGGTCCTCGAGGAACTGACCCGTCTGCGCGACAGCATCGACAACATCGACGCGGCCGTCGTCCACATGCTCGCCGAGCGCTTCAAGTGCACCCAGCAGGTCGGCCGGCTCAAGGCCGAGCACCGGCTGCCGCCCGCCGACCCGGGGCGTGAGGCCCGCCAGATCGCCCGGCTGCGCGCCCTCGCCGAGAGCGCCAAGCTCGACCCGGCCTTCGCGGAGAAGTTCCTGACGTTCATCATCGCCGAGGTGATCCGCCACCACGAGCGCATCGCGGACGACACCGCGGGCGCCACGTCGTGAGCGGGTCGGGGGCGGGCCCGGGGCGCGGCGGGGAGTGACAGGGCGGCCCGCGCGGTGCATGCTCGCTGTGCACGCGTTGTCGGCCCACGAGCACCGTCCGTCAGTGCCCGGACCCCCCCGTCCGGCCCTGACGAGGAAGGACGTGCGCCATGCCGCCCACCGCCCGCATCCTCCTCGTCGACGACCACGAGGACACGCTGTTCGCCCTGGAGAGCGCCCTGGCCCCGCTCGGACAGCCGCTGGGCCGGGCCACCAGCGGCGACGAGGCGCTCAAGCAGCTGCTGCGCGGCAACGTCGGCGTGCTCCTGCTCGACGTCCACATGCCCGGTGCCGGCGGCCTCGACGTCGTGCGCTGGATGCGCCGCCTGGAGCAGACCCGGCACATACCCGTCGTCCTGCTCACCGGCTTCGCCCGCGACCACCGGCTCGGCGCCGCCGCCTACCGCCTCGGCGTGGCCGACCTCGTCACCACCCCCGTCGACCCCTGGGCGCTGCGCACCAAGGTGCGCCACCTCCACGACACCCATCAGCACAGGCTCGCCCTGGAGGCCGAGGTGCGCTCCCTGCGCGCCCGGCTCGACGCGGCCGGCGCCCCCGCCGCCCGCCCCGCGCCGCCCCCGCCGCACGCGCACGTGCCCCCCGCACGGCCTCCGGGGGCGCACACCGCGGGGCTCGGCGGGGACCGGACATAGGCCGCGTACCCCATCCTCCTCTGTGCCGCGCCGACGCCATCAGGCAGCATGGCGTGCATGTCCGTACTGACGCGCGACGAAGCGCAGAACCGAGCACAGCTCATCGACGTCCACCGCTACACGATCGCCCTCGATCTGACCGCCGGGGACGAGACGTTCGACTCCCGCACCCTCATCAGGTTCGGCGCCCGCGCGGACGCGGACACCTTCGTCGAGATCAAGCCCGCCGAGCTGCGCTCCGTCACGCTCGACGGACAGCCCCTGGACCCCGCCCTCCTCGACGACGGCCGGCTCCCGCTGAAGAACCTCACCGCCGGCGAGCACGAGCTGCTGGTCGACGCGCGCATGCGCTACTCCCGCACCGGCGAGGGCATGCACCGCTTCACCGACCCCACCGACGGCGAGACCTACGTCTACACCCAGCTCTTCCTGGACGACGTGCAGCGCGTCTTCGCCGCCTTCGACCAGCCCGACCTCAAGGCCGTCTTCGAGCTCACCGTCACCGCGCCCGACCACTGGACGGTCCTCGCCAACGGCGTCACCGAGCACACCGGCGGCGGCGTGTGGAAGGCCGCGCCCACCCCGCCCGTCTCCACCTACCTGGTCGCCGTCGCCGCGGGACCCTGGCACTCCGTGCGCACCGAGCACCGCGGCCTGCCGTTCGGCCTGCACTGCCGCCGCTCCCTCGCCCCCCACCTGGAGGCGGACGCCGAGGAGCTGCTCGAGATCACCCGCGCCTGCTTCGACCGCTACCACGAGAAGTTCGAGGAGCCGTACCCCTTCGACTCCTACGACCAGGCCTTCGTGCCCGAGTTCAACGCGGGCGCCATGGAGAACCCCGGCCTTGTCACCTTCCGCGACGAGTTCGTCTACCGCTCCGCCGTCACCGACACCGAGCGGCAGCGGCGCGCCATGGTCGTCGCCCACGAGATGGCCCACATGTGGTTCGGCGACCTCGTCACCCTGCGCTGGTGGGACGACATCTGGCTGAACGAGTCCTTCGCCGAGTACATGGGCTACCAGACCCTCAACGAGGTCACCCCCGCGAGCCCCGGCGGACAGCCGCCCCGCTGGCGCGGCGCCGACACCTGGACCGACTTCGGCGTCTCCCGCAAGACCTGGGGCTACGACGCCGACCAGCGGCCCTCCACCCACCCCGTCGCCCCGGAGCACGTCGAGGACACCGCCTCCGCGCTGCTCAACTTCGACGGCATCTCCTACGCCAAGGGCGCCTCCGCCCTGCGTCAGCTCGTCGCCTGGCTCGGCGAGAAGGACTTCCTCGCCGGCATCAACACCCACTTCGAGCGGTACCGCTTCGGCAACGCCGGCCTCGCCGAGTTCATCGGCTCCCTCGCCTCCGCCACCGAGCGGGACGTGCACGCCTGGGCCGACGCCTGGCTGCGCACCAGCGGCGTCGACACGCTCACCGCCTCCGTCGACGCGGTGCCCGGCCGGTGGACCCTCACCCTGGACCGCGAGGGCGGCCGCCCGCACCGGGTGACCGTCGGGGTCTACGACCGCGACCTCAGCGACGGACGCACCCTCACCCTGCGCGAGCGCTACGAGACCGACGTGCCGGGGACCGCCGCCCCCGAGCCGCGCCCCGGCACCCGCCCCGCCCTGGTCGTCCCCAACGACCTGGACCTGACCTACGCGAAGATCCGCCTCGACGACACCTCCCTGGAGACCGCCCTGCGCGGCCTGTCGGGCGTCCCCGACGCGCTCACCCGGGCCGTCGTCTGGAACAGCCTGCGCGACATGGTCCGCGACGGCGACCTGGCCCCCTCCGCCTACCTGGCCACCGCCGCCGCCCATCTGCCCGAGGAGACCGACGTCGCCCTCGTCCAGGGCGTCCTCGCCTTCGCCTCCGGAGAGGTCGCCGACCACTACCTCGCCCCGGACCGGCGGCCCGCCGCGCTCGCCACCCTCACCGACCTGTGCCGCGACCTGATCCGCCGCACCGAGGACGGCGACCACCCGGGCCTGCGCCTGGTCGCGGTGCGCCACTGCATCGACGCCGCCGCCCGCCCCGAGACCATCGCCGCCTGGCTCGCCGACGGCACCGTCCCCGGCGGGCCCGAGCTGGACCCGGAGCTGCGCTGGCGGATCCTCGCCCGGCTCGCCGTGCTAGGCGCGGCCGACGAGAGCGCCGTCGCCGAGGAACTGCGCCGCGACCCCAGCGCCGCCGGCCAGGAGGGCGCCGCCCGCTGCCGGGCCGCCCTGCCCGACCCGGACGCCAAGGCCCGCGCCTGGGACGCCATGTTCGGCTCCGACGACCTGTCCGCCTACCTGTTCACCGCCACCGCGCAGGGCTTCTGGCAGCCCGAGCAGGCCGAACTGGTCCGCCCGTACGTGGCGCGCTACTTCAAGGACGCCGTGGCGGTCGCCGCGCGCCGCGGCCCCGCCATCGCCACGGCCGCCGGACGCTGGGCCTTCCCCGCCCACGCCGTGGACGCCGAGACCCTGAAGCTCGGCGAGAAGACGCTGCGCAAGGCCGACCCCGTGCCGGCCCTGCGCCGCCAGTTCACCGACCGGCTCGACGACCTGACCCGCGCCCTGCGCGTCCAGGAGGCCTGAGACCGGGCGGGAGAACGGCGCGGGGGCGCCGCCGGACGGACCGGCGGCGCCCCCGGCGGGCACCCGTGTGAGGGACGGTCGGAACAGGGACCGTCAGAACACCGGCGTGCCGTCCCGGGTGAGCCGCCAGTCCTCCGACGCGAAGTCCTTCGGGTCCAGCACGCCCTTGGCCGTCGCCCACTCCGCGATCCGGGTGCGGATCTCCGTCGACTCCGCCCACAGCTCCGGCGCCGACGCCACGTGCGGGAACGCACCGCCGCCGTTGGCCCGGTAGTTGTTCACCGCGAACACGAACCGCTGCGCGTCGTCCACCGGGGCGCCGTCGAACGTCAGGTTCCTGATCCGCGACCCGGCCGGCTGGGCGATGTCGATGTCGTACCGCAGGCCCGACACGTAGTCGTAGTTGTAGTCCGGACGGCCGTTCGCGTTCGTCAGCCTGTCGACGTCCACCGGCGCGCCCGCCGCGGTCTGCACGAAGTACGCCGCCGAGTACTCCAGGTACGCCCGCACCTGAGCGCCCGTCAGCAGCTTCGCCACCAGCGTGTTGTCGTACACGTACAGGCTCGACAGGTCCCGGATCGTCACCTCGCCCGCCGGGATCTCACTGGTCCGCGAGAACGGCGACGCCTGCGACAGCACCGGCAGCGACGCGTACTCCGTGCCCGCCAGCGCCTCCCGGACCACGTCCTCCTGCACCTTGCTGATCAGGTCGATGATCGGCGCGTCCTTGTACCGCGCCTCCACCGTCGTCAGCGTCTCGGTCGCCGTCCCCACCACCTGGTTGACGTACGCCACGACCTGCGCGTGCTCGTCGCCCAGCAGCCGGGTGATCCGCGGGTCGTCCTCCACCGTCGCCGCGTCCCGCAGCGACGCCCTGACGGACTCCACCCGCCAGCGGCCCCGCTCGAAGGTGAGCTCCACGTCGAAGAGGGTCAGCCGCTCGGCGTAGCACAGCGGCTCCGACAGCACGACCTCCCTGCCGGTCTTCTCGTTGGTCACCCGCAGCTCCGCGATCTCCGCGTGCGCGTGACCGACCAGGATGGCGTCGATGCCCGGCACCTGCCGCGCCACGTTCGCCGCCGCGTTCTCCACGTGCAGCAGCTGGTCGCCGTAGGAGGACGTGCCGGAGGTGCCCGAGTGGGCGGAGACCACCACGACGTCCGCGCCCATCGAACGCAGCTTCGGCACCCACGCCGCCGCCTGCTCCTCCAGGCCCGGGAAGGTCAGCTTCCCCTGCACATAGGCCTTGTCCCAGATCGCGATGCCCGGGTTGGTCAGCCCCAGCACCGCCACCTTCACCGGCGGCGCGCCCTTCACCCGGAACGTCTTGATGAAGTACGGCGGGAAGGCGGGCTTGAGCGTCTTCGCGTCCAGCGCGTTGGCGCCCAGCAGCGGGAAGTCGCACTGCTCCTCGAACTTCCGCAGCGTCTCGATGCCGTAGTTGAACTCGTGGTTGCCGAGCGCCACCGCGTCGTACCCGATGGCGTTCATCGCCTGCGCCATCGGGTGCACCGGACCGCCCTCGGCGGTGATCGGGTCCACCTTGGCGTAGTAGTACGTCAGCGGGGTGCCCTGGATGGTGTCGCCCGCGTCCAGCAGCAGGGTGTTCTCCCGGCCGCGCTCCTGGCGGATCCGGTTCACCAGCGTGGACACGCGGGCCAGCCCCTGCGCGTTGCCCGCCGGGTCCTGGTACTCGGCGTCCTTGTAGTAGTCCCAGTTGAAGACGTGACCGTGCAGGTCCGTGGTGCCCATCACGGTCAGTGCGTACCGCTTCACCGGCTTCTTCCCCCGTCCCGCATGCGGCGCGGCCTCGGCCGCCGGGGTGGCCACCGTACCCGCCAGCGCCACCCCCGCCCCCGTGACGGCGGACTTCTTCAGGAACTTCCGGCGGTCCAACGGCATATCAGGCTCTCCTTGTACGGCGACGGCGCACAACGCGCGTAGATTCGCCCGATGATTCTGACCTGAACACGTCGATCCGGAACAGCTCTGACAGGTTTCGATCCGGTGACCGCGGCCGCCCGCTCGTCCGAGCGGCCCCGCGCGCACTTCAACGCTTGTCAATACCCCTTCACCCGCACGCCGTTGAGTCGTCATGCGCCCCCACATCACTACCCGCCGGTAAGCCCTAGGGTCGAACCATGCGCCGAGCGAAAATCGTCTGCACCCTGGGACCCGCGACGGACTCGTACGACCAGATCAAGGCCCTGGTCGACGCCGGAATGGACGTGGCCCGCTTCAACCTCAGCCACGGCGAGCACGCCGAGCACGAGGAGCGGTACCGAAGGGTGCGCGAGGCGGCCGACGAGACCGGCCGCAGCGTGGGACTCCTCGCCGACCTTCAAGGCCCGAAAATCCGCCTCGGCCGCTTCGCCGAAGGCCCCGTACTCCTTGAACGCGGGGACTCCTTCACCATCAGCGTCGAGGAGGGCGTCGAAGGCGACCGCCACCTGTGCGGCACCACCCACGCCGGCCTCGCCGAGGACGTCACCCCGGGGGAGCGCGTCCTCGTCGACGACGGCCGGGTCACCCTCGAGGTCACCGCCGTCGACGGCCCCCGGGTGCACACCACCGTCGTCGAGGGCGGGGTGATCTCCGACCACAAGGGCCTCAACCTCCCCGGCGTCGCCGTCTCCGTGCCCGCCCTCTCCAAGAAGGACGAGGACGACCTGCGCTGGGCGCTGCGCACCGGCTTCGACGTCGTCGCCCTCTCCTTCGTCCGCAGCGGACGCGACATCAAGGACGTCCACCGCATCATGGACGAGGAGGGCCGCCGGCTCCCCGTCATCGCCAAGATCGAGAAGCCGCAGGCCGTCGAGGCCCTCGACGAGATCGTCGCCGCCTTCGACGGGATCATGGTGGCCCGCGGTGACCTGGGCGTCGAGATGCCGCTGGAGCAGGTGCCCGTCGTCCAGAAGCGCGCCGTCACGCTCGCCCGGCGCAACGCCAAACCGGTCATCGTCGCCACCCAGATGCTCGACTCGATGATCGACAACGCCCGGCCCACCCGCGCGGAGGCGTCCGACGTCGCCAACGCCGTCATCGACGGCACCGACGCCGTGATGCTCTCCGGCGAGACCAGCGTCGGCAAGTACGCCGTGGAGACCGTGCGCACCATGGCCCGCATCGTCGAGGCCGCCGAGGAGGACATCCTCGCCCGCGGTCTGCCGCCGCTGACCGAGCACAACAAGCCCCGCACCCAGGGCGGCGCCGTGGCCCGCGCGGCCGCGGAGACGGGCGACTTCCTCGGCGCCCGCTTCCTGGTCGCCTTCACCCAGTCGGGCGACACCGCCCGCCGTCTCTCCCGCTACCGCTCGCCGATCCCGCTACTCGCCTTCACCCCGGACCCGGCCACCCGCTCCCAGCTCAGCCTGTCCTGGGGCGTGGAGACCTTCCTGGGGCCGTACGTCCAGTCCACCGACGCGATGGTCGACCAGGTCGACGAGCTGCTGCTGCGGTACGCGCGCTGCGCGAAGGGCGACACGGTCGTCATCACGGCCGGCTCCCCGCCCGGGGTCTCCGGCTCCACCAACATGGTCCGCGTCCACCACATCGGCGAGGACGGCAGCCCCCGGTAACGCGGCCGGCCGGACAATATGCAAAGAAGCGGATGTTCACCGGAAAGGCGGACATCCGCTGCCAAATAGTGACCTTGGATTCTGAGGAAAAGTACCCCGGGTCGGATTCGAACCGACGCTGGATGGTGTTTGAGACCATTGCCTCTACCGCTGGGCTACCGGGGCGCCCTGCAAAACGAAGGTCGACGGTCACCCGCCGTGCCCCCACCTTACCGCAGCTGGGTACGCTCTTGTCAGCAGTACCGGCCTGCCTCGCCCCAAGGAGCCCACGTTGAGCGCCCCCGAGTCGCCCCAGCCCGCAGACGTGCCCGACGACGACAAGTCGCACGTGCCGCCGATGACGACCCGCGTCGTCATCGCCGAGGACGAGGCACTGATCCGGCTCGATCTCAAAGAGATGCTCGAGGAGGAGGGGTACACGGTCGTCGGCGAGGCCGGCGACGGTGAGCAGGCCGTCGAGCTGGCGCGCGAGCACCGCCCCGACCTGGTGATCCTCGATGTGAAGATGCCCAAGCTGGACGGCATCTCCGCGGCCGAGAAGATCGCCGAGGAGTCCATCGCCCCCGTGTTGATGCTGACCGCCTTCTCACAGCGCGACCTGGTGGAGCGGGCGAGGGACGCGGGCGCGATGGCGTACCTGGTCAAGCCGTTCAGCAAGAGCGACGTGGTGCCGGCGATCGAGATGGCGGTCTCCCGCTTCACGGAGCTGAAGGAGCTGGAGCGCGAGGTCGCCGACCTCAGCCAGCGCCTGGAGACCCGCAAGCTGGTGGACCGCGCCAAGTCGGTGCTCCAGACGCAGTACGGGCTGAGCGAGCCGGCCGCGTTCCGCTGGATCCAGAAGACCTCGATGGACCGGCGCATGTCGATGCAGCAGGTCGCGCAGGCGGTCATCGACGACGCCGAGGAGAAGAAGGCCGCGAAGGGCGGCTGACCGGACGTCACACCGACGACGAAGGCCCGCACCCCCTGCACGGGGGTGCGGGCCTTTCGCTTCCGTCCGGTCAGTCCTCGCCGAGGTAGGCCTTGCGGACCGACTCGTCGTGGAGCAGGTCGCGGCCGGTGCCGGAGAGGACGATGTTGCCGACCTCCATCACATGGCCGTGGTCGGCCAGCGACAGGGCCGCCTGGGCGTTCTGCTCGACGAGCAGGATGGTGGTGCCCTGGGACTTCAGCTCGGCGATGGTCGCCATGATCTTCTGCATCATGATCGGCGACAGACCCATGGAGGGCTCGTCGAGCATGAGCAGCTGCGGACGGGACATCAGGGCCCTGCCCATGGCGAGCATCTGCTGCTCACCGCCGGACAGGGTTCCGGCGGCCTGCTTGCGGCGTTCCCCGAGGATGGGGAAGAGGTCGTAGGCGCGCCGGATGTCCTGCTCGATGCCCTGCTTGTCGCTGCGCAGGAAGGCGCCGAGGCGCAGGTTGTCCTCGATCGTCATGCGCGGGAAGATGTGCCGCCCCTCGGGGGAGTGGGCAAGACCCAGCGAGACGATCTTGTGGGCGGGGACCTTCTTCAGCGACTTGCCGTTGAACTTGATCTGGCCGCCGACCGGCTTCAGCAGCCCGGAGAGCGTGCGCAGGGTGGTGGTCTTGCCGGCGCCGTTGGTGCCGATCAGGGTGACCACTTCGCCGGCGTCGACGCTGAACGAGATGCCCTTCACGGCCTGGATCTTGCCGTAGGCGACTTTCAGGTCCTCGACCTCGAGGAGTGCGGTCATCGGTCGTTCTCCTTGCCGGGCGCGGCGTCCGTGGGGGCCTCGGCCTCCGTCTGCGCCTGTGCTTCTGTCTCGGCGTCCGTGGCCCCGGCGTCCGCGGGGGCGTCGGCCTCCGCCTCGGTCTCCGGCCGCGGGTCCGCGTCGGCCGTCTCCTCGGCCGCGGGCGCCGTGGCGCGGGCCGACTTGGCCGCCTCCGCCGCCGCTTCCGCGGCCTCGACCTCGGCGACCTCGGCGGCGCCGGGGTCGTCCGCGAGCGGCTCGCCGATGTACGCGGCGATGACCCGCTCGTCGCCCTGGACGGTGGCCGGGTCGCCCTCGATCAGCTTCTGGCCCTGGACGAGCACGGCGACCCGGTCGCAGAGGTTGAAGATGAACCGCATGTCGTGCTCGATGACGAGGACCGCGGTGCCCTGGTCGCGGATGGCGAAGATGAGTTCCTCCGCCGCCCGGGTCTCCTGGGGGTTCATGCCCGCGGTGGGCTCGTCGAGGAGCAGCAGGCCCGGCTCGCTGGCGAGCGCGCGGGCGATCTCCAGCTTGCGCTGCTCGCCGTAGGGGAGGTTGCGCGCGAGCTGGTCGGCCTTCTCGGCGAGCCCGACGAACTCCAGCAGCTCCATGGCGCGGGCGCGGGAGGCGGCCTCGGCCTTGTGGAAGCCGGGCCCGCGCAGGACGGCCGACCAGAAGCCCTCCTTGGTGCGGGTGTGGCGGCCGACGAGCACGTTCTCCAGGACCGTCATGTTGGCGAACAGCCGGATGTTCTGGAACGTGCGGGCGATGCCGGCCGCGGTCACCTTGAAGGACTTGGGCGGCAGCACCTTGTCCTTGTAGCGGACCTCGCCCTCGGTCGGGATGTACAGCCCGGTGAGGCAGTTGAAGAAGGTGGTCTTGCCGGCGCCGTTGGGGCCGATCAGACCGACGATCTCGCCGCTGCGCACGGTGAGGTCGACGTCCCGGACGGCGGTGAGGCCGCCGAACCGCATGGTGACGCCGCGCGCGTCGAGGACGACGGTGCCGGGGGCGGGCGCGCCCGCGGCGGTGTCCTTGGTGGTGGTGTCGGTGGTCATGGTGGTCAGGCCCCCGTCTTGCTCAGGACTGTGGGCGCGTCGGCCTCTTCGTGGAACTCCAGCTGGCGGCGCCGGTTGGGGATGAGGCCCTCGGGACGGAAGCGCATCAGCAGCACGAGCGCGAGACCGAACGCGAGGAGCTGGTAGTCGCCCAGGAACTGGAGCTTGTTGGGGATCAGGAAGAGCAGCGCCGCACCGATGAGGGGTCCGGCGATGGTGCCCATGCCGCCGAGCACGACCGCGGCCAGCAGGAAGGCGGAGTTGGGCGGGGTGGTGCCGGCGAACAGGTACTGCTCGGGGGTCACGGTGTAGGTGACGTGCGCCTGCACCGTGCCGGCGAGGCCGGCCAGGGTGGCGCCCACGGCGAAGGCGATGAGCTTCACCCGGAAGCCGTTGATGCCCATGGCGAGCGCGGCGGTCTCGTCCTCGCGGATGGCGACCCAGGCACGGCCGATGCGGGAGTCGCCGCTGCGCCGGAAGACGAGGACGACCACGGCCGTGATGAGCAGCATCAGGAAGAAGTAGTTCGCGAACCGCCCGATGGTGAAGCCGCCGATGTCGTGCGCGACGCCCAGGTCGAAGCCCAGGATGTTCAGGTCCGGGATGGACGCGATGCCGTTGGAGCCGTTGGTGATGTCCGGGCCCGAGGTGCCGTCGGTGTTGTTCACGGCGATACGGAAGATCTCACCGAAGCCGAGGGTCACGATGGCCAGGTAGTCGCCGCGCAGCCGCAGCGTCGGCGCGCCGATCAGCACACCGAAGACCAGCGAGGCCAGGGCGCCGACCAGGACGGCGGCCCAGAAGGGGAAGTGCACGCCGAACGGCGAGCTGGGCGAGCCGGAGACCAGCGCGGCCGCGTAGGCGCCGACGCCGAGGAAGGCGACGTAGCCGAGGTCGAGCAGGCCGGCGAGGCCGACGACGATGTTCAGGCCCAGGGCGACGGTGGCGAAGATCAGGATGTAGACGCCGAGGGTGGCGTACTGGTCGTCGGTCTGGGTGAAGGGGAACAGCGCCGCCGCGACGAACGCGCCGCACACGGTGATGTTCTGGTGGCGGGCGCTGATCTGGGAGGCGTGGGCGATCAGGCCGGAGCGGTTCAGCGCGCTGAAGCCGAAGCCGGCGGTGATCAGGAAGCCGACGAACAGCTCGTCGTACTCGGTGCCGATGCCGTAGGTGAAGACGACCAGGCCGACCGCCAGGACGGCCACGATGATCAGGATCTCGGCGTAGGACGGCAGCGTGCGCACGGGGCGCGGGGAGCCGGAGGCGAAGGCCGCCCGCAGCACCGCCAGGGCGTGTCCGGTGTCGTGCTTGAACTGCTCCCAGCCGCCGGCCTCGGGGTCGATCGGGTCGGGCTCGGGCCGCTCGAAGGGGAGGGCCAGGGCGCCTATGAGGGCGATGAGCGTGGCGGCGGCGACGAGGTAGCCGCCGGGCTCCAGGTTGACGACGCCGCCGAGGTCGACGCTGATCGAGACGACGGTGTACCAGGCGGTGGCGAAGGTGCCGAGCACCGCGTACTTCACGGCCGCGTCGGCGCCGGCCGGAGTGAGCCAGCCCAGTCCCCTGACGCCGTAGGAGGCGAGGCAGAACAGGGTGGCGAGGGCGCCTCCGACGAGGACGAGCACCTGGAGGCCGCCCGGGTAGCCGTAGACGGTGAGGTCGCCGGGGAAGGCGGACGTCCAGGTCCAGGCGAGGAAGGTGGAGACGACGGCGAGGACGCTGCCGCCGGTGGCGAGGGCCCGCCCGAGGTTCGCGGGGATGCCGATGAGCCCGGAGGGGGTGTTCGGGGCGGGTGCGGCCACGGTCTTGTCTGCTGTGGTCTGTGTGGTCATCGGTGTCACGCCCTGTCCGCGACGCGCTCGCCGAGCAGGCCCTGGGGCCGGAACAGGAGCACGAGGATGAGGAGGATGAAGGCCCAGACCTCGGCCCAGGACTGGCTGCCGAACTGGTCCAGGCCGGGGATGTCCGCGATGTAGGCGGTGGCCAGGGTCTCGACGACGCCGAGGACCACACCGCCGATCATGGCCCCGTAGATGTTGCCGATGCCACCGAGCACTGCCGCGGTGAAGGCCTTGAGGCCGAGGATGAAGCCCATCTTGAAGTCGATCTGGCCGTACTTCAGACCGCTGGCGACACCGCCGACGGCGGCGAAGACGGCGCCGAGGGCGAACGCGATCACGATGATGCGGTCGGTGTTGACGCCCATCAGCTTCGCGGTGTCCGGGTCCTGCGCGGTGGCCTGCATGCCGCGGCCGGTGCGGGTCCGCATCACGAAGTAGGCGAGGAACGCCATGCTGATGGGGGCGGCGACGATCAGGAAGATGTCGCCGGTCTGGATGGTGGCGCCGCCGATGGAGAAGGGGCCGCCCTCGATCTGCGGGAAGGCCAGCTTGGACTTCGCCTCGGGGTAGAAGGCCCAGACGGCCTGCTGGAGCGCGAGGGAGAGTCCGATGGCGGTGATCAGCGGGGCCAGACGGGGCGCGCCGCGCAGCGGGCGGTAGGCGAACCGTTCCGCTCCGATGGCGACCAGCACCGAGGCGATCATGGCGCCGATCAGCATGAGCGGCAGCGCGACCCACATGGAGGTGCCGTCCGGCAAGACGTACAGATGCACGGTGATGGCGCCGAAGGCGCCGACCATGAAGATCTCGCCGTGGGCGAAGTTGATGAGCTGGACAATGCCGTAGACCATTGTGTAGCCGATGGCGACCAGGCCGTACATGGATCCCAGTAGCAGGCCGTTGACCAGCTGCTGCGGCAGTTCGTTCACCGCATGTCCTCCGAGACTTTCGGAATGTTCGACGGATGGGCCGGAACCGAGTCCGCGCGGGGCGCCAGTGGAACAGCGCCCCGCGCGGCTCGTGTGAGTGGTGCGGCGGAGATCAGCCGGTGAAGGTGCCCGACTTCACGGTGGCCCAGTCGCCGCCCTTGACGGTGTAGACGGTGAGCTGCTTGTTGGTGGCGTCACCGAACTCGTCGAAGGAGACCTGGCCGGTCACACCGTCGAAGGAGACGTCCTGCATGGCGTCGACGACCTTGGCGCGGGCGTCGTCGGGCAGCTTGCCGTCGTTGTCCTCGACGACCTTCTTGACGGCCTCGATGATGGCCCAGGCGGAGTCGTAGGAGTAGCCGCCGTAGGCCTCGTAGGCCTCCTTGTAGCCCTCGGCCTTGTAGTTCGCGACGAACTCCTTGGCGGACGGCAGGGACTCGACGGGCGCGCCGACGGAGGTGGCGAGGTCGCCGGTGCCGGCCGCGCCGGCCAGCTTGATGAAGTCGGCGCTGTAGATGCCGTCACCGCCGACCAGCGGGATCTTCGCGCCCGCTTCCTTGATCTGCTTGCTCAGCGGACCGGCCTGCGGGTACTCGCCGCCGTAGTAGACGACGTCGGCGCCGGAGTTCTTCACCTTGGTGGCGACGGCGCTGAAGTCCTTGCTCTCCGGGTTGATGTGCTCGGTGCCGACGACCTGGCCGCCGAGCTTCTTGAACTCCGCGGTGAAGGTGGCGGCCAGACCGGCGCCGTAGGTCTTCTTGTCGTCGATGACGAAGACCTTCTTCTTCTTGGCGTCGTTGAAGACGTACTGCGCGGCGAACGGGCCCTGGATGGCGTCCGTGGTCGCGGTGCGGAAGTACGACTTGTACGGCCGCTCCTTCTCCTTGGCCCAGTTCACGCCCTGGGTGAGGGCGGGGTTGGTGTTCGCCGGGGAGACCTCGACCAGCTTGGCCGTGTCGAAGACCTTCTGCATGGACTCGCCGACGGAGGAGTTCAGCGGGCCGACGACGCCGAGCACGTCCTTGTTGGCGACGAGCTTGGTGGCGTTCTGCTGGCCCACGGAGGCCTGGCCCTGGTCGTCGAGCGCCTCGATCTTGAAGGTGACGCCCTCGACGTACTTCTCCTTGTTGGCGATCTTCGTGGCGAGGTCCACGGAGTTCTTGATGCCCAGGCCGAGCGCGGAGAGGTCGCCGGTCAGCGGCGCGTCGACGCCGATGACCACGGTGGTGTCACCGTTGCCCGAGTCCGAGCCGCCGCCGTTGTCGTCGCGTGAGCCGCAGGCGGTGAGGGTGAGTGCACCCGCCGCCAGGGCGGCGGTGATGGCGATGAGCGAACGTTGACGCACGATCCAGTCCTTTCCCCTGACAGCCGCTTCCCGGTGGAAACGGCCGAGTCGAGCGCTGGGCCGAGTGAGAATCAGGCGGCGCGGTGACTGGCCGTGACTCTAAGCGTGTGTGGGGAATGCGGAGGAGACTCTGGCCAAGGCTGTGACGCTCTTGTTATGACACGACGTATTGCAGAGCGGTACTGAGTGGGGGGAAGAGCAGAATTCCCGCCGTTTTGCCCTGTCCGCATGGTGAGAAACCGCAGGAACCGGCCGGGGAGGTTCAGGTGTATCAGGCGTTTTGCTGATTACCGATTTCTGTTGCCGCAGGCTACCTCCAAGGCCGTGGACAGGTCCCTTGCGTACCGGGCGCCGAGGATGTAGCTGTGCGCCTCCTTTGCGCGCGTGTTACGCAGTGTTACGTCCATGAAAGGGAGTCCGGCGTTCCGTGGCGCTCTTCCGCATTCCGTCACCCGGACGGTCACGGCGATCTTGCGGGAGCCGCCACCATTTACCCGTAAAGGAGTTGCCGGCCTGGAGGTCAGGGACAGGCCGGCGTAGGGCTGGGAAATGCCCAGAACGGTCACCGGAGCGTCGGATTCCGTAAGCACTTGTATAGTGAATTCAAATTCGGGCGACCTCGCCCCCGTGTCCCTGACCTGCATGTACAGGTACCGGAAGGACGTCGTCTGGCTCGGGAAACGGGACTCGGGCGGAGGTTCGGGACGGGGGCGCGTGAAGTGGAGGAGCGCCCCGCCGGCAAGCACGGCGAGGGCGAGGAACGTGGCGGCCGCGGTCCTGCGGTGACGTCTCGTCGTACGGGCCGAAGGCCCGCTCCGGGGGTGCGGGGCGTCCGGGGGCGGGTCCAACGGGCGCGTGTCGCCGTCCGGTTCGACGGGGCCGATCCCGCTCACCGCCACGGCCCCTCTCCGGGCCCGCCGGAGCGGTACCAGGCGGCGCACCCTTCGCGCGCCTGACGTTCCATCAACGTGCCGATGTCCCGCTCCCCTTGGCGGCGGGCGGCGCGCGCCGCGTCCACGACCTCGCGCAGGATGTCGTACTGGCCTCCGGACATCCCCATGGACTGGTAGTCGCCGTACCCGCGGCCGTCCAGCACCTCGCGCGACCAGTGACTGACGATGCTCGTGCACAGGTCGACGTCGGACGTCACCTGGGGCGAGGGGGAGTCGGCGGAGGGAGAGGGGGCGCGGGCCGCGCGGGAGCCGTCCGCCGCGCACCCGGCCACGGTCAGGACCGCCGTGAGCACGGCCAGGAGGGGCGCGCGGAACGCCCCGGCGCTGCGAGAGGTGCTGCCCCGTCCCATGGCACGGAACGCTAGAGCGCCCGCCGGCCGCGGGCAATGGCGGCGACGGGCGCGGTGCTGCGGAGGCGGGGGCTCGGGGGTGCGGGGGTGCGGCTTCCCGCACCCCCGCCGCCGTCAGCCGGCCGCCTTCTCCGCGTCGCCGGGGCGGACGTCCCGCAGCAGGCAGGTCAGCCGGGCGGTGCACACGCGCTTGCCGGCCTCGTCGGTGATCACGATCTCGTACGTCGCCGTGGACCGCCCCTGGTGCACCGGGGTGGCGACGCCGGTGACCAGGCCGGAGCGGACCCCGCGGTGGTGCGTGCAGTTCAGGTCCACACCGACCGCGATCTTGTCCACGCCGCCGTGCAGCATCGAGCCGACCGAGCCCAGCGTCTCCGCCAGCACGGCGGACGCGCCGCCGTGCAGCAGGCCGTAGGGCTGGGTGTTGCCCTCCACCGGCATCGTCCCGACGACACGCTCCGCCGAGGCCTCCGTGATCTGCACGCCCATCCGCGTGCCGAGGTGGCCCGCCGAGAACAACGCCTGGAGGTCCACACCGAGCGCGGCGTACTCGTCTATGACCTCCTGCGGGAACTTCACCTGCTGCGGCTCTCCCATGGGCCCGGCTCCAATCGTGCGTCGGTACGTCGGTACGTCTGTGCCCTGAGCGAACGCTCAGTCGGTCGCCGATTGTTCCAGACGCACCACGACCGACTTGCTGGCCGGGGTGTTGGAGACGTCCGCGGTGGCGTCCAGCGGCACCAGCACGTTGGTCTCCGGGTAGTACGCGGCGGCGCAGCCCCGTGCCGTCGGGTAGTGCACGACACGGAAGCCGGGCGCCCTGCGCTCCACCCCGTCCTTCCACTCGCCCACCAGGTCGACGTACGAGCCGTCCGCGAGCTTCAGCTCCCGTGCGTCGTCCGGGTTCACCAGCACCACCCGGCGCCCGTTCCTGATGCCCCGGTACCGGTCGTCCAGGCCGTAGACCGTGGTGTTGTACTGGTCGTGCGAGCGCAGCGTCTGCAGCAGCAGCCGGCCCTCGGGCAGGTGCGGGTACTCGACCGGCGCCGCCGTGAAGTTGGCCTTGCCGGTGGCGGTGGGGAAGCGCCGCTCGTCGCGCGGGGCGTGGGGCAGCGCGAAGCCGCCGGGGCGCGCCACGCGCGCGTTGAAGTCCTCGAAGCCGGGCACCACGCGCGCGATGCGGTCGCGGACCGCCGCGTAGTCCTTCTCGAACTCCTCCCACGGCACGTCGTCCTCCGCGCCGAGGACGCGGCGGGCCAGCCGGCACACGATGGCCGGCTCCGACAGCAGGTGCGGGCTCGCCGGCTCCAGGCGCCCGCGGGAGGCGTGCACCATGCCCATGGAGTCCTCCACCGTCACGAACTGCTCGCCGCTCGCCTGCAGATCGCGCTCGGTGCGGCCCAGCGTCGGCAGGATCAGGGCGCGCGCCCCCGTGACCACGTGCGAGCGGTTCAGCTTCGTCGACACATGCACGGTCAGCCGCGCCCGGCGCATCGCGGCCTCGGTGACCTCGGTGTCGGGGGAGGCGGAGACGAAGTTGCCGCCCATCGCGAAGAACACCTTCGCCTCGCCGTCGCGCAGCGCGCGGATCGCCCGGACGACGTCGTAGCCGTGCTCCCGGGGCGGCGCGAAGCCGAACTCCCGCTCCAGGGCGTCCAGGAACGCCGGCGCGGGCCGCTCGAAGATGCCCATCGTGCGGTCGCCCTGCACGTTGGAGTGGCCGCGCACCGGGCACACACCCGCGCCCGGACGGCCGATGTTGCCGCGCAGCAGCAGGAAGTTGACGATCTCGCGGATCATCGGCACCGAGTGCTTGTGCTGGGTCAGCCCCATCGCCCAGCAGACGACGATCCGCTCCGAGTCCAGCACCATCCGCAGGAACCGCTCGACGTCCTCACGCGCCAGACCGGTCGCGGCGAGCGTCGACTCCCAGTCGGCGGCGCGCGCGGCCTGCGCGAACTCCTCGAAACCGTGGGTGTGTTCGCGGACGAACTCCTCGTCGACCGCGCCCGGGGTGTCCAGGACCAGCTTGTTCAGGAGACGGAACAGGGCCTGGTCGCCGCCGATGCGGATCTGCAGGAACAGGTCGGTCAGCGCGGTGCCGGCGGTGAGCCCCTTCGGCGTCTGCGGGTTCTTGAAGCGCTCCAGGCCCGCCTCGGGGAGCGGGTTGACGCTCACCACACGCGCCCCGTTCGCCTTGGCCTTCTCCAGGGCGGACAGCATGCGCGGGTGGTTGGTGCCCGGGTTCTGCCCGGCGACCACGATGAGGTCCGCCCGGTACAGGTCCTCCAGCAGCACACTGCCCTTGCCGACGCCGATCGTCTCCGACAGGGCCGAACCGGAGGACTCGTGGCACATGTTGGAGCAGTCGGGCAGGTTGTTGGTGCCGAGCTTGCGCGCGAAGAGCTGGTAGAGGAACGCGGCCTCGTTGCTGGTGCGCCCCGACGTGTAGAAGACGGCCTCGTCGGGGGACGACAGCGCGGTCAGCTCCTCGGCGACGATGTCGAAGGCGCGCTCCCAGCTCACCGGCTCGTAGTGGTCGGCGCCCTCCGGGAGATACATGGGGTGGGTCAGCCTGCCCTGCTGCCCCAGCCAGTAGCCGCTGCGGCGGGCCAGGCCGGAGACCGGGTGCGCGGCGAAGAACTCCGGGGTGACCCGGCGCAGCGTGGCCTCCTCGGCCACCGCCTTCGCGCCGTTCTCGCAGAACTCCGCGCGGTGCCGGTGCTCCGGCTCCGGCCAGGCGCAGCCCGGGCAGTCGAACCCGTCCTTCTGGTTGACGCTGAGCAGCGTCAGCGCCGTGCGCCTCACACCCATCTGCTGGTGGGCCATGCGCAGGGTGTGACCGATCGCGGGCAGCCCGGCGGCCGTCCGCTTCCGCCCGGCCACCTCCGGCGCGTCCTGGACCGGATCACCCTGGGGCGGCTTCGTTGCCATCGCGCACTCCTGTTCACGCACACGTGTGAGGTGGATCTCCGATCCTCCCACGCGAGGCGGGCCCCCACGGAGGAGAAGGAGCAGGGAAAGGGTGAGCGAAACGCGGGGCGGCGGGCGGGATGCCGCCGCCCGCGGTGCGCGGCCGGGGCGGCACGGGTGGTCGGGCCGGTCGTGCGCGAGGCCGGGCGCGGAGCCCGGTGTCAGTCCGGCGTGGCAGGATCGGACACGTGGCAGACACAGCATCGAAGAAGACCGACCAGACCTCCGGCGGGAGTCGCCCGCGCCTGATGCTCATGGACGGGCACTCACTGGCGTACCGCGCGTTCTTCGCGCTGCCCGCGGAGAACTTCACCACCGCGACGGGCCAGCCGACGAACGCGATCTACGGCTTCGCGTCGATGCTCGCCAACACCCTGCGTGACGAGGCGCCCACGCACTTCGCGGTCGCCTTCGACGTGTCCCGCAAGACATGGCGCTCGGAGGAGTTCACCGAGTACAAGGCGAACCGCTCCAAGACCCCCGACGAGTTCAAGGGCCAGGTCGAGCTGATCGGCGAGCTGCTCGACGCGATGAGCGTGCCGCGCTTCGCCGTCGAGGGCTACGAGGCGGACGACGTCATCGCCACGCTCGCCACCCAGGCCGAGGCCGAGGGCTTCGAGGTGCTGATCGTCACCGGCGACCGCGACTCGTTCCAGCTGGTCTCCGACCGCACCACGGTGCTGTACCCGACCAAGGGCGTCTCCGAGCTGACCCGCTTCACCCCGGAGAAGGTCTTCGAGAAGTACAGCCTCACGCCCGCGCAGTACCCCGACTTCGCGGCCCTGCGCGGCGACCCGTCGGACAACCTGCCCGGTATCCCCGGCGTCGGCGAGAAGACCGCCGCCAAGTGGATCAACCAGTTCGGTTCCTTCGCCGAGCTGGTCGAGCGGGTCGAGGAGGTCAAGGGCAAGGCCGGACAGAACCTCCGCGACCACCTGGAGTCCGTCAAGCTCAACCGCCGGCTCACCGAGCTGGAGCGCCGGGTCGAGCTGCCGAAGGGTGTCCACGACCTGGAGCGCGCCGCCTACGACCGCAAGGGCGTGGCGGTGATCCTCGACACCTTGGAGATCAGGAACCCGTCGCTGCGGGAGCGGCTGTTCGCCGTCGACCCGGGCGCCGAGGAGGCCGAGACCACCCCGGTCGTCGCCGACGGCGTGGAGATCGACGGCACGGTGCTGGGCACCGGCGAGCTGGCCGGCTGGCTCACGGAGCACGCCGCCGGCCCGGTCGGCGTCGCCGCCGTCGACACCTGGGCGCTCGGCACCGGCTCCGTCGCCGAGATCGCGCTCGCCACGGCGGAGGGACCGGCCGCCTGGTTCGACCCGGCCGAGCTGGACGAGACCGACGAGCAGGCGTTCCGCGCCTGGCTCGCCGACCCGGCCCGCCCCAAGGTGTTCCACAACGCCAAGCGCGCGATGCGCGTCTTCCCCGAGCACGGCTGGACGGTCGAGGGCGTCACCATGGACACGGCGCTCGCCGCGTACCTGGTCAAGCCGGGCCGCCGCTCCTTCGACCTGGACGCGCTGTCCCTCGAGTACCTGCACCGGGAGCTGGCGCCCGCCGCCGCGCCCGACGGGCAGCTCGCCTTCGGCGCCGACGACGGCGCCCAGGCGCACGCGCTCATGGTGCAGGCCCGCGCCGTCCTCGACCTGGGTGAGGCCTTCGAGGGCCGCCTCGCGGACGTCGGCGCCTCCGACCTGCTGCGCGACATGGAGCTGCCCACCTCCGCCCTGCTCTCCCGCATGGAGCGGCACGGCATCGCGGCCGACCGCGCTCACCTGGAGGCCATGGAGCAGATGTTCGCCGGCGCCGTGCAGCAGGCGGTGAAGGAGGCGCACGCGGCGGCGGGACACGAGTTCAACCTGGGCTCCCCCAAGCAGCTCCAGGAGGTCCTCTTCGGCGAGCTGGCCCTGCCCAAGACGAAGAAGACCAAGACCGGTTACACCACGGACGCCGACGCCCTCGCCTGGCTCGCCGGCCAGACGGACAACGAACTGCCGGTCATCATGCTGCGCCACCGCGAGCAGGCGAAGCTGCGCGTCACCGTCGAGGGCCTGATCAAGACGATCGCCGCGGACGGCCGCATCCACACCACGTTCAACCAGACCGTCGCCGCGACGGGCCGGCTGTCCTCCACGGACCCCAACCTGCAGAACATCCCGGTCCGCACGGACGAGGGCCGCGCCATCCGCCGCGGCTTCGTGGTCGGCGAGGGCTTCGAGTCGCTGCTCACCGCCGACTACAGCCAGATCGAGCTGCGCGTGATGGCGCACCTCTCCGAGGACGCCGGCCTCATCGAGGCGTTCACCTCCGGCGAGGACCTCCACACCACGGCCGCCGCCCAGGTGTTCTCCGTCGAGCGGTCCGCGGTGGACGCGGAGATGCGCCGCAAGATCAAGGCGATGTCCTACGGCCTGGCCTACGGACTGTCCGCCTTCGGCCTCTCCCAGCAGCTGAACATCGAGGCGGCGGAGGCGCGCGCCCTGATGGACGCCTACTTCGAGCGCTTCGGCGGCGTACGGGACTATCTGCGCCACGTCGTGGACGAGGCGCGCGCGACGGGGTACACGGCGACCCTCTTCGGCCGCCGCCGCTACCTGCCCGACCTCAACAGCGACAACCGCCAGCGGCGCGAGGCGGCGGAGCGGATGGCGCTGAACGCGCCGATCCAGGGCACGGCGGCGGACATCGTCAAGATCGCCATGCTGCGCGTCGACCGCGCCCTGCGCGAGGCGGACCTGCGCTCCCGCATGCTGCTCCAGGTCCACGACGAAATCGTCCTGGAACTGGCCCCCGGCGAGCGCGACCAGGTCGAGGACCTGGTCCGCCGCGAAATGGCCTCCGCGGTCGAGCTGAGGGTCCCCCTCGGCGTCTCGGTGGGCGTGGGCCCGGACTGGGAGTCGGCGGCGCACTGACGCGGCACGTGCATCCGGGCGCGGTCCTGGAGCCGCGCCCGGCATCCGCGCACCCGTGATGAGGCACCGCCGTCCCGGAGCATCCGCGTGAGGACGTCACCGCAGGTCGGAGCGGTTCCGGGAGGGTGTCCCGGCGTGTGCCGGGCTTCGGTTCTTCACTCGCGTGGCCCCCGCAGGGGGGCCCGTGCCGCGGTGGGCGGCGAGCATGCCAGGCATGGGTATACGCATGCTTCACCGCAGAGCGGCACCCCCGCGGGCCGACGCCGACGGACCCACCACCCAGGCGTTTCCGCCGGTCCCGGTCTTCGCGGCCGCCGCAAGTACCGCCCGCGTCCCCGGCGGCCT
The DNA here is from genome assembly GCF_050271085.1 of Streptomyces sp. DSM 41931. Lineage (NCBI taxonomy): Bacteria > Bacillati > Actinomycetota > Actinomycetes > Kitasatosporales > Streptomycetaceae > Streptomyces > Streptomyces sp. DSM 41931. The sequence continues at coordinate 1,626,232 of NZ_CP189902.1, read as the reverse complement.
GACGGCCGCGTTCCGCGGCGCCGCCGCCCGGCTCGGCCGGCGCGTCACCGACAACCGGTGGAGAACCGGCCGCACCCCCGCCGCCCCGGACACCGGCACGGACCAGCCCCCGTGGCGGCTGTGGGCCGAGCTGGCCCGCGCCTACCTCACCCTCGTCCTCACCCTGCTGCCCCGGCCCCGCCCGGTCCGCACGGTCACCGTGTTCGTCGCGGCGAGCGAGACCCTCAGCGTGCGGCCGTACGGTCCGGCTCCCGCGTACCCACGTCCGCAGGGCCCTCCGTGGCCGGGACCCGACGCCACACCCTGACGGCGACGGCGTACACCGGCAGCGCGGCCACCAGTCCCGCGCCCGCGCCGAAACAGACGGTCGGGATCAGCTCGTAGGGCTTCGCCATGTGGCCCCAGTAGTCCCACCACCGCACGGCACGCAGCACCGCCGCCGCCACCGCGCACCCGCCGAGCAGCAGGACCGCCCCCCACCGGTCGCCCGCCGAGAGCACCGGCACCCCCGGGGGCACCGCACCCCCGGGGGCCGCACGCCGCAGCGCCCGCGCCGCGAAGACCACGAGCACGACCGCGGCCAGCAGCGAACTCCCGTACTGCGCGTACCAGAACACCGGTGAGCCGCCGATCTCCTCGCCCAGCACCGGGATCAGCCGCGTCCCCCACCGGTCGTGATGGGTGAACGCGTCCCACACCACATGCGTCAAGGCCCCCAGCACGGCGGAGAGGTACCAGCGCGCCACCAGCGGCGCCCGTACCCGCGCCCGGGGCGCACCGCAGCGCGTCAGCGCCGCCACCCGCCCCTGACGGGCCCGCGGCAGCAGCGCCACCACGGGCTCCCGCACCAGCAGCCACAGCCCCACCAGCGCCCAGGCGATCAGCACGTCCACGGTGAACACGCCCCACCCCGCGTGCGTCACATCGCCGAACTCCATCGCCCCGGACACGACACTGGCCGCGTAATAGGTCATGTCGGGCGCGAAGCTGCCCGCGACCAGCACCGCCGGGACCAGCGGGCCGCGCCCCGTGCCGTCGGTGCGGACGGCCGGCAGCACCGCCGCCGCGTGGCTGAGTGTGAAGGGCAACGGGACTCCTCGCAGCAAGGATCGGCCGGGGACGCCCGGGCAGGTCGGCCGGCGGATCCGCGGCGCCGGGCGCACCCCAGTATTCGGCAACCCGGGACCGCGGCGGCCCGCCGCCCCGTGAACCGTCGGACAAGAAGGTGGTCAACCGGTGAATATCGGGCAGCAACGGGTGTCCGTGCAAAGGAAGTTGTCGTAGGGTCGCGAGGGTCGCCGACCCGGTCCCGCATCCCAGGGCAACCGGCGGGGCGGGCAGATCGTCACAACAGGGCGGACACAGCACACGGTGACGGGCGCGACAGCGCCCACGGGGAGGGGTTCACTCTATGGCGGCGCACATCGGCAGGAGGCTGCGCAAGGGAGCGGCAACCACCGCCGTGGCCGCGGCAGCGGTGGCGGCCCTGTCCGCGTCCCAGGCACCCGGCGCCACGGTCGACGACCAGGGCAGACAGAGCACCGGCGACGCCACCTCCGCGCCCGACACGGCAGCCGACGACAGCGCGACCGGCAACTCGCCGTACTACACGGACCTGCCGCCCCTCAACAGCCCCAACCCGTCGCCCTCCGTGGGTTCCGGCGACGCAGGCGACCAGCGGGCCGGCGAGGCGGGCATACCCGCGACCGTCCTCGACGCCTACAAGCAGGCCGAGGCCACGCTGCGCGAGAAGAAGCCCGGCTGCAACCTGCCCTGGCAACTCCTCGCCGCCATCGGCAAGGTGGAGTCGGGTCAGGCGCGCGGCGGCCGGGTCACCGCCGACGGCACCACCGTCACGCCGATCCTCGGCCCCCAGCTCGACGGCAACGGCTTCGCCCTCATCCGCGACACCGACAACGGCGCCTACGACGGCAACCGGATGTACGACCAGGCCGTCGGCCCCATGCAGTTCATCCCCTCCACCTGGGACTGGGCGGGCCGCGACGGCAACGGCGACGGCCGCAAGGACCCCAACAACATCTACGACGCCGCCCTCGCCGCCGGCCACTACCTGTGCCGCTTCGACTGGGACCTGTCCCAGCAGGGCGACCTGCGCAAGGCGATCCTCAGCTACAACAACTCGACGGACTACCTGAACACCGTCCTGTCGTGGCTTGAGTTCTACCGCAGGGGCACCCACGAGATCCCCGACGGCACCGGCGCCCTGCCTGTGGACCGCAGCGACGACACGGCACGCCCCGGCGTCACCCCGTCCGCGCCGGGCACCACCCCGCCGGCACGGCCCGGCAAGCCCTCCGGCTCCCGGCCGTCGCCCAGCCCGGCCGCACCCGGCAACGGCGGCAGTCCGAGCACGCCGCCCGTCACGCCCCCGCCGGCCACCCCGCCGACGCCCACCGACACGGTGCACCACTTGGAGGACGCCGGCACCGGCACCCTCACCGCCATGGCGGGCCACACCTTCGCCGAGCGCGTCTCCACCCGCGCGGAGACGGAGGCCGGCAAGGCGGTCGCCAAGGTGCGGATCCGCTTCACGCTCGTCGGCGACACGGACACCACCTTCGCCGGCGGTGAGACGGTGGCGACGGTGACCACCGACGCGTCCGGTGTCGCGGTCGCGCCCGCGCTGCAGGCGGGGGAGAGGACCGGCGCGTTCGCCGTCCAGGCCGCCGTCGTCGGCCGCTCGGTCAAGGGCGTCCCCTACAGGGCGACGGTCACCGCGCGTGCCGCCGACGCCCTCGCCCTCGCCGGCGAGAAGGAACCGACCTGCGTCGCGGGCGGCGAGTTCGCCGAGCCGGTCCAGGTCAAGGCCACGTACCGCGGCGAGGCCGCCGGGAAGGTCGCCGTCACCGCGACCCTCGTGACGTCCGCCGACGACCCCGCCGAGAACGACAAGGGCCCCTACTTCAAGGACGCCGACGGCAAGGCGGTCCGCTCACTGACCGGTCTGAGGACCGACGCGGACGGGCAGCTGACCCTGCCGAAGCTGTACGCGGACGACACCGCCGGCACGTTCCTGCTCCGCCTCACCACGGCGGGCGGCGCGACCCTCGACGTGAAGCTGACCGTGGAACCGGCCGCCGCACCGAGCCCCGAGCCTGACCCGTCGACGGACCCGGCCCCCTCGACGGACCCGTCCACCGACCCGTCGGAGACCCCGGCCGCCTGAGCCGACGCCCTATCCGCGCAGCCGCGCGTTGGTGTGGCGGGTCGGCCGCGCGGCGGCCGGGTCCTCCGGCCAGGGGTGCTTCGGGTACCGGCCGCGCAGCTCCGCCCGCACCTGTTGGTAGCCCTCACGCCAGAAGGAGGCGAGGTCGGCGGTGACCGCGGCGGGCCGCCCGGCCGGGGACAGCAGGTGGACCAGCAGCGGCACCCCGGCCACCGTCGGCGACTCCTGCAGCCCGAACATCTCCTGCAGCTTCACGGCGAGCACCGGCCGCTCCGGGTCGGACCAGTCGACACGGACGGCCGACCCGCTGGGCACGGTGATCCGCTCGGGCGCCAGCTCGTCGAGGCGCGCCGCCTCGCCGGACGCCCAGGGCAGCAGCCGCGCCAGCGCCTGCCCGGCGTCGATCCGCGCGAGGTCGGCCCGGCGCCGCGCCCGGCTCAGCTCCGGCTCCAGCCACTCGTCCACGCGCGCGTGCAGCGCCCCGTCGGACACATCCGGCCACGGCTCGCCCAGCCGCGCGTGCAGGAAGGCCAGCCGCTGCCGCAGGACCTCCGCCCCGGCCGGCCACCGCAGCAGCCCGAACCCCTCCCGGCGCAGCCCGTCCAGCAGTGCGGCGCGCACCAGCGCGGGGCCGGCGTCCGTGAGCGGCCGCGCGGCCAGCTCGACCGCCCCGAGCCGCTCGACCCGGCGCGCCACGACGTCCCCGTCCGCCCAGTGCACCTCCTCGCGCCGATCGAGGAGCGTCCCCGCCGCCCGGCGCGCCACGTCCTCGTCCACGGCAGCCCCCAGCAGCACACGCGCGTGCCCGCGCCCCACGGGCCGGTCGGCCACGGCGACAGCGACCCACTCGGCCCCCCGCAGCGCGGACCCGGCCCCCACCTCGGCCCGTGTCCCGCCCACCATCAGATACGACCCGCCGTCCGCCCGAGCCACCCGCTCCGGGAACGCCAGCGCCACCACCAGCCCGACGGCCCGCTCCTCGGCGCCGGGGCCACGGGGAGCCGGGGTCCCGCCGCCCGTGTCAGGCCCAGCGGCCGGTATCGCCCCCTCCGCCTCCGACGCCGCCCTCCGCAGCCTCCGGACCTCCGTGCGCCAGCGGGCCGCGTAGCCGTCGCCGCCGCGGCGTGCCGTGCGGAGGGCGGTGGGGAGGTCGTCGCCGTGGTCGCGGGGAGGCTCCTCGGAGAGAAGGGCGACGACCTCGGCGGCGAGGGCGGCGCCCACGCGGGGTGACGCGTCCAGCAGGGCACGGCCCAGGCGCGGGTGGAGACCGAGCCGGGTCAGGCGGGCGCCCCGTTCCGTGGGGCGGCCGTCCGGCCGTACCGCGTCGATCGCCGTGAGGACGTCCCGGGCCGCCGCCATCGCGCCGCCCGGCGGGGGATCCAGCAGCGCCAGTCCGGAGGCGTCAGGATCGCCCCAGCAGGCCGCCTGGAGCGCGAACGCCGTCAGGTCGGCCACCTTGATCTCGGGGGAGGGGTACGACGGCAGCCGCGCGTCCTCCGCCTCCGCCCAGCAGCGGTACACCGCGCCCGGCGCCTCACGCCCGGCGCGGCCCGCCCGCTGCCGCCCCGCGGCCCGCGAGGCCCGTACCGTCGCGAGCGCGCTCAGGCCCCGCGCGTGGTCGACGCGCGGCTCGCGGGCGAGACCCGAGTCCACCACCACCCGCACACCCGGCACCGTCAGCGAGGACTCCGCGACCGACGTCGCCAGTACCACCCGCCGCCGCTCCCCGGGCGACAGCACCGCGTCCTGCACGGCGGCCGGCGCCCGCCCGTGCACCTGGAGGACGTCCACGCCGGGCGGACCGCCCAGCATCCCGGCCACCCGGGAGATCTCCCCGACCCCCGGCAGGAACACCAGCACGTCGCCGTCCCGCTCGGCCAGGGCCCGCCGTACCACCGCCGCCACATGCGTGAGCAGCGCCGGGTCCACCCACATGCCGTGCGGCGGACGCACCGCGCGCGGGGGCGGCGCCCACACCACGTCGACCGGGTGCGCGGCGCCCCGCGCCTCGACGACGGGCGCGCCGCCCAGCAGCCGCGCCCAGCCCTCCGCGTCCGTCGTCGCCGACGCGGCCACCAGCCGCAGGTCCGGCCGCAGCGTCTCGCGCACGTCCCACAGGAACGCCGCCGCCGTGTCCGCGTCCAGATGCCGCTCGTGGCACTCGTCCAGCACCACCGCGTCCACCCCGGCCAGCTCCTGGTCGCGCTGGAGCCGCTGGAGCAGCACACCGGTCGTGACGACCTCCACGCGCGTGTCCCGTCCCACGGCCCGTTCCCCGCGCACGGTGAAACCGACCGAGGCGCCCACCCGCTCGCCCAGCAGCCACGCCATCCGGCGCGCCGCCGCGCGGGCCGCGATCCGCCGGGGCTCGGCGACCAGCACCCGCCGCGCGGGACCAGCGCCCCACAGACCGGAGAGCGCCAGCGGCACCAGGGTGGTCTTGCCGGTGCCAGGCGGCGCCACCAGCACCGACGTGCCGTGCGCCGCCAACGCCTCGGTGAGCCGGGGCAGGGCCCCGCGCACCGGAAGGGACTCCAGCGCCTCGTGACGGATCACGCGCTCAGTCCCGTACGCACACGAAGATCGCCGTACCCGGGATCAGACTGCCGCGCAGCGGGGACCAGCCGCCCCACTCGGCCGTGTTCCAGGCCGGCCACTCCGGCTCCACCAGGTCCACCAGCCGGAAACCGGAGGCGACCACGTCACGGACCCGGTCCCCGAGCGTCCTGTGGTGCTCGACGTACACGGCGTGACCGCTCTCGTCCTGCTCCACGTACGGCGTGCGGTCGAAGTACGACCCGGACACGCTCAGCCCCTCCGGGCCCGGCTCGTCCGGGAACGCCCAGCGGACCGGGTGCGTCAGCGAGAACACCAGCCGTCCTCCCGGACGCAGCACCCGGTGCACCTCGCGCAGCACCAGCCGCGGATCGGCGACGAAGGGCAGCGCCCCGTACGCCGAGCAGGCCAGGTCGAAGGAGGCGTCGGCGAAGGGGAGCGCGCCCGCGTCCGCGCACACCAGGGGGAACGCCCCGCCGATGCGCAGCGCGTGCTGGAGCTGGCGGTGCGAGATGTCCAGCGCCACCGGCCGCGCGCCCTGCGCCGCCAGCCAGCGCGAGCACTGCGCCGCGCCGGCGCCCAGCTCCAGGACGTCGCGCCCCTTCAGCTCCTCCGGCGGGCCGAGCAGCTCCGCCTCCACCTCGTCCAGGCCTTCCGGACCCCACACGAAGCGGTCGTCGCCGAGGAAGGTGCCGTGCTCGTTCTGGTACTCGTCGGCGTTGCGGTCCCACCAGCCCCGGTTGGCCCGGGAGCTCTCCGTGACGCCGGCCTCCCGCCGGGTGGCCTCCGGTTCGGGGACTTCGGGCTCTTGGATGATCGGCTCCCTCGTCGTACTCTTCCGTCCAGCCGGGTCCCCGGTGTGTCGCCGAGGGGGTCTTCTTCACCCCTGCATGGCCTCGGGAGACGGCAGTTGTGCCGGTTATGCGGCGATCCGCCCCCGGTGGGCGGCTTCGCGCATTGACCCTGCCCGGCCGCCCCCGTATGCTACAAGTTGCGCTGCGAGCCTGCGCACCTCAGACGTAGCAGGCTGCGCTCGCATCTGTTGTATGTCCCCTCGGTTCTCGAGGCGCCACCGGATTTTTGTGGCGCTTCCTTGGCTGTCCGGCTTCTGCAGAGCGAAACGGGCTCCGGCGTAGCAGTACCTACGACTTCAATGTCCGTACCGGAGCCCTTTCCCACATGACGAGCAGCACCGAGACCACCGCCACCACCCCGCAGGTAGCGGTCAACGACATCGGTAACGAGGAAGCCTTCCTCGCCGCGATCGACGAGACGATCAAGTACTTCAACGACGGCGACATCGTCGACGGCGTCATCGTGAAGGTCGACCGGGACGAGGTCCTGCTCGACATCGGTTACAAGACCGAAGGTGTCATCCCGAGCCGAGAGCTCTCGATCAAGCACGACGTCGACCCGAACGAGGTCGTCGCCGTCGGCGACGAGATCGAGGCCCTGGTCCTCCAGAAGGAGGACAAGGAAGGCCGCCTGATCCTCTCGAAGAAGCGCGCCCAGTACGAGCGTGCCTGGGGCACCATCGAGAAGATCAAGGAAGAGGACGGCATCGTCACCGGTACCGTCATCGAGGTCGTCAAGGGTGGTCTCATCCTCGACATCGGCCTCCGCGGCTTCCTCCCGGCCTCCCTGGTCGAGATGCGCCGCGTCCGCGACCTCCAGCCCTACGTGGGCAAGGAGCTCGAGGCGAAGATCATCGAGCTGGACAAGAACCGCAACAACGTGGTCCTGTCCCGCCGTGCCTGGCTGGAGCAGACCCAGTCCGAGGTCCGCCAGACGTTCCTCACCACCCTGCAGAAGGGTCAGGTCCGTTCCGGCGTCGTCTCCTCGATCGTCAACTTCGGCGCCTTCGTGGACCTCGGCGGCGTGGACGGTCTGGTCCACGTCTCCGAGCTCTCCTGGAAGCACATCGACCACCCCTCCGAGGTCGTCGAGGTCGGCCAGGAGGTCACGGTCGAGGTCCTCGACGTCGACATGGACCGCGAGCGCGTCTCCCTGTCGCTGAAGGCGACCCAGGAAGACCCGTGGCAGCAGTTCGCCCGCACCCACCAGATCGGCCAGGTCGTGCCCGGCAAGGTCACGAAGCTGGTTCCGTTCGGTGCGTTCGTCCGCGTGGACGAGGGCATCGAGGGTCTGGTCCACATCTCCGAGCTGGCCGAGCGCCACGTGGAGATCCCGGAGCAGGTCGTCCAGGTCAACGACGAGATCTTCGTCAAGGTCATCGACATCGACCTCGAGCGCCGTCGCATCAGCCTCTCGCTGAAGCAGGCCAACGAGGCCTTCGGCGCCGACCCGACGGCGGTCGAGTTCGACCCGACCCTGTACGGCATGGCCGCGTCCTACGACGACCAGGGCAACTACATCTACCCCGAGGGCTTCGACCCCGAGACCAACGACTGGCTCGAGGGCTACGAGAAGCAGCGCGAGGAGTGGGAGCGCCAGTACGCCGAGGCGCAGGCTCGCTTCGAGCAGCACCAGGCGCAGGTCATCAAGTCCCGCGAGGCGGACGAGAAGGCCGCTGCCGAGGGTGGCGAGGCCGCCGCTCCGGCCGCGTCCGGCGGCGGTTCGTACTCCTCCGAGGGCGGCGACCAGTCCGGCGCCCTGGCTTCGGACGAGGCGCTGGCCGCGCTTCGCGAGAAGCTGGCCGGTGGCCAGAGCTGAACGCTCTCCACTGAGGGTTAGTGGTTGATCTGAGGGGTCGCACCTTTTGGGGTGCGGCCCCTCAGGCGTGTCCGGTGGGTTCGTCGCCGGCCGCGGGCAGGTGGGGGTTCGCCGCGCAGTTCCCCGCGTCCCTGCGGGACGCGGGAATGCCTGTGCTTCGTGCCACGTTGTGGTGGGTGAAACACGAGGAGGAGCGGTCACTGTGCTTGATCCGCAGGATGTGTACGCCTGGGAGCCGAAGGGTCTGAGCGTCGTCGACATGGCGCTGGCCCAGGAGTCGGCCGGACTTGTCATGCTCTACCACTTCGACGGATACATCGACGCGGGGGAGACCGGGGACCAGATCGTCGACCGGCTGCTCGACTCTCTGCCCCACCAGGTCGTCGCCCGGTTCGACCACGACCGGCTCGTCGACTACCGCGCGCGCCGGCCCCTGCTCACCTTCACCCGCGACCGGTGGACCGACTACGAGGTGCCGGCCATCACCGTGCGGCTCGTGCAGGACGCCACCGGAGCGCCCTTCCTGCTGCTCTCGGGGCCCGAGCCGGACGTGGAGTGGGAGCGCTTCGCCGCGGCCGTGCAGCAGATCGTGGAGCGTCTCCAGGTGCGCCTGTCGGTGAACTTCCACGGCATCCCCATGGGCGTCCCGCACACCCGCCCGGTCGGCCTCACCCCGCACGGCAACCGCACCGACCTCGTCCCGGTCAGCACCAGCGTCTTCGACGAGGCGCAGGTCCCGGGCAGCGCCGAGGCCCTGATCGAATACCGGCTGATGCAGGCCGGGCACGACGTCCTGGGCGTCGCGGCGCACGTGCCGCACTACATCGCCCGCTCGCCGTACCCGGACGCGGCGCTGACCGCGCTGGAGGCCGTCACGGCCGCCACCGGGCTCGTCCTGCCGGGCGTCGCGCACTCCCTGCGCACCGACGCCCAGCGCACCCAGACCGAGATCGACCGCCAGATCCGCGAGGGCGACGACGAGCTCACCGCCCTCGTCCAGGGCCTTGAGCACCAGTACGACGCCGCGGCGGGCGCCGCGACCCGGGGCAACATGCTCGCCGAGCCGGTGGACATCCCGTCGGCGGACGAGATCGGCCGCGAGTTCGAGAAGTTCCTCGCCGAGCGGGAGGGCGACAGCTGACGCCCGCCGGACCGCCGGTCACAGCGGACGCTTAGGCTGCTGCCCATGCTGACAGTGGGCCTGACCGGCGGTATCGGAGCCGGCAAGAGCGAGGTGTCACGGCTGCTCGTGCGGCACGGAGCCGTGCTGATCGACGCCGACCGCATCGCACGTGAGGTCGTGGAACCGGGCACGCCCGGGCTCGCCGCCGTCGTGAAGGCCTTCGGCGAGGAGATCCTCGCCGAGGACGGCAGCCTGGACCGGCCCCGCCTCGGCGCCCTCGTCTTCAGCGACGCGGAGAAGCTGGCCACGCTCAACTCGATCGTGCACCCCCTGGTGGGCGCCCGGTCGCGCGAGCTGGAGGAGGCCGCGCCCGAGGACGCCGTCGTCGTCCACGACGTTCCGCTCCTCACCGAGAACGGCCTCGCCCCCCTCTACGACGTCGTGATCGTCGTCGACGCGAGCCCCGGGACCCAGCTCGACCGGCTGGTGCGGCTGCGCGGCATGAGCGAGGAGGACGCACGGGCCCGCATGGCCGCCCAGGCCACCCGCGAGCAGCGCCGCGCCGTCGCCGACATCGTCGTCGACAACGACGTGCCCCTCGACGCGCTGGAACGCCGCGTCGAGGAGGTGTGGGCCGACCTGGTCCGCCGCGCGCGGGATCCCCGGCCGGAATAGGGGGCGCCGGGCGAGGCGTTGATCCTTTCGAGCGAGGGAAGGATTCCGCCGTGCCCCAGACCAACGGTCCGTCCGGACGTACGCCGGAGACGCATGTCATCGACTTCCGCGCCGCCGAGCACCTGCTCGCCTCCCGCGACCCGCGGGGCGCGGTGAAGCTGCTCGACGGCGTGATCGACGTCCATCCCGAGAACACGGCCGCCCGGCTGCTCCGGGCGCGCGCCTTCTTCGCGGCCGCCCAGCTGCGCCCCGCCGAGCTGGAGTTCTCGCTCGTCCTGGAGCGGGAGCCGGACAACGCCTTCGCCCACTACGCCCTCGCCCGCACCTATCAGCGGCAGGGCAGGCCCCACCCGGCCAAGCGGCATTTCCGCCTGGCCGCCGCGCTGGACCCGAACCCGGAGTATCTGAAGGCCGCGCGCTTCGACGGCTGAGCCCGCGCGGGGCCACGGGCGGTTAGCGCCGGTCCGCCGGCGGCTCGTACGGGGGCACGTCGCGGCCCGGCTGGTAGTGGGGGCCCTGGCGGATGTGCCGGACCACGAACAGCAGGTCCGCCACGACGACCAGGAACAGGATCCCGCAGGCCAGCGCCCAGCCCGGATGCCCGGTGAGTGCGAACGCCACCGTTCCCGCCACCGTCCAGACCACGCCCCACACGCTCAGCCAGAACCGCATGCGCAGGGGACTCCGCGCGGTCGTCGGTTCACTGCCCGTACGCATCGCGACCTCACCTTGTGGCGTCCGAGCTTCTCTTGTTCCGAGTGCCCGCCCGGCCCCCTGTCACTCGTTCGGGTGGCATCGGCGGGGACGGGAACGGACGTGCGGGCGCGGCCCGTTCGACGGGCATGGAGCAGACGATGCGTGAGGGCTATGCGGGGACGGGGCCCGGGGCGATCACCCCGGACGGCTGCGCGGTGGAGCTGTACGCGCGGCTTCCCGTGGGGGACGAGCCGGACGTGATCGCGGCAGCGGTGCCGGCGGGGGCGCGGATCCTGGAGCTGGGCTGCGGCGTGGGGCGGATGACCCACGCGCTGCTGGAGCGCGGCTTCGAGGTGACGGCGGTGGACGAGTCCGCCGAGATGCTGGAGCGGGTGCGCGGGGCGCGGACGATATGCGGCCCGATCGAGCGGCTCGACCTCGGCGAGACGTTCGACGTGGTGCTGCTGGCCTCGTTCCTGGTGCACGCGGGGGACGTCGAGGTGCGCCGGGGCATGCTGCGCACCTGCGTGCGGCACCTCGCGCAGGGCGGGTCCGTGCTGATCCAGCGGGAGGGCGCGGACTACCACTCGAACGTGCCGCGCGAGCGGGTCGACCCGGCGGGCTTCACGGTGCGGATCGTGTCCGTGGAGCCGGTCGGCGACGGCGTCGACTCGGTGCACGCGGAGTACGTGTTCCCGGACGCGGCCTGGACCCAGACGTTCCGATCGCGTCCGCTGACCCGGGAGCAGTTCGAGGAGGCACTCGCTCAGGAGGGGCTGAGGGTGGACCGGTACCTGACGGACGACGGAATCTGGGTGCGAGCGGTGCCCATGCCGTGACCCTGGCCCCTGCGCCATGACCGACACGCGGGTGCCGGCGCCTCATGCCCGTGGGACCGCGCCGCTGCTCAGGGCCGGGGCGTGCCCCCAGCGCCCTTGTTCCGGCTCCGGCGCCCGCCGCCGCCTGTCCCACGGCCGCCCGTGCCACCCGTGCCGCCCGCGCCCTTGCGTCCGCCCGGCGCCGCGCCCGGGTCGCCGAGGGCGGGCGGGCCCGCGAAGCCGCCGAGCGGGCCGGGGCCGCCCAGCCCGCGCAGCCGTTCCAGCTCGCGCCGGTCCCGCTTGGTCGGGCGGCCCGCGCCACGGTCGCGGATCCCGGCCGGGGCGACGGCCTCGCGCGGCGGGGGCGGCGGCGAGTTGTCGATGTAGCACTGGACGGCGACGGGCGCCCCCACCCGCTTGCGGATCAGCCGCTTCACGACGACGACCCGCTCCCGCGTCTCGACCCGCACCCGCACCTCGTCACCCACCCGCACGGAGTGCGAGGGCTTCACCCGCTCGCCGTTCACGCGGACGTGCCCGCCCCGGCAGGCGGCGGCCCCCATGGACCGCGTCTTGACCAGCCGTACCGACCAGATCCAGCTGTCGACCCGGACGGTCTCGCCGTTCTGCGGGCCCGCCGCCTCCGCGGCGGCCACCGCCGCGGCGACCTTCGGGTCCACCGGCTCGGGCGTGGCCCCCGCGGGCCCGGGCGTGGCCGCCGCACCCTCGGCGCCCTCGTCCGCCCCGGCCGTCCTGTCGTTCCGCGCACCCTCCGCAACCATGCTCCCGACCTTAGCCCGCCCGGCCCGCCGACCGGATGCGGATATCGGCGGGACCCACCGGCGCCCGGGCGCCTACCGTGGAGCCATGGATCCCCGAGGCCTCGACCGGCTCGACCGGCGCATCTCCGGCTGCCGGGCCTGCCCCCGCCTGGTCGCCTGGCGCGAGGAGGTCGCCCGTACCAGGCGGGCCGCGTTCGCGGACTGGACGTACTGGGGGAGGCCGGTGCCCGGGTTCGGGCCGCCCGACGCGCGGCTGCTGATCATCGGTCTCGCGCCCGCCGCGCACGGCGGCAACCGCACCGGCCGGATGTTCACCGGGGACCGCTCCGGTGACGTGCTGTACCAGGCGCTGTACGACGTGGGCCTCGCCTCCCAGCCGACCTCCGTGCACGCCGGCGACGGCCTGGAGCTCCGCGGGGTCCGCGTCACCGCGCCCGTGCACTGCGCCCCGCCCGCCAACAAGCCCACCCCGGCCGAACGGGACGCCTGCCGGCCCTGGCTGGTGCAGGAACTGCGGCTGCTGCGGCCGACGGTCCGGGCGGCCGTCGTCCTCGGTGCCTTCGGCTGGCAGGCGGCGCTGCCCGCGTTCGCCGAGGCCGGCTGGACCGTGCCCCGCCCCCGGCCCGCCTTCGGCCACGGCGCCCATGTCGAGCTGGACGCCGCCGACGGCCCGGCGCTCGGCCTCTACGGCTGCTTCCACGTCAGCCAGCGCAACACCTTCACCGGCAAGCTCACCCCCGAGATGCTCCGGGACGTCCTGCGCACGGCGGCGACGGCGGCCGGACTGCGCCCGGCGAAATAGGGGTGAGCGGCCCGCCCGGCGGCGCTACGGTGCCCGGATGGCCAGGTATCCGGAGATCGAACCGTACGACCACGGCATGCTCGACGTCGGGGACGGCAACCACCTCTACTGGGAGACCAGCGGGAACCCGCACGGCAAGCCCGCGGTGGTGCTGCACGGAGGCCCCGGCTCGAGCGCCGGCGCCGGACTGCGGCGCTACTTCGACCCCGCCGCCTACCGCATCGTCCTGTTCGACCAGCGCGGCGCGGGACGGTCGCGGCCGTCCGCCGCCGACCCCGCCACCGACATGAGCGTCAACACGGCGCCGCACCTCATGGCGGACCTTGAGCGGCTCCGCGCCCATCTGGGCATCGGGCGCTGGCTGGTGTGGGGCGTGTCCTTCGGCTCGGCCCTGGGCCTGCGGTACGCGCAGACCCACCCCGGCGTGGTGTCCGAGCTGGTGCTGACCGGCGTGGCCACCGGCTCGCCCGCGGAGGTCGACCTGCTGACCAGGGGACTCGGCCGCATCTTCCCGGAGGCGTACGAGCGGTTCCTCGCCGAACTGCCCGAGGACGAGCGCGACGGCAACCTGGCCGCCGCGTACAACCGTCTGCTGGAATCGCCCGACCCGGAGGTCAGGGCGCGGGCCGCGCGGGCGTGGACCGACTGGGAGACGGCGATCATCCCCGCCCCGCCCGGTTCCGTCGAGCGGTTCCGCGACCCGGCGTTCCGCCTGGGCTTCGCCCGCACCGTCACCCACTACTGGGGGAACGACCACTTCTTCGGCGACGGGGGAGAGGAGGGCGTCGTGCTGCGCGACGCCCGCCTCCTCAAGGACATCCCCGGCACCCTGGTCCAGGGCAGCCTCGACCTCGGCAACCTGCTCGGCGTCGTCTGGCGGCTGCACCACGCCTGGCCGGGCAGCGAGCTGGTGATCGTCGACGACGCCGGGCACGACGCGGGCGCCGTCGGGGACGACGCCCTGGTGGCGGCGACGGACCGGTACGCCCGACGCCGCCCGGACTGACGAGCGGACCCTTACGGGGCTTACGGGTGCAGCACCACCTTGGTGTAGCCCTCGATCCGCTTGTCGAACTTGTCGTACGCCGACGGCGCCTGGTCCAGCGGCAGTTCGTGCGAGACCACGAAGCTGGGCTTGGCCCGGCCTTCGATGATCATGTCGCGGAGCTGCCGGTTGTAGCGCTTGACGTTGCACTGGCCGGTGCCGAGCTTCAGGCCCTTCTCGAAGAGCTTGCCGACCGCGACCATCAGCATGCCCTGCTTGGACTGCTCGTCCGGGGCGCCCGGGTCGGACGGCACGTACAGCCCGGGGATCCCGAGCATGCCGGTGGCCCGGACCGTGCGGATCAGCGAGTTCAGCACGGTGGCCGGCTCCTCGCGGTCGGTGCCGCCGCCCGCCGAGGCCTGGTAGCCGACGGCGTCGATGCCCTTGTCGGTGCCGATGCCCTCGGTCTGGTCGTGGATCTGCTCGACCGGGTCGCCCTCCGCGAAGTTGATCGGGACGGCGCCGATCTCCTGGGCCTTCTGCAGCCGCTCGGCGACGCGGTCGACCACGAACACCTTCCGCGCGCCGCGCAGCAGCGCCGAGTAGGCGGCCATCAGGCCGACCGGTCCGGCGCCGTACACGGTGACGCTGTCGCCCGGGCGCACCTGGGCGAGTTCGCAGCCGTGGTAGCCGGTGGGGAAGATGTCCGCGAGGAGGACGAAGTCCTTCTCGTGCTCGCTG
Organism: Streptomyces sp. DSM 41931; assembly: GCF_050271085.1. NCBI lineage: Bacteria > Bacillati > Actinomycetota > Actinomycetes > Kitasatosporales > Streptomycetaceae > Streptomyces > Streptomyces sp. DSM 41931. The sequence goes on along the minus strand of NZ_CP189902.1, from coordinate 1,611,194 downwards.
CCCGCCGGCAGCTTCAGGCAGTTGAAGTCGGCGTAGGGGACGCGCAGGTACTCCGCCTGTCCGCCCTTCCAGGGGCCCATGGCCACATAGCCGTAGGCGCCGCCAGGGAAGCCGGGGTTGACGGTGAGACAGTACCCGGTGAAGCCCTCGACGCAGTTGGTGCAGAAGCCGCAGGCGACGTTGAAGGGCATGACCACGCGGTCGCCCTCCTTGAGCGAGGTGACGCCCGGGCCGACCTCGGCGATGATGCCCATGTTCTCGTGGCCGAAGGTGATGCCCGGCTCGGCGGCCGTGCGGCCCTCGTACATGTGCAGGTCGGATCCGCAGATCGCGGTCGAGGTGACCCGCACGATCACGTCGTTCGGATGCTGGATCGTCGGGTTCTCGACGTCCTCGACGGCGACCTCGAACGGTCCCTTGTACACGACGGCCTTCATGTTGCGATCTCCGTTCGGTTGGTGTTCTGCGTGGTGCGCAGTGACGCCCCTCCCGATGGCCCGCGTGACCGATATCTCATGATTCTCCGGTCTTGCGGCCGGGGCAAGCCCGGTAACATCCGACGAATATCCTGCGATGCCCGCCCCGCTTCGGGGCGCCGCACCCGGCGACCAGGACGCCACCCGACACGACACCCGACGAGAGGGGAAGGGCGGAAAATGGCAGCTCAAAGGCTGGGAACACTGCTGGTGGCCGTGCCCGGGCTGTCCGGCACCACATACCCCCCGGGCACGACCGTGACCGTCCGCGGCCGCGGCGCGACCGTCGACGCGTTCGTCAACGGCGACTGGCTCCCGCTGTGCTGGTGGGAGTTCTCCGACGGTCTCCGCGAGGACATCGCCGACCGCTGAACCGCCGCGCCGGGCGGCCCCTGACCGGCCACCGTGGGCTCAGTCGACCTTCACCCAGTCCAGGGTGCGCTCGACGGCCCGCTTCCAGTCCTCGTAGCCCTGGCGGCGCCGGTCCTCGTCCCACGACGGCTCCCAGCGCTTGGACTCCTGCCAGTGCGAGCGGAGCTCGTTCTCGTCGCTCCAGAAGCCCGTGGCGAGGCCCGCGGCGTACGCGGCGCCCAGCGCGGTGGTCTCCGCGACCACGGGCCGGCTGACCGGCACCCCGAGCACATCCGCCTGGATCTGCATGCACAGGTCGTTCGCGGTGACGCCGCCGTCCACCTTCAGCACGTCCAGGTGCACCCCGGAGTCCTGCTCCATCGCCTCGACCACGTCACGGCTCTGGTAGCAGATCGCCTCCAGGGCGGCCCGCGCGATGTGGCCGCCGGTGTTGTACCGGGACAGGCCGACGATGGCGCCCCGGGCGTCGGAACGCCAGTAGGGGGCGAACAGGCCGGAGAAGGCCGGCACGAAGTACATGCCGCCGTTGTCCTCCACCGACCGCGCCAGCTGTTCGCTGTCCGGTGCGCTGCCGATGATCTTCAGCTGGTCGCGCAGCCACTGCACCGCCGCGCCGGTCACGGCGATGGAACCCTCCAGCGCGTACACCGCCGGGCTGCCGGCGAACTGGTACGCCACCGTCGTCAGCAGCCCGTTCTGCGAGCGCACCAGCTCGGTGCCGGTGTTCAGCACCAGGAAGTTGCCGGTGCCGTAGGTGTTCTTGGCCTCGCCCGGGGAGAAGCAGACCTGTCCCACGGTGGCCGCGTGCTGGTCGCCGAGGACGCCGGTGATCGGCACGGCGGCGCCCAGCGGCCGGGACGTGCGGGCCTGGCCGAACGCCTCGGGGTCCGAGGAGGGGTGGATGGCCGGGAGCATCGAGCGCGGGATGCCGAAGAGGCCGAGCAGCTCGTCGTCCCAGTCGAGGGTCTCCAGGTTCATCAGCATGGTGCGGCTGGCGTTGGTCACGTCCGTGGCGTGGATGCCGCCGTTCGGACCGCCGGTGAGGTTCCACAGCACCCAGGCGTCCGTGTTGCCGAACACGGCGTGGCCCGCCTCGGCCGCCTCGCGCAGCCCGTCCACGTTCTCCAGCAGCCACTTGATCTTGCCGCCGGAGAAGTAGGTGGCCGGCGGCAGCCCCGCCTTGTGGCGGATCACGTCGCCGTGGCCCTCGCGTTCCAGGGCGGCGGCGATGCTGTCGGTGCGCGTGTCCTGCCAGACGATCGCGTTGTAGTACGGACGGCCGGTGCGCGGATCCCACACGACGGTCGTCTCACGCTGGTTGGTGATGCCGATCGCCCGCAGGTCGGAGGCCGTCAGGCCGCCCTCGCGGAGGGCGTTCTGGATCACCGTGTTGGTACGCTCCCAGATCTCCACCGGGTCGTGCTCGACCCAGCCGGAACGGGGCAGGATCTGCTGGTGCTCCAGCTGGTGCTTCGCCACCTCGTTACCGGCGTGATCGAAGATCATGAATCGGGTGCTGGTGGTCCCCTGGTCCACCGCGCCGACGAATTCGGGCATCGCTGCAACCTTTCCTGAGTGACGGCGGTTCCCGGGGGCCTACGCCTCCTCGGTGGCCGGGCCTTCCTCCTGGGCCTCCATCGCCCGAGTCCTGGCGGTGATGCTCGGCTTGATCAGCGCGTCGTACACCAGCACGCCGACGACACCGCCGATCAGCGGACCGACGATGGGAATCCACCAGTAGCCGCTGAACCACCCGAACGTGCCCGGGAGCGCGATGTCGCCCCAGCCCTCGAAGTAGGTGAACAGCCGGGGGCCGAAATCGCGCGCGGGATTGATCGCGTATCCGGCATTCGTGCCGAAGGTCAGACCGATGGCGACGACCACCAGGCCGATGAGGAACGGGTGGAGGTTCGACAGGGGCGCGACATTCTTCAGGTCGATGAGCGCGCAGATCAGGAGCAGGAGAATTCCGGTGCCCACGATCTGGTCGAGCAGCGGACCCCACCAGGAATCCCCGAAGTATTCCGCGGGGAAGGTCGCGAAGATGGAATAGGTGGCCAGTGATTCGTCACGGGCCAGCCCTGCCTTCGCGTCGGCGGCGTCGATCGCCCAGCGGTAGCAGGCGTAGACGAGCGCGGCGGCGACGAAGGCGCCGCAGAGCTGGGCCAGCCAGTACGCGGGCACCTTTTTCAGGGGGAAGTCCCTGCGCACGGTGAAGGCCAGGGTCACCGCCGGGTTGAGGTGGGCGCCGCTGATGCCGCCGGCCACGTACACGCCGAAGACGACGGCGAGACCCCAGCCCCAGGCGATGATGAGCCAGTTCGCCGGTCCGAAGTCCACGAACTGCCGCCCGGAACCGGGCAGGCCCACGACGGCGACGGCGACGGATCCGACACCCAACAGAATGAGGACGAACGTCCCCAGGAATTCGGCGAGCATCTCGCCGCCGATGCCTTCGCGATAGCCGCGTCGGCGCGGAGCTGTAATGCGGTCAGCCATCAGCTCTCCTCGAATGGAAATGGCGCGGACTGTGCCTCCCCATGTCGGCAGCGTAGGTCCGCCGCCCATCCGGGGCGCGCGGAGAGCGGTCTTTCCCACCAACGGCCCAATTCGGTGAGCGAAGGGGGAGGGGACGGCCAATACTGCGGTGTTTTCCGCGGGGCGAGGGGCGGGGTCACCGCACGGTCCGCGGGGGGCGGGCGGACCGTCCGCCCGGCTGTCACGCCGCCGAAACACGCCCGTTCCATGCCGTCAGTGAGGTCCGCCTACCGTGGGGGTATGAGTTCCGCCCCGGTCAGCGTTGCCCGATGGAGCAGGCGTACCGACCGGACGACAGGAGCCCCGTGACCCGCACCGCCCCCGCCGTACCCCCGTGGCTCGCGCATGCCCTCCGGTCCCAGCGGGGGCCCGTCTCCTGGAGTGCGGTGCTGCGCGGTGCGCTGGGCGGCGGGCCGCTGCTGCTCGCGGCCGTGCTCGCCGGGCGGCCCACCCTCGGGGTGGTCGCCGCGATCGGCGCCATGTTCGCGGGGATCAACGACCGGCCCGGCAGCCGGCGCGCGTCCGTGGCCCGGATCGGGACGCCCGCCCTCGCGGGCGCGGCCGGGCTGCTGACGGGCACCGCCGCCGGGGACCACGCGCCGGCCGTGCTGCTCACCCTGCTGCTGACCGTGCTGGGCCTGGCCGCCGGAGGGATCAGCGCCCTGGGTCCTGTGGGGTCCTCCGCCGGGACGCAGCTGCTGGTCGGGGCCGCCGTCGGGGCGGGCATGCCGCTGCCCGAGCCGGGCCCGCTGCGGGCGGTCGCCTTCGTGGCGGGCACCGCCTGGCTGCTCCTGCTGCGGCTCGCGCTGCCCACCTCCCACACCCTCGCCGGGGACCGCCGGTTCGCGTTGCGCTTCGACGGGGAGCGCGCCGCCGTCGCCGGGGTGTACGACGCCATCGCCGCGCTGCTCGACGCCGTGGGCTCGGACGGCGCCACGGCACGGCGGGCCGCGCTCACCGCCGCCCTCGACCAGGCGCAGGACGCGCTCGCCGGACCCCGGCTGCGCCGCCACCCCTCCTCCGCGGCCGAACGCCGGCTGCACGCCCAGTACGCCGCGGCCCTCCCGCTCGCCGAGGCCGCGACCGCGCTGGCCTGGGCGGGGGAGCCGGTGCCGCCCCGCGCGTCCGAGGCGCCCCGCCGCCTCGCCGCCGCCGTGCGCGACGGCGCCCCCACCGGCCCGCTGCCCGCACCCACCCGTTCCGCGCCCGGCCTGCGCGCCCTGGACGACGCCCTGCTGCACGCCGCCGAGGCCTTCGACCGGGCCGACGGCAGGCGGCTGCACGGCCGCAGACGCACCCGGACCGCCGCCCTGCGGACCGTCCTCGGCGCCCGCGGCCGCGAGTACGGGATGCGGGTCGCCCTCTGCTTCGGCGCGAGCGCCGCCGTCGCCCAGGCCCTCCACCACGCCCGCTGGTACGGCCAGCACGAGCACTGGTACTGGCTGCCCGCCACCGCCGTCTTCCTTGTCAAACCCGACCTCGGGCCGCTGGCGTCCCGCGTGCTGTCCCGCGCCGCCGGAACCGTCCTGGGCGCCCTGCTGTTCGCCGGGTTCGCAGCGGTGCTGCCCCGGCCGGAAGGGCTCGTCGTCCTCGTGACCGTCTGCGGGGCGCTGATCCCGCTCGCCACCCGGCACTTCGCCGCGCAGACCGCCGTCGTCACCGTGCTCGTCCTGGCCCTGGTGATGGCCGGCGGCGAACCCCAGGCATCCCTCGCCAGGATCGGCGAGACCCTGCTGGCCTGCGCCATCGTGCTGGTCGTCGGACACCTGCCCACCCCCGGCCGGCGCGGCGACGCCATCCGCGCCCGGCTCACCGAGGCGAACAGCGCCGCCCGCGAGTACCTCGCCCACGTGCTCGGGGAGTCCGAGGACCGCGAGGCCCGCTGGGCGCTGCGCCGTGAGGCCTACCGCACCCTCGCCGAGGCCCGCGCCGCCATCGCCCTCGCCTCCGCCGAACTCCCGCCGCTCGCCCGGCACGCGGACGGCGCCGACGAGATCGCCGCGACCCTCGAACGGCTTGTCGACACCACCACCGCCTGTGCCGTCCACCTCGACGACACCGGAAGCCTCGACCCCGCCCACCTCCACCGCCTCACCCACCTCGGCGCCGAGCTCCACCTCCCCCTCCCGGCGGCCCGCCACCCGGCCGCCTGCCACGGGTAACCGCCCCATCGACGTCAGCTGTGCGCCCCGTAGGGGGCGCGGGGAACTGCGCGATCACCCCCGACGAACCGGCACCCGACGGCCCGGCCGCCTGCCACCGGTGACCGCTCCTTCGACGTCAGCTGTGCGCCCCGGAGGGGGCGCGGGGAACTGCGCGACCGGCCACGACGAACCGGCACCCGATGGACCGGCCGCCTGTCACCGGTGACCGCTCCTTCGACGTCAGCTGTGCGCCCCGGAGGGGGCGCGGGGAACTGCGCGACCGGCCACGACGGACCGGCACCCGCCGACTCGCCCAGCCCACCGGCACCCAGCCGCCCCCAGGGCCGCCCCACCGCACCGGCGGCCCGCGCAGGGCCGCCCCACCACCCGCACCGGCGGCCCGCGCAGGGCCGACCCCCCCGCACCGCGCCCCGCGTTCACCGCACCCGCACCCACACCGGCGCATGATCCGACCCCGCCACCCCCCGCCGCTCACCGGGATCCGTCCCCACGGACGGCAGACGGGGCGGCCCGTCATCCGGAAGCCCCGTCCCCGCCGACGTCACCCGACGCACCAGCCGGTGGCTGAGCAGCACATGGTCGATCAGCTCCCGGCGGCCGGAGTTCACCCGCGAATAGCGTTCGGCGGCCGGGATGAGCGGGGCCACGTCCCACAGCCGGACCGCGTCACCCCGGTCCGGCCGGTCGTGGCCCGGCGTGCCGATCTCCGAGCCGGGCGGCCCGAGCAGCATCTGTGTGGTCGCCGCCTGCACCTCGTCGTTGAGGTCGCCGAGCACCGCCACGTCCCGCTCCCGTCCGTCGCCCTCCAGCAGCCGGTCCGCCAGCGTGCGCAGCGCCGCCGCCTCGGCCGCCCGCCGGTACAGCGCGTAGGCGCCGTACCGGGCCCGTTCGCCCTCGTCGCGCGGCTGGAAGCGGCCGTCCGGGTACGACAGCAGCTTCGACTTCAGATGGCAGACCGCCACCCGCAACGGCCCCCGCTCGCCCGCCACCTCCACGGCGAGGAAACCGCGCCCGGCCTGAGAGACGGTCAGACCGGTGTCGTCCGCCTGCACCGGCAGCATCCGCGGCGGGAACGCCGCCGTGTCGGCGACCACCGTCAGCTCCGTACGGCTGAGGAAGCCCACCCGGATGCCCCGGCTGTCGGCGTGCGAGGACAGCGCGACGTGCCAGTCGTCGTCCAGCATCCCCGCCAGGTCCTCCAGCGCGTCGGGGTCGCCCACCTCCTGCACGCCGAGCAGCCCCGGATCCAGTTCCGTGATCACCGCGGCGAGCGCGGCCAGTTTTGACGCGTACGCGGCCTCGTCGTCGGGCCCGTAGGGGCCGCCGGGCCGGTACAGGTTCTCCAGGTTCCAGGTGCCGAGGAGCAAGGCGGGCCCCTTTCAGCCGTGGGCGGGCTCGTGGTGAGGCCAGGGTGCGCGCCCGGCCCGCCGTGCGACAGAGCCGCGACGGGATGTCGCGGTCCGGCTCCCCCGGGGTCGGAGTCCCGTCGTACGTTGACGTGATGACGCCTTCTGCCGTGGAGAGTCCCGCCGGCCTCATCATCACCGGATGCACCGTCCTCACGCACGACGATCAAGAAGAGGCCGTCTTCCTGGAGGACGCCGCCGTCGTCGTCCGCGACGGGGTCGTCGAGGAGGTGACCGACGCCGAGGCTGTCGCCGGGCGTGCGGCCGACGAGTGGATCGACGCCCGCGGGCAGGTCGCGCTGCCCGGTCTGATCAACTGTCACACTCACGCCCCCATGGCCGCCCTGCGCGGGCTCGCCGAGGACCTGCCCACCGAGGCGTGGTTCAACGACGTCGTCTGGCCGGTGGAGTCCAACCTCACCGGGCGGGACGTCACCCTCGGCGCGCTGCTCGCCTGCGCGGAGATGATCCGGGCCGGCGTCACCTGCTTCGCCGACCACTACTTCGCCATGGACGCGGTCGCCGAGGTGGTCGCCGCGTGCGGCATGCGCGCCCTGCTGGGGGAGGCGTACTTCTCCTCCCAGGGCCCTCAGGGGCGGGAGAAGTCCCTGGAGTTCGCGCTGCGCCACCGGGGCACGGCCGGCGGGCGCATCACCACCGCGCTCGCCCCGCACGCCCCCTACACGGTGAACGACGCCGACCTCGCCGCCACCGCCGACCTGGCGCGCGCGCACGACCTGCCCGTCCATCTGCACGCCGCCGAGAACCGCGACCAGACCGAGGCGTCCCTCGCCCGGCACGGCGTCACCCCCGTCGAGGTGCTGCACCGCACCGGCATCCTGGACACCGACGTGCTCATCGCCCACGGCACCGGCATCGTCGAGAGCGACCTGCCGCTGCTCGCGCACGCGCGGGGGCGGACGGCGGTGGCGACCGCGCCCCGCGGCTACCTGAAGTTCGCCTGGCCCACCACCACACCCGTACGGGCGCTGCGGGACATCGGCGTCCCGGTCGGGCTCGCCACGGACGGCGCCGCGTCCAACAACTCCCTCGACGTGTGGGAGTCCATGGCGCTCACCTCGCTGATCCAGAAGTCCACGGAGGGCGACCCACGCTGGCTGACCTCACGTCAGGCCCTGCATCACGCCACCCTGCAGAGCGCCCGCGCGGTCGGCCTGGAGGGGAGCGTCGGCCGCATCGCGCCCGGTCACCGCGCCGACCTCGTCCTGGTCGACCTGACCGGCCCGCACACCCAGCCCGTGCACGACCTCGCCGCGACCCTGGTGCACAGCGCCCGCGCCGCCGACGTCCGCACGACCGTCGTGGACGGCCGGATCCTCATGCGCGACCGGCGCCTGCTCACCATCGACGTCCCCGAGGTCGTCCGCGAGCTGGACGAACGCCTGCCCGCCCTGGTCGACCGCGGCCACGGCCGGCGCATCCAGGAGTACGGCACCTGAACGACGCGAACGCGCGTGAGCGGTCACCGCCACCACGACGAGTGCGACGACTGACACGGACGGTGACGGATTACTCCGGAAAGCTGAGAGCACGCTCACACTTGGCAGTGAACGGGTGTCAACTACGTCTCAGTACCGTCACCGGACGAGGCGTTCGCCCCATGGTTGGCGTTTAACTCTACGAGTACAGCGCTACATGGAGGTGGCAGGGTGAACGGGCGAACCGTGCTCGAACGCTTTCCCGCAGGTGGACCGCGTGGCTCCTGGCCCGCGGAGGAGTTCGCGCACGCGCGGCGCCTGGAGGGCCTGCCCGCCGAGGTCGTCATGGATCTGGCCACCGACATGTTCCTCGTGATCGTCCGCGGCGAGAGCGCGGGTGGTGACGCGGTGGCGTGACCCGGGCCGCGCGGCGCGTTGCGCGGCCGTCAGGCGGTGACGGGGCGTGACCAGACGGGGGTCGTCCCGGTGAGCCGGCACAGGGCCAGGTAGAGCGGTATCGGCGGCGTGTAGGGGAGCGTGCCGTCGGGGCGGTGGATGAGGCCCGGCAGGCCCGCGGCGCCCGCGTCGGCGGAGGCGTCGGGGAGGACCGCGCCGGCGGCGTAGTGCGCGGGGGCGGGCCACTCCAGGGCGTAGTCCGAGTCGGACGGGACCAGCCACCACCAGTGCGCGTCATCGGCGTACACGCATCCCACGCGGGGCAGCCGGGGCAGGACCAGCGGGCCGAAGCGGGCCGGCACGGCCACCGCGTCGCAGCCCATCGGGGCGGTCATGCCGTCCGGCACGAGGAGCCTGCGCGGCGCGTCCGGCGTCTGCCGTCCGCGCTGCATGCGGACCAGCGAGTCCAGGCTCAGCATGCGGGTGCCGCCGGCGCCCGTCACGCCCGTCCTCCGTCCCGGCCGGCGGGTGTGCCCAGGCGCTGCTCGGCGGGGTGGGCCGCGTCCCCGTCGCCGGTCTCGTCCGCGCCGTCCTCGGAGCCGCCGGCCGGACCGGGCTTGGGGCGGGCGCCCCAGCCGAGGTCGTCGCGGGGCTCGCCGGGGTCGCCCGGGGTGCCGGCGGTGCGGGGGAGTTCTGCCCAGACCAGCAGGCCGGGACCGTGTTCGTGGGCGCCCCACGCGTGGCACAGGGCGTCGACGAGGAGCAGTCCCCTCCCGTGCTCCTCCTCCGGCTGCTGCCGGGTGTTCGCCCGTGGCCGGCCCGGCGCGCAGCCCTCGTCCCGCACGGCTATGCGCAGCAGGTCGTCGCCGTCGTGCAGCTCGCAGACGACACGGCTGCTCGCGGTGTGCACGATGGCGTTGGTGACCAGTTCGGAGACGACCAGGGCCGCCGTGTCGCAGGTGTCCTCGCAGACCGACCAGCCGGTCAGCCGGGCCCGCGCCAGCCGTCTCGCCTGCGCGGCGGAGCCAGGATGAGCGGCCAGTTCGAAGCGGAACCGGCGCTCGGCGGTGACCCCCGAGGGGGCGGTGGCCGGGGCGGCGCCGAGGCCGACGGAAGCCGCGGCGGCGTCTGTTCCTAAGGGCGCGGACGGAATCACGCTTGCCACTATCGCCCCGCCGTGAACACTTGGCAAGTGTCACTTTGAAAATTGCAGAGTGCTGTGTGACGGTCTGGACGGGCGTGGCACACTGCTCGCAACAGCACCTCGCGCAGCGCCAGTTGGGGTGGCCGGAAATCGATTCGAATATGTGTTCGGGTCAATGGATCTCCGTGCCAGATCACCGGACGGCGCCGCCGGGCTGTCAGGATTTGTTCGAGGTCAGGATTTGTTCGAGGGAGGTGAAGCGTGAGCGAACCCCGGTCCGCGCCGACGGTCGGGCAGGTCGTCCTCGGCCGCCGCCTGCTGGATCTGCGCGAGCGCGCGGGTCTCAAGCGGGAGGAGGCCGCCCGGATCCTGCGTGTCGCCCCCGCCACCGTGCGCCGCATGGAGATGGCCGAGGTGGCGCTCAAGATCCCCTACCTCCAGCTGCTGCTGAAGGCCTACGGCGTCTCCGACGAGGAGGCCGAGGCCTTCGTCCAGCTCGCGGAGGACGCCAACAAGCCCGGCTGGTGGCAGCGCTTCCACGACATCCTGCCCGGCTGGTTCTCCATGTACGTCAGCCTGGAGGGCGCTGCCTCCCTCATCCGTAGCTACGAGCCCCACTTCGTCCCCGGACTGCTCCAGACGGAGGACTACGCGCGTGGCGTGCTGCGCTCCGGCGCCATAGGGCAGACCCGCCCCGAGGACATAGAGCGCCACGTCGACCTGCGCATGCGGCGGCAGGAGCTGCTCACCCGCGAGGACGCGCCCCGGCTGTGGGTCGTGATGGACGAGACCGCGCTGCGCCGCCGGGTCGGCGGCCCGGAGGTGATGCGCGCGCAGATCGACAAGCTGCTCGAGGCGTCGGCGCTGCCCAATGTGACGCTGCAGATCGCCACCTTCGACAGCGGGCCCCATCCCGGCACGTACGGGCCGTTCGTGCTGTTCCGATTTGCCATGCCCGAACTGCCGGACATGGTCTACAGCGAGTACCTGACCGGCGCCGTCTACCTGGACGCGCGCACCGAGGTGGCGACCCACCTCGAGGTCATGGACCGCATGGCGGCGCAGGCCGCCACGGCACATCGCACGAAGGAGATCCTCCGGGATCTCCGCAAGGAGCTGTGAATGGAACTCATCAAGCCCCCGAAGACCCAGCCGCGTGCGCGGGCGCACGCCGGAAGGATCTACAACGGGATGCCCGCGCGGGAGCTGGGCAGCGAGGGCTGGCACAAGCCCTGGAGCGGCGGCAACGGCGGAAACTGCCTGGAGGCGATGAAGCTGGACGACGGCCGGATCGCCGTGCGCCAGTCCACCGACCCGGACGGTCCGGCGCTCATCTACACCTCCGCCGAGATGACGGCCTTCATCGAGGGGGCCAAGGCCGGAGAGGCGGATTTCCTGCTGTCCTGACCTCCGGTTGCCGCACTACCTTTGCTTCTTCCTTGGCACTGAATTGATCACTAACACTTGCAGACAGTTACGGAGTCCGTCATGACCGGGCAGAACCCCGTGGAGATCGACACCACCAGACCGCATCCGGCGCGGATGTACGACTGGTACCTCGGAGGCAAGGACAACTACCCGGTCGACGAGGCCATGGGTCGGCAGATGCTCGCCCTGGAGCCGAGGGTGCCGGTCATGGCGCGCGTCAACCGCGCGTTCATGCAGCGCGCCACGCGCTGGCTCGCCGGACAGGGCGTGCGCCAGTTCCTCGACATCGGCACCGGCATCCCCACCGAGCCGAACCTGCACCAGATCGCCCAGCGGATCGCGCCGGACGCCCGCGTCGTGTACTGCGACAACGACCCCATCGTGCTGGCCCACGCGGCGGCCCTGCTGCGCGGCACGGAGGAGGGCGTCACCGACTACCTCCAGGCCGACGTCCGGGACCCGGACACCATCCTGGAGGGCGCGCGCAAGGTCCTCGACTTCGACGAGCCGATCGCGCTGTCGCTCATCGCGCTGCTGCACTTCGTCCCTGACGAGGACGGCGCGCACGAGCTGGTGGAGCGGCTGGTGGACGCCCTGCCCTCGGGCAGCCACCTGGTCATCAGCCACGCCACGGCCGACTTCACTCCCGAGGAGTCGGAGGAGGCCGCCGCGAAGCTCAGGGGTGCGGGCGTCACCCTGGCGCTGCGCAGCCGCGAGGAGTTCACCCGCTTCTTCGACGGCCTCGACCTCGTGGAACCGGGCGTCCAGGTGCCGCACCTGTGGCGCCCCGAACTGGGCGACCCGGTTCCGGGCCAGGACGACGGGGTCATCCCCGGCTACGGCGCGGTGGCGCGCAAGCCTTGAGGTCCGTTCCGCGTTCCGACCTCGACGCCCCGGGCGCCCGGCTGATGCCGGGTCCGGGGCGTCGGTGCGCCGGGGCCCGGCCGGGCCGGCGTCCGCCGGACACGGGGCCGGATTCCGGCCACGGCGCCGGACGGCAGACCGACGTGCGGGCCTGGCGCACGCGGGCGGGTGCGGGCCGGGTCAGACGCTCATAGGGCGGTCGTACGGTCCGATCGGCGCCGGCAGACGGCTCGTGCCGCCCGTCAGGAAGCGGTCGACGGCCGCCGCCACCGCCCGCCCTTCCGCGATGGCCCACACGATCAGCGACTGGCCCCGGGCGGCGTCGCCCGCCGCGAAGACGCCCGGGACGTTCGTCGCGAAGTCCGGCCCGCGCGCGATCGTGCCGCGCGGCTCCAGCTCGAGACCGAGCTGCGCGATGCTCCCGTCGCCCTGGTCCGGCCCCGAGAAGCCGAGCGCGAGCAGCACCATGTCGGCGGGCAGGGTCCGCTGCGTCCCCGGCACGGGCTTCCGCGCCGCGTCCACCTCGACCAGGTGCAGCCCGCGCACACGCCCTTCCTCGTCCCCCTCGAAGCGCAGCGTCGACGCGGCGAACAGCCGAGCGTCGGCGTCCGCCGCCGGCGCCGTCCGCAGCGCGCCCGCCTCCTCGTGCGCCGGCGACAGCCGGTACAGCTTCGGATACGTCGGCCAGGGCTCGTTCTCCTCGTCGCGCTCGGCGCCCGGCCTGCGGTAGATGTCCAGCTGGGTGACGGACGCGGCCCGCTCCCGCACCGCCGTCCCCAGACAGTCGGCGCCCGTGTCACCGCCCCCGACGATGACCACGTGCCGCCCCTCCGCCGACAGCGGCGACCTCTCCAGGTCGCCCTCGCACACATGGTTGGCCAGCGGCAGGTACTCCATCGCCTGGTGGATGCCCGCGAGTTCACGCCCCGGCACCGGCAGCTCCCGCCACGCCGTCGCCCCCGTGGCGATCACCACCGCGTCGTAACGGCTCCGCAGCTCCGCCGCGTCCACGTCCCGTCCGACCGTGGTCGACGTGCGGAACCTTGTCCCCTCGGCCCGCATCTGCTCCACGCGCCGCTCCAGATGGCGCCGCTCCATCTTGAACTCGGGGATGCCGTACCGCATCAGCCCGCCGATCCGGTCGTCCCTCTCGTACACGGCGACCGTGTGCCCGGCCCGGGTGAGCTGCTGCGCGGCTGCCAGCCCGGTGGGGCCGGAGCCGATGACCGCGACCGTCAGCCCGGACAGCCGGTCCGGCGGGGCCGCCTGGGCGAACCCCTCCTCCCACGCCTTGTCGGCGATGGCGCACTCGACGTTCTTGATGGTGACAGCCGGCTGGTTGATGGCGAGCACGCAGCCCGCCTCGCACGGCGCGGGACACAGCCTCCCCGTGAACTCGGGGAAGTTGTTCGTGGCGTGCAGCCGCTCCGCCGCCGCCCGCCAGTCCTCCCGGGAGACCAGGTCGTTCCACTCCGGGATGAGGTTGCCCAGCGGACAGGCCTCGTGGCAGAACGGCACACCGCAGTCCATGCACCGGTCGGCCTGCGTACTGATGATCGGCAGCAGTCCCCCGGGGACGTACACCTCGTCCCAGTCGCGGACCCGCTCCTCCACGGGCCGGCGCGGCCACTCCCGGCGGGGCGTGGTGAGGAAACCCTTGGGATCTGCCATGGCCGTCTTCCTTGCGTGCGCGGGTGACAGGCCGTGCGTCGTCGGGCGGCACTCCTGCGCACACGATACGTCCGCCCACCCGGGCACGCAGCGTGCCGGACACCGTCCGTACGGCGCCTTCCGTGCGGTGCCTCAGCCCGTGAGGGCGAGCAGGTACGCCGGCGCGGCCCCGGCCGAGGCGAGGGCGCGGACGTGGTTCCACCGCGTCCACCCGCGCACGTACTCCGGCCAGTACACGGCCGCCTCGGCACCGCCCGCTTCGAGCCGGGCCAGCCGCTCGTTGCGGGGTATGTTCGCCGCCACGGTCGGCCCGAACGACCCGCCCAGGTACAAGGCGCCGCCCACCACCGACGCGACCGCCCCCTCGCCCGGCCACGTCACGAGCGTCACCACCGTGAGCACCGCGCTCAGCACCGTCGTACCGAGGAACACCGCCATGAACGGCGGCCGCACCGCCGCCACGTTGACCGCCTGCATCGCGGCCACGCCCCGCGCCGGCGGCAGCGCCGCCAGCCCTCTCATCACGAACGTCGAGAACGCGCAGAACACCCCCGCCACCAGCCCGGTCCCCAGCACACCCAGCGCCGTCAGCACGGCGTACGGCCCGTCGCCCATGTCCTCACCCCCGTCACCCTCGTCCTACCGGCCCGGGCCCTTCCCCCGGCCGCCCGCACCACCAGTGAACGCGCCCCCGCCGCGCCGGACCATGGCCGAGCGGCGCGCACCCATACGCGAACGTCCACCGCCCTGCCCTCCCCGGCGCCTCCGGTACCGCCCGGGACGTGCCGCATCATGGCCGTGTGCGACTCGAAGCGATCACCTGGGACCGGCTCGTCGACCTGCTCGCCGAACGCCTGCTGGACCTCGGCACGGCCGACGGCGCCCCCTGGCCTCGCGTCGCCCTCGACGGCGCCCCGGCCGCCCGCCCGGGAGACCTCGCCGAACGGGTCGCCGAGGCGCTGCGCGTCCGCGGCCGCCCCAGCCTGGTCGTCGGCACGGACGGCTTCCTGCGCCCCGCCTCGGTCCGGCTGGAGTACGGCCACCAGGACCTGGAGTCCTACTACAGCGGCTGGTACGACACCGGCGCCCTGTGGCGCGAGGTGTTCGACCCGCTCGGCCCCGGCGGCAGCGGGCGGGTGCTGCCCGACCTCCGGGACCCGGTCACCGACCGCGCCACCCGCAGCCCGTATGTCGAACTGCCGCCCGGCGGCGTGCTGTTGCTGCACGGTCCGCTCCTCCTGCACCACTGGTTCCCCTTCGATCTGACCGTCCACGTCCTCCTCTCACCCGGTGCGCTGCGCCGCCGCACCCCCGAGGCCGAGCACTGGACCCTGCCCGCCTTCGAGCGCTACGAGCGCGAGACCGACCCGGCCGGCACCGCCGACGTGCTCGTACGGGCCGACGACCCCCGCCACCCGGCCTGGCGCGGCTGAGAGCACGGCGAAGAGTCCGGTCGGGGCCGAGGACGCGGCGTCGTCCGCTGCGGGTGCCGTCCGCGGGCGGTCCGGAGACAATGAAGGGCGTCGGGACTCGCGGCGCGCCCCGCGCCGCGCCGGCCGTCCGGCACCGGGAGGTACCTCATGACCACCGCCGGAGACATCATGCACCGCGGCGCCCAGTGGATCCCCGCGCACGAAACCCTCGACCGAGCGGCACAGTTGATGCGCGAACTGAACGTCGGCGCGCTGCCCATCAGCGACGAGAACGAACGGCTCTGCGGCATCCTCACCGACCGCGACATCGTCGTCGGCTGCGTCGCCATGGGCCACGACCCCGCCGAGGTCACCGCGGGCGACATGGCCAAGGGCACACCGCGCTGGATCGAGTCCGACGCCGACGTCGACGACGTCCTCACCGAGATGCGCACCCACCAGATCCGCCGGCTGCCCGTCATCGACGACAAGCGTCTCGTCGGCATGATCAGCGAAGCCGATCTGGCCCGGCATCTGACGGGCGAACAGATCGCCGCCTTCGCCGAGAGCGTCTACGCCCGGTCCGCCTCCGGCTGACACCGACGCCCGCGACCAGCGGGTCGGACGGGCGTCACAGCCAGCCGCTGCGCCGGAACGCCCGATACAGCACCAGACACGCCACCGATATCACCCCGACGACCATGCCGTAGCCGTACCGCCAGTGCAGCTCCGGCATGTGGTCGAAGTTCATGCCGTACATCCCGCACACCATGGTCGGCACCGCGACGATCGCCGCCCAGGCGGTGATCTTGCGCATGTCCTCGTTCTGGGCGACCGTGACCCGCGCCAGATGGGCCTGGAGGATCGAATTGATCAGATCGTCGAACGCCGCTGTCTGCTCCGTCGCCCGCTGCAGATGGTCGGCGACGTCACGGAAGTACGCCTGTATGTCGGGGGCGACCACCCGGCTCGGCCGGGTGGCGAGTTCCTCCAGCGGCCGGCCCAGCGGCACCACCGCCCGCTTCAGCTCCAGCAGTTCACGCTTGAGCTGGTAGATGCGGCCCGGGTCGACCCGGGCACCGTGCTCCGCGAACACCTCCGTCTCGACCCGGTCCATGTCTCCCTGGACCGAGTCGACCACCCGCAGATAGTCGTCGACGACCTGGTCCGCGACGGCGTGCAGCACCGCGGACGGGCCCTGCGCCAGCCGCGCGGGATCGGCCTCCAGCCCTTCGCGCAGCGGGCCGAGCGAACCGTGCCGGCCGTGCCGCACGGTCACCACGAAGTCCGTGCCGACGAACACCATGATCTCGCCGGTGTCCACCACCTCGCTGGTCGCGGTCAGTTCCTCGTGCTCGACGTAACGGACGGTCTTCAACACCGCGAACAGCGTGTCCCCGTACCGCTCCAGCTTCGGCCGCTGGTGCGCCTCGACGGCGTCCTCCACGGCCAGCGGATGCAGGTCGAACAGCTCGGCGACGCCGGCGAACTCCCGGCTCGTCGGCTCGTGCAGCCCCAGCCACACGAACCCCTCCCCGCTCTCGCGGACCCGCTTCACGGCGTCGGCCGCGTCCCCGGGCACGGAGAGGCGCCGCCCGTCCCGGTACGTCACGCAGTTGACCACCGACGAGCCCAGCGGGGACCGGGCGGGGTGGCTCAGATCCACCCGGGGACGCCGGCGCGCCAGACCGCGCAGCCTGCCCACCCGGCCGAGACCGGTGACCCTCCTCAGATTCACTGCCCTGGACATTCGGCTCCCCCTCGCGTGGATCCCCCGTGCCGCGCCATCTCGTCGGCCTGCCGCGCCAGTCTGCCAGCGACCGGCCGGCCGCGTGCGGGCCTGTGGAAACGCCGGGTTCCGTTTGGTTCCCGCCTGAGGAGGAAGGCGCCCTTCAGCCCCGCGCCGGCGGCCGTGCACCCACCCGCTCCACCGCCGCGGCCCCCGCCCGGCACCCGTCCTCCGCGGCCCGACCGGGGTCCGCACCGGCCAGCAGGGCCGCGAGGAAGGCGCCGGTGAAGGCGTCGCCCGCGCCGGTCGTGTCCCGTGGCGTCACCGGCAGCGCAGGAACACGGGCGCACACCTCGCCGGACCGCGCCAGCAGCGCACCCTCCGCGCCGAGCTTGACCACCACCAGCGGCACCCGCCGGCTCAGCGACGCCGCCGCCTCCGCCACGTCCGCACACCCCGTCAGCAGGCACGCCTCGTCGCGGCTCGGCAGCAGCACGTCCACCCCCTCGACGAGCGACAGGAAGCGGTCCGGACCCAGCTCGGCCAGGAAGCCGGCCGACGCCGGGTCCACACTCACCGGCACGCCCCGCGCCTCCGCCGCCTTCGACGCCACCGCCACCAGGGCCCGGCTGCTCCCGCTGAACAGCAGATAACCCGACAGATGCAGTCGTCCCACCCCGTCCAGCAAGGCGTCCGACCAGTCCTCGGGCCCGAGCCGCAGCGACGCGCCGCTGTCGGTGAGGAAAGTCCGCTCGGCCGCCGCACCCTCGTCGACCAGGCACACGACCGTCCCCGTCGGCACGTCGGCGTCCACGACCAGCCGCGGACGCACCCCGCAGGCGGCCAGCTCCCGTTCGTGCCAGACCGCCGCGTCCGCGCCCACCCGCCCCAGCAGCCGCACCTGGCACCCGCCCCGGCGCGCCGCCCAGCAGGCGACGTTCGCGCCCGCACCGCCCGGCACCGTGCGGATCACGGCCGCCGTGTCCGTGCCCGGGGCGAGCGGGCCGGCATGGCGCGCGACCACGTCCGTGATCACGTCGCCGACGACCAGCAGCGCCCCGCCCGGCCCGGTCACTCCCCGGCGGCCCAGGCCGCCGCCACCCGGGCCGCGAGCGCCACGTTGCCCCGCACCGCCGCCAGATTGGCCTCGAGGGAGGCGCCGTCGGTGTGCCTCACCAGGTGGTCCAGCAGGAACGGCGTGACGCCCTGACCGGTGACCCCGGCCGCCCGGCACGCCCGCAGCGCCTCGTCGAGCACCCGCGCGTGCGTCCCGGGATCCAGCTGCTCGTCCTCCGGCACCGGGTTGGCGACGATCAGCGCCGATTCCGGGCCGCCGAGCACGTCCTGCGCCCGCATCACCCCGGCCACCTCCTCCGGGGTGTCCAGCCGCCAGTCCACCGGATGCCCGGAGTCCGACAGGTAGAAGCCGGGGAAGCGGTCCGTGCCGTACCCGGCGACCGCCACGCCCAGCGTCTCCAGCCGCTGCAGGGTCGCCGGCACGTCCAGGATCGACTTCACCCCCGCGCACACCACGGTGATCCGGGTGCGCGCCAGCAGCCCCAGGTCGGCCGACTCGTCCTGGGTGACGGTCCACTCGCGGTGCACACCGCCGAGCCCGCCGGTGGCGAAGACCCGGACGCCCGCGAGCGCCGCGAGCAGCGCGGTCGCGGAGACGGTCGTCGCGCCGCTCGCCCCCGTGGCCACCGCGAGCGGCAGGTCACGGTGGCCCAGCTTGCGGATGCCGCCTTCGTTCGCGACCCGCTCCAGCTGCTCCTTGTCCAGGCCGACCCGCGGCGTGCCGTCCAGCACCGCGATCGTCGCCGGTACCGCGCCCTCCCGCCGCACCGCTGCCTCCAGTTCGCGTGCCACCTGGAGATTGCGCGGCCGGGGCAGGCCGTGGGCGATGATCGTGGACTCCAGGGCCACCACCGGCCGCCCCGCCGCGATCGCGTCCCGTACCTCTTCCGACACCATGAGCACCACGCGTTGCCTCCCGTCTGCCGCCTCTCTCCATCTCTGGCGGGCGGCACGCCGGGCCAAACCCTTGCGGTGCGTCACACGGCTCACGGAGGCTGGGGCCATGACAGACCACGCGACCCGGCTCGACCACATCGTCCTCTGGGTGAGCGACCCCATCGCCGCCGCGCACTTCTACGAGAAGGCCGTCGGCCTGCAACCGGTGAGGCTCGCCGAGTTCTCGGCCGGCGAGGCGCCCTTCCCCTCGGTGCGCGTCAGCGAGGAGACGATCCTCGACCTCATGCCGCGCTCCAAGGCGGACTGCATGACGATGCTTCCCGGGGCCGCCGACAGCTCCGGCCACCCCGTCAACCACGTCTGCCTGGCGCTGTCCGCGGACGCCTTCGACGCCCTCCTCGACCGTCTTCAGGAGCAGTCGGTCCCGGTGTCGGACATCGCCCAGGACTCCTTCGGCGCACGCGGCCCGGCCAAGCGAAGCTTCTACTTCCGCGACCCCGACGGCAACCTCTTCGAGGCGCGCCACTACGACTGAACGGCGGTGGGCGCACCTGCCGTCGTGACGGAACGGAGGTGTCAGAACAGCGGCTCCGGCAGCACACCCTCCAGGGCGAGCAGCCGCCGCTTCGTCTCCAGCCCGCCCCCGAACCCGCCGATGCCGCCCCCGCTCTCCACGACCCGGTGACAGGGCACGACCACCGGCAGTGGGTTGGCGCCCATGGCCATGCCCACGGCCTGCGCGGCGCCCGGCTGACCGACCCGGCCCGCCAGGTCGCCGTACCCCACCACCGTGCCGAACGGCACGGTGGTGGCCAGTTCGCGCAGCACCTCGCGGTTGAAGCCCGAGATCAGCGACCAGTCAAGCGGCAGCTCGAAGGAGTGCCGCTCACCCGCGAAGTAGGCGTCGAACTGGCGTATCGCCTCGGCCAGCAGGGGGGAGCCGGGGTCCTCCACGGGCTCGGATCCGAGCCGGGACGCCAGCCGCTCCAGCGCCTTGTCACGCACCTCGTCGGTGGCGTGGAACACCACGTTGACCAGGCCCTCCCTGGTCGCGGCCAGCAGCAGCGGGCCAATGCCGGTGTCCACGACGGCCCACACGACCCGCTGCTCGTACCGCCCATCGCTGTCCATGCGCCCCACCGTACGGCCCGCCACCGACAACACCCGGCGGAACGGCGGAGGGGGCCGGACGGCTGCGGCCGAGAGATCAGCCGCCCACCGCGTCACGCACCACGTCGGGGTTGTTGGTGATGATCCCGTCCACCCCGTAGCCGGCCACCCGCCGGGCGGCGGCCGCGTCGTTCACCGTCCAGGTGAACGTCTCCAGCCGCTTGCCGTGCGCCCCCTTGAAGGCGTGCACCGCGGTCACGTAGTCGGCGGTCAGCGACGCGTGCGAGGGGTTGATCTGATCGGTGAAGGCCGCGTACGCCGGCAGGTCCGCGACCGGCGGCGTTCCCAGGAAGCCGGTCTTCACCGCGGGGGCCAGCTGGTGGACCGTGCGCACGCTGTCCGCGCCGAAGCTCTGCACGATCAGCCGCTGCCGCACATGCGCGGCGTCGAGCCAGCCCTCGTCGGCGAGAACCTTGAGGATGTCCCGCTCGATGCCGGGGTACAGCTGCGGGTTCTTGATCTCCAGCAGCAGCTTCTGCCGGTGCTGGTCGATCCGGTGCACGAACTGCTCCAGCGTCGGCACGCGCGCGCCCGCGTACTCGGGGTCGAACCAGCTGCCCGCGTCCAGGCGGGCTATCTCGGCGGCGGTGAAGTCCTTCACCTTCCACGGCGCACGGTCGGGGAAGACCTCCTCGACGTCGGTGGTGCGCTGCAGGCTGTCGTCGTGGACGACGACGAGCTCGCCGTCCTTGGTGCGCTGGACGTCGTTCTCCACCCACTCGGTGCCCAGGGCGGCCGCCTTGTCGACGGCCGCGAGCGTGTTCTCCGGCGCGTACCCGGAGGCGCCCCGGTGCGCGACGACCACGGGTGCGGGCGCGGCGCCCTCGGCGGCCCGGGCCGGGGCGAGCGGGAGCAGGAGGACGGCGGCTCCCGCAAGCGCGGTGGTCGAGGCGGCAACAGCGCGTACGTGCATGTGTACTCCTCGCGTCGAACGGTCACGGTCAGAACCACTGTGACAGCAGAGGGTCAACGCGAGACGGGTGCGGGATGGCCACGGACTGAACGCCGGCCCCTGAACTCCGCACACCGGTGCCACACACCTGCGGCAAGGACGTGTTTCTTTGCCGGATAGTCGTTCGACCATTCCGGTGGGGGTCATACTCTCTGCGAAACCCTGGCCGCCGACGCGGTCCTGGGAGGGGGCGCACAACGGGGCAACGCGGGACGTACAGGGCGGAAGGGCAGCCGCGCATGCAGGGCACGGTCGACGGATTCAGTTACGGGCTGGTAACACCTCTGGTGGCCTATCTCATGGCCTGTCTCGGGGGTGCGCTCGGGCTGCGCTGCACCACCCGGGCCGGGCTGGGGCCCCGCTCCTGGCGCCCCGGCTGGCTCGCCCTCGGAGCGGCCGCCATCGGCGCCGGCGTCTGGACGATGCACTTCATCGCGATGATGGGCTTCACCGTCGAGGGGACGCCGATCCACTACGACCGCGGGATGACCTTCGCGAGCCTCGCCGTCGCCGTCGTCATGGTGGGCATAGGCATCTTCATCGTCGGTTACCGGGGCGCCACCGGGACGGCCCTGTTCACCGGGGGGACCGTCACCGGTCTCGGCATGGCCTCCATGCACTACCTCGGCATGGCCGGAATGAGTCTCGACGGACGGATCGAGTACAACACGGTCGCCGTCGCCGCCTCGGTCGCCGTCGCCATGGCCGCCGCCAGCGCCGCCCTGTGGGCGGCGGGACAGGCCAGAGGCTTCCTGTGGAGCGTGGGCGCGAGCCTGGTCATGGGTCTCGCGGTCACCGGGATGCACTACATCGGCATGGCCGCCGTCGAGGTGCACGTGCACGGCACGGCCGAGCCCGCCACGGGGGAGTCCGCGACCGCCCTGCTCGGCCCCATGATGGTCGGCCCGCTCGCCGTCCTCGTCCTCGCCGGCATCGTGGTGATCTTCGACCCGCTGGTGGTCATGGGCCGGTCCCCGGCGCCCTCCGCCGACCGCCTGCCCGGGATCCCCGCCCACTCCCCGGCGCACCACCCCTCGGTCCGCTCCCGGCTGCGCGCCCGCGGCCCCGTCGAGCATCTCTCCCGCACCCCCCAGCGCCGCTGACCGGGACCCGTTGTCAGTGGGGGGTCGTACCGTGGATGACATGCGGCCCGTTTCCCAGATCGAACGCACGGTGGCGCCCTTCGAGGTCGTCAGCCCCTACCAGCCCAGCGGCGACCAGCCCGCGGCCATCGCCGAGCTCGCCCGGCGCATCGAGGCCGGTGAGCGGGACGTCGTGCTGCTCGGCGCCACCGGCACCGGCAAGTCCGCCACCACCGCGTGGATGATCGAGAAGCTCCAGCGCCCCACCCTGGTCATGGCGCCGAACAAGACCCTGGCCGCCCAGCTTGCCAACGAGTTCCGCGAGCTCCTGCCGAACAACGCGGTCGAGTACTTCGTCTCGTACTACGACTACTACCAGCCCGAGGCGTACGTCCCGCAGTCGGACACCTACATCGAGAAGGACTCCTCGATCAACGAGGAGGTCGAGCGGCTGCGCCACTCGGCGACCAACTCGCTGCTCACCCGCCGCGACGTCGTCGTGGTCGCCTCCGTCTCCTGCATCTACGGCCTGGGCACCCCGCAGGAGTACGTGGACCGCATGGTCCCCCTGCGCGTCGGCGACGAGATGGACCGCGACGAACTGCTGCGCCGCTTCGTGGACATCCAGTACACGCGCAACGACATGGCCTTCACCCGCGGCACCTTCCGCGTCCGCGGCGACACCATCGAGATCTTCCCGGTCTACGAGGAGCTCGCCGTCCGCATCGAGATGTTCGGCGACGAGATCGAGGCGCTGTCCACGCTGCACCCGCTCACCGGCGAGATCATCAGCGACGACCAGCAGCTCTACGTCTTCCCCGCCTCCCACTACGTCGCCGGCCCCGAGCGGCTGGAGCGCGCGGTCAACGACATCGAGAAGGAGCTCGGCGAGCGCCTCTCCGAGCTGGAGAAGCAGGGCAAGCTCCTGGAGGCCCAGCGGCTGCGCATGCGGACCACGTACGACATCGAGATGCTCCGCCAGATCGGCACCTGTTCCGGCGTGGAGAACTACTCGATGCACTTCGACGGCCGTACGCCGGGCTCGCCGCCCAACACGCTGCTGGACTACTTCCCGGACGACTTCCTCCTCGTCATCGACGAGTCGCACGTCACCGTGCCGCAGATCGGCGCCATGTACGAGGGCGACGCCTCCCGTAAGCGCACCCTCGTCGACCACGGCTTCCGGCTGCCCTCGGCCCTGGACAACCGCCCGCTGAAGTGGGAGGAGTTCCAGGAGCGCGTCGGCCAGGCGGTGTACCTGTCGGCCACCCCCGGCCAGTACGAGCTCTCCCGCTCGGACGGCTTCGTCGAGCAGATCATCCGCCCGACCGGACTCGTGGACCCCGAGGTCGTCGTCAAGCCCACCGAGGGCCAGATCGACGACCTGGTGCACGAGATCCGCACACGTGTGGAGAAGGACGAGCGCGTCCTGGTCACCACGCTCACCAAGAAGATGGCCGAGGACCTCACGGACTACTTCCTCGAACTCGGCATCCAGGTGCGGTACCTGCACAGCGACGTCGACACCCTGCGCCGGGTGGAGCTGCTGCGGGAGCTGCGCAGCGGCGAGTACGACGTCCTGGTCGGCATCAACCTGCTGCGTGAGGGCCTCGACCTGCCCGAGGTCTCCCTGGTGGCGATCCTCGACGCCGACAAGGAGGGCTTCCTGCGGTCGGGCACCTCCCTGATCCAGACCATCGGCCGCGCGGCGCGCAACGTCTCCGGCCAGGTCCACATGTACGCCGACAAGATCACGCCGGCGATGGAGAAGGCCATCGAGGAGACCAACCGCCGCCGCGAGAAGCAGGTCGCGTACAACCAGGCCAACGGCATCGACCCGCAGCCGCTGCGCAAGAAGATCAACGACATCGTCGCGCAGATCGCCCGCGAGGACATCGACACCGAGCAGCTGCTCGGCTCGGGCTACCGCCAGGCCAAGAAGGACGGCGGCGGCACCAGGACGCCCGTGCCCGCCCTCGGCGGCAAGGCCGCCAAGGGTGCGAAGAGCGCCAAGACCACCAAGGGCGCCAAGGGCAAGGCCGCCGAGACCGTGCCCACCGACCGCCCCGCGGCCGAACTCGCCGAGCAGATCGAGGAGCTCACCGCGCGCATGCGCGCAGCCGCCGCCGACCTGCAGTTCGAGATCGCGGCACGGCTGCGCGACGAGGTGTCCGAGATGAAGAAGGAACTGAGGCAGATGCAGGAGGCGGGCCTGTCCTGACCTCCGCACACGGAATGTGTTGCAAGACCGACACAAAGTGTGGACCGGGGTACGTCGCTGTCAGTGCACCTGCGTAGGGTTCTGGTCAACCGCGGTTTCGCGGCAACAGGGGACGTCCGAGAGGGGAATCAGCGCGTGACCGTCAACATGACCAAGGGTCAGGCCATCAGTCTGCAGAAGAACGACGGCGGCAGCCTGACCGCGGTGCGCATGGGTCTCGGCTGGCAGGCGGCCCCCCGGCGTGGCCTGTTCGGCACCCGCACCCGGGAGATCGACCTGGACGCCTCCGCCGTCCTCTTCGCCGACAAGCAGCCGGTCGACGTCGTCTTCTTCCGCCACCTGGTGAGCGACGACGGCTCCGTGCGCCACACCGGTGACAACCTCGTCGGCGGTGTCGGCCAGGGCGGTGACGACGAGGCCATCCTCGTCGACCTCTCGCGCGTCCCGGTCCACATCGACCAGATCGTCTTCACCGTGAACTCCTTCACGGGCCAGACGTTCCAGGAGGTGCAGAACGCCTTCTGCCGCCTGGTCGACGAGACCAACGGCCAGGAGCTCGCCCGTTACACGCTGGCCGGCGGCGGCCCCTACACCGCTCAGATCATGGCCAAGGTCCACCGCTCCGGCTCGGGCTGGACGATGACGGCCATCGGCAACCCGGCCAACGGCCGCACCTTCCAGGACCTGATGCCGGCCATCCTGCCGGTCCTCTAGGCAGCCGCCGGTTAACCGGCCCCCGCGCGGGGCCGGTTCGGCGCACCCGACACACCGACGCGACACAGGGGGACCAACGCGATGACGGCCGAGCTGGTGCGGGGGCAGAACCACCCGCTGTCCCAGTCCCGTCTGGAGATCCGGATCTCGGCCGGCACGCCGGTCGCGGCCGCCGCCGCACTGAGCGACGAGAACGGACGGATCCACGGCACGGAGTGGGTGGCCCACCCGGGCGCCCCCGTGCAGCCCGGCCTGGAGGTGTCGCGCCAGGCGGCCGCCGACCACCGTCTCGCGGTGGACCTGGACGCCATGACCGAAGCCGTCCACCGCGTCAGCGTGCTGCTCGCCCTGCCCGCCGCGAACGGCGGCGCGGGCCCCGCACGCTTCGGAGCCGTGGCCGCCCCCTTCGTCGCCGTCACCGGTCTGGACGGCACCGAGGTCGCCAGCTACACCATCACCGGCCTGGACCTGGAGTCGGCCGTCGTCGCGCTGGAGCTGTACCGACGGCAGGGCGCCTGGAAGGTGCGCGCCGTCGGCCAGGGTTACGCGGGCGGACTGGCCGAACTCTTCGCCGACCAGGGACTGTCCGAGGCCGCGCAGCTCGCGGCCGGCATCGACGAGGCCGTCGCCCGTGGCCTCGCCCGCTCCGTCCAGGCGCCCCCGCCCCGCACGTCCGAGGGCGACCGCTCCCGCCAGGCCGCGGCCCCCGCGGTCGGCCCCGACCAGGGCGCCGCGCCGCAGGGCGTCCCCGGCCCCGTGCCGCCGGCGTACGGCGGGCAGCCGGCCGACGGCCAGGGACAGGGCGGACCGCAGCCCGCCTACGGCGGCGCGACCGGCCCCCACGCCTCCGCCGGCGGCGGCCCGGTCAACTACAGCCACCCCCGGCGGCAGACCTCCGCCCCGCCGCCGCCCCCGCCCGCGGCGCCCCCGGCCCAGCCCGGACAGCCCACGCGGCCCGTGGCGGGCGACGCCACCGGCTGGTCCATGGAGGAGCGGCTCTACAACCAGGTCTGGGGCATGTTCGAGGACCTGGCCCGCACCGCCGCCGCGTACCGCAGCGCCGTCGACTTCGCCGAGTCGCGTATGGACAAGGAGCTGGAGCAGGCCCTCTCCGACCCGCGCAGCCGTATCGGCGGCCAGGGCGACGCCGCCCGGGAGGCGGCCCGCGCGCGGTACACGCAACTCGTCGACCAGGCGCGGGCGTCCCTCGACCGGGACGTCGCCCAGCTCGTCGCCGAGTCCGAGGTCGTCGAGCCCGCCCTGCCCCCGGCGTTCGCCCGCTGGGACAACCCCTGCTGGCACGCCTACCGGGTGCCGATGGAGATACCCATGGCGCTGCGTCTGGGCGATCTCCGGCTGCCCGAGGCCGAGTCGATCCGCATCCCGATGCTGCTCCGGCTGCCGCTGGAGCGCGGACTGTGGATCGACAGCGGACGCACCGACTCCCTGGACGGGTCCTTCACCGACTCCCACGACATGCGGCGCCTGGCCATGGACACCGCGGTGGCGCACGCCGCGCGGCTGCTCGCCGTCTACCCGGCCGGCGAGTTCACCGTGCACGTCGTCGATCCGGCCGGGTCCGGCGCGCAGGCCCTGGCCCCGCTCACCCAGACCGGTGTCCTCGCCGGCCCGCCCGCACAGGGCGCCGCGGGGGTGACGGAGATGCTGGCCCGGCTCACCCAGCGGGTCGACCTGGTGCAGATGGCGCTGCGCGGCGGAGCGCCGGACGCGCTGCCGCCCGGCTTCGACACCTCACAGCAGCTGCTGATCGTCAACGACTTCCCGCACGGCTTCGACGACCGGGCCGTGAACCAGTTGCGCTACCTCGTCGACGAGGGGCCGTCGGTCGGCGTCCACCTGATGATGGTCGCCGACCGCGAGGAGTCCGCGGGCTACGGCCCGCTGCTCGACCCGCTGTGGCGTGCGCTGCTGCGGCTGACCCCGGTGCCCGACGACCATCTCGCCGACCCGTGGGTGGGTCACGCCTGGACATACGAACCGCCGGCGGTGCCGCACGGCAGCGAGGTGCTCCGCACGGTCCTCACTCAGGTCGCCGAGGCCCGCCGGACATGGAACAGGTGACCGCCCGGCCGCTTTGACCAAGGACGTGTAAAGCCCCTCCACCTGGGTCTTTGTGTCTTTCTTTACTGATCTCTTTACCAATCCTTGGTGGTTGGGTACTCTTGGCGGCACGGAGGGGAGTACTCCCTGTCTGTGCGGCGACCCCGTCAATACGGATCAGGCCAGATCCCGGGGCGTCGGCCCGAGGACCGTCCGGGCGCATCACGCGCCCCAGGCCTGGGTGGAAGAGACCTCCGGCAGCGACGACGCTGACTTTTGCCGTGTGACGTATCTGCCGGAGGCGCAGTGGATGTTTCCCTGACCCTATGGGTCCTGACGATCGTGGGCCTGTGCGCCCTGATCGCCGTCGATTTCTTCATCGGCCGCAAGCCGCACGACGTGTCCGTCAAGGAGGCCGGGATCTGGACGGTCGTCTGGATCGTCCTGGCCGCGCTCTTCGGGCTCGGTCTGCTGATCTTCGGAGGCGGCCAGCCGGCGGGCGAGTTCTTCGCCGGCTACATCACCGAGAAGTCGCTGAGCGTCGACAACCTCTTCGTCTTCGTCCTGATCATGGCGAAGTTCGCCGTGCCCTCCCAGTACCAGCAGCGGGTGCTCCTCGTCGGAGTGCTCATCGCGCTGGTGCTGCGCGCGATATTCATCGCCGCGGGCGCCGCCATCATCGCCAGCTTCTCCTGGGTGTTCTACATCTTCGGCGCCTTCCTGATCTGGACCGCCTGGAAGCTCATCCAGGAGGCCAGGGCCGACCAGGAGGACGAGGAGTTCGAGGAGAACAAGCTACTCAAGGCGGCCGAGCGTCGCTTCGGCGTGGCCGACCGCTACCACGGCACCAAGCTGTGGATCCAGCAGAACGGCAAGCGGGTCATGACCCCGATGCTCGTCGTGATGCTGGCGATCGGCTCCACCGACATCCTGTTCGCGCTGGACTCGATCCCCGCGATCTTCGGCCTGACCCAGGACCCGTACATCGTGTTCACGGCGAACGCGTTCGCGCTGATGGGTCTACGGCAGCTGTACTTCCTCATCGGCGGACTGCTGAGGAAGCTGGTCCACCTGTCCTACGGCCTGTCGATCATCCTGGGCTTCATCGGTGTGAAGCTGGTGCTGCACGCGCTGCACGAGTCCGGGGTGCACGTCCCCGAGATCAGCATTCCGGTCTCCCTGGGCGTGATCTGCTCGGTGCTGATCGTCACCACGATCACCAGCCTCCGCGCGTCCCGTAAGCAGGCGCAGACCGAGGCGGCCACCGGGCCGGCCGAGACCCCCGCGAAGACCGACATCGACGTCTGACCCGGTCGACACCAGGAACACGGGCACCGGGAGCGGGGGGCGGCGCATCGCCGGCCCCCGCTCCCGGACCCGCACGTTCCACCACACCGCCCCCCCGGGCGGCGCCCACTGCCACCGACCAGTACGAGGAGGGCATGCGTGACCATGATGACCCCGAGACGATCAGGATCGCGGAGCGGAAGGGGTCGCCGCACGGCGGTGACAGCAGTTCCGACGCCCTCGACGGTCGCCCGGTGGTCGACAGTCCTTGAGATGCGGCACCCCCGCATGCCGGGGACGATCGCCGCATGACGGACCGGATCAAGGCCATGGCGGCCCGATGGACGGTCGCCGTTCCCGTGCTCGCGGTCGTGCTGCTCGTCCTGACCTGGGGCAGGGACCTGCCCGGCGGCATCGTCGTCGTGGTGACCCTGGTTCTGGCGGGAGCGGTGCTGGCGGCCGTGCACCATGCCGAGGTGGTCGCCCACCGGGTCGGTGAGCCGTTCGGCTCCCTGGTGCTGGCGGTCGCCGTCACGGTCATCGAGGTCGCGCTGATCGTGACCCTGATGCTCGACGGCGGGGACAAGAGCGCGACGCTCGCCCGGGACACCGTGTTCGCCGCCGTGATGATCACCTGCAACGGCATCGTCGGCATCAGCCTGCTCGTCGGCTCGCTGCGCCACAAAACGGCGGTCTTCAACTCGGAGGGCACCGGAGCCGCCCTCGCCACCGTGACCACGCTGGCGACCCTCAGCCTCGTGCTGCCGACCTTCACCACCAGCAAGCCGGGACCGGAGTTCTCCACCGTCCAGCTCACCTTCGCGGCGGTCGCCTCGTTGAGTCTCTACGGTTTGTTCGTCGCGACCCAGACCGTGCGACACCGCGACTACTTCCTGCCCGTCGCGAAGCAGGGCGAGCCGTCAAAACCGGAGGAGGAGCACGCCGAGGCGCCCTCCACGCGCACCGCGCTGATCAGCGCCGGGCTGCTGCTCCTGGCCCTGGTCGGTGTCGTTGGGCTTGCCAAAGGCGTCTCCCCGACGATCGAGTCGGGGGTGCAGGCGGCCGGTCTCGGCCACGGTGTGGTCGGTGTGATCATCGCCCTGCTGGTGCTGCTGCCCGAGACCATCGCCGCCGTGCGCGCCGCGCGCCGCAACCATGTGCAGACCAGCATGAACCTGGCCCTCGGCTCGGCGATGGCCAGCATCGGCCTGACCATTCCCGCCGTCGCGCTGGCGTCGCTCTGGCTGCCCGGCGCGCTCGTCCTGGGCCTCGGCAGCACCCATATGGTGCTGCTCGCCCTGACCGTGGTGGTCAGCGCCCTGACGGTGGTCCCGGGCCGGGCCACACCGCTCCAGGGAGGCGTGCACCTGGTGCTGCTCGCCGCTTATCTGGAACTGGCGGTCAACCCCTGACGTCGGCCCCCGGGGCCGCCCGCACCTCCGGGCGGCCCCGGGAGCTTCGCCGGGGCGAGCGGGTGCCGCGGCCGGGCGGAAGTGCCGTACGAGCCGTCGCCACGGCGTGATAGACCGGGTGCGACCAGCGGTTCCGGCGAGGGGCCGCACCCCGAAGGACCGGAGGAAACGTGCCCCGCAACCTGGCCGACGCCCCGATCATGATCCTCAACGGCCCCAACCTGAACCTGCTCGGGCAGCGCCAGCCGGAGATCTACGGGCGTGACACGCTGGCCGACGTCGAGGCGATGTGCGCCCGCGCGGCAGCGGCGCACAACGGCACGGTGGACCTGCGCCAGTCCAACCACGAGGGCGAGCTGGTCGACTGGATCCACGAGGCGCGGCTGAACCACTGCGGCATCGTCATCAACCCGGGCGCCTACTCGCACACCTCCGTCGCGATCCTCGACGCCCTCAACGCCTGCGACGGCATGCCCGTGATGGAGGTCCACATCTCCAACATCCACCGGCGGGAGAGCTTCCGGCACCACTCCTACGTCTCCCTGCGCGCCGACGGCGTCATCGCGGGATGCGGCGTCCAGGGGTACGTGTTCGCGGTGGAGCGGATCGCGGCGCTGGCCGGCCCGGGCCTGGCCGAGGCGTGACGCAGGGCCTGCCGCCCACTCACCAGCCGCGGGGGTCACAGCCGGTCAGCTCGGGCAGGAGTGACGACCTGTGGCCGAGCGAGATGTACGGGTGCGCGTCGGGGACGAACTGGGGGTGCCGGTAAGAACTCTGCCAACACGGCGGACGCGTCCCCCGTGGGGCCGGTACCTTCGGGGACCGGCCCCTTGACGCGTTACGGGAGGGAAACTTCATGGGCACTTCGAACGACGACCCCCACATCGAGCTCGCGGACGCCGTGCAGAGCATCCGCGACGAGCTGCTGACCGCGGCACGACGCTCCACGGGGCAGGACGTTGTCTTCGAAGTGGGGGACATCCAGATGGAGTTCACCGTCGAGATCCGCAAGGAGGCCAAGGCCGGGTCGAAGGTCCGGGCCTGGGTCGTCGACGCGGCTGCGGACGCTGCGTACGGCAACACTCGTACCCACAAAGTCTCCTTCACCCTGCGGGCGCAGGACGCCCGCAGCGGCGCACCGCTGAAGATCCGCAACGAGACAGAGGGCAGCGCCGACACCTTCGGCCGTGGCACCCGTTCCGCGCCGTGATGCTGCGGTCGGCGGTTGACCGGATCGTCGCGATCCTGGCCGGCTCGCAGGGCACCGGCGTCATGCTGACGCCCCGGCTCGTCCTGACCAGTGCGCATGTGCTGTGGGGCCAGGAGTGGATCCGCGCCGTCCATCCGCAGAGCGAACAGCCCTTGCCCGCGCGCACCGTGTGGCGGGACGACGACAGCGACGTGGCCCTGCTGCTGACCGGTGAGGAACTGGTGGACCCCGAGCGGTGGGAGCTGCCCAGGCTGCGTTGGGGCGCCCTCGGCGCGCCCGACCCGCTGCCGGGCTGCCAGGTCGTCGGCTTTCCCGCCGTGCAGCGGTTCGGCCCCACAGGTCATCTCGAGTACGACCAGCTCACGGGCACCGTGCTGCCCATGGCGGGACGGATCAGATCCACACTCGTCGTCGAGTTCGACCGGGCGCCGGTGGCCGACCCCGCGCCCGGCGAGTCACCCCTGGCCGGGCTGTCCGGTGCGCCCGTGTTCGCCGGCGCGGTGCTGATCGGAGTGGTCACCCAGATACCGCGGGGACGCGGCCACCGACGCGTCGAGGCGGTCCCGGTGGAGCAGGTGCTCCGGGCAGCGGGCTTCCCTCACCATGTGGCGGGAGCCGAACCGGGCCACATCCCGCCGGTCGTGGAGTCGGTGACACCCGGCGACCACAGCCGCGACGAGCAATTCGAACGTCATTACGCACACGCCCTGCGCGCCCGCTACCGCAAGATCGAGATCTTCGGCATCGACGAACTGGGCACCACGGAGACCAACTGGGACCTCGACACGGCGTATCTGAGCCTGGAGGCGATCTCCGCGCCGGGGGCACGCGAGAACGCCGCCGTGAACCGATCGGTCGCCGCGCCGCGCCGGATCAACGAACTCCTCGCCGATCGCCCGCGGACCGTGCTGCGCGGCGAGGCCGGCGCCGGCAAGACCACCTTGGTGTGGTGGCTCGCTTCGCACGCCGCCTGCGGTGCGCTCGGTCACGAGCTCGCCGAACTGAACCACCTGGTGCCCTTCGTCGTCCCCATGCGCAGCCTGCCGGCCCGGGGCATGGCCTTCCCCAAGCCCCATGAGCTCGCCACGGTCGCGGAGCTGCAGATCGACGGGGTCCCCGAAGGGTGGGCCCGTCGCGTCCTGGAGGCGGGCCGGGCCCTTCTCCTCGTCGACGGCATGGACGAGGTTCCGCCGGCCGACCGGGAGGAGGCCCGGCGCCGCCTGACCGACCTGCTGGTGATGTACCCGCACAACCGCTGCCTGGTCACCGTGCGCCCTCTCGCGGTGGCCGCCGACTGGCTCAGCGCCGAGAACTTCGAGGAACTGCGGCTGCTGCCCATGCGCGACGAGGACGTCCTGGCCTTCTCCCGTGCCTGGCATGCCGCCGCCCGCCTCGAGTGCGCCGGTTTCCGCGACACCCACCGGGCCGCCACGGAGGACCAGAACCTTCGCGACCTGGAACGCGGTCTGGAACAGGAGCTAGCCCAGAATCCGACCCTGCTCCACCTCTCCCGCAGCCCCCTGCTGGCAGCCGTCGTCTGCGCGCTGCACCGGCGCCGGAGGGGCTTCCTGCCGGAGACCCGCTGGTCGCTCTACAACGCCTCGCTCACCATGCTGCTGGGCAGCCGCGACACGCTGCGCAGGGTCGGCGCACCGGAGGGCATCGTCCTTGGGGTCGAGGAGCACCAGCAACTGCTCCAGCGGATCGCGGCCTGGCTGGCCCGAGGCGGATACGCCGAGTTCAGCCCCGCCCAGGCACTGCACCAGATCGAACTCGCCATGCGCGGCATGCCGCGGGTACGCAAGCAGGGCTCCCCGGAGGCCGTACTGACTCATCTGCTCAACCGCAGCGGGCTGCTCCAAGAACGCAGCGAGAGCGCCGTGCAGTTCATCCACCGCACGTTTCAGGACTATCTGGCGGCGAAGGAGATCCAGGAGAGCGACGGCCTGGGCGAGCTGCTGCGGAACGCGGACAAGGAGGAATGGCAGGACATCACCCTGCTGGCCGTGGGCCACTGCAACCGCGGCGAGATCCGCAGGCTCATCGAGGGGCTGATCGACAGGGGCGACACCGCCGTGGACCCGCGGAAGCGGGGCGACATCCATGTGCTGGCGGCCCGGTGCGCGCTGAGCGCGGTGGTGCTGGAGGAGGAGGTGCGGGAGCGGATCGCGCACCGTATCCGTTCACTGCTCCCGCCCTCCGACGCCACCGCGGCCGCCAAGCTCGCCTCCCTCGGCTCCTACGTCCTCGATCTGGCGCCCGGCCCGGAGGAATTGGACGACACCGAGGCCATGGCTGTCGTCCAGCTGGCCCGCGACATCGGCGGTGCGGCCTCTCTGCCACTGCTGCGCCGGTTCGCCCGGCACCCCTCACCCGCCGTCCGTCGCCTGCTGATCAACGCGTGGCCGCGCTACCCGGAGGAGGACTACGCTCGTGAGGTCCTCGCGCACATGTCGCTGGAGAACGAGATGGTGACCGTGGTCACCACCGCCATGGCGACGGCGTTGCGGCACTGCGGTCCCACCGGCCTGGTGGCCCTCGATCTGCACGCCGGCAGTGCCGAACTCGCGAGGATTCTGCCGCACAGCGGCATTCGGCAGCTCAAGGTGTTGGGCAACTCCCTGCTGCACGATCTCTCCTTCGTCCGCAAGCTGTCCGGGCTGTCCTCCCTGTCGCTGTCGGGCTGCCCGCGGGTCAGGAAGCTGTCCGCACTCGAGGGACTGCCGCTCGACTCGCTCGACCTGGAGCTCTTCGAGATCGAGAAGTCCGAGCTGGCCCATCTGCGGCGACTCGACCAGCTGACCTCCCTGTCGGTGACGGGCCCCCTCCTCGACAGCAACATCCCCCTGCCCTCCGGGCACCCGACGGTCGAGAGGCTCACGGTGGCGAGCCAGAAGACCACCGTGATCAACGACCTGTCGGAATGGCCCGCCCTGCGCGAGCTCGTCGTGCAGGACGACTGCGACGCCCTCTCGGTGCTCCTGGCGGCCTCGCGCGCCCCGGCTCTGAACAGCCTCGACCTGGCCATCGACTCGCTGAGGCTCCCGGTCCCGTTCGGCCTGCCGGAGTTCGACGAACCGCTGCTCGTCACGGACAAGCCCGTGGAACGCAAAACTCTGCGGGGGATACGCCATCTGACCCTGAGGAGGGTGCGCAGATGCGGCTCCACCGAAGATCTCGCGCGGGTCTTCCCCTCGCTCACCGAGCTCACCATCGAGCACCTCGACGGGACCGCGCCCGACCTGTCCGCACTGCGCAGGATCGCCGGACTGACCATCCGGGTCGTCAGCAGCAGCAAACGGCCGTGATCAGTCCCTTGAACCGGCAGGTCGAGGCCGCCCAGGCATGACGGCCCCCAACCGCCCGGCATCGTGACACCACGGCCCGAGATCCCCTCCGGGGGAGCCAGTCCTTCTGTCCCGAGCCCCGCTGCAATCGTGGCTCCCCGAGCGTGTCTCCGGGGTCATCGCACGGTTACCAGCCCCGTCGGCGCCACTCCGCGAGGTGGGGCCGCTCAGTGCCGAGGGTGGTGTCATTGCCGTGGCCGGGGTAGACCCACGTCTCGTCGGGCAGGGCGTCGAACACCTTGGTCTCCAGGCCGTCCATCAAGGAGTTGAACTCCTCCGGCCGTGTTGTCCGACCAGGACCCCCTGGGAACAGACAGTCCCCGGTGAACACATGGGGATGCCCGTGGGGGTCGTCGTAGACGAGGGCGATCGAGCCGGGGGTGTGGCCGACGAGGTGGCGGGCGGTGAGCTCGACCTGGCCGACCCGGATGACGTCGCCGTCGTCGACCGGTGTGTCGGTCGGCACCGGGATGCCCTCGGCGTCGTACCGGCCCGCGTAGGTGCGGGCGCCGGTGGCGGCCACGACCTCCGCGAGCGCCTGCCAGTGGTCGGCGTGCCGGTGGGTGGTGACGACGGACGCGATGCCGTCGTCACCGATCATGCCCAGCAGCGTGCCGGCGTCGTTCGCCGCGTCGATCAGCAGTTGCTCGTCGGTGGCCCGGCAGCGCAGCAGGTACGCGTTGTTCTCCATGGGGCCGACCGCGACCTTGGTGATCATCAGGTCCTTGAGTTCGTGCACGTCGGCCGCCCCGCCGACCGACACCCGCCCGCTGTACGTCATGAGCGTCAGCCTAGCGCCGGATCCGGCGCCGGACAGTGCTCACAGGGGCGGGAGCTTCGGGAGGTCCCCGCCCTTCACCGTCAGGGCGCCGCCGTCCCGGCGTCCGGCGAGCCAGCCGAGCAGACCGGCGGGCGTCCCCTCGACCCTGACCGGGCCGCCGTCCGCCCCGCCGCCGGTCGTCCAGGTGCGGCCGTCGGCGGCCGACAGGGTGGTGGCGGGCACCTCGGGGTGGCCGCTGAAACGCGCGGCGAGGAACGCGATCTCCCGGTCGGTGAAGCCGGCCGGCAGGTCCTCCAGCTCGTAGCCGATCCCCAGGTCGACGTGGTGCAGCTCCACCTCGATCCAGCGCCGGAACGGCACCCGCTCGGCGCGGTCGGTGACGCCGTTGCGCAGTTCGACGGTGCGGGACCAGTCCGCCGGGACCGCGGCCGCCGCGCGGAAGCGCTCCGCGCTCTCCCGCACGTCCGCGATCTGCTCGTCCAGGGGGCGCGCGGCGCCCGCCTCGATGTCGGCGTCCCGGGCCTCGGCGGAGGCGTACATGGGGCGGCCCTCGAAGACGTTCACCAGGGCGTCAGCGTTGCGGGCCAGGTGGGTCAGCACATGACCGCGGGTCCAGCCGGGCAGGCGTGACGACTGGGTCACAGCCGCGTTGTCCAGTGCGCCGACCGCGTGGAGCAGCCGCTCGGTAGCGGCGTGTACAGACGCCAGGTCATCAGCGTGATCAATCATGCCGCCGACCCTAGCCGCGTCACACCTTCGGGTGAAGGAGGTGAACCGGTCGGCAAAATCGAATGCACGTGCTATAAGGTCGGACGCGGCGTCGGGCATGCTGGAGAGCCGGGGTTTGTTGACTATCCGTGAATCCGAACCGGCGTTGTCAGTGGCTCCCCCTAGTCTGAAAAGGACGGGGGCCCCGCCCCTGTCACTTCCCTCAAGAAAGGTGCGGACCGGCGTGGCCGACCGTCTCATCGTCCGTGGAGCGCGCGAGCACAACCTCAAGAACGTCTCGCTCGACCTCCCGCGCGACTCGCTCATCGTGTTCACGGGCCTGTCGGGGTCGGGCAAGTCCTCGCTGGCCTTCGACACCATCTTCGCCGAGGGGCAGCGGCGCTACGTCGAGTCGCTCTCCTCCTACGCCCGGCAGTTCCTCGGCCAGATGGACAAGCCGGACGTCGACTTCATCGAGGGCCTGTCCCCGGCGGTCTCCATCGACCAGAAGTCCACCTCGCGCAACCCGCGCTCCACGGTCGGCACCATCACCGAGGTCTACGACTACCTGCGTCTGCTCTTCGCGCGCATCGGCAAGCCGCACTGTCCCGAGTGTGGCCGCCCGATCTCCCGCCAGTCGCCGCAGGCCATCGTCGACAAGGTCCTGGAGCTGCCGGAGGGCAGCCGCTTCCAGGTGCTCTCCCCGCTGGTGCGCGAGCGCAAGGGCGAGTTCGTCGACCTCTTCTCCGACCTCCAGACCAAGGGCTACTCCCGCGCGCGGGTGGACGGCGAGACCGTCCAGCTGTCCAGCCCGCCCACGCTGAAGAAGCAGGAGAAGCACACCATCGAGGTGGTCGTGGACCGCCTCACCGTCAAGGACGGCGCCAAGCGCCGTCTCACCGACTCCGTGGAGACCGCCCTCGGGCTGTCCGGCGGCATGGTCGTGCTCGACTTCGTCGACCTCCCCGAGGACGACCCCGAACGCGAGCGCATGTACTCCGAGCACCTCTACTGCCCGTACGACGACCTGTCGTTCGAGGAGCTGGAGCCCCGCTCGTTCTCCTTCAACTCGCCCTTCGGCGCCTGCCCCGAGTGCACCGGCATCGGCACGCGCATGGAGGTCGACCCCGAGCTGATCGTCCCCGACCCGGACAAGAGCCTCGACGAGGGTGCCATCCACCCGTGGTCCCACGGCCACACCAAGGACTACTTCGACCGCCTGATCGGCGCCCTCGCGGACGCGCTGGGCTTCCGCACGGACATCCCGTGGGCCGGCCTGCCGCAGCGCGCCAAGAAGGCCCTGCTGCACGGCCACAAGACCCAGGTCGAGGTCCGCTACCGCAACCGCTACGGGCGCGAGCGGCGCTACACCACGGCCTTCGAGGGCGCGGTGCCGTTCGTCAAGCGGCGGCACAGCGAGGCCGAGAGCGACGCCAGCCGCGAGCGCTTCGAGGGCTACATGCGCGAGGTGCCCTGCCCCTCCTGCGAGGGCACGCGCCTCAAGCCGGTCGTCCTCGCCGTCACGGTCATGGGCAAGTCCATCGCCGAGGTCTCCGCGATGTCCATCAGCGACTGCGCGGACTTCCTGGGCGAGCTGAAGCTGACCGCCCGTGACAAGAAGATCGCCGAGCGCGTCCTCAAGGAGGTCAACGAGCGGCTGCGCTTCCTGGTCGACGTCGGCCTGGACTACCTCTCGCTGAACCGCGCAGCGGGCACCCTCTCTGGCGGCGAGGCCCAGCGCATCCGTCTGGCCACCCAGATCGGCAGCGGCCTCGTCGGCGTGCTCTACGTGCTCGACGAGCCGTCCATCGGTCTGCACCAGCGTGACAACCACCGGCTGATCGAGACCCTGGTCCGGCTGCGCGACATGGGCAACACGCTCATCGTCGTGGAGCACGACGAGGACACCATCAAGGTCGCCGACTGGATCGTCGACATCGGCCCCGGCGCCGGCGAGCACGGCGGCAAGGTCGTGCACAGCGGCTCCCTCAAGGAGCTGCTCGCCAACGCCGAGTCGCAGACCGGCCAGTACCTGTCGGGCAAGAAGGCGATCCCGCTGCCCGACATCCGGCGCCCGCACGACCCGTCGCGCCGCATCACGGTGCGCGGCGCCCGGGAGAACAACCTGCGGGACATCGACGTGTCCTTCCCGCTGGGCGTGTTCACCGCGGTCACCGGCGTGTCCGGCTCCGGCAAGTCCACGCTGGTCAACGACATCCTGTACACGCACCTCGCCCGCGAGCTGAACGGCGCGCGCAGCGTGCCCGGCCGGCACACGCGCGTCGAGGGCGACGACCTCGTCGACAAGGTCGTCCACGTCGACCAGTCGCCCATCGGCCGCACCCCCCGGTCCAACCCGGCGACGTACACGGGCGTCTTCGACCACATCCGCAAGCTGTTCGCGGAGACGACGGAGGCGAAGGTCCGCGGCTACATGCCGGGCCGCTTCTCCTTCAACGTCAAGGGCGGCCGCTGCGAGAACTGCTCGGGCGACGGCACCATCAAGATCGAGATGAACTTCCTGCCGGACGTCTACGTCCCCTGCGAGGTCTGCCACGGCGCCCGCTACAACCGGGAGACGCTGGAGGTCCACTACAAGGGCAAGTCCATCGCCGACGTGCTGAACATGCCGATCGAAGAGGCCATGCACTTCTTCGAGGCGGTCCCGGCGATCTCCCGCCACCTGCGGACGCTCAACGACGTCGGCCTCGGCTACGTCCGGCTCGGCCAGTCCGCGACCACCCTGTCCGGCGGCGAGGCACAGCGCGTCAAGCTCGCCAGCGAGCTGCAGAAGCGCTCCACCGGCCGCACGGTGTACGTCCTCGACGAGCCGACGACCGGTCTGCACTTCGAGGACATCAGCAAGCTGCTGACGGTCCTGTCCGGCCTGGTCGACAAGGGCAACACCGTGATCGTCATCGAGCACAACCTCGATGTCATCAAGACGGCCGACTGGGTCGTCGACATGGGCCCCGAGGGCGGCGCCGGCGGCGGCCTCGTCGTCGCGGAGGGCACGCCCGAGCAGGTCGCCGGGGTGCCGGCCAGCCACACCGGCAAGTTCCTGCGGGAGATCCTGGGCGCGGAGCGGATCAGCGACGCCCCGCAGATGCGCGCCCCGCGCAAGGCGGCGAAGAAGACGGTCGCCGCCCGGTCGACGGCGAAGAAGACCACCACCAAGACGGTCACGACCACCGCCAAGAAGACGGCCGGGAAGACCGTCGCGAAGAAGACGACGCGCGGCACCAAGGCCTGACCGGCCCGCCCGCTCACCCGTGTGCCGTGCCGCGGAGGACAGCCTCCGCGGCACGGCACACGTGCGTCAGGCGGTTCTCCACGCCTCCAGCTCGTGGGCGTACGGAGGCTCCGCACCGGCGCGGGAGCAGGTGACCGCCGCCGCGCGCGCCGCGAAACGCAGCAGTCTCTCCCAGCCTTCGGCGCCGAGCGCCGCCACGCCCTCGTCGCTCAGCGCGTCCCGCTCGGACAGCCCGTGCAGCAGGGCCGCGTTCACCGTGTCGCCCGCGCCGATGGTGTCCACCACCACGACACGCTCACCCGGCACCGCGTACTCGGCGCCGTCACGGGTGTACGCCGTCAGCCCGTCCCCGCCCCGGGTGACCACGACCGCCGCGGGACCCGCCGCCAGCCACTCCCGCGGCGACCCGCCGAGCCACTCGGCGTCCTCCGCGGACAGCTTCAGCAGCGACACCGACGGCAGCCAGCTCCTGAACCGGGCCCGGTAGGCGTCGGCGTCCGCGATCAGCCCCGCCCGGATGTTGGGGTCGAGCGCCGTGAACACGCCCCGCGCCGACGCCTCGCGCAGCAGCGCCTCGTACGCGCTCGCACCCGGCTCCAGCACGAGGGAGCAGGTCCCGAAGGACACCGCGCGGGTGCCGGCGGGCAGCGCCTCGGGCTTGCCGAACAGCCGGTCCGCCGTGCCCTCCACGTAGAACGAGTAGGCCGCCGAGCCGTCGGCGCCGAGCGTGGCGACGGCGAGCGTCGTCGGCTCGTCACCCCGCTGCACCGGCGCCACGTCCACACCGGTCTCCCGCAGCCGCTCCAGCAGCGCCTCCCCGAACGCGTCCCGTGACACCCGGGAGCAGAACGCGGTGGGGGAGCCGAGGCGGCCGAGGGCCACCGCCGTGTTGAAGGGACCGCCGCCGAGCGCGGGCGTCAGCGCGGCGAGCGCACCCGCCCCCTGCGGTACCAGGTCGATCAGTGCCTCACCGGCTACGACGATCACGAGGGGTTCCTTTCTTCCCGGCAGCCGCAGGAGGTGCGGTGCACGAAGGTGCACGGGAGGCGTTCGGTACGGGTCGGCCGGTCCGGGTCGGCGAGACGGTCCAGCAGCATCCGGACGGCCCGCGCGCCGATGTCGCGGCTCGGCTGGGACACGGCCGTGAGGCGGGGCGAGAAGAGGTCGGCCCAGGCGAAGTCGTCGAAGCAGCACAGGGCGATGTCCCCGGGCACGGACAGGCCGTGGGTGTGCAGGGCGCGCAGCGCGCCGATGGTCATGGCGTTGTTGGCGGTGATCAGCGCGGTGGGGCGCGAACCGAGGCGCAGCAGCTCGGCCGTGGCGCGCTCGCCCCCCGCGGCCTCCGAGTCGCCGTGCACCAGGATCCGCTCGTCGAACGGCAGCCCCGCAGCCGCCAGCCCGTGCCGGTAACCGGTGATCCGCTCGGCGGTCGTGCTGAGCCCGGGCAATCCGGCCACCAGACCGATTCGGCGGTGACCCAGACCGGCGAGATGGGTGACCAGGCCGGCGGTCGGCTCGGTGCTCTCGGCGCAGACCTGGTCGAAGAGGGGCGGCTCGTCCCCGGCGGGCGGGCCGACCAGCCGGTCCAGGAACACGGCCGGCACCTGGTGCCGCCTCAGGTAGGCCAGGAGGTCGCCGGGCTCGGGCGAGGGCGCCACGATCATGCCCTCCACCCGGCGCTCGTGGAGCAGCTGGACGACCTTGCGCTCGTGCGCCGGGTCGTCGTGCGGATCGGCGATGAGGAGGCTGTACCCGCGTTCCAGGGCAGCCGCCTCCACGCCCTGGAGGATCTCCGTGAAGTACGGGTTGCTGATCGTCGACACCGCGAGCCCGATCGACCGGGTGCGGGCCGTGACCAGCGAGCGGGCCAGGGTGTTGGGGGTGTAACCGAGCTTCTCCACGGCGTCCAGGACGGCCTGGCGGGTGTGGGGCAGCACCGGGCGGGTGCCGTTCAGCACATGCGAGACGGTCGCGATGGAGACTCCGGCGCTGCGCGCCACATCCGCCATGGTCGCCATCGTCGTCCGTTCTCCTTCGTGCGGGGCCTCTGAGCGGGCTCGGGTGGGGACCGTATCGCATGGGAGTGGCGGTCGTAAACGCTTGCGTAAGCGTTTACGCGAGCGTTTGCGCGAACGCTTACGCGAGCGCTTACGCAAGCCTTTGCGCTCCGCCTCGCGCAATCGCTTACGTCAGCGCTTGCGCGAGCGTTTACTCACACGCTCACGCGAGCGGTCCACGCGGACCTCCTTCGCGTCCCGGCGCACACCCCCACCCACCCGCGATCCGCCCCACCGCCCCCGGTATCGTCCCGGTGAACAGTCGTCCACCGCGTACGAACCGTGGGAGCCCGCATGTCCGCCCGACCCGCCGCGACCCGCCGGACCGTCCTGCGAGGCGCGGCCCTCACACCCGTCGTAGGGCTGGGACTCACCGCGTGCGGGGGCGGCGGCGACGACAGGTCGGCCCCGCTGGCCGGGCCCGTCGAGCTGGGCCCGGAGAGCGAGGTGGCCGCGGGTGGCGCGAAGCTCTACCGGGACCACAACGTGGTCGTCAGCCGGGGCGAGGACGGTTCCCTCACCGCGTACAACACCGTGTGCACGCACGCGGGGTGCCCCATCAACAAGCTGGACGGGACCAGGCTGGTCTGCCCGTGTCACGGCAGCGAGTTCGACGTCACCACGGGGAAGGTGCTGCGTGAGCCGGCCGTGGCGCCCCTGAAGCCGCTGGCCGTCGAGGTGAGGAACGGCACCCTGGTCGCCAGGCCCCGCGACTGACGCGCGGCCGGGTCACCGGGGTTTCGGCCGGATCACTCCCAGTCCCAGGCGATCCCCACGTAGCCCGCCCGCAGGCGCGGTTCCACCAGGTGCACCGAGCGGTGCCGCGCGCTGAGGGGCAGTTCCTGGCGGCCTCCGCGCGGGGCAGCGGCGGAGTGCTGGGTGAAGCGGTGGCACCGCACCGGGAGTGCGGCGGTGTCGAAGCAGACCTGGAGCGCGTACTGGCCGCCG
The DNA here is from genome assembly GCF_050271085.1 of Streptomyces sp. DSM 41931. Lineage (NCBI taxonomy): Bacteria > Bacillati > Actinomycetota > Actinomycetes > Kitasatosporales > Streptomycetaceae > Streptomyces > Streptomyces sp. DSM 41931. The sequence continues at coordinate 1,568,977 of NZ_CP189902.1, read as the reverse complement.
GGGGAGTCCGCGCCCCGCACGTACTCGCGGCAGACGCCGGCCGTGCCGTCCTCCACGGTGTACCGGAAGAGGAAGGTGTCGCCGGCGCGCAGCCCGAGGTCGAAGAGCAGCTCGGCCGCGAGGACGCCGGTGTCGTGGTGCCGGCGTACGCGGCCGATGCGGCAGTTCTCCAGGGCGCGGACGTGCATGCGCTCCGGGTCGGCGCCCGGGCCGCCGTGGTGGACGGCGACGTAGCGGTCGACGCCGTCGCGGTGCGCGCGCACGATGTGGTGGGACTCGCGCTGCGCCAGTTCCCGGCGGGCGCCGATGCGCACCCGCTCGTGGTGGCCCAGGGTGTGCAGCCCGCCGTCGCGCGGGGTGCCGAACTCGGCCAGCAGCTTGTCCAGGACGCCCGAGGCCTCGACGAGGGAGCGGTAGGAGCGGCCGGCGGAGCGGCGGTCCCCGGCCCGGTCGTCCGTCTCGGCGAGCAGACGGATCAGTGACTCCTCCGGCAGCTGAAGGATCTCCTCCAGCGCCCGTACGGCGCGCAGCGACTCCGGGCGCTGCGGGCGGCGGGCGCCCTGCTGCCAGTAGCTCAGGCTGGTGACGCCCACCCTCACGCCGTGGCGCGACAGGTGGTGCTGCACCCGCTGCAACGGCAGTCCCCGCGCGGCGATCGCGGCGCGCAGGGCGACGTGGAACGGGCCGCCGCGCAGGACCGAGTCCAGTTCTGCGGTGGCGGCGTCCGCGTGCGGTGTGGCGTGCGGCATGCAGGGGCCTTTCTGTGAAGGTCACAACGGCTGGTCAGACCGTTCGCAGGGGCATCCCGGGGGCCCGCCCCCGTCGGCACGGCGCGGTCTTCACATGCGTACGCCGTCGTTCAGCGCCCCGAGTTCCTCCGCATTGAAGCGTGTTGACCAAGTCCCGACAACCGTCTGGCGGCAAGAGCGGCACACGCGAGGGGGCCGTACCGGCCGTGCGGCCGGTACGGCCCCCTGGGACGCGTACGGGATGTTCTTCTTCGTGGTTCTTGGCGGTTGTGCGCGGTCTTCGTCGTCTTCGTGGTTCTTCGTCCGGGGCGCGACGTGGGCGCGTCCGGGGATCAGGCCCCGTCGGTGCGGTTCCGGCCGCGGAGCCGCGAGTCGGCGGCCCGGAGGCGCTTCGCGCGCACGATGTCGGGGTCGCGCGGGTCGAGGGACTCGGGGAAGGCGGCCGTCTCGTCCGTGTACCGGCGGTACCGGGCCGGCCGTCGTGCTTTCTCGATCCGCGTCTGTCGCATACGACCTCCCGACTCGCGGCCACGTGGGTGCCCGCTGTCACGACCGCCTCGGACCACCGGCCGGAATGCCGGTGCGGACCGCCGGGCGGACCGCCGCTGCGGCCCGTCCGCCGGCCCCGGTGATCGCCCGAAGCACGGACCCCCCACCTTCCCGCTTACCGGCCGCCGTAACCCATCCGGCCCGTATCAGTCCCGACGGACCCGCCTCCCGGGCTGCACGGGACCGCCTCCCGCGCCCTCCGCGACCACCCCGGACCCCCACCTCCGCCGTCCCCGGCCCCCGCCGTGCTGTCGGTGTCCGCCAGTAGGGTGTGTTGCATGGCCGACCCCTCCAGCTACCGCCCCAGACCAGGTGAGATCCCCGACTCGCCGGGGGTCTACCGGTTCCGCGACGAGCACCGCCGGGTGATCTACGTCGGGAAGGCGAAGAGCCTGCGCCAGCGCCTGGCGAACTACTTCCAGGACCTGGCCGGGCTGCACCCGCGCACCCGGTCGATGGTGACCACGGCCGCGTCCGTGGAGTGGACGGTGGTCTCGACCGAGGTCGAGGCACTGCAGCTGGAGTACTCCTGGATCAAGGAGTTCGACCCCCGGTTCAACGTCAAGTACCGCGACGACAAGAGCTACCCGTACCTCGCGGTGACGATGAACGAGGAGTACCCGCGCGTGCAGGTGATGCGCGGTCACAAGAAGAAGGGCGTGCGCTACTTCGGCCCGTACGCGCACGCGTGGGCGATCCGCGACACCGTGGACCTGATGCTGCGCGTCTTCCCGGTGCGCACGTGCTCGGCGGGCGTGTTCAAGAACGCCGCCCGCACCGGCCGCCCCTGCCTGCTCGGTTACATCGGCAAGTGCTCGGCGCCCTGCGTGGAGCGGATCTCCGCAGAGGACCACCGGGAGCTGGCCGAGGAGTTCTGCGACTTCATGGCCGGCCGCACCGGCACCTATCTGCGCCGTCTGGAGCGGCAGATGGCGGAGGCGGCCGAGGAGATGGAGTACGAGCGGGCCGCGCGCCTGCGCGACGACATCGGCGCGCTGAAGAAGGCCATGGAGAAGAACGCGGTGGTGCTGGCGGACGCCACCGACGCGGACCTGATCGCGGTCGCCGAGGACGAGCTGGAGGCCGCCGTCCAGATCTTCCACGTGCGCGGCGGGCGCGTGCGCGGCCAGCGCGGCTGGGTCACGGACAAGGTCGAGGAGATCACCACCGGCGCCCTGGTGGAGCACGCACTGCAGCAGCTCTACGGCGAGGAGACCGGCGACGCCGTGCCGCGCGAGGTGCTGGTCCCCGCCCTGCCGGACCCGGTGGAGCCGGTGCAGGAGTGGCTCACCGGGCGGCGCGGTTCGAGCGTCTCCCTGCGCGTTCCGCAGCGCGGCGACAAGAAGGCCCTGATGGAGACGGTCCAGCGCAACGCGCAGCAGGCGCTCGTGCTGCACAAGACCAAGCGCGCCTCCGACCTCACCACGCGCTCGCGCGCGCTGGAGGAGATCAGCGACGCCCTGGACCTGGACAGCGCACCGCTGCGGATCGAGTGCTACGACATCTCGCACCTCCAGGGCGACGACGTCGTGGCCTCCATGGTCGTCTTCGAGGACGGGCTGGCCCGCAAGAGCGAGTACCGGCGCTTCCAGATCAAGGGCTTCGCCGGCCAGGACGACGTGCGGTCCATGCACGAGGTGATCACCCGCCGCTTCCGCCGCTACCTGGCGGAGAAGGAGCGCACGGGGGAGTGGACCGACGGCGAGGAGCCGGGCGCCGTGGCGGAGCCGGGCGCCGTGCCGGAGGCGGGGACGGACGGCGAGGGTCTCGCCGAGCCGCCCGCGAGCACCCTCACCGAGGACGACGGGCGCCCCAAGCGGTTCGCGTACCCGCCGCAGCTCGTCGTGGTGGACGGCGGCGCGCCGCAGGTCGCGGCGGCCCAGCGGGCGCTGGACGAGCTGGGCATCGACGACATCGCGGTGTGCGGTCTCGCCAAGCGGCTGGAGGAGGTGTGGCTGCCCGGGGACGACGACCCGGTGGTGCTGCCCCGGACGAGCGAGGGCCTGTACCTGCTGCAGCGCATCCGGGACGAGGCGCACCGCTTCGCGATCACCTATCAGCGCGCCAAGCGCGCCAAGCGCTTCCGCTCCAGCCCTCTGGACGAGGTGCCCGGCCTCGGCGAGACCCGGAAGCAGGCGCTGATCAAGCACTTCGGTTCGTTGAAGCGGCTGCGGTCGGCGACAATCGATCAGATCTGTGACGTTCCGGGCATAGGCCGTAAGACGGCCGAGACGGTCGTCGCGGCTCTCGCCCAGGCCGCACCCGGCGGCCCCGCCGTGAACACGGCGACGGGCGAGATCATGGATGACACGGAAGAACCCGGGCAGCAGACGGGTTCTCCGGGGGAGCCCGTGTCCACGGGCGCCCCGGACGAACGACGGGGGCAGGAGCGATGACCGAGCACGAGACAGGGCCCGGGGACCGGGCGGCACAGCAGGCAGGCGGGGCCACGGCCCGCGCCGGCGTCCGGCAGGACAACGGAGCACAGGTGAAGACGGGCAAGGACAACGGCGGGGTGCCCGAGGTGGGCATCCCCGAGCTGGTGATCATCTCCGGGATGTCCGGGGCCGGCCGGTCGACGGCCGCGAAGTGTCTGGAGGACCTCGGCTGGTTCGTCGTCGACAACCTGCCGCCGGCGCTGATCCCCACCATGGTGGAGCTCGGCGCGCGCTCCCAGGGCAACGTGGCGCGGATCGCGGTCGTCGTCGACGTCCGCGGCCGGCGCTTCTTCGACAACCTGCGCGAGTCCCTCGCCGACCTCGACGCGCGCGGGGTCACCCGTCGCACGGTCTTCCTGGAGTCCTCCGACGAGGCTCTGGTGCGCCGCTTCGAGTCGGTGCGCCGTCCGCACCCGCTCCAGGGCGACGGCCGGATCGTCGACGGCATCGCCGCCGAGCGGGAGCTGCTGCGCGAGCTGCGCGGCGACGCCGACCTGGTGATCGACACCTCCGGGCTCAACGTGCACGAGCTGCGCGCGAAGATGCACGCGCAGTTCGCCGGCGAGGAGGAACCCGAGCTGCGGGCCACCGTGATGTCCTTCGGCTTCAAGTACGGCCTGCCGGTCGACGCCGACCTGGTCGTGGACATGCGGTTCCTGCCCAACCCGCACTGGATCCCGGAGCTGCGCCCCTACACCGGCCTCAACGAGGAGGTGGCGTCGTACGTCTTCAACCAGCCCGGCGCCAAGGAGTTCCTCGACCGGTACGCCGAGCTGCTGCGCCTGGTCGCCGCGGGCTACCGCCGTGAGGGCAAGCGCTACGTGACCATCGCGGTCGGCTGCACGGGCGGCAAGCACCGCTCGGTCGCCATGTCGGAGAAGCTCGCCGCCCGGCTCGCCGCGGAGGGTGTGGAGACGGTGGTCGTCCACCGGGACATGGGACGGGAATGACACGACGTACTCCGCGGCTGAGCCGGCTGCGCAGAGCGGTCCCCGAGGGCCGCGCCGGCCGGCCGGCCGAGACGCGTGGCGCGCGCCCGCGCCGCAGGGGTGCCCAGCCCAAGGTCGTCGCCCTCGGCGGCGGCATGGGCCTGTCCGCCTCGCTCGCCGCCCTGCGCCGGATCACCGGCGACCTCACGGCCGTGGTCACCGTCGCCGACGACGGCGGCTCCAGCGGCCGTCTGCGTGACGAACTGGGCGTGCTGCCCCCCGGCGACCTGCGCAAAGCGCTCGCCGCGCTGTGCGGGGACGACGACTGGGGTCAGACCTGGGCGCGCGTCATCCAGCACCGCTTCCAGTCCAAGGGCGACCTGCACGAGCACGCGGTCGGCAATCTGCTGATCGTCGCCCTCTGGGAGCAGCTGGGCGACCACGTCAAGGCGCTGGACCTGGTGGGGCGGCTGCTCGGCGCGCACGGCCGGGTGCTGCCCATGTCCGCCGTGCCGCTGGAGCTCCAGGCGCTGGTCAAGGGACACGACCCGGAGCGCCCCGACGACATCGACACCGTCCGCGGCCAGGCCACCGTGGCGCTCACCCCCGGCGAGGTGCAGTCGGTGCACCTCGTGCCGAACGACCCGCCGGCCGTGCCCGAGGCGGTCGCGGCGGTGCTCGACGCCGACTGGGTGGTGCTGGGACCCGGCTCCTGGTTCTCCTCGGTGATCCCGCACCTGCTGGTCCCGGAGCTGCTGGACGCCCTCGTCGAGACGAAGGCGCGCCGGGTACTCTCGCTGAACCTCGCCCCGCAGCCGGGAGAAACCGAGGGCTTCTCCCCGCAGCGTCATTTGGAGGTTTTGGGGCGACACGCCCCTAAACTCGCCCTGGACGTGGTGCTGGCCGACGAGGCCGCCGTGCCCGACCGCGACTTGCTGACCGATGCCGCCAAGCGGTTCGGCGCCGCGGTCGAGCTGGCCCCCGTGGCCCGGCCCGACGGAAGCCCCCGGCACGACCCGGAGCTGTTGGCCGCCGCGTACGACCGTATTTTTCGGATGCATGGAAGGATCGGCCCATGGCGATGACGGCAGCGGTGAAGGACGAGATCAGCCGGCTCCCCGTCACCCGTACCTGCTGCAGGAAGGCGGAGGTCTCCGCCATTCTGCGGTTCGCCGGCGGCCTCCACCTGGTCAGCGGGCGCATTGTGATCGAGGCGGAGCTGGACACCGCCATGGCCGCCCGGCGGCTCAAGCGGGACATCCTGGAGATCTTCGGCCACAGCTCCGAACTGATCGTGATGGCGCCGGGCGGACTGCGCCGCGGCTCGCGCTACGTGGTGCGCGTGGTCGCGGGCGGTGACCAGCTCGCCCGTCAGACCGGTCTGGTGGACGGCCGGGGCCGTCCGATCCGCGGCCTGCCCCCGCAGGTGGTCTCGGGGGCCACCTGCGACGCCGAGGCCGCCTGGCGGGGCGCGTTCCTCGCGCACGGCTCCCTCACCGAGCCCGGCCGCTCCTCCTCCCTCGAGGTGACCTGCCCGGGTCCTGAGGCCGCGCTCGCCCTGGTCGGCGCCGCCCGCCGGCTGCACATCGCCGCCAAGGCGCGCGAGGTGCGCGGCGTGGACCGTGTGGTCGTCCGGGACGGCGACGCGATCGGCGCGCTGCTCACCCGGCTGGGCGCGCACGAGTCGGTGCTGGCCTGGGAGGAACGCCGGATGCGCCGGGAGGTGCGCGCCACGGCGAACCGGCTGGCCAACTTCGATGACGCCAACCTGCGCCGTTCCGCCCGCGCCGCCGTCGCGGCCGGCGCCCGGGTGCAGCGCGCGCTGGAGATCCTCGGCGACGACGTGCCCGAGCACCTCGCCGCGGCCGGCCGGCTGCGCATGGAGCACAAGCAGGCCTCCCTGGAGGAGCTGGGCGCGCTCGCCGACCCGCCGCTCACCAAGGACGCGGTGGCCGGACGCATCCGCCGGCTGCTGGCCATGGCCGACAAGCGCGCCCAGGACCTCGGCATCCCGGGCACGGAGGCCAACCTCAGCGAGGAACTGGACGACAAGATCGGCGTCTGACCCGGCCGGGCGACCGTCCACCGACACCCGATCAGAACACCGGCGCCGCCGCCCACTTGGGTGACCGGCGCCGGTTTTTTGTGTCGTGGCGGCGCCCTTGACTCGATCATGTTGTGTCATGAGCCTGGCATCTGTTCGCCGCCGTGGCGGACCTCTTTCAGGGGGGCTCATGAGACGAAGAGCGAGATCGATCCTCGCTGTCGGCACGCTCCTGCTCGGCGGAGCCGGCTTCGCACCTGTCGCCCAGGCACAGCCCGCACCGCCCTCGCCCGGTGATCCCGGCGAGGTCAAGGTCTACCGCGCCGACGTCACACGGCAGCAGGTACCCCTGCTGCTGGCGGCGGGGCAGGACGGTCACGAACTCGGCGAGCGGGTGCCCGAGCGGGGCACGGCCGCCGTCGAGGTGTACCTCACCGAGGGCCAGGCCCGGAAGCTGGAGCAACAGGGCGTCGACCTCACCGAGCACACGCTTCCCGCCCGGGCCGAGAAGCGCGTGGCGGACGCCGCCGAGGGCGTGTTCCGGCCGTACAGCGGCACGGGCGGCCTCAAGGAGGAGATCCTGCGCACCGCGCAGCGCAACCCCTCCCTCACCAAGGTCGTCTCCATCGGGAAGACGATCCAGGGCAAGGACATCCTCGCCCTGAAGCTCACCAAGCACGCCCGCACCAGCAAGGACGGCTCCCGGCCGGCCGTCCTCTACATGGCCAACCAGCACGCCCGTGAGTGGATCACGCCGGAGATGACCCGCCGGCTGATGCACCACTACCTGGACCGCTACCGGACCGACAGGCGGATCAAGCGGATCGTCGACACCACCGAGCTGTGGTTCGTCCTCTCCGCCAACCCCGACGGATACGACTACACGTTCGCCGACGACGCGAACCGCCTGTGGCGCAAGAACCTGCGGGACGTCAACGGCGACGGGAAGATCGGCTCCGGCGACGGTGTCGACCTCAACCGGAACTTCCCCTACAAGTGGGGCTACGACGACGAGGGCTCCTCGCCCAGCCCCTCCAGCCAGACCTACCGGGGCGCCTCCCCGGGCTCCGAGCCCGAGACCAAGGCGATCGACGCCTTCCAGAGGCGCATCGGCTTCACCTACGGCATCAACTACCACTCCGCGGCCGAGCTGCTCCTCTACGGGGTCGGCTGGCAGGTGGCCACGCCGACCCCCGACGACGTGCTGTACAAGGCGCTCGCGGGCACGCCGGACAACTCGGCGATCCCCGGCTACCACCCGCAGCTCTCCTCCGAGCTGTACACCACCAACGGCGAGGCCGACGGGCACGCGGCCAACGTCAACGGCATGGCGATGTTCACCCCGGAGATGTCGACCTGTCAGACCGCCTCCGCGTACGACCCCGACGACGCCTGGGAGGCCGGCGACTGCCGTTCGATCTTCACCTTCCCGGACGACGAGAAGCTGATCCAGCAGGAGTTCGCCAAGAACGTCCCGTTCGCGCTCTCCGTCGCCGAGAGCGCCGCGCACCCCGACCGGCCGTCCTCCGCGGTCGGCCTGGAGGCCGCGGACTTCACCCCGGCGGCCTTCACGACGTCCTACGCGCGCGGTGAGGACCAGGAGGTCTCCGTCGTGGCCCGCAAGGCGGTGCGCGACAAGGAGCTGCGGTACCGGGTCAACGGCGGCCGCACCCACAGCGCGGATCTCCGGCCCTGGCGGGGCGGCGAGCGCTACGGCGGCGAGGACGACCTCTACTTCGACGAGTACCGCGCCAAGGTCCGGCACGGGGAGCCCGGCGACCGGGTCGAGGTGTGGTTCACCGGCAAGGCCCGCGGCGGCAAGAAGGTGTCGAGCAAGCCCTTCGCCTACACCGTGGCCGAGCGGCCCCGCGCGGACGTCCTCCTCGTGTCCGAGGAGGGCGCGAAGGCCACGGGCACGAAGACCTACCTCGACGCGCTCCGGGCGAACGGCCGCAGCGCCGCCGTCTGGGACGTGGCCGAGAAGGGCGCGCCGGACGCGCTCGGCGTGCTGAGCCACTTCCGCACCGTCGTCCACCACACCGGGGCGGCCGTCCCGGGCGTCGCCACCCAGCTCCAGCTGCGGGCCCACCTCAACGAGGGCGGCCGGCTGATCGAGGCGGGCGAGCAGGCCGGTGGCAGCGTCGACCTCGGCGACGGCGTCCTGTCCGACGACTTCAGCCAGTACTACCTGGGCGCCTACTCCCGCACCGCCACCTCCGGCGCCACCGCGTTCACCGGCGCCGGACGCCTCTCCGGCACCGGCGGGCCGCTCGGCGACGCGCCCGGGAACCCGCTCGACCGGCCCGGCAGCTACGCCCTGACCTCCGACGAGCTGCCGCCCGCCACGTACCCGCAGTTCGCGAGCGCCGGCGCCGGGTCGTTCACCGGCACGGTCAACCCGTACGGGCCCTACGCGGGTTCCTTCATGGCGGCCGCCGTGCACACCGACGACGGCTACAAGCGCCTCACCCGCACCGTCGACCTCACCGGTGTCACCGCCGCCGAGCGGCCCACGCTGCGCACCCGTCTGCTGTGGGACACCGAGCCGGGCTACGACAACGTGATCGTCGAGGCGCGCACGGCCGGCGGCGACGACTGGACGACGCTGCCCGAGGCGGGCGGCGCCACCCGCACCACCGTGCCGTCCGAGTGCGCGGCCGGGTTCTACCTCGCCGGGCACCCCTGGCTGGAGCACTACCTGACCCTCGGCGGCGACGGCTGCGCGGCCACCGGCACCACCGGCGCCTGGAACAGCCTCACCGGGTCCTCCGGCGGCTGGCAGCAGGTGGAGTTCGACCTGAGCGCCTACGCGGGCCGGACGGCCGAGGTGTCGGTCGCCTACGTCACCGACCCGGGCAGCGGCGGCCGGGGCGTCCTCGCCGACGAGGCCTCGCTGGTCGTGGGAGGGACCGTGACCGAGACCGAGGGCTTCGAGGAGTCCCTGGGCGCCTGGCGGGCCTCCGGACCGCCCCCGGGCAGCCCGGCCGTGCTGAAGGACTGGACCCGCACCGGGGAGCTGTTCCGGACGTACGCGGCGGTCACCACGGAGGACACCGTGCTGCTGGGCTTCGGCCTGGAGCACCTCACCTCGGCGGCCGACCGGGCGGCTCTGCTGAGGAAGGCGCTGGCCGCCGTCCGCGGGTGACACCGGCGCCGGCGAAACCGGTCACGGACGGCGAAAAGGGGTGACTGAAGACCGTCGCCCTGGGGCGGTCCGTACCCTACTGGCGGGTACGGGCCGCACTGCCGGGTATGGGACAACTCGATGTCACGGCCGGGGCCCTGGAGAGGTAGGGTCGGCAGTGGTCGGGGACATCCCAAATACAGCTCGCCGGCGTCAGAGCCGGCGTACCAACGAGGAGATCGGTTCGTGACGATCCGCGTAGGCATCAACGGGTTTGGCCGCATCGGTCGGAACTACTTCCGCGCACTGCTGGAGCAGGGCGCCGACATCGAGATCGTGGCCGTCAACGACCTGGGCGACACGGCGACCACCGCGCACCTGCTGAAGTACGACACCGTCCTGGGCCGTCTCAAGCAGGAGGTCTCGCACACCGAGGACACCATCACCGTCGGCGGCAAGACGGTCAAGGTCCTCTCCGAGCGCAACCCCGCCGACATCCCGTGGGGCGAGCTGGGCGTCGACATCGTCATCGAGTCGACCGGCATCTTCACCAAGAAGGAAGACGCCGAGAAGCACATCGCCGGCGGCGCCAAGAAGGTCATCATCTCCGCCCCGGCGAAGAACGAGGACATCACCCTCGTCATGGGCGTGAACCACGAGCAGTACGACTCGGCGAACCACCACGTCATCTCCAACGCCTCCTGCACCACCAACTGTGTGGCGCCCATGGCGAAGGTGCTCGACGAGAACTTCGGCATCGTCAAGGGTCTGATGACGACGGTGCACGCGTACACGAACGACCAGCGCATCCTGGACTTCCCGCACAAGGACCTGCGCCGCGCCCGTGCCGCCGCCGAGAACATCATCCCGACGACCACCGGTGCCGCGAAGGCCACCGCCCTGGTGCTGCCGCAGCTCAAGGGCAAGCTGGACGGCATGGCCATGCGCGTCCCGGTCCCGACCGGCTCCGTCACGGACCTGGTGGTCGAGCTCTCCCGCGAGGTCACCAAGGAAGAGGTCAACGCCGCCTTCCAGAAGGCCGCCGAGGGCGAGCTGAAGGGCTACCTGGAGTACACGGAGGACGCGATCGTCTCCTCCGACATCGTCAACGCCCCGGCGTCCTGCACCTTCGACTCCTCCCTGACCATGGTCCAGGAGGGCAAGAACGTGAAGGTCATCGGCTGGTACGACAACGAGTGGGGTTACAGCAACCGCCTCGTCGACCTGACGGTCTTCATCGGCAACCAGCTCTGATCGTGGAGCGGACGGCCTGATATGAGTGCAGGGCTCGGACGGCGCGGCGACGCGCCGTCCGAGCCCTGACGCACGTATCGGAACGGTCGCCCTCTTTCGATCACGAGCGATCATGAGCGAACAGGTCGCTGAACACGTTGCTCTGACAGGGAGCCCCCTATGAAGACGATCGACGAACTCCTCTCCGAAGGCGTCGCGGGCAAGCGGGTCTTCGTCCGCGCCGACCTCAACGTGCCGCTGGACGGCACCGCCATCACCGACGACGGCCGCATCCGCGCCGTACTGCCCACCGTCAAGGCGCTCGCCGCCGCGGGCGCGCGGGTGGTCGTCGCCTCGCACCTGGGCCGCCCCAAGGGCGCCCCGGACCCCGCCTTCTCGCTCGGCCCCGCCGCCGCGCGCCTCGGTGAACTCCTCGGCGCGGACGTCGCGTTCGCCACCGACACGGTCGGCGAGTCCGCCTCCTCGACCGTCGCAGGCCTCGCCGACGGCCAGGTCGCGGTCGTCGAGAACCTGCGCTTCAACGCGGGCGAGACCAGCAAGGACGACGCCGAGCGCGGCGCCTTCGCCGACCGGCTGGCCGCCCTCGCCGACGTCTACGTCGGCGACGGCTTCGGCGCGGTGCACCGCAAGCACGCCTCGGTCTTCGACCTCCCGGCCCGCCTGCCGCACTACGCCGGGTACCTCATCGCCACCGAGGTCGGCGTGCTGAAGAAGCTCACCGACGACGTCAAGCGCCCCTACGTGGTCGCCCTCGGCGGCGCCAAGGTCTCCGACAAGCTGGCCGTCATCGACCAGCTGCTCGGCAAGGCCGACCGCATCCTCATCGGCGGCGGCATGGCGTACACCTTCCTCAAGGCCAAGGGGTACGAGGTCGGCTCGTCCCTGCTCCAGGAGGACCAGATCCCGGCCGTCCAGGAGTACCTGGAGCGCGCCGAGAAGAGCGGCGTCGAGCTGGTGCTGCCGGTCGACACCCTGGTCGCCGGCGAGTTCCCCGACATGAAGGCCAAGGCGCCGGGCAACCCCGACACCGTCGCCGCGGACGCCATGCCGGCCGGGAAGATGGGCCTGGACATCGGTCCGGAGACCCGCAAGCTCTACGCCTCGAAGCTCGCCGACGCCGCCACCGTCTTCTGGAACGGCCCCATGGGCGTCTTCGAGCACCCCGACTACGCCGAAGGCACCAAGGCGGTCGCCCAGGCCCTCCTCGACTCCCCGGGCTTCACCGTGGTCGGCGGCGGGGACTCCGCCGCCGCGGTCCGTACCCTGGGCTTCGACGAGCAGGCATTCGGCCACATCTCGACCGGCGGCGGCGCCTCCCTCGAATACCTCGAGGGCAAGACGCTCCCCGGCCTCGCAGCACTGGAGGACTGACCCTCAATGACCACCCGTACGCCGCTGATGGCGGGCAACTGGAAGATGAACCTCAACCACCTCGAGGCCATCGCCCACGTCCAGAAGCTCGCCTTCGCCCTGGCCGACAAGGACTACGAGGCCGTCGAGGTCGCCGTCCTGCCGCCGTTCACCGACCTGCGCTCCGTGCAGACCCTGGTCGACGGCGACAAGCTGAAGATCAAGTACGGCGCCCAGGACATCTCGGCCCATGACGGCGGCGCCTACACCGGCGAGATCTCCGGACCCATGCTGGCCAAGCTGAAGTGCACCTACGTGGCGGTCGGCCACTCCGAGCGCCGCCAGTACCACGCCGAGACCGACGAGATCGTGAACGCCAAGGTGAAGGCCGCCTTCAAGCACGACATCACCCCGATCCTGTGCGTCGGCGAGGAGCTGGAGGTCCGTGAGGCGGGCAACCACGTCTCCCACACCCTCGCCCAGGTCGAGGGCGGTCTCAAGGACGTCCCGGCCGAACAGGCCGAGTCCGTCGTGATCGCCTACGAGCCGGTGTGGGCCATCGGCACCGGCAAGGTCTGCGGCGCCGAGGACGCCCAGGAGGTCTGCGCGGCCGTCCGCGGCAAGCTCGCCGAGCTGTACTCCCAGGAGCTGGCCGACAAGGTCCGCATCCAGTACGGCGGCTCCGTGAAGTCCGGCAACGTCGCCGAGATCATGGCGCAGCCCGACATCGACGGCGCCCTGGTCGGCGGCGCCTCGCTGGACGCCGACGAGTTCGTGAAGATCATCCGCTTCCGCGACCAGTGAGCGGCCGGGGGTGCGCCCGCCCGCGGGCGCACCCCCGGAGCGGGAGTAGGCCGCAGGGCTGATCCGTCGTACTCTTGCGGGGTCCAGTCCCGTGCTGGACCCCGTGTCGTCCATCCGTTTCCGAGGAAGTTGGTCCAGCCGTGGTTCTGGGGTTCTCCATCGCCCTGATCGTCTTCAGCCTGCTGCTGATGCTGCTGGTGCTGATGCACAAGGGGAAGGGCGGCGGCCTCTCCGACATGTTCGGTGGTGGCATGCAGTCGTCCGTCGGCGGCTCCTCGGTCGCCGAGCGCAACCTCGACCGGATCACGGTCGTGGTCGGTCTGCTCTGGTTCGCGTGCATCGTGGTGCTCGGCATCACGATGAAGATGAACAACTGACCCACGCGGCGCGATCCGCCCGTATTCCCCACGTAACGCCCCATGTTCGGTACGCGCAGCTGAGCGCGGCCTATCATGGGGCTTGCGTCTGGATGCGGAGACAGGTAACTCCTATCACTGGACGCGCGTTGGGCCTTACGTAGACTGAGGCGCTCGCAGCGAAGCGGTACGCCGACTCGCTTCGCGGCACCATTACGCAGGGAGTTACGACCGTGGCAAGTGGCAACGCGATCCGGGGAAGCCGGGTCGGGGCGGGGCCGATGGGCGAGGCCGAGCGCGGCGAGTCCGCGCCGCGGCTGCGCATCTCCTTCTGGTGCTCCAACGGGCACGAGACACAGCCGAGCTTCGCGAGCGACGCGCAGGTGCCCGACACCTGGGACTGCCCCCGCTGCGGATTCCCGGCCGGGCAGGACCGTGACAACCCGCCGGACCCGCCGCGCACCGAGCCCTACAAGACGCACCTCGCCTATGTGCGCGAGCGGCGCAGCGATGCGGACGGCGAGGCGATCCTCGCCGAGGCGCTCGCCAAGCTGCGGGGCGAGATCTGACCCCTGGCGCATACCGGGCGCCCTCCGCCTGCCGTCCCGCCGGTTCGCTCTCCGGACTCTTCCGTCCTCCGTACGACTGATCAATTAGGTTGGGATCAGTCGGCACAGCGGGGACATCCAAGGAAGAAGGCTGAAGTCCGAGATGAACGCAGAGGGCCGTAGCAGGCTCAACCAGACGCCCGAGTGGACCGCACTGGCCAAGCACCGTGAGGAGCTCGGCGAGGTGCGGCTGCGCGAGCTGTTCGAGGCCGACCCGGACCGCGGCACCGGCTACACCCTCCGGGTCGGTGACCTGTACGTCGACTACTCCAAGCATCTGGTCACCGACGAGACGCTGCGGCTGCTGCGTGAACTGGCGGCGGCCATGGACGTGTTCGGGTTGCGGGACGCGATGTTCCGCGGGGAGCGGATCAACACCACCGAGGACCGGGCGGTGCTGCACACCGCGCTGCGGGCGCCCAGGGACGCGGTGATCGAGGTCGACGGGGAGAACGTCGTCCCGGCCGTGCACGCGGTGCTGGACCGGATGGCCGACTTCGCCCGCCGGGTGCGTTCCGGTGAGTGGACGGGTCACACGGGCCGGCGGATCCGCAACGTCGTCAACATCGGCATCGGTGGTTCGGACCTGGGCCCGGCGATGGCCTACGAGGCGCTGCGCGCCTACACCGCGCGGGACATGACGTTCCGGTTCGTCTCCAACGTCGACGGCGCCGATCTGCACGAGGCGGTCCGTGATCTGGATCCTGCGGAGACGCTGTTCGTCGTGGCGTCGAAGACGTTCACCACGATCGAGACGGTCACCAACGCCACGTCCGCCCGCGCCTGGCTGCTGGAGGGCCTGGGCGGGGACGAGAAGGCGGTGGCGCGGCACTTCGTGGCGTTGTCGACGAACGCGGAGAAGGTCGCCGGGTTCGGGATCGACACGGCGAACATGTTCGAGTTCTGGGACTGGGTCGGCGGGCGGTACTCGTACGACTCGGCGATCGGACTGTCGTTGATGATCGCGATCGGTCCGGACCGGTTCCGGGAGATGCTGGACGGGTTCCGGATCGTCGACGACCACTTCCGCACCGCCCCGCCGGAGGCCAACGCGCCGTTGTTGATGGGTCTGTTGGGGGTCTGGTACAACAACTTCCACGATGCGCAGTCGCACGCCGTGCTGCCGTACTCGCACTACCTGTCGAAGTTCACCGCCTACCTCCAGCAGCTCGACATGGAGTCCAACGGCAAGTACGTCGGCCGGGACGGACGCGAGGTCGACTGGCAGACCGGTCCCGTGGTGTGGGGCACCCCGGGCACCAACGGGCAGCACGCCTACTACCAGCTGATCCACCAGGGCACCAAGCTCATCCCCGCCGACTTCATCGGCTTCGCCGAGCCCGTGGAGGAGCTGAGCGACCGGCTCGCCGCCCAGCACGACCTGCTGATGGCCAACTTCTTCGCCCAGACGCAGGCGCTGGCCTTCGGCAAGACCCCGGACGAGGTGCGCGCCGAGGGCGTGCCCGAGGAGCTCGTCCCGCACAAGACCTTCCAGGGCAACCACCCCACCACGACGATCGTCGCCCGGGCGCTCACCCCGTCCGTGCTGGGCCAGCTGGTCGCCCTCTACGAGCACAAGGTGTTCGTGCAGGGCGCGATCTGGGACATCGACTCCTTTGACCAGTGGGGCGTCGAACTCGGCAAGGTGCTCGCCAAGCGCGTCGAGCCCGCCCTCACCGAGGGCGCCGACGTCCCCGGCCTCGACCCCTCGACGAAGGCCCTGGTCGCCGCCTACCGGGAGCTGCGCGGCCGCAGTTGAGCACCAGGGAAGCGGACGGCAGCACGCCGTCCGCTTCCCGCGGTCTCCGTGCGACCCACAGGCCCCCAACGGCCCGTGAAAGCCGTGACCCCGCCGCTCAGGCGACCGCGCTCAGGGTGTCCGCGAGGCGGCGGCGGGCCGCGCGGGCGGCCGGGACGGCGGCCAGGGCGGCGGCGCCCAGCACGGCGGCCGTGCCGAGCAGCACCAGCAGCGCGGGGGAGGGCAGGCGGGCGATTCCTGAGCCGATGCCGCTCGATCTGCCCTGGGCGTCGATCAGCCAGTGCGCCAGCGGCAGCCCCAGCGCGGTGGCGAGGAGCACCGCCGCCAGAGCCGTACCGGCGGTGGCGGTGACCGTGACCGCGGTGATCTGCCGGGGCGACAGGCCGACGGCCTTAAGCGCCAGCAGGTCGCGCTCGCCCTCGCGGACAGTGCCGCCGATCGCCGTCAGCAGCTCCACCAGACCGATCAGCGCCAGCACCGCGACCAGCCCGAGGACCACCGCGCGCAGCGGGGACAGTCCGTCCGCCGGGTTGGCCACGGTGTGCACGTCCAGGTGGCCGCGGCCCTCCGCCGCGAGCCGGGCCGCCACCCGAGCCGGGTCCGCGCCCGGCTCGAGACGGAGCTGGTAGAGACCGGGCCGCATCTCCGGGTCGTTGGCGCGGAGGGTGTCGAGCGAGGTGGAGATGACCCGCCCCGCGTTCTCCGGCTCGATGCTGCGGCCCACGATGTGCAGGATCTGCGGGCGGCCGCCGACGGTCATCCGCACCCAGTCGCCCACCCGGACGTGCAGCAGGTCGAGCAGCCCCTGCCCGGCCACCGCCTCGTCCGGACCGTGCGCCGGCCTGCCCTCCGCCAGCGCGAACGGGTACGGGTCCTCGTGGGTGCCGTACCCGCGCAGCGCGATCGTCGCGGTCTGGCCGGGGACCAGCGCGGCCACCTCCACGCCCGGATGGGCGGCGGCGACCTGCGGGTCGCTCTCCAGCAGGTCCCGCGCCTCCCGGTCGCCCAGCGAGGCGTCGACGCGCACGCTGAGCGCCGCGGGTAGCCCGATCCGCTCGGGCGCGCTGTGGAAGCGGTCGATCGTCGTCCACGCGCTCAGCGCCACCACGATCAGCAGCAGCGGCAGCGCCAGCCTGGCCACCGCGCCCAGCGACCGCGGCCGGCGGGTGAACGCCTTGTGCCAGCCCAGCACCAGCGACGGAGGCACCCGCGCGCCCAGCGCCCGGCGCGCCGCCCCGCTCAGCCGCCCGGCCGGCGCCGTGGCCGGACGCGGCACCGGCACCGGGGGCACCCGGCCCGCCCGCCAGGCGGCCAGCCCGGTGGTGGCGCCGATGAACAGCACCGCTGCCGCCGGCACCACGAACAGCGCGGCGGTGTGCCCGGGCAGCCCCTGCCACACGTCCACCGCGTCCCCGAGCCGTCCCGGGACCGCGCCGCCCAGCGCCTCGGTGAGCGCGGCGGCGGCCACCGCACCGAGCAGGGCGTAGCCGAGGTGCTGGATCAGGAAGACGCGCACCACCTGGCCGGGGGTGAAGCCGATCGCCTTGAGGACGGAGATGTCCCGCAGGTGCCCCCGGATCCGGGTGGTGATCGCACCGTGCACGGCGAGCCCGGCGGCGGCCAGCGCGCCCAGCCCGAACAGGCCCAGCACCTGCCCCAGCAGCCGGTTGTCGCCCTGTGCCTCGGCGCGCGCCTGCTGCCAGGTCGCCACCTCGCCGATCGCCCCGGCGCCCAGCTCGGTCACCGCCCGCTGCACGGCGTACCCGGTGTCGCCCGGGTCGGTCAGCCGCAGCCCGATCACCTGCCCGTCCGGGGCATGCACCGCGGACGGCAGCGCCCACACCAGCCCGGCCCGTTCGCCCGGCCGGAACCGCGGCTCGGCGCTGTCCGCGACGCCGACCACGGTGAACCGCCGTGCGGTGCCGGGCACGGTGAGGGTGTCGCCGGGGGCGGTGAGCAGGGCGCGGGCCAGGCCGCTCTCCAGCACCACGCCGTCGGGCGTCGCCGGGTCGAGCCAGTGTCCCGAGGTGACGATCGGGCGGCCCACCTCGGGCCGGTCCCGGGTGCCGCGCACCTCGACGGAGGCCCGGCCGCCCTGCGAGGCGAGGGTGAGCGAGGAGGTGGGGTAGGGGCCGGCGACCGACCGCACCCCGTCCAGACCGGTCAGCCTGTCCGCGTCGGCGGACGCGGTGGTGTGCAGGGTGACGTGCGCGCCGTGCGCCTGGGTGAAGACCCGCTGCCAGGGGTTGGTGGCGTAGCCGAACAGGGCCGCGGCCAGCAGCAGGGACACCACGATGCCCGCGGTGGCGAGCACCAGGAACAGTGCCTCGCCGCGGTGCGTGCGCAGATCGGAGTGCGCCCAGCGCAGAGTCGCTCGCACCGGCCTCAGCCCCTTGCGGGCCGGTCGTGGACGCGTATACGCGTGCGCGCGGCGGGTCGGTGGGTGACGCGCATGTCAGTCCTTGAGCTCCAGCACGCCGGACGCGCCGGCCCCGCGCGGCGGCGGGCCCGCGTCGAGGGTGGCGTCGTCGGCTATCCGGCCGTCGAAGAACGAGATCACCCGGTCCGCGGCGCTCGCCATCCGGGCGTCGTGCGTGACCAGCAGGATCGTCTGCCCGCGCCGGTGGAAGCGGGACAGCAGCCGCATCACCTCGCGCGTGCCCCTGCTGTCCAGACTGCCCGCGGGCTCGTCGGCCAGCAGCAGCGGAGGATGGTTGACCAGGGCCCGGGCCAGGGCGACCCGCTGCTGCTCACCGCCGGACAGCTCGCCCGGCATGCTCCGCTCCTTGCCCTCGAGGCCCAGCTCGGCCAGCAGCTCCCGGCGCCCGGCGCGGGCCTTCTTCGGCGGGACGCCGGCGAGCAGCGCGGGCAGCTCCACGTTGTCCGCCACCGACAGGTCGGAGACCAGGTTGAAGAACTGGAACACGATCCCGATGCGCCGCCGCCGCTCCACCGCCCAGCGCGCCTCGCTCCAGCCGTCGGCGCGCTCGCCGTCCAGCCAGATGCCGCCCTCGTCCGGCCGCTGGAGCCCGCCGAGCAGATGCAGCAGCGTCGACTTGCCCGCGCCCGAGGGGCCGGTGACCGCCACGAACTCGCCGCGGGTCACCCGCAGGTCGACGCCGCGCACGGCGTGCGCCGGGGCGCCCTCGCCGTGATGGGTCTTGACCAGGCCTTCGGCGCGCAGCAGGGGAGCGTCGCTCTCGCTCACTGAAGCTCCTCCAGCTCTTCCTGACACCGCTCCAGCCAGTCGAGATCGGCCTGCAGGTGCAGCATCGCGCCCTCGATCAGCAGATGGGAGATGCGGTTGTCCCGGTCCTCGGCGGCGGCCAGCTTCGACAGCTGCCGCATGGTGTTCAGATACTGGCGGCGCTGGCGGTTGATCAGCGAGATCCGGTCCGCCAGCCCGGTCTGCGGGGCCAGGGCCAGCTTCATGAAGAACTCGTCCCGCACCCGCGGCTCGTCCGCCGTCTCCTCGAACCAGGCGCGCAGCGCCTCGTGCCCGGCCTCGGTGAGGTGGTAGACCTTCTTGTTCGGCCGGCTCGACTGCTCGATGGCCTCGCCCTCGATCAGCCCCGTCTTCTCGAGGCGGCCGAGGGTGACGTAGATCTGGCCGACGTTCGGCTGAGGGTACGCGGCGCCCAGCAGTTGCTCAAGGTCCTGCTTGAGCTCGTATCCGTGCGCCGGGCCACGGGCGAGCAGCGCCAGGAGGGGCAGCCGCACTGGTGCTCTCCTCCTCGCGCTCCTGGGTAATGTGCCGCGGGACCTAGTATCGCCCATACCTAACGGGTATACATGGCCTCTGACCCCGGCAAGGGTGCCCGGGTGCCGGTGTACAGGGAGGAACCTATGCGGTGGATCCATGCCGCGGGTAGGGGCCTTCTCGTCCTGATCGTCGTTCTGACCGGTTACGTCGCCTCCGGCGCGAGCGCCGGCGAGCGTCCCGGGGACGGGCGCGGACCGCTCACCCTGGCCACCGCCGGGGACCTCACCGGCTACCTCGGCTCCGTCCTCGACGGCTGGAACCGCACCCACCCCGGCGAGGAGGTCACCCTCGTCGAGCTGCCCGACTCCGCCGACGAGACCCGCGCGCAGATGATCACCGACCTGCGGGCCGGCGAGGGCGGCCGCTTCGACGTGCTGAACATCGACGTCAGCTGGACCTCGGAGTTCGCCGCCGCCGGCTGGATCCGCCCGCTGCCCCGCGACCGGTTCCCGCTGGACACGTTCCTGCCCCCGGTCGTCGACACCGCCACCTACGACGGCCGGCTGTACGCCGTTCCGTACGTGACCAACGCCGGGCTGCTGCTGTACCGCAAGGACGTCCTCGACGACGCCGGCGTCCCGCCCCCGCGCACCTGGGCCGAACTGGAGCGGGCCGCGAAGACCCTCGCCCCCGCACGCGGACTCGACGGCTACGCGGGCCAGTTCCTGCCCTACGAGGGGCTCACCGTGAACGCGGCCGAGGCGGTCTACTCGGCGGGCGGCGCCATCCTCGGCGACGAGGGCGAACGCGTCACCGTGGACTCCCGGGCGGCCCGCAAGGGCATCGGGTTCCTGGCCCGCGGGGTCCGCGAGGGCTGGATCCCCCGGGAGGCGCTGGCGTACAAGGAGGAGGAGTCCAAGCGGGCCTTCCAGGACGGCCGGCTGCTCTTCCTGCGCAACTGGCCCTACGCGTACGTCGCCGCCTCCGCGCCGGGCTCGAAGGTCGCGGGGAAGGTCGGCGCCGTGCCCCTGCCGGGACCGGACGGCCCCGGAACCAGTGTGCTCGGCGGGTCCAACCTGGCCGTGAGCAGCCACGCCAGGCACCCCGACTCCGCCGCCCGGCTGCTGGCGTACCTCACCGGCGAGCGGGTCCAGCGCCAGGTGCTCACCCGCGGCGCGCTGCCGCCCGTACGGGCCGGCCTGTACGACGACCCGGAACTGGTGCGCCGCTTCCCGTACCTGCCGACCCTGCGCGAGAGCGTGCTGGCCGCCGCGCCGCGGCCCAAGAGCCCGCGCTACGACCAGGTGAGCCTGGTGGTGCAGGCGGTGGTGCACGACGCGATGAGCGGGCGGCAGACGCCCGAGGCCGCGGTGCGCCGGCTGGCGGCCGAGCTGGCCGCCGTCTCCTCCCGCTGACGTCTTCCTAGTTACATGTTAGGTAACGCGCGGATCTCAGTCGCGCCGGTATCGCCCCCATTCGCCCCGTTCTGGACCTCGTAACCTCCCGGTAGCTTGCGCATGTTCATTGACACCCGCTGTTCACCGCTACCTAACATGCATGCATAACAAGCAGCGCTCCTCACAGACAGGTCAATCGGGGTGAACAGGCACCATTGGTGGCGTGACGCGGTGATCTACCAGGTGTACGTCCGCAGCTTTCTGGACAGCACCGGGGACGGCATCGGCGATCTCGCCGGGGTCAGGGCGGGGCTGCCGTACCTGAGAAAGCTCGGCGTGGACGGGATATGGCTCAGCCCGTTCTACCCCTCGCCCCAGCACGACCACGGCTACGACGTGGCCGACTACCGCGACGTCGACCCGGTCTACGGCGACCTCGACGAGTTCGACCGGCTGGTGACCGCGGCCCACCGCCTCGGCATCCGGGTCCTGCTCGACATCGTGCCCAACCACTGCTCCAGCGGGCACCCGTGGTTCCGCGAGGCCCTGGCCGCCGCACCCGGCAGCCCCGAGCGGGCCCGCTTCCACTTCGCCGACGGCCGCGGTCCCGACGGCAGCGAGCCGCCCAACAACTGGCACGCCATGTTCGGCGGCCCCGCCTGGACCCGTGTCACCGAGGCGGACGGCCGCCCCGGCCAGTGGTACCTGCACATGTTCACGCCCGAGCAGCCCGACTGGAACTGGCGCAACCCCGAGGTCGCCGCCGAGTTCGACCAGGTCCTGCGGTTCTGGCTCGACCGGGGCGTCGACGGCTTCCGCATCGACGTCGCCGCGGGACTGTTCAAGCACCCCGAGCTGCCCGACTCCCCGGACCCCGAGGCCGACGCCCGCACCCGCGACTCGGTCAACCCGCTCGCCTGGAACCAGCCCGAGGTGCACGACGTCTGGCGGCACTGGCGCGCGGTGTGCGAGGAGTACACCGCCCGCGACGGCCGCGAACGCCTCCTGGTCGGCGAGGTCTCCGTGCCCTCCGCCCGCGAGCACGCCAAGTACGTCCGCCCCGACGAGCTCCACCAGGCGTTCTTCTTCGACCTGCTCGGCGCGCCCTGGGACGCCGACGCCTTCCGCAAGGTGATCTCCGAGGCCATGCAGGACATCGCCGGCACCGGCTCGACCGTCACCTGGGTGCTCAACAACCACGACCAGGTGCGCACGGTCACCCGCTACGGCGAACCCGCCCCCGAGGGCAGCGGACTCGGCGCCGCCCGCGCCCGCGCCGCCGCGCTGCTGATGCTGGCACTGCCCGGCGCCGCGTACATCTACCAGGGCGAGGAGCTGGGCCTGCCGGAGGTCGTCGACCTGCCCGACGACGTGCTCACCGACCCGATCTTCCGCCGCACCGGCAGCCGCGCCCGCATCCGCGACGGCTGCCGGGTGCCACTGCCCTGGTCCGGCCAGGCCTCGCCGTTCGGCTTCACCTCCGGCGCCGAGAGCGCCAAGCCCTGGCTGCCGCAGCCCGAGTACTTCGCCGAGTACGCCACCCACCGCGCCCTCGCCGACACCCGCTCCTCCTGGCACCTGTACCGCGACGGCCTGCAACTGCGGTCCGCCCTGCACCAGTTGGGCGAGGGCACGCTGCGCTGGCTGGACACCCAGCCCGGCGTCCTCGCCTTCGCCCGCGGCGACGACCTCGTCTGCGCCGTCAACTTCGGCACCGCCCCCGTACCCGCCCCGGTCGCCGGCACCCCGCTGCTCGCAAGCGGCCCCTGCCGGCCCGGGGAGCTCCCCGGCTCCACCGCCGCCTGGTGGATCGACGGCTCCTGAGACAGCACGCCCGGTCACTCCTGTTTCCCCGAAGGGACATCGATGATGATGCGACGACGTACCACCCTGCTCGCCGGATGCACCGCCCTCGTCCTCGCGCTCGGCGCGACCGCCTGCGGAGGCGGCGAGCCCGTCGCGGCCGGCGGCGGCGACAAGGCGCTCGGCGGCCAGACCGTCACCGTGGCCGGTGTCTGGTCCGGCAGCGAGCAGAAGAACTTCCAGAAGGTGCTCGACGCCTTCACCGAGAAGACCGGCGCCAAGACCCAGTTCGTCTCCACCGGCGACAACGTCTCCACCGTCGTCGGCAGCAAGATCGAGGGCGGCAACGCCCCCGACGTCGTGATGGTCCCGCAGGTCGGCGTGCTCAAGCAGTTCGCCGGACAGGGCTGGCTGAAGCCGCTGGACAAGAAGGTGCAGTCGGCCGTGGGCGCCAACTTCGCCGAGGTGTGGCAGAACTACGGCAGCGTCGACGGCACCCTGTACGGCCTGTACTTCAAGGCCGCCCACAAGTCGACCGTCTGGTACAGCCCCGAGGCGCTCGAGCAGGCCGGCGTCGCCGAGCCCAAGACCTACGACGAGATGCTGAAGAACGGCCGGACCATATCCGACTCCGGGCTCGCCGCCTTCTCCGTCGCCGGCCAGGACGGCTGGACCCTCACCGACTGGTTCGAGAACGTCTACCTCTCGCAGGCCGGACCCGAGAAGTACGACGCCCTGGCCGCGCACGAGATCAAGTGGACCGACCCGACCGTGGTCGACGCGCTCACCACCCTCGGCAAGCTGTTCAAGGACAAGCAGCTCATCGCGGGCGGCCAGAAGGGGGCCCTGAACACCGACTTCCCCGGCTCGGTGGAGAAGGTCTTCGGGCCCAAGGCCGAGGCCGCCATGGTCTACGAGGGCGACTTCGTGGCCGGCGTCGCCAAGGACCAGTTCGGCCGCACCATCGGCACCGACGCGAACTTCTTCCCGTTCCCGCCGGTCGGCGGCGGTGAGGCGCCCGTGGTCAGCGGCGGCGACGCGGCCGTCGTCCTCAAGGACGGCAAGAACAGCGAGGCCGGCATGGCGCTCGTCGAGTACCTGGCGAGCCCCGAGGCCGCGGCCGTCTGGGCCGAGGCCGGCGGCTTCCTCTCCCCGAACAAGAAGCTCGACCTGTCCTCCTACGGCGACGACGTCACCCGCGCCACCGCCGAGTCCCTGGTCGCGGCCGGCGACTCGGTCCGCTTCGACATGTCCGACCAGGCCCCCGCGGCCTTCGGCGGCACCAAGGGCGCCGGCGAGTGGAAGATCCTCCAGGACTTCCTGCGTGACCCGTCCGACCCGAAGAAGACCGCGGCCGAGCTCGAGAAGGCCGCCGCCAAGGCCTACGGGAACTGACGGCCATGACCGCCACACTCCTGAAGGAGGCGACCCCGCCCGCCCCCGCGCGCCCCGACGGCGCGCGCGGGCGGCGCCTGCGCCGGCGCGGCCGGATTGTCGCCCTGCTGTTCGTGCTCCCCGCGCTGCTGCTGCTCGGCGCGCTGGTCGTCTACCCGGTGCTGTTCTCCGTCGGCCGCAGCTTCTTCGACGCGTCCGGCACCGAGTTCGTCGGCGGCGAGAACTACGCCGAGATGTTCCGCGACCCGGCGACCCTCAAGGCCATCCGCAACACGGCCGTCTGGGTCGTCGTGGCCCCGACCCTGCTGACCGGCCTCGGCCTGATCCTCGCCGTGCTGGTGGAGAAGGTGCGCTGGGCCACCGCCTTCAAACTGCTGCTGTTCATGCCGATGGCGGTGTCCTTCCTCGCCGCCGGCATCATCTTCCGGCTCGCCTACGACGAGGACCCCGACAAGGGCGTCCTCAACGCGGCCGTCGTCTCCGTACACGACGCCTTCACGGGCAGCTCCTCCTACCCGACCGCCCGCGCCCGCGACGGCGAGGGCCTGACCAAGGAGCGCGACGGCTCCTACGTCACACCGGCGGACGTCTCACCCGGCTCCACGGCGGTGCTCGGCCTGGTCGGCGTCGCCCCCAAGGACCTGCCCGGCGAGGCCGAACCCGCCTCGAAGGCGGCGTCGGACACGGCCGCCGCGGACGAGGTGCGCGGCGTGGTGTACCTCGACTTCACGCCCGGCGGAGGAGGGGAGCCGGGCGTGGTCGACCGCGAGGAGAGCGGACTGCCCGGCGTGACCGTCGAGGCGGTGCGCGACGGGAAGAAGGTCGCGAGCACCACCACCGCGTCCGACGGCTCCTTCCGCTTCACCGGCCTCGACGACGGCTCGTACGCGCTGAAGCTGCCCTCGGACAACTTCGCCCCGCCCTACGAGGGGATCTCCTGGCTCGGCCCGGCGCTGGTCACCCCGGCGATCATCGGGGCGTACCTGTGGATCTGGACCGGGTTCGCGATGGTGCTGATCGGGGCCGGCCTGTCCACACTGCCCCGGGACGCCCTGGAGGCGGCGCGGATGGACGGCGCGGGCGAGTGGCAGATCTTCCGCAGGATCACCGTCCCGCTGCTCGCACCGGTCCTGACCGTGGTGTTCGTGACGCTGGTGATCAACGTGATGAAGGTCTTCGACCTCGTCTACATCATCGCGCCGGGACCCGTGCAGGAGGACGCGACCGTCCTCGCCACCCAGATGTGGCTGGTGTCCTTCGGCGGCGGCAACAACCAGGGGCTGGGCAGCGCGCTCGGCGTCCTGCTGCTGCTCCTGGTCATCCCGGCCATGGTGTTCAACGTCCGCCGCTTCAAGAGGAGTCAGCGATGAACGTGATCCGTCGCGGCCTGGGCAACGCGGTGGTGCAGGCCTTCCTGGTGGTGATCGGGCTGGTCTGGATGACCCCGCTGGCCGGTCTGTTCCTGTCCTCGCTGCGGTCCGCGGAGGACACCGCGAAGGGCGGCTGGTGGACCGTGTTCACCAGCCCCGGGCAGCTGTCCTTCGACAACTACTCGGCGCTGCTGGAGAACTCCGGCATCACGCAGGCGTTCTGGAACACCGTGCTGATCTCGGTGCCGACCACCGTGCTCGTCGTGGTCGTCGCCGCGCTCGCCGGATACGCCTTCGCCTGGCTGGAGTTCCCCGGGCGGGACACGGTGTTCCTGGTCGTGGTGGCGCTGCTGGTGGTGCCGGTGCAGATCGGTCTGCTGCCCGTCGCCAAACTCTTCGGCCAGCTCGGGCTGTTCGGCACCATCCCGGGCGTCGTGCTGTTCCACGTGGCGTACGGGCTGCCGTTCGCGGTGTTCCTGCTGCGGAACTACTTCGCGGAGATGCCGAAGGAGATGCTGGAGGCCGCGCGGATGGACGGCGGCAACGAGTGGCGGATCTTCACCCGGCTGGTGCTGCCGGTGGGCCGGCCGGCGATCGCCAGCCTCGCCATCTTCCAGTTCCTGTGGGTGTGGAACGACATGCTGGTGGCGCTGCTGTTCGCGGACAGTTCCTCGCAGCCGCTGACGGTGGAGCTGCAGTCGCAGATCCGGCAGTTCGGCAGCAACGTGGATGTGCTGGCGCCGGGGGCGTTCCTGTCGCTGGTGGTGCCGGTGGTGGTGTTCTTCGCGTTCCAGCGGCACTTCGTGCAGGGGGTCATGGCGGGGTCCGTGAAGTAGGGGGCGGGCGGAGGGGTTTTTTGCCCCCTCCGCCCTTTCCCTTCCCGTTCCTGGGGCTGCGCCCCAGACCCCCTGTCGGCCCTTCGGGCCTCGTCCTCAAGCGCCGGACGAGCTGGTTACGCCGTCGCCGGGGGATACAGCGTCCGCGGGAGTTGAGAAGCCGCTGCCGCGTCCAGGAGCCACAGGGTGCGGGTGCGGCCGTACGCGCCCGCTGCCGGGGCCTGGATCTCGCCGGCGCCCGAGAGGGCGATGGCCGCCGCCTCCGCCTTGTCCTCGCCCGCCGCCAGGAGCCACACCTCACGGGCCGCGCGGATCGCGGGGAGGGTGAGGGTGACCCGGGTCGGCGGGGGCTTGGGGGCGCCGTGGACGCCGACCACCGTGCGCTCCGTCTCGCGGACCGCGGGCAGTTCGGGGAACAGGGACGCCACATGGGTGTCCGGGCCCACGCCCAGCATCAGGACGTCGAAGGCCGGCACCGGACCGTGGTCCTCCGGGCCCGCCGCCGCGGCCAGTTCCGCCGCGTAGGCGGCGGCCGCCGTCTCCACGTCCGAGCCGTGCGGGCCGTCCGACGCGGGCATGGCGTGCACGCGCTTCGGGTCCAGCGGCACCGCGTCCAGCAGCGCCTCGCGGGCCTGGGTGACGTTGCGGTCCGGGTCGCCCTCGGGCAGGAACCGCTCGTCGCCCCACCACAGGTCCAGGCGCGACCAGTCGATCGCGTCCCGGGCCGGGGCGGCGGCCAGCGCGGCCAGCAGGCCGTTGCCGTTGCGGCCGCCGGTCAGCACGACCGACGCCTCGCCCCGCGAGGACTGCGCGTCCACGATCCTGGTGATCAGCCGGGCCGCCGCGGCCTGCGCCATCAGCTCCTTGTCCCGGTGCACGACCAGCTGGGGTGCCGTACTCACTTCGCCGCCGCCCTCTTCACCGGTGCCTCCGCCGTCGCTTCGGCCGCGGGACCTTTCGCAGCCGACTCGACGGGAGCGGCGACGCCTTCCCGTTCCCCGGCCCGCCGTTCTCCTTTGGCCGGCGCGTCACCGCCGTCCCCCTGCTTCAGCCGCTCCACGCCGTAGCGCAGGGCCGACGCGTAGGTGTCGTCCGGGTCGAGCCGGCGCAGCTCCTCCGCGATCAGCTCCGAGGTCTCCCGGCGCTTGAGCGCCACCGCCCGCTTCGGCTGCCCCTGGATGGCCAGCGTCGCCAGCGAGCCGTCGGCGCGGTCCAGCACGATCGGGCCGCAGTCGGTGTCCATGCGGACCGCCGTGAGACCCGGCCCCGCGGAACGGGTGCGCCGGACGGGGACGTCCAGCCGGTCCGCGAGCCACATCGCCAGCAGCTCGCAGCTCGGGTTGAACTCCTCGCCCTCCACCTCGACGCCCTGCACCTGGCAGGCGACCTGGTCCAGCGCGGCGGCCAGCATCGAACGCCACGGCGTGATGCGGGTCCACGACAGGTCCGTGTCGCCCGGGGTGTAGGCGTCGGCGCGGGCGGCGAGCTCCTTCACCGGCTGCTCGCACGCGTAGGTGTCGGTCACCCGGCGCTGGGCCAGCGCGCCCAGCGGGTCGTTCGCCGGGTCCAGCGGGGCGTTGACCGGCCACCACACCACGACCGGGGCGTCGGGGAGCAGCAGCGGCAGCACCACCGACTGGGCGTGGTCGACGACCTCGCCGTACAGCCGGAGCACCACCGTCTCACCGGTGCCGGCGTCCGCGCCGACCCGCACCTCGGCGTCCAGCCGCGACTGCGTCCGGTCCCGGGGCGAGCGGGAGACCCGCTTGATGACGACCAGCGTGCGCGAGGGGTGCTCGCGGGAGGCGTCGCCGGCCGCCTTCAGGGCGTCGTAGGCGTTCTCCTCGTCCGTCACGATGACCAGGGTCAGCACCATGCCGACGGCCGGCGTGCCGATGGCCCGCCGGGCCTGCACCAGCGCCTTGTTGATCTTGCTGGCCGTGGTGTCCGTGAGGTCTGTCTTCATGGCCGGCGCCAGCTCCGTCCGTCTCGCTCGAGCATGTCGTCCGCCTCGACGGGTCCCCAGGTGCCGGCCGGGTACTGGGCCGGCTTGCCGTGTGCGTCCCAGTACTCCTCGATCGGGTCGAGGATCTTCCAGGACAGCTCGACCTCCTCCGTACGCGGGAAGAGGTTGGAGTCGCCGAGCAGGACGTCGAGGATCAGCCGTTCGTAGGCCTCCGGGCTGGACTCGGTGAAGGACTCGCCGTACGCGAAGTCCATCGACACGTCCCGGATCTCCATCGACGTGCCGGGCACCTTGGAGCCGAACCGCACCGTGACGCCCTCGTCCGGCTGGACGCGGATCACGATGGCGTTCTGGCCGAGCTCCTCGGTGGCCGTCGTGTCGAAGGGGGAGTGCGGCGCCCGCTGGAAGACCACCGCGATCTCGGTCACCCGGCGGCCCAGGCGCTTGCCGGTGCGCAGATAGAAGGGGACGCCCGCCCAGCGGCGGTTGTCGATGCCCAGCTTGACCGCCGCGTAGGTGTCGGTCTTGGAGGACTTGTCGATGCCGTCCTCCTCCAGATAACCGATGACCTTCGCGCCGCCCTGCCAGCCCGCCGAGTACTGCGCGCGCACGGTGTCGCGGCCCAGGTCCTTCGGCAGCCGCACGGCGCCGAGCACCTTGGTCTTCTCCGCGGCCAGCGCGTCCGCGTCGAAGGAGGCGGGCTCCTCCATGGCGGTCAGCGCGAGCAGCTGCAGCAGGTGGTTCTGGATGACGTCCCGGGCGGCGCCGATGCCGTCGTAGTAGCCGGCCCGGCCGCCGATGCCGATGTCCTCGGCCATGGTGATCTGCACATGGTCCACGAAGGACCGGTTCCAGATCGGTTCGAACATGGTGTTGGCGAAGCGCAGCGCCAGGATGTTCTGGACGGTCTCCTTGCCCAGGTAGTGATCGATCCGGAAGACCTGCTCCGGGGCGAACACCTCGTGGACGAGGGCGTTCAGTTCCTCCGCCGACTTCAGGTCGTGCCCGAACGGCTTCTCGATGACCGCGCGCCGCCAGGAGCCGCCCGTCTGGTCCGCCAGCCCGTGCTTCTTCAGCTGCTGGATGACCACGGGGAAGGAGCGCGGCGGCACCGACAGGTAGAAGGCGAAGTTGCCGCCCGTGCCCTGCGCCTTGTCCAGTTCCTCGATCGTGCCGCGCAGCCGCTCGAAGGACTCGTCGTCGTCGAAGGTGCCCTGCACGAAGCGCATGCCCTGGATGAGCTGCTGCCAGACCTCCTCGCGGAAGGGGGTCCGCGCGTGCTCCTTGACCGCGTCGTGGACCTCCTGCGCGAAGTCCTCGTCCGCCCACTCCCGGCGGGCGAAGCCCACCAGCGAGAAGCCCGGCGGCAGCAGCCCCCGGTTGGCGAGGTCGTACACGGCCGGCATCAGCTTCTTGCGCGACAGGTCACCCGTGACGCCGAAGATGACCAGGCCCGACGGCCCCGCGATACGCGGGAGCCGTCGGTCCGCGGGGTCACGCAGCGGATTGCTGCTCGACAAGATCTCAGCCCTCCGAGGGGGCGAGGCGCTGGAGCTCCGCCTCGGTCGACTTCAGCAGGTCGTTCCAGGACGCCTCGAACTTGTCGACGCCCTCGTCCTCCAGAAGCTGCACCACCTCGTCGTAAGAGATGCCGAGCCGCTCGAGCGCGTCCAGGTCGGCGCGCGCCTGCTCGTAGGTGCCGGCGACCGTGTTGCCCCGGATGTCGCCCTGCTCCTCGGTGGCGAACAGCGTCGCCTCCGGCATGGTGTTCACCGTGTTCGGCGCGACCAGCTCGTCGACGTACATGGTCGCCTTGTACGCCTTGTCCTTCACACCGGTGGACGCCCACAGCGGACGCTGCTTGTTGGCGCCCTCGCGCTCCAGCGCGGCCCAGCGGTCGGTGGAGAAGACCTCCTCGTACGCCTGGTAGGCCAGGCGCGCGTTGGCGACGGCGGCCTTGCCGCGCAGCGCCTTGGCCTCGTCGGTGCCGAGCGCGTCGATCCGCTTGTCGATCTCGGTGTCCACGCGGGACACGAAGAAGGACGCCACGGAGTGGATCTTCGACAGGTCCAGGCCGCGGGACTTCGCCTTCTCCAGACCGGCCAGGAACGCGTCCATCACCTTGCGGTAGCGCTCCAGGGAGAAGATCAGCGTGACGTTGACGCTGATGCCCAGGCCGATGACCTCGGTGATGGCCGGGATGCCGGCTTCGGTCGCCGGAATCTTGATCAGGGTGTTCGGGCGGTCCACCAGCCAGGCGAGCTGCTTGGCCTCGGCGACCGTCGCCCGGGTGTCGTGCGCCAGGCGCGGGTCCACCTCGATGGACACCCGGCCGTCCTGGCCGTCGGTGGCGTCGAAGACGGGGCGGAGGATGTCGGCGGCGTCGCGGACGTCCGCCGTGGTGATCATCCGGATGGCCTCCTCGACGGTCACCTTCCGGGCCGCGAGGTCGGTGAGCTGCGTGTCGTAGCCGTCGCCCTCGGAGATCGCCTTCTGGAAGATCGTCGGGTTGGTGGTGACGCCCACGACGTGCTGCTGGTCGATCAGCTCCGCCAGGTTGCCGGACGTGATCCGCTTGCGCGACAGGTCGTCCAGCCAGATCGCGACGCCTTCGTCGGAAAGGCGCTTCAGTGCGTCTGTCATGGAAATTCCATCTCCTACGTGTCGTGTATGAGCGTCAGCGCCGGGCGGCGGCGATCGATTCCCGCGCGACGGCGGCCACGTTGTCGGCGGTGAAGCCGTACTCCTGGAACAGCACCTTGCCGTCTGCGGAGGCGCCGAAGTGCTCCAGCGAGACGATGCGGCCGGCGTCGCCCACGTACTTGTGCCAGGTGAGGCCGATCCCCGCCTCGACGGCCACGCGCGCCTTCACGGACGGCGGCAGGACGCTGTCCCGGTACCCCTGGTCCTGCTCCTCGAACCACTCCACGGACGGCATGGACACGACGCGCGTGGGCACGCCGTCGGCCTGGAGCCGCTCCCGTGCCTCGACGGCGACGTGCACCTCGGACCCGGTGGCGATCAGGATCACCTCGGGCTCGCCGCCCTCGGCCTCGAACAGCACATAACCGCCGCGGGCCGCGTTCTCGTCGGGCTCGTACGTCGGCACACCCTGGCGGGTGAGCGCCAGACCGTGCGGCGCGCCCTTGCCGAACTCCTTGGTCCAGCGCTTGAGGATCTCGCGCCAGGCGATCGCGGTCTCGTTCGCGTCGGCCGGGCGGACCACGTTCAGGCCGGGGATGGCGCGCAGCGACGCGAGGTGCTCGACCGGCTGGTGGGTCGGGCCGTCCTCACCGAGGCCGATGGAGTCGTGCGTCCACACGTACGTCACCGGCAGGTGCATCAGCGCCGACAGACGGACGGCGTTGCGCATGTAGTCCGAGAACACCAGGAAGGTGCCGCCGTAGACGCGGGTGTTGCCGTGCAGCGCGATGCCGTTCATCTCCGCGGCCATGGAGTGCTCGCGGATGCCGAAGTGGATCGTGCGGCCGTACGGGTTCGCCTCCGGCAGCGGGTTGTCCGCCGGGAGGAACGACGACGTCTTGTCGATCGTGGTGTTGTTGGAGCCGGCGAGGTCGGCCGAGCCGCCCCACAGCTCCGGGATCACCGCGCCGAGCGCCTGCAGCACCTTGCCGGACGCGGCGCGGGTGGCGACGCCCTTGCCCGGCTCGAACACCGGCAGCGCGTCCTGCCAGCCCTTGGGCAGCTCGCCCGCGGCGATGCGGTCGTACTCGGCGGCGCGCTCGGGGTTGTTGTCCCGCCACTGCTGGAAGGACTTCTCCCACACGGCGCGCGCGGCCTGGCCGCGCTCCAGCGCCTTGCGGGTGTGCGCGATGACCTCGTCGGCGACCTCGAAGGTCTGCTCCGGGTCGAAGCCGAGGACCCGCTTGGTGGCCGCGACCTCGTCGTCGCCGAGCGCCGAGCCGTGCGCGGCCTCGGTGTTCTGCGCGTTCGGCGCGGGCCAGGCGATGATCGAGCGCATCGCGATGAAGGACGGCCGGTCGGTGACCTTCTTCGCCTCCTGGACCGCGTCGTAGATCGCGTTCGGGTCCAGGTCGCCGTCGGGCTTCGGGGCCACGCGCTGCACGTGCCAGCCGTACGCCTCGTACCGCTTGACCGTGTCCTCGGAGACGGCCGTCTCGGTGTCGCCCTCGATCGAGATGTGGTTGTCGTCCCACAGCAGGATCAGGTTGCCGAGCTTCTGGTGCCCGGCCAGCGAGGACGCCTCGGCGGAGATGCCCTCCTGGAGGCAGCCGTCACCGGCGATGCAGTAGATGTAGTGGTCGAACGGGGACTCCCCGGCGGGGGCGTCCGGGTCGAACAGCCCGCGCTCGTAGCGGGCGGCCATCGCCATGCCCACCGCGTTGGCGACACCCTGGCCGAGCGGGCCGGTCGTGGTCTCCACGCCCGTGGTGTGCCCGTACTCCGGGTGGCCCGGGGTCTTCGAGCCCCAGGTGCGGAAGGACTTCAGGTCGTCCAGCTCCAGGCCGAAGCCGGCCAGGTAGAGCTGGGTGTAGAGGGTCAGGGACGAGTGGCCGGCGGACAGCACGAAGCGGTCACGCCCGACCCAGTCGGCCTCCGCCGGGTCGTGCCGCATCACCTTCTGGAAGAGGGTGTAGGCGGCAGGCGCCAGGCTCATCGCCGTACCCGGATGGCCGTTGCCGACCTTCTGTACGGCATCGGCGGCCAGGACGCGGGCGGTGTCGACGGCCCGCTGGTCCAGCTCGGTCCACTCGAGGTCTGTGGTGGTCGGCTTTGTGCTCACCCTGAGTCAGGGCTCCTCTCCACATGTCGGATGCCGGTGACTGCCCACCGGCGTGGTCGAGCCTACCCCCGTAGGACGTGCCTTTTTCCGGGTCGTTCCAGAGTGCGGGCACTCCCCGGGATCCGCTTCCTGACCGGTGAGTTTCCGCATTCGGCAGATGAATACGGAGCCGCTCATCCGCGTGCTCAATCGAGCCTCGGGACGCACCTCGGAGAGGGGGCCGCCAACACGACCGGACCCCCGCGAATGCCGGGGTCTGGGCAACGTCTAGAGTGGCGTGGTACGCGCGAGCCTTTACCGGCACTTCACAGGGAAAGGCTCGCTGGGATGTCTCTGTAGGGGTGTGCGTGACGGCCGTTGAATCCCGCCCGGCGGGGGTTTTGGGGACGAGTCAGAGCCCTGCGCACCGGCCGTTCCGGGCCCGTGTGACGGCATTCGTGGCTCTCACCAAGCCGCGGATCATCGAACTGCTGCTCATCACCACCGTCCCGGTGATGTTCCTGGCGCAGCAGGGCGTGCCCGACCTGACGCTCGTGCTGCTGACCTGCGTCGGCGGCTATCTGTCGGCCGGCGGGGCCAACGCGCTCAACATGTACATCGACCGCGACATCGACGCGCTGATGGACCGCACCTCGCAGCGCCCGCTGGTGACCGGCATGGTCAGCCCGCGCGAGGCCCTGGTCTTCGGCATCACCTTGGCGGTCGTCTCCACGCTGCTGTTCGGCCTGACCGTCAACTGGCTGTCCGCCTGGCTGTCCCTCGGCGCGCTCATCTTCTACGTCGTCGTCTACACGATGATCCTCAAGCGCCGCACCGCGCAGAACATCGTGTGGGGCGGCATCGCGGGCTGCATGCCGGTGCTGATCGGCTGGTCCGCCGTCACCAACTCGATGTCCTGGGCCCCGGTCGTCCTCTTCCTCGTCATCTTCTTCTGGACGCCGCCGCACTACTGGCCGCTGTCCATGAAGGTGAAGGAGGACTACGCGCGCGTGGGCGTGCCGATGCTGCCGGTCGTCGCCGGCAACAAGGCGGTCGCCCGGCAGATCGTCCTCTACAGCTGGGTGATGGTCGGCGTGTCGCTGCTGCTCACCCCGATGGGCTACACCGGCTGGTTCTACACCGCGGTCGCCGTGGCGGCCGGCGGCTGGTGGCTGTGGGAGGCGCACGCGCTGCTGAACCGCGCCAAGGCCGAGGTGACGGGCGCCAAGCTCAAGGAGATGCGCCTCTTCCACTGGTCCATCACCTACGTCTCGCTGCTCTTCGTCGCCATCGCGGTGGACCCGTTCCTGCGCTGAGACACCTCCGGCACGCCCACGGGCGGGGCACGTGGCCAAGGCCACGGACCCCGCCCGTCGCCGTTCGATCTACCCGTCGGTAGCATCCTGCTCATGGCAGACACGCAGCAGGTGGACCCGAAGGACGGGCAGAAGGCGGCCCGGCTCGCCAAGCGGATCGGCGGCTACGCCAAGGAGCACGGCGGCGCCGAGGGGCACGTGGAGTACCTCGGACAGCGCGGCGCCCGGATCGTCCTCGTCGGCGAGGACGGCGCCTGGGGGGACGTCCACGCGCCCTCCATGGAGATCGCCCGGCTGGCCGTGGAGAAGGCGGGCATCACCGTCCACGAGCAGTTCGACGGCGACTTCGCCGCCAAGGTGAGGACCGGCCCGTACGAGTGGAGCCGCATGGCGGGCATCCAGGTCGGCGGCCCCTCCAACGACTGACCGCCCCTCGGGCAACACCTCTTCACCGGTTCACCCGTTAGGACCTGTAGGCAGCGACAGCGTCCACACGGGGAGAGCCCGGAGATGATCGACCCGCCGTCCCTCGTGGACCAGTACTGCCACGGCGTACTGCGCACGGAGCTGGGCCTCGGCACGTTCGAGGCCCAGCTGGCCCGCACCGAGGGACCGCCGGCGCCCGGCACCACCCTCTTCGACACCCAGACCGGGTTCGCGGTGCGCCGCTGGTGCCCGCCGCTGCTCGGTCTGGAACCGCACTGTCCGCCCTCCCGCTATCTCGCACGCCGCCGTGAGCTCGGCACGGTCGAGGCGGGCCGCCGGCTGCTGCGGGGCAGCGGCATCACCGCCTACCTCGTCGACACCGGCCTGCCCGGCGACCTCACCGGCCCCGACGAGCTGGCCCGCGCCGGCCAGGCCGAGGCGCACGAGATCGTCCGCCTGGAGCAGCTCGCCGAACAGGTCGCCGACACCTCCGGCACCGTCGAGTCCCTCCTCGCCAACCTCGCCGAGTCGGTGCACGCCGCCGCCGCGCACGCGGTCGCCTTCACCTCCGTCGCCGGACTGCGTCACGGTCTCGCGCTCGCCCCCGAGCCGCCCGAGGCGGGGGAGGTGCGCGGTGCGGCCGGACGCTGGCTGGCCGCGCGCGGCGCCGGGGACCGGCTGACCGACCCGGTGCTGCTGCGCCACCTGCTGTGGATCGCCGTGGCCTCGGGACTGCCGCTCCAGCTGCACGCCGGGCTGGGCGCCCCGGGCGCGCGCGTCGACCGCACCGACCCGGTGCTGCTCACCGACTTCGTCCGGGCCACCGCCGGGCTCGGCACCGATCTCGTGCTGCTGCACGGCTACCCGTACCACCGGCACGCCGCCCATCTGACGGGCGTCTTCCCGCACGTCTACGCCGACTGCGGCGCCGCCCTGGTCCGCACCGGCGCCCGCGCGGCGACCGTCCTCGCGGAGGTGCTGGAGCTCGCCCCCTTCGGCAAGATCCTCTTCTCAAGCGGCGCCCGCGGCCTGCCCGAGCTGCACGTTGTCGGCGCCCACCTCTTCCGCGAGGCCCTCGCCCGGGTCCTCGGCGGCTGGGTCTCCGAGGGCGCCTGGTCCCTCGACGACGCCCGGCGCGTCGCCACGATGATCGCCTCCGGCAACGCGGCACGGGTGTACGGCCTCGACTGACGCGGAAGGCGCGGGCCGGGTCCACGGCCTGCCCGGAACACGACGTCCGGGGGAGTGCCCGGGTGGAGACTGGGCGGATGCAGCAGACCGACGCCCTGCTCGACCGCTTCCTCACCGGGCTCGCGCCCCTGTCCCCGGTCGCCGTGTGGGCGCACGGCTCACTGGCCGCGGGCGACTACGTCGAGGGCCGCAGCGACCTGGACCTGATCGCGGTCCTGCCGCCTCCGACCGGCCCGCGCACGGTGTGGCGGCTCGCCGTCCTGCACGCCCGGCTGCGCGCCGAACCGCTCGCGGACGGGCTCCACTGCACGTATCTCACCCCCGGGACCGCCGCGGGCGCGGAGCGGCGCCACCTCACATGGGCGCACGAGCGGCTGTTCCGGCGCACCGTCACCCCGGTCACCCGCACGGAGCTGCACACCTTCGGCCGGGTGCTGCGCGGGGCGCCGCCCGCCGACGTCCTGCCGCCGGTGCCGGACGGTGAGCTCGCCGCGTTCGTGCTGCGGGACCAGCGCGACTACTGGCGGCCGCATGCGGACCGGACCGATCTCTGGACCCGGGACGTATGGGTCGACCTCGGGATGCTGACCCACGCGCGGGCCGCCGTCACCCTCCGGGAGGGTCGTCTGATCAGCAAGCGGGAGGCGCTGGACGTGCTGCCCGGCCTCGGCGCGCCCGAGGAGGTCGTCGAGGACATCCGCGCACGCCGCTACGGCGGACCGGTCGCGGCCGACGCGGCGTGGCCGCAGCGGCGTGCCGGGCTCGTGCGGAGTTACCTGGGGCCGGCGATCGACGCGCTGGTGGCCGGTTCCTGAGCCGGCACGGGCGTGGCCGCCGGGGCCGCCTCCTCCGGGCGTTCGCGGAGGGAGAGCAGGACGCGCAGCACCCAGATCCACATCACGCACGAGCCGAACATGTGCGCCCCCACCAGGACCTCGGGCAGGTCGGTGAAGTACTGCACATAGCCGATCACGCCCTGCGCCAGCAGGATCAGGAACAGCTCACGGGTGCGGGCCGGCGGCCCCTCGGGGGCGTCCACGGCCTTCAGCACGAACCACAGGGCGAAGGTCAGCGTCACCACGATCCACGCCAGCACGGCGTGCAGCTTGGTGACCGCCTCCCAGTCGACCGGCATCCGCGGGACCTCGCTGGAGTCGCCCGCGTGCGGGCCCGCGCCGGTCACCACCGTGCCGACCGCGATCAGCAGCACGGACGCGGCCACCAGGAACCACACCAGCTGCACCACGGCCTTGCCGACCAGCGGCCGCGGCTCGGCGTCACCCTCGCGGGCGCGCTGCCACATCACCGTGGCGACCGCGATCAGCGCCGAGGACAGCAGGAAGTGCGCCGCGACCGTGTACGGGTTCAGACCGACCAGCACCACGATGCCGCCGAGCACCGCGTTGCCCATCACGATCCAGAACTGCGCCCAGCCCAGCCGGGTGAGGCTGCGCCGGTACGGCTTCTGCGAGCGCGCGGCGACGATCGCCCAGCCGACGGCGGCGCACAGCACGTAGGTCAGCAGGCGGTTGCCGAACTCGATGACGCCGTGCAGGCCCATCTCGCTGGTGGTGGTGAGCGAGTCGTCGGTGCACTTGGGCCAGGTCGGGCAGCCCAGGCCGGAACCGGTCAGCCGGACCGCGCCGCCGGTGACCACGATGACCACCGACATGACGAGCGCGGCGAGGGCCGCGCGGCGGACGGTCCGGGGGTCCGGGGTCCAGCGGGCGGCGATGAAGGCGAGCGGGTTGCGCAGGGCCGCCTGGGCGTCGGCGCGGGTCACGTTTGGCACGCGTCCCATCGTAGGCGTCCGCTTGTGCACGCTTTCACGAGGGTCGGTTCCGGTCATCGCACACCTACTCCCAGCGGAAGAACGCGCCGGCGGCCGCGAGCCCCGCGACCGCCCAGGCGGTGAGGATCCCCAGGTCGGCCCAGGGCATTCCGGCGCCGTGCTGGAGCACGTCCCGCAGGCCCTCCGACAGCGCGGCGATGGGCAGCAGGCCCAGCACGTCCTGCGCCGCGTCGGGGAACTTGTCCAGCGGCACGACCACCCCGCCGCCGACGAGCAGCAGCAGGAAGACCAGGTTGGCGGCGGCGAGGGTGGCCTCCGCCTTGAGCGTGCCGGCCATGAGGAGCCCGAGCCCGGAGAAGGCGGCCGTGCCCAGCGCCAGCAGGGCGACCACCGCGAGGGCGCTGCCCCGCGGGTCCCAGCCGAGCAGCAGCGCGATCACGGTCAGCAGCACCACCTGGAGCACCTCGGTGACCAGCACCGAAAGCGTCTTGGCGGTCATCAGCCCCCAGCGCGGCAGCGGGGAGGCGGCGAGCCGCTTCAGCACGCCGTAGCGGCGTTCGAAGCCGGTCGCGATGGCCTGCCCGGTGAACGCGGTCGACATCACCGCGAGCGCGAGGACGCCGGGCGCGAGGAAGTCCACCGCCGCGCCGTCGCCGGTGTCCACCACGTCCACGGTGCTGAACAGCACCAGCAGCAGGGTGGGGATGATCACGGTGAGCAGCAGCTGCTCGCCGTTGCGCAGCAGCATCTTCGTCTCGAGCACCGCCTGCGCGGCGATCATGCGGGCCGGCGGCGCCGCGCCCGGCTGCGGAGAGTAGATCCCGGTGGCCGTCACGAACGCAGCTCCTTGCCCGTCAGCTCCAGGCTGTGCCTTCCCGGGGGCCAACCCCCGGACCCCCGGCCGGTCTCGGGGTGATGCGTGATCACGAACGCAGCTCCTTGCCCGTCAGCTCCAGAAACACGTCTTCGAGGGTGTGGCGCTCCACCGAGATGCGGTCCGGCAGGACGCCGTGCTGCGCGCACCAGGACGTCACCGTGGCGAGCAATTGCGGGTCGACCTTGCCGGTGACCCGGTACGAGCCCGGCGTCGCCTCGGCGGCCGACGCGTCGGAGGGCAGCGCCTTCAGCAGGGAGGCCACGTCCAGTCCGGGCCGCCCGGAGAAGCGCAGGGTGTTCTCGGCGCCGCCCCGGCACAGCTCCTCGGGGGAACCCTGGGCGACGACCCGGCCGGCGTCGATGATCGCCACGTCGTCGGCGAGCTGCTCGGCCTCGTCCATGTAGTGCGTGGTGAGGACGACGGAGACGCCGTCGTCGCGCAGGTCGCGGACCAGGTCCCAGGTGGCGTGGCGGGCCTGCGGGTCGAGGCCGGCGGTCGGCTCGTCCAGGAACACCAGTTCCGGGCGGCCCACCACGGCCATCGCCAGCGCGAGCCGCTGCTGCTGTCCGCCGGACAGCCGCCGGTACGCCGTACGGCCGCAGGAGCCGAGACCCAGGCGTTCGATCAGCGCGTCCACGTCCAGCGGGCGCGCGTGCAGCTTCGCCACGTGCCGCAGCATCTCGTCGGCCCGCGCCCCCGCGTACACGCCGCCGGACTGGAGCATCACGCCGATACGGGGCCGCAGCGCCGCCGACTCGCGGACCGGGTCGAGACCCAGGACGCGCACCGTGCCGGAGTCCGGCCGCCGGTACCCCTCGCAGATCTCGACCGTGGTGGTCTTGCCCGCTCCGTTGGGGCCGAGCACGGCGGTCACGCCCTGCCGGGCCGCCAGGTCGAGGCCGTCCACCGCGGTCTTCGTGCCGTACCGCTTCACCAGGGCCTGCACCTGGACCACGGGCTCACTTCGCATGGGTCATGAGTCTAGGGAGCCTCCGAGGGGTCCGGGCCCGGGGGTGCGGGAAGCCGGCCGGACGGGAAACGCGGTCTTGCGCGGACCGTCCGGAGTGTGCTGCGGAACGGCAAGTGCGCCGGTCGGAGGGGGTGCGGGCGGTGCCGACGGGGTGCTCAGGGGCGGCCCGGTCCGATCGATCAAAGATCGTTTCCGCAGGTCAGATTAGGTTCACCTAAGTGATGCAGGGCACTGCGGGCCGTCCGGGCACGGCTTGCCGGGCTCCGACGAATTACGCAACAATGGCGTTGTGAAAAACGTTGGCGAGGCGTCCCACGAGGATCTGGCAACCGGTGAGCGGTCCACCCGCAACCGCGTCGCCCGCTCCATCCTGGACCACGGCCCGTCGACCGTCGCCGAACTGGCCGGGCGGCTCAAGCTCACCCAGGCGGCCGTGCGCCGCCACCTCGACGCCCTGGCCGCGGACAACGTCGTGGAGGCCCGCGACCGTCGCGTCTACGGCACGCGCTCGCGCGGACGTCCGGCCAAGGTGTTCGCCCTGACCGACTGCGGCCGGGACGCCTTCGACCAGTCCTACGACAAGCTCGCGGTGGACGCGCTGCGCTGGATCGGCGAGCGGGAGGGCGGCAGCGAGGCCATCGCCGCGTTCGCCCGGGCCCGGATCACCGCCCAGGCGGGCGCCTACCGCAAGGCCGTCGAGGCCGTACCGCCGGAGCAGCGCACGGAGGCACTGGCCAAGGCGCTCAGCGCGGACGGGTACGCTGCGACCGCGCGCAGCGCACCGGTCGGCGAGCAGCTCTGCCAGCACCACTGCCCGGTCGCCCACGCCGCCGAACAGTTCCCACAGCTGTGCGAGGCCGAGACGGAATTTTTCGCCGAGCTTCTCGGTACGCACGTACAGCGGCTGGCGACGATCGCGCACGGCGACGGCGTCTGCACGACGTTCATCCCCAAGATTTCCCACAACGCATCTGCAAGCACGTCCGGGAGGAACCCCGCATGACTCTCCCCACGGAGACTGCCCACCCCGAGCTGGAGGGTCTGGGCACCTACGAATACGGCTGGGCCGACCGTGACGAGGCCGGTGCGTCGGCGCGCCGCGGCCTGAACGAGGAAGTCGTCCGGGACATCTCCTCGAAGAAGGACGAGCCGGAGTGGATGACGAAGCTCCGCCTCAAGGGCCTGCGCCTGTTCGAGAAGAAGCCCATGCCGAACTGGGGCTCCGACCTCTCCGGCATCGACTTCGACAACATCAAGTACTTCGTGCGGTCGACGGAGAAGCAGGCGGAGTCCTGGGAGGACCTCCCCGAGGACATCAAGAACACCTACGACAAGCTGGGCATCCCCGAGGCCGAGAAGAAGCGCCTCGTCGCCGGTGTGGCCGCCCAGTACGAGTCGGAGGTCGTCTACCACCAGATCCGCGAGGACCTGGAGGAGCAGGGCGTCATCTTCCTCGACACCGACACCGCCCTGAAGGAGCACCCGGAGCTCTTCAAGGAGTACTTCGGCACGGTCATCCCCGCCGGTGACAACAAGTTCGCCGCGCTGAACACCGCGGTGTGGTCCGGCGGCTCCTTCATCTACGTCCCGCCGGGCGTGCACGTCGAGATCCCGCTCCAGGCCTACTTCCGGATCAACACCGAGAACATGGGCCAGTTCGAGCGGACCCTGATCATCGTCGACGAGGGCGCCTACGTGCACTACGTCGAGGGCTGCACCGCGCCGATCTACAAGTCGGACTCGCTGCACTCCGCGGTCGTCGAGATCATCGTCAAGAAGAACGCCCGCTGCCGCTACACGACCATCCAGAACTGGTCGAACAACGTCTACAACCTGGTCACCAAGCGCGCCGTCGCCTACGAGGGCGCCACCATGGAGTGGGTCGACGGCAACATCGGCTCCAAGGTGACGATGAAGTACCCGGCCGTCTACCTGATGGGCGAGCACGCCAAGGGCGAGACCCTGTCCATCGCCTTCGCGGGCGAGGGCCAGCACCAGGACGCCGGCGCCAAGATGGTCCACATGGCCCCCAACACCTCGTCGAACATCGTCTCCAAGTCGGTGGCGCGCGGCGGCGGCCGGACCTCCTACCGCGGTCTCATCGAGATCGGCGAGGGCGCCCCGGGCT
The DNA here is from genome assembly GCF_050271085.1 of Streptomyces sp. DSM 41931. Taxonomy (NCBI): domain Bacteria; kingdom Bacillati; phylum Actinomycetota; class Actinomycetes; order Kitasatosporales; family Streptomycetaceae; genus Streptomyces; species Streptomyces sp. DSM 41931. The sequence goes on along the minus strand of NZ_CP189902.1, from coordinate 1,527,099 downwards.
CCAAGTCCAACGTGCTGTGCGACGCGCTGCTGGTGGACACCATCTCCCGCTCGGACACCTACCCCTACGTGGACGTCCGCGAGGACGACGTGTCCATGGGCCACGAGGCGACCGTCTCCAAGGTCTCCGAGGACCAGCTCTTCTACCTGATGAGCCGTGGTCTGTCCGAGGACGAGGCGATGGCGATGATCGTGCGCGGCTTCGTCGAGCCGATCGCCAAGGAACTGCCGATGGAGTACGCGCTGGAGCTCAACCGGCTGATCGAGCTGCAGATGGAAGGCGCGGTCGGCTGACACCGGCCAGGGGCGGCCACCGGCCGCCCCGCCGTTCCGTCAAGCCCCTTACGTAAGGAAAGCGAGCACTACGACAGCCATGGCTGAGGCTCAGAACATCCCGGTGGGCTCCACCACCGCCGGTTCGATCGCGGTCGCCGCGGAGTCGACCGTCGCGACCCGCATGAGCGCGCCCCCCTCCTTCGACGTGGCGGACTTCCCCGTCCCCCACGGCCGTGAGGAGGAGTGGCGGTTCACCCCGCTGGAGAGGCTGCGCGGGCTGCACGACGGCACCGCCGCCGCCACCGACGCGGGCGTCAAGGTCGCCGTCGAGGCGCCCGAGGGCGTCACCGTCGAGACCGTCGGCCGCGACGACGCCCGGCTCGGCCGCACCGGAGCCCCGGTGGACCGCGTCGCCGCCCAGGCGTACTCGGCCTTCACCCAGGCGTCGGTCGTGACCGTGCCGAAGGAGACCGTCCTCACCGAGCCGATCCGCATCGCGGTGCACGGCGAGGGCGGCACCGCCTACGGTCACCAGGTGATCGAGCTCGGCGCCTTCGCCGAGGCCCTCGTGGTCATCGACCACACCGGCGACGCGGTGCTCGCCGCCAACGTCGAGTACGTCCTCGGCGACGGCGCCAAGCTCACCGTCGTGTCCGTCCAGGACTGGGACGACACGTCCGTGCACGTCGCCCAGCACAACGCCCTCGTCGGCCGCGACGCCTCCTTCAAGTCGGTCGTGGTGACCTTCGGCGGCGACGTCGTCCGCCTGCACCCGCGCGTCACCTACGCGGGCACCGGCGGCGAGGCCGAGCTGTTCGGCCTGTACTTCACGGACGCCGGCCAGCACCAGGAGCACCGCCTCCTGGTCGACCACAACGTCCCGCACTGCACGTCGAACGTCGTCTACAAGGGCGCCCTCCAGGGCGACGACGCGCACGCCGTGTGGATCGGCGACGTGCTGATCGAGGCCAAGGCCGAGGGCACCGACACCTACGAGATGAACCGCAACCTCGTCCTCACCGACGGCGCGCGGGTCGACTCCGTGCCGAACCTGGAGATCGAGACCGGCGAGATCGTCGGCGCCGGCCACGCCTCCGCGACCGGCCGCTTCGACGACGAGCAGCTCTTCTACCTGATGGCCCGCGGCATCCCCGAGAAGGACGCCCGCCGTCTGGTGGTCCGGGGCTTCTTCGCCGAGCTGGTCCAGCAGATCGGCGTGCCCGACATCGAGGAGCGCCTGATCGCCAAGATCGAGGAGGAGCTGGAGGCCGCGGTCGCATGACCTTCGTACGCGTCTGCGGACTGAGCGAGCTGGAGGAGGACACCCCCAAGCGGGTGGAACTCGACGGCACGCCGGTCTCCGTCGTGCGCACCGAGGGAGAGGTGTTCGCGATCAACGACATCTGCTCCCACGCGAACGTGTCCCTCTCGGAGGGCGAAGTCGACGACTGCCACATCGAGTGCTGGCTGCACGGCTCGCGCTTCGACCTCCGTTCCGGCAAGCCCGACGCCCTCCCGGCGACGCGCCCCGTCCCCGTATACCCCGTAAAGATCGAAGGGGACGATGTGCTCGTCTCCCTCACCCAGGAGTCCTGAGGCACCCATGGCAACGCTTGAAATCCGAGACCTGCACGTCACCGTCGAGGCCGACAACGCCACGAAGGAGATCCTCAAGGGCGTCGACCTCACCGTGAAGCAGGGCGAGACGCACGCCATCATGGGCCCCAACGGCTCGGGCAAGTCGACCCTCGCCTACTCGCTCGCGGGTCACCCCAAGTACACGATCACGCAGGGCACCGTCACCCTCGACGGCGAGGACGTCCTGGAGATGTCCGTCGACGAGCGGGCCCGCGCCGGCCTGTTCCTCGCCATGCAGTACCCGGTCGAGGTCCCCGGCGTCTCCGTCTCCAACTTCCTGCGCACCTCCGCCACCGCCGTCCGCGGCGAGGCCCCCAAGCTGCGCACCTGGGTGAAGGAGGTCAAGGAGGCCATGGAGCGCCTCAACATGGACCCCGCCTTCGCCGAGCGCAACGTGAACGAGGGCTTCTCCGGCGGTGAGAAGAAGCGCCACGAGATCCTTCAGCTGGAGCTGCTCAAGCCGAAGATCGCCATCCTCGACGAGACCGACTCCGGCCTGGACGTCGACGCCCTGCGCGTCGTCTCCGAGGGCGTCAACCGCGTCCGCGAGTCCGGCCAGGTCGGCACCCTGCTGATCACGCATTACACGCGCATCCTGCGCTACATCAAGCCCGACCACGTCCACGTCTTCGCGGCCGGACGGATCGCCGAGTCCGGCGGCGCGGAGCTCGCCGACCAGCTCGAGGCAGAGGGCTACGACAAGTACGTGAAGGGTGGCGCATCCGAGTGACACAGCTGCCGGGCCTCCTCGACACCGAGGCGATCCGCAAGGACTTCCCCATCCTGGACCGGCAGGTCCACGACGGGCGCAAGCTCGTGTACCTGGACAACGCGGCGACCAGCCAGAAGCCGCGCCAGGTGCTGGACGCCCTCGGCGAGTACTACGAGCGCTACAACGCCAACGTCCACCGCGGTGTGCATGTGCTCGCCGAGGAGGCCACGGCGCTGTACGAGGGTGCGCGCGACAAGGTCGCGGAGTTCGTCAACGCTCCCTCGCGCGACGAGGTGATCTTCACCAAGAACGCCTCCGAGTCGCTCAACCTCGTGGCCAACATGCTCGGCTGGGCCGACGAGCCCTACCGGGTGGACCACGAGACCGAGATCGTCATCACGGAGATGGAGCACCACTCCAACATCGTGCCGTGGCAGCTGCTCGCGCAGCGCACGGGCGCGAAGCTCAAGTGGTTCGGCCTCACCGACGACGGCCGGCTCGACCTGTCGAACATCGACGAGATCATCACCGAGAAGACGAAGATCGTCTCCTTCGTGCTGGTCTCCAACATCCTGGGCACGGTCAACCCGGTCGAGGCCATCGTGCGCCGCGCCCAGGAGGTCGGCGCCCTGGTGTGCGTCGACGCCTCCCAGGCCGCGCCGCACATGCCGCTGGACGTCCAGGCCCTCCAGGCCGACTTCGTGGCCTTCACCGGCCACAAGATGTGCGGCCCGACCGGCATCGGCGTTCTGTGGGGCCGCCAGGAGCTGCTGGAGGACCTGCCTCCGTTCCTCGGCGGCGGCGAGATGATCGAGACCGTGTCGATGAGCTCGTCGACGTACGCGCCCGCCCCGCACAAGTTCGAGGCGGGTACCCCGCCGATCGCCCAGGCGGTCGGGCTCGGCGCGGCGATCGACTACCTGTCGGGCATCGGCATGGACAAGATCCTCGCGCACGAGCACGCCATCACCGAGTACGCCGTCAAGCGGCTCCTCGAGGTGCCGGACCTGCGCATCATCGGTCCGGCCACCGCCGAGGACCGCGGCGCCGCGATCTCCTTCACCCTCGGGGACATCCACCCGCACGACGTGGGCCAGGTCCTCGACGAGCAGGGCATCGCGGTCCGGGTCGGACACCACTGCGCCCGCCCCGTCTGCCTGCGGTACGGAATTCCTGCGACCACGCGGGCGTCGTTCTATCTGTACTCCACGTCGGCGGACATCGACGCGCTGGTCGACGGTCTGGAGCACGTACGGAACTTCTTCGGATGAGGGGCTGAGGCGTGAAGCTGGACTCCATGTACCAGGACGTCATCCTGGACCACTACAAGAACCCGCACGGGCGGGGTCTCCGGGACGGCGACGCCGAGGTGCACCACGTCAACCCGACGTGCGGCGACGAGATCACGCTGCGCGTGAAGTACGACGGCACGACCATCAGCGACGTCAGCTACGAGGGCCAGGGCTGTTCCATCAGCCAGGCGTCCGCGTCCGTGCTGAACGACCTGCTGGTCGGCAAGGACCTCGCCGAGGCGCAGAAGATCCAGGGGACCTTCCTGGAGCTGATGCAGTCCAAGGGGAAGATCGAGCCCGACGACGCGATGGAGGAGGTGCTGGAGGACGCGGTCGCGTTCGCCGGCGTCTCCAAGTACCCCGCGCGGGTCAAGTGCGCCCTCCTGAGCTGGATGGCGTGGAAGGACGCGACGGCCCAGGCGCTGGGCGCCGACGCCGAAAGGACTACGGCATGAGCGAGACCGTGGAGATGAAGCCGGCCTCGGAGGAGGAGCTCCGCGAGGCCCTGATGGACGTCGTCGACCCCGAGCTGGGCATCGACGTCGTCAACCTGGGCCTGATCTACGGCATCCACGTGGACGACTCCAACGTGGCGACCGTCGACATGACGCTGACCTCGGCGGCCTGCCCGCTGACCGACGTCATCGAGGACCAGGCGAAGTCCGCCACGGACGGCCTGGTCAGCGAGCTGCGGATCAACTGGGTCTGGATGCCGCCGTGGGGCCCGGACAAGATCACGGACGACGGCCGTGATCAGCTCCGCGCGCTGGGCTTCAACGTCTGAGCCCGCCGCACACGGACCGATGGCGACGCCCCCTCCGGGGGCGTCGCTTTTTCGTGCTTCTGCCATGGCGCCGTTGTGTACGCTCGTACACATGGGATACCTGCTGCTGGCCGGGGCCATCGCCGCCGAGGTGTGCGCCACCACCGCCATGAAGTACAGCGACGGCTTCAGCAGGCTCTGGCCCTCCCTGCTGACGCTGCTGGGCTATGTCGTCTCCTTCGCCCTCCTCGCGCAGACCCTGCGCACCGTGGCCGTCGGCACCGCCTACGCCATCTGGGCCGGCGTGGGCACCGCCGCCATCGCGACCATCGGGATCGTGTTCCTGGGCGAGGGGATGACGGTGGCCAAGGCCGTCGGCATCGGGCTGATCATCGTCGGCGTGGTCGTGCTGAACCTGGGCGGTGCGCACTGATGGCGGGGCGCCGGTACGATCCCGAGCGGCGGCAGCGGATCATCGACGCGGCGATCCGGGTGGTGGGCCGCAGCGGCATCGCCGGTCTCAGCCACCGCAGCGTCGCCGCCGAAGCCGATGTGCCGCTCGGCTCCACCACGTACCACTTCAGGACCCTCGACGAGCTGATGGTGGCTGCCCTGCGCCAGGCCAACGAGGGCTTCGCCAAGGTGATCGCCTCGCGCGGCGGCCTGGAGGACCCGCGGACCGACCTGGCGGCCGAGCTGGCGGCGCTGATGGGGGAGTGGCTGGGCGGCGAGCGGACGGGAGTGGAGCTGGAGTACGAGCTGTATCTGGCCGCGCTGCGGCGCCCGGCCCTGCGCCCGGTAGCCGCCGAGTGGTGCGAGGACGTCGCCGCGCCGCTGTCCCGCCGTACGGACCCGGTGACCGCGCGCGCCCTGGTCGCCCTGATGGACGGCATCTGCCTCCAGGTGCTGCTGACGGACACGCCCTACGACGAGGCCTACGCGCGGGAGGTGCTGGGGCGGCTGCTGCCCCGGAACGGACGCGCGGGGACCGGCACCTGAGATGCGGGCGGCACCGGTTCGCGTCCGGTGCCACCGGCCGGTTAGGTTGCCCTCATGACCGACACGACTGCTCAGAGCACCACCGGCGCAGTGGCCGCCGGCCTCGCCACCATCGCCGCCGACGGCACCGTCCTCGACACCTGGTTCCCGGCCCCCGAGCTCGCCGCCGAGCCGGGCCCGTCCGGCACGGAGCGGCTCTCCGCCGAGCAGGCGGCGAAGCTGCTGGGCGGCGGCGCCACCGCCGCGGTCGGCCCGGACCCGCGCCGGGGCGTCGAGGTCGTCGCGGTCCGCACGGTCATCTCCTCGCTGGACGCCAAGCCGGTCGACGCGCACGACGTCTACCTGCGGCTGCACCTGCTCTCCCACCGCCTGGTGAAGCCGCACGGCCAGAACCTGGACGGCATCTTCGCCCACCTCGCCAACGTCGCCTGGACCTCGCTGGGGCCGGTCGCCGTGGACGAGCTGGAGAAGGTGCGGCTCAACGCCCGCGCGGAGGGGCTGCACCTCCAGGTGACGTCCGTGGACAAGTTCCCGCGCATGACGGACTACGTCGCCCCCAAGGGCGTGCGCATCGCCGACGCCGACCGCGTCCGCCTCGGCGCGCACCTCTCCGAGGGCACCACCGTGATGCACGAGGGCTTCGTCAACTTCAACGCCGGCACGCTCGGCACGTCGATGGTCGAGGGCCGCATCTCGGCGGGCGTCGTCGTCGGCGACGGCTCCGACATCGGCGGCGGCGCGTCCACGATGGGCACCCTGTCGGGCGGCGGCAACGTCCGCATCTCCATCGGCGAGCGCTGCCTGGTCGGCGCGGAGGCGGGCGTGGGCATCGCTCTCGGCGACGAGTGCGTGGTCGAGGCGGGCCTCTACGTCACCGCGGGCACCCGGGTGACGATGCCCGACGGCCAGGTCGTCAAGGCCCGCGAACTCTCCGGCGCCTCCAACATCCTCTTCCGCCGCAACTCGGAGACGGGCCGCGTGGAGGCCCGCCCGAACAACGCGGTGTGGGGCGGGCTGAACGACGTGCTGCACAGCCACAACTGACGCGGTCGGCCGCCGGTCGGCCGCGGCCGCCCTCGAGCGCCCTTCCGCGGCCCGGAAGGGCGCTCATCCCCGCGCACACGACAGGCCGGGACCTCGTCGCTCGTGCGGCATGTGTGTCACTCTCCGGTCATGGACGATCAGGAGCTGCTCGAGGCCGTCGCCTCCTTGGTCCGGCCGGGTGGGCGCGGGTTGGTGTGCGGGCGGGTCGGGCATGGGGTGGGGCATGTGTGTCTGACCGTTTCCGGCGCGGTCGAGCTGCCCACTGTCGTCGCGCGGTTCAGCCGTCGGTACGGGCAGCTGCGGAACCTTGTCATGGGCGGTTACGCCGATCCCAGGGCGACCGAGGAGACCGGGTTGCCGCTTCTCGCGCCGTTCGGCGGGGAGTTGGCCGAGCTGCGCGGGTGGGCGTGCGGCGACCGGTGGATCGGCTGCGGTGCGGTGCGTGCCGGGGACGTCGCACAGGTGGTGGTGCTCGTGGCGGAGCGAGACGCACCGCCGTCGGAGGAACCGCCGGAGGAGATGGTCCGGGTGGTCCCACCTCGTCGTGGCACAGGCTCGGACGACGCTCGTGCGTGGGTGCGGCGAGTGCTCGATCTGACCGGGTGGGAGCCGCTCGGGCTCTCCGTCGACTGGGCGACGGTCGAGGAGGAGCTGGGGGTGCCGTTGCCGGCGGACTACAAGGAGCTCGCCGAGGCGTTCGGCGGTGGTGTCTTCAGTGAGTCCGTCTCCTTCATGGGCTGCGGGTCGAGCGTCTCGTTCGACCTGCCCGCACAGTGGCGGGCCGCGCTGTCGGCCGCCCGGGACGGCACGTACGGAAGCGTTTCCGCGGCCGGGCCGTACGACGCATACACGCCGGGCGGCAAGGGAGTCGTCACGTGGGGCTCCACCGAGTGGGCCGATCAGTACTGCTGGCTGATCGACGCCGAGCGGCCGGGCCACTGTTCCGTCCTCGCGCGGTCCCATGATCCCGGGCCCTGGTACCGGTACGACATGTCCACCGCCGAGTTCCTCCACCGCGTCCTCGCCGATGCCGACTTCCGGCCGTTCGGCATCGCGCACTACGGCCTCGGCGCGACATTCGTGCCCGAGTCCGCGGGCCGGCCGCTCTGACGAAGACGGGGCCGGGGCCGGGGCCGTGTGACACGATCAAGGGATGCTGCGACTCACCGATTTCATCATCGACTGTCCGGACACCATGAAGCTGGCGGGCTTCTACTCCGAGGTGACGGGGCAGCCCGTGAAGGTGGGTAGTACCGCGGACTGGGCCGGAATCCGGTTCGGAGAGATCGAGCTGGCGTTCATCCGCGTCGACGACTACCGGGCTCCGCAGTGGCCCGACACCGAGCATCCCAAGCAGTTCCATCTCGACTTCGAGGTCGACGACATCGAGGCCGAGCAGGCGCGTGTGCTCGGGCTCGGGGCCACGCTGCGGCAGGACTTCATCGGTCCCGAGGGCTACGGGTGGCGGATCTACACCGACCCGGTCGGCCATCCCTTCTGCCTCTGCCGCAACAAGGGCGTCGTCTGGACCGACCAGGGGCCGGTCTGGCCCGGGCGCGACTGACCTGTCGTCGTGCGTGAGATCTGCGGCGGAGCGTCGGCCGAGTGCCGCGCGCCCGTGGACGCGGCCGCGTTGCGGGAGGCGGAGCGGCGGCTCGGGCGTGCGCTGCCGGCGGAGTTGGACGTCCTGCTGCGGGAGACCGACGGGGTGGCCGACGCGTACGGGACCGATGTCGTGTGGCCGCTCGCGCAGATCGTCGAGCAGAACCTGATGTTCTGGTCCGGGGAGGCGTTCGCCGGGCTTTACATGCCCTTCGACTCGCTGCTGTTCTTCGGGGACAACGGCGGGGGTGACCAGTTCGCCCTCGTCGTCGCGTCCGGGCGGGACGACGTCTTCGTGTGGGAGCACGAGACCGACAGCCGGGTGTGGGTCGCCGGCGGGCTCCAGGAGTATCTCCGGCGGGCGCTGGCCGGGGACGGGGACTGGTGGCGGTGACCCGTCACGCGGTGGCCGGTCGTCGTGAATCGGCGTCCGCGGTCAGGCGGTCGTAGGTCTCCCGCAGGGCGGCCGTCGTGCGGGGGTCCGCCGGGCGTAGGGGCGGGCGGACCGGGCCCGCCGGGAGGCCCAGGGCGGGGAGCAGGGCCTTCGCCGTCACCGTGCCGGGGAGGCCGCTCGCCGTCATCGCCTCGATGAGCGGGGTCAGGCGGTGCTGGAGCCGGACGGCCTCGGCCGTGTCGCCGTGGTCGAAGGCGTCGAGGACGGAACGGACCGCGGACGGGGCCACGTTGGCCACCGTGCTGACGCACCCGGCGCCGCCCACCGCGCGGAGCGCCAGGTTGTGCTCGTCGCAGCCCGCGTAGTACGCCAGGTCCGTGCGGGCCATCACCTTCTGCGCCGCCAGGAAGTCGTTGCTGCAGTCCTTCACCGCCACGACGCGCGGGTGCTCGGCCAGCCGCAGCAGGGTGTCCGGCTCGACGCGGACCCCGGTGCGGGCCGGGATGTCGTAGAGGACCACGGGGAGGCCCGCCGCGTCGGCGGTCTCGCGGACGTACGCCTCGATCGCGTCCTGCGGCGGGCGGCTGTAGTACGGGGCGACCAGCAGGAGGGCGTCGGCGCCCGCCTGCTCGGCCTCACGGGCCAGGGTGACGGTGTGCGCGGTGTCAGGGGTGCCGACGCCGGCGACCAGCGTGGCGCGGCTGCCGACGGCCTCCCGTACGGCCGTGATCAGGGACCGCTTCTCCGCGTCCGTCGTCGTCGGGGACTCCCCGGTCGTGCCGGACAGCACCAGGCCGTCGCAGCCCTCGGTGACCAGATGGTCGGCCAGGCGCTGCGCGCCGTCCAGGTCCGGCGCGCCGGAAGGGGTGAACGGGGTGATCATCGCGCACAGCGTGCGGCCGAGGGAGGGAGGGGTGGTCGTCATGGGAGTAGTGTCGGCCGCTGCACGGTGAAGGTCCACTTACAGGTTTTGATCAGTATCGGTAAGCGTTGCTTTAGGGATAGGGCGGAGCGGGCGGGGGTACTCGGGTGACCCCACCGAGAGGAGGCGCACCGTGGCCGGAACCATCCAACAACGGCCCGTCCGTGACGAGCACACCGTCGGCGAGCTCGTCGGGCAGGCCACCGAACAGATCTCGCGACTCGCACGGCAGGAAGTGGCGCTCGCCAAGGAGGAACTGGCGGAGAAGGGGCGCCGGGCCGGAGTCGGCGGCGGGATGCTGGGAGCGGCGGGGGCGTTCGGTTACGCGGGGCTGCTCGCGCTGGCCGCCACGGGAATCGTCGCCCTCGACCTGGTGCTGCCGCTGTGGGCGGCGGCGCTGATCATCACGGGCGTGCTGTTCGTGATCGCCGGCGTGCTGGCGCTGGCCGGACGCGGACAGCTGCGCCGGGCCACGCCGCCCAAGCCGGAGCGGACGCTGGGCAGCGTGAAGGCCGACGTCGAGGAGATCAAGGAAAGGGCGCACCGATGACGCACGAGGTGAAGGGCTCGGCGTCCCCGTCGGGAGCCCACGTGGACACCGGCGGTGAGGCGGCACGCGGGGCCAAGGGCCCGGACGAGCTGCGCCGGGAGATCGAACGGACCCGGCACGAACTCGGCGACACCGTCGAGGAACTGGCCGGGAAGATGGACGTCAAGGCACGGGCCAGGGCGCGCGCCGACGAACTGAGGGACCGGGCCGGCGCGATGACGGTGCAGATGCGCAGCAGTGCCGCGCACGCCGGCGAGGTCGGCAAGCAGCACCGCACACAGCTGATGGCCGCCGCGGGCGCGCTGGTGATGCTGGCCGTGGGCACCGTGGTGATGGTGCAGCGCCGCCACCACTGAGCGGGCGGGCCGGAGGACGGCGGGGGACGGAAGCGGCTGTCCGCTTCCGTCCCCCGCCGCCTGTCGCTACGGCGAGGTCACGGCTTGAACCGCAGGACCTGCGGGTCGTGGTCGCTGATCTGGTCGTGGAACTCCGCGTTGATGTGCACGCTGTCGTAGCTGAACGAGCACTGGCGGCGGATCGACGGGCTGATCAGGATCTGGTCCAGCGCCTGGCTGTTGCCCTGGTACACGTACGAGTAACGCTCCGGCGCGGGCAGCGACTTGATCGCCGACCACAGGACGCCGTCGCCCTCCATGATGCGGGTGGTGCGGGAGAACTCGAAGTCGTTGATGTCGCCGAGCGCCACGACCGCCGCGTTCTTCTGCGCCTTGAGGATCTTCGCGGTGAAGTCGTGGATCTCCTGCGCCTGGAGGTGGCGCTGCGTCTCCGAGCCGCGCACCGGCGGCTGGTACTGCGAGGTGAGGCCCTGGTCGCCGCCCTTGGAGGAGAAGTGGTTGGCGATGACGACGACCGTGCGGCCGCGGAAGACGAACTCGCCGGCCAGCGGCTTGCGGCTGTCCTCGAACGCCGCCGAGTCCGGGGCGATCCGGCCGGGGGACAGGGTCAGGGCGGCCCTGCCGCGGACCGTGACCACGTCGGTCGCCGTGGTGGCGTCGCCGCCGGGCCGGTCGGTGAAGGACACGCGGGCCGGGTTGAACAGGAAGGCCTGGCGGATGTTGCCGCCCGGCTGACCGCCGTCCTGCTTGTCGGCCGGGTCGACGGCGCGCCAGTCGTAGCGCGGGCCGCCGGCCGCCTCGATGGCGTCGATCAGCTTCCTCAGCGTGACGTCGGCGGCGACCGTGCCGTCGTCCGTGGCGCCGTTGTTGTCCTGGATCTCCTCCAGCGACACGATGTCGGGCGAGGAGAGGTTGTGCACGATCGCCTCGGCGTGCGCGGCGAAGGTGTCGTCCGACGGGTCGAGGTTCTCGACGTTGTAGGTGGCTATCGCGAGCTCGGAGCGGTGCTGCGCGCGGGTCGTCTCCCGCTGCGTGCCGCCGGACTCCAGCGTGCCGAGCTCGCTGGCGACCAGGGTGTAGCCGCCGTACTGGTTGTAGTCCAGCGGGCCCGTGGTGGCGCCCGTGAGGACGTCGCCGACATGGGCGTCGGGGAAGTCGGCGGCCGTGCCCAGCGACTGGATCTGCAGCCGGCCGGTGTTCTGGGCGTCGTACGAGCCGTACACCGTGCCGCCGCGCCTGTTCCGGTTCTCGTGGGGCTTCACCGTGACCCACAGCTCCGTGTACGGGTCGGTCGCGCCGACCACACGGGCGTCGGCGACCCGGACGTTCATGCCCTCCAGCGACTCGTACAGGTCGAGGGCGTATCCGCCCGGGCGCAGCGTGAGGGCGTTGACCGAGCCGCCGGCCGCCGGGTCGCCCTGCGGCGCGTACGCGGCCGGGACCGTGCGCGCGTCGAGGGCCGCCGGGGCCGGGACCGGGTTGCCGCGCGAGACGACCGTGACGGTGGGCCGGGTGATCTCGGTGACCGACTGGTTGCCGGAGGAGGTCCCGCCGGGGACGTACTCCGTGACCGTGCCGGAGACGGAGACCTCGTCGCCCACCGCGACACCCCGCGGGGTGGAGCTGGTGAAGACGAACACGCCCTCACTGGTGGCCGGGTCGGCGTCGGGGGCGGGGTCCTGGATCCAGAAGCCGCGGGACGAACCGTAGGTACGGATGCCGGTGACGATGCCGGTCACGTCGGTGACCTGCTTGCCGGCGAACGGCGACACACGCGTGTCGCCCTGGATGTCGTGGATGCGCACGGACTCGGCGTGCGCGGGCGTCGTGAGGACGACGGTCGACGCCGCGGAACACACGGCGGCGACGGTGAGCGCGGCGAGGCGCGCGGACGGCTTGCTCGGCAACGGATTCCCTCCGGGGACCGGAACGAGGGTGGGCGGGTGCGGTGCGGGACACACCCTGTCTACGCGCGTCAATGTCCAGCCTGGCCAAGCCACTTGTCAAGGTTTCGGCCATGTACGCCGCATGAAGCGAAGGGGAAGTGGGCGGCATGGGTGGAAATCCGTCTAGGCTGAGCGGCTGAGACGTAGAGGGCACTAGGAGAAACAGCCGATGTCAGACAGCTCCATCCTGCCGCCGGCGCGGTTGCGCCCCGAAGCGGAGCTGGCGCGCGACGCCCTGTCCACTCCGGTGCTGTCCCGGGCCGCCCGCCTCGCCCGCTGGGCCGGCCCCGCGACCCGCGTGGACGCCGGCGGCGGACTGGTGGACGAACAGCTCCCGGAGGCGGCGGCGGAGTTGGGCCTGAGCGGGGAGGACGCCGCGGCCGACGCCAGTGAGGCGTGGCGGGTCGCCGTGGACACCGGTCTCGTCGAGGTGGTCGACGAGGAGGAGGGCACCGTCCGCGCGGGAGACGAGCTGTCGCGGCTCACCGGGGGATCGCCGCAGGACGTGCTGAGCGTGTGGCTCGGCGCCCTGGAGACCGTGCTGGGCGACGCGAGCGTGCCCGACCTGGGCGGTCTCGTCGACGCCATCGCCGGGGGCGAGGGGTCGGGGGAGCTGGACCTCGACGCGCTGGACTGGAACCCGGAGGCCGAGGCGGAGTTCCTCGACGGGGTGCTCGGCAACCTGTACCTGCTGACCGTCGGCGAGGACAAGGCCGGCGACGCGCCGGTGCCGCTGCCCGCGCTGGCCGCCTCCGTCATCGTGCCCGACGGCATGGCGGAGCCCAGCAACGACGTCCTGGAGCAGGTGTCCGACGCGATGATGCGGCTGGACGACCAGTTCCGCATGCTGGAGCCGGTCGGGCTCGTGGAGTACCAGCCGGTCGACGAGGCGCTGATGGCCGACGCCGACGAGGAGCCCGCCGCCCCGGTCGACGACACGGACGTCGCCCGCTACGGGCTGGTACGGCTCACCCCGCTCGGGCTGTACGGGCTGCGCGCCCGGCTGCTGGAGGCGGGCTTCGAGGCGCCCGCGGTCGGCGACCTCGCGGACAAGGGCGCCGACGCGCTGCTCGACGGCACGGCCGCGTACCCGCCGGCCGCCGCCCATGCCGAGACCGAGCACTGGCTGGAGCGGCGCCGGCCGCTGGAGGCGGCGCGGGAGCTGCTGGCCGCGGCGCGTGGCTCGGACGAGGGGGCGCCGCTGCGGCGGCTGCGCTGCCAGCAGGCGCTGTCGCTGGTCGGCGGCGCCGCGGAGCCCGCGCTGCGGGAGGTGCTGGACGACGCCGAACTCGGCGGTCTGGCCCGGGTGTGGCTTGCCGAGCACGGGGCCTCGGACGTTCCGCCGCCGTCCGAGGCGATGATCTTCTGGCTCACCGTCGACACGGTGGCCGCGCAGCTCGCCGCCGAGGGCAACTCCGAGGAGCTGCGCGCCCTGGTGGAGGGGCTGGCCCGCCAGCACAGCGGCTTCTTCGACACGGCGTGGCGGGTGGACCACCCGGCCACGGCGGACGTCCTGGAGGCGATGGGACGCCTTCACTCGGACAAGAAGATCGCGAAGGAAGCGCGGAAGGCTGCGTTCAAGGCGCGGTCGCAGCAGGGGGGTTAGACGCGCGGCCGGCGCCCGTCGGGACGGGCGCCGGCCGCTGGGGAGAGGCGGTCAGAGAGCCTTCGCGGCGGGCTTGATCATGCCCCGGACCGTGCGGCCCTTCACGAACTCGCCCATCGCGGTCATGTCCCACTCGCCCGAGTACTGCCGGATCAGCTTCGCCATCATCACGCCCGTCTGCGGCTCGGCGCTCGTGAGGTCGAAGCGGACCAGCTCCTCGCCGGTGGCCGCGTCCATCAGGCGGCAGTACGCCTTGGCGACCTCCGTGAACTTCTGGCCGGAGAAGGAGTTCACCGTGAAGACCAGGCCCGAGACCTCCATGGGGAGGCGGCCGAGGTCGACGGTGATGACCTCGTCGTCGCCGGCGCCCTCGCCCGTGAGGTTGTCACCGGAGTGCTGGACGGCGCCGCCGAGGATCTGCAGCTTGCCGAAGTAGCAGCTGTCGATGTGGTTGCGCTGCGGGCCGAAGGCGATGACCGACGCGTCCAGGTCGATGTCCTTGCCGCGGTAGGCGGGCTCCCAGCCGAGGCCCATCTTCACCCGGGACAGCAGCGGCCGGCCGCCCTTCATCAGGGAGACCGTCTGGTTCTTCTGGAGGCTGACCCGGCCCTTGTCCAGGTTGATCTTGCCGGTGCCGGGCGCGGCGGCGGGCGGGGCCGGGGAAGCCGCCGGGGCGGGCGGCGCCTGCGGGGCGGCGGCCGGGGGGGCGGGCGGCGCGGCCTGCGGGGCCGGCGGGGTCACCGGCTGGGCCGGGGCGGCCGGCTCCTCGACCGAGACGCCGAAGTCCTTGGCGATGCCGGCCAGCCCGTCGGCGTAGCCCTGGCCGACCGCGCGGGCCTTCCAGGCGCCGTTGCGCAGGTAGATCTCGACGACCACCAGGGCCGTCTCCGAGCCGAGCTGCGGGGGTGTGAAGGTCGCCAGGACGGCGCCGGTGTCCGCGTCGCGGACGGTCGCGGTGGGCTCGATGCCCTGGAAGGTCTGGCCCGCCGCGTCGGGGCTCGCGGTCACGACGATCTTCTCGATGCCGGGGGGTACGGCCGCGGTGTCGACCGTGACGGCGTCAGGGGCCGTGCCCCCGCCGGAGCGGTAGGTCACGCCCGGGCCCGTGGGCTGGTTGTAGAAGATGAAGTCGTCGTCGGAGCGCACCTTGCCGTCGGCGGTGAGCAGCAGGCCCGATACGTCGAGCCGCACGGGCGCGGCGACGTCCACCGTCACGCGGGCGGTGGGAAGAGGGATGTTCGAGCCGGGGGTCATAGCTGTCATGCCGGGTGAACGAGCGAGGCCGTTTTACCGTTCCCTTACCTGTCGTCCGTTCGGCGCAGTCGTCGCCTCCGGCTCGGGTCAGCCCCGGTTGCGCGGGTGGGCGCGGGCGGTGCGCTCGTTGCCGCGCCTGTAGTCGCCGGTCCAGCGGGCCATGACGAGCTGCGGGTCGGCGGCGCCGGTGACCTCGCCGAGGAAGCGGGCGGCCCGGTCGCCCCGCAGGACGGTGGCGCGGCGGCCGTGGTGGGTGATGTGGACGGTTCCGTCGGTGTGCGCCTCGTAGGTGAAGCCGTTCGGTGGGGGCATGCCGGGGATGCCAGGGGGCGGGGCCGGGGGCGACCACGGGATTTCGCCCGGGCGCGTGAGGTGGGAGGGCGCACGGGGCCGGGCTCACCAGAAGCTCTGGCAGGTGCAGCGGACCTCGATCTCCTGCTTCGTGGTCCATGTGTCGCCCTCGAAGCCGTGGTGCCGTTCGGTCACGGTGTCCCGGGCGACCACGGCCCGGCAGCTGACGCCGCTGTGCTCGGACCTGTCGTGGCCGCATCCGCGGCACCTGCCGGTGGTGTTGGGGCGCCAGTAGTCGGGCACGAAGCCCCGGCAACGGCAGGAATCGCCGTCGCCTCCGCAGTGGCCCTCCTCGTGGAGTGTCCACAGGTGCCCGCAGCGGCACGTGACCACACGGTCGTTCATGCGGCTCCCCCCTCGGACCGGACCGCCCAGGGTGGCGGCCGCTCATGCCGTCAGGGTGCACGCCGGGCGGCGGCCGGGTGAACAGGGGCCGGCCGCCCGCCCTCCCCGCAGAGGGCCGCCGGGCGGGCACCCGGGGAGCGGAGTGCCCGCGCGACGCCTACGGCACCACCACGATCTTGCGGCCCACGCCCGCCGCGAACTGGTCCAGGGCCTCGGGGTACTGGTCCAGGGGGAGACGGTCGCTGATGAAGACGTCCGGGTCGAGGACGCCGTTCGCGAAGAGTTCCGCCGCGCGCTCGTAGCTGTGGAGCACGGCCATCGAGCCGGTGATGGTGATCTCCTGGTTGTAGATCCGGTACGGGTCGATCTCCACCCGGGTCGCGTAGTCGGCGACGCCGAACTGGAGGAACGTGCCCGCCTTCGCGACCCGCCCGAGCCCGTCCTGGATCGCCGCCGCGTTGCCCGTCGCGTCGATGACCAGGTCCCAGCCCTGCGGTCGGTCCAGCTCGTCCGGGGTGGCCGCGGTCGCGGAGACCCCCAGCGTGCGGGCCGTCTCCAGGCGCGCCGGGTTCAGGTCGACCATGTCGACGCTGGCCGCGCCGGTCCGCTTGGCCAGCTCCAGCATCATCAGGCCCATGGTCCCGGAGCCGTAGATCAGCACATGCGCGCCGAGCCGCGACCGGAGCACGTCGTAGCCGCGCACCGCGCAGGACAGCGGCTCGATGAGGGCCGCGTCCTGGGTGCGGACGTGCTCCGGGAGCTTCACGCAGTTCGCCACCGGCGCCACCGCGTACTGCGCGGCGCCGCCCGCCGCGGTGACGCCGATCGCCGCCCAGCGCTCGCACAGGTTGTTGTGGCCGGTACGGCAGTAGCGGCACTCGTAGCAGTACAGGGAGGGGTCGACGGCGACCCGGTCGCCGAGCGCCACCTCGGTGACCTGGGAGCCGACGCCGACCACCTCGCCGGCGAACTCGTGCCCCGGCACGATCGGCAGCTTGGGCGCGAACTCGCCCTGGAGGATGTGCAGATCGGTCCCGCACAGCCCGCACGCGGCGACCTCGACGACGACGTCCCTCGGGCCCGGCGTCGGGTCCGGGACCTCGGTGACGACGGCCCTGCCCACGGACTCGATGACGGCGGCCTTCATTTCACGGCTCCCAACGACAGGCCCTGGACGAGTTTGTCCTGGGCGGCGAACCCCGCGGCGAGCACCGGCAGGGAGATGACGAGCGACGCGGCGCACACCTTGGCCAGGAACAGGCCCTGGCTGGTGATGAAGCCGGTCAGGAAGACGGGGGCGGTCTCGGCGACCACGCCCGTCAGGACCCGGGCGAACAGCAGCTCGTTCCAGCTGAAGATGAAGCAGATCAGCGCCGTCGCCGCGATGCCCGGGAGGGCGATCGGGGCGACCACCCGGGTCAGCACCGTCGGCAGGCGGGCGCCGTCGATCTGGGCGGCCTCGACGACCGCGACCGGGATCTCGGAGAGGAAGGACTGCATCATCCACACCGCGATCGGCAGATTCATCGAGGTGTAGAGGATGACGAGCAGCCAGATGTTGTCGAGCATCCCGGCGTTCTTGGCGAACAGGTAGATCGGCAGCAGGCCGGCCACCACGGGCAGCATCTTGGTGGAGAGGAAGAAGAACAGGACGTCCGTCCACTTCTTCACCGGGCGGATGGACAGGGCGTACGCGGCGGGCAGGGCCAGCACGAGGACCAGCAGCGTCGAGGTCACGGACGCGACCGTCGAGTTGATCAGGGCGGGCCAGGGGCTGGCGCCGCCGCCCGCGCCGAAGAACTCGCGGTAGCCGTCCAGGGTGAGGGCGGCGCCCCACGAGGGCGGGTTGGTGGCCGCGTCCGTCTCGGAGTGGAAGGACGTCAGGGCCATCCAGGCGATGGGCAGGAAGAACACGATGCCGGCCAGCCAGGCGACCAGGCCGAGACCCGCTCCGCCGCGGAACCGGCCGCGGGTGCGTACGGCGGTGCTGCTCATGCGCGGGACACCTCCTCGCGGAACAGGGACGAGACCACGCGCAGGGCGAAGGTCGCGATGACGATGGAGCCGATGACGACCAAGACGCCGGCCGCCGAGGCGAGGCCGTTCTCGTGCGCCTGGTAGAAGGTCTGGTAGACGGTGTAGGGCAGGTTGGCGGTGCCGAGACCGCCGGACGTGAGGGTGAACACCGCGTCGAAGTTCTGCACGATGTAGATCGAGCCGAGCAGGGCGCCCAGTTCGAGGTAGCGGCGCAGGTGCGGCAGCGTGATGTGCACGAAGACCTGCCAGTCGCTCGCGCCGTCGACGCGGGCCGCCTCGAGCTGCTGCTGGTCCCGGCTCTGCAGCCCGGCCAGCAGGATGAGCATCATGAACGGCGTCCACTGCCACACCAGCGCCGCCTGCACGGCGAGCAGCGGGGTGCCGGAGATCCAGTCGGGCTGGGGGCCGCCGACATAGTGCAGCAGGCCGTTGAGCAGGCCGTACTCCGGGTTGTAGAGGACGTGCTTCCAGAGCAGGGCGGCGGCGACCGGCACCACCAGGAACGGCGCGATGAGCAGGGTGCGCACGACGGCCCGCCCCCGGAACCTCCGGTCCAGCAGCAGCGCGAGCAGCAGCCCGATCACCAGGCTGGCCAGGACGACGCCCACGGTGAGCAGGACGGTCGTCCAGACGGACTTGCGCAGTGCCGGGTCGGTCAGCACCTCCTGGTAGTTGGCGAGACCGGCGAAGTGGCGGGCGTCGGGGTAGAGGGAGTTCCAGTCGAAGAAGGAGATCACCAGGGTCGCCACGAACGGCAGCTGGGTGACCACGATCATGAAGATCAGGGCGGGCAGCAGCGGGGCGCGGGTGGCCCAGGCGCGCAGCCGGGCGGAGGGCCGGTGCGGTGCGGCGGACGTCTGTGGTGCGGCCGCGGGGGCCGTGGTCGTGGCGGTCATCGTCCCTCGTACTCCTCGGCGATCTCTTCTGCGAGCTGCTGGGACTTCCTCAGGGCCTCCTCGACGGACTGGCGCCCGGCGATGGCCGCGCTGATCTCCTGGGAGACCTTGGTGCCGAGATCGGTGAACTCCGGGATGCCGACGAACTGGATGCCGGGCGCCGGACGGGGCTGGACGCCGGGGTCGTCGGGGCGGGCCTGCTCGATGGCCCGCTTGGTCATGTCCTGGAAGGCGGCGGCCTCCGCCCGGTAGTCGGGGTGGGCGTAGGTGGAG
Source organism: Streptomyces sp. DSM 41931 (assembly GCF_050271085.1). Lineage (NCBI taxonomy): Bacteria > Bacillati > Actinomycetota > Actinomycetes > Kitasatosporales > Streptomycetaceae > Streptomyces > Streptomyces sp. DSM 41931. The sequence goes on along the minus strand of NZ_CP189902.1, from coordinate 1,507,844 downwards.
GCGCGCTTGCCCGCGGGGACGTTGGACCAGCCGAACTCCTCGCCGACCAGCTGCTCGTACTCCTTGCCGGACGCCCAGGAGACGAACTTCCAGGCGTTGTCCGGGTTGCGGGAGGCGTTCTGGATGCCCCACGCCCAGGTGTAGAGCCAGCCCGACGACTCCGTCCTCTCCACCGGCGCCGGCGCGTAGCCGATCTTCCCGGCGACGGGGGAGCCGTCGGCCTCCAGGGAGCCGGCCGCGGACGTGGCGTCGTACCACATGGCGACCTTGCCCTGGGTCAGGTTGTTCAGGCACTCGGCGAAGCCGGCCTGGGGCGCGCCGGACTCGCCGTGCTCACGCACCAGGTCCACATAGAAGTTGACGGCCTTGTTCCACTCGGGGGAGTCGAGCCGCGCCTTCCAGTCCTTGTCGAACCAGGTGCCGCCGAAGGTGTTGACCACGGTGGTCAGGGGCGCCATGACCTCGCCCCAGCCGGGCAGTCCGCGCAGGCAGATGCCCTTCATGCCGGGCCGGGCCCCGTCTGCCTTCGCGGCCAGGTCGGCGACCTGCTGCCAGGTGGGCCGGGCGGGCATCGTCAGGCCCTTCTCCGCGAAGACGTCCTTGCGGTACATCAGGAACGACGACTCGCCGTAGAACGGCTGGCCGTACAGCTTGCCGTCCTCGCCGGTGAGGGACTGCCGCATCGGCTCGAGGATGTCCCGCTGGTCGTACGCCGTGTCCTCGGCGACGTAGGGGTCCATCTCCTTCAGCCAGCCGTTCTTGGCGTAGATGGGTATCTCGTAGTTGGACAGGGTGGCCACGTCGTACTGGCCTGCCTGGTTGGCGAAGTCCTGGCTGATCTTGTCGCGGACGTCGTTCTCCGGCAGCACGGTGAAGTTCACCTTGATGCCGGTCTCCTTGGTGAAGTGGGCGGCGGTCAGCTTCTGCAACTCGACCATCTGCGAGTTGTTCACCATCAGGACGTTGATGGCGTCGCCGCCGGATCCGGCCCCGCCCGCTCCGACCCAGCAGCCGGAGAGCAGCGGGGCGATCAGCGTCCCTGCGGCGGCCGTGGCGAGTACGCCTCGTGGCCTCCGTCGGCTCTGGGTTCGCATGGATCGCTCCTGGACGTATAGGGAGACATCGGGCGTCACCTGGCATGGTTCGGCCCCGTGGGGACGTGGAAACGGTGTGCGGTTCTGTGCGGGGGGCCGGCGGTCAGACCCTGATGACCTGCGGCCCGAGCAGGGAGTAGCGATGGGCCTCGGAGGCCGGGAGCAGGGTGCTCGTCACGATCGCCTCCAGCGCGCCGACCTCGGCGAACCGGCAGAAGCTGACCGCTCCGAACTTGGTGTGGACGCCCGCGAACACCACGCGGCGGGCGGCCCGCACCGCCTGCGCCTTGACCTCGCTGACCGCCGGGTCGGGCGTGGTCAGTCCGTGTTCGCGGGAGATCCCGTTGGCGCCGATGAACGCCAGGTCGATGACGAAGCCGGAGAGCATCTTCGTCGTCCAGTGGTCCACGGTGGCGAGCGTCCCGGAGCGGACGCGGCCGCCGAGCAGCAGGACGGACGCGTCGCCCTTCTGCGCGAGCGCGCCCGCGACCGGCAGGGAGGCGGTGACCACGGTGAGCGGCCGGTCGGCGGGCAGGGCCTCGGCGATGAGCTGCGGGGTGAAGCCCTCGTCGACGAAGACCGTCTCGGCGTCCCCGAGCAGGTCGGCCGCGGCGGCCGCGACCCTGCGCTTCTCGGGGACGTGGCTGGTGGCGCGGAAGGCGAGCGTCGTCTCAAAACCGGCGCTCTCCACCGGGTAGGCGCCGCCGTGGGTACGGCGGACCAGGCCGTGGTCCTCCAAGGCGCGGAGGTCGCGGCGGACGGTCTCCTTGGCCACGCCCAGCTCGGCGGCGAGCACGGTCACGTCGACCGAGCCGGTGGCTCGGGCCACCCGCACGATCTCGCGTTGGCGCTCCTCGGCCGTTCTGTTGGCCATGGCCGGACCCCTGCTTTCTGCGCTGGCGCTGTGGTGCTGGTGGTGCGTGCGTGCCCGTTCGGGCCTCTGCAGGAAGTTGTACAGCGGGGGCGGGGTGCTGACCAGGTCTGTTGCGGGTTCGTTGGTGCCCGGTTGTGCCCGGGTGGGCGGGCGGGTGCCCGGCTCGGACCTGGGTAGGGGGTGGGAGCGGGCAGGGCGGGGGCCCGTTTGTGGTGCCGGGGGCGCCCGTTTTCCGCCCGTGGGCCGGGGCGGGGGTGCGTTTCACGCCGCGGCCGGTGGGGGCGACTCACGGCGAGGCGTCCTGCGAGGGCGCCACCTGCGCCCACCCTCCCCCACTCTCGGCTTCGCTCGAGCGGGAGGTACCCCCATCGCCCCAAGCGGCACGACTGCCCGCAGGCGACGGGGGGCAGGGATGCGCCCCTTCAGGGGCGCGGGGAACTGCGCGACCGGCCCGCGACGGGCCGCGGGCGGACGGATTGCCGTCAGTACGGCTCAGGGGCGCGGGGAACTGCGCGATCAGCCCTCGACGGGCCGCAGCCGGTGGACGGCGGATGCGGGCAGACGGTTGCCGTCAGTAGGGCCAGATCGGGGGATCTGTCACGAAGTGGCCGCCCAGGCAGGCCTGCGCCGGATCCGCCGGATCCAGCTCGCCCTGTTCCGCGATCAGCTTCTCCGCGAAGACCTCCGAGTCGTCCTGCGGCTCGTACCCCAGCGCCCGCGCGGACGTGAGATCCCACCACAGCCGCGTGTTGGCGGACGAGCCGTACACCACCGTGTGCCCCACCCCCTCCGCCGTCAGCGCCGCGTGGAACAGCCGCGCCCCGTCCGCCGGACTCATCCACACCGACAGCATCCGCACGCTCGTCGGCTCCGGGAAGCACGACCCGATCCGCACGGAGACCGTCTCCACCCCGTGCTTGTCCCAGTACAGCTGGGCCAGATCCTCGCCGAAGCACTTGGACAGCCCGTAGAAGGTGTCCGGCCGGCGCGGGGTGTCGACGGGGATCAACGGGTCGTCGCCCCGCGGCCGCGGGGTGCAGCCGACGGCGTGGTTGGAGGAGGCGAAGACGATCCGGCGCACGCCTTCCTCACGCGCGGCCTCGTACAGGTGGTACGTCCCCTCGATGTTGGCCTTGAGGATCTTGTCGAAGGGCGCCTCCAGCGAGATGCCCGCCAGGTGCACGACCGCGTCGACCCCCCGCACCGCCTCCCGCACGGCGTCCTGGTCGCTCAGGTCCCCGACGACCGCGTCGGGTTCGCCGTCGATGGGCCGCATGTCGAACAGCCGCAGCTCGTAGCCGTACGAGGGAAGCAGCTCCCGCATCAGCGTGCCGAGACCGCCGGCGGCGCCGGTGAGCAGGACGGTGCGGGGAGCGGGCATCTGCGGGTCTCCTTGCGGCGCCGGCCGGAACAGACAGGGCGAGACAGAGCGAACGTGCAGGTGGACGCACGGCGTTCATGTGCGTGGACACGCTAAGGAGCCCGGACGCGGCGCGTCAAGTATCCCCGACCCGCCACGGCGGCGTCAGTCGTGCGCGGCGATCCGCTTGACCCGCCTCCCTGCCCCGCCTTAGCGTGGTCCCGTTCAGAAATATGGACGACAATCAAGAATGTGGACCCAGGACCAGGGAGAGCTTGTGACGTCAGCCCCTCTCGCCGCGCGACTGAGTATCCCCAGCGGGCCGCTGTTCTTCCCGGTCACCGCCTACGGACCCGACGGCGCCGTGGACCTCGCCGCCTACCGGCTCCATGTGCGGCGCGGCGTCGAGGCCGGGGCCGCCGCCGTCTTCGCCTGCTGCGGCACCGGCGAGTTCCACGCGCTGACGCCCGAGGAGTTCGAGACCTGCGTGCGCGCGGCGGTGGAGGCCGCCGAGGGGCGCGTCCCGGTCGTCGCGGGCGCCGGCTACGGCACCGCCCTCGCCGTCCGCTACGCCCGGCTGGCCGAGGCCGCCGGCGCGGAGGGGCTGCTCGCCATGCCGCCGTACCTGGTCAAGGCCGGGCAGGAGGGGCTGCTGCGGCACTACCGCGAGCTGGCCGCCGCCACCTCCCTGCCGGTGATCGTCTACCAGCGGGACAACGCCGTCCTCACCCCCGCCACCGTCGTGGAACTCGCCCGCACCGAGGGCGTCGTCGGCCTCAAGGACGGCTACGGCGACCTCGACCTGATGCAGCGCACGGTCAGCGCCGTGCGCGCGGCCGGAGTCGAGGACTTCCTGTACTTCAACGGGCTGCCCACCGCCGAGCTGACCCAGCCCGCCTACCGCGGCCTCGGAGTCACCCTGTACTCGTCCGCGGTGTTCTGCTTCGCGCCGGAGATCGCCCTCGCCTGCCACACCGCGCTGCGCACCGGCGACGAGGCCACCGTGCGCCGCCTGATCGACGGCTTCTACCGGCCCTTCGTCGAACTGCGCGACAAGGGCCAGGGTTACGCCGTCTCGCTGGTCAAGGCGGGGGTGCGGCTGCGCGGGCTGGACGTGGGGGAGGTCCGTCCCCCGCTGCACGAGCCGGCCGGGGATCATCTCAAGCAGCTCGCTCAGCTGATCGAGCGGGGACAGGCGCTGCTCGAGGAGGGCATGTGAAGGCATCGGCGTTCGTCTACCCCTGGGACGTCAACGGGGACCCCGGGGCGCCCGCGCGGCTCGCGGAGCTGGGCACCGCACAGGTGACCCTCGCCTCCGCCTACCACTCCACCCGCGCGCTGACCCCCCGCCACCCCCGGCACCGCGTGGTCACCGCCGAGTACGCGGCCGTGCTGTACCCGGCCGAGGAGTCCCGCTGGTCCGGCCGCGCCCCGCGGCCCCACCCGGCGGGCGACTGGGCGCCGGGGGACGCCTTCGGCGAGGCCGCCGCCGCGCTCACGGGAGCGGGCCTCGAGGTGCACACGTGGGTGGTGCTCGCCCACAACTCCCGCCTCGGCGCGGAGCATCCGGACACCTCCGTGGTCAACGCCTACGGCGACCGCTACCCGTGGGCGCCGTGCATCGCCCAGCCGGACACCCGCGCCTACCTGACGGACCTCGCCGCCGAGGCGGCCGTGCGTCCCGGGGCGCACGGTACCGAGCTGGAGTCGCTCGGCTGGTACGGCCTGGCCCATCTGCACGCCCACGACAAGACCGCCGGGGTCCCGCTCGGGGACGCCGGGCACTACCTGATGTCCCTGTGCTTCTGCCCCGCCTGCCGGGACGGCTACGGCGCCGAGGGCCTGGACGCGGACGAACTCGCCGCCGCCGTACGGGACGCGCTGGACCCCGTGTGGCGGGGGGAGAGGCCCTCCGGGGGCGGCTGGACGGGTGTCGCGCACCTGCTCGGCGACACCCGGGCGAACGCCACGCGCGCGTGGCGCGACCGCACGGCCCGCACCCTCCAGGAGGAGGCCGTCGCGGCCGTGCGCCGGGCCGCTCCCGAGGGCTTCCAGGTGCTGCTGCACGCCGACCCGGTGTCCTACCACTGCGGCGCCAACGCGGGCGTCGACCCCGCGCACATCCTCTCCGTCGCCGACGGCGTGGTCGTCCCCTGCACCTCGGACCCCGGCCTGATCACCCCGTTCGCCCGCGAGGGCAGGGAGGGCGCCGTGCTCGCCGCCAACTTCACCGTCGTCTCCGGCATGGGCGGCAGCCCCGGCACCCTCGCGGCCGACGCCGACGGGGCGCGCCGCCTGGGCGCGACCGAACTGCGGCTGTATCACGCCGGACTGGCGTCGGACGCGGACCTCGCCGCCGTACGGTCGGCACTGGCAGGGCTCTGACCGAGGAGCACCGCCGCCGTCACCCCCAGCACCACCCCGAGGGCGACCAACTGCGCACGGTGGCCCAGGAGTTCGACCAGCACCGCGCCCGCCGCGAGGCCGATCACGTTCGGGGTGTGCACCAGGGTGCCGGCGGTGGCGGTGACCCGGCCCAGCAGCGGGCCGGGGGTGCGCTGCTGCACGCCCGTGAGCACCGCGATCAGCGCGGCGGGCAGCCCCACGCCGACCGCCGCGGCACACGCCCACGCCGCCGGGTCGTACGGCACCGCGCGCAGCGCCACCGCGACGGCCAGGAGGGAGATGCCGTACGCGGCGAACCGCCGTGCGCCCAGCCGCCGCAGGGCCGGGCCCGAGAGCAGCCCGACCGTCACCGACCCCGCCCCCTGCACGGCGTACAGCACACCGGCGTACGCCGGGGAGTGGCCGAGGTCCTCGACCACGGCGTACGTCAGCGCCCCGCTCACGCCCGCGCACAGCATCGTGACCCCGCCCGCCAGCACCAGCGGGCGCAGCCCGGCGTCCCCCCACAGGTGCCGGACGCCCTCGGCGGTCGCGCTCCGGCCGCCCTCCCGCGCCGGCGCCGGCCGCTCCTCCCGCACCCGCAGCGACAGGTACACCAGCGCCGCCGCCAGGAAGCTCGCCGCGTCCAGAACGGCGACGCCGGGCCCGCCGTACGCCGTGTAGAGACCCGCGCCGGCCAGCGGGGCGAGCAGCTTCATGCCCTCGTTGGCCATCATCCGCAGCCCGTTGAAGTCCCCGAGCAGGGAGCGGTCCACGGCGCCCGCGACCAGCGCCGACTCCGCCGCGTCGTGCACCGTGCCGACCGCGCCGTACACGAACAGCACCGCGTAGAGCAGCCACAGCTCCTCCGGCCCGTCCACGGCGCACAGCGTGAGCAGCAGCACCGCCATGAACAGGCTCAGCGCGACCAGCAGCGGCCGGCGCCGGTGGCGGTCGGCGAGCGTGCCCAGGAGCGGACCGGCCAGGGTGGGCGCCCACATCGCGAGCATGCACAGCGCCGCCAGCCCGTCCGAGCCCGTGAGGTCCTTGACCCACACCCCCGACGCCAGCCACAGCGCGGAGGTGCCGAACCCGGAGACCACCACCGCCGCCAGACACCGGCCCGCGGTGCGGTCGCGCAGCACGCGGACCGTCGTCCATCTCGTCGTCATGCCTGGTCATCCTGCGACTAAGGCCCGCCCGCGCGGATCGGGAGGATGCCTTAGGGGCGGGGCGGGGGTGAGCGCGGCCGGTACGTCACCCGTCACCTGGCGGGGGCCGGCCGGACCAGGAACACCACGGCACCCGTGAGGGCCGAGCCTCCTCGCCGATGAGTTCCGCGGCCGCGGCCGGTCTCCCCTTCGTACGCCACCGTCCACCGGGAGCAGCCATGACCGACACTCCGCTCGACTTCGGACCGCAGACCAGGATCGTCGCCCGCCTGGCCGAGGGGGTGACCGACGCGCAGCTCGCGGACGGTACGCCGTGCCCGCGGTACGCCGTACGCCATGTCCTGGGCCACCTCCTCGGACTGGCCGTCGCCTTCCGGGACGCCGGCCGCAAGGATCTGGGAGCCACCACGGACACCGATCCGCAGGCCGCCCTGCCGGACGTCGGACCCGCCTGGCGCGCCGAACTGCCCAAGGCGCTCGACGAACTCGCCGAGGCCTGGCGGGACCCGGCGGCCTGGACCGGCATGACGCGCGCCGGGGGCTTCGACATGCCGGGCGAGGTCGCCGCCGCGGTCGCCCTCGACGAACTGGTGGTCCACGGCTGGGACCTGGCGCGCGCGACCGGGCAGCCGTACACGCCCGACCCCGCCGCCCTGGAGACCGCGCACGCTTTCCTCCGGGCCGCCGCCGAGGAGGGCGACCGGGGCGAGGGCATCTTCGGACCCGTCGTCCCCGTCCCGGCCGACGCCCCGCTGCTGGACCGGACGATCGGCCTCAGCGGCCGTGACCCGGGCTGGGTCAGGCCCGCGTGAGAACGGGCCCCGTCCGCGCGGAGGGGGAGCGCGGCCGGGGCCCGTCGTGCACCGTGAGAAACAACCTCACCTGAGAAGCAACCTCACCTTCCTTTGCCAGAAGCATTGACGAAACCCCGTGCCGCTCCTACGGTCGTCCGCGTCGTACTTCGTACGTCATATATGAGACGCGATACGCGAGATCCGATACGCGATCCGACGCGAGATCCGAGAGGCGCGCATGACCTCTGTGCCCACGCCGATCCCCTCCCGCACGCAGTACGTGCTGGAGGAGATCAAACGCCGCATCCTCACCGGCCGGCTCACCCCCGGCCAGGCCCTGGTCGAGACCGACCTCGCCGCGCAGTTCGGGGTGTCCAAGACCCCGGTGCGGGAGGCGCTCAAGACCCTGGCCGGCACCGGCCTGGTGGTGATGAGCCAGTACAAGGGCGTCACGGTGCGCATGGTCGACGCGGACATGGCGCGCGAGGTCTACGACGTGCGGCTGCTGCTCGAACCGGAGGCGCTCAGGCGGGCCGTGCGCCGCGGCGCCTCCCTGGACGACGCCCGCGAGGCGCTGACCCGCGCCGACGGGGCCACCGACACCGCCGAACGCTCCCTGGCCAACCGCGAGTTCCACCGCGCCCTCTACCTGCCCTGCGGCAACCCGCTGCTCGGCCGGATGCTCGACGAGGTCCGCGACCAGGCCGCCCTGGTCTCCGCGGTCGCCTGGGCCGCCGACCCGTCCTGGGAGCACGAGGCCGACGAGCACCGCGTGATCCTCGACCTGGCCCTCGCCGGGGACGCGGACGGCGCCGCGCGCGCCCTGCACGCGCACATCGCGTCCTTCCTGCGACGCGCCTTCCCCGAGGCGGAGTTCGAGGCGGAACGCACGGAGCGGGATCACCGGAAGGACGGTCAGGCATGACGACGACGTCTCCCACCCAGGCGAGCGCACCCCAGGCGGCAGGGGCCGCCCGGACGTTCGACGCCGAGCGGGCGGCCCTGGCCGGCGTGGTGGCGATCCCGGTCACCCCGTTCGCCGAGGACGGCTCGGTCGACCCGGACACCTACCGCGCCCTGCTGCGCCGCCTCCTCGACGGAGGCATCACCACCCTCACCCCCAACGGCAACACCGGCGAGTTCTACGCCCTCACCCCCTCCGAGCGGCGGCTCGTCACCGAGCTGACCGTCGAGGAGGCAGGCGACCGCGCCGCGATCCTCGTCGGGGTGGGCCACGACGTGCCCACCGCCGTCGCCTCCGCGCGGCACGCCCGTGACCTCGGCGCGCAGATGGTGATGGTGCACCAGCCCGTCCACCCCTACGTCTCGCAGAGCGGCTGGGTCGACTACCACCGGGCCATCGCCGAGTCGGTGCCCGAGCTGGGCGTCGTCCCCTACCTCCGCAACGCGCAGCTCACCGGCGCGCGGCTCGCCGAACTCGCCGACGCCTGCCCCAATGTGATCGGCGTGAAGTACGCGGTCCCGGACGCGGCCCGGTTCGCCGCGTTCGCCCGGGACGCGGGCCTGGAACGCTTCGTGTGGGTGGCGGGGCTCGCCGAGCCGTACGCCCCCTCCTACTTCTCGGCCGGGGCGACCGGCTTCACCTCGGGCCTGGTCAACGTCGCCCCGTCCGTGTCGCTGACCATGCTGGACGCGCTGCGCTCCGGTGACTACCCGACCGCCATGAAGGTGTGGGAGCAGATCCGCCGCTTCGAGGAACTGCGCGCCGCCAACGGCTCCGCCAACAACGTCACCGTCGTCAAGGAGGCCCTCGCCTCTCTCGGGCTGTGCCGCCGCGAGGTCCGCCCGCCCAGCAGGCCGCTGCCCGAGAGCGAGCGCGCCGAGGTCGCCGCCATCGCCGCCGGATGGTCGATATGAAGTCACCCGAGGAACTCCGCAGCCACCAGTGGTACGGCACGGACGGACTGCGCTCCTTCAGCCACCGTGCCCGCACCCGCCAGCTCGGCTACCTGCCCGAGGAGCACCTGGGCAAGCCGGTCGTCGCAATCCTCAACACCTGGTCCGACATCAACCCCTGCCATGTGCACCTCCGCGACCGCGCACAGGCCGTCAAGCGGGGCGTGTGGCAGGCGGGAGGCTTCCCGCTGGAGTTCCCGGTCTCCACGCTCAGCGAGACCTTCCAGAAGCCGACCCCCATGCTCTACCGCAACCTCCTCGCCATGGAGACCGAGGAACTGCTGCGCTCGTACCCGGTCGACGGGGCCGTGCTGATGGGCGGCTGCGACAAGTCCACGCCCGCCCTGCTGATGGGCGCCGCCAGCGCCGGACTGCCCGCCGTGTTCGTGCCCGCCGGGCCGATGCTGCCCGGGCACTGGCGCGGCGAGACCCTCGGTTCCGGCACCGACATGTGGAAGTACTGGGACGACAAGCGGGCCGGCGTCATCGGCGACTGCGAGATGCAGGAACTGGAGAGCGGCCTGGCCCGCTCGCCCGGCCACTGCATGACCATGGGCACCGCGTCCACGCTGACCGCCGCGGCCGAGGCGCTCGGCGTCACCGTGCCGGGCGCGTCCAGCATCCCGGCCGTCGACTCCGGGCACGACCGGATGGCCGCGAAGGCGGGCATGACGATCGTCGACCTGATCCACAAGGGCCGCGGGATCGGCGACATCCTCACCGCGGACGCCTTCGAGGACGCCGTGACGACCGTCCTCGGGCTCGGCGGCTCCACCAACGCCGTCATCCATCTGATCGCGATGGCCGGACGCGCGGGGGTGAAGCTCACCCTCGACGACTTCGACCGCATCGCCCGCACCGTCCCGGTGCTGGCCAACGTACGGCCCGGCGGACGGACGTACCTGATGGAGGACTTCCACTTCGCGGGCGGGCTGCCCGGGTTCCTCTCCCGGATCCCGGACCTGCTCCACCTGGACCGTCCCACCGTCTGCCACGACACCCTGCGCGCGCAGCTCGCCGGCGCACAGGTGCACGACGACGACGTGATCCGTACCCGTGACAACCCGGTCGCGGCCGAGGGCGGGGTCGCCGTGCTGCGCGGCAACCTCTGCCCGGACGGCGCCGTCATCAAGCACATCGCCGCCGAGCCGCACCTGCTGAAGCACACCGGTCCCGCCGTCGTCTTCGACGACTACAAGGAGATGCAGCGGACCATCAACGACCCGGCGCTGAACATCACCGCGGACAGCGTGCTGGTGCTGCGCAACGCAGGACCCAAGGGCGGCCCGGGCATGCCCGAGTACGGCATGCTGCCGCTCCCCGACCACCTGCTCAAGCAGGGCGTGCGGGACATGGTGCGGATCTCCGACGCCCGCATGAGCGGCACCAGTTACGGCGCCTGCGTGCTCCACATCGCCCCCGAGTCGTACGTCGGCGGGCCGCTCGCGCTGGTGCGCACCGGCGACCCGATCACCCTCGACGTCGAGAACCGCACCCTCACCCTCGACGTGGACGACGAGGAGCTGCGCCGCCGCCGCGCGGAGTGGTCACCGCCGCCCGCGCGCTACGAGCGGGGCTACGGCGCGCTCTACAACGACCAGATCACCCAGGCCGACACCGGCTGCGACTTCGAGTTCCTCGCCCGGCCGGGCTCCGTCCAGGACCCGTACGCGGGCTGACCCGCCCGCCCGCCCGGGCGGACCGGCCCCCGCACACCCGTGCAGAAAGCGCTTCCTGTCCGACCCGTCCCGCACCGCCGGCCCCGCGCAGGCACCCCCGCACAGCACGACGTACCGAGAAACGGAGAACAGTCATGGCCCAAGCCGCAGCCGTGGCGAAACCGCCCGCGCCACCGAGGCGGCGCCGTGCCTCCGCCACACCCCGCCGACTGCCCTACCTGCTGATCGCGCCGGCCGCCCTGCTCATGCTGGGGTTCATCGCCTACCCGGTGCTCAGCGTCTTCTACTACAGCCTTCAGGACTACAACCCCACCAAGCCCTGGCGGAACGGCTTCGCGGGATTCGACAACTTCACCCGCATCTTCACCGAGGACCCCCTCTTCCTGGACACCCTCGTCTTCAGCGCCAAGTGGGTGTTCGTCGAGGTCGGCCTGCAACTGATGTTCGGACTCGCCCTCGCCCTCATCGTCAACCAGACCTTCGTCGGCCGTGCCCTCGGCCGCGCGCTGGTCTTCTCCCCGTGGGCCGTCTCCGGCGTGCTCACCTCCGCGATCTGGGTGCTGCTCTACAACTCCCAGACGGGCATCACCCGTTACCTCGCGGACATGGGCATCGGCGAGTACGGCGTGAGCTGGCTGTCGGACACCTCCACGGTGTTCCCCGCCGCGATCGTCGCCGACCTGTGGCGCGGGGTGCCCTTCTTCGCGATCCTCATCCTCGCCGACCTCCAGTCCGTCTCCAAGGACCTGTACGAGGCCGCCGAGGTGGACGGCGCCAGCCGCTTCAAGCAGTTCTGGCACATCACGCTGCCGCATCTCAAGGACGCCATCATCCTCTCCACGCTGCTGCGCGCCGTGTGGGAGTTCAACAACGTCGACCTGCTCTACACGCTGACCGGCGGAGGACCCGCAGGCGCGACCACCACGCTGCCGCTGTACATCGCCAACACCTCCGTCGACGCCCATGACTTCGGCTACGCGTCGGCCCTGACCACGGTGGCGTTCGTGATCCTGCTCTTCTGCTCGATGGTCTACCTGCGGCTGAGCAAGTTCGGAGGCGAGAAGTGATCACCAAGGAGGCCACCGCGGCCGCCCCCGCCCCCGCGCCGGCCGTCCCCGAGCCGCCCCGGCCCGTGCAACGGCGCCGGGCCTGGGACGAGGCGCCCCGCTGGCAGATCTACCTGCCCCTCGGCATCTATCTCGTCTTCACCCTCATCCCCTTCTACTGGATCCTGCTGTTCGCGCTCCGCCCGGCCGGCTCCACCTCGCTCGTGCCCTGGCCGATGACCACCGCGCACTTCGAGAAGGTGTGGACCGACCGCGGCTTCGGGACCTTCTTCCAGAACAGCGTGCTCGTCGGCGTCGCCACCCTGTTCATGACCACCCTGGTCGCCCTGGCCGGTGGCTACGCGCTCGCCCGGTTCGACTTCCGGATCAAGCGCGGGTTCATGCTGGCGCTGCTCTGCTCGCAGTTCGTGCCCGGCGCGCTGCTGCTCGTCCCGCTGTTCGAGATCTTCGCCGAGCTGCAGATGATCAACTCCCTGGGCAGCGTCATCATCGCCGAGACGGTGTTCCAGCTGCCGCTGTCGATGATCCTGCTCAGCAACTTCATCAAGAACGTGCCCTACTCGCTGGAGGAGGCCGCCTGGGTCGACGGCTGCAACCGGTTCCGGGCGTTCCGGGTGGTCGTCCTGCCGCTGCTGCGGCCCGGCCTGATCGCCGTCGGCTCCTTCGCCTTCGTGCACTCCTGGAACCACTTCCTGTTCGCCCTGATGTTCCTCAACAACCAGGAGAAGCAGACCGTCCCGGTCGGCCTCAACACCCTGATGAGCGCGGACAGCGTCGACCTCGGCGCGCTCGCCGCGGGCGGCATCATCGCGGCCGTCCCCGTCGTGATCGTGTTCGCCTTCATCCAGAAGTGGCTGATCACCGGTTTCAGCGCGGGGGCGGTGAAGGGATGACCGCCTCGTCCGCCGCCCCCGGCGCCCCGCTCCCGGTCGTCCTGGCCGGCGCCCGCGGCCACGGCCGGTGGCACGTGGAGAACATCCGCCGCCTCCAGGCGAAGGGCCTGGTCCGGCTCGTCGGCGTCTGCGAGCTCACCCCGCTCACCGAGGACGAGTTCGGCGGCGAACTTCCCGAGCAGTCCGCCGACTTCGGGGCGCTCCTCGACTCCACCGGCGCCCGCGCCGCGGTGATCTGCACCCCCATCCCCACCCACACCGCCCTCGCGCTCACCGCCGCCGAGCGGGGCGTGCACCTGCTGCTGGAGAAGCCCCCGGCGCCCTCGTACGCCGAGTTCCGCCGGATGGCCGACGGGGTCGCCGCGGCTGGGGTGGCCTGCCAGATCGGCTTCCAGTCGCTGGGTTCGCACGCCGTGCCGGCCATCCGCGACCTGATCGCCGAGGGCGCCGTCGGCCGGGTGACGGGGATCGGCGGGGCCGGCGCCTGGGTGCGCCCCGAGGCGTACTTCCGCCGCGCTCCCTGGGCGGGCCGCCGGCGGCTCGACGGCGTCGACGTCGTCGACGGGGCGCTCACCAACCCCCTCGCGCACGCCGTCGCCACCGCCCTCGCGCTCGCCGGGAGCACCCGCGCCGAGGACGTCGCCGGCATCGAGACCGAGCTGCTGCGCGCCAACGACATCGAGTCCGACGACACCTCGTGCGTCCGCGTCACCACCGTCCAGGGCGGTTCGGTGACGGTCGCCGCCACGCTGTGCGCCGAACGGGCCGACGAGCCGTACGTGGTGGTGCACGGCACCAGCGGCCGGATCACCTTCTGGTACAAGCAGGACCGCGTCCTGCTCCAGCGCGCGGACCACGGCCCCGAGGAACTCCACTTCGACCGCACCGACCTGCTGGAGAATCTCGCCGCCCACCTCCAGGACGGCGCCGAGCTGCTGGTCACCCCCGCCGACACCGGCGCCTTCATGCAGGTCGTCGAGGCGATCCGCACCGCCCCCGACCCGGAGCCGCTGCCCGACGAGGCCTGGCGCCGCGTCCCCGGCGAGGACCGCCGGGTGGTGCCCGGCGTCGACGCCCTGGTCGCGGCCGCCGCGGACCGTCTGTCCCTCTTCTCCGAGCTGGGCGCCCCCTGGGCCCGGCCCGCCCACCACCGTCTGCCGAAAGAGGTGAGCACCCGATGACCGGCAACGACTCCGTGGTGCTGCGCGTCGCCGGCCGGCCCGTCGGCCGGTACGTCACCCGGCCGGAACTGCCGGCCCGGCTCTCCCCGCGGCCCTATCTGCACCCCGTCACCACCCTGGCCGGCACGGCGGTCACCGAACTGAGCCCCGCCGACCACGCACACCACCTCGGCGTCGGTGTCGCCGTTCCCGACGTCGAGGGGTTCAACTTCTGGGGCGGGCGCACCTACGTCCGCGACCGCGGCCCCACCGAGCTGGACAACCACGGCTCCCAGCGGCACACCGCCTACCACCGGCGCGAGGCCGACGGCTTCACCGAGGAACTGCGCTGGATCGCCGCGCCCGGCGAACTGCTCCGCGAGCGGCGCACGGTCACCGCGACCGCCCTCACCGACGGCGCGTGGGCGCTCGACCTCGCCTTCGCCCTCACCAACGTCTCCGGACGCCCGCTGTCCCTCGGCAGCCCCGCCACCAACGGCCGCCCCGGCGCCGCCTACGGGGGCTTCTTCTGGCGGGCCCGCAAGGAGGACGCGGCGCCCGACGTGTTCACCGCGGCGGCCGAGGGCACGGACGCGGTGCACGGACGGACCGCCGACTGGGTCGCCCTGGCCGGCTCCGCCTGGACCCTCGTCTTCGCCGCGGCCGGCGAGGCGACCCGCCGCGACCCCTGGTTCGTGCGCACCGAGGAGTACCCCGGGGTCGGCTCCTCCCTCGCGTACGACGCACGACTGCCGCTCCCGCCGGGGGAGACGGCGGAGCGCCGGGTCGTCACCGTCGTCGCCGACGGCCGGCTCGGCCGCGAGGAGGCTGCCGCCCTGGTCGCGAAGGCGGTGAGCCCGTGAGCGCCGCCCCGGCCGAGCCCGTCTACCGCAACCCGGTCCTCGACGCCGACTGGTCCGACCCCGACGTGATCCGCGTCGGCGACGACTTCTACCTCACCGCGTCCAGCTTCGGCCGCGTCCCCGGACTGCCCCTGCTGCACTCCCGCGACCTGGTCAACTGGACCCTCGTCGGCCACGCCCTGCAACGCCTGGAACCCGAGAGCGAGTTCGCGGCGCCCCGGCACGACTGCGGGGTGTGGGCGCCGTCCCTGCGCCACCACGACGGCCGCTTCTGGATCTTCTGGGGCGACCCCGACCGGGGCGTCTTCCAGGTCAACGCCCCCGAGATCCGCGGCCCCTGGACCCGCCCGCACCTGGTCAAGGCCGGCAAGGGACTGATCGACCCCTGCCCGCTGTGGGACGACGAAACCGGCGAGGCGTACCTCGTGCACGCCTGGGCCAAGTCCCGCTCCGGCGTCAAGAACCGTCTCACCGGTCACCGGATGCACCCGCACGGCACCGAACTCCTCGACGAGGGCAAGGTGATCGTCGACGGCGACCGCATCCCCGGCTGGTTCACCCTCGAAGGCCCCAAGCTCTACCGGCACGACGGCTGGTTCTGGATCTTCGCCCCCGCCGGGGGAGTGGAGACCGGCTGGCAGGGCGCCTTCCGCTCCCGCGCCTTCTTCGGCCCCTACGAGGAGAAGGTGGTCCTGGAGCAGAAGGACACCGACGTCAACGGCCCGCACCAGGGCGGCTGGGTGCGCACCCCGTCCGGCGAGGACTGGTTCCTGCACTTCCAGCAGCGCGGCGCCTACGGCCGGGTCGTCCACCTCCAGCCGATGAGGTGGGGCAGTGGGGGAGGATGGCCGGTGATCGGGGACGACGGCGCCCCCGTCGCCGAGCACCGCCGCCCGGACCTGCCGCCGCAGCCGCCCGCCGCGCCCGCCACCGACGACGACTTCCCCGGCGGACGCCCCGGCCGCCAGTGGCAGTGGACCGCCAACCCCCGGGACGGCTGGGCCACCCACCACTCCGCCGACGGGCTGCGCCTCACCTGCGTCCGCACCCCCGACGCGCACGACCTGCGCGCCCTGCCCAACGTCCTCACCCAGCGGCTGCCCGGCACCCCGTGCACCGTCGAGGTGGACCTCCGGCTCGACGACGGCGAACCCGGGGCGCGCGCCGGGCTCGCGGTCCTCGGGGACGCCTACAGCTGGATCGGACTCCAGCGCGGCCCGGACGGCACGGTGCGGCTCGTGCACCGGTTCGCCGAGACGGTCGCCGACCAGGAACGGGACGCCGCACCCGCGCGGCCCGCACCCGGCGGCCGGGCCCGGCTGCGCGTCGACATCGACGCCGGCGCGCGCTGCCGCTTCTCGTACGACACAGGAGACACAGGAGACACCGCAAACACCGCGGACACCGGAGACGGCGCCGGGCAGGGCGGCTTCCGCCCCTCCGGCCAGGTCTTCGCCGCGACTCCCTGGCGCTGGGTCGGTGCTCTGCTCGGCCTGGTCGCCCTGGCGCCCACCGGTCAGGGACACGCCGGTACCGCCACGTTCACGCAGTTCAGGATCCGTATCCAGGAGAAGAGAGCCGACCGATGAAGATCAGCATTCTCGGAAGAAACACGGGCAGAGGGCGCCGCGGCAGGACGTCGGCGGCCGTCGCCCTGGGAGCGGTCCTGGCGCTGACCGCCACCGCCTGCGGGGACGACGGCAGCGGCTCGGGCGAGGGCGCCGAGGGCAGCGGCACGGGGAAGATCGTCTTCTGGGACAACAACGGCGGTGTCCGCACCGACATCTGGAAGGAGGTCATCGCCGACTTCGAGAAGGCGAACCCGGACATCGACGTCCAGTACGTCGGCATCGCGTCCACCGAGTACCAGTCCAAGGTCGACACCGCCATCCAGGGCGGCGGCCTGCCGGACGTGGGCGGCATCAGCGCCTCGATGCTCGCGGGCTTCGCCGCGCAGGGCGCGCTGGAGCCGCTGGACGAGCGTCTTGAGGGCTCGTCCCTGAACGGCAAGCTCAACAAGGACATGATCGAGTCGCTGCGGGCGGCCGGCGGCGGGGACGACCAGCTGTACTCCGTGCCGACCTCCGCCAACAACGGCGTCCTGTACTACCGCACCGACATGTTCGAGAAGGCGGGCCTGGAGGAGCCGACCACCTGGGACCGCTTCTTCGAAGCCGCGGAGAAGCTCACCGACAAGGGCAGCAACCGCTTCGGCTACACCATCCGCGGCGGCGCCGGCTCCATCGCCCAGGCCCTCGACGCGATGTACGGGCAGTCCGGCATCACCTCGTTCTGGGACTCCACCGGCAAGAAGACCACGGTCAACGACCCGAAGAACGTCAAGGCGCTGGAGAAGTACGCGGCCCTGTTCAAGAAGGTGACCCCCGCCGCCGACCTCAACAACGACTTCACCAAGATGGTCGCCCAGTGGGACTCCGGCGAGATCGGGATGCTGAACCATAACCTGGGCTCCTACCAGGACCACGTGAAGGCGCTGGGCGTGGAGAAGTTCCGGGGCATCCCGCAGCCGGTCGGCCCCGACGGCAAGCGGGTGCAGGTCTCCAACCCGGTCGACGGCATCGGCCTGTTCAAGAGCTCCAAGAACAAGGACGCCGCCTGGAAGTTCATCGAGTTCGCCGCGTCGGCGCAGTCGAACTCGAAGTTCAACGAGTCGGCGGGACAGGTGCCGGCCCACGCGGACGCCGCGAAGGACGCGTGGATCGCCAAGGCGGAGCCGACGAAGCTGGCCGCCGACGCGCTGAGTGACGGGTCCACGACCATTGTGCAGCTGCCGTACTACCTGCCTGACTGGAACACGATCTCCAAGGCGGACAACGAGCCGAACTTCCAGAAGGTGCTGCTCGGGGACATGAGCGCGAAGGACTTCCTGGACGGGATCGCCGAGCAGTTGAACGCGGCTCAGGCCGAGTGGGACGAGCAGATGGGGTGACGCCTTCTCGGTCGGGGGCGGCCTGTGGTTTCGCGGCTGCGGGTCGTCCCCGGCTGGGCGCGCAGTTCCCCGCGCCCCTGGTGGGGCGCTTCACCTCCCCCTTCTTCGAAAGGCACAGGTTGTGTCTCTTTCGCGTAGGCATGTCGTCGTCGCCGGGGTCGGAGCTGCCGTGAGTGTGGGCGGTACGGCGCATGCCGGGCCACGGCGGTCGCGGACCGTCTGGATCGCCGGGGATTCCACCGCCGCCCAGAAGTACGCCCCCGCCGCTCCCGAGACCGGGTGGGGGATGGCGTTGCCCTTTCTGCTCCGGCGAGGGCTCGGCGTCGCCAACCATGCCGTCAACGGGCGGAGTTCCAAGAGCTTCGTCGACGAGGGGCGGCTTGACGCGATGCTCGCCGGTGTCCGCCCGGGCGACCTGCTCGTCGTGCAGTTCGCGCACAACGACGAGAAGGCGGACGACCCCAGCCGGTACACCGAGCCCTGGACCACCTATCAGCAGTACCTGCGTCTGTACCTGGACGGCGCCCGGGCGCGGGGAGCGCGGCCGGTGCTGGCCACCCCGGTGGAGCGGCGCCGGTTCGACGCGGAGGGGCGGGCCGTGCCCAGCCACGGGGAGTACCCGGAGGCGATGCGGGCGCTGGCCCGGCAGGAGCGGGTCGCGCTGCTCGACGTCCAGGCGCTGTCCCTGGCGCTGTGGCAGGAGCTCGGCCCCGAGGCGACGCGGACGTACTTCAACTGGACCGGCACCAAGCAGGACAACACCCATTTCTCCCCGACGGGCGCGATCGCCGTGACACGGCTGGTCGCCCGGGAGCTGCTGCGCACCCGGGTGCTCGCGCCGCACGACGTGCGGCGGCTGGACGAGGAGATCCCGCCGTCGTGGATCACCTGGCCGGAGGCCGCCGCGTAACACCCCCCGGACCACGAACAGGAGAGCCGCACCATGAACGTTCATGTATGGCATGGGCATGCCAGAAGAGTCGGCGTGCTGGCCGGCTGCACCGCCCTCGTGCTGACCCTGACCGGTACCGCCGCGCAGGCCCGCACCCCCGCGCACCACGACCCCGCCCGGCAGACGCTGCCCGCGGGCGACGGCTGGGCCTCGTACGGCACGGGCACCACCGGAGGCGCCGCGGCCGACGCCGCGCACGTCCGCACCGTGACCGACTGGGCCCAGTTCACCGCCGCCCTGGAAGAGGGCGGGGACGCCCCGAGGATCATCAAGGTGAAGGGCGTCATCGACGCCGTCGCCGACGGCTGCGACGCGTTCGCCGTCCCCGGCTACGACTTCGACGCCTACCTGGAGACGTACGCCCCCGAGACCTGGGGCCTGGAGCGGGACCTCACCGACGAGCCCGACGACAGCCCCGAGGGGCTGCGCCGCGCCTCCGCCGCCCACCAGGACGCGGTGATCAAGGTGAACGTCCCCTCCCACACCACGATCATCGGCGTGGGACGCGACGCCGCGATCAAGGGAGCGAGCCTCCAGATCAAGGGGGCGGACAACGTCATCGTCCGCAACCTCACCCTGGAGAGCCCCGTCGACTGCTTCCCGCAGTGGGACCCCACCGACGGCGACCGCGGCAACTGGAACAGCGAGTACGACACCGTCGTCGTGCACGGCTCGACCCATGTGTGGCTGGACCACAACACGTTCACCGACGGCGCGCACCCCGACAGCGAGGCCCCCACCCACTTCGGCATGCTCTACCAGCAGCACGACGGCGAGCTGGACATCGTCAAGGGCGCCGACTACGTCACCGCCTCCTGGAACGTCTTCACCGAGCACGACAAGACGATCCTCATCGGCAACAGCGACAGCGAGTCCACCGCCGTGGGCGACCGGGGCAAGCTGAAGGCGACCTTCCATCACAACCTGTTCGAGGACCTCACCGAGCGCACCCCGCGCGTCCGGTTCGGTCAGGTCGACGTCTACAACAACCACTTCGTCGCCGGCTCCGGGTACGGCTACAGCTTCGGCGTCGGCAAGGAGTCCCAGCTCGTCGCCGAGCACAACGCGTTCACCCTGCCCCGGGGCATCAGCCCGGCGAAGGTCCTCAAGCGCTGGAACGACGCGCCGCTCACCGCCCGGCACAACCTGGTCAACGGCAGGCCGGTCGACCTGATCGCCGTGCACAACGCGGAGATCCCCGAGGAGACCCTGCGCTCCGGCGCCGGCTGGACGCCCGCCCTGCGCAAGGCCGTGCACCCCGCATGGGCCGTGCCCGCCCTGGTCGGACTCGGCGCGGGCGCCGGCCGCCTCCGCTGACCCGCGTCGTCCGAGCCGCCGGTGCGGACCGCCCCCACTGCGGCCCGCACCGGCCCCCATCCGCCCTCCCTCAAGGAGCACCCGCATGCCCTCGCACCTGTCCCGGAGGAACGTCCTGCTGGCCGGCGCCGCGGCCGGCTCCGCCCTCGCCCTGTCCGCCGCTCCCGCCCATGCCCACGGCCGCCCGCGCCGCCCCTTCGGCCGCTACGGCTCGCCGTCCGCGCGGCTCACCTCCACCACCCTGTACGTGCACCCGCGCGGCGCCGGCGACTTCACCGGCCTCCAGGCGGCGGTCGACGCCGCCACCGGCACCGGACGCACCCTCGTCATCGCCCCCGGCGTCTACCGCGAGACCGTCTCCGTTCCCGCGGACCGCACCGGCATGACCTGGATCGGCGCCTCCGAGGACCCCCGTGACGTGGTCGTCGTCTTCGACAACGCGGCCGGCACCCCCAAACCCGACGGCTCCGGCACCTACGGCACCTCCGGGTCGGCCACCACCACCCTGCGGCCCGACGGCTTCACCGCCCGCCGGATCACCTTCGCCAACGACTGGCTGCGCGCCGACCACCCCGGCGTCAGCGGCACCCAGGCCGTCGCCGTCAAGGTCACGGGCGACCGCAGCGCCTTCTTCGACTGCCGGTTCCTCGGCCACCAGGACACCCTGTACGCCGACTCGGCGTCCCTGGACACCGTGGCCCGCCAGTACTTCGCGCGCTGCTACGCCGAGGGCGACGTCGACTTCGTCTTCGGCCGCGCGACAGCGGTGTTCGAGGACTGCGACTTCCGCACGCTGATCCGCCCCGACCTGACGTCCGCCCCCTTCGGCTTCGTCTTCGCGCCCTCCACCGCCGTCGCGAACCCGCACGGCTTCCTGGTCACCCGCAGCCGCATCAGCAGCGAGGCGCCCGACGGCTACTACAAACTGGCCCGCCCCTGGGTGCCCAGCTCCGACCCGACCGCACGGCCCATGCTCACCGTCCGCGACACCCACCTCGGCCCGGGCATCGACGCCGTCGCGCCCTACACGAACATGGCGAGCGGGCACCCGTGGCAGGACCAGCGGTTCGCCGAGTACCGCAACACCGGCCCCGGCGCGGTCATCACCGTCCCCGCCAACCGGCCCCAGCTCACCCCCGCTCAGGCCGCCACGCACACCCGCCAGGCCTGGCTCGGCGACTGGCGGCCCCAGGCATGACCTCCCTGCCCGGACCGCCCGGCCTGCTCGACGCGCTCAAGGACGACCTGACGTTCCCGCTCGCCTGGGGGACCTCACCCGTCCGTGACCTCACGCGCTGGCGCCGGGCGGCCCGGGCCGCGGTGGAGGACGCGCTCCTCGTCCCCGCCGAACCCGCCCTGCCCTACGACCCCGTGCACGCCCCCGGGCCCGAAGGGGACGGATACGCACGGGAGTCGGTGGCCGTCACGCTCACCCGCCGTACCCGGGCCCGCGGCGTCCTGCTCACCCCGCACGGCACCGGACCCTTCCCGGCCGTGCTGCTGCTGCACGACCACGGCAGCCGCTTCGACATCGGCAAGGAGAAGTGCGTCCGCCCCTGGTACGACGACACCCGGCTCGCCTCCGCCGAGGAGTGGGCCGCGCGTCACTTCGACGGCCGCTTCCCCGGCGACGAACTCGCCCGCCGCGGCCATGTCGTGCTGTGTCTCGACGCCCTCGGCTGGGGCGAACGCGGCCCGCTCGTATACGAAGAGCAGCAGGCGCTCGCGAGCACCCTCTACCAGGCGGGCTCCTCCCTCGCCGGACTGCACGCCCGCGAGGACCAGCGCGCCGCCGCCTTCCTCGCCGGGCTCGACCGGGTCGACGCGCGCAGGGTCGCCGCCGCCGGCTGGTCCATGGGCGGCTACCGCGCCTGGCAGACCGCCGCGCTCAGCGACCACGTCACCGCCGCCGCGAGCGTCTGCTGGATGTCCGGGCTGAAGCAGCTACTGGTGCCGGGCAACAACACGCTGCGCGGCCAGTCGGCGTTCCACATGCTGCACCCCGGACTCGCCCGCCACCTCGACCTTCCCGACGTGGCGAGCGTCGCCGCGCCCAAGCCGATGCTGTTCCTCCACGGCGGACGCGACCCCCACTTCCCCGCCGATGGCGTACGGGCCGCCTACGACCGGCTCCGCACGGTCTGGCGGGCCTGGGACGCCGAGGAACGGTTGCGGCTGGAGGTGTGGCCCGGACGCGGGCACACCTTCGCCTCCCCGATGCAGGACGAGACGTACGCCTGGCTGGACACCGTGCTCCGCGCCTGAACCTCTGTGCGAGGGACCGGACGGTGTCCGGCCCGCCGGTATGCCAATCCGTCACACGAAGCACACCGGAACGACGTACAGCACGGGCACAATCCAGCCAGCGTTCAGCAGATCATCACCTCCCGCTCATCGAGGAGCAGTTGCATGTCCGAGGCACAGAAGACGGCCGGCCGGCAGGACGCCGGGCCGTCCACGGTGACGGGTGTCGACCGGTTCTTCCGGATCACCGAACGGGGCTCGACGTTCGGCCGTGAGATACGCGGCGGCTTCGCCACCTTCTTCACGATGGCCTACATCCTCGTGCTCAACCCGCTCATCCTGGGCAGCGCGAAGGACAAGTTCGGTGAGCAACTCGACCCGGTGCAGCTCACCACCGCCACCGCCCTGGTGGCCGCCGTGATGACGATCATCATGGGCGTCGGCGGCAACCTGCCCCTCGCCCTGGCCGCCGGACTGGGCCTCAACGCGGTCGTCGCCTTCCAGCTCGCCCCGCTGATGAGCTGGGACGACGCGATGGGCCTGATCGTGCTGGAGGGCCTGCTCATCTGCGTCCTGGTGGTGACCGGGCTGCGCGAGGCGGTCATGCACGCCATCCCGCAACCGCTGAAGCAGGCCATCAGCGTCGGCATCGGCCTGTTCATCGCGCTGATCGGCTTCGTCGACGCCGGCTTCGTCACCCGCATCCCGGACGCCGCGAACACCACCGTGCCGGTCCAGCTCGGCAGCACCGGCACCCTCGCCGGCTGGCCGATGCTGGTGTTCTGCGTCGGCGTGCTCCTCACCATCGGTCTGCTCGCCCGCAAGGTGCGCGGCGCCATCCTCATCAGCATCGTCGCCATGACCGTCGTCGCGCTCGTCATCAACGCGCTCGCCGACGTCAAGACGTGGGGCCTGACCACCCCCGAGTGGCCAGACCGGATCGTGGACACCCCCGACTTCGGTCTCCTCGGCCAGTTCAGCCTGTTCGGCGCGTTCGGCCAGGTCGGCGTGGTCACCGTCGTGCTGCTGGTGTTCACCCTGGTCCTGTCCGACTTCTTCGACACCATGGGCACCGTCGTCGGCGTCAGCGCCGAGGCGGGCCTGCTGGACGTGGACGGCAAGGTGCCCGGGCTCGGCAAGGTGCTGCTGATCGACGGCGCCGCGGCCGTGGCGGGCGGCGCCGCCTCCGCCTCCTCGGCGACCTCCTACATCGAGTCGGCGGCCGGCGTCGGCGAGGGCGCCCGCACCGGCTTCGCCAACCTGGTCACCGGCTCGCTGTTCGGGCTCGCGCTGTTCCTCACCCCGCTGCTCACCATCGTCCCGCTCCAGGCCGCCGCCCCCGCCCTGGTCGCCGTCGGCTTCCTGATGATGACCCAGGTCAGGCACATCGAGTGGGACCGCTACGAGATCGCCATCCCGGCGTTCCTCACCATCGCCGTGATGCCGTTCACCTACTCCATCACCAACGGCATCGGCGCCGGCTTCCTCGCCTACGTCCTCATCAAGACGGTGCTGGGCCGCGCCAAGGAGGTCCACTGGCTGCTGTGGGGCACCTCGGCGCTGTTCCTGGTCTACTTCGCGATCGACCCGATCGAGCAGCTGCTCGGCGTCTGACCGCTCACAGCACCGCGGGCCGCCCCCTTCGAGCACCGGGGGCGGCCCGTGCGTGTGTGTCCCGCGACGTCAGTCCTGGAGCGCGGCCTTCATGGTCTCCCGCGCGATCGGGGCGGCCAGCCCGTTGCCGCTGACCTCCGAGCGGGCCGCGTCCGACTGCTCCACCAGCACCGCCACGGCGACCTTCTTGCCGTTCGAGCCGGACTCGGCGTACGAGGTGAACCAGGCGTACGGCGTCTTGCTGTTGTTCTCGCCGTGCTGCGCCGTGCCGGTCTTGCCGCCCACCGTGGCGCCGGACAGCTGCGCGTTGCTGCCCGTGCCCTCGTCCACCACCGTCCGCATCGCCGACCGCAGCTGCTCGGCGGTCGAGGAGCTGACGATCCGCCGGGCCGAGGCGTCCTCGTCGTGGTCCTCCAGCACGTCGCCGCCGCTGTCGGTCACCCGGGACACCATGTGCGGCGACACCAGCTCGCCGTCGTTCGCGATCGCCGCCGACACCATCGCGATCTGCAGCGGCGTCGCCGTCACGTCGAACTGGCCGATGCCGCTCAGCGCGGTCTGCGCCGGGTCCATGTCCGAGGGGTACACGCTGGCGTAGGCGCGCACCGGGACGTCCTGCTCGTCGTCGTTGAAGCCGAACTCCTCCGCCATGTCACGCACCTTGTCCTGCCCCAGGTCGACGGCCATCTTGCCGAAGACGTTGTTGCAGGAGTACTGGAGCGCCACCCGGATCGAGGCGTTCTCGCACGGCGCGGACGGGTTCTCGTTGGTGAGGTCCTTCGACGAACCCGGCAGCGGGTAGGGGTCGGGGCTGTCGGTCCGTTCGTCCACCGAGGAGTACAGCCCGTCCTCCAGCGCGGCGGCCGCCACCACCAGCTTGAACGTCGAGCCGGGCGGCAGCGGCTGGCGCAGCGCCCGGTTGGTCAGCGGCTTGTCCGGGTCCCCGTTCAGCCGCGTCCACGCCTCGCCGGCGGTGTTGGCGCCGGTCAGCGCCGTCGGGTCGTACGACGGGGTCGACACGGCGGCGAGGATCCGGCCGGTCTCCGGGTCGATGGCGACCGCGGCGCCCTTCTTGTCGCCGAGCGCCCGGTACGCCGCCTTCTGCACGGCCGGGTCGATGGTCGTCACCACGTTCCCCGGGGCGGCCCTCCCGCCCGTGACCGTGTCCGTCACCGTCTTCAGACGGGGGTCCGTGCCGTTGAGCACGTCGGCGTAGATGCCTTCGAGCTGGGTCGGCGCGTAGGCCTGTGAGGCGTAACCGGTCACCGCCGCGTACAGCGGACCGTCCGTGTAGGTGCGCTTGTAGGCGAGGTCGCTCCCCTTCGTCCGCGCCGAGCCGGTGATGGACTCACCGGCCACGACGATGTTCCCCAGCGGCTCCGCGTACGTCTCGATCGCGTTGCGCCGGTTGTCGCTGTCGTCCGCCAGTGCCCGGCCCTCGTAGAACTGCACCCAGGTCGCCCGCACCAGCAGGGCGAACACCAGGAGCAGCGTGAAGACGGAGGCACGCCTGATCGTCCTGTTCATCGCGTGAGGACAGACGAGCCGAAGGGTGCGGGACGTTCCCGTCCGCCCGGATTCTCATCGTGTGTTCATACAGGCCCCCGATCGGCGTGAACCCGCTCACCTGCCGCCGAGGAAGCCCGCCTCGTAGGCGGCGACCACGGCCTGCGTGCGGTCCCGGGCGCCCGTCTTGGCCAGCACCGACGCCACGTGCGTCTTCACGGTCGCGGCGCCCACGCCCAGACGCCCGGCGATCTCCGCGTTGGTCAGCCCGCCCGCCATGTGCCGCAGCACCTCGCGCTCGCGCCCCGTCAGCCGTCCCACCCACGCGGGCGGCGCGGGACGGGCGCGCGCGTGCTCGGCGGCGAGGGCCCGCACCGCCTCCGGGAACAGCAGCGTGTCGCTGCGCGCCACCAGCCGCACCGCCCCGACCAGCGCGTCGGCCTCCGCCCGCTTCAGGAGGAACCCTGCGGCGCCCGCCCGCAGCGCGTCGTACACGTAGGCGTCGTTCTCGAAGGTGGTGACGACGACGATCCGCGGCGGCTCGCCCGGACCGGCGAGGATCGTCTCGGTGGCGCGGATGCCGTCGGTCCCCGGCATCCGCACGTCCATCAGCACCACGTCCGGCCGCAGTTCCCGCACCACGGCCACCGCCTCCGCCCCCGTGGCGGCCTCGCCGGCCACCTCGAGATCCGGCTCGGCGGACAGGATGGCTCGCAGGGCGGAGCGGACCATGCGTTCGTCGTCGGCGAGGACGACACGGATCGGGGCGGGAACGGTCATGAGGGTTCCTCGTCAGGGGGAGGCGGGCGGGCGGGGGACGGGCAGCCGTACGCGAAGACGCCAGAGGCCGTCGACCGGGCCGGCCCGCGCCGTGCCGCCCAGCAGACGGGAGCGGGACCGGATGCCGTCCAGGCCGTGCCCGCCGCCGCCGCGGGTGGCGGCGGAGGCCGCGAGGGGGTTGTCGACGCCGATCTCCAGGTGCCCGTCGCGCAGGACGACGCGCACGGCCACCGTGACCCCGGCGCCGGCGTGCCGCAGCGCGTTGGTCAGCCCCTCCTGGACGATGCGGTACGCCTCGCGGGACAGCACCGGAGGGAGGGCCTTCAGCGGCGCGTCCACCGTGGCCGTCACCGGCTGCCCGGCGGCCCGGGTGCGGCGCAGCAGGCCGTCCAGGTCGGCGGCGAGCGTGGGCGCCGGGGCCGCGTCGGGGGTGTCGCCGTCGCGCAGCACGCCGAGCACCGTGTCGAGTTCGCCGACCGTGCGCCGGGTGGTCTCCTCGATCGCCGCGAGCGCCTCGCGCACGAACTCCTGGTCGCTGCCGAGGACCCGGCGGGCGGCGCTCGCCTGCAGGGTCACCGCGCTCAGCGCGTGCCCCACCGAGTCGTGCAGTTCACGCGCCAGGCGGTTGCGCAGGGCGAGATCGGCGGCCCGGGCCTCGGCGGCGGCGAGCCGCTCCTCGGGGGACGGGCCCAGCAGCGCCGGCGCCCAGCGGGCGAGCAGCGCGCCCGCCCCCGCCGCGCAGCCCGCCAGCGCCAACAGCGACACCACGCCCGCGACGGGGGCGAGCGCCTGACCCCACCCGTGGCCGAGGATCTCCGGCAGCCCCAGCCGGGGGTCCCGCCAGGCCGGGACGAACGGCAGGGCGATCAGCACGGCGGCGAACGGCGGCAGCGCCAGCGACATGCCGGCGACGACCGCGCCGGACGTCAGATGCAGTGCGAACCACAGCGCCGTACGGCCCTTGGCCGCCCGGCCGCGGGCGGGCCCCTCGGCGAGCCGGTCCGCGGGCACCCCGCACAGCCAGCGCACCGCCGCCCCCTCCAGCGGCCGGGTCAGCGGGAACAGGGAGGTGGCGACGGCGAGGGGCAGCCCCACGGCGAACGAGGCGAGCTGCATCGTGAGCGAGGTGAAGACCTGACCGTCCGTCGAACCGGCCACCGGGCCGACGACCACCGTGCCGACCAGGACGTACGGCATGGCGAGTGCGCCGCCCAGCACCAGATGGACCCAGCGCAGCCGTGCCTGCCGCCCGAACAGCGGCCGCAGCAGGGCCGTCATGCCGCCGGGAGCCGCGCCGACCGCCCCGCGAGGAAGCGGACGCAGACGGCGGCGACGAGCAGCCCGACGGTCATCTGGCCAGCGTAGGTCAGCAGCATCAGGTCCGTCGGGCGGTCGGCGGGATCTCCCGGCGCGAGCAGGGCGGCGGCCGTCATCCAGCCGCCCCAGCAGGCCACGGCGGCGGACCCGACGAGCGCGGCGGCCAGCGGCACCCGCACCGGCGGCCCGGGAGCCCGCCGGGGGACGAGCGCCCACGCCCCGGCGACCGCGGCCAGCAGGAAGACGACGTACACGCCCTCCAGCACCTGGGCGTCGGCGCCCCGGTCCGCGGCGGCGTCCGCGGTGAGCCCGACGGTGCCGCCGCAGGCCCACACCGCCCGCAGCGTCAGCGGGAACAGGACCAGGACCAAGGCCGCGGCCGCCAGGGCCCGCTGCCCGGGCCGCCCCGTCGCACCGGCGCACAGGCCCGCCGTGCGGCCGCGCCACAGGTGCCCCCAGCGGTCCCGGGCGTACAGCACGAACAGGGCGCCCAGTGCGAGGCCCTGCACGATGAAGCCGCCGTACACGACGGCGAACACCCAGCCCTCCAGGAAGGGCCGGCCGTCACCCCCGCCGCTCCCGGCGCCGCCGTCGAGGGCGCCCACCAGGAGCTGGAGGGGATAGCCGGCCATGATCGGCGCCAGCAGGCCCGTCGCCACCCACATCGGCGCCGCGAGCAGCCAGGCGGGCACCGCGCGGCCCCACGGCCGGGTCAGCAGCAGCACGAGCACGATCACCGCGCCGTCCATCAGGATCGTCAGCGCGTTGGCTGCGGCCAGCGCGACACGGTCGTCCAGCAGCGGGCTGCCGGCCGGGATGCCGAGGTGACTTCCCGCCACCCAGGCGGTCTTGAGGCCGAGGTACGGCAGGCAGGCCGCCACGGCGACGGCACGCAGCAGCCTGCGGGAGCGGGGAGGAAAGGGCGTGGTCGGTGTCTGGGGCATGCGTCCACGCTCCCGCGCGGGCGCCCGCCCTCACATCGTGCGCGGCGACGATCCGCCTCCGCCGCCCGGGGGAGGGACGAGTCGGCCCAGGGGGAGGGACAGGTCAGTTTTCCAGCGCCAGCACCAGTTCGTCGGTCTCCTCGCCCCGGCCCGGCGCGTACGCCCTCGCCGTGCCGGTGACCTCGAAGCCGCACGTGCGCAGCACCCGCAGCGAGCCCGCGTTGTCGGCGGCCACGCGCGCGTACAGCGGGCGCTCGGTCACCTCCGTCAGCAGGGCGCGCAGCGCGGCCGTGGCGATGCCCTTGCCCCAGTAGGCCCGGTCGATCCAGTACGTCACCTCGCGCTCGCCCGCCTCGCCGTAGACGGACGCGGAGCCCACCACGTCGCCGTCCGCGAGCACCGTGCGCGCCACGATCTCCGGGGAGCTGCGGATGTGCGCCCACTTCGCCTCGAAGCGGTCACGGTCGGCCGGGTTCTCGGGCGTGAAGGCGGCCATCCGCACCGACTCCGGGTCGTTCGTCTGCCGGAAGAAGACGGCCAGGTCGCTGTCGTGCACCGGGCGCAGGGCGATGTCCACGGGTCAGAGCCTCCGGGTGGCCAGGGTCAGCCGGTCGCGGGCGTCGAACAGGGCGTCCTTCACCATCTGTTCGTGGGCGGGGGTGAGCCGGGCCACCGGCACCGAGCAGCTGATGGCGTCCCGGGCGGGCGTGCGGTAGGGGATCGCCACGCCGAAGCAGCGCAGGCCCAGGGTGTTCTCCTCGCGGTCCACGGCGAAGCCCTGCTCCCGCACCTGGTGCAGCTCCTCGATGAGCTTCTCCCGGTCGGTGATGGTGTTCTCGGTGAGCGCGGGCAGCGTCTCGGGGAGCATCTTGCGCACCTGCTCGTCCGTGTACGTGCTGAGCAGCGCCTTGCCCAGCGACGTGGAGTGCGCGGGCAGCCGGCGCCCGACGCGGGTGAAGGGGCGCAGGTAGTGCTGGGACTGACGGGTCGCGAGGTAGACGACGTTGGTGCCGTCGAGACGCGCCAGGTGGATCGTCTCGGTGGTGTCGTCGGAGAGCCGGTCCAGCGTGGGCCGGGCGGCCGCGACGACCTCGTCCCCGTCGATGTACGAGGTGCCCACCAGCAGCGCCCGCACGCCGATGCCGTACCGCGTGCCCGTCGCGTCCGTCTCCACCCAACCGAGGTCGACGAGCGTGCGCAGCAGCATGTACAGGCTGGACTTGGGGTAGCCGACGGCCTCCTGGACCGCGGCCAGGGAGTGCATCCCGGGGCGTCCGGCGAAGTATTCGAGCAGTTCAACGGTCCGTACCGCGGACTTGACCTGCGCCCCGCCGCCCGTCTCGCCAGCCGACATCGCCCTTGACCCCTTCGTTCGCCGGGAAATAGTCTCCGAAGCGCATTCACCCACAGAGACAGTGTTCAGTATATCGAACACCGCCGTGGGTGACGTACATACTGCGGCATTGCATGCGGCATTCAAGTGGAGGGACCCGCGGTGGCAGCATCACCAGTCTGGAGTGTCGACCCCCGAACCGGGAAGCAGCGTGAACAGGTTGCGGTGGAGGCCACAGCCCAGGAGGTGGACGCCGCCGTCCGGGCAGCCCACGCCGCACGCGAGGCGCTGACCGACCGCACCGTCCGCGCCGCCTTCCTGCGGTCCGCCGCCGACGAACTGGAAGCCGCCCGCGACCGGCTCGTCGAGGCCGCCGACGCCGAGACCGCGCTCGGCCCGGTCCGCCTCACCGGCGAACTCGCCCGCACCTGCTACCAGCTGCGCGCCTTCGCCGGCATCGTCGAGGAGGGCGCCTTCCTCGACGTCGTCATCGACCACCCCGACGACACCGCCACCCCGCCCGTCCCCGACCTGCGCCGCTACAAGATCCCGCTGGGCGTGGTCGCCGTGTACTCGGCGTCCAACTTCCCGTTCGCCTTCTCCGTGGCCGGCGGCGACACCGCGAGCGCCCTGGCGGCCGGCTGCCCCGTCGTCGTCAAGGCCCACCCCGACCACCCCGCCCTGTCGGAGCTGGTCGCCAAGGTGATCCGGCGGGCCGCAGCCCGGCACCAGGTCCCCGACGGCGTGCTCGGCCTGGTGCACGGCTTCGACGCCGGCATCGAGCTGATCCGGCACCCGATGGTCGCGGCGGCCGGTTTCACCGGCTCGGTCCGCGGCGGCCGCGCCCTGTTCGACGAGGCCGCCGCCCGGCCCGTCCCCATCCCGTTCCACGGCGAACTCGGCTCCCTCAACCCGGTCCTGGTCACCGAGGCCGCCGCCGCCGAGCGCGGCGAGGCGATCGGCGCCGGACTGGCCGGCTCGATGACGCTGGGCGTCGGCCAGTTCTGCGTGAAGCCGGGCCTGGTGCTCGCCCCGGCCTCCGCGGCCGGCGACGCGCTGCTGAAGTCCCTGACGGACGCGGTCAGCGACACCGACCCCGGTGTCCTGCTCGACCACCGCATGCGCGACAACTTCCTCGCCGGGGTCACCGAACGCACCCGGCTCCCGGAGGTGGAGTCCCCGGTGACCGCGGGCGCGGGCGGCGAGCACACCGTCAGCGCCGGCTTCCTCACCGTCCCGGCGGAGCGGCTGACCCGCGAGGGCGCGCACGACCTGCTGCTGGAGGAGTGCTTCGGACCGGTCACCGTGGTGGCCCGCTACACGGACGAGGCGGAGGTGCGGGCGGTGCTGTCCCGGCTCCCCGGCAACCTCACCGCGACCGTGCACCTGTCCTCCGAGGAGGCGGCCGGACAGGGCCGCGGGGCCGAACTCGTGCGGGAGCTCACGCCGTTGGCGGGCCGCGTGCTGGTGAACGGCTGGCCGACCGGTGTCGCCGTCGCCCCCGCCCAGCACCACGGCGGCCCCTACCCGGCGACCACCTCCACGTCCACGTCCGTGGGCGGCACGGCGATCGAGCGCTGGCTGCGGCCCGTGGTCTACCAGGGCGCCCCGGAGGCGCTGCTGCCGCCGGAGCTGAAGGACGACAACCCGCTCGGGCTGCCCCGCCGCTTCAACGGCCGCCTGGAGCACTGACCCCTGTTCACCCGCCGGCCGGCTCCAGGCCCGCGTCCCGGGCCAGGAGCGCGGCCTGCACCCGGTTGTCGCAGTCCAGCTTGGTCAGGATCCGGCTGACGTACGTCTTCACCGTGGCCTCGCTCATGTGCAGCCGGGCCCCGGCGTCCGCGTTGGACAGGCCCTCCCCGAGGAGCGCCAGCACCCGCAGCTCCCGCTCGGTGAGCGCGGACAGCCGGCGGCGCGCCTCCTCGCCGCGCGCGGTCGCGGCGGGCGAGGCCAGGGTGTCCACCACGTGCCGGGTGGCGGCCGGGGACAGATAGGCGTCGCCCGCCGCCGCCGCGCGGACCGCGTGGATCAGCTCCTGCGGCGCGGAGTCCTTCAGCAGGAACCCGGCGCCGCCGTGGCCCAGCGCCCGCAGCACGTTCTCCCGCTCCCCGAACGTGGTCAGGATCAGCACCCGCACCCGGGGCGCGACCCGGCCGATCTCGGCCAGCGCGGTCAGCCCGTCCAGCTCCGGCATCTGGATGTCCAGCAGCGCCACGTCGACGGCGGTGGAGCGGGCGGTCTCCACCGCCTCACGGCCGTCGCGCGCCTCGGCGACGACGTCGATGTCGTCGGCCGAGGTGAGGATCATCCTGATGCCGGCCCGGATGAGCGGCTCGTCGTCGGCGACCAGGACCCGGATCACGCGGCCTCCTGCGCGGTGCGGTGGGACGGGCGGATGGCGGAGCCATGCCATCATGCCCGATGCCCCGCGGGACCGGAGCCGGCCGGCCGTCAGACCACGTGCGGGTAGGACTCCTTGGCGGTCAGCTTCCCGTCGCGGAAGCAGAACCGGTACACGATGTCCTTCTCGTCGTCCACGAAGTGCTCGCACACCGCGTCCTCGGGCAGCGGCGGGCCCTGCTTCTCCACGCCGTCGGTGAGGAGCGAGCCGCCCTCCGGGAACTTCTCACGCAGGTCCGCCTCCGCGTCGCCGATGCGCGCGTCCTCGTACACGCTCGCCGGTATGACGCCCTTCTCCACCTCGTCGATCAGCTTGCCCACCCCCCACACCAGCAGGGCGACGGTGCCGGCGACGAGGGCGACGGAGACGAGGGCGCACCCCAGGGCGACGTTCTTCTTGCTGCTCATGATGGCGGCGTACTCCTTCGGGTCGGAGCGTTCGATGTCCGCTCCACCGTCGCCCGCGCCGCCCGCCGGGATCTGCCCCCGAAAGTCGCGGCCCGCGGCGACGGACGTCGCGTCCTCGCGTCCGACGGGTGAGGCGCCGTCGCCGTACGGCAGCACACCGGCGAGGCGGAAGCCGCCGTCGGGGGAGGGGCCGCTGTGCACCATGCCGCCGACCAGCCGGGCCCGTTCCCGCAGCCCCGCCAGGCCCTGGCCCCCGCTGATCGCGGGCGGCGCCGGGGGCGCCCCGTCCGGGACCGGCGCGTTGGCCACCTCCACCACCAGGCTGTCCGGCTCGTAGCGCAGCTCCACGGTGATCGGGGAACCCGGCGCGTGCTTGTGCGCGTTGGTCAGGCCCTCCTGGACGATGCGGTACACCGCGTGGTCCGCGGCCGGGGCGAGCGGCCGCTTCTCGCCCGAGCGGCGCAGCTCCACCGGAGCGCCCGCGCTCCGCGACGACGCGACCAGCGCGTCCACCCCGGCCGCGCCCCGGGCGGGCGGCGCCCCGGCCGCCTCCGGTCCGGGGCCGGGAGCGGGCGCGGACGGCTCCTCGGCGTCGTCCCGGAGGATGCCGACGGCCTCACGCAGCTCCCGCATCGCCGACCTGGCGGCCTCCCGGAGGATGCCCACCCCCTCCCGCTGGCGGTCCCTCAGCTCCGGATCCACCTCCAGCGCCCCCGCGTGCACCGCGATCAGGGCGAGCTGGTGGCCGAGGCTGTCGTGCATGTCCT
This sequence comes from Streptomyces sp. DSM 41931, assembly GCF_050271085.1. NCBI lineage: Bacteria > Bacillati > Actinomycetota > Actinomycetes > Kitasatosporales > Streptomycetaceae > Streptomyces > Streptomyces sp. DSM 41931. Next base: position 1,474,054 of record NZ_CP189902.1, on the reverse strand, counting down.
GGGCGATCCGCTGCCGCTCCAGCAGCCGCGCCTGCCGCGCCACCATCGCCTGCTCGCGCACCAGCTGGGCGTTGTGCCGGCGCAGCGCGTCCAGCAGGTCACGGCGCTGGGCGCGGTACCGGGAGGCGAGCCCCGGCACGACCGCCAGCACCAGGTAGGGGCCCGCGCCCAGCGCCGCCGCCAGCATCAGCGACAGCTCCAGCGCCTCCTCGCCCCCGTCGCCGAGCAGACCGCCGGCGACGTACAGCACCAGCCCGGCGGCGTACGCGCCGACCGCGCGCCAGGGGCGTTTGATGCGGCTGCCCGCCGACCAGCTCGCGTAGATCAGCAGCGGGCCGGCGCCGAGAACCGAGCCGGCCAGGGCGGAGGAGACGACGAGCACGGTGGCGGGCAGCGACCGCCGGACCAGCGAGAGCAGCCCGACGAGCAGGGCCACCGCCCAGCCCTTGGCGGCCGATCCACTCTCCGTGGCGTACGCCGCTCCCGCGATGCCCGCGAGCACCAGGAGCAGCACGGTCTCCCCGGCGATCCGGCCGCGGGACCAGGGCGAGGCGGCGGCCGGCCGGGACAGCAGGGGACGGGCGGGGCGAGAGGTCTGCGCGATGTCCACGCGCCCGACCCTAGGGGCCCGCACCGGGGCGCCGGCATCCTCCGTCCGTAGCGGCCCCGAACGACGAAAGTGAACGGCGGCCGTCGACGTCCGTGTTCCCTTTGGTCGTTGCGGACCGCGACTTCCGGAGACTGCGTCCGCACGGCCCGCCCGGCGACGATGGCGGCGCCGGCGCGGACCTCCGCCGGCGGCACACCCTCCACCGACACCGGGAGCGCAGCAGTGGACGCAACGGGACCCTGGGCGGGCCGACGCTTCACCGTCACGCAGAAGGCCACCCTCACGACCGACCGGTACCTCGTCACCGAGACCGCGCCGGACGGCTCCGACGGCCGGGTCCTCGCCTACGCCGAGCAGAGGCGGTTCTCCCTCAGGGAGGGACTGACCTTCCACACCGACGCCTCCAGGAGCCAGGTCGCGTTCACCGTCAGGGAACGCACCCTGCTGGACCCCGGCGAGGGCTTCGACGTGCTGGACGCGGAGGGCAAGCCCATCGGCGCCTTCCACGAGCGGTTCTTCACCTCCCTGGTCCGCTCCACATGGGTGCTGGAGCAGCCGGGCGCACCCGACGCCGTGGGGCGCGAGCGCAACCGGTTCGTGGCCGTGCTGCGCCGGGCCTGGAACTGGCTGCCGCTGGAGCTGGTGCCGTTCGCCTGGCCGTACCACTTCGACTTCGGGACGGACGGCAAGCCCGTGATGACCGTCGACAGGAAGACCGGCCTGCGCGACCGCTACCTGGTCGAGGTGACCGCCCCCGGCCTCGACCTGCGGCTCGCCGTCGCCCAGGCGGTCGCCCTGGACACCTTCCAGGGCCGCTGACCGGGACCGGGTGCGCGCGACGGGGCCGCTCCTGGGAGAATCCCGCCATGGACCTGGACATACCCGAACTCCCCTTCCGGCTGCGGACCTACGGCCCCGACGGCTCCTGGTCCTACGAGGACGGCGTCCTCACCGGATGGGCCGGACCACGGCAGGACCGCTTCGTGCCGCCCACCGGCGAGTCCCTGGAGTCCGCCGCTGACGCGCCCCGGCTGCTCGGCGCCCCCGAGGGCGACTTCCAGCTGATCGCCCGGGTCACGGTGGGCTTCGCCGGCTCCTTCGACGCCGGGGTGCTGTACGTCCACGTCGGGGAGCGCGCCTGGGCCAAGCTCTGCCTGGAGTACTCCCCGGACGTGCCCACCGTCTGCACGGTCGTCACCCGGGGCCACTCCGACGACGCCAACTCCTTCACCGTGGACGGCAAGACGGTCTGGCTGCGGGTGAGCCGCACCGGGCGCGCCTTCGCCTTCCACGCCTCCCGCGACGGCAAGCAGTGGACCTTCGTCCGGCTGTTCACCCTCGGCGACGAGAAGGAGACGGGGGCGGCCCTGGTCGGGTTCGCGACCCAGTCGCCGATGGGGGAGGGGTGCGTGGTGACCTTCGACCACATCGAGTACCGGCTGCACTGGCCGCCGGACCTGCGCGACGGCAGCTGAGCGAGGACCGTGCCACGACCGGGGAATGCCGGCGGTTGCTTGAACGTTCATCCGGTCGCGGGGGACGTCTCCGCAGCCGTGCCGAAACCCTGGAGAGAGCCCGCCCATGCGCGTCGAGATCTGGAGCGACATCGCCTGCCCCTGGTGCTATGTCGGAAAAGCCCGCTTCGAGAAGGCGCTGGCCTCCTTCCCGCACCGTGACGGGGTCGAGGTGGTCCACCGCTCCTTCGAGCTCGACCCGGGCCGCGCCAAGGACGACGTCGAGCCCGTGCTCACGATGCTCACCAAGAAGTACGGCATGAGCCAGGCGCAGGCCGAGGCCGGCGAGGACAACCTGGGCGCCCAGGCCGCCGCCGAGGGCCTGCCCTACCGCACCCGGGGCCGCGACCACGGCGGCACCTTCGACATGCACCGCCTGCTGCACTTCGCCCGCGAGCACGGCCGCCAGGAGCGGCTGCTCGACCTCCTCTACCGGGCCAACTTCGCCGAGGAACGCTCCCTGTTCGGCGACGACGAGCGGCTCGTCGAGCTCGCCGGCGCGGCCGGCCTCGACACCGAGGCGGCCCGCGCGGTGCTGGCCGACCCGGAGGCGTACGCCGCCGAGGTCCGCGCCGACGAGCAGGACGCCGCGCGGCTCGGCGCGCGCGGGGTGCCGTTCTTCGTGCTCGACCGGAAGTACGGCGTCTCCGGCGCCCAGCCCGCCGAGGTCTTCACCCGCGCGCTCACCCAGGCCTGGGGCGAGCGCGCGCCGCTGACCCTCGTCGACGGCGCCGCGGACGCCGACGCCTGCGGACCCGACGGGTGCGCGGTGCCCCCGCGGGAGAACACGCAGGCCGGCGCGGACGTATAAGTAACCCTTGGCGGTACCGCGCAGAAATCTGCGATGGACGGGGGCGCGACGGGGTCGCAGAGTGGTCCCATGGAGACCTTCGAGAGCCTCGTCCGCGCCGAGTTCACCCCGAAGAACACCTATCTGAACACCGCGAGCAGCGCCCTGCTGCCCGCCCGGACCGTGGCCGCGCTCGACGCGGCCGTCCGGCTGCGCGCGGAGGGGCGCCCGCTCGACCCGCTGTTCGCCGACGTCGAGGCGTGCCGCGCCGCGTACGCCCGGCTGGCCGGCGTGCCCGTCGAGCGGGTGGCGGCCGGGGCGACCGTCGCCCTGTACTCCTCGCTGGTCGCCGCGTCCCTGCCGCCGGGCGCCGACGTCCTCACCGCCGAGGACGACTTCACCTCCGTGCTCAACCCCTTCCACGCGCGCGGCGACCTCAAGGTGCGGTCCGCGCCGCTGGAGGGGCTGGCCGACGCCGTGCGGCCGGGCACCGCCCTGGTCGCGGTCAGCGCCGCGCAGTCCGCCGACGGCCGGATCGCCGACCTGCCCGCGCTGCGCGAGGCGGCCCGCTCCCACGGGGCGCGCACCTACGTCGACTTCTCCCAGGCGGCGGGCTGGCTGCCGGTGGAGGCCGGCGCGTACGACTACGGCGTCGCCATCACCTTCAAGTGGCTGCTGGGCGTGCACGGCGCCGCCTTCCTCACCGTCCCCGAGGACTTCGGCGACCTGGTCCCGGTGCAGGCCGGCTGGACCGCGGGGGAGGACCCGTGGGGCAGCTGCTACGGCCCGGTCGCCGAACTCGCCCACAGCGCACGGCGGTTCGACACCACCCCCGCGCTGTTCAGCTACGCGGGCCTGCGGGCGTCGCTCACCCTGCTCGAGGAGATCGGCGTGGACGCCGTCCGCGCCCACGACCTCGCCCTCGCCGACCGCTTCCGCGCGGGGCTCGCCGCGCTGGGCCACGAGCCCGTGCCCGCGCCCGGCTCGCCCATCGTGTCCGTGCCGGGGCTGGGGCGGATGCAGCCGGAGCTGTCGCGGGCGGGCGTCGAGGTGTCGAACCGCGCCGGCAACCTGCGGGCGTCGTTCCACCTCTACAACACGGCCGCCGACGTGGACCGGCTGCTCGACGCGCTGTCCGGCTGAGCGCACGGCAGCGGGCCGGCGCCTCCTTGTCCCACACGAGGAGGCCCGGCCCGCAGTCGGTGAGGCGGTGCGCTCACGTCACCGCCGTGCGTGTCCCTACTTCACCGGCGTGAAGTCCCGCGCCCCGATGCTGTGTCCTCCGGGGGACGACCCCCGGACCCCCGGCAGGGGGAGGGACTCATCGGACGGGAGTGAAGTCCCGCGCCCCGATGCTGTGTCCTCCGGGGGACGACCCCCGGACCCCCGGCAGGGGGGAGGGACTCATCGGACGGGAGTGAAGTCCCGCGCCCCGATGAACTCGGGGCGGCGGATCGGGGCGGCGAAGGGGTCGACCGCCGCGTTCTCGACGCTGTTGAACACGATGAACACGTTGCTGCGCGGATACGGCGTGATGTTGTCGCCGGAGCCGTGCATGCAGTTGCAGTCGAACCAGGTCGCCGAGCCCGCCTTGCCGGTGAACAGCTTGATGCCGTACTCCGACGCCATCTTGGTCAGCGCCTCGTCGGACGGCGTCCCCGCGTCCTGCATCTGCAGGGACTTCTTGTAGTTGTCCTTCGGGGTGGCGCCCGCGCAGCCGAGGAACGTCTTGTGCGACCCCGGCATAATCATCAGACCGCCGTTGGTGTCGTAGTTCTCGGTGAGCGCGATCGAGACCGAGATGGTGCGCATGTTCGGCAGGCCGTCCTCGGCGTGCCAGGTCTCGAAGTCCGAGTGCCAGTAGAAGCCGCTCGCGCCGAAGCCGGGCTTGACGTTGATCCGCGACTGGTGGACGTACACGTCCGAGCCGAGGATCTGCCGGGCCCGCCCGACGACCCGCTCGTCGCGCACGAGCCGGGCGAACACCTCGCTGATCTTGTGCACCTCGAAGACCGAGCGGATCTCCTGGGACTTCGGCTCGACGATCGAGCGCTCGTCCGCGCGGATCGCCGGGTCGCCGACCAGCCGGTCCAGCTCGCGCTTGTAGACCTCGACCTCGTCCGGGCCGATCAGCTGGTCGACGGTCAGGAAGCCGTCGCGGTCCAGCGCCTGGAGGTCACCCGCCGAGACAGGACCGGGCGTGTCCGGGGAGCCCCAGACGACCGGGTCCTGGCGCGGGGTGACCACCTCGGTGGCACCGCGGGTCGGGTAGAGATCGGTGACGTGCGTGGTCGTGGTCACGGTGACTCACACCTCCTCGGTGAGCAGCGGGTAGACGCCGTTCTCGTCGTGGTCCTCCCGTCCGGTCACGGGCGGGTTGAAGACACAGATGCAGTGGAAGTCCTCCTTGACCTTGAGCGTGTGCCGCTCATGGCCGTCGAGGAGGTACATGGTGCCGGGCGTGATGTGGTACGTCTTGCCGGTCTCGCGGTCGGTCAGCTCGGCGTCGCCCTTGGTGCAGACGACGGCCTCGATGTGGTTCGCGTACCACATGTCCGTCTCCGTGCCCGCGTACAGGATCGTCTCGTGCACGGAGAAGCCGACCTTCTCCTTGGCGAGGACGATGCGCTTGCTCTCCCACGTGCCGGACGCCGATTTCACGTGCCGGTCGGTGCCTTCGATCTCCTTGAACGAACGGACGATCACGGTGTTGCGATGCCTCCTCGGCTGGGGTGTGTGCTTCAGGCGGTCTCACGGACGGCGCGGGCGAGGACCCTGAGGCCCTCGTCCAGCTCGTCCGGGGTGATGGTCAGGGCGGGGAGCAGCTTGACGACCTCGCTCTCCGGGCCGGACGTCTCGATCAGCAGACCGAGCTCGAAGGCGCGCTTGGCGACCCGGCCGGCGCGCTCCTTGTCGTGGAACTCCAGACCCCACACCAGGCCGCGGCCGCGGTACTCCTTGACGTCGGCGAGGTTCTCCTCGGTGATGGCGATCATCGCCTGCTCCACCTGCTCGCCGCGCTGACGGGTCTGCTTCTCCATCGCGGAGCCGTCCGCCCAGTACGCCTCCAGGGCGGCGGTGGCCGTCACGAACGCGGGGTTGTTGCCGCGGAACGTGCCGTTGTGCTCGCCCGGCTCCCAGACGTCCAGCTCCGGCTTGAACAGGGTGAGCGCCATGGGCAGCCCGTAGCCGCTGATCGACTTGGAGACGGTGACGATGTCCGGCGTGATGCCCGCCTCCTCGAAGGAGAAGAACGCGCCGGTGCGGCCGCAGCCCATCTGGATGTCGTCGACGATGAGCAGCATGTCCTGGCGCTCGCACAGCTCGGCCAGGGCGCGCAGCCACTCGGGCCGGGCCACGTTGATGCCGCCCTCGCCCTGCACGGTCTCGACGATCACGGCCGCCGGCTTGTTGAGGCCCGAGCCCTGGTCCTCCAGGATGCGCTCGAACCACAGGAAGTCCGGGACCTGGCCGTCGAAGTAGTTGTCGAACGGCATCGGCGTGCCGTGCACCAGCGGGACGCCCGCGCCGGCCCGCTTGAAGGCGTTGCCGGTCACGGCGAGCGAGCCCAGCGACATGCCGTGGAAGGCGTTGGTGAACGACACCACGGACTCGCGGCCCTTCACCTTCCGCGCCAGCTTCAGCGCGGACTCCACGGCGTTGGTGCCCGTCGGGCCCGGGAACATGACCTTGTACGGCAGGTCGCGGGGGCGCAGGATCGCGTTCTGGAAGGTCTCCAGGAACGCGCGCTTGGCCGTCGTCGACATGTCGAGGCCGTGGGTGACGCCGTCCCGCTCCAGGTAGTCGATCAGGGCGCGTTTCAGGACGGGGTTGTTGTGGCCGTAGTTGAGTGAACCGGCTCCGGCGAAGAAGTCGAGGTACTCATGGCCGTCCTCGTCGTACATGCGGCTGCCGTGCGCACGGTCGAAGACGGTGGGCCAGCCGCGGCAGTAGCTGCGCACCTCGGACTCGAGGGTCTCGAAGACGCTGAGGTCGGGCTGGGTGATGGTCACGACGAATCGCTCCTCGGTGGCGTGGGAAGTCAGAGGGAGTCGGAAGATCGGGGGGACGGGCCGGCCCGTCAGAGGGCGAGCGGCCCGATGCGGTGGAGGACCTCGGGCTCGTGCGGTCCGTCGGGGAAGTCTCCGGTGCCGAAGAGCACCTCGCGCTCCAGCAGGGCGCCGTGGCGCTCCGCGAACGCGGTGAACAGGCGCTCGGAGGCGGTGTTGCCGGGAGCGACGGTGGTCTCCACGGTGTCCACGCCGTGCTCCGCGGCGGTCCGGGCGGCCAGTCCGTCGAGCATGGCGGCGGCCAGGCCCCGGCCGCGGTACGCCTCGTCTACGGCGACCTGCCAGACCAGCAGGGTGCGCGGGCTGTCCGGGCGGAGGTAGCCGGTGATGAAGCCGACGGGCTCTCCGCGCTCGTCGCGGGCGACGGCCGAGGTGGCGGCGAAGTCACGGCACCACAGCAGATAGCTGTACGACGAGTTCAGGTCGAGGACCTTCGAGTCCCTGGCTATCCGCCACAGCACGGCTCCGTCCGCCACGGTCGGGCGGTCGATTTGCAGGTCTGCTTGTGCGGCAGTCATGCGAATTGAACTTACCGAGGTAAATTCAAAATTGCATCGTCCTGCGGGGTTACGTACGAGCGTGTCATGTGTTATCGCGCGTGCGGGTAGGTCCGCGCGAGCTGTCGGCGGAATGTTCCGTTTCGTGCGGGACGGAACGGGATGAATCGGGCGTGATGTGGAACCGGTCACATCTGTGTAACTCCCGTGACCGCGCCGGGAATCGCCCGGTGACCGCTTCTCGGATTGGGGTGTTTAGGGTCCGGGAGAGCGGGCAGAAGAGGACGGGAAGCTGCTCTGCAGAGTAATAGGGAAATAAGCCGGAGAATGTCGCGGGAGTATCTGTGCGAGGGATTTCGATAATCCCCCGGAATTTACGCGCCGGTCGCCCCGTCGATGCGCTCCCGCAGGAGATCGGCGTGACCGTTGTGGCGGGCGTACTCCTCGATCAGATGGATCAGCACCCAGCGCAGGCTGACCTCCGTGCCCGCCAGCGGACCGTCGGCGATCCTTCCGGCGCCGTCCAGAGGGCGCCCGGCGCACAGCTCCCGCCCCCGGGCGGTCTCCCGCCGCCACACGGCGAGCGCCTCGTCCATCCCGCGCGCCGGGTCGAGCGCGAACCCGGTCCCGTCCTCGTACACCGGCGGCACGTCCAGGCCGGCGGCGATCCGCTGGAACCAGTTCCGCTCCACCTCGGCCATGTGCTGCACAAGACCCAGCAGGGTCAGCGCCGACGGCTCGGCCGCCGCGGTGCGCACCTGCGCGTCGTCCAGCCCCGCGCACTTCAGCGCGAGCGTGGCGCGGTGGTAGTCCAGCCAGCTCTCGAGCATGGCCCGCTCGTCCCCGGCGAACAGGGGGACGGGCCGCCCGTCGGGGAGGCGAAGGGTGTCGGTGTCGGGCCGGGGCGAGGAGGCGTCGGCGGGCATGGGGGCAGGATGACACGAGGCCGGCCCCGTATCGGGGCCCACCGCTCGGTTCCGGCCGGGGTGAGCCGCGCGGCGGGGTCCTGCCGGTCGGTCGCGGCCGTCAGCGGGCGGACCCGGGCGACGAGCGCCCTTCGCGGGGCGGCGAACGTGTTCCGGCGACGCGGAGCTGGAACGCGTCGAGACGGCGGCCGTGGCTCCGACGGACAGCGGGCCGCGCGCCCGGATGCGCCTGCCGCGGGACCCCGCAGGCCCGGGCCTCGGGGGCCGTCAGGGTGTCGCGGACCCGCGGGAGCCGGGGCCGGCCGGCGGACCGCACCCCCTGAGGGCCGGCGAACCGCCCGCCGTCCCTCAGGGGGTGCGGGGCGCGAGTCCCTGACTATCGCCAGGCCTGCTCCGCCGCCGTCAGGGCCGCGGGGAGGTCGACGGAGAGGCCCGCGTCCTTCAGGGCCGTCGCCAGCGCCGTCAGGCAGGCGCGGACCGTGCCGCGGGTGGCGTCAGGGCCGTAGTGGTTGACGCGGATCATCTCGCGGGCCAGGGCGCCGCCGCCCGCCGCGAGCGGGAGGTCCGGGTCGGCGGCCAGGGCGCGGGCGACCAGCTCCGAGGCGTTCGTGCCGGACGGCGCCCGCAGGGTCGTGGCGACCGGCGCCGCGTCCGCCGCGTCGTGCACGTACGGCGCGATCCCGCCGCCGAGCGCCGACGCACCCGCCCGGGTCGCGGCGGCCGCCGAGGCGTGCCGCGCCATCACCGACTCCAGGCCCTCCGTCTCGATCCGCTCCACGCAGGCCTCCAGCGCGAGCATCTCCAGCTGCGCCGGGGCGTGCAGCAGCGTCGTGCGGCCGCCGTCGATCCAGCGCTCCTTCCAGTCCAGAAGGGAGAGGTAGGAGCGGCGCGGCGCGTTCGGGTTCGCCGCCATGCGGGCCCAGGCGCGCTCGCTCACCGAGACCGCCGACACCCCGGCGGGCCCGCCCATCGCCTTCTGCGCCCCGATCACGCACAGGTCCACACCCCAGGCGTCCGGCAGCACGGGCTCCGCGCCCACCGAGGCGACCGCGTCCAGGTAGAACAGCGCCCCGTGCTCCCGCACGACCTCGCCGATCGCGGCGACCGGGTTGGTGTTGCCGGTGGCCGCCTCGGCGTGCACCAGCGACACGAAGTCGATCTCCGGGTGCTCGGCGAAGGCCTCCCGCACCTGCTCGGCGGTCACCGCCGTGTGGAACGGCACCGTCAGGTCGACGACGGTGGCGCCGCAGTCCCGCAGCCAGTCGCCGAAGGTCTGCCCGTAGGGGCCGGTGATGACGTTCAGCGCGGTCGTCCCGGGCCCGGCCGTCGCACGGATCGCGCCCTCCAGCGGCAGCAGCGCCTCGCCCTGGGTGATCACCACGTCCTGCCCGGTGCCCAGCAGCCGTGCCACCCGGTCCTCGATCGAGGCGAAGCGCGCGGCGCTCAGCGGGGGCAGGTCCAGGAGGAGGTTCGTCACGGTGGTGCTCTTTCGCTCAGGATCGCGGTACGGCGCCAGCGAGCCTAACCCCTCCCTCCGGACCGCACGGGAGGGACCGCCCGGGAGGACCGCCCCGCAGGATGTCCGAGGGACCGCTTTGATCTTGGACGCCGGATGACTAGCCTGACGCCCCAGCTCCAGGACATCGATCTCGAGAAAGCGCTCACGTGCGAAGACGAATACGGCTCGCCGGCTCCCTCGCCCTGCCCGCCCTGCTGGGCCTCTCCCTGCTGGCCCCCACCACCGCCCAGGCCGCGGACGTCACGTCCGGCGACTACAAGGCGGTGTTCAACTACACCAAGCCGGGCAGCACCACGCTCGACCACTCGATCCTCAACGACCTCGCCGGTCTGGTCGACCGGGCGGCACCGGGCTCCACCGTCTACATGGGGATGTACTGGTTCGGGCTCGCCGAGCTGAAGGCCAAGATGCTCGAGGCGCAGGACCGCGGGGTCACCCTCCGCATGGTCTCGGAGAAGCGCAACGAGCCCAGCAGCACCCCGTTCACCGCCGCCGAGCTGAAGAACGGCTCCACCTGGACGTGGTGCACCAACAGCTGTCTCGGCAACGGCCCCGACGACGTCAACGCCATCAACCACGACAAGTACTTCGTCTTCACCGCCCTGGACGACGGGCGGAAGAACGTGGTCTGGCAGAGCTCGCAGAACATCGCCCTCTCCCAGTCCGGCGAACTGAACAACGCGCTGGTGGTCTCCGGCAACGCGACGCTCGCCGCGCGGTACATCGCGCACTTCCAGGACCAGGTCAAGCACGCCGGCGACAGCCTGCACACCACGTACGACCACACGACGAGCGACCCGGACGCCCCGGTGGAGGCGTTCTTCTTCCCGCGCGACACCTCGTCCGACGCCTCGCACTACGGCAACGCCGACATCGTCGCCTCCTTCATCGACGACGTCGACTGCGCCCGCGACGGCCGCATCCGGATCTCCGCGGCCGAGCTCGACGAGCGCAGCTCGCGGCCCGCGATCTACACCGCGCTGGCGGCCAAGAGGGCGGCCGGGTGCGCCGTCGAGATCAACGGCCGGGACCTGAGCGACCCCAACGGCGACGGCGACAACGCCGGGGTCAACGAGCTCACCGGCCTGGACATCCCCGTGTACGCCAACCGCCCCGGCGGCTGCCGCTACTCGGCCATCACCTGCAACCGCGGCACCACCCACTCCAAGTACCTGCTCACCGAGTGGCAGAAGGCCGACGGCACCCAGGTCCGGCATGTCTTCACCGGCTCGCACAACTGGACCAAGGGCGCGCTCCAGCGCAACGACGAGACGCTGCTGAGGATCGACGACCCGGGGATCTACCAGGCGTACGTCGACAACTTCAACGCGGTGCGCCAGGGCACGTACGACATCGACGCCACCGTCTACGGCTCCACCGCCCAGCACTACTCGCGGGTCAACACCAAGGCCGAGGGGGACCAGCACTACAGCGCGGTCGCCTCCGGCGGCACCGCCTCGGCCACCTGGACCGCGGTGGTCTACGAGGAGGGCGACCGCCACGACTCCTCGGACTCCGAGCTCGGCACCGACGTGTACCTCCGCATGTACAAGGACGGCGTGCCGCTGTGGAGCGAGAAGAAGCTCAGCACCAGCGGCACCAACGCCACCTGGTCCCACCAGAAGCCCGACGTGGGCGTCGACGCGAACGGCAACGCGGTCGTCGTGTGGACCGCCGACGAGGACGGCAACAAGTACGGTGACATCGCCGTGCGCAAGGTCGCCCCGGACGGAACCGTGACCACGCTGCCGCGTCCGCACGCCTCGGGCGACGGCGACCAGCTCCGCCCGACCGTCGCCGTCGCCCCGGACGGCTCCTACGCGGTGGCGTGGGAGTCCACGGCCGACGGGTCCACCCTCAACCAGGTGCACGCCGCGAGCTGGTCCGGGACCGGCGCCCTGCGCTACCAGGACGTGCAGGTCAGCACCATCAACGCCGGCGCCGCCGGCTCCAACCGCCGCCCGGACGTGGCCGTCGACGACTCCGGCCGGGCGACGGTCGTGTGGGAGGAGGACGCCGACGGCAACGGCGGGCTCAACATCGGCCTGGCCACGCTGAACACCTCGGGCGGCTTCGCGGTGGCCCGCAAGGTCGCCAACACGCTCACCGACGGCCAGCAGACCCGGCCCGCGGTCGCGGTGACCGGCGACGGCCGGATCGTGGCCGCGTGGGCGGACGAGTACACCACCGGCAGCGGCACGGTGGTCCGCCAGGAGCGGGTGTACCACCGGACCTTCTCGGCGGCCGGCGCACCCGGCGGCGCCGAGGCGCGCACCACGCCGGACTCGACGGAGGTGCCGGGCGACCGGCCGATCGGCCCCCAGACCGACCCGGACGTGGCCGTCTCCGACGCCGGTGACTTCGTGGTGGCGTGGAAGGAGGCCTTCGTCGACGGCCTCGACGACGTGTGGGCCCGCGGCCACAACGCCGACGGCAGCACCACCGGACGTCTCCCGGCGCTGCGGATGAACGTCGTCTCGGGCGGCGGACAGGGTGGCCCCGCGGTCACCCTGGCGCCCGGCGGCCGGCTGTCCCTCACGTACTCGGACGACTACGACGGGAACCAGTTCAACGAGATGCGGCTGCGGGACGCCTTCGCCAACAGGTAGGCGCACGGCCTTCCGCGCACCCCGCCGTCCGACGGCCCGGACCGCTTGCCGCGGTCCGGGCCGTCGGCGTCCGGGCGGAGGAGCGGCCGGCGCGCGGGCGGACGATCGGAGGCCGAACGGCGTAATCCTCCTCCGATTGGTTTGAGGTCCTCAAACGTCTCCTTATAATCGGAACTTCTCGTTCGCTCACAGGAGGCCCCTCGTGCACACGTTTCTCGGCCGCAGGACCCGGGTCCTGGTTGCCGCCACCGCGACGGCCGGGATGACGCTCCTCGCCGCCTGCACGTCCACCGACGACGGAGGCGGCGGGTCCACGACCGCCGGCGGGGTCGAACTCGTCAAGGCGGGGCAGCTCACCACCTGCACCCACCTGCCCTACCCGCCGTTCCAGTCGGAGATCGACGGCAAGGTGCAGGGCTTCGACGTCGCCCTGATCGACCTGGTCGCCGACGACCTCGGTGTGAAGCAGCAGATCGTCGACACGCCGTTCGAGAACTTCAAGACCGGCGCCTTCCTCAACTCCGGCGAGTGCGACCTGGCCGCGGCCGGTATGACCATCACCGAGGAGCGTAAGAAGAACGTCGACTTCTCCGACCCGTACTTCAACGCCACGCAGGCCGTCCTCGTCGACAGGGACAGCGGCGTCGGCTCCCTCGCCGACGTGAAGGCGAAGAACGTCAAGCTGGGCGCCCAGGCGCAGACCACCGGCGAGGACTACGTCAAGGGCGAGGGCTTCGACCCGGTCTCCTTCGAGTCCTCCGACGCCGTCCTCAACGGCCTGCGCACCGGCCAGGTCAAGGCCGTCGTCATCGACTACCCCGTCGTCCAGGGCTGGCTGAAGGACAAGGCCAACGCCGACGCCTTCGAGGTCGCCGAGCAGATCGACACGGGCGAGCAGTACGGCTTCACGGTCAAGAAGGGCAACACCGCCCTGCGCGAGGCCGTGAACAAGGCGCTCGCGGACGCCAAGGCCGACGGCACGTACAAGAAGCTGTACGAGCAGTGGATCGGCCCGTACGACGAGTCCGCCGCCTCGCCGGCCGCCTCCTGACCTCATGGCCGACACGGAGAAGACGCCCCTCCAGCCCAGGCGGAAGGGCATGACCCGGCGGCAGAAGCGCAGCCTGTCGCGCGGCATCCAGTACGCCGTGTTCGTCGCGGCCGTGACCGCCTTCGGCGTCACGGCCGACTGGGGACGGCTGCAGAACCAGTTCGCGCAGGCCGAGATCGCCGAGCGGATGTTCCCCGAGGTCATCACGCTCGCGCTGAAGAACACCGTCCTCTACACGGTGACCGGCTTCGGCGTCGGGCTGGCGCTCGGCATGGTCCTCGCCCTGATGCGGCTGTCGTCCGTCGGCCCCTACCGCTGGCTGGCCGGCGTCTACATCGAGATCTTCCGCGGCCTGCCCGCCCTGCTGATCTTCATCTTCATCGGCGTCGCCGTCCCGCTCGCCTTCCCCGGCACGGAGATCATCGGCGGGACGTACGGCAAGGTCGCCCTCGCGCTCGGTCTGGTGGCCGCCGCCTACATGGCGGAGACCATCCGGGCCGGCATCCAGGCCGTGCCCAAGGGACAGATGGAGGCGGCCCGCTCGCTGGGCTTCTCGCCCGGCCGCGCCATGGTGTCGATCATCATCCCGCAGGCCTTCCGGATCATCCTGCCGCCGCTCACCAACGAGCTGGTCCTGCTGTTCAAGGACTCCTCGCTGGTGCTGTTCCTGGGCGTCACCCTGGAGGAGCGCGAGCTGTCCAAGTACGGCCGCGACCTGGCCAGCCAGACCGCCAACTCCACGCCCATCCTGGTGGCCGGCCTGTGCTACCTGCTGATCACCGTCCCGCTCGGCTTCGTCGTGCGCCGCATGGAGGCCAAGGCCCAGGAGGCCGTCAGATGAGCCGCCCCGAGATCCGCGTCAGCGGACTGCACAAGTCGTTCGGCGACAACCACGTGCTGCGCGGCATCGACCTGGAGATCGGCCAGGGCGAGGTGGTCTGCGTCATCGGCCCGTCCGGGTCCGGCAAGTCCACCCTCCTGCGCTGCGTGAACCTCCTGGAGGAGCCCAGCGAGGGCCAGGTCTTCGTCGGCGGCACCGAGCTGACCGACCCGGACGTCGACATCGACGCCGTACGTCGCCGTATCGGCATGGTGTTCCAGCAGTTCAACCTGTTCCCGCACCTGACCGTCACCGAGAACCTCACGCTGCCGCAGCGCCGCGTGCTGCGGCGCGGCAAGGCGGAGGCCGCGGAGGTCGCCGCGCGGAATCTGGAGCGGGTCGGCCTCGCCGAGAAGGCGGACGCCTACCCCTCCTCCCTCTCCGGCGGCCAGCAGCAGCGCGTCGCCATCGCCCGGGCGCTCGCCATGGGCCCCGAGGTGATGCTGTTCGACGAGCCCACCTCGGCGCTCGACCCCGAACTGGTCGGCGACGTGCTCGCGGTGATGCGGATGCTCGCCGACGAGGGCATGACGATGATGGTCGTCACCCACGAGATGACCTTCGCCCGTGAGGTCGCCGACCGTGTCGTCTTCATGGACGGCGGCGTGGTCGTCGAGGACGGCACCCCCGAGCGGGTCATCGGCGCGCCCCGGCACGAACGCACCCGCCACTTCCTGTCGCGGCTCCTCGACCCGGCCATGGCCGAGGTCGAGGAGGAGACGTCGGACCAGGTGGGGAAGTCCGGCTGAGGCACAACTAGGGTGCGGTGCATGAGCGAACGCGCGGTGCTGCACGTGAAGGGACGGATCCTCGCCGGGCCGGACGAGGTCCGGGACGAACTGTGGGTGGTCGGCGGGCGGATCTCGTACGACCGTCCGTCCGCCGCCCGTGACGTCCGGACCGTCGAGGGCTGGGTGCTGCCCGGGCTGGTCGACGCCCACTGCCATGTGGGTCTCGACCGGCACGGCGCCGTCCCCGAGGACGTCGCGGAGAAGCAGGCGCTCACCGACCGGGACGCCGGCGCGCTGCTGCTGCGGGACGCCGGCTCGCCCTCGGACACCCGCTGGATCGACGACCGCGAGGACCTCCCGAAGATCATCAGGGCCGGGCGGCACATCGCCCGCACCCGCCGCTACATCCGCAACTATGCCTGGGAGGTCGAGCCGGACGACCTCGTCGCGTACGTCGCCCAGGAGGCCCGGCGCGGCGACGGCTGGGTGAAGCTCGTCGGCGACTGGATCGACCGCGACCTGGGCGATCTGTCGGCCTGCTGGCCGCGCGGCGCGGTGGAGGCGGCCATCGCCGAGGCGCACCGGCTGGGCGCCCGCGTCACCGCCCACTGCTTCGCCGAGGACTCCCTGCGCGACCTGGTCGAAGCCGGCATCGACTGCGTCGAGCACGCCACCGGGCTCACCGACGAGACCATCCCGCTGTTCGCCGAGCGGGGCGTCGCGATCGTCCCCACCCTGGTCAACATCGCCACCTTCCCCGCGCTCGCGGACGGCGGCGAGAGCAAGTTCCCGCGCTGGTCCGCCCATATGCGCCGGCTCCACGAGCGCCGCTACGACACCGTCCGCTCCGCGTACGACGCCGGCATCCCCGTCTTCGTCGGCACCGACGCCGGCGGCACCCTCCCGCACGGGCTCGCCGCCGAGGAGGTGGCGGAACTGGCCAAGGCCGGCCTTCCGCCCGTCGAGGCCCTGGCCGCCGGCACCTGGAAGGCCAGGGAGTGGCTCGGCCGCCCCGGCCTGGAGGAGGGCGCCCCCGCCGATCTGGTGGTCTACGACGCCGACCCGCGCGCGGACCTCCGGGTGCTCACCGATCCGCGCCGGGTGGTGCTCGACGGGCGCGTCGTCGCGTAGGGACGCGCCCGCCGGTGGGACCCCGGAGGGTGACGGAGGGGAACAGCCGTACCCCTTAAATCGAAAACGCTCTCCGGTCTTCCCCGAAGGGGTGAAGAGTCTTCGGATCGCTGACGGGGCGGCGCGGGCGCGGACATTCTTTCCGGGTCCCAGTAAAGTCTCATGGGGGTCCCACCACCTTGTACACCATCAACGTCCGTACGCCTGCCCGCCGTTGGTCCGCTGCCGCCGTGGCCTGTGCGCTCACCGCGGGACCCGTCGCCCTCGCCGGCGCGGGGCCGGCGCACGCCACCGAGGGCCACGGCAGCGCGAGCGCCTCCGTGCTGCGCACCGATCTCAACGTGTCCCTGCTCAACAAGTCGGTGCAGGTCCCGCTCACCGTCTCCCTCAACGAGGTCGAGGCGCCGCGGACCGCGCGGAAGACGGCCCTCACCGCCACCCTCGACGGCGTCGAGGGGGGCAAGCCGTTCAGCGTGCTGCGCGCCGAGGTGGCCGACGCGGTCGCGACCGTCGAGGGGGAGCGGGCGGAGGCGTCCACCACCCTCGCCGACGTCCGCCTGCACGTCCCCGGACTGCCGCTGCTGTCGGTCGTCGAGCTCGAGGCGGTCGGTTCCAAGGCGGTCTGCGAGGCCGGCGAGACCCCGCATGCCTCGGTCACCCTGCCCGCCGCGGTCACCGTCCTCGGCAAGCGGGTCTCCCTGAGCGCCGGCGGCCCGACGAACGTCGAGGTGCCGGGGGTGGGCTCGGTCCGGCTCGACCTGTCCACGACCGGGACGACGTCGTCCACGGCCGCCGCCACCGCCCTGACGCTGGAGGTGTCCGTCAACCCGGCGAAGCTGAACGTGGCCGAGGTGGAGGGGCGCCTCACGCTGGCGACGTCGCGGTGCGAGACGCCGGCGGCGGCCGAGGAGGAGCCGTCGGAGGCCGCCGCCCCCGAGGCCCCCGAGAAGGCGGAACCCGCCGTCGAACCCCAGGGCGCCCGCGCCGCACAGGCCGACCTCGCCGAAACGGGCGGGGATTCGGCTACGCCATACGTGGCGGCGGGCGCGGTGGCGCTGCTGGCGGCTGGTGGGGGAGCGGTGTTGCTGTCGCGGCGGGGGCGCCGGAACTGACCTGAGCGGGGGTACGGGGGAGGCCCCCGCAGGCGGCGGGGGCGGGGCGCCCCTTCAGGGGCGCGGGGAACTGCGCGACCGGCCCGCGACGGGCCGCAGGCGGCGGCGCGGGTCCCATCGAGGCAGGCTGCAAGGTGCCGCCTGCGCCCACCCGTGCCGCCCCAGCGGCACGACTGCCCGCAGGCTGAGTGCGGCTGCCCGCAGGCGGCGGGGGCGGGGCGCCCCTTCAGGGGCGCGGGGAACTGCGCGACCGGTCACGGACCGCCCGTACCCGGCGCGGCGGCGGGCGCCCGTTCGGTGGTCAGGCGCCCAGTGCCTGGCCCAGCGCCCGCAGGAAGCCCTGCGTCGTCGCCCTGTCCCGTACCGCCAGGCGGAGCCACTCCTCGTCGAGGCCCGGGAACGTGTCGCCTCGGCGGGTTGCGTAGCCGAGGGAGCGCAACCGCTCCCGCACGTCCGCCGCGGCCGGGACGCGGACCAGGACGAAGGGGGCCTCGGCCGGTTCCACCACCCGCAGACCGTGGGACGCGAAGCCCCGCAGGCCTGCGATCACGTACGCGCGGTCCGCCGCGATGCCGCGCGCCGCCTCCTCCGCCTCCGCGAGCGCCGCAGGCGACACGCACGCCTCCGCCGCCGCCAGCGCCGGCGTCGACACCGGCCACAGCGGCTGCGCCCGCTCCAGCCGGGCGACGGTCTCCGAGTCTGCCAGCACGTACCCGATGCGCAGGCCCGCCAGGCCCCATGTCTTGGTCAGGCTGCGCAGCACCACGAGCCCCGGGACGTCCGTCCGCCCGGCCAGGGCCTCCCGCTCGCCCGGCACCGCGTCCATGAACGCCTCGTCGACCACGAGCGTGCGGCCCGGACGGGCCAGCCGCGCCAGTGCCTCCGCCGGGTGCAGCACCGACGTCGGGTTGGTCGGGTTGCCGATCACCACCAGGTCCGCGTCCTCCGGGACCGCCGCCGGGTCGAGGCGGAAGCCGTCGGCCTCCCGCAGCAGCACCCGGTCCACCGTGTGCCCCGCGTCCCGCAGCGCCGCCTCCGGCTCGGTGAACTGCGGGTGCACCACCACCGGCCGGGACACCTTCAGCGCCCGCGCCAGCAGCACGAACGCCTCCGCCGCGCCCGCTGTCAGCAGCACCCGCTCCACGGGCAGCCCGTGCCGCGCCGCCACCGCGGCCCGCGCGGCCCGCCCGTCCGGGTAGGCGGCGAGCCCCGCCAGCGACGCCGCGACGCGCTCCCGCAGCCACGCCGGGGGCGTGTCCGCGCGGACGTTCACCGCGAGGTCGACGAGCGCGCCGCCGTCGTCGCGGACCTCGGCGTCGCCGTGATGGCGCAGGTCGTGACCGGAGCCCGGCTCAGTGGGCATGACTGTGGGAATGCGCGTGACCATGCCCGTGATGATGGTGCCCGTCGTCGTCCGGATGGAAATGCGGCTGCTGCGGCAGCCCCACCTTGTCCTCGAAACCGGGCAGCGCGATCCGGTAGACGCAGGAGTCGCAGTTCATCCGCAGATCACCCTTCACGGCCTCCTCGTACCGCTCGAGGACGAGGTCCAGCAGCTCCGGCTCGGGGCCGATGACGTCCGCCGACCGCACCTCGGCGTCCGGGTGCGCCGCCGCCCACTCCTCCGTCTGCGTCCGCACCCGGTCCGGCAGGATCCCCGTGAACAGGAAGTACGGCAGCACGACGATCCGCCGCGCCCCCAGCCGGGCGCACCGGTCGAGGCCGCCCGGCACGTCCGGCTTCGCCAGCGACACGAACGCCGTCTCCACTCCCGCGTATCCGCGCCCCTCCCACAGCAGCCGGGCCGCCTTGAACACCTCGGCGTTGGCGTCCGGGTCCGTCGACCCGCGCCCCACCAGCAACACCGTCACCCCGGCGGGGTCCCAGGACGGGTCCACCGCCTCCGCGAGCCGCCGCTCCAGCACCCGCAACAGCGCGGGGTGCGGGCCCAGCGGCCGGCCGTACGTGTACGAGACCCCGGGGTGGCGTTCCTTCTCGCGGGCCAGGGCGGCCGGGATGTCGCCCTTGGCGTGCCCGGCGGACACCAGCATCAGCGGCACGGCCGCGAACCGCCGCACGCCCCGCTCCACCAGCTCGGCGACGGCCTCGCCCAGCGGCGGCGGGGACAGCTCGATGAAGCCGCCCGCGACGGGCAGGTCGGGCCGGCGGCGGCCCAGCTCCCGCACGAAGGCACGGAACGCCTCCGCTCCGGCGTCGTCCCGGGTGCCGTGGCCGGCGATGAGCAGGGCGGGCGGGGTGGTCACAGGGTCTCCTCGGTCGAAAGGGGGTGATACAGCAGGGCGTTGAGCGCGGCAGCGGCGACCGCCGACCCGCCCTTCTCGGACACGTTGCTCACAGCGGGCAGTCCGCTCTCCCGCAGCGCCGCCTTGGACTCGGCGGCGCCGACGAACCCGACGGGCAAACCGATCACGAGCGCGGGGGAGGCGTCCAGGGTCAGCAGCTCCTCCAGCGCGGTGGGCGCGCACCCGATCACCCACACGGCGCCGGGCCCGACCTCCTCGTACGCGAGCCGCACGGCGTGCGCGGACCGGGTGAGTCCCGGCCCGGACCGCGCGTCGCGCAGCCGGCACACGGTCTCGCGGCGGGTGATGCCGGCCGCGACCATCTCCACGTCCGCGACGACGGGCGCGCCCGCGTGCAGCGCGGCGTGCGCCCGCCCCAGCTCGGCCTCGTCCATGACGAGGTCCGTGGCGTACTCCAGATCGGCGGAGGAGTGCACGACGCGCTCCACCACCGCCCGGGTCAGCGGCGGGAAACGGGACGTGTCGAGGCGGGCGCGCAGCCGCCGGAACGACTCCTGCTCGATGGGGTGGACCACACGGTTCACCGGGTCTCCTCCTGCCAGCGGTAGCCGCGCGGGGTGACCATGCGCCCCGCGATCTCCCGGGTCGCCGTGTTGCCCACGGTCACGACCGTCATCATGTCGACCGTCGCCGGGTCCAGCGCGGCCAGCGTGGTCAGCCGCACCGACTCGTCCGCGCGGGACGCGTTCCGCACGACCCCGACGGGGGTGGCGGGCGCGCGGTGCCCGGCGAGCACGGCGAGCGCCTTCGGCAGCTGCCAGTCGCGGCCCCGGCTGCGCGGGTTGTAGAACGTCACCACCAGGTCCGCCTCGGCCGCCGCCCGCACCCGCCGCTCGATGACCTCCCACGGCGTGTGCAGGTCGGACAGGCTGATCGACACGTGGTCGTGGCCCAGCGGAGCCCCGAGCAGCGCGCCCGCGGCGAGCGCCGCCGTCACCCCCGGCACGCCGACCACGTCGATGTCGTCGGACGCCTCCGCGAGCGCCGGGGACGCCATCGCGTACACCCCCGCGTCACCGCTGCCGATCAGCGCGACCGCCTGCCCGCGCCGGGCCTCCGCGACGGCCGTACGCGCCCGTTCCTCCTCCGCGCCGAGCCCCGACTCCAGCACACGGGTGCCGGGCCGCAGCAGGTCGCGGATCTGGTCGACGTACTGGTCCAGACCCACCAGCACGGACGCGCGGCGCAGTTCGTCCCGCGCCCGCTCGGTGAGCAGGTCCCGCGCGCCGGGCCCGAGCCCGACCACCGCGAGCCGCCCCCGGCCCGGACGCCGCACGACGGCGCACGTCGCCATGGCGGGGGAGCCCGCCGACTTCCGCTTGGGCACGAGGAGTTCACCCCCGCCGACGAGCGCGGCCGCCTCCGCCACGGACGGCGTGCCGACGGCGGCGAGCGGAGCGTCCGACGGGTTGGGCACCGCGACCCGCGCCAGCGCCTCGGCCGCGTGCGTCACCAGCGGCACGCCGAGCCGCCGGGCGGCCTCCACGATCCCCGGCTCTCCGGCCTTGGCGTCCACGGTGGCCAGCTCGGCCACGGACGCCACCGACAGCCCCGCCTCCCGCAGCGCGTCCTCGACGAGCCCGAGCACCTCCTCGACGGGGGCGCCCTTCGACGCGCCCACCCCGACGACGAGCGTCGGCGGCCGCAACACCGCCTCCCCGTCGGCCGGTTCGAGCAGCCGGTCCGTCACCCGGACCGTGTACGCGCCCTCGCCGGCGACCGGCAGCGGCGGCAACGGCCAGGCCACCTCGGCGCGCAGCGCCACCGCCTCCCCGTCCAGCAGCGCCCGCGACACGGCCGCGACATCGCCCTCCACCGGCAGGCCCAGCGTGTCGAGCCCCGGCAGCCCCACCGCGTCCGTCGCGGTCGTCACCACCGGCTCGGCGCCCAGCACCTCGCCGACCTCGCGGGCGAGCTCGTTCGCGCCGCCGCCGTGCCCGCCGAGCAGCGACACCGCGAACCGGCCGGCCTCGTCCACGCACACCACGCCCGGATCGTCGGTCTTGCCCGCGAGCAGCGGCGCCACCAGCCGCACCACCGCCCCGGTGGCGAGGAAACACACCAGCCGGTCGCACTCGGCGAACGCGGCCCGTACCGCGTCCGCCACCGGACCGCCGTACACGCGCGTGCGGTCCGGCCAGGCGGCGGCCAGCCGGTCCCGCGCCGCCGCGCCCGCCGCCGTGGCGGAGATGAGGCCGATCACTCGCAGACTCCTTCACTGTGCGCCGGGGGCCGGACGCCCCACAGCAGGAAAACCGGATTGGTGGCCGCGAGCCGGGTCACGTCCCCCGGCAGCGGCGCCAGCCGCGACGACTGCAACAGCACACCGTCACAGACCAGGCCCGCGCCGGTCAGCGCCGCCCGCGCGGCCGGAACGCGGTCGAGCGCGGCCATCGCGACGACGACCGTCCGCCGCGCCCGGCGCGCGCACGCGCCGACGACCGCCGGCAGCTCCCGGCCCCCGCCGCCGACGAACACGGCGTCCGGATCGTCGCCCAGCCCGTCCAGCGCCCCCGGCGCCTCCCCGTGCACCACCCGTACGCCGACACCGTGCGCGGCGGCGTTGGCGCGCACCCGCTCCACACCGTCCGCGTCACGCTCCACGGCCACGGCGGCCGCGCCGAGCCGCGCGCACTCCACGGCCACCGACCCGGACCCCGCGCCGACGTCCCACACCAGGTCGCCGGGGCGCGGACCCAGCCGGGCCAGCGCCAGCGCCCGCACCTCGAACTTGGTGATCATCGAGTCCCGGTGCGCGAACTCCGCCTCCGGAAGCGCCCATCCGGCCGGGCGCTCCCCGAGCCCCGCGACCGTACGCACCGGCCCCAGCGCCCGCTCCTCGTCCAGGCACAGCACCACGCTCACCGCAGGCCCCCAGTCCCGGCCGGCCGCCTCCTCGGGCGTCACCCGCTCCACCGACTCCCCGGCCGCCCCCAGTGCGGACGCGACGACCAGCACCCGCCGCTCACCGCGCAGCGCCGCCCCCAGCTCGGCCGGCCCGGCGCCGGGCCCGGTCAGCACGGCGACCTTCGGATGCGCCCGGCACATGTTCACCGCCGTGCGCGCGTCCCGGCCGTGCGCGCTGACCACCACGGCGTCGTCCCACGGCAGCCCGGCCCGCGCGAACGCGGCGGCGACGGACGACACCCCCGGCCGCACATCGAGCCGGTCGGCGCCGAACCGCTCGGCCAGCGCCCGCACGATCCCGAAGAACCCGGGATCGCCCGACGCCAGCACCACCACCGGCCGCTCCTCGGCCACATACGAGGCGACGGTGTCGAGGGCGGGCGCCAGCGGCCCCAGCACGACCCGCTCGGCCCCCTCCGGCAGCTTCACGGCGTCCAGATGCCGCCGCCCCCCGACCACGAGCGCGGCCCCCTCGGCCACCTGCGCGTCGACCGGCGCACCCGTGCCCGTCCCGACCACGGTGATCATGTGCTGGCCCCCCGCTCCCGCAGCTCCCTGCGGGCCCGCGGGTCGGCCTTGCGGAAGCCGTGGAAGTGCCCCGGGTGGTACAGGTGCGAGCGGGTCCCCCGGGCGTCGAGGGCGGGACCGACCAGGAACAGCGTGTGCTTCCACAGCTTGTGCTCCTTGACCGTCTCCTCCAGCGTGCCGATCGTGCACCGCACCACCAGCTCCTCCGGCCAGGTCGCCTGGTACGCCACCACGACCGGCGTGGACGTCGGATAGCCGCCCTCCAGCAGCTCCCGCACCAGCTGCCCGCTGCGCGCCGCCGACAGGAACACCGCCATCGTGGTGCCGTGCCGCGCGAACTCCCGGACCTCCTCACCGGGCGGCATCGGCGTCTTCCCGCCGCCCAGCCGGGTGAGGATCACCGACTGCGCCACCTCGGGGATCGTCAGCTCCCGCCCCGCGAGCGCCGCCACCGCCGAGAAGGACGACACCCCCGGCACGATTTCCGTGGCGATGCCCAGCTCCGTGCACCGGTCGAACTGCTCCTGGGTGCCGCCCCACAGCGCGGGGTCACCCGAGTGGATCCGCGCGACCTTCAGCCCTTCGTCACGGGCCCTCGCGTAGACGGACACCACGTCCTCCAGCGACATCGTCGCCGAGTCGAGGATCTCCGCGTCCTCCCGCGCGTGCTCCAGGACCTCGGCCTGGACCAGGCTGGCGGCCCAGATCACCACGTCCGCCTCGGCGATGGCCCGCGCGCCGCGGAACGTCAGCAGATCGGCGGCGCCGGGACCGGCCCCGACGAAGGTCACCTTGCCGGTGGAGGCGTCGGCCATGGAAACAGGTCCTTTTCTGGATGCGATCGGAAGTCGAAGAGGGCTGAGCGGCTGTCACGCGTGCGCGAGCGACCGCTGATCGGATACGAAGAGCACATGGCGGTCCTCGTCGCGCTGGGCGCGTTCCTGATGACGCTGGCCGGCGGCTGGTCGGCGCACCGTGTGACCGACCGCCGCCACCTGGTGCTGGGCCTGGCCGGCGGACTGATGCTGGGCGCGGTCGGCCTGGAACTCCTCCCGGAGTCCCTGGAGGCCGTCGGCACCGAGCTGTACGGCGTGCCGGTGGCGCTGCTCCTCTTCGTCACCGGCTTCCTGCTGGCCCACCTGGTGGAACGCCTGCTCGCCCACCGGCAGGCCGCGCACGGCGCGGGCGAGAACCACGGCCGCACCCCCGAGGTGGGTCTCACCGCGGCGGCGGCGATGGTCGGGCACAGCGCGATGGACGGCGTGGCGATCGGCGCCGCCTTCCAGGTCGGCGGCGGCATGGGCGCCGCCGTCGCGGTCGCCGTGATCGCCCACGACTTCGCGGACGGCTTCAACACGTACACGCTCGCCCACGCCTACGGCAACGCCCGCCGCCGCGCCCTCGCGATGCTGTGGGCGGACGCCGTGGCGCCGGTCGCGGGCGCCGCCTCCACGCTGTTCTTCACGATCCCGGAGCCGCTGCTCGGCGGCTACCTCGGTCTGTTCGGCGGCGCGCTGCTGTACCTCGCGGCGGCCGAGATCCTGCCCGAGGCCCATCACGCCCACCCGGCCCGCTCCACCCTGGTGTGCACGGTCGCCGGGGTGCTGTTCATCTGGCTGGTCGTGGGCGCCGCCCACTGACCGCCCGCCGGTCCGCCTCACAGCTTCCCGCCCCGCCCGCCCCCGCGCCGGGGCGGCGCGATGAGCGTCGACAGATACGGCAACGGCCGCCCGTCCATCTCCGCCGCCGACCGCACGGACTCCTCCGGCAGCCCCAGCGCCGACCCCCACACCGCGTCGTCGAGCCGCCCGGTCTCCCGCAGCGCCTCGGCGACCTCACCGGCCTGCCGCCCGAACTTGTACGCGACGACGGTGCCCGGCCCGGCCAGCGCCTCCTTCAGCACGGCACTCCCCGCGGTGACCGGAACCAGCGTCAACGGCTCGGTCCCCTCGGTCAGCACGGCCCCCGACCGGGCCGCGAGATCCTGCATGGCGGTGATCCCGGGCACGGTCTCCACGACCACGCCCGGCACCAGCTCGCCGACGGTCTGCGCGAGATAGGTGAAGGTCGAATAGACGTTGGGATCCCCGATGGTCGCGAACGCCACGGAGCGGCGCTCCCGCAGCATCCCGGCGACCCGCTCACCGGCCGCGTCCCAGGCGGCTTCCCGCCGCGCCCGGTCGGTCCGCTCGTTCAGCGCGAACACCACCCGGACCACCTTCTCGGCGGCCACGTAGTGCAGCACGGTCGCCTCGGCCCGCCCGCGCTCACCCGTGTCCATCACGGGCACGACGACGACATCGGCGGCCCGCAGCGCGTTGACCCCCTTGACGGTCACCAGCTCAGGGTCCCCGGGCCCGACGCCCACCCCGACCAGCCTGCTGCTCATGACGTCCGGCACCTCTCCACGAACCGACGGGCGACACCGGGCGCCGACGCCCAGTGGGTGTGCAGATAACTGGCGTGCACGCCGCCTTCGACGAACCCCTCGACCCGCCGCTCGGGCACGCGCACCCCCCACGCGGGAGAGGCCCCGGCCCCCGGCTCGACGACCGTCCGATGGAACTCGTGCCCCCGCATCCGCGTCCCGGCGGCGGCCAGCACGCTGTCGCCGACGGCCACGGCGTCCCGGTACCCGAGCGTCAGCCGCTCCGACATCCGGGCGGAGGCGTCCAGCACGCCGCACATGGGCATCCCGTCCAGCTCCCGGCACAGATACAGCAGCCCGGCACACTCGGCGGCGACGGGCGCCCCGCGCGCGGCGAGTTCGGCGATCTGCTTCCGCAGAGCCTCGTTGGCGGACAGTTCGGAGGCGTACACCTCGGGGAACCCACCCCCGATGACGACCCCCGAAGCCCCCTCGGGCAACTCCTCGTCGCGGAGGGGATCGAAGGTGACGACATCGGCGCCGGCAGCGGTCAGCAGTTCGGCATGCTCGGCATAGGAAAAGGTGAACGCGGCCCCACCGGCAAGGGCGACGACCGGCACGGCCGGCCCGTCCGGCGCTTGAGGACGAGGCCCGCCAGGGCCGACAGGGGGGTCTGGGGGCGCAGCCCCCAGGGACGGGAAGGGAAGGGGCGGCGGGGGCGAAGAAAGGAGGGCGTCCCCCGGATCCCAGGCCGCACCCGCCAGGGGCCCCGCACTGCACGCGAGGGCGACAAGACCACCGAGGTCACATCCCTCAGCGACCTGCGCGCCCATCGCATCCACGGCGGCAACGGCGTCAGCCGCCCGCTCAGCCACAGGCACCAACCCCAGATGCCGAGACGGAGTCTCCACCCGCGCGGCCCGCCGCAACACCCCCATCACAGGAACCCCGGTCGCCTCCAACGCCTCCCGCAGCAACCCCTCATGCCGCTCCGACCCCACCTTGTTGAGAATCACCCCCCCGACCCGGACCTCAGGGTCGAAGCTCACAAACCCATGCACCAACGCCGCCACCGACCGAGCCTGCGCCGACGCGTCGACCACCAGCACCACCGGCGCCCGCAGCAACTTCGCCACCTGCGCGGTGGACGCCAGCTCCCCCTCCCCGGCCGCCCCGTCGAACAGCCCCATCACGCCCTCGACCACGGCGATGTCACACCCCCGCGCGCCGTGCGCGAACAACGGAGCCACCAGCTCGGCCCCGCACAGGTACGCGTCGAGGTTGCGCCCCACCCGCCCCGTGGCGAGCGCGTGATACCCGGGATCGATGTAGTCAGGCCCCACCTTGTGCGGCGACACGGCCATCCCGCGCGCGGACAGCGCGGCCATCAACCCCGTGGCCACGGTGGTCTTCCCGCTCCCCGACGAGGGCGCGGCGATGACCAGCCGGGGAACGGAGCCGACGGCGGTCCCCGTCACCACTCGATCCCCCTCTGGCCCTTCTGACCGACGTCCATCGGATGCTTCACCTTGGACATGTCGGTGACCAGATCGGCGAAGTCCACCAGCTCCGCGGGCGCGTTACGCCCCGTGATCACCACATGCTGCGTCCCCGGCCGGTCCCGCAGCACGGACACCACCTCGGCGGTGTCCACCCACCCCCAGTGCATCGGGTAGGCGAACTCGTCCAGCACGTACAGCCGGTACGTCTCGGCGGCCAGGTCCCGCTTGACCTGCTCCCAGCCCTCACGGGCCTTCTCCTCGTTGCTGAGGTTGTCCCCCTGCAGTTCGCGCTGCACCCAGGACCAGCCCTCGCCCATCTTGTGCCAGGCGACGGACCCGCCCTCTCCGGAGTCACCGAGCACGCGCAGCGCCCGCTCCTCGCCGACCTTCCACTTCGCCGACTTGACGAACTGGAACACCCCGATCGGCCACCCCTGGTTCCAGGCGCGCAACGCCAGCCCGAACGCGGCCGTCGACTTGCCCTTGCCGACCCCGGTGTGCACCACCACCAGCGGCCGATTACGACGCTGACGGGTCGTCAAGCCATCGTCCGGCACGACACTCGGCTGTCCCTTCGGCATTACGCGGCCCTCCTCTGCACGTCCTTCACCAGTCCGGCGATCGAGTCGGCCCGCAGCTCGTCCAGCGTCACGGCGGTCCCGCCCAGCTCACCGGCGAGCTGCCCGGCAAGCCCCAGCCGCACCGGCCCCGACTCGCAGTCCACGACCACCGAGGCGATCCCCTCCGCCGCGAACAGCCGCGCCGCACGCGACGCCAGCGCGACCGGCTCGGGACCACCCGTGGCCCGCCCGTCCGTCACCACCACGACCAGCGCCCGCCGCGCGGGGTCCCGCAGCCGCTCCACGCGCAGGACGTCGTGCGCCTTGAGCAGCCCCGCCGCCAGCGGCGTCCGCCCGCCCGTCGGCAGCGACTCCAGCCGGGCCGCCGCCGCGTCCACCGACGAGGTGGGCGGCAGCGCGACCTCGGCCGCCGACCCCCGGAAGGTCACGAGTCCCACCTTGTCCCGCCGTTGGTAGGCGTCGAGCAGCAGCGACAGCACGGCGCCCTTCACGGCGCTCATCCGCTGCCGCGCGGCCATGGACCCGGAGGCGTCCACGACGAACAGCACGAGGTTGCCCTCGCGGCCCTCCCTGGTCGCCTGCCGCAGATCGTCCCGGCGCACGACGAGCCCACGCCCCGAGCGTCCTCGCGCCCGCTGATGCGGAGCCGCGGCCCGCACGGTCGCCGCGAGATGCAGCTTGGTCAGCGCACCCTCCGGGCGGCGCGCGCCCGTCGTCCGCCCGTGCTCGGTCCGGGCCCGCGACCGCCGCCCGGCGGCCCCCTCACCGATGCCGGGGACGCTCAGCACCCTCGTCCGGAACGGATCGGCGGCACCCACCGGTGCCCGCTCGCCGGAGCCGGCCCCGGCGGGCTGCGGCTCCCCGGACTCCTCGGCCTCGGCCGGCGCCCCCGCGTCACCACCGCCCTCCGGACCGCCCTCGGGCGGCTGCCCGCCGCCCCCGTCCGGCCCGTCCGGGTCGGTGCCGGGATCGTCGTCGCCTCCGGACTCCTCCAGCATCTCGTCCAGCTTGTCCTCGTCTAGCCCCGGCGCGTCGAAGGGATTGCGCCGCCGCCGGTGGGGGAGGGCCAGCAGCGCCGCCTGCCGCACATCCTCGGCGAGTACGTCCGTCCGCCCCGCCCAGGCCGCCAGCGCGGTCGCCGTACGCGCCATCACGATGTCGGCCCGCATCCCGTCGACCTCAAATGCACTGCACACCGTAGCGATCTGCCGCAGCGCAGAGTCACCGAGGCGCACCCGCGGCAACAACGTGCGTGCGGCGACGATCCGTTGCCGTACGGCGGTCTCCTCGTCGCCCCAAGAGGCGGCGAAGGCAGCCGGATCGTCGTCGTACGCCAGACGCCGTCGGACGACCTCCACCCGCTGGTCGGGCTCGCGGGAGGCGGCCACCTCGACGGTCAGCCCGAACCGGTCTAGCAACTGGGGCCGCAGTTCGCCTTCCTCGGGATTCATGGTCCCGACGAGCAGAAAGCGGGCGGCATGCCGTACGGAGACACCCTCGCGCTCGACGTACGAGGCGCCCATGGCGGCAGCGTCGAGCAACAGGTCGACCAAGTGGTCGTGCAACAAGTTGACTTCGTCGACGTAGAGGATTCCCCGGTGCGCGGCGGCCAGCAGTCCCGGCTCGAACGCCTTCACGCCCTCGGCCAGCGCCCGTTCGATGTCGAGTGCGCCGACCAGCCGGTCCTCGGAGGCGCCTACGGGCAGCTCCACCATCCGCGCGGGACGGGACGTACCGCCGCCCCCGCCCTCGTGCGGTCCGTCAGGGCACCCCGGGGCGGGCGAGGCCGGGTCGCAGGAGAACCGGCACCCCGGCACCACCGCGACCTCGGGCAGCAGCGAGGTCAGCGCACGCACGGCGGTGCTCTTCGCGGTGCCCTTCTCGCCGCGCACCAGGACACCGCCGACGGACGGTGACACCGCGTTCAGCAGCAGCGCGAGCCGCAGGTCGTCCTGGCCCACGACGGCGGTGAACGGGTAGGGCGTGCTCACGCGACGATCACTCCTTCAGTTGACGTGAGGCGGCGCGCTGCGCGTCCGACCCGCAAGTCCGGCATGGTGGACACGTGCTCCCCGCCGACGCGGGGGTGTTCCGAACGTCGACACTCGGGATCACGAGCTGGTCGACTGCTCCCCGCACTGGCGGGGGTATCGGGGAAGATCACCCGTCTCCCTCCAGATCTCCTTCAAGCTCGAGGTAGGTCGCCCGGAGCCGGTCCAGGGTCTCTTGGTCCGGCTCCGCCCACAGCCCCCGGTCCGCCGCCTCCAGCAGCCGTTCCGTGATGCCGCGCAGCGCCCAGGGGTTGGACTTCTTCATGAAGTCGCGGTTCTCCGGCGCGAACACGTACTCCGCACTGAGCTTCTCGTACATCCAGTCGTCCACGACCCCGGCCGTGGCGTCGTACCCGAACAGGTAGTCCACGGTGGCCGCCATCTCGAAAGCGCCCTTGTAGCCGTGCCGGCGCATCGCCGCCATCCAGCGCGGGTTCACCACCCGCGCCCGGAACACCCGGTGCGTCTCCTCGCCCAGCGTGCGCGTCTTCACCTGGTCCGGTGTCGCCGAGTCGCCGACGTACGCCTCGGGGGAGGCCCCCGTCAGGTGCCGGACCATGGCGACCATGCCGCCGTGGTACTGGAAATAGTCATCGGCATCCGCGATGTCATGCTCTCTCGTGTCCACGTTCTTCGCCGCCACCGCGATCCGCCGGAACGCCGTCTCCATGTCGCCGCGCGCCGCGCGCCCGTCGAGCCCGCGCCCGTAGGCGTAGCCGCCCCACACCGCGTACACCTCGGCGAGGTCCGCGTCGGAGCGCCAGTTCCGGGCGTCGATCAGCGGCAGCAGCCCCGCCCCGTACGCCCCCGGCTTGGAGCCGAAGATGCGCGCGGTGGCCCGCCGCCGGTCGCCGTGCCCGGCCGCGTCCTCCTCCACGTGCGCCCGTACGTAGTTGGCCTCGGCGGGCTCGTCCAGCTCGGCCACCGCCCGTACCGCGTCGTCGATCAGCCCCACCACGTGCGGGAACGCGTCCCGGAAGAAGCCGGAGATGCGCACCGTGACGTCGATGCGGGGCCGGCCCAGCTCCTCCAGGGGCACCACCTCGAAGCCGGTCACGCGCCGCGACGCGTCGTCCCACACCGGACGGCAGCCCAGCAGCGCGAGGATCTCGGCGATGTCGTCGCCCTGGGTGCGCATCGCGGACGTGCCCCACACCGTCAGGCCGACGGACTGCGGATACGCTCCCGTGTCCCGCAGATACCGCTGCACCAGCGAGTCCGCCAGCGACTGCCCGACCTCCCAGCTCAGCCGTGACGGAATCGCCTTGGGGTCGACCGAGTAGAAGTTCCGCCCGGTCGGCAGCACGTTGACCAGTCCGCGCGTCGGCGATCCGGACGGGCCCGCCGGGACGTACCCGCCGTCCAGCGCCCGCAGGATGTGCCCGATCTCGTCCGTCGTCCGGTCGAGCCGGGGCACGACCTCCTCGCACGCGAACCGCAACACGGCCACGGCGTCCGGGAGTTCGGTGCCCAGCACCTCTCGCACCAGACCCGTCACCGCGTCCGTCGCCCAGCCGCGCTGCTCCATGCCCTCCGCGAGCCGCCGGCACAGCTGCTCCAGAAGGTCGATCGCGTCGGCGGCGGTACGGGACGGGCCCTCGACCAGGTCCGTCAGCTCCACCGGCGCCTTCACCGGCGCGCCCGGCTCGGCCAGCAGCTCCTTCTCCACCAGCCCGAAGTGCGCGGCGAGGCAGGCCCGCAGCCCCGGCAGCGCGTTCGCCCGCCCGCCCCACACCTGCGCGGCGCGCAGCACCGCCAGCACCAGGTTGACGCGCGGCTCGCCGGCCGGCCTGCCGCCGAGGATGTGCAGACCGTCGCGGATCTGCACGTCCTTGATCTCGCACAGGTAGCCGTCGATGTGCATGACGAACTCGTCGAACGCGTCGTCGTCCGGCTGGTCGTCCACATGCAGGTCGTGATGCAGCTCGGCGGCCTTCACCAGCGTCCAGATCTGCGCCCGCACCGCCGGCGCCTTCGCCGGGTCCAGATCGCTGACCAGCGCGTACTCGTCGAGCAGCTGCTCCAGCTTGGCCAGGTCGCCGTAGGTGTCGGCGCGGGCCATCGGCGGCACCAGGTGGTCGACGACCGTGGCGTGCCCGCGCCGCTTGGCCTGGGTGCCCTCGCCGGGGTCGTTGACGATGAACGGGTAGACCAGCGGCAGGTCGCCCAGCACCGCGTCCGGGGCGCATCCGGCGCTCAGGCCGAGGCCCTTGCCGGGCAGCCACTCCATCGTGCCGTGCTTGCCCATGTGGACGATCGCGTCGGCGCCGAAACTGTTCTCCAGCCAGCGGTAGGCGGCCAGGTAGTGGTGCGAGGGCGGCATGTCCGGGTCGTGGTAGATCGCGATGGGGTTCTCCCCGAAGCCGCGCGGCGGCTGGATCATCACGACGACGTTCCCGAACTGGAGGGACGCCAGCACGATGTCGTCCCCGTCGACGTACAGCGAGCCCGGCGGCTCGCCCCACGCCTCGGTCATCGCCTCCCTCAGCCCCGGGTCCAGCGTGGCGAACCAGGCCCGGTAGTCGGCCAGCGGCACCCGCGCGGGCGCGGCGGCCAGCTGGTCCTCCGTCAGCCACTCGACGTCGTGCCCGCCCGCCTCGATCAGCCGGTGGATCAGCTCGTCGCCCTCGGCCGGGTGGCCGTCGACCGCGTACCCGGCGTCCCGCAGCGCGTCGAGCACGCGCACCGCCGACGCGGGCGTGTCCAGCCCGACCGCGTTGCCGACGCGCGAGTGCTTCGTCGGGTACGCGGTGAAGACCAGCGCCAGCTTCTTCTCGGCGTTCGGCTTGTGCCGCAGCGCCGCGTGCCGTACGGCGATTCCGGCGACCCGCGCCGCCCGCCCGGGGTCGGCGACGTACACCGGCACGCCGTCCGGTCCCTGCTCCTTGAAGGAGAACGGGACGGTGATCAGCCGGCCGTCGAACTCGGGGATGGCGACCTGCATGGCCGCGTCCATGGGGGAGAGGGCCGCGTCGGACTCCTCCCAGGCCGCCCGCGAGGTCGTCAGGCACAGACCTTGCAGCACCGGCACGTTCAGCTCGGCGAGCGCGCCGACGTCCCAGGCCTCCTCCTCGCCGCCCGCCGACGCCTGCGAGGCGTGGCTGCCGCCGGCCGCGAGCACGGTGGCGACCAGCGTGTCGGCCCGCCCCAGCAGCTCGTACAGCTCCGGGTCGGCGCCGCGCAGCGAACCGCAGTACACGGCGAGCGCGTTGGCGCCGCGCGCCTCGATCGCGTCGCACAGGGTGTCCACGAACGCGGTGTTGCCGCTGAGTTCGTGGGCGCGGTAGAAGAGCACGCCGACCGTCGGACGGCCCGGTACGACGGGACGCTCCCCGTGCACGCCGAACTCCGGCATCCTGCGGGGCTGTTCGAAGCCCTCGCCGGTCAGCAGCACCGTGTCCGACAGGAAGCGCGCCAGCTCGGCGAGGTTCTCCGGGCCGCCCTCGACGAGATAGCGCAGCGCCTCGGCCACCACGCCCGCCGGGACGCTCGACTCGGCCATCAGCTCCGCGTCCGGCACGCTCTCCCCGCCGAGCAGCACCGTGGGGATGCCGGAGGTCTTCAGCGCGGCCAGTCCGTCCTCCCAGGCGCGCCTGCCGCCCAGCAGCCGCACCACGGCCAGGTCCGCGCCGTCCAGCAGCGCGGGCAGTTCCTCCGCGACGTCGACGCGGGTGGGATTGCCGATGCGGTAGGCGGCGCCGGAGGCCCGGGCCGCCAGCAGGTCCGTGTCGGCGGTCGACAACAACAACACAGTGCTCATGCGGGCGCTCCCGGTGGAATGAAGGGCAGTCCTGGTGGCGCGCCGGACTCGATGAGCCGCCACAGCGCGTCCGTGTCCGCGTGCTGTTCGATCAGGTCGCCGAGCCGGTCGAGCTGCTCCTCGCGCAGCGCGGCGAAGGAGGTGTCGGGGGCCGGCACGAAACGGCGTCCCGCGCGTTCGGCGACCGCGCGCAGGAACGCCCGCCGGAACCCGTCCGACTCCAGCGCGCCGTGCCAGTGCGTGCCCCAGGTGGAGCCGACCCGGCAGCCGTCCAGGAAGGCTTCCCCGCCGAGCACTTCGGCGACCCCGTGATGGATCTCGTACCCCTCGACGCGCTCACCCAGGGCCTCGCCGGCCGGGCGGGCCAGGGTCTTCTCACGCGCGAACCGCACCCGTACGGGCAGCACGCCGAGCCCGTCCACGCGGCCCGCGCGGCTCTCCACGTCGTCCTCGATGTGCTCGCCGAGGAGCTGGAAGCCGCCGCAGACGCCCAGCAGCGGCCGGCCCTCGGCGGCCCGCCGCACCAGCGCGTCCGCCAGTCCGCGTTCGCGCAGCCAGCGCAGCGCGCGTATGGTCCCGCGGGTGCCCGGCACGACCACCAGGTCGGCGTCGGCGAGTTCGTCCGGCCGGTCCACGAACCGCACCACGACACCCGGCTCGGCGGCCAGCGCGTCCACGTCGGTGAAGTTGGACATCAGCGGCACCGCGCACACCGCGACCCGCAGCAGCTCCTCGCCGGCCGGCGCGGCCACCGCGGACTCCCGCACGGCGCCCCGCAGCGACACCCTGAGACCGTCCTCCTCGTCGATGCCCAGCCCGTGCTGGAAGGGCAGCACGCCGTAGGTGCGCCGCCCGGTCAGTCCGTGCAGCATCTCCAGGCCCGGTTCCAGCAGCGAGACGTCCCCGCGGAACTTGTTCACCAGGAACCCGGCGACCAGCTCCTGGTCCTCGGGGGAGAGCAGGGCGACCGTGCCGAAGAAGGAGGCGAAGACGCCGCCCCGGTCGATGTCGCCGACGACGAGCACCGGCAGACCGGCGTTGCGGGCGACGCCCATGTTCACGATGTCGGTGCGGCGCAGGTTGATCTCCGCCGGGCTCCCGGCGCCCTCGCAGATCACCGCGTCGTACTGGTTCCGCAGCTGCTCCAGGCAGTCCAGGACGGTGCCGAGGAGCCGTTCCTGACGGCCCCCGTGATAGCCGCGGGCGCTCATCTCGCCGACCGGGCGGCCCATCAGCACCACCTGGCTGGACCGTTCGCCGCCCGGCTTCAGCAGCACCGGGTTCATCAGCGCCGTCGGCTCCACCCGGCACGCCTGCGCCTGCATGGCCTGGGCGCGGCCGATCTCGGCGCCCTCGCGGGTGACGAACGAGTTCAGCGACATGTTCTGCGCCTTGAACGGCGCGGCCTTCACCCCCTGGCGCACCAGCCACCGGCAGATCCCGGCGGTGACCACGCTCTTGCCGGCGTCCGAGGTGGTCCCGGCGACCAGCAGTCCGCCACCGCTCACGTGGCACGTCCCTTCAGCACGCGCCGCGCGGCCACACCGGCCGCCAGCGCCAGCCAGCCGACGCGCCGCGACAGGCGCACCGCCCGGTCGATGTCGGTGACGGCGACGGGGCGTCCGCCGCCGTTGAGGACGGGCCGGTGCTCGACCCGCCCGCCGTAGGAGAGGGTCCCGCCGAGCCGCACGCCGAGCGCGCCCGCGAAGGACGCCTCCACGGGACCGGCGTTGGGGCTGGGGTGCTTGCCCGCGTCCGCGCGCCAGGCCCGTACCGCACCGCGCGGGTCCGGCCCGGTGAGCGCGGCCAGGACGGCCGTCAGACGCGCGCCCGGCCAGCCGGCGACGTCGTCGAGACGGGCGGACGCCCAGCCGTAGCGGCGGTGACGGGGCGACTTGTGCCCCACCATCGCGTCCAGGGTGTTGACGGCCCGGAAGCCCACCAGACCCGGCACCCCGGCGACCGCGCCCCACACCAGGGCGCCCACCACGGCGTCGGAGGTGTTCTCGGCGACGGACTCCACGACGGCGCGGGCGATGCCGTCGGCGTCCAGGGCCTGCGGGTCACGTCCGCACAGGTGCGGCAACCGCTCCCGGGCGGCCTGGACGTCACCGGCCTCCAAGGCCTGGGCGATGGCACGCGCCTCCCGGGCCAGCGAGGTCCCGCCGACGACGGCCCAGGTGGCGACGCCGGTCAGGGCGACGGAAGCGGCGGGGGAACGGCGTACGGCGCGGGCGGCCAGGCTTCCGAGGGCGACGGCGCCGCCGACGCACACGGCGGTGTGCACGGCCCCGCGGCCCCGGTCGTCCCGCCACAGCACCCGCTCCACGGCAGCCGCGGCCCGCCCGAACGCGGCGACCGGATGCCCACGGCGGGGATCGCCGAGCAGCAGGTCGCCGAGGAGGCCGGCGGCGGCGCCGTACGCGAACACGCGATCGGCACCCATGGGTTCAGCCGGTGACGGATCCGGAGGTTACGGCCCCGAAGGGGGGTGGGGTGTCGCTGGTCGACCTCGGCAGGCTGCCGCGCATGGCGATATGTCCTCACTCAGGGTGTCCGCGCCCTGGTTCGACGAGACCGGCGGCGAGAGTTCCTGGCTCCCGGGGTGGACACCCCGGTGACAGTGGCGGGACCGCGCCGGATTCGCACCGGCTTCCTCTCCTGCCGCCGTATTGGCGGAGGCAGTCCACCATGCCCCTGGAAGGGCCGTCAACTTGCCGTTGACCTGCGGGGCTGAAGTGTGCCGAGGCCCACAGAGGGGCTCACGTGGGTGAACGCCGTGAACGGCCGGTGGACGGCGCGCACACGTCGGCGGGCGGTGCGGGAGCCGGGACTCCCGCACCGCCCGCCGGACGGGGACGATCTGCGGTCAGGCCATGATCAGGTAGATCCCGTAGCCCACCGCCGCCGCGCACGCGGCGAAGCATGCGTAGGCGCCGGTGACCGCCAGGGCCGCGGACTGGCCCTGGGCCGCGGCCCTCTCGCGGCGGGACAGGCCGGTGATGCCGAGGGTGAACAGGGCCACCAGGGCGACGGTGACCACGAGGCTGACGCCGAAGACGGAACCGAGGGCCGCCCAGTCGATCTTCATGGTGCTCTTCTTCCTTCGTTCCGGGCCGTCGCGGTCAGACGGAGGTCCTGGCCGGTGAGGCCGGGTCGTTGGGGGCCGGGATCGTGGCCGCGAGTTCGTCGCTCACGGTGCCCGCCGGGGGCGGGGTCACCGCGGCCATCGCCTGCGTCACCACGCCGGCCGGCTCCGCGCCGGGGGCCTCGTGGTCGTTGACGTTGGTGTGGTCGACGACCTCGCGCCGGGAGATCTTCCAGATGGCCGCGCTGGACGCGATCAGGAAGACGGCCACGACGGCGGTGCCCCAGTTCCCGAAGCCGCACACCCACTCGGCGATCGCCGCGACCAGGGCGGCGGCCGGCAGGGTCAGACCCCAGGCGACGAACATCCGGGTGGCGGTCGACCAGCGGACGACACCGCCCTTGCGGCCGAGGCCGGCGCCCATGACGGAACCGGAGACGGAGTGCGTCGTGGAGAGGGAGAAGCCGAGGTGGGAGGAGGCCAGGATGACCGTCGCGGCGCTGGTCTGGGCGGCGAAGCCCTGCTGCGGCTGGAGGTCGGTCAGGCCCTTGCCCATGGTGCGGATGATGCGCCAGCCGCCGAGGTAGGTGCCGAGCGCGATGGCGATGCCCGCCGAGAGGATGACCCACATGGGCGGGTCCGAGTCGGGAGCGAGGGTGCCGCCGGCCACCAGGGCGAGGGTGATGATGCCCATCGTCTTCTGGGCGTCGTTGGTGCCGTGCGCCAGGGAGACCAGGCCGGCCGAGGCGATCTGCCCGGCGCGGTAGCCCTTCTCGGAGGCCTTGGCGTCGGCGTTGCGGCCCATGCGGTAGGTGAGCCGGGTCGCGAACATCGCGGCGAGGCCGGCCACCAGCGGGGCGGCGATCGCGGGGATCAGGACCTTGGTGACCAGGACGTCGCCGTGGACCGCGCCGAAGCCGGCGGAGGCGACCGTGGCGCCGATCAGACCGCCCATGAGGGCGTGCGAGGAGCTGGACGGCAGGCCGACCAGCCAGGTCAGGA
This sequence comes from Streptomyces sp. DSM 41931, assembly GCF_050271085.1. Taxonomy (NCBI): domain Bacteria; kingdom Bacillati; phylum Actinomycetota; class Actinomycetes; order Kitasatosporales; family Streptomycetaceae; genus Streptomyces; species Streptomyces sp. DSM 41931. Next base: position 1,436,503 of record NZ_CP189902.1, on the reverse strand, counting down.
GGTTCCAGAGGATCGCGCCGACCAACGCGGCGAAGATGACCTCGGGACGGATACCGGCCTCGTCGACGAGGCCTTTGGAGATCGTGTTGGCGACCTCCACCGAGAGAAAAGCGCCGACAAGGTTCAGCACGGCGGACATGGCCACCGCGACCTTGGGCCTCAGCGCACCGGTCGAAATGGTCGTTGCCATCGCGTTCGCGGTGTCGTGGAAACCGTTCGTGAAATCGAACGCGAGTGCGGTTACCACCACAATCGCGAGGATCAGCGAGAAGCTTTCCATTTACCCAGGCAATCGTTCGAGGTCATTGGCTGGTCGAACGTAGGTAACCAGGGTGAACGGAAGATGAACTGGAACGGGCATCGCGGTGACCGGAAGAGGGGGTGTGCGCTCCGCCGTCCAGCCCACACGGCCGGGGCTCCTGGCAGGATCTCCACATGACCGACCAGTACCGGACCGGACAGGAAGCGGAGGGCGCTGTGCGTGGCGTCCCGGGCACGCGCGGTGAGGGCTCCGCGGGGCCGGGCGAGGAGGTGGCGGACGCCTGGGCGGAGCTCGTCGCGACGGCCCGCCGCACCGTCGCCGACGGCCTCGTCGTCGGCACCTCCGGCAACGTCTCCGTACGGGTCGGCGACACCGTCCTCGTGACACCCTCGGGCGTCCCGTACGACCGGCTCGCCCCGGCCGACGTGACGGGGGTGGACCTCACGGGCCGGCAGGTGATCGGCACGCTGGTCCCGACCAGCGAGCTGCCCCTCCACCTGGCCGTGTACCGCACGACCGGCGCGCGCGCCGTCGTCCACACGCACGCCGTGCACGCCACCGCGGTCTCCACGCTCGTCGACGAGCTCCCGGCGATCCACTACATGACCGCGGCCCTGGGCGGCCCCGTCCGCGTGGCCCGCTACGCCACCTACGGCACGCCGGAACTGGCCGAGAGCACTCTGCACGCCCTCGACGGCCGCACCGGCTGCCTGATGCGCAACCACGGCACCCTCACCCACGGCGCCACCCTCGCCCAGGCGTACGACCGCACGGCCCAGCTGGAGTGGATGTGCCGCGTCTGGCTCACGGCCTCCTCGGTACCGGGCCTGACCCCGGCCCTGCTCACCCCGGACCAGCTCGCGGAGGCGGGGGAGCGGCTGCGGGGGTACGGGCAGCGGGGGTGACCCTTCATCGGCCCGGCGGCCGCCGAGTCCGGCCGCCGGGTGTCATGAGCGGCTCACGGGGAACCCTTCCGGAGGCCGGGTGAAGCGCCCGGCCCACCGCTGACGCGGCCGTGAGGCCGACCGCGTCCGGACGGTCCCGGGCCACGCGTCCACTGGCCGGGTCCGCGTCCGGACCCGACACTGGGAGGCGTGCGCACTGTGACTGCGACGGCAGCAGCCGTCACCGCCGTGATCGGGGCCGGCGCCGCCGCGGTGGCCGTCGGCCGGTTCGCCAGCGACGCCGCCCTGAGGATCCCCCCGGGCCGGCCCCTGCCCACCGAGCCCGGGCTCACCGTCCACGCCACCGCCGCCGGCCAGGTCACCCTCACCCGTGACCTCGCCGCCCTGCGGCCCGGCCGCTACGGCCTCGTCGGCGAGCGCTTCCACGCGGTCGTGGGACCCGTCCTGGCCGGTACGGCGCACTCCGCCGACACCGTCGTACGCCGCCTCGAACGCGTCACCTACGGGACGCCCGAACCCGGCGACCGGGCCCGCTTCACCCCGAACGTCCATGTCGGCGACCCGGGCACCGCGCTCGGCGTCGACCACACCGTCCTCGACGTACCGGGCGAACTCGGGCCGCTGCCCGCCTGGTTCGTGCCCGGCGCCCGGGACACCTGGGTGATCGCCGTGCACGGCCTCGGCGCCACCCGCGAACACGTCCTCAACGTCCTCGACGCCCTGCGCCGCAACCAGTTCCCGGTCCTGGTCCCCGCCTACCGGGGCGACCCGGAGGCGCCCCGGTCCCCGGACGGGCTCAACCACCTCGGCGAGACCGAGTGGCGCGACCTCGACGCCGTGCTGCGGCACGCCGTCGACTCCGGCGCCCGCAAGGTGGTGCTCTACGGCTGGTCCACCGGCGCGACCATGGCGCTGCGCGCCGCCGCCCGCTCGGAGCTGCGCGAACGCGTCGCCGGGCTGCTCCTGGACTCCCCGGTGCTCGACTGGGAGTCCACCCTGCGCGCCCTCGCCGGCGCCCGCCGCACCCCCGGTGTGCTCCTGCCGCTCGCCGTCCGCGCCGCCCAGGGCCGCACCGGCCTGTACGGCGACCACCGGCCCGGCGCGGTGCGCCTCGACAACGTCGCGATCCCGACGCAGATCTTCCACGGCCCCGACGACACGGTGGCCCCCTGGCGGTTCTCCCGCCGCCTCGCCGCCGCCCACCCCGACACGGTCACCCTGCAGACCGTCAGGGGCGCCCCGCACGCCGCGATGTGGAACGCCGACCCGGCCAGGTACGAGGAGTCGCTGCGACGGTTCCTCGTGCCGCTGATGTGAGCGGGCGCGCGCCGCGCGCCGGCCACGTCGGCGGGCCCGTCCGAGGAGGGGAGCGGCGGGCGGTGCAGAGGATTCCGTTTACGGTCGGACCGCTGGCTTGATCAGGCCCCTCCGGCACCGTCCGGGCCGGGACGGCGACGGCCGCCGAGGCGTCCCCCGGCATTCCGTTTGGGTTTTCGGACCGTCAACCGGAAGACTGCACCCGTGACGTCCCGTATCCCGCGCGACTCCAGGCTTCGACTCGTCCGCCCGCGACCCCTGGCCGCCGCCCCCGCCGCGATCGAGCAGCGGCGTGTGCGCCGCCCCGCGCCACGCCCCCCGGAGGGCACGCCCGCACCTGCCGAGCTGGCCGGAATGGCACGCTCCGTCCTGGCCGCGGCCGCCCGCGTGGCCCGCTGGGCCGACCGCGCCCTCGGCCCCGGCGGCGACAGCGCCACCGCCGACGGCAAGGCCACCCTGTCCGACGCGACCGCCCGCAGGGCCGCCGACGCCCTCGGCCTGACCGTCGATCAGGTCTGTGCCGACTGGGACACCGCCCGGCTGGCCGGCCTCATCGAGGTGCACGGCGACAGCGCCCGCCCCGGCTGGCGGCTGCGCGCCTGGGACCGCGACGACAGCGCCGTGCTGCGCGGCTGGGTCGCCCTCTGCGACGCCTGGTCGCTCGCCTGCCCCGAACCCGAGGACTACGAGCCCGCCGCCGTGGCCGAGGTCGTGACGGCCATGCCGCAGGTGCTGTCCTTCCTCCAGCTGTCCGCCGGGCCGGTGCCCGTGCCCCAGCTGCTCGACCTGCTCGAGCAGCGGGTCACCGAACTGCGCACGGAGCGCTGCGAGGTGGACTACGGGCCGCGGCCCGACACGCCCGCCGTCGCCCCGGAGCCGCGCCCCGCGCCCGCCGTGGACGCTCCGCTGCGGCCTCTTCTCGACTGGGCGCTGCGCGCCCTCGCCTCCGTCGGCGCGCTCACCTACGGCGACGGCCAGGCCACCCTCACCCCGCTCGGCAGCTGGGCGGTGTGGGTCAAGCTGGAGCAGATCTGCGTCGCCGCGCAGAGCCCGGCGGGCAACATCGAGCAGGGCGCGGAGGACATGCTGCGCGGGTGCGCGCGGCTCCGTCCGGCCGCGGCCCGCGCCGAGTACCGTGCCTGGCTCGCCGCCCGGCCGGTCGGCAGCGCCGTCACCGAGCTGATCGCCGCCGCCCGCGGCGAGGACGCCCTGCTGCGGGGCCTCGCCTTCGAGGCGCTGCGGGTGGTCGGCGGCCCCGCCGAGCCGGAGGTGCGCGCCGCCCTCGACGAGCCCACGCTGCGGCCGTACGCCCTGCTGTGGCTGGCCGAGCACGACGGGGTGGACCCCGAGGACGCGCACGAGGTGCTCACCCGGGAGGAGGCGACCTGGCTGTGGGTGGACACGGCGGCGGCGGTCGCGGACCACGGCGAGGCGCCGCTGCTCCTCCGTCATCTCGAGACGGCGGTCCAGCCCACGGTGCCGGCCCTCCTGGACGAGGTCCGCGCGGTGGGGCACCCCCGCACGGTCCAGGTCCTGGTGGCCCTGGCGGCGGCCCACCCGGACCCGGCCTTCGCCAAGGCGGTCCGAAGAGCGGCCTTCCAGGTCCACACGGGCGGCTGACCACGGCGCCCCGCGGGGCGGGGCGCCGTCGCGCGAGATCCCGCCGCCGTCGCGGGCAGTCGTGCCGCAGGGGCGGCACGGGTGGGCGCGACGGCGCCTCGCAGGACGCGGCGGATCCGACACCGTGCCCAGGCGCCGCACCGGCCGCGTCGGATCAGGCGCCGACCTCCGGCGCGTACGTGCCGAAGGTCCACACGTTGCCCTCGACATCCCGCACCATGTAGTCCCGCGACCCGTAGTCCTGGTCCGTCGGAGGCATCAGCACCTCCACCCCCTGCTCCACCGCCCGCCGGTGATGCGCGTCCACGTCGTCCACGACGACGTACACCCCCGCCGGCCCCGCATCCTTCATCGCCGTGTCGAAGACCCCTCCACGCCCCTTGGACCCCAGCATCACCACCCCGTTGCCCTGGGCCAGTTCGGCATGCTCCACGGTGCCGTCCTCCCCCTCGTAGACCGACACCTCCGTGAAGCCGAGGCCCTCCGTCAGCTGACGGATCGCCGCCTTCGCGTCCGCGTACAACAGCGCCGGGACGACGCCCGGCCGCGAGCTGCCACTGCCCGTGCCTGCCATGGTGATCACTTCCTCGTGTCCGGAGTGCACCGGGATGTCTGGTCACAGGCCAGTGTGACACCGGCCACCGACAACCGCCGGGAGGAAACCGCACGCGGAAAAGCGCTTGCCCCGCCCCGTTAGAATGGCTCGCATGGCCATTCTCCTCGCGCATTAGACGGCGGGAACGCCCTCAGCCGCCCACCGCCACTTCCCACTGCCCTGGAGTCTGTCCGTGATCTCCGCCTCCGGTATCGAGCTGCGCGCCGGTGCCCGCGTCCTCATCGAAAGCGCCACCTTCCGCGTCGCCAAGGGCGACCGCATCGGCCTGGTCGGCCGTAACGGCGCGGGGAAGACCACCCTCACCAAGGTCCTCGCCGGCCAGGGCCTGCCCGCCGCCGGCACGGTCACCCGCTCCGGCGAGGTCGGCTACCTGCCCCAGGACCCCCGCACCGGCGACCTCGACGTCCTCGCCCGCGACCGCATCCTCTCCGCCCGCGGCCTCGACGTACTGATCCGCAAGATGCGCGAGAACGAGCAGCGCATCGCGAGCGGCCAGGGCGCCACCCGTGAGAAGGCACTGAGGCAGTACGAGCGCCAGGAGACCGAGTTCCTCACCAAGGGCGGGTACGCCGCCGAGGCCGAGGCCGCCACGATCGCCGCCGCGCTGAACCTCCCCGACCGGGTGCTCGGCCAGCCGCTGCACACCCTCTCCGGCGGTCAGCGCCGCCGCGTGGAGCTCGCCCGCATCCTGTTCTCGGACGCCGACACCCTCCTGCTCGACGAGCCGACGAACCACCTCGACGCCGACTCCATCGTCTGGCTGCGGGACTACCTGAAGACCTACCGCGGCGGCTTCATCGTGATCTCCCACGACGTCGACCTGGTCGAGACGGTCGTCAACAAGGTGTTCTACCTGGACGCCAACCGCGCCACGATCGACGTCTACAACATGGGCTGGAAGCTCTACCAGCAGCAGCGCGAGGCCGACGAGAAGCGCCGCCGCCGCGAGCGGCAGAACGCCGAGAAGAAGGCCGCCGCGCTCAACGCCCAGGCCGACAAGATGCGCGCCAAGGCGACGAAGACGGTCGCCGCGCAGAACATGGCCCGCCGCGCGGAGAAGCTGCTGTCCGGCCTGGAGGAGGTGCGCCAGTCCGACAAGGTCGCCAAGCTGCGCTTCCCCGAGCCCGCGCCCTGCGGCAAGACCCCGCTGATGGCGGAGGGCCTGTCGAAGTCGTACGGCTCCCTGGAGATCTTCACCGACGTCAGCCTGGCCATCGACAAGGGCTCCCGGGTCGTCATCCTCGGTCTCAACGGCGCCGGCAAGACGACCCTGCTGCGACTCCTGGGCGGCGTCGAGCAGCCCGACACGGGCGCCGTCGTCCCCGGCCACGGCCTCAAGCTCGGCTACTACGCGCAGGAGCACGAGACCCTCGACCCGGACCGCACGGTCCTGGAGAACATGCGCTCGGCCGCGCCCGACATGGACCTCGTGGAGGTCCGCAAGGTGCTCGGCTCGTTCCTGTTCTCCGGCGACGACGTCGACAAGCCCGCCGGGGTCCTCTCCGGCGGCGAGAAGACCCGTCTCGCGCTCGCGACCCTCGTCGTCTCCTCGGCGAACGTCCTGCTGCTCGACGAGCCCACCAACAACCTCGACCCGGCCAGCCGTGAGGAGATCCTCGGCGCGCTGCGCACCTACAAGGGCGCGGTCGTCCTCGTCACCCACGACGAGGGCGCCGTCGAGGCGCTCCAGCCGGAGCGGATCATCCTGCTGCCGGATGGCGTCGAGGACCTGTGGGGCTCCGACTACGCGGATCTGGTCGCGCTCGCCTGACCTCCGCAGACCTGCGGCGGGTCAGCGGTGTTTGATCGAATACGTGATCCACTGCGTATGGATCATTCGGCCCATCGGTGATCCATCAATCGTGTGAGATCTCCTCATCCCGAGGTGTGTCCTACACGGATTTCGCGGCCGGACCCTCCCGGAACGAGGGTCCGGCCGTCGCTCCTTTCTGACCTGCGGATTCCCGGAGAAACCCGTTCGGCGGTCGCGCCGAAGCTGCTTGGAATTCCTCATTCCGGATGTGGGGACACGCTCCCGTCGTCACAAGGTTGTCTTATCGACCTTGCCGAATGGGTGGCCATCGGGCCCGGGAGGGGTGATCATGAGGAGACCAGAGCGCACTTCCCATGAGGAGGCACGGGTGGCCGAGACTCTGAAGAAGGGCAGCCGGGTGACCGGCGCCGCGCGCGACAAGCTCGCGGCAGACCTGAAGAAGAAGTACGACGCCGGTGCGAGCATCCGGGCGTTGGCCGAGGAGACCGGCCGCTCCTACGGATTCGTGCACCGCATGCTGAGTGAGTCGGGCGTCACGCTCCGAGGGCGTGGCGGGGCGACACGGGGCAAGAAGTCTCCGTCGGCCTGATCCCGGGAGCCCCGCAGACCCGATGGTGGCCACCCGGTCGGCCGTCCGACCGGCTGGGTGGTTACTGTGCAGTCACTTAGACGACCGCACCCATCGGAGGCGCCCCATGGCTTCGTCCCCCCAGGACCTCGGTCCGGTTCTCGACAAGGACGGCGTACGGCTCACCGTCGACGACGCGATCGCCACGGTGACGCTGACCAACCCGGCCAAGCGCAACGCGCAGAGCCCCGCTCTGTGGCGGGCGCTGACCGAGGCGGGGCAGCTGCTGCCCGGATCCGTCCGGGTCGTGGTGCTGCGCGGGGAGGGCAAGTCCTTCTCCGCCGGGCTCGACCGGCAGATGCTCTCGCCCGAGGGAATCCCCGGCGAGCCGTCGTTCGTCGACCTCGCGCGCAGTGACGACGCCGCGCTGGACGCCGCCATCGCCGGCTACCAGGACGCGTTCACCTGGTGGCGGCGCAACGACATCGTGTCCATCGCCGCCGTGCAGGGACACGCCATCGGGGCCGGGTTCCAGCTGGCCCTCGCCTGTGACCTGCGCGTCGTCGCGGACGACGTGCAGTTCGCCATGCGCGAGACCAGCCTCGGCCTGGTGCCCGACCTGACCGGCACGCACCCCCTCGTCGGCCTCGTCGGCTACGCCCGCGCGCTGGAGATCTGCGCGACCGGGCGCTTCGTCACGGCCGAGGAGTCGGTGAACATCGGCCTGGCCAACCTCGCCGTGCCCGCCGCCGAGCTCGACGGGGCGGTCCAGGACCTCGCCGCGGCGCTGCTGGCCGCGCCGCGCGACGCCGTGATCGAGACCAAGGCGCTGCTGCGCGGCGCCCAGGGCCGCACCTACGACGAGCAGCGCGGCGCCGAGCGGGCGGCTCAGGCTCGCCGCCTGCGCGATCTGGCAGGCCTCGGCGAGTAGGGGCGGCCGGCCGTGACCGGCCGACGGCGCCGGCTCAGTCCAGGTCGGTGACCAGGACGGCCACCGTCGGCCGGTCCGGCAACGCCTCCGCCACGGCGGCCCGCACGGCCCGTGCGACCTCCAGCGGGCGGAACCCCGCCGCGACGGCCAGGTCCACGCGCGCGTGGCGGCGCGGCAGGGCGTCGCCGGATGCCGGCGCCTGCTCGCCGAGCCGCACCGGCAGCCCCCACACGCCCGTCAGCCGGCTCACACCGGGCACCCGCAGCACCACGGCGGCGACCCGCTCGGCCTCCGGGCCACCCCCGACGGCACCCGCCACCCCCGCCGCGCCGAAGCCACCCGCCGAGCCGGGTGCCCGCGCCGCTTCCGGCTCCACCGCTCCGTAGGCGCCCGCGCTCCTGGGCATGCCCGCATCCCCGGGCGTGCCCGCATCCCCGGACGCGCCCGCACCCCCGGGTGTGCCCGCCGATTCGGGTGTGCCTGCACCCCTGGTCGTATCTGCCGCCCCGGACGTGTCCGCGACCCCGGGCATCCGTGCCGCTCGGGGCGTGTCCGCATCCCCGGGCGTGCCCGCCCCGGACGTGTCCGCCGCCCCGGGCATACCCGCGCCCCCGGACGTGTCCGTACCTCCGCGTGTCTCCGGCGTACCGGGCCGGGACGCCGGCGGCTCGGTGTCCAGGAGTTCCGTGACCCGGAGGTCGACCTCCGTCAGGTCCAGGCCGATCCGTTCCGTCGCGGTGACCGCCAGGGCCGTGCGCAGGCGGGAGGCCGTTTCCGGGAGGGGCCACGCCGCCGTGGCCGCGAACTCCGCGGTGAGCCGCAGGGGGCCCGGGGGCAGGGCGCTGGGCGGGGCCGGCACCGCCGGCTCGGCGGCCTCGCCGGGGTCGGCGAGCCCGATGCGGACCCCGCCCAGGCGCACCTCCGGCACCTCCCGTTCCGCCGCGCCGCGCAGCACCCCGCTCGCCGCCCGTTCCGCGATCCACGCCCCGTCGTACGGCCCGCCCAGCGGCAGGAATCTGCCCAGCCCCACCTGTTGCCGCACCATCCGCGTCCATCGGTCCGCCATCATTCCTCCAGCCTGCCGTATCACCGGAGCGGATCGGGGCAAACGCGCATACGGTGGTCGAAGGAGGACGACCGAAGGGACGTAGGGCAATGACCGACATGACCGAAGGCGGCTCGGTACGGGCTCCTGACACCGACAAGACGCTCGGCGACTCCGGCGCCCGCCGGGGCCAGGGCACGCGACGCGGCGGCGGCGCCCCCGCCGACCGGGGGCGGACCACCATCGCCGACGGCGTGGTCGAGAAGATCGCCGGTATGGCCACGCGGGACGTGGTGGGCGTGCACGCCATGGGCAGCGGTATCTCCCGCACCTTCGGCGCCATGCGCGAACGGGTGCCCGGCGGGTCGAAGTCGCCGACGCGCGGGGTGAAGGCCGAGGTCGGCGAGGTGCAGACCGCGCTGGACCTGGAGATCGTCGTCGACTACGGCGTGTCCATCGCCGACGTCGCCAGGGACGTGCGGGAGAACGTCATCGCGGCCGTCGAGCGGATGACCGGCCTCGAGGTCGTCGAGGTCAACATCGCGGTCAGCGACGTGAAGCTGCCCGACGAGGAGGAGGACGAGACCGAGACCCGGCTGCAGTGAGACACGCTGAGCGGAGGAGCGAGGCATGAGGATGGCCGTCGTCGGCATGATCGCCGGCATGGCGTTGGGCTTCGCCGGATACTTCGGCGGATTCGGGGCTTTCCTGCTGGTGGCGGCCCTGGGCGCGGTGGGTTTCGTGATCGGCCGGCTGGTCGAGGGCGACCTGGACCTCGGCGACTTCTTCCGCCCCCGTGACGAACGGCGGCGGTGACGGGGTGGGCACGGGGGCCGTGGAGCTCGGCGGAGTCCCGCGGACCGTCCCTCCGGCGGAGCGCGGGGAGACCACGGTCGCCGACCGTGTGGTCGCGAAGATCGCGTCCCAGGCGGCCCGTGAGGCCCTCGGCGCGCTGCCGCCGGACGCCGAGCCGCCGCACGCGAGCGTCGTCGTCCGGCACGGCAGCGCGCGCGTGCGGGTGCACGTGGAACTCGACTACCCGGGCGACATCGGCGGCCGCTGCGCGCGGGTGCGGAAGCGGGTCGTCGACCGGGTGCGCGACCTCGCGGGGATGTCCGTACCGGAGGTCGTCGTGCAGGTGGAGCGGCTGCATCTGGCCGCCCACCCCGACACGGTGGGCGGGAGGACGCCATGAGCGGGACGCCGGACACGACGGCCGGCCCGGCGGTGCCGACTGCGGACGGCGGCGCGACCATGGGCGGCGCGAGCGGCGGACGCCGGCGCTTCTGGTCGGCGCGCCGCGTCCCGGCCGGCCTGCTGGCGCTGGTGATCCTGGCGATCGCGGGCCTGTTCCTGTACGACATCGCGGCGGTACGCGCCCACCGGCCGGGGATGAGCTGGCGGCACGGCCTCGCCCGGCAACTGGACGAGCGGCAGCTCGACGACGTGTGGGTGCTGACCGGCGCGGCCGTCGCCGCCGCGCTGGGCCTGTGGCTGCTGGTGCTGGCCCTCACCCCGGGACTGCGGTCCGTGCTGACGATGCGCCGCGCCCACCCCGACGTCCGTGCCGGCCTCGACCGGGACGCGGCCGCCACGGTGCTGCGGGACCGGGCGCTCGAGGTGGCCGGTGTGCAGTCGGTGCGGGTGGCGGTGAAGCGGAAGAAGACGGACGTGCGGGCGGTGTCGCACTTCCGCGACCTGGACGACGTACGGGACGACCTGACCGCCGTGCTGGAAGCGGCGATCCGGGGGCTGGGCCTGGCGCGGCCGTCCCCGCTGTCGCTGCACGTGCGGCGGCCCGGCCGGAAGGGACGGTGACCGTGAACACGACCGTCAACCGTGTGCTGCTCGCCCTCGCCGGGCTGGTGCTGTTCGTGCTGGGCGGCTCGGTGCTGGCGATCGGCCTTGGCGCGCCCGCGCCCTCCTGGTGGCTGCACGACGGCCGGAACGACGTGCTGCTGGACGACGCCGAGCGGACCCGGTGGCGGGACGAGGGCTGGTGGTGGCCGGTGGTGATCGCCGGGCTCGCCGTGGTGGTCCTGCTCTGCCTGTGGTGGCTGGTCTCCGTGCTCCGCAGGCGGCGCATGTCCGAGATCCTCGTCCCCACCGGCGACGGGGAGGGGGCGGCGCTGCGGGGCCGCGCCCTGGAGCACGCTCTCGCCGAGGAGGCGGACCGCCAGGACGGCGTCGCCGATGCCCGCGTCCTCCTCACCGGCCGCCGCGGCACGCCGCGGACCCGCGTCGTGCTGCTCCTGGAGCCCCATGTGGACCCCGGCACGGCCCTCGACACGTTCACCGCGGGCCCTCTGAGCCACGCCCGCGACGCCGCGGCCCTCCCGGCCCTCCCGTCGGAGGTCCGTCTCCGGGCGGTGAAACACCGCCCGGAACGCGTCACCTGACCACGGAGTCCGGGTTCAGAACCCGTGCCGCGACCCGCCGTCCACCGGCAGCATCACGCCCGTGACGTACGACGCCGCCGGGGAGAGGAGGAACGCCGCCGTGCGGCCGAACTCCTCGGGGGTGCCGTAGCGGCGGAGGGGGATACGGGACTCGGCCGCCTGGCGGGTGGCCTCCGGGTCGGCGGACAGGGAGTCCAGTTCGCGGACCCGGTCGGTGTCGACGCGGCCGGGCAGCAGGCCCACGACGCGGATGCCGCGCGGGCCCAGTTCGTCGGCGAGGGACTTGGCGAAGCCGGCCAGCCCCGGGCGCAGCCCGTTGGAGATGGTCAGGCCGGGGATCGGCTCGTGCACCGAGCCGGACAGCACGAAGCCGATGACACCTCCCTCGCCCAGCTCCGCGGCGGCCGCGCGGGCCAGCCGCACCGCGCCGAGGAACACCGACTCGAACGCCGCCTGCCACTGCTCGTCGGTGGTGTCGGCGACGAAACCCGGCGGAGGCCCGCCCACGCTGACGAGGACACCGTCGAAGCGGCCGAACCGCTCGCGCGCGGTGGCGATCAGCCGCCCGGCGGCCGCGGGGTCGGCGTTGTCCACGGCCACCCCGGCCGCCGCGTCCGGCCCCAGCGCGGACACGGCCTCCGCGACCGCGTCCTCCTTCCGCCCCGTGACGACCACCTTCGCGCCCTCGGCGGCGAGCGCCCGCGCGGAGGCGTGGCCCAGCCCGCGGGTGGCTCCGGTGACGACGTACACCCGGTCCTTCAGTCCAAGATCCATGGCCCTATCCTGCCTCCTCGTCGCCGAACAGGGCGAGGGCGCTGTTCACCAGGCCGATGTGGCTGAACGCCTGCGGGAAGTTGCCCAGCAGCCGGCCGTTCACCGTGTCGTACTCCTCCGCCAGCAGCCCCACGTCGTTCGCCAGGCCCAGCAGCCGTTCGAACAGCTCGCGGGCCTCCTGGGTCCGGCCCGTCATGTGCAGCGCGTCCACGAGCCAGAACGCGCACGCGAGGAACGCGCCCTCCTGCCCGGGCAGCCCGTCCAGCTCGGCGGCGTCCGCGGTGTAGCGGCGTACGAGACCGTCCTGGCCCAGTTCCGTCCGGATCGCGTCGATGGTGCCGAGCACCCGGGGGTCGTCCGGCGGCAGGAAACCGACCCGGGGGATCAGCAGCAGCGCCGCGTCCAGCTCACGCGAACCGTAGGACTGCGTGAACGTGTTGCGCTCCGGGTCGTAGCCCTTCTCGCACACCTCCCGGTGCACCTCGTCGCGCAGCTCCCGCCACCCGTCCAGGTCGCCGTCCAGCTCCGGGTACTCCTCCAGCGCGCGCACCAGACGGTCGACGGCCACCCACACCATCACCTTGGAGTGCACGAAGTGGCGCCGTCCGCCGCGCACCTCCCACAGGCCCTCGTCCGGCTGCCGCCACGCGGTGCGCAGGAAGTCCAGCAGCACCGACTGCAGCGCCCACACGTCCGGCTGCGCCGAAAGCCCCGCGCGCCGGGCCAGCGCGAGGGAGTCCACGACCTCCCCGTACACGTCGAGCTGGAGCTGCTTCACGGCGTCGTTGCCGACCCGGACGGGGGTGGCGCCGTTGAAGCCCGCCAGCCACGGCAGTTCGAACTCCGGCAGCCGCCGCTCGCCCGCGAGCCCGTACATGATCTGCAGGTCGGCCGGGTCGCCGGCGACCGCGCGGAGCAGCCAGTTGCGCCAGGCCTCGGCCTCCTCCACGTAACCGGCGGCGAGCAGCGCCGTCAGGGTGAGCGTGGAGTCGCGCAGCCAGCAGAAGCGGTAGTCCCAGTTCCGTACGCCGCCCGGCTCCTCCGGCAGGGAGGTGGTGGGGGCGGCGACGATCCCGCCGGTGGGACGGTAGGTGAGGGCCTTCAGCGTGATCAGGGACCGTATCACCATGTCCCGGTGCGGTCCCCGGTAGCGGCAGCGGGACGCCCATGCCTGCCAGTCCTTCAGACTGTGCCGCAGCGAGGCGTACGGGTCGATCAGCGCGGGCCGCGGCTCGTGCGAGGGGTGCCAGGTGAGCACGAAGGCGACCCGCTCTCCCTTCTTCACCGTGAACTCCGAGTGCGTGCCCAGGTCCTCGCCCCAGGTGTGCACCTCCGGCACGCTGCGCAGCCACGCCGAGTCGGGCCCGGCCACCGCCACCCGGTGCCCGTCCTCCCTGCGCACCCACGGCACGACCGAGCCGTAGTCGAAGCGCAGCCGCAGCGTGCTGCGCACGGTCACCTCACCGCTCAGCCCCTGCACGATCCGCACCAGGTCCGGCGCCGTGTGCCGCTGCGGCATCAGATCGGTGACCTGCACTGCGCCGTCGGGCGTCTCCCACACGGTGTCCAGGATCAGCGAGTCCTCGCGGTAGGCGCGGCGCGCGCACCGCTCCTGGCCGGGCGGGGCGATGCGCCAGTGCCCGTTGCTCTCGTCGCCGAGCAGCCGGGCGAAGCAGGCCGCCGAGTCGAAGCGAGGCAGGCAGAGCCAGTCGACCGAACCGTCGGTGCCCACCAGGGCAGCGGTCTGCTCGTCGCCGATGAGCGCGTAGTCCTCGATACGAAGCACGGGGTGCGGGTTCCCGGCCGCCGGGTGCCGTAATCAGCCCCGAAGCCGGGGGAGTGACGGTCCGTCGGCCGCGGCGGCGCCGTCGCCGGAGAAGATCACGCCGGGTTCGGCGGGCGCCTGGTTGAGCACCCACAGCCCGATCAGCGTGGCCAGCGCGAAGACGACGGCGACCAGCACGGTGAGCACCAGCCGGCGGCGGCGCTCCCGGCGCAGCCACTCGCCGCGCGCGGTGCGGTAGGCGTCCGGGTCGGGCAGCACCCCGCCGGCCAGGGCGTGCAGGGCGTCGGCCAGCTCCCGTTCGGTGCGCTCCGCGTCGGGCGGCCGGGGCGGCTCGGACCGCTCGTGGCCGGTGCGGTCCTGGCTGGTGCCACGCGACGGAGTCGCATCGTGATGCTTCATCGCCGGGCCTCCATGGCCTGGGTCAGCGCGGCGATGCCGCGTGAGGTGTGCGTTTTGACGGAGCCGCGGGAGATGCCCATCGCGGCGGCGATCTCGGCCTCCTTCAGCCCGAGCCAGTGGCGCAGCACCAGCGCCTCCCGCTGCCGGGCGGGGAGCTGCTGCAGCGCGTCGATCAGCACCCGCTGGTCCTCCCGCAGCAAGGCGGTGCTCTCGGCGGACGCCACGGTGGGCTCGGGCGGGGAGGCCGGCTGCTCCTCGTGCCGGCGGGCGACCTGGAGGTGGCGTATCCGCATGCGGGTCAGGTTGCAGACCGTGGAGCGCAGATAGGCCTCCGCCGCGGCCACGTCCTTCAGCCGCCGCCACCGGCGGTAGATCTGGTAGTACGCCTCGGCGACCACGTTCTCCGGGTCGTCCGCGCCGAGCAGCACGGCGAGCCGCAGCATCGAGGAGTAGTGCAGCTCGAAGAGGCGGGCCACACCGGCCTCCCGCTCCAGGTCCGCGGGGCCGGCGACCGGGGCGGCGAGAAGGGCGGGCGGGCCCGGCGGCTCGGGCGGCGGGGCCGCCGGGGCCGGGGGCAGGGTGACCGGAGGACGGTGTCGGGGTCTCACGCGTTGTTCGCTCCCGTCGGGGGACGTCGCCCGGCGTGCGGGCGGGACGGCAGGTCGGTGGCGTCCGGGCCGCGCGGGACGCCGAGGCGGGCGAGGACGGGCGTGACGGCCACCGCGACGGCCAGGTTCAGCAGCAGCGCGGCGACCCCGGCGTAGATCTCGGGCGAGCCGGCGACGAGCGGCACGATCGAGGAGAAGCCCTCGCGCACCACCAGGTACGTCCCGGAGACCATGCCCACGGCCCAGCCGGCGAGCAGCGCCCGCGGGTGCAGCCACCGCGTGTACAGCCCGACGGCGACCGCCGGGAAGACCTGGAGGATCCACACCCCGCCGAGCAGCTGGAGGTTGATCGCGTCCTGGTCGCGCAGCCCGAACACGAACGCCACCGCGCCGAGCTTCGCGGTCAGCGACACCGCCTTGGCGACCCGTACCTGCCGTTTCGGCGTGGCCGTCGGATGGACGTACTCCACGTACACGTTGCGGACGAAGCTGGTGGCCGCGGCGATGGACATCACCGCCGCCGGGACCAGCGCGCCGACCACGATCGAGCCGAACACCAGCCCGGCGAGCGGGCCCGGCATCAGCCGGTCGACCAGCATCGGCACCGCCGACTCCGCGCCGCCCGCGGGCGCCCGCACCCCGGCTGCGAGGGCCGCGATGCCGAGGAAGCCGAACAGCGCGAGCAGCGCCGTCCAGGCGGGCAGCCCCGCCGACACCTTGCGCAGGGTGCGCGTCCCGTCGGCGGCGAAGCCGGCGGTCAGCACGTGCGGGTACATCAGCAGCGCCAGCGCGGAGCCGAGCGCGAGCGTCGCGTACGCGGGCTGCTGCCCGGGCGTGAGCACCAGCGGCGAGTGCGCCGGGTCGGTGCCGCCGAGGGCGCGGGCGGCCCCGTCGAAGACCCCGCCGGGCCCGCCGAACCGGTCCAGGACCAGCCAGCAGACCGCGGTCAGCGACACGAACACCGCCACCGCCTTCAGCGCGGCGATCACCGTGGGGGCGCGCAGTCCGTGCCGGTAGGTGGCCACCGCCAGCCCCGCGAACACCGCGACCATCGCCAGATCGCCGGCGGCGCCCGGCGGGTACAGCCCGCCCGCGGTGAGCACCGCGCGGATGCCGAGCAGCTGGAGCGCCAGGTACGGCATCGTCGCGAGGATGCCGGTCAGCGCGACGACCAGGGCCAGCGGGGCCGAGCCGTAGCGGCCGCGCACGAAGTCGGCGGCCGTGACGTAGCCGTGCCGCCGGGCCACGTCCCAGAGCCGGCTGAGCAGCACGAACGCCAGTGGGCAGACGATCACCGTGTACGGCACCGCGAAGAAGGCGGACGCGCCGTTGCCGTACGCCAGGCCCGGCACGGCGGTGAAGGTGTACGCGGTGTAGATCGTCCCGCCGAGCAGCAGCCAGGTCCAGCCGGCGCCGAGGCTGCGGTCGGCCAGCGCCCATCCCTCCAGGGACGGCAGCCGGTCGCTCGGGCGCAGCCGGCGCGCGGTGACGGCGAGCAGCGACGCCCCGCCGATCACGGCGAGGAACGTCGTGGTCATGGCTGCGCCGGCCATGGATCACCGCCCTTGGTGTGCTGTGCCCTCGGGGAAGAGTTGCGCGGACGGCCCGTCCGGATGACGGAAACCGGCCAGTTCCGTGTCCGGAACACCTCGGCAACACGCCCGACCGGTGCGCCACTCTCGCACAGAAGCCGGCGAACGGGGAGAAGGGGGAGGCGGAGGAGTGCGGTCAGACGGCCGCGGACTCGGAGCGGGCGCCGCCGGGCGCCCCGGCGTCCGTGCCCTCGCCCGCCTTCGCCGCCCGCTCGCGCGCCTCGCGGCGGGCCAGCACGGCCCAGCCGACCGGGACGGCGGCGGCGAACAGCCACCACTGGACCGCGTACGCGTAGTTCAGCGCCGCGTTCTCCTTGCCCGGGTTGCCGAGCTGCTGGGGGAGGCCGCTCGCGGGCTCGGGCGCGGTCTGCGCCACGTAGCCGCCGAGCACGTCGGCGTCCAGCCGCTCCGCCTCCCGCTCGCTGTTGATCAGCATGATCTGCCGGTCCGGCAGGCCTTCGAGGTCCTTGATGCCGCTGGCCTCGGTCGTCTCGTCCGGCATCAGCCGGCCGGTGATCGTGGTCTCGCCGCGCGGCGGCGCGGGCACCTTCGGGAACTCGGTCTGGCTCGGGCCGTCGGCGGGGATCCAGCCGCGGTTGACCAGCAGCACCTTGCCGTCGTCCAGGACGAAGGGGGTCAGGACGTGGAAGCCGATCTCCTCGTCGGCGTTGGTGCGGCGGCGCACCACGACCTCGGCGTCCGTGTCGAAGCGGCCCGTGGCGGTCACCGTGCGGTACCGCTCGGCGCGGGTCACCGCGTGGCCCGGAGCCGCGAGCCGCTCCACCGGCACCGGGTCGGCGGTCAGCGCGTCGGTCACCAGCTGGTTACGCGCCGAGCGCTCCTCGTAGCGGTTCATCTGCCAGATGCCCAGCGCGATCATCGTGGGGACGAGAAGCAGGGCGACCAGCGTGAGGGTCACCCATTGCCGGGACAGCAGGAAGCGGTACACCCCATGAAGGTACAACCCGGGCGCGAGGTGCTCCGCGCCGGGTACGTCCCCGCGCGTCCTCCCGCGCCCGGGAGGGCGGTCAGGCCTCCGAGGCGGGCTCCACGTCGGCGAGGAGCTGGCCGAAGGCGGCCTCGTCGACCACCGGCGTGCCGTACTGGCGGGCCTTGACCGTCTTCGACGTGCCCGAGTCCGGGTCGTTGGTCACCAGGAGGCTGGTGAGCCGGGACAGGCTCGTCGCCACGTGCAGTCCCGCCTCGGTCGCCCGGTCCTCCAGGAGGTCACGCTCGGTGGACGTGTCCCCGGAGAACGCCACCCGCATGCCCTGCTTGAGACGTTTGCCCGGTTCGTACCGGCCCGGGTTGGGATAGGGGCATGCGGGTCTTTTGCGGGAGGGGCGCCAACTGGAGGGCGTCCGCCCGCCGTAGGACGCCTGCTGCCCGATGCGCGGCCGGTCCGACCACTCGGTGAGCGGCCGGCACTCGTGCAGCGGCAGCCGTACGCCGCCCGCCGCCGCGGCCCGCAGACTGGGCCGGAACGCCTCCGCCAGCACACGCGCGTCGTCCAGCGCGTGGTGCGCCCGGCGCTGCACCACGCCGAAGTGCGCCGCGAGCGACTCCAGCTTGTGGTTGGGCAGCGGCAGCCCCAGCTCCTTGGACAGGGCGATGGTGCACAGCCGTTGCCTCACCGGGGCCTCGCTGCGCGCGCGGGCGTACTCGCGGGCGATCATCTGCCAGTCGAACACCGCGTTGTGCGCCACCAGGACGCGGTCCTCCAGGCGCGCCGCGAACTCCGCCGCGACGTCCGCGAAGAGGGGCGCGCCCTCGAGCATCTCGCTCGTCAGCCCGTGTATCCACACCGGGCCCGGGTCGCGCTCCGGATTGACCACCGTGTACCAGTGGTCCTCGACCTCGCCGCGCGCGTCCAGCCGGTAGACGGCCGCGGAGATGATGCGGTCGTCCCGGGCCAGCCCCGTCGTCTCCACGTCGACGACCGCGTATCCCTGCGGATACGCGGCCGGCCACGCGGTGGGGGAGGCGGCTGCGGCGGTGAGGTCTTCGAGCATGGTTCATGAGGATACGGGCCGCTACCGACAGGCCTGTCCGTCAGGTGCCCCCTGCGGCGCGTCCGTTCACGACGCGCGCGTGACGGCGCGCGGGGCGGTCACCAGCGGATCGGCACCGGCAGCGCGGTCAGCAGTCCCGACACCGCGACCACCAGGGCGAGTAGGCACACCTCCGCCCGCGCGGGTGAACGCGCGGTCAGCGGGTCGGCCGCGCGCGCCAGCCGCACCCGCGCCCACAGGGCGAGCGCGGAGGCACCGGCCATGAGGACCACCTTGGCGAGCAGCACCCTCCCGTACGCGGTGTCCGTCAGCTGCGTCAGGATCGTCCCGGACGGCATCCGGCGCAGTGAACTGCACACCCCCGTCGCGGTGATGGCGGCGAGCAGGACGAGCGCCACGCGCGCGTAGCGGCCCAGCAGCGCCGCGCCCGCCTCGGCGTGCCCCCACAGCCGCAGCGTGCGCAGGACGTGCGGCAGGCCGCCCACCCACAGCGACGCGCACGTCAGGTGCACCAGCGTCAGCCCCGAGCCGACGAGCGGGCCGTACTCCGTCGTCGGGTGCGCGCGCAGCGCCTCGGCGACGACGACCGCCGCCAGCGGCAGCACCTGGGTGACGGGACGGCGGGACGCGGAGCAGAGGGCCGCCGCGAGGAAGCCGTTGACCTCCAGCAGGGCGAGCTTGCCGTCCCGTGTCTCGTAGAGGCCGCCCAGGTCCATGTCGGCGGGGCTCGCGGGCAGGAGGTTGCCGGTCGCCACCACGGAGGCGAGTCCGAGGGCGGCCACGAAACCGACGGAGTTGGCGACGGTCGACCAACTGCGCGGCAGGGCGGACGGGGCGCCGGGGAGTCCACGCGCCAGCCGCACGGCGAACAGCTCGCCCACGGGCACGGCCAGCGCGGCGAACAGCACCGTGCGCAGCAGGGCTATGCCCCCGGTCCCGGGCGCGTCCGCCTCCCCGGTGCCGTGCAGCGCGGGCGACGGCCCGAGCAGGGGTATCAGCGCACCGAGGGCCACCAGGACGAGCACGGCCACGGCCCGCCGCCGGCCGCCGCGCGTACGGGGCGCCCGGTCCCTGGATTTCGTCAGAGTCACCCCAGGATCTTCACAAGATCGCACAGAGCGGGGCAAGTGCGGGACGGTATGCGGACTTTGTCCCCTCCCTCTTCGCGGAGGCGGGCGTGCCGCTCACTCCCACCGCGCCGCGTCCGCCCCCCACGCCCCCGGTGGCCGCGCCCAGTCACGTGGCCCGCCCTCGAAGTCCACCGGGGGCAGGGCGTACCGCAACCGCCCCAGTGGGCTGTTCCGTTCCGCGAGCCACGGCGTGGCGGGCACCTCGCCGCCGTGGGCGGCGGAACCGTTCGCCCCCGCCCGCACCTCGGCCGCCGTGCGGGCCAGAGCCACCCGCACGAGCCTGCCGCCACCCGCGTCCGCCTGGTCCGACAGGGCCCGCAGCACCCCCGCCGCGAGCAGGTACCCCGTGCCGTGGTCCAGGGCCTGGGCGGGCAGCGCGCCGGGGCGGCCGTGGTCTCCCTCGATGTGGGCGATGCCCGTCGCCACCTGGACCAGGCTGTCGAAGCCGCGCCGTGCCGCCCACGGCCCGGCGGCGCCCCACGCCGACAGCTGTGCCACGACGACCCCCGGCCGTCGCCCGGCCAGAGCCTCCGCGCTCAGCCCGAAGCGGTCCAGAGAGCCGGGACGGTACCCGGTGACGACCACGTCCGCCCGCGCCAGCAGCTCCTCGAACACCTCCCGCCCGGAGGCCAGATCCACCAGCGCCGACCGTTTCCCGAAGCCGGTGTCGGTGTGCTGGTCGGGCAGTTCGGGCAGGCCCGGCGGGTCCAGCCGCAGCACGTCCGCGCCGAGCAGGGCGAGCGTGCGGGTGGCGACCGGCCCGGCGATGACCCGGGTGAGGTCCAGCACCCGCAGCCCCGCGGCGGGCAGCAGCGGATCCCCGCCCGCCGCCGTGAACTCCCGCGCGGGCGCGGCGTCCAGCCGTACCCGCTCCACCAGCGGCAGCCGCGCCGCCGCCGCCTGCCCGTGCGCCGCCCACTCCTCGGGCGTGCGCAGGGCGACGGCCAGACCGCCGGCCGCGGTGACCGTCTCCTCCACCTCCCGCGCGGACCTCCGCGCGAGCACCGCGGCCACCGCGTCCGGGTCCTCCGGCGCGCCGAGCGCGGTGAGGAGCCGCGCCCGGTGGTGCGGATAGTTGGCGTGGGTGCGCACCCAGCCGTCCGCCGTGCGCCAGAACCGGGACAGCGGGGCGAAGCTCTCGGCGGCCCGCCCGTCGGTCCGCAGGTGACGCTCGCTCACGAACGCGGTGGCCACCGCCCCGTCGTCCACCCGCACGGCCGGGACCACGCCGCCGCCCGTGCGCCGTGCCGCGAGCTCGGCGGCGGCCAGCGCGCACACGCCGACGCACGCCCCCGCGAACTCCCGCACCGGCAGCCGCGACGGCAGCACGCCGGGCCGCTCGACGGCGGACACCCGCGACAGAAGGGCGGGATCCCCGCCGAGACCTGACCAGAAGGACGCGAGAGGAGTCATGGCCCTACTGTGCGGCATCGTCCGGCCGGACAGACGGGAGGGGCCGGGCGCATGCGCCCGGCCCCTCCTTGGAACGCCCTACGGAGCGACGACGACTACCGCGTCACCGCGTCCAGCGCGTCGGCCATGCCCCAGCCGTAGAAGCCGTTGCGGTTCTTCGGGCCCTCGCACACCGCGTCGGCCTTGCCGTCGTTGTCGATGTCGTACGGCTTGGTGCAGGCGGTGGCGTCGGCCTGCGTGTACAGCAGGGCCTTCACCAGCGCCGGCGGCGCGTACGGGTGCTGCGACTTGATCAGCGCGGCGACGCCCGCGACGTGCGGGGACGCCATCGACGTACCGGCCATGTAGCCCCAGCGGCCGCCGGGCAGCGTGCCCAGGATCAGACCGCTGGTGGCGGGCGGCGCGGGCGTCTGATAGGCCGTCGAGTCCCCACCGGGCGCGGCGATGTCGATGACGCCCCGGCCGTAGTTGGAGAACGACGACTTCAGCCCCTTGGCGCCGGTCGACGCGACCGTCACCACACCCGGCAGCTGGGTCGGGATGTCGAGGCACTCGGCCGGGTCGATCACACGGTCCGACGGGGTGCCGTCGTTGGGGGAGACCGGGTCGGTGATCTCGTCGGCGGCGAGGTCGTAGTTCTCGTTGCCGGCCGCGGCCACGTTGACCGCGCCCTTGCGCTCCGCGTACCGCGTGGCCCGGGAGACCGCCTCGACGAGCGCCTTCTGGTCCGGGTCGTCCGTGCAGTTGAAGTACCAGGGGTCGGTGTAATAGCTGTTGTTGGTGACGTCGACCCCGTGCTCGGCCGCCCACATGAAGCCGCACACCACGGCCTCGGTGTAGAAGTAGCCGTCCGGGTTGGACACCTTGATGCCGGAGACCTTCACCCCGGGAGCGACACCGGTCATGCCGACGCCGTTCTTCGCGGCGGCGATCTCACCGGCGACGTGCGTGCCGTGCGGGCTCTCGGCCGCGCCCGGACGCCACGCGCCCTCGCTGGTGTCGGGCTTGCCCGCCACGCAGTTCACCGACGCGGCCCGGTCGAAGTTGGGCGCGATGTCGGGGTGGGTGTCGTCGACGCCCGTGTCGATGACGGCGACGGTCACCTCGGAGCTGCCCAGCGACGTCTCGTGCGCCTTGTCCGCCTTGATGGCGGGCAGGTCCCACTGGAGGTTCTGCAGCGGGTCCTGGTCCGCGGCGGCCTCCTCCGCCGCCTCGGCGACCTCGGCGGCGCTGAGCACCTTCGGGGAGCCCAGGTCCGTCGTGACCGCCGACGGCAGCGGCGCGTTGCGGGTGGCGCCGGCCGACTGCACCCCCGGCACCGTGCGGATCGTCTGCGCGAAGTCGGCGTTCGACGAGTGGACGACGATCACGCCGATCTTCTCGTACGACGTCACGATCGTCCCGCCGGCCGTGGCGATCGCCTTCTTCACATGTGCCGGCGCGCCGTGCCCGCCCTGCACGTTGACCACGTAGCTCAGCGAGGCGGCGTCCGCGGAGGCGGCCCCCTGGTGGGCGGGGGCGGCCGTGGCGGCCGTGTTCGGCAGGAACGCGAGCGCGGTCGCCAGGGCCATGCCGGCCGGGACGACCAGCGCCCGGCGGTGGCGCGGGTGAGACGCTGTCATGAAGTCTCCAGTTCGTTCACTTCGACGTGCGGACGGTACGGCGGATGTGCGGGTCCCCGGCTCACTTGACGGCGCGCAGCGCGTCGACGATGCCGTGACCGTAGAAGCCGTTGACCAGCCGGCCGCCCTCGCATGTCGCGTCCTGCGTTCCGTCACCGTTCTGGTCGTACGACGCGGGGCAGCCCGGGTTGTTCGCCTGCGCCTTGAGCAGCGCCTGCAGGGCCGCCGGGGGCAGCCACGGGTGCTTGGACTTCAGCAGCGCCGCGACGCCGGCCGCGTGCGGCGAGGCCATCGAGGTGCCCTGCAGCCAGGCGTACTCGCCGTTGGGCATCGTGGACAGGATGCGGCCGTCCTTCGACGGGGTGTCCGGCAGCTGGTAGCGGCGGTCGCCGCCCGGCGCGGCCACGTCGACGACGCCCTGGCCGTACGAGGAGTAGTACGACTTGAGGTTCTCGGAGCCCGTCGCGCTGACCGTGACGACGCCGGGGAGCTGCGTGGGCAGGTCGAAGCACTCGCTCGGGTCGATGGTGCGCGGCACCGGAGTGGTGTCGTTCGGGCTGGACGCGTCCTCGATGGCGTCGGACGCCAGGTCGTGGTTGGAGTTGCCCGCCGAGGCGAGGTGCAGGGTGCCCTTGCGCTGGGCGTACAGCTGGGCCCGGTTGACCGCGTCGACGATGGCCCGCTGGTCCGGGTCGTCCATGCAGTTGTACATCCACGGGTCGACGTAGTAGCTGTTGTTCGTGATCTCCACGCCGTGGTCGGCGGCGAACACGAACGCGCAGACGACGGCCTCCGCGTAGAACAGCCCGCTGGCGGGGTCGGTGACGTTGATCGCCGAGACCTTCACACCGGGCGCGACGCCGGCGACGCCGACGCCGTTGCGGGCGGCGGCGATCTCACCGGCCACGTGCGTGCCGTGGTAGTCGCCCGCGGTGTACGGCCGCCAGGCGCCCGGGGTGGTGTCCGGGGTGCCGCCGAAGCAGTTGGCGGACTGGGACGCCGAGAAGTTCGGGGCGAGGTCCGGGTGGGTGTCGTCGACGCCGGTGTCGATGACGGCGACCGTGACGTTCCCGCTGCCCGGGTTGATCTTCGCGGCCTTGTCGGCGCCGATGGCGCGCAGGTCCCACTGGTCGGCCTCGAGCGGCTCGCTGCCCGGCGTCTCCGCCGACGCGGCCTTCAGCTTCGCGGCGTCGGCGGCCGTCAGGTACTCGGCGGAGCCCGCGTCCGTCGTCCCGGCCGGGGCCAGCGGGGCGGTGCGGGTGGCGCCGGCCGACTGCACGCCGGGCACCTCGCGGAGGGTCTTCGCGAAGTCGCCGTTCGCGGAGCGGACGACGATGACGCCGATCTTCTCGTACGCGATGACGACCTCGCCGTCCGCCGCGGCGATCGCCCGCTTCACCTTGGCGATCGTCCGGTGGTCCGCCTTGGTGTTGACGACGTACATGAGGACGGGCGCGTCCGCCGCCTGCTCCTCCGTGGCCGTGGCCGTGGCCGTGGCCGGCGCGGCCGAGGCCGCCGCGGGCAGGAAGCCGAGCGAGGCGGTCAGTGACAGCACGACGGGCACGGCGAGGGCGAGCCGGCGTCTGGAACGCAGATGAGCCATGGGGTCTCCACATCATCCGGAAACGAAACCGGCCCGAGACAGGGGTGGCTGCCCGGGCAGGTACATGACGGGTGGTGCAGGGTGAAGCTATCCCGCCCGTCCGCTGGCCAGCAATGATTTGCGGGCAACGTCTTCGGAAAACGTCCACGGAAAAGAACCGTGCCGAGTTGAACCGGTCCTCGCGTGGCGCCGTGCCCTTGGGCAGGAAGCGCGAGGACACTCGCCTTTCGCCGACGCAAGAACCGACCCGCACCGCGAGGAGACCCCGTGGCCGCCGAAGCACCGCCCCCCTCGACAGAGAAAGCCCAACTCCCCACGCCGGAGGAGTTCACCGAGGTTCAGGAGAGCGCTGAGTTCGGTGAACTACGCCGCTCCTACCGCTCATTCGCCTTCCCGCTGACCATCGGCTTCATCGTCTGGTACCTGCTGTACGTGCTGCTGTCCAACTACGCGGGCGGCTTCATGGGCGCCAAGGTGGTCGGCAACATCAACGTCGCCTTCGTCTTCGGCGTGCTGCAGTTCGTCAGCACCTTCCTCATCGCCTGGTGGTACTCCAAGCACGCCGCCGCCAAGCTCGACCCCAAGGCCGAGGCCATCAAGACCCGTATGGAGGGCGGCGCATGAGCCCCGCGATCACTCACATCACCCTTGCCGCCAACGAGGCCAGCGAACACCGGCCGCTGATCATCACGCTGTTCGCGCTGTTCGTGGTCGCCACCCTCGGCATCACCGTCTGGGCCGGCCGGCAGACCAAGGACGCCGCCGACTTCTACGCGGGCGGACGGCAGTTCAGCGCCTTCCAGAACGGACTCGCCGTCTCCGGCGACTACATGTCCGCCGCGTCCTTCCTCGGCATCGCCGGCGCCATCGCCCTCTTCGGTTACGACGGCTTCCTCTACTCCATCGGCTTCCTGGTCGCCTGGCTCGTCGCCCTGCTGCTCGTCGCCGAGCCGCTGCGCAACTCCGGCCGTTACACGATGGGCGACGTCCTCGCCTACCGCATGCGCCAGCGCCCGGTCCGCACCGCCGCCGGCACCTCCACGATCGTCGTGTCGATCTTCTACCTGCTGGCCCAGATGGCCGGCGCGGGCGTCCTGGTGTCGCTGCTGCTCGGCATCACCTCCGACGCCGGCAAGATCCTCATCGTCGCCCTCGTCGGCCTCCTGATGATCGTGTACGTCTCGATCGGCGGCATGAAGGGCACCACCTGGGTCCAGATGGTGAAGGCCGTGCTGCTCATCGGCGGCACGATCCTCATCACCTTCCTGGTGCTGCTGAAGTTCAACTTCAACATCTCCGACCTGCTGGGCAAGGCCGCCGAGAACAGCGGCAAGGGCGACGCCTTCCTGGAGCCCGGCCTCCAGTACGGCGCCGACAACCTCACCAAGCTGGACTTCCTCTCCCTGGGCATCGCCCTGGTGCTCGGCACCGCCGGCCTGCCGCACATCCTGATCCGCTTCTACACGGTGCCGAACGCCAAGGCCGCCCGTAAGTCCGTGAACTGGGCCATCGGCATCATCGGCGGCTTCTACCTGATGACCATCGCGCTGGGCTTCGGCGCGGCGGCACTCATCTCGCAGGACGAGATCATCGCGTCCAACCCGTCGGGCAACACGGCCGCGCCGCTGCTCGCCCTGCACATCGGCGGCGTCGACTCGGCCTGGGGCGCGATCCTCCTCGCCACCATCTCGGCGGTCGCGTTCGCCACCATCCTCGCCGTGGTCGCCGGACTCACCCTGGCCTCGTCGTCCTCCTTCGCGCACGACATCTACGCCAACGTCATCCGCAAGGGGAACGCCACCGAGAAGGAGGAGATGAAGGCGGCCCGCTGGGCGACCGTCCTCATCGGCATCGTCTCCATCGCGCTCGGCGCCCTCGCCCGCGACCTGAACGTGGCCGGCCTGGTCGCCCTGGCCTTCGCGGTCGCCGCCTCGGCCAACCTGCCGACCATCCTCTACAGCCTGTTCTGGAAGCGGTTCACCACCCAGGGCGCGCTGTGGTCGATCTACGGCGGTCTGATCGTCGCCGTCGGCCTGGTGCTGTTCTCGCCGGTCGTCTCCGGCGACCCGAAGGCGATGTTCCCGGACGTCGACTTCGCCTGGTTCCCGCTGAAGAACCCGGGCATCATCTCCATTCCGTTCGGCTTCCTGATGGGCTGGCTGGGCACCGTCCTGTCGAAGGAGGAGCCCGACACCAAGAAGTACGCGGAGCTGGAGGTCCGGTCCCTCACCGGCACCGGCGCCCACTGACGCGACCCCCGCGCGACGGCCGCGCCGTGGGGACCCTCGTAGGTCCCTACGACGCGGCCGTCGGCATATCGTCACATCACGTCGCTGGGTGATGTCGGCGGCGTCACGTACGCTCGCAAGTACCGGACACAGTGATCGGCGTACAGGGAGGGCCCTACGTGCTCATCGACACCTACGGCCGGGTGGCGACCGACCTGCGGGTCTCGCTGACCGACCGGTGCAACCTGCGCTGCACGTACTGCATGCCCGAGGAAGGGCTGCAGTGGCTGGCCAAGCCCGATCTGCTCACCGACGACGAGATCGTCCGGCTCATCGGCATCGCGGTCACCTCCCTGGGCATCGAGGAGGTGCGCTTCACCGGCGGCGAGCCCCTGCTCCGCCCCGGACTGGTCGGCATCGTCGAGCGGGTCGCCGCCCTCGAGCCCCGCCCCCAGATGTCCCTCACCACCAACGGCATCGGGCTGCGCCGTACGGCGAGCGCCCTGAAGGCGGCCGGCCTGGACCGGGTCAACGTCTCCCTCGACACGCTCCGCCCCGACGTCTTCAAGACCCTCACCCGCCGCGACCGCCACCAGGACGTCCTGGACGGCCTGGACGCGGCCCACGAGGCCGGCCTGACGCCCGTGAAGGTCAACTCGGTCCTGATGCCGGGGCTCAACGACGACGAGGCCCCCGACCTGCTCGCCTGGGCCGTGGAGCACGACTACGAGCTGCGGTTCATCGAGCAGATGCCGCTGGACGCCCAGCACGGCTGGAAGCGCGACGGCATGATCACCGCGGGGGACATCCTCGCCTCCCTGCGCACCCGGTTCGAGCTGACCCCCGAGGGCGAGGAGAAGCGCGGCTCCGCCCCCGCCGAGCGCTGGCTGGTCGACGGCGGCCCGCACCGGGTCGGCGTCATCGCCTCCGTCACCCGGCCCTTCTGCGCCGCCTGCGACCGCACCCGCCTCACCGCCGACGGACAGGTCCGCACCTGTCTGTTCGCCACCGAGGAGACCGACCTGCGGGCGGCCCTGCGCTCCGGCGCGGACGACGAGGAGATCGCCCGCATCTGGAAGCTCGCCATGTGGGGCAAGAAGGCGGGCGCGGGCCTGGACGACCCGTCCTTCGTCCAGCCGGACCGCCCGATGTCCGCCATCGGCGGCTGAGCGGACGGCCGGCCGGGAGAGATTCCGGCCGCGGGCTCAGGCCCCCTCCGGGGCCTGCCACTCCTCGAAGCGCACCACGTCCTTCAGGAAGCCGCGCACCCCGAGGAACTGCGCCAGGTGCTCCCGGTGCTCCTCGCAGGCCAGCCATGTCTTGCGCCGCTCCGGCGTATGGATCTTGGGGTTGTTCCAGGCCAGCACCCACTCGGCGGGGGCGCGGCAGCCCTTCGCGGAGCAGATGGGCGTCTCGGGGTCAGGGTTGATCACCGTCCGACCCTAACCCGTCCCCGAAGGGCCGTTCCGCCACGGGAAAAGGCGACGCCGAGCAGCCACGGGGGGAGCTGCCCGGCGTCGGTCCGTCGCTCCGACGGGGGATGCGGAGCGCGTACGAAGTATGTCACGGGTCACCCCGCCCCCGGCACCGAAAGAACAGGATTGATCTGAGGTTTCTTTGAGCTTGGCCGGGAAGTGACTTCCCCTCCCGGCGTCCCGCGCTCATCCTCCGCTGCTCAGGAGCGCCCCGGATCCTCGGATCGTGCGCCCGGCGCCGTCTGCGACGGCACTTCTTCCGCATCCGGTTCCGCGGGACCGTCGTTCGTCCGCGGCGGTGCGATCATCTGTTTCATCGGGGTCGTGACGAAGGTCGACGGCAAGGACGGCGCGTTCTCCCGTCCCGCGTTGGCGATCACCACGGCGATGTACGGCAGGACCGCCCCGAGCACCAGCGCCACGATCGCGACATGCCGCTCCACGTTCCACAGGGTGGCCGCCAGGATGACCGAGATCGTGCGAACGGTCATCGAGATCACATACCGGCGCTGCCGCCCCCGCACGTCATCCTGCAGGCTCGCCCGGGCGCCCGTGATCCGGAACACCTGAGCGCCGCCGCCACGCTGCTTCCGCATCACATTCCACCATCCGCCCGCATCGGACCTTTTCCCTTACCCGGCGACCAGTGTCCCGCTCTGCGGCGTCTGGTCCGGACAACGCCAACGGTACGCCGCGACCCGCACGGTCACGAGAGCAGGTCACCCCGCTCCGGGCCGGCCCGGCCGCGCCGCCCCGCGTACGGCATGTCCGACATGCGGCGTACCGCGGCCGGGCCGACACTTGCCGTAATGCTCGCGCCAAGTAGTACGAGGAGGCAGCCATGGGCTGGTTGTGGGCGATCATCGTGGGATTCGTGCTCGGCCTGCTCGCCAAGGCGTTGATCCCCGGCAAGCAGCACCTCCCGCTCTGGCTGGCCACCATCTGCGGCATGATCGGCGCCGTGATCGGCAACGCCATGGCGGCGGGTTTCGGGATCGAGGAAACCCCGGGTTTCGACTGGGGGCGGCACATCTTCCAGCTGGGCGCGGCCATCGTCATCGTCCTGCTCGGGGAGATGATCTACACCTCCTTGAAGCGCGGGAAGTCCGAGCGCCGACGGGTCTGACCCGGCCCCGGGGACGGCGAAGGGGCGGTTCCCGGTCCGCGGCCGGGCCCCGCCCCTCACACGCCGCCGGCTCAGCCGGCCGCGACCTCCACGGCCGCCAGGTTCTTCTTGCCGCGGCGCAGCACCAGCCAGCGCCCGTGCAGCAGGTCCTCCTTCGCGGGGACGGCGTCCTCGGCGGCGACCTTGACGTTGTTCACGTAGGCGCCGCCCTCCTTCACCGTGCGCCGTGCGGCCGACTTGCTGGGCGCCAGGCCGACCTCGGCGAACAGGTCCACCACCGGACCGAGCTCGGTCACCTTCACGTGCGGCACCTCGGAGAGCGCCGCCGCCAGCGTGCGCTCGTCCAGCTCACCCAGCTCGCCCTGGCCGAACAGGGCCTTCGACGCGGCGATCACGGCGGCCGTCTGGCCGGCGCCGTGCACCAGCGTCGTCAGCTCCTCCGCCAGCGCCCGCTGCGCCGCCCGGGCCTGCGGACGCTCCGCCGTCTGCCGCTCCAGCTCCTCCAGCTCCTCACGGGACCTGAAGGACAGGATCCGCATGTACCCCGAGATGTCCCGGTCGTCCACGTTCAGCCAGAACTGGTAGAACGCGTACGGCGTGGTCATCTCCGGGTCCAGCCAGACGGCCCCGCCCTCGGTCTTGCCGAACTTGGTGCCGTCCGCCTTCGTCATCAGCGGCGTCGCGTAGGCGTGGACCTCGGCGTCCGGCTCCAGCCGGTGGATCAGGTCGAGTCCGGCCGTGAGGTTGCCCCACTGGTCGCTGCCGCCCTGCTGCAGGACGCAGCCGTAGCGGCGGTACAGCTGGAGGAAGTCCATCGCCTGGAGCAGCTGGTAGCTGAACTCCGTGTAGCTGATGCCCTCGGAGGACTCCAGACGCCGGGCGACGGAGTCCTTCGTCAGCATCTTGTTGACCCGGAAGTGCTTGCCGATGTCCCGCAGGAACTCGATCGCGGACAGGTTCGCCGTCCAGTCGAGGTTGTTGACCATGACGGCCGCGTTCTCGCCCTCGAAGGACAGGAACGGCTCGATCTGGCCGCGCAGCCGCTCCACCCAGCCCGCGACCGTCTCCGGCGAGTTCAGCGTGCGCTCGGCCGTCGGCCGGGGGTCGCCGATCTGCCCGGTCGCGCCGCCGACCAGCGCCAGCGGCCGGTGACCGGCCTGCTGGAGCCGGCGCACGGTGAGCACCTGCACCAGATGCCCCACGTGCAGCGACGGCGCTGTCGGGTCGAAGCCGCAATAGAACGTGACGGGACCGTCCGCGAGCGCCTTGCGCAAAGCGTCCTCGTCAGTGGACTGGGCGAACAGCCCGCGCCACTTCAGCTCGTCGACGATGTCCGTCACGGTTCTCGTGTCTCCTCGGTGATCCTCGGCCGTACGGGCGACGGCCTGCTGCGAACGTCTACGAGGTTATACGCCCCGGCTGACCGAGCTCATATGGAAATCGGGGATGCGCAGCGCGGGCATCGCGGCCCGGGTGAACCAGTCGCTCCACTCCCGGGGCAGCGTCTTCTCCGTACGGCCCGCCTCGGTTGCCCGGCCCAGCAGGTCCACCGGCGACTCGTTGAACCGGAAGTTGTTCACCTCACCCGTCACCTCGCCGTTCTCCACCAGGTAGACGCCGTCCCGGGTCAGCCCGGTGAGCAGCAGCGTCGCCGGGTCCACCTCGCGGATGTACCACAGGCAGGTCAGCAGCAGGCAGGGCCCGCGATGGTCCGTGGCCGCGACCATCTCCTCCAGCGAGCGGTCCTCGCCGCCGTCCAGGATCAGGTTGTCGACGGCGGGCGCGGTCGGCAGGCCGGTCAGGCCCGCGCTGTGCCGGCTGGTGGTCAGCCGGTGCAGCTCGCCCTCGCGCACCCAGTCCGTCGCCGACAGCGGCAGCCCGTTGTCGAACACCGACTGGTCGCCGCCGGAGGAGTGCGCGATCACGAACGGCGCCGACTCGAGACCCGGCTCGTTCGGGTCGCTGCGCAGCGTCAGCGGCAGCTCGGTCAGCCGCTCGCCGACGCGGGTGCCGCCGCCCGGCTCGGAGAACACCGTGCGGCCCTCCGCCGCGTCCCGCCCGGACGCCGACCAGAGCTGGTAGATCAGCAGGTCCGCCACCGCGGTGGGCGGCAGCAGCGTCTCGTAGCGGCCCGCCGGCAGGTCGAGGCGGCGTTCCGCCCAGCCCAGCCGCACCGCCAGCTCGGAGTCCAGCGCGCCCGGGTCGACGTCCTTGAAGTCGCGGGTCGAGCGGCCCGCCCACGCCGACCGGGTGCGGTCCGGGGACTTGGCGTTGATCTCCAGCGTGCCGTTGGGCTGGTCGTGCCGCAGCCGCAGCCCCGTCGACGTGCCCAGGTACGTGGACACCATCTCGTGGTTCGCGAAGCCGTACAGCTCCCGGCCGCCGGCCCGTGCCCGGGCGAACGCCTCGCCCAGCGCCGGGGCGAAGTCGGCGAACACCGCGGAGGTCGTCTCGGCGGGCGCCTCGGTGAACTCGGGCGACGGGTCCACCCCCGTGACCAGCGGCTGCGCGTCCTCGGCCGGCCCGGCGCCGCGCGCGGCGGCCTCGGCGGCCCGCACCAGCGGCTCCAGCTCGTCCAGGGTCACCGCGGACCGGGACACCACCCCGGACGCCGTGCCCTGGGCGCCGTCCACCGTGGCGATCACGGTGAGGGTGCGCCCCCGGGTGACCCCGTTCGTGGTGAGCGCGTTGCCCGCCCAGCGGAGGTTGGCGGAGGAGTGCTCGTCGGCGATCACGACACAGCCGTCGGACCGGGACAGCTCCAGCGCCCGCTCGACGATCTCGTGCGGCTTGGTGGTGCGCGCGCTCATCGCCCGGCCTCCTGCGTGGTGTTGAGGATGTTGACTCCCTTGAACAGGGCGGACGGGCAGCCGTGGGAGACCGCCGCGACCTGGCCCGGCTGGGCCTTGCCGCAGTTGAAGGCGCCGCCCAGGACGTACGTCTGCGGACCGCCTACGGCGGCCATGGAGCCCCAGAAGTCGGTGGTCGTCGCCTGGTAGGCGACGTCCCGGAGCTGTCCGGCGAGCCGCCCGTTCTCGATGCGGTAGAACCGCTGGCCGGTGAACTGGAAGTTGTAGCGCTGCATGTCGATGCTCCACGAACGGTCGCCGACCACGTAGATGCCCCGGTCGACGCCCCCGATCAGGTCCTCCGTGGACATCCCCGCCGGATCCGGCCGCAGCGACACGTTGGCCATGCGCTGCACCGGCACATGCCCGGGGGAGTCGGCGAACGCGCACCCGTTGGACCGCTCGAACCCGGTGAGCTTCGCGATCCGCCGGTCCAGCTGGTAGCCGACCAGCGTCCCGTCCTTCACCAGGTCCCAGGACTGCGCCTCGACACCCTCGTCGTCGTAGCCGACGGTCGCGAGGCCGTGCTCGGCGGTGCGGTCACCGGTGACGTTCATCAGCTCGGAGCCGTACCGCAGCTTGCCGAGCTG
Organism: Streptomyces sp. DSM 41931; assembly: GCF_050271085.1. Taxonomy (NCBI): domain Bacteria; kingdom Bacillati; phylum Actinomycetota; class Actinomycetes; order Kitasatosporales; family Streptomycetaceae; genus Streptomyces; species Streptomyces sp. DSM 41931. The sequence continues at coordinate 1,403,859 of NZ_CP189902.1, read as the reverse complement.
GTCGAAGGTGGCGAACGAGGTGCCCGCGTAGGCGGCCTCGTAGCCGAGGGCGCGGTCCAGCTCGGTGGCGTGCCCGATCGACTCGTGGATGGTGAGCCACAGGTTGGACGGGTCCACCACCAGGTCGTACAGCCCCGGCTCGACGCTCGGCGCGCGCATCTTCTCGGCAAGCAGCTCGGGGATCCGCGCCAGCTCGTCGTCCCAGTCCCAGCCGGTGCCCGTCAGATACTCCCAGCCGCGGCCGGCCGGCGGTGCGAGGGTGCGCATCGAGTCGAACTCGCCGCTGGAATCGTCGACGGACACCGCCGTCAGCACCGGGTGCAGCCGGACGCGCTGCTGCGTGGTCACGGTCCCGGCGGTGTCCGCGTAGAACTTGTTCTCGTGCACGGTGAGCAGTGAGGCGTCCACGTGGTCCACGCCGTTCGCCGCGAGGAGCCGCCCGCTCCACTCGGCCAGCAGCCCGGCCTTCTCCTCGTCGGGCACGGTGAACGGGTCGATCCCGTACGACGACACCCAGGTCTTCTCGGCGTGCACCGGCTCGTCGGCCAGCTCCACACGCTCCTGGCTGCCGGCCGCCTTGATCACCTGCGCGGACAGCTTCGCCATCGCCACCGCCTGGGAGGCGACCTTCGCGGCGGCGTCGAGGGTGAGGTCCACCCCGGACGCGAAGCCCCAGGCGCCGCCGTGCACCACCCGGACCGCGTACCCCAGGTCGGTGGTGTCCGACGAACCGGCGGGCCTGGCGTCCCTCAGCCGCCAGGAGGCGCTGCGCACCCGCTCCAGACGGAAGTCCGCGTGCTCCGCCCCGAGCGCCCGCGCCCGGGCGAGCGCGGCATCGGCGAGGGGGCGTAGCGGCAGGGCTGTGAAGGCTTCGTCAATGCTATGAGACACCTACGTCTCTTCCTGTCGGGTTCGAATCGTTCGGTTGTCGCTGCGTCGAGTCGGCGCTGCGGCGCATCATGTCGCGCCGGGCCGGACCGGGACCACACCTTTGCGGCGAGCCTCGCCGTATTCGCGTCACCGGGCAGGTGACCGCCGTCGCCCGGCCGGGTTCTTTCTGTAGGGACCCGACAGAGCCGCTCCCCGGCCACTGTCGGTGCCCCGATGTCCCGAGGCGGACCGGGACCGATAGGTTTTCGGTGCAGCCGCCTGTCGTCACGGTGTCCGGGCGGGTGGACCAGACCGCTATCGAAGGGGTGATCCGTTGAGCCGCTCGGTTCTCGTCACCGGAGGCAACCGGGGCATCGGCCTCGCCATCGCCCGCGCGTTCGCCGACGCCGGCGACAAGGTCGCCATCACGTACCGCTCGGGGGAGCCCCCGGCCGGTTTCCTCGCCGTCCGGTGCGACATCACCGACGCCGAGCAGGTGGAGCAGGCCTACAAGGAGATCGAGGAGGCGCACGGTCCCGTCGAGGTGCTCGTGGCCAACGCCGGGATCACCCGGGACCAGCTCCTGATGCGCATGTCCGAGGAGGACTTCACGTCCGTCCTCGAGACCAACCTCACCGGCACCTTCCGCGTCGTCAAGCGCGCCAACCGCGGCATGCTGCGCGCCCGCAAGGGACGCGTCGTGCTGATCTCCTCGGTCGTCGGGCTGCTCGGCTCCGCGGGGCAGGCCAACTACGCCGCCTCCAAGGCCGGCCTGGTGGGCTTCGCGCGGTCCCTCGCCCGCGAGCTGGGCTCGCGCAACATCACCTTCAACGTCGTCGCGCCCGGATTCGTCGACACCGACATGACCCGGGAGCTCACCGAGGAGCAGCAGGCGAAGATCCTCGCCCAGGTGCCGCTCGCCCGGTACGCGAAGACCGAGGAGATCGCCGCCGCGGTGCGCTTCCTCGCCTCGGACGACGCCTCGTACATCACTGGAGCCGTCATTCCCGTTGACGGCGGACTGGGAATGGGTCACTGACACACATGAGCGGAATTCTCGAGGGCAAGCGCGTCCTGATCACCGGTGTGCTGATGGAGTCCTCCATCGCCTTCCACACCGCGAAGCTGGCCCAGGAGCAGGGTGCCGAGATCATCCTGACCGCGTTCCCGCGGCCCACCCTGACCGAGCGCATCGCCAAGAAGCTGCCCAAGCCCACCAAGGTCATCGAGCTCGACGTCACCAACGACGAGCACCTGGGCCGCCTGGCCGACGTCGTCGGCGAGGAGCTCGGCGGCCTGGACGGCGTCGTGCACTCCATCGGCTTCGCGCCGCAGGACGCCCTCGGCGGCAACTTCCTCAACACGCCGTTCGAGTCGGTCGCCACGGCCATGCACGTCTCGGCGTTCTCGCTGAAGTCGCTGACCATGGCCTGCCTGCCTCTGATGCAGAACGGCGGCTCCGTCGTCGGACTCACCTTCGACGCGCAGTACGCCTGGCCGCAGTACGACTGGATGGGCCCGGCGAAGGCCGCCCTGGAGGCGACCAGCCGCTACATGGCGCGCGACCTGGGCAAGCAGAACATCCGCTGCAACCTGATCTCGGCCGGTCCCATCGGCTCGATGGCCGCCAAGTCCATCCCCGGCTTCGCCGAGCTGGCCTCGGTGTGGGACAACCGCGCCCCGCTGGAGTGGGACCTGAAGGACCCGGAGCCGGCCGGCCGCGGTGTCGTCGCCCTGCTGAGCGACTGGTTCCCGAAGACCACGGGCGAGATCGTCCACGTGGACGGCGGTCTGCACGCCGTCGGCGCCTGACCGTACGCCTCACGAGGGCCCGCGTCCCCCAGGGGACGCGGGCCCTCGCGTATCCGGAAGGGCGCTCAGTCGCCCGCGGAGGCCGTGAACCGCCCCGGCTTGCACGCCAGGGGGTAGGCGGCGGCCTCCTCGGCCGCCGTCGCCTCGTCGCCCGCGCGGATCGCGTCCACCAGCCGGCTGTGGTCCATGTGCGTCTCCGGCGACATGTCCCCGCCCACGTCGTCGCGCAGCCAGTCCCGCAGCACCTCGCCCAGGTCCGCGTACAGCGCGGTCATCACGTCGTTGTGCGAGGCCGCCACGACCGCCATGTGGAACGTCGCGTCCGCCGTCACGAACGCCTCCGCGTCGCGCGACTCCCAGGCCTCCTCGCGGCGCAGCAGCAGCGCGTCGAGCTGCTTGAGGTCCTTCTCCGTACGCCGCTGCGCCGCCAGCCGCGCCGCCCAGGACTCCAGGGAGGAGCGCAGCTCGGCGATGTGCCGGGGGTCGGCGCCGGCGAAGCGGCGGTGCATCACGCCCGCCAGCTCGCTGGTGGCGACCACATAGGTGCCCGAGCCCTGGCGGATGTCGAGCAGCCCGTTGTGCGCCAGCGCGCGCACCGCCTCACGGACCGTGTTGCGCGCCACCCCCAGCTGCTCCACCAGCTCCGGCTCGGTGGGGATGCGTGAGCCGACCGGCCACTCGCCGGAGGCGATCTGGGCCCGCAGGGCGGCGATGACCTGTTCGGACAGCGCGGATCGGCGCGGATGGCTCAGAGGCATGCTTCACCTTCGCACGGCAGAGGCCGCGTACGGCGCCGGTGACGCCAACGCCAGCGCCAATGACATGGACAACATGGACAGCCAATCATCCCATGATTCTATGATGGGTCACATGACTCGTATGACTGGTGACGAGACCCGGACGACCGCGTCCGCCGCCGCCCGTACGCCCGCCACGACCGCGCGCCCGGAACGCCCCGGTGCCTCCACGCGCGCGTGGCGGACACGGCTGCTCGTCGTCGGCATCGTGCTGGCCGCCCTGAACCTGCGCCCCGCCATCACCAGCTTCGGCGCCCTGCTCGAAGAGGTGCGCGACGGGCTCGGCATGAGCGGCAGCGTGGCCGGGCTGCTCACCTCCCTGCCCGCGCTGTGTTTCGCCGTCCTCGGCGTCACCGCGCCCCGCCTGGCCCGCCGCTTCGGCCCCGGCGCCGTGGTGTGCGCCGGCATGGCCGCCATCGCCACCGGCCTGCTCGTCCGGCCCTTCGTCGGCAGCACGGCCGCCTTCCTCCTCGCCAGCGGCCTCGCGCTCGGCGGCATAGCCGTCAGCAACGTGCTGATGCCCGTCATCGTCAAGCGCTGGTTCCCCGACCGGGTCGGCTCCATGACCGGCCTGTACTCGATGGCCCTGGCCCTGGGCACCGCCTCGGCGGCGGCCGTGACCGTCCCGGTGACCGACGCGCTCGGCGGCGACTGGCAGGCGGGGCTCGCCGTCTGGGCGGCCCTCGCCGCGGCCGCCGTCCTGCCCTGGCTCGCCTTCGTACGGGACCGCGGCGCCTCGGCCCCGGGGGAGGGCGCGCCGGCGTCGCGGCAGGGCGGCGGGCGGCCGGAGGAGCGGCCCGCCGGGCAGGCGCCGGTGCTGCGCATCACCCGCAGTCGCACGGCGTGGGCGCTGGCCGTGTTCTTCGGTCTCCAGGCCACCGCCGCCTACATCAGCATGGGCTGGATGGCGCAGATCTTCCGTGACGCGGGCGTCCCCGCGGGCCGGGCCGGACTGCTGCTCGCCGTCACCATGGTGATGGGCGTCCCCCTGGCGTTCGTCATCCCGCGCCTCGCCGCCCGGCTGCCCCGCCAGGGCCCGATCGTGCTCGTGCTGGGCGTCAGCGGCCTGCTCGGATACGCGGGCCTCTACTTCGCCCCGGCCGCCGGCGCGTGGGCCTGGGCGGTGCTGGTGGGCATCGCCAACTGCGCCTTCCCGCTCGCGCTCACCATGGTCGGCATGCGGGCGCGGACGGGCGCGGGCGTGGCCCAGCTGTCCGCGTTCGCACAGAGCACCGGCTATCTGATCTCCATCCCCGGGCCTCTGCTGGTGGGCGTGCTGTACCAGCACAGCGGGGGCTGGGGGCTGCCGATCGCGCTGATGGCGGGGCTGATGGTCCCGCAGATGATCGTCGGGGTGGTGGCCGGGCGGGACCGCACGGTGGAGGACGAGGCGGCGCGCTGAGGCGTACGGTCCGGGGTGACGCCGCGCCCGCCGGGCACCCCGTGGCCGGTGCCGGGCGGGAAGGGTGCGACACTTTCCCCATGCCAGTCCTCGACCCGAACCCGCAGAACGGCCAGAAGAAGATGCTGCTCGTCTTCGGCGCGTTCTTCGCGATCTTCATCGTCATCGGCGTCATCGCGACGGTGCTCGCGCCCTGAGCGCGGTGGCCGGTTCCGTGCCCTGAGGGTGGTGCTGGCACCCCTGTCCCCTAGGGGGCCAGGCTCAGGGTCAAGTGGGTGGATCACCGGATGGGTTGGCGCCCCGCCGATCCGTACCTTCGAGATGTGGCCGCGAGCGGCGGGCACGGAGCACTCGAAGAGCGGAGGCCCCATGTCGGCGCGCACGCACTCCCGGCCCGTCCCGGCCCCCCGGGGCGGTGCCGCCACCCGGCTGCCGTGGTGGGCCCTGGCCCTCCCCGCCCTCGCCTTCGTGGCCCTGCTCGCCCTCGTCCTCAACCCCTCCGACGCGCACGCGACCGCCGGTGAGCCCGCGCTCACCCTCCTCGTCGAGCGGGCGCAGCAGCTCATAGCCCGCTGAACGCGTCCGAGGCGCCGGTCAACTCCCTGCGCCCTGTGGCCTGTTTCATGCGAAGCTGGGTGCCATGAGCGTCGCAGAACCCCGCAGGATTGTCCTTTTCCGGCATGCGAAAGCCGACTGGCCTCCGGTGTCCGACCACGAGCGGCCCCTCGCCGAGCGAGGCCGCCTGGACGCCGCGGCCGCCGGCCGCAAGCTGGCCGACACCGGCGTCGCCTTCGGCCTGGCCCTGTGCTCCACGGCGGTCCGCACCCGCGAGACCTGGAAGCTCGCGGTCCACGAGTTCCCGAAGCGGCCGAAGACCGTCTACGAGGAGCGGATCTACGAGGCCTCGCCCGGCGAGCTGATCGCCCTGCTCAACGAGACCCCCGACGACGCGCAGAACGTCCTGCTGATCGGACACAACCCGGGCGTGCAGGGGCTGGCCGACATCCTGGCCGGCGCGTCCGAGGGCGACGCCCGCGAGCGTATGACGCGGCGCGGCTTCCCGGCCGCCGCCTTCGCGGTCCTGACCTTCAGCGGCCCCTGGAAGTCCCTGGAGCCCGGCACCGCCACCCTGGCCGACTACTGGGCGCCCACCGAGTGACCCCCGGCTGACTGACCCGCCCGGCACGCCAGGGGCCCGGCACCGACCCTGTCGGCGCCGGGCCCGTCCGTCGTCACGGCCGGTCCGCGCGGCTCAGTCGCCCGCGAGCGTGTCCGCGGCCTCGACCTCTTCCCGCGTGATGCCCAACAGGTAGAGGACGGTGTCCAGGAAGGGGACGTTCACGGCCGTGTGGGCCGCCTCGCGCACCACCGGCTTGGCGTTGAAGGCGACACCGAGACCCGCCGCGTTCAGCATGTCCAGGTCGTTCGCGCCGTCACCGATCGCCACCGTCTGCGACAGCGGCACCCCCGCCTCGGCCGCGAACCGGCGCAGCAGCCGGGCCTTGCCCGCCCGGTCCACGATCTCGCCGGTCACCCGGCCGGTCAGCTTGCCGTCGACGATCTCCAGCGTGTTCGCCTGGGCGAAGTCCAGACCGAGGCGCTCCTTCAGATCGTCGGTGACCTGGGTGAAGCCGCCCGACACCACGCCCACCTGGTAGCCGAGCCGCTTGAGCGTACGGATCAGGGTGCGGGCGCCCGGCGTCAGACGCACCTCGCTGCGCACCTTGTCGATCACGGAGGCGTCGAGCCCCTCCAGCAGCGCCACCCGCGCGTGCAGCGACTGCTCGAAGTCCAGCTCCCCGCGCATCGCCGCCGCCGTCACCTCGGCGACCTGGTCCTCACAGCCGGCGTGTGCCGCGAAGAGCTCGATCACCTCGTCCTGGATGAGCGTGGAGTCCACGTCCATCACCACCAGGCGCTGCGCCCTGCGGTACAGCCCCGCCGCGACCACCGCGATGTCGACCCGGAACCGGGCCGCGTCCGTCACCAGCGCGGTGCGCAGCACCTCCGTCTCCACGCCGGACACCGCGAACTCCACGGCGGTCACCGGGTACTTGGCGAGCCGGAAGATACGGTCGATGTTGCCGCCGGCCTTGGTTATCCGCGCGGCGACCGCCGCCGTCGCCTCCGAGGTGAGGGGGTGGCCCAGCACGGTCACCAGGGACCTGCCGAGACCGCGGGGGCGGTTGTCGCCCTTGCCCGAAATGATCTCCGCCTGCAGCTTGATCGAATCCGCCCAGCTGTGGACGGTGGCCCGCAGGTCGCCCTCCATCCCCGCCGGGGGCTGGGTCACGAGCGCGCACAGCACGATGCGACCACGGGTGACGACCTGCTCGATGTCGACCACGTCGACGGAGTAGGCGGCGAGGGTGTCGAAGAGGCCGGCCGTGATGCCCGGCCTGTCCTTGCCGAAGATCTTGACCAGGAGGGTGGGAACGTCGGAGGTCTGCGATGCGCTCATGGTGTTCCCACCGTATCCGGCACCCAGTGCCCCGCGCCCGCGCGGTCCGCCCTCCGGACACCCCCACCACCCCGTCCGGGGCCGCGCCCCCGTCTCGCCCCAGCCGTGAACACACGGACCGTGCCCGGGTCCGGCGACGGGCGCCCGGATCCGACCGGCCCGGTCGGCCCACGCACCCTGCGTGCCCACCCAGCGGGCACCGGCCAGGTCCGATGCCGGCTTGGCGCACAGCGGGTTCCCCGGCGCAGCCGAGGACACGCGAACGGGGCCCAGCCTCGCGGATCCCCGAGGCCCCGGCCCCGACCCGGCGTCGGGCGCCCGGATCCGACCGGCCCGGTCGGCCCACGCACCCTGCGTGCCTACCCGGCGGGCATCGGCCAGGTCCGATGCCGGCTTGGCGCACAGCGGATCCCCCGGCGCAGCCGAGGACACGTGAACCGGGCCCCAGCCCTGCGGATCCCCGATGCTCCGGCCCCCGACCCGGCGTCGGGCGTGCCGGCCTGCTCCCGGCCTGCGGCCCGAGTGCCACCCCGCCGTTTGCGCACGGCTGCACGGCGCCGCCCGCACCGGCTCCGGTGACGGCGCGCCTGCCCCGGCCCGCCCGGCCGCTCTGGGCGCCGCCCCGGCGCCGCCGCCGGGTCCGGGCTCGGCCCGCCCCTACCGTCCTACCGGCCCCCGGCCGTCCCCCTCCCCGTTCCTCCCGCGCGGCTCCCTGCCGTCCGGGTCTCGTCGCTCGGGCTCGCGTACACCCGAGGGGCGGGGCGCGGGAGGAGGAGGCGGGGGAGGCGGTGGGACCTTGTCCGGCCACAGGCGTCGGCGGTCCGGGCGGGGTGGGCGTGGTGGCGGGGTGGGGCTGATGACCGTGGGGGCCGCGGCCACGTCGTCCGCCCCGTTCCCCGGTGCCGGCGAGCGGGCGGACCCCGCAGGCGTGCCCCGTCCCGGCACCGCGTCCTCGGGGGAGGCCCGTTCCGTCCGCGCCCCCGGCAGCCGTAGGTACGGATTGGTCTCCGGGTGGGGCGGGCGGTACGGCGTCCCCGGCCGGTAGGGCCCCGAGGGCGCCGACGTCGGCAAGCCTTCGGCACCCCGTGCCAGTACCGCCACCCGCGTCCCCGCCACCCCGCACGCCCACGCCAGTAGAGCCCCCGCCGCGCCCGCCCCCGCGCCCCACACCGCGCCGAGCAGCGCCGCTGCGCCGAGGCGCCCGCGCAGGTCCAGCCCCGCGTCGAAGACGTCGTACCCCAGCACGGACAGCGAGCCGCCCACGGACACCTCGGTGAGCCACACCAGCACCGGCAGTGTCACCGCCGCGGCGGCGCTCAGCCGCACCGCACACCGCCCCGCGAAACCACCCGCCCCCGGCGTACTCCCCACCACCGGCGTCCGCACCCCCGTCTCCACGCCCACCAGCAGCATCGCCGTCGCCGCGGCCACCCCCAGCAGCCACACCCGCCCGTCCAACCCGGCCAGCGCACCCAGAGTGACCGGCTCCTCCGTCCCCCTCCGCAGCAGATCGTCCAGGGGATGGGGCAAGGCCCCCAGGAGCGCCCCGTTCCCCTGGGCGTCCCACGGGACGAACAGCCCGGCCGACACCCCCAGCCACACACCGTTCGGCGCTCCCAGCAGCGCGGCCCCGGCGATCCGCCGGGGGTGGTCGTCGCCGATGGCCGCGTACCCCGCGGCGGCGAACCCCGCCGCCACCGCGACCAGCAGCACCGCGACGAGCGACGAGACCGCCGGCCGCACCACCCGGTGCAGGGCGTCCCAGCCGCGCGGCAGGGGAGTGCGGCGGGACGCCAGCAGGGCGATCAGCAGCACGCCCGCCGGCCAGCCGAGGCCGGCCAGCAGCGTCGGCGCCGTGTCGACGGTGAACCCCACCGTCACCTCCGCGCCGGCCAGGTCCCCCACCCGGTCCGGCAGCAGCTCCCCGATGTCGCCCAGCCCCGGGACGACCAGCCCCCCGCCGCCGTCCGAGCCGGGCAGACCGTCCACATCGAGCGCGGCCACGTCGACGGTGATCACGTCGTGGCCCGCCCACACCAGCCCGCCCGCCGTCGCCACGGACAGCGCGACCACCGCGCCCGCCCGCGCGGCGAGTTCACGGCCGGACACCACAACTCCCGCCGCCCGTGAGGACTTCAGGAAGATGAGGGAGAGCAGCAGCGCCCCCACCAGCCCCACGCCGAGCGGCATCACGCCGACCGCCGTATCCGCCTCGGCCCCGGACAGCCCGAACGCCGACACGTCTCCCGTCGGCGTGACCGAACCGCCCACCGCCAGCGCCACCACCGCGGCGGTCATCGGCGCCAACGACCCCGCCGTGTCCGCGTCCAGCAGATGCAGTCCCAGCGCCGCCGTCCCCGCCATCCCGATCAGCGCCCAGCTCACCGCGGCGACCGCGGACATCACCACGTCCGCCCACGGCACACCGGCGTCGCGTCCCGGCCCTGCGGAGCCTGTGGCAGTACTCATGGCAGACCCCCCGATCCGCGGAGCGGCCCGGCAGGCCGCACATGTCCCCCTCGCGGGGTTTACCACTCTCCGAGGGGATTTCAACCCCCGTCCGGGCAGAGCCGTAGACGTCTTGTCGCGGGGTCGTGACAGGGCCGACTTTCGGTCGGAGGGCCGGGCCTGAAATAGTTCCCCCCGATGTTCGACATCCCTAGACTCCCTGCGACGGGGGAAATTCGGGGGAACAACTCAGTGGGGCATGGAGTGCCGGAACTCGTACTGGAATCAAACGGACGTACCTGGACGCTCGATCCGTCCAGGTCCTACACCCTGGGACGTGACCCGCAGGGCGACGTCGTCCTCGACGACGCCAGGGTGTCCTGGCGTCACGCCACGGTCAGCTTCAACGGCCGCGGTTGGGTGATCGAGGACCACGGCAGCACCAACGGCACCTTCGTGCAGGGGCAGCGGATCCACCACCTGGAGTTCACCGCCGACACGGTGCTCAACCTGGGCAACGCGAACGACGGGCCGCGCGTCACGCTGTCCGGTGTCGGCGCCGCCGTGCCGCAGGCCCAGCCGCAGCAGCCGTACGCCGCCCAGGGCGCGGGCGCCGGCTGGGCGCAGCAGCCGCCCGCTCAGCAGCAGCCGCCCGCCCAGCAGGGCTGGCAGCAGCCGCAGCAGCAGGGCGTCGCGCAGCAGAACGCGCCGCACATCCCCCAGCAGCAGGGACCCGGTGGTGGCGCGGGGGCGCCGCCGGTCTACGGCGACCGCAGTCCCACGACGTTCCACCAGTTCTCGCTCGGCCGCGTGATGCGCATCGGCCGTGCCCTGGAGAACGACCTGGTGGTCTCCGACCTCCAGGTGTCCCGCAACCACGCGGAGTTCCACTCGACGCCCGACGGGCGCATGGAGATCCGCGACCTGGGTTCGCACAACGGCACGTACGTCAACGGCCAGCCGATCCCCAAGGGCGGCTCGCAACTGCTCGGCCCCACCGACATCGTGGGCGTCGGTCACTCGACGTTCCGGATCGTCGGCGACCGGCTCGAGGAGTTCGTCGACACCGGTGAGGTGTCCTTCTCCGCCCGCCACCTCACCGTCACGGTCGACGGCGGCAAGCAGATCCTGAAGGACGTCTCCTTCGGCGTCCCGGAGAAGTCCCTGATCGCGGTCATCGGCCCGTCCGGCTCCGGCAAGTCGACGCTGCTCAAGGCGCTCACCGGCTACCGGCCCGCCAACCAGGGCGAGGTGCTGTACGACAACCGCAATCTGTACAAGCAGTTCGCCGAGCTGCGCCAGCGCATCGGTCTGGTCCCGCAGGACGACATCCTGCACAAGGAGCTGACCGTCAAGCGGGCCCTGAAGTACGCGGCCAAGCTGCGCTTCCCCGCCGACACCACGGCGGCCGAGCGCGAGGCCCGCATCGACGAGGTGCTGCGCGAGCTGAAGCTGGACATCCACAAGGACAAGAAGGTCACGTCCCTGTCCGGCGGCCAGCGCAAGCGCGTGTCGGTGGCGCTGGAGCTGCTCACCAAGCCGTCGCTGATCTTCCTGGACGAGCCGACCTCCGGCCTCGACCCGGGCATGGACCGGGACGTCATGCAGCTGCTGCGCGGCCTCGCCGACGACGGCCGCACCGTCCTCGTCGTCACCCACTCGGTGGCCGAGCTGGCGATCTGCGACAAGCTGCTGGTGATGGCGCCGGGCGGTTCCGTCGCCTACTTCGGCCCGCCCGAGGAGGCGCTGAACTTCTTCGGCTACGACACCTGGGCCGACGTCTTCTCCGCCTTCGAGAACTACCGCGACTACGACTGGGCGGGCCGCTGGAAGGGCTCGCAGCACTACCAGATGTACGCCGCGGACATCGACGCCGTCGCCCCGCAGTCCGTCCAGGTCCCCGCGATGCAGGCGATGAAGCCGCCGAAGCCGCAGGGCTGGGCGTCGCAGTTCTCCACCCTGGTGCGCCGGTACGTGTCGGTGATCGCCTCCGACAAGGGCTTCCTCGCCCTGTCGATCATCCTGCCGCTGGTCCTCGGCTCGGTCAGCCTGCTCATCGACCAGGGGAAGGACCTGCTGGTCAACACGGAGATCAACCCGAGAACGGGCCGGCCCGTCGCCAACGGCACCGCGCTCACGGTGCTGCTCATCCTCGCGGTGGGCGCGTGCTTCGCCGGCGCCGCCAACTCCGTCCGTGAGCTGATCAAGGAACGCGTGATCTACGAGCGGGAGCGCGCCACCGGCCTGTCCCGCTCGGCGTACCTGATGTCGAAGGTCTTCGTGCTCGGCCTGATCACCATGATCCAGGGCCTGATGATCGGCGTGATCGGCTTCTCCAGCCGCACGGTGCCCGACGAGGGCCTCGTCCTCGGCGGCCAGATCCTGCTGGAACTGTGCATCCCGATCATGGCGCTGGGCTTCACCGCGATGATGTTCGGCCTGATCATCTCGGCCCTGGTGAAGACCGCCGAGAAGACGATGCCGCTGCTGGTGATGTTCGCGATCGTCCAGGTCGTCTTCACCGGCTGCCTGTTCCCGCTGGCCAACTCGGTCGGCGTGAACGAGCTGTCGTACCTGATGCCGTCGCGCTGGGCGGTCGCCGCCGCGGGCGCGACGCTGGACTTCAACAACATCAGCCCGCCGGCCAAGGGCGACAGCGCCGACCCGCTGTGGGAGCACACGGCCGCCGCGTGGGCGACGGACATGGGCGCGCTGCTCGCGCTCGGCGTGGTCTGCGGCTTCTTCGTGGCACGCTTCCTGCGCCGCCACGAGCCCGAGGTCATGCGCAAGTAGTACCGCCGTACGATCCCGAAGGGCGGCACCCCGTCAGGAGGGTGCCGCCCTTCGGCGTCTGTGTGCGGCAGGAGAGGTCCGCGCCGACCTCTCAGTACGCGCTGTCGACGTTGTCCATGGTGCCGTACTTGTCGGCCGCGTAGTTGCAGGCGGCGACGATGTTGGCGACCGGGTCGTAGATGTCCTTCGGGGTGCCCTTGACGTGGTACGCCTCGAAGGTCGGCGGGATCACCTGGAGCAGACCCTTGGAGGGGATGCCGTTCTGGGCGTTGATGTCCCAGAGGTTGATCGCCTGCGGGTTGCCGGAGGACTCGCGCATGATGTTGCGGTGGATGCCCTCGTAGGAGCCGGGGATCCCGTGCTTCTTCATGATGGACATGGCCTCGCGGATCCAGCCGTCGAGGTTGTCGCCGTACTTCTTCGGAGCGGCCTTCTTCACCTCGGCGCGCTCGGCGGAACGGCTCGCCGACTCAGCGGCCTGGCGGGCCTTCGCGGCCTTGGCCTCGGCGGCCGCCTTCTTCTCCGCGGCTGCCTGCTTCTTCGCGGCGGCCTCTGCGGCGGCCTGCTTCTTCGCCGCGATCTGCTCGACCTTCAGGCCGGCGGCGGCGAACTGGCTGTTGACGTCGGGCTCGACGCCCTGGATCTGCTGGGTGCTGTAGGCCACCTTCGCCGTCTCGGCGGGAGCCTCGGCCGTGGTCGTCGTCGAGGCGTTGCTCGGGACCGCCGAGAGGCCGATGGCGGCGGCGCCGAGAGCGGCGACGCCCGCGGCGGCGACCTTGTGGTGACGACTCAGGGCTCGACCATGACCACGGGTGAGGATGTGCTTGGGCATGCGAAACGGACCTCTTCGAATAGCGCGGAGGTCGCTCGATGTCCGGGGGGACCGGTGCTTCTTCGGCACGCGAACGCCGCGGGCGGAAAGCCCACGGCGCTGAGCGACGCAGCCATTGTTAGCGGCCGCAAAATCGCTCGGCAAAGATGTGACCTACGAAGCCGGATAGTGGATCAGGGGGGTGGGAAACCGGGCAGATCGGACTGTTCGCCCCGCTCGTATGGGAGGTTATGTGTCTCCTACTCCGCTTCGTACGTGATGTGCGCCCTATGCCCGGCCTCACACCGGACCCCCGCCCTCCTTACCGCGTGTTGCTGGCGCAACGCGCTGGGTGAGGAGTTCCGCGTCCTCGGTCAGGGCGGCAGCAGCAGGTGCACGTCCCCGAACTCGTGCCACAGGTAACGCCCGCGCAGCGCCTCCTCGTAGCCCCGCGCGACCGCCTCCCGCCCCGCGACCGCCTCCAGCATCAGCAGGTGCGACGCCTCCGGCTCGTGCAGCCCGGTCAGCAGCCCGTCCACCACCCGCACCCCCCGCTCCGGGGTCACCACCAGGTCCGTCCACCCCGCACGGGCCCGCACCGCCCCGTCGGGACCGGCCGCCGACTCCAGCGCCCGTACCGCCGTCGTCCCCACCGCGATCACCCGGCCGCCGCCCGCCCGCACCGCGCCGATCAGCCGCGCCGACGCCTCCGGCACCGCGAACCGCTCCGGGTACGGCGGCTCGTGCGCCTCCGCCGACGCCACCCCCGTGTCCAGCCGCACCGGCGCGAACTGCACCCCGCGGCTCACCAGCTCCGTCACCGTCCGCGCGGTGAACGGACGCCCCGCGCTCGGCATCTCCGCGCTCCCCGAGCCGTCCCGCGACGGCAGCGCGAACACCGTCTGGTACGCCGACAGCGGCTGGTCCCGCTCCGTGTACGCGTACCGGATCGGCCGCCCGTGCTCCCGCAGCAGCCCGGGCACGTCCCGCGACACCCGCGCCCACCACAGTCGTGACGCCCCCGCGCTCAGCGGCTCCTCGACCCTCAGCCGCGCACCCCCGGACAGCCGCACCCCTGTACCCGCACGCGTGCCCGCGCGCACGCGCGTGGTGCCGCGCCCGTCCGGATCACGCAGCTCGACCGCCCAGCGGCCGTCGTCGCCGCGGGTGGAGAAGTGCACCACCACGCGCGCGTCGCCGATCCGGCCGTCGACGGCAGCCGCCAGCGTGGGCGAGGTGTTCACCACCAGGAGGTCGCCCGCGCGCAGCAGCAGCGGCAGCTCCGCGAAGGCGTGGTGGGACACCTCGGCGCCCCGCGACACCAGCAGCCGTACCGCGTCCCGGTCCCGGCCGGGCGCCCGCAGCTCCGCCGGCACCCGCGCCGACAGCTCCGCCGGCACCTGGAAGGTGACCGTCACCGCCGTCCCTCCAGCAGCGCCGGGGCGCCGTAGCGGCCACTGGCCGGCCGCTCCTCCAGCAGCCGCAGGAACCCCGGCACCACCGTCTCGGGCTCCGGCCGCGGATCGTCGTCGTCCGGCACGGCCGCCGCGTACAGCTCCGTCGCCATGTCCCCGGGGTCGACCGACCACACCCGCAGCCCCGGCTCCTCCTCCGCCAGCACCGCAGCCAGCCGGTCGAGGCCCGCCTTGGACGCGCCGTAGCCGCCCCACGTCGGGTACGCCTCCGCGGCGGCGTCCGAGCTCACCACCAGCACCGCGCCCGCCTCGGCGGCCCGCAGCAGCGGCAGCGCCTCCTGCACCAGACCCAGCGCCGCCACCAGGTTCACCTCCAGCGCCCGCCGCAGCCCCTCCAGCGGCAGCTCCGCCAGCCGCACCAGCGGCTCGGAGCCCAGCGCGCTCGCGTTGTGCACCAGCAGGTCCACCCCGCCAAGACGCCAGGCCGCCGCCACCAGCTCCGCCCGGTGCGCGGGGTTCGTGACGTCCCCGGGCACCGCCGTCACGCGCGTGCCGTGCGCCGACGCCAGCACCACCGTCTCGGCCAGGCGGTCCGCGCCCCGCGCGTCGAGCACCAGATCCCAGCCCCGCTCCGCCAGCCCCACGGCCAGTGCCCGTCCGAGCCCCTTCGAGGCTCCCGTGATGATCGCAACCGGCATGACAACCGTCCCCTCGTCCGTCGTGTCGTCCCGCCCTGTCGGCGTGTGATCAACGTAGGAAGCCGGGCCGGGACGCCGCCTCGGGCGCGGGACGCAGCCGCCCGGGTCCCTTCGGCCTACGCCGGGACGCCCCCGCCCCGCGCCCTAGGCCGCGACGGCCGGACCCGGGCCCGGGACCTAGGACCAGCGACGGGGGACAGGGGCGGACAGCGGTCCGATCCGCGGGCCCGCGTCCCGCCGGTACCGTGACGGCATGAGCCACGGCCCCCGGTCCGGCCTCGCCGCGGTGAGTTCCGCGTTGCTGGCCATGAGCAGGCATCTCGAGGTGCGCGACGTCCTCAAGACGATCGTCGTCTCCGCCCGCGAACTCCTCGACGCCCAGTACGCCGCCCTCGGCGTGCCCGACGACCACGGAGGCTTCGCCCAGTTCGTGGTGGACGGCGTCAGCGACGAGCAGTGGAAGGCCATCGGCCCTCTGCCGCGCCGGCACGGCATCCTCGCCGCGATGCTCGACGACGCCGCCCCGCAGCGCCTCGCCGACGTGCGCCGCGACCCCCGCTTCGAGGGCTGGCCCAGCGCCCACCCCGACCTCGTCGACTTCCTGGGCCTGCCCATCCGCGACGGCGACGAGGTGCTCGGCGCCCTGTTCCTCGCGAACAAGAACTGCCCGAAGCCGGACGGCGCCTGCGGCTTCACCGAGGACGACGAGGAACTGCTCGGCATCCTGGCCCAGCATGCCGCCATCGCCCTGACCAACGCCCGCCTCTACGAACGCAGCCGCGAGCTGACCATCGCCGAGGAGCGCTCCCGCCTGGCCCACGAACTGCACGACGCCGTCAGCCAGAAGCTGTTCTCCCTGCGCCTCACCGCCCAGGCCGCCGCCCGTCTCGTGGACCGCGACCCGGCCCGCGCCAAGGGCGAGCTTCAGCAGGTGGCGGAGCTGGCCGCCGAGGCCGCCGACGAACTGCGCGCGGCGGTCGTCGAACTGCGCCCCGCCGCCCTCGACGAGGACGGGCTGGCCGCCACCCTGCGCACCCAGGTGCAGGTGCTCGACCGCGCCCACAGCGCGCGCGTCACCTTCACCGGCCACGGTGTGCGGGCCCTGCCCGCGGCCCAGGAGGAGGCGGTGCTGCGGGTCGCCCAGGAGGCGCTGCACAACGCCCTGCGCCACTCCGGCGGGACACACGTCGACGTGTCCCTGGAGCGGCGCGGCAACGGCGCGGTGCTGCGGGTGGGCGACGACGGACGCGGCTTCGACCCGCACACCGTCCGCCGGGCGGGCCGCCATCTGGGCCTGGTCTCCATGCGGGACCGGGCGAGCGGGGTCGGCGGCAGGCTGACCGTGGAATCGGCGCCCGGCAAGGGCACCACCATCGAGATGGAGGTCCCCGGTGGCTGACGCGATCAAGGTGCTGCTGGTCGACGACCACCAGGTGGTCCGGCGTGGTCTGCGCACCTTCCTGGAGGTGCAGGACGACATCGAGGTCGTCGGCGAGGCCGCGGACGGCGCGGAGGGGGTCGCCCTGGCCGGCGAGCTCCAGCCCGACGTCGTCCTCATGGACATCAAGATGCCCGGCATGGACGGCGTGGAGGCGCTGCGCCGGCTGCGCGAGCTGGACCACCGCGCCCGGGTGCTGGTCGTCACCAGCTTCACCGAGCAGCGCACGGTGATCCCCGCCCTCCGCGCGGGCGCCGCCGGCTACGTGTACAAGGACATCGACCCCGACGCGCTGGCCGGCGCCATCCGCTCCGTGCACGCCGGGCACGTGCTGCTGCAGCCGGAGGTGGCGGGCGCGCTGCTGTCCCAGGAGGAGAGCGGTTCCGGCGCGGGACGCGCGGGCTCCCTCACCGAGCGGGAGCGCGAGGTGCTCGGGCTGATCGCGGACGGCCGCGCCAACCGGGAGATCGCCCGCGCCCTGGTGCTCTCCGAGAAGACGGTGAAGACACACGTGTCGAACATCCTGATGAAGCTCGACCTGGCGGACCGCACCCAGGCCGCGCTGTGGGCCGTACGGCACGGGATCAGCGGCTGACCGCCGCTGCGCCATCACCCGGAAGGTTCCCCTCCGGTGCGAGATTCATACCGTAGGGGGAATGGCCCCCGGGTTCCGTATCCCCGGCCCGTGCCGTGCGTTGCCCAGTGCGGACCGCGGCGCTCGCCGCGGTCGTCGCAAGGAGGGGAACGGAAAGTGAAGAACCTGAAGAAGGCAGCCGCCGTGACGATGGTGGCGGGCGGTCTGCTCGCCGCCGGTGCGGGCATGGCCTCCGCCACCGAGGGCAGCCACGCGCACGGCGAGGCCGTGGGCTCCCCGGGCGTCGTCTCCGGCAACCTCGTCCAGGTCCCGGTCGACGTCCCGGTCAACGTGTCGGGCAACAGCATCAACGTCATCGGCGTGCTGAACCCCGCCTTCGGCAACGTCGCCGTCAACGACTGACGACCGACGGCACCAGACGACAAGCCCCGGCCGCCCGCCCCCACCCGGCGCCGGGGCTCGTCCCTGCCTTTGAGGCCCGGGGCCGTGTTCAGCGCGCCCCGCGCTCCTCCACGAACGCGTTGTACGCGGCCACCTGCGCCCGCCGGGCCGTCCGCTCCACCGGCCGCAGCGCCAGCGCCCGCGCCGACATCTCCGACGCGCTCACCGCGCCACCGTGCCCGTGCGCCGTCGCCAGCGACACCAGCGCGCCCACCCGCTGCGCCAGCTCCAGCACCCGCACGGCACGCGGCGGATACCCCGGCGCCAGCACGTCCCGCCCGCGCGACGCCGTGGCCCGCGCCCGGTACGCGTCGATCGCCGCCTCCGCGACCGGACCCGACCCGGCCACGTCCAGCCGGGTCAGCGCCTCCGTCGCCTCCCGCAGCGCCTCCGCCAGCTCCCGCTCCGCCTCACCCAGCGACGGCACGTCCGCCGGCGGCGCCTCCCGCACCGGCAGACAGTGCCAGAGGACCTCCACATGCACATCGCCCTCGGGCCCGGCCTCCGTCACCTCCGGCACCAGCCCCAGCGCCGCCCCCTGGCACACCACGGCCTCCTCGGCCTCCAGCGCCCGCGCGTTGAACTCCGGCGGGCCGCTCAGCCCCAGCGGATGCCCCGGCGCCGGCAGCGCCACCCGCAGCCCCGACACCCCGAGCCCCCGCAGCCGCCCCAGGGCCAGCGTCAGCCCCACCGGCGCGGACTCCCCGGGCACCCCCTCCACACGGTGCACCGCGTCCTCCCCGACCACGGCGAGCACCGCCTCGTCGGGAGAGACAAGTCCGGCAAGAAGGGCATTGCCCCAAGCGGCGAGACGACCGGAGCGTGGTTCCGAAAGCATGCGTACACCCTAGACAGCGCCCGGAAGCCGGACCGATGGAATGTCCGGGTCGGCCGGTGGCGTAGATTTCATGAGGGGCTCCCGCCCACGGGTGCGGCGGACCGACCCACAAGGCGTACGCGACAGCCGAGACCGGCCACACTGCAAGGGGAGACAAGGCGCTCATGAGCGATGTTCTGGAACTTCAGGACGTATCCGTGGTCCGCGAGGGCCGGGCTCTGGTGGAGCAGGTCTCCTGGTCGGTCAAGGAGGGCGAACGCTGGGTCATCCTCGGCCCCAACGGCGCCGGCAAGACCACCCTGCTGAACATCGCGTCCAGCTACCTCTACCCGAGCAAGGGCACCGCCACCATCCTCGGCGAGACGCTCGGCCGCCCCGGCACCGACGTCTTCGAACTGCGCCCCCGCATCGGCGTGGCCGGCATCGCCCTCGCCGACAAGCTGCCCAAGAAGCAGACCGTCCTGCAGACCGTGCTCACCGCCGCCTACGGCATGACCGCCGGCTGGCAGGAGGAGTACGAGGACATCGACGAGCAGCGCGCCCGTGCCTTCCTCGACCGTCTGGGCATGTCCGAGTACCTGGACCGCAAGTTCGGCACCCTCTCCGAGGGCGAGCGCAAGCGCACCCTCATCGCCCGCGCCCTGATGACCGACCCCGAGCTGCTCC
Source organism: Streptomyces sp. DSM 41931 (assembly GCF_050271085.1). Taxonomy (NCBI): domain Bacteria; kingdom Bacillati; phylum Actinomycetota; class Actinomycetes; order Kitasatosporales; family Streptomycetaceae; genus Streptomyces; species Streptomyces sp. DSM 41931. The sequence continues at coordinate 1,384,374 of NZ_CP189902.1, read as the reverse complement.
TCCTCGACGAGCCCGCCGCCGGCCTCGACCTCGGCGGCCGCGAGGACCTGGTGCGCCGCCTCGGCCGCCTCGCGCGCGACCCGATCGCCCCCTCCATGATCATGGTCACCCACCACGTGGAGGAGATCGCCCCCGGCTTCACCCACGTCCTGATGATCCGTCAGGGCAAGGTCCTCGCCGCCGGCCCGCTCGAGCTCGAACTCACCAGCCGCAACCTGTCCCTGTGCTTCGGCCTCCCGCTCGTCGTGGAGCAGGTCGGCGACCGCTGGACCGCGCAGGGCCTCCCGATGAGCTGACGCCGCACCACCCCCCCGCACAACACCCGGCACCACGGGGCCCGTTCGACCGACCGCGCCCTGTCCGTGACCGGGTGCGCGGTTCTACCATGACCCGTGTGGACATCGACGCATGGCTGTGGTGGCTGATCGGGGCGACGGCACTCGGCATCGGGCTGGTGATCACCGCGATGCCCGAACTCGGCATGCTCGCGGTGGGCGCCGTCGCCGCCGCAGTGGTCTCCGGCATCTTCGGCGGCGGAGCCGTCGCCCAGGTCGCGGTCTTCGCCGTCGTCTCGACCGCGCTGATCGCCGTCGTCCGCCCCATCGCCCGCAGACACCGCTCCCAGAGGCCCGAACTCGCCACCGGCGTCGACGCCCTGAAGGGGAAGCAGGCCGTCGTCCTCGAACGCGTCGACGGCAGCGGTGGCCGCATCAAACTGGCGGGCGAGGTCTGGTCGGCCCGCGCCCTCGACACCGGCCGCTCCTACGAGGCCGGCCAGGAGGTCGACGTCGTGGACATCGAGGGGGCCACCGCGATCATCATGTGATCCCGCACCTCCCGTGCGAACAACCGGCGCGAACACGCCCCCGGTTGGGCCCGCGGTCTGACAGACTCGACCAGCAAGATCTACAACCGCACGACCGTGCACAGGCACACACGACCTGCCGTAGGCGCCGAGGCTAAGAAGGGTTCGGGGAACCGACGATGGAACCGGTCATCATCGTCCTGATCATCCTGGTGGTGTTGGTCTTCATCGCCCTGATCAAGACGATCCAAGTCATCCCACAGGCCAGCGCCGCCATCGTCGAGCGCTTCGGCCGCTACACGCGGACGCTCAACGCGGGCCTCAACATCGTCGTCCCGTTCATCGACACCATCCGCAACCGCATCGACCTCCGCGAGCAGGTCGTCCCCTTCCCGCCGCAGCCGGTGATCACCCAGGACAACCTGGTCGTCAACATCGACACCGTCATCTACTACCAGGTGACCGACGCCCGGGCCGCGACCTACGAGGTCGCCAGCTACATCCAGGCCATCGAGCAGCTCACCGTCACCACCCTGCGCAACATCATCGGCGGCATGGACCTCGAGCGCACCCTCACCTCCCGCGAGGAGATCAACGCGGCCCTGCGCGGCGTCCTCGACGAAGCCACCGGCAAGTGGGGCATCCGCGTCAACCGCGTCGAGCTCAAGGCCATCGAACCGCCCACCTCCATCCAGGACTCGATGGAGAAGCAGATGCGCGCCGACCGCGACAAGCGCGCCGCCATCCTCCAGGCCGAGGGCGTCCGGCAGTCCGAGATCCTGCGCGCCGAGGGCGAGAAGCAGTCCCAGATCTTGCGCGCCGAAGGTGAGGCCAAGGCCGCCGCGCTGCGCGCCGAGGGCGAGGCCCAGGCCGTCCGCACGGTCTTCGAGGCCATCCACGCCGGCGACCCGGACCAGAAGCTGCTCTCCTACCAGTACCTCCAGATGCTCCCGAAGATCGCCGAGGGCGACGCCAACAAGCTGTGGATCGTCCCCAGCGAGATCGGCGACGCCCTCAAGGGCCTCTCCGGCGCCGTCGGCAACTTCGGCTCCAGCCTGGGTGGCAACGGCACCACGGCGAACGTCCCCGCCCAGGAACGCCGCGAGAACCCCTCGATCGACTGAGAGCGCCCAGAAAACACGCGTTCCCCGCACCCCCTGAAGGGGCGCGGGGAACTGCGCGATCAACCACGAACAACCCGCAGGGGGGCGGTCAACTCAGCCCCTACGGCGAGCCGTCACGCGGCGTCCAACGCCAGCCACTCCGGCAGCGCCTCGAAGTCATCCCGGGCGAGAGCCAACAGCATCGCGTCCGCCGGCGTCGGCTCGTACGGCTCACGCAGCAGCGGCATCCCCGCCTGCTCCGGTGTCCGGTCGGCCTTGCGGTGGTTGTCCTCGGCGCACGACGCCACCGTGTTCAGCCAGGTGTCCTGCCCGCCGAGCGACCGCGGCACCACATGGTCGACCGTCGTCGCCCTCCGGCCGCAGTACGCGCACCGGTGCCGGTCTCTCACCAGCACACCCCGCCTCGACCACGGCGCACGTCTGCGGAACGGCACCCGCACATACCGGCAGAGCCTGATCACCCGGGGCGCCGGTATGTCGACCGCGGCTCCCCGCATCCGCAGTTCGGGATGGGCCTGCTCGACGACGGCCTTGTCCTGCAGCACCAGAACGACAGCTCGGTTCAGCGTCACCGTCGACAACGGCTCGAAGCTCGCGTTCAGCACCAGCGTGTCCCGCATACCAGCCCACCTCCCGTGCGCACCGGCCCGCCCCTCGGCGAGCTGGAACAACTCTGGCCGGGCGCGCCGGGAGGGACAACGCAATATCCGCTGCTCCCCCGGAAGACGCCTCCCGGGGGACCCCGGCGGAAAAAATGCCCGCCCCTGATCAATTCCAGGACCAGGGGCGGGCAAACGTTCCGGGAACGTCCGGCGTCACGCGGAGGACTCAGGACTCCGCGGGCACCTCGTACTCACCGATCAGCTGCGCCCGCGCGAGCGTGTGGAACCGCAGGTTGAAACCGACCACGGCGGGAGAGGCGTCCGCGTCCGGACCCAGCTTCTCCTGGTCCACCGCGTACACCGTGAACACGTACCGGTGCGGACCGTCCCCGGGCGGCGGCGCGGCACCGCCGAACTCCTTGGTGCCGTAGTCGTTCCGCGCGTGGACGGCGCCCGCCGGAAGCCCCTCGAACGAGCCGCTGCCGGCGCCGGCCGGCAGCTCGGTCACCGAGGCCGGGATGTCGAACACCACCCAGTGCCAGAACCCGCTGCCCGTCGGGGCGTCCGGGTCGTAGCAGGTCACGGCGAAGCTCTTGGTCTCCGGCGGGAAACCCTCCCACCGCAGATGCGGCGACGTGTTGCCCGCCGCGTGGACCTGAGCGTCCTTGAGCGCCGCCCCCTCCGTCACATCGTCGCTCGTCACCGTGAACGACGGAACGGGCGGATGGAAGTCATGGGGGAGCGGCCGCCGCTTGTGCTCGGTCACCTCGGTACCTCCTGATCGATGACGTTCAGTCGCGGACGAGCCTAGAACCAGTTGCGCTTGGAGCCGACCTCCGACAGCCACTGGTTCAGGTACGCCGCCCAGTCGGTCCCCTGGTAGTCGTTCAGCCCCACCTGGAAGGAGCGGAACGTGTCGCTGCCCTCGCTGAACAGACCCGGCTTCTTGTCCATCTCCAGCACGACGTCCATCGCCTGCGCGTCGGCGACGAAGCTCAGCTCCACCTGGTGCAGCCCGCGGTACTGAGACGGCGGGAAGAACTCGATCTCCTGGTAGAACGGCAGCCTCTGCCGCGTACCCCGGATCTGGCCCCGCTCCATGTCCGCGTTCTTGAAGCGGAAGCCGAGCTGGATGAACGCGTCCAGGATCGCCTTCTGCGCCGGCAGCGGGTGCACGTTCACCGGGTCGAGGTCACCGGAGTCCACGGCCCGCGCGATCGCCAGCTCGGTGGTCACACCGATGTCCATCCCGCGCAGCGGCTGACCGTCGATCATCGTGATCGGCGTCTCCCATGGGATCTCCAGCCCGAACTGCACGGCGTGCACCGCGCCCGCCTGCAGTTCGAAGGCGCCCCCCAGCTGCTGCTTGGTGAACTCGATGTTCTGCTTGTACTCCTGGTCGCCGCTCTCGACCTCGACCTTGGCCTGAAGACCGACCGACAGCCCCTCGATCTGCTGGTTCACGGACCCGCCCTGGATCCGCACCTCGCCCTGGACCACGCCCCCAGGAACGACGTTGACCTCGTGCAGCACCGTCTCGACCGAGGCCCCGCCGGCCCCCAGACTCGCCAGCAGCTTCTTGAACGCCATGTCTCTCCCTCTCCAGGCGACCCCAGCGGGCCACACCTGATCCACCGGCCCGCAGCACCTCGTGCGCCGGACTCCGATCCCTAACAACGCGATCCGGCCGCGGCCGGTTCCGTGTGCCCCTCACCCTGGCCACCGCGGCGCCGGCGTGACCAGCCCGTGGTCCACCCGCCTCCAGTACCCTCGGACGGCATGATCGCGAGCCCCGACCGTACGCCCCTGCCGAGAGAGTTCTTCGACCGGCCCGTCCTCGAGG
>NZ_CP189902.1:947500-1375000 GCF_050271085.1 Streptomyces sp. DSM 41931 | reverse complement strand
TTAAGGGGACCGGTTAGCTTGGATTCGTCCAGGCGAAGCTGAGAACTTAAGCGCCAGTAAACGGCGGTGGTAACTATAACCATCCTAAGGTAGCGAAATTCCTTGTCGGGTAAGTTCCGACCTGCACGAATGGCGTAACGACTTCTCGACTGTCTCAACCATAGGCCCGGTGAAATTGCACTACGAGTAAAGATGCTCGTTTCGCGCAGCAGGACGGAAAGACCCCGGGACCTTTACTACAGTTTGATATTGGTGTTCGGTTCGGCTTGTGTAGGATAGCTGGGAGACTGTGAAGCTCGGACGCCAGTTCGGGTGGAGTCGTCGTTGAAATACCAGTCTGGTCGTGCTGGATGTCTAACCTGGGTCCGTGATCCGGATCAGGGACAGTGTCTGATGGGTAGTTTAACTGGGGCGGTTGCCTCCTAAAGGGTAACGGAGGCGCCCAAAGGTTCCCTCAGCCTGGTTGGCAATCAGGTGTTGAGTGTAAGTGCACAAGGGAGCTTGACTGTGAGACCGACGGGTCGAGCAGGGACGAAAGTCGGGACTAGTGATCCGGCGGTGGCTTGTGGAAGCGCCGTCGCTCAACGGATAAAAGGTACCCCGGGGATAACAGGCTGATCTTCCCCAAGAGTCCATATCGACGGGATGGTTTGGCACCTCGATGTCGGCTCGTCGCATCCTGGGGCTGGAGTCGGTCCCAAGGGTTGGGCTGTTCGCCCATTAAAGCGGTACGCGAGCTGGGTTTAGAACGTCGTGAGACAGTTCGGTCCCTATCCGCTGTGCGCGTAGGAGTCTTGAGAAGGGCTGTCCCTAGTACGAGAGGACCGGGACGGACGAACCTCTGGTGTGCCAGTTGTTCTGCCAAGGGCATGGCTGGTTGGCTACGTTCGGGAGGGATAACCGCTGAAAGCATCTAAGCGGGAAGCCTGCTTCGAGATGAGGACTCCCACCTCCTAGAGAGGGTAAGGCTCCCAGTAGACGACTGGGTTGATAGGCCGGATATGGAAGCACGGTAACGTGTGGAGTTGACCGGTACTAATAGGCCGAGGGCTTGTCCTCAGTTGCTCGCGTCCACTGTGTTAGTTCTGAGACAACGACCGTTGTCGGCTTTGAGCAGAACACATAACAGAAGAGTGTGCTTGTTCGCTCGAAACCATTAGGGTTTCGGTGGTCATAGCGTAGGGGAAACGCCCGGTTACATTCCGAACCCGGAAGCTAAGCCTTACAGCGCCGATGGTACTGCAGGGGGGACCCTGTGGGAGAGTAGGACGCCGCCGAACAATCTTTGGAAGGACCCTTGGTCGCCAGCGTTCAGCTGGGGCCAGGGGTCCTTTTTGTATTTATGCTTGCAGTACCGAGACAGGAGTCACCGATGTCCACCAACTCTCCCGACGACCGACCGGAGCGCGACCAGCGGCGACGGGACAGTGGTGACCGCTCGGACCGTGGGGACCGTGGCGGCCAGCGCGGCGGCCCCCGGCGTGGCAACGACCGCGACCGTGGCTTCCGCAGGGACGGCGACCGTCCCCCGTTCCGCCGCGACGACCGCGACCGCGATCGGGACCGCAACAGCGACCGTGACCGCAGCGGCGGCCGGCCCGAGCGTGGCGGCTTCCGTGGTCGCGACGACAACCGTGACAGCCGCGGGGGCGAGCGCGGTGGGTACCGCGGCCGGGACGACCGTCGTGACGACCGGCGTGATGACCGGCGTGATGACCGGGACCGTGGCGGTTACCGAGGACGCTCCGACGACCGCGGTGACCGTGGCGGTTTCCGCCGTGACGACAACCGTGGTGACCGTGGCGGTTTCCGTCGTGACGACCGTCCCGAGCGCGGCGACCGCGACCGTGACCGTGGCGGCTTCCGTCGCGACGACGACCGCGGCTACGGCCGACGCGACGACCGCAGGGATGACCGCCGGGACGACCGGGACCGTGGCGGCTACCGCGGCCGCAGCGACGATCGCGGCGACCGTGGCGGCTTCCGCCGTGATGACAACCGCGGTGACCGTGGTGACCGTGGCGGTTTCCGCCGCGACGACAACCGTGGCGACCGTGGTGGTTTCCGTCGTGACGACCGTCCCGAGCGCGGCGACCGCGACCGCGACCGTGGCGGCTTCCGTCGCGGCGGCGACAGCCGTACCGACACCCGCAGTGGCGACCGCGACTCCCGCGGCGGTGGCTTCCGGCGCGACGACCGCCGTGACGACCGCCGCGACGACCGGGACCGCGGCGGCTACCGCGGCCGCGACGACCGTGACCGTGGCCGTGGGCCGCGGCGTGACGACCGGGGCGGCCGTCCCGGTGGCTTCCGTGGACGCGACGACCGCCAGGGCGGCGGCCGCTTCCGTGACGAGCGGGACCGTGACCGCGAGCCCATCAAGCGGCTGCCGATCCCCGAGGACGTCACCGGCGAGGAGATCGACAAGGACGTCCGGCAGGAGCTGCAGAGCCTGCCCAAGACGCTCGCCGAGGACGTCGCCAAGAACCTGGTGATGGTCGCCCGGCTCATCGACGAGGACCCCGAGCGCGCCTACGCCTACTCCCGTATCGCTCTGCGGCTCGCCTCGCGCGTGGCCGCCGTGCGGGAGGCCGCCGGGTTCGCCGCGTACGCGACGCAGAAGTACGCCGAGGCGCTCGCCGAGTTCCGGGCCGCGCGGCGGATGACCGGGACCGTGGAGCTGTGGCCGCTGATGGCGGACTGCGAGCGCGGGCTCGGACGGCCGGAGAAGGCGCTGGACATGGCCGGCGCCCCCGAGGTGCAGAAGCTGGACAAGGCCGGGCAGGTCGAGATGCGGCTCGTCGCGGCCGGTGCCCGGCGTGACATGGGCCAGCTGGACGCGGCCATCGTCACCCTGCAGAGCTCCGAGCTGGCCTCGAACTCCGTGCAGCCGTGGACCGCGCGTCTGCGGTACGCGTACGCCGACGCGCTGCTCGCGGCCGGCCGTGAGGGCGAGGCGCGCGAGTGGTTCGCCAAGGCCGTCGAGGCCGACCGGGACGGCAGCACGGACGCCTCCGACCGGCTGGCCGAGCTGGACGGCGTGGAGTTCATGGACGCCCTCGTCGAGGACGAGGACGAGGCCGCTCCCGTGGACGGCGCCGTCGACAGCCGCGACGAGCAGGACGAGCAGGACGCGCGGGACGACGACAAGGACTGACGTCCTCGCGGCATCACGCACAGGAGAAGGGGCGGGCCCCGGCGCACAGCCGGGGCCCGCCCCTTCTCCTGTTCCCCGGCGCTCAGAGGTCCAGGACGCGCAGCACCAGGCCCGACGCCGGTTTCGGGCCGAACGACGTCGACTTGCGGGGCATCGTGACCCCCTGGCGGGCGAGGTCGCGCACCACGTCCTCGTGCACGGGGTGCATCAGCACCGCCGTACCGCCGTCGCGTCGGGCCTTGTCCACCGTGGCCGCCGTGTCGTGGATGTACGCGATGTGGGCGGGGTCGTCGGGGACGCGCCAGACGTGGTCGAGGAGCGTGGCGTGCAGGACCGTCGCGTCCAGGGTGCGCCAGGCCTCCGGGCGGTCCGCCGGCACCGTGCGGTCCAGCAGCGCGGGGTCCGGCCGGTCGACGAGGTGGAAGGCGCCGTCGTCCCCGGTGAGGAGGAACGCGTTGCCCTGCTCCGCCGCCTCGGCCAGCGCGTCCATCGCTCCCGGCAGCGGTACGTCCAGACGGCGGACGCGGAAGGAACCGTCCAGCGCCTTCAGGGCCTTGGCGACCGGCAGGTCGTGCAGCAGGCGGTGGATGGCGCGCACCCGCAGCGGATAGCGGGCCGTGTCGACCAGCAGGACCAGGCCGTGGTCCCAGGGGCCGGGGGAGGGGTGCTCCGCGCGCAGCCGGCGGTAGGTCGCCCAGCGGTGGTGGCCGTCGGCGATCAGCGCCTGGTGGGCGGACAGTTCGCCGCGGATCATCGCCAGGTCGGCGGGGTCGGTGACCGACCACAGGCCGTGGTGGACGCCGTCCTCGGTGGTGGTCGCGAGGAGCGGCGGCCGGCCGGCCGTGCGCTCGATCAGGTCGGCCGTACCCGCCGCCGATCCGTCGCCCCGGTAGGTGAGGAGCAGCGGCTCCAGGTTGGCGCTGGTGGCGCGCATCAGGTCCGCGCGGTCCGCGACGATGTGCGGCATGACGTCCTCGTGCGGCAGCACCAGCCGCTCCTCCGGTTCGGAGACGCGCAGCGTGCCGATCACACCCCGCTGCACCAGGCCGTCGCCGTCGCGCTGCTCGTAGACGTACAGGCCGGGTTCCGGGTCGGGGGTGAGGACGCCCTCGGCGCGCCAGCGGCGGAGCGTCTCGGCGGCCTGGGCGTTGCGCTCCGCGGGCGTGCCGGCCTCGGGCAGGATCAGGCGGACGATGTTGTACGGGTCGGCGGACTGGAGGTGGTGCAGGCCGTCGGGGCGGACCACGACGTCGTAGGGCGGGGATGTCACGGCGGCCAGGCTGCCGACCCGGTCAGGGTCGTACCGAAGGCCGCGGAACGGGGTGAGTTCCAGCCCTCGGGGCGCCGTTGCCTTCGAGTGACCTGCAGAGTTCATCTCGGCATCGTACGGGTGTCGGCCCCATGGGGGATGATCGGGGGAAAGCCGTCGAACGAGGAGCGATGCGAATGAGCCGGAGCGTCAGGACGAGGCCCGAGGGCAGTGGGCAGGCCCTGAGCGAGGCGTACGACACGGCGCTGCTCGACCTCGACGGAGTGGTGTACGCGGGCGGTGAGGCCATCGGCCACGCGGTTCCCTCGCTCGCGGCGGCGAGGGACGGCGGGATGCGTCTCGCCTACGTGACCAACAACGCGCTGCGCACGCCCGACGCCGTCGCCGCGCACCTGACCGAGCTCGGTATACCGGCCGAGGCCGGTGACGTCATCACCTCCGCGCAGGCGGTGGCGCGGCTCATCGCCGACCAGGTGCCGCAGGGCTCCCGGGTGCTCGTCGTGGGCGGCGAGGGCCTGCGGGTGGCGCTGCGCGAGCGCGGGCTGGTGCCGGTGGAGTCGGCGGACGACGACCCGGCGGCGGTCGTGCAGGGGTACGGCGGCCCTGAGCTGGCGTGGGGCCGCTTCGCCGAGGCGTGCTACGCCGTGGCGCGCGGCGTGCCGTGGTTCGCGTCCAACACCGACCTGACGATCCCCAGTGGCCGGGGCATCGCGCCCGGCAACGGCGCGGCGGTGGAGGTCGTGCGGATCGCCACCGGCGCCGAGCCGCAGGTCGCGGGCAAGCCGCTGCCGCCCATGCACCGGGAGACGATCCTGCGCACGGGCGCCGAGCGGCCGCTGGTGGTGGGGGACCGGCTGGACACGGACATCGAGGGGGCGTTCAACGGCGGGGTGGACTCGCTGCTGGTGCTCACCGGCGTGACGGACGGTGCGCAGCTCCTCGCGGCGCCGCCGCACCACCGGCCGACGTACGTGGACGCCGATCTGCGGGGGCTGCTGACCGGTCAGCCCGAGGTCGTCGAGGACGGCGGCGGTTTCCGGTGCGGCGGGTGGACGGCGGCGGCCGGCGCCGGGCGGCTGGAGCTGGACGGGGACGGGGCGCCGTTGGACGGGCTGCGGGCGCTGTGCGCGGCGGCCTGGACGGCGGCGGGCGAGGAGACGTGCCCACTGGACGCGGGGAAGGCGCTGGCGCGGCTGGGGCTGTGACGGTCCGCCGGGGCGCGGGGCGGCTTCCGGATCTCGATCCGAGTGGAGGATAGGCTAGCCTAACCGGGTGTTGGTCGAGAGTCCCCCCGAACAGCGCGCGGAGCCTGCCTCCGTGCTCCCCGGCCGCCGGGCGATACGCACGGCCGGCCTCCTCGTGTCCCTCGCGGTGCTGGTGCTCGTCGCGCTGGCGAGCATCGCGGTCGGCGCGAAGGAACTGTCCCTGGGGCAGGTGTGGCACGGGCTGTTCGACGCGTCGGGCACCTACGCCGACACCGTGGTGTCCGACCGGCTGTCCCGCACCCTGCTCGGCCTGCTCGCCGGCGCCGCCCTCGGCCTCGCCGGGGCCGTGCTGCAGGCGCTCACCCGCAACCCGCTGGCCGACCCGGGACTCCTCGGACTGAACGCCGGCGCCTCCGCGGCGGTCGTCACCGCCATCACCTTCTTCGGCGTCACCTCCCTGTCGGGGTACGTCTGGTTCGCGTTCTGCGGGGCGGCCGCCGTCGGCGCGATCGTGTGGTTCCTCGGCGGGCGCCGGGGCGCCACCCCGGTACGGCTGGTGCTCGCCGGCACGGCCATCAGCGCCGCGCTCTACGGCTACCTCCAGGCCGTGATGATCCTCGACGACGCCGCCCTCGGCCGGATGCGTTTCTGGACGGTCGGCTCGCTCGCCTCCGGCAGCGACGAGGCCGTCATGCAGGTCGTGCCGTTCCTGGTCGTCGGCAGCCTGCTGGCGCTGCTGCTCGCCCGGCCGCTGAACGCCATGGCCATGGGCGACGACACCGCCAAGGCGCTCGGCGCCGACCTCAACCGCACCCGCGCGCTGTCCATGCTCGTCGCGACGATGCTGAGCGGCGCCGCCACCGCCGCGTGCGGTCCGATCGTCTTCGTCGGCCTGATGGTGCCGCACGTGGTGCGCTCCTTCACCGGGCCCGACCAGCGCTGGATCCTGCCGTACGCGGCGGTCCTGTCGCCGGTGCTGCTGCTCGGCGCCGACGTGCTCGGCCGGATCGTGGCCCGGCCCGCCGAACTCCAGGTGGGCATCGTCACCGCGATCATCGGCGGCCCGGTGTTCATTCTTCTCGTACGACGGCGGAGGACGGCCCAGCTGTGAAGACCAACCGTGCGGTGCGCGTCCCCGGCGGCCTCTCGGTCCGGCTGGACGTGCGTGCCTTCACCGTCGTCGTGCTGCTGATGCTGCTGGCGCTCGGCGCGAGCGTGCTGCTCATCGGCACCGGCGACTTCCCGATGTCCGCCTCCGACGTGCTGCGCTCCCTCGCCGGGCAGGGCACCGAGGGGCAGGAGTTCATCGTCACCGAGCTGCGGCTGCCGCGGGTCCTGGTCGGGCTGCTGGTCGGCGCCTCCCTCGGGATCGGCGGCGCCCTGTTCCAGTCCATCTCCCGCAACCCGCTGGGCAGCCCCGACATCCTCGGCCTCGGCCAGGGCGCGACGGCCGGCGCGCTCACCGTGATCGTGCTGTTCTCCGGCAGCGCCAACCAGGTGGCCCTCGGCGCGCTCGCCGGCGGCCTGCTCACCGGCACCGCCATCTACGTCCTCGCCTGGAAGCGGGGCGTGCACGGCTACCGGCTGGTGCTGGTCGGCATCGGCGTCTCCGCCGTCGTCACGGCCGTCAACGGCTATCTGCTCACCAAGTCCGACATCGTCGACGCCGCCCGCGCGGTCGTCTGGATGACCGGGTCCCTCGACGGGCGCGACTGGGACCAGGTGTGGCCGCTGCTCGCGCTGTGCGCCGTCCTCGTCCCGGTGGTCCTCGCCAACTCCCGCGCCCTGCGCATGACGGAGATGGGCGACGACGTCTCGAACGCCCTCGGCGTGCGCGTCGAGCGGCTGCGGCTGGTGCTGATGCTGTCCGCCGTGCTGCTCACCGCGTCCGCCACCGCCGCCGCGGGACCCGTCAGCTTCGTCGCGCTCACCGCGCCGCAGCTCGCCCGGCGCCTCACCCGGTCGCCCGGACCGAACCTGGTCGCCTCGATGTGCATGGGGGCCGCCCTGCTGGTCCTCGCCGACTTCGTCTCGCAGCGGGCGTTCGGCGCGGAGCAGCTGCCCGTGGGGGTGGTCACCGGCGTCGTCGGCGGCGTCTACCTGCTGTGGCTGCTGGTCACCGAGCGCAGGGCGGGCCGGATATGAGCGGCGCCGAGAAGAAGAACACCCGAAGGAGCACCGTGAACCGCCTGTCCGCCGAGAACGTCACTCTGGCCTACGACCAGCGGGTCATCGCCGAACATCTGTCGGTGGAGATACCGGACCACTCCTTCACCGTCGTCGTCGGCCCCAACGCCTGCGGCAAGTCCACCCTGCTGCGCGCCCTGTCCCGCATGCTCAAGCCCAGCGAGGGCCGCGTGCTGCTCGACGGGCAGGCCATCCACTCCCTGCCCGCCAAGAAGGTCGCCCGCACCCTCGGCCTGCTGCCCCAGTCCTCCGTCGCGCCCGACGGCATCACCGTCGGCGACCTGGTCGCGCGCGGCCGCTACCCGCACCAGAGCCTGCTGCGCCAGTGGTCGGCCGAGGACGAGCGGGTCGTGCGGGAGTCGATGGCCCGCACCGGCGTCGCCGACCTCGCCGAGCGGTACGTCGACGAGCTGTCCGGAGGACAGCGGCAGCGCGTGTGGATCGCCATGGCGCTGGCCCAGGAGACGCCGCTGCTGCTGCTCGACGAGCCGACCACCTACCTGGACATCCAGCACCAGATCGACGTGCTCGACCTGTGCGCCGACCTGCACGAGGAGCAGGGCCGCACCCTCGTCGCCGTCCTGCACGACCTCAACCACGCCGCCCGCTACGCCACCCACCTCATCGCCCTGCGCGAGGGCCGGGTCATCGCCCAGGGCGCGCCGAAGGACATCGTGACCGCCGAGCTGGTGGAGGAGGTGTTCGGGCTGCGCTGCCAGGTCATCGACGACCCCGAGACGGGCACCCCGCTGGTCGTGCCCGCGGCGCGGGCGTCCCGTACGAAGGCGGAGGCCACGAAGGTCTGAGGCGTTGGTCTGAGGCGTCAGAGAAGCTTGCGCAGATGGAACAGATCGCGCAGGCCGGCCTCCAGCCGCACCCGCCCCGAGGCCCACGCCCGGGCGAAGTGCAGCCGCCCGTCCACCAGGGCCACCAGGTCGTCACCCGTCATGGCGAGCCGTATCTGCGCCTTCTCGCGCGGCGGGCCGGGGACGGTGTCCCGCACCTCGATCCGGCCGCCGGTGAGGCGGCCCGCGAAGGTCACGTCCAGGTCCGTGACGTGGCAGGTGACCGACCGCTCCATCGAGGCCGCCGCACGGACGTCGCCCTCGGCGTCGCCCATGCTGTCCGACAGCTTGTCGAGTGCCGCACGGCACTCCTCGATCGTGGTCATCGCGCACGACGGTACCCCAGCCGTTCGCGGTAGCGTCGGGGCATGAACGACGCAGTGCCGAAGGCGGCGGACACGGAGCCGGTCCCCGGGGCCACGCGGGACGGGCCGCCGGAGCAGGCCGCGGCGCAGCCGCCGTACGACGACGGGCCCGCCGGTCCCGCTCCGCTGGGCGTGCCGCGCACCCCGACCGGGAACGCCGAGGTCGACGCCCAGGTGGAACGGCTGGCCGACGCCGACCACCTCACCACCGACGGCCACCTCGAGGTGTACGAGGATGTACACCGGGGGCTGCGCGACGCGCTCACCGCGCTCGACGCCCGCCCGGGTCCCTCGCCCGCGGCCCCGCACCGGGGCACGCCGGGGCACCCGTCCCAGTCGGCACACGTACACAGGAGCTGAACCGAACGTGGCAGGAGTCGCACGCCGCCGTCTCGACGCGGAGCTGGTCCGCCGCAAGCTGGCACGCTCGCGCGAGCACGCCGGCCAGCTGATCGCCGCCGGGCGGGTCAGCGTGGGCAGGACGGTGGCGACCAAGCCCGCCACCCAGGTGGAGACCGCGGCCGCGATCGTGGTCGCCGAGGACGCCGACGACCCCGACTACGTCTCGCGCGGGGGGCACAAACTGGCCGGGGCGCTGGACGCCTTCGTGCCGCAGGGCCTGGTGGTGAAGGGCCGGCGGGCGCTCGACGCGGGCGCCTCCACCGGCGGTTTCACCGATGTGCTGCTGCGGGCGGGCGCCGCGCACGTGGTCGCGGTGGACGTCGGATACGGACAACTCGCCTGGTCTCTCCGGCAGGATGAACGCGTGACCGTCAAGGACCGTACGAACGTACGGGAGTTGACACTCGAGGTCATCGATGGGAAGCCAGTGGATCTTGTGGTGGGGGATCTGTCGTTCATCCCGCTCGGACTGGTGCTGCCCGCTCTGAAGCGGTGCGTGACGCCGGACGCCGATCTGGTGATGATGGTGAAACCGCAGTTCGAGGTGGGCAAGGAGCGGCTGGGCAGCGGCGGTGTCGTGCGCAGCCCGCAGTTGCGCGCCGAGGCCGTCCGGGAGGTGGCGGCCAAGGCCTGGGAGCTGGGGCTCGGGGTGAAGGGCGTGACGGCGAGTCCGCTGCCCGGACCCTCCGGGAATGTCGAATACTTCCTGTGGCTGCGGGCCGGGGCACCGGAACTGGACCCGGCCGACGTTGACCGTGCTGTGGCGGAGGGGCCGCGTTGACACAGAACCGTGCTCGTACTGTTTTCCTGCTGGCCCACACCGGGCGGGCCGCGGCCATCCGCAGCGCCGAGCTGGTGGTCAAGGGGCTGCTGCGCTCGGGGCTCGGGGTGCGGGTGCTGGAGGAGGAGGCCCGCGACCTGCCGCTCCCGGACGACGTGCAGACGGTCAAGGAGGCCACCCCCCAGTGCCTGGACGACTGCGAGCTGCTGATCGTCCTCGGCGGTGACGGCACGCTGCTGCGCGGCGCCGAGTTCGCCCGCGCCTCCGGGGTGCCGATGCTCGGCGTCAACCTCGGCAGGGTGGGCTTCCTCGCCGAGGCCGAGCGGGACGACCTGGAGAAGGTCGTCGACCGGGTGGTGAGCCGGGCGTACGAGGTCGAGGAGCGGATGACCGTCGACGTCGTGGTGCACCGCAACGGTGACATCGTGCACACGGACTGGGCGCTGAACGAGGCGGCCGTGCAGAAGGTGTCCGCCGAGCGGATGCTGGAGGTCGTCCTGGAGATCGACGGCCGGCCGGTGACCGGGTTCGGCTGCGACGGCATCGTGTGCGCCACGCCCACCGGGTCCACCGCGTACGCGTTCTCCGCGGGCGGGCCCGTGGTGTGGCCGGAGGTCGAGGCGCTGCTGATGGTGCCGATCAGCGCGCACGCGCTGTTCGCCAAGCCGCTGGTGACCTCGCCGGACTCGGTGCTGGCGGTGGAGGTGCTGCCGCACGTCCCGCCGGGCGTGCTGTGGTGCGACGGGCGGCGGACGGTCGAGCTGCCGGCGGGCGCCCGGGTGGAGGTGCGGCGGGGGGCCGTGCCGGTGCGGCTCGCCCGGTTGCACCATGCCTCGTTCACCGACCGGCTGGTCGCGAAGTTCGCGTTGCCCGTGTCGGGGTGGCGCGGGGCGCCGCATTAGCCGTCCCGATGGGGTGGTTTCGCAGCTCCGGCGGGTGCGGGTTGTTTGTGGCCGTTCGCGCAGTTCCCCGCGGCCCTGGGGGAGATCTGCTCCCCCGGGTGACAGGGGTGGGGCGGTCGCACTCCCCGGCGTGGACCTCGTATGGTCGTGTCCGTGCTAGAGGAGATGCGGATACGGTCGCTCGGTGTCATCGACGACGCTGTGGTGGAGCTGTCGCCCGGCTTCACCGCCGTCACCGGTGAGACGGGTGCGGGCAAGACCATGGTGGTCACCAGCCTGGGCCTGCTGCTGGGCGGACGGGCGGATGCGGCCCTGGTGCGGATCGGCGCGCGCAACGCGGTGGTCGAGGGGCGGATCGCCGTGCCCGAGGGCTCACCGGCCGTCGTGCGCGCCGAGGAGGCAGGGGCCGAGCTCGACGAGGGGACGCTGCTGGTCAGCCGTACCGTCTCGGCCGAGGGTCGGTCCCGGGCGCACCTGGGCGGGCGCAGCGTGCCCGTGGGGCTGCTCGCGGAGCTCGCCGACGACCTGGTGGCCGTGCACGGGCAGAGCGACCAGCAGGGCCTGCTGAAGCTGTCCCGGCAGCGCCAGGCGCTCGACCGGTACGCCGGGTACGCGGTCGCCAAGCCGCTCGGGACGTACGCGGAGGCGTACAAGCGGCTGCGGGCGGTCACCGCGGAGCTGGAGGAGATCACCACCCGGGCGCGGGAGCGGGCCCAGGAGGCCGACATGCTGCGCTTCGGCCTGGAGGAGATCGCCGCCGTCGAGCCGCGCGCCGGGGAGGACACGGAACTGGCCGAGGAGGCCGAGCGGCTCGGGCACGCCGAGGCGCTCGCGTCGGCCGCCGCCGTCGCGCACGCCGCGCTGGCGGGCAACCCGGAGGACCCGGAGGGCGTGGACGCCGGGACGCTCGTCGCGGGCGCCCAGCGGGCGCTGGAGGCCGTACGGGCCCATGACCCGACGCTGGCCGCGCTGACCGACCGCATCGGCGAGATCGGCATCCTGCTGCGTGACGTCGCGGGCGAGCTGGCCGGTTACGCCGACGACCTGGACGCGGACCCGCTGCGGCTGGCGGCGGTGGAGGAGCGTCGGGCGGCGCTGAACGCGCTGACCCGCAAGTACGGCGAGAACGTCGCCGAGGTGCTGGCCTGGGCGGAGCGCAGCGCCGCGCGCCTCACCGCACTGGAGGGCGACGACGAGCGGATCGGCGAGCTGACCGCCGAGCGGGACGCGCTCCGCGCCGAACTGGGTTCGCTGGCGCAGGAGTTGTCGGAGGCGCGGGCGGAGGCGGCGGAGCGGTTCGCGGCGGCCGTGACGGAGGAGCTGGCGTCGCTCGCCATGCCGCACGCGCGCGTGTCGTTCGACATCCGGCAGACCGACGACCCCGACGGCGTCGAGGTGAACGGGCGCACGGTGGCGTACGGACCGTCGGGTGTGGACGAGGTCGAGCTGCTGCTGGCCCCGCACCCCGGGGCGCCGCCCCGCCCGATCGCCAAGGGCGCCTCCGGCGGTGAGCTGTCGCGCGTGATGCTGGCCGTGGAGGTCGTCTTCGCCGGGACCGACCCGGTGCCGACGTATCTGTTCGACGAGGTGGACGCCGGGGTCGGCGGCAAGGCGGCGGTCGAGATCGGGCGGCGTCTGGCCCGGCTGGCGAAGAAGGCGCAGGTCGTCGTCGTCACGCACCTGCCACAGGTGGCCGCGTTCGCCGACCGGCAGCTGCTGGTGGAGAAGACCAGCGACGGCTCGGTCACCCGGTCCGGCGTCAAGGTGCTCGAAGGCGAGGACCGCGTACGGGAGTTGTCGCGGATGCTGGCCGGCCAGGAGGACTCCGAGACGGCGCGGGCGCACGCCGAGGAGCTGCTCGCGGCGGCGCGGGCGGACGCCTGACCCTGCCGGACGGGGACCTTCCGTCATCCTTACGGGTGATGTGCCGTCAGGTGTGGACCCCGGCGTACGCCCGCGCGGTTCCCAGAACTGCCGTGCGTGCTGGCATGCTTGACGGTGTACGCGGAGGACGCCGCGCGGGCCGCCCCTCCGCGGGATCCTTCGGTACGTTCGTCGTGACGTACGACCCGAACCAGGAGCCCGGCCACGTGACCCCCGTGAGCAGCCACGCACCGCACGGCCGGTCGCCGCTGCGCACCGTGCAGGTGCTGGGCGGCGGCAACGCCGCCGGCGGCGCGCACGTCCGCTCGCTGGCCGCCGGGCTGGTGGCGCGGGGCGTGCGGGTCACGGTGTGCGCCCCCGAGGAGGCGGACCGCGCCTACGGCTTCACCGAGGTCGGCGCGGAGCACGTGCACGTGCCCCGCAGCAGCGACCCGGGGTCGGTGGCCGCGCTGCGCGTCGCCTGCTCGGGCGCCGACCTGGTGCACGCGCACGGTCTGCACGCCTCGTTCCGCACGTCCATGGCGCTCAGCGGGCGGAGCACCCCGTTCGTCGTCACCTGGCACGACCGGGCGCACGCCGAAGGCCCCCGCGCGCACTTCCTGCGCGTACTGGAGCGGCGGGTCGTGCGGGCGGCCGACGTGGTGCTGGGCACGACCTCCGCGCTGGTGGACCGGGCCCGCCGCGGCGGAGCGCGTGACGCCCGGCTCGCCGCGGTCTCCCTGCCCGGCCCCCGCAGCGCGCCGGCGTCTCAGGACGCGGAGCGGCGCACACCCAAGGTGCGGGCCGAACTCGGCGCCCTGGACCGCCCGTTGATCATCGCCGTCGGCTCCCTGGAACGGCACCGCGGCCTCGACGTCCTGGTGGACGCCGCGCACGCCTGGCAGCGCCTCGACCCGGTGCCGCTGGTGGTGATCGCGGGGGAGGGGCCGCTGCACGGCGAACTGCGGCGGGCCGTGGAGGCGCGGGACCTGCCGGTGCGGCTGCTCGGCCGGCGGGAGGACGCCTCAGACCTGCTCGCCGCGGCCGACGTGGCCGTGCTGCCCAGCCGCAGGGAGGAGGCGCGGTCGACGTTCGCCCAGGAGGCGCTGCACGCGCGCGTGCCGCTCGTCGCGACCCGGGTGGGCTCCGTCCCCGAACTCGTCGGCGACGCGGCCGAACTCGTGCCCCACGGCAACGCGCGGGCGCTCGCCGACGCCGTGACCCGGCTCCTGGAGGATCCGGAGCACCGGGAGTCGCTCGTACGGCGGGGCGTGCGGCAGGCCGCGACCTGGCCGACCGAGGACCAGACGGTCGCCCAGGTGCTCAGCGTCTACGACGAGCTGACCCAGCCCCGGCCGTTGATCTGATCCTCCGTCCCCGGGCGGTCGTGCCTCCCCGACGGTCAGGGCACGTGCCGCCGCGCCCGCAGCGCCAGGCTCAACGTCAGCACCGTCTGCGGGTCGTCGAGGTCGGCGCCCAGCAACTCCCCGATGCGGGCGAGCCGGTTGTACAGCGTCTGCCGGTTCAGGTGCAGCTCCCGCGCGGTCTCCGCCTTGCGTCCGGCGTGCGCGAGATACGTCTCCAGGGTCGGCAGCAGCGCGGGCCGCGAGCGCCGGTCGTGGTCCAGCACAGGGCCGATCGCCCGCTGCACGAAGTCCGCCAGGTCCGGGTGGTCGCGCAGCCGCCACAGCAGCAGGTCGATGTCCAGCCGCCGGGCGTCGTACCAGGGTCGCCCGGGCAGACCCTGCGCCGCCGTCGCCGCCTCCACCGCGTGCCGCAGCCCCATCGGCACCGCCGCCCAGTCGCCGGCCGGCCCGACCACCACCACGGGCGGCCGTCCGCCCGGCCGCAGCATGCCCGCGCGCTCCACCCCGGCGCGCAGCGCGGCCGCCACCCGGTCCGCGACGGACGGCCGGTCCGACTCCGCGCGCAGCGCGAGCAGCAGCGGCACCCGCCCCTCGACCGGCCGCACGCCCAGCAGCACCGGCACGCCGAGCGACGACAGCTCCTCGCCCACCGCGCGGGCCAGCACCGCCCAGCCACCGCCCTGCGGGGAGAGCGTGTCGCCGAGCCGCATGACCACCGGCAGCAGCGGTCCCCGGCCCGGCTTGAAACCCAGCACGCGGGCCTGCGCGGGTGCGGCCTCGGCGGTGATCCGGCCCTCGGCGAGGTCGGTGAGGAAGTCGCCGCGGCCGCGCGCCGCCAGCTCCTCCTCCTGGCGGGCCTGCATCAGCACCAGGGCGAGGATGCCCGCCGCCCGCTCGGCCGCCATCCGGTGCACCGGTTCCGGCGTGCTGCGCACCGGCAGCAGCACCAGCCGCGCCCGGACACCCCCGCTGCCGGGGCCTCCGCCGGGCACGTCCACGAGGACCGTGCCGGCCGGCGGGTCGTCGCGCTGCCGGTCGCGCAGCCCCTCCCACACCTGGAGCGGGTCCGCGCGCTCGGGGCCCTCGCCGGCCGCGTACAGCAACTGGCCGTCGGTGGTCTCCAGGAACACGGGGTTGCCGGTGAATCCGGCGAGGATCTCCAGGACCTGCGGCGCGCCCCCGCCGCCGAGCAGCGCCTCGGTGCAGCGCCGGTGCACCTCCTCCGCGCGCTGGAGCAGCGCGTAGTGCCCGTTGACGATCTCGGTGTGGATCTCCTCGGTGACCGTGACGAACGGCACCTCGCGGTGGAGCTGCACCAGCGGCAGCCCGGCGGAGCGGGCCGCGTCGACCAGGGCGGCGGGCAGCCGGGTGAAGCGCGGGCCCAGCTCGACCACCAGGGCCGCGATGCCCCGCTCGGCCAGCGTGCGCACGAACGCCCGCTGGTCGGCCGGGCGCGTGCCCAGCCCGTAGCCGGTGGTCAGCAGCAGCTCGCCGCCCTTGAGCAGGGAGGCGATGTTGGGCACCTCGCCCGCGTGCACCCAGCGCACCGTGCGCCCCAGCCGCTCCGCGCAGGCGACGACCTCGGGGAGGCCGCCGCGCAGCCCGGGCAGCTCCAGGGCGCGCTGCACGGTGATGCCTGTGGGCGGGGGTGTGCCGGCGGTGCTCATGCAGCGGACGGTACCCGGGGGCGTGTCCTCGTCACACGTCCGGCCTGCGTGAACGGGTCCGCGCCCCGCCTCCGGGCCGGCCGGGGGCGGGGCGGCGCCGTCAGCCTCCGTACGCCCCCGACGCCGTCAGCCGCAGGGCCGTGTCGATGAGCGGCACGTGGCTGAACGCCTGCGGGAAGTTGCCGGCCTGGCGCTGGAGGCGCGGGTCCCACTCCTCCGCCAGCAGCCCGAGGTCGTTGCGCAGCGCCAGCAGCTTCTCGAACAGCTTCCGCGCCTCGTCCACCCGGCCGATCATGGCCAGGTCGTCGGCCATCCAGAACGAGCAGGCGAGGAACGCGCCCTCGTCGCCGGGCAGGCCGTCGACGCCCTCGTCCATGCCCTCGGTCGGGTAGCGCAGGATGAACCCGTCGGAGGTGGACAGCTCGCGCTGGATCGCCTCGACGGTGCCGATCACCCGCTTGTCGTCCGGCGGCAGGAAGCCCACCTGGGGGATCAGCAGCAGGGCCGCGTCCAGCTCCTTGGAGCCGTAGGACTGGGTGAAGGTGTTGCGCTCCTTGTCGTAGCCCTTCTCGCACACGTCGCGGTGGATGTCGTCGCGGAGCTGCTTCCACTCCTCCAGCGGGCCCTCGGCGTCGCCGGACTCGATCAGCTTGATCGTGCGGTCGACGGCCACCCAGGCCATCACCTTGGAGTGCACGAAGTGGCGGCGCGGGCCGCGCACCTCCCAGATGCCCTCGTCCGGCTCCTGCCAGTGCTTCTCCAGGTAGCGGATCAGCTTGAGCTGGAGCAGCGAGGCGTAGTCGTTGCGCGCGAGGCCGGTCATGTGGGCCAGGTGCAGGGCCTCGATGACCTCGCCGTACACGTCGAGCTGGAGCTGGTGGGCCGCGCCGTTGCCGACCCGGACCGGGGCGGAGGCCTCGTAGCCGGGCAGCCAGTCCAGCTCCGCCTCGCCGAGCTCGCGCTCGCCGGCGATGCCGTACATGATCTGAAGGTTCTCCGGGTCGCCGGCGACCGCGCGCAGCAGCCACTCGCGCCAGGCGCGGGCCTCCTCGCGGTAGCCGGTGCGCAGCAGCGAGGACAGGGTGATCGCCGCGTCACGGAGCCAGGTGTAGCGGTAGTCCCAGTTGCGGACGCCGCCGATGTCCTCGGGCAGGGAGGTGGTGGGCGCGGCGACGATGCCGCCGGTGGGGGCGTAGGTGAGGGCCTTCAGCGTGATCAGGGAGCGGATCACGGCCTCGCGGTAGGGGCCGTGGTACGTACAGTGCTCGACCCACTCGCGCCAGAAGTCCTCGGTGGCCTCGAGGGACTGCTCGGGCTCGGGCAGCGCCGGGGGCTGCTTGTGCGAGGGCTCCCAGGAGAGGGTGAACGCGATCCGGTCGCCGGGCGCCACGGCGAAGTCCGAGTACGTGGTCAGTTCCTCGCCGTAGGTCTCGGCGGTGGTGTCGAACCACACCGAGTCCGGTCCTGCCACGGCGACGGTACGGCCCTCGTGGCGGTGCACCCACGGCACCACCCGGCCGTAGGAGAAGCGCATGCGCAGCGTCGAGCGCATGGGGACGCGGCCCGACACCCCCTCCACGATGCGGATCAGCTGGGGGGCGCCGTCGCGCGGGGGCATGAAATCCGTCACGCGGACCGTGCCGCTGTCGGTGTCCCACTCGGATTCCAGGATCAGGGAGTCGCCCCGGTAGTGCCGCCGGGTCGCCGCGGGCGGCTCCGCGTCGTCGGCGTGCGCGGGACCCAGCCGCCAGAAGCCGTGTTCCTCGGTTCCCAGCAGCCCGGCGAAGATGGCGTGCGAGTCGAAGCGCGGCAGGCACAGCCAGTCGACCGTGCCGTCCCGGCAGACCAGCGCTGCGGTCTGCATGTCTCCGATGAGTGCGTAATCTTCGATGCGCCCGGCCACGTGCATCTCCAGTCGAACGGCCACGTCACCCCACGAGGGGGCTGTCGCTAGTGCGGTCAAGGGGGTTGTTGCAATGCGTCGTTGAGCTGTGAAGCAAAGCAGCCGCTCCGCCGTGCATGCAAAGCGCCAATCTTTGCTCAACGAACTGACGAGCTCACGTTGTTCCGGAACTTACGGGCGGGGGTGGTGCCGTTCGGCCGGCCGGGCTCGGCAGCGAGTGTCCGAGCAGGATACGACGCACGTAGATGATCTGTGTGCCGCTCGCGGCAACGCGGCTCCGCCGAACGAGTGACCCCCGGGTGAGGGTCTCGTGTGTGCTGCATGCTGCGTGGCCTCCCGTGCGCGGAGCGTGGCCGTGAGCCATCCCCCCGCGGCGCTGATACGCTGGTAGCCCGTGGACCGGTGGGCGAGAAACCCCGGAACCGCACCCACAGACCGCGACCACGGGAGCCCCCTCTTGGCCATGCCGCCCAAATCATCGACGACCAAGCACATCTTCGTCACCGGGGGTGTCGCCTCCTCTCTCGGCAAGGGCCTGACCGCCTCCAGCCTCGGCATGCTGCTCAAGGCCCGCGGTCTGCGCGTCGTGATGCAGAAGCTCGACCCGTACCTCAACGTCGACCCGGGCACGATGAACCCCTTCCAGCACGGTGAGGTGTTCGTCACCAACGACGGCGCCGAGACCGACCTGGACATCGGCCACTACGAGCGCTTCCTCGACCGCGACCTCGACGGCTCCGCGAACGTCACCACGGGCCAGGTCTACTCCACGGTGATCGCCAAGGAGCGGCGCGGGGAGTACCTGGGCGACACCGTCCAGGTCATCCCGCACATCACCAACGAGATCAAGCACCGCATCCGGCGCATGGCGACCGACGAGGTCGACGTCGTGATCACGGAGGTCGGCGGCACGGTCGGCGACATCGAGTCGCTGCCGTTCCTGGAGACGGTCCGCCAGGTGCGGCACGAGGTCGGCCGCGACAACGTGTTCGTGGTCCACATCTCTCTCCTTCCCTACATCGGCCCCTCCGGTGAGCTGAAGACCAAGCCGACCCAGCACTCGGTGGCGGCGCTGCGCAACATCGGCATCCAGCCCGACGCGATCGTGCTGCGCTGCGACCGCGAGGTCCCCACCGCGATCAAGCGGAAGATCTCGCTGATGTGCGACGTCGACGAGGCCGCCGTGGTCGCCTGCCCCGACGCCCGCTCGATCTACGACATCCCGAAGACCGTGCACGGCGAGGGCCTGGACGCCTACGTGGTCCGCAAGCTGGACCTGCCGTTCCGCGACGTCGACTGGACCACCTGGGACGACCTGCTGGACCGGGTGCACAACCCCGACCACGAGATCACCCTGGCCCTGGTCGGCAAGTACATCGACCTGCCGGACGCCTACCTGTCGGTGACCGAGGCGCTGCGCGCCGGCGGCTTCGCCAACAAGGCCCGCGTCAAGATCAAGTGGGTCACGTCCGACGACTGCAAGACCCCGGCGGGCGCCCAGGCGCAGCTCGGCGACGTCGACGGCATCTGCATCCCCGGCGGTTTCGGCGACCGTGGTGTGCTCGGCAAGGTCGGCGCGATCAAGTACGCCCGCGAGCACAAGATCCCGCTGCTGGGTCTGTGCCTGGGCCTGCAGTGCATCGTGATCGAGGCCGCGCGGAACCTGGCGGACATCTCCGACGCCAACTCCACCGAGTTCGACCCGGCCACCGCCCACCCGGTGATCTCCACCATGGCGGAGCAGCTCGACATCGTCGCAGGCGAGGGCGACATGGGCGGCACCATGCGGCTCGGCATGTACCCGGCCAAGCTGGCCGAGGGCTCCATCGTCCGCGAGGTCTACGACGGCAAGGAGTACGTCGAGGAGCGCCACCGGCACCGCTACGAGGTGAACAACGCCTACCGCGCGGAGCTGGAGAAGAAGGCGGGCCTGGTGTTCTCCGGCACGTCGCCCGACGGCAAGCTCGTCGAGTACGTCGAGTACCCGCGTGAGGTGCACCCCTACCTGGTCGCCACCCAGGCGCACCCCGAGCTGCGGTCGCGTCCGACCCGCCCGCACCCGCTCTTCGCCGGGCTGGTGAAGGCCGCGGTCGAGCGGAAGATCTCGGAGTAGCACGCCCAGTTGTACGGTTGCCGGGGTGCGAACCTTCAACGGTTCGCGCCCCGGCCGCCTTGTCGCAGGCCGGCCGGGTTCCACCGCATCGGTTCGGAAGGACAGGCATGACGATCAAGGACACCCCGGAGGAGTGGGAGATCCGCCGGACGCAGACTCCCTTCGTCGGCAAGAAGACCTCCGTGCGCACCGACGAGGTCGTCATGCCCGGGGGCGCCGTGGTCGACCGCGACTACCAGGTCCACCCGGGGTCCGTGGCCGTCCTCGCCCTCGACGACGCGGACCGGGCCGTGGTGCTGCGCCAGTACCGGCACCCGGTGCGCCAGAAGCTCTGGGAGATCCCGGCCGGACTGCTCGACGTGCCCGGCGAGAACCCGCTGCACGCCGCCCAGCGCGAGCTGTACGAGGAGGCGCACGTCAAGGCGGAGGACTGGCGGGTGCTGGCCGACGTCTACACCACGCCCGGCGGCTGCGACGAGGCCGTGCGGATCTTCCTGGCACGGGGGCTGTCCGAGGCCGAGGGCGACCGGTTCGCGGTGGAGGACGAGGAGGCCGACATGGAGCTGGCCCGGGTCCCCGTCGACGAGCTGGTGCGCGGGGTGCTCGCCGGCGACCTGCACAACAACTGCCTGGTGGTGGGCGTGCTGTCGCTGGTCGCCGCCCGCTCCGGCGACGGCCTGGACGCGCTGCGCCCGGCGGAGGCGCCGTGGCCGGCCCGGCCGTTCGAGGCGTGAGGCTGTCCGGCCTCTGACGCCGACACCCGGAGAGTGAATCCTACGATCTGTTGATCCGATCGGGGGAGTCTCGCCCACCGCGCCGCGCTCCTCACGGAACGTCGCAGAGCGTGAACTAGGCTGCGGAAAACGCCCGTACCGGAGACCCGGCGGGCTTGCGCGTGCGGTGGGACGGGAGTGTGGCCCGTGACGGATCAGGCGGTGGACCCGAACGGTGTGCGGTTCCCTCGGGACGCCCATCCGGAAGGTCGATTCCTGGGCCGTACCAGGGAGTTGAAGGAACTGCGCGCCGACATCGAGCGCGCCGGGCTCGACACCCTCTCCGGCCGCAAGGCCCCCCGCGCACGCGTCCTGCTCATCGCGGGACGGCCCGGATCCGGCCGCTCGGCGCTCGCCGAGGAACTCGTCCGCCAGGTCGCCGCCGCGTACCCCGACGGGGTCCTCCGCACCCGGCTGAGCGAGCCCGACGGCACCCCCGTGCCCGTGGGGCGCGCCGCCCGCGACCTGCTCGACGCGCTCGGCGAGCCCACCCCCGCCGGCGCCCCCGAGGACCAGCTCGGCGAGGCGCTGCGCACCGCCCTCGCCGAGCGCCGCGCGGTGCTCCTGCTCGACGACGCCGCCGACGCCGAGCAGGTCGACGCCCTGCTCCCGGACAACCCCGACTGCCTGGCCGTCGCGGTCTCCTCCGGCCCGCTCACCGGCATCGCCGACGTCCGCCCCTGCACCCTCGGCGGCCTCGACACCAAGTCCGGGGTGGAACTGCTGTCCCGGTTCACCGGCTCGGTGCGCATCACCGTCGACCCGCGGGCCGCCGAACGCCTCGCCGAACAGTGCCAGGGCCAGCCCGCCGCGCTGGTGCTGGCCGGCGGCTGGCTCGCCGCACGCCCCAAGGCCGCCGTCGCCGACCTCGCCAAGCAGCTGCACACCGACCCCGGCGCCGGACCGGTCATCGCCCGGCTGCTGCGGCTGGTGCACGACGCGCTGCCGCAGACCGCCGCCCGCACCCTGCGCCTGCTGGCCCTCGCCCCGGCCGGACTGGCCGACCCGCACACCGCCGCCGCGCTCACCGGCTGCTCGGTGGAGGCCGCGCACACCACCCTCGACGACTTCGCCGCCCACGGCCTGCTCCACTCGGTCGGCTCCTCCCTGCCGCAGTACCGGGTGCTCGGCTGTCTGCACCGCGAGCTGCGCCGGCTCGCCGAGGACCACGAGCGGCCCGCCGAGCTCCAGCTCGCCCGCGCCCGCATGCTGGAGCGCACCGTGCGGCTGCTCCAGTCCTGCCGCGCCGTCACCGAGACCGACAGCCCCGAGGCCCGCCAGAAGCTCCTCGCCCTGCCGCGCCCCCTGCGCTTCCCCACGCCCCGCGCCGCCGCCGACTGGCTGCGCCTGCGCCGGCCCGCCCTGCTGGCTGCCGCCCGGCTCGCGGTCGCCGACGGGGAGCTGGACACCCTGGCCCGGCGGCTGATGTCCCAGCTGGTGCGGGCCCTGGTCGCCCACATCGGCACCCGCGCCGCCGCGAGCGACCTCTACGACATCCACAACCTCGTCCTCGACGTCGCCGAGCGCCGCGACCTGCCCCGCGAACGGGCCGCCGCCCTGCTCAACCTCGGCGACCTCGACGCCCGCACCGGCCGCACCACGGAGGCGCTGGCGCGCTACCGGGCCGCGCTGGACGCCGGACGGGAGGCGAACGACCCGTACGCCACCGGGCGCGCGATGGAATCCGTAGGCGGCGCGCACCTGGAGCTCGGGGACTACGACCGGGCGGCGGACTGGTTCGGCCGCGCCCTCGCCGAGCGCCTCGCCCGCGACGAGCGTCCCGAGGCCGCCCGGCTCTACGGCCGCATCGGCGCCGCCCACACCTACGCGGGCCGCTACGGCGAGGCGATGCGCGACTGGCGCGCGGCCGTCGCCGGGCACCGCAGGGACGGGGACGTGTCCGCCCAGGCGCGGGCGCTGAGCGAACTGGGCCGGGTGCAGGAGTACGCGGGGCGGCTGGAGGAGTCGCTGCGCACCTGCCGGGAGGCCGTGGAGTGGGCGCGGCGAGCCGAGGACACCCGGCTGCAGGCCGCGCTGCACCTGCGGCTGGCCGACTCCTACGCGCGTCTCGGCGACCCCGCGTCGGCCGCGCTGCACCGGAGCACGGCCGAGAGCATGCTGGCCGAGGAGGCCCCCGAGGGCGACTCCGAGCCGGAACATGACGCTAACGCCTGCGAAATCCGTAGCACTCCCGCAGAAGATTGATGCAATGGAAGGCTAGACAGCGGGAACACCTTCATTAAACTGGCTCTGCCGCACCATCTCCTGCGGTCTCTCCCGGTGTGCCCGTGCGTGCCCGGGTATGTGTAGTGATATCCCCATACCCTCTGAGCCAAGGACCGTGATCCACGTGAAGGTCGGCATCCCCCGCGAGGTCAAGAACAACGAGTTCCGGGTGGCCATCACCCCCGCCGGCGTGCACGAGCTCGTGCGCCACGGCCACCAGGTCGTCATCGAGCGCGGCGCCGGTGTCGGCTCCTCGATCCCGGACGGCGAGTACGTCGCCGCGGGCGGCCAGATCCTGGACACCGCCGACGAGGTCTGGGCCGCCGCCGACCTGCTGCTCAAGGTCAAGGAGCCGGTCGCGGAGGAGTACCACCGCCTGCGCAAGGACCAGACGCTCTTCACCTACCTGCACCTGGCCGCGTCCAAGGAGTGCACGGACGCCCTGCTGGAGTCCGGCACCACCGCCATCGCCTACGAGACCGTCGAGCTGCCCAACCGCGCGCTGCCGCTGCTCGCCCCGATGTCCGAGGTCGCGGGCCGGCTCTCCACCCAGGTCGGCGCCTACCACCTGATGCGCGCCCACGGCGGCCGCGGCGTGCTGCCCGGCGGCGTCCCCGGCGTGCTGGCCGGCCGTGCGGTCGTCATCGGCGCCGGCGTCTCCGGCTGGAACGCCGCGCAGATCGCCATCGGCATGGGCTTCCACGTGACCCTGCTCGACAAGGACATCAACAAGCTCAAGGAGGCCGACAAGGTCTTCGGCACGCGCATCCAGACCGTCGTCTCCAACGCCTTCGAGCTGGAGAAGGCCTGCCTGGAGGCCGACCTCGTGATCGGCGCCGTGCTGGTGCCGGGCGCCAAGGCGCCCAAGCTGGTCACCAACGAGCTGGTCTCCCGGATGAAGGCCGGAAGTGTCCTTGTCGACATCGCGATCGACCAGGGCGGCTGCTTCGAGGACTCCCGTCCGACCACGCACGCCGAGCCGACCTTCACGGTCCACGAGTCGGTCTTCTACTGCGTCGCCAACATGCCCGGCGCGGTGCCCAACACCTCGACCTACGCGCTCACCAACGCCACGCTGCCGTACATCGTCGAACTCGCCAACCGTGGCTGGGTGGAGGCGCTGCGCCGCGACCCGGCGCTCGCCAAGGGTCTCAACACCCATGACGGCAAGGTCGTTTACAAGGAGGTCGCCGAGGCGCACGGGCTGGAGCACGTGGAGCTCGCCTCGCTGCTCGGCTGACCCGCGCACGGCGTCAAGTCGACCAAGTCACCGACTCGCAAAGGCGATACGTCAACACAGGACGTCAACGCCTCGCACCAGGCCGGACCTTGCCCGCCAAGGTCCGGCCGGATGTGTGTATGGTCACGTCCTGGTTCAGGGGCAACTCGCCTCGAACGTAACCGTTCTACCGATTCGTACACCCGTGAAACCTGCCGTGCGACGGCCGTACGCCCTTGACAGAGGGGTGTTTCATTACCGACACATCGTGCCGGGTCCGGCGGATTGTGTTGCTGCGGACGGCCGACACGCCATAGAGTCGCCAACCGTCGGCATGGTGCCACGCTGACCTGTCTAGAAGTTTCCTGGTCACCAAGGAGGTAAGACGACTTGTGAATGAGTCGACATTTACTCCCGGGGGTGGTCAACCAGGAATGCCTGCGCCGGGCCAGGGGTCCGCGGGATTCGCTGCTGTCGGCTCCGTCGCTGTGCGCACCTTCGCAGCCCACCAGAGTCACGCAACTCCAGGAGTGACTCACCCAGCACACCAGAGCATGGATGGCCATCACGTGAACGCCATGGCCGGCGACGGAAGTGGCGCGCCCCACAACCATTTCGCCGACTACGACGAACTGCCCGAGGGGCACTTCTACGACCCCGACGCCGAGTACGAGCCCGATCCGGAGTACGCGGCCACGCTCGCGCCCGACGCGGCACGCCAGCGCCGTGAGCGCATCGGCCCGACCGGGCGCCCGCTGCCGTACTTCCCGATCCCGGGCCCGCTGACCGACCACGGACCCGCGAAGATCATCGCGATGTGCAACCAGAAGGGCGGCGTCGGCAAGACCACGTCGACCATCAACCTGGGCGCCGCGCTCGCGGAGTACGGACGCCGGGTGCTGCTCGTCGACTTCGACCCGCAGGGCGCGCTGTCGGTCGGACTCGGCGTCAACCCGATGGAGCTCGACCTCACCGTCTACAACCTGCTCATGGAGCGGGGCATGGCGGCCGACGAGGTGCTGCTGAAGACCGCGGTCCCCAACATGGACCTGCTGCCCAGCAACATCGACCTGTCGGCGGCCGAGGTCCAGCTGGTGAGCGAGGTCGCGCGCGAGTCGACGCTGCAGCGGGCGCTGAAGCCGCTGATGGACGACTACGACTACATCGTCATCGACTGCCAGCCCTCGCTCGGTCTGCTCACGGTCAACGCGCTCACCGCGGCGCACAAGGTGATCGTGCCGCTGGAGTGCGAGTTCTTCGCGCTGCGCGGTGTGGCCCTGCTGACCGAGACCATCGAGAAGGTCCAGGAGCGGCTCAACCCGGAGCTGGAGCTCGACGGGATCCTCGCCACCATGTACGACTCGCGCACGGTGCACAGCCGTGAGGTGCTCGCGCGGGTGGTCGAGGCGTTCGACGACCACGTCTACCACACGGTCATCGGACGCACGGTCCGCTTCCCGGAGACCACGGTCGCCGGTGAGCCGATCACCACGTACGCGTCCAACTCCGTCGGCGCCGCCGCCTACCGTCAGCTCGCCAGGGAGGTGCTCGCCCGGTGTCACGCCGAGTGAGTCTGCCGGGGGCCGACGAACTCTTCCGTACGACAGGGGGGATGGCGCTGCAGGCGTCCACCCCCAGGCGCGCCGCCGGCGACGCCCGGGTCCCCGCTCCCGCGGGGGAGGGGGACGCGGCCGCGGCCGCCCACGAGGACGCGCCGCAGTCGGTGCCCGTGCAGGGCGGCGACGGCGAGGGCGCGGAGCACGCCGCGGCGGACGTGGAGCCCGCCGAGGCCGCGGAGTCCCGCAGCCGGGGCGCCGCGGGCGCCGGACGGCGTGCGGCGGCGGCCGCCGACGGCACGGCCGCCACACCCCCGCGCAAGCGGGGACGGACCGCGGCACGGCGGCCCAGCGGACGCGAGCGGCACGACGAGAAGATCACCGTGTACGTGTCCGCGGAGGAGCTGATGGACCTCGAGCACGCCCGCCTCGTGCTGCGCGGCGAGCACGGGCTCGCCGTCGACCGCGGCCGCATCGTCCGCGAGGCGGTCGCCGTGGTCCTCGCGGACCTGGAGAGCCGGGGGGACGCCAGCATCCTCGTACGACGCCTGCGGGGACGGTAGCGGTAGCCTGCGGGGGCCATGACCTCGAACGACCCAGCCGCCCCCGCGCCTCGCCGCCGCCCCCTGGGCCGCGGCCCGGCCACCCCGCGGGACACGGCGACCCCCCTCACCGGGGAGGCGGCTGCCCAGGACGCCCCAGCGGAGGCCACGCCTCCCGTCGCGCCGTCCGCCCAGGCGCCGGAGGCGTCCGCCGACGCGGGCACGGCGCCTGGCGGCGCGGCACGGGGGGCGGCGTCGGCCGCGGAGCCGGACGCCGCGCGGGCCGGGCCGGGTGCCGAGTCGGGCGCGGTGGTCGCGCCGCCTCCCGCACCGACGGCCCCGGCGGCCGGATCCGCCGTCGCGGCCGAGGTCGAGGAGGACGCCGGGGACGGGCGGTTCAAGGTCCGGCTGGCGAACTTCGAGGGGCCGTTCGATCTGCTGCTGCAGTTGATCGCCAAGCACAAGCTGGACGTCACCGAGGTCGCGCTGTCCAAGGTGACGGACGAGTTCATGGCGTACATCCGGGCCATGGGGCCGGACTGGGACCTGGACGAGACGACCGAGTTCCTGGTCGTCGCGGCCACCCTGCTGGACCTGAAGGCGGCCCGGCTGCTGCCCGCCGCCGAGGTGGAGGACGAGGCCGACCTCGCCCTGCTGGAGGCACGCGACCTGCTGTTCGCGCGGCTGCTGCAGTACCGCGCGTACAAGCAGATCGCCGACATCTTCAGCCGCAGGCTGGACGACGAGGCCCGCCGTTTCCCCCGTACCGTCGGGCTGGAACCGCACCACGCGGAGCTGCTGCCCGACGTGGTCATCAGCATCGGCCCCGAGGGGTTCGCCAGGCTGGCGGTCAAGGCGATGCAGCCGAAGCCCAAGCCGCAGGTGTACGTCGACCACATCCACGCGCCGCTGGTCAGCGTGCAGGAGCAGGCCGGGATCGTCGTCGCGCGGCTCAAGGAGCTGGGCGAGGCCGGCTTCCGGGCGCTCGTCGAGGACACCGACGACACCCTGACCGTCATCGCCCGCTTCCTCGCCCTGCTGGAGCTGTACCGGGAGAAGGCCGTCGCCCTCGAGCAGGAGACCGCGCTGGGCGAGCTGACCGTGCGCTGGACGGGCGGCGACGGGGACGCCGTACCCGCGGTCACCGACGAGTTCGACCGGCCGCCCGAGCTGCCCCAGGAGGAGAGGACACCGTGAGCGAGGACACCGGCGGGGTCGCGGAACTCGACCTGAAGCCGGCCCTGGAGGCCGTGCTGATGGTCGTGGACGAGCCCGCGACCGAGGAGCACCTGGCGAAGATCCTGGACCGCCCGCGCCGCCAGGTCGCCGACGCGCTGGCCGAGCTGGCCGACGAGTACACCGTCCAGCGCCGCGGCTTCGAGCTGCGCCGGGTCGCGGGCGGCTGGCGCTTCTACACCCGCCCCGAGTACGCCGCGGCCGTCGAGCGCTTCGTCCTGGACGGCCAGCAGGCCCGCCTCACCCAGGCCGCGCTGGAGACCCTCGCGGTCGTCGCCTACCGGCAGCCGGTCAGCCGCAGCCGCGTCTCCGCCGTGCGCGGAGTCAACTGCGACGGCGTGATGCGCACCCTCCTCCAGCGGGGTCTGATCGAGGAGGCGGGCACGGAACCCGAAACAGGTGCGATCCTGTACACGACGACGAACTACTTCCTGGAGCGGATGGGCCTGCGCGGTCTGGACGAGCTCCCGGAGCTCGCGCCCTTCCTCCCGGAGGCGGAGGCGATCGAGGCCGAGACACTGGAAGGGGTCCCGTCGTTCGATCCGGACGCCCCGGATTCCGAGGACGCAGACGACAAGACGGAACTTTGATGCGAAGCAGCAGCGGCAGGAACAGCAGCGGAAACAACGGCGGGAGCCGTGGTGGCAACAGCGGCGGCCGCGGCGGGAGCGGCGGTGGCCGTGGTGATCACCGCGGCGCCGGCAACAACCGCGACGACCGGCAGGGCGGTCGTCCGAAGAGGCCGCGCCCGGAGGAGCGGCGCTACGACGTGGGCCCCGGCGCCTCCCAGGAGGGACCCAAGTCGGGCCGTGGGCCCGGGGCGCGCGGAGGCGCCAAGGGCGGGCCGAAGAAGCCCTTGCAGCGGGGCCGCTCGGTCCCGGCGACGTCCCGCGAGTACGAGGCGCGGGCCGAGGAGCGCAACCGGGAGCGGTACGCGGGCAGGAAGGACGTCAAGCTGCCCAAGACCTTCCCGGGCGCCGAGCAGGAGGGCGAGCGGCTGCAGAAGGTGCTCGCCCGGGCCGGCTACGGTTCCCGGCGCGCCTGCGAGGAGCTGATCGAGCAGGCACGGGTCGAGGTCAACGGCGAGATCGTGCTGGAGCAGGGCAAGCGGGTCGACCCGGAGAAGGACGAGGTCAAGGTCGACGGCCTGACCGTGGCCACGCAGTCGTACCAGTTCTTCTCGCTGAACAAGCCCGCCGGGGTGGTCTCCACCATGGAGGACCCGGAGGGCCGCCAGTGCCTCGGTGACTACGTCACCAACCGCGAGACCCGGCTCTTCCACGTCGGCCGGCTCGACACCGAGACCGAGGGCGTCATCCTGCTCACCAACCACGGCGAGCTGGCGCACCGGCTGACCCACCCCAAGTACGGGGTGAAGAAGACCTACCTGGCGCACATCGTCGGGCCGATCCCGCGCGACCTGGGCAAGCGGCTCAAGGACGGCATCCAGCTCGAGGACGGGTACGCCCGCGCCGACCACTTCCGGGTGGTGGAGCAGACCGGCAAGAACTACCTCGTCGAGGTGACCCTGCACGAGGGCCGCAAGCACATCGTGCGCCGCATGCTCGCGGAGGCCGGTTTCCCGGTCGACAAGCTGGTGCGCACCGCCTTCGGGCCGATCACCCTGGGCGACCAGAAGTCGGGCTGGCTGCGGCGGCTGTCGAACACCGAGGTCGGCATGCTGATGAAGGAGGTCGACCTCTAGGGGCTTGTGCTCCCACGCGTCCACCCCCTTTAATAGTCGTACTGACTATTAAAGGGGGTGGACGTCGTGCTGGACGGCTACGACAAGCACGCCTTCGAACCCTTCGCCGTGACCGTCGACCTCGCCGTGTTCACCATCCGCGAGGGCACGCTGCACGTCCTGCTCGTCGAACGCGGCCAGGAGCCGTATGCCGGCCGCTGGGCGCTGCCCGGGGGCTTCCTGCGGCCCGACGAGTCCGCGGAGCGCGCCGCCCGGCGCGAACTGGGCGAGGAGACCGGTCTCACGGACGTCACCGGGCTGCACCTGGAGCAGCTGCGCACCTACAGCGAGCCGGACCGGGACCCCCGGATGCGCGTGGTGTCCGTCGCCTTCGCCGCGCTGCTGCCCGACGCCCCCGAGGCGCACGGCGGCGGCGACGCGGCCCAGGCCCGCTGGACCCCGTACGAGGCGGCGCGGGATCTCGCCTTCGACCACGACCGGATCCTCGCCGACGCGCGGGACCGGATCGGCGCCAAGCTCGAGTACACCGGCCTCGCCACCGCCTTCTGCCCGCCGGAGTTCACCCTCGGAGAGCTCCAGCAGGTCTACGAGACCGTCTGGGGCACGGCCCTGGACCGCCCCAACTTCCGGCGCAAGGTCCTCGCCACCCCCGGTTTCGTCGAAGCCGTCCCCGGCGCCGCGCGCCTCACCGGCGGCCGGGGCAAGCCCGCCGCGCTGTACCGCGCGGGCACCGCCGCCGCCCTCCACCCGCCGCTGCTCCGGCCGACCCCGGAAGGACGTCCCGCATGACCACGACCGCCGTCACCAAGCGCGCCGCGACCGGAGCGCTCACCGGACTCGCCCTCGGGGACGCGCTGGGCTTCCCCACCGAGTTCAAGGACGTCCCCTCGATCCTCGCCATGTACGGCGACTGGCGTTCCCTGGACCTGCCGAAGCCGGCGATCGTCACCGACGACACGCAGATGACGCTCGCCCTCGGGCGGGGCCTGCGCACCGCCATGGACCGGGGGACGCTCGGCCCGAAGCGCCTGGAGCGCCCGGTGCGCGAGGAGTTCGTGGAGTGGTGGCGCTCCCCGGAGAACAACCGTGCCCCCGGCAACACCTGCCTGCGCGCCTGTCACCTGCTGTCCCGCGACGACCGGCCCTGGCAGGACGCCAGCCAGATCCACTCCAAGGGCTGCGGCGCCAACATGCGCGTCGCCCCCGTCGGCCTGGCCCCCGGCCTCACCGACGAACAGCGCGCCGGGGCCGCCCAGCTGCAGTCCGCCCTCACCCACGGCCACCCCACCGCGCTCGCCGCCTCCGACCTCACCGCGCACGCCGTACGGCTGCTCGCCGAGGGCGCCGAACCGACCGGCCTGATCGGGCTGCTCCGCTCCTACGCCTACGAGAACCGCACCCGCTACCACGAGTTCTGGCTCGGCGACCTGTGGACCCGCGCCGGAGACGCCTCCCCGGAGCAGTTCATCGCGCGCGGCTGGGACGAGTGCCTGGAGATCCTGGGCCGCCTCCAGGAGGCCGTGCGGACCGTCTCCCCGGAGACCGACCCGTGCAAGGCCACCGGTGAGGGCTGGGTCGCCGAGGAGGCCCTGGCGACCGGCCTGCTCTGCTTCCTCCTCTTCGTCGACGAGCCCCTGACGGCCCTGCGCCGCGCCGCCTGCACCTCCGGCGACTCCGACTCCATCGCCTGCCTGGCGGGCGCCTTCGCGGGCGCTTACCTGGGCGCGGACGCCTGGCCCGCCGACTGGGCGTCCCGCATCGAGTACCGCGACGAACTGCTGACCCTCGGCACGCTCTGGGACGCTTGAGCGATGACCGACACCCTCGACCTCGACCTGCGCCCGGTGATCGCACAGCAGCCCGACCCGGTGCTGTTCGCCACGGTCTCCGGCGCGCACCTGTACGGCTTCCCGTCCCGTGACTCGGACGTGGACCTGCGGGGCGCCCACCTGCTGCCGGCCGCCGCCCTCGTCGGACTGCGCGAACCGGACGAGACCCGCTCCAGGATGTGGGTGCGCGACGGCGTCGAGATGGACCTGGTCACCCACGACCTGCGCAAGTTCGTCCGCCTGATGCTGCGGCGCAACGGCTACGTGCTGGAACAGCTGCTCTCCCCGCTGGTCGTGCACACCACCGAGGCCCACCGGGAACTGGTCGCACTGGCGCCCGGGGTGTTCACCAGCCACCACGCCCACCACTACCGGGGGTTCGCGGGCACCCAATGGCGGCTGTTCGAGAGGAACGGCGAGCTGAAACCGCTGCTGTACACCTTCCGGGTGCTGCTCACCGGCATCCACCTGATGCGGGCCGGGGAGGTGCGGGCGCATCTGCCCACGCTGGCCGGGGAGGTGCCGGAGGCCCCGGCGTACCTGCCGGAGCTGATCGACGCCAAGGCGGAGCGGGAGCACGGGGGCGCCGACGTCGACCACGACCGGGTGCGGGACGACGTGGAGCGGCTGCACGGGGTGCTGGACGCGGCACAGGCCGCGTCAGGTCTGCCCGACGCGCCCGGGGGACACGACGCCCTGCACGACCTTCTCGTCCGGGTACGGCTGGAGGGCTGACGCGCGACGGGCGCGGACGAGGAAGTCCTCCACGCGGCGCCGGTCGGGCTCCTCCGGGAGCGGGCTGCGCGCCGCCGCCTCCTCGGCCTCCCGTGCCAGGCGGTTCATGCGGGCCTCCGCCTCGGCCCACGGCACCTCGCCGCGCTTCACCTCGAGCAGGCCCTCGCGGCGGTCGCCCACATCGACCGTGAGGACGCCCGTGCGCAGCAGGTCGCGGGCGGTCATCAGCAGGCGGAGCAGGTGCATGGCGTGCTTCCAGCGCGGGGCGCCGTGGGTGCGGACGTCGGCGTCCAGCTTGCGGCGCTGGCCGTGGGCGTACCGGACGAACGTCTCGTGGACCTTGCGGGAGAGGAACGCGTCGCGCAGCGCCAGCAGCTCGCGGCCGGTGGCGTCGGCGTACTCGACCAGCGGGGAGTGCAGGCACTCCAGGACGTTCGGGTTGCCGCGCAGCGCCAGCGCGCAGAAGCGCTCCAGCTCCCAGCTGAACTGCTCCACCGCCGGCCCCTCGACGTGCGTCGGCGGTTTCTCGAAGCGCCAGAACAGGGGAGTGGGCGCCAGGAACACGCCCCGGCGGTCGGTGTCACTGCCCTCCGTGGCCAGACCGAAGGCACGGGAGCCCATGACACAGGCGTAGATCGTGTGGTCCGTGACCAGGCTCTCGGGGCGCATGCCCGGGAGCGTACGCGGTGGATCACGCCCGGCGAACCGCATTTCCGTCCACCGTCCGGCCGTCTCAGCGGGCGGTCGCCCCGCGCCGGTCCGGCCCGCGGCTGACTACGCTGGACGACCGAACAGCCTTTACGCACGTCAGCAAGGAGCATCGTCGTGGCGGTACGCGCGGTCCGGGGGGCCGTCCAGTTGGAGCGGGACGAGGCCGGACACATGGCGGAGCGGGTAGGAGCCCTGCTCACCGCGGTACTGGAGCGCAACGGACTGCACACCGACGACCTGATCAGCGTCTGGTTCACGGCCACGCCCGACCTGCACTGCGACTTCCCGGCCGCCGCCGCCCGCAAGCTGGGCATCGCCGACGTGCCCCTCATCTGCGCGCAGGAACTCGACGTCGAGGGCGCCATGCCCCGCGTCGTCCGCCTCCTCGCGCACATCGAGTCCGACCGGCCCCGCTCCGACGTCGCCCACGTCTACCTCGGCGCCGCGGCCGCCCTCCGCAAGGACATCGCCCAGTGAGAACCGCCCTCGTCATCGGCACCGGACTGATCGGCACGTCCGCCGCCCTCGCCCTGTCCCAGCGGGGCGTCGCCGTCCACCTCGCCGACCACGACCCCGAGCAGGCCCGCACCGCCGCCGCCCTCGGCGCCGGCACCGACGAGGCGCCCGACGGGCCGGTGGACCTCGCCGTCGTCGCCGCACCGCCCGCGCACGTGGCCGACGTGCTCGCCGACGCGATGCGGCGCGGCGTCGCCCGCGGCTACATCGACGTCGCCAGCGTCAAGGGCGGACCGCGCCGCGAGCTCCAGGCGCGCGGACTCGACCTCACCCCCTACCTCGGCACCCACCCCATGTCAGGACGGGAGAAGTCCGGCCCGCTGGCCGCCACCGGCGACCTCTTCGAGGGCCGCCCCTGGGTCCTCACCCCCACCCGCGACACCGACACCGAGGTCCTCAACCTCGCCCTGGAACTGGTGTCGCACTGCCGTGCCGTGCCGGTCGTCATGGACGCCGACGCCCACGACCGCGCCGTGGCCCTCGTCTCCCACATGCCGCACCTGGTGTCCAGCATGGTCGCCGCCCGCCTGGAGCACGCCGACGAGGCCGCCGTACGGCTGTGCGGCCAGGGCATCCGGGACGTGACCCGGATCGCCGCCTCCGACCCGCGGATGTGGATCGACATCCTCTCCGCCAACCCCGGACCGGTCGCCGACCTGCTCACCGATGTCGCCGCCGACCTGGAGGAGACCGTCCGCGCCCTGCGCGCGCTGGAGTCCTCCGACGAGCACAAGCGCCGCGAGGGCGCCACCGGCGTCGAGGACGTGCTGCGCCGCGGCAACGCCGGCCAGGTCCGCGTTCCCGGCAAGCACGGCTCCGCGCCGCGCGTCTACGAGACCGTCGCCGTGCTCATCGACGACCAGCCGGGCCAGCTCGCCCGCATCTTCGCCGACGCCGAGCGCGCCGGGGTCAACATCGAGGACGTCCGCATCGAGCATGCCACCGGACAGCAGGCCGGCCTCATCCAGCTCATGGTCGAGCCCAAGGCCGCCCCGGTTCTCACGGCCGCGCTGCGGGAGCGGGGCTGGGCGATCCGGCAGTGACCCCCGTCTCCCCGCCCGCCCCCGCGGGCGGGGAGGGCGTCCGCATGTCGGAGGGGTTCCGGGGAGCCAGTAATCTGGTGCGGGGCGTGTCCGCGCCCCGCACACCCCACCCCACCGCACCAGGAAGGTGTTCCTCCGTGGAAAACGGCGCCGCCAAGCCCGTGATCGTCGCCATCGACGGTCCCTCCGGCACGGGCAAGTCGAGCACGTCGAAGGCCGTGGCGGCGCAGCTCGGCCTGAGCTACCTGGACACCGGCGCCCAGTACCGGGCGATCACCTGGTGGATGGTGAACAACGGCATCGACACGGCGGACCCGTCCGCGATCGCCGCCGCGGCCGCCAAGCCCGAGATCCTCTCCGGCACCGACCCCACGGAGCCGACGATCACCGTCGACGGGGTGGACGTGTCCGGTCCGATCCGCGAGCAGGACGTCACCTCCAAGGTCAGCGCGGTCAGCGCGGTGCCCGAGGTGCGCGCCCGGATCACGGAGCTGCAGCGCGCCATAGCCGCCTCCGCCGTCACCGGCATCGTCGTCGAGGGCCGCGACATCGGCACCACCGTGCTCCCCGACGCCGACCTGAAGATCTTCCTCACCGCCTCCCCGGAGGCCCGCGCCGCCCGCCGCAGCGGCGAGCTCAAGGGCGCCGACCTGCACACCACCCGCGAGGCCCTGATCAAACGGGACGCGGCCGACTCCAGCCGCAAGACCTCCCCGCTGGCCAAGGCCGACGACGCGGTCGAGGTGGACACCACCGACCTGACCCTGCAGCAGGTCGTCGAGTGTGTCGTCACCCTCGTCGAGGAGAAGCGGGCGGGGAAGTGACCGACGTTCCCTCGCTGCGGGGCGCCGAGGTCGGGCGGCGCATCGGCGTCGGCCTGATGTACGGGCTGTGGAAGCCGCGGGTGCTGGGCTCCTGGCGGGTCCCCGCGGCCGGCCCGGTGATCCTCGCCGTCAACCACGCGCACAACATCGACGGGCCCATGGTCATGGGCGTGTCGCCCCGGCCGACGCACTTCCTGATCAAGAAGGAGGCGTTCGTCGGCCCGCTCGACCCGTTCCTGACCGGCATCGGCCAGGTGAAGGTCGACCGGCACTCCACCGACCGCACCGCGATCGCGCGTGCGCTGGGCGTGCTGGAGCGGGGCGGCGTCCTCGGCATCTTCCCCGAGGGCACCCGCGGCGAGGGCGACTTCGCCTCGATCCGCGCCGGGCTCGCGTACTTCGCCGTGCGCGGCGGGGCGCCGATCGTGCCGGTCGCCGTCCTGGGAAGTTCCGACCGGCCCGGCCGGTTGATAAAGGCACTGCCCCCGCTGCGCTCCCGCGTCGATGTCGTCTTCGGCGACCCGTTCGACGCGGGCGACG
Source organism: Streptomyces sp. DSM 41931 (assembly GCF_050271085.1). Lineage (NCBI taxonomy): Bacteria > Bacillati > Actinomycetota > Actinomycetes > Kitasatosporales > Streptomycetaceae > Streptomyces > Streptomyces sp. DSM 41931. The sequence goes on along the minus strand of NZ_CP189902.1, from coordinate 1,339,518 downwards.
GCAGCGGGAGACGTACGCGCAAGGCGCTCGACGAGGCAACGGCACGCATCCAGAAGCAGCTCACGGCCCACCTGGAGAACGCCAGGCGTCTCACCGGCCGCTGAGCGACACTTTGAGTAGTGGATCTCCGCCCCGCGGGGCTCCACCGATCACCACGATGAACGACGAGGTACGGACTTCATGAACGACCACATCGAGCCCGGCGGCTCGGACGCGCACGACGCTGCGCACGAGCACGATCACGGGGCGCTGGGCGATGCCGAGTTCGCGGAGTTCATGGAGCTCGCCGCGGAGGAGGGCTTCGACCTCGAGGACGTCGAGGGCGCCATCGAGGCGGCGGGCCACGGTCCGCTTCCGGTGCTCGCCGTCGTCGGCCGCCCCAATGTCGGCAAGTCGACCCTGGTGAACCGCATCATCGGCCGCCGTGAGGCGGTCGTCGAGGACAAGCCGGGCGTCACCCGCGACCGGGTCACCTACGAGGCCGAGTGGGCGGGCCGCCGCTTCAAGGTCGTCGACACCGGCGGCTGGGAGCAGGACGTCCTCGGCATCGACGCCTCCGTCGCCGCCCAGGCCGAGTACGCCATCGACGCCGCCGACGCGGTCGTCTTCGTGGTGGACGCCAAGGTGGGCGCCACCGACACCGACGAGGCCGTGGTCCGCCTGCTGCGCAAGGCGGGCAAGCCCGTCGTGCTGTGCGCCAACAAGGTGGACGGCCCGAGCGGCGAGGCCGACGCGGCCTACCTGTGGTCCCTGGGCCTGGGCGAGCCGCACCCGGTCTCCGCGCTGCACGGCCGCGGCACCGGCGACATGCTGGACCAGGTCCTCGAGGTGCTGCCCGAGGCGCCCGCCCAGACCTTCGGCACGGCCGTCGGCGGTCCGCGCCGCGTCGCCCTGATCGGCCGCCCCAACGTCGGCAAGTCCTCGCTGCTGAACAAGGTCGCGGGGGAGGAGCGGGTCGTCGTCAACGAACTCGCCGGCACCACCCGCGACCCGGTCGACGAGATGATCGAACTGGGCGGCAAGACCTGGAAGTTCGTCGACACGGCGGGCATCCGCAAGCGGGTCCACCTCCAGCAGGGCGCCGACTACTACGCCTCGCTGCGCACCGCCGCGGCCGTCGAGAAGGCGGAGGTGGCCGTCGTCCTCATCGACGCCGCCGAGTCCATCTCGGTCCAGGACCAGCGCATCGTCACCATGGCCGTCGAGGCGGGCCGCGCGCTCGTCCTCGCCTTCAACAAGTGGGACACCCTCGACGAGGAGCGCCGCTACTACCTGGAGCGGGAGATCGAGACGGAGCTCGGCCAGGTCGCCTGGGCGCCGCGGGTCAACGTCTCGGCGCGCACCGGCCGCCACATGGAGAAGCTGGTCCCGGCGATCGAGACGGCGCTGGAGGGCTGGGAGACCCGGGTTCCGACGGGCCGCCTGAACGCCTTCCTCGGCGAGCTGGTCGCCGCCCACCCGCACCCGGTGCGGGGCGGCAAGCAGCCGCGCATCCTGTTCGGCACCCAGGCCGGCACCAGGCCGCCGCGGTTCGTGCTGTTCGCCTCCGGCTTCATCGAGGCGGGCTACCGGCGCTTCATCGAGCGCCGGCTGCGCGAGGAGTTCGGCTTCGAGGGCACGCCGATCCACATCTCGGTGCGGGTGCGGGAGAAGCGCGGGCGGAAGAAGTAGCCGGACATGGCGAAGGGGCGGTCCCGTGATCGGGACCGCCCCTTCGCCATGTCCGGTCAGACGCCGCCGCGGGGGGCAGGGGGCAGCCCGGCCGGCACATGGCGCATCTCGTTCGTCCCGCGGCCCACCGGGCCCACGCGCTGCCACTGCGGCGGCTCGACGGCGGGACGGACGAGGGACGCGCTGAACGACCCGGGACTGTGGCCACGGTACGCGCCCGTACTGTGCGGGATGTTCCCGAAGGCGGTGAAGCCCCAGTCCTCCTCGCCGCTGCGGTCGCCCGGCAGCGTACGGAAGGACTTGACGTACTCGGCGTAGAGAGCGTCGTAGATCGGCGTGGCCGAGTGGCCGCTCCGGGAGTCCTGCGCCGGGCGCACGGGTGCGGGGACCGAGGCGAGGGACTGGCGGCGGGGAGCGTCATATGCGTGCACGTATCTCCAAACGACCCCGTGCCCCAAGGGATGCGGCCCACCTCGGGTTTTCGCAGGCAGCACCCCCGTCACCGCGCTCGCCGCGCACCGTCAGCCGGCGCACGGCCGAACGCGCCCCCGCCTCAGATCCCGGCGAGCGGCAACGCTGCGGCCACCAGCTTCCCGTCGGCCGCGGCCTTGTCCAGCGCGTCCCGCATCAGATCCTCCCGGGGCTGACGCCCGATGGAGCCGACGGGTGCGGCGAACATCAGCACCTGCTGATGCTTGTTCGCCGCCGCCCGCCACCCGTCGGTGACCTGCAGCGGCTGGTGCGCCTGCCACCAGGCCACCGGACGGCCGCCGTTCGGGTTCGGCTGGAGAACGGCGTGCAGCTGCCCCGCCGCGAGCAGCACCGACCACCCGTGCAGCACCGGGGGCACGGCGGCCAGCTCGGTCAGCGGCATGAAGCCCTGCTCGATCAGCAGCGGCAGGAAGTCGTCGCCGGACCCGAGCGTGCCGGGCCGGGCGACCGGGGCGGTCGGCTCCACCACCAGGGCCGGGTGCAGCTCGTTCTGGATCAGCACCAGCCCGCTGGTCACCCCCAGCACGGCCTGCTCGGGCACGAGGTTCGAGGGCTGCTGCGACTGATGCGGCTGCTGGACGTGCTGCGGCTGCTGGACGTACTGCGGCTGATGCGTCTGCGGCACCTGCTGCTGGGACTCCGCGCCGACGGCGCCGATGGAGCGCACGGCGCCCTGGAGCTGTTCCTCGGTGACCTGGACGACCTGCGAGGGCAGGCAGGTGGCGTGGGCGAAGGCGAGCACGGCGGTCTCGTCACCGATGAACAGGACGGTGCTGGTGCGCTCCTGCTCCGAGTCGCCCGGGGTGCGGCAGGAGGTGCAGTCGTAACTGCCCGGGGCGGACTCTCCGGCGAGCAGGCGGGCTGCTTCTTCGTCGCCGATCTCGGCGCGTACCTCGTCGCTGACGTCGAGCATGCGCGGCACGGGTGGCTCCCTCGGGGATGCGGTGCGTGGCGAGGCCGGGTGGCTCCCGGCCCGTGGTCCGGGTGGGTCCCCGGCTCATGAAGAAGACAACGGGCGATCTGTGGCGGGAGTCACGCCTTACGGCGAACGGAATCGAACCATCCAGCGCGCAGGGTCACAGCAGGTGCGGAATCCGGCACTCAACGTCAACACCCCGCAAGCGCAAGGGGCTTGACGGGGTGAGGTGCCTCACAACTCGCTCCGCGCCATGGTCGACAAATCCGGAAATCGCGCAATGAAATGGGTGGCCGGAAATCGCCGATACCCCGGGTAAGTCGCAACTGGCCAGGCACGACGGGCCGTTGGTTGATCCCGGCACCGGCGGCTCCTTACATTCCTCCGCCGGGTGCAACGAGCACCGCTCGGGTACGTCCGCCGACCGCACCACCGACGCACCACCCTTCGTACGGCCCCGACGGCGGACGGGGCGGTCGCGGCCCGCGTGTCCGACGACGCGCCGGGCGGCGTCCCGCCAGGGGCAGCCCGAGTCCTCGGGGAAGGACTTCCATGTCCGCATGTGCCGACAACTCCCGTCGTGACGCCCGCAGGGCCCGTCCGGTGGCCGTCCTGGCCGGCGCGGCCCTGCTCGCACCGCTCGGACTGCTCGCCGCGGCCGGCGGCGCCGCGGCCGCGGACGACGGGGTGTGGGACCGCATCGCCCAGTGCGAGAGCGGCGGCGACTGGCACATCAACACCGGCAACGGCTACTACGGCGGGCTCCAGTTCTCCGCCTCCACCTGGCGCGCCTTCGGCGGCACCGCGTACGCCCCGACGGCCGACCGGGCCGGCAAGGCCCAGCAGATCGAGATCGCCACCAAGGTCCAGCGCGCCCAGGGCTGGGAGGCCTGGCCCATCTGCGGCGCCCGCGCCGGGGCGTCGGGGCCCGCCCCCGCCGCGGACCCCGCGCCCGCGAAGAAGGCCGAGCAGAAGCCGGCCGCGACGCAGCGGAGCACGGCACAGGGAGCCCCCGGGTGCACGTCCGCCGACCCGGGCCGGGGCGTCTCCCGAGGCGACTGCGTTGTCCGCCCCGGCGACACCCTGAGCGCCATCGCCGCCCGGCACGGGACGGACTGGCAGCGGCTGTACGCGGCCAACCGGGACGTCATCGGCGACGATCCCGACGTGATCGTGCCCGGGCAGCGGCTCGACCTCTGAGGCGCCCGCTCGCCCGCGCACCCGGGTCCCTCCGGCCGTCCGGAGGGACCCTCGCCCCTCCGGCCCGCCGACCGCCGGCCGCCGGGGGAGGGCATGCCGGCCCATGTGACGAACATGCGCATTTCTTGTGCACATCCGTTTCACGGACCGACCGCGCCCGTCCGGGAATGTGCCGCGGAAGCGCTCCCGGATACCTCACACGACACAATTCTTTCGGGGTTTGTCAGGGCGACGACCAGGCACCTTGGAATTCCCGTCGAATGACGGCGGACGGCGTACGGAACCGCTCTTTCGGGTGACCCCCGCCCGTACGGCGCCGTCGTGATCCTGTGACACAAGTGTGACCGCGGAGGGTCCCGGGCCCCGGCTTCCGGTGCGGACTTCCCCGTTTCCGGGCCAGGGCATAGCGTGGCCGCATGGCACCCATTCCGACACCCCCCAGGGAACCCAGCGACAACCCGGACGCCTATGTCGGCCTCGCCGCCGACCGGGCCGAGCACCTCGCGCGTGAGCGCGGCTGGTCCTCGGTGCGGGCCCTGGCGCCGGGGACGATCGTCACCATGGAGTACCGCGTGGGCCGGCTGAACTTCGAGGTGAGGGACGGCCGGGTGGCGCGGGCCTGGAAGGGCTGAGACAGGCTGAGACACGCCGACGGCCCCGGTCCTCAGGTGGAGGACCGGGGCCGTCGGCGTGTCAGGCGTCGCTCAGGGGCGTGGCGCCGGTGTCGTCCCGCGCGGGTGGCGGTCGGTGTGCTGCGGGCGCCTGCTGCCGACGGGCGTCACCGGGGAGCGTTCGGCACGGCTGGTGTGCGGGCCGGGCGCGAGATAGACCGGCGACCGGGCCGCGCGCCCGGCGGGAACCGGCTCGTGCACGGTGTCGGCGGCGCGCTCGGCGAGCGGACGGACCACGACGGGGCGGCCCGCCGGGGCGGGCACCGGGGCCTTGGCCCCGCGGCGGTCGCGCAGCCGGTCCCGCACGGCGAGGATCCGGGCCTCGGCCCGCGCGATCAGCGGCTCGAACCAGGGCAGCGCGAGCAGGATCAGCAGGCCCGCGGCCCAGCCCAGCAGCACGTCGCTCAGCCAGTGGGTGCCGATGTAGACGGTGGACAGGCCGACGCCCAGGGACGTCACCGCGGACAGCGCCGAAAGCCAGCGGCGGGCCCGCGGGGTGGAGGCCAGATAGGCCAGGATTCCCCAGGTCACCACGGCGTTCGCGGTGTGACCGCTCGGAAATATATCCCCGCCGAGCCACATCTCGTTCGAGCCGATCTCGGTCGCGTAGTGCGGCCCGAGCCGCCCCATGCCGTACTTCGCGGCGCCCACCGTGACGTTGAGCAGCAGCAGGGAGACGCCGAGGGCGAGCAGCGGACGCAGCGTGTGCTGCCGCCAGGAGCGCCAGCCGAGCCAGGCGGCGACCATCACGGCGGTGGGGCCGCGCTGGCCCAGCACCACGTAGTAGTCGACGAAGGCGTGCAGCTCCGGCCACTGCTGGTAGGGGCGGAAGAACATGACCTGCCAGTCCAGACGGACCAGCCAGGAGGTGGCCACCACGGCCCACACGATCGCCGCGTAGAAGGCCAGGGTCGCGCCGAGGAGCACGATCCGGTGCCGGCTCATTCGCGGCATGCCGACGTGGGCCGGTCGCTCCGGCTCACGGTCCAGCCTCGCGAACACCCGGTCCAGACGGGTGTGACTCCGTTCGGTACGCACCCAATCGACGTTACAGCGAGTGAGTGTGCGGCCCCGACGATTCAGCGGCTTTGTGATGACGATGTGATGTGGCATTCCTCTCAGCCGGGTCTTTATTTCCGGCGAATCCGAACCCCCGCGCGCAATTGTTTTGGGCATGTCGTGCGCCGGGTTTATCGGCCGTCCGAATTGGTTCACCCGGGGCTCGCGCGGAATTCCCGTCCCGCTCACCGGCCGGCCGCGTGGCGGGATCAGGGCGGTCCGGACCCGTTCAGCCAGAAGGCGCCGTACGCCGCCGATGCCGCCGCGACCGCCCCCAGCCCCGCCGCGAGCAGGCGCGTCCGCGCCCGGGCCAGGGCCACGGCGAGCGGCAGGAGCAGCGGGAAGGCCGGCATCAGCAGCCGCGGTTTCGACCCGAAGTAGCTCGACGCGCACAGGGCGAGCGCGGTGACCGTGCCGGCGTAGACGAGCAGCGGAAGCGGCTGCCGCTGCCGTACGCACAGGACGTAGAGCCACACCACCAGAGCCACGCCCAGCACCAGCGCGGCCCCGGCCAGGGCCGACGGGAAGGACGTGAACCGGCCGACGACGAACAGGGCGAAGGCGTAGCCGCCGTCGAAGCCGTTGCGCCAGCCGGCCTGCACGTCCAGATAGCCCAGCGGGCCGCCCCCGGTCCGGTCGCCGACCCACAGGACGTATCCGGCGGCACCGAGGGGCGCGAGCAGCATCCCGGCCATCCGGCGCAGGCGCACACCGGGGGCGTGCGGCGATGACGGAGCGCCGTCGGATGAGCCCGCACGCGGGGCGCCGGGCGGGGGACCGGCGCGGCCGTCGCCGCGCGCGCCACCCGCCGGCGCCGTACTGCCGTCCCCCACGAAGGAGGAGCCGGAGCGCTCCCGCAGGAAGGCGGCCACCCCGGCCGCCCACACCGCCGCGACCACCGCGAGCCCCACCGGCCGGGTCAGCCCCGCCAGCCCCGCCAGCAGGCCCGCCGTCACCCAGCGCCCCGTCAGCACCGCGTACAGCGCCCAGGCCGCCAACGCCGTGAACAGCGACTCGCTGTACGCCATCGACTGCACGATCCCGACCGGCAGCACCGCCCACAGCAGCACCGCGCACACCCCGGCCCGCCGCCCGTACAGACGGTCGGCCACCGCGAAGATCCCCCAGGCCGCGGCGAGCGAGGCGAGCAGGCTCACCACGAACCCCCCGTCGGCGTGCGACAGCGGGGACACCGCCGCCACCAGCCGCTCCAGCCACGGCAGCAGCGGGAAGAACGCCAGGTTGGAGTGCACGTCGCCGTTCGGCAGCCGCACCTCGTAGCCGTACCCCAGCTCGGCGACCCTCGTGTACCAGAGGGAGTCCCAGCGGGCGGTCAGCAAGGTGTGCGCGCTCTTGCCGCGCGCCTCGCTCCACAGGGCCAGGACGACCAGGCCCAGGGCGCGCACGGCGGCGTACCCGAGGAGCGCCGGGGCGGCCCGGCGAAGAGCTCCGGGGCGGGCCGCGACGGCACGCGTCTCGAGATCGTTCACGCGCCGATTATCGACCCGGCCCGGAACCGGCCCGCCCGCGTCGGCGCGGGAACCGGACGGAAGGAGTGGTGTACGCCACACCGATCGGCCGCGAGGTTGAGAGGCCCGCCACTCGACCTCGGCGTTCCCTCGCGTACTCTGACGTGTCACTCGCCGTTCGCCGCGCGGGCCGGGGACGACCGCTCCTCTCCGGCCGAGGCACGGGGGAGTCCCCCACCCCGTGAGCCCGCGGTACCGCGAGGGAACTTCTGGGAGGTACGTACATGTCCGGGACGACCACGGCCGCCGCGCTGCGCCGTCGGGCGGCCGGGGCCGGTGCCAACCGGTGGGTGGTGCTCGTCGTCCTCTGCGTCAGCCTGCTGCTGGTCGCCGTCGACGCCACCGTGCTGCACGTGGCCGTCCCCGCCGTCACCGAGGACCTCAAGCCCGGCGCGGTGGAACTGCTCTGGATCGTCGACGCCTATCCGCTGGTCTGCGCCTCGCTGCTGATCCTGTTCGGCACCCTGGGCGACCGGGTCGGCCGCAGACGCGTCCTCCTCCTCGGCTACACCCTGTTCGGCGTGGCCTCGGCCATGGCGGCCTTCGCGGACAACGCGCACCTGCTGATCGTGGCGCGGGCGCTGCTCGGCGTCGGCGGCGCGATGATCATGCCGGCCACGCTGTCGATCCTGCGCCAGGTCTTCCCCGACCGCCGTGAGCGGGCGCTCGCCATCGGCGTCTGGAGCGCCGTCGCCGCCGTGGGCGCCGCGGTCGGACCGCTGCTCGGCGGCTTCCTGCTGGAGCACTTCTGGTGGGGCTCGGTCTTCCTGGTCAACATTCCGCTGATGCTGGTCAGCCTGCCCGTCGGGCGGATCCTGCTGCCCGAGTCGAAGGGCGACGGCGACGGCCCCTGGGACGTGGTCGGCGCGCTCACGGCCGCCGCCGGGCTGTTCGCGGTGGTCCTCGGCGTGAAGCGGCTCGGCGCGGGTGACCTCGGCGCGGCCACGCTGGTGCCGCTGGCCGCCGGGGCCGCGCTGCTGGTGCTGTTCGTCCGCCGGCAGCGGCGGCGCGAGCACCCGCTGCTCGACCTGCGGATGTTCTCCCGGCCCGCGTTCAGCACCTCGGTCGGCTGCATCGTGCTGGCCATGCTCGCGCTGGTGGGCCTTGAACTGATCGCCGCGCAGTACCTCCAGCTGGTGCTGGGGCTGTCCCCGCTGGAGACCGGGCTGCGGCTGGTGCCGCTCACGTTCGCGGCGATGGCCGCGGGCCTGGCGGGCGCGCGGATGCTGCGCCGGTTCGGCCCGCGCCGCATGGTCTCCCTCGGCTTCTGCCTCACGGCCGGGGCGGTGGTGCTGCTGACCGCGATGGGAAGCGAGGACAACGCCCCGCTGCTGCTCGGCGGGTTCGTGCTGCTCGGCTTCGGCCTGGAGACGACCCTGTTCGGCGCGTACGAGTCGATGCTCAGCGAGGCCCCGCAGGACCAGGCCGGCGGGGCGGCGGCCGTCGGCGAGACGTCCTACCAGCTCGGCGCCGGCATCGGCATCGCGCTGCTCGGCAGCGTGATGAACGCGGCCTACGCGCCCGGCCTCTCCCAGGTCCCCGGGGTGCCCGACCGGGCGTCCGCCGCGGCGGCGCACTCGCTCGGCGAGGCCTACGAGGTGGCGGCGCGGCTCGGCGGCCCCGCGGGGGAGGCGCTGCGGCTCGCCGCACGCCACTCCTTCGTCCACGGCCTGCACGTCACGCTCCTGGTCAGCGCGGGCCTGCTCCTGGCCGGCGCGGCGATGGCCCTGCGCCTGCCCCGCCTGATGCACTGCGACCCGGAGGAGGAGGCTCCCTCCGGGGACGCCCCCGTGCGGATGCCCGCGCAGCGCGAGTCGCGGGAGTCGCGGGGGTCCGGCGTCACGGTGTGAGGCGTCCGGCACGGGCCGGGGTGGACGCCGGGGGGAGCGCGTCGTAACGTCGGCCCGAGCCCGACTAGCAGTGCTAGTCGACGTACCGGATGACCAGCCCCCGGAGGGTGCCCCCATGGCCGCGTCCGCGAAGCCGCCCGCGTTCGACCCCGCCGACCCCCTCGGCCTCGACGACCTGCTGGAGCCGGAGGACCTGGCGATCCGGGACACGGTGCGCGGCTGGGCGGCGGACCGGGTGCTGCCGTACGTCGCGGACTGGTACGAGAAGGGCGAGCTGCCCGGCATCCGGGAGCTGGCCCGGGAACTCGGCGGGATCGGCGCGCTCGGCATGTCCCTCGACGGCTACGGCTGCGCGGGGGCGAGCGCCGTGCAGTACGGGCTGGCCTGCCTGGAACTGGAGGCGGCCGACTCCGGCATCCGCTCCCTGGTCTCCGTGCAGGGCTCCCTCGCCATGTACGCGATCCACCGCTTCGGCAGCGAGGAGCAGAAGCAGCGGTGGCTGCCCCGGATGGCGGCGGGCGAGGTCATCGGCTGCTTCGGGCTGACCGAGCCCGACCACGGCTCCGACCCCGGCTCGATGCGCACCTACGCCAAACGCGACGGCGCCGACTGGGTGCTCAACGGCCGGAAGATGTGGATCACCAACGGGTCCGTGGCCGGGGTCGCCGTGGTGTGGGCGCAGACCGACGAGGGCATCCGCGGCTTCGCCGTGCCCACCGACGCGTCCGGCTTCTCGGCGCCGGAGATCACGCACAAGTGGTCCCTGCGCGCCTCCGTCACCAGCGAGCTGGTCATGGACGACGTACGGCTGCCCGCCGACGCGGTGCTGCCGGGGGTGACGGGGCTGAAGGGCCCGCTGAGCTGTCTGTCGCACGCCCGGTACGGGATCGTGTGGGGCGCGATGGGCGCCGCGCGGAGCTGTTTCGAGACGGCGGTCGACTACGCGAAGTCACGGGAGCAGTTCGGGCGGCCCATCGGCGGCTTCCAGCTCACCCAGGCCAAGCTCGCCGACATGGCGGTGGAACTGCACAAGGGGATCCTGCTCGCCCACCATCTGGGGCGGCGGATGGACGCCGGCCGCCTGCGTCCCGAGCAGGTCAGCTTCGGCAAGCTCAACAACGTGCGCGAGGCGATCGAGATCTGCCGTACGGCCCGGACGATCCTCGGGGCCAACGGGATCTCGCTGGAGTACCCGGTGATGCGGCACGCGACGAACCTGGAGTCGGTGCTCACCTACGAGGGCACCGTGGAGATGCATCAGCTCGTGCTGGGCAAGGCCCTCACCGGGATCGACGCGTTCCGGTAGACAGGCCCGCGGGGGGCGGGGCCGGCTCGGCGGCCCCGCCTCAGCTCTGGTTGAAGAAACCGTCGGCGCGGTGCGCGGCCGGCTCGCCACTGACCACCTCGGTGTCGGCGGGGCTGAGCAGGAACACGCGGTTGGACACCCGCTCGATGGAGCCGCGCAGACCGAAGATCAGGCCCGCCGCGAAGTCGACGACGCGCTTGGCGTCGCCGGCGTCCATGGCCGTGAGGTTCATGATGACCGGCACGCCCTCGCGGAACAGCTCACCGATGGCGCGGGCGTCCCGGAAGCTGTCCGGGGTGACCGTGCCGATCCGGCGGCCCCGCTCCTGGGCGGCGTCCGCGGCCACCTTGACCCGCGGATCGGTGACCCAGGCCTCCCCGGGCTCGGGCCCGTCGGAGTAGTCGTCGTCGTAGTAACGCTCGTCTTCGTTGTCGTCGACGAGGCCAAGCCAGGCACTCGCCTTGCGTACCGATCCCATGGACGCCTCCTCTCACAGCGGTCTTTCGTGCTTTCCGCATCCCTATGGTCGTCCATGATGCGGAGGGTGCGCCAAGTGGATAGACGCCGCGCGGGGGGTTTGTGACGGTACTGGTGCACAGCGAATCCGTCGAGAGTCCTGGTTTCCCAAGGGCCCTGACACAAACGGCTGCTGACTGTGAGTGAAATATGATTCTACGCAGCGTACGGGTGAAGAGGGGCGCATCCGGGTGAACGCCGCGACCGGTACGATGCCGCAGCCGAACGTCGTACACACGCACGGGGGGACGTCGTGTTCGGGATCGTCAGGCCCTGCCGCCACCGGCTGGGCGAGAAACTCACCGCCCAGTGGACGGCCCATCTCTGCGGGCTCTGTCTGGCCCTGCGCGGCGACCACGGGCAGCTCGCGCGGATCGTCACGAATTACGACGGCTTGCTGATCTCCGTCCTGACGGAGGCTCAGGCGGATCCGGGCGGCGGCACGGGACGCCGGACCGCCGGCCCCTGTCCGCTGCGCGGAATGCGCACCGCGTCCGTCGCCCAGGGCGAGGGCGCGCGGCTGGCCGCGGCCGTCTCCCTCGTCCTCGCCTCCGCGAAGGTGCGCGACCATGTCACCGACGGGGACGGGCTGCTGGCCCGCCGGCCGGTGGCGCTCGCCGCGCGCAGGGTGGCGGCGAGCTGGGACCGGGCGGGCGCCCGGACCGGCTCCGACGTCGGGTTCGACACCGCGGTCCTGGTCGACGCGGTGGACCGGCAGACCGGCGTCGAGTCGCTGGCCGGACCCGGCACCCCGGTGCTCGCCGTCACCGAGCCGACCGAGACGGCGACCGCGGCGGCCTTCGCGCACACCGCGGTGCTCGCCGGGCGGCCGCACAACGCCGGACCGCTCGCGGAGGCCGGGCGCCTCTTCGGGCGGCTCGCGCATCTGCTGGACGCGGTGGAGGACCGGGAGGCCGACGCCGCCTCCGGCGCCTGGAACCCGCTCACCGCCACGGGCACCTCGCTCGACGAGGCCCGCCGGCTCGCCGACGACGCGGTCCACGGCATCCGGCTGGCGCTGCGCGAGGTCGAGTTCACGGACGGCTCTCTCGCCCACCGGCTTCTCGTGCATGAACTCCCCGACTCCGTCCGGCGTGTCTTCGGTACGCCCTCCTGTGCCCACGGTTCGCATCCGTACGCCCCTCCGGGTGCTCCCGGTGCGCCGGGCGGGCCCACGCCGCCCGGACCGCCGCGCCGGGACCGGCGCGGGCTGCTGGCGGGGTGCGCCGTGTGGCTGGGACTCGCCTGCACCTGTCAGCTCTGCTGCGGGACCTACGAGGACCCGTGGACGCGTGAGCGCAAGGAGGGCTGCCTCAACAACTGCGACTGCGACTGCTGCGAGTGCTGCGACTGCTGCAGTTGTTGCGGGGAGGACGGCTGTTGCGGCGGGTGCGACTGCGGCTGCGACTGCTGAGCCGGCCTCGGACGTGACAGGCGCGCTCGCGGTTCCCTCCGTGGGCCCTCCGGGGGCGAGATTCGGCCACCCCGATCGTTGTTCGACCGGTCGTCACCCTGGTGTGACGACCGGTAACGCAGGGCCTGGAGGGGAGCAAGTCGACCAGTCGTCCCTAATCCGTAGGCCAAAAGGCACCCTTGCGCCGAACGGTCGGTCGGCCGAATACTCGCCGCAGCGCTTGTCAGGGGCACGTCGGGTCCGGAATCCGGTCCGCCGGCCGCTGACTGCGCCTCACCGGGCCCGCAAACCCCACGAGGGCCCCCAACTTCCTTTGTGGAGGAACGAAACGTGAGGATCAAGCGCACCACCCCCCAGAGCGGCATCTCGAGACGGACTCGGCTGATCGCCGTTTCCACCGGCCTCGTGGCCGCCGCCGCGATCGCGGTCCCCAGCGCGAACGCGGCCGACACCCCCACCACCTTCAGCTCCTCCGAGCTCAAGAGCGTGAGCGGTTCGGTGCTGAAGGCCGACGTCCCCGGCACCGCCTGGGCCGTCGACAGCAAGACCAACCGGGTCGTCGTGACCGTCGACAGCACCGTCTCCCAGGCCGAGATCAACAAGATCAAGCAGCAGGCCGGGGAGGACGCCGAGGCGATCACCGTCAAGCGCACCCCGGGCAAGTTCACCAAGCTCATCCAGGGCGGTGACGCCATCTACGCGAGCAGCTGGCGCTGCTCCCTCGGCTTCAACGTCCGCAGCAGCAGCGGCGTCGACTACTTCCTGACCGCCGGTCACTGCACCGACGGCGCGGGCACCTGGTACTCCAACTCCGCCCGCACCACGGCCATCGGCTCGACGGCCGGATCCAGCTTCCCGGGCAACGACTACGGCATCGTCCGGTACACCGGGTCCGTCAGCCGGCCCGGCACCGCGAACGGCGTGGACATCACCCGCGCCGCCACCCCGAGCGTGGGCACCACCGTCATCCGTGACGGCTCCACCACGGGCACGCACAGCGGCCGGGTCACCGCCCTCAACGCGACCGTCAACTACGGCGGCGGCGACATCGTCTCCGGCCTCATCCAGACCACGGTCTGCGCCGAGCCCGGCGACTCCGGCGGCCCGCTCTACGGCAGCAACGGCACCGCGTACGGTCTGACCTCCGGCGGCAGCGGCAACTGCTCCTCCGGCGGCACGACCTTCTTCCAGCCGGTGACCGAGGCCCTGAGCGCCTACGGGGTCAGCGTCTACTAGGACGCCCCGCCGGCACGGCCGGTCCGGTACGGCTCCCGAGGAGCCGGCAGCCCCACGAGCCCCCGCACGCGATCCGCGTGCGGGGGCTCGTCCCTGTTCCGGGCCGGGCGCCGCGGCCGGTGCGATTGGCAACTCCCGCTCACCGCACGCCGGACGGATCTCGCCGCGGAGGGTTGATTTTCGGCCAGCGACCGAACGGGCGGTGCGTGCCCCCGGTGACCCCCGCGTGACGTTTGCAGTATGAACCGTCCCGCGTCTCCATGAACTGTCAGGACATAGAGGGCGCACGGCCGTTGACGTACGCGCGTCCGGAAGTCGACCTTGTGTGCTCCCTGTGACGTTCGGAAGAGTGGGCGGCGTTCGACCGGCGCGGGCGTGGCTTTTTCTGTGCTCCACCCCCGTGGCCGTACGCCTTCCGGTCCGGCGAGGTCCCCACAACCCCTCCGGGCCGTCCCCCCACAGGAGGACGTGAGTTGAAGCACCGACGCATACCCAGGCGCCGTGCCGTCATGGCGGGTGCGGGCATCGCCGCACTGGCCGCGGGCGCGGTCACCTTCCAGACTGCGAACGCCAGCGAGGTCCCGGCCGACGCCGCGCCCCGCACCCTCTCGGTCCAGGCGGCCGGAAACCTCGCCTCGGCGCTGCTCCAGGACCTGGGCGGCGACGCGGCGGGAACGTACTACGACGCGAAGAGCAAGAGCCTCGTGGTGAACGTGCTCGACGAGGCCGCGGCCGGGACCGTCGAGTCGGCCGGCGCGAAGGCCAGAGTCGTGGCGAACTCGCTCGCCGAGCTGAAGAGCGCGCGCACCACGCTCCAGCAGGACGCCACCATCCCGGGCACCTCCTGGGTGACCGACCCGGTCTCCAACAAGGTCGTCGTCACGGCGGACCGCACGGTCTCCAAGGCCGAGTGGGCCAAGCTGACCGAGGTCGCCGAGGGTCTCGGGACCACGGTGGAGCTCCAGCGCACCCAGGGTGAGTTCAAGCCCTTCATCGCGGGCGGCGACGCCATCACCGGCAACGGCGGGCGCTGCTCGCTGGGCTTCAACGTGACCAAGGGCGGTGAGCCGCACTTCCTCACCGCGGGCCACTGCACCGAGGGGATCTCGACCTGGTCGGACTCCTCGGGCCAGGTCATCGGTGAGAACGCCGCGTCCAGCTTCCCGGGCGACGACTACGGCCTGGTCAAGTACACGGCCGACGTGGCGCACCCGAGCCAGGTGAACCTGTACGACGGCTCCTCGCAGTCGATCTCCGGCGCGGCCGAGGCCGCCGTCGGCATGCAGGTGACCCGCAGCGGCTCCACCACCCAGGTCCACTCCGGCACGGTCACCGGCCTGGACGCCACCGTGAACTACGGCAACGGCGACATCGTCAACGGTCTGATCCAGACCGACGTGTGCGCCGAGCCCGGCGACAGCGGCGGCTCGCTCTTCTCGGGCGACAAGGCGGTCGGCCTGACATCCGGCGGCAGCGGCGACTGCACCTCGGGCGGCACGACCTTCTTCCAGCCCGTGACCGAGGCCCTGTCGGCCACCGGTACGCAGATCGGCTGAGCCCGCTCCGGCCGCACGGCGTCCCGCCCCTCCCGCGCGGAGGGGCGGGACGCTCGCGTTCAGGCACCGGATCCTCGTGCGGTGCGCGCCGGCTCCGGACGCCGGCGCAGCGCCGACATCAGCACGGTGACGGCGGTCCCCGCCACGGCCCAGGCGGACAGGACCAGCAGCGGGCCGGTCACGTCGTTGCCCCGGAAGTACACGATCGAGCGGGCCGCCCAGGTGCCCGCTCCCGGTGGGAGTGCCGGTCCGATCGCCGCCCAGAACGGCGGCAGCAGCGGCGCCGGCAGGGCCCCGCCCGCGCTCGGGTTGCCCAGGATCACCACGAGCAGGATCGCCACGCCGATCCCGATGACCCCGAGGACCGCCTGCAGCGCGAGCGTGGCGGCGCCGACGGCGAAGATGATCAGGGCGCCCAGCCCCCACAGGCCCGCGAAACCGTCCGGCAGCGCGTCCAGGGCGGGGCCGACGACGAGCGCGCCGCCGAGCCCGCCGAGCACCGCGACCACGGCCATGGCGCCGAGCCGGATCACCGCCCGGCGCGGGGTGGACGCGCGGGCGCCCGCGCTGATCGCCAGGATGGACGCGCACAGATAGCCGCCCACGCACCAGCCGACCACCACGTAGAACGACGACAGACCGTTGGCGTCCTGGGCGGAGGCGGGGGCGACGTCCTCGACCCGCAGGGTGCGCCGCTCGTCCCGCTCCACCTCGGTGAAGAGCCGCTCCAGGGCGGTGGCCAGCGCGGTGCCGCCGCCGGTGGCGACCAGCAGGGTGTCGGTGGTCCCCTCGGGGTCGACCACCAGGGCCCCGTCGATGTCCCGGGCCTCGATCTGCCGGCGGGCGGTGTCCGCGCCGTCCACCGCCCGTGGGTCCAGCGGCGAGCCGGGCAGCTCCTTCAGCCGGGTTACGGTCTCCCGCGCCGCGGACGGGGGCGCGACGACCCCGACGGGCGCGTCCCGCAGCTGCGGGTGGTGCAGGGCGCCCACGTACGAGGTGATGAACAGCAGCATGAGCGCGATCACGCCGAGCACCAGCAGGGTGGCCCGGGGGGTGACGGCGTCGCGCACCTCACCGAGGAACGGGCGCGGGCGGGTCCCGGGGCCGGTGCTCTGTGTCATGTCCCCACGGTCCTGGGGAGCGGGTGTTTGCGCAGGTGGGACAGGGCCGAACGGATGTCGCACACTCATTCGAAAATTGGTCTATGGTGGGGGTGAGGTGACTGGGAACAGTTGTTCGATAGACGGTCGGGACTCATGAGTGCGGGAGGTGTGCGTGCCGGGTTTCACGCATCTGCACACCGTCTCCGGGTTCTCCCTGCGCTACGGCGCCTCCCACCCGGAACGGCTGGCCGAGCGCGCCTCCGAGCGCGGCATGGACGCCCTCGCCCTCACCGACCGCGACACCCTCGCCGGGTCCGTCCGCTTCGCCAAGGCCTGCGCCAAGGCCGGCGTCCGCCCGCTGTTCGGCGCGGAGCTGGCGGTGACGCCCCCGGCAGCCGCTCCCGGCCCCGGCGACAGCTCCGTACGCCGGGACCGCCGCCGCACCCCGGTGCGCGGCGGCGCCTTCGTCGACGAGTCGACACCGCGCGTGACCTTCCTCGCCCGGGACGGCGCCCGCGGCTGGGCCGACCTGTGCCGGCTGGTCTCCGCCGCCCACACCGCGGACGGCCTGCCCCGACTGGCCTGGGAGGACAACCACGCCGACGGACTGACCGTCCTGCTCGGCCCCGACTCCGACGTCGGCCGCGCCCTCGCCACGGGACGCCCCGACCGCGCCGCCCGGCTGCTCGCCCCCTGGCGCGAGGTGTACGGCGACGCGCTGCGCCTGGAGGCCGTCTGGCACGGCCGCACCGGCACCGGCCCCGGCTCGCTGCGGCTGGCCGCCCGCACCCTGGGCTTCGCCGCCGAGCAGCGGGTACGGCCCGTGCTCAGCAACGCCGTCCGGTACGCCGACCCCGGCCTCGGCCCGGTCGCCGACGTGCTGGACGCGGCCCGCCGGCTGGTCCCGGTCGACCCGGCCGAAGGGCTGGACCCGGGCGAGGCCTGGCTGAAGGACCAGGGCGCCATGCTGGGGACGGCCGAGCGGATCGTGGAGGCCGCCGGCTTCCGCCGCGAGACCGCCCTGCGGCTGCTCGACCAGACGCAGGCCACGGCAGCCGAGTGCCTGGTCGACCCCGAGGACGACCTCGGCATGGGCAGCGTCCACTTCCCCGAGCCGCACCTGGTCGGCGCCGGCCGTCGCACCGCCCAGCGGACGCTGGCCTCCCGCGCGGCGGCGGGCATGGTGCTGCGCGGCTACGACCGCCGCCGGGAGTACTGGGAGCGGATGCACCACGAGCTGGACATCATCGCCCACCACGGCTTCGCCTCCTACTTCCTCACCGTCGCCCAGGTCGTCGACGACGTGCGGGACATGGGCATCCGGGTCGCCGCACGGGGCTCCGGCGCCGGCTCGCTGGTCAACCATCTGCTGGGCATCGCGCACGCCGACCCGGTCGAGCACGGGCTGCTGATGGAGCGCTTCCTGTCCAAGGAGCGGGTGGTGCTGCCGGACATCGACATCGACGTGGAGTCCGCCCGGCGGCTCGAGGTCTACCGCGCGATCATCGGCCGGTTCGGCGCCGAGCGGGTCGCCACGGTCGCCATGCCGGAGACCTACCGGGTGCGCCACGCCATCCGGGACGTCGGCGCCGCGCTGTCCATGGACCCGGCCGAGATCGACCGGGTCGCCAAGTCCTTCCCGCACATCCGCGCCCGCGACGCCCGCGCGGCGCTCGAGGAGCTGCCCGAACTGCGGCAACTGGCGGGGGAGAAGGAGAAGTACGGCAGGCTGTGGGAGCTGGTCGAGGCCCTCGACGCGCTGCCGCGCGGTGTCGCCATGCACCCCTGCGGGGTGCTGCTGTCCGACGCCTCCCTGCTCTCCCGTACGCCGGTCATGCCGACCAGCGGCGAGGGCTTCCCGATGGCGCAGTTCGACAAGGACGACGTGGAGGATCTCGGGCTGCTCAAGCTGGACGTGCTGGGCGTGCGGATGCAGTCGGCGATGGCGCACGCGGTCGGCGAGGTGGAGCGGGCGACGGGGGAGCGGATCGACCTGGACGCGGTGCCGGAGGGCGATCCGGCGACGTACGGGCTGATCCGGTCGACCGAGACGCTCGGCTGCTTCCAGATCGAGTCTCCGGGCCAGCGGGACCTGGTCGGGCGGCTCCAGCCGTCCACCTTCCACGATCTGGTCGTGGACATCTCGCTGTTCCGGCCGGGACCGGTCGCCGCCGACATGGTGCGGCCGTTCATCGAGGCACGGCACGGGCGGGCGCCGGTGCGCTACCCGCACCCGGACCTGGAGGAGGCGCTGAAGGGGACGTACGGCGTCGTGGTCTTCCACGAGCAGGTCATCGACATCGTCTCGGTGCTGACCGGCTGCGGGCGCGGCGAGGCGGACCGGGTGCGGCGCGGGCTGTCCGACCCGGAGTCGCAGGGGCGGATCAAGGTGTGGTTCGCCCAGCACGCGGCGGCCCGGGGCTACGACGCGGAAACGATTCAGCGGACCTGGGAGATCGTCGAGGCCTTCGGCTCCTACGGCTTCTGCAAGGCGCACGCGGTCGCCTTCGCCGTGCCGACGTACCAGTCGGCGTGGCTGAAGGCGCACCATCCGGCCGCCTTCTACGCCGGGCTGCTCACCCACGACCCCGGGATGTACCCGAAGCGGCTGCTGCTGGCGGACGCCCGGCGGCGGGGGGTGCCGGTGCTGCCGCTGGACGTGAACAAGTCGGGGGTCGCACACAGGATCGAACTGGTGTCTGATTCGGGGGATGTGAAGGGAGCACCGAAGGACGCCCCCAGGAGCGGGAAGCCGGTGTGGGGCCTGCGCCTGGCGCTCTCCGACGTGCACGGCATCAGCGAGGCCGAGGCGGAGCGGATCGCCGAGGGCCGGCCGTACGCCTCGCTGCTCGACTTCTGGGAGCGGGCCCGGCCCAGCCGTCCGCTCGCCGGGCGGCTCGCCCAGGTCGGCGCGCTCGACGCGTTCGGCGCCAACCGCCGCGACCTGCAACTGCACCTGACCGAGCTGCACCGCGGCGCCCGCGGCGGACGCGGCGACCAGCTTCCGCTGTCCGGCGGCCGGCGGACCGCCCCGGCCGGGTTGCCCGACCTCACCGAGCCGGAGAAGCTCAGCGCCGAACTCGGCGTGCTGTCCATGGACGCCTCCCGCCATCTGATGGACGACCACGGCGCCTTCCTCAAGGAGCTGGGCGTGGTCTCCGCGCGGCGGCTGCGCGAGGTGCGGCACGGAGAGACGGTGCTGGTCGCGGGCGCCAAGGCGGCCACCCAGACCCCGCCCATCCGCTCCGGGCGGCGGGTCATCTTCTCCACCCTGGACGACGGCACGGGCCTGGTCGACCTCGCGTTCTTCGACGACTCGCACGACACCTGCGCCCACACCGTCTTCCACTCCTGGCTGCTGCTGGTGCGCGGGGTGGTGCAGCGGCGCGGTCCGCGCAGCTTCAGCGTGGTCGGCTCCGCCGCCTGGAACCTCGCCGACCTGCTGGAGGTCCGCCGGGAGGAGGGACTGGAGGGGGTCGCCGCGCGGCTCGCCGCCCCGGCCGGCAACGGCTCCGGGGCCGCCGACGACGGCGACGCGCCGGCCCGCAGGCGGCTGGCCGGTTCGGACGGGCTGCCCGCGCCGGCCGGTTCGGCCGCCCGGGATCCGATGGAGGAGCGGACGATCCGCATGCCCACGGGGTACGAGATGCACCCCTGGGCCGATCTGCGCCCCGCGGGCGAAGGGCCCGCGGTGGGAAGGAAGTTGTGGCACCAGAGTCCGGGGAGTGCGGGATGACCATTCTCTGCGTACGTTTCCAGCTGCCGCCGATGTACGAGGCGGCCCTGCCGGGGCTGCTCGGCCTGCTGGAGGAGTTCACCCCCGTCGTGCAGGCCCTGCCGCCGGACGGGGCGCTGGCCGATCTGCGCGGCGCCGAACGGTACTTCGGGCGCACCGCGCTGGAACTGGCCTCGGTGATCCGGGTGCGCGCCCTCGCCCTGCACGGCGTCGACTGCGTGATCGGCGCGGGTCCCGGACCGATGACGGCCCGCATGGCGCTGCGGGAGGCCCGGCCGGGGCGGACCCGCGCGGTGGCCGAGGACGAGGTGCGGGAGTTCCTCGCCGGACAGCCCGTCGTCGCGCTGCCCGGTGTGGGCGCCAGGACCGCCCGCACCCTGTGCGAATACGGCCTGGACACCCTCGGCCGGGTCGCCGCCGCCCCGCTGTCCACGCTCCAGCGGCTGGTGGGCGCCCGCGCCGGACGCGAGCTGCACGAGAAGGCGAACGGTGTCGACCGCGGCCGGGTCGTGCCCGACGCCGTCTCCCGGTCACTGGCCGCCGAACGCCCCTTCACCCGCGACGAGCTGGACCCCGGCCGGCACCGGCGCGCCCTGCTCTCGGCCGCCGAGGAGCTGGGCGCCCGGCTGCGCGCCCTGGACAAGGTCTGCCGCGGCCTCACCCTCACCGTCCGCTACGCCGACCGGTCGGCGACCACCCGCACCCGCACGCTCCCCGAGCCGACCGCGCACTCGCCCGCCCTCACCAGGGCGGCGTACGGCCTGTACGAGGCGCTCGGGCTGCAACGCGCCCGGGTGCGCGCGGTGGTGCTGCGCGCGGAGGGGCTCGACCCCGCCGAACAGGCCGCCCACCAGCTCACCTTCGACCCGGTGGACGAGAAGGTGCGCCGCATCGAGGAGGTCGCGGACCGCCTACGGGCCAAGTTCGGCCCGCACGCGGTGATGCCGGGGACGCTGGCGGCCTGATTCCTCCCGCTTGGTGAGGCACTATCAGGTCTCGGCGGGTGAGCGCGGGCCATTGTTGGGATTTTTTGCCGACCCGTAACCTCCAGGTTTTCCTACTCACCCGTAACTTGATGAGTGAACAGCATCCCGTGATCCGGATCACAGGGCGTAGGACCCCACCCTTCCCCTTGAGCCGCAAGGAGATCACACGATGCTGCCCTGGAAGCGGGTGATCAGACCGCTGGCCGCGTTCCTGCTGGCCGCGGTCGCCGTCATCGCCCCCGCCGCGTCGAGCGCGCAGGCCGCCGCCCCCAGCTCCGGCTGGAACGACTTCACCTGCAAGCCCTCCGCCGCCCACCCCCGCCCCGTCGTCCTGGTCCACGGCACCTTCGGCAACTCCGTCGACAACTGGCTGGGCCTCGCGCCTTACTTGAAGAACCGTGGCTACTGCGTCTTCTCCCTGGACTACGGCCAGCTCCCCGGCGTCCCCTTCTTCCACGGCCTCGGCCCCGTCGAGAAGTCCGCCGAACAGCTCGACGCCTACGTCGACCGGGTGCGCGCCGCGACCGGCGCCGCGGAGGTCGACCTCGTCGGCCACTCCCAGGGCGGCATGATGCCCCGCTACTACCTCAAGTTCCTCGGCGGCGCCGCCGAGGTGAACGCCCTCATCGGCATCGCCCCCAGCAACCACGGCACGACGCTCAGCGGCCTCACCGCGCTGCTGCCGTACTTCCCCGGCGCCGAGGACCTGCTCAGCACGGCCACCCCCGCCCTCGCCGACCAGATCGCCGGCTCCGCCTTCCTCACCAAGCTCAACGCGGGCGGCGACACCGTCCCCGGCGTCCGCTACACCGTCATCGCCACCAGGTACGACCAGGTCGTCACCCCGTACCGCAGCGCCTTCCTGACCGGTCCGAACGTCCGCAACGTGGTCCTCCAGGACCTCTGCGCGGTCGACCTGTCCGAGCACCTGGCCATCGGGCTGCTCGACCGGATCGCCTTCCACGAGGTGGCGAACGCCCTCGACCCGGACCGCGCGAAACGCACCACCTGCGCCTCTGTGTTCAGCTGACACGTGTCAGGTCGAGGTGAAAAGCAGCGGGTCCCTGTCCGGCCTGAGCCGCCGGACAGGGACCCGCCGCCGGTTCAGCGGCCGTGGCGTCCGGCCGCCGTGCGCCGCCGCGCGGAGGCGAACAGCGCGGCCGAGCCGAGCGCCAGCGCCGCGGCGCCGCCGGCCATCAGGTACGGCGTGTTCGCGTCGCCGCCGGTCTCCGCCAGGTCCTGCCCGCCGCCGGCCGCCTTCAGCTGGTTGCCGGTGTCCGCGGCGACCGGGTCGGCCGTGGTGGCGGGGTCGTCGTCGCCGTGCCCGTGGTTCTCGACCGTCGACTTCTCCGCGCCGGCCTCGATCTGCTCCTGGGACGGGGCGGAGGCGGACGGCGCCGGGGCGGGCGCCTCCTTCGGGGTGTCGCCACCCGCGGCCTCCTCGCCCTTGTCCGCCTCGCCGCTCTCGTCCGCCGTTCCGCCGCCGGCCGCGCCGCCGCCCGCCTGGGCGCCGCCGAAGGTGACGTCCGAGCAGGAGTAGAACGCCTCCGGGCTGTCCGACCGCTGCCAGACCGCGTACAGCAGCTGCCGGCCGGAGCGCTCCGGGAGGGCGCCGGAGAAGGTGTAGAAGCCGTCGACCGCGGCCGGGTCGGTGGACGTCGCCACCGGGTTGGCCAGGTCCAGGTCGTCCCAGGCCAGCGGCTGGGCCGGGTCGTAGCCGGGCTTGGTGATGTACACCGTGAAGGTGCCCTTGTGCGGGGCCGTCACCCGGTACTTGAAGGTGCGCTCGCCGCTGGACACGCTCGTCGCCGGCCAGTCGGCGCGCGCCAGGTCGAGGCCCTTGAACGCCTCGTTGCCGGCGCTGCACAGCTTGCCGTCCGGGATCAGCTCCTGGTGGCGGCCGCCCGCGTCACCGATGCGGACGCCGTTCCAGTCGTACAGCGCCTGGGTGCCGCCGGCCGCGACGGCCGCCTTGCACGCCTCCGACGTCGGGCTCTCCGGCCCCTCGCCGAAGCACTGGAAGACCCGGCTGACCGGGTCGCCCATCGAACCGTGGGCGGCGGCCGGCGCGGCGGCCAGTCCGGTGAGGGCGAGCGGGGCGAGACCTATGACGGCGACAGCGGCCTTGCGGCGTGCGGACATGGGGCAGCAACTCCTCGGCGAACAGCGGATCTCATGGGGGAGACCCCGGGGGGATCCCGTGGGGGTGGCTCAGAAACTAGCCCGGTGAAACCCGGAAATCGCCCGGTGAGGACGGTGCGGGGAGATCCTTATGGTCGCTTTAAGGGAGCGTTCGGACTGGGATGAGGTAGGTACCGTGCGCGCATGACGAACGCACGGATCAGACCGGCCGTCGCCGCCGACGTACCGGCCGTGAAGGCGGTGGTCGACGCGGCCTTCCGGCCCTACGTCGCCCGCATCGGAGTGGTGCCGGTGCCCATGGAGGCGGACCACGCGGCGAACGTGGCCGCGGGCCGGGTGTTCGTCGCGGAGCTCCCGGACGACGGCGGGACCGGTCCCGTACGGGTCGCCGGCCTCGTCGTGCTGGAGCCCCGCACGGACCACCTGTACCTGGACACCGTCGCCGTCCGCCCCGACGCGCAGGGCGCCGGGCTGGGACGGCTGCTGCTGGAGTTCACGGAGGCCCGGGCGCGGGCGCTCGGACTGCCCGAGATCCGGCTGTTCACAAACGCCATGATGTGGGAGAACCAGACGATCTACCCGCGGCTCGGCTACGAGACCGTGGAGCGCCGGGTGACCGGTCCGTACGACCGGATCCACTACCGCAAGCGGCTGCGCTGAACCCCGCGCGGCGGCGTTCAGCCGTCGGGCCACCAGGTCCGGGCGACGTCCTTACGGATCTCGGGGCGGTCCGCGGGACGCTCGTCGGCCTCCTCGCGGACCCGGCGGGTGTCCGTCCTCCTCGAGGGCTTCTGCACGGTGACGCGGCGCATGGCTGCCTCCTCGAAGGCCCACCGGGTCACCCGTTCCCACGGCGGTGAACCTTTCGGGGGAGAGTTCCTCATCCGTCCCGTCGTGTCTGTGGCCGCGGTCACGAATCGATTGTCAGTGGCAGGTGTCACCCTGCACGCATGACCACACAGCACGGTGACGGGACGGACCCGGACGGTGTCGACTGGGACGCGCGGGCGGCCGCCTTCGACGAGGAGCCGGACCACGGCCTGCGCGACCCCCGGGTGCGCGCCGCCTGGGCCGCGCGGCTGAAGGACTGGCTGCCGGGCAGGCCCGGCGACGTCCTCGACCTCGGCTGCGGCACCGGCAGCCTCTCCCTCCTCGCCGCCGAGCAGGGCCATCGGGTCACCGGCGTGGACCGGTCCCCGGCCATGGTGGAGCTGGCCCGGCAGAAGCTCGCCGGGCGGCACGCGGTCTTCCTCACCGGCGACGCGGCCCGCCCGCCGGTCGACGGCGAGCGGTACGACGCCGTCCTCGTCCGGCATGTGCTGTGGACGCTGCCCGAGCCGGACCGGGCGCTGCGGCGCTGGCGCGACCTGCTGCGGCCGGGCGGACGGCTGGTGCTGGTCGAGGGCGTGTGGGGGACGGTGAGCCCGGTCGGCATACCCGCGGACCGGCTCACCGACCTCCTCGCCCCGCTCACCGCACGGGTGCGCGTGGAGCGGCTGTCCGGGGACCCGGCGCTGTGGGGGCGGGAGGTCGACGACGAGCGGTACGCGGTGGTGGCCCTGCGGGAGTGACCCCGGGCCCGAAGGGGGTCTCAGGCGAGCAGGGTGCCCAGACCCGCCCCTCGGGCCAGGGCGTCCAGTTCGTCGAGGGCGGCCACCGCGGCCGCCGCCGCGCCCGGGTCCCGGGCGGACAGGCCGCTCTCCGCGAACTCGTCCTCGTCCAGCCGCCGTACGTCCGTGCCGTCGGCGGAGACCCACAGGTCCAGGTCGAGGTCCTCCACGACCAGACGGCCCCCGGACAGCTCGGCCGGACGGGTGATGTCGCAGTAGTGGCCCTTGAGCGCGCCCCCGGAGGCGCGCACCTCCTTCACGGAGTACCAGCGGTCCCGCCAGTAGTGCTCCGTGAAGACGTCCCCGGGCTCGAAACGCACGAAGCCGAAGTCGCGCACGCCCTCGCCCGCCCACGGGGCGCGCACGCTCACCCGGGTGCCGTCGTCGGCGAGCAGCTCCGCCGGGTAACTGATCTTCGTGCGGCCCGCCTTGACCAGGACCACCTCGACCGTCGCCGGTCCGTCAGCCGAGTTCGCGGACATGGCGCACCTCCGTTCCGCACAGTTCGTAGCCGAACCACTTGTTGATCGCGATCATCGGCTCGTTCCCGGTGTCGTTGCCCGTGAAGGCCTCCGTGTACCCGGCCGCGCGGGCCCGGTGCAGCGAGTCGTTCTTCGCGAGCTTCGCCAGACCCCGGCCGCGATGGGCGCGGGCCGTGCCGGTCATGCCCGTCGCGTACCGCGTGGCGCCGTCCGTGCGGGCCGCGGTGAACGCGGCCGGCCGGCCGTCGACCACGGCCACCGTGGTCAGCTCGGCGTCGAACAGCGGGTGCCGCCAGGTCTCCCTGAGCCACGCCTCGTAGTCGGTGAACTCCGTGTCGACGTCGCTCGGTTCGTCCGCCGTGGTCTCCGCGTCCAGCTCGAACAGCGGGCGCGGGTCGTCGGCGTACGCGGACCCCGGACGCAGCTCCACCCCGGGCGGCGGGTCCTGCGGCGGGGGCAGCTCGCCGTGCGCGAGGTCCAGGCGGAGGAAGTGCGCGGAGCGGCTCGCCCGGTAGCCGTGCAGCTCGGCGAAGGCGCGGTTGCCGGGCTCGTCCAGCACCCAGGCCAGCAGCCGGACCGCCCCGTGCGCGGTCAGATGGTCCTCGGCGGCGCGCACCAGCAGCGTCCCCGCGCCCCGGCGCGTGTGCCGGGGGTGCACGTAGACGTTGAGATTGCCCTGGCCGGGCACGGCGCTGTCGTACGCCAGGTGCACCTGGGCGGTGCCGATCACCTCGCCGTCGTCGTCCACCGCCACGAGCGGGCGGTAGTGGGCGTCGGGGTGCAGCTGGGTGAGGTCGTGGGCCAGGGACTGAGGGGTGACCAGGATGAACGGCAGGGCGGCCTGCCGAACGCGGGCGAAGCCCTCCAGGTCGGCGGGGGCGTCGGGGCGCAGATCGCGGACGGTCACTGTCATGTGAGGGCACGCTACGAGGTGGTGCGGCGGGGTGCCTCCCATTTTTCGTGGCCGGGGGATGCGGCCTCCGGGGCGGGGGTGCGCGAGAATCGCGGCGTGACTGTACGGATCCATATCCAGGACGGAACACCGCCTTACGAGCAGGTGCGGGCGCAGATCGCCGAGCAGGCGCGGTCGGGGGAGCTTCCGGTGGGGTACCGGCTGCCGACCGTGCGGGGGCTGGCCGAGACGCTCGGCCTCGCGGCGAACACGGTCGCCAAGGCGTACCGGGCGCTGGAGGCGGACGGGGTGATCGAGACGCGGGGGCGGAACGGAACGGTGATCGCTGCCGCGGGGTCGGCGGCGGAGAGGGAGGTTGCCGCTGCCGCGCAGGTTTTCGCCGAGCGGGCTCGGCGGCTGGGGGTGGGGGAGGAGGCGGCGGTGGCCGCGGTGCGGGATGCGTTGCGGGCGGTTCATCGGGCCTAGGCGCCGCGGGGGTTCGGGTTCGGCGGCCGCTGCGGGTGCGTTCGGGCTGAGCGCGCAGTTCCCCGCGCCCCTGGGGGTGTTGCGCTCAGAGCGTCATGAGTGTTCTGGCGTTGTGGACCGCTGCCGCGCCGGGGTCGTTGTTGAAGTAGGCGTGGACGTCTGCTTCCTGGGGCCAGGTCGTGGTGATGCGGTGGAGCCAGGTGCGGAGGGCCTGGCGGCCGTAGTGGGGCCAGGGGTGGGCGCGGCCCTGGTGGAAGCGGACGTAGCCCCAGTCGGCGGTGCGCCACAGCGGGGTCACCGGGCGGGAGAGGACGTCCGCCCAGCACAGGGCCGCGCCCCGTGCCTCCAGGACCGCGCGGACGTCCGGTGTCCACCAGGACGGGTGGCGTGGTTCGACCGCCACCCGGGTGGATTCCGGGAAGCAGCGCAGGCAGGCGTCCAGGAGGGCGGGGTCGGCCTGGAGGGTGGGCGGGAGCTGGAGGAGGACCGGGCCCAGCCGGTCGCCGAGGGCGGCGGCGCGGCTCATCAGGCGGTCCACCGGCTCCTCGGGGTCCCGCAGCCGCTTGATGTGCGTCAGGTAGCGGCTCGCCTTGACCGCCACGACGAAGCCCGGCGGGGTGCGCTCCCGCCAGGACGCGAAGGTCTCCCGGGACGGCAGCCGGTAGAACGCGTTGTTGACCTCGACGGTGGGGAAGGCGGCCGCGTACTCCTCCAGCCACAGCCGTACCGGCAGACCGGGCGGGTACAGCACCCCGCGCCAGTCCTTGTACTGCCATCCCGAGGTCCCGACCAGCAGCGGCATGCGGCCCTCCCGGCCCCTACAGGTACAGGCCCGCGTCCGCGTCGCCGCGCGGCTCCGGCAGGGAGGTCGGGGAGGTGCCCCGGCGCAGCGCGTACAGCTCGGCCAGGGTCGCGCCCTCGCGTCCGACGCCGTCCTCACGGCCCAGCCAGCCCACCGCCTCCGTGCGGGTCAGCGGCCCCACCTCGATCCGGGCCAGGCAGCGGCCCGGACGCACCACGGCGGGGTGCAGCCGCTCCAGGTCCTCGTTGGTGGTGACGCCCACCAGCACGTTGCGCCCCTGGCCGAGCAGGCCGTCGGTGAGGTTCAGCAGCCGGGACAGCGCCTGACCCGCGGTGTGCTTGGCCTCGCCGCGGATCAGTTCGTCGCAGTCCTCCAGGAGCAGCAGCCGCCAGCGGTTCCTGCCGGACGCGTCCTCCTCGCCGATCGCGATGTCCATCAGATAGCCGACGTCGGAGAAGAGCCGCTCGGGGTCCAGGACGCAGTCGACCTGGCACCAGTCACGCCAGGACCGGGCCAGGGTGCGCAGCGCGGAGGTCTTGCCGGTGCCCGGCGGGCCGTGCAGCAGGAGCAGCCGCCCCGAGATGTCCTCGGGGGTGGTCTTCATCAGACGGTCCATCGCGTCCGCGACCGGGGCGGTGTAGTTGGGCCGGATCTCCTCCCAGGTGCCGGCCGTGATCTGACGGGTGGTGCGGTGCGGGCCGCGCCGCGGGGAGACGTACCAGAACCCCATGGTGACGTTCTCCGGCTGTGGTTCCGGCTCGTCGGCGGCGCCGTCGGTGGCCTCGTCCAGGATCCGCTGGGCCAGGTCGGCGCTGGTCGCGGTCACCGTGACGTCGGCGCCCCGGCTCCAGCGGGAGATCAGCAGCGTCCAGCCGTCCCCCTCGGCCAGGGTGGCGCTGCGGTCGTCGTCCTTGGCGAGCCGCAGCACCCGCGCGTCCGCGGGCAGGAGCGTCGCGTGGGACCGGACGCGTTCGATGTTGACGGCGTGCGAGTAGGGCTGCTCGCCCGTCGCGAAGCGGCCGAGGAACAGCGCGTCGACGACATCGGACGGGGAGTCGTTGTCGTCGACGTTGAGCCGGATCGGCAGGGCGTCGTGTGGGTGCGCGGACATGCCGCCATGATCGGTCACGCGAGCCCCCCGTGCACCCGATTTGCCGGGTGCGCCCGCGCGCGTCGCGTCGCTCCCGTGTCCGGCTACTCCGGGAGAAGTGAGAGAAAGTCAGACCGCCCCGGTGTTTGTCCGGTACTCAACGGTAATAATTTTGACATGAACACTTCCGCTCAACACGCGTAGTTGGTACCAAGGTTGAGGCAGAGATCCTGCTAAAGGGAGGTTCCATGAGACGTTCCCGACTTGTCCTCTTCCTCACCGCTCTGGCCCTCGCCGTCACCGCCGCCCTCACCGGGGCGGCCGCGGCGCACGCGTCCTCGCAGGCGGCCCCCGGCCCGTACGTGGCCCTGGGCGACTCCTACTCCTCGGGTGTCGGCGCCGGCAGCTACATCTCCTCCAGCGGCGACTGCAAGCGCAGCACGAAGGCCCACCCGTACCTCTGGGCGGCCGCGAACTCCCCCTCGTCCTTCTCCTTCACCGCCTGCTCGGGCGCCCGAACGGGTGATGTTCTCTCCGGGCAGCTCGGCCCGCTCTCCGCGAGCACCGCCCTCGTCTCCATCAGCATCGGCGGCAACGACGCCGGGTTCGCCGACGTCATGACGACCTGTGTGCTCCAGTCCGACAGCTCCTGCCTCTCCCGCATCGCCACCGCCCGGGCCTTCGTCGACTCGACGCTGCCCGGCAGGCTCGACGGCGTCTACACGGCGATCCGGGACCGTGCGCCCAACGCCCATGTCGTGGTGCTCGGCTACCCCCGCTTCTACCGGCTCGGCACCAGCTGCGTCGGCCTCTCCGAGACCAAGCGGAAGGCCATCAACGACGCCTCCGACCACCTGAACAACGCCATCGCCCAGCGCGCCCGGGCGTACGGCTACACGTTCGGCGACGTCCGCACCACGTTCACCGGCCACGAGATCTGCTCCGGGGACTCGTGGCTGCACAGCGTGGACTGGCTGAACATCGGCAACTCGTACCACCCGAAGGCCGCCGGACAGTCGGGCGGCTACCTCCCGGTGCTCAACTCGGCGGCCTGACCCCCTGGTTCAGTAACCGTCCCCGTCCGCACCGGACGCCGAGGCGGAGGCCCCGCCCGACGGGGTCTCCGCCTCGCACACCACTGAGAACGGCACGGTCTCCGACGTGGTGCGCACCGGCTCCCGCACCTCCACGCCGATCCGGCCGTGCAGCTCCCCGCTCTCCGAGTACGTCGTCACCACCACCGTGTCCCGCGTGGTCCGGCCGCCGTCCGCGGGGAACGACAGGGTGCGCCAGCCCCGGTCCGCCACCGAGCCGCCCTCGGCCGACCAGCGGTAGCGCACCTCGGCCGGCAGCCGGTTCACCGTGAACGTCGCCGTGAACGAGGGCGCCTCGTCGTGCGGGGGCGGGCAGACGCTGGAGTACTCCGTGCGGGTGCCGGTCACCGTGACCGACACCGTGAGGGGAGGGGGCTCCTCGCCGTGCCCGCCGCCGTCGCCCTCGTCCTTGGCCCCGTCGTCCGTCGCGGAACCAGAAGGTGACGGGGCGTCCTCCGTCTCCGCCGTCGCTCCGGCGCCCTTGCCGCCGGTCGCTGCCGGGGAACTCGCCCCGCCGTTCCCGGCCTCCGGCCCACCGCCGTCCCGGTCCAGCAGCGCGTACGTCAGCCCGGCCAGCGCGAGCGCCAGCAGGACCACCCCCGCGACCAGCAGGGCGGCGCCGCGCCGGCCACGCGGGGGCGGGGCCGTCGCCGTGGCGGCCGTGGGCGCTCCGCCGCCCCGCTGACGGGCTGTCACGGATGGTTGATACGGGTCGGTCGGCGGCGGCGCGGGGAGCGCGGCCACCGTGGGCGCGTACGAGGAGGCCGTACGCGCGGGGTCCGCGCCCGGTGCGCCCCCGGCGGCGACGACCCGCAGGGCCTCCAGCGCGCGGTCCGGAGAAAGGCGTTCGGCCGGGTCCTTGCGCAGCAGCCCCTCGATGACCGGCGCGAGCGGACCCGCCCGGCGGGGCGGCGGCAGCTCCTCGTCCACGATCGCCCGCAGCGTGGACAGCGGGGTGTCCTGCCGGAACGGGGAGTGGCCCTCGACCGCCGCGTACAGCAGCACGCCCAGCGACCACAGGTCCGACTCCGGACCGGGGGTGCGGCCCAACGCCCGCTCCGGCGCCAGGAATTCGGGCGAGCCGACGACCTCCCCGGTCATCGTCAGGGCCGAGCTGCCCTCGACCGTGGCGATCCCGAAGTCGGTGAGCACCACCCGGCCGTCGTTCGCGATCAGCACGTTGGCGGGCTTCACGTCCCGGTGCAGCACCCCCGCCGCGTGGGCGGCGCGCAGCGCGGCCAGCACCTCCGCGCCGATCCGCGCGGCCCGCGGCGGCGACAGGGGGCCCTCAGCGTCCAGCACCTCCGCCAGCGACAGACCGCGCACCAGCTCCATCACGATCCACGGACGCCCGTCCTCCGTGGCCACGTCGTACACCGTCACCACGGTGCGGTCGGCGATGCGGGCCGCCGCCCAGGCCTCCCGCTCCAGCCGCGCGTACATCCGCTCCACGTCGGACGCCGGCAGCCCGGCCGGGGCGCGGACCTCCTTCACCGCGACCTCGCGGTGCAGCACCTCGTCGCGGGCCTGCCACACGGTGCCCATGCCGCCCTCGCCCAGCGGCGACAGCAGCCGGTAGCGTCCCGCGATCACCCGCTCACTGTCCGGTTCTTCGGACACGGCGCCCCCATTCGCGTCCGGGCGAATTCGCCCTTTCCTCATGAAAGTAGCTCAGCCGAGAGCGGATGCCGCCCCCCTGAACACCAATCCGGCCCCCAGGATCAGCACCACGCACGCCGAACCGAGGGGCGCGCTCCGGCGCACCAGCGCCGCCCACGGCGCGCTCGTCCAGCGCGGGCGCCGGGCCAGCAGCCGGGACACGCCCCCGCCCGCCCGCACCACCGCGTAGCCGGCGGCGGTGAGCGTGAGCGCCAGTCCCACGCCGTACGCGACGACGAGCAGCAGCCCGAACCAGGCGTGGCCCAGGGCGGCGGCGCCGACCAGCACCACGACGGCGGACGGACTGGGCACCAGCCCGCCCGCGAACCCGAGCAGGATCGTGCCGCGGAGCGTGGGCGCGGCGGAGTGGGTGTGGGTACGGCCGCCGTGGGTGTGGGTGAGCGAGGTGTGGGGGTGGTCGTGGGCGTGCGGGTGGTCGTGGGGGTGCGGGCGGTCGTGCGCGTGCCCGTGTCCGTGCTCGTGCTCGTGTCCGTGCTCGTGTCCGTGGTCGGGGGCGTGCTCGTGCTCGTGGGGATGGGGATGCGTGGGGTGGCCCCGCCGGCGCAGGGCGCGGCGGACGAGCTGCGCGCCGGCCAGGGTGACCAGGACGCCGCTGGCGACGCCCAGCCAGGCGACGACGGAGGGCGCGGCGGCGGAACCCGCCGAGACCAGCAGGCCCAGGGCGACCACGCCGAGGGTGTGGGTGACCGTGACGGAGGCGGCCATCGGCAGCACGTCCCGCATCCGCGCCCGGCCGCCGCGCGCCGCCGCGGTCGCGGCCATCAGGGTCTTGCCGTGGCCCGGCGCGAGCGCGTGCATCGCGCCGAGGACCACCGCGAGCAGCAGGGCGAGCGCGGCGAAACCCACGGTCAGGTCGCGCCGGGCGACCAGGTCGTCCAGGGCCCGCGTCCAGCGGTCGGCGCCCCGGGGCAGGATCGCGGAGGCGGGCGTGTCCGCCTCGTCCGGCCCGGCCGCCGCCGGGCCGCCGGGGCGGACCCGCAGGGACGCCGTCCGGGTGTCGGGCGGGGACGCGAGCCGGTCCTCCGGGTAGCGGGTCAGCCGGGCGGAGGGGGACGACTCCGGCACGTCCGAGGCGGCCAGCGTCGTACGGTCCCCCCGCGCGGTGATCTCCCGCCAGCCGGGGCCGGAGTCCCCGCCCGCCGCGCGGAAGTCCACGGCGACGGTACGGCCCCGGGGGAGGGGTGCGGTCAGCCG
The DNA here is from genome assembly GCF_050271085.1 of Streptomyces sp. DSM 41931. Classification (NCBI taxonomy): domain Bacteria; kingdom Bacillati; phylum Actinomycetota; class Actinomycetes; order Kitasatosporales; family Streptomycetaceae; genus Streptomyces; species Streptomyces sp. DSM 41931. The sequence continues at coordinate 1,306,805 of NZ_CP189902.1, read as the reverse complement.
GCATTCCACGCGCAGGGTGTCCAGTCCCGCCTGGCCGGGCCGCACCTGGACGCGCGCGGCGCGCACGGTGAGCGGCGCCGGCCGCCCGTCGGCCCGGACCGCGCTCTCCCGGGCGGCCGTCGAACACCGCTCGCGGGCCCAGGCGTCGCGTCCCAGGCCGGCGAGGTCGGGGGCGGCCTGGGTGGCGGGGATCTCGGCGAGGTCCTCGACGTGGTGCACGCGCAGTTCGCCCGGCGCGGCCACCAGGCCGTCGTACCGGTTGACGGTGAAGTTGCCGAGCGGGTGCGCGCTCGCCTCCGTGGCCGGGACCAGGGCGAGGGCGGTGGCGGCGGTGAGGAGCGCGGCGCCGGCCGCGGCGGGACGCGGGAGGTTCAACGCGCCGCCTCCAGGTCCTCGAGGGCGGCCCGTGCCGCGCGGGCGCCGAGCGGGGAGAAGCCGGGATTCAGCCTCAGGGCGGCGGTGAGGGAAGCGCGGGCGGCGCGGTCCTGCCCGGCGGCCTTCTCGATCATGCCCCGGTGGTGGAGGAAGGCGGCGTCGCGGTAGCCGGTGGCCGTGGCCCGGCGGGCGTACGGCAGGGCCTCCGCGGAACGGCCCGCACGGTGCAGCGCCCAGGCGAGGGCGTCCGCCGTGTGCACCGTCCGCCGTCGGTCCCATGCGGCGCGGGCCGCGCGGAGCGCCTCGGCGGTGTCCCCGTGGTCGGCCGCGGCGAGCGCGGTGTCCAGGTCCACGTCCACACCGCCGGCCCGGGCCAGCGCGGTCCAGGCGTCGACGAGGGCGTACTGCTCGCGGGCCTTCGCGCGGTCGCCCCGGTCCTCGTACAGCTCGCCGAGGGCGACCAGCGGGCCGGGCAGCGGGGAGCGGGCGACGACCTGCTCCAGCGTCGTGATCGCGCCCGCGCGGTCGCCGTCCGCGGCCTGGGCGCGCGCCCGGCCCTCCAGGGCGGGGAGGTAGGCGTCGTCCGCGGCGAGTGCGCGGGCGTAGTGGTGCAGGGCGGTGTCGTAACGCCCCTGGCCGCGTTCCAGGTTGCCCAGCGCGGTCGCCACGTACGCCACGTCGGCGGGGCCGGCCGCGCTGTCGAGGGCGCGGTGCAGCACCCGGCGGGCGGTGCGCACGTCGCCGCGCAGCTCCCGCACGTACGCGTACCGCGTGAACACGGGGACGCCCGGACGCCTGCGGTCGGCGACGGTGGCCGCCTTCGCGGCCTCCGCGTACCGGCCGAGTTCCACCAGGGCGTCGATACGGGAGCAGAGAGCGCGTTCGCTGTACGGGTTCCGCTCCAGGGCGCGGTCGGCGTGGTCCAGGGCGGCGGCGAAGTCGTGGCGCGCGGCGGCGAGGGCGGCCTGCCCCGCGAGCGCCTGGTCGTTGCCGGGACGCAGGGCGAGGGACCGCGCGAGGGCGCGTTCGGCACGGGTGTACCGGGAGGGGTCCCCGTCGGTCCGCGCCCGCTCGACCTGCGCGAACCCGAGGGCCGCCCAGGCCCCGAAGTCCCGCGGCTGCTGCCGCACATGGGTCTGCAACGACCGGATCGCCGTGTCCAGGTCCCCCCGGACCAGCACATCGGCGCTCACCGCCCGGGACACCCCGGGCACGGCCCGCGCCGCGTCCCGTCCGTCACCCCCCACGGCGACGGCCCCGGCGGTCATCGCCACGGCCAGCAGCACGGCGCACGACGCGAGATGCGGCCCGCGCCCTCGCCGCGCGGCGGCGGCGAACCGCCGCAGGGCGTCGACCCGTCCGGCGGCGGACGGCGGCCGTGGGGTTTCCGCGGCGGGCGGCGCTCCGGCGGGCGGCGTCGCCTCCTGGCCGCTCCCGCGGGTGCTGTCGTTCGAGCGCGGGGACATGGGACTCCTTCGTCGGTGGGGGCGCGGCCCTGCCGTGGGGGATGGGAGGGGAGGGCCGCGCCGGACGGTGGGGCGGCCGGGGTGCCGGCCGCCGGGCGGGTCAGTAGGCGCGGCGGCGCATGCGGCGCCACCACATGAGCGCCACGCCGATCAGCAGCAGTCCGCCCGCTCCCGCGCCCGCGGACGCGGCGATCAGGGTGGTGTCGTCGGCGCCGCCCGCCCCGGCGGGCCGCAGCGCGTCGCCGAGCTGGCTGCGCACGTCGTTGCCGCTGTCGACGCCCTTGGCGAGCGGGCCGCGCGAGCCCTCCGTGGGGTTGGCCAGGTACGGGAAGGCCCCACCGAACTTCTTGTCGTTCTCGTCGACCGCGTCGCCCAGGTCGTTCTTCGCCCCCACCAGCTCGCCCTCGACCACCTGGAGCGCGGCGTCCACGACGTCGTCCGTCAGCCGGCGTCCGTTGGGGAAGCCGGCGGTGTCGCCGTCCAGGACGCCCAGCCGCTTCGGCTTCGCGGCCGGCGCGATCGAGGTGTTGAGGCGCAGCATCTCCGAGGGGCGCACGTGCGGAGGCTGGTTGAGGCCCTCGACGCCCTTGAGGAACACGTCGACCAGGTCGTCGCGCGGCTCCTTCGGCGCCGGGATCTTGTAGATCGCCTCGATCAGCTTCGGCAGCTCCGGCTCGGTGACGTTCTTCAGGAACTGCGCGTCGTCCCACGGCGCGGACGCGTTGAACGTGTCCTTGTCGCCGATCGGGTTGACGACCTCGTTCACCAGCGGGTTGCCCAGCCGGGACACCTGCACGAAGTGCCCCTCGGCGTTCTTGCGCTGGGTGGTGGACCAGACGCCGACGACCGGCTGGTCCGCGGACTCCGTGATCAGGTGCGTCGGCACCTGCAGCGCCACGGAGTTGACGTTGTAGCCCTTCAGCGTGTCGTTGCCGACCTCCGAGAGGTTCCCGCCGTACAGCAGGTCGAAGACCCGCAGGTCCAGGAAGAACGGGTCGTCGGCCTGGCCGGCGAACGTGGTGGCGCCGCCCGCCAGTTCGTGCACCGCCTGCGTGCGGAGGGTGCCGTAGTCCGGCATGGACGCCTTGCCGACGTTCGACGGCGCCACCGGCACGTCGTCCGCGATCTTCGTGCGGGACACCGCGTGCTGGTCCTTCAGCTTCAGCAGCTCGATGTCGTAGGTCTGCGTGACGTTGAGGTCAGGGTCGTCCAGGCTGGTGACCGGGCCGGTGTTGTAGAGGAACGTCTTGTCGTTCTTGACGTGCGTCCTGAACGTGTAGCGGAACAGCAGCTCGCCCTGCGCGTCGCCGTTGTTGTCGATGTGGATGTCGTACTGCGCGTCCTCGGCGAACGTGAAGAAGTTCGGCCCGCCGGCGGGCTCCTCGAAGGGGATCCAGTTCGCGATGATCGTCGTCGTGTCCGGCTTGTCGGGGCTGACGAACGCGTACAGGTCCGTGTTGTCGTACTGCGGGGTGCCCGAGATCAGCGGGGCCTCCCGGTGGGAGGAGGCCGAGGCCGCTTCGGGTTCCAGCGCGGACGCGCCGGCGGCCGCGAGCCCCCCGGCGGCCAGCGCACCGCAGATCAGGGTCGCGAGGCCCCTGCGCCCCGAACCGGTCCTGGAGTCAGTAGTCATGCCGTCCGTCCTCAGTGCCGACTTGCCTTGACGCACGGGGATTCGGAGTGTGCGGCGGACCGGATTGGTCGAAGCGCGGACGAGTTTTCCGCGGACGGGTTTTTCCCGCCCCGCCTGCCCGGCATGGCCCCGCCGCTGCCCGGTCTCGCGCTTGCCGCTCCCCAACGGCCGTCGCAGCCTTAGCATTTCTCCGCGCCGACCCGCGTTTTCGGCCCGGTGATCCGTACTTCTCCTCCGGAGGCGCGCTCACTGCGTATGCCTGTGCGACCGGACGGTCCGGCGGGGCCGGGATGGGGGGACGAGCGTTGGAGGCGGACCAGCTGCTGATCCGGGTGGCCGGAGGTGACCAGAAGGCGTTCGAGGATCTGTACGGACTGGTCTCCGGGCCGGTCTACGGACTGGTGCGGCGCGTGGTGCGCGACCCGGCCCAGTCCGAGGAGGTGGCCCAGGAGGTGCTGCTCGAACTCTGGCGTTCCGCCGCCCGGTTCGACCCCGGCCGGGGCAGCGCCCTGTCCTGGGTGCTCACCCTCGCCCACCGCAGGGCCGTCGACCGGGTGCGCAGCGCCCGCGCGGCCGGCGAGCGCGAGCAGCGCGAGGCCCGGCGCGGCCACGGCCCCGCCTTCGACCAGGTCGCCGAGGAGGTCGAGGCCGGCCTCGAACGCGAATGGGTCCGCCGCTGCCTGGACCGCCTCACCGCGCTCCAGCGCCAGTCGGTCACCCTCGCCTACTACGACGGCTACACCTACCGCGAGGTGGCCGAACGGCTCCGGCTCCCGCTGGGCACCGTCAAGACCCGCATGCGGGACGGGCTCACCCGCCTGCGCGACTGCCTGGGAGGCGCGGCATGAGCGTGTTCCGCCGGCTGTTCTCCCGCGAGGACCCCCACTCGCTGGCCGCCCCCTACGCCCTCGACGCGCTGGAGCCCGCCGAGCGGATCCGCTTCGAGAAGCATCTGACGTTCTGCGACCGGTGCGCCGCCGAGGTGCGCGACCTCGCCGAGGACGCCGTCCGGCTGGCCTGGTCCACCGCCGCGCCCGCCCCGCCCGCCCTCCGCGACCGGGTCCTGGCCGCCGTGCGCACCACCGCCCAGGAACCCGCCCCGCAGGAAGGGGCGCGCGCCCGCGAACCCCAGCTCCCGCCCCATGTCTGGGGAGCCGCGCCCCCGCCGCGCGCCCGGGAGCGGCGCCGGGCGGTGCTGCTCGTGCCGTTCGCCACGGCCACCGCCGCCGCGGCGCTCGTCGTCGCCTCCCTGTTCGCCGTCCAGGCGAACCGCACGCAGGACGAACTCGCCGCCGAGCGCGACCGGGCACGTGAGATCGCCCACGTTCTGGCCGCCCCGGACGCCCGTGCGAGCAGCGGCCGGGACGCCCGCGGCCGCACGATCGGAGTGATCGCCTCCGTATCGGCCCGCGGGGCGGTCGTCACTCTGGGCGGATACGACGACCCGCCGGAGGGCCGGGTGCGTCAGCTCTGGCTCATGGACCGGGACGGCCGGCCCCGCTCCCTCGGGCTCTTCGACCGCGACACGCCCTTGGTGGCGTCCGGTCTCGACCCCGCGTCGACGTCACTCGCGGTGACCGTCGAACCGGACGGCGGCTCTCCACAACCCACCGGCCAGCCCATCGTGCAACTCGCCCTGAAAACGGTCGGATTCGGAGAGTAATCGTCGAGTGTTCGTCAACACCCTTACGGGGAAGGTGAATCCTGTGACCTCGATACACGGGTGCCCGTACGGGGCGATAGGGTTACCCTGCCCGGGCCGGGTGGAGTCGTACGGGTGGGGAGTGACATGGAACAGATAACAGTGCGCAGCAGGGCCAGGGTCCCTGCGATCACCTGCGGCAGCAGCGCGAGCAGTTCGCGCCTCGACCGCCACCTCTCGGTCCTCGCGGGACCGGCCGTCCCGCAGCGGGAGACGGCCGAGGCGACGTCGCTCATGCGTGAGCTGACCGCGCGTGACAGCGCGCACCACGGCACCAGGGGCGCACGGGCCCGCGCGAGCCGCGTCTCGCTCTTCGCCCCGCTGCGCCGACTGCGCCGCTCCCTGTTCGGCAGCCGGTAGCGTCCGCGCCGGACGGTCCCACCCGTCCCGGCGCGGCGCCCGCCCGCCCGTCGTACCCACGGCACACGGCCCTACCCCGTCGGTCCGCGACACCGGACCTCACCCTGCCGGCCCCGATCCCACCCGGCGTCCCCGCAGGTGCTCTCGACTCCGCTCGCTTCCGCGCGTCCTCGTGCGGAGGCCGCGACCGCTCACCGCTCACCGCGCGCGTACTGCCGCACCGCCAGCGGTACGAACACCGCCAGCAGCACCGCGCACCAGGCCAGCGACCCCGCCACCGGATGCGCCATCGGCCAGGCCGCGCCCTCCGGCGCCGGCGCGTTGCCGAACAGGTCCCGCAGCGCCGTCGCCACCGCGCTGACCGGATTCCACTCCGCCGCCGTGCGCACCCCGTCCGGCAGCCCCGTCGTCGGGATGTACGCGCTCGACAGCAGCGGCAGCAGGAAGGTCGCCCCGCCCAGCTGGCCGGCCGCCTCCTCGTTCCGCGTCAGCAGCCCCAGGTAGATCCCGGCCCACACGCAGGCGAAGCGGAACAGCAGCAGCAGGCCGAAGCCGCCCGCCGCCGCGAGCGCGCCGCCCTCCACCCGCCAGCCCACCGCGAGTCCTACCAGCAGGAACGGCACCGCCCCGGCCGCCGTCACCAGCACGTCCGCGACCGCCTGCCCCGCGGGCACGGCCGCCCGGCTCACCGGCAGCGTCCTGAACCGGTCCGTCACCCCGCGGTGCGCATCCTGCGCCGACTGGAACATGCCGGTCATCACGCCGCCCGCCGCCGTCGCCACCAGCAGCCCCGGCACCAGGAACGAGCGGTACTCGGACCCCGGCACGGCGAGCGCGCTGCCGAAGACGTAGCCGAAGAACAGCAGCATGCTCACCGGCATCGACTGGGTGAGGATCAGCAGCCCCGGGTTGTTCCGCGTCCGCCGCAGCTGCCGGCCCAGCATCGCGGTGCCGTCGTACGCCAACGTGCTCATGCCGCACGCTCCTTGTCGTCGTCGTAGGGGAGGGTCGCCGGGTCCGCGGGCCGTTCGGTCAGCCGCAGGAACACGTCGTCGAGCGTGGGCGGCCTGAGGCTCGCGTCGACGAGCGGTACGCCCGCCGCGTCGAGCGTGCGCACCAGATGCGGGAGGGTCAGGGTCGGGTCCCGGGTGACCGCGCCGACCGCGAGCCGCTCCCGGTCCAGCGAGGGCCGCGACCCGGTGAGCCGGTCCAGCACCCCGGCCGCCGCCTCCAGCGTGGCGCCGTCCGCCACCATCACCTCCGCGTGCGTGCCGACCAGCGCCTTCAGTTCGGCCGGTGAGCCCGTGTGCGCGACCCGGCCCCGGTCGACCAGCGCGATGTCGTCGGCCAGCTGGTCGGCCTCCTCCAGGTACTGGGTGGTGAGCAGCACCGTCGTGCCCTCGCCGGTCAGCTCCCGGACCACCTCCCGGACCAGGCCGCGGCCCGCGGGGTCGAGACCCGTCGTCGGCTCGTCCAGGAACAGCACCTCGGGCCGGCGGACCAGGCTCACCGCCAGGTCGAGCCGGCGCCGCATGCCGCCCGACCAGGCGGACGCGGGGCGGTCGGCCGCCTCCGTCAGCCCGAACCGGTCGAGCAGCGCGTCGGCCCGCGCCGCCGCGTCCCGCGCCCGGTGCAGCCGGGCGAACAGCCGCAGGTTCTCCCGGCCGGTGAGGTCCCCGTCGATCGAGGTGTCCTGTCCCGTGACGCCGATCCGCCGGCGTACGGCGGCTGCCTCGCGCACCAGGTCGAGTCCCGCGATTCGGGCGGACCCCGCGTCGGGCCGCAGCAGCGTGGTCAGCAGCCGCACCGCCGTCGTCTTGCCCGCCCCGTTGGGCCCGAGCAGCCCGCACACCGTGCCCTCCGCCACCGCCAGATCCAGTCCGCGCAGGGCGCGCACGGTGCCGAAGCGCTTCTCCAGACCCTCACTAAGTACAGCGTACGTAGTAGTCATGGCGCGACCATACCGCACTACGTACGGTGTACGTAACTACGATGGGGGGCGAGGTGATGACCGATGGCGGGCCGAGCGGCCGAACCCGAAGTGATCTGGGCGCGCCCCGAGCGCAGCGGCCGAGGGCCCAGGCCGGCGTACAGCCGTGCCGACATCGCGGCGGCGGCCGTGCGGATCGCGGACGCCGAGGGGCTGGACGCGGTCTCCATGCGCCGCGTCGCGGCCGAGCTGGGCTGCGGCACCATGTCGCTCTACAACTACGTCCCCCGCAAGGAGGACCTGTACGAGCTGATGGTGGACGCGGCCGGCGGAGAGCACGAGCTGTGGGAGCCGAGCGGGGACTGGCGCGCCGACATGCTGCGGGTGGCCCACCAGACCAGGGACCTGATGCACCGGCACCCCTGGCTGCCGCGCCTGATGTCACCGGTCTACGGCTTCAGCCCCAACTCCCTGCGCTACCTGGAGCACTGCCTGGCCTGCCTCGACCCGATGCCCGGCCCGCAGGGCGTCAAGATGGAGCTGATCGCGATGCTGAACGGCATCGTGACGACCTACGTCAGCAACGAACTGGCCACCGCCGAACGCACCCGTTCACTGCCCTGGTCGCAGGAACAGGAGAACGCGGTCCGCATCGCGTATCTCCGGTCCCGCCTCGCGACCGGCGCATACCCGAGGATGGCGGCGGCGTTCCTGGAGGACCCGGGCCCGATCGACCTGGAGGCGGTCTTCGACCGGGCCCTCACCCGCGTCCTGGACGGCTTCGACCCCGGGCGCTGAGCCTCTGTCGCCCGCGGCACCCCCGCCCGCTCAGAGCAGCGCGAGCTGGCCCTCCGGGCCCTCCTCGCGGGTGTCCAGGACCGAGGCCGGGCGGCGGGCCCAGGCGGGGGCGGGCAGGACGCCGGCCGCGCGCAGGTCGGCCGGGGTGACCGGCGCCGGCAAGGGGGCGGCCGTCAGTTCCTCGCGCGAGGGCCGCAGTTCGGCGAGGAGAGCGAGCACCGTGACCAGTTCCAGAAGCTCCGACGTCCAGGTCTGCGGCCAGGCGGCCGGACCGACCGCCTCCAGCGTGCCGGGCTCGGCCGGGCGGGTCCGGGCCGTGAACCACTCCTCCAGCACCCGCACCCCGCCGGACTCGAACTCCCAGGCCTCCGGCGGAACCGGGGAGATGCGGCCCTCGCCCAGCAGCAGCGCCTCTTCTTCGCGGTCGTAGGCCGGCGCGGGCGGACGGGACGGCAGCGGGGCCCGGACGTAGGGGCGGCGGCCGCCGGGGAGTCTGGGGCGTTCACCGTCCCGGCGCATCAGCCACAGCATGCGGCGGCCCAGCGCCACGCCCCGCTGCCAGGCGTCCGGCGCGCCGGTGAGCGGCACGGCGAGCCCGTCCGGCGAGGGGCGCGCCACGGCCGTCGCCCAGGCGAGGACGTCGACGGGGGAGACCTCAAGGCCCAGCCGGGCGGCGAGGTGGTCCGTCAGCCCGGGGGCCAGGTTGGGCTCGGCGGCGCCCGGGCGGCGGTACAGCGGGCGGATCCGGCCCGTGCGCAGGACCGGGAAGAGGGACGTGGCGAGCAGCGGCGGGCCGTCGCCGGACGTCTCGACGGCGAAGATCTGGCGGGCGTCCGCCACCCGCCACAACTCCGGCCGGGGCGCGTCGATCAGCCGCTGGTCGGGGATCAGCCACTGCTCGTCGAACGGCCCGTGCAGCACCCGCACCGGCTGCGGACACGGCCCCGTGGCGCGGGCCAGCCGCTCCGTGCCGCCGTCCCGCCCGGGCAGCTGCCCGACCGCCGTGTGCGGGGTACGGGACCGCGTCGGCCGGAACAGGGCCTCGCGGTCCGGGCCCTCGGCCTTCACCAGCGCGTCCCAACGGGCCTTCAGGGACGCCGCGTCGGGGGCCGCCGGCCACCCCCGGCCGAGCCGCGGCGGTGCGACGGACCACGGCATGAGGTCCGCCAGCAGCGGAGCGTCGTCGTGCGTCACGCTGGGCATCGTACGACCTGCCGGCGGGCGCGGATCAGGTGGCGTCCAGGGTCACCGTGAAGGAGAAACGGTCGCCCCGGTAGTGGATGACGGCCACGTCCAGGGCCTTTCCGCCGGAGTCGTAGGTGACACCCGTGTAGTGCAGGATCGGGCTGAGCAGCGGGACCCGGAGCAGCCGTGCCGTCTCCGGGTCCGCGAGCCGCGCCTCCACCGTGTCCGTGATGCGGCTGATGTCCGCGCCGACGACGTCCCGCAGCACCTTCGTCATCGGCCACCGCACCAGATCCTGCGGATCGATCCGCTCGGCCAGTTCCGGACGGACGTAGTTGCGGGCGTGGTTGGTCGGCTCGCCGGTCTTCTCGTCGCTGCGCAGCCGGTGGTAGGCGGCCGTCTCCGCCAGGTCGGGGAAGTGCTCGGCGAGTTCGGCCGGGACCGGCGCGGGACCGTGCTCCAGCAGCTCCGTCGTCATGCCGGACTGCTGGGCCACGATCGCGTCGACCGAGCCCAGCAGCCGCACCGGCGCGCCCCTCCGGGCGTCCGGCTCGATGAACGTGCCGCGCCGCCGGTGCCGGGTGATCAGCCCCTCGTCCTCCAGCTCCTTCAGCGCCTGCCGCATGGTCAGCACGCTCACCCCGTAGTGCCCGGCCAGCTGCTCCTCGGTGGGCAGGCGCAGCGGGTCGTGGGGCGAGCGGCCGAGGATCGAGGCGCGCAGCGACTGCGACACCTGATACCAGAGCGGCAACTTGCGGTTGAGGACGATCGAGTCCGGAGCGAAGGAGGTCACGCGCTATCCGTACCGGTCGGAGAACGGTCAGTGCAATGGCCGGAAGTGACGCTCGAGACCCTGCCACACGTCGTCGTACCCCTGCTGGAGGTGCTCCGCCCGCGCAGCCTGGGGGGTGAGGGACACCGGCCAGCGGGTCTCGAACATGAAGGCAAGACCGTCGTCGATCTTCTGCGGCTTCAGCTCCGCCGCGCTCGCCCGGTCGAAGGTCTCCCGGTCCGGGCCGTGCGCCGACATCATGGTGTGCAGGGAGCCGCCGCCCGGCACGAAGCCCCCCTCCCCGGCCGTCTTCGCGTCGTACGCGCCCTCGATCAGGCCCATGTACTCGCTCATCACGTTCCGGTGGAAGTACGGCGGCCGGAAGGTGTCCTCGCCGACCAGCCAGCGCGGCGCGAACACCACGAAGTCCACGCCCGCGAGGCCCGGCGTGTCGCTCGGGGACGTCAGCACGGTGAAGATCGACGGGTCCGGGTGGTCGTACGAGATGGTGCCCATCACATTGAACCGGCGCAGGTCGTAGGCGTACGGCACATGGTTGCCGTGCCAGGCGACGACATCCAGCGGGGAGTGGTCGTACGTGGCCGTCCAGAGGTTGCCGCAGTACTTGTTCACCACCTCCACCGGGCCCTCGACGTCCTCGTACGCGGCGACCGGGGCGCGGAAGTCCCGGGCGTTCGCCAGACCGTTGGCGCCGATCGGACCGAGGTCGGGCAGCTGGAACGGCGCCCCATAGTTCTCGCACACATAGCCGCGGGCCGTCTCGTCCAGCAGCTCCACACGGAACCGCACCCCACGCGGGATCAGCGCGATGTGGCCCGGCTCCAGATGCAGCAGGCCGAACTCCGTGCGCAGCAGCAGCCCTCCGCGCTCCGGCACGATCAGCAGCTCACCGTCGGCGTCGCTGAACACCCGCCGCATGGAGGCGTTGGCGTGGTACAGGTGCACCGCCATGCCGGTGCGCTGGGTCACGTCGCCGTTGCCGCCCAGGGTCCACAGGCCGGCCAGGAAGTCGGTGCCCTCGGCCGGATCCGGCAGCGGGTTCCAGCGCAGCCGGTTGGGGTCGGGCACCGTCTGGGTGAACGGCGCCGAGCGCAGGGCGCCGTTGCCCGTGCGGGTGAACGCCGGGTGCGCGGCGGACGGGCGGATCCGGTACAGCCACGAGCGGCGGTTGACCGCGCGCGGCTCGGTGAAGGCCGACCCGCTCAGCTGCTCCGCGTACAGCCCGAGCGGCGCGCGCTGCGGGGAGTTGCGGCCGACGGGCAGAGCCCCCGGCACCGCCTCCGAGCTGTGCTCGTTGCCGAAGCCGGAGAGGTGCTCCAGCCCTTCGGCGATCTTGCGCGCCTCCTCGCGCTCCGTCGCGCTCCCGCGGGCGGTGGCCCCGTCGCTCATGTCCGCTGCTCCCTTGCACCGTGCCGATTCCTATAGGACACCGTAGGATTGCGGTTACCCGGACGCAAGGGTGCCGCGCGGTCTCGTTCCGGGGCCGGACCTCCCCTCCCCTTCACGGAGGACGCGGAACCAGACTCCAGGGGGATTCGCGCGTTCGGACCGCTGTTCTACGCTCCCCGGCATGACGTGGAGGCGGAGGACGGTCATCCCCGCGCTCGCGGTCTGTGTCGTCGTGCTGGCCGGATCCGCGGGCTGCGACACCCCGGGCGGCCAGGGGGCGGGCGAGGTGTCGGCCTCACCCGTGGGCCGGCTCCTGGACGAGCGCGACGAGGACGGCCGCCCCTACCGGGAGGTCGACGAGCAGGACGCGCCCCAGGTCACCGTGGAGGTCGCCCCTGACGCCGAGGGCGGCTGGGACGTACGGCTGCGGGTGCTGAACTTCCGCTTCTCACCCGACGGCACGGGCCGCCGCGCCGAGGCCGGCCGGGGCCTGGCGCACCTGGAGGTGAACGGCCGCCGCGTCGCCGTGCTGCGCACCCCCGAGTACCACCTCGCCCCCGGCGCCTTCCCGCGCGGCACCCACCAGGTCACCGCGCGGCTGTACGCCGACGACGGGTCCGTGTGGGCCGTCGACGGCCAGCCCGTGGAGAGCACCGCCGACATCACCGTCTCCGGGCAGGAGCCGACCACGGAGCAGAGCGTGGCGCCGCTCGCCGAGGGGCCCGGTTCACCGGACGGTCCCGGGCAGGCATGATGAGGCCCGTGTCCCACACGCCATCGCTCCGCCGGGCGCCGGTGCAGCGGCGCAGCGCCGAACGGCTGGCCAGGATCCTCGACGCCTGCGCGGGCCTCCTCGACGAGGTCGGGTACGACGACCTGAGCACCCGCGCGGTCGCCGAGCGCGCCGGGGTGCCCATCGGCTCCGTCTACCGCTTCTTCAGCAACAAACGCCAGATGGCGGACGCGCTCGCCCAGCGCAACCTGGAGCGCTTCACCGCACGCGTCACCGAACGGCTGTCCGTGACCGGCGACCGCGGCTGGCGGCACGCCATGGACGTCGTGCTCGACACGTACCTGGACATGAAGCGGACCGCCCCCGGCTTCTCCCTCGTCGACTTCGGCAACCAGATCCCGGTCGGCGCGCGCCGCGCCGAACCCAACCACCGGGTCGCCGACCGGCTCACCGCGCTGCTCTCCGGCTACCTGGGTCGCCCGGCCGACGACGATCTGCGCCGCGCCTTCCTGGTCGCCGTGGAGACCGCCGACGCCCTGGTCGGCCTGGCGTTCCGGGCGGCGCCCGAGGGGGACGAGAAGGTCATCGCCGAACTGCGCGCGCTGCTCCGGGCGTACCTGGCCAGGGTGCTGGACTGACCACCGATCCCGCCCGGTTTCCCGCACGCCCTCCCCTCCATGCGTACCGGTCGGTATGCTCGGCCCGTCCGTGCGTCACCGCCGCCGTACCGGGAGGACCCGTGTCCCGCACCGCCCTGCGTATCTGCCCCCTGTGCGAGGCCACCTGCGGCCTGGTCCTCACCGTCGACGACGGCAAGGTCACCGGCGCCCGCGGCGACCGCGACGACGTGTTCAGCAAGGGGTTCGTCTGCCCCAAGGGCGCCGCCTTCCCGGAGGTGGACTCCGACCCCGACCGGCTGCGCACCCCGCTCGTCCGCGTCGACGGGGAACTGCGCGAGGCCACCTGGGAGGAGGCCTTCGACGCCGTCGCCGCCGGACTGTGCGGAGTCGTCGAACGGTACGGCCCCCACGCCGTCGGCGTCGTCCTCGGCAACCCCAACGTCCACACCATGGCCGGCGCCCTCTACCCGCCGCTGCTCATCGGCGGGCTCGGCACCCACAGCCTGTTCACCGCGTCCACCGTGGACCAGATGCCCAAGCACGTCTCCAGCGGGCTCCTCTTCGGCGACGCCAACCTCATCCCCGTACCCGACCTGGACCGCACCGGCCATCTGCTGCTGATCGGCGCCAACCCGCTCGAGTCCAACGGCAGCCTGTGCACCGCGCCCGACTTCCCGGGGCGGCTCAAGGCGCTCAAGGCGCGCGGCGGCACCCTCACCGTCGTCGACCCGCGCCGCACCCGCACCGCCCGCCTCGCCGACCGGCACCTCGCCGTACGCCCCGGCACCGACGCGCTGCTGCTCGCCGCCATCGCCCGCACCCTCTTCGACGAGGACCTCGTCGACCTCGGCGACGCCGCGCCGCACATCCAGGGCGTCGCCGAACTCTCCGACGCCCTGGCCGACTTCACCCCCGAGGCGGTCGCCGACGCCTGCGACGTCGACGCCGCCGTCATCCGCACCCTCGCCCGCGAACTCGCCGCCGCGCCCACCGCCGCCGTCTACGCCCGCATCGGCAGCTGCACCGTCCCGCACGGCACCCTCGCCAGCTGGCTCGTCGACGTCCTCAACGCCCTCACCGGCAACCTGGACCGGCCGGGCGGCGCGCTCTTCCCGCTGGCCGCCACCGACAGGACGCCGCGCCCCGCGGGACCCGGCCGCGGCTTCGCCCTCGGCCGCTGGCACTCCCGGGTCGGCCGCCACCCCGAGGCCAAGGGCGAACTGCCGCTGTCCGCCCTCGCCGAGGAGATCGACACCCCCACCGAGGAGGGCGCCCCGGTCCGCGCCGTCGTCGCCGTCGGCGCCAACCCGGTGCTCTCCGCGCCCGACGGCGACCGGCTGGACAGGGCGCTCGCCTCCCTCGACTTCATGGTGAGCGTCGACCCCTACCTCAACGAGACCTCCCGGCACGCGCACGTCGTCCTGCCGCCGCCCCCGCCGGCCCAGAGCCCCCACCACGACTTCGCGTTCAACACCCTCGCCGTACGCAACCAGGTCCGCTACACGCGCCCCGCCGTGCCCCTCGAACCCGGCCGCATGGCCGAGACCGAGATCCTCGCCCGGCTCGTCCTCGCCGCCACGGGCATGCACGGCGCCGACCCGTCGGCCGTGGACGACCTGGTGATCCAGCAGACCCTGGGCAAGGCCGTGAGCGCACCGCACTCCCCGGTGCACGGCCGCGACCCGAAGGAGCTCGCCGGCCTGCTCACCGGCGACAACGGCCCCGAACGGCGTCTGGACATGATGCTGCGCCTCGGCCCCTACGGGGAGGGCTTCGGCGCCGACCCGGACGGGCTCACCCTGGAGAAGCTGCTCGCCCACCCGCACGGCATCGACCTCGGACCGCTGCGCCCCCGCCTGCCCCGGCCGCTGAAGACCCGCAGCGGCAAGGTGGAACTGCTGCCCGGCCCGATCGCCGCCGACCTGCCCCGGCTGCGGGCCGCCCTGCGCGAGCGGCCCGACGGACTCGTCCTCGTCGGCCGCCGCCATCTGCGCTCCAACAACAGCTGGCTGCACAACGTGCCCGCCCTCACCGGCGGCTCGAACCGCTGCACCCTGCACCTCCACCCCGACGACGCCGCACGCCTCGGCGTGGGGGACGGGCAGCCGGTGCGGGTCAAGGGGGCCGGGGGAGAGGTGACCGTCCTCGCCGAGGTCACCGACGCCGTGCGCCGCGGGGTGGTGAGCCTGCCGCACGGCTGGGGCCACGACCGGCCCGGCACCCGCACCCGGCACGCCTCCGTGAACCCCGGAGTCAACGTCAACCAGCTCCTCGACGGCAGCCTCCTCGACCCGCTGTCGGGCAACGCGGTGCTCAACGGGGTGCCCGTCGAGGTGTCCCCGGAGCGGGCCGACGAGCCGGAAATGCTCACCGCGCTGACCTGAGCAAACGCCTGACCTGGGGTTTTGCGCTTATTGCTCACGGTCCGACGTCTTGTTGACGCCGCCCGGGCGTACCTAACGTCGTCACACCGCCGGCCCTGGCCGGATGTTCAAGGGCGAACGTTAGGTGTCCCATTCATGCTGACCATCCTCGGCTTCGCCATGATCGCGACCTTCCTGGTCCTGATCATGACGAAGAAGATGTCGCCGATCGCGGCGCTCGTGCTGATCCCCGCGCTGTTCTGCGTGGCCGTCGGCAAGGGCGCCCACCTCGGCGACTACGTCATCGACGGAGTGTCCAGCCTCGCCCCCACGGCGGCGATGCTGATGTTCGCGATCGTCTACTTCGGCGTCATGATCGACGTCGGGCTCTTCGACCCGGTCGTGCGCGCGATCCTCCGCTTCTGCAAGGCCGATCCGATGCGGGTCGTCGTGGGCACCGCCGTGCTCGCCGCGATCGTGTCGCTGGACGGCGACGGCTCCACCACCTTCATGATCACCGTCTCGGCGATGTACCCGCTGTACAAGCGGCTGGGGATGAGCCTGGTCGTGATGACCGGCGTCGCCGCCATGGCCAACGGCGTCATGAACACCGTCCCCTGGGGCGGCCCCACGGCCCGCGCGGCCACCGCGCTGAAGCTCGACGCCGCGGACATCTTCGTCCCGATGATCCCCGCGTTGCTGGTCGGCCTGCTGGGCGTCCTCGGCCTCGCCTACGTGCTGGGCCTGCGGGAGCGCAGGCGCCTGGGCGCGTTGCGGATCGAGGACGAGGAGTCCGTCGGGGCGAAGGAGGCGGTGCTGGTCGGCGCGGGCGCCGCTGCCGGCCCCGCGCGTCCCCGGAAGCGACCCGTCGGCGGCGGCACGGACCACGTGGACCGCGTGCACGGCGGGGACGACGACGAGGACCTCCTCAAGGGCCTCGACCCGGACCGGCCCACCCTGCGGCCGCGCCTCTACTGGTTCAACGCGCTGCTCACCGGCGTCCTGCTCACCGCGATGATCCTGGAGCTGCTGCCCATCCCGGTGCTGTTCCTGCTCGGCGCCGCGCTCGCCCTCTCCGTCAACTACCCGCGCCTGCCCGACCAGAAGGCCCGTATCGCCGCCCACGCCGACAACGTGCTCAACGTCTCCGGCATGGTCTTCGCCGCCGCCGTCTTCACCGGCGTCCTCCAGGGCACCGGCATGGTCGACCACATGGCCGGCTGGCTGGTCGACACCGTCCCCGAGGGACTGGGCCCGCACATGGCCCTCGTCACCGGCGTGCTGAGCCTGCCGCTCACCTACTTCATGTCCAACGACGGCTTCTACTTCGGCGTCCTGCCCGTGCTCGCCGAGGCCGGGGCGGCGCACGGCGTCACCCCGCTGGAGATGGCCCGCGCCTCCCTCGTCGGCCAGCCGCTGCACATGTCCAGCCCGCTCGTCCCGGCGGTGTACGTCCTCGTCGGCATGGCCCGGGTCGAGTTCGGCGACCACACCCGGTTCGTGGTCAAGTGGGCGGCGCTCACCTGCCTGCTGATCCTCGCGGCCGGGATCCTCTTCGGCACGATCTGACCGCGCCGCACCTCGGCCCCCCGTCCCAGGAAGGACTTCGTCATGACGCCCGGCGGGAACCGCGGCTGGCTGCTCCGGCTCGTCATCGCCTTCGGCTTCGCGCAGGCGGCCGTGTCGATGGCCCGGCCCGCCGTCTCCTACCGGGCGCTGGCCCTCGGCGCGGACGAGCGGGCGGTCGGCGTCATCGCCGGCGTCTACGCGCTGCTGCCGCTGTTCGCCGCCGTCCCGCTCGGCCGGCGCACCGACCACGGCCGCTGCGCCCCGCTGCTGTCGACGGGCGTCGTGCTGATCTCCGCGGGCTGTGCGCTCAGCGGCGTCGCCGGGACCCTGTGGGCCATGGCGCTGTGGAGCGGGGTGATGGGCCTCGGACACCTGTGCTTCGTCATCGGGGCGCAGTCGCTCGTCGCCCGCCGGTCCGCGCCGCACGAACAGGACCGCAACTTCGGGCACTTCACCATCGGCGCCTCGCTGGGGCAGCTCGCCGGGCCGGTCGCGGCGGGCGCGCTGATCGGCGCGGACATGGCCCGCACCAGCGCCCTCGCCCTGCTCGCGGCGGGCGCGGGCGGGGCCGTCGCGCTCACCTCGCTGTGGCGCGTCGAGAAACCGGGGGAGGTGGAACTCCGCAGGGCGCGGGGCGACCGGGTGCCGGTACGCGGCATCCTGCGGGCGCGGGGAGTGCCGGCCGGCCTGCTGATCAGCGTGGCGGTGCTGTCCGCGACCGACATCCTCACCGCCTACCTGCCCGTGGTCGGCGAGCACCGGGGAATCGACCCGGCCGTCGTCGGCCTGCTGCTCAGCCTGCGCGCCGCCGCGACGATCGCCTGCCGGCTGGTCCTCACCCCGATGCTGCGGCTGCTCGGCCGTACGGCCCTGCTCACGGTGACCTGCCTGCTCGCGGCGCTGCTGTGCGCGGCCGTCGCGCTGCCGCTGCCGGTGCCCGTACTGGCGCTCGTCCTCGCGGCCCTGGGCTTCTGCCTGGGCGTGGGGCAGCCGCTCTCCATGACGACGGTCGTCCAGGCCGCACCCCCCGCCGCCCGCTCCACCGCCCTCGCCCTGCGCCTGACCGGCAACCGCCTGGGCCAGGTCGCGGCCCCCGCGACGGCGGGCCTGGTCGCCGGAGCCGCAGGCGTGGCGGCCCCGTTCGTGATGCTGGGCGCCCTGCTGCTGGCGTCGGCGGGGGTCGCGGTGCGGACACCGGCGGGGCCCGCACCGGAGGGGGCTGCGGCGGACACGTCCGCGCGCGTCCCGCACGAGCGGGGCCGGTGCGGGGCCCGCAGGGCGCGGTGAGCCCCGTGGGCCGGTCCTGCCAGGACGGCCCCCGCCGGGGCGGCTCGACCTCCGGCGACGGCGGACCGGACGACCAGGGGAGCCGAGCGGCCGTGTCGAACGGTCCCCTCCGGTTTCTCACCAGGCGGACGAAACGTCCCGATCGCGTCCGCCGTCTTCCCCGGCCGCCTACTTTCCGTTAGCTTCCGTGACTCACACGCCCCGTACGACCCGCACGAGGCGTCCGACCGCGGAGCAGCAGCGCCCTGATGAGCCCCCGGGGGCACCCTTCATGACACGCGCCATCACCCTGCACGACGTGAGCAAGTCCTACACGCGAGGTGCTCGCGTGGTCGACCGGCTGTCCCTGGCCGTCACCCCCGGCGAGTTCCTCGTCCTGCTCGGCCCGTCCGGCTGCGGCAAGTCCACCGTGCTGCGGATGATCGCGGGCCTGGAGGAGATCGACGAGGGCAGCCTCTTCCTCGACGGCGAGTACGCCAACGACCTGCCCCCGTCCGAGCGGGACATGGCGATGGTGTTCCAGAACTTCGCCCTCTACCCGAGCATGACCAGCCGGGACAACATCGGCTTCCCCCTCCGCATCGAGGCCCCCGGCGACGACCCGTCGCCCAAGGTGGACGCCACCGCCCGGATGCTGGGCATCGAGGACCTCCTCGACCGTTTCCCCGCCCAGCTCTCCGGCGGTGAGCGCCAGCGCGTGGCGATGGGCCGGGCCATCGCCCGCCGCCCTTCCGCGTTCCTGATGGACGAGCCGCTGTCCAACCTCGACGCCAAGCTACGCAATCACGTCCGCGCGGAAATCTCCCAGCTGACACGGCAGTTGGGGGTCACCACCGTCTACGTCACCCACGACCAGTCCGAGGCGATGTCGCTCGGCGACCGGGTCGCCGTGCTGCGCGGCGGCGTCCTCCAGCAGGTCGGCACGCCCCGCACGGTGTACTCCCTGCCGGAGAACGTCTTCGTCGCCGCGTTCATCGGCACCCCGCGCATCAATCTGCTGCGCGGCCTGGTCCGCGCCCCGCTGGACGGCGCGATGACCGTCAGTCTCGGCAAGCAGTTCCTGCGGCTGCCCGAACCGCTGTCCCTGGACCACCAGTTGCTGCGGGTGCAGCAGGGCCGCGAGGTCATCGTGGGCCTGCGCTCCGAGGCCGTGCGGATCGCCAAGCCGTCCGCCGCGCGCCCCGGCGAGGTGCCCCTCACCGGCCTGGTGGAGCACCTGGAGTTCCAGGGCCACGAGGTGCTGGTGCACTTCGACACCGGCTCCCGCGCCGCCGTCGTCCCCGAGCTGGAGGCCCCGCGCCCGGCCCCCGGCCGTCCGGCTGTCCGGCGCCGCCGCCGCGAGGGCGGCACCGTGCTGGACCGCCTCCGGGAGCGCGCGGGCGCCCTCCGCGCACACTCCGCGCGCACGGGCGCCGTGGCCACGCTGGACGGACCCGGGCGTCCGGACCCCGCAGGCGCGCTGTCCGCCCCCGCCTCCGCCGAGCACCGGCTCCCCGGCGACCTCATCGTCCGCACCACGCCCGACATCCGGCTCCGGCACGGCATGCAGGTGCCGCTCCTGGTCGACCTCGCCCACCTGTTCGTCTTCGACCAGCACGGTCAGCGGATCTGCCCCCGCCCGGACCGGCTGCCCGGCCTGGAGGAGTGAGCACGGCAGGCGGTGACCCCCTGGCGCGAAAAAACTAACATCGCTAGTTTAGGTGTCCGCACAGGACGCCCCCGCCCCGGAGGAACCGCGATGAAGGCATACGACGGCATGTACATCGACGGCGCCTGGCGCCCGGCCGCCGGCCCCGACGTGATCGAGGTCGTCGACCCGGCGGACGAACAGGTGATCGCCACCGTCCCCGCGGGCACCGTGGAGGACGTCGACGCCGCCGTGCGCGCCGCCCGCGCCGCCCTCCCGGCCTGGGCCGCCACCCCGCCCGCCGAGCGCGCGGCCCGCCTCACCGCGCTGCGGGACCAGCTGCACGCCCGCCAGGACGAGATCGCCGCGACGGTCACCGCGGAACTCGGCGCGCCCGAGCAGCTCGCCCGGACCGTCCACGCCGGCGTGCCGGTCGCGGTCGCCGGATCGTACGCCGAGCTGGCCGCGACGTACTCCTTCGAGGAGAGGATCGGCAACTCGACCGTGTTCCACGAACCGGCCGGCGTGGTCGGTGCGATCACCCCGTGGAACTACCCGCTGCACCAGATCGTCGCCAAGGCCGCCCCCGCCCTCGCCGCCGGCTGCACGATCGTGGTGAAACCCGCCGAGAACACCCCGCTGGTCGCCCGGATCTTCGCCGAGTGCGTGCACGAGGCCGGCGTTCCGGCGGGTGTGTTCAACCTGGTCACCGGCCTCGGTCCGGTGGCCGGACAGGCGCTCGCCGAGCACCCCGGTGTCGACCTGCTCTCCTTCACCGGCTCCACCGCCGTCGGCCGCCGGATCGGCGCGATCGCCGCCGGCATGGTGAAGCGGGTCGCCCTGGAACTCGGCGGCAAGTCCGCCAACGTCGTCCTGCCCAGCGCCGACCTGGCCCGCGCCGTCAACGTCGGCGTCGCCAACGTGATGTCCAACTCCGGCCAGACGTGCAGCGCCTGGACCCGCATGCTGGTCCACCGCGACCGGTACGACGAGGCCGTGGAGCTGGCCGCGGCGGCCGCCGCCAAGTACGGCGACCGCATCGGCCCCCTGGTCAGCGCCCGGCAGCGGGACCGCGTGCGCGGCTACATCGAGAAGGGCGTCGCCGAGGGCGCCCGCCTCGCCGCGGGCGGCCCCGAGGCCCCGCGCCCGCAGGGCTGGTACGTCAGCCCCACCGTCCTCGCCGACGTCACCCCGGACATGACCGTCGCGCAGGAGGAGATCTTCGGCCCCGTGCTGTGCGTGCTGCGCTACGAGGACGAGGAGGACGCCCTGCGCATCGCCAACGGCACCGTCTACGGCCTGGCCGGAGCCGTCTGGGCCGGTGACGAGTCGGAGGCCGTCGCCTTCGCCCGCCGTATGGACACCGGCCAGGTCGACATCAACGGCGGCCGGTTCAACCCGCTGGCCCCCTTCGGGGGTTACAAGCAGTCGGGCGTGGGCCGTGAACTCGGCGTGCACGGCCTGACCGAGTACGTGCAGACCAAGTCCCTCCAGTTCTAGGGGAGTCGAGACCCTCATGGCCGTACGAGCCGCCGTTCTGCCCGCCGTCGGCGCCCCGCTGGAGATCACCGGCGTCGACCTGCCCGACCCCGGACCCGGCGAGGTGCGCGTCCGCCTCGCCGCCGCCGGGGTGTGCCACTCCGACCTGTCCCTGTCCGACGGCACCATGCGCGTGCCCGTCCCGGCGATCCTCGGCCACGAGGGCGCCGGCACCGTCGTCGCCGTCGGCGAGGACGTCACCCATGTCGCACCCGGCGACGGCGTCGTCCTCAACTGGGCGCCCTCCTGCGGTACCTGCCCCGCCTGCGGGCGCGGCGAGGTCTGGCTGTGCGCGCACGCCCTGGACGGCGCCGCGCGGGTGCACGCCCGCCGCGCCGACGACGGCACCGCCCTGCACCCCGGCCTGAACGTGGCCGCGTTCGCCGAGGAGACCGTGGTGCCCGGCGCCTGCGTGCTGCCCGCCCCGGACGGCGTCCCCCTCGCCGACGCCGCCCTGCTGGGCTGCGCCGTCCTCACCGGCTACGGCGCGGTCCACCACTCCGCCCGCGTCCGCGCCGGCGAGAGCGTCGCCGTGTTCGGCGTCGGGGGAGTGGGACTCGCCGCGCTCCAGTCGGCCCGGATCGCGGGCGCCGCCACGGTCGTCGCCGTGGACGTGTCCCCGGAGAAGGAGGAACTGGCCCGCGCGGCGGGCGCCACCGAGTACGTCGTCGCCTCCGACACCACCGCCCGCCAGATCCGCGCCCTCACCGGGAAGCAGGGGGTGGACGTCGCGGTGGAGTGCGTCGGCCGGGCGAGCACCATCCGCACCGCCTGGGAGTCCACCCGGCGCGGTGGACGCACCACGGTCGTCGGCATCGGCGGCAAGGAGGAGAAGGTCTCCTTCAACGCCCTGGAGATCTTCCACTGGGGCCGCACCCTCGCCGGCTGCGTCTACGGCAACTCCGACCCGGCCCGCGACCTGCCGGTCCTCGCCGCGCACATCCGCTCCGGCGCCTTCGACCTGGGCGCCCTGGTCACCGACCGGATCACCCTGGACGGCATCCCGGCCGCCTTCGACACCATGATCGCCGGCAAGGGAGGCCGCGCCCTGGTGGTCTTCTAGCCATGCGGTGCGGACGCGCCCCCAGGGGCGCGGGGAACCGCGCGAACAATCCCCACGGCGCCGCACCCGCCCCCGCCCTCAAGCCGGTGAAGGGGGCGGCCGCGGCGCCGTCGGGGCGCCCTACGGCCGACCGGCGGCGGGGTAGTCGGTGTACCCCCGCTCGCCGCCCGAGTAGTACGTGTCACGGTCGCCCTCGGCGAGCGGAAGGCCGTGGCCGAACCGCTCCACCAGGTCGGGATTGGCGATGTACGGCGCCCCGAAGGACACCGCGTCGGCCAGTCCCCGCGCGATCAGGTCGTTGCCGCTCTCCCGCGTGAACCCGAGGTTGGCGACGACCGCGCCCCGGTAGTGCGCGCGGAAGCGGCTGAACGCGGTGAGCGTGTCGTCCACGCCCGCGCCCGCCTCCGGGCCGACCAGGTGGAGATAGGCCAGGTCGCAGTCCCCGAGCCGCTTCAGCACCTGGTCGTAGTCGGCGAGCACCTCGTCGTCCGCGGTGAAGGCGGTCCCGCTCCGCCAGTACGGGGAGAGCTTCACGCCCACCCGGCCGGAGCCCCACACCTCGGTGACGGTCTCCACGATGTCGAGGAGGAGGCGCGCCCGGTTCTCCGCGCTGCCGCCGTAGGCGTCGGTGCGCCGGTTGAGACGGGGACTGAGGAACTGGGCGATGAACTGGTTGCCCTGCGCGTGGATCTCCAGGCCGTCGAACCCGGCGCGCCGGGCGTTCTCGGCGGCCCGGCGGTAGTCGTCGAGGGTGGCGGCGATCTCCGCGGCGGTCAGGGCGCGGGGCGTGACCGTCTCCTTCGGGCCGTCGGGGGTGAACGACATCTCGTGGGGGTTGACCGCCGACGGCCCCACGGGGAGCCGGCCGTCGAGGTGGTCCGGGTGGGAGACGGCTCCGAGATGGCCGATCTGCGAGACGATCCTGCCGCCCGCCGCGTGCACGGCGTCGGTGACCGCGGCCCAGCCGGCGGTCTGCGCCTCGGTGTAGATGCCGGGGACGTGGACGTAGCCGATGGCGTCCGGGCCGACCCAGGTCCCCTCGCTGACGATCAGCCCGGCGCTCGCCCGCTGGGTGTAGTACGCGGCGTGCAGGGCGGTCGGGACCAGCTCCGGATTGGTGGCCCGGGCGCGGGTCATGGGCGCCATGACGACCCGGTTGGGCAGCTCGAGCGCGCCCAGGCGGACGGGCCGGAGGAGGGGCTGGGAGGCGGTGTCGGACATGAGGAATCTCTTTCTCGGGTGAGGGGAGTGAGGGAGGGAGGGGCGCCGCGCCGGGCGGGGCACTGCGTCCGAGGGCGGATCAGTCCTGCTTGAGGACGTGCAGCCCCGACAGCGGTCCGCCGAGCTGGATCAGACGGCCGCCCTCGCGGAGCGGGCCGAGGTCGACGGGCGCGAAGCCGAAAGAGCCGGCCAGGCGCTCGACGGTCCGCTTGGCGTCCGGGTCGTCGCCGGCGAGGAACAGCACCTGCCGTCCGGCCGCGTGGCGCGGGTCGGCCGCGATGTACTGCGCGAAGAGGGCGTTGAACGCCTTCACCACGCGCGCGCCCGGCAGCAGGGAGGCCACGTACTCGCTGCC
Source organism: Streptomyces sp. DSM 41931 (assembly GCF_050271085.1). Taxonomy (NCBI): domain Bacteria; kingdom Bacillati; phylum Actinomycetota; class Actinomycetes; order Kitasatosporales; family Streptomycetaceae; genus Streptomyces; species Streptomyces sp. DSM 41931. The sequence goes on along the minus strand of NZ_CP189902.1, from coordinate 1,282,797 downwards.
CGTGAGGTCGCCCAGGTCGGCGATCCTCGGGTTCGGGGGAAGGGACGCGAACTGGTTGGTGGCGTCGACGACCACGGTGCCGTCCAGGCGGGGGAGCGCGGCGGCGACCTCCGGCACGCGGGGCCAGCCGACCGCGAGCACGACGAGGTCGGCGGCGGCCGCCTCCGCCGGGGTCGCGGCACCGGCCAGCGGGCCGAGTTCCCGCACCAGCGGGGTGAGCGAGGCGGGGCCGCGGCTGTTGCTGAGGACGACCTCGTGGCCCTGGCGGATCGCGTGCCGGGCGAGGGCCCGGGCGACGGTTCCGGCGCCGAGCATGCCGATCCTCATCGCACACCCCCGGTCCCGGGCGGCGAGGTGAGCAGCACGGTGCCGCTCTTGCCCGGGCGGCGGGCGTGTTCCACGGCGGCCCTGACGTCGGCCAGGTCGTAGCGGGCCGCGACCTCCAGCAGCTCCGGGGAGGTGCGCGCCAGGTCCACGGCGAAGGCGAGGTCCTCCGCCCGCTGTTCAGGGGTGCGCTCCGTCCAGTGCCATATGGTCACGCCCCGGATCGTCAAGCCCCGGTTGACGAGCGGCAGGTCGTCCAGCGTGGTGGCGCCGGAGCCGAGCCGGCCGTAGCTGATCAGGGTGCCGCCGTCGGCGAGCAGGCCGGCGAGGTCCTCGGTGAGGGAGCCGCCGACGCAGTCCAGGACGGCCCGCGCGCCCTCGCCGCCGGTCGCGCGGCGCACCTGCTCCCGCCAGCCGGCGTCCGACGTGACGATCACGGGCTGCGCGGGGAACAGCTCCCGCATCTTCCGCGCCCCGGCCGTGCTCCGTACGAGATTGACCAGGCGCAGACCGTGCCGCTCGGCGCGCGCGGCGACGAGCCGGCCGACGGAGGAGCCGGCGGCGGTCTGCACGACCGGGCCGTCGTGCCCGTCCAGGGCCTGCTCCACCGCCCGGTGCAGCATGACCAGCGTCAGCGGGTTGACCAGCATCAGCGCCGCGGTGTCGTCCCCGACCTCGTCCGGCACCGGCACGGCGCGCTCGGCCGGGACCACCACGTACTCGGCCCAGGCGCCCGGCGCAGGGAACACCGCGACGCGCCGACCGGGCCGCGGCGTCCGCACGTCCGCGCCGGCGCTCTCGACGACGCCCATCCCCTCCACGCCGGGGATCCGGGGCTTCGACCGCTGGTCCGGGAGGCCCGGCAGACCGCCCTCCACGGCGACCAGATCGCCCGGATGGACGGGCCTGACCCGAAGACGGACCAGCACCTCCCCGGCGCCGGGCCGCGGCCGGCCGGGTTCCTCCCGCAGTTCGAGGACCTCGGCGGGGTCCCCTCGGCGGGTGTGCACGACGGAGCGCATGACTGCTCACCACCTTTTAATGATGATCGACATTAAAATAATGATGAGGGGTAACCTTGAAAACGTCAAACAGCGTCGGAGCGGGAGGGCGGGCATGCCGCGGATCACCAGGGAAGAGAAGGCCAGGAACCGGCAGAACATCGTCGAGGCGGCCGGACGCATGTTCCGTGCGCAGGGCATCGACGCCGTCGGGATCGCCGACCTGATGAAGGAGGCGGGCCTCACCCACGGCGGCTTCTACAACCACTTCGCGTCCAAGGACGACCTGGCCGCCGAGGTCTGCAACGCCTCGTTCGCGGCCTCACTGGGCGTGCTGAGGCAGGCCGTCGAGGAGGGCGACGTGCCCGCCGGGCCGCCCCTGCGGCGGGTGGTGGAGGACTACCTCTCCGCCGAGCACCGCGACGCCCCCGACGGCGGCTGCCCCTCCGCCTCCCTGGTCATCGACGCCGGACGGCACACCGAGGAGGTGCAGCGCTCGTACGCGGCCGGGGTGGAGGGCTACCTCGCCGGATTCGCGGGGGAGTTCGCGCGTGAGGGGGAGGGTGGCGAGATCACTCCGGAGGAGGCGCGGGAGCGGGCAGTGCTGCTGCTCAGCCGGATGGTCGGCGCGATGGTGCTGGCGCGGGCGGTGCGGCATGTCGAACCGGAACTGTCCGACGAGATCCTGCGCACGTGCCGGGCGCACGCGCTGGACTGAGGGGCGCGCCTCGGGGTCTCAGCGCAGCGCCGCCGTGTCGATCCCCAGGAGGTCCGTGAGCGCCTGCTCCCCGGTGCCGGTCACCTTCACGGCGCGTCCGGAGCCGATCCGTACGCACCAGCCCCGCTCCAGGAGGTGCCGGCACAGGGCCGCGCCCGCCGCCCCGGCCAGGTGGGGGCGGCGTTCCGTCCAGTCCAGGCAGGCGCGGGCGAGCGGGCGCCGGCCCCGCCCGTCGAGGTCCACGCCGAGCGCGCCGAACCAGTCCAGCCCCGCGTCGGTGAGTGCGAACCCGGTGTCCTGGCGCAGGAGCCCCCGCGCGGTGAGGGCGTCCGTGACGGCGATCCCGAGCCGCCCGGCGAGATGGTCGTAGCAGGTGCGGCCGCGTGCCATCGCGGAGCCCGCGCCCGACTGCCGCAGCCCGCGCGGCGGTTCGGCGGCGTCCGGGGCGAGCTGCGCCGTGAGGTCCTCCACGAGCTGGGCGACCCGGGCGTCCGCCAGCCGCACGTACCGGTGCCGGCCCTGCCGCTCCTCGGTCAGCAGTCCGCCGCCGACCAGCTTGCCCAGGTGCTCGCTGAGCGTGGACGCGGCGACCCCGCAGTGCCGGGCCAGCTCACCCGCCGTCCAGGCCCGCCCGTCCAGCAGCGCGAGCAGACACGCGGCCCGCGTCTCGTCCGCGGCCAGTGCGGCGAGCCGCGCGAGGGCGCCCGCCCTGGGGTCCTTGGAGGTCATGCCCTCCAGCATGCGGCAGGAACGGTTCGGCGACCGCCGAACCGTGCGGGAGCGCGGACGGCGGCGTCCGCGGGGTGAGTCCAGGGCCGGTGCCGGTCCGGTGCGCGGGGCGTCGGGGACGCCCTCAGGGGCGCGGGGAACTGCGCGAGCGACCCCCGCCGGGCCGCACGGCGGCCGGAAGCGGATCCACGGTGCCGGTTCCGCCCTGGCGGCGCGGCCGCCGAACCGTGCGGAGTGCGGACGGTGGCGTCCGCGGGGTGAGTCCAGGGCCGGTGCCGGTCCGGTGCGCGGGGCGTCGGGGACGCCCTCAGGGGCGCGGGGAACTGCGCGAGCGACCCCCGCCGGGCCGCACGGCGGTCGGAAGCGCGGATCCACGGTGCCGGTTCCGCCCCGGCGGCGCGCCCGCCGGTCCGGGCGCGGTCAGGCGCGTTGCCGTACCTGCTCGAACTGCAGGGCCAGGCCGTCCAGCAGGGCCGTCAGACCCGTCTCGAAGGCGCGTTCGTCGATCTTCTCCTGCTGTTCCGCGAGGAGATGCGCCTGGCCGAGGTGCGGGTAGTCCGCGGGGTCGTAGGCGCTCGCGTCGTCCACGAAGCCTCCGGCGAAGGAGCCGAGCGCCGAGCCCATGATGAAGTAGCGCATCAGCGCGCCGATGGACGTGGCCTGCGCGGGCGGCCAGCCCGCCTCGACCATCGCTCCGTAGGCCGCGTCGGCCAGCCGCAGCGCCGCGGGGCGCCGGCCGGGGCCGCGGGCCAGCACCGGGACGATGTTGGGGTGGTCGCGCAGCGCGTTGCGGTAGGACACCGCCCAGTCGTGCAGCGCCGTCCGCCAGTCCCGGCCGTCCTCGAACATCGACAGGTCGACCTGCGCGCTCACCGAGTCCGCCACCGCCTCCAGGATCTCGTCCTTGGTGCGGAAGTGGTTGTAGAGCGACGGCCCGCTGACCCCCAGCTCGGCGGCGAGCCGGCGGGTGGAGACCGCCGCCAGCCCTTCCGCGTCCACCAGCGCACGCGCCGTCTCCACGATCCGGTCGGTGCTGAGCAAGGGCTTGCGCGGTCGGGCCATGGCGCACATAGTAGGGCTGCGACAGTAAACTAGCAGTGCTAATTAACGTGTGTACGATCACGCGCGTCTCACATTCGCATGGGGTGACTCGGGATGGACCTGGAGCTGAGTGACGAGCAGGAGGCCGTGTCCCGGCTCGCCCGGGACTTCGTGCGGCGCGAGGTCACGCCGTACGCCGCCGCCTGGGACCGCGCGGAGGAGGTCGACCGGGGCATCGTGAAGAAGCTCGGCGAGGTCGGCTTCCTCGGGCTGACGATCGACGAGGAGTACGGCGGGTCCGGCGGCGACCACCTCGCGTACTGCCTGGTCACCGAGGAGCTGGGGCGCGGTGACTCCTCCGTCCGCGGCATCGTCTCCGTCTCCCTCGGGCTGGTCGCCAAGACGATCGCCGCCTGGGGGACCGAGGAGCAGAAGCGGACCTGGCTGCCGGGGCTCACCTCCGGTGCGCTCGTCGGCTGCTTCGGGCTGACCGAGCCGGGGACCGGCTCCGACGCGGGACAGCTCGCCACGCGGGCGGTGCGGGCCGGTGACGAGTACGTCGTCGACGGCGCGAAGATGTTCATCACGAACGGGACGTGGGCGGACGTGGTGCTGCTGTTCGCGCGCTCCACGGACGCACCGGGGCACAAGGGGGTCTCCGCGTTCCTCGTGCCCACGGACACGCCCGGCCTGACCCGCCGTGCCGTGCACGGGAAGCTGGGGTTGCGGGGGCAGGCCACGGCCGAGCTGGTGCTGGACGGGGTGCGGGTGCCCGCGTCCGCGAGGCTGGGCGAGGAGGGGAAGGGGTTCTCGGTCGCCATGTCCGCCCTGGCGAAGGGGCGGATGTCGGTGGCCGCGGGGTGTGTCGGCATCGCCCAGGCCGCGCTGGACGCGGCGGTGGCCTACGCGGGGGAGCGGGAGCAGTTCGGCAAGCCGATCGCCGGGCACCAGCTGGTCCAGGAGCTGATCAGTGACATCGCTGTCGACGTGGACGCGGCACGGCTGCTCACCTGGCGGGTCGCCGATCTGATCGACCGGGGGAAGCCGTTCGCCGTGGAGTCGTCCAAGGCGAAGCTGTTCGCGTCGGAGGCGGCGGTGCGGGCCGCGAACAACGCGCTGCAGGTGTTCGGCGGGTACGGCTACATCGACGAGTACCCGGCGGGGAAGCTGCTGCGCGACGCGCGGGTCATGACGCTCTACGAAGGCACCAGCCAGATACAGAAGCTGGTCATCGGGCGGGCGCTGACGGGGGTCTCGGCGTTCTGAGGACCGGGCCGTCGAACTGAGTACGGCATGAGTACCCCGGCGGATGTGGCCGCGGCCGCATCCGCCGATCCTGTTCCGCATGAGCGAGACACCGGTCAAGCAGCAGAGCACGGCGGCCTTCTACGGTCAGGCCGTGGCGTCCTTCGGAGTGGCCCTGGGGGCCACCGCGGTCGGCATCTTCAACCTGGAGACCGACGCCTGGGTCCGCGCCTTCCTGGGGATCGCGGTCCTGTACCTGGTCACGTCCGCGTTCACCCTGGCCAAGGTCATCCGCGACCGCCAGGAGGCGGGGCAGATCGTGAACCGGGTCGACCAGGCGCGGCTGGAGAAGATGCTGGCCGATTACGACCCGCTGCAGAAGCTGTGAGGGCCGCGCCTGCGGGCGGTGGGCGGAGCGGGGCCGCGCCGGGGGCCGCGGCGCGGATCCCACAGCGCCCGTAGGCACGCTAAGCGCTCGCTCACCCTTGCCGGTAGGATGGCGACCCTGCCAGCGAATGGGGTGAGCGATGAGTACGGCGGAGGAGACGGCCGGCGGTGAGGCGCAGCCGTGGGGTGAGGTCACGCCCGACGCGGCCCGGCGGCTGCTGCTCGCCGCCGTGGAGGCCTTCGCGGAGCGCGGCTACCACGCCACGACGACCCGCGACATCGCGGGCCGCGCCGGGATGAGCCCGGCCGCGCTCTACATCCACTACAAGACCAAGGAAGAGCTGCTCCACCGCATCAGCCGCATCGGGCACGAGAAGGCGCTGGACATCCTGCGCACCGCGTCCCGCGGCGAGGGCACCGCCACCGAGCGGCTCGCCGACGCGGTCAGCTCCTTCGTCCGCTGGCACGCGCGCGGCCGCACCACCGCCAGGGTCGTGCAGTACGAACTCGACTCGCTGGGCCCCGACGCCCGCGCGGAGATCGTCGGCCTGCGCCGCCAGGTCGACGCCGAGGTGCGCGGCATCATCGAGGACGGCGTCCGCTCCGGCGAGTTCGACGTCCCGGACGTGCCGGGCACCACGCTCGCCGTGCTCTCCCTGTGCATCGACGTGGCCCGCTGGTTCAACGTCGACGGGTCCCGCACCCCGGAGCAGGTCGGCGCGCTCTACGCCGACCTCGTGCTCCGCATGGTGGGGGCCGGGAACACCGGGTCCGTCTAGAGGTAGTAGCGGGCCACCGACTCGGCCACGCACACCGGCTTGTCGCCGCCCTCACGCTCCACGGTGAAGGCGGTGGCCACCTGCACGCCGCCCGGCACCTCGTCCACGGCGCTGATCCTCGCGGTGGCGCGCAGCCGCGAGCCGACCGGGACGGGGGCGGGGAAGCGCACCTTGTTCGTGCCGTAGTTGACGCCCATCTTCACGCCCTCGACGGACATCAGCTGGGGGCCGAACAGCGGCAGCAGCGACAGCGTCAGATAGCCGTGCGCGATGGTCGTGCCGAACGGTCCCGCCGCGGCCTTCTCCGGGTCCACATGGATCCACTGGTGGTCACCGGTGGCCTCGGCGAACAGGTCGATCCGCTTCTGGTCGACCTCCAGCCAGTCGGTGTACCCCAGCTGCTCGCCCACCGCCGCCTTCAGGTCGTCGACGGACGTGAAGATCCTCGGCTCTGCCATGTCCCGGCCTCTCGCGTCACGTAGTCGCAGGCGCATCCGCGTGCGCATGCCTAAGCAACTGCTTAGCATGGTCGGCCGTGCGGCCCCTGTCAACGGACCGGCCGCCGGACGGGGTCGGTAGGCTTCGAGGAGTGCACCGGATTCCAGAGAAGATCCACGAACTCACGGTCGGCCAGCTCTCCGCCCGCAGCGGAGCCGCCGTGTCGGCCCTGCACTTCTACGAGTCCAAAGGGCTGATCCGCAGCCGGCGCACCCCCGGCAACCAGCGCCGCTACACCCGTGACACCCTGCGCCGGGTCGCCTTCATCCGCGCCGCCCAGCGCGTCGGCATCCCCCTCGCCACGATCCGCGAGGCGCTCGCCGAACTGCCCGAGGAGCGCACACCGACCCGCGACGACTGGGCGCGGCTCTCCGAGGCGTGGCGCTCCGAACTGGACGAGCGCATCCGGCAGCTGAACCGGCTGCGCGACCACCTCACCGACTGCATCGGCTGCGGCTGCCTCTCACTGGAGGGGTGTGTGCTGTCCAACCCCGACGACGTCTTCGGCGAGCGCCTCACCGGGTCCCGGCTCATGACCGAGAGCCGGAAGAAGGGATCCGGCGACTGACGGGGCGGGCGGCCGTTCCGCCACCCGCCCCTCGCTCGACCGGCGGCTGTCGCTCGTCGTTCGTCCTTCGTGTTGCCCTCGTCGGCCGCCGGGTCAGGCGGAGACCAGCAGCCTCGCGCGGCGGGACTCGGCGAGGGCCGCCGGGGTCAGCACGGGACGCGGGACCAGGATGCCGCACTCCGTGCACACCGGGCCCGCCGAGGGCTCGTGATCCAGGTCGTGGCGCCAGACGAGCCCTTCTCCCCCGCACACGGGGCAGGACGAGCCCGGCTCACGCTCCAGCGCGGCGATCAGCCGCCGCAGCACCTCCGCCAGGGGCTCCGTCGGGTGCACCCGCGGGTCGTCGCACCAGGCGACCCCGAAACCTCCCCAGGTCATCCGGTGCCAGTCGTCCACACTGCCGGGCCTGCGCAGACCGTCGTGCTTCTCCTTCCTGCGGCGCTCGGCGAACTCCACCTCGTACGCCAGCCAGACCGCCCGGGCCTCCTCCAGCTCGTCCAGTGCGGCCACGAGCCGCGCCGGGTCGACGGAGCGGTCCTCGGGATCGAACCCGGCCCGCGAGCACAAGTGGTCCCAGGTCGCCCGGTGCCCGTACGGGGCGAACCGCTCCAGGCACTTGCGCAGCGAGTAGCGCCGCAGCGCCAGATCGCACCGGGGATCTCGGACCTGTCTCGCCAGACTCCGGAAACCGGCCATCGTCCTGCACCTCCGTCACACCTGCACCTGTAATCCGGTCACTTCGGCGTCGTCGAACGGACGTCGCCGAATAGACGTGTCGGCATGCGATTCGGCTCCATCCTTCTTTCGACGGCCCCCTCAGCCGGCCGCGGGAGCGCCGTGCCAACTCCCTTTGCCCGCACTTCAGTTGTCGCCGTCGCGGGAATACCGGCGGTAACGGCCGCCCTTCGTCCCTCCCGGCGGAGGAACGGCCCTTTCCCGACGCTCTGAGAACTCCCCGCGGCTTCCACGGGTTCCTGAACACCCCGTCGATATGCACACCGATCACCGCTCACTCGGCCGAGAAGACCCGCACCACACGGCGCGGGGCGGTGAAAGCGCAGGTCACCGGGGTGCATGGGGCGGAAAAGGAGGCGTGAACGCGACGGCGGCGGACCGCCGTCACGCGATCCGCCGCCGTTGCCTGCCCTGGCCGGCAGAGACCTACCGGTAGAGCAGGTGCTCGCGCCGCTTCCGGCGGAACGCCGCCAGCTCGCTCTGCCAGCCGGCCACCACCTCGTCGGTGTCCGCGCCCGCGTCGATCATCGTGCGGACCTGGGTGGAGCCGGTGAGCTTGTCGATCCAGTTGTCCGCGCGCCAGGCGAAGCCGTCCCACGACCGCTTCGCCGTGACCAGCAGGCCGATGCCGGTCCGCACCGGGTCGAACCGCTCCCGGTCGTGCACATGCAGCTGCACGCCCCCGATGGTCCTCCCCTGGAACTTGGAGAACGTCGGCGCGAAGTACGCCTCACGGAACCGCACGCCCGGCAGGTCCAGCTCGTTCGCCGCGGCCGCCCAGCGCCCGTCGACGCCCTCCGCGCCCAGCAGCTCGAACGGCCGGGTGGTGCCGCGCCCCTCCGACAGGTTCGTGCCCTCGAACAGACACGTCCCCGAGTACACCAGCGCCGTCTCCGGTGTCGGCATGTTCGGGCTCGGCGGCACCCACGGCAGCCCGGACGCGTCATAGAAGTCCGACCGCTTCCAGCCCGACATCCGCACGGTCTCCAGGGCGACCGGCGTCCGAAGGAACTCCGCGTTGAACAGCAGCGCCAGTTCCGCCACCGTCATCCCGTGCGCCTGCGAGACGGGCTGCCGTCCGACGAACGTCGCGAACTCCTTGTGCAGCACCGGACCCAGCGCCGCCCGCCCGGACACCGGGTTCGGCCGGTCCAGGACCACGAAGGACAGGCCCGCGAGCTGCGCCGCCTCCATGCAGTCGAAGAGCGTCCAGATGTACGTGTAGAAGCGGGCGCCGACGTCCTGGATGTCGAAGAGGACCGTGTCCACGCCGGAGGCCGTGAAGACGGCGGCGAGGTCCTGGCCGCTCTTCAGATAGGTGTCGTAGACGGGCAGGCCGGTCGCCGGGTCGTCGTAGCGGCCTTCCGAGCCGCCCGCCTGCGCGGTGCCCCGGAAGCCGTGCTCGGGTCCGAAGACCGCGGTCAGGTCCACTCTGTCGTCGGCGTGCATGACGTCGACGATGTGCTGGACGTCGCGGGTGATGCCGGTGGGGTTGGTGACCACGCCCACCCGGCGGCCGTCGAGCAGCGCGTAGCCGTCCGCCGCGAGCCGTTCGAACCCGGTGCGCAGGGTGCGGCCGCCGCCGTGCGCCGGTCCAGGCCCGGAAGCGGCGGCGGCCGGCGCGGCGGAGGCCGCGACCGCGGCCGTGGTGGTGGCGAGCAGGCTCCGTCGGGACAGCCTCATGCGGTGACCTCCGTGATCGCGGTACATGCCAGGGCGGTACATGTCATGGCCACGCACGCTAGCGCGCCGGACCGCGCCGGGGAACGAGCCGGACCGACGACGCTCGCAATGCCCCTTCCTCCTGGCATACCGACCGGTTAGTCTGACGCGGTCAGGCGTTCGCGAGCCGCGTCGGAGGAGACCGATGGTGCAAGCCGTGCAGGGTGCGAAGGTGGTCGTCACGGGAGCCGGGGGCGGCATCGGAGCGGCGCTCGCCCGCCGTTTCGCCGCGCAGGGGGCGCGGGTCGTGGTCAACGACCTGGACGCCGCCCGCGCCAAGGCCGTGGCCGAGGAGATCGGCGGCCTCGCGGTGGCGGGCGACGCCTCCTCGGTCGTCGACGAGGCCCGCGACGCGCTCGGCGGGACGGTCGACGTCTGGTGCGCCAACGCCGGGGTCGGCCGCGACGGCGGGGAGCCCGGCGCGCCGCTGCGCGAGGAGGACTGGGCGCTGTCCTGGGACGTCAACGTGATGGCGCACGTCCGCGCGGCGCACGCCCTGCTCCCCGAGTGGCTGGAGCGCGGCAGCGGCCGTTTCGTCTCCACCGTCTCCGCCGCCGGACTGCTCACCATGATCGGCACCGCCCCCTACAGCGTCACCAAGCACGGCGCCTACGCCTTCGCCGAGTGGCTGTCGCTGACGTACCGGCACCGCGGGGTGAAGGTGCACGCGATCTGCCCGCAGGGCGTGCGCACCGACATGCTCGACGCCAGCGGCAGCGCCGGGGACCTGGTGCTGAAGCCCACCGCGATCGAGCCCGAGGACGTGGCCGACGCCCTGTTCGACGGCATCGAGCAGGACCGCTTCCTGATCCTGCCGCACCCCGAGGTCGCCGAGTACTACCGCGCCCGCGCGACCGACCCCGAACGCTGGCTCGGCGGCATGAACCGCGTCCAGCGGCAGTGGGAGACCACTCGCTGACGCACGCGCCGGCACCCGCCCGCACCCCCGCCGCACCGGGGGAGGAACCGGGCGGGGAGGCGGCGCCTGACGCGGCGGTTCCGTGAAGTGGGAAGATCTCCCGGCGGGGACGGCGTTCCCTGGACGCATGACGACCGACAGCAACACGGAAAGGCGGGTGGCGGCAGTGCCCAGAACGACGGACGGTGACGGGACCCCCGTGCCGCAGCGGCTGCTGGCCGCCGCCACCCGGCTCTTCGCCGAGCAGGGCTACGACCGCACCTCGGTGCAGGAGATCGTCGAGGCGGCCGGCGTCACCAAGGGGGCGCTGTACCACTACTTCGGCTCCAAGGACGACCTGCTGCACGAGGTGTACGCGCGCGTGCTGCGCCTCCAGCAGGAGCGCCTGGACCGGTTCGCCGACGCCGACGAGCCCATCGAGAAGCGGCTGCGCGGCGCGGCCGCCGACGTCGTCGTCACCACCATCGAGAACCTCGACGACGCGTCGATCTTCTTCCGCTCCATGCACCACCTCAGCCCGGAGAAGAACAAGCAGGTCCGCGCCGAGCGCCGCCGCTACCACGAGCGGTTCCGCGCGCTGATCGAGGAGGGCCAGCGCGAGGGCGTCTTCTCCACGGCGACCCCGGCCGACCTGGTCGTCGACTACCACTTCGGCTCGGTGCACCACCTGTCCACCTGGTACCGCCCCGACGGCCCGCTCAGCCCTCAGCAGGTCGCCGACCACCTCGCCGACCTGCTGCTGCGCGCCCTGCGCCCGTAAGCGGCTCCGAAGTCCCCGCACGGCTCCCGCGCCCCTGAACGGCTCCGGCTCGCCGGGCGCCCCGCGGCACCCGGCGAGCCGGTCCCCGCCTACCGGTACTTCTTCAGCTCCCGCCGGGCCAGCGACCGCTGGTGCACCTCGTCCGGGCCGTCCGCGATCATCAGCGTGCGCGCGCCCGCGTACAGCTCGGCCAGCGGGAAGTCCTGGCTCACCCCGCCCGCGCCGTACAGCTGGATCGCCCGGTCGAGGATGCCGACGACCGTGCGCGGAGTCGCGATCTTGATGGCCTGGATCTCGGTGTGCGCGCCCCGGTTGCCGACGGTGTCCATCATCCAGGCGGTCTTCAGCACCAGCAGCCGCAGCTGCTCGACCGCGACCCGCGCGTCCGCGATCCAGTTCTGCACCACGCCCTGCTGGGCGAGCGCCTTGCCGAAGGCGTCCCGGGACACCGCCCGGCGGCACATCAGCTCGATCGCCCGCTCGGCCATGCCGATCAGCCGCATGCAGTGGTGGATCCGGCCCGGACCGAGCCGCGCCTGGGCGATGGCGAACCCGCCGCCCTCCTCGCCGATGAGGTTCGACACCGGCACCCGCGCCTCGTCGAAGATCACCTCGGCGTGGCCGCCGTGGTAGTGGTCCTCGTAGCCGAAGACCCGCATCGCCCGCTTCACGGTGACGCCCGGGGTGTCGCGCGGGACCAGCACCATGGACTGCTGGCGGCGGATGTCCGCCCCGTCCGGGTCGGTCTTGCCCATCACGATGAAGATCGTGCAGTCCGGGTGCATCGCCCCGGAGATGTACCACTTGCGTCCGGTGACGACGTACTCGTCGCCCTCCCGCCGGATGTGCGTGGTGATGTTGGTGGCGTCCGAGGAGGCCACGTCCGGCTCGGTCATCGCGAACGCCGAACGGATCTCGCCCGCGAGCAGCGGTTCGAGCCACTGCTTCTTCTGCCGCTCGTCGCCGAACTGCGCCAGCACCTCCATGTTCCCGGTGTCGGGCGCGGCGCAGTTGGTGGCGGTCGGCGCGAGCTGCGGGGACCGGCCCGTGATCTCGGCGAGCGGGGCGTACTGGAGGTTGGTGAGTCCGGCGCCGTGCTCGGCGTCGGGCAGGAACAGGTTCCACAGGCCCTGCCGGCGCGCCTCCGCCTTCAGCTCCTCCACCACCGGCGGGTTCTCCCACGGCGAGGACAGCCGCTCCCGCTGCTCGTGCGCGACCTGCTCGGCCGGGTACACGTGCTCGTCCATGAAGGCGAGGAGCCGGGCGCGCAGCTCCTCGGTGCGCGCGTCGAACGTGAAGTCCATGTCTCGTCAGCCTTCCTGAAGGGTGGTCAGACCGTGCTCGATGAAGACCGGGACCAGATCGCCGATGCGGTCGAACCCGGCTCCGACCGTCTGGCCCAGCGTGTACCGGTAGTGGATGCCCTCCAGGATCACGGCGAGCTTGAACCACGCGAACGCCGTGTACCAGGAGACGGATGACGCGTCCCGCCCCGACCGTGCGGCGTACCGCTCGATCAGCTCGGCCGGCGTCGGATGGCCCGGGGCCTCGGCGGTGGTGGAGACGGGGGAGTCCGGCATCCCCAGCGGGCTGCTGTACATCACCAGCAGACCCAGGTCCGTCAGCGGGTCGCCCAGCGTGGACATCTCCCAGTCCAGGACGGCGCGGACCGACTCGTCGTCGCTGATCAGCGCGTTGTCGAGGCGGTAGTCGCCGTGCACGACGGTGGGCGCCGGGGAGACGGGCAGCTCACGGCCCAGCGCGGCGTGCAGCTCGTCGATGCCGGCCAGCTCCCGGTTGCGCGAGGCGTCGAGCTGCTTGCCCCAGCGCCGCAGCTGCCGGTCCAGGAAGCCCTCGGGCCGGCCGAAGTCCGCGAGCCCGACCTCGGCCGGGTCGACGGCGTGCAGCTCGACCAGCGTGTCCACCAGGTTCAGCACGGCGTTCCGGGTGCGCTCGGGACCCAGCGGGGCGAGCTGCTCGGCGGTGCGGTACGGGGTGCCCTCGACGTACTCCATGACGTAGAACGGCGCGCCGAGCACCTCCTCGTCCTCCCACAGCAGCACCGGACGCGGCACCGGCACCCCGGTCGGGTGCAGGGCGCTGATCACCCGGTGCTCGCGCTTCATGTCGTGCGCGGTGGCCAGGACGTGGCCGAGCGGCGGGCGCCGCACCACCCAGGTCGCCGCGCCGTCGGTGACCGTGTAGGTGAGGTTCGACCTGCCGCCCTCGATCAGCCGGCCGGAGAGCGGGCCGCCGAGCAGACCGGGCCGCTCGCGTTCGAGCAGCTCGTGCAGCCGGTCGAGGTCCAGTCCGGGCGGGTGGTCGGGGCTCATCGTCGCTCCTGTGGGCAGGCGGACAGTACCCGCCCATGATGCCGACCGGTCGGTATGCCGTCCAGACCGGGAGCGAAACGTGATCGGGTCCACGATAGGGGGAGCGCCCCTCGTCCGTCGGCCCCTCCGGTGGCGCGAATGGCGTACATCGGGCCATTCGGCTTGCACGCCGTGGGCCGGCCCCGGAGGGTCGACGCATGAAGGCGATCAGCTACGCACGGTACGGCGGCCCCGAGGTCCTCGAGTACGGCGAGGCCGACGACCCCAAGCTGGGCCCCGACTCGGTGCTCGTCAGAGTCCGGGCGGCGTCCGTCAACCCGGTCGACTGGAAGGCCCGCCAAGGTCACCTCGACGCGATCCTCCCGGCCGTCTTCCCGGTGATCCCCGGCTGGGACCTCGCGGGCGTCGTCGTCCGCCCCGGGCCCGCGGTCCCCGAGTTCTCCGAGGGCGACGAGGTGATCGGCTACGTCCGCGAGGACGTCCTCTCCTTCGGCACCTGCGCCGAGTACGTGGCCGCCCCCGTGCGCACCCTCGCGCCCAAGCCGCGCGCTCTCAGCTTCGAGCAGGCGGCCGGCATCCCGCTCGCCGGACTCACCGCGTACCAGGTGCTGCACCGCGTCCTCGGCGTGCGCCGGGGCGAGACCGTGCTGGTGCACGCGGCGGCCGGCGGGGTCGGCTCCGTCGCCGTCCAGCTCGCCGCGCACCTCGGCGCCCGGGTCATCGGCACGGCGAGCGAGGGCAACCACGACTTCGTGCGCGGGCTGGGTGCCGAGCCGGTGAGCTACGGCGAGGGCCTGGCCGAACGCGTCCGCGGCCTCGCTCCCGAGGGCGTGGACGCGGTCTTCGACACGGTCGGCGGGGACGCCCTCAAGGCCTCCGCGAACCTCGTGGCGCCGGAGGGCCGCGTGGCGTCGATCGTCGACCCCGGCGTCACCGGCTACGGCGGCGCGTACTGGTTCGTCCGCCCCGACCCCACGGACCTCCGCAAGCTGTCCGAACTGGCGGACCAGGGCGTCCTGACGATCCACGTCGAGGAGGCGTTCCCTCTGGAGCGCACGGCGGACGCCCACCGCCGCAGCGAGGAGGGCCACGTGCGCGGCAAGATCGTGGTCACGGTGCCGGAGTGACCCTCCCGGGGCTCCGCCCCGGACCAACAGCCCCTCCGGCGTTTGAGGAGCGGGGTCCGGGGCGGAGCCCCGGGTCGGGAAGGGAAAGGGCGGCGGGGGCGAGAACCCCTACCCCAGCACCACCCCCACCCCACCCCCCACCGTAAGAAGCACGCACACCACGACCCCCACCGCCCACCGCACCGCCAGCCGCTCGGGCTCACCCAGCCCCGCCAGCCCCCGAATCCGCCGTTGGGCGACCGCCAACACCCCCACCCACCCCGCACAGCACACCGCCCCCGCCGCCAGCACCCCCGCCGACGCCCCGCCCGCCAGCCCCGCCTTCCCCGCCAGCACGGCCACCACCGTGCTCGCCAGCGTCGTCCGCCGCCACGCCAGCCGGGTCCGCTCGGGCTGAAGCCCGGGGTCCCGCTCCCCGAGCGCCCCGGATGTCACGCCTCCCACCCCACCAGCACCACCACGACCATCACCACGGCCACCCCCGCCACCACCACCCCCAGCAGCGCCGGGAACCGCGACACGGGAAGATCCTCCCCCCGCCGCATCGCCCGCTCGCACCGCACCCAGTGGTTGACCGCCCGCAGCGCGCACAGCGCCCCCGCCGCCAGCAGCGCGAGGGCCAGTCCGACCCGCCACCCCCAGGGCAGATCGGGCAGGAACTGGTCGACCGCGAATCCGCCGCCGATCAGCGCGAGCGCGGTCCGCAGCCAGGCGAGGAACGTCCGCTCGTTCGCCAGCGAGAAGCGGTAGTCGGGCGTCTCCCCGTCGTTCCGCACCTCGGCGGGGGCGAACCACAACCGGACGTTCCGTACAAAGTCGATCACGGGGGCGACCTTACCGGTCAGGCCGGGTCCGTCCGCCCGGCCCGATACGCCCGCAACCGCTCGTACGCCGCGAGCCCGTCCGGCACCCACTCCCACGTACCGAGCCGCCGCTGCACCTCGTGCTCGGGCAGGAAGGCGTGCCAGGCCACCTCCTCGGCCTGCGGACGCACGTCCAGCTCGCAGCGCACCTCGTAGACGGCGGACCACCAGGTCCGGTTCCCGCCGTCGTCGTACAGGAAGGTGAACAGGTGCGAGGGGGCGGGCAGGCCGCTCACGCCCAGTTCCTCCTCCGCCTCCCGCAGCGCCGCGTCGTCGTACGTCTCGCCCGCCCCGACCACCCCGCCGACGAACATGTCGTACAGCGACGGGAACACCAGCTTCGCCGGGGTGCGGCGGTGGACGAAGATCCTGTCCTCCGCGTCCCGCGCCAGGACGAAGACGCAGCGGTGGCGCAGCCCCCGTGCGTACACCTCGCCGCGCGGGGCCTGCCCGGTCACCCGGTCGTGCTCGTCGACGACGTCGAGGATCTCGTCGGCGCTCATTCCGCTGCCGCTGCTGCCGCTCTCGCTCATACCGCCATCAAAGCAGCGTCCGCGCCGTCCCGGGCGCCGCCGACCTGCGCCGTCGGGAACCCGAGTTCGTTCACGGGCGACACAAGTTGCCCGTTCGTGACCGCAGTTGACGCGTGTAACGGCCCCGGTGCCCTTGACGTGGTCCGTTGGCTGACGGTTTGCTGTCCGTGATCAGCTCGTGGCGATCGGCAGCCGACCACTGCCACCGACCACCCGCCGTGAGCCGTATGACAAGAGAAGCGCGTGAGGAAGTTCCGCGGTGTCCCCACCCCCGCCTCCCCTCGGCCGTGCCCGCAAACGAGCGGCACAGGCCCACGACGAGGCCCTCGACGACGCCGAACTCGTCGCCGCGCGGGCCGCACTGGCACAGGGGCGGTGGCAGAGCACCCGCTCGCTGCTGGTCAGGACGGGGGACGACTGGGACCGCCGCGGACACCGGATCGCGGTGCTCGCGAAGGAGTCGTACTGCGCCGCGTGGGCCCGCGAGTGGCTGCTCGCCGAGCCCGACTCCGGTGATGCGACCGCGCTGCTGGCCATGGCCCAGGTACGGCGCGCCCTGCGCGGCAAGGAGAAACCGGCCCGGGTCCGCGAGGCCTGCCGCAAGGCCGCCGAGCAGCTGCCGCACGACCCGACGCCCTGGCTCGGGCTGCTGATGCTGGAGTGCTCCCTGGGCGCGGAGGGCGACGTCGTCCGCGTCTTCGAGCAGGTCCGCACCCGCTACGCCGACCACCACCACGCCCACCACCTGGTCGTCGGCTGGCTCGCGGAGCGCCGCGTGGAGGCGGGCCCCGACCCGCTGCACGAGGTGTACGACTTCGCGAACTGGGCCGCCGAACAGGCCCCCGCCGACTCACCGCTGGCCATCCTGCCCGTCATCGCGCACGCGGAGCGCTACCGCTCCCTCGCCGCCGCCGGGCACGAGCCCGCCGACCCGGCCGCCTCGGGCCACTGGGTCGGACGCCGCGCCCGGCAGGTGATGAAGGCGGCCTTCGACTGGTGGCTGGAGTGGGAGCACGAGGACCATCCGCGCCGGCTGGTCGACCTCAACTTCCTCGCCCACGCCAAGGTGTGCGAGGGCCGGGGAGCCGAGGCCGCCGCGCTGTTCCACCGCATCGGCGACCACGCCACCCCCGCCCCCTGGTCCTATCCCGACCGGGACGGCCTCACCGCCTTCCGTACCGCACGCGCCGCCGCCCTGGGCACGGCCTGACCCCACCCCGAACGCCCCCGTACCCACCACCGACCCAAGGACGGTCTCGAGATGACGACGGACAGTTCGAGCACCAACAGAGCCCCGGCCGAGGGGATCAGCACCTTCAAGGGGCGGGAACGGGCCCTGCGGGCCGACCGCCTCGGCACGGGGGGCCTGCTGCTCTCCGTGCTGGCCGCGACCGCTCCGCTCATGGTCGTCGCGGGTGTCATGCCCACCACATTCGCGGTGATGGGCATCGTCGGCCAGCCGCTGCTCTTCGTGGTCCTGGGCGCCGTCCTGGTGCTGTTCAGCCTCGGCTACGCCGAGATGAGCCGGCACGTGCACAACGCGGGCGCCTTCTACGCGTACATCTCCCGCGGGCTCGGCGGCACCGCGGGCGCGGGCGCGGCCCTGGTCGCCCTGGTCGCCTACAACTCCCTCCAGGTCGGCATCTACGGCATCTTCGGCTTCGAGGTCTCCGGCCTCTTCGCCACCTACGCCGACCTCGAGGTCGCCTGGTGGATACCGGCGCTGGCCGCCGCGCTCGCCGTGGGCGTGCTGGGCTGGCTGAAGATCGACGTCAACGCGAAGGTGCTCGGCGTCCTGCTGGTCATCGAGGTGCTGCTGGTCGTCGTCTTCGACATCGCCGCCGTCGCCGACCCCGGCCCGGAGGGCCTGTCGCTGCACGCCTTCAACCCCGACACCCTCACCGGCGCCGGCGTCGGCACCGCCCTGTGCTTCTGCATCGCGGCCTTCCTCGGCTTCGAGCAGGCGCCGGTCTACGCGGAGGAGACCAGCAGGCCGCACGTCCTGGTGCCGCGCGTGATGTTCCTCGCCGTCACCGGTGTCGCCGTCTTCTTCGCCCTCAGCAGCTGGGCCCTCACCGTGGCCACCGGCCCCGCCACGATCGTCCCCACCTCCCAGGAGCAGAGCGCGGGCCTGCTGTTCTTCCTCACCGAGGACCGGCTCGGCGCGGCCTTCACGGACGTGCTGCACGTGCTGTTCGTGACCGGCATGTTCGCCGCCATGCTCAGCTTCCACAACGTCGTCGCCCGGTACGCCTTCGCCATGGGCCGTGAGGGCCTGCTGCCCGCCGCCTTCGGCCGCACCACGGGCTCCAGCGGCGCCCCCGGCACCGGCTCCCTGCTGCAGACCGGCATCGCCGTCGTGCTGGTGCTGACCTTTGCGCTCACCGACGACAAGCCGGCCGGCGACCCCACCGCGCCCGTGCTGCACCTGTTCACCTGGGGCGGCAACATCGGCGCGCTCGGCGTCATCGTCCTGATGGCCATCGCCTCGCTGTCCGTCGTGGTCTTCTTCGTACGGCGCGGCGCCGCGGCCGCCCAGGCCTGGCGCCTGGCCACCTCGGCGGTGGCCGGAATCGCCCTCCTGGTGATCGCCGGCTACACGGTCAAGGACTTCGACGTGCTGGTCGGCGCGGGACCGGACTCCGCCCTGCGCTGGATCCTGCCCGGCGTCATCGGCCTCGCCCTCGTGGTCGGACTGGTCCAGGGCGCGATCCTGCGCGCCCGCGCCCCCGAGACCCACGCCCGCATCGGCCTGGGCAACGAGGCGTTCCAGCTGGACAAGGAGGCCGAGCACACCCCGTAGGACCGGCTCCGCCCCTTACCGAAGTCTGACGGGTACCCGCGTTCCCTGGTCCGTCCGGGGCCGCGGGTGCTCGAATGAGGGGGTGAAACCCGAACACCCCTCACCGGAGCCGGACGTCCCGGGCGCCGACGACCCGGACGCGCGCGGCACGCCCGTCGGCCGCCGCGTCCTGCTCGGCACCCTCGGCCTCGGCGCGCTCGGCCTGGCCGCCGCGCCCTCCCTCCAGCGTGGTCTGGAGTCCTTCCTCGCCGGCGCCGCGGACCGCGACCCCACCGGCCTGACCGGACTCCTCCCGAACGGCGGCGGCTTCCGCTACTACTCGGTCGCCGCCTCCGTCCCGCGCAAGGACGCCCGCACCTACCGGCTCACCGTCGACGGCCTCGTCGACCGCCCCGCCTCCTACACCCTCACCGACCTGAAGGCGCTGCCGCAGACCCGCCTGGTCCGCGACGTGCAGTGCGTGACCGGCTGGCGGGTGCCCGGCACCCCGTTCGAGGGTGTGCGGCTGTCCCGGCTGCTGGACGCGGCCGGGGTGCGTCCCACCGCCCGCGCGGTGCGCTTCACCTGTTTCGACGGGACGTACTCCGAGAGCCTCACCCTCGGCCAGGCCCGCCGCGCGGACGTCCTGGTCGCCCTGCGGATGCGGGACGAGGACATCGGCCACGGCCACGGCGGTCCGGCGCGGCTCTACGTGGCGCCCATGTACTTCTACAAGTCGGCCAAGTGGCTCTCCGGCATCACCGTCACCGAGGACGTCGAGCCGGGCTACTGGGAGGTGCGCGGCTACGACGTCGACGCCTGGGTCGGCCGCTCGAACGGACGCGACGATGCCCCCACGAGCTGACGCCCCGCCCGCCGCCGCGACCGTACGGCGTTTCGCCCCCGCCCAGCGATGGGCGCACCGCGCCACGGCCCTGCTCATGGGCGTCTGCGTGGCCACCGCCGCCTGCCTCTACGTCCCCCAGCTCGCCCAGCTGGCCGGCCGCCGCGCCCTGGTCGTCACCCTCCACCAGTGGTCGGGCCTGCTCCTGCCCGTACCCGTGTCGGCCGCCCTCGTCTCCCGCGCCTTCCGCGCCGACCTGGCCCGGCTCAACCGCTTCGGCCCGCACGACCGGGTCTGGCTGCGGGCCGCCCTGCGCCGCGACCGCCGTCCCGCGTCCCGCCCGGCCGGGAAGTTCAACGCCGGGCAGAAGCTGTACGCGGCCTGGATCGCCGGGGCCACGCTGGTGATGCTCGGCACCGGGCTGCTGATGTGGTTCACCCACCTCACCCCGCTGGTCTGGCGCACCGCCGCGACCTTCGTCCACGACTGGCTGGCGCTGACCGTCGGCATCGTCCTCGCCGGGCACGTCGGCATGGCCCTCGCCGACCCCGAGGCCCGCCGCGGTCTGCGCACCGGCTCGGTCCGCCGGGAGTGGGCCGAGCGCGAGCACCCCCTGTGGCGGCCCTGAACACGACGGCGGCCCGTGCGCCCCTCCCCTGGGGTGCGCACGGGCCGCCGTGAGCCGAGCCGGACCCGGCTAGATGATCAGGGACAGCAGGAGCACCAGCGCCCCCGCGACCACCGAGATGATCGTCTCCATGATCGACCAGGTCTTGATCGTCTGGCCGACGTTCAGGCCGAAGTACTCCTTCACCAGCCAGAAGCCGGCGTCGTTGACATGGCTGAAGAACAGCGAACCGGCGCCGATGGCCAGCACCAGCAGCGCGGCGTGCGTGGTCGACATGTCGGCCGCGAGCGGCGCGACCAGACCGGCCGCCGAGACGGTCGCTACGGTCGCCGAGCCCGTCGCCAGCCGGATCGCCACCGCGATCAGCCAGGCCAGCAGCAGCGCCGGGATCGACCAGTCCTCGGAGATGTCCAGGATCATCCGGCCCACGCCTGTGTCGATCAGCGTCTGCTTGAAGCCGCCGCCCGCGCCGACGATCAGCAGGATGCCCGCGATCGGCGCCAGGCTCTTCTCCACCAGGGAGGAGATCCGCTCCCGGCTGAAGCCGGCGGGCATGCCGAGGGTGAAGATGCCGACCAGCACGGCGGCGAGCAGCGCGATCAGCGGGGAGCCGATCACGTCGAAGACGCGCTGCACGTCGTGCTCGGGGTCGTCGATCACGATGTCGACCAGCGCCTTGGCGAGCATCAGCACGACCGGCAGCAGGATCGTGGCCAGCGTCGCGCCGAAGCCGGGGCGCCGCTCCAGGTCCTCGGAGGGACGCTGCGGGATCATCCGCTCCGGCGCCGGGACGTCCACCCAGCGGGCGGCGTACTTGGAGAACAGCGGACCGGCGATGACCACGGTGGGGATGGCGACGAGCACGCCGAGCGCCAGCGTCACACCGAGGTTGGCGCCGACCGCGTCGATGGCGACCAGCGGGCCGGGGTGCGGCGGGACCAGGCCGTGCATCACGGACAGACCGGCGAGGGCCGGGATGCCGATGCGCATGAGCGAGTAGTTGCCGCGCTTGGCGACCATCAGCACCACCGGGATCAGCAGCACCACGCCGACCTCGAAGAACAGCGGCAGACCGATGACCGAGGCGATCAGCACCATGGCCCACGGCATGGAGCGGCCGCCGGCCTTCGCGAGGATGGTGTCGACGATCTGGTCGGCGCCGCCGGAGTCGGCGAGCATCTTGCCGAGGATCGCGCCGAGCGCGATCAGCACGCCCACGCCGGCGACGGTGGAGCCGAGCCCGGTGCTGAAGCTGGTGATGACCTTGTCCAGCGGCGCGCCGGCGAAGGCGCCGAGCGCCAGTGACCCGATGGTCAGCGACAGAAAGGCGTGCAGTTTGAACTTGGTGATGAGCAGGACGATGACGGCTATGCCCGCCAGGACGGCGATGCCCAGCTGAGCGTGGCCGGCCGAGGTGATCGGCTCGGGTACGTCCGCTGCCAGCATCTCGACGCTGAGTCTGGTCACGGTGGATCCCTAGGGTGTACGGGGTCGGGGGAGAGTGCGGCCCCGGGGGAGAGGGGGCCGGTGGGGGGTGGGTCCTACGGGGTGGGCTCGGAGAGCGACGTCAGGGCGGCGGCCGCCCGTTCCGTGATCTCCTCGGGGCGGCCCGTCACGTTCACGGCGACCCCGGCCTCGTCCGGCTCCAGCGGCTGGAGCGTGGCGAACTGGGAGTCGAGCAGTGCCGTGGGCATGAAGTGCCCCTGCCGGTGCGACATCCGGTCCTCGATGAGGGCGCGGTCGCCGGTGAGGTGCACGAAGACCACGCCGGGCGCGGCGGCCCGCAGCCGGTCGCGGTACGACCGCTTCAGCGCCGAGCAGCTGACCACGCCGCCCAGACCCGCGCGCCCCTGCGCCCAGTCGCCGATGGCGTCCAGCCAGGGCCACCGGTCGTCGTCGGTGAGCGGGGTGCCCGCCGACATCTTGGCGATGTTGCTCTGCGGGTGGAAGTCGTCGCCCTCGGCGTACGGAACGCCGAGGCGGGCCGCGAGCAGAGGACCGATGGTGGTCTTGCCCGTTCCGGCGACGCCCATGACCACGACGACCTGGGGGGTGTTCATCGCTGCCTCACTGTCTGCTGTCCTCGTCGACACCTTGCCGATGACGCCGACGGCAACTGAAACTTATAAGTACGACAACTTCAAGAGGCTGTGATGAATAAGTCTGACTTTTTAGGGGAGTGATCCGCCCCGTACTCTGAGTGCATGAGCACCACGGGCCGGGGGCTGCACGGCCGCGTACTGGACACCCTCGGCCCCGAGATCACCGCAGGCGAGTATCCGCCCGGCAGTGTGCTGCGCACCGACGAGCTCGCCCAGCGTTTCGACGTGTCGCGCTCCGTGATGCGCGAGGTGGTCCGCGTCCTGGAGTCCATGCACCTGGTCGAGTCCCGCCGCCGCGTCGGCGTCACGGTCCTCCCGTCCCGCGAGTGGAACGTCTACGACCCGCAGGTCATCCGCTGGCGCCTGGCCGGCGCCGACCGCCCCCGCCAGCTGCGCTCGCTGACCGTGCTGCGCTCCGCGATCGAACCGGTCGCGGCGGGCCTCGCCGCACGCAACGCCACGGCCGAGCAGTGCGCCGAACTCACCGAGTGCGCCCTGGGGATGGTCGCCCACTCACGCGGCCACAAGCTGGAGGGCTACCTCTTCCACGACGTGGCGTTCCACCGCGTCATCCTGACCGCCTCCGGCAACGAGATGTTCGCCCGCCTCGGCGACGTGGTCGCGGAGGTGCTGGCCGGACGCACCCACCACGACGTGATGTTCGAGGACCCCGACCCGGCCGCCGTCACCCTCCACGTCCAGCTCGCCGAGGCCGTCCGCGCCCGCGACGCAGCCCGCGCGGAGAAGCTCACCCGCGAGATCACCGAGGGAGCCCTCCAGGAACTCGACATCCTGGCGCCCTGACCGGCCCTGGTCAGAACCTCAGCTCAGGAAGTCCCCGTCGACGTACACCCAGGCCCCGTCGACCCGCTCGAAGCGGCTGCGCTCGTGCAGGGAGCCGCCCCGGTACGAGGCGCGGAAGGTCACCGTGCCGGTGGAGTGGAAGGCGGAGCCGTCCTCCGTGGCCAGGATCTCCAGCCCCGTCCACCGCATCCCCGGGTCGAGGTCGAGCCGGGCCGGCCGGGTCCGCGGATGCCACGTCCGCAGCAGGTACGCCCCGTCCCGCCGGACGAACGCCGCGTACCGCGACCGCATCAGCCGCTCCGCCGTCGGTGCGGAGGCCGCGCCGCCGTGGAAGCGGCCGCAGCACTCCTCGTAGGCCTCGGGGAGGCCGCAGGGGCAGGGCGTGCGAGACGTCATGGGGCACCTTCCGTACAACGCCCGAGGGCCGCGACCTCGCGGTCGCGGCCCTCAGTTCCCAGTGTCCGAGGGGGGACTTGAACCCCCACGCCCGATAAAGGGCACTAGCACCTCAAGCTAGCGCGTCTGCCATTCCGCCACCCGGACAAGGTGTCTGTCGCGCGGGTTTCCCCCCGCGGCGACGACATAAACATTACCAGGTGTTCCGGGGTGGCCGATCACCCCCGGCGCGCCGCCGCGTGAACGGCGTGTGACGGGGCGGGGCGGGTCTTGGGGCCGGCCGCCGGGAGGGGGAGGATGGAGGAGGACCGACCAGCGGGAACACCAGCAGCGGGAGGAAGCACGTGAGCGAGACGGACCCGGCCAAGGGCGTCACCGGTGAGGACGAGGTCGTGGACCTCTGCCGCGAGCTGATCCGGATCGACACCAGCAACTACGGCGACCACTCCGGCCCCGGCGAGCGCAAGGCGGCCGAGTACGTCGCCGAGAAGCTCGCCGAAGTCGGCCTGGAACCGCGGATCTTCGAGTCCCACCCGGGACGCGCCTCCACCATCGCGCGGATCGAGGGCGAGGACCCGTCGCGGCCCGCCCTGCTCATCCACGGCCACACCGACGTCGTGCCCGCCAACGCGGACGACTGGACCCACCACCCGTTCTCCGGCGAGATCGCCGACGGGTGCGTGTGGGGGCGCGGGGCCGTCGACATGAAGGACATGGACGCGATGACCCTCGCGGTCGTCCGCGACCGCATGCGCAGCGGCCGCAAGCCCCCGCGGGACGTCGTCCTCGCCTTCCTCGCCGACGAGGAGGCCGGCGGCACGTACGGCGCCAAGCACCTGGTGCACCGGCACCCCGAGCTGTTCGAGGGCGTCACGGAGGCGATCGGCGAGGTCGGCGGCTTCTCCTTCACCGTCAACGAGAAGCTGCGCCTCTACCTCGTCGAGACCGCCGAGAAGGGCATGCACTGGATGCGGCTCACCGTCGACGGCACCGCCGGCCACGGCTCGATGACCAACGACGACAACGCCATCACCGAGCTGTGCGAGGCCGTCGCCCGCCTCGGCCGCCACACGTGGCCGGTCAGGGTCACCAAGACCGTCCGCGCCTTCCTGGACGAGCTGTCCGACGCGCTCGGCACCGAGCTCGACCCGGAGAACATGGACGAGACCCTCGCCAAGCTGGGCGGCATCGCCCGCATGATCGGCACCACCCTGCGCAACTCGGCGGCGCCCACCCAGCTCGGCGCCGGCTACAAGGTCAACGTCATCCCCGGCCAGGCCACCGCGCACGTCGACGGCCGCTTCCTGCCCGGCTACGAGGAGGAGTTCCTCGCCGACCTCGACCGCATCCTCGGCCCGCGCGTGCGGCGCGAGGACGTGCACTCCGACAAGGCGCTGGAGACCGACTTCGACGGCCGGCTCGTCGACGCCATGCAGACCGCGCTGAGCGCCGAGGACCCGATCGCGCGCGCCGTGCCCTACATGCTCTCCGGCGGCACCGACGCCAAGTCCTTCGACGACCTCGGCATCCGCTGCTTCGGCTTCGCGCCGCTGAAGCTGCCGCCGGAGCTGGACTTCGCGGGCATGTTCCACGGCGTGGACGAGCGGGTGCCGGTGGACGGTCTCAAGTTCGGCGTCCGTGTGCTCGACCGGTTCCTGGACGCGTCCTGAGAATCGTGCAGGCGTGCGGAGTTGACCGGGAAGAGTGAATGCGACCATAAGCTCGTAGCCTCATTACTTCCTCCTCGTTACCCGTGATGTGATCCGCGACTTTGGATCACCTTGCCAACAAGGAGGAATACATGCTCAAGAAGGTCGTCGCTGTCGCGGCCGCCACCGGTGGTCTGGTTCTCGCGGGCGCGGGCATGGCCGCTGCCGACTCGGGCGCCCAGGGTGCCGCCGTGCACTCCCCGGGCGTCCTGTCCGGCAACGTCGTGCAGGTGCCGGTTCACGTGCCCGTGAACGTCTGCGGCAACACGATCTCCGTGATCGGGCTGCTGAACCCCGCCTTCGGCAACACCTGCGTCAACGCGTGATGTCGTGTCTCGCCCTCTAGGCAACGCCCGCTGAGGGTTCGAGCCGTCGGCCCCGGAGCGCGCGCCATGTGCTCCGGGGCCGACCGGTTCCTCATTCGTCGAGAATCCGGGACGCGGCAGGCGCCGTCTCCCGGCAGCAGGTCCGAGGACAGGAATTCAGCAATGCGACAGGTCACCCGCAAGGGCTTGATGACCATGGCCGCCGCCACCGGTGTGCTCGCCGCCGCGGGCGGCGCCGCCGCCCACGCCGACTCCGGTGCGACGGGCGGGGCCAAGGGCTCGCCGGGCGTGCTCTCCGGCAACGTGGTGCAGGCGCCGGTGCATGTGCCGGTCAACGTCTGCGGCAACACGGTCAACGTCGTCGGGGTCCTCAACCCGGCGGTCGGCAACGCCTGCGCCAACAAGGGCGGCTCCGGCCACCACGGCGGCGCGCACGCCCACGGCACGGCGAGCGACTCGCCCGGCGTGGCCTCCGGCAACGTGGTGCAGGCGCCGGTGCACGTGCCGGTGAACGTCTGCGGCAACAGCGTCGATGTCATCGGCGTGGGCAACGGGGCGGCCGGCAACGACTGCGCCAACACGGGGCACGACGGGGGTCACCCGGGCGAGCCCGGTGAGCCGGGCAACCCGGGGGAGCCGGGAGAGCCCGGTCAGCCCGGTGAGCCGGGGAACCCTGGAGAGCCCGGTAACCCGGGGGAGCCCGGCAACCCTGGAGAGCCCGGTAACCCGGAGGAGCCCGGCAACCCCGGCGAGCCGGGGAACCCGGGTGAACCCGGTACGCCTGGCACGCCCAGCACTCCGGACACCCCCTCCACCGGCAACCAGCCGGGCCCGCAGGGCGACGCGCAGCTCGCCGAGACCGGCAGCGGACTGCCGCTCGGCCTCGTGCTGCCGGCCGGCGCGGGTGCGCTGCTCGCCGGCAGCATCCTGTACCGCAGGGCGCGCGCCGCGGCGTGATCTCGGACACACGGAGCGGACCCCGCGAGGACGCGGGGTCCGCTCCGCCTGTTGACTCCGGTCGGGCGCGCGCAGCTCACCAGGTGGCGCGCACCTGGCGGATGATCCGCCGCCGCAGCCGCACCCTGCGGCTGCCGTCACGCATCAGCGTCAGGCGGTACAACTCCCAGTGACCGTACTCGGCATGGTCCGTCAGCAGACGCGCCGTCTCCTTGCGGGAGACCCCGCGCGGCACGTACACGTCGACAAA
The DNA here is from genome assembly GCF_050271085.1 of Streptomyces sp. DSM 41931. Taxonomy (NCBI): domain Bacteria; kingdom Bacillati; phylum Actinomycetota; class Actinomycetes; order Kitasatosporales; family Streptomycetaceae; genus Streptomyces; species Streptomyces sp. DSM 41931. Next base: position 1,255,717 of record NZ_CP189902.1, on the reverse strand, counting down.
TTCGTATTCCGGCATCGCATCTATTGTGCGGGCCGGGCCCCGGTACGGATAGCGTCTGCACTATGTCTGATGCTGCGCAGCCCACCGCTGCCGAGGTACGTGCCGCCGCCGAGGCGGTGAAGACCGCGCTCGACCGCCACCTGGCCGCGGTCGAGAGCCGGTCGGGTGACGACGACCCGGCCGTCTACGAGGCCTTCAACCAGCTGGCCGCGGCCGCGGAGACGTACGACGAACTGCTCTACGACCGTTACGACGAGGTCACGCCCTTCGAGATCCCCGGTACCGAGGAGGCCCTGCCCCCGTACGCCGGCCCCGAGGAGCCGAACGCCCTCAGCGTGCTGATCCGCCGCGACTACGCCGTCGCCGAGCCACAGCGGCTGCTGGCGCACGCCCAGCGGATCGAGGAGGCGGACGACGAGGGTTCGGAGGCCTCCCGCACCGTCCACGGCGCGCTGGGCCTGCTGTTCGGGGAGTACGAACCGGACGAGATCGCCTCCCGGCACAAGGAGTTCGGCCTGGAGGAGGGCGACTCCACGCTCTGGGTGACGGCATCGGACGAGATTCCGGACCCCGGCGAGTGGCTCGAGGCCCCCTTCGAGCAGGTGGACCCCGAGGCGGTGGTGTGCCGCTTCGACGTCAGCGCCGTCTTCGACGACGACGGAGACGACGAAGAGGACGACGACGACCTGGAAACGGTCCTGGCCCCCGACACGGACGAGGACCTGGAACCCCTGGACGCAGACCGCTGACCTACGCCGACGGCGGCGGCACCCCCGCGGGGGTGCCGCCGCCGTCGCGCACACTGCGCCGGGGGCGCCCTGAACACCTAATCCGCCGCCCCAGGCAACTGCGGTGCCAGCAGCACGGGCAGGCGCGTCGTGCGCGGCTTCGCCGGGACCTCGGCGACCGCCCGCTGGAGGGCCTGGTCCACTCCGTGGACCACCGACAGGTGGCGGTCGGCGCGGCTGAAGGCCGTGTAGATCCAGGGGCGGCTCAGGGCGGGGACCGCGTCGCCGGGGAGGACCACGACCGCCGCCGGCCAGCGGGCGCCCACCGCCTGGTGCGCGGTCAGCGCCCAGCCGTGGCGGACCGTCTGCTCCACGCGGTCACGCGGCACGACGACCGTCTCGCCCGCGCAGTCCAGGCGCAGGCCCTGGCCGTCCGCCCCGACCACGCGGCCCGGCAGGGTGCGTCCGGGAGCGGGGGACCACGCGACCCGGTCGCCGGGGTCGAAGCCGGCGAAGCGGCCCGGGCCCGGGTTCAGCCGCTCCTTCAGCGCCGCGTTCAGCACGCGCGTGCCGACCGCGCCGCCGTGGCCCGGGGTGATCACCTGCGTCTCCTCGGCCGGCACCCCGAGGGCGCGGGGCACCGAGTCCGCCACCAGCTGGACGGTCCGGTGCACCGCCTCGCCCGCGTCCCGCACGGGCACGATGACGACCTCCTTCTCGGGGGCCTCCACCTGGAGCAGCTCGCCGACGCCGATGCCCGAGACCAGCTCGCCCAGCGGCCCCGGATCCGGGCGCCGGGAAGCGATCTGCGGGCAGGCCCGCACCGCCAGCAGATCCGCGAACACCCGCCCGGGTCCCACCGACCACAGCACCGCCGGGTCGCCGGACAGGACCAGCCGCGCCCCGTCCGGCAGGGACTCCGACAGCAGCGCGGCGGTCTCCACGTCGAGCTGCGGCGCGTCCAGCACCACCAGCAGGTCCACGGCCAGCGCGCCCTCCGGGTCCCGCCCGGGCCCCTCGGCGCCGGACAGCAGCCCGGCGACGGTGGCGACGGCCGGGCCGTCGACGCGGGACGCGAACCGCTCCCGCCCGACCGGGCTGTGCGTGGCCGCCCAGGCGCGCAGCCCCATGCCGTGCGCCGCGTTCAGCAGGGCCGCCGGCTCGGCCAGCGCGGCCTCCCCGCCGGTGTGCAGCACCAGTCCGTGCCCCGAGGCCGCGCGGATCAGGTCGGCCGCGGAGCCCTCCGCCGCGGAGGCCGCCCGCTCCCACTCCTCGGCCGCCCCGTCCTGCTTGGGCGCGGAGTTGATCAGCCGGGCCAGACCGTCGGCGAGGCTCTCCTCGGCGAGGGCGCAGCGCTCCAGACCGACCAGCACCCGGACGGGCTGCTCCTCGTCCTCCCCGACCGCCTCGCCGACCGCGTCCTGGAACACGAGGACGTCCCCCTCGGCGATGGCGTTCCGCACCGCGTCCTCCGGGCCGGGCACGCCCTGGCGGCCCAGCGCCTCGGTGAGCGCGGCGGTCTCCAGCACCGTGTGCCCGGCCGCGGCGGCCTGCTCCAGCAGCCAGACGGTCAGCGCACGGCCCCGCCGCTCGTCGTCGGGCCCGGCCTCGCCGCCGAGCAGCGCGCGGGCGAACCCGTCCGCCTGCTCGGGGCGGACGCCCGGCACCCGCAGAAGCTGCCAGGGATCCTCCCGCAGCAGGTCCGCGGCGTCCTCGCCCAGGGCGGCGGCGGCCGGCGCGGCGAGCGCGGCGGGCGCACCGCCCCGCGTCAGGACCTCCCGCACCTCGCCCACGGTGCCCTCGGCGGGCGCGGCCGGTCCCTCCGGGACCACCGGGGCCCGCCGCACCGGCTCGGGCGCGGGGCGCCGCGGCGCGGGCCGCGCCTCCTCGAACACGGTGGCCGGCGGCTTCTCGCCGCTCTCCACGGCCCGGACGGCGGCGAGCAGGTCGGCCGCCGTGCCGCTCAGCTTGGCGCCGGCCTCGATCGGGCCCTGCCGCTCCGCCTTGCGCCGCTCGATCCGCTCCCGCTCCAGGCGCTGCGCGGCCAGCTCCGCCTCGGCCTCGGACACCTGCGCGCCCTCGGCGGGCGTGCCGTCGTCCGCGCTCCTCGGCTCCTCAGGGGTCTCCGGCGTGCTCACAGCGTGCTCCAGTCGTGATCGGGATAGCGGTGCACGGGAGCCGACACGTCGTCGAGCGCCCGGCAGATCTCGTCAGGAAGACTAAGCGCCTCCACTGACAACGCCGCCGTGAGCTGCTGCGCCGTCCGCGCGCCCACGATGGGCGCGGTCACCCCCGGCCGGTCGCGGACCCAGGCGAGCGCCACCTGGAGCGCGGTCACCGCGAGCCCATCCGCCGCGGTCGTCACCGCGTCCACGATCCGGCTCGCCGTGTCGTCCAGGTACGGCGCGACGAACGGCGCGAGGTGCTCCGAGGCGCCGCGCGAGTCCGCCGGGGTGGCGTCCCCGCGGTACTTGCCGGTGAGCACGCCCCGCCCGAGCGGGGAGGACGGCAGCATGCCGATGCCGAGGTCGACCGCGGCGGGCAGCACCTCCCGCTCCACCCCGCGCTGCAGCAGCGAGTACTCCATCTGGGTGCTCGCCAGGCGGGTGCGCGCGCCCGGTGCGGCGAGCTGCCAGGTCGCGGCCTTGGCGAGCTGCCAGCCGCAGAAGTTGGACACGCCCGCGTACCGCACCCGGCCGCTGGCGACGGCGATGTCCAGCGCCTGGAGCGTCTCCTCCAGCGGGGTGGCCGGATCGTAGGCGTGGACGTGCCACACGTCGACGTAGTCGGTGCCGAGGCGGGTGAGCGAGGCGTCCAGCGCGGACAGCAGATGGCCGCGCGAGCCGTCGAACCGGCGGTCCGGGTCGGGCACGCTGCCGGCCTTCGTGGAGATCACCAGGTCCCGGCGCGGCACCAGCCCCTCCATCAGCCGCCCGAGCAGATACTCGGCCTCCCCGTCGCCGTACACGTCCGCCGTGTCGACCAGCGTCCCGCCCGCGTCCCAGAACGTCTTCAAGAGCTCTGCCGCGTCGTGCTCGTCGGTGTCACGGCCCCAGGTGAGGGTCCCGAGCCCGATCCGGGACACACGCAGGCCGGTGCGGCCGAGATGCCTCTGCTCCATGAACGCCGAGATTACTGGCCGGAGCCTCACGAGTGGGGGCCTGTGGACAACCGTTTTCCGGGCGCCGCGCGACCGCCCGCGGGGCCGGCCCGACCCGCCCCGCCGTGCCTCCGGCACCCCTCCCTCGCGGGCGCGGGAGGTATAAGGTCTGCGCAAGTCACGTTACTGATCGGTAAGGGGAGACGGCCATGCAGCTAGGGATCAACCTCGGCTACTGGGGCGCCGGAATGGACGCGGACAACCTCGCCGTGGCCCAGGAGGCGGACCGCCTCGGATACGCGGTCTGCTGGGCCGCCGAGGCCTACGGCTCCGACGCCGCCACCGTCCTCGCCTTCGTCGCGGCCCGCACCGAGCGCATCGACGTGGGCTCGGCCATCTTCCAGATCCCGGCCCGCCAGCCGGCCATGACCGCGATGACCGCGGCCACCCTCGACTCGCTGTCCGAGGGCCGCTTCCGCCTCGGTCTCGGCGTCTCCGGCCCCCAGGTCTCGGAGGGCTGGTACGGCGTCAAGTTCGACAAGCCGCTGGCCCGCACCCGCGAGTACGTCGAGATCATCCGCAAGGCCATGACCCGCGAGCGCCTCTCCTTCGAGGGCGAGCACTGGACCCTGCCCCTGCCCGGAGGCCCGGGCAAGCCCCTCAAGCTCACCGTGCACCCGCAGCGCGAGCACATCCCGCTGTACATCGCCGCGATCGGCCCGAAGAACCTCGAGCAGACCGGTGAGATCGCCGACGGCGCCCTGCTGATCTTCCCGTCCGCCGACCACCTGGAGGACACCGCCGTCCGCCATCTGCGCGCGGGCCGCGAGAAGGCCGGCAAGACCCTCGAGGGCTTCGACATCTGCCCGACCGTCCCGCTCGCCGTGGGAGACGACAAGGACGTGGCCACGCTCGCCGACACCTTCCGCCCCTACACGGCGCTGTACGTCGGCGGCATGGGCAGCCGCAAGCAGAACTTCTACAACCAGCTCGCCCAGCGGATGGGCTACGAGCGGGAGGCCGCCGAGATCCAGGACAAGTACCTGTCCGGCGACAAGCAGGGCGCGGCCGCCGCCGTCCCGCACGACCTGATCGACCGCACCACCCTGCTCGGCTCGGTCGACCGCATCGCCGACCGCATGAAGGCCTACGCGGCCGCCGGGGTCACCACCCTCACCCTCGCCCCGGCCGGCTTCACCCTCGACGAGCGGCTGGCCTCGCTGCGCGCCGGCGTCGAGGCCCTGGAGCGCGCGGGCCTGGCCTGACCCGTCCGGCCGCCGCCGCGTCCCCCGCGGCGGCGGCCAGGTCCTGCGGCCGTGGTGGGGGCTCGGGGGTCGACCCCGCCACGGCCGTCACCCACACCAACGCCCTCAGGCCCCCGGGGTTACGCGCCCCCGCGCCACCCCGCACGTACTCCAATTGGCGGAGTTGTCCGCCGCACCGGTTGCCGCACCCCCACCGGCGCACTTGACTCCTTCTTTGCGGAACTGTGGACGTGCGGACCGCGGACCTGCGGACGCCGCGGAGAGGTGGGCCCCATGCTGTCGGCGAAGAGTCTGTTCCAGGAGATCCTCGACAACGACGAGTCGTTCGCGCTGTTCTGTTCGATCGCCGCGAGCGGTGAGTCCCAAGGCGGCTGGGAGAACGCCCGTATCGCCGCCCTCGTGCCCGAGTCCCAGCGGGACCTGGCCCCCAAGATCACCCGGCACGGCGCCGACGAGGACAAACACGGCCGGATCTTCAACGCCCTGCTGAAGAAGCGCGGTCTGGAGCCCGTCCCGGTCCCTCCGGACACCGACTACACGATGCTCCTGGAGCGGAACGGCATCGGCCTGGCCCACGACAAGCTCAAGCGCGACGAGCCGCTCACCGTCCAGGACATCGTCACCTACCTCGCCCACAGCAGGGTCACCGAGCAGCGCGCCTCCGAGCAGATGGAACTGCTGCGCAAGCACTTCGCGGACCACCCCGACATCGGCCGCGCGGTGAAGATGATCTCCAACGACGAGGACAACCACCTCGCCTACTGCCACGAGGAGCTGCTCCGCTTCGCCTACGCCGGACACGGCCGTGCCATCCAGCGCACCCTGCGCGAGTGCGCGCGCGCCGAGATCCGCGTCTACCGCGACGTCAGCCTCGCCGTGACGGCCCACATGGGCCGCATCCTCGGCTGGCCGAAACCCAAGGCGGCGCTCCTCGCGGCCGGCATCCACGCCGTGTACCTGTACGAACGCCTCGGCGGCCGGCGCCGCATGGTCTCGCTGCGGATGCCCGAGCGGCGCGACGCGCTGGGCGGCCCCGCGACCCCGGAGCCGGAAGTGGCCTGACCGCCCGCGCCGGCTACAGCCACCCCCGGCGCTTGAAGGTGCGGAACAGCACCACCTCGAGCACAACCATCAGCGCGATCAGCACCGGGTACGACCACGTCCAGCGCAGCTCGGGCATGTGCTCGAAGTTCATCCCGTAGATGCCCGCGATCATCGTGGGGACCACGGCCATGGCCGCCCACGCGGAGATCTTCCGCATGTCGTCGTTCTGCTGCACGCCCACCTGCGCCAGATGCGCCGACAGGACGTCCGAGACCAGCCGGTCCTGCCCCTCCACCGTCTCGTTCACGCGCGTGAGGTGGTCGTGGACGTCACGGAAGTACGGCCGGGACCCGTCCTCCACGAACGGCACCCGCGCCCCGGACGTGCCGACCCCCGCCAGCCGGGCCAGCGGCGCCGCCAGCGGCACGGTGGCCCGGCGAAACTCCAGGATCTGCCGCTTGAAGCCGTAGATCCTGGAGGCGGTACGGCGCGAACCGCCCGCGTCGGGGGTGAAGACCTCCGCCTCCAGCTCCTCCAGGTCGGTCTGCAGCTCGGTCGCCACCTCCAGGTAGTGGTCGACCACGGCGTCGGCGACTGCGTACAGCACCGCCGTCGCCCCCTCGCCCAGCAGCTCAGGCTCCCGCTCCAGCCGGTCCCGCACCGCGTCCAGGGGGGCTCCCTCCCCGTGCCGTACGCTCACCGCGAACGAGTCGCCCAGGAAGAGCATGATCTCGCCGGAGGACACGGTGTCGCCGCTCGGCTCGTACACCACCGGCTTGAGGACCACGAACACCGAGTCGTCGTAGACTTCCAGCTTCGGCCGCTGGTGCGCCTTGAGGGCGTCCTCCACCGCCAGCGGATGCAGCGCGAACTCCCGCGCGACCAGGTCGAACTCCTCCGCCGTCGGCTCGTGCAGCCCGATCCAGACGAAACCTCCCGCCGACCGTGCCTCGTCCAGCGCGTCGGAGAAGTCCTGGGGGCCCTCCACCCGGTGCCCCTCCCGGTAGACGCCGCAGTCGACGATCACGAAGCATGCCCTCCCGTCCCGACAACCGGTCTGCCGTCGCCTTCCCGTCCCGCCGTCGTCCACACGCCCCGCTCCCCGGGCACGCCCCTGCGCCTACCCTGGGCCGCATGCCCACGTTGCTCCTGGTCCGGCACGGACGATCCACCGCCAACACCGAGGGACTGCTCGCCGGCTGGACGCCCGGCGTGCACCTCGACGACCGCGGGACCGCACAGGCGGCCGCCCTGCCCGGACGGCTCGCCCCGCTGCCGCTGGCCGAGGTCGTCACCAGCCCGCTCGACCGCTGCCGGGAGACCGTCGGCCCGCTGCTCCAGGCCCGCCCCGGCCTCACCCACCACACCGACGAACGCATCGGCGAGTGCCACTACGGCGACTGGACCGGACGCAAGCTCGCCGAGCTCAAGGACGAGCCGCTCATGGAGGTCGTGCAGGCGCACCCGTCCGCCGCGGCCTTCCCCGGCGGGGAGTCCATGCGCGCCATGCAGACGCGCGCCGCCGAAGCGGTGCGCGAGTGGAACGCGCGCGTGGAGCGCGACCACGGACCCGACGCCGTGTACCTGATGTGCTCGCACGGCGACATCATCAAGTCTCTGGTGGCGGACGCCCTCGGACTTCATCTCGACCTCTTCCAGCGGATCTCCGTCGAACCGTGTTCCGTCACCGCGATCCGTTACACCCGGCTGCGCCCCTTTCTCCTCAGACTCGGCGACACCGGCGACTTCGCGTCCCTGGCGCCGCGCGAGGAGCCGCCGGCCGGCGACGCCACGGTGGGGGGCGACGCGGGCGCACCGTGATCGTTCCCCGCAGTAGGGTGAAGCGACCGCAGAGCCTGCGTTCCGAACCACCCATCGCCCGATCCCCGACTTCCCATGGAGACAGGACGTGTCCCGTCAGGTGTTCCTCTACGACCCACCGGAACGTTTCGTGGCCGGCACGGTCGGACTGCCAGGGCGCCGTACGTTCTTCCTCCAGGCATCCGCCGGCTCCCGGGTGACCAGCGTGGCCCTGGAGAAGACCCAGGTCGCGGCGCTCGCCGAACGCATGGACGAGCTGCTCGACGAGGTGGTGCGCCGCAGCGGCGGCAGCGCGGCCGTGCCCGCGATGGCGCCGGCCGAGATCACCGACACCGCGCCGCTGGACACCCCCGTGGAGGAGGAGTTCCGCGTCGGCACCATGGCGCTCGCCTGGGACGGCGAGGAGCAGCGCATGATCGTGGAGGCGCAGGCCCTCGTCGAACTGGACGCCGACTCCGACGAGGACCTCGCCGAGGCGGAGGAGCGGCTCCTCCAGGACGAGGAGAACGGCCCCCCGGTGCTGCGCGTCCGGCTCACCGGGGCGCAGGCGCGGGCCTTCGCCAAGCGCGCCCTGGACGTCGTCAACGCGGGCCGGCCGCCGTGCCCGCTGTGCAGTCTCCCGCTCGACCCGGAAGGACACGTATGTCCGCGCCAGAACGGATACCGCCGCGGAGCGTGACCGCCACCGATCCGGCCGCGGCCGAGCTGCTCGCCCGCGGCGAGCTGACCGTGCGCGGACGCATCCGTGAGGCCTCGAACGCCGCGCTGTACTGCACCGTCACCCACCAGGACCGCGAGGCCGCCTGCGTCTACAAGCCCGTCGCGGGGGAGCGGCCCCTGTGGGACTTCCCCGACGGCACCCTGGCCGGCCGCGAGGCGGCCGCGTACGAGGTGTCCCGGGCGACCGGCTGGGACCTGGTGCCGCCCACCGTGCTGCGCGACGGCCCGTACGGCGAGGGCATGTGCCAGCTGTGGATCGAGACCGCGCCCGGCGCCGAGCTGCTCGCCCTGGTGGACGGCGAGGAGCCCGAGCCGGGCTGGAAGGCGATCGGCTTCGCCGAGGCCGGCGAGGGCCGCACCGCGCTGCTGGTGCACGCCGACGACGACCGCCTGCGCCGCCTCTCCGTGCTCGACGCGGTGATCAACAACGCCGACCGCAAGGGCGGGCACCTGCTGCCCACGGCCGACGGCCGCCTCTACGGCATCGACCACGGGGTCACCTTCAACACCGAGAACAAGCTGCGCACGCTGCTGTGGGGCTGGGCGGGGGAGCCGCTGCCCGAGGAGGCCCTGGAGGTCCTGAGGACCCTCAGGGGCGCCCTCGCCCCCTCCGGGCCCCTCACCACGGCCCTGAGCCCGCTGATCACCCCCGCGGAGATCGACGCCACCCGCGCCCGCGTGGACTCCCTGCTCGCCTCCGGCACCCACCCGGAACCGGGCACCGACTGGCCCGCCATCCCCTGGCCCCCGGTCTGACCGTGACGGAGGCCGGTCGGGCACACGGCACGGCGACCCGCAAGACCGCCTTCCCGGCCATACAGCCCGTTCCGGTTCGTATCCGGAACTCGGGTCCGGTTAGGCTCATGACATGCATGCCTGGCCCGCTTCCGAAGTCCCCGCCCTGCCCGGTCAGGGCCGCGACCTGAGGATCCACGACACCGCGACCGACGGTCCGGTCACCCTCGACCCCGGTCCCGTCGCCCGTCTCTACGTCTGCGGCATCACGCCCTACGACGCCACCCACATCGGACACGCGGCGACCTACAACGCGTTCGACCTCGTGCAGCGCGTGTGGCTCGACAACAAGCGGCAGGTTCACTACGTCCAGAACGTCACCGACGTCGACGACCCGCTGCTGGAGCGGGCCGAGCGCGACGGCGTCGACTGGACCGCACTCGCCGAGCGGGAGACGGCCCTGTTCCGCGAGGACATGACCGCCCTGCGGATGCTGCCGCCCCGGCACTACATAGGCGCGGTCGAGGCCATACCCGGCATCGTCCCGATCGTCGAGCGGCTCCGGGAACTCGGCGCCACCTACGAGATCGACGGCGACATCTACTTCTCCGTCGAATCCGACCGGCACTTCGGCCAGGTCTCGCACCTGGACGCGGCCGCCATGCGGATGCTGTCCGCCGAACGCGGCGGCGACCCGGACCGCCCGGGCAAGAAGAACCCCGTCGACCCGATGCTCTGGATGGCCGCCCGCGAGGGCGAGCCGAGCTGGGACGGCGGCTCGCTCGGCCGCGGCCGGCCCGGCTGGCACATCGAGTGCGTGGCCATCGCCCTCGACCACCTCGGCATGACCTTCGACATCCAGGGCGGCGGCTCCGACCTGGTCTTCCCGCACCACGAGATGGGCGCCTCGCACGCCCAGGTGCTCACCGGCGAGTACCCGATGGCCAAGGCCTATGTACACGCCGGCATGGTCGCCCTGGACGGCGAGAAGATGTCCAAGTCCAAGGGCAACCTGGTCTTCGTCTCCCAGCTCCGGCGCGACGGCGTCGACCCGGCGGCGATCCGCCTGGCGCTCCTCGCCCACCACTACCGCTCCGACTGGGAGTGGACCGGCCAGGTCCTCCAGGACGCCGTGACCCGCCTTCAGCACTGGCGCGCCGCGGTCTCCCGCCCCGACGGCCCGTCCGCCGAGGCGCTCGTCGAGGAGATCCGCGACGCCCTCGCGGACGACCTGAACGCCCCGGCCGCGCTCGCCGCCGTCGACCGCTGGACCGTGCTGCAGGAGCAGAGCGGCGGCACCGACACCGGCGCGCCCGGCATCGTCTCCCGCGCCGTGGACGCACTGCTGGGAGTCGCCCTCTAAGGGGCGCGGGGAACTGCGCGAACAACCACGACGGCGCCGCACCCGGCGTACGACGGCGAGACAGCGCGAAGGGGCGCCCCGTTCCTGGAACGGGGCGCCCCTTGCTGCGTCTCCTCAGTCGTCCGGCGACTCGTCGCCGTCCTCCTGCCGAGGCGGCTTGGACGGCCGAGACCGGCCGCCGGGCCCGTCCCGCCGGTACGACGGCCCACCGTCGGACCCCTCCGCGGTCGCGTGACCTCCGGGTGGGCCCGATGCCCCGTCCCGCCGCCGCAGATACCGCTCGAACTCGCGGGCGATCGCCTCGCCGGACGCCTCCGGCAGCTCGGCGGTGTCCCGCGCCTCCTCCAGCGTCTGCACGTACTCGGCGACCTCGCTGTCCTCCGCGGCCAGCTGGTCCACGCCCACCTGCCAGGCGCGCGCGTCCTCGGGCAGCTCGCCCAGCGGGATCCGCACGTCGATCAGGTCCTCGAGCCGGTTCAGCAGGGCCAGCGTGGCCTTCGGGTTGGGCGGCTGCGACACGTAGTGCGGGACCGCCGCCCACAGCGACACCGCGGGGACGCCCGCGTGCGTGCACGCCTCCTGGAGGATGCCGACGATGCCCGTGGGCCCTTCGTACTTGGTCTCCTCGAGGTCCATGCGGCGGGCCAGGTCCGGGTCGGACGTGGTCCCGCTGATCGGGACCGGACGGGTGTGGGGGGTGTCACCGAGCAGCGCGCCCAGCACCACCACCAGCTCCACGCCCAGCTCGTGCGCGAAGCCGAGGATCTCGTTGCAGAACGAGCGCCAGCGCATGGACGGTTCGATGCCGCGCACCAGCACCAGGTCGCGCGGTTTCTCGCCGCCCACCCGCACCACCGACAGCCGCGTCGTCGGCCAGGTGATCTTCCGCACGCCGTTCTCCATGAACACCGTGGGGCGGTTGACCTGGAAGTCGTAGTAGTCCTCGGCGTCGAGCGCCGCGAACACCTCGCCCTTCCACTCCCTGTCCAGATGCGCGACCGCGGTGGAGGCGGCGTCACCGGCGTCGTTCCAGCCCTCGAACGCGGCCACCATGACCGGGTCGATCAGCTCGGGAACCCCCTCGAGCTCGATCACCCAGCGCCTCCTTCCGACGTGCCCTCGTGTACGCACCAACCTTACGGCGTGTCCACGGGGGCTCCCGCAGCTCCCCGCTCAAGGGGAGTGCCCCATCACTGCCCCGCACGGCACCGGGAAACACCCCGTGCGGCGGACCGCGGAACGCGGCGAGGGGCGGCCCCGTCGGCGCGGGCCGCCCCTCAACCGCACGCCGGCTCCCGTGCGGGGGAGCCGGCGCGGGCGCGGTCACTTCCTGTCGAGCAGCTCCTGCACGTCCGCCCGGATCTCGTCCGTGGCCAGGCCCCGGATGGTCAGGGTGGTGCGGCGGCGCAGCACGTCGTCCGCGGTCTCGGCCCACTCGTGGTCCCGGGCCCACACGACCTGCGCCCAGATCTCCGGGGCGTCCGGGTGGACACGCCGGGCCAGCGCCGGGTCCTCGTTCGCCAGGCGGGCGATGTCGAAGGCCAGCGACCCGTAGTGGGTGGCCAGGTGCCGGGCGGTGTCCGCCGCCATGCGCGGGCCGGGCGCCGGGCCGTCCACCAGCAGGCGGTGGGCGACGGCGCGCGGGTTGGCCACGCCGGGCAGCGGCAGCTTCTTCGGCAGCGCGCCGACCGGCTCGAAGTTCTCGCCCAGCGGATGGCCGGGCAGCTCCTGCAGCTTGCGCATCACCGTACGGCCGATGTGGCGGAACGTGGTCCACTTGCCGCCCGCGACGGACAGCATCCCGCCCCGGCCCTCGGTGACCACCGTCTCCCGCTTGGCCTTGGCCGTGTCGCCGGGACCGCCCGGCAGCACCCGCAGACCGGCGAAGGAGTAGGTGATCAGGTCACGGCCGAGCTGCTGGTCCCGGATGGAGAACGCGGCCTCGTCGAGTATCTGCGCGATGTCCTTCTCGTTCACCGCGACGTCCGCCGGGTCGCCCTCGTACACCTCGTCGGTGGTGCCGAGCAGCAGCATGTCCTCCCAGGGGAGGGCGAAGGTGATCCGGTACTTGTCGATGGGCGTGGCCAGCGCGGCCTTCCACGGGGAGGTCCGCTTCAGGACCAGGTGCGCGCCCTTAGACAGCCGGATCGACGGGGCGGCGTCCGGGTCCTCCATGCGGCGCAGGTGGTCCACCCACGGGCCGGTCGCGTTGAGCACCAGCCGCGCGTTGACGCCGAACTCGTCGCCGGAGAGCCGGTCCCGCAGCTCGGCGCCGGTGACCCGGCCCTTGGTGAAGCGCAGGCCCGTCACCTCGGCGTGGTTGAGCACGACCGCGCCCGACTCGGCGGCCGCGCGGACCGTCATCAGCGCCATGCGCGCGTCGTTCATCTGGTCGTCGCCGTACACGGCCACGGCCTTGAGGTTCTCGGTGCGCAGCTCCGGCACGTCCTGCGCGGCCTTCGCTGGCGAGAGCAGGTGGCCGACGCCGTCACCGAAGGCCGACAGCGCCGAGTAGGCGAACACACCGGCCCCGAGCTTCGCCGCGCCGTGCGGCCCGCCCTTGTACACGGGGAGGTAGAACGTGAGCGGGTTCGACAGGTGGGGGGCCACCTGACGGGAGACCGCACGGCGCTCGAAGTGGTTCTCCGCCACCAGCTTCACCGCGCCGGTCTGCAGGTAGCGCAGACCGCCGTGGAGCAGCTTGGAGGAGGCGGAGGAGGTGGCCCCGGCGAAGTCACCGGCGTCCACCAGAGCCACCCTGAGACCGGACTGCGCGGCGTGCCAGGCGGTGGAGATGCCCAGGATGCCGCCGCCGATGACGAGGAGGTCGTACGACGCCTTGGAAAGCTGCTCCCGGGTCTCGGCACGGCTCGGGTTCGGGCCGGACGCCGGGTGCGTCCCCAGGGCAGGTACGGACTGCAGGGTGGCTTGGGTGGTCATGGCGGTTCTACTCCTCGTCCTCGAGCCAGCCCATGGTCCGCTCGACGGCCTTGAGCCAGCTCTTGTACTCACGGTCGCGGGTGTCCGCGTCCATGCGGGGGGTCCACTCGGCGGCCCTGCGCCAGTTGGCGCGCAGGTCGTCGGTGCTGTTCCAGAAGCCGACGGCCAGGCCGGCGGCGTAGGCGGCGCCGAGGCAGGTGGTCTCGGCGACCATCGGGCGCACCACGGGGGCGTCCAGGAAGTCCGAGAGCGTCTGCATCAGCAGGTTGTTGGAGGTCATGCCGCCGTCGACCTTGAGGGCGGTGAGCTCCACGCCGGAGTCCTTCGTCATGGCGTCGGCGATCTCCCGCGTCTGCCAGGCGGTGGCCTCCAGGACGGCGCGCGCGAGGTGCGCCTTGGTCACGTACCGGGTGAGGCCGGCGATCACTCCGCGGGCGTCGGAGCGCCAGTACGGGGCGAACAGGCCGGAGAAGGCCGGCACGAAGTAGGCGCCGCCGTTGTCCTCGACGGACAGCGCCAGGGTCTCGATCTCGGCGGCGGTGGAGATCAGGCCCATCTGGTCGCGCATCCACTGCACCAGCGAACCGGTGACGGCGATCGAGCCCTCCAGGGCGTAGACCGGCTTCTGGTCGCCGATCTGGTAGCCGACCGTGGTCAGCAGGCCGCTGTAGGAGTTGATGAGCTTGTCGCCGGTGTTCATCACCATGAAGGTGCCGGTGCCGTAGGTCGACTTGGTCTCGCCCTCGGAGAAGCAGGTCTGGCCGAACAGGGCCGCCTGCTGGTCGCCCAGCGCCGAGGCGACCGGGATGCCGCCGAGCAGGTCGCCCAGCTTGCCGCCCTTGATCTCGCCGTAGACCTCGGCGGAGGAGCGGATCTCCGGCAGCATCGGCGTGGGGACGCCGATCGACTCGGCGATCTTCTGGTCCCACTGCATGGTGTGCAGGTTCATCAGCAGGGTGCGGGAGGCGTTGGTGACGTCGGTGACGTGCCGGCCGCCGTCCGTTCCGCCCGTGAGGTTCCAGATGACCCATGTGTCCATGGTGCCGAAAAGAATGTCGCCCGCTTCCGCACGCTCCTTCAGGCCCTCGACGTTGTCGAGCAGCCAGCGGGCCTTGGGGCCGGCGAAGTAGGAGGCCAGGGGCAGGCCCGTCTCGCGGCGGAAGCGGTCCTGGCCCACGTTGCGGCCCAGCTCACGGCAGAGGGCGTCGGTACGGGTGTCCTGCCAGACGATCGCGTTGTGGACCGGCTCACCGGTGTGCCTGTCCCACAGCACGGTGGTCTCGCGCTGGTTGGTGATGCCGATGGCCTTGATGTCGTCCCGGGTGATGCCGGCCTTGGCGACGGCGCCGGCGACCACCTCCTGGACGTTGGCCCAGATCTCGGTGGCGTCGTGCTCCACCCAGCCGGGCTTGGGGAAGATCTGCTCGTGCTCCTTCTGGTCGACGGAGACGATGCGCCCGTCGCGGTCGAAGACGATGCAGCGGGAAGAGGTGGTGCCCTGGTCGATGGCGGCGATGAACGGGCCGGCGGTGTGGGCGTCGGTCACGGTGTGCTCCTGGAAGTTCCTTGGTTACGGGGCAGTGGGTACGGCGCTTCTGCAACGATCGCGGTGGAAGCCGGTGAGGTCATCTAGGCGAAGGCGACGTTGTAGACGCCGGCCGCGATGGCGCCGCCGATCAGCGGACCGACCACCGGGACCCAGGCGTACGACCAGTCGGAGCCGCCCTTGTTGGGCAGCGGCAGCAGGGCGTGGACGATACGGGGGCCGAGGTCACGGGCGGGGTTGATGGCGTAGCCCGTCGGGCCGCCCAGCGACAGGCCGATCGAGACCACCACGAGCGCGGTGATCAGACCGCCGAGCACGCCGAGGCCGTTGCCCGCGTCGTTCAGGCCCTGCGTGAGCACGGCGAGCAGCAGCACGAAGGTGCCGATGATCTCCGTGGTGAGGTTCTGCACCGTGTTCCGGATCTCCGGACCCGTGGAGAAGACGCCGAGCACCGGGCCGGCGCCCTTCTCCTGCGCCTCGACGGCCTTGGCGGACGTCGTCTGGGCGCCCGGGCCGCCGACGATCTCCTTGTCGGTGAGGTGGGCCTGGAACTGGCCGTAGTACGCGAGCCACACCAGCGTGGCGCCGATCATCGCGCCGAGGAACTCCCCGGCGAAGTAGGTCGGGACGTTCGCCCACTCGCCGTCCTTGACGGCGAGGGCGACGGTCACGGCCGGATTCAGATGGGCGCCGGAGAGCGGCCCCGCGATGTAGACCGCCGTCATGACGGCGAAGCCCCAGCCGAAGGCGATGGCGAGCCAGCCGGCGTTACGGGCCTTGGAGGCCTTGAGCGTCACGGCGGCGCACACACCGCCGCCGAGCAGGATGAGTATGGCGGTACCGATGGTCTCGCCGATGAAGATGTCGGAGCTGGACACCCGCGACTCCTTTGTCCTTCGTCCAGGGATGCCGACCCCCGGGTCCCTCCGGGGATTGGCGCCCTCAGGGGGTGAGAGCGTTGCCGGCCCTTGGCGTTGTCCCACTCTAGCGCGTATTGCCGGTAGGTGTTCGACAATGCCGACCGATGGACGGGAGTCTTGCCCGGCACCGGAGATGCGTCAAGAGTCTCGGTTGTCGAAAGTGCGATCGTTATTGATCGCCGGGGTGACCCGGGCGGACCGGGCGCCGCGCGTCTTCGTTCGCGGGCGTGCCTGAGCCCCGGCCCGCCCTCGGGGCGTCCGGGTGCTGTGTGTCCGACATGGGGCGGGCGCCGGGTCGCCGCCTGGGCGCGCCCGCCCGCTCAGAAGCGTCCGGCGCCCAGGTCCCGCGACACCGCGCGGGCGCAGTCCCGCACCGCCGCGATCAGCTCGGGCCGCAGCTCGCCGTCCTTGCGCAGCCGCTCCACCGCGCCGGTGATGCCGACCGCCCCGACCGGCATGCGCCGCCGGTCGTGGATGGGCGCGGCGAGCGAGGCCACGCCCTCCCAGGTCTCCTCCACGTCCGCCGCGTACCCCCGCGCGCGGGTGAGGTCGAGGATCTCCTCGAAGGCCTCGACATCGCACACCGTGCGGTCGGTGAACGCCTTGCGATCGGCCTCCAGGGCCTCGCTGTGCGCGACCGGGTCGTAGGCCGACAGCACCTTGCCCAGGGCCGTGGAGTGCAGCGGCTGCATGGCGCCGATCTCCAGCACCTGCCGGCTGTCGTCGGGCCGGAAGACGTGGTGCACGATCAGCACGCCCTGCTGGTGCAGCACCCCGAGGTAGACGCTCTCCCCGCTGGAGCGTGCCAGGTCGTCCGTCCACACCAGGGCGCGGGCGCGCAGCTCGTGCACGTCCAGGTAGGTGGTGCCCAGGCGCAGCAGCTCGGCGCCCAGCTGGTAGCGGCCGGAGGCCTCATCCTGTTCGACGAACCCCTCCTGCTGGAGGGTGCGCAGGATGCCGTGGGCGGTGCCCTTGGCGAGGCCCAGCGAGGAGGCGATGTCCGAGAGGCCGAGCCGTCGCTCGCCGCCCGCGAGCAGGCGCAGCATCGCTGCCGCCCGTTCGAGCGACTGGATGTTCCGTGCCATCGCCGTACTGCCTCCGTCCCCTTCGAGCGCCGACTCGCGACGTCGCTGCCGCTGTTCGGCAATGCCGAACACTACCGGTCGATGCCGACCCTTCGCTAATGGTCGGTCATGATCGGCCGGGTCTCTCCCGCCCCGACCGTCGCCCGTCGGCCATCTTCGTCCGGCCCGTGGACGCTCCCGACGCCAGGGGGCGGTCCCGGATACCCTGACGGCGTGCGCCCTGCCGGGGAAGCTCGAACAGGTGACTTTTCCGGGCAGCCGCAAAGCCGACAGCCGTCGCACCTGAGGGAGCCCCTTTCATGGCCTCGTTGCCGCTGACCCCTTCCGCCGACAGCCGGACCCGTGTGTCCGCACTCCGTGAGGCCCTGGCCACCCGTGTGGTGGTGGCCGACGGAGCCATGGGCACGATGCTCCAGGCCCAGGACCCCACGCTCGAGGACTTCCAGAACCTCGAGGGCTGCAACGAGATCCTGAACGTCACCCGCCCCGACATCGTCCGTTCGGTCCATGCCGAGTACTTCGACGCGGGCGTCGACTGCGTCGAGACGAACACGTTCGGCGCCAACCTCACCGCATTGGGCGAATACGACATCGCCGAGCGCGTGCTCGAACTGTCCGAGGCGGGCGCCCGCATCGCCCGCGAGACGGCGGACGAGTTCACCGGCCGGGACGGCCGGCCGCGCTGGGTGCTGGGCTCCATGGGCCCGGGCACCAAGCTGCCCACCCTCGGCCACACCACGTTCGGCGCCATCCGCGACGCCTACCAGCAGAACGCGGAGGGCCTGCTCGCCGGCGGCGCCGACGCGCTGCTCGTGGAGACCACGCAGGACCTGCTGCAGACCAAGGCGTCCGTCATCGCCGCCCGCCGCGCCATGGAGGCCGTCGGCCTCGAGGTCCCGCTGATCGTGTCGGTGACGGTGGAGACCACCGGCACGATGCTGCTCGGCTCGGAGATCGGTGCGGCCCTGACCGCGCTGGAGCCGCTGGGCATCGACATGATCGGCCTGAACTGTGCGACCGGCCCCGCGGAGATGAGCGAGCACCTGCGCTACCTGGCGCGCCACTCCCGCGTCCGGCTGTCGTGCATGCCGAACGCCGGTCTGCCCGAGCTGACCAAGGACGGCGCCCACTACCCGCTGACCCCGCCGGAGCTGGCGGATGCGCAGGAGACGTTCGTGCGGGAGTACGGGCTGTCGCTGGTGGGCGGCTGCTGCGGCACCACTCCGGAGCATCTGCGGCGGCTGGTCGAGCGGGTGCGGGAGCTGGCCCCGGTGGAGCGCGACCCGCGGCCCGAGCCGGGTGCGGCGTCCCTCTACCAGAGCGTGCCGTTCCGGCAGGACACCTCGTACCTGGCGATCGGTGAGCGCACGAACGCCAACGGGTCGAAGAAGTTCCGTGAGGCGATGCTGGAGGGCCGCTGGGACGACTGCGTGGAGATGGCGCGGGAGCAGATCCGCGAGGGCGCGCACATGCTGGACCTGTGCGTCGACTACGTGGGCCGTGACGGTGCGGCGGACATGCGGGAGCTGGCGGGCCGGTTCGCGACCGCCTCGACGCTGCCGATCGTGCTGGACTCCACCGAGGTCGACGTGATCCGCGCCGGGCTGGAGAAGCTCGGCGGCCGCGCGGTGATCAACTCGGTGAACTACGAGGACGGCGACGGCCCCGAGTCGCGCTTCGCCCGGGTGACGGAGCTGGCGCGGGAGCACGGTGCGGCGCTGATCGCGCTGACCATCGACGAGGAGGGGCAGGCGCGCACGGCCCAGAAGAAGGTCGAGATCGCCGAGCGCCTGATCGCGGATCTGACCGGGAACTGGGGCATCCGCGAGGAGGACATCCTCGTGGACTGTCTGACGTTCACGATCTGCACCGGCCAGGAGGAGTCCCGCAAGGACGGCCTGGCCACGATCGAGGGCATCCGTGAGCTGAAGCGCCGCCATCCGGACGTGCAGACCACGTTGGGTCTGTCGAACATTTCCTTCGGCCTGAACCCGGCGGCCCGCATCCTGCTGAACAGTGTCTTCCTGGACGAGTGCGTGAAGGCGGGCCTGGACTCGGCGATCGTGCACGCGTCGAAGATCCTTCCGATCGCGCGGTTCAGTGAGGAGGAAGTGACCACCGCCCTGGACCTGATCTACGACCGCCGCTCGGAGGGCTACGACCCGCTGCAGAAGCTCATGCAGCTGTTCGAGGGGGCGACGGCGAAGTCGCTGAAGGCGGGCAAGGCGGAGGAGCTGGCCGCGCTGCCGCTGGAGGAGCGCCTCAAGCGCCGCATCATCGACGGCGAGAAGAACGGCCTGGAGGCCGATCTGGACGAGGCGCTTGAGACGCGCAGGGCGCTGGACATCGTCAACGACACCTTGCTGGACGGGATGAAGGTGGTCGGTGAGCTGTTCGGGTCGGGGCAGATGCAGCTGCCGTTCGTGCTGCAGTCGGCCGAGGTGATGAAGAGCGCGGTGGCTCATCTGGAGCCGCACATGGAGAAGACCGACGAGGCCGGCAAGGGCACGATCGTGCTGGCCACGGTGCGCGGGGACGTGCACGACATCGGCAAGAACCTGGTCGACATCATCCTGTCGAACAACGGCTACAACGTGGTCAACCTCGGCATCAAGCAGCCGGTGTCGGCGATCCTGGAGGCCGCGGACGAGCACAAGGCCGACGTGATCGGCATGTCGGGTCTGCTGGTGAAGTCCACGGTGATCATGAAGGAGAACCTGGAGGAGCTCAACCAGCGCGGCCTGGCCGCCGACTACCCGGTCATCCTCGGCGGCGCCGCCCTCACCCGCGCCTACGTCGAACAGGACCTGCACGAGATCTACCAGGGCGAGGTCCGCTACGCCCGCGACGCGTTCGAGGGCCTGCGCCTGATGGACGCCCTCATCGGCATCAAACGCGGCGTCCCCGGCGCCACGCTGCCCGAGCTGAAACAGCGCCGGGTCCGCGCGACGACCGTGGAGATCGAGGAGCGCCCGCAGGAAGGCAGCGTCCGCTCCGACGTCGCCACCGACAACCCGGTCCCCACCCCGCCGTTCCGGGGCACCCGCGTCGTCAAGGGCATCCAGCTCAAGGAATACGCCTCCTGGCTCGACGAGGGCGCGCTGTTCAAGGGCCAGTGGGGTCTGAAGCAGGCCCGCACCGGCGACGGCCCCACCTACGAGGAACTGGTGGAGACCGAGGGCCGGCCGCGGCTGCGCGGTCTGCTGGACCGGCTCCAGACGGAGAACCTGCTGGAGGCGGCCGTGGTCTACGGCTACTTCCCGTGCGTCTCCAAGGACGACGACCTGATCATCCTGGACGAGGAGGGCAACGAGCGCACCCGCTTCACCTTCCCGCGCCAGCGCCGCGGCCGTCGTCTGTGCCTGGCCGACTTCTTCCGCCCGGAGGAGTCCGGCGAGACGGACGTCGTCGGGTTCCAGGTCGTCACCGTCGGCTCCCGCATCGGCGAGGAGACCGCCCGGCTCTTCGAGGCCAACGCCTACCGCGAGTACCTGGAGCTGCACGGCCTGTCCGTCCAGCTCGCCGAGGCCCTCGCCGAGTACTGGCACGCCCGCGTGCGGTCCGAGCTCGGCTTCGGGGGCGAGGACCCGGACGCCATGGAGGACATGTTCGCCCTGAAGTACCGGGGCGCGCGCTTCTCCCTCGGCTACGGCGCCTGCCCCGACCTGGAGGACCGCGCGAAGATCGCGGACCTGCTCCAGCCGGAACGCATCGGCGTACAGCTCTCCGAGGAGTTCCAGCTCCACCCCGAGCAGTCCACCGACGCCATCGTGATCCACCACCCGGAGGCGAAGTACTTCAACGCCCGCTGAGCCGGTCCGGCGACGCCCGCCGGGCCCGTGCCGCCGCCGCCCCGGCCGCCGCACCAGGCACGTCCGGCGCACCCGACGTATACTGGTCGGTCCACTGCAGGCCGGTTCCCCCTGGGGAACCGGCCTGATCGTCCCTACAGGAGGTTGGTGGATGACCAGTACGGTCCCCGCACTCGGAACCCTGACGGCCCAAGGCTCGGCTCTCCAGGCCGTGCTCCTCGACATGGACGGCACCCTGGTGGACACCGAGGGCTTCTGGTGGGACGTCGAGGTGGAGGTCTTCAGCTCCCTCGGCCACACCCTCGACGACGCCTGGCGCCATGTGGTGGTCGGCGGCCCCATGACCCGCAGCGCGGGATTCCTGATCGAGGCGACCGGGGCCGACATCGGCCTCGACGAGCTCACGGTCCTGCTCAACGACGCCTTCGAGAGCCGCATCGACCACGCCCTGCCGCTGATGCCGGGCGCCGCGCGCCTGCTCGACGAGCTGGCCGAGCACGAGATCCCGACTGCGCTCGTCTCCGCCTCCCACCGGCGCATCATCGACCGGGTGCTGCCCGTCCTGGGCGCCGAGTACTTCGCCCTGTCCGTCGCCGGTGACGAGGTGCCGCGCACCAAGCCGCACCCCGACCCCTACCTCGCGGCGGCCGTCGGACTCGGCGCCGACCCCGTGCGCTGCGCGGTCGTCGAGGACACGGTCACCGGCGTCACCGCCGCCGAGGCCGCCGGCTGCCAGGTCGTCGCGGTGCCCTCGGTGGGCCCGATCACCCCCGCCGCCCGGCGCACGGTCGTCCCGTCGCTCGACGTCGTGGACCTGCCGTTCCTGCGAGGTCTGATGACAGACCTGCGCTGACCGTTCACGCGGTGTGCACCGCCGTCGGAACCGGCATGCGCGGCGCTCCGTCCAGGGGCCGTTCCGTCCGAGCCGTCCGCATGCGTTTCCGGCCGCGGGTGGCCGAATGTGCAGAGTCACCGAAGCCCCTTTCACATGTGATCTTCACCACATTCACACGGGTCGACAACGATGTCCGGGCGTGCATCCCGCCCGATTCAGGAGATCACCGGCGCGCCCATGTGTCCCGATTGGTGGGAAGCTGCACTAATCCTTCCCCTGTCATCCCTGTCGGTCCGTTCACACCTGGTTCCACTGCGTGATGAGGCCCCAACTCCGGGGGCTGCGAACCCTCCTGCGGACGCGGACTAATGTCGTCGCGAGAACCACACCCCTCCCTGTCCTCCGCCGCGCCGACCCCTGCGCGCGCGGACGGCACGGAGTCGACAACGTCCTGGAGAAACTCGAGCATGAACCGCAAGACTTTGGTGCTGGCGGCCGCGATGGGCCTGCTCGCGCCGGTGCTCGCCGCCTGTGGTGACACCGAGAGCGGCAGCGGCGACGGCGACGCGATCGTCGTGGGCACCACGGACCGGTTCACCGCATCCGAGGAAGAAGGGCTCGCCCCCCTCGACCCCGCCTGGGCCTACGACGTCGGCACCTGGAACATCCTGCGGCAGACCGTCCAGACCCTCATGGTGCAGCCCCGCGGTGACGGCGAACCCGTGCCCGAGGCGGCCGAGTCCTGCGGCTTCACCGACGCCGGCAACGAGCGCTACAGCTGCACCCTGCGCGACGGCCTCAAGTTCTCGAACGGCGACCCGATCACCGCGCAGGACGTGAAGTACTCCATCGACCGCGCCCTCTCCCTCAAGGGTGACAGCGGTGTCTTCGCCCTGCTGTCCACCATCGACACCATCGAGACGCAGGGCGACCGCGAGGTGATCTTCCACCTCAAGGCGGCCGACGCCACCTTCCCGTACAAGCTGTCCACCCCGGTCGCGGGCATCGTCAACAAGGACGACTACGCCCAGAAGAAGCTCCGCGAGGGCTTCGACGTCGACGGCTCCGGCCCGTACACCATGGAGACCGAGGTCAAGGACGGCGCCCTGGTCCGCGCCACCTTCACCAAGAACCCGTCGTACAAGGGCGCGCTCCAGGTCAACAACGACAAGGTCGAACTCGTCGCCTACGACAGCGCCGACGCCATGGGCGACGCGCTCGAGGACGGCGACATCGACGTCATGTCCCGCAGCATGTCGCCGGAGCAGATCCAGCGGCTGGCCAACGCCGCCGACGGCGACGTCGAGCTGGTGGAGTCCCCCGGTCTGGAGATCCGCTACCTGGCCTTCAACACCAAGGCCGAGTCGGTGAAGGACAAGGCCGTCCGCCAGGCGATGGCCCAGGTGATCAACCGCGACGAGCTCGTCGCCAAGGTCTACGGCAGCCAGGCCGAGCCGCTGTTCTCGCTGGTGCCCGCCGGCGTCACCGGCCACTCCAACGCGTTCTTCAACACGTACGGCGACCCGAACGTGGGCAAGGCCCGCGAGCTGCTCGAGGAAGCCGGCATCGACACGCCGGTGAAGCTCACGCTCCACTACACGACCGACCACTACGGTCCGGCCACCAAGACGGAGTTCGAGCAGCTCAGCAAGCAGCTCAACGAAACCGGCCTGTTCCGCACGGACATCAAGGGCACCTCCTGGGACAAGTTCCGCCCGGCCGGCCAGAAGGGCAAGTACGACGTCTACGGCATGGGCTGGTTCCCGGACTACCCGGACGCCGACGCCTTCGTCGCGCCCTTCCTGGACGAGGACAACTTCCTCAACTCGCCCTACGTCAACACCGAGGTCCGCAAGGACCTCATCCCCGAGTCGCGCCGCCAGGCCGACCGCCTCAACGCCTTGAAGAGCTTCACGGAGATCCAGAACATCGTCGCCGACGACGTCCCCGTGCTGCCGCTGTGGCAGGGCAAGCAGTACCTCGCCGCCCGTGACGACATCACCGGCACCGCCTACGCGCTCAACTCCTCCTCCACGCTCCAGCTGTGGGAGCTCGGACGCGGCGTCAGCGACTGACGCATCCGTACGCCGGGATCCGGTGGCTCGGTCCGGACCCGATGGAAACGACAAGGCATCACTCGTGAACCTGCGCACCCAGTGGCCGGCACTGCCCCTCGTGGCCGTGCTGGCCTCCGGCCTGCTGACCGGCTGCGGCTCCGAGGACGGGGAAGCGGCGTCGAACGGCTCCAAGATCGTCGTCGGTATGTCCGACGACGTCCTGGCCACCGACCCCGCCTCCGGCTACGACCCCGGATCCTGGCTGCTGTTCAACAACGTGTTCCAGTCGCTGCTCGGCTTCCCCAAAGGCGGTACCGAGCCGCAGCCGGACGCCGCGCAGAGCTGCGCGTTCTCCGACACCGCCACCCGGGTCTACACCTGCACGCTGCGGGACGGACTGAAGTTCAGCAACGGTGACCCGCTCACCTCCGAGGACGTGAAGTTCTCCTTCGACCGCATGCTGAAGATCGACGACCCCGACGGTCCCGCGGTCATGTTCCCGACCCTGGAGAAGGTGGAGACGCCGGACGAGAAGACGGTCGTCTTCCGGCTGAACACGGCCGACGCCACCTTCCCCAGCAAGATCGCCTCCGGCGCCGGCTCCATCGTCAACCACCGCGCGTACGACGCGAACGGTCTGCGTGAGGACGGCAAGGCGGTCGGCTCCGGCCCGTACAAGCTGGACTCGTTCGACGACAACAAGGCCGTGTTCTCCGTCAACGAGCACTACAGCGGCTCGGCCGAGCCGCAGAACTCCGGTGTGACGCTGCAGTTCTTCCACGGCGACCAGGACGGTCTGAAGAAGGCCCTGGAGAAGGGCGAGGTCGACATCGCCTACCGCGGTCTCACCGCCCGGGCCATCAACGAGATCGAGGAGGCCGACCGCGGCAACGGCGGCATCGAGGTCGTCGAGGGCAGCAGCGCCGAGGTGCAGCACCTGGTCTTCAACATGGACGACCCGGTCGCCGGCCGGCTCGGCGTCCGCAAGGCCATGGCGTACCTGATCGACCGCGACGCCCTGATGCACGACGTGTACGAGGGCACGGCCACCCCGCTGTACTCGATCATCCCGGCCGGTGTGGCCGGCCACAACACGGCCTTCTTCGACACCTACGGCGCCCGCCCCTCCAAGGCCAAGGCCAAGGCCGCGCTGAAGGAGGAGGGCATCACCGGGAAGGTGGAGCTGACCCTCTGGTCCACCCCGGACCGTTACGGCCCGGCCACCGACCAGCAGCTCGAGGCGATCGCCAAGCAGCTCAACGCCAGCGGGCTGTTCGACGCCGACGTGAAGTCGGTCGAGTTTGCCCAGTACGAGAAGGACGTCGCGGCCGGCAAGTACGGCGTCTACGTGAAGGGCTGGGTGCCGGACTACCCGGACGCCGACAACTTCACGGGTCCGTTCTTCGGCGAGGGCAACGTCCTCGACAACAACTACGACGCGGGCGAGATCACCGAGACGCTCCTGCCGCGCACCGCCGCCGAGAGCGACCGCGGCGCCACCGACAAGGAGTTCGGTGCGATCCAGGACCAGGTCGCCGAGGACGTCCCGCTGCTGCCCATCTGGCAGGGCAAGCAGTACGCGGTCGTCCAGGACGGCGTCTACGGACTGGAGTACTGCCTCGACGCGTCCACCGTGTTCCGGTTCTGGGAGCTGAGCAAGAGCAGCTGACCCGCCGCACACACGAACGTGGGGGCGCCCTCCCGGCCAGGAGGGCGCCCCCACGTCCGTATGCGGACGACGGACGCGCTACTGGGCGCCGGGGCGCACCAGCCCGCTCTCGTACGCGTACACCGCGGCCTGCACGCGGTCGCGCAGCCCCAGCTTGGTCAGCACATGACCGACGTGCGTCTTCACGGTGGTCTCGCTGACGAACAGGTCGGCGGCGATCTCCGCGTTGGACAGCCCGCGCGCCACCAGCTTCAGCACCTCGACCTCGCGGTCGGTCAGCGTGTGCAGCGTGTCCGGCACGGGCTCCTCGCCGGACGGCAGATGCGTGGCGTACTTGTCCAGCAGCCGGCGCGTGATGCTCGGCGCGAGCATCGCCTCCCCGGCGGCCACCACGCGGATCGCCTGCACCAGCTCGTTGGCCGGGGCGTCCTTCAGGAGGAAGCCGCTGGCCCCCGCCTTCAGCGCCTCCACCACGTACTCGTCGAGATCGAACGTCGTCAGCACCAGCACCTTCGCCGGGCCGTTCCGCTCGGGGCCGGTGATCTGGCGGGTGGCCTCCACCCCGTCCATCCGCGGCATACGGATGTCCATGAGCACCACGTCGGGCTGCAGCGCCCGCACCTGGTCCAGGGCCTGGAGGCCGTCCCCGGCCTCGCCGACGACCGCGAGGTCCTGCTCGGCCTCCAGGATCATCCGGAATCCGGTGCGCAGCAGCGGCTGGTCGTCGACCAGTAGGACGCGGATGGCCACGTAAGTCTCCTTCGCTAGTCCGGCCCCATTCTGCCCTGCTCGGCCGCGCCGGACTCGGGCGCCCTCAAGGGCAGGGGGTAGGGCGGGGGAGTGCCGCCGAACTCCGGGCAGTGCGCCTGGTGGTCGCACCAGCCGCACAGCTTCGTCGGGCGGGGCCGCCAGTCGCCCGTCTCGGTCGCCTGCCGGATCGCCTCCCACAGCGCGAGCAGCTTGCGCTCCACCCGCTCCAGATCGGCGAGCACCGGGTCGTAGGTCAGCACGTCCCCGCTGCCCAGGTACACCAGCTGGAGCCGGCGCGGGATCACCTTCTTCAGGCGCCACACCACCAGGGCGTAGAACTTCATCTGGAACAGCGCGCCCTCGGCGTACTCCGGGCGGGGCGCCTTGCCCGTCTTGTAGTCGACGATCCGCACCTCGCCGGTGGGCGCCACGTCCACCCGGTCGATGATGCCGCGCAGCCGCAGCCCGGAGTCCAGCTCCGCCTCCACGAACAGCTCCCGCTCGGCGGGCTCCAGCCGGCTCGGGTCCTCCAGCGTGAACCACCGCTCGACCAGCGCCTCGGCCTCCGTCAGCCAGCGCGCCAGCCGCTCGCCCTCCGGGTCGTCCGCGAACAGCTCCGCGACCTCCGGTCTGCTCTCGCGCAGCCGGTCCCACTGGCCGGGGACCAGCGACTTCGCGCGCGGCACGGTGCGGTCGGCGGCCGGGGCGTCGAACAGCCGCTCAAGCACCGCGTGCACCAGCGTGCCCCGGGTCGCCGCCTCGCTCGGCTTCTCCGGCAGCCGGTCGATCACCCGGAACCGGTACAGCAGCGGGCACTGCATGAAGTCACTCGCACGGGACGGGGACAGCGAGGCGGGCGGCGCGGCGGGGGGACCGGCCACCACGACCGTGTCCACGGCCTCGCCGGACCCGGCCGGGCTGATGTCGGGCCGCGTCGCGCCCTCGGTGCTCGTCTCCATGACCACAGACCTTACGGCCCGCCGCCGACATCGCGGTGACCCTGTGGACAGAGCCCCGGGGCACGCGGGCGGGGAGTGCGCGACGGGGGAGCGTGGGGAGGAAGGGGAACGAGGGGGTAGAGACAGGGGTGCGGGGCGGAAGGGGCGGCGAACGCCGCATACCATCGACCCAGGACCCTCCCGTCCGGCAGGCGCGGGAGACGCAGCGAACGAGGGGACACCGGTGGACGTAAGCGGCGGGCGCGGACAGCCGCGGCCCGGCAACGACGAGTCGGCCGAGCACACCGGCCCCGAGGCCCCGGCCCCCGGCGGCACCGGCGACGCTCCCACGGCTCCCTCCGCTCCGACGCCCGCCGACGCGAAGGACGCCCGGCCCGAGGGCCCCACGCCCGACGCCGGTGCCCCGGCCCCCGAGAGCGGAACGCCGCAGGACACCGGCGCCGCCCCGGACCACGGCGCCCCGGACCGCGGCGCCCCCGCGCACGGCCGGGACCGCGTTCCGGAGCACCCCGAACCCCCGGCGGACCGCCCCGCTCGCGCCCCCGCCGGGCGGCCCGAGCACCCCGACCACCCGTTCGCCCACTCCGGCAGCGGCAAGGGACAAGCTCCGCAACGCCCCGAGGAGCGGCGCCGCGGCGGACTGCTGATGGGCCGCCCCTTCGGCGTGCCCGTCTACGTCGCGCCCAGCTGGTTCCTCGTCGCGATCCTCATCACCTGGGTGTTCGGCGGCCAGATCGACCGCGTCCTGCCCGAGCTGGGCGCGGCCAGCTACCTGGTCTCCCTGTTCTTCGCGGTGGCCTTCTACGCCTCCGTGCTGGTGCACGAGCTCGCCCACACCCTCGCCGCCCTCCGCTTCAAGCTCCCGGTGCGCCGCATCCAGCTCCAGTTCTTCGGCGGCGTCTCCGAGATCGAGAAGGAGGCCGAGACGCCCGGCAGAGAGTTCGTGCTGGCGTTCGTCGGCCCGCTGCTCTCCCTGGTGCTGGCCGGGCTGTTCTACCTCGGCCTGCTCGCGGTCGACCCGAGCAGCGTGCCCGGCGTGCTGCTGGCCGGACTGATGGTGTCCAACCTCATCGTGGCCGCCTTCAACCTGCTGCCCGGCCTGCCGCTGGACGGCGGCCGGATGCTCCGCGCGGTCGTCTGGGCGATCACCGGCAAACCCATGACCGGCACCGTCGCCGCCGCCTGGGTGGGCCGCGCCCTCGCCGTCTGCGTGCTGATCGGGCTGCCGCTGCTCACCCAGTCCGGGGCGCTCGGCTCCGACGCCGTGGACAACGTCGGCATGGACACCGTCCTGGACGCCCTGCTCGCCGCGATCCTCGCCGCGATCATCTGGACCGGCGCCGGGAACAGCCTGCGCATGGCCCGCCTGCGCGAGCACCTGCCCGAGCTGCGGGCCCGCACCCTTACCCGCCGCGCGGTCCCCGTGGAGAGCGACACCCCGCTTTCCGAGGCGCTGCGCCGGGCCAACGCGGCAGGCGCCCGCGCCCTGGTCGTCGTCGACGCCGACGGCGTGCCGGTCTCCCTGGTCCGCGAGGCCGCGATCGTCGGTGTGCCGGAGCACCGGCGCCCCTGGGTGCCGGCCGGCACCCTCGCCCAGGACATCACCGACGGCATGCGCGTCTCCGCGGAACTGGCCGGGGAGGAGCTGCTGGACGCGCTGCGCGCGACGCCCGCCACCGAGTACCTGGTGGTCGAGGAGACCGGCGAGATCTACGGCGTGCTGTCCGCCGCCGACGTGGAGCGGGCCTTCGTGAAGGCCATGGCGCGCCCCTCCTGACCCGCCGTCCCGGCCGCCGTCCGTGGTCGGCGGGCCCTCCGGGGACCGGTAGGCTGGTCACATGTCCGAACCGACCGGTGCCGCCCGCAGGCGCGGGCCCTTCAAGGTCGGGGACCAGGTACAGCTGACCGACCCCAAGGGCCGCCACTACACGTTCACGCTCGAGGCCGGGAAGAACTTCCACACCCACAAGGGTTCCTTCCCCCACGACGAACTGATCGGCGCTCCCGAGGGCAGCGTGGTCCGCACCACCGGGAACGTCGCCTATCTCGCGCTGCGCCCCCTGCTCCCCGACTACGTCCTGTCCATGCCCCGAGGGGCAGCCGTCGTCTACCCGAAGGACGCGGGGCAGATCCTCGCCTTCGCCGACATCTTCCCCGGCGCGCGCGTCGTCGAGGCCGGCGTGGGCTCCGGCTCGCTCAGCAGCTTCCTGCTGCGCGCCATCGGCGACCAGGGCATGCTGCACTCCTACGAGCGCCGCGAGGACTTCGCCGACATCGCCCGGCAGAACGTCGAGCGCTACTTCGGCGGCCCGCACCCCGCCTGGCAGCTCACCGTGGGCGACCTCCAGGACAACCTGTCCGACACGGACGTCGACCGCGTCATCCTCGACATGCTCGCCCCCTGGGAGTGCCTGGAGGCCGTCTCCAAGGCGCTCGTCCCCGGCGGCATCCTCTGCTGCTACGTGGCCACCACCACCCAGCTCGCCCGGACCGTCGAGTCCATCCGGGAGATCGGCTGCTTCAACGAGCCGACCGCCTGGGAGACGATGATCCGCAACTGGCACATCGAGGGCCTGGCCGTCCGCCCCGACCACCGGATGATCGGCCACACCGGCTTCCTGCTCACCGCCCGCCGGCTCGCCGACGGCGTCGAGCCGCCCATGCGCCGGCGCCGCCCGGCCAAGGGCGCCTACGGCGAGGACTACTCCGGCCCCAACGCCGACGGAGGCACCGGCCGCTGACGCGGACCGCACCCCTACAACGCTCCGGCGCCGTGGCGCAGTTCCCGTACCGCGGAGGGAACTGCGCCACGGCGCCGACGCTTTGGGGTCCGGGCCCGCACCTGCCCCTTGTGGCAGCTCCGCGCGACGACTGCGGACCCCGCCGTTCCCTCCGTCCTGTGACGTGTGGCACGATGCTGGCCACCCCCACCGGCAC
Source organism: Streptomyces sp. DSM 41931 (assembly GCF_050271085.1). Taxonomy (NCBI): domain Bacteria; kingdom Bacillati; phylum Actinomycetota; class Actinomycetes; order Kitasatosporales; family Streptomycetaceae; genus Streptomyces; species Streptomyces sp. DSM 41931. The sequence goes on along the minus strand of NZ_CP189902.1, from coordinate 1,225,431 downwards.
AGCCCTCACAGGAGACACTCCTCGTGCAGTCTTCCGCCGTTCCGGAACTCGCCCACACGCACGCCCGGCCCATCCACTGGGTCGCCACCGCCACGGCCGTCGCCGGTGTCGTGGCGCTCTCCTCCGTCCTGCAGCCCGACCACGCGACCGCCGCCGCGCCGGGCGCCCCGCACACGAAGAACGCCCCGGCGCAGGCGCTGCCGCCGGACCCGACCGACGTGCGGTTCCCGCTCGACTGCGGTCCCGTGAAGCTGGTGGTGAAGAAGCAGGCGTCCGGCGACCTCGACGGCGACGGCCGCCCCGAGACGGTGGCCGCGGTCCACTGCGACGCCCCGATGGGCACTCCGCCCGACGGCGTCTACGTGCTCACCCAGGCCTCCGGCGCGGAGCCGCGCGTGGTGGCCACCCTCGTCGACCCCGAGGACCGCACCAACGTCGAGGACTTCACCGTACGCGGCGGGGAGGTCGTCGCCACGCTGCTCGGCTACTCCTCCACCGACGTGCCCCGTTGCTGTCCCGACGTGCGCGAGACGGTGAAGTGGCGCTGGGAGAACGGCGCGTTCGTGCGGTCCGCGCCGTCCGACGCGCGGAGCGTGTGACCCGCACGCGGGCGCGCGCCGATCGCGTGCTCCCCGGCGTGTGAGGCATCAGACAGACGTGACCCGCCGTGCGACGACGGTCACCCGGCGTCGGGTCCGTACACCTCGACGCTGTCCGAAACGCGTCGGACGTGGATGCACTCGCCGGGGCACTCCTTCGCGGAGTCGACGACGTCCGTGAGGAGCGGCAGCGGGACGGGCGTTGCCGCGCCCTTGTCCTGAAGCAGCTCGTCCTGCTCGTTCTTCACGTACGCCAGGCCGTCGATGTCCAGCTCGAACACCTCGGGCGCGTACTGGGCGCAGATGCCGTCGCCGGTACACAGATCCTGGTCGATCCAGACCTCCAGGGCCTCGGCGCCGGTTGCGGCCTCCTGCTGCACGATCGTCTCTCCTGCCGTTGGGTTCGCCGAGCCGTGCGGGAATCCGGCCAGCTCTGACGGGTGTTGAACACGTCGACCCTAACGCCGACTGGGTTCCGATCATTCTCGATGGGTATTCCCCTGGCGTGAGGGAGAGCGCAAGGGTGAAGATCGGACACACCCCGACCGTCTTTGTGATCTAGGGGTTTCAATCGACACCCGCCCAGGTAGGGTCTGGAAGCGTCCAGCTCCCCTTGGAGGAGGTGAGGACCGTGGCAGCCCACGACGACGACATGAACCGCGGCATCCGCCCGGGACGCGGGTCCGACGACCCGGCCGGGCAGATCGCCTACCTTGAGCAGGAGATCGCCGTCCTGCGACGCAAGCTCGCCGACTCTCCGCGGCACACGAGAATTCTCGAAGAGCGGATCGTCGAGCTGCAGACCAACCTGGCCGGCGTGTCCGCCCAGAACGAACGGCTGGCGAGCACCCTCCGTGAGGCCCGCGACCAGATCGTGGCCCTCAAGGAGGAGGTCGACCGGCTCGCCCAGCCCCCGGCCGGCTTCGGTGTCTTCCTCACGGCGAACGAGGACGGCACGGCCGACATCTTCACCGGCGGCCGCAAGCTGCGGGTGAACGTCAGCCCGAACGTCGAGCTGGAGGAGCTCCGGCGCGGCCAGGAAGTGATGCTCAACGAAGCGCTCAACGTGGTCGAGGCCATGGAGTTCGAGCGCGTCGGCGAGATCGTCACCCTCAAGGAGATCCTCGAGGACGGAGAGCGGGCCCTGGTCCTGGGCCACACCGACGAGGAACGGGTGGTGCGGCTCGCCGAGCCGCTGCTGGACGTCACCATCCGCGCCGGTGACGCCCTGCTCCTGGAGCCCCGCTCCGGGTACGTCTACGAGGTCGTGCCCAAGAGCGAGGTCGAGGAGCTCGTCCTCGAGGAAGTCCCCGACATCGGCTACGAGCAGATCGGCGGCCTCGGCAACCAGATCGAGGCCATCCGCGACGCGGTCGAGCTGCCGTACCTCTACCCGGACCTGTTCAAGGAGCACGAGCTGCGGCCGCCCAAGGGCGTGCTGCTCTACGGGCCCCCCGGTTGCGGCAAGACGCTCATCGCCAAGGCCGTGGCGAACTCGCTGGCCAAGAAGGTCGCCGAGGTCACCGGTCAGGCCGCAGGCAAGAGCTTCTTCCTCAACATCAAGGGCCCCGAGCTGCTGAACAAGTACGTCGGTGAGACCGAGCGGCAGATCCGCCTGGTCTTCCAGCGGGCCCGGGAGAAGGCCAGCGAGGGCACCCCCGTCATCGTCTTCTTCGACGAGATGGAGTCCCTCTTCCGCACCCGCGGATCCGGCGTCAGTTCGGACGTGGAGAACACCATCGTCCCGCAGCTGCTCGCCGAGATCGACGGCGTCGAGGGTCTGCAGAACGTGGTCGTGATCGGCGCCTCCAACCGTGAGGACATGATCGATCCGGCCATCCTGCGCCCCGGCCGGCTGGACGTGAAGATCAAGATCGAGCGTCCGGACGCCGAGGCGGCCAAGGACATCTTCGGCAAGTACCTCACCGAGCGCCTCCCGCTGCACGCCGACGACCTCGCCGAGCACGGCAGCGACAAGGCCATGACGGTCCAGAGCATGATCCAGACCGCCGTGGAACAGATGTACGCGGAATCCGAGGAGAACCGCTTCCTGGAAGTCACCTACGCCAACGGCGACAAGGAAGTCCTGTACTTCAAGGACTTCAATTCCGGCGCCATGATCGAGAACATCGTGGGCCGGGCCAAGAAGATGGCGATCAAGGACTTCCTCGAGAAGAATCAGAAGGGCCTCCGCGTCTCCCACCTGCTCCAGGCCTGCGTGGACGAGTTCAAGGAGAACGAGGACCTGCCCAACACCACCAACCCGGACGACTGGGCCCGGATCTCCGGAAAGAAGGGCGAGCGGATTGTTTACATCCGCACCCTCATCACCGGAAAGCAGGGCGCGGACACCGGACGCTCCATCGACACGGTGGCGAACACCGGACAGTACCTGTAAAAGCGAGGGTGGCTGCGGGTGCCCACCACGGGTACCCGCAGCCCACTGCTTTCCGGTGCCACGGCTGGAGCACAGCAATGACGCAAATGATCTCCCCACCAGCGCAAAGGCGTTCTAGGCTCTTCCGTACCGCCGAGTCGCGCAGTGCGGGGACGGGCACCGCACACGCACCGGAGCGCCAGCGGTACTGCGGCGCCCCCGACCGGGGACGCCGCCGGGCAAGGAGGGCCGCATGACCGTACGGCGAGTAATGGGCATCGAGACGGAGTACGGAATCTCCGTCCCCGGTCACCCCAACGCCAATGCCATGCTCACCTCGTCCCAGATCGTGAACGCCTACGCGGCGGCGATGCACCGGGCCCGCCGGGCCCGCTGGGACTTCGAGGAGGAGAATCCGCTGCGGGACGCGCGAGGGTTCGACCTCGCCCGCGAGGCCGCCGACACCAGCCAGCTCACCGACGAGGACATCGGCCTGGCCAACGTCATCCTGACCAACGGCGCACGGCTCTACGTCGACCACGCCCATCCGGAGTACAGCGCTCCCGAGGTGACCAACCCGCGGGACGCCGTGCTGTGGGACAAGGCCGGCGAGCGGATCATGGCGGAGGCGGCGGAGCGGGCCGCGCAGCTGCCGGGCGCCCAGCCGATCCACCTGTACAAGAACAACACCGACAACAAGGGCGCGTCCTACGGCACGCACGAGAACTACCTGATGAAGCGGGAGACCCCCTTCTCGGACATCGTGCGCCATCTGACGCCGTTCTTCGTCTCCCGGCAGGTCTTCACCGGCGCCGGCCGGGTCGGCATCGGCCAGGACGGCCACGAGCACGGCTTCCAGATCAGTCAGCGGGCGGACTACTTCGAGGTCGAGGTCGGCCTCGAGACCACGCTGAAGCGCCCCATCATCAACACGCGCGACGAGCCGCACGCGGACGCCGAGAAGTACCGGCGGCTGCATGTGATCATCGGCGACGCGAACCTTTCCGAGATCTCGACCTATCTCAAGCTCGGCACGACGGCGCTGGTGCTGTCCATGATCGAGGACGGGTTCATCGCGGTGGACCTGGCCGTCGACCAGCCGGTCCGGACCCTGCACCAGGTGTCGCACGACCCGTCCCTGAAGCACCTCGTCACGCTGCGCAGCGGGCGGACCCTGACCGCCGTGCAGCTCCAGATGGAGTACTACGAGCTCGGCCGCAAGTACGTCGAGGAGCGCTTCGGGGACGATGCCGACGAGCAGACCAAGGACGTCCTCGCCCGCTGGGAGGACACGCTCACACGGCTGGAGAACGACCCGATGAGCCTCGCCGGCGAGTTGGACTGGGTTGCCAAGCGGGAGCTCATGGAGGGATACCGGCGCCGGGACGGCCTCGACTGGGACGCGGCCCGGCTGCACTTGGTCGACCTTCAGTACGCCGACGTGCGTCCCGAGAAGGGCCTCTACAACCGTCTGGTGGCCCGCGGACGGATGAAGCGGCTGCTCGACGAGGCCGAGGTCGAGCGGGCCCGCACGGCGCCTCCGGAGGACACCCGCGCCTACTTCCGCGGGCGGTGCCTGGAGCAGTACGCGGACGACGTCGCGGCGGCCTCCTGGGACTCGGTGATCTTCGATCTGCCGGGCCGGGACTCGCTGCAGCGGGTCCCAACCCTGGAACCGCTTCGCGGAACGCGTAATCACGTCAAGGCGCTCCTGGACCGCTGCCGGACGGCGGAAGACCTGGTCAGGGTGCTTTCCGGCGGGTGAGCGGGTGATCCGCGCCCGCCCGGGCACCTGCGGGTACCCGGGAGGACCGGCCGGACGGGGTGGAAAGCCGCCCGTCCGGGAATCATCGAGGTGGTCCCCGTACGTTGGAGCAACTGCGGGGGCATTGTCGGACCCGGCTTGTAGGGTCTGATCTTGACCGAGCAACTGTGTCGGGCGAACCGAGCGGGGTGAGGGTGATGGCGACCAGGGACACCGGCGGCGGACAGCAGAAGGCCACGCGGTCCACCGAGGAGGTCGAGGAGCAGGCGGCAGAGGCGCAGGCTTCGGAGGACCTCAAGGAGCGTCACGAGAAGCTCAGCGACGACGTGGACGACGTCCTGGACGAGATCGACGACGTGCTCGAGGCCAATGCCGAGGACTTCGTGCGGTCCTTCGTGCAGAAGGGCGGCGAGTAGCCTCACCGGCTTCGCCGGTTCGGCAGTCACCGCGGTCAGCGGTGAACGGTACGGAGAGGGCGCTGTCCGCGGCCGGTCCTGTGACCGGCCGCGGGCGGCGTCCGCCCGGCTCCGAGGCGTGCGGCGGGCCGTTCCAGAAGCTGGTGCCGGAAATGTGGATCATTGCTGTGGGGCGGGTAGGGTCCGTGGCGTAATGTGCTTCAACTGCAATTCGGCCATCGGCAAGTTGGGAGATGATCCCGACGCTGTTCGTCGGGCAGCTGCCTACCTGGAAGGAACTTCGTGGAAGCCAATACTTCTGGCACCGGGCGTCTGCCGGCTGCCTTCCTGACGCCGGGCTCCTCCTCCTTCATGGACTTCCTCTCCGAGCACCAGCCGGAGCTGCTGCCGGGCAGGAGGACGTTGCCGCCCGTGCAGGGCGTGATCGAGGCGCCGCACGGCACGACCATCGTGGCCGTCACTTTCCCCGGCGGTGTGGTCCTCGCCGGTGACCGGCGGGCCACCATGGGGAACGTGATCGCGCAGCGGGACATCGAGAAGGTGTTCCCGGCCGACGAGTACTCGGCGGTCGGCATCGCCGGCACGGCGGGTCTGGCCGTGGAGATGGTCAAGCTGTTCCAGCTCGAGCTCGAGCACTTCGAGAAGGTCGAGGGCGCGCAGCTGTCGCTGGAGGGCAAGGCGAACCGGCTGTCGACGATGATCCGCTCGAACCTGGGCATGGCCATGCAGGGCCTGGCGGTGGTGCCCCTGTTCGCCGGGTACGACGTGGACCGGGAGAAGGGGCGCATCTTCTCCTACGACGTCACCGGCGGGCGGTCCGAGGAGCACGGGTTCGCCGCGACCGGGTCCGGGTCGATCTTCGCGCGCGGTGCGATGAAGAAGCTGTTCCGTGAGGATCTGAGCGAGGCCGAGGCCACCACGCTGGTGGTGCAGGCGCTGTACGACGCGGCAGACGACGACTCGGCGACCGGTGGTCCCGATGTCGCCCGCCGGATCTATCCGATCGTCACCGTGATCACCGAGGACGGCTACCGCCGGCTCTCCGAGGACGAGTCGTCCGACATCGCCCGGTCCGTGCTGGAGCGCAGGCTGGAGCAGCCGGACGGCCCGCGGGCCTCGTTGCTGTAGTTCAGGGTGGTCCAGTGACTTCGACAGAAAGGGACGGGTAACCGGTGTCGACGCCGTTCTATGTCTCACCTCAGCAGGCGATGGCGGACCGGGCGGAGTACGCCCGCAAGGGCATCGCCCGTGGCCGCAGCCTGGTCGTGCTGCAGTACGCCGACGGGATCGTGTTCGTCGGTGAGAACCCGTCCCGTGCGCTGCACAAGTTCAGCGAGATCTACGACCGGATCGGGTTCGCCGCGGCCGGCAAGTACAACGAGTACGAGAATCTGCGGATCGGTGGGGTGCGGTACGCCGATCTGCGGGGTTACACCTACGACCGCGGTGACGTCACCGCGCGGGGTCTGGCGAACGTGTACGCGCAGACGCTCGGCACGATCTTCTCCAGCGTGGGGGAGAAGCCGTACGAGGTGGAGCTGGTGGTGGCCGAGGTCGGGGAGACCCCGGAGCAGGACCAGATCTACCGGCTGCCGCACGACGGGTCGATCGTGGACGAGCACGGCTCGGTGGCGGTGGGGGGTAACGCGGAGCAGATCAGCGGGTACCTCGACCAGCGGCACCGGGACGGGATGACGCTGGCGGAGGCGTTGAAGCTGGCGGTCCAGGCGTTGTCGCGGGACACGAACGGCAGCGAGCGGGAGATTCCCGCGGAGCGGCTGGAGGTGGCGGTGCTGGACCGGACGCGGCCGCAGAAGCGGAAGTTCAAGCGGATCGAGGGGCGACAGCTGGTTCGCCTCCTGGAGGCGGCGGGCGGCTCGGGCGGCTCGGGCGGCTCGGACAAGACGGAGTCCGGCGGGGACGTGGAGTAACCGCCGGTGGGGGCTGGGGGCTGACGCCTGCGGCGCAGTGTCCTGTCCGGTGGGGGTTGAGGTGGCGCCTGGGGTGGGGTGGTGGTGCGGGGCCGCGGTGGGGGTGGTCGTCCTCGGTCTGGCGCGAGAGTGCGTGCTGGAGAGGTTCAGGGCGTGGACGCGCCAGCCGCTGCGGGCGCCCACCCCCACCCCGTCCCCTCCCCGCCGCGGGCGGCTGCACGGCCCCGGTGGCGGGCGCCGCCCCGGCCACCCGCCGGCCCGCGGCCGGGCGGCGGGCGCAAGCTGCCGCCAACCGCGGGCATTCGTGCCTCCCCCAGTGCCTTAAGGGCCTGGGAGGTACCCCCAGGGCGGCACGGGTGGGCGCGGCGGCACCCCGTAAGCCCCGGGCTGCGCCGACACCCCCGGCCCGCACTCACGCCCCCTGCTCACGGGACCCGGGTCGTCGAACCCCGTACCTCCAGGTGGACCGGGATGCCCGTCCCGGAGGGCTGTTCGCCGTTCAGGACGGCGAACAGAGCCTGCATGCCCCGTTCGCCGAAGAGTTCCGCGTCCAGGCGGACGGTCGTCAGTTCCGGGTCGATCGCCGTCGCCAGGGCCAAGTCGTCCATCCCCGTGACCGAAAGGTCCGCCGGGACGCGCAGTCCCAGGCGGCGGGCAGCTTTGTAGGTGCCGGCGGCGAGCTGGTCGTCGTCGCACACGACCGCCGTCACCCGGTCCCCCGAGGTCAGCGCGGCCTCCGCGGCGGCCTCCGCCCCCTTGATGGAGATCGGCGAGCGCACCGTGCGCAGCGACGCGCCCGGGACGCGGCGGAGCCGCGCCTCCAGCTCCCGCGCCCGGACCTCGAAGGTCCAGGACGGTACGTCCGCCCCTAGGTGCAGGAAGTGGCGGTGGCCCAGCCCGAGAAGGTGCTCGGCCACTTGGCGGACGCCGTCCGCGATGTCCAGGTTCACCGTGACCCCGTCGGCAGCGGGGTCGCTGTCCAGCATGACCAGGGGCAGCTGGTCGCCGCGGATCGCGGAGAGCGCCTCCGCCGCCATCGAGGACGCGATGACGCCGTCCAGGGCGGCCTGCGCGGACGCGAACGGGTCGCGGGCCGGGCCGATGCCCTCCGGGGAGGGGTAGAGCACCACCCCGAAGCCGTGACGGGACGCCACGCGGGCCGCGCCTGTGTACACGCCCGCGAAGAACTCCGTGGTCAGGGCCGGCACGACCAGGAGGACCGTACGCGTGCGTCCCAGCCGGAGGTTGCGGGCCGCGAGGTTGGGGCGGTAGCCCAGCGTGCGGGCGGCCTCGCGGACGCGTTCCGCCGTGGCCTCCGAGACCCGGCCGCGCCACTTGTCGCCCAGCACCAGGGACACCGCGGCCTGGGAGACGCCTGCTTCCCGGGCGACGTCCCGGCTCGTGGGACGGGTCCTGGCTCTGGGCACCGGCGCTCCTTCGTCTGGACTGGTGAACCGCGGTCATGGTACGTATGGAGGACCTAGTTATACGTAACACGTTGGTGAGAGGGTCGGGATGGCGACGGGATACCTGGACATTCTCCGGGCGCGGCACGCCACCCGGCTGCTCGTGGGCACGCTGATCGGGCGGCTGCCCAACGCGACCGCTCCGATCGCGATCGTGCTGTTCGTACGGGCGGAAGGCGGGTCGTACAGCCTGGCCGGCGTGCTCGCCGCGGTCTACGGTCTGTCCAACGCCGTGGGGCAGCCGGTGCTGGGGCGGCTGGTCGATCTGAAGGGGCAGCCCCGGGTGCAGCTGCCGGCGGCCCTGTTGTCGGCGCTGGCGATGGCCGTGTTCGCCTTCACGGGGACCGGGTCGCTGGTCGTGGCGTACGGCGCCGTCGCCCTGGCGGGGCTGTTCGCGCCGCCGCTGGAGGGCGGGCTGCGGGCGTTGTGGTCCTCGGTGCTGCCCAAGGAGGAGCACGTGCACCGGGCGTACGCCCTCGACGCCGTGGCCCAGGAGGTGATGTTCGCCGTCGGGCCGCTGCTCGTGACGGTGTGCACCTCCCTGTGGTCGGCCCAGGCCGCGCTGCTCGTGCTGAACGTCATCGGAGTGCTCGGGGCGCTGTCCGTGGTCGTCTCGCCGCCCTCGCGGGCCTGGCGGTCCGCGCCGCGTGAGGCGCACTGGCTGGGGGCGCTGCGCTCGCCCGGCCTCATCGCGCTGCTCGGGGCCTTCCTGGCCGTCGGCATGGCGCTGGGGTCCATCACGGTGGCCGCCGTGACGTACGCCGACGACCACGGCGGCGACGCCGTCTACGGCTGGCTGATGGCCGGGATCGGGCTGGGCGCGCTGGTCGGCGGCATCGCGTACGGGGCGCGGCAGTGGGCCGGGGAGCCCGCGCGGCGGCTCCAGGTGATCGTGGCGCTGCTGGCCGTGTTCTACCTGCCGCTGATGCTGATGCCGGGGCCGGTGGCCATGACGCTGCTCACCGTGGTCGCCGGGGTGTTCCTGGCCCCGGCGATCGCGTGCGCGTTCGTGCTGGTGGACCGGCACGCGCCGCGCGGGACGGTCACCGAGGCGTTCTCCTGGCTGGTGACCACCTTCACCGTCGGCGCGTCGCTCGGCACCGGAGTGACCGGGCCCGTGGTCGAGGCGGGAGGGGCGCTGTGGGGATTCGCCGTACCGGGCGCCGCGGGAGGCGTGTCGCTGCTGGTTTTGACCGCCACCGGACGGGTATTGGCGGTTCCGGCGAGGACGGCGGTTGTCGCGGCCGGATCGGAAAATGATCCGAACCGTGCCGTCGAACCCCGTTTCAGCTCGAAGGATCGGGCGTAATGTTCCCTCATGGACCGCCGCATTTTCGGGCTGGAGAACGAGTACGGCGTCACGTGCACGTTCAGGGGACAGCGCCGCCTGTCGCCTGACGAGGTGGCGCGGTACCTCTTCCGGCGTGTCGTGTCATGGGGCCGAAGCAGCAATGTCTTTCTGCGGAACGGCGCCCGCCTCTATCTCGACGTGGGGTCACATCCGGAATACGCAACGCCGGAATGTGACAACGTGACCGAACTGGTCACCCACGACAAGGCCGGCGAGCGCATTCTCGAAGGACTCCTGGTGGACGCCGAACGACGCCTGCACGAGGAGGGAATCGCGGGCGACGTCTACCTCTTCAAGAACAACACCGACTCGGCGGGCAACTCCTACGGATGCCACGAGAACTACCTCGTGGCCCGGCACGGGGAGTTCTCCCGGCTCGCGGACATCCTCATCCCGTTCCTGGTGACGAGGCAGCTGCTGTGCGGGGCCGGCAAGGTGCTGCAGACGCCGCGCGGCGCCGTCTACTGCGTCAGCCAGCGCGCCGAGCACATCTGGGAGGGCGTCTCCTCGGCGACGACCCGCTCCCGGCCGATCATCAACACGCGCGACGAGCCGCACGCCGACGCCGAGCGCTACCGCCGGCTGCACGTCATCGTCGGCGACTCGAACATGTCCGAGACGACCATGCTGCTCAAGGTCGGCGCCACCGACCTGGTGCTGCGCATGATCGAGGCGGGCACCGTCATGCGCGACCTCACCCTGGAGAACCCGATCCGGGCGATCCGCGAGGTCAGCCACGACATCACCGGGCGCAGGAAGGTGCGTCTGGCCAGCGGCCGGGAGGCGTCCGCGCTGGAGGTGCAGCGCGAGTACTACGAGAAGGCGCTGGACTTCTGCGAGCGCCGCGGCATCCGCACCGGCACCGTCGACCAGGTGCTGGAGCTGTGGGGCCGCACGCTGGACGCGATCGAGTCCGAGGACCTCGACCGCATCGGCACCGAGATCGACTGGGTCATGAAGTACAAGCTGCTCGAGCGCTACCGCGCCAAGCACAACATGACCATGTCGCACCCGCGGGTCGCGCAGATAGACCTCGCGTACCACGACATCCACCGCCGTCGTGGCCTGTACTACCTGCTCGAGAAGAAGGGACAAGCCGCCCGGATCTGCAACGACCTGAAGATCTTCGAGGGCAAGTCCGTGCCGCCGCAGACCACTCGGGCCCGGCTGCGCGGTGACTTCATCCGGCGCGCCCAGGAGCAGCGGCGGGACTTCACCGTCGACTGGGTGCACCTCAAGCTCAACGACCAGGCGCAGCGCACCGTGTTGTGCAAGGACCCGTTCCGTTCGGTGGACGAGCGGGTGGAGAAGCTGATCGCCGGCATGTGAGAGGACGTGCCCCCCGGGAGTTGACGAAACACCCGGAACGTCACACGGGCGCCGTACGTTACACCGTGCGGCGCCCTTCTCACGCCGTAGAGTTGCGCGGACGCCATCCACAAGATCGATGATTACGAGGCCCCCACCGTGCGCCGACGCTCACTTCTCATTGCCGTTCCCGCTGGACTGGCCACCCTCGCCGCGTGCGGCGACGACAAGTCCGATTCCGGCAAGGCCAGCGAGACGGCCTCGCCCTCCGAGCCCGAGACGTCGGCGGCGCCGTCCCCGAAGATCGTCGAGGGCCCGCTGCCGGCGATCACGGCCGGGACGAAGTTCGGGGAGAAGCCGACCGTCGCCAAGGGCAGCGGCGACCCCTCCAAGGACCTCGCGGTCAAGACGGTCATCGCGGGCGGCGGGCGCACGATCGCGGAGAACGACTTCATCGTCGCCCACTACCTGGGCCAGGTCTGGAGCACCGCCAAGGTGTTCGACAACTCCTACGACCGCAAGGAGCCCCTGGCCATCCAGCTCGCCCAGGGCACGATCATCGACGGCTGGCGCTACGGGCTCGTGGGGAAGAAGACCGGCAGCCGCGTCCAGATGGCGGTCCCGCCCACCTGGGGCTACGGCGAGCAGGGCAACGCGCAGGCGGGCATCAAGGGCACCGACACGCTGGTGTTCGTGGTCGACGTGCAGGACACGTTCAACGCCAAGAGCTCCGCCAAGGGCACCGACGTCGCCCAGGACAACATCGACCTGCCGAAGGTCGGCACCAACACCGATGGCAAGGCCCCCTCCATCGAGGTGCCCGACGCCCAGGCGCCGAAGAAGCTCGTGGCGAACTACGTCATCGAGGGCGACGGCGAGAAGGTCGGCGCCGAGGACAGCGTCCTGGTGCAGTACAAGGGCGTGCTGTGGGACGGCGGCAAGGAGTTCGACTCCACGTACGGCCGCGGCCAGCTGACGTCCTTCTCGCTCCAGCAGGTCGTCAAGGGCTGGGCGCAGGGCCTGACCGGCAAGAAGGTCGGCAGCCGCGTCCTCATCGTGATCCCGCCGGAGCTGGGCTACGGCGACAACCCGCCGCAGGGCAGCGGCATCCAGAAGGACTCCACGCTGGTCTTCTCCGTGGACATCCTCGCGAAGCTGTGACCCCCGCCGGGATGCAAGACTGTGCGTGTTCGCCTTTCCGCAGACAAGCAGGAGCATGAAGACGTGAGCATCGACAAGCCCGAGATCGACTTCCCGGGCGGCGAGCCCCCGGCGGACCTCGAGATCAAGGACATCTGGGAGGGCGACGGCGAGGTGGCGAAGGCGGGTGACACCGTCACCGTCCACTACGTGGGCGTCGCCTTCAGCACCGGCGAGGAGTTCGACGCCAGCTGGAACCGTGGCACCCCCTTCCGCTTCCCGCTCGGCGCGGGCCGGGTCATCAAGGGCTGGGACCAGGGCGTGCAGGGCATGAAGGTCGGCGGCCGCCGCCAGCTGACCATCCCGGCCCACCTCGCCTACGGCAACCAGAGCCCCACCCCGGCGATCCAGCCCGGTGAGACCCTGATCTTCGTGGTCGACCTGCTCGGCGTCTGATCCGACCGGAGTCGATCGCCGAGGGCCCATGCCTGTCCGGGCACGGGTCCTCGGCTTTTACCATGCCACCCCGGGGCGGTACGGTCATCGGTCGTAAGCACCATAGGGAGGCGAAGCGCGTCGATGGCCATTGCCAAGGCCGAGCGGCTGATGAATCTGGCGCTGTGTCTGCTCGGGACGCGGCGGCCGCTCACCAAGCGCGAACTGCGTGAGTCCATCGAGGCGTACCTCGAGGCGGGCTCCGACGACTCCTTCAACCGCATGTTCGAGCGCGACAAGGACGACCTGCGCGAACTCGGACTGGTCATCGAGACCGTCGAGAACCTCGAGGGCGAGACGGGCTACCTCGCCCGCCGCGACAGCAACCGGCTGCCGCCCATCACCCTGGACGCCGAGGAGGCCGCCGCCCTCGGGCTCGCCGCGAAGGTGTGGCAGCAGGCCCGGCTGGCCGGCGCGGCCTCCGGCGCCCTGCAGAAGCTGCGCGCGGCCGGACTCCCCGAGGACGTCGACCCGTACGGCGCGCACAGCGCGCTGGAGCCGCGCATCCCGGTGCACGAGGCCGCGTTCGAGCCGCTGATGCTGGCCTGCCGGGACCGCCGCCCCGTCGTCTTCGACTACCGCAAGGCCAACGCCGCCCAGCCCGAGCAGCGGCACGTCGAACCGTGGGCGCTGGAGTGCTGGCGCGGCCACTGGTACCTGGCCGGCTGGGACCGCGACCGCGGCGCCGAGCGGGTCTTCAGGCTCTCCCGGATCACGGGCAAGGTGCGCTCGCGCGCCGGCCGGTTCACCGTGCCGGCGCCGGACGTCGTCACCGTGCGGGAGACCGTGGCGAGCTGGGCCGGGGAGACCGCCGACCGGTCGGCGCGCATCCGGCTGCGCTCCGACGCCGGCTTCCCGCTCCGGGCCAAGGCCACCTCGGTCCGGGAACTCGGCGACGGCTGGGACGAGTTGGAGATCCCGTACGGGCACGGACTGGACGCCTGGCTGGTGGAGTTCGGACCGGACGTGGTGGTGCTGGAGCCCGAGGAACTGCGGGCCGACGTGGTGGACCGGCTGCGTGCCGTGGCCAAGGGCTGAGGGGGAGCGGACGACAACGTGGCAGGCAAACCGGTCAGGCCCGTGAACGCCATCGACCAGACCCGGCGGATGCTGTCCCTGGTGACGTATCTGCGCGAGCGGCCCGGCGCCCGTATCGAGGACGTGGCGCGCGCCTTCGGCATCACCGAGGACGAGCTGGTCTCCGACCTCGACGTGCTGCCCATGTGCGGCACCAGCTTCCGCGGCGGCGACCTGCTGGACATCGACACCGACGGCGAGCGCATCTGGTGGCACAACCCGGCCGCCCTGGGCGCCGACGCCGCCGAGCCGCTGCGCCTGGCCGCCGACGAGGCCACCGCGCTGCTCGTCGCCGCCCGCGCCGTGGCCACGCTGCCGGGGCTGCGCGAGAGCGACCGTCAGGCGCTGCTGCGGGCCACCGCCAAGGTGGAGACCGCGGCCGGCGAGACGGCCGGCGCCAGCTCCCGGCTCTCGGTGACCTTCGAGTCCGAGGGCGGCGTCTTCGCGGACGTCGACCGGGCCATCGCCGAGCGCCGCCGGCTGTGGATCCGCTACTACTCGCCCGCCCGCGACGAGGTCACCGAGCGGGAGATCGACCCCATCCGCCTGGTCAGCGTCGGGCACACGTACGTCGAGGCGTGGTGCCGTCGCTCCGAGGCGCGCCGCACCTTCCGGCTGGACCGGGTCGCCGAGATCAAGATCCTGGACGAGCCCTCCGCGCCGCCCGAGGTGGAGCTGCGCGACCTGTCCGAGGGGCTGGTGCAGCCCTCCGCCGAGGACCCGGAGGTGGTCGTCGAGGTCGGTCCTGGCGGGCGCTGGGTCGCCGAGTACTACCCGCACGACAGCGCCGATGAGCTTCCCGACGGCGGGCTCCGTATCACCCTGCGCACCCCCGACCCGGCGTCGCTGAAGCGGCTGGCGCTGCGGCTCGGCCGCGACGGGCGCATCGTGGAGCCGCGGGAGCTGGCCGAGAGCGCCCGCCGGGCGGCGCGTGAGGCGCTGGCGGCGTACGACGGGGCCGTGACGGCGGGATGACCGGGCAGCACGACAGTCAGGAGCGAGGGCTTTGAGCGAGTCGGCGACCACAGGGACACGGGGCATGACGGCGGCGTCCGCGTTCTCCGGGATGAGGAACGTGGCCCCGGTGATGTTCCGGGCGGGCTGCCCGGACTGCCGGGAGCGCTTCGAACTCTCCGCGAGCGCGCTGCGGCTGGCCATCGGCGCCAGCAGCCGCACCACGTTCTACTCCTTCACCTGCCCCGAGTGCGGCGCCGCCGTCCGCAAGCCGGCGGGGGAGCGGATCGTCGAGCTGCTGACCGGCGGCGGGGTGCGTACGCTCCGGCTGCACTCGACCGTCTAGGCTCGACCCATGTTCTGGCCGATGTTCGCCGTGGCCCTGGGGTTCCTGGGGCTGGCGGTGCTCGCAGTGCTCGCCGTCCGGGTCTTCGTCGAGGCGGAGCGCCTCGGCAGGCAGGTCGCGGACTCGGCCCGCCGCATCGGCCGCGCGGCCGAGGATCTGGAGCGCGCGGCCGCGAGCACGGCCCGCTCGGCGGAGGCCCTGTAGCCCCGCGGCGCCGCACCGGCGGGACCGTCGTCCGGACGGGCCGCCGTCGCCGCCCTGTCACCGGCCGGGGCCCGGCAGGTACGCTGCTGATCGCGGCCCGGAGAACGAGGCCCGGACCGCGGACGGGAGTACGCACAGGGATTGCCGCACGTTCACCCTTGGGCGTTACGATCGCTGTCTGTACCGTCCTTCGGACGCATGTCCGACCGGTCGGACAGCCCCCCACCCACCCGCCTCGGTGAGAAGGTAAAGACTTATGGGACGGCTCGGACCCACCGAGATCATTCTGATCCTCGTCGTCATCATCCTGCTGTTCGGTGCGAAGAAGCTTCCCGACATGGCGCGGTCGCTCGGCAAGTCCGCCCGCATCCTGAAGAGCGAGGCGAAGGCGATGAAGGAGGACAACAAGTCCTCCGCTCCGGCCGACCCGCCGGCCACCGGCGAGCAGCCCCCGGCGCAGCGCACCATCCAGGCCGCCCCCGGCGACGTGACCAGCTCCCGCCCGGTCACCGAGCCGACGGACACGACCAAGCGCTGACGCAGGGCCGGTGACGTCCGGCCCGCCGCACGAGATGGGAACGTGGGTTGCTCAAGTCTGCCCGCACACAGCAGAGGGATCCCGAGGGGCGCATGCCTCTGGTGGAACACCTGCGTGAGCTGCGGAACCGCCTGGCCAAGGCCGTGCTCGCGATCGTCGTGGTGTCGGTCGTCGCCGCGTTCTACAGCGAACAGCTCATGCAGTTCCTGGCCGATCCGGTGCCCAAGTGCGACGACCTGACGAACAGCGACGGCGGCAACTGCGCCATCGTGTCGTTCAACACACTGACGTCGCCGTTCACCACGACGATCAAGGTGAGCCTCATGGCGGGCCTGGTCGTCTCCAGCCCGGTCTGGCTCTACCAGCTGTGGGCCTTCGTCGCCCCCGGTCTGCACCGGCACGAGAAGAAGTACACCTACGTCTTCACCGCGGCCGCCGTGCCGCTGTTCGCCGGCGGCGCCCTCCTCTCGTACGTCATCCTCCCGGTCAGCATCAAGGTGCTGCTCAGTCTCACGCCCGGGGGATCGGCGAACATCCTGTCGCTCGACGAGGTCCTCGACTTCACCATCCGCATGGTGCTGGTCTTCGGCCTGGCCTTCGAGCTGCCGCTGCTGCTGATCATGCTGAACATGGTGGGCATCGTGTCCGGCCGCCGGATGGCGGGCTGGTGGCGCGGTGTCGTCATGGGCGTCTTCGTCTTCGGCGCGGTGGCCACGCCCACCACCGACCCGGTGGGCATGCTGGCGCTGTCCGGGCCGATCGTCGTCCTGTACTTCGTCGCCGTGGGCTTCTCCCTGCTGAACGACAGACGGCGCGCCCGCAAGGAGGCCGAGGGCCCCGCGGACGACGAGGCCTCGGAGCTCGATCACATCCCCGAAGCCGTCGCACCGGCCGAACCGGTCACCACACTGCCCGAGCAGACCTCCCGGGACCGCGTCAACGGTTATGACGACGTGACCTGAGGACGGTCCGGCACCTCGTAGGGTCACTCCCGTGACCAGCGAGATCACCCTCTTCGTGAACCCCACCGCGGGCGGCGGCCGGGGCGCCCGCGCGGCGCGGTCGGCCGCCTCCGCGCTGCGCGACGCCGGCTTCCACGTCACCACCGTGACGGGCGACGGCCCCGGGGACGCGCTGTCCCGGGCGCGTACCGCCGTCGAGGAGGGCACGGGGGCCCTGATCGCCGTCGGCGGCGACGGCATGGCCAACCTCGCCCTGCAGGCCGTCGTCGGCACCGGCACCCCCTTCGGCCTGGTGGCCGCCGGTACCGGCAACGACTTCGCCCGGGCGCTCGGCATGCCCCTGGGCGAACCCGCCACGTCCGGCCGGATGATCGCCGACGCACTCAAGAGCGGGCGCTCCCGTGACATCGACCTCGGGCGGATCGGCGACCGCTGGTTCGGCGCCGTGCTCGCCTCCGGCTTCGACTCCCGGGTCAACGACCGGGGCAACCGGATGCGCGCCCCGCTCGGCCGCTTCAAGTACGACCTGGCGATGGTCGCCGAGCTGGCCGCCTTCCGGCCGCTGCCGTACCGGATCACCCTGGACGGCGGGGAGGTCCGCGAGGTCGAGGCGACGCTCGTGGCCGTGGGGAACGGGCCGTCGTACGGCGGGGGCATGCGGATATGCCCGGGAGCCGACCTCACCGACGGGCTGTTCGACATCACGGTGGTCGGCGAGTGCAGCCGGGCCACGCTGCTGCGGGTGTTCCCGCGGGTCTACCGGGGGACGCACGTGGACCACCCGGTGGTGACCGTGCTGCGGGCGGCGAGCGTGGAACTGGTCGCCGAGGACGTCACCGGGTACGCGGACGGCGAGTACGTCGGGCCGCTGCCGCTGACCGCCCGCTGCGTGCCGGGGGCGGTCCGGGTCGTCGGCCCCTGAGCGGCGTCGCCGCACCTCACGCGGCCGATCCGGATAATGATCGTCACGTTGTCGGTGCGGCCCGGTACGCTCGAAAGCACGATGACAGAGGACCTCTCACCGGCCGAGCGGTACGCGGCAGCACGCAGGCGCGCTGCCGAGCAGGCCACCTCGCTCGCCTCCTTCCGCGAGATGTACGACTTCGGCCTCGACCCCTTCCAGGTGGAGGCCTGCCGGGCCCTGGAGGCCGGGAAGGGCGTGCTGGTCGCCGCCCCCACCGGATCCGGCAAGACGATCGTCGGCGAGTTCGCCGTCCACCTCGCCCTCCAGCAGGGCAAGAAGTGCTTCTACACGACGCCCATCAAGGCGCTGTCGAACCAGAAGTACGCCGACCTGTGCCGCCGGTACGGCACCGACAAGGTGGGCCTGCTCACCGGTGACAACAGCGTCAACTCCGACGCGCCCGTGGTCGTGATGACCACCGAGGTCCTGCGGAACATGCTGTACGCCGGGTCCCAGACCCTGCTCGGCCTGGGTTACGTGGTGATGGACGAGGTGCACTACCTGTCCGACCGCTTCCGGGGCGCCGTCTGGGAGGAAGTGATCATCCACCTTCCGGAGTCGGTGACGCTGGTCTCCCTGTCGGCGACCGTGTCCAACGCCGAGGAGTTCGGCGACTGGCTGGACACCGTCCGCGGGGACACCGAGGTGATCGTCTCCGAGCACCGGCCCGTGCCGCTGTTCCAGCACGTGCTGGCCGGCCGCCGGATGTACGACCTGTTCGAGGAGGGGGAGGGCCACAAGAAGGCCGTCAACCCCGACCTGACGCGTATGGCCCGGCTGGAGGCGAGCCGCCCGTCCTGGGGCGACCGCCGCCGGGGCCGCAACGGCATGCGGGAGGCGGACCGCGAGCGGGAGCGCAGACAGCGCTCGCGCGTGTGGACGCCGAGCCGGCCGGAGGTCATCGAGCGCCTAGACGCCGAGGGCCTGCTGCCCGCCATCACCTTCATCTTCAGCCGGGCCGCCTGCGAGGCCGCCGTGCAGCAGTGCCTGTACGCGGGCCTGCGGCTCAACGACGAGGAGGCGCGGATCCGGGTCCGCGACCTGGTCGAGGAGCGCACCGCCTCCATCCCGACGGAGGACCTGCACGTCCTCGGCTACTACGAGTGGCTGGAGGGCCTGGAGCGGGGCATAGCCGCCCACCACGCGGGCATGCTGCCGACCTTCAAGGAGGTCGTCGAGGAGCTGTTCGTGCGCGGTCTGGTGAAGGCCGTGTTCGCGACCGAGACCCTGGCGCTGGGCATCAACATGCCCGCGCGCTCGGTGGTGCTGGAGAAGCTGGTCAAGTGGAACGGCGAGCAGCACGCCGACATCACCCCCGGCGAGTTCACCCAGCTGACCGGCCGGGCGGGCCGCCGCGGCATCGACGTCGAGGGCCACGCCGTGGTGCTGTGGCAGCGCGGGATGAACCCCGACCACCTCGCGGGACTGGCCGGCACGCGCACGTATCCGCTGCGCTCCAGCTTCAAGCCGTCGTACAACATGGCGGTCAACCTGGTCGAGCAGTTCGGGCGGCACCGCTCGCGGGAGCTGCTGGAGACGTCGTTCGCGCAGTTCCAGGCGGACAAGTCGGTCGTCGGCATCTCGCGCCAGGTGCAGCGCAACGAGGAGGGCCTGGAGGGCTACAAGGCCTCGATGACCTGCCACCTCGGCGACTTCGAGGAGTACGCGCGGCTGCGCAGGGAGCTGAAGGACCGGGAGAACGAACTGGCCCGCCAGGGCCAGGTGCAGCGGCGCGCGGAGGCCGCCGTCGCGCTGGAGAAGCTCAAGCCCGGCGACGTCATCCACGTGCCCACCGGCAAGTACGCCGGGCTGGCGCTGGTGCTCGACCCGGGGCTGCCCGCGGGCCGCACCAACGGCCACCGGGGCCTGGAGTACCACGACGGTCCGCGCCCGCTGGTGCTGACCGCCGAGCGGCAGGTGAAGCGGCTGGCGTCGATCGACTTCCCGGTGCCCGTGGAGGCGCTGGAGCGGATGCGGATCCCGAAGTCCTTCAACCCGCGCTCCCCGCAGTCCCGCCGGGACCTCGCCTCCGCGCTGCGCACCAAGGCCGGCCACATCGTGCCGGACCGGCACGGCAAGAAGCGCGCCCCGGCCGCCGACGACCGGGAGATCGCACGGCTGCGCAAGGCGCTGCGGGCGCACCCGTGCCACGGCTGCCAGGACCGCGAGGACCACGCCCGCTGGGCGGAGCGCTACCACCGGCTGCTGCGGGACACCTCGCAGCTGGAGCGGCGCATCGAGGGCCGGACGAACACCATCGCCCGCACCTTCGACCGGATCGTCGCGCTGCTGACGGAGATGGACTACCTGCGCGGCGACGAGGTCACCGAGCACGGCAGGCGGCTGGCCCGGCTGTACGGCGAACTCGACCTGCTGGCCAGCGAGTGTCTGCGCGAGCGGGTCTGGGAGGGCCTCGGCCCCGCCGAGCTCGCCGCGTGCGTCTCGGCGCTGGTGTACGAGTCGCGGGTCGCCGACGACGCGATGGCGCCCAAGCTGCCGTCGGGCAAGGCGAAGGCGGCGCTCGGCGAGATGGTCCGCATCTGGGGCCGGCTGGACGCGCTGGAGGAGGACTTCCGGATCAGCCAGACCGAGGGCGTGGGCCAGCGCGAGCCCGACCTCGGCTTCGCCTGGGCCGCCTACATGTGGGCCTCCGGCAAGGGCCTGGACGAGGTGCTGCGCGAGGCGGAGATGCCGGCCGGCGACTTCGTGCGCTGGTGCAAGCAGGTCATCGACGTGCTGGGGCAGATCGCCGCGGCGGCCCCGGTCGCCGAGGGCTCGACGGTCGCCAAGAACGCCCGCAAGGCCGTGGAGGGTCTGCTGCGCGGGGTGGTGGCCTACTCCTCCGTGGGCTGACCCCGCTCGACATTCTCTCCGGAAGCCCGGTGCGCCCCTCGCGCGCCGGGCTTCTGCCCTGTGCGCGCCCTCGTGCGGCCGCATCAACGGCCGCGTACGCGGGAAGGGATGAGGACGCCTCCGAGAGGCCGTGGACCGCCGTTCCGAAGGCCCGGTTCACCCGTGACGGTGAGTGGCCGTCGTACGTCTGTACGCCGTGACGTGCTGTGTTCGAACAGTTCCGGGCCGTGCAAATGGCTCCGAGCGTACTCCGCCCCCAGGGGCCGTTTCCGGCACTCGCTGAATATGACATGGCGATGATCCCGTCGGACTAAGCTCGCCCGCAGCGCATCGAGTTGAGATGAATTCGTGCGCCTGTTCCCTTATGTGCACGTTCCCGACCGTCAGTCGATACGCTTCAGAGGGCTCACATGGCGAGTGTCCATCTTCCTTACGCACGCGTGCTGTTGCTGCCGGCCATAGTGATGGCCGCGGCGACCGGAGCCGCCGTCGCCCTGGTGACGGAGCCCGCCCGGATCGCCGTCGGCGTCTGCGGCGCCGTGGCGACCCTGCTGGTGGCCTCCACCGCGACCGAGGCGGCGCGCCGCGGCCGCGTGCTGCGGGAGGCGCGGGCCGAACACGAGCGTCACCGTGCGTATCTGGAGGCGCGGATCGCCGCCCACGACACGGAGACCGAGTACTTCATCCAGAAGGTCTTCCCCGCCTGTCTGGACCACCTGCACGCCGGCAACGAGCCGGACGAGGTGATGCGCGACCTGCCGCGGCTCAACCCGTCCTGGCGGGACCTGCCCGGATACCAGCAGGTGCTGCTGCGCACGGTCCTCAAGATCATCGACGACGAGGAGAACCTGCGTGACTCCTCGCAGCGCTCCTTCGTCTCCATCGCCCGCCGCGTCCAGGCGATCGTCCACCAGCAGGCCAAGGAACTGCGGGAGATGGAGGAGGACCACGGCCGCAACCCCGAGGTCTTCGACGACCTGCTGCGCATCGACCACGGCACCGCGCTGATCGGCCGCCTCGCCGACTCCATCTCCGTCCTCGGCGGCGGCCGGCCCGGACGCCAGTGGCCCAAGCCGGTCGCGCTCTACAGCGTGCTGCGCGGCGCCATGTCCCGCATCCTCGAGTACCGCCGCATCGACCTGAAGTCGATCGCCAAGATCAACATCAAGGGCATCCACGTCGAGCCGGTCATCCACGCCGCCGCCGAACTCCTCGACAACGCCACCCGCTACTCGCCGCCCACCAGCAAGGTCAGCGTCACCGCCACCGAGGTGCAGACCGGCGTCGCCATCGAGATCGAGGACGCCGGCGTCAGCCTCGACGAGCAGGCCCGCGCCCGCATCGAGGGCATCCTCGACCGCGCCCAGCGCGGCGTCGACCTCCAGGAGATCGGCGCCAACCCGCGCCTCGGCCTCGCCGTCGTCGGCCGCCTGTGCACCCAGTTCAGCATGCAGGTGTCGCTGCGCGCCTCCGCCTACGGCGGCGTCCGCGCCGTCCTGGTCGTCCCCAGCGAGATGATCACCGACGAACCCGGCGTCGGCCTCGCCCACGGTATCGGCGCCACCGCCGTGCCCCGCCCCGTCGACGCCCTCCCCGGCCCGCAGCGCGCCCCCAAGAAGCGCCGCCCCACCAGCCCCCGCATCCCCGCCACGGCCGCCGTCGAGGACGACGTCCCCGAGGTCACCGAGTGGACCGCGGGCGGCCTCCCGCAGCGCCGCAGCCGCGTCAAGACCCCGCTCGCCCAGCGCTACGCCGAGCAGGCCGCCGCCGAGCGCGCCGAACGCGAGGCCAGGGAGCGCGGCGAGGAGTACCACGACATCTGGGCCGCGGCCGAGCCCGAGAAGAAGAAGCGACCCGACCGTGAACCCGGGCTGTGGGTCGACGCCTTCTGGGAGGGGCTGAAGAAGGACCTCGACCCGGACGTCCACCCCACCGACTTCACCCGGAACCCGACCGCCTACCTGCATCTCATCAATGAACCGGCCCGCACCGAGGCCGAGGACGAGGGGGACCTCAAGTGATCCAGCAACGAGCCAACTTCGACTGGATGCTCAAGGAGCTCGCCGACGGCGTACCCGGCGTCGAGATGATCGTGGTGCTCTCCGCCGACGGCCTGCGCATCGCCCGCTACGGAGGCGAGCCGGACGCCGCCGACCGGGTCGCGGCCGCCTGCGCCGGAGTGCAGAGCCTCGCCGCCGCCGTCGCGCAGGAACTCCCGCACGGCGACGGCGAGATGAAGATGGTGCTCATCGAGATCGACGAGGGCTACTTCTACCTGATGGCGGCCGGCGCCAACGCCTACCTCGCGGTGCTCTCCGACATGACCTGCGAACCCGGCCGCATGGGCGGCATGATGCGCGACCTCGTCGTCCGCATCGGCGCCCATCTGACCAGTCCGCCCCGACGGAACGGGCAGACCGTATGACTCCTCCCCAACGCCAGAGGCGCACTCCCGGGCAGGGCACCCCCGCACAGCCGGCCGCCCCGGCCCGGAAGGAGGGCGAGGGCGGCAACCCGGAGCGGCTGTACGTCGTGGCGGGACCGGACGGCGAGCGCGCCGACATCGACCTGGTCACGCTGATCGTGGCGCGTTCCCCCGACCTCCCGCCCTCCGCCACCCCCGAGCAGGCGGCGCTGCTCCGGCTCTGCGTCGCCCCCCTGTCCGTGGCCGAGTTGTCGGCCTATCTCAGTCTGCCGTTCAGCGTGGTGACCGTGCTGATCACCGAACTGCTGACGGCGGAACTGGTCCAGGCGCGCTCCCCGATCGTCCGCAAGGCGCTCCCGGACCGTTCCCTTCTCGAAGCGGTGATGCATGGACTTCAACGGCTCTGACACCATCCCGGGCCCACGCGCCGAGGACCAGCTGCCCCACACGGCGCAGTCCGCGGTGAAGATCGTGATCGTCGGCGGGTTCGGGGTCGGCAAGACCACGATGGTCGGCTCGGTCAGCGAGATCAAACCGCTGACCACCGAGGAGACCATGACGCAGGCCGGCATCGGGGTCGACGACAACTACGGCTCCGCGTCCAAGACGGCCACCACCGTCGCCATGGACTTCGGCCGCATCAGGATCACCGACGAGCTGGTGCTGTACCTGTTCGGCACGCCGGGCCAGGAACGCTTCTGGTTCCTGTGGAACGGCCTGTTCGAGGGCGCGCTCGGCGCGGTCGTGCTGGTCGACACCCGCCGTCTGGAGGTCAGTTTCGACGTCATGGGCCGCCTGGAGGAACGCGGCGTGCCCTTCGTCGTCGCGGTCAACTCCTTCCCGGACGCGCCCCGTTACCCCGTCGCCGACCTGCGGGCCGCGCTCGACCTGTCCGAGGTGATCCCCATCGTGGAGTGCGACGTGCGGCGCCGCGCCTCGAGCCGTGACGTGCTGATGACCCTGATGCGCTTCCTGCACTCGCTCGCCATGACGGGCTCGCTGACCTGACACGCGGCACCCTCCCCCTCCCCGGACCCTTTGGGCTTTCCCCCTTTTCGGAGCGACCACAGTGACGCCTGACTCCCACTCCCAGACGCCGGACCGCCCGGCCGGTGACGACGCCCGGCCCGGACCGCCCCCCGGATGCCCCGCGCACGGCCTGGGCCCCGGCGGACTCGCCCGGCTCCACGAGTCGGACGACCTCAAGAAGCTCTACGAGCGGCTGCGCGAGGAGCACGGCCCGGTGGCGCCCGCGCTCATCCACGACGACGTACCGCTGTGGGTGGTGCTCGGCCACGCCGAGAGCCAGCAACTGGTGCGCAGCCCCGCGCAGTTCACCAAGGACAGCCGCATCTGGTCCGCGCTCCGCGACGGCCTGGTCAAGCCGGACCACCCGCTGATGCCGCACATCGCCTGGCAGCCGATGTGCGCCCACACCGAGGGCGAGCAGCACCGGCGCTGGCGCGGCGCCATCGACACCGCCGTCTCCGCCACCGACTTCCGCAGCCTGCGCCGGTACGTCAACCGCAGCGTCCAGCGCGTCGTCAACCGGTTCTGCGAGGCCGGCGAGGCCGACCTGGTGAGCCAGTACGCCGAGCACCTGCCGATGGCCGTGATGTGCCACGTCCTCGGCATGCCCGACGAGTACGACGACCGCATGGTGCAGGCCGCCCGCGACATGATCCGCGGCACCGAGACCGCCATCGCCAGCAACGCCTATGTGATGGAGGCGCTGAACCGCCTCACCGCCCGCCGCCGCAAGGAACCCCGGAACGACTTCACCGGCCACCTCGTCAGCCACCCGGCCGGGCTGTCCGACGAGGAGGTCAGCCAGCACCTGCGGGTGGTGCTGATCGCCGCCTACGAGGCCACGGCGAACCTGCTCGCCAACGTGCTGCGCCAGGTGCTGATCGACCCGCGCTTCCGGTCCCAGCTCAACGGCGGCCAGATGACCGTGCCCCAGGCGGTGGAGCAACTCCTCTGGGACGAACCGCCGTTCAGCACCATCTTCGCCTACTACGCCAAGCAGGACACCGAGCTGGGCGGGCAGCGCATCCGCAAGGGCGACGGGCTGCTGTTCGCGCCCGCGCCGGCCAACGTCGACCCCCGGGTCCGCCCCGACCCGACCGCCGACATGCAGGGCAACCGCTCGCACCTCGCGTTCGGCGGCGGCACCCACGAGTGCCCCGGCCAGGACATCGGCCGTGTCATCGCCGAGGTCGGCGTCGACGCCCTGCTCATGCGGCTGCCGGACGTGGAGCTGAGCTGCGACGAGGAGGAGCTGACGTTCACCGAGTCGATCGCCTCACGCCATCTGGTGTCGCTGCCGGTGCACTTCACGCCACGGCCGCAGCAGGAGATCACGCAGGCGCCGAGCCACGAGAACGGCGCGGGGGCACCTGCGGCGTACGACTGGCAGATCGGGGGAGTTCCCAGGCAGGCGACGGCTCCGGCGCCCGCGGCCGTATCGGCCGGAGTTTCCGCGGGGGGCCGGGACCCGGGCGGGGGTGCGAGCGTCGGCGGGGTTCCGGACGCCGGTCCGGCACCGGCCGCGGTGCCCGTGCCGCCTCCGCCCGCGCGGCCGGAGCCGCCGAAGGGCGCCTGGCAGCGGTTCCTGCGGTGGTGGCGCGGCTACTGATCCGCCGCCCACTCCTCGTACGAGGCCCATGCCTCCAGCACCCGGCCGCTGGTGAACCGGCGTTCCGCCCGCGTCACCGGATCCGTGAACGCCAGTTCCCGCGCCAGCAGTTGCAGCGGGCGCCGGAAGTCGCCGGCCGGGACCGGAGCGGTCACCTCGGGGTAGAGGGGGTCGCCGAGGATCGGCACCCCGAGGGCGCTCATGTGCACCCGGAGCTGGTGGGTCTGGCCGGTGCCGGGCACCAGCCGGTACCGGCCCAGGCCGTCCGCCCGGTGCGCGAGCAGCTCCACCCGGGTCTCCGCGTTCGGCTCCCCGTCGACCTCCCTCGCGGTCAGCACCCCGCGCTCCTTCACGATCCGGCTGCACACGGTGCGGGGGAGGCCGAGGTCCGGGTCGTACGCGGCCACGGCCTCGTACTCCTTGCGCACCCGCCGGTCGCGGAACAGCGTCTGGTACGCGCCGCGCTCCTCGGGGCGCACGATGAACAGCACCAGTCCGGCGGTGAGGCGGTCCAGGCGGTGCGCCGCGGTCAGTTCCGGCAGGCCGAGGTCGTGGCGGAGGCGGGCCAGCGCCGTCTGGCGGACGTGGCTGCCGCGGGGGGTGGTGGCCAGGAAATGGGGCTTGTCCGCGACGACGAGGTGGTCGTCCTGGTGCACCACGTGCAGGGGGAACGGGACCGGGGGTTCCTCGGGCATGTCGCGGTGGAACCAGACGCAGAGGCCGGGGGTGTAGGGGGTGTCCGGGGGGACGGGGGTCCCGTCGGAGCCGACGATCTCCCCGGCATCGAACATGCCGTCGATCACGGCGGTGTGTGCGGCCAGCCGCAGGACCAGGTGCTCGCGCACCGTTGATCCCGGGCCGTCTGCGGGGAGACGCACCCGGACCGGGTCCACGCCGTCGCGTTGCGGCAGGGGCGGGGGAGGGGTGGGGGTACGTCGGCGTCTCACGTGGGGCAAGGGTACGGGGGTGTGCGGGGCGTCTACGCAGCGGGCGTGTCTTCCTGTTCCGCCTCGATGCGGGCGTTCCATTCCTTCTTCGAGGCCTGCCAGCCGTCCTCGTTGTGGCCCAGGCGCCAGTAGCCGGAGATGGAGAGGTCCTCGCGGGGGATCGCGCGGTCCACGCGGAGCAGGCGGCGCAGTTCCTTCACGAAGTGCGCCTCGCCGTGCACGAAGGCGTGCACGCGGCCCTCCGGCCGGTCAAGGGCGCGGACGGCCTCCACCAGGGCCTCGCCGACCCTGCGGTCGCCGCGGTGCAGCCAGCGGATCTCCGCGTCGGAGTCGATCTTCTGCTCCTCCTCAGGGCCCGCGATCTCGAGGAACGCGTACGCGCGGGCGCCCTGCGGCAGCGACTCCAGGGCGCGGGCGATGGCGGGGAGCGCGCTCTCGTCACCGGCCAGGAGGTGCCAGTCGGCGGCCGGGTCGGGGGCGTAGGCGCCGCCGGGACCGAGGAAGCGGACGACGTCGCCGGGGCGGGCGTTCGTCGCCCACGGGCCGGCCAGACCCTCGTCGCCGTGGATCACGAAGTCGAGGGTCATCTCGCGGTGTTCGGGGTCCCAGTGGCGGATCGTGTACGTCCGGGTCACCGGCCACTGCTCGCGCGGGAACTCGGCGCGGATCCGCTCCAGGTCGAAGGGCTCCGGGTAGACCGCCCCCGGCGCCGGGAACAGCAGCTTGACGTAGTGGTCGGTGCAGGTGTCCGCCGAGACGCGCGCGAGGCCCTCGCCGCCCAGCACCACGCGCTGCATGTGCGGGGTCAGCCGCTCGGTGCGGACCACCACGCCGGTGTGCGGGGTGCGCGACGCGCGTGCCGGTCGCTCAGCCATGAGGGCCTCCCAGTCACAGTTAGGTATGCCTAAGTTAGCACCTACCGCTCCGCGAGAGTCGCCAGCAGGCGGGTGACCGACCCGCCCAGACCCCAGCGCGCGGCCAGGGATTCCACGGCGGCCGGGTCGCGCGGGACGCGCGGCAGGACCGTGTCGACGTCCGGGACCGGGACGTCGTCCGCGACCCGGACGACCTTCGGCGCCACCGCGAGATACGGCCGCGCCTCGTCCAGACGCCTGCGCTGCGTCGGTGTGAGCTTCGACCGCGGGTCGTCCACGGCCGCCAGGATCCCGGCCAGGTCCGTGAACTCGGCCAGCAGCTTGGCCGCCGTCTTCTCCCCGATGCCGGGCACGCCCGGCAGGCCGTCGCTCGGGTCGCCGCGCAGCAGCGCGAGATCCGCGTACCCCTTGCCGTCCACCCCATACTTCGCGCGCAGCGCCGCCTCGTCGGTGACCTGCAGCGTGCCGACGCCCTTCACCGGGTACAGCACCCGCACCCCGCGCGCGTCGTCCACCAGCTGGTACAGGTCCCGGTCGCCGGTGACGATGTCGACCGGGCCGTCCGCCCGCGCGGTGAACGTGCCGATCACGTCGTCCGCCTCGTACCCGGCGACGCCCACCCGGGCGATGCCCAGCGCGTCGAGCACCTCCTCGATCACCGGCACCTGCGGCGACAGCGTGTCCGGCACCTCCTCCACGTCCGGCCCCGTCTCCTGCTCCTCGGCGACCCGGTGCGCCTTGTAGGAGGGGATGAGCTCCACCCGCCACTGCGGGCGCCAGTCGGCGTCCATGCAGGCCACCAGGCGCTCCGGCCGGTGGTCCCTGATCAGGCGGTCGATGAAGTCCAGCAGCCCGCGCACGGCGTTCACCGGCGTGCCGTCCGGCGCCTTGACGGACTCCGGGACGCCGAAGTAGGCGCGGAAATAGAGGGAGGCGGTGTCGAGAAGCATCAGTCCGGTCACGTCCCGCATCATGCCCCACCCCACCGACAGCACCGGCCCGTCGGCACGCCCGCGTGGCCTTTCGCGCGACGTGTTGCGCAGTGCGCCACATCTGTGAGGCGGCCCACGAAGCGTTTGCGCCGTTCGAATCCGGGGAGGCGCGGCGGCGGAACGATGCCGGTTGCTGTTTCAACCTGATGCGGACCGCTGGTCCGCCGCATCGCTCCGGCATCTGTCGCCGAGACGAGAGGTACGTGTGTCATCAAGGCTTGAGGCCGAGCACCTGTTCAAGGTGTTCGGCAGACGACCGGACCAGGCAGTCGAACGGCTGCGCAACAACACGGCGGACCGCGAGGAACTGCGGGCCGACGGCGTCACCGCCGCCGTCATCGACGCGTCCTTCTCCGTGGAGCCGGGCGAGATCTTCGTCGTCATGGGCCTCTCGGGCTCCGGCAAGTCGACCCTGCTGCGGATGCTGAACGGTCTGCTGGAGCCGACCGCCGGACACGTCCGCTTCGACGGACAGGACCTCACCGCCCTGTCCGACCGCGAGCTGCGGGACGTCAGGTCCCGCAAGATCAGCATGGTCTTCCAGCACTTCGCGCTCTTCCCGCACCGCAGCGTCCGTGACAACGCTGCCTACGGTCTTGAAGTGCAGGGCGTGCCCCGCGCCGAGCGCGAACGCCGCGCCGACGAGGCGCTCGCCCTGTGCGGCCTGGCCGGCTGGGAGGACGCGTGGCCCGACGAGCTGTCCGGCGGCATGCAGCAGCGCGTCGGCCTCGCCCGCGCGCTCGCCACCGACGCCGACCTGCTGTTGATGGACGAGTCCTTCAGCGCCCTGGACCCGCTGATCCGCCGCGACATGCAGGACCAGCTGATCGAGCTGCAGAAGAAGCTGAAGAAGACCATCGTCTTCATCACCCACGACCTCAACGAGGCCATGCGCCTCGGTGACCGCATCGCCGTCATGCGGGACGGTCGCATCGTGCAGATCGGCACCGCGCAGGACATCCTGATCCGGCCGGACAACGACTACGTGGCCTCCTTCACCCAGGACGTCGACCGCTCCCGCGTGCTGACCGCCCAGGCGGTCATGGACCCCGAGGTGCGCGGCGACGAGGCCGACTGCGGCTGCGAGACCGCCGCGCCCGGCACCTCCTTCACCGACCT
This sequence comes from Streptomyces sp. DSM 41931, assembly GCF_050271085.1. Classification (NCBI taxonomy): domain Bacteria; kingdom Bacillati; phylum Actinomycetota; class Actinomycetes; order Kitasatosporales; family Streptomycetaceae; genus Streptomyces; species Streptomyces sp. DSM 41931. Next base: position 1,195,689 of record NZ_CP189902.1, on the reverse strand, counting down.
GTGCGCCATCAGCGCGCGCGTGCCGCACCCGGTGGCCGTGGTCGACGACGGCGACCTCGTCGGCGTCGTGCCCCGGCAGCGCCTGGTCGGCTTCCTCGGCGACGAGGAGGCGGACCCCGGCGTCTGCGACAGCCCCAAGGACCAGGGCGGCAAGGTGATGGCCCGTGCCTAGGATCCCGCTCGGCGACTGGGTCAACAGCTCGGTCGACTGGCTGCTCTCCAACCTGACCTGGCTGTTCGACTTCTTCAAGGCCGTCTTCACCGGCGCCTACGACGGTGTCAACGCCGTCCTCCAGGCCCCGGAGCCGCTGATCCTCTGCGGCATCTTCGCGGTCATCGCCTTCTGGCTGCGCGGCACCCTCGCCGGTGTCCTCACCTTCGTCGGCTTCGCCTTCCTCGACTCCATGGAGTTGTGGGAGGACTCGATGGTGACGCTGGCGCTGGTGATCGTCGCCACCGTGATCGCCCTGGTGATCTCCGTGCCGGTGGGCGTCTGGGCGGCCCGCTCCGACCGGGTCAGCGCCTTCGTCCGGCCGATTCTCGACTTCATGCAGACGCTGCCGGCGATGATCTATCTGATTCCGGCGATCCTGTTCTTCGGGACGGGGTCCGCCCCGGGCATCGTCGCCACGCTGATCTTCGCGCTCGCCCCGGGCGTGCGCATGACCGAGCTGGGCATCCGCCAGGTCGACAAGGAACTGGTCGAGGCGGCCGAGGCGTTCGGCACCACCCCCCGCAACACCCTGCTGCGCGTCCAGCTCCCGCTGGCGCTGCCCACGGTGATGGCGGGCGTCAACCAGGTCATCATGCTCGGCCTGTCCATGGCCGCGATCGCCGGCATGGTCGGCACCGGCGGCCTCGGCGGCGCCGTCATCGAGGCCATCGGCCAGCTCAACATCGGCCTCGGCGCCGAGTCCGGTCTGGCCATCGTCATCCTGGCGATCTACCTGGACCGCATGACCAGCGCCCTGGGCACCCAGGTGTCCCCGCTGGGCCGCCGCGCGGCCGCCAAGGCACGCGCCGCCCAGGGCCTGAAGATCTGGTCCTACCGGCCCCGGCCGCAGGTCGCCGTGATCGGCATCGTCGTGCTGGCCCTGGTGGCCGGAGGCATGGGCCTGTTCGGCGGTTCCGCCGGGTCCGGCGACACCACGGCCAACGACAAGAACGTCGGCGACGGCAAGAAGATCAGCATCGGCTACATCCCGTGGGACGAGGGCGTCGCCTCCACGTACCTGTGGAAGGAGATCCTCGAGCGGCGCGGCTTCGAGGTCGAGGCCAAGCAGCTGGACGCCGGGCCGCTGTACACCGCGCTGGCGCAGGGCGACGTCGACTTCCAGACCGACGCCTGGCTGCCCACCACGCACGCCGAGTACTGGAAGAAGTACGGCGACCGGCTCGACGACCTCGGCGCCTGGTACGAGGAGACGAGTCTGGAGCTGACCGTCCCCGCCTACATGGAGGGCATCGACTCCCTGGAGGACCTGAAGGGCAAGGCCGCCGCCTTCGACGGGAAGATCACCGGCATCGAGTCCAGCGCGGGCATGATGGGCCTGCTGAAGAGCAAGGTGCTCGGCGACTACGGCCTCGACAAGGAGTACAAGGTCGTCGACAGCTCCACCCCGGCGATGCTGGCCGAGCTCAAGCGCGCCTACAGCAAGAAGGAACCGGTGGTCGTCACGCTCTGGTCCCCGCACTGGGCGTACAGCGACTACGACCTGAAGAAGCTGAAGGACCCCAAGGGCTCCTGGGGCGAGGGCGACGCGGTGCACCTGGTGTCCCGTAAGGGCTTCGCCGGTGAGAACCCGGTCGTCGGGAAGTGGCTGAAGGACTTCTCGATGAGCGAGAAGGAACTCACCGGCCTGGAGGCCGAGATCAACAAGGCCGGCAAGGGCCGCCAGCAGGACGCCGTGCGCGCCTGGCTGAAGGACAACCCGGGCATCGTCGACAAGCTGGCGCCGGTGGAGTCCGGTTCGGGCGGTGACACCCCCGCCGAGGCGAAGCGCGCCCTGGACGTGGCGTGGTTCCCGTGGGAGGAGGACGTCGCCGTCACCTACCTGTGGAAGAACGTCCTGGAGCGGCGCGGTTACCAGCTGAACCTCAAGCAGATGGAGGTCGGTCCGGTCTACACCGGCCTCGCGTCCGGGGACATCGACCTCAACTTCGACGCGTGGCTGCCGCACTCGCAGAAGAACTTCTACGAGCCGAACAAGGACCAACTCACCGACCTCGGCACCTGGTACGAACCGGTCTCGCTGGAGATCTCCGTCCCCTCCTACGTCAAGGACGTCAAGTCCCTGGCCGACCTGAAGGGCAAGGCCGACCTGTTCGGCGGGCGGATCGTCGGCATCGAGGCGGGCACCGGCCAGATGGACATCCTGAAGAACAAGGTGCTGCCGGCCTACGGCCTGGACGAGGAGTACGAGGTCGTCGACGGCTCCTCGCCGGCGATGCTGGCCGAGCTCAAGCGCTCCTACGCCAAGAAGAAGCCGGTGGCCGTCACCCTGTGGTCGCCGCACTGGGCCTACAACGACTACGAGCTGACCAAGCTCGCGGACCCGAAGCGCGCCTGGGGCGAGAGCAACACCATCCACACCATCGCCAGCAAGAAGTTCCCCGAGCAGTACCCCCGGCTCACCGAGTGGATCAAGGGTTTCCACATGAGTGAGGACGAGCTCGGGTCCCTGGAGGCGGAGATCAAGAACCGCGGCCAGGGACACGAGGAGGAGGCCGTCGCCGCCTGGCTCGAGGAGCACCCGGACATGGTGGAGCGGATGACGCCGCAGTAGCCGCCGCCGTACCGGTCACGTCCTGCGAGGGGCGGGTCCCGAAGCGTCCCTCCGGGGCGCGCGGACCCGCCCCTCGCGCTCTCCGGATCCGCCCCCGCCACCGTATGAATCCGGTCAACCACACAGCGCCAGCGCCTTCCCGGACCTCCCCCGTGACCTTCCGGCGAACACGGTGAACAATGGCTGGAGCACGTCTCTTCGCATCCGAGGTGTGCCGAGGGGCCCAGCAGGAGGCCGGCGTGAACCGAGAGGTCCGCACCGGCCGCACATGACCCCGACGTGACAGGTGCCTGAAACGGTCTGCCGAACATGCGTAGGGTGCAGACCAACTCGGCAAGGGAAGAGCGCCGGAACCCCGGCGGTCGGGTGCGACGAGCGGCGAAGGAGGGAGCCGGAGCGATGGGCGACCACAAAGAACAGCCCCTGCGGGTGGGCGCGGCCGTGCGGCGGCGACGCCGCGCGCTGGACCTCACCCTCGCCGTCGTGGCCGAGCGCAGCGGTCTGTCGGTCCCGTTCCTCAGCCAGATCGAGAACGAGCGCGCGCGTCCCAGCCAGACCTCCCTGGAGAAGCTCGCCGACGCGCTGCGCACCACCGCGGTCGAGCTGCTCGCGGCCGCCGACCCGGCGTGCAGCGTGGACGTCGTCCGCTCGGAGGGCGCCGAGGAGTGGACCGAGCCACGGGTACGGTCCCTGGTCCGCGGCCACCACCAGATGCACGCCTCGGAGTTCACCGGCGACCACGACGCCGGACGCGAACTGCAGTTCCGCAACGACCAGTTGATGTACGTCGCGGAAGGCGCCGTGGAGATCGAGGCAGAGGGGCGCGCCTACCGTCTCGGGCGCGGCGACACCCTGTACCTCACCGGAGGCGTCCGGCACCGCTGGCGGGCCACGGTGCCGGAGACCCGGCTGCTGGTCGTCGCCGTCGCCGAGCACATCGAGGCGCTGCGGGACACCAAGCCGCGCCGATGAGCCGTGTACGGGTCGTCTCCCTCGTCCCGTCGCTGACGGAGGCCGTGGCCGTGTCCGCGCCCGGCGCGCTCGTCGCGGCGACCGACTGGTGCACGCACCCCGCCGGGCTCGACGTGGCCCGTGCCGGCGGCACCAAGAACCCCGCGGTGGACCGCATCGCGGCCCTCGCCCCCGACCTGGTGATCGCCAACGAGGAGGAGAACCGGCAGCCCGACCTGGACGCCCTGCGCACGGCGGGCCTCGAGGTGCTGGTCACGCATGTACGGACCCTGCCGCAGGCCTTCACCGAGCTGGACCGCGTCCTGACGGCGTGCGGGGTGCGGAGCCGGCCCGGCTGGCTGGACGCGGCGGAGGCGGCGTGGGAGGCGCCGCCGGCGTTCCAGGAGCCGCGCACGGCGGTGGTGCCGATCTGGCGCCGCCCGTGGATGGTGCTCGGCCGCGACACCTTCGCGGGGGACCTGCTGGCCCGCCTCGGGGTGCGCACGCTGTACGCGGACCACTCCGAACGGTATCCGCGCATCCCGCTCGACGAGTTGCGCGCGGCCCGGCCCGACGTGGTCGTCCTCCCCGACGAGCCGTACCGCTTCACGGCCGACGACGGCCCTGAGGCCTTCCCCGGCCTGCCGTGCGCCCTTCTCAGCGGGCGCCATCTGACCTGGTACGGCCCGTCGTTGGCAAAGGCGCCGGAGGTGCTGGGGCGGGCGTTGCGGACGGTCCGCCGCTGACGGCCGGCGCTCGTGCGGCGGGCGGATGCCGGGCGTTGCATAAGCTGAGCTTATGAGCAGGACGGAAGACCACGGCGACGAACGGCCCGGGAGCGGCGGTTCGCTGGCGCACCGGGTGCCCGACCTCGGCGCGCTCGAGCTGCTGCTCGCCGTGGCACGGGTGGGGAGCCTGGGCCGGGCCGCGCGGGAGCTGGGCATCACCCAGCCCGCCGCGAGCAGCCGGATCCGGTCGATGGAACGGCAGCTCGGCGTCGCCCTCGTCGACCGCTCGCCCCGCGGGTCGCGGCTCACCGACGCGGGCGCCCTGGTCACCGACTGGGCCCTGCGGATCGTCGAGGCGGCCGAGGCGTTCGACGCGGGCGCGCAGGCGCTGCGGGACCGCAGGGACTCACGGCTGCGAGTGGCGGCGAGCATGACGATCGCCGAGTACCTGCTGCCGGGGTGGCTGGTCGCGCTGCGCGCGCAGCGGCCGGACACAGCGGTGTCCCTGCTCGCCGGCAACTCCACGGCGGTCGCGGAACGGCTGCTGGCGGGGGAGGCGGACCTCGGCTTCGTGGAAGGGCTGACGGTGCCGGCCGGACTGGACTCCGCGGTGATCGCCCACGACCGGCTGGTCGTGGTCACGGCCCCCTCGCACCCCTGGGCCCGGCGCAGGCGCCCCCTCGCGGCGGAGGAACTGGCGGTCACACCGCTGGTCCTGCGGGAGGAGGGCTCCGGCACGCGGCAGGTGCTGGACGCGGCGCTCGGCGGGCTGGCCCGCCCGCTGATCGAGCTGTCCTCGACGACGGCGGTCAAGGCGGCGGCCGTCGGCGGCGCGGGACCGGCGGTGCTGAGCGAACTGGCGGTGGGGGAGGAGCTGGGGATGCGGCGCCTGGTCCGGATCCCGGTCCAGGCGGTCGCCCTGGCCCGGGACCTCCGCGCGGTCTGGCCCACGGGCCACCGCCCGACGGGCCCGGCACGGGACCTGCTCTCACTGACCCGCGGCTGAGGACGCGGGCCCGCGCCCGACGGAGGGGACGCGGCGTCTCCGGCTCCCGAAGAACCTGTTTCCCCGGCTGTCGGCCCCCCAGCCCCGGGCGTCCGGCGGCGCCGGTCCGACGGGCGGGCGCCCTGTCAGACCCCCGCCGCCGTGATCAGCGCGGACACCACCCGTTCGTCGTCCCCCATCTCCGGATGCCACTGCACCCCCACCACCCAGGGGCCGTCCGGTCGTTCGACCGCTTCCACCGTGCCGTCCTCCGCGTGGGCGGACGGGATCAGTCCGGCGCCGAGGCGGTCGACCGCCTGGTGGTGGTAGGTGGGGACCGACGTCTCCTCGGGGACGGCCTCGGCGTACCGCGTGCCCGGGACCGGCTTGACCGGGTGGTGGCCGAAGACGCCCGGCACCTCCGCGTGGCCGTCGATGTGCTGGACCAGGGTGCCGCCCAGGGCGACGTTCAGCAGCTGCATGCCCCGGCAGACGCCGAGCAGCGGCACGCCCCGCTCCAGGGCCGCCCGGATGAGCGCCAGCTCCCAGGCGTCCCGTGCCCGGGCCGGAGGCCCCGTGCGCGGGTCGGGCTCGGCGCCGTAGTGGACGGGCTCCACGTCCGGGCCGCCCGCGACGACCAGGCCGTCCAGCCGGGCCACGGCCGCCGCCGCGTGCTCCGGCGCGTCCGGCGGGAGCATCGCCGCCAGACCGCCCGCCCGCTGCACCAGCCGCGGATAGCCGGCCGGCAGCAGCGCGGCGTCCAGCTGCCACACGCCCCACCGCACGCCCGACTCCGCGTAGGTACTGATGCCGATCAGTGGCCTGCCCGACACCGGGCACCTCCTCTTCCTCAGTCCCGCGCCAGCTCCGCCTCGGCCGCCGCCAGCGCCGCGAACTCCTCCTCCGGCGCCTTCGCCACCAGATGCCTGCGGCTGTACAGCCCGAAGTAGGCCAGCGCCACGATGTACACCGCCAGCGCGATGAACGCCGCCGTCACGTCCACCAGGAACGTCGCCACCAGCGCCGCGCAGGCCAGCACCAGCGCCACCGACGAGGTCAGCACGCCGCCCGGCGTCCGGTACGGCCGCGGCAGCTCCGGCTCACGGCGCCGCAGCACGATGTGCGACAGCGACATCAGCGCGTAGGAGATCGTCGCACCGAACACGGCGATGTTCAGCATCCGCGCCCCGTTGCCCGTGCTCGCGGCCAGCGCGAACCCGATCGCGCCCGGCACCAGCAGCCCCAGGTACGGGGCGCGCCGGCTGCTGGTCAGGGACAGGAACCGGGGCAGGTAGCCCGCCCGGGACAGGGCGAACAGCTGCCGCGAGCCGGCGTAGATCAGGGAGAAGAACGAGGCGATGAGCCCCGCGAGTCCCGCGTAGTTCACGATCCTGCTCAGCACCGTCGCCTCGCCGTCCGGCTGGAGCGCCTCGACCAGCGGGTTGCCCGCGTCCTGGATCGCGGACGAGCCGCGCGCCCCGGCCGCCGTGAAGAAGGTCATCAGGGCCAGCACCACCAGGATGCCCATCGACCAGCGGATCGCGCGCGGCAGCGTACGGGCCGGCTCCCGGGTCTCCTCGGCGGCCAGCGGCACGCCCTCCACACCCAGGAAGAACCACATGCCGAACGGGAACGCCGCCCAGATCCCGAGCAGCCCCATCGGCAGCCAGGAACTGGCGCCCAGCGCCGAGGTGTCCACCGGGATGTCGTCCAGCGAGGACGCGTCGAACTCGGGCAGCGCGGCCAGCGCGAACACCACCAGCGCGGCCACCGCGATGCCGGTGACGACGAAGCTGAACCGCAGCGCCTCGCCCACGCCCCACAGGTGGATGCCGGTGAACACGATGAAGCAGGCCAGGTACACCGGCCAGCCCGACTCCAGGCCGAACAGGCGGAGGGACTCGACGTAGTCGCCGATGAAGATGGAGATCGCGGCCGGCGCGAGGACGTACTCGATGAGGATGGCGGTGCCGGTGAGGAAGCCGCCCCACGGGCCGAGCGCCCGGCGGGCGAACCCGTAGCCGCCGCCCGCCGTGGGCAGGACCGACGACAGCTCGGCGAGGGCGAACACCATGCAGGTGTACATGGCGCCCATCAGGACCATGGCGATCGCCAGGCCGCCGAAGCCGCCCTCGGCCAGGCCGAAGTTCCAGCCGGAGTAGTCGCCGGAGACGACGTAGGCGACACCGAGGCCGGTCAGCAGCAGCCAGCCCGCGCTGCCCCGGCGCAGTCTCCGGCGCTCCAGGTAGTCGTCGGGCTCGCCGGCGGGTTCACGGGATGCGGATGGAAGGCTCACGGCACGGCTCCCCAGGAGACGGTGTGGCGCGGAAGGTGGTAATGGCACGGATCCAGACCTTTGTGGGCCCATACCTTCGTGGCGCACCCGACGTGAGCGCAACCCCCGTGCGTTAAGCCGCGGTAAAACTGCCCGTGCCCGCCGCGCGCCACGCCGTCAGGCGAGGAACCCCCGCAGCAGTGCCGCCGTACCGGCACAGTGCTCCCGCATCACCTCGCGCGCCCCGTCCGCGTCCCCCTCGAGCACCGCCTCGACCAGCGCCGCGTGCTGCCGCTGCGAGTGCTCCAGGTTGCGCACCAGCAGCGGGATGCAGTCCAGCAGGTCGTTCACCGTCGCCCGGACGGCCGCGTACTGCGCGGTCAGCGAGGGCGAGCCGGACAGCTCCGCCAGGGTGAGGTGGAACAGCGTGTCCGCCCGCCGGTAGTCGCCCAGCGGCGCCTCCTGCGTGCCCGCCAGCGCCTCACGCAGCCGCTCCGCCTGCCCCTCCGTCAGCCCGTGCGCCGCGCACAGGCCCGCCGCGCCCACCTCCAGCACCTCCCGGAAGCGCAGCACGTCCTCGATGTCCACCTCGGCGATCCGCCGCCGCAGTTCCTCCTCGCCGGCGTCCGTCGGACGGGGCAGCACGAACGTCCCGCCGTACCGGCCGCGCCGCGACTCCACCAGGCCCTGGTCCTGGAGCACCTTCAGCACCTCGCGCAGCGTCACCCGGCTGATCCCCAGCCGCTCCGCCAGCTCCCGCTCGGCCGGCAGCCGCTCCCCGCCCGCCACCAGGCCCAGCCGCACCACCTGGAGGATCTGCTCCAGCGCCTCCTCGAAGCCGTTGCCCGCACGGACCTGCCGCAGCACCGGCGCCAGCCGGTCCCCGACCGCGCCGACCGCATTCTCCGGCATCTGGTCGTGCCCCCCTTCCCAAGCAATGGTTCCCGGCAATACCTTATGGCTCCCGGCTGACCGAAGAAGCCTCAGGAGGCCCTCCCGTGGCAGACCGCACACCCCCGCTTGCCGTCGAGGAGCTGCACGCCCTCGTCGCGGGCGGCGAGATCGACACTGTCGTCCTGGCCTTCCCCGACATGCAAGGCCGCCTCCAGGGCAAGCGGTTCGCCGCCCGCTTCTTCCTCGACGAGGTCCTCCACCACGGCACGGAGGGCTGCAACTACCTGCTCGCCGTCGACGCCGACATGAACACCGTCGACGGCTACGCCATGTCCTCCTGGGAGACCGGCTACGGCGACTTCGCCATGTACCCCGACCTGGACACGCTGCGCCGCGTCCCCTGGAACGAGGGCACCGCGATGGTCGTCGCCGACCTCGCCTGGGCCGACGGCTCCCCGGTGGCCGCCGCGCCCCGGCAGATACTGCGCCGGCAGCTCGACCGGCTCGCCGCCCTCGGCTACACCGCCCAGGCCGGCACCGAGCTGGAGTTCATCGTCTTCAAGGACACCTACGAACAGGCCTGGGACTCCGGCTACCGCGGCCTCACCCCGGCCAACCGGTACAACGTCGACTACTCGGTGCTCGGCACCGGCCGCGTCGAGCCCCTGCTGCGCCGCATCCGCAACGAGATGGCCGGCGCCGGCCTCACCGTCGAGTCCGCCAAGGGCGAGTGCAACCCCGGCCAGCACGAGATCGTCTTCCGCTACGACGAGGCCCTGGTCACCTGCGACCAGCACGCGGTCTACAAGACCGGCGCCAAGGAGATCGCCGCCCAGGAGGGCGTCTCGATCACCTTCATGGCCAAGTACGACGAACGCGAGGGCAACTCCTGCCACATCCACCTCTCGCTCGCCGACCTCGCCGGGGAGAGCGCCATGCCGGACTCCCCGGAGGACCCGGACAGCATGTCGGAGGTGATGCGGCACTTCCTCGCCGGGCAGCTCGCCGCGCTCCGCGAGTTCTCCCTGCTCTACGCCCCGCACATCAACAGCTACAAGCGGTTCCAGCCGGGCTCCTTCGCCCCGACCGCCGTCGCCTGGGGCCACGACAACCGCACCTGCGCGCTGCGCGTGGTCGGCCACGGCCGCTCCCTGCGTTTCGAGAACCGGCTGCCCGGCGGCGACGTCAACCCGTACCTGGCCGTGGCCGGCATGGTCGCCGCAGGCCTGCACGGCATCGAGCAGCGCCTCGAACTGCCCGAGCCCTGCGCGGGCAACGCCTACACCGCCGGTTTTGAGCACGTCCCCACCACGCTGCGCGAGGCCGCCGAACTGTGGGAGCACAGCGAGATCGCCAAGGCCGCCTTCGGCGAGGAGGTCGTCGCCCACTACCGCAACATGGCGCGCGTCGAGACCGACGCCTTCGACGCCGCGGTCACCGACTGGGAGCTGCGCCGCTCCTTCGAACGCATGTGAGGCCCCGAGTGTCCGACCAGTCCGCCGAGCTCCAGGTGTGCAACCCCGCCACCGAGGAGGTCATCGCCACCGTCCCGGCCGCGAGCCCCGCCGACGTGGACGCCGCCGTCGCCCGCGCGGCCCGCGCGCAGACCGTCTGGGCCGCCCTCGCGCCCGGCGAACGCGCCCGCCTGCTGCGCCGGTTCGCCGTCGCCGTCGACGACCACGTCGAGGAACTCGCCCTGCTGGAGGTCCGCGAGGCCGGCCACACCCTCGGCAACGCCCGCTGGGAGGCGGGCAACGTCCGCGACCTGCTCGACTACGCGGCCGGGGGAGTGGAACGCCTCACCGGCCGGCAGATCCCGGTGCCGGGCGGCGTCGACGTCACCTTCCTCGAACCGCTCGGCGTCGTCGGCGTCATCGCGCCCTGGAACTTCCCCATGCCGATCGCGGCCTGGGGCACCGCCCCCGCCCTCGCCGCCGGGAACGCGGTCCTCCTCAAGCCCGCCGAGACCACCCCCCTCACCGCCCTGCGCCTCGCCGAACTCGCCCTGGAGGCAGGCCTTCCCGAGGGCCTGTTCCAGGTGCTCCCCGGGCACGGCGCGGTCGCCGGGAACGCCCTCGTCGAACACCCCGGCGTCGCCAAGATCGTCTTCACCGGGTCGACGGCCGTCGGCAAGCAGGTGTGGGCCAAGGGCGCCGCGCACCTCAAGCGCGTCACCCTCGAACTCGGCGGCAAGAGCCCCAACATCGTCTTCGCCGACGCCGACCTGGAGGCCGCCGCGGCCGCCGCCCCCATGTCCTTCCTCGACAACGCCGGCCAGGACTGCTGCGCCCGCACCCGCATCCTCGTCGAACGCTCCGCCCACGACCGCTTCCTGGAGCTGCTCGCCCCCGCGATCGAGGCCGTCCGCGTCGGCGACCCCGGCGGCGACGCGGACGTCGACATGGGCCCGCTGATCTCCCGAACCCAGCTCGACCGCGTCCGCGCCTACGTCCCCGACACCCTCGACGGCATCCGCGGCAAGGCCCCCGAGGGCCCCGGCCACTGGTTCCCGCCCACGGTTCTCACCGGTGTCCGCCCCGACGACCGCGTCGCCGTCGAGGAGGTCTTCGGACCCGTCGCCGTCGTCCTGCCCTTCGACGACGAGGCCGACGCCGTCCGCCTCGCCAACGCCACCGACTACGGACTCGCCGGCTCGCTGTGGACCCGGGACGTCGGCCGCGCCCTGCGCGTCTCCCGCGCCGTGCGCGCGGGCAACCTGTCGGTCAACTCGCATTCCAGCGTGCGCTATTGGACCCCCTTCGGCGGGTTCAAGCAGTCCGGCGTGGGCCGCGAGCTGGGCCCGGACGCCCTGACCGCCTTCACCGAAACCAAGAACGTCTTCATCAGCACGGAGGCCTGACCGCACATGAGCGAGGACATCATCTGCCGCCGCCTGACCGGCCGCACCGCCGTCGTCACCGGAGCCGGCAGCGGCATCGGGCTCGCCTCCGCGCGCCGCCTCGCCTCCGAGGGGGCGAACGTGGTCTGCGCGGACGTCGACGAGGTCCGCGGCAAGGCGGCCGCCGAGGAGACCGGCGGCATCTTCGTCCACACCGACGTCACCGACCCCGAGCAGGTCGAGGCGCTGTTCCGCACCGCGTACGAGACGTACGGCAGCGTGGACGTCGCCTTCAACAACGCGGGCATCTCGCCGCCCGACGACGACTCCATCCTGGAGACGGGCCTGGAGGCGTGGAAGCGGGTCCAGGAGGTCAACCTCACCTCCGTCTACCTGTGCTGCAAGGCCGCCATCCCCTACATGCGGGAGCAGGGCAGGGGCTCCGTCATCAACACCGCGTCCTTCGTGGCCCGGATGGGCGCGGCGACCTCGCAGATCTCGTACACCGCGTCCAAGGGCGGCGTCCTCGCCCTGTCCCGTGAGCTCGGCGTGCAGTTCGCCCGTGAGGGCATCCGGGTCAACGCACTGTGCCCCGGGCCGGTCAACACCCCGTTGCTGCGGGAGCTGTTCGCCAAGGACCCGGAGCGGGCCGCGCGCCGGCTGGTGCACATCCCGCTCGGCCGGTTCGCCGAGGCCGAGGAGATCGCCGCCGCCGTCGCCTTCCTGGCCAGCGACGACTCGTCCTTCGTCAACGCCACCGACTTCCTCGTCGACGGCGGCATCTCGGGGGCGTACGTCACACCCCTGTAGTGCCCGTCCCCCGGTGACGGCGCCCGTCGTTACAGTGCCCGGGTGAGTATGACGCCCCCGCCCGGCTGGTACCCCGACCCGCACGCCCCGCACCTGGAGCGCTGGTGGGACGGCACGTCCTGGACCGACCACCGGCGGACGCCGGCGGCCGCTTACGTGCCGGCGTCCGGGGCGGGGGCGGGTGGCTTCGGTCCTCCGGCCGCGCCCGGCGGTGGCGGCACGGGCGGGTCCGGCGGGGCCAAGGCCGTCGCGCTGACCGTCGCCGGGGCCGTGCTGGTCGCCGCCGTCGTCGCCGGGGCGGTGGCGCTCACCCGTGACGACGAGGACCCCGAGGTCCGCACCGGGCCCAGCCCGACGGCCCCCGCGCCCACGACGGAGTCCACGCGGCCGTCCTCGCCGTCCGCCTCCGAGCCCGCTCCGGAGGACGAGGGCGTGGTCGTGGACGAGCTGAACGGCGTCACCTTCCCGCTCCTCGACGGCTGGGTCCGCCCGCAGCACGTGGCCGAGAAGGACGCCGTCATGACCACCGACGGCACCCACGACTGCCCCGGCGAGGGCTCCCTCTGCCGCGGCGGCCTCGTCATCTCCCGCACGGTGACCACCACCGACGAGTCCTCGCCCCGCGCCCTCGCCGAGGCGGACATCCCCGACGCCGCCGAGGAGGCCTTCGACGAGGACACCCTCGGCAACCGCCCCTACGGCGGCATGACGTCCCATCAGGTCGTCAAGGCGGCCCCGGTCGCGGTGGCGGGCCGCGCCGGCTACCTGGTGCGCTGGCGGGTGACCACCGCCGAGGGCCCCGGCGGCTACGTCCAGTCCCTCGTCTTCCCGTCCAGCGTCGGCACCGAGTCCCCGGTCCTCGTCCGGTTCGTCTTCGAGGCGGGCCCGGACGGGCCGCCCGTGGCCGACATGGACCGCATCACCAAGGGCATCCGCTCGACCGCCGACCAGGCGTCCGGCGGCGGGGTCGGCAGCAGCATCGGCCCGACCGGCTGAGCAGCCGAGGGGCGGGCGCGGGACCGCTGGAGGCTAGAGGAAGGTGTGCCCCTCACCCCGGTACGTCGGAACGGTCGCCGTCACGGCGTCCCCCTCCACCAGACGCAGCGTGTCGAACCGCTCGCACAGCTCGCCCGCCTTGGCGTGCCGGAACCACACCTTGTCGCCGATCAGCAGATCGTCCGCGACCGGCCCCAGCAGCGGCGTCTGCACCTCGCCGGCGCCCTCCTGCGGGTCGTAGCGCAGCCCCTCGGGCAGATACGGCACCGGCAGCCGGTCCGCGCCGGGCGCGCCGGACGCCGGGTAGCCGCCGCCCAGCACCGTGACCACGCCGACCCCGGGCCGCCGCACCACCGGCAGGGCGAACAGCGCGGCCGGACGCCCCCTGAACGACGTGTAGTTGTCGAACAGCCGCGGCACGTACAGCCCCGAACCGGCCGCGATCTCGGTCACCGCGTCCTCGGCCGCCGTGTGCTGCACACTGCCCGTGCCGCCGCCGTTGACGAACTCCAGGTCCGGCACGACCTCCCGGACCGCCCGCACCACCGCGGCCCGCCGCTCGGCGAGTTCGCGGCGCGCGGCGGCCTGCATCAGCCGCACCGCGCGCGACCGCAGCGGCCGCCCGGCCACCGCGTCCCCGACCCCGGCCACATGGCCCTCGTACGCCATGATCCCGACGAGCTGGAACCCCGGCCGGCGGGCCACCGCGCGGGCCACCTCGGCGACCTGGGCGGGGGAGTGCAGCGGGGAGCGGCGGGCGCCGATCCGCACCCGCCCGCCGAGCAGCTTGAGCGCGGTGTCCAACTCCAGGCACACCCGCACCACTTCACCGCCGCCGGCCCGCGCCGCGTCGATCAGGTCCAGCTGCGCCGGATCGTCGACCATCACGGTGACGGCGGCGGCGAGCTTGGGATCGGCGGCGAGTTCGGCGTACCCGGCGCGGTCGGCGGACGGGTAGGCGAGGAGGACGTCGTCGAAACCGGAGCGGGCCAGCCACAGCGACTCGGCGAGCGTGAACGACATGATGCCCGCGAAACCCTCGCGGGCCAGGACCCGTTCGAGCAGCGCCCGGCAGCGCACGGACTTGCTGGCGACCCGGATCGGCTTGCCCCCGGCACGGCGGACCAGATCGTCCGCATTGGCGTCGAAGGCGTCGAGATCCACGATCGCGACGGGGGCGTCGAGCTGGGCGGTGGCCCGGTCGTAACGGGCCCGGTCGGCGGCGCGCGCAGTCATGACCGCAGCCTGCCAGACCGGATTACCGCAGGGTAGGGGGACGTTCCGGGCAGATGCCGCGGGCCTGCGGACTGGTTCCCGTTCGGTGCGCCGCACGCCGTAGAGTGACGCGCACGCACGGCGGTACGGGGCCGGCCCGGTCGTCCGGGCGGGATGACGCGCCGGTCGTGCGGGTATCTGTGCCCGGGACGCGTCCGCGCCGGGCCACCTGGCAGCGACACACCGGCCGCGGACGACGAGGACCGGCCCGGGCTCGAGGAAACGGGGGGTGCATGAGCACGGAAGCGCGCCGCGCCTCCCTCCCCCCGCGCCCGCCCCACGCCCCCCGCACCGCAGGCAACCCGGGGCCGTTCGACCCCCGCACCCCGCTGGACGAGCAGACGGACCGGCCCGCTTCCGAGGACACGGGCCGGGTGGTCGCCCCGCGCCCCGCGTCCGACGGACCGGACACGGGCGCGGGTGGCGACGACCGGGCGTACCGGCCGTCCGGCACGGCCGGCACGGACCGCGTCGAGGCTCAGCGCCCCGGGCCGGGCGCCCCGGACGCGTCCGGTGACCGGGGAACCAGCGCGGGTACAGCGACCGGGGACAGCACCGCTGACCACGGCACGGCGACGCCCCGCGCGTCCGCCGACGCCCGCGGCCCGGGCGCGCCCCGCACAGAGCGGCCGCACCGCCCGTCCGGCCCTGCCTCCGACAGCGGCACCGTCGGCGCCCAGCGCCCTGCTCCCCACGCCTGGCCCGACGGCGACCCGCGCGGCGCGGCCCCTGCCGAACCGACGCACCCCCCGACACCCCCCGCCACCGGCGACGCGCGCGGCGCGGGCACCGCCGAGCGCCCGTACCGCCCGTCCGGCGACGGCCCCACCGCCCGCCCGACCACGCCCGCCGCGCCCGACGCGCGCCGCACGGGCGGGGCTCCCGCCGAGCCCGCACACGGGCCCATCACGTCCGACGCGCGCCGTACAGGCATGGCTCCCTCCGAACCCGCATACCGGCCTACCGCGTCCGAAGCGCGCCGCACGGGCATGGCCCCCTCCGAACCCGCGCACGGGCCCACCGCGTCCGAAGCGCGCCGCACGGGCTCGGTCTCCGCCGAACCCACCAACCGCCCCACCGCGTCCGACGCGCGCCGCACCGGCATGGCCCCCGCCGAACCCCCCTACCGCCCCACCGGCGACAGCACCCCAAACCGCGAGGTCACACCCCCCACCGCCGGGGCGCGCCCCCGCTACCCCCGGATCGGGGGCGACGCCCCCGACCGGTCCGCACCGCCGCCGCAGGCCTCCGCGCGGTTCCCGGACGCGCCGCCCACCGTCGGGCGGGGCGTGTCCGCGCCCCCCGGCGTCGGGCAGCGCGTGTCCCGGACGCCGCCCGCACCCTCCGCGCCGCCCCGGCCCGCGCACCGGCCCCGTACGGAGACCCCGTCGGAGACGACCACCCGGCTGCGCCCCGTCCCCGCCGGGCCGGACCCCGCGCTGTCCTGGAGCGCGCCCATGTCCCCGGGCGGCGTCCCCGGCGCGGGACGTCCCGCTGCCGTGTCGTTCGGGGAACCCAAGAGCCGCCCGTGGCCGTTCGCCCGCCGCACCCGCGCCCAGGCCGTCGCCGCGGCCGTCTGTCTCGTGCTCGGCACCGGGCTGATCGGCGGCGCCGTCACCGGCGCCTGGCTCGCCGACGGGCCCGAGGGAGCCGGCACCCGGCACGCCTTCGCGGTCGCGGGCGACCTGTGGCACGAAGTGCCCGTCGACCAGCTGTTCCCGCCCACCGTCCAGGGCCGTGGCGCGGGCCCCGGGGAGGCCGACCGCGTCTGGACGCGGATCGCCGTCGCCCCCGACAGCGGCTGCGAGGGCGCCTTCGACGCCCTGCTCACCCGCGCCCTCGCCCCCGTCGGCTGCGAGCGCCTGCTGCGCGCCACCTACACCGACGCCACGCAGAGCCATGTCACCACCGTCGGCCTGCTGTTCACCGAAGCCGACGCGGCCGGCATGGAGGCCCTCGCCCGCCGCTTCGACCGGGAGCGCCTTGACCGCCGCAGCGACCTGATGCCGCTGCCGTACGCGGCGAAGGACACCGCGGCCGAGGGCTTCGGCCCGGAGCAGCGGGCCTCCTGGGCGATCTCCGTGCTCACCGACGCCCCCGTCGTCGTCTACGCCGTCTCCGGCTGGGCCGACGGCCGGAGAGCCGACGAGCCGCAGCCCGCCGAGGACGCCATGCGGTCCGGAGCCACCACCGCCCCCGCCCAGGCGGGCCTGGGCCACGAGGCCCGCGGTCTCGCCGACCGCTTCGAACGCGCCCTGCGCCAGCGGGCCGGCACCCCCACGGAGCGTCCGTCATGAGGAAGCGCCCCGCCGCCCTCGGCGGCCTGCTCGCCGCGGCCCTCGTCCTGATCCCCGCGACCCCCGCGTACGCCGACGGCATCCGCGACCGGCAGTGGGCCCTGGACGCCCTGCACACCGACCAGGTGTGGCCCACCACGCGCGGCGCGGGCGTCACCGTCGCCGTCCTGGACACCGGTGTCGAGGCCGACCACCCCGACCTCGACGGCAACGTCCTGGAGGGCAAGGACCTCGTCGGCTTCGGCGCGCGCGAGGGCGACGAGGCGTGGGCCCGGCACGGCACCGCCATGGCCGGCATCATCGCCGGTCACGGGCACGGCCCGGGCAACGGCGACGGCGTCCTGGGCGTCGCCCCCGAGGCGAGGATCCTCCCCGTCCGCGTCATCCTCGAGGACAAGGACCCGGCCCGCGCCAAGGCCCGCAGCACCCGCGGCAACGCCCTCGCCGAGGGCATCCGCTGGGCCGCCGACCACGGCGCCGACGTCATCAACCTCTCCCTCGGCGACGACTCCGCCTCCGCGCACCCGGAGCAGGGTGAGGACGAGGCGATCCAGTACGCCCTGCGCAAGGGCGTGGTCGTCGTCGCCTCCGCCGGCAACGGCGGCGAGAAGGGCGACCGGATCTCCTACCCGGCGGCCTACCCGGGCGTCATCGCCGCCACCGCCGTCGACCGCTACGGCACCCGCGCGCCCTTCTCCACCCGCCGCTGGTACGCCACGGTCAGCGCCCCCGGCGTCGACGTGATCATCGCCGACCCCGACCACAAGTACTACGAGGGCTGGGGCACCAGCGCCGCCGCCGCGTTCGTCTCCGGCGCCGTCGCCCTGGTGAAGGCCGCACACCCGGACCTGACCCCGGCGCAGATCAAGCGGCTCCTGGAGGACACCGCCCGCAACGCGCCCGCCGCCGGACGCGACGACTCCCGCGGCTTCGGCTTCATCGACCCGGCCGCCGCGATCGAGGCCGCGGGCCGTCTGAAGCCGGAGGGCCTCAGGGCGGCGGCGTACGGCGACGAGTACTTCGGCCCGGGCCCGGCCGCCGACACCCCCGGCGACGACACCGCCGACTGGGCCGCCCCCCTGGCCGGTGGCGCCGGCGGCGTCCTCCTCGTCGCGGCGGTCGTCCTGTGGCGGGGCCGCCGCCCCGAGAACGAGACGTTCTAGACGTTTCGCCCGACGTTCCCGGCGCGCCGTGCCAGCGCGTCCACGGCCTCCCGCGCCGCTTCCTCCACCCGCGCCACGCCCTCCGCCATCGACGTGTGGCCGTCCGACAGCACCGCCACCGCGTACGCGCGCCCGCCGGCCGTCACACACCCCGTGCTGTTCACCACCCACAGGCCCGTCGCGTCCCGGGGCAGCCAGCCGTTCTTCACGGCCCACCGCGTGCCCGGGTCCGCCAGGGCCGGCACGCCCCAGGCCTGTTCCGGCACGACCCGCTCCATCAACTCCCGTACGTACGCCCGCGAGACCTCGTCCAGAACAGCGTCAGGCGTGAAGATCCGCCGCAGCAGCGTGACCCGGTCCACGGCCGTGGTGCGGGTCAGTCCCCAGCGCACGTCGGCCACGGTGCGGGTGAGGCCGAGCCGGGCGTTCGCCGCGTCCAGCCCCGCCGCCCGCCCGACGACCTGCCACAGCGCCGTCGCCGCGTCGTTGTCGCTGCGTACAATCATCGCCTCCGCGAGCCCCCGCTCCGCGGCGGTCAGGTCACGCCCCGCGTCCCGCGCGGTCAGCAGCAGCGCGGTCAGGATGTCCGCCTTCACCACGCTCGCGGTCACGAAGAGCCCTTCGCCCGATGCGTACGTCTCCCCGCTCGCCGGATCCAGCGCCGCCGCCGACACCCTCGGCCCGTCCGTCACCTCGCGCTCCCTCCCGCCCGCCTCCGGGCGTCCCGCCCACGGCCGCTAAGGTCGGTGACCGTGGCGAACAAGAACATTCCCGACTCCCCCTTCCGCGACGACGACGGCTCCGCCGACCCCCGGCTGAGCGCCGCGCTCGCCGCCTGGGCGGAGGACGGCAACGCCGTCGGCCCGGTCCTGGAAGCCCTCAAGGGCGCCCGGCTGCTCGTTCCCGTGGTGGCCGTGCTCGGAGAGGTCGAGGAGGACGAGAACGGGCTGCGCCGCGAGAAGACGAGCGACATGGCCGTCCCCACCCTGAAGGCCGGCGGCCGCACCGCGCTGCCCGCCTTCACCTCCACCGACTCCCTCGCCCGCTGGGACGCACAGGCCCGCCCCGTCGCCGTACCTCTGCACCAGGCGCTCCAGGCGGCCGCGCACGAGAAGGCGGACACGGTCGTCCTCGACCTGGCCGGTCCGGTGCCGTTCGAACTGACCGGGCCCGCGCTGCTCGCCCTCGCCGAGGGCCGCACCAGCACCGACCCGCTGAACGACCCCGCCGTCGTCGAGGCCGTACGGAACGCCGTCGCCGCCGAGCCCTCCGTGGTCCGCGCCCACCTCGGGCCGGGACAGGCCGACGGCACCCTCGCCCTCGTCCTCGACCCGGCCGCGCCGGTCGCCGAGGCCGCCCGGGCCGTGGCCCAGCGGCTCGCCGCCGACGAGACACTGAGGGCCCGCCTGGTGCGCGGCCTCGACCTGGCAGTCCTGCCGGCCGAGGCGACGCCTCCCGGCGAGCCCCTGTACGTACGCGGCTGAGCGGAAACGGGTGGGGCGCCCCGGCACCGGGGCGCCCGCCGCGTCAGCCGTAGATCGCGCCCGTGTACTTCTCGCCCGGACCCTTGCCCGGCTCGTCCGGGACCAAGGAAGCCTCGCGGAAGGCGAGCTGCAGCGACTTCAGGCCGTCCCGCAGCGGCGCCGCGTGGAACGAGCTGATCTCGGTCGCGGAGGCGTCCAGCAGACCGGCCAGCGCGTGCACCAGCTTGCGGGCCTCGTCCAGATCCTTGTACGTGTCGCCCTCCTCGGTCAGACCGAGCTTCACGGCGGCGGCGCTCATCAGGTTGACGGCGACCGTCACGATCACCTCGACCGCCGGGACCTCCGCGATGTCGCGGGCCATGGCGTCGAAGTCGGGGCTGCCGGGGGTCTCGGGGGTGTCCGAGGGGGAGGTCTCACTCATGCCCCACACGATAGGCGCAGCCCGGCGCGCCGCCGACGCCAGGAGCCGGGCGGACGGCCGGTTGGTGCCCGTCTCCGGGAGCTGCTAACCTTGTGTAACGACCGGTCGGACCCGTATGTCTCACCACACACGAGCCCGGCCCACAAGTGGAGGCTTTCGAACTCCCACCTGGCTGCCCTCAGGGCGGCGGGTCACCGGTCAGGCAGATCCCGTCCCCGAGTCGGCGATCGGCCCGAAAGCGCGCCCCGCGGTCTCCGTGGCGGTGCTCCGGTAGTTCGAGGAGCCCCGCCTGTGATCGTCCGGGGCATTTTTCGTGTCTCGGCGCGGTTAGGTCTAACGAACACAGACGTTACGCGGCTGTCCGCCAGACCGTCGCGTGGTGCTACCGAGGAGGATCCATCAGCGCCGAGCCCCGCATCAACGACCGGATTCGCGTTCCCGAGGTGCGACTTGTCGGTCCCAGCGGCGAGCAGGTCGGGATTGTCCCGCTTGCCAAGGCCCTGGAGCTTGCGCAGGAGTACGACCTCGACCTCGTGGAGGTCGCGGCGAACGCCCGTCCGCCCGTGTGCAAGCTCATGGACTACGGGAAGTTCAAGTACGAGTCGGCCATGAAGGCCCGTGAGGCGCGCAAGAACCAGGCGCACACGGTCATCAAGGAGATGAAGCTCCGGCCGAAGATCGACCCGCACGACTACGACACCAAGAAGGGTCACGTCGTCCGGTTCCTCAAGCAGGGCGACAAGGTCAAGATCACGATCATGTTCCGTGGTCGCGAGCAGTCCCGGCCGGAACTCGGCTACCGACTGCTGCAGCGTCTCGCGGAGGACGTGGCCGACCTCGGGTTCGTCGAGTCGAACCCGAAGCAGGACGGCCGAAACATGATCATGGTTCTCGGTCCGCACAAGAAGAAGACCGAGGCGATGGCCGAGGCCCGCCAGGCACAGGAAGCCCGCAAGGCAGAAGCGAAGGCCAACCCCGGCAAGTCGCAGAACGCCGCCGACGCGGACTCCGTGCAGGCGGCCGAGGAGCCGGCCGAGGCGTGACTCCCCGGGGCGTGAGTCCCAGGAAGCAACCCGATACAAGTACGACGCTCCACCGTGTGCCCGGTTTCACGACCGGGCACAGGAGCGCCACCGACGAGGAGAGAACGGCGCTATGCCGAAGAACAAGTCGCACAGCGGTGCCAGCAAGCGCTTCAAGATCACCGGCTCCGGCAAGGTGCTCCGCGAGCGTGCCGGCAAGCGCCACCTGCTCGAGCACAAGTCGTCCCGTGTGACGCGTCGCCTCACCGGCAACGCCGAGATGGCCCCGGGCGACGCCGCGAAGATCAAGAAGCTTCTCGGCAAGTGACGCCCCGGCGCGTGAGCGCCGTACGTACGTCAGACCGGGACCCAATCGATTCCGGGCCGTGTGAGCACCACCACGGCCCCGCTACAAGGAGTTAACAAGTGGCACGCGTCAAGCGGGCAGTCAACGCCCACAAGAAGCGCCGGGCGATCCTCGAGCAGGCCTCCGGCTACCGCGGTCAGCGCTCGCGCCTGTACCGCAAGGCCAAGGAGCAGGTCACCCACTCGCTGGTCTACAACTACAACGACCGCAAGAAGCGCAAGGGCGACTTCCGTCAGCTGTGGATCCAGCGCATCAACGCCGCTGCCCGCGCCAACGGCATCACGTACAACCGCTTCATCCAGGGTCTGAAGGCCGCCAACGTCGAGGTGGACCGCAAGATCCTGGCCGAGCTGGCTGTCAACGACGCCACCGCCTTCGCCGCGCTCGTCGAGGTCGCGCAGAAGGCGCTGCCGGCGGACGTGAACGCGCCCAAGGCTGCGTGAGGTCGTCGGCCTTGGCCGACGTTCTGATCTTCGGGACCCGTAGGCTTCGGCCTGCGGGTCCCGTGCTGTGTCGTTGCCCCGGCCCGCTCGTCGGCTGCGGGTGGGTGGTGGCTGGTCGCGCAGTTCCCCGCGCCCCTGAGGGCGTTGTGCCGGCCCCCGGTCGAGAAGTTGAAGGTGACTGAAATGGTGTCCGCTGGTCCTGAGCTGATTTCTCCCCGTTCCGCCCGGGTGAGTGCCGCGCGGCGGCTCGCCAGGCGGAACTTCCGGGGGAAGGAGCGGCTGTTCCTCGCCGAGGGACCGCAGGCCGTCCGCGAGGCCGCCGCGCACCGCGCCGGGGACACCGCCACCCTCGTGGAGCTGTTCACCACCCCCGAGGCCGCCGACCGGTACGCCGACATCGTCGGGGCAGCCCGGGACGCGGGCGCGCGCGTCCACCTCGCCTCCGAGGAGGTGGTCGCCGACATCTCCACCACCGTCACCCCCCAGGGCCTGGTCGGTGTCTGCCGCTTCCTGGACACGCCGTTCGAGGAGATCCTCGCCGCCCGTCCCCGCCTCGTCGCCGTCCTCGCCCACGTCCGCGACCCGGGGAACGCCGGCACCGTGCTGCGGTGCGCCGACGCCGCCGGGGCCGACGCCGTCGTCCTCACCGACGCCTCCGTCGACCTGTACAACCCCAAGGCCGTGCGCGCCTCCGTCGGCTCCCACTTCCATCTGCCCGTCGCCGTGGGCGTACCCGTCGAACGCGCCGTCACCGGCCTGCGCGACGCCGGCGTACGGCTGCTCGCCGCCGACGGGGCCGGCGACCGCGACCTCGACGAGGAGCTCGACAAGGGCACCATGGGCGGCCCCACCGCCTGGATCTTCGGCAACGAGGCCTGGGGCCTGCCCGAGGAGACCCGCGCCCTCGCCGACGCCGTCGTCCGGGTCCCCATCCACGGAAAGGCGGAGAGCCTGAACCTCGCCACCGCCGCCGCCGTATGTCTCTACGCGTCGGCACGTGCACAGCGCGCCGCCGGAGGGTCCCGCTCCGTCACCGAGAGCTAGTAGGCTGACCAGCTCGGGGACCTCCCCAAGCTCTCGGCCGGGGCCCGGGAACGGGGCGCCCCGAGGACGTTCCGAGAGGTGGGGTACGGGGATGAGCGTCGGCACGAGCAGCGCACCGGGAGCAGAGCGCACGGCGCGCCCGCCCGCGCCCCGGCCCGGTGACCTCGCCGACCTCGGCATCGACCCCGACCAGCTCCCCGACGGACTCGTCGTCGCCGACGAGCACGGACGGGTGATCTGCTTCAACGCCGCCGCCGTGCGCATCACCGCCGTCCCCGCCGAGCAGGCCCTCGGCCGGTCCCTGGAGACCGCGCTGCCGTTAGAGGACCTGGAAGGGCGCCGCTGGTGGCAGCTCACCGACCCCTACGGAGGCCTCGCCATCCGGGTCGGCCAGCCCGAGCGCAACCTCCTGCTGCACGGCGGCAGGGAGGTCCTCGTCTCCGCCCGCTACGTCCGCACCCGCCCCACCGGGCCCGTCCGCCGGGTCGTCGTCACCCTCCGCGACACCGAGGCGCGGCGCCGGACCGAGCGCAGCCACGCCGAGCTGATCGCGACCGTCGCGCACGAACTGCGCTCGCCGCTCACCTCGGTCAAGGGCTTCACCGCCACCCTGCTCGCCAAGTGGGAACGCTTCACCGACGACCAGAAGCGGCTGATGCTGGAGACCGTCGACGCCGACGCCGACCGCGTCACCCGGCTCATCGCCGAACTCCTCGACATATCCCGCATCGACTCCGGGCGTCTCGAGGTGCGCCGCCAGCCCGTCGACATCGGGGCCGCCGTGGGCCGGCACATCCAGGCGCACGTCGCCGCAGGCCAGCCCGCCGACCGGTTCCTGCTGCGGGTGCAGCACCCGCTGCCCGCGCTGTGGGCCGACCCCGACAAGATCGACCAGGTGCTGAGCAACCTGCTGGAAAATGCCGTGCGCCACGGCGAGGGAACCGTCACCATCGACATCACACCCTCGGCGTCGCCGCGCGACCGCGAGCACGCCGAGCCCGCAGCCACGTCGGTCACCGTCAGCGACGAGGGGCCCGGCATCCCGGAGGAGTCCATGAACCGCGTCTTCACCCGCTTCTGGCGGGGCAGCAAGCGCGGCGGCACGGGCCTCGGGCTGTACATCGTCAAGGGCATCGTCGAGGCCCACGGCGGCACCATCACGGTCGGACGCGCCCCCGGCGGCGGCGCCGAGTTCCGATTTACGTTGCCCGTGGCGGCCCCCGCGTATCTCACCTGAGACGCCTGCGGCCCCCACGGGCGCCTTCGCGTACCACCACCCCGTTAGACTCGGCCCTTGGCACCTTTGCGTCCCGAGGACGGAAGCCGCAGCGCACACCGGGCGCGCGACCGATCATTCGTCCACGAGTCGATGACGGGGACCATCAGCCAGCCAACGGAAGCACGGGAAGAGATGTCGGCACCGAATAAGTCGTACGACCCTGTCGAGGTCGAGGCGTTGAAACCGGAAGAGATCGAGCGCATGCGGGACGAGGCGCTCGCCGCCTTCGCCGCCGCGGACTCCCTCGACGCGCTCCAGGAGGCCAAGGTCGCCCACACCGGCGGCACCTCCCCGCTGGCGTTGGCCAACCGCGAGATCGGCGCGCTGCCCCCGCACGCCAAGGCCGAGGCCGGCAAGCGCGTCGGCCAGGCGCGCGGTGCCGTGAACAAGGCGCTCGCCGCCCGCCAGGCGGAGCTGGAGGCCGAGCGGGACGCCCGCGTCCTCGTCGAGGAGTCCGTGGACGTCACGCTGCCCCACGACCGCGTCCCGGCCGGCGCCCGCCACCCGCTCACCACGCTCTCCGAGCGCATCGAGGACATCTTCGTGGCCATGGGCTACGAGGTCGCCGAGGGCCCCGAGGTCGAGGCCGAGTGGTTCAACTTCGACGCGCTCAACATCGGCCCGGACCACCCGGCGCGCGGTGAGGCGGACACGTTCTTCGTGCAGGGCCCCGAGGGCGCCGACGCCGGAGTCGTGCTGCGCACCCACACCTCGCCCGTGCAGATCCGCTCGCTGCTCGACCGCGGGCTGCCGGTCTACGTGATCTGCCCCGGCCGGGTGTACCGCACCGACGAGCTGGACGCCACGCACACCCCCGTCTTCCACCAGGTCGAGCTGCTCGCCGTCGACGAGGGCCTGACCATGGCGGACCTCAAGGGCACCCTGGACCACATGGTCCAGTCGCTGTTCGGCGCGGAGATGAAGACCCGGCTGCGGCCGAACTTCTTCCCCTTCACCGAGCCCAGCGCCGAGATGGACATGCTCTGCTACGTCTGCAAGGGCGCGTCCGTCGGCAACCCCGACCGGCCCTGCCGCACCTGCTCCAGCGAGGGCTGGATCGAGCTCGGCGGCTGCGGCATGGTCAACCCGCGGGTGCTCACCGCCTGCGGCGTCGACCCGGAGAAGTACAGCGGCTTCGCCTTCGGGTTCGGCATCGAGCGGATGCTGATGTTCCGCCACAACGTCGAGGACATGCGAGACATGGTCGAGGGTGACGTCCGGTTCACCCGGCCGTTCGGGATGGAGATCTGATGCGGGTCCCGCTTTCCTGGCTGCGGGAGTACGTCGACCTGCCGGCCACCGAGACCGGCCGCGACGTGCAGGCCAAGCTGATTTCGGCCGGTCTGGAGGTCGAGACCGTCGAGCACCTCGGCGCCGACCTCAAGGGCCCGCTGGTCGTCGGTCAAGTGCTGACCATCGAGGAGCTGGAGGGCTTCAAGAAGCCGATCCGCTTCTGCACCGTCGACGTCGGGCAGGCCAACGGCACCGGTGAGCCCCAGGAGATCGTCTGCGGCGCCCGCAACTTCTCCGTCGGCGACAAGGTCGTCGTGGTCCTGCCCGGCGCCACCCTGCCCGGCGGCT
Organism: Streptomyces sp. DSM 41931; assembly: GCF_050271085.1. Lineage (NCBI taxonomy): Bacteria > Bacillati > Actinomycetota > Actinomycetes > Kitasatosporales > Streptomycetaceae > Streptomyces > Streptomyces sp. DSM 41931. The sequence goes on along the minus strand of NZ_CP189902.1, from coordinate 1,170,049 downwards.
TCTCCATCAGCGCCCGCAAGACCTACGGCAAGGTCTCGCACGGCATGATCTGCTCCAGCGACGAGCTGGGCATGGGCGACGACGGCACCCACGGCATCATCGTGCTGCCGCCGGAGACCGAGGTCGGCAAGGACGCCATCGAGCTGCTCGAACTGGTCGACGAGGTCCTGGACATCGCCGTCACCGCCAACCGCGGCGACTGCCTGTCCATCCGCGGCGTCGCCCGCGAGACCGCCATCGCCTACGGTCTGCCGCTGCGCGACCCGGCGCTGCTCGACGTGCCCGGGCCCAACGCCTTCGGCTACCCGGTGAAGGTCTCCGACCCGGCCGGCTGTGACCGCTTCACCGCCCGCACGGTGACCGGCCTCAGCCCCGAGGCGCGCTCCCCGATCTGGCTCCAGCGCCGGCTGCAGAAGGTCGGCATGCGCCCGATCTCGCTCGCCGTCGACGTCACCAACTACGTGATGATGGAGCTCGGCCAGCCGCTGCACGCCTACGACCGCCACCAGGTCCAGGGCACCATCGGCGTCCGCCGCGCGCAGGAGGGCGAGAAGATCGTCACCCTCGACGGCGTCGAGCGGAAGCTGCACGCCGAGGACCTCGTCATCACCGACGACCGCGGCCCGATCGGCCTGGCCGGCGTCATGGGCGGCGCCGACACCGAGATCGCCGACCACGACCCCTCCGAGGAGGGCGCCGGGGCGACGACCGACGTGATCATCGAGGCGGCCCACTTCGACCAGGTGTCGGTGGCCCGCACGGCCCGCCGCCACAAGCTGTCCTCCGAGGCGTCCCGCCGCTTCGAGCGCGGTGTGGACCCGCAGGCCGCGTCCGCCGCCGCGCAGCGCACCGTCGACCTGCTGGTGCTGCTCGCCGGCGGCACCGCCGAGGCCGGCGTCACCGAGGTCGTCGCGCCGGGCGCGCCGCACACCATCACCGTGGCCGCCGACCACCCGGACAAGGTCGCCGGTGTGACCTACGGCCGGGAGACCGTCGTACGCCGCCTCCAGGAGGTGGGCTGCGACGTCTACGGGGCGGACGAGCTGGTCGTCACCGTCCCGTCGTGGCGGCCCGACCTCACCGACCCGAACGACCTCGCCGAGGAGGTCATCCGGCTGGAGGGCTACGAGAACCTGCCCTCCACCCTGCCCAGGCCGCCCGCCGGCCGGGGCCTGACCGGCCGCCAGCGGCTGCACCGCCGCATCGGCCGGGCGCTCGCCGGGGCCGGGTACGTGGAGGCGCTGAACTACCCGTTCGTCAGCGAGCGGGTCTTCGACCAGCTCGGTCTGGAGGCCGACGACCCGGCCCGCCGCGTCGTCACGCTGGTCAACCCGCTCAGCGACGAGGAGCCCGCGCTGCGGACCTCCCTGCTGCCGGGGCTGCTCGCCGCGCTGCGCCGCAACGACGGCCGGGGCTCGCACGACCTGGCGCTGTTCGAGACCGGCCTGGTCTTCCAGCCGCGGGACGCCGCCAGGGCCGCCGCGAACCTCCCCGTCGACCGGCGCCCCAGCCCCGACGACATCGCCGCGCTCGACGCCGCGCTGCCCGACCAGCCCCGGCACGTCGCCGTGGTCCTGGCCGGCGCCCGCGAACAGGCCGGCTGGTGGGGCAAGGGCCGCCCGGCCGACTGGGCCGACGCGATCGAGGCCGCCCGGACCGTCGCCCGCGAGGCCGGCGCCGAGCTGGGCATCCGCAAGGGGCAGTACGGGCCGTGGCACCCGGGCCGCTGCGCCGAGCTGACCGTCACCGTCGACGGCGCCGAGCGCGTCGTCGGCCACGCCGGTGAGCTGCACCCGCGCGTCCTGAAGACGCTGGGCCTGTCCGCCCGCGCCTGCGCGATGGAGCTGGACCTGGACGCGCTGGAGCGGGTGGGCGACACCGTCCCCCAGGCGCCGTCCATCTCCACCTTCCCGGTCGCCACGCAGGACGTCGCCCTGGTCGTCGACGCCTATGTCCCCGCCGCCGACGTGGAGGCCGCCCTGCGCGAGGGCGCCGGCGAACTGCTGGAGTCCATCCGCCTGTTCGACGTCTACGAGAACGCCGAGCAGCTGGGCGAGGGCCGCAAGTCCCTGGCCTACGCGCTGCGCTTCCGCGCGGACGACCGCACCCTGACGGTCGACGAGGCGTCGGCGGCCCGAGAGGCGGCGGTCGCCCTGGCGACGGACCGCACGGGCGCGGTGCTCCGCGGCTGACACCGCAGGCTGTCCCACGCACGGGCCGGTCCTCAAGGCAGACGCCTTGGGACCGGCCCGTCGTGCGTCTCGGGGGCGAGTGCGCCTGAAGGGCTGCTGCGGGCCGCCGCCCTGCGAGGCGCGTGCGCGGTGCGGTGGGGCTTGGCGGTCGGCGGGGAGCCGAAGGCTGCGGCCGAGGAGGGCGCGAGCGGCCCGCGAGGCGCGAGCGGCCCGCGAGGCGCGAGCGGTGAAGGGGGGCGGTCGTGCGGTCGGTGTTTCGGGGGCGTCCGGGACCGTGGGGGCGGCGGGCCGCATGGTGCCGGGGGCTGCCGCAGCCGTTCGGTCCGCGAGGCGCGTGCGGCGAAGGGTGGCGGTCGTGCGGTCGGCGTTTCGGGGTGCCCGGGATCGTGGGGGCGGCGGGCCGCATGGTGGCCGGGGGTTGCCGGGGCGCTTCGGCCCGCGAGGCGCGGGCGAAGGGCGGCGCTCGGGAGGGGGCGTGGATCGGGTGGGCGCCCGGCGTTGTGGGCTCCGCGGATCGGCCGGGGCACTGCGGGCTTTCGTAGCACGGCGCCGGGACCGGGGGCGCGGTCCGCAGGGGGACGCGGTCACCCCGACTCAGCGCGGCGGCGCCTCGCGTGATGAGCGCGGCGCGGCATGTGCCGAGACGGATGGCCCCATGGCGTCGGCGAAGCGGCCCCGACTGTCGCCGTTCCGCCGGGCGATGACAGGGCGGGTGCCCCGTCCGTGGCAGTCCCGCCGGCGCCGGTGCCTGCGTACCGCGTGCGCCCCTGCCGGAGGGGCCGTTGGGGTTCAGGCGGCCCGGAGGGCCGGAGGGCGGGTTCCGGTTCGGGCATATGCGGAGTGGGCGCGAGCATGTCAGGGCTGGTCAGTGAGCGGAACCTCGGCGTCCCGCCGGTTACTCACTCGTTCGGGTGACTGAGCCGGGTGATGCGGCCGGATCGGGGGCCGCGGTCGACAGAATCGGACCGGCCTCTCGAGGCCGGTCTGCGCTGTCCGGGCCTATTTGGGGGGCCATCGGCATGATCCGCTTCAAGGCTGGGGCTCCCCGCGGGGTGCCACCCCGGTTCCTGTCACGGCTGCGCTCCCTCGCGGTGCCCACGGCGTGGGGCGCCGTCGCGGTGGCCTACCGCCTTTCCTGCCCGCTGGCCCGGGACGACGCCCTCGGAGCGCGCCTGGTCAGCAGCGCCGTGCTGTGCGCGGTCGGCACCGGCATCGTCCTGCACGTCCGGCGCCGCATGCTCCGCGAGGTCCGGGACGCCCGCCGGATCGCCGAGGCCGCCCAGAGCGTGCTGCTGCGGCCCCCGCCGCCCCGGGTCGAAGGGCTGGCCGTCGCCGCCGTCCACCTCTCCGCGGACCGGGGCGCCCGCATCGGCGGCGACCTGTACGAGGTGACGGCCACCGAGCACGGTGTACGCGCCGTCATCGGCGACGTCCGGGGCCACGGGCTGGGCGCCGTCCGCACCGGCGCCGCCGTCCTCGGCTGCTTCCGCGAGGCCGCCCACGACGAGAAGACCCTCGCCGGGGTGCTGCGCCGCCTGGAACGCGCCATGGACCGGCATCTGCGCGAGCGGGCGCACGGTGACCACCACGCGCCGGACGGCGCCCCCGCCGCGGAGGAGTTCGTCACCGTCCTGCTGCTGGAGATCCTCCCGGACGGCGAGGTGCACGCCCTCAACTGCGGCCACCCCTGGCCGTACCGGCTGACCGGCGCGGGCGCCGAGCCGCTGGGCCGGGCCGATACGCTCCCGCCCCTCGGCCTGTTCCCGCTCCCCGGCGAGCTGCCCACCACCGCCTGCGGCCGTCTGCTCCCCGGCGACATCCTCGTCCTGCACACCGACGGCGCGGAGGAGGCCCGCGACGCCGACGGCCGCTTCTTCCCGCTCCGGGAGGTCCTCACCGAGGCGGCCCGCGACCGTCCGCAGACGCCCCAGGCCGTCCTGCGGACGGTCCTCACCGCCCTGCTCGGTCACGGCGGCGGCCCGCCGAAGGACGACGTGGCCCTGCTGATCCTCAGGAACGAACGCTGCTCCCCGCCCGCGCGGCAGACCCGCGGCGTCCACCGCTCGGCCACGGCCGACAGGTAGCGCCGCGCGGGGCCGGCGGGCCGTCCGCCCCGCCACGGAGTGTCGGGCAGGCGGCCGGGCGGACGGCGGATACACGGGCCGCCGCTGTACGAGGGGGAGCCGGCGGCCCGGCCGGCCTCTTTCGAGGCAATTCAGTCAACCGGCCGGGCACGCTCCGCGACAGCGCGTGCACACTGCGGATGCGGACACTCCGTTCACACCCCGTGTGAACGCGCAGCCACTACCCTGTCCGCACCGAGCCACCGGGGGGCCCGACATGCAGCCCAACACTCTGCTCGACGCGATCCTCGACGAGGCCGGCATCTCCCACGCGGGGCTTGCCGCGCACGTCAACCAGGCCGGGCGGGCACGCGGTCTGACGCTGCGCTACGAACACACCGCGGTGGCCCGGTGGCTGAAAGGGCAGCGCCCCCGGGGCCAGGTGCCCGACCTGATCTGCGAGGTGCTCGCCGCCCGGCTGCGCCGCCCCGTCACCCTCGACGACGTCGGCCTGGGCGTCCCCGGCGAACCGGCCGCCGCGCACGCCGGTTCGCTCTCCGGCTTCGTCGAGCGGGCCACCGCGCTGTGGCGCTCCGACCAGCAGGGCCGCCCGCACCTGCTCGGCGCCCCCGCCGTCACCGGCACCCCGGCCGTGATGCCCGTGTGGGAGTGGGAGAACCCGCCCGAGGACGTGGACGTCTCCCGCGGCGGCCCGCACCGGGTCACCCCCGGCGACCTGGCGATGCTGCGCGCCGCCCGCGCCCACTACGAGCAGATGTACCGCAAGGCCGGCGGCATGGCGACCCGCGCCCGTATCGTCGGCTTCCTCAACGCCGAGGCGGCCCCGCTGCTGCGCGGCAGCTACACCGACGCCACCGGCCGCCAACTGCACCGCGCCACCGGCGGTCTGGTGGCCGTCGCGGGCATCTGCGCCTACGACTCCGACGCCCACGGCCTCGCCCAGCGCTACTTCCACCAGGCGCTGCGGCTCGCCAAGGCCAGCGGCGACCGGGGTCTCGGCGCCTATGTCATCGCCCTGCTCGTCAACCAGTCCCTGCACATGCGGGAGTTCCGGCAGGCCGTCGCCTTCGCCGAGGCCGCGCTGCGCGCGGCGGGCCACCGCATCACTCCGGCGCTCGCCTCCGACCTGTACGCGATGCAGGCCAAGGCGTACGCCCATCTCGGCGACGCGGCGGGCGCGTTGTCCTGCATCCGGCGGGCCGAGGAGTCCGCGGAGCGCATCCACCGCGGCCACGAGCCCGACGAGACCGGCTATGTCCAGCCGGGCCTGGTCAACGTGCAGGTGGCGGAGGCGTTGTTGAGCCTCGGCGAGCTGGCGGCGGCGGGGGAGCACGCGGCGGCGGCCGTGGACAGCCCGGCGCACGACCGGGGCCGGGTGCACCGGCTGGCCATGCTGTGCACGGTCGAACTGCGCCAGGGCAACGCCGACCGTGCGGTGGCCGTCGCCGTGCAGATGGCCGAACAGGCGCGCGGCATGGAGTCGCAGCGGCTGCGCGACCGGCTGCGCGAGGTGCGCGACCATCTGATCCGCAGCGGGTGTACGGGCACCGCCGAGGCGGCCGAACTCATCGACGGAGCGCTGCGCGTGCCGCTGTAGACGGCCGCGGGCCGCCTCCGGCGTACGAGGGCGGCCGTGGCCGCGCCGCGCCCGGCGCATGCCTCACCGCGCCGCCCCATGCGTCACGGGCGGCCCTCCGTACGCCTGCTGTACGGCCGCCGCCGCTGCGATATTGCCCCTTACCCATCGGAAGGCGGCAGAACCATGCAGTGGACGAAACAAAACGAACAGCCTGTGTACTCAAACCGCTGGTTCAGCGTCAATCTCGCGGATGTCGAACTCCCGGACGGCCGTCACCTCGACCACTTCCTCATACGGCTGAGGCCCGTCGCCGTGGCCACGGTGGTGAACGACGCCAACGAGGTCCTGCTGCTGTGGCGGCACCGCTTCATCACCGACAGCTGGGGCTGGGAACTCGCGGCGGGCGTGGTGGAGGACGGCGAGGACGTCGCCGCCGCGGCGGCGAGGGAGCTGGAGGAGGAGACCGGCTGGCGCCCGGGCCCCCTGCACCACCTGATGAGCGTGGAGCCGTCCAACGGACTCACCGACGCCCGCCACCACATCTACTGGTCCCACGAGGGCGAGTACGTCGGTGACCCCGTCGACGCCTTCGAGTCGGACCGCCGTGAGTGGGTCCCCCTGAAAGCGGTCCCGGACCTGATCACCCGCGGCGAGGTCCCCGCGGCCAACATGGCCGCGGCCCTGCTCCTCCTGCACCACCTGCGCCTCTAGGAAGCGGGCCGCACGAACTCCGGCGCGGCGCGAAGGACGCGGGTCCCCGGCCGGACGACCGGCCGGGGACCCGCGGAGGGGACGTCGCGCGTCCCGTCAGTCGTACGTGTAGAAGCCCGACCCCGTCTTGCGGCCCAGACGGCCCGCGTCCACCATGCGCTGGAGCAGCGGGGGAGCCGCGTACAGGGGCTCCTTGTACTCCTCGTACATCGAGTACGCGACCGAGGCGACCGTGTCCAGGCCGATCAGGTCGGAGAGCTTGAGCGGGCCCATCGGGTGGGCGCAGCCCATCTCCATGCCGTTGTCGATGTCCTCGCGGCTGGCGATGCCCGACTCGAACATCCGGATCGCGGAGAGCAGGTACGGGATCAGCAGCGCGTTGACCACGAAGCCGGAGCGGTCCTGGGCGCGGATGGCGTGCTTGCCCAGCACCTTCTCGGTGAAGACCTGCGCGCGGCTCAGGGTGCCCTCGGAGGTGGTGAGCGCCGGGATCAGCTCGACCAGCTTCTGCACCGGGGCCGGGTTGAAGAAGTGGATGCCGATGACGTGGTCCGGGCGGGACGTCGCGACGGCCAGCTTCACCAGCGGGATGGAGGAGGTGTTCGACGCCAGGATCGCGTCGGGACGGGTCACCACCTGGTCGAGCACCTGGAAGATCTCCGTCTTCACCTGCTCGTTCTCGACGACGGCCTCGATCACCAGGTCACGGTCGGCGAACTCGCCGAGGTCCGTGGTGAAGGTCAGCCGGGCCTGGGTGTCCGCCAGCTCCTCCTCGCTGATCTTGCCGCGCTCCGCCGCCTTCGACAGGGAGTTGAACAGCCGGGTACGGCCGATCTCCAGGGCTTCGCCGGTGGTCTCGGCGACCTTGACGTCCAGCCCGGCACGGGCGCACACCTCGGCGATACCCGCGCCCATCTGACCGCAGCCCACCACTCCGACGCGTTCGATGTCGGTCACATCGTCCCTTTCGCTACTGCTTACGGCTGTGGCAGGGTGCCGGGTCCCGGCGCCTGCTCCGTTCGAGCACGTTACTCCGAAGTATCGATGATCGATCGCGGGGGTCGGGCATCCTGGCCGGGAGACCGCCCTGACCAGGCGGTTCCAAGACGATCGTGACAGAAGTCGGCACAGAAGAGGATGGGGGCGAGGGTGCGGGTGTCACGCAGGGGCTTCGCGGCGGCGGCGCTGGCCGCCCTGGCGACCATGACGCAGGGGTCCGCCGCGCCGCGGCCGGCGCAGGGCACGGGGGCCGCGGGCGGGCCCGGCCGGGGAGGCGCGGCGACCGGTGAGATGCGGGGCATGTGGGTGGCCACGGTCACCAACCGGGACTGGCCGTCCCGGCCCGGCCTGAGCGCCGGCCGGCAGCGCGCCGAGCTGCTCGCCCACCTGGACGCCGCCGTCCGCGCCCGCCTCAACACGGTGATGCTCCAGGTCCGGCCCACGGCCGACGCGCTGTGGCCGTCCCCGTACGAGCCGTGGTCGCAGTACCTCACCGGCACGCAGGGCGCGGACCCCGGCTGGGACCCGCTCGGCACGGCGGTCACCGAGGCGCACGCCCGCGGGCTGCAGCTGCACGCCTGGTTCAACCCGTACCGGGTCGCCCTGCACGCCGACCCCTCCCGGCTCGCCGCCTCCCACCCGGCGCGCCGCAACCCCGGCTGGGTGATCCCGTACGGCGGGAAGCTGTACTACGACCCGGGGCTGCCCGAGGTCCGTGCGTTCGTGCGGGAGGCGATGCTGGACGCGGTGCGCCGCTACCCGGTCGACGGGGTCCACTTCGACGACTACTTCTACCCGTACCCGGTGGCCGGGCAGACCTTCGACGACGACGCCGCCTACGACCGGTACGGCGCCGCCTTCCCGGACCGCGCGGCCTGGCGGCGGGACAACGTCGACCGGCTGGTCCGCGAGACGGCCGAGGGCATCCGGGCGATCCGCCCCGGCGCCCGCTTCGGCATCAGCCCCTTCGGGGTGTGGCGCAACGCCGACGTCGACGTGCGGGGCTCCGCCACCCGTGCGGGCGTGCAGTCGTACGACGATCTGCACGCGGACACCCGGAAGTGGGCGCAGGAGAACTGGATCGACTACATCTGCCCGCAGCTGTACTGGCACATCGGCTTCGCCGCGGCGGACTACGCGACACTGCTGCCCTGGTGGGCCGACGTCGTGCGCGGCTCGGGCACGCGGCTGTACGCGGGGGAGGCGCTGTACAAGGCGGGGGACCCGGCGCAGCCCGCTGCCTGGCAGGACCCCGCCGAACTGTCCCGCCACCTCACGCTGGCGAAGCGGTACCCCGAGGTGCGGGGGCACGTGTTCTTCGCGGCACGCGAGGTGACGGCCGATCCGGTCGGGGCGATGGCACGGGTGGTGGCCGACCACTACGGCCGGCCCGCCGGGCCCCCGTCCTGATCAGTGCCGGGTCACGGTCTCCCGGTGCCGGATCTGGGTGTCGGGGCCGGGGGAGCAGATGCCCTCGTGCCCGTCCTCGAACCGGACCCGGAACGGCGGGTCGCCGTCCCGGCCGAGCACTTCGACGATCTCGCCGACCTTGTCGTGCTGGCCGACCACCCTGCCGTGCTGGACAAGCTGGTCACCCACGGTTGCGCGCATCGTCGCCTCCTCACCTGAAGGGAGCAGCGGTCCATGCTCCTTAGAGTCTACGGCGGGGGGCGCGTGACGGCAGCGGTCCGCTCACGACATCGTGAGCCTCCGCCCGCCGCGCGGGCCGCACCTCACCCCCGCGCCCGCTGCGTCACGGCGATGCACACCAGGACCGCCACCGCCGTGACCGGGGCCGCCAGGGGGAGGTGTTCGCCCAGGAGGAACACCGACCAGAACAACGTCAGCAGGGGCTGGGCGAGCTGTAGTTGGCTGGCCTTGGGGATGCCGATGGCGGCCATGCCCCGGTACCAGACGATCAGGCCGAGGAACTGGGAGCCCGCCGCCACCCACAGCAGGCCGGTCACGCTGTGCGCGGTCAGCTGGACCGGTTCCGCGGTCAGGGCGACCACGGCGACCGGCACGGTGAGCGGCAGGCACAGCACCAGGGCCCAGCCGATGACCTGCCAGCCCGGCATGGCGCCGGCCAGCCGGCCGCCCTCGGTGTAGCCGGCCGCGCAGATCAGCAGCGCCCCGAACAGGTACAGGTCCGCCGTCGTCAGCGCGCCCCCGCTCTGCTGCACGGTGAACGCCACCACCGCCGCCGCGCCGGCGAGGGCCGCCGCCCAGAAGGTGCGCGAGGGGCGTGCGCCCGTCCGCAGGGACGAGAACAGCGCCGTGGTGAGCGGGAGCAGACCGACCACCACGGCGGCGTGCGCCGTCGTGGACGTCCGCAGCGCCAGCGTGGTCAGCATCGGGAAGCCGAGCACCACACCCGCGGCGACCACCGCGAGCCCCGGCCAGTGGCGGCGGGCGGGGAGCGGGACGCGCAGGGCCAGCAGACAGCCCCCGGCGATCACCGCCGCGAGCACGCTGCGCACCGCCACCAGCGACCAGGGGCCGAAGCCCTCCAGGCCCCAGGCAGTGGCGGGGAAGGTCAGGGAGAAGGCGACCACTCCGAGGGCGGCCTGGAGGGTGCCGAAGCCACGGCCGCGCGGGGGAGCGGGGACTGCTATCGGAACCGCGGCGGTAGCGCTACTCTGTACTCTCATGCATGAGAGTAGCAGCGTCGGTGAACTGGCGGAACAGCTTCGACAGGAGCTGGACCGCTACTCTCCCGGTGAGAAGCTCCCGTCCAGCCGTGCCCTCGTCGAGCGGTTCCGGGTCAGCCCCGTGACCGTCTCCCGGGCCCTGGCGCGGCTCGCCGCCGAGGGCCTGGTCGTCACCCGCCCCGGCGCCGGCGCCTTCCGTGCCGTGCCCCGCACACCGGCCGCCCCCACCGGGGACACCTCCTGGCAGGAGGTCGCCCTCAGCGCCGACGGCGCCGCCGACCTCGTACCGCGCTCGGTCGACGCGTCCGGCGTCCTCGTCTCGCTGGCCGCCCCCGCGCCCGGGGTGATCGAGTTCAACGGCGGCTACCTGCACCCCTCGCTCCAGCCGGAGCGCGCCATGGCGGCGGCGCTGGCCCGCGCCGGGCGCAGGCCGGGAGCGTGGGGCCGGCCGCCCATGGAAGGGCTGCCGGAGCTGCGCGAGTGGTTCGCGCGCGCCGTCGGCGGACCCGTGACGGCGGCCGGCGTGCTGGTCACCGCGGGCGGACAGTCGGCCCTGACCACCGCCCTGCGCGCCCTCGCCCCGCCCGGCGCGCCCGTCCTCGTCGAGTCGCCCACCTACCCGGGCATGCTGGCCATCGCCCGCGCCGCCGGACTCCGCCCGGTGCCCGTCCCGGTGGACGCCGACGGAGTACGGCCGTCCCTGCTCGCCGACGCCTTCCGCGCGACCGGCGCCCGCGTCTTCGTCTGCCAGCCCCTCTTCCAGAACCCCACCGGCGCCGTCCTCGCCCCCGAGCGGCGCGCCGAGGTGCTGCGCATCGCCCGGCAGGCCGGCGCGTTCGTCGTCGAGGACGACTTCGTACGGAGGCTGGTGCACGAGGATGCGGGCCCGCTGCCGCGTCCGCTCGCCGCCGACGACCCCGACGGCGTGGTGGTGCACGTCAGCTCGCTGACCAAGGCCACCTCGCCGAGCTTCCGGGTGAGCGCCCTCGCCGCGCACGGCCCGGTGCTGGAGCGGCTGCGGGCCATCCAGATCGTCGACACCTTCTTCGTGCCGCGTCCGCTCCAGGAGGCCACCCTGGAGCTGGTCGGCTCGCCCGCCTGGCCCCGCCACCTGCGCGCGATCGCCGCCGCCCTGCGCGCCCGCCGCGACGCCATGACCGCCGCGCTCCGCCTCCACCTGCCCGGCCTGGCCCTGCCGCACATCCCCTCCGGCGGCTACCACCTGTGGCTGCGCCTGCCCGACGGCGCGTCCGAGTCCGCCCTGACCGCCGCCGCCCTGCGCGCGGGCGTCGCCGTCACCCCGGGGCGCCCCTACTTCAGCGCCGAACCGCCCGCCGGACACCTGCGCCTGAGCTTCGCCGCCGTGGCCGGCGCCGGTGAGATCACGGAGGGCGTGCACCGGCTGCGCACCGCCTGGTCCCAGGTGGTGGGATAACGGCTCGACGCCCGCCGCCACCGGCTGCCAGCATCGGCGCATGACTGCCGACCCCCGCCTGCCCGAGGGCTACGAGCTCTCCACCGACCCCGCCCGGATCGACGCCGACACGGTGCACCGGTGGCTGTCCACCGACGCCTACTGGGCCCTCGGCCGCCCCCGTGAGACACAGGACCGGGCGATCGGCGGCTCCCTCAACTTCGGTGTGTACGACACGGTCACCGGCGCGCAGGTGGCGTACGCCCGCGTCATCACCGACCGGGCCACCTTCGCCTGGCTGTGCGACGTGTACGTGGACCCCGCCGTCCGCGGCAAGGGCCTCGGCACCGCGCTGGTCACCGCCGTACGGGACGACGTGCGCGACTACGGCGTGCGGCGCGTCCTGCTCGCCACGCACGACGCGCACGAGGTGTACGCGCCGCTCGGGTTCCGGCCACTGGAGCGGCCCGACCAGTGGATGGCGCTGATCTTCCAGGAGTCGTAGAACGCGCTCCCGCGGGCGTTCCGGGCGGATTCGTTCCCTACGTCCCCGCCGGAGGGTGAGGGGCGCGCCACCATGCGTCATGGCCGGCCGGCACCTCTTGACCAGCCGACCCCGGCGGCTGACCATCGCCGCATGGCACTCCGGGTCACGTTCGTCGCCGCAGCGGGGAGCTCCACGGTGCTGTCCGAGCGCTTCGAGGACTCCCGGCCGCTGGACCAGGCCGGTTGGAGCGAGGTGCAACGCGTCGCGCACGAACTGCTGCCCCTGGCGGCGGCCGACCTGCGCTACTGCTCCCCGGCGCCCCGCAGCCGCGCCACCGGGGAGGGGCTCGGCTACGCGCCGCTCGTCCAGCTCGCCCTGCGCGACTGCGACATGGGGCGCTGGCGCGGACTGACCCTGGGCGAGGCGATGGCCCGCGAGCCGGAGGCGGTGGACGCCTGGCTCGCCGACCCGCGGTCCACGCCCCACGGCGGCGAGTGCCTGCTGGACTTCATCGGACGCGTCGGCGGCTGGCTCGACACCCGGCCCGCCGAGGACGGCTGCCGGGTGGTCGCCGTGGCCGAGCCGTCGGTGATCCGCGCGGCGCTCGTCTACGCGCTCAAGGCGCCGCCCGCCACGTACTGGAACATCGACGTCCGCTCGCTGTCGACGATCAGCGTGGCCGGGCGGCCGGGCCGCTGGAGTCTGCGGCTGGAGAGCGTCTCGGCCCAGCCTCTGCGCGCCTAGGGCCGGTCCACGCGCGCGTGGTCCGTGACGAGTTCCAGGTCCTTCGCCGGGCCGCGCACCCGCCAGACCGTGCGCCAGTGGCGGGCGTCCCGGACGGTGAACTCGCCCCGGTAGAGATCCGCCGAGCAGGGGTGGTTGGCGAGGTGGCGGCCGGACCTGAGGTCCAGGCCGTGGAAGAAGCGGCCGTCCGCGAACCGCACGTCCGCCGTGCCGTCGGGGCCGGGCAGGAAGCGGAGCGTGCGCCCGGCGGGCCGGGTGACGCCCCGCCAGGTGAAGTCGCCGGACTCCCGGTACAGCAGGCCGCCGTCCTCCAGCGGGCCGAAGTCGACCGTCCCGGCGAACCGTCCCTCGTCGCCGCTCGCCAGGTCCCGCACGGTCCGTTCCGCCCGCCAGCGGCCGGCCAGGTAGGCCAGCGCGTCGGGTACCGGCCAGAACTCGCCCACGACACCCCGTTCCCCGTGGTCGCGCCCTCGCGCGACCCGTCCACGTACTCCTGTCCCTCCCTATCCTGCCGTGCGAAGCGCCGACGCCGTCCGTCAGGTCGCCACCCGGCACTCGGCGTCCGGTGCGCCGCGTCCCTCGGCGGGAAGGAGACGGGCGGCGTCGATGTGGTGGAAGTGGACGAGCAGGTCCGAGCTCATCAGCAGCGACGTGTCGGCCTCGGGGGCGGGCCACACGGTGCCGATCTCCGTGGTCGGACGTGACGCGGTCAGCCACTGCCTGGCCGGTTCCCGGACCGTGCGCAGGTCCAGCAGGTAGACCGGGTGGGGCACGAGATCCAGGGTGTACTCGTTGGTGCCCGGCTCGGGCGGCCCCGTGGTGAAGGTGCCCAGCGGCAGGGCCTCCTGGGTGCTGAGGCCGTCGTACGCGACGAAGGATCCCTCGCCGAAGCTCGTGCGGACGCTGAGGTACCCCGCGCCGAACCGGTCGCGCAGGAAGGCGCCCTGCGGCCGGGGGTAGTCGGGGCTGTTGCTGACCAGGGCCACGTGCCCGTCGTGCGCGGCGAGGACGGTCTTGCTGCCCGTGTGCTCGTACCACCAGGTGAGGTTCGCGGCCATCTGCTCGTCGCGGTACAGATCCTGCTGCGTCCCCTCGGTCGCGTTGTCGAACGCGTAGAAGCGGGCGCTCTGCGCGATGACCCGGGCGTGCTGGACGGTCCAGTCGAACTCCTCGCGGTCCCGGTCCGGCGCCTGCGAGCGGAGCAGCTCGTACGCCTGCCGGGTGCGGCGGGCCATGTCCAGCCGCTCGTCCTGCGGCCGGTTCCTGAACTCGCGGGTGGCGGTCAGCACCTCACCGGTGGGGCGGTCCCGGTAGAGCTCGGCGAACCGCGCGCGCAGCTCGGGGAGGCGGCGGTCGACGTACCGCAGTACCCGGTCGTACAGCCTGGGCTCGACCGGGACGATGTCGTCGCCCACGAACTGCAGAGGGCGGCCGCCGCGCGCGTTGTGGGCGCGCATCCACTCGAACAGATGCAGATACTCCTCGTTGTTCCAGAGCCGGTCCTCGCTCTGGAAGACCTCGCGCATGATCCGGCGGATGTCACCCCTGCCGGTCAGCAGCCACTCGTTGATCCGCAGGCCGGCGTCCCAGCCCGCCTCCCGGGCGAGGGCGGTGAAGCCCTTCTCCTCGGCCAGGTACCGGAAGACGCGCTCCTGGAGCGCGAAGAACTGGTGGGAGCCGTGCGTGGCCTCTCCCACCCCCACGATCACGGCACCGTCGACGGCCCGGCCCAGCGGCCGCAGATCCCCGAGGGTGTCCATCGGCTCGCCGGAAGCCAGCGCGGACGCCGCCCGGGTCAGCTCGGCGACGACCGGGTCGGGCGTGTAGCCGCCGGCCCGGGCGGGCGCCGCGGGAAGAACTGCCGACAGCAGCAGGGCCAGCAAGGCCGGCAGGACCGGCAGGGCGGCGCGGCGGCGGCGCGAGAGGTGGGACGCGGACTGCATGGGCTGGGTCTCCTCACGTCAGCCCCCCGGGACAGCATGGTCGGCACACCTCCGGTCCGCCCGCAGAGCAAACCCGGCGCTGGGCCGATCGGGGTATGTGACTGAGCGCTTCAGATGGTGCCGTCCGCCAGATCGAGCGCTCAGCCTCCATCCGACCCGGAACGGTTCACCGTGACCGATCTTGAAACGAGCTTCACGGACTGTCCCTGGTCTGGGCATGATTCCCACCGTGCATGTGGACAGGGGCCATCGCGGGCAGGGACGGTACGCGCTGACGGACCCAGGAAGCGGCCACGTCTGGGGCGTCTGTACCGAGGTGGAGGGACTGTTCCGGGAACCCCTGCGTGGGACGTACGAGCTGTTCGGCTGGGTTCCGGATGGAGCCGAGGTCCCGCGCGGCTGGGTCGGTAGCAGGGTGTGGCTGGTGCCGGAGGACAGGACGCTCGATGCCTGGCAGCTGGAGGACGCGGAGAGTCTTGGGCCGTACCCGGGGACGGACGGTCTTGTGCTCACCGGTCTGGACGACTACGTGGGCCCGCCCGAGGGGCACCGAGGGCCTGTCCGGCTGCACGACGGGTACCGGTGGCTGGGTTCCTGCCGGGAGTTCGCCCGCGTTCTGCCGCCCGAGCCAGTGGAACCTCCTCTCGTCCTGCGAGGGCTTGTCCCGAGTGATCGGCTACGGCGGGCACTGGCTACGGGCACCCGGCACACGCTGGACCTGGAGGAGGTCTGGCTTGAGATACGGGACGACCGGGGCGAACCGCTCACCGATCGTCTGCTGCGACCCAAAGTCCGTGCGTGGCAGCCGTCCTCCCGTGGGACGGAGCTCATTGATCTGGAACTCGACGGATACCTCGCACCTGTACCGGGATACGCCCGGCCAGTATGGGAGCGCTGGCTTGCCGGCTCGCCGGACGCCCCTGGTGCTTGGGCCGGGCTCGAGACCCGCCGGCGTGGGGCCTGGCTCGATCTCGTCCGGGAGCGGGGCTGTCGGCTGAAGCACCATGACCGTGCCGGACACGCGTACGAGCTGGATGGCCGGCACATCACGGACGAACCGGGCCTCTACCTGGCACTCGGCGAGGCCGTCAACGGGCCGGGTGGCTACTTCGGCGGCTGCTTGGACGCCCTCGTGGACTGTCTGCGCGGCAACTTCGGCTATACCGCTCCCGCGACCCTGGTCTGGAGGAACGCTGCGACTGCACGCGAGCACCTGTCCCGCGTCCTGGCGCCAGAGGGTGAGCAATATGACCTAGTCGCCCTGGTGATCGACGTTCTGACCGAGGGCGGGATGCACGTGACCCTCACGTGAACTGGCCGAGCTGCCGCAGTCGTAGTGACTCCAACGCTGCTGCCGGTCCGTCGGGCTATGTACGCGCCTGATACGGGGCCCAACTGGGCGCTGATGCCGACGGAGCGATCAATCAGCCGCGGACAGCCTGTGCCACCAGTGACTGCAACCGTTCGAGCAGTAGCGCTCGCGGCGTCGTCCGTCGGCGATTGCGAGCACCGCGACCAGCAGCCGGAAGGCCTTCCGGCGTTCGTCGCGGGGAGTCAGAGAGGCGATCTTCCCCAGTTGATCGTCTATCCGACCATGCGTGACCAGCACAGCCGGCGTGTGCGTCGGGCGCAGACCGGCACGGCGGATGCCCTCCGGTCCGTCCTCGGCGACGGCACGTGCCTGGACACAGTGGTGGCGAAGATGGAGTTCCCATCGGGCAAGCGCTTCGGCGCGGAGTCGAGGTCAGTGGAACCAGGTAACGAGTCGCACATGCTCTGCTCCATGGAGTTCGCCGAGTGTCCGCATCACGCTCCACACCGGCCCCCAGTGGGTTTCGTTTCCGGCGACCGATTCTCGGCTTCGCGTGCCGGATCCGTCTGTTTCCTGCCAGTCGGTCGAGGCGAGCTCGGCCCACGTGATCCATGTCGTGCCGTGGGTATCGGGAGATCCGCCGTACGCGGCGTACTCGGTCTGGAGCCCCTCGGACGCGTCGCTCGGAAAGCCGCGGCTGTCGGCCAGAGGGCGGAAGCCGAAGTGGTTCCGGATGCCGAAGAGGCAGGCGAGGGCGTCGTAGGCGTTGCCGTTGTCGAGCAGGAAGAGGTCGATGGCGGCGTGCCACACGGAGTCCTCGTCGTCCGGGCCCCAGAGGCGGGCACCTGGCCGGCACTCGATCATCCCGCTGACTTCGGTGGACATGCACGCATGCTGCCCGCACGGCCCGTGATTCGGCACCTGCATTTCCTACGACCCGCTTCGCCAAGTGCGCAGGTGCCGCTATCCGCCACCAGGAGTGAGGGCCTCGTGGGCTGAGGCCCGGATACGTTCGAACTCGGCCGCTGTCATTTCCGTGGCGGCCTGGGTGTCCTGCCAGCCGTCCAGAATGCCTTCGAGGACGCCGTGCTTGTGCTCGTAATCGGCCGTCGCCCTCTGGTCACGCTGGTCGCCGGTAAGAGCGGATCCATCGGGTGGCGTGAATGTGGGGATTCATTGGGAGTGGTGGGTCGGGGGACGACTGTGGCGGGGACCAGAGGTGCTGCTGAGCGCGTGGCAGCGGTGCGACCAGCCCCAGCTGCCTGGCCTCCCGGCGGTTCAGCCCCTCCAGCTCGGCCACCTTCGCCCGGCGCCGCTCGGCATCGCGTTGCATAAACGTGCAGCGAAACGTATAGTCATGCCATCAAGAGGAGGTTGTCATGGCGGTACGTGCGGCGGTGGCCGGAGCGAGCGGGTACGCGGGCGGTGAGCTGCTGCGTCTGCTCCTGACCCACCCCGGGGTCGAGATCGGCGCCCTGACCGGGAACACCAACGCCGGACAGCGGCTGGGCGCGCTCCAGCCGCACCTGCTCCCCCTGGCCGACCGGGTGCTGGAGCCGACCACCCCCGAGGCGCTCGCCGGGCACGACGTCGTCTTCCTCGCCCTGCCGCACGGCCAGTCCGCCGCCGTCGCCGAGCAGCTCGGCGACGAGGTGCTGGTGATCGACATGGGCGCCGACTTCCGGCTGAAGGACGCCGCCGACTGGGAGGCGTTCTACGGCTCCCCGCACGCCGGCACCTGGCCCTACGGCCTGCCCGAACTGCCGGGCGGCCGCGCCGCGCTGGAGGGGTCCAGGCGTGTCGCGGTGCCCGGTTGCTACCCCACCGCCGTCTCCCTCGCCCTGTTCCCGGCCTACACCGCCGGGCTCGCCGAGAACGAGGCCGTGGTCGTCGCCGCGTCCGGCACCTCCGGCGCGGGCAAGTCGCCCAAGCCGCACCTGCTGGGCAGCGAGGTCATGGGCTCCATGACGCCGTACGGCGTGGGCGGCGGGCACCGGCACACCCCCGAGATGATCCAGAACCTCAGTGCGGCGGCCGGCGAGCGCGTCACCGTCTCCTTCACACCCACCCTGGCGCCGATGCCCCGTGGCATCCTCGCCACCTGCTCCGCGAAGGCGAGGCCCGGCGTCACCGCCGAGTCCGTGCGCGCCGCCTACGAGAAGGCGTTCGCCGACGAACCGTTCGTGCGCCTTCTGCCCGAGGGACAGTGGCCCGCCACCGCCTCCGTGTACGGCTCCAACGCCGTCCAGGTGCAGGTCGCCCACGACGCCGCCGCCGGCCGGATCGTCGCGATCAGCGCCATCGACAACCTCACCAAGGGCACCGCGGGCGGTGCCGTCCAGAGCATGAACATCGCCCTGGGTCTCGACGAGACCACGGGGCTGACGACGATCGGAGTTGCGCCGTGAGTGTGACGGCAGCGAAGGGATTCACGGCGGCGGGCATCGCCGCCGGGATCAAGGAGAACGGCAACCCCGACCTGGCCCTCGTGGTCAACAACGGCCCCCGACGCGCCGCCGCCGGCGTCTTCACCTCCAACCGCGTCAAGGCCGCGCCCGTGCTCTGGTCCGAGCAGGTCCTCAGGAGCGGGCAGCTCGCCGCCGTCGTCCTCAACTCCGGCGGCGCCAACGCCTGCACCGGGCCCAAGGGCTTCCAGGACACGCACGCCACCGCCGAGAAGGCCGCCGAGGTGCTGGGCGTGGGCGCCGGCGAGGTCGCCGTCTGCTCCACCGGGCTCATCGGCGTCCTGCTCCCCATGGACAAGCTGCTCCCCGGCGTCGGGACCGCGGCCGCCCAGCTCTCCGAGCACGGCGGCGAGAAGGCCGCCATCGCCATCAAGACCACCGACACCGTCCACAAGACGTCGGTGGCCGGCCGGGACGGGTGGACCGTCGGCGGCATGGCCAAGGGCGCGGGCATGCTCGCCCCCGGCCTCGCCACCATGCTCGTCGTCCTCACCACCGACGCCGACGTCGACAGCGAGACCCTGGACAAGGCGCTGCGCGCCGCCACCAGGGTCACCTTCGACCGCGTCGACTCCGACGGCTGCATGTCCACCAACGACACCGTGCTGCTGCTCGCCTCCGGCGCCTCCGGCGTCACCCCGGAGTACGACGACTTCGCCGAGGCCGTGCGGCAGGTGTGCGACGACCTCGGTCAGCAGCTCATCCGCGACGCCGAGGGCGCCAGCAAGGACATCAAGGTCGAGGTCGTGGGCGCCGCCTCCGAGGACGACGCCGTCGAGGTGGGCCGCTCCATCGCCCGCAACAACCTCCTCAAGTGCGCCCTCCACGGCGAGGACCCCAACTGGGGCCGCGTCCTCTCCGCCATCGGCACCACCAAGGCCGCCTTCGAGCCCGACCGGCTGAACGTCGCCATCAACGGCGTCTGGGTGTGCAAGAACGGCGGCGTCGGCGAGGACCGCGACAAGGTCGACATGCGCTACCGCGAGGTGCACATCGTCGCCGACCTGGCCGCCGGCGACGCCACCGCCACCATCTGGACCAACGACCTCACCGCCGACTACGTCCACGAGAACAGCGCCTATTCCTCATGACCGGCACCCGTAAGCACACCGCGCTGCCCAAGGCCCAGATCCTCATCGAGGCCCTGCCCTGGCTGACCCGGCACCACGGCAAGACCGTCGTCATCAAGTTCGGCGGCAACGCCATGGTCGACGAGGAACTGAAGGCCGCGTTCGCCCAGGACGTCGTCTTCCTGAGGCACGCCGGCCTGAAACCCGTCGTCGTGCACGGCGGCGGCCCGCAGATCAGCCGCGCGCTCGAGACCCACGGCATCGTCAGCGAGTTCAAGGCCGGCCTGCGCGTCACCACCGAGGACGCCATGGACGTCGTACGCATGGTGCTCGCCGGACAGGTCCAGCGCGAGCTGGTCGGACTGCTCAACCGGCACGGCCCGCTCGCCGTCGGCCTCACCGGCGAGGACGCGCACACCCTCACCGCAGTCAAACACCAGCCCGAGATCGACGGAGAGCTGGTCGACATCGGGCGGGTGGGCGAGATCACCGAGATCGACACGGGCGCGATCGAGGCCCTGCTCGCCGACGGCCGCATCCCGGTCGTCTCGTCGATCGCCCGCTCCCAGGACGACCACCATGTCTACAACGTCAATGCTGATACGGCGGCTGCGGCACTCGCTGCTGCTCTGGGCGCCGAAACCCTCATGGTCCTCACGGACGTCGAGGGCCTCTACGAGGACTGGCCGAACAGCGACGAGGTGATCAGCCGTCTCACCGCGTCGCAGCTCGAGAAGCTCCTGCCGGAGCTGTCCTCGGGGATGGTGCCCAAGATGGAGGGCTGCCTGCACGCCGTGCGCAACGGCGTGAACACCGCCCGCGTCATCGACGGCCGGGTCCAGCACTCGATCCTGCTGGAGATCTTCACGGACGAGGGCATCGGCACCATGGTCGTGCCCGACGAACAGGGGGAGTCGTGAGCAACGCGGAACTGACCGCCCGGTGGCAGGGCGCGCTGATGGACAACTACGGCACGCCCCGCCTCCCTCTCGTGCGCGGCGAAGGACAGCGGCTCTGGGACGCCGACGGCAAGGAGTACCTCGACTTCGTCGGCGGCATCGCCACCAACGCCCTCGGTCACGGCCACCCGGCGATCGTCGAGGCCGTCACCCGGCAGATCTCCTCCCTGGGCCACATCTCCAACCTCTTCCTCGCCGAGCCGACCGTCGCCCTCGCCGAGCGGCTGCTCCAGCTCTTCGGCCGGGACGGCAGGGTCTTCTTCTGCAACTCCGGCGCCGAGGCCAACGAGGCCGCCTTCAAGATCGGCCGCCTCACCGGACGCACCCACGTCGTCGCGACGGAGGGCGCCTTCCACGGCCGCACCATGGGCGCCCTCGCGCTCACCGGGCAGGCCGGCAAGCGGGAGCCGTTCCTGCCGCTGCCCGGAGACGTCACCCACGTGCCGTTCGGCGACGCCCAGGCGCTGGACGCGGCCGTCACCGAGGACACGGCCCTCGTCATCCTCGAACCCATCCAGGGCGAGCTGGGCGTCGTGGTCCCGCCGACGGGCTACCTCAAGGCGGCCCGCGCCATCACGGCCGCCAAGGGCGCGCTGCTCGTGCTGGACGAGGTGCAGACCGGCGTCGGCCGGACCGGCGACTGGTTCGCGTACCAGGCCCACGAGGGCGTCCTGCCGGACGTCGTCACCCTCGCCAAGCAGCTCGGCGGCGGGCTGCCGCTCGGCGCCACCGTCGCCTTCGGCCGCGCGGCCCAGCTGCTCCGGCCCGGCCACCACGGCACGACCTTCGGCGGCAACCCGGTCGCCTGCGCCGCCGGACTCGCGGTGCTCGACACCATCGCCGGCGAGGGACTGCTGGAGAACGCCAAGCGGCAGGGCGAGAAGCTGCGCGAGGGAATCGAGGGCCTCGGGCACCCCTTGGTCGACCACGTCCGGGGAGCGGGTCTGCTCCTGGGTATCGTGCTCACCGAGCCGCTCGCGCCCCAGGCGCAACAGGCGGCTCAGGACGCCGGGTTCCTCGTGAACGCCGCCGCCCCTGACGTCGTCCGGCTCATGCCGCCGCTGAACCTCGGGGACGACGCGGTGGCCGCGCTCCTCGGGGCGCTGCCCGGCATCCTGGACGCCGCCGGACGCGCGGGCGGGGAAGGACGATCCGGAGAATGAGACGACGATGAGCCAGGAGCAGGATCAGGAGCGGACGGCGGGGCAGGCCGGGCCCGCCGTGCCGCAGACCCGTACCGCGCGGCACCGCCGGATCGTGGACATCCTCAACCGGCAGCCGGTGCGGTCGCAGAGCCAGCTCGCGAAGCTGCTCGCCGACGACGGGCTGAGCGTCACCCAGGCGACGCTCTCCCGCGACCTCGACGAGCTGAACGCGGTGAAGATCCGCAACCACGAAGGGGATCTGATCTACGCGGTGCCGAGCGAGGGCGGGTTCCGCACGCCGCGTGCGCCGCTCGGGGAGTCCGCCAAGGAAGAGCGGATGCGGAGGCTCTCACAGGAGCTGCTGATCTCCGCGGAGGCCTCCGCGAATCTTGTCGTGCTTCGGACGCCTCCGGGGGCGGCGCAGTTCTTGGCGTCCGCCATTGATCAGGCCGAGTTGCACGACATTCTCGGCACCATTGCCGGGGATGACACGTTGTTGCTGATCAGCCGGGAGCCTACGGGTGGGCAGGCTCTGGCTGATCATTTGCTGCGGTTGGCTCAGAACGGCCACTGAGGGGGCGGTTGCCTTCGTCGCCGGGTGCCCCGCCGTGGGGGCTCGGCGCGCAGTTCCCCGCGCCCCTGGGGGTGTCTCCCTCAGCCCAGCCAGTCGGCGAGGTTCGCCGTGCAGCGGACCTCGTCGCCTGCTGTGATCAGCAGGGCCTCCGTGTCGGGGAGGGCGTCCAGCCAGCGCAGGCCCTCTCGGGAGCCCATCGCGAAGGCCGCCGTGGCCCAGCAGTCCGCCCAGGTCAGGCGGGGAGCGACCACCGTCACCGCGACCAGGTCGGTCACCGCCGAGCGGCCCGTGCGCGGGTCCACGATGTGGTCGCCCCGCTCCGCGGTGCCGGACGTGGCCACCGCCAGCTCCCGCGCCCCGGCGGCGGAGACCACCGCGGCGAGGCCGCCCGGGCGCAGCGGGTCCGACACGCCGACCCGCCAGGGCCGGCCCGTGCCCGGCGAGCCGAGCAGCTGGACGTCGCCGCCGCCGTTGACGCTCACCCCGGACGCCCCGGCCGCCAGCAGCTGCCGGGCGGCGCGCTCGGTGGCCCAGCCCTTGACGATCCCGGTCGGGTCGAGCCGCCCCCGGTACCGGGTGCTGAACCAGCCGTCGCTGATCCGTTCCGCCTCCGCGGCCAGCTCCAGCACCTCGGCGACCTCGGGGGCGCACTGCCCGACGTCCAGCTCGCCGCGCGCCAGCCGGGAGATCTGGGTGTCCTCGCGGTAGGTGCTGAACACCTCGTCGACCCGGACCAGTCCGGCGGCGGCCTCCTCCAGCGCCGCGCGCACCGCGCCGGGTTCCCCGCCGCGGACGTCGAGGGAGAAGACGGTCCCCATCGTCTCCACCACACGACGCGCCGCGGCGGGCGCCTCAACGGGGTCCGTCACCGTGTCAGCCACCGGCCTTGTCCAGGGCCGACTGGAGGGACTCCTTGTAGCCGGCGCTGGTGTACGTGGCGCCCGACACGGCGTCGATGTCCGCGGTGCCGGCCTGCACGGCCGCCTGGTTCAGCTTCGGCACGGCGTTGGAGGTGATCTGGTCGCTCTGGCCGCCCTTGGGGGCCTGGACAGCCTCGGCCTTGGTGATCCTGCCGCCGCTGACGGTCAGTCGTACCTGCACCGCCCCGTACTGGGTCTGCGCCGCGTCGCCGGTGACCGTGCCGTCCCCGATGGGCCGGGCGCCGCCCTGTACGGACTCCGCGGCGGGCGGTGCGCCGCCCGCCGCCTCGGCCGACCCCGGGTCGGACGCGGGTTTCAGCGACAGCAGCAGCACGATCCCGGAGACGGTGGCGGCGGTCGCCAGCACGGCGCGCCGGACGGGGTGACTCTTCCTCATCGCTTCTCAAGCTCCTGATGGGTAACGGGCGATCGGGGCCGACGGCCCGCCGCTCACATCTCGAACGACTCGTGGTGGATCCGGCGCGCGGGAACCCCGGCGTCCCGCAGGGCCGCGTACACCTGCTGGGCGAATCCGGGCGGCCCGCACATGAAGACGTCGTGGCGGTCGATGTCGGGGATCTTGCGTCGCAGGCTCTCCGCCGAGATGTCCGGGCGCTCCCCGTCGGGGCTGTTCACCGCGTACATCAGCCGGGCGCCGCGCTCGTCGGCGATCTTCGCCAGCTCGCCCCACAGCGCCAGGTCCTGCGTGCTGTTGGCCCGGTACAGCAGGGTGATGTCGCCGGAGGCGCCGGGCAGTGTCTCGAACAGGGCGCGCATCGGGGTGATGCCCACCCCGCCGGCGACCAGCAGCACCTTGCCGCGGCTGCGGCGCTGCGCGGTCAGCGCCCCGTAGGGGCCCTCCGCCCACACCCGGGTGCCGGGCTCCAGCTCGCGCAGCCGGGAGCTGTGGTCGCCGATCGCCTTGACGGTGATCCGCAGCATGTCCGGACGGGGCGCGGCGGACAGCGAGTACGGGTGGGAGCTCAACCGCATCCCGGGCGCCAGGAAGCGCCAGCGGAAGAACTGCCCGGCCTCGGCGCCCATCCGGTGCAGCCTGCGCCCGCCGATCAGCACCGACACGACGCCGGGCGTCTCCTCGATGACGGCCTGGACCCGCAGCCGGTGCCGCAGGTTCAGCCGGATCGGGGTGAGGATCCGGTACCACAGGACCAGCACGGTCACGGCGCCGTACAACCCGTACCAGAAGGTCTTCGCCGACGGGGTGACGGCGAACTCGTTGCCGGTGGTGATCTGGTGCCAGAACGTCAGGAACACCGCCGCGTACGTCAGCAGGTGCACGTGGTACCAGCCGTCGTACGGCAGCCGGCGCCGGACCGGGCCGACCGACAGGAAGGCGATCACGAACAGCAGTCCGGTGCCGACGGCGGCCTTGCCCATGTCCGGCAGCGTGGTGACGGAGGTGACCGTCTGCGACACGATGTCGGCGAGGGTCCTGCCGGCCTGCCGGGCGTAGCCCCACATGATCAGGAAGACATGGGCGATGACCAGGCTGACGGTGTAGCGGCCGCTCATCGCGTGCCAGCGGGCGACCCGGTCCGAGCCGACCCGCCGTTCCAGCGCGGGCACCCGCGCCATCTGCAGCACGACCAGGGCCATCAGGTATCCGGCGAGCAGGCCGGTGATCCGGCCGGCGGCGATGATCCTGCCGGTGGTGTCCGCGATGGACGGCGTGCTCGTCCACCAGAGCCACAGCACGGCCACCGCTCCCGCACCCACGGCGAGCAGCAGCGGGACGGCGGGGGAGCGGCGCGGACGGATGCGGCGCATCGTCTGGCGGCGGGCGGCACGGCCGCCGGCGAGCGTGGTGGTCACGGTTCCTCCGTGGGACTCGGCCCTTGGCCCTCACATACGTGCCGCCAGGCCGGAGTGTTCAGCGGAAACCGTGAATGCGCCGCCTGGTTCAGTAACGGGTGATCGCGGTGCGCCCGCCGGTGGTCCCGATCGCGAGGTGGGGGGCCCGCGCGGGGTCGGCCCAGCGCAGGATCTTCCGCATCGCGCTCTTCGGCACGGACACGCAACCCGCAGTGGCGCCCCGGCCGTTGACGTGCAGGAAGATGCCGGCGCCCCGGCCGCGCACCGGACGGCGGTAGTTGAAGTCCACGACCAGGGCGTGGGCGTACTGCGTGCGGTAGGTGATCAGGTGCTCGGCCCGGCTCGCCCGGCAGTCGGCCGCCCGGGGCTCCGTCCAGCGGTTGTAGACACGCGAGTCGTTGTCCTGGCACCACCAGGAGTTCTGCCGCACGGGCCGGTAGCTGTACCGGGTGCCGGAGGGGGCCGCCTCGATGCCGAAGGCGTACGGCAGGCCGTACAGCCCGGTGGGGGTGGTGTTCGTGCCCTGCTTCCGGGTCGTGCCCTCGGCGAGTCCGTTCGCGCCGAAGCGGGCCTTCGCGGACCCGGCCGCCACCCAGCGTCCGCCTTTGCGGTCCCACCAGGTGAGCGTGCCGGTGGTGGACCCGGTCCGCGCCGCTACGGCTGTGACGATCTGGGTGCCGCCCCCGGTGTCCGCCATCCGCTCCGGCAACGGCGACGCGGGCCGCCGCGCGGTGCCGAGCGAGAGCAGGGACAGAGACACGAGGACGGCGACGGAGACGTGACGTGGGCGCATGGCTCACATGCTGGACGGGGGCAGCGGCAACGGCAGCCCGGGAAGTCCGTCCAGGCTGGTCGCGACGTGCTCCTTCTTGGTGAAGTACGCGTCGAGGGAGGCGTCGTCCTCCCTGGCGAACCGCCTCTCGTGCAGGTCCCGCTCGCCCTCGTACGCCATGTAGGGCACGGCGTAGCCGCAGGTGTCCCGGATCAGCTCGGCGCGCACGACCACGACCGCGCGCAGTCCGTGGGTCCACGGGTCGATGCCGGGGAAGTGGCCGAGCAGCTCCTTGAACCGCGGGTCGTCGCGGAACACGGGTTCCCCGCGGCCGTGCACGCGCACGATGTTCGGCGGTCCCTGGAAGGCGCACCACATCAGGGTGATCCGGCCGTTCTCCCGGAGGTGGGCGACGGTCTCGGCGTTGGACCCCGCGAAGTCGAGGTAGGCGACGGTGAGGTCGTCCAGGACCGCGAAGGAACCCTTGAGCCCTTTGGGGGAGAGGTTGACCGTGCCGTCGGCGGACAGCGGAGCGGTGGCGGTGAAGAAGACCGGCTGCTCCTCGATGAAGGTGCGGAGACGCCCGTCGATGCGCTCATACGTTTTTCCCATGTCCACCGATTATCCGGGCAGATCTTTCGCCTGTCTAAGCATTTGGCGGTGCTGCCCGGCGGGAAGCGGACCGTGGCCGCCCCGGCCGGCGCTTGAACGGGGCGGCCACAGCGCCTGTCACGTCACTTGGTGAGCGTGCAGGCGGCGAGGGAGTCCAGGCCGGCGGGGCGGTCGGCGGTGCGGCCGATGGCGGTGGCGATGCGGTTGACGGTGGCGATCCGCTTGTCCTCGAGGGGGCCGAGGATGGCGTTCTGGACGAAGTTGGGCCCGCCCTGGCCGACGGTGT
Source organism: Streptomyces sp. DSM 41931 (assembly GCF_050271085.1). Lineage (NCBI taxonomy): Bacteria > Bacillati > Actinomycetota > Actinomycetes > Kitasatosporales > Streptomycetaceae > Streptomyces > Streptomyces sp. DSM 41931. The sequence continues at coordinate 1,143,297 of NZ_CP189902.1, read as the reverse complement.
CGACCAGGCGTTTGTTCGCCTCGGCGATCTGCTGGTCGAGCAGGGCCAGGTTGCGGGTGACCTCGGCCTGCGCCGAGGCGGGGACGGCGGGGAGCTGCGAGGCGACGTCCGGGCAGGAGATCGTGCCGGCGCCTGTGGCGTCCCCGCCCTGGCCGGCGCCCGCGTCACCGCCGCCCGCGCCCGTGTCGCCGCCCGCGTCCTCGGCGGGCGGCGCGGCGGTCCCGGCGCCGCCGGTCTCCTCCTGTCCCGGAGCGGCCGGGTCGCCCTGCGCGTCGAGCGAGCAGGCGGCGAGGGAGTCCAGGCCGGCGGGGCGGTCGGCGGTGCGGCCGATGGCGGTGGCGATGCGGTTGACGGTGGCGATCCGCTTGTCCTCGAGGGGGCCGAGGATGGCGTTCTGGACGAAGTTGGGCCCGCCCTGGCCGACGGTGTCGACCAGGCGTTTGTTCGCCTCGGCGATCTGCTGGTCGAGCAGGGCCAGGTTGCGGGTGACATCGGCCTGCGCCGAGGCGGGGACGGCGGGGAGCTGCGAGGCGACGTCCGGGCAGGAGATCGTGCCGGGTCCGGCCAGGGTCCTGGCGTCCGCGCCGCCGCCGTCGGACGACTCGCCCGCGAGCGCGGTGCCCGCGATCACGGCGCCGGTCAGTGCCACGGCGGCGGCGCCGCCGGCCAGGCCGACACGGCGCTTGTTGTACTTCGGAAGAGCCCTGGACATGCGAATGCCTCACTCGGGGTCGGGGGTGTCTCGGTGGAGGGACGCGGCGCCTGCGTCCGGTGAGCAGTACGCGCAAGCGGTTTCCCGCGTTCAACTGCTGCGCGAAATAACCGCGGTGCGGTCCCGGCAGGCACCCCGCGACCAGGCGAATTGACGAATCATGCGGACTCCTGCATACTCATGCATATCAGCGAATGCACTGTGAGGAGAAACCCGTGACCGAGCGCGTCGTACTCGCCTACTCAGGCGGTCTGGACACCTCCGTCGCCATCGGCTGGATCGCCGAGGAGACGGGCGCCGAGGTCATCGCCGTTGCGGTCGACGTCGGCCAGGGCGGCGAGGACCTGGACGTCATCCGCAAGCGCGCGCTCGCCTGCGGTGCCGTCGAGGCCGAGGTCGCGGACGCCAAGGACGAGTTCGCCGAGGAGTACTGCCTCCCGGCGATCAAGGCCAACGCCCTCTACATGGACCGCTACCCGCTGGTCTCCGCGCTGTCCCGGCCGACGATCGTCAAGCACCTCGTCGCCGCCGCGCAGAAGCACGGCGCCACCACCGTCGCCCACGGCTGCACCGGCAAGGGCAACGACCAGGTCCGCTTCGAGGCCGGCATCGTCGCCCTCGCCCCCGACCTGAAGTGCATCGCCCCGGTCCGCGACTACGCGATGACCCGGGACAAGGCCATCGCCTTCTGCGAGGCCAAGGGCCTGCCGATCGCCACCACCAAGAAGTCCCCGTACTCCATCGACCAGAACGTCTTCGGGCGCGCCGTCGAGACCGGCTTCCTCGAGGACATCTGGAACGCGCCCATCGAGGACGTGTACGAGTACACGCAGAACCCGGCCGTGCCCCGGGAGCCCGACGAGGTCGTCATCACCTTCAAGGAGGGCGTCCCGGTCGCCATCGACGGCAAGCCCGTCACCGTCCTCCAGGCCATCCAGCAGCTCAACGAGCGCGCCGGCGCCCAGGGCATCGGCCGGATCGACATGGTCGAGGACCGCCTCGTCGGCATCAAGTCCCGCGAGGTCTACGAGGCCCCCGGCGCGATCGCCCTGATCACCGCCCACCAGGAGCTGGAGAACGTCACGGTCGAGCGCGAGCTGGCCCGCTACAAGCGGCAGGTCGAGCAGCGCTGGGGCGAGCTGGTCTACGACGGCCAGTGGTTCTCCCCGCTGAAGCGCGCCCTCGACGGCTTCATCGCCGAGGCCAACCAGCACGTCAACGGCGACATCCGGATGACGCTGCACGGCGGCCGCGCCGTCGTCACCGGCCGGCGCTCGGAGTCGTCCCTGTACGACTTCAACCTGGCCACCTACGACACCGGCGACACCTTCGACCAGGCCGCGGCCAAGGGCTTCATCGACATCTACAGCCTGTCGTCGAAGATCGCGGCCAAGCGCGACCTCGCCTGAGCCGCAGCGCCTGACGACCCATCACACGCACTAGCCTGACAGCCGCCTCTCCACGCGCCCGTGGGGAGGCGGCGGCACATCCGGAACCCTCGAGGAGCACGCAGTGAGCAGCAACAGCGGTGACGTCCGGCTCTGGGGCGGCCGTTTCGCCGACGGTCCCGCCGAGGCCCTGGAGAAGCTGTCCGCGTCCGTCCACTTCGACTGGCGGCTCGCCCCCTACGACATCGCCGGCTCCCGCGCCCACGCGCGCGTGCTGCATCAGGCGGGCCTGCTCACCGAGGACGAGCTGACCCGCATGCTCGAAGGACTCGACCAGCTCGAGGCCGACGTCGCCTCCGGCACCTTCACCGGCACCATCGCCGACGAGGACGTCCACACCGCCCTGGAGCGCGGCCTCCTGGAGCGGCTCGGCCCGGACCTCGGCGGCAAGCTGCGCGCCGGACGGTCCCGGAACGACCAGGTCGCCACCCTCTTCCGGATGTACCTACGCGACCATGCCCGCACCATCGGCGGTCTGATCGCCGACCTCCAGGACGCGCTGATCGGGCTCGCCGAGGCCCACCCGGACGTGGCGATGCCCGGCCGCACCCACCTCCAGCACGCCCAGCCGGTGCTCTTCGCCCACCATGTCCTCGCCCATGTGCAGTCCCTCTCCCGGGACGCCGAGCGGCTGCGCCAGTGGGACGAGCGGACCGCCGTCTCCCCGTACGGCTCCGGCGCCCTGGCGGGCTCCTCCCTCGGCCTGGACCCCGAGGCGGTCGCCAAGGACCTCGGCTTCGAGCACGGCAGCGCCGGCAACTCCATCGACGGCACGGCCTCCCGGGACTTCGTCGCCGAGTTCGCCTTCATCACCGCGATGATCGGCGTGAACATCTCCCGGATCGCCGAGGAGGTCATCATCTGGAACACGAAGGAGTTCTCCTTCGTGACCCTGCACGACGCCTTCTCCACCGGCTCGTCGATCATGCCGCAGAAGAAGAACCCGGACATCGCCGAGCTGGCGCGCGGCAAGTCCGGCCGCCTGATCGGCAACCTCACGGGCCTGATGGCCACCCTCAAGGCCCTCCCGCTCGCGTACAACCGCGACCTCCAGGAGGACAAGGAGCCGGTCTTCGACTCCATCGACCAGCTGGAGATTCTGCTGCCCGCGTTCACCGGGATGATGGCCACGCTCACCGTGCACCGCGAGCGCATGGAGGAACTGGCGCCCGCCGGCTTCTCCCTCGCCACCGACATCGCCGAGTGGCTGGTCCGCCAGGGCGTGCCCTTCCGCGTCGCCCACGAGGTGGCCGGCGAGTGCGTGAAGGTCGCCGAGGCGGAGGGCAAGGAACTGAACGACCTCACGGACGAGCAGTTCGCGAAGATCTCGGCCCACCTCACTCCCGAGGTCCGCTCGGTCCTCGACGTCCCCGGCGCCCTGGCCTCCCGCAACGGCAGGGGAGGCACGGCCCCCGGCGCGGTGGCGGTCCAGCTCGCGGAACTGAAGGAGAACGTGTCCCTCCAGCACACGTGGTCGACCGCGAAGAAGCAGTAGGCGAAGCGCCCTGAAGGGGCGCGGGGAACTGCGCGGCGAACTCCCACGCGGCCGCACGCGCAACACCCTTTCAGGGGCGCGGGGAACTGCGCGGCGAACCCCCACGCGGCCGCACGCCCCGCGCCCCGGAGGGACCCCCGCACCCGCCGCGCCTCGGCACGTCCCGGGCTCATAGGCGAGGCGGCAGCCGCAACTCGGGTTACGTTGACACCGCCGAACCGGAGCCGACCGACGGAGCCGACATGCCCTTCTCCCGCCTGGCCACCGCCACCACCCCCACCGCCCACCTGGGCCTGGGCCTCGCCGCGGTGGGCCGCCCCGGCTACATCACCCTCGACCGGGCCGCCGACCTCGGCGAAGGCGACGACCGCACGGTCGAGAACCTCCGCACCCGCACCCACGAACTCCTCGACGCCGCCTACGCCCAAGGCGTCCGCTACATCGACGCGGCCCGCTCCTACGGCCGCAGCGAGGAGTTCCTCGCGGACTGGCTGAAGAGCCGCCCCGACGCCGCCGACGTGGTCGTCGGCAGCAAGTGGGGCTACACCTACACAGCCGATTGGACCACCGACGCGGAGCGTCACGAGGTCAAGGACCACTCCCTCGCCGCGTACGAACGCCAGCGCGCCGAGAGCGGCGCGATCCTCGGCGACCGCCTCGACCTCTACCAGATCCACTCGGTCACCCCGGACAGCCCGGCCCTCACCGACAAGGATCTGCACGCCCGCCTCGCCGAGGCGGCGGCACAGGGTGTGACCGTCGGCTTCTCCACCAGCGGCCCCCGCCAGGCGGACGCCGTCCGCGCGGCCCTCGCCGTCACCGTCGACGGCGAACCCCTCTTCCGCGCGGTCCAGTCCACCTACAACGTCCTGGAGACCTCCGCGGGCGCCGCACTGGCCGAGGCCCACGACGCCGGACTCACGGTGATCGTGAAGGAGGGCATGGCCAACGGCCGCCTGGCCGCACCGCACGCGCCCGAGCCGCTGCGCGCCGTGGCCGAGGAGACGGGCCTGGGCTGCGACGCCGTCGCCCTCGCGGTCGTCCTGCGCCAACCGTGGACGGGCGTCGTCCTGTCCGGCGCGGCGACGGTCCTCCAGCTGACCTCCAACCTGCACGCGGCGGCCGTCGACCTCACCGACGACCAGCTCGCCCGCCTGGCGCCGCTGGCGGAAACCCCCGAGACGTACTGGCAGCACCGAGGCGCCCTGCCCTGGCACTGATCGCCGTGGCCCCCTGCCCCAGCCGTGAGACATGCATACCCCGCATGATACAGGAATGTCTCATGTGCGGTACCGTCGTCTCATGGCTGTCGACCGAGACCACGTGCTGCGCAGCGCCGCGGCCCTGCTGACCCGCAAATCCACCGCGACCATGGACGAGGTCGCCAGGGCCGCAGGGATCAGCCGCGCCACCCTGCACCGGCAGTTCGCCGGCCGGGACGCGCTGGTCCGCGCCCTGGAGGCGCTGGGCATCGCCGAGTGCGAGGCCGCCCTCGCCGCCGCCCGCACCGACGAGGGCCCCGCCACCGACGCCGTACGGCGCCTGGTCGCCGAGATCGAACCGCACGCGGGCCTGCTCGCCTTCCTCTACTCCGAGAACCAGCTCTTCGAGGGCGAGGAGCAGAACGAGGGCTGGGCGAGGATCGACGAGAGCGTCGCCGCGCTCTTCCGGCGCGGCCAGTCGAGCGGCGAGTTCCGCATCGACCTCACCCCGGCCTGGCTCACCGAGGCCCTCTACGGCCTGCTCGCCTCCGCCGCCTGGGCGGTCGCCGAGGGCCGGGTCGCCCCCAAGGACTTCACCCACATGATCGTCGAGCTGCTGCTCGGCGGCGTACGACGCCCGGCGGAACCGGCGGCAAGGAAGGAATCATGACCAGCGCCATACGGCAGGAGACCCCGACCGAGGAGACGGCGCGCCGCCCCGGCCGCTGGCTCGCCCTGTCGGTCCTCGTGCTCGCCGTCCTGCTGGTGGCCGTCGACGCGACCGTCCTCGGCCTCGCCACCCCGTACATCAGCGAGGACCTCGCACCCACCGGCTCCCAGCTGCTGTGGATCGGCGACGTCTACTCCTTCGTGCTCGCCGGACTGCTCGTGTCGATGGGCAGCCTCGGCGACCGCATCGGCCGCAAGCGGATCCTGCTGTACGGCGCCGCCGCGTTCGGCCTGGTCTCCGTGCTCAACGCCTACGCGCACACGCCCGAGGTGATGATCGCGGCGCGCGCCCTGCTCGGCGTCGCCGGGGCCACGCTGATGCCGGCCACCCTCGCGCTGATCCGCAACCTCTTCCACGACCCGCGCGAGCGCAGCCTCGCCATCGGCATCTGGGGCGCGACCGCCTCCGCCGGCACGGCGGTCGGACCGATTCTCGGCGGACTGCTGCTGGAGCACTTCTGGTGGGGCTCGGTCTTCCTGATCAACCTGCCGGTCATGGCGGTCCTGGTGGTCGTCGGCATCAAGCTCCTCCCGGAGTCCCGCACCCCCGAACCGGGCCCGTGGGACCTCACGAGCGTGGCCCTCTCCCTCGCCGGCATGATCGGCGTGGTCTACGCGGTGAAGGAGACCGCGAGCCACGGCCTCGGCGCGTCCGCCCTCGCGGCAGGCCTGCTGGGCGCGACGGCCTTGTACCTGTTCGTCCGCCGCCAGCTGGTCCTGCCGAAGCCGCTCCTGGACATGCGGCTGTTCCGCAGCAGGGGATTCAGCGGAGCGGTGCTCGCCGACCTCCTCACCGTCCTCGGCCTGTCCGGCCTGGTCTTCTTCCTCTCCCAGTACCTGCAACTGGTCCAGGGCCGACGCCCGTTCGAGGCCGGTCTCGCCGAACTGCCCGCCGCGATCGGCGCGGTGGCGGCCGGCCTGCTCGCCGGCCGGACCGCCCGCCGCTTCTCGGTGCGCTCGGTCGTCGCCGGGGGCCTGGCGGCCATCGGCCTGGCCCTGGCCGCCCTCACCGTCATCGGCCAGTCCACCGGCTACCCCCTGCTCGGCACGGCCCTCCTGGTGGTCGGCGCGGGCGCGGGCTTCTCCTTCACGGTGACCGCGGACGTGATCCTCTCCAGCGTCCCCAAGGAACAGGCGGGCGCGGCCTCCGCCGTCTCCGAGACGGCCTACGAACTGGGCGCGGCCCTGGGCATCGCCGTCCTGGGCTCGATCGTCACAGGCGTCTACCGGAACTTCCCCGCCCCCCAGGGCACCCCACCCGCCGCCCACGAATCCCTGGGCAGCGCGGTGGAAGCGGCGACCCACATGCCCCCCGCCACGGCGGAGCCCATGCTCGACGCGGCCCGCGAGGCCTTCGTCAACGGCCTGACCCTGGCAGCGGGCGCAGGGGCGACGGTCCTCCTGGCAGCCTCGGCGGCAGCGTGGTTCATGCTGAAGCACCAACGGCTGGACAACACCTGACAGGACCCGCGGACACCTGCGCACCCGGCCCCCCGACAACCCCTTGAGGGGCGCGGGGAACTGCGCGCCAAGCCCCCACCCGCCCGCAGGGACCCCGAAACGGCGACGGGCGCCGACGGAGCAGAGCTCCACCGGCGCCCGCCGGAAAGGAACGCTGCCCGACTAGGCAGCTTCCTTCGCCTTGCTGGCGTACATGTCCACGTACTCCTGCCCCGACAGCCGCATGACCTCCGTCATCACCGAGTCGGTGACCGCCCGCAGCACGTACCGGTCGCGGTCCATCCCCTCGTAGCGGGAGAACTCCATCGCCTCACCGAACCGGACGGTGACCCGCCCGGGGCGGGGCAGCCCCGCCCCGCCCGGCTGCAGCTTGTCCGTGCCGATCATCGCGAACGGCACCACCGGCGCGCCCGTCATCAGCGTCAGCCGGGCGATGCCGGTGCGGCCGCGGTAGAGGCGGCCGTCGGGGGAGCGGGTGCCCTCCGGGTAGATCCCGAAGACGTTGCCCTCCTCCAGCACCCGGCGCCCGGTCATCAGCGCGGCCACACCGCCCCGGCCGCCGTCGCGGTCCACGGGGATCATGCCGACGCCGGTGAAGAACCACGCCATCAGCCGCCCCTTGAGGCCCTTGCCGGTGACGTACTCGTCCTTGCCGATGAAGAAGACCTGCCGGTCGCACACGAGCGGCAGGATCATCGAGTCGATGAACGTGAGGTGGTTGCCGGCCAGGATCACCGGACCGTCGCCCGGGATGTGCTCCGCGCCCTCCACCCGTGGGCGGAACATCAGGCGCATGATCGGACCGAGCACTGCCTTGATGAGCGCGAAGCGGGACAACGGGCCCTCCGGTGGGAAGCGGACGTCGATGAATGCCGTATGAGTCTGTGCAGGTGAGGACATTACTCGCGGTCCGGGGAGTCGCGCACATCGGGCTCGTGGCAGTTAACCGAGGTCTTACGGACTCTTGACCCTGGTTCACCTGCGCGGCCGCGCCCGCGGGTGGCGCGCAACACGGCCGTCACGCTGTGACGCGGCTCGCCCGGACCCGCGCCCCGCCCGGGTACCCGCGCCCGCCGGTACGAACCGGACGCTCCGTCACACCACCACCGGAATACGACAGACGTACGTCATCCGGAGGAGGGGCGTACGTCATACGACATCACCCGTGTGTTCGGCCCGAGGTCTCCCGTGCGTCAACCGGGCGCACCTACGATCGGCCCGCACCGCACCAGCCGACACAGGAGGCGTTCATGGCGACACCGGAGTCGAACGAACAGGCGAGCGGGTCCGGCCGGCGGGCCGTGCTCGGAGCGGCGGTCCTCGGCGCGGGCGGCACCGTCCTCGGGCTCGCCGGCCCGGCCCGCGCGGCCCGGGGCGCCGGGCAGGGGCACGGACGCGGCCGGGGCCTCGACAGCCTGCCCGTGCCGACGGTCATCGGTCACCGCGGCGCCAGCGGCTACCGGCCCGAGCACACCTTCGGTGCGTACCAGCTCGCCCTCGACATGGGCGCGGACATCGTCGAGGCCGGCGACCTCGTCCCCACCAAGGACGGCCACCTCGTCTGCCGCCACGAGCCGGAGATCGGCGGCACCACCGACGTCGCCGACCACTCCGAGTTCGCCGGCCGCCGCACCACCAAGACGCTGGACGGCGTCCAGGTCACCGGCTGGTTCACCGAGGACTTCACGCTCGCCGAGCTCAAGCGGCTGCGCGCCGTGGAGCGCATCCCCGCCAACCGCCCGCACAACACCCTCTACGACGGCCGCTGGGAGATCCCCACCTTCGAGGAGGTGCTGCGCTGGCAGGACGAGCAGACGCGCAAGCGCGGCAAGCAGGTGTGGATCTACCCCGAGCTCAAGCACCCCACCTACTTCCGCGCGTTCGGCCTCGGCCTGGAGGAGCGGGTGGCGAAACTGCTGCGCAAGCACGGCAAGGACCGCAAAAACTCCCCGGTGATCCTGCAGTCGTTCGAGCCGACCAGCGTCCAGCGCCTCCGCGAGCTCGTGGACAACCCGCTGGTGGTGCTGCTGTCCGACGCCGGCAGCCGCCCCTGGGACTTCGTCGAGTCCGGCGACCCGCGCACCACGGCCGACCTCGTCACGCCCCGGGGCCTGAAGGAGATCGCCTCCTACGCGCAGGGCATCGGCCCCACCCTGAACCTGATCATCCCGCGCGACTCCGCGGGCCGGCTCACCGAGCCCACCACCCTGGTCCGGGACGCCCACCGCGCGGGCCTGATCCTGCACCCCTACACGATGCGCAACGAGAACCCGTTCCTGCCCGCCGAGTTCCGCGAGGGTGCCGACCCCGACGCCTACGGAGACGTCTTCGGCGCCTACCGCGCCTACTTCGCCACCGGCATCGACGGCGTCTTCACCGACCACCCGGACACCGGGCTGCTGGCCCGCGAGGACTTCGTCAACCCCTGACCCGCACCGCCCCGGAAGGGGTGAGGTACGTCCGCCCCGGGCAACCCCGCCCGGGGCGGACGGGTCGTTGCGCGTGTGAGAACCGACCCGCTCCCCGCCCACGACCCGCCGCCCGCGGACGCGCCGCTCCCCGAGCGCGACCTGATCGCCCTGCTCGGCCCGCTGCTCGCCGCCGAGGCCGCCGCCGAGACGAGCGGCGGCGGCACGGAGGCCGGCGACCTGGAACAGGCGGTCTGGCTCCGGCTTCTCGAGCGGCTCCGCCGTGACGGACCGCCCGCCGACCCACCGCTGTGGCTGCGCCGCGCGGTGCGCGCGGAGGCCCGCCGCTTCCGCCGTACCGTCCGCCGCGAGACGGCGCTGACCTGCGAACCCGCCGACGCCGGCCGGCACGACCCGGAACGGCTCGCGCTCGCCGCCGCCCACCGCCGCGCCCTGCGCGACGCGATGCGCCGGCTTCCCGGCCGCTGCCCCGGTCTGCTCGCCGCGCTGCTGTCCCCGCGCGATCCGACATACCGGGAAATCGCAGGGGAGTTGGGTATCTCACAGGGCAGTCTCGGCCCGGAACGCTCCAGATGCCTGGGATGTCTGCGTCGTTTACTCGCGGCGGAGGTTGCGACGGGCTGAGGACGGGGATAGGAGTGGGGGACGACAGGTGATCAGGTGAGCGGGAGGCGTGCGCACATGGGCATGAGCGTGACCATCTCTGCGGCGGCCGAGCAGGACGCGGAGCAGATCTTCAGGTTGCAGTACCTGTGCTTCCAGAGCGAGGCGGCCCTCTACGGCAACTACCGCATCGATCCCCTGGTCCAGACCCTCGACTCGGTCCGCGAGGAGGTCGCCCAGGACTGCGTGTTCGTCGCGCGCCTCGGCGACGAGATCGTCGGGTCGGTGCACGGCAGGATCACCGAGGAGGGCGCCGCCGCGATCGGCAAGCTCTGCGTCCACCCCCGCCTCCAGGGCCACGGCATCGGCGCCCGGCTCCTCAAGGCCGCCGAGTCCGCCCTCGCCGGCGAGCGCGGCGCCCGCACCTTCCGGCTGCACGCCGGTCACCGCAGCGAGAGCAACCTCAGCCTCTACAGCAAGGTCGGCTACCAGCGCGTGGGCACGTCCCGCGGCGCCGACGGCGTACCGATGATCGTGCTGGAGAAGCAGGCGGAGACGTACGCGACGACCGCCTGACCGGAGACGGAAGGGGCGGCCGCCCGAGGGGGCGGGCCGCCCGTCAGGCGGCCGGCTCCTGGACGCGCGCCCGGCGCAGCCAGTACACGGCGGTCAGCGGCAGCAGCACCGGGATGAACAGGTAGCCCATCCCGTAGTCGGACCACACGGTGGCGTCGGGGAAGGCGGTCGGCTCCACCAGCGTCCAGGTGCCGACGGTCAGCACGCCCACCAGCTCGGCGGCGCAGCACACCAGCGCCGCCCTGCGGGCCTTCTCCCCGCCGCGCACCAGCGTGTAGGTGATGAAGCCGTAGACCACGCCGGCCAGCGCGGACAGCGTGTAGGCGAGCGGCGCCCGGTCGAACTCGGTGGCGATCTGGTAGGCCGAGCGCGACACGGCGCCCACCACCATCACCCCGTACAGCCAGACCAGCAGCAGTCCGGGCCCGCTCGCCAGCCGCGTCCGGTTCGGCCTCTCCTGCGTCGCGGTCACCTCAGCCTCCCCAGATGTCGAACAGCCGCACCTCGAGCACGGCCAGCACCACGCCGCTCGCGGCGACGGTCACCGAACCCCAGCGGGTGCGCTCGCCCAGCGACAGGAAGCCCGCCGCCGGGACGCAGGCGAACGAGCCCAGCAGATACGCCACGAAGATCGTCGTGCCCTGGTCCGGCTTCTCGCCCCGGGCCAGCTGCACGATCCCGACCACCAGCTGCACCAGCACCAGCAGCGTGACCACGGCCATGCCGATGAAGTGCCAGTCCTTCGTCGGCTGGTCACGGTAGGCGGCCCAGCCGCACCAGGCGGCGAGCAGCAGCCCGGCGACAGCGGTCACCACGGTCAGGACATCCAGCATGGCAGGGAGCCTATTACGCCGGAAAAGCCGCGCCGACGTCGGCCCCGCGGCCGTCGTTCCCGGTCCGCGTCCGGCGCCCCGTAGGGTCGATGGCATGACCATTCATGCGCGCGCCCTGCTCTTCGACAACGACGGGACCCTCGTGTCCTCCCTGGACTCGGTCAACCGCTGCTGGACGCGGTGGGCCGTCGAGTACGGGCTGACGGCCGAGGACTTCGCGCGGATCGAGCTGCACGGCCGGCCGGCCGCCGAGATAGCCGCCGACCTGCTGCCCGCCCCCGTCGTGCCGCAGGCCGTCGCGCGCATCGAGGAGCTGGAGGTGGAGGACGTCGCCGACGGCGGGGTCGGCCTGCTGCCCGGGACGAAGGACTTCCTCGCCGGGCTGCCGGCCGAGCGCTGGGCCGTGGTCACCTCCGCCACCCGGCGGCTCGCCGAGGCCCGGCTGGGCGCCGTCGGCATCCTGCCCAAGACGCTGGTCGCCGCCGACGACATCACCCGCGGCAAGCCCGACCCCGAGCCGTACCTGCTCGCGGCGCGCATGCTCGGCGTCGCCCCCGCCGACTGCGTGGTCTTCGAGGACGCCCCCGCCGGGCTCCAGGCCGGCCGCGCCGCCGGCATGACGACCGTGGCCTTGACCACAACCCACCGTGCCGAGGAGCTGACCGCCGACCTCGTCGTGAAGGACCTGTCGGCCCTGTCCGCACTGGTCACGGATGCCGACATCGAGATCGCCGTACGGCCCTGACGTGCGGATGCGGGTGTCCACGGCTGTCCACTATGCGGACAGCCGGGTCCGTTCAGAAGTGAACGTCTGCTTTACTGACCACCATGACCACGACGAGCGACCGCATCCCTGCGACCGAGGCGACCATGACGCCCGGTGCTCGTTGTCTGTGTCTGCTGCGAATGCGCGCCTTCTAGAGGGCCCCCGCACCGTCTGAGCCTCGCGCCCCGAAGCGAGAGCCGGCTCACGTCCGCCCGCGTGCCCCGCACGCGCGACCGAGCCACGCCCCGCGCACGTCTCCTCCCGGACTCCCGCATGTCCGCGAGAGCCGTGCCGGCCTGCCGCCTTTCCCTGCATGCCACGTGCCCGGCGCCCACGACGTGCCGCGCACTCGACAGTGACGGAAACCCACGTGATCACCACCTCGGGCCTCACGAAGGTCTATCGGACTCACCGCTCCCGCGGCCGCGAGGTCACCGCCCTGGACGGCGTCGACCTGCACGTCCGCGAAGGCGAGGTCTACGGCGTCATCGGCCAGTCCGGCGCCGGCAAGTCCTCCCTCATCCGCTGCGTCAACCTGCTGGAGCGTCCCACCTCGGGCACCGTGACGGTGGCCGGCCAGGACCTCACCGCGCTCGCCGGCCGCGGCCCCCGCGCCGGGCGGGAGCTCCGCCGGGCGCGCAGCCGCATCGGCATGGTCTTCCAGCACTTCAACCTGCTGTCCTCACGCACCGTGCAGGACAACGTCGAACTCCCGCTGGAAATCCTCGGCACGTCCGGGAAGGAACGTTCCCGCAAGGCGCTGGAACTGCTCGACCTGGTCGGCCTCGCCGACAAGGCCAAGGCCTACCCGGCCCAGCTCTCGGGCGGTCAGAAGCAGCGCGTCGGCATCGCCCGCGCCCTCGCCGGCGACCCCAAGGTGCTGCTCTCCGACGAGGCCACCAGCGCCCTGGACCCGGAGACCACCCGCTCGATCCTCCAGCTGCTGCGCGACCTCAACCGCCAGCTCGGCCTCACCGTCCTGCTCATCACGCACGAGATGGACGTCGTGAAGTCGATCTGCGACTCGGCCGCCCTCATGGAACGGGGCCGCATCGTCGAGTCCGGCACGGTCACCGACCTGCTGGCCACCCCCGGCTCGGAACTCGCCGCCGCGCTGTTCCCCGTCGGCGGCGAGGCGAGCGGCGACGACCGCACCGTCGTCGACGTGACCTTCCACGGCGAGAGCGCCACCCAGCCGGTCATCTCCCAGCTCTCGCGCACCTACAACATCGACATATCGATCCTCGGCGCCGCCATCGACACCGTCGGCGGGCTCCAGGTCGGCCGCATGCGCATCGAACTGCCCGGCCGCTACGAGGACAACGTCGTGCCCATCGGCTTCCTGCGCGAGCAGGGCCTGCAGATCGACGTCGTCGACCACGACGAGCCCACGCTGGTGAAGGAGGGCGCCAAGTGACCTGGTCCGAGATGCAGCCGCTGCTGGAACAGGCCTGTACCGAGACGCTGATCATGGTCGGCTGGTCCACCCTGATCGCCGTCGTCGGCGGCCTTCCGCTCGGCATCCTGCTGGTCCTCACCGACAGGGGCGGACTGCTGCAGAACACCGTGGTGAACAAGGTCATCGGGCAGATCGTGAACATCGGCCGCTCGCTGCCGTTCATCATCCTCATGGTCGCCCTGATGAACTTCACCCGCTGGGTGACCGGCACCACCATCGGCAGCGAGGCGGCGATCGTGCCGCTCGCCATCGGCGGCATCCCCTTCTTCGCGCGGCTCGTCGAGACCGCCGTGCGCGAGGTGGACCACGGGCTCGTGGAGGCCGTGCAGGCGATGGGCGGCAACACCTGGACCATCGTCCGCAAGGTCCTCGTCCCCGAGGCGCTGCCCTCGCTCATCGCCTCCACCACCACCACGGTCATCGCGCTCATCGGCTACTCCGCCATGGCGGGCACCGTCGGCGGCGGCGGACTCGGCGACCTCGCCGTCCGCTACGGCTACCAGCGCTTCGAGACCGGCCTGATGTGGATCACCGTCGCGATCCTCGCCGTGGTCATCTCGCTGATCCAGTTCGCCGGCGACTTCGCCGCCCGCGCCCTGCACCGCCGCGGCGCCCGCTCCGGACCCGGTCCGAAGCTGCGGCTGCTGAAGGGCGAGAAGCCCGCCTCCGCCGAGGTCGGCAAGGCCGCCTGAGCCGGCCCGGCTCACCCCCCTGACTCCCCGTGCACCAAGACGGGGTCGCACCATCCAAGGAAAGGCACTTTTCGTGCGTAACACCGCCAAGATCACCACCGCCGTCCTCGCCGCCGGAGCCCTCACCCTCGGGCTCACCGCCTGCGGCTCGGACAAGGACGCCGCCACCGACACCTCCGGCCCGCTGGTCGTCGCCGCGAGCCCCGTGCCGCACGCCGAGATCCTGAACTTCGTGAAGGACAACCTCGCCGAGAAGGCCGGCCTCGACCTCGAGGTCAAGGAGTTCACCGACTACGTCACCCCGAACACCGCGACGGAGGACGGCTCGGTCGGCGCCAACTACTTCCAGACCCAGCCGTACCTCGACGACTTCAACAAGAAGAACGGCACCCACATCGTGTCGGTCGTCGATGTGCACCTGGAGCCGCTCGGCCTCTACTCGCACAAGGTGAAGAAGGCCGACGAGCTGAAGAGCGGTGCGACGATCGCGATCCCGAACGACACCGTCAACGAGGGCCGGGCGCTGCAGCTGCTCGCCGCGGGCGGCCTGATCACCCTCAAGGACGGCGTCGGCACCTCGGCGACCCCCGCGGACATCACCGAGAACCCCAAGAAGCTCACCTTCAAGGAGCTCGAGGCCGCCCAGACCCCGCGCTCCCTGGACGACGTCGACGCCGCCGTGGTCAACGGCAACTACGCCATCGAGGCCGACCTGAAGCCCGCCCAGGACGCCCTGGTCCTCGAGGAGGCCAAGGACAACCCGAACAGCAACCTCCTCGCCGTCAAGGAGGGCCAGGAGAACGACCCGCGCGTCAAGAAGCTCGCGAAGCTCCTCACCTCGCCCGAGGTGAAGAAGTTCATCGAGGACAAGTACGCCGGCTCGGTGCTCGCCTCCTTCTGATCCGGCCTCGCGCCGCCCATGGGGTCCACTCCGTGCACGGGGTGGACCCCGTGGTGCGTTCCGGTGCTTTCATGCTGCATGCTGGGCAGTTCAGCAGCACCCGACGGTCTCTCAGGTTACGGAGCGGCGCATGACGAGCACCTTCCCCGACATCTCCCTCAGCACGGAGCGGTTGGTGCTGCGTCCCCTCGACGCGGACGACGTCCCCGCCCTCGCCGCGATGATGAGCGACGAGCAGGTAGGCGCCTGGACCGGCGTCCCGCAGCCGTTCACCGAGGACACCGCCCGCACCTGGATCACCGAGTACGCCCCCGCCGAACGCGCCGCGGGACACGGCCTCGACCTCGCCGTCACCGAGTTCCTCACCCAGCGCCTGGTCGGCCTCATCCGGCTCACCCGCACCAACTGGCATGTGCGGTCCACCGAGCTGTCGTACATCGTCGCCCCCTGGGCGCGCGGCGAGGGCTACGCCTCCGAGGCCGCGCTCGCCACCGCCCAGTGGCTGTTCGGCGACCAGAAGCTCCAGCGCGTCGAACTGCGCACCGCCGCCGACAACACCGCCGCCCAGCAGGTCGCCCAGAAGATCGGCTGCATCAGCGAGGGCGTGCTGCGCAACGCCTGCATAGCCCGCGTCCGCGGCGAGGACGGCGGCTGGAGCGAGGTCCGCACCGACTACATCGTGTGGAGCCTGCTGCCCGAGGACATCGAGGGCGCGGACGGACAGCTGGCCGGCAGCGGCGGCTTCCCCGGCTACACCGACTGGAACTGACGTCCGAGAGGCGTACGGCGGCCCGCACCGGCGCGGCGGCCCGTGACCGCACCAGGTAATCTCAGCAGACCGCCTTCGGGCGGAACAGCCGACGACGACCTGCGCAAACCTCAGGAGACTGACGACGATGGCCGACCGGGTCACGGTGATCGGCTGGGACGGCTCGCCGCTGACCGACGCGGCACGCGGCGCGCTCGGCGCCGCCACGCTGGTCGCCGGCGCCGCACACCACCTGGCGCTCCCCGAGGTGCCCGCCGCGGCCGAGCGCATCCGCCTCGGCTCCGTCTCCCTCGCCGCCCGCCGCATCGCCGCGCACCGCGGCACCGCGGTCGTGCTCGCCGACGGCGACCCCGGCTTCTTCGGCGTCGTACGCACCCTGCGCGCGCCGGAGTTCGGCTTGGAGGTCGAGGTCGTGCCCGCCGTCTCCTCGGTCGCCGCCGCCTTCGCCCGGGCCGGCATGCCCTGGGACGACGCGGAGGTGGTCGTCGCCCACCCGCGCACCCTGCGCCGCGCCGTGAACGTGTGCCGGGCCCACACCAAAGTGGCGGTTCTCACCTCGCCCGGCGCCGGACCCGCCGAACTCGGCCTGCTGATGGAGGGCGTCCACCGCTCCTTCGTCATCTGCGAGGAACTCGGCACCGACCGCGAGCAGGTCACCGTCGTCACCTCCGACAAGGCCGCCGACCACACCTGGCGCGACCCCAACGTGGTGATCGTCATCGGCGGCCCGGTGGCCTCCGGCGACTCCGCCGGCTGGATCGCCGGACGCAACCCCTCCGCGGGGCCGCGCGGCTGGACGCTGCCCTCCGGGGAGTACGGCGGCGACCTCGGCGAGGGCGAGCGGGAACCCGTGCGCATCGGCCAACTCGCCCGCCTGGGACCGGGCCTGGGCGACCTCGTCTGGGACATCGGCTGCGGCTCCGGAGCGTTCGCCACCGACGCCGCGCGGGCCGGGGCCGCCGTCATCGCCGTCGACCGCGACCGTCACGCCTGCGCCCGCACCGACGCCGCCGCACGCCGCCACGGCGTCCAGATGCAGATCCTCCACGGCACCGCGCCGCAGATCCTGGAGAACCTTCCCGAACCCGACGTGGTCCGGGTCGGCGGCGGGGGAGCGGCCGTGGTCTCCGCCGTGGCCGACCGCCGTCCGCAGCGCATCGTCACGCACGCCGCCACCCGCGACGACGCCGAACTGATCGGCCGGAACCTGACGGAGCACGGCTACCGCGTCGAGTGCGCCCTCCTCCAGTCCGTCGAACTCGACACGCGGGCCTGGACGGAGAAGGAACGGAGCGTCGCGTTCCTGCTCAGCGGGGTGCTGCCCGCTCGAGGCCGCTGAGC
The DNA here is from genome assembly GCF_050271085.1 of Streptomyces sp. DSM 41931. NCBI lineage: Bacteria > Bacillati > Actinomycetota > Actinomycetes > Kitasatosporales > Streptomycetaceae > Streptomyces > Streptomyces sp. DSM 41931. The sequence goes on along the minus strand of NZ_CP189902.1, from coordinate 1,125,881 downwards.
CCCGTAGCCGTCCCCGTGATCGGTTTGTCGTACTGCGCGCGGTAGGCTGGCCGATCGTTGTACCGCACTGGTCACCCGACGCTTCGTCGGCCAATGTCCAAAAAGCGCGCCCGTTTTGGGGTGGGTCGTGGTACGGCAGGAACCGAAGGACGCGCAAAGTGGCGCAGTCCACAGCGGAACCGTCGCCGATCAAGCTGACGCGACGGCGGTGCGCCCGCGACAATGCCAGTGAATGGCTTTGTCGCCTTTTTCGGGCGGGCCGTTCGTGCCGCTGGGGACGCACGCTCGTTCTTCAGTGTGGGGCGGTCGGTGCGCCGTTCCGGGTGAGCTGGTCGTAGGAGCACTAACCGATGGGCGAGGGGTACGCATGACCGACACCGGCCAGGTCCCGGGCGAGGGACTGCCGGAGAACGCAGGCAGGGTGGAGCAGCCGGGCGTCGCCGCGCCGGACGCGTTCACCTACCTCTCCGACAGTCCCGCCGAGGACGAAGACCTGCTGCTGCCGGGCGCCCAGGGCGCCTGGGGCAACGAGATCGCGCCGCCCGCGCCCGAGCCGGTCGTCGAGACCGTCCACCAGCCGGGCCCGCACGAGACGGACGGCCGCGACAGCGGCTCCGTCGACCTCGGCGGCGTCCGCCCGCCCGAGCCGCAGCAGCCGGCGCCCGCGCCTGCCCCCTCACCGGCCGCGCCGCGCCGTCCGCTGCACCTCGGCCCGCCGCTGCCCGACCTGTCCGCGAGCCCGGTCCGCTCCCTCGCCGACCGCGGCCCCGCCGACCTGCCGGCCCGCCAGCCGGGCCCGCCGACCCTCGGCCCCGAGTACCTCGACGTCCCGCGCACACGCGAGGCGGCGGCACCGCAGGCCGCGCCCTGGGTCGCCCAGGGCGCGGGCGGCGCGACTCCGGTCGCGGGACCGGCGGACGCGGCCCAGGCGGCCGTCGCCCGGGTCGCCACCCAGGCGGTCGGCACCGCGGTCGCCGCCGAGGGCGAGCGGACGCCTGCGGCGTACGGCGAGCAGGTCACGCCGGTCGTGCCGGGGCCGGGTGCGCCCGGGGACGCGGCGACGGGTGGCGCCGCGGAGACATGGGACGCCGCACCCGGCGAGGCGGCGGAGGCCGCTCAGCAGGCGGGCGTCGCTGTCGCTCCGGAGGGCGCTGTGGAGGCGCCGGTGACCCCGGAGGCCGGCGAGGCGCAGGACGCGCCTGCCGCTGAGCGGGCGGACGGTGGCGCGCCCGTGCCGGAGGCCGAGGGCGCCGAGGCGCCGCAGGAGGCTGCGGCTCAGGAACCCCAGGCCCCGCAGGCCGAGGCGCCGGTCGCCCCCGAGGCGGCGCAGCACACCGGCGCGACGGTGGCCGGGCCCGAGCAGGCCCAGACACCGGAGGCCGTCGCGGCGGACGGGCAGGACGACGCGGCCCAGGCGGCTGCCGCCCAGGCGGCCGAAGCGCAGACGGCGGAACCGCAGGCGGCCGAGCCGCAGGTGGCCGCCGACGAGACCGCAGGTGCGCCGGACACCGAGGTCCAGGCCGACGCCGACGCGCCCCGGGAAACCCCCGCCGCCGTCGCGGAGGTCGCCGCGCCCGAGGCCGTTCAGGTCCCCGAGGCGCCCGAGACCGCCCCGGTGCCGGACGCGGCCGCCGCGCAGGACACGCAGACCCCCGAGGCCCCGGCAGCGGAGGCCGCCGGCACCGCCGTGCCCCCCACTGAGGCGCCGGCGGCCCCGGAGCACGCGCCCGCGGCGGAGTCCGAAGCCCCGGCGTCCCAGGAGCCCGCCGCCGAGACGGCCCCCGCTCCTGCCGGACCGGCCGCTCCCGCGCCCCCGGCGGCTCCCGAGTCCGCACCGGCCACCGAGGAAACCGCGGCCGCGCCGGAGCCCCCGACCGCTGTCGAACCCCAGGCCGCCGCTCCCGAGCCCCAGGCGGCCCCGGAGCCCATGCCCGCCCCCGAGGCGGTACAGGGTCCGCAGCAGACGCCCGCGCACGCGACCCCGCTTCCCGGCACCCTGCCGCTGGAGCCCGGGGCGGACCAGCCGCTGGGCCAGTTCGTCCCCGTGGACGGCACCGTGCCCACCGCGCCCCACCTGGCTCCCACCCCGCCGCAGGGCGTGACGGTCCCCGAGGAAGCAGCCCCCGAGGCCGCGCCCGCCGAGGCCGTCGCCGTCCCGGAGGCCCCCGCACCGGAGCCCCAGGCCGCCCCCGAGGAGACCCCCGCCGCCGTACCGCCCGCCCCCGCCGCCGACGCCGGGGCCGAGGTCGCGCAGAACGGCGACGACCTGGACACCCAGGGCGCCGGCGTGGAGCCCGAGCCGCGGCCGGAGCCGGCCGGACCGGCCGCCCCCGGCTACGCGGACGCCGAGCGCGAGGCCGTGCTGAAGGTCATGCGCGAGCGCCGGGACATCCGCAACGGCTTCCGCAGCGACCCCATCCCGCACGAGGTGCTGCTGCGCGTCCTGGAGGCCGCCCACACCGCGCCCTCCGTCGGGCACTCGCAGCCGTGGGACTTCGTCGTCATCCGCTCCGAGGAGACCCGGCGCCGGATGCACGAACTGGCGATGCGCCAGCGCGAGGCCTACGCCAAGACGCTCCCCAAGGGCCGGGCCAAGCAGTTCAAGGAACTGAAGATCGAGGCCATCCTCGACACCCCGGTGAACATCGTGGTCACCGCCGACCCCACGCGCGGCGGACGCCACACCCTCGGCCGGCACACCCAGCCGCAGATGGCGCCGTACTCCTCCGCGCTCGCGGTGGAGAACCTCTGGCTCGCCGCCCGCGCCGAGGGTCTCGGCGTCGGCTGGGTCAGCTTCTTCGACGAGCGCGAGATGGTCCGCGCCCTGGACCTGCCCGAGCACCTGGAGGTCGTCGCCTACCTGTGCGTCGGCTACGTCGACGAATTCCCGGACGAGCCCGAGCTGATGCAGGCCGGCTGGTCCAAGCGCCGCCCCCTGTCATGGGTGGTGCACGAGGAGACGTACGGCCGCCGCGCCCTGCCCGGAGAGGACCCCCACGACCTGCTTGCCGAGACCGTCGCGCAGATCCGCCCGCTCGACGCCAAGGCGCTCGGCGAGGCGTGGGAGCGCCAGAAGCGCATGACCAAGCCGGCCGGAGCGCTCGGCATGCTGGAGATCATCTCCGCCCAGCTGTCGGGGCTGTCCCGGCAGTGCCCGCCGCCGATCCCGGAGCCCGCGGCCGTCGCGATCTTCGCCGGCGACCACGGGGTGCACGCCCAGGGCGTCACCCCCTGGCCGCAGGAGGTCACCGCCCAGATGGTGGCGAACTTCCTCGGCGGGGGAGCGGTGTGCAACGCCTTCGCCGCCCAGGTCGGCGCCGAGGTCTGCGTGGTCGACGTGGGCGTCTCCTCCGACCTGCCGGCCACGCCCGGACTGCTGCCGCGCAAGATCCGCGCCGGGACGTCCGACATGACCGCCGGGCCCGCGATGACCCGCGAGGAGGCCAAGCAGGCCGTCGAGGTGGGCATCGAGACGGCCCGCGACCTCGTCGCGGCCGGCAACAAAGCGCTGCTCACGGGCGAGATGGGCATCGCGAACACCACCGCGTCCGCGGCCCTCATCTCCGTCTACACCGGCGCCGACCCGGCCGAGGTCACCGGCCGCGGCACCGGCATCAACGACGAGACGCTCGCCCGCAAGACCGACGTCGTCCGCCGCGCCCTCGACCTGCACCAGCCGGACCCGTCCGACCCGCTCGGCGTCCTGGCCGCGGTCGGCGGTTTCGAGCACGCGGCGATGGTCGGCCTGCTGCTCGGCGGTGCGTCGCTGCGGACACCGGTGATCCTGGACGGCGTCAGCGCCGGCGCCGCCGCGCTGGTCGCCCGCGCCATCGCGCCGGAGGTCCTCGCGGCCTGCATCGCCGGCCACCGCAGCGCCGAGCCCGGCCACGTGGCCGCGCTCAACAAGCTGGGGCTGCGCCCGCTGGTCGACCTCGACCTGCGCCTCGGCGAGGGCACGGGCGCGCTGCTCGCGCTCCCGCTGGTCCAGAGCACGGCCCGCGCCATGCACGAGGTCGCCACGTTCGACTCGGCGGGCGTGACGGAGAAGTAGCAGACGGACGTCCCCGCCCGCCCCGTCGGCACGGGGCGCGCGGGGACGCCGTCCGTGGCGGAACCCGCCGGTCCGAGAGGCCGGCCCTCGGTGAGACCCGTCCCACTCCCCGGACCCACCCCACGTACGCCGCCCTCGGGCATAAAATGCCACGTCAGGCCCGCTCCGACGCCGCAGCGTGCCCGCTGACCCATCGCTCGTCCGAGGAGCCCCAGCTGATGGCCGAACACCCGCCCTACCCCATAGGCCTCCGCCTCACCGGACGCCGGGTCGTCGTCCTCGGCGGCGGCCAGGTCGCCCAGCGGCGTCTCCCCGCCCTGATCAAGGCGGGCGCCGACATCCACCTGGTGTCGCCGGAGGCCACGCCCTCCGTGGAGGCGATGGCGGACACCGGTGAGATCACCTGGCACCGCCGCCCCTACGCCGAGGGCGACCTCGCCGGCGCCTGGTACGCGCTGATCGCCACCAGCGACCCCGACGCCAACACCGCCGCCTCCGCCGAGGCGGAGCAGCACCGCGTCTGGTGCGTCCGCTCCGACGACGCCGACCAGGCCACCGCCTGGACCCCCGCGACCGGTCACAGCGAGGGCGTCACCGTCGCCGTGCTCACCACCGACGCGCGCGGACGCGATCCCCGGCACACCGCGGCCGTCCGCGACGCCGTGGTCGAGGGCCTGCGCGACGGCACCCTCGTCGCCCCGCACCACCGCAGGCGCACACCCGGAGTCGCCCTCGTCGGCGGCGGCCCCGGCGACCCTGACCTCATCACCGTGCGCGGGCGCCGCCTGCTCGCCGAGGCCGACGTCGTCATCGCCGACCGGCTCGGCCCGCGCGACCTCCTCGCCGAACTCCCGCCGCACGTCGAGGTGATCGACGCGGCGAAGATCCCGTACGGCCGGTACATGGCCCAGGAGGCCATCAACAACGCGCTGATCGAGCACGCCAAGCAGGGCAAGTCCGTGGTCCGCCTCAAGGGCGGCGACCCGTACGTGTTCGGGCGCGGCATGGAGGAACTGCACGCCCTCACCGAGGCCGGCATCCCCTGCACCGTCGTCCCCGGCATCTCCAGTTCCATCTCCGTGCCCGGCGCGGCCGGCATCCCCGTCACCCACCGCGGTGTGGCGCACGAGTTCACCGTGGTCAGCGGCCATGTCGCACCCGACGACGAGCGCTCCCTGGTCGACTGGCCGTCGCTGGCCAAGCTCACCGGCACCCTGGTGATCCTCATGGGCGTCGACAAGATCGGCCGGATCGCCGAGACCCTGGTGGCGCACGGCAAGTCCCCGGACACCCCGGTCGCCCTGGTCCAGGAGGGCACCACCGCCGCTCAACGCCGCGTCGACGCCACCCTCGCCACGGTCGCCGAAACGGTCGTCGCCCGGGACGTGAAGCCGCCCGCGGTCATCGTCATCGGCGACGTCGTGGCCGTCGGCCCGGACGGGACGGCCGGCTGACATGGGCGAGATCATCACCGTCGACGACCCCGCCGACCCGCGCCTGCACGACTACACCGACCTCACGGACGTCGAGCTGCGCCGCCGCCGCGAACCCGCCGAGGGCCTGTTCATCGCCGAGGGCGAGAAGGTCATCAGGCGGGCCGGGGAGGCCGGTTACGCCATGCGCTCCATGCTGCTGTCGCGGAAGTGGGTGGACGTCATGCGGGACGTCATCGCCCGCTCCGACGCCCCGGTGTACGTCGTGGAGCCCGCGCTCGCCGAACAGGTCACCGGCTACCACGTGCACCGCGGCGCGCTCGCCTCCATGCGGCGCCGGCCGCTGCCCGACCCCGCCGACGTGCTCCGCACGGCCCGCCGTGTCGTCGTCATGGAGTCGGTCAACGACCACACCAACATCGGCGCGATCTTCCGCTCGGCCGCCGCCCTCGGCATGGACGCGGTCCTGCTCTCCCCGGACTGCGCCGACCCGCTGTACCGCCGCAGCGTCAAGGTCTCCATGGGCGCCGTCTTCTCCGTCCCGTACGCCCGCCTGGAGACCTGGCCCAAGGACCTGACGACGGTCCAGGACCTCGGCTTCACCGTCCTCGCCCTCACCCCGGACGAACGCGCCCGCACCCTCGACGAGACGGCCCCGCACCGGATGGACCGGGTGGCCCTGATGCTGGGCGCGGAAGGCACGGGCCTCTCACCCCGCGCCCTCTCCGCCGCCGACACCTGGGTCCGCATCCCGATGGCCCACGGAGTGGACTCCCTCAACGTGGGCGCGGCAGCGGCGGTCGCCTTCTACGCGGTGACGGCGGGGCGGCCACAGCAGTAGGCACCTCCGCCCGGAGGCGCGCTTCAGGACGGCCCCTGACACCCCTGCACCAGCGCGATCCCGAACGCCACCACCAACGTCACCACCACGAACACGAACAACCGCTGCCTCAGCAGCCGTGGATTCGCCGGGCGCAGGCCGGAGCCCGTGCGGGAGGCCGGGCGGCGGGCGCCTGTGCCGGTGCCGGGGCGGGTTCCGCCGCGGGAGGGTGTGCCGGTGCGCGGCCTGGGACGGGCCGGTGTGCCCTGGCGGGGCGCCCCGCCGCGCCCGGAGCCGCCGCCCCGGGACGGGGGCACGCTCCGGCCGCCCCGCGAGGACGACGGACCGCCGCTCCGGGAGACGGAGCCGCCGCGCGGGGGAGTGGCCCGGCCGCCCTGCCGGCGCGCGTCCCGGTCGGGGTACGTGTCGGCGAGCCGGCCGCCCGCCCGCTCGGACTCGGGGGTCCGCGGCGCCGGCGGCCGGACGTCGGCGAGCCCCTGCGCCTCGCGCGCGGCGATCTCCTTGAGCCGCAGCGACAGTTGCAGCGTGCTCGGCCGCTCCTCGGGGTCCTTCGCCAGACAGGCCCGCACCAGCGGGGCCAGCGCGTCGGGGACGCCCTGCAGCTGCGCCTCCTCGTGCACCACCCGGTACAGCATCACCTCGGAACTGCCGTGCCCGAAGGGCGAGTCGCCCATCGACGCGTACGCGAGCGTGGCGCCCAGCGAGAAGACGTCCGTGGCGGGCGTGACGGCCGCGCCGCGCACCTGCTCGGGCGCGAGGAAACCGGGCGAGCCGACGGCCGTGCCCACATGCGTGAGCGTCGACGCACCGGTGGCCCAGGCGATGCCGAAGTCGATGATCCGCGGCCCCTTCGGGGACAGCAGGATGTTGGACGGCTTGAGGTCCCGGTGCACCACCCCGGCCTCGTGCACCGCGACCAGCCCCTCGGAGAGCGCGGCGCCCACGGCGGCCACCTCGGCGGCGCCGAGCGGACCCTCGTCGGCGACCTTGTCGTGCAGCGACGGGCCGGGCACGTACTGGGTGGCGAACCAGGGGCGGTCCGCCTCCAGGTCGGCGGCGACCAGCCGGGCGGTGCAGCCGCCGCGGATGCGCCGGGCCGCCGAGACCTCGCGGGCGAACCGTGAGCGGAACTCCTGGTCCTCCGCGAGATCGGGGCGGATGACCTTCAGCGCGACCCGCTGCCCCTTCTTGTCGGAGCCCAGATAGACCACGCCCATCCCGCCCGCGCCGAGCCGTCGGTGAAGCCTGAAAGAGCCGACGACGCGCGGGTCCTCGCGCCTCAGGCGCATCATCGCCATGTTCATCCCCGCTGCCCGGTCCTGTGACGTGCCACAGCTTACGTTTCCACAGCCGTCCGTGCGCAGAGGCCGCGCCCTCTCCGCGCGACGGATTGTCAGTGGCCGGTGGGAGACTTGAAGAGTGGTCAGGGAGCGCGTGAGCAGGCCGGGTTCGCGCGAGGGCGGTCCCGGCTGATCCCAACCACCCGACACGAAAGGGGGATTGATCGCGTGAAGGGTGACCGGGTCGAGATCGTCGTGGACGCGGGGGACACGACGCGGACGTACGAGGTGGTGGCCTCGCGGGCGGGGCGCAGGGTCGAGACGGCGGTACGACGAGGGGTGGTCGAAGTGAGCGAAGTCACCCGAACCGGGGCTGTGGTGCGCACGGCGCGTTTCATGGCGAACCGGGTGCTCGCGCTGGTGGAGCAGCCCGTCCCCCGCCAGGACACCTCGGAGGGAGCGGGCCGCGGCGGCCGTCCCCTCGGGGATGTCCCCGAGGCGTAGGACGCCGTCTCCACCCAGGGGAGTACGGCGCGGGGCCCCGCTCATCCTCGGGGAGGCCCATGGATCGGTACGAGGGCATGACGTGCCAGGAGCCCGGGACCCCTAGATTTGAGGTCGAGCGGCGGGTGCAGCACTCGTCCCCCGAGGTCGGACGCCCGCCGCTGCCAACGACAACAGAAACGGTCAGGAGAAGGGACCATGGCGTACACGGCACCGCGGACGCTGCTCCGCACGCGGGATCGCGGCGAGGGCCGCCGGCACCCGCTGGTGGCGACGCTCATGGCCCTGCCCCTGGCGGTCCTGCTCCTCCTCGTCTTCGACGGGTGGGAGACGGTGACCACACAGGCGTCGTCCGTGGGCGAGATGCTGGGGCGCTGATTCAGCGACCCCAGGCCCGGAAGAGCGGTCCGGGCGGGGACATCCACCCATGAAACCCCGTGGGGACGGGGGTGCGGCGGACGGCAAGATGCCGGCGCAGCTGGGGAGCTGCGCCGGCATTGCTTTTCCCCGGGCGCTCGTCCCCGGCGCCCGATACGCGCCCGCCGGCCCCGCGTAGCCTCACCCCGTGACCGAGGACCTCCTCCCCGCCCTGACCGCCCGCGCCGCGGAGGCGGCCCACGCCCGCGACCCCGCCTGCGCCTGCACCGCGGCCACCCTCGCCCACCGCGAGGACACCACCGTCGTCCGGCACGCCGCCGCCGTGGCCAAGGCGCACGCCCCCGGCACCGACGCCGCCGCGCTCGCCCTCCGGCTCGCCGTCGCCGCCCGCCTCCCCGGCATCCTGCTGCCCCCGCTCGCCCCGGCCCCGGCCGAGCTGCACGGCCGCCCGGTCACGCACTGGCCGTACGGCACCCCCGTGGACCCGGACGACCCGGACGCCGCCCCCTGGGAGGAGGCGGGCGCCCTCCTCGCCCGCTTGCACCGGATCCCGCTCCCCGAGGCCGTCCCTCCCCTGCGCGGACCCGAGAAGGCCGCCCGGGCCGTCGCGCTCCTCCGGGACCTCACCCCGCGCCACCCGGCCGCCGGCCCCGTGCTGGACGCCTGGGCGGACCTCCCGCCATGGACCCGCGGCGAGGCGCCCGCGCCGGGACCCGTACGCCTCTGCCACGGCGACTTCCACCTCGGCCAGCTGATACGCGACCCCGCCCCGGGCGGCCCGTGGCGGCTGATCGACGTGGACGACCTCGGCGCGGGCCCGCCGGTCTGGGACCTGGCCCGCCCCGCCGCCTGGTACGCCGTGGGGATGCTCGACCCCGACGCCTGGCACCGCTTCCTGGCCGCCTACCGGGCCGCCGGCGGCCCCGCCGTACCGCCCGACGGCGACCCCTGGCCCGCGCTGGACGTCCCGGCCCGCGCCCTCACCGCGCAGACCGCCGCCCGCGCCGTCACCAAGGCGGCCGCGGCGGGCCGGCCGCTGGACGAGGTGGAGGAGTGGCTGGTCGACGCCTGCGCCCGTATGCGGTCCGTACCGGCCGCCGCCCCGGCGGACTGAGACGAATTTCCCCGGCGTAGGGTGCAACCGGCCCACAGCCGGACGGAGTCTGTCCAGCTGATACGCGAAGCAGGTACGACCGGCGAGGAGTTGACGACGAAGATGCAGTGTCCGAAGTGCCGTGCCCCCATGCACACGTACAACCGCAACGGTGTCCAGATCGAGCAGTGCAGCGGGTGCCGGGGGATCTTCCTCGACTACGGCGAGCTCGAGGCGCTGACCCGGCTCGAGTCCCAGTGGTCGCAGCCCGCCCCGCCCCCGCCGGCCGCACCCCAGGCCTACCCGGCCGCGGCGCCGCAGGCCCCGGCGTGGGGGGCGCCGCACGGGGGCCACTACGGCAACCGCCGTCACAAGAGCTTCGGCCACATGCTCTTCTCCAGCTGACGGGCACACGACGAAGCCCCCGGTCGCGGGACCGGGGGCTTCGAGCCGTGTGGACGATACTGGGATTGAACCAGTGACCTCTTCCGTGTCAGGGAAGCGCTCTCCCGCTGAGCTAATCGTCCTCGGGACCATGACCACTCCGCGGAGCGGATCACGGGCACTGCGTGCGCGATACTGGGATTGAACCAGTGACCTCTTCCGTGTCAGGGAAGCGCTCTCCCGCTGAGCTAATCGCGCGGGGTTCGGATCTTCGCAGACCCAGGATCCGGAGATCCAGTGGACGATACTGGGATTGAACCAGTGACCTCTTCCGTGTCAGGGAAGCGCTCTCCCGCTGAGCTAATCGTCCTTGGAGGTGGAGACGGGATTTGAACCCGTGTAGACGGCTTTGCAGGCCGTTGCCTCGCCTCTCGGCCACTCCACCAGGAGTGTAGGGGACCGGGAAGCCCCCTCTTCCTTCGAGCGGACGACGAGGCTCGAACTCGCGACCTCAACCTTGGCAAGGTTGCGCTCTACCAACTGAGCTACGTCCGCCTGTCGTTTCGGTCCGCTTGCGCGTCCCGGCGACGAACTGAACTCTAGCGGATTCCGGGGCCAGTACAAAAACCCGTTTGCGCAGCGTGCTGCGCTGCGCCTGCTCACGGGCGTGGTCACGTCACCCGTGCGCCCCCGCCATAGACTCGTGGCGTGCTCGACCTGCCACCTCTCGCGCGCTTCGGTGACCGCGTCGCCACCGGCCTCGCCGACGTCACCGACGACCCCGCCGCCCTGGACTCCTCGGGCTTCTGGGCCGTCGCCGCCGACTTCGAGGGGCGCCTGACCTGCGCCCGGTTCCGGGACGTCCGCACCCAGCCCGTGCCGCCGCCCGCTCCGGGCGCCTGGCGCGGCCCGGCGGCCGGCGACTGGACGTCCTCCCTCGACCGCGCCGCGTACACGGCGGCGGTGCGCCGGATCCGCGACCACATAGCGGCGGGCGAGGTCTACCAGGCGAACCTCTGCCGTGTCCTGTCCGCGCCGGTGCCCCCGGACGCCGACGTGGACGCCCTCACCGCCCTGCTGGCCCGCGGCAACCCGGCGCCGTACGCAGGAACGATTCGGCTGCCGCGGCACGGCGTGGAGATCGCCACCGCCTCGCCCGAGCTGTTCCTCCGGCGCGAGGGCCGGGCCGTCGAGTCCGGGCCGATCAAGGGCACCGGCCGGACCGAGGCGGACCTGCTGGAGAAGGACTACGCCGAGAACGTCATGATCGTCGACCTGGTCCGCAACGACATCGGACAGGTCTGCGCCACCGGCACCGTCACCGTCCCCGACCTCTGCGCCGTCGAGAAGCACCCGGGACTGGTCCACCTCGTCTCCACGGTCCGCGGCGAGCTGCGCGACGGCGAGGGCTGGCCCGGGCTGCTGCGCGCCGCCTTCCCGCCCGGCTCCGTCACCGGGGCGCCCAAGTCCAGCGCGCTGCGGATCATCGACGCGCTGGAGACCGCCCCGCGCGGCCCGTACTGCGGCGGGATCGGCTGGGTCGACGCCGACCGCGGCACCGGGGTGCTCGCCGTCGGCATCCGGACCTTCTGGATCGACCGGGACGCGGACGGCGCGGCCGCGCTGCGGTTCGGCACGGGCGCCGGCATCACCTGGGGTTCCGACCCCGAAGGGGAGTGGCGGGAGACCGAACTGAAGGCTTCCCGGCTGCTCGCGGTAGCGTCGGGGACGTACCAGGTGAGCGAAAGGATCCAGACGTGAAGATCTGGCTCGACGGCGCGCTGCGGGACTCCGAGTCCGCCCGCGTCTCCGTCTTCGACCACGGGCTGACCGTGGGCGACGGCATCTTCGAGACGGTGAAGGCCGTGGACGGCCGGCCGTTCGCCCTCACCCGGCATCTCGACCGGCTGACCCGCTCCGCCCGGGGCCTCGGGCTGCCCGACCCCGACCTCGACGAGGTCCGCCGCGCCTGTGCCGCCGTCCTCGAGGCCAACCCCGTGCCGCTCGGCCGGCTGCGCCTCACCTACACCGGCGGACACGGCCCGCTCGGCTCCGACCGAGGCGACCAGGGCCCGACCCTCGTCGTCGCCCTCGGCGGGACCACCCGCCGCCCGGACACCACGGCCGTCGTCACCGTGCCCTGGACCCGCAACGAGCGCGGCGCGCTCACCGGCCTGAAGACCACCTCGTACGCCGAGAACGTCGTCGCCCTCGCCCGCGCGCACGAACACGGCGCCACCGAGGCGCTGTTCGGCAACACCGTCGGACAGCTCTGCGAGGGCACCGGGTCGAACGTCTTCGTCGTCCTCGACGGCGAGATCCACACCCCGCCGCTCGCCTCCGGCTGCCTCGCGGGCATCACCCGCCACCTGGTCGTCGAGTGGACCGGCGCCAAGGAGACCGACCTGCCGCTGGACGTCCTGCGGGAGGCCGACGAGATCTTCCTCACCTCCACCCTCCGTGACGTACAGGCCGTGCACCGCGTCGACGACCGCGAACTGTCCGCCGCGCCCGGCCCGGTGACGGCCAAGGCCATGCGGATCTTCGACGAGCGGTCCGCGGCGGACATCGACCCGTGAGGGGCCGGAAAACCCGGTGAAGCCGGAAGCCCCAGCGGGGTAGAACACCCCTGATGACCACCACCCTGCGGCCGACCGAGCCGCTTCAGCGGAACCCCGACGGGACACGTTCGCGTCACTTCCACGTCTGCGTGAACAGCCGTCCGGTGGGGGAGATGCGGCTCGGCACGGACCCCGTCTTCGGCGACGCCGTGGCGTGGATCCTCAGCCTGCGCATCGACGAACCCGACCGCCGGCGCGGCCGGGGCACGGTGGCCGCGCTCGCGGCGGAGGAGGTGGCCCGCGGCTGGGGCTGCCGCCGCATCGAGGTCACCGTCCCCGCAGAACCGGGCACCGCCCTGGCCCTCGCCACGGCGCTCGGCTACGTCGTGCGCAACCGGAACATGGAGAAGGCCCTCGGCGACACCCCGCCCGCCCTGCCGGACGGCACCCGCGCACGGCCCATGACCGAGGAGGAGTACGGCGCCTGGCAGACCGAGAGCTCGGCGGACTACGCGCGCGAGTGGGCGCGGCGCGGGGTGCCCGAGGCCGAGGCGCGGGCCAAGGCCGCCGCGGACCAGGCCGCGCTGCTGCCCGACGGCCTCGCCACGGAGGACATGCTCCTCAGCGTCCTCGAACACGAGGGCGCCGTGGTCGGCACGCTGTGGCTCGCCGTGCGCGGGGAGCGCGCGTACGTGTTCGACGTGGAGACGCTCCCCGCCCACCGGGGCCAGGGCCACGGGCGCAGCCTCATGCTGCTCGCCGAGGCCCAGGCCGCCGCCGCGGGCAACCGGACCATCGGCCTCAACGTGTTCGCGGACAACCCCCCGGCCGAGCGACTCTACGACTCGCTCGGCTACAACACCACCCGGTACTCGCTGTACAAGCCGCTGGTGTAGCCGCCGAGGCGGAAGAGGACGGCGGGGTCAGGCGTCCGGCCCGGCCAGCAGCCGGTCCGCGATCTCCTCGATCCGCTCGCGCAGCCCCTCCTGGCTCTTGCCGCCGTCGAGCCGCTCCCCGCCGATGACGTACGTCGGCGTCCCGGTCACCCCGATCGCCTTGCCCTCGGCCTGGTCGGCGTCGACCACCAGGATGTGCCGCCCGTCGATCAGGGCGGTGTCGACCTCGTCGGCGTCCAGTCCCAGCTCGCGGGCGGTCTCGACCAGGACCGCCTCGCCCCCGCGCTCCAGCTCCTCGACCCGGCCGAGCACGGCCTCCGCGTAGTCCCAGCCCCGGCCCTGCTCCCACGCCTCCTCGGCGGCCTGGGCCGCGGCGAAGGCGTGCTTGTGCTTCTCCAGCGGGAAGTGCCGCAGCCGGATGTCCAGCCGGTCGCCGTACCGGGCCCGCAGGGCGCGGAGGTCGTCCAGGGCGGTCCGGCAGTCGGAACACTGCAGCTCGCACCACACGTCGAGGACGGGGGCGGCGGGACGGGCGGGGGAGGAGTCACTCATGGCCGACAGTCTTCCAGCCACGCCCCGGCACCACCCAATCCGGCCCCGCGCCCGCACCCTCGGCCCCCGGCCCCGAGATCCCCCAGGTGTGCGCCGACCGGCACCTGCGGAGGAGCCGGGACCCGGAGATGTCCCTGATGTCCGCCACGGGCATGGCCGCTGCGGGTGCGGTGGGTGCAGGATGGAAGGGACGAAGCGAAGCCCGTCGTGACACCACGCCCGCTGCCCTGGAGGACCGGATGATTGCCGAGACCGTCTGCTCCGCCGTCGCCGCGGCAGGCCTGGGCATCGCGGTGGTCACGGCCTACCGCAAGCGCTACCTCACGGCGACCCGCATCGCCGCGTACGCGCTGGTGCCGCTCGGTCTGGTGATGACCGGCGTCGTCGAGTGGCTCGCGGACACCGCTTTCAGCCCGACGGCATGGGCGGGCTTCGGCGTGCTGGGCCTGTCCTGGCTGCTGTTCGCCACGACCCGCACGGTGGAGCGCCGGCGCGGCGGCACCCGTAAGGAACGCAAGGCGGCACAGGAGTCGGCCGCCCCCGCCGCCACGGCGCCCGGCGCCTCCGCGCCCGCCCTGGGACAGGCGTCCTCCCGCGGGCAGAGCCCCGCTCCCCGGCAGAAGCCGGCCGCGCAGGGGGACGACGACTTCAGCGACATCGAGGCCATCCTCAAGAAGCACGGCATATGACCGCCCGGGACCACATGCGTCACAGGGGGTCCCGGACCGCGCGGAAATGATCACGCTCTGACCGGTTGGATCGCGCTTTCCGTGTGCCCACGCGCTTTCCACGAGTGTTGATCGCGTCCGGCCCGTCCGATGCGTCATCATCGCGGCGAGATGCTGGACACGACACAGAGCGATGCCGCGCCGCAGCAGGACGAGCCGCGCGGATGTCTCTTCGCCCTATCCCAGCCACCGCTGATGATCTTCCTTGCGGTGATCGGGTGTCTGCTGCTCACGGCCGCCTTGCACGACCTGCTGTGGCTGTGAGCCGTACCCGCGGTTCCCGGCGTCACCCGTCGGGACCGCGTCGGCCCGGCATCTCCCGTCACTCTCCGTGGCGGCCGGGGGCGGATCAGCCCGCCGCCTCCTTGCGGCGCGCCCGGTAGGCGGCGACGTGCAGCCGGTTGCCGCAGGTGCGGCTGTCGCAGTAGCGGCGCGAGCGGTTGCGGGACAGGTCGACGAAGGCGTGCCGGCAGTCCGGCGCCTCGCAGCGGCGCAGGCGCTCCTGCTCCCCGGCGACCACGAAGAACGCCAGCGCCATCCCGCAGTCGGCGGCCAGGTGGTCGGCCACGGAGGCGCCCGGGGCGAAGTAGTGCACGTGCCAGTCGTAGCCGTCGTGGTCGGTGAGCCGGGGAGTGGTGCCGGCGGCCGCGATCAGCTCGTTGATCATCGTGGCGGCGCTGCGGGCGTCCGGAGCGGCGAACACCGCGGCGAACCGGGCGCGGATCTTGCGTACCGCGGCCAGGTCGAACTCGGTCAGCACCCCGACCTCGCTGACCTCGTGGTCCCGCACGAACGCCTCGAGGGCGGCGACGTCCGCCAGTCCGTCCGGAGTCGCGTCGTCCTCCGGTGCGGTGTTCACCAGATCCACCACGGTGTCCAGCGCGCACCGGGTGTCATGGGTGATCAGCACGATTCGCTCCCTGGCCTGGGGGTCGGGCGGGCGCCCGCCGATGCTGGCCGATGGTAGTGGCTCCGCCGCACCTCGCACCTCCCCGCTCCGCACATGGCTTCGATTCCCACGCTAAAGCGACACCAGCGCTTCCCACCCAGCGACGCGCTCAGGCGCCCCACAGGGGCGCGGGGAACGGCGCGCTCAACCCCCGACGCCCCGCAGCCGCCAACGAAACACCGCGCGGCCCCCCGGTGGGCGAAGGGGGCGCGGGGAACTGCGCGATCAGCCCCGCCGCAGCACACCGGCGCCGAGCCACGGCAAACCCCGCGGCGTCGACGCCGATGCACAAGCCGTATGCGGCTGCATCCGTATGCGGCTGTCCGGGCCCGAGCCGTCACCCCGAGTCGACGGCGCCGGGCAGCTTCGCGGCGGCCTCGCTAGCTTTCCGCCAGAATGTGCGAGAGCTCCTGATCGAGATCGAAGTGCCGGTGCTCCGTGCCGGGCGGCACGGCGGCGTCTGTGCGCTTCAGGAAGGACTCCAGAGCCCGGGCCGGGGCCTCGAGCAGGGCTTCCCCCTCCGGAGAGCTCAGGGCGATGCACACGACGCCCTGACCATGACTGCGCGACGGCCAGACGCGGACGTCGCCGGTGCCCGTGGGGCGGTGAAGTCCCTCGGCGAGGAGGTCGCGGGCGAACACCCACTCGACGGTTTCCTCGGCTCCGGTGTGGAAGGTGGCGTGCACGGCGTAGGGGTCGGCCGTGTCGTACCGCAGGCCTGCGGGGACAGGCAGGGAGGACTCGCTCGACACAACGAGGCGCAGGTGCAGCTCGCAGCTGACCGTGGTGTTCATAAGCGCCAGGGCCTTTCGCTCAGTGTGCGCTCGGGGATTCGCACGTCGGCGAAATCGACATGCCACCTACGGTGCCGTTGTAAACCCCTCTGAGTGTTTTGCGTGGGATTACGTAACTCTTCCGGCCGAGAGATCGTTCGCGCCCTGCGTCCATTCCGGTGATGTCATTCGCTCCGGTAGTGTTGGGATGCATGAACACGGGGAGTGACGAGGCCGGCGAGGTCGTGACCGCGGCCCACGGGGTGACGGTGGACAAGAGCGAACGTCGGGACGAGCGGGCGCTCGGGTCGAGGGCGCCCGAGTTCGTGAAGGCGCGGCGTGCGCTGCACGTGAGCTGGCAGGTGGGGGTCTTCGTCGTCGGCCTGGCCGTGGTGGTGGCCGGCGCGCTGATGCTGGTGCTGCCCGGCCCGGGATGGGTCGTGATCTTCGGCGGCCTGGCGATCTGGGCGACCGAGTTCGTCTGGGCCCAGCTGGTGCTGCGCTGGACCAAGCGGAAGGTCACCGAGGCGGCCCAGCGGGCGCTGGACCCGCGGGTGCGCCGCCGCAACATCATCCTGACGTCGGTCGGCCTGGTGATCGTGGCCGCGCTGGCCGGCTTCTACCTGTGGAAGTTCGGTCTGCAGATGCCCTGGAAGATCAAGGACCAGTGACGCGGGCCGGGGGTCGGCCCGCCCGGCCCCCGGCGGTCACACTGGTCACGGGCACCCCCTGACATGGGGTAATGTTCTTCCTGCGCCCGGGCGATTAGCTCAGTGGGAGAGCGCTTCGTTCACACCGAAGAGGTCACTGGTTCGAACCCAGTATCGCCCACCGGGATCAAGCGGCCCGGCTCACCAACAGTGAGCCGGGCCGCTTCGTCGTATCCGGGACGGCCTGCCGACGCCCCCTCCGCCCCGTTCCGCTTCGCCCGCGCTTCACCCAACCGTGACCTTCCGCGCGGCCCGTCGCGGCCGTCGCCGCGCTGTTCGGCCGGTCGGCCGCAGGGGCGGGGACCTGCCGCTTTCCCTCCCGGCCCGGATGGCCGCCGGACGCCCCCGCCGGCCGGCTCCCGCGAGGGCCCGCCATCAAATCCTGTCCGAATCATTGACGCGCCCGTGGGGCCTCCGTACCTTGTGCCAGCAAGCGCTTACTTGAAACGATTCATGAGACGGTCGGGACCGTCGCGGGGAGGCTCGTATGCAGCAGGGCAAGGGTGTGGAGAGGCGGACGGTCCTCAAAGCGGCGGGGGCCTCGCTCGCCGTCACGGGGCTCGGTGCGACGGCGACCGCCTGCGGTGGCGGAAGCGGTTCCGGGGACGGAACGGTGACGATCCGTTATGCGTGGTGGGGCGCCGAGGACCGGGCGCGGCGCATCAACAAGACCATCGATCTCTTCGAGAAGAAGTACCCGAAGATCAAGGTCAAGACCGACTTCCAGCCGTACCCGGATTTCTGGAAGAAGTTCAACACGCAGGCCTCCGGCGGGAATCCGCCGGACGTCTTCCAGAATGCCGTCGGATTCCTCCGCAAATACGATGCGAAGAATGTGCTCCTGGACCTCAAGGAGCAGGTGAAGGCCGGCAACCTGCGCATGGAGGGATTCCGGGCGGGCCTCGACACGTTCGGTGAGATCGACGGCAAACTCCTCGGCGTGCCCGTGGGGTCCAACTCGATGGCCCTCGTCATCGACAAGCCCGTCTACGCCCGTGCCGGGATCACCCCCGACATGGGATGGACCTGGGACGACTTCGACGAGGCGATGGCCCGGGTGCGCGACCGGACGGGCCGGGCCGGCGACAGCGGCATGTACGGCGTCATGTACCTCTACGACCTGTACCTGCGTCAGAACGGCAAGGCGTTCTTCACCGAGGACGGTCTCGGTTTCACCGAGACGGATCTGACCCGGTGGTGGACGAAGGCGGAAAAGGGCGTGAGGTCCGGACTCTTCGCCGATCCCAAGAAGGTCGCCCAGATCAAGCCCAAGTCGGCACTCTCCGCCGAACTCGCGGGATCCGAGTTCACCTGGGACAACTTCACCGTCCGCTACACCTCCGAGGGCAAGAGCGAGTACGGTCTCGCCCCCATCCCCACCACCGACGGCAAGCGGACCGGCCAGTACCTCGGCTCGCTGATGCTGAGCGCCTCCAAGCGCACCCAGCACCCGGTGGAGGTCGCGAAGTTCATCGACTTCATGGTGCACGACCCCGAGGTCGCCACGATCATGGGGTACGACCGCGGCGTCCCCGCCACCACGGCGCAGTACGAGGCGTACCGGCCCACCGACCCGGTGAACAAGGCGATCGCCGCCTACGAGGAGTCCCTCGTCGAGGCGGGCGTGCTGGAGCCCATCACCCCGCACCCGAACGGCGCCGACATCTGCGAGGCCGCGTTCCTGCGCATCGGCGAGGAGCTGGGGCTGGGCAAGCGGTCGGTGGCCGACGCCGTCGAGCAGTTCTTCAACGAGTCGAAGACCGCCCTGAGCAGCTGATGGGAACCGCCGTGACACACGCCCCCGCGACGGAGGTCCGGGCCAAGGACCCCGAGCCGCGGCACGGTCCGGGCACACCCCTGCGCCCCGCCGGCCTGAAGCGGCGGGGCCGCCGGGAGAACCTGGCCGGCTATCTCTTCATGTCCCCGTGGATCGCCGGGTTCCTGCTGCTGACGGCGGGCCCGATGGCCGCCTCGCTCTACTTCGCCTTCACCGACTACAACCTCTTCGACGCCCCGCGCTGGATCGGCCTGGACAACTTCTCCGAGATGTTCGGCGACCCGCGCTGGCGCCACTCGGTGCGGGTCACCCTCTGGTACGTCGTCGTCGGCACGCCCGTCAAGCTGCTCGTGGCGCTCGGCGTGGCCCTGCTGCTGGCGCAGAAGCGGCGCGGGCAGGCCTTCTACCGGGCCGCCTTCTACGCCCCGTCGCTGATCGGGGCGAGCGTCTCCGTCGCCATCGTCTGGAAGGCGATCTTCTCGGACGACGCCGTCGTCGACCGGACCCAGAGGGTCTTCGGCATCGACGCCGGCGGCTGGACCGGCGACCCGGACCTCATCATCTACAGTTTGGTCGCCCTGACCGTCTGGCAGTTCGGCGCGCCGATGGTCATCTTCCTGGCCGGTCTCAAGCAGGTGCCGCGGGAGCTGTACGAGGCGGCCGACGTCGACGGGGCCGGCAGGCTGCGGCAGTTCTGGAACATCACCCTGCCGATGATCTCGCCGGTGCTGTTCTTCAACGTCCTGCTGGAGACGATCCACTCGTTCCAGATCTTCAGCTCCGCCTACATCGTCGGCGGCGGCGCGGGCGGCAACGCCTGCGGCCCGGCGGACGGCTCCATGGTCTACACCTGCTACCTGTACGTCCAGGGCTTCGAGAACAGCCGGATGGGCCTGGCCTCCGCCATGGCGTGGATGCTGCTGGTCGCGGTCGCCCTGGTCACGGCGGTGCTGTTCTGGTCCCAGAAGCGCTGGGTGCACTACGAGGAGGGCGGCCGATGACCGCACAGGCCACCGACATCACCCGCGCCCCGTCGGGGAAGGGGGCGCTGCGGCGCCGGCTGCCCGGCTCGCTCGCCTGGCACATCGGGGCGCTGGCGCTCCTCGCGGTGATCCTCTACCCCGTGGTGTGGGTCGTCGGCGGGTCGTTCAAGCGGAGCGAGGACATCGTCGGCAGCCTGGACCTCTTCCCGGCCGACCCGATCGTGTCCAACTACACCAGCCTCACCGACGGCATCGCCGACATCTCCATCTCCACCTTCTTCTTCAACTCGCTCTTCCTCGCGGTCGGTTCGGTCATCGGCATCCTGGTCTCCTGCTCGCTCACCGCGTACGCCTTCGCCAAGATCCGGTTCGCGGGCCGCAATCTGCTCTTCACGCTGATGATCGGCACGCTGCTGCTGCCCTACCACGTGCTGCTGATCCCGCAGTACGTGCTGTTCCGCAACCTGGACATGATCAACACGTACACCCCGCTGCTGCTGGGGAAGTACCTGGCCACGGAGGCGTTCTTCGTCTTCCTGATGGTGCAGTTCATGCGGAACCTGCCGCGGGAACTGGACGAGGCGGCCCGGCTCGACGGCTGCGGGCATCTGCGTATCTACTGGTCGATCGTGCTGCCGCTGTGCCGGCCCGCGCTGATCACCAGTGCCATCTTCACCTTCATCAACGCCTGGAACGACTTCATGGGCCCGCTGATCTACCTCAACGAGCCGGGCAAGTACACGGTCTCCCTCGGGCTGAAGATGTTCGTCGACCAGGAGGGACTCGCCAACTACGGCGGCATGATCGCCATGTCGCTGGTCGCGCTGCTGCCGGTGCTGGCCTTCTTCCTGGCCTTCCAGCGCTATCTCATCGACGGCATGGCGACCTCCGGACTGAAGGGCTGAGTGAGCTGACGATGGCGCAGGCACGCACCGGGTCGAGGGCCTGGGGGAGGTTCGCGCTCTTCGCCGAGTGCCTGCTGACCGGCGTCTGGATCGCGCTGGCCGCGCTTCCGCTCGTCACCTACCCCGCCGCGCTGGCGGCGGGGGCCCGGCACCTGCGCCGCCATCTGACCCACGAGCAGGGCGGGTGGCGGGAGTTCACGGCCGACTTCAGGGCGGCGGTGCGCGGCGGCTGGCTCGTCGGGCTCGCCGGGTGGGCGGCCGTCGCCGTCGTGTGGACCGACCTGCGGGCCGTACGGGCCGGGCTGCCGGGCGGTCCGCTGGTCGGGGTCGTCGGGGTGCTCGCACTGATCGGGGCGGCGGCCGCGCTGCTGCGCGCGGCGGCGCTGTGGCGGCCCGGTGTCCCGTGGCGGCCGCTCATGGCACGGGCCGGGCGGCACACCGTACGCGACCCCGCCGGATCCTTCCTGCTCATCGGCGGACTGGCCGTCGTGGTCTGTTCCGCCTGGTTCAGCACCCCCCTCGCGGTCCCCGTGCTGGGGGCCGTCGCGGCGGCCGCCGTCGCCGTGGAGGAGCGTCACCGGCACCGCTGACGGGCGGTGCCACCCGTCGGGGCGGGCGCTTCGGCGCCGAGCCCTCCGCTGTCATGCGCCTGACATTACCCAGCCATGGAAAGGACGGGCCATGTCCCCCATCCCCCGCAGAACTCTCATCAAGGCGGCCGCCGTCGCCGGAGCCGCCATCCAGGCCGGCTGGACCCTCGGCGCACGGGACGCCGCCGCCGCGCCTGCCGCCGGGCCCGCCGGCGCCGACCCGGTGACCCTGGACTGGCTGGAGGAGGGCGGACTGGGCGCGGCCCCCGGTTCCACCGTCGGCGTCCCCTGGCCCCGCGGCGCCCACCCGGAGGGCCGCACCTTCGCGGTGACGGACGCCGACGGCAACGACGTCCCCGTCCAGACCTGGCCGCTCGCCCACTGGCCCGACGGCTCCCTCAAGTGGACCGCCCACGCCGTCAGTTCCGGAACCGGCCGGCTCACCCTGAAACCCGGCACCCCCGCCGCGCCCGAGAAGAAGGTCACCGTCACCCGGCGCGGCGCCACCGTCACCGTCTCCACCGGTGTCATCACCGCCCGGATCGGCACCGGCGGCGACACCCTCGTCCGGTCGGTCACCCGCGGCTCCACCGAGATCGCCCGCGACGCACGCCTCGTCGTGCTGCGCCAGCCCGAGATCGAGGACGGCGACCGCACCACGGTCAGGACCGAGCGGTTCGACGGCACGATCTCCGGCGTCACCGTCGAGCAGGACGGTCCCGTCCGCGCGGTCGTCCGCGTCGACGGCACCCACCGCAAGGGCCGCGACACCCTGCTGCCGTTCTCCGTGCGCCTCTACTTCTACGCGGGCGCCGACTCCTTCCGCATGGTGCACACCATCACCTACGACGGGAAGCAGGAACCCGGCAGCGACAGGGGCGACTTCGTGCGCGGCATCGGCGTCCGCTTCTCCGTCCCGCTGCGCGACGCGACGTACGACCGGCACATCCGGCTCGGCGGCGAGGGCGAGGGAATGCTCCGGGAGGCGGTGAAGGGCATCACCGGGCTGCGCCGCGACCCCGGGGCCGCCGTGCAGCAGGCCCAGTTCGAGGGCCGAAAGCTGCCCGACCCGACCACCTGGGACCAGCGCGTCACCAGCCGCCTGCAGTACATCCCCGAATGGGGCGACCACACCCTCTCCCAGCTCTCCGCCGACGGCTTCACCGTCCGCAAGCGCACCAAGAAGGGCCACGGCTGGATCGGCGCGGGCGGCGGGCGGCGCGCCTCCGGCTTCGGCTACGTCGGCGGCGTCAGCGGCGGCCTCTCCTTCGGACTGCGCGACTTCTGGGAGAAGCACCCCGCCCAGCTCGACATCCGCAACGCGCACACCGACACCGCCGAGGTCACCCTCTGGCTCTGGTCACCCGAGGCCCAGCCCATGGACCTGCGCTTCTA
The DNA here is from genome assembly GCF_050271085.1 of Streptomyces sp. DSM 41931. NCBI lineage: Bacteria > Bacillati > Actinomycetota > Actinomycetes > Kitasatosporales > Streptomycetaceae > Streptomyces > Streptomyces sp. DSM 41931. Next base: position 1,103,098 of record NZ_CP189902.1, on the reverse strand, counting down.
CCACGACGGCATGGGACAGGACACCTTCCCCGAACAGCTCGAAGGCCTCAACATCACCTACGAGGACTACGAGCCCGGCTTCGGCACCCCCTACGGCATCGCCCGCACCTCCGAGCTGCTGTTCTGGGCCGAGGCCACCACCCCGGACGCCGACCGGCTCGCCGACCGGGCGCGCGCCGTACGCGTGCTGCCGCAGCTCGCCGCGCCGCCCCGGCAGCTCGTCGCCGCCGGCGTCTTCGGCAAGGGCCTGTTCGCCGAGCCCGACCGCTCCACCCCCGCCAAGGCGAAGATCGAGGACCACCTCGACTTCCTCTTCACCTACTACAAGGACCAGGTGGAGCAGCGCCGCTGGTACGGCTTCTGGGACTACGGCGACATCATGCACACCTACGACACCGTCCGGCACCAGTGGCGCTACGACGTCGGCGGCTACGCCTGGGACAACAGCGAGCTCTCGCCCGACCTGTGGCTCTGGTACGCCTACCTGCGCTCGGGGCGCGCCGACATCTTCCGCTTCGCCGAGGCCATGACCCGCCACACCGGCGAGGTCGACGTCTACCACCTAGGCGAATGGGCCGGACTCGGCACCCGCCACGGCGTCCAGCACTACGCCGACAGCGCCAAGCAGCAGCGCATCGCCAACACCACCTACCGGCGCTTCTACTACTTCCTCACCGCCGACGAACGCACCGGCGACCTCATGCACGCCAACGTCGACTCCGACGAGACCTTCCTCGCCCTCGACCCGCTCCGCAAGATCCGCACCGAGCCGTACACCCCCGACCGCAACGCCCTGTCCATCGGCTTCGGCACCGACTGGAGCGGCCTGGTCTCCGCCTGGCTCACCGAATGGGAACGCAAGGGCCCCAAGTGGCAGAAGGCCCGGGCGCGCGTGCTCTCCACCATGGAGACCATCGCCGCCCAGCCCAACGGCTTCGTCCAGGGCAGCGGCCTGTACGACCTCGACACCGGCCGGTTCGCCGTGGCCGGCACCCCGAAGGTGGAGGTCTCCCACCTGTCCGCCGTCTTCGGCCTGAACGAACTGTGCGCCGAACTGATCGACCTCGTCGACATGCCGGAGTTCGAAGAGGCGTACTACGACTACTGCCGCTACTTCAACGCCACCAAGGCGGAACAGGCCGCACGCTACGGCTCCGACTTCGGCAGCCTGATCCTCTTCCAGGGCCACTCCCGCCTCGACGCCTACGCCGCCGTACGCACCGGCGACGAGGCGCTGGCGAAGCGGGCGTGGGCGAAGTTCTACGACTCCGACGGCTACAAGGAGTCCGCGCCCTGGAAGACCGAGAAGGTGAGCGGCCCCACCGCCCTGGTCGCCGGCAGCGAGGCCCCCTGGGTCTCCACCAACGACACCGCCCTCTACGGACTCGCCGCCATCGAGAACCTGGCACTCCTGGGGGACCGCATGCCGTGACGCACGAGGAGGGCGCGGGCGGGCACACTCCGTGCATGGACCGGAACCATTACCGCTTCCGCACCGTGTGGACGCTGTCCGCGCCCGCCGCGACCGTGTACGGCGTGCTCGAGCGGATCGAGGACTACCCCCGCTGGTGGCCGCAGGTGCGGGAGGTCGCCCGCCTCGACGACACCACCGGCATCGTCACGATCCGCTCCGTCCTGCCGTACGACCTGACCTTCACCCTGCGGGAGGGGCGGCGGGACCGGGAGAACGGCGTGCTGGAGGCCGGGCTGTCCGGCGACATCGACGGCTGGGCGCGGTGGACCCTCACCGATCTGGGCGCGCACGGCTGCCTCGCCCACTACGAGCAGGAGGTCGACGTCCGGGCGCGGCTGCTGCGTCTGCTCGCCGTGCCCGGCCGGCCCCTCTTCCGGGCCAACCACGCGCTGATGCTGCGGGCCGGGCGGCGCGGACTGGCGGCGCACCTGGAAGCGGTTTGAACGAAGCGTCCCGACCCCTGTATTGTTCAGTCCGTTCCCGGGCGATTAGCTCAGTGGGAGAGCGCTTCGTTCACACCGAAGAGGTCACTGGTTCGAACCCAGTATCGCCCACGCTCGCGAGAGCGACGTGTGTCCGCCGAAAACGCGGACCACGTCGCTCTCTTTGTGTGAGGTCACGCCGCCGCCGGCAGGTCCGGGCGCAGGGGCCAGGCCGGGTCGACGGTCTCCTCCGTGCCGGTGCGCTGGAACCAGGCCTGAAGGCCCCGCGCCTGTGCGGCGTGCCACACCGCCTGCAAGGTGTGCAGCTCACCGGGGGACAGCCGCTCCAGCCGGGACGCGAACCGGCGGCCCACCGCCCGCGTGACCTCCAGCGCGGCCACCGCGTCCGCCGCCGCGTCGTGCGCCTCCTCCAGCTCCACCTCGTAGTGCGCGCACAGGTCAGCCAGCGTGCGGCGGCCCTTGCGGTAGCGGTCCAGATGCTTGTCCAGCACCCGCGGATCCAGCACCAGCAGCGGCGTCCGCTCGAACCAGCGGGCCAGCGACGACGCCCGGTGCCGGCGCAACTCCCGGTCCAGCAGCGTCAGATCGAACGGCGCGTTCATCACCACCACGGGCCGGCCCACCGCCGCCTGCTCCGCCAGCGCCTGCGCCACCTCGTACATCACCGGCGCCGGCCAGCGGCCGTTGCGCTGCAGATGCTCCTCCGTCAGCCCGTGCACCTCGGTCGCCGCGGCCGGCACCGGCACGCCCGGATTCACCAGCCAGCGGGTCACCCGCGGCCGGGTGCCCGGCGCGTCCTGGACGACGAGGGCGGCCGACACGATCCGGTCGGTCTCGACGTCCACACCCGTGGTCTCCGTGTCGAAGGCGGCCAGCGGCCCCTCGTACCAGCACGTCATACCCACCAACCCCTCGCTCACCACCAGCAGTTGACGTGCCGTCCACTGCTCGGACCGGTGATACCCGCGCTGTTTGCGCACTACGCCGGGAGGAGACAACAGGAGTACGGGTCTTTGCAGTTCAGCGACCCGCGCATGGGATTCGACTGCTTCGGAAGGCTGTTGGCCATGGCCATCGCGCAGCCCGAGCGGGGCGGGCTGCTGCCGGAGCGCACACCGGCCGCTCGCGGCACCCTCGCCACCACCGCCTGCATGGAGACCCTGCAGGTCGGCTACCTCCACGCCGTCGCCGCGGCGGCGGGCTGCTCGCTGTCCCAGCCCTTCCCGGACAACGGCATCGACTGGCACGTCAGCCACAGCGCGCCCGGACACCTCGTCGACGACGAGGTCACCATCAAGGTGCAGCTCAAGGCCACCTCGCAGATCGCCCCGCACCCCCGGGGACGCTCCTTCTCCTTCACCCTGGACAACGCCCACCTGGAGAAGCTCGCCCGCACCCCGGTCTCCGTGCACAAGATCCTCGTCGTGATGATCCTGCCGCGCTCCCAGGACGACTGGCTGCGCGCCGGACACGACCGGCTCGACCTGCGCCACTGCTGCTACTGGGTGAACCTCGCCGGACACCCCGTCACCGGCCGCCGCCGCACCACCGTACGGATCCCCACCTCACGCATCTTCGACGACCGTGCGCTGTGCGAGATCATGACGCGGGTCGGCAGGGGAGGCAGACCGTGACCCACCGCCCCACCGGGGAACCCGCCCGGCCCGTACGCCCGCACCCCGCCGACCTCTTCCCCGGCGCACCGCCGCCCGAGGCCGCCGGCACCGACCCCGCCGTGCTCACCGCCCTTCTGCGCCGGCACGGCTGGCAGCGGCGCGGCGGCGCCCCCGGACGCTACGGCCGCTGGACCCCGCCAGGCCCCGGCACCGGCACCAGCCTGCTCGTCCCGGTCGGCCGGACCTTCCCCGACAGCGAGGACCTGCTCGCCGAGGCCCTGGACGCGCTGTCCCGCAGCGGCACGCCCTCCGCCCGCGAGATCCTGCTCGCCCTCGCCGTGCCCAGCGACGAGATTCGCTGGTCCCGCGACCTGCCGCCCGGCCCCGGCGACGCCGTCGCCTGGACCGCGGAGGAACAGCTCAGGACCGCCGCCCGCCGCACCCTGCTCGCCGCCGCGCTCGCCACCCGCGCCCGCACCGGCTACCACGGCGCCCGCCACCGCCGCCCGGCCGCCGCCGCGCTGGACGGCGTGCTGGCGGGCCCCGCGCCGGACGGCCGCCGCCTCACCGCCTTCGTGCCCGTGGCCACCGGCCGCCCGCTCGCCGTGTGCCTGTTCCACGCCCTGCGCGCCGCCCGCGAGGCCGTCGACCACGGGCGGGCCACCGGCTCCATGGACGCCTTCACCACGGCCGTCGGCGCGGGCGTCAGCCACGAGCTCACCGAGGCCCTCGTCGCCCTGGTGCAGGGGGCCGAGGGCGCCCGCGTCGGCGTGGACTGGGCGCCGGCGGCCGGGGTGCCCGAGGGGTGCGTGGCCACCGCCGGGCCCGTGGAGTTCTCGCCCGGCGACCTGCCCGTGCTGCTGGAGGCGGGCCGCCGCTACCGGCGCGCGGAGCCCTCCGTCACCGTCACGGTCACCGGTGCCGTCGTGCGGATGTACCGGGCGCGGCCCCGGGGCGACGGTCTGGTGCGGCTGCGGGTGCTGGCGGGCGCCGACGTCGGACACCTCCGCGTCACGCTCGGGGAGGACGACTACCGGATCGCCGGACACGCCCACCTCCTGGGGCTGCCGGTGCGGATGCGGGGGCGGCTGGCCGGACACGGCGGGTTCCGGCGTCTCACCGAGGTCCGGCAGGTCGCGCCGGTCCAGGTCGACGAGGCCGAACGCGACCGTCTGCTCAAGGCGCTCCAGGAGAGCGCGGACGACTTCGGCGAGGCCTTCGGCCCCTCCTGCGACGGCTGATTTCGCCTGCACCGGTCCCGGGTCGGTACGATCGCACCCATGCGTGCGCTCCGGTATGGCGCCGCGACCACAGCCTTCAGTCAGGAGAGACCGGTGTCAGACGTCCGTGTGATCATCCAGCGCGATTCCGAGCGGGAAGAACGCGTGGTGACGACGGGCACTACGGCCGCCGAGCTCTTCGCCGGCGAGCGCTCGGTCATCGCCGCTCGGGTGGCCGGCGAGCTCAAGGACCTCTCGTACCAGGTCCAGGACGGCGAGACCGTCGAGGGCGTCGAGATCTCCTCCGAGGACGGCCTCAACATCCTGCGCCACTCCACCGCGCACGTGATGGCCCAGGCCGTTCAGGAGCTGTTCCCCGAGGCCAAGCTGGGCATCGGCCCGCCGGTCCGGGACGGCTTCTACTACGACTTCGACGTGGAGAAGCCCTTCACGCCCGAGGATCTCAAGGCCATCGAGAAGAAGATGCAGGAGATCCAGAAGCGCGGCCAGCGCTTCTCCCGCCGCGTGGTGACCGACGAGGCCGCCCGCGAGGAGCTCGCCGACGAGCCGTACAAGCTGGAGCTGATCGGTCTTAAGGGCTCCGCCTCGCACGACGACGGCGCGGACGTCGAGGTCGGCGCCGGTGAGCTGACGATCTACGACAACCTGGACGCCAAGACCGGCGAGCTGTGCTGGAAGGACCTCTGCCGCGGTCCCCACCTGCCCTCCACCCGGAACATCCCGGCGTTCAAGCTGATGCGCAACGCGGCCGCCTACTGGCGCGGCAGCGAGAAGAACCCGATGCTCCAGCGCATCTACGGCACCGCCTGGCCCTCCAAGGAGGAGCTGAAGGCGCACCTGGAGTTCCTCGCCGAGGCGGAGAAGCGCGACCACCGCAAGCTCGGCAGCGAGCTCGACCTGTTCTCCATCCCGGAGCAGATCGGCTCCGGCCTCGCCGTCTTCCACCCCAAGGGCGGCATCGTCCGCCGGGTCATGGAGGACTACTCGCGCCGCCGGCACGAGGAGGAGGGCTACGAGTTCGTCTACACCCCGCACGCGACGAAGGGGAAGCTCTTCGAGACCTCGGGCCACCTGGACTGGTACGCCGACGGCATGTACCCGCCCATGCAGCTCGACGAGGGCGTGGACTACTACCTCAAGCCCATGAACTGCCCGATGCACAACCTGATCTTCGACGCGCGCGGCCGCTCCTACCGCGAACTGCCGCTGCGCCTCTTCGAGTTCGGGACCGTGTACCGGTACGAGAAGTCGGGCGTCGTGCACGGCCTGACCCGGGCCCGCGGCTTCACCCAGGACGACGCGCACATCTACTGCACCCGCGAGCAGATGTCCGAGGAGCTCGACAGGACCCTCACCTTCGTCCTGAACCTGCTGCGCGACTACGGCCTCACCGACTTCTACCTGGAGCTGTCCACCAAGGACCCGGAGAAGTTCGTCGGCAGCGACGAGGCGTGGGAGGAGGCGACCGAGACGCTGCGCCAGGTCGCCGAGAAGCAGGGCCTGCCGCTGGTCCCGGACCCGGGCGGCGCGGCCTTCTACGGGCCGAAGATCTCCGTCCAGGCGAAGGACGCCATCGGCCGCACCTGGCAGATGTCGACCATCCAGCTCGACTTCAACCTGCCGGAGCGCTTCGACCTGGAGTACACGGCGGCGGACGGCTCCAAGACCCGCCCGGTCATGATCCACCGTGCGCTGTTCGGCTCCATCGAGCGGTTCTTCGCGGTGCTCCTGGAGCACTACGCGGGCGCCTTCCCGGCGTGGCTGGCGCCCGTGCAGGCGGTGGGCATCCCGATCGGCGACGCGCACGTCGACCACCTGGAGAAGTTCGCGGACGCGGCCCGCAAGCAGGGCCTGCGGATCGAGGTGGACTCCTCCTCCGACCGGATGCAGAAGAAAATCAGGAACGCCCAGAAGCAGAAGGTGCCCTTCATGGTCATCGCGGGCGACGAGGACATGGCGAACGGCGCGGTGTCCTTCCGCTACCGCGACGGCTCGCAGGAGAACGGCATCCCCGTCGACGAGGCCATCGCCAAGATCGTGAAGGTCGTCGAGGAGCGGGCGCAGGTCTGACCCGTACGTGAGAAAGCCCCCGGGAGCGATCCCGGGGGCTTTTTGCCGCGGTCCCGAGGTCACGCCATATGCTGCACGCATGACGAGTGAGCCGGAGCAGCAGTTGGGAGTGGGGACGCAGGACGCGTTCCAGCGTCTGTGGACGCCCCACCGGATGGCCTACATCCAGGGTGAGAACAAGCCGAGCGGCCCCGGTGCCGGCGACGGCTGCCCCTTCTGTTCCCTCCCGGCCGAGTCCGACGAGGACGGGCTGATCCTGCGCCGCGGCAAGCTGGTGTACGCGGTGCTCAACCTGTACCCGTACACCGGCGGCCATCTGATGACCGTGCCGTACCGGCACGTGGCCGACTACACCGAACTCACCGTCGAGGAGACGGCGGAGCTCGCCGTGCTCACCAAGCAGGCGATGACGGCGCTGCGCACGGCGTCGGGGGCGCACGGCTTCAACATCGGCATGAACCAGGGCACGGTCGCGGGCGCGGGCATCGCCGCCCACCTGCATCAGCACGTCGTCCCGCGCTGGGGCGGCGACACCAACTTCATGCCGGTCATCGGCCACACCAAGGTGCTGCCGCAGCTGCTGGCCGACACCCGCAAGATGCTCGCGGAGGCCTGGCCGGCGGCCTGAGGCCCTGGACCGGGGGAGGCGGGGTCCGCGTCGCGCACCCCGCCCGCCTGCCGCCTACGCGTCGTACAGGTCGGCCTTGCCCGGCGTCGCCTCCTGCACCGCCGTGGACAGGGACGACGAGCGGGAGCCGAACTTCGTGGTGTCCACGCCGTTCTCCTCCAGCACCTTGATCGCCGCGGAGTGCACCACGCGCAGCACCGGCGTCGCCGCCCGCAGCGCGTCGTCCGCCATGAACCGGTGCCGCCAGGGCTTGTCCGCCCAGGCGTGCCGCAGCCCGAACGGCTCGGGCAGGGTCAGCTTGCCGCCCAGCCAGTACAGCAGCGGCGGGTAGTTGGTCAGGGGCGCGCGGGCGGCCAGCCGCACCACCTCGTCCGAGTCGACCAGCGGGAGCTTGACCTTCCGGGTCTCCCAGAACTTGACCGACTTCTGGACCTCCTTCTCCTTGGCCGCCGGCTTGGTGGTGAACAGCGAGTGCACCGGCCCCAGGGCGTGCCCGGTGACCTCGATGCGCAGCGTCTCGTGCAGCACGGTCACCGTGATCAGCATCGTGATCACCAGCTGGCCGTCCCACAGCGTCCACTGCACGCCCAGGTAGTGCCGGTCGCCCGCGCCGAACTGCTGCTTGTTGCAGATCTCCTGCACGGCGTGCTGCTTCACCTGGTACGCCTCGACGTCGGTGCCCTCGGGCCGGGTGACCGCCGTGGCGTTCTCCCCGATGGGCGTGACGATCCAGTGGCGTATCGACGGCTTGGGGAAGCCGCCCGTGTTCAGCGGGCCGCGCTCCAGCATGCGCAGCCGGTCGTGGATGGCCTTGATCACGTCCCAGCTGCGGAACGGGTGGATCTCCCGGCCGGGGTCGGCCGGCGCCAGGTCCTCGGCGAGCTGCCAGCTGCCCCAGCGGGTGCCCATGCCGAGGATGCCCTTGGGACCGGCGTAGAAGACGGAGTTGGACTGCTGCTCGGCGCTGAGCCGGGCCAGCGACTGGCGCAGCTGCTCGGCCGCCGTCTCGCCGGGGCTGCTCGGCACCGCCTCGGGCACCTTGGCGCCGATGCTGCTGCCCGACAGCAGGCTGTCCCAGCGCTCCCGCAGGTCGCGGGCGGTGCGCTCGCAGATCTGCTTGGCCCAGAACCAGCCCACCACCGGGGCCAGGACCGCCGCGCGCGCGTACCAGGCCCAGAATCCGCTGAACGGCATGCGCAGCAGGAACAGCACGGCCAGGGCGCCGACACCGACCAGGAGGGCGGTGGCGAGCGCGCCGGCCCGCTTGTCGTCGCGCTTGGCCATGGTCGTGCGGATCTGGAACACCAGCAGCCACACGAGCAGGCCGGGCAGGAACAGCAGCCCGCACAGGACCATCACGGCGGTCAGCCAGTTGTCGCGCTCGCGGCGGATGCGGTGGGCCGCCAGCGCGTGCTCCACCACCACCTGGGGCTGGGTGCCGAAGGACTGGATGAGCGGGGCGCGGCCCGAGCCCAGCATCCGGTCGATGATCGCCCGGGAGAACGCCTCGCCCAGATTGGGCCGGAACAGCTTGATCCGCGGCTTGCCCACCTCCGACTTGTGCCACTCGCTGTTGGCCTTGAGTATTTCCTCGGCCTCGTTGTCCCGGTAGGCCGCCGAGGCCAGCGCGAAGGTGGGTGTCTGGCCCTCGTCGCCCGTGCGCGGCACCTGCGGACCGAAGAACTCCGCGTAACCGCTCTCAACGGTCATTCCCGCCCCCGATCGCCGCGACTGTCGTCTTGCGGCCTTCCCGACTTCCGTGCTGCGCACACCTGTTGATCAGGTGTTCAGCGTATAGGCAGCCACCGTCGTCCGCCGGGGGTCGTTCCAAGCCGTTCTCCGGTACGGGCAGGTCGCGCGGAGTGAAGCGGAAGCGCGACCGCGCACACGGGCGCCCGCCGGAGTGACCGGCGGGCGCCCTGCGCGTCAGGAGGCCGCGTGCGCCTCCCCCTTGACCCGTTCCGCGACCTGCGGCGGCATCGGTTCGTGCCGGACGTAGCGGCGGCTGAAGCGGGCGGTGCCGTGGGACAGCGACCGCAGATCGACGGTGTACCGGCCGATCTCGATCTCCGGCACCTCCGCCCGGATGAGCGTGCGTCCGCCGGGCGACTGCTCGGTGCCCAGCACGCGGCCGCGGCGCCCGGACAGGTCGCTCATCACGGCGCCCACGTAGTCGTCGCCGACCAGCACGGACACCTCGGCCACCGGCTCCAGCAGATGGATCCTCGCGTCCGCGGCGGCCTCCCTCAGTGCCAGCGCGCCCGCCGTCTGGAACGCGGCGTCCGAGGAGTCCACCGAGTGCGCCTTGCCGTCCAGGAGCGTCACCCGTACGTCGACGAGCGGATGCCCCGCGGCAACTCCCTTCCGTGCCTGGGTCCGTACACCTTTCTCCACCGACGGGACGAACTGCCGCGGCACGGCGCCGCCGACCACCTTGTCCACGAACTCGATGCCCGAGCCGTTCGGCAGCGGCTCCACCTCGATCTCGCAGATCGCGAACTGCCCGTGCCCGCCGGACTGTTTGACGTGCCGTCCGCGCCCGGAGGCCCTGCCGCCGAACGTCTCCCGCAGCGCCACCCGGTGCGGCACCACGTCGACCTGCACGCCGTACCGGCTGCGCAGCCGTTCCAGTGCCACGTCGGCGTGCGCCTCGCCGAGACACCACAGCACCACCTGGTGGGTGTCCTGGTTCTGCTCGAGCCGCATCGTCGGGTCCTCGGCGACCAGCCGCGCGAGCCCCTGGGACAGCTTGTCCTCGTCGGCCTTGCTGTGCGCCTCGATGGCCAGCGGCAGCAGCGGGTCGGGCATCTCCCACGGCTCCATGACCAGCGGGTCGTCCTTCGAGGACAGGGTGTCTCCGGTCTCCGCGCGGGACAGCTTCGCCACGCACGCCAGATCGCCCGCGATGACGTGCGAGACCGGCCGCTGCACCTTGCCGAACGGCGTGGACAGCGCGCCGACCCGCTCGTCGACGTCGTGGTCCTCGTGGCCCCGGTCGGTCAGCCCGTGCCCGGAGACGTGCACGGTCTGGTCGGCGCGCAGCGTCCCGGAGAAGACCCGGACCAGCGAGAGCCGTCCCACGTAGGGGTCGGACGACGTCTTCACGACCTCCGCGACCAGCGGGGCGTCCGGGTCGCACGGCTTCAGCTCGCGCGGCCGGCCGTCCGGCGTGGTCACCGCCGGGGTGCCGTGCTCCAGCGGGGTCGGGAATCCGCCGGTGATCAGGTCGAGCAGCTCCACCGTGCCGAGTCCCTGGCGGGCGCCGGGGGCGGCGGGCGCGGCGGCCAGGACGGGGAAGAAGACGCCCCGTGCCACCGCCCGCTCCGCGTCGTCGATCAGCGTCTTGACGTCGACGTCCTCCCCGCCGAGGTAGCGGTCCATGAGGGTCTCGTCCTCGCTCTCGGAGATGATCCCCTCGATCAGCCGGCCGCGCGCCTCCTCGATCAGCGGCACCTGGTCCCCGACCGGCTCGGACACCGTGCGTTCGCCGCTGGAGTAGTCGAACAGCTTGCGCGTCAGCAGCCCGATGAGACCGGTCACCGGCGCGTGCCCGTCGGGCCCTTCGGGGCCGCGCAGCGGCAGGTACAGCGGCAGTACCGCGTCCGGGTCGTCCCCGCCGAAGGTCTCCGCGCAGACCCGGGTCATCTCCTCGAAGTCGGCGCGGGCCGCCTCCAGGTGCGTGATCACGAGGGCGCGCGGCATGCCGACGGCCGCGCACTCGTCCCACACCATGCGGGTCGAGCCGTCCACGCCGTCCGCGGCCGAGACGACGAAAAGGGCCGCGTCCGCGGCTCGCAGACCGGCCCTGAGCTCCCCGACGAAGTCGGCGTAGCCGGGGGTGTCCAGAAGGTTGACCTTGATGCCGTTCCACTCGACCGGCACCAGGGAGAGCTGCACCGAACGCTGCTGCCGGTGCTCGATCTCGTCGTAGTCGGAGACGGTCCCGCCGTCTTCCACGCGGCCCGCCCGGTTCACCGCCCCCGCGGTCAGCGCGAGAGCCTCCACCAGAGTCGTCTTGCCCGATCCGGAGTGGCCGACCAGTACCACGTTCCGTACGGACGTGGGACGGTCGGCCGCCTGTGCCCTGCCGGCGGCCCCGGGGTGTGTGTGCGCCTTGTCGCCCATGATCCTGCCTCCCGTGCACGGTGAGGTCACTGTGGGCGCGGACCCGTGGAAGCCTTCCCCGGACCCCGTCCGGGGGCATCGCCTGCGGTGCGGCTCCGGCGGCGCCCGCGGTTCTTCGAGCTTTCCACTCCCGTCACGGCACGTCCATACGAAGGACGTGATCCCCGCCGCGGCCCCGGTCCCCGGGGCGCGGCGGCGATCACGGCGACGCCCGCGCGCGGCGGCCTGGGTGGTCCCGCAGCCCCGCCCGCACACGGTGACTACGATGGGCCCGCCGGTGGCCAGCAGGGGCCACACGGCCACACCGACCGTCGGGAAGGCCATGCTGAACAAGTACGCGCGTGCATTTTTCACGCGTGTCCTCACACCGTTCGCCGCGTTTCTCATCCGGCGGGGGGTCAGCCCCGACACGGTCACGCTCATCGGCACCGCGGGCGTGGTGGCCGGCGCGCTGGTGTTCTACCCGCGCGGCGAGTTCTTCTGGGGCACGGTCGTCATCACGCTGTTCGTGTTCTCCGACCTGGTCGACGGCAACATGGCCCGCCAGCTGGGCCGTTCCAGCCGCTGGGGCGCCTTCCTCGACTCCACCCTGGACCGGGTCGCCGACGGCGCGGTCTTCGGCGGCTTCGCCCTCTGGTACGCGGGCTCCGGCGACGACAACGTGCTGTGCGCGGTGTCGATCTTCTGCCTCGCCAGCGGCCAGGTGGTGTCGTACACCAAGGCGCGCGGCGAGTCGATCGGGCTGCCGGTCGCCGTCAACGGGCTGGTGGAGCGGGCCGAGCGGCTGGTGATCTCGCTGGTCGCGGCCGGGTTCGCGGGCATGCACACGTTCGGTGTGCCCGGCATCCAGTACCTGCTGCCCATCGCCCTGTGGGTGGTCGCCGTCGGCAGCCTCGTCACGCTGATCCAGCGCGTGGTGACCGTGCGCCGCGAGTCCGCCGAGGCGGAGGCCGCGGAGCAGCAGGCGCAGGGGAGCGAGGCCGCCCAGTGAGCACACGGGAGCGGCTCACCGACGCCCTGTACGGCGCGGGCTGGGGCACGGTGAAGAAGCTGCCCGAGCCGGTCGCCGTGCGCCTCGGCCGGACCATCGCCGACGCCGCCTGGAAGCAGCGCGGCAAGGGCGTGCTGCGGCTGGAGAGCAACTACGCGCGCGTGGTGCCCGACGCGGGCCCCGAGCGGCTGGCCGAGATGTCCCGCGCGGGCATGCGGTCCTACCTGCGGTACTGGATGGAGTCCTTCCGGCTGCCCGCCTGGAGCGCGGAGCGCATCGCCGACTGCTTCACCCCGAAGGACCTGCACCATCTCAACGAGGGCATGGCGGCAGGCAAGGGCGTCGTCCTGGCGCTGCCGCACCTGGCCAACTGGGACCTCGCCGGCGCCTGGGTCACCACCAAGCTCGGCATCCCGTTCACCACTGTCGCCGAGCGCCTGAAGCCGGAGACGCTGTACGACCGGTTCGTCGCCTACCGCGAGGGTCTCGGCATGGAGGTCCTGCCGCACAGCGGCGGCTCCGCCTTCGGCACGCTGGCCCGGCGGTTGCGCGAGGGCGGCCTGGTCTGCCTGGTCGCCGACCGCGACCTGTCCGCCTCGGGCATCGAGGTGAGCTTCTTCGGCCACGCCGCCCGCATGCCCGCGGGACCCGCGCTGCTGGCCCAGCACACCGGCGCGCGGCTGCTGCCCGTGACCCTCTGGTACGACGAGTCGCCCGTGATGCAGGGCCGGGTGCACCCCCCGGTCGAGGTTCCCGCGTCAGGCACGCGCGCGGAGAAGACGTCTGTGATGACACAGGCGCTGGCCGACGCCTTCGCCACGGGAATCGCCGAGCATCCGGAGGACTGGCACATGCTGCAGCGCTTGTGGACCGAGGACCTCGACCCCGCGCACGCCCCCGCGCAGGACCGGGAGGGCACGGCGTGAGGATCGGCATCGTCTGCCCGTACTCCTGGGACGTGCCGGGCGGCGTCCAGTTCCACATCCGCGACCTGGCCGAGTACTTCATCCGTCTCGGGCACGAGGTGTCCGTCCTCGCCCCGGCCGACGACGACACCCCGCTGCCCCCGTACGTCGTCTCCGCCGGCCGCGCCGTGCCGGTGCCGTACAACGGCTCGGTGGCCCGGCTGAACTTCGGCTTCCTGTCGGCCGCGCGGGTGCGGCGCTGGCTGCACGACGGCTCCTTCGACGTGGTGCACATCCACGAGCCGTCCTCGCCGTCCCTCGGCCTGCTGACCTGCTGGGCGGCGCAGGGCCCGCTGGTGGCGACCTTCCACACCTCCAACCCGCGCTCCAAGGCCATGATCGCCGCGTACGCCATCCTCCAGGCCGCCCTGGAGAAGATCAGCGCGCGGATCGCGGTGAGCGAGTACGCCCGCCGCACCCTCGTCGAACATCTCGGCGGCGACGCGGTGGTCATCCCCAACGGCGTCGACGTCGACTTCTTCGCCAAGGCCGAGCCCAGACCCGAGTGGCAGGGCGGCACCATCGGCTTCATCGGCCGCATCGACGAGCCCCGCAAGGGCCTGCCGGTGCTGATGCGGGCGCTGCCGAAGATCCTCGCCGCCCGCCCGCAGACCCGGCTGCTGGTGGCCGGGCGCGGCGACGAGGAGGAGGCGGTCGAGTCGCTGCCGGCGGAGCTGCGCCCGCGCGTGGAGTTCCTCGGCATGGTCAGCGACGAGGACAAGGCGCGGCTGCTGCGCAGCGTGGACCTGTACGTGGCGCCCAACACCGGCGGCGAGAGCTTCGGCATCATCCTGGTCGAGGCGATGTCGGCCGGCGCGCCGGTGCTCGCCTCCGACCTGGACGCGTTCGCCCAGGTCCTCGACCAGGGCGCGGCCGGCGAGCTGTTCGCCAACGAGGACGCGGACGCGCTCGCCGACGCGGCCGTGCGCCTCCTGGGCGACCCCGAGCGCCGCGAGCAACTCCGCGAGCGGGGCAGCGCCCATGTGCGCCGCTTCGACTGGTCGACGGTCGGCGCGGACATCCTCTCCGTCTACGAAACGGTCACCGCGGGCGCGGCGGCGGTCGCCACGGACGACCGGGCGACGGGGCTGCGAGCGCGGCTGGGGCTGACGCGGGACTGACGCGCCCAAGGGGCGCGGGGAACTGCGCGGCCAGCCCCCGACGGCCTGCACCCGGCGTACGACGATGCGAGGCACCCTCTTGGCCGCGGGTACGGCGCGGAAGGCGAGGCTCGCCGAGAGGGTGCCGCCTGCGCCCACCCGTGCCGCCCCAAGCGGCACGACTGCCCGCAGTCGGCGGGAACTCGTGCAGACGGCGGCGGGTGGACGCCCCCAGGGGCGCGGGGAACTGCGCGAACGGCCACGTGCGACCTGCACTGGGCGTCGGACCACGCCCGGCAGGCCGCGAGGCGTGTGCCCCGCCCGCACCCGGGGTGCGGCCCCAGGGACCGTGGCCGGCGGAGCCGGTACTAGCCTTGCCGCCCGTGACCGCAACCCTGATCTGGATCCTCGTCGTCCTCGTCGCCGTCGGGCTGTACCTGAGCTGGACGGCCGGGCGGCTGGACCGGCTGCACGCCCGGATCGACGCCGCCCGTGCCGCGCTCGACGCGCAACTGCTGCGCCGCGCCTCCGTGGCGCAGGAACTGGCCACCTCCGGGGTGCTCGACCCCGCCGCCTCGATCGTGCTGTACGAGGCCGCGCACGCCGCGCGGCAGGCGGTGGAGGAGCAGCGGGAGGTCGCCGAGAGCGAGCTGAGCCAGGCGCTGCGGGCGGTGTTCGCCGAGCCCCAGCAGGTGGACGGGGTTCGGGAGGCGCCCGGGGGAGAGGAGGCCGCCCTCGAGCTCGCCGAGGCCGTCCGCAGGGTGCCGATGGCCCGCCGCTTCCACAACGACGCCGTGCGCGCCGCCCGCGCGCTGCGCCTGCACCGGAAGGTGCGCTGGTTCCGGCTGGCGGGACACGCCCCGTTCCCGATGGCCTTCGAGATGGACGACGAGCCGCCGCCGGCGCTGATCGAGCGGGCCGCCTGACGGCGGTTTCCGGCCACGGGACGCCCGGTCCCCGACCGAAAACGAGCCACCGGGTCCTCATTGGCCCTTGCTGTGGCCTGCTCCGGTCACGTTTCCTCAGTGCTGCAGAATCCCCCTCATCCCAGCGAGGTCATTCGTGTCCAGCACGCTCTCCGAAAACCAGGGTCCCGAGACCGGCACCGCGCGCGTGAAGCGCGGCATGGCCGAGCAGCTCAAGGGCGGCGTGATCATGGACGTCGTCACGCCGGAGCAGGCGAAGATCGCCGAGGACGCGGGCGCCGTCGCCGTCATGGCCCTGGAGCGCGTCCCGGCCGACATCCGCAAGGACGGCGGTGTGGCCCGTATGTCCGACCCGGACATGATCGAGGGCATCATCGACGCCGTGTCCATCCCGGTGATGGCGAAGTCCCGCATCGGCCACTTCGTCGAGGCCCAGGTGCTCCAGTCGCTCGGCGTCGACTACATCGACGAGTCCGAGGTCCTCACCCCGGCCGACGAGGTCAACCACTCCGACAAGTGGGCGTTCACCACCCCCTTCGTCTGCGGCGCCACCAACCTGGGCGAGGCCCTGCGCCGCATCGCCGAGGGCGCCGCGATGATCCGCTCCAAGGGCGAGGCCGGCACCGGCAACGTCGTGGAGGCCGTCCGCCACCTGCGCCAGATCAAGAACGAGATCGCCCGCCTGCGCGGCTACGACAACCACGAGCTGTACGCCGCCGCCAAGGAGCTGCGCGCCCCGTACGAGCTGGTCAAGGAGGTCGCCGAGCTGGGCAAGCTGCCCGTCGTGCTGTTCTCCGCCGGCGGTGTGGCCACGCCGGCCGACGCCGCGCTGATGCGCCAGCTCGGCGCCGAGGGCGTCTTCGTCGGCTCGGGCATCTTCAAGTCCGGCGACCCCGCCAAGCGCGCCGCGGCCATCGTGAAGGCGACCACCTTCTACGACGACCCGAAGATCATCGCGGACGCCTCCCGCAACCTCGGCGAGGCCATGGTCGGCATCAACTGCGACACCCTGCCCGAGGCCGAGCGCTACGCCAACCGGGGCTGGTGATGACCGCTCCCGTGATCGGAGTGCTCGCACTCCAGGGCGACGTACGGGAGCATCTGGTGGCCCTGGCCGCGGCGGACGCCGTGGCCAGGCCCGTCCGGCGCCCCGAGGAGCTCGCCGAGGTCGACGGCCTGGTGATCCCGGGCGGGGAGTCCACCACGATCTCCAAGCTGGCCGTGCTCTTCGGCCTGATGGAACCCCTTCGCGCGCGCGTGCGCGCCGGCATGCCCGTCTACGGCACCTGCGCCGGCATGATCATGCTCGCCGACAAGATCCTCGACCCGCGCTCCGGGCAGGAGACCGTCGGCGGCATCGACATGATCGTGCGCCGCAACGCCTTCGGACGCCAGAACGAGTCCTTCGAGGCCGCCGTCGAGGTCAAGGGCGTCTCCGGGGAGCCCGTGGAGGGGGTCTTCATCCGCGCCCCCTGGGTGGAGTCCGTCGGCGCGTCCGCCGAGGTGCTCGCCGAGCACGGCGGACACATCGTCGCGGTCCGCCAGGGCAACGCGCTGGCGACGTCCTTCCACCCGGAGCTGACCGGGGACCACCGGGTGCACCGCCTCTTCACCGACATGGTGCGGGCGGACCGGCGGGGCGAGTCCTTGTAGGATTCCTGCGTTCGTTGCAGAGATGGGTTACGCGAAGGAGACAGGCAGATGTCCGGCCACTCTAAATGGGCCACGACGAAGCACAAGAAGGCCGTGATCGACGCCAAGCGCGGCAAGCTCTTCGCGAAGCTCATCAAGAACATCGAGGTCGCGGCCCGGATGGGCGGAGCCGATCCCGAAGGCAACCCGACGCTGTACGACGCCATCCAGAAGGCGAAGAAGCAGTCGGTGCCGAACAAGAACATCGACTCCGCGGTCAAGCGCGGCGCCGGCCTGGAGGCCGGCGGCGCCGACTACGAGACGATCATGTACGAGGGCTACGGCCCCAACGGCGTCGCGGTGCTCATCGAGTGCCTCACCGACAACCGCAACCGCGCCGCCTCGGACGTGCGCGTCGCGATGACCCGCAACGGCGGCTCCATGGCCGACCCGGGTTCCGTGTCGTACCTGTTCAACCGCAAGGGCGTGGTGATCGTCCCCAAGGGTGAGCTGTCCGAGGACGACGTCCTCGCCGCCGTCCTCGACGCGGGCGCCGAGGAGGTCAACGACCTCGGTGAGTCCTTCGAGGTGCTCAGCGAGGCCACCGACCTGGTCGCCGTCCGCACCGCGCTCCAGGACGCCGGCATCGACTACGAGTCGGCCGACGCCAACTTCGTCCCGACCATGCAGGTCGAGCTGGACGAGGAGGGCGCGAAGAAGATCTTCAAGCTCATCGACGCGCTGGAGGACAGCGACGACGTGCAGAACGTCTTCGCCAACTTCGACGTGAGCGACGAGATCATGGAGAAGGTCGACGCCTGACGCGTCTCAGGGCGGCGGGCCGACGGGACACACCCCGTCGGCCCGCCGCTTTGTCGGTGGCACCCGATAGCCTGCACAAACAGGTGATCGAGCAAGGGGGCGACGCGTGCGCGTACTGGGGGTGGACCCGGGGCTGACCCGGTGCGGTGTCGGCGTGGTCGAAGGGGTCGCGGGGCGCCCGCTCACCATGCTCGGCGTGGGAGTCGTCCGCACGCCCGCCGACGCCGACCTCGGACACCGCCTGGTCGCCGTCGAGCAGGGCCTGGAGCAGTGGCTCGACGAGCACCGCCCGGAGTTCGTCGCCGTGGAGCGCGTCTTCAGCCAGCACAACGTGCGCACGGTCATGGGCACCGCCCAGGCCAGCGCCGTCGCGATCCTGTGCGCCTCCCGGCGCGGCATCCCCGTCGCCCTGCACACGCCCAGCGAGGTCAAGGCCGCCGTCACCGGCTCGGGCCGCGCCGACAAGGCCCAGGTCGGCGCCATGGTGACCCGCCTGCTGCGGCTCGACGCGCCGCCCAGGCCGGCCGACGCCGCCGACGCCCTCGCGCTCGCCATCTGCCACATCTGGCGCGCCCCCGCCCAGAACCGCCTCCAGCAGGCCGTCGCCGCGCAGGCGGCGCGTACCCCGCCGACCACCCCCCGGGCCCCCGCGGCCCGCCACGCATCGAAAGGCCGTACGGCATGATCGCCTTCGTCAGCGGCACGGTCGCCGCCCTCACCCCCGACACCGCGGTGGTCGAGGTCGGCGGCGTCGGCATGGCCGTCCGGTGCACGCCGGACACGCTGTCCACGCTCCGCGTCGGACAGCCCGCGAAGCTCGCCACCTCCCTCGTGGTCCGCGAGGACTCCCTGACGCTGTACGGCT
The DNA here is from genome assembly GCF_050271085.1 of Streptomyces sp. DSM 41931. Taxonomy (NCBI): domain Bacteria; kingdom Bacillati; phylum Actinomycetota; class Actinomycetes; order Kitasatosporales; family Streptomycetaceae; genus Streptomyces; species Streptomyces sp. DSM 41931. Next base: position 1,084,200 of record NZ_CP189902.1, on the reverse strand, counting down.
TCGCCGACGAGGACGGCCGCCAGGTCTTCGAGCTGCTCCAGACCGCCAGCGGCGTCGGCCCCCGGCTCGCCCAGGCCATGCTCGCCGTGCACAGCCCCGACGCCCTGCGCCGCGCCGTGGCCACGGGCGACGAGAAGGCGCTCACCACCGTCCCCGGCATCGGCAAGAAGGGCGCCCAGAAGCTGCTCCTCGAACTGAAGGACAGGCTCGGCGAGCCCACCGGCGCCCCCGTCGTCGGCGCGCCCGTCACCGCCGGCTGGCGCGACCAGCTGCACGCCGCCCTCATCGGCCTGGGGTACGCGACCCGTGAGGCCGACGAGGCCGTGGCCGCGGTGACCCCCCAGGCGGAGGCCGCCGAGGGCGCCGTACCGGTGGGGCAGCTGCTCAAGGCGGCCCTGCAGACGCTGAACCGCGCCCGATAGACCGCCGCCCGCCGGCCCACGACCGCGCCCGAGTCCGTACGGAGAGCTGAGGCACACGCACATGAACTGGGACGACACGAACGACACCGCCGCCTCCGAGCGGCTGGTGGAATCGGTCGCCGACCGCGAGGACCAGGCCGTCGAGGCCGCGCTGCGCCCCAAGGACCTGGGCGAGTTCATCGGCCAGGAGAAGGTCCGCGAGCAGCTCGACCTCGTGCTGCGCGCCGCCCGCGCCCGGGGCGCCACGGCCGACCACGTGCTGCTCTCCGGCGCCCCCGGCCTCGGCAAGACCACCCTCTCCATGATCATCGCCGCGGAGATGGGCGCCCCCATCCGCATCACCTCGGGCCCCGCCATCCAGCACGCCGGCGATCTCGCGGCGATCCTCTCCTCCCTCCAGGAGGGCGAGGTCCTCTTCCTCGACGAGATCCACCGCATGTCCCGGCCCGCCGAGGAGATGCTGTACATGGCGATGGAGGACTTCCGCGTCGACGTGATCGTCGGCAAGGGCCCCGGCGCCACCGCCATCCCGCTGGAGCTGCCGCCCTTCACCCTGGTCGGCGCCACCACCCGGGCCGGCCTGCTGCCGCCCCCGCTGCGCGACCGCTTCGGCTTCACCGCGCACATGGAGTTCTACGAGCCGGGCGAGCTGGAGCGGGTCGTCCACCGCTCGGCGAGCCTGCTCGACGTGGAGATCGACGCCGAGGGCGCCGCCGAGATCGCCGGACGCTCCCGCGGCACGCCCCGCATCGCCAACCGCCTGCTGCGCCGGGTCCGCGACTACGCGCAGGTCAAGGCGGACGGCCGGATCACCCAGGACGTCGCCGCCGCGGCCCTCGCGGTGTACGAGGTGGACGCCCGGGGGCTGGACCGGCTGGACCGGGCGGTGCTGGAGGCGCTGCTGAAGCTGTTCGGCGGCGGTCCGGTGGGCCTGTCCACGCTCGCCGTCGCGGTGGGGGAGGAGCGTGAGACCGTGGAGGAGGTGGCCGAGCCCTTCCTGGTGCGGGAGGGACTGCTCGCCCGTACCCCGCGGGGACGGGTGGCGACGCCCGCGGCATGGTCGCACCTCGGCCTCACGCCGCCGCGCCCGCAGTCCGCCGGAAACGGACAAGGGGACCTGTTCGGGGCGTGACGGCGAGCACGCTGGCCCGGGCAGGAACCCCGGTGCCATGCTGAGCGTTGTTCCCTTGGTGCGGACTCGCTTAGACTCCGCCGATGCCGCCCTTGTCGGCGGCACCACATACCCCCAACCATCAGGCCGTTCACCATCGCGGTCGTGTGAAGGAAGTTCCGACCCGTGAGTCTCCTGACCCTCCTCCCGTTCATTGTGCTCATCGGGGCCATGTTCCTGATGACCCGGTCGGCCAAGAAGAAGCAGCAGCAGGCCATCGAGATGCGGAACCAGATGCAGCCCGGTTCCGGCGTCCGCACCATCGGGGGCATGTACGCCACGGTCAAGGAGGTCAGCGAGGACACCGTCCTCCTCGACGCCGGGCCGGGTGTGGAGCTGCTGTTCGCCAAGAACTCGATCGGTGCCGTGCTGACCGATGAGGAGTACAACCGCATCGTGCACGGCATCGAGCACGACCTGCAGTCCGACGCCGACGTCGTCCCCGACGACGCCTCCTCCCTCACCGAGACCGACGACGCCTCCGACGCTGCCGCCGACTCCGACGACACGCCCGTCGACCTCGGCAAGAAGGACGCGGAGGACGAGCCGGCCGACGCCACGGCGGACGCGCGCGCGAAGAAGTCCGACGGCGACTCCGACGCGAAGTAGCCGCGTTCCGGGGCGCGCGGGTGCTGCCCGCGCGCCCCGGAGCATGCCCGGCTCGCACGGGATCATCCCGACACCATGTCATGGCCGCCGGCCTCCCGACCGGGGACGAGGCGGCCCGAGAGGGAGTACGAGAAGGTGGCAGCACTCAAAAAGGGACGGAACGCGAGCGCCACAAGCAAGCCGTGGCGCTCGCTGGCTCTGATCCTGATCGCCATCGTGGCGCTCACCGGAGGGATGTTCGCCTCCGGGCACACCACTCCGCGTCTCGGCATCGACCTGGCCGGCGGTACGAGCATCACGCTGGCAGCGGTCCCCGAGGCGGGCCAGGAGTCCGCGATCAACAAGACCAACATGGACACCGCGGTCTCCATCATGGAGCGGCGTGTCAACGGTCTGGGCGTCTCCGAGGCCGAGGTCCAGACGCAGGGCGACCGCAACATCATCGTCAACATTCCCAAGGGCACGAATTCCAAGCAGGCCCGGGAACAGGTCGGCACCACCGCCAAGCTCTACTTCCGTCCCGTGATCGCCACCGAGCTGGCCGGGGGCGGCGCCGCCCCGCAGCCCAGCGCGACCGGCGAGCCCTCCGCGGCCCCCTCCGGCGACAAGGCCGGGGACAAGGCGACGGACGGCGCGAGCCAGGAGGCCACCGACGGCTCCTCGGCGTCCGCCGACCCCTCGGCGAGCGCCACCACCCAGGGCCGCGCTGTCACCGACGCCCTGAAGGCCGACGAGAGCCCGTCCCCCACCGACAAGGCCAGCCCCTCCGCGTCCGCGACGGGCGGCGCGTCGGACCCCGACGCCAAGCTCCAGGCCGAGTACGCCAAGCTCGACTGCACCAAGGAGAGCGTCCGCGCCACGGCCGGTGACGGCGCCAAGGCCACCGAGTCCACCGTCGCCTGCGGCCAGAACTCCGAGGGCCAGTGGCAGAAGTACATCCTCGGCCCGGCCGCCGTCGACGGCACCGACGTCGACGAGGCCGACGCCGTCCTGAACACCACGTCCGGCGCCGGCTGGACCGTGACCATGAAGTTCACGGGTGAGGGCTCCAAGAAGTTCGCCGACATCACCGGCCAGCTCGCGCAGAAGCAGTCCCCGCAGAACCAGTTCGCGATCGTCCTGGACGGCGAGGTCGTCTCCGACCCGTACGTCCGGCAGGCCCTGACCGGCGGCAACGCCGAGATCTCCGGCAACTTCAATCAGCAGTCGGCGCAGGAACTCGCCAACATGCTGTCCTACGGCGCCCTGCCGCTGACCTTCCGCGAGGACAGCGTCACCACCGTCACCGCCGCCCTGGGCGGCGAGCAGCTCCAGGCCGGTCTGATCGCCGGCGCCATCGGCCTCGCGCTGGTGATCCTGTACCTGCTCTTCTACTACCGCGGTCTTTCCTTCATCGCCATCGCGTCGCTGATGGTCTCCGCGGCCCTCACCTACGTGATCATGGCGCTGCTCGGCCCGACCATCGGCTTCGCGCTGAACCTGCCGGCCGTCTGCGGCGCCATCGTCGCCATCGGCATCACGGCGGACTCGTTCATCGTCTACTTCGAACGGGTCCGGGACGAGATCCGCGAGGGCCGCTCGCTGCGCCCCTCCGTGGAGCGGGCCTGGCCGCGCGCCCGGCGCACCATCCTGGTCTCCGACTTCGTGTCCTTCCTCGCCGCCGCCGTGCTCTTCGTGGTCACCGTCGGCAAGGTGCAGGGCTTCGCGTTCACCCTGGGTCTGACCACCGTCCTCGACGTCGTGGTGGTGTTCCTCTTCACCAAGCCGCTGCTGACGCTCATGGCCCGCCGCAGGTTCTTCGCGAGCGGCCACAAGTGGTCCGGTCTCGACCCGAAGGCGCTGGGCGCGAAACCGCCGCTGCGCCGCACCCGTCGTCCCTCCGCCCCTGCCCAGACGAAGGAGGCGTGAGAGATGTCGAAGCTCGGCACCCTCGGCGCCCGACTGCACCACGGCGAGATCGGCTACGACTTCGTCAAGAACCGCAAGATCTGGTACGGCATCTCGATCCTCATCACCATCACGGCCATCGTCGGCCTGGCGGTGCGCGGCCTGCACATGGGCATCGAGTTCCAGGGCGGCGCGGTCTTCACCACCCCGAAGAACATGAGCGTCTCGGTGTCCACCGCCGAGGGCTACGCGGAGGACGCCTCCGGCCACGACGCCATCGTCCAGAAGCTCGGCGACGGCAGCATGCGCATCCAGGTCGCGGGCATCGACACCAAGACCTCGGACACCATCAAGGAGCGGCTCGCCGACGACCTCAAGGTCGACGCCGAGAAGATCAACGCCGAACTGGTCGGTCCCAGCTGGGGCGAGCAGATCGCCAACAAGGCCTGGCAGGGCCTGGGGATCTTCCTGATCCTGGTGGTGATCTATCTGGCGATCGCCTTCGAGTGGCGCATGGCGCTCGCCGCGTTCGTCGCGCTGATCCACGACATCACCATCACGGTCGGGATCTACGCCCTCGTCGGCTTCGAGGTCACCCCCGGCACGGTGATCGGTCTGCTCACCATCCTCGGTTATTCGCTGTACGACACGGTGGTCGTCTTCGACAGCCTCAAGGAACAGACCAGGGACATCACCAAGCAGACCCGCTGGACCTACAGCGAGATCGCCAACCGGTCGATCAACAGCACCCTGGTGCGGTCGGTCAACACCACGGTGGTCGCGCTGCTGCCGGTGGCGGGCCTGCTGTTCATCGGCGGCGGCGTCCTCGGCGCCGGCATGCTGAACGACATCTCCCTGTCGCTGTTCGTGGGGCTCGCCGCCGGTGCGTACTCCTCGATCTTCATCGCCACCCCGCTCGTCGCCGACCTCAAGGAGCGCGAGCCGGCCATGAAGAGCCTGAAGAAGCGCGTGCTGGCCAAGCGCGCCCACGGCGGCGACCCGGACGAGGGCCAGGACGCCCCGCTGACCGGCGACGAGCACGACGAGCCCGCCGACGTCGCGGCGGCGGTCGTCGGGCCCCGCAACCAGCCCGCCTCCCGTGCCCGTGGCCGCGGCCGACCCTCGGGGAAGCGCCGATGACCGACTACGCCGACCTGTCCGACCTGCTGCTGAGCCGCATCCGGGACGTGGCGGACTACCCGGAGCCGGGCGTGATGTTCAAGGACATCACCCCGCTCCTGGCCGACCCCAAGGCGTTCGACGTGCTCACCGGGGCCTTCGCGGACGTCGCCCGCCGGGCCGGCGCCACCAAGGTCGTCGGTCTGGAGGCCCGCGGGTTCATCCTCGGCGCCCCGGTCGCCGTCCGCGCCGGCCTGGGCTTCATCCCCGTCCGCAAGGCGGGCAAGCTCCCCGGGGCCACCCTCAGCCAGGCGTACGACCTGGAGTACGGCTCGGCCGAGATCGAGGTCCACGCGGAGGACCTCGGCGCCGAGGACCGCGTCCTGGTCGTCGACGACGTCCTGGCCACCGGCGGCACCGCCGAGGCGTCCCTCCAGCTCATCCGCAGGGCGGGCGCCGAGGTCGCGGGCCTCGCCGTGCTGATGGAGCTGGGCTTCCTCGGCGGCCGGGCCCGGCTGGAGCCGGCCCTGGCGGGCGCCCCGCTGGAGGCGCTGCTCAGGCTCTGAGGACCCGCGGGGCAGCGCAGACGGCCCCGGAAGCACCACGCAGGCGGACCCGGAGGAATCCGGCGTCCGCCTCGTGTGTTTCTCCTGTTGACGGTCCTCACACCGCTCCGGAGGCGATCGACGGGTCCGCTCTCGCTACCATGGGGTCTCCGGAGCCTGACCGGGGGACCCGGATCGCGCACGAGGAGCCCTCTTGCCAGACGAGGCCCAGCACCTGACCGCCGCCAAGCCCGAGCCCGCCTCGGCGCCGGCGGCCAAGCCCGCACCGGACACGCCCCAGGCGAAGAACGACACCCGCGGGCCGGTGCAGCGCGCCCAGGGGGCTCCCGTGGACAAGCCCGAGCAGCCGCGGCCCAAGCCGTCCCCTCCCGAGCGCTCCGCGTCCCTGGCCCGCCCCAACACCGGCCAGCCCCGCTCCGGCTCCTCCAACCGCGTCCGGGCCCGCCTGGCCCGGCTCGGCGTCCAGCGGGCCAACCCGTACAACCCGGTGCTGGAGCCGCTGCTGCGTATCGTGCGCAGCAACGACCCCAAGATCGAGAACGCCACGCTGCGCCAGATCGAGAAGGCGTACCAGGTCGCCGAGCGCTGGCACCGCGGCCAGAAGCGCAAGAGCGGCGACCCGTACATCACGCATCCGCTCGCCGTCACCACGATCCTCGCCGAGCTCGGCATGGACCCGGCCACCCTGATGGCCGGTCTGCTGCACGACACGGTCGAGGACACCGAGTACGGCCTGGAGGACCTGCGCCGCGACTTCGGCGACGTGGTCGCGCTGCTCGTCGACGGCGTCACCAAGCTGGACAAGGTCAAGTTCGGCGAGGCCGCCCAGGCCGAGACCGTGCGCAAGATGGTCGTCGCCATGGCCAAGGACCCCCGCGTCCTGGTCATCAAGCTCGCCGACCGCCTGCACAACATGCGCACCATGCGCTACCTCAAGCGCGAGAAGCAGGAGAAGAAGGCGCGCGAGACCCTGGAGATCTACGCGCCGCTCGCCCACCGCCTGGGCATGAACACCATCAAGTGGGAGCTGGAGGACCTCGCCTTCGCGATCCTCTACCCCAAGATGTACGACGAGATCGTCCGCCTGGTCGCCGAGCGCGCCCCCAAGCGCGACGAGTACCTCGCCATCGTCACCGACGAGGTGCAGCAGGACCTGCGGGCCGCCCGCATCAAGGCGACCGTCACCGGCCGCCCCAAGCACTACTACAGCGTCTACCAGAAGATGATCGTCCGCGGCCGTGACTTCGCGGAGATCTACGACCTGGTGGGCATCCGCGTCCTCGTGGACACCGTCCGCGACTGCTACGCGGCCCTCGGCACGGTGCACGCGCGATGGAACCCGGTCCCCGGCCGGTTCAAGGACTACATCGCGATGCCCAAGTTCAACATGTACCAGTCGCTGCACACGACGGTCATCGGCCCCGGCGGCAAGCCCGTCGAGCTGCAGATCCGCACCTTCGACATGCACCGCCGCGCCGAGTACGGCATCGCCGCGCACTGGAAGTACAAGCAGGAGGCCGTCGCCGGCGCCTCCAAGATCCGCACCGACGCGCCCAAGTCGTCCGGCAAGAGCAAGGACGACCACCTCAACGACATGGCGTGGCTGCGCCAGCTCCTCGACTGGCAGAAGGAGACCGAGGACCCGGGCGAGTTCCTGGAGTCGCTGCGCTTCGACCTCTCGCGCAACGAGGTCTTCGTCTTCACGCCCAAGGGCGACGTCATAGCGCTGCCCGCCGGCGCCACGCCCGTGGACTTCGCGTACGCGGTGCACACCGAGGTCGGCCACCGCACCATAGGCGCCCGGGTCAACGGGCGTCTGGTGCCGCTGGAGTCGACCCTCGACAACGGCGACCTGGTGGAGGTCTTCACCTCCAAGGCGGCCGGTGCGGGCCCCTCCCGCGACTGGCTCGGCTTCGTGAAGTCGCCCCGCGCCCGCAACAAGATCCGCGCCTGGTTCTCCAAGGAGCGCCGCGACGAGGCGATCGAGCAGGGCAAGGACTCCATCGTCCGCGCCATGCGCAAGCAGAACCTGCCCATCCAGCGCATCCTCACCGGCGACTCGCTGGTCACGCTGGCGCACGAGATGCGTTACTCGGACATCTCCGCGCTGTACGCGGCGATCGGCGAGGGGCACGTCTCCGCGCAGAACATCGTGCAGAAGCTGGTGCAGGCCCTCGGCGGCGAGGAGGCGGCCACCGAGGAGATCGACGAGTCGGTCCCGCCCACCCGCAGCCGCCGCAAGCGCCGCTCCAGCTCCGACCCGGGCGTCGTCGTCAAGGGCGTCGAGGACGTGTGGGTCAAGCTGGCCCGCTGCTGCACCCCGGTGCCCGGCGACCCGATCATCGGCTTCGTCACCCGCGGCAGCGGTGTCTCCGTGCACCGCAGCGACTGCGTGAACGTCGACTCGCTGTCCCGTGAGCCCGAGCGGATCCTCGAGGTCGAGTGGGCGCCCACCCAGTCCTCGGTGTTCCTCGTCGCCATCCAGGTCGAGGCGCTGGACCGCTCCCGGCTGCTGTCGGACGTCACGCGCGTGCTGTCCGACCAGCACGTCAACATCCTGTCCGCGGCCGTGCAGACCTCCCGCGACCGGGTCGCCACCTCCCGCTTCACCTTCGAGATGGGCGACCCCAAGCACCTGGGCCACGTCCTGAAGGCCGTACGCGGCGTGGAGGGCGTCTACGACGTCTACCGCGTCACCTCGGCCCGCAACCGCGGCTAGGACGCGAGGAAGACACACGGAAGGGGCCGCCGTACCTCGGGTACGGCGGCCCCTTCGTCGTGTCCGTCGCCCGGCTCAGCCGCCGAACTCCTGGAGACCCTTCAGGGCCTGGTCCAGCAGCGCCTGGCGGCCCTCCAGCTCCCGCTCGAGCTTCTCCGCCTTCGCGGTGTTGCCCTGCGCGCGGGCCTGCTCGATCTGGCCCTTCAGCTTGTCCACGGCCGCCTGGAGCTGACCGGTCAGACCCTCGGCCCGGGCACGGGCCTCCGGGTTGGTCCGGCGCCACTCGGCCTCCTCGGCCTCCTGGATCGCGCGCTCCACGGCGTGCATCCGGCCCTCGACCTTCGGGCGGGCGTCCCTCGGAACATGGCCGATGGCCTCCCAGCGCTCGTTGATCGCACGGAACGCGGCCCGGGCGGCCTTGAGGTCCTTGACCGGCAGCAGCTTCTCCGCCTCGCCGGCCAGCTCCTCCTTGAGCTTGAGGTTCTCCGCCTGCTCCGCGTCACGCTCCGCGAACACCGAGGAGCGGGCCGCGAAGAAGACGTCCTGGGCGCCGCGGAAGCGGTTCCACAGTTCCTCCTCGTGCTCGCGCTGGGCACGGCCGGCGGCCTTCCACTGCGCCATCAGGTCGCGGTACCGGGCCGCGGTCGGACCCCAGTCCGTCGAGCCCGACAGCGCCTCGGCCTCGGCGACCAGCTGCTCCTTGATCCGGCGGGCGTCCTCGCGCTGCGCGTCCAGCTGCGCGAAGTGCTGCTTGCGCCGCTTGGAGAACGCCGACCGCGCGTGGGAGAACCGGTGCCACAGCTCGTCGTCGGACTTGCGGTCCAGCCGCGGCAGACCCTTCCAGGTGTCCACCAGGGCCCGCAGCCGCTCCCCGGCCGCCCGCCACTGGTCCGACTGCGCCAGCTCCTCGGCCTCGACGACCAGCGCCTCCTTGGCCTGCCGCGCCTCCTCGGACTGCCGGGCCCGCTGTGCCTTGCGCTCCTCACGGCGCTTCTCGACCAGCTCCACGAGCTTGTCCAGCCGGACCCTGAGGGCGTCCAGGTCGCCGACCGCGTGATGGGCGTCGATCTGCTCGCGCAGGTGGCCGATCGCGGCCATGGCGTCCTTGGACGACAGGTCGGTGGTCCTCACCCGCTTCTCGAGGAGGCCGATCTCGACAACCAGGCCCTCGTACTTGCGCTCGAAGTAGGCCAGCGCCTCGTCAGGGGAGCCGGCCTGCCAGGAACCGACGACCTTCTCGCCGTCGGCCGTACGCACGTACACGGTCCCCGTCTCGTCGACGCGGCCCCACGGGTCGCTGCTCACAGCGCCTCCTCCACATGATGCCGTCGAGGGGCCTGTGTGCTCCCCCGGGCATCGTCCACAGTTTCGTCACGGCCAACATAGGCGACCGACGGGATGCCTGTCCGCATCCCGCGCGACCGAAATTACGCAGTTGGGGCTCAGGATGCGGTGACGGTCGCCTTGTCGATCACGACCGTCGCGTTGGGCGCCCCGTCGCCGGCCCCGGTGCTCTCCCCGGCGTCGGCGATCTTCTTCAGAACCTTCATGCCCGCGTCCGAGACGGTGCCGAACGGTGTGTAGTTGGGCGGAAGCTGACTGTCCTCGTAGACCAGGAAGAACTGGCTGCCGCCACTGTCCTTCTGCCCGGTGTTGGCCATCGCCACCGTGCCCGCCGGGTACGTGTTGTTCTTCAGGCTCGGGTCCTTCAGGTTCTCGTCCGGGATCGTGTAGCCGGGACCGCCGGTGCCCGTGCCCGTCGGGTCGCCGCACTGCAGGACGTAGATGCCGTTGGTGGTGAGCCGGTGGCACTTCGTGTGGTCGAAGTAGCCCTTGCCCGCGAGGAAGTGGAACGAGTTGACCGTGTGCGGGGCCGCCGACGCGTTCAGCGCCACGTCCACCGTCCCGCAGGTGGTCTCGAGCTTCATCGTGTACGTCGCCGACTTGTCGATCGACAGCGCCGGCTCCTTCTTCCACGTCTGCTTCTTGACCGTGCCCTCGGCCGGCTTCTCGCAGGGGTCCGGGGCCTTGCCGGTCTTCTCGGCCTCCGGCGTGACCTCCGCGGCCGCGTTGGTCTTGTCGTCGTCCTGCTTGAGCACCCCCGTCGTGTACAGCGCGAGGCTGCCGATCAGGGTCACACCGAGCACCGACGCGATGACCGCGTTGCGGACCCGCGACTTGCGCCGCGCCTCGGTACGCCGCTGCTGCTGCCGCAAGAACTTCTCCCGGGCGAGCTGACGCCGCCGCTGCTCCTGGCTGACCACCGGGTTCTCTCCTCATGCGTCTCGTGTGCCGGCCGGTACGCGTGCGTGCGTGCGGTGAGCCGACCGCCTGCGTGTGCCCCGTACCGTATATGGGTTCGCTGAGGAATCGGCAGCGCCGGTAGGCTCTGACCACGGGCGCAGCCCGTCGCAAGCCTCCCGTACCGACACAAACGAAGGACGATCGTGCTCATTGCCGGGTTCCCCGCCGGGGCATGGGGGACGAACTGTTATCTTGTCGCCCCCGCCGCCGGTGAGGAGTGCGTGATCATCGACCCGGGCCACCAGGCCGCCGACGGTGTGGCGGAGGCGGTCCGCAAGCACCGGCTCAAGCCCGTCGCCGTCGTCCTCACCCACGGCCACATCGACCACGTCGCCTCGGTGGTCCCGGTCTGCGGGGCGCACGACGTGCCCGCCTGGATCCACCCCGAGGACCGGTACATGATGAGCGACCCGGAGAAGGGCATAGGCCGGGCCGTCGGCATGCCGCTCATGGGGGAGCTGACGGTGGGGGAGCCGGACGACGTCAAGGAGCTCGCCGACGGCGCCACGCTGAACCTGGCGGGTCTGGAGTTCTCCGTCGCGCACGCCCCGGGCCATACCAAGGGGTCGGTGACCTTCAACCTGCCCGAGTCGGCCGACATCCCGCCGGTCATGTTCTCGGGCGACCTGCTGTTCGCCGGCTCCATCGGACGCACCGACCTGCCCGGCGGTGACATGGCCGAGATGCTCGACTCGCTGGCCCGCGTGTGCCTGCCGCTCGACGACTCGACCGTGGTGCTGTCCGGCCACGGCCCCCAGACCACCATCGGCCAGGAGCGCGCCACCAACCCGTATCTGCGGCAGGTGGCCGCCGGCCAGGGAGCCCCGACCGAGGCTCCCCGACGAGGAATGTGACGAGTACTTCCGTGAGCACCTTCAAGGCACCCAAGGGCACCTACGACCTGCTGCCGCCCGATTCCGCCAAGTACCTCGCCGTGCGCGAGGCGATCGCCGCCCCGCTGCGCGGCTCCGGCTATGGCTACATCGAGACGCCCGGCTTCGAGAACGTCGAGCTGTTCGCGCGCGGCGTCGGCGAGTCCACCGACATCGTCACCAAGGAGATGTACGCCTTCGAGACCAAGGGCGGCACCAAGCTCGCCCTGCGCCCCGAAGGCACCGCCTCCGTGCTGCGCGCCGCCCTGGAGGCCAACCTGCACAAGGCGGGCAACCTCCCGGTCAAGCTCTGGTACTCGGGCTCGTACTACCGCTACGAGCGCCCGCAGAAGGGCCGTTACCGGCACTTCTCCCAGGTCGGCGCCGAGGCGATCGGCGCGGAGGACCCGGCGCTCGACGCCGAGCTGATCATCCTGGCCGACCAGGCGTACCGCTCCCTGGGCCTGCAGAACTTCCGCATCCTGCTCAACAGCCTGGGCGACAAGGAGTGCCGCCCCGTCTACCGGGAGGCACTGCAGACCTTCCTGCGCGGCCTGGACCTCGACGAGGACACCCTGCGCCGTGCGGAGATCAACCCGCTGCGCGTCCTGGACGACAAGCGCGAGGCGGTGCAGAAGCAGCTCGGGGACGCCCCGCTGCTGCGCGACTACCTCTGCGACGCCTGCAAGGCGTACCACGAGGAGGTGCGCGAGCTGGTCATGGCGGCCGGTGTGGCCTTCGAGGACGACCCCAAGCTGGTGCGCGGCCTGGACTACTACACCCGCACCACCTTCGAGTTCGTCCACGACGGCCTCGGCTCCCAGTCCGCGGTGGGCGGCGGCGGCCGCTACGACGGCCTGTCCGAGATGATCGGCGGCCCCGCGCTGCCGTCCGTCGGCTGGGCGCTCGGCGTCGACCGCACGGTGCTGGCCCTGGAGGCGGAGGGCGTCGAGCTCGAACTGCCCGCGGCCACCAGCGTGTTCGCCGTGCCGCTCGGCGACGAGGCCCGCCGGGTGCTCTTCGCGAAGGTCACCGAGCTGCGCAAGAACGGCGTGGCCGCGGACTTCGCCTACGGCGGCAAGGGCCTCAAGGCCGCGATGAAGGCGGCCAACCGCTCGGGCGCCCGGTACGCGCTGATCCTCGGCGAGCGCGACATCGAGCAGGGCGTGATCCAGCTCAAGGACCTGGAGTCCGGCGAGCAGACCGCGGTCGGCGTGAACGAGGTCGTGGCGGAGCTCGAGTCCCGCCTCGGCTGAGACGTCCGTGCCCGGGCGCCGGTCCCCTGCCCAGGGGGCCGGCGCCCGCGTCGTCAACAGCACGGCGTCCGCCGCCACCCTGGAGGGGAGCCGAGTCGGGCGTGTGTGCGGGCGCCCCGCGCGGAGCGGCCGAAACCCCGCGCCCCGGGGCGAACGCCTGTCCGTCCTTATCCCCGGTCAACAGCGAACCCCTGGCGCCGTACGGCACAATGGCCCCTGCCCGAAGCAGGTCCACACTCATGAGTGACGGAATCGGCGTGATGAGCAAGACGACAGTCAGGGACGTCGACATGGAGCCGCAATCCTCTCCCCCCGGTGGGAGTGACACCTCGCCCCGCACGGAGGGCGGCAGCAGGGCGCTCGCCTGGCTCCTGGTGATCACCGGCGCGGCCGGCGTGCTCGCCGCATGGGTGATCACGCTCGACAAGTTCAAGCTGCTCGAGGCCAAGGTCAAGGGCGAGACGTTCGTCCCCGGCTGCAGCCTCAACCCCGTCGTCTCCTGCGGCAGCGTCATGGAGAGCGACCAGGCCTCCGTGTTCGGCTTCCCCAACCCGATGCTCGGCCTGGTCACCTACGGCATCGTGGTCTGCGTCGGCATGAGCCTGCTCGCCCGGGCCCGCTACCCCCGCTGGTACTGGCTCACCTTCAACGCGGGCACCCTCTTCGGCGTCGGCTTCTGCGCCTGGCTGATGTTCCAGTCCCTGTACCGGATCAACGCCCTGTGCCTGTGGTGCTGCCTCGCCTGGGTCGCCACGATCGTCATGTTCTGGTACGTGACGTCCTTCAACATCCGCAAGGGCTTCCTGCCCGCGCCCTCCTGGCTCAAGAGCTTCTTCGGCGAGTTCACCTGGGTCCTGCCGGTGCTGCACATCGGCGTCATCGGCATGCTGATCCTGACCCGCTGGTGGGACTTCTGGACCAGCTGACCGCCCGCGCCGGGCTGTCGGCGCGGTGCCTTAGGGTTTCAGCGTGGAGCCCGACCTGTTCACCGCCGCAGCAGAAGAACGCCAGGAGAAGGACCCCGCCGGCAGCCCGCTGGCGGTCCGGATGCGCCCGCGCACCCTCGACGAGGTGGTGGGCCAGCAGCACCTGCTGAAGCCGGGCTCCCCCCTGCGCAGACTGGTCGGCGAGGGCTCCTCGGGCCCCGCGGGACCCTCCTCGGTGATCCTCTGGGGCCCGCCGGGCACGGGCAAGACGACCCTCGCCTACGTGGTCTCCAAGGCCACCAACAAGCGCTTCGTGGAGCTGTCCGCGATCACCGCGGGCGTCAAGGAGGTCCGCGCGGTCATCGACGGCGCCCGCCGCGCCTCCGGCGGGTACGGCCAGGAGACGGTCCTCTTCCTCGACGAGATCCACCGCTTCAGCAAGGCCCAGCAGGACTCCCTGCTCCCCGCCGTGGAGAACCGCTGGGTCACGCTCATCGCCGCGACCACCGAGAACCCCTACTTCTCGGTCATCTCCCCGCTGCTCTCCCGCTCCCTGCTGCTCACCCTCGAACCGCTCACCGACGACGACATCCGCTCCCTGCTGCGGCGCGCCCTCACCGACGAGCGCGGTCTCAAGGGCGCCGTCACCCTCCCCGACGACACCGCCGACCACCTGCTGCGCATCGCCGGCGGGGACGCCCGCCGCGCGCTCACCGCCCTGGAGGCCGCCGCCGGCGCCGCGCTGGACAAGGGCGAGCCCGAGGTGACCCTGGCGACCCTGGAGGAGACGGTCGACCGGGCCGCCGTGAAGTACGACCGCGACGGCGACCAGCACTACGACGTCGCCAGCGCGCTGATCAAGTCGATCCGCGGCTCCGACGTGGACGCCGCGCTGCACTACCTGGCCCGCATGATCGAGGCCGGCGAGGACCCCCGCTTCATCGCCCGCCGCCTGATGATCTCCGCCAGCGAGGACATCGGCCTCGCCGACCCGAGCGCGCTGCAGACCGCGGTCGCCGCCGCCCAGGCCGTCGCCATGATCGGCTTCCCCGAGGCCGCGCTCACCCTCAGCCACGCCACCATCGCCCTGGCGCTCGCGCCCAAGTCCAACGCCGCCACCACCGCGATCGGCGCCGCCCTGGAGGACGTCCGCAAGGGACTGGCAGGACCGGTCCCCTCCCATCTGCGCGACAGCCACTACAAGGGGGCGGGCAAGCTCGGCCACGGCAAGGGCTACGTCTACCCGCACGACCTGCCCGAGGGCATCGCCGAGCAGCAGTACGCCCCGGACGCCCTCAAGGACCGCGAGTACTACGAGCCCACCCGGCACGGCGCCGAGGCGCGGTACGCGGACGCCGTGGAGTGGACCAGGAAGCACCTCGGTCGCAAGCGGTCCTGAGCACCCTGTAGAATCACGCGGAGTGCTGTGTCCCGTGTCCGGCTCCGGTCGGCGCCTCAGGCGGGACGACCAGCCGGATCTTCGATCCAGGAGCGTCGCGCACCGTCGTAGGTGTCGCGGGCAGCCCACCACCACCCGTAAGTCCCGGGACCGGTCGGTGGGCCGTTCGTGTGCTGCACGTATGTGCCCAGTCCAGGGAGCGGCTGCCTGGCTCGTCCCTCGCGGACCTGCCGGGATTCCCGGGCTGCGGATGCGACCTCCCGTAACCCTGAGGCAGCCGAAACAGGAAAAGGAAAAGAAGTGGCGAACCAGTCCCGCCCCAAGGTCAAGAAGTCGCGTGCCCTCGGTATCGCGCTGACCCCGAAGGCCGTCAAGTACTTCGAGGCCCGCCCCTACCCGCCGGGTGAGCACGGTCGTGGCCGCAAGCAGAACTCGGACTACAAGGTCCGTCTGCTGGAGAAGCAGCGTCTGCGCGCGCAGTACGACCTCTCCGAGCGGCAGCTCGTCCGTGCCTACGAGCGCGCCTCCAAGACCTCGATGAAGACCGGCGAGGCCCTGGTCATCGAGCTCGAGCGCCGTCTCGACGCGCTGGTCCTGCGTTCGGGCATCGCCCGCACGATCTACCAGGCCCGCCAGATGGTCACGCACGGCCACATCCAGGTGAACGGCAAGAAGGTCGACAAGCCTTCCTTCCGTGTCCGCCCGGACGACGTCGTCGAGGTCCGCGAGCGCAGCAAGGAGAAGACCCTCTTCACGATCGCTCGTGAGGGTGGCTTCGCCCCCGACGGTGAGATCCCGCGCTACCTCCAGGTGAACCTCAAGGCCCTGGCGTTCCGCCTGGACCGCGAGCCGAACCGCAAGGAGATCCCGGTGATCTGCGACGAGCAGCTCGTCGTCGAGTACTACGCCCGCTGATCCAGCAGGCACGCGGTATCCCGAGCCCGTCGTCCCCCCGCCCTCCGGGGCGGGGAGGCGGCGGGCTCGTCCTCGCCCCGGCGCCTTCCGTCCGGGACCGGCGCCGTGGCGGACGGTAATCCGGTACGGAGACCCGTCACCGGCGCGATAGGCTCGGTGACACGACTTTCTCGATGTTCAGGCGCGTTTCAAGGGAGCGGGTGCACACAGTGTCCGGTGGCGAGGTGGCCGGAATCCTGGTGGCCGTCTTCTGGGCGATCCTGGTCTCCTTCCTCGCCGTCGCACTGGCGAGGCTGGCCCAGACGCTCCGGGCGACCACCAAGCTGGTGGCGGACGTGACCGACCAGGCCGTCCCCCTGCTGGCGGACGCCTCCGCGGCGGTGCGGTCCGCGCAGACCCAGATCGAACGGGTCGACGCGATCGCCTCCGACGTCCAGGAGGTCACCTCCAACGCCTCCGCGCTGTCCACCACCGTGGCCTCCACCTTCGGCGGCCCCCTGGTCAAGGTCGCCGCCTTCGGTTACGGCGTGCGCCGGGCCATCGGCGGCCGCAAGGAGGACGCGCCGGCCAGGACGCGGCGCGACGTGATCGTGGGCCGCACCGTCCCGGGCGCGCGGCGCGACAAGCGGACCCGGGGAAAGAAGGACTGACCCGACGATGTTCCGCCGAACGTTCTGGTTCAGCACCGGCGTCGCCGCCGGCGTGTGGGCCACCACCAAGGTCAACCGCAAGCTGAAGCAGCTCACCCCCGAGCACCTCGCGGTCGCCGCGGCCAACAAGGCGATCGAGGCCGGCGGCCGGCTCAAGGACCGGGCGGTGGACTTCGCCCTCGAGGTCCGCGACCACATGGACCGGCGCGAGGCCGAACTCGGCGACGCGCTCGGGCTGAACGCCCCCGTCGACCGTGAACTGCCCGCGCCCCGCGGCTACGCCGTGATCGAGAACCGCAACAGCCCCCCGTACGTCGAGGGCCCGAAGAAGTCGACGTACCCGACGTACCCGTACAACCGGAATGAGGACCACTGATGGAGTCGGCCGAGATCCGCCGCCGCTGGCTGAGCTTCTTCGAGGAGCGCGGGCACACCGTCGTCCCGTCGGCGTCGCTCATCGCGGACGACCCGACTCTGCTCCTCGTCCCGGCCGGCATGGTGCCCTTCAAGCCCTACTTCCTCGGCGAGGTCACGCCGCCCTTCGACCGCGCCACCAGCGTCCAGAAGTGCGTGCGCACCCCCGACATCGAAGAGGTCGGCAAGACCACCCGCCACGGCACGTTCTTCCAGATGTGCGGCAACTTCTCCTTCGGTGACTACTTCAAGGAGGGCGCCATCAAGCTCGCCTGGGAGCTGCTCACCAGCCCTCAGGACAAGGGCGGTTACGGGCTGGAGCCCGAGAAGCTCTGGATCACCGTCTACCAGGACGACGACGAGGCCGAGCAGATCTGGCACGAGGTCGTGGGCGTGCCCAAGGAGCGCATCCAGCGCCTGGGCAAGAAGGACAACTTCTGGTCCATGGGCGTCCCCGGCCCCTGCGGCCCCTGCTCCGAGATCAACTACGACCGCGGGCCCGAGTTCGGCGCCGAGGGCGGCCCCGCCGTCAACGACGAGCGGTACGTGGAAATCTGGAACCTCGTCTTCATGCAGTACGAGCGGGGTGAGGGCACCGGCAAGGACGACTTCGAGATCCTCGGCGACCTGCCCAGCAAGAACATCGACACCGGCCTCGGCCTCGAGCGGCTCGCCATGATTCTGCAGGGCGTGCAGAACATGTACGAGATCGACACCTCCATGGCCGTCATCGAGAAGGCCACCGAGCTGACCGGCGTCCGCTACGGCGACGCCCAGGCCTCGGACGTCTCCCTGCGCGTGGTCACCGACCACATGCGCACCGCCACCATGCTCATCGGCGACGGCGTCACCCCCGGCAACGAGGGCCGCGGCTACGTGCTGCGCCGCATCATGCGCCGCGCCATCCGCAACATGCGCCTGCTCGGCGCCACCGGCCCGGTCGTCAAGGACCTCATCGACGTCGTCGTCGGCATGATGGGGCAGCAGTACCCGGAGCTGATCACCGACCGCGAGCGCATCGAGAAGGTCGCCCTCGCCGAGGAGAACGCCTTCCTCAAGACGCTGAAGGCCGGCACCAACATCCTCGACACCGCCGTGTCCGAGACCAAGGCCGCCGGCTCCGCCGTGCTCCCCGGCGACAAGGCCTTCCTGCTCCACGACACCTGGGGCTTCCCCATCGACCTCACCCTGGAGATGGCCGCCGAGCAGGGCCTCTCCGTGGACGAGGACGGCTTCCGCCGTCTGATGAAGGAGCAGCGGGAGCGCGCCAAGGCCGACGCCCAGGCCAAGAAGACCGGCCACGCCGACCTCGGCGCCTACCGCGAGATCGCCGACCGGGCCGGCGCCACCGACTTCATCGGCTACACGGACACCGAGGGTGAGTCCGCGGTCGTCGGCATCCTCGTCGATGGCGTCTCCTCGCCCGCCGCCACCGAGGGCGACGAGGTCGAGATCGTCCTGGACCGCACCCCCTTCTACGCCGAGGGCGGCGGCCAGATCGGCGACACCGGCCGGATCCGCACCGACTCCGGCGCCGTGATCGAGGTCCGCGACTGCCAGAAGCCCGTCCCGGGCGTCTACGTCCACAAGGGAGTCGTCCAGGTCGGCGAGGTCACCGTGGGGTCCCGCGCCCACGCCGCCATCGACGACCGCAGGCGCAAGGCCATCGCCCGCGCCCACTCGGCCACCCACCTCACCCACCAGGCCCTGCGCGACGCCCTCGGCCCGACGGCCGCCCAGGCCGGTTCGGAGAACCAGCCCGGCCGGTTCCGCTTCGACTTCGGTTCGCCGTCCGCCGTCCCGCAGACGGTCATGCTGGACGTCGAGCAGAAGATCAACGAGGTGCTCGCCCGCGACCTCGACGTGCGCGCCGACGTCATGGGGATCGACGAGGCCAAGAAGCAGGGCGCCATCGCCGAGTTCGGCGAGAAGTACGGCGACCGCGTGCGCGTGGTCACCATCGGCGACTTCTCCAAGGAGCTGTGCGGCGGCACCCACGTGCACAACACCGCCCAGCTGGGCCTGGTGAAGCTGCTCGGCGAGTCCTCCATCGGCTCCGGCGTGCGCCGCATCGAGGCCCTGGTCGGCGTGGACGCCTACCACTTCCTCGCCCGCGAGCACACGGTCGTCAACCAGCTCACCGAGCTGCTCAAGGGCCGTTCCGAGGAGCTGCCCGAGAAGGTCTCCGCCATGCTCGGCCGGCTCAAGGACGCCGAGAAGGAGATCGAGAGGTTCCGCGCCGAGAAGGTGCTCCAGGCCGCCGCCGGCCTCGCCGAGTCCGCCAAGGACATCAAGGGCGTCGCCGTGGTCACCGGACAGGTCCCGGACGGCACCACCGCCGACGACCTGCGCAAGCTGGTGCTCGACGTGCGCGGCCGCATCCAGGGCGGACGGGCCGCCGTCGTCGCCCTGTTCAGCACGGTCGGCGGCAAGCCGCTCACCGTCATCGCCACCAACGAGGCCGCCCGCGAGCGCGGACTCAAGGCCGGTGACCTGGTGCGCGCCGCCGCCAAGACCCTCGGCGGCGGCGGTGGCGGCAAGCCGGACGTCGCCCAGGGCGGCGGCCAGAACCCGGCCGCCGTCGGCGAGGCCGTGGACGCCGTGGAGCGTCTCGTGGCGGACACCGCCAAGTGAGCGGTCCCGTGCACGAGCAGGCGGACGGCCCGGCCATGCGTCGCGGCCGCCGTCTCGCGGTCGACGTCGGGGACGCCCGGATCGGGGTCGCCTCCTGCGACCCCGACGGGATCCTCGCCACCCCGGTCGAGACGGTCCCCGGCCGGGACGTCCCGGCCGCGCACCGCAGACTGAGGCAGCTCGTCGAGGAGTACGAGCCGATCGAGGTCGTCGTCGGTCTCCCTCGCTCCCTCAAGGGGGGCGAGGGCCCCGCCGCCGCCAAGGTCCGCGGCTTCACCCAGGAACTGGCACGTATGATCGCCCCGGTTCCGGTGCGGCTCGTGGACGAGCGGATGACCACGGTGACGGCCAGTCAGGGACTGCGCGCCTCGGGCGTGAAGTCCAGGAAGGGGCGCTCCGTCATCGACCAGGCCGCCGCTGTGATCATCCTCCAGCAGGCACTGGAATCCGAACGGGTGTCAGGCAAACCACCCGGCGAGGGCGTCGAAGTGGTCATCTGATCGCGATACGGTAACGTTCCGCGCGATGCGGGCGGTGTTCGAACAGCCCCCGCACAGAGAGAGGCGGAGCGGAAGCCGCGGTCTTCAGGTGGCCGGGCTGCCGCCGCCTCGCGGCTCTAGGGGATCGATGACTGAGTATGGCCGGGGCCCAGGCTCCGAACCGTGGCATCCGGACGACCCGTTGTACGGGGACGGCGGATGGGGAGGACAGCAGGCCGCCCAGCAGGCCCAGCAGTCCTACGGCGGCCAGCCGCAGTACCACCCGCAGCAGCCGCAGCAGCAGTACGGCGACTGGGGCACGGGCGAGCAGCACGGGTACGGCGATCAGTCGTACCCGCAGTACGACGAGTACGGCCAGCAGTACGCGCCCCAGCAGCCTCAGCACCAGCAGCACCAGGCACCGCAGCAGCACCAGCAGCCGCAGTACGACCAGAACGGCTGGCCTACGGGCTCCTACCCCCAGGACCCGTACGCCGGCGGCCCCCAGGACCCGTACGCCCAGCAGCCCGCGCCCTACGGCGGCGAGCAGTCCGACTACTACGGCGCCCCCGAGGCATACCCGCCGCCCGAGCCTCCCGGCCGCCGGCGGCCCGAGCCGGTGCGGGAGCCCGAGCCGGGGACCGACTGGGACCCCGGGCCCGACCAGGGCGAGCACGCGTTCTTCGCGGGCGGCGACGACGAGGACGGCCGCGACGGCGAGCCCGACGACCGGCGCGGACGCGGCGAGCGCCGGGGCGGCGGGGACCGCAGGGGCGGCGGCAAGGAGAAGAAGCGGCGCAGCGGACTGGCCTGTCTCGTGGTCGTCGCGGTCTTCGGCGGCGGACTGGCCGGTGTGAGCTACTTCGGCTACCAGTTCTACCAGGATCGTTTCGGCAGCGCCCCCGACTTCGCGGGGTCCGGCAACGGCGAGCAGGTCACCGTCACCATCCCCAAGGGTTCCGGCGGCTACGCCATCGGCCAGGTGCTCAAGAAGATGGGCGTGGTCAAGAGCGTCGACGCCTTCGTCGCGGCCCAGGCGGCCAACCCCGACGGCAAGAACATCCAGGACGGCGTCTACACGCTCCAGAAGGAGATGTCGGCCGCGAGCGCGGTCGAACTGATGCTCAGCCCGAAGAGCCGCGACAACCTGATCATCGCCGAGGGCAAGCGCAACGCCGCCGTCTACGAGCTGATCGACGCGCGTCTCGAGGTCGAGAAGGGCACCACGGCCAAGGTCGCCGAGACCAGGTGGAAGACCCTCGGACTGCCCGACTGGGCCGTGAACCACCCGAACGTGAAGGACCCGCTCGAAGGGTTCCTCTTCCCCTCCAGCTACGCCGTCGCGAAGGGGCAGAAGCCGGAGGACGTGCTCAGGCAAATGGTGGCTCGTGCCACCGAGAAGTACGAGTCCCTGGACTTCGAGACCAAGGCGAAGAGCCTCGGCCTCGAAGGGCCCTGGGAACTGGTGACGGTCGCCAGCCTGGTGCAGGCGGAGGGCAAGACCCACGACGACTTCCGCAAGATGTCGGAGGTCATCTACAACCGGCTCAAGCCGACCAACACCGAGACGAACCAGAAGCTTCAGTTCGACTCGACCTTCAACTACCTCTTGGGCCAGAGCGAGATCGACATCTCCGAGTCGGAGATCAACAGCAACCCCGACCCGTACAACACGTACACGAACAAGGGCCTGCCGCCCGGTCCGATCGGCAACCCGGGCGACGATGCGCTGCAGGCCGCGCTGAAACCGACCCGGGACGGCTGGATGTACTTCGTGGCCACTGACGGCATGGACAAGACCGAGTTCGCCAAGACCATCGCGGAGCACCAGAGGCTCGTCGACAAGTTCAACGCGTCGAGGGGCAACTGATGCCGCCCGCCCGCCGTGCCGCCGTGCTCGGCTCCCCGATCGCCCATTCCCTCTCCCCGGTGCTGCACCGCGCCGCCTACGCCGAGCTGGGCCTGGAGGGCTGGACCTACGACCGGTTCGAGATCGACGAGAAGGCGCTGCCCGGCTTCTTCGAGACCCTCGGACCGGAGTGGGCGGGGCTGTCGCTGACCATGCCGCTGAAGCGGGCCGTGATCCCGCTGCTCGACGGGATCAGCGAGACGGCGGCCTCGGTCGACGCGGTCAACACGGTCGTCCTCACCGAGGACGGCCGCCGCACCGGCGACAACACCGACATCCCCGGCATGGTCGCCGCGCTGCACGAGCACGGCATCGACAAGGTGGACACCGCCGCGATCCTCGGCGCGGGCGCCACCGCCTCCTCCGCGCTCGCCGCGCTGTCCCGCGTCTGCACCGGAGAGATCGCCGTCCACGTGCGCAGCGAGGCCCGCGCCGACGAGATGCGGCAGTGGGCGGAACGCCTCGACGTCACCGTGCGGATCGCCGCCTGGGACGACGCCGAGGAGGCCCTGCACGCGCCGCTGGTCGTCAGCACCACCCCGGCCGGGGTCACCGACGCCCTTGCCCACGCCGTGCCCGAGCGCCCGGCGGCCCTCTTCGACGTGCTGTACGACCCGTGGCCGACGGCCCTCGCGGCGCGCTGGTCCGCGTACGGCGGAGCCGTGGTCAGTGGGCTCGACCTGCTGGTGCACCAGGCGGTGCTCCAGGTGGAGCAGATGACCGGCCGCTCCCCGGCCCCGCTGGAGGCCATGCGGCGGGCGGGTGAACAGGCCCTGGCAGCCCGGTAGGATCCCTGCTCGTTCCGCAGGGGGCGGGACACGAGGGAGGGGACCCTTTTCATGTCCGCAGGCGTGCCGCTGGCGTCCTGGAAGACGCAGATGTTCGAGTCGCTGCTGGGCTTTCTGCCCGACTGGGTGCAGATCACCGTGCTGGCGCTGGTGGTGCTCGCCTTCCTGACGGCCTGGACGGTCAAGCTCAAGCGCCGCCTCGCCGCCCGCCGCGCACCGCGCGCGGGCGCGCCCCTCCGGACGCAGGCGAGCGGGGCCGACTTCCTCGGCCCGTACGCCCCGCGGAACCAGGACGGCGGCGCTGCCCACTCGGGCGCCCGCGAGCCGAGCGGCGCCGACTTCCTCGGCGCCTACGCCCCGCGCCGCGAGGGCGGCGAGCGGGCCTGATCCCCGCGGCCGGCCGGTGATCCCGGCCGTCCGTCAGGTGGACCGGCGGCCGGAGCCCGCGCCCGGCGTGGGAGGATCGAAGGACGGCGGACCGGGACCCGCGCACCCCGTCCCGCCGCGCGCGTACGCGAACAGGAGCGTGCGCAGGGCAGTACCGGGGCGCGAACACGGAGGAGCACCGTTGAGCAGGTTGCGCTGGCTGACCGCGGGAGAGTCCCACGGTCCCGCACTCGTCGCGACGCTGGAGGGCCTTCCCGCCGGCGTGCCGATCAGCACGGAGATGGTGGCGGACCACCTGGCGAGGCGGCGGCTCGGCTACGGTCGCGGTGCCCGGATGAAGTTCGAGCGGGACGAGGTCACGTTCCTGGGCGGCGTCCGGCACGGCCTGACCCTGGGCTCCCCCGTCGCGATCATGGTGGGCAACACCGAGTGGCCCAAGTGGGAGCAGGTCATGGCGGCCGACCCGGTCGACCCTGAGGTGCTGGCCGGCCTCGCGCGCAACGCGCCGCTGACCCGTCCGCGTCCCGGCCACGCCGACCTCGCCGGCATGCAGAAGTACGGCTTCGACGAGGCCCGTCCCATCCTGGAGCGCGCCTCCGCCCGTGAGACCGCCGCCCGCGTGGCGCTCGGCGCGGTGGCCCGCTCGTACCTCAAGGAGACGGCCGGCATCGAGATCGTCTCGCACGTCGTCGAGCTGTGCTCGGTGAAGGCGCCGAAGGGCGTGTACCCGACGCCGGCCGACGTGGAGAAGCTGGACGCCGACCCGCTGCGCTGCCTGGACGCGGACACCTCGAAGGCGATGGTCGCCGAGGTCGACCAGGCGCACAAGGACGGCGACACGCTGGGCGGCGTCGTCGAGGTGCTGGCCTACGGCGTCCCCGTGGGCCTCGGCTCGCACGTGCACTGGGACCGCAAGCTGGACGCCCGGCTGGCCGGCGCCCTCATGGGCATCCAGGCCATCAAGGGCGTCGAGATCGGCGACGGCTTCGAGCTGGCCCGCGTGCCCGGCTCCAAGGCGCACGACGAGATCGTCGGCACCCCCGAGGGCATCAAGCGGGTCTCCGGCCGGGCCGGCGGCACCGAGGGCGGCCTGTCCACCGGCGAGCTGCTGCGCGTCCGCGCGGCGATGAAGCCCATCGCCACCGTGCCCCGCGCCCTCAGGACGGTGGACGTCACCACCGGCGAGCCGGCGCAGGCCCACCACCAGCGCTCCGACGTCTCCGCCGTCCCGGCAGCCGGCATCGTCGCCGAGGCCATGGTGGCCCTGGTGCTGGCGGACGCGGTCGCGGAGAAGTTCGGCGGCGACAGCGTCACCGAGACCCGCCGCAACGTCACCTCGTACCTCGACAACCTGGCGATCCGGTGAGCCCGCGGCTCGTTCTGACCGGCCCGATGGGCGTCGGCAAGTCCACCGTCGGGCAGCTCCTCGCCGAGCGACTCGGCGTCGGCTACCGGGACACCGACGACGACATCGTCGCCGCCGAGGGCCGCGCCGTCTCCGACATCTTCGTGGAGGACGGCGAGCCCGCCTTCCGCGCCCTGGAGAAGGAGGCCGTGCGGCAGGCGCTCGCCTCGCACGACGGAGTCCTCGCCCTGGGCGGCGGCGCGATCCTCGACCCGGACACCCGCGCGCTGCTCGCCGGGGAGCGGGTCGTCTACCTGTCGATGGACGTCGAGGAGGCGGTCCGCCGCACCGGCCTCAACGCCGCACGCCCGCTCCTCGCGGTCAACCCGCGCAAGCAGTGGCGCGAGCTGATGGAGGCCCGCCGTCACCTGTACGAGGAGGCGGCCACGGCCGTCGTGCCGACCGACGGCCGCACGCCCGAAGAAGTCACCGAGGCGGTTCTGGACGCACTGGAGCTGAAGGAAGCATGAGCAACGAGGCAGTGACCCGCATCCACGTCGCGGGCACGGCGGGCACCGAGCCCTACGACGTCCTGGTCGGCCGGCAGCTGCTCGGCGAACTCGCCGGTCTGATCGGCGACAAGGCCCAGCGCGTGGCGGTCATCCACCCCGAGGCCCTCGCCGAGACCGGGGAGGCGCTCCGCGCCGACCTCGCCGGGCAGGGCTACGAGGCCGTCGCCATCCAGGTGCCGAACGCGGAGGAGGCCAAGACCGCCGAGGTCGCCGCCTACTGCTGGAAGGCGCTCGGCCAGTCCGGCTTCACCCGCACCGACGTCGTCATCGGCGTCGGCGGCGGCTCCACCACCGACCTGGCCGGGTTCGTCGCCGCGACCTGGCTGCGGGGCGTGCGCTGGATCGCCGTGCCGACCACCGTGCTGGGCATGGTCGACGCGGCCGTGGGCGGCAAGACCGGCATCAACACCGCCGAGGGCAAGAACCTCGTCGGCGCCTTCCACCCGCCCGCCGGCGTCCTCTGCGACCTCGCCGCCCTCGACTCCCTCCCGGTCCACGACTACGTCTCCGGGCTCGCCGAGGTCATCAAGGCCGGCTTCATCGCCGACCCGGTGATCCTCGACCTGATCGAGTCCGACCCCGAGGCCGCCCGCACCCCGGCCGGACCGCACACCGCCGAGCTGATCGAACGCTCGATCCGGGTGAAGGCCGACGTGGTCTCCAGCGACCTCAAGGAGTCCGGCCTCCGCGAGATCCTCAACTACGGCCACACCCTCGGCCACGCCATCGAGAAGAACGAGCGGTACAAGTGGCGCCACGGCGCCGCCGTCGCCGTCGGCATGCACTTCGCCGCCGAACTGGGCCGCCTCGCCGGCCGCCTGGACGACGCCACCGCCGACCGCCACCGCACGGTCCTCGAGGCCGTCGGGCTCCCGCTGCACTACCGCTACGACCAGTGGCCCAAGCTGCTGGAGAACATGAAGGTCGACAAGAAGTCCCGCGGCAACCTGCTGCGCTTCATCGTCCTCGACGGGCTCGCCAAGCCCACCGTGCTGGAGGGCCCCGACCCGGCCGTCCTGCTCGCCGCCTACGGCGAGGTGGGGGAGTAGCCGCCTGACGGGCACTCATCACCGCCCCCGGCCGTTCACACAACGGCGGCAGGGGGCGGTACCGTTCGGTAGCGCGGGGACGGCCCCCGCTGTCAGTGACCCATTGCCTGTACGAGACGGAGTGGCACCGGATGCAGCACGCAGTGGGTTCTCCGCTGCCGCCGCCCCACCAGCCGGGGCACGGACCGGCCGCCGGCTGGTCACCGGCCGCACACCACCCAGGTCAGCACCAGCAGGGCCCGGCGGCCCCGATGCCCGCCCAGCACCCCGGCTACCCGGCGCCCCCGCCCCCGGCGGGCCCCCAGCACGCCTCCATGCCCCCGCCGCCGGACACCACCGGCCATGTCACGCTGCCGCCCGGCGGCCCGGTCGGCATGCCGAGCCCGCCGCAGGCCCCGGCGACCCCCGACCCGACCGCGACGACCCTCGCCGTGCTGCTCATCGGCCCCGCGGGCGCCGGCAAGACGAGCGTGGCCAAGTACTGGGCGGACCACCGCCGGGTGCCCACCGCGCACATCAGCCTCGACGACGTCCGCGAATGGGTCCGCTCCGGCTTCGCCGACCCGCAGACCGGCTGGAACGACAACTCCGAGGCGCAGTACCGGCTGGCCCGCCGCACCTGCGGCTTCGCCGCCCGTAACTTCCTGGCCAACGGCATCTCGTGCATCCTCGACGACGCCGTCTTCCCGGACCGCCCGGTCGTCGGCCTCGGCGGCTGGAAGCGGCACGTCGGCCCCGGCCTGCTGCCCGTCGTCCTCCTGCCCGGCCTGGACGTCGTCCTGGAGCGCAACGCGGAGCGCAGCGGCAACCGCCGCCTCGGCGACGAGGAGGTGGCCCGCATCCACGGCCGCATGGCCGGCTGGTACGGCTCGGGGCTGCCGATCATCGACAACTCCCAGCTGGACATACCGGAGACGGCCCGCATCCTCGACGACGTCCTCACCCGGGCGATCGCCAGCCCTCCGAAGTGGTGAGCCCCGAAGTGGTGAGCGCGGAGGCGGCGACCTCGGCCTCCTGAGGGCACGGGCCCCGGCACGGAGCGGCCGCGACCCCGGTCGGCCCCGCTCGACCGGCGACATCCCGCCGCGGCTCCTAGGCTCGAATCATGTCTGAGGTCTACGCGGTCCGCCGGACGCGCCTCCGGGATCACTGCAACGCGAGCGGCAGCACCGCCGCGCTGGTGTCCCGGCCCGCCAACGTCCGCTACCTGTCCGGCGCCGCCCCCGGGAACGCCGTGCTGCTGCTCGGCAGGACCGAGGACGTACTGGTGTGCGCGGAGCCCCCGGACGACCGCATCCCGCACAACCGTCCCGACGAGGCCCTGCGCCTGCACGTCATGACCGGCATCGGCGGCGACCCCGCCGTGGAGGCCGCCGCCCTCGCTCTCGCCCAGGGCGTCGACGCCCTCGCCGTGGAGGAGCACCACCTCACCGTCACCCGGCACCGCGCGATCCGCGAGACGGCCCCCCGGCTGCGCCTCACCGGCGTCGGCGGCGCGGTCGAACAGCTCCGTGTGGTCAAGGACGAGGAGGAGATCTCCTGTCTGCGCATCGGTGCGGAGATCGCCGACCAGGCCCTGGGCGAACTCCTGGAGTCCATCCTGGTCGGCCGCACCGAACGCCACCTCGCCCTGGAACTGGAGCGCCGCCTGGTCGACCACGGCGCCGACGGTCCGGCCTTCCCCACCTCGGTCGCCACCGGCCCCAACGCCGGCCGCCCCGGCCACCGCCCCACCGACCGCCGGGTGGAGGAGGGCGACTTCCTCTCCGTCTGCCTCGGCGCCACCTACCGCGGCTACCGCTGCGAGATCGGCCGCACCTTCGTCATCGGCACCGCCCCGGCCGACTGGCAGATCGAGCTGTACGACCTGGTGTTCTCCGCCCAGCGCGCGGGACGCGAATCCCTGGTGCCCGGCGCCGCATGCCGTGACGTGGACCGTGCGGCCCGCCAGGTGCTGGACTCCGCCGGGTACGCGGAGGCGCTTCCGGTCCTCACCGGTCACGGCGTCGGACTGGAAATCGACGAGGACCCTCAATTGACCCCGGCGGCCATGGGTAAACTGGACGCTTGCGTGCCGGTCACCGTCGAGCCGGGGGTCCACCTCCCCGGCCGGGGCGGGGTCCGGATCGATGACACGCTCGTCGTGCGCCCCGAGGCGGACGGCGGACCCGAGCTACTCACCATCACGACCAAGGAGCTGCTCGCGCTCTAGCCTCGCGCAGTGCGCCTGCCTTCGCCCCGGCCGTCGTCCACGTCAGTCCAGTCCAGGAGATTCCGCAACCGTGGCTTCCACGAACGACCTCAAGAACGGCATGGTGCTCAAGCTCGAAGGCGGCCAGCTCTGGTCCGTCGTCGAGTTCCAGCACGTCAAGCCCGGCAAGGGCCCGGCCTTCGTGCGCACCAAGCTCAAGAACGTGCTCTCCGGCAAGGTCGTCGACAAGACCTTCAACGCCGGCGTCAAGGTCGAAACGGCCACCGTCGACAAGCGCGACATGCAGTTCTCCTACATGGACGGCGACTACTTCGTCTTCATGGACATGGAGACCTACGACCAGCTCATGGTCGACCGCAAGGCCGTCGGCGACGCCGCCAACTTCCTCGTCGAGGGCTTCACCGCCACCGTCGCCCAGCACGAGGGCGAGGTGCTCTTCGTCGAGCTGCCGGCCGCCGTCGAGCTGACCATCCAGGAGACGGAGCCCGGCGTCCAGGGCGACCGCTCCACCGGCGGCACCAAGCCCGCCACGCTGGAGACCGGCCACCAGATCCAGGTCCCGCTCTTCATCACCACCGGTGAGAAGATCAAGGTCGACACCCGTACGAGCGACTACCTCGGCCGGGTGAACAGCTAACCGTGGCTGCCCGCAACACGGCCCGCAAGCGCGCCTTCCAGATCATCTTCGAGGGCGACCAGCGCGGCACCGAGGTCCTGACGGTCCTCGCCGACTGGATCCGGCACTCCCGGACGGACACCCGGCAGCCGCCGGTGAGCGAGTACACGATGCAGCTCGTCGAGGGCTACGCGGAGCACGCGAAGCGGATCGACGAGCTGATCGCCCAGTACTCGGTCGGCTGGACGCTCGACCGGATGCCGGTCGTGGACCGCTCCATCCTGCGGCTCGGCGCGTACGAGCTGATCTGGGTCGACGAGACTCCGGACGCGGTCGTGCTGGACGAGATGGTGCAGCTGGCGAAGGAGTTCTCCACGGACGAGTCCCCCTCGTTCGTGAACGGCCTCCTCGGCCGCCTGAAGGAACTCAAGCCGTCCCTGCGCCGCGACCAGTAAGCCGCCCGTCGGTAAGCGCCCCTCAGGGGCGCGGGGAACTGCGCGCTCAGCGCTGGACGGCCCGCGGCCGACGACGAAACGCGGTCGGCAGACGAAAAAACCGCCGGGGTGCGGGAACCACAAGGTTCCCGCACCCCGGCGGCACGTTTCTGCGCCCCCGCGGAGCGCCTACGCGTCCTCGTGGGACGCCACCGCACGGCGCGCGTCCGCGTCCAGCACGCCCCAGCTGATCAGCTGCTCGGTGAGGACCGAGGGCGACTGGTCGTAGATCACGGCGAGCGTGCGCAGGTCGTCCTGGCGGATCGACAGCACCTTGCCGTTGTAGTCACCGCGCTGCGACTGGATCGTCGCCGCGTAGCGCTGGAGCGGGCCCGCCTTCTCGGCCGGCACCGTGGCCAGCCGCTCCAGGTCCAGGACCAGCTTCGGCGGCGGCTCGGCGGCGCCGCCCGGGGTGGTGCCCGGCAGCAGCTCCTGCACCGGGACGCCGTAGAAGTCCGCCAGCTCCGCAAGGCGCTGCACGGTCACGGCGCGGTCGCCGCGCTCGTACGAACCGACCACGACCGCCTTCCAGCGGCCCTGGGACTTCTCCTCGACACCGTGGAGGGAAAGGCCCTGCTGGGTGCGGATCGCCCGGAGCTTGGCCCCGAGCTGTTTGGCGTATTCGCTGGACATATAGCTCCCCGGCACTGTGTCGACGCGGATGGCTGGATTCCATGCCGCGCGGCTGGTAACTCACTGTGAGGTTACGCAGCGTTACTCTCGTGCGTCAAGCCGAATGGTCCACACCGACTCTTCCGTGGTAGCGAAGATCGGCTGCTCCATCCGGGTGATCAGGGGTGTCGCTGCGGCCCGAGAACGACCTGCTAGCCTGAGGAACGCAATCCGACGTCCTTTAAGGTCCGTCCCGTGAGGCGGAGAAGGAGGTCCGTTTCGTATGGACACGCAGGACCCGCAGCCGCCGCCCACGTCGCACGCGGACGCACGGCCCGTACTCGAGGCCCCCGACATCGCGCGGGTCATGACCCGCATCGCCCACGAGATCGTCGAGCGCGCCAAGGGCGCCGACGACGTGGTGCTCCTCGGCATCCCGACCCGGGGCGTCTTCCTCGCCCGGCGGCTCGCCGACAAGCTCGAGCAGATCACCGAGCGCAAGGTTCCGGTCGGCTCGCTCGACATCACCATGTACCGCGACGACCTGCGCATGCAGCCGCCGCGTGCGCTGGCCCGCACCGAGATCCCCGGTGACGGCATCGACGGCAAGCTCGTCGTCCTCGTCGACGACGTGCTCTTCTCCGGCCGCACCATCCGCGCCGCCCTCGACGCGCTGAACGACATCGGCCGCCCCCGCGCGGTCCAGCTGGCCGTGCTCGTCGACCGCGGCCACCGCGAACTGCCCATCCGCGCCGACTACGTCGGCAAGAACCTTCCCACGTCGCTGCGGGAGACGGTCAAGGTCCTGCTCGCCGAGGAGGACGGCCGCGACACCGTGCTGCTCGGCGCCAAGCAGACCCCCCAGTAGCACCGCGAAGCGCACGCCGGACGGGTGTGCGCCGGCGCGGCACGCCCACGCGCGTACCCGTCTGCCCGTTTTCGCCTCATTGAACTGCCTTTACGGAGCCTGACAGATGCAGCGTCATCTCATCTCGGCCGCCGACCTCACCCGCGACGACGCCGTCCTCATCCTCGACACCGCCGAGGAGATGGCCCGGGTGGCCGACCGGCCGATCAAGAAACTCCCCACCCTGCGCGGCCGTACCGTCGTCAACCTCTTCTTCGAGGACTCCACCCGCACCCGGATCTCCTTCGAGGCCGCCGAGAAGCGGCTGTCCGCGGACGTCATCAACTTCTCCGCCAAGGGCTCCAGCGTCTCCAAGGGCGAGTCCTTGAAGGACACCGCCCAGACCCTGGAGGCCATGGGCGTCGACGCGGTCGTCATCCGGCACGGCGCCTCCGGCGCCCCCTACCGGCTCGCCACGTCCGGCTGGATCGACGCCCACGTCATCAACGCCGGAGACGGCACCCACCAGCACCCCACCCAGGCGCTGCTCGACGCGTTCACCATGCGGCGCCGGCTCGTCGGCCGGGACGCCGGGCTCGGCCAGGACCTGAACGGCCGCCGCATCACCCTCGTCGGCGACGTCCTGCACAGCCGGGTCGCCCGGTCCAACGTCGACCTGCTGCACACCCTCGGCGCCGAGGTCACGCTCGTCGCCCCGCCCACCCTGCTCCCGGTCGGCGTCGAGACCTGGCCCTGCGAGGTCTCCTACGACCTGGACTCCACGCTGCCCAAGTCCGACGCGGTGATGATGCTGCGCGTCCAGCGCGAGCGGATGAACGCCGCGTTCTTCCCCACCGAGCGCGAGTACTCCCGCCGCTACGGCCTCGACGGCGACCGCATGGCGCGGATGCCGGGGCACGCGATCGTGATGCACCCCGGCCCGATGGTCCGCGGCATGGAGATCACCGCCGAGGTCGCCGACTCCGACCGCTGCACCGTCGTCGAACAGGTCACCAACGGCGTCTCCATCCGGATGGCCGTCCTCTACCTGCTGCTCGGCGGAGCCGAGTTCCAGACGGCCGGCACGCCCGCCGCCCCCGCCCGTACCGCCGAGGAGAACTGAGACGATGAGCAAGACCCTGATCCGTGGTGCGAAGGTGCTCGGCGGCGAGCCGCAGGACGTGCTGATCGACGGCGGGACCGTCGCCGAGGTGGGCAGCGGGCTGTCCGCCGAGGGCGCCGAGGTCGTCGAGGCCGGCGGCAAGGTGCTGCTGCCGGGCCTGGTCGACCTGCACACCCATCTGCGCGAGCCCGGCCGCGAGGACTCCGAGACCGTGCTGACCGGCACCCGCGCCGCCGCGAGCGGCGGCTACACCGCCGTGTTCGCCATGGCCAACACCTTCCCGGTCGCCGACACCGCCGGCGTCGTCGAGCAGGTCTGGCGGCTCGGAATGGAGCACGGCTACTGCGACGTGCAGCCGATCGGCGCCGTCACCGTCGGCCTGGAGGGGAAGAAGCTCGCCGAGCTGGGCGCGATGCACGAGTCCGCGGCCGGCGTCACCGTCTTCTCCGACGACGGCAAGTGCGTCCACGACGCCGTGATCATGCGCCGCGCCCTGGAGTACGTGAAGGCCTTCGACGGCGTCGTCGCCCAGCACGCCCAGGAGCCCCGCCTCACCGAGGGCGCCCAGATGAACGAGGGCGTCGTCTCCGCCGAGCTGGGCCTCGGCGGCTGGCCGGCCGTCGCGGAGGAGTCGGTCATCGCCCGCGACGTGCTGCTCGCCGACCACGTCGGCTCCCGCGTCCACATCTGCCACCTGTCGACCGCCGGCTCCGTGGAGATCGTCCGCTGGGCCAAGTCCCGCGGCATCCGCGTCACCGCCGAGGTCACCCCGCACCACCTGCTCCTCACCGACGAGCTGGTGCGCTCCTACAACCCGGTCTACAAGGTCAACCCGCCGCTGCGCACCGAGCGCGACGTGCTGGCGCTGCGCGAGGCGCTCGCCGACGGCACCATCGACATCGTCGCCACCGACCACGCCCCGCACCCGCACGAGGACAAGGACTGCGAGTGGGCCGCAGCCGCCATGGGCATGGTCGGCCTGGAGACCGCGCTGTCGGTGGTCCAGGAGACGATGGTCGACACGGGCCTGCTGGACTGGGCCGGCGTCGCCGAGCGCATGTCCTTCACGCCCGCGCGCATCGGCCGCGCCGAGGGCCACGGCCGCCCCGTCTCGGCAGGTGAGCCCGCCAACCTCACCCTCGTCGACACGGCATACCGTGGACCGGTGGACCCCGCGGGCTTCGCCTCGCGCAGCCGCAACACGCCCTACGAGGGCCGCGAGCTGCCGGGCCGTGTCACCCACACCTGGCTCCGGGGCAAGGCCACGCTCGTCGACGGGAAGCTCACGTGACATCTCTCCTCCTGCTGGCCGCCGAGAAGGAATCGGCGGAAGTGACCGACTGGGCCGCCCGGATCGGCTGGGTCGTCGGCCTCGCCCTCTTCGTCGCGCTCGTCTACTGGCTGATGCGCGAGGGCTGGAAGTGGCGCGGCACGCTCCAGAGCGACCTGCCGGAGCTGCACAGCGCGCCGGACGACCCCGGCCCGGCGACACTGACCATGAGCGGCCGCTACCACGGCTCCACCACGGCCGGTCAGTGGCTGGACCGCATCGTGGCGCACGGCCTGGGCACCCGCAGCCGTGCCGAGCTGACGCTCAGCGACGCCGGACTGGACGTCGTGCGCCCCGGCGCGGACGACTTCTTCGTCCCGGCGGACGCGCTGCGCGAGGCCCGGCTCGACAAGGGCATCGCCGGCAAGGTCCTCACCGAGGGCGGCCTGCTGGTGATCACCTGGCAGCACGGCGACCGGCTCATCGACTCCGGTTTCCGCTCCGACCACGCGGCGGAGCACACCGAGTGGGTCGAGGCCCTCACGAACATGATCAACAAGACGGAAGGCGCACGATGACAACCTCCACCAGGGGAGCCGCCAAGGTTCCCGCCGTACTCGTCCTGGAGGACGGCCGGATCTTCCGGGGCCGTGCCTACGGGGCGGTGGGGGAGACCTTCGGCGAAGCGGTGTTCTCCACCGGCATGACCGGCTACCAGGAGACCCTCACCGACCCTTCGTACCACCGCCAGGTCGTGGTGATGACCGCCCCGCACGTCGGCAACACCGGCGTCAACGACGAGGACGCCGAGTCCCGGCGGATCTGGGTCTCCGGCTACGTCGTGCGCGACCCCGCGCGCGTGCCGTCCAGCTGGCGCTCCCGCCGCACCCTCGACGAGGAGCTGGCCGCCCAGGGCATCGTCGGCATCAGCGGCGTCGACACCCGCGCCCTCACCCGCCACCTGCGCGAGCGCGGCGCCATGCGCGTCGGCATCTTCTCCGGCAACGCCCTGCCCGACGAGGGCACCATGCTCGCCGAGGTCCGCCAGGCTCCCGAGATGAAGGGCGCCGACCTCTCCGCCGAGGTGGCCACCAAGGAGGCGTACGTCGTCCCCGCGCAGGGCGAGAAGAAGTTCACCGTCGCCGCCGTCGACCTCGGCATCAAGGGCATGACCCCGTACCGGATGGCCGAGCGCGGCATCGAGGTGCACGTGCTGCCCGCCACCGCCACCGTCGACGACGTGTACGCGGTGGACCCGGACGGCGTGTTCTTCTCCAACGGCCCCGGCGACCCCGCCACCGCCGACCACGCCGTCTCCGTGATGCGGGGCGTGCTGGAGCGCGGCACCCCCCTGTTCGGCATCTGCTTCGGCAACCAGATCCTCGGCCGCGCCCTCGGCTTCGGCACCTACAAGCTGAAGTACGGCCACCGCGGCATCAACCAGCCGGTGCAGGACCGCACGACCGGCAAGGTCGAGGTCACCGCGCACAACCACGGCTTCGCCGTCGACGCCCCGCTCGACAAGGTCTCCGACACCCCGTTCGGCCGCGCCGAGGTGTCCCACGTCTGCCTCAACGACAACGTGGTGGAGGGCCTCCAGCTGCTCGACAAGCCGGCCTTCAGCGTCCAGTACCACCCCGAAGCGGCCGCGGGCCCGCACGACGCCGCCTACCTGTTCGACCGCTTCGTCTCCCTGATGGAGGGCCAGCGTGCCTAAGCGCACCGATATCCAGTCCGTCCTGGTCATCGGCTCCGGCCCGATCGTCATCGGCCAGGCCGCGGAGTTCGACTACTCCGGCACCCAGGCGTGCCGCGTGCTCAAGGCCGAGGGCCTGCGCGTGATCCTGGTCAACTCCAACCCGGCGACGATCATGACCGACCCGGAGATCGCCGACGCGACCTACGTCGAGCCGATCACGCCCGAGTTCGTCGAGAAGATCATCGCCAAGGAGCAGCCGGACGCGCTGCTGCCCACCCTGGGCGGCCAGACGGCCCTCAACACGGCGATCTCCCTGCACGAGAACGGCGTCCTCGACAAGTACGGCGTCGAGCTGATCGGCGCCAACGTCGAGGCGATCCACAAGGGCGAGGACCGCGACCTGTTCAAGGAGGTCGTGGAGGAGGTCCGCAAGAAGATCGGGCACGGTGAGTCCGCCCGGTCCTACATCTGCCACTCCATGGACGACGTCCTCAAGGGCGTCGAGGAGCTCGGCGGCTACCCGGTCGTCGTCCGCCCGTCGTTCACCATGGGCGGCGCCGGCTCCGGCTTCGCACACGACGAGGAGGAACTGCGCCGCATCGCCGGCCAGGGCCTCACCCTCTCGCCGACCACCGAGGTGCTCCTTGAGGAGTCCATCCTCGGCTGGAAGGAGTACGAGCTGGAGCTGATGCGCGACAAGCACGACAACGTCGTGGTCGTCTGCTCCATCGAGAACTTCGACCCCATGGGCGTGCACACCGGCGACTCCATCACCGTGGCGCCCGCGATGACGCTGACCGACCGCGAGTACCAGGTGCTGCGCGACGTCGGCATCGCGATCATCCGCGAGGTCGGCGTCGACACCGGCGGCTGCAACATCCAGTTCGCGGTGAACCCCGAGGACGGCCGGGTCATCGTCATCGAGATGAACCCGCGCGTGTCCCGCTCCTCGGCCCTCGCCTCCAAGGCGACCGGCTTCCCGATCGCCAAGATCGCCGCCAAGCTCGCCGTCGGCTACACCCTGGACGAGATCCCGAACGACATCACGCAGGAGACCCCGGCCTCCTTCGAGCCGACGCTCGACTACGTGGTCGTGAAGGCCCCGCGGTTCGCCTTCGAGAAGTTCCCCAGCGCCGACTCCACCCTCACCACCACCATGAAGTCGGTCGGCGAGGCCATGGCCATCGGCCGCAACTTCACCGAGGCGTTCCAGAAGGCGCTGCGCTCGCTGGAGAAGAAGGGCAGCCAGTTCACCTTCACCGGCGAGCCCGGCGACAAGGACGAGCTGCTGCGCGAGGCGGTCCGCCCCACCGACGGCCGCATCAACGCCGTCATGCAGGCCATCCGCGCGGGCGCCACCCCCGAGGAGGTCTTCGAGGCCACCAAGATCGACCCGTGGTTCGTCGACCAGCTCTTCCTCATCAAGGAGACCGCCGACGAGCTGGCCGAGGCCCCGGAGCTCACCCCCGACCTGCTCGCCGAGGCCAAGCGGCACGGCTTCTCCGACCAGCAGATCGGTGAGATCCGCGGCCTGCGCGAGGACGTGGTCCGCGAGGTGCGGCACGCGCTCGGCATCCGTCCGGTCTACAAGACGGTCGACACCTGCGCCGCCGAGTTCGCCGCGAAGACGCCGTACTTCTACTCCTCCTACGACGAGGAGACCGAGGTCGCGCCGCGCGAGAAGCCCGCAGTGATCATCCTGGGCTCCGGCCCCAACCGCATCGGCCAGGGCATCGAGTTCGACTACTCCTGCGTCCACGCCTCCTTCGCGCTCCGCGACGCCGGCTACGAGACCGTGATGGTCAACTGCAACCCGGAGACCGTCTCCACCGACTACGACACCTCCGACCGGCTCTACTTCGAGCCGCTCACCCTGGAGGACGTCCTGGAGATCGTCCACGCCGAGCAGCAGGCGGGGCCGGTCGCGGGCGTGATCGTCCAGCTCGGCGGCCAGACCCCGCTGGGCCTGTCCCAGGCGCTCAAGGACAACGGCGTGCCGGTCGTGGGCACCTCCCCGGAGGCCATCCACGCCGCCGAGGACCGCGGCGCCTTCGGCCGGGTCCTCAAGGAGGCCGGCCTGCCCGCCCCCAAGCACGGCACCGCCACCACCTTCGCCGAGGCCAAGGCCATCGCCGACGAGATCGGCTACCCGGTCCTCGTCCGCCCGTCCTACGTGCTCGGCGGACGCGGCATGGAGATCGTCTACGACGAGAACCGTCTGGAGGCGTACATCGCCGAGTCGACCGAGATCAGCCCCTCCCGGCCGGTCCTCGTCGACCGCTTCCTCGACGACGCCATCGAGATCGACGTCGACGCCCTCTACGACGGCGAGGAGCTCTACCTCGGCGGCGTCATGGAGCACATCGAGGAGGCCGGCATCCACTCCGGCGACTCGGCGTGCGCCCTGCCCCCGATCACCCTCGGCGGCTTCGACATCAAGCGGCTGCGCGCCTCCACCGAGGCCATCGCCAAGGGCGTCGGCGTGCGCGGACTGATCAACATCCAGTTCGCCCTGGCCGGGGACATCCTCTACGTCCTCGAGGCCAACCCGCGCGCCTCCCGCACCGTCCCCTTCACCTCGAAGGCGACCGCGGTGCCGCTCGCCAAGGCCGCCGCGCGCGTCTCGCTCGGCACCACCATCGCCGAGCTGCGCGCCGAGGGCCTGCTCCCGGCCACCGGCGACGGCGGCGAACTGCCGCTGGACGCGCCGATCTCCGTCAAGGAGGCCGTGATGCCGTGGTCCCGCTTCCGGGACATCCACGGCCGCGGCGTCGACACGGTCCTCGGCCCGGAGATGCGCTCCACCGGCGAGGTCATGGGCATCGACAGCGTCTTCGGCACGGCCTACGCCAAGTCGCAGGCCGGCGCCTACGGCCCGCTGCCCACCAAGGGCCGCGCCTTCATCTCGGTCGCCAACCGCGACAAGCGCTCGATGATCTTCCCGGCGCGCGAGCTGGTGGCGCACGGCTTCGAGCTGCTCGCCACCTCCGGCACCGCCGAGGTCCTCAAGCGCAACGGCATCAAGGCCACGGTCGTGCGTAAGCAGTTCGAGGGCACCGGCCCGAACGGCGAGAAGACCATCGTCCAGCTCATCCACGACGGCGAGGTCGACCTCATCGTCAACACCCCGTACGGCACGGGCGGCCGGCTCGACGGCTACGAGATCCGCACCGCGGCCGTGGCCCGCTCGGTGCCCTGCCTGACCACGGTCCAGGCGCTCGCCGCCGCGGTCCAGGGCATCGACGCGCTCAACCGGGGCGACGTGGGAGTCCGCTCGCTCCAGGAACACGCGGAACATCTGACCGCGGCCCGCGAGGACCAGTAGCCCCCAGGGGGACACCGGAAACGGTGTCCCCCTCTCCATGAGGACACCATGTACAGGATTCTCTTCACCCTGCTCTTCTCGCGGATGGACCCGGAGGAGGCCCACCACCTGGCCTTCCGGTGGATCCGCCGCGTCGCCCGCGTGCCGGTCCTGCGCACCTTCGTCGCCGCGGTGCTCGCCCCCCGGTACGAGGAACTGCGCACCGAGGCCCTCGGACTGCGCCTGCACAGCCCCTTCGGGCTGGCCGCCGGCTTCGACAAGAACGCCGTCGGCATCGACGGCCTGGCGATGCTCGGCTTCGACCACGTCGAGATCGGCACCGTGACCGGCGAACCGCAGCCCGGCAACCCCAGGAAGCGGCTGTTCCGGCTGGTCCCCGACCGCGCGCTGATCAACCGCATGGGCTTCAACAACGACGGCTCGCTCGCCGTCGCCGCCCGCCTGGCCTCGCGCAGGCCGGTGTTCCGGACGGTCGTGGGCGTCAACATCGGCAAGACCAAGGTCGTCCCGGAGGCCGAGGCAGCCGCCGACTACGTGAAGTCCGCCGAGCGGCTCGCGCCCCACGCCGACTACCTGGTGGTCAACGTCTCCAGTCCCAACACCCCGGGCCTGCGCAGCCTCCAGGCCGTGGACCAGCTCCGCCCGCTGCTCACCGCCGTGCGCGAGGCCGCCGACCGCGCGGTCCCGGCGCGCCGGGTGCCGCTCCTGGTGAAGATCGCCCCCGACCTGGCCGACGAGGACGTCGACGCCGTCGCCGACCTGGCCGTGGAGCTCGGCCTCGACGGCATCATCGCCACCAACACCACCATCGCCCGCGAGGGCCTCGGCCTGACCTCCGACCCGGCCCTGGTCCAGGAGACCGGCGGACTCTCCGGCGCGCCCCTCAAGGCCCGCTCGCTGGACGTGCTGCGCCGCCTCTACGCGCGCGTGGGCGACCGGATCACCCTGGTCGGCGTCGGCGGCATCGAGAACGCCGAGGACGCCTGGCAGCGCGTCCTGGCCGGTGCCACGCTGGTCCAGGGGTACAGCGCCTTCGTCTACCAGGGACCCCTCTGGGCCCGTTCCATCCACAAGGGGCTCGCCGCGCGGCTGCGCACCAGCCCCTACGCCACGCTCGCCGACGCGGTGGGCGCCGATGTGAGGACCTCCGCATGACCGGACTCGAACCCTTCGGCGCACGGCTGCGCCGCGCGATGGACGAGCGGGGCCCCCTGTGCGTGGGCATCGACCCGCACGCCTCCCTGCTGGCCGAGTGGGGCCTGGGCGACGACGTCGACGGCCTGGAGCGCTTCAGCCGCACCGTCGTCGAGGCCGTGGCCGGCCGGGTCGCCGTGCTCAAGCCGCAGAGCGCCTTCTTCGAGCGGTTCGGCTCGCGCGGCGTCGCCGTGCTGGAGACCACCGTGCGGGAGGCCCGGGAGGCCGGGGCGCTGGTCGTCATGGACGCCAAGCGCGGCGACATCGGCTCCACCATGGCCGCCTACGCGGAGGCGTTCCTGCACCAGGACGCGCCGCTGTTCTCCGACGCGCTCACCGTCTCGCCATACCTCGGCTACGGCTCGCTGAGCCCCGCCGTCGCGCTGGCGAGGGAGTCCGGCGCCGGACTGTTCGTGCTGGCGCTGACCTCCAACCCGGAGGGCGGCGAGGTGCAGCACGCGGTGCGGGCCGACGGGCGCACGGTCGGGGCGACGGTCCTCGGCCACCTCGCGCTGGAGAACGCGGGGGAGGAGCCGCTCGGCTCGTTCGGCGCGGTCGTCGGCGCCACCCTCGGCGACCTGTCCTCGTACGACCTCGACATGGGCGGGCCGATCCTCGCGCCCGGCATCGGGGCGCAGGGGGCGACGCCGGCGGACCTCCCGGCGGTGTTCGGGCGCGCGGTGCGCAACGTGGTGCCGAACGTCAGCCGCGGGGTGTTGCGCCACGGTCCCGACACGGTCGCTCTGCGTGACGCCGCGGAGCGGTTCGCGGACGAGATCCGCGCCGCGCTGACGTCCGCCTGAGAGGGCTCACCGAGGGACTCCGTGGTCGTCGGACTGTGGATACACCCTCAAATCCGAGGAATTATGTCCTAAATGTCCGGCCTGACGGAGGCTGACCAGGACTTTTCCGCTGTTCTCGCTGACTCAGAGCCCGTGGGCCGCTAGTCTCCGACGAGTGGGGGTACCTCCCACGCCTTCAAGGCAGTGGGGGAGAACGGGCGGCACGTGTTGCTCGTGGCTCCCCAGGTGTGGGGCGACTAGGTTCCTCACCGGTCCGTATCCGACAGTTCGACATCCGAGGTGACGTAGGCGTGGCTCTTCCGCCCCTTACCCCTGAACAGCGCGCAGCCGCGCTCGAAAAGGCCGCCGCGGCTCGCCGGGAGCGGGCCGAGGTCAAGAATCGACTCAAGCACTCCGGCGCCTCCCTGCACGAGGTCATCAAGCAGGGCCAGGAGAACGACGTCATCGGCAAGATGAAGGTCTCCGCCCTGCTCGAGTCCCTGCCGGGCGTGGGCAAGGTCCGCGCCAAGCAGATCATGGAGCGTCTGGGGATCTCCGAGAGCCGCCGCGTGCGGGGTCTCGGGTCGAACCAGATCGCCTCCCTGGAGCGCGAGTTCGGCAGCACCGGCTCCTGAGTCACGGGCGGTCCGGGACCGGCGTCCCGGACACCTCGCGATTGCTGGAATAATCGCCGCATGGCTGCAACACCCCGGGGGGCGACCCCCGTACCCCCGGACGAACGTCCGCGACTGACCGTGCTCTCCGGCCCCTCCGGGGTCGGTAAGAGCACGGTCGTCGGGCATATGCGCAAGGAACACCCCGAGGTCTGGCTCTCGGTGTCGGCGACGACCCGCAAGCCCCGCCCCGGTGAGCAGCACGGCGTCCATTACTTCTTCGTCACCGACGAGGAGATGGACAAGCTGATCGCCAACGGCGAGCTGCTGGAGTGGGCCGAGTTCGCGGGGAACCGCTACGGCACGCCCCGCGCGGCGGTGCTGGAGCACCTGGAGGCCGGGGTGCCCGTGCTGCTGGAGATCGACCTCCAGGGCGCGCGGCAGGTTCAGGAGTCCATGGCCGACGCCCAGCTGGTGTTCCTGGCCCCGCCCTCCTGGGAGGAGCTGGTGCGCAGGCTCACCGGCCGGGGCACCGAGTCGCCCGAGGTCATCGAGCGCCGGCTGGAGGCCGCGCGGACCGAGCTCGCGGCCGAGCCGGAGTTCGACACGACCCTGGTCAACACCTCCGTCGAGGAGGTCGCTCGCGAGCTGCTAGCCTTGATGAACGTCGTGTGATCGTGGACAACTGTCCGCCGGTCGGAACGACTGAATCTTTCCCATCCATCGGAAGGTAGAGCGTGTCCTCTTCCATCTCCGCGCCCGAGGGCATCATCAACCCGCCGATCGACGAGCTCCTCGAGGCCACGGACTCGAAGTACAGCCTCGTGATCTACGCGGCCAAGCGGGCCCGCCAGATCAACGCGTACTACTCGCAGCTCGGCGAAGGCCTGCTCGAGTACGTCGGTCCTCTCGTCGACACCCACGTCCACGAGAAGCCGCTGTCGATCGCGCTGCGCGAGATCAACGCGGGACTGCTGACCTCCGAGGCCGTCGACGGCCCCAACCAGTGATCGGTCAGTACGTCGTACCATCAGCTCGCAGCTGACTTTTCCACAGGCCCGGCAGCACGTCTGCCGGGCCTGTGGTGTCTCATGGGTGAGGGAAGCAGGATTCCGAGGTGCGGGGAGAGACGGTGGACAAGCCGAAGGTCGTTCTGGGGGTCAGCGGCGGCATCGCCGCCTACAAGGCCTGTGAGCTGCTCAGGCGGCTCACCGAGTCGGGACACGACGTACGCGTCGTCCCCACCGCCTCCGCGCTGCACTTCGTCGGCGCCGCCACCTGGTCCGCCTTGTCCGGCAACCCGGTCTCCACGGAGGTCTGGGACGACGTCCACGAGGTGCCGCACGTCCGCATCGGCCAGCACGCCGACCTGGTCGTCGTCGCGCCCGCCACGGCCGACATGCTCGCCAAGGCCGCCCACGGCCTCGCCGACGACCTCCTCACCAACACCCTCCTCACCGCGCGCTGCCCGGTGGTCTTCGCGCCCGCCATGCACACCGAGATGTGGGAGCACCCGGCCACCCAGGAGAACGTCGCCACGCTGCGCGCCCGCGGCGCCGTCGTCGTCGAGCCGGCCGTGGGCCGCCTCACCGGCGTCGACACCGGCAAGGGCCGGCTGCCCGACCCCGCCGAGATCTTCGAGGTCTGCCGCCGCGTCCTGGCCCGCGGCGCCACCGCCCCCGACCTCGCCGGGCGGCACGTCGTCGTCAGCGCCGGAGGCACCCGCGAGCCCCTCGACCCGGTCCGCTTCCTCGGCAACCGCTCCTCCGGCAAGCAGGGCTACGCCCTCGCCCGCACCGCCGCCGCCCGCGGCGCCCGCGTCACCCTGATCGCCGCCAACACCGCGCTGCCCGACCCGGCCGGCGTCGACGTCGTCCGCGTCGGCACGGCCGTGGAACTGCGCGAGGCCGTCCTCGGCGCCGCCCGCGACGCCGACGCGGTCGTCATGGCCGCCGCCGTCGCCGACTTCCGCCCCGCCGTCTACGCGGCCGGGAAGATCAAGAAGAAGGACGACCAGGAGCCCGAGCCCATCGCCCTGGTGCGGAATCCGGACATTCTCGCCGAGGTCTCCGGCGACCGGGTGAGGTCCGGACAGGTGATCGTCGGCTTCGCCGCGGAGACCGACGACGTGCTCGCCAACGGCCGCGCCAAGCTGAAGCGCAAGAACTGCGACCTCCTCGTGGTGAACGAGGTGGGCGAGGCGAAGACATTCGGTTCCGAGACCAACGAGGCCGTGGTGCTGGGCGCCGACGGCAGCGAGACGCCCGTCCCGCACGGGCCGAAGGAGGCCCTCGCCGACACCGTCTGGGACCTCGTCGCCGAGCGGCTCGCATGAATGGCTCATCCATGACCCGGCTCCCCGGAACGCCGCCATCCGGGGTGTGGCGCCTCTGGCGAACCGCGCCCCGCCCGGAGAGAATGCCCGTGCCGCAGGTCACAGCGCTCTCGCGAGGCGAGACGGGGGGACCCGTGGCGACGCACGACCGATAAACTGTTCCACGGACGGCGTCGGGTGCAGCCCCCGCCGTCCGCCCATGATCAGCCAGCAGCCGCTGCAACCCCAGGGAGCATTGTGTCCCGTCGTCTGTTCACCTCGGAGTCCGTGACCGAGGGTCACCCCGACAAGATCGCTGACCAGATCAGCGACACCATTCTCGACGCGCTGCTCCGCGAGGA
This sequence comes from Streptomyces sp. DSM 41931, assembly GCF_050271085.1. NCBI lineage: Bacteria > Bacillati > Actinomycetota > Actinomycetes > Kitasatosporales > Streptomycetaceae > Streptomyces > Streptomyces sp. DSM 41931. The sequence continues at coordinate 1,040,344 of NZ_CP189902.1, read as the reverse complement.
CCCGACCTCCCGGGTCGCCGTCGAGACCCTGATCACCACCGGCCTCGTGCACGTGGCCGGCGAGGTCACCACCAAGACGTACGCGGACATCGCGACGCTGGTGCGCAGCAAGATCCTGGAGATCGGTTACGACTCCTCGAAGAAGGGCTTCGACGGCGCCTCCTGCGGCGTCTCCGTGTCGATCGGCGCGCAGTCCCCGGACATCGCCCAGGGCGTCGACACGGCCTACGAGACCCGGGTCGAGGGCGACGACGACGAGCTGGACCGGCAGGGCGCCGGCGACCAGGGCCTGATGTTCGGCTACGCGACGGACGAGACGCCGACGCTGATGCCGCTGCCGATCTTCCTGGCGCACCGCCTGTCCAAGCGCCTGTCCGACGTGCGCAAGAACGGGACCATCCCCTACCTGCGCCCGGACGGCAAGACCCAGGTCACCATCGAGTACGACGGCGACAAGGCGGTCCGCCTCGACACCGTGGTCGTCTCCTCGCAGCACGCCTCCGACATCGACCTGGAGTCGCTGCTCGCTCCCGACATCCGCGAGTTCGTCGTGGAGCCGGAGCTGAAGGCGCTGCTCGACGACGGCATCAAGCTCGACACCGAGAACTACCGGCTGCTGGTGAACCCCACCGGGCGCTTCGAGATCGGCGGCCCGATGGGCGACGCCGGCCTCACCGGCCGGAAGATCATCATCGACACCTACGGCGGCATGGCCCGCCACGGCGGCGGCGCCTTCTCCGGCAAGGACCCGTCCAAGGTGGACCGCTCCGCGGCGTACGCGATGCGCTGGGTCGCCAAGAACGTGGTCGCGGCCGGCCTGGCCGCGCGCTGCGAGGTGCAGGTCGCGTACGCGATCGGCAAGGCCGAGCCGGTGGGCCTGTTCGTGGAGACCTTCGGCACCGCCAAGGTCGACGTGGAGAAGATCGAGCGGGCGATCGACGAGGTCTTCGACCTCCGACCCGCCGCGATCATCCGTGACCTGGACCTGCTGCGTCCGATCTACGCCCAGACCGCGGCGTACGGCCACTTCGGCCGTGAGCTGCCGGACTTCACCTGGGAGCGCACCGACCGCGTGGACGCGCTGAAGAAGGCCGCGGGGCTGTAACGGCGCGGGCTGTTCCCGGCCGAGGCCCGGTGCCGCTCCCTCTCGGGAGGGCACCGGGCCTCGGTGCGTTGCGGGCACGCCTTGCGCGTCCTTGGCGGGCCGCGGTGTTGTCAGTCGCGTTTGGAACAATGCAGGGGTGAGCAGCGAGGACGGACGGACCGCCGGGGACGCGCAAGGCGCGCCCCCGGAACAGCTCGCCCTCATCCGAGAGACCGTCCGCCAGGCGCAAACCCCCCGCGCCAAGCCCCGCACCTGGCGCGGCGCCGCCCTCGCCAAGGAGCTGCCCGTCGCCCGGGTCCTCGTCGACAAGGGCGTCCTCCATCTCGACCGCTACTTCGACTACGCCGTGCCCGAGGAGCTGGACGCCGACGCCCAGCCGGGGGTCCGGGTGCGGGTGCGGTTCGGCGCCGGCCGGCACCGGGTGCGGGACGGGCGGCGTGAGGGCGGGGGCCTGATCGACGGGTTCCTGGTCGAGCGCCGGGCCGCATCCGACTACGCGGGGCCCCTGGCCGCGCTGGCCCAGGTCGTCTCGCCCGAGCGGGTGCTGGACGAGGAGCTGCTCGGTCTCGCCCGCGCGGTCGCCGACCGGTACGCGGGCAGTCTCGCCGACGTCCTCCAGCTCGCGGTGCCGCCGCGCAACGCCCGCGCCGAGCAGCGCCCCTCGCCGGACCCGCTGCCCCCGCCCCCGGCACCGGCGGCCGGGTCCTGGGAGCGGTACGAGCAGGGTCCGGCCTTCCTGGAGTCCCTGGCCACGGGCGGCAGCCCGCGCGCCGTGTGGAACGCCCTGCCCGGCCCGCTGTGGTGCGAGGAGATCGCCCGGGCGGTCGCGGCGACCCTGTCCTCGGGGCGCGGCGCGCTGGTCGTCCTGCCGGACGGGCGGGCCGTGGCCCGGCTCGACGCCGCGCTCACCGAGCTGCTGGGGGAGGGCCGGCACGCGGTGCTCACCGCCGACGCCGGACCGGAGAAGCGGTACGCCCGGTGGCTCGCCGTACGGCGCGGTGCGGTGAGGGCGGTGATCGGGACGCGGGCGGCGATGTTCGCCCCGGTGCGCGACCTCGGGCTGGTCGCCGTGTGGGACGACGGCGACGACAACCACAGCGAGCAGCACGCCCCGCAGCCGCACGCTCGGGAGGTGCTGCTGCTGCGGGCCGCGCAGGACCGGTGCGGCTTCCTGCTGGGCGGCTGGAGCTGCACGGTGGAGGCCGCGCAGCTCGTGGACACCGGCTGGGCCCGGCCGCTGCAGGCCGCGCGGGAGCGGGTGCGGGCCGCCGCGCCGCTGGTGCGGACCGTGGGCGACCAGGATCTCGCACGGGACGAGGCCGCCCGCGCCGCCCGCCTGCCCACGCTCGCCTGGCAGGCCGTCCGGGAGGGACTGCGGCACGGCCCGGTGCTGGTCCAGGTGCCCCGGCGCGGCTACGTCCCGCGGATGGCGTGTGCGACCTGCCGGGCGCCGGCGCGGTGCCGCCACTGTTCGGGCCCGCTGGAGGCGCATGGCTCCGACGATCTGCGCTGCGCGTGGTGCGGGCGCACGGAGAGCCGCTGGCACTGTCCCGAGTGCGGCGGCTTCCGGCTGCGGGCGCAGGTGGTGGGGGCGCGGCGCACCGCCGAGGAACTGGGGCGGGCGTTCCCCGCGGTGCCGGTCCGTACGTCGGGGCGGGAGCACGTGCTGGACACGGTGCCCGGGGCGCCCGCGGTGGTGGTGAGCACACCGGGCGCGGAACCGGTCGCCGAGGGCGGGTACGCGGCGGCGCTGCTGCTGGACGGCTGGGCCATGCTGAGCCGCCCCGACCTGCGGGCCGGGGAGGAGGCGCTGCGGCGGTGGATGGGCGCGGCGGCGCTGGTCCGGCCGCAGACGGCGGGCGGCACGGTGGTCGTGGTCGCCGAACCGACCCTGAGGCCGGTGCAGGCGCTGGTGCGCTGGGACCCCGCGGGATTCGCGGTACGGGAACTGGCGGAGCGGGGTGAGCTGGGTTTTCCGCCGGTGTCACGGATGGCGGCGGTGGCCGGGCCCGGGGAGGCCGTGGCCGAATTCCTCGGGGCCGTGGAGCTGCCGCCCACCGCGGAGGTGCTGGGGCCGGTGCCGATGCCGGTCACTTCCGCGGGGCGTCCCCGTCGGCCGGGGGCGCCCCCGCCGGGGGAGCAGTGGGACCGGGCTCTGATCCGCGTCCCCCCGGGGAACGGGGCGGCGCTCGCGGGGGCGTTGAAGGCCGCGCAGGCGGCGCGGATGGCGCGGGGCGGCAGCACGCCGGTGTGGGTGCGGATCGATCCGGCGGACATCGGGTAGGGCGCGTGCCCGACGGGTGTGACGCGCGCCCCGCGGCGTCTTCGGCGCGCACCACGCGAGCAGGAACGGGGCGTGCCCCGGATGTGAGGCACGCCCTCCCGGGACGGCGGTCGGGAGGGCGTGGGCGGGGTCAGCCGTTGCGCGGGGTCGGGAAGGCCGTGGGGCGGGAGTCGTCGCGGAGGGACGGGCTGCCCGCGGTGGGCTGGGTGGGCATGGCGCGGGCCGCCGGCACCGTGGGCACCGTGGTCACGCCGGAGCCGACGTTGACGGTGCGGGCGCCCGACGGCTCCGGGCTCCGCTCGGCCTCGGAGGTGGCCGCCGCCTGCGCGGCCGCCCGGCGGGCGCCGTACCGGCGGTGCACGGCCTGCTTGGTGACACCGAGCGCGGAGCCCACCGCGTCCCACGAGAAGCCCAGGGAGCGGTCGAAGTCCACGGCGGCCGTGACCAGGGTCTCGACGCTGTCCCGCAGTTCCTGGGCGAGTCGGACGGTCGGGGCGGGGGCCCGTCCGTAGACGACGAAGCCCGTGGAGGGACCGGAGCGGCGCGGGCGGTAGACGTTGCCGAGCTGGGCGGTGAGCGTGCGCAGTGCGTCCACCTGCCGGCGGACCCGCTCGATGTCCCGCACCAGCAAGTGCAGGCTGGCCCGAGCCTGGGCGTCGTGGGTTGCGTGGTCGGCCATGAACAAGCCTCTCGAACCGGCGTTGAAAGGGATGGACCCTGTCGGGGCCCGTGGTCAACTCTTTCTTGACCAACGCCGTTCCGGTCCCCGGGTCACGGGCTGGGGCGCGGCGGCATATGCGTACGCCCCCGCGGAAACCGGCGCGCACGGGACCGTCCCCAGCTCGGAACGTTCCTGCACCGCGAGCGACGGCCCCGGACGTGGATCTCGTACCTGCGCCCACGGCGGAAGGCCGCCCCATAGACTGGTGCGCCGCCCGAACCGTTCCCGCCCGAGAGGCCCTCCGCACCCCATGAAGCTCGTCTTCGCCGGTACCCCCGAGGTCGCCGTTCCCGCACTGGACGCTCTTCTCGCCTCCGGGCGGCACGAGGTCGCCGCCGTCGTCACGCGGCCGGACGCGCCCGCCGGACGCGGCCGCCGGCTGGTCGCCTCGCCGGTCGCCGAGCGGGCGGAGGAGGCCGGCATCGAGGTGCTGAAGCCGGTCCGGCCGAAGGACCCCGACTTCCTGGAGCGGCTCAGGGAGATCGCCCCCGACTGCTGCCCCGTCGTCGCCTACGGCGCGCTGCTGCCCCGGGTGGCCCTCGACATCCCCGCCCACGGCTGGGTCAACCTGCACTTCTCGCTGCTGCCGGCCTGGCGCGGCGCGGCTCCCGTGCAGCACGCGATCATGGCGGGCGACGAGATCACCGGCGCCAGCACCTTCCTCATCGAGGAGGGTCTGGACTCCGGGCCCGTCTACGGCACGGTCACCGAGGAGATCCGTCCCACCGACACCAGCGGCGACCTGCTCACCCGGCTCGCCTTCGCCGGCGCCGGACTGCTCGCCGCGACCATGGACGGCATCGAGGACGGCACGCTGAAGGCCGTGCCGCAGCCCGCCGAGGGCGTCAGCCTGGCCCCCAAGGTCAAGGTCGAGGACGCGCGCGTCGACTGGCGGGCCCCGGCGCTGCGCGTCGACCGGGTGGTGCGCGGCTGCACGCCCGCGCCCGGCGCCTGGACCACCTTCCGCGGCGAGCGGCTGAAGATCGTCCAGGCCCGGCCCGTGCCGGAGCGGACGGACCTGACGCCCGCTCAGCTGTCCGCGGGCAAGAACAACGTGTACGCCGGGACCGGTTCGTACGCCGTGGAGCTGCTGTGGGTGCAGCCCCAGGGCAAGAAGCCGATGCGCGGCGCGGACTGGGCGCGCGGGGTGCGGATCGCGGCCGGGGAGACCCTCGGCGACTGACGCCCCCGGCTCCTCCCCGGCAGTACGCCGTAGGCTGGAGCGCGCACGTCCACCCACATCCGGAGCACCTTTTTCGTGAGCGACCAGCCCCGTCGGCCCCGCAGGCCCGCCAAGCCCTACCGCCGTCCCAAGAAGGACCCCGTCCGCGTCCTCGCCTTCGAGGCGCTGAGGGCCGTGGACGAGCGTGACGCGTACGCCAACCTCGTCCTGCCCCCGCTGCTGCGCAAGGCGCGGGAGAACGAGGGACCCGAGAAGTTCGACGCGCGGGACGCGGCGCTGGCCACCGAGCTGGTGTACGGCACCCTGCGCCGCCAGGGCACCTACGACGCCGTCATCGCCGCGTGCGTCGACCGGCCGCTGCGCGAGGTCGACCCGCCGGTGCTGGACGTGCTGAGCCTCGGCGCGCACCAGCTCCTCGGCACGCGGATCCCGACGCACGCCGCCGTGTCCGCCACCGTCGAGCTGGCCCGGGTGGTGCTCGGCGACGGGCGCGCCAAGTTCGTCAACGCCGTGCTGCGGAAGATCGCCCAGGACGACCTGGACGGCTGGCTGGAGCGGGTCGCTCCGCCGTACGACGAGGATCCCGAGGACCACCTCGCCGTCGTGCACTCCCACCCGCGCTGGGTGGTCTCCGCGCTGTGGGACTCCCTCGGCGGCGGGCGAGCCGGGGTGGAGGAGCTGCTGCGCGCCGACAACGAGCGGCCCGAGGTGACGCTGGTCGCGCGTCCCGGGCGGGCCACCACCGACGAGCTGCTCGCCGAGGAGGCCGCCGTCCCCGGCCGCTGGTCCCCGTACGCGGTGCGGCTCACCGAGGGCGGGGAGCCCGGCGCGGTCCCGGCGGTCGCCGAGGGGCGGGCCGGGGTCCAGGACGAGGGCAGCCAACTGGTGGCGCTCGCGCTCGCGGCGGCGCCCGTCGAGGGGCCGGACCGGAGGTGGCTGGACGCGTGCGCGGGTCCCGGCGGCAAGGCGGCGCTGCTCGGCGCCCTCGCCGCGGAGCGCGGGGCCGTGCTGCTCGCCTCCGAGAAGCAGCCGCACCGGGCGGGGCTGGTGGCCAAGGCGCTGGCCGGGAACCCCGGCCCGTACCAGGTGGTCGCCGCCGACGGGACGCGTCCGCCGTGGCGGCCCGGCAGCTTCGACCGGGTGCTGGTCGACGTGCCGTGCACCGGTCTCGGCGCCCTGCGCCGGCGGCCCGAGGCGCGGTGGCGGCGACGCCCGGAGGACCTGGACGGCTTCGCGCCGCTCCAGCGCGGGCTGCTGCGGACCGCCCTGGAGTCCGTGCGGGTCGGCGGCGTCGTCGGCTACGCGACCTGCTCACCGCACCTCGCGGAGACCCGGGCGGTGGTGGCGGACCTCCTCAAGCAGTTCCCGGACGCCGAACTGATCGACGCCCGTCCCCTCCTCCCCGACGTCCCCGACCTCGGCGACGGCCCCGACATCCAGCTCTGGCCCCACCTCCACGGCACGGACGCGATGTACTTGGCGCTGTTGCGCCGCACTGCCTGACCCCGAGGCGCGGGCGCCCCGCGGCGCAGTGGCCGACCGCCGTGGGCGACGTCTCGCGGCGGCGTGGATCTCCGCGCCGCCGCCCGCCGTTGACCAGTCCCCGGACCGTTCGTACCGCCGCGCGGCGCAGCGCATACGCTTGGGGCATGGCCCCGCAGATCAGTCCCAGCATTCTGTCCGCCGACTTCGCCCGGCTCGCCGAGGAGGCGAAGGCCGTGGAGGGAGCCGACTGGCTCCACGTCGACGTGATGGACAACCACTTCGTGCCGAACCTGACGCTCGGCGTGCCGGTCGTCGAGTCGCTCGCCCGGGCCACGGACACGCCGCTGGACTGTCATCTGATGATCGAGGCGCCCGACCGCTGGGCGCCGCAGTACGTGGAGGCGGGGGCGGGCTCCGTCACCTTCCACGTCGAGGCGGCCACCGCGCCCGTCCGGCTCGCCCGGGAGATCCGCGCCAAGGGCGCCCGCGCCTCCATGGCGCTGCGGCCCGCGACGCCGATCGAGCCGTACGAGGATCTGCTGCCCGAGCTGGACATGCTGCTGATCATGACGGTTGAGCCGGGCTTCGGCGGGCAGGCGTTCCTCGACATCATGCTGCCGAAGATCCGCCGCACCCGTGAGCTGATCAGCAAGCACGGTCTGGAGCTGTGGCTGCAGGTCGACGGCGGTGTGTCGGCCTCGACCATCGAGCAGTGCGCCGACGCCGGCGCGGACGTCTTCGTCGCGGGATCCGCCGTGTACGGGGCGTCGGACCCGGCCGAGGCGGTCCGTGCCCTGCGCAAGCAGGCGGAGGCGGCGACGTCCAGGGCGTCGTGGTTGCACGACCACTGAGCGTCATGTACGTGAACGGCGGTCAGCAGGGCTGATCGACAGCGCCGGATCTGCAAGGATGAACGGCGAGTCCAGAGTGTGAACAGCAGTGAGGAGATCGCCGTGTCGGGTATGTCGGCGGGCCGGTCAGCCATGCGGATGGGACCCGCTGAGCTGGTGCAGGCGGCGGCCATGGCCCGCCGCTTCTACCTCGAGGGCAAGTCCAAGATCCAGATCGCCGAGGAGTTCGGCGTCAGCCGCTTCAAGGTGGCCCGGGTCCTGGAGACCGCCCTCGAGCGGGATCTGGTACGCATCGAGATCCGCGTACCCGCCGAGCTGGACGCCGAGCGCTCGGACGCGCTCCGCGCCCGCTACGGCCTGCGGCACGCCGTCGTGGTCGAGTCCCCGGCCGAGGCCGAGGAGACGCCCGACCCCGAGAACCTGGGAGAGGTGGCCGCCGACCTGCTCGGCGAGCTGGTCAACGAGGGGGACGTGCTGGGCCTCGCCTGGGGGCGTTCCACCATCCACATGGCGGCGGCCCTGGACCGGCTGCCGCCCTGCACGGTCGTCCAGCTGACCGGCGTGTACGACGCGGGCACGGCGGAGCGCGGCTCCGTCGAGGCCGTGCGCCGCGCCGCGCAGGTGTCGGGCGGCGACGCCCACCCCATCTACGCGCCGATGCTGCTGCCGGACGCCGCCACCGCGGAGGCGCTGCGTCACCAGACGGGCATCGCGCGGGCCTTCGAGTACTTCGACAAGGTCACCGTCGCCTGCGTGTCCATCGGCTCCTGGGAGCCGGGCATCTCCACGGTGCACGACATGCTCAGCGACGAGGAGCGGGCCCACTACGCCTCCCTCGGCGTGGCCGCCGAGATGTCCGCCCACCTCTTCGACGCCGAAGGGCGCCGGGTCGGCCGCGACCTGGGGGAGCGGTGCATCACGGTCAAGACCGACCAGCTGCGCAAGGTGCCCGAGGTGGTCGCCATCGCCGGCGGACAGCGCAAGGGACCGGCCATCGACGCGGTGCTGCGCTCCGGCCTCGTCACCAGCCTGGTGACCGACACCTCGGCCGCCGACTACCTGATGACCGCCGGACCCACCCCGCGCTCCGCCCTGAACCGCGCGGACCCGGACGGCCCCTGACGGCGGGTGGGACCGGGAGAGGGCCGACGGCGTCGGCCGCACGACGCCGCCACGGGCCCGCCTCCCGCGTCCGGCGGTGAAGGGGGGCCGCCCCAATGCGAACGCGGCCACTACCGCGCCTGCACGGCGCCCGCGCCCGGACCGGACGACCGCGGCGCCCGGCGCGTCGTCACCGGCCGGAACGGCGGGACGTACCGCACCGACGACCCCTACACATCGTTCACGGCGGTACCGAGATGACCCACGACCCCTCCGGCCCGCTCGTGGTCGCCCTCGACCTCGACGGGGTGACCGACAAGGCGGGCCTGATGGACCGCTGCGTCCGCGCGCTCGGCCTGCCCGACTGGTTCGGCCGCAACTGGGACGCCCTCGTCGACTCCCTCTCCGACCGCACCGTCCGGCCCGGGGGCGCGGACGGACGCGGGCTGCTGCTCGTCGTCCGCGGCTGGCGGGCCTATGCCGACGCCCGCCCCCAGGAGTGGGCGACCGCCCAGGAGGTGTTCGCCGAGGCCGCAGAACGCGACCCCTCGCTCACCGTGGCGCTCGCCGTTGGAGGATCCGCCGAGCACCTTCCCGACCAGGCTGGACGATCCGACCGGGACTGACATTCCGGTCGCCATGGGAGAATGAAGTACGTGCTCTTCCCCCTGGCTGACCTGTCCGGGGGCCACCTCTGATCGACTGGGATGTGCAGCACGTGCGTTTCCTCAACGACATCCAGCCCCCCTACGACCTGACGTACGACGACGTCTTCATGGTGCCGAGCCGCTCCGCGGTCGGCTCGCGGCAGGATGTGGACCTCAGCTCCCCGGACGGCACGGGTACCACCGTCCCGCTCGTCGTCGCCAACATGACCGCCATCGCCGGCCGCCGCATGGCCGAGACGGTCGCCCGGCGCGGCGGACTCGTGGTCATACCGCAGGACATTCCGATCGAGGTCGTCACCGAGGTCGTTTCCTGGGTGAAGGCCCGCCACCTGGTGCTGGACACCCCGATCGTGCTGGCCCCGCACCAGACCGTCGCGGACGCGCTGTCCCTGCTGCCGAAGCGGGCGCACAACGCGGGCGTGGTCGTCGACGAGGAGCGCCGTCCGGTCGGCGTGGTCACCGACGCCGACCTGTCCGGCGTGGACCGCTTCACCCAGCTCGACGAGGTCATGTCCAAGGACCTGCTCCTCCTCGACGCCGGCATGGACCCGCGCGAGGCCTTCAACACCCTCGACGGCGCCAACCGCCGCTACGCGCCCGCCGTGGACGCCGAGGGCCGCCTGGCCGGCATCCTCACCCGCAAGGGCGCCCTGCGCGCCACCCTCTACAGGCCCGCCACCGACGACCGGGGACGGCTGCGTATCGCCGCCGCCGTTGGCATCAACGGCGACGTGGCGGGCAAGGCCAAGCAGCTCCTCGAGGCGGGCGTCGACACCCTCGTCATCGACACCGCCCACGGCCACCAGGAGTCGATGGTCAACGCCGTCCGGCTGGTGCGCGGGCTCGACCCGCAGGTCCCGGTCGTCGCCGGCAACATCGTTTCCGCCGAGGGCGTCCGCGACCTCGTCGAGGCGGGCGCGGACATCGTCAAGGTCGGCGTCGGCCCCGGCGCCATGTGCACCACCCGGATGATGACCGGCGTCGGCCGGCCGCAGTTCTCCGCCGTGCTGGAGTGCGCCGCCGAGGCGAGGAAGTACGGCAAGCACGTGTGGGCCGACGGCGGTGTCCGTCACCCGCGCGACGTGGCCATGGCCCTCGCGGCCGGCGCGTCCAACGTGATGATCGGCTCCTGGTTCGCCGGCACCTACGAGTCCCCGGGCGACCTCCAGCACGACGCGAACGGCCGCCCCTACAAGGAGTCCTTCGGCATGGCCTCCGCCCGCGCCGTGCGCAACCGCACCTCCGAGGAGTCCGCCTACGACCGCGCCCGCAAGGCGCTGTTCGAGGAGGGCATCTCCACCTCCCGCATGTTCCTCGACCCGGAGCGCCCCGGCGTCGAGGACCTGATCGACTCGATCATCGCCGGCGTCCGCTCCTCCTGCACCTACGCCGGCGCCGCCTCGCTGGCGGAGTTCGCCGAGAAGGCCGTCGTCGGCGTCCAGAGCGCGGCCGGCTACGCCGAGGGCAAGCCGCTGCACGCCAGCTGGAGCTGACCCGTCCGGTGGGGCGGGTGTGGAACGGCCCACACGGCCGGCGCAACGAACACCCGCCTCACCCCGAGGAACGCAATGATCTTGCGGTGGTGCGCAAGGTTGCTGCATTTCAGCAGCAACGAAGAACCTCGTAGGGTTACGCGCTGTACGTGTGTGGCGGGGACCCCGCTCGACGGGTCCCGGCTGTCGCGGGGCGCCGTCGGTCCCCGGCCGCGGAAGCCCGGCAGCGATCAAGGAGTCAGCGCGTGCTCGACCATGGCGCACCCCCGCACAACGGCGGTCCCGCCGCCCCCCACTCCGAGGGCGTGGGCATGCGCCTGATGCGCCGCAAGCCCGTGGAACGCCTGGTCGCCGAGGGCGGCCGCGGCGAGGGCGGCGCCCTGCGCCGCTCCCTCGGACTGTGGCAGCTGACGATGATCAGCATCGGCGCCACGCTCGGCACCGGCATCTTCGTCGTCCTCGGGGAGGCCGTCCCCAAGGCCGGTCCTGCGGTCACGCTGTCCTTCGTCATCGCCGGTCTGACGGCCCTCTTCTCCGCCCTCTCCTACGCGGAGCTGGCCGGCACCATCCCGGTCTCCGGCTCCTCGTACTCGTATGCGTACGCAACGATGGGCGAACTGATCGCCTGGGTCTGCGGCTGGTGTCTGATGCTGGAGTACGGCGTCTCGGTCGCCGCCGTCGCCGTCGGCTGGGGCGAGTACCTCAACGAGCTCCTCGACGGCACCATCGGCGTCACCCTGCCCGCCGCGCTGTCCGCCCCGCCCGGCGACGGCGGGATCTTCAACGCGCCGGCGCTGATCGTCGTCCTGCTGGCCATGGCGTTCCTGCTCGGCGGCGCCCGCGAGTCCGCCCGCGCCAACACCGTCATGGTCCTCGTCAAGATCGGCGCCCTCGTGCTGTTCTGCGCCATCGGCGTCCAGGGCTTCCGCTCCGGCAACTACGAGAACTTCATGCCGCTCGGCATGGCCGGCGTCAGCGCCGCCGGAGCCACCCTGTTCTTCTCGTACATCGGCTTCGACGCCGCCTCCACCGCCGGCGAGGAGGCCAAGAACGCGCAGCGCGACCTGCCCCGCGCGATCCTGCTGTCCCTCGCGATCATCACCGCGCTGTACGTCCTGGTCGCCGCCGTCGCCGTGGGCGCCAAGCCGTGGCGGCAGTTCACCGACTCCGAGGCCACCCTCGCCCAGATCATGCGCGAGGTCACCGGCCAGAGCTTCTGGGGCACCCTGCTGGCGTTCTGCGCCGTCGTCGCCATCGCCAGCGTCGTCCTCACCGTGCTCTACGGCCAGACCCGCATCCTGTTCGCCATGTCCCGCGACGGACTGGTGCCCAAGGTGTTCGCCCGGGTCAGCCCGCGCACCGGCACGCCCCGCGCCAACACCCTGATCGTCTCCCTGTTCTGCGGTGTGCTCGCCGCCGCCGTCCCGCTCGGCCAGCTCGCCGACGCCACCAGCATCGGCACCCTCTTCGCCTTCGCGCTGGTCAACGTCGCCGTCGTGGTGCTGCGCCGCAGCCGCCCCGACATGCCGCGCTCCTTCCGGGTCCCGCTGTCCCCGCTGCTGCCCGCCCTCGGCCTCGGCTTCTGCCTCTGGATGATGGGCAGCCTGTCCACCGTCACCTGGGTCGTCTTCGGTGTCTGGATGGCCGTCGGGCTCGTGTTCTACTTCCTCTACGGCTACCGCCGCTCCCGGCTCGCCGCCCCCGCCCCGTCGGAAGCGAAGTGAACGACCCGCAGTGCTGAACGATCTCGACGAACGCATCGTGCACGCCCTCGCCGAGGACGCCCGCCGCTCCTACGCGGACATCGGCCAGCTCGTCGGCCTCTCCGCGCCCGCCGTCAAACGGCGCGTGGACCGGCTGCGCGCCACCGGGGCCATCACCGGTTTCACCGTGCGGGTGGATCCCGCCGCCCTCGGCTGGGAGACGGAGGGGTTCGTCGAGATCTACTGCCGCAGCAACACCTCCCCGGAGACCATCCAGCGGGGTCTGGAGCGGTACCAGGAGGTCGTCGCCGCGTCCACCGTCACCGGGGACGCGGACGCGGTCGCCCAGGTCTTCGCCTCCGACATGCGGCACTTCGAACGGGTGCTGGAGCGCATCGCCGGCGAGCCCTTCGTGGAGCGGACCAAGTCCGTGCTGGTGCTGTCGCCGCTGCTGCGGCGGTTCTCGTCCGGCTCGCCGGCATGAGCCGCGACACGTGGGCCGGGCCCGCCGTCGCCGGTGCGCCGTCCCCCGCGTGACGGTCGCCGGACCGGCGTAATCTGGGGCATATGCGGCAGCCCTCCGATGCCGGTGCGGTGACCGGTGAGTCCGAGGGGCCGGACCCGGTTTTCGTCGACGCCTCCGGCCGGCGGGCCCGGCTGCTGCGGCGGGCCGGCTACGGGGCCGCCGGGCTGGCCGCCGGATATCTGAGCGTGCTCGCGCTGAGCCTGATGGGGGCGACCCCGTTCGCCCCGGAAGCCCTGCTGCCGCCGCTGCCCGGGGAGTCCTCACCGGCCGCGCCGCAGCGGCAGGACGCGGACGGGGACGCACGGCCGCCCGAGGACGCCGGGGCCGCGGTGGGGCCCGGCTCGCCGCTCGTACCGCTGATCGTGATCCCCGGGGAGGACCCGGCGGGCTCGTTGCTGCTGCCGCCCGGCGCCGGTCCCGGGAGCGTCGCCGGAGTGCCGGTGGAGCCGCCGGACCCGGGCGGGGTGGAGGTCACCGACGAGCCGGCGCCGTCCGACGAGCCTGATGACCCCGAGGAGCCGGGCGGCGAACCCGAGGAGCCCGCCGAGCCCGGTACGGGCGAGCCGTCCGCGCCTCCCGACGGCGGTGACTCCGAGGCGCCGCCGCCCGGCACAGGCGAGCCTTCCGGGCCCGGTACGGACAACCCGCCCGAGCCGCCCGGAACACCGCAGCCCACGCCCGAGGCGCCGACCGAGAACCCCGGCGCCTCCCCGCCCGACGACCCGCCGGCCGCCGGGACCCCCTGATGCGGCGGCGACCGCACCGCCCGGCCGGTTCACCGCCCGCGGCACCGGGACCGCGGCGGCACTGGTTCCGCATCGTGGTGCCCCTCGTCCTGCTGGCCTTCGTCGTCTCCGTCCTCGCCGTCGACGGCTACACCTCCCGCGGCTTCGCCGGGGACCAGGAGGGCCGCGGGGAACGGGCCGGGCGGAGCGGGGCGGGGGTGCCCCGGGAGGTCGCGGACGGGGGACCGGTCGTCGACGCCGGTCACGATCCGCCGCGCTCCTACCGAGCGCCCGGCAGAACGGTCGTGCTGACCTTCGACGACGGACCCGACCCCGTGTGGACGCCCCGCGTCCGCGAGGTCCTCGACCGCCACGGCGTCCCCGGCACCTTCTTCGTCACCGGACGCCAGACCGCCCGCCACCCCGGCCTGGTACGGGACCTGATCCGCTCGGGGCACGAGATCGGGGTGCACACCTTCTCCCACCCCGACCTGGCCACGCAGTCCGGGGACGCGGTCGACCGCGAGCTGGCGTTCACCCAGCTCGCACTCGCCGGGGCCGCAGGCGTCCACAGCTCGCTCGTGCGGATGCCGTACTCCTCGACCGCCGGCGCGCTGGACGGGCCGTCCTGGTCCGTCGCCCGGCACCTCGGCGAGAAGGGGTACGTGCTGGCCTTCGTCGACCAGGACACCCGGGACTGGAGCCGCCCCGGCGCCCGGGCCATCGCCGACGCGGCCACCCCCGACCCCCCCCGGCCGGGGCACGGTCGTCCTGCTGCACGACTCCGGCGGCGACCGCTCGCAGACCGTGCGGGCGCTGGAGACGCTGGTGCCGCGGCTCAAGGCCGACGGCTACCGCTTCGCCACGGTCGCCGAGCTGGTGGGCGTCGAACGACTCACGGACGGCGCCGGCACCGCGGCGCGGTGGCAGGGGTGGGTGTTCGTGACCGCCGTGACCGTGTCGGGGACCACGGTGTCGGTGCTGGGCGTGCTGCTGCTGGTCGTCGGGGGGCTGGTGCTGGCGCGGTGCGTGCTGATGCTCGGGCTGGCCCACCGTCACGCGCGACTCGCACGCCGGTGTCCGCGCGCCGGGCCGGGTCCGCCCGTCACCGGGCCGGTCAGCGTGGTCGTGCCCGCCTGCAACGAGGTGCTGTGCATCGGCAAGACGCTGCGGTCCCTGGCCGCGAGCGACCACCCCGTGGAGATCGTCGTCGTGGACGACGGGTCCGACGACGGGACCGCCGACGCCGCCGAGGCGCTGGGGCTGCCCGGGGTGACCGTGGTGCGGACGCCCAACCGGGGCAAGGCGGCCGCGCTGAACACCGGTGTGCTGCGGGCCTCGCACGAGATCGTCG
The DNA here is from genome assembly GCF_050271085.1 of Streptomyces sp. DSM 41931. Classification (NCBI taxonomy): domain Bacteria; kingdom Bacillati; phylum Actinomycetota; class Actinomycetes; order Kitasatosporales; family Streptomycetaceae; genus Streptomyces; species Streptomyces sp. DSM 41931. The sequence continues at coordinate 1,025,145 of NZ_CP189902.1, read as the reverse complement.
TGATGCTGGACGCCGACACCGTCTTCGAGCCCTCGACGGTCCGGCGCCTCGTCGAGCCGTTCGCCGACCCGTCCGTCGGCGCCACCGCCGGCAACGCCAAGGTCGGCAACCGGCACGGCATGCTCGGCCGCTGGCAGCACATCGAGTACGTCATGGGCTTCAACCTCGACCGGCGCATGTACGACCTGCTGCACTGCATGCCGACCGTGCCCGGCGCGGTCGGGGCCTTCCGCGTCCGTGCCCTGCGCGAGGCCGGGATGCTCAGCGGGGACACGCTCGCCGAGGACACCGACCTCACCATGGCCCTGCACCGGGCCGGCTGGGAGGTGCGCTACGCCGAGCACGCCGTCGCCCGGACCGAGGCGCCGGGGTCCCTGCGGCAGCTCTGGCGCCAGCGGTACCGGTGGAGCTACGGCACGATGCAGGCCGCGTGGAAGCACCGGCACGCCCTCGTCGAGCGGGGGCACGCCGGGCGGTTCGGGCGGGTGGGGCTGCCGTTGCTGGCGGTGTTCCAGATCCTCACGCCGCTGCTCGCCCCGCTGATCGACCTGCTGACCGTGTACGGGCTGGTGTTCGGGAACGCGGCGCTCACGCTGCTGGCCTGGTGCGGGGTGCTGGCGGTGCAGGGGGTGTGCGCCGCGTACGCGTTCCGTCTCGACGGGGAGCCGCTGCGGCCGCTGTGGGCGCTGCCGGTGCAGCAGATCGTGTACCGGCAGGTGATGTACCTGGTGCTGGTGCAGGCCTGTCTCACCGCGCTCAGCGGGTACCGGCTGCCCTGGCAGCGGCTCAAGCGGAAGGGGAATGTGGTGGTGCCGCCGGCGGGAGGAGGACTACGCTCGGGGGTATGACCTGGCGACATTGATCCACGCGCAGTGCCTCCCGAGGGCCGCCTCGGGCTCCGTTCGACCTCAGCGTCCGGTGTCCGAACCGCCCTTACGGGAAGGCCTCATGACTCTCACGCCCACGCGTGCCGTCGACGTGCGCGTGCGTCGGCTGACGACCACGCTGTACGGCTACTCGTTCCTCGAAGAATTCGTCCTGCTGTACCCGGTGTACGCGCTGCTGTTCAGCGACGCCGGGCTGTCCGTGTGGCAGATCTCGTCCCTGTTCGCCCTGTGGTCCGTCACCGCCGTGGTGCTGGAGGTGCCGTCCGGGGCCTGGGCCGACGCGGTGTCGCGGCGGCTGTTGCTGGTCGTCGGTCCGCTGCTGACGGGCGCCGGGTTCGCCTCGTGGGTGCTCGTGCCGTCGTACGCCGCCTTCGCGGTGGGGTTCGTGCTGTGGGGGATCGGCGGGGCGCTGACCTCGGGCGCGCTGGAGGCCCTCGTCTACGACGAGCTGGAGCGGAGCGGGGCGGCGGACCGGTACGCCCGCGTGCTCGGACGGGCGCGGGCGGCGGGGCTGGTCGCCGTGATGGCGGCGATGGGGCTGGCCGGGCCTGTGCTGGCGTGGGGCGGACATGCGGCCGTGGGGGCGGCGAGTGTGCTGGTGTGTCTGCTGACGTCGGTGACGGCCTTGCGGTTTCCCGAGCGGCGGGCCGCCCGGGCGGGAACGGGCGTGCGGCAGGGATGGGTCGCCGCTCTGCGGGCCGGGCTGGGTGAGGCTCGGCGGGACCGGTCCGTGCGGCGTGCGTTGCTGCTGGTGCCGGCGGTGGCGGCGGTGTGGGGGGCGCTGGACGAGTACACGCCGCTGCTGGTGCGGGAGGCGGGCGTCGGCGATGCCGCCGTGCCGGGGGTGCTGCTGGTGATCTGGGGCGGGGCCACCGCGGGGAGTCTGCTGGCGGGGGAGGGCGAGCGGTTCGGTACGGGCGGGCTGGCGCTGCTGCTGGGCGGCGGCGGGCTCGCTCTGGCGGTGGGGGCCTTGGGCGGGACCGTGGTGGGGCTGGTGCTCGTCGCGGTGGCGTTCGGGGCGTTCCAGGCGGCGACGGTGCTGGCGGAGACGCGTGTGCAGCACCGGATCGAGGCGACGGGGCGGGCGACGCTGACGTCGGTGGCGGGGCTGGGTACGGAGGTGGTGACGCTGACCGTGTTCGCGGGGTACACGGTGATCGCCTCAGGTCACGGGCACGGGGCGGCGTTCGCGGTGGCGGCGGTGCCGTACGTGGTGCTGGCGGTGGGGTTGACCGCTGCCCGCCCCCGCCGCACGGCGTGACGCCCGTAGGGGGTGGTGGAGAGAGGTAGCGGCGGGGGTGGACGTCCGACGGTCACCCCCGCACGCCCGCGCAACGAATCGCCGGAAACCGCGTCCGAGACGCAACAAGCACCGCACCGGTGCGCAACGGCTCCTTCTTGTTGGGCGAGCCCGCCCGCCCGTACCTTCATGATTGACCCCCGACCCCCCGCCTGCCCGGTGAGGATCCCCCATGCGCACCGCCCTGCTCCAGAGCTCCGGCCACCCCGGCCATGTCACCGAGAACCTCAAGGCTCTCGACGACGCGGCCGCCCGCGCCGCCGCGGCGGGCGCGGAACTGCTGGTGACCTCGGAGCTCTTCCTCACCGGCTATGCCATCGGCGACGACCTCGGCCGTCTCGCCGAGCCCGCCGACGGCGACGCCGCGGACGCGGTCGCCGAGACCGCCGCCCGCCACGGCCTCGCCGTCGCCTACGGCTACCCCGAGCGCGCCGGCGACACGGTGTACAACTCCGTCCAGCTCGTCGCCCCCGACGGCGCCCGTCTCGCGAACTACCGCAAGACCCACCTCTACGGCTGCTTCGAGCACGACCACTTCACCCCGGGCGAGAACCCGGTCGTGCAGGCCGAGCTGAACGGACTCACCGTCGGCCTGATGATCTGCTACGACGTGGAGTTCCCGGAGAACGTCCGCGCGCACGCCCTCGCCGGCACCGACCTGCTGCTGGTGCCCACGGCCCAGCTGCACCCGTACCAGTTCGTCGCCGAGTCCGTCGTGCCCGTGCGCGCCTTCGAGAGCCAGCTGTACATCGCGTACGTCAACCGGGTCGGCCCGGAGGGCGCGTTCGAGTTCGTGGGGCTGTCCACGCTGGCCGGGCCCGACGGGGTCGCCCGCGCTCGCGCCGGCCGGGGCGAGGAACTGCTCCTCGCCGACGTCGACCCGGTGCTTCTCGCCGCGTCGCGTGAGGACAACCCGTATCTGCGGGACCGGCGGCCCCGCCTCTACGGGTCCCTCGTCTGATCTTCCCTGGTTCCCATCACTGCAAGGAGTCCGTACCCCATGACGTCCACGGTGCCCAACGCCGTCGAGCACGCCGACGAGCAGCAGCCGCCGATCACCATGTTCGGCCCTGACTTCCCGTACGCGTACGACGACTTCCTGGCCCACCCCGCCGGGATCGGGCAGGTGCCGGCCACCGAGCACGGCACCGAGGTCGCCGTCATCGGCGGTGGGCTGTCCGGGATCGTCGCCGCCTACGAGCTGATGAAGATGGGGCTCAAGCCGGTCGTGTACGAGGCCGACCAGATCGGCGGGCGCCTGCGGACCGTCGGGTTCGAGGGGTGCGATCCGTCGCTGACGGCGGAGATGGGCGCCATGCGGTTCCCGCCGTCGTCCACGGCCCTGCAGCACTACATCGACCTGGTGGGGCTGGAGACCCGGCCTTTCCCGAATCCGCTGGCCGAGGCGACCCCTTCGACCGTCGTCGATCTGAAGGGGGAGTCGCACTACGCGGAGACGATGGACGATCTGCCGCAGGTCTACCGTGACGTCGCCGACGCCTGGGCGCGGTGTCTGGAGGAGGGGGCCGACTTCTCCGACATGAACCGGGCCCTGCGCGAGCGGGACGTGCCGCGGATCCGGGAGATCTGGTCGCGGCTGGTGGAGAAGCTCGACAACCAGACGTTCTACGGGTTCCTGTGCGAGTCGGAGGCCTTCAAGTCGTTCCGGCACCGGGAGATCTTCGGGCAGGTCGGGTTCGGGACCGGGGGATGGGACACCGATTTCCCGAATTCCATCCTGGAGATTCTGCGGGTCGTCTACACCGAGGCCGACGACCATCACCGGGGGATCGTCGGCGGGTCGCAGCAGCTGCCGCTCAGGTTGTGGGAGCGGGAGCCCGAGAAGATCGTCCACTGGCCGTACGGGACGTCGTTGAAGTCGCTGCACGTGGACGGCGAGCCGCGGCCCGCCGTCACGCGGCTCGGGCGGACCGCAGGCAACCGGATCACCGTGACGGACGCCCGTGGTGACATCCGTACGTACCGGGCGGCCATCTTCACCGCGCAGTCCTGGATGCTGCTGTCGAAGATCGACTGTGACGACTCGCTCTTCCCGATCGACCACTGGACCGCCATCGAGCGCACCCACTACATGGAGAGCTCCAAGCTGTTCGTGCCCGTGGACCGTCCCTTCTGGCTGGACAAGGACGAGGACACCGGGCGGGACGTCATGTCGATGACGCTCACCGACCGGATGACCCGCGGGACCTATCTGCTGGACAACGGCCCGGACAAGCCGGCGGTCATCTGCCTGTCCTACACCTGGTGCGACGACAGTCTGAAGTGGCTGCCCCTGTCCGCGAACGAGCGGATGGAGGTCATGCTGAAGTCGCTCGGCGAGATCTACCCCAAGGTCGACATCCGGAAGCACATCATCGGCAACCCGGTGACCGTCTCCTGGGAGAACGAGCCCTACTTCATGGGCGCGTTCAAGGCCAACCTGCCGGGTCACTACCGCTACCAGCGGCGGCTGTTCACCCACTTCATGCAGGACCGGCTGCCGGAGGACAAGCGGGGCATCTTCCTCGCCGGCGACGACATCTCGTGGACGGCCGGCTGGGCCGAGGGCGCCGTGCAGACCGCGCTCAACGCGGTGTGGGGCGTCATGCACCAGCTCGGGGGCGCCACCGACCCGGGCAACCCGGGTCCCGGCGACCTGTACGACGAGATCGCGCCCGTCGAACTCCCGGAGGACTGAGGTCAGTCGGGCAGCGGAGTGAGCAGCATGCGGCCCGCGAACCCCACCGCGGTGTCCAGCCGTTCGGTGAACTCCGCTGCCACGTCGGGCAGCCGGCGCAGCGCCCACAGGGCACGCGCCGCCGTCCAGGCCGCGTCCCGGGCGCGGTCCAGGCTCCACGCGCCGAGCAGATGGGTCAGCGGGTCGGCGATCCTCAGTGACTCGGGGCCGGGCACCAGCTCGTCGCGGATGCGCTCCTCCAGCGACAGGAGGAGTTCGCCCACGGCCTCGAACTCGTCCTCCAGGTCGGCGGGTTCGCAGCCGAGCGTACGGCAGGTGTCTACGACGGCCAGCGCGAGGTCGTGCCCGATGTGCGCGTTGATGCCCGCCAGCGCGAACTGCACCGGACGTACCCCGGGATGGCGGCGGGACTGGAACAGCGGACGCCAGCAGGCGGGGGGACGCCGGCCGTCCGCCGCCGCGTCGACGGCCGCCAGATAGCGCTCCGCGAAACGGACGTCCAGGGTGATCACCGCACGCGGGTCGGGGAACAGACCGGCGTCGACGCGCCGGTCCACGGCCCGGGTCACGGCGAGGTAGACACGGTTGAAGACCGCGACCCCGTCCCGCGCGGGCAGGGCCGCGTCGAGGGCGCGCAGACGGGCGACGACCGTGTCGACCGGGGTGAGGACTTGTTCGCATTGCGCCATGAGCGCAGGGTGACACCTTTAGTCTGGCTCCAGTGGCGGCGGGCCCGGCGCTTCCCCGGAACGGGGGAACGCGCCCGCCGTGGGGGAGGGGGAAGCACAAGGTGGCAGGCTCGCGTGCCCGGAGACTCTCGGCGCGCCGTGCGGAACGCCGGCGTGCCGCGCGGAGGGCCGCGATGGTCGCGGCGGCCTCGGTCGTCGTCGCGGCCGGCACCGTGTCCGGGGTGATCTCGGCGACCGGGGACGGGCGGGACGCGCCGGAGGCCCGGCCCGTGCCCTCCGCGTCGCCCAGGTACGTGCCGCTGCCCGCCGTGCCCTCGGCTTCCCCTTCGGCCACCGTGTCCGCGTCGCCGTCCGTCAGGCCCGAGCGGGCCGGTGCGCCGGCTTCCGCGTCGCCGCGTGTGAAGAGGAAGACGGTCGAGGCGGCGGCCACGCGGCTCTACCGGCATCCCGCCTCCCGGGTGCTCGACTGGGTGCGGGCGCATCCCGGCGATCCGCGCCGGCCCGTCATCGAGTCGCGGATAGCCGACCGGCCGGCGGCCGTCTGGTTCGCGGACTGGTCGCCGGACACCGTCACCGCGCGGGTCAGGGCGGTGACGTCCGGCGGGGCCGCCCAGGGGCGGGTGCCCGTCGTGGTGCCGTACGCGATTCCCGGGCGGGACTGCGGCGGCCACTCCGAGGGCGGCGCCCCGGACCTGGACGCCTACGACGACTGGATCGACCGGTTCGCCGCCGGGCTCGGCAGCGGGGAGGTCGTGGTGATCCTGGAGCCCGACTCGGTCGCGCAGGCCGACTGTCTGTCCGCCGGGCAGCGGGCCGAGCGGTTCGCCTCGCTGGCCCGCGCCGGGCGCCTGTTCAAGGCGGCCAACCCCCGCGCCCGTGTCTACTACGACGCCGGGCACTCCGGCTGGCACACGCCCGCAAAGCAGGCGGACCTGCTGCGGCAGGCGGGGGCCGCCTCGCCCACGTCGTCGGACGGCGTCTTCAGCAACGTGTCCAACTTCCACGGCACCGCCGACGAGATCGCCTACGACCGTGCCGTGCTCGACGCCCTCGGCGGGACGGGCCTCGGCGCGGTGATCGACACCAGCCGCAACGGCAACGGCGCCCCCGCCGACGGCGCATGGTGCGACCCCGCCGGCCGCAGACTGGGCCGCGCGCCGACGCTCAGCACCGGCGAGCCCCGGATCGACGCCTACCTGTGGGTCAAGCTCCCCGGCGAGTCCGACGGCTGCGAGGGCGCGCCGGGGACCTTCAGCCCGTCGTACGCCTACGACTTGGCGCGCTGATCCTCCTCGGAGCCGCCCGTGTCGTAGGAGGAGGTGCCCTCGTCGAGCAGCGGCTTCTGCGTCTTCAGATGGGCGGGCGCGAAGGCGCGCAGCGCATGGTAGCCGGTGATGACGACCACCGTGCCGAGGGCGATGCCGCTGAGCGAGAAGGTGTCGGTGAACTCCATGGAGACGTTGCCGACACCGATGATGATGCCCGCCGCGGCCGGCACCAGGTTCAGCGGATTGCGCAGGTCCACCTTGGCGTTGAGCCAGATCTGCGCCCCGAGCAGGCCGATCATGCCGTACAGGATGACGGTGATGCCGCCCAGCACACCGCCGGGGATCGCCGCCACGACCGCGCCGAACTTGGGGCACAGGCCGAACAGCAGGGCGAAGCCGGCGGCGGCCCAGTAGGCGGCGGTGGAGTAGACGCGGGTCGCGGCCATCACGCCGATGTTCTCGGAGTACGTGGTGTTGGGCGGGCCGCCGACCGCGGTGGACAGCATGGAGCCGACGCCGTCCGCGGAGATGGCCGTGCCGAGCTTGCCGTCGAGGTCGTCGCCGGTCATCTCGCCGACCGCCTTCACATGGCCCGCGTTCTCGGCGATCAGCGCGATGACCACCGGCAGCGCGACCAGGATCGCCGACCACTCGAAGGACGGCCCGTGGAAGTCGGGCAGGCCGATCCAGTCCGCCCGGCCCACGGCGGACAGGTCCAGACGCCAGTGGTCGGTGACCTTGCCGCTCGCGTCGGCCGAGTGGATCGGCCCGAGGATCCGGTCCTGCGCCCAGGACAGCACGTATCCGAAGATCAGGCCGAGGAAGATCGCGATGCGGGACCAGAAGCCCCGCAGGCAGACCACGGCCAGTCCGGTGAAGAGCATCACGAACAGCGCGGTCCACTGGTCCTGCGGCCAGTACGTCGAGGCGGTCACCGGCGCCAGGTTGAAGCCGATCAGCATCACCACCGCGCCGGTCACCACGGGCGGCATCGCCGCGTGGATGATCCGCGCGCCGAAGCGCCGCACCGCGAGGCCCGCCAGGAACAGCGCGGCGCCCACCACGAACACCGCGCCCGTCACCGTGGCGCTGGAGCCGCCGTCCGCCCGGATCACCGCGGCGACGCCGACGAAGGAGAGCGAACAGCCCAGGTAGCTGGGCACCCGGCCGCGGGTGGCCAGCAGGAAGACGACGGTCGCGACGCCCGACATCATGATCGCCAGGTTGGGGTCGAGGCCCATGAGGACGGGCGCCACGAAGGACGCGCCGAACATGGCGACCACGTGCTGGGCGCCGAGGCCCGCGGTGCGCGGCCAGGAGAGGCGCTCGTCGGGACGGACCACCGCCCCGGGTGCCGGAGTGCGTCCGTCTCCGTGCAGTTTCCAGCGGACGCCGAGATCCATGGGTTGTCGCTTTCGTCGTGCGGCCAGCGTGTCCGCACCATTGTGCGGCCCGGAGAGGCGTGGTTCGCACAGGTGGGCGGGCACGCGGGCGCTTCTGAGCGTCCGCTTAGGATGAGGGCACGCCGTCGATCGATGCGCACGGCACCGATCCCGTACGTCCCAGGAGCACCGCCCGTGACCGCCGAAGCCCCGCCCGCGCCCGCCCTCTCCTACGGCCGGCTGATCCCCGTGACCGTCCACTTCGACGACCTCGACGCGCTGGGGCTGCTGCACAACGCCCGCTACCCGCTGCTCGTCGAGCGCGCCTGGGCCGAGCTGTGGCAGGCCAACGGCGTCACCTTCGACGGCGACTGGGCGGCCGCCGGCGACGCCTGCAACGCGGTCAAGGAACTGCGCCTCACCTACGAGGCCCCGGTGACGCGGCCCGGCCCCTACGCCGTCCATCTGTGGCTGGACCGGCTCGGCACGACCGGGCTCACCTACGGCTTCCGGTTCTGCTCGCCGGACGGCGCCGTGACCTACGCCCGGGGCAGCCGGGTGCTGGTGCGGCTGGACGCCACCACCCTGCGCCCGGCGCCCTGGAGCGAGGCGTTCAGGGGCGCCGCTCGGGGACTGCTGCGTCCGGACGCGTGACCTTCACCCGGTCGCCCGCGCGCAGCACCCCGGCGAAGCCCGCGATGCCGCACGTCAGCAGCGTCACCAGCATGAACGACACCATCAGGCTGGTGGCCTGGGCCAGCATGCCGATCGCGCTGGGGGCGATCAGCCCCGAGGTGTAGGTGATGGTCGCCACGCCCGCGATGGCCAGGCTCGGGTTGGAGCCGCTGCGGCCGGCGGCGGCGAAGCACAGCGGGACGACCACCGCGATGCCCAGACCCATCAGCGCGAACCCGGTCATGGCGACGGCGGGGTGACGGGCGAACACGATCAGCAGGCCGCCGAGGAGGGCGACCACGCCGCTCGCGCGGACCGTGCGCACCGCGCCGTAGCGGTCCACCACCCGGTCGCCCGCGATGCGGGCGACCGCCATGGTGAGCGTGAAACCGGTGGTGCAGGCGGCCGCGAGGCCCGCGGACGTCTCCAGCTGGTCGCGCAGATAGACCGCCGACCAGTCCAGGCTCGCCCCCTCGGCGAACACCGCGCAGAAGCCGATCGCGCCGATGAGCAGCGCCGAGCGGGGCGGCAGCGCGAACCGCGGCGGCGGCTCCTCGTCCTCGGCCGGCTGCAGGTCGAGCACCCAGGCGCAGGCCGCGAAGCCCACGACCGTCAGCACGCCGGCCGCCAGCGCGTGGTGCAGCCGGGCGTCCGAGCCCAGGTGCGCGGCGAGCGTGCCGGCCGCCGAGCCGACGACCGCGCCGACGCTCCACATGCCGTGCAGGCCGGACATGATCGACCGGTCGAGCCGGTTCTCCACCTCGACGCCGAGGGCGTTCATCGCCACGTCCGACATGCCCGCGGTGGCGCCGTAGACGAACAGGGCCAGACACAGGGTGAGCAGGTTCGGGGCGAGGGCCGGCAGCACCAGCGCGAGCGTCCACAGGGCGAGCAGCCCGCGCAGCGCGTTGCGGGCGCCGAAGCGGTGCGAGATGCCGCCCGCGAGCGGCATCGCCAGGGACGCGCCCAGTGCGGGGAAGGCGAGCGCCAGGCCCAGCTGGCCCGCGCTGACCCCCGCGTGGTCCTGGATCCAGGGGACCCGGGTCGCGAACGAACCGGTGACCGCGCCGTGCACGGCGAACACCGCGGCCACGGCGTACCGTGCCCGCCTCACCTCGTGTTGCGTATGAACCACCGCACTCATCGACCCGCCCCTCCCTGATCCACCGCTGTCGTACGCGTCCCCGCTTCGTGTGCGCCGCCGTAAACTATCAGGAACCCTGCCTGAAAGAAACGGGCCGTCCCCGGACACGGCGCCCGCCGGCCGGGCCCGCCGATCTGGAAGGATCCCGGCATGGCCGCATCCCCGAGCACCGCCCGAGCCATCAACGACCGGCTCGCCCTGCGCCTGCTCCAGCAGGAGGGCCCGCTCACCGCCGGGCGGTTGAAGGAACTCACCGGACTCTCCCGGCCCACCGTCGCCGACCTCGTCGAACGCCTCACCGCGGCCGGCCTGATCGAGGTCGCCGGCGAGGCCCGCGCCCAGCGGCGCGGCCCCAACGCCCGGCTCTACGGCATCGTCGCCGGCCGCGCGCACCTCGCCGCCCTGGACGTGCGCACCGAGGGCGTCGCCCTGGTCGTGTCCGACCTCGTCGGCGGAGTGCTGGCCGAGGCGTCCCTGCCCATCGCCGACGACACCGGCACCGGCCCCGCCGTCGAGCAGGCCGTCGCCCTCGTCGAGCGGACGGCCAAGGAGGCCGGCGCCGACCGGCTGCACACGGTGGGCATCGGCGCGCCCGGCCTGATCGACCCCGCGACCGGCGAACTCCGCGACTCCACCGGCCTGCCGCAGTGGCACCGGCGCCTGGTCGCGGTGCTCCAGGAACGGCTGCCCGAGGCCCGGGTCAGCGTGGAGAACGAGACCAACCTCGCCGCACTCGCCGAGCAGCGCGACGGGGCCGCCCGTGACCGGGACACCTTCGTGCTGCTGTGGCTGGGCCACGGCACCGGCGCCGCGGTGATCCTCGACGGCACGTTGCGCCGGGGCGCCTCGGGCGGCACCGGCGAGATCGGCTTCCTCCCCGTCCCGGGCACCCGGGGCCTGCCCTCGGCCACCGACTGCGCGGGCGGCTTCCACTCCCTGGCCGGCGCTGCGGCGGTCGCACAGCTCGCGGCCGAGTGCGGCGTCGCGCCGGAGCCCGGGGCCGGTCCGGAGGCGGCGGGTGCGGTGCGGGCGGCCGTGTCCGCGCACGGGAGCACGGCGCACACGCGTTTCCTCGACGTCCTGGCCGACCGCGTCGCCGTCGGCGTCGCCTCCGTGGTCGCGCTGCTGGACCCCGGGTGCGTGGTCCTGGGCGGCGAGATCGGCCAGGCGGGCGGCGAGGCACTGGCGGCCCGCGTCCACGACCGCCTGACCGCGATGTCCCCCCTCCCCGTCGAGGTACGCCCCAGCACCCTGGGCGGAGGAGCGGTCCTCCGCGGCGCCCTCCTCACGGCACGCGACCACGCCCAGGACGAACTCTTCGGCGTGCCGGAGCACTGAGCGGGACGCCCGCCGGCGACACCGGAAGGGGCGTGCGTGTCGCGTCCTGCGAGGCGTCCCTCCGGCCGGGTGGCTGCCGGCGGGCCGCGTTCTCCGCGATCCGTTCGGTGAGGGGCCGGACGAGCGTGCGGCCTGCCCCCGCTCGATGCCGGGACGGCCCGGACGCGGCAGGTCGCACGGGCAGGCCCCGGCCGGGCGGCGGCCTGCGGCCTGCCCGGTGCCGGACGAGGCGGTCCCCTCGCCAAGACGCCCGGCCCGGCGGGGCGGGCGACCGTCCGTACCCCTACCGGCGCCCCGCCCTCGCGGCGAACCGCTCCGCCAGGAACTCCTCGAACGTGCGGGTCCCGACCGCCCGTTCCGGGGCGAGGTGGCCGCCCGCGCGGAACGCCTCGTACGCCGCTCCGCGCAGCGGGACCTTCACCAGCGCGCGGCGGCGGCCCGCCGCATCCAGGTACGCGCGGGCCAGGGAGGGGAGCGTGCGGATCTCGGGGCCGGCCAGGTCGTCGGCGCGGCCGGCGGGCGCGCCCTGTGCCAGTCCGGCCAGGCGGTCCGCGACCTCCCTGACCTCCACCGGCTGGTCCTTCACCCGGGCGGGCAGCGGCATCACCGGCGACTTCGACAGGCCCTGGAACAACCGGAACAGCAGGTCGTGGAACTGGGTGGCGCGCAGCACCGTCCAGCCCGTCCCGGAGTCCTCGATCTGCCGCTCCACCGCCAGCTTGGTGCGGTAGTAGGGGAACGGCACCCGGTCCACGCCGACGATCGAGATGTAGACCAGGTGCTGCGCCCCGGCCCGCCGCGCGGCCGCGATCAGGTTCCGCGCGGCCTGTTCGTCGCCGCCCCGCGCCGAGGTGGCGCAGTGCACGACCGTGCCCGTGCCGTCGAGGGCCCGGTCCAGTCCGCTGCCGCCCTCGCGCAGGTCGACGGCGTAGGGCGGGGTGTGCCGGCTGAGCACCCGCACCTCGTGGCCGTCCGCCCGCAGCCGTTCGACGACGGGCCGGCCGAGGGTTCCGGTACCGCCGGTCACCAGGATCGTGGTCATGCTGCTCGAGTCCCTTCGGACACCGGCGCCCTGGGGGTGTGCGCGTGGCGCCGTAAGGGGTCCAGCTTCGCCGGGCCGGGCGCCGGGCGCATCCGCGCGTGTGGTGAGGCCCGGCGGCGGGCAAGGGCCGTCGTCACCGCCGCCGGGCCGGTCGGGGAGGGGAGCGCGGCGGACCCCTGGTCCGGCCGGCACTCCGCGGAGATGGCTCGGACCCTAAGAGGACTAGACCACTCCGGTCAATAGGTATGGACCACTCGCCGGGTGCGGGAGGGGGCGCCAAGGGGGCGCACACTCGCGGCAGTTGTGCATCGTGCGACCCTCGGTTGCTTCTAGGTCGCCCGCTGTGACCCACTCCACACACCTCACCTGCGTGGCCGAGTCGCGGCCGTGGCACACTGGGCCTGTACCAGTAGCAGCGCACTCCGGGGTCGGTGAAAGTCCGAACCGGCGGTTACAGTCCGCGACCCGGTCGCCTCCAGCGACCGGTTGACCAGGTGAAATTCCTGGACCGACGGTTAAAGTCCGGATGGGAGGCAGTGCGCGGCGGGCGGGCATCCATGCGCGCCGCCGTACCGGTTCGCCTTTCGGGCGGGCCCTGTCCGGCGTCGCCCCCGGTGTCCTCGCTCGTGATCCTGTCGTCATCGACAGCCCCGGAGTCCGTGCCCGAAGAGGCAGGAGGACCCGGGAAGTGTTCACCGGAATCGTCGAAGAGCTGGGCGAGGTCACCGCCGTCGAGACCCTCGACGACGCCTGTCGCTTCCGCCTGCGCGGCCCCGTGGTCACACAGGGCGCGAAACACGGCGACTCCATCGCCGTCAACGGCGTGTGCCTCACCGTCGTGGAGCACGAGGGCGACGAGTTCACCGCCGACGTCATGGCGGAGACCCTGAACCGCTCCAGCCTCGGCGCCCTCGCCGTCGGCTCCCGCGTCAACCTCGAGCGGCCCACCGCCGTCGGCGACCGCCTCGGCGGCCACATCGTCCAGGGTCACGTCGACGGCACCGGCGAGATCCTCGACCGCACCCCGTCCGAGCACTGGGAGATCGTCAAGATCTCCCTCCCCGCGGAGCTCAGCCGCTACGTCGTGGAGAAGGGCTCCATCACCGTCGACGGCATCAGCCTCACCGTCGTCGACGCCGGGCGCGACCACTTCACCGTCAGCCTCATCCCCACCACCCTCGCCCTGACCACCCTCGGCATCAAGAAGCCCGGGGACCCGGTCAACCTCGAGGTGGACGTCATCGCCAAGTACGTCGAGCGGATGCTCGGCGACCGCGTCGCCGGTGAGGGGGCCACCCGGTGAACTGGCTCAACTCCGAGGCCTTCACCCTGTTCGGCCAGCACATCAAGTGGGCCGACATGATCGGCAACGTGATCGGCCTGATCGGCCTCGCCCTCGGCTGGCGCCGCTCCCTGTGGACCTGGCCTGCCCAGTTCCTCTCCGGGCTCATCCTGTTCACGGCGTTCGCCACCGCCCACCTCTCCGGCAGCGCCGGCAAGCAGGTCGTCGTCATGCTCGTCGCCGTCTGGGGCTTCCGGCAGTGGAACCGCGGCCGGCAGCAGGCGCGGGACGGCTCCGTCGCCGTCCGGTTCGCCACCTGGCGCGAGCGGGGCGTGCTGCTCGCCGGGGCCGCCCTCGGCACCCTCGCCGTCGGCGGACTCTTCACCGCCTACCCGTCGTTGTCCTGGGACCCCTGGCCGGACGCCTACATCTTCGTCGGCACGATCGTCGCGATGTACGCCCAGGCCCGCGGCATGGTCGAGTTCTGGTTCGCCTGGCTGCTCGTCGACCTCGTCGGCGTCCCGCTGAACTTCGCCAATGGCTTCGCCTTCTCCGGCTTCGTCTACGTCATCTACGGCGCACTCGTCCTGTGGGGCATGCGCGACTGGTGGCTGCGCTCCCGCGACGCGCGGCCCGCACTGGAAGGAGCGCCGGCATGACTGCCCGCCCGTCACCCGCCACCGCCCCGAACGAGGCGCTGCGCGCCACCCCCTCGATCCCGCCGATCCTGTACGACACCGAGGACCTCGGCCTCCAACTCGACCCCGTCGAGCGGGCGATCGCCGACATCGCCGCCGGCCGCCCCGTGGTGGTCGTCGACGACGAGAACCGGGAGAACGAGGGCGACCTGATCGTCGCCGCCGAGAAGGCGACCGAGGAGATCGTCGCCTTCATGATGACCGAGTGCCGCGGCATGATCTGCGCGCCGATGACGGGCGAGGAGCTCGACCGGCTGGAGATCCCGCAGATGGTGGCGCAGAACACCGAGTCCATGCGGACCGCGTTCACCGTCACCGTCGACGCCTCCGCCGCCCACGGCGTGACCACCGGCATCTCCGCCTCCGACCGGGCCACCACCCTCCGGCTGCTGGCCGGCGGCACCGCGGCGCCGGACGACTTCGTCCGCCCCGGCCACATCTTCCCGCTGCGCGCCCGCCCCGGCGGCGTGCTCGAGCGCGACGGCCACACCGAGGCCGCCGTCGACCTGGCCCGCCTCGCGGGACTGCGCCCGGCCGGCGCCATCGTGGAGATCGCCGGTGAGGACGGCCGCATGCTGCGGCTGCCCGAGCTGGTTCCCTTCGCCCGCAAGCACGGCCTGTCGATCATCTCCATCGAGGACCTGATCGCCTACCGGCGCAGCAGCGAGCCCACCGTCCGCCGCGAGGCCGAGGTCCGGCTCCCCACCGCCCACGGCACCTTCACCGCGTACGGCTTCCGCTCCACCGTCGACGGCGTCGAGCACGTCGCCCTGGTGCACGGCGACCTCGGCGACGGCGCGGACGTCCTCGTCCGCATGCACTCCGAATGCCTCACCGGCGACGTCTTCGGCTCCCAGCGCTGCGACTGCGGCCCCCAGCTCGACGCCTCCCTGGACCGCATCCAGGCCGAGGGCCGGGGCGTCGTCGTCTACCTGCGCGGCCACGAGGGGCGCGGCATCGGCCTGATGTCCAAGCTGCGCGCCTACGAACTGCAGGAGCGCGGACGCGACACCCTCGACGCCAACCTCGAACTCGGCCTGCCCGCCGACGCCCGCGACTACGCGGCCGGCGCGCAGATCCTCGCCGACCTCGGCGTGCGCAGCGTCCGCCTGATGACCAACAACCCCGACAAGTCCGACGCGCTCGCCCGCCACGGCATCGACGTCGCCCGGCGCGAGCCGATGCCCGTCACCGCGAGCGAGCACAACCTCCGCTACCTGCGCACCAAGCGGGACCGGATGGGCCACGACCTGCCCTGGCTGGACACGCCGACCGTGCCCGCCTGCGGCAACCAGTAACAAGAACCACGAGGAGAGACGTGAGCGGCAAGGGTGCACCGGAGCTGACGGTACGCAACGTGGGTGATCTGCGGGTCGCCGTCATCGCGGCACAGTGGCACGAGAAGGTGATGGACGGACTGGTGGACGGCGCCCTGCGCGCCCTGCACGACCTGGGCATCGACGAGCCGACCCTGCTGAGGGTCCCCGGTAGCTGGGAACTGCCCGTCGTCGCCAAGGTCCTGGCCGGCCGGGGCTACGACGCGATCGTCGCCCTCGGCGTCGTCATCCGCGGCGGCACGCCCCACTTCGACTACGTGTGCCAGGGCGTCACCCAGGGGCTCACCCAGGTGTCCGTCGACACCGGCGTCCCCGTCGGCTTCGGACTGCTCACATGCGACGACGAACAGCAGGCCCTCGACCGCGCCGGACTGCCCGGCTCCCGCGAGGACAAGGGGCACGAGGCGGTCACCGCGGCCGTCGCCACCGCCGCCTGCCTGCGCTCGGTGTCCGAACCCTGGCGGTGAGCAGTCCCCGTCACCGCGTAGGGTAAGGACCACCATGTCCAAGAAGACGTTCGAGGAGCTCTTCACCGAGCTCCAGCACAAGGCCGCCCACGGGGACCCCGCCACCTCCCGCACCGCCGAACTGGTGGACAAGGGCGTCCATGCCATCGGCAAGAAGGTCGTCGAGGAGGCCGCCGAGGTCTGGATGGCCGCCGAGTACGAGGGCAAGGAGGCGGCCGCCGAGGAGATCTCGCAGCTGCTCTACCACGTCCAGGTGATGATGGTCGCCCGCGGCATCTCCCTCGACGACGTCTACGCCCACCTGTAAGCAACCCCGCTCCACCCCACCCCTCCACGCAAAGGAAGCCGACCTCATGCTGCGCATCGCCGTCCCCAACAAGGGTTCCCTGTCAGGACCTGCGGCGGAGATGCTGCATGAGGCCGGCTACCAGCAGCGCAGGGAGTCCAAGGAGCTGCGGATCGTCGACCCGGTCAACGAGGTCGAGTTCTTCTACCTCCGCCCCCGCGACATCGCGATCTACGTCGCCTCCGGGCAGCTGGACATCGGCATCACCGGCCGCGACCTGCTGATCGACTCCGGCGCCGACGCCGAGGAGATCCTGCCGCTCGGCTTCGCCCGCTCCACCTTCCGCTACGCCGCCAAGCCCGGCACGATCACCGGCCCCGCCGATCTCGCCGGCAAGACCGTCGCCACCTCCTACGAGGGCATCGTCGCCGCGCACCTCGCGGAACACGGCATCGACGCCTCCGTCGTCCACCTCGACGGCGCGGTCGAGACCGCCATCCAGCTCGGCGTCGCCCAGGTCATCGCGGACGTCGTCGAGACCGGCACCTCCCTGCGCAACGCCGGCCTCGAGGTCGTCGGCGAGCCGATCATGACGTCCGAGGCCGTGGTGATCCGGCGCACCGGCACGGACGGCGAGGACCCCAAGGTGCAGCAGTTCCTGCGCCGCCTCCAGGGCGTCCTGGTTGCCCGCACGTACGTGATGATGGACTACGACTGCCGGGTCGAGCAGCTGGAGAAGGCCGTCGCGCTGACCCCCGGCCTCGAGTCCCCGACCGTCTCCCCGCTGCACAACGAGGGCTGGGTCGCCGTCCGGGCGATGGTCCCCTCCAAGGAGGCGCAGCGCATCATGGACGACCTGTACGACATCGGGGCCCGCGCCATCCTCACCACGGCGATCCACGCCTGCCGCCTCTGACGGGGCAGGGAGAGCCACCATGTCCGGCACCCAGCTCCCCGAGCTGCCCGTCACCTTCCGGCCCAGCCGCACCCGCGCCGTGCTGCTTACCGCGGGCGTCGCGCTCTTCGTCGTGGTCAGTCTGATCGGCCTGCTCCTCGGCGGGCTCGGCCCGGGCGAGCGGATCAGCTTCGTGTTCACCGCCGCGCTGCTGGCCGGTGTGCTGTTCCTGCTGGCCCGGCCGAAGATCGTCGCCGACGAGGCGGGCGTCACGGTCGTCAACATCGTGAACCGGCGCCGTCTGGAGTGGGCGGAGATCCTTCAGGTGAACCTCCGCTCGGGTGATCCCTGGGTGTTCCTCGACCTCAGCGACGGCACCAGCCTGCCCGCGCTCGGCATCCAGCCGGGCATCGCCCGGCAGCGTGCGGTCGCCGACGCCCGCGCCCTGCGGGCCCTCGCCGAGGCGCACTCCGCACCCGGGGCCGAGGCGCCCCGCGACTGACCCGGAGCCGTCCGGCACCGTCCCGCGGGGAGAACGGACCTGCCGCAGTCGCCCCTGTCTTGATTAATCTGTTGGGCGGAGGCGCGCCGACAACGCCTCCGCCCCTGCCGCCCCGCCCGGTGCGCCGAGGGGCCCCAGCTATCCGAGGAGTGACCCTCTCCGGCGATGGACGGATCGTCCTGCAGTACCTGCGCCGCCCCCTGCCGACATAGCGCCCACCGCCCGGTGCGCGCGCATGCGGAGGCGGCGGCATCATGAGCACCCCTCTGCTGCTTCTCGCAGCCGCCTTCCTGCTGATTCTCGCCAACGGCTTCTTCGTGGCCGCCGAGTTCGGCCTGGTCACCGTCGAACGGGCCGACGCCGAGGAGGCCGCCGCGGCCGGCGACCGGCGCGCCCGCCGGGTCGTCGCGTCCCTGCGCGAACTGTCCTTCCAGCTCTCCGGCACCCAGCTCGGCATCACCATCACCTCCCTGGTGGTCGGCATGCTCGCCGAACCGGCCCTGGCCCAGCTGCTGGACGGCCCGCTCACCGGCGCCGGCATACCCGAGGGCGCGGTCTCCGGCGTGTCCGTGGTGATCGGCATGCTGCTCGCGTCCGCGGTGCAGATGGTGATCGGCGAACTCGTGCCGAAGAACTGGGCGGTGTCCCGGCCGATGCAGGTCGCGCGCTTCGTCGCCGGCCCGCAGCACGCCTTCGCCCGCCTGTTCCGCCCGGTCATCGCCGGACTGAACGCCGTGGCCAACCGGCTGGTGCGGGCCATGGGCATCGAGCCCGCCGACGAGCTCGCCTCCGCCCGCACCCCCGGCGAACTGGTCTCCCTGGCCCGGCACTCGGCCCGCGCGGGCGCCCTGGAGCAGGACACGGCGGACCTCTTCGTCCGCACCCTGTCCCTGGGCGAGCTGACCGCCCAGCACGTCATGACCCCGCGCGTGCGGGTCAGCGCCCTCCAGGCGTCCGCGACCGCCGAGGACGTGGTCAACCTCACCCGCGCCACCGGCCTGTCCCGCTTCCCCGTGTACCGGGAGCGGATCGACGAGATCGCCGGCATGGTCCACCTCAAGGACGCCCTGGCGGTCCCCGCGCACGAACGGCTGCGCACCCCGGTCGCCCGCATCGCCCGCCCGGCGCTGCTGGTCCCCGAGACGCTGCCGGTGCGCCCGCTGCTCACCCGGCTGCGCAGCGAGCAGCCCATCGCGGTCGTCGTCGACGAGTACGGCGGCACCGCCGGCGTCGTCACCCTGGAGGACATCGTCGAGGAGATCGTCGGCGAGGTGCGCGACGAGCACGACGGACAGGACGTGCCCGAACTCGCCCCGGCCCCGCCGGAGGACGGCAACCCGGCCTGGGACGTCGACGGCGGCGCCCGGGTCGACCTCCTGCGCCGCATAGGACTGGAGGTCCCCGAGGGCCCCTACGAGACGGTGGCCGGCCTGGTCGCCGATCTGCTCGGCCGCATTCCGGCCGTGGGGGACCGCACGGAACTGCCGGGCTGGCGGCTGTCGGTGCGCCGGGTCGGCCACTACCGCGCGGAACGCGTCCGCCTGGTCCGCACGGCCCGGGTCCCTCTCGCGGAGGCCGCCGGATGAGCGTCCTGCAACTGCTGTTCGCCGCACTGCTCGTGCTCGCCAACGGCTTCTTCGTCGGCGCCGAGTTCGCCCTGGTGTCGGTCCGCCGCAGCCAGATCGAGCCGCTCGGCACCGCCCGCGCCCGCCAGGTGCTGTACGGCCTGGAGCATCTGCCGCAGATGATGGCGGCCGCCCAGTTCGGCATCACCGTCTGCTCGCTCACCCTGGGCGCGGTCGCCGAACCGACCGTCGCCCGGCTGCTCGAGCCGGTGTTCGCGTGGATGCACCTGCCGCACGGGGTGATCCACCCGCTCGGCTACGTCATCGCGCTCGCCGCCGTGGTCTTCTTCCACCTCGTCATCGGCGAAATGGTCCCGAAGAACCTGGCGATGGCCGCGCCCGGGAAGGCGGCCCTGTGGCTCAGCCCGGGCCTGGTGTGGTTCGCCCGCCTGTGCAAGCCGGTCACCGTCGCCCTCGGCGCCTGCGCCCAGGGCGTCCTGCGGCTCTTCCGCGTGGAGCCCAAGGACGAGGTGGAGGCCGTCTTCACCAGCGAGCAGCTCAACCGGCTGGTGGAGGACGCCGGCCAGGCCGGCCTTCTCGACCCGGAGGAGGCGGAGCGCCTGGAGGACGCACTGGAGCTGGGCTCGCGCCCGGTGACGGACGTCCTGCTGCGCCGCGAGTCCCTGGTGACGGTCACCCCGGCGGTCACTCCGGGGCAGATCGTGGAGCTGACCGCACGCACCGGGTACTCCCGCTTCCCGGTGGCCGCCGAGGGCGGCGCCTTCATGGGCTATCTGCACGTCAAGGACGTCCTGGACCTGGAGGACGCCGACCGGGCCGTCCCGCAGCAGCTGTGGCGTCCGATGACCACCCTGCGCCCCGAACTGCCGCTGGACGACGCCCTCACGGTGATGCGCCGCGCGGCGACCCATCTGGCGCAGGTGTCGGACGCGTCCGGCAAGGTGCTGGGGCTGGTCGCCCTGGAGGACGTGCTGGAGATGCTCGTGGGCGAGGTGCGGGACCCCGCCCACCGGGAGGTCACGCTCACCCCGCAGCGGGCGAGCGGGGCTCCGGAGGAGGCGCTGGCCACCTGACCGCGGCCCCATGCCGGCATGCCCGTCGGGGTCCTAGGGCCCCGACGGGTCCGACGGGCCCCGCCCCGACAGCACCTCCCCGTACGCCTGCATCAGGTCCGGCAGCCGCAGGGTCGCCAGGTCGTCCCGGGACAGCGGCCCCGGGTAGGCCGACAGCCGCAGGTCGCGGTAGGCGCAGCTCTTCTCGTACAGGGTGCGCAGGAACCGCCCGTTGCCCAGCTCGTCGATCCACCCCTGGTCCACCACGTGCCCGGCGATGGAGCGCAGCTCGTCCAGGGCCTCCTCGTCCCACTCGTCGCCGTTCTCCGCGGCCAGCACCTCGCCGATCCTGGTCAGCTCCAGCGGCCGGTACGAGGGGAAGTCGACGCGGGTGGTGAACCGGGACGACAGCCCGGGGTTCGCGGCCAGCAGCCGGTCCATGCCCTCCGGGTAGCCGGCGAGGATCACCACCAGGTGGTCGCGGTTGTCCTCCGCCCGCTTCAGCAGCACCTGCAGCGCCTCGTCGCCGTACGCGTCGCCCTTGCCGTACCCCGAGTTCGACAGGGAGTACGCCTCGTCGACGAAGAGCACCCCGCCGAGCGCGGAGTCGATCAGCTCGTTGGCCTTCACCGCCGTCTGCCCCAGGTACTCGCCCACCAGGTCCGCCCGCTGCGCCTCCACCAGGTGGTCGCCGCCGAGCAGTCCGAGGGCGTAGAAGACCCGGCCCAGGATCCGGGCGACCGTGGTCTTGCCCGTGCCGGAGGGGCCGGAGAAGACGAAGTGCCGTTTCGGCGGCTGCACCGGCAGCCCCTGCCCGGCCCGCAGCCGCGCCATGTTCAACTGCGCGGACAGGGCTTTGACCTGGCGCTTCACCGGTTCCAGACCCACCATGCGCTCCAGCTCCGCGAGCGCCTCCTCCAGCAGCGCCGCATCGGTGGGCCCCGGGGGCAGCACCGGGCCGGGGCCGCCGGAGCGTTCACGCGCCCCGGACCCGCCGAACGACGGCATCGGGGGAGGGGCGGGGTCCGGGTCGGACAGCCTCAGGTCGCGCCCCTCCGTCCCGAAGAGCGGGTCCAGCGTGTCCTGGCCGTCGACGGTCTCCTGCCCGGTGCCGGTCAGGGTGATCGCGGCGAGGTCGGCGCAGTCGTCGTAGCCGTCCCCCTCGGCGATCGCCGCGAGCCGGGCGGAGGTGTCCATGAAGGCCGGATCGACCCGGTGCACGGCCCGGTACAGGGGGAGCGCGGCGGCGCTGCGGCCCGTGCCCTCGCGGGCGCGGGCCAGCCAGTAACGCAGCTCCTTGCGCTGCGGCTGCTCGCTGCGGCACCGCATCAGCGCCGCCGACAGCAGCGGCTCCGCCTGCCCGTACATCTCGAGGCGCACCCGGGCCATGCCGCCGAACAGGCCCGCCTCGATGCCCAGCAGCGGGTCGTCCACGAGCGGGTCGGTGTGCCGGACCAGCTGCTCCCAGTCCTTGACGAGATAGGCGCGGCAGGCGTGCAGGAAGCGCACCTGCGGGTCGGTGTCCACCGGGGGCAGTCCGGCGAGCGCGCGGTCCAGCTCGGGGACGTGCCGGCCGTCCAGCCAGTGCGAGGCGTGGGCGAGCAGCAGGTCGCGCGGGGTCTCGAGGACGGGCTGCACCCACCAGCCCAGCCAGTACCAGGAGTTGAGGGTGCGGTGGTGCCGGGTGCGCTGTTCGCCGAAGCGGTCGCGGTGGCGGAACATCCGCAGCAGCGCGGTCGTCGTGTCGACGCGCAGCGCGTGCAGTCCGAGCCAGCCGTCCGCCATCCCCGGGTCGATCCGTACGGCGGTCCGG
Source organism: Streptomyces sp. DSM 41931 (assembly GCF_050271085.1). Taxonomy (NCBI): domain Bacteria; kingdom Bacillati; phylum Actinomycetota; class Actinomycetes; order Kitasatosporales; family Streptomycetaceae; genus Streptomyces; species Streptomyces sp. DSM 41931. Next base: position 1,002,804 of record NZ_CP189902.1, on the reverse strand, counting down.
AACTCCTCCTCCGCCTGCGGATAGGCGCCCATCGTGTAGGCGTCCACGCCTCGCAGCCAGGCGAGGTCGGCCGGGGCCTGCGGGCCCTGCGTGCCGAAGTCCATCACGTCCCCCACAAACCGTGCCCCCGTCGGTGTGCCGGCCGGCCCTTCGGCCGCCGGCGCCCTGTGGCCGAACCGCTGTGCCGCGGACCGGAGTTGCAAGGTGCGCGAAGCTTCGTCGCCGGTCGCACCGAGGGCATCGTACCTGCGGGGGCCCCGCGTCCGCAGGGTGCGGAGCAGGTGGAACGGAGGAGGAAGGGGGGCGCGTGGGAGGGGCGCGGAAGGTGATCCTCACCGAGGGTGATCGTCATATGCCGCTGCGCGCCCGGAAAGCGTGAAAAGGGCAGAACGAAGCCCCCGGTCACGGGGGAACAACCGGGGGCTTCGTGTCTGCCGACGGCTCCCGAAGGGCCGCACATTGAGAACGTAAGACCTGTACGGGCCCTCGGTCAAGCCGAGTTGGGGGACTGCGGCAACTTGTCCGGGACCCGCTCTTCACAGGATCACCACATCGCCTACGACTCGTCACCGTCCGTAAGGGTGGATGGTGCCTCACCTGTCCCGGCAGGCCCGGAAACCACCTCGTACCCCTGCTCTCGCTGCCGTACCAGCAGGTGCGCGAAGGGGCGCGAGGGATCGTCCGCGAAGTGCGCGCGCTCCGCCCGCTCCCAGCCGTCCCAGAACTCCCGCTGCTCCTCGCCGTCCCGCGCCCGCCCCCGCGCCCAGGACTCCTCACGCGGCACGTCCATCCACAGCAGCAGCGCCAGATACGGGCGCAGCGCCGCGCGTCCCGCGCCGACGCCCTCGATCAGCACCACCGGCGCGGCGGGCAGCGGCAGCGGGGGTCCGGGGCGGCGGGCGCGCCAGTCGTAGGGAGCGTAGTGCGCGGTCGCGCCGCGGGAGAGCGGGCCGATCACCTCGTCGTGCAGCCGCGCGGTCCAGTCGAACAGCTCGTCGTGGCGGGCGATGTCGTCGAGGTGCAGCACCGGGGCCGCGCCGAGCCGGTCGGCCAGCAGCCCGGCGAACGTCGACTTCCCGGACCCGGCGTGCCCGTCGACGGCGACGAGCCGCACCGGGCCGCACGAGGGAGGAAGCCGGCGGATGCGGGAGGCGAGCGTGTGAATGGCTGGTTCCCAGGGCTGTGGGGGAGGGCGGACGGGAGCACTCTAGGCCCCGGAGGGCGTCAGGGTCCGCCCGCCCGGGATGCCGGCCGCCGCGGGCGGGGCCGCCGCCACCTGCGGCGCTTCCGCCATTGGTCGAGTCCCATGTTGGCCGGCGCCGCGCGGCCCGGATGCTGGCAGGACCCGCCCGGCTGCGTTCATAGTGGGGCGCACACCCGCTCCATCCGCCGGACGCACACCGTCCGGCGGCCGTGCACCGGTCTTGTCCCGACTCCGACACCTGGGGGTCCCCCACCCATGAGCAGAGCCGAACTGCCGTCCCGCAGAACCCTTCTGACCGCGGCGGTCGTCGCCACCGTCGCCGGGAGCGCGGCGACGGCGTCCGCGGCCGTCCCGACCACCGGCGCCACCCGGCCCGCGGCGCCCGGGCGGGCCGCCGCCCGCACCGTCGACCACCATGCCTGGACCACGTACACCGACTGGCGCTCCGGCACCGCCGCCGGCACCCGCGCCGTGGCCGGCCTCCGCCCCGGCCTGGTGATCGCCGACGCGGCGGGCACCACGGACTACACCGACCCGCACACCGGCCGCACGGCCGCCTGGGAGTACGCGACCTGGACCTCGCCCGTCCACCGCCTCGCGGTCCCCTCCACCGAGGCGATCGCCTCCTGGAACGCGCACACCCCCGAGGGCACCTGGATCCAGATCGAGCTGAAGGGCGCGTACTCCGACGGCACGGACACCCCCTGGTACGTGATGGGCCGCTGGGCGGCCGGCGACGCCGACATCCGGCGCACCTCCGTCGACGACCAGGGCGACGGCAGGAGCAGCGTCTGGACGGACACGTTCGCCGTCGACGACGCCGCCTCGGGGCTGCGCCTCGCCTCGGTCCGGCTGCGTCTCACCCTGTACCGCCGCCCCGGCACCCGCCTCACCCCGACCGTGTGGCGGCTCGGCGTGATGGGGTCCGACGTCCCCGACCGGTTCACCGTCCCCGCGTCGGCGCCCGGGCTCGCCAAGGAACTGCTCGTCCCGCGCTACTCGCAGGAGATCCACAAGGGCCAGTACCCGGAGTACGACAACGGCGGCGAGGCCTGGTGCAGCCCCACCTCCTCGCAGATGATCATCGAGTACTGGGGCGGCCGGCTCAGCGAGGAGCAGCTCTCCTGGGTCGACCCGGCGTACGCCGACCCGCAGATCTGCCACGCGGCCCGCCACACCTACGACTACCAGTACGCCGGGTGCGGCAACTGGCCGTTCAACGCCGCCTACGCGGCCACCTTCCCCGGCCTCCAGGGCGTGGTCACCCGGCTGCGGTCGCTCACCGACCTGGAGACGCTGATCGCGGCGGGCATCCCGGCCATCACCTCCCAGTCGTTCCTGAAGGAGGAGCTGACGGGTGCGGGCTACGGCACCTCAGGGCACCTGATGACCGTGATCGGCTTCACCGCCGACGGCGACGTGATCGCCAACGACCCCGCCTCGGACGACAACGAGGCCGTGCGCCGCGTCTACCAGCGGCGCGAATGGGAGAACATCTGGCTCCGCACCAAGCGGTACAACGCCTCCGGGAAGGTCGTCTCCGGCACCGGCGGCGTCTGCTACCTGTACTTCCCGGCCCGCCCGACCCCCCGCCAGCGCAAGGCGCTCGCGGCGGTGGGCGTGCGCTGAACCGGCGCGCGCGGCGGGCCCCGGCCGCCACCGGGGCCCGCCGCGTGTGAGCAACCTCTCGGCGGAATCCGCCGTTTCCGGTGGCAAGGTGGACGACGTCGCCCGGGGGGATCCACACACCACGGAGACCAGGGAGAGTAGATGAGCGCCGACACCGCCACCGTCACCCGTGCCCGTACCGGCGGACCCCGTGAGGACGGTCCGGAGATCGCCGAACACGTGCTGGGCTGGACCCTCGTCGTGGTCCTCGCGATGCTGCTGACGCAGCTGGGACTGCTGTAGTCCCGAGGTGCGAACGGCCCTGCCCCGGCGCGGACCGACCTGCCATACTCCTGCGGGACCGTCCCGCCCCCGCAGGAGACCTGGGCCGACATTGAACATCAGCCAGCAGTCCGCCGTGCCTCCCTCGGTCGGCGGCACCCGGCGAGCGTCGGCCCGTCGCGCCGAACTCATCGCCATCGGGCGCCGCTTGTTCGCCGACCGGTCCTACGACGCGCTGTCGATGGACGACATCGCACGCCAGGCGCGGGTCGCCAAGGGCCTGATCTACTACTACTTCCATTCCAAGCGCGGCTACTACCTGGCCATCATCGAGGACTCGGTGACCGGTCTCGTCACGATGGCGGCGAGCGGCGACGAACTGCCGCCCGTGGAGCGGGTGCAGCGCACCATCGACAGCTATCTGCGGTACGCCGAGCACAACCAGGCCGCCTACCGCGCGATCGTGAGCGGCGGCGTCGGCTTCGACGCCGAGGTGCACGCCATCCGGGACGGGGTGCGCGAGGCGATCGTCGCGACCATCGCCGAGGGCGCCTACGGCCGCCGCGACATCGCCCCGGTGGCCCGGATGGGGCTGCTGGCCTGGGTGTGCAGCGTGGAGGGCGCGGTGCTGGCCTGGATCGACCACCCCGACCTGTCCCGCGAGACCATGTGCGAGCTGCTGGTGAAGACGCTCGGCGGGGCGATGCGCGCCATCGAGGAGCTGGACCCGTCCTGGCCGGCCCCGGAGCCCGCGCGCCGCGACGGCTGACGCGGGGCCGGCCGCCGGGGCTACCGGATGGCCTTGATCAGCTCGCCGTCCGCGGTGTCGCCGCTGAGCTCCCAGAAGAACGTCCCGCCCAGGCCCTGCTGGTTCTTCCACTCCGTCTTGGAGGCGACGGTCGCCGGGGTGTCGTAGCTCCACCACTGGTCGCCGCACTTGGCGTAGGCGGTGCCCCCGACGGTGCCGGTTGCGGGGCACTTGTCCTTCAGCACCTTGTAGTCGTCGATCCCCGCCTCGTACGTGCCGGGTGCGGGCCCGGTCGCGGTGCCGCCCGGCTCCGCCTGGGTGACGCCGGTCCAGCCGCGGCCGTAGAAGCCGATGCCGAGCAGCAGCTTGTCCGCGGGGATGCCGAGACCGGTCAGCTTCGCGATCGTGGCGGCGCTGTCGTACTCCGCCTTCGGAATGCCGTCGTACGAGGTCAGCGGCGAGTGCGGGGCGGTCGGCCCGGCGGTGTCCCAGGCGCCGAAGAAGTCGTACGTCATCGGGTTGTACCAGTCGACGTACTGGGCGGCGCCCGCGTAGTCGGCCGCGTCGATCTTGCCGCCCTCGGTGGCGTCCGCCGGGATCGCGGCGGTGACCAGACGGTCGGGGCCGAACGTGGAGCGCAGCGCCGCCATCAGCTCGCGGTAGGCGTCACGGCCGCTGGTGTCGCAGGTGGCGCCGCAGGCGTTGGGGTACTCCCAGTCGATGTCGATGCCGTCGAAGACGCCCGCCCAGCGCGGGTCCTCCACCAGGTCGAGGCAGGACCGCGCGAAGGCGGCCGGGTTCTTCGCGGCCTCGCCGAAGCCGCCGGACCAGGTCCAGCCGCCGAAGGACCAGATCACCTTGAGACCGGGGTGCTTCTCCTTCAGCTTCCGCAGCTGGTTGAAGGTGCCGCGCAGCGGCTGGTCCCAGGTGTCGGCGACCCCGTCGACGGACTCCTCGGCGGTGTAGGCGCGGTCGGTGGCCGCGTAGGCGTCGCCGAGGGCGCACCTGCCGCCGGTGACGTTGCCGAAGGCGTAGTTGATGTGGGTGAGCCGGTCCGCGGAGCCGGACGTCTCGATGTTCTTGACGTAGTACTTCCGGTCGTACGTGCCCCATTCGGTGAAGTAGCCGACGACCTTCGCACCGGGGGCGGCCTCCTGAGCCGAGGTCGCCGCGGTGGCGGTCGAGGCGCCCGGGCCGGCGAGCAGTCCGGCGCCGAGCACGGCGGTGCATGCGGCGGACACGAGTGCCCGCAGCGTGCGGGGGCGGTGGGGGGATGGCATCCGGTGTCTCCTCGTGGGGGAGGGGAGAGCCGCGTTGTGTGGCATGAACGCGGCGATTCGGGCTGGAGCGAAACCCTAGAAGGACTAGACCAGTTGGTCAATGGTGCGGACCAATGCGAGCGCGGGGCGCGTACCGCGAGGTCGCGCGAAGTAAGCGGTCGTTAACTGGTGACGGGATGCCGCCGATCGGGCATACTCACAGCGCACAGCCGCTGGTCAGCAGCTTCCGAGACCCGGGAGTGCGACCATCGCCCCGGCACCGGAACGACCCCGGCGGAGCCGCCTCCACCCAAGGCGCACGCCGATGTGCCCCAACAGGGAGGAGAGCGACGCCATGCCCGACCGCGCCCCGCAGCCGGTGGACCGGCTACTGCCCACGGACGAGGCCCGGGACCTGCTCACGCTCGTCCGCGACATCGCCCAGCGCGAGGTCGCCCCCAGGGCCGCCGAGGAGGAGGAAGCCGGCCGCTTCCCGCGCGAGCTGTTCACCCTGCTGTCCGAGTCCGGCCTGCTCGGCCTGCCCTACGACTCCGAGTACGGCGGCGGCGACCAGCCCTACGAGGTCTACCTCCAGGTCCTGGAGGAGCTCGCCCGGGCCCGCCTCACCGTGGCCCTCGGCGTCAGCGTGCACACGCTCGCCACCTATCCGCTCGCGGCCTACGGCGCCAAGGAGCAGCAGGCGGAGCATCTGCCCGCCATGCTCGGCGGCGGACTGCTCGGCGGCTACTGCCTCTCCGAGCCCTCCTCCGGCTCCGACGCCGCGTCCCTGCGTACCCGCGCGGTCCGCGACGGGGACGACTGGGTCATCGACGGCACCAAGGCGTGGATCACCCACGGCGGCGTCGCCGACTTCTACACGGTCATGGCGCGCACCGGCGGCGAGGGGGCGCGCGGCATCAGCGCGTTCCTGGTGCCGGGGGACGCCGAAGGGCTCAGCGCCGCCGCGCCGGAGAAGAAGATGGGCATGAAGGGGTCCCCCACCGCCCAGGTCCACTTCGACGGCGTCCGGGTGCCCGACGCGCGCCGCATCGGCGAGGAGGGGCAGGGCTTCGCGATCGCCCTGTCCGCGCTCGACGGCGGCCGGCTCGGCATCGCGGCGTGCGCCATCGGCGTGGCCCAGGCGGCGCTCGACGAGGCCGTCGGCTACGCCACCGAGCGGCGCCAGTTCGGCAGGCCGGTCGCCGACTTCCAGGGGCTGCGCTTCATGCTCGCCGACATGGCCACCCAGATCGAGGCGGGGCGCGCGCTGTACCTGGCGGCGGCCCGGCTGCGGGACGCGGGCCGGCCGTTCGGACGGCAGGCCGCCATGGCCAAGCTGCACTGCACCGACACCGCGATGCGGGTCACCACCGACGCCGTGCAGATCCTCGGCGGCTACGGCTACACCGCCGACTTCCCCGCCGAGCGCTACATGCGTGAGGCGAAGGTGCTGCAGATCGTCGAGGGCACCAACCAGATCCAGCGCATGGTCATCGCCCGCCACCTCGCGGGGCCGGAGACGCGCTGAGCCGGCCGAAGCCCCGCCAGGGCTCGGCGAGCCGGGCCCACTCCGGGTCGTGCCGCCCCGGCACGGTGCGGCCCCGGTCCGTCCACGTCCGCATCATCTCGCGGTAGATCGGCGGGTCCGGCAGGTGCGGCGGCGGGACGGTCACGGCCGCCTCGACGGGCGGCGGCACGAACACATGGCGCTGACGCCCGGTCGTCGAGTACGTGGGGGTCGTCATGCCCGGCCAACGCGCGAACGGGCGGCCGGGTCACCGGCCTCCCGAATAGAGCGTGCGTTCAGCGATGCCCCGAGCGGCGGACCCGGCGGGATCGCCCAGGGAGCGGCGAAGGGCGGGGCGGCGAACGGCGAGGGTGGCGGCTCTCCGCCACCCCCGGGCCGGCCCGCGCTCAGGCGGCGTCGCGCCGCATCACGGGGAACCGGATGGGCCGCGATCCCGGTCCGCCGACGTGCGAGAAGGGCTGGGTCCGCCAGTCGAGCCCCTGAGGGAGCGTCAGCAGCAGGGCGGTGTCCTGCTCCTGCGGCGTCACGGTCTCGTCCGCGGGCCGGGCCTCGGACGCCCGGCGGCCGGTGCCGGGGCAGACCGTGAGCCCGAACGGGTTCCACGGCGAGGCGCACAGGGCGTGCTCCGGCAGGATCTCCTCGTCCGCCAGCAGGGCGATGGGCTGCGAGCAGTCCGGGCACACGACCCGGAACATCTCGAAGGTGTCGTACGCGTCGAAGTCGTCGTCCGGGGTTCCGGGTTCGACGTACTCCGGCTCGGGCATGACGACGGGCTGCTGCCGCTTGGACGTGGTACGACCAGGGCGCTTAAGACTCTGCATTGGGTTCTCCCCCTCGGGCTGGGCCGTTCAGGCGCTGCGGCCTCGACCACAGCAAGCACTTCCCTCCACCTCCGGGGGGTAATCACGAGAACATCACGGAGACGGCGCAAGGTGTGTGGTCTTCGTCACATGCCGCTCGCAGGCGCCGTCCGTGGTGCTCGCGCGTCGTCGTTCCGGTATCCGAGGCGATCAAGAGCCCTGTAGGTTCAGCGCCATGGAGGAGCTGGACCGACAGATCGTGCAGCTGCTCGTCAAGGACGGGCGGATGAGCTACACCGACCTGGGCAAGGCCACGGGCCTGTCCACGTCGGCCGTGCACCAGCGGGTGCGGCGGCTGGAGCAGCGCGGCGTCATCCGCGGCTACGCGGCGGTGGTCGACCCGGAGGCGGTCGGCCTGCCCATGACCGCGTTCATCTCGGTCAAGCCGTTCGACCCCAGCGCCCCCGACGACATCGCGGACCGCCTGGCCGGCGTCCCCGAGATCGAGGCGTGCCACAGCGTCGCGGGCGACGAGAACTACATCCTCAAGGTCCGCGTCGCGACCCCGCACGAACTGGAGGAGCTCCTCGCGCGGGTGCGCACCCTGGCGGGAGTGTCCACCCGCACGACCGTGGTCCTGTCCACGCCGTACGAGGCGCGCCCGCCGCGCATCTGAGGGGTCCGGAGCGCGCCGGGCTCCCCCGCGCACCTCCATGCGCCCCGAGTGGGACCTGCGTGCCGGACCGTGCGCGCGGCGCGCGAGACTAAGGGCATGAGTGAACGTACCGCCCCGCCGCCCACCGTCCTGCTCCGTCGTGGAGAGGTCCACAGCCCCGCCGACCCCTTCGCCACCGCGATGGTCGTCGAGCGCGGGCAGGTCGCCTGGGTGGGTTCCGAGGGCGCCGCCGACGCCTTCGCGGACGGGGTCGACGAGGTGGTCGACCTCGACGGGGCGCTGGTCACCCCGGCGTTCACCGACGCGCACGTCCACACCACCGCCACCGGCCTCGCCCTCACCGGCCTGGACCTGTCCACCGCCGCCTCCCTGGAGGACGCCCTCGCCCGGGTGCGGGAGTTCGCCGTCGCTCGCCCGGACGACCGCGTCCTCCTCGGGCACGGCTGGGACGCCGCCCGCTGGCCCGGCGGCCGGCCCCCGACCCGCGCGGAGCTCGACGAGGCCACCGCGGGACGCCCGCTGTACCTGAGCCGCATCGACGTGCACTCCGCCGTCGTCTCCACCGCGCTGCTCGACCTCGTCGCGGGCGGCGTGACCCGCGAGGACCGCCCGCTCACCGGCGACGACCACCACGCGGTGCGCGCCGCCGCCCTGGGCGCCGTCACCCCCGCCCAGCGCACCGCCGCCCAGCGCGCCGCCCTGGCCCACGCGGCCTCCCTCGGCATCGGCACGGTGCACGAGTGCGGCGGCCCCGAGATCTCCTCCGAGGACGACTTCACCGGCCTGCTGCGCCTCGCCCGCGAGGAGCCCGGCCCCCGCGTCGTCGGCTACTGGGCCGAGCAGGACGTTGCCAAGGCCCGCGAACTGGGCGCGCTCGGCGCGGCCGGCGACCTCTTCGCCGACGGCGCCCTCGGCTCGCACACCGCCTGCCTGCACGAGCCCTACGCCGACGCCGCCCACACCGGCACCGCGCACCTCGACGCCGGCGCGGTCGCCGCCCATGTGGTCGCCTGCACCGAGGCGGGCCTCCAGGCGGGCTTCCACGCCATCGGCGACGCCGCCGTGAGCACCGTGGTCGACGGCGTCCGCGCGGCGGCCGAGAAGCTCGGCCCGGCCCGTGTACGCGCCGCCCGGCACCGCGTCGAGCACGCCGAGATGGTCACCCCGGAGACGATCGCCGCGTTCGCCGAGCTCGGCCTCACCGCCTCCGTCCAGCCCGCCTTCGACGCGCTGTGGGGCGGCGAGGACGGCATGTACGCCCGGCGCCTCGGCGCGGAGCGCGCCCGCACGCTGAACCCGTTCGCCGCGCTGCTGCGGGCCGGCGTCCCGCTCGCCTTCGGCTCCGACAGCCCGGTGACCCCGCTCGACCCCTGGGGCACCGTCCGGGCGGCGGCCTTCCACCGCACTCCCGAGCACCGCGTCTCCGTCCGCGCCGCCTTCACCGCCCACACCCGAGGCGGCTGGCGGGCGACCGGACGGGACGACGCGGGCGTTCTGGTGCCCGGCGCCCCGGCCGACTACGCGGTCTGGCGCACCGGCGCACTCGTCGTCCAGGCGCCCGACGACCGGGTGGCCCGCTGGTCCACCGACCCGAGGTCCGGCACCCCCGGCCTGCCCGACCTCACCCCCGGCCGTGACCTGCCGGTCTGTCTCCGCACGGTGGTCGGCGGCCGCACGGTCTTCGTACGGCCGGGCGAGTGATCTGAACGGGCGGCGCGGCGGGCGATCATGCGCCGCGCGCCCGTCGTGCGACCTGCGCATCCTCGCCCCTGACCAGGCACTTGAACGACACTGCGCAGGTCGGACGACTGTTGACAGGCGGCCGCGGGGGGCCGGTAGGTTCGGCCGGGTCCACCACCGGACGCCCGACCGGAGACCGTCCGGCCACTCGGGCCGGCGCCGCTGGGTCAGGGACGGTGTGCCGCACCGGGGCACCGTCGCTGGGAGCCAGGCTCAGCGCGGCGCGGGACCGAGGGACGTGTCCGCCGGCCGGGGAGGTGCGACCCCGGGTGGGGCCCGGGCGCTCAGTAGACAACGGCTCCAGGTGATCCGCAGCCGGCGGGTCCCGGGCCGGCCCGAAGGGCGCCGGGCCCCCATCCGCCGTCCGCGCGCACCCGGTGGAAGAAGATGTGCCTACCCGATGATCGGGAAACGACACCACCATATGTACGTCCTGTCACGTCACGACAGGCCGTGCACACTAAGGTGGGATCCTGCGCACAGGACATGAAGGGGCAGCAGTGAACGACGGCGGCGGGACCCTCGCGGCAGGATCCCAGGGGCGGAAATTCGGCCCGCTCGGTACGGCTTTGGTGATCATCCCCACGTACAACGAGGCGGAGAACATCAAGGCGATCGTCGGACGCGTGCGCAAGGCCGTTCCCGAGGCGCACGTCCTCGTGGCCGACGACAACAGCCCCGACGGCACCGGCAAGCTGGCCGACGAACTGGCCGCCGGGGACGACCACGTCCAGGTGCTGCACCGCAAGGGCAAGGAGGGCCTCGGCGCCGCCTACCTCGCGGGCTTCCGCTGGGGCCTGGAGCACGGCTACGGCGTGCTGGTCGAGATGGACGCCGACGGCTCCCACCAGCCCGAGGAGCTGCCCCGGCTGCTCACCGCCCTCAAGGGCGCCGACCTGGTGCTCGGCTCACGCTGGGTGCCCGGCGGTCGGGTGGTCAACTGGCCGAAGTCCCGAGAGTTCATCTCCCGCGGCGGCAGCCTCTACTCGCGCATGGCGCTCGATCTTCCGCTGCGCGACATCACCGGCGGCTTCCGCGCGTTCCGCCGCGAGACGCTGGAGGGCCTCGGCCTCGAAGAGGTCGCCTCCCAGGGCTACTGCTTCCAGGTCGACCTCGCCCGGCGTGCGGTGAAGGCCGGCTACCACGTCGTCGAGGTGCCGATCACCTTCGTGGAGCGCGAGCTCGGCGACTCCAAGATGAGCCGGGACATCCTCGTCGAGGCCCTGTGGCGGGTCACCGCCTGGGGCGTGGGGGAGAGGGTCGGCAAGGTCCTCGGCCGCGCGGACGACGACAAGCCCCGCCAGCCCCGCGCAGGCAAGGCCGTCCCGGTCAAGGAGACGACCCCGGACACCGGGCGCTCCGAGCCGTAGGCCCGGACCCGGTGCCGCCGGGCCCGCTTATCCCGTGCTGAGCCGGGCCCAGGCACACTGGGGGTATGACGACTGGTGCTCAGAGCCCGTACCCCGCCCGGCCCCGGCGCTCCCGGCTGCGCACGCTGCTGCCGCTCGGCGTCGCCGCATGGCTCGTACTGGAGATCTGGCTGCTGACGCTGGTCGCCGGCGCGTCGAACGGCCTGGTGGTCTTCCTGATCCTGCTGGCCGGCATCGTCCTCGGCTCGTATGTGATCAAGCGGGCGGGCCGCCGCGCGTTCAGGAATCTCACCGAGACCGCGCGACAGCAGCAGGGCGGCGGACCGGTGATCCCCGGCGCCCGGCCGAACAGCGAGGGCAACGGGCTGACGATGCTGGGCGGTCTGCTGATCGTCCTGCCCGGTCTGATCTCCGACGCGCTGGGGCTGCTCCTGCTGGTCCCGCCGGTCCAGAAGGCCGTCAGCCGCTACGCGGAGCGCACCTTCGAGCGCAAGCTCCGCGAGGCCGCCGCGCAGAGTCCGCTGGGGGACGCCTTCACCCAGGCCCGTATGCACCGTCCGGACGGCAAGGTGGTCCAGGGCGAGGTGATCAGGGACGAGCACGGAAGCACCCCGGGGGACACCCCGCAGGGACCGCGGCCCCCGCTGACGAAGTAGCCTCCGCGGACGAAAGAGGCAACCCGGCCCGCTTCCGGGCACGCGGACAGGACCGAGGGCGCCGTACATGTACGGCGCCCTCGGTCCTGTCGCTGTGCGTCCGGGCGGGCTCCCGCCGGGATCAGGCCGACTTGCGGCTGTCCCGCGGATGCACCGCGATGTTCATCGCACCGGACCGCAGAACGGCGAGACGCTCCTCGAGGACCTCTTCGAGCTCCTCACGGGTGCGCCGCTCCATCAGCATGTCCCAGTGCGTACGCGCAGGCTTGGCCTTCTTCTCCTCCGGACCGTCTCCGTCCACCAGGAGTGCCTGGGCACCGCAGACCTTGCACTCCCACTCCGGCGGGATCTCCGCCTCGACCGAGAAGGGCATCTCGAAGCGGTGCCCCTTCTCGCATGCGTACTCCACGGCCTGGCGGGGGGCCAGGTCGATGCCGCGGTCCGTCTCGTAGCTGGTCACCACGAGGCGCGTGCCGCGAAGAGCTCGCTCACTCATGAATCGTGCCTCCCGGGCTTGTCGCCCACAGGACAGGTGTCGCTGTCGTCGTCATCCGGTCAACGTCCGGTCGGCGGTAAAGATTCCCGTTCCGAGTCCCGTTCCGGGTCATGTGTCGCCGTCGTGGCCGCAGCCTTTGTCAACCAGTGCAGTACCCACCGACGCCCGGTTTGTCACATCTGGTCACAGATGTCACACAGCGGTTCGGCATCTTTGACGCGCAGTAACGGTACGCCTGGCAGGCCAAACGCGTACACTACCGCCCTTTCACGTCGAACGCTAAATCCGCTGGGGCACCGGGTTGCCCGCGTCGGCGATCGCCCGCCGTACGGGTACCCGCGCGAGCAGGACGAATCCCAGGACGAAGAAGCCCACGAGGGAGACGATCGCGTCCCGGTAGCTGCCGGTGAGCTGGTACGTCAGACCGAACAGCAGCGGCCCGAGCCAGCTCAGCCCCCGGTCGCTGATCTCGTACGCCGAGAAGTACTCGGCCTCCTTGCCGGGCGGGACCAGCTGGGAGAAGAGGGAGCGGGACAGGGCCTGGCTGCCGCCGAGGACCAGGCCGATCCCGGCGGCCAGCACGAAGAACCACCCCGGCGCGCCGGCCGGCAGGAAGTATCCGGCCGCCAGCGTCAGCGTCCAGGCGACCAGCGAGCCGAGGATCGTGCGCTTCGCGCCGTACCTCCGGGCGAGCCTGCCGAGCAGCAACGCGCCCGCCACCGCCAGCACCTGGACCAGCAGCACGGCCACGATCAGCGTCGACTGCCCGAGCCCCAGCTCCTTCGAGCCGTACACGGAGGCCTGGGAGATCACCGTCTGGATGCCGTCGTTGTAGACCAGGTACGCCAGCAGGAAGGCCAGGGTCAGCGGGTGCCTTCGCATGTCGCGTACCGTCGCCGCAAGCTGCCGGAACCCCGGCAGGGCCGCCTCCCGCGCGGGGGTACGGCGGTCCCGCAGCCGGCGCAGGGGTATCAGGGCGAACGCGCCCCACCACAGCCCGGCCGAGGCCAGACAGATGCGCACCGCCATGCCCTCGGACACCCCGAAACTCTCGTGCCCCGTGTAGAGCACGAGGTTCGCCACCAGCACCAGCGCCCCCGCCGCGTAGCCGAAGGCCCAGCCGCGCGAGGAGACGGCGTCGCGCTCCTCCGGCGGCGCGATCTGCGGCAGGTAGGAGTTGTAGAGCATCATCGCGACCGACTGCGCGGCGTTCGCCGCCACCAGCAGCAGACCGCCCAGCAGATAGCGGTCGCCGTCGAGGAAGAACATCCCGGCGGTGGCGGCGGCTCCGGTGTACGCGGCCGCCGCGAGCAGCGGCTTCTTCCGCCCGGTGCGGTCGGCGGCTGCCCCCACCAGCGGCATCACCAGCACCGCCACGACCACCGACAGGGACACGGCGTACGCGAAGAAGGAGCCCGCCCGCACGGGGACGCCCAGCGGGTGCACGAACCCGTCCGCGTCCGCCGCGGCCTCGGCGACCGAGGTCAAATAGGGGCCGAGGAACACGGTGAGCACGCTCGTGGAGTACACGGAGCAGGCCCAGTCGTAGAAGTACCAGCCGCGCTGCTCGCGCCGCCGTCCGGCGCTGTCGTCCGCCGCCGGTGACCGCACGGTGTCGGTGTCCACCCGTGCCCTCGCTTCCCCGTGTGCGCGCCGAGGTGACGAGGGCTGCGGCGGTCTCAGACCCAGGTGCCGCGGTCCTCCATGACCTTGCGCAGTGTGTCGATGTGATCGGTCATGATGCCATCCACCCCCAGGTCGAGGAGCCGGTGCATGCGTTCCGGATCGTTCACGGTCCACACATGGACCTGGAGCCCCCGCGCGTGGGCCGTCCGCACAAAACGCTCGTCGGTCACGCGGACGCCCGACTGCTCCTCGGGCACCTGGGCGGCGACGGCCGACCGGCGCAGCGGCGCCGGCAGCCCCCAGGACCGCAGCCGCAGGCCGAGCACGCCCCGGGTGCCGAACGACGTGGCGAGCCGCGGCCCGGCCAGCCGCTGGGCGCGCACCACACGCGCCTCCGAGAAGGACCCGACGCAGATCCGGTCCCAGGCCGCGGCGCGCTCGACCAGGTCCAGCAGCGGGCGCAGCGCCGCCTCGGCCTTCACGTCGACGTTCCAGCGGACCTCGGGGAAGGTCTCCAGCAGCTCCTCGAACAGCGGGACCGGCTCCTGGCCGGCCACCCGCGCCCGCGCCACCTCCGCCCAGGGCAGGTCGGCGATCCGGCCCGCGCCGTCCGTCACCCGGTCCAGGGTGGCGTCGTGGAAGGCGACGAGCCGGCCGTCGCGCGTGGCGTGGACGTCGGTCTCGATGTACCGGTAGCCCGCCTCGACGGCGCTCCGGAACTGCCGGACGGTGTTCTCGAGACCGTCCGCGGCCCCGCCCCGGTGGGCGAAGGCGAGCGGTCCGGGATGGTCGAGGTAGGGATGGCGTATCCGCGGGGTCACGACCGCAGTATCGCCCGCCGGGGGGTCCGCCCCGCAACGACGGTGCTGCCCTCTCCCGGCGCGGGGACGGCGAAGACGCGCAGGAACAGCTGGGCGAGCGGGCCGATGGCCACCGCGTACAGCAGGGTGCCGACGCCGACCGTGCCGCCCAGCACGAAGCCGGTGACCACCACGGTGATCTCGATGGCCGTGCGGACCAGGCGCACCGACACGCCCGTGCGCCGGTGCAGGCCGGTCATCAGCCCGTCGCGCGGTCCCGGACCGAACCGGGCCGCGATGTACAGGCCGGTCGCCGCGCCGTTCAGCACGATCCCCGACGCCATCAGGGCCACCCGCACGGCCATGCCTCGCGCGTCCGGCACCACCGCCAGCGTCGCGTCCATCGCCACGCCGATCACCAGCACGTTGGAGACCGTGCCGAGTCCCGGCCGCTGCCGCAGCGGGATCCACAGCAGCAGCACCGCCGCGCCCACCGCGGTCAGCACCACGCCCATGGACAGCCCCGTGCGCTCGGACAGGCCCTGGTGCAGGACGTTCCACGGTTCGAGCCCGAGCCCCGACCGCACCAGCAGCGCCGAACTCGCCCCGTACAGGGCCAGGCCCGCGTAGAGCTGGAACAGCCGCCGCACGACATGGCGCTCGCCGAGCGCGTTTCTGGCCAAGAGGTGCCCCCTGTGGTGGAAGTGGACCGACGCGTGTCACCCTGGAGCCTGACTGGTCATGCCATCCATGGCCAATCCGGGGAAGGTGGACTGA
This sequence comes from Streptomyces sp. DSM 41931, assembly GCF_050271085.1. Classification (NCBI taxonomy): domain Bacteria; kingdom Bacillati; phylum Actinomycetota; class Actinomycetes; order Kitasatosporales; family Streptomycetaceae; genus Streptomyces; species Streptomyces sp. DSM 41931. Next base: position 987,234 of record NZ_CP189902.1, on the reverse strand, counting down.
TTCGTATGGCGCAGTGGACTTCCGCAGTGGGTGCCGCCCAGCTGGCCCGGCTGCTCGGCTCCCAGCAGGACCGCCCGGCGGGTCCCGGCACCCGGCGTCCGCCCGCCTACCGCGCCCTCGCCGACGGCGTCCGCCTGCTGGTGCTCGAAGGGCGCGTGCCGGTCGCCGCGCGGCTGCCCGCCGAGCGGGAACTCGCCCTGGCCCTCTCCGTCAGCCGCACCACCGTCGCCGCCGCCTACGAGGCGCTGCGCGGCGAGGGCTTCCTCGAGTCACGGCGCGGCGCCGGCAGCTGGACCGCCGTCCCGGCGGGCAACCCGGTGCCCGCGCGGGGCCTGGAGCCGCTGCCGCCCGAGGCGCTCGGCTCCATGATCGACCTCGGCTGTGCCGCGCTGCCCGCCCCCGAGCCGTGGCTCACCCGTGCCGTGCAGGGCGCGCTGGAGGAACTGCCGCCGTACGCGCACACCCACGGCGACTACCCGGCCGGGCTGCCCGCGCTGCGCGCGATGATCGCCGACCGCTACACCCAGCGGGGCATCTCCACCATGCCCGAGCAGATCATGGTCACCACCGGCGCGATGGGCGCCATCGACGCCATCTGCCATCTCTTCGGCGGACGCGGCGAGCGCATCGCCGTGGAGTCGCCCTCCTACGCCAACATCCTCCAGCTGATGCGCGAGGCCGGCGCCCGGCTGGTCCCCGTCGCCATGGCCGAGGGCCTCACCGGCTGGGACCTCGACCGCTGGCGCCAGGTGCTGCGCGAGGCCGCGCCGCGCATCGCCTACGTCGTCGCCGACTTCCACAACCCCACCGGCGCGCTCGCCGACGACGGCCAGCGGCGCCGGCTCGTCGACGCGGCCCGCTCGGCCGGCACGGTGCTCGTCGCCGACGAGACGATGAGCGAGCTGTGGCTCGACGAGGACGTGGAGATGCCGCGGCCGGTGTGCGCGTTCGACCCCGCCGGGTCGACGGTCATCACGGTCGGCTCGGCGAGCAAGGCGTTCTGGGCGGGGATGCGCATCGGCTGGGTGCGCGCCGCACCCGACGTGATCCGCAGCCTCGTCGCGGCGCGCGCCTACGCCGACCTCGGCACGCCTGTGCTCGAACAGCTCGCCGTGAACTGGCTGTTCGGTACCGGCGGCTGGGAGGAGGCGGTCGAACTGCGCCGCGCCCAGGCCCGGCAGAACCGGGACGAACTGGTCGGTGCGGTGCGGCGGGAACTCCCCGGCTGGGAGTTCGAGGTCCCGCGCGGCGGGCTCACCCTCTGGGTCCGCACGGGCGGCCTGTCCGGCTCCCGCCTGGCCGAGGCGGGGGAGCGGGTGGGCGTACGCGTCCCGTCCGGGCCCCGCTTCGGGGTGGACGGCGCCTTCGAGGGCTACGTCCGGCTGCCGTTCACGGTGGGCGGCGCGGTCGCGGAGGAGGCGGCGGTCCGCCTGGCGGCGGCGGCGCGGATCGTCGAGACGGGGGGAACGTCGGGCGGGGAGGCCCCCCGCACCTTCGTGGCGTGAGGGCCACCCCGAGAGGGGCGCCGCGCGACCGGGCACAGGGTGACGACGCCCTCAGGGGCGCGGGGAACTGCGCGACCGGCCACGGACGGCCCGCACCCGGCGTACGACCGTGCGCGGCACCCCCTCGGCCGCAGGCGCGGCGCTGTCGGCGAGGCCCGCTGCCAAGGTGCCGCCTGCGCCCACCCGTGCCGCCCTGCGGCACGACTGCCCGCAGGCGGCGGCCGCCCGACGGCGGGCGGGGTCAGGAGGAGGACTCCGCCACCGCCGCGCCCTCCGGGGCGGGTGGCGCGGAGGCCGGCTCCGACATCTCCGTCTCCGCGGCCAGCGCCGCCGCGGCCACCTTCTCCGTCGCCGCCTTGTCCAGCCGTACCGCCTCCGGCACCGGACCCGGCTCCTCGTCCGCCGGCGTCGTGCGGGGCGGGAGGAGGTCCAGGACGGCCTGACGGTGGGCCTCGCTGGTCGCGTCGTCGTACGGGTCCGGGGTCGCCGGGACCTGGAGGCGGTGGACCGGACCCGTGCCGAGCCGGGCGTAGCCGCGTCCGGGCGGCATCTGCTCGACCGGCGTCGTGTGCGGCGGCGCACCCAGAACGGACTCCAGCTGCCCGGCCGTGGCGGGCCCCAGCACCACCCGCGCGCGGGTGTGCTGCCGTACCGGTGCGGTCAGGGCGTCGAGGCCGTCGAACTGTTCCGCGACCACGACGGTGACGTTCGCCGCGCGCCCGTGCCGCAGCGGGGCCTGGAGGAGGGACTGCGGATCGGTGCCGTCGTCCGCCGCGGCCAGGTGGGTGAAGACGCTCGGCCGGTCCAGCAGCAGCCACAGCGGACGCCTGGTGTCCTCGGGGGGCGGGTCGCCCGCCTGGTGCGCCTTGCTCGCGGCGGCCAGCCGGCGCTCGGTCTCGGCGGCCGCCCACTCCAGACTGGTCACCGCCCCCGACAGGGCGCACTCCACGGCGAGTACCCCGTCCCGGCCGGTGAGGCAGGCGTATTCGCCGGTTCCGCCGCCGTCGACGATCACCACGTCGCCGTGGTGCAGCGCCTGGAGGGCGATGGACCGCAGCAGCGTCGAGGTGCCGCTGCCCGGCTGGCCGACGGCGAGCAGATGCGGCTCGGTGGAGCGGACGCCGGTGCGCCACACGACCGGGGGGACGTCGGTCCGCTCCTCGCCGTGCGCGCCGTGGGTGAGCGGCAGCGTCCGCTGCACGCGCGTGGGGTCCGTGAAGCCGAGCACCGTCTCGCCGGGGGCCGTGACGAAGGGCTGCGCGGCGATGTCGGTGGACAGCGGGGCGAGGACGCGGACGGTGAGCTGGTTGGCCTCCTCGTCCCACGCGAAGTGGTACTCCCGGCCGCGTCCGCACTTGGCGCCGAGCAGATGCTCGATCCGCGCCCGGGAGTCGGGCTCGGCGTCCGTGAAGTAGGCCGGGTAGGAGATCACCAGGTGCGCGAGACGGCCGTCGCCGTCGAACTCGTACTCGGAGAAGACCTTCCCCCAGTCGCCGCCGCGGGCGTACAGCGGCTCGGGATCGTCGCTCGCCGAGAAGTACGGCACCAGGGCCTCGTACAGCGACTTCAGGCGCTGCAGCTGGCCGGGGGCGGGTCCGGCGGGAGCCGCGGGCGCGCGGTCCCGGCCGTGCCAGGCCGCCGCCGCCATCAGGGCGACGACGGCGAGCAGCGGGCCGTACGGCGCGAGCGCCACGGCCAGCAGCACCGCCGCCACGGCGAAGAGCAGCGCGCCGCGCCGCTCCTTGGGGGTGTCGACCCACCTGCGCCGTCCGGCCGAGGCCAGCCGGCGCAGCCCGCGCGTGATGGTGATCAGCGGGTGGAGGACGTCCGTGGCGCTGTCGGCCGCCGTCCTGGCCAGCTCCCGGCTCCGGGCGAGCTGGGCGCTGCCGTTGCTGAGGATGCGGGGAAGGGGACGCCGGGCCACTACTGTCTCCAGAGGGTGCGTACGGGCGGGCGGGGCGTGGGCGGACGGGTCAGAACTTGAACCCGCCCAGGAGGCCGGCGAGGCTCTCGCCGCCCGCCTTGATGCTCGGCGCGATGGCCGTGCTGGCCAGATAGAAGCCGAACAGCATCGCCACCAGTGCGTGCGACAGCTTCAGTCCGTCCTTGCGGAAGAAGACGAAGACGACGATGCCGAGCAGCACCACGCATGAGATCGAGATGATCATGTGAGTTCTCCTGGTTCACGGGGACAGTCACCATGAGTACTTCCCTGATCACAGAATGTATCTATACGATAAAAGGTGCAACTGGGTGGATATCCGCCCTGAACGCCCCTCCGGGTCTGCGTTGATTCATTGCCTCGGGCGCGTCGGGTCATGTGCCGCCCGAGCCAGTACCCTGGCGATTCACCCGTACGGCTGCCCCACGTGCAGACGTACGCCCTGTTCCGATGCGTGTACCTGTGCAGTGAGAGGCGGTCCGGCGATGAGTGAAGCCCCCGACCCCGAGGTCGTGGAGCTCGCGACCAAGATCTTCGACCTGGCCCGGCGCGGCCGCACCGAGGACCTTGTGGCCTACGTCGACGCGGGCGTCCCCGCGGACCTCACCAACGACCGCGGCGACTCCCTCGTGATGCTTGCCGCCTACCACGGCCACGCCGAGGCGGTGCGCGCCCTGCTGGCCCGCGGCGCCGACGCCGACCGCGTCAACGACCGCGGTCAGACGCCACTCGCGGGAGCGGTCTTCAAGGGCGAGACCGGCGTCGTCAAGGCCCTCCTCGAGGGCGGCGCCGACCCCTCCGCGGGCACCCCGTCGGCCGTCGACACGGCCCGGATGTTCGCCCGCACGGAGCTGCTCGAGCTGTTCGGCAAGAGCTGAGCGAGTCCGCTCCGACCAGCGACGACACGGAAAACGGGGGAGGCGGTACAGGGCCGCCGAAATACGGTCGCGGTAGATGTGACCGCCGGGTCATCATGACGACGTGATTCACGGACGCGACGGCTGGGCAGGTGTTGCCGCACCGCGCGGGCCGTGACGCGGTCCGCATGGGCCACCGACGAGAGGCAGAGAGAGATGGTCTACAACAAGCAGGAAACGGCGGGCGCCCCGACGTGTTGTCACGCGGCCAGGTAATCCACACTCCCGGTTGCGTCGACGCTTGATGTGAGGCTGTTTCCCATGTTCGATCCGGTCATAGCGCCCAGCGGTACGCTGCTCGGCCTGCTCCAGCGGGGCCGCGGCGACGGCACACTGCACGCGCTCACCGCCCCGCGCTCCGAGGCGCTCGCGGCGCTGAACCACTGTGTGCTGCGCGACCCGCGCCACGACTGGCAGGTGGAGAACCGCTCCCTCTACTACGCCCGCCTCTACCTCGACCTGCACGGCGGACTCGAGGCCGTCGAGGCGCACCTCTTCGATCCCGAGGACGTCCTCGACACCGACGAGTCACGCACCGGGCTCGCCCTCGCCGTCCTGGGGCACCTCGCCTCCTACGGACGGCAGGACGCCCTGCATCTGTTGCGCAGGTACGCCGCCCAGGGCACCAACTGGGCCTGGGCCCTCGACGAGCTCGCCCTGCGCGACGACGACGCCGGGCTGCGCTCCCTCGCCGCCCCGGTGCTCGCACGCTTCTCCACCGACGCCGAGGGCGAGGCCGAACTGGCCGCGACCGTCCGCGACGCCTTCGAACCACGTCCCTGGCGCTTGTGGGCCGACGACCCGCGCCCGGCCGTCGCCACGCGCGTACGGGCCGCCCAGGAGGCCGGCTCCTTCGACCGCTGGCAACGGCAGATGCGCCCCGCCGGGCCACGCCCCGGCTGGAGCGTCCAGGCCGTGTTCGACTGGGCCCAGCAGGGTATGGACCGCGGCGCCGCCCTTCATGTGCCGGCCGCCCGCTGCCTCTCCGCCGTGGCGGGGCCCGAGGACCGCCCGGAGATCCTCCGGGCCGCCCGGGACGGCTCCGACGGAGCCCGTTGTACGGCCCTGCGCCATCTCGCCGACACCGCCGATCCCGACGCCCTCGACCTGATCGAGGCCGCGGCGACCGACGGCTCGACGGCCGTCGTGGACGCCGCCGTCGACGCCTTCGAACGCATGCGCAGTGTGGCCGCCGTCGACCGGGCGCGCGGCTGGGCCCGCCGGCCCGACGCGCTCGGCGAGGCCGCCGCCCGTGTCCTCGCCTGCCGGGGCGGCACGCGCGACCGCGACCTGGTCCTCGCCGCACTCCGCGAGGCCGTACGGGGCGAAGGCCCCGACGCGACCACCCTGTGGACCCTCGTCGACGGCGCCGGCCGCCTCGGCATCGTCTGCGCCGCACCCGTACTGCGGCACATCTACCGCGAGACCGCCTCCTCCCACCTCCGCGGCCGCGCCGCCCGCGCCCTCGCCGCCACCGACCCGTCCTTCCCCGCCGGCTTCGCCGTCGAATGCCTGTGGGACTGCGAGGAGACCACCCGCGAGATCGCGGCCCGCCACGCCGAGACGGGTGACGCCCGCGTCGTGGACCGCCTCCGCCGCCTCGCCGCCGACCCGGCGGAGGAGGCCGAGGTCCAGACAGCGGTCCGCGGCAGGATCGGCCCCGAGGGCACGGCCGTGTGATCCGCTCCTCGAACGCCGGGGGGCTGTCCGTAGCCCGTCCGGCGTTTGAGGACGAGGCCCGCCAGGGCCGACAAGGGGGTCCGGGGCGCAGCCCCAGGGACGGGAAGGGAAGGGGCGGCGGGGGCGAGGAAACCTCAGAAACCCCCACGCCCCCGCACCGCGACGAACCGCACCGGCGTCCCCGGCCGAGCCTGCGCCGCCGCAGGCACATCCGCCGCGTGCACCACGCCGATCACCGGATAGCCGCCGGTCGTCGGATGATCGGCGAGAAAGATCACCGGCGTTCCCGCCGGCGGCACCTGCACCGCCCCCAGCACCATCCCCTCACTGGGCAGCTCCTCCTCCCGCGCCCGCTCCAGCACCGGCCCCGTCGTCCGCAGCCCGATGCGGTTGCTCGCCGGCGAGACGAAGAACGTGCCGGTCACGAAGCGCCGTACCGCCTCCGCCGTGAACCAGTCGTCACGCGGCCCGAGCGTCACCCGCAGAACGAGTTCGGCGGGCGGCGCCGCCTGCGGGGCCACGTCCACGCGCGCGTGGAGACCCGTTCGCGCGCCGAGCGGCAGCACCGCCCCGTCCGTCAGCGGCGCCGGGCCGAGCCCGGACAGCAGGTCGGTGGACCGGCTCCCCAGCACCGGCTCCACGGCCACCCCGCCGGACACGCCGACGTAGGCGCGTACCCCCAGAACCGCGGGACCGACGTCCAGCACGGCCCCGGCCCGCACCCGTACCGGCGCGCCCCAGGCGGCAGGCCGTCCGTCCACCGTCACCCGGCAGGGCGCCCCGGTGACCGCGACCGTGACGGTCGAACGGGGTCGCAGGGAGCAGCCGTCGAGGGTGGTCTCCAGGACGGCCGCGTCCGGGCCGTTGCCCACCAGCCGGTTGGCGAGCGCGGCGGCCGGGCCGTCCAGTGCGCCGGAGCGGGGGACGCCGAGGTGGGCGTGGCCGGGGCGGCCGCGGTCCTGAACGGTCGTCAGGGCCCCCGCCCGCACGACGGAGAGCGCGCGGTCCGTCATGTCGCCGGTCCCGTCGGGGCCACCGGGACGAACCGCACGCGCGTGCCGGGGGAGAGCAGCGCCGCGGGCTCCCGGGTGGGGTCCCACAGCACGACGTCCGTGGTGCCGATGAGCTGCCAGCCGCCGGGGGAGGGGCGCGGGTAGACGCCCGTGTACGGCCCGGCGAGAGCCACCGAGCCCGCCGGGACGGACGTCCGCGGGGTGGAGCGGCGGGGCGACTCGTAGCGGGCGGGGAGGCCGGTGAGGTAGCCGAAGCCGGGGGCGAAGCCGCAGAAGGCCACGCGGAACTCGGCGTCCGCGTGGATCCGTGCCACCTCCGCCTCCGGGACGCCCCAGTGCGCCGCCACGTCGGCCAGGTCCGGACCGTCGTACCGCACCGGGATCTCGACCGTCCCGGCCGTGCGCGGCGGCACGGGCGGCACCGGCCGTGAGGTCAGTTCGGCGGCCAGGCGCGCGGGATCGGACAGGCCGTCGAGCAGCACCGTGCGCGCGGCCGGGACGATCTCACGGACCGTCAGCGACCCCTCCGCGCGGCGGCGCAGCAGGTCCGCGAGGAGCGCCTGCGCCTCCTCGCCCGAGGCCACCTCGACGAGCAGCGCGTCCGTGCCGACGGGCAGCGCCTTCATGCGAACGCCTCCACGCGGACCCCGGACGCCTCCAGGGCGTCCCGCACCTGTCGCGCCAGGTCCACGGCGCCCGGTGTGTCGCCGTGCAGGCACAGGGAGCGGGCCTTCATCCCGATGCGCCGCCCCGAGAGCGTCACGACCTCGCCGCTGCGGGCCAGGTCCACCGAACGCCGCAGGACGGCCCCCGGGTCGGTGACCAGGGCGCCCTCCTGACCGCGCGCCACCAGCGTGCCCTCGTCGGTGTACGCGCGGTCCGCGAACGCCTCCTCGACGGCCGGGAGCCCGGCCTTCGCGGCCAGCTCCAGCAGCCGTGAGCCGGGCAGCCCGAGCACGGGCAGTGTGGGGTCGGCGAGGACGACCCCGTCGACCACCGCGCGCGCCTGCTCCTCGTCGCGCACCACCCGGTTGTAGAGCGCCCCGTGCGGCTTGACGTACGCGACGCGGGTCCCCGCCGCGCGGGCGAACACCTCGAGGGCGCCGATCTGGTAGGCCACCTCGGCCGTCAGCTCGGCGGGCGGCACGTCCATCGCCCGCCGGCCGAACCCCGCCAGGTCCCGGTAGGACACCTGGGCGCCGATCCGCACCCCGCGTTCGGCGGCGAGTTCGCACACCCGGCGCATGGTGGGTGCGTCCCCCGCGTGGAACCCGCAGGCCACATTGGCGCTGGTCACCACCGACAGCAGCCGCTCGTCGTCGGTGAGCCGCCAGTGGCCGAAGCCCTCGCCGAGGTCGGCGTTCAGATCGATCGAGGTCATGAATCCTTCGCTTCTTCTCGTGGTGCGGTGTCGTGCGCGGGGAGGTCAGACCACACGGAACTGCTCGTCCCGGGCGTCGCCGATGAACATCCGGCCCGGCGCGTGGGTGAGGGCGAACGGCGGCCGGGACGCCATGACCGCCGCCTGCGGGGTGACCCCGCAGGCCCAGAACACCGGGATGTCGTCCGGTGCGAGCTCCACCCGGTCGCCGAAGTCGGGACGGTCCAGGTCGTCGACGCCGAGCACGGACGGGTCGCCGCAGTGCACCGGGGCGCCGTGCACGGCCGGCATCAGACCGCTCTCCCGGATGGCGGCGTCGAGGTGCTCCGGCGGCACCGGACGCATCGACACCACCATCGGGCCGCTCAGCCGCCCCGCCGGCCGGCACTGCCAGGTCGTCCGGTACATCGGGACGTTCCGGCCCTGCTCGACGTGGCGCAGCGGCACCCCCGCCGCCGCGAGCGCCCACTCGAAGGTGAAGCTGCAGCCGATGAGGAACGACACCAGATCGTCCCGCCAGTACGCCCGTACGTCCGTCGGCTCGTCCACCAGCTCGCCGTCCTCCCACACCCGGTAGCGCGGCAGATCGGTGCGCAGGTCGGCGCCGGAGGCGAGCACGGTGGTGGTGGAACCGGCGTCGGTGACGTCGAGGAGGGGACACGCGCGCGGGTTGCGCTGACAGAACAGCAGCATGTCGTACGCCCAGTCGGCGGGCACGGAGACCAGGTTGGCCTGGGCGTACCCGGCGGCCACGCCGGCCGTGGGGACCGCCAGGCCCTCCCGGAAGCGGGCGCGGGCCGTCCGCGGGCTCCACGCGCGCGTGGTGTCGTCGGCGAGGACCACGGGGCGGTCGTCCACGGCGGTGCGGGCGCCGTCGTCGGAGGGGGTCACTCCAGCTCCTTCCCGCGCGTCTCAGGCAGCCCGAGCAGCGCCAGCGCGGCCAGGCCGTACCCGATCGCGCCGAAGACCAGGGCGCCGCCCACGCCCCAGCTGTCGGCGAGGAAGCCGACAGTGGTGGGGAAGACGGCGCCGACGGCGCGGCCGGTGTTGTAGGTGAAGCCCTGTCCGGTGCCGCGCACGGCCGTCGGGTACAGCTCGCTCAGGTAGGAGCCGAAGCCGCTGAAGATGGCCGACATGCAGAATCCGAGCGGGAAGCCGAGCACCAGGACCAGGGTGTTCGCGCCGCTGGGGATGTTCGTGTACGCGACGATGCACACCGCCGACAGCAGGGCGAACAGCCAGATGTTGCGCCGGCGGCCCAGCAGGTCGGTGAGGTAACCGCCCGTCAGATAGCCGATGAACGCGCCCGAGATGAGGAACGTGAGATAGCCGCCGGTGCCCACGACCGACAGGTCGCGCTCGGTCTTGAGGTACGTCGGTACCCAGGTGGCGAGGGTGTAGTAGCCGCCCTGGACGCCGGTGGAGAGCAGGACCGCGAACAGGGTGGTGCGCAGCAGCCCGGGGGAGCCCTCACGGGCCGGCCGGAAGATCGCCGCGAACGATCCCTTGCCCGGGCTCTTCTCCCGCGCGGCGGCCGCCTCCGGCGCGTCCTGCACGCTGCGCCGCACCCAGACCACGAGCAGCGCGGGCAGCGCACCGGTCCAGAACAGCACGCGCCAGGCCAGGTCGCCGTCGACCAGCGAGAAGACCGCCGTGTAGACGATCACGGCCAGGGCCCAGCCCACGGCCCAGGAGCTCTGCACCGCCCCGAGGGTGCGTCCGCGGTGGCGGGCGCCGGCGTACTCGGCGACCAGGATCGCGCCGACCGCCCACTCGCCGCCGAAGCCGAGGCCCTGCAGGGCGCGGAACACCAGCAGCGTCTCGTAGTTGGGGGCGAAGCCGCAGGCCACGGTGAACACCGCGTAGGTGATCACGGTCAGCAGCAGCGCCTTGACCCGGCCGACGCGGTCCGCGAGGACGCCTGCCAGGGCGCCGCCCACCGCCGAGACGACCAGGGTCACGGTGGTCAGCAGTCCGGTCTGACCGCTGTTCAGACCGAAGTACGCGGACAGCGCCACCATCGTTAGCGGCAGCGTGAAGTAGTCGTACGAATCCAGGGCATACCCGCCGAAAGCGCCGCCGAAGGCGCGCCTGCCGCGCGGGCCGAGCGCGCGCAGCCAGCCGAACGCCCCGTCCTCGATGAAGGGGGGCTCGGGCTTGACGGAGCGTGGGGGACCGGTCAGGGCGCTCGACGGAGGAGGGGTCGTGCTCATGGGCACCTCGCAGAAGGGGACGGGGGTGCAAGGAAGGAGTGAGCCGTGCCAGTGCCTCAGCAAGGTAGAGGATCGTTGAACGATCCTTCAATACCCATGTTGTCTCATCCTTCGGTGTGCGCTTGAATTTCGGCATGGCAGAGCGGATGAGCGGACTGGCCGACGACCGTGCCCTGTTGGGCAGGACCAGCACCGCCGAGCGTGTCGCGGACATCCTCAGGAGCCGCATCGCCGAGGGTTTCTTCCCACCCGGCACCCGGCTCTCGGAGGACAGCATCGGCGGCGCCCTCGGGGTCTCCCGCAACACGCTGCGCGAGGCGTTCCGGCTGCTCACGCACGAACGGCTGCTCGTCCACGAGCTCAACCGGGGCGTGTTCGTGCGGGTGCTGACCGTCGAGGACGTCGAGGACATCTACCGCACCCGCCGGCTCGTCGAGTGCGCCGTCGTACGGGGACTCGGTGAGCCGCCCTACGCCCTCGACGGACTCGCCCAGGCGGTCGCGGAGGGGCGGCGGGCGGCCCGCGAAGGTGACTGGAAAGCGGTGGGCACGGCCAACATCCACTTCCACCAGGAACTGGTCGCCCTCGCCTCCGGCGAGCGCACCGCCGAGCTGATGCGCAGCGTCTTCGCCGAACTCCGGCTCGCCTTCCACGCGGTGGACGAGCCGCAGCGGCTGCACGAACCGTACATCGCGCGAAATGTCGAGATTCTCCAGGCTCTTGAGGCGGGCGAGCGGGACACGGCCGAACGCCTGCTCGCCGCCTACCTCGACGTGTCGCTGGAACGGGTGGGGGAGGTCTACCGACGCAAGGTGGGGGGCGGGGACTAGGACCGTACGGAAACGGTCCTCCCGGACGGTCCGCAGGTCACGGCGCCGGGGTGCAACTGCCTCGTTTGGGCCGTTGTCGGACCGAGGACCTAGTCTGTGCACCGTGACTTCGCCTGCATCGACGGACAGCGTTCCGCCCCAGCTCAGCGCGGGGCCGCGCCCCGCGCCGGGCCCGGCCGCCGACGAGGGACTGGCGCGGCGGCTGCGCGCGCTCGCGTGCACCGCGCCGCTGCACGACCTGGACACCCGCAAGGCCAATCTCGCGGGCGAGTACTCGGTGTACGGCATGGCGGAGATCGCGCTCGCCGCCATCGACCTGGTCACGCTGAACATGGACTTCGACACCGGCGCCGACCACGACCAGATCGTCGCCCGGCTCGTCCCCCGCGTCGCCGCCCAGGCCCCGGACCGCCCCGCCGCCGAGCACGAGCGCGTGGCCCGCTGGGTCCTGGAGAACCTGATCAACGTCGGCAGCGTCGACCGCGGCTTCCGCGCGGTGTACGGCGTCTTCGGCCCGGACGGCACGTACGTCCGCCGGGACTACGACTTCAAGCTGATCGAGGAGGTGCCGGGCCCCGGCGGCACGGTGTACCTGCGCACCACCGACGAGGCGGTCAACGTCCTGGTCGGCGCCCTCGACACCGACGTCACCAGCGCCCAGATCGCCGCCGAGGTCAAACTCGAGGTGCTGATCAGCCGGGGCAGGCTCGCCGACGCCCAGCTCGCCGCCGAGCAGGCCCGCTACCGCACGGTGCAGTACTCCGAGACCCTGCGCCGCGCCCTGGAGGCCACCCGGCGCAACGTCCGCGCGGTGGACTGGCTCAGCGCCGTGCCCGACATGATCGCCGAGGCGCTCGACCACGTCGCCGACCGCTACCGCCACGAGAACGCGATCCTCACCAACATCCGCAAGGCCCGCGACGAGTCCGAGGACCCCGAGCACAAGCGCCGCGCCGCCGAGCTGGTGGACATCGTCAAGGACTGCATCCGGCGCCACACCCAGCTGCAGTCCCGGCTCCTGGAGGCCGGTCCGCTGTTCCGCGCCGAGCAGGACCGGCAGGCCTTCGCCACGCCCGCCGCGGCCGCCGGCACCGACCTCTACGGCCAGCTCCTCGCGCCGCTGCTGCCGCTCCCCGTGGAGCAGGCGTCCCGGGTCACCGACGCGTTCTTCGCCCACGGCACCGGGCTGCGCACGCCCGTGTCCGTCCGGGTCGCCGACCTCGTCGAGATCCTGCTCACCCCGCCCGTGGAGCGGGAGCACCTCGGCGCGGAGATGCCCGAGCCGGACCTCATCGCCACGCCCGACGACAGCCGCTTCAGCGAAGAGCAGCTCGCGGCCGCCACCGAGCTGCTCGACCTCCCGGCCGACGCGCCCCGCCGGCTGTCCGGGCTGCTCGCCGACGCCCGCCGCAAGGACCCCGAGCTGCCCTACCTGGTCGCCCTGCTGGCCGTCCACGCCGCCAGCCCCCCGGTCGGCACGGCCTACCGCCAGGGCGAACGGAAGCTGCTGTTCGCCGTGGACGACGGCACCGAGCTCGACGACCCCGAGTTCGGCGGCGCCGACCTCATCGTGGGCACGGCCCTGCTGGACGCGGCGGGCATGGCCGCGGACCGTACGGAGGCGGCATGACCGCGACACCGGCACCCCGCATGCGCGCCCCTCACGGCCACATCCCCCGCACCGACATCCCCCGCACCGAGGAGTCCCGACCGTGACCGAGCACGCCGACCGGAGCGAGCCGGAGCCCGCGGCGACGCCGGCGAGCACCGCCGTCACGCCCGCCGACGCCGCCGACGCGGCCCGGCTCGTCGCCTTCGGCCTCCAGCCCAAGCTGCAGCCCGCCCGCGACCAGGAGTACGCGGACCTGCTGCGCCGCTACCGCGAGGACCCGCCGTTCGCGCGGCTCGCCGACGCCGTCGCCACCGGCCTCGGACTCGTCGTGCTGGAGGTGTCCCCGCGCGCCGGCATGGCCGTCACCGCCGCCGAGGACTCCGTGTTCGCCGTCCGCATGGGCGACTACGCGCGCCGCGCCTCCGCCGACGGCGGCGACCGCTTCCTGCACGGCCTCGCCCACCTCGCCGTCGCCGCCATGGCCTTCCCCCGCCCCGAGGACCTCGCCGACGACGGCTACATCGGACGCGTCACGGTCAACGGCGTCGACGCCTTCGTCCGCCAGGCCTGCCACCGGCTGGAGGAGCGGGCCGCCGAGCAGGGCGAGAACACCGACCCGGCCACCGGCGCCCCCGGACTGGAGGCCGCCTGGCGGATCTGGTCCCGGCGCAGCGCCACCGGCGCCACCAAGGACGCCCGCCGTCTGGCCGGTTCCACCACCGGCATCGTCGCGAAGGCCGTCTCCTTCCTCACCGACTCCGGCTTCCTCCAGCGCACCGGCGACGACAACGGCGGCACCTACCGCACCACCGCCCGCTACCAGCTCCAGGTCCGCGACATGGCGGGCAGCGCGGCCATGGCCGAACTGCTCGACCTCGGCGTCGTCCCCGTCACCGACGGCACCCCCACCCTGCTGCCGCCCGAGGACGGCGACGCCCTGGACCTGGTCGCCGACGCCGGCCTGCCCTTCCACTCCGCCTGACCCCCACCCCACGAAGCCTCACGAGAGTCCGCCATGTACGAGCTGTCCCGGGTCCGCCTCTACTCCATCGGACCGGCGGGCGCACGCTACGCCGACACCGTGCTCGACCTGCGCGGCGTCGGCGCCACCGTGCCGAACCCGGCGCCGACGCAGGCGGAGTTCTTCGCGGACGAGCCCGTCGGCCCGCCCCGCCGCCCCGCGCCCGCCGGGGTGCTCTTCCTGGAGAATGGCGGGGGCAAGTCCGTCCTGCTGAAGCTGATCTTCTCCGTGATGCTCCCGGGCCACCGCAACACCCTCGGCGGGGCCAGCTCCGGTGTGCTGCGCAAGTTCCTGCTCGCCGACGACTGCGGCCATGTGGCGCTCGAATGGCAGCATGTGCAGACCGGCGAGTGCGTCGTCGTCGGCAAGGTCAGCGAGTGGCGAGGCCGTCAGGTCTCCAACGACCCGCGGAAGTTCGCCGAGGCCTGGTACTCCTTCCGCCCGGGACCCGGCCTCAGCCTGGACAACCTGCCCGTCGCCGAGGCCACGTCCGTGCGCCCGCCCGCCGAGGGGCAGTCCGGCGCGCGCGGCCGGCGCCGCACCATGAAGGGCTTCCGCGACGCCCTGACCGAGGCGGGCAGGACCTACCCGCACCTGGAGGTGCACTGGGAGGAGATCCACGAGCGCTGGACCGAGCACCTCGGCGACCTCGGGCTCGACCCCGAACTTTTCCGCTACCAGCGGGAGATGAACGCCGACGAGGGCGAGGCGGCCGGCCTCTTCGCGGTGAAGAAGGACTCCGACTTCACCGACCTGCTGCTGCGCGCCGTCACCGACACCCGTGACACCGACGGACTCGCCGACCTCGTCAGCGGCTTCGGCAACAAGCTGGGCCGGCGTGCCGAACTCATCGCCGAACGCGACTTCACCGCCGGGTCGGCGGACCTGCTCGGCCGGATCGTCGAGGCCGCCGACGCCCGCACCCGCGCCCGGGAGATCCACGCCTCCGCGGAACGCCGCACCCGCACCCTCGCCCGCCGGCTCTCCGCGCGCGGCGCCTTGGAGCGCGAGCGCGCCGCCGACCTCGCCCACCGCGTCACCGCCGCCGCCCACGCCGTCACCCGGGCCGAGACCGCCCGCGCGCACAGCGCGTCCATCGCCGCCGAACTCGCCTACCGGCACGCCTCGCTGGCGCTCGCCGCCGCCGAGAAGTCCGCCGCCGCCCAGAAGCGCGAACTGGCCGACGCCCGCACCCTGTACTCCGCCTGGCAGGCCGCCGAGTCCGTGCTGCGGCACCGCGCCGCCGCCGACCGGGTGGCCCGGGTGTCCGCCGCGATCCAGGAGGCCGAGCGGGACGCCGCCCCGGCCCTCGCCGCACGCGCCAAGGCCGCCGTCGACCTGGTCCGCGCCCTGCACGCCGCGGCACGGAACGCGGAGGACCTCGCCAACGAGGAGGAGGAGCGGTCCGCCGCCCTTCAGGAGGCAGGCGACGGCGCCTACCGCGACTCCACCGCCGCCGCCACCGAGGCGCAGCGCGCCCGCAGCGAGATCGGCCACCTGCGCCAGCGGCTCGCCGAGGTCGAGCAGGAGACCGCCGAGGCCGTCCGGGCCGGCTGGCTCGACGACAGCGCCCCCGACGCCGACCCGGCCCGCGCCGCCCTCGCGGCCAGCGACGCCGAGAAGACCGCCGTCGCCGCCTGGGACACCGCCCGCGAGACCGCCCGCCGGGCCACCGAGCACGCCCGTGAGGCGGCCGCCGCCGAGAGCCGCGCCGAGCTGACCGCCGCCCGCGCCGCCGACGCGGCCACGGCCGCCGAGCGCGCCCACGAGGGCGAGCGCCGTACCGCCGAGGGCCTCGCCGCCGAACAGCGGCTCGCGGAGCTGCTGAGCCTGCCCGGCGCCTCCGGCAAGCGCCGGACCGCCCTGCCCGGCCAGCGCACGGACTCCGGCGGCGCGGCCGACGGCCCCCGCGAGGGCGGGCTGAGCGCGGAGGAACTGGACCGGTTCGCCGACGAGTTGCGCGAGCTGCTGGACGACGCCGTGTCCTCCGCCGAGCGCCAGCTGTTCGAGCTGCGCACCGCCGCCGCGGACGACGCCCGCATCCTCGGCGCCCTCGGCGACGGCGGACTGCTGCCGCCCGGCCCGGACGTGCTGGCCACCGTCGAGTTCCTCGGTGAGCACGGCATCCCCGCCCTCCCCGGGTGGCGCTACCTCGCCCAGGCCGTCGACCCCGCCGACCACGCGCGCGTCCTGGCCGCCCGCCCCGAGCTGGTCGACGGCGTCGTCATCACCGACCCCGACTCCCATGTCCGCGCCCGCGAGGCGCTGAGCGACGCGGCCCTGCTGCCCCGGTCCGCCGTCGCCGTCGGCACGGCCGCCGCGCTGCTCGCGCCCACGCCCGCGTCCGGCTCCGGCGACGTGTTCCTCGTACCGCCGAACCCGGCCATGCACGACGAGCACGCCGCCGACGAGGAGCGGCAGGCGCTGCGCGCCCGCGCCGCCGAGCGGGACGAGGAGATCCGCGCCCTCGCCGCCCGGCTCGGCAAGGACCGCGAACTCGCCGCCCGGCTCGCCTCGTGGCGCACCGGCTGCCCGGCCGGACGCCTCGCCGAACTGGCCGCGACGGCCGAGCAGACACGGGCGTTCGCCGAGGAGACCGAGGCCGAGCTGGCCGAGGCGCGCGGCCTGCGGGCGGAGGCCGAGGAGGCGGCCGCCGAGGCGGTCCGGGTCCGCGACGAGCGGCAGGAGGCCGCCCAGAAGGCCCGGCGCGCCGCCGACGCCCTCGCCGGACTCGCCTTCCGGCTGCGGGAACGCGCCGGCTGGCAGGCCAAGCTGCGCGAACTGGCCGACGACGCCGCCGAGGCGGAGGCCCGCGCCCAGTCCTGTCTGGAGCGCGCCCGCGCCGCCGACGAGGACCGGCGCGCCGCCCAGCGCGCCGCCGACGACGCCCGGCGTACGGCCCGCACCCTGCGCGCCGAGCGCTCCGAGATCGCCGGCGCCCCCGACGACCTGCCCGAGGACGGCGACGGCGCCCCGCAGACGTCCCTGCCCGCCCTGCGGGAGGCCTACCGCGCCGCGTCCCAGCTGTACGAGAAGGTCGGCGTCGGCGCCGACCTGCGCGCCGAACAGGCCCGCGCGGAGAGCGACGAGAGCGCCGCCCGCGCCGAGCTGGACCGGCTCAGCAACAAGGTCCGCACCCGCGCCGAGCAGCTGCTCCAGTCGCCCGACGGATCCGACGGGCCCAGCCGGCAGGCCGCCGCCGCCCGCGCCGAGGAGCTGGTCCAGCTCCTGGAGACCCGTATGTCCGGCGCGAGCGAGCAGCTCGGCCGGCTCCGCGGCGAGGCCGAGCGCCTCGCCCCCGCGGACGGCGGGGCGCACACCGACCTCCCCGAGGAACTGGTCCCGCGTGACGCCGAGCACGCCCAGGCCCTCCTGCGCACGGCCACCGCCGAACTCGCCACCCGCGAGGAGGAGTTGCGTCAGGCCCAGGAGGCGCACGCCGAACTCCTCGCCGCCCACCGGTCCGCCGAGGACGCGGCAGGCGGCTTCGACGAGATCGCCGCCATGCTCCGCGACCTGCTGCGCGAGCACGCCGCCGAGGAGGAGCAGGAGCGGACCGAGCCGTATCCCGGCGACCTGGAGGACGCCCGGCGGTCCGCCGCCGAGGCGCGCCGCTCGCTGCGCGGCTGCGCCGCCGACCTCTCCGCCGCCGAGGCCGCCGTGCGCGAGGCGAGCGACGTGCTGGTGCGGCACGCCAACTCCACCCGCTACGAGCAGGTCCGCACGCCTGCCCGCCAGCAGATCCGCGAACTGCCCGCCTCCGCGCTGCCGGAGCACGCCAAGAAGTGGTCCGACGCCTTCGCCCCCCGGCTGCGGGTGCTCACGGACGAGCTGGAGCAACTGGAGCGCAACCGCGACTCGATCGTGGACCGGCTGCGGGGTCTGGTCGAGTCGGCCCTCGCCACCCTGCGCTCCGCCCAGCGGCTGTCCCGGCTGCCGGAGGGCCTGGGGGAGTGGTCAGGGCAGGAGTTCCTGCGCATCCGCTTCGAGGAGCCCGACCAGGCCACCCTCACCGAGCGCCTCGGCGAGGTCATCGACGAGGCCACCCGCGCGGCCGTCAGGAAGAACTCCGACCTGCGGCGCGACGGCATGTCCCTGCTGCTGCGCGGCGTCGCCGCCGCCCTGCGGCCCAAGGGCGTGGCGGTGGAGATCCTCAAGCCCGACGCGGTGCTGCGCGCCGAGCGGGTGCCGGTCGGGCAGATGGGCGACGTGTTCTCCGGCGGGCAGCTGCTCACCGCGGCCATCGCCCTGTACTGCACCATGGCCGCGCTGCGCTCCAACGACCGGGGCCGCGACAAGCACCGGCACGCCGGCACCCTGTTCCTCGACAACCCCATCGGCCGGGCCAACGCCACCTATCTGCTGGAGCTCCAGCGTGCGGTCGCCGACGCGCTCGGCGTCCAGCTGCTGTACACCACAGGCCTGTTCGACACCACGGCCCTGGCCGAGTTCCCCCTGGTCATCCGGCTCCGCAACGACGCCGACCTGCGGGCGGGCCTCAAGTACATCAGCGTGGAGGAGCACCTCCGCCCGGGCCTGCCCCAGCAGGACCCGGGCCAGGAGACGCACAGCGAGATCACGGCGACGCGGATGTTCAAGCGGCCGGCGGCGACGACCTGAGTGACGGCGCGGACCGCGTCCGCGCCCTGCCCGGAGGCCGCACCGTCAGGATCCGTACCCCATCCGACGCGACAGCTCGCCCGCCGCGGCCGCGGTCCGCGCGCCCACCCACGGCAGCCGCTCGGGGGTCATCCGGAACACCGGGCCCGAGACGCTGACCGCGGCGACCACCGCGCCGTCGTGCGCGCGGACCGGCGCCGCGACGGCGACGAGTCCGAGCTCCAGCTCCTCTCGCGTCGCCGCGTACCCCTGCTCCGGGACCCGCTCCAGCTCGGAGCGCAGCAGGGCGGCGTCCGTCACGGTGTGCTCGGTGAACCGGCGCAGCGGGCGGGACAGCTGCTCCTCGCGGCGCGCGGGCGTCATATGGGCCAGGAACACCTTGCCGCTGGACGTCGCGTGCAGCGCCGTGCGCCGGCCCAGCCAGTCCTGTGCCGTCACGGCGGCCGTGCCGCGCGCCTGCATGATGTTGACGGCCGCGTCCTCGTCCAGCACCGCCGTGTTGACCGTCTCGCCCACTTCGTCGGCGAGGTCGCGGCAGACCGGGACGGCCTCCTGCGAGACGTCCAGCCGCACGGCCGCCGCGCCCGCGAGCCGCAGCACACCGGCCCCCAGGTGGTACTTGCCCCGGTCGCCGGCCTGCGCGACCAGGCCGCGGTTCTCCAGGACGCCCAGCAGCCGGAAGGCGGTGGAGCGGTGCACGCCCAGCTCTTCGGCGATCTCCGTGACCCCGGCCTCGCCGCGCCGGGCGAGGATCTCCAGCACGCTCACCGCCCGGTCCACGGACTGCACGGCGCCGCTCGGGCCCTTCCGCCGCTCTCCGGGCCGCCCCGCACGGGTCATGGCCGGCCCCCGTCTCTCCGTACACCCGGTGCGCGCCGCCCGCCGGGCCGTCGCGCACCGCGCTCACCTGTGCGTCGTACGGAACGTCACCCTACCGAGGGGGTGCCTACGGGTGCGACAGCTGCCCGGTGCCGCCCCGCCGGCGTATGCGGGCCCGCTCGCGCTCGGCGGCCCGCTCCCGGCGGCGGGCCTGGCGCCGCTCGCGGCGCAGTGCCCTGGCCGTGCTGCTGGGCACGGACACCACGCCGTGCCGCTGGTTCCACACCTGGCGGGTCACCCACACGTCGAGCACCGCCCAGGTGGCCGCGATCGTGCTGACGACGCTGCTGACGACCACCGGGAAGGCGAGCCAGGACCCGGCCAGCGTGCACAGCACGGCCACCATGGCCTGGATCAGCGTCACCGCGATGACGAGCACCGCCCGCACCGCGGCCGTCCGCACCGGGTCGGGCAGCCTGCGCCGCTTGGCCGGCTCCTCCACCCACAGCGGCCGGTACGCCGTCCGGCCCTCGGCCGCATCCCGGGCCGGTCCGCCGTCCGCCCGCCGCCCGGCCGCGCCCGGCGCGTGCACCGCCGGCGCGGCCTCCTGCCGCGTCACCTCCCGGGTCGCCGTGCCGTCCCCGGACGTCTCACGCCGCTCCGCCGTGCCCATCACCCGTGTCACTCCCCACCGCCGCCAGCCCGCTGCTGCTGTCCGAAGACCCGGCTCCCCATTGGCTGCCCGGCTTGCGCTGTTTTACGCCGCCCAGGTGCGGGACACGGCTCCTGTGTCCGATTCCGCCCCCGTGTCCCGCAGGTAAGGACGTGCGGAGCGTCGTGAAGATTCCCGGTCGGGAAAGATTTCGGCCAACCCCCGTGTGAAAGCCGGGAGAAGGGGCTGGGGAACTCGTCCCGGATTCGGGGAGGCAATCTCCCGCAATGGCCGGACAACTCCGCCTGAACCGACCGCGTGCCGGAATCGAACCCTCCGGCCGGGTCTTCGAGTTGTCGCCGGGGCGGTAGTAGGCTCGCGCCGTTTGTTGACGCACATGTGTGCCCCCGGTCGTCCAGGGGGCCGAGCTGGGGGAGGCCATGCGCTTTCGCGGGAAGTCCATCCGCCGGAAGATCGTGGCGCTGCTTCTCGTGCCGCTGGTGTCCCTGACCACGCTCTGGGCCTTCACCACCGTGATCACGAGCCGTGAGGCGAGCCACCTGTTCGATGTGTCGTCGGTGATGGAGGAGGTCGGCTACCCCGTCGAGGACACCGTCCGCGTCCTCCAGCAGGAGCGGCGGCAGACCCTCGTCCATCTCGCCGACCCCCGCGCCTCCGACGGGCTCACGGCCCTCAAGGCGAGCCGCACCGCGACGGACAAGGCCGTGGCCGCCGTGCGCAGGAGCGCGTCCGGCAGCGGCGTGCGCGAGGCCATGCACGGCGACTCCGACAAACTCGACGCCGCCCTCGACTCGTTCGAGGGCATCGAGTCCCTCCGCCGCAGCGTCGACGACGGCACCGTCGACCGCCGTCAGGCGCTCGACCTCTACAACCGCCTCGTCGACCCCTGCTACGTGCTGCTGTCCGACCTGCACGTGGTCGAGGACGTCGACCTCGACAAGCAGTACCGCGCCCTGGTGAACCTCTCCCGCGCCCGCGAACTGCTCTCCCGCGAGGACGCCCTGCTCGGCTCCGCCCTGATCGTCGGCAAGCTGGCCCCCACCGAGGTGCGGGACGTCTCCGACCTCATGGCCCAGCGCACCCTGCTCTACGACACCGCCCTGCCGCAGCTCCCCGCGGACGAGCGCGACCGCTACGAGACCTTCTGGGGCAACGCCGCGACCGCCCCGCTGCGGGTCGGCGAACAGGCCGCCGTCTTCGCCGAGGACGGCGAGCCCCGCGGGGTCACCGCCAAGAGCTGGGACACCGCCGCCGGCAACGTGCTCGACGAACTCGGCGCCCTCAACGACCGGGCGACCGACCGCTACCAGGAACGCGTCCGGCCCGTCGCCATGGGCGTCATCGCACAGGCCGTCGCCGCCGGCGTGCTCGGTCTGGCCGCCCTGCTGTTCTCCCTGTTCCTCTCGGTGCGCGTCGGCCGGAAACTCATCCGCGACCTCAAGCAGCTGCGCCTGGACGCCCACGAGGCCTCCGGGGTGCGGCTGCCCAGCGTGATGCGCCGTCTCTCGGCCGGCGAACAGGTCGACGTGGAGACCGAGGTCCCGCGCCTGGAGTACGACAAGAACGAGATCGGCGAGGTCGGCCAGGCCCTCAACACCTTGCAGCGCGCCGCCGTCGAGGCCGCCGTCAAGCAGGCCGAACTGCGGGCCGGCGTCTCGGAGGTGTTCGTCAATCTCGCCCGCCGCAGCCAGGTGCTGCTGCACAAGCAGCTCACCCTGCTCGACGCGATGGAGCGCAGGACCGACGACACCGAGGAACTCGCCGACCTGTTCCGGCTGGACCACCTGACGACCCGTATGCGCCGGCACGCCGAGGGCCTGGTCATCCTCTCCGGCGCCGCCCCCTCCCGGCAGTGGCGCAAGCCCGTCCAGCTCATGGACGTCGTACGGGCCGCCGTCGCCGAGGTCGAGGACTACGAGCGCATCGAGGTCCGCCGGCTGCCTCGCGTCGCGGTCACCGGGCCGGCCGTCGCCGACCTGACCCACCTGGTGGCCGAACTGCTGGAGAACGCCACGGTGTTCTCGCCGCCGCACACCGCCGTCCAGGTCGTCGGCGAACGCGTCGGCAACGGCTTCACCCTGGAGATCCACGACCGGGGCCTCGGCATGGCCGCCGACGCGCTGCTCGACGCCAACCTGCGGCTCGCGGAGACACCGGAGTTCGAACTGTCCGACACCGACCGGCTCGGCCTGTTCGTGGTCAGCCGGCTCGCACAGCGCCAGAACGTCCGCGTCTCCCTCCAGCCCTCCCCGTACGGCGGCACCACGGCCGTCGTCTTCATCCCGGACGCGCTGCTCACCGACGACGTGCCCGACACCAACGGCGTCGGGTTCCGCCTCGACCGCCCGCGCCGCACGGAGAAGGAACCGGCGGACGGCCGCCGCGCCGCGCTCTCCCAGGTGCCCGTGGCCCTGCCCGGACTGCCCGCCTCCGTGCTGGACGGGCCGGTCGAACTCGAAGCGCCCGTCGACCTGGACGCCCTCGACGGCTTCCCCGCCCTGGACGACGAGGACGGCGAGCACGGCGGCCTGTTCGGGCCCCGCCGCTCCCGCACCGACGACGAGCGGCCGGGCCGCGACACCGCACGGCACGGGAGCGCCGCCGACGGCCGGGACGACACCGGCGAGCGGGGGAGCGGACCCGTGCCGCTCACCCGCCGGGCGACCCCCAAGCTGGTCAGCTCCCACGGCCGCCCGGTCCGCGACCAGCGGGCCCGGGGCGGACGGACCGACGACGACACCGCAGCCCCGCCCGGCCGCCCCGGCGCGGACGAGCCCCCTCCGCTGCCCGCCCGGCGCCGCGGCGACACCAGCCGCCGGGCCATCGGCCGCGCCGGTGCGGAACCCGTGTCGGAGCTCCCGGCGCGCGACCCGGAGCAGCCGGACGCGGAGACACCGCCGCCCCTGCCCGGCCGCCGCCGCACCACCGGACCCGCCCGGCCCGCCGACGGTCCGGGGGAACGGGACGCCGCCGCCGCGCCCGCGGGCCCTGCGTCCGGCGCCCCCGCCCGCCGCCCCGCGACCACGCACGGCGGCCCCGACGACTCCTCTCCGGTCACCGACGACACGGACACCGGCACACCGCAGCCCGACAGCGCACCACTGCCCCGGCGCGTGCGGCAGGCCAGCCTGGCCCCGCAGCTCAAGCGTGACGCCGCGACCCGGAAGACCGACCGGGCCCGGCCCGTCGAACGGGACGCGGACGACGTACGCAGCCGCATGGCCTCGCTCCAGCGCGGCTGGCAGCGCGGCCGGGAGGAGAACGCCGCGGGCGACGACGCCGGCAGCGGCACAGCACCACGACGAAGGACTAAGGGGGACGGTCGATGACCGAACCGAGCGCCACCGGCCACACGAACGACAAGGGCGAGCTGAACTGGCTCCTCGACGACCTGGTGGACCGCGTCGCCAGCATCCGCAAGGCGATCGTGCTCTCCGGCGACGGTCTGCCCACGGGGGCGTCCAAGGACCTCACCCGGGAGGACAGCGAGCACCTGGCCGCCGTCGCCTCCGGCTTCCACAGCCTCGCCAAGGGCGTGGGCCGCCACTTCGAGGCCGGTGAGGTCCGCCAGACCGTCGTCGAGCTCGACGAGGCGTTCCTGTTCGTCACCGCCGCCGGGGACGGCAGCTGCCTCGCGGTCCTCGCGGACGCCGACTCCGA
Source organism: Streptomyces sp. DSM 41931 (assembly GCF_050271085.1). Classification (NCBI taxonomy): domain Bacteria; kingdom Bacillati; phylum Actinomycetota; class Actinomycetes; order Kitasatosporales; family Streptomycetaceae; genus Streptomyces; species Streptomyces sp. DSM 41931. Next base: position 963,348 of record NZ_CP189902.1, on the reverse strand, counting down.
CGTCGGCCAGGTGGCCTACGAGATGACCCTGCTGGTCAAGCGCGTCGGCGTGCATCTGGGCGCCGCGCCACGCACCGATCTGCCCTCGGGTGGGTAGTGGACCGACATGAGCGATCACGGTCAGGGTAGTAGCCACTGGTTCGACGAGGACGCCGGACCGGTCGTCCGTCCGTACGCCATGACGCGGGGCCGCACCACCAGTGCGGCCCAGCACCGCCTCGACCTGATCGCCGTGGTCGTCGTGGAGCCGCACGCGGACGAGGCGCAGGACGACCCCTCCCTCTCCCCGGAGCACGTCGACATCGTCGGGCTGTGCCGCGACACCCCCCAGACGGTCGCCGAACTCGCCGCCGGGCTCGACCTGCCGGTGGGCGTGGTCCGGGTCCTCGTGGGCGATCTCGTGGACGCCGAATTGGTCCATGTGAACCGGCCGGTACCCCCGGCCGAGCTGCCGGACGAGAGTATTCTGCGCGACGTGATCAACGGCCTCCGGGCGCTGTGACCGGCGCGGAAGCGGGGTAGTGACGTGACAGGCTGGCAGTTCTGGGTCGACCGAGGCGGCACCTTCACCGACATCGTCGCGCGCCGCCCCGACGGCCGGCTGCTCACCCGCAAGGTCCTCTCCGACAACCCGGACCCGGACCGCTCGGGCCCGCCCGGCGCCGACGCTGCGGTGATCGGCGTCCGCGCGCTGCTCAATGGGTCCGGCGACCCCGTGGACGTCGTCCGCATGGGGACTACCGTCGCCACCAACGCCCTCCTCGAACGCAAAGGCGAGCGCACCCTTCTGGTCGTCACCCGCGGCTTCCGCGACGCCCTGCGGATCGCCTACCAGAACCGCCCGCACATCTTCGCGCGCCGCATCGACCTGCCCTTACCGCTCCACGAGCGGGTGATCGAGGTGGACGAACGCGTCGCCGCCGACGGCGCCGTGCTGCGGGCCCCCGGCCTCGACGCCCTCGAAGGCCAGCTGCGGCAGGCGTACGACGACGGGATCCGGGCCGTCGCCGTGGTCTGCCTGCACAGCGACCGCCACCCCGCCCACGAACAGGCCGTCGGGGAACTCGCCGCCCGCATCGGCTTCCCGCAGATCTCGCTCTCCAGCGAGGTCAGTCCGCTGATGAAACTGGTGCCGCGCGGGGACACCGCCGTCGTCGACGCCTACCTCTCACCCGTGCTGCGCCGCTACGTGCGCCAGGTCGCCGACGCGCTCGAAGGCGTACGGCTGATGTTCATGCAGTCCAACGGCGGACTCACCGAGGCCCGGCAGTTCCGCGGCAAGGACGCCATCCTGTCCGGACCGGCCGGCGGGATCGTCGGCATGGCCCGCATGTCGCAGCTCGCCGGCTTCGACCGGGTCATCGGCTTCGACATGGGCGGCACCTCCACCGACGTCTCCCACTTCGCCGGCGAGTACGAACGCGTCTTCACCACGCGGATCGCCGGGGTGCGGCTGCGCGCGCCGATGCTCGACATCCACACCGTCGCCGCAGGCGGCGGCTCGGTCCTGCATTTCGACGGCTCCCGCTACCGCGTCGGCCCCGACTCGGCCGGCGCCGACCCCGGCCCCGCCTGTTACCGGCGCGGCGGCCCGCTCGCTGTCACCGACGCCAACGTCATGCTGGGCCGCATCCAGCCCGCCCACTTCCCGGCCGTGTTCGGCCCCGGCGGCGACCAGCCGCTCGACGCGGACGTGGTCCGCGCACGCTTCACCGCCCTCGCCCGCGAGATCCACGAGAGCACAGGCGACGACCGCACCCCCGAACAGGTCGCCGAGGGCTATCTCCAGATCGCCGTCGCCAACATCGCGGCCGCGGTCAAGCGGATCTCCGTGCAGAAGGGCCACGACATCACGCGGTACGCCCTCACCGCCTTCGGCGGGGCGGGCGGCCAGCACGCCTGCATGGTCGCCGACTCCCTCGGCATCCGCACCGTCCTCGTGCCGCCCATGGCCGGCGTGCTGTCCGCCCTCGGCATCGGCCTCGCGGACACCACCGCCATGCGGGAACGCTCCGTCGAGGCCCCGCTGGAGCCCGCCGCCATGCCCGGCGTCCACGGCATCGCCGACGAGCTGGAGGCGGCGGCCCGCGCCGAACTCCTCGCCGAGGACGTCCCCGAAGAACGCATCGAGGTCACCCGCCGCGCGCAGCTCCGCTACGACGGCACCGACACCACCCTCAGCGTCGAGCTCACCGACCCGGACACCATGCGGCGCGCCTTCGAGGACCGGCACCGCGCCACCTACTCCTTCACCCTCGACCGCCCGATCGTCGTCGAGGCCCTGTCCGTCGAGGCCACCGGCACCACCGAACCCCCCGATCTCTCGGCCCTCGCCACCTGGTCCGGCCGGCCCGCCGCACCCGTCACCGTCCGCCTCCACACCGGCGGCGCCTGGCGCGACGCCCCCCTCCACCGCCGCGAGGACCTCCCTCCCGGCGAGACCGTCACCGGCCCCGCGATCATCGCCGAGGACGGCTCCACCACCGTCGTCGACGACGGCTGGCGGGCCGCGACCACGCACGACGGGCACCTGGTCATGGAACGCGTCGCGGTCACGCGGAGTTCCGGAGCCGGCACGGAGGCAGACCCGGTCCTGCTGGAGATCTTCAACAACCTCTTCATGTCCATCGCCGAACAGATGGGCGCCCGCCTGGAGTCCACCGCCCAGTCCGTCAACATCAAGGAACGCCTGGACTTCTCCTGCGCCCTCTTCGACCCCGACGGGAACCTGGTGGCCAACGCCCCGCACATCCCCGTCCACCTGGGCTCGATGGGCACCAGCGTCAAGGAGGTCATCCGGCGGCGAGGCGCCTCCATGCGCCCCGGCGACACCTACGCCGTCAACGACCCCTACCACGGCGGCACCCACCTGCCCGACGTCACGGTCGTCACCCCCGTCTTCGGCACCCCCGAGGACGGCACGGAACCCGAGGTCCTCTTCCACGTCGCCTCCCGCGGCCACCACGCCGAGATCGGCGGCATCGCCCCCGGCTCCATGCCCGCGAACAGCCGCACCATCGACGAGGAAGGCGTTCTCTTCGACAACTGGCTGCTCACCGAGAACGGCCGGTTCCGCGAGGAGGAGACCCTCCGTCTGCTCACCGGGGCGCCCCACCCCTCCCGCAACCCGGCGACCAACCTCGCCGACCTGCGCGCCCAGATCGCCGCCAACCACAAGGGCGTCGAAGAGGTCGGCCGCATGATCGGCACCTACGGCCTCGACGTCGTCCAGGCCTACATGCGGCACGTGCAGGACAACGCCGAGGAGGCGGTGCGCCGCGTCATCGACGCCCTGGACGACGGCGAGTACGCCTACGAGACCGACTCGGGCGCCGTCATCCGCGTCAAGGTGAGCGTGGACCGCGCCGTCCGTTCCGCGACCATCGACTTCACCGGCACCTCCCCGCAGCTCGCCACCAACTTCAACGCGCCCTTCTCCGTCGTCAACGCGGCCGTCCTGTACGTCTTCCGCACCCTGGTCGCCGACGACATCCCGCTCAACGACGGCTGTCTGCGGCCGCTGTGCATCGTCGTCCCGCCCGGCTCCATGCTGGCGCCCGAACCCCCGGCCGCCGTCGTCGCGGGCAACGTCGAGACCTCACAGGCCGTCACCGGCGCCCTCTACGCGGCGCTCGGCGTCCAGGCCGAGGGGTCCGGCACCATGAACAACGTGACCTTCGGCAACGCCCGCCACCAGTACTACGAGACCGTGGCGTCCGGCTCCGGCGCCGGCGACGGATACCCGGGCGCGCCCGTCGTCCAGACCCACATGACCAACTCCCGGCTCACCGACCCGGAGATCCTGGAGTGGCGGCTGCCGGTCCGGCTCGAGGAGTTCGCCGTGCGCCGGGGCAGCGGCGGCGCCGGGCGGTGGCGCGGCGGCGACGGAGCCGTGCGCCGGATCCGCTTCCTGGAACCCATGACGGTCTCCACGCTGTCCCAGCACCGCAGGGTGCCGCCCTACGGCATGGCGGGCGGGGCTCCCGGAGCGACGGGCGCCAACCGGATCGAGCGGGCCGACGGCACGGTCACCCGGCTCGCCGGCAGCGACTCGGCGGACGTCGGCCCCGGCGACGTCCTCGTCATCGAAACCCCCGGCGGCGGGGGATACGGCCCGCCGCCCGACCACGATCGAGCAGGAGAAGAGACCGATGATCTTCGGGCGTTCTGAGCGCGGCAAGCCCCCGGTCGAGCCGGTCACGCTCAAGATCCTGGTGGCCGGCGGCTTCGGCGTGGGCAAGACCACGCTCGTCGGCGCGGTCAGCGAGATCAGGCCGCTGCGCACCGAGGAGCTGCTCACGGAGGCCGGGCGGCCCGTGGACGACACCAGTGGCGTCGAGGCGAAGAGCACCACCACGGTGGCCATGGACTTCGGGCGCATCACCCTGCGCGAGGACCTGGTGCTGTACCTGTTCGGCACGCCCGGCCAGGAGCGGTTCTGGTTCATGTGGGACGAGCTGTCCGAGGGCGCCCTGGGCGCGGTCGTCCTCGCCGACACCCGGCGCCTGGAGGACTGCTTCGCCGCCGTCGACTACTTCGAGCGGCGCGCCATACCCTTCCTGGTCGGCGTCAACTGCTTCGAGGGATCGGCCCGTTACCCGGAGGACGCGGTACGGCGGGCCCTCGACCTCGACGACGACGTACCGCTGGTGCTGTGCGACGCGCGCGACCGCGAGTCGGTCAAGGAGGTCCTGGTCGGCGTCGTCCAGCACGCCATGACCCAGGCCGCGCGGCGGCGCAGCGCGGTCACCACCTGACCGCGGCCGGGAAGGCGCGGCCCGTGCCCCCGCCGACCGGAGCACGAGCCGCCGTGGCTCAGTCCTCGCCCTCCTCGACCCAGCCGAGGCTCTTCTCCACCGCCTTGCGCCAGTTGCGGTGCTCACGGTCCCGCACGGACGACGACATGGCGGGCGTCCACTCGGCGTCCTTGAGCCAGTGCGACTTCAGCTCGTCCAGGCCGTTCCACACGCCCGTGGCGAGTCCCGCCGCGTAGGCGGCGCCCAGACAGGTCGTCTCCGACACCCGGGGCCTGATCACCGGCACCCCGAGCACGTCCGCCTGGTGCTGCATCAGCAGGCCGTTCTTCGTCATGCCGCCGTCCACCTTCAGCGTGGTGATGCGTACCCCGGAGTCCTGGTACATGGCGTCGACGACCTCGCGCGTCTGCCAGCTCGTCGCCTCCAGGACCGCCCGCGCCAGATGCGCCTTGGTGACGTAACGGGTCAGGCCCGTGACCACCCCGCGCGCGTCGGAGCGCCAGTAGGGGGCGAAGAGGCCGGAGAACGCGGGCACGATGTACGCGCCGCCGTTGTCCTCCACGCTCGCCGCGAGCGGCTCGATCTCGTCCGCGGTGCGGATGATGCCGAGCTGGTCGCGGAACCATTGCACCAGCGCGCCCGTGATGGCGATCGACCCCTCAAGGCAGTACACGGGAGCCTCGTCACCGATCTTGTAGCCCAGGGTGGTGAGCAGCCCGTGCTTCGACGGCACGGGCCGGTCACCGGTGTTGAGCAGCAGGAAACTCCCGGTGCCGTAGGTGTTCTTGGCGCTGCCGACGTCGTAGCAGGCCTGTCCGAAGACCGCGGCCTGCTGGTCGCCCAGCGCGGAGGCGACGGGCACCCCGGCGAGCTGGCCCACGGCGGTGCCGTAGACCTCGGCGGAGGACCTGATCTCCGGGAGCACGGCCTCCGGGACGTTCATCGCGTCCAGGACGGTCGGGTCCCACTGGAGGGTCTGCAGGTTCATCAGCATGGTCCGCCCGGCGTTGGTCACGTCGGTGACGTGCCGTCCGCCGTCGGTGCCGCCGGTGAGGTTCCAGATCAGCCAGGAGTCGATGGTGCCGAAGGCGATCTCGCCGTTCTCCGCGCGAGCCCGCAGCCCGGGCACGTGGTCCAGCAGCCAGGCCGCCTTGGGCCCGGAGAAGTAGCTGGCCAGCGGCAGACCCGTGCGGTCGCGGAACCGGTCCTGCCCGTCGGATCCGCCGAGCTGCGCGCACAGCCCGGCGGTTCTGGTGTCCTGCCACACGATGGCGTTGTGCACGGGCTTGCCCGTGGACCGGTCCCACAGGACCGTCGTCTCACGCTGGTTGGTTATGCCCAGCGCGCTGAGCCGGTCGGCGCGCAGGCCGGCCTTGGCGAGCGCGCCGGCCACCACGGCCTGCACCTTGGACCAGATCTCCGTGGCGTCGTGCTCCACCCAGCCCGGCTTCGGGAAGATCTGGCGGTGCTCGCGCTGGTCCACGGCGACGATCGCGCCGTGCTGGTCGAAGACGATGCAACGGCTGGAGGTGGTGCCCTGGTCGATCGCGGCGACGAACTTGTCCGTCATGACGTCCCCTTCGTCGGTTCTGCGGAGTCAGAACGCTGCGTTGAACACGAGCCCGGACAGCGCCCCGCCGATGAGCGGCCCCACGACGGGAACCCACGCGTACCCCCAGTCCGAGGTGCCCTTGCGGGGGATCGGGAGCAGCGCGTGCACGATGCGCGGGCCGAGGTCACGGGCCGGGTTGATGGCGTACCCGGTGGGGCCGCCGAGCGACATGCCGATGCCGACGACCAGGAACGACACGATGAGGATCGCGGTGCCCGACTCGCCGAGCCCCTTGGTGAGCCCGAACGCCAGGATCGGCAGCACCAGGCCCATGGTCGCGATGATCTCGGTGACGAGGTTGGCGACCGGACGGCGGATCGCCGGGGTGGTGGAGAAGATGCCGAGCGTCGGCTGGGAGATGTCCTCCTCGGCGTTGGCCTCGAACTGCGCGTAGTAGACCAGCCAGCACAGCAGGGCGCCCAGCATCGCGCCGGCCATCTGCCCGGCGACGTAGACCGGGACCTTGTCCCACTCGCCGGTGTCGACGGCGATCCCGAGGGTGACCGCCGGGTTCAGGTGGCCCCCGGACAGCGGGGCCGCGGTGTACGCCCCGGCCATCACGCCGAAGCCCCAGCCGAACGCGATGACCACCCAGCCGGCGTCCTTCGCCTTCGAGTGGTTGAGGACGACGGCGGCGACCACGCCGGCGCCGAAGAGAATGAGGATGGCGGTGCCGATGACCTCGCCGACGAATATGTCTCCGTTGCTCATGGCGGCTCCTGGGCCGGGGCCCAGGACGGTCGGCCCCGGACCTCACGTGCAGGGTGCGTTTCCCGTGGCGACTTCAGCCGAAGGCAGGGAGGATCCGCGCCCCGCCCGGCGTCCGTGACGAGCGTGCCGTCGCAGCCGCATCGCCCGTGGGGGAGTCCTGGCGTCGGTGGACGCCTGCCGTGGCGCGCCGAAATGCGCCGAGATGTACGGCGATGTCGACTGACACCGGAAGTGTTCACCGGCGGTCAGGAAGCGTCAAGGTCGGCGGCAGAACGGGTCGGGGCGCCTGCTTCCGCGCGGCGGCCCCCGTCTGATAAATGCAGGGGACATGACACGATCCTCCCGCGCGGTACGCGCCCTGGTCACCGCCCTCGCCGCCCTGCTCACCGCGACCGCGGCGGCCGCACCCGCCCGGGCGACCCCCGAACCCAAGGCGCCCCGCGACTTCGTGGCCCTCCACAGCGTCGACCCGACGATCCTGCACGACATCCGCTACGTCACCCCGCACAACTTCGTCGGCGAGCGCATCGACGGCTACCGGCAGCCCCTGTGCATCCTCACCCGCCCCGCCGCCGAGGCCCTCCGCACCGCCCAGCGCCGGCTGCTGCCGCAGGGCTACTCCCTCAAGGTGTACGACTGCTACCGCCCGCAGCGCGCCGTGGACCACTTCGTCCGCTGGGCCGAGGACCTCGACGACCAGACCATGAAGGCCGAGTTCTACCCGAACGTCGACAAGACCCGCCTGTTCGCCGACGGGTACATCGCCGAGAAGTCCGGCCACAGCCGCGGCTCCACGGTCGACCTCACCCTGGTGAAGCTCCCCGCCCACCCCACCCGTCCCTACCGCCCGGGCGAAACGCTCACCCCCTGCTTCGCGCCCCAGGACGAGCGGTTCCCCGACAACTCCGTCGACATGGGCACCGGTTACGACTGCTTCGACACCCTCAGCCACACCCTCGACCCGCGGGTGACCGGCGTGCAGCGCGCCCACCGGATGCTGCTCAAGGACACCCTGGAGGACCTCGGCTTCGTGAACCTCGCCGAGGAGTGGTGGCACTACACCTTCAAGCCCGAGGCGTACCCGGACACCTACTTCGACTTCCCCGTGTCCCGCGGGTCCCTCGCCGGCCACCGCTGACCCCGACCTACCGGAGACGTCCCTTCCGCCATCGGATACAGTCCCGCGCGTGTCCGATACTCACGTTCCCAACTCCGCGGCGGGCAGCCACTGTTCGTCCTGCGGCGCGCCCTACGGAGAGGGCGTCTCCGGCTGGCCGCGCACCTGCCCCGCCTGCGGCGCCGTCGCCTACCGCAACCCGCTCCCCGTCGCCGTGGCCCTCCAGCCCGTGTACGACACCCAGGGCACCGCCCTGGTCGTCGTCACCCGGTCGATCCCGCCCGCCAAGGGCGGCACCGCCCTGCCCGGCGGCTACATCGACGACGGCGAGGACTGGCGCCACGCCGTCGTCCGCGAACTCAAGGAGGAGACCGGCCTCGACGCCGAGAGCCGCGACGTCCGGCTCGTCGACGCCATGAGCGCCCCCGACGGCCACCTGCTGCTGTTCGGCCTGCTCCCCGAACGCCCGGCGGCCGACCTGCCCGCCTCCGCGCCCACCGACGAGACCGAGGGCACGCACCTGCTGCGCCGCCCCGAGGAACTCGCCTTCCCCCTGCACACCGTGGCGGTGCGCGCCTTCTTCGAGGGCCGCTACATCTGACCGCCCGACCCGCCGAGCCCGCGCACGCGCACCGGCCGGGACGGCTCCTCCGCGCCGTTCTCCGTCTCCCGCCGTACGACGACCCGCGGGCCCGAGCGGGTCACCGAGTACCGCTCGGCCTCCGGCCCGTCCCCGCCGTCCCCGTCGTCCGGCACCACCAGCCCGCCCCCGGTCCGGCCCGGGGCGGGCGCCCACACCTCCAGCTCCGTCCCGCCGTCCTCCCCGCGCACCGGGACCACGGCGCCCGCCCGCGCGAACACGGGTATCCGCTCCAGCGGGGCGTCGACCAGCACCTTCGCCGGCCCCTCGTACACCCGCCCCGTCGCCGTGTCGTACCACCGCCCGCGCGGCAGCCGCACCTCCCGCCGGACCGCGCCCGGCTCCAGCACCGGCGCCACCAGCAGCGCGTCACCCAGCAGAAAGGCGTCCTCGCAGTCCCGCAACACCCGCTCCTCCGGCGCCGGCCACCACAACGGCCGCACCATCGGCGCCCCGGTCCGTCGCGCGAGGTGCGCCAGCGTCACGAAGTACGGCAGCAGCCGCCGCCGTTCGCCCAGCGCCACGCGCGCGTGGCCCAGCACCACCGCGCCGTACTCCCACGGCCCGCCGCCCACCGGGCCCGCGGCGACCGTGCGCAGCAACGGCAGATACGCGGCCAACTGCATCCGCCGCACGTACAGCTCGGACGACCCGTGCCTGCCGCCGCCCACGACGTCCGGCCCGGAGAACGGCACACCGCACAACCCGAGCCCCAGCACCTGCGCGAGCGACGCCCGCAGTCCGGACCACCCCGCGGCTCCCTCGCCACACCACACCCCGCTGTACCGCTGCAGCCCCGCCCACCCGGACCGCGACAGCACCAGCGGCCCTTCGCCGGGTGGCACTTCGCTGCGCAGCCCTTCGTACGCCGACCGGGCCAGGCACAGCGCGTCCACCCGGTGCGCCTCCCGCCCGACCGGGGCGGAGGAGCCGAGCGTGTGCCACACCCCCGCGAAGCCCTGCGCCGCCTGCCCCGCGTACCGCTCGCGCGCGCCGGTGAGATCAGGGAACACCGCCTCGCCGCGCCGGTCCTCCGCCCGCACCGCAGGGGGCACCACCGACACCAGCCGTATCCCCTCGCGCCGCAGCTCGTCGGCCAGCATGGGCAGCTTCGGGAAGCGATCCAGGTCGACGGTGAACGCCCGGCCGCCGTCCAGATGACCGTCCCCCAGATGCACCGCGTCCAGCGGCAGCCTCCGCTCCTGGTGCCCGGCCACGACCCGCCGCACCTCGTCCTCACCGCCCGTGCCCTCCCGCACATGGTGATGGCCGAACGCCCATGCGGGCGGCAGCGCCGGCGCCCCGGTCAGCGACGCCCACGTCAGCAGGACCCGCGCCGGCGTACCCACCATCGCCCAGCCACGCACCGGACCGCCCTCCATGCGCAGCTCGCACGTGCCCGCCCGGTCGTGCCCGGAACCGGCGCCCTCCGCGCCCTCCCGCAGCGTCACCGTGCCGTCCCACGGGTTGTCGACGAACAGCAGATGCGTGCCCGCGTCGGCCACCACCAGCTGCACGGGCATCGCCACCGGCGCCGCACTCCCCGCCCCCTCGGCCGCCCGCCCGGCCACGCCGTTCCCCAGCCGGTAGGCGCCGTCCCGCAGCCGCACCCCCTCCGCCCGGCCACCCGGACCGAAGAACCGGGCGTCCGCCGGAACCTCCGACCGCTGCATCCACCGCGCCGGCCCGTCCTCCGCCTCCCACCACCGCGGCGGCAGATCCCGCCGCAGCGTCACACCCCCGGGCGTGAGCACCTCCAGGGCGCCGTGCCGCGACACCGCGACCGTCACCCGCTCGGCCACCACACGCCAGCCGCCGTCCGTGTCCGGCTCCAGCGCGGCCCGCGGATCCGGCTCGGGACACGCACCGGCCAGCGCGTACGACGGCTCCGGACCCGCTCCGTCCCACCCCCAGAACACCGCGCCGTTCACCGCGACGAGGATCCGCAGTTCCGAGCGGGCGAACCGGATCACACCCCCGCCGGGACCCGGCTCCACCTCCCGCACGGTCCCCGGCACCCGCGCCCGCACCGGCCCCCGCGGCCCCGCCCCGGTGGCGTCCGCACCCCGCCTGCGCCACGCTGCTCGTACGGTACGCAACCCCCGTGCCGCTCCCGCCCTGCCGACCGACCACCACGAACGCACCAGGTCACGACCGTTCATGTTGCTCACCCTGCCATTGACCGCGCCCCGCAAGCGTGGCGTTCAACTCCCGTTCACCCGTGATCGGACCACATCTTCACGAAGGGGACTATGTGGGGGGCGCCCTGGTGCAGAAGTCGATCACGTGGCATCGTCCCTGTCAGCCGCGTCACGCGCACACCCCAGCCCGTGCGCGGAGGACGCACACGACGCGCACAGTCCGGGAGCCGCCCCATGTCGACCGTGAACCCTCAGCCGCTCTGGCAGCCCACACCGGAACGTACAGCCGAGGCCCGCATCACCCGGTTCCAGGCCTGGGCCGCCGAACACCACGGCGCCCCGGCCGAGGGCGGCTACGCGGCGCTCCACCGGTGGTCCGTCGAGGAGCTGGAGACCTTCTGGAAAGCGGTCACCGAGTGGTTCGACGTCCGCTTCACCACGCCGTACGAGCGCGTCCTCGGCGACCGCTCCATGCCCGGCGCCCAGTGGTTCCCCGGAGCGACCCTCAACTACGCCGAGCACGCCCTGCGCGCCGCCGGCGCCCGCGCGGACGAGCCGGCCCTGCTCCACGTCGACGAGACCCACGACCCCCGCCCCGTCACCTGGGCCGACCTGCGCAGCCAGGTCGGCTCCCTCGCCGCCGAACTGCGCGCCCTCGGCGTACGCCCCGGCGACCGGGTCAGCGGCTACCTGCCCAACATCCCCGAGGCCGTCGTCGCCCTCCTCGCCACCGCGGCCGTCGGCGGCGTGTGGACCTCCTGCGCCCCCGACTTCGGCGCCCGCAGCGTCCTCGACCGCTTCCAGCAGGTCGAACCGGTCGTCCTGTTCACCGTCGACGGCTACCGCTACGGCGGCAAGGAACACGACCGCCGCGAGATCGTCGCCGAACTCCGCCGCGAACTGCCCACCCTGCGCGCCGTCGTGCACATCCCCCTGCTCGGCACCGACGCCCCCGACGGCGCCCTGGAGTGGTCCGCCCTCACCGCCGCCGACACCGAGCCGGTCTTCGAGCAGGTGCCCTTCGACCACCCGCTGTGGGTGCTCTACTCCTCCGGCACCACCGGACTGCCCAAGGCCATCGTCCAGTCCCAGGGCGGCATCCTCGTCGAACACCTCAAGCAGCTCGGCCTGCACTGCGACCTCGGCCCCGAGGACCGCTTCTTCTGGTACACCTCGACCGGCTGGATGATGTGGAACTTCCTCGTCTCCGGCCTCCTCACCGGCACCACCGTCGTCCTCTACGACGGCAGCCCCGGCCACCCCGACACCGGCGCCCAGTGGCGCATCGCCGAACGCACCGGAGCCACCCTCTACGGCACCTCCGCCGCGTACGTGATGGCCTGCCGCAAGGCCGGTGTCCACCCCTCACGCGACCACGACCTGTCCGCCGTGAAGTGCGTGGCCACCACCGGCTCCCCGCTGCCGCCCGACGGCTTCCGCTGGCTGCACGACGAGTTCGCCGAGAGCGGCGCCGACCTGTGGATCGCCTCCGTCAGCGGCGGCACCGACGTCTGCTCCTGCTTCGCCGGAGCCGTCCCCACCCTGCCCGTCCACGTCGGCGAGCTCCAGGCCCCCTGCCTCGGCACCGACCTGCAGTCCTGGGACCCCAGCGGCAAGCCCCTCACCGACGAGGTCGGCGAACTCGTGGTCACCAACCCCATGCCGTCCATGCCGATCCGCTTCTGGAACGACCCCGACGGCAGCCGCTACCACGACAGCTACTTCGACACCTACCCCGGCGTCTGGCGCCACGGCGACTGGATCACCCTCACCTCCCGCGGCTCCGTCGTCATCCACGGCCGCTCCGACTCCACCCTCAACCGCCAGGGCGTCCGCATGGGCTCCGCCGACATCTACGAGGCCGTCGAACGCCTCCCCGAGATCAAGGAGTCCCTGGTCGTCGGCATCGAACAGCCCGACGGCGGCTACTGGATGCCGCTCTTCGTCCACCTGGCGCCCGGCGCCACCCTCGACGACGACCTGACCGACCGCATCAGGAAGACCATCCGCACCCAGCTCTCGCCCCGGCACGTCCCCGACGAGATCATCGAGGTGCCCGGCATCCCGCACACCCTCACCGGCAAGCGCATCGAGGTCCCGGTCAAGCGACTCCTCCAGGGCACACCCCTGGAGAAGGCCGTCAACCCCGGCTCCATCGACAACCTCGACCTGCTCGCCCACTACCAGGAGCTGGCCCGCACCCGCCCCTGACCGGTCACGCCCCCGTCTCCTCCTCCGCACCCGTTGTCAGTGCCGCCGATTACGGTGAGTGAGCATTGATCGACCGTGCAGAGGGGGAGACATGGCGTACACCGACCACCGGACCCTGCGACGCGTCCTGCGCCGCGAGATCGTGGGCACCATCGGCGTGCTCACCGACGAACACGACTTCCGCGCCATGCGGCGCTACGACACCTTCGTCTTCGACGACCACGCCACGTATCTGAAACACGTCGAAGCCGTGCTGCGCACCCGCGCCCTCCAGGGCAGCCACACCACGGTGGCGCTCTTCGACCCCGCGGAGTACGCCGACTACTGCGCGCAGTACGGCCTCGACCCCGACAGCCACCTCAGCCGCACCCGCTTCACCGCCGAGCGCGCGGCCGCCGGACCCGCCGTCCCCTACGACGGCCGGCCCCTGTCCGACCTCATGACCACCCTCGTCGACGAGGCCGTCCGCCGCGCCACCTGGGAGTACGCCACGACACTCCTCGCCCGCCTCGGCCCCTGCGCCTCCTGCGGCGAGGACCTCGGACACGCGGCCTTCGCCCGCGCCTCCCGCCTCGTCTCCCGCATCCTCGACAGCGCGCCACCGGGCGACCGCCACCTCGTCTGCAGCGTCTCCGGACCACCCGAATCCCTGGTCGCCGTGTTGCACGCCGACGACACCGACGACGGCGTCCGCATCGACGAGACCGAAGCCCTGGAGTTCACCACCGTCCTGGCCGTCGGCCTCGCCACCGCCGGTCCCGGCGGCCTCGTGATGCGCACCAGCGCCCCGGGCGCCCCCGACCGCATCCACGGCTGGCGCATCCGCGGCCAGGGACTGATCCCCCTCACCGCCGGAGAGGTCTTCGACGCCTACTGCACCGACACCGAGACCGGCGAGATCATCCCGCCGGAGTCCCACGTCGACTACTGCGCGTCACCCGACCTCTCGGACGCCGACCCCGGCCCGGACCACCGCCACTGATCACCGCCACCGACCCCGGACAGCACAAGGGGCGCCCCACCGAAGTGGAGCGCCCCGAGCACAACGTCCGCGTCCGGCGAGGACTACTCGCCCGACAGCACCGCCTGCGCCGCGTTCCGCGCCTCGTCCGCGCTGTCCGCGGCCCGGGCGGCAGCGGCGGCCCGCTCGCACTGCGCCAGCGTGAACTTCGCCAGCGACGCCCGCACATAAGGAATGGACGCCGCACCCATCGAGAGAGAGGTGACGCCCAGCCCCGTCAGCACACACGCCAGCAGCGGGTCCGACGCGGCCTCGCCGCACACACCGCAGCTCTTGCCCTCGGCCCGCGCCGCCTCGGCGGACAGCGCCACCAGGTCGAGCAGCGCCGGCTGCCACGGATCCTGCAGCCGGGAGACCGCACCCACCTGACGGTCCGCGGCGAACGTGTACTGCGCGAGGTCGTTCGTGCCCAGCGACAGGAACTCCACCTCCCGCAGCACCGAGCGCGCCCGCAGCGCCGCCGAGGGGATCTCCACCATCGCGCCGTACTTCGCCCGCAGCCCCGCCTCCCGGCACGCGTCCGCGAAGGCCTTCGCGTCGGCCCGGTCCGCCACCATCGGGGCCATCACCTCGAGGTGCACGGGCAGCCCCTCCGCGGCCTTGGCCAGCGCCGTCAGCTGGGTGCGCAGCACCTCCGGGTGGTCGAGCAGGGTCCGCAGACCCCGCACGCCCAGCGCCGGGTTCGGCTCGTCGCCCGGCGTGAGGAAGTCCAGCGGCTTGTCCGCGCCCGCGTCCAGCACCCGCACGACGACACGCCCCTCGGGGAACGCCTCCAGCACCTGCCGGTACGCCTCGACCTGCTTCTCCTCGGACGGAGCGTTCTTGCTGTCGTCCAGGAACAGGAACTCGGTACGGAACAGACCGACGCCCTCGGCGCCCGCCTCGATCGCCGCCGCCACGTCCGCCGGCCCGCCGATGTTCGCCAGCAGCGGCACCTTGTGCCCGTCGGCCGTCGCCCCCGGCCCGGTCGCCGCCGCGAGGGCGGCCTTCCGCTCGGCGGCCGCGGCCTCCAGAGCGGCCCGGCGCTCCTCGGTCGGGTGCACGAAAACCTCGCCCGAGCTGCCGTCGACCGCTATCAGCGTGCCCTCGGCGATCTCACCGGCCCCCGGCAGGGCCACGACCGCCGGCACACCCAGGGCCCGCGCCAGGATCGCGCTGTGACTGGTCGGCCCGCCCTCCTCGGTCACGAAGCCGAGCACCAGCGTGGGGTCCAGCAGCGCGGTGTCCGCCGGCGCGAGATCCCGCGCCACCAGCACATACGGCTCGTCGCTGTCCGGCACGCCCGGCATCGGCACACCGAGCAGTCGCGCCACGATGCGGTTGCGCACGTCGTCCAGGTCGGCCACCCGGCCCGCCAGGTACTCGCCCGCGTTCGCCAGCAGCTCGCGGTACGCGGCGAACGCGTCGTAGACCGCGCGCTCGGCGGAGCTGCCCACGGCGACACGGCGGTCGACGTCGGCCATCAGCTCCGGGTCCTGCGCCATCAGGGCCTGCGCCTCGAGCACCGCCTGCGCCTCGCCGCCGGCGAGGTTCCCGCGCGCGGTCAGATCGGCCGCGACCGCATCCACGGCCTGACGGGCGCGCTGCTGCTCGCGCTCCGCCTCCTCCGCCGGGATCTGCTTGGCCGGCGGCTCCAGC
>NZ_CP189902.1:0-942500 GCF_050271085.1 Streptomyces sp. DSM 41931 | reverse complement strand
TTACTAAAAACACAGGTCCGTGCGAAGCCGTAAGGCGATGTATACGGACTGACGCCTGCCCGGTGCTGGAACGTTAAGGGGACCGGTTAGCTTGGATTCGTCCAGGCGAAGCTGAGAACTTAAGCGCCAGTAAACGGCGGTGGTAACTATAACCATCCTAAGGTAGCGAAATTCCTTGTCGGGTAAGTTCCGACCTGCACGAATGGCGTAACGACTTCTCGACTGTCTCAACCATAGGCCCGGTGAAATTGCACTACGAGTAAAGATGCTCGTTTCGCGCAGCAGGACGGAAAGACCCCGGGACCTTTACTACAGTTTGATATTGGTGTTCGGTTCGGCTTGTGTAGGATAGCTGGGAGACTGTGAAGCTCGGACGCCAGTTCGGGTGGAGTCGTCGTTGAAATACCAGTCTGGTCGTGCTGGATGTCTAACCTGGGTCCGTGATCCGGATCAGGGACAGTGTCTGATGGGTAGTTTAACTGGGGCGGTTGCCTCCTAAAGGGTAACGGAGGCGCCCAAAGGTTCCCTCAGCCTGGTTGGCAATCAGGTGTTGAGTGTAAGTGCACAAGGGAGCTTGACTGTGAGACCGACGGGTCGAGCAGGGACGAAAGTCGGGACTAGTGATCCGGCGGTGGCTTGTGGAAGCGCCGTCGCTCAACGGATAAAAGGTACCCCGGGGATAACAGGCTGATCTTCCCCAAGAGTCCATATCGACGGGATGGTTTGGCACCTCGATGTCGGCTCGTCGCATCCTGGGGCTGGAGTCGGTCCCAAGGGTTGGGCTGTTCGCCCATTAAAGCGGTACGCGAGCTGGGTTTAGAACGTCGTGAGACAGTTCGGTCCCTATCCGCTGTGCGCGTAGGAGTCTTGAGAAGGGCTGTCCCTAGTACGAGAGGACCGGGACGGACGAACCTCTGGTGTGCCAGTTGTTCTGCCAAGGGCATGGCTGGTTGGCTACGTTCGGGAGGGATAACCGCTGAAAGCATCTAAGCGGGAAGCCTGCTTCGAGATGAGGACTCCCACCTCCTAGAGAGGGTAAGGCTCCCAGTAGACGACTGGGTTGATAGGCCGGATATGGAAGCACGGTAACGTGTGGAGTTGACCGGTACTAATAGGCCGAGGGCTTGTCCTCAGTTGCTCGCGTCCACTGTGTTGGTTCTGAAACCACGAACAACCCCATGCCATGGTCACGGCATGCCGGTGGTTGAGTGTTTCATAGTGTTTCGGTGGTCATAGCGTAGGGGAAACGCCCGGTTACATTCCGAACCCGGAAGCTAAGCCTTACAGCGCCGATGGTACTGCAGGGGGGACCCTGTGGGAGAGTAGGACGCCGCCGAACTCCTTTTACAGCTCCGGCTCTTGGGCTCCCCGCCCGAGAGCCGGAGCTTTTTCGCGTTGCGGTAGGGTCAAGGAGCATCGTAGAAACGTTCCCCACAGGAGGATCCCGGGTGGAGGTCCAGGAGACACGGGTCCAGACAGACCGTGTCCTCACCATCCCGAACGTGCTCAGCATGGCGCGGCTCGTCGGCGTACCCCTGTTCCTCTGGCTGATTCTGAGGCCGGAGTTCGGCGGGCCGAAGAGCGACGGCTGGGCGCTCCTGGTGCTGGCCTTCAGCGGCGTCAGCGACTACCTGGACGGCAAGCTCGCCCGTCGGTGGAACCAGATCAGCAGCCTCGGCCGGCTGCTCGATCCCGCGGCCGACCGGCTGTACATTCTCTCGACCCTGGTCGGACTCACCTGGCGGGAGATTCTGCCGCTCTGGCTGACCGTCGTCCTGCTGGCCCGGGAGCTGGTCCTCCTGGTCATGGTGGGCATCCTGCGGCGCCACGGCTATCCGCCGCCGCAGGTGAACTTCCTGGGGAAGGCCGCGACCTTCAACCTGATGTATGCCTTCCCGTTGCTCCTGCTCAGTGACGGAAGTGGTTGGATCTCGTCACTCGCCGCAATTTTCGGCTGGGCGTTCGCCGGATGGGGTACAACCCTCTATTGGTGGGCAGGAGTGCTCTATGTGGTCCAAGTCCGCCGCTTGATCCGTGCGGACGCCATGGCCGATTGACTCGCTTCCTCACGCGCAACGGGGCGCGCGATGTCCCACGCTGAATACGTGTGCGGCAATCCTGGCGGGTGAAGTCGGCCAGACCGTCGTCTCTTCGAGGAGGACGCTTCCGACATGAAGGCCGTCGTGATGGCCGGGGGCGAAGGCACCCGTCTTCGCCCCATGACCTCAAGCATGCCCAAGCCGCTCCTGCCGGTCGCCAACCGGCCGATCATGGAGCACGTTCTGCGGCTGCTCAAAAGGCACGGGCTCAACGAAACCGTTGTGACTGTCCAGTTCCTTGCCTCGCTGGTCAAGAACTACTTCGGGGACGGCGAGGAGCTCGGAATGGAGCTCACGTATGCCAATGAGGAGAAGCCACTCGGTACCGCCGGGAGCGTCAAGAACGCCGAGGAGGCACTGAAGGACGATGCCTTTCTCGTCATCTCCGGCGATGCCCTCACGGACTTCGACCTCACCGAGCTGATCAATTTCCACAAGGGAAAGGGCGCACTGGTCACGGTCTGCCTGACCCGCGTGCCCAACCCGCTGGAATTCGGCATCACCATCGTCGACGAAGAGGGCAAGGTCGAACGCTTCCTCGAGAAGCCGACCTGGGGCCAGGTCTTCTCCGACACGGTGAACACCGGCATCTACGTGATGGAGCCGGAGGTGTTCGACTACGTCGAGCCCGACGTTCCCGTCGACTGGTCCGGTGACGTCTTCCCCCAGCTCATGAAGGAAGGCAAGCCGATCTACGGTTATGTCGCCGAGGGCTACTGGGAGGACGTCGGCACCCACGAGAGCTACGTCAAGGCGCAGGCCGACGTGCTCGAGGGCAAGGTGGACGTCGACATCGACGGGTTCGAGATGGCGCCCGGCGTGTGGGTCGCCGAGGGCGCCGAGGTGCACCCCGACGCCGTGCTCCGCGGGCCGCTGTACATCGGCGACTACGCCAAGGTCGAGGCCGGCGCGGAGATCCGCGAGCACACGGTCGTCGGCTCCAACGTCGTCGTCAAGAGCGGCGCCTTCCTGCACAAGGCCGTGGTGCACGACAACGTGTACGTCGGACCGCACAGCAACCTGCGCGGCTGCGTCGTCGGCAAGAACACCGACATCATGCGCGCCGCGCGGATCGAGGACGGCGCCGTCATCGGCGACGAGTGCCTGATCGGTGAAGAATCGATCGTTCAGGGCAATGTGCGGGTCTACCCGTTCAAGACCATCGAGGCCGGCGCCTTCGTCAACACCTCGGTGATCTGGGAGTCCCGCGGCCAGGCGCACCTCTTCGGCGCGCGCGGCGTCTCCGGCATCCTGAACGTCGAGATCACGCCCGAGCTCGCCGTCCGCCTCGCCGGCGCCTACGCGACGACCCTGAAGAAGGGCTCGACCGTCACCACGGCCCGCGACCACTCCCGAGGCGCCCGAGCCCTGAAGCGCGCGGTCATCTCCGCGCTCCAGGCCAGCGCCATCGACGTACGCGACCTGGAGAACGTGCCGCTGCCCGTGGCGCGGCAGCAGACGGCGCGAGGCAGCGCCGGTGGCATCATGATCCGCACCACGCCGGGCGTGCCCGACTCCGTCGACATCATGTTCTTCGACGGGCAGGGAGCCGACCTGTCGCAGGGCAGCCAGCGCAAGCTGGACCGCGTCTTCGCGCGGCAGGAGTACCGGCGTGCCTTCCCCGGCGAGATCGGCGACCTGCACTTCCCGGCGAGCGTCTTCGACTCCTACACCGGGTCGCTGCTGCGGAACGTCGACATCACCGGCATCGCCGAGTCCGGGCTGAAGGTCGTCGTCGACGCGTCCAACGGCAGCGCCGGCCTGGTGCTGCCCAGCCTGCTCGGCAAGCTGGGCGTCGACTCGCTGACCATCAACCCCGGTCTGGACGAGTCGCGGCCCACCGAGACGGCCGACATGCGGCGCGCGGGCCTGGTGCGGCTCGGGGAGATCGTGGCGTCGTCCGGCGCCGCCTTCGGCGTCCGCTTCGACCCCGTCGGCGAGCGGCTGTCGCTGGTCGACGAGAAGGGGCGGATCGTCGAAGACGACCGCGCGCTTCTCGTCATGCTCGACCTGGTCGCCTCCGAGCGGCGCAGCGGTCGCGTCGCCCTGCCGGTGACCACCACCCGTATCGCCGAACAGGTGGCGGCGTACCACGGCACGCAGGTCGAGTGGACGACCACCTCGCCCGACGACCTCACGCGGGTCGGCGGCGAGGAAGGGACGATCTTCGGCGGCGACGGCAAGGGCGGCTTCATCGTCCCCGAGTTCAGCAGCGTCTACGACGGCACTGCGGCGTTCGTCCGGCTCATCGGGCTGGTCGCGCGCACCCAGCTGACGCTGAGCCAGATCGACGCCCGTATCCCGCGGGCGCACGTCCTCAAGCGCGACCTGGCGACCCCGTGGGCCGTCAAGGGCCTGGTCATGCGACGAGTCGTCGAGGCGGCCGGCGACCGCTCCGTGGACACCACCGACGGCGTGCGCGTGGTGGAGGCCGACGGGCGCTGGGTCATGGTGCTGCCCGACCCGGCCGAGGCCGTCACGCACCTGTGGGCCGAGGGGCCCGACGACGCCTCCGCGCAGGCGCTGCTCGACGAGTGGTCGGCGGTCGTGGACAGCGCCGGCAGGTGACCTTCCCGCAGTAGACGCGGTACCGGCGGTGTGCCGGGCCGGGACCCCGGAAGGGGCCCGTCCGGCACACCGCCGGGGTCGTTCGGAGGTCGGGGGCGCGGCGTGCGACGATGTGCGGCATGCCGCAGCAACCCCCCGTTCGGAGCACACCCGCGCGGCCCGCGCGCCCGGACGCGTCCATGTCGTTGATCACCAACGTGATGGACCACAGTCTCGACGACGGCTATGCCGAGGCCGCCGCCCGGAAGCGGAGCGAGGGGACCGGCGGCCTGCCGAGGACGCTGCGGGCGAAGCTCGGTCTGGCCGCGGGACTCGTCCTCGCCGCGTGCGTCGTCACCGTCGGTGCGGCCCAGGCCCGGGTCGCCGCTCCGGTGGTCGCCAAGGAGCGCGAGGAGCTGATCGACCGGATCGACGAGGAGACCGCGGCCGCGGACCGGCTCGAGGAGAGCGTCGACGAGCTGCGCGCCGAGGTCAGCGCACGGCAGCGGGAGGCGCTGCGGGACAGCGGCGGCGACCGGTCGACGCTCATGGGCATCCTGTCCGGCGCCACCCCCGTCCACGGCCCCGGCGTCCGGCTCGTGGTGAACGACGCCGAGGACGCCACCGGCGGCGGTGACGGCGGCCCCCGGTCCACCTCAGGGTTCTCCGACACCGGCCGGGTCCGCGACCGCGACCTGCAGCGGGTGGTCAACGGGCTGTGGGAGTCCGGCGCGGAGGCCGTCTCCATCAACGGGCGGCGGTTGACCGCCCTGTCGGCGATCAGGGCCGCGGGAGACGCGATACTGGTCGACAACAAGCCGCTGGTGCCGCCGTACACGGTGCTGGCGGTGGGGGACGGCGAGGAGCTCGGCGACCGCTTCCAGAACGGCGCCGACGGGCTGTATCTGCACGCCCTCCAGGAGAACTACGGCATCCGGACGGCCCTGTCCGCGGAGGACGACGTCCGGCTGCCCGCCGCAACGAGTGTGATCGTACGAACCGCACAGCCGATAACCGAGAAGGGCACATCGTGATCGCCGTACTGGGCCTCATTGTGGGAGTGGTGGCCGGCCTGTTGGTCCGGCCCGAGGTGCCGGCGGTCGTCGAGCCCTACCTGCCGATCGCCGTCGTCGCCGCGCTGGACGCCGTGTTCGGCGGTCTGCGGGCCATGCTCGACGGGATCTTCGACGACAAGGTGTTCGTGGTGTCGTTCCTGTCGAACGTCGTCGTGGCCGCGCTGATCGTGTTCCTCGGCGACAAGCTGGGCGTGGGGGCGCAGCTGTCCACGGGTGTGGTGGTCGTTCTCGGCATCCGCATCTTCTCCAACGCCGCGGCGATCCGCCGCCACGTGTTCCGGGCGTGAGGCCGATGAGCGAGCGCGAACAGCCCGAGACGACGCGCCCGGCGGTGACCCCGCCGCGGTCCGTCCCCGACACGCCCGCGTCCGCCCCCGGGGCGCCCCCGGCCGGGCTGCGCCGGGAACTGCCCGCGGAGGTGCCTCCGACCGCCCCGCGGACCGCGTACGGGAGGACCGGCGCGAGCGAGGCACCCCGCACGACCCACCCGCCGCAGGTCTCTCAGAAGCCCCAGGCATCCGAGGCGCCCGCCGCCGACGGGCCCGGCGAGCCCGGGCTGACCGGGCGGCGACGGCTCGTGAACGGGCTGTGGCCGCCGCGCGTGACCCGGGCCCAACTGATCGTCGCCCTGCTGCTGTTCGGGCTCGGCTTCGGTCTCGCCGTCCAGGTCGCCTCCACCAGCGACACCGACAGCGCGCTGCGCGGCGCACGCCAGGAAGATCTTGTGCGCATCCTCGATGAACTCGACGACCGGACCGAGCGTCTTGAAGACGAGAAGCAGGGTCTCGAGAAGCAGCGGGAGGAGCTGGAGAACAGCTCCGACCAGGCGGAGGAGGCGCGCAGGCAGACGATCGAGAAGGAACGGCAACTCGGCGTCCTCGCGGGCACCGTGGCCGCGCAGGGGCCCGGCATCGAGATGACCATCGAGGACACGAAGGGGACGGTCGAGTCGGACATGCTGCTCGACGCCATCCAGGAGCTGCGCGCCGCGGGCGCGGAGGCGATCCAGGTGAACGGGGTGCGGGTGGTGGCCGGCACCTATCTGTCGGACGCGGACGGTGGAGTCTCCGTGGACGGGAACAAGATCAAGTCTCCCTATCGTTTCAAGGTCATCGGCAAGCCGCAGGACCTGGAGCCGGCGCTCAACATCCCCGGAGGCGTGGTGCAGACGCTCGAGAAGGAACAGGCCACCGTTACCGTGGAGCGGACTGACAAGATCGTTGTGGATGCCTTGCGAGCGCCGAAGCGGCCTGACTACGCTCGGTCGTCCTCCCGGTGAACCGAGGGTGCATGGGGGTTGTCCGGCCAGGGCATGAGGTTGCGGGGGGTCGGCGCACCGAATGGGTGGTGCGTGGTGGAAACTGTCTGGCGGAGGCGGACGTTGTGAAGATGTCCGGGTCGGCCAATGTGTTCAGTCAGGGTTCGTCCTGCCCCACGGGCGGGTCTGTTTCGGTCAAGGGGAATCGCCCGTGAAGTTGTTTGGGAAGTTGTTCGGCAAGAGCGCGCGGCGAGAGGACGGCGACAGCGCGACCGCTCGTCACCGCGCGCAGCCCGGTGCGGAAGGCCAGCGTCCGCTGTTCCGCGACGAGACGGGCGGGGCCTCCGTTGACCCTGCGCAGTCGGGCGGCATAGGTTCTGGCCAGCCGTCGAGCCCAGGTGCGGGCGGAGGTTACTCCGGTCCGTACGCGTCCCATGCCCCCGGCGGGCAGCCGCGGCAGGAGGATCCGTCCATGTCGGCCCTGGTGTGTTCGAGGTGCGGCAACCGCAACGCGGAGAACAGCCGCTTCTGTTCGAACTGCGGTGCGCCGCTGAAGCCGGGCGTCACCCCGGAGCGCCCCTCCGAGACGACGTCCACGATCTCCATCTCCGGCCTCGAGGCCTACGACTCCGAGGCCACGGGTCAGCATCAGGTGCCCGCGCTCTCCCCGGAGGCGCAGGCGGCCGTCGACGCGCTGCCGGTGGGCTCCGCCCTGCTGGTCGTGCGCCGCGGGCCGAACTCGGGCAGCCGCTTCCTGCTGGACGGCGACCTGACCACGGCCGGGCGTCACCCGCAGAGCGACATCTTCCTCGACGACGTGACGGTCTCCCGCCGCCATGTGGAGTTCCGTCGCAGCCCGGACGGCTCGTTCACGGTCGCCGACGTCGGCAGCCTGAACGGCACCTACGTCAACCGCGAGCGGATCGACCAGGTCGCCCTGTCCAACGGCGACGAGGTGCAGATCGGCAAGTACCGGCTGGTCTTCTACGCGAGCCAGCGGAGCTACTGACCTCCCCGGACGCGGTCCCGGGGGACTCCAGGAAGGGTCCATGCTGCAGACACCGAGCGGCGGTGCCGGCGACGGCGCCGCCGCCACGGACACCGGACTGCTGAGCATCGGTGCGGTGCTGAGCGTGCTGCGCGAGGAGTTCCCCGAGGTCACCATCTCCAAGATCCGCTTCCTGGAGTCGGAAGGGCTCGTCGAGCCACGCCGCACCCCGTCGGGGTACCGCAAGTTCAGCGCGGAGGACGTCGAGCGCCTCGGCCATGTGCTGCGCATGCAGCGCGACCACTATCTGCCGCTCAAGGTGATCCGGGAGCACCTGGCGGCCATGGAGCGCGGTGAGGCCCCGCCGCTGCCGGCGCTGAGCCGTCCGGGTGACGGCGAGGACCCCGCCGAGTGCGTCCTGGAGAAGCCCACGGCGGCCCGGATCGGGCGCTGCCAGCTGCTCGCCGCCGCCGGGGTGGACGAGCAGCGGCTCGCCGAGTGGGAGTCGTACGGCCTGCTCGTCCCGGTGGGGGACGGGGTGTACGACGCGGAGGCGGTCACCGTCGCCGGGCTGCTCATGGAACTGGGGCGGTACGGGATCGAGCCCCGCCATCTGCGGGCCATGAAGGCGGCCGCCGAGCGGGAGGCCGGGCTGGTGGAGCAGGTCGTCGCGCCGCTGCGGCGCCACCGCAACCCGCAGACCAGGGCGCATGCCGAAGACCGCACCAAGGAACTGGCCGGTCTCACCATGAAGCTGCACGCGGCGCTGGTGCGGTCGGCGCTCGGGGTGCGGCTGCCCTGAGGACCCTCGAGAAGCAGCACAGGGCCGCCGGATCGGCCACCCGATCCCGGCCCGACTACCCAAACGTCCCGGGCACGGCCTAGGGTTGCTGTGTGAACGAGCTCGATGTCGTAGGTGTCCGGGTGGAAATGCCCTCCAACCAACCGATCGTGCTGTTGCGTGAAGTGGGCGGCGACCGCTACCTCCCCATCTGGATCGGCCCCGGGGAGGCGACGGCCATCGCCTTCGCCCAGCAGGGCATGGCGCCCGCACGGCCGCTGACCCACGACCTGTTCAAGGACGTGCTGGAGGCCGTGGGACAGGAGCTCACGGAAGTGCGCATCACCGACCTGCGCGAAGGCGTGTTCTACGCCGAGCTGGTCTTCGCCAGCGGTGTCGAGGTGAGCGCCCGCCCCTCCGACGCCATAGCTCTCGCCCTGCGTACGGGGACCCCGATCTACGGAAGCGACACGGTGCTGGACGACGCCGGCATCGCCATTCCGGACGAGCAGGAGGACGAGGTGGAGAAGTTCCGCGAGTTCCTCGACCAGATCTCGCCCGAGGACTTCGGGAGCAGCAACCAGTGAGCCGTTTCCCGCGGACCTGGCGTCGGTCGCGGCCCGCGCCGAGAACATTCGGCTAGCCTTTCCCCGCGACGGGGTACGGGAAACCACTCTTAGGGTGATTATCACTCGGCGTGCCGAGTGTGGCGATCGTTGACGCACCCTTGGTGACTGCCTACCGTCGAGGAGGCAGGTCAAGGACGGAGGTCGGCGTGAGAAGCAGCGGCGACGGTACGGCGGGGGGTGCCCCCGGACGCGTTTTCGGGGCGGGCGGGCCGTATCCTCCCCAGAGCTCTCCGCTCCGCTCGGGCGGGGGCCATCCCGCGCGCGGCGGTGCGATCGAGCCCGCTCCGCAGCGACCGACGGCCGTTCCGAGCGGTGGAGGGGCGGCGGCCATGGCGACCGAGGAGATCGGCTACCGGGGGCCCACGGCCTGCGCCGCGGCCGGCATCACCTACCGCCAGCTCGACTACTGGGCGCGCACGGGGCTGGTCGAGCCGAGCGTGCGCCCCGCCCACGGGTCCGGCACACAGCGGCTGTACAGCTTCCGCGACGTCGTCGTGCTGAAGATCGTGAAGCGGTTCCTGGACACCGGCGTGTCCCTGCAGAACATCCGCACCGCCGTCCAGCACCTGCGCGAGCGCGGCTTCAGCGACCTGGAGCGCATGACGCTGATGAGCGACGGCGCGACGGTCTACGAGTGCACGTCGCCCGACGAGGTCCACGCCCTGCTGCAGGGCGGCCAGGGCGTCTTCGGCATCGCCGTGGGCGTGGTGTGGCGGGACGTCGAGAGCGCGCTGTCGCAGCTGCACGGCGAGCGTGTCGACACGGGGGAGACCCTGATCGGCCACAACCCGATGGACGAGCTGGCCCGGCGCAGGAACCGCGCGGTCTGAGCCCGCGCCGCGCGGGGCCCGGCCCGACGAGGACGTTGTCAGTGGCGTAGGGCAGCATCGGAGATGTGAGATCCGCTCCCACGATCCTGCATCTCGACATGGATGCCTTCTACGCCTCGGTGGAGCAGGCGTCCAAGCCGAGTCTGCGCGGCAAGGCCGTGATCGTGGGCGGTCTCGGGCCTCGTGGCGTGGTCGCCACCGCCTCATACGAGGCGCGCGTGCTGGGCGTGCACTCCGCGATGCCCATGTCCCAGGCCCGGCGGCTCGCGCCGAACGCCGCGTATCTGGTGCCCCGGTTCGCGCTGTACCGCTCGATCAGCGACCAGGTGATGGCGCTGCTGCGCGCCCTGTCGCCCCTGGTGGAGCCGCTCAGCCTCGACGAGGCGTTCGTCGATCTGGAGGCCGGGGGCACGGCGTGGGACGAGCGGTCGGCGCGGCTGGCCGGCACGAAGCTGCGCGCCGACATCCGCGCGGTCACGGGACTGACCGGCTCCGTGGGGCTGGCCGCCTCCAAGATGCTGGCGAAGATCGCCTCGGAGGAGGCGAAGCCGGACGGGCTGGTCGTGATCGAGCCCGGCACCGAGCGCG
Source organism: Streptomyces sp. DSM 41931 (assembly GCF_050271085.1). NCBI lineage: Bacteria > Bacillati > Actinomycetota > Actinomycetes > Kitasatosporales > Streptomycetaceae > Streptomyces > Streptomyces sp. DSM 41931. Next base: position 931,704 of record NZ_CP189902.1, on the reverse strand, counting down.
CGATGCTGGAGCCGATGCCGGTGCGGACCCTCCCGGGTGTCGGACCCGCCACCGGCGACCATCTGCGGCGGGCCGGCATCCACACGGTCGGCGAGATCGCCGAGGCGGGCGAGGACGAACTGGTGCGGCTGCTGGGCAAGGCGCACGGGCACGCGCTGTACGCGATGGCGCTGGCCCGCGACGACCGGCCCGTCGTCGCCGAGCGCGAGACGAAGTCGGTGTCCGTCGAGGACACGTACGACGTGGACATCCACGACCGGGTGCGAGTCGGCCTGGAGGTGCAGCGGCTCGCCGACCGCTGCGTGCGCAGGCTGCGCGGCGCGGGGCTGTCCGGACGCACCATCGTGCTGAAGGTGCGGCGGTACGACTTCTCCACGCTGACCCGGTCCGAGACGCTGCGGGGCCCCACCGACGACCCGGCCGTCGTCCGGGAGGCGGCTGCGCGGCTGCTGGACTCGGTGGACACCACGGGCGGCGTACGGCTGCTGGGCGTCGGCGTCAGCGGGCTGGCGGACTACACGCAGGAGGACCTGTTCGCCCAGGCGGCGGGCGGTGCGGGGGAGGAGACGCCGGAGGGCGAGGAACCCGAGACGGCGCCCGAGCCGCGCCCGGAGACCCCCGCCGAGCGGCGCTGGCCCGCGGGCCACGACGTCCGGCACGCCGAGCACGGGCACGGGTGGGTGCAGGGCAGCGGACTGGGCCGCGTGACGGTCCGCTTCGAGACCCCCGGCTCGGCGCCGGGCCGTGTGAAGACGTTTCGCGTCGACGACCCGGCGCTCGAGCCCGCGGACCCGCTGCCGTTGGTGGACGATCCACCGGACCTGCTCGAGACGACGACCCGGGGGACACCGGACGCGCCGTCGCGGCCTCGGCCGCTGGAAGCCTGACCCGCTGCCGGTGGAGCCGGCCACCCGCCGTGGGCGAGGGTGGTGCAGATCGCCGCGGGCCGGCCCAGGCACAGGTTCCGAGAGACCGCCGCCCCCGGTGGCGTCAGGCGTGTCCCTCCTGGCCCGCCAGCTTGCCGAAGTCGCGGTCCGGGAGCGGGGGAGGGAAGGCCACGTCCAGGCCGTAGTGGTGGTACAGCTGGAGCTCCTGCTCCGGGGACAGATGGCGGCCGACGCCGAAGTCGGGGGCGTCCTTGATGAGGGACCGTTCGAACGGCACGTGCAGGGCCCCGTCGACCAGCTCGCTGGGCTCCAGGGGCACGAAGGCGTCCCGGCTGAACAGGCCGGTGCGTATCGCCGCCCACTCCGGCACACCGGTGGCGTCGTCGAGGTAGACCTCGTCGATCGTGCCGATGCGGGTGCCGTTGCGGTCGTACGCCTTGCGGCCGATGAGGTGACGCGGGTCGATGTCGGTCTGCACAGGCCCTCCACTCCTCGCGAGTCATCCGTTAGCACCACAAAACGGCACAATCGGCGGAACGGCCACTCGAAGGCCGGGGTCCGGACCTCGCTGGTAGGCTGGCAACGGCCGCTGATCCCGTGCGGGAGAGTCCTCCAGGCACCACCGGAGGCGCCGAAGGAGCAAATCCTCCCCGGAATCTCTCAGGCACACGTACCGCACGGACGAGGTCACTCTGGAAAGCAGGGCGGGTGTCGACGGCTTCCGCTCTCACCGACGGTGAAAACCGGACCGCCCTCGGCGTTCCGGTGAAACTCTCAGGTTGAGATGACAGAGGGGGAGGCCGTCCGGGCACCTGCGCCGTGGTGCCCCTCGAAGGTCGTCGGACCAGGAGGCCTCCTCAATGACTGCCCCCCGCACCCCGCTCTCCGAGCTCGAACAGGGAATCCCCTTCGAGCAGCGCCACATCGGCCCCGACCACGAGGCCCGGGCGAAGATGCTGGCCCAGGTGGGCTACGGCTCGCTCGACGAGCTGACCGCCGCCGCCGTGCCCGACGTGATCAAGAACGCCGACGCGCTGGACCTGCCGGGCGCCCGCAGCGAGGCCGAGGTGCTCGCCGAGCTGCGCGCCCTCGCCGGCCGCAACCAGGTCCTCGGCTCCATGATCGGCCTGGGCTACTACGGCACGTTCACCCCGCCCGTCATCCTGCGCAACGTCATGGAGAACCCCGCCTGGTACACGGCGTACACGCCGTACCAGCCGGAGATCTCGCAGGGCCGGCTCGAGGCGCTGCTGAACTTCCAGACGATGGTCGCCGATCTCACCGGCCTGCCCACGTCCGGCGCCTCCCTGCTCGACGAGGGCACCGCGGCCGCCGAGGCGATGGCGCTGTCCCGGCGCATGGGCAAGAACAAGAAGGGCCTCTTCCTGGTCGACGCGGACGCCCTGCCGCAGACCGTCGCCGTGATCGAGACCCGCGCCGAGCCGACCGGCGTCGAGGTCGTCGTCGCCGACCTGAGCGACGGCATCCCCGCCGAGCTCGACGGCCGTGAGATCAACGGCGTCCTGATCCAGTACCCGGGCGCGTCCGGCGCCGTCCGGCACATCAAGCCGGTGATCGACCAGGCACACGAGCGCGGCGCGCTCGTCACCGTCGCCGCCGACCTGCTCGCCCTCACCCTGCTGAAGTCCCCCGGCGAGCTGGGCGCGGACATCGCGGTGGGCACCACGCAGCGCTTCGGCGTCCCCATGGGCTTCGGCGGACCGCACGCCGGCTACATGGCCGTCCAGGACAAGATGGCCCGCAGCCTGCCCGGCCGCCTCGTCGGCGTCTCCGTCGACGCCGACGGCAACAAGGCCTACCGCCTGGCCCTGCAGACGCGTGAGCAGCACATCCGCCGCGAGAAGGCCACCAGCAACATCTGCACCGCGCAGGTGCTGCTCGCCGTCATGGCCGGCATGTACGCCGTTTACCACGGCCCCGAGGGCCTGCGGACCATCGCCCGCCGCACCCACCGCTACGCCGCGATCCTCGCCGAGGGCCTGCGCTCCGGCGGCGCCGAGGTGGTCCACGGCTCCTACTTCGACACCCTCACCGTGCGGGTCGCCGGGCGGGCCCCCGAGGTCGTCGCCGCCGCCCGTGACCACGGCGTCAACCTGCGCCTCGTCGACGCCGACACCGTCTCCGTCGCCTGCGACGAGACCACCACCCGCGACCAGGTCTCCGCCGTGTGGCGCGCCTTCGGCGTGCAGGCCGATGTCGAGGCGCTGGACGCCTCCGCGTCCGACGCCCTGCCGGAGGCGCTGCTGCGCACCGACGACTACCTCACCCACCCGGTGTTCCACCAGCACCGCTCCGAGACGGCCATGCTGCGCTACCTGCGCCGCCTCGCCGACCGCGACTACGCGCTGGACCGCGGCATGATCCCGCTGGGCTCCTGCACCATGAAGCTCAACGCGACCACCGAGATGGAGCCGGTCACCTGGCCCGAGTTCGGCCAGCTGCACCCGTTCGTCCCGGCCGAGCAGGCCGAGGGCTATCTCACGCTCATCCGCGAGCTGGAGGACCGTCTCGCCGAGGTCACCGGCTACGACAAGGTGTCCCTCCAGCCCAACGCCGGCTCCCAGGGCGAGCTGGCCGGTCTGCTCGCCGTCCGCGGCTACCACCGCGCCAACGGCGACGAGCAGCGCACCGTCTGCCTGATCCCGTCCTCCGCGCACGGCACCAACGCCGCGTCCGCCGTGATGGCCGGCATGAAGGTCGTCGTCGTCAGGACCGCCGAGAACGGCGAGGTCGACGTCGAGGACCTGCGCGCCAAGATCGAGCAGCACCGCGACGAGCTGGCCGTGCTGATGATCACGTACCCGTCGACGCACGGCGTGTTCGAGGAGCACGTCGCCGACATCTGCGCCCAGGTGCACGAGGCCGGCGGCCAGGTGTACGTCGACGGCGCCAACCTCAACGCCCTGGTCGGCCTGGCCAAGCCGGGCCACTTCGGCGGCGACGTCTCCCACCTGAACCTGCATAAGACGTTCTGCATCCCGCACGGCGGCGGCGGTCCCGGCGTCGGCCCGGTCGGCGTCCGCGCCCACCTCGCCCCGTACCTGCCGAACCACCCGCTGCAGCCGGAGGCCGGACCGGAGACGGGCGTCGGACCCATCTCGGCGGCCCCGTGGGGCTCGGCGGGCATCCTGCCCATCTCCTGGGCGTACGTCCGGCTGATGGGCGGCGAGGGCCTGAAGCGGGCCACACAGGTGGCCGTGCTCAGCGCCAACTACATCGCCAAGCGCCTCGAGCCGCACTACCCGGTGCTCTACACCGGCCCCGGCGGGCTGGTCGCGCACGAGTGCATCATCGACCTGCGCCCGCTCACCAAGGCGACCGGCGTGACGGTCGACGACGTGGCCAAGCGCCTCATCGACTACGGCTTCCACGCGCCGACGATGTCCTTCCCGGTGGCCGGCACGCTGATGATCGAGCCCACCGAGTCCGAGGACCTCACCGAGCTCGACCGGTTCTGCGAGGCGATGATCGCCATCCGCGCCGAGATCGAGAAGGTCGGCTCCGGCGAGTGGCCCGCGGACGACAACCCGCTGCGCAACGCCCCGCACACGGCGTCCGTGCTCGGTGGGGAGTGGGAGCACGCCTACACCCGCGAGGAGGCCGTGTTCCCGGGCGAGGTGAGCGCCGCCGACAAGTACTGGCCGCCGGTGCGCCGCATCGACCAGGCCTACGGCGACCGCAACCTGGTCTGCTCCTGCCCGCCGTTGGACGCGTACGAGGACTGACCCACGCGGACGTGAGGGGCCCCGCCCGGGCGGTCCGGGCGGGGCCCCTCCGCGTGTCCGGGGGCGCGTCAGGCGGGATAGGCGTGCGTCTGCGTGGCCTTGACCGCCGCCCAGACCGGTGCGCCCGGGTGCAGGCCCAGTTCGGCCACGGCGACGGCGGTGAGGTCGGCGGCCAGGGGCAGTTCGCCGGTCAGCTCCACGCGGATCTGGTCGCCGTGGCTCTCCAGCCCCGCCACCTCGCAGCGCCACAGGTTGCGCGCGCTGGAGCCGGTGGGCCGGTCCCGGTACAGGGTGACCGCGCCGGGCGGGAACGCGACGAACGCGGGCCCGGACAGGTCCTCCGTGGTGCTCACCTCCGGTCCCGCGTCGAGCCGTACGGTGTGGCCGTCCGCCAGGCCGCGGTAGAGGTTCAGCCCGACGAGCTGGGCGATGTACTCGGTGCGCGGGTGGCGGGCGATGTCGGCGGGCGCGCCCTCCTGCACCACCCGGCCGTGCTCCACGACGACCAGCCGGTCGGCCAGCACCATCGCGTCCAGCGGGTCGTGCGTCACCAGGATCGCGACCGCCTCGAAGTCGGCCAGGTGGCGGCGCAGTCGCGCCCGTACCTCCAGCCGGGTGCGGGCGTCGAGGGCGGCGAGGGGCTCGTCCAGGAGCAGCAGGCGCGGCTCTGTGGCCAGGGCCCGGGCGAGCGCCACGCGCTGGGCCTGGCCGCCGGAGAGCCGCCGCGGCTTGGCGCCCGCGTGCCCGGCCAGCCCCATCCGCTCCAGCCACGCGGCGGCCCGCGCACGGGCCTCGCCCTTGCCGGCGCCACGGCAGCGCGGGCCGAACGCCACGTTGTCGAGGGCGGTCAGGTGCGGGAACAGCAGGTAGTCCTGGAAGACGACGCCCACCGGACGGGATTCGGGCGGGGTGCGGGCGAGGTCCGTGCCGTCCAGGCGCAGACGGCCGCCGGTGAGGGGCGCGAGTCCGGCGAGGGCCCGCAGTGCGGTGGTCTTGCCCGCCCCGTTCGGGCCGAGCAGGGCGACCACGTCACCGGGGGCGGCCGTCAGCGCGATGTCGAGGCGGAAGGAACCGCGCTCGACGACGAGGTGTGCGTCGAGGCCCTGGGGCGGGGCTGCGGGGTGCTTCGGCATGGGTCAGACGGCCCTCGTCCAGCGGTCCCGCAGCCCCGCAAGCACGGCCACCGACACCGCGAGCAGCACGAGGCTGAGGGCGATCGCGGCGGCCGGGTCGTTCTGCAGGGCGAGGTAGACCGCGAGCGGCATGGTCTGGGTGCGGCCCGGGAAGTTCCCGGCGAAGGTGATCGTGGCGCCGAACTCGCCGAGGGCGCGGGCCCAGGCGAGCACGGCGCCGGCCGCGACACCCGGGGCGATCAGCGGCAAGGTGACCCGGCGGAAGGCGGTGAAGCGGGACGCGCCCAGGGTGGCCGCCGCCTCCTCGAACCGCGGGTCGGCCGCCCGCAGCGTGCCCTCGACGCTGATCACCAGGAACGGCAGCGCGACGAAGGTCTCCGCGAGCACCACACCGGCGGTGGTGAACGGCAGGGTGACGCCGAACCACTCGTCCAGCAGGCGGCCCACGATGCCGTTGCGGCCCAGCGCCAGCAGCAGGGCGACACCGCCGACCACCGGCGGCAGCACCAGCGGAAGCGTCACCAGGGCGCGCACCAGGCTCCGCCCGGGGAAGTCGGTGCGGGCCAGCAGCCAGGCCAGCGGCACCCCGACGACCAGGCTCAGCGCGGTCGCGGTGGTCGCGCAGACCAGGGACAGACGCAGCGCGTCCCAGACGGCCGGGCTGGTCAGCTGCTCGGGCAGGTCGCGCCAGGGCGCCCGGACGACGAGGGCCAGGAGGGGCACCAGGAGGAACGCCAGGCCGACGAGGGCGGGCGCGAGGAGGGCGAGCGGGACACCGCGGCCGGGGGCGCGGGGGCGGCGGGCCGTGCGGGGGGTGTCCGGGGCGGTGGTGGTCACGGCGCGAGGAACCCGGCCTTCCCGAGCACCTTCTGCCCCTCCGGTGATGTCACGAGCGCGACGAAGGCCCGCGCGGCCGAGGCGTTGGGGGCGTGCTCGAGCAGGGCGATCGGGTAGTCGTTGACGGCCTGGGCGGCCTCCGGGAAGTCCACGCCGTCCACCTTGTCACCGGCCGCCCTCACATCCGTGCGGTACACGACGGCGGCGTCCGCCTCGCTGAGCCGCACCTTGGTCAGGGCGCTCTTCACGTCCTGCTCGTAGGAGGCGGGCGTCACCTCGACCCCGGCCGCCGTGAAGGCCTTTCGGGCAGCGGCTCCGCACGGCACCGTCTCGTCGCAGAGCACGACTTTCAGGCCGGGCGCGGCCAGGTCCCTCAGGGAGCCGACGCCATGCGGGTTGCCGGGGGCGGTGGCGATGGCCAGGCGGTTGCGCGCGAAGGTGACCGGGTCGCCCGCCGTGAGCTTCTCGTCCGTCACGCGCTTCATGGTGGCGGGGCTGGCGGCGGCGAAGACGTCCGCGGGGGCGCCGCCCACGATGCCGGCGGCCAGGGAGTCGCTGCCGTTGAAGTTGAAGGTCACCTCGGTGCCGGGGTGTTCCTTCTCGAAGCGTTCGCCCAGCGCCGTGAAGCTCTCCTCCAGCGAGGCGGCGGCGAAGACGGTCACGGTGCCGCTCGGACCGCCGTCGCCGCTCGCCGACGAGGAGGACGGGGAACAGGCGGTGAGCCCGAGGGCGGTCAGGAGTGCGAGGGCGGCCGGGCCGGCGGCGCGGCGGGCGGAACGGATCATGCGCAGGCACTCCCTGACGGCGGCGGACGTCGGCGGGGCGCCGGCCCCGCGCCTCCTCATCATGACGCATCTGCGAGGTCCATGGCACCTATGCGTCCGTATGAGCGAGGTCGTTCGGCGTGTGGGATTCGCAGATGCGTGCCTGAGCGGGATGCTCAGGTGCGGTCGATATGGACGTTCGTCGACTTCACCCGTGCCGTGGCCTCCACACCGACCTCCAGGCCCAGTTCCTCGACCGCCTCCCGCGTGAGCAGGGAGACCAGGCGGTGGGGGCCCGCCTGGATCTCCACCTGGGCGGCGACGTCACCGAGCTTGATCGCCGTGACGATGCCGGGGAACGCGTTGCGGGCGGAGGTGTACGGGGTGTCCTCCTCGGTCGTGGCCGACTTGGCCAGCTCTACGGAGAACGCCGCCAGGTCACGGCCGTCGACCACCCTGCGCCCGGCGTCGTCGCGGCGGGTGGTGAGGCGTCCCGCGTCCGCCCAGCGGCGTGCGGTGTCCGGGCTGACGCCGAGCAGCCGCGCTGCCTGGCCGATCGTGTAGGACTGCATGCCGGTCACGATAGGGTGCCGCGGTCGCCGCGGGCGTACCGGCTACGACGCGGGCGGTGCCGTGCTCGCCCGCACCACCAGGTCGGTGCCGAGCTCCACGCGGGGCGAGTCCGGCTGCTCGCCGCGGGTGAGGCGGAGCACCGTACGGACGGCGAGGGCGCCCATGTCGGCGAGCGGCTGGCGGACCGTGGTGAGCGGCGGGGCCGACCAGCGCACCTCCGGGAGGTCGTCGAAGCCGACGACGCTCATGTCCTGCGGCACCCGCAGCCCCCGGCCGCGCAGCGCCTCGACCGCCCCGAGCGCCATCTGGTCGCCGGCGGCGAAGACCGCGGTGGGCGGCTCCGGCAGATCCAGAAGGGCGTGGCAGCCCGCGTGGCCGGACTCGGGGCGGAAGTCGCCGGGCACCACGAGCGTGTCGTCGGGAGTGACGCCCGCTCCCTCCAGCGCGGCCCGGTAGCCGTCGAGACGGGCGCGGGAGCAGAGCAGCCGCGGCGGGCCGGCGATCAGGCCGATCCTGCGGTGCCCGAGGGACAGCAGATGCTGGGTGGCCGCGAGGCCGCCGGACCAGTTGGCGGCGCCGATGGTGGGGACGTCCAGGCCGGGGGAGCCGCCCGGGTCCACGACCACCAGCGGGACGCCCAGGATGCGCAGTTCCTCGTGGAGGGAGGACTCCAGGGCGGAGGTGACGAGGATGACGCCGTCCGAGGCGCGCGCCCGCAGGGTGCGGATCCACTCGCGCGCGTCGCCGGAACGCCCGTGGACCGCCGACACCACGGTGCCCACGCCGGCGGTGTGCGCCTCCTCCTCGACCCCGCGGATGATCTCCACGGCCCAGGGGCTGTCGAGGTCGTTGAAGACCAGGTCGAGCAGCGCTGCGCGGGAGGGGGAGGAGGCGGGGCGCCGGCGGTAGCCGTGACGGCGCAGCAGGTCCTCGACCCGGGCGCGGGTCTGCGGGGAGACGTCGGAGCGGCCGTTGACCACGCGGGAGACGGTCGGCACGGAGACCCCGGCCTGCCGGGCGATCTCGGTGATCGTGATCCTGCTCCCGGCGTCGGTCTCCTGTGCTGCCACTTGCCCCTCCTCCGAGACGGAACCCGCGAAACTTCCAGAAGTCTTCCGGAAGGCGGGCGCGTGGGGAAAGGCGGCACCGGTCACACCGCGGGTCCTGCGCGGCGGCCGTCACCGTGCCCTTCCGCCGGGACACGGTGGGTGAGGAGCCGTGCACACGCTTCGGGGCCGGGTCGCGGAGGCGTCGTCCCGCGGTCCGGCCCCTGTGATCCCCGGGCGGTCCCCGTCCCGCCCGGCCGTGCTCAGGCGGACGTCAGCGTGACGTCCCGGGACCGCTGCGGGGCGATGACCCTGCCGTCGGGCAGGAGTTCACCGGTGTCCTCGAAGAGGACCACACCGTTGCACAGCAGGCTCCAGCCCTGCTCCGGGTGGTGCGCCACGAGACGGGCGGATTCCCGGTCGGCGGAGTCGGCTGAGGGGCACGGTGGCTGGTGCTGGCACATGGGTGGGTTCTCTCGCTCTGTGATGACCTGTGTGTGGGCTGTCGTGTCAGTTGCGCGGCGTGAATCGTCGTTCATGGCCGCCCCCGTGGTGATGAGTCGGTCGGAATCCAGTGTTGCCCCACGGACGAGGATCCGCAGGCATTTCGCGGCACCGCCCCTCACAGGTTCATGACGCGTCACCCGCGCGGACGGTTCATCCCAACTGCACTGTCCTTTCGGGTGGTTCGCAATGGCCGGACGGGACTGGTCCGCACATGCGTACGCAGTGTCACCCGACGCGCGCACCCCGCCGCCCGGGTGGGGGCGACGGGGTGCGGGAGCGGGCGGGTCAGGCGGGTGAGCCGAGCAGCCGGGTGGGCGTCACGCGGTGGGTGAGCACCGGGAGCAGATCGGTGACCCGGTGCGGCCGGTGGGCCGCGATGCCGGGCGGGGCCGGTGCGAGCGGCACCAGCAGATCGGTGGCGGCCGGGACGCCGGCGGCGCCGTCCGCCTCGGTGTCGCCGTGCAGCCAGAGCGCCAGCATGTACAGGCCGGGCACCGACAGCAGGCGGGGCTGGTACGGCTGCGCCATGGTCTCCGCCTGGCGCAGGGCCAGTTCGGTGGCAGTGATGTACGGGCCCTCGAAGAAGCGGGAGAAGGTCCATCCGTCGGCGGTGAGCACGGTGTCGGCGGCGGCCACCGCGCGGTCGCCGGTGCGGATCAGGAAGCGCCATCCGGCGAGCGTCGTCGAGGTCTCGCCGTCGGCGGTGACCCGGTCGAGGACGTGCACGGGCAGCGGGAGGTCGGGTGAGGCGGGCCCCTGGGCGCGGAGCAGGGAGGGAGTTCGGGCGTCGCGCACGGCGGTCGGCGACGAGAGCGCGGTCAGGACGGAACGCAGTGCGGGCGCGGGAGCCGGGGGTACGTGCAGCGGCATGGTGGGTCGCCTCTCATTCGAAGGCACAGTGGCGCGAGGGCGGGGCGTGGCGGTGCGGACGGCGCTGTCAGCTCGCGAAGGTCAGAGAGGCGGGGGCCCGGAGGGTCTGGGCGGGAGACGGGGGTGAGGAGAGCCGCACACCGTCTCACGGCTGGATCACTCGACCGTGGGCGCCAACCTGGTTCTGCCTTGTGCACGAAGTTTATACGACACGGGTTGAGACTATGTTTCGTCTAGCTCTCTCCGGCAGCTCCGGCAAGGATATTTCAGGTCGGCGATATGCGAAAAAGATGCCGATTTCCCAAAGGGTTCACCGCACTGACCTCGGGCAATGACCGCCGAGCGGTCGGCCCATTCCGGTCGGCGCTTTTCACGAGTTCGCAACCGTGCCGTGATACGCGTTCCCGCGTATTGCCCCGTGAATGTGCCACTGGACACCTCGACCAGAGTAGCGCGCGCCACATGGATCCGGGGCGTTATCGATCGCATCCGCGGGGCATCCTTGCTTGTGGACCGGGACCCCGGCGGCCGATCTTCGGTACGCCATCCGAGGAGGGACGCTTCGATGGGGGAAAAGGTCGTGGCAGGTCAGTTCGACCTGTCCGATCGCCAGCGCTACCGCGAGAAGCTCAGCAGGTGCCTGACGGGCCTGGAGCGACTCCTGGAGGAGAAGCGGTTCGACCGCCCCAAGAACCTGATGGGGCTGGAGATCGAACTCAATCTCGCGGGCGCCGACGGCATGCCGAAAATGTTGAATGCGCAAGTCCTCGAACGCATCGCGAGCCGTGACTTCCAAACGGAACTCGCCATGTTCAATCTGGAAGTGAACATCGCCCCCCACCGGCTGGGCGGGCGTGTTTTCGACCGGCTCGACGAGGAACTGCGGACCTCGCTCTCCTACGCCGACCGCAAGGCCCAGGAGGTGGACGCGGGCATCGTGATGATCGGCATCCTGCCGACGCTCGACCGCGACGACCTCGTCTCCTCCAACCTCTCCGACGTCGACCGCTACGCCCTGCTCAACGATCAGATCGTGGCCGCGCGCGGTGAGGACTTCACCCTCGACATCGACGGCGTGGAGCACCTCAGGTGCACCTCGAAGTCGATCGCGCCGGAGGCCGCCTGCACCTCGGTGCAGCTGCACCTCCAGGTCACGCCGGAACGCTTTCCCGACGTGTGGAACGCGGCGCAGGTGGTCGCCGCCGCGCAGATCGCCGTCGGCGCCAACTCGCCCTTCCTGTTCGGGCGCGAGCTGTGGCGCGAGTCCCGGCCCCCGCTGTTCCAGCAGTCCACCGACACCCGCCCGCCCGAGCTCCAGGCGCAGGGCGTGCGGCCGCGCACCTGGTTCGGGGAGCGCTGGGTGACCTCGGCGTTCGACCTCTTCGAGGAGAACCTGCGCTACTTCCCCGCCCTGCTGCCCATCTGCGACGAGGAGGACCCGCTCGAGGTGCTGGACCGCGGCGGCGTCCCCTCGCTCGCCGAACTCGTCCTGCACAACGGCACCGTCTACCGCTGGAACCGCCCCGTCTACGGCATCGCCGACGGCGTGCCCCACCTGCGCGTGGAGAACCGCGTGCTGCCGGCGGGCCCCACCGTGACCGACGTGCTCGCGAACGCGGCCTTCTACTACGGCGTGGTCCGCGCCCTCGCCGAGGACGCCCGCCCGGTGTGGAGCCGGCTGCCCTTCGAGGCCGCCGCCGCGAACTTCGACGCCGCCTGCAAGGACGGCATCGACGCCCGCTTCACCTGGCCCCGGCGCGGACGCCTCGGCGGCCTGGGCGAGGTGGACGCGGTCACCCTCGTACGGGAGGAACTGCTGCCGCTCGCCGAGGCCGGTCTTGACGCGTGGGGGATCGAGCCCGCCGACCGGGACCGGTACCTCGGGGTGATCGAGGAGCGCTGCCGGCGCCGGGTGAACGGCGCGTCCTGGCAGGCCGCGACCTTCCACCGGGCGCTGGACGCGGGACTCGGCCGGGACGAGGCGCTGGCGGCCACCACCCGCCGCTACCGCGAGCTGACCAAGCAGGGCGAGCCCGTGCACACATGGCCGGTGGGGCTGCCCGAACCGGTGCCGACGACGGCCTGACCGGTGTCCCTGAGGGACTGATCGGCGCCCCGGCCCCGCGGCCTGCCGCACAGGTCCTGCCTTCATACTGATCGGACCGACCGGTGATGTGGAGGCAGGTGTGCAGGCGGAGGCGGCGGGCCCGGGGGCCGATGCGTATCCGGAGCGGACCCTCTCGCGGAGGACGCTGCGGGACGAGACACTGCTCGTCCTCGCGCTGTCGCTCGGCGCGAGCGGAGTGTCGGCGCTGATCAGCTTCATCGGCTCGGTCACCAGGCCGGGCGGACTGAAGGACCAGGCGGCCACCCTCAACGCCTCGGCCGCGCCGGGCCGCCCCTGGCTGGACCTGGCCTGGCAGCTGTTCGGCATCACCACCGCGCTGGTTCCGGTGGCCCTGGTGGCGCACCTGCTGCTGCGGGAGGGCGCCGGACTGCGCACCATCGGCTTCGACCGCACCCGGCCCTGGTCCGACCTCGGCCGGGGCGCCGCGATCGCCGCGGTCATCGGCAGCAGCGGCATCGCCTTCTATCTGGCCGTGCGCGCGCTCGGCATCAACCTCACCGTGGTGCCGGAGGCGCTGCCCGAGGTGTGGTGGAAGTACCCCGTGCTGATCCTGTCGGCCGCGCAGAACTCGATCCTCGAAGAGGTCGTCGTCGTCGGCTATCTGCTGCGCCGGCTCGACCAGCTCGGCTGGTCGCCCACCGCCTCCATGGCGGGCAGCGCGGTGCTGCGCGGGTCGTACCACCTGTACCAGGGCATCGGCGGCTTCGTCGGCAACATGGTCATGGGCGTGGTGTTCGTCCACCTGTACCGCCGCTGGGGGCGCGTCGGGCCGCTGGTGGCCGCGCACACCCTGCTCGACATCGGCGCGTTCGTCGGGTACGCGCTGCTGGCGGGAAAGGTCGGCTGGCTGCCGACGGCGTGAGCTGAGGCGGGACTCAGGCCAGCAGTTCGCCGTCGACGACCGTCACCGCGCGCCCGCCCAGCAGGGTGCGGGCGCCGCGCACCTCGGTGCGGACGAGACCGGAGCGCGGTGAGGCCTGGAGCCCGGTGAGGGCGGCGCGGCCGAGCCGCTGCGCCCAGTACGGGGCCAGCGCGGTGTGCGCGCTGCCGGTGACCGGGTCCTCGTCGATGCCGACGTTGGGGAAGAAGCAGCGCGAGACGAAGTCGTGCTCCGACGCCGGGTCCTCGGCGCGGGCGGTGGCGATGATCCCGCGCTCCGAGTACGTCATCAAGGCCTTGTGGTCGGGGCGCAGGGCGCGCACGGTGCGCTCGTCGGCCAGCTCGACCAGCAGGTCGCCGACGTGCGGGCCGGTGTCGAACGCCGCCAGGACGGGCGCGCCGAGCGCCTCCGCGACGCCCTCGGGCACGTCGACGGCGGTGAGCGGGGCCGTGGGGAAGTCCAGGACGACGGTGCCGTCCTCCGCGGTCCCGGCGACCAGCACGCCGCTGCGGGTGGCGAACCGCACCGGGCCCTTGTGGGCGCCGGTGGCGTGCAGGACGTGTGCGGTGGCAAGCGTGGCGTGGCCGCACATGGCCACCTCGGTCACCGGTGTGAACCAGCGCAGCGCCCAGTCGGCCTCGCCGCCCTCGGGCAGCGGGTGGGCGAAGGCCGTCTCGGCGTGGTTGACCTCCAGGGCGACGTTCTGCAGCCAGGAGTCCTCCGGGAAGGCGTCGAGCAGCAGCACTCCGGCCGGGTTGCCGGTGAAGGGACGGTCGGTGAAGGCATCGACGATTCGGATCCGCATGCCCCGACGGTAGAGGGCGGGCGGCCGCCCGGCACAAGGGTCTTGTCGGGCGAGCTCTTCCGATATATCGTTGAAGCATCGCAATAGATCGACGATGGAATGGAGTGATGGCGATGCGTGGCTACGGTCATGAGCACGGACACGGTCATGGGCACGGCGGACCGCGGGGCGGCGGACGCGGCGACTTCGAGCGGCTGCGTGCCGCCTTCGGTCCCTTCGGGCCCGGAGGGCCGGGAGGACCCGGCGGCCCCTGGGGTCCCGGCTTCGGCCACGGCGGCCCCTGGGGCGGCCGAGGGCGCGGCGGACCCAGGGGGAGGGCGCGGCGCGGTGACGTCCGCGCGTCGATCCTGGCCCTGCTGAAGGACCGCCCGATGCACGGCTACGAGATGATCCAGGAGATCGCCGAGCGCAGCGGTGGGGCGTGGAAGCCCAGCCCCGGCTCGGTCTACCCCACCCTCCAGCTGCTGGAGGACGAGGGCCTGATCGTCAGCGAGTCCGAGGGCGGCAAGAAGCTGTTCTCCCTCACCGAGGCCGGCCGCACGGCCGCAGAGGACGGCCCCGAGGCTCCCTGGGAGGAGGCCTCGCGCGGGGTCGACTGGGAGGCGCTGAGCGAGATCCGCCAGGCCGGGTTCGGCCTGATGGAGGCCTTCGGGCAGGTCTGGAAGACGGGGAGCAAGGAACAGCGGGAGAAGGCCCTCGGGGTCATCAACGAGGCTCGCAAGAAGCTCTATCTGATCCTCGCGGACGAGCACTGAGCCGGTGGCCGCCGGCCGGGAGAGTCTGAGGGGCGTACGCCGCGTGGCGTGCGCCCCTCGGGTGTGTGCGCCCTGATCTCGTTCCCAAGGAGGAGATTTCGCCACGCGACGTCCCCTTCCTGTGGGACGCCGAGATGCGTCCCGCCGCCGATGTGCCGGGCGGCCCGGACTGATGGGGTGGGGGATGTGCGATCCCCTCTTCCCCGGCAGCAGGCCCAGTGGCCCCAGGCGCAGGCCGCCCGCGGCGCGGACGACGACGCCGGGCTCGGCGCGGAGCTGGCGGAGGTCGTGGCCGGCGCCCGGCGCAGGGTGGTCCGGGGCGGCGACCGGCACATCGACACCGCCCATCTGCTGCACTCCCTGCTCGAGTCCGATCCCGAGGTGCGGGCCGCGTTCGGCGAGGGGGCCGCGGTGGCGCGGCTGCTCGGGTATCTGGTGCAGCGCAGCATCGGGTACGGGCTGAGGTGGCAGGGGAGCGTCGAGGACTCGGACGGGCTGCCGGTCGTGGAGGGGGCGGCCGGGTTCTCGCCGCTGGCGGCGGTGTGCGTGGCGCGGGCACGGGAGCGGGCCGCTCGGCGGGGTGAGGGGGCTGTGCGGGGGACCGATCTGCTGGCCGAGCTCGTCGTGGAGCCGCAGGCTCGGGCCGTTGAGGTGGTGCGGCGGGCGGGAGTGGAGCCGCACGAGGTGATCAAGGGGGTGGATCACAGGGCCGCGGGGTGAGTTCGCGCCCTCATCGGTCAGGTGCCTTGGGGGTGACGGTCCTGTCGCGGGCTGGCATCATGTGGCGGTGTTCATGACTCACCCCAAGGGCATGGGGCTCACCCTCGCGCTGGTGTCCGCCGTGGCCTTCGGCGGGTCCGGTGTGGCGGCCAAGCCGTTGATCGAGGCCGGGCTGGATCCGCTGCACGTCGTATGGCTGCGGGTGGCGGGCGCTGCGCTCGTCATGCTGCCGCTCGCCGTACGCCACCGCGGGCTGCTGCTGCGGCGGCCCGCGCTGCTCGCCGGGTTCGGTCTCTTCGCCGTGGCCGGCGTCCAGGCCTGCTACTTCGCCGCGATCTCCCGCATCCCCGTCGGCGTCGCGCTGCTCGTCGAGTACCTGGCGCCCGCCCTCGTCCTCGGCTGGGTGCGGTTCGTGCAGCGGCGGCCGGTGACCCGTGCCGCCGCCGTCGGCGTGGTGCTCGCCGTGGGGGGTCTCGCCTGCGTTGTCGAGGTGTGGGCAGGACTCGGCTTCGACGCCCTCGGACTCGCGCTCGCGCTCGGCGCCGCCTGCTGTCAGGTCGGTTACTTCGTCCTGTCCGACCAGGGCAGCGACAGCGAGGAGTCCCCCGACCCGCTCGGTGTCATCGCGTACGGGCTGCTGATCGGCGCCGCCGTGCTCACCGTGGTCGCGCGGCCCTGGTCCATGGACTGGTCCGTGCTCACCGGCACCGCCGCGATGGACGGCACGCCCGTCGCCGCCTTCCTGCTGCTGGGGTGGATCGTCCTGATCGCCACGGTCGCCGCGTACGTCACCGGCGTGCTGTCGGTGCGCCGCCTCTCACCGCAGGTGGCGGGCGTGGTCGCCTGTCTGGAGGCGGTCATCGCCACCGTTCTCGCCTGGGTGCTGCTCGGTGAGCATCTGTCGGCGCCGCAGATCGTCGGCGGCGCGGTCGTCCTGGCCGGCGCCCTCATCGCCCAGTCCTCCGCCCCGGCGAAGACCCCGGAGAAGCCCGTCGCGAGCGGCGGTCCGGAACGGGAGTTGTCCACGCCCGGAACCACCGCCTAAGGTGCTCGTCATGCATACGCGCGCACGTGTTCTTCCGCCTCCGGCCGCCTGAGGCGGGCCCTCCGGCGGATGCGCCCGGCAGCGTGCCGGGCGCCGCGGTGCTGCCCGCAGACGAAGTCCGCGGATCCCGGTCCCTCGGCCCCGGCGGGGCCTGAGCCGGGCTCCCTTCCGAACTTCCGCGCCCACGCACACGCGTGATGCGCGCCTCTGCGGAGAGAGAACACGTGTCGAACAACGTCTCCGGCCTGCCCGTCGGGCGCGGCCTGATCTACCTCGTCGTCGCCGGTGCCGCCTGGGGCACCGCGGGCGCCGCGGCCTCGCTGGTGTACCGCACCAGCGACATGGGCCCGGTCGCCCTGTCCTTCTGGCGCTGCGCCGTCGGCCTTGCCGTGCTGTACGCGGCGCGGCTGCTCTTCGGACGCTCCCGCGCCGCCGCTCCGGCACCGCTGGGCCGCCGGGCGGCGCGGGCGACGGCCACCGGCATCGGTCTCGCGGTGTTCCAGACGGCCTACTTCGCCGCCGTGTCGGCGACAGGGCTGGCCGTGGCCACCGTCGTCACCCTGGGCGCCGGTCCCGTGCTGATCGCCGTCGGGGCCCGCCTCACCATGGGCGAGCGGCTGGGGCGCGGCGGGCTCGCGTCCGTCGCGGGCGCGCTCACCGGGCTCGTGGTGCTCGTCCTCGGCGGCGGGGACGCGACGGTGGACCCGGCGGGCGTCCTGCTCGCCCTGCTGTCCGCCGCCGGCTACTCCGCGATGACCCTGCTCACCCGGTGGTGGGGGCGCGACGGCGGCACCGACGCGTCCGGCGCGACCGTCGGGGCGTTCGCCGTCACCAGCCTGGTGCTCCTGCCGTTCGCCGCGGTGGAGGGACTGGTGCCGCACACCGATGCCCCGGGCGCGTTGTCGCTCCTGCTCGCCTACGTCGCGACCGTGCCGACCGCGCTGGCCTACGGCCTCTACTTCGCGGGCGCCGCGGTCGTACGGTCGGCGACGGTGTCCGTGATCATGCTGCTCGAACCGGTCAGCGCGGCGGTGCTCGCCGTCGCTGTGCTCGGCGAGCGGCTCACGGCGGCCACGCTGGTCGGCACCCTGCTGATGCTGGGCTCGGTGGCGGGCCTGGCGGCAGGCGAGGCCCGGGACGCGCGGGCGGCGCGACGGGCACGGGGGGACGCCGTTCCGGCGTGAGGTGAACGAGGGTGCCTCCGGTCGGCCGGGGGCACCCGCGGGACGTCGCCCCGGGCCACCGCGTCCCGGGCGTGACCGGCGTAGGCGAACGTCGCCCGGAGGGATCGATCAGGTCACAGGGCGGTCAGATAGCCGGGGACCTCCGTGCCGGGGGCCAGGTCCGGGGCGGGCTCGGGGGTGCCGTAGGCCGTGCGGACCGGGAGGACGCCCGCCCAGTGGGGCAGGGACAGGTCCTCGGGCTCGTCGTTGACGCCGCCGGTGCGGAGCTTGGCGGAGACCTCGGCGAGGGGGAGGCGGAGCACCGCCGTGGCGGCCAGTTCCTTCTTGTCGGCCGGGCGGGAGTCGGCGGCGCGGCCCGGCACGACATGGTCGACGAGGGCGTCGAGCGCCCGCCGCTTCTCCTCCGGGTCGCTCACGTCGTACGCCGTGCCGTGCACCACCACGGAGCGGTAGTTGACCGAGTGGTGGAAGGCGGAGCGGGCGAGCACCAGGCCGTCGACATGGGTGACCGTGAGGCACACCGGAAGCCCTTGGCCGGTCTGCCCGGCCGCCCGCAGCGGGCGGGAGCCGGTGGAGCCGTGGACGTAGAGGACCTCGCCGACGCGGCCGTAGAGCGTGGGCAGGACGACCGGGGCGCCGTCCCGGACGAAGCCGAGGTGGCAGACGTAGCCCTCGTCGAGTATCGCGTGCACCAGGTCCTTGTCGTACGACGCGCGCTGCGGGGAGCGGGTGGGGACGGTGCGCTCGGTGGGCGCGTAGGAGGTCTCGGGTCGCTGCTGCGATGGCTGGGGCCCCTGCATGGCCGACTCCCTTGTACTAGTGCATAATGTGGTTTGTGCTAGGAGAGTATCGGATCAGTGGGCGGCGCGCGGCGGAGATTTCCGCGAGCATCGAGCGGGCGGTGGGGGAGGGCGCCCTGCAGCCAGGTGAACTGCTGCCTCCCATGCGGGAGTTGGCCATGCGGCTCGAGGTGAACCCGAACACCGTGGCGGCCGCGTACCGGACCCTGCGCGAGCGCGGGGTCATCGAGACGGCGGGCCGGCGGGGCAGCCGGGTGCGGCCCAAGCCGGCCACCACGGCACGCGAGATGATCCGGGTGGAGGTCCCACCGGGCGTGCGCGACCTGTCCGACGGCAACCCGGACCCCGCGCTGCTGCCGGCGCTGGCCGGGGCGTTCGCCGCGGCCGCGGCCCAGGGCGACAAGGAGCCGGTGCTGTACGGGCACGCACCCGTGGACCCCGAACTGGAGCGGTTGGCGCGGGCCGGGCTGGACGCCGACGGCGTGCCGCACGGGCCGGTCGCCGTCACCTCAGGTGCGCTGGACGCGGTGGAGCGGGTGCTCGCCGCCCATCTGCGGCCGGGGGACGCGGTCGTGGTGGAGGACCCCGGGTGGGGGAGTCTGCTGGACCTTGTCCCGGCGCTCGGCCTGCGCACCGTGCCGGTGGCCCTCGACGACGAGGGGCCCCTCCTCGACGGCGTGCGCAGGGCGCTGGAGGGCGGGGCGCGGGCGCTGATCGTCACCGACCGCGCCCAGAACCCGACCGGCGCCGCGCTGAGCGCCGAGCGGGCGGAGGCGCTGCGCGCGGTGCTCGCCGGCCATCCGGAGACGCTGCTGATCGAGGACGACCACGGGCACCACATCGTCGACCTGCCCCTGCACCCCCTCGCGGGCGTCACGCACCGCTGGGCCTTCTCCCGCTCGGCCGCCAAGGCGTACGGGCCCGACCTGCGCCTCGCGGTCCTCACCGGCGACGCGCTCACCCTCGACCGGGTGCGCGGCAGGCAGCGGCTCGGGCCCGGCTGGGTCAGCCTGACCCTCCAGCGCGCGGTGGCGCGGCTGTGGGCCGACGGCGCCGTGGACCCGGCGGCCGTCGCGGCGCGCTACGGGGAGCGCCGGGACGCCCTGGCCGCGGCGCTGAACCGGCGCGGGGTCGCGGCGCACGGGCGCAGCGGCATGAACCTGTGGGTGCCGGTCCCCGACGAGACCGGGGCGGTCGCCCGGCTGCTGCACGCCGGCTGGGCGGTGGCCCCCGGAGCGCGCTTCCGGATGAACACGCCGCCGGGTGTCCGCGTCACCGTCTCCACCCTCACGCACACGGAGATCGAGCCGCTGGCCGAGGCGCTCGCGGCGGCGGTGCGGCCCGGAGAGGGGGACCGGCGGACGTACGCGTGAGGGGGCGCGGCGCGCGTGGGGCACCCCACCTCCCTACTCCGCCCGCCGCGGCCTCACCTGTGTGAGCGCCGCCCCCGCCAGGACCACCGCCGCGCCGACCGGTGTCGACCAGGTCAGCGTCTCGCCGAGCAGCAGGATGCCCGCCGCGGCGGCGATCACCGGGACGAAGTAGGTGACCATCTGACCGGTGGTCGGGCCGACCTCGGCGACGATGCCGTACTGGACGAGGACCGCCAGGCCCGTGCCCAGCGTGCCCAGCGCGGCGATCGCGAGCAGCGGGCCGACCGCCAGGCTCGACGGCACGGAGGTGAACAGCGGGGTGACGACGGCCAGCTGGACCGTCGCGAGCAGCAACTGGCCCCCGGTCAGTGACAGGTGGGAGTGGCTGCTGCCGGCGAGGGTGCGGCGGACGTAGATCCAGCCGACGGGGTAGCTCAGGGAGGCGAGCAGGGCCAGCGTCGTGCCGCGCGCGTCCAGGCCCTGGAAGCCCTGCCACGCCCCCAGCACGGTCAGCACCCCGAGGAAACCGAGGCCCAGTCCCGCCACCCGCACCCGTGTCGGCCGGTCCTCGCGCAGCGCCACCAGGGACAGCGCCATGCCCCACAGTGGGGAGGTCGCGTTGCAGATGCCGGCCAGGGTGGACGGGATGGTCAGCTCCGCGAAGGCGAACAGCGAGAACGGCAGGGCGTTCAGCAGGAAACCGGCGACCGCGAGATGCATCCAGGTGCGGGCGCCGCGCGGCAGCCCCTCCCGCCGTACCGCCATGGCGACCGCCAGCACGGCCGTGCCGAAGGCCAGGCGGCCCAGGGTGACCTGGAAGGGGGCGTAGCCCTGTGTGCCGACCTTGATGAGGAGGAAGCTGAAGCCCCAGATCAGCGACAGGGCGGCGAAACGCAGCCGCCAGTCGAGGCGCGGACGGGCGGGGGCGGGCGCGGAGTCGGCCGGATCCGGCGCGGTGGTGGTGGTCGCGGTGACACTGCTCATGCCGGTAACGATGGGGCAGACCTACCTCGTAGCACAATCGAGAAATCGCACGCAGTATCTCGTAGCATCGCTTACATGTTGAACTTGGAGCGCCTGCGCACCCTCGACGCCCTCGCCCGGCACGGCTCGGTCAGCGGGGCGGCGGAGGGGCTGCACATCACCACCTCGGCGGTCTCGCAGCAGATGGCCAAGCTGGAGCGCGAGGTGGGTCAGCGGCTCCTCGCCAAGCACGGGCGCGGGGTGCGGCTCACGGACGCGGGCCGGCTGCTCGCCGAGCACGCCGCGCGCATCCTGTCCCAGGTGGAGCTGGCCCAGGCCGACCTGGAGGCGCAGCGCGGGCAGGTCGCGGGCGAGCTGCGGATCTCCGCCTTCCCGACCGCCGCGCGCGGGCTGTTCCCGGCCGCGCTGGCCGAGCTGAAGGAACGCCATCCGGCGCTACGGGTGCGGTCGCGGGAGCTGGAGCCCGAGAACGGCATCCGAGGCGTGGTCCGCGGCGACCTCGACCTCGCGGTGGTGCTCGACTGGTACAACAAGCCGATGCCGCTGCCCGACGGGCTGGTCAAGGCGCTGCTGCTGGACGACCCGGCCGACGTGGCCCTGCCGGCCGCCCACCCGCTCGCCGGACGGGACGAGATCGACCTCGCCGAGCTGGCCGAGGACGAGTGGATCACGTGGGGCGAGGGGGAGTTCTGCCATGAGTGGCTGATGTTCACCCTGCGCTCCAAGGGCGTCGAGCCGATCGTCGCGCACCGCGCGGCCGAGAGTCACACCCAGCTCAACCTGGTCGCCGCGGGGCTCGGGGTGTGCGTGGCGCCGCTGCTGGGCCGCGATCCGCTGCCCGGCGGGGTGGTGACCGTGCCGCTGCGGCAGCGGGTCCGGCGGCACGTGTTCGTCGTCTGGCGCGCCGACGCCGACCGCCGCCCGTCGATCCGGGCGGCGGTGCGGGCGCTGCGGGCGGCGGGGGAGAGGGTCGGGGGCGCCGCACTCGTGGACGGCGCCCCCGTGGATGGCTCCTCGGAGGCCGGCGTCCCGCAGGCCGGCGCGACGGAGCCCGGCGCTCCCGTCAGGACAGCTGCGACAGCTTCCTGAAGTCCCAGGAGACGATCTTCTCCGGGGTCAGCCGCAGCCACGCGTGCCGTCCGTCGTGCGGCATCTCGTCCAGGCCGAAATTCTTCCGGGCGAACAGCGTCTCCGGCACGTCCAGTTCCGCCCGCAGCTCGCCGGTGCGCGGGATCTCGCCCACGAACTCCACCCGCCCGGACAGCTCCGCGCCGCGCAGCTCGTCGTACTCCTCGCCCGTGTCGACCACGACCGCCACCCGAGGGTCGCGCCGCAGATCCGCGAACCGCCTGCTGCGCACCACCGAGTACAGCCACATCGAGACGCCGTCCCACACGAACCACAGGGTGCTCACGTGCGGCATGCCGTCGGCGGACACCGTGGCGACCCGGCAGGTGCGCTGTTCGGTGAGGAAGTCGTCCAGCTCCCCGGGCGTCATCATGATCTTGCGGCCCCGGCGCTGTGTGGCGGTCATACGGACGGCCCCTTCTGCTGTCGTGCTGTGCGTGTGCCGTGCACGTGGTTCCCCATCGTGCACGGGTCCGGCGGTTCAGGCGAGGGTGATGGAGTCGCCGTCGACGGTGATCCCCACCTCGGGCAGCGGCTTGGTCGCGGGGCCGCTGCTCACACTGCCGTCGGCGACGGAGAAGTTGCTGTTGTGACAGGGGCAGTTGATGAGCCCGTCGGAGACGCTCTTCACCGCGCAGCCCTGGTGGGTGCAGGTCGCCGAGTACGCCTTGAACTCGCCCGCCGACGGCTGCACGACCACCACCTTCTGGTCGGCGAAGACCTTGCCGCCGCCCTCGGGGATGTCGGCGGTCGAGGCGAGCGGCGTGCCGCCGGCGGCGTCGCCGCCGGAACTCCCGCCCGTGCCGCCGCCGTTCGCGGTGTCGTCCGCCGCGCCGCCGGACTGGGCCGGGGCGGCGGACGCGTCGTCGTCGGAACCTCCGCAGGCGGTCAGCGCCACGGCGAGGCCGGCCGCCCCCGCGGCCGCCACCACCGTGCGGCGGGCGGGTCCCGATGCGGGCTGGAACGATACGGTCATCGAGAATCTCCTTCGTGGGTACCCCGACCTTCAGGCCGGGGCGGAAACGAAGCTCCTGCGGAGCAGGGCAGGGGAAACCGGTCCGCCAGGGTGGACCGGTGCCTGCCATCCACCGGCCGACACCTGCCGCTCACACGGAAACTGATACGGTGTGAGGTGTGGCGCAGCGGGTCAAACGGGCATTCAAGTACCGCTTCTACCCCACGGACGAGCAGGCGGCAGAGCTGTCCCGTACGTTCGGCTGCGTCCGCCTCGTCTACAACAAGGCGCTGGAGGAGCGCACCCGGGCCTGGTACGGCGAGCAGCGCCGTGTCTCCTACGTGCAGTCGTCCGCCGCGCTGACGGAGTGGAAGAAGACCGAGGAACTCGCCTTCCTGACGGAGGTGTCCTCCGTCCCGCTCCAGCAGGCACTGCGCCATCTTCAGACGGCGTTCGGGAACTTCTTCGCCAAGCGCGCGAAGTACCCCCGGTTCAAGAGCCGCAAGAAGTCCCGGGCGTCGGCCGAGTACACCCGCAGCGCCTTCAAGTGGCGCGACGGGCGGCTGACTCTGGCGAAGATGACGGAGCCGCTGGACATCCGCTGGTCGCGTCCGCTGCCCGAGAGGACGGAGCCGACCACGGCAACCGTGTCCCGCGACGCTGCGGGGCGCTGGTTCGTGTCCCTGCTCTGCGAGGACACCATCACCCCGGCCCCTGCCACCACGAACGCCGTCGGTCTGGACGCCGGCATAACCTCCCTCGTGACCTTGTCCACCGGGGAGAAGATCGCCAACCCCCGGCACGAGCGCCGGGACCGCGCCCGGCTGGCCCGCAGGCAGCGTGAGCTGTCGCGGAAGGCGAAGGGCTCGGCGAACCAGGAGAAGGCCCGTAGGAGGGTCGCCCGCGTGCATGCGCGGATCGCCGACCGGCGCCGTGACTTCCTGCACAAGCTGTCGACTCGACTCGTCCGTGAGAACCAAACGGTCGTGATCGAGGACCTGACCGTCCGCAACCTGCTGAAGAACAGCAAGCTCGCGCGCGCCATCTCCGACGCGGCCTGGACGGAACTCAGCTCGATGCTGGAGTACAAGTGCGCCTGGTACGGGCGCGAACTCGTCGTGATCGACCGCTGGTTCCCCAGCTCGAAGCTGTGCGGGGCCTGCGGAACGGTCGCGGCGAAGATGCCGCTGAACGTCCGCGAGTGGACGTGCGACTGCGGCACCGTGCATGACCGCGACGTGAACGCGGCACGCAACATCCTGGCCGCCGGGCTGGCGGCGTCTGCCTGTGGAGACGGTGTAAGACCTCAACGGGAGTCCTCCCGGACGGGGCGGTCGTCGGCGAAGCAGGAACCCCAGCGGGCGACCGCTGGAATCCCCTGCCCTTAGGCGGGGGAGGAAGTCAAGCCGGTGTGTCCCTTCCGGGGATGAAGCGTGATCTGGAAACAGGTACGGTCGGCGGGCCCGGGCCGTTCAGGCAGTGCCGAGAGCTTCGCCTGCGTGCGGTCGGAGGGGCGTAAGCCACAGCTGTCGGTTGCCTGTCGGCCCCGGCGACGCGCCACCGGGCCGCCTCCGACGTGCGGCGACACGCCAGTAGCCTGGGGCGATGCTCAAGGAAGTCATCGCGACCCGATTCATCGCGCCGCTGCGCGAGGGCGGCTCGCTCCCCGGACTGATCGAGGCGGACGACCTCGGCACCTACGCGCTGAAGTTCACCGGCGCCGGACAGGGCCGCAAGACGCTCGTCGCCGAGGTCGTCTGCGGGGAACTGGCCCGCCGGCTGGGGCTGCGGGTGCCGCGCCTGGTCACCGTGGAACTCGACCCGGTGCTCGGGCTCGGCGAACCCGACCCGGAGGTGCAGCAGTTGCTGAAGTCCAGCGGCGGCACCAACCTCGGGACGGACTTCCTCTCCGGCGCGCTCGGCTTCGACCCGCTCGCCTTCGAGGTGGGCCCCGAGGAGGCCGGGCGGATCGTCTGGTTCGACGCGCTGGTCAACAACGTCGACCGCTCCTGGCGCAACCCCAACATGCTGCGCTGGCGCGGCGAGCTGTGGCTCATCGACCACGGCGCGACCATGATCTGGCACCACAACTGGCCCGGCGCCGAGGCCTCCGCCGCCCGCTCTTACGACGCCTCCGACCACGCCCTCCGGGGCGCCGCGCCGGACGTCGCCGCGGCCGCCGCGGACCTCGCCCCGCGCATCACCGAGGACCTGCTTGCCGAGGTCACCGCCCAGGTCCCCGACGTGTGGCTGGCCGGAGAACCCGGCTTCGACGGCCCCGACGACCTCCGGCGCGCCTACGCCCGCCCGCTGCTCGCCCGCGCCGCCGGGATCCACCACCGCATCGAGGGCCTCGAGGGGGACCGGTGAGCGACCTGCACGTCTACGAGTACGCACTCCTGCACGTCGTGCCGCGCGTCGAACGCGGCGAACGCATCAACGCGGGGGTGCTGGTGTACTGCCGGCCCCTCTCCTACGTCGGGGCCCGCACCCACCTCGACGAGACACGGCTGCTGGCCCTCGACCCCGCCGCCGACGTACCCGGCGTACGGGCCGCGCTGCGCGCCGTCGAGGGTGTCTGCGCGGGCGGCGACGCGGCGGGCCAGGCGGCCGCCGACGACCCCGGCCGCCGCTTCCGCTGGCTGATCGCCCCCCGCTCGACGATCGTCCAGCCGGGCCCGGTCCACACGGGCCTGACGGCGGACCCGGGGGCGGAGACGGAACGCCTGCTGGACCTGCTGGTCCGGTAGGACGCGGGGGCGCCGTGCGGGGGCGCGGGCGAACAGGTGCGGCGCCCGCGGCCGCCCTCAGGCGGTGTGTGTCAGGTGCGGCGGCGGCGGAGGACGTAGCCCGTGGCCAGCAGCGCGCCGCTCACGAACGTGGCGCCGATGCCGATGTCCCAGCTCGTCGGGCCGTTGCCCGAGGCGCCGCCCAGGCCGCCCTGGACGCCGCGGGTCGGGGTGGGGGCGGCGGAGGTTCGCGTGGGAGTGGGCGTCGGGCTCGGGGAGCGGGTCGGGGACGCCGTGGCCGTCGGTGTCCGCGTGGCGGCCGGCGTCTGGGTCCGGGTCGGCGGGGCGGACGTCGGCCGGGCGGACGTCGGGGCCGCCGTCGTCGGGGACATGGTCGGGGTCGCCGGGCGGAACGTGGAGGAGGTCAGGCCGCGGCGGGGCAGCGCCTCGCAGGCGATGCCGTCGTCCGGGCCGGCGTCCTCGTCGAGCCGGTGCGGGTCGCTGCGGTCCATCTCGAAGAAGGTCTGCGCGTCCTCCTGGTAGGTGAAGTCGCTGCAGTCCAGGTCCTGGGCGTGGGCGATGTCGGCCATCGGCACGATCGCGGCGAGCGCGATCAGCGTGCCTATGGCACCGGTGCGACGGCGCATCGGGCGCCTCCTTTCCGGCCGCGGGGAGCTCGCGCTTCGACGCTAGGTTCCGCCGGCCGCCACGGCGCGCAGCGCTGGGCCGATCGGGTGCCGGGGAAGTGAACCGGAGGCCGGAGAGGTCCGCCCGGCCGCGGGGAATGGATCACACACGCGCGGTGCGCCGTTG
The DNA here is from genome assembly GCF_050271085.1 of Streptomyces sp. DSM 41931. Lineage (NCBI taxonomy): Bacteria > Bacillati > Actinomycetota > Actinomycetes > Kitasatosporales > Streptomycetaceae > Streptomyces > Streptomyces sp. DSM 41931. The sequence goes on along the minus strand of NZ_CP189902.1, from coordinate 905,042 downwards.
ACACCGGGTGCCAGGGCTTCTAGCGTCACGTCTGCTGAAGGTACTAAGCGGTCGCTCATCGCATCGGGGGCGGCCGCAGGAGCCGCATCCCAAGGGCGAGGAGAAGCAGCAATGTCCACCACTGAGCAGCGGGTCGCGGTCGTCACCGGCGCCGCGCGCGGCATCGGCGCCGCCACCGCCGTACGACTGGCCGCCGAGGGTCGCGCGGTCGCCGTGCTGGACCTCGACGAGGCCGCCTGCAAGGACACCGTCGAGAAGATCACCGCCGCCGGCGGCAAGGCGCTCGCGGTCGGCTGCGACGTCTCCGACGAGGCGCAGGTCGAGGCTGCCGTCGCCCGCGTCACCGAGGAGCTCGGCGCCCCGACGATCCTGGTCAACAACGCGGGCGTGCTGCGCGACAACCTGCTGTTCAAGATGAGCGTCTCCGACTGGGACACCGTCATGAACGTGCACCTGCGCGGCGCCTTCCTGATGTCCAAGGCCTGCCAGAAGCACATGGTGGACGCCGGCTTCGGCCGCATCGTCAACCTGTCGTCCTCCTCCGCGCTCGGCAACCGCGGCCAGGTCAACTACTCCGCGGCCAAGGCCGGTCTGCAGGGCTTCACCAAGACCCTGGCCAAGGAGCTCGGCAAGTTCGGCGTCACCGCCAACGCCGTCGCCCCCGGCTTCATCGCGACCGAGATGACCAAGGCCACCGCCGACCGCGTCGGCATGGGCTTCGAGGACTTCAAGGCCGCCGCGGCCACCCAGATCCCGGTCGCCCGCGTCGGCGAGCCCGAGGACATCGCCAACGCCATCGCCTTCTTCACCGCGGACGCGGCAGGCTTCGTCTCCGGCCAGGTGCTGTACGTGGCCGGCGGACCGCTCGACTAAAGGACCCGGACATGACGACAGTGGAACCCACCGGCAAGGTCGCCCTGATCACGGGCGCCAGCCGCGGCATCGGCTACGGCGTCGCCGAGGCGCTGGTCGCGCGCGGCGACCGGGTCTGCATCACCGGACGCAACGAGGACGCCCTCAAGGAGGCCGTGGAGCAGCTCGGCGCCGACCGGGCCGTATACGTGGCCGGCAAGGCGCACGACGAGGCCCACCAGGCACTCGCCGTCGAGCGCGTGATGGAGGCCTTCGGCCGGGTCGACTACCTGGTCAACAACGCGGGCACCAACCCCGTGTTCGGGCCGATCGCCGACCTCGACCTGAACGTGGCGCGCAAGGTCTTCGAGACCAACGTGATCTCCGCGCTCGGCTTCGCGCAGAAGACCTGGCACGCCTGGCAGAAGGACAACGGCGGGGCGATCGTCAACATCGCCTCCGTCGCGGGCATCGCGCCCTCGCCCTTCATCGCCGCCTACGGCGTCAGCAAGGCCGCGCTGATCAACCTCACCCAGCAGCTGGCGCACGAGTTCGCGCCCAGGGTCCGGGTCAACGCCATCGCCCCGGCGGTGGTGAAGACCAAGTTCGCCCAGGCGCTGTACGAGGGCCGCGAGGAGGAGGCCGCCGCGTCCTACCCGCTCGGCCGGCTCGGTGTGCCGTCCGACATCGGCGGGGCGGCCGCGTTCCTCACCTCGGACCAGTCGGACTGGGTCACCGGCCAGACCCTGGTCGTCGACGGCGGCATCTTCCTCAACGCCGGCGTCGGCTGATCCGTACGCACCGATCGCGCATCACGCGTGCGCACCGGTCACCACCGCCCCGTCCGACACGGACGCCGTTGACGAAAACGGCGTCCGTGTCGGCGTTTTAGGCACGAAACGCCCGTGACAACGTAGTCATCCGCCAGTTGATCTCACGGCCCGTTCCGGGGTGGGTCAGGGGGCGTGTCACTGCGGTATCGTTCGCCGACCCTTGGTATGGCAGATCGAGGAGCGTGCGCGTGTTCAACCGGAATCGATGCCTGCGGCGGGTGGCGGCCATCGCGTCCATATCGTCCCTGGTGACCGGATGCGGCGTCCTGTCGTCCGACAGCCCGGAGGACGAGGGCCCCATCGTCGTGGGAACCACCAGCTCGCCGAGCACGCTGGATCCTGCCGCGTCCTGGGACAGCTCCTGGGAGCTGTTCCGCAACATCTACCAAACGCTGCTGAGTTACCCGGTCGGCGCGACGACCCCGCAGCCGGACGCGGCGGAGAACTGCGAGTTCTCCGACACCTCCAACCAGGTGTTCCGCTGCGAGCTGCGCGAAGGACTCACCTTCTCCGACGGCGGCAAACTGGACGCGAAGGCGGTCAAGCACTCGATCGACCGCATCCGCCAGATCAACGTGAACGGCGGTCCGGCCGGTCTGCTGGGCAGCCTCGAGCGGGTCCAGGCGCCGAGCGAACGCGAGGTGGTCTTCTACCTCAACAAGCCCGACGCCACGTTCCCGTTCGTGCTCGCGACCCCCGCGATGTCGATCGTCGACCCCGACTCCTACCCGGCGGGGTCGCTCCGCGAGGACAAGAGCGTCGTCGGATCGGGCCCGTACACCCTCCAGTCGTACGAGGAGGGCAAGGAGGCCCGGCTGGTCCGCAACGACAAGTACAAGGGCTACGCCGAGCGAAACAACAACGCGGTCACCATCCGCTACTACCAGGACTCCGGCACGATGGTGAAGGCGCTGCGCGACAAGCGCATCGACCTCACCTACCGGGGTCTGGCCGCGGGCGACATCGTCGAGCTGCAGGGCAGGACCTCCAAGGAGGAGGAGATCCAGCTCATCGAGGGCACCGGGACCGACATCAACTACCTGGTCTTCAACCCGAAGGACCCGTGGGCCGGGAAGAAGGCGGTGCGCCAGGCCATCGCGCAGCTCGTCGACCGCGCCGCGATCGCGCACAAGGTGTACAAGGACACCGTCGACCCCCTGTACTCGATGGTCCCCAAGGGCCTGACCGGACACACCACCGGCTTCTTCGACGACTTCGGCGAGCCCGACGCCGGCAAGGCCCGCGAGATCCTCCGCGACGCCGGCATCACCGAGCGGGTGCCGCTCACCCTCTGGTACACCTCGGACCGCTACGGCTCCGAGACCGCCCTGGAGTTCAAGGAGCTGGAGCGGCAGCTGGAGGCGTCGGAGCTGTTCGACGTCACGCTGAAGAGCCGCCCCTGGAAGACCTACGTCGAGGGCTACCAGAAGGGCGAGTACCCGGTGTTCGGCCGTGGCTGGTTCCCCGACTTCCCCGACGCGGACAACTTCATCGCCCCGTTCGTCGGCAAGCAGAACGCGCTCGGCACGCCGTACGAGGCGAAGAAGATCGTCAACGACCTGCTGCCCAGCTCCCGCCGTGAGAGCGACCGGGGCAACGTGGTGAAGCAGTTCGAGGAGGCCCAGCAGATCCTGGTGAACGACGCGCGGCTGCTCCCGCTGTGGCAGGGCCGGCAGTACGTGGCGGTGAGCCGGGACATCTCGGGCGCCGAGCGTGCCCTGGACCCCTCCACGATCATGATGCTCTGGCAGCTCTCCCGGAAGACCAGCTGGTAGAGCGCCCTGACAGCCGGCCGCGAGGCCGGCTGTCAGTGGTCGCCGGTAGGTTCTGAGAGCTGGAAACGACCACGTGAGCAAGGGAATCGACGTGACCGACATCGCCATGCTGCCCGAGTCCTGGCGCGGGGTGCTGGGTGACGAGCTGCAGCAGCCCTACTTCAAGGAGCTGACCGAGTTCGTCGAGGAGGAGCGGGCGCGCGGTCCCGTCTATCCGCCCCGCGAGGAGGTCTTCGCGGCGCTGGAGGCCACGCCGTACGACGAGGTGAAGGTCCTGGTGCTCGGCCAGGACCCGTACCACGGGGAGGGCCAGGGGCACGGGCTGTGCTTCTCGGTCCGGCCCGGGGTGAAGATCCCGCCGTCCCTGCGGAACATCTACAAGGAGCTGCACGCCGACCTGGGCACGCCCGTCCCGGACAACGGCTATCTGATGCCGTGGGCCCGGCAGGGCGTGCTGCTGCTCAACGCGGTGCTCACGGTCCGCGCGGGCGAGGCCAACTCGCACAAGGGGCGGGGCTGGGAGCTGTTCACCGACGCGGTGATCCGCGCGGTGGCCGGCCGGCCCGACCCGGCGGTCTTCGTGCTGTGGGGGAACTACGCGCAGAAGAAGCTGCCGCTGATCGACGAGAGCCGGCACGTGGTGGTGAAGGGGGCGCACCCCTCGCCGCTGTCCGCGAAGAAGTTCTTCGGCTCCCGGCCGTTCTCGCAGATCGACGAGGCGGTGGCCGCGCAGGGGCACCAGCCGATCGACTGGACCATCCCGAACCTGGGCTGATCGCCCTCGCCTCCGCCCCCGGCACGTCGCGAGGCGGCCTGTCCGGAATCGTCCCCGTCTGCGGTTAGCGTCGGGGGCGACAGCGGGCGACAGCGGGCGACAGCGGGCGACGGTGCGGAGGACGCGGTGACGGAGCGACAGGAGCAGGCGGCGCCGGACGCCCTGCTCACCCGGATCGGCCAGGTCGTGATGCTGCACCACGCGGGGGACCGGGAGGAGGCCCGGCACCGCCTCCTCGGCCTGTGGGCGGAGATCGGCGAGCACGGCGACCCGCTGCACCGCTGCACCCTCGCCCACTACCTCGCCGACACCCAGGACGACCCCGAGGACGAACTGGCCTGGGACCTGCGCGCGCTGACGGCGGCCGAGGAGGCGGGCGGGACCCCCGCCCACGCCGGCGCCCCGGCGGTGCGCGCCCTGTACCCGTCGCTGCATCTGAACCTGGCCGCCGACTACCTCCGCCTCGGCCGCCCCGACGCGGCCCGCGCCCATCTGGACCGCGCCCGCGGCGCCGCCCGCACCCTCGCCGACGACCGGTACGGCGAGGGCCTCCGGGCCGCGGTCCGCCGGCTGGAAGCACGGCTGGGTGAGGACGGCAGGCCGCCCGGCGCACCGGGACCGCCCCGGCAGAGATGAGGCGGGGTGCGACTCAGCGGCCGTAGGTGTCCCGGCAGATGCGCGCCTGCGCGCTGTCCGCCGGCCAGCCGCCGTACTCCCTGCCCAGCGCGCAGATGTCCGAGCCGCCGGAGGAGCCCCCGGCCGGCGACCCGCCGCCAGGGAGCTGCGCCGGCGGGCGCGGGGCCGGGACGCGCCGGGTCGGCTGCGCCCGCTCGGGGCTCAGGGGCCGCTCCGCGCGCGGCGCCTGCCCGTCGCGTGCGTCGGAGGGCACGTCCCGCTCCGGGGGCGTGGTCCTCGGGGTGGCCCGGTCCGGCGGCGACGCCTCGGGGGAGTCGGCCGGCACCCGCCGCAGGGCCTCGCGCGCCGGCGCCTGCACCACCGGTGAGGCGTCGCGCCCCGCCGCGTCGTGCCCGGCCCCCGGCGGCGGCGCGGTCGCCGGGCCCGGTGCGAGGGGACGCTGGACCGTCACACAGCCCGAGAGGGCGGCGACCGCCACGGTCACCAGAAGCGTTGCTGTGGTCGTCGTTCGCTGCACCCCCGCCACTTTGCTGGCTCGGCCCGCCGGGCGGTGGACGGACAGGCGCGGCCGTCCTCCGCACGGGTGATGTCCGCCCACCTTCGAGGGCCCCGTCGGCGCGGCGGGTGACGTCACTCGCCGGTGGCGCCGTCGATCGCCTGCCGGATCAGGTCCGCGTGGCCGTTGTGCCGGGCGTACTCCTCGATCATGTGCGTGTAGATCCAGCGCAGGGAGCACGGCCCGGAGTGTGAATGGTGACGGCTCTGGGAGCGCTCGTCGAGGGCGTGACCGGCGGCGGCGCGCCGGGCGGCCTCGATCTCGCCCTGCCAGGTCTCGTAGGCGTCCTTCCAGGTGTCCGCCTCGCCGGGGTGGAACTCCCCGTCCGGGTCGGCCTCCCCGTAGTAGAGCGGCCCCGCGTCCTCACCGGCGAACACCCGGCGGAACCACGAGCGCTCCACCTCCGCCATGTGCCGCACCAGCCCCATCAGCGACAGCTCCGACGGCGCCACGGAAGCGACCCGCAGCTGCTCGTCGGTCAGCCCTTCGCACTTCCGGGCGAGCGTCGCCCGGTGATAGTCGAGCCACCCTTCGAGCATGGTCCGTTCATCGGCGTTCTGGGCGGGTTCGGTGCGCTGGGTCGTCATCCCGGCATCCTTTCCCGCTGACGGGGGGTCACACCAGGGGTTTTCAGGGTGCCGGCGGGGCGGAGGGCGGTGCGACGCCGGCGCCGCGGTCAGGTGCCGCCGTCGGTGCGCACGAAGAGGCAGAACGGGTGCCCCACCGGGTCGAACAGGACCCGTACGTCGTCCTGGGGCTGGTAGTCCGCCTCCCTCGCCCCCAGCGCGACGGCGCGCTCGACCGCCGACGTCAGATCGTCGACCTCGATGTCCAGGTGCGTCATCATCTGCTGTTCGGACGCTCCGGACGGCCATCGCGGAGGCGAGAAGAGCGGCTCCGTCTGGAACGACAGTCCCGTACCGCCGTCGGACGGGGCGAGCTCGACCCACTCCGGTGCGTCACTCCGCCTCGGCCACCCGAGCAGGCTCTCGTAGAAGTCCGCCAGGTGTCGGGCGTTCGGCGCATCGAGCGTGCAGGCGGCCAACGTGAATCGCGGTGAGGGCTTCATACGGGGCTGGTGCCCGGTGCCGCCGCCCTGAGAACGGCCGTCACTCCGCCGACCGCGTCCCCAGCATCCCCGCGATGATCTCCCGTAGGTCCGCCCGGATGTCCGGGACCGGCGGGATCTCGGCATGGTAGGAGCCCGCGACGCAGGAGAACAGGAGGCCGTCGGCCCACGCGATCAGGGTGAGGGCGTGGCGGTCGGGGGACGAGGAGCCCAGTGCGGTGACCAGGGCGGTCAGCTGGGCGCGGAAGCGGGCGCCCGCCGCGTCGAAGTGGGCGCGGAGTTCCGGGCGGCGGGTGGCCTCCAGGGCGAGTTCGTAGCGGGCCAGGGTCAGTTCGCGGTTGTGGGTCAGGGCGCGGTGGGCGGTGAGGGCCAGGGCGTCCAGGAGGGCGTCGGCGCCCTCGTGGGGGTCGGGGAGTTCCTGGAGGGCCAGGACCCGCTCCTCCCGGTCGGCGAGCCGGCGTACCGCCAGTTCCAGCAGCGCCTGCCGGGTGCGCGCCACGTTGGACGTGGAGCCCTGGGGGAGTCCGGCCGCCTCGTCCACCGCCCGGTGGGTCAGGCCCCGCATGCCCCGCTCGGCGAGCAGGGCGAGGGCGGCGTCGGCGACGAGGTCGGCGCGGGCGGCGCGGGCGGCGGTGGTCGTGGGGCGTTCGGGCATAGGGGTCAACCTACCCGGTTCACTACGGCTGTAGTACGGTGGAGGCGAGGGGTCACTACAGATGTAGTCGGAAAGCCTCCAGGAGGAGCCATGGCAGCGGCCGAGCGGGCGATCGTGATCGGCGGGGGCATCGGCGGACTGACGGCGGCGGCCGCCCTGCGTCTGCGCGGGGCGCGGGTGACCGTGCTGGAGCGCGCCCCCTCCCTGGAGCCGGTGGGCGCGGCGATCTCGCTGTCCCCCAACGCGCTCCGCGCCCTGGACGTCATCGGCCTGGGCGACGACATCCGCGCCCTGTCCGCCTGGCAGGGCGACGGCGGGCTGCGGACGCCGAGCGGCCGGTGGCTGGCCCGCGCCGAGGCGGCCGCCGCGGCCGAACGCTTCGGCGGCCCGCTCGTCCTGCTGCACCGCGCCACCCTCGTCGACCGCCTGGCAGGGCTGCTCCCGTCCGGCGCCGTCCGCACCGGCACCCCCGCCCGCCTGACCGACCCCGGCGTCCCGGGCGACCACCGCAGGCCGGCCCGTGTGGAGACGCCGGACGGGGAACTGGAGGCCGACCTGGTGGTGGCCGCCGACGGCATCCGCTCCGCCGTGCGCGGCGCCCTCTTCCCCGGCCACCCCGGCACGGTCCACAGCGGCTTCACCACCTGGCGCGTGGTGATCCCGTTGCCCGGCGTCGCGTTCTGCTCGCACGAGACCTGGGGCCGTGGCCGCATCTGGGGCACCCACCCGCTCAAGGACGGCCGGGTGTACGCCTACGCCGCCGCCGTCGCGCCCGCGGGGGAGCGGGCCCCGGACGACGAACGGGCGGAACTGCTGCGCCGCTACGGCGACTGGCACAGTCCCGTCCCCGAGGTGCTGGCCGCCGTCCGTCCCGAGGACGTTCTGCGGCACGACGTCCACCACATCGCCGAGCCGCTGCCCGCCTTTCACCGGGGCCGCGTGGCCCTCGTCGGCGACGCCGCGCACGCCATGCCGCCCACCCTCGGCCAGGGCGGCAACCAGGCCGTCGAGGACGCGATCACCCTGGCCTTCCCCCGCCCGGGCATGCCCCCGTCCGCGGTCGAACCGGTCGCCGACGGCCTCCCCGGCTACACCGCCGTCCGCCTCCCGCGCACCATGGCCGTCTCCCGCCGCGCGGTACGGGTGGCCCGCCTCAACCTGATGACGGGCCGCGTCGGCCCGGCCGTACGGGACACCGCGCTGGCCGCGCTGTCGAAGGCGGCGCCGTCGCTGTTCCTGCGCGGGTTCGACGGGGTCGCCGACTGGCGGCCGCCGGGAGGGCCGTCCGGTGCGGACGGGGACGGCTCCGGGGCACCCCGTATGCTCGCAGCGGACCACGGCAGGCGAGGACCAGAGGAGAACACACCGTGAAGGTCGGCTGCATCGGGCTCGGCGACATCGCGCAGAAGGCCTATCTTCCGGTGCTCGCCGTCCAGCCCGGCGTGGAACTCCATCTGCAGACCCGCACCCCGGCCACCCTGGCCCGGGTCGGCGACGCCCTCCATCTGCCGGCCGCGCAGCGGCACGCCGACCTCGACGCGCTCATCGGCGCCGGCCTCGACGCGGCCTTCGTGCACGCCCCGACCGACGTCCACCCGCGGATCGTGACCCGGCTGCTGGAGGCGGGCGTGCCGACGTACGTCGACAAGCCGCTCGCCTACGAACTCGCCGACTCCGAGCGGCTGGTGACGCTCGCCGAGGAGCGCGGCGTCAGCCTCGCCGTCGGCTTCAACCGGCGCCACGCCCCCGGCTACGCGCAGTGCGCCGACCACCCGCGCGAGCTGATCCTCATGCAGAAGAACCGGGTCGGGCTGCCCGAGGAGCCGCGCCGGATGATCCTCGACGACTTCATCCACGTCGTGGACACCCTGCGCTTCCTGGTGCCCGGCCAGGTCGACGACGTGACCGTCCGCGCCCGCACCGAGGACGGGCTGCTGCACCACGTGGTGCTCCAGCTCGCCGGCGACGGCTTCACCGCCCTCGGCGTGATGAACCGGCTCAGCGGCTCCACCGAGGAGATACTCGAGGTGTCCGGGCAGGACACCAAGCGCCAGGTGGTCAACCTCGCCGAGGTGATCGACCACAAGGGCCAGCCGACCGTGCGGCGGCGCGGCGACTGGGTGCCGGTGTCCCGGCAGCGCGGCATCGAGCAGGCGGTGCTCGCCTTCCTGGACGCGGTGCGCGCGGGGAAGACGCTCAGCGCCCGTGACGCACTGGCGACCCATGAGCTGTGCGAACGGGTGGTACGAGCGGTCGACGGGCGCCCCGCCTGAACCGCACCAGGCCCACCGCGCCGTAGACCGCGAGAACGACGAGCGCCGCCTGCGGGGGCCAGTCGCCGAACCGGACGTACAGCGTGGTGCCCCGCGCCGACGGCACGTCGTAGACCTGTGCGGCCGAGGCGTCCGTGCCGAGCCACGGGCCGATGCGCCCGCCGTCCGCGCCGTACACGGCGGACACCCCGGTCAGGGTCGCGTGCACCATCGGGCGTCCGGTCTCGGCGGCGCGCAGCGCGGCCAGCGAGGCGTGCTGCTCGGGCGCCCAGCTCTGCTGGAACGTCGACGTGGACGACTGCGCGAGCAGCACGCCCGCGCCGTCCTGGACGAGATGGCGGCTCATGTCGGGGAACGCCGTCTCGAAGCACACCATCGGCCCGATCCGCAGACCGTCGCCCACGTCCATGACGACCTGCTCGGAACCGCGCCTGCGGTCCTCGCCGGCCGCCTTGCCGACGGAGGTCGCCCAGCCCAGCAGCGAGCGGGCCGGGACGTACTCCCCGAAGGGCACCAGCCGCATCTTGTCGTACCGGTCGCCGGTCGGTCCGTCGGGGCCGATCAGCACCGAGCTCTTGTAGATGCCGGGCTTGTCCGAGCGGCGCGCGTCCACGTTGACCAGGATCTCCGCGTCCGTCTCGCGGGACAGCGCGGCCAGCCGCCGGGCCAGGTCGGGGCGGTCGCCCAGGTCGAAGCCGACGCTGCTCTCCCCCCAGACCACCAGGTCGACGTCCTGTCCGGCCAGCTCACGCGTGAGCTGCTCCTCGCGGTCGAAGCGGCGGTCGGGGCTGTCCGGTCCCGCGACGACCCCCGGCTGGACGAGTGCGATCCGCGTCCGCTCCCCGGTCTGGTCCGGGCGGGGCGCCCCCGCCCACGCGGCGGACCCGGCGGCGGCCACGGCGACCAGCCCCGCCACGGCCGGCACCCGCGCCCGGCGCACCGCGACCAGCACGGCCACCGCGACGTTCAGCGCCACCACCAGGAAGCTGGGCAGCCACACCCCGCCCACCGACGCCAGCCGCAGCGCCGCCTCCACCTGCCACTGGCTCGCGCCCAGTACGCCCCAGGGCCCGCCGAGCCCCTGCCAGGAGCGGATCAGCTCGATCGTCAGCCAGCCCGACGGCACCACCAGCAGGGCGGCCGCCACCCGGCCCCCGGACGGCGAGCCGCCCAGGGTCCGGCGCACCAGCCACCCCCACGGCGCCCACAGCGCGCCCAGCAGCGCGGCGATGACGAACGTGAACACGTGCAGGCTGGGCAGCAGCCAGTGGTGCATGGCCAGCATGAACCCGAACCCGCCCCACCAGCCGTCGAACGCGGCCCGGCGCCCGGTCGGCGCGGCGCGGATCAGCAGCAGCCAGGGGACCAGGGCGACATAGGCGATCCACCACAGGCTCGGGGCGGGGAAGGCCAGGACGGGCAGCGCGCCCGCGACCGCGGCGGCGGTCGAGCGGCGCCACGGGGAGGCGAGGTGGTGGCCGACGTTCTTCATGGGCGCCTCCCTACCCCGTGATGCCTCCAGTGTGCGTCCCGGCCCGGCCGGATGCGGGTTCAGTGGATCACACCGTCCGCCCGTCCGCCGGTCGGGCTCCGCCATTTCTCTCGCACGACGACCCGGCTCAGCCGCCAGCCGTCGGGCGTGCGCACCACCGTGAACACGCACCGGCCGCCGCTCAGCAGGTCGAGCCCGGCGGCCGCGGCCCCGTCCCCGCCGCGGGAGGCGGGGCTGACGTAGTCGGTCCGCACCTCGGCCGTGTCCCCGGTGTCCTGTTCCCACGTGCCCAGCCGCACCCGGCGGTTGACGAACAGGTGCTGCCGCACGGGGAACTCCGCGCACCGCTCGGCCAGCCATCCGGCCACCGTCCCGGCGTCCCCTTCGATGCCGCCCGCGGCGCGGTAGTCCGCCCGGCCGTCCGGGGTGAACAGCCGCCGGTACGCCGCCCAGTCGCCGTCGTCGACGGCCACCGCGTAGTCGGTGACGAGTCCGTCCAGGGCCAACTGGTCCCGTACGGTCGCGAGCTCCACACGCTGCGTCATCGGCTCAGTGTTGACCATGCGGGGAGCGCAGCCAAGGGGCGTGCGCGGACATTCCCCCCGCCTCCGGGCCCGGGGGCGACGCCCGCGGGCGCGTCTGCGAGTCTGGGGATCTTCGTCCCGCGTTCTGCGCCAGGAGGTACCCATGAAGCGTCTGGTCACGGTGGTCACCGGGGGAAGCCGGGGCATCGGCGCCGCGACCTGCCGCCGGCTGGCGGCGGAGGGGCACGACGTGGCGGTGAACTACGTCCGGGACGCCGACGCCGCCGAGAAGGTGGCCGAGGACGTGCGGGCCGCGGGGGCGCGGGCGGTGACCGTGCGGGCGGACACGTCCGTCGAGGCCGACGTGGAGCGGCTGTTCGAGGTGACGGAGAGCGAACTCGGGCCGCTGACGGGGCTGGTGAACAACGCGGCGGTGACCGGGCCGCTGGGACCCTTCACCGAGGTGGGCACGGACACCCTGCGACGGGTCGTCGACGTCAACGTCGTCGGCACGCTGCTGTGCGCGCGGCGGGCCGCCCAGTTGATGACGCCGCGCGGCGAGGGCGTGATCGTGAACATCTCGTCGGGCGCCGCGACGTTGGGCAGCCCCGGCGAGTACGTGCACTACGCGGCGACCAAGGCGGCCGTGGACGCGCTGACCCTGGGGCTGTCGAAGGAGCTCGGGCCGGCCGGGGTGCGGGTCAACGCGGTCGCGCCGGGCCTGATCGACACGGAGATGCACGCCGCGATGGGGGCGCCGGACCGGGTCCGGGAGATGGCCGGGACCATTCCGCTCCGGCGGGCGGGACGGGCGGAGGAGATCGCGGCGGCGGTCGCCTGGCTGATGTCGCCGGAGGCCTCGTACACCACGGGGACGGTGCTGAGGGTCGCGGGCGGACGCTGACAGGGGAACGCGGGACGGACGGGCGTCAGGCCGCCTCGACGACCCGTCCGCGGATCGCGGCCGCCCACTCGACGACCAGCATCTCGTACTCCTCGCGCTCCTGGGCGGACAGGGAGCCGCCGGCCCGCAGCCAGAGGGCGCGGATCTGCTCGTTCACCTCGGCGGCGGACCGGACGGAACCAGGGGGCGTTAAATCGGGGGACATGCGGACAAGCCTAGGGCCATGGACTGACGGTGCGCTACCGGACGGCTACGGGACCCGTATGGGTTCGGTCACGTGCCGCGGACACGTCCCGGGTGGACGTTCCGCGGCAGAACCGTTTCCGCATGCCCAATCCCTGCCGTGCGGTGCCGTGCGGTCCGAGCCGCGGACTCGCGTGGGCGCTCAGCCCGCCGACTCCGCCGCGTGCGGGCTGAGCGCGCCGGTCGCGACCAGGACGATGATCACGACGCCGAGCGCGATCCGGTACCAGACGAACGGCATGAAGCTCTTGGTCGAGATGAACTTCATGAACCAGGCGATCACCGCGTACCCGGTGACGAACGCGATCACCGTGGCGAAGAGCGTCGGCCCCCAGGAGACGTGCCCGCCGTCCGCCGCGTCCTTCAGCTCGAACAGGCCGGACGCCAGCACGGCCGGGATGGCGAGGAGGAACGAGTAACGGGCCGCGGCCTCGCGCCGGTAGCCCATGAACAGGCCGCCGCTGATGGTGGCGCCGGAGCGGGAGACGCCCGGGATCAGGGCCATCGCCTGGCACACGCCGTAGATCAGACCGTCCCGGACCGTCAGGTCGCCCAGCTCCTTGCGGGGCGCGGCCACCCGGTGCCGGCCGCCGCTCTCCGCGCGCGCCGCGAGCCGGTCGGCGACGCCCAGGACGACGCCCATGCCGATGAGCATCGCCGCCGTCAGCCGCAGATCGCGGAACGGGCCCTCGATCTGGTCCTTGAGGGTCACTCCGAGCACGCCGATCGGGATGGAGCCGACGATGACCAGCCAGCCCATGCGGGCGTCCTGGTCCCGGCGCATCTCCTTGTCGGTCAGCGAGCGGGACCACGCGGACAGGATGCGCCCGATGTCCTTGCGGAAGTAGATCAGCACCGCCGTCTCCGTGCCGATCTGGGTGATCGCGGTGAAGGCCGCGCCGGGGTCCTCCCAGCCGGAGAAGGCCGCGGTCAGCCGCAGATGCGCGCTGGAGGAGACGGGCAGGAACTCGGTCAGACCCTGGACGAGGCCGAGGATCAGGGATTCGAACCAAGACATAGGGCAGCGGGGTATCCAAGTGCCGATCGCGGAAAGGTCGAAGGGCACACCCCCACCGCCGGGTGCGGTGCTGTCGATCATCAGGCGCGCCGAGGGCGAACTGTAGCGCCCGGAGATGAAGCCCCGGCAAAGGAGCGATGGCCCCCCGCGTCCTTCCGGGTGACGCTCAGGCGGCCGCGGGACCGCCCACCGTCCAGCCGGGGACCTGGGGGTGCGCGGTCAGCTCCTGGTGCCGCGCCTCCTCGCCGCAGGCCCGGCAGGTGACGACCGGCACGAACTCGTTGCCGCAGTGGTGCTCCAGCGCCATCGGCGTGCCGCTGTCCGCCCGCAGATGCCGGTCGCCCCACTCCTTCAGGGTCCACAGCACCGGCTCCAGTTCGAGACCCGCCTGGGTGGGCCGGTACTCGAAGCGCTGCGGGCGCTCGCTGTACGGGCGCTTGGTGAGGATCCCGGCGTCGACCAGCCGGCGCAGCCGCGTGGCCAGGATGTCGCGCGGTGCGCCGATGTTGCGCACGAGCTGGTCGAAGCGGCCGTTGCCGAGGCACACCTCGCGCAGCACGAGCAGGGAGTACTTCTCGCCGACGAGGGCGAGGGCGTCGGCGATCGAGCAGGGGCGCGGGTCTTTGGAGGCGGCCATGGGGCCAGTTTACGGGCATGCCCACAAGTGGGTTTGATTTTCCAACGCGCCGCGTTATGGTGAGTCCGGATTTCCTACTCACCGGTAGCCCGACCCTGGTGACCGTCCGAACCGGCCCGGCCAAGGAGGCCCGCACCATGCGTGACGCAGTCGTCGTCGAAGCCGTACGCACGCCCATCGGCAAGGGCAAGCCCAACGGCGCCCTCGCCCATGTCCACCCGGTCGAACTGCTCGCCCACACCCTGCGCACCCTCGTGGAACGCTCCGGCGTGGACCCGGAGCTGATCGACGACGTCATCGGCGGCACCGTCGACCAGGTCGGCGAGCAGGCCATGAACACCACCCGCTACGCCGCCCTCTCCGCCGGACTGCCCGAGTCCGTGCCCGCCACCACCGTCGACCGTCAGTGCGGCTCCTCCCAGCAGGCCGTGCACTTCGCGGCCCAGGGCGTCATCTCCGGCGCGTACGACATCGCCGTCGCCTGTGGCGTGGAGTCCATGAGCCGGGTGCCGATGTGGTCCAACGTGCCCGAGGGCAAGGACCCGTTCGGCCCCGGGATCGCCGCGCGCTACCCGGAGGGGCTCGTCCCGCAGGGCATCAGCGCCGAACTCATCGCCGCCAAGTGGTCGGTCACCCGTGAGCAGATGGACGCCTTCGCCGTGTCCTCGCACCGCCGGGCCGCCGCGGCGTGGGACGCCGGGCTGTTCGACGCCGAGGTCGCGCCGCTGGAGGGCGTCACGCGCGACGAGTGCGTACGCCCCGGCACCAGCACCGAGGTCCTGGCCGGGCTCCGTCCCGCCTACCACGACCCGGGCTTCGCCGAGCGCTTCCCGCAGATCGAGTGGAACGTCACCGCCGGCAACGCCAGCCCCGTCAACGACGGCGCGTCCGCCGTCCTCGTCATGGCCGGGGAGACGGCCGCCAGGCTCGGCCTGCGTCCCCTCGCCCGGCTGCACAGCTTCGCCGTCACCGGCTCCGACCCGCTGCTGATGCTCACCGGCGTCGTCCCGGCCACCGAGAAGGTGCTGCGCCGGGCCGGGCTCTCCCTCGACGACATCGACCTGTTCGAGGTCAACGAGGCCTTCTCCAGCGTGGTCCTCGCCTGGCAGCAGGAGACCGGCGCCGACCTGGACAAGGTCAACGTCCACGGCGGGGCCATCGCCCTCGGTCACCCGCTCGGCGCGAGCGGCACCCGGCTGACGACCACCCTGGTCCACGCCATGCGGGAGCGCGGCGCGCGCTACGCCCTGCAGACCATGTGCGAGGCCGGCGGGCTCGCCAACGCGATGATCCTCGAGCGGATCTGAGGTCCGCTCGCGGCCCTAGCGTGCGCGCAGCCGGTGCCGCTTGCGCCACGCCACCACCGCGCCCGCCAGACCCGGTACGGCGATGCAGGCCAGCGCGATCAGGAAGGCCGGGGACGTCGGGGTGGAGGCGCGGGCGCCCGCCACCGCGTAGGCGGCGGTGTTCGGGATCGAGCCGAGCGCCGTCGCCAGCAGGAACGGCAGCAGGCCCATCCGGGAGACCGAGGCGCAGTAGTTGGCCGCGGCGAACGGGATCCCGGGGAACAGCCGCGCCGCCAGCATCGACCGGAAACCGTGCCGACTGAGCTGGTTGTCCGCGGCCTTCAGCCAGCGCCCGCGCAGCAGCGGACGCAGCGCCTCCTGGCCGAGCACCCGGCCCAGACAGAACGCGAGACCGGCCCCCAGCACCGTGCCGCCCAGCGCCGCGACCAGGCCGAACTGGGAGCCGAACAGCGCCCCCGCGGCCAGGTTGAGCAGCGGACGCGGCACGAACGCCACCGTGCACGCCCCGTACGCCACCGCGTAGGCGACGACGCCGACGACGCCGCCGAGCCGGGCCGGCAGGCCGTCGGTCAGCAGCCGCTGCGGCTCCAGCACCACCATGACCGCCGCCGCCGACGCGAGCAGCACGACCAGCAGGGACAGCCGGGACCACGGCGACAGCAGGGCTCTCGCGCAGCGGCTGGCGAAACCGGGAGCGGGCGCGAGAACGGGAGCGGCCGTGGGGACGGCGACCGCGAGGTCGGACGAGCCGGCCCGGGGAGGGGCCGCGGCGGTGCCCCCAGAGCGGTTGGTGGCATCGAGCATCCGGTGACACTAACCGACATATGTGCGAGATCGCCGTAGTGTTCGTCTCATGCGCGTCACAGAGGACGGTCCGGCGCCGCCGCGGGTGCCGGACAGCACCACGGCCGACACGGTGCTGGAGCGGCTCACCGCCGCGTACGCGTCCGCCTCCGACCCCGTCGCGGCCGCCGCCATGCGGGCGTACATGAAGGACGTCGCGCCCTTCCTGGGGCTGAAGACACCGGTGCGCCGCGCCCTGTCCCGCACCGTCGAGGCCGGACTTCCCCGCCCGTCCGAGGCCGACTGCACGGCCGTCGCCCTGCGCTGCTGGGAGCTGCCCGAGCGGGAGTACCACTACTTCGCCGTCGACTACCTGCGCCGGCACGTACGACGGTGCTCCTCCGGCTTCCTGCCCGTGACCCGGTACCTCGTCACCACCGTGCCCTGGTGGGACACCGTCGACCCGCTCGCCGCGCACGTCGTCGGGGCGCTGGTCGCCGCCGACCCCGCGCTCGCCGCCGAGATGGACCGGTGGAGCGCCGACGCCGACATGTGGCTGGTGCGCACCGCGCTGCTGCACCAGCTCCGCCACAAGGAACGCACCGACACCGAGCGGCTCTTCGGCTACTGCCTGCGCCAGTCAGGACACCCCGACTTCTTCGTCCGCAAGGCCATCGGCTGGGCCCTGCGCGAGTACGCCAAGACCGACCCGGACGCGGTGCGGGACTTCATCGCGCGGGAGGGCGACCGGTTCGCGCCGCTGTCGGTGCGGGAGGCGTCGAAGAACATCGGCGTGAGCCGGCCCGTCGGCCGGTGAACCGCAGGGCGGTCTTCCGCTGCGCGGAAAATCGTTCGACGCCCGGCGCGGCATCGGCAAGGATCGTCCCCATGTTCCGGTACGCCTTCCTTCTCGCAGCATCCGCCGTCGCGGATGCCCCGAAGGCTGCCGTCACCGTTCTCGTCGCCGCAGTCGACGGCGCCCGAAGCTGACCCTCCCCGGATCGTCCGGCGGACCCCGCAGGGGGAGGGTCGGCCAGGTTCCAGGGGTCCCCGTCCCGGCCGCGCGCCGATCCGCCGCGCCCGGGGCCTGACGCGTCATCACCTGAGAGGCTTCCAGGTACCGCCATGTCCAAGACGGCGTACGTCCGCACCAAACCGCACCTCAACATCGGCACGATGGGCCATGTCGACCACGGCAAGACCACCCTGACCGCCGCCATCACCAAGGTCCTCGCCGAGCGGGGCGCCGGCACCTTCGTCCCGTTCGACCGCATCGACCGGGCCCCGGAGGAGGCCGCCCGCGGCATCACCATCAACATCGCGCACGTCGAGTACGAGACCGGCACCCGGCACTACGCGCACGTCGACATGCCCGGCCACGCCGACTACGTGAAGAACATGGTCACCGGCGCCGCCCAGCTCGACGGGGCGATCCTCGTCGTCTCCGCGCTGGACGGGATCATGCCGCAGACCGCCGAGCACGTGCTGCTCGCCCGTCAGGTGGGCGTCGACCACATCGTCGTCGCCCTCAACAAGGCCGACGCGGGCGACGAGGAGCTCACCGACCTGGTCGAGCTGGAGGTCCGCGAGCTGCTCACCGCGCACGGCTACGGCGGTGACACGGCGCCCGTCGTCCGGGTCTCCGGACTCAGGGCGCTGGAGGGCGACCCGCGCTGGACCGCGTCGATCGAGGCGCTGCTCGACGCGGTCGACACCTATGTGCCCGTGCCGGAGCGGTATCTGGACGCGCCGTTCCTGCTGCCGGTGGAGAACGTGCTCACCATCACCGGCCGCGGCACCGTCGTCACCGGCGCGGTGGAGCGCGGCACGGTACGGGTCGGCGACCGGGTGCGGGTGCTCGGCGCGGACACCGAGACCGTGGTGACCGGCCTGGAGACCTTCGGCAGGCCCATGGAGGAGGCGCAGGCCGGGGACAACGTGGCGCTGCTGCTGCGCGGGGTGCCGCGTGACGCGGTCCGGCGCGGACACGTGGTGGCCGCGCCGGGAAGCGTGACGCCCAGCCGGCGGTTCACCGCGCGTCTGTACGTGCTGTCGGCCCGCGAGGGCGGCCGGACGACACCGCTGTCGACCGGCTACCGGCCGCAGTTCTACATCCGCACCGCGGACGTCGTCGGGAACGTCGACATCGGCGAGGCGGCGGTGGCGCGGCCCGGTGACACGGTGACCGTCACCGTGGAGCTGGGGCGCGACGTGCCGCTCGAGCCGGGTCTCGGCTTCGCCGTCCGCGAGGGCGGGCGCACGGTCGGGGCCGGGACGGTGACGGAGGTCGGCTGAGCCTCCGACGCGCCGGGCTGCCCGCTCCCGTGACCGGGGGCGGGCGGCCGTGCCGCCCGGGGCGGCGGCACAATGGGACGGTGAGCGAGCCCGTCCCCGTGTCCCGCGCCGTCGACCACGGCACCGCCAAGCTGATGCCCGACGTCGACCGGGACCGGGCCTGGCTGCTGACCGTCGACGGCGCGCCGCAGTCCTACGTCGACCTGGACGAGCCGGAGCACCTGGAGTTCGAGTACGCCCGGCGGCTCGGGCACGTCCTCGACGTGGCCGGCGAACCCGGCGGCCCGCTGGACGCCGTGCACCTCGGCGGCGGGGCGATGACGCTGCCGCGGTATCTGGCCGCCACCCGGCCCGGGTCACGTCAGCACGTGGTGGAGGCCGACGCGGGGCTCGCGGACCTCGTCGCCGAGCACCTGCCGCTGCCGGCCGGCGCCGGTGTCACCGTGCACACCGCGGACGCGCGCGCCTGGCTGGAGGCGGCGCCCGACGACAGCGCGGACGTCCTGGTCGCCGACGTCTTCGGCGGCTCGCAGGTGCCCGCGCACCTGACCACCGTCGGCTACGTCGACGAGGTCGCGCGGGTGCTGCGGCCCGGCGGGGTGTACCTCGCCAACCTCGCGGACGCGGCGCCGTTCGCCTTCGTGCGCTCGCAGCTGGCGACGGTGGGGACGCGGTTCGCGGAGTGCGCGTTGATCGCCGAGCCGGCGGTGTTGCGGGGGCGGCGGTTCGGCAACGTGGTCCTGGCTGCCTCGGACCGCCCGCTGGACATCCCGGCCCTGACCCGCGCGGTCGCCGGCGACCCGTTCCCGGCGCGGGTGGAGCACGGGTCGTCCCTGCGCCGGCTGGTGGGCGACGCGCCCCCGGTCCACGAAGGGACGGCGGTGCCGTCGCCACTGCCGCCTTCGGGGGCGTTCGCGATCGGTTAGGGGGCGGCCGCGACGCCGTCGTGGTCGCTCGCGCAGTTCCCCGCGCCCCTTGGAGGGCGACGGTGGCGCCGCCCCCTCAGGGGTCCCCGGGTCCCCTGGAAGGCGACGGTGGTGCCCGCCCCTTCAGGGGCGCGGGGAACTGCGCGCTCGGCCCCCGCCGGGCGGCGGGTCGGTCACAAGGGCTCAGCCCTGTTCCCTCGCCGAGAGCGGGGCATCCGCGCCGAGCGTCGGTGCGGGCACCGCCGTGACCTGCTTCGTGCGGCGGCGCAGATTGCGGACGTCCGGGACCGCGAGGACCGCCGCCGTCACCACGACGACCAGCGCCGCGCAGCCCCACAGCGCCTCCGGGCGGCCGAACGCCGACTCCGCCGGCCCCGCGAGGGCCATCGCCGCCGGGACCAGGGCGACCGAGCCGAACCAGTCGTAGGCGGACACCCGGGACAGCTTCTCCTCGGGTATCTCCTGATGCAGCGCGGTCATCCAGGAGACGCCGAACACCTCCACGGACAGCCCCGTCAGGAACATCACCGCGCACAGCACCGCCACCGGCACGGGCACCGCGAGCGCGGCGGACGGCAGCGCCAGCGGGAACACGCACAGGGTGCCCACCAGCAGCAGACGGCGCGGCTGCCAGCGGGTCATCAGCAGCGCGCCCGCCACCGTGCCGCCGCCGAAGAAGGCCAGCGCGACACCCCAGGGGGCCGCCCCGCCCAGGTGGTCCCGGGCGACGAGCGGACCGTAGACCGCGTCGGCCGCGCCGACGACCGCGTTGGCGACGGAGAACTGCACGACGATGCCCCACAGCCACGGCCGGCCGGTGAACTCCCGCCAGCCGTCCCGCAGATCGGCGAGCATCCCGCCCCCCGGCTCGCGCGGCGGTATGTGCTTCACGTCGAGGAACGTCCGCAGCACCGCCGCGACCGCGAAGGCCGCCGCGTCCGCCGCCAGCACCCAGCCCGGCCCGATCGCGGCGACCATCGCCCCGCCGAGCGCGGCGCCGCCCAGGGTCGCCCCGTGCATCGCCATCCGGAACACCGCGAACGCGCGGCCGGCCTGCTCGCCGTCGACGGAGGAGAGCAGCATGCCCTCGGCGGCGGGGTTGAAGAACGCCTGCCCGGTGCCGCCGAGCGCGCTGAGCAGCATCATCTGCCACAGTCGCGGCTCGCCCGCGAGGACCAGCGCGGCGAACGCGGCCTGCGAGACGCAGTTCAGGACGTTGGCCGCGACCATCACCCGGTGCCGCGGCAGCCGGTCCGCCACGGCGCCGCCGATCAGCAGGAACAGCACGAGCGGCAGGGTGCGGGCGGCGGCCACCAGGCCCACGTCCCCGCCGTCGCCGCCCGCGGCCAGCACGGCGAACGCGGCGGCGATCAGCGCGCCGTGGCTGCCCAGGTTGGTCACCACGGCGGAGGCGGTCAGCAGCGTGTAGTTGCGGCCGGCCCAGGCGGGGCGGCGGCGGTCGGCGGAGGTCGGCACCCGGTGACTATCGCCGGGAGGGGGCCGACTTGCCAAATGGGTTCCGGGCCCGCTCATGCGCGGGCCCGGACCGTCACGACTCCGTCGGCGCTTCCTCGGTCAGCCGGACCGTGCTGAGGATCTTCTGCACGGTCGCCTCGGGGATCTCGTCCTTCACGCCCGCCGCGCCGTACAGGTTCCAGGTGATGAAGTCGCCCGCGCCGTTCTTGAACGCGAACGTGATCGCCTTGCCCTCGCTGTCGCACTTGCCCTTCTGCGGCGTGCCCTCCGAATGCGCCGTGGCCACATGCCCGGTGACCCCGGACTTCGTGGTGTACGGCTTCGGCGCGTCGTACTTCACGCTCTTCTTGTCGGGCTGCGTGTAACCGCCGAAGATCCACCACGGCACGCGGGTCTCGGCCGCCTCCTTGGTGTCCTTCGCGCCGTTCTCGCCGCGGGTGCCGGCGGTGGCGAGCGCGGTGTCCTCGGTGCGGCCGTCCTTGTTCTCGTCGGCGGTGCACCATTTGGACTTCAGATAGGCGGGGGCGGTGACGGTGGTGCGGCCCATCTCACCGTTCTTCTCCTCCCATTCGAAGCCCACGGAGGTGTCCGGCGTCTCGATCTCCCAGTCGGCCGGGACGTCGAACTTGGTGCCGAAGCGGGTGTTCACGACGACCTGCCAGCCCGGGATCGTCGCCTTCTCGCCCTCGCCGCCGCGCGGGTTGCCCCCCGAGGCCGAGGGGGCCGGATCGGCGGAGGCGTCCTTGGACGCGGTCGCGCTCGGCTTGGCGGGCTTCTTGCCGTCGGCCTCGTCGTCCTTGTCGCCGCCGAGCACCAGGAAACCGGTCACGCCCGCGGCCACGACCACCGCCGTCGCCGCGATGATCGCCACCAGCTTCGTACGGTTCCCGCCGCCGCCGCCGTCCCCCGGCTGCGGCATGCCCACGGTGGACGGTTCGCCCCACTGCGGCTGCTGCTGGTACGGGTTCGGCTGCTGATAGCCGGGTTGCTGGTAAGGATTCGGCTGCTGGTACCCCGGCTGCTGGTACGGATTGTTCGACTGCGGGTTCTGCTCGCCCCCGGGCGGCTGCTGTCCTGGCCACATGGGCAGTCACCCTAGCCGCGCCCTGACACGATTCGGTCACTGCCCTTTGACGGGGACGTAGCAAGCGCGGGCGGCCTCCCTCACACGCCGGCGCCGGCGCCGTACGGACCGAACAGGTCGAGCAGCCGGACCCGGGCGGAGTGCAGCCGGTGGGCCACCACCTCGCCCACCCAGCGGGTCACCTCCCGGCCCAGCTCCGCGTCCCTCTCGCACAGGGCGAGGACGGACGCGGCGTCGAACTCGTACGCCCGCACCGGGGTGGCCGCCTCGGCGCCCAGGTGCCAGACGTGCGGGCGGAACAGCCAGGACCAGCCGATCAGCTCGTTGTGCCCGAGCCGCTCGATGGTGACGGGCCGGCGGCCCGGCACCCGCATGTCCAGCTCCACGGTGCCGGTCCGGATCACCCAGAACCGGTCGGCCCGGCCGCCCTCCTCGAACAACCGGGTCCCCTGCGGGAAGGACACCTCGCGCGCGGCGGCCATGAGCCGCTCCCGGTGCTCTGCGGGCAGGGCACGCGGCAGGCTGGGCGACGTAGGAGCGAACATGGCGGGCCTCCCGGGAGCGAAGTGTGGGCCGTCGTCGGTGTCTCCAGTGGCTGTCTCCAGAGTCCCCCCGTCCGCCTCCGCCCGCATGGGCCGACCGGCCCCCGCGGCACGGCATACGGCCCCGACCGGACGGCTCACCCCGACCCGGTAGGCTTCCCGACCGTGCCCCCCGACCGGGCGCACACGCACGCACACGGCATCGGCGGACCGGAGGAAGAGGCGTTGCACGTCCAGGAATGGCTCGAGACCGTACCCGCGGTCGCCGTGTACGCGCTGGTGGGAATCGTCATCGGGCTGGAGAGCCTGGGCATCCCGCTGCCCGGCGAGATCATCCTGGTCTCCTCGGCGCTGCTCGCCTCCCAGCACGGCGACATCGACCCGGTGATCCTCGGCGCCTGCGCCACCGCCGGCGCGATCATCGGCGACTCGATCGGCTACGCCATCGGCCGCAAGGGCGGACGCCCGCTGCTGGCCTGGCTGGGCGGGAAGTTCCCCCGCCACTTCAGCGAGGCGCACATCGCCACCGCCGAGCGGTCCTTCCAGAAGTGGGGCATGTGGGCGGTCTTCTTCGGCCGCTTCGTCGCCCTGCTGCGGATCTTCGCGGGCCCGCTCGCGGGCGTGCTGCACATGCCGTACTGGAAGTTCCTCACCGCCAACGTCCTCGGCGGCATCCTCTGGGCGGGCGGCACGACGGCGGTCATCTACTACGTGGGCATCGTCGCCGAGTCCTGGCTGAAGCGGTTCTCGTGGCTCGGCCTGGTGCTGGCGGTGCTGATCGGCCTGACCTCGATGCTGGTCCTGAAGCGCAAGGCGAAGAAGACGGCGACGGCCACGGCGGAACCGGCACCGGCCCCGGCCCCGGCCTCCGTGGGCGACTGACCCCGGCAGGGGGCTGGTCGCGCAGTTCCCCGCGCCCCTTCGGGGCGCCAGGACGGACCCGGCGATCCCGCAGCCGCCCGTGCGGGCCGGTGGGGGCCGGTCGCGCAGTTCCCCGCGCCCCTCCAGGCGGGCTGCCCGACCGGCGCCCCGAAGGGGCGCGGGGAACTGCGCGAACGGCCCCATCGGGCCCGCAGCCGAACTGCGGACGGATGTCAGCCCCCGTGCTGATCCCGATGCGCCGCCGCCAGCTCCGCGTACATCGTCCCGTTGAGGGTCAGCCCCTCCCGCTCCTCCCGCGTCAGCTCCCGCCGTACCTTCGCCGGGACGCCCGCGACCAGGGAGCCCGGCGGCACCCGCATCCCCTGCGGCACCAGCGCCTGCGCGGCGACGAGCGAGCCCGCGCCGATCACCGCGCCGTTCAGGACCGTCGCGCTCATGCCGATCAGGCAGTCGTCCTCGACGGTCGCCCCGTGCACCACCGCGTTGTGCCCGACGGACACCCGCTCGCCCACGGTGACCGGGAACCCGGGGTCGGCGTGCAGCGTGCAGTTGTCCTGGACGTTGCTGCTCGCGCCCACCGCGATCGACTCCACGTCGCCGCGCAGCACCGCGCCGTACCAGACGCTGGCCCCGGCGTGCAGCGTCACGTCGCCGATCACGCTCGCCGTGGGCGCCACGAACGCCCCCTCGTCGATCCGCGGCTCCCTGCCGCCGATACCGGTGATCAGAGCCTGGTGCGTCATCGTCGCCTCCTAGTCGAACGTCGGGGGAACGGTACGCCACCCGGTGGGGTGAAGATCACAGGGGCGCCGGGCCGTGCCCGTCGCGCCCGCGGACTACGGTGAGCGGGTGCCGAAGCGCAAGAACACGTTCTCGTCCTGGCCGCGCCGCCTCGCCCAGCGCGCGGTCCACGCGGGCTGGGCCTGGGTGCAGCGCACGGGCTCGGTGACCGCCGAACAGCCCGGCCGCTTCCGCTTCGGCGCGATGGGAACAGGTACCAGACTCGCCTTCCCGCTCGGCACGATCTTCGGCGAGCCCTGGATCCGGATCGGCGCGCACTGCATCGTCGGCGAGCAGGTCACCCTCACCGCCGGACTCATGCCCGGCCTCGACCTCGGCCCCGAGCCCATCCTGCGCATCGGCGACGGCGTCGTCCTCGGCCGCGGCAGCCACGTCATCGCCGACACCACCGTGACCATCGGCAGCGACTGCTACTTCGGCCCGTACGTCTACGTCACCTCCACCAACCACTCCTACGACGACCCGCACGAGCCCATCGGCAGGCAGTGGCCGCGGATGGAGCCGGTGGAGATCGGCCCCGGCTGCTGGATCGGCACCGGCGCGGTGATCCTGCCGGGCGCCCGTGTCGGGCGGAACGTGGTGGTGGCCGCGGGCGCGGTCGTCCGGGGCGAGGTGCCGGACCACTGCGTGGTCGCGGGCGCGCCCGCCCGGGTCGTACGCCGCTGGACGCCCGACGAGGGCTGGCAGCCGCCGCTGCGCACCCCGCCGCCCGTGCCGCTCCCCGACGACATCACGCCCGACCAGCTGCGGGCGCTGTCGCGGCTCGACGAGGAGAGCGCGGCCCGCCTCGCCGAGCTGGACGAGGCCGGGCTGCTGGACGAGGCCGAGCCGAAGGACGCGAGCGCCGCCGCGCGGCTGGCCGAGGTGGAACCCGGCGCCTGACGCCCGCGCCGTACCCGCCCGGCCTCGCAGTACAGTGCGGTGAACCACCGGGTGCACCGCACCGCAGCCGCACGGGCCGGCCCCGGGCATCCGGACAGTCATCCGGACAGTCGAAACGGACGGAACGTGGCGGACCTCGACCTGCTGACCCGGTCCCTGGCGCGCAACGTCAAGCGCTGGCGCACCGAGCGCGGCTTCACCCTGGACATGCTCGCGGCCCGGGCGGGCGTCAGCCGCGGCATGCTCATCCAGATCGAGCAGGCCCGCACCAACCCGAGCATCGGCACGATCGTCAAGATCGGCGACGCGCTCGGCGTCAGCGTGCCCACGCTGCTCGACTACGAGCGGGGCCCGCAGGTGCGGGTCGTCCCCGCCGACCAGACGGTCCGTCTGTGGGAGACCGGGCGCGGCAGCTACAGCCGGCTGCTCGCCGGCACCGAGGCGCCGGGACCGCTGGAGATGTGGGAGTGGCGGCTGATGCCGGGGGACAGCAGCGACTCCGACCCGCACCCCGCCGGCACGGTGGAACTCGTCCATGTCACCGCCGGGGAGCTGACGCTCACCGTCGACGGGACGGAGCACCGGGTGCCGGCCGGCGCCAGCGCCTCCTTCGAGGCCAACACGCCCCACACGTACGGCAACGCCGGGGACGAGCCGGTGCGGATGTTCATGACGGTGTCGGTGCCGCCCGTGCAGTGAGACACCCTTCGGCGCCCGCACCGCCCGCTGTTACCGTGCCGCCATGCGCGCACCCATCGGAGACTTCGACCGGGCCACCCCCGCCCCCGACTGCCTCGACGAGCTGACCGCCCCCGTCGCGGAAGCGGTCCGCGGCTGGAGCGGCGGCGTCCCCGCCGACCAGATCCTCTACGTCGAGACGGACCCGCGCTGGGCCGACACCGCCGTCTTCGTCGAGCACTACGGCAGCGACCTGCTGGAGCGGTCGGCGAACTGTGTGGTGGTGGCGGGCAAGCGCGGCGGCGAGTCCACGCTCGCCGCGTGCGTCGTGCTGTCCACCACCCGGGCCGACGTGAACGGGGTGGTGCGCCGCCACCTCGGCGTCCGCAAGGCGTCGTTCGCGCCCATGGACACGGCGACGGGGGAGACCGGCATGGAGTACGGCGGCATCACCCCCGTCGGGCTGCCCGAGGGCTGGCCCGTGCTGGTGGACGCGGCCGTGGTGGACCTGCCGTACGTGCTGGTCGGCAGCGGGCGGCGGCGCGGGAAGCTGCTGGTGCCGGGCAAGGCGTTCGCGGAACTGCCGGGCGCCGTCGTGCTGGAGGGGCTGGGCAAGCCCGCCGCCTGATCCGGCCGGGGCGGACCGCCCGGCATCAGTACCGTACGGCCGTGCCCAGGTATTGCTCCGCGAAGGCCGTGGCGGCGGCCGGCGAGCTGAACAGACGGCGCAGCCGCGCCAGGGCGGTGCCCGCACGGAACGGATCGCCCGCCGCGCCCCCGTGGTACAGCTCGGAGAGCCACTGCGAGAACTCCTGGTAGTCCCACACCCGCCGCAGACAGCCCTCCGAGTAGCCGGCCAGACCGGTCCCGTCGCCCTTCACCAGCCGCGCGACGAGCGCGTCGCCCAGGGCGAACGCGTCGTGCAACGCCAGGTTCAGGCCCTTGGCGGCGATCGGCGCGACCAGGTGAGCCGCGTCCCCCGCCAGATGGAGACGGCCGAAGGACATCGGCTCGGTGACGTAGTCGTGCATGTCCAGCACGCGCTTCTCGATCAGCCGCCCCTCGGCCGGCGGCTCCGCGCCCGCCGCGTCCAGCCGGCGGCGCAGCTCCGCCCACACCCGCTCGTGCGGCCAGTTCTCCGGGTCGTCGCCCGGCGGGCACTGAAGGTAGTAGCGGGTCACCTCGGGACTGCGGGGCATCTGCCCGGCGAACCGTCCGGGTGGCAGCCGAACAGCACCCGGTCGGCGGACGGCGGCGCCTGAGCGAGCAGGGCCAGCCAGCCGATGCCGTAGTCGTGCCGCGCCACCCGGGCCCGCCCGGCGACGGCCGCCCTGGTCACCCCGCGCGCGCCGTCGCAGCCCGCGACGAACGCGCAGGCGACGACCTCCCGCCGCCCGCTCTCCGGGCAGACGTACGACACCGACGGACGGTCCCCGTCCAGGTCGTGCAGCCGTACGTCGCGCACCCCGAACCGCACGGCCCCGCCGCGCACGTCCGCGTACTCCCGCACCAGATCCGTGACCAGGAACTGCTGCGGATACACCCAGTGATGGCGACCCGTCAGCTCGTGGTACGCGAAGGGGTGACGCCCGCCCTCGAAGCGGAACTCGCACGCGGTGTGCCGCCGCGCCCGCTCCAGCAGGTTCCCGGCGAGGCCCCGCCGCTCCAGGCCGCGCACCACCGGTTCCTCGATCACCCCGGCCCGCGGCCGTCCCTCGACGAACTCCCGCGTCGCGGTCTCCAGCACCAGGCAGTCCACCCCGGCCGCCCGCAGCACGCACCCCACGGTGAGCCCCGCGGGCCCCGCGCCCACCACGACGACCGGAAACCGTTGCGACGCAGGGGAGTTGGGGAAGGCGGGTGTCTCGGTCATCGCGCCATTATGGCGTCACCCGTCCGTCCGGCACCGGTCGCGAAGGGGCGTTTCAAGCCGACGGTCTAGCCGAGACCCAGCCGCGGGATCTCGATCGCGGGACAGCGGTCCATCACCATGTCCACACCCGCCGCACGCGTGCGCCCGTACGCCTCCTCGTCGACCACCCCGAGCTGGAACCACACGGCCTTGGCGCCCTTGGCCACCGCCTCGTCCGCGACCGCGCCCGCCAGGTCGCTGTTGACGAACACGTCCACCACGTCCACGTCGAAGGGGACGTCCGCGAGCGAGGCGTACCCCTGCTCCCCGTGCACCGTCTCCGCCTTGGGGTGCACCGGCACCACGCGCTTGCCGAACCGCTGGAGCACCTGCGCGACCCCGTACGCGGCGCGCTGCCGGTTGGAGGACAGGCCGACCACGGCCCAGGTGTCACCGGACCGGGTGAGAATCTTGCGGACCGTTGCGTCGTCGCCGTACACCGTCGGCCTCCTGTGGGTCTGGAACGGACCGGCTCCGAACATGAGCCGGCGCCTGCGACAACCAGGCGCGCGCCACGGTGATTCCCGGCGCCGTGCGCCTGCCACGACGGGCGGCGCCGCGCAAGCGACGGCGCGAAAAGCGTGCGAGATACCTGCGTGCGCCCGCTCGCGCGCCTACGCTCGCCTCGTGCTGCGCATCACCGACGCCCGAACCGGCGAACTCGTGGACGCCGCCCCCTCCCGCCGGGGCCTGACCCGTGTCGAGGCCCACCCACGGGGGCTCGACCTCACCGCCCTGCGCGTGCTGCTGGCCGCCGACCTGCTCGTGCGCGCCCTGGAGCTCGGCGGCACCCCGGTGTGGGCGCTGCTCGCCGCCGAGCGGCAGCAGGAGGAGCTGCGCGCGGCGGCCGACGCGCTCGGGATCCGCCCCTTCGAGGACGGCGAGGGCGCCGCCGGACTGGGTGAGGCCCAGGTGCTGCACGTCGTGGACGAGGGCGGCGCCGAACCCGACGGTGTACGGGTCGCGGTCGCGCCCGTGACCTGGTCGGCCCCCGGTGCGCCCGACGCGGCCGACCGGGCCGCCCTGCGCCTCGCACTGCTCGCCCACCCGAGGACCGCGCCCGTGGTGATCGACGCGGACGCGCTCAAGCAGGCCGGTGACACCCTCGGTCGCTGGCGGACGGCGGTCGCCGGCTGGGCGCGGCGGCCGTCCCGCCCCGTGCCCGACGAGGTGCGCGCCGAGCTGCGCGCCGCGTGGGAGGACGACCTGGACACCGCCGGGGTGCTCGGCGCGCTCCGCGCGGTGGAGAGCGACCCCGGGGTGGCGGACGGCGCCCGCTTCGAGACGTACGCCTATGCCGACCGGCTGCTCGGCCTCCACCTCGCCCGCGACCTCGGGAACCCCGCATGATCGAGCGCGCGGCGGCCGGCCCCCTGCGCCGGCTGGTGGTGCTGCGGCACGCCAAGTCCGCCCGGCCCGAGGGCGTCGCCGACCACGAGCGTCCGCTCGCCGCGCGCGGCCGCCGGGACGCCCCCGCCGCCGGACGGGCCCTCGCCGACATGGACTGCCTGCCCGGCCTCGCCCTGTGCTCCACGGCCGTCCGCGCCCGCCGCACCTGGGAGCTGGCCGCCGCGCAGTGGGGCACGCCCCCGCCGGTCCGGTTCGACCCCCGTCTGTACCACGCGGACGTCCCCGGCCTGCTCGACGTGATCCGCGAGACGCCCGCGGAGGTCGAGACGCTGCTGCTCGTCGGCCACAACCCGGGTCTCGAGGACCTGGTGCTGACCCTCGCCGACGACGGCCTCGACGACACCCTGGACCGGGTCCGCGCCAAGTTCCCGACCTCCGCCGTCGCGGTGCTCGACTGGCGCGGCGCGGCCTGGCGCGACCTGGTCCCCGGCGGCGCCCTGCTCACGTCGGTCGCCGTCCCGCGCGGCAGGCGCTGACCGGGGCGGCATAGGCTGGCCGGATGCAGGACGAGTACCGCACCGTGGCCCGCGCGGGTGTGCACGAGACCGAGATCAACCGCTCCCGCTTCCTGTGCGCCCTCGCCCCGGCGGCCACCGAGCGGGAGGCGCAGGACTTCATCGCCGCCGTCCGCAAGGAGCACGCCGACGCCACCCACAACTGCTGGGCGTACGTCATCGGCGCGGACGCCTCCGTCCAGAAGGCCAGTGACGACGGGGAGCCCGGCGGCACCGCCGGCGCCCCCATGCTGCAGATGCTGCTGCGCCGCGACATGCGCTACGTCGTCGCCGTCGTCACCCGCTACTTCGGCGGCGTGAAGCTCGGCGCGGGCGGCCTCATCCGCGCCTACGGCGGCTCGGTCGGCGAGGCCCTGGACGCGCTCGGCACCCGCACCCGGCGCCGCTTCCGGCTGGCCACCGTGACCGTCGACCACCAACGGGCCGGCAAGGTGCAGAACGACCTGCGCTCGACCGGCCGCGAGGTGCGTGACGTGCGTTACGGCGAGGAGGTCACGATCGAGATCGGCCTGCCCGACGCCGACGTGGACGCCTTCCGCGCCTGGCTCGCCGACGCCACCTCCGGCGCCGCCCGCCTCGAACTGGGCGGGGAGGCCTACGGGGACGCCTGACCGGGACGTGACGGGTGATACGGGAGGAACCGCCCGCGCTGTCGGAGGCGCCCGATACGCTGCCGGGACCATGAGATTCCTGCACACGTCCGACTGGCACCTCGGCCGGTCCTTCCACCGGGTCGGCATGCTCGGCGCCCAGGCCGAGTTCATCGGCCACCTCGTCTCCACCGTGCGCGAGCGCGAGGTGGACGCGGTGGTGGTGTCGGGGGACGTGTACGACCGGGCGGTGCCGCCGCTCGCCGCGGTCGAGCTGTTCGACGACGCGCTGCACCGGCTGGCCGGCCTCGGCGTGCCGACGGTGATGATCTCCGGGAACCACGACTCGGCCCGCCGCCTCGGCGTCGGCGCGGGACTCATGGGCCGCGCCGGCATCCATCTGCGCACCGA
This sequence comes from Streptomyces sp. DSM 41931, assembly GCF_050271085.1. Taxonomy (NCBI): domain Bacteria; kingdom Bacillati; phylum Actinomycetota; class Actinomycetes; order Kitasatosporales; family Streptomycetaceae; genus Streptomyces; species Streptomyces sp. DSM 41931. The sequence goes on along the minus strand of NZ_CP189902.1, from coordinate 874,306 downwards.
ACCCGCCGCGTGCGGCACCCCCGTCCTGCTGCCCGACGCGCACGGGGACGTCGCCTTCTACGGCCTGCCCTACCTGGAGCCCGCCCTGGTGCGGGACGAGTTCGGCGTGGAGCGGGCCGGGCACGAGACGGTCCTCGCCGCCGCCATGGACCGGGTGCGCGCCGACCTCGCCGCCCGCCCGGCCGGCACCCGCTCCGTCGTCCTCGCCCACGCCTTCGTCACCGGCGGCGAACCGAGCGACAGCGAACGGGACATCGCCGTCGGCGGCGTCGCGTCCGTGCCCGCCGCCGTGTTCGACGGCGTCGACTACGTGGCGCTCGGCCATCTGCACGGCTGCCAGACGCTCACCGACCGCGTCCGCTACTCCGGTTCCCCGCTGCCGTACTCCTTCTCGGAGGCCGGGCACCGCAAGTCCATGTGGCTGGTCGACCTGGCCGCCGACGGGAGCGTCACCGCCGAGCGCGTGGACTGCCCCGTGCCGCGCCCGCTCGCCCGCCTCCGCGGCACCCTCGAGGAACTGCTCGCCGACCCGGCGCTCGCCCCGCACGAGGAGGCGTGGGTCGAGGCGACCCTCACGGACCCGGTCCGCCCCGCCGACCCCATGGCCCGGCTCGCCGAGCGCTTCCCGCACACCCTCGCCCTCGTCTTCGACCCCGACCGGCCGCCGGACGACCCCGACGTGTCCTACGCCCGCCGCCTCGCCGGCCGCGACGACCAGCAGATCGCCGAGGACTTCGTCGCCCATGTGCGCGGCGCCGGACCAGACCCGCACGAGCGCACCGTGCTGCGGGACGCCTTCGACGCCGTCCGCGCCGACGACGCCGCGCGGGAGGTGGCCCGATGAGGCTGCACCGCCTGGACATCACCGCCTTCGGGCCGTTCGGCACCACCCAGAGCGTCGACTTCGACGCCCTGTCCGCCGCAGGGCTGTTCCTGCTGCACGGCCCCACCGGCGCCGGCAAGACCTCCGTCCTGGACGCCGTCTGCTACGCCCTCTACGGCTCCGTCCCCGGCGCCCGCCAGGGCGGCCAGGGCACCACCCTGCGCAGCGACCACGCCGCGCCCGCCACCCGCACCTCCGTCACCCTCGAACTCACCGTCGCCGGACGCCGCCTGGAGATCACCCGGCAGCCGCCGTGGGAGCGCCCGAAGAAGCGCGGCGCCGGCACCACCGTCGACAAGGCGCAGACCTGGCTGCGGGAGCGCGACGCCGCCACCGGCGCCTGGAAGGACCTGAGCCGCTCGCACCAGGAGATCGGCGAGGAGGTCACCCAGCTGCTCGGCATGAGCCGGGAGCAGTTCTGCCAGGTGGTGCTGTTGCCGCAGGGCGACTTCGCGCGCTTCCTGCGCGCCGACGCCGAGGCCCGCGGCAAGCTGCTCGGCCGCCTGTTCGACACCCACCGCTTCGCCGAGGTGGAGAAGCGCCTCGCCGACCGCCGCCGCGCCGCCGAGGCCCGCGTGCGCGACGGCGACGCCGACCTGCTCGCCGACGCCCACCGCATGCAGCAGGCCGCGGGCGGCGCCATGGAACTGCCCGAACTGTCACCGGGCCAACCCGGCCTCGCCGACGCCGTGCTCACCGCGGCCGCCGTCGCCCGCAGCACCGCCCGCGAACAGCTCACCGCCGCCCACTGCCGGCTCGCCACCGCCGAGTCCGTCCGCGCCGGGGCGGGCCGCGCCCTGGACGAGGCGCGCGAACGGCACCGGCTGCAACGCCGGTTCGCCGAGGCGCGGGAGCGGGCGGAGAGGCTGCGCGAGCGGTCCGGCGCCCACGACGAGGACCAGGCCCGCATGGAGCGGGCGCGCAAGGCCGAGACCGTCGCCCCCGCCCTGGAGCTGCGGGACTCCGCCGACGCCGAGCACCGCCGCGCGGCCGCCGCCGAGGAGCGCGCCCGCGCCCTGCTCCCCGCCTCCCTATCGGACGCCGGGCCGGACGGGCTCGCCGCGGCGGCCCGCCGCGCCGCCGAGGAACTGGGCGGACTGGAGTCGGCCCGCCGCGCGGAGCGCCGCCTCGCCGAACTCCTCGACGAGCGGGCCGGACTGGAGCGCCAGGAACGCGCCGACGAGGAGGTCCGCGAGGACGCCGAGGCCTGGCTCGCCGACTGGGAGGCCACCCGCACCGCCCTCCAGGACCGCATCGCGACCGCCCAGCAGGCCGCGACCCGCGCCGGGGAGCTCGCGGCACGGCGCGACACCGCCCGCCACCGGCTGGAGGCCGCCCGCACCCGCGACCGGCTCATCCGGGACGCCGAGACCGCCGCCGAGCAGGCCGGCGCCGCCCGCGAACAGGCCCTCGCCGCCCGGCAGCACTGGCTCGACCTCAAGGAACAGCGGCTGGGCGGCATCGCCGCCGAACTCGCCGCCGGCCTCACCGACGGCACCCCCTGCGCGGTCTGCGGCGCCACCGAACACCCGGCCCCGGCCCGCAGGGTCGCCGGACACGTCGACCGCGAGACCGAGGAACGCGCCCTCACCGGCTACCAGGACGCCGAGGACCGGCGCGCCGAGGCGGACCGGCGCCTCGCCGCCGTACGGGAGGAGCTGGCCGCCGCCGGCGCCGGGGCCGGGGACACCCCGGCCGAGCAGCTCGCCCGTGAAGTCGACGAGGCGGAGCGGGAGTACGCCCGGGCACGGGAGGCCGCCTCCACGCTGCACGCCGCCCAGGAGGAGCTGCGCGCCGCCGAACGCGAACACGAACTGCGCACCGCCGCCCAGCGCGACGCGGCCGTCCGCGCCGCCGCCCGCGTCGGCCACCGGGAGCGCCTCGACCTCGAACGCGCCGCACTGGAAGAGGAGTTGGCGCAGGCGCGCGGAAACGCACCCAGTGTCGCCGCACGCGCCGGGCAGCTCGAACGCCAGGCGGCGCTGCTCACCGACGCCGCCGGGGCAGCCCGCACCGCCGAGGAGGCCGCCCGGCGACTCAAGGACGCCGACGCCCGCCTCGCCGACGCCGCCTTCCGCGCGGGCTTCGACACCCCGCGGGCCGCCGCCGACGCCCTCCTCGACGACGACGCCCACCGGCAGCTGCAACGACGGCTCGACGCCTGGCACGACGAGGAGGCCGCCGTACGCGCCGTCCTCGCCGAACCGGAGACCGCGGCCGCCGCCCGCGAGCCCGCCGCGGACCTCGCCGCCGCCCAGCGGGCCGCCGAGGACGCCGACCGCGCCGTCCGCGAAGCCGCCTCCGCGCGCGACGCCGCCGCCCGCCGCTGCGCCGAACTCGACCGGCTCTCCGCCCGCGCCGCCGCCTCCGTGCGCCGGCTCGGACCGCTGCGCGAGGAGTACGACCGGGTGGCCCGCATGGCCGCCCTCACCGCCGGCACCTCGGCGGAGAACGAACGCCGGATGCGCCTGGAGTCGTACGTGCTCGCCGCGCGCCTGGAGCAGGTCGCCGCCGCCGCGACCGTCCGGCTGCGCCGCATGTCGTCCGGCCGCTACACCCTCGTCCACTCCGACGACCGCACCGGCCGCGGCCGCAGCGGCCTCGGGCTGCACGTCGTGGACGCCTGGACCGGCCGGGAGCGCGACACAGCCACCCTCTCCGGCGGCGAGACCTTCTTCGCCTCCCTCGCCCTCGCGCTCGGCCTCGCCGACGTGGTGACCGACGAGGCGGGCGGAGTGCGGCTGGACACGCTCTTCATCGACGAGGGCTTCGGCAGCCTCGACGACCAGACCCTCGACGAGGTGCTCGACGTCCTGGACTCGCTGCGCGAACGCGACCGCAGCGTCGGCATCGTCAGCCACGTCCCCGACCTGCGCCGCCGCATACACGCCCAGCTGGAGGTCGAGAAGGACCGCTCCGGCTCCCGGCTGCGGCAGCGCGGGACCTGACGGGGCGGCCGGGTCACCGCCCCACGGGACGGCGCGGCAGCGGCGAGGAGTAGACCACGCTGGTGGTCACCGAACCGAGCGCGCCGATCCGTCCCGACACCTCCTCCAGATGCCGCATCGACCGCGCGGCCACCTTCAGGACGAAGCAGTCGTCGCCCGTCACATGGTGCGCCTCCAGGATCTCCGGCGTGGCGGCGACGAGGTCGTGGAACGGCTTGTAGTTGCCGGTCGGGTAGCGCAGCCGGACGAACGCCAGGACCGGCAGCCCGATCCGCTCCGGGTCCACCACCGCCGCGTAGCCCTGGATGATCCCGGCCTCCTCCAGCCGTCGCACCCGCTCGGTGACCGCGCTCGCGGACATCGACACGGCGCGGGCGAGTTCGGCGTAGCTGGCGCGTCCGTCCCTCTGGAGGACATCGAGGATGCGCCAGTCGGTGGCGTCCGGGGAATACACGGTCATCGCCGAGAAGTAGCAGGGAAATCCCCGGCGGGGCAAGCCCCGCACCGGGTTTCGTCCCTTCAGGACCGCCGCCCGCGCCCGTAGTTTCTCTGTCATGACGACGACCACCGTGAACACCGTCCTGCGGGTCGCCCCCGCGTCCCCGGCCGTGGCCGCCGCGCACTTCCGCGCGAGCCTCGCCCTGTACACCGACGTCTCCGACGTGGCCGCCGCGCTCGCGTCCGGCGGCGACCCCGGATTCGTCCTGGTGGACTCCCGGGCGTCCGAGGCCTGGGACCAGGGCCATGTGCCCGGCGCCCTGCACCTGCCCACCGCGCGGATCGCCGAGCGGGCCGCGGACCTCCTCGATCCGGCCGTGCCGGTCGTGACGTACTGCTGGGGACCCGGCTGCGACGGGGCCGCCCGCGCCGCGCTCGCCCTCGCCGAACTCGGGTACCGCGTCAAGGAGATGCTCGGCGGGTTCGAGTACTGGGTGCGCGAGGGCTACGCGTACGCGACGCCGGGGGGCCGTGAGCGCCGGGCCGCCGACCCGCTGACCACCGTCGTGGACGGTGGCGCGTGCGGATGCTGAACCCGCCCGTCCGGTAAGGGGATCGAGCCGATAGGTTTCTCCGCCATGGAGCGATACGCGGAGCCGGGGACGGTCGAGTGGGTGGAGACGGGCGGCGGGCCGCTCGTCGCGGTGCCGGAGACGGTGCTGCCGTTCTGGACGGGAGCCGACGGCGAGGAGTTCGCCTCGGACTACGACCGGGCCTGCGAGGTCGACGGACTCGTCGGGCTCCTCCCGGTCGGCGACGCCGCCGCCCTCGTCCTGGGCGACGAACCCGCCGCGACGGCCTACCTCCCCGAGCACTCCCTCCTCGTCCGCTGGGTCGCCGGACACACGGAGGACGACCTGCTGGCGAGCGTCCCCGCCGCGCTCGCCGGCGCGCGGTGGCAGCAGGAGACACAGTGGAAGGTGCCCGGCCCGGTCGTCCTGTTCGACGCGGCCTGGCCCGGCGCCCAGGCCACCGGCACCGACCACACCCGCCTCGCCCTCGGCGCCGGCCGCTACGCCGTGCGCGCCGCGCAGGTCACCCCCGGCCCGGAGACCTGGCTGGTCCTGGTGCAGCTCCGGCCGCTGCCCTGAGCCGGGCGCCCTTATTCGCGTGCCCGGGCCGGTCACGCGGCCCATCATGGGGATCATGCCGAAGCTTCCCCCGCCCCCGCCCGAGGAACTCCGCCGTGACCCCCTGCCGCTGCGGGGCCGCACCGCCCTGGTGACCGGAGCGAGCCGGCGCGGCGGCATCGGACACGCCGTGGCCCGCAGGCTGGCCGCGTACGGCGCGAGCGTCTACCTGCACCACCATGTGGCGCACGACGCCGCGATGCCCTGGGGCGCCGACCGGATCGACGACGTCACCGCCTCCGTACGCGAGGCGCTCGGCGACCCCGGCGCGCGCGTGCTCGCCGGACCCGGCGACCTGAGCGACCCGGCGGAACCGGCCGCTCTGCACGCCCGCGCCGTCGAGGCGCTCGGCGGACGCCTCGACGTCCTCGTCGCCAACCACGCCCTCAGCGGCTCCGACGGCGACCTCGACACCGTCGACGCCGCCATGCTCGACGCGCACTGGGCCGTCGACGCCCGCTCCGTGCTGCTGCTGGTCCAGGCCCACGCCCGGCACCGCGCCGCGCTCCCGCCCGGCACCCCCGGCGGACGCGTGCTGATGATGACGTCCGGGCAGGACATCGCCGGCGGCATGCCCGGCGAGATCGCCTACGCCCTCCAGAAGGGCGCCCTGGCCTCGGTCACCCGCTCCCTGGCGACCGCGCTGGCCGACCACGCGGTCACCGTGAACACCGTCAACCCCGGCCCCGTGGACACCGACTACCTGACCGGCGAGGTCTACGACGCGATCGCCGCCCGCTTCCCCGCCGGGCGCTGGGGCATGCCCGACGACCCGGCCCGCCTCCTCGCGTGGCTGGCCACCGACGAGGCGGGCTGGATCACCGGTCAGGTCATCGACTCCGAGGGTGGCTTCAGGCGCTGAACCCGCCCTACAGCGCCGCCAGTTCGTCCACCAGGTCGTCCAGGCCCAGCGACCCCTGGGACAGCGCGGCCATGTGCCAGGCCTTCAGGTCGAAGGCGTCGCCGTGCCGCTCGCGGGCCTTCTCCCGGCCCAGCAGCCAGGCCCGCTCGCCGAGCTTGTAGCCGATGGCCTGGCCGGGAATCGTGAGATAGCGGGTCAGCTCGCTCTCCACGAAGTCCGCCGGGCGGCTGCTGTGCGCGCCGAAGAACTCCTGCGCCAGCTCCGGCGTCCACCGCTCACCCGGGTGGAACGGCGAGTCCGCGGGGATCTCCAGCTCCAGGTGCATGCCGATGTCGACGATGACCCGGGTCGCCCGCATCATCTGCGCGTCCAGGTACCCGAGCCGCTGCTCCGCGTCCGTGAGGAAGCCCAGCTCGTCCATCAGCCGCTCCGCGTACAGCGCCCAGCCCTCGCAGTTGGCGCTGACCATGCCGACGGTGGCCTGGTAGCGGGAGAGGGTCTCCGCCACGTGCACCCACTGCGCCAGCTGGAGGTGATGGCCGGGGACGCCCTCGTGGTACCAGGTGGACACCAGGTCGTAGACCGGAAAGCGGGTCATGCCCATCGTGGGCAGCCAGGTGCAGCCCGGCCGGGAGAAGTCCTCCGACGGCGGCGTGTAGTACGGCGCCGCCGCGCTGCCCGCCGGGGCGATCCGCGACTCCACCTTCCGCACCCGCTCGGCCAGGTCGAAGTGCGTGCCGTCCAGGGCGTCGATCGCCTGGTCCATCAGGCCCTGCAGCCAGTCGCGGACCTCGTCCACGCCCTCGATGTGCCGGCCGTGCTCGTCGAGGTGGGCCAGCGCCACCCACGGGGTCCCGGCCCCCGGCAGGATCTTCTCGGCCTCCTTCCTCATCTCGCCCAGCAGCCGGAAGTACTCGGACCAGCCGTACGCGTACGCCTCGTCCAGGTCCAGGTCGGTGCCGTTGTAGTAGCGCGACCAGCGGGCGTAGCGCTCCCGCCCCACCGTGTCCGGCGCGCCCTCGACCGCCGGGGCGTACACGTCCCGCAGCCAGTCCCGCAGTTCCGCCACGGCGGCGGTCGCCGCGCGGGCGGCCTCGTCCAGCTCCGCGCGCAGCGCGTCGGGGCCCGCGGCGGCGAAGTCCTCGAACCAGCCGCGGCCCTCGCCGGTGTCCGCCCACTCGCCGAGCTGCCCGACGAACGTCCGCGTGGGGCGCGGCCCGGCGTACAGCTTGCGTTCCAGGCCCAGCGCCAGCGACTCCCGGTACCCGGCCAGCGCGGCCGGGACCGCGCGCAGCCGCTCCGCGATCGCCCGCCAGTCCTCCTCCGTCTCCGCCGGGGTCACCGTGAACACCTCGCGCACCGCGTGCGCGACCGTGCCCAGGTTGCCCACCGCGCGCAGATGCTCGTCGGCCTCGTGCACCGCCAGTTCGGCGGTCAGCCGCTCCCGCAGCAGCCGGGCGCAGCGGCGTTCGGCGTCGCTGTCCGCGCCGGGCAGGCGCTCGGCCTCGTCGAGCCGCGCGAGGGTCGCCCGGAGCAGGTCGGCGACCGCCTCCTGACCGGCGGGCGAGAGATCGGGCAGCCGGGAGGAACTCCCTTCGACGCCGAGGTACGTCCCGGTGATCGGATCGAGGGCGATGAGCTCGTCGACATAGGCGTCGGCGACCTGACGGGGAAGCGCGCTGTTGGTTGGTGACATGCGGACCATCCTGGTACGGCGTCCCCCGCACGTCACGCGGATTGAGCCGAGGGCGAAGGCGGCATGACCGGACCGCAGTCCCACTGCTGGAAGATCAGCCGCGTCTCCACCCGCGCCACCTCCCGCCGGGCGGTGAACTCGTCCAGCACCAGCCGCTGCAGATCCGCCATGTCCGCGACCGCGACATGCACCAGATAGTCGTCCGGGCCGGTCAGATGGAACACCGTCAGCGACTCCGGCAGCGCCCGGATCCGCTCCACGAACGGCCCCACCAGCTCCCGCCGGTGCGGTCTCACCTGTACCGACAGCAGCGCCTGCAGACCCCGGCCGAGCTTCGCCGGGTCCAGCCGCAGGCGGTGCCCGAGGATCACGCCCGAGCGGCGCAGGCGGGTCACCCGGTCCAGGCAGGTCGACGGTGCGACCCCGACCTGCGCGGCGAGGTCCCGGTACGTGGTCCGGGCGTCGTTCTGCAACAGCCGCAGCAGATGGAGGTCCACCGGATCGAGTGCGACAGATTCGGCCATCGGCCGAACGTAGCACGGGATCCGGCCGTACAGAACCGGCCGGTGTTCACCCTGTGCGCCATGGACAACGGCATGGACACGCGACGCACCACCAGAGCACTCGCCACCGAGGCCGTGCACGCCGGCCGGGACGATCTCGCCGGACTCGGACTGCACGCCCCGCCGATCGACCTGTCCACCACCTATCCCTCCTACGACAGCCGGGCCGAGGCCGCGCGCATCGACGCCTTCGCCACCACCGGCGCCGAACCGGACGGCCCGCCGGTCTACGGGCGGCTCGGCAACCCGACCGTCGCACGCTTCGAGACCGCGCTCGCCCGTCTGGAGGGCACCGAGTCGGCGGTCGCCTTCGCCAGCGGCATGGCCGCGCTCAGCGCCGTCCTGCTGGTCCGCGGCTCCATGGGGCTGCGGCACGTCGTCGCCGTACGCCCGCTGTACGGGTGCAGCGACCATCTGCTGACCGCCGGGTTGCTCGGCTCCGAGGTCACCTGGACCGACCCGGCCGGGGTCGCCGACGCGCTCCGCCCGGACACCGGACTGGTGCTGGTGGAGTCGCCCGCCAACCCCACGCTCGCCGAGATCGACCTGCGGGCCGTCGCCCACGCCTGCGGCTCCGTGCCGCTGCTCGTCGACAACACCTTCGCCACGCCGGTGCTGCAGCGTCCCGTCGAGCAGGGGGCGCGGCTGGTGCTGCACAGCGCCACCAAGTACCTCGGCGGGCACGGCGACGTGCTGGCCGGTGTGGTCGCCTGCGACGAGGAGTTCGCCGGGCGGCTGCGGCAGGTGCGGTTCGCCACCGGCGGGGTGCTGCATCCGCTGGCCGGCTACCTGCTGCTGCGCGGCCTGTCGACGCTGCCGGTCCGGGTACGGGCGGCGTCCGCGAACGCCGCCGCACTCGCGGCCCGCCTCACCGCGGACCCGCGCGTGGCCCGGGTGCACTACCCGAGCATCGGCGGCGCGATGGTCGCCTTCGAGGTGCACGGCGACCCGCACGCGGTGATCGCCGGCGTCCGCCTGATCACCCCGGCGGTGAGCCTCGGCAGCGTGGACTCCCTGATCCAGCACCCGGCGTCCATCAGCCACCGCATCGTCGACGCCGACGACCGCAGGGACGCGGGCGTCTCCGACCGCTTGCTTCGCCTCTCGGTCGGTCTGGAGGACGTCGAGGACCTCTGGGCGGACCTCGACCAGGCCCTGGGCACGCCGTCCGCGCACCCGGCCCGGACAGAGGCCATGGCCCAGGGCTGACGGACCGCCCATGGACGGGGACGGCCCGGCACGCGCTGCGTGCCGGGCTGTTCTCCGTCGTCGGGTCAGTGGCGGGCGACCCTCCCGCCGGTCTCCGGGGTGCGGGCGGCCGGGGTGGGGGTCAGGCGGGCGGTGATGACGAGGGTGCCCTCCTCGACCTGGTAGTCGAGGGGGAGGCCCAGGCCCCGCATCGCGGCGACCATGCCCGTGTTGGACGCCTGCGTCACGGCGTACACATGGGCGCAGTCCGCCTCGACCGCCATGCCCACCAGCCGGGACAGCAGTTCCGCGCCGATGCCCCGCCGCTGCCACGCGTCCTCGACGATCAGCGCCACCTCGGTCTCGTCGCCGTCCCACAGCAGGTGGCCGAGGGCGACGATGTCGCCGGACGCGGTCTGCGCGGCGAGCGTGCGGCCGAAGCGCGGGCTGAGCAGGTGGTTGAGGTAGCGGCTCGCGTCACCGACCGGGCCGTGGTAGCGGCGCCGCAGCGTCTCGGCGGAGCACCGCTCGTGCATTGCCCGCGCCGCGTCCAGGTCGGCGGTGTCCGCGCGGCGCACGGAGACGTGACCGCCCTCGGACAGCGTCAGCAGGTCACGGCCGCGCGGCATCCGCGGACCGAGCCGGGCGTCCAGCTCCACCAGCGCCCGGGCACGGGCGAACTCCGTGGGGGTGAACGGCAGATACGGCCGCTCCACCGTGAGGACGCCGCCCTCAGGGTCGCGCAGCCGGATGACGGTGTCCTCCAGGACGCCCTCCGGCGGCACGGCCGCCGCTCCGGCGCCGGCCGCCGCGGCGGGCTGGGAGCGGATCGTGCAACGCCCCAGCAACTGGCGCAGCACCAGAGGCAGTTCGGCGGCGTCCGTCGCGGTGCGGGCGGCCAGCCCCAGCATCCGCGTCGGGCCGTCCACCAGGTCGTGGGCGTCGGCCCGCTCGGCCCAGGTGTCCGTGCCCCCGCCCGCGGTCACCGCCGCGGCGAGGTCCGTGCCGGCCGGCACACGCAGCAGGAACTCGTCGACGGTGTGCGCGCCCAGCGGGTGCGTCTGGAGGCTCAGGATGTCGACCCGCCGCTCGGCCAGCGCCGTGCACAGGGCCGCCAGCGCGCCCGGCTCGTCCCGCACCGTCGTCCGCATCCGCCACAGCGCGCTCTCGACCGCTGCCGGCTCGGGCGACGGCGGAGCGCCGCCGGTATCGTGTGCCGGCGGCGCGTGGCCGTGGCGGCGTGTCCGCCATGCGTGCAGCGCCTCCCCGCAGCGCGCGGCACGGGCGAGCGGGTTCCAGCGGGGCGTGCGCCCTCCGTCACGGTCGTTCGTCACGTCAAACATGTCTCGACTCATACCGTCACTGTGAAGGAATCGTGTTTCGTGATCACGAACGTACTGTGACTGACGGGTTAAGCCCGCTTCTGTCCGAAATGCTGCGTTACTGGCCGACGAGGCCCGGCTGCAGTGTCTTTCTGAACAGCACCGTGCCGTCCATCTCCCGCAGCCGCACGGTCAGTTCGCCGCTGCCGCCGTCGATCTCCACCTCGCCGAAGAACTGGTACCCGCCGGCGGGGGAGACGTTGGCGGTGGTGGGCGCCTTCACCCACACCCGCTCCGGACCGAACGTCGCGTCCAGCTCCGTGGCCGGGAACGCGCCCGCGTTGAGCGGCCCCGAGACGAACTCCCAGAACGGCTCGAAATCGCCGAACGCGGCCCGCGCGGGCTGGTAGTGCTGCGCCGAGGTGTGGTGCACGTCGGCCGTCAGCCACACCGTCCCGGTGATCCTCCGGTGCTTGATGAACCGCAGCAGCTCCGCGATCTGCAGCTCGCGCCCCAGCGGCGCCCCCGGATCGCCCTGCGCCACCGCCTCGACGTGCGGGCGGCCCTCGGTGGTGTCGGGCACGACCAGGCCGATCGGCATGTCGGCGGCGATCACCTTCCACACCGCCCGCGACCGCGCCAGCTCCCGCTTCAGCCAGTCCAGTTGCTCCCGGCCCAGGATGCCCTGCGGGTCGACGGTCTGGTCGCCGGGCGAGTTGGCGTTCCGGTACGTCCGCATGTCCAGCACGAAGACGTCGAGCAGCGGGCCTTGCCGCACCACCCGGTGGACGCGCCCCTCCCGGGCGCCGGGCCGCGGCGTCGACACGGGGAAGTACTCCCCGAACGCCCGCCGGGCGCGGGCCGCCAGCACGTCGACGCTCTTCTCGGTGTACCGGGTGTCGGTGTCCGCGATCCGCTGTCCCGGGTACCAGTTGTTGCGCACCTCGTGGTCGTCCCACTGCACGATCGACGGGACGCGGGCGTTGAACCGGCGCAGGTGCTCGTCCAGCAGGTTGTAGCGGAAGGCGCCGCGGAACTCCGCGAGGCTCTCCGCGACCTTGGACTTCTCCTCGGTGGTGATGTTCCGCCAGAGGCTGCCGTCCGGCAGTTCCGCGGACGCCGCGATGGGCCCGTCGGCGTAGACGGTGTCCCCGCTGAACAGGCAGAAGTCCGGGTCGAGCCGGGCCATCGCGTCGAAGATGCGGTAGCCGCCGAATTCCAGGTTGATGCCCCAGCCCTGCCCGGCCAGGTCGCCCGACCACACGAACCGCACCCCGTCCCGCCGCCGGTCCGGCACGGTACGGAAGGCGCCGGCGACCGGCGCGCTCGTACGGCGCGGGTCGTCGGGATCGGCGAGCAGCACCCGGTAGTGGATCTGCTCGCCCGGCGGCAGCCCGCGCAGCCGGGTGGTGCCGGTGAAGTCGGTGCCGGGGCCGATCAAGGGGCCCCGCATCCGGCGTACGTCGCGGAACGACTCCGTGGCCGAGGTCTCGACGATCATCCGCGCAGGCCGGTCCGACCGCACCCACACCAGCGCGGAGTCACGGGTGACGTCGCCGGTCTGAACGCCCCACTCGGCCGCGGGGCGCCCCGACCGGGTGAACGCGGGCAGGGCCAGCCCCGCCGAGACGGCGAGCGACCCCTTCAGCAGGGAGCGACGGCCGGGCAGCAGACGGTGTGCCATGAGTACGCCTCCGTAGGTCGGTAGGTGTGCACCCCACACCTACGCCGACCATGGAAACGCCGGATGAACAACACGCCCGGAGGGGCGCGGGGAACTGCGCGACAAGCCCCTCACCGGGCCGCGGTGAAGAACCGGCCTAGCGACTCCCGTCCAGCAGAACCCGCGCCACCAACGCCGGATCGTCATTCATCGGCACATGCCCGCACCCCGGCAACCGAACCAACCGCGCCCGCGGAATGATCTGCTTCGCCCGCACCCCCTGCCGCGGAATCAGCAGACGGTCCCGAGCCCCCCACGCCACCGTCACCGGAACACCCCGCACGTCCTCCGTGAACCGCACGGACCCGCCCGCCCGCAGCGTCCGGGCGAACCCGGTCGCCTCGGCCAGCGCGCGCGTCTCGGCGACCACCGCCTCCGGCGCACGCCGCCCGGGCCGGGCGTAGATCGTACTGGTCAGCACGGACCGCCCGACCGCGGACCGGGCCAGCCCCTCGACCACCCGCGCCGGCATCCGCTCCGCGATCCCCCGCATGGCGGACAGCACGGCGAACGCGTACCGCCGTTCGGCCGGCGTCCAGAACCCGGCGGGGGACAGCGCCGTCACCGACCGCACCAGCCGCGCCCGCCCCATCTCCAGGGCGAGCAGCCCGCCCAGGGAGTTGCCGGCGACGTGCGGCCGGTCCAGCTCCAGCGCCTCGCACAGGCCGCCGAGCGCGGCGGTCATGGTGGCCAGGTCGTGGTCGAGGCCGTCGGGCAGGGCGGGCGAGGCGCCGAAGCCGGGCAGGTCCACGGCGATCACCTCGCGCTCGGTGGCCAGGATGTCCACGACCGGGTCCCATGCCTGCCGGTGGTGACCGATGCCGTGCAGCAGGAGCAGCGGTTCCCCGCGCCCCACGCGTGCGTAGGACAGGGTCACGGACTGCGGGCCTCGCGGAGAGGTGACCCGGTAGGTGACGGTCGCGGACATGAGGTGCTCCTCGTTCGGACGCGCGGAACGGACTCACGGAAAGGGACGTCGCCCGACGTCGTAGACAGCTTGTCAGCAATTACTACCGACGGGTAGCCCATCACGCCGCCCACCGCCCTCGAGGCCCCGGCGCCGCCTGGACACACCCGCACCCGTCCGCTGGGATGACCTCGTGACCGCCGACACCGCGACCGAGCTCTTCGAGGAACACCGGCCCGTGCTCATGGGCGTCGCCTACCGCATGCTGGGGCGGGTGGCCGACGCCGAGGACGTCGTCCAGGACGCGTGGCTGCGCTGGTCCGGCGGCGACCGGACCGCCGTGCGCGAGCCGCGCGGCTTCCTGGTGCGGATCACCACCCGCCTCGCCGTCGACCGGCTCCGGCAGATCAAGGCACGCGGCGAGACCTACGTCGGCCCCTGGCTGCCCGAGCCCTGCGCCACCGACTTCGGCGACACCGTGACGGACACCGCCGAGCGGGCGGTGCTCGCCGACTCCGTGTCCCTCGCGGTGCTCGTCGTCCTGGAGACGCTCTCCCCGCTGGAGCGCGCGGTGTTCGTGCTGCGGGAGGCGTTCGGCTACCCGTACGCCGACATCGCGGCCATGCTCGACCGCGGCGAGGCGGCCGTGCGCCAGCTCGCCGCCCGCGCCCGCCGCCACGTCGACGAACGGCGCCCCCGTTACGACGTCGACCCCGCCCGCCGCCGCGACCTCACCGAACGCTTCCTGGACGCCGCCGCCGGGGGAGACCTGGCGGGCCTGATGGAGCTGCTCGCCCCGGACGTCCGGCTCGTCGGCGACAGCGGCGGCAAGGCGCGCGCCCCGCTGCGGGTCCTGGACGGCGCCGACCACGTGGGCCGCTTCTTCGTCGGTGTGGCCGTCAAGGGGCTGCCGGACGCGTCCGTCCGCATGATCGAGCTCAACGGCGGGCCCGCCCTGCTCGTGCTGTCCGGCGGGAAGCCCGACACGGTCGTGCAGATCGACGCCGACGGGGACCGGATCCGCACGGTCTACGTGGTCCGCAACCCCGACAAGCTGGCCGCCCTCGCCGCGCTCCCGTAGGCGCGTTCCGCCCATCCCGTAAGGGCCCCCGCCGCACCGCCGATTGGTATTGACCAAGTCCCGTGGCCGCCCTATGGTCGCAGAGAAGTGAAACAACCTTTAATAAACAAGGGCGCTAAAACGCCGCCGGACACGGCGATCGTGGAGGACAGGGTGGGGACCACGCAGCTGGAATCGGTGCCGGAACCGAAGTACTGGCATCTGAAGACCGTGCTCAGCGAGGCGCTGGACTCGGAGTTCTCCGTGGGCGAGATCCTGCCCAACGAGCGCGACCTGGCCGCCCGCTTCGGTGTCGCGCGCGCCACGCTCCGGCAGGCCCTGGAACAGCTCGAGCTGGAAGGCCGGCTGCAGCGCCGCCGCGGGGTGGGCACCACCGTCGCCCCGCCGCGCATGGGCGTCTCCGTCGGCAGCGAGCAGCACGCCTGGCCCGGCGGCCCGGACGACGCGTGGCACGCCGTGGACTGCCGGCTCGAGGTGCCGCCCCCCGCCCTCGCCGAGCCCCTGGTGACCGGCAGCGACGAGGCCGTGCACATCGTGCGCCGCTCCCGCGTCTCCCGCGGCCAGCCCGTCGCGTCCGAGCTGCTGTACGTCCCGGCCGCCTCGGTGCCCGACCTCTCCGGCATCGACGCCCCGTCCGGCGCGGCGCGCGCCCGTGCGGTGCTGCGCGAACTGCAGCGCCTGGAGCTGGAGCGCCAGGAGAACGCGGTGGAGCTCGGCTCGGCCGGCGCGGACGAGTCGAAGGAACTGGACCGCCTGCCCGGCGCCCCCGTCCTCGTCGTCACCACCCGCTACATCGCCCGCAGCCGCACCGCCGCGCTCTCGGTGGCCACGTACCGCGCGGACACCTGCCGCCTGACCTTCGGCGACTTCGGCGGTGTCGAGATACACCACGGCCCGGAGCGCCAGGCGTCCTGACCGCGGGGCCTTCCGACGCACCGTCGACGCGCCGTGGGGTCCGCCCCACGGCGCGCGTCCGTCAGCGGCGTGCCGTCACCGTGCCCTCCACGGCGAAGAGCTGCTCCTCGACATGGTCGAGCGCCAGCCGTACCGCGCCCGTCGCCACCGCCGCCTCGCCCAGCAGGGACAGGGTGACCTCCGGGGGGCGCAGGCAGTAGCGCGCCAGCTCGCGGCGCAGCGGCTCCAGCACCCCGTCAAGACCGGCCGCCCAGCCCCCGATCACGACCAGTTCCGGGTCGAGCGCCAGCACCAGCGCCGCCACGTCGTGGACCAGCCGCCGGATGAACCGGTCCATCGCCGCCAGCGCCCGCTGGTCGCCCTCACGCGCCTGCGCGAACACCTGGGCCACGGCCTGCTCGTCCAGCGGGTGCAGCGGCTCGTCCGTGGTCGACAGCAGCGTCTCCGGCGTCGCCTCACGGCCCAGCAGATGCAGCGCCCCGATCTCGCCGGCCGCCCCGCCGTAGCCGCGGTGCAGCCGCCCGCCGATCAGCGAACCGGCCCCCGGGCTCAGCCCCGCCAGGACGAACACCACGTCGTCGCGGCCCTTCGCCGAGCCCTTCCAGTGCTCCGCGACCACCGCCGCGTTGGCGTCGTTCTCCACCAGCACCGGGCACGTGAAGGAGCGGCTCAGCCGCTTGCCCAGGCTCAGCCCCGTCCAGCCGGGCAGCGCCGTGCCCAGCCGCACCGTGCCGTCCGCGTCGACGATCCCGGGGGTGCCCACGCCGACCGCCCGCAGCGATCCGCGCGGCACCCCGGCCCGCCGCAGCAGCTCCGCGACGGCCGTCCGCAGCCGGTCCAGACGCTCGTCGGCGTCGACCGTCTCGTCCACGTCCCGCACCTGCGCGCCGATGACCCGGCCGTCCAGGTCGGCCAGCAGCGCGGCCACCCGGTGCACCCCGATCTCCAGGCCCAGCAGATGCCCCGCCTCCGCCCGGAAGCGGAACCGCCGCGCCGGTCGGCCCTGACGCCGTGCGGCGCCCTCGCCGGCCGCCGCCTCCACGACCAGACCCGCCTCGATCAGACCCTCCACGACGCCCTCGACCGTCGGCCGGGACAGCCCCGTCACCCGGGTCACCTCGGTCAGCGTCGCGCAGTCCGTGGCCCGCAACGCGTGCAGCACCACCGCGGAGTTGATCCTCCGCAGCAGCGAGGGATCCCCGCCGGTCAGCCGACCCACCGTCCGTCCTCCCAGCTCGTGCGCGTGTGGGGCGGATCGTACTCGGCGCCGCGCACCCCGGCGACCACCGGGCGGGCACCCCGCCCGCGGGCCCGCTCAGCCCGGCGCCACGAACCCCGACTCGTACGCCGTGATCACCGCCTGCGTACGGTCCCGCGCGCCCAGCTTCGCCAGCACGGCGCTCACATGCGACTTCACCGTCTCCGTGCCGACCACCAGCCGGGCGGCGATCTCCGCGTTCGACAGCCCACGCGCCATCAGCCGGAGCACCTCGCCCTCCCGTTCGGTCAGCCGGGCGCGCTCCAGCTCGGCGCGGGCCGCGCGGTTCCCGCCGCTCTCGCCGTACTCCGCCGCCAGCCGCCGTACCGAGGCGGGGAACAGCAGCGACTCGCCCTCGGCGATCAGCCGCACCGCGTGCACGATCTCCGCGGGCCGGGCCCGCTTCAGCAGGAACCCGTCCGCCCCGGCACGCAGCGCCTCGTACACGTACTCGTCGTTCTCGAAGGTCGTCACCACGAGGATCTTCGGCGGCTCTGCCACCGTCCGCAGCAGCGCGCGCGTGGCCTCGATGCCGTCCAGCAGCGGCATCCGCACGTCCATGGCGACCACGTCAGGCCGCAGCTGCCGCACCAGCGGGATCACCGCGGCCCCGTCGGCCGCCTCCCCGGCGACCTCGATGTCCGGCTGCGCCTCCAGCACGGCCCGGAGCCCCGCGCGGACCAGGGGTTCGTCGTCGACGAGGAGCACTCTGACCGGCATCCGCCCAGCGTAGATCAGCCCAGGGGTAGTTCGACCCGCACCTGCCAGTCCCCGGCGCCGTCCGGGCCGGTGTGCGCCCGCCCGCCGAGCAGCGCCGCCCGCTCGCGTATGCCGCGCAGGCCGCTGCCACGGCCGGGGGCGGGCCGGCCGTCCGGCAGCGGATTGCGCACCTCCAGCGTCAGCAGGCCGTCCGCGGCGGCCACCCGCACCCGGGCGGGCACCGCGCCCGCGTGCCGCAGCACGTTGGTCAGCGCCTCCTGGAGGATGCGGTAGCCCTCGCGGGAGACGGGGCCCGGCAGGGTCTCCAGCGGCCCGGTGACCTCGGCGTCGACCGTCGCCCCTGAGGCCCGCGCGGACTCCAGCAGCCGGTCGGCGTCGGTGAGCGTCGGCCGGGCGCTCGCGGGCCGCTCCGACTCCCGGAGCACGCCGAGCACCCGCTCCAGGTCCTCCAGGGCGGCCCTGCCGGTCTCCTCGACGGCGGCGAGGGCGCGTTCGGTGAACTCCGGGCTGTTCGCCGCGCGGGCGGCCCCCGCCTGCACGACCGCCACGGTCAGCGCGTGCCCGATGGAGTCGTGCAGCTCGCGCGCGATACGGGTGCGCTCCAGCAGCTGCTCGGTGCGCTCCTCGACGGCCGCGAGACGCTCGGCGACCGACGGGCCCAGCAGCCGCCGCGCGACGCCGGTGAGCCCTGCGCCGAGGCCGGCCACGACCGCGTACAGCGCGACGAGCGGCAGCGGCGCCAGCAGGCCGAACACCCAGTCCGGCGGACCCGGAATCGGTGGCAGATCCCCGGTCCTGTGCCCCACGGCGCGGGCGGCCAGGGCGTACGCCATGATCGGTAGCCAGACCGTGGCGAACGCGACCACCGCGCCGACCAGGGTCCGGATCTCCAGCCACAGCACGGTCCGCCAGCGGTCCCGCCAGGCCGTCGCGGGCCGCGTGGCGAAGTCCGGCTCCGCCTCGTCCGGGGTGAGCAGCAGCCGGGCCTGCATCACCTCGGCCACCCGCGCCCCCGGCAGCAGCCCCACCGGCACCAGCACGACCAGCGGCACCCAGGGCAGCTCCGGCTGCACCCACCACCACACGCTGACCGCGGCCACCGGCACCCACATGTGCAGCAGCCGGGTGTACGTCCTCCCGCGGAGCAGCGGGCGCAGCAGCCGGACCATCCCGTCATCGTGTCACCCGGCGCCGACGACGGGCTCCCCCGCACGGGGGAGGGACGGCCCACCCGCGGGGGAGGCCCCGCGGGGGCACGGTCCGCCACGCTGATGCCATGACCAGCATCGACGTCCGCGACCTCACCAAGGAGTACGGCCCCGGACGAGCCGTCGACGACCTCACGTTCACCGTGCCGCCCGGCCGCGTCACCGGCTTCCTCGGCCCCAACGGCGCCGGCAAGTCCACCACCATGCGCCTGGTGCTCGGCCTGGACCACCCCACCTCCGGCTCCGCCACCCTCGGCGGCCGGCCGTAGGGTCCCTGCGCGAACCCCTGCGACGGGTGGGCGCGTTGCTCGACGCCGGCGCCGCGCTCGGCTCCCGCACCGGCCGCGACCATCTGCGCGTCCTGGCGGCGACCCACCGCATCCCGGACCGCCGGGTGGACGAGGTGCTGGAGGAGACCGGGCTGGCTCCGGCGGCCCGCCGACGGGTGCGGACGTACTCGCTCGGCATGCGGCAGCGGCTCGGCATCGCCGCCGCGCTGCTCGGCGACCCGGAGGTGGTGATGCTCGACGAGCCGTCCAACGGCCTCGACCCGGAGGGCATCGTGTGGATCCGCGGACTGCTGCGCCGGCTCGCGGACGAGGGGCGGACCGTGCTGGTGTCCAGCCATCTGATGCACGAGACCGCCGCGTTCGCCGACCACCTCGTCGTCCTCGGCCGGGGCCGGCTGCTGGCCGACACCCCCATGCGGGAGTTCATCGACGCGCGCGTACGGCCCGCCGTACGGGTCCGCACCTCCGACCCCGACGCCCTGGAGCGCGCCCTGGCCCGCCACGGCCGCCAGGCGGTCCGCCACCCCGACGGCCACTGGACCGTGCCCGACGCGCGCGTGGACGACATCGGGCGCCTCGCCTCCGCCGAGCGGGTGCCGCTCCTCGAACTCACCGCCGACGAGGGCACCCTGGAGCAGGCCTACCTCGATCTGACCGCCGCCGAGACCGAGTTCGCCACCCAGCCCCAGGAGGCCTGACCATGCAGTTCGCCCCCGTGTTCCGCTCCGAGTGGCTGAAGATCCGCACCGTCCGCTCGCTGCTCGCGACCCTGTTCGCGCTGTTCGCGGTGACCACCGCGTTCTCCGCGCTCGCGGCCGTGGACCCCGAGGACCAGGGCGCCGACCCGCTGTTCACGGCCCTGTCCGGCATCACCCTCGGGCAGATCGCCGCCCTCGCCTTCGGCTCCCTGGCCGTGTCCGCCGAGTACCGCGAGGGCGCCGCCGTGCGGCTGTCGCTGACGGCGGTCCCGCGGCGCGGGCTGTGGTTCGCCGCCAAGGCGGCTGCCATCGCCGCGGTCGTGCTGGCCGTTTCCCTGGTGACGTCCCTGGCGGCGCTCCTCGCGGGTTCGGCCGGACTCGGCGACGCGGCCGACGGCCTGACCTCCGCCGACCAGGTCCGCGGTGTGCTCGGCGGTGCCGTGTACCTCACGCTCATGGCCCTGTTCGCGGCCGGACTGGCGACGCTGCTGCGCAGCGGGGTGGCCACCCTGTCGGTGCTCATCCTGTTCATCCTGATCGTGTCGTTCGTGGTCGGCGACGCGCTCGGCACCGTCGTCGACTTCATGCCGGACCGCGCCGGCCAGACGGTGCTGCGCGGCGAGCCCGACGGAACGCTCGGCCCTTGGACGGGGCTTGCCGTCACCGCGTGCTGGACGGCCGCGGCCCTGCTGGCCGGTGCGTGGCGGCTGCGCCGTCAGGACGCCTGAGGGATGGCCGGCTGACCCACCGCCAACTGTCAGTGGCGGCGGGTTTACTGGAGCCATGAACCTCGCCCGGCACATCGCCCTCATCGACGAGCTGTGCTTCCGGCCCTTCCCGGCGGAGCACGGCCCGTCGGACGTCGGCTTCTCGGGACCGGGCCACCATGTCGCCGTGCTGGAGTCCGGCGACCGCCCGGACCTCGGTCCGGCGGGCCGGGCGGTGACGGTGGAGCAGTTCGAGAAGGGCCGCGACGCGGTGTACGAACTGCTCGCCTCCCGCTGGGGCGACACCGACCCGTACAACCTGCAGACGGTGGAGCTGCGCACGGAGCGGGAGGAGATACCCGAGCCGTGGGCCTGGCTCAGCCGTCACGCGGGCGTGGCCTGGCTGTGGGAGGTGCGGGGGACCGGCCGCTGGGTCGCGGTCGCGCTCGCCGACCGGGACCCGAGCGACTGCGTGCGGCTCCTGGCCGTGGTCACGGAAACGGCGCCGCCCTAGGGACCCTCAGGGTCCCGTCACTCCTGCTCCGCCGCCTCCCGCAGCCGCGCGAACTCCTCCGCGAGCGTCGTCGGCGTCCAGTGCGCGTTCAGCCCGCTGGGATTGGGCAGCACCCACACCCGGGACTCGCCGATCGTCCGCGCCTGCGGCCCGACCTTGGCGGTGCGGTCGTCGAACGCCGCGCGGTACGCGGTCACCCCGAGCACGGCCAGCCAGCGGGGACGCAGCCGGCCCACCTTCACGGCGAGCTCCCGCCCGCCCTCCCGGTACTCCTCGGCGCTCAGCTCGTCGGCCCGCGCGGTCGCCCGCGCCACCACGTTCGTGATGCCCAGCCCGTACGACAGCAGCTCGTGCTGCTCCGCCGGCGGCAGCTGCCGCGGGGTGAAGCCGGAGCGGTGCAGCGCGGGCCAGAAGCGGTTGCCGGGGCGCGCGAAGTGGTGGCCCGTGGCGGCCGTCATCAGGCCCGGGTTGATGCCGCAGAACAGCACCCGCAGACCGTCCGCGACCACGTCCGGCACGAGGCGGTCGCGGGCGGCCTGAAGTTCCTCCTGGGTGAAGCGCCTCAGAGGATCGCCCCGGGGGTGTAGCCGGCGGCCTCCGGGTGCTGCTTCACGATCGCGTCGATGCGGGCGACCACGGTGGCGACCTGGTCGCTCGCGGCGCCGGTGAAGGACAGCTTGTCCGCCATCAGCGCCTCCAGCTCGGCGCGGCCCAGCGGCAGCCGCTCGTCGGCGGCGAGCTTGTCCAGCAGGTCGTTGCGCTCGGCGCCCTGCTCCCGCATGGCGAGCGCGGTGGCGACGGCGTTCTCCTTGATCGCCTCGTGGGCGACCTCACGGCCCACACCGGCGCGGACCGCGCCCATCAGCACCTTGGTGGTGGCGAGGAACGGCAGGTAGCGGTCCAGCTCCCGGGCCACGACGGCCGGGAAGGCGCCGAACTCGTCGAGCACGGTCAGGAACGTCTCCAGCAGCCCGTCGAGAGCGAAGAACGCGTCCGGCAGCGCGACCCGGCGCACCACCGAGCAGGACACGTCGCCCTCGTTCCACTGGTCGCCCGCCAGTTCGCCCGTCATCGAGGCGTAGCCGCGCAGGATCACCATCAGGCCGTTGACGCGCTCGCAGGAGCGGGTGTTCATCTTGTGCGGCATCGCGGAGGAGCCGACCTGGCCCGGCTTGAAGCCCTCGGTGACCAGCTCGTGCCCGGCCATCAGCCGGATCGTCTTCGCCAGCGAGGACGGGGCGGCGGCCAGCTGCACCAGCGCGGTGACGACCTCGTAGTCCAGGGAGCGCGGGTACACCTGGCCGACGGACGTGAACGCCTGGGAGAAGCCCAGGTGACCGGCGATCCGGTGCTCCAGCTCGGCCAGCTTCGCGGCGTCCCCGCCGAGCAGGTCCAGCATGTCCTGCGCGGTGCCGACCGGGCCCTTGATGCCGCGCAGCGGATAGCGGCCCAGCAGCTCCTCCAGCCGTCCGTACGCCACCAGCAGCTCGTCGGCGGCGGTCGCGAACCGCTTGCCGAGGGTGGTGGCCTGCGCGGCCACGTTGTGCGAACGGCCGGCCATGACCAGCTCGCCGTACTCCCCGGCCAGCTTGCCGAGGCGGGCCAGCACGGCCACCGTACGGTCGCGCATCAGCTCCAGCGAGAGCCGGATCTGCAGCTGCTCGACGTTCTCGGTGAGGTCGCGGGAGGTCATGCCCTTGTGCACGTGCTCGTGCCCGGCGAGGTCGTTGAACTCCTCGATCCGCGCCTTCACGTCGTGGCGGGTGACCTTCTCGCGCTCGGCGATCGAGGCCAGGTCGACGGTGTCGAGGACCCGCTCGTAGTCGGCGATCGCCGTGTCGGGCACCTCGATCCCGAGGTCCTTCTGGGCCTTCAGCACGGCGAGCCAGAGCTGCCGCTCGAGCCTCACCTTCTGCTCGGGCGACCAGAGCGTGGCGAGCTCGGCGGAGGCGTAGCGTCCGGCGAGGACGTTCGGGATACGGGGCTTGGCGGGCGCAGCAGTCACGTACAGGGAGTTTACCCGTCGTCCACGGCGGCCCGTCACCATCTACACAGGGTGAGAACGTCCAGGTCAGAGGTTCCCAGTCCGCCCTCTCGCGTGAGGTCTGTGAGACATCTGTGAGACGGCGGCGGCCCCGAACCGGTGGTCCGACACCGACCCGGGGCCTTGATCAGGCACCTTCGCGATCAAGGATCCCGACCCATGAAGAACGTACCCACGAACGTGTCCGTCGCCATCGCCCGCCAGCTGCTCGCCGAGACGGACGGCGTCGACTACGACGAGTGCAGCGAGCGGGACCTGTGCCGCCTCATCGGCCGCTTCGAGTTTGCCCTCGCCAGCCTGATCACGGCCATCGAGGACGGTGGCCAGTGAACGGCACCGCCCCTGACCGCACCCGCGTGTGGCTGACCCGGCTGTCTCTCGCCGTCTGCATCGCGTTCACCGCATCCGCCGAGTACGACCTCGCCCGGACCCTGGGCGCCGACCCGGTCATCGCCGCCATGCTGCCCGTCGCGGTAGACGCGTACGTGATCGCCGCTCTGCGCTGGTTCAGGGCGTTCGACATCATGCTGTCCCTCGCCCCCATGGGTGCGGCCCAGGTAGGTGCCCACCTCCTCGACGCCCGCGTGGTGTCGGTGAACATCCCGCTCGTCGTCGTGGTCTCGCTGCTCGTACCCGTGGCTCTGTGGCGTACCCACGCACTCGCTCGGTTCGAGTCCGAGGAAGTGCCTGAGCACGTCGCCGAGTACGAGCAGCCGGAAGTCGGGCGCGTACCCGCGATGTACCCGGCGCTGGCGGATACGCCCGCCGTACCCGAACTCGCGCCCGAGGCTCCGGCCGTACTCGTACCCGAGGTGTGCGACGTACCCGCACGCGCCGTGCATGCCAAGCGCGTACTCGCAGAGAAGAAGACACCGCGTACTCGCCGCGTATCCGCACCGGTGCCCGTACCTGATGAGGACGACGTACTCGTCGAGCGGGCACGCGCCGACTTCCCGGACCGCGTACCCACCTTCCGGGAGCTGAAGGACGCGTACTCGATCGGTCAGCAGCGTGCCCGTCGTATCCGCGCCGTACTCGGGGAGGGCAAGGCATGAGCGACCTGGAGAAGGCATCCCGCGACGCTGTCGAGGCCGCGGACAACGCGGAGCTGGTACGTCAGATCGCCGCCGTGCTCGCCGCCCAGCAGTACCTCGCCAGCCAGCCGCAGCACGTACCCGTACCCGCACCCCGCGCGGAGTTCAACGTCAGCAAGTGGCTAGTGATCGGCGGCGTAGTCGTAGCTGTCGGGCTCGTTGCCGCGCTGTTCGCCGTGGCCATGGCGATCGGCGGGCTCTGCGCCACCGCGTGCCTGCTGGTCCTGCGTGGGCTGTGGGCCGATTTCCAGAAGGGGAAGTGACCATGCCCGCCACGAACCACGACCCGCACAACTGGCGGGAGATCGCCCAGACCGTCGTCATCGGAGCGCGCGTCCAGCGACGCTAGGCCAGGGGCAAGAGCACGACGGCCCTGGAGAACCGCGCGGAGAAGATCCGGCTCAAGGCCGAGGCCCGCGAAGCGGACCGCACGAAGTAGGTACGACACGGGGCGGCCGTACCCGGCACAGGTACCTCGGCCGCCCCGTGTCCCGATCACTCACAGAGAATCGGAGGGACAAGCATGACGCAGAACGTCGTACCCCTCAAAGCAGGGGGCACGGGATCTCCCGCATCCACCACCCCGCGCCGCCGAGTTCGGTTCGAATCGCTGCGCCGGATCCTCGATCACGAAGAGGTCCGTACCGCAGGGCGGTTTCTGGTCCGGCACGCCCACCTACGCGCTCGGAGGAGTACGCGTACTCGCCCGGCGTACCTGGGACGGACGCACGGCTGCCAGGTACGAGCGCATGACCCGGGCTGCTGAGGCGGCCGGTTTGATGGACGAGGTCAAGGAGTGGGAGGAGCGGGCGCAGGCGTACCGCGCAGCCCGCCACAAGCGACGCATGGACCTTCTCAGCGCCGCAATCAACGCCCCGAAGGCCATCGCCTTCGGCACGACGGGAGGAGCCGTCGTTGTCCTCGACCAGGGGATCGACACCAGCACGCCCGCCGGTCGCCTCTTCTTCAACGTCATCGGAGCCATCGCCGAGTTCGAGCACAGCCTGATAGTCGAGCGCACCAAGCAGGGCTTGGACGCGGCACGGGCACGTGGTCGCACGGGCGGCCAGAAGCCGAAGCTGAAGCCCCGCCAGATCAAGCTGGCCCAGGAGATGTATGAGGAGACCGGCGCGGATGGGAAGCGCCGCTACACCGTCCAGCAGATCGCTGACGAGCTTGGCGTGAGCCGTCCGACCATCTACCGCCACCTGGAGAAGAAGAGCGCCTGAGGGCCGTACAGAGGCTCCGCCCCGTCCATAAGGGGCGGAGGTCAGACGCTCGGAGGGTATCGCTCTACGTAATGCTCGATTCTGGTTTTTGGTCATTACAGTTCGTCGCCGTGCAGCATGACAAAGCCCCCTCCTCCGCATGGAGAAGGGGGCCTTGTCGTGCGTCGTCAGCCGGCAGTCAGCTCGCCGTCGTACCCGAGCCGCCGGATGGCGTCTGTGGCGGCCTGTACGGCTTCCTGACGTGGCAGCTCAGACTGTCCTCAAGTGGTCCGCGAGCCGGGCAATGCCCTGGCACAGTGCGGGGCATGACGGCTATCGACTGGGGCAGCGTGCCCACCTGGTTCTCCGCCATTGGCACGACTGGCTCACTGCTCGCCACGGCTGGCATCATCATGCGCGACCGCCGTAAGGACCAGCGCACTGACGCGGCCCGGGTCGCCTGCTGGCTCGAAGCGCCCGTCGCATACGAGGTCAGCGACGACTCTGTGGACTTGAACCAGCACCGGTTCCTGCGAGTGCACAACACTGCCGACCGGCCTGTGTTCGACTTGTTCGCGGTGATCGGCCCCGACAGCAGCGCCACGTACATCAGGTTCGACCTTGACCACGTCGTGCCCGCAGGGGCAGAGGCGACCTTCCTCGTACCGTACGAGTACCAAAGCGCCGGCCCCCTGCCGCCGCCCCGGCCAGTGGCGGTGGAGTTCCGAGACGTCGAACGCACCACCTGGATCTACGACCTGGACGCCGGGACACTGCACCGTCGCCGGAAGCGGCACGTGCAGCGTGTGCGTTCATGGCTGCGCATTCAACAGAAGTTCGTCTCCGAGTTCGGGTGGAAGGCGTTCAATCTGCGGTTCAGGCGCCGCGTAGCCTTGCACAAGCGGCCCAACTGGCGCAGATAGCACATCGGCAGGCGGTCTCCACCACTCGGGGCCGTGGGTCACGGGTTCGGGCATTCGTCGGTCTCCCCGGTGTGCTTGGTGAGGTACTCGATGGCGGCCAGCAGTCGGTTCGGGTCGTCTCGAAACTTACCGATTCCCTGATTGCAGTGGCCGCACAAGAGTCCGCGAACCTTGTTGGTCGTGTGACAGTGGTCCACGGCTAGGTTCCGCCCGGTGGGGCACTCGCTCTGGCAGATGGCGCATACCCCGCCCTGCGCTTCGAGGAGGGCGTTGTACTGGTCCAGCGTTACCCCATACACCTTCAACAGGACCGCGTTGCGGTGCTTGTCCTTGTTGTTCGCGTACCAGGCGCGCTTCTGCTCGTTCACGCACTCCAGGTTGTTCTGACGGTACTCGCGCTTTTGGCGAGCCAGCTCGGCGCGATCTTCCTCGGTGCGGGCAGCTGCTTTTCTTCGGTGCCGCTCACGGGACTCGGTGCGGATCTTCTCTTTGTGTCGCTCCCGATAGCGCGCCTGCGACTCTGCATTGCGATCCGGGTGACGGTCCCGGTACCGGCGCTGGTATTCGCGGTCCTTCTCTGGGTCTCGGGTCTTCTTAGACCGTGTCCTACGTGGTGAGGCGTCGTTGTTTCGTTCATGGGGCGGGGTACGTGGAGTTGGATTGTTCCGGACGGGTTGTGGGAGATCGCGAAGCCGCTGATCCCGCCGTCGAAGGTGCGGCCGCAGGGCGGCGGAACACAGGACACGCCTAATGAGACGCTGTTCGCCGCGATCATCTACGTCCTGGTGTCCGGCTGCGCCGGGCGTGCGTTGCCGCCCTGCTTCGGCGTCTCGAAGTCGACCGCCCATCGGCGGTTCCTCATCTGGTCGAGAGCCGGTGTCTGGGGCCGGTTGCACGAGGCCGTGCTGCATCGGCTCGACGACGCCGGCCTCCTCGACGTCACCCGCGTCGTACTCGACACCGCCCACGTGAGGGCGAAAAAGGGGGCGAACACACAGGTCCGAGCCCCGTGGACCGGGGCAAGCCGGGTTCCAAGATGCACATCCTGTCGGACACGAACGGACTGCCCCTCCTCGTCGGCGTCTCGGCCGGCAACACCCACGACAGTGAAGGTCTGAAGCCGATGGTGGAGGGTCACCAAACGAGACACGACCCCTACCGCGACCGCTACTTCAAGCCCCAGCGCCTGCACGCCGACAAAGCCTGCGACCGGGCCGACCTGCGCAGATGGCTCCGCGGCAAGCGGATCGGCGTGCGCATCGCCCGCAAGGGCATCGAGTCCAGCGAACGATTAGGGCGTCGCCGCTGGGTCATCGAGCGGACTCCTGGCTGTCCGGCTACCGCCGCCTGAGTCCTCGCTACGAGCGAGATCCCCGCAACTGCCTGGCCTTTCTCGGCCTCGCCGCCACCCTGTGCTGCTACAAGCGGCTCGTCCGCCTCACCACGTAGGACACGGTCTTAGTGAGGGCGCCGCGTTTCCGGTAGGTCACGTCGGACGGGTTTATGCGTTCCGCCATGGCTTTAGTTTATCGAATTCGGGCGCGACTTCATAGTCGTGAGAATTCGTCAACCTATTTCCGTCAACCCAATTCCGACCCTAAATTTGTCGACCACTCACGGCAGGTCCGGTACGGTTCCTCCATCGGTCCCCAGTTCTTGGCGTACGACCACGATGAATTCGGCATGCGCGATAGACAGAGCATCCGTCCGGGCCGGATCTTCGGCCCACTCTCGTACGCATCGCAGGTACTCGTAGCACGATCTCACGACAGGGTTCGGCCCTTCGATCGTCACCTCTGCGGCGGCCTTCTGAAGGCTCGCGTATGCGGACGCGTCCCCCCAGTTCGACGACATGTCATGAGCGAGGGCCAGGAAGTTGCTGTACACCCTCCGGCGTCGTTCCTCTGTACGGGCCTGTCTCTGCTCGTCCAGGGTTGCCTGCACCGTGTCCCTCGTCGCCGCTGCCTGATGCAGCCCCGCGCTCCTCGCGAACCATCCACCAGCGACGGCACCCGCCACTGCCGACCCCGCCGCGATCACGGCCACCCACAACTCGCTGCTCATGGCGGCATTCTGCCTCTCCGAGCACGGCTGGGGGTGTGGTTCAGCCGTCCAGGGTGGATCGGATCCCCAGGGCGTCACGGGCGGCGTCGATGTAATCCGTGTGAGCTGAAGCCGCGGGATCGGTGTTCCCTAGGTCTAGCTCTCTAAGCGACCGTGTGTAGCGAATTGCCTTGAGAACCACCGTGTCTGGACCTTCAAGGACAACCTGAGTCAACGCCTTCTGAAGCTGCTTACTGAACTCGGAGTTGTCTCGATCAGAGGAGAAGTCCGTGGCAGCCTCCAGGAAGGCGCCGTACACCTGACGCCGCCGCTCCTCGATCCTGGCACGCCGTTGATCGTCCAGGGTCTTCTGCATGATGTGCAGCGCCGCGTCCGCCTGCCGGTCCCCGGCGTGCTTCGCGGCCTCCGCCTGTCGTAGTCCGGCGCTCCGCGTTAGCCAACCGGTGAC
Organism: Streptomyces sp. DSM 41931; assembly: GCF_050271085.1. Classification (NCBI taxonomy): domain Bacteria; kingdom Bacillati; phylum Actinomycetota; class Actinomycetes; order Kitasatosporales; family Streptomycetaceae; genus Streptomyces; species Streptomyces sp. DSM 41931. Next base: position 845,414 of record NZ_CP189902.1, on the reverse strand, counting down.
AAGACTGCCCAATACCGCCGAGCCCGCCGCTATCAGTGCGATCCACAGTTCGTCCACGGCGGCATTCTGCCCCTCCAGGTGCTGTGGAAGGGGCAGTTCGGCGTGCCGGCTGTCAGTGGATGCCGCCCCGGCTCTCCACGATGGACCGCAGGGGGCAGGTGGCCTGGAGCGGGGACGGCGTCCAGTCCAGGGCCTCGGCCCATGCTTTGAACCGCTCGTTGACGACGGGGAGCTTGAACCAGTCGAGCTTCTCGCCGGTCGTCTCGTGGACGGGCCATGTGAAGTACGCCAGGAAGTCTTGGACCGGAGGGACGCGGTCCATGAACTGCCGTTGGAATGGGGCGGTCTCGAAGACCCCGTTCCCAGGCGACGACACGCCCCAGTAGATCGAGACGGCGTCCTCTTCCCACTGCTTCGGGCACTCACGGCGGACGACCTTGACCCACTGCCTGAACTGCTCCTCGCCGCTCTCATCGTAGTACTCGTCGACCATGGGGGAGAGGTTGATCTCGGGGTGTAGCTCCAGCGGCACGACGCGTTCGTAGCCGGTCTTGCGAGACGAGAAGCGCCACTTGGCGGTCTTCATGTTCATACCGCGCCTCTGTTCGTGTTGTACGGCGGTGAGGTGTTGGTCCGTCAGTCTGGCAGAGTGCCTACGACGTTGCCCGCGAGTCCCACGATGACGCCCACGGCGAGGATGAGCGGCCCCCTGTAGCCCGTCCACCAGTGTCCTGGGCCTTCGCCTGCGACGAGCTGTCGTAGGCCGTCCAGCTGGTCCTTGAGGCCGTCCGCGGTGCTGTTCAGCTGGCGTTCGAAGCGCTGGGTGAGGCGGTCGGAGAGTTCTTTGTCGCGTCGGTCGACTTCGTGGGCGAGGGCGCGGTGGGACGCTTCGAGGGCTTCGATGCGCTGCTCCAGGGTCTGCTCGCCGATCTCGGCCCGGGCGGTCATGCCTGCTTCGACGGAGAGGGCGGCTCCGAGGTGGGTGATGACGGGGCGGTGGAGGTACTGGGCGAGGCGTCGTCGGGCTTTCTTGATGTCCTTGATGGTGATCCAGATGCCGATGATCTCCAGGGCAGCGGCCACGGAGACCAGGGTGATGGTGAGGGCGGTCATGGGGTGGACCGTACCGAGGGCGTCCGACATGAACGGTGGTTCGGCGGCATCCAGGGAAACACTGTCCGGAATGTCCGAAGGTGGTAGGTGGTACCTGGTGGCACCTCCCGCACGTGTGTGAGGGAGGCGGGTGGCACTCACGCTCCGTGATCATCGTGCCCGACAGTGAACTCCCTCTGACCTGTGCCTTTTACTCTCTCTTTAGAAGATCCACTTTCGCGCAGGGGTAGTGCACGAGCCGACCCCGGGGTGGTGCTACCACGTACCCCCTTCCGGCATAACGGACATCTTGAAGGGGTGGTGGTACCTGGTGGTACCTGGCGGCAATCTTGATGAAGTGGGCTATCTAGACATAAAAGGAGGCCCTCAGCGGGGGCTGAGGGCCTCGGGGTGGTACCTGGGATTCAGGTGCCCTTGCCGGGCTGGGAGGGTCCGAGCGAAAGCTCGCCCTCATCGCTGAGTCGAACCCAGTCACGGACGACGGCGAGTTCTACCCCCGGACGCAGCGTGTGGCGTACTCCAGAACCGAGCTTCTTGTTCAACTCGCCGAGCGTCCTCGCCCCGGCAGAGACCTTCTCCCATACCCACCGAGCGCGGATCTCGATGGACCGGTCGGCGGCGGCCTTCTGGGTGTGGATCGTAACGGCCTTCTGGAGGTCGGCCTCGGTCCTCTCCCGCTGCTTCTCCTCGGCCTCACGGCGAGCCTCGTCGATGAGGAATGCCCGCAGCTCGCAAAATGCCTCCCAGAGGATCTCGGCCAGCTCCCAGTCCTCCATGTTGATCTCGTCGCGGCCCTCCATGAGCGCCAGGAGCGCGGACAGCTTCGCCTTGGACAGGTTGGCGTGTGCGTTGAGCTTGCCCTGGTCGACGCTCTCGTCGCCCCGGCCCCGCAGAACGATGTCCCGGCGTATCAGGCGCTTCAGGTCCGTCGGCATCTCGATGAGGCGCTGAGCCTTCGGCCCCTCGGCCAGTTGGGCGAGGCTGAGGGTCATCTCCTGAGGGCAGTACGGCACTCGCCCGGCCAGTCGACCGGGTCCATCGGGATGTCTGGGTCGACGGCGTTGCACCAGATGAACCGCTGGGCGGTTCCCGTCTCGTCGTCCTGGATGACCTTCAGGACGTTGGAGTACTGAAAGCCCACGACCATGCTGATGGTGTACGAGCGGGCCGGGATGACGCGGTTGCGCTCTGCCGTGGCGTTGAGCTGGCCGAGCGGTCCTCCCGTCCACGCAACCCGGATCGACGGCCACAGGGACGAACCGTCGCGGCTTCCGAGGCGGATCAGGGTCTCGCCCTCGTCCACGTCGAAGAAGATGTTGTGGCGTACCTGCTTACGGACGGACGTCTGCTTCACGACCCCGTCCTTGCCGGTCTTGCCGTCGGGGTCGTCCTCCATGACGGTCCCCATGAGGCCCTCGGCCATTCCCTCACCGGTGCCGATCGGGACGCCGTCGAGGACGTCCCGGTGCTCGGGGGTGTAGGTGAGGTCGCGCGCGCCGGCCACCGACGACGACTTGTTCGTGCCGGAGCGGGCGCAGATGCCGACGTAGATGTTGGGGCACACGGGCTGCTTGGCCCCGGTGTTGATACGGATGCGGTGGTCGATCAGGGCGGACATGCGTGCCAAGTAGGCGTACAGGAAGACGTCGGAGGAGCAGCACTGGGAGTGCGCGGCCTGGCGAATGTGTTGCAGGACCGGGCGTCGGTCCCAGAACGACGGGGGAATACGCCCCGGGATGATGGGCCCTTCCGGAGCGGTCTCGCCGTCGGCGTCCGGAGCCGTTTCACCGTTCATCTGCGCGGTAATGCGGGCCTTGGCCGCGTCGGTGAGGACACGCCGGACGTTGCCTTCCGCGTCCTGGACGGTCTTGTAGTCGGACGGCCGGAAGGTGGGCATCTGAAAGTCTGCCCATGCGTCTGCGGTGGGAGCAGGCTTCTGAGCGGGTACGCGCGGTGCGCCGTACCCACTGCGACGAAGCTCGGCGGCGCTGGCCTTCATGTCGCCGCCGTGCTGAACAACCGCGCGATAGAGGGACGGCGACAGGAACTGGTCCTTGTAGGTGGTGCCGAGGAGCCCAGGGGCGTTGTCCGAGAAGACGAAGAACTTCGCGCCATACGACAGCGCGCCGACGCCCTCGTTGGCCCCGAGCGTGGCGGAGATCTGCTCACCGGGACCCTTGCCGGGGCGCCAGAAGCGCAGGACGCCGTTGTGAAAGCCCTCCTCGGCCCAGCCGTCGCGGGTGAGGAGGTCCCTGAACGTGCCGCGCTTCCAGATCTCGCGGTCGTAGTGGCCCCAGGGGGTTTCGCCGTCGTCGGAGGTGCTGCGTGCCGATCCAGCGGCGCGCCCCTGGATGACGGGGCGGGGGCCGCGGAGTACTTCTCCGGTGATCGGGTCGACGAGCGATCCGTCGTCCGTCTGCACGGGCTCGGGGGCCAGGGTCAGAAGGTCGGTCAGGCTGTAGCGGGGGCCGTCGGTGGTGACGAGGCGTGCCAGCTTGGGCTCGACGCCGAGCTTGGCGTTGACGGTGCCGGGGATGCGCATGAGGCGGTCGTTGTTCGGCACGGAGTCGTGGTGCATGTCGCGGGCGTTCGCGGCCCGGACGACGCGGTCGTGAAACCGGCCGGAGGCTGCACGCCACTGCTTGAGCAGGGCCGCGCCTTCTTCGCCGTCGGGGAGGCGGACTGGCGTGTCCAGGAGCCATGCTCCGTTGATGCCGCCGCCGGTCGTCCAGACGAGCGTCGGTGCCTTGCCGACGGCCTGTGTCCAGATGTCGAGGACGGTGTCGGCGTCCGGAGGGAGCGGCAGCTTGTTCTCGTTGCGCTTGTGGTGGCCGGGGACGTCGTAGTCGCCATTGAGGACGAAGCCGACTAGCTCGCAGACGTTGGACTGTCCGCCGCGTCGATTGCCGGTGGGCCACTCGGCCATGGTGGTGGGCAGGCGGAGGAATGCGCCGGTGATGGGCACGTGCGGGAAGTGCTGCGCCGACTCCTCGGGGGTGGGCGGTGCTCCCTGTGTGCTCCGGTGGATGCGCGCGGCGAGCCACTCGTAGTCGTGGGTGGCCGGACGTCCGTTGTTCTCTTCGGCGGTCCAGGTGCCGAGCCGCTGCGGGACGTTGATGGACCGCTGGGTCACCGTGAACGTGGTGTACGAGACGACGCCTTCGGGGAGTCGCGGGTACAGCGCTTTGAGGAACGCGATGGTCTGGTCGGGGTCGGGTTCGACGTCCGTCAACCCGGCCGGCCCGTCGCCCGACGAGGTTGACGAGCCATAGCCGCGTGCGACAATGTCCACAACGCGCCTTTCTTTTGTGTCATCCTGGCGTGTCCAGACGCCGGGATGTGTACGAGCGGGGCGTGAGCCCCTCCGCGTCGGCGATATCAGCGCCAGCGAGGAGGGGCTTGATCACGTCTGGGGGTGCTGCCGTGCCTCGCACGACGGGCAGTCGCCGTCCGGTGCGAAGCCGTGGTCGCCGAGGATGTGGTCCATCCGGGCGTTGAGGCGGCTGAAGCCCTGCTCGATCTGGTTGCGGAGCCGCGCGTACTCGGCGCGCTCTTCGGGGGTTACGGGGTCCATGTCTTCTCCTATGCGGCTGCGGTGAGCTGAAGCTGCTTGCGGCTGGCGTGGTGGCGCTTCTGGGTGGCGCTGACGCGGGCGATGACTTCGGGTACCTTCTGGTTGCCCGCGTTGATGTTGAGGAGCTGCTCCCCGGTCGCCCAGCGGAAGAAGTGGGTCCAGGCGGTCTCGGCGGTGAAGCGCTGCGCGTAGGGGACGGCTGCCAGGGCGAGGGCCTGCGGGGGTGCGTCGAGGGTGCGCAGCCAGGCGTTGAGGCGGGGGTTGCGACGGTCGTCGTCAAGCTTGCGGTGGGCCCAGTGGACGTAGGCCCGGCTCTGGGTTCCGTTGAGGGGCTTGCCGGTGTGGCCTATGTAGCGGGCGCGACCTTGGTCGTCGATGAGGGCGTAGATGTAGGCGAGGCGTCCGGCCTCGGGCTGGGTGTTCACGATGCCTCCAGGGCGTTGATGAGGCTGGCGGTGACGACGACGCGGGTGCCGTAGCGGAGGCTGCGGACGGGGGCGTCGCCGGTCTTGATGCGGGCGTAGAGCCAGCTGCGGGAGCAGCCGAGGGCTGCGGCGGCCTGGTCGACGGGTACGACGGCGGGCCAGGTGCGGATGTCGGCGAGGGTGGGGGCGCTCACGAAGCGGCCTCCAGCAGAGCGGTGTCGAACCGCCGGAGTTCGTCGGCGCTGTAGAGCATGCGGCGGCCGACCTTCACGGCGCGGGGGCCGTAGTCGATGCGCCGCCAGTACCGCACAGTGCTCGCTGAAGTCCGGTAGCGGTGCGCGACCTCGTCCGTGGTGAACCAGTCCTGAGCGCTGTCGAGCGACTCGGAGTCCAACATGCAATCCTTCCATCTTGGGAGTAGAGGAGGACGAGAAAGGAGTAGATTCTCCGTTGAAAGAATGATCCTCGCGGCGGCTTGCGTTGTCAAGAACGGTAGGACACACTACCGTCATGGGAGAAAACGAGGTGGGCGGAACCTCGCGACCACGGCGTCCGAACGAGCTGGGGCCGACAGGAAACCGCCTGATGGAGAACCTGAAGTCACTGCGGGAGCGCGCTCAGTTCACGACGGAGCAGCTCGCCGCAGAGGTGACCCGCCTCGGTCGCCCGATGCGGGCGAACACCATCACGAAGATCGAGAAGGGGCAACGTCGAGTCGATGTCGATGACCTGATGGCACTGTCCGTGGCCTTGGGCGCTTCTCCTGCGCGGCTGCTTATGCCGCCGACGCTCCACGGGGAGGTCGAGCTGACGGGCAGCAAGACCGTCTCGGCGTTCGACGCCTGGATGTGGGCCACGTTCCGGCGCCCTCTGGAGATTCCCGAGGGGGACGACGGCACGGCGCTCGTTGAGCACCAGGTGCGGTCCTTGCCGGTTGGTCTGCGCCAGTTTGGTCAGCCCGGAGAGGCAGGCATTCAGGGATCGCACGGCTTCGTGCCCTTGCCGGGCGACTGAGCAGAAGCGCGAAAGGGGGAATGTGATGGCCGAACCCGTCAAGAAGATCACCTTGAGCAGCGGCAAGGTCCGCTACCGCACGGTGGTCGACGCTGGTCGCGACGCCAGCGGCAAGCGCATCCAGCTCACCGTCACCAGGGACACCAAGCGTGAAGTCCTTGAGGAACGGGCCCGGATCATCAGCCAACGGTCGGCCGGCACCCTCATTGCCCCCAGCAAGATCACGGTGGGGGAGTGGCTCGACGAGTGGTTGGAGCACAAGCGCCGCGACGTCGAACCGACAACCATCCGCGTGTACCGGATCGCCCTGGTGCACGTCTACGACACGCTCGGGCACATCCGCCTCCAGGAGCTGACCGAGGACCACATCCAGGACTTCGTCGACAACCTCGTCGCAGGCGGCCGACGCGCAGGCGGGCCCGCCGGATCGCGGCTGGCCGTCTCCACCGTCGAGGGCATCCTCACGCGCCTGCGCGACGCCCTCGGCCGGGCCGTGGTCCGCAAGCTCATCCCCGCCAGTCCTGCCCAGTACGTCCGCGTCGCCCTGGCCGACAAGAAGGCCGGCAAGCGGGAACGGGTCCGACCCAAGCCGTGGACCGTTCAGGAGGTGCAGGCGTTCATCAAGGGCGTCGAACGGGACCGCCTGTACGCGCCGATGCTGCTGTCGCTGATGGGCCTGCGTCCGGCGGAGGTGTGCGGCCTGCGCTGGACGGACGTCGACCTGAAGGCGGGAACCCTGGAGACGGCCAACACCCGCACCATGATCGGCAACAAGCTGGTGCTGGAGAAGGACACCAAGACGTCGGCAGGCCAGAGGCTGCTGCCCCTCCCGGGCAAGGCGCAGGACGCTTTGAAGAAGTTCAAGGCCCGCCAGGCAACCGAGAAGCTCAGTGCGGGCGAGGCGTACACCGACACGCCGTACGTCGCAGTCGACCTGCTCGGCCGTCCCATGAACACCCGCAACTTGCGGGAGCACGCCTACCGGCTCATGCGGGAGCTGGAGATGCGGCGGGTCCGCCTGTACGACGCCCGCCACTCCTGCCTGACGTACCTCGCGGTGTCTGGCGTCCCGGACGTTGTCCTCGCCGCGTGGGCGGGCCACACGAATGCTTCCTTCACCAAGGCCAAGTACGTCCGTCCCGGGGTGGAGGATCTGCGGTCCGCCGCAGCCGCCTGGGACGGCTTTCACGGATGACGAACGTAGCGAGCGATGTGAGAGGTTGTGAGAAATGACCCCCGGCTAGTCCGTGAGAAGCACCTCTGAGCTGGGGCTTTACTCACAGACGTAGAAGCGTACAGGAGTCTACTGGCGATTCGTGCAGGCCCGCGCCACGGGGTGACCTGGAGGAACGTACGAACGGACGGTCACGCCGTCTCGTACGGCAGCAGCTCGGGGCGCTTGGGCGGCAGGCCGTCGCCCGAGGAGCGGCCGGTGAGCCGGCGGCCGATCCACGGCAGCAGGTGCCGTCGCGCGAACCGGGCGTCCTCGACCCGGCGCGCCACCCAGTGCGGCGGCAGCGTGGCCTCCGGGGGCAGATGCCACTCGGGGTCCTCCGCCGGGTGGCCGAGCGCCTGCCACACCGCCTCCGCGACCCTGCGGTGACCCTCGCCGGTGAGGTGCAGCCGGTCCACGTCCCACAGCCGGGGGTCGCCGAGCGCGGGCGCCCCGTACAGGTCGACCACCAGCGCGTCGTGCCGGGCGGCGAGCTCGTCGATGGTGGCGAACAGCGCCTCCATGCGCGGACGGAAGCGCTCCAGCACCGGTCCCTGGCGGCCCGGACTGCGCATCAGCACGAGCTGTTCGCAGTGCGGGGCCAGCCGCTCCACGGCCTCGGTGAGCAGGTCCCGCACCCGTCCCATGTCGCACTTGGGGCGCAGGGTGTCGTTCAGGCCGCCGACCAGGGTGATCACGTCGGCCCCCATGGCCGCCGCCCGGTCCACCTGCTCGTCGACGATCTGCTGGATCAGCTTGCCGCGGACCGCGAGATTGGCGTACCGGAAGCCGGGCGTGACGGCCGCCATCCGGGCGGCGAGCATGTCGGCCCAGCCGCGGTAGGTGCCGTCGGGCAGCAGGTCCGACATGCCTTCGGTGAAGGAGTCGCCCAGAGCGACGAGGCTGGTGTGGGCGGGGGTGCTGGGGGTGGGGTTCGTCTGCATGGCGACAGAAATGGTAGCCCCTGGCACATACTCGCCGGTCGGTCACCTTCCCCGTGGCCGGAAGCCGCTCAGGTCCGCAGCCCGAACAGCTCCCGCAGCACGTCCTCCATCGTCACAAGACCCGCCATGCGCCCGTCCGTGCCGAGCACGGCCGCCAGATGCGTACGGCTGCGCCGCATCGCGGTGAGCACGTCGTCCATCGGCGTGCTCTCCCGGACCCGCGCGATCGACCGCATGTCCCGCAGCCGGAACGGCATGTCCCGCGGCGAGGCGTCCAGGGCGTCCTTGACGTGCAGATACCCGACGATCCGCCGCTGCTCGTCCACCACCGGGAACCGCGAGAAGCCGGACCGGGCCGACAGCCGTTCCAGCTCCTCCGGCGTGACGCCCACCCGTGCGTAGACCACCCGCTCCAGCGGCATCACCACGTCCCGCACCGGGCGCCGGCCCAGCTCCAGCGCGTCGTGGAGCCGCTCCCGGGCCCGGTCGTCGATCAGGCCCGCCTCGCCGGAGTCCTTCACGATCTGCGCCAGCTCGGCGTCCGAGAAGGACGCGGTCACCTCGTTCCGCGTCTCCACCCGCAACAGCCGCAGCAGCGTGTTCGCGAAGGCGTTCACCGTGAAGATCACCGGGCGCAGCGCACGGGACAGCGCCACCAGCGGCGGGCCCAGCAGCAGCGCGCTGCGCACCGGCTCGGCGAGCGCGATGTTCTTCGGCACCATCTCGCCGAGCAGCATGTGCAGATACGTGGCCAGGGCCAGCGCGATCACGAACGACACGGCGTGCCCGGCGCCTTCGGGGACGCCCACCGCGTGGAACACCGGCTCCAGCAGATGGGCGATGGCCGGCTCGGCGACGATGCCGAGGACCAGGGTGCACAGCGTGATGCCCAGCTGCGCCGCGGCGAGCAGCGCGGACACGTGCTCGAGACCCCACAGCACCCGCTTGGCGCGCCGGTCGCCCTCGTCCGCGTACGGCTCGATCTGGCTGCGGCGCACCGAGATCAGGGCGAACTCCGCGCCGACGAAGAAGGCGTTGGCGACCAGGGTGGCCAGGCCGATCAGCAGTTGCACGGCGGTCATCGGCGGGCCCCCGGGTCGTCGTCGGTTCCGGCGGACGCGGAGGTGTCGCCGTCCGGCCGCGGGGGCGGCCCGTCGTCGAAGGGCGCGCGCAGCAGCACACGCGCCGCGCGGCGGCCCGAGGCGTCCGCCACCTCCAGCCGCCAGCCGGTCACCTCGACGGAGTCCCCGGTCTCCGGGATCCGGCCCAGCTCGGCGGCCACCAGCCCGGCCAGCGTCTCGTACGGCCCCTCCGGGGCGCGCAGCCCCACCCGGGCCAGCTGGTCCAGGCGTGCGGAGCCGTCGGCGGAGAACAGCTCGTGGCCCGCTTCGTCGGTGCCGGCCCGCGCCAGGTCGGGCGTCTCGTGCGGGTCGTGCTCGTCGCGGACCTCGCCGACGACCTCCTCCACGATGTCCTCCAGGGTGGCCACGCCCGCGGTGCCGCCGTACTCGTCGATGACCACGGCCATGGTGCGGCGGCCCGACAGCCGGTCCAGCAGCCGGTCGACGGTGAGCGACCCGGGCACCAGCAGCGGTTCGCGCATCAGCTCCGACACGGGCACCTCGGGACGGCGCTCGGCGGGCAGCGCGAGCACGTCCTTCACATGCGCCGTGCCGACGACCCGGTCCAGCGTCTCGCGGTACACGGGGAACCGGGACAGCCCGGTCGCGCGGGTCACATTGGCCACGTCCTCGCAGGTCGCGCGCTCCTCCAGGGCGATGACCTGCACACGGGGCGTCATCACGTTCTCCGCCGTCAGGCCGGCGAGGTTCAGCGTGCGGACGAACAGCTCGGCGGTGTCCGGCTCCAGGGCGCCCTCCTTGGCGGAGTGCCGGGCCAGCGCGGCCAGCTCCTGGGGGCTGCGCGCGGACTCCAGCTCCTCGGCCGGCTCCAGCCCGATCCGGCGCACCATCCGGTTGGCCGAGTTGTTCAGGTGGGTGATGAACGGGCGGAACGCGGTGCTGAACCAGCGCTGGGCGTTGCCCACCCGTTTGGCGACCGCGAGCGGCGAGGAGATCGCCCAGTTCTTCGGCACCAGCTCGCCGACCACCATCAGGAACACCGTCGACAGGCCGGTGCCGATCACCAGCGCCAGCGAGCGGGCCAGCGACTCCGAGGCGCCGAGGTCCCTCAGCGGGCCTCTGATCAGCGCGGCGACCGACGGCTCGGCGAGCATGCCGACGACCAGGTTGGTGACGGTGATGCCGAGCTGGGCCCCCGAGAGCTGGAACGTGAGGCTGCGGACGGCCTTGAGCGCACCGGCGGCGCCCCGCTCGCCGCGCTCCACCGCACGCTCCAGCTCGGCCCGCTCGACCGTGGTGAGGGAGAACTCGGCCGCCACGAACGCCCCGCACAGGAGCGACAGCAGGATCGCCGCCAGGAGGAGGAGCACTTCGGTCATCGGGTCACCTCCGTCCCATCGTCGGACAGGACGGGGTCGGACGCGCGGTGTCGGCAACCGGAGGCGGGCCCACGGGCGGTGACACGACCTTTCACGGAGGGCCGGGCGGCCCTCACCGGGTGGAGGACGGGCAGAGTCCGGCCGGCGGGCCGCGGATCACCCGGTCAGGGGCTTCACCCAGCGCCGCCAGCGTTCCTCCGGCGCATACCCCGCCGCGCCCCACGCATGATGGGCGGTCTCGTTGCGCTGCAGCACCATCGCGTCCGCGCGGCGCCCGCCGAGCGCCGCGAACCGGTGCTCCGCGGCGGCCAGCAGCGCCGTGGCGACGCCCTGGCGGCGGTGGTCCGGGTGCACCGCCAGGCGGTACAGATGGCACCGCCAGCCGTCGAAGCCCGCGATCACCGTGCCGACCAGCTCCCCGTCCCGCCCGGCGAGGATCAGCGCCCCGGGGTCGCGGGCGACCAGCCGCGCCACGCCGTCCCGGTCGTCGCTGATGCTCGTGCCCTCGGCGGACGTCTTCCAGAAGGCCAGCACGGCGTCGAGGTCGTCGGGGCCGGCGGTCCGGATCCGCAGTGCGCTCGTCAGTTCACTCATGCGGCCGATCCCAGCACGGCCGCATGAGCGTGATCACGGAATTCCACGATGCGGACCGGCGCCACGGGGCGGGGGCGCGGAGGCCGGCTCACTCGTGGGCGATGGCCTCCAGCACATTCATCCGCGAAGCCCGCAGGGCCGGCAGCAGCGCCGCCGCCACGCCCACCGCCGCCGACCCGACGACCACCGCCACGACGGTGCCCCAGGGGACGGCGAACGCGGTCATGCCCTCCAGCGCCAGCACCTGCTGGACGCACACGCCCCACACCAGCCCCAGCGCGAGTCCGAGCACCGCACCGAACACCGCGATCACCACGGACTCCAGCCGGATCATGCGCCGCAGTTGCCGCCGGCCAAGACCGATCGCCCGCAGCAGCCCGATCTCCCGGGTGCGCTCCACCACCGACAGCGCGAGGGTGTTGACCACGCCCAGCACCGCGATCACGATCGCCAGCCCCAGCAGGGCGTACACCAGGTACAGCAGCACGGCGATCTGGTCGTGCACCAGCTCCTTGTAGTCGGCCTGGTCGCGCGCCTGCACCTGCGGGTACGGGTCGAGGGCCGCCTCCAGCCGGTCGCGCAGCTCGTCAGGGGAGGTCCCGGCCGCCGCGTTCACGTACAGCGCGGAGTCCTGGCCGCCCGGCACGTACCGCTCCACGGCCGCGATGCCGAAGAACAGCCCGCCGCGCATCCCGAAGCCCTCGCCGCCCTCCATGTCGGTCAGGGCGGCCACGGTGAACGCGGCGGTGCGCCCGCCCGGGAACTCCACCGGCACCCGGTCGCCGCGGCGCACGCCGTGCTCGGCCGCGAACCCCGCGTCCATGGCGATCCCGCCGGCGGCCAGCGCGGCCGCCGTACCGCCCTCGGCGTACGTCACCCGGGCGACGTCGTCGACGCCGTCGTCGTACCCGGAGGCGGTGGTCTCGATCCGTTCGCCGTCCGGCAGCCGCACCGCCACCGGCGCGAACCGCTGCCGTACGACCAGGCCCACGCCCTCGGTGTCCCGCACCCGGTCGGTGATCTCCTCCGGGAACGGCGTGAAGTTGGCGTTCTGGACCACGAAGTCCGCGCCGAGGGTCTTGTCGATCTGCTGGTCGAAGGACCGGGACATGGAGGCGCTGGCCACCGACAGACCGCCCACCAGGGCCAGCCCGACCATCAGCGCGGCGGCCGTGGCGCCGGTACGGCGGGGGTTGCGCAGGGCGTTGCGCTGGCTCATCCGGCCCACCGCGCCGAACACCGCGGGGAACGCCGCGCCCAGCACCCGGATCACCGGCCGCACCAGCAGCGGGCCCGCGACCACGGTGGCGACCAGGGTGAGCACCACCCCGAGCCCCAGCAGGGACGCCGCCGTCGCCGTCTCGCCGGACACGACGCAGCCCAGCAGCGCCGCCGCGCCGAGCACACCGACGACGCCTCCGGCCACCGCGCGGGCCCGCAGCGGCCGGCCCGCCCCGCCGACCTCCGCGTCGGCCAGCGCGGCCATCGGGGACACGGCCGCCGCGCGACGGGCCGGGAGGTACGCGGCGACGAAGGTGACGCCCACGCCCACGGCGTACGCGGAGACGGGCGTGGCCCACCCGACCGCCATCTCGGTCGTCCTGAGGTTCATCCCGAAGGCGCTCATCAGCCGGATCAGCCCGAAGGCCAGCCCCACCCCGGCCGCCAGGCCCACCGTCGAGCCGGCCAGCCCGAGCAGCACCGCCTCCGTCAGCACCGACCGCCGCACCTGCCGCCGGTCCGCGCCGAGCGCCCGCAGCAGGCCCAGCTCGCGGGTGCGCTGGGCGATCAGCATCGAGAAGGTGTTGACGATCAGGAACACGCCGACGAGCACGGCGATCCCGGCGAATCCCAGCATCGCGTACTTGATGACGTCGAGGAACGCGCCCAGCTCCTCGGAGGCCGTCTCGGCCTGCTCGTCCGCCGTCCTCACCTCGTAGGCGCCGGCGCCGAGTTCGGCGGTGATCCGCCGCTTCAGCTCCGCGTCGGGCACGTCCGGAGCCGCTTCCACGGAGACGCCGGTGGCCCGGTCCGCCGCGCCCAGCAGACGGGTGGCCGCCACCCCGGGGTCCAGGAACACCAGGGCCGCGCCCGGATTGGTGGTGGTGAAGGTGGCGATCCCGACCACCTCGACGCGGAACGAACCGGGCTGCGCCTGCACGGTCAGCGTGTCCCCGATCTCCACGTCCCTGGCGTCCGCGGTGTCCGCGTCCAGCACGGCCTCGCCGTCCCCGCGCGGGGTGCGGCCGGAGGTCAGCTCCACCACGCTGCGCTCGGTGACGTGCCAGTCCACGGCGAGGGTCGGGGCGCCGGTGGTCGGACCCACCGACTCGTTGCGGTCGTCGACGACGGTGACGTTCTCCACCTCGACGTCCGGGTGCGCCGACGCCACGCCCTCGACACCGCTGAGCCGCCGGGCCAGCCCCGCGGGCACCGTCGCCACGGCCCCGGTCGGCACCGAGGCCTCCAGGTCCTCCCGCGGCTGCACCGTCACATCGGCGGAACTGGAGGCGAACAGCCGGTCGAAGGTACGGCTGACGGTGTCGGAGAAGATCAGACTGCCCGCGACGAACGCCACGGACAGCACGACGGCGAGGGCGGACAGCAACAGCCGCCCCTTGTGCGCGAGAAAACTCCGCAGGGTGGCTTTCAGCACGACGTCAGCCCTCCCCGGAGCCCTGCGCGCCGCCCGGCCCCCCGGCGCGGGGCGCTCCGTCACCGGGGTGCGCGCCCCCCGTCGCCCCGCCCGGCGTTCCGCCGTCCGAGGGCCCGCTGCCCTGCCGCCCGCCGTGCGGCGGCGAGGCGTCCGGTCGGCCGTCGTCCGGCCGGGCGTTGGGCAGTGTGCCCGCATCCCGGGCGCCAGGGGTCTCGGCCCCCGGTACGCCCTCGTCGGGGGCCACGGCGTTCCGCCTCCCGCCGTCGGAGGGCGTCGTGCCCCGCACGACGTCGAACCGCTTCATCCGTTCCAGGACCGATTCCGCCGTGGGGCGGTGCATCTCGTCCACGATGCGGCCGTCCGCCAGGAACAGGACCAGGTCGGAGTGGGCGGCGGCGCCGGGATCGTGGGTGACCATGACCACCGTCTGGCCCAGCCGGTCCACCGCCTCCCGCAGGAAGCCCAGCACCTCGAGGCCGGCGCGCGAGTCGAGATTGCCGGTCGGCTCGTCGGCGAAGATCAGCTCGGGCCGGGAGGCCAGGGCCCGCGCGCAGGCCACCCGCTGCTGCTGGCCGCCCGACAGCTGCGCGGGCCGGTGCTTCAGCCGGTCCCGCAGGCCCAGCGTGTCGATGACCTGGTCCAGCCACGCCTCGTCCGGTTTCTGCCCGGCGATGTCCATGGGCAGGGTGATGTTCTCGCGCGCGTTCAGCGTGGGGATCAGGTTGAACGACTGGAACATGAACCCGATGCGGTCCCGCCGCAGCCGGGTCAGCTCACGGTCCTTCAGACCGGTGATCTCCGTGTCGCCGAGCCACACCTGACCGGCGGAGACGGTGTCGAGCCCGGCCAGACAGTGCATCAGCGTGGACTTCCCGGACCCCGAGGGTCCCATCACCGCCGTGAAGCGGCCGCGCGCGATGTCCACGTCCACCGAGTCCAGCGCGATCACCGCCGTCTCGCCCGAGCCGTACGCCTTGGTCAGTCCGCGGGCGCGGGCGGCGGTTCCGTCGGCCGGCGCGAGGCCGGGGGCGTGCTCCGCAGCGGGTCGGGACAAGGCCGCCTCCTCCGGTGAACAGCCGGGTCGAGCATGTCGCGCCGAGGGTAAGGCGGCCCGCCCCGCACGGGACATCCCCCGTGAGTGCCGGTTCCGGACACCAATGTAAGGGACACATAAGGTCGCGCGCCCGTTTCCTTGCCGCCGCTAGCGTCCCGGCGCTAGCTTCGAGGTATGGCGAAGACTCAGCTCAACGTGCGCGTGGACGAGGGCACCGCCCGCGCGGCCCGGGAGCGTGCCCTGGCGCGAGGCATCAGCGTCAACCGCTACATCGAGGAACTCGTCCGGCAGGACACCGGCGAGGCCGGGCGCGCCTTCGTCGAGGCCGCCGCCGACTTCATGAAGCAGTACGAGAGCGTCTTCGCCGAGGAGTTCGGCCGGGACCGTGAGGGCTCGCGAGAAGGCCGCCGCTGACCCTTGGACCACGTACGCATCGACCTCGCCTGGCTGCTCATGCTCGCCGAGCGGCAGACCCCCGGCGATCCCCAGGTCACCGACTGGGGCGCCCTGATCGCCGCCGTCGCCCGCCACGACGCCGAGATATTCGACGTCCCCGTCTACGACACCCCGCACAGCCGCGCCGCCGCGCTGCTCCAGCTGCTGATCCACGTCCCCGCGCTGGAGCGCTCCAACGCGCTCTTCGCCTCCGCCGTCGCGTACGCCTACCTGGTCGCCGGCGGCTTCAAGGTCGTCACCTCGCCCGAGCAGGTGCGCGACCTGGCCCGCCTGGTCAAGACGGGCGACGCGGACGTCGACGCCATCGCGGCCGAACTGCGCCGCTGGTGCGCCTGATCATCCGTCGCCGGCTCCCGCGTCCCCGGCCGGCCGCCACGCGGTGCCGATGAAGCAGAACGACTGCGGCAGCGCGGGCCCGTTCTCGGGGATCGTCATGCGCCGGTAGGGGCCCAGTTCGAAGCCCGCCTCCCGCAGCGCCCCGACCGGGTCCCGGGACAGATGGCAGCCGCCCGCCAGCGGCGGCCACAGCGTCCGGTCCAGCGCCCGCTGGGTGGCGTGCATGACCCGGCCGCCGCCCGCGCCGTGCTCGAAGAACCGCACCTCGCCGCCGGGCCGCAGCACCCGCCGGACCTCCGCGAGCGCCCGCGGCACGTCTCGCACGCTGCACAGCACCAGCGACAGCACCGCCGCGTCGAACGCCTCGCTCTTCACGGGCAGCGCCTCCGCCACCCCCGGCGCCACGTCCACCGGCAGGTCCGCCCGCAGCGCCGCCTCCACGGCCAGCGCGCGCAGCGAACGCTCCGGCTCCATGGCGACGACCTCCGAGACCGCGCCCGGGTAGTGGGCGAAGTTCAGCCCGTTGCCCGCGCCGATCTCGATCACCCGCCCGGACAGACCGCCGAGCAGCCTGCGCCGTACGTCCGCCATCCCCGCGCGGCTCTCGGCGGCGACGCTGAAACGGGCGTACCAGCGGGCGAAGACCGGGTGGTGCACGGGATCCCGCACCGCCTGCGCGGAGCGGGGGGACCGCAACTGCATGGGACCTCCCCGGGTCGGGCCTACGGCGATTCTCCCCGTCGGCCCGCCCGGCGAATCACCGTGCGCGGGAAGGCGCCTCGCGCGTGTGGAAGGCCTCCGCGTCCCAGACGCCCTCCAGCCGGGGCGCCAGCCACTGCGGGGCGGCGGCCCGGAAGGCGGGCGGGTCCAGGCGTCCCGCGCCCTCCGGGACGGCGCCCAGCAGCGGCACCCCGGTGACGTCCGGCAGGTCCAGCAGGTTGCAGCGCTCCGCGAGCTCCGGACGCTCCGGCCAGCTGCCGATCACCACCCCCGCCGGGTCCAGACCGCGCCCGCGCAGCTCCCGGACCGTCAGCTCCGTGGCGTTGAGGGTGCCGAGCCCCGCGGCCGCCACCACCAGGACCGGCGCGCGCAGCAGCTCCGCCGCGTCCGCCAGCGTCCCGCCGGCCGCGTCGAACCGCACCAGCAGGCCTCCCGCGCCCTCCACCAGCACCAGGTCGTGCTCGGTGGCCAGCTTGGCGGCCCGTTCGGCGATCTCGTGCGGATGCACGGGCGCCCGCCCGGCCCGGCGGGCCGCGGTGGCCGGAGCCAGCGGCTCGGGGTAGCGGGCCAGTTCGGCGGACGTGACCGCCCCGGCGAGCCGCGCGACCTCCGCCGCGTCCCCGGGCTCGTCCGGGCGGACACCCGTCTGCGCGGCCTTGAGCACCGCCACCGAACGGCCGCCCGCCAGCGCCGTCGCGGCGACCGCGGCCGTCACCACCGTCTTGCCGACCTCCGTGTTCGTGCCCGTCACCACCAGCACCGGCATGTCATCCCTCCTTCGCCGCCGCGCACACCGCGCGGGCGATCCGCGCGACGTCCGCGTCGCCCGTGACGTACGGCGGCATCGTGTACACCAGATCGCGGAACGGGCGCAGCCAGACGCCCTCCCGTACCGCCGCCCGGGTGGCCGCGGCCATGTCGACGTCGTGGTCGAGCTGGACGACCCCGATCGCGCCCAGCACGCGTACGTCCCGCACCCCGGGCAGGGAGGCGGCCTCGGCCAGCCCCTCGCGCAGCCCGGACTCGATCCGCTCGACCTCCGCGCGCCAGTCCTGCCCCAGCAGCAGTTCCACGGAGGCGCAGGCCACTGCCGCCGCCAGGGGGTTGCCCATGAAGGTCGGGCCGTGCGCCAGCACCGGCACCTCGCCCCGGGAGATGCCCTCGGCGACCCGCGAGGTGCACAGCGTCGCCGCCATCGTGAGGTAACCGCCGGTCAGGGCCTTGCCCACGCACATCACGTCCGGCGACACGGCCGCGTGCTCCGCCGCGAACAGCGCGCCCGTGCGCCCGAACCCGGTCGCGATCTCGTCGAAGACCAGCAGCACGTCGTGCGCGTCGCACGCCTCCCGCAGCACCCGCAGATACGCGGGGGAGTGGAACCGCATCCCGCCCGCGCCCTGCACCACCGGCTCCACGATCACCGCGGCCAGCTCAGGGGCGTGCCGCCCGATCAGCTCCCGCAGCTGCTCGGCGTACGCCTCCTCGTACGGACCGGGCGGGGCGTCCGCGAACACCTGACGCGGCAGGACCCCGGACCACAGGTCGTGCATCCCGCCCTCCGGGTCGCACACCGACATCGGGTGCCAGGTGTCGCCGTGATACCCGCCCCGCCAGGTCAGCAGCCTCCGCTTCTCCGGGCGGCCCAGCGAACGCCAGTACTGGAGGCACATCTTGACCGCCACCTCGACCGACACCGACCCCGAGTCGGCCAGGAACACATGCTCCAGACCGTCCGGCGACATGTCGACGAGGAGCTTCGCCAGCCGTACGGCGGGCTCGTGCGTGAGCCCGCCGAACATCACATGGCTCATCCTGCCCAGCTGGTCGCGGGCGGCCTCGTTCAGCACCGGGTGGTTGTAGCCGTGGATCGCCGACCACCAGGACGACATGCCGTCGACCAGCTCGCCCGACCCGTCGGCGAGGGTCAGCCGGACCCCGCTCGCCGACGCGACGACGAGCGGTTCCTGACGCCCCGGCATGGGCCCGTACGGATGCCACACATGACGCCGGTCGAGCTCCAGCAGCGTGGCGACGGACGCGTCAGGCATTGGGCGCGAGGTCCGTTCCGGCGCCCCGGCGGCGCACGGCCACCAGGTCGGGGCGCGGCTCGTCGGCGGAGGCGGAGGCGGCGGGGGCGGACGCGGACGCGGAGGCGGGGACCGTCCCGCAGACACCGCCGCCCTCGTGCGAGCCGCAGCGACTGCCTTCGTGCGAGCCGCAGCCGCTGCCTTCATGCGAGCCGCAGCCGCCGCCCGTCCGGTGCTCGGGCAGGGTGACCTCCCCGGCGCCCTCCACCTCGAAGCCGGCGTCTGCGATCATCTCCAGGTCCGCCTTGCCGGCCTGGCCCTCGCTGGTGAGGTAGTCGCCCAGGAAGATCGAGTTGGCCAGGTGCAGCGCGAGCGGCTGCATCGTGCGCAGATGCACCTCACGGCCGCCGGCGATCCGCACCTCGACGTCCGGGCAGACGAACCGCACCATCGCCAGGATGCGCAGGCACCGCTGCGGCGTCAGGTTCCACTCCTTGGCGAGCGGGGTGCCCTCGAACGGGATCAGGAAGTTGACCGGCACCGAGTCCGGGTCCAGCTCACGCAGCGAGAACACCACGTCGACCAGGTCCTCGTCGGTCTCGCCCATGCCCGCGATCAGCCCGGAACAGGCGGACAGACCGGCCGCGTGCGCCTTGCGCACCGTGTCGACCCGGTCGGCGTAGGTGTGCGTGGTCGTGATCTCGCCGTACGTCGACTCGGACGTGTTGAGGTTGTGGTTGTAGGCGTCCGCGCCCGCCTCGCGCAGCCGCTCCGCCTGGCCGTCGGAGAGCAGGCCCAGACAGGCGCACACCTCGACGTCCTCGTTCTGCTCCTTGATCGCCTTGATGGTGTCGGACACCCGGTCCACGTCCCGGTCCGTCGGGCCGCGGCCGCTCGCCACCAGACACACCCGCTTCGCCCCGCCGGCCAGCCCCGCGGCGGCCGCCCGGGACGCCTCGTCCGGCTTCAGCCACGTGTACTTGAGGATGTCGGCCTTCGAGCCGAGCCGCTGGGAACAGTAGGAGCAGTCCTCCGGGCACAGCCCGGACTTGAGGTTGACCAGATAGTTGAGTTTCACCCGGCGGCCGAACCAGTGCCTGCGCACCTTCCCGGCCGCCGCCACCACGTCGAGCAGCTCGTCGTCGGTCGTCGCGAGGACGGCCAGTGCCTCGGCCCGTGTCGGCGTCTCGCGCCGAAGCCCCTTGTCCACCAGCGTGTTCAGCAGGTCCATGAGAGCCGATCC
Organism: Streptomyces sp. DSM 41931; assembly: GCF_050271085.1. Lineage (NCBI taxonomy): Bacteria > Bacillati > Actinomycetota > Actinomycetes > Kitasatosporales > Streptomycetaceae > Streptomyces > Streptomyces sp. DSM 41931. The sequence continues at coordinate 825,584 of NZ_CP189902.1, read as the reverse complement.
TGTCGTACCGGGCCCGTCCGGGCCAAGGAGAGTTCGTACAACAGAGCCGTCCGGCGGTGTGGGTATCACCACACCGTGGCCCGGGCGGCCTGCCGCTAATGTCTGTGCACTGCCTACAAAATCCGCGGAGGACCCATGGCGTTCGGCTGGATCGACGAGCAGGCGGAACTGCGCCGCAGGGCCGGGCTCGTCCGTACCCTGCGCCCCCGGCCGGCCGCCACGCCGCTCCTCGACCTGGCGAGCAACGACTACTTGGGCCTCGCCCGCCATCCCGAGGTCACCGAGGGGGCCGCGCGGGCGGCCCGCACCTGGGGCGGCGGCGCGACCGGGTCCCGTCTCGTCACCGGCACCACCGAGCTGCACGCCGAACTCGAACAGGAACTGGCCGAGTTCTGCGGCTTCGAGGCGGCCCTGGTCTTCTCCTCCGGCTACGCGGCCAACCTCGCCGCCGTCACCGCCCTGGCCCCGCACGGCGCGCTGGTCGTCTCCGACGCCGGCAACCACGCGTCGCTGATCGACGGCTGCCGGCTGGCCCGGGGCACGACACAGGTGGTGGCGCACCGTGACCCGGACGCCGTGCGCAAGGCGCTGGACGGCCACGAGGGTCCGGCGGTGGCGGTGTCGGACACGGTGTTCTCGGTGGACGGCGACGTAGCCCCGCTGGCCGCGCTGGCCGAGGCGTGCCGGGAGCACGGCGCGGGTCTGGTGCTCGACGACGCGCACGGACTCGGCGTCCTGGGCGACGGCGGCCGGGGCGCCCCGCACGCGGCGGGCATCGCGGGCGCCGACGACGTCGTCGTGACGGTGACGCTGTCCAAGTCGCTCGGCAGCCAGGGGGGCGCGGTGCTGGGTCCGGCGCGGGTGATCGGTCATCTGGTCAACGCGGCGCGGACGTTCATCTTCGACACCGGTCTGGCCCCCGCGGCGGCGGGCGCGGCCCTGGCGGCGTTGCGGCTGCTGCGGCGCGAACCCGGGCGGGCGGCACGGGCGGCCGAGGTCGCGCGCGAGCTGCACGCGCGGCTGACGGCCGCGGGTCTGGAAGCGGTGCGTCCGGACGCCGCGGTCGTCTCCGTGCGCGCTCCTTCCCCGGAGCAGGCCGTGCGTTGGGCGGCCGACTGCCGGACGGCCGGTCTGTCCGTGGGCTGCTTCCGTCCTCCTTCCGTGCCCGACGGCATCTCACGGCTCAGACTGACCGCCCGGGCGGACCTGTCCGGGGCGGAGATCGAACGCGCTGTACGGGTGATCGGCGAAACGCGGCCATGAGTCGGCGGGACACGGCCGTGCGTCGCGCGAGGAACGGATGGTCGGCCGCATCGGCCGGACGGTGCGGATCAGGGGCAGGTCCGGGTCAGTGGACCGCCGTCACGAAGCGCGTCCAGGCGTCGGGCGAGAAGAGGAGCGCGGGCCCGTCCGGGGCCTTGCTGTCGCGCACGGCCAGCAGTCCGGCCGAGGGGCCGGCGGCCGGCCGGGCCGTCTCCACGCAGTTGTTCGCCCCCGTGCTGTAGCTGCTGCGCAGCCACCGCACATCGCGCAGGACGATGCTGGAAGGGATGGTCCGAGGCGGTGCGGGCATCGTGCCTCCTTACGCGCCGGCCGCTGCGCCGGCGATGAATTCCGACGATTCCTCGGGAGAGAGGGCGTGGCTCGCCAGGGCCTCGAAGGCCTCCGAGTACACCCGGAGGTCTTCTTTCCGCTCCAGGTAGTGACTAGTCGTCAAGTGGTCGTGCACCACCACATCCAGGTCAGAAGTGCGCGGAAATGAAAAGATGACGAAAGGACCCGTAACGCCGATGTGCGCGCCCGCGCTGAACGGCAGCACCTGCAGCCGCACCTGGGGCAGCCGCGAGGCCTCGACCAGCCGGCCCAGCTGACGCGACATCACCTCGGGACCGCCCACCTCCCGGCGCAGCACGGCCTCGTCCAGCACCGCCCACAGCTCCAGCGGCGGCTCGGCGCGCAGCACGTCCTGCCGCGCCAGCCGCACCTCCACGAGGGCGTCGAGCCGCTCCTCCGAGGCGCCCTCCAGGGCCGCCGCCGTCACCGCCCGCGCGTACTCGGGCGTCTGCAGCAGCCCCGGGACCACCGTGGTCTCCAGGGTGCGCATCGCGCTCGCCTGCGACTCCAGACTGATGAAGTCCCGGTACGTCGGGGGCAGCACACCCCGGTACGCGTGCCACCAGTGGTGCCGTCCGTCGCCGTCACCGGTGCCCGACAGCACCAGCAGCAACTCCCGCAACTGCGGGTCGTCCACGCCGTAGACGTCGAGGAGCAACCGTACGTCGGCCGGTTTCGCCCCGCTCGTGCCCGTCTCGATCCGGCTCACCTTCGACTGGTGCCAGCCCGCCAGCCGGGCCGCGTCGCCGCTCGTGAGTCCGGCCGCGGTGCGCAGCGCGCGCAGTTCGGCGCCCAGCTTCCTGCGGCGCACCGCGGGACCGTGCTGCATGGGCTTCTCCTTACTCCTTCCGGGCCGCCCGGATACGGTCTCCCGTCGCAGAGTTCACCGCTTTGAGCGACAGATATATGCATATCTTGGTGGATCGCCGCGCGGCACCCTGCGGTGATGGTACTCTGGCGACGAAGCACCAGTGCGGGACCGTACTCGAACCAACCGCTCCGTGTCGGACTGCGGTCCCGTGGGAAAGGGACGACGTCGCCATGGCAGACCATCTGGAAGCATCCGTCACTCTGCCGAGCGATCCCGCCTCGGTCTCCGCCGCGCGGGCCCATGTGGCCGGTGCGCTGGCGGAATGGGGGCTGCCACCGGACGCCGAACTCTGCGACACCGTGCGGCTCATCGTCTCCGAGCTGGCGACCAACGCGGTGCAGCACACCTTCGGCCAGTCGCCCACGTTCACGGTGGACGTCGTCCTCGTCCGCCACGAGCGGGTGCACATCGGGGTGACGGACAGCCATCCCCGTTTCCCCAAGCGGCTGCCCGCGGCGGTCCAGCAGGACAACGGGCGCGGCCTGGTCATCATCCGCTGGCTCACCGCGGAGTGCGGCGGCCGGCTGAGAATCCGCCCCACCCGCGAGGGCGGCAAGACCGTCGCCGTCGAACTCCCGTGGCCCGGCGCCGCCACCGTCCAGCCCACGGAGACGGTCATCGCGGCGGCGCGCCAGAAGCCGTGACGTCGCGTCACGGCTCACGCGGGTGGATGAGGCCACGGTGGACGGCGTGAGGGGCCCGGCGCGGTCGTCGCCCTGAGGACCGACGCCGCCGGGCCCTGCGGGACGCCACGCGGGCACGGAGCCCGCGTGGCCGGTCGCGGCCCGGCGGCGGCGCTCCCGCGGGCGCCGCCGCCTCCGCCCGTCACTTCACGCGGCCGTACCAGACGCTCTTGGTCCAGATCTTCTGCAGCCGCACCACGTCCCCGGTCTTCGGGGCGTGCCAGATCTTGTTCTGACCCGCGTAGATCCCGACGTGGTACACGTAGCTGCCCGAGTGGAAGAACACCAGGTCTCCGACCCTGCGGCTGCTCTTGGAGATGTGGCGCGTCTTGTTGTACTGCTGGGCGGCCGTGCGGGGGAGCTTCTTCCCCGCCTTCTTGAACGAGTACAGCGTCAGACCCGAGCAGTCGAACCGGTTCGGTCCGGTCGCCCCCCACTGGTACGGCGCCCCCTTCTTGGACGCCGCGACCTTCAGGGCCTTGGTGCCCACGGTCGCCGCGGCGGCCTCCCCGGCCGCTCCCGGAACCACGATGGAGCCGCCCACGGCGGCGAGGGTGAGGGCCGAGGCCGTGCCGGCCCGGGCCATGAGAGACGGGACACGATTGAGCGCACTCATGCGCAACCCTTCGTCAGCCGCCTGTGAAGGATGACCTGTCGGATTCGGGCTGGCGAAGTAGCCCGGCCGCTCGCGCGGCTTCACCCCAAGGGCTGCTCGGAACGCGCACTGCGCGCGTACCGGCGACCCGTCGTGCTTGGGTCCTCCACTCCTGCCGATCCACTCCTGTCGACCGGTCATCCGGGCGGCGGCAGGACTCGGCGTCCGCCCGGATCGCCCCGCCGCGGCGGCGGGGTCTTGTCGTCAGTCAGGGATCTTGACTCATCGCGCGATCGATTTCCCAACGGAACGGGGGGTTTGTGTTGTTACTCACCACTCACCCGTTCGGGTGGACAGCCGTCCGTTCGAGTCACCGTCAAGAGGGCGTGGGAGGCCAGGACCAGGGGTGGAATGGTCAATTCCGCCCATCGGCGGGGCGAGGTGCGCAAGTTCGACGGCACCGAAAAAGGAGGTTCGTCTACGCCGGACGGGGGTAAGCCGTTCGGTCCGTTTCAACTCGTCGTGGGGCGTGTCGTCGAGCGGACCCGTCGCTCCGGGTCCGCTCCCGTCAACGCCCCGTCCGCGGCGGCAGCGTGACCCTCGCCGTACGCCGCTCGCCGTCCAGCACCCGCAGGGCGCGCGCCAGGGTCTCGGCGTGCAGCTCGGTCTCGCCCCGCCGGTGCATCAGGGTCAGCGCGTCGCGCAGCGCGACCGCCTTGCCGACCAGCGCCTGGGCGGCGCGCAGGCTCCGGTAGGTGTCGCCGGGCTGGGCCGGGTTGACCCGGCCGAGCAGGTCGACGACCTCCAGGTAACGGTCGATCAGCTCGGCCTCCGCCCGGGTCAGGGCGGGCAGCGGCGGCAGTTCCGGCAGCATCCGCGGCTCACCTCGCGCCGTTCGCGGTGCGGGCGCTCCGGTGGTGCGGCACGATCCGGTCGGCGAGGCCGTGGTCCACGGCGGCCTGCGCGTCCAGGACCAGGTCCCGCTCCAGGTCCGCCCGCACCTGGTCCACGGGCCGGCCGGTGTGCCGGGCCAGCATCTCCTCCGTGCGGGCCCTGATCCGGGCCAGCTCGTCGGCCTGGATCGCCAGGTCGTCCGCGCTGCCCTCCACCGGCTCGGGGAGGGAGGGCTGACGGAGCACCAGCCGGGAGCCGGGCAGGACGTACCGCTTGCCCGGGGTGCCGGCGGCCAGCAGCAGCGCGGCCGTCCCCTCCGCGCGGCCCAGGCAGACCGTCTCGACGTCGCAGGTGATGTACGTCAGGGCGTCGTGCACGGCGGACATGGCGTGGAAGGGGCCGCCGGGGGAGTTCACGTACAGCGAGATGTCGCGGTCCGGGGCGAGGTGCTCCAGATGCATGAGCTGGGCCGTCACGTCGTTGGCCGCGGTCTCGTCGATCCGCGTGCCCAGGACGACGATCCGCTCCTCCAGCAGCCGCGCGTACGGATCGGACGTCCGGTGCCCCGAGGCCGTGCGCTCGGTGAACTCGGGCAGGACGTGGCGGGCGGGCGGTCGCGTCATGGTGCCCTCCTGTCTCGTGGTCTGTAAAAAATGTACAGGACGTACGTGACGTTATGATGGCCACATGGCTTACGAGATTCCGGTGACCCAGGCCAGGGCCGAGCTCGCCGACCTGATCAACCGCGTGGTGTACGGCGGTGAGCGGGTCGTCGTGACCCGGCACGGGAAGCCGCTCGTCGCCCTCGTCTCCGCCGATGACCTGCGACGACTGGATGAACCGACGGATGTGCCGGAGGCGGCCGAGGAGCCGGTGATCAGCACGGTGGCGGGCGTACGCGAGGTCGCGTCCGCCCCTCGCGAACACGGCCGCTTCGGCATCGCCGCAGAGCACCGGGGCACGGCCCCTTCATGACGCCGGCGGCAACGGTGGCGGGCGCTCCCGCCGCCTGGCCGCGACCATGCGGAACCGCGCACCCCCGTCCGCTACGGCGGGGGTGCGCGGTCGTTCCCGGAGGGCCAGGTCAGCCGGCCATGGCCGGCTCACGCTCAGGCGTCTGTCGCGCGGACGCCGTACGCCCACGCACCGCGTGGCCCACCAGTACCGCGCCCAGGCCCAGCACCGCCCACCACGTCAGGGTGAGCGCGGACCCCACCGCCCCCGCCCCGTCGAAGAAGGAGACCGACCGCAGCAGCGACACTCCCGCCCCCGGCGGCAGCCACTGGCCGAGCGCGCCGGCCGGCTCGGGCAGCATCTCCGGGGCGGAGGCGGCGCCCGAGAACGGGTTGCCCACCAGCATCACCAGCAGCGCGCCGAGCCCCAGGCCGGGTCGCCCCAGCAGGGCCGCGAGACCGGCGACCGCGCCGCTCACCGCCAGCGTGGCCAGGGTGAACGCCCCCGCCACGGCCCACCAGTTGCCCGGCAGGGCCTCCAGCCAGCTGTGCGAGAGGGCGGCGGCGACCACGCCGACCAGCGCCGCGGACCCGGCCAGCGCGCCCACCGCGACAAGCCCCCGCAGCCCGAGCAGCCTCACCGCGACCCCCGCGCCGATCCCGGCCAGAGCCAGCGGCAGCACGCTCGTGTTCAGCACCGCTCCGCGCGGATCGCTCGCCGCGGCGGGCACCACGTCCTCGGTGGCGATCTCCTGACCGGAGGCGGCCGCCTGCTGTGCGACCGCCTGCTGGAGCACCTGCGCCACCGCCGGGCTCGCCGCGGAGGCGGTCAGCAGCTTCGGACCCCGCGGGGTGACCACGACCGCCCCGTACACCTCGCGGCCCTCGACCGCGTCCCGCGCCTCGGCCTCGTCGGCGTACCGATGGAGGTCGAACGCGCCCTTCCGCTGCTCCAGCCGCTGCGCGACCGGCGCCGTGGCGGCGGGCGGGCCGGCCACGCCGAGCGGCAGGTCGCGCGGCGCCGTGCGCGCCGCGGGCCAGGCGAAGGCCCACAGGGCCAGCGCCACCAGGGTCGGGATCAGCACCAGCACGGCCGCGATCCGGAGGCGTGTCGGCAGGGAGGTGGGAGACATGAGGGGCTCCTGTAAAAAGAAGGATCGTTCGTTTTACCTCGCCCACACGGTCCCGCCCTCTCGCTCCCTTGTCAAGAAGGAATGTTCGTTTTAGGTTGGCGGCATGGCTCGCGTATCCCAGGAACACCTCGACGCCCGCCGTCGGCAGATCCTCGACGGCGCCGCGGTCTGCTTCGCCCAGAACGGCTTCCACGCCACGTCGATGCAGGACGTGCTCAAAGAGGTGGACCTCTCCGCCGGCGCCGTCTACCGCTACTTCAGCGGCAAGGAGGAGCTGATCGCGGCCATCGCCTCCGAGGTGCTCGAGACGGTGCGCGGCACCCTGGAGCAGGCCGCGCGGGAGAGCCCTCCGCCCACCCCCGACGTGCTGGTCCCGCGCGCCCTGGCGCAGATGCGGAAGCTGCGGCCGGCGACCCTGGAGACGGGGGAGTGGCTGTTCCCGCGGCTGATGATCCAGGTGTGGACCGAGAGCACCCGCACCCCGGCGCTGACGGGCGTGCTGGCCGACGGCTACGCCAAGATCCGCACGGCGTGGGGCGGCATGGCGCGGAGCTACCAGGACGCCGGACTGCTGCCCGAGGACGCCGACGCGGACGCGATGGCCCGCGCGATGATCGCGCTCGTGCAGGGATTCGCCGCCCAGATGGCCCTGTTCGGCGACATCCCGCCGCAGGTGCTCGCCGACGGCACGCGGGCCCTGATGAGCACCGGCCGCGCCACGGAAGGCGCCTGAGCCGGGCCGCCGCGCGGTTAACGTCCTCGAAACGCCGCCCGGCTAGCCTCCGGGTCCACGCCACCGGGGATCCCTCCCGTGGCCGCGGCCGCCGGGCCCCGCACGGCCCGGAGCGAGGACGGTGAGGTGGATGCCGTGCAACTGACCCCGCACGAGCAGGAGAGGCTGCTCATCCATGTGGCGGCCGACGTGGCCGCCAGACGCCGCGCCCGGGGGCTCAGGCTCAACCACCCCGAGGCCGTCGCGCTCCTCACCTCGCACATCCTCGAGGGCGCCCGCGACGGCCGGACCGTCGCCGAACTGATGGCGTCCGGGCGGAAGGTGCTGACCAGGGACGACGTCATGGAGGGGGTCCCCGAGATGATCCCCGACGTGCAGGTGGAGGCCACCTTCCCGGACGGCACCAAGCTCGTCACCGTCCACGACCCCATCGTCTGACGGGAGGAGCGACGTGACACCCGGAGAGATCCTGTTCGCCGAGGGCCCGATCGTCTACAACGAGGGCCGCGCGACCACCCGGCTGACCGTCCTCAACGCGGCCGACCGGCCGGTGCAGGTCGGCTCGCACTACCACTTCGCCGAGGCCAACCCCGGCCTGGAGTTCGACCGGGCGGCGGCCCGCGGCAAGCGGCTCGACGTCCCCGCCGGCACCGCCGTACGGTTCGAGCCCGGCATCCCCGTGGACGTGGAGCTGGTGCCGCTGGCCGGGGCGCGGACCGTGCCCGGGCTGCGCGGGGAGACGGGGGGCGCGCTCGATGCCTGAGATCTCCCGCGAGGCGTACGCCGACCTGTTCGGGCCGACCACCGGCGACCGGATCCGGCTGGCCGACACCGATCTGCTGATCGAGATCGAGGAGGACCGCTGCGGCGGCCCCGGACGCGCCGGGGACGAGGCCGTGTTCGGCGGCGGCAAGGTCATCCGCGAGTCGATGGGCCAGTCCACCGTCACCCGCGCCGACGGCGCCCCCGACACGGTGATCACCGGCGCGGTCGTCGTCGACCACTGGGGCGTCGTCAAGGCCGACGTCGGCATCCGCGACGGCCGGATCACCGGCATCGGGAAGGCCGGCAACCCCGACACCATGGACGGGGTCCACCCCGACCTGGTGATCGGCCCCGAGACCGAGATCGTCGCGGGCAACGGGCGCATCCTCACGGCCGGCGCCGTCGACGCCCATGTGCACTTCATCTGCCCGCAGATCGCCGACGAGGCGCTGTCCTCCGGCATCACCACCCTGGTCGGCGGCGGCACCGGACCCGCCGAGGGCTCCAAGGCGACCACCGTCACGCCCGGCCCCTGGCATCTGGCGCGGATGCTGGAGGCGATGGAGGCGTACCCGCTGAACATCGGGCTGCTCGGCAAGGGCAACACCGTGTCGCAGGAAGCCCTGCTGTCACAGATCCGGGGCGGCGCGGTGGGGCTGAAGCTGCACGAGGACTGGGGGTCCACCCCGGCCGTCATCGACGCCGCGCTGACCGCGGCCGACCGGACCGGCGTCCAGGTCGCCATCCACACCGACACCCTCAACGAGGCCGGTTTCGTGGGCGACACGCTCGCCGCGATCGCCGGGCGCGGTATCCACGCCTACCACACCGAGGGGGCGGGCGGCGGGCACGCGCCGGACATCATGACCGTGGTCTCCCAGCCGCACGTGCTGCCCAGCTCGACCAACCCGACCCGGCCGTTCACCGTCAACACCGTCGAGGAGCACCTCGACATGCTGATGGTGTGCCACCACCTCAACCCCGCCGTGCCGGAGGACCTCGCCTTCGCGGAATCGCGGATCCGGCCGTCCACCATCGGCGCGGAGGACGTGCTGCACGACCTCGGAGCCATCTCCGTCATCTCCTCCGACTCCCAGGCGATGGGCCGCGTCGGCGAGGTGATCATGCGGACCTGGCAGACGGCCCATGTGATGAAGCGGAGGCGCGGCGCGCTGCCCGGCGACGGGCGGGCCGACAACCACCGGGTCCGTCGCTATGTCGCCAAATACACCATCAACCCGGCGGTGGCGCAGGGCATGGCGGGCGAGATCGGCTCGGTGGAGAGCGGCAAGCTGGCCGATCTGGTGCTGTGGGAGCCGAAGTTCTTCGGGGTGAAGCCCCATCTCGTCCTCAAGGGCGGGCAGATCGCCTACGCGCAGATGGGAGACGCCAACGCGTCCATCCCGACCCCGCAGCCGGTGCTGCCCCGGCCCATGTTCGGCGCGACCGGGCGGGCGCCCGCGGCCAACTCGGTCACCTTCGTCGCGCAGGCCGCCCTCGACGCGGGACTGCCGGACCGGCTCGGGCTGGGCAAACGGTGGGCGGTCATCGACTCCACGCGCGCGGTGACCAAGGCGGACATGCGGGAGAACGACGCCCTGCCGGACGTGCGGATCGACCCCGACAGCTTCGCCGTGCGCATCGACGGGGAACTCGTCGAGGCGGCCCCGGCCGAGGAACTTCCGCTCGCCCAGCGTTACTTCCTCTTCTGATGTCCAGGGCAGCGCTGCTCGTCCTGGCCGACGGACGGTTCCCCGCCGGCGGGCACGCCCACTCCGGCGGGGCGGAGGCCGCGGTCCACGCCGGAGCGATCAGCGGCGCGGCGAGCCTGGAGGACTTCTGCCGGGGGCGGCTGCACACCACGGGGCGAGTGTCGGCCGCGCTGGCCGCCTCCGCCGCGCTCGGCGTGGACCCGGCGGCCCTGGACGCGGCCGCCGACGCCCGCACGCCCTCGCCCGCCCTGCGCGCGGCGGCACGCAAGCTGGGCCGCCAGCTGCTGCGCGCCGCCCGCGCCACCTGGCCCTGCCCCGAACTCGAAGCGCTGGCACGGCGGTTCCCCAAGGGCGCCCACCAGCCGGTGGTGCTGGGGGCGGCCGCGCGGGCGGCCGGCCTCGGCCCGGAGGACGCGGCGCACTGCGCGCTGTACGAAAGCGTCGGCGGGCCCGCGACCGCGACGGTACGGCTGCTCGGCCTCGACCCGTTCGACGCGACGGCGGTCCTCGCCCGGCTGGCGCCGGAGGCGGACCGCGTGGCGGAGACGGCCGTACGGGCGGCCCACCGGGTCGCGGCCGAAGGCGTCGACGCCCTGCCCGCGGCGTCGGCGCCCCTGCTGGAACTCTTCGCCGAGGCGCACGCGGTCCGTGCGGGGCGTCTGTTCGCGTCATGACCGCCATGCGGGCGACGGCCCGACTCCCACTGGCAGAACTCACGCCCGCATCGGAAGCCCGCTGGCGGAGACGCCCGTCCCGCCCGATTCGCGGACGCCCGGTCCGGCGCACGGGACGCCCGCCCCGCCGGCATCACCGGCGCCCGTCGGCCCACCGGGCCTGCGCGTGCGGTTCGTCGCCGGGTGCGGGTGCGCGGGGGCTGCTCGCGCCGTTCCCCGCGCCCCTGAGGGGGTTGGCGGGGGCGTGTCTCCAGAGGGGACCCCGCTCGGGGCGCCCAGCCCCGGCACCGGAAGGCCGTCGGCGAGGAGGCCCGTTCCGCCCACCGAGGCCCGCCCCGGTGACCGCCCGCCCGCCGGGGCCCGCTTGCCCGAGGGGTCCCGTCCCTCACCCGACAAACCCGCTCGTGCCGCGACTCCCGGAGGCGCCCCCCATGCATCGTGATCACATCGATCCCCACCCCGGTCCCGCCGTCCTGGGCGCCGACGCCCGGCGGCCCGATGGGTCCCGGCGGGCCCTGCGCATAGGGCTCGGCGGCCCCGTCGGGTCCGGGAAGACCGCGACCGTCGCCGCGCTCTGCCGGACGCTGCGGGACGAGGTGTCCCTGGCCGTCGTGACCAACGACATCTACACCCGCGAGGACGCCGAGTACCTGCTCCGGGAAGCCGTGCTGCCCCCCGAGCGGATCACCGCCGTGGAGACCGGCGCCTGCCCGCACACCGCGATCCGCGACGACATCTCCGCCAACCTCGAAGCGGTGGAGGACCTGGAGGACTCCGTCGGCCCGCTGGACCTGGTGCTCGTCGAGTCCGGCGGGGACAACCTCACCGCGACCTTCTCCAGAGGGCTCGTCGACGCGCAGATCTTCGTAATCGACGTGGCCGGCGGGGACGACATCCCGCGCAAGGGCGGCCCCGGCGTGACCACCGCGGATCTGCTGGTCGTGAACAAGACCGACCTCGCGCCGTACGTCGGCTCGGACCTCGGCCGGATGGCGGTCGACGCCAAGGCCCAACGCGCCGGCCTGCCCGTGGTGTTCCAGTCGCTGCGCGAGGACGGGGGAGTCTCGGCGGTGGCGTCCTGGGTGCGGCAGCGGCTCGCCGCGTGGGCGGCGTGAACACCGCGGGCGTCCGGGCGGAGGCGGAGGTGCGCGCCCGCGTGGACGGCCGGGGCGGCACCGCCCTGCCCGTGCTGGAGAGCCGGGGCCCGATAGCCCTGCGGCGGACGCGGGGCAGCGGAGCGACGGCGCACGTCACGCTCGTCGGCGCGATGAGCGGTCCGCACGGCGGGGACCACTTCACGCTCCGCGCCGACGTGGGCGCGGGTGCCCGGCTGCGGGTCGGCTCGGCCGCCGCCACACTCGCCCTGCCGGGCCAGCACGGGGGACAGGCGCGCCAGGACGTGCGGATCACGGTCGCCGCCGGGGGCGAACTGCACTGGCTGCCCGAGCCGTTGGTCTCCGTCGCGGGCAGCGAGCTGGCCGTGCACACCCGTGTCGACCTCGAAACCGGCGCCCGGCTGGTCCTCCGCGAGGAACTGGTGCTGGGGCGGACCGGGGAGGATCCCGGACGGCTCACCTCCCGGCTGACCGTGCGCGTCGACGGGCGCCCCGTCCTCGACCAGGAACTCGACTGCGGCCCGGGCGCCCGAGGCGGATGGGACGGCCCCGCCGTGCTGGGCGGACACCGCGCCGTCGGACAACTCGTCCTCTGTGAGCCGGAGTTCACGGAGAAGCCGGTCGCGCCCGGCGTGCCCGCGGAGGGCCTGGCCGTCCTCCCGCTGACCGGACCCGCCGTCCTGGTCAGCGCCGTGGCGCCGGACGCCCTGCGGCTGCGCCGGCTGCTGGACCGCGCGCCCGCCTCCTTCGCCCCGGCCTCCCCGGCGTCCGCATGACGCCACCCCCATGTCCGCTTATCGGATTGGCAAAGAAGGGGCATCTCCTCTGTCGCCCGTGACCTCCGGGAGACGAGGATCCTCCCTCGTACGCATCGAAATCATGTACGGGGAGGCCCCCTTGAGGGACAGCAGACCGAAGAGGCGGGTGGCGGCGCTGGGTTCGGCCGGCGTGCTCGTCACGGCCGCACTCATAGCCGGCGCCGTCGCGGCGCCCACCGCGAGCGCGACGGCGGACACCCGCCACGGCAAGGATCGTGAGGCGCAGGGCGTGGCCGTCGCCGCGGCCCGGGCCGCCAGGACCGGCATCGACTGGCAGGACTGCCCCGCCGACTGGAACCTGCCCCGGCCCATCCAGTGCGGCTGGGTCTCCGTGCCGCTGGACTACGCCAAGCCGAACGGCAAGCAGATCAAGCTCGCCGTCGACCGCATCGCGAACACCGGCACGCAGGCCGAACGGCAGGGCGCGCTGCTGTACAACCCGGGCGGCCCCGGCGGCTCCGGCCTGCGCTTCCCGGCCCGGGTCACCTCGAAGAACCCCGTCTGGGCCAACACCGCCAAGGCGTACGACTTCGTCGGCTTCGACCCGCGCGGCGTCGGGAAGTCCGCGCCCATCTCCTGCGGCGACCCGCAGGAGTTCGTGAAGGCCCCCAAGGCCGACCCGGTGCCGCGCACCGAGGCCGACAAGCGGGCACAGCGCAAGCTCGCCCGCGAGTACGCCGAGGGCTGCTTCGAGCGCAGCGGCACCATGCTGCCCCACATGACCACCCCGAACACCGCCCGGGACCTCGACGTCATCCGCGCCGCGCTGGGCGAGAAGAAGCTCAACTACCTGGGCGTCTCCTACGGCACCTACCTCGGCGCCGTCTACGCCACCCTGTTCCCGGACCACGTGCGCCGCATGGTCGTGGACAGCGTGGTCAACCCGTCCCGCCAGAAGATCTGGTACGAGGCCAACCTGGACCAGAACGTCGCCTTCGAGACCCGCTGGCAGGACTGGCAGGACTGGGTCGCGAGGAACGACGCCGCCTACCACCTCGGCACCACCCGCGCCGCCGTCCAGCAGCAGTGGCTGAAGCTGCGCGCAGCCGCGGCGAAGCAGCCGTTCGGCGGAGTCGTCGGCCCCGCCGAGCTGATCGGCTTCTTCCAGAGCGCCCCGTACTACGACTCCGCGTGGGCCCCGGTCGCCGAGGTGTTCAGCCAGGCCGCCGCCGGGAACACCCAGGCGCTGGTCGACGCCGCCGCCCCGGACCTGTCCGACACGGCGGGCAACGCGGCCGCGGAGAACGGCAACGCCGTCTACAACGCGGTCGAGTGCACCGACGCCAAGTGGCCCACCGACTGGCGCACCTGGGACCGTGACACCACCCGGCTGCACCGCGACCACCCGTTCCTGACCTGGGCCAACACCTGGATGAACCTGCCCTGCGCCACCTGGCCGGTGCCCCAGCGCACCCCGGTCGACGTGAGGACCGGCAAGGGTCTGCCGCCCGTGCTGATCGTCCAGTCCGAGCGGGACGCGGCCACCCCGTACGGCGGCGCCGTCGAGCTGCACAAGCGGCTCAAGGGCTCCCGTCTGATCACCGAGCGGGACGCCGGCTCCCACGGCGTCACCGGTCTGGTCAACCCCTGCGTCAACGACCGGGTCGACACCTACCTGCTCACCGGGAAGCTCGACCGCTCCGACGTGACCTGCGCCCCGCACGCCACGCCGAAGCCGTAACCGCACGACAGTGAGGGGCGGCCGGAATACCCCGGCCGCCCCTCACCGCTGCCCGCGGTGCTTACCGCAGCGGCATGCGCGGCCCCCGCCGCCTCTCCTCCGCCGTGCGCCGCTCGGCCTCCGCGGCCTTCACGTCGGCCGCGTACTGATCGACGTACTCCTGCTCGGACAGGGAGAGGATGGCGTACATGATCTCGTCCGTGACGGCGCGCAGGACCGCCTTCTCGTTCTCCATGCCCGCGTAGCGGGAGAACTCCAGCGGCTCGCCGAAGCGGATCACCACCGGACGGATGCGGGGAATCTTCCGGCCGGGAGGCTGCGCCTCGAACGTGCCGATCATCGCGCAGGGGACCACCGGCACGCCCGCCTTGAGGGCCATCACCGCCACGCCGACCTTGCCCTTGTAGAGGCGGCCGTCGTGCGAGCGTGTGCCCTCCGGGTAGATGCCGAGCAGTTCCCCCTTGCTCAGCACCCCCAGCCCTTCGCGGATCGCCGCCTGCCCGGCCTCCTTGCCGGAGCGGTCGACGGGGATCTGGCCGGCGCTGTGGAAGAAGAACGCCGTCAGCCGCCCCTTGAGACCCGGGCCGGTGAAGTACTCGGCCTTGGCGAGGAAGGTGATGCGGCGCTTCAGCACGGCCGGCATCAGGAAGTGGTCCGAGAACGACAGATGGTTCCCCGCCACGATCGCGGCGCCGGAGGACGGGACATGCTCCAGGCCCTCGATCCGGGGCCGGAAGACCAGTCTGAGCAGCGGGCCCAACAGCACGTATTTGAGCAGGTAGTAGAACAAAAGCACGCTCCTCGACTCTGGGAAACGACGGGATCGCCGCGTTCCATCAGGTCATCCGGCACGTCGTGAACTGCCAGTCTAGGACTGGGCGACGGGCCCCGGCACCAGGTTCGACGGGAACCGGAACCCACGGCACCGGACAGCCGCCCGCCCGCCGCGCAACCGCCGTCCGCGCACCGCCCGGTACGCTCGGCGGTATGCGGATCTCCGTCTCCTCCGACATGGACGAACCCGTTGCCCGCGCCCTGGCCGACGTCCTGCGCGAGCGCGGCCACGAGGTGCGCGTCCACGGCGCGCTGAGCCCCGGGGACGACCCGCAGTGGGCCGTCTGCTCCGAGGCCGCCGCCCGCGACGTCGCCGACGGCAGGGCCGACCAGGCGGTGGTGTGCTGCTGGACCGGGACCGGCGCCTCGATCGCCGCCAACAAGGTGCCCGGCGTACGGGCCGCCCTGTGCACGGACGCGTACACCGCCGACGGCGCCCGCCGCTGGAACGACGCCAACGTGCTGGCGCTCAGCCTGCGCCTCACCTCGGTCCCGCTGCTGCACGAGATCCTCGACGCCTGGTTCGCCGGCCGGCCCAGCGACGACCCCGAGGACCGGGCCAACGTGGACCGCACCACCCGCCTCGACCGCGTACGCACCGGCGCCTGACGAGGAGTCCCCTCACAGCCGTACGACGACCAGCGCCGTGTCGTCCGTGGCGCCGCCCGGCGGCAGCAGTTCCCGCAGCACGGTGTCCGCCAGGGGCTCCGGGTCCAGCGCGCCGTGGTGGCGCAGGGACTCCGCCAGCCGCAGCAGCCCGACGTCGATGTCCTCCCGCCGCCGCTCGATCAGCCCGTCGGTGTAGAGGACGAGGGTCGCCCCCGGCGAGAAGACGGTCGACGCCTCCGGCCGCGGCTGCGGATCCGGACGGGCGTCCAGGGGCGGGTCCGTCGCCCGGTCCAGGAACTCCACCCGCCCGTCGTGATGCAGCAGCACCGGCGGCGGATGGCCGGCGCTGCTGTAGGTGATGACGTGCCGGTCGAAGTCGACGAACGTGGTCACCACCGTCGCCGACTCGGCGCCGTCCACCACGTGCGCGTACCGGCCCAGCACGTTCAGCGCCTGCGCCGGCCCGTCCGCCACCCGGGACGTGGCGCTCAGCGCGCTGCGCAGCTGGCCCATGACCCCGGCCGCCTCCAGACCGTGCCCCACCACGTCGCCCACCGACACGCCGATGCGGTGGCCGCCCACCAGGTCGACCAGGTCGTACCAGTCCCCGCACACGTTCAGCGCGCCCACCGCCGGCCGGTAGCGCACCGCGGCCCGGCGGTGGCCCACCGGCCGGTTCGCCGGCAGCATCGCCTTCTGCAGCACCAGGGCCACCTCACGCTCCCGGGCGTGCGCCTCGCGCAGCCGGTTGTTGAGCTCCTGCAGCTCCCGGGCGCGCGTGTACAGCTCGGCCTCCAGCACCCGTCCGGCCGTGTCGCCGCCGAGCCCCCAGGCCCGCACGAACTCGGTCACCTCCTCGACCCGGTGCACGATCAGCCGCACCCGCCCGTCCGGTCCGAGGACCGGGCTGTTCACCGGCGACCAGTAGTGCTCGTGCCAGTCTCCCGAGTGCTCGGGGGACTCGATGTCGTAGCGCTGCAGGGGCATCGTGTCGCGTTCGCCGGTGGCCAGCACCCGCAGCAGCGAGGCCCGCAGCTGGTGCGAGTGGTGCGCGGCGGGGGAGTTCACCGACTCCGGGAACACGTCGAACACGTGGCGGCCCAGCAGGGACTCGCGCGGACGCCCGGTCCCGCGCACGTACGCCTCGTTGACGTCGGCGAACACCAGGTCGGGGGTCAGCAGCGCCACCATGCCCGGCAGCGCCTGGTACACCCCCTCGTAGTCGATCGACGTGCGTGCCATGACCCCGCCTCACCCCGCGGGTGTGGTCAGCGGCTGCTCCGCCCAGATGATCTTCCCGTCGGGCACGAACCTCGTGCCCCAGCGCTCGGCGAGCTGCGACACCAGCAGCAGCCCGCGTCCGCCCTCGTCCATCGCGCGCGGATGCCGCAGATGCGGGGCGCTCGCGCCGCCGTCGAGCACCTCGCACACCAGCGTCCGCTCCCGGATCAGCCGCAGCCGCACCCGCCCGGAGGCGTGCCGGATCGCGTTCGTGACCAGCTCGCTCACCAGCAGCTCCGTGGTGAACATCAGCTCCTCGTCGAGGCCCCAGCGGGAGAGCTGGTCCTGGGCGGTCCTGCGGGCGTCCGCCACCACCGCCGGGTCTGGCGGCAGCTCCCAGGCCGCGATCTGCTCCGGCGCGAGCCGCCTGGTCCGCGCCATCAGCAGCGCCACGTCGTCCTCCGGACGGGCCGGGACCAGCGCGTCGATCACCTCCCGGCAGCTGGGCCGCGGCTCCCGCGCCGTGCCCTCCAGGGCCCGCCGCAGCCGCTCCCGGCCGGCCTCCTCCGCGCCGTCGTCGCCGTGCCCCAGCAGCCCGTCCGTGTGCAGCACCAGCGTGCTGCCCTCGGCCAGGTCCAGCTCCACCGCCTCGAACGGCGGACCGCCCACCCCGAGCGGCGGCCCCTGCGGCAGGTCCACGAAACCGACCGTGCCGTCCGGCGCCACCACCGCCGGCGCGGGATGACCCGCGGCGGCCATCGTGCACCGCCCGTCCGCCGGGTCGTACACCACGTACAAGCAGCCGGAGCCGACCGAATTGCCTTGGGCGCCCCCGCCTGCTGAGCCGTCGTCCTCGCCGTCGCCGTCGTCCCGAGCCGAGCGGAAGGCCAGGTCGTCCAGGTGCGCCAGCACTTCCTCGGGCGGCAGGTCGATCGCGGCCAGCGTGCGGACCGCCGTGCGCAGCCGCCCCATGGCGGCGGCGGCGTCGATGCCGTGCCCCGGCACCTCGCCGACCACCAGCGCGACCCGGGCGCCGGACAGCGGGATGAGGTCGAACCAGTCGCCGCCCAGGCCGGTCAGCTCGTCGGCGGGCCGGTAGCAGGCGGCCACCTCGACGGCGTCCTGGTCGGGGAGCCGGCGCGGCAGGAGGCTGCGCTGGAGCACGAGTGCGGCGTCCCGCTCACGGGTGTAGCGGCGGGCGTTGTCCACGCAGACGGCGGCGCGCGAGACCAGGTCCTCGGCCAGGTGCAGGTCGTCCGGGTCGAAGGGGCTCCGTCGGCGGCGGAAGAACGTGGTGAGGCCCAGGGTGACGCCGCGGGCCCGGACCGGGACGATCATCACGCTCTGCAGGCCCAGCTCCAGGAACGTGGACTCCCGGCCGCCCGGCGCGCCCACGGCCCACTCGAGGGCCAGCGGGTCGAGCTGCTCCTGCCGCCAGGACTGCCCCGTCGTGAGGCACCGCACGGGCGGGGAGTCCGTCAGGTAGGCGACGACCGCGCCGCTGTCCACGGCGGTGCGCGGCAGGTCCTCGTACAGGGACCGGTGGCCCGCACGGCGCAGCGGCACCCGCTCGGACCCGGCGAGCGCCTCCGGGACCGGCTCGGCGCCGCGCAGGACCGTCTCCAGCAGGTCCACGGTGACGAAGTCGGCGAGGCCGGGCACGGCGACGTCCGCCAGTTCCTGTGCGGTGGTCATCACGTCGAGGGTGCGGCCGATGTACTCGCCGGCCCGGTCGAGCAGGGCGAGGCGCTGCCGGGCGCGGTGCCGGTCGGTGACGTCCACGACGGTGTAGTACACGCCCGTCGGGTCGCCCCGGTCGTCCTCGAGGCGGGTGAACGACAGCATGTGCGCGGTCTCCCGCAGCGGCGCCGACCGCGCGCGGCCGACGTACTCGTAGCCGACCTCCTGCTCGCCGGTCTCCAGCACGTGCCGCATCCGCTCCTCGACGGCCTCGCTGTCCATGCCCGGCTGGACGTCGGCGACCCGCAGACCCACACGGCTCCGGCCCGGTCCGCCGCCGAACTGCTCCAGGGCGGCGTTGGACCACACGTAGCGCAGATCCGTGTCCACGATGGCGATGCCGATGGGGTTGCCGGCGACGATCTGCTCCAGCACGCCGCGGCTCATGTCCCACCCCCGGGCCCCGTCCCCCAGCTCCGACAGCAGCACCAGCACCGCCGGGCGGCCCTGCGGGGCCGTGGTCGGGGCGACCCGCACCGCCACCGGCACCGGGCGCCCGTCCCGGTGGCGGGCGGTCATCAGCCCCGTCCAGTCGTTTCCGGTGCGGCACCGGTCGAGCAGGTCCTCCATCCGCTCGGCGTCGTCGGTCTCCAGCAGATCGGCGAACTTCCGGCCCACCGCCTCCGCCGCGCCGTGGCCCAGCAGCCGCTCCGCGTGCACCGTCCAGCCCGCCACCAGACCGTGCGGGTCCAGCAGCAGCGGCGCGGCGTCGGCCACGTCGAACCCCTGCCGGGCTCCTCCCTGCTCCTTGTGTCCGCCCACGGACGGCCTCTCTGTCGCTGAGAGCGTTCTGTCACCTTGTGTCCCCGCTCATCCCCATCTTCACCCCGAGGACCCGCCGGGGGCTTCCCGGAGGTGAGCCACCGGTGCGCCGCACCCGTCGCCCGGCATGCCCCCGGACACGCCGCCGCCCCCGCCGCAGAGGTCCGGCGGGGGCGGCGGGCAGGCGGTCAGGCCTGGCGGCTGAGCACCTTCTCCAGTGTGCGCAGCGCCTCCAGCAGCTCGTCCGCGGTGACGGTCAGCGGCGGGGCCAGCCGGACCGTCGAGCCGTGCGTGTCCTTGACCAGGATGCCCTCGCGCATCAGACGCTCGCTGACCTCCCGGCCGGTGCCGAGGGCCGGGTCGACGTCCACACCCGCCCACAGGCCGCGGCTGCGGAACCCGGTGACGCCCTTGCCGACCAGCGCCTCCAGGCCCTCCCGCAGCACCACGCCCAGCTCGGCCGCGCGCCGCTGGAACTCGCCCGTCTCCAGCAGCTCCACCACGGCCGTGCCCACGGCGGCCGCCAGCGGGTTCCCGCCGAAGGTCGACCCGTGTTCACCCGGGTGGAGCACCTGGAGCACCTCGCGCCGGGCCACCACCGCCGACACCGGCACGATGCCGCCGCCCAGCGCCTTGCCCAGCAGCACCATGTCCGGCACGACCGACTCGTGCTCCACGGCCAGCGTGCGCCCGGTGCGGCCGAGCCCCGACTGGATCTCGTCCGCGACGAACAGACACCCGGCGCGCCGGGTCAGCTCCCGCACCCCGGCCAGATAGCCGTCGTCCGGGATCAGCACGCCCGCCTCGCCCTGGATCGGCTCGATCAGCACCGCCGCCGTCGTCTCGTCGACGGCCTCCTCCAGCGCCGCGAGGTCGTTGTACGGCACCACCCGGAACCCCGGGGTGAAGGGGCCGAACCCGGCACGGGCCGTCTCGTCCGTCGAGAAGCTGACGATCGTCGTCGTCCGGCCGTGGAAGTTGTCCGCCGCCACCACGATCGTCGCCCGGTCGGCGGGGACGCCCTTCACGTCGTAGGCCCACTTGCGGGCCACCTTGATGCCGCTCTCCACCGCCTCGGCGCCGGTGTTCATCGGCAGCACCATGTCCAGGCCGGTCAGCGCGGCCAGCCGCTCCGCGAACCGGGCGAGCCGGTCGTTGTGGAAGGCGCGCGAGGTCAGCGTGAGCCGGTCCAGCTGGCGGTGCGCCGCCTCGATCAGCGCCGGGTGCCGGTGGCCGAAGTTCAGCGCCGAGTAGCCGGCCAGCATGTCCAGGTAGCGCCGGCCCTCGACGTCCTCCACCCAGGCGCCTTCCGCGCGGGCGACGACCACGGGCAGCGGGTGGTAGTTGTGCGCGAGGACCGGCTCCTCCGCCGCGATCAGCTCGGCGGACGAACGCGGACGGGAGGCAGAGGTCATGAGCGGATCTCCTGAGTGCAGCACTTGATGCCCCCGCCCGCCTTGTGGAACTCGGACAGGTCGACGGGGACGGGGACGTAACCGCGGTCGGCGAGCCGGCCGGCGAGAGCCGTAGCTCCCGGCGAGATGAACACGTGACGGCCGTCCGAGACGGAGTTCAGGCCGAACGCCATGGCGTCCTCCCGGGTGGCGGTCACCGCGTCCGGGTACAGCCGCTCCAGCACCTCACGGCTGCCCGGCGAGAACGCCTCCGGGTAGTACGCGACGTTCTCCTCGTCCAGCACGAAGAGCGCCGTGTCCAGGTGGTAGAAGTACGGGTCCACCAGGGTCAGGCCGATCACCGGCACCCCGAAGAACTCCTGCGCCTCCCGGTGCGCCTCGGGCGTGGTGCGGAAGCCGGTCCCGGCGAGGATCCAGCGCCCGGCGGGCACCAGGTCGCCCTCGCCCTCGCACACCGACTCCGGGTGCTGGACGTCGAATCCGTGCGCCTTGAACCAGGCCGCGTACGGCACCGACTCCGGACGCCGCTCCGGCGCGTGGAACCGGGATCCGAACACACGCCCGTCCACGACGACCGCCGCGTTCGCGGCGAACACCATGTCGGGCAGACCGGGCAGCGGCTCCACGGTCTCCACGGTATGGCCGTGGCGGTGGTAGGCGTCGACCAGCGACAGCCACTGCCGCCGGGCGAGTGAGACGTCGACGGGACGGTCCGGACGCATCCAGGGATTGATCGCGTACCGCACGGCGAAGAATCTGGGTTCGCAGACGAGATAACGCCGTGGGCGCGCCACACGTGATTCGGGCACGAAGGGGTTCCTCCGCTTCACACGGTGTCAACAGGGGGTGACTCCACGGTAGGAACCCGGCCGCACGGCCGACAAGCGACGGATCCTGCGTGTCCACGCACGATCGCTGCGTCTTCCACGCCCTCAGCGCACGTCCGGTGCGTCGTCCGGGGCGGGCTGCGTCACTCCCGCCTCAGGACTGTCGGGCAGCAGGTGCGACAGCACCATCACGCTGATCGTCTTGCGGATGAACGGCTCCTGGCGGATGCGCTCCAGCACCTCCTCGAAGTGCTCCACGTCCCGCGCCCGCACGTGCAGCAGCGCGTCCGCGCCCCCGGTCACCGTCATCGCCGCCGCGATCTCCGGATGGTTGCGCACCACCTCCGCCAGCCGCCGCGGCGGCGCCGCGCCCTCGCAGTACACCTCGACGTACGCCTCCGTGCGCCAGCCCAGCGCGGACGGCCGCACGGTCGCGGTGAACCCGGTGATCACCCCGGTCTCCCGCAGCCGGTCCACCCGGCGCTTGACCGCCGTCGCCGACAGCCCGACGGAGGCGCCGATCTCCGCGAAGGACGTCCTGGCGTTCGCCATCAGAGCGGTGACGATCTTCCGGTCGAGGTCGTCGAACGGCGCGGGCCTGCTGTTCATGCGGGCACTGTATCCACGCCGGCCCCGAGGCCACCCCGAGTCCGTCCCCGGAGGGTCCGGGCGCGGAACCGGGCGAAACGCCCTTGTCCGGCACGTAGTCCCGACCCGGAGATCCCCCCTACACTCCACGTTCATGCTGCGCGCCCTCGCCGTCGACGACGAACGCCCCTCGCTCGAGGAGCTGCTCTACCTGCTGAACGCCGACCCCCGCATCGGGAGCGCGGAAGGCGCCGGCGACGCCACCGAGGCCCTGCGCCGCATCAACCGCGCCCTGGAGTCGGGACCCGACGGGCCCGACGCCATCGACGTCGTCTTCCTCGACATCCAGATGCCCGGCCTCGACGGACTGGACCTCGCCCGGCTGCTCAGCGGATTCGCCCGGCCGCCGCTCGTCGTGTTCGTCACCGCCCACGAGGACTTCGCCGTCCAGGCCTTCGACCTCAAGGCCGTCGACTACGTGCTCAAACCCGTCCGCAGGGAACGGCTGGCCGAAGCCGTGCGCCGGGCGGCGGCCCAGCGCGGCGCCACCCCGCCCGAACCCGCCCCGCGCATCCCCGTGCACGAACCCGACCCCGACCACATAGCCGTCGAGCTGGGCGGCGTCACCCGCTTCGTCGCCGTCGACGACATCACCCACGTCGAGGCCCAGGGCGACTACGCCCGCCTGCACACCGACCGCGGCAGCCACCTCGTGCGCATCCCGCTGTCCACCCTGGAGGAGCGCTGGCGCTCCCGCGGCTTCGTCCGCATCCACCGCCGTCATCTGGTCGCCCTGCGCCACATCGGCGAACTGCGGCTCGACGCGGGCACCGTCAGCGTCCTGATCGGCTCCGAGGAACTCCAGGTCAGCAGGCGCCACGCCCGCGAGCTGCGGGACCTGCTGATGCGCCGGACCACCGGTTAGGCAGGAGGAGAGCCGCTCATGCCCCAGGAACCCGCCGAGCGCCGGGTGGTCGTCACCGGCCCGCCCCGCCGCGCCCGCCGCTCCTCCGGCTACTACCGCCCGCGCACCGAGATCGACGAGCAGACCACCCTCGGTCACACCTACGTGCGCTCCCTGATGCGCATCCAGCTGCGCACCGGACTCACCGTGTTCGCCGTCCTCGCCCTGCTCATCGGCCCCCTGCCGCTGGTCTTCGCCGCCGCCCCGGACGCCCGCCGCCTGGAGTGGGCGGTCCTGGGCTTCGGGCTCTACCCCCCGCTGGTCCTGCTCGCCCGCTGGTACGTCCGCCGCGCCGAACGCAACGAACGCGACTTCGTGCGGCTCGTCGAGGACCGCTGAGACCCCGGGAACCGCACCGCCGTGAACACCGCCTACGCCGTCACCGCCGTCGCGCTCGTCGCCGTCGCGACCGTCCTCGTCGGCGCCTTCGGCCTGCGCGTGTCCCGCACCACCTCCGACTTCTACGTCGCCTCCCGCACGGTCGGCCCCCGCCTCAACGCGGCCGCCATCAGCGGCGAGTACCTCTCCGCCGCCTCCTTCCTCGGCATCGCCGGACTCGTCCTGATCCAGGGCCCGGACATGCTCTGGTACCCGGTCGGCTACACCGCCGGCTACCTGGTCCTGCTGCTGTTCGTCGCCGCGCCGCTGCGCCGCTCCGGCGCCTACACGCTGCCCGACTTCGCCGAGGCCCGGCTCGCCTCGCACACGGTCCGGCGGCTCGCCGGCACCCTCGTCGTCGGCGTCGGCTGGCTCTACCTGCTGCCCCAGCTCCAGGGCGCCGGACTCACCCTCACCGTGCTCACCGGCGCGCCCGACTGGCTCGGCGCGGTGATCGTCGCCGTCGTCGTCACGGTGATCGTGGCCGCCGGCGGCATGCGCAGCATCACCTTCGTCCAGGCGTTCCAGTACTGGCTGAAGCTGACCGCCCTGCTGGTGCCCGCGCTCTTCCTGGTGCTCGCCTGGCAGAGCGACGGCGCGCCCAGCCACGCCTTCGACGAGCCCGCCGAGTTCCGTGAACAGCGCGTGGTGCGCGTCGACGACACCGTCGACCTGCGCCTCACCGCCCCGCTCACCGTCACCGTGGACGGCGCCGTCGACGGCCGGGAGCACGCCGGGACCGAGGTCAGCCTGCCCGCGGGCACGCACCGCGTCGACGGCGGCACCCGCCTCACCTTCGCCGAGGGCTCCGAGGTGCCCGCCACCGGGCACGGCGCCGACGACGCCCTGTCGCCCTCCCGCGCCGAGAGCCGCGCCGAACGCCCGCTGTACGCCACGTACGGGCTGATCCTCGCCACCTTCTTCGGCACCATGGGCCTGCCGCACGTCGTGGTGCGCTTCTACACCAGCCCGCACGGCGTCGCCGCCCGCCGCACCACCGTCGCCGTCCTCGGCCTGGTCGGCGCCTTCTACCTGCTGCCCCCCGTCTACGGCGCCCTCGGCCGGCTCTACGCCCCCGACCTCACCCTCACCGGGGACGCGGACGCCGCCGTCCTGCTGCTGCCCGGACGGATGATCGGCGGCACCGGCGGCGACCTGCTGGGCGCGCTGGTCGCCGGGGGAGCGTTCGCCGCGTTCCTGTCGACCGCCTCCGGACTCACCATGGCCGTCGCCGGGGTGCTCACCCAGGACGTGCTGCCCTCCCGCGGCGTGCGCCACTTCCGGCTCGGCACCGTGCTCGCCATGGCCGTCCCGATGGCCGCGAGCCTCCTGGTCGGCGGGCTGCCCGTGGCCGACGCCGTGGGGCTCGCCTTCGCGGTGTCCGCCTCGTCGTTCTGCCCGCTGCTGGTCCTCGGCATCTGGTGGCGGCGGCTCACCCCGCCGGGCGCGGCCGCCGGGATGCTCGTCGGCGGCGGCTCGGCGTTCCTCGCCGTGGCCGCCACCATGGCCGGCTACCCGGGCGCCGGACCCTGGCACGCACTGCTCGCCTGGCCCGCCCTCTGGTCGGTGCCGCTCGGCTTCCTCACCATGGTGCTGGTCTCGCTCGCCACGCCCGGCCGGGTGCCGCCCGGCACAGCCGCGGTCCTGGCCCGCTTCCACCTGCCGGAAGAGCTGCGTACGGAGGTGTCCGCATGAGCGGTTTCCTCGCCGGTCTGCTCGTCGCGGTGCTGCCCCTGCTGGCCGCCGGCTTCTGGCTGGGGCGGCGCACGGCACGGCCCGCCAGCCTCGCCGGACTCGGCACCCCCGTCGAGCACGCCACCTTCGAGACCCTGCACACCGCGTCCCTGGCCACGCCCCCGCTGCGGGCCGGCCTCACCGAGGAGACCGCCCGCAAGTCGGCGCGCAAACTGCGCTCCCTGCTCGGCACGGACGCGCTGTGCCTCACCGACCGCGAGCAGGTCCTGGTCTGGGACGGCGTCGGCGCCCACCACCGCACCGAGATCATGGAGCGCCTCACCGGCCCCCTGGACACCGGCCGCGGCGAGGCGTTCCCGCTGACCTGCGACACCCCCGACTGCGCCGTCCGCTGGGCGGTGGTCGCCCCGCTCACCGTCGACGACCGGGTGCACGGTGCACTCGTCGCCTGCGCGCCCCGCGAGTCGGCGGTGCTGGTCAGGGCCGCCGGGGAGGTCGCCCGCTGGGTCTCCGTCCAGCTGGAGCTGGCCGACCTGGACCAGTCCCGCACCCGGCTGATCGAGGCGGAGCTCCGCGCCCTGCGCGCCCAGATCTCCCCGCACTTCATCTTCAACTCGCTCGCGGTGATCGCGTCCTTCGTGCGCACCGACCCCGAGCGCGCCCGCGAGCTGCTGCTGGAGTTCGCCGACTTCACCCGCTACTCGTTCCGCCGACACGGCGACTTCACCACCCTCGCCGACGAGCTGCACGCCATCGACCACTACCTGGCGCTGGTGCGGGCGCGCTTCGGCGACCGGCTCTCCGTCACCCTGCAGATCGCCCCCGAGGTGCTGCCGGTCGCGCTGCCCTTCCTGTGCCTCCAGCCGCTGGTGGAGAACGCCGTCAAGCACGGTCTGGAGGGCAAGGCCGACAAGTGCCACATCCAGATCACCGCGCAGGACGCGGGCGCGGAGGCCCTCGTGGTCATCGAGGACGACGGGGCGGGCATGGACCCCGGTCTGCTGCGCCGCATCCTCGCCCGCGAGGTCAGCCCCACCGGCGGCATCGGCCTGTCCAACGTCGACGACCGGCTCCGCCAGGTCTACGGCGACGACCACGGGCTGGTCATCGAGACGGCTGCGGGCGCCGGCATGAAGATCACCGTCCGGCTGCCGAAGTACCAGCCGGGCGTCCATCTCACGGGGCGGCTCACCCCGCGGTGAGCCGCCCCGTACCGCCGGTCAGCTGCTGCGGGTGGCGACCATCCCCAGGGTGAGCAGGCCCAGGACGACCCAGATGAACCACAGCCAGCCGTTGCTGCCGAGCGCCACCGTGTACGCGGTCACGGCGACCAGGCCGCCGACGGTGAGCACGCCCATGGTCTTCGTCGAGGTGGAACCGTTCGTGGTACCGGGCATCGCGACACCCTCCTCCAGGTCCGTTGCCTCCATGGTGCCCCGGTTTCCGCAAAGCAGGGCGGTGCGGGACGGAACCCGGGGCCGCGCCCTAGCTGCCGCGCGCGTTCAGGGAGGCCAGGTAGGCGTTGTACGCCTCCAGCTCCTTGTCGCCGTCCCGGTCGGCGGCGCGGTCCTTGCGGCGGGCCTGCCGCTGGTCCGAGGCGTACCACTGGAACAGCAGCGCGATCAGCACCAGCACCGACGGGACCTCGCTGAACGCCCAGGCGATGCCGCCGGCCGCGTTCTGGTCGGACAGCGCGTCGATGCCCAGCGACGCGGGCGGGTCCTGGAAGGTGGTGACCATGGGGGTGGAGGCCATCATCAGCGCGATGCCGAAGAACGCGTGGAACGGCATGCCCGCGAACAGCTCCAGCATCCGCATCAGATGCCCCGGCCGGTGCGGACCCGGATCCACGCCCATGATCGGCCAGAAGAACACCAGGCCGACGGCGAGGAAGTGCACCATCATCGCCGCGTGCCCGACCGCCGACCCCATCAGGAAGTCGAACAGCGGGGTGAAG
Source organism: Streptomyces sp. DSM 41931 (assembly GCF_050271085.1). Classification (NCBI taxonomy): domain Bacteria; kingdom Bacillati; phylum Actinomycetota; class Actinomycetes; order Kitasatosporales; family Streptomycetaceae; genus Streptomyces; species Streptomyces sp. DSM 41931. The sequence continues at coordinate 798,353 of NZ_CP189902.1, read as the reverse complement.
TACAGCGCGTACAGGCTCGCGATGAACATCGGGATGGTGAACAGCGGGTGCGTCACGACCCGCATGTACCGGCTGTGCAGCAGCATCAGCAGCAGCTCGCGCGGCCCCTTGGTGCCGCGCACGGCCGCCGGGGGCAGCGCCCGCAGCGCCAGGGTGACCGGGGCGCCGAGCAGGAGCAGGATCGGCGACACCATGCTGATGACCATGTGCTGCACCATGTGCACGCTGAACATCACCATGCCGTAGTCGTTCAGCGCGGTGCACATCACGAGCCCGATGCTCAGCACACCGGTGACGAACGCGATGGTCCGCCCCACCGGCCACCTGTCACCGCGCCGGACCAGCCGGACCACGCCCCAGCCGTAGAGCGCGAGTGCCAGCAGGCAGGCGACGAGGAAGAAGGGGTCCGCCGACCAGGCGAGCCCCCGGCCCAGCGTGAACGGCGGCAGATCCATGGTCATGCCGTGCCCGCTGTGATCCATCCGCCGGCTCCATTTTCGTCCAGGTTGTACGCAATCGGTCCGCACCAGACTAGAACCGCCCCCGGCGACGTCCGTCACCGGGGGCGGTCTGTGAAGCCGGTCTCACGCGCGCCCGTGCCACGCGCCGGGCCGCGACGGGGCGGTCAGAGCACGCACTCCGCCTCGGCGTACCGCTCCTCGGGCACCGTCTTCAGCGTCTCGACGGCCTCCGCCAGCGGCACCATCACGATGTCGGTGCCGCGCAGCGCCGTCATCTGCCCGAAGTCCCCGCGGTGCACGGCCTCCACCGCGTGCCAGCCGAACCGGGTGGCCAGCACCCGGTCGTACGCGGTGGGCGTGCCGCCGCGCTGCACATGGCCGAGGATCACCGGCCGGGCCTCCTTGCCGAGCCGCTCCTCCAGCTCCAGGGAGAGCTGCCGGGCGATCCCGGCGAACCGCTCGTGTCCGTAGACGTCCTTGCCGCCCTCGTCGAAGTCCATGGTCCCGGCCTTCGGCTTGGCGCCCTCCGCCGCGACGACGATGGCGAACCGCTTCCCGGCCGAGAACCGCTCGCCGACCTTCGCGGTCAGCTCGTCGATGTCGAAGGGCCGCTCGGGCACCACGATGGCGTGCGCGCCGGCCGCCATGCCGGAGTGCAGCGCGATCCAGCCGGTGTGGCGGCCCATGACCTCCACGATCAGCACGCGCTGGTGCGACTCGGCGGTGGTCTTCAGCCGGTCCAGCGCCTCGGTGGCCACGCCGACGGCCGTGTCGAACCCGAAGGTGACGTCGGTGACGGCGATGTCGTTGTCGATGGTCTTCGGCACGCCGACTATCGGCAGCCCGTTGTCGGACAGCAGCCGGGCCGCCTTGAGGGTGCCCTCACCGCCGATGGGGATGATCGCGTCGAGACCGAGTTCCGCGACATGGCCCCGGGCCCGCTCCACACCGTCCCGCAGATGCTCGGGACGCACCCGTGAGGAGCCGAGGATGGTGCCGCCGCGGGCGAGGATGCCGCTCACCGCGTCGAGGTCGAGCTTGAGGTAGTCGCACTCCAGGAGGCCCTTCCACCCGTCGCGGAAGCCGATGACCTCGTCGCCGTGGTCGACGACGGCGCGGTGCACGACGGACCGGATGACGGCGTTCAGGCCGGGGCAGTCGCCGCCGGACGTGAGGACACCAATGCGCATAGCCCGAAACAACCTTCTCGAAGTGGCCGGGACCGGACCGCGCTGTCCGGCTCGATCACGGCCACCCTAGCCGTTCCCGGGGGCTGTGCCGCATCCCGCGTCCGCCTGCTGGACGATGCCGCTCACCTGTGCGGAGGAGGCGTCAGACGGGCCTGTTCAGGCCGCTTCCGACGCCTCCTTCCCGGTGCTGTCCCAGCGCCTCACGCGGGCTGCTGGGCGGCCGCGATGCGTTCGTCGCGCAGGGCCTCGTACCAGCGGTCGTCGGTCGGCGGCAGGGCGTTGACGTCCAGCGCCAGCTTCAGCAGCAGGTCCGCGATCTGCGGGTTGCGGGCCAGCACCGGACCGTGCATGTAGGTGCCGAAGACGGTGTCGTTGTAGGCGCCCTCGGTGCCGTCCCCGGTGCCGTTGCCGTTGCCGAAGCGCACCTGGGCGAACGGGCGTGCCGTGGGGCCCAGGTGGGTGATGCCCTGGTGGTTCTCGAACCCGGTGAGCGGGGGCAGGCCCAGCTGCGGGTTGATGTCCGCGAGGACGTCGCCCACGCAGCGGGCGCCCTCGCCGCGCACCGACACCACGTCGAGCAGGCCGAGGCCGGGCTCGCGCTGGCCGAGGTCGTTGATGAACTCGTGGCCGAGGATCTGGTAGCCGGCGCAGACCGAGAAGACGATCGCGCCGTTCCCCACGGCCCGGTGCAGCCCGCCGTCGCGGCGCAGCCGCTCGGCGGCCAGCCGCTGCGGGCGGTCCTCGCCGCCGCCGATCAGGTAGATGTCGCCGGAGGTCGGGATCGGCTGGTCGCTGCGCACGTCGAGCCGCGCCACGTCCAGGCCGCGCTGCCGCGCCCGGCGCTCGACGACGAGGACGTTGCCCTGGTCGCCGTAGGTGCTCAGCAGGTCCGGGTAGATCCAGACGACCCGCAGCTGGTTGTCGCTCACTTCAAGTCCCCTGAGGTGTCGTGGTCAGTTGCCGACGCGGCGGCGCAGGTCCTGGAACGCGGTGTAGTTGGCGATGACCTCGATCCGGCCCGGCGGCGACATCTGGACCGCCTGGTCGAGGTTCTCGCACACCTGGAACTGCTGGTTGGCGACCTCGAGGCGCACCGCCAGGTCCAGCTTGCGGTCGCCGATGACGCAGATCGGGTGGCCGGTGAGCCGGGTGTAGTCGACGTCCCACAGCCAGGAGGTGTCGGTGCCGTCGGCGGAGCGCGCGTTCACCGACAGGATCACCGGGGTCGGCGGCGGGTCGATCAGCGAGAACGTCTCCAGCCAGCCCGCGGGGTTCTTCGCGAGCAGCAGCCGCAGGTCACGGCCCTGGAACTGGACGACGTCGTAGCGGCCGGCCACGGCCTGCACCTGGTACATGCGCTCCAGGGCCACCTGCGGCGGCACCCCGAAGACGGCGGCGACGGCCGCGGAGGACGCGGCGTTGGCCTTGTTGGCGCGGCCCGGGAGCTGGAGGTGGATCGGCCAGGCGGAGCCGTGCGGGTCGAGCACGTGGTCGCCGGAGAGCGCCCAGCTCGGGGTGGGGCGGCGGAAGCCGCACTCGCCGCAGAACCAGTCGTCGCCAGGGCGCTGCATCACACCGCCGCAGGACGGGCAGGACCAGGCGTCGTCCTTCCACATCTGGCCGGCGGCCACCCAGATCACGTTGGGGGAGGACGACGCGGCCCACACCACCAGCGGGTCGTCGGCGTTGGCCACGATCACGGCCTTGGAGCCGGCCAGGCCCTCGCGCCAGGCCTCCGCGAGCATGCGGGTCTCCGCGGCGCGGTCGAGCTGGTCGCGGGAGAGGTTGAGCAGCGCGATGCACTTCGGCTCGGTCGCCTGCGCGACGCCGACCAGGTACTTCTCGTCGACCTCGATGACGCCGTAACGGGCGTCGGCGCCGGCCGCCAGGGCCGAGGTGATGCCGGCCGGCATGTTGGCGCCGAGCGCGTTGGAGACGACCGGGCCGGCCGCCTTGAGCGCCTCGGCGATGAGCCGGGTGGTGGTGGTCTTGCCGTTGGTCGCCGAGACGAGGGTCACGTCCAGGTGCGTGGCGAGCCGGTGGAGAAGCTCGGGGTCGAGTTTCAGGGCCACCCGGCCGCCGATCACCGAACCGCTGCCGCGCCCTGCGGCGCGGGATGCCGCCGCGACCGCCTTGCCCGCGGTCACGGCCAGCTTGGCCCGCGGCGTGAGCGGGTCCGAGTTGCCTGCCATCAGTTCTCGATCCTCCTTGCGTACGCGCCGCGTCTGTGCCTGACGGCCACGTGGTGTGGGCTCAGCCTATCGAGATCCATTCGCCCTCCAGTACCGCGGCTCCGTCGGGAGACGGGGCGGTGATGCAAGGACCGTACCCTTGCGGCCATGCGACACGGCTCCCTGCCCGGCGTCCACGGACGCGTACGGCCCCTCACCCTGCTCGGCGACCCCGTCCTGCACACGCCGTGCGGGGACGTCACCGACTTCGGTCCGGAACTGGCGGATCTGGTGGAGGACTTGTTCGCGACGATGTACGCGGCGCAGGGCGTGGGTCTGGCCGCGAACCAGATCGGCGTGCCGCTGCGGGTGTTCGTCTTCGACTGCCCCGACGACGAGGAGGTCCGGCACCTGGGGCACGTGGTGAACCCGCGGCTGGTGGTGACGGACGGGGTGGTGGTGCGCGGCCCCGAGGGCTGTCTGTCGCTGCCCGGCCTGGAGGCGGGGACGGAGCGCTACGACCACGCGGTGGTCGAGGGCGTCACGGTGACCGGTGAGCCGGTCACCGTGCACGGCACGGGCTTCTTCGCCCGCTGTCTCCAGCACGAGAGCGACCACCTGGACGGCACGGTCTACGCCGACCGCCTCGCCGGCCGCCGTCACCGCAAGCTGATGCGCCAGGTCGCGCGCGCCTCCTGGCACCGGCCCGGCTGAGCCGGAGTCCGGCCCGGGTCAGAAGCCCGGGCCGCCCACCCTGTCGCCGGCCGCGGCCAGCCGGCCCCACAGCAGGTCGGCCAGGCTGCGCACCAACTCGGCACGGGAACAGGGGCGTTCGCCCAGCCACCAGTCGCCGGCGGCATGCATCATGCCGACGATGCCGTGGCCCCACACCCGGGCCAGCTGATGGCTGCCGGGTCCGAGGTCGAGGCGGTCCTCGATCACCTGGGCCAGCTCCTCGCCCATCCGGCGCAGCAGCGGCGCCGAGTGCTTGCCCACGTCGAAGCCCTGGTCGCCCGGCGAGCCCTCCGCCGGGTGCATCAGGAAGCGGTAGACCTGGGGCCGCGCCTCGATCGCCGTCAGGTAGGTGTCCAGCGTGGCCTCGACCCGCTCCCGCCGCTCCGCGGGGGCGTCCAGTGCGGCCCGCAGCGAGTCCAGCAGGGCGTCGGTGTGGCGCTTGGCGAGGGCGGCGTAGAGTCCTCCCTTGTCGCCGAAGTGCCGGTAGAGGATGGGCTTGGTGATGCCGGCCTCCGCGGCGATGGCGTTCATCGAGGCCCCGGGCCCGTCGCGCAGCACCACTCGGTCGGCGGCCTCCAGCAGCTCGCGCCGGCGTCGGTCGGCGGACCGCTGCTGCTCGGTCCGCTGTGTGGTGTCCATGAGCTCTCCCCACCCGTGCTGAATCGGTGACGCCTGCGCAAACTAACACTGACCACGGGCCCGACATCGAACGGGATGCCGACCTGCCTGGGGAGTTGACTTCTCCTACTTGTCGGTAACAGACTGGGGTTACCGCAAGTAACATGCACGTGCGCCGCCGCTGGAGGAGTCATGGCCGAGTTCACCATGGAGCTCAACGACGAACAGAAGGAGGTGCGGGACTGGCTGCACGGCTTCGCCGCCGACGTCATCCGCCCCGCCGCCGCCGAATGGGACGAGCGTGAGGAGACTCCCTGGCCGGTGATCCAGGAGGCGGCCAAGGTCGGCATCTACTCCCTGGACTTCTACGCCCAGCAGTACTTCGACGCAACGGGTCTCGGCATCCCCATGGCCATGGAGGAGCTGTTCTGGGGCGACGCCGGCATCGCGCTGTCGATCGTCGGCACCGGCCTCGCCGCCGTCGGCGTCCTCGCCAACGGCACCGAGGAGCAGATCGGCACCTGGATCCCCCAGATGTACGGCGACGTGAACGACGTCAAGGTCGCGGCCTTCTGCTCCTCCGAGCCCGACGCCGGCTCCGACGTGGCGTCGATGCGCACCCGCGCGGTGTACGACGAGGCCAAGGACGAGTGGGTGATCAACGGCACCAAGACCTGGGCGACCAACGGCGGCATCGCCAACGTCCATGTGGTGGTCGCGGTCGTCGACCCGGAGCTCGGCTCCAAGGGCCACGCGTCCTTCATCATCCCGCCGAACACCCCCGGTCTGTCGCAGGGCCAGAAGTTCCAGAAGCACGGCATCCGCGCCTCGCACACCGCCGAGGTCGTCCTGGACGACGTGCGCGTTCCCGGCTCCTGCCTGCTCGGCGGCAAGGAGAAGCTGGACGAGCGCCTGGCCCGTGCCCGCGAGAAGGCCAGGACGGGCGGTGAGCGCGTGAAGAACGCCGCCATGGCCACCTTCGAGGCCTCCCGCCCGGCCGTCGGCGCCATGGCCGTGGGCACCGCCCGCGCCGCCTACGAGGTCGCGCTCGACTACGCCAGGACGCGTGAGCAGTTCGGCCGCCCGATCATCGACAACCAGGGCGTCGCCTTCCAGCTCGCCGACATGCGCACCCAGATCGACGCGGCCCGCCTGCTGGTGTGGCGCGCCTCCTGGATGGCGGTCAACGGCAAGCCGTTCACCGCGGCCGAGGGCTCGATGTCGAAGCTGTTCGCCAGCGAGACGGCCAAGAAGGTCACCGGCCAGGCCATCCAGATCCTCGGCGGCAACGGCTACACCCGCGAGTACCCGGTCGAGCGGATGCACCGCGACGCCGCGATCTACACGATCTTCGAGGGCACCAGCGAGATCCAGCGCCTGGTGATCGCCCGCACCCTCTCGGGCATGTCCATCCGCTGACCCACCGTGCGGGGGCGGTCCGGTGCGCCGGGTTGCCCCCGCACGACAGCCGGGCCAACCTCGGGGTGACCGACGCCTCGGAGGACGTGATGACACGCAACGCCCGGGACCTGCTGAACACGATCACCGCGGAGCTCGCCCCCGACCCGCGCTCCAACCCCCTGGTGCCGCTGATCGCCGCCGGCGAGGCGGACCGGGAGGTCCTGGCCGTCCTGGCCCTGGAACAGCTGCGGGTGATCCCCGCGGACCGCCGCGCCTTCCTCCAGCTGGCCGTGCGGTCCTCGGCCGAACCGGAGGCCGACGCCTTCTTCACCGCCCTGGCCGAGGGCGAGGCGATCGCCCAGCAGCGGCTGCCCGCCTTCGCCGCGGCCTGCGGCGTCGACGAGGCCCGCGCCGCCGCCTACACCCCGCTGCCGGGCTGCCAGGCCTACCCCGCCTACGTCGCCTGGCTGGCCCTCAACGCCGCCCCGGCCGACGCCGTCCTCGCCGTCACCGCCAACTTCTCGGCCTGGGGCGGCTACTGCGCCACGATCGCCAGGGCCCTGCGCACCCACTACGGCTTCGGCGACGAGGCCTGCGCCTTCTTCGACTTCTTCGCCGAACCGGCCCCGGCGCCGGCCCGCACCGCCGAGCGCGCCGTGCAGGCGGCCCTGGACACCGGCCGCCTGGACGAGAGCCGCGCCCGCGCCTACGGACACCTGCTGCAGAGCTACGAAGCGCTGTTCTGGCGGACCCTGGAACGGCCGGCCTGACGCCCTACGGGGTGGTGCCGCTGCTGTGGGCGATGCACGCCACGTCGATGCGGTCGGCGAGCTTCGCGAGTTCGATCGTCAGCGCGGCGACCGTGTCCTCGTCGAGCCCGCCCTCGCCGGCCTCGACGAGCCGGACCCACCGGCCGCCCACCGTGCGCAGCAGCTTGCTGACGTCGGCGGCCGCCACCTGAAGGGTGCCGCGGTCGTCGACGATCAGAGGCAGTGTCACTTCGCGGTTCACAGTCGGGATCGTAACCGTGCGGGCGTCACGCGCCGTGCCAAACCGTGGTGATGTTGCAGAACTCGCGGATTCCGTGCCCGGACAGCTCACGCCCGTACCCCGACCGCTTGACCCCGCCGAAGGGGAACGCGGGGTGGGACGCCGTCATGCCGTTGACGTACACGCCGCCCGCCTCGAGGTCCCGGACGAACCGGTCGATCTCCGCCTCGTCACGTGTCCACACGTTCGAACTCAGCCCGAACAGGGTGTCGTTGGCGATGAGCACCGCCTCGTCCAGGTCGGCCGCCCGGTACAGCGTGGCGACCGGGCCGAAGGCCTCCTCCCGGTGGATGCGCATCTCCCGGTCGATCCCGGCCAGCACGGTCGGCGGGTAGAACCAGCCCGGTCCGTCCGGGCGTTCGCCACCGCACAGCACCGTGGCGCCGGCCCGTACCGCGTCGTCGACCAGCTCCTCCAGGTCCCGGCGGCCCTGTTCGCTGGAGAGCGGGCCGACGTCGGTGTCCTCGTCCATCGGGTCGCCGACCTTCAGCGCCCTCATGCCGGCGACGAACCGCTCGGCGAAGGCGTCGTAGACGTCCGTGTGCACGATGAACCGCTTGGCGGCGATGCAGGACTGGCCGGCGTTCTGCACCCGGGCGGTCACCGCGACCTCGGCGGCCCGGTCCAGGTCGGCGGAGGGCATGACCACGAACGGGTCGCTGCCGCCCAGCTCCAGCACCGTCTTCTTGATCATCTCGCCGCACGTCGAGGCGACCGCCCGCCCGGCCGGCTCGCTCCCGGTGAGGGTCGCCGCCTTGATCCGCTCGTCGCGCAGCAGGTCGTCGACGGCCGCCGAGCCGATCAGCAGGGTCTGGAAACAGCCCTCGGTGAAGCCCGCGCGGTGGAACAGGTCCTCCAGGTACAGGGCGGTCTGCGGCACGTTCGACGCGTGCTTGAGCAGCCCGACGTTGCCCGCCATCAGGGCGGGGGCGGCGAACCGCACCACCTGCCACAGCGGGAAGTTCCACGGCATCACCGCGAGCACCGGTCCCAGCGGCCGGTAGCGCACCAGGACCCGGGAGGCGCCGGAGTCCTTCACGTCGGACGCGTCGGGCTCCTCGTCGGCGAGCAGTCCGGCCGCGTGGTCGGCGTACCAGTGCATCGCCTTGGCGCACTTCGCCGCCTCCGCGCGGGCCTGCTTGACCGGCTTGCCCATCTCCGTGGCGATCACCTTGCCGACGGCGTCCTGGTCCGCGTCGAGGATCTCGGCGGCGTGGTGCAGCAGCCGGGACCGCTCCTCGAAGGTCGTCGTCCGGTACGTGCGGAAGGTGGCCTCCGCGAGCTGGAGCCGGCGTTCCAGCTCGTCCTCGTCCATGGGGTGGTACGTCTTGACGGTCTCGCCGTTCGCCGGATTCACCGTGGCGATGTGCATCACTGGCCTCCATGGGACGGGCTGTGCTCCGACGACCTTCCCGCGCGCCGATGGGCGCCGCAACGCGGGAGGGTCTCTCAGGGCGAGTGCTCCGCCAGGCGGTCCAGAAACGCGGTCTGTGCCGACACGATCAGCTCACGCGCCCGGCCGAGCGGGAACCAGGCGACCCGGTCCAGTTCCGGGAACTCCCGCGTCCGCCCCGACCTGGGCGGCCACTCCATGGTGAACGTGCCGGGCACGACCGACGCCGGGTCCAGGTCGGCCTCCACCGCCCAGGCGGTGACCACCTTGCCGCCCGACTGGCGGACCTCCCCGAGCGGCACCGCCTCCCCGTCCGGCGGGGGCAGTCCCAGCTCCTCCCGGAACTCGCGCCGCGCCGCGTCCCAGGTGGGCTCGGCGGGGTCGTACTCGCCCTTCGGCACGGTCCACGCCCCGGCGTCCCGGCGCGCGAAGAACGGGCCGCCCATGTGGCCGAGCAGCACCTCGACGCCCTCCCCGGTGCGCCGGAACAGCAGCAGGCCCGCGCTCCGGGCCGCCGTCACGGCCGTACCTCCGGGTGGGCGGCCAGCACGGTCCCGACCGTGTCCGCCTCCTCGGGGCGCTTGTCCTCGCGGTAGCGGATCACCCGGGCGAAGCGCAGGGTGACGCCGGCCGGGTAGCGGCTGGAGCGCTGCAGGCCGTCGTAGGCGATCTCCACGACGAGTTCGGGGCGCACGGTCACCGTGTAGCCGCTCTCGTCGACGGCGATCTCCCGCAGCCGCTTCGTCTGCCACTCCAGCATCGCGTCGGTCATGCCCTTGAAGGTCTTGCCGAGCATCGCGAAGCCGCCGTCGGGTGTGCGGGCGCCCAGGTGCAGGTTGGAGAGCTTGCCGGTGCGCCGGCCGTGGCCCCACTCGGCGGCCAGCACCACCAGGTCCAGCGTGTGCACCGGCTTGACCTTCAGCCAGGACGCGCCGCGCCGCCCCGCGCTGTACGGGGCCTCCAGGCCCTTCACCACGACGCCCTCATGGCCGCGCTCCAGCGTCTCGGCGAGGAACCGCTCAGCCGCCTCCAGCTCGTCGGGGCCGCTCACCACCGCGCGCCGCACCCGCATGGGCTCCGGCACCAGCCGGGCCAGCTCGGCGTGCCGCTCGGCGAACGGCAGGTCCAGCAGGTCCCGGCCGTCCACCGACAGCGCGTCGAAGAACACGGGGGAGACCGGCGTCTCCCGGGCGGCCGTCGCCACGTCCACCCGGGACCCGACCCGCCCGGCCGTCTCCTGGAACGACCGCGGGCGTCCGGTGCCGTCGAAGGAGATGACCTCCCCGTCCACGATGAACCGCTCCGCGTCCAGCTCCCGCGCCGCCGCCGTCACCTCGGGCAACCGGTCCGTGATGTCGTCGAGGGTGCGGGTGTGCACCCGCACGGTGTCGCCGTCGCGGTGCACCTGGACCCGGATGCCGTCGAGCTTCTCCTCGACCGCGCAGGCGCCCAGCTTCCCGACCGCCTCGGCGACCGAGGAGGCGCTGTGCGCCAGCATCGGCTGCACCGGACGTCCGACGGTCAGCCGGAACCGCTCCAGCGCCCCCGGACCGTCCGCCAGCAGCGCCCCGGCGACCGGCTGGAGCGACCCTGCGAGCATCACCGCCCGCCGTACGTCCGCCGACGCCGCGCCGGTCGCCCGGGCCAGCCCTTCCACCGCCACCGCGTCCAGGGCGCCCTGGCGCACCTCGCCGGTCAGCAACCCCCTCAGGAACCGCTGCTCCGCCTCGGTGGACGCGCCCAGCAGCTCGCCGACGAGCCGGGCCCGCCCGGCCTGCGAGCCCGGCCCCGACACCTTCGCGAGCCGGGTGAGCAGCGCGTCCACCTCGCGCACCGTCAGCGACGGCTCGGCGGCGGGCGGCACCGGACGGCTCAGCACCTTCCAGCCGACCCCGATCCGCCCCTGCGGCAGCCGGCCCGCCAGATACGGGATGACGACCGGGACGTCGTCCGGCGACGCCTCCCGGAACAGCTCGGCGAGCAGCGCGGTCTTCCGCGACCGCGCCGAGGCGGCGGCCACCTCCTGGGACACCTGGGCCAGCCGGGACAGCAACATGCAGTCATCGTGCTACGAAGGGGTGCCTTCCACACCTCCGGATCCGGAGGTCACGCGCCGAGCGCCGCGTCCAGGTCCGCCATCCGCAGGTCCCCGACGATCGCCGCCGCCGCGCGGTAGCCGCCGCTCGCCGCGTGCACCACCTGCTCGCTGAACCCGATCGCGTTGCCCGCCGCCCACACACCCGGCACGCTGGTCAGCCCGTTCGGGTCGACCACCGGGTACGTCCCGAACGGCGTCTCGTCCATCTCCGCGCCCAGCCGCTCCAGAAGCCCCGTCTGCGGCACCGGACGCGGCGCGACGAACACCACCGACCGGGAGTGCACGGCGCCGTCGGTCATCCGCAGGCCGGTGAGCCGGTCGTCCTCGACCACCAGAGCGGCGACCTCGCCCGGCACCACGTCCACGCCCGCCGCAGCGAGCCGGCGCAGGTCGAGGTCGGACAGCTCCTCCTCGGCGACCCGGTGCAGGAAGAACGTGACGTCCTTCGACCACCGGGACACCATCAGCGCCTGGTGCACGCCCGCCGCGCTCGACGCCAGCACCCCGAAGGGCTCGTCGCGCACCTCCCAGCCGTGGCAGAACGGGCAGTGCAGCACGTCCCGCCCGAACCGCTCGGCGACCCCGGGGACGTCCGGCATCTCGTCCTTCAGCCCCGTCGCCACGACCAGCCGCCGGGCGCGCACCCTCCCGCCCCGCTCCAGCGCCACCGTGAAGTCCTCGCCCCGGGCGACGTCCGTCACCCGGTCCCGGACCAGCTCCACGCCGTAGCGCGCGATCTCCTCCCGGCCGAGCGCCAGGAACTCCGCCGGCGGCATCCCGTCCCGGCTCAGATAGCCCTGCATGTGCGCCGACGGCGCGTTGCGCGGCTCGCCCGCGTCGACCACCAGCGTGCGGTGCCGGGCCCGCCCCAGCACCAGCGCGGCGGACAGCCCCGCCGCTCCTCCGCCCACCACGACCACGTCGTAGCGGCTGTCGTTCAGGTCCTGCTCGGTCATCGTGACCACCTCCACTGCCGACGGTCGCTCCGGCAGCCGCGGATTGACAAACAAGTTTGCCGAACCTGCAATGTCCGCATGGTGACGGACGACGTTCTCGCGGAAGTGGGCCCCCGGCTGCGCCGGATCCGGAAGGAGCGGGAGGTGACACTCGCGGCGCTGGCGGAGGCGACCGGCATCTCCGTGAGCACCCTGTCCCGGCTGGAGTCCGGACAGCGCAAACCCGGCCTGGACCTGCTGCTGCCCATCGCCCAGGCCCACCAGGTGTCGCTGGACGAGCTGGTCGGCGCGCCCCCGGTGGGCGATCCTCGGGTGCGCGCCCGGCCGATCGAGCGCGGCGGACGCACCCACTGGCCGCTCACCCGGCAGCCCGGCGGGCTCCAGGCGTACAAGGTGCTCGAACCGAAGCGGAAGCTGGAGCCCGACCCGCGCACGCACGAGGGCTACGAATGGCTGTACGTGCTCTCCGGAAAACTGCGTCTGGTGCTGGGCGACCACGACGTGGTGCTGGCGGCGGGCGAGGCGGCCGAGTTCGACACGCGCGTGCCGCACTGGTTCGGGTCGACGGGGGAGGGGCCGGTGGAGTTCCTCAGCCTCTTCGGGCCGCAGGGGGAGCGGATGCACGTGCGGGCGCGGCCGAGGAAGGGATGAGGTGCGGCCCGAGGGAGCGGGACGGTTCCCTTGAGGCAAGCGACCGCTTAGTATGCGGGGACCCGGTCAGCGAAGACGACGTTCACCGTCCCGTGGAGGCCCCGCATGCAGGCATGGCAAGTGCACGAACTCGGCGAGCCGGGCGAGGTGATGCGCCTCGCGGACGTCGAACGGCCGACCCCCGGCGCGGGGCAGGTGCTGCTCCGGGTGCGCGCCGCCAACATCAACTTCCCGGACGCCCTGATGTGCCGGGGCCAGTACCAGGTGCGGCCGCCGCTGCCGTTCACACCGGGCGTCGAGATCTGCGGCGAGACCGAGGACGGCCGCCGGGTGATCGCCAACCCGGCGCTGCCGCACGGCGGTTTCGCCGAGTACGCCGTCGCGGACGCCGCCGCACTGCTGCCCGCGCCGGACGCGCTGGACGACGCCGAGGCCGCCGCCCTGCACATCGGCTACCAGACGGCCTGGTTCGCCCTGCACCGGCGGGCCCGCCTGGAGGCCGGAGAGACCCTGCTCGTGCACGCCGCCGCGGGCGGGGTGGGCAGCGCCGCCGTGCAGCTCGGCAAGGCGGCCGGCGCCACCGTCATCGGCGTGGCGGGCGGCGCAGGCAAGGCCGCCGTGGCCCGCGACCTGGGCTGCGACGTGGTGATCGACCGGCGGGAACAGGACGTCGTCGCCGCGGTCAAGGAGGCCACCGGCGGACGCGGCGCGGACGTGATCTTCGACCCGGTCGGCGGCGAGGCGTACACCCAGTCCGCCAAGACCGTCGCCTTCGAGGGCCGCATCGTGATCGTCGGCTTCGCGAGCGGCGCCATCCCGAGCCCCGCCCTCAACCACGCCCTGATCAAGAACTACGCGGTCCTCGGCCTGCACTGGGGCCTGTACAACACCAAGAACCCCAAGCTGGTCCAGCACTGCCACGAACAGCTCACCGGACTCGCCGCCCGGGGCGCGATCAAGCCGCTGGTGAGCGAACGCGTACCGCTGGCCGGTGCCGCCGACGCGGTGCAGCGGGTCGCCGACGGCGTCACCACCGGCCGCGTCACCGTGCTGCCGTCGCGGGAGAACGGAGCCGCCGCATGACCGACGCAGACGCACTGCGCCGCCGCACCCAGGAGTTGCTGGCCGCCCACCCGCCCGCCGAGACCGGGCGCCTGGACTTCCTGCGTGCCCGCTTCGACGCCGGACTCGCCTGGGTCCACTTCCCCGAGGGACTCGGCGGGCTCGGCCTGCCGCGCTCCCTCCAGGCCGTCGTCGACGCCGAACTGGAGGCCGCCGGCGCCCCCGACAACGACCCGCGCCGCATCGGCATCGGTCTGGGCATGGCCGCCCCCACCATCCTCCAGTACGGCACCGACGAGCAGAAGGCGCGCTTCCTGCGGCCGCTGTGGACCGGGGAGGAGGTCTGGTGCCAGCTGTTCAGCGAGCCCGGCGCCGGCTCCGACCTGGCCGCGCTAGGCACGCGCGCGGTGCGTGAGGGCGACGGCTGGGTGGTCAACGGGCAGAAGGTGTGGACCTCCAGCGCCCACCTCGCCCGCTGGGCCATCCTCATCGCCCGCACCGACCCGGACGTGCCCAAGCACCGGGGCATCACCTACTTCGTGTGCGACATGACCGACCCCGGCGTCGAGGTGCGGCCGCTGCGCCAGATCACCGGCGAGGCCGAGTTCAACGAGGTGTTCCTCACCGGCGTCCGCATCCCCGACGACCGCCGCCTCGGCCAGACCGGCGACGGCTGGCGGGTCGCCCAGACCACCCTGAACAACGAGCGCGTCGCCATCGGCGGCATGCGGCTGCCCCGCGAGGGCGGCATGATCGGCCCGGTCGCCAGGACCTGGCGCGAACGCCCCGGACTGCGCACCCACGACCTGCACCAGCGGCTGCTGAAGCTGTGGGTCGAGGCGGAGGTCGCCCGGCTCACCGGTGAACGCCTGCGCCAGCAGCTCGTCGCAGGACAGCCCGGCCCCGAGGGCGCCGGCATGAAGCTCGCCTTCGCCCGCCTCAACCAGGAGATCAGCGGCCTGGAGGTGGAACTGCGCGGCGAAGAAGGGCTGTTGTACGACGACTGGACCATGCGCCGCCCCGAACTGGTCGACTTCACCGGACGCGACGCCGGCTACCGCTATCTGCGCTCCAAGGGCAACAGCATCGAGGGCGGGACCAGCGAGGTCCTGCTGAACATCGTCGCCGAGCGCGTCCTGGGCCTGCCCGCCGAGCCGCGCACCGACAAGGACGTCGCCTGGAAGGACCTCGCCCGATGAGCGATCTTCTGTACTCGGAGGAGGAAGAGGCGCTGCGCGCCGCCGTCCGGGACCTGCTCACCGACCACTGCGACACGACGTCCGTGCTCGCCCGCGCCGAGTCGGACGCCCCGCACGACCCGGCCCTGTGGAAGACCCTCGCCGACGGCATGGGCCTCGCCGGGCTGCTGGTCCCCGAGGACCGGGGCGGCCAGGGCGCGACCCACCGCGAAGCCGCCGTCGTCCTGGAGGAGTTGGGGCGCGCGGTCGCTCCCGTGCCGTACCTGACGAGCGCCGTGGTGGCCACCGAGGCGCTGCTGGCCTGCGCGGACGGCGACGACCTGCTCGGCGGCCTGGCGTCCGGACGCGTGATCGGCGCGCTCGCCGTCGGCCTGCACACCGCCCCCGGCGCCGCGTTCGCCGCAGTCCGCGCGGACGGCGGCGCCCTGCACGGCGAGCTGACGGGCATCGCGGACGCCGTCGTCGCCGACGTCCTGCTCGTACCGGCGGACGACGGCGGGCTGTACGCGGTGACGGCCGACGCGGTCACCGTCACTCCGCAGACGTCCCTCGACCTCACCCGGCCCCTCGCCCGCGTCACCCTCGACGCCGCACCGGGCCGCCGCGTCGGCGACGCGGAGCCCGCCGTACGACGCGCCCTGCGCGCCGGGGCGGGGCTGCTCGCCTCGGAGCAACTCGGCGTCGCCGAGTGGGCGTTGACCGAAACCGTGCGGTACCTGAAGGACCGCAAGCAGTTCAACCGGCCCGTCGGCGGGTTCCAGGCGCTCAAACACCGGCTCGCCCAGCTGTGGCTGGAGGTCGTCAGCCTCCGCGCCGCCGCACGGGCCGCCGCCGACGCCCTCGCGACCGGCGAGGACACGGACGTGTCGGTCACCGTGGCCCAGGCCTACGCGGCGCCCGTCGCCGTCCGCGCCGCCGAGGAGGCCCTGCAACTGCACGGCGGCATCGGCATGACCTGGGAACACCCGGTGCATCTGCGCCTCAAGCGCGCCAAGGCCGACTCGATCGCCTACGGCACGGCGGGCGCCCACCGGGAGGCACTGGCGGAGCTGGTGGATCTGCGGGCGCCCTGACGGAGGAGAAGCCGGCGGCCCGTCCCTCCCTCCGAGGGGGCGGGCCGCCGCCGTTCGCGTGCGGCTCCGGTGAACGGGCGACGGCGAACCGGCCAACTCCTCGCACGCCTCTGCTTTTCGCGTGCCACGGGACCCCATACTCGCGGGGACCCCGTACGGCACCTCAGGGAGGCAGAGCATGGCCCTCACCACCCGTCGCAGAGCCCTCACCGCCCTCGGCGCCGCCCTCGCGAGCCCGGTCGCCCTTCCCGCGGCGCAGGCTTTCGCGGGCCACCGTCCGCACCGCCCCCGCCCGTTGTGGCGCGCCCACGCCCACAACGACTACGAGCATCCCCGCCCGCTGTTCGACGCCCTCGACCACCGCTTCGGCAGCGTCGAGGCGGACGTCCACCTCGTCGGCGGACAGCTGCTGGTCGCCCACGACCCCGAGGACCTCGACCCCGCCCGCACCCTGGAGTCGCTGTACCTGGACCCGCTCGCGGCCCGGGTCCGCGCCAACCGCGGCACGGTGTACCGCGGCGACCGCGGCTCGCTCCAGCTGCTGATCGACCTCAAGACGGAGGGCGCGTCCACGTACGCGGAGCTCGACCGCCGACTGCGCCGCTACAAGGGCCTGTTCACGACGTACGCCCACGGCAGGGTGTTCCCCGGGCCGGTCACCGCCGTCGTCTCCGGCGACCGCGCCGCCCGCGCGCCCATGGAGGCCCAGCGGGTCCGCCACGCCTTCTACGACGGCCGACTCACCGACCTCGGCGGCCCCGCCCCGGCCTCCTTCGCGCCGCTCATCAGCGACAACTGGACGCTCCACTTCACCTGGCGGGGCGTCGGCGCGTTCCCCTCGGCGGAACGCCGGAAACTGCGCACGCTGGTGGGCGCGGCCCACGCCCGTGGACAGCGGGTGCGGTTCTGGGCCACCCCGGACGTGCCCGGTCCCGCGCGGGACGCGCTGTGGGGCGAACTGGTCGCGGCGGACGTCGACCACCTCAACACCGACGACCTCGCGGGACTGGAGACGTTCCTCGACGCCCACCGGACGGGGTGAACCACACGTTCGGCGGACAGGTCAGCCGCCCGGACGAACCCTTCGCTACGCCACACTTGCGGCCGAACGCCGCGAAACAGGCGTGGCGGAGGAGGTTGACGATGGCCATTTCCATCTCTGTGGTGCTGCTGCTCTCGGTCCTGGCGGTGATCTTCCTGCGCAACGGCGGGCTGAAGATCTCGCATGCCCTGGTCTGCCTGCTGCTGGGCTTCTATCTGGCCAGCACGAGCATCGCCCCCACGATCCACAGCGGCCTGACGGCCACGGCGGACATCGTCAGCGGTCTGCGGCCGTGAGCGCGCGGCCCGGGAGGTCGCACGGCAGCGCACCGCTGAGGCGGCCCGCGCGGCAGGGATGTCGCCCACGGGCGACCCCGTAGGGACTCAGCCCCGTTCCGCCACCGCCGCCGGGTCGTCCAGGACGCCTCGCACCACCGAGTGGGCGGCGCCCAGCAACGGCCCCTCCGGGCCCAGGGCGGACACGGAGACCGGGCAGGGCCGGCCCGCCGTACGCCGGGCCAGCTCCGAGCGGAGCGAGGGCAGCAGCCAGGGCGACAGCCCGGACAGCGCGCCGCCCAGCACCACGTTCTCGGGGTCCAGGAGGTTGACCGCCCCGGTCAGGGCGATGCCCAGCGCCGTGCCCGCGTCGTGCAGGGCGCGCCGGACCGCGGCGTCGCCCTGTTCGGCGCGGCCCGCGAGCAGGCCGACGCGGTCCTCGCCGGGTTCGAGGCCGGCCGCGCGCAGCACCGCGTCCTCGCCCGCGTACTGCTCCAGACAGCCCCGGCCGCCGCAGGCGCACGACGGGCCGTCGGGCCACACCGGGACGTGGCCCAGCTCGCCCGCGAACCCCCGGTTGCCGTGCAGCACCCGCCCGTCCACGACGACCGCCGCGCCGATGCCGATCTCGGCCGAGACGTGCAGGAAGTCACGCGGGGTGTCCGCGCCGAGCCACAGTTCGGCGAGCGCGCCGAAGTTGGCCTCGTTGGCGACCGTGAGCGGCAGCTTCCCGGGGAGCAGCGGGCCGAGGTCCGTGTCGAGCCAGCCGAGGTTCGGCGCGCGGACGACGGTGCGGGCGTCGCGGGCCACCAGGCCGGGCACGGCGACCGCGAGCCCGGCCGGCCACAGCCCTTCGCCCTCCGCCTCGGCCACCACCCGGTCGATCAGCCCGGTGAGTTCCCCGAGCACAGGCTCGGGGGAGCGGCCCCGGTTCGGCACATGCCGCACCGCCCGCGCCCGGACCTCCCCGCGCAGGTCGACCGCGCACACCGCGAGGTGGTCGACGCCCACCTCGGCGCCGATGCCGGCCGGTCCCCGCCCGCTGACCGCGAGGGCGGAACCGGGCCGGCCGACGCGTCCGGGCCGCTCCGGGCCCAACTCCTCCAGCAGCCCCGCGCGGATGAGTTCGTCGACCAGCGTGGACACCGCCGCGCGGGTCAGCCCGATGCGGGAGGCGACGGCGGCCCGGGACAGCGGCCCCTCGTCCTGGACGGTGTGCATCACCCGCGACAGGTTGCGGCGGCGCATGCCCTGCTGGGTGTCGGGCAGGGCACGGCCCTGACCTGCCGGGCGGGCCTTGTGCAGCGGTGCGCTCATTCCTCCGTCAATCCTCGGTTCGGTGCCGTCCGCACCCGGCGGACGTCCACGGCGGCCGGCAGCGGGCCGCCGTGGGGCGACGCCCGCCGGGGCGTCGTCAGCCGTTGCCCGGGGCGCGCTCCAGCAGCGGGGCCGCGTCGGAGAGTACCCCGGCCAGCCGGGACAGGGTCTCCTCGTCCCGCTCCACCGCCTCCAGCACCGGCCCCTCCGCGGTGCCCCAACGGCGGGCCACCGCGGCCGGGTCCTCCCCGGTGAGCAGCCCGGCCGCCTGGGCCGCCGCGCCCAGCGCGACCAGTTCCTTCGCCTCGGGCACCTGCACGGGCCGCCCGGACAGCCGCCGTACGGTCTGCTGCCAGGCCGTGCCGCGGGCGCCGCCGCCGATCAGCAGCAGCGGCGTCGACGGGTCGGCGTCCTCGTCGAGCACCAGGTCGAGCGCGGCCAGCAGGGAGTAGACGGCGCCGTCGTAGGCGGCCTGGAGCAGCTGGCCGCCGGTGGTGTCGTGCCGCAGACCGTGCAACAGGCCGGAGGAGTGCGGGAGGTTGGGGGTGCGCTCGCCGTCCAGGAAGGGCAGCAGCGTGACGCCCCGGCCCGGCTCCACGGCCTCACGGTCCAGGCCGAGCAGGGCGGCGACCCGGTCCACGGCGAG
Source organism: Streptomyces sp. DSM 41931 (assembly GCF_050271085.1). Classification (NCBI taxonomy): domain Bacteria; kingdom Bacillati; phylum Actinomycetota; class Actinomycetes; order Kitasatosporales; family Streptomycetaceae; genus Streptomyces; species Streptomyces sp. DSM 41931. The sequence continues at coordinate 779,015 of NZ_CP189902.1, read as the reverse complement.
CGTGCAGTTGAGGGTGCAGGCCAGCGGCAGCCAGTCGCCGCGCGCGTCGGCGAAGCCGGCCACGGTGCCGGTCGGGTCGGCGGGCCGGTGCTGCGACACCGCGTACACGGTGCCCGAGGTGCCGAGGCTCATCACCGGCGTGCCGGGGCGCACCCCGAGACCCAGCGCGGCGGCTGCGTTGTCACCCGTACCGCACGCCACCAGCGTCCCCTTGGAGAACGGCAGGTCGTGCCCGTCGCGCACGGTGCCGGCCACCTCGCCCGGCCGCACCACACGCGGCAGCAGCGCCGGGTCGAGCCCCACGTGCGCCAGGATCTCCTCGTCGTACGCCTCCGTCGCGGACGCCCACCAGCCGGTGCCCGAGGCGTCGCCGCGGTCGGTGGCGCCCTGTCCGGTGAGCCGCTCGGTCAGGTAGTCGTGGGGGAGCCGCACCGCCTTGGTGGCGCGCACCGCGTCCGGCTCGTGCTCCGCCAGCCAGGCCCACTTGGTGACCGTGAAGGACGCGGTGGGCAGACTTCCGGTCCGCTCGGCCCACGCCTTCGCGCCGCCCAGCTCCTCCACCAGCCGGCTCGCCTGCGGGGCGGACCGCACGTCGTTCCACAGCAGCGCCGGGCGGACCGGCTCGCCGTGCTCGTCCAGCGTGACCAGACCGTGCTGCTGCCCGCCGATCGACACCGCCGCGGCCTCGTGCGCGGCCACGCCGCACTGCCGCAGCGCTTCGGTCAGGGCGTCCCACCACTGTCGCGGGTCGTTCTCCCGTCCTGCGCCCGAGGTCACCGTGTGCGGCGCCTGGCCGCTCGCGACGACCCTGCCGGTCGCCACGTCGACGACCAGGGCCTTGGTGGACTGGGTGGATGTGTCCACGCCGACGACGAGCGGACCCTCGGCTGCTGACATCGGTCTCTCCCTCTTCCGCGCCCCGGCGGGGTGTGTCTCTTCCCAGAAATGTTCCTGCATACTAATTTGTAAACCGCCATGACGAAATAGTCTCAGCGAGCAAGGAGCCGCGGCATGAGCTACCAGCCCACCCCCGAGGACAAGTTCACGTTCGGCCTGTGGACCGTCGGCTGGCAGGGACGGGACCCCTTCGGCGACGCCACCCGCGGCGCCCTCGACCCGGCCGAGTCCGTCCGCCGCCTCGCCGAGCTCGGCGCGCACGGCGTGACCTTCCACGACGACGACCTCATCCCCTTCGGCGCGAGCGACAGCGAGCGCGCCGAGCACATCAAGCGGTTCCGCCAGGCGCTGGACGAGACCGGCATGAAGGTCCCGATGGCGACCACCAACCTGTTCACCCACCCGGTGTTCAAGGACGGCGGCTTCACCGCCAACGACCGTGACGTGCGCCGTTACGCGCTGCGCAAGACCATCCGCAACATCGACCTCGCGGTCGAGCTCGGCGCGCAGACCTACGTCGCCTGGGGCGGCCGCGAGGGCGCCGAGTCCGGCGCCGCCAAGGACGTCCGGGTCGCGCTGGACCGGATGAAGGAGGCCTTCGACCTGCTCGGCGAGTACGTCACCTCCCAGGGCTACGACATCCGCTTCGCCATCGAGCCCAAGCCGAACGAGCCCCGCGGCGACATCCTCCTTCCGACCATCGGCCACGCCCTCGCCTTCATCGAGCGCCTCGAGCGCCCGGAGCTGTACGGCGTCAACCCGGAGGTCGGCCACGAGCAGATGGCCGGGCTCAACTTCCCGCACGGCATCGCCCAGGCCCTGTGGGCGGGCAAGCTGTTCCACATCGACCTCAACGGCCAGTCCGGCATCAAGTACGACCAGGACCTGCGCTTCGGCGCGGGCGACCTGCGCGCCGCGTTCTGGCTGGTGGACCTGCTGGAGTCGGCCGGCTACGAGGGCCCGCGCCACTTCGACTTCAAGCCGCCGCGGACCGAGGACTTCGACGGCGTGTGGGCCTCCGCGGCCGGCTGCATGCGCAACTACCTGATCCTCAAGGAGCGCGCGGCCGCCTTCCGCGCGGACCCGGAGGTGCAGGAGGCGCTGCGCGCGGCCCGGCTGGACGAGCTCGCCCAGCCGACGGCGGGTGACGGCCTCCAGGCCCTGCTCGCCGACCGCTCGGCGTTCGAGGACTTCGACCCGGACGCGGCCGCGGCGCGGGGCATGGCCTTCGAGCGGCTCGACCAGCTGGCGATGGACCACCTGCTGGGCGCGCGGGGTTGAGGCCCCCTGGGCGGGGCCCGCTCTTGAGGGCGGGCCCCGGCGGGGCGTTCGCGTCCGGTGACCGTACCGGCCGCGGCGCGGTGGGGGCTTGGCGCGCAGTTCCCCGCGCCCCTTCGGGGCGCGTCCACGCAGCACCCTCAGGGGCGCGGGGAACTGCGCGAGCAACCCACGACGACCCGCACCCGGCCTGGGCGGGTCCGGGGTGCCATGAGCACCCGCGCGCCGGGTGTGCGCTCTGCGCGGGGAGCGGGGTGTTCCGGGTGCGGGTGCCACGACTGGCGGGCGGTTTCACCGCCGTCTTCTCGCGCGGGCGGGGACCCGCGGCGACGATGTGTCCATGGCCACGCCACCCGTACCGCCCCAGCAGCCGCCCGGCCCGCCGGACGACGCGCCCCCGCCGCACGGCGGAAGCTTCGGCCCGCCTCCCTACGAGGACGGGTCCTCCTCCGGTCCGCCCGACGACGGCGGAGACGGAGGCGGACCAGGACGCGGCCCCCGACGGCGCCGCCTGCTGATCCTGATGCTCGCCGTGATCGTGGCGGCCCTGGTCGTCTCCCTCGCCGTGCTCGTCACGTCGGACGAGGACGGCCCGGACACGGAGCCCGCCGAGACCGCCACCGGAGGCCCGTCGCTGGACCTGCCGTCGGAGTTCCCGACCGGGCTGCTGCCCTCGGACTTCCCCACGGAACTGCCCTCCGGCTTCCCGACCGCGCTGCCCAGCGACTGGCCGAGCGGCCTGCCCACCGCCCTGCCCAGCGGACTGGAGTCGCTGCTGCCGGGGCTGGACGGCGTGGAGGCTCCCTGACGTCCGGCGCGTCCCGCGGGTACCCCTGTGCTGTGAGGTGGGTCACCATGGTGAGGAAGGAGACCGTGGGCCGCCCGAGACCTTAGGGGGCGCATCTCAGGGACGTCTCAGGGTGGCGGCCAGGAACCGCCGCCGACGCGGACCCGTTTTCACGACAGAGAGCGGCAGTGGCCGCGAAGGAGGCGACGCACATGTCGAAGAACGCGAAGATCGCCGCGGGGGGTGTGGCGGTCGGGCTCATCCTGCTCATCTGGCTGCCCTGGTGGGCGGCGCTCCTGATCATCCTGGGAGTCCCGGCAGCCGCCTACCTGACCCTGGACCCGTCCCAGCGGCAACGCCTGCGGCGGGCCACCCGCAAGGAGCTGGGCCGCTGAGACGGGGTACGTACTGACGCGTCGGGGAAGGGGCAGGTGCCCGAGGCGCGGGCCGGGATGCGCGTCCCGCCGCGCGCTGCGGGCACGCCTGCCCGGCGGGCCGCAGCGCGTGCGCGTCCCCGGCTCGGCGCCGCGCGTGTCGGCCCAGGGCGGTGGTAGGGCCGGCCGGCGCCGGACGGAACCCCGGCCCTTGCCGCACGCCCAGGCTCCGGCTCCGGGAGTCCTGCCCCGCCCCCTCGGCTCACAACGGCCGTACGGCCATCTCGTCCAGCGCCTTGAGCAGCCCCGGCAGTTCCGGCCCCCGGCCCACGGGAAGCACCTCGCCGGGTTCGTCGTCGAGCAGGACGAAGGCGATGTCGTCCGTCCGCGCGACCAGCGACCACCCGGGTCCGTCCGCGCGCAGCGTCCGCGCACCGCCCGGTGCGAAGGACGACCGCACCCGCCCCAGCGGCGGCGGCGAGTCGATGTAGGCGCGCGCCTCGGCCAGCACCCGGCGGATCCCGCCGTGCCCGCCCGCAGAGGCAGCCCCGCCGTCGCCGCTCTCCGTTGTCCCGTCGGCGCCCGACGGCGCCGAGTCCGGCGTCGGGAACGCCGAGTCGTCCACCTGCTCCCGCCACGTCGCCCACTGCAGCGCGATCTCGTCGGCCCCCAGACGCCGCTGGGCCGGCCCCCACACCTCCGCGTCCGGCGGTGACAGCGGCGGCATGTCCGCCACGTCGGGGGAGGGATCGTGCGGCGCGGGCACATGCGGCGCCGCCACGGCCACCGCGAGGGGCCAGCCGGGCAGCGCGGCGACGACCGTGCGCTCCTCCGGCGACAGATCGTGCTCCATGCCGCAGTCCCAGGACGCGATCGCGACCGCGACCAGCGAGACGTCGTCGACGACCACGGTCCACCGGGCGCCTTCCCCGTCCTGGCCGAGCACCAGCCCATAGCCGTCGGCCACGGGCGGAAGGCCGAGCGCCGCGCAGGCCTCGGGGTAGTCGTCGCCCAGCACGCTGGGGAACTTCGCGGGCGTCAGCAGCGCCGCCGTCAGCACATAGAGCGCGTCGTCGTCGGCGGCGACGGCTTCCTGGTCCGTCCCGGCCATCCCAGCCTCCCCATCGGTTCGTCCGTCGGCGCGCACCATATGCCGACCCCGCGCCCGTTGTCACGACCCCTCACCCGCGCCCGGAGCTGCAGGTTTCCGGCCGGACGGGGCGAATCGACCCGGTGCGCGGGCCTGTTCGCCGCCCTGCACGACGGCCCCGCGGACGCGGAAGACGCCTCAGGCGTCCCGTACCGCCAGCGCCAGGAACCGCGTGTCCTCGTCGGCGTACGACGTCATGCGCCAGCCCGCGCCCGTGAGCAGCGCCCGCAGGTTCGGCTCGGCGCGCAGGTCGTCGGGGGTGAGTACGCGCCCCTGGCGTGCGGCGAGGGCGGCCCGTCCGATCGGGTGGAACAGGGCGAGCACCCCGCCCCGCCGGACCACGCGCCGGATCTCCCGCAGGTTCCCGCCCGGCTGCGGCAGATGCGCGATCAGCCCGGCCGCGAACACGGCGTCCAGCGAGGACGAGCGCAACGGCAACGCCGCCACGTCCGTCAGCAGCAGCGTCCCGTCCCGGTCACGGCCGGCCCGCGCGGCCTCCCGCAGCATCGCCGGCGTCAGATCCGCGCCCAGCACCACACCGGACGGGCCCACCGCCGCGCGCAGCGCGGGCAGCGCCCGCCCGGTGCCGCAGCCGGCGTCCAGCACCCGGCCGCCCTCGCGCAGCCCCAGCTCGGCGACCGCGGCGGCGTAAGCCGGGCCGTCGTCGGGGAACCGGCGGTCCCAGTCGGCGGCGCGGGCGCTGAAGAACTCCTGCACATGTGTGTGGTCGTCGCTCATGCACCGCATGATCCCTCACCGGAACCGGCGACACCGCGCACGTTCGAGCGCAATGCGGTCGCACCACGCCACCGGTGCGTCAACTTCGCGCCGCTTCCGAAACGCGCCCCCTTCATGCGCCTGCGCCCGGACCGCTTCTGGTTCCTGTGGGACGAACTCGCGCAGGGCGCGCTCGGCGCGGTCGTCCTGGCGGACACCCGGCGGCTGGAGGACCGCTTCCCGGCGGTCGACTACTTCGAGCACCGGAAGATTCCCTTCGTCGTCGCCGTCAACTGCTTCGCAGGCGCCCGGCGGCACGACGCGCGCGACGTCTGCCGGGCCCTCGACCTCGACCCGGGGACGCCCGTGGCGCTGTGCGACGCCCGCGAGCGCGACTCGGGCAAGGAGGTGCTCATCCAGCTCGTCGAGTACGCCGGACGCATGCACACCGCCCGGCTGCTCGACTCGGTGGGATGACCGCGACGGGGGCCGGCCCGCACGGCGTGCCCGGCCGGCGCCCCCGCCCGGTGTCAGTCCGCCACGCCCTTTTCGGCCAGCACCTTGTCGATCCGCACCCGGACCAGCAGCTCGCCCGGCACGCCGTTGCGGGCGCCGAACTCCTCCGCGCGGTCCTCGCCCATGTACCGCGCGCCGATCCGGGCAGCCCAGTGCCGCAGCTCCCCGGGGTCCTCCGAGAGACGCGCCCGGCCCTCCAGGATCACGTACGCGAAGGGCGGCCGCTCGTCGTCCACGCAGAGGGCGATCCGCCCGTCACGGGCCAGGTTGCGTCCCTTCACGGTCGCCGCGCCGGTGTTGAACACCACCTCGTCCCCGTCGAGCACGAACCAGACCGGCGCCAGATGCGGACGCCCGTCGGCCCGGACGGTGGCCAGCTTCCCGGTGCGGGTGCCGTGCGAGACGAACGCCCGCCACTCTTCCTCGGTCATCTTCTGTCCCATGGCTCTCATCTTCCTTGCCCGCCGCCCGGTCGTGGGGAAGGCTGGCGCAGGGACCCTCCCGACCGGAGGGGACGACACACGGGGCACACGGGGACACAGGGGGAGACACACGACATGGGGCAGAACCAGGGACTCGACTGGCTGCTGGACGACCTGACCCAGCGCGTCGAACACGTACGGCACGCGCTAATCCTCTCGAACGACGGCCTGGTGACGGGGGCCAGCACGGGCCTGCGCCGCGAGGACGCCGAGCATCTGGCCGCCGTCTCGTCCGGGCTGCACAGCCTCGCCAAGGGCTCGGGGCGGCACTTCGGCGCGGGCGGGGTGCGCCAGACGATGATCGAGTTCGACGAAGCGGTGCTCTTCGTCACCGCCGCCGGTTCGGGAAGCTGCCTGTGCGTCCTCAGCGGCGCCGAGGCCGACATCGGGCACATCGCCTACGAGATGACGCTGCTCGTCAACCGGGTCGGCGAGCATCTGGACGTCGACACCCGTCGACCGGAGCCGGGTGCGGGGGACTGACCTGCGGATTCACCGTCCCGCCGAAGGTTGTCCACAGGGCCGCCACGTAGCGTGACGGAACGGCTACCGTCTTTCCCGGAGCGGGCGCAACCGGCGCCGGCCCGCCAGACGCACGGGGGAGACGAGCATGTCCCGACAGCGGACGACCACCACACAGCGGACGGTCACGGCTTTCGACCTGGAGGCCGGACCGGTCGTGGCGAAGGACGACTCCTGGGTCACGACCGGTCGGGCGGCCCGGGAACTGGGCCTGCGGCGCGCCGAGTTCGACCTGGCCGTGCGCCTCGGCCGCATCCGCACGGAGCCCGGCGGGATGGCGGGGGAGCGGCGGGTCGCGCGGGCGGAGATCGAACGGCTGCGCGCAGGACCGGGGTTCCCCGAGACGTTGCGCCGCAGCGTGCACGCCGTAGGGACCGCGGAGGGCGCCGCGCTGCTGGGGGTGGCGAAGTCACGGTTCGCCCGGCTGGCGAGGCTCGGCCTGCTGGTCCCGGTGGCGTTCCACCTGAACCGCTACCGTGCCGTGGTCTGGCTCTATCTCGCCGACGAGCTGCGGCTGTTCGACGACGACGGGAAGAACGCTCCGCTGCTGACCGGACGCATGCCTGAAGGGCTGCGCGGTCTGCTGGACTCCGGGATCGACCTGCGGCCCCGCAACTGGCGCAGCAGACACCTGGGTTTCCTGCTCCGGGAGGCCGAGGACCCCTGGGCCCGCGCGGGCGCGGTCGCGTCGTTCCTCGACCCGCCGCACGTGACGCAGGTGGTACGGGACCCCTACGACCGGTCCCACCTCGACGGGTTCCGCCGCCGTCCGCCCGGCGGCGCACACCCTGACTCGCCGGGGGCGCAGATCGCGGCGGACCTCATGACGGCCCGCGACCCGGACGAGATCGCCTGGCTGCGGGCCGACCTGACCCGCCTGGTGGACGAGGCCCGGGCCCACCGCCCGGCGCCCCGGCCGCCCGCGTCCCGCAGGCCGGTGCTCTCACCCCCGCCGGCCCGGCCTGCCGCGCCGGCCCGTCCGGACACCCCGACCGCCACCGACCGCGCCGGACGCCGAGGCCTGCTCGCACGATTGCGCCACAGAACCCGCCGGGCCGCGCCGCGCCCCTCAGCCGGCGGCGCCCGGTGAAGCGGGAGGCCCCTGTGCGTCCGCGGACCTAGAGCGCCCGGAAGAGCCCTTCCTGCACGACCGAGACCAGCATGCGCCCCTCCCGGTCGTAGATCCGGCCGCGCGCGAGTCCGCGGCCGCCCGTGGCGATGGGCGACTCCTGGTCGTACAGGAACCACTCGTCCGCACGGAACGGCCGGTGGAACCACATGGCGTGGTCCAGCGACGCCATGTCGAACCCGCGCGGACCCCACAGCGGCTCCACCGGGATCCGCACCGCGTCCAGCAGTGTCATGTCGCTGGCGTAGGTCAGCGCGCAGGTGTGCACCAGCGGGTCGTCCCCGAGCGGCCCGACCGCGCGCATCCACACCGCGCTGCGCGGCTCCGCGCCCTCGATCTCGTCCGGCTTCCAGCGCAGCCGGTCGACGTAGCGGATGTCGAAGGGCTGGCGGCGCGCCATCCGCTCCAACTGCTCCGGCAGCGCGCCCAGATGCTCCCGGATCTCGTCCGCGACCGTCGGCAGCGACTCGGGGTCCGGCACCTTGCGGGCCGGCGGCAACTGGTGCTCGAAACTCCCCTGTTCAGGCTTGTGGAAGGAGGCGGTCAGATTGAAGATCGTGCGGCCCTGCTGCACGGCGGTGACCCGGCGGGTCGTGAACGACCTGCCGTCCCGCACCCGTTCCACCTGGTACACGATCGGCACCCCGGGCCGGCCCGGGCGCAGGAAGTACGCGTGCAGCGAGTGGACCGGGCGGTCGCCCTCCGTGGTGCGGCCCGCGGCGACCAGCGCCTGGCCCGCGACCTGCCCGCCGAAGACCCGCTGCAGGGACTCCTGCGGGCTGCGGCCGCGGAAGATGTCGACCTCGATCTGCTCCAGGTCGAGCAGATCGACAAGGCTCTCGGCCGGGTTCGTCATGGGTGGGTGTCTCCTGTGCTCACAGCTGGCCGACAGCGGTGACCCGCACGACCGCACGGCCCTCCGCGTCGGAGGCGGTCAGATCGACCTCGGCGCTGATGCCCCAGTCGTGGTCGTCGTTCGGGTCGTCGAAGATCTGGCGGACCCGCCACAGCCCGTTCTCGGGCTGCTCGTCGATGATGAGCAGCTTCGGGCCGCGGGCGTCGGGACCGGTGCCGAGTTCCTCGTACTCGTCCCAGTACGTGTCCATCGCCTCGCCCCACGCGTCGGCGTCCCAGCCGTACTCGCCGTCCATCTCGCCCAGCTCGTCCACCCGGTCGAGGGCGGCGAGTTCCACCCGCCGGAACATGGCGTTGCGGACGAGCACCCGGAAGGCGCGGGCGTTGGCCGTGACCGGCTTGACCTGATCGGCCTTCTCCTGGGCCTCCTCGGCGGTCATCTCCTCCGGGTTCGCCAGCTGCTCCCACTCGTCCAGCAGGCTGGAGTCGACCTGGCGCACCGTCTCGCCCAGCCAGGCGATCAGGTCCTCCAGGTCCTCCGACTTCAGGTCGTCGGGGATGGTGTGCTCCAGCGCCTTGTAGGCGCTCGCGAGGTAGCGCAGCACGATGCCCTCGGTGCGGGCCAGCTCGTAGTGGGACACCAGCTCCGTGAAGGACAGCGCCCGCTCGTACATGTCCCGGACCACGGACTTCGGCGACAGCGGATGGTCGCCGACCCAGGGGTGGGACGTGCGGTACGTGTTGTACGCGTGGAAGAGCAGCTCCTCCAGCGGCTTCGGGTAGGTGATGTCCTGGAGGCGTTCCATGCGCTCCTCGTACTCCACCCCGTCGGCCTTCATCGCGGCGACCGCCTCGCCACGCGCCTTGTTCTGCTGGGCGGCGAGGATCTGCCGCGGGTCGTCCAGCGTGGACTCCACCACGGACACCATGTCCAGCGCGTACGACGGCGACTCGGGGTCCAGCAGCTCGAAAGCGGCCAGCGCGAACGTGGACAGCGGCTGGTTGAGCGCGAAGTCCTGCTGCAGATCGACGGTGAGACGCACGATGCGCCCCTCCGCGTCCGGCTCGTCCAGCTTCTCGACGATGCCGCCGTCCAGCAGCGACCGGTAGATGGCGATCGCCCGCCGGATGTGGCGGAGCTGCTGCTTGCGCGGCTCGTGGTTGTCCTCCAGCAGACGGCGCATCGCCTCGAAGGCGTTGCCCGGCCGGGCGATGACCGACAGCAGCATGGTGTGGGTGACGCGGAAGCGGGAGGTCAGCGGCTCCGGCTCGGACCCGATGAGCTTCTCGAAGGTCTGCTCGCTCCATGCGACAAACCCCTCGGGAGCCTTCTTGCGCATCACCTTGCGGCGCTTCTTCGGATCGTCGCCCGCCTTCGCCAGCGCCTTCTCGTTCTCGATGACGTGCTCCGGCGCCTGGGCCACCACGAAGCCCTCGGTGTCGAAGCCGGCCCGCCCGGCGCGCCCCGCGATCTGGTGGAACTCCCGCGCCCTCAGCGTGCGCACCCGGCTGCCGTCGTACTTGGTGAGCGCCGTGAACAGCACCGTGCGGATGGGCACGTTGACCCCCACACCGAGGGTGTCGGTGCCGCAGATGACCTTCAGCAGACCCGCCTGCGCCAGCTTCTCCACCAGCCGCCGGTACTTGGGCAGCATGCCGGCGTGGTGCACCCCGATGCCGTGCCGCACGTAACGGGACAGGTTGCGGCCGAACTTGGTGGTGAAGCGGAAGTTGCCGATCAGGTCGGCGATCTTGTCCTTCTCCTCCCGCGTGCACATGTTGATGCTCATCAGCGCCTGCGCCCGCTCCACCGCCTGCGCCTGCGTGAAGTGCACGATGTACACCGGCGCCTGCCGGGCCTCGAGCAGATCCGTCAGCGTCTCGGTGAGCGGCGTGTACCGGTACTCGTACGACAGCGGCACGGGCCGGGTGGCCGAGCGGACCACGGCGGTGGGCCGGTCGGTGCGCCGGGTGAGGTCCTTCTCGAAGAAGGAGACGTCGCCGAGCGTCGCCGACATCAGCACGAACTGCGCCTGAGGCAGCTCCAGCAGCGGAATCTGCCAGGCCCAGCCGCGGTCCGGCTCCGCGTAGAAGTGGAACTCGTCCATCACGACCTGGCCGACGTCGGCGTCCTTGCCGTCGCGCAACGCGATCGAGGCGAGCACCTCGGCGGTGCAGCAGATCACCGGGGCGTCGGCGTTCACGGACGCGTCGCCGGTGAGCATGCCGACGTTCTCGGTACCGAAGATCTTGCACAGCTCGAAGAACTTCTCCGAGACCAGCGCCTTGATGGGAGCCGTGTAGAAGGTGACCTCGTCCCGCGCCAGCGCCGCGAAGTGGGCGCCCGCGGCGATCATGCTCTTGCCGGAGCCGGTGGGCGTCGAGACGATCACGTTCGCCCCCGACACCACCTCGATCAGCGCCTCCTCCTGGTGGGGATAGAGAGTGAGACCGCGCTCCCGCGCCCACGACTCGAAGGCTTCGTACAGGGCGTCGGGGTCGGCGGTCGGCGGCAGCTGATCGATGAGGGTCACCACCCCATCTTGCCTGCCCGCCCACCTGATGCGGGAATCGGCTGTCGGCTCGAAGATCACTACCGCTACGCTGTGTCGCCGGCGCGGCGTCAACGTCCCCGTCAACAGGGCGGCGGCGAAAGAGGAATGGGCGGGCACAGGCCATGATGGGACCAGCACACTCACTGTCGGGCGCGGCGGCCTGGCTCGGGGTCGGGGCGGCGACGGCCGCGGCCGGACGTCCGATGCCCTGGCCCGTGCTGCTGGCCGGTGCGCTGATCTGCGCCGGGGCCGCGCTCGCCCCCGACCTGGACCACAAGGCCGCCACCATCTCGCGGTCGTTCGGTCCCGTCTCCCGCTGGCTGTGCGAGATCGTCGACAAGCTGTCCTACGCGATCTACAAAGCGACGAAGAAGCCGGCCGACCCCCGTCGCTCCGGCGGTCACCGCACCCTGACCCACACCTGGCTGTGGGCGGTCCTCATCGGCGGCGGCGCCTCGGCCCTGGCGATCACCGGCGGCCGCTGGGCGGTCCTGTTCATCCTCTTCGTGCACATGGTGCTGGCCATCGAGGGCCTGCTGTGGCGGGCGACGCGCGGCTCCAGCAGCGACGTGCTGGTGTGGCTCCTGGCGGCGGCCAGCGCCTGGATCATCGCGGGCATCCTCGACGAGCCCGGCAACGGCGCGAGCTGGCTGTTCACCGAGCCGGGCCAGGAGTACCTGTGGCTCGGCCTGCCGATCGTCCTCGGCGCCCTGGTGCACGACATCGGGGACGCGCTGACCGTCTCCGGCTGCCCGGTCCTGTGGCCCATACCCGTGGGCCGTAAGCGCTGGTACCCGGTCGGCCCGCCGAAGGCGCTGCGGTTCCGCGCCGGCAGCTGGGTGGAGCTGAGGGTGCTGATGCCGGCGTTCATGCTGCTGGGCGGGGTGGGCTGCGCGGCGGCGCTGAACGTCATATAGGCGAGGTACGGCGGACGGGAGGGCGTCGGTCAGCCGCCGCCTTCGCCGCCGTAGCGGCGCTCGAAGCGGGCGATGCGGCCCTCGGTGTCCACGGTCCTGGCCTTGCCCGTGTAGAACGGGTGGCTCTCCGAGGAGATCTCCACGTCCACCACCGGGTAGGTCTCGCCGTCGTCCCACTCGATGGTCTGCTCGCTGGACGCGGTGGACCGGGTGAGGAAGGCGTATCCGGCGGCCCGGTCGCGGAAGACGACCGGACGGTACTCGGGGTGCTTGTCCTTCTGCATGGGTAGCTCCTCGGGCGGCTGGGTTCCGCGTCCGCGGCCGGGCACGGCGGGGTCAGCCGGGCAGGCTGTCCTCGTCGACGATGTGCACGGCGGCCTCCTCGGCGGAGGCGGCGGCGCCGTCGATGCCGATGTCGCTGGCGACCAGCGCCTCCTCCTCGTCCTCGTGCGCCCCTTCGTCGGGGGCGACGAGCCGGCCGGAGCGTGCCGCACCGACCTCGTTGTCCAGGAGTTCCCCGTCGGTGCCGGTGGAATCACCGAGGTCGTCGCCGTCCGGCACGGGCAGGTCCGGCAGCTCCTCGGCCAGCCGCTGGTCCAGGGTCTCGCCCCTGTGCTGCTCGGCGGCGGTCACACCGTGGTGCTCCACGGCCCAGGGCCGCTCGGGAGGCGACCAGCCCCGGTCGAGAGGGTCGGCGACACCGTCGGTCTCCAGCGTGTCCTCGGCGTCCAGGAGTCCGGCGTCGTCCTGGATCTCGGACGCGTCGGGCTGGTAGACGTCGTCTCCCCAACCGTCACCGCTGTTCACGGACACCTCCAGGGGGTGGGGCGGGCCGCGTCGCCCGCCGTGGCCCGCACCGGGCCGGCTCCACGGGCACCGGACCCGCCAGGCCCCGATCGACCGGGCCCCGGACGCTCCCGTAGCCGATGCCTTCTTCCAGCCTTCCACCGGATCTCCCGACCCCGCAACGCCACAGGCGGTGACCGGCGGACGCCGGCCCGCTGCCCCCGGCCGGGAGGCGGCGCCTGCGAGGCGGGACGCGCCAGGCACGCAGTCCCGCGCGGTGCGCGGCGCCTCCCAGGCGCGGAGTCGCCGGGGCGGCGGGGGCGGCCGTCCTGTGCGGGACGCGTGCCGCACCCTCGCCCTGCCCCGCACAGCCCCGCGCCGAGCGCCGGCTCAGCCGTGCCAGCTGCGCCACAGGGCGGCGTACGCCCCGTCCGCCGCGACCAGTTCCTCGTGGCTGCCCAGTTCGCTGATGCGGCCGTTCTCGACGACGGCGATGACGTCCGCGTCGTGGGCCGTGTGCAGGCGGTGGGCGATGGCGACGACGGTGCGGCCGTCGAGGACGCGGGCCAGGGAGCGTTCCAGATGACGGGCCGCACGCGGGTCGAGCAGCGAGGTCGCCTCGTCGAGGACCAGCGTGTGCGGGTCGGTCAGCACCAGCCGGGCCAGCGCGATCTGCTGCGCCTGAGCCGGGGTGAGCGCGAACCCGCCCGAGCCGACCTCCGTGTCCAGGCCGTCCTCCAGCGCCCGCGCCCATCCGTCCGCGTCGACCGCGCCGAGCGCCGCCCACAGCTCGGCGTCCTCCGCGTCGGTGCGGGCGAGGCGCAGGTTGTCGCGGAGGGAGCCGACGAAGACGTGGTGCTCCTGGTTGACCAGGGCGACGTGGGAGCGGACCCGTTCCGCGGTCATGCGGGACAGTTCCGCGTCGCCGAGGGTGACGTGTCCCTCCCGGGGCGCGTAGATCCCCGCGAGCAGCCGGCCCAGTGTGGACTTGCCCGCGCCCGAGGGACCCACCAGGGCCATCCGGGTCCCCGGCGGCACCTCGAGGGACACCTTCCGCAGGACGTCCACGCCCTCCACGTAGCCGAAGTGCACGGTGTCCGCCCGCATCCGCCGCCCCTCGGGCGTCACGGCCGGGTCCCCGGCGCCGGGCTCGATGTCCCGCACGCCGACCAGCCGGGCCAGCGACACCTGCGCGACCTGCAGCTCGTCGTACCAGCGCAGGATCAGCCCGACCGGGTCCACCAGCATCTGCGCGATCAGCGCGGCCGTCGTGAGCTGGCCGACGCCGATCCACCCCCGCAGCACGAACACCCCGCCGATCATCAGGACCGATCCGAGGACCGTGACATGGGTGATGTTGACGACGGGGAACAGGACCGAGCGCAGCCACAGCGTGTAGCGCTCCCAGGCCGTCCACTCCCGCACCCGCCGGTCCGTCAGGGCCACGCGGCGCGGGCCGAGGCGGTGCGCCTCCACCGTCCGCCCGGCGTCCACGGTCTCGGCGAGCGCGGCGGCCACCGCCGCGTACCCGGCCGCCTCCGAGCGGTACGCGCCCGGCGCCCGGCGGAAGTACCAGCGGCATCCGGCCACCAGCAGCGGCACGGCGACCAGCACCGCCGGCGCCAGTTCCGGCGCGGTGACGACCAGGCCGCCGAGCAGCAGGGCCGCCCACACCACGCCGATCGCCAGCTGGGGCACGGCCTCGCGCATGGCGTTGCCGAGCCGGTCGATGTCGGTCGTGATCCGCGAGAGCAGGTCGCCGGTGCCGGCCCGTTCCAGCACGCCCGGCGGCAGTCCGACGGACCGCACCAGGAAGTCCTCGCGCAGGTCGGCGAGCATCCGTTCGCCGAGCATCGCCCCGCGCAGCCGCACCTGCCGGACGAACCCCGCGTGGACCACCAGGGCGGCCACGAACAGCGTCGCCGTGAGCCCGAGGTGGAGCTCCCGTTCCCCGGACGACACCCGTTCCACGAGCCCGCCCAGCAGGTACGGGCCCACCATCGAGGCGATCACCGCCACCGTGTTGACGGCGACCAGCAGCAGGAAGGCCCGCCGGTGCCGGCGCAGCAGCTCGGCCACGTACGCGCGTACGGTCGCGGGCGCGCCCACCGGCAGCGTGCTGGCCGCCGTCGGGGCCGCCGGGTCGTACGGCGGGGGCGCGACGCCGATCATGCCGTCTCCTCGATCTCTTCGAGCTCTTCCAGTTCCTCGAGGCCGTGCGGGACCATGTCCGCGCCCGGCCCGTCGGCGCGGAGCCCGGCGGCCGACGCCGTCTCCTCCTCCGTCTCGCGGGTCACCACGGCCCGGTACCGGGGCTCGGCACGCACCAGCTCCCGGTGGCCGCCGACCGCGACGACGGTCCCCTCGTGCAGGAACACCACCCGGTCGGCGCGGTCCAGCAGCAGCGGGGACGAGGTGAACACCACGGTGGTGCGCCCGGACCGCAGGCCGCGCAGGCCCTGGGCGATGCGCGCCTCGGTGTGCGAGTCGACGGCCGAGGTGGGTTCGTCGAGGACCAGCACCTCCGGGTCCGTGACCAGCGACCGGGCGAGCGCGAGCCGCTGGCGCTGCCCACCGGACAGCGACCGGCCGCGCTCGGTGATGCGGGCGTCCATCGGGTCCTCCGCGCCCAGCGACCCCTGCACCAGCGCGGCCAGCACGTCCTGGCACTGCGCGGCCTCCAGCGCCGCCCGCGGGTCCACCGCGCCGGACGCGGGCACGTCGAGCAGCTGCCCCAGCGTGCCGGAGAGCAGCACCGGGTCCTTGTCCTGCACCAGCACGGCCGTACGGGCGCTGTCGAGCGGCAGTTCGTCGAGGGGCACCCCGCCGAGCAGCACCGAGGTGCCCTCCTGCGCGGCGTGCCCGCCGAGCCGTTCGGACAGCCGTCCCGCCGCGTCCGGGTCGCCGCACACCACGGCGGTGAGCAGGCCGGACGGGGCGCACAGTCCCGTCTCCGGGTCGTACAGGTCGCCCGCCGGCGTCTCGGCGGCGCGTGTGCCGGCGGTGTCCGTGGCCCGCTCCAGCGACAGCACCCGCGCGGCCCGCCGGGCCGAGGGGCGCGAGAAGGAGTACGCCATCGCGATCTCCTCGAAATGCCGCAAAGGGTAGGTGAGGAGCATCACCGAGCTGTAGACGGTGACCAGTTCACCGACGGCGATCCGGCCGTCGCGGGCCAGCTGGACGCCGTACCAGACCACCGTGATCAGCAGCAGGCCCGGCAGCAGCACCTGGACGGCGGCGATCAGCGACCACATCCGCGCGCTGCGCACGGCCGCGTGGCGGACCTCCTGCGAGGCGCGCCGGTAGCGGTCGAGGAACAGGTCCTCGCCGCCGATGCCGCGCAGCACCCGCAGTCCGGCGACGGTGTCGGAGGCCAGCTCGGTGGCCCGTCCCGCCTTCTCGCGCTGGACGTCGGCCCGCCGGGTGGCCTTGGGCAGCAGCGGCAGCACCGCGAGCGCCAGCACGGGCAGCCCGGCGGCGACGACGACGCCGAGGGCGGGCTGGTGGACGAGGAGCCCGACGGTGACCGCGACGACGGTGACCGCGGCGGCGGTGAACCGCGACAGGGCCTCCACGAACCAGCCGATCTTCTCCACGTCACCGGTGGAGACGGCGACGACCTCGCCCGCCGCCACGCGCCGGGTCAGCACCGAGCCCAGCACGGCGGCCTTGCGGCCCAGCAGTTGCTGCACGCGTGCGGCGGCGGTGATCCAGTTGGTGACGGCGGAGCGGTGCAGGAAGGTGTCGCCGACGGCGTTGCCCACGCAGGCCAGCGCCATCAGACCGCCCGCCAGTGCGAGCCGGCCGCCGGAACGGTCGACCGCGGCCTGGACGGCGACGCCGACGCAGAACGGCAGCGAGGCCACGGACGCGAAGTGCAGCAGGCCCCAGGCCAGCGACTTCAGCTGTCCGCCCAGCTGGTTGCGGAAGAGCCACCACAGGAATCGAGGACCCGAACGGGCGTCGGGCACACCCGGATCGGGATACGGAAGGTCGTGAATCTGCATGGCGTCCCAGTGGCTCGGAGCAGGGGCCGCGGCCGTCCTCGGACGGCGGCAGCAAACCGTGACAGGTTGACTCCGTCACGCATCCACGGGCAACCGGTTTTTACCGGCCACGAGCGGGGCCTCGGCCACGCCCTCCGGGACGTCAGCCCTCCACCGGATCCGGCCGCCCGGCAGGCCCCTCCTCGCAGGGCGGGCCCGTGGGACCGTCGACCAGCGTGTTCAGCAGCTCACCGAGCTGCTCCCGCTCCCGTTCCCCCAGCGGGGCGAGGATCTCCGACGCGGCCGCCCGCCGTGCCGCGCGCAGTTCCCGGAGCGTCTCGCGGCCCGCGTCGGTCAGCTCGATGCGGATCACGCGCCGGTTGGCCGGATCCGGGACCCTGCGTACCGTGCCGTGCGCCTCCAGCCCGTCGACCAGCGTGGTCACCGCGCGGGGCACCACCTCCAGCCGCTCCGCGAGGTCGGCCATGCGGGGCGGTGAGCTGTAGTGCGCGAGGGTGCGCAGCAGCCGGGACTGGGCAGGAGTGATGCCGAGCTCGCGCCGCTCCAGATGGCGCTTCTGGATGCGATGCACCCGGCGGGTGAGCCGGAGCAGTTGCTCGGCCAGCAGGCCGTCGGGGTCGGGGGCGGTCATGCGGGAACATTATCAGGATGTCGCTCATTGTGAGTATGGGTAACAATGAATACCGTTCACCGAGAGCCGCACCCCGAAGGAGACCATGCACCCCGACCACGCACCCGCATGGACGCCGCCCGCCGGAGCCGAGCAGGAACCCCGGCAGGTGCGGCGCATCCTGCGTCTCTTCCGTCCCTACCGGGGCCGCCTCGCGATCGTCGGACTGCTCGTCGGGGCGTCGTCGCTCGTGTCGGTCGCCTCGCCGTTCCTGCTGAAGGCGATCCTCGACGTCGCGCTGCCCGAGGGCCGCACCGGCCTGCTCAGCCTGCTGGCGCTGGGCATGATCCTCAGCGCCGTGCTCACCAGCGTCTTCGGCGTGCTGCAGACCCTGATCTCCACGACCGTGGGCCAGCGGGTCATGCACGACCTGCGCACCGCCGTCTACGGGCGTCTGCAGCGCATGTCGCTCGCCTTCTTCACCCGCACCCGCACCGGCGAGGTGCAGTCCCGCATCGCCAACGACATCGGCGGCATGCAGGCCACCGTGACCTCCACGGCGACCTCGCTGGTCTCCAACCTCACGAGCGTGGTCGCGACGATCGTGGCGATGCTCGCGCTGGACTGGCGTCTGACGGTCGTGTCGCTGGCGCTGCTGCCGGTCTTCGTCTGGATCAGCCGCCGCGTCGGCAACGAACGCAAGAAGATCACCACCCGGCGTCAGAAGCAGATGGCCGCGATGGCGGCCACGGTCACCGAGTCGCTGTCGGTCAGCGGCATCCTGCTCGGCCGCACGATGGGCCGCTCCGACTCGCTGACCGCCGGCTTCGCCGACGAGTCCGAGCGCCTCGTCGATCTGGAGGTGCGGTCGAACATGGCCGGCCGCTGGCGGATGGCGGTCATCACGATCGTCATGGCCGCCATGCCGGCGGTCATCTACTGGACGGCCGGCCTCGCCCTGCACTCGGGCGGCCCGGGGGTGTCGATCGGCACCATCGTCGCGTTCGTCTCGCTCCAGCAGGGCCTGTTCCGCCCGGCGGTGAGCCTGCTGTCCACCGGCGTGCAGATCCAGACCTCGCTCGCCCTCTTCCAGCGCATCTTCGAGTACCTCGACCTGCCGGTCGACATCACCGAGCGCGAGGACCCGGTGCGGCTGGATCGGGTCAAGGGCGAGGTCCGCTTCGAGAACGTCTCGTTCGGCTACGACGGCAAGGGCGGCCCGGTTCTCGACGGCATCGACATCACCGTCCTGCCGGGCGGGAGCCTCGCCGTGGTCGGCCCGACCGGCGCCGGCAAGTCCACGCTCGGCCACCTGGTGCCGCGGCTGTACGACGTCACGGGCGGGCGGGTCACCCTCGACGGGGTGGACGTGCGCGACCTCGACTTCGACACCCTGGCCCGCGCGGTGGGCGTCGTCTCCCAGGAGACGTACCTCTTCCACGCGTCGGTCGCGGACAACCTGCGCTTCGCCAAGCCCGACGCCACCGACGAGGAGCTGCACGCGGCGGCGAAGGCCGCCCAGATCCACGACCACATCGCGGCCCTGCCGGACGGGTACGACACCGTCGTCGGCGAACGGGGCCACCGCTTCTCCGGCGGCGAGAAGCAGCGCCTGGCGATCGCGCGGACCATCCTGCGCGACCCTCCGGTGCTCGTCCTCGACGAGGCCACCAGCGCGCTGGACACCCGTACCGAGGCGGCGGTGCAGGCCGCCATCGACGCGCTGTCGGCCGACCGCACCACCCTCACCATCGCCCACCGGCTGTCCACCGTCCGAGGCGCCGATCAGATCGTCGTCCTGGATTCCGGCCGCGTGGCGGAACGCGGCACCCACGAGGAGCTGCTGGAGCGCGAAGGGCGCTACGCGGCCCTCGTGCGACGGGACGCTCGACTGGAGCCGACAAGCTGAAAATATGCCGGGTTTATGACCATATGCGGGTTACCGTGCCCGCATGCAGACGAACACTCCGTCACGGAACTCGATCCGACTGACGCGCCGCGGCCGTCTCGCCCTGGCGACGCTCGGGGCCGTCGTGGCCGGCACCGCCGTGGCGGTGCCGCTGCTGATCATGGCCGACGAGGAGGAGCCCCGCCCCGAGACCCTGGTCGTCCCCGCGGGATGGCGGGCGAGCCAGGTCTACGCCACCATCGACAAGACCCTCGACCTGCCCGCGGGCACCACGAAGAAGTCCCTCGCCAAGCTGCATCTGAGACTGCCGAACGAGGCGGAGGGCAACCCCGAGGGCTATCTCTTCCCGGACACGTATCCGCTCCCGGAGAACGCCACTCCGCAGAAGCTGCTGGCCCGCATGGTCGACACGGCCAACAAGAAGTTCAACGGCGCCCCCGTCGCCGCCGGAGCGCAGCGCAACGCGATGAACGTCTACCAGGCGGTCACCGTCGCCAGCATCGTCCAGGCCGAGGCCGCCACCCGGGCGGACATGGGCAAGGTGGCCCGGGTGATCTTCAACCGGCTGGAGCGCGGCATGCCGCTGCAGATGGACTCCACCGTCGACTACGCCCTCAGCCGCACCACGGCGCGCACCACCCCCGCCGACACCGAGGTCGACAGCCCGTACAACTCCTACCGGCGCATGGGGCTGCCGCCGACCCCCATCGACAACCCCGGCGAGGACGCCGTGCGCGCCGCGATCAACCCCACCCCGGGCGACTGGCTGTACTTCGTCACGGTCCGGCCGGGGGAGACCCGCTTCACCGCGGACCTCGCGGAGCACCAGCGCAATGTGGCGGAGGCGGAGGCCGAACGGAAGAAGACCGCGGAGAAGTCCGCGCGGCCGTCCTCGCCGTGACCGCCGTTCAGGCCGCGGCGGGCTCCTCGGCCAGCAGCCGCCGGATGTCCCGCACGGCCGCCCGTCCGGCCCGGTTGGCGCCGATCGTGCTGGCCGAGGGACCGTAGCCGACCAGGTGGATCCGCGGGTCGCCGACCACCCGGGTGCCCTCCACGCGGATCCCGCCGCCGGGCTCCCGCAGCCGCAGCGGCGCGAGATGGCCGATCACGGGCCGGAACCCGGTCGCCCACAGGATCACGTCCGCCGCGACCCGGCGCCCGTCGTCCCACACCACACCCTCGGGCTCGATCCGGTCGAACATCGGCAGGCGGTCGAGCACCCCGTCCGAAAGTCCCCGCCGGATCGCGTCGTTCAGCGGCAGCCCCGTCACGGAGACCACGCTGCGCGGGGGCAGCCCCTGCCGGACGCGTTCCTCTACGAGGGCCACGGCCTCACGGCCCGCGTTCTCGTCGAAGGGCTCCTCCCGCCAGACGGGCGGCCGCCGCGTCACCCAGGTGGTGGCCGCCGCGTACGGAGCGATCTCCAGCAGATGCTGGGTGCCGGACGCGCCGCCGCCCACCACGACCACCCGCAGCCCGGCGAACGCCTGCGGACCTGGGTACTGCGCGGTGTGCAACTGCCGTCCGAGGAAGGTCTCCTGGCCCGGGTAGCGGGGCCGGAAGGGCCGGTCCCAGGTGCCGGTCGCGTTGATCAGCGCGCGGGTCGCCCAGGTGCCGTGCGAGGTCTCCACCAGCAGCCGCCCGCCGGACCCCTCCCGCACCGCGCGCACGTCCACCGGGCGGCGCACCCGCAGGTCGAACATCCGCTCGTAGCGGTCGAAGTACGCGCCGATCACCTCGGCGGAGGGCCGCAGCGGATCGGCGTCCGTCAGCTCCATCCCGGGCAGCGCGTGCATCCCGTGCACCTTGCCGTACGTCAGCGAGGGCCAGCGGAACTGCCAGGCGCCGCCGGGCCGGGGGGAGTGGTCCAGCACCACGAAGTCGCGGTCCGGCTCGAAGCCGGTGCGCCGCAGGTGATAGGCGCTCGACAGTCCGGCCTGCCCGGCGCCGACGACGACCACCTCGACCTCGCGCACATGGTTCACGCTTCCACCAACACCCGAGGTGCGGTGGATCTTCCCGGACGCGCTCCGCCGAGGCGCGGGACGCGCGCCGCGTGCGTCAGGATGGGCGCATGTCCGACGCCTTCACCACCCGAGTCCTGACCCTCACCACCGGCTCCGCCGAGCGGGTCGTCGACATCACCGGCGACTGCGAGACCTTCCTGCGGGACACCGCGGCCGGCCGGGACGGCCTGCTCAACGTGTTCGTGCCGCACGCCACGGCCGGCATCGCCGTCATCGAGACCGGCGCCGGCAGCGACGAGGACCTGCTCTCCGCGCTGCACACCCTGCTGCCCGCCGACGACCGCTGGCAGCACCGTCACGGCAGCCCCGGCCACGGCCGCGACCACGTCCTCCCGGCTCTCGTCCCGCCGCACGCGACCCTCCCGGTGATCAACGGCCGCCTGGAGCTGGGCACCTGGCAGTCGGTCTGCCTGGTCGACACCAACAAGGACAACGCCGAGCGTCGGGTGCGGCTGTCGTTCCTCGCGTGACGAGGGTGCGGACCGGCTCACGAGCCCCATTTGCCGGGGTATGGACGTGGTGATCTACTCGAAGAGAAGGTGCTTGTTCGAGCACCGGCCCGGCAACCCCGCGAAGGTGGCCGCACGTTGTGCCGTCCAGCCTCAGGAGAGAGGAACGCGGTGATGGCCTCAACCAACAGCAACCATCCCGGGCGAGGGCTGCGCCACGGTCTCGCCGCGGCGGCAGCCGGCATCGGCCAGGCGGCGGCCGCCACCGGAAAGGCCACCGCGGCGGCCGTACGTCACCCGGGGGACACCATCGATCGCGCCCGGAAGGTGACGCGGGCCCTGCCCGTGGCATGGCACTCGGTGAAGCCGACGCTGACCGGCCGGGTGGACGACTGGCGCCGCGAGTACGCGTACACGTTGGGGCAGCAGGCCTTCGTCTACGGCTTCCCCTACCTCTACAACGCAGAGCTTCGCCACCGTTGGGTGACCCAGAAGCCCGAGACGGAAACGACGCCCTACATGGCCGTCAACCACTTCTGGCATGCGCGCGGTCTCTGGGACGTCTCGGACAGGGCGGGCGTGTCACCCAACATCGACACGCTGTATTCCTGGGCGTGGGCGGACCTGCGGGAGGAGCCCCTCATTCTCTCGCATCCGGACATGGGCGCCCGCTACTTCACCTTCGAACTGGTCGCCTTCACCTCCGACAACTACGACTACGTGGGCATGCGGGCGACCGGATCGCAGGCCGGTGACTTCGCCCTCATCGGCCCGGGCTGGAGCGGGGACCTCCCGGAGGGCGTGCGCCGCACGGCGACCGCCCCCACCCCGTGGGTCCTGATCGTCGGGCGCACCCTCGTCGAGGGCGAGGAGGACCTCCCAGCCGTCCACGCGCTGCAGCGGCAGTACCGGCTGACACCGCTCCACCTGCTCGGCGAGGAAGGCGCCACGCTCCCGGAACGCCGCGACGTACCGGTACCGGTCGACCCCGCCGAGGATCCGCTCGGTCCGTGGAAGACGCTCAACGCGGCGCTGGCCGAGAACCCTCTGCCGACGCACCACGACGTCCTGCTCCGGCAGTTCGCGGAGATCGGCATCGGCCCGGGGCTGGACGTCGAGGCGCAGCCGGAGCCGGTGAAGGAGGGCCTGATCCGGGCCGCCGCCACCGCCGTGCCCATGCTCGAACAGCAGCTGCTCAGCGGCCAGTGGGCCGAGCTGGTCAACGGCTGGCGCTACCCGCAGGGGGAGGTCGGGCACTACGGGGACGACTTTCTCAGGCGGGCCGCGGAGTAGTCCCTGGTGGGCATCGCCGTCAACGATCCCGAGGAAGCGGTCTACCTGACGGCCTTCACCGACGACGCCGACGAGACGCTGACCACCGGCCGCTACGAGCTGCGCTTCGAGGCGGGGTCGATGCCCCCGGTCGACGCGTTCTGGTCGCTGACCGCCTACGACGAGGACCGGAACCTGATCCCGAACCCGATCAACCGGTACTCCGTCGGAGACCGCACCCGAGGGCTGGTCACAGACGAGGACGGGAGTCTGACCCTCTATCTGCAGCCGGACTCGCCGGGGCCCGAGCGGGAGTCCAACTGGCTGCCCACGCCGCAGCAGGGCATCTGGTACGCCGCGCTGCGCATGTACCTCCCGCGCCCTGAGGTCATCGACGCGCGATGGCATTGCCCGCCCATCAAGCGCGTCGGCTGACGGAACGGAGCTGAGGGGGTTGACGCCCCCTCAGCTCACAGTGACCGCACCACCGTGACCGGGCAGTCCGCGTGGTGCAGCAGGGCCTGGCTGACCGAGCCGAGCAACATGCCGGCGACCCCGCCGTGGCCGCGTGCTCCGGCCACCACCAGCTGCGCCTCGCGCGTCGCCTCCAGCAGCGCCTGCCGGACCCGGCCCCGCTCGAGGCGCGGCTGGACGACGACCTCAGGGTGCGCGGCCATCCAGGGCCGCATCGCGTCCTCCAGCAGCCGCCGGTGACGCAGTTCGAGCTGATCCAGGTCCACCACCACGCTCAGCGGATCGCCCGGGGCCTCGTACGGCGTGGGCTCGCTCCAGGTGTTCCAGACGTGCATGGCCGTCAGCGGCGCCCCGCGCAGTTCTGCCTCCGTGAACGCGAAGGACGCGGCGGCGTTCCCGGCGGGCGAGCCGTCCGCGGCCAGCAGTACGGGACCCCGGGGGTCGGGCCGCCCGCGCATCACCATGAGAGGGCCGTGCCCGTGCGCCGCCAGCTGCATGGCCGTCGAGCCCAGCAGCAGGTCGCCGAAGAGGCTCCGGCCGCGCCGCCCCAGCACGGTCAGCACCGCGTGCCGCGACTCGGTCCCCAGCACCGTCAGGGCGTCGCCGGACACCACGGTGCGGGTGATCTCCAGTCCGGGGACGCGCTCGTGGATCCGCTGCTCCGTCTCGGCCAGCACCCCGTGGATCATCGGATCCAGGTCCGCGGGCCGGGTGAACGCGTGCACGATGCGCAGCCGGGCCCCACGCAGCCGAGCCTCCTCGGCCGCCACGTCGGCGGCGGCGAGGCTGGAGGAGGAGCCGTCCACTCCGACGATCACCGTGTCGTCCACCACACACTCCCGTCCCCGGAAGATGCCACCGAGTACCCACGCGGGCGGTCCGCTACGCATCCGATTCCTGCGCTTTGTCCGGTACACCCCGCTGACCTGCGGGGACACGACGTCCTCGGAGATCCTCGCCGTGGTCCCGCGGGCTGTCCATCCGTGGCAACACCCATGTTCCGGCCGAATGGCGGGATGGCACCATTACGGCAGTGAGGGTGGCCACCTGGTGCCGTGCGCCGGTCCGTTCAGCCCCCGCACATCGGACGGCTTGAGAAGAAGACGGGAAGGGGACGGGCTGTGCCTGCTCCACGGATGAGCGCGACACCGTTGCCGGGCATCGGTGTCAAATACGACCTCACCACGCGTGAGCACGAGCACCTGTCCGTCATCGCGCACCGCGACGGCGCCCGTACGGTCAACGTCTACCGCTCCGACGACCCGGACGCCTGCGCCCGCTCGCTGCGGCTCAGCGTCGCCGAGTCGGCCGCGCTCATCGACGCGCTGATGCCGGCCCACCACAGCCCCAACCTGCTGCACACCACCGACCTGGGCCTGGTCGCCGAGCGCATCGAGCTGTCCTCGGTCTCCCACTGGAACGGACGCCTGCTGGGCGAGACGCGGATGCGCACCGACACGGGAGTGTCGATCGTGGCCGTCCTGCGTCGCGCGGAGGCGATCCCGTCGCCCGCGCCGGACTTCCGGCTCGCCGGCGGCGACACCCTGATCGTGATCGGCACCCGCGAAGGCATCGACGCCGCCGCCGAGATCCTCGGGCGGGAGTGAGCGCGTGCACTCTTCCGCGATCTTCCTCATCGAGTTCGGCGCGATCATCCTCGGTCTCGGCCTGCTCGGCCGCCTCGCCGGACGCCTCCAGTTCTCGCCCATCCCCCTCTACCTGCTGGCCGGCCTCGCGTTCGGCGAGGGCGGCCTGCTGCCGCTCGGCGCCAGCGAGGAGTTCGTCGCGATCGGCGCCGAGATCGGCGTCATCCTGCTGCTCCTCATGCTCGGCCTCGAGTACACGGCCAGCGACCTCGTCTCCAACCTCAAGACGCAGTACCCCGCCGGTCTCGTCGACATGACGCTCAACGCCCTGCCCGGCGCCGCCCTCGCCCTGCTCATGGGCTGGGGCCCGGTCGCCGCCGTGGTGCTCGCGGGCGTCACCTGGATCTCCTCCTCCGGCGTCATCGCCAAGGTCCTCGGCGACCTGGGCCGGCTCGGCAACCGAGAGACCCCGGTCATCCTCAGCATCCTCGTGCTCGAGGACCTGGCGATGGCCGTCTACCTCCCGATCATCACCGCCCTGCTGGCCGGCGTCAGCCTCGCCGCGGGCAGCGTCACCCTCGCCATCGCGCTGGGCGTCGCCGGTCTCGTGCTCTTCGTCGCCGTCCGCTACGGACGCGTGATCTCCCGCTTCGTCTCCAGCGACGACCCGGAGAAGCTGCTGCTCGTCGTGCTCGGCCTGACCCTGCTGGTCGCCGGCATCGCCCAGCAGCTCCAGGTGTCGGCCGCCGTCGGCGCGTTCCTCGTCGGCATCGCCCTGTCCGGCGAGGTCGCGGAGGGCGCGCACAACCTGCTCGCCCCGCTGCGCGACCTGTTCGCCGCGGTGTTCTTCGTCTTCTTCGGCCTGCACACCGACCCGCAGTCCATCCCGCCGGTCATCCTCCCGGCGCTGGGCCTGGCCGTCGTCACCGTCCTCACGAAGATCGCCACCGGCTGGTGGGCGGCCCGCCGGGCCGGCATCTCCGTCAAGGGCCGCTGGCGCGCGGGCGGCACGCTGGTGGCGCGCGGCGAGTTCTCCATCGTCATCGCCGGACTCGCCGTCACCGCCGGCATCGAGCCCCAGCTCGGCCCGCTGGCCACCGCGTACGTCCTGGTCCTGGTGGTGCTCGGACCGCTCACCGCCCGCTACACCGAGCCGATCGCGATGCGCCTGGCCGGACGCGGCACGCCCCCGCCCGACGGCCTGCTGGCCCAGCGCGGCACGCCCGCCGCGGAGACGCTGGAGCCGATGGAGGACAGCGGCCGCGACCGCTGACCCCCGCCGCCCGTGCGTACGGCCCGGACGGCCCCCGCGAGGGAGCCGCCCGGGCCGTCGTGCGCTCCGGGGACAAGACGTCCGGCTCAGTCGGACAGTCGCACCGGCATCAGCAGCGAGAACGTGTGCTCGTCGCCGGCCCCGCGGATCACGAGCGGGGCCGTCGGGGCGCCGAACTCCAGGACGAGCCGGTCGTCGGCCGCCGCGGCCAGCGCGTCCAGCAGGAACGCCCGGTTCACCGCGACGAGGTCCGGGCCGTCGGCGCCCTCCGGGACCGGCGCGACCCGGCCGTCCTCCGACACCTCCAGCACCGTCAGCTCGCACGTCGCCCCGCCGTCCTCGTGCAGCCGCACCGGACCCGTGCGCACCGCCTCCGTGAACGCGGGCACCTTCACCTCCGCACGACGTCCGGCGGGCAGCCGCACCAGGCGCCGGTAGTCCGGGAAGTCCTGCCCCAGACAGCGCCCGCCCGTCTGCCGGTCACCGGCCTCCAGGGTCACGCGCCCGTCGTCCACGGTGAGGCGCACCTCGTCCTCGCCGTCCAGCAGCGACCGCATCGCGTCGGCGAGCGGCAGCGGCACGGTCGCCTGCACGCGGCCGCCCCCCTGCCCGCTCGCCGCGGTGCGGGCCACCGCCATCCGATAGCGGTCGGTCGCCACGAGGTGCAGGGCGTCGCCCTCGGCGTCGAGATGGACGCCGGCCAGCACCGGCAGCTCCGGGTCGGTCCCGGCCGCGAAGCGGACCGCGTCCAGCGCGGCGGCCAGACCGGGGCCGGACACGGACAGCCGGGCGGCGGAAAGGGGTGAGGTCATGAGGGGGTCCTCCCTGTCGTCGAGAAGGTCACGAAGCGCGGAGAACTCGGCACGGGCGGCCGACAGCCCCTTCTCCAGCCGGCGCAGATGCGCCTCGAGGAGCCGGCGTACGAGTTCGGTGTCGGCGGCCGTCCAGCCGGCCAGGACCAGCCGGACGTCCGCCAGCGGCATACCGGCACGGCGCAGCCGGGCCAGCACCCGGGCCTCGCCGAGCTGCTCCGGCGCGTACCAGCGGTAGCCCGTGACCGGATCGACCTGGTCGGGGACCAGGACACCGGCACGGTCGTAGAACCGCAGGGCGCTGACGCCCAGCCCGCTCTCGCGGGCCATCTCACCAATGCTGCGCATCTCGCTCTCCACACCTCGGACCCTGACGCCTCGACCAGGTCGAGGGTCAAACCCCGCCTCCCCGACGCGTACGGCCGACCGGGTGACGATGTCACCCCCGCGGGGCGGAGGTGGAGCCCACGGCGTACCACCGGCGCACGGCGGCGCGTTGCTCCGGCATGGACAGCACTGAGACGGCGCGGCGCCTTCTCGGGCACGGCGCCGTGAACCGGCCGTACGCGCAACTGACCGGCGGCCATGTGGCGAACACACCGATCTACGCGGAACTCGTCGCGGAGTGGCGGGCGAAGGGATGCACCGTCCCGGGGCACAGGGACGGGCCGTGGGCGTCGTTCGCCGTCATGACCGCGAACGACCACGGCCCGGCGCCCACCGTGCCGTTCCGCGTCCCGGTCCCCCTGCTGGCCCCGGAGACGGAGACGTCCGGGGCCATGCCGTCCGGCGAGACGCCCGAGGGGATGTCTTCCCGTGAGTCGTCCGAGGCGGCCGCGGCCGAGGAGGCGCCGGAACCGGAGCTCACCAGCAGTCCGGACCGGCCGGCTCCGCGCTGACCGGGGCGAGCACCGCGAGCGTCCCGGTCGCCCGCCGCAGCGCCCGTTCCAGCGGCTCCGCCGCGTGCAGCGTGCCGGTGCCGTCCGGCGGGACCAGCCACTCCAGCCGTCCGGAGGGCCGGTACGGCGGCGGCACGGCCACCCAGGACCCGCGTCCCACGTGCCGTACCCCGAAGCCCACCCACTCGCTGCCCGGGTCGGGCGGCAGGAAGAAGCCCACACGGCGTGCCGTGACGTCCACCAGCGTGGGCCCGGGCATCTCCAGCGGATCGCTCCACAGCAGATCCAGGGCCAGCAGCCCGAGGCGGTCGGGCACGCTCAGCACGTCCCAGTACCGCCCGGCCGCGAGCAGGGCCGTGCCCTGACCGCGGTCCCACTGGCGTTTGCACTCCTGCGGGTCCGTGGCCGCCGCGGCCAGCCATTCGACGGCCTGCTTCCACCTGGTGTCGTGCATGTCCCACCCCGGGCACGGTCGGCCGCGCCGCCACGGGCGCGTGCGATAGCGCCACATGGTGGTGCATATATCTGTTCTCCGGAAGGGGTGGGACGGTGTCCGCTTCCCGTCATGTCCCGTCATGCGGGGGGGGGGAACGGAAGCGGAACACCCCCGGACCGGGGACCCGGCCGGGGGTGTCTGTGCCGTCGGAGGCGGACCTCAGGCGCCGCCCTCGGTGCCCTCGCTCCCGCGCTTCTTCAGCCGGGCCGCCTCCTTGCGGACCTCGGCCTGGGTGGCGCGCTCCCGCTCCAGCCACTCGGGGCGCTCCTCCTTCAGCGCCTCGATCTGCTCGGTGGTGAGCGGCTCGGTCACCCCGCCACGGGCCAGACCGGAGATCGAGACGCCCAGCTTGGCCGCGACCACCGGGCGGGGGTGCGGGCCGTCGCGCCGCAGGTCCCGCAGCCACTGCGGAGGATCGGTCTGGAGCGCGTTCAGTTCCGCACGCGAGACCACGCCCTCCCGGAACTCGGCGGGGGTGGCATCGAGGTACACACCCAGTTTCTTCGCCGCGGTCGCGGGCTTCATCGTCTGGGTGCTCTGGTGCTGCGTCATGGCGTCCAGGGTATCGAGCGTGTGCACGGCCGCCGACCACGGCCGGTAACCTGGCCAGGTGACCGGCCCGGAAGTGTCCCCCTCGCTCCGCCTCGTGTACGTCCCCGGCGTGATGCCCGACAAGTGGGTGCGCGTCTGGAACGAGCGGCAGCCCGACGTCCCGCTGACCCTCACCCAGGCGCCCCCGGCGCCGGCGCACGGGATGCTGCTGGACGGCGAGGCCGACGCCGGTCTCGTCCGGCTCCCCGTCGACCGGACGGTGCTCAGCGCCATCCCCCTCTACACCGAGCAGACCGTCGTCGTGGTCCCCAAGGACCATCTGGTCACCGCCGCCGACTCGGTCACCGTCGAGGACCTCGCGGACGACATCGTGCTGCACCCCCTCGACGACGTGCTCGCCTGGGAGACCCTGCCCGGCCGCCCCGCCCTGGAACGCCCGGCCACCACCGCCGACGCGATCGAGCTGGTCGCCGCCGGGATCGGCGTGCTCGTGGCGCCCCTGTCGCTGGCCCGGCTGCACCACCGCAAGGACCTCACCCACCGCCCCCTGGAGGACGCGCCCGCCTCGAGCGTGGGTCTGGCCTGGCCGGAGGCGGCGACCACGGACCTGGTCGAGGACTTCATCGGCATCGTGCGCGGCCGGACCGTCAACAGCACCCGCGGCCGCCGGCCGCAGCCCGCGCAGGAGAAGCAGGCGAAGCAGAAGAAGGACCGGTCGGACCGGAGCGACGGCGGACGCCGTCGGCAGCCGTCCGCCGGGGCCGCGGGCCGTGCCCGGCGGGGCACCGGCGGCGGAACGGCGAAGGACCCGCGACGGGGCAAGCCCCGCCGCAGGTCCTGACCGCGGACCGCGGACGCGTCAGCGCACCGTGCCGGAGGGCGACGGCGCCGGGGAGGCCGTGTTGAGGTCCTCCAGCTCCTTCGGGATCGGCAGGGCCAGCACCGGCGCGCCCGCCTGCGGCGCCGGCGGCGTCACCTGCTCGTTCGGCAGCTTAGGCGGGCTGGTCTGCTGGAAGTTCACCTGCTCGTGATTGACCAGACCGGTCTTCTCCAGGACCGTGATGTGGTCGAGCACGGTGTCGTTGGCCTGGTCCGCCAGCTGCCGGATCAGCGTGTTGCGGGTGTTCGCGCGGACCTTGGCGATCGCGGGGAAGATCTGCCCGTGCGTCACGCGCATGATGTTCACCGCCGTGGAGTCGAACTCCTTGCCGCTCGTGGCCTTCACCGTCTCCACGAACCCCTGCTGCTGCGGCGACGCCTGGTTCGGCAGCGTGATGCCGAGCTCCAGGGAGATCCTGCGGCAGCTGGCGTCCAGCCGGCCGTGCCCGACCACCAGATGCTCGCCCGCCTCCTTCATCTCCGGCGTCGTACCGCGCTCCATCGCGAGCAGCCCCAGCGGGTGCTCCCACAGTCCGGCCGCGCGCACCTTCACCACGAAGTCACGGTCCTGCTCGGTCAGGGGGCCGTAGTTCGTGTTGGCCACCACCCGGTCCTGCGAGGTGGATGAGGTCTGTACGCCCAGCATGGTGGGATAGGCGAGCGCGGTGAGGGTCAGAATCATGGCTCCGCCCACGAACGCGGTTCCTGCCGTGCCGCGCGAGATGCGCATCGTGCCTCCTGGATGATGAACGGCCCAACACCAGGAAGTACGGACGCGGAGCGCGTAACAATCACTGTTCAGGAAAGAATTTTCGGCCGCTCGGGGAAGCGGGCCTCGTGCACGGCGTCCGGCGGCTCCCGAGCCCGAGCCGGTCAGCTCCGTCGGGCGGTCCCGGTCAGCCAGTCCCAGGCCGCCCGCGCCGTGAACTCCGTCTGGCCGCCGCGCAGCAGCAGACCCGCCGTGGCGAACTCCGGCGCGTCCGCCTGCGCGGCGACGTAGGGCACGGCGATGCAGCGCATTCCGGCCGCGTGCGCGGCGGCCGCGCCCGGCGCGGCGTCCTCGACCACCACGCAGTCCGCCGGTTCCGCGGCGAGCCGCCGCGCCGCCTCCAGGAACACGTCGGGGGCCGGCTTGCCGTGGGCGACCTCGTCGGCCGACACCACGGTGCGCAGACACGTGTCCAGGCCGGTGCCGGACAGGATCACGTCGATCGCCTCGGCCGAGGATCCCGACGCCACGGCCATCCGGACGCCCTCGTCCGCCAGCCGTTCCACGAACGCGCGCATCTCGGGGAACACCGTCGTCTTCGTCCGGGCCAGCTCCAGGTAGTGGCGGTTCTTGACCGCCACCAGCTCGTCCACCGACGCGGACAGGCCGTGCCGGAGGCGCCAGTCGGCGATGGTCTCGCGGGTACTGATCCCGACGTACCGCTCGTGCTCCGCCCAGGTGAAGTCCGGGACGCCGTACTCGGCGAGCGTGCGGCGCCCGGCCTCGTAGTAGTTCGGCTCGCTGTCCACGAGTGTTCCGTCGAGATCGAAGACGACCGAGAGGGTGCCGAGTGCGTTCATGCGTCCAGCATGGCAGGGGCTAGCTCCGTGCCGACCGGCCGATCGACTCCACCAGCGGCAGCAGCCGGTGCGGCACCCGCTCCCGCAGTGCCACCTCGGTACGGGTGCGGACCACGCCCGGCATCCCGATCAGCTTCTGGATCACATCCTCCAGATGGGCGTTGTCCCGGGCCACCACCCGGGTCAGCAGATCGCCGCCGCCCGTGATGGAGAACGCCTCCACGATCTCCGGCACCGCGGCCAGCGCGTCCCCCACCTCGTCGAGATGCCCCTGGGTGACCTCGATGTGCACGAACGCCAGCACCGGGTGGCCCAGCGCGGCGGGGGAGAGGGCCGGGCCGGTGCCGGTGATCACACCCTCGCGCTCCATGCGGTCGAGCCGCGCCTGGAGCGTGCCGCGCGCCACGCCGAGGATCCGCGCGTACTCACGCACGCTGGTGCGCGGCTGCTCCAGCAGCAGCCGCAGGATGCGGGTGTCGAGTTCGTCCACGGCCACGAGGTCGTCGCTCCGAAGTCGGCCATTGGCACGGCGATGGCCCAGAGGATGCCGTGACGACTGTACCAACGGCCCACTCCGGCAGCGCTCGGTTGAGCCACTGGCGGCAGAGATGCTGATATAGGTGTGTCGATGGCGCTGCGAAACCGTGGCGCCTTTTTCATGCCACGACACATGTCGTACGAGATGCCAGGGGGCGGTAGGTGCTGAAGAAGGTGTTCATGGCTCCGGATCCGGGACGGATCCGGCTGCGGTTCGCGACGCGGGCCGTGCTCGGCATCGGGCTGGCCGTCGTCGCCTGCGGGCTCGCCGGGCACTCCCTCACCGGCGCGATCACCGGCGGGCTCGCCGCGCTCCTCGCCCTGTTCACCGTCACCGACGCCACCGTCCGCGGGCAGGCCGTCACCACGGCCCTCCTGCCCGCCGCCGGCCTGCCCGTACTGGCCGCCGCCGCGGTCCTCCAGGACCACCCGGTGGCCCGGGACGCGGCCTTCCTCGCCGTGGTCGGGACCGGCGTGTACGCCAGGCGCTGGGGGCCGCGCGGACACGCCCTCGGCATCTTCGCCTTCATGACCTTCTTCGCGGCGCAGTTCCTGCACGCCCGGACCGGCCAGCTCGCCGAGCTGTCCGCCTCCGTGCTGCTGTCCGTGGCGACCGCGGGCGCGGTGCGCTTCGGCCTGTGGTGCTACGAGCGGCGGCTGCCCCCGGTGGCCGTGCCGGCGCCGCCCGGAGGCACGGGGCTCGCCCGCATCACCACCCGGCAGGCCGTCCAGGCGACGGCCGGCGCCGGGTTCGCCCTGCTCGTGGGCCAGCTGGTGTCAGGGGAGCGCTGGTACTGGGCCGTCGGCGCGACATGGTGGGCGTTCGTCAACACCACCTCGCGCGGCGAGACCCTGGTGCGCGGCTTCCGCCGCGTGCTGGGCACGGTCATCGGCGCCGGCCTCGCCCTGCTCGTCGCCGTCCCCGCACACGGCGACGCGGCGCTCACCGTGCTGGTCGTCGCCGTCTCCGTCTTCGGCATCTTCTACACGGCGGCCCTCTCGTACACCTGGATGATGCTCTGGGTGACGGTCCTCGCCGCCATGCTGTACGGCCTGCTGGGCGTGCTCACCCCGTCCCTGCTCGCCCTGCGCATGGCGGAGACCGGCGTCGGCGCGCTCGGCGCGGCGCTGGCGGTGGTCCTCGTGCTGCCCGTGTCCACGCACAGCGTCACCGACGCCTGGATCCAGCGGGCGCTGCGCTGCGTGCACGCCTGCACGGCGCGGACGGCCGCACGGCTGGCCGGCGACCCGGACGCGGACCCGGCGCCCAAGGCCGCGGAACTGGAACAGCTCCTCGCCCGGGTACGCCAGTCCGTGGCGCCCCTCGTCCACCCGCTGAACCCGATGCTCGGCCGCAAGCGGCGGGCCCGCCAGGTGCTCGCCCTGCTCGACGACTGCGCCCGCGAGATCCGCGGCCTGGTCGCCGTCGCCGCCGACCCGGAGGCCTCGCACGACGCCCGCCTGGCCGCGGCCTGCTGGCGCGTCGAGGCGGCGGTCGAGGCCCTCACGACGGGCCGCGACGTCGAACCGCGCACGGCGCCCTCCACGACGGAACCGGCCCTGGCCCACCTCCACAGCCTGGAACGCACCCTCGCGGAGCTGTCGGCCCCGCTGCGGACACCGTCGGGCTCCGCTGGCAGGCGCGTGGGGGCCGGCGCGGCCGCCCGCTGACCGGCCGGGACATCCGCACCCCACGCCAAAGGGCCCGCTCCGGTCACCGGAGCGGGCCCTTCAGGCGTCCTGCGGATGAGTCGCCCGCGTCAGCGGGCCGGGGTGCTCTGGGGCTGCTGGGGCGCGATCCCCAGGGCGGTCGTGTACTTGGCCAGGGCCAGCTTGCCGATCGCCGGGTAGGGACCGAGCGGCTCGGACGCCGGGCAGTCCGCCTCCTTCGCGGCCTCCTCGACGAGCGAGGCGTCGATCTCCGGGCCGATCAGGTACGGCGCCAGCGCCAGCTGCTGCGAACCGGCGTTGCGCAGCTGCTCGGCCACGGAGGCGATGGAGCCCTCCTGGTCGAGGGCCGCCGCCATCACCGGCACGGCGAGGCGCGCGGCGAGCAGCATGCCGGTGATGCCGGCCGCCTGCACCGCCTCGTCGCCGCCCACGGAGGCCAGGATGATGCCGTCCGCGGCGGTCGCCACGGTGAACAGACGGGCGCGGTCGGCGCGGGCCAGACCGGCCTCGGAGAGCCGCACGTGCAGCGCCTCGGCGAGCAGCGGGTGCGGGCCGAGGGCGTCGGTCAGCTCGGCGGCGACGCGGCTGTCCATGACGGCCTGGCGGACCTGGCGCAGCAGCGCGCTGTCCGGGCCGGCGAGCAGCGGCACGACGACGGCGACGGGGCCGTCGGGCTCCTTGACGTCGGAACCGGCGGCACGCGCCTGCTCGTAGCGGGCGGTGCGCTCCTCGGCCGCGTGCGCGAGGACGGAGGTCAGCGAGGGGAACTCCTCGTCACCCCCGTCGAGGTAGCCGATCCGGGCGTCGAGACCGGGCAGCTCGGACCGTGCGATGCTCACGACCTCGTCGGCGAGCGAGCGGGTGGCACTACTGGGCTTACCCGGCACGGCGAGGACGAGCGCGGGCGCGTCCTCGGGAGCCACCAGGGGTTCGGGACGGCGGTGCCGTCCGGGCTGGCGGGGGCGCGGCATTCGTACGGGCAGGCCGGACGCGGGCCCAGTGGGGGTGCTCATGTTGCCGCATGTTAGTGGCTTCCGGGGGCCTCCTGTTCGGGGAGGGTGCAGGTGAGCGGTATCCGTCCGGTTTTGTCGGATGAGTTACGTACGGGTGTCGGCCGTGAGGGTGATGTCCGTTCCCCCCGTGCTCGTCACGCACAGCATCCTCTCGTCACCCGGAAGAGCGAGCGGACCAGCGGAAAGGTCCTCGGCGAGCCGCACCGCCCCGTCCAGCGGACCGCCCTCGGCGGGCACCCGCCGCGCGCCCGGCAGCAACTCCGCCAGCCGCTCGTCCAGCGGCGCCAGCAGCACCTCCCCGAGCCCGAACAGCCCGCCGGTGCAGCCGACCGCCGGCGCGCCCTCCGCCGGGCACACCGCGGCGGCCGAGCCGGCCATGTGCCGGGCCGCCGTCCGCACGATGTCCAGCGCCACGGGGTCTCCGTCCTCCGCGCACGCGCCCACGCGCGGGGCGAACGAGGCGAGCACCGCCGCCCGGTCGGCGCGCGGGTACACCTGCCCCGGCAGCCCGGTCACCGGACCGAACATCTCCTCCGCGTCCGCCAGCAGCCGCACGGAACCGCCGTCCCGCCCGTCGTGCGCGCGCAGCGCGGCCTCCAGTCCGGCCCGCCCGATCCACGCGCCGCCGCCGCAGTCGCCGAGCAGATGACCCCAGCCGTCCGCCCGCCGCCAGCAGGACAGATCGGTGCCAAGCGCGATGAGGCCCGTGCCCGCCGCGATCACCGCGCCGGGGCGCGGCCCGAGGGCGCCCACGTAGGCCGTGACCGCGTCGGCCGCCAACGCCGCCCGTGTGACGCCCAGTTCCCGGGCCAACCCGTCCGGCAGCTCCGCGCGCAGGGCGTCGCCCAGGCTGGCCATCCCCGCCGCGCCGATCGCGGCCGTGTCCACCTGCTCCAGACCCGCCTCGGCACACAACGCCCGCGTCATCGGCACCAGTTGCTCCATGAAGTGCACCGGGTCGAGCCCTCGCCCGCCCGTGCGCACCGGCACGTCCGAGGCGGCCCGGGCCAGCGGACCGCGCCCGGGCGCCCCGACGACGGCCCGCAGTCCGGAGCCGCCGGAGTCCACGGCGAGGTAGCCGGCTCCGGTCACGGCAGGCGCCAGTCCACCGGCTGCCCGCCCTGACGGATCAGCAGGTCGTTGGCCCGGCTGAACGGGCGCGAGCCGAAGAACCCGCGGTCCGCGGACATCGGCGACGGGTGCGCCGACTCCACGGCGGGCAGATCACCGAGCATCGGACGGCAGTTGCGGGCGTCCCGCCCCCACAGGACGGAGACCAGCGGCTTCCCCCGTGCGGCCAGTGCGCGTATCGCCTGCTCGGTGACCTCCTCCCAGCCCTTGCCGCGGTGGGCGCCCGGCTTGCGCGGGGCCGTCGTCAGCGCCCTGTTGAGCAGCAGCACGCCCTGCTCGGTCCACGGGGTCAGGTCGCCGTTCGACGGCTGAGGCAGGCCAAGGTCGCTGTTCAGCTCGCGGAAGATGTTGATCAGGCTGCCGGGCAGGGGGCGCACATCGGGCGCGACGGAGAAGCTCAGGCCCACCGCGTGCCCCGGCGTGGGGTACGGGTCCTGCCCGACGATCAGGACGCGTACCTCGTCGAAGGGCTGCTGGAAGGCCCGCAGGACGTTCGCCCCCGCCGGGAGGTAGGTGCGTCCCGCGGCGATCTCCGCGCGGAGGAAGTCCCCCATCGCGGCGATTCTCCCCGCCACCGGTTCGAGGGCCTGCGCCCAGCCCGCTTCGACGATCTCGTTCAAGGGTCGTGGTGCCACGGGCGTCACCCTACTGCCGTGCCGGCAGCGGCCATCAACCCGTGGCCCGAACCCGGCGGGATCCGCACGGACCTCATCCGACGACCGCTGCGCGCACGCACAGCACGTCCGGCAGATGGGCGGCCAACTGCTCCCAGGTGTCACCGTCGTTCGCGGACGCGTACACCTCGCCGTTGCGGTTGCCGAAGTAGACGCCCGCGGGGTCGGCGTCGTCGCTGCACATCGCGTCGCGCAGCACCGTGCCGTAGTGGTCCTCCTGCGGCAGTCCCGCCGACAGCGGCTCCCAGCTGCGTCCCGCGTCCCCGGTCCGGTAGACGCGACATCGCCGGCCGGCCGGGACCCGGTCGGAGTCGGCGTTGATCGGGAACACGTACGCCGTGTCGCCGCGGTGGGGGTGCGTCACCATCGCGAACCCGAACGTCGAGGGCAGCCCTTCGCCGATGTCCGTCCAGTGCGCGCCCGCGTCGTCACTGCGGTAGACCCCCCAGTGGTTCTGCAGGTACAGCCGGTCCGGGTCGGCCGCGTCCCGGGCGACCTTGTGCACGCACTGCCCGAACTCCGGGTCGGGGTCGGGCAGGAAGACCGCGGACACCCCGCGGTTGGACGGCTCCCAGCTCGCGCCGCCGTCCAGGGTGCGGAACACGCCCGCGGTGGAGACGGCCACCGTGACCGCCCGCGGGTCGCGCGCGTCGGTCAGCACGGTGTGCAGCCCCTCACCGCCGCCGCCCGGCACCCACTTGGAGCGGGTGGGATGCTCCCACAGCGGTCTGACCAGCTCGAAGGACTCCCCGCGGTCCTCCGAGCGGTACAGCGCGGCCGGTTCCGTACCGGCGTACACCACGTCCGGTTCGGCCGCCGCCGGGTGCAGCTGCCAGACCCGCTCCAGCGAAGCGCCGGTGTCGGGCGGGAACTTGACGGCCGGCTGGGCCGGTTCGGTCCAGGTGCGGCCCAGGTCGTCGGAGTGGAACACCGACGGCCCCCAGTGCGCGCTGTCCCCGCCGGCCAGCAGCCGAGGGCTCTTCCCCCGGGTGTCGAGCGCGACCGAGTACACGGCCTGCGCCTTGAAGTAGGGGGACTCGTCGAACTCCCAGGAGCCGCCTCGCCGGCGTCCGATGAACAGGCCCTTGCGGGTGCCCACGGCGAGCAGTACCTCGGTCATGCCGATCACCTCCGTGACATCGCCTTCGACGTCCTCGATCAGGACACCGGCCAGTGTGCACCCCGCCACTGACAGTCACCGTCGGACACGGCATGACCGCAGGTCAGAGCGGTGCGGCGGGCCCCGCGGCGGACGGCCTGATCGACCGCCCTCCCACGCGGCAAGGCCCCGCCCGCCTCACCCGGGTCCGGGCCTCGCCTCACCCGGGCCCGGACCCCCGCCTCACTCCCGCCCCGGCAGCGACCGCTCCAGAATCGCGTCCAGCCCGGCCCCCGCCGGCAGCGTGCCGAAGGCGTGCCCCCAGTCGCCGCCGAGCCGCGTCGCGCAGAACGCGTCGGCGACCGCGGCCGGCGCGTGCCGCACCAGCAGGGACGCCTGCAGCGTCAGCGCCATCCGCTCCACCAGCCGCCGGGCCGTCACCTGCGACCCCTCGGCCAGCTGGTCCTCGAGCCCGGCCACGGCCGCGTCCAGCCGGGCGTCCGCGCCGCGCGTCAGCGACAGTTCGTCGAACAGCGCCTGTGCCGTCGCCGGGTCGCGGCCGAGCGCCCGCAGCACGTCGAGGGCGTTGACGTTGCCCGAGCCCTCCCAGATCGACAGCAGAGGGGCCTCCCGGTAGTGGCGGGGCATCCCCGAGTCCTCGACGTAACCGTTGCCGCCCAGGCACTCCAGCGCCTCGGCGGTGAAGGCCGGGCCGCGCTTGGTGACCCAGTACTTGCCGACCGCCGTCGCGATCCGCCGGAACGCGGCCTCGCCGGAGTCCCCGCGCACCGCGCGGTCCGCCGCGCCCGCCAGCCGCAGGGTGAGCGTCGTGGCGGCCTCGGACTCCAGCGCGAGGTCGGCCAGCACGTTGCGCATCAGCGGCTGGTCGGCCAGGCGCGCCCCGAAGGCGCTGCGGTGCCGCGCGTGATGGCCCGCCTCGACGAGCGTCTTGCGCATCAGGGCCGCCGACATCATGACGCAGTCGAGGCGCGTGCAGTTGACCATCTCGATGATGGTCTTCACGCCCTGGCCCTCGGGCCCCACCAGCCAGGCCACCGTCCCGTCGAACTCCGGCTCGGAGGAGGCGTTGGAGCGGTTGCCCAGCTTCTCCTTGAGGCGCTGGATGCGGAAGGTGTTGCGGGTGCCGTCGGGCAGCACCCGCGGCACGAGGAAGCAGGACAGCCCGCCCGGCGCCTGGGCCAGCACCAGGAACACGTCGCACATCGGTGCCGAGGTGAACCACTTGTGGCCGCGCAGGGTGTACACGCCGGGCTCGGCGGTCGGCGTCGCGGCGGTGGTGTTGGTGCGGACGTCGGAACCGCCCTGCTTCTCGGTCATCCCCATGCCGGCCAGCAGCCCGCGCTTCTCGGCCGGCACGCGCAGCCCGGGGTCGTATTCACGGCTGGTCAGCAGCGGCTCGTAGACCTTCGCCAGCTCGGGCTGCTTGCGCAGGGCCGGGATCGCCGCGTACGTCATCGACGTGGGGCAGCCGTGTCCCGCGTCGGTGTGGCCCCAGACGAGTCCGCCGGCGGTCCGGGCCACGTGCGCGCCGGGACGGTCGTCCGCCCAGGGCGCGCCGGCCAGCCCCTCCGCGACGGCGGTGCGCATCAGGTGGTGCCAGCTCGGGTGGAAGTCGACCTCGTCGACGCGGTGCCCGTACCGGTCGTGGGTGCGCAGCTCGGGCTCGTGACGGTTGGCCTGCTCGGCCCACTCCTGCGCCTCTTCGCTCCCCGCCAGCCGTCCCAGCCGCCGCAGGTCCTCCTCCGCCCAGCCCGCGCCTTCCCGCCGCACCCCTTCGAGCAGGGCGACGTCGTCCGAGGCGTCGTACGGCGCCGGGTGAGGGGGCTGGTTGGTGACGTCGTGGGTGGCGCCGCCGAGGGCGCCGAGTCCGTGGGGGGTCCGCTGCGATTCGTCGGCACGCGTGAGGGTCATGACTGAGTGTTGCACTATCCCTGCGGGTGCAGCAATAGTGCAACACATTGGCGCGCGTCCCCTCAGCCGTGCCGGTCGGTCAGCCCCCTGTACGGGGGCGGAGCGAGAACACCTGAAGGAAACCGGGCCCGAACGGGGGCCTAAAGTACGGCTCATGCGGAGCGACGACCCGGCGGAGCCGGCACCGGACGGGCCGCGGCTGCGCCCGCTCTCCGCGCGGTCGGTCGTCCTCAGCCTGCTGCTGGGCGCCCATCCGCCAGAGCTTCCGGCGCGGGAGCTCGGACGGCTGATGGAGGGCTTCGGCCTCGGCGGGTCGACGCTGCGGGCGGCGCTGAGCCGGATGGTCGCCGCCGGGGACCTGCGCCGCACGGACACCGGCTACCGCCTCAGCGACCGGCTCCTGGAACGCCAGCGCCGCCAGGACGAGTCCGTACGGCCGCGCACCCGCGCGTGGGACGGGGACTGGGAGCTGGTGGTCGTCACCGCGACCGGGCGCGGCCCCGCCGAACGGGCGGAGCTGCGCACCCGGCTGGCCGGACTGCGCCTCGCCGAGCTGCGCGAGGGGGTGTGGCTGCGCCCGGCCAATCTGGAACGCCCGCTGCCCGCCGCTCTCGACGAGGTGGCCGAACGCGGTACGGCCCGCCCCGCGCGGCCCGCCGCCCAACTCGCCGCACGGCTCTGGCCGCTGGACGCCTGGTCGGACGAGGCCCGCGAGCTGCTCGGGCACGTGGGGCGCACCGGGCGTCCGGCCGAGCGGCTGACCCTGTTCGCGGCCGTGGTGCGCCAGCTGCTCGCCGACCCCGTGCTGCCGCCCTGCCTGCTCCCCGCCGGCTGGCCGGGCGACGCGCTGCGGGCCGCGTACGCGGACTACCGGCGGGGGCTGGAGGGCGAGGTGCGCTCGCTGGTGGGCGGGACCTGACCGCACGCGTGCGGACGGGGAGAAGGCCCGCGGCCGTACGGGCGCCGCGCGGGACGCCCGTACGGCCGCTGCCCGTGGGGGGGGACTACCGGTAGGTGATGTCGGACGAGCTGTACTTGCAGTACGTGCCGTCGGGGCCGGAGCCGTTGCTGCTGGGCTCCTTGCCGGTGTTGTTGCCGATGTACTTCTGGCACGGCACGATCTTCTTGCTGCTGTCGCCGACGATCGTGATGTTCCGCAGGGTTGCGCTGTCGCCGTAGTTGGTGTTGATGCCGGCGATGCGGCCGCCCTTCCAGGTCACCTCGATGGAGTTGAGGTTGATCGTCCGCTTGTACTGCGTGGAGCAGTTGCCGCAGGAGCGGACGAAGGTGCCGAAGTTCTGGACGGCGAAGTTGGACACGTTCAGCGTGCCCGCGCCGTTGAACTGGAAGACCTTGTCGCTGGCCTCCTTCGCGCCGCCGCCGCTCACGGTGTAGACCGCCCCGGACGACTTGCCCTTGAAGGTGGCGGCGTCCTCGCCGACGTCCTCCCACCAGACGTTCTGCAGCGTGCAGGAGCCCTCGCAGTGGACGCCGTCGGCGGCGGGGGCGCCGAGGATCACGTTCTTGAGCACCGCGCCGTCGGCCAGCTTAAGGAGCGGGCCCTGGTCCTCGTCCTGGCCGCCGGAGCCCAGGTCACCGGTGCCGTAGAGGCGCTTCATCCCGTAGTCCTTGGTGCCGGACACCGAGATGGTGGAGGAGACGCCCTGGCTGCCGTTCGGGGACGGCCAGGTGGCAGCCTGCGCGGACGGGGCCGCGGTCGTCAGGACCATGCCAACCGAGAGGCCGAGGGTGGCGAGCGCGCCCGTCAGTGCGCGCCGTGGGGTGCGCGGTCGTGTCGCGGATGTCATGTCGTTCCTTCTGTCGAGGTGTGGGGGTGTCGAGCCATGTGGATGAACAATGTTCATCACTCTGTACGACGTGCGGGCCGAATCCGTTCAACGGTCACGTCCCGGTCACGTCGATGAACGGAACGTAGAGGGAAAGCGCTTTCTGGTCAACGCCTCGCGTGGTCCGTATTCGGCCAGGAACGACCGACGCCGGCGGCCCGGAAACCCTGAGCGGGTTTCCGGGCCGCCGGCGTGAGACGGAAGCGGTGAGCAGGTCAGACGGAGAGGTGGTACTGGTCCGGCACACGGACCCGCGCGTCCAGCTCGCGGGCGGCCTGCCGGGCCCAGGAGGGGTTGCGCAGCAGCTCACGGCCCAGCAGCACGGCGTCCGCCTCGCCGTTGGCGAGAATCTTCTCCGCCTGCCCGGCGTCCGTGATCAGACCCACGGCGGCGACCGGCATCGGCGTCTCCTGGCGCACCCGCGCGGCGAACGGCACCTGGTAGCCGGGGCCGGTCGGGATGCGGACGCCGGGGGAGTTGCCGCCGGTGGAGACGTCGAGCAGGTCGATGCCCCGGGCGTGCAGACCGGCGGCGAGACGCACGGTGTCGTCCGGGGTCCAGCCGTCCGCGTCCAGCCAGTCCGTGGCGGAGACGCGGAAGAACAGCGGCTTGTCGTCCGGCCACTCCTCACGTACGGCGTCCACCACCTCGAACGCGAACCGCGTGCGGTTCTCGTACGAGCCGCCGTAGGCGTCGGTGCGGTGGTTGGAGTGCGGCGAGAGAAACTCGTTGATCAGGTAGCCGTGGGCGCCGTGGATCTCGGCGACCTCGAAACCGGCGGCGAGGGCACGGCGGGCGGCCGCCCGGAAGTCGCCGACGATCTCCCGGATCTGCTCCGTGCTCAGCTCGTCCGGCACCTGGTGGCGCTCACTGAAGGGGACCGCGCTGGGCGCGACCGGCTGCCAGGCGCGGTCGTGCGGCCCGAGCGGCGCCCCGCCCTTCCAGGGCCGGTCGGTCGCCGCCTTGCGCCCGGCGTGCGCCAGCTGAATGGCCGGCACGGTGCCCTGCGCGGCGAGGAAGCGGGTGATCCGGCGGAACGCCTCGGCCTGGGTGTCGTTCCAGATCCCGAGGTCGTACGGCGAGATGCGGCCCTCCGGTGACACCGCCGTGGCCTCGACGACGATCAGTCCCGTGCCGCCGGTGGCGCGGGCGGCGTAGTGCGCGAAGTGCCAGTCGTGCGGCACGCCGGCCTCCGGGCCGTCCGGCGCGGCCGAGTACTGGCACATCGGCGCCATCCACACGCGGTTGGGGATCGTCAGGGCGCGCAGGGTGTACGGCTCGAAGAGCGTGCTCACGAGGGGCTCCGTGGGGAAGGGGACGACGGGTGGGCGACTCGTACGATAGCCATCGTAGTACGGAAGATGTCAAACTACGAGGGTTCTCGTACAATGTAGGCTCCCGGAGCACCATGGAGACGCCGTGACGACCGCCCCTCCCAGCCCCCGCGTCCTGCCGCATCCCGCGCGGGACGAGATCCGGCTGGAGTCAGTGCTGCACGCGCTGTCCGACCCCGTCCGGATGCGCATCGTCAGTGAACTCGCCGACGCCGAGGCC
The DNA here is from genome assembly GCF_050271085.1 of Streptomyces sp. DSM 41931. Classification (NCBI taxonomy): domain Bacteria; kingdom Bacillati; phylum Actinomycetota; class Actinomycetes; order Kitasatosporales; family Streptomycetaceae; genus Streptomyces; species Streptomyces sp. DSM 41931. Next base: position 735,778 of record NZ_CP189902.1, on the reverse strand, counting down.
GCGTTGTCCTGCTCCCGCTTCGACCTCCCGGTCACCAAGTCCACCACCACGCACCACTTCCGCGTGCTGCGCGAGAGCGGCGTGATCCAGCAGGTCTACGAGGGCACCGCCAAGATGAACGGCCTGCGCCGCGAGGACCTGGACGCCCTGTTCCCGGGCCTCCTCGACGCCCTCCTCACCGCGGCACGCCGCCAGACGGCACGGGGCGCGCGGGCCTGACACCTGGGACGTGTCCGGCCGGGACGGCGGCCCCTCTGTCTCACGTTCAGGCCGGTCCGCAGCGATCGAGTGCGGCGCGCACCTGGTTGAGGCCCTCCACTCGCCAGTGACCCCGGTCGGGCATCTGGTCGTCCCGGCGCCAGCGCCAGGCGGAGAACATCGCCCAGTTCAGGGCGCGGCACCGGTGGATCAGGTCGGGGTCAGCCCCCGCATAGTGTTTCCCCACGTCCTCGGGCGCATGGGCGAGGTCGAACTCGACCGGCCCGCGGCAGCAGGTGCCGAGGTCTACGAAAAGCGGCCCTCTCCTCGTGTTCAGGAGGTTGCCCGGGTGAGGCTCCCCGTGCAGCAGCTGGTCGCCGGCTTTGTCGCTGCCGATCGCGGCGCTCAGTCCACTGAGCGTGTCGCTGAGGAGTGCCCGGTCACCCTTGGGCAGCTCGGGAGACTGCTCCCGGTCGTTCACCTCCCTCAGTGCCACGGCGACTCGGGCGGTGAAATGCGGTGCGTCCAGATCGATCTGCCGGAGGGCGGCGTGGTGCCGCACGAACACGTCTGCGTAGTCGGCCGGCGCGATCTCTGATCCCACCGGTTCGTAGTAGGTCCATAGCGAGACGGCGAAGGCGTCACGCACATGGACCCGGGGCTCGACCCGAGGATCGAGCTCGGCCACCGGCGCGTCGACGTCGGCGAGACGGCGGGCAACCTCTACCTCGAACTCGGAATCGGCCAGATGCCCCAACGGTGCGACCCGGGCCAGGACATCGCAAGGGACCAGGCGCAGCGCGACGCGGTCCGAGTTGTGGACGACGATCGCGTCGTCGACCTGAAGGCCCAGCTCCGAAGCAGTCGCCCGTCCTGCCTCAACCGCGCGGTGGAGTTCTGCCGGCTCCATACCGTTCTCCCTCATCGATGTCTTCGTGAACATCATTCGGCGGCCAACCTCCGGACCGGCGACAAGCATCGCAAAGCGGGACCTGTACAGGCCTGGGGATTTATTCGGCCGATGGCGGCATCATCGGCAGGTGATCGTGCCTGGGGCGCGCGATCAGCCCCTCTGCCCCGGAGCGGTGACGCCGAGGCGCTCCCACAGTCCGGACAGGTGGGCGTGCAGCACGTCCTCGGCCTCCTTCGGCGTCAGATGGCCGATGAGGACATGGCTGGTGAGGCCGTCGGTGAGGGCGAGCAGCGTGCGGGCCTCCCGCACCGCGTCGGGCGGGGCCGTGTCCCCGGCATCCGGCCTGCTCTCCGCCGCTTCGGTGACGAGTCGGACGAACAGCTCCTGGAGGGGCGCGTAGCTGCTCCTCAGCGAGGCGGCGAGTGGCGCGCTGACGGAGGCCCGGGCGACGAACGCGAGCCAGATCCGCGCCTCGGCGCGGTGCTCCTCCCGCACCAGCGCCACCTCGTCGGCCGCGTGCCCCAGCGTGGTGGCGGCCGACTGTGCCGGGCTCGCGGCCAGGCGCGCCCGCACCCGTTCCGTGACGCGCTCGCCGACGTGTCCGACGGCGAAGAGGAGCATCTCCTCCTTCGTGCGGAAGCAGCGCTGCACGGCGCCCAGGGAGACCTGCGCCCGTGCGGCCACGTCTCGCATGCTCACCCCCTCCGGTCCCCGCTCGTCCGCCAAGAGGCAGACGGCCTCGGCGATCCGGCGGCGTCTGCTCGCGTAGTCCACCTGCTTGGGCATGGTCCGGCGACCTCCTTTTTCCGATACGAGTGTATCGATTACGGGGTAGGGTCGGGCACGGAGCATGCGGCAGAGGAGCAGAACGCGATGAGCGGGCAGAACACCATGTGGGCCATGACGGCGGCCGACCAGGCGGCGGCGGTCCGCAGCGGGGAGATCTCGGCGGCCGACCTGGTCGACAGCCATCTGGAACGCATCGCCGAGGTCAACCCACGGGTCAACGCGGTGACGCAGCTGATGGCCGACCGGGCCCGTGAGGACGCGGCGCGCACGGACCGGCGGCGGGCGGCGGGCGAGGAGCTCGGGCCGCTGGCCGGCGTGCCGTTCACGGTGAAGGAGACCACGCCGGTCGAAGGCGTGCCGACCACCTTCGGGCTGCCGCGCTTCCGTGACCTCGTGGCGGCGGCCGACGCGCCCCCGGTGGCCCGGCTCCGCGCGGCGGGGGCCGTGCCGATCGGCCACAGCAACATGCCCACGCTGGTTCTGGCCGGGATGCACACCCGCAGCGAGCTGTTCGGCGACACCGTCAATCCGTGGGACCCGAGCCGGACCCCGGGCGGTTCCAGCGGCGGTGACGGGGTGGCCGTCGCCACGGGCATGGCGGCCCTCGGTCTTGGCAACGACTCCGGCGGATCGGTGCGGATCCCGGCTTCCTTCTGCGGTGTCGCGGGGCTGAAGCCGACTCCCGGGCGGTTCCCCGCCGACCACCGTGTCCTCGGTCCTGACGACCCCGGACCGGCCTCGCAGGCGTTGGTGACCGACGGGCCGCTGGCCCGCACGGTCGCCGACCTGCGGCTGGCGTACGAGGCGCTGGCGGGGACCGATCCGCGGGACCCCCGGGCCGTGCCGGTGCCGCTCGACGGCGCACCGCTGCCGGGACCGGTCAGGGTCGCGCTCGTCGCCGACCCCGGCGGCCGGGGCGTGCACCCTGTCGTCCGTGCGGCGCTCACCGCGGCGGCGGACGCGCTGAGCGACGCGGGCTACGACGTGCGGGAGACGGCCGACGTCCCCCGGCACGACGAGGCGCTCGAGGCGTACGGCAGGATCACGCTGACCGAGTTCGCGCCGACCTGGCCGGCCGTGCGGCAGCTGCTCGGCGACGGCGGGGACCGCTACATCCAGCTCGCCCTGGAGAGGACGCCGCGCGCCGACGCCGCGGAACTCATGCGGCTGATGGGCTCCTGGCTCGGTATCCGCCGCTCCTGGGCGGAGTTCCTCGACGCCTTCCCGCTGCTGCTCGGGCCGGTCTTCACCGAGCCGCCCGTCGAGCCGGGACTCGAGTCGCGGGACGCGGCGGGACGCGAGCGGGTCGCCGTCGGCATGCGCCTCTGCACGGTGACCAGTTTCGTCGGGGTGCCCGCGGTGGCCGTGCCGACCGGGATCCGCGACGGGCTGCCGTGCGGCGTGCAGGTGGTGGGCCGTGCGTTCCGGGAGGACCTGTGTCTGGCCGCCGCCCAGGAGATCGAGGACCGCCTGGGCGTGCTGACACCGGTCGACCCCCGGCCGGCGGCCGCGGCCGTCACGCGCTAGGCAGGGCTACGACCGGGGGACAGACGCGTCCCCGCCCCGGGCCGCCGTCAGCAGCGACTCCCAGTCGGGGAGCTTGACGACGCCCCGGCCGAGGGAGGCGCCCAGGCGGGACTCGGCGCGTTCGATGGCCTGCCAGCCCTGCCAGGGGACCGGGTCCACGCCCTCGGCGCGCAGGGCCGGCAGCGGGTCGTCGGGGAGGGCGCGGGCGGTGAGGGACGGGGCGTCCTGGAGCAGGGACGTCACCGTGTCCTTCGCGCACGAGCGGTTGGTGCCGATGACGCCGGTCGGGCCCCGCTTGATCCAGCCCGCGACGTACTCGCCCGGCGCGACGGCGCCCCCGCGCAGCACCCGCCCGCCGAGATGCGGCACCGTGCCCGTCGCCGCGTCGAACGGCAGCCCCTCCAGCGGCACCCCCCGGTACCCGACCGAGCGGAGCACCAGCTGCCCCTCGACCTCCTCGAAGCGGCCCGTCCCGGTGACCCCGCCCCGACCGTCCGGCGCCGTCCGCTCGAAGCGCACGGCGCCCACCCGGCCCTCGCGGGCGAGCAGTTCGACCGGGCGGAGGAAGAACCGCAGACGGATCAGACGCCGGGCGTCCGGTTGCGGCGGCGCCGTCCAGCCGCGCAGCACCTCGACGTTGCGGCGCCGGGGCGGAGGCAGGCCGGACGGGTCGGCGAACGACGGGTCGAGCGCCGCCTCGGCCGCGTCGACCTGGACGGCGGTGTCCGGCAGGGTGCCCAGTTCGCGCAGCTCCCTGGTGGTGAAGCGGGCCTGCGAGGGGCCGCGCCGGCCGACCATGTGGATCTCCTCGACCTCGCTCGCCGCGAGGGCGGTCAGCGCCGCGTGCGGCATGTCGGTCGGGCGCAGTTCGCCCGCCCCGCGCGCCAGCATGCGCGTGACGTCCACGGCCACGTTCCCCACGCCGACCACCACGGCCGACCGCGCCCCGTGCAGGAACCCGGCGTCGGCGGCGTCCGGGTGCGCGCTGTACCAGGACACGAACTCGGTCGCCGACCAGCTCCCCGGAAGGCCCTCGCCCGGGACGCCCAGATGCCGGTCCGCGGCGGCGCCCACGCAGTAGACCACCGCGTGGTACAGCTCCCGCAGCCGGGCCGCCGGCACCCCGTCCGGCCCGACCGGCACCGCGCCGAGGAACCGCACCCGCTCGTGTTCCAGCACCGCGCGCAGGCTGCCCTGCAGGGACTTGATCTTCTCGTGGTCCGGGGCCACGCCGTAGCGGACCAGGCCGTAGGGGCAGGGCAGGCGGTCGAGGACGTCGACCCGGACCCCCGGATCGAGCTGGACGAGATGCTGGGCCGTGTAGCACCCGCTGGGCCCGCTTCCGACGACGGCGACACGCAGCACGGGGAACTCCTCACCCCGAGGGGGACCGGCGGGAGACCGCCGGCGCCTCCCAGCATGGCACCGCCCGCGCTCCGCTGACAGGGTGCCGTCCGCCGTCCGGGGTGCGTGTTCCTACGGAGGGAAACTGATCGCCCCGTTACGTTGCCTGTGTGCTCGAGGCATCTTTTCTTCAACTTTCCGATCGCTCTCCGGCGGAGGGTGCGGTGTCCGTGTGGCCCGCGTGGGAGGTGCGGGAGGGCGAGCGCTCCACCCGGTGGCTCCATGTGCGGCTGGCCTTCCGTGACGGGGCCACGATCGAGGCGCTGGCGTCCGTGGGCGAGGGCTGGGTCTGTGTGGAGGACGTCCAGGCCCGCCCCGCGCTCGCACTGGAGGACCTGGCCGTGTTCGCCGACTGGATCGAGGGCCCGCTGGCGCGGGCCTGCGGCGCCGAGCCCGAGCCGGAGCCGGGGGAGGGCACCGGCGGCACGCACCGGGAGGAGCCCCCGGGCGGGCGGGCCGGGTGGCCGGTCGTGGCCCGGGCGTACCGGGCCGCGCAGGAGCGGGGCGCCGACCCGGTGCTCGCCGTGATGGACCAGACCGGCTACAGCCGGCGCGGGGCGCTCCGCCTCATCGGGCGGACGCGCGACGCGGGGCTGCTGTCCCCGCGCCACGCCCGCCGCTGAGCGGACCGCCGTCCCGGCGGAACGTCACAGCAGGTCGCGCATCCGGTTGATCTCACTGGTCTGCTGCGCGACCACGTCGTCCGCCATTTCCTCGACCAGGATGTTGTTCCCCTGGCCCTTCACCTCGGTGGCCATGGTGATCGCGCCCTGGTGGTGCGTGATCATCAGCGTGAGGAACAGCTGGTCGAAGGCCTTGCCCTCGGCCGCCCGCAACTGCCTCAGCTGGGCCTCGGTCGCCATGCCGGGCATCGTCGCGTGGTCGTGCCCGTGGCCCGCGTCCGCCTCCGTCTTGCCGTGGGTGCGCAGCCAGCCCTTCATCGCGCCTATCTCGGGCTTCTGCGCGGCGGCGATGCGCTCGGCCAGCTTGACCACCTTCGGCGACTCGGCGCGTCCCGGCACCAGTTCAGTCATCTCCAGCGCCTGCGCGTGGTGCTGGATCATCATCCGCGCGTACGACACGTCCGCGGCGTTGGGGGAGTCGTCCTCCTTGCGCTCCTGCTCGGCCTCCTCGGCCGACAGGGTGCGGTTCTCCTCCCCGGGAGCGCCGGGCGCGATCACCGAAGGGCCGCTCGCGGGGGCCGACTTGGGGTCGTCCTCGCCGGAGTCGCAGCCCACGAGCCCGAGGACGGCCAGCGCGGTCAGCCCGGCGGCGACGGCGGACAGGCGTGGCACGCGGCGGTTGTGCACATGGACCTCCTGTGACTGGCGGTATTCCCGCTCGGCAGTGGTGCGGAACACCTCGTGAGTGTCGATGACCGTCCTAGCACGCTTCCGCGCAACTTCGATCAAAAAACTTTGTTGCGATGACGTGGAGCCCCTGTTGGTATGTGCATGCCGAAGACGATACTGCCGGTGCCACACCGTTCCGAGGTGAACGGAACCAGGGAGGAAAACAGTGATCCTGTTGAGCGTTTCCCGAACCCGGCGGAGACGGCTGGGAGTTGCCGCGGCCGCGGGCGGCCTGCTGGCCGCGCTGCTCACCGCCGCGCCCGCCGCGGCGATTCCCGACCCGGGGGACTCGCCCGCCGCCGCGAAGGAAGTGTCCCGCAGCGACCAGGCCGAGGCCCGCGCCGCCATCGAGAGCGGCGAGATACCCGGCCAGGACGAGATCGTCCACTCCGCCAACATCGAGCACGTGGCCAACATCCCCAAGGACGTGCTGTCCGGCACCAACTCGGACCTCGCCTTCCAGGGGAAGTACGCCTTCGCCGGCAACTACGACGGCTTCCGCGTCTTCGACATCAGCAACCCGGAGAAGCCCGAGACGGTGGCCCAGGTGCTGTGTCCCGGATCGCAGAACGACATCTCCGTCTCGGGCAACCTGCTGTTCCTGTCCACGGACTCCTCGCGCAGCGACAGCAGCTGCAACAGCACCACGCAGCCCGCCACCGAGAAGTCCTCCTGGGAGGGCATGAAGGTCTTCGACATCAGCGACAAGCGCAACCCGCGTTACGTCGCCGCCGTCGAGACCGCCTGCGGCTCGCACACGCACACGCTGGTGCCCGACCGCAAGAACGTCTACGTCTACGTCTCCTCCTACTCGCCCAACGCGGCCTACCCGGACTGCCAGCCGCCGCACGACGGCATCTCCGTGATCAAGGTGCCGCGCAAGGCCCCGCACAAGGCCGCCGTGGTCGGGTTCCCCGTGCTGTTCCCGGGTGAGGGCCCGGACGGCGGCGGCAACCCGGGCGCGCCCACCAACCCGGGCGTCTCCAAGACCACCGGCTGCCACGACATCACCGTGCTGCCCTCGAAGGACCTGGCCGCCGGTGCGTGCATGGGCGACGGCATCCTGTTCTCCATCAAGAACCCCGAGCGTCCGCGCGTGATCGACCGCGTCCAGGACAATGTGAACTTCGCGTTCTGGCACTCGGCGACCTTCAACCAGAGGGCCGACAAGGTCGTCTTCACCGACGAGCTGGGCGGTGGCGGCGCGGCCACCTGCAACGCGGAGATCGGTCCGAACCGCGGCGCGGACGGCATCTACGACATCGTCGGCAAGGGCGACCGCAGCAAGCTGGTGTTCCGCAGCTACTACAAGATCCCCCGCCACCAGGCGGACACCGAGAACTGCGTGGCCCACAACGGCTCGCTGATCCCGGTCCGCGGCCGTGACCTGATGGTCCAGGCCTGGTACCAGGGCGGCATCTCGGTGTGGGACTTCACCAACTCGTCCAAGCCGAAGGAGATCGCCTACTTCGAGCGCGGTCCGCTCTCCACGGACCGGATCGTCACCGGCGGTTCGTGGTCGGCGTACTACTACAACGGCTACATCTACTCCAACGACATCGCCAAGGGCTTCGACGTCCTGAAGATCGACGACAAGCGCACGGACGCGGCCCGCTGGGTCCGTATGCAGGAGCTCAACGTGCAGACGCAGCCGGACTACTTCGACTGAGTCTCCGGGTCCGTCGCGAAGAACCGGGCCATGTCCGTCCGGTCCTTCTCCTTCGTCCCGCCGGTCCCCCCGGGGTCCGGCGGGACACCCATCTCCCAGTCCAGCCGGTAGCGCTTGAACAGCTCGGCGCGCAGCATCGGCACGGACATGGGCGCGCCCGGCATCACCGCCGCGTACACGGCGCCCATCAGCAGCGCCCGCAGCATCGGGTAGTCGGACTCGACGTCCCGCGAGCCGTGCCGGGCGACGGTGTCGCTCAGCAGCTCGGCCAGCCGCCGCTGCTCGGGACACGGCAGGAACCCCTCGGCCTGCAGCAGCCCCGCCATGTGCTGGCGCATCAGCACCGGCCGGTCCCGCGCCAGGCCCAGGATCGCGTCGATGGCCCGCGCCATCCGCTCCCCGCCGTCGTCGGTGCGCGGCTCCCGCTCCAGCGCCTCCTCCAGGGTGCGGTGCATCAGCCGGTGCACGGCGGACTGCACGAGCTGGCGCTTCCCCGGGAAGTAGTACGACACGAGCCCTCGCGCGGAGCCCGCCCGGTCGGCGATGTCGCCCAGCGTGGTCGCCTCGTACCCGCGCTCGTCGACCAGTTCGACGGCCGCGTGCAGCAGCCGCTCCTTGGAACGCCGACGCAACTCTTCATTGACCAGGGCGCTGCGCGGGGACATGCTGGACTCCTGCGTTGACTGGCTGCCAGCCAACTATACTCAGCGCACCTGGAAGGGCCCTCGCGGGCCCTCTTCGGGCTGCCGTTCACCTCGGGCGACGCGGGGGATCGTCCGAGGTGGACGGTGCGGGGGAGGACGACGGCGGGCGCGTACCGCCGGACCGGCCCGGTGCCGTGCCCGCGTCCGCGGGACGCAGCCGCCGGTGCACCGCGACCGCCGCGACCACCGTCAGCGCGCCGAACAGCCAGCCGCCGAGGACGTCCGTCGGCCAGTGCACGCCGAGCCAGACCCGGGTGAGACCGACGCCGGCCACCGAGATCACCGCCACCACCAGCGCCGTACGCCACAGCACGCGTCCCACGCCGTGACGGTGCAGCAGCCACAGCAGCAGCCCCAGCACGACCGTCGCGGTCATGGCGTGCCCCGACGGGAAGGCGGCGTAGTGCGCCGTGTCCACCGGGTCGGGATACTCCGGGCGCTCCCGGCCGAGCGCCGCCTTCAGCCCCTGCTGCACGGCCGTGGCCAGGGCCACCGCCACGACCAGCCACCCGGCGGTCCACCGGGCGGCCGGACGCCGGAGCAGCAGGACCACGGTCACCGCGCACAGCAGACGCATCGTCCAGGGGTCCCACACCCAGTCCGTCAGGATGCGGGCCGCCTGCGTCAGCCCGTCCTCCGCGACCGCCCAGCGGTGCGTGGTGCGGGAGATGCCGCCGTCCAGGTCGAGCAGGGGCCGCCACTCGGCGGCGACCAGCGCCAGCAGCAGCGCGGAGGCGGCGCCGAGCAGGGCGGCCGCCGCCACCGCCGACCGGGCCGGCGCGCGGGGTGTGGGGGGCGCGGGCGGTGCGGGGGCGTGGGAGGTTCGCATGGGGTGATCCTCGCCGACCGGGGGCGTCCGGGCCAGAACCCGGCCCGCCCGGTCCTCAGGGGGCGCGGACCGGCCCGGTCCCGGGACGGTCCGGCCGCGTCGGGGCCGTCGCTACCCCACTGCCCGCAATCCGGGCGGGGACGCCAGGAGATCGGGGAGCACCGGCATCATCGGCGAGGCGAAGGCGGTCAGTGGCAGCCGGCGTCCCGCGGTCGGCCGTGGCCCGGGGCTCAGCAGACGGCGCGTCTGTGTGGTGGGGGAGGCTTCCCTCAGGGCCCGCAGTCCGGGCGGGGAAGCCACGAGGACGGGGAGCGCGGGCATCATCGGCGAGGCGACGGCGGTCAGTGGCAGCCGGCGTCCCGCGGTCGGCCGTGGCCCGGGGCTCGGCAGACGGTGCGTCCGTGTGGTGGGGGAGGCTTACCCCAGTGCCCGCAGTCCGGGCAGGAACGCCACGAGGACGGGGAGCGCGGGTACCAGCGAGGCGACGGCGGTCAGTCGCAGCCGGCGGCTCGGGGGAAGCCGGTCGCCGGAGCCCAGCAGACGGTCCACCCGTGCCGGGACGTGCGCCTGCGTGGTCGGGCAGGGGCCGAACACCCCGCGGTCCTCGTTCAGTTCGACCAGGGCCAGGGCGGTGGTGAGCCGGCCGAACCGGCGGGACGCCGTGTCGTCCGCGGCGAGTTCGACCAGCCGGTGCATCTCGTCCCGGAACGCGGAGAACACCGGAACCTGCGGGAAGCCGTCCGCCAGCGCGGACGAGCAGTGCAGCAGCCAGTCGTGCCGGGCGCGTGCGTGACCGCGCTCGTGCGCCAGCACGGCGTCCAGCTGCCGTCCCTTCAGACGCTGTAACGCGGCTGTCGTGACCACCAGTTGGGGCGGGGTGCCGGGCAGGCACCAGGCGTCCGGGCGGTCGCCCTCCAGCACCACGAGCCGGTCGGAGCCCGGCTCCTCGCCGGGCAGCAGCGGAGCCCGGCGCCGCAGTTCGGCGCGGCGCGCCCGGCGCCGGGCGCGGGCCCGCGCGATCTCCCGGACCAGCATCGCCCCGCTCCACAGCCCGCCGCACGCCAGCACCACGGCGGTGACATGCGCCCAGAGGCCCGCCGTGCCGAGCGTGTACGCCTCCACGACCGCGACCGGCGCGCCGGTGAACACATGCCCGCCGACCGCCCGCCAGGCCGCCGCCGCGCTGAACGTCATCGACAGGGCACAGCACAGCAGCACCGCGGCGATCACGCACTGCCAGGCCCACAGGGCCACCACCGGTTCACGGTCCGGCCAGTCCGCCCGCGCGAGCAGCCGGGGACCCACGACGGCGGTCAGCACGCCGAGCAGCAGCAGGACCGCGGGGAGGATCATGGCAGCAGCCTAGAAGCGCGGACGCCCCCTGGATACGGGCCCGCGGTCCGAAGTGACGCAGACAACGGTCCCGCGCCGGCGGCCGGACGGTCCCTTGCGTGCCCTCGGATCGTCCCGTGCGCGGCCTCACATCGTCAGCAGCATCGCCACCATCGCGATCCCCATCGACAGGCGGCAGGCCCGCGCCAGCTCCGGCCGGTCGCCCCACCCGGTGCCTGACCCGGTACGCGGCCCGACGCCCGGCCCGCCCGCCAGGGCGGGTACCGGCACCAGCCGTGCGCCCGTCACCAGCACGTACGCCGTGAAGTACAGCAGCAGGGCCGCGGTCAGCGCGGGTATGCCCGCACCGCCGTGGTGCGCTCCCCGCGGGGCGGCCGCCATGACCACCGCCATGTAGACCATCGCGCCCGCGCCCACCACATGGTGCAGATGCCCCGCGGAGACGCGGGCCGCCCACAGCGCGTGCAGCCCCGCCGCCCCGAACACCGCCGCCCACAGCGGCCAGGCCCACGCCGGCGGCGTGAACACCGCCGCGGGCACCGCCATCGCCGCCATCCCGAACCCCATCAGCGCCTCGCCGCCCGCCGCCCGGCGCTGCTCCTCCACGCTGCTGCGCATCCGCAGCAGGCAATAGGCGCCGGTCGCCGCGCAGAGCGCCACCAGCAGCCAGCCGGACGATCCCGGTCCGTGCACGCGAACCCCCCTCGAACCGCTCCACCGGACGATCAGGGGATGCCCGTGCCCGACGGCGTGTACGCGAGCGCGAGGGGGTACGCGGGGGGCTCCCGGGGGCGCGGGCGGCCTCCGGCCCTGTTTTTTACAAGTAAAACACCTGTTAACCTTGCTCTTCATGAGCAGTGCCACCCCCACCCCCACGCGCGTCCGGCGCCTTCCCGTCGTCGGCGCGCTGCGCCTCGGGCGACCCTCCGACGTCTGGTTCAAGCCCGCCCTCAGCGTGGTCGCCGCCGTCGCCCCGCCCAGCCTGCTCCTGGTGGCGCTCGGCCGGCTCGACCTCGCCGCGTACACGATGGCGGGCTCGCTGTGCGCCCTGTACGCGCACCACCGCCCGTACGCCGCCCGCGCCAAGGTGCTCGCGTGGGTGGTCCTCGGCATGCTCGGCGGCCTCGCCGTGGCCCTGGTCACCGCCTCCCTCACCCGGAACGCCGTGGTCCTGGTCACCGTCGGCGCTCTGCTCGCCGCCGTGCAGAAGGCGGTGTGCGACGCCACCCGCGTCGGGCCGCCCGCGCATGTGATCCTCACCTTCGTCAGCTCCGCCACGCTGTTCGTCCCCCAGACCCTCGGCCAGGTCCCCGGCCACCTCGCGCTCGCCGCGGCGGCCGGGGCGTGGGCGTGGCTGGTGGGCATGGCCCCCGCGCCACTCCGCCCGCACGGCCCGGAGCGGCGGGCCACCGCCCAGGCTCTGCACACGGCCGCCGCGTACGCCGAGACCGCGCGCGGCGGCGAGGAGAGCGCCGGCGCCCGGTCCGCCGCCTACGCCGCCGTGCACGCGGCCTGGCAGACCCTCCTCGCGGCCCGGAACCGCCCCTCCACGACCCGCCGCGCCCTCGAACGCCTCGTCGTCCGCGCCGAGGTCGCCCTCGCCACACCCGCCGACACCGACCCCGCCCGCCTCCGCGCCTGGGCCGACGCGGTACGCGGCTCGGGGCGCGTACCGCGTACGGGGGATCCGCGGCGGGACGAGGGTTCGCTCGGTGAGCGGGACGAGCTCGTCGGGGTGGCTGCCGAGCGGGCGGTCGCGCCGCGTCCGTTGTGGAGCCGGCTCGGGCCGCTCGCCCCCCTCGCCGTTCGCACCGCTCTCGGCTGCGCCCTCGCCGGATACGTCTCCCTCGCCCTGGGCGCCGACCGTCCCTACTGGGCGCTGGTCACCGCCGCCTCCCTCTACCAGGCCAACCTCACGCTCACCTGGAGCAGGGCCGTGCAGCGGGTCGTCGGCAACCTCGTCGGCGTGCTGCTCTTCGCGGCCGTCACCCCGGTCGCCCGGCTCGGCCCACTCGCCCTCGTGCTGTGCATCCTCGCCTGCAACTTCGGCGCCGAGGCGCTCATCGGCCGCAACTACTGGCTCGGCAGCGTCTGCGTGACCCCGCTGGCGCTGCTCGTCACCGAGCTGCCCGGCTACCAGCCCACCGGCGAGCTGGTCACCGACCGGGTCGTGGACACACTGGTCGGCGCCCTGGTCGGCTTCGCCGCCGCCCTCGCCGTCACCGACCGGCGGGCCGGGCGGCGCCTCGAGCGGGCGCTCACCGCCGTCGACCGCGCCCGCGAGCGCGCCGCCCGCCTGGCGGCCGGCCCCGCGGCCACGCCCGCCGCCCTGGAGGCCGCCCGCCGCGGACTCGCCGCCGCCGTCGTCGACCTGCGCGCGACGGCCGACGCCGCGGCCGGAGAATGGTGGCAGCGCGCGCTGCCCCAGGAACGGGTGGTGCTCGCCGAGCAGGCGGCACACCGTACGCTCGCGGCGACGGTACGACGCCAGGGTCTCCTCCCGGACCCCGGCACCACCAGCACGCAGACGCACACGGAGGACACATCGCCATGACGGCGACCCAAGGGCCATCGGCCGGCGACGGTGTCACCGGCACGCCGGACACCTCGAGCACCGCGGACACGTCCGCCCCTGGGCGCGACACCGTCGCCGAGGTCGTCCGGCAGTGGCGGGCGGTCCACCCCGACCTCGACACCGGCCCCATGGAGATCATCGGCCGCATCAACCGCTGCGCGGCGCTCTTCCAGCAGGCCGAGGACGCCCCGCTGCGGCGGGCCGGGCTCACCCGCCCGGAGTTCGACCTGCTCGGCGCGCTGCGCCGCACGGGGCACGAGCTGACGCCCAGCGAGCTGGCCCGCGAGACGTTCTCCTCGGGCGCCGCCGTCACCAAACGGCTGAAGCAGCTCACGGAGCGGGGGCTGGTCGAGCGCCGGGGCGACACCCGGGACCGGAGGGTGGCGCACGTGCGTCTCACCGACGCGGGGCGTGAGGCGGTGGACGGCATCCTGCCGTCGCAGCTCGCCTACGAGAACGCGGTGCTGTCCGGGCTCGGCCCGGCCGAACTCGGTGACCTGGCCGGTCTGCTCGGTGGGCTGCTCGCGCAGTTGGAGGGACGGCTGAGCGCGGTGCGGGTGTAGCCGGTGACCGTTCCGGGGTGGGGGAGGGGGATTCAGATCCCCGGCCGGTACCGCAGGGGGTGCTCCGCCGGGATCTCGACCAGGACGATCGGTGTCCCGTCCGGGTCCTCGATCCACATCTCGATCAGACCCCACGGCTCCTTCACCGGAGGGCGGACGATCTCCACGCCCCGTGCGGTCAGTTCCTCCCGCGCCGCCTCCGCGTCCTCCACCTGGAGCCACAGCCGCACGTCGGGCGAGCCCGCCGGCGCCGCGTCCGCGCGGCCCGAGAGCTCCAGGAAGCCGCCGCCGAGGAAGTACACGGTGCCGCGCTCCGGGCCGGTGCCGAACTCCCGGTGGACGGCGAGGCCGAGGCGGCGGCCGTAGAAGTCGCGGGAGCGCTCGGGGTCGGAGGGGCGGAGCAGGACACGGCTGCTGAGTACATGCACCATGCGGCCGAGCCTAGGGGGAGTGGCCGGACGCCGCCGCCGACCCGCCGTCCGGAGGGTGGACCGCCCCTTCGGGGGCCGGGAGCGGCGCGTTAACCTCGGCCCGTCCCGGCCACGTCGTACGACACACGCACGAATCGAGGAACCGCTCCATGGGAACCGCCGCCGACGCCGCACTGACCTTCCGTGATGCCACCGACGCCGACGTGGACGCCCTCGTCGAGCTGATCGAGTCGGCCTACCGGGGGGAGTCCAGCCGCGCGGGGTGGACCACCGAGGCGGACATCCTGCAGGGGCAGCGGACCGACCCCGAGGGCGTGCTGGAGGTCGTCGAGGCGCCGGACAGCCGGCTGCTCACCGTGGAGCGCGAGGGCCGGATCGTGGCCTGCTGCCAGCTCGAGCACCGCGGTGACCACGCCTACTTCGGGATGTTCGCGGTCAGCCCCGCCCTCCAGGGCGCGGGGCTCGGCCGGGCGGTCATCGCGGAGGCGGAGCGGCAGGCCCGCGAGAGCTGGGGCGTGACCGAGATGCACATGACGGTGATCACCGTGCGCGAGGACCTGATCGCCTGGTACGAGCGGCGCGGCTACCGCCGTACGGGACGGACCACTCCGTTCCCGTACGGCGACGAGCGCTTCGGCATCCCGCAGCGCGACGACCTGGCGTTCGAGCTGCTGGTCAAGGAGCTGGTCTGACCGTCGTACGGCGTCCGGCCGCTCACGCCGTGAAGCGGCCGGTGCGTTTGATCTCCGGGTAGTCGGTGGTCGCCCCGTCCAGCTCCAGCGCCCGCACCAGCCGCAGGTGGTCCTGGGTGTTGACCACCCAGCCGAACACCGACAGGTCCGCCTTGCGGGCGTGCTCCACGACCTCCAGGGTGATCCGGCGGATGTTGAGGCACAGCCGCGAGGCGCCGACGGCCACCGCCCGGTCCACCACGTCCGTGCCGTAGCGTCCCGCCACGAGCGCCGTGCGCACCCCGGGCACCAGCCGGGCGATCTCGGCGATCGCCTCGTCGTGGAACGACGCGACCTCCACGCGGTCCGCCAGCCCCCGGTCGTTCATCACCTCGGCCAGCGCCCGGGCCGCCCGGACGTCCTTGATCTCCGCCTGCAGCGGTGTCCGGACCGCGTCCAGCACCTCCACGAACAGGGGGACGCGCTCGCCGCGCCCGGCGTCCAGGGCGCGCAGTTCGTCGAGGGTCTTGTCGGCGATGGCGCCCGTGCCGTCCGTGGTGCGGTCCACGCGCGCGTCGTGCATCACCACGAGCGCGCCGTCCTTGCTCAGATGCAGATCCAGTTCGATGACGTCGAGCCCGGCCTCCTGGGCGGCGACGAAGGACCGAAGGGTGTTCTCGGGCTCGACGCCCATGACTCCGCGGTGACCGATGGTGAGGAAGTTCAAGATCCGACTCGCTTCCGTCGACGGCGGCGGGGGGCCGCGTCCCTACGGCCCTCTGGGACCGTATCGCCTCTGCCCCCCGCGTCCAGAGGCTGAACCCGGAACGCATGGAGCGCCGTCGGACGGGGTAACGGACAGGAAAAAATGCGGCGACGACCCGGGTAGGGCAGGATAATTTCCTGAGGTGCCCCTTGCTGGGAGAAACGCCCTGTGTATACGGTCAGGCGTACGCAAGGTTCTCCTGTGGAGGATGGGACATGACGGAAATTCTTGTGCAGCAGGCTTCGGGGGAGCGGGTTCCTTCGACGACCAGGGTGGTGGAGCACCCGGCATGGCCCGTGCTCAAGGATGCCGTGGAGCGGATCCGGCCCTGGCAGTCCAAGGACGGCTCGATCGACTTCGAGGCCGAGGGCGCTCCGTCGCGCGCCGACGCGGAGCACGCCGTGCACACCGTGATCGGCGCGGTCGGCGAACTGTCCCCGCTGCTCCCGCACGACCGTGCGTACCACGAGGCCCTGGGCAAGGACCTGGCCCGCTGGGCCGAGGGCGGCTTCGAGGTGCCCGACTTCCTCGACTCGCTGCTGGCCTTCCAGCCCGCCGCGCACCGCGAGGACGGCCTCCAGCACCTGGTCGTCTTCCCGATGTACACGCAGAACGGCAACCCGGACCGCAACCTCGAGGCGGTCGTGTTCCGCATGGTCTGGCCCGGCTGGCTCGCCGAGCTGGAGCGCACCCGCTACGACAACCCGCTGTTCTGCGGCATCACCTTCGAGGACTTCACCGCGGGCTACGACACCAACTCCGCGGTCCTCTTCCCCGAGACCATCGCCGTGCGCGAGGCCCCCGAGCGCTTCACCTGGGGCGCCATCTTCTGCGACCGCGAGGCCGCCCGCTTCCGTCGGGTCACCGAGGCCGCCGTCGACATCCTGGGCCTCGAACTGCCCGAGGACGTCGCCGCCATGGTCCACGACCAGAAGCGCTGCGAAGAGGCGTTCGTCCTGTGGGACATGATCCACGACCGCACGCACAGCCACGGCGACCTGCCGTTCGACCCGTTCATGATCAAGCAGCGCCAGCCGTTCTGGATGTACGGCCTGGAGGAACTGCGCTGCGACCTCACCGCCTTCAAGGAGGCCGTGAAGCTCGCGGGCGAGGGCGTGCCGCAGGCCCGTGACGTGCAGATCGCGGTCATCTTCGACCGCATGTTCCGCTTCCCGGTCACCGGCGAGCGGGTGCGCAACTACGACGGCCTCGGCGGCCAGCTGCTCTTCGCCTACCTGCACAAGCACGATGTCGTCCGCTGGACCGACAACAAGCTCTCCATCGACTGGGAGCGCGCCCCGCAGGTCACCAACGAGCTGTGCGCGGAGATCGAGACCCTCTACCGCGACGGCATCGACCGCCCCAAGCTCGTCCACTGGTTCGCCGGCTACGAGCTGGTCTCCCGGTACCTCTCCCCGCACCCCGGCTCCAAGTGGGCCAAGGGCCCCGAGGCCCTCGACCTGTCGCTGCCGCCGCGGAAACTCGTCGATGACGTGCTTCCGGACGAGTTTCCGCTGAGCATGTTCTATGAGGCCCTGTCCAAGAAGCTGAAGAACGTGATCGCCTCGACCAAGGGCATCACGGCGGACGGCGCCGAGCGGGTCGCCGCGTGAGCGATCTCGTCCACAACACTGCTCAGGAGGCGAGAACCATGGGGAACGGGGCGCTCGAAGGCGCGGTGATCGCGGTGGCCGGCGCGGGCGGGCCCGCGGGACGCGCGGCTCTGCTCAGGCTCGCCGAGGCGGGGGCCGTCGTCGTCGGCTCGGACAACGATCCGGAGCGGCTGGCGGCGGCCGTGGACGCGGCGCGGTACGCGCACGGAGGCGCCACCGTCACCGGTGAGACGGTCGACCTGCTCGACCTGGAGTCGACCCGCGACTGGGCCGCCCGCACCGAGAAGGAGTTCGGCCGCGTCGACGGCCTGGTCCACCTCGTCGGCGGCTGGCGCGGCAGCGAGACGTTCACCAAGACCAGCCTGGACGACTGGGACTTCCTGGAGCTGCTGCTGGTGCGCACCGTGCAGCACACCACGCTCGCCTTCCACGAGGCGCTCCAGCGCAGCGACCGCGGCCGGTACGTCCTCATCAGCGCCGCCGGCGCGACGAAGCCGACCGCCGGCAACGCCGCGTACGCGGCCGGCAAGGCGGCCGCCGAGGCGTGGACGCTGGCCATGGCCGACTACTTCCGCAAGGCCGGGGGCGAGCAGGGGCCGACGTCGGCTGCTGCCATCCTGGTGGTGAAGGCGTTGGTGCACGACGCGATGCGCGCCGACCGCCCCAACGCGAAGTTCGCGGGCTTCACGGACGTCAAGGACCTGGCCGAGTCCATCGTCGGCGTCTGGGACCAGCCCGCCGCGGAAGTGAACGGAAAACGTCTGTGGCTGACCGAGAAGCCGTGAACCCGCCGCGGACCGACGCGCGTCGTCATCACGACCCGGAGGTCCGCGGTTTCGCCAGCGACAACTACGCCGGCGCCCACCCGGAGGTGCTCGCCGCCCTGGCCCTCGCCAACGGCGGGCACCAGGTCGCCTACGGCGAGGACGCGTACACCGAGAACCTCCAGCAGGTGATCCGGAGCCACTTCGGGTCCACCGCCGAGGCCTTCCCGGTCTTCAACGGCACCGGCGCCAACGTGGTGGCGCTCCAGGCGGTCACCGACCGGTGGGGCGCGGTGATCTGTGCGGAGAGCGCCCACATCAACGTGGACGAGGGCGGCGCCCCGGAGCGGGTCGGCGGCATCAAGCTGCTCACCGTGCCCACCCCGGACGGCAAGCTCACCCCGGAGCTCATCGACCGGCAGGCGTACGGCTGGGACGACGAGCACCGGGCCATGCCGCAGGTCGTCTCCCTGGCCCAGGCGACCGAGCTGGGCACGGTGTACACCCCCGACGAGATCCGCGCGATCTGCGAACACGCGCACGCGCACGGCATGAAGGTGCACGTCGACGGATCCCGGCTGGCCAACGCCGCCGCCACGCTGGACGTGCCGCTGCGCACCTTCACCAACGCGGTGGGCGTCGACCTGCTCTCGCTGGGCGGCACCAAGAACGGCGCGCTGTTCGGCGAGGCGGTCGTGGTGCTGGACCCGGACGGGATCAAGCACATGAAGCACCTGCGCAAGCTGTCCATGCAGCTCGCCTCCAAGATGCGCTTCGTGTCGGTGCAGTTGGAGGCCCTGCTCGCCCGGGACCTGTGGCTGCGCAACGCCCGGCACGCCAACGAGATGGCCCAGCGCCTCGCCGAGGGCGTGCGCGCGGTGCACGGCGTGGAGATCCTCTACCCGGTGCAGGCCAACGCCGTGTTCGCGCGGCTTCCGCACGACGTGAGCGAGCGGCTGCAGAAGCGGTTCCGCTTCTACTTCTGGGACGAGGCGGCGGGCGACGTCCGCTGGATGTGCGCCTTCGACACCACCGAGGACGACGTGGACCGGTTCGTGGCCGCTCTCAAGGAGGAGATGGCCCGCTGACGCGCCGGATCCCAGGCTATGCATAGATATGCGGCCGACCGAAAAGTCATTGACTCTCGGGCGGTCGCATACCTATGCTCCGGCACCATGCAGCTCATCCAGGAAAACCCGGACCTCTCCGCCTACTTGGCCGCCGACGAGGCGATCGACCATCACCATCCGCTGGTCCGGGAGGTGTCCGCACGCCTGGCCGCCGACGTCCGCGACTCGTATGAGTATGCGCGGTCGGCCTTCTCGTACGTGCGCGACCGCATCACGCACTCGCAGGACGCCGACGACCCCCGCGTGACCTGGCGCGCCTCCGACGTGCTGGAGCAGGGCACCGGCGTCTGCTACGCGAAGGCCCACGCCCTGGCCGCCCTGCTGCGCGCCGAGGACATCCCGACCGCGCTCTGCTACCAGCACCTCGGCGTGGTGCACGGTCTGGTCGCCGTGCGCTTCCACGGCGCCTGGCACCGCCAGGACCCGCGCGGCAACAAGCCCGGGGTGGACGCGCGCTTCTCCCTCGACGGCGAGCGGCTGGCCTTCACCCCCGACCCCTCGAACGGCGAGAGGGACCACCCGGTCCTGTACGCCGCCCCGCACCCGGCCGTCCTGCACGCCCTCCGGAACGCCCCCGACCGGGCGCACCTCTGGCGGACGCTTCCCACCGAACTCTGACGTCCGGTCAGCGGTCGACGCGGCCGGAAGCCCACGCGCCACGCCCCGGGAACGCGGCAGGTCCCGGGCGCGTGCTCCGCACGGCTGCCCGGGACCTGGGAAGAGACGGCTCAGCGGGCCTCTGTCTCGCGGACCTGCTCCGGGGTGGGCGCCGTGCCGCCGAGGTGGGCCGGCATCCACCAGGTGTCGTCCTGGCTCTTCGGCCGCACCGGGTACGCCCGCTGCGCCGCCTCCAGCAGCTCCTGCACCCGCTCGCGCAGCTGACGGGTGATCGCGCCCGCGTACTTGTCCTTGGACGCCTCGACGGCCTCGCCCACGCGAATCGTGACCGGGGTGTGGCTGCGCTTGAAGTTGCGCGGGTGGCCCTTGGTCCACAGCCGCTGCGTGCCCCACACGGCCATCGGGATCAGCGGGACGCCCGCCTCCTGGGCCATGCGCGCGGCACCGGACTTGAAGCTCTTCAGCGTGAACGACTGGGAGATCGTCGCCTCGGGGAAGACGCCCACGATCTCGCCGGACCGCAGGGAGCGCAGCGCGTGCTCGTACGCGGCCTCGCCCTGCGTGCGGTCGACCGGGATGTGCTTCATGCCGCGCATCAGCGGGCCGGAGACACGGTGCCGGAACACCGACTCCTTGGCCATGAAGCGGACGAGCCGCTTCTGCGGAAGCGCCGCCAGTCCGTTGAACACGAAGTCGAGATAGCTGATGTGGTTGCTCACCAGCACGGCGCCGCCCGAGCGCGGGATGTTCTCCGACCCCTGGCAATCGATCTTGAGGTCCCAGACCTTGAACAAGGTGCGGGCGAAGCCGATCACTGGCCGGTAGACAAGTTCTGCCATGGGCGGGTCGGAACCCTTCCTTCTCTGCCTGGGACGGGGCGCTCCCAGTCGAAGTTACGCAGCCGTAGGTTTACGGCCTGTCGCTGATGCTGCCCCAAGAACGGCCGGTGAACCAGCCCCGGTGCCGGTGAGAGGCGGAGATTCTCGTCACGTTCCACCGATTCACCTCGGGTTTTGCGGTGCGGGCGGGAATGTTCGCGGCCCCTGGGACGCTGGGGGTGGTTCGGGAGTGACATCCAGGGCGGGAGCGGCGAGTGCGAGGCAGTGACGACACGGGACGGTCCGGCGACGGCGGGGCGCGGCCCGGTCTCGCGGCCGAACTCGGCGCGGAGATGGGCGCACGCGCCACGCTCGTGCAGTTCTCCAGCGCCTTCTGCGCGCCGTGCCGGGCCACCCGCCGGGTGCTGGGCGAGGTCGCGGACATGGTCCCGGGCGTGACCCACGTCGAGATCGACGCCGAGGCCCGCCTGGACCTCGTACGGCGGCTGGGCGTCGAGCGCACCCCGACCGTGCTGGTCCTCGACGCGGACGGCCGGGTCGTGCGGCGCGCGGCCGGACAGCCGCGCAAGGCCGACGTGATCGCCGCCCTGGGCGCGGCGCTGTGACGGCCGTTGCGATCATGGTGAGACATCTCCCATCCGCAGGGGCCCACTTGACGCCGCGCGCTCGTTGTCGTCAGCCTGACATCAAGTCGGCGGGGTCGTCGGGACTCCTTCGCCGCCGTCGGGTACCCGGCCCCCTCCCGGCCGACGCCCGCGCCCCGCGTGCGTTCCGGCCGGGCCGGTGAGCAGCCGCGCACCCGCTCGTGACCCCTCCCAGAAGGACTGTTTCATGACGGCAACGTCCGACCTCGGCGCCGCCCGGCCCGCCTCGCCCGACCTGCTGCGCTCCGTCTTCCGCCGGCACCCGGCGGGGGTCGCGGTGGTCACGGCGCGCGGCCGTTCCGGTCCGGTCGGCTTCACCGCCACCTCCCTCGCCTCCGTGTCCGCGGAGCCGCCCATGCTGTCGTTCGGCGTGTCCACGGGCGGTTCCAGCTGGCCCGCGATAGCGGACACCGGCCATGTCGGCGTGCATCTGCTGGGCGAGCACCAGCAGGACCTCGCGGCCACGTTCGCGCGCCGGGGCGCCGACCGCTTCGGTCCGGGCACGGAATGGCGGGAGGGGCCGGAGGGGGTGCCGGTGCTGGACGGCGTGCCCGCCTGGATGGTGTGCCGGGTGGTGGCGCGGGTGCCCGCGGGCGATCACCGGATCGTGGTGGCCGAGGTGCTGCTCGGCGACCCCACGGGGCACGGCCGTCCCCTCGTCTACCACCAGGGACGCTTCAGCGGGCTGCCCGGCTGAGACGCGGGGACCTCGGTCGCGGACCGGAGGAGTTCCGGTTACGCTGCGTTGCGAAGGTCACAGTTCAAAGCGCTTGCTTAGCGGGCAGGAACTGAGTGTACTGACGAGTAATATTTCGATCGGAGCGTGGGTCGCCCCGACCGGGACCGCCCGCTTGAGGCGCCTATGCTGCCTGCAGGCAGGCAGCCAGAAATGACGATGCAGTAGGAGAGCCGGCGTGAGCTTGAGGATCGTTGTCACTGTGAAGTACGTGCCCGACGCCACTGGCGACCGGCACTTCGCCGATGACCTGACCGTCGACCGTGACGACGTGGACGGTCTGCTCTCCGAGCTGGACGAGTACGCGGTCGAGCAGGCGCTGCAGATCGCGGAGAACTCGGACGACGACGTGGAGGTCACCGTCCTGACCGTGGGTCCCGAGGACGCCAAGGACGCGCTGCGCAAGGCGCTGTCCATGGGCGCCGACAAGGCCATCCACGTCGAGGACGACGACCTGCACGGCACGGACGCCATCGGCACCTCCCTGGTCCTGGCCAAGGCCGTCGAGAAGGCGGGTTACGACCTGGTCGTCTCCGGCATGGCCTCCACCGACGGCACCATGGGCGTCGTCCCTGCGCTGCTCGCGGAGCGCCTCGGCGTGCCGCAGGTGACGCTCCTGTCCGAGGTGAACGTCGAGGACGGCAAGGTCACCGGCCGACGTGACGGCGACGCCGCCTCCGAGCAGCTCGAGGCGTCCCTCCCCGCGGTCGTGTCGGTCACCGACCAGTCGGGCGAGGCGCGTTACCCCTCCTTCAAGGGCATCATGGCGGCCAAGAAGAAGCCGGTGGAGTCCTGGGACCTCTCCGACCTCGACATCGACGCGGACGAGGTCGGCCTGGAGAACGCCTACACCACGGTGGAGTCGGCGTCCGAGCGTCCGGCCCGTACCGCGGGCACGATCGTCAAGGACGAGGGCGAGGGCGGCAAGCAGCTCGCCGAGTTCCTCGCGAGCCAGAAGTTCATCTGAGCCGCAAGGCACGGCTCGCTTCCCGCCCCTCATACTTCGCAAGCAGGAGAGAAGAAGTCCCATGGCTGAAGTTCTCGTCTACGTCGACCACGTGGACGGCGCCGTCCGCAAGCCGACCCTGGAGCTGCTGACCCTCGCCCGCCGCATCGGCGAGCCGGTCGCCGTGGCGCTGGGCAGCGGCGCCGGCGACACCGCCGCCACGCTCGCCGAGCACGGCGCGGTCAAGGTCCTCACCCACGAGGCCGCCGAGTACGCCGACTACCTGGTCGTGCCGAAGGTGGACGCCCTCCAGGCCGCCCACGAGGCCGTCTCCCCGGCCGCCGTGCTGGTCCCGTCCTCCGCCGAGGGCAAGGAGATCGCCGCCCGTCTGGCGCTGCGTCTGGGATCGGGCGTCATCACCGACGCCGTCGACCTGGAGGCCGGCGACGAGGGTCCGGTGGCCACCCAGTCGGTGTTCGCCGCCAGCTACACCACCAAGTCCCGCGTCTCCAAGGGCACCCCGGTCATCACGGTCAAGCCGAACTCGGCCGCCGTGGAGGCCGCCCCGGCCGCCGGCGCGGTCGAGTCCCTGAGCGTCACCTTCTCCGAGCAGGCGACCGGCACCAAGGTCACCGGCCGCACGCCGCGTGAGTCGACCGGCCGTCCGGAGCTCACCGAGGCCGCGATCGTCGTCTCCGGCGGCCGCGGTGTCAACGGCGCGGAGAACTTCGCGATCATCGAGGCGCTCGCCGACTCGCTCGGCGCGGCCGTCGGCGCCTCGCGTGCCGCCGTCGACGCCGGCTGGTACCCGCACACCAACCAGGTCGGCCAGACCGGCAAGTCGGTCTCCCCGCAGCTGTACATCGCCAACGGCATCTCCGGCGCGATCCAGCACCGCGCGGGCATGCAGACCTCGAAGACCATCGTGGCCGTCAACAAGGACGCCGAGGCCCCGATCTTCGAGCTGGTCGACTTCGGCGTCGTCGGCGACCTGTTCGACGTCGTCCCGCAGCTGACCGAGGAGGTCAAGGCCCGCAAGGGCTGATCACCCCGGAACCGTCCGAGGCCCCCGCGACCGCACCGGTCGCGGGGGCCTCGTCGTCCCGCGCCGGGCGCGGTGGCGGGGCGGGCCGGCCCGTAGGACGGTGTTGACCGGCACGGAGACCGCCGGATACCGTCCTTCAACGAATTGTTGAATCCGTAGCGCGGAAACGCGACGGCGGGATCAGGGCCGCGGACGTCTGGGAGGGTGGCATGGGCCAGGACCGGCAGGAGCGGGTGGCGACGAGTCTCGCGGGCGCCGTCGCCGAGGAGATCGGCGCCTCCCTCGCACCGGTCGACGCCGCACTGGAGCGCCTGTATCCCGGCGACCCGGGCACCCGCCGGCCCGTCCACACCGTGTACGTCCCCGGCGACCGGTTCACCGCCGGCACCGTGCGCGCCTGGGGCGACCAGGCCCTCGCGGCACTGGACGAGCACGCACCCGACGCCGCGTCCTTCGGCGCCGTCCTCGGCCTCGACGGCGCCCTCGCCGAGGACGTGTACGCCCGGGTCCGCGCCAAGCTGGAGCGCGAACCGGTCGAGGACCTGCGCGTCGACTTCGAGGACGGCTACGGCCACCGTCCTGACGCCGAGGAGGACGAGACCGCCGCCTGCGCCGCCCGGCTGGTCGCCGAGGCCTCCGCGCACGGCACGGCGGCCACCGCGGCCCCCTGGACCGGCATCCGCATGAAGTGCATGGAGGCGGCCGTACGCGACCGCGGCATCCGCACCCTCGACATCTTCCTCACCGGTCTGCTCCAGGCCGGCGGACTGCCCGACGGACTCGTCCTCACCCTCCCCAAGGTCACCTACGCCGAGCAGGTCGCCGCCCTGGCACGGCTGCTCGACGTCTTCGAGAAGACCTGGGGCCTCGCACCCGGCCGCATCGGGTTCGAGATCCAGATCGAGACCAGTCAGTCCATCCTCGCCGCCGACGGCACCGCGACCGTCGCCCGCATGATCCAGGCCGCCGACGGCCGCGCCACCGGGCTGCACTACGGCACCTTCGACTACAGCGCCTGCCTCGGCGTCCCGGCCGCGTACCAGTCCTGCGACCATCCCGCCGCCGACTACGCCAAGGCCGTCATGCAGGTCGCCGCCGCCGGCACCGGGGTGCGGCTCTCCGACGGCTCCACCAACGTGCTCCCGGTCGGCCCCACCGCGCAGGTCCACGACGCCTGGCGGCTGCACCACGGCCTCGTCCGCCGCGCCCTCGCCCGCGCCTACTACCAGGGCTGGGACATGCACCCCGGCCACCTCCCCACCCGCTACGCCGCCGTCTTCGCCTTCTACCGGGAGGGCTTCGAGCAGGCCGCCGTCCGGCTCTCCCGGTACGCCGAGCGGACCGGGGGCGACGTGATGGACGAGCCCGCCACCGCCAAGGCCCTCGCCGGGTATCTGCTGCGCGGCCTCGACTGCGGCGCCCTGGACGACGCGGAGGTGTCCCGCGCGACCGGGCTGGGGCGTGCGGACCTGGAGGCGTTCGCCTCGCCGCGACGCGGGGTGTGACGGTCCCGGCGTCGTGACGGCAGGGACGCTCGTCCTCCGGCGGCGATTGCGGTGTCTATCGAAAATCGATAGATTCCCATCGTACTTCGAGTGGAGGAGAGGCGATGGGACACGTGACCGTGCTCGCGCTGCGCGCGGTGATCGCGGTGCTGCTGGCGGGCTCCCTGGCGGTGCAGACGGTGATGGTGCCGCTGCTGGCGGGCGACCTGGACGGGCTCGGCGAGCGGTACGCCCCGCTGCGGACGCCGCTCCTGGTCATCGTGGTCCTCACCGTGCTGGCGGCCCAGACCGTGCTGATCTGCGTCTGGCGGCTGGTGACCATGGCCCGGCGCGGCACGGTCTTCTCCTACGCCGCCTTCCGCTACGTCCACATCGTGATCGGCGCGTTCGTCGCCGCGGCCCTGATGGTCTTCACGCTCGGCGCGCTGCTGGCGCCGGGGGAGGCCGTCGCGCCCGGTGTGGTGCTCCTGGTGGGCGGGGTCGGCCTCGCGATCGTGGGCATCGCGCTCGTCGTCCTCGTCCTGCGGATGCTGCTGGCCCAGGCCGTGGCACGGGAGCTGGAGGCGTCGCGGATGCGGGCCGAGCTGGCCGAGGTGATCTGATGCCGATCGCCGTCGACATCGACGTGATGCTCGCCCGGCGCAAGATGTCCGTGGGTGAACTCGCCGAACGCGTCGGCATCACCCCGGCGAACCTGGCCGTCCTGAAGAACGGCCGGGCGAAGGCGGTCCGCTTCACGACGCTCGCCGCGCTGTGCGAGGTGCTGGACTGCCAGCCGGGCGACCTGCTCCGCTACGAACCCGACCACGCGCCGGCGGAGCCGGCGACGAACCCGGCGTAGCGCCGGCGCCCCGCACCGGGCAAGGTGCCCGGAGCGCCGGCCCCGTGCGGGGTCACGTACCGCTCCAGGCCCCCCGCCGTCACCAGCCCCTCCTCCGCGAACAGCCGTGTCCCCTTCTCGCAGAGTCCGCGGTCCGCGCGCGCTCGGGCGGAGAAGGCTTCCGGTGTGGTGCCGAACAGGTCCCGCAGGCGGGGGAGTGTGGACAGGAGGCCGGTCAGGAGAGGGCGTTGGCCCGGGTGGGTGCGGGGGGCGCCGGCGCCGTCGTGGAGGACGCCCCGGCGGTTGACGTAGGCGTACGCGCCGGGGAGCGTGCTGCCGTCGGGGAGTTCGACGCGGACGTCGGGCGCGGGAAGCCAGGCGCGGCGGAAGTTGCCGTGCGGCAGCGGGACGCCCTCGCTCGCGTCGATCACCGTGAGCTGCCGGGCGTCCAGCCAGAGCACGAACAGCTCGCTCACCCGCTTCGGCGTCGCCACGGGGGAGTTGGAGACGTAGCCCGTGAGGCTCACGTGCGCCGAGACGCCGATGCCGATGCCCGACACCCGGGCCCGCACCATGGGCAGCGGGGAGGTGATCCCCGACTCGGCCAGCTTGTGGCGCAGTTGCGCGGGGCAGGCGTTGGAGCCGATCGAGATCACCGGCACCCGGTCCTCGAACGCCCACCGGTCCAGCGGCAGCAGCCGGTCCCCGTCGAGCAGCCCCGACTCGCGCGGCCAGGCGCCCGGATACTCCAGCGGATGCTCGCGCGGCACCACGTCCAGCCCCAGCGCCCGCAGCGTACGGTCCTCCATCGGCATCGCCCCGCTCAGTCCGCCGGGGGCAGCTCGCCCGAGCCGCGGGTGATCAGCCGGGTCGGCAGCTCGATGCGCTCCGGGGCGATCAGCGTCCCGTCCAGCTGGCGGAACAGCCGCTCGGCGGCGGTCCGGCCGAGGGCGGCGGCGTCCTGCGCGACGACCGTGACACCGGGCTGCAGCAGGTCGGCCAGCTCGATGTCGTCGAAGCCGACCAGGGCGACCGGACGGGCGTGTCCGGCCAGCACCCGGATCACCGTGACCGTCACCCGGTTGTTGCCGGTGAAGATCGCGGTGACCGGCTCGGGTCCGGTGAGCATCTCCTGCGCGGCCCGGCGGACCCGCTCGGGGTCCGTGACGCCCAGCGACATCCATGCGTCCGCCACCGGTATTCCCGCGTCCTCCATGGCGGTGCGGTAGCCGCGCAGCCGTTCGGCCGCCGTGTGGATGCGGGGCATGTCGCCGATGAAGCCGATCCTGCGGTGCCCGTGCGCGATCAGATGGCGCACGCCGTCGCGCGCGCCCCCGAAGTTGTCCGACACCACCACGTCGGCGTCGATGTGCCCGGCCGGCCGGTCCACGAACACCGTGGCGACGCCTGCCTTGATCTCCGGCTCCAGATAGCGGTGGTCGTCGCCGGCCGGGATCACCACCAGGCCGTCCACCCGGCGGGCGCACAGCGCCAGCACCAGCTCCTGCTCACGGTCGGCGTCCTCCGCGCTCGACCCGTTGATCAGCAACGCACCGTGGGCGCGGGCCACCTCTTCCACCGCCCGGCTCAGCGGGCCGTAGAACGGGTCCGCGAGGTCCTCCAGGACCAGGCCGATGCTGGCCGTACGGCCCTTGCGCAGCACCCGCGCGCTGTCGTTGCGGCGGAAGCCGAGCGCCTCGATCGCCTCCTGCACCCGCCTCTCGGTCTCCGGCGTCACGCCCGGCTCGCCGTTCACCACACGGGAGACCGTCTTCAGGCCCACTCCGGCGCGGGCGGCCACGTCCTTCATCGTCGGACGGTTGCCGTAGCGGGTCCCTGGGAAGCGGTCGGTGCGGCGGGTCGTCTCCGGCACGTTGCGGTGTCCTGTCCTGTCGGCCACGGGGATGCGTGAGTCCATGGGCTTGTATGAGGATGTGGCGTCGAGCATAGAGCCTGGACAACGTTGTCAGGCTCGGGGGACACTGTCCGACGCACACTTCGGCCCGCACCTCACCGCCCGACCGGGCCGTTGCCCGTGCTCCATGTGTTGCCTCCTGGTCGCGCATGGCCGCTCCCAGCGTGTTCTCTGATGGTTTCCGATGGTTGACGGGGAGATCCGACTCTGATGCACACCGACCTCGTGGCTGCGCTCGACATCGGCGGCACCAAGATCGCCGGCGCGCTGGTGGACCGTGAGGGCCGGATCCTGGCCCGCGCCCAGCGGCCGACCCCCGCACGGGAGGACGGTGACACCGTCATGGCGGCCGTCGAGGAGGTGATCGGCGGCCTCACCGCGTCCCCCCTCTGGGAGCGCGCGGGCGCGGTCGGCATCGGCAGCGCGGGCCCCGTCGACGCCTCCGCCGGCACGGTGAGCCCGGTCAACGTCCCCGGGTGGCGCGACTACCCGCTGGTCGCCAAGGTGCGGGACGCGGCCGGCGGCCTGCCCGTCGAGCTGATCGGCGACGGGGTCGCCATCACGGCCGCCGAACACTGGCAGGGCGCCGCACGCGGCCACGACAACGCGCTGTGCATGGTCGTCTCCACGGGGGTCGGCGGCGGCCTGGTGCTCGGCGGGCGGCTGCACCCCGGACCCACCGGCAACGCCGGGCACATCGGCCACATCAGCGTGGACCTCGACGGCGACCCGTGCCCGTGCGGCGCGCGCGGCTGCGTGGAGCGGATCGCGAGCGGTCCCAACATCGCCCGGCGCGCGCTGGAGAACGGCTGGCGGCCCGCTCCGGACGGTGACACCTCCGCCGCTGCGGTGGCCGCCGCCGCCCGCGCCGGCGACCCGGTCGCCGTGGCCTCCTTCGAGCGGGCGGCCAGGGCCCTCGCCGCGGGCATCGCGGCCACGGCGACGCTCGTCGAGATCGACATCGCGGTGATCGGCGGCGGCGTGGGCAAGGCGGGAGAGGTGCTGTTCGCGCCGCTGCGGAAGGCGCTGACCGAGTACGCCACGCTGTCCTTCGTACAGCGCCTCGCGGTCGTCCCGGCCCGGACGGGCACCGACGCGGGCCTGGTGGGGGCGGCAGCGGCGGCGCTGATCAGCCGCACGGATGCGGCGGTGGCGGGGGTGTGAGGGGTCCGGCCGGGCTCGGCCGAGTCCGCCCGGGGACGCGGTCAGCTCCACCGGGACCCACGTCCGGTCCCGGCGGTCGTGGGGAGATGAGTGGTCCGGCGGGGCTTCGTGCGGGTGTGGCCGGGGATGCGTCGGGGCCTGGTCGGGGCTCGTCCGAGTCCGGTCGGAGGTTCGTCCGGGCCTTGCCAGGGGCGCGTCGGAGCCCGGCGGGGGGCCCGTCCAAACCTGGCGGGCGCGGGGGTGCGAGGGGTCCGGCCGGACTCGGCCGGGCGCGCGGGCATGCTCGGTCAAGGCCCGCAGGGGGCTCGTTCGGAGGCGGGCGTGACCAGACGGGGGGTTCCGCAGTTGAGCCGGGCATGAAGAAGCGCAGCATGCTCGCCATCGCCTCCCTGGCCACCGGTTTCGTCGTCGCGGCCGTCACTCCGTCACACGCGCTCACCGACACCCCCGCTCTCGGCGCGCTCGACGTCGAGGACACGGTCGGCTCCCTCGACCGCATGGTCGCGGAGAACAACACGCTGGAGCTGGACGTCGACCGGGACGGCAACGCCTGACGGCCCCACGCGGCGTCGACGGCGGCGCCGGCACCCCTCCGTGACGGGGTGCCGGCGCCGCCGTCACGTGTTCTCACCGTGATCTGGTTTCCGTGGCAGGGTGGAACGGGCAAGCCTCAGGGGGCCAACAGAAGAGGGGGAACCGTGATCGTCTGGATCAACGGGGCGTACGGTGCGGGGAAGACCTCCACCGCGCGCGAACTGATCGAGCTGATCCCGAACAGCACGCTCTTCGACCCCGAGGTCATCGGCGGAGCACTGGACCAGCTGCTCCCGCCCAAGCACCTCGCCGAGGTCGGCGACTTCCAGGACCTCCCGATCTGGCGACGCCTCGTGATCGACACCGCGGCCGCGATGCTCGCCGAGCTCGGCGGGACCCTGGTGGTCCCCATGACCCTGCTGCGCCAGGAGTACCGCGACGAGATCTTCGGCGGCCTCGCCGCCCGGCGCATACCGGTCCGGCATGTCCTGCTCGCCCCGGCCGAAACGATCCTGCGCGAGCGGATAGCCGGCCGGGAGGTCCCGGACGACCTCCCCGACGGGGAGATGCGGGTCCGGCAGTGGTCGTACGACCGGATCGAGCCGTTCAAGGCGGCGCTCGCCGCGTGGCTCACGGCCGACGCCTATCCGATCGACAGCGGCTGCCTCACCCCGCGCGACACCGCCCGCCGCATCGCCGAGGCGGTCGGCAGCGGAGAGGTGCCCGCCTGTGACATCGTGCAGACGCCCGAGCCGACGGCGGAGACCGTCGCCGCGGGGGTGCTGCTCTTCGACGAGCAGGACCGGGTGCTGCTCGTCGACCCGACCTACAAGGCCGGCTGGGAGTTCCCCGGCGGGGTCGTCGAACGCGGTGAGGCCCCGGCGCGGGCCGGCATGCGGGAGGTCGCGGAGGAGACCGGCATACGGCTCGACGACGTGCCGGCCCTCCTCGTCGTGGACTGGGAGCCGCCCGCGCCGCCCGCCTTCGGCGGACTCCGGCTGCTGTTCGACGGCGGCCGCCTCGACTCCGAGGACGCCGGCCGCATGCTGCTGCCCGGCCCCGAACTGCGGGCCTGGCGCTTCGCCTCCGAGGCGGAGGCGGCGCACCTGCTGCCGCCCGTCCGCTACGAACGCCTGCGGCGGGCGCTGCGGGCCCGTGAACGCGGCCGGGCGATGTACCTGGAGGGCGGAGTGCCGGTGGGGTGAGGGGACTCACGGCCCTGGGGCCGTGGTGCCTCTGCGGTGCTTCCGCGACTCGCGCGCCCCGTGAGCGTCACCGTGGCCGAGGCGGGCGGGGCTGCCGCCTTCACGCCCCGTCGCCGTGGCCGTGGCGCATTTCGCACGTGTGAGGGGGACTTACGGCCCGGGGGCCGACGTGCCCCTGCGGTGCGCCTGCGACTCGCGTGCGGCGGGGGCGCCGTTGTCGCCGTGGCCAGGCGGACGGGCTTTCCGCCCGCGTGCCGCGTCGCCGTGCCCGGGGCGCGTCACGCCTGCGCAGCGGACGGCCGAGCCGGGCAGCCTCGATGTCCGCTCCCACGCCCGCACGGCGGAGGCCCCGCCCATCCGAGCGGGGCCTCGCCCTCGACAGTGAGCGGCCCGATCAGGCCGCCCCGCCCGCGTAGTTGCGCAGGAACAGCGCCTCCGCGACCGACAGCCGCTCCAGCTCGTCGGGGGACACGCTCTCGTTCACCGCGTGGATCTGCGCCTCCGGCTCGCTCAGCCCGATCAGCAGGATCTCCGCCTTCGGGTAGAGGGCGGCGAGCGTGTTGCACAGCGGGATCGAACCGCCCTGGCCCGCGTACTGCATCTCCTCGCCCGGGTAGGCGACCGCCATCGCGTCCGCCATGGCCTGGTACGCCGGGCTGGCCGGGTCGGCGCGGAACGCCTGGCCCTGGCCGATCTGCTCGACGGTGACCCGCGCGCCCCACGGCGTGTGCGATTCCACGTGCGCGCGCAGCAGTTCGGTCGCCTTCGCCGCGTCCACACCCGGCGGCACCCGCAGGCTGAGCAGCCCCCGTGCGCTCGCCTGCACGGACGGCGTGGCGCCGACCACCGGCGGGCAGTCGATGCCGAGCACGGTGACCGCGGGGCGGGCCCAGATGCGGTCGGCGACCGTGCCGGAGCCGATCAGCTCCACCCCGTCCAGCACCTTGGCGTCCTTGCGGAACTGCTCTTCGTCGTACTGGATGCCCTGCCACACGCTGTCGCCGGTCAGCCCGTCCACGGTCGTGCTGCCGTCCTCGGCGCGCAGCGAGTCCAGCACCCGCACCAGCGCGGCCAGCGCGTCGGGCGCGGCCCCTCCGAACTGCCCGGAGTGCAGGTTGCCTTCCAGGGTGTCGATGCGCACCCGCACCAGCGTCATGCCGCGCAGGGTGGTGGTGACGGTCGGCAGGCCGGCGCGGAAGTTGCCCGCGTCGCCGATGACGACGGTGTCGGCGGTGAGCAGGTCCGGGTGCTCCTCGGCGTACCGCTCCAGGCCGCCGGTGCCCTGCTCCTCCGAGCCCTCCACGATGATCTTGACGTGGACCGGCACGCCGCCGTTCGCCTTCAGGGCGCGCAGCGCCAGCAGGTGCATGATGACCCCGCCCTTGCAGTCGGCGGCGCCGCGCCCGTACCAGCGGCCGTCGCGCTCGGTCAGCTCGAACGGCGGCGTGGTCCAGCCGGCCTCGTCCAGCGGCGGCTGCACGTCGTAGTGCGCGTACAGCAGCACGGTCTTCGCGCCCTCCGGGCCGGGCAGGAAGCCGTAGACCGACTGGGTGCCGTCCGGGGTGTCGAGCAGGGCCACGTCCTGGAAGCCCTCGGCGGTGAGCGCGTCGGCGATCCAGCGGGCCGCGGCCTCGCTCTCCTCGCGGGGGAACTGGTCGAAGTCCGCCACCGACTTGAAGGCCACCAGCTGGGTGAGCTCCTCCTTCGCCCTGGGCATCAGTGAGGCGACGGTCACGGCGACCGGATTCGACGACATGGGCACGCTCCTTGTGGGTGCGACGTTGTGCAGATGCGTACTTCTCGGTACGCGATGATCGTGTCGGTGTGCGTGAGTGACCCATGTAAGGGCCACTCACGCCGCCGATCCTCCCACAGCGGACCGTGACGACCGCCGCCGTAGGATGCGGGAGGACAGCAGCGGCAGGCGGCGTGGACGGAGCGGCAGACCATCGTGAGCAGCGACAACTCTTCGGCGGACGACGTGCGGCAGGTGTGGGACGTCGTCGTGGTGGGCGCGGGACCCGCGGGGGCGTCGGCGGCCTACGCGGCGGCGGTCGCGGGGCGGCGCGTGCTGCTGCTGGAGAAGGCGGAGCTGCCCCGCTACAAAACCTGCGGCGGCGGCATCATCGGTCCGTCGCGTGACGCGCTGCCGCCCGGCTTCGAGCTGCCGCTCAAGGACCGGGTGCACGCCGTGACGTTCTCCAGCAACGGCCGCTTCACCCGTACCCGCCGCTCACGGCAGATGCTCTTCGGCCTGATCAACCGGCCGGAGTTCGACCAGCAGCTCGTCGAGCACGCGCAGAAGGCCGGGGCGGAACTGCGCACCGGCGTCGCCGTGCAGCGCGTGGAGCAGCACGGCTCGGCCGTGCCGGACCGGCGCACGGTCGCCGTCGTCCTCCAGGGCGGCGAGACGGTGCTCGCGCGGGCCGTGGTCGGCGCCGACGGCAGCGCCGGCCGCATAGGGGCGCACGTCGGGGTGAAGCTGGACCAGGTGGACCTGGGCCTGGAGGCGGAGATCCCGGTGCCGGAGACGGTCGCCGAGGACTGGAAGGGCAGGGTGCTCATCGACTGGGGCCCGATGCCCGGCAGTTACGGCTGGGTCTTCCCCAAGGGCGACACGTTGACCGTGGGCGTCATCTCGCGGCGTGGCGAAGGCGCCGCCACCAAGCGCTACTTGGAGGATTTCATCGCCCGGCTGGGTCTCGCCGGCTTCGAACCGGCCATCTCCTCCGGGCATCTGACCCGCTGCCGGGCCGACGACTCGCCGCTGTCCCGCGGCCGGGTGCTGGTCTGCGGTGACGCGGCGGGGCTGCTGGAGCCGTGGACCCGCGAGGGCATCTCCTTCGCGCTGCGCTCCGGCCGGCTGGCGGGGGAGTGGGCGGTGCGCGTCGCCGAGGCGCACGACGCCGTGGACGCCCGGCGCCAGGCCCTCAACTACGCGTTCGCCGTGAAGGCGGGCCTGGGCGTGGAGATGAGCGTGGGCAAGCGGATGCTGGCGGCGTTCGAGCAGCGGCCGGGCGTCTTCCACGCGGTGCTGACCGGCTTCCGCCCGGCATGGAAGGCGTTCAAGGACATCACGCGGGGCTCGACGACGCTGGGCGAGCTGGTCCGCACCCATCCGATGGCCCACCGCGCGCTGATGGCGCTGGACCGGCGTCCCGCGGGCGGCGGCGAGGTCAGCCCCGGACCGTGATCCGGAAGACCGGGTGGTCGGGGGCCGCCGCCAGGATCTCCTCGTCGGAGGACTTGGCGGTGACCCCTTTGAAGTACTGGTTGACCTCCCAGCCCCACTTCTCCAGGTAGGTGCGCAGCACCGTCAGCTTCTCCTCGTCGGGGATCTCCACCGCCGTGAAGGTGCGCACCTTGCGGCCCACGCGCAGCTCACCGCCGCCGGCGGCCCGCATGTTGCGCACCCACTGGGAGTGCCCGCGTGCCGAGACCAGGTACCGCTCCCCCTCGTAGGTGTGCGGGTTGACCGGGATGCGCTGCATCTGCCCGCTCTTGCGGCCGCGGACGGACAGCTCCGCGGTGCCGGCGACACTGACGCCGTACCGGGCCAGCCGGCCGACGATCCGGTTGAAGCGGGCGGCGACGGGACCGGCGGTGAGGTAGTACGGCGTGGACGACGGCATCGGGACCTCCGGGACAGGCGGTGAGAGCGCCGCTCTATTTTGTGAGCACTGCTCTCGCTTCGTTTCGAGTGTGCCGTGTCCCATGTGGCATTGCAAGAGCAGTGCTCTCGTTTGTGTGCACCGCTCTGCTTTCATGGAACACTGACGGCATGACGAGCACCCCACACGGCGCCCGCGCGCGGGCGAGGACCGAGATCACCGCGGCCATCAAGGAGGAGGCGCGTCGGCGGCTGGCCGAGCAGGGCGCCGCCGAGCTGTCCCTGCGGGCCGTGGCCAGAACGCTCGGCATGGCCTCCTCCGCGATCTACCGCTACTTCCCCAGCCGTGACGACCTGCTGACCGCTCTCATCACCGACGCCTACGACTCCCTCGGCGAGGCGGCCGAGGCGGCCCTGAAGGCGTCCGCCGGCGCCGCCCCGGGGGAGCGCTGGACCGCCGTGTGCGAGGCCGTCCGCGGCTGGGCGCTGGCGCACCCGCACGAGTACGCGCTGATCTACGGCTCGCCCGTGCCGGGGTATGCCGCGCCGGCCACCACCGTCCCGGCCGCCTCACGCGTCGGCTTCGCCCTCATCGACGTCGTCCGCGACGCCCACCGGGCCGGGGAGCTCGACGTCCCGTCCGTTCCGGCGGACCTGGAGGCGGAGGCCGCGCGCATGGCGGCGGACTTCGTCCCCGGACTGCCGCCCGCGGTGGCGCCGGCCTGCGTGGCCGTCTGGGCGCAGCTGCTCGGCCTGATCGGCTTCGAGGTGTTCGGCCAGTTCACCCGGATCGTGGAGGAACGGGACGCGTTCTTCCGCCACACGATCGGCGGTCTCGCCCGCACGGTGGGGCTGCGGCCGGCCGACGCCTCCTGAGGTCTGTCGTCCGGATCGTTCCGGCGTCGCGGGGCCCGGCACACAGGTCTGCGACCTGGCCGTCGATCGCCGACGCCCCGGGTTCCGGCTGCGCTCGCACGGGGGCGACCCCTGAGCGGAAGGCCCTGGGCTCCGCACCCCGGCCGGGCGTACTTCCCCGGGAGTAGACGTGATCACGCCGTCCGGCCGACGCCACCGGGCGGACGCGGCGTCTAGCGTGGCGGACATGGACGAACAGCGTGGGCCCGGCGTCGGCCCGCCGGAGCGGTGGCGCCCCGGCGGGCCGCCCCGGTGGCGGCGGCACGGCCCGCCCGGCTGGATCCGCCGCGCCGCCGGACGGGACGAGGACCTGGAGCCGGCCGGCCGCGCCCGGTGGCCGTGGCCCTCCACCGTGCTGCTCACCGCCTTCGTGCTGATCGGCTCCGGCTTCGCCGACCACGCCCAGGCGGGCGAGCGGGTCGCCCTCGACCCGCCGGGCCGGGTTCTGCTGTTCGTGTCGGGTGCGCTGCTGCTGTGGCGGTGGCGGCATCCCGTCGCCGTGCTGTGCGGCACGGTGGCCGCCGTCCTGCTGTACCTCGGGGCCGGATATCCGTACGGGCCCGTCCTCCTGACCGTCGCGGTGGCCTGTTTCACCGCCGTCGTCTCGGGGCGGCGCTACGCGGCCTGGGCGGCGATGGGGGCGCTGTGGGCCGGGCACCTGCTCATCGTCCACGTCCTGTACCGGTGGCTGCCCCCGCCGGGCGACGACGCGGCCCCCTGGACCGAGGAGATCGTCGTCGCCACCTGGGCGGTGGCGCTCCTCGCCGTGTCCGAACTGGCCCGCGTCCGCCGGGAACAGTGGGCGCGCGAGCGGGCCGAGCGGGCCCGTGCGGAGCGGCGGCGCGCCGACGAGGAGCGGCTGCGCATCGCCCGCGAACTGCACGACGTGCTCGCGCACAGCATTTCCGTCATCAACGTGCAGGCCGGCGTCGGACTCGCCCTGCTGGACAGCGATCCGGAACAGGCCCGCACCGCGCTCACCACCATCAAGGCCAAGAGCAAGGAGGCGCTCGGCGAGGTGCGCCAGGTGCTCGACACCCTGCGCGCCCCCGGCGCCGCCCCGCGCACCCCCGCGCCCGGCCTCGACCGGCTGCCCGAACTGGTGGAACAGGCCGCGAGTGCGGGACTGACCGTCACCGTCGAGGGAGCGCCGCCCCGGCTGTCGCCCGGCGCCGACCTGGCCGCCTTCCGCATCGTCCAGGAGGCCCTCACCAACGTCGTACGGCACTCCGGCTCCCGTGAGGCGCGCGTGCACATCGAACGGCGCGAGCGGCGGCTGCGGCTGCTGGTCGACGACGACGGGCCCGCCACCGGCGCCGACGCGGGCGGCACCGGCAACGGGCTCGCCGGGATGCGGGAGAGGGCCGCCGCGCTCGGTGGCACCATCGAGGCGGGCACCCGCCCGGACGGAGGGTTCCGCGTGCTCGCCCTCCTGCCGATCGACTCCGAGGAGGACCGGTGATCCGTGTGGTGCTCGCCGACGACCAGTCGCTGGTCAGGGCGGGATTCCGCGCCTTGCTGGACGCGCAGCCGGACATCGGGGTGGCCGGGGAGGCGGCCGACGGCGAGGAGGCCCTGCGCCTGATCCGCGAGCTGCGGCCCGACGTCGTGCTGATGGACATCCGCATGCCCGCACTGGACGGCCTCGCCGCGACCCGCCGCGTCACCGGGGACCCGGACCTGGCCGGCGTGAAGGTGGTCATGCTCACCACCTTCGAACTGGACGAGTACGTCTTCGAGGCGATCCGCTCGGGCGCCTCCGGCTTCCTGGTGAAGGACACCGAGCCCGGCGAACTGCTGCGCGCGGTACGGGCGGTGGTCGACGGCGACGCCCTGCTCTCGCCCAGTGTGACGCGCCGGCTGATCGCCGAGTTCGCCGCCCGCTCCAAGGAACCGGCCGCCGCGGACGCCCTGTCGGAGCTGACCGAGCGGGAACGGGAGGTGATGGCGCTGGTCGGACTCGGCCTGACCAACGACGAGATCGCCCGCCGCCTGGTGGTGAGCCCGCTCACCGCCAAGACCCACGTCAGCCGCACCATGGTCAAGCTGGGCGCCCGCGACCGCGCCCAACTGGTCGTCCTCGCCTACGAGTCGGGGCTGGTACGGCCGGGCTGGCTGGGCTGAGCCGACCGCCGGAACCGCACCAGGACGGACACGGTCCGGACGGCGAACAGCACTCCCGCGAGCACACCGCCCGCGCGCACCAGCACGGCCTCCACCGCCCCCGGCAGCGCGAACAGCAGCGCCGGACCCGCCACGGCGCCGAACACCACGGCCGCCGCGAAGGCCGCGCTGCACAGCGCGTACCCGGTCTCGACGGTGATCGCGTCCCGCTCGGCCTGGCCGCGCCGGCCGCCCCCGCGCGTCTCATGGTCCCCCTGCTCACGCATTCCGGCAGTGAAACAGGCGGACGGCCGGCGGGCAAGCGCCACGGCCTCAGACGATCGCGGACGTCTCCCGCCACAGCGCCGCGAGCGCCGCGTCGCCCGTCACCTCCGGTACCGGGAGCCGGTTCCACAGCGACAGGTACAGCTCGGCGGCCGGACCGGACACCTCGCACTCCGCGTCCCCGGCCGCGTCCCGCGTGGTCACCGGCGGCTCCTGCGACAGCCTTACCGTCCACACCGCGTCCGCGTCCGTCGCGCGCACCCGGAGCACGCGCGGCTCGGGGGTGCGGACCCGGCTTCTGCGGCGGGCGTGGAAGCCGCGCAGCAGTTCGTCGACGCCGTCCACCGCGAAGTCCGTGTCGACCGGCGTCGGTTCGCCACCGCGCGCCGCCTCCGCGTCGTAACGGTGCACGGCCGTCTCGTGGGCCTGGCGGCGGGCCCAGAAGCCCGGGCCGGAGACCGCGCCGGGCAGGAAGGCCCAGCACTCCACGTCCGGCTCCGCCTCGCGGAGCGTGTCGAGCAGCGCGCGGTGGCAGGCGCGGTACCAGGCGACCAGTTCCGCACCGTCCAGGTCCGGATGCTCCTCCATCGGGCGGGGCGTCGGGCAGGCGTCGGCGACGAAGCCCGCCGCCCACCGGTGCACCACGCCGGTGTGCCGCAACAGGTCCCGCACCCGCCAGTCCGGGCAGGCGGGGACGGGGGCGTCGGGCCCCGCCTGCTCCGCGGCGTCGGCCAGCGACCGGCCCTCGCGCTCAAGTATTCCCAGGTACCAGGCAGTCTCCATGGCCGGGAGTCTGCCCCACGCGGGGCCGGTGCGGTCAGTGCTTTTCCCGGTGCCCTACGGCAGCGGCGTCCCGCCGGTCGCGTTCACGATCTCGGCGGTGATGTACGACGCCTCCTGCGAGGCGAGGAACACGTACGCCGGGGCCATCTCGGCCGGCTGGGCCGGACGCCCGATCGGGGCCTGCTTGCCGAACTCCGCGGTGTCCGGCAGCGTCGCCGGGATCAGCGGCGTCCACACCGGCCCCGGCGCCACGGCGTTGACCCGGATGCCCCGCCCGATCAGCATCTGCGCCAGCCCCTGGGTGAACGTGACGATGGCGCCCTTGGTGGTCGCGTAGTCCAGCAGATGCGGACTCGGCTTGTACGCCTGCACGGAGGCCGAGTTGATGATGCTGCCGCCCTCGTTCATGTGCGGCACGGCGAACTTGCACAGCCAGAACATGCCGTACAGGTTGGTGCGCAGCACCCGGTCGAACTGCTCGGTGGTGATCGCCTCGATGCCGTCCGGCTGGGACATCTGGTACGCGGCGTTGTTCACCAGGATGTCGATGCCGCCGAACTCGGAGACCGCCCGGTCGATCAGCGCCCGGCAGTTCTCCTCCTCCCGGATGTCGCAGGACACGGCCACGGCACGCCTCCCGGCCTCCTTCACCCAGCGTGCGGTCTCGTCCGCCTCGTCCTTCTCGCTGTCCAGGTACGTGAAGACCACGTCGGCCCCCTCGCGGGCGAACGCCAGGGCGACCGCGCGGCCGATGCCGGAGTCCCCGCCCGTGATCACGGCCGTTCGGCCGGTCAGGCGTCCGCTGCCGTTGTAGGAGTCCTCACCGTGGTCCGGCGGCGGGTCCATGGGCCCGGTCCAGCCCGGGTGCGGCTGGTCCTGGGAGGGGAAGTCGGGGATGGGGTGCTGGTCGACGGGGTTCTGCTGCTCGCTCACGTTCTCTCCCGGCTCCGCGCGATGGTCGCTTGCGGCGTCCGCCGGGCGGAGGACCGTCGGACGCCGACGACCGGGTACCCGGGCACCGCCCGACGATCCCCGCCGGGCGCTCAGTCCGTCCGCACGTGCCGCGTCGTGAACCCGATGGTGGTGGCGACCGCCGCCAGCACCGCCACGCTCGTCAGGGCGGCCGGGAGGCTGTACCAGTCGGCCATGAAACCGATGGCGGGCGGGCCGAGCAGCATCCCGCCGTAGCCCAGCGTGGAGGCGGTCGCCACCCCGCTCGGGCCCGCCAGCGCGCCCGCCCTCTCCACGGCGACGGGGAAGAGGTTGGCGAGCCCCAGCCCGGTCACGGCGTACCCCAGCAGCGCCGCCCACAGACAGGGGGCCAGCGCGCCCAGCAGCATGCCGGCCGCGGCGGTGGAGCCGCCCGCCAGGATCGTGCGGGTCCGGCCCAGCCGTTCGAGCAGGGTGGTGCCGCTCAGCCTGCCGATCGTCATCGCCAGCGCGAAGCAGAGGTACCCGACGGCCGCCTCGCCCGGCGAGGCGCCCAGGTCCTGCTCCAGATGGAGCGCGCCCCAGTCGGCCAGCGCGCCCTCGCCGTAGGCGGTGCACAGCGCGATGAGCCCGAAGACGACCACCAGGGCGCGGGTACGCCGGTCGCGCCGGGGAGCGGAGCCCTCGGCGGGGCGTCCCCCGTCCGCCGGGGTCAGCGGCTCGCACCGCATCAGCGCCCGCCCCGCCACCGCCGTCACCAGCAGCGCGATCACGGCGAGCCCCGTGAGGTGCCGGGCCGGCGACAGGGAGCCGGCGACCAGGGCGCCCAGCCCCGCGCCGATCATGCCGCCCAGGCTGAACGCGGCGTGGAAGCCCGGCATGATCGGCCGTCCCAGCGCCGCCACCAGGTCGACGGCCGCGCTGTTGAAGGCGACGTTGATCCCGCCGTAGGCCGCGCCGAACACCAGCAGCACGGCGCCCAGGGCGAGCGTGGAGTGGGTCAGCGGCGGCAGGGCCACACTGACGCTCAGCAGCACCGCGCAGACCACGGTGACCAGATGGCTGCCGTACCGGCGGCACAGCCGGCCGGTCAGCGTCATGGTGATCACGGCGCCCGCGGAGACCCCGAGCAGCGCGAGACCCAGGGCGCTCGCCGACGCCCCGGTCTGTTCCTTGACGGCGGGGATGCGCACGACCCAGCCGGCGAAGACGAAGCCGTCCAGGGCGAAGAAGGCGGTCAGGGCGAGTCGGAGCCGGACGAGGTCGGTACCCGGCACGGCACTGTGCGGACGGGTTTTGTTTATTAGCGGCACAAAAGCAGGCTAGGCGGCGCCCCGATGCGGCGGCAAGGGGTCGCGGGACGCGGCTGAGTGAGCCGGCGCACGGCCGGAGGAGTGGGGGGTTAACCCGTGTGATCGTCTCGGATGGTGGGGCCGCGCGACATGGCTGAGCGTAGATCAGGCAGGAGCCCGGGAGTGGTGTGCTGACGCGGAGTCAGCTGCCCGGCCTCCAGCGGAAGGACTCTCAGATGCGCTCTGCCCGCATGGTGCTCGCCGCCGCGACGGCCACGGCGGCTCTCGCCATCGCCGCGCCCGCGGCCTACGCCGACCACGACGGCGACAGTGGACACGACAAGTCTTCCTACAGCAAGGAGTACGACAAGGAGAGCAAGCACGACAAGGACGACAAGTACGACAAGCCGCACGGCGGAGTCCACGCGGGCGGCGGCGCCCTGTCCGCGGTGAGCAGCGACGACTGGGGCACCGCCAAGGACCCGAAGTACGACCCCGAGAGCTACAAGGAGAAGGGCGACTCGGAGAGCGAGGAGTCCTACAGCAAGAAGGACAAGGAGTGGAAGCACGACAAGCCGCACGGCGGCGTGCACACCGGCGGCGGCGGTCTCGCCTCGCAGCCCGGTGTCACGGCGGGCGGCCTGGCCGCGCTCGCGGTCCTCGGCACCGGCGCCTACGCGCTGCGCCGTAAGAAGGTCTCCGGGAACATGGCCTGAGCCATGCCCGGGGACATAGCGGCCGGGGCCGTCCCCGCGCACCACGCGGCACGACGGCCCCGCTCGCCCCTCCCGAGTCCTCCCTCCCCTGAAGAGCCCTCCGCCGCGCCCGAATGAGGTGGTTCCCCCGATGCCGGCCAGTCCCCCCACTCCCGCCGAACCCGACCAGGCGTCCCCGACGAGGCGCAGAGTGCGCTCCGTCATGACCGCGGTCTTCTGGGGCGGGGCCGGCCTGCTGCTGGCCACCACGCTGATGGGCGGCGGCGAGGACCCGCCCGACGACGCCCACGGACCGCGCGCCTCCCGCACGGTCGCCGCGGCGCCCTCGGCCGACGCGTCCACCGGACCGGCCGAGGGCGGGTCCGCCGCCTCGGCGTCCCCCGCCGAACGACCCCCCCGCAAGCACCTGCCGCGCTCGGCGCCGACCCGGCTGGTCATCCCGTCCATCGGCGTGAACGCCCCCTTCACCGCACTCGACACCGACAGTGAGGGCCGGCTCGAAGCGCCCCCGGCGAACGACACCAACCTCGTCGGCTGGTACGCCAGGGGCGTCTCCCCGGGCGAGCTGGGCACGGCGATCATCGCCGGGCACGTGGACACCAAGACCTCCGCGGCCGTCTTCGCGCGCCTCGGCGAACTGGAGAAGGGCGACCGCTTCCAGGTGCGGCGCGCCGACGGCACCAGGGCCACGTTCGTCGTCGACGAGGCGGAGTCCTTCGAGAAGGACGACTTCCCGAACGAGCGCGTGTACGCCGACACCCCCGACGCGCAGGTCCGGCTCATCACCTGCGCCGGCGCCTACGACCACGCCGCCAAGGACTACACCGAGAACCTGGTGGTCTTCGCCCGCCTCGTCTGACCTCGACGACCCGGACCGGTGAACGGCTGCCCGGAGGGGGAGGGACCCTCCGG
The DNA here is from genome assembly GCF_050271085.1 of Streptomyces sp. DSM 41931. NCBI lineage: Bacteria > Bacillati > Actinomycetota > Actinomycetes > Kitasatosporales > Streptomycetaceae > Streptomyces > Streptomyces sp. DSM 41931. The sequence continues at coordinate 693,010 of NZ_CP189902.1, read as the reverse complement.
GCAGCCGGCTCTGTCACGCCGCGGAGCACTCCGCGCCGTTCAGCAGGAACACCGTCGGATCGGTGTTGGTCCCCGCCCTTGAGCCCGTGAAGCCCAGCGACACCGCACCGGACGGCGGGATCGTCGCGGTGTACGGGGCCGCCGCGACGCTCACCTCCGCACCGCTCTGCGTCACCGTCCCGCCCCACAGGCTGGTGATCCGCTGGCCGTCCGGGAAGGTCCAGCGCAGCGTCCACCCGTCGACCGCCGTGCTCCCGGTGTTGCGGACGACGACCTCGCCCTGGAAGCCGCCGGGCCACTCACCCGTCACCCGGTAGGTGACCGCGCAGGATCCGGCCGCCGGACCCGACGCGGTGGTCACGGTCGCCGTCGCGGAGCGCGCCGAACGGTTCCCGGCCGCGTCCCGGGCGTAGACGGCGAACGTGTGGGAGGTGTCCGCCGCGAGACCGGTCACCGTGGCCGTGGTGCCGGAGGACGAGGCGACGACGGTCTCCTGGCCGCCGGCGACCCGCACGACGTCGTAGCCCGTCACGCCGACCGTGTCGGTGGCCGCGCCCCAGGTGAGCGTCACGGACGAGGACGTCACCGCGGACGCCGCGGGAGCGCCCGGAGCGGTCGGCGCCGTGGTGTCCTCGCCCGGGCCGCTCCGGTAGACCGCGGCCTCCTCGGACGTGGCCGCGATCCCGTCCGGGCCGTCGAAGAGGCGCTGCCCCCAGCTGGTCGTCCGGGCCGGGTCGAAGTTCTCGACCATGTCCAGGTACTCGACCCCGCCGCCGTTGCCGCTCCAGGACCAGCCCAGGTAGCCGATGCCGAGCTGCCGGGTCACCGACAGGATGGCGTCCTCGTCCGGGTTGCCGTCGGAGTGGTTGTGTCCGAACTCGCCGACCACGACGGGGAGTTTCGCGGCGACGAAGCGGCCGAGGTAGTCGCTCACCTCCGCGGCGGTGTCGAAGACGCCGTACATGTGGATGGAGAACACCGTGTTGGCGTCCGGGTCGGCCGCGAACACGGAAGCCGCGTTGTCGCGCATGGTGAACGCCCAGTCCTGGCCCCAGTTGGGGGCGTCGACCATCAGCGTGTGGCCGAACCCGGCGGCCCGCAGCTTCTGGACGGCCGCCTTGGTGTCGGCGGTCCAGCGCGTGTAGTCGGTGTTGCCGTGCGGCTCGTTGCCGATGTTGACGATGACGTAGTCCTCCTGGCCGGCAAGCGCGTCCCGCACCTCGATCCAGTAGTCGGCGGCGCGGGACAGCGTCACCGCTCCGCTCTGCTCGCCGTAGCCGGTGGTGTCGTGCACCTCCAGGACGCAGATCAGCCGGTTCCGCTTGCACTGCGCGACGACGTTCGCCACGTCGGCGGTGTCGTTGCGGGTCCACCGGTCGCCGCTGGACAGCACCACACGCACGGTGTTGGCGCCCTTGGCCTTGATGTGGTCCAGCGCGTCGAGGCGGTCGGCGTACCAGGTGTGCGCGTGGTTGACGCCCCGCATCACGAAGTCGTTCCCGGACGCCTCGAGGAGCCGTCCGTTCTGCACCCGGAATCCGGTGGGCGCCGCGTGGGCCGGGGTGGTCGGGACGAGCAGCGTCAGGAGCAGACCCGCGAGCGCCGCGAGGAGGGCGGCGGCCCGGGGGACGGTGCGGTCGGAGGTTCTCATGGCGGCTCCAGGAGAGGGGTGGGCGAGGGGATGTTCCCGTGTCGGAGTGTGCGCCGGGTCAGGAGGCGGGTGTGGCCGCGCAGTCGGCGGTGGCGGCGGGGGCGGCCGGCCCCGCGGTGGTGGTGGCGATGAGTCCGAACGCCGTGCTCGCGCCGGGGGCGAGGGCGCCGTTCCAGCCCGCGTCGGCGACGGTGGCGGTGCCGTCGGCGGCCGACTTCAGCGCGCCGTTCCAGACCTGGGTGACCCGGGCGCCGTCGGCCGGCCGCAGCGTCACCGTCCAGCCGCGGACGGGGGCGGCGGAGGTGTTCCGCACGGTCACCTCGGCCTGGTAGCCGCCCTGCCAGACGGAAACGGACCGGAAGGACGCGGTGCAGGTGAGGGTGGGGTCACCGGGGTCGCCCGGGTCACCGGGGTCGCCCGGGGTGCTCCCCAACTGCGCGGCGAGGGCGGGGAACCAGCGGGCGGCGATCTTCTCGTCCCCGGAGGCGTCGGGGTGGACGCCGTCGTAGGTGTCGGTGGCGGTGTCGAAGCCCGTCCACTGGTCCACGACGACGACGGGGGAGCGGCTGGTGTGCGCGCCGGCGGCCCAGGCCGGGATGCGGGCGTTGAGGTCGACGACCCGCTGGGCGCACGCGGCGCAGGTGGCGGGGTTCATGGGGATCAGCTGGGCCACCAGGACGCGTATGTCCGGGTTGGACTCCCGCATCTGCGCCAGCAGCGTGTCGTAGGCGGCGAGGATGCGGTCGGGCGCGATGTTGCTCCAGACGTCGTTCGTGCCGAAGTGCATGACAACGATGTCCGGACGGGTGGCGGCCAGCCGCGCGGGCAGCAGGCCCTGGCTCGCCACGTTGGTGACCAGTTCGCCGCCGTGGCCCTCGTTGTCGCCGTCGTGCGCGATCCCGCAGCCCTGCGGGGGCAGGGTGCCGACGAAGTCGATGCCGGTGTGTCCGGCGTCCTGGAGCCGGTTCCACAGCAGGGCGCGCCAGCAGCCGGGTGAGCCGGTGATGGAGTCGCCGAGCGGCATGATCCGCACGGGGTCGGCGGCCGCGGTCGCGTCCGGCGGGGAGGCGGCCGCCGCGGCCGGGGTGAGCAGGCCGAGCGGCAGGAGCAGGGCGGCCAGCAGGCCGGGCAACGAGCGGATGGACAAGCGGGGTAAGCGCAGTCGGCGGGTGTCGCGCATGGTGTCCCCTTCCCGGAGTGGAGGTGGGAGCGCTCCCATCAAGGGGTCATGAAGCCACCGTTGTCGGTTACGCGTCAAGAGGTGCGGCGTGGATCGGTCGCGTGACCTGTGGGGGTGAGAGGCGTCGGGCCGGGACGCCGCGGGGCGTCCCGGCCCGGTACCGGGGAGTTCGACCGCCGTTCGACGACTCAGGCGCTTCGACCGGACGGCGTACGGGATTCGGGCGCCTCGGGCGTCGTGGTCGTACGGCGCGGCAGTGCCTTGCGGAGCAGCGGCCAGGCGAGCAGCAGCACCACGACCGCGTAGACGGTGACCGAGAACGGCGTGTTCACCAGACCGGTGACGCTGCCGTCGCTGATCTGCAGCGCGCGGCGCAGCTGCTGCTCGGCGGCCGGGCCGAGGATGACGCCGATGACGGCCGGGAGCACCGGCAGTCCGTAGCGCCGCATGCCGAACCCGATCAGACCGATGACCAGCAGCAGCACCAGGTCGATCACCTCGCCGCCGACCGCGTACGCGCCCACCGCCGCGAAGAACATGATCCCGGCGTACAGGTACGGCCGCGGGACGCGCAGCAGCTTCGCCCACAGCGGCGCGAGCGGCAGGTTCAGGGCGAGCAGCAGCACCATGCCGACGAACAGCGAGGCGATCAGGCCCCACACCAGGTCGGGCTCCCGCTCGAAGAGCAGCGGGCCCGGCTGGATGCCGTACTGCTGGAACGCGGCCAGCATCACCGCCGCGACCGCCGTGGTCGGCAGACCCAGCGTCAGCATCGACACCAGCGTGCCCGCCGCCGAGGCCGACGCCGCCGACTCCGGCCCCGCCACACCCTCGATGGCGCCCTTGCCCCACTCGTCCTGGTGCTTCGACAGCCGCTTCTCCGTCACGTACGACAGGAACGTCGGGATCTCCGCGCCGCCCGCCGGGATCGCGCCGAACGGGAAGCCGATGAACGGACCGCGCGCCCAGGACTTCCAGGCACGCCGCAGGTCGGCGCGGCCCAGCCACGGCCGGCCCACCGGGATCGCCTCCGGCGGCCGGCGCCGCAGATGGGCGGCGACCCACAGCGCCTCACCGATCGCGAACAGGCCCACCGCGACGATCACCACGTCCACACCGTCGGCCAGGTGCAGCGAACCGAAGGTCAGCCGCTGCTGCCCGGTCATCTGGTCCAGGCCGATCAGGCCGATGGTCAGACCGATCAGCAGCGAGGCCAGGCCCCGGATCCGCGACGAGCCGAGCACCGACGTCACGGCGATGAACGCCAGCACCATGATGGCGAAGTAGTCCGGCGCGCCGATGTCCACCGCCAGCTCGGCGACCGTCGGCGCGAGCGCGACCAGCAGCAGCGTGCCCACCATGCCGCCCGCGAAGTGGCCGACGGCGGCGGCCGCGAGGGCCTGCGCGCCGCGCCCCGACTTCGCCATCGGGTTGCCCTCCATGGCGGCGACCACGGCGGCGCTCTCCCCGGGCGTGTTCAGCAGGATCGAGGTCGTCGAACCACCGAACATCGCGCCGTAGTAGATGCCGGCGAACATGATGAACGCGCCGGTCGGGTCGAGCCCGTACGTCACCGGCAGCAGCAGGGCCACCGCCATCGCCGGGCCGATGCCCGGCAGCACGCCGATCGCCGTGCCGAGCAGCACGCCCACCGCGGCCCAGAGGAGGTTGAGCGGGGTGAGGGCGGTACCGAAGCCGTCCATCAGGGAGTTGAGGGCGTTCATGTCACAGCACTCCCATCAGCGGACCGCCGGGCAGCGGCACTCCGAGCAGCTTGTCGAACAGGACGTAGGCGGCCAGCGAGAGCACCGCCGCGATCAGCGGGTCACGGTCCACCCGGCGGCTGCCGAGCGCGTACGCGGCGCCCCAGAACAGCAGGGCGCCCGCGGCGGGGAAGCCGAGCGGCTCGATGAGGACGGCGGAGCCGAGGAACACGCCGGAGAGCAGCAGGACCGTGCGCCAGTCGGCAGGTTCGCCGAGGTCGACGTCCTCCCCGGTCTCCGCCTGGCCCCGGCCGCCGCGCAGCACGTCGACGGCGAGGAGGGCGGCGACGACGAGCAGGCCGACGCCGACGACGACGGGAACGGTCTTCGGCCCGACCGGGCCGCGTTGGGTGATGACGACGTCCATGGTGAGGGCGTCGTTGAGGACCAGCACGCCGAGGGCGAGGAGGAGGGCGCCGACGCCCAGTTCGGAGTGGTCGCGGAGCCAGGAGCGGGGGGTTCGGGGAGCGGTGGGCTTCGTCTCCGGCGCCGGCTTCGCCCCGGGCCCGGGCGTCGGGGTGGAGGCAGTGGTCACAGGCCGAGCTCCTTCAGTACCGACACCACGCGCTTGTCCTCGGCAGCCAGGAACGCGCCGAACTCGTCGCCGGTCAGGAACGCGTCGTCCCAGCCGTTGCGCTTCATGGACTCCTGCCACTCCTTCGAGTCGTGCAGCGCCTCCAGCAGCCGCACGAGCTTGCCGCGTTCGGCGTCGGTGAGGCCGGGCGGGGCGACGACGCCCCGCCAGTTCGTGAACTCCACGTCGTAGCCGGACTCCTTGAGCGTGGGCGCGTCGAGGCCCGGCACGCGCTCCGGGCCGGTCACCGCCAGCAGCCGCAGTTCGCCCGCCTCGATCTGGTCGCGGTACTCGCCGACCCCGGAGACGCCGAAGGCGACCTTGCTGCCGAGGATCGAGGCGAGCAGCTCGCCGCCGCCGTCGAACGGGATGTAGTTGACGTCCTTCGGAGCGATCCCGGCGGCCCGCGCCATCAGCATCGGCGCGAGGTGGTCCGGGCCGCCGGGGGACGAACCGCCGCCCACGGGGAGCCGGCCGGGAGCCGCCTTCCACGCCTTGACGAGGTCGTCGACGGTCCGGTACGGGGAGTCCTTGGCGACCACCACCACGTCCTGCTCCTCGGTGAGCCGGGCGATGGGCGTGGTGTCCGCGAGGGTGCGCGGCGCGTGGTTGGAGCGGACGGCGCCGACGACGCCGAGCCCCATCGACATCGCCAGCTTGCCGTTGCCGCGCTCGTTCACCAGGCGGCTCAGGCCGACCGTGCCGCCGGCGCCGGGCAGGTTGAACACCTCGACGGAGCGGGTGAGTCCGGCGTCCTCGGCGTTCTTCGCGGCGGTGCGGGCGGTGATGTCGTAGCCGCCGCCGGGCGAGTTGGGAACCATGAGGCGCAGGCCCGGGATGTGGGTGCCGCTCCCGGCGCCGCTGCCGGTCGTGAGCAGCGGTGGGCCCACGAGGACGAGCAGAGCGGCGCCGAGCAGGGCGAGGGGTGTGCGCAGGCGCACGGGTGCCACCACCTGTCGGTCGGGTTGTACGGGGTGTGTTCCGGGATGCGTGACCCGCGGAGGGGGAGGGTGACGCGGGCCACATGGTGCCTGGGCGGGGGCGGGCTGTCGCGGTTACGGAAGCAATGGAGGTTGTGGTCGTTGTGTCAGCGGGGCGGTTGCCGCCGGTGCAGGTCTGTCGCAGGCCCTTTGCCCGGTGGGGAGCGGGGGTGATGATGGGGCTTATGCGGGACAGGGAGGATGCGCGCGGGGCCGGCGGGGCTGTCGGGGTCGGCGAGGCCGTCGAGCCTGGTGGGACGACCGGGGCCATCGGAGTGCTCGTGGTGGACGACGACTTCCGGGTGGCGCGTGTGCACCGGGCATACGTCGAGCGCGTCGACTGCTTCCGGGTGGTCGGCGTCGCCGGCAGTGGTGAGCAGGCCCTGGGCGCCGTCGGCGAACTCCGTCCGGATCTCGTGCTGCTCGATCTGTATCTGCCCGATGTGTTCGGCCTCGATCTCATCCCCCGGCTGCGGACCGCCGGACATGAATGCGACGTCATGGTCGTCAGCGCCGCGCGCGAGGCGGACGCGGTGCGCGGCGCGGTGCGGCACGGTGTCGTCGACTACCTGCTCAAGCCCTTCGACTTCGAGGACCTGCGGGGGAGGCTGGAGCGCTACGCGGTGCAGCGGGGGATGCTGCGGGACACCGTGGTGCGGGGGCAGGACGACGTCGACCGGGTGCTGGCGGGGGCGGCGATGCCCGTACCGTCCGGGCTGCCCAGGCCGCACAGGCTGCCCAAGGGGATGAGCGCGGAGACCGCCGGGCTGGTGGAGCGGACGCTGCGGGAGGCGGAGGGGAGTCTGTCGGCGAGCGAGTGCGCGCGGCTGACCGGTGTCTCGCGGGTCAGTGCGCGGCGGTACCTGGAGTACTTCCACGCCGTGGGGGCGGCGGAGGTGTCGTTGCGGTACGGGGCGACCGGGCGGCCTGAGCGGCGGTACCGCTTCGTGGGGGCGGGGCGAGGGGTTGTCTCCGGGGGGAGCCGGGCCTAGGGTCGGGGTTCGAGCGGCGACGGTAAGCGCTTTCTGCGAGGTTCCGGCTCGCAGAGTGCCCTGTCGGTCCGGCTCGTGGAGTGCCGTTTCGTTCCGAGGAGCGCCGCATGACCCCGTCCTCCGGCCGCCGTCGTGCGGCCGTCATCGGCACCGGCGCCATCGTCGTCGGCGGTCATCTGCCCGCGCTGCGGGCGCACGCCGACCGCGTCGAACTCGTCGCCGCGGTCGACGTCGACCCCGGTCGGCTGGACGCGTTCCGCGCGGAGGCCGGGGAGGAGGTGGCCGGGTTCGCCTCGACGGAGGCGATGCTGGACGCCGTACGGCCGGATCTCGTGCTCATCGGCACGCCGCCGTCGCTGCACCGCGAGCAGACCGTCGCCGCGCTGAAGGCGGGGGCCTGGGTGCTGTGCGAGAAGCCGCTGTGCCTGTCGCTCGCCGAGTACGACGAGATCGCGGCGGCGGAGACCGCCTCCGGGGCGTACGCGTCGGTGATCTTCCAGCACCGGTACGGCAGTGGCGCCGTGCGCGCACGGGAGCTGATCCGGAGCGGGGAACTGGGCGCGCCGCTGGTCGCCCACTGCCAGACCACCTGGCATCGGGACGCCGGGTACTACTCCGTGCCCTGGCGCGGGCGGTGGGACACCGAGGGCGGCGGGCCGACGATGGGCCACGGGATTCACCAGTACGACCTGCTGCTGCATCTGCTCGGGGAGTGGGAGGAGGTGCAGGCGATGGCGGCGCGGCTGGTGCACGACACGGAGAGCGAGGACGTGTCGACGGCGTTGGTGCGTTTTGCCGACGGGGCGTTGGCGACGGTCGTCAACAGCGTGCTGTCCCCGGACGAGGTGAGCCGGGTACGGGTGGACTGTGCGGACGCGACGGTCGAGTTGACGCATCTGTACGGGCACAGGAACGCCGACTGGGTGTACACGCCCGCGCCGCATGTGGCGCGGGAGCGGGTCGCGGCATGGCGTGAGGCGGGGGAGGACGTGCCCAGTTCGCATACCGCCCAGCTGGGGTACGTGCTGGACGCCTGGGACGCGGGGGTGCGGCCGCCGGGGAGCGGGCGGGAGGCGCGGGACACGCTGGAGTTCGCCGCGGCGCTGTACAAGGCCGCGTTCACGGGGCGGGCGGTGCGGGCCGGTGAGATCGGTCCCGGGGATTCCTTCTACGAGGTCATGCACGGGGGGTTCGGGGAGACGTGGAGCGGGCGCGGGGTGGGGAGCGCGTGACGCTTCGGGTGGTGCACGCGCACGGGGACGCCGTGGGCGTGAGCGTGGGGGACGTCGAGATTCTGCGGTACGTGTACCGGCCCGATCCCGTTGCGTTCGAGTCGCGCAAGCCGTACGCGCATCCGGTGCGGACGCTCGGGGGGAGGGTGGTGACCGGGTACCGGCCGAACGATCACCGGTGGCACAAGGGGTTGCAGATGACGGCCAGTCATCTGTCCGGGCAGAACTTCTGGGGAGGCAACTCGTATGTGCACGGCCGGGGTTACCTGCCCCTGCCGGAGCGGATCGGGTGGATGCGGCACGACGGGTTCTCGTCGTTCGAGGTGGCCGAGGAGCGGTTCGATTGCGTGGAGGAGCTCACGTGGGTGGAGAACGGGGGTGCGGAGTGGGCGCGTGAGGAGCGGGGGCTGAGCGTCCACTCCGTGGACGCGGCGCGTGGGGTGTGGGTGTTGGACTGGTCGATACGGCTGACCAACGTGCGGGGCGAGGAGTTGCGGTTCGGGTCCCCGACCACGGCCGGGCGGGAGATGGCCGGGTACACCGGGCTGCAGTGGCGGGGGCCGCGGGACTTCACTGGGGGGACGGTGTTCGCGCCGGGCGTGGAGGGGGGTGGGCCGGGGGAGCGGTTCATGGGGACGCGGGGGCCGTGGCTGGGGTTCACGGCCGAGCGGGACGAGGTCGACGGGGCGTCGACGGTGGTGTTCGCGCATGCGCCCGGGAATCTGGACGAGGGCCGGGCCGGCCATCCGTCGCACTGGTTCGTGCGGTCGGAACCGATTCCGTCGGTGGCGTTCTCGTGGGCGTTCTTCGAGGAGTTCGGGCTGCCGGCGGGGGAGTCGTTCGCGTATCGGTACCGGGTGGTGGTCGCCGACGGGGCGTGGGGGAGTGAGCGGGTGGAGGAGTTCTTGGCGGGGGTGCCGTGGTGATGCCGTTGCCGGGGGCCTCTGCGGGTGGACGGACGCCTGCGGCGCCGTGTCCTGTCCGGTGGGGGTTGAGGTAGCGCCCGGGGTGGGGTGGTGGTGCGGGGCCGCGGCGGGGGTGGTCGTCCTCGGTCTGGCGCGAGAGTGCGTGCTGGAGAGGTCCAGGGCGTGGACGCGCCAGCCGCTGCGGGCGCCCACCCCCACCCCGTCCCCTCCCCGCCGCGGGCGGTTGCACGTCACCGGGCTTTCTCGACTGCTGCCGCCCGGGGGCGACCGCCCCGGTTACCTGGGGCGCCGCCCCCGTGGGTAGGAGGCCGGGAGCCGTGCCGAGGCGACCGCCAGGGCCGTGGCCGCCGACGCCACTCCCAGCACCGCCCCCGCCGCCACGTCCCCCGGGTAGTGCACCCCCGTATGGATACGGGAATACCCCACCGCCCCCGCCAACGCCCCCAACGGCACGGACGCCGCGGGCAGCACCGTCCCCACCGCCGTCGCGAAGGCGACCGCGGAGGCCGTGTGCCCGGACGGGAACGACGCCGACATCGGCATCGGAACATGCCGGTCCACCGTCACCCGCGCCGCCTCCCGGTCCGGACGGTCCCGGCGGACGAGCCGTTTGCCGAGCAGGTTGGCCGAGGCGGAGGCCACCGCCACGGCGCCGACCCCGGCGAGCGCCGCCCTGCGGGGGCGGGAGCCGGCCAGGGCCAGCGCGCCGGCGATGGCGAACGAGATCTTGGAGTGGTCGGCCGCGTGGGAGAGCCGGCGCAGCGCGCGGTCGAGCGTCGGCGTCGGGGTCGCGGCGACCGCCGCGTACAGCGCGCCGTCCACCGCTCTCAGGTCGCTCAGGACGTTGCGGGCGATCCTGCGCAGGCCGTCGGCGGGCGGTACGGGTCTGGTGAGCTCGCTCATCTCTCTCTCTCCCGCGGTGACATCGTCCAGTGGCCCACCCGCACCGTGGGGCGGGGTGCACCGGGTGCCCACGGTACGCATGGTCCACGCCACGGGCCCGGCCGCCCCGCCCGTACGCCCTTCAGGCCGCCCGGAACGTCCGCAGCCGCAGGGAGTTGCCCACCACGAACACCGACGAGAACGCCATGGCCGCCCCCGCGATCATGGGGTTCAGCAGACCGGACGCCGCGAGGGGCAGCGCGGCGACGTTGTAGGCGAACGCCCAGAACAGGTTGGACCTGATCGTGCCCAGGGTGCGGCGGGCGAGCCGGACGGCGTCCGCCGCGGCCCGCAGGTCGCCGCGGACCAGCGTGAGGTCGCCCGCCTCGATCGCCGCGTCCGTGCCGGTGCCCATCGCCAGGCCCAGGTCGGCCTGGGCGAGGGCCGCCGCGTCGTTCACTCCGTCGCCGACCATCGCCACGGAGTGGCCCTGTGACTGCAGGCGCTTGACGACGTCCACCTTGTCCTGGGGGAGCACCTCCGCGATCACGTCGTCGGGGGCGATGTCCAGCTCGCGGGCCACCGAGTGCGCCACCGCCTCGTTGTCGCCGGTCAGCAGGACGGGGCGCAGGCCCAGTGCGCGCAGGCGGCGGATCGCCTCCGGGCTGGTCTCCTTCACCGTGTCGGCGATCTCCAGCACGGCGCGGACCTCGCCGTCCCATGCGACCAGGACGGCTGTGTGGCCCGTCGTCTCGGTTGCGGTGAGGGTGCCGGCCAGGTGGGCGGGAAGGGGGAGGGACCATTCCGCCATCAGGCGGGGGCGGCCCACCAGGACCGCGTGGCCCTCGACGATGCCCTGGACGCCCAGGCCGGGCACGGCCGTGAAGTCCTCCGGGGTGGGCAGGGTGCCCAGCTTGGCCAGGGCCGCGTCCGCCACGGCCCGGGCGATCGGGTGTTCCGAGGCGTGCTCCAGGGCGCCGGCCAGGCGCAGGACGTCCGTCTCGTCGGTGTCGGGGGAGTGGACGGCCACCAGGCTCATCCGGCCGGTGGTGACGGTTCCGGTCTTGTCCAGGACCACCGTGTCGACGCGGCGGGTGGACTCCAGGACCTCAGGGCCCTTGATGAGGATGCCGAGCTGGGCGCCCCGGCCGGTGCCGACCATCAGCGCGGTCGGGGTGGCCAGCCCGAGGGCGCAGGGGCAGGCGATGATCAGGACGGCCACCGCCGCGGTGAACGCGGCCGTGGTGCCCGCGCCGTTGCCGATCCAGAAGCCCAGGGTGGCCAGGGCGAGGGCGATGACCACGGGGACGAAGACGGCGGAGATGCGGTCGGCGAGCCGCTGGGCGGACGCCTTGCCGTTCTGCGCGTCCTCCACCAGCCGTGCCATGCGCGCCAGTTGAGTGTCCGCGCCGACCCGGGTGGCCCGCACGACGAGACGGCCGCCGGCGTTGACCGTGGCGCCCGTGACCGCGTCCCCGGCGGTGACCTCCACCGGGACCGACTCGCCCGTCAGCATCGACGCGTCCACCGCGGAGGAGCCCTCCACGACCGTGCCGTCGGTCGCGATCTTCTCGCCGGGGCGGACCAGGAAGTGGTCCCCGACGGCCAGATCCGACACCGGGCGGGTCTCCTCGCCGCCGTCCGGCAGGAGGACGGTGACGTCCTTCGCGCCCAGCTCCAGCAGCGCGCGCAGGGCGGCTCCGGCCCTGCGCTTGGCGCGGGCCTCGAAGTAACGGCCGGCCAGGATGAACGTCGTGACGCCTGCCGCCGCCTCCAGGTAGAGGTTCCCGGCGCCGTCCGAGCGGGCCACTGTGAACTCGAAGGGGTGCGTCATGCCCGGGGTGCCCGCGGTGCCCAGGAACAGGGCCCAGACGGACCACAGAAACGCGGCCGTCGTGCCGACGGAGACCAGTGTGTCCATCGTGGCCGCGCCGTGACGGGCGTTGGTGAGGGCCGCGCGGTGGAACGGCCAGGCCGCGTAGGTGACGACGGGCGCCGCGAGGGTCAGGGACAGCCACTGCCAGTACTCGAACTGCAGGGCCGGCATCATCGCCATCGCGACGACGGGTGCCGACAGCACGACGGCCGTCAGCAGGCGGTCGCGCAGCGGGCGGAGCTCGTCCGGTTCCGACGGCTGCTCGCCGACGTCGGGCGGGGAGGGTTCTCTCGCCGTGTATCCGGTCGCCTCGACCGTGGCGATCAGATCGGGGACGGTCACGCCGGCGCCGTAGCTGATCCGGGCCTTCTCGGTGGCGTAGTTGACCGTGGCGGTGACGCCCTCCATCCGGTTGAGCTTCCTCTCGATCCGCGCGGCGCACGAGGCGCAGGTCATCCCTCCGACGGAGAGTTCCACCTCGGCATCGGCACCGGTTGTCGTACGGACAGTCATCGCTGGCTCCTTGCGGATACGGGGCAGGGGTATCGCCCGAGGGGTTACCTGTATACCCCGGTGGGGTATGCGACGCAAGGCGTCCGTCGACTTGACTTGGTACCCCCTAGGGGTATGGTGAGCTGTGTCGATCGGCTCGTGACGGGTTGCGGGCCGCTGCTTCCAGGGGAGAGACGGCCATGAAGACCGGACTGAAGATCACCGCGTTCGCCGCCGCACTGGCCGGCGCGTTCGGCACCGCCTACGGGGTCGGCCAGACCTTCGACCCGGTCGTCGCGGAACGTCCCCCGGCGCACGAGGAGCGGCATCCGTCGGGGGCGGGGGAGAGCGAACACGGCGGGACCGCCGCCGCGCAGGCGCCCGGCGGGCTGCAGATCTCCGAGGGCGGCTACACCCTCGACCTGGACACCCCGGCGGTCACCGCCGGTGAGCGCGCCGAACTGCGGTTCACCGTGCGGGACGCGGACGGGCGGGCCGTCGACGAGTACCGCCGGGAGCACGACAAGGAACTGCACCTGATCGTGGCCTCCCGCGACCTGGTGACCTACCGCCACCTCCACCCCGAGCGCGCCCCCGACGGCACCTGGAGCACACCCGTCGACCTGCCCCGCGCCGGCGGCTACCGGGTGTTCGCCGACTTCACCCCGGACCGGCCGGGCGCGGAGAACCTCACCCTCGGCGCCGACCTGGCCGCCTCCGGCCCCTACAGCCCCCGCGAGCTGCCGCGGCCCTCCGCCACGGCCCGCGTCGACGGTTACGACGTGAAGCTGACCGGGGCGCTCACGCCCGGCCGGGCGGGCGAGCTGCGCCTGACCGTCTCCCGCGACGGCAAGCCGGTCACCGACCTCCAGCCCTACCTGGGCGCCTACGGCCACCTGGTCGCCCTGCGCGCCGGAGACCTCGCCTACCTGCACGTCCACCCCGAGGGGGAGCCGGGCGACGGCACGACCAGGCCGGGACCGCACGTCTCCTTCACCGCCACGGCGCCCAGCGGCGGCAGCTACCGCCTGTTCCTGGACTTCAAGCACGACGGAGTCGTCCGCACGGCCGCCTTCACCGTCGAGGCGGGCAAGGCCACGCCGGAGAAGCCCGCTTCCACCTCACCCGGCCACACGGAGTCGCCCGGACACTCCGACGGGCACGGCCACTGAGGGTCAGCCCAGCGCCCGGTCCAGGTTGTACGCCGCGCTGATCAGGGCGAGGTGGGTGAACGCCTGGGGGAAGTTGCCCTGTTGCCGGCCGGTGTGGCCGATCTCCTCGGCGTAGAGGCCGAGATGGTTGCCGTAGGTGAGCATCTTCTCGAAGGCCAGCCGGGCCTCGTCCAGACGGCCGGCGCGGGTGAGGGCCTCGACGTACCAGAACGAGCAGATGGAGAACGTGCCCTCCGCACCGTGCAGGCCGTCGGGGCTCACGTTCGGGTCGTAGCGGTAGACCAGCGAGTCGGAGACCAGCTCACGGGTCAGACAGTCCAGCGTGGACAGCCACTTGGGGTCCTTCGGCGCGATGAACTTCGCCATCGGCATCATCAGCAGCGCCGCGTCCAGCACCTCGCCGCCCTCGTGCTGGACGAACGCCCGCAGCTCGTCCGACCAGCACTCGGTCATGATCCGCCGGTAGATCACGTCCCGGCACGCCGTCCAGCGCGGCAGGTCCGCGGGCAGGCCCCGGCGGCGGGCCATGCGGACGCCGCGCTCGATCGCCACCCAGCACATCAGCCGCGAGTACAGGAAGTTCTTCCGCCCGCCCCGCGTCTCCCAGATGCCCTCGTCGGGCTGGTCCCAGTTCCCGCACACCCAGTCGACCAGCGCCGTCACATGGTCCCACTGTTCGCTGGAGATCGGCTCGGCCCACTTGTCGTACAGGTAGATCGAGTCGATCAGCGCGCCGTAGACGTCCAGCTGGAGCTGGTCGGCCGCCGCGTTGCCCACCCGGACGGGGCGTGAGCCGCAGTGGCCCTCCAGGTGGTCCAGGGTCTGTTCGGACAGGTCGGTGCGGCCGTCGATGCCGTACATGATCTGGAGCGGGCCCGACGGTTTGCCCTCGCCGGGGCTGATGTGCCGGGAGACGAACGCCATGAACGCCTCCGCCTCCTCGGTGAAGCCCAGCCGCAGCATGGCGTAGACGCAGAACGCCGCGTCGCGCACCCACATGTACCGGTAGTCCCAGTTGCGTTCGCCGCCGAACTCCTCCGGCAGACTCGTCGTCGGCGCGGCGACGATCGCCCCGGTGGGCGCGAACGTGAGCAGCTTCAGGGTGAGCGCCGAGCGGTGCACCATCTCCCGCCAGCGGCCCCGGTAGCGGGACGCGGACAGCCAGTCCCGCCAGTAGCGCACCGTCGCGGCGAACTCCTGCTCCGCCTCCTCGTGGGCGCACCCGCGTGGCGCCAGCTCCCCGCCGACCTGGTCCAGCGCGAACACCGCCGTCTCACCCTCGGCCAGCTTGAAGTCGGACCGCACGTCGAGCCCGTCCTGCTCCAGCGGGACCGTGGCGGTCAGGGCGAGGTCCAGCGCGCCGGACGCGAAGACGGCGACGTCCCCGGTCACCCGCAGAGTGTGCGGCACCGCCGCGTAACCGAACCGCGGCGCCACCAGCGCGCGGAACGGCAGCGACCCGCGCACGCACAGCACCCGCCGGATCAGCCGGTGCCGGTCCTCCTGCACCGAGTCGCCGGACACGGGCATGAAGTCCTGCACCTCGCCGACGCCGTCCTCGGTGAAGTACCGGGTGATCAGCACGTTCGTGTCGGGGAAGTAGAACTGCTTGGTGCGGGCCGGCACGGCCGTCCCCAGCTCGAAGCAGCCGCCCCGGTCGGCGTCGAGCAGCGCGGCGAACACGCTCGGCGCGTCGAAGCGCGGCGCGCAGTACCAGTCGATGGTGCCGTCCGTCGCCACCAGCGCCACGCTGCGCAGGTCGCCGATCAGCCCGTGGTCGGCGATGGGCATGTACCGCCGGCCGCCGGATCCGTCGCCCGGCCGGTTCGTCGTCCCGTCCATCGCAGCCTCCTCGGCCGGCGCGTGTCCTCCTGCCAGCTTAGGCAGGGGGAGCGGGGCCGGCCTTCCGGCGGGCGGCGCACCCTGAAGGACCTACCGGCGGACGGCCCTGAGGATCACGAACTTCGGGTCCGACGCCACCACCTCGCTGTTGCCGAACAGGCGGCGCAGCTTCACATGGTGGCCGAGGTGCCGGTTGCCGACCACCCAGAGCTCGCCGCCCGGGCGCAAGGTGCGGCGGGCGCCGGTGAACATGCGCCAGGCCGTGGCGTCGGTGGTCGCCTGGTGGGAGTGGAAGGGCGGATTGTTGAGCACCAGGTCGACGCTGCCCGCCGGGACGCCCGTCAGACCGTCGCCGACCCGGAACTCGGCCTGCCCGCTCACGTCGTTCGCCCGGTAGGTGTCCTGCGCCGACGCCACCGCCTGGAAGGACTCGTCCACGAACAGCACCTCGGCCTTCGGGTCGGCCAGCGCCATCGCCGTCCCCACCACGCCGTTGCCGCAGCCCAGGTCCACCACCCGGCCGCCGTCCCGCCCGGCGGGCAGATGGCGCAGGAAGAAGCGGGTGCCGATGTCGAGCCGGTCCGCGCAGAACACCCCGGCGTGGTTGACGACCGTACGGCCCGACACGGCACCGACGTCCCCGGGCAGCGCGTAGCGGTACGGCCACGGGTTCGGCGGGCGGACCAGGGACGGGTCCGGCGTGCAGAAGATCAGCCGGGCCTTCCTCTCCGCCAGGGAGGTGCGGGTCGGGCCGAGGATCCGCTCGAACAGCTTCAGCGTCGAGGTGTGGATCTCCTTCACCATGCCCGTGCCGGCCACGACCGTGTCCGCGTGCACCGACGGCGCCAGCCGCAGCAGCTGGTCCTCCAGCAGCGCCAAACTCTTGGGCACCCGCACCAGCAGCACGTCGATCCGCTCCGGCGGGGCGTCCTGCGTGGTCAGCAGCCGCACCGTGCCGGGCTCGACGCCGTTGCGGGCGAGGTTGGCGCGGGTGGCCTCCTGACCGAGCCAGGAGTCGGTGATCTGCGTCGGCCGGTGCGCGGCCAGCGCCGTGACCAGCGCGCCCCACCGGTCGCCGACCACCACGACCGTCCCGGACAACGGCGTCCGCCGCTCGGCGAGATGCCTGAGGAGATACTCGTCGGAGGCGTCCCAGGCGCGCAGCCTGTCCCGCGGGTCCTCGGGGAAGCGGGACAGCACCGGCTCGCCCCAGGGAGTCGTCATACGGTCGTTCATCGTGCAGCCAGGCTAGCCGAGCCCCGGACGGGTCCGGCGCGGCGGACGGGTGCGGCGGACGGGCGCGGCCGCCGCGGGCACACGCCCCGTGCGCCCGTACGCCCCGCCGGGGCCCCACACGTTGGCGGCCTTGTCGTCCGCGAGCGTTGCGGATCATGGGAGACTCGCCCCCATGAGCGGGAAGGCGGACCCCCGGCCGGCGGGGGAAGGGACCACCTCGAGGACGCGGCTGGACCGGGGGCGGGGGGCGCTCGGACCCGCGCTGGAGCTGGTGCACACCGGACGCGCCCCGACCCGCGCGGTGCTCACCGCGGAGCTCGGCGTCACCCGTGCCACGGCCGGCGCGGTGGCCGCCGAACTGGAGGCGCTCGGACTGATCCGGGTGGACGCCAGGCCCGGCGCGGCCGCCGGCTCCCAGGGACGCCCCTCGCACCGGCTGTCCGTCGCCGAGGACGGTCCCGTGGCGCTCGCCGCGCAGATCCACGCCGACGGCTTCCGCGCCGCCCTGGTCGGGCTCGGCGGCCGGATCGTCGCCACCGCGCCCGGCTGCGAGGTCGTCGACCCCGACCCGGCGAAGGTGCTGGGCTCCGTCGTCGCGGCCGGCGCGGAACTGCTGCGGGAGACCGGACGGCGCTGCGTGGGCGCCGGGCTCGCCGTGCCGTCGGCGGTCGCCGAACCGGAAGGGCTGGCGCTCAACCCGCTGCACCTGGCCTGGCCCGCCGGGGCCCCGGTGCGGGAGATCTTCGCCGAGCAGGTGCGCGCCGCCGGCCTCGACGGACCCGCCTTCGCCGCCAACGACGTCAATCTCGCCGCGCTCGCCGAACACCGGCACGGCGCCGGGCGGGGCGCGCGCGACCTGCTGTGCGTGGCCACCGGCCACCGTGGCGTCGGCGGCGCGCTGGTCCTCGACGGCCGCCTGCACACCGGCAGTTCGGGCCTCGCCCTGGAGGTCGGCCACCTTGGTGTCAACCCCGACGGCCGCCCCTGCCACTGCGGCAGCCGGGGCTGTCTCGACGTCGAGGCGGACCCGCTGGCCCTGCTCACCGCGGCCGGCCGCGAGCCGGGCCCGGAGATGTCGCTGCTGAAGCAGGCCGGCGACCTGATCCGCGGCCAGTACGGCGACCCGCGGGTGCGCACCGCCACCGAACAGCTCATCGACCGGCTCGGCCTCGGACTGGCCGGGCTGGTCAACATCCTCAACCCCGACCGGATCATCCTCGGCGGTCTGCACCGCACCCTCCTGGAGGCCGACCCCGACCGGCTGCGGGCCGTCGTCGCCGACCGCAGCCTGTGGGGCCGCAGTGGCGGGGTGCCGATCCTCGCCTGCACGCTGGACCACAACAGTCTGGTCGGGGCGGCGGAGCTGGCCTGGCAGCCGGTGCTGGACGATCCTCTCGGGGCACTGGCGTAAGGACGACGACCGCACGACGGAAGGCCGACCGTATGACCGACACGCTCACCGTCACCGTCCTGGGCACCGGCATCATGGGCGCCGCGATGGCCCGCAATCTCCTGAGGGCGGGACACACCGTCCGCGCGTGGAACCGCACCCGCGCCAAGGCGGACCCGCTCGCCGCCGACGGCGCCCACGTCGTCGGCGCCCCCGCCGAGGCGGTCGAGTCCGCCGACGTGGTCCTCACCATGCTGTACGACGGCCCCGCGACCCTGGAGACCATGCGCGCCGCCGCCCCGGCGCTCCCGCGCGGAGCCGTCTGGGCGCAGTGCACCACCAGCGGCATCGAGGACGTCGCCGAGATGGCCGCCTTCGCCCGCGACCACGGCCTGCGCTTCTACGACGCGCCGGTTCTCGGCACCCGCAAGCCCGCCGAGGACGGGCAGCTCACCGTGCTCGCCGCCGGCCCCGCCGAGGGCCGGGACACGGTGGCCCCGGTGTTCGACGTGGTGGGCGCCCGCACCGTGTGGACCGGCGAGGACGGCGCCGCGGCGAGCGCCACCCGGCTGAAGCTCGTCGCCAACAGCTGGGTGCTCGCGGCCACCGCCGCCGCGGGCGAGACGCTCGCGCTGGCCCGAGCCCTCGACGTCGCACCGGACGACTTCTTCGGCCTCATCGCCGGCGGACCGCTCGACATGGGCTATCTGCACGCCAAGGCGCGGCTGATCCTCGAGGAGAGGCTGTCCCCGGCCCAGTTCGCGGTGAAGACCGCCGCCAAGGACGCCGGACTCATCGTGCGGGCCGGTGAGCGCCACGGCGCCCGCCTCGACGTCGCCGCCGCGAGCGCCCGCCGTCTGGAGCGGGCCGCCGCCCAGGGGCACGGCGACGAGGACATGGCCGCCGCCTACTACGCGAGCTTCGACGACGGTCCCGCGTCCGCCACCTGACCGCCTGCACCACCTCCCCCGATCCCCCCGTACAACGAGGAGTTCACGTGTCCAAGCCCCCACTGCCGCCGGAGGCCGAGGCGCTGCTGCGCAAGCCCAACCCGTGCGTGATGGCCACCCTCCGCTCCGACGGCTCGCCCGTCTCCACCCCCACCTGGTACCTCTGGGAGGACGGCCGCGTCCTGGTCAACCTCGACGAGGGACGGGTCCGTCTGCGCCACCTCCGCCGCGACCCGCGCGTCACCCTCACCGTCCTCGACGCGGACAACTGGTACACCCACGTCACCCTGATCGGCCGGGTCACCGAGATGCGCGACGACGAGGACCTCGCCGACATCGACCGCCTCTCCCGCCACTACGGCGGCGACGCGTACCCCGACCGTGAGCGCCGCCGCGTCAGCGCCTGGGTCGAGGTCGAGCGGTGGCACGGCTGGGGCGCGATGAAGGACAGCGACCAGACCGGCTGACCGGCTGAACCGGGTCGCGGGAGCAGCCGGCGCACCACCCGCGTACTCCCCGGGTGGTACGCCGGCTGCCGCCGGCCGCACGACGACCGGACCCCCTCGTCGGAGCGAGTCTCGAAGTGTCGCCGAGGGGCGACGGGACACCGCACCCGAGGAGTTGAACGATCATGCAGACCCTGGCGCACTTCGGTGACGGCGGGCCCGGCCCGTGGATCCTGCTCTTCCCCCTGTTCTGGGCCCTCGTCGTGGGGTTCGGCATCGCCCTGCTGCGCCGCACGGGGTGGCGCGGCCGCCGCGGCCCGCACGGACCCGCCGCCCGCGACGACTCGCCGCTCGCCGTCCTCGGCCGCCGCTTCGCCTCCGGCGAGATCGACGAGGACGAGTACTGGCGCCGTCTGTCGGTCCTGGAGGAGGAGTTCGGACGACGCGGCTGAGAGGTCCCGCGCGGCCCCCGGCCCGCACAAGTGATCCATATCACCATCCCACCCTGTGACGGGCGGGGCACGGGCGGCGCTGGAGAGGTGAGGCGTCGTACGAGGCGGACGAATCCCGTGCGACGGCCGTGACTTCCGTCGGCCCGTACGGGCCGCTTCTCAGGGTGGGGATCTCTTTGAGCCGTCGTAGCCGGCGTCGTGCCGTGTCGCACGCGTACAGACCGCTGAGCATGAGACGCCGGGCGTGGCTGACGCTCGGCGCCGTGCTCATCGGGGGAGGGGGCGTCGTCACCTACGCCACGGCCAGCCCGTCCGGCGGTTCCGGCGCCCCCGGGCAGGAACGGCGGCCGGTCGAGGTCTACGGCCTGGCCCTGAAGGGCACCGCGGCCGGCGAGCGCAAGCTGCCCCGCACCGAGACGGAACAGTTCTCGCTGGTCGGCGTCTCCTGGACCGGGGCGCTGAAGCCGCTGGAGGGCACCGCGCAGGTGCGCACCCGAGGCCTGGAGACGGGCGAGTGGGGGACCTGGCAGGACCTGGAGCTGAACGCCGCCCCGCCGGAGGAGGCCGAGGCCGGCATGCGCGGCGCGTCCCAGCCGCTGTGGGTCGGACCCTCCGACGGTGTGGAGGCCCGCGTCGTCCACGAGGACGGCACCACCGCCGCGCTGCCCAAGGGCCTGGAGGTGAACCTGGTCGACCCGGGCGTGGTGACCGAGGCCGAGACGCGCGTCGACGCGCCCGAGCCGGCCGCGTTCGCCGTGGAGGAGTCGCCGTCCCCGTCGCCGTCGCCGGAGCCCACCGCGCCGCCGTCCACGATGCCGCAGCCGCCCGTCACCTCGCGTGCCGACTGGGGCGCGGACGAGTCGAAGAGCCCCGACCCGTCGGAGTACAACGCCGAGGTGAAGGCGGTGTTCGTGCACCACACCGACGGCGCCAACGACTACGACTGCGCGGAGTCGGCGGCGATCGTGCGGGGCATCTACGCGTACCACACCGAGGTCAACGGGTGGAACGACGTCGGCTACAACTTCCTCGTCGACAAGTGCGGCACGGTCTTCGAGGGCCGCAAGGGCGGCATCGACCGGCCCGTGCTCGGCGCCCACACCTACGGCTTCAACCGTGAGTCCGCCGGCATCGCCGTCCTCGGCACGCACGGCACCGGCGCCGCCTCCGACGCCGCCCTGGCGTCCGTGGCGCGCGTGACGGCCTGGAAGCTCGGCCAGTACGGCGCCGACCCGGCGGGCTCCGTGATGCTCACCGCCGGCGCGACGCAGACCAACTACTTCAACACCGCCTTCACCGCGGGCGAGCAGTACACGTTCCACCGGGTGTCCGGCCACCGCGACGGCTTCAACACCCAGTGCCCGGGCGACGCCCTGTACGCCCAGCTGCCGACCGTCCGCACCTGGGCCGCGGGCCCCGTCGACGGGCTGCGGATCGTGTCCCTCACCGACGCGACCGCCAAGGGCTCGACCTACTACACCAAGGGCACGCCGGTGGTGCGCTGGTCGGCCACCACACCGGCGGCGCTGATCAAGAGGTACGACGTGCTCGTCGACGGCCAGTCCGTCGCCGGCACCTCCGGCGCCGGCTACGCCAAGCGCATCACCCTCACCCCCGGCAGCCACACCGTGAGCGTGCGCGCCACGCACCAGTCCGGCGCCGTCTCGACCACCGACGCGCTGACCGTCGTGGCGGAGACGACCGCGCCGGTGTTCACCGCCACGCCGACGCTCGGCCTGCGTGCCGGCACCGTGTACACCGGGTCCGTCCCGGTCACCCTGCGCTGGAAGGCGACCGACGACCAGGCCCTGCGCCAGGTGCAGTTGCTGGCCCCGCAGACAGCCACGTTCAGCGCGGCCGCCTACCTGTCCAGCCGGACCGCGAGGCCGGGCACCGCATCCACCTGGTCGATGCGGGCGTACGACTACGCCGGCAACCACCGCGACGCGGCGGCCACCTACACCCCGGTGATCCTCCAGGAGAGCGCCGCGGTCCGGACGGGCACCTGGAGCACGCGCAGCTCCACCGGCTACCTCGGCGGCAGGTCGTACTCCAGCGCCTCCAAGGGCGCCAGCCTGAGCTGGACGTTCACCGGACGCTCGGCGGCCTGGGTGGTCTCCCGGGCGTCGAGTTCGGGGCAGGCGTACGTGTACGTCGACGGTGTCAAGGCCGCCACGGTGGACCTGAGGTCGACGGCCACGAGCTACCGGCAGGCGATCTGGACGAGGACCTGGACGGCCAACGCCAAGCACACCGTGAAGATCGTGGTTGTTGGCACCAGCGGCCGGCCCACCATCACCACGGACGGTCTGGTCTACATCAGGTAGCCGCCGCATGAGGCAGCCGGCCGGGGCGCGGTGTCCGGCGGACAGGAGGTCCGCCGGACACCGCGCCCGTCGGTGGCGCCCCGTTGTGTCACCGCCCGGTCAGCCCGGAACGGCGGACCGGGCGGGAGCGGGTTCGGGCCGGTGGACCCCGGCCACGTGGTCGCCGAGCGCGACCTCCGTGAACCGTGGCCGGTCCGGTGCGGCGGCCGTGAGGTGCGGGCGCCGGTCCCAGGCCGCCGGTTCGGCCGCCGAGGGCGCCGGCAAGGTGAACCACACGACCTTGCCCGGGTCGTCCGGCAGCACGCCCCAGCTCTCGCTCATGGCGGCCACCATCGCCAGTCCGCGGCCACAGGTGGCGAGCGGTCCGGCGTCCGCGACGACCGGCAGCCGCGGATCGTGGTCGTGCACCGACACCTTCAGCCGGTCGAGGAGCAGTTCGATCTCCACGGTGCACGTCTTGTCGGGCTGGGCATGCCGGTGGACGTTGGACAACAGCTCCGTCACACCGAGCGAGGCCCGGTCTATCAGGACATCCATGTGCCAGTAGCGCAACTGCGCAGAGACGATTCTGCGGACCTGGCCGATCCGCGACGGCAGGGCTTGGAGCTCCACCGTGCAGTGCCTGCTTGGGTGACTGATCACGGCTGCGACTCCCCGACGTGAGGTCCGGAAGAACACGGAGTACGGATCCAGCAGGGCGCCTGCGTGACGCTGCCGCCTGCTGTCGTGGCCGGCGGGCTGGTTCGCAGCGTTATCGCCGGTAAACCCAGAGTGACGTGAGAACAGCGTGACCCAGCGGATGATGTGGCGCAACTCACGGACATCTCAGGCGCCGCGCCCCGCCGCCCGGCGGACGGCCTCGATGAATCGGCGGGCCGCGGGCGGACCGGGCTCCCCGGGCGCCGGGTCGTGGTCCCCGAGGGTCAGCAGGTACCGGTGGCCGTTGAGGTCGGCCAGCGCCCGGCAGTCGGGTGCGAACCAGGGCCGCGTGGCCCGCACGGCCTGCACCGGCGCGCTGTCTATCTCGGTGCCGTAGCTGGTGAGCAACTCCAGCCGCCCGTCGCTGATCCGGACCTGCCCGGCCCGGGTGAGCGACCGCAGCCGCCGGCCGATCCGCACGCCCGTGGCCTTGAACTCCGGCTCCGCCATTGCCACCCGCCCCCTCTGTGCGCGTCGGTGTACCGGACCGCGCTGCGCGGGCCGGCCACTGTCCAGAACCAGTGTGCCCCTGCTCCCGCCGGTGCAGTCTGCCCGCACCCGCCGCCGAGCACCAGAGCCCGCGCCCCCGCCGGCCGGAGCGCGGGGGGCACTCGCGTCCATGCGCCCCCACCCGCGCGCCCCCGCCGCCCCAGCACTTGCTTTCAGGCCACCAAAGATGTGTTTATGCAGGTGAGAGGTGGTGCGCGAGGTGCTTATGATCGGAGTGTCGGCCGCGCTGGACGCCGTCGGCGCTCAGTGTAAGGAGCCCAGTCGTGAGCACTCCCCAACAGACCCCGACCGGCGCCACTCTCGACGTCGACCGCAGCGACCCCGCCTACCGTGCCTGGCTGAAAGAGGCCGTGCGCCGGGTGCAGGCCGACGCCAACCGCTCGGCCGACACCCATCTGCTGCTCTTCCCGCTGCCCGAGCGGTGGGGCATCGACCTCTACCTCAAGGACGAGTCGACCCACCCCACCGGCAGCCTCAAGCACCGGCTGGCCCGCTCGCTGTTCCTGTACGGCCTGTGCAACGGCTGGATCCGTCCGGACCGCCCGGTGATCGAGGCGTCCAGCGGCTCGACCGCCGTGTCCGAGGCGTACTTCGCGAAGCTGATCGGCGTGCCCTTCATCGCCGTCATGCCGCGTACGACGAGCGCCGAGAAGTGCCGCCTGATCGAGTTCCACGGCGGCCGCTGCCACTTCGTGGACGACCCCCGCACGATGTACGAGGCGTCCGCCGCCCTGGCGGCGGAGACCGGCGGCCACTACATGGACCAGTTCACCTACGCGGAACGGGCCACGGACTGGCGCGGCAACAACAACATCGCCGAGTCGATCTTCCGTCAGCTGCGGATGGAGCGGTTCCCGCAGCCCGAGTGGATCGTCGCCACCGCCGGCACCGGCGGCACCTCCGCGACCCTCGCCCGCTACGTGCACTACATGCAGTACGACACCCGCATCTGCGTCGCCGACCCGGAGAACTCCTGCTTCTTCCAGGGCTGGACGACCGGCGACCCGGACGTCTCCTGCGACAGCGCCTCCCGCATCGAGGGCATCGGACGCCCCCGGATGGAGCCGAGCTTCGTGCCCGGCGCCGTCGACCGGATGATGAAGGTGCCCGACGCGGCCGCCGTCGCCGCCGTACGGGCCCTGGAACGGGTCATCGGCCGCAAGGCGGGCGGCTCCACCGGCACCGGGCTGTGGAGCGCGCTGAAGATCGTGGCGGAGATGGCCGCGGAGGGCAGGCGGGGCAGCGTGGTCACACTGCTGTGCGACCCGGGCGACCGCTACCTCGACAAGTACTACTCGGACGCCTGGCTGGCCGGACAGGGCCTGGACGTGACGCCGTACGCGGAGGCCATCGACTCCCTGCTGCGCACGGGCGTCTGGCCCGAGGGATCACCCCGCGAGCCGGCGGTCCGGTGAGGTCGGGGGACGGCGAGCGGGAGCGGCGCCCCGGTCAGGCGTCGGCGGCCGCCGCCGGCTCGTCCTCGGACCGCTCGGACTCGCCGGCCACCACCAGCCGCCGCAGATGCTCGGAGACCTCCGCGCGGGCCTCGGCGGACAGCCCGGAGTCCGTGACCAGCGTGTCCACCTGCTCCAGCGAGGCGAACGAACTCAGGCCGACGGTCCCCCACTTGGTGTGGTCGGCGACCACGATCACCCGCCGGGCCGACTGGACCAGCCGCCGGTTGGTCTCCGCCTCCGCGAGGTTCGGCGTCGACAGCCCCGCCTCGACCGATATCCCGTGCACCCCGAGGAACAGCAGGTCGAAGTGGAGCGCCGCGATCGCCTGGTCGGCCACCGGGCCCACCAGCGAGTCGGACGGGGTGCGCACCCCGCCGGTCAGGACCACCGTGGCCGCCCCCTGCCGGCTGCCCGAGGAGCGCTGCGCCGCGTGGAAGACGTCCGCCACACGCACCGAGTTGGTGACCACCGTGAGATCGGGGACGTCGGTCAGCCGGTGCGCCAGCGCGAACGTCGTCGTGCCGCCGGACAGCGCGATCGCCGCGCCCGGCGGGACCAGCTCGGCCGCCGTGCGCGCGATGTCCTCCTTGGCGGTCAGCTCCAGGCCCGACTTGGCCTCGAACCCCGGCTCGTGCGTGCTCGCCTCGACCACCGGGACCGCGCCGCCGTGCACCTTCTCCAGAACGCCCTGCCGGGCCAGCGCGTCGAGGTCGCGGCGGACCGTCATGTCCGACACACCGAGCCTGCGGGTCAGCTCGTTGACCCGGACCCCGCCCCGCCGCCGGACCTCGTCGAGGATCAGGGTGCGCCGCTGCTCGGCGAGCAGGTTCTGATTCTCGCTCACGTACGCTCCGGTCCTTTCGCCGCACAGCCGTCCGACACACTCCCGCGCGTCCACGGCCTCGGGCGGCATCCTCCCGGGCACCGGTGCGCGGACGCCCCATCCTCCCATGCCGGACCCCCGGCGGCGCCACCGGTCGCTCGTCGCGTACATGGCGGTTTTGGGGGCCCGCGCGGGGCGTGCGTGTCACACGGACCGGGGAGATTGAGTGACGACGGACGCACAGCGTCCGGGCGCGGGAGATCCTGTCCCGTACGGACGGATCCGACGGGGCGTCACGGGGGAGGCCGCACGGTGGAGAACGCACGGCAGCACAGACCGGCCGAGCACGGCGGAGAACCGGCCGGCGAGGGGCCCGCCGGGCCCGGCACCGCGCTGGAACTGCTGGTCCACGGGGTGGGCGGCACCACCCCTGAGCAGATGCTCGACGACCCGCGCACGGTCCGGGTCACCGGCGACGACACCGCCGCCGTGTTCCGCCGCGCCGACGACGCCGACGCCGAACGGGACCCCGGCGCCCGCCGCGACGGGCCCGTCCCCGAGGCGTACGTCTGGTGCAACCTCACCTCCGGCAACGGCACCCGTGCCCTGTGGCTGCTGCTCCTGCCGTTCATGGTGGTCAACCTGGCCCACTGGATGCGCCCCAGCGCCCACGGCCGCCGCCGCACGGTCCGGCTGTACGGGCTGCTGGTGCGGCTGACCGGCCTCAGCCTCACCGTGCTCCTCGTCGCCGCCGCCTGCGAGGTCGCCCTCGACCTCACCGCCTGGCAGTGCGCCGGCACGCCCGCCTGCGCCGACCGGCACTCCTGGCTCGGCTTCCTGTCGCCCGAGGGCGGCTGGTGGGGCGCGCCCGGCCGCCGGCTCGCCCTCGCGGCTGTGGTGCCCGCCGCCCTGACCGGGCTGCTGTGGTTCCTGTCCCTGCGCACCTGGAGCGCGTACGAGTCGCAGCAGCCGCCCGGCGGCTCCGAAGCGGAGGAGGACACCGGCCCGACCGCGCTGAGCCGCCCCGGCTTCTGGTACGGCCGCCGCCTGGGCGCCCGGCTGCGCGCCGCCCACACCGCCGCCGCGCTGCTGACGGTCGCCGCGGCCGTGGGCTCCGCCGCCGCCCGCTACGACCGCGAGCCGGGCGGCCCGGCCGTCCTCGCCGTCCTGGGCGTGCTGCTGGAGGCCGCCCTGGCCGCCGGGGCGGGCGCGGTGGTGTGGGTGGTCTGCCGCCGCGGCCGCAGCGAACGCCGCCCCGACGGCGACGCCGACCGCCGGCTGGTGCGAGGGCTGCCCCTCGCCGCCCTCGCCCTGCTCGTCCTCGGCGCGCTCTACTCGGGGTGGGAGCGGCCCGGCTGGGAGTCGGCGGGCCGGCTGCCCGGCAACGTCACCTTCGGCGCCCTCACCCTCGCGCAGGGCCTGCTGGTGACCGTCCTGGCCGGCGTCGCGCACGCCCTGCACCGCACCGACCCCGACCGGCGCGCCGCGCTGCGCGGGCTGGCCGGGCCGGCGGTCGCCATGCTCGCCTGCGCCCTCGGCGGAGTGATGTCGGGCGGGGTCTCGCAGCGGGTGTCCGACTGGCTGGACGGCACCCGTGCCTCCCTCCCGGGGCCGCCGGTGCTGCTCACCTGGCAGGCGTCCGTCATCCCGCCCTTGCTCCTGCTGCTGCTCGTCATGTGCTGCTGGCTCGCCCGCCGCGCCTGGCACCTCGCACGGGCCGAACGCGCCGCCGTCGAGGAGGAGTACGCCGGTGAGACGGGCGATCCCGGCCGCACCCGGCGGATCGCCTCCGTACGCGCCATGGCCGCCCTCACCGACCGGGGGCCGCGCATCCTCGCCGCCACCTCCGCCGCCACCCTGCTGCTGGGCGCCGGGGCCCTGGCCGGCGCGACGGCCACCGGGGAGACGCCGGGCGAGGCGGCGCACGGCGCCCACCCCGTCGTGCACGGCGCCGCGCAGACCGCGCAGGCCCTCGGGTCCTGGCTGATCGGCCTCGGCTTCGTCCTCCTCGTCACCTGGGGCCGGCGCGCCTACAAGGACGCCTCCGCCCGCCGCACCATAGGGATCCTGTGGGACGTCGGCACCTTCTGGCCGCGCGCCGCGCACCCCTTCGCGCCGCCCTGCTACGCCGAGCGCGCGGTGCCCGACCTGACCTGGCGGATCGCCACCTGGACCCGCGCCACCGGAGGACGGCTGGTGCTCTCCGGGCACTCCCAGGGCAGCGTGCTCGCCGCCGCCGCGGCCTGGCAGCTCCCGCCGTCCGCCCGCAGACGCGTCGCCCTGCTCACCTACGGCTCCCCGCTGGAGCGGCTGTACGGCCGCTGGTTCCCCGCGCACTTCGGGCCGGACGCGCTGGACTCCCTGCACCGCGACGTCGTCTGCTGGCGCAACCTGTACCGGCGCACCGACCCCATCGGCGGCCCCGTGCGACTGCCCGGCGACGGCGGACCCGACGTGGACCGCCCGCCGCTGAAGGACCCCCTCGCCTACGGCCGCACCGCGGAACACCCGCTGCCCGCGCCGATCCTCGGCCACTCCGACTACCGGGCCGACCCGGCGTTCGCGGAGGAACGCCGGCGCCTGCTCGCCCGGCTGCGGCCCGAGGTGCCCGCCCCGCGCCGGACCGGGAAGCCCGGCCCGGCGGCCTGACCGCCCGCGCTCAGGGCAGCGCGGGCAGGTCCTCCGCATAGAGCAGCGTCAGGTCGTCGGTGGTGGGCTCGTCGAGCTGGGCGACACGGCTCGCGTGCCGCTCCACCATCGCCTCGAACGTCTGCCGCGCCGTGCGTCCGTTGCCGAACGCGGGCCCCTTGGGGATGTCGGCGAAGTACGTCAGCAGCGCCTCCGCGGCGCCCGGCGCCAGCCGGTACTCGTGCTCCTCGGCCTGCTGCTCCACGATCCGCAGCAACTCCTCGGGGCCGTAGTCGCCGAACGTGATCGTCCGCGAGAAACGGGACGCCACACCGGGGTTGACCGACAGGAAGCGCTCCATCTCGGCCGTGTAACCGGCCACGATGACCACCACCGCGTCCCGCTGGTCCTCCATCAGCTTCACCAGCGTGTCGATGGCCTCCTTGCCGAAGTCCCGGCCCGCGTCCTCCGGCGACAGCGCGTACGCCTCGTCGATGAACAGCACCCCGCCGCGCGCCTTCTCGAACGCCTCCTGGGTGCGGATCGCCGTCGAGCCGATGTGCTCGCCCACCAGGTCCACCCGGGACACCTCGACCAGATGGCCCTGCTCCAGCACCCCGAGCGAGGCGAGGATCTCGCCGTACAGGCGCGCCACGGTGGTCTTGCCGGTGCCGGGGGAACCGGTGAACACGAGGTGCCGCTTCACGGACGCGGCCTTCAGCCCGGCCTGCTGCCGGCGCCGGCCCACCTCGATCATGTCGGTGAGGGCCCGCACCTCGCGCTTGACGCTCTCCAGGCCCACCAGGGCGTCGAGTTCGCCGAGGACGTCCTTGGAGGTGCGCGTCTCTCGCCGCGGTTCCGGCACGGCGGCGGGGGCGGCCGGCACCGGGGCGCCGGCCGGGGCGGGGACCGTGCCCAGCAGCCCCGTGGTGTGCCCGGTCGTCTGCACCGCGGGCTCCGGCGCGGGCGGTTCGGCGCGCAGGCTGCCGGACTCGTCGCTCGTGCAGTCCTCGACGACCGGCCCGCCCGAGCCGGACGTCCCGTCGGCGCCCTCGGCGAACTCGTAACCCCCGCGCGCGCAGCGCTCGGTGCGGCACTTGCGCAGCGTCGTACGGCTGCCGTCGATGACGTGGAAGCCGTAGCCGCCGCTGCCGGTGACCCGGCAGTGCTCGAAGGTGCCGCGGCCGCCCGCGGACACGTACACGCCGGCCTCGGCGGGGGAGTCGACCGTGCAGCGCTCGACGGTCGGGTCGGCGCCCTTGGTGACGATGACGCCGGTCTGGGTGCCGTCCAGGGTGCAGTTGCTGAGGGTGCCGCCGCTGCCGTGGTCGCGGAACCAGGCGCCGGTCGCCGCCTCCCGGATGCGGCAGTCGTCGAGCTGGGCGGTCGCGCCGTCGCTCACCGAGACCGCCGTGTTGCGCACCTGGGAGAGGTCGCTGTCGACGACGTCCGCGCGCGAGCCGCGGTCGAGCACGAACAGCGCGTCGGGCACGTCGTGCACCCGGCAGGAGTCCAGGACGGCCGTCGCGCCGTCGCTCACCCACACCGCCGGGTAGTCGCCCGTGCTGTCGAAGATCTCGCACTGGTTGGCGTCCACCCGCGTCCCCGGGTCCCACACCGACAGGCCGTTGCGGCCGAACCGACGCACCGTGGTGCGGGTCAGGGTGAGCACCGAGCGGGAACGCAGGTCGACCGCGTTCTCCGGGATGTCGTGGATGCGGCAGTCGGCCAGCGTCAGCACGGCGTCCGTGTCGAGCGTGACGCCGTCCCCGGTGGTGCGGTGCACGTCGCAGTCGGTGAGATGGGCGGTGGCGCGGCCGGTCACCTGCACCCCGCTGCCGCGCACCTCGTACACCTCGCAGCCGACGGCCTCCAGCGCCGAGTTCTCCCCGGTCGCGGTCAGGCCGGAACCGGAGGCGTGGTGCACCGTGCAGCGCTCCAGGCGGGGGTGGCCTCCGCCGCGCACGGCGACGCCCGCCTGTCCGGCGGCGACCACCTCGCAGTCCTCGAACACCCCGCCCCCACCGTCCACCACGGCGATGCCGGCGCCCGCCGGGTTGTCGACCGTGCACCGGCGCACCGTGGGCCGCGCGGCGCCGCGCACCTCGATGCCGGCCGCGGACCGGCTGACCACGCGGATGTCCCGCAGCTCGGGGGTGCCCTCCTCCACCAGCACGGCCGGGGCGGTGGCGTCCTGCCCCTCCACGTGCAGGTCCTGCACCACCGCGGAGGCGCGCACGGTGAGCGGCACGCCGTCCGGCGGCGCGATGCGCACCGAGCCGGGCGCCCCCTCGGGGCCGCGCAGGGTCACCGCCCGCCGCACCACGAGGTTCTCCCGGTAGGTGCCGGGAGCGACGGTGAGCACGTCGCCCTCGCCCGCGGCCTCCAGGGCGGCGGCGAGCGATGGGTACTCACCCGTGCGGCGGCGCCACCTCGATGTGCCGGTGTGCGTCACCTGGACCGTGCCCTGTGCCATCGTGTTGCCGTGCCCCCACCTCGTCGTACCTGTGGCTCGTTCCCGACCGAGTCGCTGCCGATCCGTTCGGCCGGACCACCGTAGCGTGCGCGGGGGCGGCGAGTTGACCAGAGGCGGAACGCCGTCAGCTGCCGGCGCCCGTCCTGCCCCAGTCCGGGCCCACGCGGCCCCATTCCCGGCCCCAGCAGGCGTACCGGCGCAGGAGCATCCGCCGCAGCACCAGACGCCGGCCGCCCTCGAACAGTCCGGCGGCCAGCAACGCGGCCCCCGCGCCCGCCAGCACCGCGTGCGCCGTCGCGGTGCCGGGGTCCAGCGGGCGCGCGACCCGGTCCCCGTGCCCGTCGGTCCATATCCGGAAGGTGTCGCCCGGCCGGGGATCCGGCAGGCGCGCCTGCACGGCCTCCCGCCGGGCGGTGCCGTCCGGGGCGATCCAGCGGGCCAGGACGCGGCTGCCCGGGGCACCGCCCACCAGCTCCGGGTCCGTGGCCGCCGGGGCCGGGTCCAGCTCGCGCACCACCGCGGCCGTGACCAGGTGCCGGGACTGCTGCTGGGCGCGGACCGACCGCTGCAGCGACGTGTGGGCGGCGCTCCCGGAGAGGACGCCGATCAGCGGCGCGGCGAGCGTGACCAGCAGGAGCGCGGTGAGCGCCAGCCAGGCCTCCGCGAGGTCGGTGGCGCGGCGCAGCGGGTTGCGCCGCCAGCGCCAGAGACCGCTGACCGCCCGCACGGCACGCACCCCCTCCCCGGTTCCCTCACGCTGCCCAACGCACCGGAGCGGGCACGGGTTCCCGCGTCGCGGGACGGCGCCCGGAGGGTCTGAGCGCGCGTCAGGCCACGACCTCCAGCGGATCGCCGACGCGCAGGGTGCCGGGGGAGAGGGGCACCAGGTTCACGCCGAAGAGGAGCCGGCCGCCGACGGACCGGTGCCGGCCCAGGGTGTGCAGGGGTTCGCGTCCGCGGCGGGCGGTGTCCTGGTCGGTGGTGGTGACCACGCACCGTCCGCTGGCCTTGGGGATCCGGAACGCCACCTCGCCGACGGTGACGCGGGTCCAGCGGTCCTCGGCCCACGGCTCCGTCCCCTCGATGACCACGTTGGGCCGGAAGCGGCTCATCGGCAGCGGGCCCTCGTGCGCGTGCTCGCCCTGCGCGACGAGGGAGTTGAGCCGGTCCAGGGAGGCGGTCGTGGTGAGCAGCAGCGGGTATCCGTCGGCGAACGTGACCGTCTCGCCGGGGAGCGCGTACGCGGGGTCCACCGGCCGCCGCACGGCCGGGTCGTCGAGGTGCACCAGCCGCACCGGTGTGCCCAGGAAGTCGCCGCACCAGGCGTGCACGGCCGCGTCCTCCGCGGGGACGGCCTCCACCTTGTCGCCGAACACGTCCGCCGGGACGGTCGCGCCGGGCGCCGGCACGGGCACGGTGACCGGGTCACGGCCGGGCGCCGACAGCACGACGCCGCCGCCGGGCAGCAGCTCGGCGGCGGCGAGGGCCAGGCGCGGATGGCGGCGCTGGGTGACGACCTTTCCCCCGTCGTCGATCAGCATCCAGCGCCGGTCACCGGCCGGACCCCAGCGCTCCACGACGACCTCCCGGAGCGGCAGGCTCCGGAAGGCCTTGACCGGATGAACGTGGATCGAGCGCACACGAGCGTTCCCCATGGGGCCATCGTGCCATCGGCGGACGACGGCCCCGGCCCGTTCGGCGCGGCTCGGCCGCTCAGTACCCCCGGTACTGCTGGTTGTTGTACGGGTCCTGGTACGGCACGGGCGCCGGCCGCGGGGCGGCCGCGGGGCGCATCGCCTCGTACCCGGCGGGCTGCGGCGGGCGCGGCGGCTGCGGCTGGGGGCCGGGGTAGCCGCGCGGCGCGGTGGCCTGCTGCGGGATGTACGCCGTGTGCGCCTGCTGGAGCGGGGCGGGCTGCGGCACGGAGGGCTGGGGGTAGCCGTAGGACGGCTGGGACGGTGCCGCCGGGAGGGCCGGCAACGCCGAGGGAAGCGCGGGCAGGTGACTGGCCGGCGCCTCGTACGCGGCGGGGACCCGGATCGGGGCGATCTGCGGGGTGCCCCGCTCGGCCACGAGCGAGTCGTAGATCGGGGTGTCCGGGAAAGCAGCGGAGGAGTAGCCGCCGCCATACATGGAGCGGGGGGAGGTCATGGCACATAAGTTAAGCCCACGATGTGCTGGTTGGGGAGACCGATAAGAGGGTTGTTTTCCGCGCCCCGGGTGACTCGCGATCCCCAATGTGAGCGAACTTATGGAAAACGGGCGTACTGCCGCGCGAATTTCGTGTAAAGGCCGAGTTCCGAGGGCGTTACCGGCGGTCGCAGGGGGTGGCTCCCGGGTGGTCCGCACCCGCGGGCGTGGGCGTCCCGCGCGCGGGGGAATAGGTTGGGCGGACGCACACCGACGGATGCCGGGGACTCGCCCGGCGCGGCGACCTGTGATGGGGGCGGGACATGTCCATGTCGAAGGGATCGAACACACCGGTGCCGGCCACGGCGCTCCGGGTCGACGTGGGCTGGCGCTCCGGCCCCGGCGTGCCGGACGCGGACGCCTCGGCGCTGCTGCTGGCCGGCGGCAAGGTCCGCTCCGACGGCGACTTCGTCTTCTACAACCAGCCGGCCCACGCCTCCGGCGCCGTACGACACGAGGGCAAGCGGCAGGACGGGGGCCGGGTCACCGACACCCTGCTCGTCGACCTCACGCGCGTCGAGCCCGGCATCGAGACCGTCATCCTCGCCGCCTCCAGCGACGGCGGCGCCTTCGGGCAGGTCCCGGACCTCTTCATCGAGGTGAAGGACGCGGCGAACGGCGCCGTGGCCGCCCGCTTCGACAGCGCCGGCGCCACCACCGAGACGGCCTTCGTGCTCGGCGAGTTCTACCGGCGCCAGGGCGCCTGGAAGTTCCGCGCCGTCGGACAGGGCTACAGCAGCGGGCTCGAGGGACTCGCCACCGACTACGGCATCACCGTGGACGAACCGCAGCACGCCGCGCCTCCCGTGGCGCCCCCGCCGGTCACGCCGGTCGCGCCTCCGGTCACCGTGCCGCAGCCGCCGCCCCCGCCCGTCGCACCCCCGGCGCCCGTCCAGCTCACCAAGGTGACGCTCACCAAGGCCGCGCCCTCCGTGTCGCTGACCAAGCAGGGCGGCACCTCGGGCTCCCTGCACGTCAACCTCAACTGGGAGGTGCGCAAGCAGTTCTCCGGCTGGGCCGCCAAGCTGGGCCGCCCGGTCGCCATGCACTCCGACCTCGACCTCGACCTGTGCGCCCTGTGGGAGCTCACCGACGGCAGGAAGGGCGTCGTCCAGGCCCTCGGCAACGCCTTCGGCTCGCTGCACCAGCCGCCGTTCATCCATCTCGACGGCGACGACCGCACCGGTGCGGCCGCGAGCGGCGAGAACCTCACCGTCAACCTCGACCACAAGCACCAGTTCCGGCGCATCCTCGTCTTCGTCACCGTCTACGAGGGCGCACGCTCCTTCGCCGACCTGCACGCGACGGTCACGCTCCGCCCGCAGCACGGCGCGCCCATCGACTTCTCCCTCGACGAGTGCACCGTCCCCTCCACGGTGTGCGCGCTCGCGCTCATCACCAACAACGGCGGCGACCTGGTCGTCCAGCGCGAGGCCCGCTACCTCGTCCCGGAGCGCGGCGTCAGCCCGCAGCGCACCGTCGACCACGCCTACGGCTGGGGCATGAACTGGACGCCCGGCCGCAAGTGACGGCCGGTCAGGCCTTTTCGGCGGCGGCCTCCGGGCGGGCGTAGGTGCGGCCCTTCCAGGCGGCGCCACGCCCGCGGCGGTGCTGCACCGCCGAGTCCACCGTCATCAGCAGATAGAGGAACGCGGTCACCGGCAGCAGCGGGGCGAGCCACAGCGGCTGCCGGTAGTACCGCAGCATCGGGACGTACGTCCCCGCCATCACCAGCCACGCCGCCGCACCCAGCAGCACGCACGGCGGACTCCCCGCCGCCGCGCCCACGGCCACCGCGGCCGGCGGCACCAGGTACACCAGCGTCAGACCGGCGACCGTCCCCGCCAGCAGCGGCGGGCTGTGCCGCAGCTGCGCGTACGCGCTGCGCGACACCATGCGCCACAGGTCACCCAGCCGCGGATAGGGGCGCACGCTGTCCACGCCGTCCGCGAGACCCAGCCAGACGCGCCCGCCGCTCCGCTTGACCGCGCGGGCCACGGCCACGTCGTCGATCACGGCGTGCCGTACGGCGTCCGGGATCCGCGCCCGCGCGGCGGCGTCGGCGCGCAGCAACACACAGCCGCCGGCCGCCGCGGCCGTCCTCGAACCCGGCCGGGAGATCCGGCGGAACGGGTAGAGCTGCGCGAAGAAGTACACGAACGCCGGCACGACCAGCCGCTCCCACAGGCTCTCCACCCGCAGCCGCGCCATCTGCGACACGAGGTCGAACCCGCCGGTCCCGGCCGCCGCCACCAGCCGCCGCAGACTGTCCGGGGCGTGCGCGATGTCGGCGTCCGTCAGCAGCAGGTACTCCGGGTCCCGGGCGCGGGCCAGCTCCATGCCGTGCCGCACCGCCCACAGCTTGCCCGTCCACCCGGCCGGCGGCTCGCCGGGCGGGACCACGGTGAGCGGAAGCCCGCCCTGCCGCCGCGCCAGCTCCCGCGCGAGGTCCCCGGTGCCGTCCGTGCTGCCGTCGTCGACCAGGAAGACCTCCGCCCGGCCGGGATAGTCCTGGGCGAGCAGCGACGGCAGGCTCGCGGGCAGCACCGCCGCCTCGTCCCGCGCGGGGACCACCACGCACACGTCCGGCCACCCGTCCGGTTCGCGCGACGCCGGAAGCCGCACGTCGGTGCGCCAGAACCACCCCTGGAACAGCAGCAGCCACAGCCACGCGGCGAGGGACACGGCGGCACTCCACACGACGGCGCTCACGTGCGCAGTCTGCCCCACGGCACGGCCCGGCAGCGGCCCATCGTCTATCGTGGCCGGGTGAAAATCGCGCTCATGGACTCCGGAATCGGGCTGCTGGCGGCCACCGCCGCGGTACGGCGACTGCGCCCCGACGCCGATCTGGTGCTCTCCCTCGACCCCGACGGCATGCCGTGGGGACCGAGGACGCCGGCCGACCTCACCCGGCGCGCCCTGGCCGTCGCCGAGGCGGCCGCCGTGCACCGGCCCGACGCCCTGATCGTCGGCTGCAACACGGCCACCGTGCACGCCCTCACCGCCCTGCGCGACCGTCACGAACCCGACCTGCCGGTCGTCGGCACCGTCCCCGCCATCAAGCCGGCCGCGGCCGGCGGCGGCCCGCTGGCCATCTGGGCCACCCCCGCGACCACGGGCAGCCCCTACCAGAGAGACCTGATCAAGCGGTTCGCCGCGGACGTCACCGTCACCGAGGTGCCCTGCTGGGGACTGGCCGAGGCCGTGGAGCGCGCGGACGACACGGCGATCGACGAGGCGGTCGCCGCGGCCGCCGCGCTCACCCCGGACGACGTGACCACCGTCGTCCTCGGCTGCACCCACTACGAACTGGTCGCCGACCGTATCCGGGCCGCCGTCCCGAGCCCGGGGCCGCAGCCGCTCGCCCTGCACGGCTCCGCCGGCGCGGTGGCCGCCCAGGCCCTGCGGCGGCTCGGCGAGCAGCCGGCCCCCGACGCCCCCGCCACGGGCTCGCTGACCGTGCTGCTCAGCGGACGCCCGGGCCCGCTGCCCGAGGCCGCCCTCACCTATCCGGAGGGCGGACTGCTCCAGGCGGCCGTCCCCGCCCGGACGGCTCAGTGACGCACTGCGACGCGGTACCGACCGAACGGATCCTGAGTAACCTCGAGGCATGAGGGACCACCGCTCAGGCGAGCACGGCCCGTACTCCGAGGTCTGGACCGGTCGCGCCACCGCCCGCTTCCAGTGGCTTCTGGCGCTGATCGGCGCCGCCTGCATGGCGCTCGGCATCGGCCTGGCCGTCGACTCCGCGTGGACGTCCGGGGTCGCACCGCTCGCCATGGCCGTCGTCGGGTGCATCGCTGCCGGACTCCTGGTGCTGTTCGGCACCCTCGCCTTCGTGCACGTCGCGCTGCGGGTCGACGAGGACCACCTCGAGGTGCGCTGCGGCCACATCGGCGTGCCGCGCCGCCGCATCCCGCTGTCCCACGTCGCCGGCGCCGATTTCGCCCCGCACGTCACGCCCCGCAACTGGGGCGGCTGGGGTTACCGCTGGCGCCCCGAGAAGGGCACGGCGGTCGTCGTCCGCCGCGGCGAGGGCGTGGTCCTCCGTCTCGCCGACGGCCACACGTTCACCGTGACGGTGGACGACGCGGAGGCGGCGGTCCGCGTCATCCGCGACCGCCTGCGGCCGAGGAGGCCGGGCACCAAGCTGTGAGCCGCCGGCGCTTCGGGCGCACGGCGAGCCTGGGCCCTCATCGGACGGCCCCGCCCCGCACCTCCCCCGCACGGCGGGCCGTGTCCAGGGCGAAGGGGCGGGACGTGGCGAGGCCCGCGAGGTAACCCGCGCCGACCGCGACCGCCGTGAAGCTGAGCGCGTTGCCCACCGTGGCCACGACGGCCAGCGCGGTCAGGGCGGCGGCCGCGGTCAGCACCACCGGCGTCGGGCGCGGACTGCGCCACAGCGCGTACAGCAGCCAGCCGAACGCCGCCGCCAGCAGCAGCACCCCGACGACGCCCTGTTCCGCCGCGAGCTGGAGCGGAGCGGAGTGCGGCTTGCCGTCGGACAGCGGCGACCTGAGGGACGCCACGCTCAGCTCGCCGAAGCGTCCCGGTCCCACGCCCAGGCCCGCGTGCGTACGGGCCAGGTCGAGCGCGTCGTGCCACAACGCCACGCGGTGCGGGGTGAGCCGGCCCTCGAGCGACGCGGCGAAACCTTCCGGCACCGCGTTCCCGGCGACGGCCCAGGCCAGCCCGGCCGCCACGGCGGCGGCAAGCCCCAGTCCGGAGAGGGCGGCGCCACGGCGTCGTATCCGGCCGGCGGCCAGCGAGCACGCCAGCACCAGCGCCGCGGCCACGCATCCCATGACCGAGCCCAGCACCGCCGCCGTCACCGCGATGCCCGCCGCGAGCAGCCGCATCGCGGACCGTACCGCCGGTCCGGAGGCTCCCGAGGCCGCGCAGCAGGCGGCCCCCGCCGACAGGATGATCATGGCGGTCGTCGCCCCGGCGTGCCCGAGCGGAGCGGTGATCTGCGGGCCCGGCGCCAAATGGGGGACCCATGTCATGAGCGTGATGCCGGCCAGCGCTCCCGCGCAGGGCGCGGCCACCGGCAGCAGCGCCCCGCCCATGCGGCCCGCCGCGTATCCCGCGGCCACGGCCAGCACCGCGAGCAGCATCCCCTCCGGCCGGCCGTCACGGGCCGCCGCGGTGACCAGGGGCCAGGCCGCGCACGCGCCCAGCACCACCACGCCCGCCGCGTCCGGCCCCGTCCGTCTCCCGCCGTCCGCGTCCGCACCCGCGGACGCCCTCTCCGTCGAACCTGAACCCACCCCGCACCCCGCCCACGTCGTGCCCCCGGCCCCCTGTGACGGTCCCCGCCCGCGGACCCCCGTCGGGCCGCGCGGACAAGGCACCGGCACACGGTAACGGCTGGTGGCCCGTTTGGGGACGCCTGGTGACGACTCCCGGGGCAACGGCGACGGGTGCCGCCGGCGAGCATCGTCCCGCCGCCCCGGGGCCGTACGACCGTGCTGTCGGGCCCCAGGTCACGCGCCGTAGACTCCCCGGGTGACCGTCACCGCAACCTCCGTCGGCGCGTCGGACCCCATGCCGCCGCAGACCACGCCCTCGGCCTGGCAGAAGTGGCGCGCGCGCCTCCTCCCGCCCGGCGCCGCCGCGCTCGCGGGCCTCCTTCTCTACGTCAGCTTCCCGCCGCGCACCCTGTGGTGGCTGGCCCTGCCCGCCTTCGCCGTCCTCGGCCGGGTGCTGCGCGGCCGGAGCTGGAAGGCGGGCCTGGGCCTCGGCTACCTCTTCGGCCTCGGCTTCCTGCTGCCGCTGCTGGTGTGGACCGGAGTGGAGGTCGGCCCCGGCCCGTGGATCGCGCTGGTGGTGATCGAGGCGGTGTACGTCGCGCTGGTCGGCGCGGGCATCACCGTGGTGTCGCGGCTGCCCGGGTGGCCGGTGTGGGCGGCGGCGCTGTGGATCGCCGGCGAGGCGGCACGCGCGCGCGTGCCGTTCAGCGGCTTCCCCTGGGGCAAGATCGCCTTCGGTCAGGCGGACGGCGTGTTCCTGCCGCTCGCCGCGCTCGGCGGCACGCCGGTGCTCGGCTTCGCCGTGGTGCTGTGCGGCTTCGGTCTGTACGAGGTGGTGCGGCTCGCCGTGAGGGCGCGGCGCACGGGAGACCTGCACCGGGCCGCCGCGGTCGCCGGCGTGCTGAGCGTCGCCGTTCCGGTCGCCGGGGCGTTCGCGGCGCGCACGCTGGTCGGCGACAAGGCCGAGAGCGGCACGGTCACCGTCGCGGTGATCCAGGGCAACGTGCCCCGCCTCGGCCTCGACTTCAACTCCCAGCGCCGGGCCGTCCTCGACTACCACGCGCGCGAGACGGAGCGGCTGGCCGCCGAGGTCGCGGCGGGCCGCGTCGAGCGCCCGGACATCGTGCTGTGGCCGGAGAACTCCTCCGACATCGACCCCTTCGCCAACGACGACGCCCGCGAGGTCGTCGACCGCGCCGCGAAGGCCGTCGGAGCGCCCATCTCGGTCGGCGCCGTGGTCTCCCGGGACGGAAAGCTGCTCAACGAGCAGATCCTCTGGGACCCGGTGAAGGGCCCCGTCGACGTCTACGACAAGCGGCAGATCCAGCCGTTCGGCGAGTACCTCCCGCTGCGCTCCCTGGTCGGTGCGATCAACGGGGAGTGGACCTCGATGGTCCGCCAGGACTTCAGCCGCGGCTCCGAGCCGGGCGTGTTCGACCGGGACGGCGCCGCCGTCGGGCTGGTCACCTGCTACGAGGCCGCCTTCGACTGGGCCGTGCGCGACACCGTCACCGACGGCGCGAAGATGATCTCCGTGCCCAGCAACAACGCCACCTTCGGCCGCAGCGAGATGACCTACCAGCAGCTCGCCATGTCCCGGGTCCGTGCCGTCGAGCACAGCCGCGCGGTCACCGTGCCGGTCACCAGCGGCGTCAGCGCCGTCATCATGCCGGACGGGGAGATCACGCAGAGGACCGGCATGTTCGTCGCCGACTCCCTGGTGCAGGAGGTGCCGCTGCGCACCTCGCAGACTCCCGCCACCCGCCTCGGCGCCCTCCCGGAGGGCCTCGTCGTCCTCCTCGCCGCGGGCGGCCTCGGCTGGGGCGTGGCCGCCGCGGCACGCGCCCGGCGCACCGGCGAGCAGTAGGGGAACGCCCCCCGACGTGCCCGGATGCGCCCCCGGGCGCCGGTTAGGGTCGGGGTATGGCTACTCCTGACTTCATCCGCACCCTGCGCGCCTCGGCCGGCCATCAGCTGCTGTGGCTGCCCGGCGTCACGGCCCTCGTCTTCGACGACGAGGGCCGCGTGCTGCTCAACCGCCGGGCCGACACCCGCACGTGGTCGGTGATCGGCGGCATCCCCGACCCGGGGGAGCAGCCCGCGGCCTGCGCGGTGCGGGAGGTCGAGGAGGAGACCGCCGTGCGCTGCGCGGTGGAGCGGGTGGTGCTGGTCCAGGCCCTGCAGCCGGTGACGTACGACAACGGCGACATCTGCCAGTACATGGACATCACCTTCCGCTGCCGTGCCGTCGGCGGCGAGGCGCGGGTGAACGACGACGAGTCGCTGGACGTCGCCTGGTTCGCGGTGGACGCGCTGCCCCAGCTGAACGAGTTCGCGAGCTTCCGCATCAAGCAGGCCCTGGCCGACGCCCCCACCTGGTTCGAGCCGGCACCCACATGGCTCGACCCCACTGGAAACGGCTGAACTGTGGGGTGCGACCACATGGGTCGACCGAGGCGTGCTGCCTAGGGTCAACCCCATGACCGCGCCCAGTGCCCTCCCGGCTCCCCACGACACCCCTCTCGACCTCGGCGGCCGTACCGCGCTCGTCACCGGCGCCGCCGGCGGCATCGGCCGCGCCTGCGCGCTGCGCCTCGCGGCCGCCGGCGCCAAGGTCAGAGCCGTCGACCGGGACGCCGCGGGACTGGAGGCGCTCGCCGCGGCAGCCGCGGACCTCGGCGGCGCCGTCGAGCCGCACGTCCTGGACCTCACCGACCTGGACGCCGCCGAGTCCGCCGCCGCCGGGACGGACGTCCTGGTCAACAACGCCGGACTCCAGCTGGTGCGGCCCATCGAGGAGTTCCCGCCGGACGTCTTCCACACGGTGCTCACCGTGATGCTGGAGGCGCCCTTCCGCCTCATCAGGGGCGCCCTGCCGCACATGTACGGGCAGGGCTGGGGCCGCGTCGTCAACATCTCCTCCGTGCACGGTCTGCGCGCCTCGGCCTACAAGTCCGCGTACGTGACCGCCAAGCACGGCCTGGAGGGGCTGTCCAAGACCACCGCCCTGGAGGGCGCGTCCCACGGCGTCACCTCCAACTGTGTGAACCCCGGCTATGTGCGCACCGCACTGGTCGAGAAGCAGATCGCCGACCAGGCCCGCGCCCACGGCATCCCCGAGGAACGCGTCGTGGCCGAGGTGCTGCTCCAGGACAGCGCCGTCAAGCGCCTGATCGAACCGGAGGAGGTCGCCCAGGCGGTGGCCTACCTGTGCGGCCCGCAGGCGTCGTTCGTCACCGGCACCTCCCTGGTCCTGGACGGCGGCTGGACCGCGCACTAGACCCGGCACCGACCGCGGCCGGCCGTCGGCCGGCGGAGTTTTCCACAGGGCTGACGGGGCGGCCGCCGGATGAGGAATCCTGAGACCCATGCCCCGCGATCACCTGCAGTACGCCGAACGGTCCGCCTCCGCCGCCGGCACGCCGGCCCGGACCCGCCCCGACGCCGGCCTGCCCGCCGCCGACGGCGCCGAGGCGCCGTTCCTGGAGCTGCTCGCCCGCGGCGCCCCCGCCGAGGCCTACGAGCAGCCGGTGCTGCTCGCCCGCGCCGAGGGCCGCCCCGCCGAGCGGGTCGCGGCCCTGGAGCGGGCCAAGCTGCTCGCCCTGCGCGTGCGCTCCGAGATCGAGGGGCGCCGCCGCCGGGAGGCCGAGCTGTCCGCCCTGTTCGAGACGGCTCACGACCTCGCCGGACTGCGCGACCTGGACGCCGTGCTGCGCGCGATCGTGCAGCGCGCCCGCTCCCTGCTCGGCACCGACGTCGCCTACCTCAGCCTCAACGACCCGGAGCGGGGCGACACCTACATGCGGGTCACCGAGGGCTCGGTGGCGGCCCGCTTCCAGCAGCTGCGCCTCGGCATGGGCGAGGGCCTCGGCGGCCTCGTCGCCCAGACCGCCCGGCCGTACGTCACGGACGACTACTTCCGCGACGACCGCTTCCAGCACACCCACTCCATCGACACCGGGGTCCGCGACGAAGGGCTCGTCGCGATCCTCGGGGTGCCCCTGACGCTCGGGGACCACGTCATCGGCGTGCTGTTCGCCGCCGACCGCCGCTCCCGGGTGTTCGAGCGGGAGCAGATCGCCCTGCTCGGCTCGTTCGCGGCGCTCGCCGCGGCCGCCATCGACACGGCCAACCTGCTCGCCGAGACCCGCGAGGCCCTCGCCGGCCTGGAGCGGGCCAACGAGATCATCCAGGACCGCAGCGCCGTCATCGAGCGTGCCTCCGACGTCCACGACCGGCTCGCCGAGCTGGTCCTGCGCGGCGGCGGGGTGCACGACGTGGCCGCCGCCGTCTCCGAGGTGCTGGACGGCACCGTCGAGTTCACCGAGGCCCCGGCGGCGCCCGCGCGCGCCCTGGAGTCCTCCCGCGCCGAGGGCCACGCCGTGCGGCACGGGGACGACTGGATCGCCGCCGTCGCCGCCGGGGACGAACTGCCGGGCGCACTCGTGCTGCGCGGTCACCCGGGCCTCGACCCCGTCGACCAGCGCACTCTCGAGCGCGCCGCCTTGGTCACCTCGCTGCTGCTGCTGGCCCGCCGCTCCGCCGCCGAGGCCGAGCAGCGCGTCCGCGGCGAGCTGCTCGACGACCTGCTCGACGCCCGTGACCGCGACCCCCGCCTCCTGCGGGACCGCGCCACCCGGCTGCGCGCCGACCTCGACGCCACGCACGCGGTGCTCGCCGCCCGGCTGGAGGGCGGCACCGCCGACGCCGACCAGGAGGCCGACGCCCGCAGACGCCTGTGGGCCGCCGCCTCCCACCTCGCCGCGACCCGGCACGGCCTCGCCGCCGCCCGCGACGGCGGCACGGTCCTGCTGCTGCCCCTCGCCCCCGGGCACACCGCCACCGACCTGGCCCGCCGCACCGCCCGCGAGCTGGGCACCGCCGTCCACGAACCGGTCACGGTCGGCGCCTCCGCCCCGGTCGGTCAGCTCCTCGCCCGCCTGGACACGGTCGCCTCGGCGTACGCGGAGGCCCGGCGCTGCCTCGACACCCTGCGGCTGCTCGGCCGCGCGGGCGACGGCTCGGCCGCCGAGGACTTCGGGTTCCTCGGGCTGCTGCTGGCGGGGGAGCGGGACATCGCCGGCTTCGTCGACCGCACCATCGGCCGGGTCGTGGCGTACGACGAGCGGCGCGGCACGGAGCTGCTGCGCACGCTGGACGCCTACTTCGCGTGCGGGATGAGCCCGGCCCGCACCAAGGACGAACTGCACGTCCACGTCAACACGGTGGCGCAGCGCCTCGACCGCGTCGGCCGGCTCCTCGGCGGCGACTGGCAGAGCCCGGAGCGCGCCCTGGAGATACAGCTGGCCCTGCGTCTGCACCGGCTGTCCGGCGTCACGCAGCCGCCGCCCGCACAGCGCTGACCCCCGCGCCGCCGGGGCGGACACGGGGGCCGGGGATGCGGCTCGGGTGATCAGAGGGCGCGCGCGTCCTCCGCGGCCCCGGTCTTCACGGGGGCGTCCGCCCCGTCCTCCGTCCCGGGGGACACGTCCGCGAGATCCCGGTGCCGGGTCTCCTTGGCCGCCAGGATCGCGACGACCGTGAGCAGGCTCGCGGCGATGACGTAGAGGGCGATCGGGGTGGAGGTGCCGTAGTCCGACAGCAGCGCGGTGGCGATCAGCGGGGCGGGGGCGCCGGCCGCGACCGAGGCGAACTGGGCGCCGATGGAGGCGCCGGAATAGCGCATCCGGGTCGCGAACATCTCGGAGAAGAAGGCCGCCTGCGGCGCGTACATCGCCCCGTGCATGACGAGACCCACGGTCACCGCGAGCAGCAGGGCGCCGAAGCCGCCGGTGTCGATGAGCGCGAAGAAGGGGAACATCCACAGCCCCACGCCGACCGCGCCGATCAGATACACCGGACGCCGGCCCAGCCGGTCCGACAGGGCGCCCCAGGCGGGGATCACGGCGAAATGCACCGCGGAGGCGATGAGCACCGCGTTGAGGGCGGTCTGCTTGGACACCCCGGCCGAGGTGGTGGCGTACACCAGGATGAACGCGGTGATCACGTAGTAGCTGATGTTCTCCGCCATCCGCGCGCCCATCGCCACCAGCACGTCACGCCAGTGGTGCTTGAGCACCGCGACG
Source organism: Streptomyces sp. DSM 41931 (assembly GCF_050271085.1). Lineage (NCBI taxonomy): Bacteria > Bacillati > Actinomycetota > Actinomycetes > Kitasatosporales > Streptomycetaceae > Streptomyces > Streptomyces sp. DSM 41931. Next base: position 648,523 of record NZ_CP189902.1, on the reverse strand, counting down.
AGCGGCATGCGCTCGGCGGGGGCGTCCGCCTTGCGCGCCTCGGCACGCTTCAGCGCCTGCTTGAACACCGGCGACTCGTCGACGGAGAGCCGGATCCACAGACCGACGATCACCAGCACACCGGACAGCAGGAACGGGATCCGCCAGCCCCAGGCGCCGAACGCCGACTCCGACAGCACGGCGGTCAGCAGCGCCAGCACACCGGTCGCCAGCAACTGCCCGGCCGGCGCGCCGGTCTGCGGCCACGACGCCCAGAAGCCGCGCCGTCGCGCGTCGCCGTGCTCGGACACCAGCAGCACGGCGCCGCCCCACTCACCGCCGAGCGCGAAGCCCTGCACCAGCCGGAGCACGGTCAGCAGGACCGGCGCCATGCTGCCGATGGTGGCGTGGGTGGGCAGCAGGCCGATGGCGAAGGTCGCCCCGCCCATCATCAGCAGACTCAGCACCAGCAGCTTCTTGCGTCCGAGCCGGTCGCCGTAGTGCCCGAACACCAGCGCGCCGATCGGCCGCGCGGCGAACCCGACGGCGTACGTCAGGAACGACAGCAGCGTGCCGACCAGCGGATCGGAGTCCGGGAAGAACAGCTCGTTGAAGACCAGCGCGGCGGCCGACCCGTAGAGGAAGAAGTCGTACCACTCGATGGTGGTGCCGATGAGGGACGCGGCGACGATGCGCTTGAGGTTGCTCGGTGCTGGTGGGGCGGTAGAGGGCGACGACATCGGCACCACTTCCTGGCGTTGCGGGGACGTTTGCGTGTCGCCATACCGTAGGAAGCCGCAGATCAGTGGCGTATGTGGTGGGACACCATAGTTCTGGAGGTGGGAGTGCGTGGGGGCACCATGACGGTGTCGGCGGAGCGACGATGCGGGCCTTACGTGACGGCGGTCGGGGCCGAGGCCGGGGTGTCGCGCAGGCCGACGCGCAGGTGCTCGACGTGGTAGAGGGCCTGCTCGAGAAGTTCGGCGACGTGGTTGTCGTAGAGGGCGTAGATGATCGAGCGGCCCCGGCGCTCGCCGGTGACCAGGCCGAGGTTGCGGAGCAGGCGCAGTTGGTGGGAGCAGGCGGACTGTTCCATGCCGACGGCGTCGGCGAGTTCGGTCGCCGCGCACGGGCCTTCCTGGAGGCGGGCCAGGATCCGCAGCCGGGAGGGCGTGGCGAGGGCCTGGAGGGTGGCGGCCACGTCAGCGGCGCCTACGGTCTCGAGCCGCTCCCGCGCGGTGGTGGTGTTCTTGGCGTCAGCTCCATGGCCCATGGCCCTCATCCTACGGAGTACGACGAGTACAACCCATGAACACATGAATGGCTCTTCAAGTGGTCCTGTAGCGTGGAGCGAGCGGCGCCGGCGTTCCGGCCGACCGCTGTGCCGTCATGCCGTCATGCCGTCGTGAAGGAACAACGCTGCGATGACTTCCGCCCTCGCTCCCGCCCCGGCCGACCAGGCCCTTTCTCCGCGCGACGGCGCGGCGCCCCGGCGCCGTACCCGCGTCCTCGCCCTGCCCGAGGCGCGCTGGGCTGCCGCGGCCACCGTCTTCTTCCTGCTCGCGCTGCCGCTGCAGCTGGCCGGCGCCCCGGCCTGGGCGTGGGGTCCGCTGTACGCGGTGACGTACGCGGCCGGCGGCTGGGAGCCGGGGTGGGCGGGCCTGCGGGCGCTGCGGGAGAAGACCCTCGATGTCGACCTGCTGATGGTCGTCGCCGCTCTCGGGGCGGCGTCGATCGGACAGGTGATGGACGGCGCGCTGCTGATCGTCATCTTCGCCACGTCCGGTGCGCTGGAGGCCCTGGCCACGGCACGGACCGCCGACTCGGTGCGCGGCCTGCTCGACCTGGCACCGGCCACGGCCACCCGCGTCGACGCCGACGGCGGCGAGGCGTCCGTCGGCGTGGCGGAGCTGGCCGTCGGGGACACCGTCCTCGTACGGCCCGGAGAGCGCATCGGCGCCGACGGCCGTGTGCTCGACGGAGCGAGCGACGTCGACCAGGCGACCATCACCGGTGAGCCGCTGCCCGTGGCCAAGGAGCGGGGCGACGAGGTCTTCGCGGGCACCCTCAACGGCACCGGCGCCCTGCGGATCCGCGTCGAGCGCGACGCCTCCGACACGGTGATCGCCCGGATCGTGCGGATGGTGGAGGAGGCGTCCGAGACCAAGGCGCCGACCCAGTTGTTCATCGAGAAGGTCGAACAGCGCTACTCACTGGGCATGGTGGTGGCGACCCTCGCGGTGTTCCTCGTCCCGCTGTTCTTCGGCGCGAACCTCGCCGACGCGCTGTTGCGAGCGATGACCTTCATGATCGTGGCCTCGCCGTGCGCGGTCGTCCTGGCGACGATGCCGCCCCTGCTGTCGGCCATCGCGAACGCCGGACGGCACGGTGTGCTGGTCAAGTCGGCGGTGGTGATGGAGCGGCTGGGGCAGGTCGACGCGGTGGCGCTCGACAAGACCGGCACCCTGACCGAGGGCACGCCGCGGGTCACCGATGTCCGCCCGCTGGCCGGATCCGGTCTGGACGAGGGCGAGTTGCTGCGCCTCGCGGCTGCCGTGGAGCACCCGAGCGAGCATCCGCTGGCCCGTGCCGTCGTGGACGCGGCACGCGAACGCGGGCTCGCGCTGCCGGTGGCGGAGGACTTCGGCTCCACCCCCGGCGTCGGGGTGATCGCCACCGTCGACGGACGCGTGGTCGCCGTCGGGGCCCCTGGGCGGTTCCTCGGCGGAGCGTCGGACGTGGACGCCACCCGTGCGGCGGTGCTCGCCGGGGAGCTGGAGGACGGCGGGCGGACCGCCGTGCTGGTCACGGTGGACGGCACGCCGGCGGGTGTGCTCGGCATCGCGGACCGGCTGCGCCCCGACGCCACCGCCACCGTCACCTCGCTGACGTCCCTCACCGGGACCGCACCCGTACTGCTGACCGGTGACGCCCCGCGCGCTGCCGCCCGCCTGGCCGCCGAGGTCGGCATCGAGGACGTACGGGCCGGACTGCTGCCCCAGCACAAGGTGAGCGCGGTCCGGGAACTGGAGAACGCCGGCCGCAAGGTGATGGTGGTCGGCGACGGCGTCAACGACGCCCCGGCGCTGGCAGCCGCGCACACCGGCGTCGCGATGGGACGGGCGGGCTCCGACCTCGCTCTGGAGACCGCCGACGCCGTCGTCGTCCGCGACGAGCTCGCCACCGTCCCCGCCGTGATCGCCCTGTCCCGGCGCGCCCGCAGGCTTGTCGTGCAGAACCTGGTCATCGCCGGGGTCTTCATCACCGGCCTGGTGATCTGGGACCTGGCCGGCAGCCTGCCGTTGCCGCTCGGCGTCGCGGGACACGAGGGCTCCACCGTCATCGTCGGACTCAACGGACTGCGGCTGCTGCGCGAAGCGGCCTGGAGGCGGGCCGCCGAGTGAGCCGCCGCCGTCACCCTGGTCCGGACACCGGCCTGCCTCGACGCGGGTGTGCCGCTATGTGCTCTGTGTGCCGTAGTGGGCCAGGAACATGTCGACGCCGCCGGTGATGAGACGGTCGGTCAGATCCTCGTCGATCTGTGTGCCGTAGGAACTGAAGACCATGTGGGGAAAGACCAGAAGCCCGTAGAACTGGATGACCGCCACCTGGAGGTCGGGGATCACGAGCCGGCCCTGATCCGCGAGGGTGCGCAGGGCGCCTGCGACCGCGGGGTGGTGGCCTTCCGTGCCGCGGTGTCTCCAGGCCTCGCCCAGCTCGGGGAAGCGGTGGAGCTCGGCGGCGACGAGGTTGCGCAGGGCGGTGACCTCGTGGTTGGCGCGGACGGCGTGCACCCACGTGCGGGCCGCCTCGACGAGGGCGGCCCGCAGGTCCCCGGCGTCGGCCAGGCCCTCCAGCGCGGCGGACGACTCTCCGGCGAGCGGTTCGTCGAGTGCGCTCGTGATCACCGAGGTGAACAGCGCTTCCTTGCTGCCGAAGTGGTTGTAGACGGTCACCTTCGACACGCCTGCCTCGGCGGCGATGCTGTCCATGCCCACGCCGAAGCCCTCCCGCAGGAACAGCTCGCGGGCGGCCCGCAGGATGGCCTGCCGCTTGAGCTCCGCGCGGGGCCCGCTGGGGGGCCGTTTGACGCTGTCCACGCTCATGCCTCGACCCTAACACCCACTGAACTGAACTGTTGAGTTCAAATGAACTGAACGGTATGGTTCAGATAAGAGCGTCCGTCGAGCAAGGCCATGCGTGCGAAAGGGGACCCCATGCCCTCCGTGACTCACCCGGTGACCGCCCCGCCACGGACCGGCGACCCGCCGGCCCGGCGATGGCTCACCCTCGCCGTCGTGAGTGTGAGCATGCTGGTCGTCGGGCTCGACACCACCGTCCTGAACGTGGCCCTGCCGACCCTCGTCGGTGAACTCGGCGCCTCCACCAGCCAGTTGCAGTGGATCGTCGACAGCTATGCGTTGATGTCGGGCAGCCTGGTGCTGTTCTGCGGCAGCCTGGCGGACCGGCTCGGCCGCAAATGGATCTTCATGTCGGGGCTGGCGCTGTTCACGGCGGCGTCCGTGCTCGCCGCGTATGCCGGCTCCGTCACCACCCTCGTGCTCGCGCGTGGGGCCATGGGGGCCGGGGAGGCGTTGATCATGCCGGCCACGCTCGCCGTCATCGGGACGGTCTTCCCGCGCGGTGCCGAACGCACCAAGGCGATCGGCATCTGGTCGGCGGCCGTCGGCGTCGGGACGGTGATCGGGCCGATGGTCGGCGGGTGGCTGCTGAGCCACTACTGGTGGGGCTCGGTGTTCCTGATCAATCTCCCCCTCGGTGTCGCGGGCCTGATCGCCGCCGCGCTGCTGGTGCCCGACTCCCGCGCCCCCGGGAGCGGGCGGCTGGACCCGGCCGGGGCCCTGCTGTCCGTCGCGGCCGTGGGGAGTGTGCTGTGGGCGGTCATCGAAGGGCCCGACCGCGGCTGGACCAGCCCCGCGGTGCGGACCGCCTTCGCGGCGGGCGCCCTCCTGCTGACCGCCTTCGTCGTCTGGCAGCGCAGGTCCGCCTCTCCCATGCTGCCGCCCCGGATCTTCCGGCACCGTGCGCTCGCGGCCGGTGACCTGCTGGTCATGCTGGGAGCGTTCGCGCTGATCGGCACGCTGTTCGTGGCCGTACAGCACTTCCAGTTCGTGCTCGGGTACAGCGCCGGACAGACCGGAGTGCGGCTAGGCCCCGCCGCGCTCGCCCTGCTGGTCGCCGGCCCGCTGGCGGGCGTGCTCGCACCGCGCCTCGGCATGCGCGCGGTGTCGGCCGCAGGGCTCGCCCTGCTCTCTGCCTCCGCCGCGGTGCTCGCCACCACCGAGGCGACGGACGGCTACGGCCGGGCGCTTGTGGCGACGCTGCTGCTGGGAGCGGGCGCCGGGCTCGTCATCACAGCCACCAGCGACGCCATCGTCGGCTCGCTGCCGGAAACCGACCTCGGCGTCGGCTCGGCCACCAACAGCGCCGCCATCCAGCTCGGAGCGGCGACCGGAGTCGCGGTCATGGGCAGCCTGCTCTCCGACCGCTACCGCAGCGGACTCGAAGCCGGAGCCGTCCCTGCCCCTGTTCCCGAGGGGCTCCTCGACTCCGCCATGGACTCCCTGGGCACCGCGCTCGCCCTCGCCGAGCACCTGCCCGGCGACGCCGGGACCGTGTTCGCCGAAGCCGCCCGCCGCGCCTTCGTCGACGGCATGGGGCCGGCGATGGCCGCCGGAGCAGGCGTCACCGCGGCCGGCGTGCTCCTCGCCCTACTCCTCGCGCCGTCCCGAGGCGCGGACACGACCGGAACAACGCACCAGAAGGACTCGCCATGACCCACTCCGCAGCCGGTGCCGCGCACACGGCCGAACACGGCCACCACCCGCCCGCCGACCCACGCCGCTGGGCAGCCCTCGCACTGGTCTGCCTCGCCCAGTTCATGCTGATCCTCGACGTCACCGTCGTGAACGTCGCCCTGCCCGACATGGCGGCCGACCTCGGCCTCGGCCGGGAGACGCTGACCTGGGCGGTCACCGCCTACACCCTCTGCTTCGGCGGGCTGATGCTGCTCGGCGGCCGACTCGCCGACGCTCTCGGCGCCCGCCGGACCCTGCTCGCCGGACTCGCCCTCTTCACCGCCGCCTCACTGGTCACCGGTCTGGCTCAGAACGCCCCGGCACTGCTCGGCGGCAGGATCGGCCAGGGCGTCGGCGCGGCCTTGCTGTCCCCGGCCGCGCTGTCCATCGTCACCACGACCTTCCACGGCGCGGAACGCACCAAGGCCCTCGGTGTCTGGGCGGCGATCGGCGGGACCGGTTCGGCGGCCGGCGTGCTCCTCGGCGGAGCTCTGACCGACGGCCCCGGCTGGCCGTGGGTGTTCTTCGTCAACGTGCCGGTCGGACTGCTCCTGCTGGCCGCCCTGCCCGCCTTCGTGCCGGCCCGGGCCCCGCGGCCCGCGCGGCTCGACGTACCTGGTGCGCTGCTCGTCACCACGGGCACGGCCGCTCTGATCTACGGCCTGGTCGAGGCGGGGGAGGCCGGCTGGGCGGACGCCTCGACCCTGCTGCCGCTGGCCGGTGCGGCGGTCGCGTACGCGGCCTTCGCGGCGGTCGAACGAACCAGTCGCGCCCCTCTGATGGACCTGCGGATGTTCACTCGGCGGCCGGTGCTGGCGGGAGCGTTCCTGATGCTGATCGCGACGGGGCTGCTGATCGCGTACTTCTTCCTCGGATCCGTCTACCTCCAGCACATCCGCGGCCTCAGTGCGCTGAAGACCGGCGTGGTCTTCCTGCCCGTCGCCGTGGCCACCGGTACGGGCGCCCACCTCGCCTCCCGGCTCGTGGGCCGGGTCGGCAGCCGTCCGACGGCCGTCGCCGGCATGGCCCTCGCGGCCGTCGGCACCCTCCCGCTGACCCGGTTGTCCGAGACCGGCAGTGTGTACGGCGGGCTTCTGCCGGGCTTCGTCATCGCCTCCCTCGGCCTCGGCGCGGTCTTCGTCACCGCCACCACGACCGCCCTGGGCATGGTCGGGCCCCAGGAGGCAGGGCTCGCCTCCGGAGTCGTCAACACCTTCCACGAGGTGGGTGGCTCGGTCGGCGTCGCCGTCGTCTCGACCGTGGCAGCCTCCGGCTTCGAGCGCGGCTCGGTGGAAGGCTTCGGCGACGCGTTCACGGTGTGCGCCGTGGCGGCCGCTCTCGGCGCCGCCGTGTCCCTGGGGCTCGTCCCGTCAGGCACACCGAGGTCGACCGGTGGCCCGCACGTGCACTGAGCTGGTCGTGACCTGGAGCGGCGGAATCCGGACGGTCCTCGGTGCCGGCGGCCGTCCGGACCGGCGGACGAGACGACGTCACGCAGGGGCGCCGAGCGGCGGGCGCGTCGGCACGCGTGGCTCGTACTCGGCCGACTGGAGGTGCGGTGCCCGCGCCCGCCGTCCGTTCAGTTCCCGAGGCGGCTCGACCCGCCCGCGTCCCGTGTGGTGCCGCGCCGTGCGTGCACGGCGCGCCAGGCGTGTTCTGTCAGGAGCACGCTGGAGGCGGTGAGCAGGCAGACGGCCCACTGGGCGGCGCTGAGGGCGACGGTGTCGAAGACGTCCTGGGCGAACGGGGCCTGAACGGCGATGACCTGAAGGACGAGCACTGCCGCCAGGCAGATCCAGAGGGTGCGGTTGTGCAGCTGATGGCGCCCCAGCACCGGGCCGCCCTCGCTGCGGACGGCCAGGGCGTTGAAGAGCTGGAACAGCACGAACGTGGTGAACGCCATCGTCGTCGCTGTCGCGGTGTCGTCGGTGAGGGCACGGGCGGAGGCGAACACGGCCACGGTGCCGGCGGCCATGACCACGCCGGAGCGGGTGATGGCGATCAGGCGTCGGCCGTTGAGGATGCGCTCGCCGGGCGGACGGGGCGGACGCCGCATCACGTCGTCCCGTGGCGGGTCGATGCCGAGCGCCATGGCGGGCGGTCCGTCCATGATGATGTTGACCCACAGCAGCTGGATCGCCGACATGGGGGCGGGCAGTCCGGCCAGCACGGTGGCGAGCAGGGTGAGGATGGCGCCGATGTTGGTGGACAGCTGGAAGCGCACGAAGGTGACGATGTTGTCGTAGATGGAACGGCCCTCTCGGACCGCGCGCACGATGGTGGAGAAGTCGTCGTCCGTGAGCACCATGTCGGCGGCTTCCTTGGCGACGTCGGTGCCGGTGACGCCCATGGCGACGCCGATGTGCGCGGCGCGCAGGGCGGCCGCGTCGTTGACGCCGTCGCCGGTCATGGCCACGATGTGCCCGCGCCGGGAGAGGGCGCGGACGATGGAGACCTTGTGCTCGGGCGCGACGCGGGCGAAGACCCCGATGCCCTCGACGCGGTCCGCGAGGTCCTGCTCGCCCATCCGGGTCAGCTCGGCCCCGGTGACGACGTCGCCGGTGATGCCCAGCTCGCGGGCGATGGCGGTGGCGGTGTCGGCATGGTCCCCCGTGATCATCTTCACGGTGACGCCGGCGGCCTGGGCGAGGGCGACGGCGTCGCGCGCCTGGGGACGCGGTGGGTCGGTGATGCCCGCGACAGCGGTGAGCGTCAGTCCGGTCACCTGACCGGTGTCGGGCCGGTCGCTCACGGCGGTGGCGGCACCGAGGACGCGCAGGCCCTCTTCGCCCATCTGCCGTGCGACGTCGAAGACCTCGCGGCGGCGCTCCGCGGTGAGGGGGGCGGGACCCTGGTCGGTCATCAGGTGGGTGCACCGGTCCAGCAGGACGTCGACCGCGCCCTTGGCGTGCACGTGGACGGATCCGTGCGGGCCCGGGTGGAAGGTGGCCATGTACTTCGCGGCGGGGTCGAAGGGGATCTCCCCGACGCGCGGGGTCCGGGTGTGCAGGCCGGTGTCGAGGCCCGCCTTCGCGGCGAGGACGAGCAGGGCGGCCTCGGTGGGATCGCCGGTCATGCCCTCGGCGCCGGGCCGGGCGTCGTTGCACAGGGCGAAGGGCAGGACCGCGTCGCGCAGGTCGGGAACGGGCTGCCCTTCGGCCGCGCGGACGGTCCCGGCGGTGTCGTAGCCCTCACCCGTCACGTCGTACCGGCGTCCGGCGACCCACAGGGCCCGGGTGGTCATCTCGTTCATCGTCAGCGTGCCGGTCTTGTCGCTGCACACCACGGTCGCCGAGCCGAGCGCCTCCACGGACGCCAGACGCTTGACGATGGCGCCGCGGCGGGCCATGCGGTAGACGCCCAGGGCGAGGGTGAGCGCGAGGACCGCGGGCAGCCCTTCGGGGATGGCCGCGACCGCCAGCGCGACGGCCCGCAGCGCGAGGTCGGCGAGCGGTTCGCCGCGGACGAGCGACACGAGCACGTAGGCGCTCACGGCGGCCCCGCTGACGAGCGCGAGTCTCCTGCCGAGACTGTCCATCTGGATCTGCAGCGGACTGGGCGCGTCGCCCCCCGTGCGCAGTTCCTCGGCGATCGCGCCGACCGCGGTGTGCATGCCGGTGGCGGTGACGATCATCTCGGCACGGCCCCGGGTCAGCACCGTGTTCATGAAGAGCATGGCGGTGCGCTCGGCGACGGGCGCCTCGCCGTCGCCTTCCCCGACGGCGGGCGCCGTCGTTTTCGCGACCGGGTGCGACTCGCCGGTCAGCGCGGCCTCGGCGGCCTCGACGGACACCGCGACCGTCAGCCGCCCGTCGGCCGGTACGCGGTCGCCGGCTTCCAGCAGGACGATGTCGCCCGGTACGAGGGCGCCGGCCGGGATGTTCAGCACCCGGCCGTCGCGGCGCACCCGGGCGACGGCGACGAGCATGCGGCGCAGCGCTTCCAGGCTGCGCTCGGCGCGGCGTTCCTGCGCGTAGCCGATGACGGCGTTGACGAACAGCACGACGGTGATGACGACCGCGTCCTTGATCTCGCCGATGACGCCGGCGACGACCGCCGCGGCGAGCAGGATGCCGATCAGCCAGCTGCGGAACTGGTCCAGCAGGCGCAGCCACTGCGGCCTGCGGGCCGGTTCGGCCAGCTCGTTGGCTCCGTGGTCGGCGGCCCGCCGCTCGGCCTCGGCCGTGGTCAGGCCCGTGGCCGGAGCGACGCCCAGCAGGTCGGCCACGTCGGTGGCCTCCCGCGCGTAGGCGTCCTCGCAGTGAAGCGAGGGCGGGGCGGGGACCGCGGTCCGCTCGGACACGGTCACTCCTTGCCGCGGACGACGGTGACGGGGCAGTGGGCGTGGTGCAGCAGCGCCTGGCTGACCGATCCCAGGAGCAGGCCGGTGAAGCCGCCGCCGCCCCGGGCGCCGGCCACCACCAGCCCGGCCTCCTTGCTGGCGTCGATCAGCGCGTTGCGGATCCGGGACCGCACCAGGCGGCGCTCGACGGTGACCTGCGGATAGGCCTCCTGCCAGGGGGCCACGGTCCGGTCGAGGACCCGCTGTTCGGCCTCTTGCAGCTGGTCGGCGTTCGCCACCATCGAGGCCAGCGGATCGAGGGACCCCTCGTAGGCGCCTTCGCTCCAGGTGTTCCACACATGCAGCGCCACGAGCGGGGCGCCGCGCAGCGCGGCCTCGGCGAACGCGAATTCCACCGCCCGCTCCCCGGCCGGGGAACCGTCCACGGCGAGCAGCACCGGCCCGTCCGGGTCCGGACGGCCGCGTACCACCATCAGCGGGCCGTGGCCGTGCGCGGCCAGATGCACCGCCGTCGAGCCGAGCAGCAGCCCGGAGAAGCCCGTCAGGCCGCGACTGCCGACCACGGTCAGCGCCGCCGACCGTGACTCGATCTCCAGGACCTCGATCGCGTCACCGGTCACCACCGAGCGAGTGATCTCGACTCCCGGCGCGACCGCGTGCGCCCGCTCCTCCGCCTGGGCCAGTTGTCCGTGCACCAGCGGCTCCAGGCCGTGGTCGGCCGGACTCCACGGCGCCGCGCCGGACGGCAGGTGGGCGGACGGGCGGCCGATGGCGTGGACGATGCGCAGCGAGGTGCCGCGCAGGCGGGCCTCGCGGGCCGCGACATCGACCGCGGTGAGGCTCGACGCCGAACCGTCCACTCCGACGATCACCGGATCACTCACTGTGCTCTCCCTCATAGGCAGGCCGCGGACGCGGCCTTACGGTTCCACTCTCCAGCAGGACGATCACCCCGGCCAGGGACCGACAGGGCCGGGACCCGGGCCACTCGGCCCTGACCCGGCCCGCCGACCGGCCGGGAGACGGTGCCCCTCCGGACGGGCGACGCCGGGGCACCCGCACGGGGGTTCCCCGCCGACGAGCACCGTGTTCAGCCGCGGTAGGCGGCGCGCATGATGTCCTGCATGTCGTCCAGCATCGGCATGCGCGGGTTGGCCGGTGCGCACTGGTCCTCGTAGGCGTTGAGGGCTTGCTGCGGCAGGGCGTCCAGGAAGGTCCGCTCGTCGATTCCCAGAGCCGCGAACGTCGGCTCGATGCCGACGGCGTCGCGCAGGCGTTCGACGGCGGCGGCGAGGGACTCCACGCCCTCGGCCGGGGTGGCGGCGGGCAGTCCCAGGGCGCGGGCGATGTCCTGGAAGCGTTCGGGGGCGCGGTAGTTCTCGTACTTGGGCCAGCCCGTGAGCTTCGTGGGCACGGTGCCGTTGTAGCGGATGACGTGGGGAAGCAGGACCGCGTTGGTGCGGCCGTGCGCGATGTGGAAGGTGGCGCCGAGGGTGTGGGACATGGCGTGGACGATGCCGAGGAAGGCGTTGCCGAAGGCCATGCCGGCGATGGTGCCGGCGTTGTGCATCTTCTCCCGGGCCTCCGCCGCGTCCCCACGGTCGTTCACGGCCGCCTCGAGATGGCCGAAGACCAGGCGGACGGCGTGCAGGGCGAGACCGTCGGTGAAGTCGTTGGCGTAGACGGACACGTACGCCTCGATGGCGTGGGTGAGGGCGTCGAAGCCGCTGTCGGCGGCCAGCGCCGGGGGAAGGGCGGTGGTGAGGAGCGGGTCCACGATGGCCACGCTGGGGGTGAGCGCGTAGTCGGCCAGCGGGTACTTCTTGCCGGTGGCGGGGTCGGAGATCACGGCGAAGGGGGTGACCTCGGCGCCGGTACCGGAGGTGGTGGGCACGCACACCAGGCGGGCCAGCTCGCCCAGGGCCGGGAAGCGGAAGGCGCGCTTGCGGATGTCGGAGAACTTCTGCCGCATGTCGGCGAAGTCGACGTCGGGCTGCTCGTACAGCAGCCACATCACCTTGGCCGCGTCCATGGGTGAGCCGCCGCCCAGCGCGATGATCGTGTCGGGGCGGAATTCCCGCATGAGGGCGGCGCCGCGCTGCACGGAGTCGATGCTGGGTTCCGGTTCGACGCTGTCGATGATCTGCACGGTCACGGGCTCACGCCGCCGCTGCAGCACCCGCGTGATCCGGTCGACGAAGCCCAGGCGGGTCATGGTCGCGTCGGTGACGACGGTGACGCGGTGGACGTCCGGCATGGAGGTCAGATAGCGGATGGCCTGCGGCTCGAAGTAGATCTTCGGCGGGACCTTGAACCACTGCAGGTTGTTGCGGCGCGTACCGACCCGCTTGACGTTGAGAAGCTGGGCGGCGGAGACGTTGTTGGACACCGATGTGCTCCCCCAGGAGCCGCAGCCGAGGGTCAGCGACGGCAGCAGGCCGTTGTAGATGCCGCCGATCGCCCCTTGGGAGGACGGGGCGTTGACGATGACGCGCACGGTCTTCATGCGGGTGCCGTACGCCTCGGCCAGGGCGCGGTCCTCGGTGTGGATGACGGCGCTGTGGCCCTGGCCGTGGAAGGCGACCATGTCGGCGGCCAGGCCGAATCCCTGCTGTTCGTCCGCGGCCCGGAGCACGGCCAGCACGGGGCAGAGCTTCTCCCGGGTCAGCGGCTCGTCCGGGCCGACCCGTCCGGCCTCGACGAGGATGACCGACGTGTCCTCCGGCACGGAGAATCCGGCCCGCTCGGCGATCCAGGCGGGGCTCTGGCCGACGGCGGCGGCGTTGACCTTGGGTTCGCAGCCGGCGCCCGAGCCTCCGGAGGAGGGGAACAGGAAGGACTCCAGCTTCGCCTTCTCCTCGGCGGTCGCCAGATGGGCGTGCAGGGTCCGGAACTCCGCCAGCGCCGCGTCGTAGATCTCGTCGTCCAGGATGACGGCCTGCTCGGAGGCGCAGATCATGCCGTTGTCGAACGACTTCGACAGCACCAGGTCGTTGACGGCACGGCGCAGCTTCGCGCTCTTGTGGACATAGGCCGGGACGTTGCCGGCGCCCACGCCGAGGGCGGGCTTGCCGGCCGAGTAGGCGGCCTTGACCATGGCGTTGCCGCCGGTGGCGAGGATCAGCGAGACGCCCGGGTGGCGCATCAGCGTGCCGGTGGCCTCGACCGACGGCTGCTCGATCCACTGCACGCAGTTCTCCGGCGCGCCCGCGGCGACGGCCGCGTCGCGCACGATGCGGGCGGCTTCGGCACTGCACCGCTGGGCGGAGGGGTGGAAGGCGAAGACGACCGGGTTGCGGGTCTTCAGGGCCATCAGCGCCTTGAAGATCGTGGTGGAGGTCGGGTTGGTGACGGGGGTGATCGCGCACACGACGCCCACCGGTTCGGCGATCTCGACCATGTCCTCGATGTCGTCGCGGGCGATGACGCCGACGGTCTTCATGGGGCCCATGCTGTGCGTGACGTGCTCGCAGGCGAACATGTTCTTGGCCGCCTTGTCCTCGAACACCCCCCGCCCGGTCTCCTCGACCGCCAGAAGGGCCAGTGCGGTGTGCTGGTCCAGGGCGGCGACCGACGCCTTCTTCACGATGTGGTCGACCTGCTCCTGGCTGAGACCCTCGTAATCGGCGAGTGCCTTGAGGCCGGCCGTGACCAGACGGTCCACGGCGACCGCGGTGTCCGAGGGCGCGTCGGCCTCGACGCGGTCTCTGGTCCGCACGTCCTGTCGGGTCATGGTGGTCCGCCTCCGTCGTCAGGGGCCGCCGTGGTGTACGGCGGCGCTCTCTGCCTTCACTGTCCTCCGGGCCCGCCCTCCGCAGGGGCCGCCGAAGGACCCCTCCCGCGTCCGTCCGGCCCGACCCCGCAGGGACCGTCGGCCCCGGCCGGCCGAGCCCACGGGACCACTCGCCGCTCCGCTCACGGATTCCCGGTCCGGACGAGCCGGGTGGACGCCGCGCAGTCGTCGGTGCGGAAGCCGAGCCGGTTCACCACGCCGACCACGCCTTCGAGGCGCCAGACGGCGTGGACGAGCTCCGGCACCTGACTGCGCCGCTCGACGCGGCCGACGAGGGTGACGACACCGTCGCGCACGGAGACGCGGACGGCGTCGGACGGCAGGTCCAGCGCGCCGACGACGATCTCCGCGGTCACCTGGCGGCGGATGTCGTCGTCCGCGCGCAGAAAGACCCGGAGCAGATCCCGGCGGGTGGCGATGCCGATGAGCCGGTCCTCCTCGTCCACCACGGGCAGCCGCTCGATGCCACGGCGCTCCATCAGCCGGGCGGCGTCCGGGACGGACTGCTCCGGGTGCACGGTGACCGCGGGACTCGACATCACGTCCCCCGCCGTCACGGCCGGAGGCGGAACGGTGCCGTCCCGGTAGGCCTGAGCGCGTACCAGATCGCTGCCGGACAGGACGCCGAGGACCTTGTCGTCGGCGTCGACCACCGGCAGTCCGCTGATCCGGTGGAGGTCGAGCAGGCGCACCACCTCCTTGAACGGCGTCGTCCGGCGGGCCTGCACGACGTCCCTGGTCATCACTTCACCGACGGTGTGAGCGGTCATGGCGGATTCTCCTTCACAAGCGGGACGGGGAGGGCCGGCGCCGGAGGCCGGCTCCCCCGCCGGTCCGGGCGGACGCCGCGCGGCGCCTACCTTCGCGGGCCGCCGCGCCACGGGGGCGGCGCGGCCGCCCGGCGGCCGGCGTCGTCCCGGTGGACGGCGCGTCCGGTACCGGCGCACAGCCGGTCGTGGAGCCGGTCGGCGAGTTCGCGTGCGCTCGCCTCGCGGGCGTGGACGGTCACGAGGCGGCGTCCGACCCGGATGTCGGCGACGGCGGACCAGGGCAGGTCCACGTGGTGGGCCTCGGCCCGCTGGACGCGCACCTCACCACTCACGGGCGGCAGTCCCGGCCGGTCCAGGGCGGCGGCGACCTTCTCGCGGAGATAGGCGAGGGACTCCTCGTCCAGCCCGCCGTCGGCACGCACCCGCACGGCGGCGGTGGTCCCCTGGGCGCCGATGTCCTTGGCAGTCATGTGTTCCGCTCCCTCTGATCGTTCTGCGAACACCTCAAGACTGCTGCGTTTCCCGTCGGCGCCCCAGAGGCGGTCGGCCCCGGGACCGGGGGCTCCTCGGCCCCTGACCACAGGGCCGAGGAGCCCCGGGGCTCACCTGCTGTCGCTCCCCTCGGTCCCCTCCAGCGCCGCCCGGCCCGCCTCCAGGCGCGCCACCGGCACCCGGAACGGCGAGCAGGAGACGTAGTCCAGTCCCGCGGTGTGGAAGAAGTGCACCGAGTCGGGGTCACCCCCGTGCTCGCCGCACACGCCGATCTTGAGGTCCGGGCGGGCGGCGCGGCCCTCGGCGACGGCGATGCCCACCAGCCGGCCGACCCCGTCGCGGTCGAGCGTCTCGAACGGCGACGCGGGGAAGACGCCCTTGTCGAGGTAGGCGGAGAAGAACTCGGCCTCGACGTCGTCGCGGGAGAAGCCCCACGTGGTCTGGGTCAGGTCGTTGGTGCCGAAGGAGAAGAACTCGGCCTCCTCGGCGATCCGGCCGGCCGTCAGCGCGGCCCTGGGCAGCTCGATCATGGTGCCGACGGGGCAGTCGACGGTGACGCCCGTCGCCCGCGAGACGTCGGCCAGCACCTCTCGCACCTCCTCGCGTACCAGGCGCAGCTCCCGCACGTCACCGACGAGCGGGACCATGATCTCCGCCTCGGGGGCGCCGCCGGACAGGAGACGCCCGGCGACGGCCTCACCGATCGCCCGGACCTGCATGGCGACCAGGCCGGGGACGACCAGCCCCAGCCGCACACCGCGCAGCCCGAGCATCGGGTTCTCCTCGTGCATGCGGTTCACGGCGGTCAGCAGCGCGACGTGGTGGGCGTCCGGTTCCTCGCCACGGGCCTCGGCCGCGGCGATCCGCACCGCCAGGTCGGTGCGGTCGGGCAGGAACTCGTGCAGCGGCGGGTCGAGGAGGCGGATGGTGACCGGCAGGCCGTCCATCGCCTCCAGGATGCCGGCGAAGTCCCGCCGCTGGAGGGGCAGCAGGTCCGCAAGGGCCCGGTCGCGCTCGGCGTCCGTGCCGGCCAGGATCATCTGCTCGACCAGCTTGCGGCGCTCGCCGAGGAACATGTGCTCGGTGCGGCACAGGCCGATGCCCTGCGCCCCGAACCGGCGGGCACGGGCGGCGTCCTCGGGGGTGTCGGCGTTGGCCCGCACCTCCAGGCGCCGGACGGTGTCCGCCCGGGACAGCGCCCGGGCCACCGCGCCGACCATGTGCCGCGCGCCTTCGTCGCCCCGGCCGTCCTCCAGGTACCGGATGACCGCCGAGTCCACCAGCGGTACGGCCCCCGCGTACACCGCTCCCGCGGAGCCGTCCACCGAGACGACCGTGCCCTCCTCCACGACGGCGCCGTCGGCGGTGGTGAAGCGGCGGGCCTCCGTGTCCACGGTGAGTTCCTCGGCGCCGCACACGCAGACCTTGCCCATGCCGCGGGCCACGACGGCCGCGTGACTGGTCTTGCCGCCCCGGCTGGTGAGCACCGCCTGGGCGGCGATCATGCCGGGCAGGTCGTCGGGGGTGGTCTCCTGCCGGACCAGGACCACCTTCTCGCCGGCCGCGGCACGCCGTACGGCACGGGCCGTGTCGAAGACCACCGCGCCGACCGCCGCGCCGGGGGAGGCCGGGACGCCTCGGGCGAGCGCGGTGCCGGTCGCCGAGGCGTCGAACCGCGGGAACATCAGCCGGGCGAGTCCGTCACCGCTCACCCGGGCCAGTGCCTCGTCCGGGGTGATCAGCCCCTCGTCGGCCAATTCGGCGGCGAGGACGAACGCGGCCTCGGCGGTGCGCTTGCCGACCCGCGTCTGGAGCATCCACAGGGTGCCGCGCTCGATGGTGAACTCGATGTCGCACAGGTCGCGGTAGTGCCGCTCCAGGGTGTCCGTGTGCGCCCGCAGCCGGGCGTACGACTCGGGGTCCAGGCGTGCCAGCTCGCTCAGGGGCACGGTGTTGCGGATGCCGGCGACGACGTCCTCGCCCTGCGCGTCGGGCAGGTAGTCGCCGTACAGGCCGGGACGCCCGGTGGCCGGGTCACGGGTGAAGGCGACGCCGCTGCCGGAGTCGGGCCCGAGGTTGCCGAAGACCATACGCTGCACGTTGACGGCGGTGCCCAGGTCGTCGGCGATGTGCTCGCGCCGCCGGTACAGACGGGCGCGGTCGCCGTTCCAGGACCCGAACACGGCCAGGACCGCCCGGCGCAGCTGCTCGGCGGGGGACTGCGGGAAGTGCTCCCCGGTCTCCAGGTGGATCAGGTTCTTGTACGTCTCGACCAGCTCGGTCAGGTCGGACGCCGTCAGGTGCACGTCGTCCCGCACACCGCGCAGATCCTTCAGAAGGGCGAGGGAGCGTTCGAACAAGGCGGAGTCGACACCCATGACCGTGCTGCCGAACATCTGGACGAGGCGACGGTAGGAGTCCCAGGCGAAGCGTTCGCTGCCGGAGACCTTGGCCAGCCCGTGCACGGACTCGTCGTTCAGGCCGATGTCGAGGATCGTCTCCATCATGCCGGGCATGGAGAACTTCGCGCCGGAGCGGACGGACAGCAGCAGCGGGTCGTCCGGCTCTCCCAGCACCCGGCCGGCGGACGCTTCCAGGGCCGACAGGTGCGCGGAGACCTCCTCCCACAGGCCGGCGGGCTCGCCGCCCGTGGCCAGGAAGGCGCGGCACGCCTCGGTGGTGAGGGTGAAGCCCGGCGGTACGGGGAGCCCGAGCCGGGTCATCTCGGCCAGGTTCGAACCCTTGCCGCCGAGGAGGTCGGCCATGTCCCGGCCGCCCTCGGTGAAGTCGTACACGTAACGGGCCATGTCGCTGCGCTCCTAAGCGTGGGGGCGTGACGGTCCCAGCGTCGGGCGGGGGCGTGCCCGGCGCGAGGTGCCGGCCGTCCTGCCCGGGGGACCGGTCGGCCCGGGTTCACGCCGTCCGTGCCGGAAGGACCTTCGGGGGCCCTGCCGCGTCATGGCCGGGCGCACACCGTGCTCTCCGGTCGTCGGCCACCACCAGACGGCCCCGAGCCGCGCTGCGCGCCGTTCGGCACAGGGGGCCGAAGGTCCCGGCCGGACGAGGGCGGAGGGACCCGCCCTGTGCCCTGTCCGGCACTCCTCGCCGCGGGCCCGCACGACGAGCATCGACCGTGACAAGGCCGTTCGACGAGAGGACCTCTGATGACCGCGACGGTGCCGGCCGGCCCCCGAACCGCCGATGCCTGGCGGCAGTTCGCCGGAAGCGGATGGCGCGAGCGCATCGACGTGCGCGACTTCATCCAGGCCAACTACACCCCGTACGAGGGTGACGCCGCCTTTCTGACCGGCCCCACGGACCGCACGCGCGCCGTCTGGGAGAAGGTCAGCGCGCTCTTCCCCGAGGAGCGGCGCCGGGGCATCCTCGACGTGGACACCGCCACCCCCTCCACGATCACCTCGCACGCGCCGGGCTACATCGACCGGGACCGCGAACTGGTCGTCGGCCTGCAGACCGACGCACCGCTCAAGCGGGCGATCATGCCGGGCGGCGGACTGCGCATGGTGGAGAACGGTCTGAGGGCGTACGGCTACGAGGCCGACCCCTTCGTGTCGAAGGTGTTCGGGACCTACCGCAAGACCCACAACGACGGCGTCTTCGACGCCTACACCCCGGCGATGCGGGCCGCCCGCAAGGCAGGCATCATCACCGGGCTGCCGGACGCCTACGGCCGGGGCCGGATCATCGGCGACTACCGGCGCGTCGCGCTCTACGGCACCGGCCGGCTGATCGAGGCCAAGCGGGCCGAGCGCGCCCTGCTGGACGCGCGGCCGTCCACCGCGGACGTCGTCCGCGACCGCGAGGAACTGGCCGAACAGATCCGCGCACTGGGCGAACTGGCCGAGATGGCGGCCTCGTACGGCTGCGACGTCACCCGGCCCGCGACCACCGCGCACGAGGCGGTGCAGTGGCTCTACCTGGGCTTCCTGGCGGCGGTGAAGGAGCAGAACGGCGCCGCGATGTCACTGGGCCGCACCTCCACCTTCCTGGACGTCTACCTCCAGAGGGACCTGGACGAAGGGATCCTCGACGAGAGCCGCGCCCAGGAGCTGATCGACGACTTCGTGATCAAACTGCGGATCGTGCGGTTCCTGCGCACCCCGGAGTACGACGCCCTCTTCTCCGGCGACCCCACCTGGGTCACGGAGTCCATCGGCGGCATCGGCACCGACGGACGCACGCTGGTCACCCGCACCTCCTTCCGCTTCCTGCAGACCCTGTACAACCTCGGACCCGCCCCCGAGCCCAACCTGACCGTGCTGTGGTCGCCGCGGCTCCCGGACGGCTTCAAGGAGTTCTGCGCCCAGGTCTCCATCGACACCAGCGCCGTCCAGTACGAGTCGGACGAGCTGATGCGCCCGCGCACCGGTGACGACACCGCGATCGCCTGCTGCGTCTCGGCGATGGCGGTCGGCAAGCAGATGCAGTTCTTCGGCGCGCGGGTCAACCTCGCCAAGGCGCTGCTGTACGCGGTCAACGGCGGCCGGGACGAGATGACCGGCGAGCAGGTGGCCCCGGAGACGCCGCCGCTGACGGGGGAGTACCTGGACTACGACGAGCTGTCCGCCGCGTACGACCGCGTCCTGGACTGGCTCGCGCAGACGTACGTGGACGCGCTCAATGTCATCCACTACATGCACGACAAGTACGCCTACGAGCGCATCGAGATGGCCCTGCACGACCACCCCGTGCACCGCTTCATGGCGTGCGGCATCGCCGGCCTGTCGGTCGCCGTGGACAGCCTGTCCGCCGTCAAGCACGCCCGGGTGAAGGTGTTCCGCGACGCCACCGGACTGGCCGTGGACTTCAGGACCGAGGGCGAGTTCCCGGCCTACGGCAACAACGACGACCGCGTCGACGCGCTCGCCGTCGACCTGGTGGAGTCGTTCATGGCGAAGGTGCGCAGGCACCCCACCTACCGCGACGCCGAGCACACGCAGTCCGTGCTGACCATCACCTCGAACGTGGTCTACGGCAAGCACACCGGCAACACCCCCGACGGCCGGCGCGCGGGCGCCCCGTTCGCCCCCGGCGCCAACCCGATGAACGGCCGTGACCGGCACGGGGTCGCCGCCTCGGCCCTCTCGGTGGCCAAGCTCCCGTACGAGGCGGCGCGGGACGGCATCTCCCTGACCACCACGATCACCCCGGAGGGCCTCGGGCACGTCCCCGCGGAACGCGCCGGTCACCTGGTCGGCATCCTCGACGCCTACATGTCCTCGGGCGGCTTCCACATGAACGTCAACGTGCTGGACCGGGCGACCCTGGAGGACGCCATGGAACACCCGGAGAGGTACCCCGAGCTGACGGTCCGGGTCTCCGGGTACGCCGTCAACTTCGTCCGCCTCACCCGCGAGCAGCAGCTCGACGTGATCAGCCGCACCTTCCACGGATCGCTGTGAACACCACGGTCGAACCGGTGACGGGCCGGATCCACTCCTGGGACCTGTCCACGGGGGTGGACGGTCCCGGGACCCGGTTCGTGCTGTTCCTCAGCGGCTGCCCCCTGCGCTGTCTGTACTGCGCCAACCCCGACACCTGGCACATGCGGGACGGCGAACCGGCCACCGTCGACGAGGTGATGGCCGAGATCCAGAAGTACCGGGGCTTCGTCACCACCGCCGGCGGGGGAGTGACCCTCACCGGCGGCGAGGCCCTCCTCCAGCCGGTCTTCACGGCCGCGCTCCTCCGCCGCTGCAAGGAACTCGGCCTGCACACCGCCCTCGACACCTCCGGCTTCCTCGGCGCCCGCGCCACGGACGAACTCCTCGCCGACACCGACCTGGTGCTGCTGGACGTCAAGTCCCTCGACGCCCGCACCTACCGGAAGCTGACCGGCGGCGACCTCGCTCCCACCCTCGACTTCGCCGCCCGCCTCGACCGGTTGGGCAAGCGCGTGTGGATCAGGTACGTCCTGGTGCCCGGCTGGACCGACGACGAGGACGCCGTCGAGGGACTCGCCGGATTCCTCTCCGGCCTGGGCTGCGTCGAGCGGGTCGACATCCTGCCGTTCCACAAACTCGGCGCCGCCAAGTACGAGGCGCTGGGCGTCCCCTTCACCCTGCGGGACACCCCGGTCCCCGACAGGGCGCTCGTGGAGCGGGTACGGGCCCAGTTCCGCGGACACGGCCTCGCGGCCCACTGAGGCGGGCGGGAGCGGGCCGGACGGCCCCGGTCCTCGGCGGTCCTGGGAGGATGAGGAGTCCGACGGAGACCGAGGCATCACGAGGAGCATGCGATGGCGCACAGCGAGCAGGACGACAGCACGGGGAACCCGGTCAAGGTTTTCCTCCTGGACGACCATGAGGTGGTACGGCGAGGAGTGCACGACCTGCTGAACGACGAACCGGACATCACGGTGGTCGGAGAGGCGGCGACGGTGGAGCAGGCTCTGATCCGGGTTCCTGCCCTGCGCCCCGACGTGGCCGTCCTCGACGTGCGCCTGCCCGACGGAGACGGAGTGACCGTCTGCCGTGAGCTGCGGTCGAAGATGCCGGACCTGGCCTGCCTGATGCTGACCTCCTTCGACGACGAGGAGGCGCTGCTGGATTCGATCATGGCAGGCGCGGCCGGGTACGTGTTGAAGCAGATCCAGGGATCCGACCTGGTCACGGCCGTGCGGACGGTGGCCCGGGGCCAGTCGCTGCTGGACGCCAGCGCCACGGCCAAACTGATGGCACGGCTACGAAGCGCCGGGGAGCAGCCGGCCGAGGAGCCGGACGTCCTGCCCGGCCTGACCGACCGGGAACGCGAGATCCTGGACCTCATAGGCGAGGGGCTGACCAACCGGCAGATCGGTCAGCGGCTGTACCTGGCGGAGAAGACGGTCAAGAACCACATCTCCCGGCTGCTCTCCAAGCTCGGCGTGGAACGCCGCGTGCAGGCCGCCGTCATCGCCACCCAGGCGCGTGACCGCATGCGGACCGAAGACCGATAGGGGGCGTGGTCCGTCAACGGTCGCGTCGCACCGGCCGCCTGCTCGTCCTCCTCCCTCGCACAGGGCGGCCCTGCCGCCGGAACTGACAGTTCCGGCCGGCCGGGCGGCAGGGTGATCGCTGATCCCTTGTCGTTCTCCCTGTTCGAGCCGCTACCGTGACGGTTGAGCGATACGGCTGCCGGCACGCGGTGAGGCGTTGGAGGAGTAGCGGTGGAGAACGCCGAGGAAGCCCGTGAGGCACGGGTGCGACTGCCGCAACTGCGGCTGGACGAGTTGCTGGAGGAGCTGCAGGCCCGGCTGGACGCGGCCCGCGGCACCAGGGACCGGGTGCACAGTCTGCTGGAGGCGGTGCTGTCCGTCGGCCGTGAGCTGGACCTGGAGCAGGCGCTGCACAGCATCGTGGAAGCGGCGGCGGCACTGGTCGACGCGGAGTACGCGGCCCTCGGCGTGATCGGTCCGGACGGCGAGCGCCTGTCCGCCTTCCACACCGTGGGGGTCAGCGACGAGCAGATCGCCCGCATCGGCCCCTACCCGGAGGGGCACGGCATCCTCGGCGAGCTGATCCGCCGTCCGGAGCCGCTGCGGCTGGCGAAGCTCTCCGACCACCCCGCCTCGTACGGCTTCCCGGCCCACCATCCGCCGATGAACAGCTTCCTCGGTGTTCCGATCCGGGTGCGGGACCACGTCTTCGGCAATCTGTACCTGACCGAGAAGCGCGGCGGCCAGCAGTTCGACGAGGACGACGAGTCGGTGCTGGCCACCCTGGCCGTGGCGGCCGGCGTGGCGATCGACAACGCCCGCCTGTACGAGGAGTCCCGGCTGCGCGAACGCTGGCTCCAGGTGAACGCCGAGATCACGCACACCCTCATGTCCGGCGCGGACCAGGGCGGGGTGCTGCCGCTGATCGCCGAACGGGCCAGGGAGATCACCGGCTCCGCCCTGAGTGTGGTGGCCATGCCGGTGAGGGGTACGGACACACTCGCCGTGGAACTCGCGGTGGGCCAGGAGTCCGACGCGTGGCGCGGGGTCGTCCTGCCCGCGGAGGGGACCCTCATCGGGCAGGCGTTCGTCCAACGGGCGTCCGTCAACAGCCCGGACCTCGCACGTGACGCGCGACTCTCGGCCGGACTTCCGCGTTTCGAGGGGCTCGGGCCGGCCGTCGCCGTGCCGATCGGCTCGGGCGACGACGTCCGCGGTGTGGTTCTGCTGGTCCGGCAGTCGGGTGGCCATGAGTTCTCCGAGAAGGAGACCGAGCCGCTCCAGGTCTTCGCCGCCCAGGCCGCCGTCGCGATGGAGCTGGCGGAACGCCGCGCGGACGCCGAGCAGATCGCCCTGCTGGAGGACCGTGACCGGATCGCCCGTGACCTGCACGACCTGGCGATCCAACGGCTCTTCGCCACCGGCATGACGCTGCAGAGCGCCGACCGGTTCATCCAGCACGAAGGGGCCTCGGACCGGGTCCAGCGGGCCGTGAACGACCTCGACGAGACCATCAAGATCATCAGGTCGACGATCTTCGGCCTGCGCTCCCGCGAGGACGACGCGGCGCCCGGCCTGCGCTCCCGCGCGGTGCGCGCGGTGGGCGAGGCCACCCCGCTGCTGGGCTTCGCCCCCAGCGTCCGCATGGAGGGCCTGCTCGACACGCATGTGCCCGCGGAGACCACCGACCACGTCCTGGCCGTCCTCACCGAGTCCCTGGCCAACATCGCCCGGCACGCCCGCGCGGACCGCGCCGACGTCGTGCTGGAGACCGACGGCAAGGAGGTCCGCCTGACGGTCACGGACAACGGCGTCGGCATCCCGGCCGGAGGCCGCCGCAGCGGTCTGACCAACATGGCCGAGCGAGCACGGAAGCTCGGCGGCGACATGGAGCTGGAGAACCCGGCAGGAGGGGGAGCACGGCTCCTGTGGCACGCGCCGCTGGGACGGTCCGCGGACGACGTCGGTCCCGCCTCGTGACGCACGGCGTCAGCCGCCTGCGGCCGAGCCGGGATCCCGCGCCGCCGTCCCGCCGTGCCGCAGGGGGGTGGCCGAAGGTCCCTGTCGTCAGGGGCTGTTGAGTCTTCGGGTGCGGACCTTCGGCGTCGGGCGCGGGGTGACGGGAGCCGGGAGAGTGGGTGGTGTCAGGAACCGACCGGAGTCCGTCTGTAGGGATCACCGTCATGTCCGTGCACCAGCCCACACATCGTGGTTCAGGTTTCCATCTGCCGTCGTTCCGCGGGAACCGCGCCGTTCCCGCGCCGGGGGAGGCGGTGTCGGCGGAGGCCGGCGCGTTCACCGCACGGGCCGGCGTCCTCGCCTCGGCGCGGGTCCTGATGGGGTTCGTCTTCCTGTGGGCGTTCCTCGACAAGACGTTCGGCTTCGGTTACGCCACCGCCTCGGGGAAGGGCTGGATCGACGGTGGTTCGCCCACCGAGGGCTTCCTCGGGCACGTCGCGGTCGGTCCGATGGAGTCGACGTTCCATGCCTGGGCCGGGGACGCCTGGGCGGACTGGCTGTTCATGCTCGGCCTGCTCGGGGTCGGACTGGCGTTGACCGCCGGAGTGGCGCTGCGCCTGGCGGCGCTGGCGGGGACGGTGATGATGGCGCTGATGTGGGTGGCGGAGTGGCCGCCGGCGAAGCACCTGTCGGACGGGTCGGCGAGCATGTCGACGAACCCGTTCGTCGACTACCACCTGATCTACGCGGTGGTCCTGATCGCGCTGGCCGCGGTCTCGGCCGGTGACGCGCTGGGTCTGGGCCGGCTGTGGGCCCGGCTCCCGATCGTCCGTGACCACCGGTGGCTGCGCTGAACACGGCCGGTGGGGCGGCTCCTCCCAAGGACCCGTCCCACCGACCTGCCACGCCACCGCCCCCGTCGACGTCGTCGCGCACGACTGACGCGGCCGGCCAAGAGACACCGAAGGAGAAGGCATCATGAAGGCAGCGGTCGTCCGGGAGTTCGGCAAGCCCCTGGTCATCGAGGAGCGCCCCGACCCGGAACCCGGCCCCGGTCAGGTCCGTGTCCGTGTCGAGGCGTCCGGTCTGTGCCACACCGACATCCACGCCGCGCACGGCGACTGGCCCGTCAAGCCCACCCTGCCGTTCGTGCCCGGCCATGAGGGCGTCGGCCTCGTCGAGAAGCTCGGCGACGGCGTGACGCACCTCGCCGTGGGGCAGCGCGTCGCGGTGCCCTGGCTCGGCAAGGCGTGCGGACGGTGCGAGCACTGCCGGTCCGGCTGGGAGACCCTCTGCGAGAGCCAGATCAACACCGGGTACGGCTGCGACGGCGGGTACGCCGAGAAGATGCTCGCCTGGGCCGACTTCGCCCAGCCGGTGCCCGAGGGCGTCAGTGCCCTCGACGCCGCCCCCCTGACCTGCGCGGGTGTCACCACCTACAAGGCGCTCAAGGTCGCGGACGTCCGGCCAGCCCAGCTCGTCGCCGTCTCGGGCGTGGGCGGACTGGGCCACCTGGCGGTGCAGTACGCGAAGATCGCCGGGGCGCGGGTCGCCGCGATCGACGTCACCGACGACAAGCTCGCACTCGCCCGGGAACTGGGCGCGGACATCCTCGTCGACGCCCGCACCCAGGACGTCGGCGCCGAGCTGAAGCGGCACGGCGGCGCACACGCGGCCCTCGCCCTCGCCGTGAACCCGGCCGCCTTCACAGCCGTCAACTCCGGGCTGCGGCGCGGCGGGAAGCTCGTGATGGTGGCCCTGCCGGCACACGGCACCCTCCCGGTCCCGATCTTCGACACCGTCCTGAACGGCACATCGGTGATCGGCTCCATCGTCGGCACCCGCCAGGACCTCGCCGAGGTCTTCCAGCTCCACGCCGAGGGCCGCACACGGGTCATCCTGGAGACCCGCCCGCTCACCGCCGTCAACGACTGCATCGACGAGGTCCTGCGCGGTCAGGTCAAGGCCCGCATCGTGTTCGACCTGGGCGCCGGAGGCTGAGCGCGACTCGAGCCCGGGGCCGTCGGCCGGGCGGCTCCGCCGGCCTGACCGGGCGAGGGCCGTTCCGCGGCAGGCCGGGGACGGTCGGCCCTCGCCGCCGGCCACCGCACACGGGAAGGATGGAAGACGGCACCGGACCACGCACGGGAAGACGACTGGCTGATGTACCGCAACGACGGATTCCGCGAACTGAACCGGCAGGAGAGCCTGAGCCGGCTGGCCCAGGTGACCGTGGGCCGCATCGTGCACACGCGTGACGCTCTGCCCGCCGTCCTGCCGGTCAACTTCCTCCTGGAGGAGAGCGGCGCCGTGCTGCTGCGCACCTCGGCCTCCTCGGAGCTCGTCCGCGCCGTCGACGGCGCCGTGGTCGCCTTCGAGGCCGACGAGGTCGACGTCGCGGCACAGTCCGGCTGGAGCGTCGTCGTCACCGGCTCCGCCTCGGTGGTGACCGACCCCGACGAGCACGAGCGCCTGGTCCGCACCGGGCCCCGGTCCTGGGTGCCCTGGCCCGTGGAGGTCTTCGTGCGGATCGAGCCGGAACTGGTCACGGGCCGGGAGCTGGTCGGCGGGCGCACCTGCTACGGAGTCAGCCTGCCGTCGTGAGCACCCGGCCACGCCCGTACGGCTGCACGCACCTCCCTGCCAGGCCGGCCGTCACTGGTCACCTGAGCAGCGCGGTGTTGTCATGGGTAGGGAAGGCGGCGTGCAGGGGTGTCGACGCACCGCACGTGGTCCGCCCGGGCGGTCCGACCGCGGCCGCCCCGTCGTGACGCGGAGGAGACCGATGTCATGCTGCACCGTCGCACGGTCGGAGACGTGATGACCGAGGAGGTCGTCACCCTCCGCCCCACCACACCGGTCCAGGAGGCGGCCGCCCTGCTGGACGCGAACGACATCGTCGCGGCACCGGTCGTCGACGAAGGCGGCGCCCTCGTCGGCGTCGTGTCCGCGTCCGACGTGCTGCGTCACGAGACCGGCACGCCTGATCCGCAGGGACAGGGCGGGACCGACGAGCGCGCCTGGAGCAAGGCCCGGGCACGGACCGCGGGCGAGCTCATGAGCAGCCCCGTCTTCACCGCCCGCGCCGACTGGACGATCCCCCGGGCCGCGCGGGAACTCCGCAGGCGACACGTCAAACAGCTGCCGGTGGTCGGCGACGACGGGCTTCTCACCGGCATCGTCACCCGCAGCGACCTGCTCGACGCCTTCATCCGCCCGGACGCCGAGATCCGCGGCGAGGTCGAGCAGGACGTCCTGGGGCGCATCCTCGGCCTGGAAGAAGGCACCGTCGCCGTCGAGGCCCAGGACGGGGTCGTCACCCTTCGGGGACACGTCCCGGAACCGCGTCTCATCCCGGTGGTCGTCGGCCTGTGCCAGGGCGTCGACGGTGTCGTCGCGGTGGACGCCCGCCTCTCCGCCGGTCACGCCGGCTAGCCCGCGCCGGCGGCGGGCCGGTCACACGATGTCGAGAACGTCCGACACCGGGCGGCGGGGGGTCGCCGGGCCCCTCGGGCCGTAGCCGATGCGCAGCACCATCTGCACCTGCCCCGTGCCCGATCCCGGGTCGCGGACCAGCAGGCGCAGCTCGGGGGTCTCCAGGGCGTGGGACGTCAGCGAGGTGGCCAGGTCGGCCAGAGTGGCCTCCAGCAGTACCCGTTCGAGCGCCTGCCCGGCGCGCAGCCAGTCGGCAGGGCCGTCACCGGAGGTGCTCAGCAGGGCCAGGTGCGGGGTGTACTCGAAGGTGGTGGTGCCGCGGTCGGCCACCGGCCGGCGCCCGGCGAAGTCCCGTACCGGAGCTCTGCCGTCCCGTTTGCGAGGCCCGAACGCGTACTCGGGGACGCCGTCGACGGCCGTGTCCGCCTCCGCCCCCAGCCGGGTCCAGCGGATGAGGTCCTCACGGGCGTCGGCGTCCATGACGTCCCGGCTCTCCGCGTCGCGAATCAGATCCAGCACCGTCTCGGCATGCCAGGCACCCGGGAAGAGCAGAGTGGCCGACTCACGCGCGGCAGCGTCCCGCAGCATGGTCCGCACGTCCTCGGGGACGTCCTTCTCCGCGAAGGGATGACGGCTGGTGTGCCGCTGCCGGATCGCCGCATGCAGCCGCGCCAGCTCGTCGTCCCGCCCGCCCCCGGTCTGCTCGGTCAGACGGACGGCGGCGAGCAACAGCGGATCCTGCGGCTCGGGCAGCAGCCGGACCTCCGGGGCGAGGCCCGCGTGCGCGGCGGCGACCCGCATGTTCAGCAGTGCCGCCCCGCAGCCGATGTGCAGCGCCCGGTCACCGGGGTCGGAGCGGGGCATGGCTCGCTCCTGATCGGCGTAGAGCAGCAGGAGGCGTTCACCGGTCAGGAAACGGAAGCGCCATGGCTGGGCGTTGTGCATGGACGGCGCCAGCGTGGCCTCGGCCACCAGTGTGGTCACCGTCTTCTCGTCGAGCTGTCGCACGGCCATGGCTCCTCCTCGCACCCGCACGAAACGCGGGCCCACTCACCACGTACCCGTCGAGCGGACCACCGGACACCACACCCTGACAGGAATAGACCTCTCCCCGCGGGGCAACCGGAAGCCTGGCACCCCGCCGGGGGGCCGCTTTCGACGAGGGGAGACGGAGCGATCATGATCATGCCGGCGGAGAAGGAGCTGCGGGCTGTGCTGGCGCGGTTCGCGCAGGCGCGGATCGAGCACGACGTGCTGCCCACCGGCCGTACCAGCCGTGCGCTCGAGGACGCCACCTACACGCTGTGCGTGATCACCGGCTCCCGTACCGTCGAGCAGGCCCTGCGCGCCGCCGACGCCCTGCTCGACCGGTACACGACGGGTCGCGCCGCCGGACTCCGCCAGGGGGACGAGACGCTCGCCGCGTGACGGCGTGACGAACTCTCGGTGCGGCAGCGGCAGTTCGTGCGGGACGCGCCGGGCGCGTACGGGTGTGCGACCGTGGAGGTGACGGCCTCCCGCCCGGACCGGAGTTGACCATGACCACAGCGCGTGACCTGGCCCTCGTCGCCGCCGACCCGCAGGACAGGACCGTGGTGGAGCAGGGCGACCTGTCGCTCGCCCTCGCGGGGGCGGAGCTGATCGACCTCCTCGACGCCGAGGCCCTCACCCTCGACGGCACCCTCCTGGTCCCCGCCGGGCCCGCGCCGGCCGGCGATCCCCTGCTGTCCGAGGCCGCGCGGTGGCTGGCGGACGGCGGACCCGGCGAGACCGTGGACGACTGGCTCTGGCGCCGGGGCCGCGACCTCGCGGGGCGCTACCGGACCGTCCTGGAGGAGGAGGGACTCGTCGCGCCCGAGCGGCGGAACCGCAACCCGCTGCGGCGGCAGCGCACCGCACCGGCCGACCCGTCGGCGGCCCGGGCGGCGGGGGAGCGCCGCTCGTCGGGCGAGCCCGTGCTCGGCGTCCTCGCGGCCGCCGCCGGACTGACCGAGCAGGGCGCCGAGGCGCCCGACGGACTCGCCGACGACCGGACGACGGTGCTGGCCGCGGTGCTCCAGGCGGTCACGGAGCTGGCCGGTGAACGGCAGCGCCGCACCATCGAGACCGCGGCCTTCGACAACATCTGGCGCGGCGACTGACCGTCGCCGGTCCACCCGGCGCGGTCCGGCCGTCCCGTGTTGCCGCCCCCGTGCACCGATGGTGGGATGGACCCTGCGTCCGCCCCGACCCGTCCGGTGCGCGGACGACACCCCCGCACGGTCGCCGCCGGCCCCGGAGTGACACCATGAACACGTACCGAGTCGCCCAAGTGCCCGCCGCCAACGGGACGTTCGAGATCGTGGAACGCGAGGTGCCCCGGCCGGGCCCGCGGCACGTACGCATCGCCGTGGAGGCCTGCGGGGTCTGCCACAGCGACGCCCTGTTCGTCTCCGCCGGCATGCCCGGCGTGCGGTTCCCGCTCGTGCCGGGGCACGAGGTCGCCGGCCGCATCGACGAACTCGGCGACGGCGCCGACGAGATGGGCTGGCAGGTGGGGGACCGGGTCACCGTCGGCTGGTTCGGCGGCAGCTGCGGTCACTGCGTCCCGTGCCGCCGGGGCGACTTCATCGTCTGCGACACCCTCAAGATCCCCGGCTACGCCTACGACGGCGGGTTCGCCGAGGCGATCGTCGCGCCCGTCGACGCCCTGGCCCGCATCCCCGACGCGCTCTCCGCGGTCGACGCGGGACCCATGGCCTGCGCGGGCGTCACCACGTACAACGGGCTGCGGCGCAGCAGTGCGCGGCCGGACGACCTCGTGGCGATCCAGGGCATCGGCGGCCTCGGCCACCTGGCCGTGCGGTTCGCGGCGGCCATGGGCTACGAGACGGTCGCGATCGCGCGCGGCGCGGAGAAGGCCGACCTCGCCGGGCAGCTGGGCGCCCATCACTACATCGACAGCACGGCGGGGCCCGTCGCGGAGGCGCTGCAGGCGCTCGGCGGGGCGAAGGTGGTCCTCGCCACCGCGGGCGACTCCGAGGCCATCGCGGAGACGGTCGACGGCCTCACCCCGCGCGGTGAGCTGGTCGTCATCGGGGCGACCGCCGACCCGATGCCCATCAGCCCCTTCCAGCTGATCCTCAAGGGACGGCTGGTACGCGGCCACCCCTCCGGGACCGCACAGGACGTGCGGGACACCATGACCTTCGCCGCCCGGCACGGGATCCGCCCCA
The DNA here is from genome assembly GCF_050271085.1 of Streptomyces sp. DSM 41931. Taxonomy (NCBI): domain Bacteria; kingdom Bacillati; phylum Actinomycetota; class Actinomycetes; order Kitasatosporales; family Streptomycetaceae; genus Streptomyces; species Streptomyces sp. DSM 41931. Next base: position 617,821 of record NZ_CP189902.1, on the reverse strand, counting down.
TGACGGAGATCCTGCCGCTCGGCGAGGCGGACACGGCCTACCGGAAGATGCTGGACGGCAGCGCCCGCTTCCGTATGGTGCTCACCCCCGGCTGACCCCAGGCCGACCCCCGCGGCCCCTCAGGCCGCCGTGCCGTCGCTGTCCCGGTACGTCTCCAGGATGCGCAGCCACACCTCGCTGATCGTGGGGAACGCCGGGACGGCGTGCCACAGCCGGTCCACCGGCACCTCGCTGGTGACGGCGACGGTCGCCGAGTACAGCAGCTCCTGGACGCCGGGACCGACGAAGGTCGCCCCGACGACGTTCCGCCGCTCGGTGTCGACGATCACCCGCGCCCGGCCCCGGTACCCCTCCGCGTACTGCACCGCGCCGGCGATCTTCCCGATGTCGTAGTCCACGACGTCGACCTTCAGCCCCGCCCGCTCCGCCTCCCGCGCGGTCGGACCCACCGACGCCACCTCCGGCTCGGTGAAGACGACCTGCGGCACCGCGGCGCTGTCGGCGGTCGGGGCGTGCCGTCCCCACTTGCCGTCGTCGAGCGGCTCGCCCTTGGCGCGCGCCCCGATCACGGCGCCCGCGATCCGCGCCTGGTACTTGCCCTGATGGGTCATCAGGGCGCGGTGGTTGACGTCCCCGACGGCGTACAGCCAGCCCTCCGGGACCTCCGGCACACGGTAGGAGTCGTCCACCGGCAGCCAGTCGCCCGGGGTGAGACCGACCGTCTCCAGACCGATGTCCCCGGTGTGCGGAGCGCGGCCGGTGGCGAACAGGATCTCGTCCGCGACCACGGTGTCCCCGTCGTCCGTCGTGATCCGCACGGGCCCGTCCCCGCCGTCCTCGCGCTCCACCGCGGCCACCGACCTGCCGAACCGCACGTCCACCCCGGCCTCGCGCAGCGCGTCCGTCACCATCTCCCCGGCGAAAGGCTCCATCCGGCCCAGCAGCCCGCCCCGGACCAGCATCGTCACCCGGGAGCCGAGCGCCCGGAACGCCGTGGCCAACTCCACGGCCACCACCCCGCCGCCGACCACCGCGAGCCGCTCCGGCACCTGCCGCGCCGCCGTCGCCTGCCGGTTGGTCCACGCACGGACGTCCGCGAGCCCCGGCAGGTCCGGGAACGCGGTGACCGTGCCCGTGCACACCCCGACCGCGTGCCGCGCGGTCAGCTCCACACGCTCCCCGTCCGGCGTGTCCACGACGACCTGGCGGGGGCCGTTCAGCCGGCCGTGCCCGCGCACCAGGTCCACGGAGACCGAGTCCAGCCATTCCACCTGATCCGCGTCCTGCCAGTGCGCGGCCATCGCGTCACGGTGCTCGAAGACGGCGGGCACGTCGAGGGGGCCCTCGACCGCCCGGCGCAGACCCGGGACGCGCCGGGCGTCGGCGCGCGCCAGCACCGGGCGCAGCAGCGCCTTGCTCGGTTCGCACGCCCAGAACGAGCATTCGCCGCCCAGCAGTTCGTTCTCCACGATCACCGTGGTGAGGCCGGCGGCGCGGGTGCGGTCGGCGAGGTTCTCCCCCGTCGGTCCCGCTCCGAGAACCACCACGTCGTAGGCCGGGGAAGTGCCGTTCATGCCCGCCTCCGTGATCTCGGATGGTCGACTGGGCGACGTCCTTCCAGTGTCCACCTCCGGGCAGGACCTCGCCCGGCGTGCGGGCGGGGTGGGACGCACCGGTCACGGCCGCCGCCGCGTGGTCAGGGCGGCACCAGCTGCTGGCCGCCGTCGACGTCGTACGTCGCGCCCGTCACGGCCTCGTTGACCATGAGGTGCAGGATCACCGCGGCCACGTCGTCCGGGCCGACGACCCGCCGTATCGGGAGGGTGGCGCGCAGTCGCTCGCGGCGCGCCTCGAGCCGGTCGCCGAGGAGGGACGCGGACAGGGGCGTGTCGACGAAGCCGGGCGCGACGAGGTTGACCCGGACCGGCGCCAGCTCCACCGCCAGACTCGAGGTGAGCGCGGGCAGGGCGGCCGTCAGCGCCGAGGTCACGGACGCGCCGACGCCGGGACGGCGGCCGCCGGTCCCCCCGACGAACACCAGCGTCCCGGCGTCCCGCACCACGGCGCCGCCGTACTTGGCGACTGCGAGGGTGAGGGCCAGACGCTCCCCGACATGGGCGCGCGCCTCGTCGACGTCGAGGTCGGCGAGCGTCGCGTAGAAGGGGGACCCGGCGGTCGACACGACGTGGTCGACGGGGCCGGGCAGGGTGTCGAAGAACTCCCGGAGGCGGCCCGTGTCGGCGGCGTCGAGGGGCGCGGACCGCTCGGCCCCGACCTCCTTCGCCGCGCGCTCCAGCCGCTGCGGATCGCGTCCCGCCATCACGACCCGGCCGCCGTGCCGACGTACCTGACGTGCCGTCGCGAGTCCGATGCCGGAGCTCGCGCCGATCACCACCACGGACTGGTCCGCGAGGTCCTGAGGGAGAGGGGTGCCGGTCGCCATGGGCGCCTCCCGACGTGTTCGCGCGGGACGGGCGGCCGGGCGTCGCGCCGCCGGGGCCGCGTTCCCGACGCTACAGCGGGGGGCACCCGCCCACCAGCCGAGCGGGTGAGCGGTCGGATCGGGAGGCTCGGAACCGGTTCCGCGGACGGGCGGAACACGGCCCGCGGAGGACGCCGACGGGCCCGCGCCCGGCTGGGCGATCACCGGTGGCGGGCCGTCAGGGCCGCTCATAGCTTCGGCCTCATGAACAAACGTCACATCGCGTATCTCGCCTGCACCACCGCCATCGTGGCGGTGGGGATCGGCGCCGCGCCCTCGACCTCGACCCACCAGTGGGCCGTGCACCGCGTACAGCCAGGGCAGTCCATCCAGAAGGCCGTGGACGCCGCCAAGCCGGGGGACACGGTCCTGATCGCGGCCGGCACCTACAAGCAGAGCGTCGACATCACCCGCTCGGGCATCACCCTGCGCGGCGACGCCGACGGCCGCACCGTCCTGCGACCCCCCGCGAGCGCCGGCACGTCCGCCTGCGCCAAGGCGGGCAACGGCGTCTGCGTCACCGGCACCGACAAGAAGCCGGTGAAGAACGTCTCCGTACGGTCCCTGACCGTGCGCGGGTTCGCGAAGAACGGCGTGTGGGCGACCGGCACCGAGAACCTCAAGGTGCGCTACGTGACCTCCGAGAAGAACGGCCAGTGGGGCATCGCCACCGAACGCTCCACGCACAGCGTGATCAGCCACAACGTCACCCGGAAGAACGGCGACGCCGGAGTGTTCGTCGCCAACACCGTCGACACCGAGGAAGGCGCGCGCGACGCGAAGAGGACGGTGGTCCGCTTCAACGAGACGGCGGAGAACCGGGTCGGAGTCACCGTCCGGCGGCTGCGGAACCTCAGCGTCGACCACAACGAGGCCACCGGCAACTGCGCCGCCGTGTTCGTCGTCGGCGACGAGTCGAAGCCCCGCGCCGGAAACCTGAGCGTCGCCTGGAACCACGTCCACGCCAACAACAAGTACTGCGCCAAGACGCCCCGGCTGCCCTTCCTCCAGGGCTCGGGCATCGTCCTCACCGGCGTCGAGGAGACCCGGGTGGCGTTCAACCGGGTCGAGAACAACAAGGGCACCTCCCCGCTGTCCGGCGGCATCGTGCTGTTCAAGAGCCTCGTCGGCACGCCCAGCGAGCGCAACGACATCCGCGACAACCTGGTGACCGGCAACAGCCCCGCCGACCTCGCCAACCGCGACACCTCCACCACCAACACCTTCAGCCGCAACACCTGCACGCTCTCCGAACCCACCGGAATGTGCTGACCGACCGACCTGCCCCATCCACGGCGCAACAGCAGAAGCGAGGCAACGGATGACCACCGTTGATCCGGCTCCCCCGCCGCCCATGCGGCTGAGGGAGCTCGTATTCGGAGCGGCGTGCGCGGCCGCCGTACGCGCGGCCGTCCGTCTGGGCGTGCCCGACGCGCTGGACGACAGCCCCATGACCGTCGACGACCTGGCGGCGGCGGTGAAGACCCAGCCGCACACCCTGCGGCGGCTGCTGCGCGCGCTGTCGTGCCAGGGCGTCTTCACCGAGAACCCCGACGGCACCTTCGAGCACACCGAGATGTCCCGGCTGCTGCGCGAGGACGACCCGCACAGCCTGCGCTACATCGCCCTGTGGTGCACCGAGCCCTGGACCTGGAACGTCTGGCCGCGGCTGGACGAGGCGGTGCGCACCGGCGGCAACGTCTTCGAGGAGGTGTACGACCAGGAGTTCTTCACCTACCTCAACGAGTCGGCGCCCGAGTCCGCCCATGTCTTCAACCGGGCCATGACCACCTCCAGCGAGCAGTCCGCGCGGGACGTCGCCCGGCTGCTCGACCTGGACGACGCCGACTCCGTCGTGGACATCGGCGGCGGCCAGGGGCACGTCCTGGCCAGCCTTCTGGAGAAGCACCCCCGCCTGAGGGGCACGCTGCTCGACCTGCCGGGCGTCGTCGAGAACGCCGACCCCCGGCTGCGCGACGGCGGCGCGCTCGCCGACCGGGCCCGCGTCGTGGCCGGCGACTGCCGCGAGGACGTCCCCGTCGAGGCGGACGTGTACATCATCAAGAACGTACTGGAGTGGGACGACGACAGCACCCGCCGCGTGCTCGCCGCCATCCGCCGCTCGGCGCGCCCCGAGGCCCGCGTCGTGGTGATCGAGAACCTCGTCGACGACACCCCGTCCATGCGCTTCACCACCGCCATGGACCTGCTGCTGCTCCTGAACGTCGGGGGCGCCAAGCACACCCGGCAGAGCATGGTGGACCGGCTCACCGGCGCGGGCCTGGTCATCGGCGAGATCCGCCCGGTCAACCCGTATCTGCACGCCTTCGAGTGCACCGTCCCCGGCTGATCCTCCACGCACGGGCGCACACCACGAGGCCGCCGGCTCCGCGACTGACGCGGAACCGGCGGCCTCGTGGTGCGGTGTCCCGAGTGCGGCGGCTCAGGAGCCGGCGCCGCGCTCCCAACGGTAGAAGCACTGCGCCATGGCGTCCTTCGGGCCGCGCCACGTGGCCGGGTCGTACGGGCTGACGTACGCCTCCAGCTCCTGGCTGATGCGGCGGAACTCGGGGTGCGAGGCCACCTTCGCGATGGCGGGCGCCGGGTCCTGCTCCGACTCGATGAGGTGCAGGTACACGTCGTCCCCGAACTGGAAGAGACGGCGCCGGCTGACGCCGACCAGGTGAGGGAGCTCACCCCGGTCCGACGCGGCGAACACGTCGGCGATGTCCGGCGCCGAACCGGGCTTCATCCGGGCGACGATCAGGGCGTGGTGCATGGGATTCCTTCCGGGTCCCCGCAGGGACCGGTGCTCAGCGCGAGGACGCGACGGACGCGGTCTCGGACTCGCGGGCGGCCTGCTCGATCTTGTCCCGGATGAGCGCCATCTGGGTGCGGGAGTTGCGGTTGATGTTGTCCGTCATCCAGTCGTCGTCGACCGGCGCGTCGGGCTTCATCGCGAAGTCCTGCGTCCAGCGCATCTCGATCCCGCCCGGCACCTGCTCGTACTCCCACACGATGTCCATGTGGGCGAACGGGCCGGTCTCGACGCGGCGGGCGCGCACCATCCGCTTCCCGCGGTCCGGGGTGCGCTCCGACACCCAGCTCCACACCTTGCCGTTCTCGTCCGGGTGCATGGTCAGCCGGAACGTCGTCGTGTCGCCCTCCCGGGAGAGGATGTCCACCGACGCGTACTCGCTGAACAGCCGCGGCCAGTTCTCGAGGTCGTTGGTCATCTCCCAGACGAGGTCGAAGGGAGCGTCGATGGTGATGCTGTTCTCGGTGTGTCCTGCCACTTTCAGGCTCCAGCCGTGAGGGTGCTGTTGACGAGGGCGAGGAACTCCCGGGGCGTCCTGCACCGCTCCGAGTCGGGCGGCAGGGACGCGCCGTACCGGTTCTCCAGCTCGCCGACGATGCCGAGCAGGCCGAGCGAGTCGAGACCGAAGGAGTCGAAGGGGGACTCCGCGGCGTCCTTGAGTTCCTTGGGGTCGACGGTGATGCCGGCCGCCTGCTTCATCAGGGCGGCCAGTTCGTCGAAGGTCACTTCGGTGGTGATCATGGGTGACTGCTCCTTCCCCGCCCGGATCACCGGGCGGAATCGTCACCGCGGCGCACGACCAGCGCCGCGTTGGAGCCCATCAGTCCCCGGCTGAGGACGAGGGCGGTGCGCAGCTCGGCGGGGCGAGCGTGCGACGTCACCAGATCGAGGTCGTGGCAGATGTCGAACACGTTGGGCGTGGGCGGCACCAGGCCGTGCTCCATGGCCAGCAGCGCCGCCACCGTGTCCAGCACCGGCGCCGCGCAGTGGGCGCGGCCGAAACCGGTCTTGGGCGCCGTCACGGGCACCCGCGTGCCGTGCGCGCCGAGGGCGTCGGCGATCGCCAGCGCCTCCGCGCGGTCCGCCTCGGGCACGCCCAGGGCGTCGGCGAACACGACGTCGATCTCCTCCGGGGCGACGCCCGCCTCGTCGAGGGCGCCGGTGATCGCGTGGGCGAGGCCCTCGCGGGACTCCGCCCAGCGGGAGGCCCCGGTGAACGTGGCCGCGTGACCGGCCACGACACCCCGTACGGGCACCCCGCGGTCACGGGCCCGCTCCTCGTCCTCGACGACGAGCAGGGCACCGCCCTCCGCGGGTACAAAACCGCACGCCTTCTCGGTGAACGGGCGGTAGGCGCGGTCGGGGTCGTCGAGGGTGCTGAGCTCGGGGTAGCCGAGCTGGCAGACCATCGAGTACGGGGCCAGCGGCGCCTCCGCCGCCCCCACCACCATCACGTCGGTGCCGCGCCGCACCGCCCGGGCCGCGTGCGCGAGGGAGTCCAGGCCGCCCGCCTCGTCGCTCGCCACCACCCCGCACGGCCCCTTCAGGCCGCCGCGGATGGAGATCTGGCCGGTGCTCGCCGCGTAGAACCAGGCGATCGACTGGTAGGGGCCGACGAACTTGGAGCCCTGGCCCCACAGCTTCTGCAGCTCGCGCTGGCCGAACTCGCCGCCGCCGGAGCCGGCCGCGGTGACCACGCCGACCGAGTAGGGGTCGGCGGGCTCGCCGCCCAGCCCGGCGTCGTCGAGGGCGAGCGCCGCCGCGGCCATCGCGAAATGGCTGAACCGGTCGGTCTGCACCAGGAAGCGGTCCTCGATCAGGGCCGCCGGGTCGAAAGCCCGCACCTCGCCCGCCACCCGCAGCGGCAGATGCCCGCAGCCCTCACGGGTGATCAGGTCCAGTACGCCGAGACCTTCGCGGACGGACTTCCAGTAGGCGTCGGTCCGCAGTCCGTTGGGCGCGACCACACCGATGCCGGTGACGGCCGCACGCCCGGAACGCCGCTTGCTCATCGTGTCCTCCCGCCCGTACCGGACAGCAGCACCGCGGACTGGAAACCGCCGAACCCGCTGCCGACGGAGAGCACGTGCTCCAGCTTCCGCGGGCGGGCGGTGCGCGGCACGTAGTCCAGGTCGCACTCCGGGTCGGGGGTCTCGTAGTTCGCCGTCGGCGGCACGACCTGGTGCTGCAGCGCGAGCACGCAGGCGACCACCTCGATCGCGCCGATGGCGCCGAGGGAGTGCCCCACCATCGACTTGATGGAGCTCATGGGCGTCTCGTACGCGTGCGCCCCCAGCGACCGCTTCACCGCGGCCGTCTCGTGCCGGTCGTTCTGCCGGGTGCCGGAACCGTGCGCGTTGACGTAGTCGATCAGGGTGGGATCGATCCGGGCCTGGTCGAGGGTGGTGTCGATGGCGCGGGCCATCTCCAGGCCCTCACTGGTCAGGCCGGTCATGTGGTAGGCGTTGCCGTAGGTGGCGTAGCCGCTGATCTCGCAGAGGATGTCCGCGCCGCGCGCCCGCGCGTGCTCGTACTCCTCCAGCACCAGCACCGCCGCGCCCTCGCCCATCACGAACCCGTCGCGGTGGGCGTCGAACGGCCGCGACGCGTGCTCGGCGTCGTCGTTGTTGGGCGACGTCGCCTTGATGGCGTCGAAGCAGGCCATCGTGATCGGGGAGATCGGCGAGTCCGACGCCCCCGCGATGCAGACGTCCGCCCGGCCCTCGGAGACGGTGTGGAAGGCGTAGCCGACCGCGTCGAGTCCGGAGGTGCAGCCGGTGGACACCGTCTGCACCGGGCCCCGCGCGCCGAACTGCTCGGCCACCGTGGAGGCGAGGGTGCTCGGCGAGAACGCCAGGTGCAGCTTGGGCTCCGCCTTGGTGTGGTCCACGTCCCAGCGCCGGCCGCTCTCGCTGACCAGCACGTAGTCGTGTTCCAGCCGGGTGGTCCCGCCGACCGCGCTGCCCAGCGACACCGCGGTGCGCCACGGGTCCAGGGACCCGGTGTCGAGCCCGGACTGCCGTACCGCCTCCCGGGCCGCGACCACGGCGAACTGGATGTAGCGGTCGGCGTGCTGGCACAGGTCCGCGTCCAGGCCGTGCTCGAACGGGTCGAAGTCGCACTCGGCGGCGATGCGCGAGCGCAGGCCCGCCGGGTCGAACAGGGTGATGCCGCGGGTCGCGGTGCGGCCTGCGGCCAGCAGGTCCCAGAACGCCGTCGCCCCGATGCCGCCGGGAGCGACCACACCTATACCGGTGACGGCCACCCGCCGGGTCATTTTATGACCTCGCTCGGCTCGGCCGGACGGCCCGCATCCGGCCCGCCCACCGTCAACTGCGGGCCGGACAGAGCGCTTTCGGTCTCCTCCGTGTCGACGTGCCCGAGGCTCGGGTGGGGGGCCAGGGGACCCAGGTGGAACACCATGCGGGCCTCCTCGTCGCCGACGTTGCGGAAGCGGTGCCGCATGTCGATCGGGATCATCAGCCCCTGCTCGGCGCGGAGCGCGAACGGCTCGCCGTCCAGGTCCACCTCGAGCGCACCGCTGACGACGTACACGAACTCCTCGGAGTACGGGTGGTAGTGCTCGCCGATCCGCTCGCCGGGCTTGATGATGGCCAGCCCCATGAAGCCGCTGGTGGAGCCCACAGTGGCCGGCGTGAGCAAGGTCCTGAGGTCACCTCCGCGCCGTCGGTTGGGTTCCGTCTCGCTCAGATCCACGATGCGTGGGTGCTGCTTGGACATGGTTGATACCTCCGGGTGGGAGCGGCGACGTCGGGGCCGGAGACGGCCGCGTACGTCGCCACGGTCGGCGTCAGGAATCCGCCGAGACGCGGTCGGTGACGGGCATCATGTCGGCGTGCGCCAGAAGCCGGTGCAGGGTGCGCTCCGAGTCCAGAGAGCCCTCGACGCCGATCGCGGCGCCGTCCAGCAGACGCTCCAGCTCGGCGGCCTTGCCCTGGCCCTTGATGCCGAGGGCGGAGAGCGGGTCGAGATCGAGTTCACCCGTGACGTCGATCATGCGGGTCACGATGTCGTGACGCTGGAAGACGGTGCTCGCGTACACCAGGCTGTCCGGGTCGTTCGCCGCGTCCTCGTCCTGCCGGGCGAGGAATCGGGCCATTTCCAGCCCTTGGCCCGCCACGGCCGGGTAGTACAGCATGTGCCGCCGCAGACCGGCGGGTTCCGGGCGGCCGGCCTCCACGTGCTGCATCGCCGGGAGCGCCGCCCGGGTGAAGAACACCCGCGCGGAGTCGGGGTCGGACAGGTCCCGGTCCTGCTCGAGGTAGGGGTTGATGGCCTCTTCCACGGCCTGGACCTCGGGCTGTGCGGCCACGTGGCACAGGGTGGCCAGCAGATCGCCCTCCACCTCCACGGCCCGCACCACGCGGTTGCCGTGCATGAAGAGCGAGGTGCGGTGCAGCCGCGTGATGCCGTTGATCCGCGCCTCGGGCGCGTCGTAGTTGGCCAGGATGTCCGTGACCTTGGACTCGGAGCCCGGCTTGACGGTGAAGGTGAGGGCGTGGCGGGTCCGGCCGGCGCCCACGCGGGCCACCGTCTGGAGGTTCGCCCGCGCCGCCTCGGGAGTGAGCGGCTGCTCCGGGCGGGTCTCACGCAGGACGCTGTAGCGCATCGACCGGGTGTCCCGGACGCAGCTGTGCATCGGCCGGACGATCTGGATGTGCTCCTCGCTGTTCACCCAGTCGAGGAACGGCAGGGCGCTCTCCCACTCGCTGGTGATGAGCCACTGCGAGGGGTTCTCGATCGACTGGCACAGTTGGTCACTGATGTGTCCGGGGACGGACGCGACCGTGTTGCGCATGTGCTCGTACGCGTCGAGGAACTGCTGCTGGGCGCCCTCGTACAGGTCGAGCAGAAGGATCACCCGCAGCCTCGAGCCGTCGAACGCCGACTGCGAAATGCGTGCCGACTTGGTCATCCGGCGCACCTCTCCTCTTGGTCGGAAGGTCAGGAACGACCGCCGTGTCCGGAGGGCCGGGGTCGCCATGTGTCGATCGTTGACGCGACCTTCCGGTACGCGCGAGCGACACGGGGCAGGTGGGTGAACCGCGTGTCATACGGGTGCCGCCGGGACGCGAACTCCCCGGTACCGGGGATGAAATGGGGCGTCCCTTTCCACAGCCCGTCGAGGGCGACGCTGGAGGCGTTTCAATGCATCGATCGGATACGGCCGGCCGGGCGGATCACCGCACGCCGGTCCTCATCGTCGGCGGCTCCCTGGTGGGCCTGTCCATGTCCCTGTTCCTGGGACGCCTCGGCGTGCCGCACACGCTCGTCGAACGCCACGCGGGCACGTCGCACCACCCCCGCGGACGGGGGAACAACGTGCGCACCATGGAGCTGTTCCGGACGGCCGGTCTTGAGCAGCGCATCGGCCGGGCCGCGTCGACCCTGGCGGACAACCACGGCATCCTGCAGACCTCGAGCCTGGTGGGCGACGAGGGGGAGTGGCTGCTCCAGGAGATCGACCCGGGCGGCGGCATCGCCCGCTTCAGCCCCGCCGGGTGGTGCCTGTGCAGCCAGAACGACCTCGAGCCGGTGATTCTCGAGGGAGCCCGGGAGCTCGGCGGGGACCTGCGCTTCGGGACGGAGATGCTGTCCTTCGAGCAGGACGCGGAGGGCGTGACGGCGCTGGTCAAGAGCCGGGAGACCGGTGAGCACACCAGGATCCGGGCGGACTACCTCGTCGCCGCCGACGGCCCGCGCAGCCCGGTGCGTGAGGCGTTGGGCATCGGGCAGAAGGGTCCGGGCGACCTGTTCCACAACGTGAGCCTCACGTTCAGCTCGCGTGACCTCGCCGGCTACGTCGGGGACCGGCGGTTCATCATCTGCTACCTCACGAACCCGGAGGCGGACGGCGCCCTGCTGCCGGTCGACAACCGGGAGAACTGGGTGTTCCACGCCCCCTGGCACCCCGAGCACGGCGAGACCCTCGAGTCGTTCACCGACGAGCGGTGCGTCGCCCACATCCGCAAGGCCGTCGGGGTGCCGGACCTCGACGTGAAGATCACCGGCCGGGCCGCCTGGCACGCCGCCGAGCGGGTCGCCGAACGGTACGGACAGGGCCGGGTGTTCCTGGCCGGGGACTCGGCCCACGAGATGTCGCCCACCGGGGCCTTCGGCTCCAACACCGGCATCCAGGACGCCCACAACCTCGCCTGGAAGCTGGCCGCCGTGCTCGGCGGCTGGGCCGGGCCCGGCCTGCTGGAGTCCTACGACGCCGAACGGCGCCCTGTGGCGGAGGCGACCGGCGCCCGTGCCTCCTCCCGCTCGAGCGAGCACAGCCACCCCGGGTACACGCCCGCGGGTGGGCCCGGTGGGCCCGGTGGGCCTGGCGGTCCCGGTGCCGCTGGTCCTGGTGGGCCCGGTGGGCCCGGTGCCGCCGGCCCAGGAGGTCCCGGGGGCCGTCCCGGTGGTCCCGGTGCTGCTGGTCCCGGCGGCCCCGGCGGTCCCGGCGGCCCCGGTGGCCCCGGCGGTCCCGGTGGCGGTGGCCCCGGTGGCCGCAAGGGCGGCATCCTCAACGTGGCGCTCGCCTACCGCTATCCGCGCGGCGCGGTCCTGGGCACCGACCCCGCGACGCCGGTCGTCCCCGACGGCGTCGTGCTGAACGGCGAGCCCGGCAGCCGTGCCCCGCACCTCTGGCTGGACCGCGCCGGCACCCGCGTCTCCACCCTCGACCTGTACGAGAGGTCGCTGGTCCTGCTCAGCGCGGAGAACGGCCCCTGGCAGGCAGCGGCCTCCGAGGTGGCGGCGCAGCTGTCCGTACCGCTCGACGCGTACCGGATCGGCGACGGGCCCCACGCCGACCTGACCCCCGACCCGGACACGGACTGGGCCGGCGCCCACGGCATCACCGAGGACGGCGCGGTCCTGGTCCGTCCCGACGGCTTCGTCGCCTGGCGCCACCCGGCGCGCCCTGCCGACCCGGCGAAGGCCCTGCGCGAGGCGGTCGAAACGATCCTGAGCCGTCCCTGACGCGACCGGCGAGGGCGCCGGACCCGTCGCTCACGAACCGCCGATGCCGCCCTGGCGGCCCCGTTCCGACTTGGCCAGATGCTGCTCGAAGCGCTGGAGGGCGGGGCCGTCGACATCCCAGGGCCAGGACGTGACCATGCCCTGGAGGGCCTGGAACACGGGATGGGCGTCGGCGGCGCGTCCGGCGGCGCACAGCGCGTACGCCAGGACGTTGAGGTCGGCCGGCGCCGCCGCGTGCTGGAAGAACCCCGGCTTCGGCCACAGCGCCGCGGCCTGGTGCAGGGCCGCCGCCAGATGTCCGGTCTCGAAGAGCTGGCCCGCGGTCATCGCCCGCATCCCGCCCTGCGCGAGCAGCCCCTGGTACTGCCGCACAGCCGCGGTGAGTTCGACGGCGGCGCACGGGGCGTTGGCCGGGATGCGGGTGCGGACCGCGTCGACGAAGTCCAGCACCGAGGCGCTGGAGCCGCCTTCCTCGGGCGACAGCAGGGCGAGCATCTGCAGGAACGCCTCGCGGTTCCAGGGGTCGCGGGCGGTGGCCTGCCGCCACAGGGCGTCGACGTCCTTGTGGTCGTACCGCTCGACGCGCGCGGTGCCGAGCAGGACCACCCAGGGCAGCGGGTCCTCCGGCCACAGCTCGGCGGCCCGGTGACACCGGGAGATCACCGCGTCGGTGTCCTCCAGACGCCGCTCCTCCAGGGCGCGCACCAGCGCGGTCCAGGAGTGGAACACCAGCGCGTTCACGTCGTCCGGGTCGCGCTCCAGCCAGGTTTGGGCGATGCCCGTGCCGGCGGCGGCCGCGGCCAGCACGGACACCCGGTGACCGCGGAGGTCCCAGTCGCTCCCGGTCTCCTCCAGCAGGCCGGCGATCAGATCGGCGTCGGCGGCCTTGCCACTGCCGCGCTTGCTCAGCTTGCCCAGGACCTTGGCCAGTTGGGCGTCCCCGAGAGAACGGGAGAGGCGGGGACGTCGGCCGGGGCGCGTGCTGAAGAGGGGCATATCCGAAGACTAGGAAGCGGATCGGTCCGTTCAACCGGAACGGGGTGATCGTTATCGATCTGGCCCTTGCCGCCGGTCAGCCGGGCAGACCGGGGCGGGGCCGGACAACTCGCCGGCCCCGCCCCGTCCGTCGCGCGTGACTCAGGCCGCGGGGGCCGGGTACGTCGGGTACTCCACGCCGGACACGTACTGGACGACGCGGACGACCTGGCACGAGTAGCCGAACTCGTTGTCGTACCAGAGGTAGAGGATCGCGTTGTCGCCGTCGACCTTCAGGGCGCCGGCGTCGACGATCGACGCGTGCCGCGAGCCGATGAAGTCGCTGGAGACCGCGTCGGGCGCGCTGATGAAGTCGATCTGACGCTTCAGCGGGGAGGTCAGCGACACGTTGCGCAGGTAGTCGAGGACCTCCTCGCGCTCGGCCGCGCGGCCCAGCTGGAGGTTGAGGATGGCGATCGACACGTCCGGCACCGGCACGCGGATGGAGCTGCCGGTGATCGGCGCCTTCAGGTCGGGCAGCGCCTTGGCGACGGCCGACGCGGCGCCGGTCTCGGTGATCACCATGTTGAGCGGCGCGGACCGGCCCCGGCGCTCGGACTTGTGGTAGTTGTCCAGCAGGTTCTGGTCGTTGGTGAACGAGTGGACGGTCTCCACGTGGCCGCGCAGCACGCCGTACTCGTCCGCCATCGCCTTCAGCGGCGGCACGATCGCGTTGGTGGTGCAGGACGCGCAGGACAGGATGCGCTCGTCCGGCTTGAGGGTGTCGTGGTTGACCCCGTGCACGATGTTCGGCACGTCGCCCTTGCCGGGCGCGGTCAGCACCACCTTGTCGACGCCGGGCCGCAGGTGCTGCGACAGCCCCTCCCGGTCGCGCCACTTGCCGGTGTTGTCGATCAGGATCGCGTTGTCGATGCCGTACGCGGTGTAGTCGATCTCGGCCGGGTCGTTGGCGTAGATGACCTTGATGACGTTGCCGTTGGCGATGATGGCGCTGTTCGCCTCGTCGACGGTGATCGTGCCCTGGAACTGGCCGTGCACGGAGTCGCGGCGCAGCAGCGAGGCGCGCTTGACGATGTCCTGCTCGCCGCCCCGGCGGACGACGATCGCGCGCAGCCGCAGGCCGTTGCCGGAGCCGGACTTCTCGATCAGCAGCCGGGCGAGGAGCCGGCCGATGCGGCCGAAGCCGTAGAGGACGACGTCGCGCGGTTCGCGGCGCTCGATCTTGTGCGCGCCGGTCGCGCCGGCGACGGCCTCGGCGGTGAACTCGGCGACGGACTTGCCCTGGTCGTCCGCGCGGTAGGCCTCCGCGAGCAGGCCGATGTCGATCTGCGAGGGGCCGAGGTCCAGCGTGGTGAGCGCCTGGAGGAACGGCAGGGTCTCGGTGACGGAGAGCTCCTCGCCGGCGATCTGCCGGGCGAAGCGGTGCGTCTTGAGGATGCTGACCACCGACTTGTTCACCAGGGAGCGGCTGTGCAGCAGGACGGTGACGTCCCGCTCCCGGTGCAGCTTCCCGATGATCGGGATCATCGACTCCGCGATCTCCTCGCGGTGCTTCCAGTTCGTGAACGAGTCTTCGTTGACAGTCACAGCATCATCTTTCGAGCTAGAGGGTGCTCATATGATAGTCATGCCGCTCGGAGGGGTTCGGAGGGGGCCCGTCCCCGAGGTGCGGAGGGACTCGGCGGGCCGCGCGGGAGGCTCGCCCGTCGCAGGGTTGCGCGAGAGGCGAACGGGTACGCGTCCCCTACTGTGCCCGGGCCCGAGCGGGCCCCGGGCGGCCCGACAACCGCCGCTACCAGGGAATTCGTCATGGAAACACCCGCGCACGAGAACAACGCCCCCACGCCCGCGCAGCGGGCCCTGGACGCACTGTCGGAGAACACCGAGGACACGGCCGCGCTGGACGCCCTGGCCAACAGCGACGTACTGATCCCGGTCCCCGACGACGCGGGCGACGAGGAGGCCGCCGACCCCGGCGCCGTCGCGCTGCCCGTGCTGGAGCAGCCGGGCGGCACCCAGGTGGTGCCCGTCTTCACCTCCGAGCTGGAGATGGCCGGACTGCTCCCGTTCGTCTCCCGCTACCGGCTGGTCCCGCTCGGCGCCCTCGCCGCCCAGTGGCCGACCGACGACCTGTCCCTCACCATCGACGGCAGCTCCGAACACCGCCTGACCCTGACCTCGGAGGGGGTCCGCACCCTGCTGGCCCGCCCCTGAGCCGGGCGGTGACCCGTCGGCCCGTGCCCGCGCGTCAGGCACGGGCCGATCCCTTCGCTCAGTCCCCGAGCGCCCGGGCCAGGGCCGCGCGCTGGACCGGGAGGGTCTCGGCGTGCAGCTCGCGGCCCCGCGCGGTGAGCTGCACGTAGACGCCGCGCCGGTCCGTCGGGCAGGCGCTGCGCTCGACCAGGCCGTGCTTCTCCAGGCGGGCGATCAGCCGGGACAGCGCGCTCTGGCTCAGATGCACCCGGCCGACCAGGTTCTGCACCCGGCACTGCTCCCCGCGCGGGGGAGTGGCGGACGCGAGCAGGTCGAGCACCTCGAAGTCCGAGGCGCCCAGGCCGTAGGGGTGCAGGGCGCGGTCGATCTCGCCCTGGGTGCGGGCGTGCACGGCGAGGATGTCACGCCACCGTTCCTCGAGCCGCGCCTCGTCGGTCGTCCCTGCCATACGGGAACCGTAACATTTGTTCGAAATTCAATGAACGGCCCGGCGGGTCAGGCCGACGCCCGTTTCACCAGCTCCGTGGGCAGGATGACCGCCGCCGTGTCCTCGCCGGAGATCTGTGCCAGCAGCACCCGGACCATCTCGGCGCTGATGCGGTCCCAGGGCTGGCGGATCGTGGTCAGGGCGGGGCTGGCCGCGACGGCCGCGGGGCTGTCGTCGAAGCCGCCCACCGCCACGTCCTCCGGCACCCGGCGGCCCGCCCGCTGCAACGCGGCGAGCACACCCTGGGCCATCAGGTCGGACGCCACGAACACCGCGTCCACCTCCGGCGCCCGCGCCAGCAGCCGCTCCGCGGCCGCCTCACCGCTCGCCCGGCTGTAGTCGCCGGGGACGATCAGCCGCTCGTCCTCTTCGACGCCCGCCTCCGCGAGCACCTCCCGGTAGCCGGCCAGCCGCTCCACCCCGCCCGGGGTGTCCAGCGGGCCGGTCACCACGCCGATCCGGCGGCGCCCCAGGCCCAGCAGGTGCCGCACCATGTCACGGGCGCCGTCCCGGTCGTCGGCCGCCACGTAACTGACCTTCGAGCCCAGCCCGATCGGCTTGCCGCACGCGACCAGCGGGACGCCCGCCGCGCGCAGCTCCTCCGCGACCGGGTCGCCGGAGTGGCTCGACACCAGCAGCACCCCGTCCACGTGCCCGGCGGTGATGTACCGCGTGATCCGCCGCCGCTCGTCGTCCGTGCCGGCGAGCATCAGCAGCAGCGGGATGTCGTGCGCGGCCAGCGCCTGGGTGCAGCCGCGCAGCAGCACGTTGAAGTTGGGGTCCTCGAAGAACCGCTCCTGCGGCTCGGTGAGCAGGAACCCCACCGAGTCGGAGCGGCCGGTGATCAGGGAGCGCGCGTGCCGGTTCACGACGTACCCGGTGCGCCGGATCGCGGCGTTGACCGCCTCCGCCGCGGCGGGGCTGACGTAGTGGCCGCCGTTGAGCACGCGCGAGACGGTGCCGCGCGAGACCCCCGCCTCGCGCGCCACGTCGTGGATCGTCGGCGGCTTGCGCCTGCCCCCCGTGTTGCTCATGGTCACGACTTTACGGCCCCGGACAGCAGATCCAGACTCCAGAACCGCTGCACGACCAGGAACAGCGCCACCAGCGGCACCACCGCGAGGAACGCGCCCGTGATCACCAGGGTGTAGAGGGCGGGCTGACTCGATCCCTGCTCCAGGAGCGTGTACAGGCCCAGGGTGATCGGGAACTTCTCGTCGTCGCTGAGCATGACGAACGGCAGCAGGAAGTTGTTCCACACGGCCACGAACTGGAACAGGAACACCGTCACCAGCCCCGGCAGCATCATCGGCAGCGCGACCCGGGTGAAGATCCGCCACTCGCCCGCCCCGTCCATCCGGCCGGCTTCCACCACGTCCGACGGCACCGCCGCCGCGGCGTAGATCCGCGCCAGGTAGACCCCGTACGGGGAGAGGATCTGCGGCAGCAGCACGGACAGGTACGAGTCCGTGAGGTCCGCCTCCGCCATCAGCAGGTACTGCGGGATCGCCAGGATCACCGGCGGCATCAGCACCCCCGCGAGCAGGATGCCGAACACCGTCTCGCGGCCCCGGAAGCGGTACGTGGCCAGGGCGTAGCCGCTGACGGCGGACACGCACGTCGACAGCAGCGCGCCCAGCCCGGCGTACACGGCGGAGTTGGCCATCCACTGCCAGTAGACGCCCTCGCGGTAGGAGTCGAGGTCCGTGAGGTTCTCGGCGAAGCCGGTGCCCGGCCAGAAGGTGAACGTGGAGAACAGCTCGCGGCCGGACTTGGTGGACGCGATGACCACCCACATCACCGGCAGCAGGCAGTAGACCGCCCCGAGCAGCAGGGTCACCGTCGGGATCAGCGCGATCCGGCGGCGGGGGCGGCCCGGTCCCGGGCCGGAGCCCGTGGCTGCGGCCCGGTCGAGGGTGAGGGAACTCATCGGCCCGCCTCCTGCTTCGTGCGTCGGTCGGCGGTGCGCAGGAACCCGAAGGACAGCACCAGGGTGGCGACCGCGATCAGCGTGGCCTGCGCGGCGGCGGCGTGGATGTCGCCGTTGCCGAAGGCGTCCTGGTAGACCTTCATCAGCGGACTCCAGGTGGTGGAGACGGAGTTGGTGAGCGGCTTGAGGGTGGTGGGCTCGCTGAACACCTGCAGCGTCGCGATGATCGAGAAGAAGAAGGTGAGCACCAGCGACGGCGCCACCATCGGGATCTTGATCCGCAGCGCGATCTGCAGCGGCGTCGCGCCGTCCAGCTTCGCCGCCTCGTACACCTCGGCGGGGACGGCCCGCAGCGCGGTGTAGATGACGATCATGTTGAAGCCGGTGCCGCCCCAGACCGCGATGTTGGACAGCGCCGCGTACAGCGGGCCGCCGTCCAGCAGGTCCGGCTGCGGCAGCCCCAGGGCGTCCAGCACGAAGTGGAACGGGCTGACGCCCGGCAGGTACAGGAAGCCCCACAGCAGCGCCGCGACCACGCCCGGCACGGCGTACGGCAGGAAGATCGCGAGGCGGGTGAAGGGCGCGAGCCGCACCCGCTCGGCGTCCAGCATCAGCGCGAACAGCAGCGCGAGCCCCAGCATCACCGGCACCACGATGCAGCCGTAGCCGAGCACGCGCAGCGCGCCGTGCAGCAGCTCGCTGTCGGACAGCGCGCCGGTGTAGTTCTCCAGCCCGGCCCACACCTCCTCGCGGGCCCCGGCCCCCAGGCCGAGCCCGGAGACCTGGACCTTGCGGAAGCTGAGCCACACCGCGTAGCCGATGGGCAGCGCGAAGAACAGCAGGAACAGCGTGATCGCCGGCACCAGGAACAGGTAGGGGGCGCGGCGCGCACGGCGGGCGGGGGACTTCACTCCGCGACTCCGAAGCCCTGCTTCTTCAGGTCGGCGACGGTGTCCTCCTGCATGGCGTCCAGGGCGGCGGTGAAGTCGGACTTGTTCTTCGCGGCGGCGCCGAAGGCGTTCTTGAACGTCGTGTAGGCGACGTTGACGTTCGGGCCCCAGGCGGACGGCGCGGTGGTCTCCGCGATCTCGGCGGCCTTCGTGTAGAAGTCGGGCTGGTTGGCGAAGAACTCCGGCGGGGCGGCGAAGGCGCCGCTGGTCTGGGCGGCCGTGGAGGCCGGGTAGATGCCGCTCTCCTTCGCCAGGGCGTTGAGCGCCCGGGCGTCGGTGTTCAGCCAGGCCGCGAACGTGGCGGCGGCGTCCTTGTGGGGCGAGTCGGTGGTGACAGCGGTGGAGGATCCGCCCCAACTGCCCGTGCGGTTCTCGCCCTTGGTCCACTGGGGGAGCGGCGCCATGGCCCACTTGCCCTTGGTGGCGGGAGCGGCGGTGGTGAGCGTGCCGGGCGCCCACACGGCGCTGACCCAGGCGATCTGCTGCCCGGTGTCCAGCGCCTTGTTCCAGGCGGGCGTGTACATCGGCTGGTTGTCGATGGCGCCCTCCTCGACCAGGCCGCCCCAGAACTCGGCGACCTTCTTGGTGGCCGCGTCGTTGATGCCGACCTTCCATGTGTCGCCGGAGGTGGTCCACCACTGTGCGCCGGCCTGCTGGGCGAGGCCCGCGAACAGCCCGGAGTCGTTGGCGGAGAAGGTGGTCAGGTCCTTGCCGGGAGCCGCCTTCTTCAGCTTGCGGGCGGTGTCGGCGAACTCGTCCCAGGTGGTGGGGACCGTCAGCTTGTACTTCTCGAACAGGTCCTCGCGGTAGAAGAACATCATCGGCCCGATGTCCTGCGGGACCGCGTACACCGCGTCCGTGCCCAGGGTGGTCTGCTGCCAGACCCCGTCGGCGAACTCCTTCTTCGCGTCGCCGACCTCGCCGGATATGTCGGCGAGCGCGTCGTTGCTGACCAGGGTGGGCAGCGCCTGGTACTCGGCCTGCACCAGGTCGGGCGCCTTGCCGGCCTTGTGCGCGGTGAGGATCTTGGTGACAAGGGTGTCGCCGGACGCCTGCTTCTTCACCGTGACGGTGATCTGCTGCTCCTTGCCGGGCCCCTTGTTCCACAAGTCCACGACCTTGTCCATGCCGGGGGCCCAGCTCCAGTACGTCAGCGTCACCGGACCCGACGCGGCGCCGTCGTCGTCCGACGACGAGCCGCAGGCGGCGAGTGCGGTGGCGCCGAGGGCCACGGCGACGGCGGAACTCACGAGGCGACGGCGCTTCGTGTACGGCATGGATGTCTCCCCTGACCTGGGGCCCCCGCCGACTGCGGGGACCGGATGCGTGCGGTGCGCGGCTCGCGCTGCATCTGTGAGCGTTCACAGTAGAGAAACACATCGGACACTTGTCAATGGTTGATGCTGTGCGGTTATGTGGGCTCCGCACCACCGAGAATGTGTGTGCACGTTCCCAAGCGATCGATCACAAACGGGAGACCATCGATGCCGGAGATCACCCCCAGGGGCCTGACCGGGCTCGCCTTCGGCGGGGACTACAACCCCGAGCAGTGGCCGGAGGCCGTCTGGGAGGAGGACGTACGGCTGATGCGCGAGGCCGGCGTCACCCTGGTGAGCGTCGGCATCTTCTCCTGGGCTCTGCTCGAACCCGCCCCCGGCGCCCACGACTTCGGCTGGCTCGACCGCAGCCTGGACCTGCTGCACGGCGCCGGGATCCGCGTCGACCTCGGCACGCCCACCGTGGTGCCGCCCGCCTGGTTCTACCGCGCCCACCCCGACGCGCTGCCCGTCACCGCGGACGGGGTGCGCCTGGAGTTCGGCTCCCGCGGCGCCATCTGCCACAGCAACCCCGCCTACCGGGCCGCCGCCGCGGACATCACCACCCGCCTCGCCGAGCGCTACGGCGACCACCCGGCGCTGGCGATGTGGCACGTCCACAACGAGTACGGCGTCCCCGTCTCCGCCTGCTACTGCGACACCTGCGCCGGACACTTCCGCCGCTGGCTGGAGCGGACGTACGGCGGCGTGGAGGCCGTCAACGAGGCCTGGGGGACCGCCTTCTGGGGCCAGCGCTACGCCTCGCTCGACGAGATCAACCCGCCGCGCGCCACCCCCACCGTCGGCAACCCGGCCCAGGCGCTGGACTACCGGCGGTTCGCCGACGCCACCATGCGGGAGAACTTCACCGCCGAGCGGGACATCCTGCACCGCCTGACACCCGGCGTCCCCGTCACCACCAACTTCATGACCGCCCTCAGCCAGTGCGACTCCGTCGACTACTGGGCCTGGGGCCGCGAGGTGGACCTGGTCACCAACGACCACTACCTGATCACCGACGGCCGCCGCACCCACGTCAACCTCGCCATGGCCGCCGACCTCACCCGCTCCGTCGCCGGGGGCGCCCCCTGGCTGCTGCTGGAGCACTCCACCTCGGGCGTCAACTGGCAGCCCCGCAACCCCGCCAAGGCCCCCGGCCAGATGGCCCGCAACTCCCTCGCCCATGTGGCGCGCGGCTCCGACGGCGCCATGTTCTTCCAGTGGCGCCAGTCCCGGCGCGGGGCCGAGAAGTTCCACTCCGCGATGCTGCCGCACGGCGGCACCGAGACCCGCGTCTTCCGCGAGGTGACCGAACTCGGCGCGTCCGTGCGGTCGTTGGCGTCCCTGCGCGGCACCCGCACCGAGGCGGACGTCGCCGTGCTGTGGGACTGGCAGTCCTGGTGGGCGCAGAACCTCGACTGGCGCCCCAGCCAGGACCACGACGCCCGCGAACGCGCCGACGCCTTCTACGAGGCCCTCTACGACCACCACCTCACCGTCGACTTCGCCCGCCCCGACACCGACTTGTCGAGGTATCCCCTTGTCGTCGCACCGGCGCTGTACCTGATGACCCAGGAGGCCGGGGACAACCTGCGGCGGTACGTCGAGGGCGGCGGCACGCTCGTCGTGTCGTACTTCTCGGGGATCGTCGACGAGCACGACGCCGTGCACGAAGGCCCGCACCCGGGCGCCCTGCGGGACGTCCTGGGCCTCACCGTCGAGGAGTTCTCGCCGCTGCTGGAGGGCGAGCGGGTACGCCTGACCGGCCCCGGCGGCGCGGAGCTGGACGCCGACGTGTGGACCGAGTTCGTGGTGCCGCGCGGCGCCGAGACCGTGTGGACGTACACCGGAGGACCGGCCGCCGGCCGGCCCGCGGTCACCCGGCACCGCCTCGGCGAGGGCGCCGCCTGGTACGTCTCCACCCGGCTCGGCACGGACGGCCTCGCCACCGTCCTCGCCCGCGCCGCCGAGGACGCGGGCGTCCCCCCGCGCCACGACCTGCCGCACGACGTCGAAGTGGTCCGCCGCAGCGGCGAATCCGGCCGCTTCCTCTTCGCGATCAACCACTCCGCCGCCGACGCCAAGGTCCCGCTGGAGGCCCCCGGCACCGAGCTGCTGACCGGCGAGCGCGCCGCCGGACGGCTCGCGGTGCCCGCCGGAGCCGTCCGGGTCGTCCGGCTCGACGGCTGAGACCCGACTCCCCTCCGTCCGCGCGGGCGTACGGCCGCGGGCGGAGGGGGCCCTCGCCCACCGGGCGCGGGCACTCCTCCCCCCCACGTCGAAGGGACGACGAACACCGATGTTCCATCCCAGACGCACACTCCGGGCCCTGCTGCCGCCGCTCGTGGCAGGACTCACCCTCACCGCCCTGCCCGCCCCCGCCGCGTCGGCCGCGCGCACCCTCACCAACGCGGGCTTCGAATCCGGCGGCACCGGCGCCGCGACCCCGGCAGGCTGGTCGGAATCCGGCGACACGGCGGCGTCGTACACCGAGGCGGGCGGGCGCGACGGCGGCCACCGCCTCGCCCACTGGTCCTCCTCCGCCTACCGGGTCGAGACGTACCAGCAGCTGACCGGGCTGGCCGCCGGCGACTACCGGCTCACCGCCTGGGTCCGCTCCGGCGGCGGCCAGAACTCCGCCCACCTCGCCCTGCGCGACTGCGGCGGCGCCGAACAGCGCACCGGTCTGCCCGTCTCCGGCTCCGGGTGGCTGCGGATCGTCGTGCCGGTCACGGTGAGCGGCGGCCGGTGCACGGTCGCCGTCGTCAGCGACGCGGGCCCCGGCGAGTGGATCAACGTCGACGACCTCACCTTCGAACGCGGCACCTCCGGCCTGAGCGTCAAGGGCGCCGACATCTCCTCCCTCCCCAAGAGCGAGGACCGCGGCGGGGTGTACCGCACGGCGTCCGGCAGCGTCGGCGACCCCCTCGCCATTCTCCGCTCCTCCGGCATGAACTACGCCCGCGTGAAGGTCTGGGTGAACCCGGCCGACGGCTACAACGACAAGGCGCACGTCCTGGCCCTGGCCAAGCGCGTCAAGGCGCGGGGCATGAAGCTGCTGGTCGACTTCCACTACTCGGACGCCTGGGCCGATCCCGGCAAGCAGACCAAGCCGGCCGCCTGGGCCGGACACGGCTACGAGCAGCTCAAGAAGGACGTGTACGACCACACCTACGACGTGCTGAACGCCCTCGAGACCCAGGGCACGACGGCCGACATGGTGCAGGTCGGCAACGAGATCAACGGCGGCATGCTCTGGAGCGAGGGCTCCACCTCGAACTGGCCCCAGCTCGCCGGACTGCTCAACTCCGGGTACGCCGCCGTGAAGGCGGTCAGCCCGTCCACGTCCGTCGCGCTGCACCTCGCCGAGGGCGGCGACCGCGACGGCACCCGCTGGTGGTTCGACCGGGCGGTCTCCCACGGGGTGCGCTTCGACGTCATCGGGCTGTCCTACTACGGCTACTGGCACGGCACCCTGCACGACGTGCAGACCACCCTGGACGACGCGGCCGCCCGCTACGGCAGACCCGTGTTCGTCGCCGAGACGGCCTACCCGTTCCGCCTGGACAGCGAGGACGCGCTGGAGAACATCATCGACCGCGAGAGCGAGCTCGTCCCCGGCTACCCGGCCACCCCCGCCGGGCAGACCCGCTGGATGAACGACGTGGCCGCCGTCGTGGAGGCGGTCCCCGGCGGACGCGGCCTCGGCGTCTTCCACTGGGAGGCCACCTGGACGGCCCGCCCCGGCAACGGCTGGGACCCGGCCGACCCGTCCTCCGGCAACGGCTGGGAGAACCAGGCGCTGTTCGACTACGACGACCGCGCGCTGCCCGCCATGGAGTGGTTCCGTCACCGCTGACACCGGCGCGGTGACCGGGGGCCTGGCCCCCGGTCACCGTTCCCACGTTCAACCACCTTGCCCAGCAAGGGCGTTGACTCCGGACAAGCTTCCCGCGGCACGCGACACGGGGACCCCGGGCGCGGCACAGTGGGAGGGTGCCGGAGACGAGGAAGCCCGGCGGGGAGGTGGACGACATGCTGAGGACTCCCGCCGACGGGACACGACTGCGCATCCTCGCCTGGCTGGGCGAACCGGACACCGCCGGACGAGGACTCACCGCGGACGACGTCGCCGCCCGCCTCGGCGTGCCCCGCACCGCGGCGCTCGCCCACCTCCGGCTGCTCACCTCCCTCGGCCTGCTCCGCCTCACCGGCCAGGACGACGACCCCCGCTACCACCGCGACGAGATCCGCCTCGCCGAGGTGACCCAGCTGTTCGAGAAGGGCTGGTAGCCCGTCCCGGCCTCCGCGGGCAGGCCCGGACGCCTCGCCTCCGCGGCCTGGACTACGCTGATCCCGTGCGAGCAGGAGACGTACGACCGTGACCGCGGCGGAGGCCGGGCGACCCCGGGTCCGCTCCGCCGTACGGGCCCAGGCACCCGTCGTCGGCGTGGTCGCGGTGGGCGGCGGAGTGGGAGCCGCGGCCCGGTACGCGGCCGTCGTCTGGTGGCCGACCCCGGCGGGTTCCTTCCCGTGGACGATCCTCTGCGTCAACGTTCTCGGCTGCGCCGTGATCGGCGCGTTCATGGTGATCGTCGCCGAGGCGCGCACCGCGCACCGCCTCCTCCGCCCCTTCTTCGGCACCGGCGTCCTCGGCGGCTTCACGACCTTCTCGACGTACGCGGTGGACGTCCGCGGCCTGTTCGAGGCCGGCCGTCACGCGAGCGCGCTCCTCTACCTGGCCGCCACCCCCGTCGTGGCCCTGGCCGCCGTCTGGGCGGCCACCGCGGCCACCCGCCGGGCACTGTTCAGGAGGCAGTCATGACCACTCCGACCACCGGCGCGCTGCGCCTCACCGTGCTCGTCGGCGAGTGCGACACCCGCCGCCACCGGCCGCTCTACTCGGAGATCGTCCACCGGGCGCACGCGGCGGGACTGGCCGGAGCCAGCGTGTTCCGCGGCATCGAGGGCTTCGGCGCGTCGTCACTCGTGCACACCTCCCGGCTGCTGTCGCTGAGCGAGGACATGCCGGTGGCGGTCGTCGTCGTCGACACCGAGGAACGGGTGCGGGCCTTCCTGCCGGAGGTCGACGCGCTCGTCCCGGAAGGGCTGGTGTTCCTCGAGCGGTGCGAGATCGTCCCCCGGCCAGGGCGCGACGACGCGGTGCGGGAGGGCCGGGGGTGACCTGGCTGTACGTGGTGGTCGGCGCGATGGCCGGGGCGCCCTTGCGGTATCTCACCGACCGGGCCGTGCAGTCCCGGACCCGGTCGGACCTTCCCTGGGGGACCTTCACCGTCAACGTCGCCGGCAGTCTGGTCCTCGGCCTGCTCACCGGTGCGGCGGCCGCGGGCGTCGCGGGACCCGGTGCCCAGGCGCTGCTCGGCACCGGTCTGTGCGGCGCCCTCACCACCTACTCGACCTTCTCCTACGAGACCCTCCGCCTGGCCGGGAGCGGCGCCCTCGGGTACGCGGCGGCCAATGTCCTGGTGAGCACGGCCGCCGGCCTGGGCGCCGCCTTCGCGGGGGCAGCGCTGGCCGGGGCGGTGTGGCCGTAGGGTCAGTGTCCGGCCTCGCGCAGGGGTTCGCCCGCCTCCCGCAGATGGCGCAGCGCCGTGCGGTGCGAGGCGATCAGACCCGACCGGCAGTACGGGATGCCCAGCTCGGCGCAGTACCGCTCGGTGATCACCTGGGCCTTCGCGAGGGCCGGCGTGGGCATGCTGGGGAAGAGGTGGTGCTCGATCTGGTAGTTGAGGCCGCCCATGAACACGTCGGTCAGCGCACCGCCGTCCACGTTGCGGGAGGTCAGCACCTGACGGCGCAGGAAGTCCAGCTCGGTCCCCTCCTCGATCATCGGCATGCCCTTGTGGTTCGGGGCGAACACGGAACCGAGGTAGAGGCCGAACAGCCCCTGGTGGACGGCGATGAACGCGAGCGCCTTGCCGGGGGAGAGAAGTGTGAAAAGTCCGCCGAAATAGACGGCGAAATGCGCGACGAGGAGGGCGCCCTCCAGAACGGGCCGTTTCATCGACGGACTCCGCAGCGCCCGGAAACTGCTGACACTCAGATTCAGGCCCTCGAGGGTCAGCAGCGGGAAGAAGAGCGCCGCCTGGTGTTTCCCGATGAACCGGGCCGGCCCCTTGGCCTGCCGCGCCTGACGGCGTGACCACACGAGGATGTCGGGCGCGACGTCCGGGTCCTTGTTCTCGTGATTGGGGTTCGCGTGGTGGCGGGTGTGCTTGTTCATCCACCAGCCGTAGCTCATGCCGAGCAGCACGTCGGCCACCACCAGACCGCCGATCTCGCTGGGGCGCCGGCGGGAGAACACCTGGCGGTGCGCCAGGTCGTGCGCGGCCAGCCCGAGCTGCCCGAACACGACGGCCAGTGCGGCGGCGACGAGCAGCTGGCTCCAGCTGTCGCCGAGGACGAGGAACGCGGCGACGCCTCCGGCGAGCGCCAGGCCCACGGCGGTGAAACGCACCGTGTAGTACAACGGACGGCGGCGCAGCAGATCCGCCTCGGCTATTCGCCGGGACAATTCGGAGAAGTCACTCCCTCTTCCGGAGCTTTTCTCCCGCTCCCTTTTCCGTCCGTCCCCCCGAGGGTTTGTCTGCTTTTCGTCCTCGGCGAGGGAATGAATGCCGGCCAGTGCCGTCGAATGCGCCATGCGCTCAGTATGGGGGGTGATTTCCTGGGCGAAGAAGGGCGGTGGCACCCGCATGAGGAGGGACGGTCGCCCCCAGGGGGAGAGGGGTGGTGCCCCCCGGGCGACGGTGTGGCCGGCACCACCCCGCACCCGCCCCCGCTTGACAGTGCGTGCGGACGGACCGCACGATCGGCCCGTGAACCTGTCAGACAGCCAGACAGGTGGTACGGGACCGCGGCGCGTCAGCGCGACGGAGGCGGTGCTCGTCCACCTCCGCGACGCCATCGAGCGCGGCGACTACGCGATCGGCGACAAGCTGCCCTCCGAGGCCGAGCTCTGCCGCGAACTCGAGGTGTCCCGCCCGGTGCTGCGCGAGGCGCTGCGGGCGCTGCAGACCATGGGCCTGACCGTGTCCCGCACCGGCAAGGGCACCTTTGTGGTCGCCGACGCCGTGCAGGACCCCACCTTCGGCGACTACACGGCCGGACACCTCATGGAGGTGCGCCGGCACGTCGAGATCCCGGTCGCCGGGTACGCCGCACGCCGCCGCACCCCGGAGGACCTGGCCCGGCTGCGGGGCCTGCTGGCGCGGATGGAGCGGGAGACCGACACCACCGCCTGGGCGGCCATGGACACCCTGTTCCACCTCGCCGTGGCCGAGGCCGCGCAGAACCCCGTGTTCCGTCGGGTCATCGAGGAGATCCGGGACGCGCTGGCCCGCCAGTCCGCCTTTCTCAACGAGCTCGGCGGCCGTCGCGCCCACTCCGACCGCGAGCACCGGGCCATCGTGGAAGCCCTGGCCGCCGGCTCCGAACAGGACGCCGTGCGGGCCATGACCCACCACCTCGACCGTGTCGGGACCACCCTCACCGACATCGTGCGCTCCGCACGCACACCGGGCCCGCGCACCACCCCCGAGCCGGCCCGCCACGACAACCCGCAGGCAGTGTGATGCACAGCAGTCTCCCCGCGGCCGCACCCCCGGTCCGCACACCCCGCCACGCCCCCGTCGCCCACCTGATACGCGGCGGGGTCGTCGAAGGCGTCCACTACGGCTCCGTCGTCGTCCTCGACGCCGACGGCACGGCCGGCTTCCGCCTCGGCGACCCGGAGGCGGCGTTCTACCCGCGCTCCGCGCTCAAGCCCGTCCAGGCGGTGGCCATGGTCCGCGCCGGCCTCCCGCTCGACGGCGCACTGCTGTCCCTCGCGGCGGCCAGCCACTCCGGCGAGGAACGCCACCTGGACGGCGCGCGCCGCATCCTCCAGCAGGCGGGCCTGGCCGAGGAGCACCTGCGCAACGTCCCCGACCTGCCCTTCGACCCCGCCGTCCGGGACACCTGGGTACGCGCGGGCCGCGGCCCCTCCCGGCTCGCCCAGAACTGCTCGGGCAAGCACGCCGCGATGCTGTACACCGCGAAGCTGAACGGCTGGCCGCTGGACGACTACCTCGACCCGGCCCACCCCCTTCAGCAGGCGGTCGCCGAGACCGTCGAGGACCTCACCGGACGGCGCGTCGCCACGGTCACCGTCGACGGGTGCGGCGCGCCTCTGTTCGCGGTGTCCCTGGAGGGCCTGGCCCGCGCCGCCGCCCGGATCGCCGGCGGCGCGCCCGGCACCCCCGAGGGCCGGGTCGCCGACGCCATGCGCACGCACGCCGAGATGGCGTCCGGCGCGGGCCGGGACGTGGCCGCGCTGATGCGCGCGGTGCCGGGGCTGCTCGCCAAGGACGGCTTCGAGGGCGTCCAGGTCGCCGCGCTGCCCGACGGCCGCGCCGTCGCCGTGAAGATCGCCGACGGCGCCGGCCGCGCCCGCGTCCCGGTCACCGCGGCGGCCCTCACCCACGCGGGCGTGGACCCGGCCCTGCTCACCGCGTTCGCGGGCGAGACGGTCCTGGGCGGAGGCCGCCCTGTGGGCGGGGTGCGGCCGGTGGCGGGGCTGGGTGCGGCGGCGGACGCGGTGTGCGTCTGAACGGACGTGGCCTGGTGGGCCAGGAGGGGGCTTCGGCAGTGGGCCGCTCCGCGGTGTGAGGCGGCCGGGTCCGGGGCGGCGGGGGGCAGGCCGGTTCCCGGCGCCGCGCCGTCCGCGTCCGCGGCGGGTGCGGCCCGCGCTCGTGGCGCGAGCCTGAGTCCGGCGGGCACCGGGCCGCTGTGCGTCCGAGGCGGCAAGGCCGGGTGGTTGTGCGTCCGAGGCGGCAGGGCAGGCGGCTGCCGGTCAGCAGCCGTGCCTCCGGCGGCCCCGTCGAGTTCTTCGCATCGGGCCGCCGCTCACTGCGGCGGGCCCCCGCGGGGGGTCGGCCGACCGTACTCAGTCCTTCGGCACCGGCCCCCACCTGAGCCGCAGGTACACCGCTACGCCCGCGCCGCCCAGCAGACCCGACCCGGTGATCGTCCACCACACCGGACGGTCGTCCGTGTCGTCCCGGCGGGACGCGGACACGGCCACCGCGTCCGCCTCCGGGCCGCCCGGCGGGGCGCTGCGCAGGGCGTCCAGGGAGCCCACCGGGTTCACGCGGCCGGCCGCCTCGAAGCCCCAGTCGAGGAGCGCGCGCGTCTCCTCGTACACCGCGTGCCCGCCGTCCGAGCGGGGGTTCATGACCGTCGCCACCAGGGTCCGGCCGTCGCGGCGGGCGGCCGCGACCAGGGTGTTCCCCGCGTGGCTGGTGTAGCCGTTCTTCACGCCGATCAGCCCCCGGTACGGGGCGACCCCGTCCGCCCCGGTGAGCAGCCGGTTGGTGTTGACGATGGGGTAGCTGCCGCCGTCGCGGGCCGGGAAGCTCGCCTCCGCCCGTGCGCAGTACTCCGCGAACTCGGGGTTGCGCAGCCCCGCCCGGCCGAACACGGCCAGGTCGAACGCCGACGACACCTGGCCGGGCGCGTCGTAGCCGTCGGGCGACCTCACCTGGGTGTCGCGGGCGCCCAGGGCCCGCGCCTTCTCCTCCATCCGCTCGGCCGTGGCCCGCCAGCCGCCGCTGAGGGCCGCCAGCACCCGCACGGCGTCGTTGCCCGAGTTGAGGAAGACCCCGTTCCAGAGGTCGGAGACCCGGTACGTCCGGTACTCGGCGACCCCGACGAGACTGCTCCCCGGGCCGATGTCCGCCAGTTCCTCCGGGTCGACGCGGTGCCGGATGCCGGACGGCAGGGCCGGCATCACGGTCAGCGCGAAGAGCGTCTTGAGGGTGCTGGCGGGCGGCAGCCTGCGGTGCGCGTCGTGCGCCGCGAGCACCGCGCCGGTGTCCGCGTCTGCGACCAGCCAGGAGCGGGCGGACAGGTCCGGGACCTCGGGCGCCCCCGCGCGCGGACGGACGTGCGTGCCGGGCCGGTACAGCAGGGACGCGGGCGCGTCCCTCGTCCGCGGCCCGGGGTCGACGCCGGGACCGGTGGTCGCCGCGGCGGGCGCGAGCGCCAGCAGGCCCGCCGCGCAGAGCACGCACCCCGACACGGCAGCCCGCGAAGCAAATCCGATAGTCATATCGCAAACGTAGGAAGGGGTAGCCCGAACACCGTGCTGCCCCGGCCGGGAGCCGCGCGCGAGCACTCGGATGCGCTGCCCGGCTTGCGGCGGCCCGACGACCGGGCTCGCCCCCGGTACGCGAGATTCACGGGGCGACCGCGGAGAGCGCGCTCTAGGCTGGGCGGATGTTCAGCCCCGAAGGCCCCCGACTGAGCGAACTGGCCGTCCAGGCGCTGTCGTCCGTCGAGCGCGGCTACGACCTTCTCGCCCCGAAGTTCGACCACACCCCCTTCCGCACCCCCGACTCCGTGCTGGACGCCACCGTCGCCGCGCTGCTGGAGTCCGGCCCCTACGGCACCGGGCTCGACCTGTGCTGCGGCACCGGCGCGGGCGTCGACGTGCTGCGTCAGGTGTGCCGGGACCCCGTCACCGGCGTGGACTTCAGCGCCGGGATGCTGGAGGTCGCCCGCTCGCGCAGGCGGCCCGAGGGCCCCGACGTGTCCTGGGTCCGGGCGGACGCGCGGGCGCTGCCGTTCGGGCCGGAGTTCGACCTCGTGGTCAGCTTCGGGGCGCTCGGACACTTCCTGCCGTCCGAGCTGCCGCGGCTGTTCGCGCAGGTGCACAAGGTGCTGCGGCCCGGCGGCCGGTTCGTCCTGCCGGTCGTCGCGCCGCCCCGGCCCGGCTCCCTCGCCCACGCGATGCTGCTCGGGTTCGACGCCGTCATGCGGGTGCGCAACGCCGTGTGGCGCCCGCCGTTCGTCATGTACTACCGCGCCGTGCGCTTCGGCGACCTGTGGCGCGGGCTGGAGCGCACGGGGTTCCGTGTGGAGTTCCTCGCTCTCCCCGAGTTCGGCCGCAGACGGGACGGCAGCCCCAAGGTGCGGCTGATCGTGGCGGAGAAGCGGGAGGCCGGGCCGCCGCTCACCTCCTGAGTCTGCTCTTCACACGCAGATTCCACGAATCAGTTGGATTTTCCAACTCACCCGCCTAGAGTGGCTCGCGTGACGACGACTGCCTATGACGCGACGCAGACCGACCCCCGCTGGTGGTCCTGGGAGGGCATGCACGGGGGCTGGGTCGCCGGTGCGGCGCTGACCGCCGTACGCGACTCGTTCGCCGGCCGGGACCGGCCGGTGCGCTCGCTGACCACGCACTACCTGGCCCCGGTCGGGACCGGTCCGCTGCGCTTCTCCGGGACCGCGCCCGCCGCCGGCCGGCGCACCGCCACCTGCCTCTTCACCGGGCACCAGGACGGCGAGCCGGTCGTCCTCGGCTCCGCGCTGTTCGGGACCGGCCGCGGCGGCCCCGCGCACGCCGGGCTCACCGCCCCCGAGGTGCCCGGCCCGGACGACTGCGTCCCCGTCGAACTCCCCGCCGACCTCGCGCTCTTCGCCCGCCAGCTGGAGATACGCCCCGCCACCGCCGACCTCCCGCTGGCCGGCGGCCCCCGGGCCGTGCTCGTCGCGTGGGTGCGCTTCCGGGACGACCGGCCGGTGGACGCGGCGGCCGTCGCCACGCTCGCGGACGTCCTGCCGCCCGCTCTCTACGCCCGCTGGAAGACCCCGCGCCCGGTCCCGACCGCCGAGATGACCGTGCACTTCACCGACGCCCTCGACGACGGCGCGGCGCACGGCTGGAGCCTGGTCCGCATCCGCACCGACCACGCGGGCGGTGGCTGGGCGGTCGACGACAGCGCCGTGTGGTCGGCGGACCGGCGCCTCCTCGCGGCGGCCCGGCAGGCCCGCGTGGTGCGCGAGCCGATGGCCCCTCAGACCGCCGCCGGCACCATGAACTCGTAGACCAGCACGTCCTGCTGGGCGTCCATCACCAGTTCCGTCAGCTCCAGCGGCCGGGCGTGCTGGTCGTGCACCTGCCGGGTGACCCGCACCGACGGGGTGCTCGCGATGCGGGTGATGGTGTCGCGGTGGTGCAGCGACAGGCCCGCCCGGCGCATCCAGTCGTAGGTCCGGCGCAGTTCGGCGGCGCCGGTGCCGTCGGCCCGGTCGCGGTAGCGGGCCAGCTCCTCCACCTCCGCGAGCGCCACCGCGGAAAACGATGTCACCGCCGTGCGCCGCTCCCGCCCGCCGGGCGACGCGGACCAGTACCGGTGCACGAGCGTGGGCCGGCCGGGCGTGAGCCCGAGAGGTTCCGCGTGGCCCGGCGGCGGGACCTCCCAGGCGACGGTGGCCCGCGCCACCGTGTCCCGCCCCGCCTGCCGTGCGCCGAGCGGGAAACCGGCGGCGGCCGGCGCCTCCACCGGCACGCCCGGCAGCGCGGCATGGCTGCCCCGCCGGTCGGTGGCGACCAGCCCCTCCCGCCGCAGCAGTTGCAGCGCCTGCCGTACGGTCTCCCTGCTGACCCCGAAGTGCTCGGCCAACTGGCGCTCGCCGGGCAGCCGTTCGCCGGGCGGTACGGCGCCGGTGCGCAGTTCGCCGAGCAGTTCGGCGGCGACCCTCCGGTAGAGCGGCTCCCCGTCGCCGAGGGTCCGTCGGGGATGGACATGCTGGTGCGGGGTGGTGCGGGCCATGCCGCGCCCTCCTGTAGGTGACGTTCCGTGGCCGTGCGGGCCCGTTGAGCCACCAGATCTAGCAGTGGTCTACACCAACAGGGAAGGCCGGTCCGGCAGTTCGGCCGGAACCGTGCGGTACGTCAGGCGCGGTCCCGCATCCAGCGCAGCTGCGCCGCCTCCTGGTAGGGGCCGCCGCCCTCGTGGTCGTTGAAGTCGTACACCTCGATCGTCTTGTCCTCGTGCGCCCAGGCGTTGAAGGCGGCGAACACCGTGGAGGGCGGACACGTCTGGTCCTCCAGCGCCGCCGAGAACAGGGCGGGCGCGGTGCCGCGGGCGGCGAAGTGCACGCCGTCGAAGTACGACAGGGTGCGCCGGACGTCCGCCGCGCGGCCGCGGTGCGTCTTGAGGAAGCTGCCGATCTCCCGGTACGGGTTGCGGTCGGTGAGGGTCGTGGCGCGCGGGAAGTCGCACAGGAACGGCACGTCCGGCGCGATGCCCGCCAGGTCCGGGACGAGGCCGCCCACCGCGAGCGTGATGCCGCCGCCCTGGCTGCCGCCCATGGCCACGGTACGGCTCGCGTCGGTCAGCGGGTGCGACCGCGCCGCCTCCACCGCGCGCACCGCGTCGGTGAACACCCGCCGGTAGTAGTAGGTTTCCGGGGCGTCGATGCCGCGCGTCATGAAACCGGGGAACGCCGGACCGGAGCCCACCGGGTCCTCGGTGCCCCCGCCCCCGCCCCACGCGCTGCCCTGGCCGCGGGTGTCCATCACGAAGTGCGCCCGCCCGGTGGACGCCCACAGCAGATGCTCGTGCGGCAGCCCGCGGCCGCCGCCGTACCCGACGAACTCCACCACCAGCGGCAGCGGCGCGCCGGCGCCGGCGGGCAGGGTCAGCCAGCCCTTGACGGGGTGGCCGCCGAACCCGGCGAACGTCACGTCGAAGACCTCCACGGTCGTCAGTCCCGTGTCGACCGGCTCGAACCGCGCGTCCAGGTCGTGCCGGCGCGCCTCGTCGAGCGTGCCGGACCAGAACGCGTCGAAGTCCTCGGGCTCCGTGGACGCGCTGCGGTACGTGCGCAGCTTGTCGAGGGAAAGGTCGAACAGGGCCATCTGGGACCGCCTTCGTGAAGGGACCGTGCGAAGCGAGGACACGGTACGTGGATCATGCGGCGCCTCGCCAGGGTTCGGCGGAGAAGGCGCTGGTGGACGGTCTGGAAAGCGGTTGCTCCGTGCAGGGGCGCGAGGGGCTCTCAGACGCCGCGGTGCGTCCACAGCGGTCCGGTGCGGGCCCAGTCCCGCTCCCACTCCCCGAGCCGGCGGCGCAGCGCCACCCGCCGCACCGCGCGGTGCGCGAGCAGGAGCACGGCCGCCGTGCTGCCTCCGGCCAGGGTGCCCATGCCGACCCCGTACTGCCACACCGACGCGTCGTCGACCGGCGGCAGCACCTCGCGGCCCCGCGAGTCCAGCCAGACGTGCACCGGGTCGCCCGGGCGGGCATGGGCCGGGACCCGCACCAGGGCCGTCCGCGTGCCCTCGTCCGGGTCCGCCCAGCGGACGGCCGCCCGGGAGGCGCGCCGCCGCTCCGAACCGGACTCCGCCTCCGACGGGGGGCGTGCCCTCGAAGGGCGCTCCAGGACCTCGGCGCGCACCCGGTGGCGTTCGGCGCGCTGCTGGTCGGCGGCCGCCCGCGCGTCCTCGTACGCCCACCGGGTGGTGAGCACGCCCGCCGACGGAACCGTCAGGCACAGCAGCACGGCCACGGCCACGGCCGTCCACGCCTCGACGACGTCCGACCGGCGGCACAGCGGGCCGCGCCGCCGCCGGGACAGCACCCGCGTTCGCATCTTCTGCCTCCCCTCGCCGTCCACCGCGGCCGAGGAGGGTGACAGGCCGGGCGGGGCGGCGGACCCAGCGGCTCCGGGGCGCGTCTCACGGCACCCGCGGAACAGGTCCGGGCCGGGTGCCCCGGCGGCGGGCGCGCGAAACGACGCCGTCCGCAGGTCCGGCGTACGGGTGGGACCGGGTCAGCCGAAGCGTTCGATGCGGATGCGCTCGACGGGCTGGCCGGCGGCCACCAGCAGCCTGGAGGCGTGCTCGGCGAAGGAGTTGGAGCCGCACACATAGGCCTCCCACCCACCGGGAGGCTGCTCGGCCAGGAGCGGCGCCACATGTGCGGCGGCCAGACGTCCGACGGCCACACCCTCCGGGGCGGTCCGGGTGAACACCGGTGTGGTCTCCGGCCCGTACTCGTCCGCGTAGATGAGGTCCTCCGGACCACGCGCCGACACCAGCAGGCGCAGGGGCAGGGTCAGACCGCGGGCGCGGTGGTGCCGCACCATCGACATCAGCGGGACCACGCCCGAGCCGGCGCCCAGCAGCAACGCGGGCCGGTCGCCCGGCCAGGCGAAGAAGCCGCTGAGCGGGCCGCGCATCTCGATCCGGTCCCCGGGACGGGCCACCGTGTGGAACCACCCGGAGACCTCGCCGTCCCGCACATGGTCGAGGGTCAGCTCGATGTGCCCGGAGTCGTCCGGCGCCGAGGCGATCGAGTAGTGGCGCTGCGCCGTGTACCCGTCCTCCGCGACCAGCCGCACCATCAGGTGCTGGCCGGGCACATGCCCCGGCCAGCCGGGCACCGCGAACCGGAAGGTCGACACGCGGGGCGTCTCCCGGCGGATCTCCGTCAGCGTGGCCGTCCGCCACACCGACGCGGTCCGCTCGCTCACGCCGATGCGCCCGGGCACGGCGAAGCGTGTGGCCGGCGCCGTCGGCCGCGTCATCTGCTCAGTCACCGGAGTACCGCTGCTCCTCCCACGGGTTGCCCCGCGCGTGATAGCCGTTGCCCTCCCAGAAGCCCGGCTCGTCGTGGTCCAGCAGCCGCAGCCCGGCGATCCACTTGGCGCTCTTCCAGAAGTACAGGTGCGGCACGATCAGCCGCGCCGGGCCGCCGTGCTCGGCGGGCAGCGGCTCGCCGCCGTACTCCCAGACGATCCAGGCGCGACCGCCGGTCACGTCGGCGAGCGGGAGGTTCGTGGTGTACCCGGTGTGCGCGTACGCCACCACGTGCGTGGCCGACGGCAGCGGACGGACCTGGTCCAGGAAGGCGTCCAGGGAGACACCGCCGAACCGCACCCCGAACTTCGACCAGCCGGTCACACAGTGGATGTCGCCCTCGTACGCGTCGGCGGGCAGCGCGTGGGCCTGCTCCCAGTCCCAGGTGCGGTCCTCGGCCACCAGGCCGTCGATCCGGAAGGTCCAGTCCTCGGGCGCCAGGTCGGGGGTGACCTCGGCGGACAGGACGGGCCATTCGTCCCGCGCGTCGTACTGGCCGGGCGGCAGCCCGGGGTTGTGCGCGCGGGGACGGCCGGTGAAGCCTCGGGTGATGTTCACGTGATCGGCGTTTTCCGTTGCGGGTGGTGCTGGTGCGTTTCCGCGCTCCACGGTACGGGGTGCCCGCCGCTCGCACGGCACGGGGCGGTGTGGCGCCGTGCACGGGGAGGGCCCGTGACGGTCCGCGACCGTCCTGTGCGGGGGCCGTACCCGCCGCGGTGATCGTCGGATAGGGTGGCCGTCCGGCCGCGGACCGACCCGGCCGTCCACCGAGGAGGTGAGACCCATTACCGCTAGTCAGGTCAGGTGCTCTCACGTCCGAGCGACACGGTCCACCCGGAGCGGGTGACTCCGAGAGCGCCCTTCGGCTCCCGAAAGGCCAGGCTCTTGCCCCACCGCTGCGACCCTTCCCCCTCTTCTCCCGCCCTCCCGTCCCGTGACGCGGTCGCGGCCACGCTGCGCGCGGCCGGCTGCGTCTTCGCCGAGGACGAGGCCGACATGATCCTCGCCGCGGCGGGCGGCGATCCGTGCGCCGTCGACGGTATGGTCGACCGCCGCGCCGCCGGACTGCCCCTCGAACTCGTCGTCGGCTGGGCCGAGTTCGGAGGCCGGCGGATCCTCGTGGAACCAGGCGTGTTCGTGCCGCGCCGACGCACCGAGTTCCTCGTCGAGCAGGCGCTCGCCCTCGCGCCCGACGCCTCCGTCGTCGTGGACCTGTGCTGCGGCTCGGGCGCGGTCGGCGCGGCGCTGGCGGCCGCGCTCGGCACGGTGGACCTGCACGCCGCCGACATCGAGCCGGCCGCCGTGCGCTGCGCCCGGCGCAACGTCGCGTCCCTCGGCGGACACGTCCACCAGGGCGACCTGTTCGACGCGCTGCCCGCACGGCTGCGGGGCCGGGTGGACATCCTCGCCGCCAACGTCCCGTACGTGCCCAGCGACGAGATCGCCCTCCTCCCGGCGGAGGCCCGCGACCACGAGCCGCGCGTCGCCCTCGACGGCGGCGCCGACGGCCTCGACATCCTCCGCCGCGTCGCCGCGGAGGCGCCGGCGTGGCTGGCGCCGGGCGGCCGGCTCCTGGTCGAGACAAGCCCGCACCAGGCCCGAAGGGCCCTGTCCGCCTTCATCGGGGCAGGTCTCCAGGCATACGTCGAGGTCTGCGAGGACCGCCCGGCCCAGGTGGTGATCGGCACACGGCTGTGAGGGGCGCACAACGCGGTGACGCGCCAGGCGTCCCCGCGCCTCGGGGCCTCCCCCGGGGGCCCCGGGGCGCGGACCGGCCGGCCCGCGAGCCCGCCGCTTCACGCTGCCGCGGCATCCGCGCGAGGTGCTCGCGGAGCGCCGGCCGCTGCCCGTGCTCGGCCTGCGGGCCGCCGCCCAGGCGCGCGGCTTCGCCTGGTTCGCCGCCGCGGTCCACCCGGACGTACGGCTGCTCGACGGGTGTGCGTTCTCGGGGGAGTGGGACGTCCCGTCCGCGACCCACGCCCTCCGCTCGCGCGATCCGCCCGGGCCGCCCCCGCCGCCCGCCAGGAGTCGCCCTCAGCCCCGCAGGTCCCGCCTCCGCCGCCCCGCGCGTCCGGCCACCGCCGTGGGCGGCCCCTCGTGGGCGCCCCCGACGCGTCCCGCGTTCTCAGTACCCGGGTGCCGTGACCCGGGCGATCAGCAGCGCCACGTCGTCGAAGTTGTCCGGCTCGTGCAGGGTGCGGAGGAGGAGTTCGCAGACCTCGTCCAGGGAGTGGGCCGGGGTGTCGAGCAGGGTGAGAAGGCGGTCGAGGCGGGCGTCGAGGGGGTCGCGGCGGGTCTCGACCAGGCCGTCGGTGTAGAGGACGAGGCGGTCGCCCGGCTCCAGGTCCACCTCGGTCGTGGAGAAGGCGACCCCGCCCACGCCCAGCGGCACCCCCGTGGGCAGGTCCAGCAGCTCGGGCGTCCGGCCGGCGCGGATGCGGGCCGGGGGGAGATGCCCCGCGTTGGAGATGACACAGCGCCGCTCGCGCGGGTCGTGGACGGCGTAGACGCACGTGGCGATCGCCTCGTCCAGCTCCACGGTGATCCGGTTCAGGTGCTCCAGCAGGACCGCGGGGTCGAGGCCGAGGGACGCCAGGGTGTGGGTGGCCGTGCGCAGCCGGCCCATGGTGGCGGCGGCCGGGATGCCGCTGCCCATCACGTCGCCCACGACGAGCGCCGTACGGTCGCCGTCCAGCGGGATCACGTCGAACCAGTCGCCGCCGACCTCGCTGGTGGCGCCCGCCGGCTGGTAGCGGGAGGCGACCTCGAGACCGCCCGTCACGGACGGATGGCTGGGCAGCAGGCTGCGCTGGAGCGTGAGCGCGGTGTCGCGGGCGTTCTGGTACCAGCGCGCGTTGTCGATCTGCAAGGCCGCCCGCGAGGCCAGCTCCCGGGCGAGCAGCAGGTCGTCCTCGTCGAACGGTCGGGGATCGCGCGTGCGGATCAGGTCGAGCGCGCCCAGCACCTCCCCGCGCGCGATCAGCGGCACGGCCAGGTACGAGTGGACGCCCGCCCGGGCCAGTATCTCGGCGGCCTCGGGGGAACGGGCGATCCGCAGCAGGTCCTCGTCCTTCACCTGCGGCACCATCACCGGCAGCCCCGTGCGCACGCACTCGGTGATCAGCCGGTCCGGCGCGTACCGGATCACCCGGCCCGGCGGGTCGGCGGCCGGCACCACGTCGGACGCGCCGGCCCAGCGCACCGCCAGCGCCCGCATCAGCGCCGGCTCGGCCGGGCCGAGGACGGTGCGCCGGCCCCGTACGACCGCGTCGAGCAGGTCCACCGCGGCCGCGTCGGCCAGTTCGGGGACGGCCACGTCGGCGAGCTCGCCGGACGTGCGGTCCAGATCCAGCGTGGTGCCGATCCGTACGGAGGCGTCGGCGATCAGCGCGATCCGCCGGCGCGCCGTCTCCGCCTCGGCGTTCGCGCGGTGCTGGTCGGTGATGTCCACCACCGACACGGCCACGCCCAGCACCGTGCCG
The DNA here is from genome assembly GCF_050271085.1 of Streptomyces sp. DSM 41931. Classification (NCBI taxonomy): domain Bacteria; kingdom Bacillati; phylum Actinomycetota; class Actinomycetes; order Kitasatosporales; family Streptomycetaceae; genus Streptomyces; species Streptomyces sp. DSM 41931. The sequence goes on along the minus strand of NZ_CP189902.1, from coordinate 578,720 downwards.
AGGGTGTTCTCCAGCCGGTACAGGGACACCGTCCAGGCGTGGTCGGCGTCCGGATCGGCCGGGGTACGGCCGGTCATCGACCGGTCCACCACCGGCCGCCCGGTCCGCAGCACCTCCTGGGCCGCCTCCTCGATGGCCGCCGCGTCCACCAGCGGCAGCGTCTCCCGCATCGTGCGGCCCAGGTGCTCGTCGGCCGGCAGGCCGTTCATCTGCTCCAGCGCCGGGTTCACCGACACATAGCGCAGCTCCGCGTCCAGGACGGCCAGTCCGATGGGGGACTGGGCGACGATCCGGGTGGACAGCGCCACGTCCTGCTCCAGGCGCCGCACTGTCGACTGGTCGACCGCGAGACCGAGGGCGTACACCTGCCCCCGGTCGTCCAGCAGCCGCATGTTGCGGAACTCCACCAGCCGGGTCCCGCCGTCCTTGCGCCGGATCGGGAAGGCGCCCGCCCAGCTCCGTCCGGTGCGCATCACCTCGGCGAACAGCTTCTTGACCAGGTCGAGGTGCTCCTCGTGCACCATGATCCGGGCGGCGTACCGGCCCAGCGCCTCCTGAGCGGTGTAGCCGAACAGCTCCTCCGCCTGGGGACTCCACAGCACGATCCGCCCCTCGGCGTCCAGGACGACCGAGGCCACGCGCAGGACGTCGAGCAGCCCGCTGGGACGCGCCGGACCGTCCCCGCCGGCCGGGAGTGACCACGCTGCGCTCATCCCACGCCCCGCCTTCGCCGAGTCCGCGGCACGCCGTCGCCGCGCCGCCGTCCCTTTGTTGTACCGCGCGCGAGGGCGATTTTCCGCCGCTCCCGCCGTCCCGTTCCCGCGCTCCCCCCATCCTCGCCGGTGACGGCGGCCGCGTCACCGTGGGAGGAGCGCGCGGGGGGCGCGCGGGTAGTGCGTTCCGGTGTGCGGTGCTTTGCTGAGGGAGGGCGGGGGCGGCGGTGCGACCACGGAAGGAGCGATCACGATGGTCAACGAACCCAAGCACCCGGAATCCGTGTCGGTCGAGATCAGCGGATGCGGCAAGGACGACGCCCGGATCGTCTTCGACACCCTGTGCGCCTGCTTCTCGTCGGACCGGTGCGCCGACGACGTGCCCGAGGAACTGCACGAGACCCGGCCCACGGTGTGGCTCGGCACGTTCGACGTGGCCGACGCGCGCGAGGGGAAGGCCAGGCCCGCACGGCTGTCCTCCTCGGTCGACGCCGACGTGTACGGCGGCTACTGGGCGATCGACCGGTTCCGCAGCACGCTGGACGACCTGTTCCGGGTGAGCGAACTGAGCGGGGTCTCCGGCGACCAGGAGCGCGAACTGCACGTCCGCCTCGAGAGCAGGTGAGTGCGGCGGACGAGCGAGCCGGAACGCTGTGCCCTCCGTCACCTCCATTGTGCAACTAGTTGCATAAGCCGGTGCGCGTGCCCTACAACTACAGGCACCACACCGCGCACGGAGGGCCAGATGAGCCGTTACCCCCACCTGCTGACCCCCTTGGACCTGGGCTTCACCACGCTGCCCAACCGAGTCCTCATGGGTTCCATGCACGTCGGTCTCGAGGAGGCCGAGGGCGGCTTCTCCCGCATGGCCGAGTTCTACGCCGCGCGCGCCCGCGGCGGCGTGGGCCTCATCGTCACCGGCGGCATCGCCCCCAACGACGAGGGACGCCCCTACGAGGGCGGCGCCAAGCTCACCACCGACGAGGAGGCCGAGCAGCACCGGGTCGTCACCGCGGCCGTCCACCGCGAGGGCGGCCGCATCGCCCTGCAGATCCTGCACTTCGGCCGGTACGCCTACCACCGGGACCTGGTCGCCCCGAGCCCGGTCCAGGCGCCCATCAGCCCCTTCCCGCCGCGCGAGCTCACCGACGCCGACGTCGAGCGGACCATCGACGACTACGTGCGCGCCGCCCGCCTCGCCCGGCAGGCCGGCTACGACGGCGTCGAGATCATGGGCTCCGAGGGCTACCTCATCAACGAGTTCATCGCCCGGCAGACCAACCACCGCACCGACCGCTGGGGCGGCTCCTACGAGAACCGGATGCGCTTCCCGGTCGAGATCGTCCGCCGTGTCCGCGAGGCGGTCGGCGACGACTTCATCCTGATCTACCGGCTCTCCATGCTCGACCTGGTGCCCGGCGGCTCCACCCTCGACGAGGTCGTCACCCTCGCCAAGGCCGTCGAGGCGGCCGGCGCCACGATCATCAACACCGGCATCGGCTGGCACGAGGCCCGCATCCCCACCATCGCCACCTCCGTCCCGCGCGGCGCCTACACCTGGGTCACCAAGCGGCTCATGGGCGAGGTGTCCGTCCCGCTGGTCACCACCAACCGCATCAACACCCCCGAGCTGGCCGAGCAGCTGCTCGCCGACGGCACCGCGGACATGGTGTCCATGGCCCGCCCGATGCTCGCCGACCCCGACTTCGTCGCCAAGGCCGCCGACGGCCGCCCCGAGGCCATCAACACCTGCATCGGCTGCAACCAGGCCTGCCTCGACCACACGTTCAGCGGCCAGATCACCTCCTGCCTGGTCAACCCGCGCGCCTGCCACGAGACCGAGCTGGTGCTCTCGCCGACCCGCCGCCGCAAGCGCGTCGCCGTCGTCGGCGCCGGCCCGGCCGGCCTGGCCTGCGCGGTCTCCGCCGCCGAACGCGGCCACGACGTGACCCTGTTCGACGCCGCGAGCGAGATAGGCGGGCAGCTCAACGTCGCCCGTAAGGTCCCCGGCAAGCAGGAGTTCGACGAGACCCTGCGCTACTTCCGCACCCGCCTCGCCGACCTCGCCGTCGACGTCCGCCTCGGCACGCGCGTCACCGCCGGCGACGTCACCGGCTACGACGAGGTCGTCGTCGCCACCGGCGTCACCCCCCGCCTCCCCGACATCCCCGGCGTGGACCACCCGAGCGTCGTCGGCTACCTCGACGTGCTGCGCGACGGCGCGCCCGTCGGCGACCGCGTCGCGATCCTCGGCGCCGGCGGCATCGGCTTCGACGTCGCCGAGTACCTCACCGACGGCGGAGACAAGGCGCACGAGGACCCCGAGACGTACTTCCGCCAGTGGGGCGTCGACCTCGACTACCGCGCGCCCGGCGGCCTCGCCGCCCCCGAGCGGCCCGCCCCGCCGCGCACCGTCCACCTGCTCCAGCGCAAGACCTCCAAGGTCGGCGCCGGGCTCGGCAAGACCACCGGCTGGATCCACCGCACCGAACTGCGCCACCGCGGTGTCACCATGGTCCCCGGCGTGCGCTACGACCGGATCGACGACGCCGGACTGCACATCACCGTCGGCGACGAGAGCACCGTCCTCGAGGTCGACACGGTCGTGCTGTGCACCGGTCAGGAACCGCGCCGGGACCTCTACGAGGAGCTGGTCGCGGCGGGCAGCCCCGTCCATCTCATCGGCGGCGCCGACGTGGCCGCCGAACTCGACGCCAAGCGCGCCATCAAGCAGGGCACCGAGCTCGCGGCGGCCCTCTAGGGCCGGCGCGGCCCGTCCCTAGGATGAGCGCATGTCACTCCCGCACGCGATCCTCACCGCCCTGCTCGAGAAGCCGTCGTCGGGCCTGGAGCTGACCCGCCGCTTCGACCGGTCGATCGGCTACTTCTGGTCCGCGACGCATCAGCAGATCTATCGGGAGCTGGGGAGGCTGGAGGGGGAGGGCCTGATCCGGGCCCTCCCCTCGGAGCAGCCCGCGCGCGGGCAGAAGAAGGCGTACGAGGTGCTGCCGGCGGGACGGGAGGAACTGGCCCGCTGGACGGCCGCGTCCCAGGACCCGAAGCCGCACCGGGACGCGCTGCTGCTACGGCTGCGGGCCGCTGCCGTGGTGGGGACGGAGGGGCTGGAAGACGATCTCCGGCGTCATCGGGAACTGCACGCACGGCAGTTGGAGACGTACCGGGAGATCGAGCGGCGGGATTTTCCTCCCGGGAGGGATGAGCCGGAGGACCGGCTGCGGCATCTGGTGCTGCGGGCAGGTATCGATCTCGAGACCTTCTGGACGCAGTGGCTCGATCACGCGCTGACGGAGTTCGCCGAGATGCCGGATGCGCCGGGCCGGCCGGAGTAGAGGGCCACGTGCGGGTGCGTGGGGGCTGGTCGCGCCGTTCCCCGCGCCCCTGAGGGGCGCGGGAGTCGACGCCGGCCGCCCGGCCGGAGCGCATCGGACGTGGGTGGCCGGCGCCGGGTCTACAGGTGGCCCGGGCGGGCGGTGGTGCGGCGGCGCAGGTACCAGACCGTGCCGAGGACACCGGCGCCGACCAGCGCGCCGCCCGCCACCGCCGTGACCGTGCCGTAGTCCTTCGAACCGCCGCCGACACCGCCCATCACACCGCGGGACGGCGACGCCGTGGGGGAGACCGAGGGGCTGGGCGCCGGGGACACGACCACGGACTGGGTGCCCGCGGTGCTGCCGTTGGAGCACACCACGATCACCGTGTACGTGCCCGCGCTGACGTTGGACCAGGCCGCGGACTGCCCCGCGGACGTCCCGGACAGCGCCACCTGGCGGCCCTGCGAGAAATTCGCCTGACCGCTGCTGAGCAGCGAGGCGGTGCCCCAGTGGCCGTTGATCTGGCTGCACGCGGTGGTGCTCACCGAGACCGTGTTCCCGGTGGTGCTGACGGAGATTCCGTCCGCGGCCGCCGGTCCGGCCGGCATCAGGGCGAGCGCGGCGGCGGCTGCCACGGTCGGTCCGAGGCGGAGCAGAGGCTTCGAGATGCTCATGTGGACTGCCTTCCGGCGGCACGGCCGGCGGTACATCCCTTGCGCCGCCGAGGTCGGGGAGCGCCCGTGCCGCCACGACGCCAGCCAACGGGCAGCCCGCCCGCCGCGCACTCCGGCTGCATCCGTGCAGGTGACGGCGTCCTCCGGGCGGCTCAGCGAGGCCGTGCCGGCGTCACCCGCCGGCGCCCGTCGTCACCGTCCGCTCGGCCGAGAAGGCGCCCCAGGTGCCGTCGGGCAGCAGCGCCCTGATCCGGATCCGGTGCGTGACCCCCGCCTCCTCGCCCGCGTAGAAGCGGTACGTCGCCCGGTCGCGGGGCGCCGCGCCGCCGTACACCAGTGAGGTGACGGGCCGTCCGTCCAGCCGGACCTCGTACTCGGCGACGGTCCCGTCGACGCGCGGCGGCGTCCAGGAGAGCACGATGTAGTAGGCCCCGCCCGAACTCCGGGTCGTCGCGCGGAAGTCGGCGGGCGCCGTGGCCGTGGCGCCTCCGTCCGCGCCCTCGGCCGTGGTGAGGCGGACGGCGGGGGCGGGCGGCGAGAGGTTGTCCGCCGCGTCCCTGGCACGGACCGTGAAGACGTACCGGGTGCCTGGCCGCAGCCCCGTCACCACGGCGGCCGTCTGGTTCCCGCCCACACTGTGGATGGGCGAATCCCCTTGGTAGATGGTGTACGACACCACACCGCGGTCGTCCCGCGCCGCGGTCCAGGAGAGCTGGACCGCCCGGCTGCCGGCCGCGCGTCCTTCCAGGTCCCCGGGACCGGTGGGCGGCGCGGTGTCCGCCCGGACGGCCGCGGGGGTCGTGGCCCGCACCTCCCGGCTGGGCGGTCCGAGCCGCCCGTCCGCGTCCCGGGCGCGCACCGTGAAGACGTAGGTGGTGGCGGGGCGGAGCCTGGTGACGTCCACCATGTGGGTGGAAGCGGGTACGTCCTTGACCTTGGTGGGGCCCCGGTACACCTCGTAGCCGGTCACCTCGGATCCCGCCGGGGCGGCCCGGTTCCACATGACGTGGACGCTGGTGGAGCTGCCCGCTTCCGCGGTGACACCCGTCGGCGCCCCGGGCGGCCGTTCGCCGCCGGGGTCGTCCTGACCGCCCCAGCGGCAGGAGACGGCCAGCAGCACGACCGCGCAGAGCGCGAGCAGGCGGCCGGATGACGCGGTTGGGGTAACGCCACGCACGACTTCGCCTCCTGGGGGTCCACGGAGGACCGGTCCATTCAAAGGTCCGTACCAATATGAGCCCACTGACGCGCCCACATCAAGGGGATGGTGCGGGTCGAACGCGGCGGCGGGTTACGTATCCTGAACACGAAACGGACCGAACCGCCTTTGGAATACCGCGTGTTCGGGCCCGAGGCGCGGACCGCTGTCGTCGCTGATCCCGCGCCGCCACGGGAGGCCGGACGGTCCGGGCCGACGCGCGCCCGGGCCTCCGGCGCCCTCCGCCTCCAGCGGTGTCCGGGTGCCCCGTCCGGCCCCTTTCGGGGCGGTCACCCTCCTCGCGACGGGACGAAATGGGGCAAAGTTCCCTGGGTGTGCGTCCCTGTTCCCGACGAGAGGCTCATCTGACCGTGTCCCGTGTCCAGACGCTCACCGTCGCCGTGGCCGGCGTGGCACTGCTGGCCCCCTCGGCGTCCTCCGCCGCGGAGTCGGTCCACATCCGTCCGTCCAGGGCCGAGGCGCGGCGCGTCGCCGCCGGCTCCGCCTTCCCCACCGCCCTGACGCACGTCGCCGTACCGCACCGGGACCGCATCGAGCCGGTCGCCCGGGACGGGACGCGGGAGGTGCTGACGCCGGGGGAGGGGCCGGGGGGCTCCGCGACCCCGGGACCGGGGACGCACGGTCCCGGCATCGCCGGCCCCGCGACCTCGGACGCCGCGGCCTCCGGCTCCGCGACGACGGCGGGCTCCGCCACGCCCGCCCCCGCCTCGGCCACTCCGGGCCCTACGGCCCCCGACCCCGCCCCGTCGGGCTCCGAGGCCTCCGCCCCCGCTTCCCCCGCCCCCGTCACCGCCGCCGACCTGCTGGCCAGGGTGAGCGGCTGTACCCCCGTCTCACAGGGGCATTACCGCAAGGACCGCGGCCGCGCGGCCACCGTGCCGGTGTGCGGCACGCGTGAGGCGGTGTACTGGAAGGCGGACATGGACATCGACTGCGACGGCCGCCCGGGCCGCCACTGCAACGCCGGCACCGACCCAAACTTCTCCTCGTCCACGGCGTTCGCGCAGTCCGACGGCCGCGCGCTCAGCTCCGAGAAGCTGCCCTACGTCGTGGTCCCCGCGCCCAGCGGCATCTGGGACTACCGCGAGCACGGCGTGCGCGGCGGATCGGTCGCGGCCGTGGTCTACCACGACCGGGTCAGCTACGCGGTCGTCGGCGACACCGGTCCGGCCGACATCATCGGCGAGGCGTCTTACGCGGCGGCCACGTCCCTGGGCATCGACCCGGACCCGCGCTCCGGCGGTACTCCGTCCGGGGTGACGTACATCGTGTTCAAGGACAGCCGGGTCACCCCGCTGGAGGACCGGGAGGCCGCGGAGACCCAAGGGGAGCGTCTCGCGCGGGAGTTCGTCGACGCCGCGGACTGACCCGCGTACGGGACCGCCCCGGGCCCCTCACACCTTCCGGTAGCCGTACGCCTCCGAGGCCGCCGCCGCCACCGCGGCGAGGTCGGCGCCCGTGGAGGCGGTGACCACCGCGGCCACCGCACCCTCCAGGAACGGCGCGTCCACCAGCCGCGTGTTCCCGGGAAGTTCGTCGCCCTCGGCCAGCAGCGCCTTCACGGTGAGCACCGCGCTGCCCAGGTCGGTCAGCACCGCGACGCCCGCGCCCCGGTCCACGGACGCCGCCGCCGCGGCGATCAGCTCCGCGCTGGTGCCGAGCTCGCCGCTCCCGGTGCCTCCCGCGGGCGCGACCGGCACCGACGCCCCCGCGCCGGAGAGCCCCTGCGCCAGCTCCGCCACGGAGGCCGCGACCGCCGCGCTGTGCGACACCAGGACGATCCCGACCAGCTTCTCGTCGCTCACCTCACTCACCGCCGCCCGCTTCCGCGTCGCCGGGTCCGGCGTCCAGCAGCGCGGAGATCAGCAGCGCCGACGAGGTGGCGCCGGGGTCCTGGTGTCCGATGCTGCGCTCGCCGAGATAGCTCGCCCTGCCCTTGCGGGCCAGCATCGGCGTCGTCGCGACCGCGCCTTCCCGCGCGGCGTCCCGCGCCGCCGCGAACGACTCGCCGAGCGCGTCCACCGCGGGGAGCAGCGCGTCGATCATCGTCTTGTCGCCCGCCGCTGCTCCGCCCAGCTTCATCACGGCGTCCACCCCGGCCCGCAGCGCCTCGGCGAACTGCTGCCGGTCCACCTCGGCGGCCTCGCCCAGCGTCTTGCCGGTGCGGCGCAGCAGCGTCCCGTACAGCGGACCGGACGCGCCGCCCACCGTGGACACCAGCAGGCGTCCGGCCTGGGTGAGCACCGCCCCGGGCGTGGCGGGCGGCTCCTTCTCCAGCGCGTCCTTCACCGCCCGGAATCCGCGCTGCAGATTGCTGCCGTGATCGGCGTCGCCGATCTCCGAGTCGAGGGCGGTGAGCCGTTCCGCCTCGCGGTCCACGGATGCGGCGGTGACCGTCATCCAACGGCGGAAGAAGTCGGCGTCCAGCACGGGAACTCCTCGCGTGGTAGGTGACCGGGGCGCCGGCCCCGGTGTGGATCTTTCCCGGGTGGATCACATACCCCAGCGCAGCCCGGGCGTACGCACCGGCGCGTCCCACAGGCGCAGCAGCTCCTCGTCGACCTGGCAGAGGGTGACCGAGGCGCCCGCCATGTCCAGGGACGTGACGTAGTTGCCGACGAGGACCCGGGCCACCGGGACGCCGCGCTCGCCGAGCACCCGCTGCACCTCGGCGTTGAAGCCGTACAGCTCCAGCAGCGGCGTGGCGCCCATGCCGTTGACCAGCACCAGCACCGGGTTGCGCGGGGTGAGGTCGTCGAGGATCGCGCCGACGGCGAAGTCGGCGATCTCGCCGGACGTCATCATCGGACGCCGCTCGCGGCCCGGCTCGCCGTGGATGCCGATGCCCAGTTCCAGCTCGCCGGCCGGCAGGTCGAACGTCGGCGCGCCCTTGGCGGGCGTGGTGACCGCGCTGAGCGCCACGCCGAAGCTGCGGGAGTTCTCGTTCACCTGCTTCGCGAGCGCCGCCACCCGCTCCAGCGGCTGCCCCTCCTCGGCCGCCGCGCCCGCGATCTTCTCCACGAACAGCGTCGCCCCGGTGCCCCGGCGGCCCGCCGTGTACAGGCTGTCGGTCACCGCCACGTCATCGTTGACCAGAACTTTCGCGACCTGGACGCCCTCGTCCTCGGCGAGTTCGGCCGCCATGTCGAAGTTGAGCACGTCGCCGGTGTAGTTCTTCACGATGAACAGCACCCCGGCGCCGCTGTCCACGGCCGCCGCGGCCCGCACCATCTGGTCGGGCACCGGGGAGGTGAACACCTCGCCGGGACAGGCCGCCGACAGCATGCCGGGGCCGACGAACCCGCCGTGCAGCGGCTCGTGCCCCGAACCGCCGCCGGACACCAGGCCCACCTTGCCCGCCACCGGGGCGTCCCCCCGGACCACCACCCGGTTCTCCACGTCCACCGTCAGCTCGGGATGGGCCGCCGCCATACCGCGCAGCGCGTCCGCCACCACGGTCTCCGGAACGTTGATCAGCATCTTCATGGGTACCTCCTGGGGGCTGAGCAGGTGGGTCGTCGAACCGGTGGCGCCGGTCGGGCGGTGCCGAGCTGTCGGAGCTGTCCGTGCTGCTGAGCTGTCGCGGGGCGACCGCGTACCGGCAGGAGCCCCACAGGGGCAGTATCGGCCTTGCGCCCGGAGAGGGCACGCGAGACGGCGTCCGGCGGGCCGGACGATCTCGGCCGGCGATACGGTCACAGCTCAGGATCGGCCCTGCGCCGGTGCGTTCCAAGGGGGCGTCGCCGGGTTTCACCGGCGGCGCCCGGTCCGCGCGGGCAACCTTCAGGCGGCCCCCGGACGGTCAGCCCGTGATCTCGATGCGGCGGGGCGTCGCCGAGGCCGCCTTGGGTGAGCTCCACCGTGATGTGGTCCTTCTCGACACCAGGGAGCTCCAGCTCCATCACGTACGCGTCCCCGGTGTCCTCCACGTCCGCGAGCGGCGCCCAGGGGGCGTCCCCGATCTCCGAGAGCGGGTGGGTGGGGAAGGGGAACGTGGTCTGCATCAGCCGGTCCATCCGGGCCTGCAGATCCTCGATCCGATGTCCGTCCTGACGCGGGGGCGGCCGGGCTACAGGGACCAGCCCAGGACCGGGCCTGCCTCCGCGTGGCTCCGCGCGTCCGCGCTCCCGACGTCGCCTTCCGCGATGTCGAGGAGCTGACGGCCCAGGTCGCGCAGGGCGCGGCCCGCGGCCAGTTCGTCGCCGATCTCCGGTACGTCCGCGTCCGCCGGGTTCCGGTGGGCGGCGCCGTGACCGGTGAGGACCGTCGTCCCGGTGTCGAGGGTGGCGCGCGCCGTCGTCGTTCCGTCCTCCTCGAAGAGGTAGAGACGGGTCTTCCATTCCAGGGTGTGCGACATGACTGTCTCCTCAGCCGAGCGGCCCGGGATGTGCCGGCCGCTTCACCTCCACCGTCCGACTCCGGCGGACGCGGGGCACAGGGCCGGAAGTCCCGGGAACGTGTCGTGGGACCCGGGTACCCCGGAACCCCTGGCACCGGTGCCGGTCACGCCCCGGCGACCGGCTCCTCGGCCTCGGCCGCCGCTCCGGCCGACCGCGGACGCCGGTCGTCGACCCGGTACGACAGCTGGTCGACGACCGCGACCACACCGTCGAGCCGGCTCGCCGCCCGCACCGCCATGTCGACGTCGCTGCGCCGCTCCAGCCGGCCGGTGAGGGTCACCACGCCGTCCTCCACGGTGACGGCGAGCGCCCGCGGCGTCAGCCAGAGCGTCGTCCCGAGGACGTCCCTGCGCACGGCGCGCTCGATGTCGCCGTCGGTGCGCAGCACGGCCTGAAGCAGGTCGCTGCGGGTCACGATGCCGACGAGCCGCTCCTCGTCGTCCACCACCGGCAGCCGTTCGACGCCGTGCCCGGTCATGAGCCAGGACGCCTCGGTGACGGTGGCACGCGCCCTCACGGTGACCGCGGGGGCGGTCATCACGACGCCCGCGGTGCGGGCCCGGCGGAGGCCGGGCACCCTGCGGGGCAGACGGGTCCACCAGGGGCGAGTCGTGCCGTCCGGCCCCGCCGCGTGCGGGCGGGACCGCGTGAGGTCCGACGCGGAGACCACGCCGATCACCCGGTCCTCCTCGTCCGTCACCGGGAGGCCGCCGACGCGGTGCTCCCCGAGTGCGCGGATCACGTCCCTGAGCGGAGTGCCGTACGCGGCGGTGACCACGTCCGTGGTCATCACGGCGCCGACCTCGGTGGTCTTCATCGCTGAACCTCCTGGCTGTGTCGGGTGCCGGCGGCCGGGACGGACCCTCGCCGGGAGCGGTTGTGTTCAGCCTCCGGCGCCCGCCGCGGGGATCCCAGGGCCCCAGGGGCAGGGGGAGCAGGGCCGAACGGCCCGGATGTCCGAGATGTCGCCGCCGGGGCCTGTCGGACCCGGGCCGGGACCTGGTGGCCCCTCCCCTTCCGCCACCGCCCCCGGAGACGCTGGGCGTCGGCGGGGGAACGCTCCGAGCGAAAGGTGCATGTCATGGAGTCGCCGGTAGTCGTCGGTGTGGACGGTTCCGCCGAGAGTCTCGCGGCCGCCGAATGGGCCGCCCGCGAGGCCGCGCGCCGCGGTGCCGACCTGCGGCTGCTGCACGTACGGGACCGGAATCCGCGGCAGGGCGGTGCGGACACCACCCGCTCCGCCGGCCACCGTCCGGCGCCGCGGGTCCTGGAGAGGGCGGCGGAACGCGTCCGCACCGTCCGGCCGGACGTGCGGGTGCGCGAGGCGCAGGCCGAGGGGCCCGCTGCCGCCGCCCTCGCGCGGGCCGCGGAGGACGCCGATCCGCTGGTGCTCGGCTCGCGCGGGCTCGGCCGGGTCGCCGGTCTCCTCGCCGGTTCCGTCTCGCTCGGCGTCGTGGCGCGGGCCACCCGTCCCGTCGTGCTCGTACGGACGGACGCGGCGGGGGAGAGGACAGGGGCCGGCGGCGACGGGCGGGGGGACGTCGTGCTCGGGGTGGACGTCATCGAACCCTGCGACGAGGTGCTCGCGTACGCCTTCGAGGCGGCCCGCCGGCGCCGCGCGCGGCTGCGCGCCCTGCACGCCTGGCGCGCGCCCGACCGGCTCACCCTGGGCGCGGCCGGCCCGGGCCCGGCCGGTGACCAGGAGCGGGCCGAGGAGTGGCTGCGCTTCCTGTCCGCCGTGCTCCAGGTCTGGCGGGAGAAGTATCCCGACGTCGAGGTGGTGGAGACGGTGGCCGAGGGCAAACCCGCGGGCGCCCTGCTCAAGGCGGCCTTCGACGCACGGTTGCTGGTCGTCGGGCACCGGATCCCCGGCCGTCCCGCGCTGCCGCGCACCGGTCCCGTCACCCACGCGGTGATCCACCAGGCCCGCTGCCCCCTGGCCGTCGTCCCGCACACCTGAGATCCGGACGGCACCGGCCGCACACCTCTTCGCGGCCGCGACCGGTCCCCGGCCATGCTGTGGGCCGGGGCCTCTCCGGGCACCTGCCCGCAGCGGCGCTGACGGCGGGCCTCGCCGCCGTGACGGCCACGCTCCGCGGCTCCCCGGCCGGCTCCCCGCCCGGCGGCTCCCCGCGGCCGGGCGGCCGGCGCGGGAGCGGGGCTCGGCGCGGTCACCGGCCTCGGCGTCGGCGGAGGCTTCCCCGCCGTACCGCCCGGCGCGGGCGCACTGACGTCGGCCTGCGGAAGCGGGGGGCGCGCGGCGAGCGGCCTCAAAGCTCGTTGTCGTACAGGGGCGGGCGTCAATCCGCCATGCACCTCCGCAGGCCCGTGGCGGTCCACGTCCACTCCCGGACGAAATACCCCGTGGGGTACTCTGTCCGCTTCCGCCGTCCCGTCGACCGCCGACCGAGAAGGACCACCCACCCGCCATGACCACCCCCGTCACCCCGGACACCCTCACCGTCGTCCAGGCCGCCGCCCGCCTGGACGACTTCACCGTCATCGACGTCCGCACCCCCGCCGAGTACGCCGCCGGGCACCTGCCCAGCGCCGTGAACGTGCCCTTGGACCAGGTCAAGCGCGCCCTGCCGGAGATCCGGCAGGCCGCCGAGCGCGGCGGCCTCCTCGTGGTGTGCGCCTCCGGGGCGCGCTCGGAGAAGGCGTCCGGTCTCATCGCCGCCGAGGGTGTGCCCGCCGCCACCCTCGCCGGCGGCACCGCCGCATGGGCGTCCGAGGGGCGGGACCTGGAGCGTCCCGTGGCCTGCGACACCCGCGCGGTGTGGGGCATGGAGCGCCAGGTGCGCTTCACCGCCGGCACCCTGGTGCTGCTCGGTCTGGTGCTCGGCCTGCTGGTGCACCCGGCGTTCCAGCTCCTCTCCGCGGGCATCGCGGGCGGGCTGGTCTTCTCCGCCCTCACCGACACCTGCGGCATGGCCGTCGTCCTCGGCAAGCTGCCCCACAACCGCCCGCGCGGGACGAACCTCGAGGGTGCGCTCGCCGCGCTGCGGGGGAAGTGACGCCCCCGTTCCGCCCCCTCCTCCCAGGGACGTTCGGGCCCGGCCCGGGACCCGCGGTCCCTGGGGCGCGCGCCCCGGCGGCGAGACATTGAAGACGCAACGAGAAGCGTTCAGATGTCGGGCAGTTCCTGGGAGGGGACGGACACCATGGCAGTCCACGATCACCCGCACCGCTCGCCTGTGTTCCACCGGCCGTCGTCCGCCGACGGCACCCACGCGGCGACGGGCGCGTACGCGCTCGCCGGGCTGCGGCTGCTGACGGGCTTCGTCTTCCTGTGGGCCTTCGTCGACAAGACGTTCGGGCTGGGCTACGCGACGCAGTCCGGCCGCGGCTGGATCGACGGCGGTTCGCCCACGAAGGGCTTCCTGTCCTCCGTGGCGGTCGGGCCGCTGGAGTCGACGTTCCACGCCTGGGCCGGGGCGGCCTGGGCGGACTGGCTGTTCATGCTGGGGCTGCTCGGCGTCGGGGCCGCGCTGCTCGCGGGCGTGGCGCTGTGGCCCGCGGCCGCGGCGGGCACGCTGATGATGGCGCTCATGTGGATGGCGGAGTGGCCGCCGGCCCGCCATCTGTCCGACGGCTCACCGAGCATGTCGACGAACCCCTTCGCCGACTACCACCTGGTGTACGCGGCGGCTCTCGTCGCCCTGGCGGCGACGGGCGCGGGCGCGGTGTGGGGTCTGGGCCGTCTGTGGGCCCGCGTCCCCGTCGTCGCCCGCCACCGCTGGCTCCGCTGACGGCGGCGCACCGGGCCCGGGGTGCCGTGAGGCGCCCCGGGCCCTTCGCGTCACCCGCCGTCCCGGTCACGGCAGGCACGGCCGGCCGAGGGAGCCGAAGGTTCCTTCCACCGCACGGCCGGAGGTCCCGGAACCGGCGTTCCCCTGGTTGCACCCGCCCGACCTGAGTAGATTTAGCGCCGAAGTCATGTTTTGCCCGCCGGACCGAGGGTGTGCCGCGCATCGCGGGACTTCCGGGCGAGGACCACATGTTCCAGCTGAGCGCGCCGATCATCGCCACGTTCGTCCTGTACGTGCTCGCCCTGATCGGGACGGGGATCCGGGCCTACACGCGCACGCACACCTTCGAGGACTTCGCCCTCGGCGGCCGCCGCTTCGGTCCCTGGGTCGCCGCGCTGTCCGCGGGCGCCAGCGACATGTCCGGCTGGCTGTTCCTGGCGCTCCCCGGCGCCGTCTACGCGGCCGGGCTCGGCTCCGTGTGGCTCCCCGTCGGCCTGGTCGTCGGGACGTACCTGAACTGGCTGTTCGTCGCGCCACGCCTGCGCACCTACACCGAGCGCGCCGGGAACGCGGTGACTCTGTCCGGCTATCTGGAGGAACGGTTCGAGGACCGCACCCGCATGCTGCGGCTGGTCTCCGCCGCGGTCACCCTCGTCTTCTTCACCGTGTACGTCGGCAGCGGCCTGGTGGCCGGCGGGCTGCTGTTCCAGACCGTCTTCGACCTGCGCTTCACCGTCGGCGTCACCCTCACCGGATTGCTGATCGTCATCTACTCGTGCCTGGGCGGCTTCCTCGCGGTGAGCCTCACGCACGTCCTCCAGGCCGCGCTGATGCTGCTCGGCCTGGTCGTGCTGCCCGCCGTCGCGATCGCGCGCCTCGGCGGCTTCGGCGCGCTCGGGGACACCCTCGACGGCAGACAGCCCGCGCTGCGCGAGTTCAGCTCCCGCGTCGCGTACTCGGGAGGGTCCTGGACCCCCGAGGGGCCGCTCGGGGTGCTGGCGATCGTCTCGCTGCTCGCCTGGGGGCTCGGCTACTTCGGCCAGCCGCACATCCTGGCCCGCTTCATGAGCATCCGCAGCACCCGGGACATCCCCGCGGCCCGCCGCATCGGCACCGGCTGGGTGGTCCTCGTCCTCACCGGCGCCACCCTCGTGGGCCTGGCCGGCATCGGCGAGCTGTCCCCGGCGCTGTCCGCCCCCGACACCGTGTACATCGCGCTCAGCCGTCTGCTCCTCGACCCGTGGATCGCCGGGATCATGCTGGTCGCGGTGCTCGCCGCCGTCGTGTCCACCGCGGACAGCCAGCTGCTGGTGTCCTCCGTGGCGCTCACCGAGGACTTCTACCGGGCGTTCCTCCACCGCAGAGCCCCCGACCGGTTGCTCGTATGGGTGGGGCGCGCCGCCGTCGTCCTGGTCATCGTGGTGGCGTACGTCATCGCCCTCAGAGGCGGCGGGCTGCTGAACATCGTCGCCCACGCCTGGGCCGGATTCGGGGCCGCCTTCGGCCCTGTGGTGCTGCTCTCGCTGTACTGGCCCCGCATGACCTGGGCCGGCGCCATGGCGGGCATCGTCGCCGGCGCCGGCACCGTCCTGGCGTGGGAATGGGTCAACCCGCTGCTCGGCCCGCTCGAGACCGGCGTCTACGAGATGGTCCCGGGCGTCCTCGTCGCCACGGTCGCCGCCCTCGTCTTCGGCCGGTACGTCGGACGGCCGCCGAAACGCGCCTTCTGGCGGATGCCCGGCGGCGGCACCAGCTCCGTGGTGCTCACCCCCTTCCTCACGCGTGCGCCCGTCGGCCTGGCCATGCTCGACACGGACCTGCGGTTCGTGTGGGTGAACGAACCTCTGGCCCAGCTGATCCCGCTGGAACGGCGCATCGGACGGCGGCTGAGCGAACTGCGGCCGACCGCCGAGTACCGGCTCTTCGAGGAGCAGATGCTGCGGGTGCTGGAGACCGGCGAGCCCGTCATGGACTGGGAGTTCCGCAGCCAGGAGGAGCAACCCAGGGACGCCCGCGCGGTCTCCGTGTCGTTCTTCGGTGTGACCGACCGCCACGACACCACCGTGGGTGTCCTGTACATGGTCGTCGACGTCACCGAGCGGTGGCGGGCGCAGAGCAGACTCGCCCTGCTGAACGACGTCGGCGCCCGTATCGGCAGCACCCTCGACGTCCCCCGCACCGCGCAGGAACTCGCCGACGAAGCCGTGCCGGACGTGGCCGACTTCGTCGCCGTGGACCTGCTGGACACCGTGATGCGCGGCGAGGAACCCGCGCCCGGACCCGTCGGCCTGTCCCCGGTCATCCGCCGCGCCGGGCAGGCGTCGGCGAGGGAGGGAGGCTGCGGCGGCAGCCTCGCCCTCGGGGAGGCCGTCCGGCGGGCTCCCTCCTCGCCCGTCACCCGCTGCCTCCTGGAGAGCCGCACCCTCGTCGAGCGCACCCTCGACCGCGAGACCAGCCCCTGGGTCACCGAGGACCCCTCGCTCGGCGCGTCCATCCTCAAGTACGGCTACAACTCCCTGATGGTCGTGCCGGTCCAGGCCCGGGGCGTCACCCTCGGCGTGGCCACCTTCGCCCGCACCGAACGGTCCGGCCCGTTCGGCGACGACGACGTGCGGCTCGCCGAGGAGATCGTCTCCCGCGCCGCGGTGGCCGTGGACAACGCCCGCCGCTACACCCGTGAGCGGACCGCCGCCCGCGCCATGCAGCAGGCGCTGCTGCCCCAGGCGCTCACCGGCGGGTCCGCGGTGGACGTGGCGTCCTGGTACCAGCCGGCCGACGCCCCGAGCGGCGTCGGCGGCGACTGGTTCGACGTCATCCCGCTGTCCGGCGCCCGGGTCGCCCTCGTCGTCGGCGACGTCGTCGGGCACGGCATGGACGCCGCCGCGACCATGGGACGCCTGCGCACCGCGGTCCGCACCCTCGCCAACCTCGACATGCCGCCGGACGAACTGCTCGCCCACCTCGACGACCTGGTCATCGGGCTGATGGGCGCCCACGACGACCAGGAGCCCGCCGCCGCGGGCGCCGCCTTCCTCGGCGCGACCTGCCTGTACGCCGTGTACGACCCGGTCAGCGGGCGGTGCGCGATGGCGCGCGCGGGACACCTCCCGCCCGTCCTCGTCACCCCGGACGGCACCGCCGAGATCCTCGACCTGCCCGCGGGGCCCCCGCTGGGGCTCGGCTACCTGACCTTCGAGTCGTGCGAGTGGGACCTGGCCGAGGGCAGCCTGCTGGCGTTCTACACCGACGGTCTCGTCGAGACCCCGGACCGGGACATCGACGAGGGGATCGCCCGGCTGGGCGCCGCCCTCGCCGTGCCCCGCCCCACGCTGCGGGAGATCGGACGGGGCGTGGTCGACACCCTGCTCACCGGGCCGCCGCCGGACGACGCGGCGCTGCTGCTGGCCCGCACCCGGTCGCTGCCGGCGGACCGGGTGGCGTCCTGGGACCTGCCCAGCGACCCGGCGGCGGTCGGCACCGCCCGCACGGCCGCGGTACGGAAGCTGTCCGAGTGGGGCCTGGACGACCTGGCGTTCACCACGGAACTCATCGTCAGCGAGCTCGTCACCAACGCGATCCGGCACGCCTCCGGGCCGGTCTCCCTGCGGCTGATCCGCGACCGCGGCCTCATCTGCGAGGTCGCCGACGGCAGCGGCACCTCACCGCGCCCGCGCCACGCCCGCACCACGGACGAGGGCGGCCGCGGCCTGATGATCGTCGCCCAGCTCGCCCACCGCTGGGGCACCCGGCACACGGCGGCCGGAAAGATCATCTGGACCGAGCAGCCGTTCGTGGCGGAGCCGTGAGGGCGGGTGGTCGCCGCCCCGGTCCGGGCGGGCCCCGGACGGAGGGCCCAACGGCCCGGGCGGTCGGGACCGGCGGCCTCTGCCGTGGGGGAGGCCGTGCCGGGATCGTAAGAGGCGGAGGGGCGCCCGACGCAGAGGGGTCCCGAAACGAGAGGTGGATCCCATGCTCCGCAACGTCACCGTGGGCTACGACGGCTCGTCCGAGAGCCGCGCCGCCGCAGAGTGGGCCGCCCGAGAGGCGCTGCTGCGCGGTCTGCCGCTGCGGCTGGTCAACGTCCGGGAGCCGATCCCCGGGCACATCGCCGAGTCCGACCTCATGGCCGACGGCACCTTCCGGCAGCGCGCCGAACGTCTCCCGCGCGAGGCGGGCGAGACGCTGCGGGCGCGCCACCCGGAACTGGAGGTCGTCGCCGAACAGATCCCCGGCGGCCCCATGGACATCATCCCCGAGGTGGCCAAGGACGCCGACCTGCTCGTCCTCGGCTCCCGCGGTCTCGGCGGCATCGGCGGCTTCCTCGTCGGCTCCGTCGGCATGGTGGTGATCGCGCACACCACCACCCCGGTCGTCCTCGTCCGGGATGCCACGTCCGCGAAGGCCGCCGGGCCCGTGGTGGTGGGCGTCGACACGGACAAGCCGAACGGCACGGTCCTCACCTTCGCCTTCGAGGAGGCCGCCCGCCGCGGCGCCGTGCTGAAGGCCGTGCACGGCTGGACCGTCCCGCCGTACTACGCCTACGCCCTCCCCGCCTACCCCGCGCTCGCCGCCGATCTGGGCGGGGAGCAGTCCGAGGCCCTGGCCGAGGTGCTGCGCCCCTGGCGGGAGAAGTTCCCCGACGTCGAGGTCGCCGAGGTGTCCCGCGCCGGCAGCGCGGCCGTCCGGATCGTCGAGGCCGCCGGCGACGCCTCGCTGGTCGTCGTCGGCCGGCGGGTCCGCCGCAGCCCGGTCGGCGCGCACATCGGGCCCGTCACCCACGCGGTGCTGCACCACGCCACCGCCCCCGTCGCCGTCGTCGCGCACGACTGACCGCCGTGCGGAAGGATTCGATGACCATGGAGCCGGAAGGCGTCACCGCGCCCGACCCCTCGTGGCCGCTGGTGATCGGCGTGGACGGGTCCGCGCCGAGCCTGCGGGCCGTCGACTGGGCGGCCGACGAGGCCGACCTGCGCGGGGTGCCGTTGCGGCTGGTGCACGCGGCGTCGCCGGACCGGTACCCGGGAGCCGAGGCGACGGTCCCGCCGCCGCCCGCCGGAGGCGTCCTCGCCGACGCCGCCCGGCGGGTGCGCACCCGCCGCCCCGGCCTGCGGGTGGAGGAAGAGGTCGTGCCGGACGAGCCGCAGTACGCGCTGGTGCGCGCGGCACGCACGGCGTCCGTGCTGGTCGTGGGCACGCGCGGCCGGGGCGGCGTCGCCGAGGTGCTGCTCGGCTCGGTGGCCCTGGCCGTCGCCGCCCAGGCCGGCTGCCCGGTGGTGGTGCTGCGCGGCAGCCACGACAGCCAGGCGGTGCCGCCGGTGCGCGGCCGGGTCGTCGTGGGCGTCGGCGAGCACCCGGCGGCCCTGCGGTTCGCCGCCGACGAGGCCCGCCGGCGCGGGGTGCCCCTGGAGGCGGTACGGGCCTGGCGGTGCCCGGCGTACGAGACCACCGACCTCCCCCTCGCGGCCGGTGAGGCCGCCCACCTGCACGAGAAGCGGGCCGCCGAGGAACTGCACGCCGCTCTGGCGGACGTCCCGGCGGGCGTGGAGGTCCACGCCCGCACGGTCGAGGGGCCCGCACGCGAGGTCCTCGTCGACGCCTCGCACACGGCCGACCTGCTGGTCGTCGGCGCCCGCCGCCACGAGGGCCGCCTGAGCCCTCACCTCGGTCGCGTCACCCACACGGCCCTCCACCGCTCCGCCTGCCCGGTGGCGGTGGTCCCGCACGGAGAGGAGGGGGACTGAGGCCGGGGGGCCGCAGATGGCTCACGTGGCCCTGTCGGGAGCCCCGCCTCCTGGGGAAGGTGAGGAGGGTACGCACCCTCAGGCACACCGACCTTCAGGCAACTGAGACCCCCCGACGCGGAAGGACACACGATGTCCGTCGACAGGCACCAGGCCTCCGCCCCCCTCGGCGACGACGAGCTGAGGACGCTGGACGCGCACTGGCGCGCCGCGAACTACCTGGCCGTCGGCCAGATCTACCTCATGGCGAACCCCCTGCTCACCGAGCCGCTGCGCCCGGAGCACGTGAAGCCGCGGCTGCTCGGCCACTGGGGCACGTCGCCCGGTCTCAACCTCGTCTACACCCACCTCAACCGGGTGATCCGCGCCCGTGAGCTGGACGCCCTGTGCGTGTGGGGTCCCGGGCACGGCGGGCCCGCGGTGGTCGCGGGGTCCTGGCTGGAGGGGTCGTACACGGAGACGTATCCCGACGTCACGCGGGACGCGGCGGGCATGGCGCGGCTGTTCAAGCAGTTCTCGTTCCCCGGCGGCGTCCCCAGTCACGTGGCCCCCGAGACCCCCGGCTCCATCCACGAGGGCGGCG
Source organism: Streptomyces sp. DSM 41931 (assembly GCF_050271085.1). Taxonomy (NCBI): domain Bacteria; kingdom Bacillati; phylum Actinomycetota; class Actinomycetes; order Kitasatosporales; family Streptomycetaceae; genus Streptomyces; species Streptomyces sp. DSM 41931. The sequence continues at coordinate 558,306 of NZ_CP189902.1, read as the reverse complement.
AGCTCGGCTACTCCCTGTCGCACGCGTACGGCGCCGCGCTGGACCACCCGGACCTGGTGGTGGCCTGCGTGGTCGGCGACGGGGAGGCGGAGACCGGGCCGCTGGCGACCTCCTGGCACTCCAACAAGTTCCTCGACCCCGTCCACGACGGCGCCGTCCTGCCGATCCTCCACCTCAACGGCTACAAGATCGCCAACCCGACCGTGCTCGCCCGGATCCCCGGCGACGAGCTGGACGCGCTGCTCCGCGGCTACGGCCACGACCCGCTCCACGTGACCGGCGACGACCCGGCCGCCGTGCACCGGGCGATGGCGCGCGCCATGGACACCGCCCTCGACCGCATCGCCGCCGTCCAGCGCGCCGCGCGCGAGGACGGCGCGACCGGGCGCCCCCGCTGGCCGATGATCGTGCTGCGCACCCCGAAGGGCTGGACGGGACCCGCCGAGGTCGACGGGCTGCCCGTCGAGAACACCTGGCGCTCCCACCAGGTGCCGCTGTCCGGCGTCCGCGACAACCCCGACCACCTGCGGCAGCTGGAGGCGTGGCTGCGGTCGTACCGGCCGGAGGAGCTGTTCGACGAGGACGGCCGCCCCCGCGCCGACGTCCTGGCCTGCGTCCCCGCCGGCGCCCGCCGCCTCGGCTCCACCCCGTACGCCAACGGCGGGCTGATGCTGCGTGAGCTGCCGATGCCGCCGCTGGAACGGCACGCCGTCCCGGTCGACAAGCCGGGCGCGACCATGCACGAGCCGACCCGCGTCCTCGGCGACCTCCTCCGGGACGTCATGCGGGCCACCGCGGACCGCCGCGACTTCCGGCTGGTCGGCCCCGACGAGACCGCCTCCAACCGCCTCCAGGCCGTGTACGAGGCCAGCGGCAAGGCGTGGCAGGCCGACAGGCTCGACGTGGACGAGGACCTCGACCGGCACGGCCGGGTGATGGAGATCCTCTCCGAGCACACCTGCCAGGGCTGGCTGGAGGGCTACCTCCTCACCGGCCGGCACGGCCTCTTCTCCTGCTACGAGGCGTTCGTGCACATCGTCGACTCGATGGTCAACCAGCACATCAAGTGGCTGCGCGTCACCCGCCGCCTGCCCTGGCGCGCCCCCATCGCCTCCCTGAACTACCTGCTGACCTCGCACGTCTGGCGCCAGGACCACAACGGCTTCTCCCACCAGGACCCCGGCTTCGTCGACCACATCATCAACAAGAGCCCGGAGGCGGTACGGATCTACCTGCCGCCGGACGCCAACACCCTGCTGTCGGTCGCCGACCACGTGCTGCGCAGCCGTGACTACGTCAACGTCGTCGTGGCCGGCAAGCAGCCCTGCTTCGACTGGCTGACCATGGAGCAGGCGAAGGCGCACTGCGCGCGCGGCTTCGGCATCTGGGACTGGGCGGGCACCGAGACCGGCGACCGCGAACCCGACGTGGTGCTGGCCTGCGCGGGCGACGTCCCCACCCAGGAGGTCATGGCGGCCGCGCAGCTGCTGCGCCGGCATCTGCCCGAGCTGGCGGTGCGGGTCGTCAACGTCGTCGACATCGCCCGTCTGCTGCCGCGCGAGGAGCATCCGCACGGCATGTCCGACTTCGAGTACGACGGCCTGTTCACCGCGGACAAGCCGGTGATCTTCGCGTACCACGGCTACCCGTGGCTGATCCACAGGCTCGCCTACCGCCGCACCGGGCACCCGCACCTGCACGTGCGCGGCTACAAGGAGATCGGCACCACGACCACGCCGTTCGACATGGTGGTCCGCAACGACCTGGACCGCTACCGGCTGGTGATGGACGTCATCGACCGCGTCCCCGGCCTGGCGGTGCGGGCCGCCGCGGTACGGCAGCGGATGGAGGACGTACGGCTGCGCCACCACGAGTGGATCCGCGAACACGGCACCGACCTGCCGGAGGTCACCGACTGGACCTGGGACGGCTGACCCGGCCCTGACCCGCACGCGCGAGCGGGATGTTTTGCGGGTCCTTTACAGTTGGTGTGGAAGCAGTCCATTCTGCTTCCACACATCTTCGTACTGTTCGAAAAGGAGCGACGGTCCCCCGATGGGTGATCCTCCCAGTAGTAACCGTGCCACCACCCGCAGTCCGCGTCATGCGGCCCGACAGGGAGCGGGGGTGGCACGGTGACCGAGATCCTGCTGCTCCTGCTCGCCCTGCTGCTGACGCTGGCCTGCGCGGTGTTCGTCGCGGCCGAGTTCTCCCTCACCACCGTCGAGCGCGCCGAACTCGAGCGCGCCGCCGACGCCGGTGAGCGGGGCGCGGCCGGTGCGCTGGCCGCCGTACGCCGCCTGACGGTCCAGCTGTCCGGCGCCCAGCTCGGCATCACCGTCACCTCCCTGGTGATCGGCATGCTCGCCGAGCCGTCCCTCTCCGCCCTGCTGCGCGGCCCGCTGCGGGCGGCCGGCCTCGGCTCCGCCGCCCCGACCGTGGCGACGCTGCTCGGCGTGGCGCTGTCCACGGTGGTGCTGATGGTGATCGGCGAGCTGGTCCCGAAGAACTGGGCCATCTCGCGTCCCGCGGCGGTCGCCAAGGTCGTCGCGGGACCGCAGCGCGCCTTCACGGCCGCCTTCGGCCCGTTCATCAACCACCTCAACGGCACCGCGAACCGCTTCGTGCGGCGCTTCGGCCTCGAGCCCGCGGAGGAGCTGGCGTCCGCCCGCACCGCCGAGGAGCTGAGCGCGCTGGCCCGGCACTCCGCCGCCGAGGGCGCCCTGGAGGCGGACTCGGCGGAGCTGTTCGTACGCACCCTGCACCTGGGCGAGCTGACCGCCGAGAACGTGATGACCCCGCGGGTCGACGTCCGCGCCCTGGAGGCGCACGCCACCGCCGCCGACGCCGCCGCGCTCAGCCACGCCACCGGCCTGTCCCGCTTCCCGGTGTACCGCGACAGCCTGGACGAGGTCGTCGGCACCGTCCACATCCGGGACGTGCTGGCCCTGGAGCCCGAGCGGCGCGCCACCACGCCCGTCACCGAGCTGACCACACCGCCGCTGCTGGTCCCCGACAGCCTCCCGGCCGACCGGCTGCTGGAGCGCATGCGCGCCCACCGCGCCATGGCCGTCGTCATCGACGAGTACGGCGGCACGGCGGGCGTCGCCACCGTGGAGGACATCGTCGAGGAGGTCGTCGGCGAGGTCCGCGACGAGCACGACCCCGTCGAGGTGCCGGAGCTGGCGCCCGCACTCCCCACGGCCGACGGCCGCGAGGTGTGGGAGGCCGACGGCGGCCTCCGTATCGACCGGCTCACCGCCCTGGGCCTCACCGCCCCGGACGGCCCGTACGAGACGGTCGCCGGACTGATCGCCACCCGCCTGGCCCGGATCCCCGTCAAGGGCGACTCCGTGGACGTCGACGGCTGGCGGCTCGACGTGCTGGAGGTCGAGCACCACCGTGCCGACCGCATACGCGTCACCGCCCCCGCCCCCGTACGCGACGAGGTCATGGAGGAGGCCCGATGACCGTCCTGCAGCTCGCCATCGGCGTTCTCACCCTGCTGACCAACGCGTTCTTCGTGGGCGCCGAGTTCGCCCTGATCTCGGTGCGCCGCAGCCAGATCGAGCCGCGCGCCCTCGCGGGCGAGAAGCGCGCCAGGATGACCCTCTGGGCGCTGGAACACCTGTCCGCGATGATGGCCACCGCTCAGCTCGGCATCACGGTGTCCTCGCTGGTGCTCGGCGCGGTCGCCGAACCGGCCATCGCGCATCTGCTGGAGCCGCCGTTCGAGGCGTTGAACGTCCCGGACGCGCTGGTGCACCCGATCGCGTTCGTGATCGCCCTGACCCTCGCCACGTATCTGCACATGCTGATCGGCGAGATGGTGCCGAAGAACATCGCGCTCGCCGCGCCCGTGCCCAGCGCGCTGCTGCTCGGCCCGCCGCTGGTGTGGCTGACCCGGGCACTGCGGCCCTTCGTGTTCGGCATCAACGCCTTCGCCAACGTCCTGCTGCGGCTGTTGCGGGTCGAACCGAAGGACGAGGTGGAGTCGGTGTTCACCGACCACCAGCTCGCCCGGATGGTCGTCGACTCCAGCGAGGCCGGACTGCTCACCCCGGCGGACGGGGAGCGGCTGCGGGACGCGCTGGAGCTGGGCACCCGCCCGGTCGGCGAGATCCTCGTCCCGGCCCGGCGGATGCACACCGTCGACCACACGGTCACCCCGGCACGCCTGGAGCGCGTGGCCGCCGAGGCGGGCCTGTCCCGCTTCCCGGTCACCGGCCCCGACGGCGCGCTCCTGGGCTATCTGCACATCAAGGACACCCTCGGCGTGACCGAACGGGACCGCCCGTTCCCGCGCACCGCGCTGCACAAGGTCACCCGGGTCCGGATCGACACCCCGCTCGACGACACGCTCACCGCGCTCCGCGCGGAGGGCAGCCATCTCGCCGCGGCCGTCGGCGAGAACGGCAAGGTCATCGGCTTCGTGACGATGGAGGACGTCCTGACGGAACTGGTCGGCCCGGCGGCCCCGGCCACGGCCTGACGCCCGCTCCGCCGGCACCCCGCGGCCCCGGCCGGACATCTGTCCGGCCGGGGCCGCGGTCCTGTGCGCGGGCCGTCAGGCGTCCATGCGCCGCCGCCGCTCGTTGTGCCAGGCGATGGCCCTGCGGATGTCGTGCTCGTCCAGCCCCGTACGGCAGGCCAGTTCCCTCAGGGCGAGGACCGGGCGGCGGGACGTCAGGACGCGGCTGATCTTGCCCGCCCAGAGCTCCTCCTGGACGAAGGGCCGCTGCCGGTAGGCGGCGCGGACCAGCTCCAGGTGGGCCTCGCAGCACGCGGTGACGCGGCGCAGACCGTCGTGCAGTGGGTCGTCGGGATGCACGGCCGAGGAGTCGGCCACATGACCGCACACCGCCTCCTGAGCAGGGAACGTTCTCGCGCAGAGATCGCACAGCTCGGTCGCGGCGGCGACGGATCGACGTGCGTGCTTCCCGCGCTTCCCCATCGAAGGCTCCCGGTGGCCGACTGCGCTCAGCGTACTGCGCGGGGCTGCCGCCCACCCGGCGGCGGACGGCCCGCCCCGCCACCGGGCCTACGGCACACCCAGCTCGAACAGCACGTACCCGGCGTACGACCCGGACGCCACCGCCGCCGTGCCCAGCACCGCGGTCAGCACGGGCCCGCTCAGCCGCCGCATGGCCACGGCGAGCGGCACGAACAGCGGGAACAGCGGCAGCAGATAGCGCGAGACGTTGCCGAAGTACTGCTGCGTGCCCATCACCGTCAGGTACGACAGCACCGTGTACACCACCAGCACGGACGGCGGCCGCAGCCGCACCAGCAGCACGGTCAGCACCGGCACCAGCAGCACCACCCCGACGCCGATCGTGTCCTCCATCGGCATGGCGAACAGGTAGTCGAAGTGGCCCACCGGCACGGAGGTCAGCACGTCGAGGCTGTGCCGGCCGTAGTCGAAGGTGTGGCCCCAGGCGCCCTCCTGGAGCGTGGTGTACCCGCCCCAGTCGCCCATCCGGTACCCCACCCAGGCCAGATAGCCGGCCACGCCCAGCGGGGCGACCGCCACGGCGGCGAGCGGCTGCCGCCAGTCCTCCCGCCGCCGGACCACCGCGACCAGGCCCGCGACGGCGAGCGCCGCGACCAGGGCGACCGCCGTCGGCCGGGTCAGCCCGGCGGCGAGGACCAGCACCCCGGCGGCCGCCCAGCGGCGGGTCGTCACGGCCCAGCACGCCCAGGCGGCCAGCGCCGTGTACAGCGACTCGGAGTACACCGCCCACTCCGTGCCGGACCCCGGCCACACCGCCCACAGGCCGACGGCGACCAGCCCGGCCCGGCGCCCGCCCAGCCGCGCCGTCACGGCGTGGATGCCGAGCGCGGCGACGAACGAGCACACCACGGACACGGCCATCCCGGCGCCGTACGGGCCGAGCCCGGTGACCTCCGAGACCAGCCGCATCAGCGCCGGGTACAGCGGGAAGAACGCCGCCGAGTTGCCCTCCAGCGTGATCAGCCCGGTCGCCCCGGGGACCGGCTCCAGGGCGGGGTCGTAACCGTGCAGGGCGATCTGCTGGTACCACCAGCCGTCCCAGCTCCCCAGCACGTCCCACGGGTGCGCGCCGCCGCCGAACCGGGGGTGCTTCTCCCGGAAGTCGCCGGCCGTGTCCAACAGCGCCAGGAACACGGTGAAGCCCGCCAGCTTGAGCACCCCGTACACGGCGAGCACGGGTCCGAGGCGGGCGGCGAGGCGGCGCAGCCGCTGACGCGGACCGGGCGCGGGCTCGGACGGCGCGGCGGAGGGGGCCGCCCCCGGTCCGGGGAGGCGGGTCGTCGTGCTGCTCATGAGGCGGAGGTCCCTGTCGTACGGCGGGAGCCGCGGCCGGGGAGCATCCAGGCGCGCAGCAGGTGGAAGCGGAGCAGGGCGGCGGCGAGGTTCGCGGCGACCAGCACCGGCAGCTCGGTTCCGGGACCGGCGCCCGGGGCCGTGTGGCGCAGGACGGCCAGCGCACCGCCGGTGAGGGCGAGACCGGCCGGCAGGGCCAGCAGGCCGCCGAGATGGTGGGCCGGCAGCCCCGCGCGTCCGCGCACGCCGAAGGTGAAGCGCCGGTTGGCGGCGGTGTTGAGGACGGTGCACAGGAGCAGGGCGAACGCGTTGCCCGCCTGGGCCCCGGCGGCCGGCCGCAGCAGCACGTACAGGGCGAGGTGCAGCAGCGTGCCGGCGGCCCCCACGGCGGCGAAGCGGAGCAGCTGCGCGAGCCGGCCGGGCGGCGGGACCGTGGCGGCGCCGGCCGTCGTCCCGGCGCCGCCCAGCGCGGCCAGCGGCAGCCGGCCGCGCGCCAGCGCCCGCCCCAGCCGGGCCATGCCGCGCAGGTCCGCGAGTGCCGTGGGGAGGAGGTCCACCCGGCTGTCGGGGTCGTCCACCCAGTCCACCGGCACCTCGTGGATGCGCAGCCCGGCCCGCTCGGCGATCACCAGCAGCTCCGTGTCGAAGAACCACTCCCGGTCCTCCACCAGCGGCAGCAGCCGCTCGGCCACCTCCCGCCGGACCGCCTTGAAACCGCACTGCGCGTCGGTGAACCCCACCGAGAGGGTGCCGCGCAGCAGCCCGTTGTAGCAGCGGGAGACGATCTCCCGCTTCGGCCCGCGCACCACCCGTGAGCCACGGGCGAGACGCGTGCCGATCGCGAGGTCCGAGTGGCCGGAGATCAGCGGGGCGACCAGCGGCAGCAGCGCCGCGAGGTCGGTGGACAGGTCCACGTCGAGATACGCCAGCACCGGGGCGGGGGAGCGGGACCAGGCGGTGTGCAGGGCGCGTCCGCGTCCCTTCTGCTCCAGCCGCACCCACTGGGTGCCGGGGAGTTCCGCGGCCAGGCGGGCGGCGATCCACGGGGTCCGGTCGGTGCTGGCGTTGTCGGCGACGGTGATCCGGAACGGGTAGGGGAAGGTCTCCGCGAGGTGGGCGTGCAGCCGCCGGACACAGGGTTCGAGGTCGTGCTCCTCGTTGTGCACGGGCACGACCACCTCCAGGACGGGCTCGGGGTGGGGGAGCACGGGCTCGAGGGGCGGTGCGGGCCGCCGGACGGTTCTCATGACGGGGTCCTTTTCCGGCGTACGCCTGGGGTCGAGGGGACGGTGGGATTGGTATGGGCATGCCAAGTACGCCCGTCGGGTGGCCCGGGGTGCGGCAGGCGGAGGGGTGCGGAGAGCCGGGCCGGGCCTACGGCCGCCCGTGCGGCGTCACCCGCTCGGCGGCGGGTAGGTCGGGGTGCTGCCGGGGCTGGGCCCGGAGGTTCCCGGCTCCGTCGCCGGCGGGGACACGGGTCCCGAGGGCGTCGAGCCGGGGGCCGTCGTGGCCGGTTCGGTCGTCCCCGGGGGGGTGTCGCCCGGCGTACCGGCCCCGGTACCCCGGGTCGGCGGCGCCGACGTGCTCGGCTCCGCGGTGCCGGACGCGGTCCCGGTGGGTCCACCGGAGCGCGGGGGAGCCGTCGACCCGGTCGCGGGCAGCGGCAGGTCGGCCGGCGCGGGGCCGGAGCCGAGGTGCGGCAGGAAGGCCAGACCGACGCTCAGCCCGGCCACCGCGAGGGCGGAACCGCCCGCCCGCACCAGCACCCGTGTCCGGCGGCGGGCCCGGATGCCCTCGTACAGGCGTGCGCGGCGCCCGGGGTCGAAGGGGGTGTGCGCCCGGCCTTCGCGCATCATGCGTGTCAGCTCGCGCTCGAAGTCGTCCATCGCTGCTCCCCTCACTTCACGGGCCGGGCGGAGTCGGACAGGATCTCCCGCAGCCGCGCCACACCGCGCGACGCGTGGGAGCGGGCCGTGCCCACGGGGCAGCCGAGCGCCTGCGCCACCTGGCCCTCGGGCAGGTCCTCGTAGTACCGCAGCACCACGGCCGCCCGTTGCCGGGGCGTCAGCAGGGCCAGGGCCGATTCGAGGCGCGAGCGTTCGGCGACGGCCGCGGACACGTCGCCCGGTCCTGGCCGGTCGGGGAGTTCGCCCACGGGGCGTTCGCCCCACCAGCGCCGCCGGGCCGAGCGGGCGGCCAGCCGCACCAGCACCTGACGGACGTACGCCTCCGGCGCCTGCTCGGCGACCTTCGGCCAGGCGAACCACAGCTTCACCAGGGACTCCTGCACCAGGTCCTCGGCGCGCTGGCGGTCGCCGCCGGTGAGCAGACGCGCGACATGCAGCAGCGCCGACCAGCGGGCGGCCACGAACTCGTCGAAGCCGTCGGCCCGAAACCGCTGCATCCCTTACCGCCCCGTGTCCGTACAAGCCCTTGCACCTGGAAGAAGGCACTGGGGAGGGGGAAACGATGCAGCGAACAGCTGTGACCCGCCTCACGTCCCGAAACGCGCATGCCCGGACGAGCAGCACGCGTCGCGGTGCTGGAGCCGGAACCGGGCGGGTCACCGCTGGAGGCCGCCGGGCGGGAGGCGCGGGAGGAGACCGGGTGGACCGACCTCATGACCGAGGACGGCGTGCTGTGTCCGTGGTGGCGCTCGCCGGCCGAACTGACGGCCGGTCACGAGCCGTCGTGGCCGCCGCAACTGCCGGACCTGCTGGCCGAGGTGCGCAGGGCGGGCGCTCCGGCCATCCCCCGGTCGACCTCGGCCGCTGACACGACGACGGCCCCGGCGGATGCCGGGGCCGTCGTCGTTGCCGTGGGTCAGTGGGCGCCGGGCCCGCCGCTGCCGAAGCCTCCGCTGCCGCCCTCGTCCCAGCGGGGACGCCCCTCACCGGCGCCGGTGCGGGTGCCGGCGTTGCCGTGGCCCTTCAGCTCGTGCGGGGTCAGCCGCTCGTCGGTCCGGGGCATCTCCTCCGGCTCCCGGTGCTCCCGCACCTCACGGACCGGACCGCCCTCGGGCATCCGGGGCTGCTCCTCGGGCCGCGGCCGGCGCGAGTCGTTGGCGCGCACCCTGCGGCTGCCGAACAGGAACATGCCGATCAGCAGCGCCAGGACCACGATCCCGGCCACCACCAGACCGGCGCCCATGGCACCGCGTCCCGCCGCCAGGTCGGCTGTCTCCATCGCGTTCATCATGTCCTCGCGGGTACCCCGGGACCCCGCCCCGAACCAGACCGTGTTCGACGTCCGACGGTTTGACGCCCCGCACATCGGCAACCCGCGCGGTGTGACGACGACATCGCAGGAGGAGCTGTTCCGGTTCCTCGAGGACCGGTTCGCCTGCGCCCAGGCCTGCACCGAGTGCGCCCGGGCCTGCGCGAGCCGGGCCGGCCTCGTGGACCCCGACGGCGCCGAGAACCAGGAACTCGTACGACGCAAGGGCATCATGTGCGCGGAGGTCTGCGACGCGACCTGCCGGGTGCTGTCCGAGCAGAACCAGGCCGACGAGGCCACCATCCGGATGCAGGTCGAGTGGTGCCGTCAGGTGTGCCTGGAGAGCGCCCAGGTCTTCGACGGGCACCCCGGCGCGGAACGCACGGCGGAGGCCTGCCGCGCCTGCGCCCGGGCCTGCACCGAATTCCTCGACACCCTCGACTGACCCACCCTTCCGCCCCGCCCCGGCCGCCGCCCGGCCCCGTACGAATGCGGACGGGTTGTCGCCATACTGGACGAGACAGGGGGAGGCCGGACGGACTGCGACGGGGGCGGCGTAGGACATGGGGGACGGCACAAGGCTGATCGGCGGCCGGTACCGGCTGCTGGACCGCATCGGACGCGGCGGCATGGGGGAGGTCTGGCGGGCGCGCGACGAGGCGCTCGGCCGACAGGTCGCGGTGAAGTTCCTCGACCCGCTCGGCTCGCAGCGCGACCCGACGTCCGGGCGGGTGCTGCGCGAGCGGTTCCGCCGCGAGGCGCGGGTGGCGGCCTCGCTTCAGCACCGCGGGATCACCGTGGTGCACGACTTCGGCGAGTCGGAGGGCGTGCTCCACCTGGTCATGGAGCTGCTCCAGGGCCGTGACCTCAGCCGGCTCCTGGAGGACAACAAGCACCACCCGCTGCCCGTCGACGAGGTGGTGGAGGTGGCAGCCCAGGTCGCCGCCGCCCTCGCCTACACCCACGGCCAAAGCGTCGTGCACCGCGACCTGAAGCCGGCCAACATCGTGCGGCTCGACGACGGCACGGTGAAGATCTGCGACTTCGGCATCGCCCGCCTCGGGCACGACATCGGCCTCACCTCCCGGCTCACCGGCACCGGCGTCGCCATGGGCACCCCGCACTACATGTCGCCGGAACAGATCGCCGGGGGAGAGGTCGACCGGCGCAGCGACCTGTACTCCTTCGGATGCGTGCTCTACGAGATCGCCACCGGGGCGCCGCCGTTCGACCTGGACGACCCCTGGGCCGTCCTCGTCGGCCACCGCGACACCCCGCCCCGGCCGCCGCGCCGCCACCGCGCGGAGCTGCCCGAGCGGCTGGAGCGCGTCATCCTCGACCTGCTGGCCAAGGACCCGGCCGACCGTCCGGACAGCGCCGTCGAACTGGCCGGACGCATCGAGGAGTTACGGTCCGCGCCGGGCACGGCCGGGCGCCCGGCGCTCCCGGGTCCCGCACGCGGGCCGTCCCCCGGACCTACGGCCGACGCGGCGGGACGCCCCGAGCGGCTGCCGTCCTGGAGCCGCGGGGTGAACGCCGTCCGCGTCGCCGGAGCCGCGCCGCCCGCCTCCGCCGACGACCCCCGGCCCACCCCCTCGCCGACCGTCCTCACCGCCCTCGCCGAGCGCCACCACGCCGCCCTCCGCCTCGGCCGCCTCGGCCGCTGGGAGGAGGCCGGCGAGCTGCACGGCGAGATCGCCGCCGAACGCGAGCGCCTCCTCGGCCCGGAGCACCCGGACACCCTCGCCAGCCGCTACGAGGCGGCGTTCGCCCTCGGCCGCACCGGCCGGCCCGCCGACGCCCTGCGCGCCTACAAGAACGTCGCCGAGGCCCGTATCCGCGTCCTCGGACCCGACCACCCCGACACCCTCGCCGCGCGTCAGGAGATGGGGTACGTCCTCGCCCGGCTGGGCCGCCCGGCCGACGCCCACCGTGTGTACCTGTCGGTGCTGGAGGCCCGCGAGCGGACCATGGGCCCCGACCACCCCGACACCCTGCGCTGCCGGCACAACCTCGCCCTCAGCCTCAGCAGACTCGGCCGCGTGGAGGACGCCCACGCCATGGCGTGCGAAGTGGCCGAGGCGCGCGCCCGGGTGCTCGGCCCCGAGCACCCCGACACCCTCGTCACCCGGTGCGAGGCCGCCTACGTCCTCGGCCGCCTGGGCCGCTGGAAGGAGGCCCTGGACACCTACCGCGACGTGGCCGCGGTCCGCACCCGCGTGCTCGGTCCCGACCACGCCGACACGCTCGCCGCCCGGCACGAGATGGGCGTCGGCCTCGGCCGCCTCGGGCGCGCCGGTCAGGCCCTCGACGTGTACCGCCGCCTGGTCGCGGACCGCACCCGGGTGCACGGCCCCCACCACCCCGAGACGCTGCGCGCCCGGCACGGCGCCGGGGTCAGCCTCGGCCGGCTCGGCCGGTGGACGGACGCCCTCGCCGAGTCCCGGGAGGTGGCCGCCCTGCGCGAGCGGGTGCTCGGCCCGGAGCACCCGGACACCCTGGTCAGCCGCCGCGAGGTCGCCGTCGCGCTGGGCTGGCTGGGCGACTGGGCGCACGCGCTCGCCGAGTACCGGCGGGTGGCCGACGCCCGGGAACGGGCCCTCGGCCCGGACCACCCCGACACGCTCGCCGCCCGGGAGGACGAGGCCCACTGCCTGGAGCGCCTGGGCCACCTCAGGGAGGCGGCGGACCTGTACGGACGGCTGGCGTCGCCGCGCGGACACGGGCTGGCCGGAGGCGCATAGTCCGTTTCTCCTCCGCTCCCGGCCGTCCGCCCCCGGTCCCCTCTGGCCGCGGACGATCATCACGTGTTACGAAGAGGCATGACCGCAGCCCAGGAGTCCCGGACGTACGACGCCGTCATCGTCGGCGGAGGCCACAACGGTCTCGTCGCCGCCGCCTATCTCGCCCGTGCCGGGCGCTCCGTACTGGTGCTGGAGCGGCTGGACCACACCGGCGGCGCGGCGATCTCCACCCGCCCCTTCGCCGGCGTCGACGCACGCCTGTCCCGCTACTCGTACCTGGTCAGCCTGCTGCCCCGGAAGATCCTCACCGACCTGGGGCTCGACGTCCGGCTCGGCACCCGCACCATCTCCTCGTACACGCCCACCGAGCGCGACGGACGGCCCACCGGCCTGCTCGTCGGCGGCGGAGAGGAGCGCACGCGTGAGGCGTTCGTCCGGCTCACCGGCTCCGACCGCGAGTACCAGGCGTGGCAGGGCTTCTACGACCTGACCGGCCGGGTCGCCCGCCGGGTCTTCCCCACCCTCACCGAGCCGCTGCCCACCCGCGAGGAGCTGCGCCGCACGGTGGACGACGCGGAGGCCTGGCGGATCCTCTTCGAGGAGCCCCTGGGCGTCGCCGTCGAGGAGCGCTTCTCCGACGACCTGGTGCGGGGCGTCGTCCTCACCGACGCCCTCATCGGCACCTTCGCCGACGCCCACGACCCGTCCCTCAAGCAGAACCGCTGCTTCCTCTACCACGTCATCGGCGGCGGCACCGGCGCCTGGGACGTCCCGGTCGGCGGAATGGGCGCGGTCACCGACGCGCTCGCCGAAGCCGCCCGCGCGGCCGGCGCCGTCATCGCCACCGGCCACGAGGCCGTGCGCATCGAGACCGACGGCCGTACCGCCGAGGTCACCCACCGTACGGCCGACGGCGAGGGCGTCGTCACCGCGGGCCACGTCCTCGTCAACGCCTCCCCGGAGGAGCTGGCGCGGCTCACCGGCGACACGCCCCCGCCACACGCCGAGGGCGCCCAGCTCAAGGTGAACATGCTGCTCAAGCGGCTGCCCCGGCTGCGCGACAGCTCCGTCGACCCCCGCGAGGCGTTCGCCGGCACCTTCCACATCGCCGAGGGCTACCAGCAGCTGGCCACCGCGCACGCCCAGGCCGCCGCGGGCCGGCTGCCCGACGCGCCGCCCTCGGAGATCTACTGCCACTCGCTCACCGACCCGTCCATCCTCGGGCCCGAGCTCGCGGCGCAGGGCTACCAGACCCTCACCCTGTTCGGACTGCACACCCCCGCGCGGCTGTTCGAGCGGGACAACGACGCGGTGCGCGAGGAGCTGCTGACGTCGACGCTGGCCCAGCTCGACGCCCATCTGGCCGAGCCGATCGCCGACTGCCTCGCCACGGACGCCGACGGCCGCCCCTGCATCGAGGCCAAGTCGCCGCTCGACCTGGAACGCGACCTGGGGCTGCCCGGCGGCAACATCTTCCACCGCGACCTGTCCTGGCCCCACGCCCAGGACGGCACCGGCCGCTGGGGCGTGGAGACGGCCCACGCCAATGTGCTGCTCTGCGGCGCCGGAGCGGTGCGCGGCGGCGGGGTCAGCGGGGTGCCGGGGCACAACGCGGCGATGGCCGTGCTGGAGGCCGGCCAGGCCTGAGGGCCCGGCCGGCCGGGGTCCGCCTCAGCCGTCCTCCCGGCTCCAGCCCTCCGCCCGGAGCAGGGCCGCGTCGGCGGGGCGGGCCTCGTCGAAGAGCGGCCGCCGGCCCTTCTCGACGCGCATTCCGTCGACGTAGGCGCCGCGCCCGACGTACAGGCGGTCCGTGGTGTACCGCCAGCGCACGACCAGGCCGGGCGCGGCCGGCAGATCGGCGGTCAGATCGTGCCAGACGCGGCCCGACCAGCCGGTGGCCGTGCCCCCGGGGTGCTGCTCAGGACCGGCGCCGCGCCGCCGCGTCGTGAACGGCACCGGTTCCCAGGTCGTCCCGCCGTCCGCCGAGGCCTCCAGCACCAGGACGTCGGCCCTCGGCTCGGTGTCCCACCACAGCGCGCAGCTCAGCCGGGCCGCGCCGGACGAGGTGTCCAGCGCCGGCAGGGCGAGGGTCGCGGTGGCCGCGCTCGCCATCCCGGAGAACCACGCCGTGCGTCCCCGGGCGGGGCGGACCGGCACCGCGCGGGCCAGCTGGTTGGCGGCGGCCACCCGGGGCGCCGAACCGGAGCGCCATCTGCGCACCGGGTGGACGGAGTTGCCGAGGACCACGAGGAACGAGTCGGTGGTCGGGTCGAGCACCAGCGCGGTGCCGGTGAAACCGGTGTGGCCGGCCGTGCGCGGGGTGGCCATCGCGCCCATGTACCAGTGCTGGTGGAGCTCGAAGCCCAGACCGTGCTCGTCGCCCGGGAACGCGGTGTTGAAGTCGGTGAACATCAGCTCCACCGACTCCGGGCGCAGGATCCGGTTCCGGCCGTGGACACCGCCGTCGAGCAGGGTCCGCGCGAGGACCGCCAGGTCCCACGCGTCGGAGAACACACCGGCGTGGCCAGCGACCCCGCCGAGGCTGTACGCGTTCTCGTCGTGCACCTCGCCCCACACCAGCCCGCGGTCCAGCCCGGACCACGGCTTGCGCGCGTCCTCGGTGGCCGCGATCTTCGGCTTCCAGGACGCCGGAGGGTTGTAGCGGGTACGGCGCATGCCGAGCGGCTCGGTGATCTCCTCGCGGAGCAGCACGTCCAGCGGCCGGCCGGTGACGTGCTCCAGCACCAGCTGCAGGGAGATCAGGTTCAGGTCGGAGTACAGGTACGCGGTGCCCGGCGGGGCGGCGAGCGCCTCGTCGTAGACGCGTCGCACCTTCTCCTCGTACGTCGGCGCCTCGTACAGCGGGATCCACGCGCGGAACCCGGACGTGTGGGTGAGGAGCTGGCGGAGCGTCACGTCCTGCTTCCCGGCCCGGCCGAAGTCCGGCAGGTACGAGGCGACCGGCGCCTCCAGCGCCAGCCGGCCCCGCTCGATCTGCTGCACGGCGAGGATCGAGGTGAACAGCTTCGACACCGACGCCAGGTCGAAGACGGTGTCCTCGGCCATCGGGATCTGCCGGTCCGCGGGGAACTCGACACCGGTGTCCGTCTCCTCGTCGTACGCCTGGTAGCGCACGGCCATGCCGATGGGCTGGTGCAGCGCCACCGTGTGCCCCCGCCCGGCGAGCAGAACGGCGCCCGCGTACCAGGGGTGTCGCGGGGACGGCTGGAGGAACGCCTCGGCGTCGGCGACGAGTTGCCTCAGCGGCGCGGGCAGCAGCCCGGCCTCCCGCGCCGACCCGTGCCGCAGCGCGGGACGGCCGCCCCCGCGGGACGGCGCCGCGGCGGCCTGATCCGCGGGCAGCGCAGCGAACGCCAGCGCACCCCCCAACGCCAGCGCCCCCACGCCCACTTGACGCCGGCTCATCCCTCTCGCGTTCGCCATCCGTCCACCCTCCCGAGTCCTGTCCCCGAGCCGTCTGAAAGTAACTTCCGGAGATCGCCGCGCCGGATGAAACTTTCCTGTCAGGGGTGTCGGATGTCAATGGCTGTGGACAGAGGCGCGAGTCAGTCCCGCCGCTCCCGCAGGTCCACGATGCGCCCGATCTTGCCCACCGACCGCTCCAGCGACTCCGGGTCGACGATCTCCGCCCCGACCGAGACGCCGATGCCGTCCTTCACCGCCTGCACGATGGACCGGGCCGCCGCCTCACGGGTCGCCGCGTCCGCGTCCGGGCGGGCCTCCGCGCGCACCGTCAGCGCGTCCATACGGCCGTTCGTGGTCAGCCGCAGCTGGAAGTGCGGCGCCACGCCCGGGGTGCGCAGCACGATTTCCTCGATCTGCGTCGGGAAGAGGTTCACCCCGCGCAGGATCACCATGTCGTCGCTGCGCCCGGTCACCTTCTCCATCCGCCGGAACACCCGCGCCGTGCCCGGCAGCAGCCGGGTCAGGTCCCGGGTCCGGTAGCGGACGACCGGCATGGCCTCCTTGGTGAGCGAGGTGAACACCAGCTCGCCCTGCTCGCCTTCGGGCAGCCCCTCGCCCGTGATCGGGTCGACGACCTCCGGGAAGAAGTGGTCCTCCCAGATGTGCAGCCCGTCCTTGGTCTCCACGCATTCCTGCGCCACGCCCGGGCCGATCACCTCCGACAGCCCGTATATGTCGACCGCGTCGATCGCGAACCGCTCCTCGATCTCGCGGCGCATGTGCTCCGTCCACGGCTCGGCGCCGAAGACGCCCACCCGCAGCGACGTGGAGCGCGGGTCGACGCCCTGGCGCTCGAACTCGTCGAGCAGGGTCAGCATGTAGGACGGGGTCACCATGATGACCGACGGCTTCAGGTCCTGGATCAGCGTGACCTGCCGGGACGTCATGCCGCCGGACGCGGGGATCACCGTGCAGCCGAGCCGCTCGGCGCCGTAGTGGGCGCCGAGGCCGCCCGTGAACAGGCCGTACCCGTAGGCGATGTGCGCCACGTCGCCGGGCCTGCCGCCCGCCGCGCGCAGCGACCGGGCGACCATGTCGGCCCACATGGACAGATCGTTCTCCGTGTACCCGACGACCGTGGGGCGGCCGGTGGTGCCGCTGGAGGCGTGCAGCCGGCGGATCCGCTCGCGCGGGACGGCGAACATCCCGTACGGGTAGTTCTCCCGCAGGTCCGCCTTGGTGGTGAAGGGGAAGCGGGACAGGTCGGACAGCGAACGGCAGTCGTCGGGGTGGACGCCCGCCTTGTCGAAGGACTCCCGGTAGAACGGCACGTTCTCGTACGCGTGCCGCAAGGAGTTCCGCAGCCGCTCCAGCTGGAGGGCCCGCAACCCGTCGAGGTCGAGCCGCTCCGCCGGGTCCAGCAGGTCCGCCGCCTGAGTCATCAGGACCTTCCCTTCACCATCCCATTCCGGACGACCGATCATTCGGTCGCTTGCCACGGGCCCCAGTAACGCAGCCGGCCCCCGCCCGGTGCAAGAGCCCGGCCTGCACTTTTCCCGAAGGGACGGGGCCAAGGGCGTGGCGCCCGCAACGCCCCCCTCACGTGCACTGTCCGCAGGACACACCCCTCGCTAGGCTGGCCGCGGACGACAACCGGGAGGAGCACGGACGTGGCCGAGAGCACCACCCAGCAGCGCCCGCTCACGGGCTGGGACAAGCCCGAGCTGGACCTCAGCAACGCACAGTGGCAGTCCGGCAGCAGGGGTCTGGGCGATGTCCAGATCGCCTTCGTGGAGGGCTTCATCGCCATGCGCAACAGCGGCCGGCCGGAGAGCCCCTCCCTGATCTTCACCCCCGCCGAGTGGGGCGCCTTCGTGTCGGGCGCGCGAGAGGGCGACTTCGACCTGACCTGACCCGACCCGCCCCGCGACGTGTGCCGCGCGCGTTTCCGGACACGTGATCAGCAGAGAGCCACGCCGGACCGCCAGGGAACGGCGCGGACCCGATGCCGTATCCGGAGGCGAGGCACATGGACGACCAGCCGGTGGTCGCGGCGGTGGACGGATCCTCGGACGGACTGCGCGCCCTGGAGTGGGCCCTGGACGCCGCCCGGCGGCACAGGGCCACCCTGCGCGTCCTGCACGTCCGCGCGGACCCGCCCCGCACCCGGCAGGACGCACAGGACGCCGGACCCCCCGGCGCGGACGAGGACCCGGTGCTCGCGCAGGCCCGCGCTCGGGTGGACGAACTCGGCGGCACGGCGTCCGTCGAGTACGTCGTCACCGAGGGCGTGCCGGGCGCGCTGCTGCCCGAGACCGGCACGGAGGCCCGGCTGCTGGTGCTCGGCTCGCGGGGCCGCGGCGGCTTCGCCAGCCTGTTGCTCGGGTCGAACTCCCTGGCCGCCGCCAGGGACGCCGGGTGCCCGGTGGTCGTGGTGCCCCGCCCGGGGCGCGGCGGCGAGGAGGAGGCGCCGCTGCACCAGGACGGCCCGGTGGTCGTCGGGGTGAGCGCCGACAGCCCCGACACGGCGACGCTGGAGTTCGCCTTCACCGAGGCCGCCCTGCGCCGCACCGGCCTGCGCGTCGTCACCGCGTACCCGTGGCCGCTGCAGACGGTGCTGCTGCCCGGCGAGGTGGTGCCCGCGCAGGTCGACCAGGAGGCCATGGAGCACGAGACGCGTGTCCTCGCCGACGGTCTGCTCGCCCCCTGCCGCGAGCGGCACCCGGAGGTCGCCGCCGAGGTCGTCGTCCTGCCCGGGGACGCCGCCGGTCACCTGGTCGGCGAGTCCTCGGACGCCTCGGTGGTCGTGGTGGGCCGCCACCGCCGCCGTCTGTTCGCGCCCGCCCGCATGATGGGCTCGGTCACCCAGGCGGTCCTGCTCCACGCGCGGAGCCCGGTCGCGGTCGTCCCGCCCGCACCCGCCGAGGAGTGACCCGGGGACCGCCGGACCGGGCCCCGGAGGGGGCCACGAGGCTTCCGCCCGACCGTCCGCATCGCGTACCGGCCACGTACCATGGCGGCATGTCGTTCCTCCGCCGCCGTAGTGCCACACCCGCCGGGCCCGATTTCGACGTACTGGCCATGGACCCGGGCGACTGGCCCGGCAACCTGGGCGCGGGGCTGCTGCCCGCCCCCGACGGAACCTGCCAGGGCGTCTTCCTGCGCTACGACCTGTTCGGCGGCCGTGGTCCCGCGATGATCATCGGCAACCTCCCCGAGGGCTCCCCGGCGCGTGACGTCCCCGAGGGCGAGGTGCCCTTCGAGGTCGGTCAGCTGCTGCTGGCGCTGGAGAACGACGAGGAGGTCACCGTCGTCGGCACGGAGGACGTGCCCGTGATGCAGGGCGACAACCTGCTGATCGTCCGCCGCGTCAAGCTGTCCGAGAACCGGATCTCCTGCGTGCAGTTCGACCGTAGCGACAACGTCCTGGTGACCATCGCCGCCTGGGACCGCCCGATCACCGACGACCTGTACGCCCTCCTCAAGCCGCTGCCGGCGGAGCTGTTCCAGCAGGGCTGACCCCACCCACGGACGACGGCGGGCGCCCCCGGACCTCATGGGTCCGAGGGCGCCCGCCGCGTGGTGGCGCTCCCGCGCTACGACGACACCACCGCCACGTCCGCCGCCCGCACGAAGCCGACCCGGTGGCCGAACTGGACCTCGTAGTACTGCTCCTTCCCGCGCACCACCTGGTGCGAGGCCGGGTCGAAGGTCACCGCGTAGTAGTACTCGGCCGGCACCTTGCCGCCGGTCACGTACCGCTGCCCGGCGAGCACCTTGTACGGCAGCGGCGACACGGTCTGCGCCGGCACCCCCGGCGGGTAGGCC
Source organism: Streptomyces sp. DSM 41931 (assembly GCF_050271085.1). Lineage (NCBI taxonomy): Bacteria > Bacillati > Actinomycetota > Actinomycetes > Kitasatosporales > Streptomycetaceae > Streptomyces > Streptomyces sp. DSM 41931. The sequence goes on along the minus strand of NZ_CP189902.1, from coordinate 538,785 downwards.
GACGCCTCCGGGTACGCGCGCCCGTACACGGGGACGGACTCCAGGCCCTCGCGCGGGGTGATCATCCTCGCCCTGGCCGGCACGGCGACCGGGTTCTCCGCCGGGTTGTGGAACCAGGCCTTCTGCCCCAGGTACCAGATCGCCGTCCAGTCGCCCCAGCGGTCCGCCACCGCGTACTGCTGGCCCGTGGACACCCGCGAGGACAGGTCGTTCACCCCGGTGGTGGGCGTGGAGCCGAGGCCGACGTCCCTGATCAGCGGGGAGTTCACGTCGTGGTCGGAGTACAGCCGCACCGCGCTCGACCCGTGCGGGGCGCAGGGCTCCCCTGCGGTCTCGCAGCCGGTGAAGACGGGCCGGTGGGTGGCGTAGTCGGGCCGGATCGTGACGACTCCCGAGTTCTTCGTGCCCGTGGCCTTCAGCGGGCTGCCGAGCAGCTCGAAGTAGTGCCGCCAGTCCCAGTACGGGCCGGGGTCGGTGTGCATGCCCGGGATGGTGGCCGTGGTGGTGCCCGGCACCGTGTCGTGGCCGAGGATGTGCTGCCGGTCCAGCGGGATGCCGTACTTGCCGGCCAGGTACGTCACCAGCCGGGCCGAGGACCGGTACATGGCCTCCGTGTACCAGGCGTCCGGGTCGGTGAGGAATCCTTCGTGCTCCAGGCCGATCGACGCCGCGTTGACGTACCAGTTGCCCGCGTGCCAGGCGACGTCCTTCGCCTTCACGTGCTGCGCGATGTGGCCGTCGGTGGAGCGCAGGCTGTACTGCCAGGACACGTACGTCGGGTCCTGGACCATGTCGAGGACGCCCTCCCAGGCGCCCTCCGTGTCGTGCACGACGATGTACCGGATCCGCTGCGAGGCGGGCCGGTTCCCCAGGTCGTGGTTGCCGTAGTCGCCGTCGCCGAACTCCTCGTAGGGCGCCGGGATCCACTCGCAGGACACCGTCCGCGGGCACTCCGTGCCGGCCGAGGAGCCCTCGCGCAGCCCGGCGCGCTCCAGCGCCGAGGGGTCGGGCGCCAGGTCCGGGTCCGGGTCCAGGGCGACCCGCTGCCCGGCGTCCGTGACCCGCTCCTCGCCGTCCCGGATCACCGCGAACACCTCGTTCGCGTACGCCGTCGCCGAGGCCTGATCGTCGGCGCCGGAGAACAGCGCCACCGCTCCGTACCAGTCGGCCGGGTCGTCGCCGGCCGGCTCGCCCAGGCGGCGCTGCGCCTCGGCCAGCAGGGCGGCGCCGCCCGCCACGTTCGCCGCCGGGTCCTCGCGCAGCGTCTGCGCGTCCAGGCCGGTCAGCCGGGCCGCCCTCGGCAGGGTGGTCAGCCGGTCCGGCAGCTCGGCCGTGTCCAGGCCGAGGTCCGAGGGGCGCAGCGTAGGACGGGCGTCGTCGCCGCGCGGGTCCTCGGACCCGGTCGCGTGGTGCCCGGCGGAGGCGAGCGCGGTACGCGCGTCGGTCAGGTGCATGGGCCCGTAGCCGCCGGTGACGCTCGGGGCGCCGCCGTGCGCGTCCCAGCGGGACTGCAGATAGGAGACGCCCAGCAGCACGCTCTCCGGGACGTCGTACGCGGCCGCCGCGGAGGCGAACGCCTGTTGCAGCCGGGCGGTGGCCGGCGGGGCCGGGTCGGGCGCCGCGCCCAGCAGGGGCAGCGTCAACGCGGCCGCGGCCAGGGCGCCGAGGGCGCCCCGGACGGCGCGTTGGGACGGCCCGGCCGCACGGCCGGGCTCGGTGGCGAGATCTCGCAATGCAGCCTCCTGGGGACGGTCGTGCGACCCGTCAGTGGTACCGGCAGGCCGATGATCCGTCAATCATGCCCAGGAGGAGGCGAATTCCCTTGTCAATCGGGGTGTGGCGAGGTTTCGTGGCGGGCCCCGGCGGACCTGCGGCGCGTCAGCGGTCTACACCGGTGGCGTCCCCGCCCGCCCTCGTGCGAGGGCCGTATGTGGCCGTATACCGTCCCTGCCCCGGGACGGCCCGACTGCCCGCGGCGGTCGTCGCCTGCGGGCAGTCGTACGGGCGTCGGCGGGGCGGTCGCGCCGCGCGGCTCAGCGGGTGCCGACCGCGGCGCGCACGGCCTTGCGGGCCATCTGGCAGTCGTCGTGCAGCCGGCGCAGCAGCAGCCGCTGCTCCTCACCGGACGGCACGCCGCCCGGCTGGCCCCCCGCGGGCACTGCCGCCGGCTCGTGCATCGAACGCTGCACGGCCGTCTCGCAGGTGCGGATCTCCCGGGTCAGCACGAGCATCAGGTTCACCAGGAACGCGTCGCGCGAGGCGGGGCCGGCCGACTGGGCGATCTGGCTGATCTGGCGCCGGGCCGCCGGGGCGTCCCCGAGCACCGACCACAGGGTCGCCAGGTCGTAGCCCGGCAGGTACCAGCCCGCGTGCTCCCAGTCCACCAGCACCGGACCGGCCGGTGAGATGAGGATGTTGGAGAGCAGCGCGTCGCCGTGGCAGAACTGCCCCATGCCCTGCCGGCCCGTCGCCACGGCGATGCCGTGCAGCAGCTTCTGCAGGTCCCCGAGGTCCCGGTCGGTGAGCAGACCCAGCTCGTGGTACCGGTTGATGCGGGCCGCGTAGTCCAGCGGCGCGTGGAACGTCCCGGCGGGCGGCCGCCAGGAGTTGAGCCGGCAGATCGCGCCGAGTGCCGCCCTGATGTCCGCCCTCGGCGGCGCCTGAGCCGGATGCCGCTGGAGCGCCGCCACTCGTCCCGGCAGGCGCTCGATGACGAGCGTGCAGTTGTCCGGGTCCGCTGCGATCAGCCGGGGCGCCCGTACGGGCGGACGCTGCCGGACGAACGAGCGGTATGCCGCTATCTCGTGCCGGATGCGCTCGCTCCACGCGGGGGAGTGGTCCAGTAAGCACTTGGCGACCGCCGTGCTGCGGCCCGTGGTGCCGACCAGGAGGACCGACCGGCCGGTGCGGCGCAGCACCTGGACCGGCGCGAACTCCGGACAGATGCGGTGCACCGACGCGAGCGCCGTGCGCAGCTGCGCGCCCTGTGCGCCGGACAGGTCGAGCCTCCCGCTGAGCGGCTGGGTGCCCGGTCCCGCGAGGCGCCGTGCGTTGCCCGCGCCGAGCACGGGGGCCGCCGGGCGCGCGGGGGCGAGGTAGGGGCCGCTGTCCGACGGACGCGGACGCAGCGGCCGGGGCGGGGCGGACACGGAGGACGATGCTGCGTACATGGGTGATACAGATCCCTTCGTGTGCCTGCGACGTCAGCGCACCACCCAACCCGGCCGCCCGGCCGCACCCTGGGGGAATGCCCCTGCGGCGACGGGGTCGTGGTGGCGCGTTCCTACTCGACACCCGAGGGCCCCTGGCACACCATCTGGCGGACCCTGGCGAACCCTGGCGAATAGTCGCCCGGCACACCCCACCGGGCTACTGTCAACTCAGCCGAGAACCTGGGGGCTTGACGTGAGCGGACAACCCAACACCCGGCTCTCGGACCTGTTCGGCCTGGCCGGCTGGTCCAAGGGCGAACTCGCGAGGCTGGTGAACCGGCAGGCGGCGGCCATGGGCCATCCGCAGCTGGCGACCGACACCTCCCGGGTGCGGCGGTGGATCGACATGGGAGAGATCCCGCGCGATCCGGTGCCGCGGGTGCTGGCGGCTCTGTTCACCGAGCGTCTCGGCCGTGTCGTGACCATCGAGGATCTCGGTCTGGTCCGGCACGGGCGTACGGGGAAACGGCCACGCGCCGGGAGTGCGGAACATCCCGACGGAATGCCGTGGGCGCCCGAGCGGACGGCCGAGGTCCTCACCGAATTCACGGGAATGGACCTCATGCTCAACCGACGCGGCCTGGTGGGTGCGGGCGCCGCCCTCACCGCGGGCTCCGCACTCAGCAGCGCCATGCACGACTGGCTGCACACCGATCCGGCCCTGACCGCAGACGCCCCCCGCCTGCACGATCCCCTGCACGCCGAACCCGCCGGGTTCGACCGCTACGAGGCCGCCCCCATCGGGTCGCAGGAGATCGAGGAACTGGAGCGCTCCGTGGAGGTGTTCCGCGCCTGGGACGCCGCCCGCGGCGGCGGACTCCAGCGCAAGGCGGTCGTGGGACAGCTCAACGAGGTGGGCGGCATGCTCGCCTACCACCACCCGCCCCATCTGCAGCGGCGCCTGTGGGGCGTCGCCGCCAACCTCGCCGTCCTCGCCGGCTGGATGTCGCACGACGTCGGCATGGAGCCGACGGCGCAGAAGTACTTCGTCATCGCCGCCCACGCGGCACGGGAGGGCGGCGACCGCCCGCGCGCCGGCGAGGCGCTGTCCCGCGCGGCCCGCCAGATGGTGCACCTGGGCCGGCCCGACGAGGCGCTGGACCTGATGAAGCTCGCCCAGTCCGGCTCGGGCGAGCAGGTCCTGCCGCGCACCCGCGCCATGTTCCACACCATCGAGGCCTGGGCGCAGGCGTCCATGGGCAAGGGCCAGGCCATGCGCCGCACCCTGGGCCAGGCGGAGGACCTGTTCGTCTCCGACAAGGGCGACGTGCCGCCGCCGAACTGGATGCAGCTGTTCAACGAGGCGGATCTGTACGGCATGCAGGCCCTCGCCTACCGCACGCTCGCGGAGTTCGAGCCGGGCGCGGCCGTCCACGCCCAGCACTACGCGGACAAGGCGCTGGCCCTGCGGGTGGACGCCCAGCAGCGGTCGAAGATCTTCGACTTCCTGTCGATGGCCTCCGCGTGCTTCATCGCCGACGACCCCGAGCAGGCCGACCGCTTCGCGCGGCTCGCCCTGGTGTCGATGGGCCAGAACTCCTCGCGCCGCACCTGGGACCGGCTGCGCCAGATGTACCGGCTGACCGCCGAGTACGCCTCGTACCCGCGGATCAAGGAACTGCGGGAGGAGATCGAGCTGACGCTGCCCAGACCGCGGGGCAAGGGCGGGACCGCGCGGGCCTGAGGGTCACGCGCCACCTGTCACGCGTACGCCCCCGTCAGGAGGCGACGCGCGCCACCAGCACACAGGCGTGCTCGGCACGCTCCCCTTCACCGAACTCCCGTACGACCTCCCGGACGCAGTCCTGGGCGGAACGGCCCCCGGCGAACCGGGGCGCCAGGGCGAGGAGCCGGTGGACGGCGGCCGTCCCGGTGTGCCCGGGCACCAGGCCGTCGGTGTGCAGCAGGAGCAGGTCGCCGACCTCGAGGGTCTCCTCGGCCTGCCCGTGTACGGAGCCCGGGGCGGCGCCCAGCAGCGCACCCTGCGGCGCGTCGAGCGCCCGCCCCGCCCGGCCGCGGTAGAGCAGCGGGGCGGGGAGGCCGGCCAGTGCCCACACCGCGGTGCGGGTGTCGTGCCGGTAGCGCAGGCAGATGGCGCCGGCCAGGGCCGGCTGGGCGGTGGTGTCGAGCAGCCGGTCGAGGCAGTCAAGGAGCGGGCCGGGCGCGGTGCCGGCCAGCGCCATGCCCCGGACCGCGCCGAGCAGCATGGCCACGCCGGACGCGGCGCCCACGCCGTGTCCGGTCAGCTCGCCGACGCCGAGCAGGGTGGCGCCGTCGGACAGTTCGAGGGCGTCGTACCAGTCGCCGCCGACCGACGCCTGTGCGGAGGGCGGCAGTTGGGCGGCGGCCACGTCCAGGGCGCGTGAGCCGCGCCGCGGGAACCGCAGGGAGCCGTGCCACGCCGGAAGCACGGCCTCCTGCAGCTCGACCGCGAGCCGGTGCTCGCTCCGCGCGGCGGCGTGCCGGTGCCGGTGCAGCGAGTCACGGGTCTCGCTCACCGTTCTCCGGCAGCGGCGCAGTTCGCCGACGTCGCGCAGGACCGCCCACATTGAGACGGTGCTGCCGTCGGCGCCGAGCACCGGTTCGCCCATCATGTGCACGGTCCGTATGCCGTCGTCCGCGTGCACCACGCGGAACTCCCCGTCGATGGGGCGGCCGTCGACCAGGCAGCCGGTGACCATCTCGGTCAGTCGCGGCCGGTCCTCGTCGCACACGAGGGAGGGCAGTTCGTCGAGGGTGAGCGGGGGAGCGGCCGGGTCGCGGCCGAGGATCCGGTACAGCTCGCCGGACCAGCTCACCTCGTCCGTGAGGAGGTCCCACTCCGCGCTGCCGACCCGGCTGAGCAGGGAGGCGCGGGGCGCGGCCGACGGCGCGGGCGACTCCTCGGCGGACGCGCCGGGCGCGGGCGGCGGGTCGTCCCGCAGCTGCGCCAGGTGCTCGTCCAGGTCGTCGAGCTGGTGCATCGCCAGGTCGTACAGCGCGCGACGCCACCGCTCCCGGGGATCTCCCGCGTCGGCCGGGGTGTCCCGGCGCACCGCGTCCACCTCGCCCTTGAGCCGCCGGGTCTGCGAGATGAGCGCGTCGACCGGGCCGCATCCCGGCGGCCGGGCGGCGGGGCGGTCCGCGGAGAGGGGGGACGGCATGACGGGCTCCGATGCGGGACGATACGGCCTTCGGGCGGGCGGAGGGACCGTTACGACTGTTGCACAGCCCGCCACGGCCTGTAAGGGATTCGGCAACACACGATAAGGTGGTGCCTTTGGCATATGCCACCGTCTTCACGGAGTTACCGCGAGGTAGTCACCCGGTGCTCGCCGGACGCCCCAACTCCCATGGTACGCAAGTGAACTGACGGGCCGTCAGGCAGCCCTGTCCAGCTCACTCACCTGTTCGATACTCGGCTGTTCGTTCGAGGGTGGTATGCGGCGGTCGCTCCGCGTACCACCCCCGCCCGTCAGTAGCGCAGCACCGCCGCCATGCCCTGCGCGTCCCCGAGCGCGCCGTCCGGCACGAAACGCACCTCGGCGCCGGTCTCCAGGCACTGCTCGACGATCTCGTCCACGATGTCCTCGCGGGCGTCGAGGTCGCCGTCCTCGGCGACGATCAGATGCTCGCCGTCGTCGCGGACCGTGATCCGGTAGTTCTCCTCGACGGCCAGTAGCCGGATCCGCCCCTCGCGGGCGTTCTGCCACAGCTCGTCGACACCGGCCGCGAACTCCTTGCGGCTGCGCGCGGATTCCAGCTCCCGCGCCACGTCCTCGGCCCGCCTGCGGTCCTGCTCCTCGAGCACCGGCCGCACCGCCTGCCACACCATCTCCGGCGTTCCGTGCACCAGTCCGCCGCGCGGCACCTGCACGGCGTCCTTGCAGGCGCCGCCGAACTCGCACAGCAGCGACAGCGCCGCCGGCTCGCCGGTGAGGTACAGCGGCCTCGGATGGGCGCGCACCAGGGACGTCAGCGCCGTGGCCGCCTCCTTCAGGAAGCGGCGGGTGTCCTCGTCCCGGTAGCTGCTGGGCTGGTCGCCGACCCGCTCCAGCCGCTCCGGGTCGAAGTTGGGCTCCTCGCGGATCAGCGGGAAGCCGCCGGCGCGCTCCTCCGTCACCCGGTCCGGGCCGCCGCTCCACAGCGTGGCCCGGTCGGCGGCGACGGACAGCACCCAGAACGGGCGCTCCGCCGTCTGCGCGGAGACCAGGTTGCGGGTCAGAAACGTGTCCGAGAGCACCACGCGCTCCGGGACGCTGCGCGCCAGCGACCACACCTGGTGCTCGCCCGGGGCCGCGAAGATGACCAGGCCGTCCTCGGTGTGCGCGAGATCGACCTCGGCCAGGGCCCGGTCCAGCTGGGCGGCCACGTCGGCGCGCCGGTCCCGGGGGACCGCGGGATCGGACTCCAGCCTCTTCTTCGCCTCGGCCACCATGGTGCGCAGCCGCACCGCGTCCTCGGTGCTCAGCGGGTCGCGGCGGTGGGTCGGCGTCAGCACCGACACCGCCGGGTAGGGGCGCGGCCGGCGAAGCTCGGCGAGGGCGGAGGGACTCAGATCGTGCTCCATGACAGCACCATAGGGCGGAATCCGCGGTAGGGCATTCGGGGCAAAGCGCCCGCCGGGCGCACGGCGGTCCGGCGGGCCGCGGGTGCACGCTGGTGGGGGAGGTGACCGCCGATGGCGCGCTTGGTCGTGGAGCGGGACGCGGACGGGTGGACCGTCGTCGTCCGGCTGGCGTGGCGGGAGGCGCTGCTCGCACGCCGCCGCGCGGTGCGGGTGCCGCGGGCGTGGGTGGCGGCGACCGGGGTGGAGCCCGACTGGTGGCGCGCGATGCGCGGCACGCCGGTGGTCGGGCGCTGCCGGCCGGGCCGGTTCTGCGTGGGGGAGCGGGAGCATGTGCGGGGTCGCGACTTCGTCGCCGTACGGGCGGGCGTCCCGGTGGTGCTCCTGGACCTCCGGCCCCCGGCGCCGTTCGTACGGCTCGCGGTGTCCGTGCCGGACGCCGGGGAGGCCGCCCGGGCACTGCGGCCCGGCGGGGACGCGGACAGGGACGAGGCGGGCGGTGCCGAGGAGGCCTCCGGGTAGCGGGGACCGCGTCAGATGCGGTCCTCGTCCTCCGTGCCGCAGGAACTCCCGCTCGGCGGCAGGGAGCCGTAGAGCAGGAAGTCGTCGACCTTGCGGTGGACGCAGTCGGACGAACCGTAGCCGGTGTGGCCGTCGTTGCGGTTGTCCAGCACCACGGCCGACGGACCCAGCCGCTTCGCCGTCTGCTCCGTCCAGTGGTACGGGGTGGCGGGGTCGCCGCGGGTGCCGACCAGCAGCATCTTCGGGGTGTCGAGGTCCTTGACCTTCTCCCGGATGTAGTCGGTCCCCTTCGGACGGCCGTGACACAGCACCACCTGTGCCAGCCGGTACGGTCCGAACACCGGGGAGGCCTCCTCGTACGCGGCGCGCAAGCGGGTGAGCTCCTCGGTGAGTTGCTCCTCGTCCGGACGGTCGGGGTCGTCGGCGCAGTTCACCGCCATCAGCGCCGCCGGGAGGTTGTCCAGGGGGATGTCCTCCTCGTCGGCGAGGGGCTCGTCGTCGCGTGCCGGGGCCGGGGCGGGCGCGGGTGCCATCCCGCCGGAGGCGAGGGACTCCACACCGCTGGTGTCGCCGTCCTCCATCAGCTGGGCGAGCGCCTGCTGCAGCACCGGCCACATCTCCTTGGTGTAGAGACCCTGCGCGAGGGCGCCGGCCAGGTCCTGGCCGGTGAACTCGTAGCCGAAGTCGGTCGGCACCGGGGTGTCGTCGAGGGAGCGCACCAGGTCCACGACCTGCTCGCGGGCGGCGCGCGCGTCCTGCCCGAACGGGCAGGCGAGCTCCTCGGTGCACCAGGCGAGAAAGTTCTCCAGCGCCGTCTGCTGCCCCCGCGCGCCGGCGAGCCCCTGCTCGGCCAGGGGCTCGGTGAGCGTGTCCACGCCGTCCAGCGCCATCCGGCCCACCTTGTCGGGGAACCGGGCCGCGTACACCGCGCCGAGCCGGGTCCCGTAGGAGAACCCGAGGTAGTTGAGCTTCCTGTCGCCCAGCGCCTGGCGCATCACGTCCAGGTCGCGGGCCACGTCCACGGTGCCCATGTGGGCGAGGACCGGCCCGGAGCGCTTCTCGCACTCCGCCGCCACCTCGCGCAACTGCCGCAGCGCGTCGCGCGGATCGTCCGTCTCCTCGCCGCCGGTCGCCTCCAGCGCGCGGCTGGTGGCATCGGCCCCGCAGCTCACGGGGGAGGAACGGCCCACACCCCGCGGGTCGAACGACACCACGTCGTAGTCGTCGGTCAGACCGAGGAAGTCCTCGCGGCCGTAGGCCAGGCCCTGCACCCCGGAGCCGCCCGGACCGCCGAAGTTCAGCAGCACCGAGCCGCGAGGGTCGTCGGAGGACGCGCGGTAGCGGGCGAGCGCCAGCTCCAGGGTGCCCTTGCCGGGGTCGGCGTAGTCGAGCGGCACGGTGACCGTCCCGCACTGGAGGTCCTGCGGCAGCTCCGTGCCCTCGCAGGCGGCCCACTCGATCTTCTGGTCGTAGAAGCGGCTCAGGCCGGGCTCGTCGCGCGCGGTGGCCGTCAGACCCGTCGCCAGCAGGACCAGCCCGGCCGCTCCGGCCGCCGCGCCGCGCCGGAAGGAGGGCGGCAGCGCGTTCGCGTGGTGACCGCCCCGGAGTCGCTCGGACAGCTCGCCCAGCATCGAAGCCTCCCAAGGCGCCCCGACCGGCGCCCTCGCCCACCATAAGCGGGCCCCGCCGCGCCCGCCCGTCGGCCGTGCGCCGCCGGTGACCGGCCCGCGTCCCCGCGTTCGGGCACCGGGAGTTCGACGCGCTTTGCCGGAGGTTCGAACCCCGGGACCCCCTATGGGGTGAACCGGCTGCGGCATACGGAGGAGCCATAACCCGGATGCCACGTCCGCGTTCTATCCGGTGGCGGGCGAACGCTCGCGACCAAGTCTGGAAGGGCAGGGAACCTATGCGAAGGGTTACCCGAAACGGTGTGATCGCCGTCGCCGCCGCGTCCGGCGCGATGGCCGTGGCGATGCCGGCGTACGCCGATTCCGGGGCGGAGGGCGTCGCGGCCGGATCGCCCGGAGTGGCGTCCGGGAACAGCGTTCAGCTCCCGGTGCACGTCCCGGTGAACGTGTGCGGGAACACGGTGAACGTGGTGGGCCTCCTCAACCCGGCCGCGGGCAACACCTGCGTCAACGAGGACGTACGGCACGAGGACGCCTCGCACGGTTCGTCCGGCTCCGCGCAGGGCGCCTCCGGCGTGTCCGGCGCCTCCGCCGAGGGCGACGCGCACGGCTCGCCGGGCCTGCTGTCCGGCAACGGCGTGCAGCTCCCGGTGCACGCCCCGGTCAACGTGACGGGGAACAGCGTGAACGTGGTCGGCATCGGCAACCCGTCGACGGACAACAGTTCCGTCAACACCCCTGGTGAGCACCCGGAGCCCGAGCCCGAGCGGACCGTGCCGGCCCGCACGCTGCCCGCCCCGGCGCCGCGGCACGCGGCCCCGGCGGAGCAGGTCGCGCTCGCCGAGACCGGCGCCGACCACACGCTCCCGGTGCTGGCCAGCGGCGCCGCGATGTTCCTGGGCGGAGTCGCCCTCTACCGCCGCGCCCGGCTCCGCGCGGGCGTCTGACCGCCCTCACACAAACGCTCCCCCCGCCCCCGGGTCCGCCGCGCCGGCCGGACCGGGGGCGGGCCGCGTCAGTCGCCCTGCCGATGGAACCGCCGGTGCAACGCCGCGATCGCGTCGGTCAGTTCGGGCACCGGCCCGTCCACGGTCACCTCCGGGGCGATCGCGGAGACCGGCAGCGGCCGCACGGGCGGCGCGGCCGCGCCCAGCTCCGTCAGCCAGGACGTCAGCTGCTCGGAGGAGGCGACGTACACGATGCGTCCCAGGCCCACCCAGGCGTGGGCGGCGGCGCACATCGGGCAGTGCTCGCCCGAGGTGTAGACGGTGGCGGCGGCCCGCTCCTCGGGCGTCATGTGCGCGGCCGCCCAGCGCGCCAGCTCGAACTCGGGGTGCCGGGTGCGGTCGCCGGAGGCCACCCGGTTGTGGTCCTCGGCGAGCACGGTGCCGTCCCCGGACACCAGCACCGACCCGAACGGCTCGTCGCCCGCCTCCAGCGCCTCGGCGGCGAGCTCCACGCAGCGCCGCAGGTACGGCAGTTCGTCGTCCCGCACAGCCATGGTCGTCGTCCCGTCCCTCCGGCCGTCCTCTCGACGGCGTGATCGCCGGCCACCTTAATCCGTTGCCGCCGCGACCGGCGGATGATGCACTCCCGCCATGCCCTCCACCAGCGCACCGGCCGCCCTGCTCACCCTCTACGACCGCGAGACACGCCAGGGAGCCCACGCCGACGGCCCCGACGACGTCGTGGAACGCGTGGGCCGGGTGGTACGCCGCACAGCCCCCGCACACGGCTGGAACGGAGTCGTCTGGTCCGGCTTCACCTCGGCGGAGGAGGCGGACGCGGCGATCACGGAGCAGATCGCGCACTACACGGCCCGGGGCCTCCCCTTCGAGTGGAAGCTGTACGCCCACGACCTCCCGGCGGACCTGGGCCGGCGTCTCGTGGCGGCCGGCTTCACGCCCGGGCCGGACGAGACGCTGATGGCGGCGGAGATCGACGCGCTCGCGCTGACCGCGGAGGTCCCCGACGGCGTCCGCGTCCTCCCGGTCACCGACCGCACCGGCGTGGACCAGGTCGCCGAGGTGCACGAACGCGCCTTCGGCGACGACGCGTCCCGCCTCCGCCGCCAGCTGCTCGACGCCCTGACCGGCACCCCGGACACGGTCGTCGCCGTCCTCGCCCTGGCCGGCGACGTCCCGGTCGGCGCGGCCCGCATGGAACTGACCCCGGGCACGAGCTTCGCGGGCCTGTGGGGCGGCGGCACGGTGCCGGAGTGGCGGGGCCGAGGCGTCTACCGCGCCTTGATCACCCACCGGGCGCGTATGGCCGCCGCCCGCGGCTACTCCCGCCTCCATGTGGACGCGTCCCCCCGGAGCCGCCCCATCCTGAGCCGCCTGGGCTTCACCGAGCTGACGGTGACGACACCGTACGTCTACGCCCCGTAGACCGGGACCCGGCCGGGGGGACGCGCACGAACGGTGGCTGTCCCACGAGGCGTGAAACGTCACCGCCCGTGGGACAGCCACCGCCGCCGGAAAGGACGCCGCGTCTCAGCGGTTCAGCTTCGCCCGGTCCAGGGCCGCCACGCCCACCGCCGCGAGGGCGATCTGGATCAGCCACTCCACCCAGTCCACGCCGTTGGTGTCCGCCACCCCGAGCGCCGACGCGAGGGCCGAGCCGATGAGGGCGGCGGCGATGCCGACGAGGATGGTCCACAGGATGCCGATGCGCTGGCGGCCCGGGACGACCAGGCGGCCCAGGACGCCGATGACGATGCCGATGACGAGGGCGCTGATGATGCCGTCGATCTCCATGTCTCCCCTTTCCCTGTCCTCCGCTGAGGAGCGTCTTCCCGCTGCCCGTGGCGGCAGTCGCAGAGAGGCCGGCCCGCGAGGCGACGCGGACCGGCCGGGGGGAGCGGGGGTCGGGCCTCTACGACGACTTGGATGCCGCCCTGGCCGCCGTGGCGGCGCAGGCCGTGCCCAGGATCACGGTGAGGGCGCCGATGACGACGTTGTTCCAGATCACCCCGGCATCAGGGTTGGTGCCCACGACCCATGGAGAGATGATCATCCAGATGCCCAGCGCGCACATGGCTCCGCTGAGGCCGTACATGCGCGAGGGGGCCGCCGTGAACCCGAGGGCGAGCAGACCGATCGCGATGCCGACGATCAGGTTGTGCGTCACGAGCGGCGGCTGGCTCGTCGTGTAGTGGAGGATCCACGGTGACACCGCGCAGTAGAGGCCGAGCAGGAACACCGGCCCGTCCACGAAGGCCACGTCACGGCTGCCGAGGACGCGTTCGTAGCGTGCCCGCATCTCCGGTGCGTCCGGATGGCTGGAGAGATCTCCGCGTTGGTGAGAGACGTTGGCCATGGTCGTCTCCTTCGACTAGCAGGCCTGGCCGCGGCTGGTGCGGTATGCGGTAAGCGCCGCGTTAGTCCCATTGTGCTCTTATTTCTCCTTTATGTGTAGGGGGGGAGCGGCCCGCCCGGAGCGCCTGGCCGCCGGCCCCGCGCCGGCGGCTACTCGCCGGTCCGTGTGTACGTGAGGAACACCGCGCCGCCCTTGAGCACCGTGTGGTCCGCGAGCGTCCAGGTGCGCGGGTCGAAGGCGGCCTTGCGGGAGAACAGCGGGATCCCGTCGCCGATCGTCACCGGGCCGACCTTGAGGATCAGCGTGTCGATCTCGGCGTACAGGGAGCCCGCGAGTTCGGCGCCGCCGAGCAGCCAGATGTCCTTGCCCTCCTGCCGCTTGAGCTCCCGCACGGTGGCCACCGGGTCGTCGGCGACCAGTTCGACGGCCGGGGCCGGGCTCTCGGTCAGGGTCCGGGAGAAGACGAGGTGCCGCAGATGGGGGTAGGCGTCGGGGATGCCGGCCGCGAGGCCGATCTCGTAGCTGCGCCGCCCCTCCAGCACGGTGTCGAAGCGCGTGCCCTCGGCCGTGACCGACAGCGCCTGCCGGGCGTGGACGGGCAGCGTCTCCGGATACTCGGCCGCGAGGTGCTGGACGTAGTCCTCCGGTATCGGCCAGAAGCCGTCCGGGCCGGTGGGGTCCGCGCCGTCGGGGCCCGCGATGAAGCCGTCGAGCGTGATGGCGACGTAATGGACGAGCTTGCGCATGCGGGGTCCTTCTCCGTTGTCGGGCGGTCGGGTGCGGCCCGGGCCGCCGGGACGGCGTGCGCGGCGGGCCATCGAGTGATCATGGCAGGCCGGCCGGCGCCGTGAGGGCGAGCCGCCGCATCTCGTGACGCCGCCGCGTGGGCATGTATGCGCCACGGTGACTGGTCTAAACCCTTGACTGGTACAGACCAAAGCGCTTGAGTGTGCTGCACACCCCCCACCACGGCCGCCCCCACGCCGTGACCGGCCCCGTCGGCGCGTGCGGGCGAGGCCTCGCCCCGGCATGTCCTCGTCGCGGGAGCGGCCGTGTTCCGCGAAGGAGTTGATCCCTTGTCGAGACGTCGTATCGCCGCCGTGACCGCCGCCCTCGTCCTCGCCGGCAGCGCGCCGCTGCTGCTCCCCGCCGCGGCCGGCACCGCCTCGGCCGCCGCCGCGGCCGCCTGTTCCAGCTACCCCGCCTGGGTCGCCGGACAGTGGTACGAGGCGGGCGCCGTCGTCCGTTACACCGATGGCAAGGCGTACATCGCCGAGCACGCCAACCCGGGCTACGACCCGACCATCAGCACCTGGTACTGGGAGCCCTACGCCTGTGACAACGGGCCCGGGACGCCCGTCGGGAACTTCGTCGTGACCGAGGCGCAGTTCAACCAGATGTTCCCGAACCGGAATCCCTTCTACACGTACAGCGGCCTCACCGCCGCGCTGAGCGCCTACCCCGGCTTCGCCAACACCGGCAGCGACACGGTGAAGAAGCAGGAGGCCGCCGCCTTCCTGGCCAACGTCAGCCACGAGACCGGCGGTCTGGTGCACGTGGTGGAGCAGAACCAGGCCAACTACCCGCACTACTGCGACTGGAGCCAGCCGTACGGATGCCCGGCCGGCCAGGCCGCCTACTACGGGCGCGGTCCGATCCAGCTGAGCTGGAACTTCAACTACAAGGCCGCGGGGGACGCGTTGGGCATCGACCTGCTGGGCAACCCCTGGCTGGTGCAGAACGACGCGGCCGTCGCCTGGAAGACCGCCCTCTGGTACTGGAACACGCAGTCCGGTCCGGGCACCATGACCGGCCACGCCGCCATGGTGAACGGCGCCGGCTTCGGCCAGACGATCCGCAGCATCAACGGCTCCCTGGAGTGCGACGGCAGGAACCCGGCGCAGGTGCAGAGCCGGGTGACGAAGTACCAGCAGTTCACCCAGATCCTCGGGACGACCCCCGGCGGCAACCTGTACTGCTGACGCGGACGGCGCGGCGTGGTGTCATGCACCTGACCTAACTCCGGGGCGGGCCTCGCCCCCGTGCACGGCCCGCCCCTCCGGACGAAGGGAACCGCATGCGCACCCCCCACGCCCTGCTCGCCACCGCCGTCACGGCCGCCGCGCTCGCCGCGGCGGCCGTGACCCCCGCGCCCGCCGCGGGCGCCGACGCCGTGCCGCCGCCCGGCACGTACTACGTCCAGAGCGTCGTCACCGGCCTCAACGCCGCCGACGCCTCCGGAACGGTCGAACAGCACCGCCCGCGCGGCAACGAGGACCGCCAGCAGTGGACCCTGCGCCCCGACGGCGCCGGACACCTGCTGGAGAACACCGACAGCCCCGGCTCCTGCCTCGGACGGGCCGGCGACCGGGCCCGCACCGTCTCCTGCACGGCCGCCGAGGCGCGCTGGCAGATCACCCCACTCGGCGCCGACCGGTACGCGCTCGCCGACCCCGGCGCCGACCGGCGCCTCACCGTCGCGCCCAAGCCCGCCGGCGCCACCCACCCCGCCCCGCTGTCCGTCGGCAGCGGCGCCGGCGACCTGGCCGCCTGGTACCTCACCCCGGCCGACGCGCCCGGCGGCCCGATGCCGCCGCGGGGGCAACGCACCCTGGACCAGGTCACGTTCCTCACCGCCCACAACGCCTACGCGAACGGCGTCGACGGCGGTTTCGCCCCGCCCTTCGTCTACCTCTTCCCCAACCAGAGCCGGGGCATCCAGCAGCAACTCGCCGACGGCGTCCGCGGCTTCATGCTGGACGTCCACCAGACGCCGGACGGCGCCATCCTCTGCCACAACAGCTGCACCCTGGTGCGCAGACCCGTCGCCCTGTGGGTCGACCTCCAGCGGATCGTCGACTTCCTGCGCGCCCGCCCGGACGAGTTCGTCACCGTCTTCCTGGAGGACTACGTGGACCCGGGCGTCCTGCGCGCCGAACTGGACCGGGTCCAAGGGCTGTCGGAGGTGCTGTACCGCCCTGACCGGACCGGGGTACGGGAGAACGGCTGGCCCACGACGGGCGAACTGGCCGCAGACGGGCACCGGCTGCTGATCTTCACCGACCACAGCCGGGAGGCCGACCGCTCGGCCGGGCTGACGCGGGACACCTTCGGCGTGATGTACCAGCGGGAGTGGACCGTCGAGAATCACTGGTCCATGGGACCGGGCGTCGGCTCCTCCGACTGGTCCTGCTACAGCCGCTGGTACGACGCGAACACCACGATCCCGCTGACCCGCACCGAGCCCGGCTTCCGGCCCCTCTTCGTCATGAACCACTTCCGGGACGCCGCCGTCGCCTCCACCGTCGCGACCGACAACGCCAAGCTCGCCGACCGCGCCCGCCGGTTCTGCCAGCCGGCCGCCCGCAAGAAGCCCACGTACCTCGCCGTCGACCGCTACGACCTGGGCAACCCCGCGGCCGCCGTCGACGCGCTGAACACCTACACCTACCCGTGAGGGAAACGCCAGTCCCGCCCCGGCACAGCTGTCGGGGCGGGACTGGCGTTTCCCGCAGTTTTACGTATAACCTCTCCGGTCAACCCCTGCGAGAGGTGACGATGAGACGCATTGCCCTGGTCACCCTCGTCGTCCACGACTACGACGAGGCGATCCGCTTCTACACCGAGTCCCTCGGCTTCCGGCTCGCCGAGGACACGCCCCGGCCGGACGGCGGCCGCTGGGTCGTCGTCGAGCCCGGCGCCGGGCACACCGGCGCCGCGCTGCTGCTGGCCCGCGCCGCGCGGGACGAGCAGCGGGCCCGGGTGGGCGACCAGACCGGCGGCCGTGTGGGCTTCTTCCTGCACACCGACGACTTCGCCCGCGACCACGCCCGCATGACGGCCGCCGGGGTGACCTTCCTGGAGGAGCCGCGCCACGAGCCGTACGGCTCGGTCGCCGTCTTCCAGGACCTCTACGGCAACCGCTGGGACCTGCTCCAGTCCGCCGACTGATCCATCACGCCGAACCACACGCCGAGGAACCGCCAGCCATGTCATCTACGCGCATAGACGCCGACACGATCCGCCGCCTCCCCAAGGCGGTCCTGCACGACCACCTCGACGGCGGCCTGCGCCCGGCCACGGTCGTGGAGCTGGCCGAGTCCGTCGGCCACAGCCTGCCCACCACCGACCCGGACGAGCTCGCCGCCTGGTACGTGGAGGCCGCCGACTCGGGCGACCTGGTGCGCTACATCGCCACCTTCGAGCACACCCTGGCCGTGATGCAGACCCGCGAGGGCCTGCTGCGCACCGCCGAGGAGTACGTCCTGGACCTCGCCGCCGACGGCGTCGTCTACGGCGAGGTGCGCTACGCCCCCGAGCTGAACACCCGCGGCGGGCTCACCATGGCCGAGGTCGTGGAGACGGTCCAGGAGGGGCTGGCCGCCGGCATGGCCAAGGCGGCCGCCGCCGGGACGCCCGTCCGGGTCGGCACGCTGCTGTGCGGCATGCGGATGTTCGACCGGGTCCGCGAGGCCGCCGACCTGGCCGTCGCCTTCCGGGACGCCGGCGTCGTCGGCTTCGACATCGCCGGCGCCGAGGACGGCTTCCCGGCCGCCGACCACCTCGCCGCCTTCGAGCACCTGCGCCGCGAGAGCGTGCCGTTCACCGTCCACGCCGGCGAGGCCCACGGACTGCCCAGCATCCACCAGGCCGTCCAGGTGTGCGGCGCCCAGCGCATCGGGCACGGCGTGCGCATCACCGAGGACATCCCGGACCTCGCGGGCGGCAAGCTCGGCCCGCTCGCCTCCTGGGTCCGCGACCGCCGCATCGCCCTGGAGATGTGCCCCACCTCCAACCTCCAGACCGGCGCCGCGGCCTCGATCGCCGAGCACCCGATCACCCCGCTGAAGGACCTCGGCTTCCGCGTCACCGTCAACACCGACAACCGCCTGGTCTCCGGCACCACCATGACCCGCGAGATGACCCTGCTGGCGGAGCAGGCCGGCTGGACCGCCGAGGACCTGCGCACGGTCACCCTGAACGCGGTGAAGAGCGCGTTCCTGCCGTACGACGAGCGCGTCGCGCTGATCCGGGACGTCGTCCTGCCCGGTTACGACGCCGTGCTCCCGAGCAGCCCGCGGGCGTAGGCGGCCTGTCCGACGTGCTGGAGGTCGTCGGACAGGACGCTGACCAGCCGTACGCCCAGGGTGACCGGCGGGTCCCAGTTCTCGTCGACGACGCGTTCCAGGTCCTTCGCGGTGAGCGTCCGCAGCGCGCCCAGGGTCTGCGCTTGGACGGCGTCGTGGTAGCCGGTCAGCAGGTCGGGGGAGTCGACGCGCACCTTGGCGACCTGCGCCGGGGTGTGCCCGAACCCGGTCGAGCCGCGCGGCAGACCGAGCCCGAACCGCTTCTCCCAGCCGTCGGCCGGCCACACCTGCTCCAGGCCGAAGGCGTCCGCGACGTGGTCGTCCTGGATCCGGGTGAGGTGCCACACCAGCCACACGATGCTGTTGGCCTCCGGCGTGGGCCGGGCGGCGAGCTCGTCGGGGCCGAGGCCCCCGACGGCGGCGTGGACCTCTTCCCGGACGCGGCCGAAGCCGTCGATGAGGATGTCCTTGGCATGCATGCCTCCAGACTCGCTCACCTCCCGGCGTCGCGCGCCCCGGTGTCCAGCAGTTCCATCAGCGCCCGCGCCGCCGGGCTGGTGGCGCGCGGCGACGGCACCAGCGCCACCGTCTCGTACGCCGCCTCGCCGGTGTCCTTCAGCGGCAGCGCGGTGAGCGAGGGGCGCTTGTGCCGGAAGTGGCTCGGCGCCACCGCCACGCCGAGGTTCTCGTCGACCAGGTCGAGCAGGCTGTGCACGTCGTTCACCTCCAGCGCCACCGTGCGCCGTACGCCCGCGACCGCGAACGCCGCGTCCGTGGCGCGGCGCGGACCCCAGTCGGGATGGAAGTCGACGAACACCTCGTCGGCCAGGTCCCGCGGGGTGACGGGCGCCCCGGCGCGGGCGAGCCGGTGGTGGGGGTGGCACAGCACCGTCATCGGCTCGCCGGTCAGCGGCACGGCGCGCAGCTGGTCCGGGTCGGCGTCGGTGCGGTAGGCGAAGGCGAGGTCCAGCCGCCCGGCCGCGACCTCCTCGGCGAGCGCGGCCGAACCCCACTGCCGCAGCCGTATCTCCACGCCCGGGTGGCGCCGCCGGAACGCGGCGAGCAGCTCCGCCACGTTCACCCCGGCGATGCACTGCTCCGTCCCCACCGCGAGGGTGCCGCGCAGCACCCCCTGCACCGCGGCCACCGCCTCGTGCGCGGCCCGCACCTGTGCCAGGATGCGTTCGGCCTCCGCGAGCAGCGCCCGCCCCGCCTCGGTGAGCGTCACCCTGCGGGTGGTCCGCACGAACAGCGGCGTCTGCAGCTCGCGCTCCAGCGCCCGGACGGACGCCGACAGGCCCGACTGGGAGACCATCAGCCGCTCCGCCGCACGGGTGAAGTGCTGGTCCTCGGCGACGGCCACGAAGTGCTGGAGATGGCGCAGTTCCATGATTGAGAAGCGTAGCCGCTGAATTCCATCGGATTCTCCTGTTGGACCACTCCCCGCAGGTCACGACAGAGTGGACGGGCGGTCCGACGAACCGCCACGACGAACGTCTCGACGTGTGCCAACCCCCTGGAGTCGCGTTGTACACCGCACACCCCGACCGTTACGCGGACATGCCCTACCGGCGCGCCGGACGCAGCGGCCTGAAGCTCCCCGCGCTCTCGCTCGGCCTGTGGCACAACTTCGGTCCCGACCGCCCGGTCGAGACCCAGCGGGCCATCCTGCGCCGGGCCTTCGACCTGGGCGTCACCCACTTCGACCTCGCCAACAACTACGGCCCGCCGCCCGGCGCCGCCGAGTCCGTCCTCGGCGAGGCGCTGAAGGCCGACTTCGCGCGGTACCGGGACGAGCTGGTGATCTCCACCAAGGCGGGCTACCTGATGTGGCCGGGGCCGTACGGCGAATGGGGTTCGCGCAAGTACCTGCTGTCCTCGCTGGACCAGAGCCTGAGCCGCATGGGCCTCGACCACGTCGACATCTTCTACTCGCACCGCTTCGACCCGGACACCCCGCTCGAGGAGACGATGGGCGCCCTGCACACGGCGGTGCAGCAGGGCAAGGCGCTCTACGTCGGCGTCTCCAACTACAACGCCGAGCAGACCCGGGAGGCCGCCCGCATCCTCGGCGAGCTGGGCACCCCGCTGCTGATCAACCAGCCGCGCTACTCGATGCTCGACCGGCGCCCGGAGGACGAGGGGCTGATGGACGCCCTCGACGAGCTCCAGGTCGGGTCGATCGCCTACTCCCCGCTGGAGCAGGGCCTGCTGACCTCCCGCTATCTGGACGGCATCCCCGAGGACTCCCGGGCCGCGAGCGACAGCCCCTTCCTCGACACGGACGCCCTCACCGAGGAGCTGGTGGGCCGGCTGCGCGCGCTCGCCGACATCGCGTCCGCCCGGGGCCAGAGCCTGGCGCAGATGGCCCTGTCCTGGGTGCTGCGCGGCGGCCGCCTCACCTCCGCCCTGGTCGGCGCGAGCAGCCCGCGGCAGCTGGAGGACAGCGTCGCGGCCACCCGCAACCTCGACTTCTCCGAGGAGGAGCTGGCGCGGATCGACGCGATCGTCGAGCCGTAGCCCCGTTCGTCACCGGCCGTCGTCCCCCGCACGGGGGCGGCGGCCGGTGCGTTCCTCCCCGTGGGACCGGCCGCACGGCGGTCACCTCGGGTGATGCGCGGACCCGTGCCGTTTCGGCCAGGAAGCGGGGCGCATATGCCAGGAGACTGGCCGGAAACACATGGTGACAGTGTTTCAGCGGTGAACATACTCGACAACGAGAGCGCTTCACCCCGAGCGACGGCGCCCTCACGCACAGCACGCGAGCCACGGAGCGGGCAGCCGGCCCGGAACCGGCGGGCGAGCACGCAGCGGGGGAGGGAACGTGCACGACGAATTCCTTTGCCACGTCACGGCGTACGGGGTCTGCGACGGCCGGCGCATCGGGGTGCCGCTGGGCACCTACCGGGCGCCGACCCTCGCGCTCGCCCTGTGGTGGCTGCGCGACCGCGCCCTGTGGATCGCCGAGCGGCTCGACCCGCAGCCCGACGCCGAGCACTTACCCCCGGGCGCGCTCGTCCCCGTGGCCGACGACGTGACCGACGTGCCCACCGTGCTGCGCACCTGGTGCGGTGACGTCGACCGGCAGGAGGAAGTGGCCGAGGCGCTCGCCGCCGGACGGATGGTGCGGGTCGCCACCGGCGACGACACCACGGAGTACGAACTCCTCGCCGAGTCCGTCGACGCCCTGCGGATGCAGCGGGCCGCCCGTGTCCTCGGCGTCCCGGTCGCCTGAGACAGAACCGCTCCTCAGCGCCTGCGCCGCCGCACACCCCGTACGGCCCAGGCGCCCGCGAAGCCCGCCACCAGGCCCCACAGCAGGGCCAGCCCCAGCGCGCCCCACAGCTGCGGCTCCAGCAGCACCTGCCCGGTCAGCCCCTCGCCCAGGTCGCCGATGCCGAGCACCGACAGGCCGATCCGCGCGGAGACGCGGGCCGTCGGCCCGATCGTCAGCACCGCCAGCGCCAGCGCCACCGCCAGCCGCAGGGCCTGCTGCCAGGGCGGCACCCGCGCGGGGGAGGCGGCCGCCATGAAACAGGCCGCGGCCGCCACCAGCACCGCGGCGCCCACCAGCAGCCACCACCAGCGGCCGCCGTCGTGGTCGACGAGCGAGCCCAGGTTCAGCTCGGAGACGTCCGGGGTGCGCAGCACCTCGTCCAGCACCTGCGGCATGGGCAGTCCGAACGGCCCCTCCACCCTGCCCTCCCAGGTCGCCCCCAGCCCGACGGTCAGCCCGAGCCAGGCCACGTTGGGCAGCCCCAGAAGGATCACGGCGAACGTCTCGGCCGTGTGTCCCTCGGTGGCGGCCACCACCAGGGCGACGACGAGCGCCACGGCCACGGCGGCGAGCAGCAGCCCCAGCGTCGCGCGCGCCGCGGGCCGCGCCCCCGCCTGGAACCGCATCAGCTCGGGCGGCAGCGGCGCGCCGCGCGACACCAGGACCGCCACCACCAGCACGCCCGCCAGCCACACCAGGCCGATCAGCACGGTCGGCAGCACGTCCGCGGCGAAGCCGACCACGGGCGTCACCCCGAACAGCTCGCCCAGGTCGCCGAGCAGGTCGTCCCCGAGCGACACCTCGAACGTGCGCCGCGCCGCCAGAGCCAGACCCAGGACGGCGAGCAGCCACAGCACGGCGATCCGCGCCGCCCACCCCGCCAGCCCGGGCGCGCCCACCACCGTGCGGCGGCGCAGCGGACGCAGGAAGAACCAGCCGAGCAGCAGCGCCCCGGTGAGGGTGACGGTCAGCGGGATCGCCGTCAGGCCGCCCTCGGTCCCGGCCAGGCCGCCGGCGTCCCCGGAGAGCCGTACCGTGCCGCCGACGGCGAGCACCAGCACGGCGGCGAGCACCGGCCCGAAGGCGCCCTCCGGGAGGTCGGCGGCCCCGGCCGCCCAGACCCCCAGCGCCGCCACCGCGGTCATCGCGGCCAGTGACCCGACCACCGCGACCAGCGCCGGAATCCAGCCGTGAAGGGGGGACCGCGGAGGAGAAGGGGAGTGTGCGCTCACGTGTGCACGCTAAGCAGCGTCCTCCCCGCCCGCCCGTCGGCAGGGTCCGTCCGCGCGGGTCCGCGGCCCCGGGAAATCCGGACGCGGATCAGGAGGACTGCCCCGGCCGACTCGGGGTACCAGGACCGGTGCGGATCGTCCGGCCGGCCCGGCGTCGCAGAGGGAAACGCATGACCTATCGCTTGGACGGGGTAGTGATACCGACTGGTTTCGACGTGCCCGTGGAACCGCTGCGGCGGGCGGCACACTTCACCGGCGAGCCGGGGTGCATCGCCGAGGCGCGGCATGTCGCGGCACAGTTCCTCGAGCAGCTGAGGACCGAGTGGTGCGCCACGATCGGCGCCAAGGCGGAAGGAGCCGTGCTCCTGGTGGTGAGCGAGCTGGTCACCAACGCCGACCGGCACAGCGACGGGCCGTACATCCTGGAGCTGGAGGGCACGGACACCACCCTCACGGTGGCCGTCTACGACAGCAACGGCACCCTGCCCCGCGTGTTCCCGCGCGACCCGCAGCGGATCGGACGCCATGGACTGGAGATCGTGCGCGCGCTGGCGCGGGACGTCGGCGTGGAGCGCGTACCGGTCGGCAAACGCGTCCGCGCGGTGATCGACCTCACCGGCGGCTGACCGGCGGCGCGCCCTTTCCCACAGCAGCGCCCCTGGACCGGACCGGGACCGTCAGGGGCGCCTTCGGTGTGCCGTCGGGGCGGTCGTCAGGCGCAGCCCAGCTCGCCGAGCATGCCGGTCCGCAGCCGGGTGATGATCCGCTTGATCAGCCGGGACACGTGCATCTGCGAGCAGCCCAGCCGCTCGCCGATCTCCGCCTGCGTGGCCTCCTCGACGAACCGCATGTGGAGGATCTCGCGGTCCCGGTCGCTCAGCTCCGCCATCAGCGGGGCCAGCGCGTGGAAGTCCTCCACCAGGGCCAGCCGCTCCTCCTCGACGCCGATGAAGTCGGCGAGGACGGCCTCGCCGTGCTCCGGGCCGTCCCCGGTGAGCGCGGCGTCCAGGGAGGAGGAGTTGTAGCCGTTCGCGGCGATCTGCCCCTCGACGACCTGCTGCTCGCTGATGTTCATCAGGGTCGCCAGCTCGGGGACGGTGGGCTCGCGGTCCAGTCGGCTCGACAGCTCCTCGCGGGCCTTGGCCAGCTCCACACGCAGCTCCTGGAGCCGCCGCGGCACGTGCACGGCCCAGGTGGTGTCGCGGAAGAAGCGCTTGATCTCGCCGACGATGTAGGGCAGCGCGAAGGAGGTGAACTCGACCTCGCGGGACAGCTCGAACCGGTCGATGGCCTTGATCAGGCCGATCATGCCGGTCTGGACCACGTCCTCCATGTCGTCGCCCCGGCCGCGGAACCGCCCGGCCGCGAAGCGCACGAGGGACATGTTCATCTCGATCAGCGTGTTGCGCGCGTACTGGTACTCGCGGGTGCCTTCCTCCAGCTCCGCGAGGCGGCGGAAGAACTGCCGGGAGAGCTCGCGGGCGTCGTGGGGCGCGACGGCGCGCGGGTCGCCGGGACCGCGAAGGTCCTCGTCGACGGCGCCGGCCCTGGTATGCCCGTCGACGGTCCGCTCCTGCGACCGGATCACGGCGGTCCTCATTGCCCTCTCCCCACGAACGTCATGGCTGCCACGCGACTGGGTCACTCGACTACCCCGGTTCCGCGGACCTATGCCCGTCGATTTTCTCCGTGGCCGGAAGGCGCCGGACCGCTCGGGGGGACGCGGTGCGCACCGGCCGTCACACCTGCTCGTCCGATGGTACGGCCGCGGGTGCGGCACAGCACCATCAGGGCGGAGGGAATCCGTCCGCTTTTCCGGCTTCACTCAGGGCGGAATCCCGCTCCCTTGCCCGCGGGAGCGGGATTCCTAGGCTGAGGACGTGACCGATCACACGCCGAACGAAGCCCGCGTCATTCCCCTGCGACCCGGCCCGGCCGCCTCCGGCCCGCCGGCCCCGCCCGCCGCCGCGCCCAGGGAGCCGCTGTGGCGCCACCTCGTCGGCGACGTGCTGCGCAAGGAGCGGCAGGCCCAGGAGCGGACCCTCAAGGACGTCGCCGACGCGGCGCGCATCTCCATGCCCTACCTGTCGGAGGTGGAGCGCGGCCGCAAGGAGGCGTCCTCGGAGGTCCTCGCGGCCGCCGCCGGGGCGCTCGGCCTCGGCCTCGGCGATCTGCTCGCCCGTACGCACGCGGAGCTGGTCCGGGTCACGTCGCGCCGGTCCGCCGTCCCCGCCCGCGCCGTGCGGAACGGCTCCGCGCACGACGGGCTCTGCCTGGCCGCCTGACCGGGAAGCGCTCCACGGCCCGGCGGCCGCTCAGACCGGAGCCGGACGCCGGGTCAGCACCTCGTCCGCCAGGCCGTACGCCACGGCCTCCTGCGCGGTGAACACCTTGTCGCGGTCCATGTCCGCCCGCAGGGTCGCCACGTCGTGGTGCGTGTGCCGGGCCAGCACCTCCTCGACCTGCGCGCGGATCCGCGTCATCTCCTTCGCGCGCAGCGCCAGGTCGGACGCCGTGCCCTGCATCCCGCCGGAGGCCGGCTGGCCGAGCAGCACGCGCGCGTGTTCCAGCACGAACCGCCGCCCCGGGTCCCCGCCGGCCAGCAGCACGGCCGCCGTGGACGCCGCCTGCCCCACGCAGAACGTGGAGATCGGGGCCCGGACGAACGTCATGGTGTCGTAGATCGCCATGAGCGAGGTGTACGAGCCGCCGGGGGAGTTGAGGTACACCGCGATCTCGCTCTCCGGCGCCTCCGACTCCAGATGCAGCAGCTGCGCCACGACCACGTTGGCGACGCCGTCGTCGATCTCCGTGCCCAGGAAGACGATCCGCTCGGCCAGCAGCCTGCTGAACACGTCGTAGGACCGCTCGCCGCGCGCGGTGCGCTCGACGACGTTCGGAATCGTGTACGTCCCCATCAGCGCAGCCCCATCCTGGGTCGCGTGGCCGCCGGACGGACGTCGTCCAGCGAGTCCAGCACCCGGTCGACCATTCCGTACGCGCGGGCCTGTTCGGCCGTGAACCAGCGGTCCCGGTCGCCGTCCCGCGAGACGGTCTCCGGGGTCTGACCGGTGTGCTCGGCGGTGATCCGCTCGATGGTCCGCTTGGTGAACTCCAGGTTCTCCGCCTGGATCTCGATGTCGGCGGCGGTCCCGCCGATGCCGCCCGACGGCTGGTGCATCATGATCCGCGCGTTGGGCAGGGCGTAGCGCTTGCCGGGCGCGCCGACGCAGAGCAGGAACTGCCCCATGCTGGCCGCGAAGCCCATGGCCAGGGTGGCGACGTCGTTGGGGATCAGCCGCATCGTGTCGTAGATGGCGAGCCCCGCGTGCACCGAGCCGCCGGGGCTGTTGATGTACAGGCTGATGTCGGTGCGCGGGTCCTCGGCGGACAGGAGCAGCAGCTGCGCGCACACCCGGTTGGCGGACACCTCGTCGACCTGGGTGCCGAGCAGCACGATCCGCTGGGCGAGCAACTGGGCGGCGAGGTGGTCGTCGAAGCGGGTCGGCGGGGTGTCGCCGTCCTCCGCGCGGGGTGCGGCCGGCCGGGGGCCGGCGGTGAGTGGTGACATGGACGCTCCCGTGGATCACTGGTCGGAGCACGGCCGGACGGCCGTGTGCGTCCACTGTCGGCGCGCGGGACCCGCCGCCGGGGGAATCTCTGCCCGCGGCAGATTCGCCCAGGGCAGAGCGGCCCCGGACAGGCCGTGACGGCCGGTGTGCGGGTCACCGATGAGTTCCGCCGCCCACGACGGTCTGCACCGGTGACCGCGTTCCCGAGGGGAACGCCCCACCCGGGAGGTACTCATGGACACCGACGGATTCACCACCTGCCTCTGGTTCGACGGCCAGGCCGAGGAGGCGGCGCAGTTCTACGTCTCCGTGTTCGGCAACTCCAAGCTCGGCGAGGTGGTCCGCAACACCGACGCCACCCCCGGCGAGGCGGGCTCCGTGCTCACCGTGGAGTTCACGGCCAACGGCCAGAGGTTCGTCGCCCTGAACGGCGGGCCGGAGTTCACGTTCAACGAGGCGATCTCCTTCCAGCTCGACTGCGACGACCAGGCGGAGATCGACCACTACTGGGAGAAGCTGGCCGAGGGCGGCGGCGAGCACGGCCCGTGCGGCTGGCTCAAGGACCGCTACGGCGTCTCCTGGCAGGTCAACTCCAAGCGGCTCACGCAGATGATCGGCGACCCGGACCGCGAGAAGGCCGACCGCGCGCTGAAGGCCATGATGACGATGGGCAAGCTGGACGTCGCGGAGCTGGAGAAGGCGTACGCGGGCGAGGCGTGACGACGGCAGGGGGCCGGTGCACGCTCCCGGCCCCGCGCCGCCCCGCGCTCACCCCGGCCCGCCCGCGTCCTCCGTGACCACGCGGGCGATCTCGCCGGCCGTGCGCAGGACGCCCGGGGACGGGACCGGACACGGCCGCGGGGCGGACGTCGTGGGCGCGAGACAGAAGTGCAGCGGGTCGTCCGCGCGGTGCAGGGCCGTGCGGCCGCGGGCCGGATCGGTGCAGAGGTCCGGGTGCGCCCGCTCGACGGCGTCGCACGGCACGTACCGCGTCCAGGCGTGACGGGCGCCCGGCGCGGTCACCGCCCGGCCCGCGTCGGCGACCAGGTCGCCCGAGGCGGCCGCCCGGCGCTCGTAGATCCCGTTCACCCGGCGCACCCGGTCCGGGACGAGAGGGTCGGGACCCTGGAGCACCCAGACGATCCGGGGCCGCCGGTCGCCGCCCGCCTCGGCGATCTGCTCCGTCAGCCGCCGCGCGTCCGCCGCGTACCGCTCCAGGTAGCGCTCCGGCGCGGCGTCATGGGTGATCCCGTCCATGCACGGCGTGTAGCCCCACGCGTTGCCCCAGAACTGGAGCACCACGTAGTCCGGGCGCAGCGCCCGCACCAGCGTGGCCGCCTTGTCCCGCGGCGGGACCAGGGACCGCCCGCCCGTGCCCTCCAGGTAGTCGCACAGCGTGGTGCCCGAGTGGGGAGCGGCGGTGTACCGGGCGCGGACCTGCCGGCGCAGCTCCCGGCCGAGCACCTCCTGGGCCTCCACGGCCAGGGAGTCCCCGAGGTACAACACCGTGGGCGGTTCGACGGAGGGGGACGGGGCCGGGGAGGCGGCCGGACGCTGATGGGTGGTGGCCGACGGCCGCGGCGCCGCGGCGGACGTCGGCGGCGCGCCCGGCGCCGACGACGGATCGGTGCACGCCCCCAGCAGCCCGGCGGCGAGCGCCGCCACGGTCACGGTCCACGCTCTGCGCATTCGGCGTCCCCCGCCCGGCCGGCGAAACGGCTCACCAGGCAAGCACAGACCGCGCCCCGGCGGAAGACGTCCGGCGCGCGGGTCCGCCCGGCCGTGGCTAGCGTGAGGAGACGACAGACCACCCGTGACGCGGAGGGCCGCAGCCATGGCCGCACCACCGGAAGGAACCCCCTGCTGGGCCGACGCCATGTTCGACGATCTCGACGCGGCCAAGGACTTCTACGGTCACGTCCTCGGCTGGACCTTCGGCGAGACGTCGTCCGAGCAGGGCGGCTACACGCAGGCGTACGCCGACGGCAAGGCGGTGGCCGCCGTCGTCCCGCCGATGCCCGGCCAGGAGGGCGCCTCCCAGTGGTGCCTCTACCTCGCCGCCCGGGACGCCTCCGCCACCGCCGCCCGCATCCGCGAGCACGGCGGCGAACTGCTGATGGAGCCCGTGCAGGTGGCCGACTACGGCACCATGTGTCTCGCCCGCGACCCCGGCGGAGTCGTCTTCGGGGTGTGGCAGGCCGGCACCCACGAGGGGTTCCGGACGACGGGGACGCCGGGCGCGTACTGCTGGGCGGAGGTCTTCACCCGCGAGGCGGAGAAGTCCGACGCGTTCTTCCCCGCCGTCTTCTCCTACCGCTCGAAGCAGCTCGAGGGCGAGACGGACTTCCGCCTCTACGACCTGGGGGAGCGCAGCGTCCTCGGCCGGATGCGGATGACCGACGACTTCCCGCCCGAGGTGCCGCCGTACATCAACGTGTACTTCGCGGTGGACGACTGCGACGCGGCGGTGGCCCGGGCGACCGACCGCGGCGGGGTGCTGCGGTTCGGGCCGATGGACTCGCCGTTCGGCCGGTTCGCGGCGATCAGCGACCCGCAGGGCGCCCACTTCTCGGTCATCGACCTCACCAGGACCACGGGGGAGATGCCGGGCACGAGCACCGTCGACTGAGCGGAACCGGGACACCCGCCCGGTCATGGCATGATCGGGCGCATGGGTGAACGTGTGGTGGCCGCGTGCGACGGGGCCTCGAAGGGAAACCCCGGGCCGGCCGGCTGGGCCTGGGTCATCGCGGACGGCTCCGGGACCCCGGACCGCTGGGAAGCCGGCGCCCTCGGCACCGCCACCAACAACGTCGCCGAACTCACCGCCCTGGAGCGGCTGCTCGCGGCCACCGACCCCGGCGTGACGCTCGAGGTGCGGATGGACTCGCAGTACGCCATGAAGGCCGTCACCACCTGGCTGCCCGGCTGGAAGCGCAACGGCTGGCGCACCGCCGCCGGGAAGCCCGTCGCCAACCAGGAACTCGTCGTCCGCATCGACGGCCTGCTCCAGGACCGCTCCGTCGAGTTCCGCTACGTGCCCGCCCACCAGGTCGACGGCGACCGGCTCAACGACTTCGCCGACCGCGCCGCCGGCCAGGCGGCCTCCGCCCAGCAGGACGCGGGCAGCGCACAGGGCTCGCCCGAGCCGCCGCCGTCCGTCCCGCGCCCGTCCTCCGGCGGTTCCGCCCGCCGCGCCTCGGGCGGCGCCAAGCCGGCCCGCAGGTCCGGGGGTTCCTCCCGCACCATCAAGGCGAAGTTCCCCGGCCGCTGCCCGTGCGGACGGACGTACGCGGCCGGCGAGCCCATCGCCAAGAACGACAAGGGCTGGGGCCACCCCGAGTGCCGGACGGCCGTCGGCGCCTGAGCCGCCGCTCCGGCGGGGGAGCCGCCGGTCGCCGGGCCGGGACGGATGACAGACTGACCGGCATGGAAGAGCGCACTTTCGACAGGTCGGGTCAGCACGCCTCCGTGATCGGCCTCGGCACATGGCAGCTCGGCGCCGACTGGGGCGACGTCGACGACAAGGAAGCCCTCGCGGTGCTGGAGGCCGCCGCCGAGTCGGGCGTCACCTTCTTCGACACCGCCGACGTCTACGGCGACGGGCGCAGCGAGCAGACCATCGCCTCGTTCCTCAGCGGACGGCCCGACCTGCACGTGCTGGTGGCCACCAAGATGGGCCGCCGCGTCGACCAGATCCCCGAGAACTACGTCCTGGACAACTTCCGCGCCTGGAACGACCGTTCCCGGCGCAACCTGGGCGTCGACCGCATCGACCTGGTGCAGCTGCACTGCCCGCCCACCCCCGTCTACTCCACCGACGAGGTCTTCGACGCCCTCGACACCCTGGTCGAGGAGGAGCGCGTCGCCGCCTACGGCGTGAGCGTGGAGACCTGCGCCGAGGCGCTGACCGCCATCGCCCGGCCGAACGTGGCCAGCGTGCAGATCATCCTCAACCCGTTCCGCATGAAGCCGCTGCGCGAGGTGCTCCCCGCCGCGCGCGAGGCCGGCGTCGGCGTCATCGCCCGCGTCCCGCTCGCCTCCGGCCTGCTGTCCGGCAAGTACACCAAGGACACCGTCTTCCCGGAGAACGACCACCGCACCTTCAACCGGCACGGCGAGGCCTTCGACCAGGGCGAGACCTTCTCCGGCGTGGACTGGGCGACCGGCGTGGAGGCCGCCGCCGAGTTCGCCGCGCTGGCCCCCGAGGGATACACCCCGGCCCAGCTCGCGCTGCGCTGGATCGTCCGGCAGCCCGGCGTCACCACCGTCATCCCGGGCGCCCGCTCGCCCGAGCAGGCCCGCGCCAATGCGGCCGCCGCCCGGCTGCCGGAGCTGTCCGACGCCACCCTCACCGCGATCGCCGGCCTGTACGACCGGCGGATCCGCGAGCAGGTGGAGAGCCGCTGGTAGCGAGGGTGCGTCAGGACTCCAGCAGAAGCTGACGCTCCTGCTCCTGGTCGCCGGCGGCGGCGCCCTCGTCGCGGGCCGTGAAGGACCGCGCCAGCGCGTCGCTCGCCCGGCGCACCGCCTCCGGGGTGCCCTGCACGGTGACGGTCACCGGCTCCGACAGGGGCCGCGTGTCCGCCCGCCCCGCGCCCGTGCCCCGGCCCTCGCCGCCGAACGTCGCCATGCGGACGGTCGCGTCCGTGTCCGAGGGCCGCTCCTGCGGCGGTCCGAACGTGCCCTCCAGCGCCCCGACGACCGCCCGGGCGTCGTCGGCGTCCCCGCCGCTGAGTGTCACGGTGAGCTGGGTGTCCGACATATGTCCCACTTTCGTCCGGCCTGGTCGTGTCGCCGACCGTGTAACCGTGCCCCGCGCCGCCAAACCGGCGGTGGGAGGAGGCTCCCTTTTCGGGGAAACCGAAAGGGGAGACCCGATCGAAGGAGGCACCGTGCCGGACACGGAGCAGGGCGGGAGCAGGCGCCGAGGGCGGAACGAGACCGAGGAGGAGAGAGCGGACCGGATGTGGACCGAGCTCATCCAGGAGGTCCGCGTGGCCCAGATGGGCGTGCAGATCCTGTTCGGCTTCCTGCTGACGGTCGTGTTCACCCCGACCTACGCGGACCTGTCCGACGCCGACAAGACCATCTACATCGTCACGGTGGTGCTCGGCGCCTGCGCGACCGGGGCGCTCATCGGACCGGTGTCGCTGCACCGGCTCGTCAGCGGACGGCGCATCAAACCGCAGGCGG
The DNA here is from genome assembly GCF_050271085.1 of Streptomyces sp. DSM 41931. Taxonomy (NCBI): domain Bacteria; kingdom Bacillati; phylum Actinomycetota; class Actinomycetes; order Kitasatosporales; family Streptomycetaceae; genus Streptomyces; species Streptomyces sp. DSM 41931. The sequence continues at coordinate 507,192 of NZ_CP189902.1, read as the reverse complement.
TGCGGTGGGCTTCACGGCTCACCCTGCTGGGACTCGCGCTGCTGCTGGTCACCACCAGCTCCTCGCTGCTGCTCATCCTGCGGGTGGCCACCCACGACGACTACGTGCCGTACCTGGTGGCCGGGGTGGTGTGCTGGTACCTGCTGTGCTGGCTCGGGCTGCCGATGTGGGCCCGCTACCGCCACACCACGCGCTGAACTCCTGAAGGAGCGCGGGGAGCTCGCCCCGGCTCGGCTCAGCTCCCCGCGAAGACGTCCGCGAGGAAGTCGTCCACCCGGACCTCCTCGCACCCGGGCGGCACGATCCGGTGGGTCTCGGTCAGGAACCCCCCGACGGCCTCCGCCCAGGCGAACACCACCGCGTGGTGCCGGCCGCCGTCGGCGCGCGCCTCGCCCAGGAACTCCATGCGCAGCTCCCGCCCCACACCGCGGACCTGCGGGCGCAGCCGCACGTCGCCGATGCCGACCGGGCGGGTCAGACCGTCGGTGACCATCTCCCGGTCCAGCTGCCAGCGCGCCAGCACCCGGCCGTCGAGGGTGAACACGACCGTGACGGCGAACGGGTCCGACGGGTCGTAGCTCAGGTGGGCGAGCACGGGGAAGCGCTCCGTGTCGCCCGCCTGGAGCTCCACCACCAGGGTCTTGTGCACGAACGAGTTCACGAGGTGCCTCCGGGACGTACCGACGTAGAGCCCTCTAGTACCCCGGATCCCCGCGAGATGCTCAGCTCTCCGGGTGAATCCGTCACACCTCACGCACAGACCCTCAGCCGAAGGCCTTCCGGAGCGCGGGCAGCAGGGTCCTCGCCGACCAGTCCAGAAAGGCCGGCTGCGACTCCCCGCCGATCTGCACCAGGGCGACCTCCGTGAACCCGGCCTCGGCGTACGGGCGCACCGCCTCGACGAAGTCGTCCGGGTCGCTGCCGCAGGGAATGGACGCGGCGACGTCGTCGGGGCGCACGAACTGCGTCGCCGACGCGAAGGCATCGGGGTGCGGCAGCTCGGAGTTCACCTTCCAGCCGTTGCCGAACCAGCGGAACTGGGCGTGCGCGCGCTCCACCGCCGCGTCCCGGTCCGGGTCGTGGCACACCGGAAGCTGGCCCACCCGCGGCTTGCCCTCGCCGCCGTGCCGGTCGAACGCCTCCAGCAGCTCCGGCTTCGGCTCGGTGGCGATCACCAGGTCGGCCAGCCGCCCCGCGAGGGCGCACGACCGCTTCCCCGACACCGCGATCCCGAGGGGCGGCGGCTGGTCCGGCAGGTCCCACAGCCGCGCCGACTCCACGTCGAAGTGCTCGCCCCGGTGGTTGACATGACCGCCCTCGAACAGCGCGCGGATGATCTCCACCGCCTCCTCGAGCATCCGGTGGCGCACGTCCACCGGCGGCCAGCCGCCGCCCACCACGTGCTCGTTGAGGTTCTCGCCGGACCCCAGGCCCAGCCGGAACCGGCCGCCCGACAGCAGCTGCATCGTCGCCGCCTTCTGCGCCACCACCGCCGGGTGGTAGCGCATCGTCGGACATGTCACGTACGTCATCAGCGGGATCCGCGAGGTGGCCTGCGCGGCCGCGCCAAGCACGCTCCACGCGTACGGCGAGTGACCCTGCTCGGACAGCCACGGGAAGTAGTGGTCCGAGGTCACCGAGAAGTCGAAGCCCGCCTCCTCGGCGCGCACCACGTGCTCCACCAGCTCACGCGGCCCGGCCTGCTCGGTCATCATCGTGTACCCGATTCGCACCATGGCGTCCGGGTCCCCCGCGGCGACCGGCGAAAACGGTGGATCACCCGCCCGTGCCCCGGGCAGGATGCCCCCATGACCCAGCGAGCCCTTCCGACCGCAGACCCCGCGACCCAGGGCGTCGACGCGTCCGGCGTCCGCGCCTTCCTCGACGCACTCGAGGCCGACCCGGACATCGAGCCGCACGGACTGACGATCGTGCGCCACGGCCGCGTCGTGGCCTCGGGGTCGTGGGCGCCCTACACCGCCGCGCGCCCCCATCTGCTGTACTCGCTCAGCAAGAGCTTCACCTCGACCGCCGCAGGGCTCGCCGAGGCGGAAGGGCTGATCGACTTCGACGCCCCCGTGCTGTCGTACTTCCCGGAGATCGACGCGGACATCACCGACCCGCGCAGCCGGTCGATGCTGGTGCGCCACGTGGCGTCCATGGCCAGCGGACACGACCACGAGACCGTCGACGAGGCGTTCGGCGCCGACCCGGCCGAACCCGTGCGCGGCTTCCTGCTCCAGCCGCCGCAGCACGACCCGGGCACCCTGTTCACCTACAACCAGCCCTGTACGTACACCCTCGGCGCGATCGTGCAGCGGGTCACCGGGCAGACACTCGTGGAGTATCTGCGGCCGCGGCTGTTCGACCCGCTGGGCATCGGCGAGGCGCTGTGGTCCCGCGACCGCGCGGGACGCGACATCGGCTTCGCCGGGCTGCACACCACCACCGACGCGATAGCGCGCTTCGGACTGCTGTACCTGAACGACGGCGTCTGGCAGGGAGAGCGGCTGCTGCCCGAGGGATGGGTGGAGCGCGCCACCCGCGCGCACATCGACACCGCCGGGGCCATGGGCGGCGACGACCGCTCCGACTGGGACCAGGGCTACGGCTACCAGTTCTGGCGGGGCCGGCACGGCTTCCGCGGCGACGGCGCCTACGGCCAGTACTGCCTGGTGCTGCCCGAGCACGACGCGGTGATCGCCGCGACGTCGGCCACCGCGGAGATGCAGCGCTACCTCGAACTGGTGTGGCGGCACCTGCTGCCCGCCTTCGGCGACGCCCCGCTGACCGGGCGCGACGCCGAGGACGCGGCCCTGCGCGAGCGCCTGGAGCGCCTCGCCCTGCCGGCGACGGACGGCGCCCCCGCACCGGCCGGGGGGACCGGCGACTGGTCCGGGGCGGCCTTCACCCCGGAGGGCGGGCTCTGCGCCGGGCAGCCCAAGCTGACCGCCGCCGAGCTGACGGCGGACGAGGACGGCGGCTGGACGCTGACCCTCGACGAGGACGGCCACCGGCTGGCGGCCCGCTGGACCGGCACGGACTGGACCGTCACCGAGGGCAGGGTGCCGGTCGCGGTGACCGGCGGCTGGGACGGCCCGGACGCCCTCACCGCCGACATCGCCTTCCTGGAGACCCCGCACCGGCTGCGCGTCACCTGCTCCCTCACCGACCGCACCTTCCGCGCGCACTGGCTCACCACACCGCTGGTCCCCTGGCCGCTGCGCGCGCTGCGCGCCCCGCGGGGCTAGCCCGCCGTACCGGGCCGGAAGGTCCGAAGCACCGTGCGCAGGGCCTCCTGGCTGTCCGCGCTCGCCCAGTCGGCGGCCGGGGTGGTCCAGCGCAGGGAGAAGCCCCGGCCGTCGCCCAGCAGGAAGCCGCGGCCGAAGGTGCGCACCGGGGCGCCGTCGCCCGTGGTGATCCACTGCATGTCGGCGGCCTCACGGCCCAGGTACGTCGTGGGCTCGATGGCGCCGATCCGCTGGTAGGCGCCGGCGCGCGCGAGGCCCGGCTCCACGGTGTCCCGCCACACGGCGACCGGGTCCGGTCCCACGCGCTCGCTGTAGGTGACGGCGAGGGTGCGCGGGTCGTCGTCGGCGCCGAAGGTGACGCGGTAGGACAGCCGGGTGGCGCGGGAGGTCCGCTGCCGCTCCCAGCCTTCGGGCAGCGCGACGGAGAACCCCTCCGGCGCCCGGTAGGTGCGGAAGCCCGCGGGCAGGGCGCCGGGATCCGACGGGGACGGTGAGGCGGTCCGGGACGCGGAGGACGACGGGGAGGACGACGGGGACGGCGAGGGAGCCGCGGACGACGGAGGGGCGGCGCCCGACGACGGCGGGACGCGCGGGGCGGTGTCCGCCGCACCGGTCCCTCCGGCCGACGCGGACACCGACGCCGCGGGTCCGGCGCCGGCCCGGCCGTCGCCGCCGGGCAGCCCCGTCGCCGCCGCGACCACGGCCGCCGTCACCGTGACCACCGCGAGGGACGTGCCGACGAGCACGCCCTTCCGCGTCCACCCCCGCCGGGCCGGCGCGTACGCCTCCCCCGGCTCGGCACCGTCGCCGGGGGCCTCGCGCAGCACCCGGGTGAGCACGTCCCGCACCGCCTGGCGGCCCGGGCGCTCCCGGGGCTCCTTGCGCAGCAGCCCCGTGACGACCTCGGTGAGCGGCCCGCAGCGCACCGGCGGGCGCAGCGGCAGCCGGTCCACCCCGCGCAGGGTGGCCGCGATCCTGCCCCGGTCCCGGAACGGCGGGCGCCCCTCCAGCATCGTGTAGAGGATCGCGCCCAGCGCCCACAGGTCGGCCGCCGGGCCGACCTGCTCGTTCCGAGCCTGTTCCGGCGCCGCGTACGACGGCGCGGTGAGCCGGGGCGCCGACGTCGTGCCGGCCACCCCGTAACCGGTGACGACCACCGGGCCGGTCTCGCGCAGATGGAGCTGCCCGGGGCTCAGCTCGCCGTGGGTGACGGCCTCCGCGTGCGCCGCGTCCAGCACGTCGAGCAGGTCCAGGCCGACGCGCGCCGCCCGCGCGGGCGTGAACGTGCCGTGCTGCAGCAGGACCTCGTCCAGCGGGGTGCCGTCGATCCAGGCGGTGACCGTCCACAGGCAGCCGCCCTCACCGACCGCGTCGACGACGCCCGCGATCCGGTCCGGGCAGAGCCGGGCCACGTTCTCGGTGGCCCGCAGGATCCGGGAGGAGGCGTGGCGCACGCCCTCCGCGGCGTCCGCCGGCAGCTCGATGCGGGTGGCCAGGCACGGCCGGCCCGTCCGCAGATCGTCGGCGTACCAGCTGACCCGGTTGGTCTCGCGGTGCGTGATCTCGACCAGCCGGTAGCGGCCGGCGACCGGCCGATCGGTGGAGGCGTGCGCCCAGCCCATGGTGATCCCTCGTCGAACCGCTGACTTCCGTCCCCCCTCATACGCGAGGAAGGGGCCGGTGCGTTCAACGCCGGGCGCGACGCCCTTCACGCACCGCCGGGTTCAGCGCAGGGAGAAGTGGTCCGTCCAGGCCGCCATGTCGGCGGTGGTGGCGTTCCCGCCGCACACCACGAGACCCAGGCGGACGTCCTCGCCGGCCCGCTCCAGCACCCTGCGGGCGGCCGGGAGCAGACAGCCCGCGGCCGGCTCCGCCCACACCTTGGCGTGGTCCGCCAGGTCCAGCGAGCCCCGCACCGCGTCCCGGTCCGGCACCACCAGCACCTCGGTGACCAGCTCCGCGACATGGTCGTACGTCAGCTGCGACACGGCGGGCGCGCTGAGGGTGGAGACGATCGAGGAGAGCGCGACCGGCACCGGGCCGCCCGCCGCCAGCGCCTCGGACATCGCCTGCGCCCCCTCGGTCTCCACGCCCCACACCCGCACCCCGGGCCGGCGAGCGCGCAGCGCCGCCGCGACCCCGGAGATCAGGCCCCCGCCGCCGATGCTGACCAGCACGTCGGTCAGCTCACCGGCGTCCTCGGCGAACTCCAGTCCCACGGTGCCCTGACCGGCGATCACCACCGGGTCGTCGAAGGGGTGCACCAGGGTGAGGCCCTCCTGCCGCAGCTCGGCGGTGAGGGCGAACGCCCCGGCCATGTCGTCCGTGACCCGTACCGTGGCGCCCGACGCCTGCGCGATCTCCACGGCCCGCACGGGCGCCGAACGCGGCATCACCACGGTCGCCTTCACATCGAGCGCGGCGGCCGTCACCGCCAGCGCGATGCCGTGGTTGCCGCCGCTCACCGCGACCACCCCGGCGGCCCGCTCCGCCTCGCTCAGCGCCAGCAGCTTCGCCGCCGCGCCCCGCACCTTGAACGACCCGGTGTGCTGCAGCAGTTCCAGCTTGGCCGTCACCGGCACACCGAGCAGTGCCGACAGACCGGGGCTCGGCACGGTCGGGGTGCGCACCACGTGCCCGGCGATCCGCTCGGCAGCGGTTTCGATGTCGGCGATCTCGATCACGACTGTCACCTTTCCGGCGCGGGGGGCGTGATCCGCGCCGTGCCCCAGCCTCACCCGGCGGGCGGCCGGGGTCAACGCGGTTCAGCGCTGCTGCGCCTTGTGCGGCGGCGCCTCGCTCGGCCGGACCACGACGTGCCCCTGCCCCTGGAGCACCAGCTGAACGGCCTCGCCGGAGCCGCCGCGCAGCATCGAGCCCAGCGACTGCGAGCGGTGCAGCGAGGTGGACAGGCCCGCCGTCCAGCCGACGATCGCGTCGGTGTCCACGTACACCGGGCTCTGCGGCGTCACCGGGATCACCAGCGGGCTGCCCTCGCAGACCAGGCCCAGCTTGCCGTGCCCGGTGAAGACGCTGTTGAACAGGCCGCCGCCGGTGATGCCGGCGCCCTTCACGGTGGAGATGCGGTAGGACAGCGTGGCGTCGAAGCACAGCACGTTGCGGCCGTTGACGGTGAACTCGTCGCCGGGGCCGATCTCGACGACGAAGCAGTTCTGCGCCTCCTGCGCGAACCACGCCTCGCCCTGCCCGCGCACGGCCATCAGCGGCAGCCCCTCGCCGGTCACCGCGCGCTTGAGCATGCCGCCCACGCCCTGGCCCTTGCGCTCGAACTGGAGGTTGCCGCGGTAGGCGACCATCGCGCCCTGGCGGGCGAGCATCTCGCCGTCGACGGTGTAACGCAGGCATTTGGCGTTCTCCACCGCCATGCCCGGGGCCGTGGCCGGCTGCACCATGTGCTCACTGGAAAACAGGTCACCCTTCATGAGGGCCATCCTCACCCGGCCGGCTCCGCCCCCGCCAGAAGCCGGCGTGTACGACACGGCACCGGATCCGGCCGCGCGCTCAGCCGCCGAACAGCTGGGTCCAGTACGTGCCCGCCCGGCCGCCGCCCGCGAAGCCCACGCCGATGTGCGTGAACTCCGGCTTGAGGATGTTCGCCCGGTGCCCCGGGCTGTTCATCCAGCCGCGCACCACCTCGGCGGCCGACCGCTGCCCGCACGCGATGTTCTCGCCGACCGTGCGGCACCGGGAGCCCGCGGCGGCCGCCCGGTCCCAGGGCTTGCTGCCGTTGGGCGCGGTGTGCGCGTAGAAGTCGCGCGCCACCATGTCGGCGCTGTGCGCCTGCGCGGCCGTGGCCAGCAGCGGGTCGCGGGACAGCGGCCGCAGGCCTGCCCGCGTGCGCTCCCGGTTGGTCAGCTCGACGACCTCCGCCACCGTGCGGTCCAGGCCCTCCGGGGTGAGCGGACGCGCCCACAGCGCCGTCCAGTACGTGTCCCCGGCGCCCTCGCGGGAGGCGACGGCGGCATGCGTGAACGCCGGGTCGCACACCGTGCGGCGGGCCGCCTCGTGGCGCAGGCAGTGGCCCACGAACCGGTCGACGGACAGCGGCCCGGACACCAGGTGCTCGCCGACGGTGAGGTACGGGTAGCCGGCGAGGACCACGCGCTGGTGCACGGAGACGCCGTCCGGGCCCTCGACGCCGAGACGCCCCCCGCGCGCCATCGCCCGCGCGTGCTCCCGGGCCGCCTCGGCCAGCCGCCCGTCGTGCGACACCGGCGGCGAACCGGCGGCCCGGCGGGCGGAGTTGACCAGGGTCAGGAAGTCGTCCCCGGCGGACGGCGGGGCCGCCGGACGGGGCGGCACCACCGGGTGCGTCCGCGGGGCGGCCTGGGGCGTCGTGCCGGGGCTGACCGGCGCCCTGCCGGTGACGACCGGGGCGGTACGGGTGGACACCGCGCCCTCGTCGTCCTCCACGTCGACGCCGAAGTCCCGGGCGAGACCGGCCAGTCCGTCCGCGTATCCCTGTCCGAGGGCGCGCAGCTTCCAGCCGTCGCCGCGCCGGTAGATCTCCGCGAGCAGCAGCACCGTCTCCCGGTCGGGGCGCGGCGGGCGGAAGCGGGCCAGGGCGCGCCCGCCGGGGCCGGTGACCTCCAGGACGGGGGCGGGGAGGGCGCTGAGCGGGGTGCCGGGCTCCTCGGGGCTCACGGCGACCGTGACCCGGGTGGCGCCCGCGCGCAGCGCCGCCGGGTCGACGACGAGCGTGTCGCCGCCGAGCCGCGCGCCGGGCGCGGCGGGCTGGTTGTAGAAGACGAAGTCGGCGTCCCCGGACACCTTCCGGCCGTCGTCCGTGATCAGCGCGGACACGTCGAACGGCCCCGGCACCCGGACGGTCACCGCACCGCCCGGGAGCCGGATGTTGCCGCCGGGGACCAACTCGCTCATGGCACCGCCCTGTTCGTCGTCGTCCGACCGGTGTGGGGGTGTCCGGACAACGACGGGCGGGGCCCGCGGGTTCCCGGGGCGGCGGGCGGGGCGCGGCGGCTCAGCGGTGCAGGGCCCGCGCCCAGTCGGCCGGCACCCGGTCGGCGGGTCCGGGGGCGGGCTGGCCGGCCGGGTGGCTGACCGGCGGCGCCAGGGACGGCCCCGACTCGTACAGCTCGTTGGTGGCGTAGTTCCAGAACCAGTCCTCGCCCGGTTCGTAACTGCGCACCACCGGGTGCCCGGTGGCCTGGAAGTGGGCGGTGGCGTGCTGTCCCGGCGAGCTGTCGCAGCAGCCGACGTGGCCGCACTGCGCGCACCGCCGCAGATGGAACCACCAGCCGCCGGCGGCGTCGCACTCGGCGCAGCCCGCGCCCGAGGGCGGCACGCTGGGGTCGATGGCGTGTTCGGTGGTCATACGGGCTCCTCCTGTGGGTGGCCGGAGGCGGGAGCGGTGAGCGGCAGGAGCACCTGGAAGCGGGTGTCGCCCGGCTCGGACTCGAACCGGAGGCTGCCGTGGTGCTTGTTGACCACGATCCGCCAGGAGATGTCCAGGCCCAGCCCGGTGCCCTCGCCCACGGGCTTGGTGGTGAAGAACGGGTCGAACACCCGGTCGCGGATCTCCGCCGGGATGCCGGGGCCGGTGTCGCCGAACTCCACCAGCAGCCGGTCGTTCTCCCGCGCCGTGCGCACGGTCAGCGTGCCCTCCCCGTCCGCCTCGCGCATCGCCGCGACCGCGTTGTCCACGAGGTTGGTCCACACCTGGTTCAGCTCCGCCGGGTACGCCGGGACGCGGGGCAGGGCGCGGTCGTACTCCTTGGCCACCCGGATGCCCTTGAGCTTCCCGGACAGCATCAGCAGGGTGCTGTCGAGGAGTTCATGCACGTCGGCGACCTGGAAGGGGGCGCGGTCGAGTTGCGAGTACTGCTTGGCGGCGTCGACCAGGTGCGAGATGCGGGCCGCGCTGTCCTGGATCTCGTCCATGAGCAGCTCGGTCTCCACGGTGTAGTTGAGCCAGCCGACCGCGCTGGGCAGCGTCTCCTCGTCCACGGCCGCGGCCACCTGCTCCAGCCAGTCCACATCCAGTCCGGCCTGCACGAACGTCGGGGCGATCCGCCAGCCCTCGGTCACGCCGTGGTCGTCCAGCCAGTCGGAGAGGAGGTCCTCCCGGTCGGACGCCTCCAGCGGGCTGAGCACCGGCGCCTTCGCGACCCGCTCGGCCGTGCGCTCCTGGATCTCGATCAGCCCCGCCAGCGTCTCCCGGTCGTAGGCGCCCTCGGAGATCACGCGCAGCTTGCGGCGCATCTTCCCCACCCGCTCGCGCAGCGACGCCGTCGCCCGCACGGCCGCCGCGGCCGGGTTGTTGAGCTCATGGGTGAGCCCCGCGGACAGCGAGCCCAGAGCGAGCAGCCGCTCCCGCTGGCCGATCGCCTGCTGCGCGCTCTTCGCCCCGAAGAACAACCCCTCCAGCAGATGCACCGCCATCGGGAACCAGTCCTGCATGATGTCCGCGAACGTGTCCGCGGGCAGCACGAAGAACCGCGTCGGCTCCGTCACCCGCAGCGAGTTGTTGTAGACCTGCGGCACCCGGTCGCCGAGGTACGCCTGCATCGCCCCCGCGTACACCCCCCGCTGCGAGGTGCGGGCGACCTCCACGTCGTCCCCGCCGACCCGCCGGGACAGCACGACCGTGCCGTCCACCATCACGTAGAAGCAGGTGGCCGGCTCGCCCTCGGTGTAGACCGTGCCGGGCTCGTACCGCTCCACCCGGCCGGCCTCGCACAGCCGCCTGAGCTGCTCCGGGGTGAGCTTCTCGAACAGGAACAGGGAGCCGATCTCGTCCGGCACGCACTCCGTCCGCCGCGCGCTCACGACTGCTCCAGGTAACGGTGGACGAGCATCACGGCCATGGCTCCCTCTCCGACGGCGGAGGCGACCCGCTTGGCGGACTCCGCGCGCGCGTCGCCCGCGACGAACACGCCGGGGACGTTGGTCTCCAGGTGGTACGGCGGCCGGTCCAGCTCCCAGCCGGCCGGCGGGCGCCCGTCGGCGGTCAGGTCGGGCCCGGCCAGGATGAAGCCGCGCTCGTCGCGCAGCACGGTGCCGTCCAGCCAGTCGGTCAGCGGGGCGGCCCCGATGAACACGAACAGCCACTGCGCGTCCACCACGTCGGTCTGCCCGCCGCCCGTCCCGCGCAGCGTCAGCCGCTCCAGATGGCCGTCGCCGTGCGCCTCCTCGACGACCGTGCCGCACCGCACCGCGATGTTCGGCACCCGGCCGATCTGCTCGATCAGGTAGTACGACATCGACGCCGACAGGTCCGGGCCGCGCACCAGCAGCGTCACCGACTTGGCGAACCGGGACAGGTACATGGCCGCCTGCCCGGCCGAGTTGGCGCCGCCCACGATGTACACGTCCTGGTCCTGGCAGGCGGGCGCCTCGGTCAGCGCGGAGCCGTAGTAGACGCCGCAGCCGCCCAGTTCCTCGCAGCCCGGCGCCGCGAGCCGCCGGTAGGACACCCCGGTCGCCAGGATCACGCTGTGCGCGGCGATCCGCGACCCGTCGGAGAACCGCACCACCCGGGCCGCGCCGCCCACCTCCAGGCCGGTCACCTCCCGGGCGGTGAGGATCTCCGCGCCGAACCGGGTGGCCTGCCGCCGCGCCCGGTCGGTGAGCTGCGCCCCCGACACCCCGTCGGGGAAGCCCAGGTAGTTCTCGATCCGCGAGCTCTGACCCGCCTGCCCGCCGGTCGCCGACCGCTCCACCAGCACCGTGCGCAGCCCCTCCGACGCCCCGTACACGGCCGCGCCCAGCCCCGCCGGACCGCCGCCGATCACCACCAGGTCGTAGAAGTCGGCCGCCGGCGTGGTGGCGAGACCCACGTGCGCGGCGAGGTCGGCGGGCTCCGGCTCCACCAGCGGCGTCCCGTCCGGGGTGATCACCAGCGGCAGCCGCATCCCGTCCTCCTCCGCCGCCGCCAGCAGCCGCCGCCCCTCGGGCTCGTCGGAGGAGTACCAGCGGTAGGGCACCTGGTTGCGGGCCAGGAACTCCCGCACGTCGGAGGAGCGCGCCGACCAGCGGTGCCCGACCACCTTGGTGCTGGGCACCGGCCGGTGGTCGCTGCGCTTCCACGCCTCCAGCAGGTCGTCCACCACCGGGTACAGCTTCTCCTCCGGCGGGTCCCACGGCTTGAGGAGGTAGTGGTCGAGGTCGACGACGTTGATCGCGTCGATGGCCGCGCCGGTGTCCGCGTACGCGGTGAGCAGCACCCGGCGGGCCCCCGGATGCACGTCCATGGCGCGCTCCAGGAACTCGATGCCGTTCATCCGGGGCATCCGGTAGTCGGCGAGGATCACCGCCACCAGGTCGCCGCGCAGCTTCAGCTCGCGCAGCGCCTCCAGTGCGGACTCGCCGGACTCGGCGCGCACGATCCGGTACGACGCCCCGTAGCGCCGCCGGAGGTCCCGCGCCACGGCGCGGGAGACACCCGGGTCGTCGTCCACGGTCATGATGACGGTCCGGGCGGCGTCGGCGGGCTGTGCCATGCGTCCCCCACAGCGTGGTCGGTTCCCCGGCGCGGCGGGCCCAGATCCCGTCGCGGCCTCCGCACCGGCCCGCGCCCATCGTATGCGCGGTCGCCGCCGGGCGCGCGGGCGTGCGCGGGGACCGCGCGGGAAGGCGGGCGCGCGGCGCTTCGTACCAGGTGACCGCGGTGCGGGGGCGCCGGCCCGGTAGGGAAGACTGGTCCGCGCAGGAACACGACACCGGGAGGAACGGCATGACGCGCCCCATCACGGCAGGGACCGACGGCAGCGAGGAGAGTCTCGCCGCGCTGGCCTGGGCGGCCAGGGAGGCGGTCCGCCGGGACCTGCCGCTCAGGGTGGTGCACGCCTGGCGGTTCCAGGCGCACGACGCGCTGGACGTCGGGGACAGGGCCGCCCAGGAGCAGTGGGTGCGGGAGGCCGCCGAGGAGGCGGTCCGCGCCGTCCGGGAACGCCACGGCGGCCTGGACGTCACCACGGACGTGCGGGAGGGCGACGCCGTGGAGACCCTGACCGCCGCCGCGGCCGGCGCCGAGATGCTGGTGCTGGGCTCGCGCGGGCACGGGCGGCTCATGGGCTTCCTGGTGGGCTCGGTCGGCCAGCAGGTCATCGTGGACGCCGAACGCCCGGTGGTGTTCGTCCGGGCCGGCGACAAGGCCTCCGACGAGGTGGCCGGGCACGAGGTCGTGGTCGGCCAGGAGGGCGACCCGGAGGACAGCGCCGCCGCGCTCGGCTTCGCCTTCGAGACCGCGGCCCGGCGCGGCGCGACCGTGCGGGCGGTGCGCGCCTGGACGCTGCCGCCGGTGTTCGCCTACAGCCCCTCCTCGCTCCAGCTCCTCGACGAGGCCGGCGGTCTCGAGCCGTTCGAGCGGAAGAACCTGGCCGCCGCGCTCGCTCCGTGGCGGGAGCGCTACCCGGACGTGCACGTCGTGGAGCACGTGGAGATGGGCAGCGCCGGGCAGGTGCTGCTGTCGGTGTCGGGCACGGCCCAGCTGATGGTCGTCGGCCGCCGCGCCCGCCGCTCGGCCGTGGGCGCCCGCATCGGCTCGGTGGCGCACGGCGTGCTGCACCACGCGGACTGCCCGGTGGCGGTCGTCCCGCCCGCCTGACCCCGGGCGGGCCCGGCTACTCCTCCAGGGCCCGCAGCGGCTCCCGCCGCTTCGGCAGCACCTTGCGGATGTAGTCCTCGACGGCGGTGTCCAGGCCGATGTCGTGCTGGGCCCGCTCGGACAGGTACCAGCGGTGCTCCAGCAGCTCGTGGTAGATCTGCGCGGGGTCCATCTGCCCGCGCAGCTCGGGCGGCACGGACCGCACGGTGGGCCGGAACACCTCGCGCACCCAGCGGTGGGCGAGCACCTCGGGACGGGCGCCGAGGGGGTCGCCCGGGGCGTAGTCGTCCTGGGTGGCCATCCAGCTCTCCAGGTCGTTCAGCAGCCGCCTGGCCTGGTTCTCCTCGGTGTCCAGACCGGTGAGCCGCAGCAGCTGGCGCTGGTGGTGGCCGGCGTCCACGACCTTCGGCACGAAGGTCACCGTGTCGCCGTTGGGGGCGTGCTCGATCTGCATCTCGGCCACGTCGAAGCCGAGTTCGTTGAGCCGCCGGATGCGGCGCTCGATGTAGTGGTGCTTGCCGGCCGGGTACACCGAGGTGCGGGTCAGCTCCTTCCACAGCTCCTGGTAGCGGGCGCAGATCTCGGTGCCGAAGTCGATCGGGTCCACGGAGGGGTGCAGCGCGCCGGACGCCTCCAGGTCGAGCAGCTCGCCGCTGATGTTGACCCGCGCCAGGTCCAGGTCGTACTCCCGCTGGCCGCGCGTCAGTTCGGGGTGCAGGTCGCCGGTCTCCGCGTCCACCAGATAGGCGGCGAAGGCGCCCGCGTCGCGCCGGAACAGCGTGTTGGAGAGCGAGCAGTCGCCCCAGGCGAAGCCGGCCAGGTGCAGCCGCACCAGCAGCACGGCGAGCGCGTCCATCAGCCGGTGCATGGTGGCCGGCCGCATCGTCGTCTCGAACATCGACCGGTACGGCATCGAGCCGCCGAGGTGCCGGGTGATCAGCACGCTCTCCAGCGGCTCCCCGTGCGGGTCGGTGCGGCCGGTCACCACGGCGAGCGGGTCCACCGCGGGGATGCCGAGCCGGTCCAGGTCGCGCAGCAGCTCGTACTCGCGCAGCGCGGGACGCTGGGCGAGTTCCTTCACCGCGATCACCTCGTCGCCGGCGTGGGCGTAGCGCACCACGTGCCGGGAGATGCCGCGCGGCAGCGGCACCAGGTACTTCTCGGGCCACTCCTCCAGCGGCAGGTGCCACGGCAGTTCCAACAGGAGCGCGGGATGCTCCGGGTTGGTGGCGTTGATCTGCAGTGCCATGGCGGCGGTGTCCTCGTCTCGAAGGTGATCGTCCGTGAAGTGATCGTCACCTCAGCCTATTGCGCGCGTTCCCGGGCGAGCAGGGCGGCGTCCCGCACCGGCCCCCGGTGCACCGGGCCGTGCCCGGGCAGCAGCAGATCTCCGTCCAGCCCGGCCAGCACGTCCAGCGACCGTACGGCGGCGGCGCGCTCGCGGTGGAACATGTCGGTCAGCATCTGCGGGCCCCCCACACGGGAGACGGGGTGTCCGGTGACCAGGGCGTCGCCGGACACCACCGCCCCGACGTGCGGCAGGTGGAAGGCGCAGTGCCCGGCGGTGTGGCCGGGCGTGTGCACGGGCACGGGCCGGCCCGGCAGATCGAGCGGCTCGCCGTCGCCGGAGCCCGGGAACGGCTCGGGCGAGGTGACCGCCACGTTCGCCGTGCCGCCGGCGCGCAGGGCGTGCGCGGCCCACGGCAGCACGCCGGGACGCCAGCCGTTGCGCAGCACCCGTGCCACGGTCACCTGGTGCAGGAAGTCCCGCCGGGCGTGCGGCACTTCCTCCTTGTGGGTGTGCACGGGGGTGCCGTGGACCGCGCTCAGGAACTCGGCGGAGCCCAGGTGGTCGCTGTGCGCGTGGGTGATCAGCACGGCCGTCACCGCCTCCGGTGCGGCGCCCACCTCCGCGAGCGAGCCGAGCAGCCCCTCGCGGTCGCCGGGGTAGCCGGTGTCGACCAGCGTGACGGCGTCCCCCTCGGTGAGGATCACCCAGTTCGTGCTCGTGCCGTGCACCAGATAGGTGCCGTCCGCCACCTGCCGCACCGTTGCCTTCATGACCGCCTCGCGTGTCGTGCCCGTACCGGTCGAACGAGCACAGGAAAGCAGATCACGAACGGCGCCGTCCGCCCCCGGCGGCCGGACCCCGCATCCGCCACGGTTCCGGCGGGGTCAGTTCACCCCGCGCGGGCGGAACTGGACCGAGACGCGCGGCCCGGCGGCCTTGGTGCTCTTCGGTACGCAGTGCTCCCAGGTCCGCTGGCAGGAGCCGCCCATCACGACCAGGTCGCCGTGGCCCAGCGGCCGGCGCACGGTCCCGCCGCCGCCCATGGGCCGCAGCAGCAGGTCTCGGGGCGCGCCCACGGACAGGATGGCGACCATGGTGTCCTCGCGGGCGCCCCGGCCGATCCGGTCGCCGTGCCAGGCGACGCTGTCCCGGCCGTCGCGGTAGTAGCAGAGCCCGGCCGTGGCGAACGGCTCGCCCAGCTCCTGCGCGTAGTGGTCGCTCAGCGCGTCGCGGGCCTCGGTGAGGACCGGGTGGGGGAGCGGGGCGCCGACGCCGTAGTACGCCAGCAGCCGGGGCACGGAGACGACCTGGTCGTACATCTGGCGCCGCTCGGCCCGCCAGGGGACCTCGGCGGCCAGGTGGTCGAAGAGCGCGTCGGACCCGTGCAGCCAGCCGGGGAGCAGGTCGATCCAGGCGCCCCGGCCGAGTTCGGTGCGGCGCACGCCGTCGAGCGGGCCGAGCCGCAGCTCGTCGTCCTGGTCGAAGAGCGAGCCCTGGAGCGCCGGGAGGTGGTGCGTGCTCATGGGGACCAGCGTACCCCTAATCGAAAATACGTTCTAGATCGGTCTCTGTCCGGCGATCACCCCGCTCCCAGGGCTGGGCGATACACCGGTGCATCGGATACGTTCCTGTATCGACCGCGTGACGCAGGCGGCGGAGCGACGGAAGGGGCGGGCATGGCGGACACCGGCACCGGGCGCGTCACCGCGCGCCGGCTGCGCACCCGCGCCAACCTGCTGGACGCCGCCTTCACCGTCTTCGCCGCCAAGGGGTTCGGGCACGTCTCCATCGAGGAGATCTGCGAGGCCGCCGGCTACACCCGCGGCGCCTTCTACTCCAACTTCGCCGGCCTGGACGAGCTGTTCTTCGCGCTCTACGCCCAGCGCGCCGACCTGATCGCGGAGCAGGTCGCCGGCGCCCTCGCCTCCGACGGGCCCGACCTCGACGTGGCCGCCGCCGTGGACCGGGTCGCCGAGGTGCTGCTGCTGGACCGCGACTGGCTGCTGGTGAAGACCGACTTCCTGGTGCACGCCGCCCGCGACCCCCGTGTGGCGCACACGCTGCTGGACCACCGGGCCCGGCTGCGGAGGGCCGTCGCCGACCGGCTGGAGCGGGCCCGCGGCCACACCGCCCTGCCCGCCGTGCTCGGCGACGCCGAGGGCGCGGCGCATGCCGTGGTCGCCGCCTACGACGGCGTCACCACCCAACTGCTGCTGGACCGGGACGCCGAGCGCGCCCGGGCCTGGCTGGGACAACTGCTCACCGCGCTGCTCACCGGATGAAGTCCCCGGATGACAGCCACCGGACGCCAGAAGGAAGGGACGGTCGCCATGGATGCCGACGTCATCGTCGTCGGAGCGGGCCTCGCGGGCCTCGTCGCGGCCCATGAACTGACCAGCAAGGGGCGCAGGGTCGCCCTGGTCGACCAGGAGAACGCCGCCAACCTCGGCGGCCAGGCCTACTGGTCCTTCGGCGGGCTGTTCCTCGTGGGGTCGCCCGAGCAGCGCCGCCTCGGCGTCAAGGACTCCTTCGAGCTGGCCTGGAGCGACTGGCAGGGCAGCGCCGCCTTCGACCGGACCGACGACGAGGACTCCTGGGCGGTGCGCTGGGCGCGCGCCTACGTCGAGTGGGCGGCGGGGGAGAAGCGGTCCTGGCTGGACGGCCACGGCATCACCTTCCTGCCCACCGTCGGCTGGGCCGAGCGCGGCGACCTGCGGGCCGGCGGCCACGGCAACTCCGTGCCCCGCTTCCACATCGCCTGGGGCACCGGCACCGGCGTCGTCGCCCCCTTCACGCGGTACGCCAGGGAGGCCGAGCGCGACGGACTGCTCACCTTCCACCACCGCCACCGCGTCGACGAACTGGTCCTGGAGAACGGGGCCGCGCGCGGGGTGCGCGGCACCGTGCTGGCCGAGGACGACGCGCCGCGCGGCGTCGCCTCCAGCCGCGAGGCGATCGGCGAGTTCGAGCTGACCGCCCAGGCCGTGATCGTCACCAGCGGCGGCATCGGCGCCGACCACGACATCGTCCGGAAGTACTGGCCCGAGCGGCTGGGCACCCCGCCGCGCGAGATGGTCACCGGCGTCCCCGCCTACGTCGACGGGCGGATGCTCGACATCAGCGCCCGTGCGGGGGTGCGGCTGGTCAACCGCGACCGCATGTGGCACTACACCGAAGGCATCCGGAACTGGGACCCGATCTGGCCCGGCCACGGCATCCGCATCCTGCCCGGCCCCTCCTCCCTGTGGTTCGACGCGCTGGGCCGCCGGCTGCCCGAGCCCTGCCTGCCCGGCTACGACACCCTCGGCACGCTCAGGCACCTGCGCACCACCGAGGACATCGCCCCGTACGACCACTCCTGGTTCGTCCTCACCCAGAAGATCGTCGAGAAGGAGTTCG
Organism: Streptomyces sp. DSM 41931; assembly: GCF_050271085.1. Taxonomy (NCBI): domain Bacteria; kingdom Bacillati; phylum Actinomycetota; class Actinomycetes; order Kitasatosporales; family Streptomycetaceae; genus Streptomyces; species Streptomyces sp. DSM 41931. Next base: position 489,662 of record NZ_CP189902.1, on the reverse strand, counting down.
CGCTCTCCGGCTCCGAGCAGAACCCGGACATCACCGCCAAGGACCGCGCCGGGTTCCTGCGGGAACGCGTCCTCGGCAAGGGCGCGCCCGGCCCGGTCGACGCCTTCCTGCGCAAGGGCGCGGACTTCGTCACCGCCGCCACCGTCGAGGAACTCGTCGAGAGGATGAACGCCCTCACCGACGAGCCGCTGCTCGACGCGGCCCTCCTCCGGCGCCAGATCGAGGCGCGCGACCGGCAGCTCGCCAACAGCTACAGCAAGGACGCCCAGGTGCAGGGCATCCGCAACGCCCGCCGCTACATCGGCGACCGGCTCGGACGGGTCGCCACCCCGCACCGCATCCTCGACCCGGCGGCGGGCCCGCTGATCGGCGTCAAGCTGCACATCCTCACCCGCAAGACGCTCGGCGGCATCCAGACCGACCTGGACTCCCGCGCCCTGGGCGCCGACGGCAGCCCGGTCGACGGGCTGTACGCGGCCGGCGAGGTCGCGGGCTTCGGCGGCGGAGGCGTCCACGGCTACAACGCGCTGGAGGGCACCTTCCTCGGCGGCTGCCTCTTCTCGGGCCGCGCGGCGGGCCGGGCGGCGGCCGCGCAGACGGCGTAGCGCCGGCCGGTACGTCCCCTCACTCCGAGAGCAGCCGGGCCAGCACCTCCGCGTGACTGCGGTCCGGCTGCCTGGTGGCGGTCAGCAGGGTCACCGGGCCCTTCCCGGCCAGCTCCCGCACCCGCTCCAGCGGTTCCGCCGCCTCCGGGTCGGCCAGCTCCGCCTCGTAGCGCTCGCGGAACTCCTCGAAGGAGCCCTCGTCGGCGTGGTACCAGCGGCGCAGCTCCGTGGAGGGGGTCAGCCCCTTCGGCCACTCGTCGACCCGGGCCGCGTCCTTCGCCAGGCCGCGCGGCCACAGCCGGTCGACGAGGACCCGCACCCCGTCGTCCGGCTCGGGCGGTTCGTACACACGGCGCACGCGCACGCTCATGGGGACCCCTTCCGCCTCGGTCGCTGCGAGCCTACTGCGGCGCACGGGACCGGGCACGACGAGCGGGACCGCTGAATCGTCCCCGGGGGAGCGGGTACTCCCTCCGCCTGGGACGACCGTGATGCCGGAGGTGACGGATGGAGGCCACGGACGACCTGCCGGTCGTCGGCACGCTCGCCGAACTCACCGCGCTGGTGGAGCGCGAGCGGGGACTGTACGTCCGCTGGTCCAGGGGACCGGCGATCGACCTGCACGCCGTGTCCAGCATCGACGACCTCACCGGCGTGGCCATGCCCGGCCTGTCCGCCAACCCGCTCGACGTGGAGGAGTGGTGGCAGGACCGGTCGCCTGCCCTGTGGGTGGCACGCCGGCTGTACGACTACGAACACCTGCCGCGCGAGAAGGGCGCCGGCATCCGGCCCTGGGTGCTCAAGGGGCGCGAGGCGGGGCGCGGCCCGGACAACGAGCCGCTGGTCACCGATGTACGCCCGATCTGCCGGCTCGCCGACGCGGTGATCGAGGAGGCGCACACGGAAGTGGCCCGCCAGGAGAATCCCTGGGGGCCACTGCGCCGTGCCACCCGCTGACCGCCCGCCGCGTCCGTCAGGCCCTGCCCGACGAACGGCGGGCCGCGATGCGCCGCTTGAGCGCCCGGCGTTCCGTCTCGCTCGTGCCGCCCCACACACCGATGGACTGCCCGGTCTCCAGGGCCCACTCCAGGCACTGCTCCTGCACGGGGCAGCGCCGGCAGACCGCCTTGGCCTGCTCGGTCTGCAACAGGGCGGGCCCGGAGGTGCCGATCGGGAAGAACAGCTCGGGGTCCTCGGTCCGGCAGGCCGCGCTGTGCCGCCAGTTGTCCATCGAAAGTCACCTGCGTCCGAAGTCGGTGTGCACCCTTTCGGATGCCTTGCTTCCTTTCGGGTGACCTGTCAAGTCAGGGTGAAACAGCGCGATCCGCGGGGAAACGGTCACTGCTCGCGCAGCCCCCACGGCGATCCGTACGCGGTGAGGAGGTCCAGGAAGGGGCCGGCCGGGAACGCCTCGGGGCCGAGCACGCCCGCCCCGGACCAGGCGCCGGTCGCCAGCAACTCCAGGGCGACCACCGGGTTGACGGCCGTCTGCCACACCACCGCCTGGCAGCCGTACTCGCTCATCGACCACTGGTTGTCGACCACGTGGTACAGGTACACCTCGCGCGGCGCCCCGTCCTTGGTGCCGCGCACCCAGGTGCCCGCGCAGGTCTTGCCCCGCATCCGGTCGCCGAGGGTCGCCGGGTCGGGCAGGCAGGCCGCGACGACGTCTCGCGGGGACACCTTCACGGGCCCGTCGGGGCCGGGCACGGTCACCGGCTCGGTGCGGTCCAGGCCCAGCAGGTGCAGCGTGCGGAGGGTGTCGGTGAACTCACGGCCCAGGCCGTACTTGAAGGTGACCCGGCGGGCGTCCACCCAGCGGGGCACCAGCAGCACCTCCTCGTGCTCCACGTTCACGCACTCCACCGGGCCGATGCCCTCGGGGAAGTCGAACACCTCGGGCTCGCTGAAGGGTTCGGTGGTGAACCAGCCGCGGTCCTTCTCGTAGACCACGGGCGGGTTGAGGCACTCCTCGATGGTGGTCCAGATGTTGAACGACGGCGCGAAGTCGTAGCCGTCCACCGTGAGGTCCGCGCCGTCGCGGACGCCGATCTCCTCGATCTCGTCGAACAGTTCGTCGGCCGCGTAGCGGGCGAACACGTCCGACAGACCCGGCTCCACGCCCATGCCCACCAGCGCCAGCAGCCCGGCCTCCTCCCACGCGGCGGCCTGCGCGAACTGCTCGTCGCCCAGCTTCACCCCGCACTCCTCGTACGGCCGTTCGCCGTGCGGGCGGGACAGCGACATCGCCATGTCGAGATAGGCGGCGCCGCCCGCCCGCGCCGCGCGGAACAGCGGCATCACGAAACGGGGGTCGGTGGCGTTCAGCAGCACGTCGCAGCCGTGCCGCTCCAGCAGGGCCGCCACCTGCGCCTCGTCGCCGGCGTCGACCCGCTCGGCGCGGAACCGGTCACCGTCCGCGCCGAGCGCCGCCACGGCCGCCTCCGCCCGGGCCGGGTCGTAGTCGGCCACCACCATCAGCTCGAAGAACGGCCGCCGGGCCGCGATCCGCGTGACGGCGGTCCCCACACCGCCCGCTCCCACCAGCAGTACGCGCATGACGGAGCACTCCCTTTCCTCCTCATGGATCCGCCTGGATCCGGAATGTTCTGCGGGGCCCCTGACGTGATGAAACGCCGCGCCGGGACGTAAGGTCAATGGCGTTGGCATAAGGGCGGCAGGGGCGGGAGGAGCGGGGACATGGCCAAGCGTGTGGTGCCCGAGGAGCGGCGGCGGCGCCGCAGGCCGACCAGGAGCGGGGTCGTGCTGTCGGAGCGGCTGATCGTGGAGGCCGCGCTGCGGCTGCTGCGGGAGCACGGCAGCGCGGGCCTCACCGCCCGCCGCCTCGGACTCGCCCTCGACTGCGACCCGAGCACGCTCTACCGGTACTTCCGCGGCATGGACGACCTGACCCTCGCCATCGGCGACGCGCTGATCGGTCAGGCGCTGGAGGGCTGGCACCGCACCGGGCGGTGGCGTCACGACCTGCGGACCCTGGGTCTGCGCATCCACGCCGCCTACGTCTCCCACCCGCAGGCGGCGGTCCTCACCGCGAGCCGGGTCTCCGGCCGGGCCAACGAACTGGCCGCCGACGAGGCGGTGCTGGACGTGCTGCGCACCGCCGGCTTCCCGCCCGCCGGCGCCGTCCGCGTCTACCAGGCCTTCATCGACACCACGCTGGCGTTCGCCGCCCTCGACGCCGCCTCCCTGGCGCTGCCCGACGCGGCGCGGCGGGCCGACGAGGACATGTGGCGCTCGACCTACGCCCGGCTGCCCGCCGCCACCCATCCGCGCATCGCCGAGACCGCGCCGCTGCTCGCCGCCCGCATGGTCGAGAGCGCCTGTCCCACGGTGCTCGACATGCTGCTGTCGAGCGCGGAGCGGGAGCTGGCCTGCCTCGGGGTCAGGGGTGCAGAGCCCGGGCCGCCGTCACCGTGACCGCGTCGGCGACCGCCGCGAGGGCGGGGGAGTCCAGCTTCCACTGCTGCCAGTACAGGGGCGCGTCGACCGCCCGGTCCGGGGCGAACACCGTGACCCGGCCCGCCCGCAGCAGCGGCACCGCCTGCGCCTCCGGCACCATGCCCCAGCCCAGTCCCGCCGCCACCGCCTCGGCGAACCCTTCCGACGTCGGCACGAAGTGACGCAGGGTGCTCGCCCCCGTGCGGCCCCCGGTGAGCCGGCGCACGAACCCGTCCTGGAAGTCGTCCCGCCGGTCGAAGACCACCACCGGCGCCGTCGCCACCGACTCCTCCAGCGGCTCCGCCAGCAGCTCCGCGGCGAACTCCGGGTGCGCCACCGGCAGGTAGCGCATCCTCCCCAGGCGCCGTACCGAGCAGCCCGGCACCGGGTCGGGGGAGGAGGTCACCGCGGCCATCACGGTCCCCTCGCGCAGCAGCGCCGCCGTGTGCGACTCGTCCTCCCGGCGCAGCTCGAAGCAGAGCCGGGACCGGGCCGGGAGCCGGACCAGGGCGTCCAGGAACCAGGTGGCGAGCGAGTCCGCGTTGACCGCGATCGACACCCGCGTCGGCTCCCCGGCGCCGCTCAGCCCCAGCTCCGCGTACGCGTCCCGCTCCAGCCGGGCCACCTGCCGGGCCAGCCGCACCAGCACCTCGCCGGACTCGGTGGGCCGCACCGGGCGGGTGCGCAGCAGCAGCACCCTCCCGGTGCGCTGCTCCAGCGCCTTGACCCGCTGGCTCACCGCCGAGGGCGTCACGTGCAGCGCGGCGGCGGCCGCGTCGAACGTCCCCTCGTCGACCACCGCGAGCAGCGTCCGTACCTGGTCCAGCGGAAGGTCCTCCATCACACCGGCTAAGGGTACGTAAGAACCTTTAGCTGTACTGAACGAGGCTGCCCGGCCTAGCGTCCTCCTCATGACCAGCGCTTTCGCCCCCGCCTTCGCCGGTTTCGGCACCGGACTGTCCCTCATCGTCGCCATCGGCGCGCAGAACGCCTTCGTGCTGCGCCAGGGGATCCGCAGGGACGCCGTGCTCGCCGTGGTCGGCATCTGCGCCCTGTCCGACGCCGTCCTCATCGCCCTGGGCGTCGGAGGCGTCGGCGCGGTCGTGGTGGCGTGGCCCGCGGCGCTGACGGTGGTGGGCTGGATCGGCGGCGTCTTCCTGCTCGGCTACGGCGCCCTGGCCGCGCGCAGGGTGGTCCGCCCGGCCGGCACGGGCCTCGAGGCGGAGGGCGGCGCGGCGGCCGGGTCGCGGCGCCGGGCCGTGCTCACCTGCCTCGCCCTGACCTGGCTCAACCCGCACGTCTACCTGGACACGGTGTTCCTCGTCGGCTCGGTCGCCGCCGACCACGGCCCGGCGCGCTGGACCTTCGGCGCCGGGGCCGTGCTGGCCAGCCTTTGCTGGTTCGCCGCGCTCGGCTTCGGCGCGCGGCTCCTCGGCCGTTTCCTGGCCCGCCCCGCCGCCTGGCGGGTGCTGGACGCCCTGGTGGCCGCCACGATGATCGTCCTCGGTGTGACGCTCATCGCGGGAGCCTGAGGACGCGCCGCCCCCGGCGCCTGCCATAGTGAGTCCCGGCCACGTGGATGTAAGCACCAACCAGGACGGTCGTGGACACCAGCGAGAGCAGTACCGGGCCCCGCACATCCGACGGGGAGCAGAGGAAGGGCGGACCGCGCGGCCGACGCCGCTGGGCCATGGACACCCGCCCGCTGCGCCGCCCCGCCTACCGCAGGCTGTGGGCCTCCACCGTGGTCACGGCGGTCGGCAGCCAGCTCACCGCCGTCGCGGTGCCCAAGCAGATCTACGACATCACCGGCTCCTCCGCCTGGGTCGGCGCCGCGAGCCTCGCCGGACTGCTGCCGCTGATCGTGTTCGCCCTGTGGGGCGGGGCGATCGCCGACAGCATGGACCGCCGCAAGCTGCTGCTGCTCACCAACACCGGCATCGCGGTCACCTCGCTGCTGTTCTGGGTCCAGGCCGTCGCCGGACCGGGGTCCGTGTGGACGCTGATGCTGCTGCTCGCCCTGCAGCAGGCCTTCTGGGGACTGAACGCGCCCGCCCGCAGCGCCTCCGTCGCCCGTCTGGTGCCCGCGGACGAACTGCCCGCCGCCAACGCGCTGGGCTCCACCGTCATGCAGACCGGCCAGATCGCCGGGCCGCTGCTCGCCGGCGCCCTCATCCCCGTGATCGGGCTGGCCGAGTTGTACCTGATCGACGCCCTCGCGCTGTGCGTCACCGTCTGGGCGGTGTACCGGCTGCCCGCCCTCCCGCCGCTCACCCCCGTCAAGGCCGGGAGCGCCGGGCTGCGCGGCGTCCTGGAGGGCTTCCGCTACATCTCGGGGCACGCGGTGCTGCTGCTGTCGTTCCTCGCCGACATCGTCGCCATGGTCCTCGGCATGCCCCGCGCCCTGTTCCCGCAGCTCGCCTCCGAGACCTACGCCCCCTACGGGGAGGGCTTCGCGCTGGGCCTGCTGTTCGCCGCGATCCCGCTCGGCGCGGTGCTGGGCGGCCTGTTCTCCGGCACGTTCTCCCGGGCGCGGCGGCACGGCTGGATGGCGATCGGCTCGGTGGTGGTGTGGGGGCTGGCCGTCGCCGGGTTCGGGCTCAGCGACAGCCTGTGGCCCGCGGTCGCGTTCCTCGCCCTCGCCGGGGTCGCCGACATGGTGTCCATGGTATTCCGCGGGGCGATCCTGCTGTCCGCCGCCACCGACGAGATGCGCGGCCGCATGCAGGGCGTCTTCACCGTCGTCGTGGCCGGAGGGCCCCGCCTCGCGGACGTCCTGCACGGCGCCGCCGGGTCCGTCCTCGGCCCCCGCACGGCCGTCGCGGGCGGCGGGATCCTGGTCGTCGTGGTGATGCTGGCCCTGGCCGCCGCCATGCCGGCGCTGCGCCGCTACCGGATCTGACCGCCCGCTACAGCACCCCGCCGCGTCGCATCGCGTACTGCTCCATCAGCTGGCCGCGGGTCATCTCCAGCCGGTGCGCGAGCACCTCGGCGACACAGCGGACCAGCGACAGCCCGAGGGCGGTGTCCGCCTCGCACACCCGCAGCACGGTCGCCGCGTCGAACTCGTAGGCGCGGACCGGGCTGAACGCCACCGCGCCGAAGTCCCACTCGTACGGAGGGAACAGCCAGGACCAGCCCAGCAGGTCGCCCGTGCCGAGCCCGGCGACGGTGATCCGCTGCACCTCGTTCAGCCGCTGGTCCAGCGAGACGGCGCCGGAGCGTATGACCCAGAAGCGGTCGGCGTGCCCTCCGGACTCGAAGATGCGGGTGTCCTCCGGGAAGTACACCTCATGGGCCAGCGTCATCAGGCGCTCGCGCTGGTGGTGGGGGAGGGCGTGCAGGAGTTTGATCGCTTTGGTCATGGGACGGGGCTCCTCGCCGGGATGGTCCGGGTGCTTTCCCTCCCTACTCATTTCAGCCGCTGCCGCCGTTCGGGGCACCTCGACGGAGGGAACGGGTCCGGAAACTGCGGCGCCGGCCCGTGTGCGGGCATGAAAAAGCCCTGGCTGGACGGGGGAAGCCAGCCAGGGCCGTGAGCGGTGGTGTCCGGAGGAGTCTGGTCGACTCCGTCACCACGTATGAGTGAACGATAAACCATTCCCCAGGGGTTCGCGTAATCGGGGGGCTGTGCGTCCTGTGACCGGGAGGCTCCGCCCGTCCTACGCGACGACCCGGACGGTCTCCAGGCCCGGGTCCGTCGGGTCCGGCAGATACATCCCCGCCTCGAGACCGGTCCGCAGGTAGCGCAGCACCGGCTCGGTCAGCCGCTCGCCCGGCAGCACCGCCGGGATCCCCGGCGGATACGGCGTGATCATCTCCGCCGCGACCCGCCCGGCGGCCTTCTCCACCGGCACGTCCTCGGCCGGGCCGAAGAACGCGTCCCGCGGCAGCACCGCCTGCTCCATCCGCAGCTCGCCCGGCTCCGGCACCGCGACCCGCGGGCCCCCGCGCAGCCCGGGCGCCGCCCGGCTCAGTTCGCGCAGCGCCGACAGCAGTTCCCCGGTGGTCTCCCGGTCGTCGCCGTGCGTGATCTGTGCGCCGATGCGGCGATGGTCGACCAGATGGGCGTCGACCGCCCGGTGCTCGCGCAGCCAGTCCGCCGCCCGGTAGCCCGTGATGCCCAGGTCCTGGATGTCGATCACGCACGGCAGCGGGTCGAAGTCGTCGGCGAGACCCGGCCCGCAGTAGTCGTCCCGGCCGTCCACGTGCATCCCGTCGATCTCCTCGACGGCCGCCCGCACCTCGGCCGCCAGCGCCAGGGCCGACCCCATCAGCTCCTCGCCGCGCAGCGCCATCTGCCGCCGCCAGCCGTCCAGACCGGCGTAGATCAGCACCGAGGGGCTGGTGGTGCCCAGCAGGTCGGCGCGCGTGCCCAGCAGGGCCGGCGGCACCAGGTCTCCGCGCAGATGGAACACCGAGCCCTGCTCCAGACCGCTGCCCATCTTGTGGATGCTGGTCACGCAGATGTCCGCGCCCGCGTCCATCGCCCACGACGGCAGCCCCGGATGGAAGGGCAGATGCGCGCCCCACGCCTCGTCCACGATCAGCGGGCGCCCGCGCCGGTGGCACACCTCGGCGATGTCCCGCAGCGCCGCCGTAGCGCCGTACGGCGTCGGACTGGTCACCAGGGCGCCGCGCGCGTCCGGATGGGCCTCGAAGGCCGCCTCGAACTCCGCGGCCGACGGGGGATGCGCGACATGCCGTTCGGCGTCCCACCGCGGCTCCACCCAGACCGGCACGATGCCGGACAGGATCAGCCCCGACACCACCGACTTGTGGGCGTCCCGGCCGATCAGCAGCTTCTCGTGCGGCCCGGCGACCGACAGCATGGCCGCCTTGACCGACAGGGAGCTGCCGCACGTGCTGAAGAAGGTGTGCTCCGCGTGCACCGCGTCGGCCATCAGCTCCTGCGCCGACTGCAGCACCCGGCCCCGGGTGAGCCGGTCGTCCAGGCCGCCCGTCGCCAGCACGTCGCCCAGGAAGACGGCGTCCCCGAGGATCTCGCGCACCGCGGGATCGGCTCCCCGCGCCTGCTTGTGGCCCGGGGGCGTGAACCCCAGCCGTCCGCTGCGGTGGTACTCCTCCAGCGCTTCCAGAACCGGTGCCCGGTGGTGATCGGCAGTCATGCGGCGCCGGGTTCCCCGCTCCCGCGGCGCCAATCCGCCGCGCCGCGGGCGGGCGCGTCAGCCGGGCGTGGCGTGCTTGCCCGGCGTCAGGATCTCGTCCAGCACCCGCAGCACCACCCCGTAGGCCACCGTGCGGATCTCCGCGTCCCGCACCGCGCCGGCGTCCCCCGGATCCTCCCGGTCCAGCCGCTCGCCCCGGGCCCGCCAGGCCCGCTCCTCCTGTGCCGCGCAGGCCCGCGCCCGCTGGATGCGCCGCAGCAGTTCGTCCGAGTCCACCACATCGGTCATGCGTCCCGGGTACCCGCGGTGGGCCGCGGGATGACGGGCAGGCGGGAAACGTCCGGGAGGTTTGCCTGAACCGTGACAGGTGAGCCGAAAAGGGAGATCCGAGGCAAAGAACGCCTACCGCTGTCACGATCCAGGGAGCCGTCCCATGAGCGAGGAGCACCTCACCGAACCCGTTGTCCGGCCGCCCGGCGACCGGCCCGCCGGGCAGCCGTGCCCGTCCCGGCCCGCCGAGGTGCGCGAGGCCGTGCTGCGGGCGGTGGCCGAACGCTGCCTGGCCACCCGCACCCCCTGCGACACCGAGGCGCTGGCCGACGCCCTGCTCGTCGCATCGGAACTCACCACCAACGCGATCCTGCACGGCGGGGGAGTCACCGGCTTCGAGGTCGACGTCGACGGCCCCGGGGTCCGGCTGTCCGTCAGCGACCGCAGCGACGCCCTGCCCGTCGCCGTGCCGCCCGTCGACCAGGAGGGCCGGCGCCGCCCCGGTGGCCACGGCTGGCCCATCGTGTGCCGGCTGGCCCGCGACGTCCGGGTGTCCGATCTGCCCTCCGGCGGCAAGCGGATCACCGCCCTGGTCTCCCTGGTGTGAGGCCGCTTCGGGCGCCCTCCCGGGCCCCCGGCAATTTCCGCGAAGAAGTGGAGTTTGTTCTACCGGTCCGGGGGCAATCGGAGGTTCGTGCTTCGGACCGGAGGCGCGCCGGCGGGAGTGGTACGACCGCACCGGGACCCCTCCGTGCGTCCCCACGACGACCACCCCGCGGTAGATCCCTGAAACCACCGTTCGGGAGCTGAACCGCATGCTCATTGACACGTCCGCACCCCGTCCCGGCTCCTCCTCCGGGACGACCGCCGCCGCGGCCCGCCGGCGGCACGACGACGCCCCCGACACCACGACGCTCTTCACCCGGCTGGCGTCCCTCGAGGACGGACCCGAGCGGGACGCGGTCCGGGACGAGCTCGTCACCGCCTGGCTGCCCATGGCGCACCGGATCGCCGGCCGCTTCCGCGACCGCGGCGAGTCCATCGAGGACCTGCGCCAGGTCGCGGCCCTCGGCCTGGTCAAGGCCATCGACCGGTTCGACCCGAGCCGCGGGGCCTTCGAGAGCTACGCCGTCCCCACCATCACCGGCGAGGTCAAGCGCCACTTCCGGGACCGCATGTGGGCGCTGCGCGTGCCCCGCCGGATCCAGGAGCTGCGCAACAAGGTGCGGGTCGCCCGCCGCGAGCTCACCCAGAACCCCGGCAGCCCCGAGCCGTCCGTGGCGGACATCGCCGCCCACACCGGGCTGACCGAGGAGGAGGTGTCCGCCGGCATGGAGGCGCTGGAGAGCTTCAGCACCCTGTCCCTGGACGCCGAACTCTCCACCGACGACGACGGCTACAGCCTCGCCGACACCCTCGGCGCCGCCGACTCCTCCTACGACGTGGTGGTCGACCGCGAGTCGGCCAAGGAGGGGCTGCGGCGCCTGCCGGAGCGGGAGCGCGCCATCCTCTACATGCGCTTCTTCGAGGACATGACCCAGAGCCGGATCGCCGACCGGCTGGGCATCTCCCAGATGCACGTCTCCCGCCTGATCAGCCGCAGCTGCGCCCGTGTGCGCGCCGACGTGCTGGGACAGCGCTCCGCCCGCGGCGGCGGCCGGCCCACCGCCTGACCCCTCTCGACCCCCGCACCGTCCGCCCAGGAAAGCGAGTCCCATGCTGAAGCCCCACCCCACCGTGCTGCGCCGCCTCGTCGAGGAGTACGAGACCCTGACGGCGGCCCCGGCCACCGCTTCCGGGTCGCGGATCGCCGACCTGGCCTACACGCTGTGCGTGTCGACCGGAACCCGGGACGTGGGCAGGGCGCTCGCCACGGCACGCGCCTGGCTGGGGCCGGAGGACGGGAGCGACACCGCCGCGGCGGCCGCACCGGCCGCCGTGTGACCCGACGCAGGAAGGGAACCCGAGGCCCATGAGCGAATCCGAGTTCACCCCGGAGAACCGCCCCGTGGACGTGTATCTCGACCTGCTGCGGGTGCGGATGGACACGGAGGACTACCGGCTTCTGCTCCGTCTGGTGGAGCCGGTCCTCGAGGCCATCGACGAGCACCGCCTGTCGGGCCTGGACCTGGCGCTGGACGGCGGGGACGAGGAACTGCCCCAGGAGGTCCGCGACGAGGCCGCCCTGGTCATCGCCACGGCGGTCACCGGCCGCCTGGACAACGAGGTGGTCGAACTCGACGTCGACGACGACACCGGGCCGGTGCGGGTGGTCACCGACGCGGAGACCGCCGCGGACCCGTCCCGGCTGGGCGAGATCGCCGGCATCATCCGCGACCGCCACCGCCAGAACGAGGAGCTGCGAGGCATCGCCGAGGCCAGCGGACTCCCCACCGACTTCTGAGCCACCCCCTCCCCCTCACCGCCGGGGCCGCGGATCCGCTGATCCGCGGCCCCGGCGTCATGACCTCAGTGCTCCGGTGCCCTGACCGGCACGTCCAGCGGGCGGGCCAGGCCCACCACCGCCTCGTCCAGGCGTTCCAGGTGGCGCAGGACCCGGCCGGTGATGCGGCCGTAGCGGGACGCGTCGTCGTCGGCCAGGAGGGACGCGATGCTCGGGCCCGTCTCCACGGGGGCCGTGACCTCGTCGTCGGAGACGCGGGCGGCGATCGTGCGGATGTTGCGGACCGTGCGGCCCGCCGCGCCCCGTAGCCGGGGGTCCGCGGCGATGGACGGGTGGGTCGGCAGCAGTTGCGCCGTCGCGGCCAGCGAGCGCGCGTGGTACGCGCAGGTCTCCAGCAGCGCCACCACGTACCGGGCGGTGGTGCGCCGGGCCCGCAGCGGGGTGACCGGGTGCGTCAGCGGCTTGGTGGCCGAGCGCAGGTCGCCCAGCGCCTGGTCCAGCTCCCGCGCCTTGTCCAGCAGCTCGTCCGCGGGCCCGCCGCTGAGCTGCGCCACGGCCGCGTCCGTGACGTCCGACAGCCGCTCCAGCACCGTCACCAGCAGCTCGTTGGTGCGCCGGTCCGTCCGCACCGGCAGCACCAGCGCCGCCGCCACCACCCCGCACACCGCGCCCAGCGCCGTCTCCTCCACCCGCAGCACCAGCACCTCCCAGCTGTAGGTGTGCAGCAGCGTGTACAGCAGCCCCAGCATCGCGGTGACGAAGAACGACATCAGCGTGTACGAGAGGGGCGCCGTGTAGAACATGGCGAAGATCAGCGCCAGCACCAGCGCGAACGCCAGCACGGTGTTCCCGCCGACCAGCCCGGCCAGCAGGATCCCGGCCACCACGCCGAACACCGTGCCCAGCAGCCGCCGGTAGCCCTTGACCAGGATCTCCCCGGTGGACGCGGTGTTGATGAAGACGATCCAGCAGGTCAGCACCGCCCAGTACCAGCGGTCCGTGGACAGCAGCTCACCGCCGGCGATGGCCAGCGCCGAGCCGACGGACACCTGCACGGCGGCCCGCGTGGTGGGCCGCTGCAGCCCCTTCGCCTCCTCGGCCTCCTCCGCCTCCTCGGCGTCGATGGCGGCGTCCTCGGCGTCCAGCTCCTCCCGCGACCTGGCCGTCGCCGGACTGTCGTCCGACTCGTCCTGCGGGCCGTCCAGGGCGATCCGCAGCCCCATCACCGCGCGGGCCGCCTCGCCGATGCCCCGGAACACGTCCCGCACCGGCGCGGAGCCGGCCGGGAGGTTCTCCTCGTCCCGGTAGCCGAGCAGCCGGTTCCGCACCTGGGCCACGCCCGCGCCGGCCCTCCCGGTCCGCAGCACCAGCGCGCGCAGCGCCCGCAGATCGCGGCGGAGCAGCGCGGTCGCCTCCTCCGGGCCGGGCAGCCGGCCCACCTCAGGGGCGGGGGCGCCCGGCAGATGCAGGGTCAGGGTGTCCGCCCGCTCCGCGCTGCGGGCGGACAGCAGCAGCAATCCGAGCCGCTCGGCGGCGATCTCCGCGTCGGCGACGCGCCGCTGCACCAGGCGCGCGGTCGGCTCGTCGGGCGTGCCCTCCTCCAGCCGGCTCTGGATCATCAGCGCCGTCTCGTGCAGCCGGGCGGTGCCCTCGCGCACCTCCTCCAGCGCCTTGTCGGCCTCGTCGGGCCCCGCGTCCAGCAGCGCGATCTGCGCGGACACCAGCCGCGCCAGCCGCACCCGGAACGCCTGCCGCAGCCGCGCAAGCAGCCCGGCCGGCGTCACCGGCACGACGGCGAACCGCACCAGGGCGCTGCACGCGAAGCCGACCGTCATGACCGCCCACAGCGCCGGGAGCTGACCGGGCGTCGCACCCACGAACAGGGACACGAAGTACATCTGGAAGCCGATCAGGCCCAGCGTCATCCCGCGGTCCCCGAACCGGCGGCCGTACACCGCGCAGAAGACCAGGGCGACGGCGAAGACGTCGCCCACCACCACCCGTTCGCTCAGCAGCGCGCCCAGCGACACCGACACCAGCGCCACCGGCAGCCCGAGCGCCAGCGTGACCGCCTGCGCCCCGCGCCGCCGCTCCCGGATGGCGAAGGTGGCGGCCATCGACGTCATCGCGCCCGCCACCAGATGGGTGATCTCCGCGCCGGTCGGGGCGAGCACGGCCAGCGTCAGTGCGATGGCCCCCACCGTGCGCAGCCCGGCGGTCAGCCGCAGCAGCCCGGGATCGGACGCCGCCAGGTGGTCGCGCAGCCATGTGCCCGACCGGCGTCCCGCCGCCTTCACGCCCGCGCACGCTCCCCCGTCGTCACCGCTCCGTCCGCCGCCCCGGCCTCCGTGCGCCGGGTCACCGAGCCGCCCGGCCCGCTTCCTCGACGTGCGCCCGCACCTGCTCCGGTGTCAGGTAGGCGTCCAGGTACTCGAAGTCGCGCAGGTTGCCCGGCCGGTGCGCCTGGAAACCGGTGCGCACGAAGTCGTCGCCGGCCACCGCGTTCAGCAGCCAGTTGGTCATCACGCGGGTCTTGGCGACACCCGTGCGCAGCGCGGACCAGTGGTAGCCGCGGGCCACCGCCTGGGCGGGCAGGCCGTGCAGCTCGTAGCCGAGCGGCTTGGACACCGCGTCGGTGCCGCCGAGGTCCACCACGAGCCCCAGGTCATGGTGCATGTACGGCCGGGTCGGCCGGCCCCGCAGGGCGGCGATGACGTTCTCCGCCACGTGCCGGCCCTGCCGCAGCGCGTGCTGCGCGGTCGGCGGGCACACCGCCCCGTCGCCCTTGGCCAGGTCCGGCACCGCGGCCGAGTCGCCGAGCGCGAACACCCCGTCGTGCCCCGGAAGCCGCATGTCCGCGTTCACCGCGAGCCGGCCCCGTACGGTCTCCGCGTCGAGCGTGCCGATCAGCGGGCTGGCCACCACCCCGGCGGTCCAGATCAGCGTGCGGGTGGGCACCACCCGGCCGTCGGTGAAGGTGACCTCCTCGGCGCCCGCCTTGGCGATGGACACGCCCAGCGAGATCTCGATGCCGCGCCGGGTGAGGATCTCCTGCGCGCTGCGGCCCAGCTTCTCGCCCAGTTCGGGCATCAGCTTGGGCGCGATGTCGATCAGATGCCACTTGATCAGGCCCGGGTCCAGCCGCGGGTAGCGCTTGACGGCGGCGTGCGTCAGCCGCTGCAGGCAGGCCGCGGTCTCGGTGCCCGCGTAACCGCCGCCGACCACCACGAACTGCAGCCGCGAGGCGCGCGCCGCCGGGTCCGTGCAGGCGTCCGCAAGGTCCAGCTGGGAGATCACGTGGTCGCGCAGGTAGGCGGCCTCGGCCAGCGACTTCAGCCCGAAGGCGTGGTCGGTGAGGCCCGGGATGTCGAAGGTGCGGGTGACGCTGCCGGGCGCCAGCACGATGTAGTCGTACGGCTCGTCGACGATCTCCCCGGCGATGGTCCGGATGACGCACACCTTGGCCCGGAGGTCCACGCCGATCGCGCCGCCCGGGATGATCCGGGTCCGGTACTTCGCGCTGGTCCGCAGGGAGATCGCGATCGACTGGGGGGTCAGCACCCCGGAGGCGACCTGGGGGAGCAGCGGCAGATACAGCTGGTAGGACATCGGCGTCACCAGCGTCAGCTCCGCCTCGCCCGGAGTGAGCCTGCGCTCCAGCCGTCGCACGCACTCCACGCCGGCGAAACCGGCGCCCACCACGAGGATCCTGGGTCGTGTCACGGTGTCCATCCCTTCGTGCGGCTTCAGGCGGTCCGCCTCGAACGTCGATGCCTGACGCGTGCCCCTCTTCAGGTCCACGATGCCCGCCCCGGCCCCGGACCGCACCGGGAGCGCCGGGGCGGGGGGCCCGCACCGGCGCCCGCACCGGGCCGTGCCCGGGGTCTCAGCCGCGCAGGTGACAGAGCAGCAGGCACACGTCGTCGTCGCGCTCGGAGTCGCTGAGCAGGGGCTGCAGGACACGGTCCGCCGCGTCCTCCAGATCCGTGTCCAGCTCCGCGCGTTCGAACGAGGCGAGGGCCGCGCCGAGGCGCTCGATGCCCGGGTCGATGCCCCGGGAGCGCCGCTCCACCAGCCCGTCGGTGTACAGGGCCAGCGTCGAGCCGGGCGCCAGCCGCTCGGTGTGGTCGGGGATGTCCTGGCTCAGCGGGATGCCCAGCATCGCGCCCGGCTTGGCGTCCAGCGTGCGCACCTCGCCGTCCGGCAGCCGCAGCACCGGCGGCGGGTGGCCCGCCGCGGCCCAGGTGAGGGTGCGGTCGTCCGGGTGGAAGCGGGCGATGACGGCCGTCGCGAACAGGTCCGGCTGGAGCTGGCGCAGATAGCCGTGCAGCCGGGTCAGCAGCCGCCCGGGGCTGTCGCCGTCCACGGCGTAGGCGCGCAGCGCGGTGCGCAGCTGGCTCATCATCACCGCCGCGTGCAGCCCGTGCCCGGTCACGTCGCCGATGACGGTGACCAGGCTGCCGTCCCGCTGCCGGAACGCGTCGTACCAGTCGCCGCCGATGTTCAGCCCGTGCGTGGCCGGCAGATAGCGCGCCGCAAGACCCACGCCCGGGGCCGACGGCAGCTCCGTCAGCAGCGCGCGCTGCAGCGTCTCCGCGATGTCCCGGTTGTGCTCGAAGCGGCGGGCGTTGTCCAGGGCGATCCCGGCCCGCCGGGCGAGCTCGATCAGCATCACCGCGTCGTCGGGGTCCCACCGCTCGCCCTGCGGCGACAGCGTCAGCACGCCCACCGGCGCCCGGCGCGGCGTCAGCAGCGGCACGCACAGCAGCGGCCGGTCCGGAGCCAGCGCCGACGGCGGCCGGTCCTCCACGCCCGGCAGGTTCCCGGGGTGGTCGGCGGCGTACTGCGGACGCCCGGTGCGGGCCGCCTGCACCGCCGCGCCCGGGTGGGCGGAGGGCAGTGACCGCCCGTCCTCGTGGTCGAACAGCCAGACGTCGACGCCGTCGGCGTACCGCGGCACCAGCAGCTCCGGCAGCCGGCGCAGAATTTCGTCGTGGTTCAGCGACGCGGTCAGCACGGCGCTGGCGTCCGCGAGGAACGTCAGCCGCCGCCGCGCGTTCTCCGCCTCCGTGCGGGCCCGGCGCTCCGCGGCGAACGCCTCCCGCTGCGCCCTGCCCGCCGCGTCCAGCTCGGCGTGCAGCGCCAGGACGCCCTGGTTGGTCTGGTGCAGCTCCTCCCGGTGGAAGGCGACCAGCCGCTCCTGCTCGGTCAGCTCCTCCAGCACCACCGAGGTGTCCTCGTCGGCTCCGAGCAGCCCCTCGGACAGCGCGGCCGCCTCCTCCGGCACCGGGCACGGCTCGGACAGCCGTCCCGGCTCGGGGCAGGGCACGCCCGTCGTCCACGGGGCGCGCTCCCCGGCGGCGCCGTCCGGGGCCGGGACGACCACCACGTGCAGCTCGCCCGGGCCGCCGTCCGCGCCGCCGGTGCTCTCCACGGTGAGCAGCCATGTGCCGCCCTTGGTGAGGCACTGCCGCAGCTGCCCGCTCAGGGCGGTGGCCAGCCGGGTCCGGGCCACGGTGGGCACCCCGCACGCGGCGGCAAGCCGCGCCACGGCGATCCGGGCGCGGGCCGCGTCGGTGACGGTCGCGATGCGCCAGGCACGCGTCATGAAGAAGCCTCCGGGACGTTGGCGAGCACGGCCACGGCGGTGTCGTCCCGTACCGGACGCGCCGCGCTGCCCGCGTCGCGGACCGCCACGGCGGCCGTCACGGCCGGGTCGGCCGGGGGCACGCCGGTGTCCGCGGGCGGCGTCCAGCGGGACGGCAGCCCGTCCGTGTGCAGGATCAGCAGGCTCTCACGGGTCCAGTCCGCCTCGTCCTCGCGCACCGTGCGGGGCCGGTGCGCGCCGACGATCCCGGGCCGGGACAGCAGCGTCCGCCAGCGCCCGCCGTCCCGCAGCCGCGCGGTCACGTTGCCGATGCCCGCGAAGCGCAGCCGCCCGGTCCAGGTGTCGAGCTGCACCGCGGCGACCGCCGCGCCGCGGGTCCCGGACAGCGCGGTGTGCAGCCGCTGGAGCAGCTCGGCGGGCGGCAGCCGGGCGCAGTGGCGCAGCTCCTCGACGGCGGCGTCGGAGGCGCGGGCGGCCTCGGCGCCATGGCCGAGACCGTCCGCCAGCATCAGCGTCACCCGGTCGCCCGAGCGCACCCACGACCAGGCGTCCCCGGACAGCTCCGCGCCCGCGAACGGCACGTTGACACCGCCCGCGTGCACGCCGAGCGACCGCACCGGCTCCCCCTCCGCGGGGACCGGTCCGGCCGTGGCGGGCCCGATCCGGGCCACCGCGACCGTGCCCCGGCCCACCACGCTGTGCAGGCCGAACGCGTCGGCGATCCGCCGGCACGTCCCCAGACCCGCGCCGAGCGAGCCGCCGGTGGTGAAGCCGTCCTCGAACGCGCCGGCCACGTCGGCGATGCCCGGCCCGTGGTCGAGGGCCGTGATCTGCACGGCCCGTCCCGGCCGCCCCTCGGGCAGCACGGCGGGATCGACGACGTCGACCACCACCTCGCCCGCCGTCGCGTGTGTGAGCAGGTTGGTCGCCAGTTCCGTGGCCACCAGCGCGCACGCCGCCCGGCGCTGCTCGTCCAGCCCGGCGCGGGCCGCGGCCTCCTCCGCCGCCACCCTGACGTCGCGCACCCGGGTCGCGTCGTGCACCGGCACGTGCCGGACGCGCGGCATCACGCGCCCCCGCGCGGCCGGACCGGCCGGGACACCCAGGAGGTCACCCGCACGGTGGTGCCCGCCCCCGGGGTGCTGTCCACCTCGAAGTCGTGCACCAGGCGCCTCGACCCGCCCAGCCCCATGCCCAGTCCGTCGCCCGAGGTGTAGCCGTCACTGAGGGCCCGCTCGAGATCCGGGATCCCGGGGCCCTCGTCGGAGAAGGTCAGCCGCAGCCCGGCCGTGCCGTCGGCGGCGGTGACCCGCGACGTCTCCAGCACGCCGCCCCCGCCGTGCACCAGCGTGTTGCGGGCCAGCTCGCTGGCGGCCGTCACCAGCTTCGTCTGGTCCACCAGACCGAAGCCGACCCGGGTCGCGGCCTGCCGCACGTGCTGACGCACCCACGCGAGGTCCATGTCCGACCGGATGGGCAGCCGCGCCTCGACGTCCGCGGCGGTGTCCATCACGGTCTCCCCTCGCCGTCGGGCCGGTTCGCCACGACGGGCTGCGCCAGCAGCGCCAGCGCCGCCTCGGTGTTCAGAGCCGTACGCAGCTCCGGGAACGTCAGGCCCAGCTCCACCAGCGTGATGGCGACCGCCGGCCGCATGCCCGCCACCACGGTCCGCGCGGCCAGCAGCTCGGTCTGCGCCGCGGTCTCGGCCAGCACCCGGCCCAGGAAGGAGTCGACGATCTCCACTCCGGAGATGTCGATGACCACCCCCGTGACCCGGCTGGCGGCGATCGTCTCGGCCAGGTCCTGCTGGAGCTGGGACGCCATGCCGTCGTGCAGGTCGCCCTGGAGGGTGACCAGCAGCACGTCCCCCAGCCGCAGCACCGGCACATGGCCCGCGACCGGGCGGGCGTAGTGTTCGCTCACCGCCGGACCGCACCCTCGGCCGGGGCGTTCACGATGTTCGCCCCCAGCTCGTGGAGGCAGTACCCGAGCGCGTCGGCGAGGCTCGCGCGGGTCTTGACCGTGCCGAGGTCGAGGCCGAGGTGGACGATGGTCTGCGCGATCGCCGGGCGGATGCCGGAGACGACGCACTCCGCGCCCATCAGCCGGGCGGCGGCGACCGTCTTCATCAGGTGCTGCGCGACCAGCGAGTCGACCGTCGGCACGCCGGTGATGTCGAGGATCGCGAACCGGGCGTGCTGGTCGACGACCGCATTCAGCAGCGTCTCCATCACCACCTGGCTGCGGGCGCTGTCCAGCGTCCCGATCAGCGGGACCGCCACGATCCCGTCCCAGAGCTTGATCACCGGTGTCGCCACCTCCAGCAGCTGCAGCCGCTGCCGGTCTATCAGGGCCTGGTTCTCGCTGAGCGCGGTCTGCATGGTGACCAGCCGCAGCGTGCCCATCAGCACGCTCAGCGCGGTCGCGCACTCCCGCCGCCGCTCGGGGTCCTCCTGTGCCAGATCGGCCACCAGCAGGTTCTCCACCGGCGGCAGCAGCGCGGCCAGCTCGCTGGAGACCTGGGTGGTGGACAGCCCCGCGCGGGAGCGGGCCGCCCCCATCCGGGCGAGCTGCTCGCGGACCCCGGTGAATCCCGCGGCGTCCGGGTCCTCGATCCGCTGCGCGTCTGCCACCTGGGCCAGCGCGTCCACGATCACCCGGCCCGCGTCCACCGCCTCGTCGCGCGAGACGGTGAACACCGTGCGGAACAGGGGCTCGTCGGCCCATCGCTGGGCGACCTGCTCCCGTCGCCGCCGCAGGAAGTCCCCGACCTCCCGGGCGGGGCTCGCCTGGGTCGTGTCCGCTTCGTGCTCCTGCACCTGTCTGCTCTCTTCCTCGTCGTCACAAGCGCCCGGACCCGTGCCGGGACCGGGCGGGGCGGTCCCGCTCAGGCCTCGGGCTCGGCCGGGGCCGCCTGGAGCCGGTCGACGCGCTCCAGCGCCTCGTCGACGCTGTCCGACACCGGCACGGTGATGCTGACGCCCGTCAGATCGAGGATCCGGCGCACCGCGGGGGTGGGGGAGATGATGTGCACGCTCCCCGGCAGCTCCCGCGCCTCCTGGTAGACGCGCAGGATGATGTTCATACCGGAGGAGTCCATGAACGGGACCTCCGACAGATCCAGCAGGAAGTGCCGGCGCCCGTGGTGCAGCTGGTTCGCCAGGTGGTGCTGGAACTCGGTCGCCGTGTCGACGTCCAAGTAGCCCTCGACGGTGACGAGGGCCACATCCTCACGAGGAAGTGTCACCTCGACGGACAACGGGTCCTGGGCAATGGGCACGAGTACCTCCAACAAGGTGATCAAGCTCTTCGTCGCGCAGCCGCGCGTACCCCCGAATCGCCCGCTCATTCCTGCATCCGCCCGATCGGCCGCCCGGGTGACCTACCCCACCCTGATCCCCACGATGCAGGTGTCGTCGTCGGTGTCCGACCTGCTGTACGTGAGCAGCCGGTCGAGCCGCTGGTCGAGCGTGCCCGGCACCGTGGCCGCGGTGGTGAGGAGATGCGTCAGCGACTCCTCCACCGAGCGGTCCCGGCGCTCGATCAGCCCGTCCGTGTACATCAGCAGGTTGTCCTCCGCGGCGAGCTGCACCTCGCCCTCCTCGTAACGCGCCTCGGGGACGGCGCCCAGCAGCAGACCGCTCACCGCCGGCAGCGGGGCCGCCTCGGAGCCGCGCACCAGCACCGGCGGCAGATGACCCGCCCGCGCCCACCGCAGGACACGGGTGGCCGGGTCGTACAGGCCGCAGACCGCCGTGGCCGTGACCCCGCCGGTCAGATGGTGCGTCACCATGTTCAGCCACGACAGCAGCTGCCCAGGACCCGCGCCGGTGACGGCGAGCCCGCGCAGCGCGTTGCGCAGCACGACCATGCTGGTCGCCGCCTCGATGCCGTGACCGGCGACGTCGCCCACGCACAGCAGCACCAGACGGGACGGCAGCACCACCGCGTCGTACCAGTCGCCGCCCACCAGCTGCTCCGCCTCGGCGGGCCGGTAGCGCACGGCCACGTCCAGATCGGGCATCTGCAGCGGCGCCTGCGTCGGCGGCATGATCGCGCGCTGGAGCTGCAGCGCCAGCCGGTCCCGCTCGCTCGCCTGCTGCTCGGTGTGCGCGAGCTGGTCCCTGGTCGCCGCCAGCGCCACCTCGGTCCAGTGCTGCGCCGAGATGTCCTGGTAGGCGCCCCGTACGGTGAGCAGCCGCCCGTCGGTGTCCAGCACCGGCTCGGCGACCACCCGGATGTGCCGGGTCACGCCGTCCGGCCGCTGGAGCCGGAACGCGGCCGAGGCCGGGCGCCGTTGGTGCAGCAGCGTGCGCAGGAAACGGCCGATGGCGACCGCGTCGTCCGGGTGCGCGTGCGCCGGAAGGTCCTCCAGCGGCACCGGCGGACTGGTCTCCGGACGCCCGTACAGGTCGAACAGCTGGTCGTTCCAGGTGATCTCCCCGGTCAGCAGGTTCTCCTCGAACCCGCCGATCCGGCCGAGCCGCTGCGCGTGCTGAAGGAGGCTGGCCAGCCGGGCCGTCTCGTCCTCGATCCGCCAGATGAACAGGATCCCCGCGCCGTGCCGGCTGACGCTGATGTCCGCGACGGCCGACAGCGGCACCTGGTCGACCAGCGCGGTCAGATGCATGCGCCGGGCGCGGAACGGCTCACCCGTGGCGTACACCCGCTCGATCCGCTGGAACAGTTCGCTCTCCCCGGCGGCCATCGGGTACGCCTCCAGCAGCAGGGCCCCGCCGACCATGCCGCGCGGCCGGCCCGCCGGGTCCAGGAAGCGGCTGTTGACGTGCTGGATGCGGAAGTCGAGCAGGTTCCCCGACTCGTCCAGGTGCGGCACCAGCACCAGGGCCGGGTCGTACAGCCCGTCGGCCAGGTCCATCAGCTCGGCCGCGTCCGGCAGCACCCGCTGCGGACGGGCGGGCCCGTCGGGCGCCGTGTACGTCTCCAGGGTGTGCGCGCACAGCTCGGCCAGCGCCTCCACCTGACGCACGATCTGCGGCGGCTGCGGGGGCAGCGGCGCCGGCCAGACGATCTCCAGCACGCCGTACACACGCCCGCCGGTGCCGGCGGGCACGGCGGCCCGCCCGCCGTCGGGGTGGTGGTGCCGGCCCACGCTCGGCAGCCCCCGCTCCGACAGCGACTCGATCCACAGCCCCTCACGCTCGGCCAGACCGCACCGTGCGACCGTCGCCACGTCCGGCGGCACGTAGCACCAGCGCGCCGCCTCGGCGGGGGAGAAGCCCGCACTGCCGGCCAGGGTCAGCGACCCGTCGGCCCCCGCCGCCCAGATCGCCACGGCCACCGCGCCCAGCGGACGCAGCGCCTGCTCCAGCAGCGACTCGGCCACCGCCTGGGTGTCGTCGGCGGCGAGCGCCCCGCTCTCCGCCGCCCGCAGCCGCACGGCCGCCGGGTCCGCCTCACCGGCCGCCCGGGTGGCGGCCAGGAAGGCGTGCGTCACCTCGGACATCCGGTCCCGGGCGGCCTGGTTGATCACCTCGACGGCGAACTCCAGCTGGGTCGACCCGGCCTGCTCGGTCAGCTCGGCGAGCTGCCGCGCCGCCTGCGCCGGACCGCACCCGAGACGCTCCACGAGGATGCCCTTGGCGAGCTCGATCAGCGCCCGCCCCTCGGCCTCCGCCTGCGCGGCCCGCACCTCACGGCTCAGCCGGTCCACCGTCGCGGCCAGCCGGCCCACGGGGGAGTCGGCGGGCACCCCGGCCGGACCCGCCGGGGTGCGCCGCAGCTCCATCTCCTCGGGCGCCGGCTCGCCCACGTGGTCCTGGACGCTCATGCCGGCAGCCAGCGGCGCACGCAGGCGATCAGCTCACGGCTGTCGACCGGCTTGGTGACGTAGTCGCTGGCGCCCGACGCGAGGCTCTTCTCCCGGTCCCCGGGCATCGCCTTCGCGGTCACCGCGATGATCGGCAGGTCCGCGTACTGCGGCATCGACCGGATCTCGGCCGTGGCGGCGTACCCGTCCAGCTCGGGCATCATCACGTCCATCAGGACCAGCGCCACGTCCGGGTTGTCCACCAGTCTCTCGATGCCCTTGCGGCCGTCCTCGGCGTGCAGCACCCGGAAGCCGTGCAGCTCCAGGATGCCGCTGAGCGCGAAGAGGTTGCGCGCGTCGTCGTCGACGACCAGCACGGTCCGGCCCGCGAACGAGCCGTCCACCACGGCCTCCGGCGCGGTCCGCTGCGCCTCGTCCGGGCGCACCAGCGACAGCACGTCACCGGGCTCCTCCGCCGACAGGTGCAGCGCGATCCGCTCCCGCAGCTCGTCCAGGCTGGACAGGAACTCCAGCGCCGTGCCCGAGCCGCGTTCGCGCAGGCTCGCCTCCACCCCGGCGTCGGCGCGGTGCCCGCTGTGCACCAGGACGGGCACGCTCGCCAGGGCGGAGTCGCCGCGCAGCGCCTCCAGGAAGCGGGTCACCTCCGCCTCCGCCATGCCCAGCTCCAGCACCACGCAGTGGCAGGGGTCGGCGGCCAGCGCACCGGCCGCCTCCTGGGCGCCGACGGCGGTGATGATGTCGACCGCCGGACGGGAGCCGCCGCCCGTGTGCGCGACGTCCTGGACCACGCTCTCCGCGACCAGGGTGAGCAGCCCCCGGGGCCGCTCCTCCACCACCAGCAGCCGGCGCGGGCGCCGGCCCTGCTGGGAGGGGGCCGCCTCGATCGCGGGCGTCCGGCCGGACGCGGCCTCGGGCAGCTCCTCCCCGGCCGGCTCGCCCTCCACGGCCGGCGCGGGCCGCAGCTGCTGCTCGAAGTCGGGCCGGGCCACCGGCAGGAACAGCGTGAACGTGGAGCCCTGGCCCGCGACGCTGTCCACGGTGACCGCGCCGCCCAGCAGGTGCGCGATCTCCCGCGTGATGGACAGGCCCAGGCCCGTGCCGCCGTACTTGCGGCTGGTGGTGCCGTCGGCCTGCTGGAAGGCGCCGAAGATCGACTCCAGGTGCTGCTCCGGGATGCCCACGCCGGTGTCCCGCACCCGGAAGGCGACCACGGGACCGCCCCGCAGCACCTGCTGGGGCACCTCGTCGTCCGGGGCCGGCTCGATCCGCAGCTCCACCTGGCCGCGCTCGGTGAACTTCACCGCGTTGGACAGCAGGTTGCGCAGCACCTGACGCAGCCGCGAGTCGTCGGTGAGCAGGTCCGCGGGCGCGCCCGGCGCGGTCGCCACCGTGAAGTCCAGGCTCTTCTGCATGGTCATCGGCCGGAACGTGGCCTCGACGTACTCGACGAGGCGGCGCAGCTCCACCCGCTCGGGGCTGACGTCCATCTTCCCCGCCTCGACCTTCGACAGGTCGAGGATGTCGTTGATCAGCTGCAGCAGGTCCGAGCCCGCCGAGTGGATGATCTGCGCGTACTCCACCTGCTTGGGGGAGAGGTTGCGCGAGGGGTTCTGCGCGAGCAACTGGGCCAGGATCAGCAGGCTGTTGAGCGGGGTGCGCAGCTCGTGGCTCATGTTCGCCAGGAACTCCGACTTGTACTTCGAGGCGAGCGACAGCTGCTGCGCCCGCGCCTCGAGTTCCTGCCGGGCCTGCTCGATCTGCAGGTTCTTCGCCTCGATGTCCCGGTTCTGCGCGGCCAGCAGCGCCGCCTTGTCCTCCAGTTCGGCGTTGGAGCGCTGCAGTTCCTCCTGCTGGGTCTGCAACTCCGCGGACCGCTCCTGAAGTTCGGCGGTGAGCCGCTGCGACTCCACCAGCAGCTCGTCGGTGCGGGCGTTCGCCACGATGGTGTTGACGTTGACGCCGATGGTCTCCATCAGCTGCGCCAGGAAGTCCTGGTGGATCTGGGTGAACGGGGTCACCGAGGCCAGCTCGATCACGCCGAGCACCTGGCCCTCGACCACGATCGGCAGCAGCACCAGGGCGGTCGGCACCACCTGGCCGAGCCCGGAGGAGATGGTCACGTAGTCCGGCGGCAGCGCGTCCACCATGATGGTGCGCCGGCTGCGCGCGGCCTGCCCGACGAGCGTCTTGCCGAAGGCGATGCGCGTCGGCCGCCCGCTGTCGTCCGGGTAGCCGTAGGAGCCGACGAGGCGCAGCTCGGGGCCGTCCTCACCGTCCTCCGCGAGGTAGAAGGCGCCGTACTGGGCCGACACCAGCGGCACCAGCTCGTCCATGATCAGCTCGGCGACCACGGGCAGGTCGCGGTGACCCTGCATCAGCCCGGACACCCGGGCCAGGTTGGTCTTGAGCCAGTCCTGTTCCTGGTTGGCCCGGGTGGTCTCGCGCAGGGACTCCACCATCGCGTTGATGTTGTCCTTGAGTTCGGCGACCTCGCCGGACGCCTCCACGTTCACCGAGCGGGTCAGGTCGCCCTCGGCGACCGCGCTGGTCACCTCGGCGATCGCGCGGACCTGCCGGGTGAGGTTCCCGGCCAGCTCGTTGACGTTCTCGGTGAGCCGCTTCCAGGTGCCGGAGACGCCCTCGACCTCCGCCTGCCCGCCGAGGCGTCCCTCGGTGCCGACCTCGCGGGCCACGCGGGTGACCTCCTGGGCGAAGGCGGAGAGCTGGTCGACCATCGTGTTGATGGTCGTCTTCAGCTCCAGGATCTCGCCGCGCGCGTCGACGTCGATCTTCTTCGACAGGTCGCCCCGGGCCACCGCGGTCGTCACCAGCGCGATGTTGCGCACCTGGCCGGTGAGGTTGTTCGCCATGGAGTTGACGTTGTCGGTGAGGTCCTTCCAGGTGCCCGCGACACCCGGCACGTGCGCCTGTCCGCCGAGGCGCCCCTCGGTGCCGACCTCGCGGGCGACACGGGTGACCTCGTCGGCGAACGCGGACAGCGTGTCCACCATCGTGTTGATGACGTCGGCGAGCGCCGCGACCTCGCCGGCCGCCTCGACGCGGATCCGCTGCGACAGGTCGCCCCGGCCCACCGCGGAGGCGACCTGGGCGATGGAGCGCACCTGGCCGGTCAGGTTGGACGCCATCACGTTGACGTTGTCGGTGAGGTCCTTCCAGGTGCCCGACACCCCCCGCACCTGGGCCTGTCCGCCGAGGCGCCCTTCGGTGCCGACCTCGCGGGCGACGCGGGTGACCTCGTCGGCGAAGGCGGAGAGCTGGTCGACCATCGTGTTGATGGTGTTCTTGAGTTCGAGGATCTCGCCGCGGGCGTCGACGGTGATCTTCTGCGACAGGTCGCCCTTCGCCACCGCCGTCGCCACCAGCGCGATGTTGCGCACCTGGCCGGTGAGGTTGCCCGCCATGAAGTTCACCGAGTCGGTCAGATCGCGCCAGGTGCCCTTGACCCCCTGCACGTCCGCCTGCCCGCCGAGGCGTCCCTCGGTGCCGACCTCGCGGGCGACGCGGGTGACCTCGTCGGCGAAGGCGGAGAGCTGGTCGACCATCGTGTTGATGGTGTTCTTGAGTTCGAGGATCTCGCCGCGGGCGTCCACGGTGATCTTCTGCGACAGGTCGCCCTTCGCCACCGCCGTCGTCACCTGGGCGACGTTGCGGACCTGCGCCGTGAGGTTGCCCGCCATGGCGTTCACCGAGTCGGTGAGGTCCGCCCAGGTGCCCGAGACCCCCGGCACCTGCGCCTGACCGCCGAGCGTCCCCTCCGTGCCCACCTCACGGGCGACACGGGTGACCTCGGAGGTGAACAGCGACAGCTGGTCCACCATGCCGTTGAAGACCTTGGCGATGTCCCCCATGAGTCCGTCGGCGTCAGCGGGCAGCCGGGTACCGAAGTCCCCGTCCCGTACGGCCGTCAGTCCCGCGAGGAGCTGCCTCAGCTCCTTGTCCCCCGGCACCGTGTCGGTCCCCTCGGTGCTTCTGCTGGTCATGCGCACCCTCGTTCCGGCCCCATTCAGAGCGCATTTCCGCAGATCAGCGGAGTCGCGCGGAGAGAAATACGCCGCAGACTAACCCACCTGGCGGGCATGCGACAAAGCAGGACGCCGGCCGTCGGGGCCCGTCGAGAATCACGGTTCCCGGTGTGCATGTTCCCGCCGAGGCGGGGTACCTGAGCGGATTTCACGTCCGCCCCGCCAGGCCGGCCGCTTTCGGCGGGCGCCGTTCGAATGTGTGCCCGCCGGAGGGGTATCTGCTCGGGTGGAGGGGGGCGGAGTCCGGCCCCGCTCCTATGAAGGGGGAGCAGTTCATGAGGAGCAGTCGTTCTTCGGGGAGGCCGGAAGCAGTGCCCACCGACAGCATCTGGTCGTACGCGCCGGGCCTGGACCACGCCCGCGGGGCGGACCTCACGGGTTACACCGTCGTCGCGCGCGACGGAACCGCCGGCCACGTCGACCGTCAGGCCGGCCACCACGGCATGCCGCACCTCGTCGTGGACACCGGCGTGTGGGTGTTCGGCCGCAGCCTCCTGGTCCCCGTCGGGGTGATCACCTCCGTCGACACCGCGGAGCGGAAGCTGACGGTGTCCTGCACCCGGGCCGAGCTGAAGGCCGCGCCGCGCTTCCGCACCGACAGCGAGACCATGGACCTCGTCTATCTCACCACCGTCGGCCTCTACTACGGCGAGCTGCCCCGTGAGGAGCGGCCCGCCGGCTGAGACACGCGCCCCGGCGGCCCGCCGCCGAGGCGCTCACCACGGCAGGAAGACGTGGATGTCCTTCCCGCGCTCGTGGGTCACGACGCTCACCTGGTCGCAGAGCGTGTGGATCAGATGCCACCCGATGCCGCCCCCGCCGCTGTGCGGATGGAACGGGCGCGGGGCCGGCTCGGTGGTGCTGGTGTCGTGCATCACGACATGCACCCCGTCGAACGTGCGGCGCAGCCGCAGCTCGAACGGTCCGGGGGCGTACTGCACCGCGTTCGCGGCCAGTTCCGTGACCACCAGGAGTATGTCGTCCCAGTGCTCCGGCGCCGACGGCGCCGACGCACGGGCCAGGTCGAAGAGGAATTCCTCCGCGACCAGACGTGCGTCCGTCACATCGTGCAGCTCCCCCGGGAAGCTGGCGATGCGGTTCGTGATCTCCTCGCCGGCCAGTGTCCTGTCCCTACGCGACTCGGGTGCCATGTCGCCTTCCAGGCCCCGGTCACTGCCGGGGCGGTCGTCGCTGGTGTTGCGTTCCCCGATCTGTGGGTTCCCGTGCGGGCGGAGCCTACGCGCCCGCCTGCCCGACGGTGCGGGGTGACAAACCCCGCACCGCGTCGCGCGATGATCAGCGGAACACGTCGTCCTCGTCCCACACCGACGCGTCGGCCGGCACCGGGGTGCGCGCCGGGCGCGTACGGGACTGGTACATGGCGTCGATCTCCAGCGCGTAACGGCGCACGATCTCGTCCCGCCGCAGCTTCATCGACGGCGTCAGCAGGCCGTTGGACACGTCGAACGGCTCCGGCAGCACACGGAACACACGGATCGACTCCGAGCGGGACACGCTGCTGTTGGCCGCGGCGACCGCCCGCCCGATCTCCTCCCGCAGCGCGTTCTCCTCCCGTGCCTCGCGCGCCGGGGCGTCGCCCTGCAGCGACAGCGCCGCCCGCCAGTCCGCCAGGAAGTCCGGGTCCAGCGTGATCAGGGCGCCCACGCACGGCCGGTTGTCGCCCACCACCACGGCCTGGTGGACGAGGGGGTGCATCCGCAGCCGCTGCTCCAGGGCGGCCGGGGCCACGCTCTTGCCGCTGCTGGTGATGATGATGTCCTTCTTGCGGCCGGTGATCGTGAGGTAGCCCTCGCCGTCCAGCCGGCCCAGGTCGCCGGTGGCCAGCCAGCCGTCCCGCAGGGCGGCCCGGGTGGCCGCCGGGTCGCCGAGATACCCCTGGAACACCGACGGCCCGCGCACCAGGATCTCCCCGTCCTCGGCCACCTTGACCGCGGTGCCCGGCAGCGGCTGCCCGACCGTGCCCGACTTCTCCCGGCCGTACGGCTGCATGGTCACGCCGCCGCTGGTCTCGGTCAGGCCGTAGCCGTCGTGCACGAAGATGCCGATGCCCTCGTAGAAGAGGGACAGGTCGCGGGAGAGCGGCGAGCCGCCGGAGGTGGCCCGCAGCACCCGGCCGCCGAGGGTCGCCCGTAGCTTGCGGTACACGGTCCGCTCGTACAGGGCGTGCTGCATCCGCAGGTCGAAACCCGGACCGGAGCCGCGTCCGAGCCGCTGCCGCTCCGTCGCCGCCGCGAAGTGCCGCGCGGTGTCGGCGGCCCGCTCGAACAGCGCCCCGCGCCCCGACAGCTGCGAGGCGCGCAGGAAGTTCTTGTAGATCTTCTCCAGCAGGGACGGGACCGCGTACAGATAGGTGGGCCGGAACGAGCGCAGGGACGTCGAGAGCGCGTCCGCGCCCAGATCCGGCTCGTGCCCCATCAGGAGGCCGCCGCGGATGCACAGGCTCTGGATCATCAGCCCGTACACGTGGGAGAACGGCAGGAACGCCAGCACGGACCCCTGCTCCCCGGGCGGCGCCGCGACATGGCCCCAGCCCGCCAGCAGCGTGTCGCAGATGAACGCCAGCCCGCGGTGGCTGAGGGCGCAGCCCATGGCGTGCCCCGAGGTGCCGGAGGTGTACGCCACCACGGCCGTGGCGTCGGGCAGCACGATCCGCCGCATCGAGTCGACGGTGGCCGCCGGGATGGCCTCGCCCCGCGCGACCAGCTGGTCGAGCGCGCCCGCGTCGAGCTGCCACACATGCCGTAGCCGGGGCAGCTTCGCGCACACCGAGCCCACGGTCATCACGCTCTGCTCGTCCTCGACCAGCACGGCCACACAGCCGGAGTCGCGCAGGATCCACTCGACCTGTTCCCGCGAGGAGGTGGGATAGATCGGCACGACCTCGGCGCCCACCGTCCACAGGGCGTGGCACAGGACGGTCCACTCGTAGCGGGTGCGCGCCATGATCGCGACGCGGGTGCCCGGTGAGATGCCGGACGCGATGAGGCCCTTGGCCAGATCGACCACCTCGTCGCGGAACTCCACGGCGCTGACCTCCTCCCAGGTGGCGGAGGCCGGACCGGTGCGGCGGGCCAGCACCGGCATGGTCGGACTCTCGGCCGCCCTCGCGAACAGGCTGTCGGCGAGGCCGCCGGTCAGGGGAGAGGCGGACGGCGGAGCGAGAGCGAGGTCGCGCATGCACTGCTCCTCACGGTGACGGGGGGTGGCGGTGCATGAATGTAGTCCAGCGGGCCGGGCCCTGGGCCGGGATCACGTCAAGTGTGTCCGCACTGATGATCCTGCCGCTTTCGGGGGACCCGGTCCCCATGACCTACGTCAATCCCGATCCCGATCCGGACCGCACCACCGGCCTGGAGGCGGGTGGCGGCGTCCCCCCGGGCGAAACCCCGCCCGCGGAGAGCAGCATGCCCGAGGCAGGCCCGTACGAGCTGTCCCACAACCCCGCCAAGGGCTGGGGCAAGGGCCCCCTGACCGCGATCCTCGTCGTGGTGGCCCTCGTCGCGGCCTTCTTCCTGGTCTACGCGATCATCCTGCTCCTCTGACGACCCCCGCCACCCCGGCCACCGGCCTCCCAGGCCGGCGGCGGGGGCGCGTGCGGCCCTGTGCCTAGCCGCGGTTCCGCTTCGCCAGCTCCTCGGCGTAGTTGTACGCCGCGGCGCTGCCCTGCTTGCCGGGGGAGAGCTTCACGATCGCCTCGTCCTTGTCCGGGTCGCCGCTGAGGTACGCCTCGGTGAGGACATAGGGCAGGCCGCCGACGCGGAGGCGGATGCTGCCGTCGGGGTAGGCGCTGACGCGTATCCGCCGGCCGTCCGGCAGCACTATCGGATCGGCGACGAAGTGCGCCTGAAGCGGCTGGTCGGCCATGCTGACCTCCGGCATCCGGGCCCTGCGCGGGCGTGGAAGGTGTCGGCAGCCTACCGTCGTCGCCTATTCCTGCGTATGGCGGACGCACTCCGTGACCACGTCCCGGAGGCTTTCCGTGCGTTCCAGGAGGGCGCGCTGGATCATCGCGCCGTTGCCGTCGCGGAGCAGGCGTGCGCAGCCCTCGCGGGCGCGGTCGAGGTCGCCGTGGTCGACGAGGGCGTCCGCGACGTGGTCGAGGAGGGCGCGGACGACCGCCTCGGCGGGCATCCTCCGCATCGTCTCCGGGTGCAGCAGCTCGCCGGTGAGGCCGGAGCGGGCCGCCTGCCAGGCGGACAGCCGCAGCAGGGAGACCCCCGGGTCGACCGGCTCCCGGCCGTCCCGCCACTCCCTCGCCGCCGTCTCCACCAGCGCCCGCGTCAGCGTGGCCACCAGCGCCGCGGTCTCCGCCTGCAGCGCGACGTCCGAAACCCGTACCTCCACCGTCGGGTACCGCTCGGACAGCCGGGCGTCGAAGTAGATCATCCCCTCGTCGAGGATCACGCCGGTCGCCACCATGTCCGCGACCCGCCGGTGGTACCGCTCCGGCGACTCGAACAGCTCGGTCGGCCCCGCCGACGGCCAGCGCTGCCACACCCGGCTGCGGTAGCTGGCGTACCCCGAGTCCTTGCCCTGCCAGAACGGCGAGTTCGCGCTCAGCGCGGTCAGCACCGCCAGCCACGGCCGCAGCCGGTCGAGAACGGCGACGCCCTCCTCGTCGGACTCCACCGACACATGCACGTGACAGCCCAGGACGAGCTGCTCACGGGTGGCGATGCCGTACTGCCGCTCCATCCACCGGTACCGCTCGTTGACGCCGACCGCCGGGCTGACCGGCAGCGGCGACGTGGCCAGCGCGGCGACCGTGCAGCCGATCTCCTCGGCGTGACCCGCGGCCTCCTTGCGGCAGCGGGATATCTCCGCGTGCAGGCGCTCCATGGACGACTGCGGATGGGTGGCGAACTCCACCATCTGCTCGTGCAGTTCCTTCTCGAAGACGTCCTGCCCGGCGTCCTCCCGCTCGGCCCGGGCGAGCACCGCCGCGGACATCGCCCGCGGTTCACCCGTCTCCGGATCGACCAGGAGGAGCTCCTCCTCCACACCCACGGTGCGCACCTGATGCTCGCCCTTCTGCCTGCCGCGTCGACGCCGAGCGGTCCTCGGCCGTACGACCCGCATGCCCCGCGCGGGGCGCGGAACACCTGGTGTCGCGGCCGGGGCCCGCCGGGCGACGGCGCGCGGCCTCACAGCGGCGTGGGCGCCAGCCAGACGGTCGCCAGCGGAGGGAGGGTGAGCCGGACGTGCCCGTCCTCGGGCTTGACCGGGTCCGGGTTCCCCACGTCGCTGCCGCCGTAGCGGGCGGCGTCGGTGTTGAGGATCTCCTCCCAGGCCACCACGTCGTCGCCGACGGCGAGCCGGTAGTCGTGCCGGACCACGGGGGAGAAGTTCGACACCGCGAGCAGCGGCCGGCCCTCCGCGTCGTACCGCAGGAACGCGAAGACGTTGTCGTCGGCCGCGTCCACCGCGGCCCAGCGGAAGCCGGACGGGTCGGTGTCGCGCTGCCACAGCGACGGAAGCCGCCGGTAGTGCGCGTTGAGATCGCGCACCAGGTCCTGCACCCCGCGGTGATCACCCGCCGAGTGGTAACCCTCGTCCAGCAGCCACCACTCAGGACCCGCCTTCTCGGACCACTCCGCACCCTGGGCGAACTCCTGCCCCATGAACAGGAGTTGCTTGCCCGGGTGGGCCCACATGAAGCCGAGATAGGCACGGACGTTGGCGCGCCGCTGCCACCAGTCGCCGGGCATCTTCGACACCAGCGCCTGCTTGCCGTGCACCACCTCGTCGTGCGAGATCGGCAGCACGTAGTTCTCGCTGTAGGCGTACACCATCGCGAAGGTCATCTCGTGGTGGTGGTACTTGCGGTGCACCGGCTCGTGGGAGACGTACTCCAGCGAGTCGTGCATCCAGCCCATGTTCCACTTCAGCCCGAACCCGAGCCCGCCGGTGTCGGTTGGCCGCGTCACCCCGCCCCACGCCGTGGACTCCTCGGCGATGGTCACCACGCCGGGGCACCGCCGGTACACGGTCGCGTTCATCTCCTGGAGGAACGCCATCGCGGCCAGGTCCTCCCGGCCGCCGTAGGCGTTCGGCTCCCAGCCGCCGTCCTCACGCGAGTAGTCGAGGTAGAGCATGGAGGCGACCGCGTCGACCCGCAGCCCGTCGATGTGGAACTCCTGGCACCAGTACACGGCGTTCGCGACCAGGAAGTTGCGCACCTCGGTGCGGGCGTAGTCGAAGGTGAACGTCCCCCAGTCGGGGTGGTCGGCGCGCCGCGAGTCGCCGGGCTCGTACAGCGGCTCCCCGTCGAAGCGGGCCAGCGCCCAGTCGTCGCGCGGGAAGTGCGCGGGCACCCAGTCCATGATCACGCCGATCCCGGCCCGGTGCAGGGCGTCGACCAGGTACTTGAAGTCGTCCGGGGTGCCGAGCCGCGCGGTCGGCGCGTAGAAGCCGGTGACCTGGTACCCCCAGGACGGCCCGTACGGGTGCTCGGCGACGGGCATCAGCTCGACGTGGGTGAACCCCATGTCCGTGACGTACGCGGGCAGCACCTCGGCGAGCTCGCGGTAGGTGAGCCCCGGCCGCCAGGACGGCAGGTGCACCTCGTACACCGAGAACGGCGCCTCGTGCACCGGCGTGTCCCCGCGCCGCGCCATCCACTCCGCGTCGCCCCACTCGTGGTGCGACGCGGTGACCACCGACGCGGTGTTCGGCGGCGCCTCGGTGCGGCGGGCCATCGGGTCCGCCTTGAGGAACCGGTGGCCGTGGCGCGAGTGGATCTCGAACTTGTAGCGGGTGCCCTCGCCGACGCCCGGCAGGAACAGCTCCCACACCCCGGACGAGCCCAGCGACCGCATCGGGAACGCCGTCCCGTCCCAGTACGTGAAGTCCGCGGCGAGCCGCACCCCGAGCGCGTTGGGCGCCCACACGGTGAAGCGGGTGCCGGCCACGCCCTGATGGGTCATGGGGTGCGCGCCGAGCGCCGTCCACAGCTCCTCGTGCCGGCCCTCGCGGATCAGGTGCAGGTCGAAGTCGGCGAGCGCGGGCAGGAACCGGTACGGGTCGTCCGTCTCCACCGGCTCGTCGTCCCCGTATGCCACCGCGAGCGTGTACGCGGGGATCCCGTCCAGCGGCAGCACGGCGGAGAACAGCCCGTCGCCCTCCGACACCAGCGGGGTGCGGGCGCCGTCGACGACCACGCTCACCTCGCGGGCGAAGGGGCGCAGCGCCCGGAAGGCGATGCCGCCGGGCACCGGGTGGGCGCCCAGCAGGGCGTGCGGATCGTGGTGGGCGCCCGCCAGCAGGCGGCCCTGGTCGTGCGGGTCGAGGGCGG
Organism: Streptomyces sp. DSM 41931; assembly: GCF_050271085.1. Taxonomy (NCBI): domain Bacteria; kingdom Bacillati; phylum Actinomycetota; class Actinomycetes; order Kitasatosporales; family Streptomycetaceae; genus Streptomyces; species Streptomyces sp. DSM 41931. The sequence continues at coordinate 455,038 of NZ_CP189902.1, read as the reverse complement.
GTGCGGCCGCCCCGTCGGTGGCGGCGGACGGGGCGGACCCGTCCGATCCGGGCAGCGGCGTTTCGTGCAGGGCCACGGCTTCAGTCTCCTCTCACGGCGAGGCGCTCGATCGCCGCCATGGGTACGGGCAGCCAGTCGGGTCGGTGCCGGGCCTCGTACAGCACCTCGTACACGGCCCGGTCCGTCTCGTAGGCGCGGAGCAGCCCGTGCTTCTTGCGCGGGTCCCAGCCGGCACGGGCCGCGTAGCCCGCGCAGTAGGCCTCGCGGCAGCGCCGCGCCCACTCCGGGCGCCAGGGGCGGCGCTGCCGGGCGGCATAGTCGAAGGAGCGCAGCATCCCGGCGATGTCCCGCACGGGGGAGTGGGCGCTGCGCCGTTCGGAGAGCGGCCGGGACGGCTCGCCCTCGAAGTCGATCACGAACCACTCGCGGCCCGCCCGCAGCACCTGGCCGAGGTGCAGGTCGCCGTGGATGCGCTGGGCGGGCGGCCCGGCGTCGCAGGTGGCGAGCGCGGCGAAGGCGCTCCGCAGCCCCGGCACGTACGGCTGGAGCGCGGGCACGGCGTGCGCGGCGGCGGTCAGCCGCTCGGTCATGGCCGCCGCCGTCCGCCCGTTCTCGCCGGGCGCCCCGACGGGGAACGCGGAGGACAGCGCCAGGTGCACGTCTGCCGTGGCGCGGCCGAGGGCGTGCGCCTGCGCGGTGAAGTCGTCGCCCGAGGCCAGCGCGTCGAGGGCCAGCGTCCAGCCGTCGGCGGCGTTGCGCAGATAGGGCTGGAGCACGCCGAGCGTCGCCTTGAACGGGTGCGTGGTGCGCATCCAGGCCACCGGCGCGGGCACCCGGTGGCAGCCCTGCCGGGCCAGCGCCCCGGGCACCTCCAGGTCGGGGTTGACGCCGGGCTGGATGCGCCGGAAGACCTTCAGGATGTACTCGTCGCCGTACACCAGCGAGGAGTTGGACTGCTCGGCGTTCAGCAGCCGCGGCACCAGGCCCGAGGGGACCTCCTGGGCCGGGTCGCCCTCGAAGTGCAGCGGGCCCGCGGTGCCCGGCCGGCGCAGCCGCTCCAGCAGGAGCTGGGCGGCGCGCGGATCCTGGAGGGCGTCGTGGACCGTCAGCCCGGCCAGCAGGCCGTCCCGCACGGTGCCGATGAGGGCCTTGCCCAGGCGGGGCGAGGGCCGCTCGCGCACCCCGAGCAGCAGCTGGTAGCAGTCGCCGGCGGGGGTGGCGCCCCCGGGAGCGGGCACCCCGCCGTGCGCGGCGTGCACCAGTACGTGCAGACAGCCCGGGAACAGCTCGGTCGTGGACAGCACGCCGAGATCGGTGACGGGACGGTCCTTGCCCGCGAACCAGCGCTGCAACGGCAGCCACTCGCGCAGCAGCCCCGCGAGCGACTCCATGGACTCGGCGGGCGCGCTCCGCGGGCGCAGGAATGCGGTCTTCGTCATCGTGACGCCTCCTCTCGCCGGCACACGCTCACAGTCGTCGGCCGATGCGGGACGCGACCCGGGTGAGCCGGAACCAGTAGAAGCCGTGGCCCCCGAGGGTCAGCAGGTAGGGCAGTTCGCCGATGGCCGGGAACCGCACCCCGCCGAACAGCTCCACCGGGTGCCGCCCCTCGAACTCGCGCAGGTCGAGCTCGGTGGGCTGCGCGAAGCGGGAGAAGTTGTTGACGCAGAGGACGAGGTCGTCCTCGTATTCGCGGAGGAAGGCGAGGACGGCGGGGTTGGAGGAGGGGAGTTCGGTGTAGGAGCCGAGGCCGAACGCCGGGTTCTGCTTGCGGATCTCGATCATGCGCCGGGTCCAGTGGAGCAGGGAGGAGGGTGAGGCCATGGAGGCTTCGACGTTGGTGACCTGGTAGCCGTAGACCGGGTCCATGATCGTGGGGAGGTAGAGGCGGCCGGGGTCGGAGGAGGAGAAGCCGGCGTTGCGGTCGGGGGTCCATTGCATGGGGGTGCGGACGGCGTCGCGGTCGCCGAGCCAGATGTTGTCGCCCATGCCGATCTCGTCGCCGTAGTAGATGATCGGGGACCCGGGGAGGGAGAGCAGGAGGGCGGTGAAGAGTTCGATCTGGTTGCGGTCGTTGTCGAGGAGGGGGGCGAGGCGGCGGCGGATGCCGATGTTGGCGCGCATGCGGGGGTCTTTGGCGTATTCGGCCCACATGTAGTCGCGTTCCTCGTCGGTGACCATTTCCAGGGTCAGCTCGTCGTGGTTGCGCAGGAAGATGCCCCATTGGCAGCCGGAGGGGATGGCGGGGGTCTTGGCGAGGATTTCGGAGACGGGGTAGCGGGATTCGCGGCGGACGGCCATGAAGATGCGGGGCATGACCGGGAAGTGGAAGGCCATGTGGCATTCGTCGCCGCCGGCGGCGTAGTCGCCGAAGTAGTCGACGACGTCCTCGGGCCATTGGTTGGCCTCGGCGAGGAGCACGGTGTCGGGGTACTGGGTGTCGATTTCCTTGCGGACCCGCTTCAGGAACGCGTGCGTCGCCGGCAGGTTCTCGCAGTTCGTCCCCTCGGCCGCGTACAGATAGGGGACCGCGTCCAGCCGGAAGCCGTCGATGCCCAGGTCGAGCCAGAAGCGCAGGGCCGCCAGGACCTCCTCCTGCACACGCGGGTTCTCGTAGTTGAGGTCCGGCTGGTGCGAGAAGAAGCGGTGGAAGTAGTACTGCTTCCGCACCGGGTCGTACGTCCAGTTGGACGCCTCGGTGTCCACGAAGATGATGCGCGCGTCCGGGTAGCCCGTGTCGTCGTCCGCCCAGACGTAGAAGTCGCCGTAGGGGCCGTCCGGATCCTTGCGGGACTCCTCGAACCACGGGTGCTGGTCGCTGGTGTGGTTCATGACGAAGTCGATGATCACGCGCATGCCGCGCTGGTGCGCCGCGTCGACGAACTCCACGAAGTCGGCGAGGTCGCCGAACTCGGGCAGCACGGCGGTGTAGTCGGCGACGTCGTAACCGCCGTCGCGCAGGGGCGACTTGAAGAACGGCGGCAGCCACAGGCAGTCCACGCCCAGCCACTGCAGATAGTCCAGCTTGGCGGTCAGGCCCTTCAGATCACCGATGCCGTCTCCGTTGCTGTCCTGGAAGGAGCGGACGAGGACCTCGTAGAAGACGGCGCGTTTGAACCAGTCGGGATCCCGGTCCCTGACCGGTGTGTCCTCGAACGTGTCCGGCACTGGCTCGTTCACGGTCATGGCGTTCCTGGCCCTCCGTTTCGCTGTGCGGCGGGCGGTCGCTGGACGTGCAGGACATGCGCGGGAGCCCGCCCCGGCTCCAGCCGCACGTAGTTGGTGCTGCCCCAGTGGTAGGTCTCGCCGGTGAGCTCGTCGCGCACCGGCGCCGTCTCGTGCCAGTCCAGGCCGAGGTGCGGCATGTCCAGCGAGACCGTGGCCTCCTGGACGCGATGGGGGTCGAGGTTGACGACCACGAGCACGACGTCGGAGCCCCGGCGCTTGCTGTACGCCAGGACGGCGTCGTTGTCGGTGCGGTGGAAGCGGAGATTGCGCAGCCGGTGCAGCGCGGGATGGTCCCGCCGGACGGTGTTGAGGCGGGTGAGGAGCGGGGCGATGGTGCGGCCCTCCCGCTCGGCGGCTTCCCAGTCGCGGGGTTTGAGCTGGTACTTCTCGCTGTCGAGGTACTCCTCGCCGCCTTCGCGCAGCGGGGTGTTCTCGCAGAGTTCGTAGCCGCTGTAGATGCCCCACGTGGGGGAGAGGGTGGCGGCGAGGACGGCGCGGACCTCGAAGGCGGGCCGGCCGCCGTGCTGGAGGTAGGCGTGCAGGATGTCGGGGGTGTTGGCGAAGAAGTTGGGCCGCATGTAGGAGGCGGCCTCCCCCGACAGTTCGGTGAGGTACTCCGTCAGTTCCTGTTTGGTGGTGCGCCAGGTGAAGTACGTGTAGGACTGCTGGAAGCCGATCTGGGCGAGGGTGTGCATCATCGCCGGGCGGGTGAAGGCCTCCGCCAGGAAGATGACGTCGGGGTCGGTGCGGTTGATCTCCCCGATGACCCGTTCCCAGAAGACGACCGGCTTGGTGTGCGGGTTGTCCACGCGGAAGATCCGCACTCCGGCGTCCATCCAGTGCCGCAGGATCCGGCAGGTCTCCGCGACCAGTCCGTCCATGTCGGCGTCGAAGGCGATGGGGTAGATGTCCTGGTACTTCTTCGGCGGGTTCTCCGCGTAGGCGATGGAGCCGTCGGGGCGGTGGTGGAACCACTCGGGGTGCTTGTGCACCCAGGGGTGGTCCGGGGAGCACTGCAGGGCGAAGTCGAGGGCGACCTCCATGCCCAGGTCGCGGGCGCGGGCGACGAAGCGGGTGAAGTCCTCCAGCGTGCCCAGTCGCGGGTGCACGGCGTCGTGGCCGCCCTCGGGGGAGCCGATCGCCCACGGCACGCCGACGTCGTCGGGGCCGGCGTCGAGGGTGTTGTTCGGGCCCTTGCGGAACGTGGTGCCGATGGGGTGGATCGGGGGCAGGTAGACGACGTCGAAGCCCATCGCGGCGATCGCGGGCAGCCGTCGCGCGGCGGTGTCGAAGGTGCCGTGCGGCTGTTCGGGCGTGCCCTCCGAACGCGGGAAGAACTCGTACCACGAGCCGAACAGGGCACGCTCCCGCTCGACCAGCAGGGGGAGCGGCTCGCTGCTGGTGACCAGCTCCCGCAGCGGGTGGCGGGCCAGCACCGCGTCCACCTCCGGCGTCAGCGCCGCCGCCAGCCGGGTGGCACAGGGCAGGGTGTCGTCGCGCAGGGTCGCGGCCGCTTCGAGGATCACATCCTGTCCGGCGTCGCGCGGCACCCCGGCCGCGGCGCGCGCGAAGAGGTCGGCGCCCTCCTCCAGGACCAGCCCGGTGTCGATGCCCGCCGGGACCTTGACGGTGGCGACGTGCCGCCAGGTCGTCACGGGGTCGCCCCAGGCCTCGACGCGGTAGGTCCAGTGGCCGGGCGCGTCCGCGACCACCTCCGCGCCCCAGCGGTCCGTGCCGGGGGCCAGCTCCCGCATCGGCGTGAACGGACCCGGACGCCCCTCCGGGTCCTTCAGCACCACGTTGGCCGCCACCGCGTCGTGCCCTTCACGGAACACGGTCGCCGTCACCTCGAACGCCTCGCCGACGACGGCCTTCGCCGGCCGCCTGCCGCGGTCGACGCACGGCCGGACGTCCCGTACCGGGACCCGGCCGATGGTCGGGGTCGTCTTCATGGGCCTGCGCACCTCCGCCGCTCGTGAGGCCCGGGCAGACGCCCGGGCGGGGGAACCACAGGGAGGCGGGAAGGTCATTGCCTTCCCGCCGGGGAGCGCCGCTCGACGGCGGGCGGGCCGCGCCGGACCGTGGCGGCCGGACGGGGCCGGTCGTTCTGTTCCTGCAGATAGGTGACGGGCGTGGTGCGCAGGTACCGCTCGGCGGCGTCGGCCGCCTCGCGCGCGCAGCGCTTCCCCATCAGCACGCAGAGGGTGTAGCCGGAGTCCTCGAAGGTCGCCCGCACCGTGTGGTCGGTGGGGGCGGCCAGCATCACGCGTTCCCAGGCCCGGTAGCGACGCAACTGCCGGGCAACTTCGGCTTTTGCGGGTAGCAGCATGCGCCGTTCACCTTTCCGGGGCTCGATGGGTGCGCGTCGTCCCGACGGTCGGGCGGAGCCGTGCGCACCGGTGCACGGACCCGTAACGGCGATCGAGGTCTTCACTCATGGTGCACGGACAGTGACCCACCGTCTTGTTGGAGTTTCAACCACTGCTTCGACGCGAGCGCGCAGGTCGGACGGCTGCGATGCGCTCAGATGCGGTCCCGCCCGTCTCACCCGTGCGCTCGTGTTGCACGAATGGACCAACCCCCTCAGTCTGAAGGTGACTCAGAAGCGACACCCGCTCACGTTCCGTGTCCGGGGGCCCGTCCGCCGGACGGGAGGAGCGCGAGCTTCGCGGTGAGGAGCCACAACGATGAAGACCGCAGTGCCCTGCTACTACCACCTCGACGTGGAAGTCAGCCCGGAGAGGGTGGGACAGGTCAGCCGGATACTGGCCGCTCACCTCCGGTTCTGGGACCTGGAGAACCTCATGGAGCCCGTCTGCGGCGGCACCGAGATGCTGCTCCGCGCCATCGACGAGCACGCCACCGACAAGAACACCTCCATCGAGATGTGGTGGAACGGGCAGCACCTCATCACGGCCATCGCGGACAACGACCGCGGCCTGCGCCCCGACCAGGAGCTGCGCGGCTGCCTCGAGCACCTCGCCGCCAGCAGCGACGGATGGGGCTGCTGCGCCACCGAGACCGGCAGCAAGGTCATCTGGTTCTCGCAGCGCGCCCGCGCCGGCGAACGCGTGCCCCTCGTCCCCACCGCGCCGGACCCGCGCGAGAGCGAGGGCCTGGACCTGCCCCGCGAGGTGAGCGTCTCCACGGTCACCGCCCGGATCCGAACGCCCGGCGGCCTCCTGGAGGAGGTCCGGTGACCCGGCGACACAACCGGAAAGGGGCGCCCGCCTGGAGCGGGCGCCCCTACCCGCTGGGCGCCTCCTACGACGGGGAGGGCACCAACTTCGCGCTGTTCAGCGAGGTCGCCGAAGGCGTCGACCTGGTCCTCGCCGACGACGACGGCCGCCACCGCACGGTACGGCTCACCGAGGTCGACGGCTTCGTGTGGCACGGCTACCTCCCCGGCATCGGCCCCGGCCAGCGCTACGGCTACCGCGTCCACGGCCCCTGGGCCCCCGCCGCCGGCCACCGCTGCAACCCGGCGAAACTGCTGCTCGACCCCTACGCCACCGCGGTCGACGGCCAGATCGACGACCACCCCTCGCTGTGCGAGCGGAACCCGCACGGGCCCGACCCGGCGGACAGCGCGGGCCACACCATGCTCGGCGTGGTGACCGACCCCGCCTTCGACTGGGGCGACGACACCCGCCCCTGCCGCCCGTACTCCGACACCGTGATCTACGAGGCCCACGTCAAAGGGCTCACCCGCACCCACCCCGACGTGCCGCCCGAACTGCGCGGCACCTACGCCGGACTGGCGCACCCCTCGGTGATCGAGCACCTCACCTCGCTCGGCGTCACCGCGGTGGAGCTGATGCCGGTGCACCAGTTCGTCCAGGACGGCGTGCTCCAGGGCCGCGGCCTGGCCAACTACTGGGGCTACAACACCATCGGCTTCTTCGCCCCGCACAACGCCTACTCCGCCCGCGGCACCCGCGGCCAGCAGGTGACGGAGTTCAAGGAGATGGTGAAGGCGCTGCACGCGGCGGGGCTCGAGGTGATCCTCGACGTCGTCTACAACCACACCGCCGAGGGCAACGAGAAGGGCCCCACCCTCTCCTTCCGGGGCATCGACAACTCCTCGTACTACCGCCTGGTGGACGGCGACTGGCGGCACTACTACGACACCACCGGCACCGGCAACAGCCTGCTGATGCGCCATCCTTACGTGCTGCAGCTCATCATGGACTCGCTGCGGTACTGGGTCACCGAGATGCATGTCGACGGGTTCCGCTTCGACCTCGCGGCCACGCTGGCGCGGCAGTTCCACGAGGTGGACCGGCTGTCGGCGTTCTTCGACCTGATCCAGCAGGACCCGGTGATCAGCCGCGTCAAACTCATCGCGGAACCCTGGGACGTCGGCGAAGGCGGCTACCAGGTCGGCAACTTCCCGCCCCTGTGGTCGGAGTGGAACGGCAAGTACCGTGACGCCGTACGGGACTTCTGGCGCGGCGAGGACCACACCCTCGGCGAGTTCGCCTCCCGGCTGACCGGCTCCGCGGACCTCTACGCCCGCCACCGGCGCCGGCCGCGCGCCAGCGTCAACTTCGTCACCGCGCACGACGGTTTCACCCTGCGCGACCTGGTCTCGTACAACGACAAGCACAACGAGGCCAACGGCGAGGACAACCAGGACGGCGAGAACGACAACCGGTCCTGGAACTGCGGCGTGGAGGGCCCGACCCGCGACCCGGCCGTGCGGGAACTGCGCGCCCGCCAGCAGCGCAACTTCCTGGCCACGCTGCTGCTGTCACAGGGCATCCCGATGCTCTCCCACGGCGACGAGCTGGGTCGCACCCAGCGCGGCAACAACAACGCCTACTGCCAGGACAACGAGATCAGCTGGATCGACTGGCGGCTCGGCGACGAGCAGCGCGCCCTGCTCGGCTTCACCCGCCGGCTGATCGCCCTGCGCAGGGAGCACCCCGTGCTGCGCCGGCGCCGCTTCTTCCGGGGGGAGACCGTACGCCGCGCCGGCCAGCCGCTGCCGGACCTGGTGTGGCTGGCGCCCGACGCGCGGGAGATGAGCGACGACGACTGGCTGCGCTCCGACGCGCACTCGGTCGGGATGTTCCTCAACGGGGACGCCATCGCCGAACCGGACCCGCGCGGCCGGCCCGTCATCGACGACTCGTTCCTGCTGCTGCTCAACAGCCACTGGGAACCGGTCGGCTTCCGGCTGCCGGACGCCTCCTACGGCGAACGGTGGACGGCGCTGATCGACACCGCCGACCCGGACGGCACCCCCGACGAGTCCGAACGCAAGGCGGGCACACGGCTGACCGTGGACGCCCGCAGCCTGGTGCTGCTGTCCCGCCCGTCCCGCACCGCACGCTGACCGGGCGGCCCCGGGGAGGGTCAGTGCTCGCGGCGCGAGGTGACCGTGAAACGGGCGCCCTCGTTGTCGCTCAGCACCGCCTCCTCGGGGTCCAGGACCAGCACACTGCCGCCGTGCTCCTCGGCGGCGCGGGCGCACACCTCCACGTCCGGCACGGTGAAGTGGACCTGCCAGTGCGGACGGATCCGCGGGTCGGGCGCCGACCCCAGCGCCCCCGAGGTGATGCGCGCCACCACGTCCCCGTCGCTGCGCAGCACCACCTCCTCGCCCTCGTAGTGCACCTCGCAGCCGCCGGGCCGGCCGGACGCCCAGTCGAAGACCTCGCCGTAGAAGATCGCCGCGTCGAAGGCGTCCCGGGTGTGCAGCCGGACGAACGCCAGCTGCGCCCGCCGCCAGGTGGGCCAGTCGGAGAACAGCTCGCCCTCCCACACGCCGAACGTCGCCCCGTCCCGGTCCGCGAGCAGCGCCGCGCGCCCGGGCGGCAGCGAGATCGGGCCCACCGCGGCGGTCCCGCCGCGCTCCTGCACCCGCGCGGCCGCCTCGTCGGCGCTGCGCACCGCGAAGTAGGGCGTCCACGCCACGGCCATCTGCCACATCCCGGCGACCGCGGCGATGCCCGCCACCGGCCGGCCGTTCGCCAGGGCCACCCGGAACCGGTCGCCCAGCCGCACCGGACGCCACTCCCAGCCCAGGACGGCGCTGTAGAACTCCTCGGTGGTCTGCAGATCGCGACTGGTCAGACTCACCCAGCAGGGCGCCCCGTACACGGCGTGCGTCGAGACGACGCCCGTCGCGCCGGCGGAGGAGGTCATGTCGTGGTTCATGGCGGTCGTGTCCTGATCTTCGTCGGCCCGGCAGCCCCCGGATGACACCAGTGTCCGTGGGGCACCGGCCCGGGCGCCTGCCGAGTACCCCGGCGGCGACCCCGAAACGGTGACCCCGGCCACCCGTGGGCCATCCCGGTGGCAGGGGGCGGCCTGAGTGGTGACCATGGAGGAATCGGACACCGGGTGAAGGCACTCAAGCATGGGGCGAAGGCGCCGCGGCAGCGGCACACCGGAACCGGAGGTGACCATGCCCACGGACGGGGGCGCGAACCGGATCCTCCAGCTGGAGGAAGAAGTCCAGCAGCTGAAGGACGCGGTCGTCTCGCACGCGGTGGTGGACCAGGCCATCGGCATGATCGTCGCACTCGGGCGGGTCTCGCCCGACCAGGGCTGGACGGTCCTGAAGGAGGTGTCCCAGCGGACCAACATCAAGCTGCGCAGCATCGCGGACATGATCCTCGTCTGGGGCCGCACGGGCGCGCTGCCCGCCGAGGTCCGCACGGTCCTCGAGGAGACCCTCGACCGGCTCGGCCCCACCCGCCTCCCTGACGTCCCCCCGGAGCCCTGACCGGAGCCCTGGGCGGTCAGCAGCCGTCGGCCGACGCCAGCTCCTCGCGCACCTGCGCGAAGCAGCTGCTCAGCAGGCGGGAGACGTGCATCTGGGAGATGCCCAGCTGGTCGGCGATGCCGCTCTGCGTCATCCCCTTGAAGAAGCGCAGGTAGAGGATGAGCCGCTCGCGCTCCGGCAGCGCCTCCAGACACGGCCGCACCGCCACCCGGTCCACGACGGCGTCGTACGCCGGGTCCGGGCCGCCGATCGAGTCGCCCAGGGCGTACCCGTCGGTGCCCGGCATCTCCGCCTCCAGCGAGAGCGCGGAGAAGCACTCCAGGGCCTCCGACCCGGTGCGCACCTCGTCCTCCGTCAGCCGGGCGTGCGCGGCGATCTCGGCGACCGTGGGCGCCCGCCCGGGCGTGGTCTGCGACAGCTCCTTCGCCGCGGTGCGCACCCGGTTGCGCAGGTCCTGCACCCGGCGCGGCACGTGCAGGCTCCACATGTGGTCGCGGAAGTGGCGCTTGATCTCGCCGGTGACGGTCGGGACCGCGTACGCCTCGAAGGCGTTGCCGCGCGCCGGGTCGTAGTGGTCGACGGCCTTCACCAGACCCAGGGCCGCCACCTGGTACAGGTCCTCCAGTGCCTCTCCGCGGCCCCGGAACCGGACGGCGATGCGCTCGGCCATCGGCAGCCACGCCGTGACCAGTTCGTCGCGCAGCCTCCGGCGCTCCGGCCCGTCGGGCAGACCGGCCAGACGCTCGAAGTCACGGGTCGTCTCGGGGGCGTCGTCATGGGAGTGGGGCTTCCTGGGACTGACGGTACGCATCACGCGCGCACCTCCCTGAGCGGGTGCCGGATGGACAGAACACGGACGTGCCTCCTGTCCGAAGCACTGAGAATTCCTTTCCCGGTGCGCAGCGATTTCAAAACGGCTCCCGGAAAAACGTCGCGACCGCGTTCCGTTGAATTCCGGAAATACGCACGCTGCGGAATCGAGAGAATTCGGGGGGTGAAAGGCGGCAGGCCGGGACGCGGGTGCGGGACCGCGCCGGCGGGGAAGGGGCCGCGGCGTCGCCGGTGCGGGGGCGGCCACCGCGCCGGACGTGATGTACGGCACGCCCCCGCGGCGCGTCGGCGGCCCGGCCGGACGATTCCTCCTGCGCAGCGCTTGATCGGCGATCAGATCGGGCGAACTGCCTGACCACAGCGCATTCCGTGCATTTGACAGTGCGCTGAGCCCACAGATAGGAAGCAGCGGACAGAGGTCGAGAGGTGCACTGTGGACGAGCCGAACGTGGTCGGGGACTGGCAGGAGTACGACGAGCATGCCGGTCTGCGGGTCCGCGTCCATCGTCTGGAAGCGGGCGACCCGCCGCGCGGGCGGGACGACGCCGCCGAAGGGCTGTCGTACTTCCGGGTCCGGGTGACCGTGGAGAACCGGGGCGAGCGCCCTGTGTGCATTCACCTCGAGGACGGTCAGATCGATCTGCGGACCGGCCCCGACGGCGAGAGCGCATTCATCGACTGGCGCAACTCGCAATTCATCGAGGGATTCGACGTCCATCCGCTGCGCCGCGCCACCGCCGTGCTCTACGCGGCCGCGCCCGAGGCGTCCCTGGCGCAGATCGACGTCCAGGTGCAGCTGCGCGCCGACGAGGAGTGGGCCGGACGCCGGCTGTGGACGGGCGGCGTCGGCGTGCTCGAACCCCCGCCGGGGGCGACCGCCGGGGCGGCCCGCGAAAGCCTCGCCCAGCAGGTGAGCCTGTTCCTTCAGGAGCAGGCGGAGGAGGGCACCGCCTGACCCGCCCGTCCCGGGGGGTTCAGTGCGGGATGCCGTCGATGACCTCGCGGGCGCCCTGGCGCAGCAGCGCCACGGCGACCGACGTGCCGAGCGTCGCCGGGTCCAGCCGTCCCGCCCATTCGTGGGCGTTCAGCCGGGTCTTGCCGTCCGGGGTGAACACGCAGGCGCGCAAGGACAGTTCACCGCTGCGGTCCACGCGGGCGAGCCCGGCGATCGGGCTGTTGCAGTGCCCCTGGAGGACGTGCAGCAGCATCCGCTCGGCGGTCGTCTCGCGGTGTGTGTCAGGGTGGTTGAGGACGGCGGCCGCCTCGATCAGACCGGTGTCGCCCTCCCGGCACTGCAGGGCCAGGACGCCCGCGCCGACCGGCGGCAGCATCACGTCCGGGGACAGCACCTCGCTGATCACGTCGCTGCGGCCGATCCGCTCCAGACCCGCGGCCGCCAGCAGCAGCGCGTCCACCTCGCCCTCCGCCAGCTTCGCCAGCCGCCGGTTGGCGTTCCCGCGCAGCGGCACGCAGCGCAGCTGCGGGTGGGTGGCGGCGAGCTGCGCGACCCGGCGCACCGACGAGGTGCCGACCCGGGTGCCGGGCGGCAGCTCGTCCAGGGTGAGGCCCTCCGGGTGGACCAGCGCGTCGCGGACGTCGTCCCGCTCCAGGAACGCGGCGAACACGGTGCCCGCCGGGAGCGGCCGGTCGGCGGGGACGTCCTTCACGCAGTGCACCGCGAGGTCCGCCTCACCGGCCAGCAGCGCGGCGTCCACCTCCTTGGTGAACGCGCCCTTGCCCTCCACCTGCGACAGATCGCCCAGCCACTTGTCCCCGGTCGTGCGCACCGGGACGACCTCGGTGCGCACCCCGGGGTGGGCTGCGGTCAACTCCGCGCGGACGCGCTCCACCTGGGCGAGCGCCATGGGCGAGTCGCGGGAGACGATACGGATCAGTTCCGGGACGGCCATGGCGTCACGATAGACCCCCGTCGCCTCCCGGCGCCGGGGACACGGCGTCGCGGCCCCGGACGTCAACTCGCCCATCCGTGTCATCCGTTCGGGTCGAAGGGGATGCCGGACGGCTTGGCCTCGGCGAGGTGCGCGGCGAAGCTGCCGTCCTTCAGGCCGAAGTGGGCGCTGCCGAAGTCGTGGGCGACGAGCTTCTCGCGCAGCCCCGGCGGATAGCCGTTCCAGCCGACCAGCGGCGGGTACTGCCAGGAACCCTTGTGGTTCTCGGGCGGTTCGTCGCCCGCGCCGGCCAGGCGGAAGCAGTGGGTGCTGATGCCGTCCTTGTGGTAGACGACCTTCGGGTGGGTGCCCTCGAAGCGGACGGACGAGCGGGGGTGGATCGTGAACGAGCCGTGGTTGGACGTCGCCACGTACTGCACGGTGTCGTTCTGCACCCACACCACGACGTGCTCCCAGTCGTGGCGGTGGCCGCCGAGGCTGACACCGGGGAGGGCCTGGTCCTTCTCGAAGTAGAGCGCGTAGACCACCGCGCACCAGCCGTTGTTGCACTTGGCGCGCGCGTAGCCGTTGGTGTTGTCCAGGTCGGAGGCGTCACGGCAGTCGCCGTTGAGGGCGCCGGTCGGTTTCAGTCCGGGGTTGACGGCGCCGTCCGGTCCGATCGCCGCGGAGGAGTAGCAGCCGTCCGTGTCGTAGTCGTAGGCCGGCTGGTAGGTGCTCTCCAGGGCGTCGGCGTTCGCGGGGAGCGCGGGCGGGGGCGCGGCGAAGGCCGTGGCGGGGGAGGCGACGACCAGGGTGGCGGCGCCGGCCAGGCCGGTCAGCCATCTCCTTGCGTGCGTACGGGACTTGCTCGGCGACACTGCGTCCTCCTCGGGACAGGCGCAGCCCAACGGCTGTGGGGGGCTGGGGAGTTCACAGCATCCCGGTCGGACGTGCCCATGCCAAGAGGGCGGGCGTGTCAGAGGTGCGTGCGTTGCGTGTCAGAGGTGCGTGCGTGTCACCGGGGGCGCGCGGACCGGGCGGGACGGGGCCGCCCCCGGGTCACGCCAGGTCGTCGGGGAGGTCGGCCGCCGCGTCCTCGGGCGCCAGGTCGGGCCGGAGGCGGAGCCAGGACGGCTGGCGCAGCATGCCCTCCCGGGTGCGGGTGCTGTAGCGCACCTCGCCCACCAGCCGGGGCACCACCCAGCGGGCGTCCGGGACGGCGGGCGGCGGGTCGAAGGGGCAGACGTCGGTCGCCGCGGCCTTCAGCAGCGCGGCCAGCTCGGTGCGTTCGGCCTCGCTCCAGCCGGTGCCCACGCCGCCGACGTAGCGCAGCCGGCCCCCCGCCCGCTGCCCGACCAGGACGGCGCCCGGCAGTCCGGTCAGCCGGCCCTTGCCCGGCAGCCAGCCGCCCACCAGCACGTCCTCGCTGCGCATGTTGCGGATCTTGATCCAGGCGCGGGAGCGGACCCCCGGCTCGTACACCGAGTCAAGCCGCTTGCAGACCAGCCCCTCCAGGCCGTGCTCGACGGTGGCCCGCAGCGCCTCCGCGCCGTGGCCGACGATCGCGGCCGGGGTGGACCAGAACGGCCCGTCGAGCCCGAGGTCCAGCAGCTCCTCGCGGCGGCGGACGTACGGCTCGCGGAGCAGCGAGCGGCCGTCCAGGTGCATCACGTCGAACAGGATGAGATGCACCGGCACCGTCTCCGCCCGGCGGGCCGCCCGCGCGGGGGAGTGGGCCAGGCCCATCCGCGACTGGAGCAGCTGGAAGCTGGCCCGGCCCTGCGCGTCGAGGGCGAGGATCTCCCCGTCCAGCACGGCCGGCCGGGACCCGAGCGCGGTCGCCAGCGGACGCAGCTCGGGATACGCGCCGGTGATGTCCTGGCCGGACCGGGCGCGCAGCACGATGCTCCCGTCGCCCGGGAGGTAGAGCACCGCCCGCTGTCCGTCCTGCTTGGTCTCGTACGCCCAGCGCGCGTCCGCCGCCGGGGGCGGCAGCCGGCCGGGCGTGGCGAGCATCGGCGGGATCAGCGGCAGGGTCACGGGTGAGGTGTGGACGCCGCCGCCCGGCCGCACGCGTCCGGCCTCGCTGTTTCGCCCGAACGGAGCGCCCGGCGGGGCTGAGTGGAGCGCTCCGTTCCCCGCAGCTCAGTTGATTGAGTTACGTAATGAGATGGTAAAATGGGCTCATGTCCACGCCCCCGCCCTCCGACGTCTCCGCCTCCCCGGAGGTGGTCGAGATCGAGCGCGCGCTGTACCGCATCACCTACCTCAGCTCGCGCGCCCGGCAGCACGAGCGGCTGACGGCCGCGGCGGGCGTACCGCTGGACCGGGCCGAGGCGGCGCTGCTGCGCAAGATGGCCGACGCCGAGCCGATGCGGCCGGGGGAGCTGGCGGCGCGGCTCGGCGTGGAGGCGTCGCACGTCACGCGCACGGTGCAGCATCTGGAGAGGTCCGGCCACGTCGTCCGCGTCCCCGACCCGGACGACCGCCGCGCCCAGCGCATCGAGCTCACCGACGCCGGCCGCGAGGCGATCGCCCGCATCCGCGAGGCCGGGGTCCGCGGCATGCAGACCGCCCTCGCCCACTGGTCCGAGGAGGACCTGCGCCGGCTGGCCACGCTCTTCCACCGCATGGTCGACGACTTCTTCGCCCACGCGGCCGGGACGGACGCCGGGTCCCCGGCGGACTGAGCCCCGCCCTCCCGTGCGGCTGCCGCCTTACCGTCCGGTAACGTGCGCGGCAGTCGTCGGAGGAGGAACCGTGTCACGGTCCGCACGCTCACCCCTGCTGCTCGCCGGCCTGCTGGCCGCCGCGGGCACCGCGCACTTCGCCGCGCCCCGCCAGTTCGACCACATCGTCCCGCGCTCCCTGCCCGGCTCGCCCCGCGCCTGGACGTACGCCAGCGGCGCCGCCGAGCTGGCGCTGGCCGCCGGGGTGGCGCTGCCCCGCACCCGCAAGGCCGCCGCCCTGGCCGCGGCGGCGTTCTTCGTCGGGGTGTTCCCCGCCAACGTGAAGATGGCCGTCGACTGGCGTCACCGCCCCGCCCCGCAGCGCGCCGCCGCCTTCGGCCGGCTGCCGCTTCAGGTGCCGCTCGTGCTGTGGGCGCGCGGCGTCGCCAAGGGCGCGGAGGGCACGGCATGAGCGCGCGCGTCGAGAAGGGCGACACGGTCGAGGACTTCGCCGCGCCCGACGAGACCGGCACCGTCCGCCGGCTGTCCGGACTGCTCGCCGACGGCCCGGTGGTGCTGTTCTTCTACCCCGCCGCCCTGAGCCCCGGCTGCACCGCGCAGGCCTGCCGCTTCCGCGACCTCGCCGCCGAGTTCGCGGAGGTGGGCGCCCGCCCGGTCGGCGTCAGCGCGGACCCCGTGGAACGCCAGGCCGAGTTCGCCGGACGGCACACCCTCGGCATGCCGCTGCTGTCCGACGCCGACGGCGCGATCCGCGAGATGTTCGGCGTCAGGCGGGGCATCTCCGTGGCCCCGGCCAAGCGGGCCACCTTCGTCATCGGCCAGGACCGGACCGTGCTGGAGGTCGTTCGCAGCGAGCTGCGCATGAACGCCCACGCGGACAAGGCGCTCGCCGCCCTGCGCGCCCACCGGGGCTGAGGCGGCCCCCGTCCCGGCACCCGCCGCGGTTGAGAGGCGACGGCCGCGGGTCGATCCTGGACCAATGGACGACGCCTCCGCCGCGCTGACCGTCGATGCCCGCGGCGTCGTGACGGGGTGGAGCGAGGGAGCCCGGCGGCTGACCGGGTTCGCCGCCGACGAGGCCGTGGGACGTCCCGTGCGGGACCTGCTCGCCGGGGAGCCGGGCAGCGGGGAGACCCCGCCCGGCCGTCCGCCCCTGCCCGAGGGAGCCGTCACGGTGCGTCACCGCGACGGCCACGCGCTGACGCTCCGGATCGCGGTGTGCCCCCTCGACGGGCCCGGGAACGAGACCGCCGGGTACGTGATCACCGCCGCGCCCGCCGGCGCGCGGGAGGCGTCGACGGCCGGCCGGGCCTTCGAGCAGTCGTCCCTGCCCATCTCCGTGTTCGACGCCGAGCACCGCTTCGTCCGGCTCAACGCCGCCGCCTGCGAGGCCATGGGCGGCTCCGAGGAGTCCCTGCTCGGCCGTTCCTTGCTGGACGCCGCGGGCCCCAGCGAGCGCACCCGCTCCATCGACCGGACCATGCGCACGGTCGCCGAGACCGGCCGCGCTCTGCGCGACGAGAGCTACGGCCAGGCCGCCGACGACCCGGACCAGCACGCGTGGGACGTGGAGATGTGGCCGCTGCGCGACACCGCCGGCCGGGTGATCGGCACCGCGCTGGCCGGCCTGGACGGCTCCGAGCAGCACCGGGCCCGGCGCCGGCTGGCCCTGATCGACGAGGCCACCACCGCCCTCGGCACCACCCTGGACGCCGTCCGCACCGCCGAGGAGCTCGTGGCGCTGCTGGTGCCGGAATTCGCCGACTTCGCCGCGGTCGACCTGCTCGACTGGGTGCTCGACGCGGAGGCGCCCCCGCCGCGGGAGGACCCCGACATCGTGATGCGCCGCGTGGCGCACGCCTCCGCGGGACCGGACGCACCCGCCACGGTCGTCCCCCTCGGCCGCACCGACGCCTACCCGCCCTACTCGCCGCCCGCCAGGGCGCTGCGCGAGGGCAGAGCCGTGCTCGCCCGGGCGGGCGAGGACGGCTTCGACCGCTGGATGGCCGAGCGCGAGCCGCAGTCCCTCCGGACGCCGGCGGCACGGGCCTCCCGCATCCACGCGGAGCTCGCCGTGCCGCTGCTCGCCCGCGGCACCACGCTCGGCGTCGCGATTGCCCTGCGCAACCTCCGCCCCGAGAAGTTCGCCGAGGACGACGCCGTCCTGGCCGAGGAGATCGCCGGCCGGGCCGCCGTGAGCGTGGACAACGCCCGCCGTTTCGCCCGGGAACGCGCCACCGCCCTGACCCTCCAGAACAGCCTGCTGCCCAAGGTGCGGCCCGGGCAGGCCGCCGTCGAGATCGCCCACCGGTACCTGCCCACCGCGTCCGCCGCGGGCATCGGCGGCGACTGGTTCGACGTCATCCCGCTGTCCGGCACCCGCGTCGCCCTGGTCGTGGGGGACGTCGTCGGACACGGCATCCCCTCCACGGCCACCATGGGCCGGCTCTGCACGGCCGTGCGCACCCTCGCGGACGTCGACCTGCCGCCTGAGGAACTGCTCACCCACCTCGACGACCTGGTCACCCATCTCACCGCCGACGACCGCATCGACATCCCGGAACTCGGCGCCACCTGCCTGTACGCCGTCTACGACCCCGTCTCCCGCCTGCTGACGGTGGCCGCCGCCGGGCACCCCGCGCCCGCCCTGCTGCTGCCCGACGGCACCTGCCGGCTCGTGCCGCTGAACGCGGGACCGCCGCTGGGCGTCGGCGGCATGCCGTTCGAGGCGACCGAGCTGAAGCTGCCGGAGGGCTGCGTCGTCGCCTTCTACACCGACGGGCTGGTCGCCGGCCGCGGCCGCGACATCGACCACGCCACGGAGGAGCTCTGCCGCGCCCTGACGGTGCCCAGGGAGTCGCTGGACGCCCTGTGCGACGTCGTGCTGAAGCACGTGCTGCCCGAGGAGCCCGGCGACGACGTCGCCCTGCTGCTCGCCCGCACCCGCGCGCTGGGCGCCGGGCAGGTCGCCGCGCGGGACGTGGCACCCGACCCCGAGGAGGTCGCCGCCGTCCGGAAGTGGGCGCTCGACCTGCTGTCCGCCTGGGGCCTGGACGACATCTCCTTCGTCACCGAACTGGTGGTCAGCGAGCTGGTCACCAACGCCGTCCGCTACGGGGAGCCCCCGATCCGGCTGCGGCTGATCCGCGACCGCACCCTCATCTGCGAGGTGACCGACGCCAGTTCCACCTCGCCCCATCTGCGCCGGGCGCACGCCTTCGACGAGGGCGGCCGGGGGCTGCTGCTGGTCGCGCAGCTCACCCAGCGCTGGGGGAGCCGGCAGGCGGACGGCGGCAAGACCATCTGGGCGGAACAGGCCCTCCCGCGCCGCTGACCCGCCGCCCCTCAGGACTCGCGGGGGCTCAGCCGTTCGGCGGACGGGCCCTTCGGCACCGACCACGACCTCAGCACGTCGCCCACCTGGAGCCGGAAGTCGAAGTGCATCCGGCGGGCGTCGTGGATCTGCACGAGCGGCCCCCGGGTACCCGGTCAGAACTCCTCGTGCACCTCCGGGTCACCGCCGATCCGCCGGTGCGCCCGGTCCGAGAGGGTCCGCATCTGGGCGTCGTCCAGCTCGAACCCGAACACGTCCAGGTTGGCGCGCTGCCGCTGGGGATCCGACGACTTCGGTACCGGCACCGCGCCGAGCTGGACGTGCCAGCGCAGCACCGCCTGCGCCGGGGTGACGCCGTGCGCGTCGGCGACGGCGGCCACCGCGAGGTCGTCCAGCAGCCGCGAACCGCGGCCCAGAGGACTCCAGCTCTCGGTGAGCACGCCCTTGTCCGCGTGGTAGGCGCGCAGCTCCTCCTGGGGGAAGAACGGGTGCAGCTCGACCTGGTTGACCGAGGGCAGCACCCCGGTCTCCTTCTCAAGACGTTCGATGTGCGCGGGCGTGAAGTTGGAGACGCCGATCGAGCGGACCAGACCGTCCTCCCGGAGCTTGACCATGGCCTTCCAGGAGTCGACGTACCGGTCGACGCGGGGGAGCGGCCAGTGGATCAGGTACAGGTCGACGTACTCGAGGCCGAGCCGGGCGCGGGACTCCTCGAAGGAGGCGAGGGTCTCCTCGTAGCCGTGGTGGCGGCCGGGGAGCTTCGTCGTCACGACGATCTCCTCGCGCGGGACGCCTGCCCCGGCCACGGCCCGCCCCACGCCGGTCTCGTTGCGGTAGTTGGCCGCCGTGTCGATCAGGCGGTACCCGGCGTGGAGGGCCGAGGTCACCGCCCGCTCCGCCTCGGCGTCGTCCATCGGCCAGGTGCCCAGGCCCAGGGCGGGGATCGTGGTGCCGTCGTCGAGGGTGTGCTGCGGGATGCTCGTCACGGGAGGGCCCTCCGGTCGCGGTGTCGTCCCCTCCAGCGTCGGCCACCGCGGGGGCGTCGATCAACCGGACGGGCCCGGCGCCCTGTCGCCAGGGGCCGTTTCCCCTGCCACGCTCTTTCCGGGAGCCGGTCCGTCCGGGGCCGGCGGGTACGAGCGACGGAGTGGGACGCATGACGACGGACAGCCGCGTCGGGACGGACCGGGGGCACACGGGGAAGCCGGAGGTGCGCCCCGCGGCCGGGCACATCGGGGCCGACATCACGGGCGTCGACCTCGCCGCGGACCTCGACGAGGAGACGGTCGCCGCGATCAGGGCGGCGGTGCTGCGCTGGAAGGTGGTCTTCTTCCGCGGCCAGCGCCTGGACCACGCCGGACATGTGGCGCTGGCCCGCCGGTTCGGCGAACCGGTCGTCCTGCCCCGCCGGGGCTCCGCCTCCCCGGCGGACTTCCCCGAGATCGAGACCACCGCCGACCGCCTGGAACTGGGCGGCCGCTACGGCATGGACCACGACGAGTGGCTGCGGCGGCGCCGCCACACCCTGCTGCGCGGCTGGCACTGCGACCACGGCGCCCGCGTCGACCCGCCCGCCGCGACCATCCTGCGCGCCGAGACCGTGCCGCCCTACGGCGGCGACACCACCTGGGCCAACCTGGCCGCCGCCTACTCGGGACTGTCCGCCCCGGTACGGGAGTTCGCCGACCGGCTGCGCGCCGAGCACCGGCTGGGCGTGGGCTACCAGCCCCGGCCCGGTGACGACGCCTACCTGCGCCATCTGCTGGACCACCAGACCGCCACCGAGCACCCGCTGGTGCGCGTCCATCCCGAGACGGGGGAGCGGATCCTGTTCGTCAACGGCTACTACGTCGAGCAGATCACCGGCCTGTCCCGCCCGGAGAGCCGGGCGATCCTGGAGATGCTGCTGGAGCAGGCCACCCGGCCCGAGTACACCGTGCGGCTGCGCTGGGAGCCGGGCACCGTGGCGTTCTGGGACAACCGGGCCACCATCCACCTCGCGCCCGGCGACACAGCCCACCTGGACCACCCGCGGATCATGCATCGCGTGATGCTCGCCGGGGACGTCCCCGTCGGCGTCGACGGCCGGCCCTCGCAGCCTCTCACCGGCACCGCACCGGGCCGCTGGTAGGCACGCCTCACGTCAGCGGGACGGTCACCTCGTCCTCCACCGGCGGGGCGACCTCCTGCGCCCGCTGCCCGGTCGCCGCGAAGCAGCGCAGCCGCAGCGCCTGGGGGGTCACGTCGATCCGCAGGAAGGACTTGAAGAACGGCGGGCTGTACGTGGCCGAACCGGGCGAGAACAGCGACTGGTACGCCTTGCGCACCGGCAGCCGGAACCGCTTCCCCCGGTCCGGCCGGCGTCCGGTGCCGAGCAGCCCCGCGACCAGCCGCATCCGGCGGGTCACCCGGACCGGCGCGCCCGGCGCGCGGGTCGGCCCGATGCCCAGGCGCTCGGCGATCACCGCCGCGGCCTCCGCCTCGGTCAGCGAGAAGAACCGGCGCAGCCGCGTCCGCCGCCCGTACAGCCCGCTGTAGAAGGCGAGGGAGTCGCCGCGCAGCGGGTAGCAGCGGAAGTCCGCCTCGGTGACCCCGGCGACGTCCACCCGGGGGATGGTGTGGGTGGCGTGCGTGAACGCCCCGCCGCCGCCCGCCACCACGTACTGCAGGGTGCGGCCGTCGTCCAGACGCACCGGGTAGCGCTGGTAGTTGTGGATGTCGCCGCCGATCGAGGCCACGTACCGGTGGGCCGGGTCGCGGACGATGTCGTCGACGGTGCCGCCGCCCTCGATCGGGCACGGATGGTGCTCGCCGTCCACGTACAGGGGCGAGCCGGTCACCAGGATCTTCGGGCGCGGGTCGCGGGACACCTCGCGCAGCCACGCGCCCTGCTCGGCGTCGAGCGTCCCGAGCAGTCCGGTGTCGATGCCGACGATGCGTATCGGCCCGGCGTCGACGGCCCAGTACGGGCCCGGCTGCACCGCCTGCTGCGCGGGGGAGGAGCGCAGCTTCCGTGCCTCGTCGAGACGTTCGCCGTCGCCGGGGCGGGGCCGGTGCCACAGCAGGGACCGCAGCCAGGCGCGGGTGAGGGGGCGCGGCGCGGGGGCGGGCGGCAGCGGCCCGGTCTCGTCGCAGAAGACCCGCATGAAGCCGGCCAGGTCCTCGTACCAGTCGTGGTTGCCGGGTATCGCGTAGACCGGCGCCTGGTAGTCCTGGTACGGCCGGAAGAACTTGGGCCCGTAGTCGTCGGCGCCGCCCACCGGGTAGATGACGTCGCTGGCGAGCACGGCGAAGGCGGTGTCCCGGCCTTCCTTCAACAGGCCGGGCACGACCGCGTACTGGGGCTCGCCGCCCTCGCCGGTGTCGCCGATCACCAGGAACGAGAAGCGGTCCGGGCCGTCGCGCCGGATCACGCGGTCGGCGGGCGCCCCGGCCGCCGCCCGACGGGCCGCCCAGCGCGATCTGACCTCCCCGGTGGGGTCCCCGAGCCAGGAAGCCAGGACGCCGTTGCGGGCGGCCCACAGATGCCTCGGGTCCAGCCAGGAGATCTTCTCGGCCTGGCGCGGCACCAGCCGCATGTACTCACCGCGTTCGGAGACGCCCCAGCCGGCGCCCTCGGCGGTGTCGCGTGAGGATTCGGACACGCGTGCACCGTAACAACGGTGGCCCGTACGGACGGTGGGCGGGGCCGCGTGAACCTGGCTGCGGAGACGCCGAGTTGACGTGCCGACTCAGAAGGCGCGGTCCAACAGGTCCAGCAGCGCCGCCCAGTGGCGCTCGTCGGCCGCCTCGTCGTACGACGCCGTGTCGGACTGGGTGAAGCCGTGCACCGCCCCCGGGTACACCTCGCAGCGGTGCCGGACGCCCGCGTCCGTCAGGGCCTTCTCCAGCCGCTCGATCTGCTCCGGCGGCAACGAGGGGTCCCCGTCGGCGTGTCCGAGATACACCTCGGCGGTGATCCGCGGCGCCGCCAGGTGCGGGCTGTGGGGGTCGTCCGTCGCCAGCCGGCCGCCGTGGAACCCGGCCACCGCCGCCACCCGGTCCGGGAAGGCGCCGGCCGCCCGCAGCGCGAGACCCGCGCCCATGCAGTAGCCGGCCAGCGCCACCGGCCCGTCCGCCGCCTCCGGCAGCGCGGCGAGCCACCGCAGGTACGCGCCCGCGTCGGCCGTCGCCCGCTCAGGCGTCAACTCCCGCAGCGCCGGACGGAGCCGGCGGAACAGCTCGCCGCGTGCCTCGGCGTCGATGAAGCCGGGCAGCTCGACCACCGGGGCCGGTCCGCGCCGGTGGAAGAGGTTCGGCACCAGCACGGTGAACCCGGCCCGCGCCACGCGATCGGCCGCCTCCCGCACCGTCGGGCGCACCCCGAAGGCGTCGGTGAGGCAGAGCACCGCCGGCCGGGGCGCGCCGTCCGCCGGACGCGCCAGGTACGCGTCCGCCGCCCCGTCCTCGGTGGGGACGCGCACCTCGGTCCGCTCCACGTCCGTCATGTCGCGCCGTCCTCCCGTCACTCGCCGTCACTCGAAGCGCGAGACGTCGCCCGCGCCCACCCGCACGATCTCCGCCTCGCCGCCGGAGAAGTCGATCACCGTCGTCGGCTCGGTGCCGCAGTCCCCGGAGTCCAGGACCGCGTCCACGACATGGTCGAGCCGGTCCTTGATCTCCCAGCCCTGGGTCATCGGCTCGTCCTCCCCGGGCAGCAGCAGGGTGCTGGACAGCAGCGGCTCGCCCAGCTCCTCCAGCAGCGCCTGGGTGACCACATGGTCGGGGATGCGCACGCCGACGGTCTTCTTCTTGGGGTGCTGCAGCATGCGCGGCACCTCCTTGGTCGCGGGCAGGATGAACGTGTAGCGGCCCGGGGTGGACGCCTTCACCGCGCGGAAGACGTCGTTGTCGATCCGTACGAACTGGCCGAGCTGGGCGAAGTCGCGGCACATCAGGGTGAAGTGGTGCCGGTCGTCCAGCTTGCGGATGGTGCGGATCCGGTCGATGCCGGTGCGGCTGCCCAGACGGCAGCCCAGCGCGTAGCAGGAGTCCGTGGGGTACGCGATCAGCGCGTCGTCGCGGACGGCGGCGGCGATCTGACCGATGGTGCGCGGCTGGGGGTTGTCGGGGTGCACGTCGAAGTACTTGGCCATTCACCGAGCTTATGCCGACCCGTCGCGCCGGGATGAGCCGCACCGGCCCGTGGGGTAACGTCCCCCGTCCGGGCCACAGGGCGAGGAGACGAGGGGAAGGCCGAGGTGACGGGCGGAAAGGACACGGCGCACGGGGCGGCGGCGGAGCGTCCGGGGTGGGCGCGTGAACTGCTGGAACACCTGCGGCCGGCCGGGCGTGACGTGCGCCGGGTCGTGGACTGGCTGGCCGGCGCGGTGCGTGCGGAGGCGGCCCTCCGCGACGGCGCGGGCGGGCTGCTCGCCGGGACCCCGCTGCCCCTGGACGAGGCGCTCGCCGCGGACGTCGCCTCCGGCCGGATCGCGTCCGCCGCGTGGGACGGGGACGGACGCCATCTGCGCATGGTGCGCATCAGGCACCCCACGGGCGCCTGCGTGCTGGCGGTCTCCCGCGGCACGCCCTTCGACCGGCACGCCTCGGACGTCGTCACGCACACCGCACAGGTGCTCGAACTGCTGCTCACCGCCCACGAGACGCAGGCGGCCGGCGTCCGGCTCCTGCGGGCCACCGCCGACCTGCGGCTGGCGATCCTCCAGCTGCTGATGGTCGAGGACACCGTCTCCGCGCGCCGGGTCGCCGCCGGACTCTGGCCGGGACTGCTGGACGCCGAGACCGCCTGCGTCTACGTCCTGGAGTGCGACCCCTCCGTACGCGACCGGCTGGCGGCCGAGTGCATCGAACGCACCCGGGAGGAGGCGCTGGTGGTGCGGTGCCCGGCCGTCGACGGCCATGTGATCGTCCTCGGCCCGCGCGAGGCCACCGCAGGCGACCTGCGGTCCCTGGTGGAGCGTCACCCCGACACCTTCGTCGGCGGGAGCGTCTGGCAGAGCCTGGCACGCACCGCCACCGCCTACGGACAGGCCGTCAGCGCGCTGGCCGTGGCCCGCTTCCGGCCGGACAAGACGGCGGTGTACGCCGAGCGCACCCACCCCGAGCGGCTGATGGACCCCGCGGCGCTGCGCACCTGGGCGGCGCGGGTGCTGCGCCCGCTCGACGCGCTGCCCCACCACACCCGCGCCGAACTGCTCGCCACCACCCGGCTCGGCCTGGAGTTCACCGCCGTCGCCACCGCCAAGATCCTCGGCGTCAACCGCAACACCGTGCGCGCCCGCATGGACCGCGTGGAGTCCATGCTCGGCGTCGACTTCGACGACGTGACCGTACGGGCCGTCGTGCATCTGGCGCTGCACACCCAGATCAACCTGCTGGACGGTCAGGGGGCCGCCGACTCCGCGGCGAGCGCGCGGTGCCTGACCGAGCTGCTGTCAGGACCGGCCGTCGCGTCCTGGGCGCAGGAGCTGCTGGGCCGCCTCGACGACGACCCGCGCAACGTGCGCCGCACCCTGCGCACCTGGATCGCCGCCGGGGCCAACGCCGAGCGGGCGGCGCAGACCCTCCGCGTGCACGCCCAGACCGTGCGCGAGCACGTCCGCAGCGCGGAACCGGTCCTGGAACGGCAGCTCCTGGCCGCCGGGACCGATCTCTACGAGGTCGCCCTGGCCCATCTGGCGGTCGGCGACCTGGAGCAGCCGTTCTTCGCGGGGGAGTGAACCGGGCGATTCGGACTCACCTGTGCACAGGTGAGTGCCGTGGACCCGTGCAGCGGGCACCGGCGCGGTACACAGACCGGCCTCGTCTTGCATAGTTTCGAGCCACGGCGGGGGTACGACCGGAACGGGGGACCGGTCGCACCCCCGCCCTCTGTCGTGCCCGCACGCGTTCTTCCGCCGCCCCGCACTGTCGCACGGGCCCGCCCGCCGCTACCCTACCGACCGGTAACGGCAGGCACTTCGAAGGCGAGGCCCCCATGGCGCGGTTCACGGTCGACGGCGCCGAACTGGCCTACGACGACGAAGGCCCCCGCGACTCCGCCCCCACGCCCCTGGTCCTCATCCACGGGTGGACCGCCGACCGGCACCGCTGGGACCACCAGACGGCCCACTTCTCCCCGCACCGCCGGGTGATCCGCCTCGACCTGCGCGGCCACGGCGAGAGCACCGGCGCGGGCGCGCCCACCATCGACGCCCTCGCCCGGGACGTGGTCGCCCTCCTGGACCACCTCGGCGTCGACCGCTTCATCCCCGTCGGCCACTCCATGGGCGGCATGACCGCCCAGACCCTCGCGCTCACCCACCCCGGACGGGTGGAACGCCTGGTCCTGGTCAACTCCATCGGCCGCATGACGTACAGCCGGGCGCGCGGGCTGCTGATGGCCGCGTCCACGCTGGTGCCGTTCAAGCTGTTCGTCGCCGCCAACATCCGGCGCGCGTTCGGACCGGGCCACCCCCGCGACGAGGTCGAGAAGTACATCCGCGCCTCGGCGTCCACGCCCCGCGAGGTGGTCATGACCCTGTACGCGGCGATGCGCGCCTTCGACGTCCTCGACCGGGCCGGAGAGATCCGCGTGCCGACCCTGATGGTGCACGGCTACCACGACGTCCAGCTCCCCGTCCGGCAGATGCTGCGCCTCGCCACGGGATACCAGGACGCCGAGATCCGCGTCCTGGACGCCGGACACGAACTGCCCCTCGAGCGGCCCGAGGGCCTCACCGCGGTCCTGGACCGCTTCCTCGCCCGCCCGTAGGTCCGCCGGCCGCCCCAGGGCCGTCACGCTCCGCAGCGCTCCGGTCGCCGCCCGTCCCGATCGGGGGCAGCATGGGCCTCGTACACGCCCGCGCGCCCGGCCTTCGCCGTGAGCGGGGGCAGCGTACGCGTGCATGACGCCGCGGCTCCGGGTACCCGGGCCGCTCCCAGGAACCGGCCGACGGCCCGGAGCCGCCGTGCCCCGGTCCGTCACCGGCCAGAAGCGACAGCGCAAGGAGCCCAGCGAATCATGACGGACACCGCGAGTCAGGGCCCCGCTACCGGCGACGACCGCAAGGTACTCACCAACCGGCAGGGCCACCCGGTCTACGACAACCAGAACCAGCGCACCGTCGGCTCCCGCGGCCCGGCCACGCTGGAGAACTACCAGTTCCTGGAGAAGATCAGCCACTTCGACCGGGAGCGCATCCCCGAGCGCGTCGTGCACGCCCGCGGCGTCACCGCGTACGGCTACTTCGAGGCGTACGGCACGTGGGGCGACGAGCCGATCTCCCGCTACACGCGCGCCAAGCTGTTCCAGGAGGCGGGCAAGCGCACCGACCTCGCCGTCCGCTTCTCCACCGTCATCGGCGGCCGGGACTCCTCCGAGGCCGCCCGCGACCCGCGCGGCTTCGCCGTGAAGTTCTACACCGAGGACGGCAACTGGGACCTCGTCGGCAACAACCTCGGCGTCTTCTTCATCCGGGACGCCATCAAGTTCCCCGACGTCATCCACGCCCTCAAGCCCGACCCGGTCACCTTCGAGCAGCAGCCGCGCCGCATCTTCGACTTCATGTCGCAGACGCCCGAGTCGATGCACATGCTCGTCAACCTGTTCAGCCCGCGCGGCATCCCGGCGGACTACCGCCACATGCAGGGCTTCGGCGTGAACACGTACAAGTGGGTCGACGCGGAGGGCAACACCAAGCTGGTCAAGTACCACTGGATGCCCAAGCAGGGCGTGCGCTCCATGACCGAGGAGGACGCCGCCAACGTCCAGGCACAGGGTCTCGGCCACGCCACCAAGGACCTCTACGAGGCCGTCGAGCGCGGCGACCACCCCGAGTGGGAGCTGCTCGTCCAGATGATGGACGACCACGAGCACCCGGAGCTGGACTTCGACCCGCTGGACGACACCAAGACCTGGCCTGAGCAGGACTTCCCGCCGAAGCCGGTGGGCAGGATGGTGCTCAACCGGATGCCGGACAACTACTTCGCCGAGAACGAGCAGATCTCCTTCGGCACCGGCGTCCTCGTCGACGGCCTGGACTTCTCCGACGACAAGATGCTCGTCGGCCGGACCTTCTCCTACAGCGACACCCAGCGCTACCGGGTCGGCCCCAACTACCTCCAGCTGCCGGTCAACCAGCCCAAGCACGCGGAGGTGCGCACCAACCAGCGCGACGGCCAGATGGCCTACCACGTGGACGGCGGGGACAACAGCCACGTCAACTACGAGCCGTCCATCACGGGCGGTCTGCGGGAGGGCCACTACCCGACGCACGACGAGCAGGGCCCGGAGATCCGCGGCCGGCTCACCCGCAAGCGGATCGAGCGCACCAACGACTACCTCCAGGCCGGCCAGCGCTACCTGCTGCTGGAGGACTGGGAGCGCGACGACCTGGTGAAGAACTTCACCGACCTGCTGTCGCAGTGCGACCGGCCGGTGCAGGAGCGCATGGTGTGGCACTTTTTGCTGGTCGAGAACGACCTGGGCCGCCGGGTCGGCGAGGGCCTCGGCATCATGCCGGAGGACGTCGCCCACCTGGAGCCGCTGGAGGGCCAGACCCTCACCGAGGAGGACCGCAAGCGGCTCGCCAGCCTCGGCGACAACCCCCCGCGCGACGTGACGGGGCTGACCATGACCCATTGCGTGCCCGACGAGCGGCACGTGGTGACCCGCTGAGGACCCCGCCGGGGGATCACAGCGACAGGGCGGAACGGGCGGCCGCGAGCGCCTGCCCGGCGTAGCCCCGGCCGAACAGCACGGCGTGCACCAGCAGCGGGAACAGCTGGTGCACGCCGACGCGTGTCCGCCACCCCGCGGCGAGCGGCGCCACGTCCTGGTAGCCCTCCAGCACGGCGTCCAGCAGCGGGCAGCCGAACAGCGCCAGCATGGCCAGGTCGGTCTCCCGGTGCCCGCCGTGCGCGGCCGGGTCGATGAGCCGCACCCTGCCGTCCGCGCCCCACAGCACATTGCCGTTCCACAGGTCGCCGTGCAGCCGCGCGGGCGGCTCGGCGGGCCCCGCCAGCCCGGGCAGCCGCGCGCAGACCCGCTCGACCACCGCCGCCTCGCCGGCGTCCATCGTGCCCGCGTCGACCGCACGGCGCAGATACGGCAGTACGCGGTGCTCGGCGTACCAGGTCGGCCAGTCGTCGCCGGTGACGTTGCGCATCGGGGCGAGCCCGATGAACGCCTCCACAGGACCGCCCGGCGGCGGCGCCCCGAACGCGGGCGCGCCGGCCGTGTGCAGGCCGGCCAGTTCACGCCCGAACCGCAGCGCCGCCTCCCGGCCCGGACGCCCCTCCCGCACCCGGTCGAGCACCAGCCACGCCTCCTCCCGGCCGTGCACCCGCGGCACCGGGGTCGCGTCCGCCTCCGCCAGCCAGCGCAGTCCGGCCGCCTCGGCGCGCGCCGCCTCCGCGTCCTCGGCGCGCTTCACGATCACCGTGCGGCCGTCGTCCAGGGCGGCCTCGGCGAGCGAACCGGACAGCGGCCGCAGCCCGGTCACCGCCCGTCCGGTCAGCCGCGCCGCCACGGCGCCGGGGCTCTCGTCGCCGGACGCGGGGGACGACAGGGGCATCGGCGGCCTCCTCGGCATCGCGGTGCGCTCGGCGGTGTGCGGTCCGCCCAGCGTACGAGCCCGGCACGGACCCGGCGGACGCTCACGCGGGACGGTGAAAAACCCGCGCCGCCCGATGCGGGCGCGCCACGCCGTGGGAGCACTCTGAATATGACCAGTTCATCGTTCCAGCGCACCCTCACCCTGCCCGCCACACTCTGCGAACAGGCCGTCCCGTACCTGGAACAGGCCGCCCGGCGGACGGTCGACGGAGCGGGTGTCCCGCTGAAGGCGTTCCGCGCGGCCGCCGCCGACGACTGCACCCTCCCGGTCTCCGTGGTCGAACAGGCGGCGAGCTGCCTGCTGGTCCTGGCCACCGAGACCGCGCAGAGCGTACGGCCCTCGGTGCTGCGCGCCACCATCGGCGTCGCCCTGTGCCTGCGCGACGCCGTCGAGGCGGTCCGCCGGCCCGCCCTCACCACCCGCTTCTGGTGACGGCCCCGCCGCCTGCCCCCGCCGCATGCTCCCCGCCCGGCGGGGAACCCGGCGCACCGTACCCTCCACACTCCAGGAGAAGGACATGAGCCTGTTGCGCGTCCTCGGCCGGCCGATGCTGGCGTCGATCTTCATCGCGGGCGGACTGGACACCCTCCGCAACCCCCACCGGGTCGCCGGGCTGGCGGAGCCCGTGGTGCGGCCGGTCACCGGCCGCATCAGCGCACTGCCGGACCGCACCGAGGACTCCGTGCGGCTGAACGGCGCCGTCCAGGTCGCCGCCGGACTGCTGCTGGCCACCGGACGGATGTCCCGCCCGGCCGCCCTCGCGATCGCCGCCACCCTCGTGCCCACCACGCTCGCCGCGCACCGCTTCTGGGAGGAGGAGGACGCCGGCGACAAGTCCCAGCACCGGATCCACTTCCTCAAGAACCTCGGC
This sequence comes from Streptomyces sp. DSM 41931, assembly GCF_050271085.1. Lineage (NCBI taxonomy): Bacteria > Bacillati > Actinomycetota > Actinomycetes > Kitasatosporales > Streptomycetaceae > Streptomyces > Streptomyces sp. DSM 41931. The sequence goes on along the minus strand of NZ_CP189902.1, from coordinate 424,858 downwards.
CTGCTCGGCGGGCTGCTGATCGCGGCGGACGACACCGGGTCCCGGCCCTCGGTGCTGTGGCGCGGCCGGCACGCCGCCCACGACCTTCGCCGCGAGGCCCACATCGCCCGGCGCGCCTTCAAGGCCGGCGCGGGACCCGCCGCGGCGGCCGGACGCGCCCGCGCCAAGCTGTCCCACTGACCGGGAGCGGGGCCGGGGGCTCTGCCCGCGGATCCGTCCCGCAAACCTCTCTGTGAGCAACCGCACTCGCGTGGCCAAGTGCCGCGCGGGTGCGGTTTCTTGACCCCCGGGTCCCTCCCGGGCGCTGACGCGGTGGAAAGGACTCGGGGGTCCCTTCTGCCACGATGGTGCGCGCCCGATCCGGCGCCGGGAACCGCCGCGCAGCGCAGCCGGCGTCCGCCTTCCCGCGCCCACTCAGCCGAGCCCCGTGGGGCTCCTCCCCGAGTAGCGCACCGTGTCTTCCACACCCTCCCCCGCCCAGGCCGGATCCCGGTCGCCCTGGCGTTCCCTCCGGCACCGCGGCATGCGCTGGTGGTCCGTCGCGAACTTCGTGTCCAACGCCGGTACCTGGATGCAGCTGACCGTGCAGAACCTGCTGGTCCTCCAGATCACCGGGTCCGCCGCGGCCACCGGCCTGTCCATGTCCGTCCAGGCGGCCCCGGCCCTGCTGATGAGCGTGCTCGGCGGCGCGGCCGTCGACCGCTGGCCGCGCAGGCTGACCGCCGCCGTCAGCCAGGCCCTGCTGGCCGTCATCGCCTTCACCACGGCCACCCTGGTGGCGCTGGACCGGCTCGACATGACCACCCTGATGGTGCTGGCCGCCGTCACCGGCATGGTCGCCACCGTCGACAACCCGGCCTGCGCCCTGCTCGGCAACGACCTCGTCCCCGCCGAGGACCTGCCCTCCGCCATCGGCGTCGGCGCGCTGGTCTTCAACGCGGGGCGGCTCGCGGGCGCGGCCCTGGCCGGCGTGACGGTCGGCTTCCTCGGCACGGCGGCGGCCTACTTCGCCAACGGCTTCTCCTTCCTCTTCGTGACGGCGGTCATCCCGTTCCTGCGCCCGGCGGCGGGCGCGGTCCGGCAGGTCACCGGGCGGGCGGCCCGGCGCTCCACGTCCGACATGGGCGTCCGCGAGGGCCTGGCCTTCTTCGTCCGCCGCCCGCGGCTGCTCGCGCTCGCCGGGGTGACCGGCATCGCGGCGGTCTTCGGCCGCAACTACGGCCTCACCCTCGCCGTCCTCGTCACCGGCCCGCTCGCGGGCGGGGCGGGAGCCTTCGGCACGGTGTCCACCGTCCTCGCCGCCGGCGGCATCGTCGGCGCGGTCCTGGGCGCACGCCTGCGCCGCCCCTCGGTCCGCCTGGTCGGCGCGCTCGCCGCGACCGGGGCGCTGCTGCAGATCGCGGCCGGGCTGTCGCCCTCCCTGGCGGTGCTGCTGGTCCTGGTCCTCCCCATGGCCGTGGTCGAGTCCGTCTCCGACACCGCGGGCACGGCGGTCCTCCAGACCGACCCGCCCGCGCACCTGCGCGGGCGCGTTCTGGGCGTGTGGGGCTCGATCGGCACGGTCTGGGGCCTGGGCGGCCCCCCGGCCCTCGGCCTCCTCATGGAACTGGCGGGCCCGCGCGGCGCCCTGATCACGGGCGGCGCGGTCATCGCCGCGTCCATCGCGTCGGGCCATGTCCTGCACCGCCGCCGGACGGTGAACCCGGTCGCCCTGCCGGCGAAGGCCCCGGCACCGCAGCCGGCGCTGCAGACGGCGGCGTAACCCCGCCCCCTGCGAAGAAACGGCGGGAAAACGCCCCGAAGGGGCGCGGAGAACCGCGCGAACGGATCCCCGCGCCCCTGCAGGGCGCTCATCCCTCCGTCGGCCTCAGAGCCACCGAAACCGCGTCCGCGGCCCGCCGCGCAAGCAGCGTCGTCGAGTGGCCGTCCAGGTACGGCAGGACCACCGCCTGCCCACCCCACTCCCGCAGCGCCCGCGCCTCGGGCAGATCCTGGACGGAATAGTCCCCGCCCTTCACCCACACATCCGGCCGAAGGCGCTCCAGCACCCTCTCCGGGGTGTCCTCCTCGAAGATCACCACCGCGTCCACACTGCCCAGCGCGGCCAGCACCTTCGCGCGGTCCGTGGCCGGGGTGAGGGGGCGGCCGGGGCCCTTGCGGCGGGTGACGGAGTCGTCGGAGTTCAGGCACACGATCAGACAGTCGCCGATCCGCCGCGCGCTCTCCAGCAGGCCCACGTGACCGGCGTGCACCAGGTCGAAGCAGCCGCCCGTGGCCACCACGGTCCCGCCCCGCGCCCGTACCTCCCGCGCCAGTTCGAACGCGTCGGCGGCCGGGTCCTGCGCCGGGACCGGGGGGACCGGCGTGTGCCAGAGGTCCGGGTTGCCCGCGCCGCCCGCCGCGACGAACGCGGCGGCCTCGGCGACCGCCCGCTGCAGCGCCTCCTCCGGCAGCAGCCCGTCCGCCAGCGCGGCGACCGTCGTCGCCGCGAAGCAGTCGCCCGCACCGCACGGGTCGCCGTCCGCGTGGAACGGCGCCGGGATCAGCATCGGCGTGCCGCCGCCCGGCCGGGTCAGCAGCACACCCCGCTCGCCGAGCGTCACGGCGACGCCCGCCGCCCGCCAGCGCTCGGCGAGTTCCGTGCCGCGCTCGGCGAAGGCGCCCAGCGACACGCCCGACACGCCGGGCGTGCCCGCGCACAGCGCGATCGCCTCGCCCGCGTTGGGGGTGACCAGCCGCGCCCCCGGCACCGGCGCCTCGCCGCGGGGGTGCGGGTCCCACACCAGCGGGGTGCGCCGGGCGGCCTCCTCCAGGTGCGGGCGGACCGCGCCGGCGGTGTGCCGGCCGTAGTCGGCGACGAGGACGGCGTGCGCGCACGCCAGCGCCTCCCGCACCGCCTCGTCCGGCTCGCCGGGCGTCCCCCCGCCCCGGTCGATGCGCACCAGCGGCCGCCCGCCGGCCAGGACGCGCGTCTTCACCGGCAGCGTGCCGTGCAGCGGCAGCTCCAGCAGCCGTACCCGCCCGCTGAGCTGCTGCCGTACGGCCTCGCTCGCGGGGTCGTCGCCGAGCGCGGTCACCAGGACCACGTCCCGGCCGCCGCGCGCGGCGAGCGCGGCGGCCAGCCCCGCGCCGCCCGGGTGCCTGTGGTCCCCGGTGACGTCGACGACCGGGGCGGGCGCGTCGGGGGCCAGCCGGGTGGCGACCCCTTCGATGTCCTCGTCGAGCAGGACGTCGCCCACCACCACCAGCGGTTCGGGTCCGGTCATGTCAGCCTCCCGGGAACGGCCGCCACGGTCCGCGCCGGTGGCGCGGCCACGGCGGCGTCGAAACACTCGCAGAGCAGGTGCACGGCGACCAGATGGATCTCCTGCACGGTCGCGGTCGAGGCCGCCGCCACGCACAGGCTCTCGTCGGCCGCCTCCATCAGCGGGTTGGGGCCGGGACCGGTCAGCGCCCACACCCCGAGCCCGGCTCGCCGGGCCGCCACCGCGGCGGCGATCAGGTTGGCGCTGCGTCCCGACGTGGACAGCAGCATCAGCACGTCGCCGGGGCGTCCGTGCGCGGCCACCTGACGGGCGTAGACGTGGTCGAAGCCGTAGTCGTTGCCGATGGCGGTGACGCTGGAGGTCTCCGCGTGCAGGGCGAGCGCCGAGTAGGCGGGCCGCTCGCTGCGGTAGCGGCCGACCAGCTCGGCGGTGAGGTGCTGGGCCTGGGCGGCGCTGCCGCCGTTGCCCGCGGCCAGCAGCCGGCCGCCGCCGGTGAGGACGGAGGCGAGCCGGCCGCCCCAGTCCGCGATCCGCGGCAGACCGTGCCGGCCGAGCCCGTCGAGGGCGTCCTGGAGGGACCGGCAGTGCAGACGGGCGGCGTCGAGAGCGGGGTGTTCGGTCATGGCGTGTCGGGCGCGCCGCCCTCGGGGGACGGCGACGGCACCCGCACCTCCTTCCAACGTCGGACGTCTGCGGCCCGGTCGGGCCTGCGGTTCAGCCGGTCCTGGTCACGGCCGGCTCGCTGTCGAGGACCTCGCAGTAGGCCGCCTCCGTGGCGGCGGCGACCCGCGCCCACCCGTAACGGGCGAGCACCCGGCGGCGGCCCGCCACCCCGCAGGCCTCGCGGCCGGCCGGGTCGGCGAGCAGGCTCGCCACGGCGGCGGCCAGAGCCTCGGGGTCGCCGGGCGGCACCAGCCGTCCGGTGGCCGGGTCGGCGACCGTGTCGAGCTGGCCGCCGACCGCGCTGGCCACCACGGGACGGCCGCAGGCCATGGCCTCGAGCGGGACGATGCCGAACGGCTCGTAGTCGGCGGGGCAGAGCACCACGTCGGCGGAGCGCAGCAGCGCCGGCACGCGCTCGGCGTCCACCCCGCCCAGGAACCGCACCCGGTCGGCGACCCCGGCGTCCCGCGCGACCGCGCGCAGCCGGCGCACCTCCGGGTCGTCGTCCAGCCGCTCCGCGGGAGGCCCGCCCGCCACGAGCAGCTCGGTTCCGGGCAGCAGGGCCAGCGCGGCCACCGACACGGCCGCCCCCTTGCGCGGCACCAGCCGCCCCAGCTGCACCAGCCGGTGGCGGTACGGGCCGCGCGCCCAGCGCGGGCCCACCGGCGTGAACCGCTCGGTGTCCACACCGCAGGGCACGACGCCGATCCGGTCCGCGGGCACGCCCATCCGGACCAGCTCGGCGACCTCGTCACGGCAGGTGGCGACGACCCGGTCGCAGCCGAGCCCCACCTCGGTCTCGCAGCCGATCCGCTCCGGCGGGCTGGTGTCGGCGTCCCCTTGGTGGCGCCGCTTCACCGTGCCCAGCGCGTGGAACGTGTGCAGCAGCGGCAGGCCCACCTCCCGGGCCGCGCCCAGCGAGGCCAGCCCGGACATCCAGTAGTGGGAGTGCACCACGTCCGGGGTGCGGGCCCGCCACTCCCGGACGAGCACGCGCGCGAACGCGTCCATGTACGGCAGCAGCCGGTCCTTGGGCACCGGCTCGGGGGGCCCGGCGGTGACGTGGTGGACCTCCACCCGCTCGCTCAGCCGCACCCGGTCCGGCAGACCGGGTGCGTCGCGGCGGGTGTGGACCGTGACCCGGTGTCCGCGGCCGGCGAGCGCCGTGGCCAGGGCGGCGACGTGGACGTTCTGGCCTCCGGCGTCCACCCCGCCGAGCGCGGCGAGGGGACTCGCGTGTTCCGAGACGAGCGCGATCGACAGCACGCCCGGGGGGACAGGGGCGAAGTCCGCGGTCATGGGCTCACCTCCGTGATCGGTCGCGGCCGGGGTGCCGACACCGCCGTCCGCGGATCGGGTTCCGGCCGCGGCTGCGGCCGGGAGCATGCGCGCGGCGCCCGCCGGGGCCCGTCGCGGGCCGCGGCGGGGAGGGCCGGCGTGTCATGTCGGCATCCGTTCGCCGGCCGGCGCCGCGGCGGAGGGCGACGGGGGAACGGCCGGGTGGCGGTGGGCGGGCGTGACGCGGTGCCGCACCTGCCCGCGCAGCCAGTGCCAGGCCGCGGCCGGCGGGACGAGCGCGCTGGTGAGGGCCATGGTGACGATCTCGTCCCGGGTGCGCGGACCGGGCCGGATCCGGGCCAGGGCGAACTCGGCGGTCCCGGCGAGCCACCCGGCGGCGCACGCCGACGCGGCGCGCGGGCGCCCGGTCAGCGCGCACACCGCCGCCGCGAGCCCGGCCGAGGTCACCGCCAGGTGCAGCGGGAGACGGCCGCGGGGCGCGCCGGCCCGCCGCCACCAGTCCCGCCCGTGCAGCCGCGTCATCAGCACGTCGTCCGCGTTGCCCGCCTGGAGCCGCACGGAGACCCACCGGTCGGCGGGCCGCACCGGATGCGTGGTCGTACGGCGTCCCTCCGCGAGCGTCCAGCCGGCGTCGAGCACCCGCAGCGCCAGGTCCGCGTCCTCCCGGAAGGCCCGGCGGAACCGTTCGTCGAAGCCGCCGACGGCCGCCAGCGCCTTGCGCCGGTACGCCATGTCGGCGGTGATCCAGCGCGCCCCGGCCAGGCCCGCGACGTTGCGCTCCCAGTCGGTGGGCGCCCGGTCCACGGGCAGCGGCACCTCGACGCGAGCGCTGATCCCGGCGGTCGCCACGCTCGCCCCGGCGAGGTCGAGGGCGAGGTCGTCGGCCCAGGCGGGTCCCGGCACCACGTCGTCGTCGAGGAAGACGATCCACGGCGCGTCCCCGGCGGCCCGCCACCCGGCGTTGCGGGCGGCGGCCGGGCCCCGCGCCCCGCCGCGCACCACGACGGTGCGGGACCGCAGGGCGGGCGGCACGGACGCGGTGAGCGGCACGGCCGGGTCCCGGCGGTCGTCCACCAGCACGACCCGCGCCGGACGCGGCCCCTCCGACTCGGCCAGCGCCCGCAGGCACGCCGCGAGCGACGGGCGGCCCAGGGTCGGCACCACCACCGCGTACTCCCCGGCGGGAGCGGCAGGACCGGTCATCGGGACACCTCCTCGCCGGCGTCGCCGGTGTCGCCGGTGCGGAAGAGCGCGCCGCGCCGCACCGCGTACGGGCCGATGGCCAGCAGGTCCACCGGGGAGGAGCCGAAGCACTCCAGGGCGTCGCGCGGGTCGTCCACCATGGGGCGGCCCGCCGTGTTGAGGCTGGTGTTGACGACGACGGGCAGCCCGGTCAGCCGCTCGAACTCGCGCAGCATCCGCGCCAGCAGCGGCTCGCGCGCCGGGTCGACCGTCTGGATGCGGGCGGTGCCGTCGACGTGCACCACGGCGGGCACGCGGTCCCGCCAGGCGGGCGCCACGTCGTGCACGAACAGCATGTACGGACTGGGCAGCGGCCCGTCGAAGATCTCCGCCGCCCGGTCGGCGAGCACCATCGGCGCGACCGGCCGGAACTGCTCGCGGCCCTTCACGTCGTTGAGCCGCTCCAGATTCCCCGCGTGCCCGGGATGGGCGAGCAGCGAACGGTGGCCGAGCGCCCGGGGGCCGTACTCGCTGCGCCCCTGGAACCAGGCGACGATGCCGTTGTCGGCCAGCGTCCGGGCCACGGTGACGGCGATGTCCTCCGGCTTCTCGCAGGGCACGGCGGCCGTCTTCAGCCACGCGCCCAGCTCCGCGTCGGACCAGTCCCGGCCCAGGTCGGCGCCCGTCATCGGCTCCGGTGCGTCCCCGGCCCCGGCGGACAGCAGCAGGGCGCCGCCGAGCGCGGTCCCCGCGTCGCCGGCCGCGGGCTGCACCCACACCCGGGAGAACGGACCCTCCCGCGCGATGCGGGAGTTGGCCACGCAGTTCAGCGCCACGCCCCCGGCGAGGGTGAGCACCGCGTCGTGGGTGCGGCCGTGCAGCCAGCGCACCAGGTCGAGCAGCGTCTCCTCCAGCACGGCCTGCGCGCTCGCGGCGACGTCGGCGTGGTCCTGCGTCCACGGCTCGTCCGGGCCGCGCGGTGCGCACAGCTGCGCCCAGGGCACCCCCGCGGCGTGGAAACCGCCGTCGCCGGTCGGATACACGAAGCGGCGCAGCTCCGGCAGCATGCGCGGCGTGCCGTGGGAGGCGAGCGCCATCACCTTGAACTCGTCGGAGGAGCGCAGGAAGCCGAGGTGCTCGGTCAGTTCCTCGTAGACGAGGCCCAGCGAGTGCGGGAGGTCCTGCGCGCGCAGCGGCTGGAGCCGGCCGCCGACGCGGCGCGCGGCCAGGTGGGAGGCGCGCTCGCCGCGGCCGTCCAGCACCAGCACGGAGCAGCCGTCGGCGTCGGGGGCGGCGTACGCGCCGGACGCGGCGTGCGCCATGTGGTGCGGGACGAAGCGCACGGTCTCCGGGTCCAGGCCGGGCAGCGCGGTCCGCAGGAAGTGCGGGGCCTCCCGCGCGTAGGTGAGACGCAGATGGTCCCAGGGGTCGTCCAGACCCATCGCGTCGGCGGGCCGGGCCAGCGCGGGGTCGAACGAGTAGGCGACCGCGTCGAGGTCCCGGGGGCGCAGCCCGGCCCGTTTCAGGCACCAGGCGGCGGCCTGCTCGGGCAGCTCCCAGGCGGAGAAGGGCAGCGGTCGCTTGCCGTGCTTGCGCCGGGAGAACCGCTCCTCCTCAGCGGCGGCGACGGTACGGCCGTCGATCACCAGGGCGGCCGCGGGGTCGTGGAACAGGGCGTTGATGCCGAGGATGCGCATGGCGGACGGACCTTTCGCGTGGGGGCGGCGGCCGGATCGGCCGCCTGGTCCAGGGGCCGGCGGGGCGGGCCGCTCAGCCGCGGGCCGCCTCGGCGCGGAACCAGTCGATCGTGCGGCGCAGGCCCTCCTCGGCGCCCACCCGCGGCTCCCAGCCGAGCTTGTCGCGGGCCAGCGTGATGTCGGGGCAGCGCACGGCCGGGTCGTCCACGGGACGCTCGATGTAGCGCACCTCGGAGGAGGAACCCGCCAGGGCCACCACCAGGCGGGCCAGGCCGAGCATGCTGATCTCGGCGGGGTTGCCGATGTTGACGGGGCCGCGCATGCCGTGGGCGGCCGCGGCGAGGATGCCGGCGACGGTGTCGTCGACGTAGCACAGCGAACGGGTCTGGCGGCCGTCACCGGTCACGGTGAGCGGCTCACCGGCCAGCGCCTGCCGCACGAAGGTGGGCACCGCCCGGCCGTCGTGGCCGCGCATGCCGGGGCCGTACGTGTTGAACAGCCGGACGATGCAGGTGTCCGTGCCGTACGTCTCCGCGTGCGCGGTGGTCAGGGCCTCGCCGAACCGCTTGGCCTCGTCGTACACGCTGCGCGGGCCGACCGGGTTGACGTTGCCCCAGTACCGCTCGTCCTGCGGGTTCTGCTGCGGGTCGCCGTACACCTCCGACGTCGACGCCAGCACGAACCGGGCCTCCGACTCATGGGCGAGCGTCAGGGCGTTGCGGGTGCCGGCGCTGCCCGTCTCCATGGTGTGCAGCGGCAGCCGCAGGTAGTCCGCGGGGGACGCGGGGGAGGCGAAGTGCAGCACCAGGTCGGGCCGCCGGCGCACCGGCAGCTCCTGGGCCACGTCGGCCTGCACCAGGGTGAACCCCGGCCGGTCGAGCAGCGGGGCGACGTTCTCGGGCCGTCCGGTGCTGAGATCGTCCACGCAGGTCACGGCGGCGCCCGCGTCGAGCAGGGCCTTGCACAGATGGGAGCCGACGAATCCGGCGCCGCCGGTCACGACGGCGTGCTCCCACTTCCGGGATATGGGGCTACTCATGCCCCACACCCTCACCCGCACAGCGGCGGACGGCACGGTCGCCTGGTGCGATCGAGTGAACTACGGAGCGTGACACCACCGGCACCGGCGGGGCGGGGGCCGCGCGGGGTGTCCGGGCAGGGCCTGAGGGCACCCGCTCGCCATGGACGTACTCAGCCGCCCTCTGATCGACCGCACCCTGCCGCTCCTCGCCGAGGGGTACGCCTGGCTCCCCAACCGGATGCGCGAGGCGTCCGGCTCCGTGGTCCGCACCCGGATCATGGGCCGCCCCGCCCTCGCCCTGCGCGGACCCGAGGCGGTCCGCTTTTTCTACGACGAACGGAACGTGCACCGGCACCGCGCCATCCCCGAGCCGGTCCTCGGCACCCTCTTCGGCCACGAGGCCGTGCACACCCTCGACGGCGCGGCCCACCGGGCCCGCAAGGAGCTGTTCCTGCCGCTGCTGGAGCCCGCCGCCGTGGCGGGACTCGCCGAGCACGTCTCCGACGCCTGGGACGAGGCCGTACCGGAGTGGGGCCGCCGCGCGTCGATCGTGCTGTTCGACGAGGCGGCCACCGTGCTCACCCGCGGCGTCCACCGCTGGGCGGGCGTGCCCCTGGACGACGCCGGGGCGGGGGCGGCCGCGCGGGACATGACCGCGATGGTGGACGGCTTCGCCACCGCGGGACCGCGCCATCTGCGGGCCCGGCGCGCCCGCGGCCGCCAGGAGGAGCGGCTGGCGCGCCTGGTCCGCGACGTCCGTGCCGGACAGGTCGCCGCGCCCGCCGGCTCGGTGCTGGAGCGGGTCTGCGCGCACACGGACGCGGGCGGGGAGCCGCTGGACGAGAAGACGGCCGCCGTCGAACTGCTCAACGTGCTGCGCCCGACCACCGCCCTCGCCTGGTTCGTCGCCTTCGCCACGCACGCCCTGCACCGCCGGCCGGAGAACCGGGCGCCGCTCGCGCGGGGGGACGTGGCGTTCGGGACGGCGTTCGCGCACGAGGTGCGCCGCTTCTACCCGTTCGTGCCGTTCCTCGGCGGTCTCGCGGCCCGTGACCTGTTCTGGCGGGGCGCCTGGGTGCCCGAAGGAGGTCTGGTGGTGCTCGACGTGTACGGCCAGAACCACGACGAGACGCTGTGGGGCGACCCGTACACGTTCAGGCCGCGCCGCTTCCTCGAACGGGCCGTCGGGCGCGACGAACTGATCCCGCAGGGCGGCGGCGATCCGGCGACGGGCCACCGCTGCCCCGGAGAGGGCCTCACCGTCGGCGTGTTGGAGACCCTCGCGGGGCGTCTCGCCCGAATGGAGTACGCCGTGCCGCAGCAGAATCTGACGATCCCGCTGAACCGCGTCCCCACGCGTCCGCACAGCGGGGTCCTCCTTGCGGGGCTACGCCCGGCCGCCGGCCGGGCGGCCTCCTCCCGCGGTGCCGCGGCACCGGGGCGAGAGGGGGAAAGGGGAAAACAAGTTCCGTAAAAGTGGCGTGATTTGTCCGATATGGGTGAGTCTGGAAGGGAAGGTACTCGCTACACCTCAGGGAGATGGTGTCATGCGTCCCGACCAGAACGTCATCGAGGAACTCACCGGAATCCAGAGCGCCGACATCGAGGCGGCGCTCGACCCGGCCGAGACCGACGGTGTGTACCGCGACAGCCGCGAGTGCGCCGCGCTGGCCCTGGCCGGCGGTTCCGGAGGGGTTCTGCTGTCGCCGCCGACCCCGCGCCCGAAGAAGGGCTGAACGGATCGACGGGAGCAGTCCTATGGAGCAGTCAGGCACTTCCGCCCTCCTGAAGGGCGCGGTGCAGGACCTCGCTTCCGGTGTGGTCTCCGCCCTTCGGGGCGGGGGCCACACCCGCGTGGTCCTCCCGGCCGCCACCGACGGGGGAGCGGGAGAGCTCACGCTCGCCGCCGTACGCGTCCTGGGCGCGGACGCGATGCTGCCTTGCCTTCTGCTGCGCACGCCGCCCGACCCGGGGGACGTGGCGGTGTTCCGCAAGGCGGTCGAGGCGTACCCGCCCCGCGAGGACGCCGCGCCCACCGTCCGGTGGAGTCACTGGGGCATGGCACGTGCCCTCCGCCGGATCGACCCCTCCTTCGCGTCCGGGCCTTCGGACGAACCCGGAACCGCCTGGCTCGACGAGGCGGAGTGGCAGTCGCTCACCCATCAACTCGCCGTACTGGCCCCGCTGGCGGTGCCCGCCGGGGACTGCGCGGTGAGCCGCGCGGCCGGGCGCCGGCCCGTCGACGTCGCCCGTGGGTTCGTCCGGGCGGTGCGCCGCCGGGACTGGCGGCAGGCCGCCGGAGCCGGCCGCTGGCTGACCCTGCTGCCCGGCGTCCCGGACACCCTCGGCCTCGAGTCCGGACTGGACTTCGTGGAGTTGATGAGCGGTGACGACCCGCTCGTCGCCCTGCACGTCCAGGCGGCACGGCTGATGCGGACCGGAGCACTCGTGTGACCGCCGCCGGCACCGATGACGTCCGGCAGGTCGCCGAGGATGCCCTCGCCTGGGTGTCCGCCCACCGCGCCGGCTTCGCACTCGGCGAGGACGCGCTGGCCGCCGACGGCCGGGTGGACGGCACCTGGAAGCCGCTCGGTGAACTGGCCCAGGTCTGCGCGACGGTGACCCGCCGTACCACCCCGGCCGACCCTCTGCACACCCGGGCGGTCGCGCTGCTGGAATTCGCCTGGCGGCAGACCCGTGAGGGCGAGCTGTTCCCGCTGCTGCAACGGCTGGAGCCGTTCGCCACCTACCCGCTGGAGGTGTACGCGGCCTTCGCCTCGGCCGGGTTCCGCCACCCCGCCTACGAGGAGGGCGCCGCCGTGGTCGCCCGCTCCCGGGGCTGGCAGTTCACCGAACAGGACCCGACCCGGCGGCTCGGCGTGCTGAAGGCCGAGGAGCGCAGCGGCGTCCGGCGGCCCGGACGGGCGCGGCACCTGCTGCGGACCACCTGGCTGGGCGGACTGCCCGAACCCTGGACCTTCGAGCGCGCCGCCGGATACGCCCTCACCCATGTGGTCTTCCACCTCACCGACTGGGGCCGCGCCGACGACCCGCTGCCGCCGGACCTCGCCCGCTATCTGGCCGACTGGCTGCCGCCCTGGCTGGACACCTGTCTGGACGCGCAGTCGTGGGACCTGGCCGGCGAGTTGCTGGCCGTGGCCGCGACCCTGCCCCACCCGCTGGACGACGTCGTCCCGCCGGACGCCTGGCAACGCCTGAGGGCCGCTCAGGACCCCACGGGCGCGATCCGCGAAGAGGGCCGCGAGACCGGGGACGGCGAGGCCCGCGACCCCGGGCGGTACTTCACCCACCACTACCACTCGACCCTGCTGGCCGCCTTCGCGGCCGTACTGACCACCGCGCACCCGGCCGGCGCGTCCGCCGGCCCGGAGGGGCGGCACGGCCGACAAGGAGCGCCGGCATGACCGACACACGCCTGATCCACACCGTCGGAGCCGGAGCCCTGGAATGGCTCTGGGCCCACCGCGACGGCTTCCGGCTGGAGCCCGACGTGGACCCGGAGGTGGGGTTTCTGGAGCGCTTCAAACCCGTCGGTGAACTCGCTCTCATCTGCTCCGTGCTGTTCCGCGAGGGAGTCGCCGGCTCCCGCCAGGCGGAACTGGCCCGCCGCCTGATCGACCACGCCTGGCGCGACACCCTGGACGGCGGACGCATGCTGGTGCGCGGACAGCGCACCGAACCGATCTCCCCCATTCCGTTCGAGGTCTATCTGCCCTTCCGTGAACTCGGTTACAGCCAGCCCGAGATGGAACGGGCCGTCGTGCTCAACCACCGCCTCGACAGCTGGCAGGCCTTCGAGACGCGCCCCAACCGCCGGCTGGCCATCTCCGCGTTCCAGCGCCGCTTCGGGCTCAGCCCCCGGCCCTCCGAGTCCGAGGCGCTGCGTGCCACCTGGCTGGCCCGCACCCCCGAACCGTGGACCGTCGAGGGCCACATCGCCTACGACATCACACACTGCGTGTTCCATCTGACCGACTGGGGCGAGAACCCCGACGGGCTGCCCCCGGACATCGCCGACTACCTCGCCACCTGGCTTCCGGCGTGGATCGACGACTGGCTGGACCTGCGGCGCTGGGATCTGCTCGGCGAACTCCTCGTGGTCGACGCCTGTCTGCCCCGCCCCACCCTCGACGAGCCCGCCTGGCGCGCCTTCGCCGCCGCCCAGCAGCCGGACGGCGCCATGCCCGCGATCCGCACGATGCCCGAGGGCGACGAGGAAGCGGTGTTCGACATCGTCTACCACTCGACGCTGGTCGCCGCCTTCGCCTCCGTCCTGGCCACCTCCCGGGCCCTCACCGCACTGGCCCGCGCCTCATGACGACGACGCACCGCACACCCTGGCCCGGCCTCCCGGCCGACGACGAGACCCCCGCACACCGGGCGGACTCCCGCGCCGACGAGCGCCTGTACGAACGGCTGGGCGACGCCGTCGCCGCGGCCGACGCGCCCGACGTCGTCTTCGCCGTGTCCCGGCACGGCCGTCGCACCGTACGCACCGGCGGCACCGCTGCGCCCTCACGGCGCCCGCGCGACACCCTCCGCTACGAGATCGGCTCGGCCACCAAGACGTTCACCGGACTGCTGCTCGCCCAGCTGATGGACAGCGGCCGGCTCTCCGGCGGCGAACCGGCCCTCACCCTGCTGGACGGCGGCCGGCCCGTCGGACCGGCTCCGGCGACGCTCGTCCACCTGATGACCCACACCGCCGGGCTGCCGCGCCTCCCGGCCGGCTTCCGCGCCCGTGCGCTGCCCGCCTGGCACACCAACCCCTACGCCCGCTACCCCGACGCGCGCGTGATCGACGCCTTCCTGCGCCATCACCCCCGCCACCGCCCCGGCACCCGCTGGCGTTACTCCAACTTCGGTGTCGCCGTGCTCGGTCACGCCCTGGCCGCCGCCACCGAAACCCCGTGGCCGGACCTGACGGCCGACCGGCTGCTGCGACCCCTCGCCCTCCGCGACACCGCCCTGCGGCCCGGCACCGGCGGCGCCGACGCCACCGGGCACGGCAAGGACGGCGCCACGGCCATGCCTCCCTTCGACGCCGGCGGCTTCCAGGCGGCGGGCGCCGTCCGGGCCACCCCGCACGACCTGCTCACCTTCCTCGAGGCCCATCTCGACCCCGCCCGGTGCCCCCCGCTGGCCGGTGCGCTGCACGCGGTACGCACCCCCGTGCTCCGCCGCGGACCCGGGCACCGGCACGTGCACACCGTCGCCTGGTTCCGTCACCCGACGGACGGCGGACCCCTCTACTTCCACGCCGGGGCCACCCCCGGCCAGCAGGCCTTCCTCGGTTTCCGGCCCGACACCGGCACCGCCCTGGCCGCCGTCTGCACCCGCCGCTTCCGCCGCCACGATCCCTTCGTGGCCACGGCCTACGCCCTGCTGGCGGAGGAGTAGCGCGGCTTCACACGGAACGATGCGGCGCCGGCGGCAGCCTCGGAGAGGGCTGCCGCCGGCGCCGCATCGGTCACCGGGTCACAGCCGCTGCCAGAGCGCCGGCGTCCCGGCGGGCGCCCACGCGCCCTGCGCCTGGTGGGTCTGCAGGCACTGGTACGTCACCCCGTCGCGGGTGACGACGGCGCCCGTCTCGTAGACCCGGCCGGCGGTCCACGCCTGGGCTCCGCCCGCCTGCTCCTGGGGCGCGGCCTGCGCGGCCGCCGTGGTCAGGGTCAGCCCGTGCTCGGAGAGGATCGGGTTGACCGGCTGGTAGAACGTGGTGCCGCCGCTGGTGCAGTTCCCGGAGCCGCCGGAGGTGACGCCCTGCGCCTGCGCGCCCGCCACGTACGGACCGCCGGAGTCGCCCGGTTCCGCGCACACCGTCGTCCGGGTCAGCCCGTTGACCGTGCCCTCCGGGTAGCGGACGCTCGCGTTGTGCTGCTCGATCACTCCGCAGTGCCAGCCCGTGGTGGAGCCGGAGCGGCACACCGACGCCCCGACGAGCGCCTGCGCCGAGCCGGTGACCTGGACCTCCTGGCCGTCCGCCGCCTTCACGTCGGGCGTCGGCGTCCACTGGCTCTGGACGGCCACCCACGCCATGTCCCGCCCGGGGAACTCGGATGCCTGGAAGGTGCCCTGCGCGGTGCGGTCGTAGCCGGTGGTGGTCGCGCCCGCCCGGCCGCAGTGGCCGGCCGTCACGAAGCCGCCCTGAGCGCCCTTGGTGACGGAGAAGCCGACGGAGCAGCGGGCCGAGTCGTTGATGTAGTACGCGTCGCCGCCGGTGATGTCCTGCAGCAGCCGGGGCCGTTCGGGCGCCAGACGGATGCCGACGTCCTCGCCCGCCACGCCCGCGGCCTCCACGAAGGCGGTGCCCGCGGCCTGGTCGACGGCCTGCACCACGACCTGGTTCCTCACCACGTCGACGTACCAGACGGGCGTGTCGAGGGTGGAGACGCGGCCGGCCGCCGCGTCCAGCTTCTCCTTCGCCGTCTGCAGCGCCGCCAGGGGCCGCTCGACCACCTGCGCGGTGGCGCCCTCGGCCTCGATGGCCGCCACGTCCTCGGCGTCGGTGGTCGCCACCGTCAGCTCGTCGGCGGTCGCGCCCCGCAGCCAGGCGCCCGCGTACCGCTCGCCCAGCACGATGCGCAGCCGGCCGGCGCGGGTGCCCGCCTCGGCCTCGTTGACCAGGCGCGCGGACGCCTGCTCCTCGTCGAGCTTCAGGTCGCGCTGGAGGGCGCTGAGCAGATGGGGGGAGGGCCGGTCGGCGCCGAGGGTCTGGGCCGCCCCGGGCGCGGGCCCCCCGGCGGGGGAGGCGTCGGCCGCCGCGGCGCAGGGGAGTCCGGCGAGAACGAGGGCGCCGAGAGCCACGAGCGCCGAGCGGCGCGCGGTCCGGGCGTGTCTGAGGACCATTCGGTACGTCTCCGTTCGTTGGGCGACGTAGCTGTCGCGGAGACCGTGTCCTTGCCCGGTCCACCCGATGGAATGTCAGGACACGCCGGAATTCGCACGTTCGATACCGCGACGGGCCCCGTGTGCAGTAGGCGGGCGGGATCGGACGGGTGACGTCACACGGGCGTCGGACCGGGCGCGCCGGCCTCCGTCACGAAGGAGGCCGCCGTGGACACCTCCGCGCCCGGCGTGGTCACCGCGGACACGGTCCGGAAGTCGGCGCGGGCGTTCTCCCGGTTCAGCTCCACCCGCAGGTAGCCGCGCCGGCCGTCGTAGAACCGCAGGTGCGGGTTGGCCTTCATGTAGGTGTCCCAGTTGGCCGGGCGCTCGGTCCCGTCGCGGCCGCTGGCGACGGAGGTGCAGGTGAGTTCCGTGCCGACGGTGGCGGAGGCGGGGTCGTCGAAGTCGTCCTTGATGTCGAAGGCGTAGGCCACGTGGACGTCGCCGGTGAGCACCAGCCAGTTGTCGACGCCGGCCGCCTTCGCCCCGGCGACGAGCCGGCCGCGGCTCGCGCGGTAGCCGTCCCAGGAGTCCATGGACAGCTTGGCCTCGGCGTTGAGGTCCAGCCGGCGCTGAGAGAAGCACACCTGCTGGGGCATCACGTTCCACAGCGCGGCGGAGGACGCCCATCCGTCGAGCAGCCAGCGCTCCTGGGCGTCCCCGGTGAGGGTGCGCGCAGGGTCGTCCGACTCCGGTCCCGGCACGTGCGGGTTGTCGTCGTAGGCCTGGTCGGAGCGGTACTGGCGGGTGTCGAGGACGTCGAACTGGGCGAGGGTGCCCCAGTGCAGGCGGCGGTACAGCTGGGCGTCGGGCCCGTCGGGGAGCTGTCCCGCGCGCAGCGGCTGGTTCTCCCAGTAGGCGCGGTAGGCGGCGGCCCGGCGGGCCAGGAACAGCGCGGGGTCGCTGCCGTTCTCGTCGTGCTCGGCCGCGTAGTTGTTCTCCGTCTCGTGGTCGTCCCAGGTGACGACGAAGGGATGCGCGGCGTGCGCGGCCCGCAGGTCCGGGTCGCTCTTGTAGAGCGCGTACCGCATCCGGTAGTCCGCGAGGGTCGCCGTCTCCCGGTTGAACACGGACGGCAGTACCCGGTCCGTGTAACCCCGGGCTCCGCCGGCGGAGTCGACGGCGTACTCGTAGAGGTAGTCGCCGAGGTGGAACACCACGTCGACGTCCTCCCGCGCCAGATGCCGGTGCACGGTGTAGTAGCCGTCGTGGTACGCCTGGCAGGCGACCGCGGCCAGCCGCAGCCGCGTCACGTCGTCGCCGGCGGCGGGCGCCGTGCGGGTACGGCCCGGGGGGCTGATCCAGGCGCCGGTGCGGAAGCGGTAGTGGTAGGTCGTCGCCGGGGCGAGGCCCCGTACGTCGACGCGGACGCTGTGCGCGTACTCGGGGTGGGCGAGGGCGGTGCCGGTGCGGACCACCAGGGCGAAGGACGCGTCGAGCGCGACCTCCCAGGCCACCTCCACCCGCTGCTGCCCCAGACCGCCGTCCGGCGTGAACGGCGCCGGGGCGAGCCGGGTCCAGATCAGCACCGAGTCCGGCAGCGGGTCGCCGGAGGCGACGCCGAGGGTGAACGGGTCCTCGGTGATGCGCGCCGTGTCGAGCCGGGGCGCGGCGAACGCGCCGCGCGCCGGGAGGCCGGTGGAGAAGGCGAGGGCGGCTGCCGCGGCGGTGACGGTCAGGAAGCGACGGCGTGACACAAGGCGGGCGGCGGTGCGCAGTTCGGCCTCGTGCGAGGTGGGGGCGAGCGCGGAGGCAGGTCGTCCGGTGCGGCCCGGCAGCGCCATCTGGTGTCCTCTCGTACGGGGCGGGGTGGACGGCAGCCGCGGGCAGGCGGGGCCGCGGACACGGAGATCCGCATGCTAGGCAGACGAAATGCTCGTCAGATGTATGCCGTGCGGGACGTTCACACCACAGGCGGTACGGGGAAGGGCGCACACGAAAGCGCCGCCGGTAGGACCGGCGGCGCTTCAGGGACCGGGGACGGATCAGCCGGCGGACGCCCGGGCGTCCGCGCCCACCCGCTCGCGCAGCGGCAGGTGGTACACGTGGAAGGCCCGTCCGATGACCGGCTGGGCGACGTTGCGCACCTTGACGCCGCCGGTGGTCATGCCGTGCTCGCTGCCGGCGTGCGCGTGCCCGTGCACGGCGAGGTCGGCGCCGGCCGTGTCGATCGCCTCGGCCAGCAGATAGCTCCCCAGGAACGGGTAGATCTCCGGCGGCTCTCCTGCCAGGGTCTCCGGCACGGGGGAGTAGTGGGTGAGCGCGATCCGCACGTCGCAGTCCTCCTCCGCCAGCCGCTCCAGCGCGGTGCGCAGACCGTCGGCACAGCGGCGGGAGACCCGGACGAACTCCTTCATCACCGGCTCGCCGAACTCCCCGGCGCTCGCCCCGACGAACCCGCCGCCGAAGCCCTTGGTGCCGGCCACCCCCACCCGCGCGTCCCCGACGGACAGGACCGTCGCCTCGCCCTCCAGGACGTGCGCGCCCGCCTCCCGCAGCAGCTCGGACACCTCGTCCTGACGGTCGTCGTGGTGGTCGTGGTTGCCCAGCACCGCCACCACCGGCACCCCGAGGCCGCGGATCTCGTCGGCGACCACCCGCGCCTCGTCCGTCGTGCCGTGCCGGGTGAGGTCGCCGGCCAGCAGCAGCAGATCCGCGCAGTCGGGCAGGGTGTCGAAGGCGGGGCGCAGCACGCCCCGGGTGTCGGGCCCCATGTGGATGTCCCCGACGGCGGCGACCCGGATCATGACAGCTCCTCCGCGTGGTCGGGGGACGAGGACTCGCTCACGACGACGTCGCAGTGCACGTCGAGCCCGCCGAGCTCCTCGCGCACCACCTCCAGGACGTCGTCGCGGCAGCGGGCCGACGGCACGGTCCCGGTGACCAGGACGGCCCCGCCGCGGACCTCGGCGTGCACGCCGAGCTCGCCCAGCTCGCCGGAGGCGAGACGGTCCTGGAAGTGGGCGACGCGGTACTCGGGACCCGCGGGCGGGGCGCCGCCCGCCGGACCGGCGTCGTGGGTGTTCATGGGGATTCCCTTCCACGGGCGGGTCAGATGACGTTCAGGCGTTCCAGCAGGAAGAAGAACGCGGCGGGCATGGGCGCGTCGCCGCAGTCGCGCCGCACCTGCTCCCAGTCGACCTTCTCGCGCAGGGCGCGGGCGATGGGCAGGACGGCGCCGAAGTCGCAGTGGTGCTCGGAGAACGCGGCGATCAGACCGGTGAGCAGGTCGGTCGGCGCGAGGACCGGCATACGGACCGACTCCACGGGGAGTTCCTGCGCGCGGCGCAGCATCTCCTCGGAGACCGGCCGGTGCGCCAGCTCGAAGATGACGTCGACGTCCTGCCCGAAGCAGGTCGCCTTGATCAGCCAGTCCTCGGGCGGGCTGTAGACGATCAGCCCGGCGTCCCGCAGCGTGGCGGCGACCGGGCCCGCGTCCTCCGGGCGGACGCAGAAGTCCACGTCGTGCTGGAGATTGCCGCTGCCGCCGTGGGCGTGCACGGCGACGCTGCCCGCCAGCGCGAAGAGATGCCCGCCCCGCTTCAGCACGGCGCCCACCTGCTTGGCCGCCTCCAGGATGGCCTGGTTGCGGTCGCGGGGCAGGTCCGCCTCGCCGTCGGGACCGAGCGGCGGCTCGGCCCGCACGTCGAGCGGCGGCGCCTCACCGGGAACATCGGAGGCCAGACGGAGATCCGGTGTCCCCGGGCGCCGCGTCCGCGCGGTGTCCTCGCCGTCCTCCGTCATGACCACTCCTTCCACGAGACCTGGTGTGCGTGTTCCTGGTACCCGGCGCGCCCGTTCCGACACGGGCCGGGACCGGCGCCGGAGCAACAACACACACCGGCCCACCCGGCCGGCCCCCGACGTCCCGCGGCCGCCGATGGCCCCCCCCCCGCCCGGCATACGCCGCCGCGTCCGGCGGGCTTTCGGGGGCGCGGGGAACTGCGCGGCCAGCCCTCGACGCGCTGCGGCCGCCGATGGCTCCCCGCCCGGCATACGCCGCCGCGTCCGGCAGTCCCCCGGTTGGGGGCGCGGGGAACTGCGCGGCCGGCCCCCGACGCCCTGCGGCCGCCGATGGACGCCCGCCCGGCACACGCCGCAGCGTCCGGCGGGCCTCCAGGGGCGCGGGGAACTGCGCGGCCGGCCCCCGACGCCCCGCGGCCGCCCATGGACCCCCGCCCAGCACACGCCGCCGCGTCCGGCAGTCCCCCGGGGACGCGGGGAACCGCGCGGCCGGACGACCGCTTCGGGCGTACCCGGGCGGCGCGCGGGCCGCTCCCGGCCGACGATGGGGTGAAAGGTCCTTGAAGCGGACACGTGTGTCCGGTGGTGGAGGTCGACATGGAGCAGGACACCTCGCGTGCGTCGGAGCTTCCGCAGCCCCTGCGGGCCGCCGTCTCGCACCTGCGGCGGCTGCCGGGCGCCGAACAGGTCGGCCGGGCGGCGGGCGCCGCCCTCGACACCCTCGGCGCGGTGTCCCCGCGCGGCCGCCGCATCGCCGTCTACACCGGTGCGGGCGTCCTCGGCGTCACCGGCCTCGTGGAGTGGCCCGTCGCCCTCACGGGCGCGGCGGTCGCGTGGCTGACCAAACCGCGGGACGAACGGGAGACCGCCGACGGCGCGCCGGCCGCCCCCGCCCCCGCCGCCGAGGACGAGGCGTGGGCCGCGGCGACCCGCGAGGGCGTGGTCCCGGCGGGCGGCGACTCCGCCGGCGGCGCCCACGAGACCCGTGACACCGGCCCGGGCGACCGTCTCACCCCCAGCCGTCACCACCCCGCACCGCGCGTACAGCCCGCCAAGGTCGGCGACGAAGGCACCGCGTCCGCGTTGCGGAAGGTCGCCGCGGCGGCCGGGCACGACGACTCCTCCGGGCGGCCGGGTCACGCCCGGCGCTCCGGCTGAGCCGGGCACGGGATCAGGCATGCTCGCACTGCTCGACGTCGCCCCGCTCGCCGGGGCCGTGGCGGGGGCCGCCGCAGGGGCGGCCCGCGGGACCGTCCGCGGCGTGGCGTCCGTCCACGTCACCACGCGCCGGCTGACGCACGTCGCCCGCAACGCCCTCGGCACCGACCGCCACTGGCGGGCCGGCCACCGCGTGCACCTCGCACTGCGCCACCCCGACGCCTCCGTCGGCCCCCTCGCCCGCAGGGCCGCCGCCGAGCTGCTGGAGCACCCCGACGTCGTGGCCGCGTACTGGGACGAGGGGCTGGCCCGGCTCGTGGTGACGGCCGTGACCGACGCGGCCGGCGACCGCGTCGCCGAGCGGGCCGTCGAGGCCGCCGAGCGCCTCGGGCTCACCGAGGACGCCGGCCCCGTGCCCGAGGCCGGCACCACGCACCCCGGCGACCCGCGCGAGGTGCGGGTCGCCGCCGCCGCGCTGCTGCTGGACGCCGCCGGTGCGGCCGGCGCCCTCGCGGGCCGGTCGCTGCGCCTGCCGCGCAGCCCCAAGGCGGTCACCGCCCTCGTCACCCTGCTCCGGGAGAACCCCCGCTTCCGCGCCCGGCTGCGCGAGCGGTTCGGCGGCAGCCGCATGGAGCTGCTGCTCGCCGCCGCCAACGCCGCCGCGCACGGCGCCGCCCAGTCCCCGGCGTCGCTGCTGCTCGACGGGCTGCTGCGCGCCGGGCAGCTCACCGAGGCGACGGCCCGTGCCGCCGCCTTCGAGGCGATCCACGACGACGTGTGCCACGAGCGGCGCACCAGCGTCCCGCCCGTACCGGGCATCCGCCCGCCCCTGCGCGTGACCCCGGCGCAGGCGTACGCGGCCAACGCCGGCACCGGCAGCGTGGCCGGGGCCGCCGCCACCTTCCTCGTCACCCACGACACCGGCGAGGCCGCCGAGGCCGTCCTCGCGGGCTCGCCGAAAGCCGCGCGCTACGGTCCCGCCGCCTTCAACTCCGTGCTGGGCACCGAACTCGCCAGGACCGGCGTGCTGGTGCGCGGCGGGGACCGGCTGCGCCAGCTGGAGATCGCCGACTCGCTGGTGCTGCACGCCGGCGCTCTGCGCGCCCTGCCCCCGGCCGAGGACGAGGAGCCCGCGCCGTACCACGACCCCGTGCACCCGTGGGCGGAGGCGGTGCTCGACGCGGCCCGCCGGGCCGGGCTGCACGTCGTCGTCACCGGCGGCTCCGAGCTGAAGGACATCACCCGCCTCGCCGACGAGGTCGCCCCCGCCGACCTGCCGTTCGGCGACGCCGTCCGCGCCCTCCAGCAGGACGGGCACATCGTCGTCAGCGTGGCCCGGGTACCCGCCGGCGGGGACCGGGACGTCGCGGACGGGCTGCCCGCGGGGGACGTGGCGATCGCCCTCACCGACGGCCGCTCGGCGGTCCCGTGGGGCGCCGACGCCCTCGCCCCGGGCGGACTCGCGGACGTCTGGCGGCTGCTCACCGCCATCCCGGCGGCCCAGCGCGTCGGCCGCCGTTCGCAGACCCTGGCCCGCGCGGGCGCCGCCCTCTCCGGGCTGCTGGTGGCCCGCGGCGGCACCCCCGGCGGCCGTGTGTGGCAGCGGCTCACCCGCCACGCCCCGGTGAACGTCGCCGCGGCCGGGGCCCTGCTCACCGGCTGGACCGAGGCCGTCCGCGTGGCCCGCGCCGCCCCGCCCGAACCCCGGCTGCACGTGCCCTGGCACGCCCTCGAACCGCACGAGGCGCGCACCCTCCTGCGGCACGCCGGCACCGAGGCCGAACCGGTCGGGCTCGCCCTGCTCGGCGCCCGCGTGCGGCAGCGGGCCGCGCGCCTGGCCGGGACCGGCGCCGCCGCGCCCGCCCGCTGGACCTGGGAGGCGGCCGGCGCGGTCCGCCGCGAGCTGGACGACCCGCTCACCCCGGTCCTGGCCACCGGCGCGGTCGCCTCGGCGCTGCTCGGCTCACTGGTGGACGCCCTGCTCGTGGTCGGCGCGATGGACCTCAACGCGGTCGCGGGCGGCCTCCAGCGGCTGCGCGCCGAACGGGCCCTCGCCCGGCTGGCCGCCCGGCAGCAGCCCCGCGCGCGACGCCACGTCACCCACCGCCGCACCGTCACCGTCGACGCGACACGGCTGCGGCCGGGCGACCATATCGACCTCATCGCCGGCGACGTCGTACCGGCGGACGCCCGCCTGCTGAGCGCCGAGGGGCTGGAGGTCGACGAGTCGTCGCTCACCGGCGAGTCGCTGCCGGTGGCCAAGGACATCGGTCCGACGCCGGGCGCGCCGGTGGCGCGGCGGACCTGCATGGTGTTCGAGGGCACCACCGTGGTGGCCGGTCGGGCCGAGGCGCTGGTGGTGGACACCGGCGACCACACCGAGGCGGGCCGCGCCGTCGCCCTCGCCTCCCGCACCCCGCCGCCCGCCGGTGTGCAGGCCCGGCTGCAGGAGCTGACCCGCAAGGCGCTGCCCGTCACGCTCACCGGCGGCGCGCTGGTGACCGGCCTGTCCCTGCTGCGGGGCAGCCCGCTGCGGCGCGCCGTCAGCGGCGGGGTCGCCGTGGCCGTCGCCGCCGTGCCCGAGGGGCTGCCGCTGGTCGCGACCGTCGCCCAGATGGCCGCCGCCCGCCGTCTGTCCCGCCGGGGCGTGCTGGTGCGCACCCCGCGCACCCTGGAGGCGCTCGGCCGGGTCGACACCATGTGCTTCGACAAGACCGGCACCCTCACCGAGAACCGCCTCCGCCTGGTGCGGGCCGCCACCGCCGACGGCGCCGTCCTGTCCCCTGACGACGCACGGGCCGTGCCGGTCGTACGGATGGCCGCGCGCGCCTGCCCCCAGGAGGAGACCGCCGAGGGCCGCAAGGTCGCGCACGCCACCGACGAGGCGGTGCTGGACGCGGCCCCGCCGGACGAGGCGTGGACCCCGGACGGCGAGCTGGCCTTCGAGGCCAGCCGCGGCTACGCGGCGGCCGTCGGCCGGGACGGCGAGGACGGCGCGTATCTCGTCGTCAAGGGCGCCCCCGAGACGGTGCTGCCCGCCTGCGCGGACCTGCCCGAGGAGGCGTCCGGCACCGCCCACACCCTTGCCGGGCAGGGACTGCGCGTCCTCGCCGTCGCCCGCCGCCGGTACGAGGGCTCCGACCCGGAGGCGGAGGTGCAGGCCGGCCTCACCGGACTGGAACTCGTCGGGTTCGTCGCCCTGGCGGACGTGCCCCGCGACACCTCGCAGGAACTCCTCACCTCCTTGCGGAAGTCCGGCATCCTGCCCGTGATGCTCACCGGCGACCATCCGGAGACCGCCCGCGCCATCGCCCTGCAACTGGGCTGGCCCGAGGAGACCCAGGTGGTCACCGGGGACGACCTGGTCGCCATGGGCCGCGCCGAACGGGTCCGCGCCCTGCACGGCGCCGGGGTCGTCGCCCGCGTGGCGCCCGAGCAGAAGCTGCACGTCGTGGAGGCCTTGCAGCAGGCCGGCCGGGTGGTCGCGATGGCCGGCGACGGGGCCAACGACGCCGCCGCCATCCGCGCCGCCGACGTGGGGGTCGGCATCGAGGCCCGCGGCTCCGCCGCCGCCCGCAACGCCGCCGACATCGTCCTCACCGGCGGCGATCTCTCCGTCCTGGTGGACGCCTTCGCCGAGGGCCGGGCGCTGTGGCGCAGCGTGGCCGACGCGGTGAGCATCCTCATCGGCGGCAACGCGGGCGAGGTCGGCTTCAGCGTGCTCGGCACCCTGCTCGCCGGCTCCTCGCCGCTGTCCACCCGCCAGCTGCTGCTGGTCAACCTGCTCACCGACATGTTCCCGGCCATGGCCGTGGCGGTGACGCCGAGCTCCGACCCGTCCACGGCGGCGCACGCCGCGACCGGCCCGATGGGCCTCGACGTGCTCGGCACGCCGCTGCTGCGCTCCATCCGGCGGCGCGGCGTCACCACCTGTCTGGGCGCGGTCACGGCGTATCTGATCGGCCGGTTCACCCCCGGCACCGAGCGCCGCTCCACCACCATGGCGCTGTGCGGGGTGGTCGGCGCGCAACTGGTGCAGACCCTTTCCGGACGCCGCCACAGCACCCTGGTGTGGGTGACCGCGCTGGGCTCCGCCGCGGTGCTGGCCGCGCTGGTGCAGACGCCCGGCGTCAGCCACTTCTTCGGCTGCGTCCCGCTGGGCCCGGTCGCCTGGGCGGGCGTCGCCCTCGCCATCACCCTGTCCGCGCTCGCCCCCCGCCTGGAACGCCTCGCCGCCGTACACCGCCTGTACGACCTCGCCACCCGCCTCACCCTGCGCCTGGCCGACTCCGCCCGCCACACCCGCCACCTGCTCCACACGGGCATCGCCCGCCCGGTCGCCTGAGCCGGAGGTCCCCGCGAGGCGCGGCCACCAGGACCGCAGCCCTGTGGGCCAGGCCGGTGTCCACCCCCGCCCTCGGCAGAAGGACGCCCGTGTCGGCAGAACGGGCGAACCGTGCACACACTGGAAGTGCAGGGCGGTTCCGGACACCCCGGCTCCGCCGACGCAGGCGGGGTGCGTGCGCCCGGCGCCGGGGCCCGCCGCTCAGCGAGAAGGGTAAGGATCGGCATGAAGGGTTACGTCTTCCACGGTCCCGGGGAGTCCGCCTGGGAGGAGGTCCCCGACCCGGAGATCCGGGAGCCCGGCGACGTCATCGTCCGCGTCGACGCCGTCACCATCTGCGGGACGGACCTGCACATCCTCAAGGGCGACGTGCCCGAGGTGCGCCCCGGGACCGTCCTCGGGCACGAGGCGGTCGGCGAGGTGGTCGAGACGGGCGCCGACGTCCGCACCGTACGGCCCGGCGACCGGGTCCTGGTCTCCTGCATCACCGCGTGCGGGCGCTGCCGTTTCTGCCGCGAGGGCATGTACGGGCAGTGCCGGGGCGGCGGAGGCTGGATCCTCGGCCACCTGATCGACGGCACCCAGGCCGAGTACGTACGGGTGCCCTTCGCCGACCTGTCGGTGTACCCGCTGCCCGGCGGCCTCGCCGACGAGGACGCGGTGCTGCTGGCGGACATCTTCCCGACCGCCTACGAGGTGGGCGTGCTCAACGGACGGGTGCGGCCCGGGGACACCGTCGTCGTGGTCGGCGCCGGACCGGTCGGGCTGGCCGCGATCGCCACGGCCAAGCTGTTCGGTCCCGAGCGCGTGGTCGCGGTGGACCTGGCGGCGTCCCGGCTCCAGGCGGCGAAGGAGTTCGGCGCCGACGCGGTGGCCGACGCGAGCGAGAGTCCCGAGCAGCTGGTCGGGGACCTCACCGGGGAACTCGGCGCGGACGTGGTGATCGAGGCGGTCGGCGTGCCGGAGACCTTCGAACTGTGCACCCGGGTGGTGCGCCCCGGCGGGCACGTCGCCAACGTCGGCGTGCACGGCGCGCCCGCCACGCTGCACCTCGAGGACCTGTGGATCAAGAACGTCACCATCACCACCGGCCTCGTCGACACGCACTCCACGCCCACCCTGCTGCGGATGGCCGCGGCCGGCCGGCTGCCCACCCGCCGACTGGTCTCCCACACCTTCGCCCTGGACCAGATGCAGGAGGCGTACGACGTGTTCGCGAACGCCGCCGAGACGGGCGCGCTCAAGGTCGTCCTCGGCGTCCCGCAGCACGAGGTCGTCCCGGTGCATCCGACGGTCTGACCGCGGGGCGGGGCGGCGGGACCCGGCCGTCCCGCCCTGCCGCACCGGCCCGGGAAGCAATGGCCGGACCGGTCCGCGAAAAGGGCCGTTCCGCCCGTGCGGGCCGGGGGAGAACGGGTCACCCTGGAGGTGGTGGCGCGGTCGGCACCCGCGCGAGGAGGTGACCTCCCATGGCGACGACGCATGGTGCGAGGCACACGGTGCCCTGGTGGCGATGGCGGGACAATCCGCTGTGCCGCCGCAGCGACGTCGCCGAGGCCTGGCTGCTGATCGCCACGGCCGTCCTCGCCCTGGTCCTCTCGGGGTTCGCGGGGCTGGCGGCGGCCGGCGCGGTCGGCGCGTCGCTCGACGACCGCCGCGCACGCACCAGCACGGTCCCGGCCGTGCTGGTCGAGAACGCGCGCGACGCGGCCCCCGCGCCCGTGTCCGAGAACGGCGACGGCGGCGTCTGGGCCGAGGTGCGCTGGACCGCTTCCGACGGCAGCCGCCACACCGGACGCGCCGAGGTCCCCGCGGACAGCGAGAAGGGCGACCAGGTCACCGTCCACACCGACGGGGACGGCCGCCTCGTGTCCGCGCCGCCCGAGGGCGCCGAGGCGCACTTCCAGATCGTCATGTCCGGCATCACGGTGTTCTTCGTCACGGGGGGCATGGTGCTGCTCTGCGGATGGATCGCCCGGGCCCGGCTGCGGCTGCGCCGCCTGGACCTCTGGGAGGCCGAGTGGCGCCAGGTCGAGCCGTCGTGGCGCAGGCGGATGACCGGCTGATCCCCACGCTCACCGCACCCGTCCCCGACGCCGACTTTGTGATCTGCTGAATTGCAAATTTTCGCAAGTCACTACATGCTGGTCTCATCATGTCGTCGTGAACGAAGCAGAGGGGCCGTGTCCGTACCGCTTTCACCCGCCGGGTTCCGGTCCCGGATCACCTCGCTGCTCCCCACCCGCGCCGACCTCGCGTCCGCCCGCCGCCATCCCCGCCGGGACCTGCTGGCCGGACTGACCGTCGCGGTCGTCGCGCTGCCGCTCGCCCTCGGCTTCGGCGTCTCCTCCGGACTCGGCGCGGAAGCCGGACTGGCCACCGCCGTGATCGCCGGCGCCCTCGCGGCCGTGTTCGGCGGCTCCAACCTCCAGGTCTCCGGTCCCACCGGAGCGATGACCGTGGTCCTGGTGCCGATCGTCGCCGACCACGGACCCGGCGGCGTCCTCACCGTCGGACTGATGGCGGGGGTCATCCTCGTCGCCCTGGCCCTGCTGCGGGCCGGCGGCAGCATGCGCTACGTGCCCGCGCCCGTCGTGGAGGGCTTCACCCTCGGCATCGCCTGCGTGATCGGGCTCCAGCAGATACCCGGCGCCCTCGGCGTGGCCCAGCCGGACGGCGAGCGCGTCCTGGAGGTCGTGTGGCACGCGGCGCGGGACTTCGCCCGCGACCCGCACTGGGCCGCCCCCGCGCTGGCCGCCGGCGTCGCGGCCGTGATGCTGGCCGGCGCGCGCTGGAAGCCGACCGTCCCCTTCTCCGTCCTCGCGGTGATCGCGGCCACGGTCGTCGTCGAGACGGCGGGACTCGACGGCGTACGGCCCATCGGCGACCTGCCGGCCGGGCTGCCCGCGCCCTCCCTGTCGTTCCTGGACGCCGGCGCGCTGGGCGGTCTGCTCGCCCCCGCCCTCGCGGTCGCGGCGCTCGCCGCGCTGGAGTCGCTGCTGTCCGCCTCCGTCGCCGACGGCATGACGGTCGGACAGCGGCACGACCCCGACCGGGAGCTGTTCGGGCAGGGCCTCGCCAACATCGCCGCCCCGCTGTTCGGCGGCGTCCCCGCCACCGGCGCGATCGCCCGCACCGCCGTCAACGTCCGTACCGGCGCCACCTCGCGGCTGGCCGCCCTCACCCACGCCGCCGTGCTCGCCGTGATCGTCTTCGCCGCCGCCCCGCTCGTGTCGCGGATCCCGCTGGCGGCCCTCGCCGGGGTGCTGCTGGCGACCGCGGTGCGCATGGTCGAGGTCGGCTCGCTGCGGGCGATGACCCGTGCCACCCGGTCCGACGCGGTGATCCTCGTCCTCACCGCCGTCGCCACGCTCGTCCTCGACCTCGTCCAGGCGGTGATCATCGGCCTGGTCGTCGCCGGCGTGCTCGCCCTGGGCGCGGTCGCCCGGCAGGCCCGGCTCGCCCCGCTGCCGCTCGACCGCGGCGACCACACCGACGAGGAGCACGAGCTGCTCGCACAGCACATCGTCGCCTACCGCATCGACGGCCCGCTGTTCTTCGCCGCCGCCCACCGCTTCCTGCTGGAACTCACCGAGCTGGCCGAGGTCCGCGTGGTCATCCTGCGGATGTCCCACGTCAGCGTCGTCGACGCCACCGGGGCGCTGGTCCTCAAGGACGCGGTGACCAAGCTGCGGCGGCGCGGCATCGTCGTCATGGTCTCCGGCGTCCGCCCCGGCCACCGCCGCGCCCTCGACTCCGTCGGCGTTCTCGACCTGCTGCGCCACGAGGGCCGGGAGTACGCAACCACCCCCGAAGCGATCGAGGCGGCCCGCGCCCACCTGGAGCGCGACGGGGTGCTGCGCACGGGCGGGTCCCCGGCCGCGGCGCCCGTCCCCAGCGGTGACGCGCCATGAGGCCCGCGAGTGCGCCGGCCGCGCTGCCGCACCGCCATGTGCTCACCGTGCCCACCGGGCCCGGCGCCGTGCGCGTCGCCCGCGAGACCGCCGAGCGCGCCCTGGCGGAGTGGGGGATCGACGCGCACCACCCGGCGGTCGGACCGGCCCTGCTGATCCTCGGCGAACTGGTCGCCAACAGCGTCCGGCACGCGGCCGCCCTGTCGCCGCAGACCACGGTGCTCTACGCGGCCGGCCCCGACTGCCTGGTGCTCGCCGTGCACGACCGCCACCCCCACCGCCCCGCCCTCACCGGACCGCACGCGGCCGGCCCCGGCGGACTGGCCACGGTCCTGGAGCTCACCCACGCCCTGGGCGGCACCGCGGTCGTCCGCGGCGACGCCGACGGCCCGGGGAAGAGCGTCTGGGTCACGCTCCCGCTGCGGACCGGCCCATGACGGCCGGGGCGGGGAGGGCACCTGACGAGTTGCTAATGTCGGAAACCGTCGAGGCCGATGGCTACGCACGGACGAGGCGAGGAACCGAGGACCGGGTGAACGGGCCGTACTGCTGCCGCGCCGGAAAGGGGACGGCACGATGACCACGCCGCTGTACCAGCTGAAGGCCGAGTTCTTCAAGACGCTGGGCCATCCCGCCCGGATCCGGGTGCTGGAGCTGCTCAGCGAACGCGAGCACTCGGTGGGGGAGATGCTCCCGCACGTGGGCATCGAGCCCGCGCACCTCTCCCAGCAGCTGGCGGTGCTGCGCCGGGCGAATCTGGTCGTCGGCCGCAAGGAGGGCTCGACCGTCTACTACTCGCTGACCGACCCCCATGTGGCGGAGCTGCTGCGGGTCGCGCGCACCATCCTGTCCGGCGTCCTCACCGGCCAGGCCGAACTCCTCGCCGACCTCCAGGCCACCCAGGGGGAGACCCGGCCCGTGTCATGACGGCCCGGGCGTCCGGGCGTCAGGCGCTCCCGCGCCGGCAGTGCAGGAACAGATGCGGCTCCGGGCGGGCCTCCGGGTGGCTCGGGGTGAACATCGTGCTCTCCTCCCACTCCACCGTCAGCCCCGCCTCCCGCACCAGGGCGATGACGTCCTGCGCCGCGAAGCTGGTGACCCGCACCGGCTGCCCCATGAACGTCCCGTCGAACTCCTCCACGTCCAGCGGCACCGTGGCCAGCACCAGCAGACCGCCCGGCCTGAGCGCGGCCGTCAGCCGGCGCACCAGCTCCTTCTGCTCGGCCCGGGTCATCTGCAGCAGCGAGAAGTACACGCAGACCGCGTCGTACGAGCCCGCAGGGAGCGGGAGCTGCCAGATGTCGACGCAGCGGAACTCCGCCTCGGGCACCTGCCGGGAGGCGATCTCCACCATCACGGGGGACACGTCGACGCCCAGCACCGTGTGGCCGGCGGCGGCCAGCGTGGCGGCGGTGGGCCGTCCGGTGCCGCTGCCCACGTCCAGCACGGTGCTGCCGGGGGAGAGCCGTTCGAGCAGCCAGGCCAGCGACGCCCGGTGGGCCGCGGAGGACGCGAACGCCTTCTCGTAGTCGCTGCCCAGCGCGTCGAACACCACCGCCGCCGGTGACCCGTGTTCCTCGCCGCCCACGCCGCACCCCGCTTCCCGTTGCCGATGCCGGGCATCGTGCCACTCGGGCCCCGCCGCCACAACGGCACCTCGCCGGGGCCCGGCTTGCGGACGCGGCGCCCGGCACGGCAGGGTCGTGGATGTGCCGACCCTGCTGATCGTCCACCACACGCCCTCGCCCAACTGCCAGGCGATGTTCGAAGCCGTCGTCTCCGGCGCCACCGCCCCCGAGATCGAGGGCGTCCGGGTGGTGCGCCGCGCCGCGCTGTCCGCGACCGCCGCCGACGTCCTGGGCGCCGACGGCTTTCTGCTCGGCACCCCCGCCAACCTCGGCTACATGTCGGGCGCCCTCAAGCACTTCTTCGACCAGGTCTACTACCCCTGCCTGGACACGACGAGGGGCCGCCCCTTCGGCTACTACGTGCACGGCGGCAACGACGTCACCGGCGCCGTGCGCGGGATCGAGTCGGTCACCACCGGACTCGGCTGGCGCCGCGCCGCCGAGGCGGTGACCGTCACGGGCGAGCCCGACAAGGCCGCCCTGGAGCGCTGCTGGGAGCTGGGCGCCACGATCGCGGCGGGGCTGGCGGGCTGACGCCCGCCGGGCCCCGCCGGACCCCACGGGGTCAGGCGCCGTCCATCTTCTGCCGGTCCTGCTCGTCCCAGGCGCGGGTGTCACGCGGCTGCGTGTACGGCTCCTCCTCCGGCGGATGACCGCCGGCGATGGCCCGCTGCCGGGCGATCTCCGCGTCGAACTCCAGCCCCAGCAAGATCGCCAGATTGGTGATCCACAGCCAGATCAGGAAGATGATGACACCGGCCATCGTGCCGTACGTCTTGTTGTAGGAGCCGAAGTTGGCGACGTAGAGGGCGAATCCGGCGGAGGCGGCCAGCCAGATCAGCAGCGCCAGGAAGCTGCCCGGGGTGATCCAGCGGAACCCCTTCACCTTGGCGTTCGGGGCGGCCCAGTACAGCAGCGCGATCATGATCGTCACCAGCAGCACCAAGACCGGCCACTTGGCGATCGACCAGACCGTCAGGGCCGTGTCGCCCAGCCCCAGCAGATCACCGGCCCGACGGGCCAGCCCGCCGGTGAAGACCACGATCAGCGCGCTGATCCCGGCCATCAGCAGCAGCGCCACCGTCACGCCCACCCGCACCGGCAGCACCTTCCACACCGGGCGTCCCTCGGGCATGTCGTACACCGCGTTCGCCGAGCGCATGAACGCCGCCACGTAGCCGGAGGCCGACCAGATGGCGAGCAGCAGACCGACGATCGCCACCAGCGACCCGACGCCCGCGTTGCCTTGCAGCTGCTGGACCGCCTGCGTGATGATGTCCCGCGCCGCGCCGGGGGCGGTGAGCTCCTGGACGTTCTCCAGCACCTTGTCCGTGGTCGACCTGCCGGTGAGGCCGAGGATCGACACCAGGGCCAGCAGCGCCGGGAACAGCGCCAGCATCCCGTAGTACGTCAGGGCGGCGGCGCGGTCGGTGAGCTCGTCGTCCTTGAACTCGCGCACACTGCCCTTCAGTGCCGCCTTCCACGCGCCCTTGGGCAGCTTGGCCGGACTGTCCGGCGCCGCATGTTCCACCGCGTCGCTCGGGCCCGGCTCCTCAGCCGGCTGCCCGGCCCGCCGCGAGGATGCGGACTCGTCCGGTGCTTTCTGATGTGCCGACCGGTCGTCCCGGCCCGGGATGTGCAGCTTCATGGCCACCGGGTGCCCCCGGTCCGCCACGTCACGCACGGGTGCGCGGGTGACGCGGCCGGGCGCGAAGCCGGTCGCACCCCCCTTGTGGGAGCGCTCCCATACGGTGCAGGATGCCGGTCATGACCGAGTCTCCAGCCGTCCGTCCGTACCGCCCCGAGGACCGCGAGGCCCTCGACGAGATCTGCGTCCGCACCGCGCACAACGGCCAGGACAGCCGCCCCCACTACGCCGACCCCTCCGTCTTCACCGCCGCCTTCGCCGCCCCCTATGCCCATCTGGAGCCGGAGCTGGCCTTCGTGCTGGACGACGGGCGGGGGAGCGCGGTCGGCTATGTCGTGGGCGCCGCCGACACCGCCCGGTTCGCCGAGCGCTTCCGCGCCGAGTGGCTCCCGCTGGTCGCCGGGCGCCATCCCGCGCCGTCCGGTCCGCCGGCCACCCCGGACGAGACGATCGCCTGGCTGCTGCACCACCCCGAGCGGATGGTCGTCCCGGAACTGGCCGCCTGGCCCGCCCATCTCCACATCGACCTGCTGCCCGAGTGGCAGGGGCGGGGCCACGGGCGCCGGCTGATGCGCACCCTGCTCGCGGCCCTGGCGGAACGCGGGGTCCCGGCCGTGCACCTGGTGATGACGGTCGCCAACAAGCCCGCCCGCGCCTTCTACGACCGGATGGGCTTCGAGGAGATCGCGGGCGTGCCGATGGACGACTCGGTCGTCTGCCTCGGCCGTACGACGGGGGACCTCGACCGGCTCTGACGGGAGCCCCGCGTGTGCCGTCGTCGAAAGTGTCGAACACGCCACCGGGTGACGGAAGTGGCGAGAACGAAGGGTTGCCCCTTCCGTCGTCCGCGCGCACATTGCCCTGGGAGCGCTCCCATCGGGTGCGGGCGTGAGTTGCCCGCGCCCGCACTCCACGACCCCCACGGCGGAAGAGGAAACCATGAGTTGGCATGCGCATGCTCTATTGTCGCGTGATCCGATGCGGAGCCGGTCCCGGCTCGCGCTCGTCCTGAGCACGGTCGTCGCCGCGCTGCTCTGTCTGGTCCCCTGGAGCGGCACGGCCCACGCCCACGGCTCGGTGGTGGACCCCGCGTCCCGCAACTACGGCTGCTGGCAGCGGTGGGGGAGCGACTTCCAGAACCCGGCGATGGCCCAGCAGGACCCGATGTGCTGGCAGGCCTGGCAGGACAACACCAACGCCATGTGGAACTGGAACGGCCTCTACCGTGACGGCTCGGGCGGCAACTTCCGGGCGGTCGTCCCCGACGGCACGCTCTGCAGCGGCGGCAACACCGAGAACGGCCGCTACCGTTCCATGGACACGCCCGGCGCCTGGAAGACCACGAACGTCGGGAGCAGCTTCACCGTCAACCTGTACGACCAGGCCCGCCATGGCGCGGACTACTTCCTCGTCTACGTCACCAAGCAGGGCTTCGACCCCAAGACCCAGCGGCTGCGCTGGGACGACCTCCAGTTGCTGACCCGCACCGGCTCCTACGCCCCGGGCAGCAACTACGCGATCCCGGTGCGCACGTCCGGCCTCAGCGGCCATCACGTCGTCTACACGATCTGGCAGGCCTCGCACTCGGACCAGACGTACTTCCTGTGCAGCGACGTGAACGTCACCTGACCAGGGAGCCGATCGCGCCCTGACCCTTCCGGCCCCCGCCGGACGCACCCCGTCCGGCGGGGGCCGTGCGTCTCAAGTGGCCTGCGGTCGCTGAGATTTCCCGAGAAAAATGCGAGCCGGATGAACACGAGGCGGTCCGCCTGCGTATGGGGCGTGGGAATCGAATGCCCGTCCCCCGCGACAGAAGCGTAGGAGTACTGCCTTGGCACGCAACACACGCAGACGCCCCAAACAGCGCGCGACGCTCGCCGCTTTCGCCTTGATCCTGGGCGGCGGCGGCATGATGGCGGCCAATGTCTACGCTTCTGCCACGGACGGCGGGACGACGGACGCGCAGGTGCTGTCGGGCGCCGCCACCATCGACTGCCCCGACGTGGCCACCCAGCTGACCGAAGTGCCCGACCAGGCCCGCGCGGAGGTGGACAGGGAACTCGCCAATCTGGACGCCCAGATCGCCGAGGCCTACAAGCGGCTCGGCGAGTCGGCCGACGCGATCCGCCAGGACCCCGGCTTCGCCGAGAACGCCATCGCCGGTCCCCTGAAGGACAAGCGTGCCGCCGTGCTGGCCCGTATCGGTGCCGCCGTGGAGAAGGCCGGCGCCGAACGGCCGCAGGGCCTCGACGACCTCGCCGCCTGCGCGGTACGCGACTCCGGCAACGCCCCCGCCCCCGAGGAGGGCGGCGAGCAGGCGGGCGACGGCCAGGACCAGCAGAACGGCGACCAGCCGGGCGGCGATCAGCAGAACGGCGACCAGCAGGGCGGCGACCAGCAGGGTGGCGATCAGCAGGGCGGCGATCAGCAGAGCGGCCAGGACCAGGGCGGCCAGGACCAGGGCGGCGGCAACGGCGGCCAGGCCGGCAACGGACCGGTCGCGGGCGACTACGTCTCCATCGAGAGCGTCCAGCCCAACGTCAACACCCCCGAGCCGTCCGGGAACGCCTCCACCGGCACCTTCACCAGCGAGTGCGGCGTCAACGCGAACGGCGTGTTCAACTCGGACAACGTCATCGCCGCGCCCGGCGTGAGCAACGGCGCCCACCACTTCCACGACTACATCGGCAACCAGGCCACCAACGCGTTCGTCAGCGACGACGAGCTGACGCGGGCGGAGACCAGCTGCGAGGACCAGCGCGACAAGTCCTCCTACTACTGGCCGGTGCTGCGCCTGCAGAACGGCACCGAGGAGCGCGACGCCCAGTCCCCGGGCGGCGGCATCGAGGGCAACGCCGGTGAGATCGTCACCCCGAAGGACGTCACGCTGACCTTCGTCGGCAACCCGAAGGGCAAGGTCACGGCCATGCCCCGGCTGCTGCGCATCATCACAGGCGACGCCAAGTCCTTCGTCAACGGCCCGGCCAACGCCAACGCCTCCTGGAGCTGCACCGGGTTCGAGGACCGGCAGCTGAAGGACAAGTACCCGCTGTGCCCCGAGGGCAGTGACGTGGTCCGCTCGTTCGCCTTCCAGAGCTGCTGGGACGGCCGCAACATCGACAGCGCCAACCACCGTACGCACATGGCGTTCACGGACGCCGAGGGCAACTGCCCGGCAGGCTTCCAGCCGATCCCGCAGCTCGTCCAGCGCATCGTGTACGACGTCGACGCGCCGAGCCTGGAGGACGGCGGCAAGACGGTCCCGCTGTTCGCGGTGGACTCCTTCCCCGAGCAGCTGCACAAGCCGATCACCGACCACGGCGACTTCATCAACGTCTTCGAGGAAGACCTGATGAACGAGATGGTCGCGTGCATCAACGAGGGCCGCACCTGCGGCGCCGGCGCCGGCGGCGGTGACAACGGCGGTGGCGACAACGGCGACGGCGGCGGTGACGACGGCAACGCCGGCGGCGACAACGGCGGCGACAACGGCAACGGCGGCGACAACGGCGCCGAGCAGCCCACCGCCACGCCCGACGACCCGGGCCAGGGCAACGACGGCGGCCAGGACGACGGCGACCAGGGCGGTGACCAGGGCGGTGACCAGGGAGGCCAGGACGGTGGCCAGGAGCCGCCCGCGGCGACCGAGAAGCCCGCGGACGACAAGGCCACGGCCCAGCCGGACGTGAAGGTCTCCGAGCCGGCCGACGCCGGCGGTCAGGACGACGCCAAGGGCGGCGCGGACGCGGGCGACGGCGGCAACGACGACGGCGGCCAGGCGGCGCAGGCCGCCCAGGTGCCCGGCAGCCTCCCCGAGCTCGAGGACAGCACCCAGGCCCAGGGCGGCAGCGGCAGCCTCGCCGAGACCGGCGCCCAGCTGTGGCCGGCCCTCATCGGCGGAGTGCTGGTGATCTTCGGCTTCTTCGTGCTGCGGAGCGTGCGGCGCAACGCCTGACGGCCACCCCACGCACAACGGGCGGCAGGACCCTCCGGGGCCCTGCCGCCCTCG
The DNA here is from genome assembly GCF_050271085.1 of Streptomyces sp. DSM 41931. NCBI lineage: Bacteria > Bacillati > Actinomycetota > Actinomycetes > Kitasatosporales > Streptomycetaceae > Streptomyces > Streptomyces sp. DSM 41931. Next base: position 388,375 of record NZ_CP189902.1, on the reverse strand, counting down.
CGCGTGCCGGGGCGGACGCCTTCGCCCGCCGGACCCCGGTCCGTGCACGACCCGGTCCGTCACGCCGTCCGTGTGTGACACTTGATCGCACGAGGCCGCGGCGCCGTCCGAGGGGAGAGCGCCGGCCGCCGGAGAGGGGAAGCGCCGTGAGCCGGGACGCCGTACGCGCACATGAGGACGACGACGTGGCCGCCCAGGCCCGCCACGCCCGTTTCGGGAGCCTGCCGGAGCCCGTCCGGGTGGAAGACCTGGTCGAGGAGAAGCCGGCCGCCGCACCGGACCCGGCCCGCTTCGCCTACAACCCCGACGAATGGCTGGTCCGGTACTGCGCCTGAGCGCGCCCGCCCGCCTCGCGGGCGTCAGCCGGCCCCGGCCGGGTCGTACGCCGTGAGCAGCAGCGCCACGTCGTCCGGCCGGTCCTCCGCGCGGCGGGCCGCGCCGAGAATCCGGTCGGCCAGCTCCTCCATGGAGTCGGTCCGGCTGACGGCCAGACACGAGAGGACCGTCTCGATGCCGGTCGCGATGTCGCTGCCGGGCACCTCGACCAGCCCGTCCGTGTAGAGCGCCAGGACGCTGCCGGGCTCCAGGGTGAACTCGGCGACCGGGTAGTCGGCGTCCGGCTGCACCCCCAGCAGCACGCCGCCCGGCAGCTCCAGGATCTCCGCGCTCCCGTCGGGGTGCCGCAGCAGCGGCGGCGGGTGGCCCGCGCGCACGGCCCGGGCGTGTCCGGTCGCCGGGTCCAGCTCGATGTAGCAGCAGGTGGCGAAGATGTCCGTCTCCAGCTCGGCGAGCAGCTGGTTGGTGTGCGTGACGACCTCCTGCGGCGGCCGCCCGCTCGCGGCGAAGGAGTGCACCGCGCTGCGCAGCTGTCCCATGACGGCCGCGGCGCCCACGCTGTGCCCCTCCACGTCCCCGATGACCAGCGCCACCCCGCGCCCCGTCCGGATGACGTCGTACCAGTCGCCGCCGATGTCCATGCCCTTGGTGCCGGGCAGATAGCGGGCGGTGACGCGCAACCGGTCGACGGTGGGCAGCCGGTGCGGCAGCAGCCCTTCCTGCAGCCCGCGCGCCACGGCCGACTCGGCGTCGTAGAGCCGCGCCCGCTCCATCGCCTGCGCCGTCAGCCCGGCCAGCGCGGTCAGCGCGCTGCGCTCCTCCGCGGTGAAGCGGTGCGGGGTGTTCCAGCCGAGGATGCAGGAGCCGACCGGGTGGCCGGAGGCGATCAGCGGCAGGAACGCCCAGGACGTCATGGGGTCCAGCGCCAGCCTCGGGTACGCGCCGGCCAGTTCCTCCGGCGACTCGAAGAACAGCGGCAGGCGCGTGGTCAGCGCGTGCACCCCGGGCAGGTCCGCCTCCAGCGGCACCCCCTCGAACGGGTCGAGGAAGTGCTGCGGATACCCGTCCTCCCACAGCAGGTACATCCGCCCGTCGCGCACGGTGTAGAGGGCGACCTCCTGCGCCCCGAACGCCGGCAGCAGCTGCTCGGACACGGCCCGGCACACGTCGCGCACGGTGACGGACTCGGTGAGCACGCTGGCCATCTGCACCACGTGGTACAGCGCCCCCGCGCGGGCGGTGGTGACCAGCTCGGCCGGCGGGGCCGCCGCCTGCGAGGACGGCGGCAGGGCCCGCCCCGGCTCCGCGCCCGCGGGGGCGGCGGTGCGGAAGACCCGCCCGGTCAGCCCGTGCACACCCGGGTAGAGCACGAAGCCCAGCCACACGCCGTCCGGCGTGTGCACCAGGTACGACACCGGCTGCTGCGTCAGCATCGCCGCCCGGTAGCGGTCCTCGTACGCGGGGTCGCGCAGCCAGGTCAGCACCTCCCAGGGGTAATGGCCGAGCAGCCGCTCCAGGTCGGAGCCGAGCAGGTCCTGGCAGCGGCGGTTGGCGTAGATGACTCTGCCGTCCTGGTCCAGGGAGAACAGCCCGTCGGGCAGCCGCTCGGCGGCCTCCGCCGCGGTGACGCCGCCCGCCACGTCGATCAGCGCGCCCACCAGCAGCCGGTCGGAGGACCTCGCGCGCACCACGTGCCCCCAGAGCTCCACCGGCCGGTAGTGGACCCTCTCGCCCTCGTCCCGCGGCTCCTCCAGCACCCGGAAGTGGCGGCCCCGGATCTGCCCGGTGTCCTCCGCGTCCCGCCGGGCCGCCCGCAGCTCGTACAGGTCGTCCGGTGACACCCGCTCCTCGACCGCGGCCATGGTGCCGCCGAACTCCTCGCGGGACACCCCCAGCAGCTCCAGCGCGTCGTCGTCCCCCGACCAGCGGTCGCCGGCCAGGTCCCACTCGATCATCCCGATCGCGACCGCCTGCGCGGGCGGCGTCGGCAGCCGCACGCTGACCGGCTGGTCGTCGTACTCGATGCCGTACGCCACCGCGTCCGCGTCGGTGCGGCCCGGCAGACCTCGGGCGTACTCGGCGAGGCGCTCCTCCATGTCCCGCCCGGCCCGGCGCAGCCCTTCGCGCACCTCCTCCTCACCGGCCGGCTCCCGGGAGGAGGAGCGCAGCACCGTGAGGACGCCCACGGTCTCGCCGCCGACCCGCACCGGCTGGTAGGCGTGCGCGAACGAGTACGGCAGGGCGGCCGTGAACTGCGGGAAGCGCAGCATCGTCGCCCGGTCGTCGGGCAGGTACTGGGTCTCGCCGCTGCGGAACGTCTCGCACATCGGCAGCGCGCCGCTCACCGGGATCCGCCACCACGGCTTCAGCAGCGAGCGGGGCACGCCGGACATCACGCAGAGCACCAGCGACCTGCGGTCCCGCGAACGCAGGTACACCGCCCCGCCGTACCCTCCGGTGTCCCGCACGGCCTTCACCACGGCGTCCGCGAGCGCGTCCTCGACACGGGCCTCGCCGCGCCCGGTCCGGCCCTCCTCCGCGTCGGGTACGGGCAGGCCCGCCGGCCGCTCCCCGCGCGGTGCGGCGGCTGCACCACCCATGTGACGCCCTCCCGGTGCGCACGGAACGGGACGTTCGTCCGCTCCCCACCAGCATGTGCCATGCGCGCCGGTACGGCGACCGGCCGAACGGACCGCAACCATCGGGTCATCCCGGTCGTCTCACCCGATATCAGAACGTTGTCGTCCTAGGGGCCGAAAATGATTCAAGCAAGAACAATCTGTGCGACGGCGGTGCTGCTCGGCGCCACGCTGGTGACGGCGGCGGTTCCGGCCGTGGCCGCCCCTCCGGCGGCCTCCGCCGCGGCCACGGCCTGCCCCACCGGCTGGGGCAGCACCGGCAAGGCGGCCACCGCCGCCACGTCCGAGTCCGTGCGGAACGTCCGCACCGGCCGGAACGACTGCTACGACCGCATGGTCGTCGACGTGCCCGGCGCCGCGCGCGGCGACCTCGGCTACTCCGTCCGCTACGTCGACCGGCTGCACCAGGACGGCTCGGGACGGCACATCCCCGTCTCCGGCGGCGCGATCCTCGAGGTCCGCGTCACCGCGCCCGCGTACGACCCCGACACGGGCGCGGCCACCTATCCGGCGCGCTCCGGACGCCCCCTGCCGGGCGTCGACCTCACCGGGTACCGCACGTTCCGCGACGCGCGGTTCGCCGGCAGCTTCGAGGGCGACACCCAGCTCGGCCTCGGGGTGCGCGGACGGCTGCCGTTCCGCGTGCTGCAGCTCGACGGGCGTCTCGTGATCGACGTCGCCCACACCTGGACCGGCGCCGCCGCCCGCTGAGCGCGCGCCGTCCGACGAGCCGGGCGGTCAGCGCTCCGCGCCGCCCGACTCGCAGATCTCCCGCGCCACGTCCCGCAGCTTGGTGTTGGTGCGCTGCGACCGGGTGCGCAGCAGATCGAACGCCTGGTCCTCCGTGACGTGGTGCCGGCCCATCAGGATGCCCATCGCCTCGCCGATCAGATGGCGCGTGGTGATGGCCTCCTGCATCTGCTCGTCGGTGCGGGCGGTGGCGAAGGCGACCGCCGCGTGCGACGCCAGCAGCCAGCCCGCCGTCTCGCTGTCCTCGGTGAACATCCCCGGCTTGCGCGAGTACATGTTCAGGGCGCCCAGCTCCTCCTCCCGCGTGTACAGGAGGAAGCCCATCATGCTGCCCACCCCGAGCTCCCGGGCCCGGGGCACGAAGTGCGGCCAGCGCTCCGGGGGCGCCGTCAGATCGGGGATGCGGAAGACCCGCTCCGGGCGGTCGGGCCGGGCCGCGTCGAAGCACGGCCCCTCGCGCAGCTCGCCCTGCAGCATGTCGCTGTCGGTGACGAACTGGTCCGTCGGCGCCAGCGACCGCACCCGGCCCTCGCTGAGGACGAGGATGCCCGAGGCGTCGCAGCCGTCCACGAGCTCCACCGCCGAGCGCGAGATCTGCTCCAGCGTCGCGTCGAGCGTGTGCTCCGCGAGCAGATCCCGGGCCATCGACGCCATGCGCTGAGCGAAAAGCCGCCAGTCCATGTCCGTCTTCTCCTCCGTCCGGCCGTGTTCCCGACCATCGTGGCATCCCTCACGGGTCGCCTCTTTCCCGCCCGGAACGAAAACAGGCCGCCCACCCCGTATTCGGTGATCGCGCCGATCGGGGGCAGACGGCGTACGTGATCTTCGGCCAGAGAGACCAGAGAGAGGAGTCACCACGGTGACCATGCCCGAGCGTCGTACCCGTGTGCTGCGCCCCGGCCGGCGCTTCGACCTGCGCTCCACCGCCATGTTCTTCGGCCTGCTCGCCGCGGCGCTGGTCACCGGGGGCCTGGCGGTACGCGCGCTGGCCGGGGCGGTGCAACGGCGCCCGGAGTGGGCCGTCGTGCTGCTCTGCCTGGTCCTCGCCGTCGCCGTGGCCCGCGGCCGCCGCAGGCGGCGCCTGTCGGCGGCGCGGATCGCCCGGCAGGCCGGGCGCGCGCTGGCCCGGGGCACCTCCACCGCCCTCGACGCCCTGGACACCCCGCCGCCGGCCCCGCTCACCATCCCCGCCCAGGCCGGTCCGCCCGACGAGGTCACCTCACCGCTGCCCGTGGCCCAGGGCATCGACCACGAGGCCCTGACACCGGACGAGTTCGAGGCCGCCACCGCGGAACTCTGCGTCCGGGACGGCTGCACGCAGGTCCAGGTGGTGGGCGGCGCGGGCGACCTCGGCGCCGACGTGACGGCCCTGACCCCCGACGGCCGCCGCCTCGTCGTCCAGTGCAAGCGCTACGGCGAGGACAACAAGGTCGGCTCGCAGGACCTCCAGCGGTTCGGCGGCACCTGCTTCACCGTCCACGAGGCCGACGTCGCCGTCGTCGTCACCACCGGGGAGTTCACCGTTCCGGCGCTGGAGTACGCCGAGCGGTGCGGGATCGTCTGCGTCGACGGGGACGGGCTGCTGGCGTGGAGCCAGGGGCGGGCGTCGGCGCCGTGGGCAGGGGCCGTGCGGGAGGAACCGGCGTAGCGGGCCGTTGTCAGTGGGGGATGCCACCCTGCCGGTATGGACGAGACGGAGTTCATGCGCGGCAGGGTGTACGGGGCGGACCACGACGACCCGGGTCCGCGCGAGGGGCGGGTGTACGCGGAGCTGTCCGGCGGCCCGCTGGACGGGCTGCTGCTGGACGTCACCGACCACGGCCCGGCGGAGCGGCGGCACGGCGTGGGCCTGCCCACCGAGATAGGCCGCTACGGCCCCGGCGGCCGCGCGGTGTACGCGCCCCGCGCGGCCGGCGACCGGGTGTACGAGTGGCGGGGCGACGTCCCCTGACCGTTCCGCCCCGGACGGGGGGTACGGGAGCGGGCACCGGGGCAGACGTAGCCGTAGGACACCGGCCGTCCTCGCCGACGGAAGGAGGCGCCACGGGCATGAAACGGATCGCCGAACCCGCCTCGGCGCTGCGCGGCCGCATCGGCCACGCCATCTTCTCGCGGGTGGCCGGACCGGACGGGCCCGACAACCGCGCCCGCATCCACGGCACCCCGGGCCCCCGCTGGTTCGGCCCCGAGCGCCCGGTGCGCCGGGTGCACGGCGACGCGTCGATGTTCATCGGCGGTCTGTCCGCCCTGCTCCTCCAGTCGCTCCACCCGCTCGCCATGGCCGCCGTCGCCGCCCACTCCGGCTTCCGTGGCGACCCCTGGGGCCGGCTCCAGCGGACCAGCACCTTCCTCGCCGTCACCACGTACGGCACCGCCGACAGCGCCCAGCGGGCCGTCGACCGGGTGCGCGCCGTCCACGGCACGGTCCGCGGCACCGCGCCCGACGGCCGGGAGTACCGGGCCTCCGACCCGCACCTGCTGTGCTGGGTGCACGTCGCCGAGGTCGACATGTTCCTGCGCGCCCACCAGCGCTACGGCGCCCGCCCCCTGGACGACGCCGGCTGCGACGGGTACGTCGCCGACATGGCGCGCATCGCCACCGCCCTCGGCGTCCCCGACCCGCCCGTGAACCGGGCCCAGCTCGCCGAGCGGCTCGCCGCCTACCGCGACGAGCTGCACGCCACCCCGGACGCCCTGGCCACCGCCCGGTTCCTGCTGCTCGACCCGCCCGTGCCGCTGCTCGCCCGGCTGCCGTACGGCGTCCTCGCTGCGAACGCGGTGTCGCTGCTGCCGCCCTGGGCGTCCCGGGAGCTCCGGGTGCCCCGCCTGCCCGCCGAGGGCCTGTGCGTCCGCCCGCTCGGGACGGCCGTCACCGCCGGCATCCGCTGGGCGCTGGCCCCCACCCGCCCCGCCGCCTGACCCGACCGGCGGCGCCTCCCGGTTGACGGCGGCCGGACGGGGCACTCAGAGCTGACCGGTGGTGCTCAGGGACACAGGAGGCAACAGTGGCGGTTCGTCATCGCTTGATCCGCTCCGACCCGCGGTCCGTGTGGGCCGTGCTGGAGGACGGCACCCGCTACGCGGACTGGGTGGTGGGCACGTCCTCCTCGACGCCGGTGCGCGGCCACTGGCCCCAGCTCGGCTCCGCGATCGGCTTCGAGGTGCGCCTCGGGCCGCTGACGCTGCGGAACGAGTCCGTCGTCCGGCACGTCGTCCCCGGCGAGCTGCTCGAACTCGAGGCCAAGGCCGGGCCGCTGGGCACCGCGCGCGTCGCCATCGAGCTGCGGCCGTGGGGCGACCAGTGCTTCGTCAAGGTCGACGAGCATCCCCTGCGCGGCGCGGGCGGCCTGGTGCACAACGTGGCCGTCGAGGCGCTCATCCACATCCGCCACCGGGCCATGCTCGCCCGGCTCGCGCACCTCGTCGAGAGCGAGGCCGCCGAGGCGGAGGAGCGCCGGCCGCTCGGCCAGGTCGTGGCGCCGGAGCCCGACGCGGGAGGCGCCCGTGGCTGACGCCGTCGTCATCGGGGCCGGGCCCAACGGCCTGGTCGCGGCGAATCTGCTCGCCGACGCCGGCTGGAGCGTGCAGGTCCTGGAGGAACAGCCCGACCCCGGCGGCGCCGTGCGCCACGACCACGGCGTCCACCCCGACTTCGCCAGCGACCTGTGCAGCTCCTTCTACCCGCTCGCCGCCGCGTCCCCGGTCGTGTCCGGGCTCGCCCTGGAGGACCACGGGCTGCGCTGGAGCCACGCCCCGCACGTCGTCGCCCACCCGCTGAGCGACGGCCGCTGCGCGGTCCTGGACCGCGACGTCGGCGTCACCGCGGACTCCCTCGACGCCTTCGCACCCGGGGACGGCGACGCCTGGCGCCGGCTGCACGCCCTGTGGGAGAGGCTGCGCCCCGACCTGCTGGACGCCCTGTTCACGCCGTTCCCGCCGGTCCGCTCCGGGCTGCGGCTCGCCGTACGGCTGCGCGGCACCGGCGGGCTGCGCATGGCGCGGACCCTTGTGCTGCCGGTGCGGCGCATGGCGGAGGAGGAGTTCCGCGGCGCGGGCGGCGGGCTGCTGCTCGCGGGCAACGCCCTGCACGCCGATCTCGCGCCCGAGGCCGCCGGCAGCGGCGGCTTCGGCTGGCTGATGTCCATGCTCGGACAGACCTACGGCTTCCCCGTGCCGGTCGGCGGCGCGGGCGCGCTCACCGGCGCTCTCGTGCGGCGCCTCGAGTCACGCGGGGGTGTGGTGCGGTGCGGCCGGCACGTCGAGCGTGTCGTCGTCCGCGACGGGCGGGCGGTCGCCGTACGTCTCGCCGACGGGGAGACCGTCCCCGCCCGGCGCGCCGTCCTCGCCGACGTGTCCGTGCCGGCCCTCTACGGGGAGCTCGTCGCCCCCGAGGACCTGCCCCGGCAACTGCTGTCCGACCTGGAGCGCTTCCAGTGGGACTTCGCGACCTTCAAGGTCGACTGGGCGCTGGACGGCCCCGTGCCGTGGCGGTGCGAGCAGGCCGCCGGCGCCGGGACCGTGCATCTCGCCGACGGGCTCGACGAACTCACCCGCTTCGCCGCCCAGCTCGCCATGGGACAGGTGCCCGACCGCCCGTTCTCCCTGTTCGGGCAGATGACCACCTCCGACCCGACCCGCTCCCCGCAGGGCACCGAGTCCGCCTGGGCCTACACCCACGTCCCGCACCGGGTCGCCGGGGACGCGGGCGGCGACGGGCTCACCGGCTCCTGGGACAAGGACGAGCAGGAACGCATGGCCGACCGCGTCGAAGCCCACGTGGAGCGCTTCGCGCCCGGCTTCCGCGACCGCGTCCGGGCCCGGCGGATCCTCGCCCCGCCCACGCTGCAGTCCCTCGACCGCAACCTGCACGGCGGTGCCATCAACGGCGGCACCACCGCCATGCACCAGCAGCTGTTCTTCCGGCCCGCCCCCGGCACCGGACGGCCCGAGACCCCCGTCAAGGGCCTGTACCTGGCGTCCGCCGGCGCCCACCCGGGCGGCGGCGTGCACGGCGCGCCCGGCGCCAACGCCGCGCGGGCCGCGCTGCGCCCGTCCTTCGCGCCCGCCCTGGCCGCCGCCCAGCGGCTGCTGGCCCACCGCGACCGCACCGGACACCGGCAGCCCGACCGGGGCGGGCGGCCCGCATGACCCCGTCCCCGGTCACCCGCCGGACGGACGGCCGACCACAGAAGGAGGCGAGACGATGAGCGGACACGACGAACGGAACGGACAGCCCGAGGACGGCCCCGACCGCCGGCACCGGCGGCCCGAAGGCGTCAGCGACGAGACGGTCGAGGCACTGGGATCCCTGTCGAAGGCGCTGGAGACCACCGAACGGGCCCGCGGCCATCTGTACAGCTTCCACCAGCTCACCGGCACCGCCGACCTGGAGCTGGACCGGGCCGTGGAACTGCTGCACAAGGCCGGACACCCGGACTGGGCGGAGACCGTCCGCACCCAGGTGCTGGGCCGCAACGTCATCCCCGGCCACTGGACGTTCCAGATCGTCGAGGCGTACGACAGCACGTACTACCGGCCCTTCCGGGAGCTGGAGCAGGCCGCGGTGGAGGAGCTGGCCGACGGCCGCGACCACCTCTACGAGGCGGAGATGAAGGAGGCCCGCAGGACCGCGGGCCACCCGCACCACACCGCACGCCCCGACACCGACCCGCGGATCACCGGCGGGGACGACGGATGAGCGGCCGCCCGCTGAGCGGACGCACCGCCGTGGTCACCGGGGCCGCGCGCGGCATCGGCGCCGCCCTCGCCCGGGAACTCGCCGGACGGGGCATGCGGGTGGCGCTGCTCGGCCACGAGGGGGAGCGGCTGCGACAGCTCGCCGACGAGCTGCCCGTGCCCGCCCTCGCCCACGAGGCCGACGTCACCGACGACGCGGCGCTGGCGCGTGCGGCGGACGCGGTCCGGACCGGGCTCGGCACGCCGTCCGTGGTCGTCGCCAACGCGGCCGTGGCGGACGCCGGGCCGTTCGCCGACTCCGACCCGGCGCAGTGGCGGAGGATCGTCGACGTCAACCTCACCGGCAGCGCGAACACCGCCCGCGCGTTCCTGCCCGACCTCACGGCGACCAAGGGCTACCACCTCCAGATCGCCTCGCTGGCCGCCATCGGCGCCGCCCCGATGATGAGCGCGTACTGCGCCTCCAAGGCGGGCGTGGAGGCCTTCGCCCACTCCCTGCGCGCGGAGGTCGCCCATCTCGGCGTGGCCGTCGGCCTCGGCTACCTGACCTGGATCGGCACCGACCTGATCGAGGACGCCGACCGCCACACCGTGATGCGGGAGCTGCGCGGGCACATGCCGTGGCCGGTGCGGGACGTGTACGCGGTGGACCGCGCCGCGTCCCGCCTCGCCCTGGCGGTCGAACGCCGCAGCACGGCGGTCTACCACCCCCGCTGGCTCCGCCTGGCCCAGCCGGTACGGGCCGCCCTGCCGGCGGTGGTCACCAGGGCGACCCGCCACTACCTCCCTCGCCTGGAGGCCCGCGCTTCGCTGACCCACACCGGCCTCCTCGGCGGAGGCGGCGCCGCGGACGCGGAGGCGGCGACGCGATGACGTCACCTCTGGCGTAAAGCCCGGTCCGTCCACGGCCCGCCCGGCGTCCCCGCCGGGCGGGCCGGCGTCTACGCCCCCGGGAACCGGCCCGTCGAACGGAGCGCCCAGCGGCGTTCCGCGTAGGCCAGGTCGTCGCGCCAGAGGCGGCCGGAGGCGGCCCGGACCAGGGGGCGGAGCAGAGGCGCCGCGGCCCGGGCGAGGGCGAAGCCGCGGCGGTCCGACGCCGCGACCACCGCCTCGATCACCGCCGTGCGCGGCCGGCCCGACACGTCCGGGCCCAGGGGGGTCGCGTGGGTCTCGACCACGGAGCCGACCCCCTCGCCCTCGGTGATGTGCATGACGACCGTCCGCGGCTCGGGAGCCGTGAACACCGCCCGCACCGGCACCACCAGACGGCCCGCCACCTTGAAGGACACGTCCACCGCGAACGCGTCCTCGTCCGCGGCCGCCGGACCGTCGGAGCCGTCCGGCGCGTCCGCCACCGTGAGGTCGACGAACGAGTACGGGTGGAACCAGGCCCCGTGCCAGGGGTCGAGCCGGTTCGCCACGACGTCCTCCGGCTCGCAGACGCCGACCCCCGCGTACACCGCCGACAGGGCGCGCGCCGGGACCGGGCGGCGCGGCACCACGGGCGCGTCGAGCGGTTCCTCGCCGCCCACCGCGTCCAGCCGCACCCACACCAGCACCCCGTCGTCGTACGCGGGGAACGGCTCCCAGCCGGCGAACGGCCCGCCGTCCAGGGACAGTCCGTGCCAGTGGCAGACGAGGGTGCCGCAGCGCACCGGGCTGTCCCGCAGCGGTGCGCCCAGGTGCGGGCAGACGCCCGGCCCCGCGACCACGCGGCCGCCCGTATCGCGCCAGACCACCACTTCCTGTCCCGCGACCGTCCGGCCCAGCGGGCGGCCGCCGCCGACGTCGCGGGAGGCGCCCACGACGTACCAGTTGCCCGACGGGCGTGCCTGCGCCCGCTTCAGCGCGCCCGCGATCAGGGCGGGCCTGGCGTCCCGCCAGGTGGGGCGCTGCCGTTCCCACGCCACCGCGTCGCGGCGCAGGGAGAGCGGCAGCCGCCGGCGCCCGCGTCCGTCACCCGCCATCACGCGACCTCCTCGACCATCCGCGGCTCCACCGGCTCCGCACCCGTCGGCGGAACGCCGTCCGGTCGCCGGGCGGCGGCCGAGCCGGCGCGCAGCCGGGCCGAGGCCACCCGGACCAGCCCGTCCGCGGCGACCACGGCGCGCCGCCTGCGCGGTACCACCGCCCGCCGGTGCAGCACCGCGTACCCGTCCTCCGCCACCGCGTCCAGGATCCCGCCGTACAGGACGAACGCGGTGCGGATGCAGGGGCGGGACACCGGTTCGAGCATCGCGAGGCCCGGCGCCGCCTGCCGGTACACGCCCCGCGTCAGCCGTTCGAAGGCGCGCAGCGCCGAGGTGATGCGCGGGTCGCGACGGCCGGTGTCCCGGCTCCAGCGCAGCCGTTCCCGGTCGACGCCGTGCGCGGCGAGCAGGTCGGCGGGCAGGTACACCCGCCCGCGGTCCAGGTCCTCGCCCACGTCACGCAGGAAGTTGGTCAGCTGGAAGGCGACGCCGAGGGCCGCCGCGTGCGGGGCGGCCGTCTCCCGGTCGGCGACCGTGCCGAGGACGGGCAGCATCTGCAGCCCGATCACGGCCGCCGACCCGTGCATGTACCGGCGCAGGGCCGCGTAGTCGGCGTAGTCGGTGACCACCAGGTCGGAGCGCATGGCGGTCATGAAGTCGGCGAAGTGGGCGTGGTCGATGCGGTAGCGCCGCGCCGTGTCGGCGAGGGCCCGCACCACCGGCTCGGCGCTCTCCCCGTCCCGCAGCCCCTTCTCCAGCTCCCTCTCCAGGGCCGCCAGTTCGGCGTCCCGGCGGGCGGTGTCCGGGCCCGTGCCGAGCGCGTCGACGATGTCGTCCGCCCAGCGGGCGAAGCCGTACAGGGCGTGCACGGCCGGCCGCCGCTCCACGGGCAGCAGCCGGGTGGCGAGGAAGTACGTCCGGCCGTGCCGGGCGTTGAGCCGGCGGCAGTGGCGGTACGCCTCGCGGAGCGCGGGATCGGTGACGCCCGCCGCGTCCAGTTCACGCTCGGTCATGCAGGGCCTCCTGGGCGGAAGACGAGGCGGAGGACGAGAGCGACGCGCCTCCGGAGGGGCCGCGCGCGCCGGTGATGCGCCGCGCTGCCAGCTTCCCGGACAGCAGCACGGTCGGCACGCCGACGCCGGGCGTGGTGCCGCAGCCGGCCAGCACCGCGTTCTCGGCGGAGCGCACCAGATTGCGGGGCCGGAAGGGGCCCGTCTGGGCGAAGGTGTGGGCGGTGGCGAACGGCGTACCGGCCGCGTGCCCCTGCGCGGCCCAGTCGGCGGGCGTGACCACGCACTCCGTCTCGATCGCGGAGGCCAGCCCGGTCAGGCCGCGCTCCTCCAGAGTCCGCAGCACCGAGTCCCGGTAGCGCGGCGCCAGGTCCGCCCACTCGGCCGCGCCCGGCCCGATGTCGGTGTTCGGGCAGGGCGCGAGCACGTAGTGCAGATGGCGTCCCGGGGGCGCGAGCGACGGGTCGGTGGCGGTGGGCCGGGTGATCAGCAGCGACGGGTCGCTCATCAGCCGCCCGGCACGGGTGAGCTCGTCGAACGTGCCGCGCCACGCCGCGCCGAAGGAGAGGGTGTGGTGCGCCAGTTCGGGCCAGGTCCGGTCGGTGCCCAGGTGCAGCACCACCGCGGACGGCGAGTGCTTCAGCCGCACCGGGCGCCGGGGCGCCCCGCCGAGCATCCGGTAGGCGACCGGCAGGTCGGGGGTGAGGACGACCGCGTCGCAGGGGATCCGTTCGTCGCCCGCCACCACCGCCGTGACCCGGCCGCCGGAACGCTCCAGCCGGGTCACCTCCCGCCCGAACCGCAGGTCGGCGCCCGCGTCGGCGGCGGCGTCCGCCATCGCCCGCGGCAGCGCGTGCATCCCGCCGCGCGGGAAGTACACCCCGGCGACCGTGTCCATGTACGCGATCACCGCGTACGCGGCCAGCGCCCGCGCCGGCGGGACGCCCGCGTACAGCGCCTGGAAGGAGAACACCCGGCGAAGCCGCTCGTCGTGCAGGAAGCCGCCGATGCGCGCGTCCAGCCGGCCGAAGCCGCCGAGCGCCGCCAGCCGCGCCAGGTCCGGATGGAGCAGACCGAGCGGCGAGTCGAAATTGGCGTCGATGAACCGGCGCATCTGCGCCCGGTACAGCCGCTCCAGCCAGTCACGCATCCGCAGGTAGCCCGCCGCCTCCCGGGCCCCGGCGAACCGCTCCACCTCGGCGGCCATCGCCTCGGCCCCGGTGTGCACGTCGAGGCTGCTGCCGTCGGCGAACCGCGCCCGGTAGGCGGGGTGCAGCGGCACCAGCTCCACCCGCTCGCGCAGGCTGTCCCCGACCGCGGCGAACGGCTCGTCCGCCAGGTCGGGCATGGTCAGCACGGTGGGCCCGGTGTCGATCCGGTACCCGTCGATCTCCATGCGCCCGGCGCGCCCGCCCGGCAGCTCGTCGCGCTCGACCACGGTGACGCGCCGGCCCGCGCCCAGCAGGTGCAGCGCCGCCGACAGACCGGCGAGCCCGGCCCCCACGACGACGACATGGTCCGTGCGCCCCGGAACGGTCCGGGTCACCGCCCGGACCCCGCTCCGGCCGTACGCCCGCATGGCACACGGCGCCCCGCCGTACCGCCGTTCGCCGTCCCCGCCGTCACGCGGACGGACCGCACCCGGACGGTGGGTCCCGGCGGACGGGCCGGGCGCGGCGCGCGCGACCGCATCGTCGCGCGGTGTCTCTTGGCCCCAATCGGGAGCATCCGGTGTCTTCCTCTCGTCGGCATGCGCATCGCTCCGGTACGCCGGACGACCGGCGCATGCCTTCCCGGTCGCGCCCGTCGTCTCACGTCAGAGTGACCCGGATCCGACCGGGCACACGGACGAAAACACAGCGCCGTGCGCATCCGCACGGCGTCGTACCGAGGAGGGTGGTGCCGGCGTGCTGGAGGCGGACGTCGCGATCGTCGGGGCCGGGGCGGCCGGACTGTCCCTCGCCCACCGGCTGGCCGGTCCCGGCAGCGGGCGCCGGGTGCCGTCCGTCGCCCTGGTGGAGGCGCCCCCCGGACCGCTGCGGCCACCGCGCCGCACCTGGTGCTTCTGGGAGGCGGGCCCCGGCCGCTTCGACGCCGCCGTCACCGCGTCCTGGCGGCGGCTGCGGGTCCGCGACCGGGCCGGCCGCCCCATCCACGGGGACATCGCGCCGCTGCGCTACAAGATGATCCGCTCCGACGACTTCGAGTACCTTGTCGCCCGCGACCTGGCAGGCCACGACGGGGTGCGGCGCGTCGAGGGCACCGTCGACGCCGTGGAGGACGTACCCGGGGGAGCGCTGGTGCGGCTGCGCGACGGCGACGGGAACGCCCGCGTCGTACGCGCCCGCTGGGTGTTCGACTCCCGCCCGCCCGGCAGCCTGCCCGCGGCCCGCACCACGCTGCTCCAGCACTTCCACGGCTGGTTCGTGCGCACCGCCCGGCCCGCCTTCGCCCCCGCCACCGCCGAGCTGATGGACTTCCGCACCCCGCAGCCCGCCGACGGCCTGTCCTTCGGCTACGTCCTGCCCCTCGGCCGGCACGACGCCCTGGTGGAGTACACCGAGTTCTCCCCCCGCCCCCTCACCTCCGACGCCTACGAGGCCGCCGTACGCCACTACACCGACGACGTGCTCCGGCTGGGCGACCTCGAGGTGCTGTCCACCGAGACGGGCGTCATCCCGATGACCGACGCGGAGATGCCCCGCCGGACCGGCCGGTCCGTGTTCCGCATCGGCGCGGCGGGCGGCGCCACCCGCCCCTCCACCGGCTACACCTTCGCCGGCCTCCAGCGCCAGACCCGCGCCGTCGCCGACGCCCTCCGCCAGGGGCGCCGCCCGGAGCCGCCGCCCGCCCACTCGGCCCGCTCCCGGGCCATGGACGCCGTGCTGCTGCGCGCCCTGGCCGGCGGGCGTGCCGACGGACCCGCCCTGTTCTGCCGTCTGTTCGACCGCGTCCCCATGCGGCGGCTGCTGCGGTTCCTCGACGGCGACACCCGCCTGCACGAGGACCTCGCCGTCGGCCTGCACGCGCCGGTCGGCCCGATGCTCCGCTCCGCCCTCGAACTGCCCGGCCTGCCCCGCCGCCCCTACGAAGGCCCCTGACCCCCTGTCGTGCCCCGCCCCTGCCACCCCGGAGACCCCATGACCCTCCTGCGCGACGAGCACCTCGCCGCCGCCTTCGACCACGCCGCCCGAAGCTACGACACCCTCGTGGCCGCCAACCCCGGATACCACGCCCATCTGCGCCGCTCCGCACGCCGCCTCGGCCTGCCCCGCGGCGGCGAGGGGCTGCGCGTGCTCGACCTCGGCTGCGGCACCGGCGCCTCCACCGCCGCGCTCGCCGAGGTGCTGCCCAGCGCCGACATCACCGCCGTGGACGCCTCCGCCGGCATGCTGGAGAGGGCCGCCGCCAAGACCTGGCCGCCGAACGTCACATTCACCCACGCACCCGCCGAGCGGCTCGCCGAGGCCGGGGTGGCCGGTCCCTTCGACGCGGTGTTCGCCGCCTACTTGTTCCGCAACGTCACCGACCCCGACGCCGTGCTGCGCACCGTGCACGGCCTGCTCGCCCCCGGCGGACGCCTCGCCGTGCACGAGTACACCCTCGGCGGCCGCCGCACCGACCGCGCCGTGTGGACCCTGGTCTGCCGGGGCGTCGTCCAGCCCGTGGCGACCCTGCTCGGGGACGGCGACCTGTACCGCCATCTGTGGCGCAGCGTCGTCGAGTTCGACACCGCCGACCGGTTCGCGGACCGGCTGCGCACCAACGGCTTCGACAGCGTGCGCCGCCTGCCGCTGCCCGGCTGGCAGACCGGCATCACCCACACCTTCACCGGGCGCCGCCCCACCACGACGGAGACCGCGCGATGACCCGACCGCCCCGCCCGGCCGCCGCCCGCCGCGGCCGCGACCGCCGCGCCCGCGTGGTCCTGCCCCCGCCCGGCGCGCCCCGCGTCGACGGCGACCGCAGGCCCAGCACCGCCGTCGTCGGCGGCGGCATCGCCGGACTGGCCGCCGCCACCGCCCTCGCCGAACGCGGCGTCGACGTCACCCTCTACGAAGCCCGCCCCTACCTCGGCGGACGCGTCGGAGGCTGGCCCGTCGACCTGGCCGACGGCACGCCCGCGACGATGAGCCGCGGCTTCCACGCCTTCTTCCGGCAGTACTACAACCTGCGCGGCCTGCTCCGGCGCACCGACCCCGCCCTGGAACGCCTCACCCCGCTGCCCGACTACCCGCTGCGGCACCGCGACGGCATGCACGACAGCTTCCGGCACGTGCCCCGCACCCCGCCGTGGAGCGCGCTCGGCTTCGCCGCGCTCAGCCCGTCCTTCCCGCTGCGCGACCTGCCCCGGATGAACGCGGCGGCCGCCCTGCCGCTGCTCGACGTCCGCGTGCCCGAGATCTACGAACGCCTCGACGCGGTCAGCGCGCACGACTTCCTCGACGCGGTCCGCTTCCCGGAGAGCGCCCGGCATCTGGCGTTCGAGGTGTTCTCCCGCAGCTTCTTCGCCGACCCGCGCCTTCTGTCGGCGGCCGAGATGGCGCTGATGTTCCACATCTACTTCCTCGGCTCCTCCGAGGGCCTGCTCTTCGACGTGCCGGCCGCGCCCTTCCCCGCGGCCCTGTGGGAGCCGCTCGCCGCCCTGCTCGAGCGGCACGGCGCGGACCTGCGCACCTCCACCCCCGTCGAGCACGTCGAACCCCTGGACGACGGCGGGTACGAGATCGCCACCGACCGGGACGAGCGCCGCCACGACACCGTGGTGCTCGCCCTGGACGCCGTCGGACTGCGCGCCCTCGTCGACCGCTCCGTCCGGCTCGGCGACCCACCCTGGCGGGAGCGGATCGCGCGGCTGCGCAACGCCCCGCCGTTCCTGGTCTCCCGCCTCTGGCTGGACCGCCCCGTGGCCCCCGAACGGCCCGGCTTCCTCGGCACCAGCGGCTACGGCACCCTCGACAACGTCAGCGTCCTCGAACGGTACGAGGACGAGGCCGCCCGCTGGGCCGCCCGCACCGGCGGCTCCGTCGTCGAACTGCACGCCTACGCCCTGCCCCCGGAGGCGTCCCCGGAGGTCGAACAGAAGCGGCTGCTCGACCAGTTGCACCACGTCCACCCGGAGACCCGGAAGGCGGGCATCGTCGACGCCCGCCACGAGTGGGGCACCGACTGCCCTCTCTTCCCGGTGGGCGGCTACCAGGACCGGCCCACGGTCCGCACGCCCGACCCGGGCCTGATGGTGGCGGGCGACCTGGTCCGTACGTCCCTGCCGGTCGCCCTGATGGAACGCGCGGCGACCACCGGCTTCCTCGCCGCGAACGCCCTGCTGGAACGCTGGGGCGTCCGGGGCCAGCCCCTCTGGACCGTCCCGGACCGCGGCCGCAGCGCGCTGCTGCGCGGGCTGGCGGGGGCGGCGGGACGCCGGGGGTGACGTGAAGGGGGGCGCAGGAGCGAGCCGGAGCGCCCCCTGTCAGACCACCGTGTCCGTGACCGCCGGGTCGGTCCTGCCCGTCAGATGGGCGGCGCCGGCGCGGACCGTGGCGAGGGCGCGCGGGAAGTCCCGCAGATGGTCGGCGAGGATGTCCAGGCCGGTCACCAGGGAGTGCGGCGGCACGTTGCGCGCGGACAGCACGTCGGCCGTCCAGCCCAGGAAGTCGGTGAACACCTCGACGGCGTCGACGTAGAGGGCGGTCGCCAGGAAGTCGACGACATGCGCCAGGTCCTCGGCCGTGCGCTCGCGCTGCGCGTCGCTGTACTCCCGCATCGGCGGGAAGCGCCGTTCCAGCTCCGCCAGCGTCTCCTTGACCAGCCGGCCGCGCGCCTGGACGACCATGCTGTACTCCTGGTCGGCCAGATGCGGCAGGTCGTCGACGGCCTGCCGGACGCCCGTCGGTCTCGCGAGCCCGGCCTCCAGCACGGCCGCGGCGCCCCGCGCGTCCGGCGCCCACGCGTCGGCGCCCAGGGTGCGCGCGTACCGCCCGTCCACGCCGAACGCCCGGCCACCCGCCACCACCGGCACGCCCACGGAGCGGCAGGCGGTGATCGCGGTGTGCGCCCGCGGCAGGTGCGTGGGGATCGAACCGGAGAGCAGCACGGCGTCGGAGTTGGTGTGGTGCTGGTGCGCGACCAGGTGCGGGGTCGGCGTCTGGGCGCCGAGGTAGTCGACCTGCCAGCCGCGCAGCCGCAGCGTCTCGGCGACCAGCCGCGCGGGGAACGCGTGCCATTCGCCGTCGACGCAGCTCACCGTGACCCGGCCCCGGTGGCCGGCGGGGCGCGTACCGGAGCGGTGGTGCACCAGGGCGGTGATCACCCGCTCGTTGATCGCCGTCGCCGCGTGCTCCTGGGCGACGGTGATGCGGTCGGCGGCCCACTCCAGGCCGATCCGCGCCTGCACCGCCGCGACCACGTCCAGCAGCAGGTCCTCCTCCTGCCAGCCGTCCGTCAGCGCGCCGCGGACCACGTCGACGGCGTCGTACTCGTCGCCGTCGATCACCGCCTCCCACAGCGCCTCGCCGAGTTCGCCGGCCGAGGCCCGGGGTCCGCTCATGCCTTCCTCCGTGCTCGTCCGCCGGCGCCGGCCGGTGCGCGGTCGCCCGCCGAGGTGCCGCCCCGCGGAGCGGTGATGGCCACGACGGCCATGTCGTCGTGGCGGCTCCCCGGCTCCAGCCACTGCGCGGCCAGCATCTGTACGTGTTCCACCAGCGCCTCGCCCGGCATGCCGCCGCATCCCTCGAGGGCCTGCCGCAGCCGCTCCTCGCCGAACAGCTCGTCGCCCAGGGGGCCGCCGCGGGCCTCGGTGATGCCGTCGGTGTAGAGCAGGCAGGTGTCGCCCGGCGCGAGGACCGTTTCCACGGTACGTGCGGTCACCTCGGGCAGCGCGCCCACCAGGGTGCCCTGCGTGGGCATCTCCTCGACCCGGCCGTCCGCGCGCACCACCAGCGGCGGCAGATGCCCGGCGCTGGTGAGCCGCAGCCGTACCGCACCGCCGTCCTGGCGCTTCACCGAGGCCAGCACCAGGGTGGCGAACCGGGCGTGGTGGGAGGTGAGCAGGGCGCCGTTGAGCATGCGCAGCACCCGGAGGTGGTCGGAGGCGAGCGGCAGCAGCGCGTGCAGCGTGTTGCGGATCTTGCCGGTGAGCACCGCCGCGTCCAGTCCCTTGCCGGCCACGTCGCCCAGCGCGACGAACGTCTCGGCGGACTCGTCGGGGCCGGGGTGGACGTCGTAGAAGTCGCCGCCGACCCGCTCGTGGTCCAGGGCGGTGCGGTAGCGGCCCGCGTAGTCGACGCCGTGCACACGGCTCAGCGGCGGCGGCAGCAGCTCCCGCATCAGGGTGGCGGTGATGGCCGTCTGCTCGCTGTACAGGCGCGCCGCCGACAGGGCGGTGCCCGCGCGGGAGGCGAACAGCCGGGCGAACACCTCCTCCTCCGGCGAGAACCCCTTCTCGGTGTCCGAGCGCAGCAGGATCAGCGCGCCCGCGGGCACCCCGTGCCCGGGCAGCGGCGTGACCAGCACAGAACCCACCGGCCCGGAGAAGCCCTCGGGGATCACCCAGTCCGGGATGGCGTCCGGGTTGATCCAGCGGGCCGGCACCGGCGGGAAGCCGCGCAGGGCCTCGTCGAGCCCGGGAACGGTGAGCGGGTCGATCTGCCGCGTCTCCTGCACCACGCGCCGGCCGCGCAGGGCGTGGGTGACGGCGTACCGGTGCCCGGTCGGCGGAGTGATCAGCACGGCGGCCTCGGCGAGGTGGTCGGTCGCCATCCGGGCGGCGACCTCCGCGCAGCGCGGCACGTTCAGGGACGACAGCAGGGTGCTGAAGAGGCGGGAGGCGGCGTCGGCCCGTTCACGGGTCTCCCGCACGGTCTCATGAGCCTGTGCGAGGTCGGTGCGGTCGAACAGCCACCAGGCCACATGGCCGTCCCGGGTGGGGGAGGGCCGGGCCTCGTAGGAGCGGCTGCCGAAGGTCCCGGCCGGCGTGCCCGGAGTCGGGTCGGGAGTTCCGGCGACATGACGCCGGTGCGCCTCGGCCAGCCACGACGGCGGGACGTCGGAGCCGGGGGAGGACGCGGTGAGGCGGCGGGCGGCACGGTTGCGGCCGGCGATCCGGCCGCGTGAGTCCAGCACCAGAACGGGGCAGGGCGCGTCGTCCCAGGCGGGGACGGATCCGTCGCGCGCATCGCACGGATCGGCGCTGGAACCGGGGGAAGAGATCACGAACGGGGTGCGCGCCGCGCACCCACCCCCTCTCTCGTCGGCATGAGCAGGTACGGCGGCAACGCTCCCCCATCCATGCCCGCGAAGCAACCTGCCTGGTCGGCAAGGCGGTCCATAAGGCGCTCAATACCCCGGAGCAGGTGTTTCATGTCTCACGGCGTCCCGCACGGCCCGGTGCACGGCGCGCGCGAGCCGCGCCCCCCACAGCGACCGCGGCCCGGCGAACGCGTGCGTCTCCCGGTGCGGGGCGGGGGCGTCGGCGACGACGCAGACCGCGTCGGTCGGGGTGCCGGAACAGTCGTAGCCGCTCTCCACCAGCGCCTGGACCTTCGCCTCCGTGGCCGTCGCCACCGCGTTCACCAGCGCCGCGTCGGTCAGCGCGGCCGGAACGGCCACCACGACGTTGATCGTGCCCGGGTCCGGGGCGCCCTCCGCGCCCTCACCGGGCCGCGCCGCCCAGCCGCGCACGTCCACGCCCGCTGTGACGAACGCCTCCACGCCCGCGTCGCGCGCGTGCGCGTACGCCGACACGTCGGCCGCCGTCATCAGACCCACGCCCGGACCGTGCACGCCGGCGTCCGCGGCGAGGGAGGCGAGGTGCCGCTCGGGGTCGGTGCGCCGGTAACCGTGCGCCACCTGCGCGTTGAGGATCCACGCCCGCGGGCCGATGCCGCCGCCCAGCACCGCGCTGCTGATCGTCCGGCGCCCGGGGCCCGCGGTCCACAGCAGGGCGTGCAGCCGTTCACCGTCCTCGGTGCGGGTCAGCCGGCGCGGGGCCGGCAGGGCGGGCGTGGCGGGGTACGGGGGCAGGACGGCGGTCACCGTGCGGGGCTCCTTGCGGGGGTCGGCCCGACCGATCGTAGGCCGGGCCGGGTCCGCGTCTCCCACCGGGGTGATCACATCGAGGTGACGGCCTCCGGCGCGCGGAAGCAGGCGGTGACCGTCTTGCCGTGCGGGCAGGGCCGGGCCTCCCAGGTGTCGGCGAGGACGTCGACCAGGAGCATGCCGCGCCCCCCGAGCCGCTCCTCGCTCGGCTCGCGCGGCGTGGGCAGGGCGGCGGACCCGTCGTGCACGGAGATGTGCAGGCAGCGGGTGTCCCACGACATCACCAGCTGCGCGTCGGTACCGGCGTGCACATGCGCGTTGGTGACCAGCTCCGACACCGTGAGCAGCACGGAGTGGACCGTCTCGGGCGCACTCTCGTCCCACCCCAGGGAGGCGAGGTGCTCCTGTGCCCAGTCACGGGCCGCCTTCACCCCCTGGCCCATCGGCAGGGAGCGGGCCCAGCCCACGGTGCGGACCGACGATTCGTTCATGAAGTCCCTTCCGGTCATCTGCCTGCACCCCGCACGGGGGCGCGGAGGACGTCAGGGCCGGGGCCGGCTCAGCGCCGGCCGCCGCGCAGCCGTCCCAGCAGCCGCTGGGCCTGCGCCCGCCGCCGGGGATCGGCCGCGGCCCGCCGCACCTGCTCGGCCGTGCGGCGCCCCTGCGGACTCCGGGCGAACTGCTTGATGCGCTCCACCATGCCGGGCATGGCGACTCCTCTCGGTAGGCGTCGGCGTGTGTGTGCCGTCCTCCTTGTACCCCCGGAAGCCCGGGACAGCCCGGTCCCGGTCGGCAATCTCAAGCCCGCGTCGTCTCCGGCCGGTTGACGGCCCACGACCGTGAGCGGCGCCTCGTGACCGGATGTGTTTGCCGACCGGCACTGCGGCAAACCGGTGTCCATGACCGAACAGAACAAGAACGCCAACCGGAAGACCTCGACCGCCGGGTCCACGGCGTCCAAGGCCGCCGCGACCGCCGACAAGGCCACCGGCAAGGCGGCCGAGTCCGCGAAGAGCGCCGCCAACGGCGCCGCGGGCAAGGCCGGTGACGCCGCGTCGGCCGCCACGTCCGGCGCCGAACGCGCCGCGCGCGCGGCGAACGGCGCCGCCCAGTCCGCCGTCAAGGGCGTGGAGGCCGGCCGCCGCGCCGTCGTCACCGCCTCCGGGCAGGTCGCCGCGGGCGCGAAGACCGCCTGGACGGTCATCGCCAACCGCCGGCTGGTCGCCGCGGGCGCCGCCGCCGGACTGACCGCGCTGACCGCCGCCTCCTACGCGGTGGGCCGCCGCGCGGAACGCCAGGGCCACGGCCCCCTGACCCGGATGACCGGCGGACGCATCTGACGCCGAAGGGGCCGGGGCGGACCGAGCCCACTCGCGCGGCGACGCCCCGGCGGGGAAAGATGTCTCCGCAAGCGTGACAACCGACCTTTTGCGGAGGAGTGGGCACATGCAGCACGAGCGAGCGGGCGGTCCGGCCGGCCCCGAGGATCTCGTCGACGTCGCTCGGCTGGTCACGGCGTACTACGCGCTCCACCCGGACCTGGACGACCCGGGGCAGCGCGTCGCGTTCGGCACCTCGGGGCACCGCGGCTCGTCACTGGCGGCCGCGTTCACCGAGGACCACATCGCCGCGACCAGCCAGGCCATCTGCGAGTACCGCGCAGCGCAGGGCACCGACGGGCCGCTCTTCCTCGGCGCGGACACCCACGCCCTCTCCGAACCGGCACGGGTCACCGCCCTGGAGGTGTTCGCCGCCAACGGCGTGACGGTGCTGATCGACAGCGCCGACGGCTACACGCCCACCCCGGCCGTCTCGCACGCCGTGCTCACCCACAACCGGGGCCGCGGCACGGGACTCGCCGACGGCGTCGTCGTCACCCCGTCCCACAACCCGCCCGCCGACGGCGGGTTCAAGTACAACCCGCCCAGCGGCGGCCCCGCCGGCTCGGACGCCACCGGCTGGATCCAGGAGCGCGCCAACGAGATCATCCGCGGCGGCCTCAAGGACGTCCGCCGCATCCCGTACGCCCGCGCCCTCGCCGCGCCGAACACCGGCCGCTACGACTTCCTCGGCACGTACGTCGCCGACCTGCCGAGCGTCCTGGACCTGGACGCGATCCGCGCGGCCGGCGTCCGCATCGGCGCCGACCCGCTGGGCGGGGCGTCCGTCGCCTACTGGGGCCGCATCGCCGAGGAGCACCGACTCGACCTCACGGTGGTCAATCCGCTCACCGACCCCACCTGGCGGTTCATGACGCTCGACTGGGACGGCAAGATCCGCATGGACTGCTCGTCGCCGTACGCGATGGCGTCCCTCATCGGGCAGCGCGACCGCTTCGACATCGCGACCGGCAACGACGCCGACGCCGACCGGCACGGCATCGTCACCCCGGACGCCGGCCTGATGAACCCCAACCACTATCTCGCCGTCGCGATCGGGCACTTGTACGCGCACCGTGAGCAGTGGCCGTCGGCTGCGGGCATCGGCAAGACCCTGGTGTCGTCGGCGATGATCGACCGGGTCGCCGCCGACCTGAAGCGCGAGCTGGTCGAAGTGCCCGTCGGCTTCAAGTGGTTCGTGGACGGACTGGTCGACGGCACCCTCGGCTTCGGCGGCGAGGAGTCGGCCGGGGCGTCCTTCCTGCGCCGCGACGGCTCGGTGTGGACCACCGACAAGGACGGCATCATCCTCGCGCTGCTCGCCTCCGAGATCACCGCGGTCACCGGCAGGACGCCGTCGCAGCACTACGCCGAACTGACCGCGCGCTTCGGCGAACCCGCCTACGAGCGGATCGACGCCCCGGCGACCCGGGAGGAGAAGGCACGCCTGGCGAAGCTCTCCCCGGCCCAGGTCACCGCGGACACCCTGGCGGGGGAGCCGGTCACCGCCGTGCTCACCGAGGCGCCCGGCAACGGCGCGTCCATCGGCGGCATCAAGGTGACCACGGAGAGCGCCTGGTTCGCGGCCCGCCCGTCGGGCACGGAGGACGTGTACAAGATCTACGCCGAGTCGTTCCAGGGTCCGGAGCATCTGCGCCGGGTGCAGGAGGAGGCGAAGGGGGTCGTCCTGACGGCGCTGGGCGGCTGAACGGACGGTCAGCCGGCCTGGATCTCCGTGGCCGACGGGGTGGTGAGCCCGGCCGGCACGGACGTCCCCGAGGGCAGCGTCACCGGGGCCTCCTCGGACTGCTGGAGCACGGTGTCGCCGGGCCCCTCGGCCGGGGTGCCGGCGCCCGTGGAGAGCTGGGACCAGGCGCCCAGGGCCAGCGCGATCGCGACGGCCGTCCCCACGACGCGCCCGATCCGGCGCAGCCGGGCCCGACCGTCGAGGTCCCGCCAGGCAGGCCCCTCCCACGGGTCGTCCGGCTGCCACAGGTCGCCGACGGCGTCCGGGGTGTCGTGACGGGGCGGGCGCGACGGCCGTGCGGGCCGTGGGGAGCGTCCCGCCGCCCGCTGCAGCGCGGACGGCTCCCTGGGGGCGGACGTACGGATGGCCTGCTCGCTGTCCATGAGGAACCGCTGCCAGACGTCGTCGGGCAGGGACGGCACGCCGTCCTCCCGATCCTGCGGCGTCCCGCCGTCGTCCGGCCCCTGCGCGGTCACGTCCGTCCGTTCCTCTCGTGTCCGGAGCCCGCCGGCGCCACCACGGCGCACGCGCACCCCCGGGCCCGTCAGGATCATTGCACAGCGCGGAAACGGCGAAACGGGGGACCGGCACACGGTGCGGGGCAGATGCGGCTGCGGGCCGGCGGGGGCCGTTCGCGCAGTTCCCCGCGCCCCTGGGCGGGCTGTTCGACCGGCACCCTCAAGGAGCGCGGGGCGCCGGGCGTCGCCGGCACCTCACCGGGTTTGCGGAACCGGCAACATCGCTCGCCGTGCCGCTCCATGACGGCGCATGCTCGGCGGACCAGCGGCGATCTCCGCGACCGCGCCGGCGGTCCCGGAGCCCGCACCCCGAGCAACTCTGGAGCAGCCGTGCCGGTACCGACGTCACCCCTCCCTCAGGGACCCCTCGTCCACCGTCTCGTCCCCTCGCCCGCGGGCCGGGTGCACCTGGTGGAGCAGGGCAGCGGCCCGCTGGTGCTGCTCGTGCACGGCTTCCCCGAGGGCTGGTACTCCTGGCGCCACCAGCTGCCCGCCCTGGCGGCGGCCGGCTACCGGGCGGTGGCCGTGGACGTGCGCGGCTACGGCCGCTCCTCCCGGCCCGCCGCCACGGACGCGTACCGCGTACGGGAGCTCGTGGACGACGCCGTCGCGGTGGTCGAGGCGCTGGGGGAGCGGACCGCCGTCGTCGTCGGCCACGACTGGGGCTCGTCCGTCGCCTCGAACGCCGCCCTGCTCCGGCCGGACGTCTTCCGCGCGGTGGCGACGCTCAGCGTGCCCTACGCCCCGCGCGGCGGCCCGCGGCCCAGCACCGTCTTCGCGTCGATGGGCGGCGACGAGGAGTTCTACGTGTCGTACTTCCAGGAGCCGGGCCGCGCCGAGGCCGAGATCGAGCCCGATGTCCGCGGCTGGCTCGCCGGGTTCTACGCGGCCCTGTCCGCCGACACCATGCCGGGGCCCGGCGCGCCCTCGCCGTACTTCACCGGACCGGGCGGGACCCTGCGCGAACGGTTCCCGGCGGACCGGCTCCCCACGTGGCTCGGCGAAAGCGAACTCGACGTGTTCGCCGGGGAGTTCGAGCGGACCGGGGTGAGCGGGGCGCTGGCCCGCTACCGCGCGATGGACCGGGACTGGGAGGACCTCGCCGCGTACGACGGGGCGCCGGTCACCCAGCCGTCGCTGTTCATCGGCGGGGAGCTCGACGCCTCCACCACATGGATGGCCGACGCGATCGACGCCTTCCCGGTCACCCTGCCCGGCCTGGTGTCCTCGCACATCCTGAAGGGCTGCGGGCACTGGGTGCAGCAGGAACGGCCCGAGGACACCAACCGCCTCCTCACGGACTGGCTGGCCGCCCTGCCCCCGGCCGCGTGTTAGGTTCCTGCCGGACAGCGAGCGCGTGACACCCGGCGCGGCCGGGCTCTCGGGGACGGACGGCGGCGATCCATGACGTCGGAGCACACCGGCACACCGGACGGCGAGGCACCTCTGCCCCGGATCCTCTGCGACACGGCCGCACTGGCCGCTGCCGCCGGCGAAGGAACCGCCGGCGCGCTGTGGCGGCTCGCCGAGTCCGGCCGCCAGCTCGACGCCAACGTCGTCCGTCTGCCGCCCGGCCACCGGGTGGACACCCACCGCGAGCCCGATCTCGACGTCCTCCTGCTGGTCCTCGCCGGCGACGGCACCCTCACCGCCCCGGACGGCGACCACCCCCTGCCCGCCGGCACCCTGACCTGGCTCCCCCACGGCTCCACCCGCTCCCTGGCGGCGGGCCCCGACGGTCTGACCTACCTCACGGTCCACCGCCGCCGCCCGGGCATGACCATCGGCACCCGCCCGAGCTGAACCCCTCCGCGTGAGCGGGACGGCATCCGCAGACGCCGACAAGAGCGATCGTTATGATGCCCGTATCGCTCAAACGAACATTCCGTCGCGGGAGGGGCCTCATGCGCGAGCCGGTCGAGGTCAGGAGGCAGCGGATCCTCGCCGCCGTGGAGTCCCGGGGTTCCGCGCGGGTGAGTGATCTCGCCGCCGAACTCGAGGTGTCCGTGGTGACCGTGCGGCGGGACGTGGAGGAGCTGGCGCAGGAGGGCCGGCTGCGCCGCGGGCACGGGGTCGTGCGCTCCACCCTCGCCGCCCGCGACATCCCCGCGCCGCACCCGCCGGACGGCGGCACCGTGGCCGTCGTCGTGCCGGAGCGCCACACCTACCTGTACGAGTCCCTGCACGGCGCCCGCTCGGTGCTGGAGGCGTCCGGCAAGCGCATCGCGCTGCACATCGCGCCCCAGGTCGCGGGCGCCGAACGGCCTCTGGTGGAACGGGCGCTGGAGGACGGCGCCGCCGGGCTGCTGCTCGCCCCGCGCTGGCGCACCCTCGCCGACGAGGAGGCCGACCGCCCCTGGCTCGCCGCGCTGGAGGTGCCCGCCGTGCTGATGGAGCGGCGCCCCGGGGCGGGCACCGCGCTGCATGCCATGGACTCCGTCTGCTCCGACCACGCCTACGGCGCCCACCTGGCCGTGGAGCACCTGGTCGGCCTCGGCCACCGGCGGATCGTGTTCGCCACCCGCGACGACAGCCCCACCGCGCGCACCCTGCGGTCGGCGTGCGCGCGGATCGCCGAGGCGCACCCGCTCGTCAAGGCGTGGGCGTGGACGCTGAGCGCGCCCGAGGCCGGCCAGGAGGGCCCGTACGCCCCGGAGGAGACCGCCGAACTGCACGAGGTGCTGAGAAGGACGGGGGCCACTGCGGCGGTGCTGCACGGTGACGTCGACGCGCTGATGCTGGTGCAGCGGCTCGCGGACCACGGCGTGCGGGTGCCGGAGGACTGCTCGGTCGTGGCCTACGACGACGTGGTGGCCGGACTGGGGACGACCCCGCTCACCGCCGTCGCCCCGCCCAAGGCGGACGTCGGACGGGCCGCCGCCGAACTGCTGCTCGAACGGCTGGACTCCGAGGCGGGCGGGCACGCCCCCGTGCGCCGGGTGGAGCTGCTGCCCTTTCTGTCCGTGCGCGGCTCCACGCGACCGCTCTGATCACCACCCCTCACAATGAGCGTTTGAACGTTTCATTTTCTTCTGATCGATCTATTGACCGTTTGGCGGTCGAGCCTCGACGATTCCCGTGTCCCGAACAGCCGTGTCCCCGACACGCCAGGAGCCGCGGGAGGCGCCATGCCCGGTCGACACCGCCGTCGATCCGTGCTCGCCGCGATGGCCGCCGCGCCGCTTGCAGGAGCCCTCGGCGCCTGCAGCGGGGGCGCGGACGACGCCCCATCAGGCAGCAGCACCACCGGTGCGAAGAAGCCCGTACGCATCACCTTCTGGTCCGCCCTGCGCGGCAGCCAGGAGGTGGTCGACGCCTTCAACCGCACCCACGACCGCATCCAGGTCGACTTCCAGCAGATCCCCTCCGGGGGCCAGGGCGGTTACGCCAAACTCAGCAACGCCGCCCGCGCGGGCAACGCCCCCGACGTCGCCACGATCGAATACCCGCAGGTGCCGGGGTTCGCCATCGACGGCGTCGCCCTCGACATCACCGACCTGGTCGACGACCGGCTGCGGGCGAGACTGCTGCCGCAGGCGTTCGGCCTGACCACCTTCCAGGGGCGGGTGTTCAGCGTCCCCCTCGACGTCGAACCGATGGTGATGCACTACCGCGCCGACCTGTTCGACCGTTACGGCCTCCATGTGCCGGGCACCTGGGACGAGTTCGCGGACCTCGCCCGCGTCGTGCACCGCAAGGCGCCCGAACGGCGGCTCGTGCTGTTCCCCACCGACGGCGCCACCCAGTTCGCCGCCTACTCCTGGCAGGCGGGCGCCCAGTGGTTCGACACCCGCGACGGCGCCTGGAACGTCTCCCTCGCCGACGCTCCCACCCGCCGCGTCGCCGCGTACTGGCAAAACCTCGTCGACCGGGACGACGTGTTCATGAACGCCGTCGAGAGCAGACAGTCCGACGCCCAGATCGGCGGCGGACTCGTCCTCACCCGGCTCAGCGGCGCCTGGGACGCCGGCGCGCAGATGAACGCCCGCCCCGCCCAGAAGGGCCAGTGGCGCATCGCCCCGCTGCCCCAGTGGGACACCGCCCGCCCCGCCGTCGGCACCCACGGCGGCTCCACCTTCGCCGTCACCAAGGACAGCGAGAACCCCGAGGCCGCGATGGAGTTCATCGCCTGGCAGGTCTCCCACCCCGACGCCCTGCGCGCCCGCCTGTCCAGCGGCACCAGCAGCCAGTACCCGGCGGCCTCCGCCCTCGTCGCCGTCGGCCGGGACGCCTTCGACCGCTCCTACTACGGCGGCCAGGACATCTACACCCTCTTCGAGCAGGAGGCGGAGAAGATCCGCGACGGCTGGGTCTGGGGCCCGCGGATGACCGCCACCGGCCGGGTCATGCAGGACTCCTTCGCGCGGGTCCCCGCGGGCCGCGGCACGCTCCTCGACGCGGTGCGCGCCGCCCAGGACGGCACCATGCCCGACCTCAGGGCCCTCGGCCTGTCGACCACCCAGCACAGCACCTGAGCCGCCCGAAAGGCAGGTGACACCCCTCATGACCGCGACGACCGAGCACACCGTGCGGGTCCCCGCCCCGCGCACCGCCGCCCCCTCCGCCCGCGCCCGCCGCACCGCCCGGCGCCGCAGGCTGGGCGCCGCCGGCGTGCTGATGGCCCCCTTCTTCCTGCTGCTGACCACCGTCTTCCTGATCCCCGTCGGCACCGCCGCCTACCTCAGCTTCTACAGCGACGACCAGCCAGGACTGGGCTTCGGTCCCGAACGCACCGTCTTCGTCGGACTGCGCAGCTACGCCGCCGTCCTCACCGACCCCACCTTCCTCGGCGGACTCGGCACCGTCGCCCTGTACTGCCTGATCTACATCCCGCTCATGGTGGCCGGCGCGCTCCTGCTCGCCCTGCTGCTCGACTCCGGCGTGGTGCGCCTGCGCTCCTTCGCCCAGCTCGGGCTGTTCCTGCCGCACGCCGTCCCCGGCATCATCGCCGCCCTGATCTGGCTGTACCTCTACACGCCCGGCATCAGCCCGGTCGTCGACCTGTTCGCCCGCGCCGACATCACGATCGACTTCCTCGGCGTGCACACTGTCCTGCCGTCCATCGTCAACATCGCCCTGTGGAGCAACCTCGGCTACAACATGGTGGTCTTCTACGCCGCCCTCCAGGCCGTGCCCCGCGAGGTGACCGAGGCCGCCGTGGTCGACGGGGCGGGACCCGTGCGCACCGCGCTCCAGGTGAAGACGCCGCTGGTGCGGGCCTCCATCGTGATGGTCGCCCTGTTCACCCTCATCTGGGCGCTGCAGCTGTTCACCGAGCCGATGCTGCTCAGCCAGTCCTCCCCGATGATCAACTCCCGTTTCTCGCCCAGCATGTACATCTACGACGCGGCCTTCACCCGCAACAACTACAGCCTCGCCGCGGCCGCATCGGTCGTCCTGCTGCTGTGCACCGTCGCCCTGTCCTACGGCGTCACCCGCCTCACCAGCCGCAACTCCACCGCCGAGGAGGCCCGATGAGCGCCACCGGCTCCACCCTGGTGCGCCCCCGCCTGCTGGGCCGGGCCACCGTCAACGCCGTCGTCGCGATCTCCGTGCTCTACACCCTGCTGCCCGTGCTGTGGCTGGTGCTCGCCGCGGCCAAGAACCGCGACGCCCTGTTCGGCAGCGCCCTGCTCTCCCTGACCGACTTCTCCTTCGGGCAGAACCTCTCCGACCTGTTCGCCATGGACGGCGGCCTGTACGGACGCTGGTACGTCAACAGCCTGCTGTACGCGGTGCTCGGCGCCGCGGTCGGCGCGCTGGTGAGCGTCGCCTGCGGCTACGCCTTCGACAAGTACCGCTTCCGGCACAAGGAGAAGCTGTTCGGCCTGGTCCTCGCCGCCGTCATGGTGCCGCAGACCGTGCTCGCCCTGCCGCTGTACCTGATGGCCTCCGAGGCCGGGCTGGTCAACACCTTCTGGGCGGTGTTCGTCCCCGTCCTGTTCAACCCGTTCGGCGTCTACCTCGGCCGTATCTTCAGCCAGGGCTACGTCCCCGACGAGGTGCTGGAGGCCGCCCGCATCGACGGCGCCGGCGAACTCACCCTGTACGCGCGGGTCGCGCTGCGGATGCTCGGCCCCGGACTGGTGACCGTCTTCCTGTTCCAGCTCACCGCCATCTGGAACAACTTCTTCCTGCCCATGGTGATGCTCTCCGACCAGGACCTGTACCCGGTCAGCCTCGGCCTGTACGCGTGGAACAGCTCCGCGTCGGTCTCACCCGAGTACTACCCCGTGGTCGTCATGGGATCGCTGCTCGCCGTGGTGCCGCTGATCCTCGCCTTCGTCCTGCTCCAGCGCTTCTGGCGCAGCGGTCTGACCGCCGGCGCCGTGAAGTGAACGCCCACGCAAGGAGTTGCCGCACCACATGACCGAGCCCACGCCCGGCCCCCGTCCCCGCGCCGCCCTCGCCATGTCCCAGGACGTCGCCTCCGCCGTCCTCGACCCCGAGTCGCGCGCCGCCCTCGACGCCCTGTGCGACCTCGCCCCGACGGTGCTGGAGGACTTCACCACCCCCGCCGCCCGCGCCGTGCTCGCCGACCGCGAGCTGCTCGTCACCGGCTGGGGCTGCCCGCCCCTGGACGACGACGTGCTGCGGGCGGCGCCCCGGCTGCGGGCCGTCGTCCACACCGCCGGCAGCGTCCGCGGCCATGTCACCGACGCCTGCTGGGACCGCGGCGTCGAGGTGTCCTCCGCCGCCGCGGCCAACGCCGTCCCCGTCGCCGAGTACACCCTCGCGATGATCCTCCTCACCGGCAAACGGGTCCTGGAGAGCGCCCGCGCCTACCGCGCCGCCCGCACCCGCGCCGACTGGCTGCACACCCCCCGCACGGTCGGCAACCACCGCCGCACCGTCGGCATCCTCTCCGCGTCCCTCATCGGCCGCCGGGTGATCGACCTGCTGCGCCCGCACGACCTCGACGTGCTGCTGCACGACCCCTACGTCGACGACGCCGAGGCGGACCGGCTCGGCGTGCGCGCGGTCGGACTCACGGAGCTGTTCCGGCTGAGCGACACCGTCAGCGTGCACACCCCGCTGCTGCCCGAGACCCGCGGACTGGTCTCCCGCGAACTGATCGGCTCCATGCGGCCCGGCGCCGTGCTCATCAACACCGCCCGCGGCGCGGTCCTCGACCAGGACGCGCTCACCGACGCCGCCCTCGCCGGCCGCATCCGCGCCGTGCTCGACGTGACCGACCCGGAAGTCCTCCCGCCCGACCACCCGTTGTGGGACTGCGACCACGTGCTCCTCACCCCGCACCTCGCCGGCTCGCAGGGCAACGAGTGGCGCAGGCTCGCCGACACCGCCCTCTTGGAGGTCGCCCGCTGGGCCTCCGGAGAGGGCTTCCTGCACCCCGTCCGACGCGAAAGGCTGGCCTTCCTCGCATGAGCGTCCCGTTCGAACTGCCCGCCGACGACCACGACATCAGTCCCCGCACCGGCTACACCCGGGCCCACTGGGAGGCGGTGGCGGACGGACTGCTCACGGCCGCCTGGCGCTGGGCCACCCCCGGCAGCGCCCTGCTCCACCTGCCCGGCCGCCCCTCCCGGTCGGGGGTGCGCTCCGACGGACTGGAGGGCTACGCCCGGACGTTCCTCGCCGCCGCCTTCCGCGTCGCGGGCGCCGGCGGCGACGACCCCGGCCACCTGCTGGAGCGGTACGCCGACGGACTCGCCGCCGGCACCCGCACCCCCGGCCGCGACGACACCGAGTCCTGGCCCCTGATCCTCGACTTCGACGTCCAGGGCCAGCCCATGGTCGAGTCCGCGTCCGTCGCGCTCGGCCTGCGGCTCACCGCGCCCTGGCTGTGGGACAGGCTCGGCACCGAGGTGCAGGACCGCGCCGAGGAGTGGCTGCGGGGCGCGCTGCGGCACACCCCCGCGCCCAACAACTGGTACCTCTTCCCGTACACCGTCGCCGGTTTCCTGGAGTCCGCCGGCCGGGGCGACGCCGAGACGGCCGCCGCCCGGGAGCGGGCGCTGGACCTGCTGGAGAGCTGGTACCGCGGCGACGGCTGGTACGCCGACGGCGACGGACGCGCCTTCGACCACTACAACGGCTGGGCCCTGCACCTGTACCCGGTCCTCGACGCCCACCTCGCCGGCGACGCCGACGCCCTCGCCCACCACGGCGGACGCCTCCGCGCCCACCTCGACGGCTTCTCCCTGATGTTCGGCGCGGACGGCGCCCCGCTCCACCACGGCCGCTCCCTGACGTACCGCTTCGCCGCCTCCGCCGCCGTGTCGCTGGGCGCGGTCACCGGCCACACCCCGCTGACGCCGGGCGCCTCCCGCCGCATCGCCAGCGGCAGCCTGCGCCACTTCCTGGACCGGGGCGCGCTCACCTCCGACGGGCTGCTGTCCCTCGGCTGGTACGGCCCGCACGAGGCGAGCCTCCAGGAGTACTCCGGTCCCGCGTCGCCGTACTGGGCGTCGAAGGCGTTCGTCGCGCTGCTCGCCCCCGCCGGCCACGCCCTGTGGACCGACACCGAGGAACCCGCCCCGGTGGAGGAGGCCGACCGGGTGCTGTCCCTGCCCGGACCCGGCCTGCTCCTCCAGGCCACCCGCGCCGACGGCACCGTACGGCTGCACAACCACGGCAGCGACCATGTGCGGCCGCACGAGGGCGAGTCCGCGGCCGACGACGACCCGCACTACGGCCGCCTGGCGTACTCCACCCGCACCGGGCCCACCGCCCCGGCGAACGTCGCCGACAACCACCTGTCGGTGGAGGCGGCCGGGCGGCCCAGTGTGCGCCGGCGGGTCCACCCCCTGGGCGCGGGGCACGGCGACGGCTGGGGCTGGGCCGCCTCCTGGCACCGGCCCGTCTTCGTCGCGGGCCCGCCGATGGTGCCGGGGCTGACGGTCGAGAGCGTCACCGTCGCGCACGGCGGCCTGGAACTGCGGGTACACCGCGTGGTGGGGGCGCCGCCCGGATCGCGGGTCACCCTCACCGGCTGGGCCACCGGCCCGGAGGAGCCGGTGGACTCCGCCCTGCACGGCCTGTACGGCTGGGACGACCCGGTCCCGGAGGCGGTCCCCGCGCCGCAGGGCACCGCCTGGACCTCCTGGGCCCGCGTGCCCCGCCTCACCGGCGGTTGCGGGGGCACCACCGTCCATCTCGCCCTGGCGTGTCTCACCGCCGGTCCTGACGCCCCGTCCCTGGAGCGGGCGGTGACCGACGTGCGCGTCGACGACGGGACCGTGGAGGTGACCTGGGCGGAGGACGGCTCCCGCACCCGCGTCGCGTTCGGGCCGGTGGAGGTGTGCCACACGCGCCCGTGAACGCGCCCGGCCGGCCTCAGGACTGTGCGTCCGCCGCGCGTTCCGGGGCCGGCGTGGAGCCGTCGGGCGCGGTGTAGAACACCGAGGTGCCCTGCTTGCTGCGCTGGGCCTGGTTGCGCGCGACCAGACCCTCCAGGGTGGAGCGGACCACCGTGACCTTGATGGTGCGTCCGGGATGCGCCTGGCCCAGTGCCGTGGCGACCTCCGCCGCCGAGCGCGGCTCCTTCTGCTCGTCCAGATGCCGGCGGACCAGGTCGACCAGCTTCGGCGCGTCGCCCTGGGCGGGCTCCGCGGCCTTCGCCGGCGCCTTGCGCGCCGTCTTCACCGCCGCCGCTTTCCCCGCGGGCTTCGGGGTGGCGGGCTTGCGCGCGGACCTGGCGCCGGCGGACTTCGCCGGTCCGGCGGGCTTCGCCGCGCCCGTGGTTCTGGCCGCACCGCCGGTCCTGGCCGCACCCGCGGCCTTGCCCGCACCGCCCGCCGTCACCTTCTTCCGCTCCCGTTTCGGCTTCGCCGCACCGGACTTGACGCCACCGCGGCTGCGCGGCGCGGGCACGGTCGCGTGACCGGACACGGCGGTCTCCTCGGCCGGCTCGGCGGCGCCGTCCTTCTCCGAGGGCTCGGTGGCCGCGGCGGGTTCGGCGACCGCGGTGTCCCCGGAGGCGTCCGCGGTCCCTTCGGAGGTGTCCGCCGCCAGGTCCAGTGCCTGCTGCATCTTCACCAGCAGGGCGTGGTCCCGCTGAAGCGCGGCCAACTGCTGCCGCAGTCCGTCGATCTCGGCGCCGACCCGTTCCTGCTCCTTGGCGTTGCGCTCGAGGTCGTTCGCGACCTGGGCGACGTACTGCGACGTGAGATCGGTGGCGACGGTCGAGTGGTCGGACATATGGGTGTCCTTTCGTCCTGGGGTCTGCCGGTGGCCAGTCATGGTACGGCCGGGCGGGGTTGACCGTTTCTCCTTCGCGTCCTCCCGGAGAGGTGCGCGGTTGACGCCCGTGGTGCGTGAGGTGTCCCCGTTCCCTCCCGGACGCTGTGTCCCCGCCATTGACAAGTGAGGCACAAGCCGGAAACTTCAAAGCGAGAGCCGCAAGAAATGAACGACGTGCCGCAAATATCGCATCGGGCGTCGGCAATCCACGGCAGGGGCACCGGGCTGCCCGGGTGGCCGCATGCCCGCAGTCACCCGCCGTGGAAGAGGACCTCATGAGACGCACGCGTTTCGGCCTGCGCACGATCACCGGCCTGCTGCTGGCCGGTCTGCTCGCCGCCGGTCTCTCACCCGGTACGGCCGGCGCCGCCGCGAAGGCGGTCCGCGGACCCGACCTGGCGCTCGGCAGAAGCGTCACGGTCACCGGGTCCCATCCCGACCACCCCGCCGCCCATCTGACCGACGGCAGTCAACTCAGCTACTGGGAAGGCCCCTTGGGCCTCTTCCCGCAGTCCGTGCGCATCGACCTGGGCGGCACGGTCCGCGTCGACGAAGTCGTGCTGAAGCTGCCGGCCGCCTGGGAGGCACGCACCCAGACCCTCACCGTGGAGGGCGGCACCGACGGCTCGTCGTTCACCGCGCTGTCCGCCTCGGCCGCCCACCGCTTCGACCCCGACCGGGCCAACACCGTCACGCTCACCTTCCCGGCCCGCGACGTACGCCATCTCCGGATCCGCCTCACCGCCAACACCGGCTGGAACGCCGCCCAGCTGTCCGCGGTCGAGGTGTACGGCGAGGACGGGGGAGAGGGACCGGGTCAGCCGCCGGCCGACGGGACCGATCTGGCGCTCGGCAGACCGGTCGAGGCGTCCTCCACGATTCACTCCTTCGTGGCAGCCCACGCCAACGACGGGCGCATCGACACCTACTGGGAGTCGGCCGGTCACCCCGCCACGCTCACCGTCCGCCTCGGCGCCGAGGCGGACGTCACCGCCGTCGTCGTCAAGCTGAACCCGGACGCGGCATGGGAGCGGCGCACCCAGAGCATCGAGATCCTCGGACGCGACCGCTCGTCGAGCGCGTACACCACACTGAAGGCCCGCGCCGACCACACCTTCGACCCGGCCGGGAACGGCAACACCGTCACCGTTCCCGTCACCGGACGCGTCGCCGACGTACAGCTGAGATTCAGTCACAACTCGGCGGGCTACGGCGCCCAGGTCGCCGAGCTGGAGGTCCGGGGCACGGCCGCACCCAACCCCGACCTGACCGTCACCACCCTCGACTGGACCCCCGCCGCCCCCACCGAGACGGACCCGGTCACCGTCCGCGCGACCGTGCGCAACGCCGGCACCGCGCCGTCCGCCGCCGCGACCCTGAGCGTCAGCCTGGAGGGCACCGTCGTGGGCAGCGCCCCCGTCGGCGCGCTCGCCCCGGGTGCCTCCGCCACCGTGTCCGTGCACGCGGGCACGCGGGCCAGGGGCAGTTACACCGTGTCCGCCGTGGCCGACCCCACCGACACCGTCCCCGAGCTGGACGAGACCAACAACAGCCGGACCGCCACGGACCGGCTGACCGTCGCACAGAGCCCCGGCCCCGACCTGGAGGTCACCGGCATCCGCACCGCCCCGGCGACGCCCGCCGTCGGCACGCCGGTGTCCTTCACCGTCTCCGTGCACAACCGGGGCACCTCAACCGCCCCCGCCGGCTCGGTCACCCGGCTCACCGTGGCCGGACGCACCCTCGACGGGTCCACCGGGACGATCGCCGCCGGCGCCACCGCCGAGGTCGCGATCGCCGGCACCTGGACCGCCGCCGCCGGCCCCGCCGTCCTCACCGCCACCGCGGACGCCACCGGCACGGTCACCGAGACCGACGAGAACAACAACGTCCTCAGCCGCTCGATCGTCGTCGGCCGCGGCGCCGCCGTCCCGTACACCGAGTACGAGGCGGAGGACGGCGCCTACCGGGGCACCCTGCTGACCGCCGACCCGAAGCGCACCTTCGGCCACACCAACTTCGCCACCGAGTCCTCCGGCCGTGAGTCCGTCCGGCTCGACTCCACCGGCCAGTACGTGGAGTTCACCTCCACCACCGCCACCAACTCGATCGTCGTGCGCAACTCCATCCCCGACGCCCCGGGAGGCGGGGGCACCGAGGCCACCCTCAGCCTCTACGCCGACGGGACGTTCGTGCGGAAGCTGGGCCTCAGCTCCAAGCACAGCTGGCTCTACGGCACCACCGACCAGCCCGAAGGACTCACCAACACCCCCCAGGCCGACGCGCGCCGCCTGTTCGACGAGTCCCACGCGCTGCTCGACGGCACCTACCCGGCGGGCACCACGTTCCGGCTCCAGCGTGACGCCGACGACAGCGCCGCCTTCTACGTCGTCGACCTGATCGACCTGGAGCAGGTGGCCCCGCCCGCCGAGAAGCCCGCCGGGTGCGTGTCCGTCACCGAGTACGGCGCCGTCCCCAACGACGGCATCGACGACACCACCGCTATCCAGCGGGCCGTGACGGCCGACCAGCGGGGCGAGATCGACTGCGTGTGGATCCCGGCCGGGCAGTGGCGGCAGGAGCAGAAGATCCTCACCGACGACCCGCTCGACCGCGGCGAGTTCAACCAGGTCGGCATCCGTGACGTCACCGTCCGGGGCGCCGGCATGTGGCACTCCCAGCTCCACACCCTCACGCCCCCGCACCAGGCGGGCGGCATCAACCACCCGCACGAGGGCAACTTCGGCTTCGACATCGACGACAACACGAGGATCTCCGACCTCGCCATCTTCGGCTCCGGCACCATCCGCGGCGGCGACGGC
Organism: Streptomyces sp. DSM 41931; assembly: GCF_050271085.1. Classification (NCBI taxonomy): domain Bacteria; kingdom Bacillati; phylum Actinomycetota; class Actinomycetes; order Kitasatosporales; family Streptomycetaceae; genus Streptomyces; species Streptomyces sp. DSM 41931. Next base: position 350,265 of record NZ_CP189902.1, on the reverse strand, counting down.
GGCGCCGAGGGAGGCGTCGGCCTCAACGGGCGCTTCGGCAAGAACACCAGGATCAGCAACGTGTGGATCGAGCACGCCAACGTCGGCGTCTGGGTGGGCCGCGACCACTCCAACATCCCCGACCTGTGGAACCCGGCCGACGGACTGGAGTTCACCGGCATGCGGATCCGCAACACCTACGCGGACGGCATCAACCTCACCAACGGCAGCCATGACTCCACCGTGCAGAACTCGTCGTTCCGCAACACCGGCGACGACGCCCTCGCCGTGTGGTCCAGCAAGCACGTCAAGAACCCGGCGGCCGACACCGGCCACGACAACCACTTCCGCAACAACACCGTGCAACTGCCCTGGCGCGCCAACGGCATCGCCATCTACGGCGGCCACGGCAACACGGTCGAGAACAACCTCGTGTACGACACCATGAACTATCCGGGCATCATGCTGGCCACCGACCACGACCCCACGCCGTTCTCCGGGCAGACCCTCATCGCCGGCAACGGGCTGTACCGCACCGGCGGCGCCTTCTGGAACGAGGACCAGGAGTTCGGCGCCATCACCCTGTTCGCCCAGGGCCTCGACATCCCCGGCGTGGTCATCCGCGACACCGACATCCACGACTCGACGTACGACGGCATCCAGTTCAAGGCCGGCGGCGGCGCCATGCCGGACGTGCGGATCTCGGACGTGACCATCAGCAGGTCCAACAACGGCTCCGGCATCCTCGCCATGGGCGGGGCCCGGGGCAGCGCCACCCTGACGAACGTCACCGTCACCGGATCGGCGGAAGGCGATGTGCTGATCGAACCCGGCTCGTCCTTCGTGATCAACCGGTAGGCGTTCACACGCGGACTGCTCCGTCCGGCGGGCCCGCACCCCACGTGAGGGTGCGGGCCCGTCACCCGTACGGCCCCTTGCCAGGGGGCGCCCCGCTGCGGGCGGCACCGGTCGCGGGCGGCGCAGACGGGGGACTTCGCGCGGACGCGCGCGGGGAGCCGAGGCGATTGCGGGAAGACGAAGTCACGCTGAGTCCATGGCTTCATCGATCGACTGCCCGGACCGTGCGCCCCGCGCCGTGTCCGGCGCCGCCCGGCGGCCGTCCGCCGGGCCCGTCCGTCTCCGTACCGGGGTGTGGCTGCGGGCCGTCGTCCTCGTCGTCCTCGCCGTCCTCACCGGGTGCGGGGCGGGCAGCGGCACCGGCGCCCGCGACGACCCCGCCGCCACCGGCAGCACCGCGCGCGAGCACCCGTCCGCGACCGCCCCCGCGGCCGGCGCGCCCGGAGCGGCCGGCACCGCGCAGGGCCGTCCGGCCACCGAGGCCACCGCGGTGATCCCCGGCCTCGGCCCCCGCACCCGGGCCTGGATCCCGGGCGACGCCCGCCAGGTGGTCGTGGTCACCGGACGCGACCGGAACGCCAACCACTCCGTGGCCGTGCTGTACCGCCACACCGGCACCGGCTGGGAGGCCGGCCCGGTGTGGCCCGCCCGCAACGCGCTCCGCGGCTGGACCGACGACCACTGGGCCGGAGACCTGCGCTCGCCCATCGGGGTCTACAGCCTCTCCGACGCCGGCGGACTGCTCCCCGACCCCGGCACCCGGCTGCCCTACGACCGGTCGGACGGCTTCGCCGTCAGCGGCACCGGATTCGAGGGGGAGCCGCTGGAGGGGTCCTTCGACTACGTCGTCGCCATCGACTACAACCGCGAACCCGGCACGTCCCCGCTGGACCTGACCCGGCCGCTGGGCGCCGACCGGGGCGGCGGCATCTGGCTGCACGTCGACCACGACGGCCCCACCCAGGGCTGCGTGAGCCTGACGAAGCAGCACATGCGGGACCTGCTGCTCGCCCTCGACCCCGCGCTGCACCCGGTGGTCGTCATGGGCGACGCCGCGTCCCTGCGCGAGTGACGACGCCGGGCGGCACCCGGGGTCGTGGAAGGGCGTCGCCCGGCGCGGAGGAGTGTGCTCGCCGGTGAACGCCTGCATCAGCCGCCGGTCGCATTGCGCGCCCCGCGGCGGGCCCGCGTGTGCGGCCGGTCCGTCCCACCCGCTCAGCCCGCGCCGGGGTCCGTCTCCCGCTGCGGCCGTGCGTGCGGGGCGGACTCGCCCCCCGTCAGATGCTCCAGCACCTCCACCAGTTCCTGGCACGCCTGCTCCACCGAGCGCCGGGTGTTGTGCTGCTCGGTGACCACGGCCGACAGCAGAAGGGCCGTCAGGGCCGACGCCGCGTTGAAGGCATGCAGATTGATCATGATCTGCATGTCCGACAGCCCCTCGAAGGGGCCCGCCCGCGCGGTCGCCGCCCCGGTGGCCAGGACGGAGGCGTACAGGGCGCACAGCATGCTGCCGGGCAGCTCGAACCGCAGGGCCGCCCAGATCAGCAGCGGGTAGACGGAGAACAGCAGACTGGCGGGGCTGTGTGTGACGATCGGCATCAGGACGCCCGTGACGGCGGCCAGCGCCACCGCCTCCTTCCAGCGCGACCAGTGCACGGGGGAGCGCACCCGGGGCAGGAGCAGCAGCACCGGGGCGATCAGCAGCACCCCCATCGCGTCGCCCACCCACCAGGGCAGCCACACCGACCAGAAGCGCCCGGCCGGCAGGTCGCCCGAGACGACCAGCAGCACCGCCCCGATCGTGGAGCTGACCAGCATCGCGGCGAAGCCGCCGAGGAACACCAGGCTGAGGCAGTCCCGTAACCGGCCGAGGTCGGTACGGAACCCGTCCCAGTGCAGCAGCAGGTACGCGCACAGCGGCGCCGCGGTGCTGCCGAACAGCAGGCCCAGCGAGACCGGGCTCAGCGAGGTGAGGTGGACGATCACCAGCATCGCGCCCAGGGTGATGCCCGGCCAGACGCGCGGTCCGAGGAGCAGCAGGGCCGCGACGGCGATCCCGGTCGGCGGCCAGATGGGCGACACCACCGAGCCGTCGACCCGCAGTTCGTACAGCAGCCCGAGCCGGCCCCCGGCGTAGGAGCAGGCGGCGACGGCCAGCGTCTGCAGCACGTAGACGGCCGGTGCACGAAGATCCTGGCGAGCCACCACACCTGCCATCAGACACCGAGGCGGCCCCGACGGCGAGGCGAGAGGCGCGGCGCTGTCGGCCCTATGGCTGACCGGCCCGCTCGTCGTGCCCGATCACCAGGACCGCCGCGTCGTCGTCGTGGCCCACCTCGGCCGCTCCCTTGATCACGGCGGCGGCGAGCGCGTCCACGTCCATGCGCGCGACCGCCGCGATCCCCGCGAGCCGCGACACCTGGTCCAGCCCCTCGTCCAGACGCATCGACGGGCCCTCCACCACCCCGTCGGTGACCATCACGAACACTCCGCCGCTGTCCAGCCGGTAGCGGGTCACCGGGTACACCGCGCCGGACTGCACGCCCAGCGGGGGACCGCCCTCGTCCTGAGTCACGCCGGACCGCCCGTCCGCCGTGGCCCACACGCACGGCAGATGGCCGGCGCGGGCGCTCTCCAGCAGCCGGGTCTCCGGGTCGAGCCGCATGAAGGTGCAGGTCGCGAACAGGTCCCCGCCCAGCGTCAGCAGCAGCTCGTTCGTCCGCGCCAGGAGCTCGCCCGGGTCGCTGTCCACGGAGGCGAGCGCCCGCAGCCCGACCCGCACCTGACCCATGAAGGCGGCCGCCTCGATGTTGTGCCCCTGCACGTCGCCGATCGACAGGCCGATCCGGCCGTCGGGCATGGTGAACGCGTCGTACCAGTCGCCGCCCACGTTGAGGCCCTGGTTGGCGGGCACGTACCGCACCGCGAGCCGTACGCCGTCACCGGTGGGCAGTCCCCTCGGCAGCATCCCGCGCTGCAGGGCGACGGCCAGCTCCACGCGCGAGCGCTGCACCTCCGCCGCCGCACGCGCCTGGGCCGTCAGCGTCCCGAGCCTGGTCAGCAGCTCGTCGCCGTGGTCCTTGGAACCGGTGCGGGACATGGATCACTCACTCGGGCGGGGACACTCCGGGTCCACCCCCGGCAGGGACAAACCATATGAAAGCAACATTCACCAGGATGATAGGCAGAACGCGTTTGGCCGGGCCAGTCGGTGTGAAGGCTGGCCGCATGGAGCAGCGCGAGATCATGCAGCGGAGCGTCGGCATCCTCACGGAGGCCCTGGAGATGCGGCGCCGTCTGCGCGCCGACCCGGACGCCGACGTGACCGCCGACAGTGCGGTCGCCGGGCTGCTGGAGGAGATGCTGCCGCGCATCCAGCTCCCGGCCGACGCCAGTGCGCGCGAGGTGGCCCAGATCGTCACCGGGAAGCTCGGGCCGGCCATCGTGCAGATCACCTCCGCGCTCACCTTCGCCTTCGTCCAGCTCGCCGAGATCCACGACGAGGGCCGCACCGACGTGTCGTCCGCCGACGTCCTGCGTTCCATCTCGCTCCACTACGAGCGGGGTTGACCCTGCGCGTGCTGGACGGCGGGGACGGGGCGGACTCCGGTGTGCGCGCACTCTTGACGGCGTACGCGCGAGTAGCGATGCTCCCCGAGGGGTTTGCAGAGTTCATGACAATAGTCGTCATGACGGCTCCGTCGACGGAGGGACCGCCGGTGACCACCTCTCGCGCCGGACGACACGCCGGGATCGTGACGCTGCTCCTTCTCGTCCTGGCCGCCGTGCTCACGCCCACGTCCAGCTCCGCCGCCGGCGGCGACTGGTGGGAGCCGGTCGCCCGGCCCGCGCCGGACTCCCGGATCGGGGTCACCGGCGAGCCGTTCAAGGGCACCGACGCCGCCGGGCGGGTGCGCGGTTTCGTCGACGCGCACAACCACATCATGTCCAACGAGGCCTTCGGAGGCCGGCTCATCTGCGGCAAGGCGTTCTCCGAGGAGGGCATCGCCGACGCGCTCAAGGACTGCCCCGAGCACTATCCCGACGGCTCCCTCGCCGTCTTCGACTTCCTCACCAACGGAGGCGACGGCCGCCACGACCCGGACGGCTGGCCCACCTTCGCCGACTGGCCCGCCCACGACTCGCTGACCCACCAGCAGAACTACTACGCCTGGATCGAGCGCGCCTGGCGCGGCGGCCAGCGCGTGCTGGTGAACGACCTCGTCACCAACGGCGTGATCTGCTCGGTGTACTTCTTCAAGGACCGCGGCTGCGACGAGATGACCTCCATCCGCCTCCAGGCCCGGCTGACCTACCGGATGCAGGACTACATCGACGCCATGTACGGCGGGCCGGGCAAGGGCTGGTTCCGCGTCGTCACCGACAGCGCGCAGGCACGTGAGGTGATCGAGCAGGGCAAGCTGGCCGTGGTGCTGGGCGTCGAGACGTCGGAACCCTTCGGCTGCAAGATGATCCTGGACGTCGCCCAGTGCGACCGGGACGACATCGACGCGGGCCTCGACGAGCTGTACGACCTGGGCGTGCGCAGCATGTTCCTGTGCCACAAGTTCGACAACGCTCTGTGCGGCGTGCGCTTCGACTCCGGGGCGCTCGGCACCGCCGTCAACGTCGGGCAGTTCCTGTCCACCGGCACCTTCTGGCGGACCGAGACCTGCACCGGCCCACAGCACGACAACCCCATCGGCCTCGCCTCCGCCCCCGAGGCCGAGAAGCACCTCCCGGCAGGCGTGGAGGTCCCGTCGTACGACGCGGACGCCCGGTGCAACGTGCGGGGGCTGACCGGGCTGGGCGAGTACGCGGTGCGCGGCATGATGCAGCGCGGAATGATGCTCGAGATCGACCACATGAGCGTCAAGGCCGCCGGCCGGGTCCTCGACCTCTTCGAGTCCGCGTCCTACCCGGGCGTCCTGTCCTCGCACAGCTGGATGGACCTGAACTGGACCGAACGCGTCTACCGGCTCGGCGGGTTCACCGCCCAGTACATGAACGGCTCCGAGCAGTTCGTCACCGAGGCCGGCCGCACCGAGCGGCTGCGGGACGCCTACGGCGTCGGCTACGGCTTCGGCACCGACATGAACGGCGTCGGCGGCTGGCCCGCCCCGCGCGGCGCTGACGTGCCCGACCCCGTCACCTACCCCTACCGCAGCGTCGACGGCGGCTCCCTCCTCGACCGGCAGACCACCGGGCAGCGCACCTGGGACCTCAACACCGACGGAGCCGCGCACTACGGCCTGGTGCCCGACTGGATCGAGGACATCCGGCGCGTCGGCGGACAGCACGTCGTGGACGACCTCTTCCGCGGCGCCGAGTCCTACCTCACCACCTGGGGCGCGACCGAACGCCACCGCCCGGCGGCGAACCTCGCCCTGGGCGCCCGGGCGACGGCCTCCTCCAGCGAGTGGAACCCGTTCACCAGCTACGCCCCCGCCCGGGCCGCCGACGGGGACCAGGGCACCCGGTGGACCAGCGACCGGAGCGACGACCAGTGGCTGCGCCTCGACCTCGGCGCCGTCCACCGGGTCGGACGCGTCACCCTCGACTGGGAACGCGCGTACGGGAGTGCGTACCGCGTCGACGTGTCCGCCGACGGCACGGACTGGCGCACCGTGTGGTCCACGACAGCGGGCGACGGCGGGCTGGACACGGCGGTGTTCACCCCCGTCGAGGCCCGGTACGTGCGCGTCGTCGGCCTGAAACGCGGGACCGGGTACGGCTACTCGCTGCACGAGGTCGGCGTCCACGCACGCTGACCGCGTCAGCCGCTCGCCGCCGCGGCGTCCAGGAGCGCGCGCACCGCGTCCAGCGCCGCCGTCCGGTCGGCCGGGACCAGACCGATACGGGTGCGGCGGTCCAGGACGTCCTCCTCGTCCAGCGCGCCCTCGTGGCGCACCGCCCACAGCACCTCGGCCGCCGTGACCGGATACCCGGGCAGCACCGGCTCGGCGAGGCGGGGGTCACGCCCGGCGAGCGCCAGGACCGCCGGCGCCTCGGTGCCGTGGCGCCGCACCAGGCGGCGGGGCGCGGCCAGCCCGGCGAGGACGTGCGGCGCCGCCGCGCCCACCAGGGGCAGCGACGCGGTGCGGGACGGACCGGCGGCCAGGCCCCGGAGCCGTACGGCCGCGTCGACGGCGTCCTCGGCCATCCGCCGGTACGTGGTCAGCTTGCCGCCGACGACCGTGACGACGCCCTCCGGCGAGGTCAGCACGGCGTGCCGCCGGGAGACGTCGGCGGTCCTGGGCGGCGCGTCCGCGTGGTCCGGCGTGGTGTCCAGCAGGGGCCGCAGCCCGGCGAACGCGCCCACCACGTCGTCGCGGTGCACCGGCACGTGCAGGACCGAGCAGAGGACGTCCAGGAGGAAGCCGATGTCCGTCTCCGGGGGCTCGGTGACGTCGGGGATGTCTCCGTCCACGGGCTCGTCCGTGAGGCCGACGTAGACCCGGCCGTCGTCCTGGGGGAGCACCAGCACGAAGCGGTTGGTCTCCCCGGGGACGGGGATGTGCAGTCCGGCGGTGAGCGGGCCGAGGCTCTCCGGGCGCAGCACCAGGTGCGTGCCGCGGGAGGGGCGGATGCGGACCCCGTCGACGAGGCCGCCCGCCCACACCCCGGCGGCGTTGATCACCGCACGGGCGCGGATCTCGCCCTCCTCGCCGGTCCGTTCGTCGCGGACCAGGGCGCCGGTCCCGGTCAGCTCCAGCGCCCGGACGCGGGTGAGGACCCGCGCGCCGCGCGCGGCTGCCGTACGGGCCAGTGCGGTCACCAGCCGGGCGTCGTCGGTGAGCCGGCCGTCCCACGACAGCAGACCGCCGCGCAGCCCGTCCAGCCGCAGCGCGGGCGCGAGATGGCGGGTCTCCACCACGGACAGCCGGCGCGGCGCCGGGAGCGTGGCCCGGGCCGTGTGCGCGGCGAGCCGCAGCGTGTCCCCGGCATGGAACCCGGCCCGCGCGAGGGCGGCCTGCCCGCGCGACACCAGCGGGGTGAGCGGCAGGACGAACGGCTGGGCGTGGACCAGATGGGGCGCCGTGCGCTCCATCAGGATCCCGCGCTCCACCGCGCTCTCGTGGGCGACGTCGAGGCGGCCGGAGGCCAGGTAGCGCAGCCCGCCGTGGACCAGCTTGCTGCTGAAGCGGGAGGTGCCGAACGCCAGGTCGTGGGCGTCGACCGCCACCACCCGCAGTCCGCGCGCCGCGGCGTCCAGGGCGGCGCCCGCGCCGGTCACGCCGAGTCCGACGACCAGTACGTCCACGGTGTCGCCGTTCACCGCGTCGGTCAGTTCGCGGGCGCGCCGGGCGGCGGACAGGGACGAGCCGCTGAGGGGGGTCATGGCGTGAGGGTCCTCTCCAGAATGCCGCGCAGCTCGCCGAGGAACGCCTCGGCGGACAGCTCGGGGTCGTCCTCGTCGGTCATGGTCCGCAGGGACAGGGTGAAGGACTGCACGATCAGGAGCACCGAGCGCGCCTGCCGTTCGACGGGCGCGCGGCGCACCGAGCCGTCGGTGTGCCCTTCGCGCAGCACGTCGGCCAGCAGTCCGAGGAGGGCCTCCTGGCTCGCGCCGCGGCGGTCCAGCACGTAGGGGAGGAGCAGTTCGGGGTCGACGTCGAGGATCTTGCGGAAGAGCGGGTGGGCGACGAAGTCCCGCACCGCGTCCACGAGTCCCTCGGTGAGCAGCTCCCGCGCGGTCATGCCGGGTCTGCGCACGGGCATGGCCCCGGTGGCCACCCCGATCCACTCCCGCGTCATCAGGTCGCCGACCAGTGACCGCACGTCCGGCCAGCGCCGGTACAGCGTCATACGGGAGACACCGGCGCGGCGGGCCACGTCGGTGAGCGTGGTGCGGCGGACCCCGACGGCGAGCACGCAGTCGCGTACCGCGTCGAGCACCGCGTCGTTGTCCGAACCTGCCGAGCCGTTGTGACGAATAGGCGTCATGTGTCACAGTGTAACGCCACGTGAGGCCGTCGGGCGACGGCATCGCTCTCTTCCGACCCGTCAGGACGAACCCGTGAGGACGACAGACATGGACATGCTCTGGAGCGGCTGGGGCGACCCGGAGCGGGCGGCCCCGCTGCCCGACGCGGTGACGGGGCTGCTGCGCGACCTGCTCGGCGTCAAGCCGCGCGAGACGGCGACCGTCGCCCTCGAGGACCTGACCGTCCCCGCGAGCCCGCTCGCCCCCGAGGAGCGCCGCGCCCTGACCGCCGCGCTGGGCGACGAGGACCACGTCCGCACCGACGCCGGGACCCGCGTGCGGCACACCCGCGGCAAGTCCACCCCCGACCTGCTGCGCATGCGCGGCGGCGACCTCGCCGCCGCGCTCCCCGCGGCCGTGCTGCTGCCCGCCACGCACGACGAGGTGCGGGCCGTGCTCCGTCTGTGCGCCGAACACGGCCTGGCGGTCGTCCCGTTCGGCGGCGGCACCTCCGTCGTCGGCGGTCTCGCCCCGCAGTCGCGCGGCACGTTCGTCGCCCTCGACCTGCGGCGCATGAACCGCCTGCTCGACCTCGACCCGGTCTCCCGCACCGCCACCCTGCAGCCCGGCCTGCGGGCCCCGCAGGCCGAGGCGCTCCTCGCCGGACACGGCTTCACCCTCGGGCACTTCCCGCAGTCCTACGAATGGGCCACCATCGGCGGCTTCGCCGCGACCCGCTCCAGCGGCCAGGCGTCCGCCGGGTACGGGCGCTTCGACGAGATGGTCCTCTCCCTCACCCTCGCCACCCCCGAGGGCACGCTCGACACCGGCCGCGCCCCGCGCTCGGCGGCCGGCCCCGACCTGCGCCAGCTCGTCCTCGGCTCGGAGGGCGCCTTCGGCGTCATCACCTCGGTGACCGTGCGCGTCCGGCCCGTGCCGCGGACCCGCGTCTACGAGGGCTGGAGCTTTTCCACCTTCGACGCGGGGACCGCCGCCCTGCGCCGGCTCGCCCAGGACGGACCCCGGCCCACCGTGCTGCGTCTGTCCGACGAGACCGAGACCCTCGTCGGCCTCGCCCACCCCGAGGCGATCGGCTCCGGCGAGCTCAAGGCCGACGGCTGCACCGCCGTCGCCGGGTACGAGGGCACCGAGGAGGACACGGCGTACCGGCGCGAGCGGGCCTCCGCCGTCCTGCGGGAGTGCGGCGGCACCCCGCTCGGCGAGGAGCCGGGACGGCGCTGGGCCCACGGCCGCTACGCGGCGCCCTATCTGCGGGACGCGCTTCTCGACGCCGGAGCCTTCGCCGAGACGCTGGAGACGGCGACGTTCTGGTCCGGCCTCCCCGGGCTGTACACGGCCGTCCGTGACGCGCTCACCGCCACCCTCACCGACGCCGGGACCCCGCCGCTGGTGATGTGCCACATCTCCCACGTCTACGAGAACGGCGCGTCCCTCTACTTCACGGTGGTCTCCGCCCAGGGCGAGGACCCCGTGGCCCACTGGACGCGCGCCAAGCACGCCGCCAACGAGGCGATCCTCGCCGCGGGCGGCACCATCAGCCACCACCACGGCGTGGGCACGGACCACCGCGATTGGTACCTCCGCGAGGTCGGCCCCCTCGGCGCGGAGGCGCTCCGCGCGGTGAAGAGCCGACTGGACCCGGGGGGCGTACTGAACCCGGGCGTGCTGCTGCCCTCCGACTGACGGACCGGACCCCTGCTCACTGCCCCCGCCCAGGCGCCCCGCACATCCACCCCACCCCTCGGCCCGTACCCCGGAGGCATCCCGATGCGACAGTTCACCGCCGTCGTCAACCCCACCGCGGGCGCGGCCGGTTCCGCGGCCGCGTTGCTCGCCGTCGCCCGGCATCTGCGTGAGGCGGGTGCGGAGCTGGTGACCGAGTACAGCCGGAGTCTGGCGCACGCCAGGGAGCTCGCGGTCGCCGCCGGCAGGGCGGGCCGCACCGTGCTGGCCGTCGGCGGGGACGGCATGGCCGGCTGTGTCGGCGGCGCCCTCAGCGGCACCGGCGCCACGCTCGGCCTGGTCCCGGCCGGCCGGGGCAACGACTTCGCCCGGGCGCTCGGCCTGCCCCGGGACCCGGAGTCCCTGGCCGGCCTCCTGCTGCGCGCCGAACCGCGCCCCGTCGACACGATCGAGGTCACCTCGGCCACGCACGACCGCGTCGTCGTGCTCGGCAGCGTCTACGCCGGGGTGGACGCCCTCGCCAACCGGCACGCCAACCGCTCCCGCCTGCTCCGGGGTTCGGCGTCCTACTACGCGGGCGGCCTGCGGGCCGTCACCACCTGGCGCCCGGCCCGCTACCGGGTCACCGTCGACGGCGCGGAACACACCCACACGGGCTACACCGTGGTCGCGGCCAACTCGGGCACCTACGGATCCGGCCGTCTCATCGCCCCGGACGCCCGGCTGGACGACGGCCTCCTCGATGTCGTCATGATCCGCCACGCGCCCCGCCTGCTGTTCTTCGCCCTGATGAACGAACTGCGCACCGGCGCCCACGTGCACCGCCCCCAGGTGCGCGTACTGCGCGGCCGCGAGATACGCGTCGAGGCCGACCGGGCGATCCCGTACGGCACGGACGGAGAGGTCGACGCGACCCTGCCCGTCACGGCGAGAATCCTTCCGGGGGCGCTCGGCGTCCTGCACTGAGCCTCCGGTCACGCCCGGACCGGCCGGACGGACGGCGTTCCGTACCCGGTGCCGTGCGCAACCCGGGAGCCACCCGCCGTTACCGGACACGCCCCAAGAATGGATCCGTTCGTTCTCTGGAATTGTTCGCGTCTTCGGCGGTAACTTCAGGTCCATGACCGCATCCCGGCCGTCGACCACCGCCGAGGAGTTGCGCGGTGCGGGGCTCCGCGTGACCGCCGCCCGCGTCGCGCTCCTCGACACCGTCCGCCAGGGCGGCCATCTCGACGTCGAGACCGTCGCCGCCGAGGTGCGCCGGCGCATAGGGCATGTGTCCCTGCAGGCGGTGTACGAGGGACTGAACGCGCTGAGCGCCGCGGGCCTGGTGCGGCGCATCGCACCGGCGGGCGGCGCCGCCCTCTACGAGGGCCGCGTCGGGGACAACCACCACCATCTGGTGTGCCGTTCCTGCGGCGTCGTGGCCGACGTCGACTGCGCGGTCGGCGAGGCGCCCTGCCTGACCGCGTCCGACGGTCACGGCTTCGAGGTCGACGAGGCCGAAGTCGTCTACTGGGGCCGGTGCCCCGGATGCTCCACCTCCCGCAGTGCCTGAACTGCGCGAACATTTGTCGCCCGGAAGGACTCCCATGACCGAGAACCATGACGCGATCGTCACCGAACCCAAGGCGGAGGAAGCAGGGGGCTGCCCGGTGGCGCACGGTCGCGCGCCGCACCCCACCCAGGGCGGCGGCAACCGTCAGTGGTGGCCCGACCGTCTGAACCTGAAGATCCTCGCGAAGAACTCGCCGGCCACGAACCCGCTCGGTGAGGACTTCGACTACGCGGCGGCGTTCCAGTCCCTCGACCTTCCGGCGGTGAAGCGGGACATCGCCGAGGTGCTCACCACCTCCCAGGACTGGTGGCCCGCCGACTTCGGCCACTACGGCCCGCTGATCGTCCGCATGGCCTGGCACAGCGCCGGCACCTACCGCATCAGCGACGGCCGCGGCGGCGCCGGCGCCGGCCAGCAGCGGTTCGCCCCGCTCAACAGCTGGCCGGACAACGCCAACCTCGACAAGGCCCGCCGCCTGCTGTGGCCGGTGAAGAAGAAGTACGGCCAGAGCCTGTCCTGGGCCGACCTGATGATCCTCGCGGGCAACGTCGCCCTGGAGACGATGGGCTTCGAGCCCTTCGGCTTCGCCGGCGGCCGTGAGGACGTGTGGGAGCCGGAGGAGGACGTCTACTGGGGTCCCGAGACCACCTGGCTGGACGACAAGCGCTACTCCGGCGACCGCGAGCTGGAGAACCCGCTCGGCGCCGTCCAGATGGGCCTCATCTACGTCAATCCCGAGGGCCCCAACGGCAATCCGGACCCGATCGCCGCGGCCCGCGACATCCGTGAGACGTTCCGCCGGATGGCGATGAACGACGAGGAGACCGTCGCGCTGATCGCCGGCGGCCACACCTTCGGCAAGACCCACGGCGCCGGCCCCGCCGACCACGTCGGCCCCGACCCGGAGGCCGCCACGCTGGAGGAGCAGGGCCTGGGCTGGCGGAACACCTACGGCACCGGCAAGGGCGGCGACACCATCACCTCCGGCCTGGAGGTCACCTGGACCGCCACGCCGACCCGGTGGAGCAACGGGTTCTTCAAGAACCTGTTCGAGTACGAGTACGAGCTGACCGAGTCCCCGGCCGGCGCCAAGCAGTGGGTCGCCAAGAACGCCGAGCCCGTCATCCCCGACGCGCACGACCCGTCGAAGAAGCATCTGCCGACGATGCTCACCACCGACCTGTCGCTGCGCTTCGACCCGATCTACGGGCCGATCTCCCGCCGGTTCTACGAGAACCCGGACGAGTTCGCCGACGCCTTCGCCCGCGCCTGGTACAAGCTCACCCACCGCGACCTGGGCCCGAAGTCCCTCTACCTCGGTCCCGAGGTCCCGCAGGAGACGCTGCTGTGGCAGGACCCGCTGCCGGAGCGCACCCACGAGCTCGTCGACGCCGCCGACATCGCCTCCCTCAAGGAGCGCATCCTCGCCACCGGCGTGTCCGTGTCCGACCTGGTGTCCACGGCGTGGGCCGCGGCCTCCTCCTTCCGCGCCAGCGACAAGCGCGGCGGCGCCAACGGCGGCCGCATCCGCCTGGAGCCGCAGCGCGGCTGGGAGGCCAACGACCCCGACCGCCTCGCCGGTGTCGTCCGCGCCCTGGAGGGCGTCCAGGAGGCGTTCAACGCCGGGCAGACCGGCGGCAAGCGGGTCTCCTTCGCCGACCTGGTGGTGCTCGGCGGTGTCGCCGCCGTGGAGAAGGCCGCCAAGGACGCCGGCTTCGACATCGAGGTGCCCTTCACCCCGGGCCGCGTCGACGCGACGCAGGAGCAGACGGACGTGGAGTCGTTCGCCGCGCTCGAGCCGACCGCCGACGGCTTCCGCAACTACCTGGGCAAGGCCAACCGGCTCCAGGCCGAGTACCTGCTGGTCGACAAGGCCAACCTGCTCGACCTGAGCGCCCCCGAGATGACGGTGCTCGTCGGCGGCCTGCGCGCCCTCGGCGCCACCCACCAGCAGTCCCCGCAGGGCGTGCTCACCGAGACGCCGGGCGTCCTCACCAACGACTTCTTCGTCAACCTGCTCGACCTGGGCATCACCTGGAAGTCGACGTCCGAGGACCAGACCGCGTTCGAGGGCCGCGACGCCGCCACCGGTGAGGTCAAGTGGACCGGCTCCCGCGCCGACCTGGTGTTCGGCTCGAACTCCGAGCTGCGCGCCCTCGCCGAGGTCTACGCGAGCGACGACGCCAGGGAGAAGTTCGTCCGGGACTTCGTCAAGGCCTGGGACAAGGTCATGAACCTCGACCGGTTCGACCTCGTCTGATCCGCACCACCCGCCCGGTCCCCCCGGCGCGCTGATCCACCTGTCCGGGCCGGTCCCCTCCACGGGGGCCGGCCCGGACGGCTGTCCGCCCGAGATGCGCGCGGCCGCCGTTGCCACCAGGGTGGAGAGCGGCCCGACGGTCCACACGAAGGAGGCGCCGGAGATGGCGAAGGACGGCAAGAAGTCCGGGGAGGACCTTCACAAGGGCGACCACGTCGCCTGGAGCAGCCACGGCAGCGAGACGACGGGCGAGGTCGAGCAGAAGATCACCGAGCGGACCGAGGCGGCCGGACGCACCGTCGCGGCCTCCGAGGAGGAGCCCCAGTACGAGGTGCGCAGCGACAAGTCCGGGAAGACCGCGGTCCACAAGCCGTCCGCGCTCAAGAAGAAGAAGTGAGCGCCGTGGCGGCGGACGACGAGGAGACCTGGAACGAGTTCCGGAAGCTGGTCACCATGACCCCCGGCGACCTGGAGAAGTGGCTCGGGACCGACGAGTCGCGAAGCGCGGGGCAGCACAAGGACGGCGGCGAGTCGACCGGGCACGCCTCGGGACGGCGCATCGTCGAACTGCTGCGGACCCGGCGCGCCGACCTCACGGAGGACGACTACGCCCATATGCGCAAGGTCGTCGGCTACATCCACCGCCACCTCGCACAGCGCCCGTCCGGCGACGTCACCGACACGCGCTGGCGGCACTCGCTGATGAACTGGGGACACGACCCGCTCGCCGGCGACTGACGGCTCGTCACGGTCGTCATGTCGACACGTCGACCGGGAACGTCCGAAAACCGTCGCGCGTTGTCGGTGTGAGGTTGCACAATGATCGGAAAAGGAGATCAACTCCGGCGCGGTGCTGGGTAGACGGTCTCGTGTCCGGCTCCGGAAAGGTCCTTCAGATGCTTGCCACCGTCGACCGCTCGACCACCCTCGTCGACCTGCCGACCGTCCGCAGACGGCGCGCCCGGGCGGCCGCCGTCCCGTCCCCGGCCGCCGCGCCCGCGTCGCCCGGGACCACGGCCGACGTGCTGCGCATCATCGCGGACCCGCGCACCCCGACGTATGTCACCGTGTTCGCGAGCGGCCGCCGCCGGTACAGCTACTGGCGGCCGATCGACCCGGCCACGGGCACCGGCGGCTGCTACGCCGCGCTGCCCACCGCCGAGTGCGACGAGCTGCAGGCGAGCGGCCGGATCACGCTCGGCGAGCCGGTCGTCGACCCCAACCGCACGACGTACCGCGTCCGTACGGCCGCCCGTGTCCCCCAGGCGCCCGCCCGCCCGGCGGTCGCCCCGGAGCGGCGCCGGGTGGCCTGACGGCCGCCGCGGCGTCGGAGGGCGAAAGCTGCGGCCCCCTGTCGGTCCGGACGTGCTGTCTCGACGTCCGGCCGTGCGCGTCGGCGCAGGCGAACGACGCTGTGTACTTTCCGGTAACGCTTTGAAAGAGACAACTTCGCCGGCGGCCGACCCGGCGCGCACACCGTCCGCCCGCCGCGACGCCCGCGCGGTGACGCGCGGACGTCGGGGCGTTCCGAGGAGCCGTCAGGCTATGGACGCGGAGATGACGGCGGACACCGCGATGTTGCAGGAGGCGGTCACCCAGACCGCCGGGTGGGGCTCGGCCTCCACCAGCGTGGCCCCCAGCCGTCCGGGGGTGACCAGGTCGATCACGAAGAACGCCACGGCCATCATCACCAGCCCCAGCACGCCGAACGCCGCCGTGGAGACCAGGCCCTTGCCGAAGTCGTCGTAGGTCGTCCAGATCGAGGTGAACACGATGCCGCCGATGCCGAGCAGCGAGGAGCTGAGCACCACGGCCGCGTTGCGGTTGCGCTCCTGCCAGATCTGCCGGCCGAGCCTGCCGGGCAGCAGCAGGTCGACCAGGAAGATGCCGAGGACCAGAAGGACCAGGCCGAGTGCGCCGTAGGCGCCGGCCCGGCCGAGTCCGTTGACGATGTCGTTCATGGGTGCGCCGGCTCCGTAGGGGTGAGGGATCGTGAATGATCGCGGTCAAGGGCGAGCAAAATCTAGCGCACCCCCGTCGGCCGGACCGGCCCGCATCGGCGTCCGCGCCAACTCGGTGTCATGCGCGGGCGCTTCCGGGGCATCAGATGTCCGTCGGACGACGGACCGCAGGGGAGACGAGCATGAGCAGGGGCAGCCGGGTACTCACCGTCATGTACATCGCCGTCGCCCTCTGGCTCGCCTTCTGCACCGTACGCACCTGGGGTGCGGTGCCCGCCTGGACCACCCTCGCCATGGCCGCCGCCTCCCTCGCGCCCGTGCTGGGCGTCGTCCGTGAGACCGTCATCGCCGACGAACGGCGGGCCGTGGCCGTGCTGCGGGAGCGTGAGGGGCGCCGGGCGGCATGGCGGGACGCGGCCGCCGCGGCGGTGGCCCGGGCCGAGGTGGAGGCGGCGTGCTGCGAGCGCTGGTGGACGTCGTGCGCGACCGAGCACGACCCGAACTGCGCCCACCGCACCTCCTGGGGCACCACGGCCTGATCTCCTTCCCGGAGGGCGGGGGTCCGGCCCGATGTGAATTCCTGGTCTGTACCAGGGGGTTGACGCCTTCTTATCTCACATCTTGAATCAAGTGGTTGAACCTTCACCCCCCACCACGGTCGGCGCGCCCGTCCCCACGGGCCGCCGTACGGAAGGGAGAGCCATGTCCTCTCCGCGCACGCGCCGCGGATGGCTGGTCGCCGCCCTGTCCGCCGCGCTCCTCGCCTCCGGCGTGGCCGGCACGACCGCGCAGGCGGAACCCGCCCGCTCCACCGCACCCGCCTCGGACGTCTCCGCCGCGGCCGTCGTCTTCTCGGACACCTTCGACGGGCCCGCCGGCGCGGCGGTCGACTCGTCGAAGTGGCGCATCGAGACCGGCGACAACGTCAACAACCACGAACGGCAGTACTACACCGCGGGGAACAACAACGCGGCGCTCGACGGCCAGGGCCATCTGGTCATCACCGCCCGCAAGGAGAACCCGGCCAACTACCAGTGCTGGTACGGCACCTGCCAGTACACCTCGGCCCGGCTCAACACCTCCGGCACGTTCACCGCGCAGTACGGGCACATCGAGGCGCGGATGAAGATCCCGCGCGGGCAGGGCATGTGGCCCGCGTTCTGGATGCTCGGCACCCCGGTCAACTGGCCGGACTCGGGCGAGATCGACATCATGGAGAACGTCGGCTTCGAGCCGTCCACCGTGCACGGCACGATCCACGGCCCCGGCTACTTCGGGTCCGGCGGCATCGGCGCGGCCTACACGCTCCCCGGCGGACAGGCCTTCGCGGACGCCTTCCACACCTTCGCCGTCGACTGGGCGCCGGACCGCATCACCTGGTCCGTGGACGGCAACGTCTACCAGACCCGCACGCCCGCCGACCTGGGCGGCCGGCAGTGGGTGTTCAACAAGCCGTTCTTCCTCATCCTCAACCTGGCGGTCGGCGGCTACTGGCCCGGCGACCCGGACGGCTCCACCGTCTTCCCGCAGCAACTCCTCGTCGACCACGTGACGGTGACGACCGGTGACACCTCGACCGGCGGCGCGATCCGCGGCCTCGCCGGCAAGTGCGTGGACGTCGCGGGGGCCGACACCGTCAACGGCACCCCCGTCCAGCTCTACGACTGCAACGGCACCGCCGCGCAGCGCTGGACGGTCGGTTCCGACGGTACGATCCGGGCGCTGGGCAAGTGCCTGGACGTGGCCTCGGGCGGCACGGCCGACGGCACGCCCGTGCAGCTGTGGGACTGCAACGGCACGGCCGCCCAGCGCTGGGTGGTCACCGCCGCCCGTGACATCGTCAACCCCCAGGCCGACAAGTGCCTGGACGTGACCGGCAACAACTCCGCCAACGGCACCCGGCTGCAGATCTGGACCTGCGCGGGCACCGCGAACCAGAAGTGGACGGTGGGCTGAGCCCGTGACCCTGCCCCGCTCGTCCTCGGGCTGGACCATGGCCGTGTTCGGCGTGCTCGCCGCCGCGCTCGGCGCCGTGGGACTGCTCTCGCCGGACGCCCAGCTGTCGCTGCTGGGACTGACGGCGCCGGGTGAGCGGGGGAGCGGTGACCACACGTCCGCGTTCGTGACGGCGTCGTCGATGGCGGCGCTCAACATGGGCGTGTACTACGTCCTGGCCGCGCTCGCCGACTGGCGGGCGTTCTTCCGCTGGACGGTGCCGTTCCGGCTGCTGACCTGCACGGTGTTCACGGTCGCCGTGGTCGCCGGCAGGGCGCCGGAGGCGTTCCTCGGCGTCGCGGCCTGGGAGGGCCTGGGCGCCCTCGCGACCGGCACGGCCCTGTGGCGGGAACGGCGGGCCCAGTCCGGTCGCCCGTGATCACGGCGCACTCGACGGTGAGGGGGTCCCGCGCGGGACCCCCTCGGCGTCTTCCAGGCGTGCGCGCGGGCGTCAGATGCCGCAGGTCGGGGCCGACCAGTAGCGGCTGCTTCGGTGGTCGACGTGCGTGTGGTCGTTGTGGCCCGGGTAGCCGGGGCCGAGGATCCCGTTGAAGCCGTGGTTGCGGGCCTGCTTGGCCAGGGTGCACAGCGAGTGCGACCCGGCGCCGAGGTCGGCCGCGTCGCCGTAGAGATGGCGGCTGTTGCTCGCGCCGCCCACCGCGCTGTTGCAGGACTGGGAGCGGAAGCCGCTGGTGACCCGGATCGGCTGGTCGCCGAGCGCGTGCCGCAGCGCCTCCAGCTTCCACATGGTGCGCAGGGCGTTCGCCTTCGCCGTCGCGGCGCTCACCGCGCCGCCCGACCAGGTCGAGTTGCAGCGGTTCAGTTCGGAGTAGTCGAAGTGGACCGGAGTGCAGTCGTCGTCCTGGAGGGCGTACAGCTTGCTGAAGGTGTTGGGACCGGCCACGCCGTCGGCGGCGAGGCCGTAGGCGGACTGGAAGCGCTTGAGGGCGGCGGTGGTGGCCGGACCGAACTCGCCGTCGACGGCCAGCACGGCGCCGTAGCCGGGGTAGCCGCTCAGCCGGATCTGGAGCTGGGTGACGTCGGCGCCGGACGCACCCTGGGACAGGGTGCGGTTCCACGTGTAGCAGCCGTCGGCGTGCGCGGTCCCGGCGGTGGCCAGGGAACCCGCCGCCAATCCAGCCATGAGCATGACAACGGACAGCACGAGTCTCAGTGCGCGTTTCAGCATGCGGTCTCCGCTTCCGGTACGAGAGATCGAGGTGGGCAACGAGCCGTGTGACGCGCGTCAACCATGGGGCACACACACGGCCGAGCGCAAGGTGTCCCGGATCGGAGCACGCCCCTCGCGCGTGAGCCCTGTACGCGCCCCCGGGGGGCTGCGGAGAATGCGGTGCCGGTCCTCCCCTCCCCGTCAAGTGCCGTACGTTCCGCCCCTGTTGGACCCTCCGCCGAGGAAAGCAGGTCGATCGCCGTGTTGCTGCGTCTGCCCACGTCCCTGTCCGAAGCCCGGCGGTGTCTGGCCGAGGGCGCGGTGCCCGTCGGCGGGGCCACACTCGTGTGGGCCCAGTGGCAGCGCGACGGCTTCCCGGAACAGGCGATGTCCCTGCGCCGGCTGCCCGAGGCCACCGTGGTGGACGGGGAGACCCTGGGGGCCGCCGTGCTGCTGCACCAGATCGACGAGCGCGTGCCGGAGGTGCTGCGCCGTGCGGCCGCCTCCATCGGCACCGGAGCCGTGCGCCGGACGGCCACCGTCGGCGGCAACATCGTGGGCAGCACCCTGCGCTGTCTGCTGCCCCCGGCGCTGGTCCTGGACGCCCGGGCGACCGTCATGGACGGGGACGGCACGTACGAGGCCGAACTGGCGGAGGTGGTGGCCAAGCGCCCCCTGATGCTGGGCATCCGCTGGCGCCGCCCCCTCGTCAGCGCCTATCGCAAGGCGCCCGGAGACGTGGGCGGCCCGCCGCCGCTGGTGGTCGCCACCGCCGTGCACGCCGAGCAGGACGGCGGGCGGCGGCTGTTCACCGCCGTACGGGACGGCGACGACGTCGTCAGCGGGAGCGTCCCCGCGACGGCGGACCCGGGCCGGGTGCTCGACGCCCTGGAAGGCACGGCCCTGGGCCGCCTGCCCGGAGAGGCGCGGGACGTGGTGCGGCGGGAGGTGACGGACATCCTGGGGCGTGCCGGCGGCTGAGCGCACGGGACGGCCCGCCTCACTCCACGGGCCAGGTGTGCACGGGCGCGTTCAGGTGCATGTAGTCGATGTACTGCTGCGTCATGCGGCGCAGCGCCTCGTGCCGCCCGCAGTGCGCGGTCGCGTCGATGTGGTGGAACATCTCCTTCTGCCACACCGCGCCGTTGCGTCCCGTCACACAGCGCTGCTCGATGATGCCGAGCAGCGGCTCCCGCCACGCGTCGTCCATGCCGGAGAGCTCCAGGCCCCGGTGCGCCAGCGGCAGCAGCCGCCGCAGGACCAGCTCGGCCGCCGGCACCTCGCCCATCCCGGGCCAGTACAGCCGCGCGTCGATGCCGTACCGGGCCGCCGTGCGCAGGTTGTCCTCGGCGGCGGAGAAGGACATCCGCGACCACACCGGCCGGTCCTCCTCCACCAGTGCGCGGGTGAGTCCGTAGTAGAAGGCGCCGTTGGCCAGCGTGTCCGCGACGGTCGGGCCGGCCGGCAGCACCCGGTTCTCCACGCGGACGTGCGGCTTGTCGCGGGAGACGGCGTACACCGGGCGGTTCCAGCGGTAGATGGTGCCGTTGTGCAGCGTCAGCTCGCCGAGGTCCGGGATGTCGCCCCGCAGCAGGGTCTCCGCGGGGTCCTGGTCGTCGCACAGGGGGAGCAGGGCGGGGAAGTAGCGCAGGTTCTCCTCGAAGAGGTCGAACACGCTGGTGATCCACCGCTCCCCGAACCACACCCGGGGCCGCACCCCCTGCACCTTGATCTCCTGGGGGCGGGTGTCGGTGGCCTGCTCGAACAGCGGGATCCGCGTCTCGTGCCAGAGTTCCTTGCCGAACAGGAAGGGCGAGTTGGCCGCGAGGGCCACCTGCACCCCGGCGATCGCCTGGGCCGCGTTCCAGTACGCCGCGAAGTCCTCCGGGTCGACCTGGAGGTGGAACTGCGTGCTGGTGCAGGCGGCCTCCGGGGTGATGGTGTCCGCGTAGGTGCGCAGCCGGTCGATGCCGGTCACCTCGATGTGCAGGTCCTCGCCGCGCGCCGCGAAGATCTGGTCGTTGAGCAGCCGGTAGCGCGGGTTCTCCGACAGGGCGCCCTCCCCGACGTCCTCGTGGCGCAGGGTGGGGAGGATGCCCGTCATGATCAGATGCGTGCCGATGGAACGGGCGCGCTGCTCCGCGTGGTTCAGGGCGGAGCGGATCTCGGACTCCCACGCGTCGGGACCGCCCTCGGTGAGCCGCCGGGGCGCGATGTTGATCTCGAGGTTGAACCGGCCCAGCTCGGTGTCCCAGGCCGGGTCCGCGATCGCCTCCAGGGCGTCGGTGTTGCGCATCGCGGGCTCGGCCCGGTCGTCGACCAGGTTCAGCTCGATCTCGAGCCCCACCTGGGGCCGCTCGGCCTCGAAACGCGACTCGCGCAGCATCTGCGCGAGCGCGTCGAGGCACTGCTGCATCTTGATCCGGTAGCGGCGGCGGTCCTCGCGGGTGAAGGTGAGCGCCGGGACGTCCCGTCCCATCGGACTCCCTCCAGGCTGTTCGTCGGGAACCTGACCACCCCAGCGTCGCACCGGTGGGCGTCGGCGACCACGCGAGTCCGTCAGCCCGTGGGACCCTCCGCGAGGAACCGGGTCAGGCTGTCCAGCAGCATGGTGCTGCCCTGCTCGGCCATGTCCCGCTCCTCCTCGGTGTCGCAGGTCTGCCGCAGCTCGATCCGGGTCGCCGGCCCGTCCCCGTCCAGCTCCACCGTCATCACGGAGGGCTCGGCGCGCCCGGGCACGTCCATGCCGACGACCAGCAGGCGGTTCTCGTCGACGTCCAGGTAGGTCCCGGTGAGCGGGACCTCGGTGCCGTCGGGCGTGACCATGGCGGCCTTCCAGACGCCTCCCGGCCGTACGTCCATCTGGACCGAGCCGGGCGCGGCGTACGCCCAGCGGGCGTACGCGTCGGGCGTGGTCCAGGCCTGGAAGACCGTGGCGGCGGGGGCGTCCAGGGTGCGGGTCAGGGTGTAGGAGCAGCCGTCGCTCATGGCGGGATCCTCGTCTCTCGTGCCGGGCCCCGTGCGGGGCGTGTGCGAGGTAGACGGGGGCGCACGCGAAAAGTCATCGGTACCCGTGTGCCGGGAGCCGGACCTGCGAGGAGAGCTGAATCGGCTCGCCGGGCGCCGGGTACCCGGCCCGTCCTCGCGCGGACCCGCCGCGCCGGAAGCACCACGGGAGGCTCGCCATGGCCGACCTCAGCCCGATCGACCTGCAGAAGGCGCTCAAGGGCGCCGAGTACCCCGCCGCCAAGGACGATCTCGTCTCGGTCGCGAGGAGCAACGGCGCCGACGACGGCCTCGTGAAGAAGCTGTCGGAGACCGGGACCAAGCGGTTCGACGGTCCCAACGAGGTGCAGAAGGCCGTCTTCGGCAACGAATGACCCGTGTACCGGGGCCGTCGCCCGCCCCCGTGGGCCGGCCCCGGACGCCCGTGACCGACCGAGGCGGTGCACCAATGCGAACGTCGGCCAGATGGGTGACTGGCTGCCCGGGGACCTGCATGTGCGCGCCGAGCGGGACCAGATGCGCATCGAGTGGGGCACACGGGAGCGGGGCGGCTACGCGTCGACAACGCCGCCGGCTGATCCCTCACGCGCCCAGTGGGCGGGGCGTCCCAGCGACGGCGGCAGCGTGGTCGCCGCGTCGCCGCGCGCCGCGTTCAGCTGCGCCTGGGTGAGGAACAGGGCGCCGGTGAGATCGGCACCGGACAGGTCCGCGCCGCGCAGATCGGCGCCGACCAGGTCCGCGCCGCGCAGGTCCGCCCCCGTGAGGTCGGCGCCGACGAGCAGCGCGCCGCGCAGACTCGCCCCGCGCAGATCCGCCCCGGACAGCCGCGCGCCCATCAGGTCGGCGCCGCGGTGGTCCCTCCTGCGGCCCGGCAGCCGGGCCCGCGTCAGCTCACTGGCCCGCAGCAGCAGCGGGTTGACCTCCCCGCGCAGCGCGTTCACGTCGAGCGCGGCGACCGACTCGGCGTCGCCCCGGGTCAGCTTCTCGATCCGCGCAAGCGCCCGGCGCAGCTCGCGGTGGACGGGACGGGCCGCCGGAAGATCCAGCGCCTCGGCGGTGTACGCGAGCAGTTCGTGCAGCTGCCGCATGACCGGGAACACCGCGAACATCGCGGACGCCGATTCCGGATCCCGCCGCCAGTCGGCGCCGCCGAAGGTGACCTGCGAGACCTTCTGCCCGGCGCCGAAGCAGTCGAAGACGGTGCAGCCCCGGTAGCCCTCGTCGCGCAGCCGGGCGTGGATGCCGCAGCCGAAGTCGTCCCGCAGATGGCCGCACGGCCGTCCGGCGGGCTTGTCCCGCGCGAAGTCGGCGGAGCGGGCGAACGGCAGGGCCACGCAGCACAGCCCGAAGCAGGCCGAGCAGTCGGCGCGCAGATCCTCGCGCTTCACGACGGCGGGCTCGCGGTCCGCGCGGGGTGCCGTCCGGTCGTGCCGCCGGGGCCGTCCGCCGCCCTGCCCGGACGGGCGGTCTCCCTGCTGTGGCGACACCGTGCACGCTCCTGGGCCGACGACGGGCACCCCCCGGTGCCCTGCGAACACCGTCCATTCTCGCAGACGGCGTGATCGTCCCCGCCGGGTCACTCCCCGGCGGGCGCCTCGCCGGCCCGTTGCCTGCGGCGGGCCCGGGACGCCCGGAGATTGGCGGCGTTCCCGCACCGGCGGACGTCGTGCCAGACGCCGCTGTTGTTGCGCGAGCGGTCGTAGAACGCGGACCGGCAGGCCGGCTCCCGGCACAGCTTGAGCCGCTGCCAGGTGCCGTCCGTCTGCGCGAGCAGGACCTGGGCCCACACGGACGCCTCCAGCCACGCGCCGGGGCTTCCGACCGGTACCAGGGCCACCCGGCCCTCCTCGTCCAGGCCCGGCCGCAGGGAGACGTCGGTGGGCGCCCGGACCGGCTCCGCCTCGCCGCTCACCAGGGCGGCGAGCCGCTCCCGCAGCGCCCTCACCCGCTCCAGGTCCCCGGCGCGCGGCTCCCCGGAGGGGCCCGGCCAGCCCTGGGCCTCGGCCGACGCGGTGGTCACCTCCCGCAGCCACCGGCCGCCGCTCTCCTCGTCGGCGAGCACGTCCTCGCCGTACGGCGGGATGGCGCGGGTGTTGAGGAGTTCCTGCACCAGAGCGAGGCCGCCCGGGGCGGGGCGGATGAGGTAGCGCTCGGTCGACGGCCAAGACATAGGTCAATTGTACTTGACTCTGTCGTGATCCCGGCGCACTCTGGCGACATAAGCAAAATGCTTTCACTTACGTCGCGACATGGTGTCGCACCGATACGAGGAGCAGGGATCATGACCGAGATCAAGGGAGCCCGGGTGCTGGTGACCGGCGGCCAGCGAGGTCTGGGCAAGGCGCTCGCCGCCGCGCTGCTGGAGGCCGGCGCCGGGACGGTGTACGTCACCGCGCGCCGCCCCGAGCCGGAGACGGACCCGCGGCTGGTGCCGCTGGCCCTGGAGGTCACCGACGAGGCGTCCGTGGCCCGGCTGGCGGAGCAGGCGCCGGACGTCGACATCGTGGTCAACAACGCGGGGGCGACGATCCCCAACGGCCTGCTGCGCAACGACGTGGCCGACGTCGCGCACCTCCTCGACATCAACGTCCTGGGCGCCCTGCGCGTCACCCAGGCCTTCGCCCCGGTGCTCGCCCGCAGGGGCGGGGGAGCGGTGGTGAACGTGCACTCGGTGCTGTCGTGGGCCTCCGGCGCGGGCGCGTACGGCGTGAGCAAGGCCGCCCTGTGGTCGCTCACCAACTCGCTGCGCCACGAGCTCGCGGACCAGGGCACCCAGGTCGTCGGCGTCCACCTCGGCTACACCGACACCGACATGGTGCGCGCCCTGGACGTCCCGAAGAACGACCCGCGTGACGTCGCCGCCCAGGTGGTGGAGGCCCTCCTCAAGGGCGGGAACGAGGTGCTCGCCGACGAGGTGACCCGGCACTTCAAGGCCGCGCTGTCCGGCCCCGTCGAGGGACTCGCGGTGGCCTGAACGGTCTCACCGGCCCGCGGTCACCGCACCACCGTCTCCCAGGTGTCGACCGCGTAGTGGAGGGTGAGCCCGTGCCGCTCGTACAGGCGGGGCGCACCGGTGGCGTTGCGCGTGTCCACGCCGAGCCCCACCGTGTCCCGGCCGCGCGCGGCGAAGGCGCCGAACGCGTGGCGCAGCAGGAAACCGCCCAGACCCCGGCCGCGGGCGGCGGGCAGGACGCCGACGCTGCGGATCCACCCCATCGCCTCGCGGTCGTCGCGCGCGATGAGGAAACCGCAGTCGCCCAGGCCGTCGGCGGTGACGATCCACACCAGGTTCCAGTCCAGCCCCCGGACGCCGAGATCGTGCAGCCACATCTCGTAGGAGCGCGGCTGGAAGCCGAAGTGCCCGGCGAAGGACTCCTGGTACAGCGCGTGGACCCGGACCCGGTCCTCCTCGGTGACGCAGCCGCGTACGCGGACACCGGCGGGAGGCTCCGGGAGCGGGTCCCGCGCGGGGTCGAGGGGGCGGTGCAGCACGTGGTAGCGGCGGACCACCCGCCAGCCCCGCTCCTTCAGCAGCCCGGTGTCGAGGGTGGGCGCCGCGTTGAGGTGCAGATGCACCACGGCCCGCGTGGCCCCGTTGGCCCGGGCCTTCGCCGGCGCCCTGGCCTCCATGGCGGCCAGGATCCGGTCCGTTTCCGCCCGGTGGGAGGGCAGCGCGTAGAGGTCCACGTCGATGCGCTCACCGCCCGACGGGTCCCACAACAGGCCGAAGGCCAGGAGTTGTCCGCCGGCCTCCACCAGCCAGGAGTCCCGCTCCAGGTCGGTGCCGGGGTGCTCCAGGTCGGCCAGCACGGTGTGCGGATCGGTCTCGGGACGGCCGATCTCCAGCTCGTCGACCTGGTTCATCAGCGCGGTGACGGCGACGGCGTCGGCCGGGGTCGCCGGCCGCATCGAGGTGGGCATGGGCACCAAGCGTCGGGCGGCGGCCCGCCCGGCGCAACGGCTTTTCCCCGCACGCGCGCACGACCACGGCGGCACCCGCCGAGGCGGATGCCGCCGTGTGTGCCCGGATCAGCGCCCGTCGCCCGCCGCGCGCCGGCCGGTGAGGACCGCCGTCAGCAGTTCCGGGTCGAACAGGGACACGTCGGCGAGCCGGGTCGGGGCGGAGAGGGCATCGAGCATCGCCTTGGTGACCCGCACCGCCGACGCCGGACGCCGCAGCACGGGCTTCGCCCACGCCATCACCGCGTCGTCGAGCGCGTCCGCCGGCACCACCTTGTGCAGCACCGACAGACCCAGGGCCTCCTGGGCGTCGAAGACCCGCGCCGTGAGGATCAGTTCCCGCACGCGCGCCACCCCCACCTCGCTGATCAGCCGGGGGAGCAGCCCGCCCCACGCGGGCGGCACCCCCAGGGCCAGCTCGGGCAGCCGGAAGGTGGCCGTGTCCACTCCCACCCTGAGGTCGCAGGCGAGCAGCAGACCCACGCCCGCGCCGACCGCCCTGCCCTGGACCCGGGCGATGGTGACGGCGGGATTGGCGGTGAGGGCCTCGCACACCCGCAGCGCCTTCTTGCCGGAGACGCGGATCCCGTCGCCGGTGGGATCGGCGTCCAGGTGCTGAGGGAACTCGCGCCGGTCACCGCCGAGGCAGAACGCGTCCCCCGCCGCCGACAGCACCAGGACCCGTACCCCGGGGTCCTGCTGGTCCAGGACGGTGAGGAGGTCGTCCAGCATGGCGTCGCCGACCGCGTTCCCCTCCTCGGGAAGGTGCAGTTCGACCGTGAGCAGGGGCCCCTGCCGGTAGGTGCGGACGGTCTTGAGCACCTGTTCGGCGGGGAGTGCGGCGAGGGGCGATGCGGTCATACGGTCACCTTCAGGGACGTGATGCGGCGGAAGACGAGACGGGAGTTGTCGTAGGAGGGCGGTCCGGCCGGGCGGAGCGTGGGGAAGCGTTCCAGGACCCGCGCGACCGCCTCCCGCGCCTCGAACCGGGCGAGGGGGGCGCCGAGGCAGTAGTGCGGGCCGCTGCCGAACGTGATGTGACCGCCGTCGCGCAGGATGTCGAAGACGTGCGGGTCCGGGTTGCGCCGCGGGTCGTGGGCCGCCGCCCCGTACAGGATGTGCACGGTGGTGTCCTTGGCGAGCGGGGTGCCGGCCAGGACCGTGTCGTCGGCGGCCACATGGGAGTTGAGCCACACCGGCGGGTCGTAGCGCAGCGTCTCCTCGATCAGGTCGTCGATGTGCTCCGGGTGCGCCCGCAGCCACTCCGCGCGGGCGGGCTCCTCCGTCGCGAAGCGCACCGCGTTCGTCAGCAGCACCGCGCTGGTCTCCAGCGAGGCGATGGTGATGAACATGGTCAGGTGGTAGATCACCCGCGCCGCGGCCTCCGGGTCGTCCGCGAAGTGGGCGTCCCAGTGGTGGATCCAGCCGGTGAGGACATCGTTGCCAGGGTGCGCCCGCCGCTCGCGGATCAGCTCGCCGAAGAAGGCCCGCATCTCCAGCGTGGCCTGCCCCGCCTGCGCCAGCTGCTCCTTGGTCGGGAAGAGTTCCTGCGCGTACGCCTGCCGGTGGGCGAAGTCCAGGATGTGCGCGTGGTGCTCCTCGGGGATGCCCAGCCACTCGCCGACCGTGCGGACGGGGAGCAGTTCGGCGACCGTCTGCACGAAGTCGGCCTCCCCGTCCGCCCGCAGGCGCTCCTCCAGGTCGTCCAGCAGCCCGGTGACGATGCGGGCGATCGCCGGACGCAGGCCCTCCAGGGTGGAGCGGTCGAAGGGGTTGCCGAGCGCGCGGCGCTGGCAGGTGTGCGACGGGGCGTTGATACGGGACAGGGTGCCCGTGAGCTCCTGGGTGGCGAGCTCCTGCCAGCGCCGCGGGTCGGGCTGCCGCTCCTGCCAGGCGAAGTCCGGCACCAGCCAGTTCCTGGAGCGCAGGACCTGGCTGCATGCCTCGAACGAGGTGACGAAGTAGGCGCCCCAGGGGGCGCGTACCACGTCACCCAGGGAGCGCAGCCCTTCCCAGACGGGCAGGGGGTCGGCCTGTCCCTCCGGCGAACGAAGATGGCGGAGAAGGGATATGACGGCTCGGCGGTCACTGATGGTGGGGCCGCTTATGTCGCCAACGGCGGTCACGTGGTGCTCCTTCGGCTGGACGCTACCGTTACCGACGGAACCTACCCTTCCGACCTTGTATGTCATGTGTCGTTGAGTGTTGCACCTGTCACATGCCGAGGCCTTGCCAACTTCCTTTTCCGTAGCCGTGGTTGTGTCAGACACGGAAGACGTCCAGGAAGCTGCTCCAGAACCCCTTCCTGCGCGTCGGGGCCTGGCGGGCCGGCTGGGACGACGGAAGGGACGCCGGCCGCTCCGCCTCGGGCATCGCGGCGACCCGCTCGCGCAGGGTGGTGGCCGTCCGGGTGGCCGGCGTGCGGCTGAACGTCACGGGCAGCGACACCAGCGCGCGGTGGAACGGCCCCGGCCGCCACTCCAGTTCCTTCTCCGGCACGGCGAGCGTCAGATCGGGCAGCGCGTTGAGCAGCCGCTCGATCGCGGTGGTCGCGATGACCTGCGCCGGGTCCTTCGCGGGACAGGCGTGCGGGCCCGCGCCCCACGCCAGATGGGCGCCCTTGCTGTGCGCGCGGCGGGCCTCCTCCAGCGCCGGGTCGGCGTTGGCGCCCGCGAAGGAGATGACCACCGGGGTGTTCGCCTCGGCCACATGGCCGCCCAGGTCCACGTCCCGCACCGGGTAGTGCGTGGCGTAGTTGGCTATCGGCGTCTGGTTCCACAGCACGTGGTCCAGCGCCTCCTCGATCAGCATGCCGCTGTCCCGGACACCCGTCCCGGACAGCAGCAGCATCAGCGAACTGCCGATGAGGTTCCGCTCCGGCTCGATGCCGGCGCCCATCAACAGCACCAGCTGGTCCTTGAGTTCCTCGTCGGTGAGCCCGGCGGGGTGCTGGATCAGCCACGAGGTGACGTCGTCGTCCGGCCTGCGGCGCTTGAGCGCGATCAACTCCATGAGGGCCGCGGTCAGTTCCTCGTTGGCGCGCACCGCGTCCTGGCCGTCGAAGATCGCCGACACGGCGGCGGTGACGGTGTCGCCGATCTCGGCCGGGCAGCCGAACAGCTTGTTGAACAGCAGCAGCGGCAGCAGCTTGGCGTAGTCGCCCAGCAGGTCGGCCCGGCCCAGCTCGCTGAACCGGTCGATCAGGTAGTCGGCGATCGGCTCGACGTCACGCCGGATCCGCGTGGTGTTGAGCCGCGCCAGACTGTCCACCACGGCCTTGCGCAGCCGCAGGTGCACCGCGCCGTCGGTGAACAGACAGCTCGGCCGGTACGCCATCATCGGCAGCACCGGGCTGTCCAGGGCGATACGGCCCTCGTTCAGGTCCTTCCAGCGGCGGGCGTCGCGGGCGAACAGCTCCGTGTTCTGCAGCACCCGCAGCGCCATCTCGTGCCCGACGACCAGCGTGGCGTCCACACCGGGGGCCAGCTCGACCGGACCGGCCGGGGCCTGCTCCCGCAACCGGTCGTAGACCTGGTGCGGATCGGTGGCGAAGCCGGCGTCGTGCATGGGGCATCTGCCCGCACCCGACGCGGACGGGGAGTGGGATTCCATGAGGTCTTCCTTAGTGAACCGTGGACCGGGGACCGTGATCCGGTGACCGGGAGCCGGGGGTCGGAAGGCCGAGGCCCCCGGCCCCCGGGCCGGGCGGACGCGAGGAGGTCAGGACGTGCGGTCGAGCAGGTGCCGCACCAGCGCGATCAGCGCCTTCGCGGACGACTGCTGGTCCCGGGCATCGCAGTGGACGACCGGGGTGTCCGGCAGCAGGTCGAGCGCCTCACGCACCTCCGCCTCCTCGTACACGGGGGCGGAGTCGAAGCAGTTGACGGCGATGGCGTACTCCAGGCCGTAGCCCTCGATGAGGTCGATGACCGGGAAGGTCTCCTCCAGCCGCGTCGGGTCGACCAGCAGCAGTGCCCCCAGCGCCCCGCGTGCCATGTCCTCCCAGAGCTGCATGAACCGCTGCTGCCCCGGCGTGCCGAAGAGGTACAGCACCAGGTCGTCGCTGAGGGTGAGACGGCCGAAGTCCAGGGCGACCGTGGTGGTGGTCTTGCCGGTGACCCCCCTGAGGTCGTCGACGTGCTCCGACGCCTGGGTCATCTTCTCCTCGGTGCGCAGCGGCGTGATCTCCGACAGCGAACCGATGAAGGTCGTCTTGCCCACGGCGAAGTGCCCGACGACGAGGATCTTTGCGGCGTTGGTCACCGCGCTGGAGACGTAGATGGACTTCTGGGCCGTCTCAGCCGATGAGGGATTGGAGTCCATTCAGAACCTTCTCGAGGGTCGCTCTGTCAACGTTCTGGGCCCGGGGCGGCTCGGCCCGGCGGAGCAGATGCCCCTGTTCCGATAAATCGGTGAGCAGCAGCCGGGCCACCCCGACGGGCAGGCCGAGGTGGCCGGCCACCTCGGCGACCGACAGGTAGCCACCCGAGCACAGCTCCCAGATCGCCCTCACCTCGGGGCCGGCCCCGAGCGGCAGCGTCCGCCCGGGGGCCAGCGTGACGAGGGTGTGCAGCGCCAGTTCGTCCGAGGACGGCAGGCTCCGGCCGCCGGTGATGACGTAGGAGCGGACGAAGTCACTGGTGACGGGTGATTCCTCGCCGGGACCCGTCATCAGCCGACACCGTTGTCCGAGCGGGGCGCCACGCTCATGGCCTTGTTCAGCGCCGTCACCGTCTTCTGCATACGGAACGACATGGCCTCCATGTCGACGTCCACCGCCGCCGAGACCGCCAGGTAGGAGCCCTGCCCGGCCGCGATGAGGAAGATCCAGCCACCGTCGTACTCCAGCAGCGTCTGCTTCCAGATGCCGTGCCCGGCGCCGACGAAACCGGCGACCGCCCGGCTCAGCGACTGCATGGAGCTCATCGCGGCCGCGTTGGTCTCCGCGTCGTCGCGCGAGATGTCGTCCGAACGCTGGAGCAGCAGGCCGTCGCCCGAGACGAGGATCGCGTGGCGGGCGCCGCGCACCTCGAGCACGTCGTTCAGCACCCACGACAGGTCGGTCTTCACTGGTGGTCAGGTCCTTCCGTGGTGTTCGTGGTCCGTCCGAGCTGGGTGCCGCGTGCGAACGCCCCCAGGCGCGACGCGGTGACCTCGCCGGACGACTCGGAGGTCTCCTCTTCGAGGGCGGCCGGGTCCGGCGGGGACGGCACCACCGCGATGGGGCCCTGACGGCGCCGCCGCTTGGGCAGCCCGCCGGACGTCGTGCCCACCACGCGCGACGGGCCCACGGGCACCGGCGCCAGGCGCTGCGGAGCGTCCTCCTGTCCCGCCTCGACAGGCTCCTGCTGCTCCGGCTCGGCGGGCGCGACCACGTCGGCCGAGAGGAGGCTCTCCGGCACCCGGATCACCGCGCGCACACCGCCGTACGGCGAGACCGAGCCGACGGAGACGTGGAAGCCGTAGCGGTTGGCGAGCATGCCGCACACCGCGAAGCCGAACCGGGGCGGGTCGCCGAGACCGGTGATGTCGACCGGGCCGTCGGCGGACAGCAGGGCCGCCGCACGGTCCTTGGTCTCCTGGTCCATGCCCAGACCGGCGTCGTCCACGATGAAGCACACACCCGTGGGCACGGCCTGGATGTTGACCTCCACCGGGGTGCCCGGCGCGCTGTAGGTCGTCGCGTTGTCCAGCAGCTCCGCCAGCACCACGGCCACCGGCTCGACCGCCTTGCCGACCACGGCCACGCTGGCCTGGGCGTGGATGCTCACCCGGTTGAAGTCCTTGATGCGGCCCTGGGCGCTGCGGGTGACGTCGTAGACGGTCGCCGCCCCCTCGCGGCGGCCGAGCCAGCCGCCGCAGAGCACCGAGATGCCCTTGGCCCGGCGGCCGAACTGGCTGCCGGTGTGGTCCACCGACATCAGGTCGGCCAGCACCTCGCTGTCGTTGCCGTACTTCTTCAGCAGTTGGTCCAGGAGCAGTTGCTGCTCCTCGGCGAGCGACTGGAGTGTGCCCATGGCCGACTTGAGCACGGCCTTGGTCGCCGACTCGGCGTCCGCCCGCACATCGGCCAGCTCACCCCGGTGCCGGGTGTCCAGCGTGTCGATGTGGGCTTCCAGTTGCCCGATCCGACCCTGGGTCTGGCCCAGGCGTGCCTCCAGATCCTTCCTCGTTCTTCGGAGCGCCAGATTGGTTCTCCGGGCCCGCAGCACTGCGAGGACCGCAGCGGCGAGCACCACCAGCAGGATCCACAGCAGCGGATCCTTGATCAATGACGTCATGAGACTCTCTTCAAGTCGCATCGCGTCGGAAGCACGAGAATGCCGGCGCACGCGGAAGACCGGTCCGGGCCGACGAGCGGCGCGGACCCACGGCGGGACACAACCTCAACTCCTCAGCGATGGGGCCTTAGAGACTGTCCCCCGTACGCGTTCATGACGCGTCGCCAGCCTGCTGAAAGTCCGTTGATCGTATCAGTCTCCCGTGGGCAACACGCCTGGTGCCGGTGGCACTTGACATTCCTTACGAGAAGTTCACACGGAGGGTGTCGGACCGCGGCGGGCGCCCCGCCCGCGAACCTCCCGCCGTCGCCCGCGCCTTGCCGCGCCGGTGTCGCCGTTGCGCCATGTCCCACCTGTGCCACGGCGAAACGGTGACACGGCCCGCGCCGGCGACCGAGCCTGTGCAGCACCCACGGCACCGCGGGCCGGGTGAACAGCAGAAGGACGGGACGTGTCGCACGACGCGTACGACGAAGGGCACAGGAGTGAGACAACGGATGCGCATCGCGGCCGCCGTCGCGGCGGGGCTGACCCTGTCCGCGGGCGCCGTGACACCGATCGCGGCCGGTCCGGCCGCGGCCGGCACCCCGGCACGGGCCGCCGCGCCGGCGGCCGGCAGCGGCGCCACCGTGCGCCTGATCACCGGCGACCGGGTCACCGTCCGCACGGACGTGACCGGCCGCCGCACCGCCTCGGTGACACCGGGGGAGGGCAGGCGGCACCTCCTCTTCCGCACCGTCGAGGAGGACGGACACCTCACGGTCCTCCCGTCCGACGCGGCCGGACTCGTCACCGCCGGACGGCTGGACCGCGGCCTGTTCGACGTGACCGCGCTCATCGCCCAGGGCTATGACGAGGCGCACACCGACACCCTGCCGCTGATCGTCGCCGACGGCGCGGGCGTGCCGGACACCTCGCTGCGCCGCCTCACCGGCCTGGCCGCCGAGGGCACGCGGGTCCGCCGCCTGGAGACCATCGACGCGCACGCCGTCCGCGTCCCCGCGGGCGACCTCGGCACCTTCTGGAAGCGCCTCGCCCCCGCCCCCGCCGCCGGCGGCGCCGCCCGCGCCGCCGCCGTGCCGTCCGTGTGGCTGGACGGCAGGGTGCGGGCCGCACTGGACCGCAGCACCGCGCAGATCGGCGCCCCGGAGGTCTGGAAGACCGGCCACCGGGGCGAGGACGTCAAGGTCGCCGTGCTGGACACCGGCGTCGACGCCACCCATCCGGACCTGGCCGGACGCATCAGCGAGGCACAGGACTTCTCCGGCAGCTCCGGCACCGGCGACGCCTTCGGGCACGGCACCCACGTCGCCTCGATCGTCGGCGGCTCCGGCGCGGCCTCCGGCGGCGCCCGCAAGGGCGTGGCGCCGGCTGCGGACCTGCTGGTCGGCAAAGTCCTCGGCGACGACGGCTTCGGCACCGCGTCGCAGGTCGTCGACGGCATGGAGTGGGCCGTCGCGCGCGGCGCCGACGTGGTCAACCTGTCGCTGGGCTCGGACGCCCCCAGCGACGGCACCGACCCGATGAGCCGCGCCCTGAACGAACTCTCCGCGTCCTCCGGCGCGTTGTTCGTCGTCGCCGCGGGCAACGCGGGACCGGCCCAGGGCACGATCGGTTCTCCCGCCGCCGCGGACGCCGCCCTCACGGTCGGCGCGGTGGGCCGCGACGACTCCCTCGCGGACTTCTCCAGCCGCGGCCCCCGGGCCGGCGACGACGCCGTCAAGCCCGACGTGACCGCGCCCGGCGTCGGCATCGTGGCCGCCCGCGCGGCCGGTACGACGATGGGCCAGGTCGTCGACCCCTCCCACGTGGCCGCCTCCGGAACGTCGATGGCCGCCCCGCACGTGGCGGGCGCCGCCGCGCTGCTCGCCCAGCAGCACCCCGACTGGACCGCGAGCCGTCTCAAGGACGCCCTGACCAGCACCGCACGCCTGATCGAGGGGCAGCGGGTCACCGAACAGGGCGGCGGCCGCGTCGACGTCGCCGCGGCGAGCCGCACCCCGGTCCTCGCCACCGCCGGCCTCGCCCTCGGCACGTACACCAGCGACGACACCGGCACCAGCGCGCACACCGTCCGCTACACCAACGTCTCCGGCCGGGACGTCACCCTCGACGCGCGGGCCGCGCTGGCCACCAGCGGCGGCCGGGAGCTCGCCGAAGGGGTGCTGACCCCCGCCGCGCGGACCGTCACCGTCCCGGCCGGCGGCACCGCCGACCTGCCGCTGACCGTCGACGCGGCCCGCGCCGAACGGGGCGCCTACTACGGCCATCTGACGGCCACCGCAGCCGACGGCTCGGTCACCGTGCACACCACGCTCAGCCTGGTCGTCCGCGGCCCCGTGCACCGGCTCAAGGTCGTCTCCTACGACAACGACGGCAACCGCGTCGACGCCCTGCCGATGATCTGGGGCGCGGAGGGCTTCGTCGGCTACACCGACCGGGACAACGCCGTCGCCGAGGTCGAGGAGGGCACCTACCAGCTCACCTCCGGCGGCATCGAGCGGACGGACGACGGTGAGGTGCTCCGCCAGGTCGTCCTGCCCGAGATCAAGGTCACCAAGGACACCACCGTCGTGGTCGACCCGCGCAGGACGGTGAAGGTCGAGATCCGCACACCGAGGCCCGCCGAACAGAGCGGCGTCCTCAGCTACCAGACGTACCGGGAGATCGACGGGCACGCCTGGATCGACGGCACGATGTACTTCGACAGCGCCGTGGCGCTCTACGTCAGCCCCACCCCTCAGGTCACCGAAGGCACCTTCGAGTTCGCCTCCCGCTGGCAGCTGGCCGCCCCGCTCCTCGAAGCCGGCGTGATCGGCGGCGCGGACCTCGACGCCTCCTACATGCCCGAGTCACCGCTGTTCGACCAGCGGGGCGAAAGGCTCCGGGCCGTGAATGCGGGCGCCGCGGACGCACCCGACTTCCGCGGGGCGCGCGGCCGGCTCGCCGTCGTCACGGACGAACAGGGCATCGCCGGGCCGCGGCTCGCCGAACGCGCCGCCGCGGCCGGCGTCCGCGCGGTGCTGGTCGTCCACTTCGACACCAACGGCTGGACCCGCTGGACACCCCACGGGGAGCGCTGGAAGGTGCCCGTCGTGCGCGTCGGCTCCGACGAGGGCGCCGGCCTGCTGAACCGCCTCGCACGGCGCACCACCACCGTCGCCTTCGGCGGCACCGCCCGCAGCCCCTACCTGTACGACGTCATGCAGATCAGCGAGGGACGCGTTCCCGACCGCGTGGTGCACACGGTGTCGGAGCGCAACAGCGCCGTGGTGCGGTCCGCGTACCCGGACAGCGGCGGCGTGGAGTGGGCCGCCGAGCAGCGGTTCGCCCGCCGTCCGTACCAGGAGTTCACCTGGCTCCAGTACACCCGCCACGTCCCCACCGCGTTCACCCGCACCGAGTACGTCACCTCCGGCACCACCGAGTGGGAGCACATCGTGCACCACCGGACGGTCGGCGACGTCGACTCGCCGCTGAACACCGGGCTCCGGGACACGCCCCGCACCTACCGCGCCGGTGAGCAGGTCACCGAGCGCTGGCAGGGCGCCGTGGTCCGGCCCGCCATCCCGCGCGGGGGCGTGCCCGCGAGCGTCCGCGACGGCGACGTACTGCGGCTGCGGATCCCCGAGTTCACCGACTCGGCCACCGGCCACTGGTCCCGGCTCGCCCCCGGCGGCGACACGGGCATCGGCGGACGGGCGGCGGCGCCGGAGACGGCCGAGGCGCAGCTCTACCGCGACGGCCGGAAGCTGGCCGACCTCGCCGACGCCTGGCGCGACGTCGAGGTGCCGGGCGGAGACGCCGAGTACCGGCTGCGGCTGCGCACCGCCCGCGACTCCGCGGAGTGGGCGTACGCCACGGCGACCGACACGACCTGGACGTTCCCGTCCGGCACGGTCACCGGCCAGGCCCGGCTGCCGCTGCTCCAGGTCGACCACGCCGCACCGGCCGATCTGCGCAACACCGTCGGACCCGGCCGCACCCACACCCTGCGGCTGACGGTCCGCCACCAGGACGGGCTCCCCGCGCCGCGCGGGGTGCGCACCACGGTCGAGGTCTCCTACGACGACGGCCGGCACTTCGTGCGGGCGCCGGTGCGCGCCGGGAGGGGCGACACCTTCACGGCCACCGTCACCCGGCCGACCGGGGTCCGCGGCGACGCCTGTGTGACCCTGCGCGTCACCGCGCGGGACGCGAGCGGCGCCTCGGTCCGGCAGACCGTGACCCGGGCGTACGGGCACCGCGGCTGAGCGGACGGCGGGGGAGCGGGACACGACGGCCCGCTCCCCCGCCGAATGTTGTACGGTATTCAACGTTCAGGCGATTGAAGACCGTCGTGCGGGGAGGGCGCCGTGACGTTGGAGGCCGCCGGGGTCACCGGTACCGAGGAGACCGTCTACCGCCTGCTGGTGACGATGGGCCGGGCCACCGCCCGCGAGGTCGCCGACCGGTCCGGGCTGGAGCCCGGGCAC
This sequence comes from Streptomyces sp. DSM 41931, assembly GCF_050271085.1. Lineage (NCBI taxonomy): Bacteria > Bacillati > Actinomycetota > Actinomycetes > Kitasatosporales > Streptomycetaceae > Streptomyces > Streptomyces sp. DSM 41931. Next base: position 313,130 of record NZ_CP189902.1, on the reverse strand, counting down.
ACCCGGCAGGTGCTGGACGCGCTGGCCGCGAAGAACCTGGTCAGCCAGAGCGACGGACTGCCCCGCCAGTACCGCCCCACCCCGCCCGACGTGGCCCTGCTGCCCCGCATCAAACGCCGCGCCGACGCACTCGACCTGGCCCGCGCCGAGGCGACCGCGCTGCTGGAGTCCTACCGCGAGACCGTGCGCCGCCAGGACCTCGGCCAGCTCATCGAGGTCATCACCGGCGCGGAGGCGCTGCGCCAGCACCTGCGCCAGATCCAGGACGGCGCCCGGGACGAGATGCTGTGGTTCTGCAAGGCCCAGTACGTGGCCATGCCGTCCGGCAGCAACCGCGCCGAGTTCGACGCGCTGGCCAGGGGCGTGCGCTACCGGGCGCTGTACGAGAAGGCGTTCTTCGACGACGAGGGCGCCGTGGATAACGTTGTCGAGGGCGTCAGGGCGGGCGAGATGGCGCGCGCCGTGCCGCATCTCCCGCTGCGCCTCGCGGTCGCGGACCGCGCCATCGCGATCTGCCCGCTGGTGCCGGGCGGCCCCGACGGCAGCCCCGAGGAACCCACCTCCGCGCTGGTGCGCGACAGCAACCTGCTGGCCGCGCTGGTCGCGCTCTTCGAGCGGTACTGGGAGGACGCGGTCCCGCTCGACGTCGACCACGCCGGCGTCGTCGTCGGCACGGACGCGGCCGGTCCCCCCGACCCGCTCGGCGCCACGGACCGCCGCATCCTCGCCCTCCTGGTCGCCGGCGTGGTGGACAAGGCGGTGGCCACCCAGATGGGCCTCAGCCGCCGCACGGTCCAACGCCGCATCCAACGCCTGATGGAACTGGCGGGCGCGACCACCCGCATGCAGCTTGCCTGGCAGGCGGCGAGGAGGGGTTGGTTGTGAGCGGGCTGTGTGGCGGGGCCGCGGGTGGGTGAGGCGGGGTGCGCCCGCCGTACGGCGTCGGGTCACCGGGCGTGGGTCCGGTGATGCCGGCTGGTGCCCACTGAGCTTGGTGGCCGGGCGGCCACGGTGGTCCGACGCCCGGGCGCGCGCGGCTCTCGTGCCCGGACGCGGTCCGGCTTCGGCCGTCCGGCCGAACCCTGTGTCCGCGGCCGCCCGCGCAACGCCGGGCCTGGTCCGGCAGCCGGCGGGCCGGGGCGCCCCGGGTCGCGCCGCCGGCACGCCGGAGCCGGTCATGTCCGGCCGCACGCCGGGGGGAGCCGGCGTGGGTCCTCCGCGTGCCGGGGGCTGCCCCTGCGTCCGCCCGTGTGCTGCACGCGCGCCCGGGTGCGGCCGGGTGTCGGCCCTCCGGCTGAATCCCGCGGCCGCGGCGTCCGCAGGGGGTTGCCCCGGCCGTCGGCCGGGGCGAGGCTGGCGGGATAGCGCCCGGAGCGCGCGTCCGTGCCGCAGACACGCACACGAGCGGGCCGGGGGCCGGCCGACCCCGTGGGCGATCAGGGCCGAACGGCCCTGGCAGGCCGGCCGGGGACGGGCGAGGATCCTGGTGGAACACGCCACGCGCACACAAGGAGCATTCGATGGCGGACGGCGAACAGCCCGGCCCCGACGGTCCGATCCAGGTCTTCCTCCTGGACGACCACGAAGTCGTCCGGCGCGGGGTGCACGACCTGCTGAACGACGAGCCGGACATCACGGTGGTCGGCGAGGCCGCCACCGTCGAGCAGGCCCTGGTGCGCGTCCCCGCCCTGCGCCCGCGCGTCGCGGTCCTCGACGTCCGGCTGCCCGACGGCGACGGCGTGACCGTGTGCCGGGAACTGCGCTCCCGGATGCCGGACCTGGTGTGTCTGATGCTCACCTCGTTCGACGACGAGGAGGCCCTGCTGGACTCGATCATGGCCGGCGCGTCCGGCTACGTCCTCAAGCAGATCCGCGGCTCCGACCTCGTCGAGGCCGTCCGCACGGTCGCGCGCGGCCAGTCGCTGCTCGACCCGAGCGCCACCGCCAAGCTGATGCAGCGCCTGCGCGGCGGCCCGCGGAAGGAGCAGCAGGAGCCGGACGTCCTGCCCGGCCTCACCGAGCGGGAGAGGGAGATCCTCGAGCTGATCGGCGAGGGGCTCACCAACCGCCAGATCGGCCAGCGGCTCTACCTCGCCGAGAAGACGGTGAAGAACCACATCTCCCGCCTGCTCGCCAAACTCGGCGTGGAGCGCCGTATCCAGGCCGCGGTGATCGCCACGGAGGCCCGGGACCGCCTGCGGCACGACAGCAACGGCCGCTGACAGCCGCGGGTCCCGGCCGGACGGCGCCCGGCCGGGACCCGCGCACGTCAGCCCCTCGGATCAGTCCCGCGCGATCTGCGGCGCGATGTCCTCCGTGAACCGCTGGGTGGAGGCGGCGGCCCGCCGCACCGCGGCGGCCGGGTCGGTGCCGCAGAAGGACGCGTCCAGCGTCGCGCCGAGCGTGGTGTTCACCGTGCCGTTGTTGGAGGTGTTGGCGAGCGACGCCATGCTGCGCCGGCCGTCGCTCGTGGTGAAGGCGTACGTGTAGTAGCCCTGCACGGTGCCGGTGTGCCCGTACACCGTGGTGCCGCAGGACAGCGTCCGCCCGCGCAGTCCCAGACCGTACGACTGCTTGCCGTCCGCGGTGACCGGGACCATGGTGGTCATCTCCCGCAGCTGCTCCTCGGGCAGCAGCTTCCCCGAGAGCAGCGCGGAGAAGAACCGGTTCAGGTCCTTGGCGTTCGAGATGACCGCGCCCGCGGACTGCGCCCAGGAGACGGTCTGCTCGGTGGAGTCCACCAGCGGCAGCGTGGTGTCGTCCTGCCGGAGGTAACCGCGCGCGTACGTCCCGGAGAGGGTGGTCCGCGGGTGGACGTACGACGTGTTCTTCAGCCGCAGCGGCGTGAAGATGCGCTGCCCGTAGTGCGTGGCGACGGGCGTGCCCGTCACCTGCTCGATGATCGCGCCCAGCGCGACGAAGTTGGTGTTGGAGTAGCTGTACGCGGCGCCCGGCGCGTTGTTCAGCGGCTTCGCCGTCGACAGGTCGAGCAGCTCCTGGTAGCTGAAGACCTTGTTCCGCACCGCCTCGAAGCCGGGGACGGTGTTGTAGAACATGTCGTTGGTGTAGTCGTACAGCCCGCTGCGGTGGCTCAGCAGGTGACGGACCGTGATGCGCTCGTCGGGCAGCGGCTCGGGCAGGTAGCGGTTGGCCGGCGCGTCGAGGTCGATCGTGCCCTCGGCGACGAGCTGCAGCAGCACCACCGTGGTGAAGGTCTTGCTGACGCTGCCCACACGGAACCGCCGCCCGGTGTCCATCGGCGTGTGGGCGGCGGTGTCGGCCTCACCGGTGGCGACGTGGTAGCTCCGCGGCCCCTCGTCGATCCGGGTCAGCGCGCCGGGCGCGCCCTGGGACAGCGCCGTCCGGTGCACCGCGGCCACGGCGGCGACGTCGGGCGCCGGCAAGGAGGGTGTGGTGGTGCCGGCGAGGGCGGGGGACGCCGCCAGCGTGACGACCAGGGTGGAACCGACGAGCGCGACGCTCGCGTCTTTGATCCGCATCCGCTTCTTTCCTGAGTGTGGGGAAGGAACAGGCGCCTGCGGCCGGGATCACTTCAACTTCCCCGTCACACAGGGCAGTTGACGGAGTCGCGCAAGGCCGGGGCGGCAACGTCTGCATCGTAGTGCAGCGGCACCCCGCCGCCCCGGCCTTCAACACGGCGTGGCGGAAACGGCGTTGCCCTCAGCCGGCCGGGCGGACCGGGTAGTGGTGCGTCTCCGCCGCCCCACGCGGCGCCGTCTCCGGCCACACGCAGTCCAGCACCGACGCCGACGGGCCGAACAGCGCGGACGGCACCGCGTCCCGCGCGAACCACTCCCAGCGCACGATCTTGTCCGGTTCCGTCACCCCGGGTGTGCCCTCCGCCCCCTCGGTGACCGCGGCGGCCGTCACCCGGGTGAGCCCGCGCAGACCGTCCACCACGACCGCCAGCACCCGTACGGCCGTGGCCGGCACCGACAGCCCAGTCTCCTCCGCCAGCTCCCGCGCCGCCGCCGTCTCGAAGCTCTCGCCCGGGTCCACCTTGCCGCCCGGCAGCTCCCAGCGGCCGTCGTGGCCGAGTCCGAGGAGGACGCGGCCGGAGTCGTCGAGGACGGCGACGCCGACCCCCGTCAGGCTGTGCGGTGTGGGGCGGGCGCGCTCGGGGCGCTCTGAGGTGAGGTGTCCGGTGCTGTTCACCGGTCCCTTCTACACGGTCACGGGCATGCCCCGGTATGAGGTGACGCACGTCACCGGGGGTCCCGCCGAAGTCGTGATCGGACCTTTGCGCGACGACCCTTGACGCGCGCGATGGCTGAAAATATCTTTCACACTCAAGTGATCAACCGAAAGTAAATTTCGCCGCAGCCGCCTGACGCGGCCTGCCCCACCTCACAGCAAGGCATGACCGCACCATGAGCGAAGAGAACAAGCATCGCGCCACTGCTGCCGCCATCCTCCCCCTGGTCGGAGGCGCGGCGAACGTGACGTCGGTGGCCCACTGCATGACCCGGCTCCGGCTGGGCCTGCGCGACCGGTTCCTCGTCCAGGAGGAGGCACTCACGGCACTGCCCGCGGTCATGGGGGTCGTCGAGGACGACACCTACCAGATCGTGCTGGGCCCGGGCGCCGTCGCCCGTGTCACCCCGGAGTTCGAGGCCCTGGTCGCGGCGGAGCGGGCCGGCGCCCCGGAGGAGCCCGCCGCTCCCGCCGCCCCCGCGGGCGGGTCCGACCCCGTGACCGCCGAGGAGCTGGCGGCGCAGGGCGCGGCGCTCCGGGCGGAGCGGAAGGCGAGGAACGCCACCCCGTTCAAGCTGTTCCTGCGGCGCATCGCGAACATCTTCGTGCCGCTCATCCCCGCGCTCATCGGCTGCGGCATCATCGCCGGCCTCAACGGCCTGCTGGTCAACCTCGGCCGGCTGCCCGGCCTCACCCCGGCCCTCGCCGCCATCGCCTCCGGCTTCATGGCGCTGATCGCCGTCTTCGTCGGCTACAACACGGCCAAGGAGTTCGGCGGCACCCCGATCCTCGGCGGCGCCGTCGCGTCGATCATCGTCTACGCCAAGGTGGCCGACGTCGAGGCGTTCGGCCAGCACCTCTCGCCCGGCCAGGGCGGTGTGCTCGGCGCGCTCGCCGCGGCCTGCCTCGGCGTCTACGTGGAGAAGCGGTGCCGCCGCTGGGTCCCGGAGTCCGTCGACGTGCTGGTCACGCCCACCGTCACCGTGCTGGTCTCCGGCCTGGCGACGCTGTTCGGACTGATGTTCCTGGCCGGTGAGGTGTCGTCCTGGATCGGCGACGCCGCGGACTGGCTGCTCGCGCACGGCGGCGCGGGCGCCGGTCTCCTTCTCGGCGGTCTGTTCCTCCCGCTGGTCATGCTGGGCCTGCATCAGGCACTCATCCCCATCCACACCACGCTGATCGAGGGCGCGGGCTTCACGGTGCTGCTGCCGATCCTCGCCATGGCGGGCGCGGGCCAGGTCGGCGCGGCCCTCGCGATCTACCTCCGGCTGCCCCGCAACACCTCGATCCGCACGACGATCAAGTCCGCGCTGTGGCCGGGCTTCCTGGGGGTCGGCGAGCCGCTGATCTATGGCGTCTCCCTGCCCCTCGGCCGCCCGTTCGTCACCGCCTGCGCGGGCGGCGCCTTCGGCGGCGCGTTCGTCGGCCTGTTCAACCAGCTCGGCACGGACGTGGGCTCCACGGCGATCGGCCCCTCCGGCTGGGCGCTGTTCCCCCTCCTCGACGGCAGCCACGGCCTGGCGCAGACGATCGCCGTCTACGCGGCCGGCCTGCTCGTCGGCTATGTGGCGGGCTTCGTGGCGACGTACTGGTTCGGCTTCACGAAGACGATGCTCGCGGAGCTGAACGTGGCACCCGACGCACCGGCGCCGGCCTCTCCCGCCCCGGTGGCGACGGAGGAGCGCGTCACGGAGAAGGTCTGACCTCCGGCCCGGTGCCGTTCCCGCGCTCGCGGCAGGCCGGAGCGTCCATGACACGCCGTTCCGTTCGCCCCCTTCTGTCACATACGGGTCCGCGGCCCGGTCAACGAAGCGAAAGGCGACGGCGTTCCGCCACCCCGGCGGCACCGCCTTCCGACGAAAGGACCGGCCATGTTCCACCGTTCCCGCTCTCCCAAGCCCACCGTGGTCCTCGTCCACGGCGCCTTCGCCGACTCGACCAGCTGGAACGACGTGGCACGCGAACTGCTGGACGAGGGCCACCCCGTGGTGGCCGCCGCGAACCCCCTGCGCGGACTGAGCAGCGACGCGGCGTACGTCCGTGAAGTCCTCGCCGGCATCGAGGGACCGGTCGTCCTCGTCGGCCACTCCTACGGCGGCTCGGTCATCACCGCCGCGGCGGTGGGCGCGGACAACGTGCGGGCGCTGGTGTACGTCGCCGCGTTCATCCCGGACAAGGGCGAGAGCGCGCTCGACCTGGCGGCGCGCTTCCCGGGCAGCAGCCTCGGCGAGGCACTGCACCCGGTGCCGGTCACGTTGCCGGGCGGGGCGCCGGGGGTGGAGTTCACCATCGACCGGGCGAGGTTCCCGCACCAGTTCGCAGCGGACGTCCCGGAGGGCGTGGCCCGGCTGATGGCCGTCACCCAGCGGCCGGTGACCGGCGCGGCACTGGAGGAGCCGGCCCCCGAGCCGGGATGGCGGACGCTGCCGTCCTGGGCCGTGGTCGCCACGGAGGACCTGAACATCCCGGCAACCGCGCAGCGTTACATGGCGGAGCGCGCCGGTGCGCAGGTGACGGAGGTCCAGGCGTCACACGCGGCGGCTGTCTCGCATCCCCACGAGGTCACGCGCGTGGTGACGGCGGCGGCGGCTTCCGTGAAGCAGTAGCGGATCACTGTGCACGCGGTGCCGCCGCCCCACCCCGGGCCGGCGGCACCGCACGTCGCACGCCGGGCGTCGACCGGAAGGCGGTCGAATGTTTCGACGCCGCAAAGCCGGCGGCCTGGCCAGGCACATTGTGGTTCCCCAGTGTGCAGATCATTCATGTCGGCCGTGTTAACCGCTGAATCCAACCGAACGTCTCCCCGAAACCATTTCTTTCGCTCCACGAAACCTGCACGCGCACCTTCTACCTTTGGGAGCGCTCCCATCACGTTTCACCCACAGGATTGGAGTCATCCCCCCATGCACAACTCGCGTTTATCCGCCGGTACTTCCCGGCCGGCCGGGCGCCGTCTCTTCCAGGCGTTCCTGATGCTGTTCGCCGTGGTGGCCGGCGCGCTGACGTTCTCCGGCACCGCCCAGGCGCACGGTTCCGTCGTCGGTCCCCCCTCCCGTGCGTACCACTGCTGGGAGGAGTGGGGCAGCGACCACATGAACCCCGCCATGGCGCAGGAGGATCCCATGTGTTGGCAGGCCTACCAGGCCAACCCCAACACCATGTGGAACTGGATGAGCATGCTCCAGGACGGCCTCGGCGGCCAGTTCGAGGCGCGGATCCCGAACGGCAAGCTCTGCAGCAACAACCACCCGAACTTCGAGAGCCTCAACAAACCGGGTCCGTGGAAGACGACGCCCGTCGGTGACAACTTCACCATCCACCTGTACGACCAGGCGTCGCACGGCGCGGACTACTTCAAGGTCTACGTGAGCAAGCAGGGCTTCGACCCGAAGACCGAGGCCCTCGGCTGGGACGACCTGGACTTCATCACCCAGACCGGCCGCTTCGCCCCGGCGAAGGACATCACCTTCCCGGTGCAGACCTCCGGCTACTCCGGACACCACATCGTCTTCACCATCTGGCAGGCCTCGCACCTCGACCAGGCCTACCTGATGTGCAGCGACGTGGACTTCGGCTGAGCCACACAGCGCGGCACTGCACAGCACCGAACGGCGCGGCCCGGACGGGTGGTCCCTCACCCGTCCGGGCCGTCGCCCCGTGCGAACGACGTCAGCAGTGCCGCATCCACACGTTCGGCTCCCTGTACACGCCCTCGTCCGACTCCCGGTCGACGTGCAGCAGGGTGAGGCCCTCGGGGATCACGTAGTCGCCCGTCTCCGGGAAGGCCAGGCCCGTCCAGCGCTCCCACTCCGCGACCGTGCCGGTCATGGTCTGGGACGCCGGTGCGGCCGACACCACCGTGGCGCCCAGGCGTCGATGCGTGCGGATCCACGGGTCGAGGGGCGAGCCGTCCTCGCGGGTCCAGCGCATGTAGGTCTCGATCGGGGTCAGCGGGTACCGTGCCTTGGCCGTCGGGCGGACCGGGGCGATCACCCGCTCCCAGCCCGCGTCCTTCGCCGCCGCACGCAGTGACATGAGCGTCTGTCCCGCCAGCCCGCGGCCCTTCAGCGACGGGGTGACGACCGCCCCGCAGATCACCAGGGTGTCCGGTGCGACGCCCTGCTCATGGCCCTCCACGGCGCGGACGAGCGCCTCGGTGTAGCCCGACGGCAGGGACTCGGGACGGCCGTCCCAGCGGACCGGGACACCCCACCCCGACGCCACCGGCACGCCGTCCTCGTCCACCAGCATGAGGTCCAGGTCGGCGAAGAACTCCCGCACCCGGCCTATGTAGTTCTTCACCAGCCGGTCGGCCGTGACGAACTCCGGGAACCCCTCGCCGAAGAGCTCCTTCAGGTGCGCCTCGTCCCACGGGCGCGCACCGGTCTTCTCGGTCGTCAGTCGCATCGCCCGTTCATAGCACAGGCAGCCCGTGGCCCCCGCCCGCGGGCGAGGGCCACGGCTCCGGGGCGCGTCACCGCTGCTGGGCGGCCAGCCAGTCCGCGTACCGCGTGGTCGCGAGCTCCGCGTCCGGGCCCGGGAGGAGCGTCGACTCGTCCACCGGGGCGCCCGAGTAGCCCGCCTCGGGATCCGTCACCACCTCGCGCGGGTCGCCCGCGGCGGAGAGCGCCGTGCGGAGGGGGTCCTCCAGGAAGAGGGCCTCGGGGCCGCCGACCTCGACCATGCCGTCGAGCGGGGAGGCGACCGCCGTGCGGCACACCGCCGCGGCCACGTCGTCCGAGGCCATCGGCTGGAACTTCGCCGGAGGCACCCGCACCGTGCCGTCGACGGTCGACAGGTCCGCCAGTCCCTTCATGAACTCGAAGAACTGCGTGGCGTGCACGATGGAGTACGGCATGCCGGAGTCCCGGATCAGGTCCTCCTGCGCCTGCTTGGCGCGGAAGTAGCCGCTCTCCTGGAGCCGGTCCGTCCCGACCACGGACAGGGCGACATGGTGGGCCACGCCGGCGTCCGACTCCGCCTTGAGGAGGTTGGTGGTCGACGTGCGGAAGAACTCCATGACGGCGTCGTCCGCGAACGACGGCGAGTTCGACACGTCGACGACGACCGACGCGCCGTCCAGGACCTCGGCCAGGCCCTCACCGGTCAGGGTGTTGACGCCGGTGTTGGGCGCGGCCGGCACCGCCTCGTGGCCCTCGGCCCGGAGCTGGGTGACGACCTTCGAGCCGATGAGCCCGGTGCCGCCGATCACTACGACCTTCATGACTGGATTCCCTTCATGGTGTGGATGGATGGGTGGGGGCGTGCGCCTGCGCGCTCACTCCTGCAACCTGCCGTCCGTCGGCATCTCCTCCATCAAGGAGGCGATCTCCTCGGGAACCGGCGGGATGCTCTCCCGGGTGATGCCGGTCGCCGGCGACCACACGAGGTTGACCCGCAGTTCCTCATCCATGTCCGGGTAGTCGCCGCGGTTGTGACAGCCGCGCGTCTCCCGCCGCTCCAGCGCCGCCTCGAGCGTGGCCCGCGCGGCCAGCACCGCCGCCTTGAGGTCGAAGGCGTGGGCGAGATCCTGGAAGCCGGCGATGTCCGGGTGGACCCCGACGTCCTCCATCCGCTTCTCGATCGCGCCGAGTTCGGCCAGTCCGGTGCGCAGCCCCTCCTCGTCGCGGACGACGCCGGCGTGTTCCGTCATCGTGTTCCGGACGGCGCGCTGCAGGGCGCGGACGTTCTCCGGACCGTCCGCCGCGAGCAGCCCGTCCACCTCCGCCCGCGCCTGTGCGACGGCCGCGGCCGAACGGGGCTGCGCGGTCAGCGACTCGGCGTACGCGGCGGCCGCCCGGCCGGTGATACGGCCGTACACCAGCAGCTCGATGAGGCTGTTCCCGCCGAGCCGGTTGGCGCCGTGCAGGCCGCTGGACGCCTCGCCGATCGCGTACAGGCCGCGCACGTCGGTGCTGTGGTCCTCCGGGCGCACCCACACCCCGCCCATCGAGTAGTGCGCCGTGGGCGCGACCTCGATCGGGTCGCGGGTGATGTCCAGCATCTGAAGGTCCAGCAGCGTCTGGTACACCCGGGGGAGCCGGTTCATGATCGTCTGCCGGGGCAGGTGGGAGACGTCCAGCCACACCCCGCCCTTCTCCGTGCCGCGGCCCTCCTTGATCTCCGTGTAGGAGGCCAGGGCGACCCGGTCGCGGGTGGACAGCTCCATGCGCTCGGGGTCGTAGCGGCTCATGTACCGCTCGCCGAGGGCGTTGCGCAGGATGCCGCCCTCGCCGCGCGCGGCCTCACTGACGAGGGTGCCGGCCGCGTTCTCCGGCTCGATGATCCCCGACGGGTGGAACTGCACCAGCTCCGGGTCGCGCAGCCGCGCCCCCGCCTCCACGGCGAGCCGGAAGGAGTCCCCGGTGTTCTCGTCCCGCCGCGACGACGTGCGCCGCCAGATCCGGGTGTGCCCGCCCGCCGCCAGGATCACCGCGTCCGCGTGCACCCGGTAGCGCGTGCCGTCCTTCAGATCGAAGCCGTACGCCCCGAACACCGCGCCTTCGTGGGTGAGGATCCGCGTGATGTACACACCCTCCAGCACCGGTATCCGCAGCTGTTCCGCGCGCCGGACGAGGGTGCGCTGGATCTCCAGGCCCGTGTAGTCGCCGGCGAAGGCGGTACGGCGGAACTTGTGCGCGCCGAAGAAGCGCTGCGAGATACGGCCGTCCTGCTCCCGCGCGAAGGCCATGCCGTAGCGCTCCAGGTCGTCGATGCCCCGGGCGGCGCCGCGGGTGACGATCTCGGTGGTGCGGGGGTCGCCCAGCAGGTAGCTCTCCTTGAGCGTGTCCGCCGCGTGCTGCTGCCAGCTGTCCTCGGGATCCATCGTGGCCAGGGCCGCGTTGATGCCGCCGGCGGCGAGGGAGGTGTGCGCGTCGTTCTTGGGGCGCTTGCCGACGGCGAGGACGTCGACACCGGCCTCGGCCAGTTCGACGGACGCCCGCAGGCCGGCCCCGCCGGTGCCGATGACCAGCACCGTGGTGGAGAGAAGTTGTTCGGTGGCAGCCACGATTGCTCCGATCGTCGAGGTGACTCACCGACCACGACCGGACGGCCGCTCGGGTTGTGACACCTCGACGCCGCGCGGGTACCTCCCAGCATGCGCTCCCCGCGCGGGGCGGGCGACCCCGCGCGGACGCCTCCGCCGGACCGCCGTGACCACCGTCGGCTCGGTCGGCACCGTCACCTCCCCCGTGGTCAGCCGCTGCACCGGGCAGCGCGGCCGCCGGGGCCGGGTGCCGGAACCGGGCCGTCAGGCGGTCAGGGACGCCACGTACGGCGACAGCTTCTGCGGGTTCATCACCCACATGACGCGGTGGATGCCGTCCCGGGACGCGTCGACCGACAGCAGCGCCACCGGGTTCCCGCCGGCCGTGACAAGGACGGCGGGGTTCCCGTTCGCCTCCACCCACCGGGTCTCGGCCGGCGGCCAGAAGCGCGGCGCGAAGGCGGCCAGGTACTTGGAGACGCGCAGCCGTCCGACCACCGGGACGCGCGAGGCGCCGCGGATGCCGCCGCCGTCGGCATAACTGACCACGTCGGCGGCCAGGACGTTCTCCAGCACCCGCATGTCGCCGTTCTGCGCCGCCGCCAGGAACACCTCGAGCAGCCGCCGGTGATCGGCCGGGCTGACCGGCTCCTTCCGCTCGGCCGACAGATGCTTGCGGGCGCGGCTCACCAGCTGCCGGGTGTTCGCCTCGCTCGTCTCGAGGATCTCCGCGACCTGCTTGTACGGGTAGTCGAACGCCTCCCGCAGCACGTACGCCGCCCGTTCCACCGGGTTGAGCTTCTCCAACAGGAGCAGCACCGCCATCTCCAGCGCCTCGGCGCGTTCGGCGCCCAGCTGCGGGTCGTGCCGGGTGTCGACGGGCTCGGGCAGCCACGGTCCGACGTACGACTCGCGCCGTACGCGCGCGGACTGCGCGACGTTGACGGCGAGGCGCGCGGTGATCGTGGTGAGGAAGGCGGCCGGTTCCCTGACGCCGGAGCGGTCGGTGTTCTGCCACCGCACCCAGGTCTCCTGGAGGACGTCCTCCGCCTCCGCGGCACTGCCGAGCACCCGGTACGCGATCCCGAACAGCTGCGGACGGGCCGCGAGGAAATCGTCCGTCGCCCGGTCCAGGGCATCGGATGCGTCCCGAGCGTCCATGGTCGCCCCTTCCGGCTCCGCGCTCACCATGCTACAAGCGGCCTCCACCGTGCGCGTCCGGGAGCCGGACGGGCCCACGGCCCCTACGCGCACCGTACAGCGGGTCGCCCGGGCCCCGCGGATCAGCCCTCCCGTCCGTACCGGGCACGGACCCTGGCCGCCGTTCCCGGGTGACAGGGGGTGGAGTGACGCTCGTTACATCCCCGGCCGTTGAGAGCCCGCCCTGTCACAGACCGGAGGGCTGTGCGGTCGGTGAGGGGAACGCGACCGCGTCGACCGAGTGACAGGAGAGGACGAACGATGAGTGGCTCGGGTCCGCACGACCTTCCCCGGCCCGTGACAGCACCGCCAGGGGCCGTGACCGACAGCAGAGGGTGCGGCCTGACGCGGCGCCGCCCCGCCTCCGCCACGGGGGCCGTACGGTGAGCACCGTCGCGTTCGTCAACGTCGCCCTGCGCGGCCACATCAACCCGACGCTGCCCGTCGTCGCCGAGCTGGTGCGCCGCGGGCACACCGTCACCTACCACACCACCGCCGCGTTCGAGCCGGACGTGGCCGCCGCCGGCGCCACCGTGCACCGCTACCCCGGGGACGGTCCGCCGCTCGCCGGTCCGCCGACGCCCGTCACCCTGCTGGAACAGCTCGCCCGCACCGCCCTGGAGACGCTGCCGGCCGTGCTGGCCGACCTGCGGCGCGCCCGGCCCGACGTGGTCGTGCACGGCGCCGCGTGCCCCTGGGGGCCGGTCACCGCGGCCGAACTCGGCGTGCCCGCCGTGTCGTTGTTCACCACCATGGCGTTCGGCCGCCGGGTCCCCAGCCCCGCCCGCGCCTCCTGGACACTGCTGGCCGAGGCGGTCACACGGCCCCGCAGCCTCCTCGGCTACGTCCGCGCGCGCCTGCTGCTCGCCCGCCGCCACCGCACCCGCGGGCTGCCCCTGGTCGACCTGGTGAACGCGCGTCAGCCGCTCAACCTGGTCTTCACCTCCCGCGCCTTCCAGCCCGAGGCCGCCTCCTTCGACCGGACGTACCGGTTCGTCGGCCCCAGCGTCGGCGCCCGGCCGCACGACCCGTCGTTCCCCTTCGGCCTCCTGCGGCCGCCGGTGCTGTACGTCTCCCTGGGCACGGTGTTCGACGCCGGACCGTCGGCGCTGCGCGCCTTCGCCGCCGCCCTGGCGCCGCTCGGCGGCACCGTCGTCGTCGCCACCGGACACACCGACCCCGCCGCGCTCGGCGCGCTCCCGGACAACGTGCTCGCCCGCCGGTTCGTCCCGCAGCCCGAACTGCTGGAGCGCGCCGCGCTGTTCGTGACGCACGGGGGCATGAACAGCGTCAACGAGGCGCTGTACGCGGGCGTGCCCGTGCTGGTCGTACCGCAGGGGGCCGACCAGCCCCAGGTGGCGCGCAGGGTCACGGAACTCGGCGCCGGGCTGACCGTCCGCCCCGAGGCCGCCACCGAGGCCGCCGTGCACGCCCTTGCCCGACGACTGCTCACCGAGCCCCGCTTCCGAGAGGCGGCCGGCGCCCTGCGGACCGCCCAGCGGCAGGCGGGCGGACACCTCCGCGCGGCCGACGAGATCGAGGCTCTCCTGCGCCGCACCGGACCCCACGAGAAGCGGGAGCACTGAAGCATGCCCTCCGTCGTCGTCGCCCTCGTGCTGCTCGCCGGGCTGTCCGAAGCGGCCGGGCGCATCCTGCCCCTCGTCGCCCGCCGCCCCCGGGTGTCGCCGCCCGTCGTGGCCGGGCTGCTGCTCACCGGCACCGCCGTCGAGAGCGCCGTCATCGCCCTGTGGCCGCTGACCGCGTACACCCTCGCCGAGCTGCTGCCGCACGCCACCGCGTCCGGGGCCGCGCCCGGCTGGACCGCCGGACAGGTCGCCCCGATGCTGCTCGGCGCCGTCATCGCCTTCCCGCTGCTCGGCCCCGCGCTGCACCTGATGCTGCTGACCGGGGTCGGCGCCGGACTGGCCGGGCCGGTCGCCGCCGCGAGCGGCGTGGGCGGCTGGTCCGCCGCGGCCTGCGTGGCCGCCGCCGGGGTCGGCCTCGCCGCGGCCGTCGAGGCCGTACGGCGCCTCGTCGGACGGATCGGCACCACGCGGACCCGGAGGGCGGCGGCATGACCTGGTTCCCGCTCGTCGCCCTCGTGCTGGGCCCGGTCCTCCTCGTCGAGGCGCTGCTCGCCCGCTACGAGGTGATGCTCTACACCGCCGGCTGGCGCAGCCCCGGCGCCGATCTCCCGCCCGGCGTGCCCTACGCCCGGGGCGCCGGCCCCGACCGCCCGCCGGCCGCCTACCTGGTCTACCTGGACGGCATCGGCAAGCGGCGCTTCACGGACACCCGCGACGGCGGACAGCTCGTCAAGGCGCTGATCGCCGCCGCGCCGGACCTGCGGGTGCTGGGACAGGTGCAGCCGTACTCACCGCTGGCCGCCCCGCTCGCCGACCGGCCGGTGTGGGTGCGGATCCGCCGGCACGCCGGGCTGCTGCTGTTCCTGCACAACGTCATGCAGATCTTCGTCGCCGCCGACCGCCGCTACCGCCCCCTCTACAACCGTGCCGTCGGCGCCCAGACCGCCGGCCAGCTCCGGCGCGCCGGCTACCGGCCGGACAGCGGTGTCCCCGTCGTGCTGCTCAGCTACAGCGGCGGCGCGCAGGTCGCCACCGGAGCGGTCGCGGAACTCCACGCCCAGCTCGGCGCCCCGCTGCTGCTGATCACGCTCGGCGGCTTCCACAACGGCGCCAACGACCTCACCCGCGCCCTGCACCTCCACCAGCTCACCAGCGCCCACGACCGGATCGAACGGGTCGGCGCCTGGCTCTTCCCGCAGCGGTGGCCGCTGCTGCGGGGCAGCGGCTGGAACCGGGCGCGCCGCGCCGGGAAGATCACCGTGCACCGCCTGGACCCCGCCACCCACCTGGGCCGCCGCAGCTACATCAGCCCGCACTCCCGCCGGCCCGACGGCCGCAGCCACCTGGAGCACACCACCGACACCGTGCTCGCGCTCGTCCGCACGGTCACCGCGGCCGACGCGCCGCCATGAGCCGCGGTGACCGGGAGCGGGCCGGCGGGAAAAGGAACGGCCAAGGCGCCCGGCCGCCGGCCCCGCCTGTGCTTCCATGCGGTGGTGACGCACTGACCGTGCGTCACCACCGCATCCGCACACAGGAGAAGGCATGCCGCCAGGACTCAGACGTCCCGCCCGCACCGCCCGTGTCGCCGCAGCCCTCCTCGCCGCCGTCCTGTCGCTCACCGCGGCCCCGGCCACAGCGGCGGAGGGCGCCTCCCCGTCCGGCTCCCGCGCCCCCGCCGTGCCGCTCCGCGTGGCCACGTACAACATCCACGCGGGCGCGGGGGAGGACCAGGTCTTCGACCTCGACCGCACCGCCGCCGCCCTGCGCGACCTGCGTGCCGACGTCATCGGGCTGCAGGAGGTCGACGTCCACTGGGGCGAGCGCAGCGCCTTCGCGGACGAGGCCCGCGCCCTCGCCGAGAAGCTCCGTATGCGGGTCTTCTTCGCGCCCATCTACGACCTCGACCCGGCCGGCGAGGGCGGCGAGCGCCGGCAGTACGGCGTGGCCGTGCTCAGCCGCCACCCCGTGCTGCACGCCGAGAACCACGAGATCACCCGGCTCTCCACCCAGACCCCCGACCCGGTGCCCGCCCCGGCGCCCGGCTTCGCCGAGATCGTGATCCGCGTCAAGGGCGTACGCACCCACGTCTACTCCACGCACCTGGACTACCGCGCCGACCCGTCGATCCGCGCCGCGCAGGTGGGCGACATGCTCGACGTCCTCGCGGACGACCGGGGGCCGAAGATTCTGGTCGGCGACTTCAACGCCGAGCCGTCCGCACCCGAGTTGGCGCCCCTGTGGCACACCCTGCGCGACGCGGCGCCGGACGCCGGCCCCACCTACCCGGCGATCGCACCGCACAAGCGCATCGACCTGATCACCGTCTCGCACGGGATCACCGTGACCGGCGCCCGCACGCACGCCACCGACGCGTCGGACCACCGGCCGGTCGTCGCCGACCTGCGGCTGCCCCGCGAAGGCCGCTGAACCGGCCTCCTCACCCCGGCGGGCCACCCGGACCGCCGCCCTGGAGACGTTCCAGGTCCGACGGACGGACCTGGATCGCCACCATCGCGATCAGGGCGGCGAGCCCGGCGAAAACGGCCGCCATGACGAACGCGGCGGACACGCCGGCGGTGAGGACCTGGGCGCCCCACTCCCCGGGGAGTTCCCCCGTGCGCCGGAACTCCAGCCGCTCGGCCGGGGTCGCCTGCTGCAGGAACCGCGTCACCTGCTTCTCGGCCTCGTTCGTGCTGGCCGTGCCGTAGATCGTCACCAGGATCGACAGGCCGAGCGAGCCGCCCACCTGCTGCGTGGTGTTGAGCAGACCGGAGGCGGCGCCCGTCTCCGGCACGGGCACGTTGGACAGCGCCATCAAGGTCAGCGACACGAACTCCATGCCCATGCCGAAGCTGAACACCAGCATCGGACCGAGCACGCTGCCCGCGTAGGTGGAGTGCACATCGGTCAGGGTCAGCCACGCCAGGCCCGCGGCCGCGAAGAGACCGCCCGCCACCATGAACGGCTTCGGCCCGTACACCGGCAGGAACCGCGAGGCCAGCCCGGCGCCGACCGCGATGACCGCGCTCACCGGCAGGAAGGCGAGGCCCGCCTGGAGGGGGCTGAAGCCCAGGACGTTCTGCACGAACAGGGTCAGGAAGAAGAACATGCCGAACATCGCGGCGGCCAGGCACAGCATGATGCCGTACGTGCCCGCTCTGTTGCGGTCCGCGAACATGTGCAGCGGTGTGATCGGCTGCGGCGACCGCCGTTCCAGCAGCACGAACGTCACCAGCACGACCACCGCCGCCGCGAACGACGCCAGCGTCAGCGGGTCCCGCCAGCCGTCCTGCGCGGCCCGGATGAAGCCGTACACCAAGAGCACCATGCCGGCCGTGGAGGTCAGCGCGCCGGTCACGTCGAAGCGGCCCGGATGGCGCTCGGACTCCTTGATGTACCGCGGGGTGGCGAGGGCGATGAGCAGGCCGATGGGCACGTTGACGAACAGCACCCACCGCCAGTTCAGCCACTCGACGAGCATGCCGCCGGCCAGCAGCCCGATCGCGCCGCCGCCCGCCGAGACCGCCGCGAACACCCCGAACGCGCGGTTGCGTTCCGGCCCCTCGCGGAAGGTCGTGCTGATCAGCGCCAGCGACGTCGGGGAGGCGATCGCGCCGCCCACGCCCTGCAGCGCACGGGCGGCGAGCAGCTGACCCGCGTTCTGCGCGAGCCCGCCCAGCAGGGACGCCAGCACGAACAACAGCACGCCGAAGATGAACACCCGCCGTCTGCCGAGGATGTCACCGGCCCTGCCGCCCAGCAGCAACAGCCCGCCGAACGTGAGGGTGTAGGCGTTGACCACCCACGACAGACTGGCGGTCGAGAAGTCCAGGGAGCGCTGGATGTGCGGCAGCGCGATGTTCACGATGGTGATGTCCAGCACCACCATCAGCTGGCACGAGGCGATGACGAACAGGGCCATCGCGTTGCCGCCGCCGCGGCCGTCCCGCGCGACGTCCTGTGTGGAGGCCGGTCGCGGACTGCTGGTCATATCGGGTCCCCCTTCCGGGAGTCCACCGTTCGACCGTACGCGCGCCCCTCACCGGACACCACTCGATCACCGGCGGCCCGCGCTCCGCCCGGACGGCGCACGCGTCAGGTAGCGCCTGCACCACCACAAGCCGGTCGCTGGCTGCATGGGCGGCGGCCCGCCGCCGCCCTAGCGTCGGGAGGGTCCCGAGGAACCGCACCCGGAAGGCCCCCGACCATGCCCCTGATCCCGGACGGCAGCGCCGTCGCCCTCGAGCGCGTGCGCAGGACGTACGGCGGCGAACAGCCCGTCGTGGCGCTCGACGACGTGAGCGCCGAGTTCCCGCGCGGCACGGCGACCGCCGTGATGGGACCTTCCGGATCCGGCAAGAGCACCCTGCTGCACTGCGCGGCCGGACTCGACCGGCCGGACTCCGGGCGGGTGCGGATCGGCGCCACCGACCTGTCGTCCCTGTCCGAGAAGAAGCTCACCGAACTCCGGCGCGCCCGCGTCGGCTTCGTCTTTCAGGCGTTCAACCTGGTGGGCGCGCTGAACGTGGAGCAGAACATCCTGCTGCCGTCCCGGCTCGCGGGCCTGCGCCCCGACCCCGCCTGGGTCGACGAGGTCGTCGGGCGGGTCGGCCTCGGCGAGCGGCTGCGGCACCGGCCCGCCCAGCTCTCCGGCGGCCAGCAGCAGCGCGTCGCCATCGCCAGGGCGCTGGTCACCCGCCCCGAGGTGATCTTCTGCGACGAACCCACCGGCGCGCTCGACACCCGGTCCGCGGCGGCCGTCCTGGACCTGCTGCGGTCGGCGGTCGACGCATACGGGCAGACCGTCGTCATGGTCACCCACGACCCGGTCGCCGCCTCCTACGCCGACCGCGTCCTGATCCTGGCCGACGGGCGGATCGTCCGGGACATGGAACGCTCCGGTGCCGAGCGGATCGCCGAACAACTCGCCCTGCCGGGCCACCGGCAGCCCGTCGCGAGCCGGGAGGGCTGACGGGTGCTCCGGCTCGCGGCGCAGACGCTGCGCCACCACAAGGGCGGCTTCCTCGCCACGTTCGTCGCGCTCGCCGCGGGCGTCGCCGTCCTCATGACCTGCGCCCTGCTCGTCGAGTCCGGATGGCGGCACCAGGGCGACCCGCACCGCTACGGCGCGGCCCTCGCCGTGATCGCCGACCGCGACCTGACCGTCGACGGGCCGACGGTGCTCGGCGAGACCGAGCGCACCACCGTCCTCCTGCCCGAGCGGGGCAGCGTCCCCGCGGAACTGGCCGGTGAACTGGCCGACGTGCCCGGCGTCGAGCGCGCGGTCGGCGACCGGCGGCTCGTCGTCACCACGACCGCGGCTCCCGAGCTGCCCGCCACGGGCCACGGCTGGTCGAGCACCGCCCTCGCTCCGTACCGCCTGGTGTCCGGACAGCCGCCGCGCTCCGACCGGGAGATCGCCGTCGACGCCCGGCTCGCCGGCTCCACGGGCCTCACACCCGGCACCACCACCGAGGTGGTCACCGGCGGGGTGAGCCACGCCTACCGGGTGAGCGGCGTGGTCGACGCGGACGGCACGCCGGGCGGGCGCGCGGCGGTGTTCTTCACCGACGCGCACGCCGCCGCCCTCGACCCGCACCCCGGCCGCTACGACGCCGTCGGCGTGCTCACGGCGCCGGACGCCGACCGGGACGCCGTCCTCGCCGGGGTCCGCCGGATCGCGGACGCCGCCGGCGCCACCGCGTACACCGGCGACGACCGCGGGCTCGCCGCCGAGCCCGAGAGCGCCGCCGCCCGCTCCCTCACCCTCGGCGCCGGGGCCGCGTTCGCCGGATACGCGGCGGCCGTCGTCGGCTTCGTCGTCGCCGGCACCGTCGGACTGTCCGTACGGCACCGGCGCCGCGACCTCGCCCTGCTGCGGGCCGTCGCCGCCACCCCCGGCCAGGTCCGGTCGATGCTCCTCGCCGAGGTCGGGCTGCTCGCCCTGCTCGCCGGCGCCGTGGGCGCCCCTTCCGGGCTGCTCGCCGTCCGCCTGGTCCGCGACGCGCTCGTCTCCCGCGGCTTCCTCCCGGACGACTTCGCCGTCCGGGGCGGCGCCCTGTCCGCCGCGGCCGTCGTCGTGACCGTCGCCGTCGTGGCGCTGCTCTCCGCCTGGACCGCCGCGCTGCGCGTCACCCGCATCCGGCCCACCGAGGCGCTCGGCGAGGCGGCCGTGGAACCCGCCACCGGCGGCAGGGTGCGCCTGATCTCCGGACTCGCCTGTCTCGGCGGCGCCGTCTCGCTGACCGGGCTCACCGGCGCCACCGACGGGCAGACCGCGCTCGGCGCCGCCATGGGCATGCTCTATCTGTTCGTCCTGGGCGTCGCCCTGCTCGCGCCCTGGATCAACCAGGCCGCGGCCCGGCTGCTCGAGCCCGCGCTGCGCGCCGTGTGGGGCAGCAGCGGCTACCTCGCCGCCGCCAACCTGCGCGCCAACGCCCGCGGCATGGTCGCCGTGCTCACGGCGCTCGTGCTGTCCGTGGGCCTCGGCGGCACGGTGTGGTTCCTCCAGGACAACCTGGAGCGGCAGACGGTGGTGCAGAGCCGTGAGGGCGTCCTCGCCCAGCACGCGCTCACCTCCGGCGCCGGACTGCCCGCCTCCGCCGCGGCCGAGGCGCGCCGCGTCCCCGGGGTGGTCGCCGCGACCGGCGTGCGCCGCACCTCCGTGGTCGTGCCCGACCGGCTCGAACCGCAGACGGTGCCCGCGCAGGGCATCGATCCGCTGGGCGCGGACCGCACCCTGGACCTGCGGGTCCGCTCCGGCAGTCTCGACGCCCTGCGCGAGGACACCGTGGCCGTCTCCACCGCACGCGCGGACGCGGCGGGCTGGCGGCTGGGGGACAGGGCGCGGCTGTGGCTCGGCGACGGCACGCCCGTCACCCTGCGCGTCGTCGCCCTCTACGAGCGCGGCTGGGGCTTCGGCGACGTCACCCTGCACCGGCGGACCCTCGACGGGCACACCGTCACCGGGCTCGACGACCGGGTGCTGATCCGCACCGCCCCGGACGCGGGCGCCGAGCGTGCCCTCGCCGAGCTGGCCCGCCGTCACCCGGGCGGTCAGGTGGTCGACACCGCCCGCCTGACCGGCGAACTCGCCGAGGACGTCGCGGTGAGCGGCTGGCTCAACAAGATGCTCGTCGGCGTCCTGGTCGGCTACGCGGTGCTGGCCGCGGCCAACACCCTGGTCATGGCCGCGCTCGCCCGCACCCGGGAGCTGGCCCTGCTCCGCCTGGTCGGCGTCACCCGCGGCCAGGTGAAGCGGATGGTCCACGCCGAACAGGCCGGCCTGCTGGGCGTGGCGCTGCTGATCGGCACCGTGATCGCCGGCGTCACCCTCACCACGATCGTCCGCGCGGTCACCGGAGCCACCGTGCCCCACGTCCCGGCCGCCGGCTGGGCGGCCCTCCTCGGCGGCACGGCGGCGCTGGCCCTGCTCGCCACGATGGTCCCGGTCGGCCGCATCCTGCGCACGGCGCCGGTCGAGGGCATGGGCGTCCGCGAGTGACCACGCCTGACAGCACAGACGCGCCCGCCGGTTCCGGCGCGGCGGCCGGTTCTCGCGCGCCAGCCGGTTCCGGCATGTCGGCCGGTGCCGGGGTGTCTGTCGGCTCTGGCGGGCCTGCTGGTTCTGGCACGGCGGCCGGCTCTCGCGTGCCCGTTGGTTCCGGCGCGCCTGCTGGTTCTGGCACGCCCGCCGGTTCCGGCATGTCGGCCGGTGCCGGGGTGTCTGTCGGCTCTGGCGGGCCTGCCGGTTCTGGCACGGCGGCCGGCTCTCGCGCGCCCGTTGGTTCCGGCGCGTCTGTCGGCTCTGGCACCCCTGCCGCCGTCCGCGTGCCCGTCTGCTCCGGCGCGCCGGACAGGTCTGGCGCGTTCGCCGGCTCCGGCGCACCGGCCAGGTCTCGCGCGGGCGCCTACCCGGGCAAACCCGCCGCCTCCGGCGCGCCCTCCCGCTCCCGTGCCCGCGCCCGGGCAATGGGCCCCGGCCCCGGGCGTCCGCAGGGCGGGCGGCCGGGCGGGGCGGCGGGGCGGCGTTCTATCCTCCGTGCCTGGGAGGTGCGGATGGTGGTGACCCACGACCGCCCGGCGGGCGTACGGCCGGGGCGGCGCCGGGCGGTGGCCGTCCGTGCCCGGACCGCGCTGGACGCGCTGGAGCACCTGATCGGGGGACTGGGCACCGCCCTGCTCGCCCTGCTCGCCACGCTGTGGCTGGCCCTCACCACGGCGGCCTGCGTCGTCGGCGTGGGCCTGTGGCTGCTGCCGTCCGCCCTGCACGCGGTGCGCGCGGTCGCCGACCGGGAACGCGGCAGGCTCTCCCGCTGGGGCCCGGAGATCGTCGGCCCGGCGCCGCCGCCCGACGGGCTGCGGGCGATGCTCGCCGACCGCACCGTCCGCCGGGAGGTCCGCTGGGTGGTCACGCACGCGTTCCTCGGCCTGTTCCTCGGTCTCGTCGGGGCGACGCTGCCGCTGAGCGCGGCCCACGACGTCACCTTCCCGCTGTACTGGACCTTCCTGCCCGAGAGCGAGGCCACGTCCGCCGTGGGCTGGTGGACCGTCCGTGACTGGCCCGGCGCCCTCGCCGTCAGCGCGATCGGCGTGGCCCTGGTCGGCGTCACCCTGCTGTGCGCGCCCGCCCTCACCCGGCTCCAGACCTGGCCCGGACGCCGCCTGCTCAGCCCCGACCCGGGCACCGACCTGGTCCTGCGGGTCGCGGAGCTGACCGCCACCCGCGCCGCCGCCCTGGACGCCCACGTCACCGAACTCCGTCGCGTGGAGCGGGCGTTGCACGACGGCACGCAGAACCGCGTCGTCGCCGTCACCGTGCTGCTCGGCGCCGCCCGCCGTGCCCTGGCCCGCGACCCGAAGGAGGCCGCGGCCCTGCTGGACCGCGCCCAGGACGCCGCCGAGCAGGCGCTCACCGAACTGCGGGCGGTCGTGCGCGGCATCCTCCCGCCGGTCCTGGCCGACCGCAGCCTGCCCGACGCGCTCACCGCGCTCGCGGCCGGCTGCCCGGTGCCGTGCCGGGTCTATGCCGACCTGCCCGCGCGGTGCCCGGCGGCGGTCGAGGCGACGGCGTACTTCGCGGTCGCCGAGGCCCTCACCAACATCGCCCGGCACAGCGGCGCGGGCGAGGCGCGGGTCGCCGTCCGCGTGGCCGACGGGCTGCTGCACGTGGAGGTCCGCGACGACGGCCACGGCGGTGCCGGCGAGCACGGCGGGACCGGGCTCACCGGCATCCGACGCCGTGTCGAGGCCCACGACGGAACACTGGAGCTGGCCAGCCCTCCCGGCGGCCCCACCACCCTGAAGGTGACCCTGCCATGCGGATCGTGATCGCCGAGGACGACGCCCTGCTGCGCGAGGGGCTGGCGCTGCTGCTGCGCGCCGAGTCCCTGGACGTGGTGGCGACGGCCGAGGAGCCCGGCGCCTTCCTCGACGCCGTCGACGCGGAACGGCCGGACGTCGCCATCGTCGACGTACGGATGCCGCCCACCCACACCGACGAGGGGATCACCGCCGCCGTGGAAGCGCGGCGGCGGTTGCCCGGCCTCGCGGTGCTCGTGCTGTCCGCCTACGTCGAGCAGGCCTTCGCCACCGACCTGCTCGCGCAGGGCAGCGCCCGGCTCGGCTATCTGCTGAAGGAGCGGGTGGGGAGGGTCGAGGAGTTCCTGGAGGCGCTGCACCGGGTGGCGGACGGCGGCACCGCGATCGACCCGGAGGTCGTCGCCCAGCTGCTCACCCGCAGCAGGCCCGACACCCGCCTGGAGCGGCTGAGCCCTCGCGAGCGGGACGTGCTCGCGCTGATGGCGGAAGGCCTGGGCAACGCGGCCATCGCGGAACGCCTCGTGGTCAGCGACGGGGCCGTGCACAAGCACATCCGCAGCATCTTCGCCAAGCTCGACCTGCCCCCCACGGACCGCACGGACCGCCGCGTGGCAGCAGTCCTCCACTTCCTCGAGAACGCCCGCCGCCAGACCCCTTAGGGACGCGGGGAACTGCGCGACCCCCCGGCGGACAGCCGGCACCTCCAAGCAGGCGTCACGGCCGACCCCCTCAGGGGCGCGGGGAACTGCGCGACCCCCCGGCGGAGAGCCGACACCTGCAAGCAGGCGTCACGGCCGACCCCCTCAGGGGCGCGGGGAACTGCGCGACCAGCCCAGGACAACCCGCACCCGCCCGCCGGGCCGTCACCCCGCCCCCAGCGACCGCTCACGAACCCGCCGAAGATGCCCCGCAAAAACATCCCGCGCCTCAGGCGTAAGCGTCCGCAACGCCACAAGAGCGGTGACGGCGACGTCACACAACTCCGCACTCACGTCGTCCCACGTATGCGTCACCCCCTTCCGCGGATTCTGCCCCGTCGCCCCCACCACCGCCTGGGCGACCTCGCCCACCTCCTCCGACAGCTTCAGAATCCGCAGCAGAACCTCGTCCGGCCCGTCGACGACCCGGTTCGCGTCCAGCCACCCGTGCAACTCCTCGACGGACCGCCAGAGGTCCACATCCTCGTGCTCGCTCATGAGCGAGGAGCCTCGCACAGCCCACTGACAGCCCTCCGCTACTCGAACAGCGTCCCCTGCTGCCCCTCCCGCGCCTTCCGCAGCCGCCGGGTCCGCGCCCCCACCGCCATCGCCGTGGCCGCCGCCGTCACCCCGAGGGCAGCCGGGACCATCCAGCCCCGGTCGACGGCGTGCCGGAGCAGATGGTCGAGGGAGAGCCGTCCCGGCCCGGTGACGGCGAGCCCCGCCGCCGTCATCCCCAGCGACGCCGCGTACTCGAACCCGCCCTCCTGGTTGAAGAAGCCGTTGGGCGCGTGCACGGCCGACGCGCCCGCCATCGCCCCGGCGGCGGCCGCACCCGCCGCCGGGGTGGCGAGGCCGAGCGCCAGCAGCAGCCCGCCGCCGGTCTCCGCGACACCGGCCGCCGTGGCGCTGACCTTGCCGGGCGCGTACCCGATGGAGTCCATGAACTGGCCGGTGCCCTCGATGCCGCCCCCGCCGAACCAGCCGAACAGCTTCTGCGTACCGTGCGCCGCGAGCACCCCGCCGGTTCCCAGCCGGAGCAGCAGCAGTCCCAGATCGCGTCGGTCGTAACAGGTCACGTCGTCTCCCCGTGAACGGTGGTCGGGCCCGACCACCGTCGCACCGCCGCCGCGGGCCCGGCCCGTCGCCGACGCCGAACGGGTGACGCGGGTGGCGGGGGCCCGGCACCGGTACGAACCTGACAGGCATGACCATTCAGACCACCCGCCTCAGCGACCCGGCCGTACGCGCCTTCGTCACGGCCGTCAACAACCACGACCGGGAGGGCTTCAGGGCCCTGCTGGCGCCCGGGGCCACCATGGCGGACGACGGCACCGAACGGGACCTCGCCGACTGGACCGACCGGGAGATCTTCTCCTCCCACGGTCACATGGAGGTCGAGAACGAGTCGGACGGCGGCCGCCGCCTCATCGCCCGCTACACCAACGACACCTACGGCGAGATGCGCACCACCTGGTCCTTCACCGTCGACGACGACGGCCGCATCACCCGCTTCGAGACCGGCCAGGCCTGACGGCCCGCCAGGCGCGCCGCACCGACGTCTCACCGACGTCTCACCGACGGGCAGGGTCCGCGTCGTACGCCCGCCGTGCCTCCTCGACTTGGCCCAGATGGGCCGCACCCCACTCGCTGAGATGCGCGAAGAGCGGCGCCAGGCTGAGGCCCAGCTCGCTGATCTCGTACTCCACCCGGGGCGGCACCTCGGGGTGGTACGTGCGCACCACCAGTCCGTCCCGCTCCAGCTGCCGCAGCCGCTGGGTCAGCACCTTCGGCGTGATCGTGCCGATGCGCCGCTCCAGCTCGACGAACCGCTGCCGTCCGTACGCGTGCAGCGCCCACAGCACCGGCGTGGTCCAGCGGCTGAACACGATGTCCACCACCGGGCTGACGGGACAGGCGAACGCGGGCTCGCTCCCCGTGGTCGCCGCCTGCTTCGGTCCGGCCATGCACACCCCTTCGGGGAAGTCACTATCCTCTAGGTACCTACTATATTCAGGCTGTTAGCGTCCCCACCACACCGAGACAACAGGGGAGTTGTTCATGTTTGTGGTGACCGGGGCAACGGGGAACGTCGGCCGGGAACTGGTGCGTTCCCTCGCGGCGGACGGCGCGCGGGTGACGGCGACGTCGAGGGGGATCACGGCGGACCACGTGCCGGACGGCGTACGGCAGGTGCGCGCCGACCTGACCGACGCCGGCAGTCTGCGCGAGGCGTTCGACGGGGCCGACGCGCTGTTCCTGCAGAGCGGCGGCGCCTCCGCGCATCTGATCGACCCGCGGGAGATCGTCGCCACGGCCAAGGCCGCCGGCGTCACCCGCATCGTGCTGCTGTCCTCACAGGGCGTCGCCACCCGACCGGGTTCGGTGTCGCACGGCGTGGTGGCGCGCGCCGTCGAAGACGCCGTACGGGAGTCGGACGCGCACTGGACGATCCTGCGTCCGGGGGGCTTCCACTCCAACTCCCTGGCATGGGCGGGCGCCGTGCGGTCGGCGCGGACGGTCGCCGCGCCGTTCGGCGACGTGGGGCTGCCGCTGATCGATCCGGCGGACATCGCCGAGGTCGCCGCCACGGTCCTGCGCGACGGCGGACCGGGCGGCCGGGTGATCGAGCTGACCGGCCCGGCCCTCGTCACCCCGCGCGAGCAGGCCGGGGCGATCGGGGCGGCGCTCGGCGAGCCGGTGCGGTTCGTGGACCTGCCCCGCGGCGAGGCCCGGGAGCAGATGCTGCGGTTCATGCCCGAGGAGGTCGTCGGGACCACGCTCGGCATCCTGGGCGAGCCCACCGGGGACGAACTGCGCACCGGCCTCGGCGTCGAGGACGTCCTCGGCCGTCCGCCGCGCCCCTTCGCCGACTGGGCCCGGCGTCACGCCGGCCTGTTCCGCTGACCGGCGGTCCCCTGACCCACGGGCGTGAAACGCCCGTCCCGTGAGGATCGGGTGACGGGATGGTCACGAATCTCGCCCACGCGCTGGTTGGCGCGTTCAAGTACCCCGCTCAGCTCGGGTTTCACGGATCGGTTGGCTCGGACTTGGGCGGACGTTGTGGAGATCGGCCGTACCGCGACGTCCGCCGTCCCCGGCCACCATTGATCTGAACGCGACACATAGTCAGTCTTCTCGTCAGCCTCCGCGTCTCGTCACGCCGGAGGCCAACCCCCCACACCACCCTGACGAGGAGACCCCTCTTCATGACGCAACGGATGCGCACCGTCGCACTGAAAGTCACCGCCGCCGCCTGGGCGGTGACCGCCGCGAGCACGGCAGCCCTGCTCGGGGCTTCGTCCGCCCAGGCCCAGCCGGCCGAGGGCACGGTCCACGGCCTCGGCGCCGCAGGCGCCGTCAAGGGCAGCTACATCGTCCTCCTCGACGAGGAGACGACGTCCGCCGACAAGCGGGAACTGGCCCAGGAGTACGGCGGCACGCTCAGCCGGTCGTACGGCGCGGCCCTGGAGGGCTTCTCCGCCGACGGCCTCAGCGCGACCGAGGCGAAGCGCCTCGCGGCCGACCCGGCCGTCGGCGCCGTGGTCGCCAACCGCACGTACCGCACCACCGCGACGCAGGACAACCCGCCCTCCTGGGGCCTGGACCGCATCGACCAGCAGGACACCGCGGGCGACAGCAAGTACACCTACCCCGACCAGGCGGGCGAGGGCGTCACCGCGTACGTCATCGACACCGGCGTGCGGATCACGCACAAGGACTTCGAAGGGCGCGCCAGCCACGGCTACGACGCCGTCGACAACGACGACAGCGCCGACGACGGCAACGGCCACGGCACGCACGTCGCCGCCACCATCGCGGGCGCCGGCCACGGCGTGGCCAAGAAGGCCAAGGTGGTCGCCGTGAGAGTCCTCGACGACAACGGCTCCGGCACGACCGAGCAGGTCGTCGCCGGCATCGACTGGGTCACCGAGAACCACAAGGGCCCGTCCGTCGCCAACATGAGCCTCGGCGGCGCCGCCGACCCGGCGCTCGACGCGGCCGTGCAGAGGGCCATAGCCTCCGGCGTCACCTTCGCGGTCGCCGCCGGCAACGAGTCCGCCGACGCCGGCCAGGGCTCGCCCGCCCGTGTGCCCGAGGCGCTCACCGTCGCCTCCAGCACCGAGGACGACGCCCAGTCGGACTTCTCCAACTTCGGCGAGTCCGTCGACCTGTACGCGCCCGGCTCCGGCATCACCTCGGCCTGGAACGACAGCGACACCGGCACCAAGACCATCTCCGGCACCTCGATGGCCTCCCCGCACGTGGCCGGCGCCGCCGCCGTCCACCTGGCGGCACACCCCGACGCCGACCCGGCAGCCGTCGCCGAGGCGCTGACCGACGGCGCCACCGCCGACGCGATCAGCAACCCCACCACCGGCACGCCCAACAAGCTGCTCAAGGTCACCGAGTAGCACACGGCACGCACGCGCGCGCCTACCGGGCGCCGGGGCCACAGGGGAAACGTTCCCTCTGTGGCCCCGTACGTCTGCGACCCGTACCCCCGTACGTCCCGGTATGGCGGCCCCCTGTCCCCGGCGCGCCGGAACGAGTGGCCCGGCTCACATGGCGTATCGCCCCTGCCGCGGACACGATGGTGATCGTCACCGGCAGGCTGAAGGGACCGACCATGTTCCGCAAGGTGCTCGTCGCCAACCGCGGCGAGATCGCGATCCGGGCGTTCCGCGCGGGCTACGAACTCGGTGCGCGCACCGTTGCCGTCTTCCCGTACGAGGACCGCAACTCGCTGCACCGTCTGAAGGCCGACGAGGCCTACGAGATCGGCGCACCGGGACACCCGGTCCGGGCCTATCTGTCCGTCGAGGAGATCGTGCGCGCGGCGCGCCGGGCCGGCGCCGACGCCGTCTACCCGGGCTACGGATTCCTGTCGGAGAACCCCGAGCTGGCCAAGGCCTGCGCGGACGCGGGCATCACCTTCGTCGGCCCCGACGCCCGCATCCTGGAGCTGACCGGGAACAAGGCGCGCGCCGTGGCCGCGGCCCGGGAGGCGGGCGTCCCCGTCCTCGGATCCTCCGCGCCCTCCACCGACGTCGACGAACTCGTGCGCGCCGCCGACGCGATCGGTTTCCCCGTGTTCGTGAAGGCGGTCGCGGGAGGCGGCGGCCGGGGCATGCGCCGTGTGGAGGACCCCGCCCAGCTGCGGGAAGCCGTCGAGGCCGCGTCCCGGGAGGCCGCCTCCGCGTTCGGCGACCCCACCGTGTTCCTGGAGAAGGCCGTCGTCGAGCCCCGCCACATCGAGGTGCAGATCCTCGCCGACGGTCAGGGCGAGGTCATCCACCTCTTCGAGCGGGACTGCTCCGTGCAGCGCCGCCACCAGAAGGTGATCGAGCTCGCCCCGGCGCCCAACCTCGACCCGGAGCTGCGCGACCGGATCTGCGCGGACGCCGTGCGGTTCGCCCGGCACATCGGCTACCGCAACGCCGGCACCGTGGAGTTCCTCCTCGACCGCGACGGCCATCACGTCTTCATCGAGATGAACCCGCGCATCCAGGTCGAGCACACGGTCACCGAGGAGGTCACCGACGTCGACCTGGTGCAGGCCCAGCTGCGCATCGCCGCCGGCGAGTCGCTCGCCGACCTCGGACTGTCGCAGGAGTCGATCACCCTGCGCGGCGCGGCGCTGCAGTGCCGCATCACCACCGAGGACCCGGCCAACGGCTTCCGCCCGGACACCGGCCGGATCAGCGCGTACCGCTCGCCCGGCGGCTCCGGCATCCGCCTCGACGGCGGAACCACCCACGCCGGCACGGAGATCAGCGCCCACTTCGACTCCATGCTGGTCAAACTGACCTGCCGGGGACGTGACTTCACCGCCGCGGTGGGCCGCGCCCGGCGCGCGGTGGCCGAGTTCCGCATCCGCGGCGTCGCCACCAACATCCCCTTCCTTCAGGCCGTGCTGGACGACCCCGACTTCCAGGCCGGGCGGGTCACCACCTCGTTCATCGAGCAGCGCCCGGAGCTGCTCACGGCCCGGCACTCCGCCGACCGCGGCACCAAGCTGCTCACCTACCTTGCCGACGTCACCGTGAACAAGCCGCACGGCGAGCGGCCGGAGCTGATCGACCCGCTGACCAAGCTGCCCGAGGTGCCCGCGGGGGAGCCGCCGGCCGGCTCCCGGCAGCGCCTCGCCGAGCTGGGCCCCGAGGGCTTCGCCCGCTGGCTGCGCGCGTCGCCGACCATCGGCGTCACCGACACCACCTTCCGCGACGCCCACCAGTCGCTGCTCGCCACCCGGGTCCGCACCAAGGACCTGCTCGCCGTCGCCCCGGTGGTGGCGCACACCCTGCCCGGGCTGCTGTCCCTGGAGTGCTGGGGCGGCGCCACCTACGACGTCGCGCTGCGCTTCCTCGCCGAGGACCCGTGGGAGCGGCTCGCCGCCCTGCGCGAGGCCGTGCCGAACATCTGCCTCCAGATGCTGCTGCGCGGCCGCAACACCGTGGGCTACACGCCGTACCCGACGGAGGTGACCGACGCGTTCGTGCAGGAGGCGGCGGCCACCGGCGTCGACGTCTTCCGCATCTTCGACGCGCTCAACGACGTCTCCCAGATGCGGCCGGCCATCGACGCCGTCCGCGCGACCGGCACGTCCGTGGCGGAGGTGGCCCTGTGCTACACCGCCGACCTGTCCGACCCGTCGGAGCGGCTCTACACGCTGGACTACTACCTGCGCCTGGCCGAGCAGATCGTCGAGGCGGGCGCGCACGTGCTGGCAGTGAAGGACATGGCGGGCCTGCTGCGGGCGCCCGCGGCGGCGACACTGGTGTCGGCGCTGCGCCGTGAGTTCGACCTGCCGGTGCACCTGCACACCCACGACACCGCGGGCGGGCAGCTCGCCACCTACCTCGCCGCGGTCCAGGCGGGCGCGGACGCGGTGGACGGCGCGGTGGCCTCGATGGCAGGCACGACCTCGCAGCCCTCGCTGTCGGCGCTGGTCGCCGCCACCGACCACTCCGAGCGGCCCACCGGCCTGGATCTCCAGGCGGTCGGCGACCTGGAGCCGTACTGGGAGAGCGTCCGCAAGGTCTACGCGCCGTTCGAGGCGGGTCTGGCCTCCCCGACCGGGCGCGTCTACCACCACGAGATCCCCGGCGGCCAGCTCTCCAACCTGCGCACGCAGGCGATCGCGCTGGGCCTCGGCGACCGTTTCGAGGACATCGAGGCGATGTACGCGGCCGCCGACCGGATGCTGGGGCGGCTGGTGAAGGTCACCCCGTCGTCCAAGGTGGTCGGCGACCTCGCCCTGCACCTGGTCGGCGCGGGCGTGGACCCGCGCGAGTTCGAGGAGAAGCCCGACCGCTTCGACATCCCCGACTCGGTCGTCGGCTTCCTGCGCGGCGAGCTGGGCACCCCGCCCGGCGGCTGGCCCGAGCCCTTCCGCACGAAGGCGCTGCGCGGGCGCGCGGAGCCCAAGCCGGCGCCGGAGCTGTCCGCCGAGGACCGGGAGGGCCTGGCCAAGGACCGGCGCCCGACGCTCAACCGGCTGCTGTTCCCCGGCCCGACCCGCGAGTTCGAGACGCACCGCCAGTCGTTCGGCGACACCAGCGTCCTGGACAGCAAGGACTTCTTCTACGGGCTGCGCCCGGGGAAGGAGTACGGCGTCGACCTCGACCCGGGCGTCCGGCTGCTGATCGAGCTCCAGGCGATCGGCGACGCGGACGAGCGCGGCATGCGCACGGTGATGGCCACGCTGAACGGCCAGCTGCGGCCGATCCAGGTCCGCGACCGCGCCGCGGCCTCCGACGTGCCGGTCACCGAGAAGGCCGACCGCGCCAACCCGGGCCATGTGGCGGCGCCCTTCGCCGGTGTGGTGACCCTCGCCGTCGCCGAGGGGGACCAGGTGGAGGCCGGCGCCACGCTGGCGACCATCGAGGCGATGAAGATGGAGGCGGCCATCACGGCCCCGAAGTCCGGCACGGTGTCCCGGCTGGCGATCAACCGCATCCAGCAGGTGGAGGGCGGCGACCTCCTGGCCGAACTCGCCTGATCCAAGCCGCCCGATCAGCGGGTGGGTCATGCCCTCGGCATATGCCGTCCACGGGGCCGCCGTCGAGCGCGACGTGCGGCCCCGTACGCACGCCCGGCGGCCTTCGGACAAGCCTGCGCAGGCGAGCTGTGGGACCGTAGATTGAGCGGCGACAACAGCTCTCGGAACAGTACGGACGGCACTCATGACCGACCCCGCGACGACGCCCGGATCCGCACAGCAGAAGATCGACACCTCGGTGCCGCACTCGGCCCGCATCTGGAACTACTGGCTGGGAGGGAAGGACAACTACCCCGTCGACGAGGAGGCCGGCGACGCCTACACCGCCGTCTTCCCCGGCATCGTCACCATCGCCCGCAGCAGCCGCGCCTTCCTGCGCCGCAACATCACGTACCTCGCCGGTGAGCAGGGCATACGTCAGTTCCTCGACATCGGCACCGGCCTCCCCACGGCCGACAACACCCACCAGGTCGCCCAGCGGATCGCCCCGGAGTCCCGGATCGTCTACGTCGACAACGACCCGATGGTCCTGGCCCACGCCCGCGCGCTGCTCTACTCCACGCCCGAGGGCGCGACGGCGTACGTCGACGCGAACGTCCGGGAGCCCGAGCGCATCCTGGAGGCCGCGAGCCGCACCCTGGACCTCTCGCGTCCCACCGCGCTGATTCTCAGCAACATCCTCGGCCACATCGCCGATTACGACGAGGCACGCTCGGTCGTCGACCGGCTGATGGCCGCCCTGCCGTCCGGCAGCTTCCTGTCGGTCAACGACGGTTCGCGCGGCATCGACCCGGTCTTCGAGCGCGCGCAGGAGGCGTACAACTCCAGCGGCGCGGTGCCGTACAACCTGCGGACGGTGAAGGAGATCACCTCCTTCTTCGACGGACTCGAACTGGTGGAGCCGGGTGTGGTGTCCGTGCAGCAGTGGCGTCCGGACGAGGACGCGCCGGAGCCGCAGGTCATCGCCGAGCACGGCGGCCTGGCCCGCAAGCCCTAGACACGCCCCGGCCGTCCGGCGTTCCGGAAGAGGCGGGTCCCGGCAACCCCCGGGACCCGCCTCTTCGTTGTCCGCGTGAAGAACTTTGAACTCGTCGATGACAAAGTATGGACGAGTTGAGCAGAAGTCTCCTAGCGTGTCGGCGCAACCGTTGGCGTACTCGCGAAAACGCGTATTCCCCACCGGAGTTGTCCGGCCCTCCGGTCGACCCAGCAGGAGGCAGCAGCATGGACGCACGGCTGTACCGGCATGTCCGAAGATCACTCACCGGCCTGCTCGTCGGCGCCTTCCTGGCCGGCGGCGTGTGGGGGTCGCCCCTCGCCTCGGCCCGGCCGGGCGCCGCCGCCCAGGCCGACGTACCGCCCCAGGAACCGGGCGTCACGCTCCGCGTGTTCGACGTGCAGGTCCCGCTCGAGAAGATCTGCACCCTCAAGCCCGGCCAGACACCCAACGTCGACCGGCTGGCCCCGGTCGTCGACTTCAGCGCGGCCGACGACTTCGGCGGGTTCGCCGACAACTTCGTCAGCCAGGTCACCGGCAACGTCCACGTCCCGGCCGCCGGTGCGTACACCTTCCGGCTGACCAGCGACGACGGCTCCCGGCTGCTGATCGACGGCCAGGTGGTGATCGACCACGACGGGCTGCACGGCGCCGAACCCAAGGACGGCACCGTCGAACTCACCGAGGGCATGCACGCGTTGCGCATCGACCACTTCGAGCGCGGCGGCGGCCAGCAGCTCACCCTGGCCTGGCGCCCGCCGGGCGCCGACGCCTTCACGACCGTGCCGAACGAGGCGCTGAGCACCGACGCCGGCGTGGTGCGGGTGACCGCGCCGGGCCGCAAGGAGTGCGAGGGCATCACCGACTCGCCCGGCGACGGCCTGCCGCTGAACGCCGTACGCCCCGACCACACCCTCACCGACCTGCGTCCCGAGGGCTTCGAACCGCAGGTCACCGGCATGGACTGGCTCCCCGACGGCCGGCTGCTGGTGAGCACCTGGGGAGGCACCGACAACACGGCCGGCGAGATCTACGTCCTCGACCACGCCACCGGGAACACCGGCCCGGACAAGGTCACGGCCACGAAGATCGCGGGCGGGCTCAAGGAGCCCATGGGACTGAAGGTCGTTGACAACGCTGTCTACGTCTCGCAGAAGCACGAGCTGACCGAGCTGCGCGACAGCGACGGCGACGGCTCCCTCGACCGGTCCCGGACCGTCGCCACCTGGCCGTACGGCGGCAACTTCCACGAGTTCGCCTTCGGACTCCTCTACGACAAGGGGTACTTCTACCTGAACCTGTCCGTCGCCATCGACTACGGCGGCGCCACCAGCGACCCGCAGCCCGCGCCCGGCCGGGGCGTCACCGTCAAGGTGAACAAGAAGACGGGGAAGGTCAGTTACCTGGCCGGCGGGCTGCGCACGCCCAACGGCATCGGCTGGGGGCCCGGGGGCGGCATGTTCGTCACCGACAACCAGGGCGGCTGGCTGCCCGCGTCCAAGCTGGTCCACGTCCAGCAGGACCGCTTCTTCAACCACTACACCAACCCCGCCGGCCCCTTCGACAAGGAACCGGTGACCCAGCCGGTGCTGTGGCTGCCGCAGAACGAGATCGCCAACTCGCCCAGCACGCCCCTTCATCTGACCAAGGGGCGCTTCAAGGGGCAGATGCTGTTCGGCGACGTCACCTACGGCGGGCTCCAGCGTGCCTACCTGGAGAAGGTCAAGGGCCAGTACCAGGGAGCCGTGTTCCGCTTCACCCAGGGCCTCGAAGCGGGCGTGAACCGCATCAGCATGGGCCCCGACGGCGCGATCTACGTGGGCGGTCTGGGCGCCGACGGCAACTGGGGCCAGGAGGGCAAGCTCAAGTTCGGCCTGCAGAAGCTCACGCCCAACGGCGGCAACACCTTCGACATCCAGGCCATGCGGGTGCGCAAGGGCGGCTTCGAGGTCGAGTACACCCAGCCCCTGTCGCAGGAGACCGCCGAGGACCTGGTGAGCCACTACCGGGCCGAGCAGTGGCGCTACACCCCGACCCGCGACTACGGCGGTCCCAAGATCGCCGAGGAGACCCTCGAGGTGACCTCGGCGCAGCTGTCCGCCGACCGCAGGAAGGTCACCCTGGCCATCGACGGCCTCAAGCCCGGCCGCGTGGTGCACCTGCGCTCCCCGCGTCCGTTCAGCTCCGCGTCCGGCGAGACCCTGTGGAGCACCGAGGCCTGGTACACCCTCAACGCCCTCCCGGGCGCCGAACCCGCACCCGGCCCGGTGTACGAGGCGGAGGAGGCCACCCTCACCGGGGCGGCCGGCATCAACACCGACCACCGCGGCTACTCCGGCAGCGGCTTCGTCGACCGGTACGGCACCCAGGGTGCCACCACCACCTTCGACGTCACCGTGGACCGGACCGGCTCCTACGACGTGGGCCTGCGCTACTCCAACGGTCCGAACCCCTTCCAGGGCACCAAGTCCGTCTCCCTGTACGTCAACGGACGCAAGATCAAGCAGACCGGGCTGCGCAGCACCGGCGACTGGGACACCTGGTCCACCCAGCGGGAGACGGTACGGCTGCGCGCCGGGCACAACACCGTCGCCTACCGGGTCGACGAGGGCGACACCGGGCACGTCAACCTGGACCTCCTCACCGTCGACCGGCACGGCGCCCCGGTCACCCTGTTCGACGGCCGGAACCTCGACCGCTGGCAGCACACCGACGGACGCCCGGTGCAGTGGCCGGTCGACGGCGGGGCCGCCGAGGTCTGCTGCGGTGACATCCGCACCAAGGACAGCTACGACGACTTCCGGCTGCACATCGAGTACCGGCTGCCGAAGCTGCCCCCGGACGTCACCGGCCAGGACCGCGCCAACAGCGGCGTCTACCTCCAGGACCGCTACGAGATCCAGATCCTGGACTCCTACGGCGACACCACCCTCGCCACCGACGAGGCGGGCGCGATCTACCAGAAGAAGGCGCCCGACGTGAACGCCGCCCGGCCGCCGGAGACGTGGCAGTCGTACGACGTCGTCTTCCGCGCCGCGCGCTACGACGCCGAGGGCAACAAGACGTCCGACGCGCGGATCACGGTGGTGTGGAACGGGAAGAAGGTCCACGACGACGTGGCCGTGGACGGCCCCACCGGCGGCGGCGCCCCCGAGGGCCCGGCGGCCGCGGCCGTCCGGCTGCAGGACCACGGCAACGCGGTGCGGTACCGCAACATCAGCATCACACCGCTGAGCTGACACGCCACGGGTGAGCACACGGGTGTGGCCGGGCCCACGGGGACCCGGCCACACCCCTGTGGGGGCGCCTACCGTGCCGCGGGCTGCCGGCCGGACGCCCGGCCGGAGGTCACCGCGTCGAGCGAGTCCGCCTCGGCCGAGCCGCCGCGGGCGCGGATGCCGATCATGCCGAAGGCGGTGAGCAGCGCGGCGGCCGCCGCCGCGATGCCGCACACCAGGTAGGCGGTGGAGAAGCCGCTGCCCAGCGCCTGAAGGGCCAGGTCGTGGGCGGCGGAGCCCGGGACGCCCTCGGGCAGGCTGTTCACCGCGATCGGACCGCCCTCGCGTCCGATCTCCGCGGCGGCCTGCGCGTGGGCGACCGGGAGACCGGTGCCGGCCAGGCTCTCGGCGAAGGCCGACCCGGCGCCGCTGAGGGCGACCGCGCCCACGACGACCGGGCCGAGCGCGAAGCCGAGGTCGCGCAGCATGTTGGTGGTGGCGCTGGCCATGCCCGCGAGCTGCGGCGGCACGCTGTTGAGGGCGACGGCGGTCACCGAGCTGACGGTCAGCGCGAAACCGATGCCGATCAGGGCGGAGGGCAGCAGGAACGGGATGAGGGAGGTGTCGGTGACGTCCAGCCCGGTGAACAGCAGGCTGCCGGCCGCCATCAGCGCGAAGCCCGAGGTCAGCAGCCAGCCCGGGGCGACCTTGTGCAGCAGCTGGGAGACCAGCGGGATGAGCACGAAGGCGGGGCCCTGGAGCAGCAGGAACGGGATCGCCACACGGATCGGGTCCTGGTGCTGCACCGGGCCGAGCCACATGCTCGTGGAGAAGCAGGCGCCGAGGAAGGCCAGCATGCCGATGACCGCGACGACCGACGACACGGTGAAGGCCCGGTTGCGGAACAGCTTGAGGTCGAAGATCGGGGAGTCGGCGCCCAGTTCGACCAGCACGAACCCGGCGAGGAACACACCGCCGAGGGCGAAGGCGAGCATCACGGGGAGCGTGGTCCAGCCCGACTCCGGGCCCTCCACGGCGCCGTACAGCACCAGGATCAGGCCGATGGCGAAGGTGATCTGACCGGGGACGTCCAGCCTGCGGCCCTCGGGCGCCTTGGACTCGGTGGCGAGCAGCGCGGTGAGCGCCATGCTGACCACGGCGAGGACGACCAGCACCCAGAAGGAGCCGCGCCAGGAGCCGATCTTGGCGAACATGCCGCCGATCAGCGGTGACACGGCGGCGCCGGCGGACAGGAAGCCGCTCCACAGCGCCACCGAACTCGCCCGTTCCTTCGCGGTCCGGGTGACGGCGGTGATCGAGGTGAGGGAGCCGGGGAACATGGCGCCCGCTCCCAGACCGTTGAGCGCGGCGCCCACCCACAGCACCTGCACGGTGGGGGCCAGGGCGGCCACCGTGCTGCCGGCGACGACGAGGGCGGTACCGGCCATGACGAGCCTGCGCCGGCCGAAGAGGTCGCCGAGGACACCGAAGGTGAACTCGAAGCAGACCACGGCGATCATGAACGCGGCGGTGATCCAGGTGAGTTGGGACCCGCGCGTCTGGAGGTCCTCCTGGAAGAGCCCGTTCAGCGAGACGGGCAGGGCGTTCGCGACCTGCGCCACGAACACCGCGGCGCAGGCGGCAGCCAGTGTTCCCGCGTAGCCCGGGTTCCGGGCGGCCCCCGCGGTGGGGCCGTGGGACGTCGTCGTCCCGTTGTCGAGCGTCATTGCTGATTTCTCCCTGGCTGGGAAAGACGGCGTCCCGTGAGCGAGCGGGAGCCCGGAGAGCGTGGATGGTCGGTCCGGGGTTCGCGGTGGGGGAGACGAACACGACGCGAAACGGACGCGATGCCGGGAGAATGACATTCGCTTTACGTCACGTCAATGAAATATGCGCAATCAACAGTGAAACGTCTCGCTGTATGAGCATCGTCCAGACTGTCGAGCGAGTGGGGCCGGGGGTGGGAGCGGCGCGGGTGCGGGCGCGTGCCGCTCAGTCCCGCGTGGCCAGATCCCGTTCGAGGGCGCGCGCGGCGGCGTCCAGCGTCGCGACCAGCGGCCGCAGCCGGTGCGGGTCGTACCGCACGCCCGGCATCGACACCGACAGGCCGGCCAGTGCCGTCCCGTCCCGGTCGCGCACCGGCACGCCCACGGCCACCAGGCCGC
Source organism: Streptomyces sp. DSM 41931 (assembly GCF_050271085.1). Taxonomy (NCBI): domain Bacteria; kingdom Bacillati; phylum Actinomycetota; class Actinomycetes; order Kitasatosporales; family Streptomycetaceae; genus Streptomyces; species Streptomyces sp. DSM 41931. Next base: position 274,734 of record NZ_CP189902.1, on the reverse strand, counting down.
GCTCCGAGCGCTCCTGGTTCACCGCGAACCCGTTGCGCCGCAGCCGCCGCAGCTCCTCCCGCAGCCGTCCCAGATCGGGACGCTCGGCCGGGCGCTCCCGGTAGCGCTCCTCGGCGTACACCTCGTCCAGCTCCTCGTCGGTGAGGTCCGCGAGCAGCAGCAGCCCGGCCGTCGTGCGGTGGGCCGGGAACACCATGCCCTCGCGGGAGCCGACCCGCAGCGCCTGCCCGCACTCCACGCCGGCGATGAACCGCGCGGTGTCCCCGGTGCGCACGATCAGGTTCGCCGTCTCGTCCAGCAGGTCCACCACCCGGCGCAGATGCGGCAGCGCCGCCGCGCGCAGCCGTGACACCAGCGACTGGGAGTGGGCGGCGAGCTCCAGCACCGGCCCCGCCCGGTAGGTGCGGTCCTCGCCCTGCACGGCGAAGTCCCGGTAGACCAGCATCGCCAGCAGCCGGTGCGCGGTGGACCGGGCCACGCCCAGCCGCTCGGCGATCTCCGAGACGGTCGCACCGCCCTCCATCTGCAGGATGGTCGCCGCCCGCAGCGCGTGGTCCACGCTGGCGATGGGGTACGGCGGCGGCGTCTTGAGCGGCTTGTCCATGGTGCTGCTTCCTCGCGATTCTGCTCTCCAGAATCTCCATGTTCTCTCTGAAGACACCGAGCAGTCTGTGTGCCGTGACTCAGTCCTCCATCGCCCAAGACACCGCAACGGGTTCCCCGGTCCGGCTCCAGGCAGTCGCCGCGGCGGGGCAGCCCGAGGTCACCCCGGCGCTCGAAGAGCTGTACCGGGGCTTCGAACAGGAGCTGCTCGTCCCGCTGTGGACCGAGATCGGCGACCTGATGCCCGCCCATCCCCGCTCCCGTGCCGTGCCGCACCTGTGGCGCTGGGAGACGCTGCGCGAGCTGGCCGCGCGCGCCGGCGACCTGGTTCCCGTCGGCCGCGGCGGCGAGCGCCGCGCCATCGCCCTGGCCAACCCCTCCCTCGGCGGACGGCCCTTCGCCACCCCGACGCTGTGGGCCGCCATCCAGTACCTGATGCCGGGCGAGGACGCCCCGGAGCACCGCCACACCCAGCAAGCCTTCCGCTTCGTCGTCGAGGGCTCGGGCGTATGGACGGTCGTCGGCGGCGACCCGGTGCCGATGAACCGCGGCGACTTCCTGCCGCAGGCCGGCTGGAACTGGCACGCCCACCACAACGCCACCACCGAGCCGATGGCCTGGATCGACGGCCTGGACATCCCCTTCCAGTACGTCACCGAGGCGCAGTTCTTCGAGTTCGGCCGCGACGAGATCAGCGACGCCGAGCGCATCACGCCCGAGCGCTCCCGCTCCGAGCGGCTGTGGGGCCACCCGGGCCTGCGCCCCCTGTCGGCCACGCCCACCACGCCCGGCAGCCCCCTGCTGTCCTACAAGTGGGAGTACACGAACGCCGCCCTGCGCGACCAGCTGCTGCTGGAGAAGGAAGGCTTCGGCGGCACCGTCGAGCCCGGCCACGCCGCGGTGCGCTACACCGATCCGCACGACGGCTCCGACGTCCTGCCCACCATCCGCGCCGAGTTCCACCGCGTCGCCCGCGGCGCCGAGACCGCGCCGGTGCGCGAGACCGGCTCGTCCGTCTACCAGGTCTTCGACGGCTCCGGCACGGTCACCGTCGGCGGGAAGTCCTGGACGGTGACCCGCGGCGACCTGTTCGTCGTCCCGTCCTGGGAGCCCTTCTCCGCGAAGTCCGAGGCCGGTGGCTCCGACTCCGACTCCGGCGCCCTCGACCTGTTCCGCTTCTCCGACGCGCCCGTCTTCGAGGCGCTCAAGCTCGCCCGCACCCAGAAGGACGCCTGACATGAAGCTCGCCACCCTCCGCACCGCCGACGGCACCCGCGCGGTACGCCTCGACGGCGGGAGCCTCGTCGACCTCGGGTACTCCGACCTGGGCGAACTGTTCGCCCAGGACGACTGGCGGAACCAGGCGGCCGGCGCGTCCGGCACCGCCTACCCGGTCGAGGGCGCCGACTTCGCGCCGGTCGTCCCCAGCCCTTCCAAGGTGGTCTGCGTCGGCCACAACTACACCAACCACATCAAGGAGATGGGCCGGGACCTGCCCAGCCACCCGACCCTCTTCCCGAAGTTCCCTGAGACCCTGATCGGCGCCGGCGACGACATCGTCAAGCCCGACGAGACCGACGCCCTCGACTGGGAGGTCGAACTCGCCGTCGTCGTCGGCAAGCGGGTGCGCCGCGCCGACGAGCAGCAGGCCGCCGACGCCATCGCCGGCTTCACCGTCATGAACGACATCTCGCTGCGCGACTGGCAGTTCCGCACCGTCGAGTGGACCCAGGGCAAGATCTGGGAGGCCACCACCCCGGTCGGCCCCTACGTCGTCACCCCCGACGAGGTCGGCGGGGTCCGCCCCGCGCTCCAGGTCACCACGACCGTCGACGGCGAGGTCATGCAGCAGGACGACACCGGCACCCTGCTCTTCGATCCGGTCTTCCTGGTCCGGTACATCTCCACCGTGATCACCCTCAACCCGGGCGACATCATCGCCACCGGCACCCCGGCCGGCGTGGGCAACGCCCGCGACCCCAAGGTGTTCCTGCTCCCCGGCCAGACCGTGGTCACCGAGATCACCGGCCTGGGCGCCTGCGTCAACAAGGTGGTCGCGGGATGACCGCGCCCGCCCGCACCCTCGCCGACGCCCGCGCCTGGGCCCGCACCGGCACCGAGCTGATGCTCGACGCCGTCGCCGGCCTCGGCGAGGACGCCTTCTCCGCGCCCAGCGTGCTGCCCGGCTGGACCCGCAAGCACCTGGCGGCGCACGTCGCCGCCAACGCCGACGCCCTCGGCAACCTGGTGCGCTGGGCGGCCACCGGCGAGGAGACCCCTATGTACGCCTCCGCCGAGGAGCGCGCCGCCGGCATCGCCAAGGGCCCCGCCCTGACGGCCGACGAGCTGCGTTCCTGGCTGGCGGACTCCGCGCGGAAGCTCGCGGCGGGCCTGGACGGACTCACCGGCGAGCAGTGGCGGCACCAGGTCGTCACCGCTCAGGGCCGCACCGTGCCCGCCACCGAGCTGCCGTGGATGCGGGCCCGCGAGGTGTGCGTCCACGCCGTCGACCTCGGCACCGGCGTCGTCACCTTCGCCGACCTGCCCAAGGGCTTCCTCACCGCCCTGGTCGCCGAGATCCGCGGCAGGCGCGGCCTGGACGAGCTGCCCGAGGGCCCGCTGCCCGAGGGCCCGCTGCCCGAGGTCGCCGCCTGGCTGGCCGGCCGCCCCCACACCCTCGCCGACGCCCCCCAGCTCGGCCCCTGGCTGTAAAGAAGTGAGTGCCATGTCCCACCCTGATGTGCTCGTCGTCGGCGGCGGCATCGGCGGCCTCGGCGTCGCCTTCTCCCTGACCCGTCAGGGCCAGACCGTCCGCCTGCTGGAGAGCGCCCCCGCCTTCGGCGAGGTCGGCGCCGGCATCCAGCTCGCCCCCAACTGCACCCGCATCCTCGACGACTACGGCCTCCTGGACGAGGCCAAGAGCCTCGGCGTCGTCCCGGACGCCATGGTCATGCGCGACGCCGTCGACGGCTCCGAGCTGACCCGGCTCGACCTGCGCCACCTGGAGGAGCGGTACGGCTGTCCGTACCTGGTCATCCACCGCAGCGACCTGCACGGCCTGCTGCTGCGCGCCTGCGAGCGCGCCGGGGTGGAGCTGGTCAACGACGCCACGGTGACCGCGTACGAGAACACCGACGGCGGGGCCCGCGTGACCCTCGCCTCCGGGGAGACCCACGAGGCCGGCCTGGTGATCGCCGCGGACGGCCTGCACTCGGCCGCCCGCAAGCTCCTCGTCGACGACCGGCCCGTCTCCTCGGCGTACGTCGCCTACCGCGGCACCGTCCCCGCCGAGCAGCCCCGGGTGCGGTCCGTGGACCTCAGCGAGGTCGTCGTGTACATCGGACCACGCTGCCACTTCGTCCACTACGGTCTGCGCGGCGGCGAGATGCTCAACCAGGTCGCCGTGTTCGAGTCGCCCAAGGCACTGGCCGGGCAGGACGACTGGGGCACCCCCGACGAAGTGGACGCCGCCTTCGCCGGCGCCTGCGACTTCGTCCGTGACGGCCTGCCGTTCATGTGGCGCGACAAGTGGTGGCGGATGTTCGACCGCGACCCGGTCATGACGTGGGTGCACGGCCGCATCGCCCTGCTCGGCGACTCCGCGCACCCGCCGCTGCAGTACATCGCCCAGGGAGCGATCATGGCGATCGAGGACGGCTGGGTGCTGGGCGAGCACGTCGCCCGCAACCGCGCCGAGGACGGCACCGTCGACTGGACCGCCGCGCTCGCCGCCTACGAGGCCGTCCGCCCCGAACACTGCCGCCGGGTGCTCACCACCTCCCGGAAGTGGGGCGAGCTGTGGCACCTCGACGGCCTCGCCCGCGAGCAGCGCAACGCCCTGCTCCGCGCCCGCGACACCTACGACTACTCCTTCACCGACTGGCTGTACGGCCCCACCGCGCTCACCCCCGACCAGGAACCGGAGATGTTCACCCCGATCCCCCTGGACTCCGCCGACGTCGGCGAGCCCGTCCCCGCCAGGGGCACGGCATGAGCGACGCCCACCCCTACGCCGCCGTCCGCACCCCCTTCGGCCGCTTCGGCGGAGGTCTCGCGGGCGTACGCCCCGACGACCTCGCCGCCACCGCGCTGAAGGGACTGCTCGACCGTGCGCCCGGCCTCGACCCCGCCGACGTCGGCGACGTGGTGTGGGGCAACGCCAACGGCGCCGGCGAGGACAACCGCAACGTCGGCCGCATGGCCGTGCTGCTCGCCGGACTTCCGGTGAGCGTGCCCGCGACGACGGTGAACCGGCTGTGCGGCTCGAGTCTGGACGCGGCGATCATCGGCTCGCGCACCCTGGAGTCCGGCGACGCGGACGTCGTCGTCGCCGGGGGAGTGGAGTCCATGACCCGCGCGCCCTGGGTGCTGCCCAAGCCGGACCGCGCGTTCCCCGCCCGCGACGTCACCGCCGTCTCCACCACCCTCGGCTGGCGCCTGGTCAACCCGGCGATGCCGGAGGAGTGGACGGTCTCCCTCGGCGAGTGCAACGAACTCCTCCAGGAGAAGTTCGCCATCTCCCGCGAACGGCAGGACGCGTTCGCGGTCCGCTCGCACCGGCTGGCCGCGGCCGCCTGGGACGAGGGCTTCTACGACGACCTGGTGCTGCCCGTCGAGGGCCTGACCCGGGACGAGGGCATCCGCCCCGGCACCAGTGCGGACAAGCTGGCGGCGCTCACGCCGTCGTTCCGTCCGGACGGCACCATCACGGCCGGCAACGCCTCCCCGCTGAGCGACGGCGCGTCCGCCGTACTCCTCGGCACCGAGGCGGCCGCCGGCCGGATCGGCCTCGCGCCGCTCGCCCGCGTCGCCGGACGCGGCGTGCACGCCGTCGAGCCGCGGGAGTTCGGGTACGCCCCGGTGCGGGCGGCCGAGAAGGCGCTGCGCCGGGCCGGCATCGGCTGGGGCGACGTCGGGGCCGTCGAACTCAACGAGGCCTTCGCGGTACAGTCGCTCGCCTGCGTGGACACCTGGGGCGTCGACCCGGAGATCGTCAACACGCGCGGCGGCGCCATCGCGCTCGGCCACCCGCTCGGCGCCTCAGGCGGCCGGCTCCTCGGCACCCTCGCCACGGTGCTCCGCGAGCGGAGGCAGCGCTGGGGCGTGGCCGCCGTCTGCATCGGCGTGGGCCAGGCCCTCGCCGTGGTCCTGGAGAACGTGACCGACGAGGTGAGCCAGGGATGACGACGACCATCGCCGCCACGACCGACGAGGCCGTGGCCGGCGTCGAGGACGGCTCCACGGTGCTGGTCGGGGGGTTCGGACTGGCCGGCATGCCGTTCGACCTCATCGACGCCCTCATCCGGCAGGGCGCCGGCGACCTGACCGTGGTCTCCAACAACGCCGGCAACGGCGACGTGGGCCTGGCCGCGCTGCTCAAGGCGGGCCGGGTGCGCAAGGTGATCTGCTCCTTCCCCCGGCAGAGCGACTCCTACGTCTTCGACGAGCTGTACCGGGCCGGACGCGTCGAGCTGGAGGTCGTCCCGCAGGGCACCCTGGCCGAGCGGATACGGGCGGGCGGCGCCGGCATCGGCGCCTTCTACAGCCCCGTCGGCGTGGGCACCCCGCTCGCCGAGGGCAAGGAGACCCGCGAGATCGACGGGCGCTCCTACGTCCTGGAGTACCCGGTCAAGGGCGACGTGGCGCTGATCTCCGCGCACCGCGCCGACACCCTGGGCAACCTCGTCTACCGCAAGACCGCCCGGAACTTCGGCCCCGTGATGGCCACCGCGGCCGCCACGGTCGTCGCGCAGGTCACCGAGATCGTGGCGCCGGGGCAGATCGACCCGGAGGCCGTGGTCACCCCGGGCATCTACGTCGACCGCCTGGTGCGGGCCGAGGCCCGCCGACTCACCGTGGAAGGGGCCCGCTGATGACGTCCTCCGTGCTGGAGCGTGCCGACCGCGCCCCGCTCACCACCGACGAACTCGCCGCCCGCATCGCCCGCGACATCCCGGCCGGCTCCTACGTCAACCTCGGCATCGGCCAGCCGACCCGCATCGCCGAGCACCTGTCGCCGGACGCCGGGATCGTGCTGCACACCGAGAACGGCATGCTGGGCATGGGCCCGGCGGCGACCGGCGACGACATCGACGCCGACCTCACCAACGCCGGCAAGGTCCCGGTCACCGAACTGCCCGGGGCGGCCTACTTCCACCACGCCGACTCCTTCGCCATGATGCGCGGCGGCCACCTCGACGTGTGCGTCCTCGGCGCCTTCCAGGTGTCCGTCCACGGCGACCTGGCCAACTGGCACACCGGCGACCCCGACGCCATCCCCGCCGTGGGCGGCGCCATGGACCTCGCGGTCGGCGCGAAGCAGGTGCTGGTGATGATGAAGCTGTTCACCCGGGACGGCGCTCCCAAGCTCGTCCCCGCCTGCACCTACCCGCTCACCGGGCAGGCCTGCGTCCGGCGTGTCTACACCGACCACGGCGTCTTCGAGCCCGGCCCCGACGGCGTGAAGGCGCTGGAGACGTACGGTGTCTCCCTCGCCGAGCTGCGCGACCGTCTCGGCGTCGACCTGCGGGGATGACCCTCCCCGCCCCGGCTGTACGCCCAGGCCGGAACACGTGCAGCGCGTATGTCCGCCGTGCGGGACCGCGTTAGGATCCCCGCATGGCGAACCTTCGTGAGGCACAGAAGCAGATGACCCGTCGTCTGCTGCTCGAGTCCGGACTCGAGCTGTTCAAGACGAAGGGCTACGCCGCCACCACGGTCGACGACATCGCGACCGCCGCGGGCACCACCCGCGTCACGTTCTACGCGTACTTCCCCTCCCGCAGCGACCTGATGCGGGCGCTCATCGACGAGCAGCTCAACGAGACGCTGCAGCGCGTCCGCTCCCCGGAGCACGGCTCCACGGCCCGCGACCTCGTCGAGACCGTCGCCGAGGGCACGCAGGAGGCGATCACGGCGTGGCTGCGCCGGACCGTCGAGCTGTGGCCGGCCGTCCGCCCGATCATCCGCATCGGCCGGGACGCAGCCGTGGTCGACCCGGACCTGCCCGACCTGGTCGAGCGCTGGCTGGAAGAGGCCATCGCCGACATCGAGGACGGACTCACCGCGGCCGGCCGTCTCGAGCCGCACCAGCGGCATTTCCGGGGCGTCCTCGCGATGGCCGAGCTGGACTACGTCGCCCAGCACTGGCAGGGCTCCGACTGGAAGATCAGCCGCGAGCAGATGATCGAGGAGCTGGCCGCCAGCTGGGTGCGCCTGCTCAACTGACCGGCCGCCGCTGGGTCCTTCACAGGCCGGCCGCGACGTCGAGCAGAAGCTCCCGCAGCCATTCCAGGAACGGCTGGTCGGCCAGGCGCGGGTTCCACACCATGTCGATCCCCAGCCCCGGCAGCGGGAAGGGGAACTCCTCGATGCGCAGGTCGGACAGCTCCCGCATGGCCGTGGCGACCTGGTGCCGCAGCAGGGCGACGCCGCCGGCCCGGGCGACGAGGAACGGCACCAGCAGGTAGTCGGAGCTGAGCAGGCCCACCCGGTAGGGGATGCCCCGCTCCTCCAGCTCCGCGTAGGGGAAGACCCGCCGCCGGGTGTCCACCACGATGTGCGGCTGGGTGCTGATCAGGGTGAGCGCGTCGGCTTCCGGCGGGCTGTCGGGGGAGGCGACCACCACGAGGCGGTCGTCGTAGAGCCGCTCGCGCGGATGCGGCGCGTGGTGCCCCTCGGACAGCAGCACCACGTCCACGCCCTGTTCGACGAAGGTCGCCTCGGTCGGCACGGTGAAGGTCCGCACGCGCAGGGTGGCGTGCGGGGCGCGTTCGGCCAGCAGCCGGGCGAGCCGGGGGCCGACGACGAACGCCGTGCTGGTGGTCATGGCGACGGTGATGACCCGGCGGTCGGTGGCCGGGTCGAAGTGCGGCAGGTTCACCACGCGCGCGGTCTGCTGGAGGGCGGCGCGCAGCGGTTCGAGGAGTTCCACGGCGCGCGGGGTGAGGGTGACGCCGCTGCCCTGCCGCACGACGAGTTCGTCGCCCAGCATCCGGCGCATCCGGGTCAGGGCGTGGCTCATGGCCGGCTGGGAGAGGCCGACGCGTTCGGCCGCGCGGGTCACCGAGCGTTCCTCGAGCAGGGCGAGGAGGGGCACCAGCAGGTTGAGGTTGACCGATGCCAGCCGGTCCAGACCCGAACCGGTGATGCCCCGTTCCTCCGTGCTCATGCGGTGAACCCTACGCGGCAGCCTTCGTCATCCGGCGCAGTCGGGGGATCGGGATGCGGTGGTCGAGCGCCACGGCCGCGGCGCTGCCGTCCTCCCGCGACCAGCGCATCAGCGCGGGTCCGCCGCCCGGCCGCCCGTCGACGTACTCGGGTTCGCCCTCCACCGGCAGATCGCCGACCGCCTTGAGGGTGAGCCCGAACTGCTCCGTCCAGAAGTACGGCTGGAGGTCCAGCGGCGGAACCTCCGTGCCCCGGAGGAGCGCGCGGGCCGCGGTCTTCGCCTGCTCGATCGCGCTGCTCCACAGCGGTACCCGCCGCACGCCCCGCGCCGTGGGGAACGCCGTGAGGTCGCCGACGGCCGCCACGTCGGGGCGCACCAGGCCACGCCCGTCGACCGGCAGGGGCCCGCCGGCCGGAAGCCCCGACCCGGCCAGCCACTCCGTGTTGGGCACGTCCCCGGCGGCGGTGAGGACCACCTCCGCCTCCAGGACGCCGCCCTCCGCGAGGACCACCCGGGGCGTGCCCCCCTCGCCGCCCTCCAGCCGGGCCGCGACCGTGTCCACCACGGTCAGCCCGCGCTCCCGCGCGGCTCGCGCGAACACGTCGGCGAGATACGGGCCGAGCTGGAGGATCAGCGGCGGTCCCTGGGTGACGAGGGTGACCGCGCAGCCGGCCGCCAGACAGCCGGACGCGATCTCCATGCCGAGCGGGCCGCCGCCCACCACGACCACGGACGGCTTGTCCGCCAGCCGGGCCCGCAGCGCCAGCGCGTCGTCCAGCCCGCGCAGCGTCAGCTCTCCGGGCAGCGACGACAGCCGCCGCGCCCGCGAGCCGGTGGCCAGCACCACCCGGTCGTACGGCAGGGCCGTGCCGTCGTCGAGCGTGACCAGCCGGCGCTCGCAGTCGAGGCCGGTGGCCCGCACCCCGAGCAGTTCCGTCGCGCCGTGCCCCGGCGGCGGCAGTGCGTGCGACGACAGGCCGTCGTCGCCGAGCAGCAGTGCCTTGGACAGTGCGGGCCTGCTGTACGCGGGGTGCGGTTCGTCGCCGACGACGGTCAGCTCACCGTCGAAGCCGGCCTCGCGGAGGGTGTCCGCCGCGGTGAGCCCGGCGATGCCGTTGCCGACGACGACCACGCGCGACGGGGCCGCGGTGCTCACGCGATCCTCAGCGCGGCGACCGGGCACACCCGGGCGGCGGCGTTCGCGGCGGCGGCGTCCGCCTCGTCGATCTCCTCGCGGTGCAGGACGAGTTCGCCCTCGTCGTCGAGGTGCATCAGCTGCGGTGCGGCCTCCTCGCAGAGTCCGTGGCCCTCGCAGCGGGGGCGGTCGAGAACGATCCTCATGCGGGGATCACCTCCAGGACGGGGAGCTTGTCGATGCTCCGGGTGGTGTTGCTCGGGACACGGACCTCGGGTCCGGCGATCAGGCGGTCGACCCGCCGGGCGAGCGCGTCGATCACGGCGTGCGCCTCCAGACGGGCCAGTCCCTGTCCCGCGCAGCCGTGCGGGCCGTAGCCGAACGACAGATGGTCGACCGGGTTGCGCTCGACGAGGAACGCGTCCGGGTCGGCGTAGTGACGGGGGTCGCGGTTGCCGGCGCCGAAGAGGACCGCGACCTGCGCGCCCGCCGGGATGTCGGCGCCCGCGACGGTGACGTCCTTGGTGGCGCGCCGGCCCCAGGCGTGGACGGGCGCCCAGTAGCGCAGCACCTCGTTGAAGGCGGCCGGCACCAGCGTCGGGTCCTGGCGGACCAGGGCGAGCTGGTCGGGGTGGCGGGCGAACAGGGCGACGATGTTGCCGATCGCCGCGATGGTCGTGTCGACCCCGGCCCCCAGGTACTGGTGGATGATGTGCCCGGCGGTGTCCGGCGGGATGTCGCCGCGCGCCTCCGCGTCGAAGATGCCCCAGCCCACGGAGCCCTCCGCGAGGTCCTCCGCCTTCACCTGGGAGCACCAGGCGTACAGCTCGCCGGCGACCGGGAAGTTCTCCGCGGTGCGCTGGTTGAGCGGGCCGAGGACCTCCATGGCGGCCTGGCCCCAGCGCAGCATGTTGGCGCGCACCTCGCCGGTGAAGCCGATCAGGTCGGCGACCACCTCCAGCGGGAAGGCGCGGGCGAGCGCGTCGATCGCCTCGAACGAGCCCTTCGCGACGAGATCGGCGACGAGGGCGTCGGCCTTCTCGGCGATCTGCCCCTTGAGGCCGCGCAGTGCCCTGGGGGAGAGGTTCTCGGTCAGCGTGGCGCGCAGCTGGGTGTGCACGGGCGGGTCGGACGCGAGTGAGGTGCCGGTCAGCGCCTCGTTCGCCATCGGATTGAATGCGATCGAGGCCGAGGAGAACGACTCCCAGTCGGCCAGTGCGTCGCGGACGACGTCGTACCGCGTGAGCGCGTACACGTCGTTGCGCGGGAGGTGGACGACGGGGCCCTGTTCCCGCAGGCCGGCGAAGACGGGATACGGGTCGAGAACGACGTCGTCGGCGAAGAGATCGACGTCCGAGGTGGGTGGGGTGCTCATGCCCTCAGTGAAATGTCCGGCCCCGCATCGAACAAGTGAATGCTTCGCATGCCGTTCCATGCACGCCGTGCATGATGCCGCTCCGTGCCGCCCCGGTGAAGGGGTGCGGCGACTCCCGCGCAACCCGTAGCACATTGTTTTTTCGTGGTGTTCGCTTCATTGACGTCATGTAAAGCGAATGGCTACCGTGACGACAGCCACAGGGTGCGAGGACGCACCCCACACCGACCTGTGAGGCATGCGCATGAGCGTCGAGAGCACCACCGTGAACACCGTCCTGGGCCCGGTGCCTGCCGATGAGCTGGGCGTCGTCTCGGTCCACGAGGCGCTGCTCTCGGTGGTGCCGGGCGCCGAGCACGCCTACGACATCACCCTCGACCGCGCCGAGATCTTCGAGATCCTCGCCGCGAAGCTGACGGACTTCCGCGCCCACGGCGGCGGCACGATCGTCGACAGCACCGGCATGTTCCACGGCCGCGACGTCCGGCTGTACGAGACCCTCGCCCGCACCACGGGCGTGCACATCGTCGCCTCCACCGGCCAGGGACCCGAGGAGATGCTCGGCGGCTACTTCCTCACCCCGCAGACCAACCCGCCCACGCCGTGGCCGGCCGACAAGTTCGCCGACCTCTTCGCCCGGGAGGTCACCGAGGGCATGGTCGTCCCGCGCGTCGAACGGCGCGGCGCCGCGGGGCTGGTGGCCACCGCCGCCACCCGCACGGGCATGACCGCCACCGACGAGAGCCTCTTCCGCGGCGCCGCCCGCGCCGCGCTGACCACCGGAGTCCCCGTCTCCCTCCGCCACGGCAAGGACGCCCTGCACGACCTCGACGTGGTCCTGGACGAGAAGCTCCCCGCCGACCGGATCGTCGTCGGCGGCCTCGACCGCAAGGACGCCGTCGCCGCCGGCGCCCCCCTGGAGGTGGCCCGCCGCGGCGCGTACGTCGTGCTCGACCACGTCGGCACCGAGGACGACGAGCACCTCACCGACGCCGAACGCGTCGCCCTCGTCGCGGAGCTGGCGGAGGCCGGCCTCACCGGACGCGTCCTGCTCTCGGCCGGCGCCACCGGCGTCGCCAAGGGACACCCGGGCAACGACACCCCGTACAGCCGCCTCCTGACCGACTTCGTCCCGCTCCTGGAGGACAAGGGCCTCGGCGAGGACGACGTACGGCGGATTCTCGTGGACAACCCGCGGGACCTGCTGTCGGTGCGCTGAGCACGCCGGCGGATACGACCATCGAATCTCTTTCTCAAAGGTGAGTGTTGTGTCGAGAGTGAACACGGTCCTGGGTCCCGTCCCGGCCGAGGAACTGGGCCTCGTCGCGGTCCACGAGCACATCGGGTACGGCATGCCCGGCTCCGAACTGGACACCACGTGGTGGAAGACCCCCGAGCAGCGCTACGAGGAGACGGTCCCCAAGCTGCGCCGCTTCCACGAACTGGGCGGCGGCACCTTCGTCGACGCCACCGGCATCTGCAACGGCCGCGACGTCGACCACTACAAGTCCCTGTCCGCGAAGACCGGCGTGCACATCGTCGCCTGCACCGGCTTCGTCGGCGGCGACACCGCCCTGCCGCACTTCGCGAACGCCGACGTCGACTACCTGACGCGGCAGTTCGTCCACGAGATCACCGTCGGCATCGGCACCACGGGCAGCCTCGCCGGCGTCATCAAGGTCGGCGTCAGCCGCGGCGGCCGGATGACCGGGCTGGACAAGCGCATCTACCGCGCCGCCGCCCGCGCCGCCCTCACCACGGGCGCCCCCGTCCTCACCCACCTCGCGATCGACGCCGAGAACGCCATCACGATCTTCGAGGAGGAGAGACTGCCCCTGCACCGCGTGCTGTTCGGGCACGTCGACGACGGGGTCAACGCCGAGAAGACGCGCGACGTCTGGATCGCCGAGAAGGGCGGGCGCATCGGGTTCGACACCTTCGGCTACGAGACCGAACTGCCCGACCCGCCGTTCTGGGCCCGCCCCCGCAAGGAACGCCTCGACCACTTCCTGCGCTTCATCGACGGCGGCCGCCGCCTGGGCCAGGTCCTCGCCTCCGCCGACGCCAACTGCTCCCCGCTCGGCTGGCCCGGCGTCAAGGGCCACACCGTCAACTACATCTTCGAGGACCTCATCCCGGACCTCCGCGCCGCCGGTCTCGACGAGACCGCCATCAAGACGATCTTCGTCGACAACCCTGCCACCTTCCTGACCCTTCAGAAGTAGAGAGACCAACGATGCAGCTCTCGGACCTCCAGAACCTCAAGATCGCCGTCATAGGCGCCGGTTACGGCGGCGCCGCCGCGGCCAAGGCCCTCAGCCTCCTCGGCGCCCGCGTCGACGTCTACGAGCAGGCGAGCCGGATCCGCGAGGTCGGCGCCGGCATCGGCCTGCGCCCCGCCACCATGAACCGCTTCCGCGAGTGGGGCGTCTTCGACGCGATCGCCGAAGTGACTTCCCCCAGCGACTACTTCGAGATCCTCACCGCCACCGGCGACCCCATCATGAAGGAGGCGTGGCCCGCCGCCGGCGAGCAGACCCACACCCACCTGATCCACCGCGGCGACTTCATCGACGCCCTCATGGGCGTCCTCCCCGAGGGCATGGTGCACCTGGGGCACAAGCTGGAGACGATCGAGGACCGAGGCGACTCCGTCGCGCTCACCTTCGCCAACGGCGCCGCGGCCGAGGCGGACCTGGTCGTGGGCGCCGACGGCATCAGGTCCGTCGTCCGCCACCAGCTGTTCAGCCAGAAGGCCCCGGTCTTCGCCGGCGAGCACGCCTACCGCACGGTGATCTCCGTCGACGACGCCCACGGCATGGTCGTCGACGACAACCTGCGCATGTACATCGGCCGCGGCACCAAGATCTACCTGCTGCCGCTGCGCCACCGCGGCCAGGTCTCCTTCGGCATCACCGCCCTCCACCCGGACGGCACCTGGGCGCCCGAGGTCACCAAGGAGGACCTGCTCCGCACGGTCGAGGGCTTCGACGAGCGGCTGGTGAACATCACCCGCGACCTCGACATGGACACCGTCAACATCCGCGCCGTGTACGACATCGACCCCGTCGGCACCTGGCACTCCGACTCCGTCGTCCTGGTCGGCGACGCGGCCCACTCGATGCTCCACCACCAGGGGCAGGGCGCCAACTCGGCCATCGAGGACGGCGGCGCGCTCGCCGACGCCCTGCGCGAGGCGGGCTCCGTCAAGGAGGCCCTCGCGCTGTACCAGGCCACCCGCAAGCCGGTGACCGACGAGCTCCAGCGCATCTCCCGCCAGGGCTGGACGGAGGACGAGATCGACGAGGTGTTCCCGGGCCAGAGGCCCGCCACCGCCGGACAGGAGTGACCCCGTGACACTGCATCCCGAGATCGCCGAGTTCCTGGCGGCCCTGCCCGCCCCGCCCGAGGGGCCCCTCGACCCGGTCGCGATGCGCGCCGCCGACGAGGCGCACCTCCCGCCCGTCGAGGAGCGCCTCCCGCTGCACGCGGTCCAGGACGTGACGGCGAAGACGGACGCGGGCGAGGTCCCCGTCCGCGTCTACACCCCCGCCGAGGCCGACACCTACGGCCTGCTGGTCTACTTCCACGGCGGCGCGTTCTTCCTCGGCAGCCTGGAGACGCACGACCACGTCGCGCGCTCCCTGGCCCAGGAGACCGGGCTCAGGGTCGTCTCCGTCGGCTACCGCCTGGCGCCCGAGGCGGCCTTCCCGGCCGGCCTCGACGACTGCTACGCGGCCGTGCGCTGGGCCGCCGGCGAGGACTCCGGCCTGGACTGGGACGGCGCCACCCTCGCCGTCGCCGGCGACAGCTCCGGCGGCACCTTCGCCGCCGCCGTCGCCGCCAGGGCCCACGACGACGGCTTCGACCGCATCACCCACCAGATCCTCTACTACCCGTCCCTGGACCTGGACTTCGACGCCGACCGCTACCCGTCCCTGCGGGAGAACGCGACCGGCTACGGCCTGGAGACGGCCGGCCTGAAGCCCTTCAACGCCTTCTACCTGGACAGCGGCGCCGACCCCGCCGACCCGCTGGTCTCACCCATCAAGCGGACCGACCTGAGCGGCCTCCCGCCCGCGCTCGTCGTCACCGCCGAGCACGACCCGCTGCGCGACGAGGGCGAGCTGTACGGCGAGCGGCTGCGCGCGGCCGGCGTCGCGGCCACCGTCAGCCGCTACCCGGGCGCGGGCCACGGCTTCGTCCAGCACTTCTCCTGGATCCCCGAGTACCACCGGGTCTTCGGGGAGACGCGCGACTTCCTGAACCGTCGCTGACCGCCGGCCGGAAAGAGGAACGGAACACCATGACGCACGACGCGGTCGCCGTCCACCCGCTGGTCTCGCCCTGGGGACGGTTCGGCCTGTACAGCTTCTTCGTCGACGCGCCCGAACCGGCGATCGTCGACACGGGCATCGCCTCCTCACCCGCGGAGGGCATGGCGCCCGCCCTCGAGGCGATCGGGCGCCGCATCGAGGACGTCCGCTGGATCCTGCTGACGCACGGGCACATCGACCACGTCGGCGGGGCCCACGCCCTGTGGGAACTCACCGGCCGGCGCGCGCAGGTGGTGATCCACGAGGCGGACGCGCCCCTGCTGCGCTCGCGCCGGGCCCATGTCGAGGAGTACCTCGCCGGACGCGGGCGGTACCTGAACGACCCGGAGGGCGAGGCCAAGGTGACGGCGGCCGCGGACGCCGTCACCTCCGGCGAGATGGAGCCGACCCTGCTCGTGAAGGGCGGGGAGACGCTCTCCCTCGGCGGCGGCGTCACCGTGTCGGTGCACGCGGTCCCGGGCCACACCCCGGGATCGGTCGCCTACGTCGTCGACGGGCAGCGGGCGGTGTTCACCGGCGACGCCGTCCAGGTCCACGGCGCCGCCAACGGCTTTCCCGGCTACACCGACCCGGTCGCCTACCGCGAGAGCCTCGTCCGGCTGCGGGACGTGGTCCGCCCCCGCAATCTCTACCTGGGGCACCCCTACCGCCGCGCCGACGGCACCCCGTACGGCGTGGAACTCGACGAGGCGGAGGCACGGGAGGCCGTCACCCAGAGCCTGGAGATCGAGGACCGGGTCGCCGGCGCCGCCTGCCGCTGCCTGGAGGCCGGGCCGGAGGAGACGGACTCGCCGTACTCGCCGTTCGCGTCCGTCGCCGGGGAACTCGGCTACACCGGCGACCCCACGCTCGAGCCGTCGCCGTTCTTCACCTCCCTGGCCGGCTACCGCAGGCATCACGAACAGCACGTGTGACAGGAGCACCCCCCATGACCGACCTTCGTACGATCCGCGCGGGCGAGCGGTCCATCACCGTCCGCAAGGATCTCCGGGTGCCGATGCGCGACGGCGTCACCCTCGCGGCGGACGCCTACAGCGGCCCCGACCACGACACCCCGCGCCCCGCGCTGGTGGCCCTCAGTCCGTACGGCAAGGAGCTCCAGGCGCTCGCCCTGACCACCCCGCCGCAGCGCCGGCCCAGCCCCATGTGGGACGGCTGCATCGAGGCCGGCGACATCGCCCGGGTGGTCCAGGAGGGCTACGTCCACGTCATCGGCGACCTGCGGGGCTCGGGCCACTCCGAGGGCGAGCACATCGGCAACTACAACGCCGGCGGCGTCTCCCTCGGCCAGGACGCGTACGACTTCATCGAGTGGGTCGCCGCGCAGCCGTGGTGCGACGGCAACGTCGGCATGATCGGCATCTCCTACTTCGGCTCCATGCAGGTCCTGGCCGCGGCCGAGCGCCCGCCGTCCCTCAAGGCGATCTTCGTCAGCGGCGGCCACTACGACTTCTACGAGACGACGTACCACGGCGGCGTCATGTGGTTCATGCCGCGCGCCGCCCGCGAGGGCCGCGGCGGCGACTCCGGCTGGGCGTTCACCGACGGCGTCAAGTCCCGCATGCTGGAGACGTATCCGCCCGAGGAGATCAAGAAGCGGGTCGAGGAGCGGCTGAAGGACCCGGACGTCGCCGCCTGGCCCAACCTCGTCCATGTCCTCACCTACCCCAAGAACCACGAGGCCTGGTTCGACATCGTCATGAACGAGGTCGACGGCGAGTGGTACGAGGAGCGCAACCCGGTCACCCTCGCCCCGAACATCGACATCCCGGTCTGGCTCCAGATCGACCAGGGCCGCGGCTGGACCATCGACGGCACCATCGAGCTGTTCAACCGCCTCAAGGGCCCGAAGAAGCTGGACATCGGCCCCTACCCGCCCATGCAGTCGCGCCCCTTCGTCGAGGAGCACGACAAGATGTTCCGCTGGTACGAGTACTGGATCAAGGGCGTCGACAACGGGGTCATGGACGAGCCCGCGGTCACCGTCCACGTCGAGGGCACCCGGCAGTACGTCACCGGCGCCCAGTGGCCGCCGAAGCCGGTCGAGCACCGACCGCTCCACCTCCGCCCGCGCCACAAGCTGTCCTTCGAGCCCGAGCCGATGACCGCCGAGCACGCCGCCCCCGACGGCTTCTACCAGGCGCCGCTGACGGTCACCGACACGGTGGAGATCCTCAGCTGGAGCACCGAGCCGTTCACCGAGCCCACCGAGATGATCGGCCAGGGCGCGGCGCACCTCTTCGCGGAGATCGACCAGCCCGACACCAACTTCATCCTCCGCCTGTGGGACGAGGCCCCCGGCGGCACACGGCAGCTGATCACCACGGCCTACCTCAAGGCCTCGCACCGCGAGCTGGACGAGGAGCGCACCACCGAGGGCGACCCCTACCACCCGCACACCCGTGCGGTGCCGGTCGAGCCGGGGAAGGTCGAGGAGTACGTGCTGCGGGTGTACCCGTTCGCGGCGACGTTCCTGCCGGGCCACAAGCTGGTCGCGGAGCTGTCCAACAACGAGCCGCTCGCCGACGCGCACAACGCGCTGCTCCCGCCGGACGCCTTCCACCTGCCGGTCGGCCGCCCCGTCACCCACAAGATCTACCGCGACGCCGCCCACCCCTCGCGGCTGGTCCTGCCGTTCACCACACGCACGGCGGAGCGGGAGGCGTAGGCACACGTGCGAGGCGCTTCGCCGTCCGGGACCCCCGGACGGCGAAGCCGGAGGGCGCGCCGGGCGGCCCGGTGGCACGCTGAGACCGAACGGAGTCTCCGAAAGGACCTCACGGTGATCACCACTGACTTCGCACCCGGCTCGCCCTGCATGCTCGACCTCGGCGCCCCCGACGTCCCGGCCGCCGCCTCCTTCTACGGCTCCGTCCTCGGCTGGGACCTCGAGCCGATGGGCGAGGGCGTCGAGGGCGGCATGTTCCGCAAGGACGGCAAGATGGTCGCCGGCCTCGGCAAGCTCACCGAGGAGGGCGCCCGGCCCGCCTGGATGATCTACTACACGGTCTCCGACGCGGACGCCACGACCCGGGCCGTCGAGGCGGGCGGCGGTACCGTGCGCGTGGCGCCGATGGACATCGAGCAGTGGGGGCGGATGGCCCAGTACAGCGACCCGCTGGGCGGCCAGTTCGCGGTGTGGCAGCCCGGCGAGAGCAAGGGCGTCGACCTGGTCGACGCGCCCGGCTCCCTGTGCTGGACCGAGCTGTACACCAGCGACGCGGCCGCGGCGCGGCGGTTCTACGGCGACGTCTTCGGCTGGCGGTTCACCGACATGCCGATGCCGGGTGGCGAGGGCACGTACACGATGATCACCCCGGCCGGCCTGCCCGACGAGCGGATGCACGGCGGCCTGCTGGAGGTCGGCGAGGACGCCCTGTCCCTGGCCGGCGGGCGGCCCTACTGGCACCCGGTCTTCGCGGTCGCCGACTGCGACGCGGCCGTCGCCCAGGTCCGCGGGAACGGCGGCACCGTGCAGATGGGCCCCGTGGACGCCGAGGGCGTCGGCCGGATGGCCCTGTGTCTCGACCCCTTCAAGGCGGACTTCGTGCTGCTGACCCCGACGGAGGGCTGACGGGGCCGGGCGGGTCAGCCGGCGGTGGCCGGCCGCCGGGCGTCCACCTCGATCTCGATCTTCATCCGTGGATCGGCGAGACCGCAGACCATCATCGTCGCGGCCGGCCGCACCTCGCCAAAACACCGGCGCAGCACCGGCCAGCACGGCTCGAAGTCCGCCCGGTCCGGCAGCAGATAGCGCACCCGGACCACATCGGCGAACGTGCACCCGGCCTCCGCCAGCGCGGCGCCGATGGTGCGCAGGCACTGCTCGGCCTGCTCCACGACGTCGTCGGAGATCGTCATGGTGGTGTAGTCGAAGCCCGTGGTGCCGGACACGTGCACCCGGTCGCCGTCGACCACGGCACGGGCGTAGCCGATCCGCTCCTCGAACTCCGAACCGCTGAGTATCGCCCGTCGCCGAGGGTCATCCGAAGGGTGGATCATGACGGCATCGTATGTCCCCCGCAACGCACTGAGCCATGCCGGGGGACCACGAGACCGGCCGGGGTCATGGTGCCGGTTTGTGGCCGCCCACCCTGGGAAGCCGGCCGGGGGAGGCCGTCATGGAGCCTGACGACCAGGTCATGGCAGGCCCGGGGGAGCGGCGCGTCGCCGAGGCGGCGGAACGGATCGTCGCCGAGGGCCGGCCGCGTCTGCACCGCACCTGGGCGTCGCTGGTGGCCACCGCGCTGCTGGGCGGCATCGAGGTGAGCGTGGGCGTCATGACGCTGCTGTTCGTCAAGCACGAGACCGGCAGCGACCTCCTGGCCGGGCTGGCCTTCTCCGTGGGGCTGATCGCCCTGCTGCTCGGTCACAGCGAACTGTTCACCGAGGGCTTCCTCGTCCCCGTCAGCACCGTGATCGCCGGCGCGGCCACCTGGCTCGACCTGGCGCGCCTGTGGGTGACGGTCCTGGTGATGAACCTGGCGGGCGGCTGGGCGTTCATGTGGATCGTGATGCGGGCCTTCCCGGAGCTGCGTTCCACTGCGGCCGAGGCGGGCGCGCGGTTCGTCGACGGCGGGTACAGCCTGGGCACCTTCTGCCTCGCCGTGCTGGGCGGCGGCGTCATCACCCTCATGACGCGGATGCACCACGGCACCGAGTCCATGACCGGGAAGATCACCGCGTCGGTGTCCGCCGCGTTCGTCCTGGCCGGACTCGGCCTGTGGCACTCGGTCCTGGACTCCCTCATCGCGTTCGGCGGCCTGCACGCCGGCCGCACGTCCTACGGATACGCCGACTGGCTGGCCTGGCTGGGCTGGGCCGTCCTCGGCAACGTCGTCGGGGGCCTCCTGCTGACCACGGCCCTGCGCCTGGTGCGCAGCGCACCGGTACTGCGCGAGGACGCGCCGGCGACGGACGCGGGCGACACCTGATCGCGATGGGGCCCCTACCGGGCTCGCTCACCGGTCCTGAGACAGCCTCAGCAGGTCGGCGAAGGTGCCTCCGGCGTGCACGAGGTCGTCGTACGTGCCGTGCTCGGTGATGCGGCCCTGCTCCAGGACGACGATGTGGTCGGCGATCTTCGTGTTCTCCAGCCGGTGGGTGACCACGATCGTGATGCGGTCGCCCGCGATCGCCTTGATCCGCTCGAAGATGCCGTGCTCCCCGCGCGGGTCCATCTGCGACGTCGGCTCGTCGAGGATCAGCAGCGGCGGCCGCCGGTACAGCGCCCTTGAGCAGGCCAGCCGCTGCCACTGGCCGCCGGACAGCTCGGCGCCGCCGAAGATCTCCCGGGCGAGCAGTGTGTCGAGGCCGGCGGACAGGCCCTCCACGGCGTCCCGCATCCCGACGGCGTCGACCGCCTCCCACACCTCGTCGTCGTCCGCGCCGCGCGGCTGCCCGAGCGTCACGTTCTCCCGCACCCGCAGCGGCCACTGGGCGAAGATCTGCGGCACCAGGCCGGTGCACCGCCACACCGACGCCGGGTCGGCGCCGGCGAGGTCGACGCCGTCCCAGGTGACCCGGCCCTTGTCCGCGAGGTGGATGCCGGTGACCAGGCGGGTCAGGGTGCTCTTCCCGGACCCGTTCACGCCGACCACGGCGAGGATCTCACCGCGCCGCAGCGTCAGCGACACGCCGTCCACGGCCGGCCGCTCCTTGCCCGGGTAGCGGTAGGTGACCTCTTCCAGGCGGATCTCCCGCACCGGGGACGCGACCTCCTTCCGCCCCCGCCGGGGAGCGCGCGCCGCGGCGTCGTCGAGGAACGCCTGCATGTCGCTGAGGTACAGGCTGGTGTGGAAGACCGCCGCGCCGTTCATCACGACCTGGGACAGCGCGGCCAGGGTCGTCTGCACGGCGATCACGGCCGTGGCGGCGACGCTCGGGGCGATGCGCCCGGTGGCCGTGAGCCACGCGAGCGCGGCCCAGGTCAGCACCAGGAACGCGCCTCCGGCGAGGGACGACAGCAGGGCGATCCGCAGGGTCCGCGGGGCCGCCGACAGCGACCGCTCGTCCACCCGCTCGGACAGGGCGCGGTACCAGTACAGGATGTAGTCCGTCATGCCGTTGGCGCGGACCTCGTCGGCGTACTTCGGCGTGGTCGCCCACCAGCGCGTCATGCCGCGCACGGCGCGGTCGGCGATGTTCGCGTAGTGGATCTCGTAGTCGACGCGCGCGGTGAGGACGGCGCCTGCGCCGGCCGGGGCGACGGCCAGCAGGAGCAGAGGCAGCATCAGCGGGTTGAGCACCGACAGGACGCCGCAGGCGGTGACCATCCTGATGAGCGCCGCCATGAAGCGCTGGGCGTCCATCACCATCACGTGCGTGCGCATGACGCCCATCTCCGCGGCCTCCTGGCGGTCGGCGAAACCGTCCACGGCGTACGCCTCGGCCTCCACCCGGCACACGGCCTCGACCAGCGCGCAGTCGGTCTCCGTGGTCAGCCGCGGCGTGATGCGCCGCTCGGCGTAGGAGGCCAGCGCGGCCGACGCGCGGGCGACGGCGCTCGCCGCCGCGACGACGACCAGCGCGGGCAGCGCGTCGCGCAGCCGGTCGCCGGCCGCGCCGGAACCCAGCAGCGGGCCCATGGCCCGGGCCGTCGCGGTGAGCAGGGCGGCCGCCGACACCCCGGTCAGCAGCTGGCAGACGAGGAGCAGGAGCACGGCCCGGCGGTCGATCCGCCACGCCATGACGCAGATCCGCCGCAGCACCGAGGGGAGCTGGGCGCACAGGGCGCGGAAGCCGGCCTGGCCGAGCGGGTTCACGGACTGGTGGCCGGAGAACGTGATCTCGGCGGGAGGCGGGGATGGGACGGCACGGGTGGTCGGTCGGGTCACGGCACTTCTCCCTGCTGGTCAGAGGGGTGGAGGGCGACGGCACGAGACTCAACGAGACGGGCGCCGGTATCGAACACACGTGTTCGGACGACGTCCTTTCCGTGCGGCACACGGCGGCCGGGGTACGCGTCCTTGGGCGCAGGGCCCGGGAGCGCGGAGCGTGTTGGCCGAAACGCCGATCGCCGAGGCGCCCCGACCGGGCGCCGGGCGACTGCGCGATCAGCCCTCGACGGCCCGCATCCGCCGTGTGAGCAGCTTCACCCCTCCGTCTTTTGCCTAAAGCCTTTAGGCTCGGGCACACTCGCTGTAGCTGAACGGAAGGACGGCCATGGCTCCGCGCGTAGGACTCACCACCGAACGCCTGACCAGAGCGGGCGCGGAACTCGCCGACGAGGTGGGCTTCGAGCAGGTGACCGTCTCGGAGCTCGCCCGGCGTTTCGACGTCAAGGTGGCGAGCCTCTACTCGCACGTGAAGAACTCGCACGACCTCAAGACCCGCATCGCCCTCCTCGCCCTGGAGGAACTCGCCGACCGCGCCGCCGACGCGCTGGCCGGACGGGCCGGAAAGGACGCCCTGGTCGCCCTGGCGAACGTCTACCGCGACTACGCGCGCGAGCACCCGGGCCGGTACGCGGCCGCGCAGTTCCGGCTCGACCCGGAGACCGCCGCGGCCAGTGCCGGCGTACGGCACGCGAGGATGACCCGCGCGCTGCTGCGCGGTTACGACCTCGACGAACCGGACCAGACCCACGCCGTCCGCCTGCTCGGCAGCGTCTTCCACGGCTACGTCAGCATCGAGATGGGCGGCGGCTTCAGCCACAGCGCCCCCGACACGGAGGAGACCTGGTCCCGCGTCCTCGACGCGCTGGACGCCCTCCTGCGCACCTGGCCGCCCGCGCCCTGACCCGCGGGCGCCCCCTCACGCCCCCCCCCACGACCCCCGAAAGACGGACCGAGACATGCCCTCCGCGCCCCACGTCACCCACACCACCCCCGTCACCCCCGACCTCGTACGCGGCGCCCTCGAACTGGAGGAGACCCCCGACGGACTGCTGCCGCACCGCCTGCCGGCGTGGGCGCGCGCCCAGTGCGCCGACGGGCAGCTCGCCATGGCCGAGTCCCAGCCCTCCGGCGTCCGCCTGGTCTTCCGCACCCGCGCCACCGTGGTCGAACTGGAGACCGTCCCCACCAAGCGCGTCTACGTCGGCGCCCCGCCCCGCCCCGAGGGCCTGTACGACCTGCTCGTCGACGGCCGGCCGGCCGGGCAGGCGTCCGCGACCGGCGGCAACACGGTCACCGTCGACATGTCCACCGGCACGGCCGAGATGAGCTCCGGACCGGCGGGCGCCGTCCGCTTCGACGGCCTGCCCGGAACCGGCAAGACCGTGGAGATCTGGCTGCCGTACAACGAGCTCACCGCGCTCGTCGCGCTGCGCACCGATGCCCCGGTGGAGCCCGCGCCCGCCTCCGGACGCCGCACCTGGCTGCACCACGGCAGCTCCATCAGCCACGGCTCCGACGCCGCGGGCCCGACCACCATCTGGCCGGCGCTCGCCGCGGCCGCGGGCGGGGTGGAACTGGTGAACCTCGGCTTCGGCGGCAGCGCCCTGCTGGACCCGTTCGTCGCCCGCACCCTGCGCGACACGCCGGCCGACCTGATCAGCCTCAAGATCGGCATCAACCTGGTCAACACCGACCTGATGCGGCTGCGCGCGTTCGGCCCCGCCGTGCACGGCTTCCTCGACACCATCCGCGACGGCCACCCCGACACCCCGCTGCTGGTCGTCTCGCCGATCCTGTGCCCCATGCACGAGGACACGCCCGGCCCCACGGCGTTCGACCTCCGCCGGCTCGCCGAGGGGAAGCTGGCGTTCACCGCCTCCGGCGACCCGGAGGAGCGGGCCGAGGGCAAGCTGACGCTGAACGTCGTACGCGAGGAACTGGAACGGGTCGTGGCGGCGCGCGCCAAGGAGGACCCGAACCTCCACCACCTCGACGGGCGCGTCCTGTACGGCGAGGCGGACCACGCCGAACTCCCGCTGCCCGACGGCCTCCACCCGGACGCGGCCGCTCACCGGCTCATCGGGCAGCGGTTCGCCGCCCACGCCTTCGCGGCCGACGGCCCGTTCGCCGACGCGGGCGACTGACCCGGACTGTGGCCGCCCTTGCCGGGGGGCGGCCACCATCGGTACTCCGAACCTCCGTTGACGCACAGTCACCTCCGCGCAAAGCCTGGACAGCCGTCGCGCAGCGTGTTGTCATTCCGCTGCACACCGGATTTCCAACGTTGGAAGAACTGTCGGCGGAGTGGACGGCCGCGCCCTCGTTCCGCCGTGGCCCCATGCACCCAGCGCGAGGAAAGGTTCGATGACCAGACAACTCACCCGCCCGAGATCCAGATGGTGGGCCGTGCTGACCGTGACGGCGCTGGCCCTGTCCACGGGCGCCCTGGCGCCCGCCGCGACGGCCGCCGCACCGGCGGCGGCCGGCGGCGCCTCCGCCGCCCGGGCCGCGGACGCCGACGTCACGGTGCACGGGCTGAAGGGCGAGTACTTCCGCATGTCCGCGCCGGGCGCCCGGGACTTCGCCGAACTCGGCGGCGCCCAGCTCGAGCCGCAGATCAACTTCGCGGGTCTCACCAGCACGTTCGAGGAGCTGACCGGCCGGACGGAGCACACCACCGCCCGCTGGACCGGCCAGATCGAGGCCCCGGCGACCGACGACTACACCTTCCACGCCATCGGCGACAACGGCTTCCGCCTCTACATCGACGGCGAACCGGTCATCGACCACTGGGAGCCCGACTGGGACCGGGAGCAGACCAGCGCCCCGGTGAAGCTGACCGCGGGCAGGACGTACGACTTCCGCCTGGAGATGTTCCAGGACTTCGGCGGGTCGAACATGTACCTGCGCTGGTCCACGCCGACGCTCGCCAAGCAGCTCGTGCCGATGACGGCGTTCACCCCGCCCGCCGACTTCGAGGTCTACCCGGTCGAGCTGACCGTGGGCCGCGACGGCCGCACCCTGCGCGCCCGCTTCGACGGCCCGGTGAGCGACCTCGCGCAGGTGGCCGAGCACCTCGAGGTCGAGGCCGACACCACCGCCATGCCGATCACCTCGGTGAAGGCGGTCCCCGGCGACCGGAACTCCCTCCAGGTCACCCTCTCCGAGGCGATCCAGAAGGCCCAGACGGTCCGCGTCGTCTACGACGGCGAGGGCGGCCTCACGGCCGGCGGCGAGGCCGTGCCCCGCATCGCCCGCTACGCCGAGAACGTGTCCACCCACCGCCTCACCACCCCGTGGGGCGACAAGGTGAACACGAACAACCCGCTGCCCGAGTACCCGCGCCCGCAGCAGGTCCGCACGCACTGGAAGAACCTCAACGGGCCCTGGCAGTTCAGCGGTGCGAAGGCGGGGGAGCAGCCCGTCTTCGGCAAGAACCTGAACGAGAAGATCATCGTGCCGTTCCCGGCGGAGTCGCTGCTCTCCGGGATCGAGCGGCACGAGGACCACATGTTCTACCGCAAGCTGGTGGAGGTGCCGAAGAGCTGGAAGACCGGCAAGAGCGGCAAGAACCGGCTCAAGCTGAACTTCGGCGCCGTCGACTACGAGGCCCGCGTCTGGGTCAACGGCAGGAAGGTCGCCGAACACACCGGCGGCTACAACGCGTTCAGCGCCGACATCACCGACGCGCTGAAGAGCAAGGGCCCCCAGGAGATCGTCGTCGCGGTCACCGACACCGGCGGCCCCGACCAGCCGGTGGGCAAGCAGTCCACCAGCCCCGGCGGCATCTGGTACACCCAGTCCTCCGGCATCTGGCAGACCGTCTGGATGGAGCCCGTCGCCGAGACGTCCATCGACAACGTCGTCACGACGCCGGACATCGACACCAGGACCCTGGCGGTGACCGTCGAGTCCGCCGGCGCGTCCGCCACGGCGCGCGTCGAGGCCGTGGCCCGCGACCACCGCGGCAGGGTCGTCGGCAAGGTGACC
Organism: Streptomyces sp. DSM 41931; assembly: GCF_050271085.1. Taxonomy (NCBI): domain Bacteria; kingdom Bacillati; phylum Actinomycetota; class Actinomycetes; order Kitasatosporales; family Streptomycetaceae; genus Streptomyces; species Streptomyces sp. DSM 41931. Next base: position 248,285 of record NZ_CP189902.1, on the reverse strand, counting down.
GGTCCGGCCAACGAGCAGCTGAGGCTGCCGGTCGCCCGCCAGCACCTGTGGAGCCCGGACGACCCGTACCTCTACGACCTCGACGTCACGCTGAAGGACGGCCGGTCCACCGACACGGTCGACAGCTACTTCGGCATGCGGAAGATCGGCATCGAGGACGTGGGCGGCTACAAGAAGCTCGTCCTCAACGGCAAGCCCGTGTTCTCCCTCGCCACCCTGGACCAGGGCTTCTGGCCCGACGGGCTCTACACCGCGCCCAGCGACGACGCCCTGGCATTCGACCTGAAGGCGCACAAGCGGCTCGGCTTCAACGCGGTCCGCAAGCACATCAAGGTGGAGTCGCCGCGCTGGTTCTACCACGCGGACCGGCTGGGCCTGCTGGTCTGGCAGGACTTCGTCTCCGGCAACCTGACCAGCGCGAAGGGCCGGCAGGCCTTCGTCGAGCAGGGCCGGGAGATGATGCGCCAGCACCACAGCTCGCCCTCCGTCATCGGCTGGATCGTCTTCAACGAGGGCTGGGGCGAGTGGGACCGGGAGGAGACCGGCAGGCTCACCGACGCCGTCAAGGCCGCCGACCCGTCCCGCGTCGTCAACGCCCACAGCGGGGTCAACTGCTGCAACAGCAAGGGCGACTCCGGCACGGGCGACATCATCGACCACCACGACTACAACAACGAGGACCCGCCCTTCCCCGACCACCGCGCGGCGATGGACGGCGAGCACGGCGGGTTCACCCTCCGCGCCCCGGGGCACATGTGGCCCGGCCCGCCCACCGTCATCTACAGCGGCGTGGACAGCAAGGAGGCGCTGACCCGCAAGTACGTCGAGAACACCGAGAGGTTCTACCTCGACCAGGCGGCCGCGGAGCTGTCCGGCTCCGTGTACACGCAGATCACCGACCTGGAGAACGAGCTCAACGGCCTCTACACGTACGACCGCAGGGAGATCAAGGTCGACCCGAAGCAGGTGCGGGAGATCAACCTCAAGGTGATCGCCGCCGGCGCCTCCGCCGGTCAGCGGGAGCAGCTCAAGGGCGGCGGCCACTGGTCCCTCGACGAGGGCACCGGCACCACGGCCGAGGACGAGGGTCCGAACGGCAAGGCGCTGACGCTCACCGGGGGCGCCACCTGGACCACCGGAGTCAGCGGCAGCGCGCTGAAGTTCGACGGGCAGACCCAGTTCGCCCAGACGGACGGTCCGGTCCTCGACACCACCGGCAGCTACACCGTCTCCGCCTGGGTCACCCTCGACGCGCTGCCCGGCAACTACGCCACCGCCGTCAGCCAGGACGGCCGGCGCCAGGCCAGCCCGTTCTACCTCCAGTACGGGCAGGGCGCGTTCGCCTTCAGCACCCCCGACGGCAGGCGGGCCCGCCTGGAGACCCGGCCCGAACTCGGGCGCTGGTACCACCTGGTGGGCGTGCGTGACGGCGCCACCAACCAGATCACCCTGTACGTCGACGGCACGAAGGCGGCGACCGTCACCGGCGGCCCCAACTACGTCGGCTCCGGCCCCCTCGCGGTGGGCCGCGCCAAGTGGAACGGTGACGACACCGACTTCTGGAACGGCTCCGTCGACGAGGTGCACGCCTACGACAAGGCGCTCACCGCCGAGGAGGTGACCGCCCTCCACGAGGCGGAGAAGCCGTAACACCTTCCGCGACGAGGGGGCGGACGCCACGGCGTCCGCCCCCTCTCGCCTTGCCGTCACACACCGCTCAGGGTGTCCAGGGCGCCTCCACCGCCCAGGTGGTGTCCTCGGCGAACAGGGCGGGGGAGTCGTAGGCGCGCGTGCCGCCCGGCACCGCCAGCCACAACTCTGCGCCGTAGTGGCGCAGATACTGCCCGGGGAAGTTGTACGCGGACAGCCTCACCCCGCCGTTCGCGCCCCGCACCGGACAGAAGGTGGCGTCCGCGCGGAACAGGTCGCCGCTGCCGCCCTCCTTGTACACCCGGGAGTCGCGGTGCCGCAGGTACTCGCCCGGGTAGTTGCGCGACTCGAACGAGGAACAGGAGGCGTCCGCCAGGCCGGGGACGATCCGCCAGGTGGCGTCGGCCTTCAGCAGCGCCTCGCTGCCGCCGTTCACCACCTCGGTGAACACGGCGCCGTCCTTGTGCCGCACATAGCGGTCCGTGTAGCCGGGGGTGGTGACGCGCAGGGAACGGAACTGGCCCGTGGGCAGCGTCACCGGGGCGGACGGCGAGCGGGAGGCGTCGATCAGCGCCCGGTTGGCCGCCCGGACCCGCGCCTCGTCGACCTTGACCACCTGACGGTCGTAGGTGAGCAGCCCGTTCGCCTCGTTCTCCACGTCGGTGATCTCCGTGTAGACGGCGGCGGACAGGCCCCGCGGGAGGCGCACCTCGCGGATGCCGTCCAGGAGCCCGACGAGCCGGTTGTCCAGATGGGCGGGGGACGGCTGATCCTCGTAGCTGAAACCGCCGCCCGGGTACCACTCGTGACCGGCCACCTTGAAGCCCAGCCCGCCGTACTCGCCGAGCACCGCGGCCCGGTTCGCGTCGGGCACGGTGGTGCCGGGGCCCACGTACACGTGGTGGTCGACGACGTCGCCGTTGCCGCCGTCGACGGCACCGCAGCAGTTCACCCCGCTCATGTTGTCCACCAGCCGCGACGGGTCGTACGCCTTCACCTCGTTCGCGATCCGCGCCTGGTCGTACTGGCCCCAGCCCTCGTTCTGGTCGACCCACATGACCAGCGACGGGGAGCTGCGGTGCTGGTCGATGACGCGCCGGTACTCGGTCTCCCACTGGGCACGCCCCGCCGCGTCGGGCGTGCGCTCCATGGACGGCATGTCCTGCCACACCAGCAGACCGAGCCGGTCCGCCCAGTAGAACCAGCGCTGCGGCTCCACCTTGATGTGTTTGCGCACCATGTTGAAGCCGAGGTCCTTGTGCTTCTGCAGGTCGAACCGCAGGGCCGCGTCGGTCGGCGCGGTGTAGATGCCGTCCGGCCAGTAGCCCTGGTCCAGGGTGCCCGTCTGGAACACGAACTGCCCGTTGAGCACGGGCCGCGGCACACCGTCCACGCGGGCCAGTCCGATCGTGCGCATGCCGGTGTAGCTGCCCACGGAGTCGACCGCCGTGGAGCCGGACAGCAGGTCGGCGCGCACGTCGTAGAGGAACGGGTCGTCGGGCGTCCAGCGGCGGGCGTTCGGCACCGGGACGGTGAACTCCGTGTCGGCCGGACCGGTGGCCGTGCCGACGGTGGCGCCGCCCGTGGAGACGGTCACGCGGGTCTGGTGGCCGCTCGTCCCGGCTCCCCGCACGGTGACCTTGAGCCGGTTGTTCACCGGATCGGGCACCATGTCGAGGCGGGTGATGTGGGCCGCCGCCGTGGGCTCCAGCCACACCGTCTGCCAGATGCCGGAGGCGGCCGTGTAGAAGATGCCTCCGCCCGGATGGGGCTGGACGTCGTTCAGCCGCTGCTTGCCGACCGCCTGGCCGCCGGTCTGGGTGGGGTCCCACACGGAGACGACGATCGTGTTGGCGCCGCCCCGGTTCAGCAGATCGGTGATGTCGTACGAGAAGGCGTCGTAGCCGCCGTCGTGGGTCGTCCCGGCCTGCCGGTCGTTGACCCACACGGTGGTGCGCCAGTCGCTCGCGCCGAAGTGGAGCTGGACGCGCCGGCCGTCCCAGCCGGACGGCACCACGAAGGCGCGCTTGTACCAGAGCTTGTCGTTCGGGGTGATGCGGCGCTGGATGCCGGAGAGCGCCGACTCGGCGACGAACGGCACCCGGATCTGCTCCGGGAACGCGGCGGGCCGGCCGGCGTCCGCCGAGGTCACGGCGAAGTCCCAGATGCCGTTCAGATTCGCCCAGTCGGGGCGGGTGAGCTGCGGGCGCGGATACTCGGGCAGCGGGTTGTCGACCGGGACCTGGCCGGTCCATGGGGTGGTCATCGGGGCGGGTTTCGGCGCCCACGCCGCCGGCGCCGCGGTCGCGGCGCCGGGAACGGTGAGGGCGGTGGCGGCCAGCAGGGCCGCCACCGCCAGGACGGTCGCCGTCCACCGGCGTCTGTGGCCGGCGGGCGGGACGGGTGCGAGTGCTCTACGCATCGTCACTCCTCGGGAAGTGGGGGTGGGAGACGTGCGCGTGCGAGAAGCGGCCGGCTGCGCGAGGAGCGTGACCGGCCGCCGTACCGGACGCGGCGACGGGAGCCAGGGCGTCCCGCCGCCGCGTCCGGGGTCTACAGGAGTTGCCGTCGGCGGCCCAGCCACGTCTGGGCGACGACCACCACGGCGAGGAAGGCGCCGCTGACGACCTGCTGGTAGGAGGAGTCCAGGGAGCCGATCTGGTTGATGACGTTCTGGATCACCTTCAGCAGCAGCACCCCGACCAGCGACCCGCTGACGTAGCCGAGCCCGCCGGTGAGCAGGGTGCCGCCGATGACCACGGCGGAGATCGCCTCCAGCTCCATGCCGTTGCCGAGGATGGTCACCCCGGATGCGAGCCATGCGGCGTTCAGCGCCCCGGCGAGGCCGGCCAGCACCCCGGACAGCGTGTAGACGAGGATCTTGGTACGGGCCACCGGGGCGCCCATCAGCGCCGCCGCGTCCTCGTTCCCGCCGACCGCGTACACGTGCTGGCCGAACCGGGTGCGGCGGAGCACGACCGCCCCGGCGACGAACAGCGCCAGCGTGATCCACACCGGGTTGCCGAGACCGAGCGTGGTGCCCTGTCCCAGCTCGGCGAGGAACGAGCCCTTGCCGATGAGGTAGGTGTTCGCGCCCTCGTCGGTGATCGCCAGCATCAGACCCCGGGCGCCCAGCATGGCCGCCAGGGTGACGATGAACGGCGCCAGCCGTGACCGGGCCACCAGCAGCCCGTTGACCACGCCGACCGCCCCGCACACCACCAGCGGCAGCAGCAGCGCCACCAGCGTCCCGTGCCGGGAACCCCAGGCCGCCAGCACCCCGCCCAGCGCGAACAGCGAGCCCACCGACAGGTCGATGCCGCCGGTGATGATCACGAACGTCATGCCGAGCGCGACGATCGCGAGGAACGCCGAACTCGTCGCCATGTTGCTGACGTTGTCGCCGGTCGCGAACGAGTCGAAGCTGAACGTCGCCACCAGCGAGACGATGACCAGCACCGCCAGCGCGCCGTGCTGCTGCACCAGGGCGCTCAGCCGCTCGGACCGCGCCGGCCCCACGGGCTCGGCGCCCGCCGCCTGCGTGCCGTCGTCCGCGCTCACCGGCGCCTGTGTCTTCGTGACGGTCATCGCTTCCCCCGTCCCCGCGCCGCGTAGACCGCGGCCACGATCACTACGGCCTGCGCGATCTGCGTCCACGACGGCGGCAGATCGTGCTTGATGAGGGTGGCGGTGAGCAGCTGGATGAGGACCGCGCCCGCCACCGTCCCGGCGATGTTGACCCGGCCGCCGGTGAGCGGCGTGCCGCCGACCACGACGGCGGTGATCGCGGACAGCTCCATCAGGTTGCCCAGCGACGTCGGGTCGCTGGCCTGCAGCCGGGCCGTGGCGAGCACGCCCGCCACGGCGGCGAGCAGCGCGGACACCACGTACACCACGATCAGCACGCGGCGCACCGGCAGGCCGGCGAGCTGCGCCGCGGGACGGCTGTCGCCGATGGCGAGGAGCTGCCGTCCGAACGTGGTGCGGCGCACCGTGAACGCCACCAGCAGCGCCAGCACGGCCGCGATCAGGATCAGGTACGGAATCCCCAGCACGTCGCCGGAACCGAGCGAGGCGAGCTGCGGGTTGCGCAGGTCCTCGAGCTGCGGCAGCAGCACCAGCGCCAGGCCCCGCCCGCCCACCATGAGGGCCAGCGTCGCCACGATGGGCTGCACCCCGACCAGCGCCACCAGCGCCCCGTTGGCGAGGCCCACGCCGGCGGCGAACAGCGCCACCACGAGCAGCGCCGGCACCAGTCCGTAGCCCAGGTAGAGGGCGGTCACCGAGGCCGCGAGCGCCATCACGGCGCCCACCGACAGGTCGACGCCCTCGGTGCCGATGACCAGGGCCATGCCCAGCGCGACGATGATGACGGGCGCCACCTGCACGGCCTGGGTGCGGAAGTTCTCCGCGGACAGGAAGTGCGGGGTGATGACGATGTTGACGACCAGCAGCAGCGCCACGCCGGCGTACACGCCGTACGTCTGGAGCCACTGCAGGGCGCGCGCCTTGTCCAGCGGGACGGTCTTCAGAGCGGCTTCAGCCATCGGTGGCCGCCCCCTCGACCGCGTCCCGTGCCGGGGCGTCCCCGGCGATGGTCCGCATCAGCTTGTCCTCGGTGACCTCGTCGCCGGTCAGCTCGCCGACGACGGCACCGTCCTTCAGTACGACCACGCGGTCGGACCCTTCGATCAGTTCCTCCAGGTCGGAGGAGATGAGCAGGACGCCCAGGCCGTCCGCGGCCAGTTCGTCCACGAGCTTCTGCACCTCGGCCTTGGCGCCGACGTCGATGCCCCGGGTGGGCTCGTCCAGCAGCAGCACCTTCGGGTTCATCGCCAGCCAGCGGGCGAGCAGCACCTTCTGCTGGTTGCCGCCGGACAGTTCGCCGACCTTCTGCTGGGGCGAGGACGCCTTGATGCGCAGCCGCTCGATGAACGTGTTCACGATGCTGTCGACGCGCGCCTCGGACACCAGCCCGAAGCGGGAGAGCCGGGGGAGGACGGCCAGCGAGATGTTCTCCCGGACCGACAGTCCGGGCACGATGCCCTCGCTCTTGCGGTCCTCCGGCAGCAGACTCACGCCCGCCCGGATGGCGGCCGGCGTGGACCCCCCGCGCAGGGGCGTCCCCGCCACCACGACTCGGCCCGAACTCGTCGGCAGCGCACCGGAGATGGCCTTCGCCGTCTCGGTGCGCCCGGAGCCGAGCAGCCCGCCGAGCCCGACCACCTCGCCGGGCCGGATGCTGACCGACACGCCGTGCAGCTGGTGGGGGACCGTCAGGTCCGTGGCCTGAAGCACCGGCCGGCTGTCGGTGGCGTGGTGGTCGCCGGTGAACTTCGTCAGCCCCTCCGACCGCACCTCGCCCAGCTCCCGGCCCAGCATCGTGGACACCAGGGACAGCCGGTCCAGGTCGGCGAGTCTGCCGTGGTGGACGCGCCGGCCGTCACGCAGCACGGTCACCGTGTCGCACACGGCGTACAGCTCGTCCAGGCGGTGGCTGACGTAGACGACGGCGATGCCCTCGTCGCGCAGCCGGCGGATGACCGAGAACAGCGTCTCGACCTCCCGCGGTTCGAGCGACGACGTCGGCTCGTCCATGATGACGATCCGCGCCTCGCTCGCCACGGCACGGGCCAGCGCGACCATCTGCTGCGCGCCCACGCCGAGACTGCGCAGCGGCCGCCGTACGTCGACGCGGACGCCGTAACCGCGCAGCGTCTCCTCGGCCTCGCGGTGCATGTGGGCGAAGTCGAGCAGACCGAAACGGTTCCGGGGCTCGCGGCCCAGGAACAGATTGCGCGCCACGCTGAGCAGCGGGATGAGGTTGACCTCTTGGTAGATCGTCGAGAAGCCGGCCTTCTGCGCCTCCAGCGGGGTGGCGAAGGAGACCGGCCGGCCCTGGAAAACGATGTCACCGGCGTCGGGCCGGTACACCCCGGTGAGGAGCTTGATGAGCGTCGACTTGCCGGCGCCGTTCTCGCCGATCAGGGCGTGGACCTCACCGGCGTGCAGGGTCAGGTCCACGTCGTCCAGGGCCCGGACGCCGGGGAACGTCTTGCTCAGTCCGCGGACGGCGAGGACTTCGGCGGGGGGAGCCACCTGTGCCTCCAGGATGGGAAAGGGTGACGGACGGACAGGGGGCCCGGCGTGGCGCGGGCCCCCGCGACGGGATCAGTAGGCCTTGCCGAGGTCCTGCTGGGCGTTGTCGCTGTCGTAGGCGCTGTCCTGGATGATGATGTCCTGGGGGACTTCCTTGCCCTGGGTGAAGTCGTCGAGCGTCTGGAACGCCAGCGGTCCGAACCGCGGGTTGGACTCGATGACACCGCTGATCCAGCCGTCCACGACGCCCTGGACGGCGTTGCGGGTGCCGTCCACCGTGACGATCTTGACGTCGCCGGCCTTCTTGCCCGCGCCCTTCAGCGCGGCCACCGCGCCCAGGCCCATCTCGTCGTTCTCCGCGTAGATGCCCTTGATGCCGGGCTTCGACTGGATGAGCTGCTCGGTGACCTGCTGGCCCTTCTCGCGGGTGAAGTCGCCGGTCTGCTCGAACACCACCTTCAGGCCGGGGGCCTTCTCGGCGACCCGCTCCTTGAAGCCCTTGGTGCGCTCGGTGGTGACGTTGTTGCCCGCCGAGCCCAGCAGGATCGCGACCTCGCCCTTGCCGCCGGTGGCCTCGATCATCTGGTCGGCGGCGCGCCGCCCCTGCTCCACGAAGTCCGAGGCGATGAAGGACACGTAGTCCTTGCAGGCGGTGGCGTTGATCTTCCGGTCGATGGTGACGATCGGGACCTTCTTGGCCGCGGCGGCCTGGAGGACCGGGTCCCAGCCGTCGGAGTTCAGCGGGGCGATCACCAGCAGGTCGGCGCCCTTGGCGAGCAGGTCCTGCACATCGCTGATCTGCTTGGAGAACTGCGACTGGGCGTTGGCCGTGAGCAGCTTGACGCCTCTCTTGGCCGCCTCGTCCTTGATGGACTGCGTCTCGGCGATGCGGAAGGGGTTGGCCTCCTTCTCCGACTGGGAGAAGCCGACCGTGGCGTCCTTCAGATCGATCTTCTTGCCGCCGTAGGCGTCGATGGCGCAGGTCTTGCTGCCCGGCTTCGGCTCGGCCACCTTCTGGCCTGCGTCGGTGGCGGCCGTGGACTTCTTGCCGTCCGCCGCGTCGTCCTCCGACTTGGCGCAGGACGTCGCGGTGAGGGCCACGGCGGCGGCCAAGGCCACGAGCACGGGACGGGCGAGGAGAAGGGAACGGTGAGTGGTGCGCTGCATGGTGACCCCGATCCGGGTGACGCTGAAAGGGAACTGGGGAGCCTGAAGGACGCGCATGGTGGAGCTGCTCCCCCTGTGCACAACGGCGTCCGGTGCGCCGCCAAGGAGGTTTTACATCGTTGGAAGAGGGCTGTAAACCCCTCGCGCACAAGGTGAGGAGGGGGCGCCTCGAAGGGAGTTGCGGGCGCGCGGAAGCGCGCGCCCGCGGTAAGCGCGTACTGTGATCCGATTCCGGGGCTGCCGGCGTGGCGCGCCGGACGCGTCAGGGCGTGGCCGCGCCTGGACGCCCCGACGTGCTCTCCCGCTCGACCAGTTGGTAGTCCGCCCAGATGCGGCGCGGTGCGGGCGCGTTGTCGCCCAGGCGGGCCAGGACCGATTCCACCGCCAGGCGGCCGATCGCGGCCTTGTCCGGTGACACCGATGTGAGGGTCACCGCGCCGAAGCGGCCCTCGATCACGTCGTCGAAGCCGACCACGGCGATGTCCTCGGGGACCCGCAGCCCCCGCTCGTGCAGCACCCTCATCGCGCCGATCGCCATCGGGTCGTTGTAGGCGAACACCGCGTCCGGCCGGCGACCGCTGTCCAGGATGTGCCTCATCGCCCGCGCCCCGTCGGCGTGCCCCCAGCCGTCGACGGCCGCGACCAGCCCCTCGTCGGCGGGCAGTCCCGCCGCCGTCAGCTCCTCGCGCCAGCCCCGGACACGGAGCTGGGCCGGCTCGCTGCGGTCGCGCCGGGCGCCGATGAACGCCACCTCCCGGCGCCCCAGCTCGATCAGGTGCCGCACGGCGTCACGGGCGGCGGCCACGTTGTCGATCGCGATGTGGTCGTACGGCAGGTCGTAGTCCCGCTCGCCGAGCAGCACCAGCGGCACGTCCTGGTCGCGGTCGCGCAGGTCCTCGGTCCGCAGTTCGATGGGGCTGAGGATCAGTCCGTCGATGACCCGGGCCCGGAAGCCCTGGCTCACCAGCAGCTCCTGGTCGCGCGAGCCGCCGGTGTGGTCGAGCAGCACGATGTAGTCGTGCTGGGAGGCCGCGTCGATGACGGAGGCGGTCAGCTCGGCGAAGTACGGGTTGCCCAGCTCGGGCAGCGCGAGCGCGATGATGCCCGTGCGGCCTTTGCGGAGGTGGCGCGCGGCGAGGTTCGGCTGGTAGCCGAGCGCGTCGATGGACCGCTGGACGCGCTCGCGCATGGCCGGTGTGACGTGCTGGTAGTTGTTCACCACGTTCGAGACGGTCTTGATGGAGACCCCCGCGTGCGCGGCGACGTCCTTGAGGCTGACCCGCACGGCAATCCCTTCGTGAGCGGCCCGACGCGGTGGCCGGTGCGGATGCGGAACCGTCACCTTGAGTCGTGTGCCGAGCCGCTGGGCTCAAGTTTTACAACGTTATACACGCCGTGACCGGGCGATGACAAGGCTCCGGACGGGCCTCCGGCGGCGGGTGCGGCGGCGCCTTCGCGCCCTGGCTCCGGCGCCCGCCGTGTCCGCGCGTCCGGGCCGCGTCGCGTCGCCGGGTCCGTGCCGCTTCGCGTCGCCGGGTCCGTGCCGCTTCGCGTCGCCGGGTCCGTGCCGCAGCCCACGCGGCGGCACGGACCGGTGGCGTGAAGGACGGGACCGCCTCGACGGCCTCCGTTCCCCGCGAGGCCCGGTCCTGGCCCGTGCGCGGGCGGCAGTGCCCCGCACCGGACGGGACGGACCGCCCGGGCGGTCCGGCCGGGCGCGCCTCGTGGCGGACCGTACCGCCCCCGAGGACCGTACCGCCCCGGTGGACCGCACCGCCCTCACCGGAACGTACAGCTCCCGCCGTGAGGAACCGCCCCTCGGTCAGTGAGCCGCCCTGCCGGAAACGGGCGAGCGCCCCACGGCCCGTACGGGCCGTGGGGCGCTCGCCCCGTGCGAGACGGGGTTCAGCTCCCGACGACGGTCCTGTCCCTGTCCGTCGCGGCGCCGGCCTCCTCGGCGAGGCGCTCCATGCCACTGGTCGTCTTCAGCGGCTTCTCCTTGATGAACACCACGGTGAGCAGCGCCAGCAGCGCGCACGGCGTGGCGATGAGGAACAGGTCGGCGGTGGCGACGCCGTAGGCATGCTCGACGATCTGCCGCACCGGCTCGGGCAGGGTGGACATGTCGGGGACGCTGCCCTCCCCGCTGCCGCCGCCCTCGCCGCCCGAGGGGATGCCCGCGGCGTCCAGACCCTTGGTCATCTCGGACGCGACCCGGTTGGCGAGGATGGCGCCCAGGACGCTGGTGCCGATGGTGCCGCCCATGCTGCGGAAGAAGGACAGCACGGAGGTCGCGGCGCCCAGCTCGCCGGCCGGGACGTCGTTCTGCGCGGCCAGCACCAGGTTCTGCATCAGCATGCCGACGCCGATGCCGAGCACCGCCATGTAGACGCTGAGCAGGGTGAAGGAGGTGTCCGCGTCGATCGTGGACAGCAGGCCCAGACCGGCGGTCATGACGACCGCGCCCGCCACCAGGTAGCGCTTCCACACGCCGGTCTTGCTGATGAGCTGGCCCGCGACGGTCGACGAGACCAGCAGACCGAAGATCATCGGCAGGCTCATCAGACCCGCCACGGTGGGCGACTTGCCGAGGGACACCTGGAAGTACTGGGAGAGGAACACGGTGCCGCCGAACATGGCGACGCCGACCAGCAGGCTGGCGACCGTGGTGAGCGTGACGGTGCGGTTGCGGAAGATGTCCAGCGGGATGACCGGCTCGGCCGTCCGCGCCTCGACGAACACCGCGGCGACCAGCAGCAGCACACCGGCGCCGGTGAGCGCGGCGGTCTGCCAGGAGGCCCAGTCGAACTCGTTGCCCGCCAGGGTCACCCAGATCAGCAGGGCGCAGACGCCCGCCACGATCAGGAAGGCGCCCAGGAAGTCGATCTTCGCCTCACGGCGGACCACCGCTGGCAGACGCAGGGTGCGCTGCAGCAGCGCGATGGCGAGCAGCGCGAACGGCACGCCGATGAAGAAGCACCAGCGCCAGCCCAGCCAGGAGGTGTCCACCAGCACACCGCCGACCAGCGGTCCTGCGACGGTGCCGATGGCGAACACGGCGCCGAAGATGCCGGCGTACTTGCCGAGCCGGCGGGGCGGGATGATCGCCGCCATGACGACCTGGGCCAGCGCGGTCAGACCGCCCGCGCCGACGCCCTGCACGACACGGCTGAAGATGAGCAGTTCGACACCGTGGGAGAAGCCCGCCAGCAGCGAGCCCACGACGAACATACCCAGCGACAGCTGGAGCAGCAGCTTCTTGTCGAACAGGTCGGACAGCTTGCCCCAGAGCGGCACGGTCGCCGTCATGGCCAGCAGTTCCGCGGTGACGACCCAGGTGTACGAGGACTGGCTCGCCCCCAGGTCGGCGATGATCGTCGGCAGCGCGTTGGCCACGACGGTGCCCGCCAGGATCGCCACGAACATACCGGCCATCAGCCCGGACATGGCCTGGAGTATCTGCCGGTTGGTCATGGCGGTGGGCGGCGCCGCGTCGGGCGCCTGTGGTGCGGTCACGGTCGTCTCTCTCACGGATCGGTGGGACAAGCGGGATCACGCCCCGGAAGGGGCGGACGTGAAGTGGGGGAGGGGAGGGGCCGGTGTGCCGTGGGGTCCGGCGCCCCGAACGGTCCGGCGCCTACCGGGCCGGGGCCGGCAGACCGGCGGCGAGCAGGTCGAACACCTCGCGGAACACGCCGGCGAAGGACACCTCGTCCGGCCGTTCGCACCAGTGCTGCACGCTCACCCGCACCGCCGTGCCGGCGACCGCGGCGAGCAGCCGCGGGTACAGCTCAGGAGCGGTGCGGTCCGCGTCGTCCTCGGGCGGGGCGCCGGCGGCGTCCGGGTCGCCCCCGGCGCGGATCCGCCGGGCGATCGCCTCGGCGAGCCCCGACTCGTCGGCCATCTGCGCGCCGAGGTTGCGCACGAGGAGATGCGGGGCGGAGCGCAGCACGCGTGCGTGCAGGCTCCACAGCTCGTGCTGCCGCTCCGCCTCCCTCAGCTCGGCGGCGAGCGCCTCGCGCAGCGCCTCCAGCGGCGGAAGCCCGGGCGGTGCGGCGAGGAACGCCCGCCGTACGCGCCCGCTGGCGTCCGCGTCCACGACGACGAACGCGTCGTCGCGCGAGTCGAAGTAGTTGAAGAAGGTCCGCACGGACACACCGGCCGCGGCGCTGATCGCCTCGACCGTCACCTGGTCCGCCCCGTGCTCGGCGGCCAGCCGCACCGCCGCCTCCGCGAGCGCGGCGCGCGTGGCGCGCTTCTTGCGCTCCCGCAGCCCGCCGCCCGCGGCGTCGTTCCCCGTCATGGTGTGCATGCTATGCAAAAATGCACGGCATGCAAAATTGTGTTCGAGTGATCACGGCGGCGGCCCGCTTCCCGGACGGCCTCGCCGTCGGAGTGCCGAGGCGGGCCGCCGGCCGTTCCGGGGCCGGCGTCGGGGCATGACCGGAGACCGGCCCGGATGGCGCGCGTGCCTGCTCGGCGGCGCCGTGTTCGCGGTGTGCATGACCGGCACCACGCTGCCGACCCCGCTGTACCCGCTCTACCAGGAGAAGTTCGGCTTCTCCGAGCTGACGGTCACCGTCGTGTACGCGGTGTACGCCTTCGCGGTGATCGCGGCCCTGCTGCTCGCGGGCAACGCCTCCGACGCCGTCGGCAGACGCCCGGTCCTGCTCTGGGGCCTGGCCTGCGCGGCCGGGAGCGCCGTCTGCTTCCTGCTGGCCGCCGACATCGCCTGGCTGTACGCCGGACGGCTCCTGTCGGGCCTGTCGGCCGGCCTGTTCACCGGAGCCGCCACGGCCTACGTCATGGAGTCGGCCCCGCCCGGCCGGGCCTCCCGTGCCACGTTCGTCGCCACGGCCGTCAACATGGGCGGCCTCGGCTGCGGCCCCCTGCTCGCCGGAGTCCTCGCCGAGTACGCCCCCTGGCCGCTCCACCTGCCGTACGCCGTCCACCTGACCCTGGTCGCCTGCTCGGTGGCGGTGCTGCTCGGGCTGCCGGAGACCGTAGGGGACCTGCGCCCGCTGCGCACCGTACGGCCGCAGCGCCCCGGCGTGCCCGCGCATGTGCGGGCGGTGTTCGGGCCGGCGGCGGCCGCCGCGTTCGTGGGTTTCGCCCTGTTCGGGGTGTTCACCTCCGTCAGCCCCGCCTTCCTCGCGCGGTACCTCGGCGTGACCGACCACGCGGTGAGCGGCGCGGTCGTCGCGACGGCGTTCTTCGCCTCCATCGCCGGACAGACGGCGGTCGGCCGCGTGGGGGTGCGCCGGTCCCTCCCGCTGGGCTGCGCCGGCCTGCTCGCGGGCCTCGCCCTGCTGGCGGGCGCCCTGCACCGGGACTCACTGGCGCTGGTGGTGCCGAGCGCGCTCGTCGGCGGCGTGGGCCAGGGGCTGGCGTTCCGCGGGGCGCTGACCGCGGTGAGCCGGGCGTCCCCTCCGGACCGGCGGGCGGCGGTGATCTCGTCGCTGTTCGTGGTGGCGTACGCCGGCATCTCGGTCCCGGTCATCGGGGTGGGCCTGCTGACGGAACCGCTGGGGCTGGAGAACGCGGGGCTGGTCTTCATCGCCTGCATGGCGGCGCTGGTGATCTCGGCGGCGGGCTATCTGCTGCGCAGGCCGGTGCCGGCCGAGGCGTGAACGGCGGGGCGGTTCCGGTCTCCGGGGCTCTTCCGCGGGCGTGGCGGCGCCCGGCGGCCTATAGTCGTCCGTGCGGAGAATGTTGAATATCGAACTTCCTTGAAGGTCGAACGTCCTCGGTGGGAGGCACCGGCATGAGCAACACGGAGACACGACCGGCGGAGATGAGGTGCGGCGGCGGGACCGAGGCGGACCGTCCGGCCGAGCTCGAGATCCTCGGGGCCCGTGACGTGCCGCTCGGCGGCCCGCGCGCGATGCGGGTGCGGCGCACCCTGCCGCAGCGGGCCCGGTCGCTCATCGGCGCCTGGTGCTTCGCCGACCACTACGGTCCCGAGGACGTCGCCCGCACCGGCGGCATGAACGTCCCCCCGCACCCGCACACGGGTCTGCAGATGGTGAGCTGGCTGTTCAGCGGGGAGATCGAGCACCGCGACAGCTTGGGCAGCCACGCCTACGTCCGTCCCGGCGAGCTGAATCTGATGACCGGCGGCCACGGTATCGCCCACTCGGAGGTCTCGACGCCGGACACGACGATCCTGCACGGGGTCCAGCTGTGGGTGGCGCTGCCCGACGAACACCGCGGCACGGAGCGGGACTTCCAGCACCACGTCCCGCACCCGGTCGCCCTGAACGGCGGCGAGGCCCGCGTCTTCCTCGGCACCCTCGCGGGCGCGACGTCACCGGTCCGCACGTTCACGCCGCTGCTGGGCGCGGAACTCACGGTCTTCCCGGGCGCGAGGCTCGTGCTGGACGTCGACCCCGCCTTCGAACACGGGGTGCTCGTCGACACCGGCGACGTCCTCGTCGAGGACACACCGGTGGAACGAGCGGCCCTGGGGTACACGGCTCCGGGCCGCACCGCCCTCACCCTCACCAACCGGGGGTCCGACCCGGCCCGCACGATCCTCCTCGGCGGTCCGCCTTTCGGCGAGGAGATCATCATGTGGTGGAACTTCATCGGCCGCAGCCACGAGGACATCGCCGAGGCCCGCGAGGAGTGGGAGAAGGCCTCCGACCGCTTCGGAAAGGTCGACGGCTACCCCGGCGACCGCCTCCCCGCCCCCGCCCTCCCCAACGCCCGGATCGCCCCGCGCAAGAACCCTGCGCGCCGCTGACCTCCGGTTTCTCTGTCGAGTCGATGGAGGGACGAGGGACGCCCGGCTATGCCTGTGGCTGTCGCCGCGACTGCGGGAGGGGGCGTATCGCAGACCCTCCCGTAGTCGCGCAGTCAGCGGGTGTGCTTCCAGGGTGTGCTCGTGTGCGAGCAGGTCTGGTCAGCTGAATGCTGACCTTTTGCTAGCTTTACTGACGGTTCATCAGGCACGTCTCTGGGGGCAACGGCTTCCTCGCCTGGTGGTCGTGCAGGCGATCTGGCATGCCCAGCCCGCACCCCGAGGCAGTGCCGATCATCGGACCGCCGTGTCCTTGGCGCCGCTGCTTGTGCATCATGAGCGGATGGAGAGCCCAAACGAGTTGCCCATCGTGATGATCACGGCCGATCGTGGTTCGGACGCCCTCGTATTGGTCAGGTCCGACGGCAAAGAGGCGCGGCTGCCGCTGCCTGGCCGTTTGTTCGAACCGACAAGTCTGCTGTCTCGGGTCTCCTACCCGCCGACTTTCGAAGGCTTGGTTGTGGAGACTCTCAAGGGCGACAGCATCGTGTTCGAGCTCCCCCGGTTTGACCGAGCCGACCAGTTGGCCGGACGGCTCGTCGTCTATCTGGATCAGAACAAATGGCGCCTCGTAAGCGATGCGATGAGCGGGCAGCGGAGCGGGACGGCGGATGATCGAGTCGCGGCTCTTCGGCTTGCGCAGTGGTCAGCCGAGCGCAAGATCATCCTGCCTGCTTCGTCAGGGCACTATTACGAGACGACCAAGTGGTCGAACGCGGAGGGGCGCTATCGTCTAGGCCTGTCCATTCTTGAGTTCAGCAGGGGCTGGCAGTTGCGGGATCCGCTGCAGGTGTGGCGGGATGAAATCCGTCTGATGTTCCGTGCGGAGCTCGGGCAGTCTGAGGTGATGGCGCCGGTCGTGACGCTGGAGCCGAACTCGATTCATTCGGCCGCGAGAGGCTTCGTTCCCGCTTCGGCGCCGGCGGATTTTCCACCGATGGCGGCGTTCCAGTACGAGGCGCTTGTTTCTGCCGTGAGTTTGATCGACACCATGCTGGACTCGGAAGGTGGGGAGCGTGGTCCTGAGCGTGGCTGGACGGAGACGAACCAGAAGTTCAGTGACTGGCTGGACACCCAAAGCGGCGATGCTCAGCAGAAGCGCAAGGCGATCGACGCATGGCTCCTCAGCGACCTGCGGAACAAGGTGGCCGAGGAATCCTTCGCCGCAGGAATGACGCCAGAGCAGCTGAAGGACTGGGGCACAGGCTCTCAGCCCGTCCAGAAGATGGCCTCCTTTCCGGCTCTGGGCCTCTTCCGGGAGATGCTCCATGAACGTCACCTCAACCGGGGCACCACGTGGAAGCCGAATGACGTGATCGACATGGTCTATCTCTCCTGCGCGGCCGGCTATGCCGACTTCGTCGTCTGTGAGCGGCAGATGCGTGAGCCACTGGCGCGGGGGGCGAGACGGCTCGGGCGAAGCACTCAGGTCTTTCGGAGCCTGGCCGAAGCGGTATCTGCCGTGGAAAGGGCGCTTGGAACCCGTCCAGGAGCTGGCGATGCCGGGACGTCGGCGTAAGGTCTGCGTGCGTCCGCGACCAGAGCCGGTGTGCCTTGCAAGTGGCGTTGCAGCCGTCAGACCGCGTGGAAAGATCTCGCCTCGGCGTGTGCTTGCCTGGGCCGTTCCCATGCATGCCTGGAGCGATCTTCCTTCAGGCCTGGGGTCACCGCCGGATGGGGTGTACGGACGTCAGTGCGCGTAGCATGAATAATCATGGATCTCATTGCACGCGTGCGCCGGGCGATGGATGAACAAGCCATCCATCCAACGGAGTTCGAGCGTTGCGCCTGTGCGCTCCTGCAATCACAGTATCCGGGCCTGTCCGCGGTCGAGGGTGGGCATGACTTCGGTCGCGACGCCGACATCTACTTTCCATGGGGACCTCAGGACGCGGACGCCCGTGGGCGTCTGCTCGTGACTACGGGTGATCCTGTGGCGAACCTGCGCACGGGCCTTCGTCGTATGAGTGAAGAGGGCGTGCAAGCCGATCTGATTGTGATGGCCTGCTCACAGCCTGTCGACGCTACCAGGCGCGCCTCCTTGGACCGGTTGTGTGCAGATCGTGGCCTCCCCGCGCCGCACATCTATGCCCGGGACTGGTTCGCTTCGCGCTTGTCCAAGGAGCCGATGTGGAGGTTCCACCTCCTCGGCGTCAGAGGAGAGCTGGAGGCCCTGCTTGATCGGCCGCTGGAGCTGCCGGAAGACGGCGCTGAGCACACCGATCTCATTGGCCGAGAGGCGGATCTGGCCAAGCTCGACGACGCCATTACCAGCGGCCGGGATGTCGTGCTGGCCGGCGTGCCGGGTGTGGGGAAAACCCGGCTCACCGTTGAGCTCACAGGCAAGGTCGCCTACCTAGAACAGGCACAAGCGGACCGCATCCTGGACGAGCTACTGACTTCTTGCCCTGCCGCCGTGGTCGTGGACGATGCCCACACTCGTTTCGACGAGATGCGTGTGCTGCGGCGGGCGCGCCACAGTGCGGAACATGCTTTCGCCATCGTCGCGACCACCTGGCCCGACAGAGCAGACGAGGTGACGGCGGCCCTGCCCGGCGCTGTCCGCCTTGACATTGACCTGTTGGAGCGATCCGACATGAACGCCCTGGTCACCTCTCTGGGCGTCACTGGGTACCGGGCCCGGGCGGCAGTTCTCGACCAGGCGGCTGGACGACCGGGGTGGGCCGTCACCTTGTGCCAGCTGTTCACAACGGGTGGGGGAGGCCAGGTAGCCAACGGCGCAGCACACTTGGCCAACGTAGAGCGCCATCTCCGCCGTATCACCGAGACCGAGACAGCCGTCGACGTTTTGGCTTGTGTAGCGGCCCTGGGAGGGGCTTCAAGCGAGACGCTATACGCGCTTGCGCCGCTCGTCGGCGAGCCGCCGGCCAGAATGTCCGGCCTGATGGAGCGCCTTGCGCGCCACGGCCTCGTGGAGACGGTGCACGACTTCTGGCGGCTGCAACCAGCCCTGCGCGCGCCACTGATTGCCCGGTGGTTCTTCACACGTCCGGCAAACAGGCCGTGGTCCACTCTCTGCGACGCCTTCCCCACCAGGAGCCGCGACCTCGTCTCCGCCGCTATCTCCGCAGCCCGCGTCTCAGTCTCCTCGGACGCTCGGACGGCAGTCGAGAACTGGGTGCGAGCCTTGCCCGCACCGACCGAGTGGGACACCGGCACCCTCTCGTTGGTGTCCGAATACGCCCGTCTGGACCGAGAGGCTGCACAGTTCGCGGTCACCCAGGCGCATGTGATCCTCGCGGCCCCGCGTGACGAGCCAATGAACGCCACCATCACGGACCGGCAAGCTGACGCAGCTGCTCGGCAGCTCGCACAGTCGGCGACGCAGTATCTATTGCCTGAAGCCATAACCGCTCTGCTCGACCTTGCCGTGGGCGACGAGCGCCCGCGCCACTCCACTCCACAGCACCCACTGCGTGTGCTCGACGACGTGGCCAAAACGATCGACCCGGACTTCGGGACCGTGTTCGAGGTTCGAGGGCTGCTGTTGAGGCCCGTCCTTGAGTGGCTGCGTACTCACCGCTCTCCAGCTGACTGGGGTGTAGCCACCGAGGTGCTCGCAAGCATCTTCTCCGCCGAAACGTCTGGGACTTGGACTGACCCCGGTAGTCCCAACACGGTCACACTCGCCCGGGGCGTGGAAAGTGCCGAAAACCTGGCCCGTCTCATCTCCTTGTGGGACCAGGTGGCGCCCGTGATCGAGGAAACCGAACGACAGGACGGCCTGAACAGCGCCCCCGCCGCGGTTGTTCCTCTGCTGGACCTGGCCGCCTCATGGGTACGGCTCGGTGCAGGGTTCGTTCCCCACAACAGCGAACCGAGCAGGGAACAGAAGAACCAGGGAGCGAAGGGAGGAACTCGCATGCTGGCTACCCTGCATCATCTGCTCCAGGCCTCTCCCGGCCTCGCTCTCCGTGCTCGACGCATGCTCAACGCCGCATACGCGCGGACCGGCGACGAAGGAAGCAACCTCCCGGCACTGGACATCGATCCAGATATGCAGTCCTTCATCGGCTGGAGTCGTCGGGACGCCACGGGCCACCAGGACGAAACCGCCCCAGGCAGCGTCCGCGCAGTGGAATCTCTCGCCCATAGGATTGCTGCCCTCGGCCCAACCGCCGGAGTCGCGCGATTCATCGCCTTGGCCGAGCAATCCGAGCTCGCGGGAGACCACGGAGGCGGCACCTGGGTCGCCGACCACATGGTGCCGCACCTCACCGACCCCGCCGCCTGGCACGCAGCGGCAACGGCAGCTGCCAGCCCGCCGATTTACCGAGCCGCACTGAGCCGATGGCTCACGACTTCCCCCGACACGTTGTCTGCTGAGGTCCTCACCTCTGCGCTGGATGATCCCCGCTTCAGAACCGGCGTCATCTCCACCGTCCTCGGACGAGGTACAGACGACACTGCTGCCCAGCTCGTGGTCGCGAAGATGCGCGCCGAAGACGCCTGGCTGCTCGACTCGATCTTCCTCCGCGACGAGCCGCACGAGGTACTGCACCGTCTCCTGCGCCACCCGGACGCTGTCGTCGCCGGCAGCACGGCGGTCATTTTCGCCATCGGACAACCCCACGGCCCCTCACTACCGGACGCATGGCGAGCAACCTGGTGTGATGCCGTACGCCGCATCCGCCCCGAGGATCTACCCCAGCACGACGAGTGGCGTGCCGGCCAACTCCTTGCCCACCTTGCCGAGCACGACCCCGATCTGCTGGAAACGTGGTACACCGCGCGCCTCGACGAAATGGCCGAGCAGGGCTACTTCGCTGCGCCCGAGCCCCACGGGTGTGACCTGCACTTGGACCGCCTTCCACGAAGCCATCGCTATCGCCTTACCGTCCGCTGTGTCGACCTTCCACGCATCGGCCACAGCCCACTTGTCCAGCTTGTAGGCGCCGACCGCAACCTGGCAGAGCAGCTCATCAGGGATGATGTGGTCACTCCCGACAAGCTTCTCGAAGCCCTCGCGGGCCAGCGGAACGAAACACTGGAAAGCCTCGGACCACTTCTCCTCGACCACGGCGTACCCGCCGCACACATCGCGGCCGACGTCGCATGGGTCGACTCATGGTGGGGAGAGGATTCGGCCAGACACCAACATCTCATCGACTACTTCACAGACCTCTCCATTCGCGTCCCGGCTCTCGCTGCCGTCGCCGAAGCGGGTCGTGCTCAGCAAGAGGAGCTGCTGCGAACGGCGGAAAGGAAAGAGCGCGCTGCACGAGTGCGGGGGCGCTGAGCGAGGCTGGCACAAGGGCTTGGGGATGCACGCTGGAGATCATCGAACGGCCTACGTGCATACCAGAGGCGCTGTACTACTTGTTAAGCGTGTCGGTCAGGTGCGTTGGTGGGTTATAGGCAGCGGTGGTAGCCCGGTTCCTCATGCTCCGAGAGTGAGGAGATCTTCTTGAAGTCGTCGCCCTCAATGCGCTGACCTGCGTGGATCGTTGCATGAGCTGTGCTGACCTGCGAGTTTGCAACTTCCCGGGGCTTCACGGTGACGCTCTCTTAGAGGTCCTAACAAAGGCGTTGGACGTGCCGGTGGGTGATCAGGCAGGTCGCGAGGCCGAGGAAGGCTTCGTGGATGTCGTCGCGCCGTTCCCAGCGGACGCGTAGGCGCCGGAAGCCGTGCAGCCAGGCGAGGGTGCGTTCGACGACCCACCGGTGCACTCCGAGCCCCGAACCATGAGGGGTGCCGCGTCGGGCGATCACCGGCTTGATGCCCAGAGCCCACACGAGCCGACGGTACTTGTCGTGGTCGTAGCCGCGGTCGCCGAGCACCACGTCCGGCCGCCGACGCGGCCGCCCGACCAGGCCCGCAACGGACGGGACCTTGGCGAGGAGGGGCAGCGATTGCGTGACGTCGTTTTAGTGAGATCGGGGCGAGGACCTGCGAGTTACAGTCAGGTAGAGCCGGAAGTACGCGGGGATCCACGTTGTCGCGGGACGCCGCCCACCGCCGCCCAAGGCGCCCTGCGGTTCCGTGCGCCTGGTCCACGATCCGAGAGATACTCCCCGCTCGCCAGCGGCCTGCAGAGGTCCGCGATCCTGCCGCCCGCCCCCGGGCCTCGGGAACGTTCACAGACCGCCAGGGAGACGTACGTGGCGAACATGGCGATCGCCTCAGACGGTAGGCGAAAACGGGCAACAGTCGGCATCGCTCTCGGCAGACAGGAATCCTCGGAACAGGACTGGAATAGAGCGCATCCAGATGGCAATCTGCACACCTCCGATTTATCGGCCGCCAGTTGGTGGCCCAGCCCTTTAGGAGATTCCCCTGACCCATTTCGGATGCCTTCGATACGCTGCCCCCGTCCTCTTCGCGATGGGGGCAATGAACGCCGTTACGGCGTCGCTGTAGGGCGACCTCGTCAGCGTCTCGACTGCCCTATGTCTTTGCCTCTGCGCTGCTGGGCTTTTCGTCGTTACCCAGAAGCAGCAGGCTCTGCTGCGCGGCCAGAAGGCCCTTGTGTGGGTGGCGAATCACCCGGAAGTGACGGCTGGCCAGGTAGCGAGGGCTGTTGGCTGTTCAACGTCGACAGCCCAGGTTGACCTTGAGCCCTCGGCCGCGTCGATGTGGCTTTCACCTGCGGAGACGCCGTAATGAGGCGTGTTGTGGTGGAACTTCATCGGACGGTCGCATGACGAGATCGCACAAGCTCGCGAGGACTGGACGAAGGGATCACGCTTCGGCGAGGTGCAGGGGTACGACGGGTCTCCCCTGCCGGCGCCGGAGCTGCCGAACGCACCCTTGAAGCCGCGGGGGAGGGCGCGCTGACCCGGGGGGGGCAGGACTGCCGTCGTCCTGACGGGCGACGACTGCTTCCAGGGGGCACCTCCCCGGATGCGGATGACGTCGCGGCCCCGTCACAGGCCGGGGGCGCCCCACAGCGGGAACCAGCGCCTCAGGTCCTGCTCGATGCGCAGGTCGTCCTTGACCACTGCCTTGACCTGGAGTTCCAGCGGGTTGTCGCGTTTCTGGCCGGGCAGTGGAGCGAAGGGGTAGAAGGTGCCGCGCTTGTAGAGGTAGACCAGTGCCAGGGGGCGCAGCTCGGCGTCGCGGAAGGAGACCAGGGAGCACAGGAGCTGGGGTCCGAAGCCGCTGTCCTGCAGGGCGGTGTTCACCGCGTGCAGGTCGCTCACCAGAGCCGGCAAGCTGTCGGGGTCGCGGCGGGAGAGCAGCCATGAGTACCCGTAGTCGTCACGGCTGAACTCCACGGGCATTCCGGATCGTTCGGAGTCGGCGTCCAGCAGGGCCCGTACCTCCTGCTGGACCTGGGCGAACGCTCCGCCCTCGATGGAGGCGAAGCACACCGAGCCCGCACCGGCCGGGGTGAAGCCGATGGCCGCTTGCAGCGTGATCGCCGCGGAGGGCAGGCCGAAGAGCTGGTCCAGGTCGGGCTTGACCGGCCTGGACCGGCCGAGCAGGGAATCCAGGAAACCCACGGTTTCAGCTCCTTCTCATGGCGTCCGGCTGCCCGGTTCGCCCAGCTCGGCGGAGATCTCCGCGAGGGCTTCGATGCGGCGTTCGAGGCTGGGGTGGGTGGAGAACAGGTTGGCCACCGCCGTGCCAGGACCGAGGGCGGGGGTGAAGAAGAACGCGTTGAACGCCTGGGCGGTGCGCAGGTCCTGGGTGGGGATACGGGCGACGTCGCCGCTGACCTTGGTGAGAGCCGAGGCCAGGGCGGAGGGCTTCGCGGTCAGCAGGGCCGCGGCGCGGTCGGCGGCCAGTTCGCGGTAGCGCGACAGCGCCCGGATGAGCAGGAAGCTGAGCGCGTAGACGAGGGCGGAGACCGCCATCACCAGGGCGAGCAGCGCCGCGGTGTTCTGGTCGCGCCGGGCCCCGCCGAACAGCTGCGAGTAGAAGGCGAAGCGGACGATGAGCCCGGCGAGCACGCCCAGGAACGAGGCGATGGTGATCACCGCCACGTCACGGTGCGCGACATGGGAGAGCTCGTGGGCGAGGACGCCTTCGAGCTCCTCGGTCGTCAGGCGGCGCTGGAGCCCGGTGGTGACGCAGACGACGGCGTGGTCGGCGTTGCGACCGGTGGCGAACGCGTTCGGCATGTCCATCCCGGAGACGGCCACCTGGGGTTTGGGCATGTCCGCGGCGGCGCACAGCCGGTCGATCACGCCGTGCAGTCGGGGTTCTTCCTCGGCCGTGACGAGGCGGCCGTGCATCGCGTACAGGGCGATCCGGTCGGAGAACCAGAACTGGGCCAGCAGCAGCCCGGCGGCGATGACGACCACCAGGACGACGGACTTGAGCAACACGATCAGCGCGGCGATGAACGCCACGTACACCAGCCCGAGCAGGAACATCGTGACCGCCATCCGGGCGGTCAGCTGCCGGTCGGGCTCGAAACGGCTGCGCATCGTGCCCTCACCCCGGGATCAGACCCTCGTCGGACAGCAGTGCCCGTACCTGGGCGAGGCTGGTGTCCGCGTCGGGCAGCACCAGGTCGGACGGCGTGATCCGCTCGTCCGGCAGGGGCGTGCCCAGACTGCGTACCGCGTCCAGCAGGGCCGACAGGGCGGTGGTGAACGCCGCCTCGTCGCCCGCGTCGGCAGCCGACTGCAGGACGGTGTCCAGCTCGTTCAGCCGGTTCAGGTGCTCGTCGGTGACCTCGTACTGGCCCTCGCCGAGAATCCGCATGATCATGAGGTCGCCTCCTGGTCCGTCGGGTTCTTCGGGGCCTGCGGACCCTCCACTGCCGCGGCTGTGGAGGCGGCCGGGAGCTGTGCCTTCATGCGGGCCAGTTCGATCTCCACGTCCTGACCGGCGCTCACACGCTCGAGCTCGGCCTGGATGTCGTCACGCCCGGCCGGCAGAGTGGCGTCCTCCAGCGCCCCGGAGGCGATCAGCTCGTCCAGCGCACCGGCGCGGGCCTGCATCTGCTCCGTCTTGTCCTGGGCGCGCTGCGTGGCCAGGCCCACGTCACCCAGCTCCTCGCCGATGCCGGTGACCGCCTCGGTGATCCTGGTCTGAGCCTCCGCCGCGGTGTAGGTGGCCTTGATCGTCTCCTTGCGGGTGCGGAACGAGTCGACCTTCGCCTGCAGGCGCTGTGCGGCCAGGGTCAGCTTCTCCTCCTGTGCCTGCAAGGATGTCTGCTGCTCCCGCATATCGGTGATCTGTGAGACCACGGCCGTCCGGCGGGTGAGCGCCTCACGGGCCAGGTCCTCACGGCCGGCCGCGAGCGCCTGCTGCGCCTGGTCCTGGAGCTTGCCCGTGGACTGCTGCAACTGGTTCACCTGCAGCTCGACGCGCTTGCGGCTGGTCGACACATCGGCCACGCCACGTCGCACCCTCTGCAGCATCTGAAGCTGCTGCTCGTAGGAGTAGTCCAGGACTTCACGCGGGTCTTCGGCCCGGTCCAGCGCCTTGTCGGCCTTGATCCGGAACAGGGTGGCGATGCGGTGAGTGATGCTGGTCATGACGACCGCCTTCCTCTCGCCTCTCCCGTGCCGGGTGATGCGGGAGAGACCGGCCGGGCCGTTCGCGGGCACGTCGTGCGCGACGGCGTCCGCCGCAGCAGGCCACAGCCCCGACCATGGTTCTTCCATTGTCCGGCCACGCTCCCGGCCCGGCAGGTCCGCCCGCCCGGGACGGCGATCACAGCGGGTTTCAGGTTTTGGCGGCAGGGCCGGCGTGCAGTGCGTTCAGGCGCCGCCGGTACTCCTCCTCGTTGATCTCCCCACGGGCCAGCCGCTCCCGGAGGATGTCCTCGGGCGTGGGCGCGACGGGGGTGTGGGTGTGCTCGTGAGGGCTGTTGAGAGCACGGACGAGCAGCACGACAACGGTGATGATCAGTGCCCAGAACAGGATCATGCCGGCCGACATCGCGAACCAGCCCCATCCACTGACGTCGTGGTCGTACCAGAACATCATCGCCACTCACCTGCTCCGGCTTGTCGGCGGCCGTGGGCCCGACGGCCCCCGGGACTTTCCTGCCTTCACCTGCATCGTCCCTCTGCCCGAGGCGGCGCTCTGGGGCTGGATGGTCCAGGACCGATGGGCCGTTCGGCTCCTACCCGGCCGGGGGTACGCGAGCGCAGGCTGGGGAGAGCCGTGGCGTGGCGGCACCCGGCGGCACGGGAGAGGCTGGAAGCACGGGGGAACGGACAGATGGCGGGAGATCGCGGGAGGTGCCATGGCTGGTGCGGACGGGCGTCGGCCGATCGTGGTGGGCGTCGACCCGGACCCCTCGAAGCGGCTGGCCCTCGCCTGGGCCGCCGACGAGGCGGACCGACGGCGCCTGCCGCTGCGGCTCGTCCACGCCCAGGGCGTGCCGACCGGCGGGTACCGGTCGGGGGAGACGCGGCCGTCCTGGGAGGAGTGGAACCAGGCGCTGCACGAGCTGGGTGATCAGGTGCTCGAGGAGGCCGTCGCCTTTGTCCGGTCCCGGCATCCGGAGGTGGAGGTGTCGACGCTGCTGGCGGAGGGAGAGCCGGCGTGGGTCCTGCGCCAGGAGGCTCGCGGCGCCGCCCTGGTCGTGGTGGGCTCCTGGCATCTGAGCAGACGGCGCGAGATGTCCTCCTCCTCCGTGATCCTCCCGCTCACCGCCCACGCCCCCTGCCCGGTCGCGGTGGTGCCGGAACCGGAGCACGTCACCCAGCAGCCCGCCTACTTCGTGGTCGGCGTCGACGGCAGCCCGCACGCGGCCGCGGCGGTGGACGTGGCGTTCGAGGAGGCGGCCCTGCGCGGAGCGCACCTGCGGGCCCTGTACGTGTGGCATCCGCCGCTCCTCGGTGTCCTCGACGAGGACGCAGCGGTCCGGGAGTGCCGCCGGGTGCTCTCGGAGACCGTCGCGGGCCGCACCGCGACGTACCCGGACGTGGAACTGCACCACGAGGTCGTCCGCGGGCACCCGGTGCAGGTCCTGGCGGAAGCCTCGGAACACGCCCTGGGCCTGGTCGTGGGAACCAGGGGGCGCGGAGGGTTCACCGGCATGCTGCTGGGCTCGGTCAGCCAGGGAGTACTGCACCACGCCGGCTGTCCCGTCATCACGGTCCCGGCGTGAGGCAGCGAACGGCCCGGGACCGGCCTCCCGGACGTACCGGTCGCTGCCGGCCGGCCCGTCGCACGACGAGACAACGCCGCCGGTCATGAGCGGCGGCCACGCGAGTACGGACCCACCGGTGACGGGCGGAAGGAAGGGCGAGGCGGTCGGCACCACGTCCGGTTCCGGCACGCGTTCCGCGGTGTCGCAACTCCCCGCCGGTGAGGTCTTCTCCGCGCTGGGAACCTCACGGCGCGGCCTGCCGGCGGCTCAGGCACGGGACGGGCTGGAGAAGTACGGGGCCAACGAACTGCCGCGCGCGGGGCGCCGCGCCGTGTGGCGGCAGCTGGGTGCGCAGTTCACGGATCTCTTCGCCGTGGTGCTGATCATCGCCTCGGGGATCACCTTCCTGGCGTACGCGCTTCAGGAGTCGCGTGACGTCGACACCTTCCGGCTCGCGGTGGCGATCCTGGGCGTCGTCGTCCTGAACGCCGCCATCGGCTTCGCCCAGGAGTACTCGGCCGAGCGAACGGCCCAGGCCCTGGAGGCGATGGTGCCGCACACCTGCCGTGTGCTGCGCGGCGGTGAACGGCTGGAGCTGCCCACCCGGGAGCTGGTGCCGGGTGACGTGGTGGTGCTGGAGGCCGGGGACGCCGTGTCGGCGGACTGCCGGGTCCTCGAGGCCCACGAGCTGTCCGTGAACAACGCGCCGCTGACCGGGGAGAGCAACGCGGTGGACCGCACGGCCGACCCGGTGGCCGCCGGACCGCTGGTGGAGGCCCGCAACTGCGTGTTCATGGGGACCGACGTCGTCGCCGGCTCCGGACGCGCCGTGGTGTTCGCCACCGGCGAGGCGACCGAGTTCGGGCGCATCTACCGGCTGGCCGCCGCCGCACCGCGGCAGAAGACGCCCCTGCAGCTCCAGGTGGCTTCCATGGCGCGGCGGGTGGCGGGGGCCGCCCTGGCGATCGGTGCCCTGATGTTCGCCGTGCGGCTGCCCACCGGGGAGTCCGTGGTGACCCTCTTCGTGTTCGCGCTGGGGGTGATGGTGGCGCTGGTGCCGGAAGGACTGCCCGCGACGCTGTCGGTGTCGTTGGCGATCGGCGTGCGGAGGATGGCACGCCGCCATGCCCTGATCAAGCAGTTGCTGGCGGTGGAGGCCCTGGGGTCGACCACGGTCGTGTGCACCGACAAGACCGGGACGCTCACCCAGGCGGAGATGACCGTCACCCAGGTGTGGGCGGGAGGCGCGCCGCACCCCGTGACCGGTGTGGGGTACGAGCCGAGCGGCGAGGTCGCCGACGCCGCGCCGGTGCGCGAGCTCTTGCGGGTGGCGGGCCTGTGCAGCAACGCCCGGCTCGTTGCACCCACCGGGCCCCGGGAGCACTGGCGCGTGCTCGGCGACACCACCGAGGGTGCCCTGCTCGTCGTCGCCGACAAGGCCGGTCTGGATCTGGGCGCGGAGGAGGCGGCGGCACCGAGGGTGACGGAGTTCCCCTTCGACTCGGACCGCAAGCTGATGACCACGGTGCACAAGACCGGCGACGGCTACCAGGCGTGCGTCAAGGGAGCGCCCGGAGAGCTGCTGGCGCGGTGCACCGACGTGGAGTGGGACGGGCGGCATCGGCGGCTGACCGGGGAGGACCGGGCGGCGGTGGCCGCGGCGGGTGACGCGCTGGCGTCGCAAGGGCTGCGGGTGCTGGCCGTCGCACGCCGGGAGCTGGACGGGCCACGCCCGGTGCAGGAGGAGGCCGAGTCGGCGCTGACGCTGCTGGGACTGGTCGGCATGCTGGACCCGCCGCGTCCGGAGGTCACCGACGCGGTCGCCGCCTGCCGCCGGGCCGGCATCCGGGTCGTCATGGTCACCGGCGACCACCCGCTGACCGCGGAGGCCGTGGCCCGCCGGGTGGGCATCGTACGGCGGCCCGATCCGGTGGTGGTGACGGGCGCCCGGCTCGACGCGATGGACGACGAAGCGCTCGACTCCCTTCTCGCCGAACCCTCGGACCTGCTGCTGTGCCGGGTCAGCCCCGAGCACAAGATGCGCGTGGTCACCGCCTTCCAGCGCCGGGGCGAGGTGGTGGCGGTCACCGGCGACGGAGCCAACGACGCCCCCGCGCTCAAGCACGCGGACATCGGCGTGGCGATGGGCGCTTCGGGCACCGATGTCGCCCGGGAGGCGGCCTCGATGGTGCTGTTGGACGACTCGTTCGCGTCCATCGCGGCGGCGGTGCGGCTCGGCAGGTCCGTGTACCGGAACATCCGCAAGTTCTTGATCTACGTCTTCAGCAGCAACATCGGCGAGCTCGGCCCGGTCCTGGCGGCGACGTTCGCGGGATTCCCGCTGGTGCCCATCAGCGCGGTGCAGATCCTGGCGATCGACCTGGGCTCGGACGTGATGCCGGCCCTGGCGCTGGGCGCGGAACGGCCCGAGCCCGACGTGATGGACAGCCCGCCCCGCTCCCGGCGCGAGCGGCTGTTCTCGGCCTCCGTCGTGGGACGCATCCTCTTCCTCGGCGGCATCCAGGCGCTCGGAGTGTGCGCCGTGTTCTTCTGGCACATTCACTCCGCCGGCATCCCGTTCGACGACTTCACGGAGGACCACCCCGTCTACCGGGAGGCCGTCACGCTGGCCCAGGGAGGGATCGTGCTCAGCCAGTTCTTCGTGTCCCTGGCGGTGCGCACCGATCGTCAGAGCATCCTGAAAGCAGGTCTGCTGTCCAATCCCGCCCTGCTGGCAGCAGGCGGGTTCGGTGTCGCCTTCATGGTCGCGATCAGCTATGCGCCGCCCCTGCAGGCCGTCTTCAACACCGCCCCGCTCGACGCCGCCGACTGGGCGGTCCTGGCCGGGCTCGGCACCCTGCCCCTCCTCGCGGACGAGGCCCGCAAGGGGTGGCTGCGCCGCGCCGCCCGCGGGAAAGGAGACCCACGGTGAAGGTGATCGTCGTCGGCTGCGGACGGGTCGGCTCCACCCTCGCCGGCCTGCTCGCCGCGGAAGGACACGACGTGCAGGTCGTCGACCGGCGTGGCCAGGCGGCCCGGCGGCTGCCCGACAGCCCGCGCATCCGCTTCCACGAGGGCAACGGCTTCAGCCGCGCGGTGCTCAGGGCCGCCGGGATCGAGCACGCGGACGCCTTCGTGGCCGTCACCTCCGGGGACAACAGCAACATCGTCTGCGCGCGGACGGCGAAGGAGACCTACCGGGTGCCGATCGTCCTCGCCCGCATCTACGATCCCCGGCGTGCCGACATCTACCGCGAACTCGGCATCCCCACGATCGCCAGCGTCCGCTGGACCGTGCACCAGATCCACCAGATGCTGCTGCACCGCCACCTGAGCCCCGAACTCAGCTTCGGCAACGGAGAGACGCTGCTCGTCCGTTCCGAGGTACCCGACTACCTCATCGGGCGGCGGCTGACGGAGTTCGACGTGGACGGCGAGATACGCGTCGTCGAGGTCACCCGTGCCGGTCGCTCCCTGGTCCCCGCGCACAGCACGCCCGCACGCGCGGGCGACCTGGTGACCTTCGCCGTCGCCGCCACCGCGCTCGGCCGGCTGCGCGGCTTCCTCGACAAGGAGCTGGGGACGTGAACGTGCTCATCGCCGGCGCGGGACGCCTCGGCACCCAGATCGCCCAGGTGCTCTCCGCGGCCCGCAACGAGGTCACCCTGATCGACAGCGACGACGACCGCGTGGCCGAACTCCAGGGCCGCCTCCCCGGCGTGCTGCTGGTCGCGGGGGACGCGTGCGAACCCGCCCTCCTGGAACACGCCGGTGCGCTGACCACCGACGTGGTCATCGCCACCACCGGGGACGACGAGGACAACCTCGTCATCAGCCTGCTCGCCAAACGGCAGTTCTCGGTGCCCCGCGTGGCCGCCCGCGTCAACGACGCCGACAACGCCTGGCTGTTCGACGCGCGCTGGGGCGTCGACGTCGCCGTACCCGCCGCCACCCCGCTGATCTCCCTCATCGAGGAGGCCACCGGGGCCACCGACACGGTCGCCCTGCTGCGGCTCAGCAAGGCCGGCGTCGACGTCATCGAAACCGCCATCACGCCCCGGTCCAGGGCGGTGGGCCGGGCCCTCGGCGAGGTCGGCCTCCCGGAAGGGACGGTGGTCGCGACGATCGTCCGTGACGGACAGCCCACCGTGCCCGATCCGGCGATCCGCCTGCGAGCGGGGGACGAGCTCCTGCTGGTGTCCCATTCCGCGACCGAACAGGAGATCCACGCGGCGTTCCAGTGAACCGCGCAGGACGAACCTACGCTCCCCGCACCACCTGCTCGCCCCGCGCGAGACCTGGGGGGCCGATCCCGCCGGCCCCCCGCGGTTGCAGGGCTCAGGCGTGCGGAACCACAGCGACGGGACAGCGCCCGTGATGAATGGCCGCCTGAGCCACGGGACCCAGGTGGGGCGCCAGGCCCGGACGGTGTTCGCGTCGGCCGACGACGAGCAGCGCGGCGCCTTCGGCGGCTCGGACGACGGCCTTCGCAGGGCTGTCGAGACGGATGCCCTCGACCACGTCCACCTGCGGGTACTTCTCGCGCCAGGGGCGAAGCGCCTTGCCCAGTTCCTTCTGCGCGTCCCCCGTGATCTCCTCGGTGACGTGGTGGTCCACGCCCCAGGGAACGCGTGCGTGGAGTGGCACGCTCCGGCCGTGGACGGCCTGGAGGGGAACGCCTCTGGCGGCAGCGCTGTGGAAGGCGAAGTCGAGCAGGTCGTCGGACGAACCGTGCAATTTCAGGGCCACGACCACGCGCTCCGCGGGTGCCGGTGCCGCCCCTTCCCCGTCGCTCGGGCCGCGGACCAGTACTACCGGACGCTCCGCCCGTGCCACGACGGGCATGCTCACATCGCCGAGGAAGTAACTCTGGACGGGCTCCAGCCCTCGCGAACCGAGCACGAGCATCTCGGACTCCGTCGCTGCTTGGAGCAGCGCGTTCTGGGCGTCGTCGGCGACCAGGTTCCCGACGACGGACAGGCCCGGATGACGCGCCTGGAGTTCCGCCTGGGCCGTGTGGACGAGACGCTTCGCCCAGTAGTTCTGGTCGACTTCGGAGGGGACGTGGGTCGGTTCCGGAGCCAGGAGCGGCCAGGCGTGCATCAGACGGAGGGTGAGCTTGCGCTTCTCGGCCTCGTCGGCGGCCCAGCGAGCAGCGGCAAGACTCTCCGGTGACCCGTCCAGGCCCACGGTGACGACTGGTTGCATGGCGGCGGCCTCCGTCTCGTACGAAGCTGGCAATGACGGGGACGAGAGTGGACGCGTCCCCGACGGGTGGATGGTCCGGACGTCGCCGGCATGCCGGGCGCAGCGGGCTCCTCCTACGAGGAGTACCCCAATCCCCTCCCCGGCGCATCGTGGACCGGAGGGGCCCGGAAGCGGTGCACCGGCCTGCCGCCTTCGGGGGCCGCACGTTGAGGAGGACAGCGATGCCGCACACGACGGAGTGGACCATGCGACTCCACCTCTTCGAGGACGACGACGGCACCACGCGGGCACACGTGGTGCTGGACACCGGCACCACGGCGCTCACCGGCCGCGGCACCGCGCACTGCCACCCGGCGGACGCCTACGTGCCCGAGATCGGCGACGAGCTGGCCGCGGGCCGGGCCGTGGAGAACCTCGCCCGGCGGTTGCTGAACACCGCCGAGCGCGACATCGAGGCGCCGCGCATCGTGAACACCGGCTGAGCCGGGGTTGCGTCCGCCGGCCGTCCCGTGCGGTGACGTGTCCCGCGTGGCACGTTGGATACAGCATCATTCTGAGGAGAGGGCGGCGATCATGCGAGCTCACCTCGGCGACCGGCTCGTCATCGAAAGCCGGAGGACCGGCGCGGCCAGGCGCGACGGCGAGATCGTCGGACTCCACCACGAGGACGGGACACCCCCGTACGACGTGCGCTGGTCGGACACGGACGACGTGACGCTCGTGTCCCCCGGGCCCGACGCACACATCAAGCACCTGGAGCACGGGCGGTCCGCCCGCGAGTCCTCCCCGCCGGACACGGGCGAGGCGGAGGCCGTGTCCGCGGCTCCTCGGCCGGCCGGGACGCCCGGCCCCGGTGACATCGGCCGGCGCGTGGCCGTCGAACGCCGGAGGCGCGGGCTCAGCCGGGAGGAGACGGCCCGCCGCGCCCGGATGTCGCCGGAGTACCTGGCGTACCTGGAGGAACGGTCGGCCGATCCGACCATGGCGACTCTTTTCAGGCTGGCCGACGCGCTGGGCACCACCGTCACGGCCCTGCGCGGGTCAGGCGTCGACCTGCCACCCGGTCAGGGACACGCCCTGCTGCGACCGCAGCTGCGGGACCTCCGCCCGGAGGAATGCCGGCGCCTGCTGTCCACGCACGGCGTGGGGCGCATCGCGGTGTCGACGCCCGACGGCCGTCCCGCGGTCGTTCCGGTCAACTACGAGACCGTGGAGGACGCGATCGTCTTCCGGACCACGCCCGACTCCGTGCCCGCGGCGGCTGTCGGAACCGAGGTCGCCTTCGAGGTCGATCACGTGGACGAAGCGATGAGCCAGGGCTGGAGCGTGCTCGCGGTCGGCCCCGCGAACGTCGTCACGGAGCCCGACGCCGTGCGTAGGCTCGCCCACCGGGCACACACCGACCCCTGGGCGGGCGGCGCACGCGAGATGTGGGTGTCGATCCGGCCCACGCGTCTCACGGGCCGGCGCATCACCCCGGCCGACCAGTAGGCGGCCGGAGGCCGCCGACGCGCGAGGGAGGTTCCCGTGAGCCGACAGGCACCGGCCGACGCGGAGGTGACGGCCCTGGTCCACGCCGCTGCCGCCGCCCCGTCGATGCACAACGCGCAGCCCTGGCTGTTCCGCTACTTCCGGCACAGCCGCACGTTCGACCTCCACGCCGACCTCGAGCGCGGCATGCCGCACTCCGACCCCGGCGCACGCGCCCTCCACCTCGGCTGCGGCGCCGCCCTGCTGAACCTGCGGGTCGCCGCGGCCCACGACGGCTGGTCCCCGGAGACCCGGCTGCTGCCGGACCCCACCGACCGGACGCTGCTCGCCCGAGTGCGGCTGACCGGCGCCGCGGCCGACGAGAGCGGACTCGGCGCGCTGTATCCCGCGATCCGCCGGCGGCACAGCAGTCGCTTCCCGTTCGAGGAGAGGGAGATCCCCCAGCGCGTGCGGGAGGCCCTGGGCGCAGCCGCTCGCGTCGAGGGAGCGGTGCTGAGCTTCCCGGCCTCATGGCATCTGCGGGAGGTGCTGGAACTGATCCAGGAGGCCGAGGCACGCAACATCACCGACCCCGGGAGCGATCAGGACCTTGCGCGCTGGACGCGTACCGACGCCCCGTCGGCGGACACCGCCGACGACGGAGTCCCGCTCTACGCCTTCGGTCCGCGCAAGCGTGGGGGCAGGGCCCCCATGCGCGACTTCGAGGGTCTCCGGAGGGTGGCGGGCCGTGACGCCGCGGACTTCGAGAACACTCCTCAACTGGCCCTCATCAGCACGGGCAACGACCACACGGAAGACTGGCTCCGCGCCGGTCAGGCCATGGAGCGCGTCCTGCTGCTGGCCACCCTCGAGGGCCTGTCCAGTTCCTTCGCCACCCAGCCCATCGAATGGAGCGACCTGCGCTGGCCGTTGCGCGATCCGGTGTCCGGGACGGGCTGCGCCCAGATGCTGCTGCGCCTGGGGTACGGCCCCGGAGGACCGAGCACGCCGCGCCGCCCGGTGTCGGACGTCCTCGACATCCAGCCCTGATCCGCCGGCCGGCGGCCGTCCTCGCCCACGGTCACTGGGGTGACCCGGGCCCGTCCCGGCCGGCTGACTCACCGGTGAGCTGCGGCACGACGTCCACGACGCCTTCCACGGCGCGCACGAGGCGTACGGCGACCGAGATGAGCGAGGTGTCATGGATGTGCCCGCGGAGCGTGACGACTCCCTCGTGCACGTTCACGTGGATGGCGTGGCTGACGGCCGGGAAGAGGTAGGACACCACGGTGCGGCGCACCTCCTCCTCGATCTCCTCGTCCGGCCGCAGGAAGACCTTCAGCAGGTCGGCTCGGCTGACGATGCCCTGGAGCATGCCGATGTCGTCGACCACGGGCAGCCGCTTGACGTGCCGGACGGCCATGATCCTGGCCGCCTGCGCCAGGGTGGCGTCGGCGTGGACCGCGATGGCGGGTGTGCTCATGAGCTCCTCCGCCGTCACCGCCCCGGCCTTGGCGACGTCGGACAGGCGCCGGCGTTGCTCGAAGAGGCTCGGGTCGCTCTCGCGGAACTCCTCCTTGGGCAGCAGGTCGGCCTCGGAGACGACGCCGACGACACGTCCTTCGCCCTCCAGGACCGGCATGGCACTGACCTTCCAGCTCTCCATGGTCTGCACGATCTCCTTGAAGGGCGCGTCGCGTCCGACGGCCACGACCGTCTGCGTCATCACATCGCTGACGATGTGGGGGGTCTCAGGCACCGCAGTCCTCCTCGTCTCGCCTCGTCAGGGCACCTCGCCGGCGGCCGCATGACTCCACGATCGCCGCAAATAGCCGCCGTGCAACCCGGGCCGGGGTCCTCCCGCCGAGAGCCGTTCCGTCCGCCCGGCGCCGCAGTGTCCGAGCTCCCGCACGCAGCTGACGCGCGGCCGTCGCGAGGCCGGCCGCTTCCGGCTCGCACCTGGTGTCAGGCGCCTCGCCCGCGTACGTCCGGAGGCAGGGCATGGTGCCGGATCACGGTCGCGGTGAAGGCACACGCGGCGGCGGCGATGAGGGCCAGGAGCAGATATCCCCAGGTGTAGTCGTCGGAGACGCTGTACACCGCGCCCATGACCAGAGGCGGGAAGAAGCCGCCCAGTCCGCCGGCGGCGCCGACCAGACCGGTGACCGATCCGACCTGGCCGGCGGGCACGACGCGGGCGACCAGGGCGAACACGGCGCCCGAGGCGGTTCCCAGGGCCGCGGCCATGCCGAGGAAGGCCAGGGTGCCGAAGGGCATCAGCGCGAGTTGGAGGGAGGCGAGGAGCGCGAGCGCGGTGATGGCGGCGTACGCCCCGATGAGTACGGGTGTGGGATGGAACCGGTCGGAGAGCCAGCCGCCCACCGGGCGTGCGGCGACCGCGAGGACGACGAAGCCGGCGGTGCGCAGGGAGGCGTCGGAACGCCCGAGATCGTAGGCGGTGGTGAGATAGGTGGGAAGGTAGACGCTGAAGGCCACGAACCCGCCGAACCCCACGGCGTAGAGGAAGGCCAGCTGCCAGGCGGTGGGCATCCGCATGGTGGCGGTGGTGCGGGCGAGGAGCGAGCCGCCCGGGACGGCGCGTGCCGGGTGGTCGCGCAGGAGGAAGTGGGCGGTGACGGCGTAGACGGCCAGGATGCCCGCGACGAGGGTGAAGGGGAAACTCCGGTCGACGGCGTCGGCCAGCTGGACGGTGGTGAACGCCGAGACGGCGGTGCCGCCCGTCCCGACGCCGAAGATGCCGAGCGCCAGGCCGCGCCGTTCGGGCGGGTACCAGGCGTTGACGAACGGGACGCCGACGGCGAACGTGGTGCCGCCCAGCCCGAGGAAGAAGCCGCCGATGAGGAACTCGGCGAAGGAGTCGGCCAGATGCCCCAGGTAGAGCACGGGCAGGATGGTGAGGGCGCAGACGAGGGGGAACATCCGGCGGGCCCCCACGCGGTCGGTCAGTGCTCCGACCGGGATCCGGCCGAGCGAGCCGACGACGACCGGCACGGCCACCACCAGGGACTGCTGGAACGAGCTGAGGCCCAGGTCCTCACGGAGCGTCGGGCCGAGCGGTCCCAGCAGAGCCCACGCCCAGAAGCCGGTCATGAAGCCGGCCGTGGCCAGAGCCAGCATGCGGGCCGGCTGCGGTGAGCGGCTCACCTGAGGGGCCTGCCGGCCCGAGGCCGGGGACGGTCTCCGGACCGACCAGAATCTACTCATAACGGTGATTCTGCGGTGCGGATGCCCCTCAAGCCTCCCCAGTGGGGGCTGTCGGCCGGTCCTTCGCGCCGGGGCGGTACCGCTGGGTTGCGGACGGAGTCCAGGCCGTCGGCGCGGCGGTGTGCACGAACGGGCCGCACCGCAGGGCGGAGGCCTCGGCCAGGAGGTGGGCGTCCAGTCCGGCCGGTCCCCGGGCGGCGGCCACCAGCACCGAGGACAAGTGGCGGGCGGCGACGTCGAGTACCGCGCCCGCCGCCCGCAGCCGGGTGCCGCGCGGCGCGACGCGGTGGACGACGGGGATGTGGTCCAGGCCGGCCCGCCGCACCCTGGGCAGCACCCTGCCCACCACCGCACGGGCTGCACACGCGTCCGCCTCGGCGGTGACCGATGGGCGGGCGTGCGGCAGGACGGCGACGAGCAGCAGCGGCGCCCGGAGCGGGACGGCCAGTCGCAGAGCGGTGTCGATGACGGCGACGTCCTGGACCGAGTCCGTCAGAAGAGCGGTCACCGGACGTGGCGGAGGAACCGGTGAGACCCGGTCGGCAGGGATCGCGGGGTGAGTGAGGGGCTGATGGAGCACGGCGGCCCCCTTCGGGAAGTGCCGGTGGTGTCGGGGGATGACTCAAGCGTCACTCGCCTCCGCCTTACCCGTCAAGAAATACGCGAATTATTCTTCGTAAATTGCCTCGCGTCATCCCGCCGTGGGGCGGGCGCGCGGCCGAGCCTCCGCGACGGCACGGCCGGAGTCGCGCGGAGGCCGCCGTCTCCTCACAATGAGGCTGTGACGCGAGACGTGTCCGCAGGGCTGACCAGGGAGGCGACACCATGCAGCACCGCACGGTCGCAGAGCTGATGAGCCGCAACGTGGTCCGGGCGCGGCGTGACATGCCCTTCAAGGAGATCGTCGAGCTGCTGAGAGACAACGACGTCACCGCGGTGCCGGTGGTGGACGAGCTGGACCGGCCCATGGGCGTGGTGTCCGAGGCGGATCTGTTGCGCAAGTCGTCCTCCCAGCCCGACCCGTCAGGGCGGACGCCGATCCCGCACCTCGAGGCCTGGGAGCGGGCCAAGGCCG
Organism: Streptomyces sp. DSM 41931; assembly: GCF_050271085.1. Classification (NCBI taxonomy): domain Bacteria; kingdom Bacillati; phylum Actinomycetota; class Actinomycetes; order Kitasatosporales; family Streptomycetaceae; genus Streptomyces; species Streptomyces sp. DSM 41931. Next base: position 210,565 of record NZ_CP189902.1, on the reverse strand, counting down.
AGGGGACACGCGCCGAGGAACTCATGTCGGCCCCCGCCGTGTGCGCGCGACCCGAGTGGACCGTGGTCGAGGCGGCCCGTCTCATGGCGGTGCAGGACGTCAAGCGGCTGCCCGTGGTGGACGAGACCGACCGGCTCCAGGGCATCGTCAGCCGGAGCGATCTCCTCCGGATCTTTCTGCGCCGCGACGACGCCATCCAGGACGAGATCACGGGAGACGTTCTCCGGCGGACGCTGGGCCCCGCAGCCGAACAGGTCACGGTAGAGGTGCACGAGGGACGGGTGACTCTCGGCGGGTCTGTCGACATCAAGATGCTGATTCCCGTCATCGAGAGGCTGTGCCGGAGTGTGGACGGCGTCGTCTCGGTCTCCGAGCACATCGCCTCGCCGCACTGATCCCCGGCGCACCGCGCCCCACGAAGGACTGAGGATCATGGACGCAGCGGCAGGACGAGACGCCGGCGAGTTCATGGTCGTGGGCGTGGACGGCTCGGAGCCGAGCCTGCGCGCCGTCGACTGGGCGGCTGACGAGGCAGTGCTGCGCGAGGTGTCGCTGCGGGTGGTGTACGCCTTCCTGTGGGACCGGTACGAGGGGGCCGCGCTCGCCCGGGACGTCGGCCGTCCGTCCGGGCCGCCGACGCCACGGGAGATCGCCGACGCCGGTGCCCGGCGTGCCCGTGCCCGTCACCCCGGCCTGCGGGTCACCGCCGACGTGGTGCCGGAGGAACCGGAGCACGCCCTGGTGCGCGAGGGACGCGACGCTGCCGCGCTGGTCGTGGGCACGCGTGGCCGCAGCGGGCTCGCCGAGCTGCTGCTCGGCTCCGTCAGCCTGGCCGTCGCCGCCCACGCCGACTGCCCGGTGGTCGTGCTGCGCGGCAGCCATGACAACCAGGCGGCGCCGCCGGTGCACGGCCGTGTCGTCGTCGGGGTGGGCGAGGACGTCGAGGCATCGGCGGCCGTGCGCTTCGCCGTCGAGGAGGCGCGGCGACGAGGGGTGGCTCTCGAGGCCGTACGGGCCTGGCGGTGCCCCGTGCGTGAGTCCGCCGACCACCCCCTGGCGTACGGTGAGTCCGCCCGCCTCCACGAGAAGCGCGCGGCCGAGGAACTCGACACGGCGCTGCGCCACGTCCCGTCGGACCTCCGCGTGTACCGGCGCACCGTAGAGGGATACGCCCGCGGGGTCCTCCTGGAGGCCTCGTACCGGGCGGACCTGCTGGTCGTCGGCGCACGACGTGGGGACGGACACGTCGGGCTGCAGCTCGGCCGGGTCGCTCACGGACTGCTGCACCACTCCGCCTGCCCCGTCGTCGTGGTTCCGGACGGGTCCCGGGACGCGGCGCCGGGCCCGGATTGTGGTGCCGTGTCACTGCCGCCACGATGAAGACATGGCTGTCATGCGTCCCACCGGCCGTTTCGACGCGTTCCGAGCCCTCTCGGAACGACGCGGGAAAGCCGGTGAGCGGCTGGTCGAACGTCTGGCCCAGGTCAGGAAGGGCACGACGGCCGACCCCGGGAGCTGGGCCCCGGCCGTCGCCGCCGGTCTGCGCCTCCCCGCAGCCGCAGCACTCGGACCTGCCGCCTACTACGCCGACCTCCGCGCCCCCCACGGCCGTCGCCATGTGCGGGTCTGCACGGCGACGGCGTGCTTCGCCGCGCAGGCGGGACGGCACGTCACCCAGGTCGAGCAGGAACTGGGCGTCACCGCGGGCGCCGTCTCACCGGACGGCGGGACCTCGCTGCAGGCCGTCCGCTGCCTGGGGTACTGCTACGCCGGCCCCGCCGCGCTGGACGGGGCCACGCCCTGCACGGGGCCCTCGCTCCCCGGACAGCTGGCAGGGCGCGAGCCGCCCACCGCTCCTCGGATCCCGGTGGCCGACGACACCGGCGACCCCGTGCTGCTGGCGGGTGCGGTCGCCGGTGAACCGGCGTGGCAGGTGTGGCCGCGGATCGTGACGGCCGGCGACCCCGCCCGGGTCCGGCGGGAGGTCGCCGCCTCCGGGCTGCGCGGACGTGGGGGAGCGGGCTTCCGGGTGGCGGCGAAGTGGGAGGCGGCCGGCCGGACGCCCGGCACCGTGGTGGTGGCCAACGGCGACGAGGGGGACCCCGGGTCGTACGCCGACCGGCTGCTGATGGAGGCCGACCCGCGGCGGGTGCTCGAAGGGCTCGCGCTGGCCTGCTTCGCCTGCGGCGCCCGCCGGGCGGTGGTGCTGGTCCGTTCCGAGTATCCGCAGGCGCTGGCACGGATGCGGGAAGCGGCCGCGGAAGCCTACGCCGACGGGCACTTCGGCCCCCGCGTGCACGGCACGGACACCACCCTGGACGTCGGGGTGGTCGAGGGCGCCGGATCGTACGTGGCCGGTGAGGAGACCGCGTTGATCGCGAGTCTGGAAGGGGACCGGGGCTGCGCCCGGCCGCGCCCGCCCTACCCGACCGCCCGCGGGCTGTGGGACGAGCCGACCGTGGTGAACAACGTGGAGACCCTCGCGGCCGTCCCCTGGATCGTCGCCCGGGGCGGAGAAGCCCATGCCCGGCGCGGAACGCCGGAGGAGACCGGCACGAAACTGGTCTGTCTCTCGGAGCGGTTCGCCCGGCCGGGGGTGTACGAGGTGGAGCTGGGCGCCTCGCTGGCGCGCATCGTCACCGACCTGGGCGGTGGGCTGAAGGAGGGCAGTGAGCTGACCGCCGTCCAGGTGGGCGGCCCCCTCGGCGGGTTCCTGGCCCCCGACGCACTGGACGTGCCGCTCACCACGGCCGGCCTGGCGGCCCGCGGCGCCGCCCTTGGCCATGCCGGGCTGGTCGCCTTCGACCAGCACGTCGCGCCGCAGGACCTGCTCCGGCACGTGTGGGAGTTCGCGGCGGCGGAGAGCTGCGGCGCGTGCTCCCCCTGCCGGGTGGGCTCGGGCCGAGGCCTGGAACTGGCCGGCGCCGGCACCGGTCCCGGCGACGAGTGGAAGCGGCTCGCACATGTCCTGGCCGAGGCGAGTCTGTGTGCGTTCGGACGGCGCATCCCGCCCGCCGTGCACAGCCTCGCCCGCGTCTACGGCGACCGACTGGCGGGATGGGGACCATGACCGGAGTCGAGATCCGCGTCGACGGCACGGGCGTCACCGTGCCCGACGGGGCCTCCCTGCTCGCGGCGGTGAAGGCGGCCGGGATCGATCTGCCCTCGCTGTGCTCCGACGACCGGATCTCCCCGGCCGGATCCTGCCGTACCTGCCTCGTGGCCGCCGACGGACGGACCGTGGCGGCCTGTGTGACCCCGGCCGACCCCGGTGTACAGGTCGAGACCGGCACCGACGAGCTACGGCGGCTGCGCCGGGAGGCGGTGGAGGTCATCGTCTCGGCCCTGCCGCCCCGTGCCCTCTCCGACGACAACCCCAGTGAACTGGCCGAGGTCTGCCGGTCGTCGGGAGTCGCCCCCGACACGGCGCAGGGCGCCGGCGGCCGGGGCGGGGACGACTCCCACCCCTACGTCCGGCTGGACCGGGACCTGTGCATCGCCTGCGGCCGGTGCGTCCGCATGTGCGCCGACGTGCAGGGCACCTTCGCCCTGACCCTGGCCGGCCGGGGCGCCGACACCGTGGTCGCCCCCGGCACCGGCGGGCCCTGGGCCGAGTCCGACTGCGTGGCGTGCGGCGGTTGTGTCGACACCTGCCCCACCGGTGCGCTCGCCGAACCCGGCCCGGCACGCGGGACCACCTCCGCCCACCGGCCGCCCGCCACCCGCACCACCTGCGGATACTGCGGCGTCGGCTGCACCCTGGACGTCGTCACGGCAGGCGGCGAGGTCACAGCCGTACTCCCGGCCCGCGACGGCCCGGTCAACCAGGGGCACGCCTGCGTCAAAGGCCGCTTCACCCACGGATTTCTCACTTCTCCCGAACGGCTCACCCGGCCGTTCCTGAGGCGTGGTGGCCGCCTGGAGCCCGTCGGCTGGGAGGAGGCGCTCGGTCATGTCGCCCGCGGGCTGCGCGCGGCCCTCGCGGACGGCGGCCCGGACGCCGTGGCGGCGATCTCCTCCGCCCGTGCCACCAACGAGGAGAACTACCTCGTCCAGAAGTTCATGCGGACCGTCATCGGCACCAACAACGTCGACAACTGCTCTCGCCTGTGCCACTCGCCGTCCGCGGCCGGCCTGACCGCGTCCTTCGGCCTGTCCGGCGGCACCGACGGCTTCGACGACGTCGAACGGTCCGACTGTCTGCTGGTGGTGGGGGCCAACCCGGTCGAGGCCCACCCGGTGGTCGGGGCACGGCTGCTCCGCAGCGTGCTGCGCGGGGCCGGGCTGGTGGTCGCCGATCCGCGCGCCGTGGGCCTCGCCGAGCACGCCGATGTGCACCTGCGACCCCGCCCCGGCACCAATGTGGCGCTGTTCCACGGACTCGCGCACGTCCTGCTCGCCGAAGGGCTCACCGACGAGGAGTTCCTGCGCGAGCGGGCCACCGGACTGGACCGGCTCACCGAGCTGCTGGCCGACTACCCGCCGGACCGGGTCGCGGACATCACCGGTGTCCCCGCCGCCGACCTCGTCACCGCCGCCCGGCTGTACGGCGAGGCCGAGTGCCCCGCGATCGTCTACGGCCTGGGGGTCACCGAGCACCTGCACGGCACCGACGGGGTGCGGTCCCTGGCCAATCTGGCGATCCTGCGCGGCGCCGTCGGCACCGGCCGGGGGTACGGGGTCAACCCCCTGCGGGGTCAGAACAACGTCCAGGGCGCCTCCGACATGGGCGCGCTCCCCGACCTCCTGCCCGGCTACGGCAAGGTGGTCGACCCGACGGCACGGGCCCGCGCCGAGGCGGTGTGGGGCGTCCCGGTGCCCGGGCGGCCCGGTCTGCGCATCCCGGAGATGTTCGCCGCCGCGCGGACGGGAGAGCTGCGGGCGCTGTGGGTCATCGGGGAGGACGTGTGCGCCACCGATCCCGACGCCAACGAGGTGGCCGCGGCCCTGGACGCGTGCCCGCTCGTCGTGTGCAGCGAACTGTTCCTGTCCGAGACCGCCCGCCGTGCCGACGTGGTGCTGCCCGTCGCGTCCTGGCTGGAGAAGGACGGCACCTTCGTCAACTTCGACCGCCGGTTCCAGCGGGTGCGCCCCGCCGTGCCCCCGCCGGGGGAGGCCCGCAGCGACTTCGACGTCGTGCACGCCGTCGCGTCGGCCATGGGCGCCGGCCTCGGCTGCCCCACACCGGCCGCCGCCCTGGCCGAGTGCGGCCGCCTCGCCCCCGTCTTCGCCGGGGTGTCCCATGACCGGCTGGACCGGGAAGGCGCCGTTCCGTGGCCCTGCCGGGATCCCGGCCGCCCTGGTGAGACGAAGCTCTACCAGGACCGGTTCGCCACCGCCGACGGCCGCGCCCACCTGGCCGCAGCCCCCTATCTGCCGCCCGGTGAGCACCCCGACGACGACTATCCGCTCATCCTGGTCACCGGACGGCGCTGGGCGCACTACAACTCCGGCAGCATGACCCGACGCGGCGCGAACATCGTCCTCGACCCCGTCGACCTCCTCGACCTCCACCCCGACGACGCCCACCGGTACGCCGTACGCGACGGCGAGCCGGTCACCCTGGAGAGCCGGCACGGCCGGGCCCGGCTCGTCGCCCGCATCGGCGAACAGACCGCGCCCGGACAGGTCTTCTGTTCCTTCCACTTCCCGGCGAGCGGGGTCAACCGCCTCACCTCCGGCCACGCGGACACCGTCACCTCCTGTCCCGAGTACAAGGTCACGGCGGTCCGCGTGATCGCCTCGTGACGCCAGGGGAACGCGAGGCGCCGTGTTGCCCGGCGGTCCCCGGGGGGTGACGGTGGAGAGGGGACGCCGAGCGAGGGAGCGGCCATGCGCGGACTGGTCTACCACGGTCCCGGGCGGACGTCGTGGGACACGGTTCCCGATCCCGTGATCGAGGAGGACACCGACGCGATCGTGCGCGTCGACGCGACCACCGTCTGCGGCAGCGACCTGCACATCCTGCGGGGCGACCTTCCCGAGGTGACGCCGGGGACGGTCCTCGGTCACGAAGCCGTCGGCGAGGTGGTGGAGGTCGGCCGGGCCGTGCGCACCCGGCGTGCCGGACACCAGGTGATCGTGTCGTCGGTGTCGGCATGCGGGCACTGCCCGTCCTGCCACGACGCCATGTACGGACAGTGCCGGGGCGGCGGCGGATGGATCCTCGGCCGGGAGATCAACGGCACGCAGGCCGAGTTCGTCCGTGTTCCCTTCGCCGACTCCTCCACGCACCGCCGGCCCCTGTACCTCCCGCTCGACGAGGCGGTCCTGCTCGCCGAGCTCCTCCCGACCGCCTACGAGGTCGGGGTGCGCAACGGACACGTGGGCCCGGGGGACACCGTCGTCGTGGTGGGCGCGGGTCCTGTGGGCCTGGCCGCAGTGGCCCTGGCCCGTCTGTACTCGCCCCGGCGGATCGTCGCGGTGGACCTGTCGCCGTCCCGACTGGCGTACGCCGCCCGTATGGGCGCCCATGCCGCCGAACTCCCCGGGCAGATGGTCGCCGAGCTCTCCGACGGGCCCGGCGCCGACGTCGTCATCGAGGCCACGGGCGATCCGGACGGTTTCCTCCTGGCGACCCGCGTGGTGCGCGCGGGCGGGCACATCGCCGGCGTCGGCATGCACGGCAAGCCCGTCACCCTCCATCTCGAGGCCCTGTGGTGCAAGAACGTCACGATCAGCACCGGCCAGGTCGACACCTCCTCCACGCCCTGGCTCCTCGACCTGCTGGCCTACGGACGCCTCACGGTCTCCCCGCTCGTCACCCACCGGTTCCCCCTCGAGCGCGTGAAGGACGCCTACGAGGTCGTCTCGCACGGACCGGACACCGGTGTCCTCGAGGTCGTGCTCCACCGCGAGCTGCCGGAACCCTCCTCGTGACCGGTCACCCGGTCCGCGCCGGGGCGACGGCGACAGCGCTCACGGGGCGTGGGCGACGAGGAAGTCGGCGCTTCCGGACAGCGTGGTGAGCTGTGGCGTGTCCGCGTCGTCGATACGCACACCGGTACGTTCGCGTCGGTGACGGCGTCGTCCCTCGCGATGCACCGCAGCGCGACCTTGTCCGCCCGCCCGGACACCGCGTGCCGGTCCACCGCCTCGTGCGCGATGTTGAGCCCGCCGCCCGGCAGCCCGGCCAGCGCGCCGCGCGCCCGGTCCCAGGTGAACGCCGCCCGGGCTTCTTCGTAGTCGGTGAGACGGGGCGGGACCACGGGTGCGGTGTCCTTGTGGATCGTTTCCCAGTCCATAGGTGCTCCTCGCGGCGCCGCCCTCGCCTTCCAGGGTCGCGGAGCACGGAGCCGGTCGCACGTCGGCCGGGAGGGAACCGAGGGCCGCCCGCTTCTTGCGGATCCTCATTGCACGGTGCGCGGTCTCACTCCGCTTCTCCGTGTCTTCTTGGCCCTCGGTTCCCTTCCATGACACCTCCGCCCGTCCGCCGGCCGTAGGGCCGAAGGGCCCCGGCCACGGTGCCGACAGGGCCTCCGGAAATCCCCGCGGGTGGACCCGGCGGCCCCTGTACGGGACACCGCTCCCGCGTGACGCTGATACAGAGGGAAGGTCTTCTGGAGGTGGGCGTGATGCTTGCACCTGTTGCCGTCGGGATCGACGGTTCCCCCGAGAGCCTCGCCGCCGCCGAGTGGGCGGCTCGTGAGGCCGTTCTCCGCGGACGGCCGCTGCGGCTGCTGCATGTGCGCAACTGGCACCCGCGCCCGGGGGAGGCGGAGATCACCGACGCGGCCGGGCGGCACCGGGCGCGGCGTCTGCTGCGACAGGCGGAGGAACGTGTGCGCGCGGCCTGCCCCGACGTGCGGGTGTACGACGAGCAGGTCGAGGGGCCTGCCTCCGCCGCCCTGGTGAAGGCGTCGGCCGACGCCGAGCCGCTGGTGCTGGGCTCGCGCGGGCTGGGCCGCATCACCGGACTGCTGGTGGGGTCGGTCGCGCGCGAGGTCGTGGCGAGGGCCACCGGACCCGTCGTCCTCGTACGGGCCGACGACACGGCGGGGGAGACCCAGGAAGCGGCCCCCAGCGGCCGGCGGGACGTGGTCCTCGGCGTCGATGTCACGGAACCGTGCGACGAGGTGATCGAGTTCGCCTTCGAGGCGGCCCGGGCGCGTCACGCGCGGCTGAGCGTCCTGCACGCCTGGCGCGCTCCCGACCCCCTCACCCTGGGCCCGGGAGAGATCGGTCTGGTTGGCGATCCGGAGCGGGCCGAGGAGTGGCTGCAGTTCCTCACCGCCGTGACGCAGGTGTGGGGCGACAAGTACGCCGATGTCGAGGTCCACCGGACGGTGGTGGACGGCAAACCCTCCGACGCCTTGCTGAAGGCGGCGTCCGGAGCGGAGCTGCTGGTCGTCGGACACCGGCTCACCGACCGTCTCAGCATCGCGCGTACCGGCCCGGTGACCCACGCCGTGATCCAGCAGGCGGTCTGCCCCGTGGCCGTCGTACCCCACTACTGAACCGCTGAAGACGGGCGCCTCCGCCGCGGGCCGCTAGCGGCGGGAGCGCCGGTGGGCGACGAGCAGACCGAGGATCATGCCCGCGAGAAGCGTGACCGTGAGGACGCTCCACAGCGGGAGCGTGACGGTGGGGACCCACAGCCTGATGGTGACCGACTTCGTGTTGGCGGCGATGAACCAGATGGCCAGGCCGGCCAGCAGCACGAAGCCGATGGTGCGCAGCCTGACGTCCCGCCCCTTGACCGTCAGGGTCGCCGGATCGTTCGCGTGTGCGCTGTGCCGGGCCATACGGCAATTGTCGGGCCGCCCGCCGGCATCGGCGACTCAAGAAGGCCGACGCGAACGACGACCTGTGCGGCGTCACGCGGGTGTCAGGGAGGCGTCAGGGAGCGGGGCGGAGTTCACCGGCTATGCCGGCCGCCCAGTCGTCGACGGCCGCCCAGTCCCGGAAGTCGCCGAAGCGTCCGCCCACCAGGCGGAAGAACACGCGTCCGGAGCGGGGGAGCTGGTCGCGCCCGATGGTCCCGGAGAACAGGCGGTGACCGCGGTGCCCCAAATTCGACGGCAGCCCGTGCTCGACGGTGGGCAGTTCCAGGGGAGCCAGACGTCGCCACGGCCCGCGCAGTGCCGCGGGCATCCCCACGCTGAAGATCCACACGGGCCGGGCGCCGAGCACATCAAGGTTGTCCCGTACGAACTGCCGGGCCAGGGGGAGCCAGCTTTGTCCGTGCACGGCGCTGCCGAGGACGAACGCGCGGTACGCGCCGGCGTCCTCGACCTCCTCCATGGGCCTGGCCTCGGCCGTCAGCCCCGCACGGCTCAGCACGGAGGCGATCCGCGCCGCGATCGTCCGGGTGGATCCGTGGGCGGTCGCGTAACCGACGAGGACGTCCATGGGGGGGCACCTCCTTGTGGTGGGTCCGCCGACGGACGGCTCGCCGAGGGGAGGCCCGCAAGCCGGCCGGTCCCTTAGGACTCCGGTGACTCCACGACCGCCCGCGTCACCGCACGACTCCACCGATGCCGTGACCCCAGTATCGATGCCCTCGCCCACGGCGGCACGGGCGGGGCGGTGCACCGGACCGGGCCGGCCGGGCGGGACCCACGGAAGCCGTGCGGAGGTCGCGGCGGGCCGAGGGCGGTGCGACGGTTGTGTGCGAAGCGTCTTGTGAGCGGCGGCAGAGGAAGGCGGGTGGCGGCCATGGAACTTCCGCTGGTGGTGGGGGTCGACGGCTCCGATCCCAGCCTCGCGGCCCTGGACTGGGCGGTGGAGGAGGCGGCGCGGCACGAGCTGCCTCTGCGGCTGGTCCATGCCTCACTGTGGGAACGGTACGAAGGCAGGGTCCCGTCCTTCGCACGGGAGCGCCCCGCCGGTGACGTCCTCGCCCAGCACATCGTCGCCTCCGCACTGGAGCGTGCCCGGTTGCGCCGTCCGGAGGTGAAGGTGTCCGGCGACGTGCTCCCCGAGGACCCGGTGTCGGCACTGCTGTCGGCCGGGCACGAGGCATGGTCGCTGGTCGTGGGCTCCCGGGGGCGCGGCGAGCTGGCCGGGCTGACGCTGGGGTCGGTCGGGCTCGGCGTGGCCGCCCGCGCGACATGCCCGGTCGTCGTGGTCCGTGGCGGGGAGCGAAACCGTCAGGGGGTCTTCGGACGCGTGGTGGTCGGGGTCGGTGACCTGCCCCACTGCCTGGAGACCGTGCGGTTCGCCTTCCGCGAGGCCGCGGTGGGCGGCTCGGCCCTGCACGCCGTGCGCGCCTGGCGCCGCCCGGCTCCCGGGCACGAGGGCCCCCGGACCGCGGCCGACGGCACGTCCGCGCACGAGGAACGCGCGTCGGCCAACCTCGACGAGGCGTTGCTCCAGGCGGTGCGGGAACACCCGGACGTCGACGTGACCCGCACACCGGTCGAAGGCCCTCCCCGCCAGGTCCTGCTGGAGGCGTCGGCCGGCGCCGACCTGGTCGTCGTCGGAGCCATGCGGCGGCACGGCCGTCACGGTCTCCAGCTCGGCAGGGTCGCGCACACTCTGCTGCACCACGCCCAGTGCCCGGTCGCCGTCGTTCCGCAACGGGTCTGAACAGGGGCGCGTCAGATGTCCGCACGGTCCGGCGGGGAGAAGGAGGAAGAGACCGGGGCGCGCTCCGGCTGCCGACGGACCGGCCGCGCGCCATGATAGGGAGCGCCGGCCGCTGTCGCGTGGGGCCGTGGAAGGAGGCGGACCGCCATGGCGAAGAAGGTGCTGGTCGCCTACGGGACGACGAACGGATCGACGGCGGAGATCGCCGAGGCCGTCGCCGGAGTCCTGCGCGAGGAAGGGCTCACGGCCGAGGCGCGGGCTGCCGGGTCCGTCGCGAGTGCCGCGTCCTACGACGCGGTCGTGGTCGGCGGCGGACTGTACGCCGGCCGCTGGCACCGGGACGCCCGCCGGTTCGTCCGCCGCCACGGCAAGGAGCTGGCCGGCCGTCCGCTGTGGCTCTTCAGCAGCGGGCCGCTCGACGCCTCCGCGGCGGAGCGGGACATACCGCCCGTGCCCTGGGTGCAGAAGGCCGTGGTCCGCCTCGACGCGCGGGACCACGTCACGTTCGGCGGCTGTCTGCGCGAGGGCGCGAAGGGCTGGGTCGCCCGGATGATCCTGCGCGACGGAAAGGGCGGGGACTTCCGCGACTTCGGCCGGATCGAGTCATGGGCCGCGGGAATCGGCCGCGAGCTGAAGAGCGGCTGACGGCGCGGTCAGGGAGCGAGGGAGAAGTAGTTCTCCTCCTCCTGCGTAAAATGCAGCCGCAGCACGGTGTGCAGACCGTAGAGACAGGCACGCAGGTCCTCGAGCTGCTCCGGCTCCAGCGCGCCCTGTGCGTCGGCGAGCGACAGGTGGGCGGCCACCCGCCCGGCGAGCCGCTCGATCTCGGCGTGGGCGCGGCTCATGGTCGCCGTCGCCTCCGGCCCGCCGAGCACCGGTTCGAGAGCCGGATAGAGCTCGTGTTCCTCAGCGGACTCGTGCGGCAGCAGCCGCTCGGTGAGCAGCCGGTTCACCTCGCGCACCGACTCCAGGGCCTGCCCGTCCCCGCCGGGCTCCGAGAGCCGGGCCGCGGCGTCACGCACGGCCTGCAGCACGTCCTGCAGATCCTCGTGCTCGGCCGCGAAGCGGTGGATCAGGGCCTCGGCCGCGGGTTCGAGGGCCGGCCGGGCGCCCTGGCCCACGCGCAGGGCGCGCAGTGCGTTGAGGATGACCGCCACGTCGATGCCCTCCTGAAGCAGCGCGCCGACGGCCGGGGGCAGCAGCCCCACGGCGGCCGCGCCCATGGCCACCAGCGACAGCAGCATGCCGCCCAAGGCGCTCTGCACGGCGATACGGCGCGACCGCACGGCGATCGACGTGGCGTCCGCCAGCCGGTCCACACGGTCGGTGGTCAGGACGATGTCCGCGGCCTCGGAGGAGGCGGTGGAACCCCGCGCGCCCATCGCCACGCCGACGTCCGCGGCGGCGAGCGCGGGCGCGTCGTTCACCCCGTCGCCGACCATGACGGTGACGGCACGCCCACGTTCCGCGCGGACCGCGGCCACCTTGTCGGCCGGGGTCAGTTCGGCCCGCACGCCGTCGAGGCCCAGCACGGCGGCGATCTCGCGGGCGGGTTCGGGCCGGTCGCCGGTGAGCATCACGATCCGGTCGATGCCGGCCGAGCGCAGCCGCCTCAGGGCGCGTGGCGCGTCGTGGCGCAGAGGATCACGCAGCATGACGGCTCCCGCGGGAACGCCGTCGACGGTGAGCCAGGCGACGGCGGCGCCGTCCAGCACCGCCCGGTTCTCCGCGGCCCGCGCCCATTCCGGGACCACCGTGGTGGGCTCCAGACGGCCCACGGCCGTCCTGCGCCCGTCGACCACGCCGTACGCGCCCCGGCCGGCCTCCTCCGACACATCCGTCGCCATCGACGGCTCCAGCCCGCGCTCACGGGCCGCGTCGACGATGGCGTGGGCCAGGACGTGCGGCGAGTACTGGTCCACCGTGGCCGCCAGCCGCAGCACCTCGGCGGGTTTCCAGCCGGGGGCCGCGGTCACGTCGACCACGCGCGGGCGTCCGCCGGTGAGGGTGCCGGTCTTGTCGAGGAGCAGCGTGCGGGCCCGCCCCAGGCGCTCCAGCGCGCCGCCGTCCCGGACCACCACACCCAGCCGGGACGCCCGGGACAGACCGGAGACGATCGCCACCGGGGCGGCGAGCAGCAGCGGGCAGGGGGTGGCGACCACCAGCACCGCCACGGCCCGCACCGCGGAGCCGCTCAGCAGCCAGGCCAGCCCCGCCACCGCCACCGAGAGGGGCAGGAACCAGGCCGCGTAGCGGTCGGCCAGGCGGACGACGGGGGCCGCCTCCGCGCCGGCCTGCCGGGCGAGGCGCACGATCCCGGCGTAGGTGCTGTCCTGCTCGGTCGCCGTGGCCCGCAGGTCGAAGGCCCCGCCCGCGTTCACGACGCCGCTGCGCACCGGCTGCCCGGGCTTCCGTTCCACCGGTGCCGACTCGCCCGTGAGCACCGACTCGTCCAGGACGGCCGCCGGGCCCGCCACCTGCCCGTCGACGGGGACGACCTCGCCCGCGCCGACGACGAGGAGATCCCCCACGGCGACCTCGGAGACGGGAACCGGGCGGACCTCGGTCCCGGTGCGCCGACGGGCGGTGCGGGGCGTGTGCGCGAGCAGCGCCCGCAGATCGTGGGACGCGCGCCGCTGCGCGGCGGCCTCCAGCGCGCGCCCGGTGGCCAGCATCAGACCGATCAGGGCCCCGGCGAGATACTCGCCGACGGCCAGGGTGCCGCCGAGGGCCAGGACCGCGATGAGGTCCACTCCCGCGTGGCCGCGCCGCAGCGCGGCCACCACCCAGCCGGTCGCGGGCACGACGGCGAACGCCGTGCCCAGCGCCCAGCACAGATCGGCGGCGTCGCCGTGGCCCAGCAGCCAGAGGATGCCCCCCGAGAGGAGCGACGCGGCCGTGACGGCCAGGAGGACGGGTTCGAGCCAGGACGGTCCCGCCGGTTCCGTGGCGGGCCCCGGCGCCGGCTTCCGCGAGCCGGCCCGGCGGGTGTCGTCGGCGGGGTTGGCGTGGATCATGGCGTTCCTCACCGGTCAGCGGTTCGCGACGGGCGGCCGTCGTCAGTGACGGGCGGCCGTTCCCCGCACCACGGCGACCGGACAGTGCGCGTGATGCAGCAGGGCCTGGCTGACCGATCCGAGCAGCAGCCCGGAGAAGCCGCCGCGTCCCCGTGCCCCGACCACCACCAGCCGGGCGGTCCGGCTCGCCTCGATCAGTGCCTCGCGGGTGGGACCGTGCACCGTCTCGTGCTCCACGGCGACATCCGGGTGCCGTTCCCGGTGCCCGGCCAGTGCCTCCGACAGCAGACGCTTCTCCTCCTGGCCGAGCGCCTCGGCCGGGTTCGCGTACGGCTCGGTCGGATCCTGGGGGGCGGGCAGCGGCGCGTTCCACGTGGTCCAGGCGTGCAGCGCGATCAGGGTGCTCCCGTGCAGCTCGGCCTCCTGGAAGGCGAATTCCACCGCCTTGTCCCCGGCGGGGGAGCCGTCGACGCCCACGACGACGGGACCGTCCACGGGGGCCTCTTCGCGCACGACGAGCACGGGGCAGCGCGCGTGCGCCGCGAGATGCACCGCCGTCGAACCCACCATGAGCCCGACGAACCCGCCCATCCCCCGGGATCCGACGACCACCAGATCGGCGGCACGCGACTGCGCCTCCAGCACCGTCAACGGCTCTCCCGTCACCACGGCGTGCGACACCTCCACCTCCGGCGCCGCGGCCCGGGCACGCTCCACCGCCTCCGCCACCAGACGGTCGACCATGTTCTGCATCCCGCCCTCCGGCGGCCCCAGAGGCGACGGGCCCAGGGGAACATGCATGGCGGGCCACAGGAAGGCGTGCACCACCTTCAGGGCGGCCGTCCGCAGCCGGGCCTCCCGCGCGGCCGCCTCCACCGCGGCGAGACTCGACGCCGACCCGTCCACGCCGACGATCACCAAACCACCCACTGTGCCTCCTGAGTCCAAAGCGTTCTCGCTCCCTCCAGACTCACCCCGGTGACGTCCTGGTGCCATGGGGCTTACGGCCCGCCTCACAGGGCCATGCGGGTACACGGACGGGATGGCGCGAGGCCCGGTACTCCCGGGTCATGTCTCCCTGCCGACCCGGGTGCGCAGGTTGTGGAACTGGCGGGTCTGCATGATGAAGTGCGCGGGTTCGCCGAGCGTCAGGTCGAAAGGCCGCGTGAGCCACCGGGGACGGCCCCGACCGCGTGTGCGGACCACCAGACGCGTCTCACCGAAGGGCGCGGGCCGCAGGTGGAACGCCCAGATCCCGTCCAGCCGCGCCTGCGGCAAGGGCTCGGTCAGCGGGTCGAAGGACCGCCCTCCGGAGAGGTCCAGACCCGAGCGAAGCACCAGGGTCCGGTCCGGCTCCAGCAGCGCCACGGTGAACCAGTACGTACCGTCACGAGAGGCCTTGAGGCGTTGGCCCTCCTCCAGCTTCTGCCACTCGGGCACGATGCGGTCCGCGCTGGGGTGTCCGTAGTGGTCCAGCAGGTCCCAGCTGTACCAGCCTCCGCGGTCGTACCCCATCTGCGCCAGCCAGGGCCAGACCTGCTCCGGGGGTGCCGGAAGGTCGGTGGCCATCGTCGAGGTGCCGTCGGGGTCGGGCACCAGCTCGTCGCCGGGGTACGCGCGGGCGATCTCATCCTGCGTCGCACCCCAGGTGAGCAGCCTCGGCCGGCACCGCAGCGTGTAGAACGCCAGCGCTGCGGACGCTGTCACGAAGGGGAGCAGTCCGGCTCCCGTTCGTCGGCATGATCGCTTCTCGGACATCCTGTGCTCCCTGGTCGCCTACCTGAGCGCATCCCTCGCCTCCTTCCGGCATAGCCGCTGCGCGGCCACCGCGCGAGGGCTGGCCGGCCCTCCGTGAGGTCCGAAGGACGCAGCCCGCGGCCCCGCAGCCGCCGGGCGCGGTGGGGCAGGTTGGTCGTTCAGCGGGGGTGGGGCGGCCGTCGCCGAGGACGGTGACATGGGTGTGGCCGGTCCGTTCCGTGAGACCGGCGGTGGTCACGGCGCACCGACGGCGTAGGTTTTCAACGGCTCGGCGGGCTGGACGGAACCGACGACCATGGTGGGTGCTCATGTGCGTGAGGTGGCTTTTCGTCTCTTCGTCCGGAAGAAGCGCCGAAGGGACTAGAATACCCCAAGGGGTATTGATGGAGGAGGATGCGTGGAACTGGACATGGCGGCCGAAGAGCTGAAGAGCGTACTCAACCGGTTGCGGCGGGCGCAGGGCCAGATCGCGGGGATCATCCGGATGATCGAGGAGGGGCGCGACTGCGAGGACGTGATCACGCAGCTCGCGGCGGTCTCCCGGGCGCTGGACCGGGCCGGTTTCGCGATCATCGCGACGGGGCTGCAGCACTGCATGGCGGAGGGCGGACAGGTGAACGGGGACCGGGACGTGATGCGCGCCCGCCTGGAGAAGCTGTTCCTGTCGCTGGCCTGAGCACCGGCTCCGGCCTGAGCACCGGCTCATGTCACCGCGTCGGCGAGCATGAAGGCGGCCACGGCCAGCAGGGCCACCGCGAAGACGCGCTGCAGGCCGGGTCCTGAGACCTTCGCGGCGAGGCGTTTGCCGTCCCACGCGCCCAGGACGGCGGCCGCGATGAAGGGGCCGATCACCGCCCAGTCGAGGGAGATCGCGGCCCCCGAGCGGGTGGCGAGCGAGGCCAGGGAGTTGGCCGTGATGACCAGCAGACTGGTGCCGACGGCGGCCCGCATCTCGAAGCCCAGGACGGTGACCAGGGCCGGCACGGCGAGGAAACCGCCGCCCACGCCCAGCAGTCCGGTCAGCGCGCCCAGTCCCGCCCCCGCCGCGGCGGCCCTGCCCGGCCGAACCGATCGGGGCTCCCCGCCGGCCGGATCGGCGGGCCGGAGCATCCTCAGTGCGGCGACGGCCGCGACCACCGCGAAGGCGAGGGTGAGGACGGCCTGGGGCAGGTGTCCGGCGGCGGCTCCCGCCAGCGCGGCCGGCAGCAGGCCCGCGGCGGCGAACGCCGCGCCGGCTCTCCACCGTACGTTTCCCGCGCGGGCATGGGCGTACAGCGCGGTCAGCGAGGTCACGGTGACGATGACGAGGCTGCCGGTGGTGGCCGCGGCGGGGGAGAAGCCGAGCAGGTAGATCAGGGCGGGAACGGCCAGGACGCTGCCGCCGCCGCCGAGCGCGCCGAGTGCCAGGCCGACCACGGCCCCCGCGATCAGGGCCAGGACCAGTGCGCTCACGCGATCCGGCCGCCCTGTCCGCGCTCGTCGACGACCGGCAGTCCGGCCTTCGCCCAGGCGTTCATGCCGCCGGTGACGTCGACGGCGTCGACGCCGCGGGAGGCCAGGAGTTTCGCTGCCTGCTGCGAGCGGTGCCCGGAGCGGCAGATCGCCACCACCGGCCGGCCCTGGGCGTTTGGTGGCAGGGCGGCCCCGGCCAGCAGCCGGGTCAGGGGCAGGTGGACGGCGCCGGGTGCGTGCCCGGCCTTCCACTCCGGTGTCTCACGGACGTCGAGCAGCACGGCGGTGCCGTCGTCGGTGCGGCTGCGGGCCTGGTCGGGAGTGAGGCGGCCGGTGCCGCGGCGGAAGAGGAACATGGTGGTGCCCTTGGCTGGGGTGAGCGGACGGTTGATCAGGGGCGGGTCACGGTCAGGCCCGCCTCGCGGGCGGCGTCGAAGCCGTCGTCGACCGCGACGACGGCTCGTCCGGCGGCGTCCAGCAGGGAGGCGGCGATCGCCGCGCGCATCCCGCCCGCGCAGTGCACCCACACGGTTCCGGACGGCACCTCGTCGAGACGGCCGTACAGCTCGTGGACCGGGACGTGCACCGCCCCCTCCACGTGTCCCGCGGCGCGTTCGGAGTCGCGGCGCACGTCCAGCACCACCACCTCCTCGCCGCGCCCGCGCACCTCGGCCAGGTCGGCGAAGCGGGCCCGCGGGAAGGAGGCGAGCCGCTCGCCCTCGCGGATCCAGGCGGCCGGGTCGCCGGTGGCGGCGGCGGCCGGGCGGTCGATGCCGACCCGGGCCAGCTCCCGCTGCGCGTCGGCGATCCGCTCCGGGGTGTCGGCGAGCAGGGTGACGGGCTTGCCCCACGGGATCAGCCAGGCCAGGTAGGTGGCGAGCTTGCCGTCGCCCTCGAAGTTGAACGACCCGGCCACATGCCCCTCGGCGAAGGCCGTGCGGCTGCGCAGGTCCACCACCCACTCACCCGCGGCCAGCCGGGCGGCGATCTCCCCGGCGTCCGCGCGCCCCGGCGGGGTGAGGTCGACCGGCGCGGGGCCCGCGGCGTTGGCAGGACCCATGTGCGCGTAGTACGCGGGCACGTCGTCCAGCCCCGCGAGCATCTCGGCGACGAAGGTGTCCACGTCCAGGGTCAGCGCGTCGTTGGCCGTGCGCTCCCGGCCGATCGTGGTCGCGTCCCCCTCGGCCTGCGAGGAGGAGCAGAAGCTGCCGAAGCCGTGGGTGGGCAGCACCGGCACCTCGTCGTCCAGCTCGTCGGCCAGCCGGTGCGCGGAGGCGTGCTGGGCACGCGCCAGCTCCTCGGTCAGCCGGGGCTCGACCAGATCGGGCCGGCCCACGGTGCCGATCAGCAGCGACCCGCCGGTGAACGCCGCCGCACCGCGCCCGTCCTCTTTCAGGACGTAGGAGGTGTGGTGCGGGGTGTGTCCGGGAGTGGCGAGCGCGCGGAGCACCAGGCCCTCGTCCACCGTCACGGTGTCGCCGTCGGCGACCGGGGTGCGGGCGAAGGACACATGGGCCGCGGCCGGCACCAGGTAGGAGGCGCCGGTGATCCGGGCGAGCTCCGGTCCGCCAGTGATGTAGTCGTTGTGCACATGGGTCTCCGCCACATACGCGATGCGCACACCACGCTTCGCCGCGGCGGCGATCACCTGGTCGACGTCACGCGGCGGATCGACGGCCACCGCCGCACGGGGTCCGCCGACCAGATAGCTGCGGTTGCCCAGGCCCTCGAACTCCAGGGTGTCGACGAAGAACACGACTACGGCTCCTCATACATGAGACGGTGTACCCCGGGGGGTATCGGGCGACCCACCCACCCTAGCAGTAATACCTAGGGGGGTATTCCATTGGGCCGGACGCCCCGTCCGGTATCGCTTCCCTGGCGACGGGTACCCGGAGGGGTATCAAGGGAATCAGGTATTCCGCACCGAAGGAGCAGCGCACCGTGTCCTACGACCTCACCGTCCGCCTGGCCACCACCGACTTCGACACCGCCGTCGCGGCCGTCCGCCGGGCCCTGGCCGACCAGGGATTCGGCGTTCTCACCGAGATCGACGTGACGGCCACCCTCAAGGCCAAGCTCGACCACGACATGGAGGAGTACCTGATCCTGGGCGCCTGCAACCCGCCCCTCGCCCACCGGGCTCTGGAGGCCGACCGCTCGATCGGTCTGCTTCTGCCGTGCAACGTCGTCGTCCGCCGCGACGGCGACCACATGCTCGTCCAGGCCCTCGACCCGGGCACCATGGTCACCCTCACGGGTCTCGACGCCCTCGGGCCCGTCGCCGAGGAAGCCACCGCCCGCCTGGACGCCGCCCTCGCCGCCCTCTCCTGAGCAGCTGACCCGCCCGGGCCGGAGGGTCACGAGAGGGAGAGGAAGAGCTTCTCCATCTTCTGGGTGTCGAGGCTGTCGGCCCCGCCCTCCTGGCTCAGGCACTCCTTGAGGCCGCTGGCGACGATGGCGAAACCGGCCCGGTCCAGCGCGCGGTTGACCGCGGCGAGCTGGGTGACGACCTCCTCGCAGTCACGTCCTTCTTCCAGCATGCGCACGACGCCGGCGAGCTGGCCCTGTGCGCGCTTGAGCCGGTTGGCGGCCGACCGCACCTGGTCGGCGGGGAGCTGGACCATGGGTTCTTCCTTTCGCGAAGCCGGTCCGGGACCGGGCGCGGTCACCGACCGGGGCTCCGGGTGGCGAGAGAGGCGCGGACCTCGGCCATGTCGAGCCCGCGCACCGCGGTGATCAACTGGTCCAGCGCCTGCGGCGGCAGGGCGCCGGGCTGGGAGAAGACCAGGATGCCGTCGCGGAAGGCCATCAGCGTGGGGATCGAGGTGATGTCCGCCGCGGCGGCCAGCTCCCGCTCGGCCTCGGTGTCGACCTTGCCGAAGACGATGTCGGAGTGCGCCTCGGAGGCCTTCTCGTAGACGGGGGCGAACATCCGGCACGGTCCGCACCAGGCGGCCCAGAAGTCGACGAGGACGATGTCGTTGCCGGTGACCGTGCTCTCGAAGTCGGCGGCGGTGAGTGCGACGGTGCTCATGATGCGATTCCTTCCGATGTGCCGGAGTAGCCGGACTGACGGCCTTTGATACCCCCTGGGGTAAAGAACGCCGGACCGGGTCGGGGCATTCCCCGGGCGGCACGGCATGCCGCTGCCCCGGCGCACCGAAGGGCGGAGCACCGGGGCAGAGGGGAGGCCGGGCGCGCGCTAGACCCGGTGGACGGCGCGTCGCAGCGGACAGCGGGCGACGAAGCCGTAGCAGACGCCCGCACCGGCGCCGAGCGAGGCGACGGCCGCCAGGATCGGGACCGCTATGTGGGCGGGGGCCTGCTGGACCAGGACGAAGGTGCCCATGGCCAGCACGAACCAGGCGAAGAGCCGGGAGAGGACGTGGGCGGGGACGCGCCCGGCCAGCCGCGCTCCGGCGAAGCTGCCGACGACGGCGAACCCGGTGACGGCCAGGGTCAGGGTCCAGTCGATCTGGACGCTCGACAGGTAGCCGGCGAAGCCCGCGGCGGACTTCATCGCGATGACCAGCAGGGAGGTGCCGATGGCCACCGGCATCGGCAGCCCGCCCAGCAGGGCCAGGGCGGGGACGACGAGAAAGCCGCCGCCCGCGCCGACCAGACCGGTGGCCAGGCCGACGGCCGCGCCGTCCAGCAGGATCCGCCCCACCGGAAGCTGCTGGTGCGCCCGGTCGGGGCCGGCGTTCTTGCGGCCCCGCAGCATGGCGGCGGCGGTGACGATCATCATGACCGCGAAGGCGATCAGCAGGACGACGTCGGGAATGTGGCCGCCGATGAGCCCGCCGGTGTAGGCGCCGGCCATGCCGGCCGCTCCGAACAGGACGCCCGTGCGCCAGCGGACCCGTCCGCCGCGGGCATGGTTGATCATGCCCACGGCGGAGGTGACGCCGACGACGAACAGGGAGGTGGCGATGGCCTCCTTGGCGTCCATGCCCGCGACGTAGACCAGCAGCGGGACGGTCAGGATCGACCCGCCTCCCCCGAGCAGCCCGAGGGAGACGCCGACCAGCAGCGCGAGAACCAGGACGAGCGTCAGCGTCATGACCGTCACCTGCCGTCGGCGAGCTGGGCGACGGCCTTGCGCGGGTCGAAGGACGGGGTGCGGTTCCACGGCATCTTCGACAGCATCACGCCCATGGCACAGGTGTTGCTGATGGCGGCGAAGGCCAGCCCGCCGCCGACGAACGCGGACAGCGCCTGCATACCGGGTACGAAGAAGCTGCCGACTGCGCCGACCAGCACCAGCGAGCCGGCGACCAGGCGGACCTGGCGCTCCGTGTCCCAGCGCTCCTGACCGTAGTTGGTCGGGGCGCCGGACTTCTCCCAGGCCGTCATACCGCCCGACAGAACCGCGAGACCGGGGAGCCCGGCCTCGGCGAGGGCGCGTTCGGCCTGGCCGGCCCGCTGGCCGGAGCGGCAGACCAGCACCACGTCGGTGTCCAGGTGCTTCGTCAGCTCCTCGCGGTGTTCGCGCAGGGTGTCGAGCGGGACGTTATAGGAGCCGGGAATGTGAGCGCCCTCGAACTCGGCCGGGGAACGGACGTCGAGCAGCCGGGGCGGGTTGGCCGAGTCGAGCCGGGTGCGCAGGTCGTCGATGGTCAGGCTGCGGGGAGTGGTGGGGGTGGTCACGCGTTGATCTCCTGTCGGTTGTCGTGAGTGTCGGGGGTTTCGGGGGTGTCGGAGGCGAGGAGGCCCAGCCCCAGGTCGAGGGCGTGGTCGAAGCTGTCGTCGACGGCGACGACGTCACGGCCGCGGGCGTGGAGCAGCGCGGCGACGACTCCGGCGCGGTAGCCGCCGGCGCAGTGCACCCAGACGCGGCCCGCGGGGATCTCCTCGAGGCGGCCCGGCACCTCGTGGACGGGGATGTGCACCGAGCCCGGGATGTGCGCCTCGGCGCGCTCCTGGTTGCGGCGCACGTCCAGGACGACGAGGTCGTCACTCCCGAGGGCGGCCTTCAGGTCGCCGAAGCCGGCCCGCTCGTAGGAGGCCAGGGGCTCGCCGCCGGCCCAGTCGTCGGGGCTCCCGGTGGCCATGGCGGCCGGGCGGTCGATGCCGATGCGGACCAGTTCGCGCTGGGCCTCGGCCACGTCGTCGGCGGTCTCGCCGAGCAGGGTGAGCGGGGTGCCCCACGGGATCAGCCAGCCCAGGTAGGTGACGAACTGTCCGTCCAGGCCGAAGTTGAGGCTGCCGGCGAGGTGCCCGGCGGCGAAGGCGGTGCGGTCGCGCAGGTCGACCACCCACTCGCCGTCCTCGATCCTGCGCCGCAGCTCGGCCGGGTCCGCCACGGACGGCGCGGACAGGTCCGGCTTGCCGGGGCCGCCGGAGTTGGCCGGGCCCATGTGGGCGTAGTAGGCCGGGTAGGCGTCCAGGCCGGCCAGGAGCTGCTGGACGTAGGCCTCCTCGTCGGCGGTCAGCGCGGTGTTGGTGCGCTTCTCCTCGCCGATGGTGCTGGACAGACCGGAGGCCTGGGTCGCGGAGCAGAACGAGCCGAACCCGTGGGTGGGGTAGACGGCCGTCTCGTCCGGCAGTTCCTCGGCCAGCCGGTGGGCGGAGCGCCACTGGGCCCGCACCAGGGTGTCGGTGTGGTCCGGGCCGAGCAGGTCCGGCCGCCCGGTGGTGCCGTACAGCAGGGAGCCGCCGGTGAACACCGCGATCTGCTCGCCGCCCGCCTCCAGCGCGTAGGACAGGTGGGTGTGGGTGTGGCCGGGCGTGTGGATCGCCCGCACCCGCATGGTGTCGCCGACCTCGATCACCTGGTCGTCGCGGACCGGGGTCCGCTCGTAGGAGACCTCGTCGTCGGCGTTCACCAGGTACTGGGCGCCCACCTCGCGGGCGAGGGCCAGGCCGCCGGTGACGTAGTCGTTGTGGATGTGCGTCTCGAACACGTGGGTGATCCGCACTCCGGCGGCGTCGGCCAGTGCGGTGACGCGGTCGTAGTCGCGCTGGGGGTCGACCACCAGCGCCACGGAACCGTCGTGCGCGAGGTAGGTGCGGTCCCCCAGGCCGGGGGTCTCGACGGGCAGAACGGTGATCATCGCGTCTCCTCGGAGGTGGCGGGGGCGGTGGGGGCGCCGGGCTCGTCGCCGGTGGCGGCGGGGCGGCCGGCGTCGATCCATGCGGCGGTGCCGCCGCTGACGCTGTGGGCGTCGTAGCCCAAGTCGCGGAGCAGGGAGGTCGCCTGCGCGCTGCGGCCGCCGCTCTGGCAGATCACGTAGACCGGACGGTCCTTGGGCAGCTCGCTGAGGATCAGGGGGAGGTTGGGAAGCGGTGCCGAGCGGGCGCCGGGGACGTGTCCGGCCCGGTACTCGCCGCTGTTACGGACGTCGACGACGAGGGCGCCTGCCGCCTGCGCCTCGGCGAACCGCTGCTGGCCGATCTCGGGAACCATGCGGGGAACTCCTGCTCACTTGCCTTCAGAAATACCCTGGGGGGTATGCCTGAGCTCAACCGTAACAGGATCGGGTTTATGCCCCGGGGGGTATCCGATTGTGATGCGCCTCACGCGAGAAGTGTCGTCGGCCGGTCGTCCGGGGGCTTCGCGACCCGCAGGCGCATACCCCTGCCCGTATGCCCTATCGTGGGCTCCCGTCAGCGGTGTCGCGTCACGGAGCTCTCACGATGACAGTGCCTTCTTCGCACCACAGAGCGGGTTCCGTGCTGCGTTGCGTGCTGGTGCTGGTCGCCGTGCTGGTCTCGTCCCTGTGTGCGGCCGGGCAGTCCGCGGCGGAACCCGTCCGCGCCGAACCGGCCTCCGCCGCAGCCGACGTACGGCCCGCAGCAGGACCCCTCGCCGGCCGGACCGCTGCGGAGCAGGGCAGTCTCGATGTCGTGGAAGCCGTTGCCTTCCATGAGACGGCCGACTCCGCGTCGTCGGGCCGCGGGCACTGCGGCAAGCAGGCCACCCCCGACGCCGCCTCCACCCACGACGGCTCCCGCCCGTCCGTGCCGCTGCCGGCACCGGAACGCGAGCAGAACCGGACACCGGCCGCGCCGGCAGACCCCGACCCCGCGGGCGCCTGGCCGAGGGCCGCGCCTCCTGCTTCCGCCCTGGTACAGCTCTCCGTCCTGAGGATCTAGACCGGCCCGCGTGCCGTGTCCCTTCACCTCCTCAGCGAAACGGAGTCCTTCTCATGCCCTCCTCCCGGTCCTTGCGCCGGGCGGGAGCGACGCTGGCCGCCTGGCAGTCCCCGCAGTGGGCCGCCGCCACAGCCGGAGCCGCAGTGACCACGGTGCTGGTGGGCGTACCCACCGCGGTGGTGCCCTCGCCCCTGTTCTCCCGTTACGTCCCCGTCCAGTGGTGGAACTACCCCGTGCTCGCCGCCACCGCGGTGCTCGCCGGACTCGTCCTGGCCACCTTCGTCGCACGGCCGCGCGGCTCCCGAGCCCCGGCGGACCGCGACGATCCGTCCGCGAAGACCGTCGGCCGGCTCGGGTCGGCCGGCGGCCTGCTGTCACTGCTGGCGGTGGGCTGCCCCGTCTGCAACAAGCTCGTCCTGGTCCTGCTGGGCGCCTCCGGAGCGCTCACCTACTGGGCCCCGCTGCAACCGCTGGTGGCCGTCGTCTCCCTCGTCCTGCTGGCCGAGGCGGCCCTGCGCAGGCTCTCCACGGCCGACGCGTGCCCCGTGCCCGTCCGCCGCTGAGCCTTTCGCCGCCCCCGCGTACACACGCTCTGCTCACTCTTTCTCACCCCTCGGAGCACCACCATGCCCGGAACTTCCACACCCTCCGCGTCTTCCCGAACCCGGCGGCCACGACCTGGCCGCACCCGACGCGTCCTCGCCGTGATCGCGCTGGCCACCGCCGTCGTGACCGCCGTCCTCGCCTTCGCCCTCGGTCGCGGCACCGCCGGTACGGCCGCCCCCGCCACGGTGTCGACCCCCGAGGCACAGGAACCGGCGAACCCGGAGCTGCTCACCCTGGCCCGCCGGGACGCCGACGATCCGCTCGCCCTCGGCAGCCCGGACGCGCCCGTCGTGCTGATCGAGTACTCCGACTTCCAGTGCCCCTTCTGCGGCCGGTTCGCCCGCGAGACCAAGCCGGACCTGGTCCGCGACTACGTCGACAAGGGCATCCTGCGCATCGAGTGGCGCAACTTCCCCGTCTTCGGCGCCGAGTCCGACCAGGCCGCACGAGCCGGCTGGGCGGCCGGACAGCAGAACCGCTTCTGGCAGTTCCACGACGAGGCCTACGCCGAGCCGCGCCGGCGCAACGCGGGCGACTTCAGCGAGGACAACCTCCTCGCCATGGCCCGGAAGGCCGGCGTCGAGGACCTCGCACGGTTCGAGAAGGACATGGCCTCCGAGGCCGCCCACCAGGCGGTCACCCGGGACAGCGAGGAGGGCTACGGCATCGGGGTCACCAGTACGCCCGCGTTCCTGATCAACGGACGGCCGGTGCTCGGCGCCCAGCCCACGGACGTCTTCACCGGCATCATCGACGAGGCCGCCGAACAGGCCCGGCAGCAGGAAGACGGCGATGAGTGACCCCGGGGTGCTGGTCGCCTTCCTGGGCGGCCTGCTGGCCCTCCTCAGCCCCTGCTCGGCCCTGCTGCTGCCGGCCTTCTTCGCGTACTCCTTCACCAGCCGCACCCGGCTCCTGGGCCGCACGGCACTGTTCTACGCCGGACTCTGCCTCACCCTGGTGCCGCTGGGGGTGGCCGGCTCCTTCGCCGGGCGGCTCTTCTACGGACACCGGGACACCCTGGTGACGGCGGGCGGCTGGCTGGTCATCGCGCTCGGCGTGGCCCAGGTGCTGGGACGCGGGTTCGGCTCGCGCCGCCTGCAGCAGGCAGCCGGCGGGCGCCGCTCGGGATCCGCGGCCTCCGTGCTGGCGCTGGGCTCGGTCTACGGCCTGGCGGGCTTCTGCGCGGGGCCGATCCTCGGCGCCGTCCTGACCGTCGCGGCCATGGGCGGCAACCCCTGGCGGGGCGGCGCGCTGCTGGCCGTCTACGCCCTGGGCATGGCCGTACCGATGTTCGTCCTCGCCGCCCTGTGGGACCGTTACGACCTCGGACGCCGGCAGTGGCTGCGCGGCCGGGTGATCCACCTCGGGAGAGTACCGCTGCACACCACCTCCCTGGCCGGCGGCACGATGTTCATCCTGCTCGGTGTCCTCTTCCTGGCGTTCGACGGCACCTCCGCCCTGCCGTCCCTGATGGGAGTGGACGCGGAGTTCGCCTGGGAGGAACGCCTCTCCCGGTGGGCGGGCGCGATCCCCGACCGCGTCCTGCTGCTCGGCCTGTCCACCGTCGCGGCCGCCTCCGCCGTCGTCGTCCTGCTGCGCACTCGACCCGGACGGAAGGAGGAAGGACACCCGCCGGCGGAGCGCGCCCACGAGGACGGCACCGCTGAAGAACATCGCTGACCGCATGCGTGTCCTGGGAGGACCCTCCGGGGTCCTCCCAGAACCGGTTCGCTCACGCCGACGGTCGCCGGTCGGCGGCGCCCGCGGCCCAGCGCCGGCGGACGCCGTCCTCGTGCTCGGACTGCTCCAGGGCCAGGCCTGCCCGGTGAAGTTCCTCCCGCAGACGGGGAATCCAGTGGCGGCGCAGGGCACGGACCCGGTGCCGGGTGCCCGCGACCTCCGCGCCCACCGACTCGGCCGCGGCGTGAGCGGCGGCGTACTCGGCCGCGGCGCGCACGGCGTCGGCGTAGGAGGCCTCGGCATGCACCAGGGCCGTGTTGGAGGGTGCGGCGGCCGTGGCGGGGCGGGGCGGCACGGACACGGAGACCGACGCCGGACGGCGCACCCCCATGAAGACGCTCCAGCGGACCGTCACCTCGGCGGGGGCGATGCCCGCCGCAGCCGAGCCGAGGGCCTGTTCCCCACCCAGCAGCAGCCCCCGGAGCAGCCATGTCTCGGCCTCGGAGAGCAGTTCCCGCCAGGTCTGGCCGGCCGCCGCCTCCGCGCGCAGCAGCCGCTCGTGCTCGGCGCGGAGGATGCGCAGCTTCTGCTCCAGCAGGTCGGCTCCGCGCTCGGCGACGTCGAGACTGTGCCGCAGACGAAGCCGTCCCGCACGGCCGGGCGGAGTACGACGGGCGGGGGTCATTACGGCGCCTCCTCGTCAGGCTCGTCGAGGTCTTTCGCACCGTGGGCGTCGAGCAGCCGCGCCGGAAGCATCGAGAGCTGGCCGCGGGGCAGGGTGAGCAGGGCCCGCCAGGCGCGGTCCAGCGCGGTGTCCAGGTCGCGCGGTTCGTCGCTGCGCTGGTGGGCGAAGTCCCGTAGGAACGCCTCCTCGAAGTCCAGGTACCGGCGGTCGGTCGGGCTCAGAGCCGCCCGGCCGACGAGGTCCGCGAGGTCACGGACCTGCCGGGCCCGGGCGAGCGCGGCCAGCAGCTGGGCCGCGACGTCGAGATGGTCCTCACGGGTACGGCCGGCTCCCGCGCCCTTGCGCATCAGCCGGGACAGCGAGGACAGCGCGTCCAGCGGCGGATACACGCCCCGCGCGTGCGTCTCGGGCGAGAGCACGATCTGGCCCTCGGTGATGTAGCCGGTGAGGTCGGGCACGGGATGGGTGATGTCGCCCGCGGGCATGGTGAGCACCGGCAGCACGGTGACCGATCCCGGCCGCCCCCGGATGCGCCCGCAGCGTTCGTACAGGGAGGCCAGGTCGCTGTAGAGGTAGCCGGGGTAGGCGCGACGCGCGGGGATCTCCCCGCGGGCGGCGGACACCTCCCGCAACGCCTCGGCGTACGTCGTCATGTCGGTCATCACGACGAGGACGTGCCGCCCCGCGGTGAAGGCGAGGTGCTCGGCGACGGTGAGCGCGATGCGCGGGGTGAGAATCCGTTCGATCACCGGGTCGTCGGCGGTGTTCAGCAGCAGGACCAGTTCTCCTGCCGCGGAGCGTTCCTCCAGGGCGTCGCGTACGAAGGAGGCGTCGGCGTGGGTGAGTCCCATGCCCGCGAAGACGACGCCGAACGCTTCACCGGCGGCGGTGGCCTGCGCCGCGATCTGCGCGGCCAGTTCCAGGTGCGGCAGTCCGGCCACGGAGAACACCGGCAGCTTCTGCCCGCGCACCAGCGTCGTCAGGGCGTCGACGGCACCCACCCCGGTCAGCACCGGATCGGACGGCGGCTCACGCCGCACCGGGTTGACGGGAGCGCCGCTCACCTCGGCTCGGCGGGATCCGAACACCGGCGGGCCGCCGTCGAGGGGCTCCCCCCGGCCGTTGCAGACCCGGCCCAGCCAGTCCGTGCCGACCGGAACGCGCAGCGGGCTGCCGGAGAAGGCCGCCCGGACACCCGCCGGGTCCATGCCCGACGTGCCCTCCAGCACCTGGACGACCGCCAGGTCACGGTCGGCGTCCAGCACCACACCGTGACGCACCTCGCCCGAGGCCAGGGTGATGCGTACGTCCTCGTCCCAGCCGATCCCCGACACACCCCCCACGATCGCGAGCGGCCCGCGCAGTTCGCGCACCGTCGTGTACTCGATCCCGCCCGACGGGTTCATGGGCGTACGTCCCCCAGCCGCGCGAGCATCGCCTCGCGCCGCTCCGCCACCCCGGCGACGTCGTGCGGGCCGGTGTCCTCGCGGGCGCGCAGCAGCGGACCGAAGTCGATGCCCTCGACCGTGGACGCCGGGACGCCCGCGTCCACGAGTTCGCGGCAGCGGTCGACGACCGCGAGAACGGCGTCGGCCAGGGCGGCCGTCTTCCCGGGGCCGCAGTACGCGTCCCGCTCCGACAGGGCGCTCTGCTGCAGCACCCCTTCGCGGACCAGCCTCCCCGCCAGCACGCTGACGCGCTCCCGCGCGGGCAGGGCGGCGATGCCGATCAGGTCGACGAGATCGGCCAGCCGGTCGGCCTCCGTCAGCACCGCCCCCACCCGGTCGCGGCGCCCGGCCCAGGCCGGATCACCGGCCGCCCGGTGTCCGGCGGCCAGCACCGGCACGTCCCGGGAGAAGGACCCCGCCCAGGAGACCGCCGGGTAGTGGCGGGCGTAGGCGAGGTCGCGGTCGAGGCTCCACAGGCAGCGCACGAAGCGTTCCGTGTACGCGGTCACCGGTTCCGTCATGTCCCCGCCGGGCGGGGAGACGGCGCCGATCACCGTCACCGAGCCGCGGTCCCCGCCGAGGGTGGTCACGGTGGCGGCCCGCTCGTAGAAGGCGGCGATGGCGGACGCCAGTCCGGCCGGGTAGCCCTCCTCGGACGGCAGCGCGCCGGTACGGGAGGCGAACTCGCGCAGCGCCTCCGCCCACCGGGAGGTCGAGTCGGCGATGACGACCACGTCCAGGCCCATGTCCCGGAAGTACTCGGCGACCGTCATGCCCGTGTACACGCTCGCCTCCCGGGCCATCATCGGCATGTTGGAGGTGTTGGCGATCACCACGGTGCGGTCCGCGAGACGACCGCCCGTGCGCGGATCCCGGAGCTCCGACAGTTCGCTGATGACGTCGGCCATCTCGTTGCCGCGCTCCCCGCAGCCGATGTAGACGATGACGTCCGCGTCGCACCACTTGGCGATCTGCTGAAGCAACATCGTCTTGCCGGTGCCGAAACCGCCCGGCACCGCCACCGTGCCGCCCCGGGCCACGGGGAACAGCAGGTCGATCACCCGCTGCCCGGTGTGCAAGGCCTCACGGCTGCCGACGCGTTCGCGCACGGGGCGCGGCCGGCGCACCGGCCACGGAGCGCCGGCCGTCACCGGGGTGCCGCCCACCACGGCCACCACGGCGTCTCCGGCGTACCGGCCGGCGCCGGCGACCTCCTCGACCGTGCCCCCGCGGCCGGGCGGCACGAGGACCTTCAGCCGCACCGGACCCGCGTCGCCGAGCTCCCCGAGCGCCTGGCCCTCGGCCACTCGCTCGCCTGTCGCCACCAGCGGGGAGAAGGCCGAGGTGCTGTCCCCGGCCGCCTGGCCGCGCGTGCCGGGCAGCAGCCAGTCGCCGGCCGCGGAAAGAGGGCGCAGCAGACCGTCGAAGACGCCGCCGAGCAGTCCGGGACCGAGGCGCACCGACAGCGGACGGCCCTGCGGCAGCGCGGGGTGCCCCGGAGCCAGCCCGCCCGTGTACTCGTACGCCTGGATCGTGACCACGTCCCCGCTGATCGCCACGACCTCGCCGGGCAGTTCGGCCGGGCCGACCGACACCAGGTCGTGCATGGCGACACCCTCCGTGTACTCCGCCTCGACCAGTGGCCCGGTGACGCGCAGGATCCGGGAGGCCGTCCGCCGGGCACCCCCGAGGTCTTCCGTCAGGTCTCCCACAGGGTCCGCACCTCTCCTCCGAGCCGGTCCAGCGCGCGCTCGGCCAGCGCGGGCAACGACAGGTCGGCCCGTCTCCCCGGCGCCCGGGCCAGCACGCCCCCCTCGGGATGCCCGGTCACCTCGGCGTCGGGGCCGAGGAGGACACGGGCGCGATGTCCGAGCCGCTCCAGCAGATCGGCGTAACCGTCGGTCAGGCGCAGGGCGCCGACCCGTGCGGTGACCTCCCGGCGCAGTTCGTCGTACGACTCCCGGCGCGCGGCCAGCGTGCGGGACCTGGCCTTCCGCCGGGCCCTGACAAGGAGCTCGCGGGCGCCGTCCGCGCCGTCGGCCTCTCCCTGGCGGCGGGCCTCGTCCAGGACGGTCCGCGCCTCGGCACGTGCCCGGTCCAGCAGGGCGGCCGTCTCCTGCCCGGTGCGGGCCAGCAGCGCTTCGGCATCGGCGCGGGCGGCCCGCAGCAGCTCCGCCCGCACCGGGTGGAGTGCGTCCGCCGTCCGGTCGGGCGCCTGGTTCATGGCGGCATCACGGCGGTCAGCGGCCGGCGCCCGGCAGGAGCCGCGGGGCCGGACCGAAGCGCTTCGGCGGCGGCCGGGGTGAGGATCACCAGGTCGACGCCCTCCGGCAGGTCCCGCCAGGCCCGGCGCACCGCCTCGGGGCCGTCGGCGACGAGCACCACCGCTCCGGCCAGGGCCAGGCCGCCCACCCGGGACGGCTCACCGATGGCGGCGACGCGGCCCACGGTCATGCCCTGCCGACGAGGATGACGGCGACGACCAGCCCGTAGATGGCGATGCCCTCGGCGAGACCCACGATGACCATGGCACGGCCGAAGAGCTCGGGCCGTTCGCTCAGCGCCGCCAGGGCCGCCGCACCCGTGTACGCCACCGCGATGCCCGCCCCGATCGTCGACGCGGCCACCGCGATCGCGGCACCGATCAGCGCCGCGGAGCCCGAGCCGGAGTCCTGCGCGGCCGAGGTCGCGGCCTGGGCGGAGCCTCCTCCGGCCGCGAGGGTCAGCACCACGGTGGCGGCCACGAGCAGGACGGCGTCGGCGCCGACCATCCACCACAGCGCCGTGCGGCCCGACCGCCGCAGAACCAGGCGTACGGCGACGAACCCCGCCACGAGGACGGGCAGGGCCAGGAGCCAGGTGATCACGCTTCCTCCTTCCTCACCGGACCGCGTCCGGTGGTCGCCCGCGCCTCGGACGCCCCGGTCCCACCGGCCGGGCCCGTGAGGTGCTGCACGGGCGGACGCCAGGGTCTGAAGGGGCGGCCCTCACTCTCGAAGAGCCGGGAGAACAGCTCGTAGAACTCCAGACGCAACGCCTGGACCCCCGCCACCAGCGCCTCCAGCGCGAAGGCCAGGGCGTTGCCGAGCAGGAAGACGAGCGTTGCCACGGCGACGCCCGCCGGACCCCGGCCCGCCGACGAGGTCGTACCGTCCCAGACGATCGCCCCCAGGGCCGCATGGGTGAGCCCGAAGGCCGCCAGCCGTGCGAACGACACGACGTTCGAGCCGATCCGCACCACCGCGTCGAACAACTGCACGCCGGTCTGCACGGCGCCGCCCGCACCACCCGCCGTGCCCGCGTACACACCCACACCCGCGAAGGCGAGCCCGACGGCGACGACCGCGGCGCCCACGACCCCGTACACGGCCTGCCCCAGCCACACGGAGCCGGCGAGCGCGGCGAGACCGAGGTAGACCGCCGCCCCGGCGACGCCGGACGTCGCGTACAGCGCCGCGGCGGGGCCGCCCTCCCGGAGACGGTTGACGATCCCCGCGCCGTACGCGAGGGCGAGCAGTACGGCGCCGAGCCCCACGGCGGCGGTCAGCAGCCGCGTGGGCTCGTCCAGCGGTGCCAGCCACAGCACGGGCAGGACACCGGTCGGGCCGAAGAACTCGCCGTATGCGAGCCCGGCGAGCGCGGAGGCCAGCCCGGCCGCGGCGACGAACGGCCACAGCGGGC
Organism: Streptomyces sp. DSM 41931; assembly: GCF_050271085.1. Lineage (NCBI taxonomy): Bacteria > Bacillati > Actinomycetota > Actinomycetes > Kitasatosporales > Streptomycetaceae > Streptomyces > Streptomyces sp. DSM 41931. The sequence continues at coordinate 178,607 of NZ_CP189902.1, read as the reverse complement.
GCAGCGCCGCCGCCCGGCGCGGCCGTCCGGCCCGCAACACGAGCGCGAGGGCAACCAGCAGCAGCCCGTGCCCCGCGTCGCCGAACATCAGGCCGAACATCACCACGTACGCGATTCCGGCGGGCAACGTGGGGTCGAGATCGGCGTAGGGAACGGTTCCGTACGTGGTGACCAGCGGTGTGAAGGAGCGGAGCACGGTGCGCGGCCGACGGTCCGGGGGTCTCTCCGCCGCGCCGGTCAGGAGGGTGGGCGGATCGACACCGCGGGGGGTGGGCAGCGGCACCAGCGCACCTCCGGCCCCGGCGATGCGCGCGGCCGTCGCCTCCATCTCCGCTTCCGGGCACCACCCGGCCAGGGCCGCCACCGCACCGTGCCGGACCGCACCGCCGAGCCGCTCCTCCAGCTGTGCCTCACCCGCCAGCAGATCCGCGCGGCCCTCCCGCTCCAGGGCGTCCAGGTCGGGCGGCGCGGCGCTGAGCACGGCCGGTCCTGGCCCGGCGCGCAACCGCTGCAGACGCGACGCGGCCGGCCCATGGACGGCCGGCCCGCCGTCGACGGCCAGGTCGATCTCGACACAGCCCGCCTCGGCGATCCGCACCAGGGTCTCCCGCAGCGCCGGCTCCGGCGCCACGACGGCCACCCGGCGCATCCGGACCGGGACCACCGACTCAGCCCGGAACATCGAGCACCTCCGCCGGCTGGTCTCCTCGGCCGCCGCGGGCGGCCAGTTCCAGCGCGCCGCGCGTGCGCCACGCGTCGGCCGACAGCAGGGCCACGGCTCCCACGACCGGCCGGGGACCGAACCGGGAACGGCGCAGCATGTCCCGCCCGTCCCGTTCGACGGCGTCCCACCACCGTGCTTCGGCCCGCCACAGATCCGCGGCCTCGCCGACGTCCTCCAGCAGCCATCCCGCGGTGTCCGGAAGCGCCTGCCGGAAGCCGGCGTACGAGCGCGCCTCCACCGCACGGGGCCCGAGCAGGCGCGCGGCCCGGTGAGCGGAGACGTCCGGGAGGCGGCGGCCCACGACGAACACCTCCCGGGCCACCAGCAGGGCGAGCCGGGCCGCCGCCCAGCGCGCCGCGTCGGGCGCGGCACCGGCGAGCCGTACGGCCGCGGAGACCCGCATGCCGGTGGCGACCGCGGCAGGGGAGTCACCGCCGGGGTCGCCCCAGGACGAAGCCGTCAGCGCGTTGCGCAGCTCGGCCGGGGTACGGGTGGCGGAGAGCCGCGTCCACGCGATCGCCAGCGCGCCCAGACGGTAGGGGGAGGGGCGGGGACGGTCCGGGCCCGGCGGCGACGCGTCGCCCACCAGGGTGCTCAGATGGCGTTCCGTGTTGCGGATCTCGAACCCGGCGGCCAGCGCCCGGACCGCTTCCGTGCCGGCCGCGGGCTGCCAGCCGGCGAGGATCCTCAAGTGCCACAGCAGGGTCGCCGTGACCGCCCGCTGGGCCTCGGCGGGAGAGGAACCGGCCGACGGTGCGAGGCCGCCCCGGTAAGGAGTGGCAGCCAGACGGCGCAGGGCGTCGTCGAGCGTGCGGGCCCCGGCCACCTCCTTGACGTCCTCCGGACCCAGGCACCTGGTCCGCAGGGCGCGGGCCCGGGTCACGCCGGCCACCCACCCGGCGCCCATCACAAAGTCCCCTCCTCGTGACCTTCCCGGCCGGGCGTCCCGGGACTCTCCGCGGATGCGGGCGCCGTCTGCTCCGTCGCGAGATCCTCCAGCACCAGGGCCACGGCACGGTCCACGAGCCCGGGCATCCGGTCCCTGGCCCGGTCCTGGACGGCGGCAGCCTCACGGTCCGCTTCGGCGAGCAGCGCGGCCGCTCTGCTCTCGGCCGTACGCAGCACCTGCTCGGCGGCGCGTGCCCGCACCCGGCGGGCCTCCTCACGGGCCTCTGCCACCACGGCCCCCGCCTGCCGCTCGGCTTCACGACGGCGTGACGCGGCGGTTTCGGCGGCCTGCTCGCGTACGCTCCGCGCCTCCGCCTCCGTCCGTTCGAAGAGGGAGAGGGGTGGTGCGAGTTCCGCGCGGAGTTCCGCGGAACGGTCGGCGGGGACGCCCGTCGGTGCGGCCCGGCCGGGCGAGGCAGCCGGCCGGAACCGTGTCAGGAAGTCCCGGAAACCAGTCATGACCCTTCCCTTCAGACGGGTCTTTTCGCTCCAGCTCCCCAGTCTTCCCGCCTCGCGGTGACCTGTCGTGCCACGCTGGGCCGTCCGCCGCTCCGCTGGTGTCGTACGGTGCACGCACCTGTGCCCCGCGCCACGCGCGTGAGAGCATCCGTCCATGAGCAGCGATCTTGAAGTGAGCGCTCTGGCCATCAACGTCACGATCCCCGAGACGCTTCGCTGGACGGACACACGGCGTGGCCAGGAGTTCCGGCTGACCACACTCAACGTCCGCCTCCTCCCGGACGGCCATCTCGCCGTGAAGGCGTACGGCCGCCCGGTCGGCGGCGGCCGGGGCGCGTACGTCTCGTTCCCGGTGCCTGACGACCCGGCCCTGGCCTCTCTGGTCGCCGAAGCGGCCGGCCACGCCGGGACGTTGTGGGCGGCGCACCGGGGGCTCGGCTGAGGCTGCGCGTGCCGCGGGCCGGCGAGTCAGCCGCGCCGGCGCCCTCCGCCAGAGGCCGGCGACTGTGCGGACCGGAGAAGGCCGGCGAGACTCACGGCGGGGCGTCCGAGCAGGCCGGTCAGCGTGCGCTGCTGGCGCTCCGTCAGGGGAGTGGTGAAGACGACGGCGCCGACGCCGTCCTGATCGGCGGCGTGAGCCACCTCGCGGACCTTCCCATGACTCAGCAGAGTGCGGGAGGAGTAGGGAAGGCTCATGTTCCGGGCCCCGCCGTCCGAGACACCACGGCGTTGCACGATCCGCGTGACGACACGGGCGCCGTGCGCGGTGAGCTGCGCGGCCGCCGACGCCATGACCGTCTCGAAGTCCCTCTGCCTGGAGGAGAAGAAGCCGACAAGGACGACGTCGGCGCCGGCGGCGGGCAGCCGGTAGGGCGGGAGCGGGGCCGGCTTCGGCGGCACCCGGCGGGACGGCCGCCGGTCGCGTCTTCGGGGCTGGTGCATGAGCGGCAGACTAGGGGTGGCCTGCCCGCGGTGACTACCGGACCCTGAAGCCTTCCGTGTCGTGGACCGCCACGCCCGGCCACCGGGCGTGGCGGTCCCGCCTGGACATCAGCGCGAGCAGACCACCGTGACGAGCGTGAAGGACGCGAAGAAGGTCCCCTGCGCCAGGCCCGTGAACCACCGGCGTCCGCGCTCCCGGTCGACGTACCCCGCGGCGATGGCCGCCTCCATGTTGCGGCCGAGGCCCAGCGTGTGGTCCGCCTCCTCGACGTCACGGAACACCGGCGTCGTGGCGAGGACGGTCTCCACAGCGAAGCCCGCCTGCTCGGCGAGACGTGCGAGACCGCGTCCGACCGTCGCGTGGCGGACCGCTTCCGTCGTGGTGTAGCGGGTGAAGGCGCGGCTCGTCTCCAGATCCTCGGCGTCGACGATCAGCGTGTCCCAGTCGGGCTCGGCCAGGGCGACGCGTGCGCCCGGCCGGGTCACACGGTGCAGCTGAGCCAGGGCCGTCGCGGGGTCGTCGACGTGCATGAGCACCCGGTCGATCTTGGCGCGGTCCACGGTGCCGGGACCGACGGGCGGATCGAGCACGTCCCCCTCGCGGATCTCCACCCGGCGCAGTCCCCGCGTCCGCTCACGCGCCTGCGCCAGCATGGCCGGGTCACGGTCGACGCCGATCACCGTGCCCGTCGCCCCGGCCCGCTCCGCCAGCGTCGGCAGATCGGTGCCCGGACCGCACCCGGCATCCAGGACCGTGTGGCCCTCCCGGACGTCCAGCAGGTCCACCAACTGCCGTTTGTACAGACGGCCCACGTCGCTGGCGGCGGCCCGCAGCATGTAGGAGGCCTGATCGGGGCGGGGCACGCCGAGAGTCGATGACATGGGGTCAGTCAAGCACCCTCGCCACGGGCGGGCACCCGTCCTGGCCACGCCGACGGACCAGGACGGCGTGCCCGGAAGGGATCACCCGGCCTCGGGCGGCGGCGCCGTCGACGCCCGTACGACAAGCTCCGTGGCCAGTTCGATGTGATGCGACTCGGCCTTCTCCCCGTTCGCCAGCCGCAGCGCCGTGCGCAGCGCGGCGGCCCCCATCTCCCGCAGCGGCTGGCGCACGGTGGTGAGGGGCGGCGAGGCCATCTGGGCGAGGCTGGTGTCGTCGAAGCCGACCACGCTCAGGTCCTCGGGGACGCGCAGGCTCCGGGCGCGGGCGGTCTCGACGACGCCGAGGGCGATCTCGTCGTTGCCCGTGAAGACCGCCGTGGGCGGCTCGTCCAGGTCCAGCAGCGCCGCGGCCCCGGCCAGACCCGTCTCGTACGTGAACTCCCCGGGCCGGACGTACGCGTCCGGCACCGGGGCGCCCTCGGCCTCCATGGCCGCGCGGTAACCGTGCATGCGGGCCTGGTTGCAGACGGCCATGGCGGGTCCGCCGAGGTAGGCGATCCGGCGGTGCCCCAGGGACAGCAGATGCCGGGTCGCGGACAGGCCCCCGGCGAAGTTGGTCGCACCGACGCTGTGCACCCGGCTGTCCGGCAGGTGCAAGGGGTCCAGCACCACCAACGGCAGCCCCGAGCGCGCCAGTTCCTTCAGGTGGGCGGCGGTGTGGACGCTGGTGACCGCGATGACGGCGCGGCGGCCGGCCGACACCAGGTCCCGTGCCCAGTGCGGGGCGCCGGACGCCTTGCTCACCACCACCGACGCCCCCGACCCGGCGGCCGCGTCGACGATGCCCTCCAGGGCCTCCGCGACGTACGACTTGAGGCTTCCCTTGAACTGCACCTCGATCGTCGGGCTCTCGACGGCCTCGCTGTGGCGGAACACCGGCGCCAAGTAGTCGTGCCGGTGCAGCAGTTCCTGCACGCGCACGCGGGTGTGGGGCGCCACGTCGCCACGGCCGTTGACCACCTTGGACACGGTGGCGACGGAGACCCCAGCCGCTTGGGCGATGTCCGCCAAGGTGGTGCGCCGGGCGTTCGGTCGCATCGGTTCCTCTCAGCTGTTGGGCCACCGGGGGGTGACCCGCCGGTCCGGCCGGTCACACGGACGGATCCGCCCAACCGTACCGTCGAACACCGCCGGACCCGACGGCCCGGCACGGAGCGCACCGACAGTGTGACAGTCCGGAGCCGCCGCGTCATCAACGCCTTTCACCGGATCATTTCGAAACAGTTTCGGATTGTGCGCGACCTGAGCCAGGGCGATCAAACCCTTGTTTCACAAGGGACATGCCCGTGCCGCACCGCCCGTGCACGCGTCTTGACACCGCATCAGCCCGAAACCTAGCTTGCTCGAACAGAGCTAGACGAAGTGATTTTCGAAAACCTTTCCACGACTCACGAGAAGCCGACGGCTCTCGAGTGCGGAGAAAATCATGGCGCTCTCCCGACGTACCCTTCTCGGCCTGGCGGCCGCCGTGCCCGTCTCGGCCGCGCTCGCCGCCTGCGGCGGCTCCTCGGGCCCCGGCAAGGGCGGTGCCGCCACCTACTGGTACCTGAACGGACAGCCGCAGGAAGGAGTCAGGGCCGGCGCCGTCGATGCCTTCAACAAGGCGCATCCGGACACGCAGATCGAGGACACGACCTTCCAGAACGACGCCTACAAGACGAAGATCAAGACAGCCATCGGCGCCGGACAGGCGCCCACCGTCATCTGGGGCTGGGGCGGCGGAACCCTGCGCGCCTACGCGGAGGCCGGGCAGGTCGAGGACCTCACCCCGTGGTTCGACGAGAACCCCGACGTCAGGAAGGGACTGTTCCCGTCCTCGTTCGGCGCGGCGACCGTCGACGGCAAGATCTACGCGATGCCCTGCGAGACGGTGCAGCCGATCGTCCTCTACTACAACAAGAGGGTGTTCGACCAGGTCAAGGTGGAGCCGCCCGAGACCTGGGACGACATCATGGCCCTGGTCCCGAAGTTCAACGCGAAGGGCATCGCCCCGTTCGCGCTCGGCGGGCAGTCCCGGTGGACCAACATGATGTGGCTGGAGTTCCTGTTCGACCGCATCGGCGGGCCCGAGGTGTTCCAGGCCGCCATCGAAGGCGAGAAGAACGCCTGGTCGCACCCCGACGCCCTGAAGGCGCTCACGGCGCTCCAGGACCTGGTGAAGGCCGACGGATTCGTGAAGGGCTTCTCCTCCATCACCGCGGACTCCAACGCCGACCAGGCCCTGCTGTACACCGGCCGGGCCGCCATGATGCTGCACGGCGCCTGGTCGTACGGCATCCAGCAGGCCGACGGCGGCGACTTCGTGTCCAGCGACTCGCTCGGCTTCATGACCTTCCCGGCCGTCGAGGGCGGCAAGGGCGACCTGAGCAACACCGTCGGCAACCCCGCGCAGTACCTGTCCGTCTCCGCCAAGGCGAGCGCCGAGCAGAAGAAGATCGCCAAGGACTTCTTCGCCACCGGCATCCTCCAGGAGGAGGAGGTGAAACAGTGGATCGGCAACGGGTCGGTGCCGATCCGGCTGGGCACGGAGAAGCTGCTGGCCGCCTCCGACAACGCCGAGTTCCTGCAGTTCACGTACGACATCGCCAGCAAGGCCAAGGTGTTCGTGCAGTCCTGGGACCAGGCGCTCAGCCCCACCGCCGCGGAGACGCTGCTCGACAACATCGTCAAGCTCTTCCAACTGTCCATCTCGCCGCAGCAGTTCGCCTCCAACCTCAACGCGGTCACCGCCGCATGAGCACGCTCACCGCCAAGCAGGGCGTCCGTCGCCCCCAGCGCAGCATCCTGCCCTGGCTGGCGACGCCGGCGCTGCTGCTCTTCACCGGGTTCGCCGTCGTACCGCTGGTCGGCGTCTTCGCGCTGAGCTTCACCACCTGGGACGGCATCGGCTCCATCCGCCTCACCGGGCTGACCAGTTGGCGTGCGGTGCTCACCGACCCCGGGCTGCCGCATGCCCTCTGGGTGACGTTCCTGGTGATGGCCGTGTCCTGGGCCGTGCAGACACCGCTCAGCATCCTGCTCGGCACGTTCCTCGCCGGACGCCAGCGGTACCGCGCGGTGCTGGGCGTCGTCTACTTCGTCCCGCTGATGCTCAGCTCCGCCGCCATCGCCATCGCCTACGAGGCGCTGCTGGACCCGAACTTCGGGCTCGGCGCCGGACTGAAGATCCAGGCGCTCAGCCAGGACTGGCTGGGGCGGCCGGGACTCGCGTTCGGCGTGGTCATCTTCGTCGTCTCCTGGCAGTTCATCCCGTTCCACTCCCTGATCTACCAGGGCGGCGTCCAGCAGATCCCGAAGTCCCTCTACGAAGCAGCGCAGTTGGACGGGGCCGGACGGGTCAGGCAGTTCTTCAGCATCACGCTGCCCCAGCTGAAGTACACCATCATCACCTCGTCCACCCTGATGGTCGTCGGGTCGCTGACCTTCTTCGACCTCATCTTCGTCCTGACCGAGGGCGGCCCCGGCGACGCCACCCGGGTCCTCGCACTGGACATGTACAAGCGGGGATTCCAGGCCAGCCTCATGGGACCCGCCAGCGCCATCGCGGTCATCCTGGTCCTCGTCGGCCTCGCCCTCGCCCTGCTGCTGCGCCGCCTCGGAGGCCGGGACGCCGCGGCGAGCCAACTCGAGGGGGCCTCCTGACGTGACCACCACGCTCACCACGACCCGACGGCCCGAGAAGGTCACCCGCCCCGAAGGGCCGCGCCGCTCCCGCCCGGCGGCCCGCCGGCGCAACTGGCTCGGCGGACTGGCCGGCTGGCTCTGGCTGGCCGTCGTCGCCGTACCCCTCTACTGGACCCTCATCACCAGCCTCAAGGACCGCAGCCGCTACTACGCGAGCAACCCGCTGGTACCGTCGGCCGACCCGACCCTGGACAACTACCGGATGGTCGTCGAGTCCGACTTCCTGCGGTACTTCGTGAACAGCGTCGTCGTGACCGCCGGAGCGGTGATACCGGCGGTCCTGGTCTCCTTCATGGCGGCCTACGCCATCGTCCGCGGCTGGCGCATGCGCGTGCTGCGCGCCATGAACGGCCTGTTCCTCATGGGACTGGCCATCCCCCTCCAGGCGACGGTCATCCCGGTCTACCTCATCATCATCAAACTGCACCTCTACGACAGCCTGGCCGCGCTGATCCTCCCGTCCATCGCCTTCGCCATCCCGCTGTCCGTCCTGGTCCTCGCCAACTTCATCCGTGACGTGCCGAAGGAACTGTTCGACTCGATGCGCGTGGACGGCGCCACCGAATGGACCACGCTGTGGCGGCTCGCGGCGCCGCTCACCCGGCCCGCCCTCCTCACCGTGACCATCTTCAACGCGCTGACCATCTGGAACGGCTTCCTGCTGCCCCTGGTCCTCACCCAGAGCCCGGACCGCAGGACCCTGCCGCTCGCCCTGTGGACCTTCCAGGGCCAGTACGGGGTCAACGTCCCGGCCGTGCTGGCCGCCGTCGTCCTCACCACCCTGCCCGTCCTGGTGCTGTACGCCTTCGGCCGCCGCCAGCTGCTCAGCGGCCTGACCGCGGGATTCGGCCGCTGACCCGCACCGGCACCGGCGGGTACGACCCCGCCCCGACTTCCACCCGACCACCGGTTCGCCCGCCCCGCCCCCGGACCGGGGCCCGGCGGGCGGAGGAGGAACGTGAACACCGACGTGGCCGCGGAGAACCCCTCCGCCCTCTCCCTCTGGAACGACCCGACCGCCCCCGTCGCCGCACGCGTCGACGCGCTGATCGCCGCCATGACCCTTCAGGAGAAGACCGCCCAGCTGTCCGGGGTGTGGGTGGGCGCCTCCGACGAGGGCGGCGAAGTGGCCCCGCACCAGCACGACATGGAGGAGGCCGTCGACCTCGACGCGCTCCTGCCCACCGGCCTGGGCCAGCTCACCCGCCCCTTCGGCACCGTCCCGGTCGACCCCGCCCTGGGCGCGCTCTCCCTGGCCCGCACCCAGGCCCGCATCGCCGCCTCCAACCGCTTCCGCATCCCCGCCCTCGCGCACGACGAGTGCCTGGCCGGCTTCGCCGCCTGGGGCGCCACCGCCTACCCCGTCCCGCTCTCCTGGGGCGCCGCCTTCGACCCCGGCCTGGTACGGCGCATGGCCGCCGCCATCGGCCGCGACATGCGCGCCGTCGGCGTCCACCAGGGCCTCGCGCCCGTCCTTGACGTGGTGCGCGACGCCCGCTGGGGCCGCGTCGAGGAGACCATCGGCGAGGACCCGTACCTCGTCGGCACCATCGGCACCGCCTACGTCCAAGGGCTGGAGTCCGCCGGGATCGTCGCCACGCTGAAGCACTTCGCCGGCTACTCGGCCTCCCGCGCCGGACGCAATCTCGCGCCCGCCTCGATGGGGCCGCGGGAGCGCGCCGACGTGGTGCTGCCGCCGTTCGAGATGGCGATCCGCGAGGGCGGCGCCCGCTCCGTGATGAACGCCTACACCGACACCGACGGCGTGCCCTCCGCGGCCGACGAGACCCTGCTCACCGGACTGCTGAGGGACACCTGGGGCTTCGACGGCACGGTGGTCGCCGACTACTTCGCCGTCGCCTTCCTGAAGATCCTGCACGGTGTCGCGGCCGACTGGGCGGACGCCGCCGGCACCGCGCTCCACGCGGGCATCGACGTCGAACTGCCCAACGTCAAGACCTACGGCGCACCGCTCACCGAGGCCGTCGCCGACGGCCGCGTCCCGGAGGAACTGGTCGACCGCGCCCTGCGCCGCGTCCTCACCCAGAAGGCCGCGCTCGGCCTGCTCGACCCGGACTGGAACCCCGTGCCGGCGGCCCTCGACGGAACGGACCCGGACGACCCGGAGACCCTGCGCGGCCATGTCGACCTGGACAGCCCCGAGAACCGCGCCCTGGCCCGCGCGCTGGCCGAGGAAGCGGTCGTGCTGCTGAGCAACGACGGCACCCTGCCGCTCGGCCGGCCCCGCCGCATCGCCCTCATCGGCCCCAACGCCGACGAGCCCACCGCTGTGCTGGGCTGCTACTCCTTCCCCCAGCACATCGGCGTCCGCCACCCCGGCACACCGCTCGGCATCGGCCTGCCCACCCTGCGCGAGACGCTCGTCGCGGAGTTCCCCGACGCCGGCATCACCCACGTCCGCGGCACCGGCGTCGACGACGGCGACCTCTCCGGCCTGGAGGAGGCGGTACGGGCGGCACGCGAGGCCGACGTCACCGTCGTGGCGCTGGGCGACCGCGCCGGCCTGTTCGGACGCGGCACGAGCGGCGAGGGATGCGACGCCGGGACACTGGACCTGCCCGGCGCGCAGCAGCAGCTCCTCGACGCGCTGCTCGACACCGGGACGCCCGTGGTGACCGTGCTGCTGGCGGGACGCCCGTACGCGCTCGGGCGCGCGGTGACCGAGTCGGCTGCGATCGTGCAGTCCTTCTTCCCCGGCGAGGAAGGCACGCATGCGATCGCCGGGGTGCTCAGTGGCCGGGTCAACCCGTCCGGACGCCTCCCGGTCGGCGTGCCGCGCGCACCGGGCTCCCAGCCGGGCACCTACCTCGGAGCGCGGCTCGCCCACGCCAACGAGGCGTCCAACGTCGACCCGACCCCCGCGTTCCCCTTCGGCCACGGCCTGTCGTACACGCGGTTCGACTGGACCGACCTCACCGTGGACGCCCACGAGGCCCCGACGGACGGCGAGTTCACCCTCGCCTTCACCGTCCGCAACACCGGCGAGCGGTCCGGCACCGAGGTCGTCCAGCTCTACCTCCACGATCCGGTCGCCTCGGTCGTCCAGCCGGTGCAGCGCCTCGTCGGCTACACCCGGGTCACCCTGGAACCCGGGGAGGCCCGGCGGCTGACCGTCACGGTCCCGGCCGACCTCGCCTCCTTCACGGGCCGTGACGGCAGGCGTGTGGTCGAACCGGGCGCGCTGGAGCTGAGGCCGGCGGCCTCCAGCGCCGATCCGCGCCTGACCGCCCGGGTCGTCCTCACGGGACCCGAGCGCCACGTCGACCACACACGGCGCCTGCACGCCACGATCGCGCAGAAGCCGGCCACCGCCTGAACCGCGGGGTGCGCGGCACACGTCAGGGGGCCGCGCACCCCGCCCCCCCTCGGCAGAGGGCGACCCGGCGGACCGGCACGGTACGGCCCATGACAGTCTCGGCCGCGTGATCGACGATGTCGCGAAGGACGCCCTGCACACGAGACTGCGGCGGGACCGTGAGGCGCTGCTCTGGAAACTGGACGGCCTGTCCGAATACGACGCCCGCCGCCCCCTGACGGCCACCGGGACGAACCTCCTCGGCCTGGTCAAGCACGTGGCCACGGTCGAGGCCAGATACTTCGGCGAGGTCTTCGACCGCCCCTCCCCGGAACCCCTGTGCCGGTGGCAGGACTCCGACGGCAGCGACCACTGGGCGGCCGAGGACGAGACCCGTGACCAGATCGTCGCGTTCTACCGGCGCACGTGGGACCACGCGGACGCGACGATCGACGCGCTGGCCCTCGACACCCCCGGCCATGTGCCCTGGTGGGCGGACCCGTGTCCGAACACGACCCTGTTCGCCGTCATGGTGCACGTCCTCGGCGAGACCATCCGCCACACCGGCCACGCCGACATCCTGCGCGAGACGGTGGACGGCCGCACCGGGGTGCGCGCGGAGAACGAGCAGCCGGCCGACGACAAGGCCCGCGCGGCCCGCTTCGCGAAGATCGAGCAGACCGCCACGGCCGCACTGGCCAAGGCCCGGCCGACGCGGCACTGACGTCCCCGCGCTACAGCAACCCCCGCCGGGCAAGGCTCCGCATCAGCGCCCCCACCCCGAACGTCCACGGTGCCGCCTCCTCGCTCGGGACCACCGTGTTGACCAGCGCGCCCAGCCGGGGACTGGAGATCCGGACGACGTCGCCGTACTCGTGGGTGAAGCCCTCACCCGGTGCCTTGCGGTCCTCCGTGGGGGCGAACAGCGTGCCGGTGAACAAGGCGAAGCCGTCCGGGTACTGGTGGTGTGCGCCGTACGTCGCGGACACCAGCTCCAGTACGTCCCGGCTGATCTCGCGCAGGGAGCTGCTGCCCCGCAGCAGGTAGCCGTCCGGTCCGTCGATCCGCAGGCCGATGTCGAGGTCGCGTACCGCGTCGATGCCGAAGCCGTCGTCGAGCAGGCGGACGAACGGGCCGATCGCGCAGGACGCGTTGTTGTCCTTGGCGCGGGACAGCAGCAGGGCGCTGCGGCCCTCGACGTCGCGGAGGTTGACGTCGTTGCCGAGGGCCGCGCCGCGTACCCGGCCGCGTGAGTCCACGACGAGGACCGCCTCCGGTTCGGGGTTGTTCCACACGGAGGCGCGCAGCACGCCGATGTCCGCGCCGGTGCCGACCGCCGACAGCACGGGCGCCTTGGTGAACACCTCCGGGTCCGGCCCGATCCCGACCTCCAGGTACTGCGACCACAACCCCTCGGCGACCAGCAGGTCCTTCACCTCGGCCGCCTCCGGTGAGCCGGGCCGGATGCCGTCGAGCCTGCCGCCCATCACCCGCAGGACGCGCTCCCGTACCCGCGCGGCCTGCGCCGGGTCGCCGCCCGCGCGTTCCTCGATGACGCGTTCCAGCAGGCTCCGCGCGAACGTGACCCCCGCCGCCTTGATCACCTGGAGGTCGACCGGGGCGAGCAGACGCGGCACGTCACGCCGGCCGGGCGGGGCTGCCAGGAGGGCGTCGAGGCGCCAGGTGCGTCCGCCGTCCGCCTCGCGGACCACCTGGACCGCGTCGTCGCGTTCCAGCAGACCGGAGACGGTGGGTGCGAGGGCCGTCAGGTCGACGACGTGCTCGCCGCGCACCGCGGCCACGCACGGTCCGCCCGCCTCCGGGTCGTCGACGCGCGCGACGAGGGCGGCGCGGTCCGCGTCCTCCGGCAGGACGGAGCCGGCGGTGAGGACCGGACGGGGGCGCGCTGCTGCCGATTCCACGGTCGATGCTCTCCTCAGGGCGGAAGGGGCCTTGGCTCAGTGAGAGTCCCGGGGGACCTCGTGGCCGCGCCCGCCGCGCAGGAAGCCGAAGTCGGCGCCCCGGTCGGCCTGTTCGACGTGCTGCGTGTAGAGCCACGTGTAGCCACTCGCGTACCGGTCGGCGGGCGGTGTCCACTCCTGCCCGCGCCGGGCGAGTTCGGCGTCGTCGACGTCCAGGCGCAGGGTGCGGCCGGGGACGTCGAGGACGACGGGGTCGCCGTCGCGCACCAGCGCGAGGGGTCCGCCGACGGCGGCCTCGGGCGCCACGTGCAGCACGACCGTCCCGTACCCGGTGCCGCTCATCCGGCCGTCGCAGACGCGCACCATGTCCGTGACCCCCGCCTTCAACAGCTTCGCAGGCAACGGCACGTTGGAGACCTCGGGCATCCCCGGGTAGCCCTTGGGGCCCGCGTTGCGGATGACGATCACGGTGTTCTCGTCGACGTCCAGGGCGGGATCGTCGGCGACGGCGTGGTACGCCTCGGGGGAGTCGAACACGCGGGCGGGTCCGCGGTGGGTGAGCAGGTGCGGTGACGCGGCGGACTGCTTGATGACGGCGCCGTCCGGGCACAGGTTGCCGCGCAGGACGGCGATGCCCGTGCCGGCCGGCTGGAAGGGCGCGTCGAGCGGGGTGATGACGTCGGAGCCGGCCCGTTCGGCCCGCGCGGTGTTCTCGGCGACGGTGCGTCCGGTGACCGTGACAGGACCGCCGTGCAGCAGCCCGCCGCCGAGCAGTTCGGCCATCACGGCGGGCAGCCCGCCCGCGTAACAGAAGTCCTCCATCAGGTAGGTGCCGCTCGGCATCAGGTTCACCAGCGTCGGCACCTCACGGACCAGCGTGTCGAAGTCGTCCAGGTCCAGTTCGACGCCCACGCGTCCGGCGAGGGCGGTGAGATGGATGACGGCGTTGGTGGAGCCGCCGATGGCCGCGTTGACCCGGATCGCGTTCTCGAACGCCTCCCGCGTGAGGATCCGCGAGGGCCGCAGTTCCTCCTCCACCATGTCGACGATGCGCCGCCCCGCCGCCTGCGCGGTCTCCATCCGCCGCGAGTCGACCGCCGGCCAGGCCGCCGAGCCCGGAAGCTGCATGCCGAGCGCCTCGGCCACGCACGCCATCGTCGAGGCGGTGCCCATCGTCATGCAGTGACCGGCGGAGCGGGCCATGCACCCCTCGGCGAAGAAGCACTCCTCCTCGGTCATCCGGCCGGTCTTCAGGTCCTCCTCGAACTTCCACACATGGGTGCCCGAACCCACGTCCTGGCCGCGGTACTTGCCGTTGAGCATCGGCCCGCCGGTCACCATCACCGCGGGCAGGTCGACACTCGCGGCGCCCATCAGCATGGCGGGGGTCGTCTTGTCGCAGCCGGACAGCAGCACCACCCCGTCGAGCGGGTTGGCCCGGATCAGCTCCTCGACCTCCATCGCCATGAGGTTGCGGTACAGCATGGCGGTGGGGCGCATCAGCGTCTCGCCGGTCGCCATGGTCGGGAACTGCAGCGGAAGACCGCCCGCCTGCCACACCCCGCGCTTCACGGCCTCCGCGACGCGCGTCAAATGCGCGTTGCACGGGGCGAGTTCGGAGGCGCTGGTCGCGATGCCGATGACGGGGCGCCCGTCGAACACCTCGTGCCCGAAGCCCTGGTTGCGCATCCACGAGCGGTACAGCATGCCACTGCGTCCCCGCGCGCCGAACCAGGCCTGACTGCGGCGGTCGGTGTTCCGGCGGTCGGTCATACGCACACTCCCGTGGCTCCGGCGTCGTCCGCGGCGCGGATGGGGCGTGGCCGAGCGCGGACCCCGCTACCCTGGACCTCAATCATTAAATGATTCGATGAATGGCGTCCAGGGGGTGGACGGAGATCGACACGAACTTCCCGACCATGCAACAGCGCGTGGCCGACGAACTCGGGCGGCGCATCGTGGCCGGCGCGTGGCAGCCGGGCGCTCCGCTGCCGGTCGAGGACGCCCTCGCCTCGGAGATCGGCGTCAGCCGCGGAGTGCTGCGGGAGGCGGTCAAGTCGCTGGTGGCCAAGGGCATGCTGCGGGTACGGCCGCGCACCGGCACCCGCGTGCTGCCCCCGGACCACTGGAACCACCTGGACCCCGACGTCCTGCGCTGGAAACAGGCCGGGGACGCGGCGGCCCTGCTGCGGGACACGGGCGAGCTGCGCCGCATCGTCGAGCCCGAGGCGGCCCGCCTCGCCGCCGAACGGGCCGGCCCCGACGACGTACGCGCCCTGCACGACGCCCTGGCCGCGATGGAGTCCGCGGCGGCGTCACCCGCGCGCGGCGGCTACGTCGAGGCCGACATCGCCTTCCACCGGGCCCTGCTGGACGCCGGCGGCAACCGGCTCCTCGGCTCCCTCGGGCGCGCCGTGGAGATCGCGTTGCGGCACAGCTTCGACATCAGTACGCAGACCCCGGGCGCGGTGGAGGCCTCGCTGCCGGGTCACCGGGCCGTCGTACGGGCCGTCGAGGCCCGTGACCCGGACGCGGCGGCGGCGGCCGTGCTGGGGATCATCGAGGCGGCCCGGCAGGAGATCGCCCGGTCGCCGGGGATGCCGGGGGAGACGGGCCGCCGCCTTACGAACACCCCGCCGCCCGCTACGACGTGAGCCACTCCAGGATGTCCGGGCCGAGCACGTCGGGATGGACCGTCAGCATGCCGTGCGGGTAGCCCTCGTAGCTCTTCAGCGTGCCGTTCTTCAGCAGCTTCACCGTCAGCGGAGCCGAGTCGTCGTACGGCACGATCTGGTCGTCCGTGCCGTGCATGACCAGCACCGGCACCTCGATCTTCTTCAGGTCCTCGGTGAAGTCGGTCTCCGAGAAGGCCTTGATGCACTCGTAGTGGGCGTTCGCCGCGCCCGTCATCCCCTGCCGCCACCAGTTGTCGATCAGCCCCTGGGAGACCTCCGCGCCCGGCCGGTTGAACCCGTAGAACGGGCCCGACGCGAGGTCGATGTAGAACTGGGAGCGGTTGGCCGCGAGGGAATCGCGGAGCCCGTCGAAGACCTCGATCGGTGTGCCGCCCGGGTTGCTCTCCGACTTGACCATGACGGGCGGCACCGCGCCCACGAGCACGGCCTTCGCGACACGCCCCGGCTTGGCGCGCGCCACGTACCGCGCCGCCTCACCGCCGCCGGTGGAGTGCCCGATGTGCACGGCGTCGCGCAGGTCGAGCGCGTCGGTCAGCGCCGCGACGTCAGCCGCGTACGTGTCCATCTCATGCCCGTCGGCCGTCTGGTCGGAGCGTCCGTGGCCGCGCCGGTCATGGGCGATCACCCGGTAGCCGTGCTGCAGGAAGAACAACATCTGGGCGTCCCAGTCGTCGGAGCTGAGCGGCCAGCCGTGGTGGAAGACGACGGGCTGTCCGTCGCGGGGACCCCAGTCCTTGTAGAAGATGGCCGTGCCGTCAGAAGTCGTCACCGTGCCCATGGTTGGTCCTCCGCATGAGGGGGCTGAGGCGGCCGGGCCGGTGCGCGGCCGCCGGACGCACGGCAATCACCTTACGCCGAAGAGGCGAAACGCTCATC
Organism: Streptomyces sp. DSM 41931; assembly: GCF_050271085.1. NCBI lineage: Bacteria > Bacillati > Actinomycetota > Actinomycetes > Kitasatosporales > Streptomycetaceae > Streptomyces > Streptomyces sp. DSM 41931. The sequence continues at coordinate 162,098 of NZ_CP189902.1, read as the reverse complement.
TCAGGAGATTTCGGGTATAGCTGGCTTGCACCTGTAGAGGTCGGTTGATCCGCTTATGGTGGTCCAATGCGGCTTGTTCCCAGGTGGGTTCTGTTCTCGTCGGGGTGCGCGCCGGTGCTGTTGATCGCGGGCTGGGCGATCTCGGCGGCGTTGGAGGGGGCGGCCTACGACCCGGTGACGCAGACGATCAGCGTCCTCGCGGCGTACGGCGCCTCGGGCTCCTGGGTGATGACCGGGGCGTTCTACGCGCTGGGCGTCTGCCACCTGCTCACCGCGTGGGGACTGCGGGCGGCCGCGGCGGCCGGCCGGGTGGCGCTGGCCGGCGGGGGAGTGGCCGCACTGGCCGTGGCGACGGTTCCCGTCCCGAGCAGCGGAGGCTCGCTGGGGCACGGATCGGTGGCCGCCGTCGGGTTCACGACGCTGGCCCTGTGGCCGGTCCTCGCCGCGACCGCCGGCCGCGGCACGCCGTGGGCGCTGCGGCCCCTGCCGTCCTTCGGGGCGACCACCGTGATGGTCGCCGGGGCGGTGTGGTTCCTCGTCGAGACGCACCGCGACGGCATGGCGGGCGTCGCCGAACGCGTGGTGACGGCCGTCCAGTCGCTCTGGCCCTTCGTCGTGGTGCTGTCGTGTCTGCGGCACCGCGCGGGGCGGCGGGCGGAGCCGTGGACACATGACCGGGTCGGAGGAACCGCGAGCCGCCCACAGGGCCGGACGACCGCACCGCGCCCCGGCCGCCGCGCGGCCAGGCGTCCCGGCCGGCCGTGACGAACGAGGCCGGCCCCTCGACCGGGCCGGCGGGCGTCCGCCCGTCCCCTCGTCCGGCTCCCGGCCGGCGCCCACGACGGCGGGCCGCGGTCTCTCCCTCCGGCCACGAGTGGTGGAGGAGCGTCACGCCGTCCGCCGCGACCGGCGGCGGACCGGGCCGGCTTCTGGGCGGGCGGCGCGGCGTCACCGCCCGTCACGGTCTGCCGTTCCCGTGGGGAACTCCTCGCTGCCGAGCACCCGCAGCAGTTCCATCCGCTCGCGCGTCTCGGCGTCCGCCGGGGTGAGCACCAGCAGTTGCTGCCCCTGGTCGGGGGTGACCAGGGTCTCGCAGTCCAGCAGAAGCCGGCCGACCCGGGGATGCAGCAGCGTCTTACGGTCCGCGCGCCGCACCGCGACCTCGTGCTCCGCCCAGAGGGCGCCGAACTCGGCGCTGACCGCCTCGAGCCGCTCGACCAGGCCCGCCACCGTCGGGTCGCCCGCCCGGCGTCCCACGGCCGCGCGCAGGTCGGCGACCAGCCTGCGGCTGCTGAGGTCCCGGTCCTCCGGCGGGCAGACGGTGCGGACCTCCGGCTCGGTGAACCAGCGGTAGATCATGTAGCGGCGGTCGCCGCGGAAGCCGGTGTGGTCCGACATCAGCAGCAGGGACGCACGGTTCTGCGCCAGGATCTCGCCGAGGTCGGACATCACCGCGGCCGGGGTGTCGCCGAGCAGGTCGAGCATGCGCACCAGCCCCGCGCGTGCCATCCGGGCCGTGCCGTCCGCGGCCGGGGGCCGGTGACCGGCCAGGTGGAACAGATGGTCGCGCTCGTCGTCGGACAGACGCAGCGCGCGGGCCAGCGCGACCAGCAACTGCGCCGAGGGCTGACTGCTGCGGCCCTGCTCCAGACGGACCACGTAGTCCACCGACATCCCGGCGAGCATCGCCACCTCCTCCCGGCGCAGTCCGCGCGTGCGGCGCCGGGGTCCGTCGGCGATGCCCACCTCGGCCGGGCGGATCGCCTGACGGCGGCGGCGCAGGAAGTCGGCGAGCTGTTCTCGTTCCACGCCCCCATGGTCCCGCGCGGCCGGACGCCCATCCAGGGAGCGGCGCTCCCATGATGAACGCTCCGCTCCCGCCCGCCCCGCCGCCGGAACACAGTGGAGGCGGTCCTGGCGGTTCGACGACAGGACGGCAACACGACAGGGCGACAGGACGACTAGGGAGCACATGATGCGTACACGCACACTGGGCAGCACCGGACCGCGGGTCTCCGCTCTCGGCCTGGGCGCGATGAGCATGTCGGGGTCCTACGGCGAGGCCGACCGCACCGAGAGCGTCGCGACCGTGCACGCCGCGCTGGACGCCGGAGTCACCCTCGTCGACACGGGCGACTTCTACGGCATGGGCCACAACGAGCTGCTGCTCGCGGAGGCCCTGCGCGGCAGGGACCGGGACAGCTACGTGCTGAGCGTGAAGTTCGGGATGCTGAGCGGCCCCAGCCCCACGTTCGGCGGGGTCGACGGCCGCCCGGCCGCGGTGAAGAACTTCCTCGCCCACTCGCTGACCCGCCTCGGCGCCGACCACATCGACATCTACCGGCCCGCCCGGCGCGACCCCGACGTGCCGATCGAGGAAACCGTCGGCGCGGTCAAGGAACTGATCGAGGCCGGCTACGTACGGCACCTCGGTCTCTCCGAGGTCGAAGCGGAGACCGTGCGGCGGGCGCACGCCGTGCATCCCGTCGCCGACCTGCAGATCGAGTACTCGCTGATCTCCCGCGCCGTCGAGGCGGAGGTCCTGCCCACCCTGCGCGAGCTGGGCATCGGCCTCACCGCGTACGGCGTCCTCGCCCGCGGGCTGATCTCCGGGCACTGGTCGCCGCACCGCGCCGGCCGGCCGGGCGACCACCGTGCGGCGAGCCCTCGGTTCACCGCGGGGAACGTGGAGCACAACCTCGCCCTGGTCGAGGCGCTGCGCGGGGTGGCCGAGGCCAAGGGCTGCACCGTCGCCCAGCTGGTCATCGCGTGGGTGGCGGCGCAGGGCGAGGACATCGTGCCGCTCGTCGGCGCCCGTACCCGCGAGCGGCTGGCGGAGGCGCTGCCGGCGCTCGACGTGGAGCTCACCGCGGACGACCTGGCGGAGATCGAGAAGGCGGTGCCGCCGGGTTCGGCACGCGGGGACCGGTACCCGGCCGTCTTCATGTCCACCCTGGGAGTGGGGAACTGACCGGTACCGGTCATACGGGCACCGGCGACCGGGCGAAGCGCCGGGCACGACGGGATGGCCGCTAACCCGCCTCCAGGCCGAGGACGCGCCGGGCCGCCTCGGCCTCCGCGGCCGGCGGGGAGAGCTCGTCCAGGGTGTCAAGTTCCGTGTCGTCCGCCAGCTCCCGCTCCCAGGCGTCGGCGAGCCGCTGCTGCTCCTCGTGGGGTTTCGCGCTGACAGCGTCCCGGTGCTCCGGGTCCAGGGCCGTGAGGAAACGCTCGACCGAGTCCATGGACATGCCGTACTCCTTGTTCGCTCCGGAAGGCGCCGCACGGCCCAGGATGGCCAGCGCCCTCGGGGTACGGGTGCCCGACACGGCCCGCGGCCACCCCGATGGCCCCGCACGGACGGGACCCGCACTTGCCGCACCTATCGAATTTCGATAGCTTCCCATCGTCATTCGATCGGTGTGCGGGTGCTGTGCGGTGCTTCCGGCGCCCCCTGTCCGCGTCCCGTTCCCGTGCCTCGTGCCATGCCCTGGAGTGCCCGATGTCCCCAGCCGTCCCTGCCCCCGTGCCCGCCCCCGCGCCCGCCGTCCGTCCGGGGTCCGGGGGTGCGGACCGTACCGACGTGCTGGTCGTCGGGGCCGGACTGGCCGGGCTCCACGTCGCCACGCGGCTCGCCCGGCAGGGACACGACGTCCTCCTCGTGGACCGGCGCACCACCCTGGCCGGCGCGATCCGCACCACCGGGATCTTCGTGCGCAAGACGCTCGACGACTTTCCGCTGCCCGAGCGCCACCTCGGGCCGCCCATCCGGCGCATGCTGCTCTATCCGCCCAGCCTGAGCCGTCCCGTCGCCCTGGTCAGCGACCGGGACGAGTTCCGCGTCGGCGACATGGCCGGGCTGTACGAGACGTCGGCCGCGGTCGCCGTCGAGGCGGGCGTACGGCTCGCGCTGGGCACCCGCTACGTCGGCCGGCGCGACGGGACGTTCCACCTGATCGGCCGAGAGGGGCCGTTCCGGGTCCGCGCCCGGTACGTCGTCGGCGCCGACGGCGCCCGGTCGAGCGTCGCCCGCGACCTCGGCCTCGACCGCAACCGGCATCTGCTGGTCGGGGCCGAGGAGGTCTACCCGGTCGCCCCGAACGGCGAGCCGCCCACCTTCCACTGCGTCCTCGACCCCCGGGTCGCCCCCGGATACCTGGCGTGGGCGGTCAACGACGGGGAGCACGCCCATGTCGGCGTCGCCGGGTACGCCGACCGCTTCCCCGACGGCCTGCGCCGTGCCATGGAACGCTTCAGCGCCGGCGCACCCGGGCTCGAGGGCGTACGGCGCCCCGGCACGGTGGAGCGGCGCGGCGGGCCGATACCCGTCGGCGGGGTGCTGCGCCGCATCGGCTGTGCGGACGGGCTGCTCGTCGGGGACGCGGCCGGCGCGGTGTCCCCGCTCACCGCCGGCGGCCTCGACCCGTGCCTGCGGCTGTCCGACCTGGCCGCCCAGGTCCTCGACGACGCCCTGCGCACCGGCGCCCCCCACGCCCTCACCCACTACAGCGGCGCCTCCCTGCGCTCCCGCTTCCGCGGGCGGCTGGCGCTGCGCACCGGACTCGCGCACATTCGGACGCCCGCCGCGACCACCGCGGCGTTCACCCTCCTGCGCACCCCGCCCGGCCGCGCCGCGGCGGCCCGCATCCTCTTCGGCGACCGTTCCTTCCCGGACCGGCCGGTTCCTCGGCCGAGCCTGGCGAGCGGCTGACCCCGCCGCCCCGGCGGGCCCGCGCCCGCATGCGCGCCCCTGCCGCCCCGTGCACGCTTGACCCATGGCGAGCGACCGGCAGACCATCGTGATCTACCCGCCCGCCGGCGACGGCGGCCGCCGGGTCCGCGCCGGCCCTCACTTCCTGGGCATGGCCTACACCCTTCTGGACGTCGTGGAGTTCCTGCGGCTGGCCGGCATGGAGGACGCCGACGACGGCTGGCTGCGGCAGTCCCCGCGCGTCGAGTGGCGCGGCGGCGGCCCGGACACCTGGACCGCGGCCCGCGGCCTGCACGACTGACAGGTCCTGCCGGCCGCGGGCACGATGGGGTCATGACGGAACTGGTCGAACGGGTGGACGACGACGATCGGGTGATCGGCCTCGTCGACAGGGGCGAGGCGATCCGCAGGCGGTGGCTGCACCGCGTCGCGACGGTCGTCTGCCGGGACACGCGCGGGAGGATCCTCGTGCACCGCAGGCCGCCCGACGCGGTCCGCTTCCCGGACGGCGTCAACTTCATGCTCGGCGGAGCGTCGGAGCCCGGCGAGACCTACGAGGAGGCCGCCGCCCGGGAGCTGACGGAGGAACTGGGCGTACGGGCCCGCCCCCGCTTCGTCCTCAAGTTCCGGTGTGCCGGCGTGATCAGCCCGTACTGGCTCGGGCTGCACGAGGCGGTGGTGACCGGACCCGTCGCCCCCGACCCGGACGAGATCGCCTGGCACGACTGGCTGACGGACCCCCAGCTCGCGGAGCTGGTGCGGGACGAGGCGTTCGTCCCCGACGCCAGGGAGGCGTACCACCGCTGGGCGGCCCCGCGCCGCGACGGGCGGACCCCGGCGGGGCCCGCCGGGTGACACGGGGCGGGCCGTCTCCGCTCCCGCGTTCGCGGGCCGTCCGCCGGGCGGTCACCATGGCAGGGACCGGGGGCGGACCGACTCGTCGTGGAGGGCGGACATGTTGCTGCCGGTCCTGTTCGCGCTGGGCGCCGCGCTCAGCAACGCGCTCGCGACCGTGCTCCAGCGCAAGGCCACGCTGACCGTGCCCAAGGCCGAAGGCCTGCGCGTCGGACTGATCCTCGACCTGCTGCGCCGCCCCGTCTGGCTGGTCGGCATCGCGACCGTGATCACCGCGGGCGTCTGCCAGGCCGTGGCGCTCGCGACCGGACCGATCACCGTCGTGCAGCCCTTGTTCGTCCTCGAACTGCCCCTCGCCCTCGTGATCGCCGCGGCCCTGCTCCAGGGGCGGCTGTCCCGGGCCGGCTGGTTGGCTGTCTGCACGGTGGTGGTGGGGCTCGGCGTCGTCCTGTTCGCGGCCTCGCCCGCCGGGAACCGCACCCAGGTGCCGATGACCCACTGGATCCCGGCCGTCGCCGTGTGCGCCGCCGCCATCGCCGCCCTCGTCGTCGCCGCGCTCCACCGCCCTGAGGGCCGCGGCCGCGCCACCTGCTTCGGACTCGCCACGGCGATCTCGTACGCCATGACGGCCGCGCTGATGAAGACCTCGATGCACACCCTCGACGACAGGGGCGTCACCGCCTTCTTCACCACCTGGCAGACGTACGGCTTCGCGCTGTTCGGGGTGTGCGCGCTGTTCTTCCTCGAGAACGCGATGCAGTCGGGCCCGCTGGTCGCCTCCCAGCCGGCCCTCACCCTGGGAGACGCGTGCGTGAGTCTGGCGCTGGGGATCACGGTCTACGAGGAGTACGTCCGGACGGGCTGGTGGCTGATCCCGCAGTTCCTGGGCGCCGCGCTGATCGCGGCCGGTGTGCTGGCGCTGTCGCGTCTTCCGCTGGCGCGGGCGCTGGCGAGTGAGGAGCAGGAGTCAGGGGAGGGGACGGCGGCGGACGCGGGGACGCCCGCGCCCTGAGACCGGCTACGTGGCCGCTGTTCGTTATCATCACCGCGCCGGTGCACGGCGACAGGCGGGGGAGATTGCAGGGTGACGGGGGCGCGGGCGGAGACACCGCCGTTCGGCGACGCGGCGGTTCCGCCGGAGCCGAGCGTGAGCGGTCGCCGCGGACACCCCCTCCCTTCCCCTCGGCCATGCGCGCTGCTCGGCGACTGACACCCTCACCATCCCCCCACGGCTATGAGGAGCCCTTCCGTGAACCGTTCCGTCCCCGTCCTGGCCGTCCTCTGCCTTGCCGCGCTCACCGCGTGCGGCGGAGGCGGGGAGCCGGACAACTCCACGGGCGAGCCCAGGCCCTCCGCGACCCGGTCGGAGCAGGCTGCGCCGGCCGAGCGGCTGGCGGGGCTCATGGTCACCCCCGCCGAGGTCAAGGGCTTCTCGGTGCGGCCGTACGACAACGAGTTCGCCCTCGCCGAGTCCGCGTCGGAGATGACCGCCGACCAGCCGGCCTGCGCCCCGCTGGCCCTCGCGATGAACCAACTGCCGCTCGGCGAGCCGCAGGCGGACCTCACGCGGGCCCTCGCCCCGGAGGCCCAGGGCCTGAGCGGCACCCAGACGTACGTCACGCTCACGGCGTACGCGTCCGGCGGGGCGCAGGCCGTCCTGGCGGACGTGAAGAAGGCCGTGGACGCGTGCGCGGACGGCTTCACCGCCAAGGGCGGCAACGGCAGCACCGTGTACGACTCGGTCACGGCGGAGGACGTCGCCCCGGCAGGCGAGGAGACCGTCGGCTTCACCGCCACGACGTCGTACCAGGGCGTGTCCCACACGCTCCACACCCAGATCGTCCGCGCGGGCGACGTCGTCGGCGTCTACTTCGCCGTCAACGGCCTGGCGATCGCCAACGGCCGGGCGAGCGACGCGAAACTGCCGCCGGCGGTGGTGAAGGCGCAGTCGGCGAAGCTGGGCTGAGCGCCTGATGCCCACGCCCCGTTCCACGCCGGCGCGCGGCCAACTGCCCCGCGTCGTCCCGCGGTCCACGACCCCCGACGCCGCCCGGCGCAGACCCTGCCGACGACGTGCGGCGCCCGAACCCGCTAGGACGAGACCACGGGCCCGCTGACGTCCCTGCCCGACGGAGTCGCGGCCGACCTGGGCCTGGCCCTTGCCCGGTGGCGTGAGCCGGTGGCGTCGGATCGCTCGCGAGGTGACGGGCGGCCGGTGGCCGTGCGGGTGAGTCCTCGGCGGACTCCGCGGTGTCCGCGCGGGAACGCTGTGTAAGGTCGCACCGCATGGACCCGGCTGCAACCCCCCGCCCCCGCGCCCGTGACCTCGGCATCGTCGTCGGGCCCGTCCCGACGGGACCGCTCAACGCCCTGACCGACGTGCCGGGAGTCCGCGTCGGGCATGCCACCGTCCGGTCACGGCCCGACGTGCACAGCGGGGTGACCGCCGTCGTTCCCGACGGTGTGCGGCCCGGGGCGCCGGTTCCCGCCGGTCTGTTCACCGGGAACGGGTACGGGAAGCTCATCGGCTCCACGCAGCTCGCCGAACTCGGCGAGCTGGAGACCCCCGTGCTGCTCACCTCCACCCTGTCCGCGTTCCGGGCCGCCGACGCCCTGGTCGGGTGGGTGCTCGAACAGCCCGGATGTGAGGGCGTGTTGAGTCTCAACCCCGTCGTGGGGGAGTGCAACGACGGCTTCCTGTCCGACATCAGGAGCCGGCCCGTGCGTGAGGAGCATGTGCGGGCCGCGCTCGACGGGGCGTCGGCGGGGCCCGTGGGTGAGGGGTGTGCCGGGGCCGGGACCGGCACCGTCGCCCTCGGGTTCAAGGCCGGCATCGGGACGTCCTCCCGTACACCGGAGGTCGCGGACCGCCGGTTCACCGTGGGCGCCCTCGTACAGGCCAACTTCGGCGGGACCCTGCGAGTCCTCGGGCGCACCCTCACCCCCGGGGCGCCGGTACCGGAGGGCGCAGGGCCACCCGCCGAGACCGGGTCCTGCATGATCGTCGTCGCCACGGACGCCCCGCTCGACGCCCGGCAGCTCACCCGCGTCGCGCGCCGTGCCGTGTTCGCCCTCGCCCGGACCGGCGCGGCCTACAGCCACGGCAGCGGTGACTACGCGGTGGCCTTCACCACCACCCGGCCCGGCGCCGCGCCCCCGCTCGCCGACGCCGGTCTGAGCCCCCTCTTCGAGGCCGTCCTCGACGCCGTGGAGGAGGCCGTCCTCAACTCCCTCCTCGCCGCCACCACGACCACCGGATACGCCGGACGCACCGTCCCCGCCCTCCCCGCGGACCGGCTCACAGGCGCGTCCCCGGACCGCTAGCCCTAGTCCTCCCGACGGCCCCACGCCAGCGCCATCCCCGGACCCACCTCCGCCAGCAGCGGTGAATCGAGGTACGCCCGCGCCTCGTCCACCACCCGCGCGTCCACCAGCCCCGTCGCCTCCAGTTCCGGGCGCATACGCCGCCAGGTGTCCGACCAGAAGTGAGCCGCGGGGCCGCCCGGGACCAGGGGCGGGCAGACCACCTCCGCGCCGACGTCGCGCAGGCCCTCCTCACGGAGGTAACGCGGGTACGCGGGCACCTCGGTGATGTCGGTGCCGATCGTCGCCCACAGCGCCGCCCACATGGCGTCCATGGTGCGCCGGTAGGCGGAGGAGCGGTCGAGGGTGTCGGGCAGTTCCACCGCGTCGCCCAGCACCAGCACGCCGCCCGGGCGGAGCAGGCCCGCCAGCCGGTGGAGGAGCCTCCGGCGCCCCGGCAGGTGCATCAGCACGAACCGGGCGTGCACCAGGTCGAACCGGCCCGGGTCCAGGTCCTCGTCGGTGACGTCCGCGGTGAGCACCCGCAGCCCGGGCAGCTCCCAGGCGGCCAGGGCGCGGGTGTCCCGGTCGAGGGCGACGACCTCGGCCACCCCGGCCTCCTCCAGGAGCCACCGGGCGACGGTTCCGGTGCCCGCCCCGACCTCCAGGCACCGCATGCCCGGACCCGCGCCCAGTTCCCGCAGCCGGCGGGTGGTGACCGGGTCGTACACCAGGGCGGCGGCGTCGATGCGCTCCGACTCGTGCGGGTCCCCGGGCGGGAACAGCTCCCGCCCGTACCGTCCGTCGCCCCGGCCGGGCGCGGACCCACTGCCGCCCGCGGCCGCCCCGCCGTCCGGGAATTCCGCCGGATCCGTCACCCGCGCGCCCCGGTCAGTTGATCCCGCTCGGCGTCGGCGACGGCGTCCGCCCCGCGAGCACGTCCTGCAGCCGCTGCGTGCCCTGCTTCACCGCGGCCGACGTGGTGTCGTGGTCGGCGCCGTCCAGCCCGCCGTTGGTGACCGTGATCGCGTCCGCGCCGATCTGCACGGCGGCGACGTCCAGGCTCAGGGTGACGGGGTCGCCGTTGCTCTCACCCTTCACCGTCACGGTCAGGCCTTGCCGGTTGTCGCCGCCCTCCGGCAGCGACGTCTCGATGACCTGCACCGTGCGCTCCCCGGCGTCGCCGCCGGTCAGCGTGAACTGGTCACAGGTGTCGGGCAGTTCGCTCAGCCACTGCATGGAGTCGTCCAGCTCCGCCTTGTCGTACGCGGCGACCTGGTACAGCAGCCGGGAGTCGCCCTGCTGGAAGCCGGTGACGGCGGACGCCCCCGTGGGCTTGCCCAGCAGCGTCTCGTCGAACAGCGCGTCGACCAGGCGCTGGCAGTCCTGCACGTCGCTCTGTCCGTCGACGAAAGCGGCCACGTCGACGCTGCCCACCAGCAGCGTGTCCCGCCACTCGCGCGGGTCCCGCACCTGCGTCCAGTCGTCCTCGATGTCCGCCGGAGTGATCAGCGCGTTCCGGGCGCCCTCCTCGCTGAGGTCCGACGGCGAGGCCGAGGCGGCAGGCGACGACGCGGCGGGCGAGGTGGTCTGCGCGGCGAGGCCCCGCTCGGCGACCGTGGACGAGGCGTCCGACTCGGGCGAGGCGCTGCTGTCCGACCCGGAACAGGCCGCCGTGGCGAACAGCGTGCCGGCGGCCAGGGCGGCGGCCAGGACGCGGGCCGGCCGGACGAGCGGGCGAGGGGTGATCACGTGTGCCTCCTGTGGGACGGACGGTCCGCCCGGTGCCGACCCGCACCGGGCACGCTTGCTTCCCCCGGCCTCCCACCGCACCACCGCTCGGCCCGGGCGACCAGCGCAGCGGAGGCATACAGGTGAGAGCGCAGGGAACACAGGCCCGTGGCCCCGGCCGGAGGCACACCGGGAACGGCGGCCACGACGACCCCAACGGGCGCCCCTGCCACGGCGCCCGCACGGGAACGCTGGTACGTTCCCGATGCACCGTTCTGTCCAGGAAAGGAACGACACCACGTCCCCCACCGACAACGGCCCGACCCACCGCCCCGAGGCGGCCAAACGCCATCCGACCCTGTTCCGTGCCATCCGCCGTCGGCGGAACCCGCCGCTACGGCGGTCGGACATCACGGTGACGGACGAACGGGCGGTCAGGCGCGCGGTGAAGGCCGCCTCGCTCGGCAACGCCATGGAGTGGTTCGACTTCGGGATCTACGCGTACCTGGCGGGCACCATCGGCAGGGTCTTCTTCCCCTCGGGGAACGAGACGGTGCAGCTGCTGTCCTCCTTCGCCACCTTCGCCGTGGCGTTCCTGGTGCGCCCGCTGGGCGGCATGGTCTTCGGGCCGATGGGCGACAAGATCGGCCGTAAGAAGGTCCTCGCCCTCACGATGATCCTGATGGCGATCGGCACGGCCGCGATCGGCATGCTGCCGACGTACGCGGCGGTCGGTTTCTGGGCGCCGGTGCTGCTGATCCTCTTCCGGCTGCTCCAGGGCTTCTCCACCGGCGGCGAGTACGGCGGCGCCTCCACCTTCATCGCCGAGTACGCCCCCGACCGGCGGCGCGGCTACTTCGGCAGCTTCCTGGAGCTGGGCACGCTCGCCGGCTACACGGGCGCGGCCACTCTGGTCGTGGCGCTCACCGCCTGGCTGGGTTCCGACACCATGGACGCCTGGGGCTGGCGCATCCCCTTCCTGGTCGCCGGTCCGCTCGGCGTCGTCGGCATCTACCTGCGGCTGAAGCTGGACGACACCCCCGCCTACCTCAAGCTGGGGGAGGGCGGCGTCCGCGTCTCCGACGCCGCGAACCGCGTGGAGACCACCGCCCGCGGCGACCTCGCCAAGATCTTCCGGCAGCACTGGCGGCCGCTGGTGCTGTGCATCACCCTGGTCGGCGCGTACAACATCACCGACTACATGCTGCTGTCGTACATGCCGACGTACCTGTCCGACGAGCTGCACTACTCCGAGACGCACGGGCTGCTGATCCTCGTCGCCACCATGGTGCTGCTGATGCTGATCATCAACCAGGTCGGCCGGCTCAACGACCGTTACGGGCGCAAGCCGCTGCTGATGACCGGCATGCTGGGCTTCCTGATCCTGTCCGCCCCGGCGTTCCTGCTCGTGCGGCAGGGCAGCCTGGTCGCGGTGTCGGCCGGCATGCTGATGCTCGGTCTGTCCCTGGTCTGCCTGCTCGGCACCATGTCGGCCGCGCTGCCCGCCATGTTCCCGACGTCCGTGCGCTACGGCTCGCTGTCGGTCGGCTACAACCTGTCGGCCTCCCTGTTCGGCGGCACCACCCCGCTGGTGATCACCGCGCTGATCGGCGCGACCGGCTCGGAGATGATGCCCGCGTACTACGCGATGGCCGCCGCCCTGGTCGGTGTGATCGCCGTGGCCTTCATGAAGGAGACGGCGCGGCAGCCGCTGGAGGGCTCCCCGCCCTCGGTGCAGACCCACGAGGAGGCCGCGGAGATGGTGCACGCGCAGGCGCCCACCCCGAAGTTCTGACGCACAGGTGACGCGCCGGGTCCGGGGCCCGCCGCGCCACAGCCCTGTCCGCGCCCGCGGTCAGAGACCGGCGAACAGACCGTCCAGGGGCGCGGGCACCTTGTCCTCGCCCAACGCCTCGACCAGCACCCGGCCGTAGTGGATCTTGCGGCCCTTCTTGGTGCCGAGGAAGCGGCGGAGCTGCTGCTGCGGGTCCCGGCCCCGCTGCGCGGGCTGCCGCAGGAAGGTGCTCAAGGCACGGAAGTCCCCCTGCTCCCGGACCAGTCCGGTCACCCGCTCCACGCCCAGGGCGCGGATCAGCTCGTCCTCCAGGTCCGCCGCGCAGACGAAGACGCCGTCGCTCCCGGCGCCCGCCCGCTCCCAGCCCCGCGCGTAGTGGCCGCGTTCCCGTTCGTCGCACAGCCCTGTCAGACGCAGGCCCAGTCCCCGGGGGCCGAGCAGGGCGGAGAAACGGCCGACGTTCATCGCGCCGCCCATCGGCAGTACGCAGACGCCCTCCGCCGTCAGCTCCCGGCCGTGACGCGCGGCGAGCGCACCGACCGCGGCGGCGTCGCTGCGCCCCTCCAGCAGGACGACGGTACGGACGGACAGCCGCCCGGCCAGATCGCGCGCAGGTTCACCGGGCCCGCCGGCCGCCCATGCGGTCACCGCGTCCCGGAACGCGTTCATGTCGCTCATGCGTCAAGTCTTCGCCCCTCGCGGCGACTTCGGTACTCCTTTTCGGCCCGCGGCCGCGACGGCGGCGACCGGTGCCTGCCGGCGCGCCCGTCGCCGGTCGGGCGCGGAACCGGGAGTGGCCGCGCGCACGGCGGGCGAGGGGGACGGGCGGACCGCCGGGGGTGTTGGCGGGAACCCGTCGGGACCTGGCCCCCGCACCCATGGGACCCCGGCCGGCGGCTCGTTAGCTTCGGTGGTGTCCGCGTCCGAGGGGGACCGGACGACCCACCGGAGGAAGACCGCGTATGCATGCCCAGATCGTCCTGTTCGATGGTTTCGACCCGCTCGACGTCGTCGCGCCCTACGAGGTCCTGTACGCGGGAGGCACCGCGTCCGGCGGTGCGCTCACCGTCGAACTGGTCACCGCCGAGGGCCCGCGCGAGGTGGTGAGCGGCACCGGCGCCCTCACCCTGCGGGCCACCGGCACGCTCGACCCCCGCGCCGCCGGCCTGATCGTGGTCCCGGGCGCCTCGGGCCGGGTCGGCGAGCCCGGCGAGGTGCCCGACGTCGACGCGGGGGCGGGGGAGTGGCGGCAGGACGAGTTCGTCCCCGTCCTGCTGGGCCGCGCCCTGACCACCGCGCTGCCCGCGCTGCTCAAGGAGGCGCTGGACGACCCGCGGGTGACCGTCGCCACGGTGTGCGGCGGCTCGCTGGTGCCCGCCATGGCCGGCCTGCTGGAGGGCCGCCACGCCACGACCCACCATCTGGGCATCGACATGCTCGACGCGACCGGCGTCCACGCGGTGCGCGCCCGCGTCGTCGACGACGGCGACCTGGTCAGCGGCGCCGGCGTCACCTCCGGCCTCGACCTGGGCCTCTACCTGCTGGAACGGGAACTGGGCCCGCGCATCGCGCACGCCGTCGAGACCCTCTTCGCCCACGAGCGCCGGGGCACGGTCTGGCGCGCCACGGGCCCCGTCCCGGCGGCGCTGTGACGCACGGCCCCGCCTCTGTCCGTCGCCACCCCCGCCCTCACCACAGGAGCCTCCCGCGCATGACCGCCGACACCGACCGGACCGCCTCCCTCGAAGGCGTCTGGGACCTGACCGTCGCCACCCCCGTCGGCCGCATCAAGGCCGTCGTCGAGTTCCACCGGCAGGACGGCTCCCTCAAGGGCGTCGCGTCCGGCGCGGGCGAGGACGTGCCGCTCCGGGACATCACCGTCGACGGCGCTCACGTCACCTGGAACCAGTCCGTCACCAGGCCCCTCCGGCTGAACCTCGCCTTCGCGGTCGACGTCCACGGCGACACCCTGCGGGGCGCCTCGCGGGCCGGCCGTCTGCCCGCCTCGAAGGTCACCGGGACACGCCGGACGACGCCCGCGGGGGAGGCGGAATAGGGGACCGGGGGCCGCTGTTACACCTGCTGCCTGACATGCGCGAGTCATTCGACTCGGGCGGTGACGGTGGAAGGAGCACCTCATGGCACGCAGCACGGCACGCCCGGTCGTCAAGCTGAAGTCCACGGCCGGCACCGGCGTCACCTACGTGACGCGCAAGAACCGTCTGAACGACCCCGACCGGCTGGTCCTGCGGAAGTACGACGCGGTCGCCGGACAGCACGTCCTCTTCCGCGAGGAGCGCTGACGCGCGGTACGTCCGCGTGAGGTCGTCGGCACATCCCGTCTCCGCCGCTCCCGGCGGCGGAGGCCGCGAGAAAGGACATCCATGAGGCACGGCATCCACCCCGTCTCCCGTCCGGTCGTCTTCCGTGACCGCGCGGCAGGCTTCCAGTTCCTGACCCGCTCCACCCTCGACTCCGACAGGACGGTCGAGTGGGAGGACGGCACGACGTATCCGGTCGTCGACGTGGAGATCTCGTCGGCTAGCCACCCGTTCTACACCGGCACCGCCCGCGTCCTCGACACCGCGGGACGCGTGGAGCGCTTCGAGCGGCGCTACGGCGCCGCTCGTGCGGGCCGCTGACCCGGGTCTGCCCGTACCGGGCTTTCCCTCCAGGAGTACGTGATGAAGGTACGCAAGTCCCTGCGCTCGTTGAAGGACAAGCCCGGCGCCCAGGTGGTGCGCCGCCGGGGCGTGACCTTCGTGATCAACAAGAAGGACCCGCGCTTCAAGGCCCGCCAGGGCTGATCCAAGGCTGACGAACCGCAGGCAGCACGACGTCCGGACGGCCCGGCACCGCACTGAGCGGTGCCGGGCCGTCGGCGTGTCCCCGTCCCGTCCCGTGCCCGCCTCCCGGTGCGGGGTCCCCGCCGCGCGGCCAGGATGGGAAGGACGTCGCGGAACCGGGCGGGTGAGGCCGCCCTGGCGGGGTGAACGGCAGCCGGGAGGCGGAGATGACGGTGAAGCGGGTCGGCATGGTGGTGCACGGCGGACACCCCGAGGCGGTGGCGGCCGCCGGCACGGTCCGCGAGTGGAGCGCGGAGCACGGCATCGCCTGCAAGGACATCGACGTGTGGGCCGACGGGGGCCGGCACAGCGCCCGCCAGGAGGTGGCCGCCGCCGGCGACCCCGACCTGGTCGTCACCCTCGGCGGCGACGGCACGTTCCTGCGCGGCGCCCGGCTGGCCGCCGCCGCGGACGCCCTGGTCCTCGGCGTCGACCTCGGCCGGGTGGGCTTCCTGACCGAGGTGCCCATGACCGAGGTCCGCTCCGCGCTGGACGCCGTGCACGAGGGCCGCCTCGACGTCGAGGAGCGGATGCTGCTGACCATGCGCGCCTCCCGCCGTCTGGAGGTCCCCGCGGACATCGAGGCGCTCATGCGCTACGGACGCGGCCCGCTGCTGCCGCCGACCAGCGTGCGCCCCGACTGCGAGACCGGCGGCGAGTGGGGCGTGCCGCTGGACGTGGCCGCCCTCAACGACGTGGTCCTGGAGAAGCTCGCCCGGGACCGGCAGATCTCCGTCGGCGTCTACATCTCCGGCCGGCTGCTCGCCTCCTACTCCGCCGACGCGCTGCTGGTGGCGACCCCGACCGGCTCGACGGCTTACAGCTTCGCCGCCGGCGGGGCGGTCGTGTCGCCGCGCGCGGAGGTGCTGGTGTTCACGCCGGTCGCCCCGCACATGACGTTCAACCGCTCGGTCGTGGCGGCACCGGACGAACCCGTCGGCATGCGGATCCTGGAGCGGTCCGGGCGGGCGGCCGTCAGCATCGACGGCCAGGTCCGCGGCGTCATCGGACCGGGCGACTGGGTCGGCGTCTACGCGTCCCCCCGCAAGCTGCGCGCCGTACGGCTCGGCCCGATGGACTTCTACGGCCGGCTGCGCGAGCGCCTGAACCTGACCGACGCGCCGGCGGCGGTCGCCGACGGCACGCCCGCCCCTCTGTGGCCGGTGAGCAGCCCTCCGCCGGGCGACCTGGCCCACCTCGCCATGCCGCGAAGCCCGGTCGCGCGGCCCTGACCCGGTGGCGCCTCAGTGGACGAGGGACTTGACGGTCGTCAGGTCCTCGCCGGTCAGCTCGGCGATCCGGTGCGCCGGCACCCCGGCCGCCACGGCACGGGCCAGCAGCGCCTCGCGGCCCTCGGCGCAGGACCGGTAGGCGAGCAGTTCCTCCTCCATCCGCGCGACGTCGTACGGCGCGTTGAGCTGCCGTACGCGGCTCAGCTCCTCGTCCCCGAGGGGAACGGGCAGCCGCTCGGCGCCCTCCGGGATGGCGGAGGTCTCCTCCGGCGGCAACAGCCGCAGCCCCGGCGACGTCACGGTGACGCCCTGCGCCTCCAGCCACGCCCCTACGGCCGGTGTGTCCAGGAAGGCCGCGTCCTCCACGGCGGCGAGCGGCACCCCCAGCGACACGGCGGGGTCGTCGAACAGCACCAGATAGGCGTCGTCGGTCATGGTCGGTACCTCCTGCAAGGGTGTGTGGTCCCACTCCGGTGGACATCCCCTACCCCCCATCGGACGGTCCACGACAGGTTGTCACCCCATGGGGGGCACGGCGCACCGGGCGCCCACACCGGGAACCTGCGGGGCGGTCAGGGATTCCCTCCGGCAGATCAACTCCGGCCGGGGACAGCAGGCCAACGGACCGTCAGGACGACGGACTCCTCCTCCGCGAACCGGGAGTGATCGACACCCCGGCCCCACACGACGTAGTCCCCTTGCTGGGCCAGGAGCACGCTGCGCCCGGGCAGTTCGACCCGGAAGCGCCCGCTGACGAGGACCAGGAGCGCGGTGCGCTCTTCGCCGGTCACCCACCGGACGCGCTCGTCACCCTGCGGGTGAACACCTCACGGTCATGGCTGCGGAAGGCAGCAGCCGCCCGGAACCGGGCGCCCCGCCCGGCGCCTTCCTCGCTTCAGGCGCGCGAACCGCCGCACGCCGTCGGTCCGGAACGTCACACCGGAACGTCACACCGGACCGGCAGCCGGTACGCCGGCTCCCGCATGACCGAACGCCCCTGCGAGCACGAGCGGGGCGCGGCACCACTGCCGCGCCCCGCTCGTGCTCGCACCGGCTCCTACCGCTCGTCGACCTCCCGGTCGAAGTCCCGCGCGCAGTCCTGCCGGTCACTCTGACTGCTCGCGTGCTCGATGCAGTCCTGGTAGTCCTTGAACTCGTCGCTGTTGACCACGGCGACGCCCATGGCCAGCAGCACCGACGACACCACGAGGGCCAGCGCGCCCAGCACCGCGCCGATGACCGCCATCGTCCCGTTCGTCGCCACGCCTCGTCTGCTGCGCCGGAAACCGAGCACGCCGAAGATCACGGCCAGCAGACCCAGCACGATGCCGCCGATCGCGGTCCAGAACAGCAGGGCGCCCACGATGCCCAGAACCAGTGCCGCGATGCCGAAACCGTTGCGCCGTTCACCCGCGCCCGTCGGCTGTCCGTACCCTGCTTCGTGGTGTCCGTGCGTCGAAGTCATCCGCGTTTCCTCCGGGGTGAGGGATCGTCAGTTGCGCTCGCCCCGTCCGTGTGCCCGGACCCGCCGCCCCCATGCCGGACCTCGGCGTCACCGGCCGCGAACACCCCCGTGGCGCGCCGATCGGCGCGATGCCGCCCACACACCGGACCACCCCTGTCTCGAATTCCTCCCTTGTGCCCTGACCTGCACCCCCCTACGATGAATGCGCTTTCATCGCCATCGCACCCACACTCCGCCGCGCACCGACCTAGGAATGACCCCCGATGAGTACCGCCCCCACGGTGTACGACGTGGCCGAACGCTCCGGCGTGTCCATCGCCACCGTGTCCCGCGTCTACCGCAACCCCGACTCCGTGCGGGCGCAGACCCGTGAGCGGGTTCTCGCCGCCGCGCGCGACCTCGGCTACGTGCCCAGCGGCAACGCGCGCGGACTCGCCAGCCGCTCCACCGGCGTCCTCGGCCTCTGCTTCCCCGACTACGCCGACCCGGACACCGACGCCGAGGACGACGACGCGGCGATGCTCTACTCCGACCAGATCATCCGCGGCATGGAGCGCGCCGCTCGCCGGCACGGGTACGCCCTGCTCATCGCCGCCTCCCTCAAGGGCGGCCCCGAGAGCCTCGTCGCCAAGGTCGCCGGACGTGTCGACGGCTTCGCGGTGATGGCCCGCACCGTGCCCACGGAGGAACTCGAGGGCATCTCCCGGCGCCGCCCCGTCGTCATGCTCGCCGGGCCCCGTGAGGAGGGCGACCACCTGGACCACCTCGACCACATCGAGGTCGCCAACTTCGACGGACAGCGGGAGCTGACCCGCCACCTCGTCGAGGACCACGGTCTGCGCCGCCTCGCCTTCGTCGGTTCCGCCGAGGAGTCCCCCGACGTGGAGGCCCGCTTCCAGGGCTTCCTCGCCGCCTGTCGCGCCGCGGGCGTCGACGCCCCCGAGGAGCCGGCCGTACGCGCCGCCATGATGACCCAGGCCGAGGGCGCCCGCGCCGCCGACGCCCTCTGCGACCGCGACGGCGGGCCGCCGCAGGCCCTCGTGTGCGCCAACGACCAGATGGCCGTCGGCGCCCTCCACGCACTGGAGCGGCGCGGCCTGGCCGTGCCGGACGACGTGGCCGTCACCGGCTTCGACGGCATCCCGCTCGGGCGGCTCGTCCGCCCCACGCTCACCACCGTCCGCCAGCCCATGCTGCGGATGGGGGAGGAGGCGGTCGGACTCCTCGTGCGCCGCCTCGGCGGCACGCCCGACGCCGACCCGGTGTCCCTGATGCTCCCCGTCACGGTCGCCCGCCGCGCCAGCTGCGGCTGCGGCCCCGAGGAGCGGACCGTCGCCGTCGGGGCCTGACGTCCGCCGTGCGGAGGGCGGCACCCGGTGCGACGCGGGGAGGGAGCGGCCGTGCTCGCGGCCGTCCACGCACCCCGCAAGCACTCACCCGCCTGCGCCTCGCGCGCCCCGAACGCCTTCACCACATCCCCCTCACCACACCCCCACGGGACGTATCTCACACCCGCTTCCGAACGCCCCACCCCCGGCCTAGGTTGCTGACAGGGCCCTGTGCCCGTCACCGGGGGTGTCCGCCTGACGCGCCGTACGCGCGCAGGTGAACGCCCCC
The DNA here is from genome assembly GCF_050271085.1 of Streptomyces sp. DSM 41931. Lineage (NCBI taxonomy): Bacteria > Bacillati > Actinomycetota > Actinomycetes > Kitasatosporales > Streptomycetaceae > Streptomyces > Streptomyces sp. DSM 41931. Next base: position 142,546 of record NZ_CP189902.1, on the reverse strand, counting down.
TTCAGGCGCTCCGGCGCGGGCACGGCAGCCGTTACCGGAGTGTGACCCAGCTCCCCCTTGTCACGGCGTGAGCCCTCCCGCAGAGTCATGTATGCGCTTACAGAATGCGCATACATCAGGAACGCCCGAGGAGGAGCAGTCCATGCACCGCGCCACACCCGCCGCGCTCGCCCTCACCGTGGCGTCCGCGCTCACCCTCACCGCCTGTGGCGGCTCCGGTGGCGCGGACGTGGACGCCGACGCCGAGCAGACGCTCACCGTCTGGGCCATGGGCACCGAGGGCGAGAAGCTCGCCGAGGTCGCCGACGTCTACGAGAAGTCCCACCCGAACATCACCGTCAAGGTGACCCCGGTCGGCTGGGACGTGGCGCATCAGAAGCTCGTCGCCGCGGCCGCCGCGGGCAGGCTGCCCGACGTCATGCAGATGGGCGGGACCTACCTCGGCGAGTTCGCCGACATGGGCGTCCTCGAACCGGTCGACACGAGGACCGTCAAGGAGGACGACTTCTTCCCCGCCGCCTGGCAGCAGGCCTCGTACGACGGCGAGACGTACGGCGTCCCCTGGTACGTCGACACCCGCGTCCTCTTCTACCGCACCGACCTCGCCCGCAAGGCCGGTCTCACCGAGCCGCCCGCCACCATGGACGACCTGCTGAAGGCCGCCCAGGCCCACCAGGACAAGGCCAGGACCAAGTGGGGCCTGTCCGTCCAGCCCGGCGGCCTCGACACCGTGCAGAGCTTCTACCCGTTCCTGTACTCCGCCGGCGGCGAGATCATCGACGAGGACGGCAAGGCCGCCGTCAACAGCCCCGAGGCGGTCAAGGCGCTCGAGACCTACGGCGAGTTCTTCGCCAAGGGGCTCAGCGAGAAGGCGGTCCGCCCCGGTTACGACGTGACCAAGGACTTCAACACCGGCGACGTGCCGATGTTCTTCGGCGGCCCGTGGATCATGTCGCTGCTCGACGAGAACTACCCGGACATCAAGGGCAAGTGGGCCGTCGCCCCCGTGCCCGCCGACCAGGAGTCCGTGTCGATGGCCGGCGGCTCCAGCCTCGCCGTGTCCGCGGACAGTGAGCACAAGGCCGCCGCCAAGGAGTTCATCTCCTTCCTCACCGACGCGGGGGGCCAGTCCGACTGGTACGAGCGCACCCGCGACCTGCCCGCCAACCAGCAGGCCTGGGAGACCGGTGAACTCGCCACCGACCCCAAGCTGAAGGTCTGGCGCGAGCAGATGGAGACCGCGAGGACCACGCCGTCCCATCCCCGGCTGACCGAGATCACCTCGAAGGTGGACTCCGCCATTGAGTCGGTCACCCAGGGCAAGTCCGGCGCCAAGGCCGCCCTGGACAAGGCGCAGGCCGAGATCGAAGGGCTCGTGGAGTAACCGGCATGCCCCTGCTGACCAAGGCGGCCGCCGACCCCGCGGCCCCACTGACCAAGACCGGCCCGGACGGGCCGCCGGGAGAAGGGCGCCGTCCGCGCCGCCCGCTCGGCCGGCACAACCTCTACGGCTGGCTGTTCTCCACGCCGTTCCTGGTGCTGTTCGCCGTCTTCATGGCCTTCCCGATCGTCGCGACGCTCCTGATGAGCTTCACCGACTTCGGGGCCCGCCACGTCACCCGCCCGCTGGAGGCGCAGTTCGTCGGCCTGGAGAACTACACCAAACTCTTCGAGGACGACCGCTTCCTCAAGGCCCTGTTCAACACGGCGTACTTCGTGGTCGTCGGCGTGCCGCTGACCATCCTGCTCGGACTGCTCGTCGCGATCCTGCTGAACAACGGGATCGACCGCGCCCGCACCTTCTTCCGGGTCGGCTTCTACGCGCCCGTGGTCACCGCCATCGTCGCGGTCGCCGTCGTCTGGCGGTTCGTCCTCGACCCGTCCGACGGGCTGATCGCCGGCCTCGCCTCCGAACTGGGTCTGACCGCACCGGACTTCCTCGGCTCCGAGACCTGGGCCATGCCCTCGCTCATCGCCATGGCGGTGTGGCGCAACCTCGGCACCGTCATGGTGCTGTTCATCGCCGGCCTCCAGGCCATCCCCGCCGACGTGCGGGAGGCCGCCCGGCTCGACGGCGCCGGCGCCTGGCAGGAGATGCGCCGCATCACCGTGCCGCTGCTGCGGCCGACCATGCTCTACGCCACCGTCATCACCACCATCGGCTACCTCAACGTCTTCGAGGAACCGTTCGTGATGACCCAGGGCGGCCCGTCCGACGCGACGCTGACCGTGTCCCTGGACATGTACCGCGAGGGCTTCAACTTCTTCCACATGGGCTATGCGAGCGCCATGGCGTACGTGCTGTTCGTGGTCATCACGGGCATCACGGTGCTCCAGCTCCGACTGCTGAAGGACAACACCCGATGAGCGCCCCCACCGCGTCTCCGCGCCCGGTGCCCGCGCAGGCCCGCCCCCGCGGCCGGGGCCGTGTCCGCACCCCCCTGCTCCACACGGTCGCCTCGCTCGGTCTGCTGGTGATGTCCGCGCCGTTCCTGTGGATGGCGCTGTCGGCCTTCAAGACCCGCCGGGACCTCACCGCGAGCCCGCCGGTGTGGATCCCCTCCGAGTGGACGCTGAGCAACTTCAGCGCCCTGCTCGACCAGCTCGACATGCCCCGGTACTTCCTCAACAGTCTGATCGTGGCCGTGCTGGTCACCCTGTGCAACCTGCTGTTCTGCTCCATGCTCGGCTACGCGCTGGCCAAGCTGGAGTTCACCGGCCGGTCCAAGGTGTTCGGCGTCGTCCTGGCGGCCCTCATGGTCCCCGGGAACCTGCTGATCCTGCCGCTGTACGTGCTGATGACCAAGCTAGGCCTCATCGACACCTACGCCGGTCTCGTCCTGCCCTTCGCGGCGGGAGCGTTCGGCGTGTTCCTGATGCGCCAGTTCATGCAGTCCATCCCCGACGAACTGCTGGAGGCGGCCCGGATCGACGGCGCCGGCGAGTGGTACATCTTCTGGCGCATCGTGCTGCCGCTGGTGAAGCCCGCCCTCGCCACGCTGACGATCTTCACCTTCCTCGGCTCGTGGAACAACTTCGTCTGGCCGCTCATCGCGACCAACGACCCCGACAAGTACACCCTGCCGGTCGCCCTGGCCACCTTCGCCAACGATCCCAACCGGACCGTCGGCGGCGGCAACGGCATGCTGATGGCGGGCTCCCTGCTCGTCGTGCTCCCCGTGCTGCTCGTCTTCGTGGTCCTCCAGCGCCACTTCACCCAGGGCATCGCCACCGCCGGACTCAAGTGACCGGACCCGCCGGCCCGTCACACCGGCACCGCCCCACCCCCCCCCACCAGAGAGAAAAGGACGATGACGCGTACCTCCCGGCCCTTCCCCGACGGCTTCCTGTGGGGGGCGTCCACCGCCGCCCACCAGATCGAGGGGAACAACGTCAACAGCGACTGGTGGCGGAAGGAACACGACCCGGCGGCGGACATCGCGGAACCCAGCCTGGACGCCTGCGACAGCTACCACCGCTGGGAGCAGGACATGGACCTGCTCGCCGGACTCGGCTTCACCGACTACCGGTTCAGCGTCGAGTGGGCCCGCATCGAACCGGTGCCCGGCGCCTTCTCGCACGCCGAGATCGCGCACTACCGGCGCATGGTCGACGGCGCCCTCGCCCGCGGCCTGCGGCCCATGGTCACCCTGCACCACTTCACCGTGCCGCAGTGGTTCGAGGACCTCGGCGGCTGGACCGCCGACGGCGCGGCCGACCTGTTCGCCCGCTACGTCGAGCACTGCGCCCCGATCGTCTCCGAGGGCGTCCGCCACGTCTGCACCATCAACGAGCCCAACATGATCGCCGTCATGGCGGGCGCGGCCAAGGCAGGCGACCAGGGCTTCCCGCCCGCGGGACTGCCCACCCCCGACGAGGACACCACCCACGCCGTCGTCGCCGCCCACCACGCCGCCGTCAAGGCCGTACGGGCCATCGACCCGGACATCCAGGTCGGCTGGACGATCGCCAACCAGGTGTACCAGGCGCTGCCCGGCGCCGAGGACGTCACCGCCGCCTACCGCCACCCGCGCGAGGACGTCTTCATCGAGGCCGCGCTCGGCGACGACTGGATCGGTGTGCAGTCCTACACCCGCACCAAGATCGGCGCCGACGGTCCCGTCCCCGCCCCCGAGGACGCCGAGCGCACCCTCACCCGGTGGGAGTACTACCCCGCCGCCGTCGGCCACGCCCTGCGCCACACCGCCGGCATCGCCGGCCCGGACATGCCGCTGATCGTCACCGAGAACGGCATCGCCACCGCCGACGACACCCGCCGCGTCGACTACTACACCGGCGCCCTGGAGGCGGTCACCGCCGCGATCGAGGACGGCGTCAACGTCCAGGGGTACCTGGCCTGGAGCGCCCTCGACAACTACGAGTGGGGCTCCTACGAGCCCACCTTCGGCCTCATCGCCGTCGACCCGGTCACCTTCGAGCGCACCGCCAAGCCCTCCGCCGTATGGCTCGGCGGACTGGGCCGCACCCGGCAGCTGCCGCGCGCCGAGCGCTGACCCCGGCGGCGCCGCGGCGCGCGCCGCCCCCGGACCGGGAGCCGGTGGGCCCCTGACACCCACCGGCTCCCGTGCACCCCCCTCTGCTCGGCGCCCTTCCGTTCAGCACCACCGCACCGCACGACGCCCCGGCGGCCGGCGCCCCACCGCCCGGCCGCACCCCGCCGTTCCCCGAAGGCAGGAGCCGCATGAACCGTCGTACGTTCCTCACCACCGCCGCCCTCACCGCCGCGGCCTCCGCGACCGCCCTCGCCGCACCCGCCACGGCCTCGGCACAGGGCCCCACCCGCACCCTGCGTGCCCCGTTCCGCACCTGGTTCGAGGCGACCCACCGGTCCGTGGAGGCGATGACCACCGACTTCGGCCTGACCGCCGACAAGATCGACGTCAGCGGCACGGGCACCCCCGTCCCGTCCGCGCAGACCTCGCCCACCAACATCGGCTGCGGCCTGTGGACCACCGTCGCCGCCGCCGGACTCGGCGTCATCGGCTCCGACACCCTGCACCGCCGCCTGTCCCGCACCGTCGCCGCCGTCGAGCGGCTGGAGCGCGCCCACGGCTTCTGGCTCAACTGGTACGACGCGCACGACGGTTCGCTGCTGACGACCTGGCCGGAGACCGGCGACCCGGTGCGGCCCTTCCTCTCCAGCGTCGACAACGCCTGGCTGGTCACCGGCCTGATGATCGCCGCCGACGCCGACCCGTCGCTGCGCCCACGCGTCGCCCGGCTGCTGGAGGACGCCGACTGGTCGTACTTCTACACGCCCTACGACCCGGCCGACCCGGTCGCGGGACCCGGCCAGCTCCGCGGCGGCTACTGGCCCGACAAGCCGGGCAAGGGCGAGCCGACCGGCCACCATTACGGCGCCCTCAACACCGAGCCCCGCATGGCGAGCTACCTCGGCATCGCCGACGGCTCCCTCCCGCCGGAGCACTACTGGCACGTCTTCCGCACCCTCCTGCCCGGCATGGGCCAGGAGCAGGAACCCGAGGGCGCCTGGGTCACGATCGACGGCGTCCGCGTGTGGCAGGGCCACTACACCTACCGGGGCCGCAAGCTCGTCCCCACCTGGGGCGGATCCATGTTCGAGGCGCTGATGGTGCCGCTGTTCGTGCCCGAGCCCGAGTGGTCCCCGCGCTCCTGGGGCGCCTCGCACCACCGCTACGTCCGCGGCCAGATCGACCACGGCCTGAAGGAGGCCGGCTACGGCTACTGGGGCTTCTCGCCCGCCAACATCCCCGACGGCGGTTACAGCGAGTACGGCGTCGACGCACTCGGTATGCAGGAGGAGGGCTACAACTCCAAGGGCGTGGTCACCCCGCACGCCTCCTTCCTCGCCCTGCCCTACGAGCCCGCCGCGGCCGTCGCCAACCTCACCGCGCTGGACCGCGACTTCGGCGCGTACGACGACCGCTACGGCTTCCGCGACTCGGTGGACACCGCGACCGGCCGGGTGAGCGACTTCGTCCTCGCCCTCGACCAGGGCATGGTCGCCGCCGCCCTCGCCCAGCGGCTGCGCCCCGGCCTGCTGCAGCGGCCGTTCCGCACGGGCGGCTTCCGCTCCCGCGTCAAGCCGCTGCTGGCCAGGGAGCGCTTCAGCATCTGACCCCCGCGACGGCGTGGGTCAGGCGGTGGGGTCGTTGGGGTGCGTCTCCAGCTCCGTGACGACCGCGGTCATCCACGGCCACAGGGGCAGGGTGCCCAGCACCTCCTCGCGCAGCGCCGCCTCGTCCTCGGCACGCCACAGGCCGATGCTGCGCTTCTCCCCGACGGGGCGCCACAGGCGCGCCAAGTGTCCGGAGGCCGCGAGCTCACGGGCGCGCACGGCCTCCCGGGCACGGACCCGGTCGACCTCGGCCGGGTCCGTGCCGTCCGGGACGGTGGTGGTGAGCTCCACCAGGAATTCCCGCATGTCGTTCTCCCTTCAGGACTGCCGTCGGCTTCGGGACTACTGTCGACGCATGAGCGAAGCGTCCAAGCGGTCCATCGTCGTCGAACGGACGAGCACCGGCCAGTTCACCGCCACCAACCCGCGCGGCGGGACCGTCCGGTTCGGCACCGACGGGGGTGACGCCTTCACCCCCGTCGAACTGCTGCTCGCCGCCATCGGCGGCTGCTCGGCGGCCGACGTCGATGTCGCCACCGGCCGGCACGCCGAGCCCGCCGCGTTCACCGTCGAGGTGACCGGCGACAAGATCAGCGACGAGCAGGGCAACCGCATGACCGGTCTGCGGGTCACCTTCCATGTCGCCTTCCCGGACGAGGAGGGCGCCGAGCGGGCGCGCGCCATCCTGCCGCGCGCGGTGAAGGCGTCCCACGACCGCCTCTGCACGGTCAGCCGCACGGTGGAACTCGGCACACCGGTCACCACCGAGATCGCCGAGGACTGACGGCCTGATCACCGCATGCCGTGCCCGGCCGGGTGCCGGCGGGCGGCGCGGGGGACCGGTCGGTCGGACGGCAGGGCAGCGGGGCCGAGGCCGGCGAGCCGGCGGTCGGTGTTGCGGTGACGGACGGCTGACGGTTTCCTCGCGTGTGACGTGCCGTGCCCGGCCGGGTGTCGGCGGGCGGCGCGGGGGACCGGTCGGTCGGACGGCAGGGCAGCGGGGCCGAGGCCAGCCAGCCGCCGGTCGTCCTCGCGGTGACGGACGGCTGACGGTCCCTCGCGCGTGCTGTGACCGGCCGGCGGCAGCGGTGCGGAGCGCCGCCGTCGCGGTGCCGAGGGCTGACGGCCCTCACACCCGTGCCGTGACCCCGCCGGACGAGGCGGTGCCGTGCGCGGCGGGCCGGACGGTGCCACCGGTCGTCGAGGACCGACGGTCCCCTCACGCATGCCGTGACCGGCCGGGCACCGGCGGGCGGCGCGGCACGACGGCCGGCCCTCCGGGTATCCGCGGAGCGGTGGCGTGCACCACCGCCGTGCCGTGCTCGGCGAGGGGCCCGACGGTCAGTCCGGCGGCGCGCCAGCCGGCCACCAGGTCGGGCAGCGCGTCCAGCGTGGCCCGCCAGCACCCCGGCGCCGCCGTGCGGTCGCTGTCGTGCAGCAGGACCGTGCCGCCGCCCCGCAGGTCCGCCTCGACCGAGGCGCGCACCGACGCGGGGGTGGCCGCCGCCGTCCAGTCCCGGCCCCAGGCCGTCCACAGCACCGGACGCAGCCCCGCCGCACGGGCGGCCGCCCAGCGGCCGGACGTCAGGATCCCGTACGGCGGCCGGTACCACTGGGGGGTCACCCCCGTGGCCCCCTGCACGGCCTCCACCGCGCGGCGCAGCGCGCGGACGTCGCGCGCCGGCGCGGGCAGCCACGGACGGTCGTGGCTCCAGCCGTGCACGGCCACCTCGTGCCCCCGCCGCGCCGTCTCCCGCACCACACCGGGATGCCGTACGGCCGCGTCGCCGAGGACGAAGAACGTCGCCCGCACGCCGAGCCCGTCCAGCGCGTCGAGGAACCGGGGCGTCGAGACCGGATCGGGGCCGTCGTCGAAGGTCAGGGCGACATGACGGGGATGCCCCGCGCCGGCGAGGCGGGGAGACAGGCGTCCGCGGACCACGGGCAGCCAGGTGGCCGCGGGACCGATGTGCGCCAGGGCGGCCGCGGCGAGCGGCAGCCCGACGGCCGCGGCGCGCCGCGCGGCGGCCCCGGGGACGGATGCGGGCATGACGGTGACCTCCTGATCACGCGGACCGGCTCACGGCGGGTGGGACACCCGGTGCTGCGCCCCGGAGCCGGGGCCGTCCCGCACCCTGGCCTGGTCCCAGCCGCCCCCGACCGACGGGGCGCGCGCCAGGCCGACGCTGCCCGCGCCGATCAGCGCGATGCCGATCAGCTCCGGCACCACGCGCGCGCCGAGGTTGATCTGCTCCCCGAACAGCGCCCAGCCGAGGGCCACGCTGGTGAGCGCGTCGCCGAGGGTCAGGGCGGGCTGGGACGCGGCCAGCGTGCCCGCCCGGAAGGCGGCCTGCAGCAGCAGGAACGCGATCACGCCGACCACGGCGGTGGCGTAGAGCGGCCAGGTCGACAGGACGGCGGCAGGGCCGTCCGGGATCAGCCCGGTGACCTCCTTGAGCAGCGCGGCCGTCGCCGAGAACGACATGGCGGACGCCAGCCCCAGCAGTGCGGCGCGCGGCGCGCCCCGCACCGTGCGGGACGCCGCCACCAGCGACACCACCGCCGCCGCCAGGGCCGCCCCCGCCGGCCACCAGTGCCCGGGTATGGCCGTGGACCGTCCCGACGTCGGCGACGCCGCGGTCAGGAAGAGGGACAGGCCCGCCGCGAGGGCGACGAAGGCCAGCCAGGTTCTCAGGTCCGGGCGGCGGTGGAAGACCAGGCTCCCCACCGCGAGGGTGAACAGCAGCTCGGCCGCCATCAGCGGCTGCACCAGCGCGAGACTGCCCACGCCCAGCGCCGCCGCCTGGAACACCGTCGACAGGGCGAGCATCCCCGCGCCCGCCACCCAGTGCGGCCGCCGCAGTACGTGCCCCAGCCAGCGCAGCGCCTGCCGCAGCCCCTTGCCACTCTCCGGCTCGTCGGCGGCGGCCCGCCGCTGCAGCACGGAGGCCGCGGCGTTCGCCAACGCCGCGAGGAGCGCCAGGACCACGGTCAGCACGCCGCGGCGCCGCTCATCCGAACGTGGCGGCCAGCCGCCGGTACAGTCCCGGGGCCGCGCCGCGCACCCTGGCCGGAAGACGCAGCCACCCGGGGACGTAGACCTCGTCCCGCCCCCGGACGACGGCGCGCCACACGGCGTCGGCCACCCGCTCCGGCGCCACCGGCCGGGGCCGGTTCCGCGCGTAGGGCGTGCCGCGCCGCTCGAAGAACGGCGTGTCCACCACCCCCGGCACGACGAGGCTCACGCCGACGCCCGTGCCGCGCAGCTCGTGGCGCAGCGCGTCGGCGAAGACCGCCACCGCCGCCTTCGACGCCGAGTAGACCGCCTCGCCCCGTACCCCGACGGCCCCCGCCAGCGAACCGACGAGCACCACCCGTCCGGTGCCCGCCTCCACCATGTGGGGGAGCACCTGCCGCACCAGACGCAGCGTGGTCAGCAGGTTGACCTCCATCACCTCGTCGAAGGCGCGGCGGGTCATCGTGGTGAAGTCGCCGGCCCAGCCCACCCCGGCGCACGCCACGAGCAGGTCGAGGTGTCCCGTCTCGTCGAGCGCGAACCGGGTCAGCCGCCGCTCGGCGGCCGGGCGGGTGAGGTCCTCGGGGAACACCGCGGCGGGCGCGTGCGCGGCGGTCTCCGCCAGGCGCCCCGCGTCCCGGCCGCTGAGCACCAGACGCCACCCCTCCGCGGACAGCCTGCGGGCCACGGCGGCGCCGATGCCGGAGGAGGCGCCGGTCACCAGGGCCGTGCCCGGGCGCCGCGCCGCCGCGCCGGGAGGCTTCCTGGTGCCGCCGGGGAACCGCGCCGGTGTCCGGGTGCCGGAGGCGCCGGCCGTACCGGCGCGGGAGGGTGCGTGGGGCATGGGCTGACCTCGGCTGCTGGGCTGACACCGGAAGCGGCCGGCTGGACCACTCCCGGCGTCCGGGAGGGGGTGGGCCCGGAGTATCCCGGTCAGGGACGCCCGAAACGCCCGGCGGGCGTTTCACCGGCGCGCCGACGGTGACTCAGCAGACGTGCTCCCGTCCTTCCCGGCTCCCCACGGGGGTGCCGCCCGCCGGGCCGGCGCCCGCCGGGTGCTGGTGCTCAGCGCGAGCATGGGCGCCGGCCACGACACCGTGGCCCGCGAACTCGTCCGCCGCGCCCGCGCGCAGGGCCACGAGGCGGACGCCGCCGACCTGATGCGGCTGCTGCCGTACGGCACGGGCTCCGGGCTGCGCGCTTTCTACCGGACGTCGGTGCGCCACGCGCCCTGGGTGTACGACGGCCTCTACCGGGCGTTCCTGCGCCCCGGCGAGCACACCCGCCCCAGTGGCGTCCCGCTCGCGCGGCTCGCCGCCGACGGGCTGGAACGGCTCGTCGCGCGGACCGGCGCGGACGTGGTCGTGCCCGTCTTCCACCTGGCCGCGCAGCTCACCGGCCATCTCAGGACACTGGGCCGGCTGCGCGTCCCCAGTGCCGTGTTCGTGCTCGACTTCGCCGTGCACCGGCAGTGGCTCCACCCGGGCAACGACGCCTGCTTCTGCGTCACCGACCAGGCGGCCGACGACGTGCGCGGGGCCGTCCCCGGCACGCACGTCGAGACCACGGGCCCGGTCGTCGCGCCCGAGTTCTTCGCCCCCGCCCCCCGCGCCGACGGCTGGCGGGAGCGGTTCGAGCGGTACGCCCCGGGGCGGCCGCCCGTGCTCCTGTCCGCCGGCGCGTGGGGAGCCGCCGCGGGCCTCGGCGAGACCGCCCGGCTGCTGGCGGACGCCGGTTACCTCCCCGTGGTGCTGTGCGGCCGCAACCGGACGCTGCGGTCCCGCACGGCGCGCGTGCGGGGCACGCTCGCCCTGGACTGGGTGACGGACATGCCGGGTCTGCTGCACGCGGTGCGCGCGCTGGTGGACAACGCGGCGGGCCAGACAGCCGTACAGGCCCTCGCCGCCGGGCTGCCGGTGGCCGGCCACCGCCCGCTGCCCGGACACGGCGCCGACGGGGTCCGCCGGATGGCGGAACTGGGCCTCTCCGAGGCCGCCGCCGACGGCCCCGCCCTGCTGGACGTCCTGGACCGGCTCGTCACGGAGGACCCCGGCGCACGCGAGCGGAGGGCGGCACACGGACGCGCGGTCTTCCGCGCCGACGTCATGGAGCGCGCCGTCGCCCTGACCGGCCGGTCCGCCGTACCGTCCCCGGGTCAGGAGTGAGGGCACGCCCGGCATGGAATCGGCGCACGTCCGGCCAGGAGTCGCCGCACGCTCTCACTCCGCGCCGATGCGCTCCCGCTCCCCGTGGGGGTGCCGGTGGCCGAAGTGGAGGAAGTCGTGGTGGGTGAGCAGCCAGTGCCCGAACAGGGCGCCGCCGTACACGACGAAGCCCACACCGATCAGCCAGGACTCCACGACCAGGACCACGCCGACCGTGCCGTAAGCGACGGCGTTGTCCACGATCAGCGGGGTGAACACGTAGTACGAGAAGATCCGCAGGCCGACCAGGCCCACCATGGTGGCGACCGCGCCGGGGAGCAGGTCACGCCAGCGGACCTGGCCGCCCAGCAGGAAGCGCTGCCCCCACCAGAAGAACAGCACACCGGCCGCCGCCGACAGGGTGATCCGCTCCGGCCCGTACAGCAGCGTGCGCGTGCGCACCTCCTGGTAGAGGAACGCGGTCAGCACGGCCAGCCACAGCGCCTGGCGCCACACCCGGTGCCAGGGGCCGGGCGGCAGCCGCCACACCCGCTCGTAGCCGTTCTGGACGCTGCCGCCCAGGGCGATGCCGAACACGGCGAGCGCCAGACCACCCCACACGCTGGTCGTGCCCACCACCTTGCGCGGTGGGCTGAAGATCTCCGTGAGCACCCGCGCGGACCGCCCGGTCAGGCCCATGCCGTCCGCCAGCCAGGTCGCGAAACCGCCCCGCCCCAGCGGGTCCGCCGCGGCGACCACGATCAGCAGCGGCGCCAGGGTCACCAGCGCGAGGGTGGCGAACCCCATGGCCCGGTGCATCAGCTCCAGCTCCCGGCCCCGCGCCATCAGGGCATGGGCGCCCAGCCACCTCCAGCCGTTCTGGAGCACGCCGAGGTACCGCCTCACGGTGCTCCTCCTTCGCCTGCTCGGGCACGCGCCGCGAAGTGACCCGCGGCGGGACCGGACCGTCTCGTGCCCCGCCGGGGGCGGGCCGGGGCGCCGCACGGCGCCCGCCCCGCTCTCCGCGCCCATCATCCGGCGACCGCGACAGGGCCCGCCACTTCGCCCGGCCCGGCCGGGACCGCGGGCACCCGCGTGCGACGGCCGTCCGGCGGCCGCACCTGGGCACGGCTCAGCGGCGGGTGTCCCCGCCGACCGTCACCCGTTCGCCCGGGCGGCAGCACAGGATCCGGCCGCCGTGCCCGTGCCGGGCGGCCTCGGCGAGGAAGTCGGAGAGGGGGGAGCGGAAGACGCCGTAGTCGTCGTGGTGGACGGGCAGCGCCCGGTACGGGCGGATCACGTCGAGCAGATCGGCGCCCTGCTCGGCGTCCATGGTGACGACGAGGCCGCCGGGCAGCGTGGTCCCGCCCAGGTGCAGCACCGCCAGATGGATGTCGGGGCACCGGCGGGCGATCTCGCGCAGTCCGTCGTACATCAGCGTGTCGCCCGAGAGGTACATGACCAGGCGGATCCGGCCGGAGCGGTCGCCGAACTCCAGCAGGCTCCCCATCACCGGCGGCAGCAGACGCCGGGCCGGCCCCGGGGCGTGCCGGCCGGGCAGCGCGGTGACACGGACCAGCGAGTCGCCGCGCAGCAGGGTGTGGCTCTGCCAGGTGCGCAGGCCCACGGCGCGATGGAACCCGAACAGCCCCTGGAGGACGCGGGAGGCGTGCGGGGTGGTCAGGAACGGCAGTCCCCGGTCGAGATGGCGCCGGGCCACCCGGTCGAAGTGGTCGCCGTGCAGATGCGACAGCACCACGGCGTCCAGGTCGGCGTGGGGGAGATCGGTCACGTCCACGGCGGGTTCGGTCAGCCGGCGCGACACGAGGCCGTAGCCGAGGTGCGCGAGCTGTCCGCGGTGCAGGAAGTTCGGGTCGGTCAGCAGGGTCAGGCTGCCGTAACGGATCAGCAGGGTGGCGTTGCCGATGAACCGCACCCTGACGGTGCCCGCGGGCGGTGTGCGCTCCACGGCGACCTCCTCGGCCGTCTCCGGAGTCCCGAGCACGATCCGGGTGGCCCTGCGCGGCCGTCCTACACCCGGTGGACGCCGGGTACGTGCCGGACGCGGGATCGCGGGTGACCGTACAGAGCCTCGGCGCGGCAAGGACCTCAGACCAGCCGCGTCCCCGACCCCAGCAGCCCCGCCACCGCCAGCCCCGCCACCACCATCGCCGCCCGGAACGGCCGGCGGCTCCGCGGCCCCGCCGCCCGCGCCATGCCCGCCGCGGCCACGGCGCCCGCCGCGCCCGCCAGCCACAGCCCTCCCGTGCCCACCGGGCCGGCCGGCCCCGCGACGACCACGCCCACGGCCGCCAGCATCACCAGCGGCGCCAGCCACCGGCAGACCGTACGGCCCAGCCGCTGCGGCAGCCCCCGTACGCCGGTCGCCAGATCGTCCTCGATGTCCGGCAGCACGTTCACCAGATGCGCCCCCACGCCCAGCAGCGCCCCCGCGGCCACCACCCACCAGGCGGGCCGGACCGGTTGCGGCAGCCCGAGGGTGACGAACACCGGGAGCGAGGCGAACCCCACGGCGTACGGCAGCGGCGACAGCAGTGTGTGCTTCAGCCGCAGGTTGTAGCCCCAGCCCGCCGCCACCCCCGTCAGATGCGCCGCCGCCGCGCCCGGCCCGGCCAGCAGCGACAGCGGCACGCACAGCACCAGAGCCGTCCACGCCGCCACGGCCACCGCCCGCGCCGGCAGCCGCCCCTCGGCCACCGGCTTGTCCGTGCGCCCGCAGACCGTGTCGCGGCGCGCGTCGGCCGCGTCGTTGCACCAGCCCACCGACAGCTGACCGGCCAGCACCGCCGCGCCCACCGCCGCCGCGCCCGCCGGTCCGTGCCCCGCCGCCACCGCCAGCGCGGTCACGAACACCGTGACGGCAAGCGCCGGCTCGGGATGGCAGCAGCGCAGCAGCGCCGGGAGCCGGCGCGGCGGCGTACGCGGAACAACCCCGGACGGGTGGTGGGACACGGATGCAAGGTAGCCGGACGGCGACGGCGAGGAAGTCATGACGGACATGCGTGTCCCTCTCATCGCCGAACCGGCGCCCGCCGCCCCTCCGCCCCCGCACGCGGCGGCGGTGACCACCGTCGCCGCCGTGCACACCGCGCTGCCGCCCCACCGCTACCCGCAGGACCGGCTCACCGAGCCCATCGGAGACCTGTGCCTGGCCCCGGGCGCCGACCGTGCCGTGCTCCGCCGCCTGCACACGTCCGCCGGTGTGCGCACCCGTCATCTCGCCCTGCCCATCGAGCGCTACGCCGCGCTGCGCGACTTCCGTGAGAGCAACGAGGCGTGGCTGACGACGGGCCTGGACCTGGCCGAACGGGCGCTCACCACCGCGCTGGCGCAGGCCGGGCTCACCCCGGCCGACGTCGACCTGCTGGTGTGCGCGTCCATCACCGGCGTCGCCGCCCCGTCCCTCGACGCCCGGCTGGCCGGACGGACGGGCATGCGCCCGGACGTCAAGCGGCTGCCCGTGTTCGGGCTGGGCTGCGTCGCGGGCGCCGCCGGCCTCGCCCGTGTCCACGACTACCTGCGTGGACACCCGGGCGGGACCGCCGTGCTGCTCACCGTCGAACTGTGCTCGCTGACCCTGCAGAAGGGCGACGACTCGCGCGCCAACCTGGTCGCCGGCGCCCTCTTCGGCGACGGAGCGGCGGCCCTCGTCGCCCGTGCCGCCGGGACCGGTACGGGGGCGGGACCGGAACCGGCCGCCGGGCCCGCCGTGGTCGCCACCCGCAGCCACCTCCACCCGGGCACCGAGCACCTCCTCGGCTGGGAGGTCGGCGCCGGCGGCTTCCGCGTCGTGATCGATCCCGCCGTCCCCGCCCTGGTCCGCCGCGAGCTGGGCGCCCAGGTGCACGGCTTCCTCGCCGGACACGGCCTGGACACCGGGGACATCGGCGCCTGGGTGTGCCACCCGGGCGGCCCGAAGGTGCTGGAGGCCGTGACCGAGGCGCTCGCGCTGCCCGACGACGCCCTCACCCCGTCCCGGCGCTCGCTCGCCGCCGTGGGCAACCTGTCCTCCGCCTCGGTCCTGCACATCCTCCAGGGCTTCACGGAGGCCCACCGGCCCGCGCCGGGCACCTGGGGGCTGGTGCTGGCGATGGGCCCGGGATTCTGCACCGAGCTCGTCCTGCTGCGCTGGTGAGGCGGACGCCATGACCTGGTACACGCTGCTCGTCCTCGCGGTGGCCGTCGAACGCCTCGCCGAACTCGTCGTGGCCCGGCGCAACGCGGCCTGGACCCGCGCGCGGGACGGGGTGGAGCACGGCCGCGGCCACTACCCCGTCATGGTCGTCCTGCACACCGGCCTGCTCGCGGGCTGCCTCCTCGAACCCCTCCTGGCCGACCGCCCGTTCCTCCCCGCCCTGGGCTGGCCCGCGCTGGCGCTCGCCCTGCTCGCCCAGGCCCTGCGCTGGTGGTGCATCACCACGCTGGGCCCCTACTGGAACACCCGGGTCATCGTCGTCCCCGGCGCCCGCCTCGTCGGCGACGGCCCGTACCGCCTCCTCCGCCACCCCAACTATGTCGCCGTCGTCGTCGAGGGCGCCGCCCTGCCCCTGGTGCACTCGGCGTGGATCACGGCGACCGTGTTCACGCTGGCCGACGCGGTGCTGCTGACCGTGCGCGTCCGCTGCGAGAACGCCGCCCTCACCCGCGCGGTGCCCGCGTGAGACGCCCCGACCTCCTCGTCGTCGGCGGCGGACCGGCGGGTCTCGCCACCGCGCTGCACGCCGCCCGCGCCGGCCTCGACACCGTCGTCGCGGAACCCCGTCCGGCCCCGGTCGACAAGGCGTGCGGCGAGGGCCTGATGCCCGGCGCCGTCCGCGCCCTCACCGCCCTCGGCCTGCACGCCCCCGGCCACCCCCTCGCCGGCATCCGCTACGTGCAGGGACCCTGCCGCGTCGAGGCACCGTTCCGCCGCGGGCAGGGCCTCGGCGTCCGCCGCACCGACCTGCACACCCTTCTGCACCGGGCGGTCCTCGACGCGGGCGTGCCCGTCCTCCCGCTGCGCGTGGACGGCGTACGGCAGGAGGCGGACGGGGTGACCGTCCCCGGCGCGGGGCTGCGCGCCCGGTGGCTCGTCGCCGCCGACGGCCTGCACTCACCCGTGCGCCGCTCCCTCGGCCTGGACCGCCCGGCCCGGACCGCGCCCCGCTACGGACTGCGCCGCCACTACGCCGTACCGCCCTGGACGTCGCACGTCGAGGTGCACTGGGGACCGGACGCGGAGGCTTACGTCACCCCGCTCGGCCCACGGCTGGTCGGCGTGGCCCTGCTGACCTCCCGACGGGCGCCCTACGACACGCAGCTGGCCGGCTTCCCCGAACTGGCCGCCCGTCTCCCGCCGGACACGGCGGTCACTCCGGTCCGCGGCGCCGGACCACTGCGTCGGCGTTCCCGCACCCGCGTGCACGGCAGGGTCCTGTTCGTCGGGGACGCCGCCGGCTACGTCGACGCGCTGACCGGTGAGGGCGTCTGCCTCGCCCTCGCGGGCGCCCGCGCCCTCGTCGCCAACCTCCGCCGGGGGACGCCCGGCCGCTACGACACCGACTGGGCCCGCGCCACCCGCCGCTACCGTGTCCTGACGGAACTGCTGGTCAGGACACGTCAGCAACCCGCCCTCGCCCCGCACATCGTGCCCTTGGCCGCGCGTCTGCCCCGGCTGTTCGCGGCGGCGGTCGACGCCCTCGGGTGAACCGGCGGGCGGTCACCCCTCGTCCGGGACGGGGCTGAGGAGCAGCAGGGCGATGTCGTCGCCGGGCGCCGGGGCGTGCCGGACCAGCGTGTCGGCCATGGCCTCCAGGTCGCACGGGTCGGCCTGCTCCACCAGACCGGCGAGGGCGGCCGTCGCGTCGTCGGGGTCGACGCCCGGCGCCTCGACGAGCCCGTCGGTGTAGAGCACCAGCACGCAGCCGGGCGGCAGGGCGAACTCCAGCGACGGGTAGCGGGCCGTCGGGTCGATGCCGAGGAGCAGTCCCGGCGGCACGGCCAGAAGTTCGGTGCGCCCGTCGCGGTGCCGCAGCAGGGGCGGCGGATGCCCCGCGGTGGCCAGACAGGCCCGCCCGTTCCCGAGGTCCAGGTGCGCGTACAGGCAGCTGGTGAACAGACCGGGGTCCAGGTCGGTGAGGAGCCGGTTGGTGCCGCCCAGGACGTGGTCCGGGGGAGCGCCGACGGTGGCGTGGGCGTGCACGGCGGTGCGGACCTGCCCCATGAGCGCCGCCGCGTCCACGTTGTGGCCCTGCACGTCCCCGATGGCGGCCGCCGCGGTGTTCTCGTCGAGCCGGATCAGGTCGTAGAAGTCGCCGCCGATGCCCAGACCGCGCGCGGCCGGCAGATACCGGGCGACGACCCGCAGGCCGGGAATGCTCGGCAGGCTGTGGGGGAGCAGCGCCGACTGGAGCCGGTGGGCGAGGCGGTCCTTGGCGTCGTACAGCAGGGCCCGGTCGAGGGCCTGGCCGACGAGACCGGCCAGGGAGGTGAGGATGGCGCGCTCGCTGGGCGGGAAGGCGTGCGGCCGGTCGTAGGAGAGCAGCAGGGAGCCGATGGGGCGGCCGGAGGCGATCAGCGGCAGGACCGCCCACGCGGCCCTCCCGTCCTCGTGCCTCATCTTCGGGTACGCGGCCGCCATCCGGGTGAACGACGGGAAGAAGCCCGGCTCCCCGGTGGCGAGGACCGCCGCCATGGGAATGTCCCGGCTCAGCGGCGCCCCGTCGAACCGGGCGAGCAGCTCGGTGCTGTAACCGCGGTGGCCCAGGATCCTCAGCCTGCCGTCCTCCGCCGTCATCAGCACCATGGCCTGGGCGCCGAGGGCGGGCAGCAGCTGGTCGGCGGTCTGGTCGACCACGTCCTGCACCCCGACGGCCTCGGTCAGCGTGGTCGCCAGGTGCATCAGGTGGTACAGCACCGTGGCCCGGCCGGGACCCCGCGCCGTCTCCGCGGCCGGATCCCTGTTCCGCTGGTCGGTGGCGCGGCCGATGCGCACGCTGATGCCGGAGGGGTCCGGGTACAGCTCGAACGACAGCCAGGTGCCAGGAGGCCGCAGCACCCGGAACTCCTGCGGGGTCCGGCTGATCACCGCCGCGCGGTAGTGGTCCTCGACATGAGGGACGTCCATCCACGGCAGGACCTCCCACGGCAGGGATCCCAGCAGCCGGTCCGGTTCCTCGCCCACGAGGTCGGCGGCGGCCGGAGTGACCAGGGTGATCCGGCCGTACAGGTCCAGGGCGACGTACCCGCCGGGCAGCCGGTCGAGCAGCGCCGTGCCGGCCCACGCCTCCGCGGCGGTGGGGGTGC
This sequence comes from Streptomyces sp. DSM 41931, assembly GCF_050271085.1. NCBI lineage: Bacteria > Bacillati > Actinomycetota > Actinomycetes > Kitasatosporales > Streptomycetaceae > Streptomyces > Streptomyces sp. DSM 41931. The sequence goes on along the minus strand of NZ_CP189902.1, from coordinate 123,960 downwards.
GCCCCGGTTCCGAGGGCAGGATGCGCGGCCGACCGGGGGAGACGATGGGCTCGCCGCGCCGGGCGGCCTGCTCGAAGAGATGGCCGAGGCGCCGGGAGCCCGCGCGGACGGCGTCGTGCTCGGCGCGGCTGAGCTGCGGCGGGTGCCCGCTGGGCCACAGCAGCACCAGCCCGCCCCGCACCCCGGAGTCCGACGCGACCGGCACGGCCGCGAGGGCGAAGTCGTAGGGGAGCACCACCGCCGGCCGGGGATAGCGGCGCGCCATCTCCACCTGGCTGTTCACCCACACCAGGCGCTCCTCGCGCACCGCGTCGGCCACCGGTATCGGGTCGCTCACCGCCACCCTGCTCCACGGCGCGACCACCTCGCGCGGGGCGCCCGACACATGGGACAGCCAGAGGGCCTCGCGGTCCGGGGTGAGGACGTAGAGCAGGGCGCCGGAGGCGCCGGTCGCCCGCACGATGTCGGCCAGGGCGGTGTCCATCAGCCACCCGCCCGTCCCGGCGGGGACGGGGCCGCCCGCTCGCCCGGCATCGCCCGAAGTGCTCCCATATCGGGACAGTACGCCGAATCCGTACCTGAGGCATCCAGTTCCCGGGCGGCGCGGGTCGGGCGGCGATCGTGACCCCGGGAAGCCTCGCGTGGGCGCCCATCCCTTCCGGCCTTCTCCGGCGACGGCCGCCGCCCCGGCCGACGCACTTTGTCCCAGCGGAGGAAGAAGACGCGGGATGCCGTGCGAAAGGGGTTACGCGTTCGCGCCCTGCCCGCTAACTTCCTTGCAACACACCGGTTTTGAGGCCCACGGGCCGACCGGCCGGCGCTCCACGGCGCGACGGCGCGCGCCTGTGCTCCTTCACGGCAGCCCCCTGCCCGGGGCCTGCCGCCACCCCCCACTGCCCTGGAGAGCTCCGTGCGCACGAGACCGCTCGGACACAGACGTGTCCGCACCCTGCTGACCGCACTGACCTGCGCCGCCGCGCTGGCCCTCCCCCTGGGCCCCGCGGCGACCGCCGCCCCCGCCACTGCCCCCGCCCCCGTCGACCGGGCGAACGCCGCCGAGGACTTCCAGCAGGTGACCCTCGCCAAAGGCGTGGCCGAGACGGGCGAGCCCATGACCCTGGCCGTGCTGCCCGACCGCTCGGTCCTGCACACCTCCCGCGACGGCACCCTGCGCCGCACGGACGCGAGCGGCACCACCACCGTCGCGGGCAGGCTCGACGTCTACAGCCACGACGAGGAGGGCCTGCAGGGCGTCGCCGTCGACCCGGGCTTCGCCGCCAACCGCTTCGTCTACCTCTACTACGCGCCCAAGCTGGACACCCCCGCCGGGGACGCCCCGTCCGACGGCAGCGCCGCCGACTTCGCCCCCTTCGACGGCGTCAACCGGCTCTCCCGCTTCGTCCTGCGGCCCGACGGCACCCTGGACACGGCGAGCGAGAGGAAGATCCTCGACGTGCCCGCCTCCCGGGGCCTGTGCTGCCACGTCGGCGGCGACATCGACTTCGACGCGGACGGGAACCTGTACCTGTCGACCGGCGACGACACCAACCCCTTCGCCTCCGACGGCTACACCCCCATCGACGAGCGCGCCTCCCGCAACCCCGCCTACGACGCCCAGCGTTCGGCCGGCAACACCAACGACCTGCGCGGCAAGATCCTGCGCATCAAGGTCCAGGCCGACGGCAGTTACACCGTCCCGCCCGGCAACCTCTTCCCGCCGGGCACCGGGAGGACCCGCCCCGAGATCTACGCGATGGGCTTCCGCAATCCGTTCCGCATGAGCGTCGACCAGGCCACCGGGACGGTGTACGTCGGCGACTACGGCCCGGACGCGGGGACGGCAAGCCCGTCCCGAGGCCCCGCCGGACAGGTCGAGTTCAACCGCATCACCCGGGCCGGCAACTACGGCTGGCCCTACTGCACCGGCAGGAACGACGCCTACGTCGACCACGACTTCGCCTCCGGATCCTCCGGCGCCCGCTTCGACTGCTCCGCCCCGAGGAACACCTCGCCGCGCAACACCGGCCTGACCGACCTCCCGCCCGCCCAGCCCGCCTGGATCCCCTACGACGGCGGCTCCGTACCGGAGTTCGGCACCGGCTCCGAATCCCCCATGGGCGGACCCGTCTACCGCTACGACGCGGACTCCGCCTCCGACGTGAAGTTCCCGGAGGAGTACGACGGCGACTTCTTCGCCGGGGAGTTCGGCCGCCGCTGGATCAAGCGCATCGAAACCGGCGGCGACGGGACCGTGCAGTCCATCAACGCCTTCCCCTGGAACGGCACCCAGGTGATGGACATGGCCTTCGGCCCGGACGGCGCCCTCTACGTCCTGGACTACGGCACCGGCTACTTCAACGGCGACCACAACTCCGCCCTGTACCGCATCGAGCACGTCACCGGCGGACGCGCCCCGGTCGCCCAGGCCACCGCGGACATCACCTCGGGCGTCGCGCCCCTCGAGGTCGCCTTCTCCTCGGCCGGCACCACCGACCCCGACGGCGACACGCTCAGCTACGCCTGGACCTTCGGCGACGGCGCCACCTCCACCGCCGCCGATCCGTCGCACACGTACACGGCCAACGGGCAGTACACGGCGACCGTCAAGGTCACCGACCCCACCGGCAGGTCGGCCACCGCCTCGGTGCGGATCACCGTCGGCAACACGGCCCCGACCGTGCGCATCGACACCCCCGCCGACGGCAGCATCTACGACTTCGGCGCGGCCATCCCCTTCAGGGTGACCGTGACCGACCCGGAGGACGGCGCCGTCGACTGCTCCCGGGTGAAGGTCACCTTCGTCATCGGCCACGACAGCCACGGCCACCCGCAGACCTCGGCCACCGGCTGCACCGGCACCCTGCGGACCCTGGCCGACGGCGAGCACGACCCGAACGCCAACATCTTCGGCGTCGTCGACGCCGAGTACACCGACCGGGGCGCGGGCGGCCAGCCCGCCCTCACCACCCACGACCAGCACATCACCCAGCCCAGCCACCGGCAGGCCGAGCACCACGGGGACTCCGCCGGCACGCAGATCATCGACAAGGCGTCCGCGCACGGCGGCAGGACCGTCGGCGAGATCCACAACGGCGACTGGATCTCCTTCGCCCCGTACAGCCTCGACAACGCCTCCCTCTTCACCGCCCGCGTCTCCTCGGCGGGCAGCGGCGGCACGATCGAGATCCGCGCCGGCTCCCCGGCCGGGACCCTCCTCGGCACGGCCACCGTGCCGGTCACGGGCGGCTGGGACATCTTCCGGGACGTCACAGCGCCCCTGAGCGGCCAACCCGCCGCCTCGACCACCCTGCACCTCGTCTTCAAGGGCGGCGCGGGCCCGCTGTTCGACGTGGACGAGTTCTCCTTCGACACCACCGCCGGCCCCACCCGCACCGGGGAGATCCAGGGCGTCAACGGCAAGTGCCTGGACGTGGACAACGCGGGGACGGCGGACGGGACGCGGGTGCAGATCTACACCTGCAACTCCTCCGCCGCCCAGCGGTGGACGGTGTCCGGCGACGGGACGCTGCGGGCGCTCGGCAAGTGCCTGGACGTGTCCGGGGGCGGAAGCCTGGACGGCACCCGTGTCCAGTTGTGGACGTGCAACGGGACCGGTGCGCAGGTGTGGGCCGCGCAGTCCGACGGGACGGTGCGCAATCCGCAGTCGGGCAAGTGCCTGGACGCCTCGGGCGGCACCTGGGAGGACCGCACACCGGTCCATCTGTGGACCTGCCACACCGGACCCAACCAGAAGTGGACCCTGCCGTAGGAAGGAGGCGACCCACCATGCGCACCCCCTGGAAAGCAGCACTCGCCCTGATCGCCGGCGCCGCGCTCTGCCTGACCCCTCAGGCCGCCGCGACCCCCGGCGCCGCGCCCGCCGCGCCCCAAGAGGCCGCACCGGCGGCCGACCCCGCGTACCGGATCCTCGTCTTCTCCCGGACGGCGGGCTTCCGGCACGACTCCATCGACGAGGGCGTCACGGCCCTGCGTGAACTGGGCGCGGCCCACGACTTCACCGTGACCGCCACCGAGGACCCGGCCGCCTTCACCACCGCCAACCTCGCGCAGTACCGGGCCGTCGTCTTCCTCTCCACCACGGGCGACGTCCTCGGCCCCGCCCAGGAGACCGCGCTCGAGCAGTACATGGGCGCGGGCGGCGGCTACGTCGGCATCCACGCCGCCGCCGACACCGAGTACGACTGGCCCTTCTACGCGGGCCTGGCCGGCGCCCTGTTCCAGTCCCACCCGGCGATCCAGCCCGCCACCGTCCGGGTCGAGGACCGGGCGCACGACGCCACCGCGCATCTCGGCGCCGCCTGGCAGCGCACCGACGAGTGGTACAACTACCGCACCAACCCCCGCACCACCGCCCACGTCCTCGCCTCCCTGGACGAGTCCAGCTACTCCGGCGGCACCATGTCCGGCGACCATCCGATCGCCTGGTGCAAGGACTACGCGGGCGGCCGGGCCTTCTACACCGGCGGCGGTCACACGGCCGAGTCCTACGCCGAGCCGGCCTTCCGCCGCCACCTCCTCGGCGGCATCCGCTGGGCCGCGGGCACCACGCAGGCCGACTGCCGCCCCGAGTCCGGCTACACCCCGCTGTTCGACGGCACCGGCACCACCGGCTGGAAACAGGCGGGCCCCGGCGGCTTCACCCTGAACGACGGCACCCTCACCTCCCAGGGCGGCATGGGCCTGTACTGGTACGACCGGGAGATCACCGGCGACTACTCCCTCAAGCTCGACTGGAAGCTGCACGGCGACGACAACTCCGGCGTCTTCCTGGGCTTCCCCGCCTCCGACGACCCGTGGTCCGCCGTCGACCACGGCTACGAGATCCAGATCGACGCCACCGACACGGCCGACCGCACCACCGGCGCCGTCTACGGCTTCCGGTCCGCCGACACCGCCGCCCGGGACGCGGCCCTCAACCCGCCGGGGGAGTGGAACACGTACGAACTCCGCGTCACCGGCGAACGGCTGGAGATCTTCCTCAACGGCCGGAAGATCAACGACTTCACCGGCACCGACCCCGCCCGCAGCCTGCGCGACGGCCACATCGGCCTGCAGAACCACGGCGACGGCGACGAGGTGTCCTTCCGCAACATCCGCCTCACGCAGAACGGCGCCACCCCAGGACCCCGCACCGGGGAGATCCGGGGTGTCAACGGTAAGTGCCTGGACGTGGACAACGCGGGGACGGCGGACGGGACGCGGGTGCAGATCTACACCTGCAACTCCTCCGCCGCCCAGCGGTGGACGGTGCCGGGCGACGGGACGCTGCGGGCGCTCGGCAAGTGCCTGGACGTGTCCGGGGGCGGAAGCCTGGACGGCACGCGGATCCAGTTGTGGACGTGCAACGGGACCGGTGCGCAGGTGTGGGCCGCGCAGTCCGACGGGACGGTGCGCAATCCGCAGTCGGGCAAGTGCCTGGACGCCTCGGGCGGTACCTGGGAGGACCGCACACCCGTCCACCTGTGGACCTGCCACACCGGACCCAACCAGAAGTGGACCCTCCCCTGAGGGGCTCAGCCAAGCACCTCGTAGGTCAGGTGGGTGACCCTCCGGGCCGGCCGTGACGCCACCTGCGCCAGCTCCAGGGGCGGGACCCCGTCGAACAGACGGGGTCCCGCCCCGAGCGTCAGCGGCACGACGTGCAGCCGCAGCTCCTCGATCAGCCCGGCGGCGAGGTACTGGTTCACCGTGGTCGCGCCGCCCGCGACCGCCACGTCGCCGTCACCGGCCGCCGCCCGCGCCCGCTCCAGCGCCGCCCCGATCCCGTCGGTGACGAAGTGGAACGTGGTCCCGCCGGCCATCGGCTGAGGCTCCCGCGCGTGGTGCGTCAGCACGAACACCGGGGCGTGGAACGGCGGTTCGTCGCCCCACCAGCCGTTCCACGGCCGGTCCCACGGGCCCGAACATGTTGCGCCCCATGACGAAGGCCCGCGCGGAGCCGAGCAGGTCGATCTCGGCCCGGTTCTCGTCGGCGTCCTCGAAGATCCAGGCGTGCAGCGTCGCGCCCGAGCCGTCGCCGCCGTCGTCGCCGAACGGCCGCTCCTCGCTCTGCCCGGGCCCGGCGGCGTAACCGTCGAGGGAGACGGTGAGATCACAGACCACCTTGCCCGCCCGCGCGCTCACCGCGGGCCTGCCTGCCGTACGTGCGCCATCGTCTGCGCTCCTTCCACCAGGGCGAGGTCCGCCGAGAGGACCCTGCCCGCGGGGCGGCGGGAGAGGCAAGACCCGCGCACCCGTGCGGGTGAGGAGGCGTCTCCCGGTCAGGGCAGGGGCGGCCCGGCGGCGCGGAGCGCCTCCTCGACGCCGGCGTGGAAGGTGAACACCTCGTCCAGCCCCACCATGCGCAGGACCCGCATCTGGGCCGGGGCCACCCCGGCCAGGCTGAGCTGCGAGCCCTTGTCCCGCGACCGCCGGTGCGCCGTCACGAACACGGTGATCCCCGACGAGTCGCAGAAGGTCAGCCCGGACAGGTCGAGCACCACGCCGTACGGACCGAACGGCGCCTCGTTGACGGCCTCCGTCAGCAGCGGGGCCGTGTGATGGTCGAGCTCCCCGGCCACCTCGAGCACGTAGGGTCCCGAGGCGCTCTGGCGGGGGGTGACGGTGAACGTCTCGTCCGGTACGGACACGGAATCTCCTCGGCGGGGTGTTCGGCGCATGCGGGTGGACCCGACCTCCGCCCATCCCACGGTGCCCGGCCGGCCGGTTCATCCTACGAAATCCGGGCAGGTGACTCGCCCACCCCCGGGCCGTCGCTCCGCCTACCCGCCCCGGTCCTCTCCATGCGGGTGCCTCCGGGGCGCACGCCCCGCCTATGGGGGGACGTGCAATGATCTGGGGGGTCACGTCGTGCTTTCCGGTCTCCCGTCACAGTCCGGCCGGGCACTCGGAACCGTGGGAACAGCGACCGGTTCCTCGAGCGGCGGTCGGGGAGGAGGCGACATGGAGACGGCGGCCGGAGGGCCACGACCCGGCGGGGAGACGGCCGGCGTGATCGGCGACATGCTCACCCCGATCGGCACCGGCGCCTACGTGGTGGACGGACGCGGGGTGATCCTCGCCGTCAACGCCGTCGCCGAGCGGCTGCTGGGCCGGCCGGCGGCCGGACTCGTCGGTGCCGACGCGCACGACCTGCTGCACCGCAACGCCCGCGGCGAGACCATGCCGACCTCGCAGTGCCACATGCGCCACGCCTTCCTCGCGGGCCGCCCGGCCCAGGACGAAGGCGAGTGGTTCGAGAAGGGCGACGGCACGCTGCTCCCCGTGGCCTGGAGCATCGCCCCGTACGACGCGGGAACCGACGACACCTGCGTGCTCGTCCTCTTCCACCCCCGCGAGGCACCCGCCGAGACGCCCGGCCCCGCCACGGCCCGCGAGGGGACGCTCGACGAGCTGGAGCGGCTCGCCCTGCTGGCGGAGATGACCACCCAGCTGACGTCCACCCTCTCCGTCGACGAGGCGCTGCGCCGGCTGGTGTCCCTGGTGCTGCCGCGCCTCGCGGACTGGGCGGTGATCGACCTGATCAGCGAACGCGACGAGGTGTGGCGCACCAAGGTGGTGCACCTGAAGGACGGCGTCCCGGTGTCCCGCCGCGACCTCGAGGGACCGATGGCGCCCGTCCCCGCCGAGTCCCCGATGCCGCTGTCCCGGGCCCTGCGCGGCGTCTCCTCGACGATCGCGGGCCCCGAGACGTACGAGCGGTCCCCCGACTCGGGCATCGCCGTCGAGCAACGCCGGCTGTTCGAGGCCACGGGTATGCACTCGGCGGCCATCGCGCCCATCCGCGGCCTGCGCGAGGTCCTCGGCGCCCTGACCCTCGGCCGCTCCGAACGGGCCGACGCGTTCACCCCCGCCGACCTCACCCTGCTCGAGGACATCACCCGCCGCGCCGGACTGGCCCTGGACAACGCCCGCCTCTACCAGCGGCAGCGCAAGGTCGCCGAGACCATGCAGCGCTATCTGCTGCCCCAGCTGCCGCGCGTCCCCGGTCTGGAGATGACGTCCCGCTACCTGCCCGCGCCGGACGCCTCCCACGTCGGCGGCGACTGGTACGACGCCTTCACCCTCGGGGACGGTGACACGGCCCTGGTCATCGGAGACGTCTCCGGGCACGACCTGGACGCCGCCGCGGGCATGGCCCAGCTCCGCAACGTGCTGCGCTCCTACGCCTGGTCCTCGCGGGACGAGCCGCCCGGCCTCGTCGTCGAGCGGGTGGACCGGGCCGTGCTCCGCATCACCGACGTCACCATGGCCACCCTGGTGCTCGCCGTCCTCGGCACGGACGACGAGGGGCGGTGGATCCTGCGCTGGACCAACGCCGGCCATCCGCCGCCGCTGCTGGTCACCCGTGAGGGCGTCGCCGGTTTCCTCACGGACGGCGGCGGGCTGCTGCTGGGCACCGGCGCCGACCGGCCGCGCGCCGACGGAGCGACGGTCCTGCCCCCGGGCGCCACCCTCGTCCTCTACACGGACGGGCTGGTCGAGGCCCCCAGCCATGTCATCGATGAGGGACTGGAGCGGCTGCGCCGGCACGCGGCCGCGCTCGCCCACCGCCCGGTCGGGGCGTTCACCGACGAGCTGCTCCGCAGGGCGCGCCCCGCCGACAACGAGGACGACGTCGCCGTCCTCGCCGTACGCGTCGGCACCCTTCCGGAGCGCGGCTGACCGGGCTCCGGAAGGGTGCCGAGCCCTCCGCCGGTCAGCGCATGCCGTCGCGGAGGCGGGCGACGGCCGCCTGGAGGTCGTCGAAGGCGCGCTGCTCGTGCCAGGGACCGGTGCGCGCCCCCGGCAGCAGGCTGTCCCGGGCCGCACGGGCCCGCGCGTACGCCTCGAAACGCGTGACCACCTCAACCACGGCATCAGGAGGCGGTGAGTCGTTCGCGTTCGTCCGTCCGGTCATGCCCCGCATCCTGACCGGGCCCCCGGCCGTCCCGCACTGCACGCCTCCGGACGAGGACGCCGGGCCGACGTTGCCGGGAGCGGGCAACGAGCACAGAGACCGCCCGGAACCGTTCACCGTCCGCTCCTGAAGCGACGCCACTCGGACGGGTGAAGTAGCGCTCCGCTCGGCGGGTGTCAGAACCCGGCGCCGGGCTACCTGACATAGCGTCGATCCGGCACCAGCGTGCCGACCGCGCGCGCAACGGCGTGCGTTCCCTCCCGGCCGCCCTCCGCGTAGTGAACCCGAAGGAACTCGATGGCGACACACACGACTGAACCTCTTTCCCCGGTGCCGGCGGCGGAGGGACGACGAGGGAGGGGGCGCGTGGTCGTCTCCTGGCTCACGACCACCGACCACAAGAAGATCGGGCACCTCTATCTGATCACCTCGTTCGCCTTCTTCCTGGTGGGCGGTCTGCTCGCCATGGTGATCCGCGCGGAACTGGCCCGGCCCGGACTTCAGATCGTGTCGAACGAGCAGTACAACCAGTCCTTCACCATGCACGGCACGATCATGCTGCTGCTGTTCGCGACGCCCACCTTCGCCGGATTCGCCAACGCGATCATGCCGTTGCAGATCGGCTCCCCGGACGTGGCGTTCCCCCGGCTGAACATGCTGTCGTACTGGCTGTTCGCCCTGGGCGGGCTCATCGTGATGATCAGCTTCCTCACACCCCAGGGCGCCGCGGACTTCGGATGGACGGCGTACACGCCGCTCAGCGGGGGCGAGCGCACCCCGTTCGTGGGCGGCGACCTGTGGCTCATGGGTCTGGCGCTGGGCGGCTTCGGCACGATCCTCGGCGCCGTCAACTTCATCACCACGATCATCTGCATGCGCGCGCCCGGCATGACGATGTTCCGGATGCCCATCTTCACCTGGAACGTGCTGCTCACGTCGGTGCTGGTGCTGCTGGCGTTCCCGGTCCTGGCGGCCGCGCTGTTCGCCCTGGAGGCGGACCGCCGGTTCGGCGCGCGGATCTTCGAACCGGGGAACGGCGGCGCGCTGCTGTGGCAGCACCTGTTCTGGTTCTTCGGCCACCCCGAGGTCTACATCCTGGCGCTGCCGTTCTTCGGCGTGGTCAGCGAGATCATCCCGGTGTTCTCCCGCAAGCCGATCTTCGGCTACATGGGACTCGTCGGGGCGACCATCACCATCACCGGCCTGTCCGTCACGGTGTGGGCGCACCACATGTTCGCCACCGGCGGGGTGCTGCTGCCGTTCTTCTCCTTCATGAGCTTCCTCATCGCCGTGCCGACGGGCGTGAAGTTCTTCAACTGGATCGGCACCATGTGGAAGGGCAGTCTGTCCTTCGAACCACCCATGCTGTGGGCGGCCGGCTTCCTCGTGACCTTCCTCTTCGGCGGCCTGACGGGTGTGCTGCTGGCGTCCCCGCCGTTGGACTTCCACGTCCACGACAGCTACTTCGTCGTCGCCCACTTCCACTACGTGCTGTTCGGCACGATCGTGTTCGCCATGTTCGGCGGATTCAGCTTCTGGTGGCCGAAGATGACCGGCACCATGCTCGACCAGCGTCTGGAGAAGGTGCACTTCTGGACGCTGTTCGTCGGCTTCCACACCACCTTCCTGATCCAGCACTGGCTGGGCGCCGAGGGCATGCCCCGCCGCTACGCCGACTACCTCGCCGCCGACGGGTTCACCGCCCTCAACACGGTCTCCTCCATCGGCGCCTTCCTCCTCGGCCTGTCGACCCTGCCCTTCCTCTACAACGTCTGGAGGACCGCGCAGAAGGGCGAGAAGATCGAAGTCGACGACCCCTGGGGGTACGGGCGTTCGCTGGAGTGGGCCACCTCCTGCCCGCCGCCCCGGCACAACTTCGTCACCCTGCCCCGCATCCGCTCCGAGTCGCCCGCCTTCGACCTGCGCCACCCGGCCCTGGCCGGGGTCGACCAGGCGGAGAACACCGGGAAGCGCGACGTCATCGACCCCGGCGGCCACAAGGGCGACCGCTGATGCCGTGGTCCCGGTCCCGGCGCGCGCTCGCGCACGACGCCTCGGCCGTCATGGCCGAGGCGGAGGGCATCGTGATGGCGCGGTCCCACCTCGCCGAGGCGCACCGGGAGGCGGAGGCGCTCTGCGCGGCCCTGCCGTGGCTGACCACCGGTCAGGCCGAGGACCTCACGCGGCACTACGTCGAGCGGCGCATCGACCTCACCCGGCAGATGCTCCGGACCACGGTGCGCCGCGCCGACGAACTGCGCCGCGCGTACGAGGCCCGGTACGCCGAACTGCGCGGCGCGCTGCTCAGACGCCACGTGGCCTGGGCGTCCGGCCTGCTGGCCTGCGCCACCGGGATCAACGCGGCGCTCTGGCTGTTCACGCGCTGACCGCTGCCGGTCCGCCGTCCGCTGCCGCACCGTCGGCCGCAGTCCGCCGCAGCACCCGGCCGAGCCAGTCGGTGCGCGTCCGCCGGGCCGTCACCGACAGCTCCGCCTGCGGGAACTGCGCGTCGAACCCGTGGTACCCGCCCGCCCACACATGCAGCTCGGCCTGGCCGCCCGCAGCCCAGATGCCGGAGGCGTAGGCCACGTCCTCGTCGCGGAACACCTCGGCCGAGCCGGTGTCCACGTAGGCGGTGGGCAGCCCGGACAGGTCGACGGCCAGAGCGGGGGAGACGTACGGCGGCACCTCGCCGCCGGCCTGGCCGCCCAGCAGGGTGCGCCAGGCGAACTCGTTCGTCTCCCGCGTCCACACGCCGGGCTCCCCGGAGTACTGCCGGCTGGAGGCGGTCACGTTCCGGTGGTCGAGCATGGGGCAGATCAGCAGCTGCGCCGCGATCGCGGGCGTGCCGAGGTCGCGGGCCAGCAGGCACAGCCCGGCGGCGAGACCCCCGCCCGCGCTGATGCCGGCGACCACGACACGGCCGGGGTCCACGCCCAGCTCCTCGCCGTGCGCGGCCACCCAGGCCAGCCCCCGGTGGCAGTCCTCCACGGCGCTGGTGCCGGTGGCCTCCGGGGCGAGCCGGTACTCCACGGTGACGACGACCGCGCCGAACCGCTCCAGCCACTCCAGCGGAATGTCGATCTGCCCGAAGCGGTCACCCAGGACCATCCCGCCGCCGTGCATCCAGTAGACGCACGGTGCGGGGACGGCCGGGTCGCGGTCCGCGGGGCTCAGCACCGACAGCCGGACGACGGTGCCGTCCTCGGTCGGCACGTCCACCTCCCGCCGGACCACGCGACGGCCGGCGAGCAGGGAGTCGGCGGAGGGGGACGGCAGGGCGCGCACCTGGGCGAGGATCTCCTCGTCCATCCGCTCCACCAGGGGCATCCCGGCGAGCAGGGCGTGCAGTTCGGGATCGAAGGCGGGGCGCGGCAGCAGGGACATGGGTGTGCCTTCCGGGGAGGCGGGGGCCGGGTTCACGCGGCGGCGGGGCCGAAGACGGCCTTGCCGCGCACCGGGACGTGGTCGCTGTGGACGGGCTCGCCGGCCAGCAGCCCGGAGATGCGGGACACGAGAGCCTGGGCGGCCTCGCCGCGGAACAGCCGCTCGTGCTCCTCCTCGCTGGTCCAGCCCTCGGTGATGTGGACGACGTCCGGGTCGGACGCGGACCGTGAGACGAGGTAGACGACGCAGTGCTCGCTGGCGGCGGCGCCTCCCTCGTCCATGCCGGTGAGGAGCAGCTCGGCGAGTTCCCCGCCCCGGCCCGGGAGGGCGGTCAGCGTGGCCTGGAAGCCGTGGTGGACGATCATGGCGGCCTTCTCTCGTTCAAAGGAGTGCGATGACTCCATTGAAGGCCGCTGAACAGCGGAGACGTTAGAGCGATCCTCCCCGGTGCTTGCACGATCCTCTCAGGATCGGGGAGGCCGCACCGGGGCGTGTGCTGCAATGGGGACATGGCCCTCCTCGAAGAGCTGCGCACCCTGCTGGAGCGGCACGCCCGCCCCGACGGGACCACGCCCGTCGACGGCGTGCACGTCTCGCGGATCGACCGGCAGGACCCCCCGGGACCGTCCATGTCCGGCACGGTCCTCGCCGTCGTCGCCCAGGGCGCCAAACGTCTCTCCCTCGGCGACCGGGTCTACGAGTACGGTCCGGGCCAGTATTTGATCGCCTCCGTGGACCTGCCCGTCACCGGCCACTGGCGTGACGTCGGCCCCGACCGCCCGGCCCTCGGCTTCGGGCTCGTGCTGGACCCCTCCGCCATCGCCGAACTCCTGCTGCGGGCCGGCCCCGGAGTGCTGCCGCGGACCGGCGGGGCGCCGTCCGCGATCGCCGTCAGCGACGCCCCGGAGCCGCTCCTGGACGCGGTCGTCCGGCTGCTGCGGCTGCTCGACCAGCCGCGCGACCGCGAGGTGCTCGCACCGATGGCCAAGCAGGAGATCCTGTGGCGCCTGATGACCGGTGAACAGGGTGCGGCAGTCAGGCAGCTGGGGCTCGCCGACAGCGGTCTCAGCCATGTCTCCCGGGCGGTGCGCTGGATCCGCGAGAACTACGCGGAGTCCTTCCGGGTGGAGGACGTGGCGCGGATGAGCGGCATGAGCGTCTCCGCGTTCTACCGCAACTTCCAGGCGGTGACGGCGATGAGCCCCATCCAGTTCCAGAAGCAGATCCGGCTTCAGGAGGCCCGGCTGCTGCTGGCCACGCGCCCGGGCGACGTCACCGCCGTCGGACGGCGCGTCGGCTACGACAACCCCTCCCAGTTCAGCCGGGAGTACCGGCGTCTGTTCGGCGCGCCCCCGAGCCGTGACGCCGCCCGCCTCCGCGAGACCGGACAGGCCCCCGCGGCCCTCACGCCCTGACCTCAGGCGAGGTCCGGCAGCTTCAGCCACTCCTCCCAGGTGAGGTCCCGGCCGATGAAGCGGGGCCGCTGGAACGGCCAGTCCTCGGCGATCCACCGCGGCACGAACGCGTCCAGCGCCCGCTCGAGCGGGCCGCCCGCCTCCTCGTCCACCACCCACCAGGAGATCTCGGCGTCCGCGCCCTCCTTCTCCGGCGGGTCGATGTAGACGCAGCCGCGCAGCGCGGTGCGCTCCGGGTTCTCGAGCGTGTAGTTGAACGACTCGTGCGCCTCGATCTCGGCCGCGTGCCGCTCCAGATCGGCGAGGTTCGCCTCGTACGTCATGGTGGCCGGGGGCCAGCCCCAGGCGGGGCCGAAGACCGACCACAGCCTCTCGCGCGACCCCATCACCGCCGGGTAGTCCAGCGGCGCGTCGGCACCGCTGATCGGGCGCAGCCGATGGCCCGCACCGCCGGGGACGTCGACGTGCGGGGGGTGGACGAAGTCGCGCGGAAGCCAGCTCATGGGCGGGAGCCAACCACGCGCCGCGCCGCACGGCAAAGCAATATGCGCGCGGGCCGTGACCACCGCGGTCCGCTGCTCCAGACCGGTGAGACGCGCGGGGGTGCGCGAGGGTGAACCCCGCAAACGGCCGATGAACCGCTTATCTGGAGGTTCTACCGCCGGACGATCGCAAGGAGACCCTCGTGCCGTCACCGCCTGCCGACCCCTCGTACACCGTGCCGGGCCTGCGCCCCCAGGACAGCGGACGGATCATCGAGCTGTTGCAGATGCGACTCCACTCCCTGAACGACCTCCATCTGACCCTGAAGCACGTGCACTGGAACGTCGTCGGACCGCACTTCATCGCCGTGCACGAGATGATCGACCCTCAGGTCGACAAGGTGCGGGACATGACCGACGACATCGCCGAGCGGATCTCCACCCTCGGCGGCGAGCCGGACGGCACCCCCGGCGCGCTGGTCGCCGCCCGTTCCTGGAACGACTACTCCATCGGCCGGGCCGAGGCGATCGAACACCTGGGCGCGCTCGACCTCGTGTACACCAACGTCATCGAGGACCACCGGGAGGCGATGCGGGAGACCGAGGAGTCCGACCCGGTCACCCAGGACATGCTCATCGAACAGCTGCGCGGCCTGGAGCTGTTCCAGTGGTTCGTCCGCGCCCACCTCGAGTCCAGCGGCGGCAAGCTGAGCACACGCGGCGCCACCACCGAGACCGGCGCCGCCGGCCAGGCCGCCGAGCAGGCCCGCCGCCAGCCCTGACCGGCGCAGGCGGGCCGGCCGCCCGCCACGCTCCCGTCCGGACCGTGGCGGGCCGCCGGTCTCACACCGCTTCCCGCACCTGCGGGGCCGTGGTGCCCGACGCGCGGGCGACCAGCGCGGCGAACTCCTGCCGCACGGCGTCGTCCGCGCCCGTGTCGCCGAAGTGCCGCAGCGCGGAGTCCGCCAGCTCGGCGATCTTCGCCTCCACCACGTCCTGGGCGCCCGTCCGCTCCAGTGCCGCCCGTACGCCCTCCACGGCGCGTTCCGGCAGCGCGGGAGCGCCGGGGGAGAGGAGTGCCACGGCCTCCTCGTCGCCGGTCGCCGCGCCCAGTTCCAGGGCGACGGCCAGCAGATAGGTGAGCTTGCGGGCCCGCAGGTCGTCGCCCACCGGCTTCCCGGTCAGCGCCGGATCGCCGAAGGCGCCCAGCAGATCGTCCCGCAGCTGGAAAGCGAGCCCCGCGCACCGGCCGGCCGTGCGCAGCGCCGCCGTCGCCGCCTCGTCCGCGCCGGCCAGCGACGCGCCCAGGGCCAGCGGACGCTCCACCGTGTAGAGCGCGCTCTTCAGCGTCGCGATGGTCAGCGCCTCCTCGACACCGGACGCGCCGGCCGCCTGCGCCTGGAGGTCGCGGTACTGCCCGGCCACCATCTCCTCGCGCATCGCCCGCCACTCCCGGTACAGCCGGGACCCGTTGGGGGTGGCGAGCGCGATCTCCGTCATCAGGTCGTCCGCCCAGGCCAGGGCCAGGTCGCCGGCGAGCACCGCCGCCGAGTGCCCGAACGACTCGGCGCCGCCCGTCATGCCCTCCGCCCGGTGCATCCGGGCCAGGTCCACGTGCATCGAGGGCGCCCCGCGCCGCAGATGGGACCCGTCCATCACGTCGTCGTGCACGAGCGCGCACGTCTGCACCAGCTCGAGCGCCACGCCCGTCCGCAGCAGCGGTCCTGCGTCGCCCGTGCCGCCCCCGGCCCGCCAGCCGCACCAGGCGAACGCCGTGCGCAGGCGCTTCCCGCCGCGCCGGGCGAACGCGGAGACGCGGCCCGCCACGTCACGGGCGAACACGGCGTCGAGGTCGTACGCCTCCGACATCCGCTCGTCCAGCACCTCGCCCAGGACCCGCCCCAGGGCCCGGGTGGCGGCGTCGGCGGTGAGCGGTCCACCGGCCCGTTCCGCCGGTTCCTCCGTCGCCGACCGCAGTTCACGCATGCACAACCCCTTCACGTCGTCCGCACCCTCGCGCTCACCACCTGGTACCCCCGGAAGGGCCTGACGACCTCCCCTTGTTCGCGCAGGGCTCCCGAAGGTCCGGCCCGGACATCAGCGGCGGACGCCTTCGCGTCGTCGGCGGGTCCGCCGGCTGCCCGGCCCCTCCGCGCCCTCGGCCGCCGCGAGGGCGATGTTGCGGGCCATCCCGCCGAACACGAGGGCGTGGAAGGGCGACACCGACCACCAGTACGCGTGGCCCAGCAGACCCCGCGGATGGAACAGGGCGCGTTGCCGGTAGCGGGTGCGGCCCGCGTCGTCCGTGTCCACGCGCATCTCCAGCCACGCCAGGCCCGGCAGACGCATCTCGGCGCGCAGCCGCAGCAGCCGCCCCGGCTCGATCTCCTCCACCCGCCAGAAGTCCAGCGAGTCGCCCGCCCGCAGCCGGTGCGGGTCACGCCGTCCGCGGCGCAGCCCCACCCCGCCGACGAACCGGTCCAGCCGCCCGCGCACCGCCCACGCCAGCGGGAAGGAGTACCAGCCGTGCTCGCCGCCGATGCCCTCGATCACCGTCCACAGCGCCTCCGGCGACGCGAGGACGACCTGGTCCCGTTCGTCCCGGTAGAGGCTGCCGCCCGCCCACCCGGGGTCGGTGGGCAGCGGATCGCTCGGCGCTCCCGGCACGGAGGCGGACGACCAGCGGGTGGCGACCTGCGCCTCCCGCACCCGGGCCAGCGCCAGCCGCAGCGCCTCGTCGAAGGGCAGCGGCCGGCCGGGGGCGTCGGGCACGTACCGCGCGATGTCGTGCTCGCGGCACACCACCTCGTGGCGCAGCGACTCGGTGAGCGGCCGGGCGATGACGGCGGGCACCGGCGTGACCAGCCCGATCCAGTGGCTCGACAGCCGGGGCGTGAGCACCGGCACCGGCACGATGACCCGCCGGCGCAGCCCCGCGACCTCGGCGTAGCGGCGCATCATGTCGCGGTACGTCAGCACGTCCGGGCCGCCGATGTCGAAGGCCCGGTCGACGTCGGGCGGCATCGTGGCCGAGGCGACCAGGTAGCGCAGCACGTCGCGCACCGCGACCGGCTGGGTGCGGGTGTCCACCCACCTGGGGGTGACCATCACGGGCAGCCGCTCGGTCAGATAGCGCAGCATCTCGAACGACGCCGACCCCGAACCGATGACGACGGCGGCCCGCAGCACGGTCGCGGGTACCGGCGAGTCCAGGAAGATCCGCCCCACCTCGGCGCGGGACCGCAGATGAGGCGAGAGGGTGTCCTCCGGCACGCCGTACGGGGTGAGCCCGCCGAGGTAGACGATCCGGCGCACCCCGGCCGCGTGCGCCTGCTCGGCGAAGGTGCGGGCCGCCCGGCGGTCGATGTCCTCGAAGTCCGCGCCGCTGCCGAGGGCGTGGACCAGGTAGTACGCCACGTCGACGCCCTTCATCGCCTCGGCGACGGACGCGGCGTCGGTGACGTCGCCGCGCACCGTCTCGACGTCCGGGGCCCAGGGGTGGTCACGCAGTTTGTCGGGAGAGCGGGCCAGGCAGCGGACCCGGTGGCCGGCCTCCAGAAGGTGGGGGACCAGCCGTCCGCCGATGTAGCCCGACGCCCCGGTGACCAGGCAGTGCAGTCCCGCCGCGCTCCCTTGCCCCTGCCCGTCCACGGTCATCCCTCCGCACGCCTCGACGCGACACCTGCACCGATCCTCACCGCACACGCCCGTCACCGCGCGCTGTCCGGTGCCGGGAGGGGGCAAGTCGGCAGGCAGGAGGCTTGGCGGCGGGGGGCCGTTCGGGTGACCGCGGCGGACGGCGGCCGACCGGGGAGCGCGGGCCCTCTTGCGCGTTTGTCATGGCACCGTCATCATCCTACCCGCGGGTATCTACCCGCATAGACCACCCGCACGGTTCACGCTCACGAGCTGCACACGCAGTGCCCTGTCGATCACTCGCCCCAGGAGGCTCGATCCACGTGAGACCCCGTCACCTCCGCCGTCGCGGCGCCCTCGCCGCCGCGGCCACGACACTGGCCGTCCTGTGCGCCGGCCAGACCCTCGCCGCCCCGCAGGCCGCCGCCGCAACCGCCCCCGCGGCCACCCAGGACGTCCGCACGTCACCCGCGTCCGAGGTCCACGCGGCCGAGGACGCGGCCGCGCGGGCGGTCGCCGCCGCGCTCACCGACCCGGCCTGGCGCGTCCGCGTCCGCCAGGCCGCCCTCACCTCGGACGAGGTCGCCGTCACGGCCCTCGCCGACGGCGCCCTGAAGACCGCCCTCGCTGCGGCCGACCGCCGGATCGCCGCCGCCAAGGGCCTCGCCCCCGACGTCGGCCCGCTGCTGCGGCTGCGGCTCGGCGACCCGTCCATGCGCGGCGCGCTCACCGCCGGGACCCAGCCCTGGGTGGCCGCCGCCACCTCGGACGACGGCCCCGTCACCGCGTACGACAGCACGGGCCGGACCCACACGCTCGACGCCCGCAAGACCCCCGCGCGCCCCGTGTACGTCATCGACATCGACGGCTCCCGCGCCCTGGCCGCCGGCCTGGACGTCCTCCACGAGGAACTCGCCCGCCGCGGCGTGCGGTCCGCCGACCCGGCGCCCGAGCCGCAGCAGGCGCGCACCTCGGCCGCCGCCGCGGGCTTCTGGACCACCCGCGTCAGCGCGGTCTCCCTCTCCGACGACCTGGAGCCCTGGATCAAGGGCGACGCCGAGATCTACACCCTCGTCACCGGCTTCGGGCACGACGGCAAGGTGCGGGTCGACCCGGTCGACATGCCGTACCTGGACAACGACGGCACCGTCTACCGGCCCCAGCAGATCCTGGTCAACTGGTCGTCGTACAAGTACAACCTGGCCGACGCGGTGATGATGGAGGACGACGGCTCCACCAACTACCGCGACCTCGCCAAGGCCATCGCCGCCATCCTGCTCACCGTCACCGACCAGGGCGCCTACATCCCGCTGGTGAACGCGGTGCTCGACGCGATCCCGGACGACTGGTGGACGGACGACCCGGACTACGTCGACTCCTGGTACACCCTCGCCCGCACCGACAACGGCACCCGCCACGGGGCGCGCGGCAACGGATGGATGACCCTGGAGCCGTACTTCGTGCAGGAACTCTGACCCCTCGGGGCCTCGTGGCGGATCCGCCCGCCGCGAGGCCCCGCTGCCCCGTCCGGACCCTCTGGGCTCGGCATCCGGCGCCGTCCGCCGGAGGCTGGGGACCGGGCGGGGCGCGCGCGTCGGCCGCGCCCGGCCGCCGAGGGTGAGGAGTGACCGTGGACGATCAGGACCGCATCGTGGTCGGGGTGGACGGCTCGCCGTCGTCACGGGAGGCGCTGCGCTGGGCGGCCCGCCAGGCCGCCCTCACCGGAGGGACGGTGCGGGCTCTGACCTCCTGGGACTACCCGCAGTACCACGGCGCCCTCGGCTGGCTGCCCCCGTCGAGCGGTGACGAGGAGGCCCTGGAGACCAGAGCGCGCGAGGACCTCACCCGGTGCGTCGAGGAGACGCTCGGCGCGCGCCCGCCGGCGGACGTCCGTACGGAGGTGCACTACGGCACGCCCGCCAGCGTGCTGCTGCGCGCGGCCCGTGACGCGTCCTTGCTCGTGGTGGGCAGCCGGGGCCTGGGCGGCTTCGCCGGTCTGCTCCTCGGCTCCGTCGCCCAGCACTGTGTGCAGCACGCGGCCTGCCCGGTCGTCGTGGTCCGCGAGGACACCGTCACCGGTGTCGGCGAGGACACGTGAGCGGCCCGGCCCACCCTCGCGCGGCCGCCCGCACCGGCCCGGGCCGGGCCGGCGGCCGCCGCGACCGCACCGAGGGACGCCGACCGGACGGGACGTCAGAGCTGCCGGGAGTGCACCGGGGTGTTGGCGACCTCCTGCGCGCACTTCCCGTGCGCCGCGCGCCTGCGCCGGTCGCGCAGCCAGTCGTACGCCGCCAGGGCCAGCGACGTCAGCATCGCCGCCAGGGCCGCGCACAGCGCGGTGAACAGAGCCACCTGGAAGTCGTCGCTGCGGCCGAGCACCAGGTAGAAGAGGCCCGGCAAGGCCGCGGTCCCCACGGCCGCGCCGAGCCGCTGTCCCGTCTGCAGGGCGCCGCCCGCCGCGCCCGCCATCCGCACGGGCACGTCCCGCAGCGTCAGGGTGATGTTGGGCGACACGACGAACCCGCCGCCGACGCCGCCGACGAACAGGGCCGGCGCGGCGAGCCACGGCGCGTGGTCCAGCGGCGCGAAACGCAGCAGCAGGGCGGCCGTGCTCAGCCCCACGATCACACCCGAGAGGCCCCACACGGTGAGCAGCCGCCCGAACCGGTCGACGAGCCGCCCCGAGACGACCGCGGCACCCGCCGAGCCGATGGCGAACGGCGTCACGGCGAGCCCCGACTCCAGCGGGGAGTAGTGCAGTCCGTGCTGGTAGAAGAGCGCGAAGACGAGCCAGACGCCGCTGAAGCCGATGAAGTACAGGGTGCCGACGCCCGCGCCGATGGCGTAGCCGCGCACCGTGGAGAACAGACGCGGGTCGAGCAGCGGCGTCGTCCCCCGGGCCAGCAGCCGCCGCTGCCGCCGCACGAACACGGCGAGCACCGCCGCGCCGACGAGGAACAGCCACCACAGCCGCCTCAGCCCGCCCGACTCCGCCTGCACCAGCGGATACATGAACGCCAGCACGCCCAGGCCGAGCAGCAGCACACCCGGCACGTCCACATGGCCCCGCCCCGACTTCCGGGTCCGCGGCAGCAGACGCCGGCCCAGCAGCACGGCGAGGACGCCGATGGGCACGTTGACGTAGAAGATCCAGCGCCAGCCCTGCATGCCGTCGGCCAGGGCGAGGATCGCACCGCCGACGATCGGCCCGGAGGCGGAGGAGACGCCGACGGTCGCGCCGAAGTAGCCGAACGCCCGGCCGCGTTCGGTGCCGCGGAACATCTGCTGGATCAGCGCCGAGTTCTGCGGTGCCATGAAACCGGCCGCCAGGCCCTGCGCGAGCCGCGCCACCACCAGCAGGGTGATGCCGGGGGCGGCGCCGCACGCAGCGCTGCACAGCACGAAGGCGCACAGGGCGATCAGGAAGATCTTCCGCCGGTCCAGCGCGTCCCCGAGCCGGCCCGCCGTGACGAGGGCGAGGGCGAAGGTGAGCGCGTACCCGGACACCACCCACTGCACCTCGGCGGGGGAGGCGCCCAGGTCGTTCTGCACGGTGGGCAGCGCGACCGCCACGATCGTGACGTCCAGCAGGCTCATGAACCCGGCGACCAGCGTCACCCAGAGCGCCCGCCACCGGCGCGGATCCGGCTCGTACGCGTCCCCCTGGGCACCGGGCTGCCGGTCACCCGCCCCTGACGCCGACGCTGTCACTAGGAGTCCTCTCGCACGGCCCGACAGGGCGCACGGCCCGAACAGGGCGAACATGTTCCCCGGGCGGACCCGGCGCACACCCGGCATTCCGTAAAAGAGCCACCGATGACCTCCGAGGGCCTGGTCATGGGCGACGCCTGACCCCGGGCGGGGATCCGCGTGGCCGGGCGCGTCCCGGGGACCCGTGCCCGGGCGCGTCCCCCGGGACGGGCGGACAATCATGACCATGGGCATGTGGGACAAGCGGGACGACATGGTGGTCCACGGGCGGGAGCCGTTCAACGCGGAGCCGCCCGGAACCGCGCTCGCCCGCGCCGCGGTCACGCCCGCCGACACCTTCTACAGCCGCAACCACGGCCCCGTACCCCGCCTCGACCCCGCGGACTGGCGGCTCACGGTGGACGGCCTGGTGGCGCGCCCGCTGCTGCTGACCCTGGACGACCTGCGGTCCCGCTTCGCCGCGGCGGAGGCGACCGTCACCCTTCAGTGCGCGGGCAACCGGCGCGCCGACCTGACCGCGGTCCGCGCCGTTCCCGGGGAGACGCCGTGGGGGCCGGGCGCCCTCTCGACCGCCCGGTTCCGCGGGGCGCGCCTCGCCGACGTCCTCGCCCACGCCGGCATCGCCCCGGAGGCCGCTCACGTCGCCTTCCGTGCCCCCGACGTCTCCCCGTCCGCCGACCCGCCCCAGCCGTACGAGGTGTCCGTCCCGCGGGACCGGGCGCTGGCGCCGGACGTGCTGCTGGCCTGGTCGATGAACGACGCCCCGCTGCCCCCCGTCCACGGCGCGCCCCTGCGGGTGGTCGTGCCGGGCTGGATCGGCGCCCGCAGCGTCAAGTGGCTCGTCCGTGTCACCGCGCGCGCCGCCCCCTCCGACGGCTACTTCCAGGCCACCGCCTACCGCCTCCCCCCGACGGACGACGAGCCCGACGGCGTCACCCTCGGCCCGGTCCCGCTCAACTGCGCCGTCCTCACTCCGTCCGACGGCGCCGTCCTGCCGCGCGGCCCGGTCGAGGTCACCGGATACGCGCTCGCCGGCGAGGGGCGCACCGTCGCCCGGGTCGAGGCGTCCCCGGACGGCGGACGCGCCTGGTCCCGCGTGGCCCTCGACGAACCCGCCGGACCGGGGGCGTGGCAACGGTGGCGCACCACCTTCGACCTGCCGGCCGGCGACGTGCACGTCCTGGCCCGCGCGTGGGACTCCACCGGCGCGGGCATGCCCGAGTCCCCGGCCTCGGTGTGGAACCCCAAGGGCTACGTCACCAACTCCTGGCCCCGCGTGCGGCTGCACGTCCGCTGACCGCCGTTTGTCCGTCGCGCGTCGGGAAACTCAGCGCACATGAGCAACAAGCCTGGGCGTCGCCTCCTCGGACAGAACCGCATGCTGTGGCTGCTGGACGCGCTGGAGCGCGATCCACGCCGCGACCAGCTGATCGACGCGCTCGGCGCACGCGTCCGCGCCCTGCCGCTCGGACGCGTACGGGACGTGCTCCACGGCACGTGGCTCGGCCACCCTGTGCACCCGATGGCGATCCACCTGCCCATCGGCAGCTGGATGTCCGCCGCCGTGCTGGACGTCAAGCCGGGCCGGTCCCGGCAGGCCGACGTGCTGGTGGCTCTCGGGCTGGCCGGGGCCGCCCCCGCCGCCGTGTCGGGCCTCGTCGACTGGGCGGAACTCCGCCGTGAGCAGCAGCGCGTGGGCCTGGTGCACGCCGCGGCCAACACGGCCGCCGTCGGCCTCTACGGCGCCTCCCTCGTGCTGCGCCTCACCGGCCGGGGAGCCAAGGGACGCGTCCTGGGGTACCTCGGGCTGACCGCTGTCGGCGTCGGCGGCCTGCTCGGCGGCCATCTGGCGTACCGGCAGGCGGCCGGCGTCAACCACGCCGAGGAGGTGCCCCACGTCGTACGCGACGGCTGGCACCGCGTCGGCGGCGTCGACGACTTCCCGGTGGGGGAGCCCGTCCGGTGCGTCGTGGACGACGTGCCGGTGCTGGTGGTGCGGGAGACCGGCGGGGAGGTGCACGCGCTCGCCGAACGCTGCAGCCACCTGGCGGGACCGCTGTCCGAGGGCACCGTCGCCGACGGATGCGTCCGCTGCCCCTGGCACGGCAGCGTCTTCCGGCTCTCCGACGGCTGGAACGTCGAGGGCCCCGCCACCGCTCCCCAGCCCGCCTTCGACACGCGGGTGACCGACGGGCACGTCGAGGTGCGGCTGCCCGGCGACGGCGTACCGGACACCCTGGACGACCGGGCGACGGCCGGGGCGACGCAGGGGACGGACGGAGAGCGGACGTCGTGACCAGGACGGCCGAGGGCGGTCCCGTGTCCCGGGTGAAGGGGATGCTGCGCCGCGTCGAGCACACGTACGCGGCGGACGGCGGGCGTCCGATCCGCGGTTATCTCGTCGCCATGTCGGCGTTCGCCGCCTACACCACAGGCTGGGCACTGCTGGTGCGGCGGCGTGGCCGCCCGCTGCCGGACCGGCCGGTGCCGTGGGACGTGGCGCTGACCGCCGTCGCCACCTTCCGGCTGAGCCGGCTGCTGAGCAAGGCGTCGGTGACCAGCCCCCTGCGGGCCCCCTTCACCACCTTCGTCGGCCCGCAAGGCCCCGCGGAACTGCACGAGGAGGCGCGGTCCGACGACCGCAAGGCCACGGTCGGCGAGCTGGTGACCTGTCCCTTCTGCGTGAGCGTCTGGGTTGCCTCCAGCCTCACGGCGGGACAGCTCCTGTGGCCGCGCGCCACCCGCACCGCCATGGGGGCCCTGACCGCCCTGGCGGGCGCGGACGCGCTGCAACTGACGTACGGCGCCCTGGTGGACAGGACGACCGGTGGCTGATCCCGGCGGTGCGTGCCCAGGGTCTCCGGCCCGCCCCGTGACCGTCACCGACCCGTCGCCGTTTCGCCTCACCCGCCGCGGAAACCCGCCGCGCGCGATGAGGCCTGTCCGAGCAGGAGGCAGTGCATGAAGAAGGCGTTGTGGATGGTTCCCGTCGCCGCCGTCGGTGTCGCGGCGGCCCGGAAGGCCGGGTCGGCGGCACGCGGCGGGGAGGACCGGGCGGGCGACCGGTGGCTGACGGTGACCGTGAACCGCCCCGAGGAGGACGTCCGGCAGGACGGCAAGCTTCCCGAGCCTCTGGAACGGCTCGCCGACCGCATCGACGTACGGACGCAGCCCGCGCCGGGTGACCGCGGCACGGAGCTGGCCGCACGGCTCAAGGAGCCGGCACCCCCGGAGGCGACCTCTGTGCCCGCGCGGCTCGCCGGGCAGGACCCGCGCCAGGAGGTGCGGCGCGCGCTGCGCGAGGCGAAGGCCCTGCTGGAGACCGGGGAGGTCATGCTCCCCGACACACCGCCGACGACCCGGCCCACACCGGGCGGCCGGCTCGTCGGACTGCTCAGCCGCCGTTCCGGCGGGGAGGGAGTGCTGTGAAGGCCCTGTGCTGGGAAGGCGTCAACAAGCTGTCCGTCGAGCAGGTCCCCGACCCGGAGCTGCGCAACGACCAGGACATCGTCGTGCGACTCGTCGCGGGCACCACCTGCGGCTCCGACCTGCACCTCATCGGCGGGTACATCCCGGCCATGCGGGCCGGCGACGTCATCGGCCACGAGTTCGTCGGCGAGGTCGTCGAGACCGGGCCCGCGGTGCGCCGCCACAGGGTGGGCGACCGGGTCGTCGTCTCCTCGTTCGTCGGCTGCGGCCGCTGCTGGTACTGCGCCAACGACCTGTGGTCGCTGTGCGACAACACCAACACCAACCCAGGAGTCGGGCAAGCCCTGTTCGGCTACGAGACCGCCGGTATCTTCGGCTACTCGCACGCCATGGGCGGCCTGCGCGGCAGCCACGCCGAGTACGTCCGGGTCCCGTTCGCCGACCACGGCGCCTTCACCGTGCCCGAGGGCATCGACGACACCAGCGCCCTCTTCGTGTCCGACTCCGTGCCCACCGGCTGGATGGGGGCGGACCTCGGCGGTGTGAGGCCCGGAGACGTGGTGGCCGTCTGGGGCTGCGGCGCCGTCGGCCAGATGGCGGCGCGGGCGGCGATCCTGCTCGGCGCGGAACGCGTCATCTCCATCGACCGCATCCCCGAACGCCTGGAGATGACGGAGCGGTACGTCGGTGCCGAGACCATCGACTACACCACCACCGACGTCGCGGCGGAACTGCGCGAACGCACCGGCGGACGCGGACCCGACGTGTGCATCGAGGCGGTCGGCATGGAGGCCCACAGCGACGGCCCCATGCACCTGTACGACCAGGCCAAGCAGCAGCTCCGCCTCCAGACGGACCGCCCCACGGCCGTACGGCAGGCCATCCACGCCTGCCGCAAGGGAGGCACCGTGTTCGTTCTGGGCGTGTTCGCGGGCGCCGTCGACAAGTTCCCGCTCGGCGCCGTGGTCAACAAGGGACTCACCGTGCGCGGCGCGCAGATGCACGGCCAGCGTTACATCCCGATGCTCCTCGACCGGCTCGCGGCCGGGGAGATCTCCACCGCCCACATGGCCACCCACACGGTGTCCCTCGACGACGCCCCCACCGCGTACGACATGTTCAAGCACAAGACCGACGGCTGCGTCCGCGCGGTCATCCGCCCCGGACTCTGAGGGACTCCGTGGCAGGCGTGCGCGACACCGCCCACCGGGCCGCCGAACGGGTGGCCCGGTGGCGGGACGCGCCCGCCGTCCACCCCACCGGGGTGCTGTGCTCCGGCACCCTGCACGTGGCCGGCCGCGGCGACCGCCCCTGGGGGGAGCCCTGGCTGGACCGGCACGCCTCCTACCCGGCGATCGTGCGCTGGTCCCACGCCCTGGGCACGCCCCGGCGGCTGCCGGACGCGCTCGGCCTGGCCGTCCGCGTCGAGGACGCCGGAGGCCCGGACCTGCCGCTCGACCTGCTGTTCACCTCCAGCGGCACGGGCCGCCTCGGCCGCCATCTGCCGCTGCTCCGCACCGACGCGCTCACCGGGGCGTATTCCACGCTGCTGGCGTACCGGACGGGGGAGTCCGAGCGGGTGCTCGCCGCCTTCCCGGTGCTCGACCCGCCGCACACGCCACGGCCGACGCTGTGGCAGGAACTCGCCTGCCGTCCCGTCCGGTTCCGGCTGTGCGCCGCCGCGGCCGGTGAGCCCTGGCGGCCGTTCGCGTCCCTCACCCTTGAGGCGGTGCACCTCGCCCCCGCGGAGACCACGGTGTCCTACGACCCCGTCGCGCACAGCCTGCCCGGCCTGCGACCCGCCGGACGTCTCAACCGGCTGCGCGACGCCGCGTACGCGGGCTCCCGCCACGGACGCGGCGCCGCATGACCCCTTGTTCTCTCAGCCGTGCCCGGCGGGCGGCACGCACCGCCAGGACGACCGCGCCTCCCGCGGCGACCGCACCCGCTGCCGCCAGGGAGGCGCGGCGGGCGGCCGGGCCGCTGCCCGGCGCCAGGTCCCGCAGCCGGTCGAACGCGCTGAGCGGGACGCCCCGCAGCGCGTTCCCGGGCGGACGCCGGGGCACGCCCGGGTGCGGCCGGGTCGGGGCGGTCGCCCGCACGGTCTCCCACGCGGCGCCGACGCGCCGTAGCGTGCGGTCGTCGAACGCGGTCCGCAGCTGCGGCAGCAGCTCGTCCTCCTCGTCACGGATGTCCTGCCGGATCAGCGCGAACGCCTGCTGGATCCACTCCGCGCGCCGCGGGTCGTCGGGGGAACGTTCGATCCGGGCGACCAGTTCGCTGATCGCCTGGTGCTCCTCCTCGACCTGCCGTGTCAGCTCCTCCCCGTCAGGAGCGACGCGCCGCAGCAGCGGCCACAGCACGGTCTCCTCGGCGAAGGCGTGACGGAACACCAGCCGGACGACGTCCAGCCACAGTGAGTTCAGGTCGCCGGGCGGGAGGTCCTCGGAGAGGTAGCGGTTCATCATCGCGTCGAGCCGCGCGTGGTCCCGGCGCTGGCGCATCAGGATGCTGTCGTCACCGCCGAGCGCGTCGGCGTCCTGTCCGGAGATCGACACGGCGGGCGCGGTCACGGCCGTCCTCCGGACGCTTCCTCGCCCCGGCGCTCTTCGTGGAGGGTGCTCATGGTGGCTCCTCGGGTCGGTCCCGAGGGCCGGGTTCCCCGGACGGGCCGGACCGCGCAGCCCGACGCGGACCTTCTCCGCGGATTTCCGCCGCCCTCGCGCCCGGGCTTCAGCCGACCGGCCAGCCCGCCACCCGGCTCCTCGCCGGCTTCTCCTCCTGGGGCCGGACCTGCCCCTTGCGGATGACGCCGCGCCAGGCGCCGGACTCCTGGCCCACCCCTTCGATGAACTGCTTGAAGCGGCCCAGCTCGGACCGGATCAGCCGCGGCGTCACCGGCGTCCGGTGCAGCAGGTGCCGCCGCGTCGGCCGGGCCAGGGACCGCATGCGCACCACGATCTCCGTGCGGTTCGGGGCGAGGGCCCGGAAGCTCACCTCGCCCCGGTGCCCGGCCCAGCGGCCGAGACCCTGCCACGCGATCAGCTCGTCGGGATGCTGCTCGACGACCTCCGCCATGTACGTCCAGGTCGCCCAGCCGGTGCCGACCTCCCACCGGGTGAGGTTCGGGCGGATCTGTTCGACCCCCTTCACCCAGCGCATGAAGCGGGGGAAGGTCTTGAACTGGGTCCACTGGTTGTACGCGGTGTGCACGGGAACGGCGACCTCGATCGCCTCTTCGACGGACTGCGCGGCTGCTGCAGGCATGGCCCCACCTGTCGCTCGGGTTTCTTCCTCAGTGTGCCCCGCATGCCGCACCGCTACCACGCGTCTGCGCGCGGCAGCCCGCCGCCCACGCCCGTCAGCCGATGCGCACGCCCGCCCCGCCGACGCGCACCCGGGGGTCGCCCGCGCGCAGGGTCACCGTGAGTTCGCCGGGACGCCCCAGGTCCTCGCCCTGCCGCAGGGTGAGGACGGCGTCCTCGGGCACCAGGCCCAGCTCACGGGCGTACCCGCCGAACGCCGCGGCCGCCGCCCCCGTGGCGGGATCCTCGACGACACCGCCCACGGGGAAGGGGTCCCGCACATGGAACAGCGTCGGCGACTCCCGCCACACCAGCTGCACGGTGGTCAGGTCCAGGCGGTGCATCAGCGCTTCGAGACGGGCGAAGTCGTAGTCCAGGTCGGCCAGACGGGCGCGCGTGGCCGCCGCCAGCACCAGATGGCGGGCCCCCGCGTAGGCGACGCGCGGCGGGAAGGCCGGGTCGAGGTCGGCGGCGGGCCAGTCCAGCGCGGCCAGCGCCTCCGCCAGATCGGCCTCGGCGACGTCCTCGACGTGCGGTTCGACGCTGGTGAGCGTGGCCCGCACCGTGCCGTCCTGCGCCGTCGTCACGTCCACCGGCACCGCGCCGGCCTGCGTCGCGAAGAGCAGCGGCCCCGGGCCCTGCCGCTCGGCGAGCGCGACGGCGGCCGCCACGGTCGCGTGCCCGCAGAACGGCACCTCGGCCTTCGGACTGAAGTAGCGAATGCGGTAGGTCCGTCCCTCCGGGCCGTCCAGCCCCTCCGGCGGGGCGGTCAGGAAGGCGGACTCCGAGTATCCGAGCCCGGCGGCGACGGCCAGCATCTCCCCGTCGTCCAGTGCACTCGCGTCCAGCACCACCCCGGCGGGGTTCCCGCCCGCGGGATCGCTGGAGAAGGCGGTGTAACGCAGCACCTCGGGCCGCGACGTCGTCGTTGTCATACGCCCGACAACACGGGCGGAGATCGTGATGTTCCCCCGGCCGCCGAAGGGGAACCCGAGCCCCGCGCTTCCCCCTGGCCGCACGGCGGCCGGGGCCACCCCGTCGGCGGAAGATCATGTGGCAGCCCCCCAGCGGGAGCGTGAGACTGGAGGGTGTCCGCGTGTCCGGTGAAGGAGAGTCCATGCCCGAGCGGCCCGACGACGGTTCCCAGGAGCGGCTCACCGTGACACCGCCCAAGAAATGGGCCACGGGAGCGCCCGCGGTGATGCACGCGCTGGAGTACTCCCTCGAACAGACCACCCCCGTGCGCACCGGCCAGACGCTGCTGACGATGAACCAGGTCGACGGCATCGACTGCCCCGGGTGCGCCTGGGCCGACCCGGCCCCGGGACAGCGGCACCGCAACGAGTACTGCGAGAACGGCGCCAAGCACATCAACGACGAGGCGACCACCCGCCGCATCACCCGCGACTTCTTCCGCGAACACCCGGTGTCCGAGCTCGCCCGCCGCTCCGACAAGTGGCTCAACGACCAGGGCCGGCTCACCGAACCCATGGTCAAGCGGCCCGACTCCGACCACTACGAGCCGATCAGCTGGCACGACGCCTTCGGACTGCTCGCCCAGGAACTCACCTCCCTGGACTCGCCCGACGAGGCCGTCTTCTACACCTCGGGCCGCGCCAGCAACGAAGCCGCCTTCGTGCTCCAGCTGTTCGCCCGCGCCTTCGGCACCAACAACCTGCCCGACTGCAGCAACCTCTGCCACGAGTCCAGCGGCCACGCCCTGCACGAGACGCTCGGCACCGGCAAGGGCACGGTCAGCCTGGAGGACCTGCACCACGCCGACCTGATCTTCGTCGTGGGGCAGAACCCCGGCTCCAACCACCCCCGCCAGCTCTCCGCGCTGGAGGAGGCCAAGCGCAACGGCGCCCGTATCATCGCGGTCAACCCGCTGCCCGAGGCCGGGCTGCTGCGGTTCAAGAACCCCCAGAAGCCGCGCGGCATCATCGGCCGCGGCACGCCGATCGCCGACCGGTTCCTGCAGATCCGCGTCGGCGGCGACCTCGCCCTCTTCCAGGGCCTCAACCGGCTGCTCCTGGAGGCCGAGGACGCCCGCCCCGGCACCGTGCTCGACCACGACTACATCCGGAACAACACCGACGGTTTTGAAGCGTTCGCCCGGCACATCCGTTCCGTCGACTGGGACGACATCACCGCCGCGACCGGCCTCACCCGCCAGGAGATCGAGCAGGTCCGCGACGACGTGCTGCGCTCCGAACGCGTCATCGTCTGCTGGGCGATGGGCATCACCCAGCACAAGCACGCGGTGCCCACCATCCGCGAGTTCGTCAACTTCCTCATGCTGCGCGGCAATCTCGGCAGGGCAGGCGCCGGCGCCTGCCCCGTGCGCGGCCACAGCAACGTGCAGGGCGACCGGACCATGGGCATCTGGGAGCGGATGCCGGACGCCTTCCTGGACGACCTGCAGAAGGAGTTCGGCTTCGATCCGCCGCGCCACCACGGATATGACTCGGTCAACGCGATCCGCGCGATGCTCGAGGGGCGCGTCAAGTTCTTCCTCTCCCTCGCCGGCAACTTCGTCCGCGCCGCGCCCGACAGCATGGTCACCGAGGAGGCCATGCGGGCCTGCCGGCTCACCGCCCACATCTCCACCAAGCTCAACCGGACGCACACCGTCTGCGGACGGACCGCGCTGATCCTGCCCACCCTCGGCCGCACCGAACGCGACGTGCAGTCCGGGGGCGAGCAGTTCGTCACCGTGGAGAACTCGATGAGCGAGGTGCACACCTCGCGCGGACGCCTCCAGCCGGCCTCCCCGCTGCTGCTCAGCGAGGTCGCCATCCTCTGCCGCCTCGCCCACCGCACCCTCGCGGGGCGCGGCCCCGACATCCCCTGGGGCGCGTTCGAGTCGGACTACGGCGAGATCCGCGAACGCATCTCCCGTATCGTGCCGGGGCTGCACGACTTCAACCGGCGCGTGGTGCGCCCGGGAGGCATCCGGCTGCCCAACGCCGTCAACGAGGGCGTGTTCCACACCGAGGTCGGCAAGGCGCGGTTCACCCGCAACGAGCACGAGGCGCCCAGCGTCCCCGACGGCCACCTGCTGCTGCAGACGCTGCGTTCCCACGACCAGTGGAACACCGTGCCGTACACGGACAACGACCGCTACCGCGGCATCCACGGCAGCAGGCGCGTCGTCCTCGTCAACCCCGACGACCTCAGCGAGCTGGGCCTGGCCGACGGGGACCGCGTCGACCTGGTGGGGGTGTGGAAGGACGGCTCGGAGCGGCGCGCCGACGGCTTCACGATCGTCGCGTACCCGACGAAGACCGGGACGGCGGCCGCCTACTACCCGGAGACCAACGTCCTGGTGCCCCTGGACAGCGTCGCCGACGGCAGCAACCAGCCCGCCTCCAAGAGCGTGATCGTCCGCCTGGAGCCCGCGCCCCGCCCGGCGCCGGCCGCGGTCCCGGGCTGACCGTGCGGCGGCGCGCGGCCCGCCGCAGGATGGGAACCGGGGGGCCGGCGACCCGGGAGGTGCGGTGATGGGCGACAACGCCGACGACACCGAGCACGACGACACCGAGTACGAAGCCTACGAGGTGGGTGACGAGGAGACCGTCCCCCGGCCTCCGGCCACCCCCACGGACACGGACGTGTTCCTCGACGTCCCGCTGCTCAAGGTCGACGAGATCGACCTGGACGTCGAGGATCTCCGCGCCCATGTGTCGCTCCAGGCCGAGGTGCTCGACCTGCTGAGACTCAGCGTCGGCGCCGACGTCTCCCTCGGCCGGGTGCACCTGGGCATCTCGGGGGTGGAGGCCCAGGCGCAGCTCAGGGTGCGGCTCGACAACGTGGCCGTGATCGTCAACCGGGTGCTCACCACCGTGGACCGCAACCCGGAGATCCTCACCGAACTGGCCCGGGGCGTGAGCGCCGCCGTGCGGGACGTCGGCGGCGGAGCCCGTGAGGCCGTGGGCGCGGTGGGCGCGGGCGCCGGACAGGCCGTCCAGGACGTCGGAGCCGGCGCGGGCGGCGCGGTGCGGGACGTGGGCCGGGGCGCGGGCGGAGCCGTCGAGGAGGTCGGCCGGGGCGCCGGAGGCGCGGTGCGCGACGTCGGCGCGGGAGCCGGGGGCGCCGTGCGGGACGTCGGAGCGGGAGCCGGGGAGGCCGTTCAGGAAGTGGGCGGTGGGGTCGGCGCGGTCGCGGAGGACGTCGGACGCGGTGCCGGGTCGGCCGTGGAAGAGGCCGGCGGGGGAGTGGGACGTACCGTCGAGGACGTCGGCGCGAAGGCGGGTCAGGTCGTCGAGGGTGCGGGGGAGACCGTCACCGGGGCGGCCGGGCAGGTCGCGGACACCCCGGGGCGAGCGGCGGCGCCCGCGCGCAAGGCGACCCGGTCGGCCGCGAAGAAGCGCACGGCGGCCGAGGGCGGCACCCGCACACGCCGGGTGCGTGGCGAGGACGGCAAGCTGCCTCCGAGACCGGCCCGGCGGCGCGCGCCCGCGGAGGAACCCGAAGAGCCACCCTGAACGCCCGTGACGGAAGAGCCCGGGACGGACATCACCCTGCACACGACGGTCCACGCGGACCGCCTCCGCTTCACCGCCCCGCCCCGCACCGCCGTCCGCTTCCCGGGCACGGGCGAGCGCACGTCGGTCAGCCGGAGCGACCGCACGAACCTCCCGGACACGGTCGAGCCGGACGTGGACTACCACGACGTCACCGTCCGCTACCGCCTGGAGACGGGCCTGCGGGAACCCCCGCCGAACTGACCAGGCGCCCCAGGGCCGTCAGGTGAGCGGCCAGGTGCGCAGCGCCGCCTCCGCCATGGCCTGGAGTTCGTCGCGGCCGATCCCGCTCGCGGCCTGGACGGCGATGCCGAAGGCCAGGGTGGTCACATAGCGGGCGAGGAGCGCGGGGTCGGCGCCGGGCGGCAGGTCGCCGTCGGCGACGGCCCGTTCGAAGCGCTCGCGCACGCTGCCGCAGCCGTCGTTGCGCCAGGCGGCGAGCAGGTCGCGCACCCCCTGCCCGGCGTCGCTGGTGCTCAGGGCGCCCTGCACGCCCAGACATCCCCGGGGAGGGGACGGGCGGGTGGTGGTCCGCACGGTCCCGGCGAGGATCGCGGTCGCGACCTCACGGGCCGTCGGCTCCTGTAGAGCGCGGGCGAGATAGCCGCCGGGGCCCTCGGTGTAGCGCTCCAGTGCCCTGCGGAACAGCTCCTCCTTGTTGCCGAAGGCCGCGTACATGCTCGTGGTGGAGATGCCCATCGCCCGCGTCAGGGTGGCGAGGCTGGCGCCTTCGTAGCCGTGCTCCCAGAAGACGAGCATGGCCTTCTCCAGCGCTTCCTCGGCGTCGAATCCCCGGGGCCGGCCGGTCGGATTCCTGCTCTGTTCGGTTCGCACCCCCGCAGCCTACCTCTTCCGCATCGATCACTTCAGAAGTGCTACGGTTCGACTTCCGCATCGATCGATGCGGAAATGGGGAAGGGAACCTCCGCATGGGACTGCTCCAGGACAAGACCGCCCTCGTCACCGGCGGCGCGGGCGGCATCGGGCTGGCCGCCGCCACCCGGATGGCGGCCGAGGGCGCGCATGTCTTCGTCACCGGCCGCCGCAAGACCGAACTCGACGCGGCGGTCGAGGCGATCGGCCCCGCCGCCACCGGCATCGTGGGGGACATCGCCGATCCGGCCGACCTCGACCGTCTGTACGAAGCGATCGCCGGCCGAGGACGGGGCCTGGACGTGCTGTTCGCCAACGCCGCCGTCGCAGAGTTCGCGTCGCTCGCGCAGATCACCGAGGAGCACGTCGACCGGCTCTTCGGCATCAACGTGCGCGGCACGCTGTTCACCGTCCAGAAGGCGCTGCCGCTGCTCAACGACGGCGCCTCGGTGATCCTCAACGGCTCCACCAACGCCGACGCCGGCGCCGAGGCGTTCGGCGTCTACGCGGCCTCCAAGGCGGCCGTCCGCTCCTTCGCCCGTACCTGGGCCAACGAGCTGAAGGGCCGTGGCATCCGGGTCAACACGGTCACGCCGGGCCCGACCGACACGCCGGGTCTTTCGGGGCTGGCCGCCGGCGAGGAGGCGGCCGCCGAGTTCCGACGGACCTTCGCCGCGCAGGTGCCGCTGGGCAGGATCGCCCGCCCGGAGGAGGTGGCCGCCGCGGTGGTCTTCCTCGCCTCCGGCCAGAGCAGCTTCGTCACCGGCTCCAGCCTGTACGTCGACGGCGGCCTCAACCAGATCTGACCTCCGGCCCGGCGGGGTGCGTCACGAACGGGGCGGGCCCGCCGCGGCCGGCGGACCCGCCCCGTCCCGAGGGATCACGCGGCGGCGGGGTGGTCCGTCGCCGGAGCCGTCGCGGCCGTGGCGTCCAGGTTGGCCGTCAGGGCCTGCACCTTGGAGGTGGCGTAGGCGTGCGAGTCGCTGCCCAGCAGCTGACGCAGCGGGCCCTCGCCGGTGACGACGCGGTCGATCACGGCGGCCGCGCCCTTCACCGGGTCGCCGAGCTGCTTGCCCTGGAGTTCCAGGTGCTGGGCGACCATCTGGCGGATCGCCGGGTAGTGGTCGGTCGTCGCCTCCGGCAGCGCCAGGGAGTCACGGGTGAGGAAGTCCGTGCGGAAGTAGCCCGGTTCGACGATCGTGACGTCGACGCCGAATTCCGCGACCTCCGCCGCGAGGGCCTCGCTGAGCCCCTCCAGGGCGAACTTGCCCGCGCAGTACAGCGCCCAGCCGGGCACGGCCGTCAGACCGAGGACGGACGACACGTTCACGATGTGCCCCGACCGCTGCCCGCGGAGCACCGGCAGGGCCGCGCGCAGCACGTTCCACACGCCGGCGACCTGCACGTCGAGCATGTCGCGCACGTCCCGGTCGCCGGTCTCCTCGACGGCGGCGAGGTAGCCGTAGCCGGCGTTGTTGACGACGACGTCCAGGCCGCCGAAGCGCTCGGTGGTCTTCCGCACGGCGGCCGCCACCTGCTCCTCGTCGCGCAGGTCGACGGTGAGGGGCAGCAGCCGGGAGGTGTCGACGCCCTCGCCGAGGGCCGCCAGCAGCCGCTCGGTGGACCGGGTGGTCGCGGTGACCGCGTCGCCGCGCTCCAGCAGCTGCCTGACCAGGTCCAGTCCCAGACCGCGGGAGGTGCCGGTGACGAACCAGGTGGCGGGTCGGTCGGTGGGGTAGGCCATGATGCTCAGTCCTTGTGTCGGGAGGGGATTCGGATCCGCTCTTCGCGGCCGGTGACTCCAGAGTGGGCCGCGGAACCACCCCGTGGGCCGACGTACCGGGCACGGCGGGGACCCGGACGCGGCAACCCAGGACTCGGAGGGCCAGGTTGCGCGGACCCCGATGAGCCACACTGGAGGACGTGGCTGAGACGAACCGTGAACTGGCCGACTTCCTGCGCAGGGCGCGGGCACAGGTCGATCCCTCGCGGGCCGGCCTCCCCCCGGACAGCCGGGTCCGCCGCGTGCCGGGCCTGCGCCGTGAGGAGGTCGCCCTGCTCGCCGGGGTGTCCACCGACTACTACACCCGCCTCGAACAGGGCCGCCGTATCACCCCGTCGCCCGCCGTCGTCGAGGCCCTCGGACGCGCCCTCGACCTCGACGAGGCCGGCCGGGCCCACCTCCAGGACCTTTTCGGCCTCACCGCGCCCTCCGCGCGCGGCTCCCGGCGTCCGCCCGCCGTGCAGCGTCTGCGCCCCGGACTGCACCAGCTGATCGACGCGCTCGACGGCGAGCCCGCGCTGGTCCTCGGCCGGCGCACCGACATCCTCGCCGCCAACCGCATGGCGCGCGCCCTCTTCGCCGACTTCGAGCGCAAGCCGCGCCCGGAGCGCAACTACGCGCGCTGGATGTTTCTCGACGAGGCGGCCCGTGACCTGTTCACCGACTGGGAGGACCAGGCCCGCACCGCCGTGGAGAGCCTGCGCCTCGAAGTGGGCCGCGACCCCCACGACCGCGCGACCACCGAGCTGATCGCCGAACTGCGCGAGCGCAGCGCCGACTTCGACCGCTGGTGGGAACAGCACCGGGTCCACCAGCGCACCCACGGCTCCAAGCGACTGCGCCACCCCCTCGTCGGCGACCTGACCGTCGCGTACGAGACCCTCACGCTGCCGGGGGACCCCGACACCACCCTCTTCGTCTACACCTGCGAGGAGGGCTCGCCGTCGAAGCGGGCCCTGGATCTGCTGGCCGGCTGGGCCCTCACGGGACCGCCCGCCGCGACCGGCACCCAGGAGCAGCACCGCGGGCCTTCCTGACGGCCCGGACCCGGCCGGGTGCGCCGTGGTAGCGCTGGGGGTACCGCGATTCGGGGGCCGGCACGACTGACTCCCCGGTGCCGGCACCGGCATCGTTACCGGTGCCGACCCACGGAGAAGGAGTGCCGGTGCCACGGAACAAGAAGTCCATCTTGCGCGGAAGTCTGCTCGTCGTCGCGGCCGCGTGCCTGCTGAGCACCACGGTCACGGGCGCCGCGGAGGCGGACCCGCCCCCGCGCCCGCCCCTCCAGCGAAGCCTCGACCGGCTGGTGACGGAGGAGAAGTTCCCGGCCGCGCTCGCCTGGACCAGCGAGGACGGCCGTACCACCTCGCTGGTCGCGGGGTCTTCGCGGCTCGACCGCAGGGCGCCGGTCCCGCACGACGGGCAGGTGCGGGCGGGCAGCAACACCAAGACCTTCACCGCCGTCGTGATGCTGCAACTGGTCGCGGAGGGCAAGGCCGCGCTGGACGCGCCCGTCGAGCGGTACCTCCCCGGACTCGTGCGCGGCAAGGGCATCGACGCCCGGAAGATCACCGTCCGGCACCTGCTCCAGCACACCAGCGGGCTGCCCAACTACACGGAGCACATAGGGCTGGAGC
Source organism: Streptomyces sp. DSM 41931 (assembly GCF_050271085.1). Lineage (NCBI taxonomy): Bacteria > Bacillati > Actinomycetota > Actinomycetes > Kitasatosporales > Streptomycetaceae > Streptomyces > Streptomyces sp. DSM 41931. The sequence goes on along the minus strand of NZ_CP189902.1, from coordinate 86,856 downwards.
ACTTCGAGAAGGTTCAGCACCGCTTCTTCCACCCGCACGACCTGCTCGCCGCGGCGCTGGCCCACCCGGCGACGTCCGCCCCCGGCGCCAAGTGGGAGTACAGCAACACCAATTATCTGCTCGCCGGACTGATCATCGAGCGGGTGACCGGGCGCCCCGTGCAGGAGGAGATCACCGAACGCGTGATCAACAAGGCGCGCCTGCGCCATACCTACTGGCCCCAGCCCGGCGACCGGAGCATCCGCGGACCGCACCCGCACGGCTACGCCCTGGCGCGCCTCGACGGCGACCGGGTGGTCGACGCCACCGAGATGGACCCCTCCTGGGGCGGCGCGGCCGGACAGCTGATCTCCACCCCGAGCGACCTGGCCCGCTTCACCCGCGCCCTGCTCGACGGCGAGCTCCTGCCGCCCGAGCAGCTCGCGGAGATGCGCAGGACGGTCGACGCCCCCGTGCTGCCGGGGTGGCGTTACGGACTGGGCATCGTCAGCGTCCCGCTGAGCTGCGGCGGCGTGTACTGGGGACACGGCGGCGACATCGACGGCTACGAGACCCGCGGCGGCGCCACGGACGACGGCCGCTCCGTCGGTCTGGCGGTGACCGCGCTGCCGGGGACGTTCGGCGGCGACGAGGAGAAGGCGGCGCTGGCGGTGATGGACGCCGTCGACACGGCGTTCTGCGAGTGACGACCGCCTGCCGGGCCGCTCATGGGGAGTGCTCCCCGTTTCGCTGGTAGGCTTCCCGGCATGAAACGGGGATTGGCCCCCGTTTCATGTCCGCCGTGGGCGGGGGAGGGGAGGAGCCGTGCCCGACAAGGCTCTCGTACTGGGCGGCGGCGGACCGGTGGGCGGAGCCTGGCTGACGGGGATGCTCGCCGGTCTCACCGAGGCCGGCGTCGCTCTCGACGCCGCCGACGTCCTGATCGGCACCTCCGCCGGCGCCGTCTTCGGCGCACGCCTCCGCTGCGGCACCCCGGCCGCCGAGCTGTACGAGCGCCAGCTGTCCGGCGCCGACGCCGTCCGCCTGCCGGTGACCGCACGCATGACGGCACGCTACCTCTGGGCCGCCCTCGGCTCCCGCGACCCCGGGCGCTCCGTCGCCCGGCTGGGCCGGACGGCGCTGCGTGCGCGCACCGGACCCGAGTCGGACGTGTTCGACACGGTCGGCCGGCTCCTCGGCGAGGCGCGCGACTGGCCGGAGCGCGAGCTGCGCGTCACCGCCGTCGACGCCCGGACCGGGGAGGTGGAGGCGTTCGGCGCGCGCTCCGGGGTGACGCTGCTCGAAGCGGTCGCGGCCAGTTGCGCCGTCCCCGTCGTCTGGCCTCCGGTCACCGTGGCGGGCCGCCGCTGGATGGACGGGGGCAGCCGCTCCACCGCCAACCTCCCTCTCGCGCGGGGCAGCCGGCGGGTGCTGGCCGTCGTGCCGATCCCGCGGGCGGTGGGCCCGCACCCGAGCGCTTCCGAAGAGGCCGCGCGGCTGACCGGGGACGGCGCACGCGTCGTACTGCTGTGCCCGGACGAGGACGCCCGCCGCGCGATGGGCCGCGACATGGCCGACACCGCACGCGGACCGGCGGCGGCGCGGGCAGGGTACGAGCAGGCCCTCCGGGCCGTCGCCGAGGTGGCCGACGCGTGGGGTCACTGACACACCAGGGGCGCGCGGGGTCGTCGACACCCGCGACGGAACGGAAACGCGGTCGCAGCCCCGCGCCCCGTTCGGCACACTCGGCCCGATGGACGAGATCTCTCTCATCGCGCACCGTCTGCAGCAGGTCGACGGAGTCGTCGCGGTCGCCCTCGGCGGCAGCCGCGCCCGCGGTACGCACCGCCCCGACTCGGACGTCGACCTGGGCCTGTACTACCGGGCTCCGCTCGACACCGCGGCCCTGCGCCGGCTGGCCGCCGAGCTGTCCGGGGCCACGGCGGAGGTGACCGAACCGGGCGGCTGGGGCCCCTGGGTGAACGGCGGCGCCTGGCTGACCGTCGACGGCACCCCCGTCGACTGGATCTACCGCGACCTGGACCGCGTGCACCGCGTCTGGCGGCAGTGCCGGGACGGACACGTCGAGACCGGGCTCCAGGCCGGCCACCCGTACGGCTTCTCCTCCCACACGTACGCCGGGGAGGTGGCCCTCGCCCGCGTCCTCACCGACCCCACCGGCGAACTGACCGCCCTGCGGGACGAGATCCGCTCCGGGTATCCCCGGCCGTTGCGGAACACCCTGGTGGGCCAGGCGCGTTGGGAGGCGCCGTTCACCCTGGCCGTCGCCCGCAAGGGCGTTCCCCGCGGTGACGCGTTCCATGTCGCCGGCTGCCTCCACCGTGCGGTCGGGCTCCTCGTGCACGCCCTGCACGCCGACGCCGGCGGCTGGGTGCTCAACGAGAAGGACGCGGTCCGCTCGGCAGGGGCACTCCCCGCCGCCCCCGCCGGCTTCACCGCCCGTGCCCACGCCCTGTTCGGCACGCTCGACGCGGCCCCGGACCGCCTCACGGCCGCGATCGACGACGCCGACCGGCTGGCCGCCGACGTCCTGCACGCGCTCCCCCCGGAGTGAGCCGGCCACAACTCGGATCTTTCAGGTGCGGTCCGCGGGGTACCCGCCGTCCCGGACGACCCGTACAGGGAGCCGACGTGCCCGGCACGCCGGCCCTTCGAGCACAGAAACCAGGAGGATCCATGAGCACGGTCAAGGAAACGGTCGACGTGAACGTCCCCGTCCGCCGGGCCTACGACCAGTGGACGCAGTTCGAGGACTTCCCGCGCTTCATGGAGGGCGTCGAGGAGGTGACACAGCTCGACGACCGGCACAACCACTGGACCACCAAGATCGCTGGTGTGAAGCGTGAGTTCGACACGGAGATCGTGGACCAGCTCGTCGACGACCGGGTCACCTGGCGGACCGTCGGGGGCGAGACGCAGCAGCGCGGGTCGGTGCGGTTCGAGCCGCTGGACGACACGCACACCCGAGTGGAACTCACCATGGACGTCGAGCCCACCGGCATGGCGGAGAAGGGCGCGGACGCCCTGGGCGTCATCGACCGCCGGGTCAAGGGGGACCTGCACCGCTTCAAGGAGTACGTCGAGAAGGGCGGCAGCGGGGGCGGCTGGCACGGCCGCATCCGCCCGGAGAACCCGGCCGCCGGTCACTGACACCCGGCGGACCCCCGGACACACGAAAGGCCGACCCTCCCCGCGGATGCGGGAGGGCCGGCCTTTTCGTACGGCGTGCGGCCGGACGGGCCCGGACGTGCGTCAGGACTCGACGATCTTGCGGACGTTGTCCACCGAACCGCAGCCGGACCTCAGCTGCCGCTCCCGCTCCTCCCGGAACGCCCTGCCCAGCTCCTCACGCCGCTCCGCCGACACGTTCTCCCGGGCGCCGTTGAGAATCGTGCGCTCCTCCTCGTCGGCGTGGTGCGTGACGGCCTCGACGAGCTTCTCCAGCTTCTCGTCCCACTCGTCGCCCCCGATCTCCTCCACCTCGAGCAGCGCCAGCAGGGCCTGGTTGCCCTCGTCGTGCTCCTCCTCGCCGTGCTCGACCTCGTCGTCCTCGATGTTCTTGTACCGCTTCAGCGCGGGGTAGACCTTGGACTCCTCGGCCAGCGCGTGCGCGATCAGCAGGTCCGAGAACTCGCGCAGCGCGGCGCCCCGGTCGTCCTCGACACTGCGCATCCGGCGGAACAGATCCTCCATGCGGCGGTGGTCCTGGAGGATGAGCTCGACGACGTCGGATGTCTCGGGCATGGGACTGCACTCCTTCAGTTGAGCGGACTCGGCGGTTACCGATTGCCCCGTCCCGCCGGTCTGAGTACTCCCGATTTCCGCCGGATCCCTCACCGGGCCCACCGGGCGCTCACCGGTGGACGGACCGGTGACCTCGCAGATGTCTGCCGCCGGCCGCGGACGACCCGCCCGCGTCCCGTGTCCTGTGTGACGCGGCCCATGCTCCCCGCCGCCGCATGGCGAGCGTGTTCTCGCCGGTACGGGGGACACGGTGCGGTATGGCGAGACGAGTCGGTGCAATGACAGGGACGCGGACGGGTGCGCAGGGAACGGCACAGGAGCCGACGGCCCTCAAGCGCGCGCTGACGACGCCGCTGCTGTACTTCTTCATCCTGGGCGACGTGCTCGGCGCCGGTGTGTACGTCCTGGTCGGACAGGTCGCCGCCGACGCCGGGGGAGCGGTGTGGGTACCCCTCGTCGTCGCCCTGCTGCTGGCGCTGCTGACCGCCGCCTCGTACGCCGAGCTGGCGACGAAGTATCCGCGGGCCGGCGGCGCCTCCCACTACGCGACGCGCGCCTTCGGACCGTTCGCCGGCTTCGTCGCGGGCTTCTGCATGCTCGCCGCCGGCATCGTCTCCGTGGCGGCCCTCGCCCGCGGCTTCGGCGGCGACTACCTGTCGGCCTTCGTGACCCTGCCCGTGGGCCTGGTCGCCGTGGTCTTCCTGGGCCTGCTGGCACTGGTCAACGCCCGCGGCATCAAGGAGTCCACCCGGGCCAACGTCGTCGCCACCGTCGTCGAGGTGGGAGGCCTGGCCGTCGTCGTCGTGCTCGGCGCGTGGCTGCTGCTGCGCGGCGACGGCGACCCCGGACGCCTCACCGACCTCGGCACGCCGGAGAAGGGCGCGGCGGCCGCCGTGCTCAGCGGCGCCGTCCTGGCGTACTACTCCTTCGTCGGGTTCGAGACCTCGGTGAACGTCGCCGAGGAGACCCGCGACCCGCGCCGCTCCTACCCGCGCGCCCTGTTCGGCGCGCTGGCCACCGCCGGCGCCGTGTACGTGCTGGTCGGCCTGGCCGCGTCCGCCGCCGTGCCGACCGACCGGCTGGCCGGCTCCAGCGGGCCGCTGCTCGAGGTGGTGAAGGAGGCGGGCGGTGTGCCGCCCGAGCTGTTCAGCGTCATCGCGCTCGTCGCCGTGGCCAACGGCGCCCTGCTCACCGGCATCATGTCCTCCCGCCTCGCCTACGGCATGGCCAGGGACGGACTGCTGCCGGGCGCGCTGACCAGGGTGCTGCCGGGCCGCCGCACCCCGTGGGCCGCCATCGCGGTCACCACCGGGCCGGCGATGCTCCTCGCCCTCACCGGCAGCGTCGCCACCCTCGCGTCCACCCTGGTCCTGCTGCTGCTCGTCGTCTTCCTCATGGTCAACACCGCGGTGCTGGTGCTGCGCCGCGACCCGGGGAAGGCCGGCCACTTCCGCACGCCGGTCGTCCTGCCGGTGCTGGGCATCGCGTCGTGCGTCCTGCTCGCCACGCAGATCGAGGCGGCGGTGTGGCTGCGCGGTCTGGCGATCATGGCGGTCGGCACGGTGCTGGCCGCGATCGGCGCGGCGCGGCGCTCGCGGCGGGGGGACGAGGGCGCGGGGCAGCCCGCGGACGTGGAGGCGTCGCGGCCCGGCTGACCGTGGCCCCGGGACGGGCGCCGGCCGTCAGGCGCCCACGGTCCCGTCGACGCCCTCGCGCAGGAAGTCGGCGTGCCCGTTGTGACGGGCGTACTCCAGCAGGACGTGCAGCATCACCATCCGCAGCGACACGTCCTCGCCCCACCTCGGCTGATGTCCGGCCTGGTCGAGGGAGGCCGCCTCCCGTTCGACCCGGCGCGAGTTCTCCACCTCCGCCTCCCACGCCGTGAACGCCTCCCGCCTGGTCGACGCGTCGGCGTCGTACGCGGCCTGGAAGTCGACCGTGTCCGACCAGACCATGGGCGCGTCGTTGTCCTGGAACACCCGGCGGAACCAGGCGCGTTCCACCTCGGCCATGTGCCGCACCAGCCCGAGCAGCGACAGCGTGGACGGCGGCATCGACCGCTGCCGCAGCTCCTCGTCGCTCAGCCCTTCGCACTTCATGGCGAGCGTCGCCCGGTGGTAGTCGAGGAAGGCGCGCAGCGTCTCGCGCTCGCTGCCGAAAAGGGGCGGTCCGACCCGGCTGTCGCTCGTCACGGCGATGCACTCCTTCGCGTAGGCGGGCGTACGAGTATGCCGCCCCGCGGCACGCACCCCGTCGGGGGGCCCGTGCCGGCCGTGTCAGAGATGATGACCGCCCGAGACCTCGATGTTCTGGCCGGTGATCCAGCGCCCCTCCTCGGACACGAGTGCCGCGACGGCCGTGCCGATGTCGTCGGGCTCCCCGATCCGCCCGAGTGCGAAATGCCGTGCCAGCTCCGGGACGATCTCGGGGTGACGGGAGAAGGCGTCGTCGGCGAAGCGGGTGCGCGTGGCGCCGGGGGCGACGGAGTTGACGCGGATGCCGCGGGCGCCGAACTCCTTGGCCATGTACCGGGTGAGGACCATCAGGGCGCCCTTGAGGGAGGCGTAGACGGAGTAGCCCGGCTCGGTCACGTGCGGGAGGGCCGAGTTGCTGGTCACGTTGACGATCGCGGCGCCGTCGGCGAGCAGCGGCAGCAGGGTCTGTGTCAGGAAGAACGGGCCCTTGAACAGCCCCTCGGTCAGTCGGTCGAACGCCTGCTCGGTGGTGTCCTCGATCAAGGCCATCCCGGCGAACCCCGCGTTGTTGACCAGCTGGTCGAACGAGTCGCGCCCGAACGTCTCGCGCAGCACCCCGGCCACGGCATCGCGGAAGGCCGGGAAGCCGCCCGTGTCGGCGATGTCCAGCGGCAGTGCCACCGCGGTGCCGCCGAGCCGCTCGATCTCCCGGACGGTCTCCTTGGCGCCCTGTTCGTTGGAGCTGTAGGTCAGGACGACGCCGGAGCCGCGCCGCGCGATCTCGACGGCCGCACTGCGCCCGATGCCCGAGCTGGCGCCGGTGACGACGGCAACCTTCATCATGTGCTTCATCATGTGCCTCCCTGAGGCCGTGGAGCCCGGAAGCCCCGTACGGAAAGTGACACCTCCAGGCAATCGCGCGGCCGGCTCACGGGAAACAACGATCCTCCTCGGCTCTTGCTCGATCCTCCCCCGCGCCGTGCACCTGCGGGTTTTCGGCCGTTTCCGGCGACCCGTTCCTGATCACGCCGTTCCGGAGCGGGCCGCGCCCTATGCTTCTACGCGTCTGTAGAACGGCCCGTCGGGCGACGGGTCCGGTACACGCACGTACGCACAAAGGAGTGGACGCCGCCATGGTGTTCAAACGACTGCTCGGATCCCTCGGTGTGGGCGGCCCCACGGTCGACACGGTCCTCGACCCCGGAGCGGCCCGGCCCGGTGGCGCACTGACCGGCCAGGTCCTTCTCGAGGGCGGGCAGGCCGACTTCGACATCGAGCGCATCACCCTGGAGCTGGTGGCCCGGGTCGAGGCCGAGCACGACGAGGGGGAGAGCGAGGGCGTCGTCGCCTTCGAACGGTTCACCGTCGGCGGCGGCTTCCGTCTCGCCGCGGGCCAGCGGCAAAGCGTCCCCTTCACGGTGACGCTGCCGTGGGAGACGCCGGTCACCGAACTGTACGGGCAGCACCTCGGTGTCGTCCTCGGTGTACGCACCGAACTCGCGGTGGCCGGCGCCCGGGACAAGGGCGACCTGGACCCGCTGGACGTCGCCCCGCTGCCCGCCCAGGAGGCGATCCTCGAGGCGTTCGGTCAGCTCGGCTTCGGGTTCAGGTCCGCCGACCTCGAGTACGGCCGCATCGCGGGAACCGGCCAGCGACTGCCGTTCTACCAGGAGATCGAGCTCACCCCGGCGCCCCAGTACGCCCACCAGGTCGACGAGATCGAGGTGACCTTCCTGGCCGATCCGGGCGGCGTCGAGGTGGTCCTGGAGGCCGGCAAGCGCGGCGGTCTCTTCTCCGGCGGCCACGACGCGCTGACCCGCTTCACCGTCGGCCACCACGACTCCCGCGACTGGAACGCGGAAGTGGACGGCTGGGTCCGTCAGCTGATCGAGCAGCGGGCGGCGGCCGGACACCACGGCGCCCCGTACGCCGGTTCCGGCCACCTCGACCCTCACGACCACGGCGGTCACCACCGGAGCGGCCCCGGTATGGGCACCGCCGTCGCGGCGGGCGCCGCGGGCCTCGCCGTCGGTGTCGCCGGCGGAATGGTCGCCGCCGAAGTCGTCGACGAGATCGGCGACTTCTTCGAGGGCGACGAGGAGGACGAGGGCTGATCGGGACATCCGCCCTCCCGCTGATAACTTCTACAGTAATGTAGAAACACCGGGAGCCCGGACGACCCCCTTCCGTCCGGGCTCCCGCCCGACACGTACGGAGCTTCCATGGCCCTGTGGGACCGCCTCAAGGAGTCCGCATCGTCGATGCAGGCCCAGCTCATGGCGCAGAAGAACGACCTGAAGAGCGGCGCCTTCCGGGACGCCGGCATGGCGATGTGCGCGCTCGTCGCCGCCGCCGACGGCACCGTCGACCCCGCCGAGCGCCAACGCGTCGCCCAGCTCATCGCCACCAACGAGGTGCTGCGGAACTTCCCCGCCGACGACCTGCGCCGCCGTTTCGAGGACAACCTGGACAAGCTCACCACCGACTTCGCCTTCGGCAAGGTGAGCGTCATCCAGGAGATCGCCAAGGTGAAGAAGAAGCCCGCCGAGGCGCGGGCCGTGATCCAGATCGGCATCGTCATCGGCGGCGCCGACGGCGACTTCGACAAGGACGAGCAGGCCGTGGTCCGCGAGGCGTGCTACGCGCTGGGCCTGCCGCCCCACGAGTTCGACCTCTGACCGACCGCGGCAGACGGAGGGCCGGCACCGTCTCGGTGCCGGCCCTCCGCGCGTCATGGGCGGTTACAGCGGTGTCGCGGCGTGCAGGATGAGCACCATCGTCACCGCGGAGTTCGCGGACGACATCGCCGACACGACGGCTCCCGTGGCCGCGCCCCACGCCGCGACACCCACCGCCGTGAACAGCGAGGGCCATGTGCGCACCGCCGGGGCGGGCCCGAGCAGCGCGGCCACCCGGCGCGGCACCGGGCCCGCCGCGGCCAGACCGGCCAGACCGGCCGGCGTTGCGGACGGGGCGCCCCGGGACACCAGCGCCGCCTTGCCGATCGCACGGGCCACGGCACGGCGGCTGCCGACCGTCCGCGCCGCGTCCTCGTCCGCCCATCGCTCCGTCGTGTACGACACGGCCGTACGCAGCGGACGCAGGAACGGATTGGCCTGCGCGGCCAGCCGGACCGTGAGCAGGAAGCGGTGGTGACGGGCGGACAGATGCGCCCGCTCATGGGCGAACAACGCCCGGCGCTCGGCCGGTTCCAGGCACTCCAGCAGACCCGTCGTGACCACCACACGGTCCCGCCGGCCGCTACCGGGCAGCGCGTACGCGTACGGGGCGCCGTCCGGCAGGACGGCCACTTCCGTGTTCCGCAGCCCCGCCAGCGCCCGATGGGCCCGACGGCGCACCCGCGCGTGCCGCCACCACGTCCGGCCGCACACGACCAGCACGGCGAGCAGCGCGGGGATCGCCGCCTTGCCCGCCACCTCGTCGTACGGCACCGCCGCCCGCACCTCCGGGTCCGACCAGCCGTCGGGCAGCGGATTGCCGGGCAGCTGGGCGGTGCCGACCACCATCACCAGGGCGAGACAGAGCGTGCTGCACGCCGCCATCACCGCGGCCACCCCGGTCAGCAGCCGCGTCGCCGTGCGCGGATGCAGATGCTGCTCGGCGAGGCGCGCGATCGGCCACGCCGTCAGCGGCAGCACCAGCGGCAGAAAGACGAAGACCCCCATGAGGCTTCAGTCTTCCCCCTCGTGCCCCGCCGGACGCAACAGCTCCCGCAGCAGCCGCTCGTCGTCCGGCCCGAGGCCGGTCACGAAGCTGGCCAGCACGGCCTCACGGTCGCTCTCGGAGTCCAGCACCTTGCGCATCCGACGGGCGGCCAGACCGGCCTGGTCCAGCGCGCACGTCCAGGCGAACGACCGCCCTGCCCGCTCCCGCGTGACGGCGCCCTTGGCCAGCAGCCGGGTCAGAATGGTGATCACGGTCGTGTACGCGAGATCGCCCCCCAGCCGCTCCTGCACCCAGCCGGCGGTGGCCGGGCCGTCGGCCTCCTTCAGCGCCGACAGGACCAGAGCCTCCAGCTCACCCTGCCCCCGCCGCCGGGGACGCTGCCGCTGCCCGCCCACGTCCTGTCTCCCTCCTGCCGCCGTGCGTTTCCCGCGCGGACATCGTATAGACGCCCGCGGCCCGTCCGGCCGTGCGCCATGTACGGGCGCGGGAACCGGCGCACGTGATGTACGGTCCCATGCCCTGCCCCGTGATCTCTACAGTGATGTAGATTCTTAGCTCCGTACCCGAGCCGCGGGCCCGACCGCACCCGCCGAGAAGGAGCACACCGTGGGAGTTTCCCTGTCCAAGGGCGGCAACGTCTCACTCAGCAAGGAGGCGCCGGGTCTGACCGCCGTCCTGGTCGGCCTCGGCTGGGACGTCCGTACGACCACCGGAACCGACTACGACCTCGACGCGTCCGCCCTGCTTCTCGACGCCTCCGGCAGGGTGCTGTCGGACCAGCACTTCGTCTTCTACAACAACCTGCGCAGCCCCGACGGTTCGGTGGAGCACACGGGCGACAACCTCACCGGTGAGGGCGAGGGCGACGACGAGAGCGTCAAGGTGAACCTCGCGGCCGTGCCCGCCGAGGTCGACCGCATCGTGTTCCCCGTCTCCATCCACGACGCGGAGAACCGCGGCCAGAGCTTCGGCCAGGTCCGCAACGCCTTCATCCGCGTCGTCAACCAGAACGGCGGCGCGGAGATCGCCCGCTACGACCTCTCCGAGGACGCGTCCACCGAGACCGCGATGGTCTTCGGCGAGCTGTACCGCCACGGCGCCGAATGGAAGTTCCGCGCCGTGGGGCAGGGTTACGCTTCCGGCCTGGCCGGGATCGCCGCCGATTTCGGCGTGAACGTCTGACCCGGAGAGACAGAGGGAGCGGGAGACCATGTTCGGACTGAGCGAACTGGCCATCATCCTCATCGTCGTCATCGCGATCGTCCTGGCCAAGAAGGGCCCCGAACTGGCCCGCAACGCGGGCAAGTCGGCCCGCATCCTCAAGGCCGAGGCGCGCGCCATGAAGGAGGCGGAGGAACAACGGGCGACGGACACGCCTCCCCGGGTCATCCAGGGCGAGACGATCCCGAACCGCACGGAGCACCCGCCGACGGACGGTACGCGCCCGTAGTCTGCGAGGAAGGACGGCTGCCGGGACCGACTAGAGGGCGATCAGCCCGGCAGCCGTCGTCCGGAACCCGCAGGCGTCGAAGTAGAACGCCCGCAGGTGCTCCTCGAAGTCGACGTGCAGCCACTGACACCCGGCCGCTCGGCTCCCTTCGGCGGCGAGACGCACGAGCGAGGTCCCCACGCCGCCACCGCGACACCTCTCGGCCACGACGGTGTCCAACACGAAGGCATGGACCCCGCCGTCCCAGGCGACATTGACGAACCCGACCAACTCCGCGCCGTCCCGGGCACACACCCACCCGAGACTGTGCCGCTCCAGCCTGCCCCGCCAGTCGATCAGCCCGACGGGCCCGCCGAAGCCTTCGGCGTGCAAGGCGTTCAGGGCGTCGTTGTCGACCTGACCCCGCCACTCATACGTGACCGTCATGAGGGATGACGCACGGCTGCGGCGATCTCCCGCACCCGGTCCATGGTGATGCCGTTGCGCTGCTCGACGGCGAGGGGGTGCTCGGTCGGTTCGAGCTCGACGAAGGGACGCTCCCCGACGGGACGGGTGTGCACGAGCGTCTTGAGGTTGAGGGTGGTCTCGGGATAGACCATCAACTCGGTCGTCAACCAACCGAAGTATGGCTCCTCACTCTCCCGCCCGGGCTGGTCCCACAGATCCGCGGCTCGGGAGAAGTTGGCGCGGCTGAGCGACACCCAGACTCCCCAGGAGAAGACGTCGTCGGTACCGAGGACGGGTATCTCGACGAGCCCTTTGACGAAGTAGTGCTCGGCCCTGATCACGCATTGATCGGAGGACAGCAGACAGTCATCGGCGTGCGCGAACCCCGCATCCCACACGGCCGGCGCTTCGGCGGTGTAGTTCATCGGCAACTCTGGGTGTTGCGCCCCGCAGCCGCTGCAGGTAGATCCAAGATCACTGGTCATGAAGCGGCAGTGTATGACGTAGCCGAGAGCCGCTCGTGGAGGCGCCGGAACTGTTGGGGGTGGCCACGCCTGCCTCTGAGCTGAGCGTTTCGCGGACGCCACACCGCCCTTTTCTGTTCGTGAAGGCGACCACACACGGCGACGGAGGGGTTGAAGCAGTCGATGACCGATGACCCGCATCTGCGACGGTACGACTCCACGAAGGGCTTCGCCGTTGGCTTCCTCATCCCCGCGAGCGCTCCGCTGTCAGGGGCTGTGCTGGCCATCGTGCTCGACGTGGATTCTCCCCTGTGGGTCACAATCTCCGTGATCACCGTGGTTTTCCTGTTGGCCGTCTGGGTGACGGCTGCTTACAGCCGGGCGGCAACGATCCTCTACGAAGATCACATTCTGATTCGGACGGCGTTCAGGACGAGGGGCGTGGCGTGGGAAGACGTGCAGGAGATTCGCAATGAACGTAGTCCGGCTGCTCATCAGCACAACGTGCCGAAGCGGGTGATGGTGCTCTATGACCGTGGCGGGCGCATGTTCTTGCTGCCGCACCTCACTGAGTGGGCCGTGAGCTCCCTCGACACGGAGCTGGGAGTACTGCGCGATTCATGGATACGGCGGCGTGGGGAGGATTGGGAGCGGACCCCACAGGCCATTGCCAAGTTGAACGCAGTCACAGCCAAGTCCGAGAGGGCTGCCGAGCAGTTGGGTTTCCTTGCCGTCTGCGCGGGAGGTTGTGCCGTGTGGCCCGTGCTCGCGTTGTTCCTCACCGTGGGCCTCACCACGGACGTGTTGGACGGTGTCCCGGTGAACGTCCTGGTCCTTGTGCTCGTGGGCACCTTCCCGGCGGTAAGCCTCATGGTCTACATACCTCTGGCCCTGCGCCGCAGACGCCGCCGAACGTCACTCGATTCCTAGTATGCGTCCGCATAGGCGAGATGAGTACCGCACACCGTGCAGCGGAAGAGCACGGCACCGGCATCGCCGCCCATCTAGGTCGAGAAGTCACCGAACTGAGATAGGGCCTTGGGTACTTTCAATGCACCACGGGCAGAAGGGCCCGTCGACCTCGTGTGCGGTGTAGAAGTCGGCCGTGTAGATCCGTCCCCTGCTGCGCTCGCAGCACACGCACCTGCCGGCGGACGTCCGGATCGACCCGGTGGCTACGGGGTCCGGGTGATAGCGGAAGGTGGGCAAGCCGTCTGGTCCTGGTTGATCTCCTCGAAGGCCGCCTGCTAATGCATGGAAAACCCTGACTCCTCACTGATCACACATCTCAAGTCTTTCCCGGACCGCCGCGAACGGAAAAGGCACCGTCCGGCTCTCCGTCCGGAACCGCTGACAGAAGTCCCCCATCGTCTCCGCGACCGGCGCGTACCGCGCGACCACGTCAGCGATCGCGGTCGGCATCTGCCGTGGGCGGACCCCTTTCGCGCACGCGCGCACGAACGCTCTGCGTTCCTCCGGTTCGTGTCCGAGCAGAGCCACGGTCAGCCAGTTCACGAGATGCGTGACGGCGTAGCACCGATCGTAGATGCGGTGGTGCTCAAGGAAGTCCGCTTCAGCCCGGGCCAGTTCGAAACGAGAGGAGAACGCGAGGCCGAAGTCGGTGAAGAAGAGCCGGCGGCCGTCCGTGAGGATGTTCTCGAAGTGGGCGTCGAAATGCAGCAGCCCGCCTGCGTTCATGAACGCGATGCCCGCTCTCAGCTCGTCGTCCACCATGGCGCATGCCCGCTCGGCGGTCTCCTCGTCGGCGCTCATCCGCTCACCGAGCCAGTCGTGCAGGTTCCGCGGGAGGTATTCCATGAACAGGAGCAGACTCGCCGAGGACCGCTGCAGCGCTTCGATGCGGTGACGTACCTCTGCCCCGCCTCCCCAGTAGGCGACGGCCCGTTCCAGATCGGCCAGTTCCTCGGGGAGCGGCCGGCCGCTGTCCGTCAGCACCCGCCAGTGATGCAGCAACGGGAAGCCCTCGTACTGCCCCGCGATCACCCAGTCCGTCGTCATGCGGTGCGCGGCCAGCTCCCGCCAGGCGCCGAAGCCGGGGCCGCCGATCGTGCCGACTCCGTAGTGACAGAAGAGCGGCAGCTCGAAGAGGTTGCGCGTGGAGCGCAGATTCTCCGGCCGCCGCTCCAGATCGGTCAGGCGTACCTGCTTGACGAAGACCGGCGTACCGTCGACGTCCAGCAGGACCCGCTCTCCGCCGATGCCGGAGCCCAACGGCTGCCCGGCGTCCACGAGTTCACGTAACCCGCGGTCATCGCACAGGGCCAGCGAGGCGGAAACGGCACCATGGGCGGCCAGGCGGGCACCGCGGGACACGCCACCCTGTTCCACGCCGCCTCCCGATCGCTCCGTCACTCCGTCACCCGGTCACCGCAACGTCTGCGTCAGCGCACTCCGCCCCGCCGCGTGCACCACACGCCCGTACGCGCCGTTGACGATCGGCATGTACGGCGGGACGTGCCCGCATTCGACATCGGCGACGATCGGCACGTTCAGGGAGCCGAGCGCGTCGAGGACGGCCTCGTGCTGGGTGAGGGACGGGCTGTCCGGAGCCGCGGTCCGGCCGACCAGGACGGCGTTCGCACCCTCGAAGAACCCGGCGAGCTTCATACCGTGCAGATTGCGGCAGACGGTGAAGGCGTCGCTGTCGCACACCTCCACGTACACGAGCAGCCCCTCGGGTGCCATGTCGCGGGCGAACCCCGGCATGTCGAGATAGGGCGTCCCCGTGACATTGCACAGCACGTCGACGCAGCCGCCGATCAGCCTCCCCTCGGCCTCCACGTCCCCCGCGCCGTCCAGCCGGGTCCAGCCGCCCCGCGCGTCGAGCGTGTACTCCCGTACGTCGGGGAACGTGGCGTAGTCGTCGTAGCCGACGGTGCGGTGACGGCCGGGCGGTGTCTGCGTGAAGGACCGGCCCGACGGCGCGGCCACGATGTCGAACCACGACAGCAGCCCCTCCGGCACGCGGTACGGCGTGTCCATGAGGTTGTTGCCGTGGAGTGTCGCCGTACCGGTGAGCAGCGTGAGCGGGGTCATCAGGGTCGACATGTCGGAGAAGCCGACGACCCAGGTCGGCTCCGCCTCACGCAGCCGGTCCCAGTCCAGCAGCGGGATCAGGTCGATCGCGGTCTCCCCGCCCCACGGCGGCACGATCGCCTTGACGGTGGGGTCGGTCATCATCGACATGAACTCGCTCGCACGCTCGGCGGCCGAAGCGCTGACGTGACCCGAACCGTCCATGCACGTCCCGACGACGACCTCGTACCCCCGTGCCCGGATGTCACTGACGGCGACCTCCAGGCGCGCGCGTAGCGCCTCCGGGACCCCGCTCGACGGCGAGGTCACACCGACACGGTCACCGGGACGCAGAGGAGGCGGGTATCGCAGAGTCATGCGGCGATCCTGGCACGACGCAGTGCCGGGCCGACAGCAAGTTTTCACCGTCCCGGCGGCGTACCCCCGTCGCCCGAGAGGCCCCGCCCGGGACACGCCCGACTCGTCGTCCCGAGCGAGCGTTCGTACAGCGCCGCCACCTCCCTCGCCCGCTCACCCAGCCCCGCCCGCAACCACTCCGGAGCCAGCACCTCGACCCCCGGAGCGTGCTCCCACAGCGCCCATTCCGCATGCCGAGCGTCCTGGAAGACGAGCGTCATCCGCAGCCGGCCCTCCACGTCCGTCCCCTCGCCGGTCACCGCCAGAGCCGTGGCGGCCAGGCGGTCCCGACGCGCCGGATCCGCCCGCACCAGCACCTCCGTGGTGTCACCGCCTGTACGGAACCGCACCTCGCGCTCCCGCCAGGCTCGCTCCAGGTCGACGGAGTCCGAGCGCAGGGCCGGTTCGTCGAGCTGCTCGGCCGCCAGCACCCGGGACAGCCGGTACGTACGGTCCTCCGAACCCCGCCGGGCCAGCAGATAGCCCTGGTCCTTGACGGTGACGAGGCCGATCGGGTCCACGGTGCGCCACTTCGGGGACTGGTTCACCGCCGCGTAGTGGATGCGCAGCCGGTGCCCGCCGAAGACCGCCCGCCGCACCTGCGTCGCCACCGCGTCGGGCACCTCCTCCGGGGCAACCGGCCGGGCCAGCAGGTCCGTTTCCGGGTCGACCAGCAGCCGCTGCGCCGCGCCCGCGGCGGTCTCCCGCAGTCCGTCGGGCAGCGCGTCGACCACCTTGAGCACGGCCGAGGCGAGCGCCGACCCGAGGCCGAACAGCTGCGCCCCGCGCCGTGATCCGGCGACGAGGAGGGCGAGCGCCTCGTCGTGGGTCAGTCCGGTGAGCGCCGTGCGGAAGTCCGGCAGCAGCGCGAACCCGCCGTGCCGGCCGCGCTCCGCGTAGACCGGGACGCCCGCCGCGGACAGGGCCTCCATGTCCCGCAGCACGGTCCGGGGGGACACCTCCAGCTCGCGGGCGAGTGCCTCCGCGGTCATCCGGCCTCGCTGACGCAGCAGCAGCACGAGGGACACCAGCCGGTCGGCTCGCATGGAAAGGACCCTAACGAAATACATGACCGAAGATGTCACGTTTTCCTGCGAGGGTTCACCGCACGACGTCGAGGCAGTGCCAACCCACACGTTGACGATGGAGCAGATGCGGTGATGGAACGTAACGCGGTCAACCCCGTTTCGTGGTCGGTCGAGATGGGCTTCAACCAGGGAGAGGTCGTATCCGGGCACTCCCGCACCCTCTACATCTCCGGCCAGACCGCGATGAGCAAGGACGGCCAACCCGAGCACGACGGCGACATGGCGGCCCAGCTGGCGCTCGGCGTCGACAACGTCGAGGCGGTGCTCGCCGAGGCGGGCATGTCGCTGGCGAACCTCGTCCGGCTGAACGTCTACACGACCGACGTCGACCTGCTCTTCCAGCACTACGGAGTCCTGGCGGGCCGTCTCGGCGCCGCCGGCGTCGCGCCGACCACCACCATGCTCGGCGTGACCCGCCTGGCCGTCCCCGGTCAGATGGTGGAACTCGAAGGGACGGCAGTCGCGTAGCGCACCTTGACCTGTGGCGGCGGACTGGGATGGACGAACTCCGTTCGCCGCCACGGGTGTTGTTCAGCCGCGGGGGAGTACGCCCAGCAGCAGCGAGGTGACGGTCAGCCGCAGGGCGTCCGGCAGCTCCATGTGAAGCACACCCAGCTCGGGCTCCTCCGCGTAGGCGGCGAGGACACCGGGCGGCGGCGGGACGTACGTCCCCAGCGCGCCCGCCGTGGCCAGGGCCATCAGGCAGAACCGCTCCGCGGCGTCGCCGATCTCGGGCACATGGCGGCGCAGCAGCTCCGACATGGTCGCGAGCCTCGCGAGGGAGGCCCGCTTGTGCCGCTTGACGACCTCGACCGAGACGTTGCGCTCGAGGACGCCTCCCTGTGCGCCGAACAGATCGCAGAGCACCGTGCGCTCCGCGAGCGACCGGCTGATCACCTCGCCCAGTTGGCGCGCCCGCGTCTCGGGCGCCGCGTCCGCGTCGACCCCCTCGGCGAGCTCGTCCGCCAGGGCCTCCAGCCAGCTGCCCAGGAAGTCGTCGAGCAGTTCCAGCAGGACCGCCTCGCGCGACTCGAAGTACCGCAGAACGTTGGACTTGGCGAGGCCTACGCGCCGGCTGAGCTCGTTGAGGCTGACCTCCGCCACCGGCATCTCGTCGAGCATCGCAGCCGTCGTGTCCAGGATCGCCCTGCGGCGGATCGCCCGTTGCTCCTCACTTCGCGCCCGCTGGAAGGTCATGCCCGCAGCTTAACTTAAAGACCACCGGTTCCTTGACATCGGACCGCCGGTCTCTTACGTTGACTGATAACAGACCGACGGTTTCTTAGGGGTGCGTGATGAGTGAACGCTGGGATGAACGGAACATTCCCGACCAACGCGGCCGGGTGGCGATCGTGACCGGCGCCAACACCGGGCTCGGCTTCGAGACGGCACGGATGCTCGCCGAGCGGGGCGCCACGGTGGTCCTGGCCGTCCGGGACGTCGAGAAAGGCAAGCAGGCCGCCGCCCGCATCTCCGGCGACGTCGGCGTGCAGGCCCTCGACCTGGCCTCCCTCGACTCGGTCCGGTCCGCGGCCGCCGACCTGCGCGCCGTGCATCCGCGCATCGACCTGCTGATCAACAACGCGGGCGTGATGTACCCGCCGAAGCGGACCACCGCCGACGGCTTCGAGCTGCAGTTCGGCACGAACCACCTGGGCCACTTCGCCCTCACCGGCCTGCTGCTCGACCGGCTCCTCGACGTCCCCGGCTCCCGCGTCGTCACGGTCAGCAGCGGCGGCCACCGCATCCGCGCCGCCCTCCACTTCGACGACCTGAACTGGGAGCGTTCGTACAGCCGCGTGGCCGCGTACGGCCAGTCCAAGCTGGCCAACCTGATGTTCACCTACGAACTGCAGCGCCGGCTCGCCTCGCGGGGCACCACGGTCGCGGTGGCCGCTCATCCCGGCGTGTCGAACACCGAGCTCATCCGCAACTCGCCTGCGGTGTTCCGCCTGCCCGTCACCTGGCTCGCGCCGCTGCTCACGCAGAACGCCGCGATGGGAGCCCTGCCGACGGTCCGCGCCGCCACCGATCCCGAGGTGCGCGGCGGCCAGTACTACGGCCCCGCCGGCCGCCTGGAGATCCGCGGCCACCCGACGCTGGTGCGATCGAGCCGCGACTCCCACGACCGGGCCGTCCAGCAACGCCTGTGGACCGTCTCCGAGGAGCTCACGGGGGTCACGTTCCCCGTGGTGTGAACGGCCCGTTCTCCCGCGAGGGGTGAACGGACCGTTCGCCGGAGGCGTCGCGGGACGGCCTCACCGCAGCCCGAGAACCTCCATCGTGTGCTCGGCCATCCGCCGCTCCCCGAGGGCGTTCGGGTGGACGGGCACCAGGCTTGTGCCGAACAGCAGCGGCTCGACCCAGCGGGTGCCGGGAGGCGTGCACGCGTCGTGGCCGTCGGAGACCTCGGAGAAGTCGACGAAGGTCGCGCCCGTCTCCTTGCTGGCGCGTTCGACCGCCGTGTTCAGGTGGGTCTGCACGTCGCGCAGGTACGGCACGTCACCGGAGGCGATCGGCAGCTTCAGATAGCACGACGGGTCGGCCTTCGCCGGGGTGATCCAGGGGTAACCCAGCACCGCCACGCGGGCGTTGGGCGCCTTGGCGCGTACGGCCAGCAGGGCGTTCTTCAGCGCGGGGTACGTGTTCTTCTCGATCTGGTCGTTGAAGGTCGAGCCGTACTTGTCCTTGCACGGGCTGCCCTGGCCCCCGGTCAGCAGACCCGCGCTGCCGCAGGACGTGATGGCGTTGATGAAGGTGCCGTTGTCGTTGCCGCCGATGGTCAGCGTCACCAGGTCGGTGTCGGCGCTGAGCGCGTTCACCTGGGGCGGGACGCCCAGGTACTGCGACGAGGTGAAGTCCTTGGTCTGGGCGGCGCCGCAGGTCACGTCCTTGAGGCGGGCGCCGGTCCGGTCCGCGATCACATGAGGGTAGTTCGCGGTGGACCGCAGGCACAGCAGGTTGCTCGTGTCCACGGGCAGGACGCCCGAGCCGGCGCTGTAGCTGTCGCCGAGGGCGACGTACTGCAGCGGGTCGGACGCCTGGGCCGTGCCGCCGGCCGTGAGGCTCAGGGCGAGCGCACCGGCGAGCGCGCATGATGTGGCCATGACATTACGGCGCGAGACATGCTTCTGCATGTGATCCCTTTCCGGAGGGGAGGGCGGGGCTGCGGGTGCGGCGGGCGGCACGGCGTGCCGGTGGAGGGCGGGGCGTCGAGGGCGGGGAAGAGAACCTGGTCGAACGGTTACCGGCTGGTTCTACCGTCAAGTAATGTGCAGCCGCCCCGAGCCGGAGTCAACATTGTTGACCGAACTTCTCGAAACACGCACGCAATCTGCGGCCGGCCCCTGTGAATGTGTGAACGCGCAGGTGCGAAGCACACGGCCCCCTATCCTGACCCGCATGCTGCAGACCGGCTCCAGCGTGTCGACCCGCGAGTCCATCCACTCGGCCGCCGCCCAGCTCTTCCGGAGCAGGGGCTACTCACGGACCACCGTCCGCCAGATCGCCGCCGAGGCCGGCACGGACCCCGCCCTGGTGATCCGTCACTTCAAGAGCAAGGAACTGCTGTTCCTGGAGACGATGCACCTGACGCTCGACGACGAACCGCTGCTCGACGTACCACTGGAGCGCCTGGGCGAACGCCTCGCCGAACTCCTCCTCGACCTCGGCGGCTCCGCACGCGGTGTCTTCCTCGCACTGGTTCACGGCAGCAATGAACCGCACATCCACGACCGGTTGAGGGACACGCACGAGCATCTCTTCGTCGAGCCCCTGCGCCGCCGGCTCTCCGGTCCCGACGCCGGTATCCGCGCGCGCATGGCGGCCGCCGTGGCGGGAGGACTCCTCTACGCCCTGTGGGTGGCCGGGGACCAGGGCCTGCTCCGCATGGACCGCGCGGAACTGGTGGCGCGGTACGGCACCCTCCTCCAGGATGTGCTGACTCCCCGGACGTCCTGACCGCGCCGGGGAGCGGTCCGCGGACCACCCCTCACATCCTCCCGGCCGCCGACCTGATCGCCTCGCGGATCCGCGGGTACGTGCCGCAGCGGCAGATGTTGCGGATGCCGTCCAGATCCTCGTCCGTGACCTCGCGGCCCTCCTCCGCGACGCGGCGGACCAGCGCGACCGCCGCCATGATCTGCCCCGGCTGGCAGTAGCCGCACTGCGCCACGTCCTGCTCCAGCCACGCCTCCTGCATCGGATGCAGTTCCGCGTCCACCGTGTCGGCGAGCCCCTCGATGGTGGTGATCTCGTCGGTCGGCTTCAGGGCGCCGACGGGGACCGCACAGGGGTTCACCGCACGGCCGTTGAGATGGCTCGTGCACGCCTTGCAGACGTTGATGCCGCACCCGTACTTGGGCCCGGTCACGCCCAGGACGTCGCGCAGCACCCACAACAGCCGCTCGTCGTCCCGCACATCGACGGTGACCTCTTCGCCGTTCAGACGGAACGTGTGCTTCGGCATGAGGGCTCCAGGGGTCTTCAGCGGACGTGGTCGAGGCCGTCGGCCGGGGACGCGGGAATGGGCGGGACGGTCGGTTTCGGGTCGAAGGAGAGGGTGCCGTGGTTGACGGGGAAAGTGGTGGGCATCGTGCCGGTCGCACGTCCGTAGGCACACGCCACCGCCGCCATCGACGCGGCGACACCCAGCTCACCCGCCCCGCCCGGCTCGCCGGTGGTGTCCGGCATGACGATCACGTCGAACTCCAGTGGGGTGTTCCACTGCCGGGTGTAGAAGTAGTTGTCCCAGCTCGCCTCGAGGAAGTGACCGTCGCGCAGGTGGAGTCCTGAGGTCAGGGTCTGGGCGATGCCGTCCATCAGACAGCCCATCATCTGTGCTTCCAGGCCGCGCGGGTTGACGGTCAGCCCGACGTCCACCACGACGACCGCCTTGGTGACCCGCGGACCGGTCACGCCGTCGCGCACCCGCCGGTTCACCGTCTCCGGCCGGCAGTCGATCTCCACCAGCACCGCGTTGGCCGAGTGGTACTCGGTGTGGAGCGCGATGCCCTGCGCCATGCCGTCCGGCATCGTCCGGCCCCAGTCACCGGCCTCCGCCGCCTTGTCCAGCACGGCCCGGGCGCGGTCGTCCCGCAGGAACCGACGCCGGAACGTGTACGCGTCCTTGCCCGTCCTCGCGGCGAGCCGGTCCACGATCAGCTCCCGCGCACACGTGACGTCGGGGGAGTAGACGTTGCGCATGCTGCCGGTGTTGAAGCCCTTGTCCGTCTCGGCCAGCAGCCGGCTGTTCACTCCGAAGTCGTACGGCATCGACTGCGACAGCTGGAAGAACGTCTCGGAGAACCCGATGTCCCCGACCGGCAGCCGGGCCGCCATCGCCGTCAGCAGCTCGCCCAGGCCGTGGCCGAGGTCCGTAGAGACGCTCGTGTGCCGCTGCCTGTAGCCGAGGACGGTGTCTCCCGCGTACGCGACCCGCACCCGGGAGATCGCCATCGGATGGGTGCGGCCCTGACGGGAGTCGTCCGCGCGGTGCCACATCAGCTTGACGGGCCTGCCCGCCCTCTGCGACACCTCGGCGGCCTCCAGCGCGGCGTCGAAGAACAGCTTCCGACCGAACGAGCCACCGCCCTCGGTGACATGCACCTTCACCGCGGCGACCGGCAGCCGCAGCCGGGCCGCGATGGTCTGCCGGGCGACGATCGGCGACTTCAGGGAGGACCAGATCTCCGCGCGGTCCGGACGGACGTCGGCGATCGCGCAGTTGGGCTCCAGCGCGCTGTTGCTGCGGAAGTGGAAGGTGAACGAGCCTTCCACGCTCGGCGTCAACGGCGGCAGGCCCATGGGCGGTTCGGCGGCGCGCAGCTCCTCGAGCACGGAGGCGTCGGACTTGCCCTCCGCCGTCCCGGGCTTCCACGACACGCGCAGCGCCCGTACGGCGTCGATGCACCGGCCGAAGGTCTCCGCGCGCACCGCCACCCCGGTGGAGATCACCACGACGTCGGTGACCCCGGGCATGGCCCGCACCTCGTCGAGGTTGCTCACCGTGCCGGGCCTGCCGTTGATCGTGGGCGGCCGGCACACCATCGTCGGCAGCGCGCCGGGCACATCGAGGTCCAGGGTGAACTGCTTGCGCCCGGTGACCGCGGCGAGCGCGTCCACGCGGGTGTGCGGGCGGCCGACGACGGTGAACCGGTCGCGTGGCTTGAGGCTCACGGAGACCCGCTCACTCATCCGGCCCGCCGCCTTTCCGGAGAGCTCCCCGATACCCGCACTGCGGCCGTCGGGAGCGGACAGGACCCCGTCCTTCAGCGCCACGTCACCTGGTTCGACGCCGAATTCGACGGCGGCCGCGTTCAGCAGCCGCTGCCGGGCGACCGCGGCGGCGACCCGTACCGGCGTGTAGGTGGAGAAGGTCGTGTTGGAACCGCCGGTGAGCTGGTTGAACAGCAACTCCGGCCGCGCGTCGGCGAGGGTGACCCGCACCCGCTCCACCGGCACGTCCATCTCCTCGGCGATCAGCATGGCCGTCGAGGTGGTGATGCCCTGCCCGACCTCCGCGCGCGGCAGTGCGAACGACACGGTGCCGTCCTCGTTCACCTCGACCGTGATCAGACCCGAGGTCGGCAGGGCGGCGGCCGTCATCACGTCGTTGAGGTCGACCAGTTCGGTGATCTCGGGTGAGGGGATGCCGTCGGCCGCGGCTCGCGGGGCGGAGGACGTCCCGGCGGCGGCGACGAGCGTCGGGGCGGCCAGGACGTAACCGAGGAAGCGTCGTCGTCCCGGGCCGCGCGCGTCCGGCTCCGGCGTCGTCGCCATCCCGTCACCGGGCATACTGCGTCACCATCCCATCTCGGCGGGTCGGGGGCACGGGGCGCACACCTTTCCTCGCGTTCACCGGTCGCGCAAGGGGCGGCGTCAGAAGGGCCGGTTGGCGTCGGGGATCTCCAGGTGGATGGGCCGCCCCTCGGACATGAACAGCAGGACGAACTTGCGCAGGGCCTCCTCCAGCGTCCACGCGATGGACGGCACCCCGGGCAGCGGGATCAGCCCCTCGCGGAACGCCACCACCAGCGGCCAGGCCGAGCTGACCACGGGCTGCAGGATGGGCTCCCGGTCCAGCCCGATCAGATCGCCGACCCGGTCACCGACGATGTACCGGGAGAACGCGTTGATCAGCGGCTCGGTGAGCCCGGCGTCGACCTCCGCGATGATGCCGAGGAGCGCGTCCGTGAGCGCGGCGCCCTCCGGGGTGTGGTCGACGATCGGGTCGAGGACCTGCCTCGACTGGGCGTTCGCCGCCGCCCAGGTGGCCGGGATGTACTCGTCCCGGATGCCCAGCATGTGCGCGCTCACCTGCCACACGTGCAGGAAGCCCTCCGACTCCGTCTCCGTGATCGGGACCCTCCAGTCGCGCAGCTTGCCCATGACGTACGTCGGCAGGCTGTGCCAGGTGACCATCATGTCCGCCTGGCTGATCGGGACGGTCTGGCCGCCGCTGGTCCGGGACCAGCCCGGGGACCGCGGCAGCAGATGCCGAACAGCCGCGTGCACCAGCCGCGTGCGCACCGACGTCGCGATCATTCCGCCCTGCGGCCTGTACGCGTACACGTCCCCGACGTCGTACCCGAGCTGGGCGGTCTTGGCGACCCGGTCCTTCATGTCCGCGCCGCCCTTGGAGTAGTACACGGCGCGCGCCTCGCGGGGGATGGCGGTGCTCAGCAGCCCACTGCCCAGGCCGTACAGGACGCCGGTGTACAGCCCTTTCCTGCGGGTGAAGTCGACCGCGTCCTGGAGCTTCTCGGTGTCGGCCCAGGAGGGCAGCTTGCGCGCCTCCTCCATCCAGTCCCGCAGTTCGGCGGGGAGCCCGTCGGGCAGCGGCTGGTCGTTGCGCACCCAGTTCCGCAGCAGGTCGTTGACGCGCGGCACCTGACCCCGTTCGATCACCTCGGCGATGATCGCGTCGACCTCGTCGTCCCACACCCAGTCCGGGTCGACGCCGGCTCCGCGGCCCGCCACCGAGTCGGACGGCGACCACGTCCACAGCGACCGGGCCCGCGCCGGCGACGCCATGCCCAGCGCCCCGAACGCGCCCAGCGCGCCGCCCGCGATCAGTAGTCTCCGCCTGTTGACGTCGGTCATGCTGCTACTCCTCGTCTCGTCCCGGTCGTTGTCCCCGTGGTCCGCGGCTGTACCCAGTTGGTACGCTGAAACACATTCAGTATCGCTGTATCGTCGCGCCCCCAGGGGAGCACAGACGGCGCATGAACGCCAGAGGTGCGACCGGATCTGTTGACACCCCGTCAACAGTGGTCCACCGTGTGCCGCCCCGGGAGTCCGCAGACCCGCGCGATGGAGGGAGCCCCCGTGGCCGCACCGGAGCAACTGCACGAGACCGAGGAGGGGTTGACGATCCCTCGACTGCTGCGCGAGAACGCGCGACGGCACCCGGACCGGCCGGCACTCACCACCGGTACCGGCCCCGACGACGGCACGCTGACCTGGTTCCAGCTGCGCGCCGAGGTGGCCGCGCTGACTCGCGGACTGGCCGCCGCGGGCCTGCGGCGGGGCGAGCGGATGCTCATCGCCATGTCCCGGCGGGCCGAACACTGGGTCGCCGACCTGGCCGCCGTCCACCTCGGGGCTCTGCCCTGCGGCACCTACGACACCCTGAGCACGGAGCAGATCCGCCGCGTCGCCCGGCACAGCGCGGCCACCGTCGTGGTCCTGGAGGGCGAGGAACAGATGCGGTGCTGGGGGCCCGTGCTCGACGACCTGCCGGACCTGCGTGCCGCGATCGTCCTGGACTGGCGCGCCGCGCCGGAGGGCGACAGACGGTTCGTGAGCTACCAGGCAGTCCGCGGCGCGGGACCGCTGGACGCCGACACGTTCGAGGCACTGACGGACGAGATCACCACCGACGAACCGCTGACGGTGGTGTACACGTCGGGCACGACGGGGGAGCCGAAGGGGGTGGTGCTCACCCACCGCGACGTCATCCACGGGTCGTTCACGCAGAACCAGGTGCTCCAGGACCCGGACCGCCCCCGGACCGTCGCGTACCTGCCGCCGGCCCACATCGCCGAGCGGGTGCTCGGCATCTACCTGCCGATCTGCACCGCGGGCCACGTCACCATCTGACGCGACCCGGTGCGGCTCGCCGCCACGCTGCTGCATGTGCGCCCGCACGCTTCCTTCGGCGTCCCCCCGCTTCCGTTCCGCGGCCGGAAGAACTCGGGTGCGATCGGCGTCGAGCCTCTGCGAGCATGCGTGCCGTGGAGATCAACGATGTCGTCCTGCGCCGTGCTACCGGCCCCGACGCCGCGGCGGTGGCCGAGGTGTGGCTGCGGTCCTTCACGGCGGCGCTGCCGCGCGTGCGCCGGGCGCATACGGACGACGAGGTGCGGGCCTGGATCCGCGAGGTGGTCGTTCCCGGCCAGGAGACCTGGGTGGCGACGGTGGACGACTCGGTCGTCGCCATGATGGTGCTGGACGGCGACGACCTGGACCAGCTCTACGTCGACCCGGCCCGGCAGGGCAGAGGCATCGGCGGACGCCTCGTGGACCTCGCGAAGGAGCGGAGCCCGTCGGGGCTGACGCTGTGGACGTTCCAGGTCAACGAGGTGGCGCGTCGTTTCTACGAGCGGCACGGTTTCGTGGCGGGGGAGTGGACCGACGGTCTGCGGAACGAGGAACGTGAGCCGGATGTCCGGTACGTGTGGCGCCCCCACCGGCCAGGGCGCTGACGTCGCCTGCGTGGGCCTGGCCGGTGGCAGCCCACCGGGAGACCAGCCTGGCGGCCACGCGTTCCGGCGTCCGGGCCCCGTGGTCAGCGGGGCAGGGCCGCTGTCAGGTCGACCTCGACGAGTTGCCCGGAGAAGCCGAGCCGGGCGACTCCCAGCAGCGTGCTCGCGGTGGTGAACGCCGGTCCGACGACCGATGCGGTCAGGCGTCGCCAGGCGGCGCCCAGGACCGGTCCGTCGTCGCTGACCACGTAGATCACGGAGCGGACGACGTGTTCCGGCCCGGCGCCCACCGCGCTCAGGGCCGCGAGAGCGTTGGCCGCCACCTGGTCGATCTGGGCGTCCAGATCACCCGGCCCCACGAGCTCCCCCGCCTCGTCGAGCGGGCACTGCCCCGCGAGGTAGGCCGTCGGTCCCGCCTCCACGACGGTGATGTGGTGGTACCCCGGGGTCGCGTGGAGCTGAGGCGGATTGATGCGCGTGATCTGGCCCGTCATGGGGCGAGAGTCTGTCGCCAGGACCGGCCCCGGCGCATCACATTTTCCGCCGGGCCGGCTGCCTCGGGCTCGGCGGCGGAGGGACATCGCCTCATCAGGCCAGCAACAACGGCATGTCCCAGTCGGCCGGTGTGCCGCCCACCGCGTACGAGTCCAGCGCGAGCGCGACCCCGGCGGCGCCGTCCAGATAGCCGGACACGTCGGACCCGAACGGCGCCTTCGTCATCGTGAACCGCAGCCCGAACGGCAGTGCCGGATCGAAGGCGGAGACGAGTTCGGCGGCGATGCCGTCCCGCAGTCCGTCCAGCCGCGGGTCCTGCCACTCGTCGTTGAGCCGGCCGAGCTGGTGCAGAGCCCCGGCCCAGCCGTGGCACAGAGCATGGTCGTTGATTCCCCAGTCCGACCGGGGGAGGGCGAGCAGCCGGTCCACCGAGGCGCGGGCCAGGTCCGAGAAGTCCGTCCGGCCGAGAGCCCGCCCCGCCAGTTGCAGAGCACGGGAGACCCCAGGAGCCCCGTAGCACCAGGCCGGCCACTTGGCGGTGCCGTCATAGGCGGCTGGTCCGCGCCGCCACTCGGCGAAGGAGAGGTAGCCGGGCCAGAAGACACCGTGCCGGTCCGCCACCGCCCAGGTCCGCAGCAGTCCGGCCGTCGCCTCCATCGCCTCCCGCTGCCCCGGCACCCGCACGCCCTGCTCCCATGCCAGGGCCATCAACGCGAGCGGTCCGGCAACGCCGTGCGACAGACCGAGGTTGAGGTGACCCCCGGGAAACGCCCCCTCCGAACCGATCCGAGGCGCGTCCAACGCCCACCAGCGCGGCACGAGTGCGCCCTGATGCTCCACGGTGCCCAGCGACAGACGCACGAGGTGGTCCAGCACCGCCGTCAGCGGCTCTTCGCAGGTCTCCGCACGGGCCAGCAGATAGCGGCCGACTCCGCTCAGTCCACGGACCACTTCGTAGTGTCCGATGGTCGGCAACGGCCGGTCCTCGACGGGCGGCAGGACCGTCCTCACGAGATCACGCTGGTAGGCGTCGAACCGGTCGAGCGCGGAGACGTACCCGCCGGTGGTGCGGTGGGCGACCAGCACGGCGCACGCCAGGGCGCCGGGCCCCTTGAAGATCCCGCTCGCGGTGCCGCGCGCCCCCGGGACGGCACGCGTGCCCGCCGTCAGGTACGCATGGGCGCGCGGAACCTGCCGCGCGGTGTCACGGGCGGCCCCCGCGAAAGCGAGTGCCAGTCCGGGACTGCCGCTGCCCAGGGTCAGCTCCGCCCAGACCGGCTCGGCGACCCCGTCGTCCGCGGCCTCGGCCGGGATGCGGGTGGCCGCCATGGTGGCGGCGGGGTCCGCCAGCCGTTCCAGGATCTCGGACGACACCGCCCCGGCCCGCTCCCGCAGGCCGTGAGCCGCTTCACCGCCCCCGCGCTCCCGAGTCCCGCCGCCGGTGGTGGTCACGTCCGCCGCCCCGCTCATCGACCGCTCCCGTCGCCGCCCACGCCCCCGCCGCCATGCCGGCGTCGCCCGAGGTGACTCCGTACCGCACCCCGCAGCACCGCGTATCCGCGGGCCTCCGCCGACCGGTCGATGCCGAACTGACGGTTGTGCCGCATGTGCAGCAGCGACAGCAGCGCCTCGTCGCGGTCGGCCTCCGGGGCGGAAAGGATCAACCGCCCGTACGCACGCGGCTCGTCGGACCCGGCCCACAGCGCGCCGAGCGCCGGCGCCCTCAGCGCTTCCGCGGCGGCCGCGATCACCTGCCCCGGCGTGATCAGCCGGTCGGCGAGGGTACGGTGCCGCTGGTAGACCTCGTGCTCCTCGGACTTGGTGAACATCCGGTCGACCCAGCCGTACCAGTCCCAGTCCCCGAGGGACTCGAGAAGCACCGCGTGCCCGAGCCCGGCGAGCACGTCGGAGGGAAGAGCCCGCGCCGCGCCGCGCGCGGCACGCATGTGCACGATCGCCGACAGGCTGTCCGTGCGGAACAGACGCTCGGCGGCTTCCTGGAGAGCCTCGCCCCCGTACCGGTCGCTCTCGGGCCGGTAGGTGTCGAGAGCCGTCGAACGCAGCGCCCCGCTCTCGACGAGTACGCGCGACGCACGGCTGAGCGCGGGCAGCACCCGGCCGTTCAGCGCCTCCGCGTCGCCGTGGAAGCGCAGCCGGAGATGCGGCTCGGGGTCCTGGTACCGCACGAAGAACCAACGGTCGATGTCGTCCTCGATCTCGGCGAGCACGGCGGGAAGATGATCGGCGAGCAAGGCGTCATGGGCCGACGGCTCCGCGTACCACTTGACGAACAGCCAGTCCTCGCCCGGCAGATGGAACCGGGTGGGCGCGGGCCGGACCGGCGGTGCGGGCCGCGCCCGCTCCCCGCCTGCCGTCCGCTTGGCCCCGCCGGACCGCCGCGCCCCCGCGAGGGGCACCACGATCTCCGTACTGTGCCCGCCGTTCCAGCCGAGCCCCGCACCGCCGGCGGTCAGATCCTCGTGGAGGACGAACCGGGGGTGCGCAGCGGTCAGTTCGGTGCGCAACAGGTCCCTGTCCCACCGATCGCGCAGATCGACGGGGTACATCTGGTCGTTGCGCGCGATCTGCAGCCGGTCCGGTACGGCGAGACGCCGCCGCCAGGCGTCGAGACCCCGCTCCCACACCTCGGCGTCCTTGGCGCGCGCCGCATCGCGCAGCCGGCGCCCGGGCAGCCACCGTGCGGGCATCGCCACCACCCGGCCGTACCGCACGCGCGGCAGATACGGCAGGGTGTCGTGCCCGGCCCAGTCCCAGCCCGACCACACCCGTGGCCGTGCCGTCGCCAGATCCATCAGGAACCGTGCCACCGGCGGAGCCTGCGCGTCCAGGGCCAGCATGTGCGGCAGCACCGGCCGGACGGGACGCCCGCTCTCCGGGTGCAGCAGCCGCAGCCCGTCCGAACCGGCCGCGACGAGCAGTGAGCGCCAGTCCAGACAGCGGGGGTCGTCCCGGTCGTCGGGCACACCGACGGGGATGCGGTACGGCAGCAGCCGGGGGACCTGGACGATGTTGAGCCCGCGCGGCTCCCGGGGGAGCAGTTCCACCTGCGCCGCGATCACCTCGCCGTCGGAACCGCCGGACGTCTCGGCGGCCAGCCGGGACAGTTCGGCGGTGAGGCCGGCGGCCTCCGCGAAGCGACCCGCGGTGGCGCCGGCCGCCCACGCCCCGATGTGCGGGCTGCCGAGCAGGCGGAAGTCGCCGCGGTCCAGGGCGGCGGTGCTCTCGGCGAGCACCTGGAAGCAGAGTTCGAGGCCGCGTGGCGGCGCGGCCTCCGGATCGTGCCGGGCGACGTCCGCGAGACGCCGTACGGCATCGTCGGTCAGCACCAGGTCGCCGCCGGACAGGACGGCCTCCTGGATCAGCTCACCGACGAACGCCCGTCGCGGACCGTCCGCCTCGTCACCGGGCCCGGTGCGCGCGTACGTGGGCTCCGCGCTGTACTCCGGAGGCAGACCGAGCCCGCGGTGCGCGTCGGTCAACTCGCCCAACGGCACGGCGCAGGCGGTGCCGTACCGCTCGATGAAGCGGTCACGGTAGTCCCGCATGTACGCCAGCGTCGTCCACTCAGGGGTGATCGCCCAGATCGCGCCCGCGTACCGGCACACCTCACGCCCGACCGCCTCCGGGAGGACGAACTCGCCGGGTATGTGCAGATCCACATGCACGGGAGGCCGGGCCTGAGCGTCGCCGCCCGTGCCGGGGACGTCGAGTCGCCGCACCTCGTCCAGCAGCCGTCGCCAGGAGTCGCCGCCCCGCCCCGGGGCGTCCTCCTGGTGCCGCGCACAGGCCGCCCGGATGTCCCGCAGCGCCCGCGCGTCGTCGGGAAGCGCCTCGTCGAGCACCGTCTCGATGCCGTCGAGCAGCGCGGCGTCGATGCGGTGCGGGGTGATGGAGGTGAGGAGGAAGCCGTGCCGGACGAGTTCGGCGAGCTGACGGTCGAGCCGCCCGGCGTCCAGCGACGGGAAGCGCCCGGAGAGCGCATCGAGCAGATCGTCGTACGCCACCAGGGTGCACGCCTGCTCCCGCACCGCGCTGACCAGCGCGTTGTCCCGCACCGACTGCTCGTGCCCACCAGTGCGCAGGTACAGCCGGCCGTCCCGCAGGAAGCACAGGTCGTTGAGAACGACCTCCACGCGCCGGCGCACGGAGGGCTCGGCGAGCCAGGCCAGTACGCGACGCCGCAGCCACGCCCCGTCGAGCCGGACCGCGACCTCACCGGTCCCCGGCTCCGCCTTGGCCGCGGAACCGAACCGGGCCCTGCCCACACCCGCGAACAGACCGAACGGCGTCGGACGCGCCGCGGCCCGGCGGGCGTACCGCGTCAGGGTGCGCGCGGCGCTCACCGTCCGCTTGCGCCCCAGCGTCGCCACGCCCTCGTCACCGGTCAGACGGTCCAGACTGTGCGCCAGGGAACCGCTGGCCACCCGTACCGCCTGGCCGAGCACGGCATCGGAGGCCAGCTGCCGTGCTCCGCGCACCGGATCGGCGGCGTCGACGCCGGCCAGGGCGGTGCCGCGCGGCCGGCTCGCCATACGGACGAGCACGGGCTCCCGTACTTCGAATACTGCAGACGTCTGATGGGGTTCGGACTCCGCCGCCACGTGTGCGCTCTCCTCGTCGCCGTCGTACGGAAGAGCGGGGCGGTCCCAGCACCGCCCCGCTCGGAAGAGCCCCTGAGGGGCCTCAGCCCGTCAGCAACAGATGGGGCAGCGCGTGCCGATCGCGTAGCTGCTCGGCGAGGTGTAGGTGCCCTGCCCGAACGACTCGGCCTGCTCCGGCAGGTCGGACACGCGGAGGTCCAGGTCGAGGTCCAGCTCGGGGGCATCCTGGGACAGAACGATCTCGGTACGCATGCTTCTCCCTTGGGTGGTGGGGTGCACGGACTCGAACGTGCCGGGCCGCGGTCGCGGCCCGGACATGCGTATCCTTCGCGGCTGCCGATGATAGGTGGTAGATGAAATCACGCCATCGATCACGGCGCGGAGAGCGGACCCGCGGTGCTCACTCCGGCCACCGCGGCCGGTCGGGTCCGTCGCCGACGGCCCCCACAACTCGGCGCGCCGAGGCCGCAGTTCGTGTCACGCCGCGGTCGAGTCAATGCGGCGCCGACACGGTCGCCCCTGCGTGGAGCAAGAGTGATCGAGGGCGCGTCCGTCCGGCTGCCGCGCAGCCTCGCACGGATGCGCATGCGGCGGTTCCGGCCACTGCCCTCGGCCTCACACCGACCGTTGGCTGGTTGCCGCTCTTGCGTGCGGGGTCCCGCTTGGACGAGCCGCAGCCGGCCCTCGCAAGAAGACGACCGTCGCCTGGAGGTGTCAGAAAGGCGGGTCCTCGCTGTAACCGCCTTGCCGGGAAGCGCGAGCGGCCGCGAGGCGCGCGTAGCGCTCGCGGGCGGCAACGTCGGAGGTGTTCTCCAGTCCGCTGACGTCGTGTCCCCAGCCCTTCAGCGCGTCAAGCACGCGGTCTCGGTGATGCCGGTCGGTGCTGGTCGCCAGCAGGGACCGGGCATGTCGGGCCAGAGCGGCCTGGTGTCGGACCAGGGCGGGGTGTCCTACGAGCGGGATGGCAGCGACAAGGGCGGTGTGGCGCACACCGGCGTCGTCATGGTCGAGGAAGGCCCGAACGGCGGAGAAGATCGCCGGGCGCGCGTCCCGGAACGCACGCGTCGCCGTGTGCTCCTCGAGGTTCCCGGCACCGTGAAGGGGTTCCTCAGTGGCGACGCACCCGTCGTCGGCGTCGTAGGCGGTGTCGCCGAGCCACTTCAGCAGCCGCACGAGAGTGGGGTGCGTTGGGCGCTCACCGGAGTCGGGACCCACGTCGCCTGCTGTGACGGCCGGGTGGCCGAGGACCGCCGCGATGTAGAGCGCCACCGGCACTGTGGCCTCGTAAACGCTGTTCTGGTGCGTCACTGGTCGCAGCGCGTCCTCGACGGCGGACTGCCTGACGAGCGGGTCGGAGCTTGTCAGGAGCGCAAGCGCCGCCGGCAGGGACTCACCCGTGCCGCAGGCGGTGGCGAGCGCGGGCCAGTCCGTGCTGTCCAGCAGCGTGCGACAGGGAGGGAGCGGGGCGGGGCAGGACTGCCCGCTCCGGCTACGACTGGGGGTCACGGGCAGAGGCTATGTGGTCGCCGCGGTGCCAGTGACGTCGGGTGTGCGCCTCTGATCGGTGCCGGACGTCACAACTCTGACTTCACATTTTGAAGCCAACCCCCTGGCTTCAGTTTCCGAAGTCTGCTTACATGGAACTCATGGACGCCATGTCGCTGCCGGCCAACCGCCACTGCCCGATAGCCCGGACCCTCGCGGTACTGGGCCAGAAGTGGAACCTGCTGCTGCTGCGCGAGGCCTTCCTCGGACGCACCCGTTTCGCGGAGTTCCAGCGCATCGGCATCCCCAACGCGACCCTGGGCCAGCGCCTGAACGACCTCGTGTGCGCCGGCCTCCTGGAGCGCGTGACCTATCAGGAGGAGGGCGAACGCAGCCGTGAGGAGTACGTCCTCACGGACGTCGGCCGCGACGTCCTGCCGATCCTCGCCGCGCTCAGCGCGTGGGGGGACCGGCACCGCCCGCAGGAGACGGGGCAGGGCGTGGTCTGCACGGCCGACGGGGAGCGCCCCGTGCGGCTCGAATTCCGTGGCCCGGACGGCGAGCCGGTCGATCAGGACGCCGTCACGATCATCCGGGGCCCGGCGTACCACGCCGCCCTCGCCGCTGCCCACCGGTCGCCCGACGGTGACCGGCGGCGCGAACCCAGTCAGTGAGGAACTCATCATGCCCACCAGCGGCACCCTCGCCTACGACGTCTTCGTAGCCGACCCCATCCCGCAGAACGTCACGGAACCCGTCCCCAACGGCGACCGCCGGATGTTCTCACCCCTGTCCGTCACCCTCGTCCACGGAGAGCGGGACGCCGTCCTGGTCGATCCGCCGCTGACCACCGCCCAGGCGGAGGCGGTGGGGGACTGGGTGGCGGCCTCCGGCAAGAATCTGACCCACATCTTCGCGACCCATGGCCACGGTGATCACTGGTTCACCGCCGGCCTCATGGCGGAACGTTTCGGCGCGACCGTCGTCGCCTCCGAGGGCACGATCAAGGAGATGCACCGCAACGCGGCCATCCGCCCGCAGTTCTGGGACAAACTCTTCCCGGGACAGATCCCGGACGCCCCCGTCACCGCCGTCACCGTGCCCGGCGACCGCCTCACCCTCGAGGGCCACGAGCTGCACATCGTGGAGGTCGGCCACAGCGACACGGACGGGACGAGCGTCCTGCACGTGCCGGACCTCGGCCTCGTCGTGGCCGGTGACGTGATCTACAACGGCGTCCACCAGTACCTCGCCGAATCCGCCGACGGCGGCCGCGACGCCTGGCGGAAGGCCGTCACCGTCGTGGAGGACCTCCGTCCACGCCACATCGTCACCGGTCACAAGAACAAGGAGCTGGACGACGACGCCGCCCGCGCGATCGCCGAGACCCGCGCCTACCTCGACGCCGCCGACGAACTCCTCGCCCGGCACGACGACCCGCTCGGCTTCTTCCACGCCATGCTGGAACGCTTCCCCGACCGGCTGAACCCGGGCGCCCTCTGGGGAGGCGCGGTCGCCCTCTACAAGGAGAAGGCCCCCGCTCCCGGACGGTCGGTCGGCCGCCGATGACTTCGAGCGGCGAACCGGGTCTGCACTTGCATGACCCGCATCATCGCTGACATCTCGATCTCCCTCGACGGCTATGTGACCGGCCCCGACCCCGGTCTGCTCAACGGCCTCGGCACCGGCGGCGAGGGCCTGCACACCTGGGCGTTCTCCGGCGACCCGGAGGACCGCCGGATCGTACGCGAGACGACCGAACGCTCCGGTGCCGTCGTCCTGGGCCGCCACCTCTTCGACATCGTCGACGGCCCGAAGGGCTGGAACGACGAGTCCGGCTACGGCGCCGGTGAGGTCGGCAAGCCGGCGTTCGTCGTCCTGACGAGCCAACCGCCCGCGTCCGTACGCACGTCCGACCTCGACTGGACGTTCGTCACCACCGGTGTGCGCGACGCCGTCGCCACCGCGCGCGAACGTGCGCGGGCGGCGTCCGCGCGCAGCGGCAAGGACCTCGACGTGTACGTCATGGGCGGCGGCATCACGATCAGCTCGGCCCTCGACGCCGGGCTGATCGACGTACTGACCCTGCACCTCGCCCCCGTCGTGCTGGGCGGGGGCACACCCCTCTTCACCGGCGGGGTGGCCCGTACCCTCACGCAGCGAAGCGTGACCCGCACGTCGACGGCGACCCACATCTCCTACGACGTACCGCGCTGATCCCCCGCGGAACCCCGCCGTCCACCCGTACCGTGAAGGCCGTGAGGGCGGGTACGGAGCACACCAGGCTGGTCGTCCTGCGCGGCAACAGCGCCTCGGGGAAGTCGTCCGTCGCGGCGGGACTGCGCGCACGGTTCGGCCGCGGACTCGCCCTGGTCGCCCAGGACAACCTCCGCCGTGTCGTCCTGCGCGAGCACGACCGCCCCGGCGCGGCCACCATCGGCCTGATCGACCTCACCGCGCGCCACGCCCTGGACGCCGGCTTCCACGTCGTGGTCGAAGGCATCCTCCGCGCCGACCGCTACGGCGCCATGCTGACCCGGCTGCACACCGACCATCGCGGCCGGAGTCACGCGTACTACCTGGACGTTCCATTCGACGAGACGCTCGCCCGCCACGCCACCAAGCCGATCGCCGACACCGTCGGGGAGAGCCGGCTGCGTGAGTGGTACCGCCCGTGCGACCTTCTGCCCGGCGGCATCGAAACCGTCATCACCGCCGACAGCGCACTGCACGAAACCGTCGACCGCATCATGCGCGAGACCGGCCTGGACCGCCTTCCCTCCGTGGACTGCTGACGGGGCGCCATCGTCCAGAGAGTTCATATTTTCTTCACACAACCGCTACAGTTCGTGCTTCAACTGGCACCCGGGGGGCGTGATGACCAATCCGTACACACCAGCAGGCCGCACCGCGCCGAAGTGGGCGCGCAAGCGGTACGTGCTGCCGGCGCTCGGTCTCGCCTTCTTCATCGGCATCGGAGCGAGCGGCGAGGACAGCAGCGCGAAGGGCGACGCGAAGCCTCTGGCGGCCAAGGCCCAGCCGGCGGCGACCGTCACCGCGACGGTGACCGCCACACCGTCCGCCGCTCCGGAACCCGCCCCGACCGTGACGGTGACGGAAACGGAGACGGCCAAGGTGAAGGTGAAGGTCACCAGGACCGTGACCGCGGAACCCGTCGAGGAGGACTACAGCGGTGGCGGAGGAGGCGGAGGAAGCGTCTACTACGAGAACTGCTCTGCCGCCCGAGCCGCCGGTGCGGCACCCGTACACGTCGGCGACCCCGGCTACGGCAGCCACCTGGACCGCGACGGCGACGGCACCGGCTGCGAGTAGGCGCCGGGCATGGACGGCGGCCCCTGTGGCACTCGTCCGGTGCGGGCGGCGCTGCCGCAACGGGGCAGCGCCGCCCGCACAGGAAGAGCCGCCGAGGGCAAGGACGGTGCCGACGTGACCGGGAGCAGCTCCGCCGAGCCGGGACGCAGGCCATGAAACGCGGCGCGCGGTACGCCGTCGCCGCCTCCGGGCAGTGGACCGACGAGGAGGACGGCCGCCGCAGGCTGCCCGCCGGGGAGGTCCACGCCTGGGAGCCGGGCCGCAACGAGACCGTCTGCGGCTTGTCCCTCAGCCGTTCGCGCCTCGCGCGCTTCTCCCACGTCAGCTGGCCCGACACGTTCCCCGAGTCGGGCGGCGCGGCCGACAAGGTGCAGCGGGTGTGCCCACGCTGCGCGTCGGTGGCCGGACGCAGGGGCAGCGACGCGCGCCCACGCTGGGTGCGCGTCCGCCCGCGCCCCTGAAGCGAGCGCGACCCGACCATGTACAGGTCGGGCCGGCGCCCCACCCCTATGCGCCGGTCAGCAGGTCACCCTCCTCGACGGCCGACAGCGACAGCGTCTTGTAGCCGACCTGCTCGAACAGCACGACCACCCGGTCCTCCTCCCTGCGCATCACGGTGCCCACACCCCAATCGGCGTGCCGCACACGCTCGTTCGGCTCGTACGGCCCGGCGTCCCCGGGCGGGGGAGCGGCGTCCGGACGTCCGGCGTCCGACGCACCGGGCTCGTTGTCCAGTCGCTCGCACACGTCACAATGCCCGCACGGAACGTCGAGCTGCTCACCGAAGTAGCCGAGCAGGTACTGACGGCGACAGCTCGGCGTCTCCGCGTAGCCGCGCATCATCTCGATGCGCGAGCGGTCGATACGGCGCCGCCGCTCGAACACCTCCCCCGCCGTCTCCGCGGCTTCCTCCGCCGACCGCCCGGACACGGCCCGAACGGCACGGCGCCTCCCCTCGACGACCACGGCGCCGGCCTCTTCCAGCAGGTTCAGCAGATCGCCGGCCTTCCGGCGCGACAGCCCGCACAGCTCTGCCGTACGACTGCGGCTCTGCGGCGCGTCCCGCTCGAGCAGAGTGCTCATGATCCGTCGCAGCGCCTCGGCGTCCAGCGACCTGGACGTGAGGAACTTCTGCAGCCCCAGATCCTCGGGCCGGTAGAACAGCACGGCGTCGGCGGCCTCCCCGTCCCGGCCGGCCCGCCCGACCTCCTGGTAGTAGGAGTCGAGCGACTCGGGCACGGACGCGTGGGCGACGAATCGTACGTCGGGCTTGTCGATGCCCATCCCGAACGCCGAGGTGGCGACGACCACGGCGGGAGCGCCGTCCATGAACCCGTCCTGGATCCGCCGGCGCTCGGCGGCCTTCAGACCCGCGTGATACGCCTCGGCGTCGACTCCGTCCTGGCGCAGACGCTCGGCATACGCCTCGGCGTCCTTGCGGGTGGCGGTGTACAGGATGCCCGGGGCGGGCGCCGCCGCCGTCCAGCGGGAGACGGCTTCGCGCTTGGAGGGATCGTCGGTGTACGTGTGCACCGTCAGCCGGATGGCGGGCCGGTCCGTGCCGGTCGTCACGAGCCGAGGGTCGCGCATGTGCAGATGCTCGACGATGTCCTCCCGGACGGGAGCCGCCGCGGTCGCGGTCAGCGCGAGAACGGGCGGGCGGCCCAGCCGCTCGGCTGCCTCACCGAGGGTGAGGTAGTCCGGACGGAAGTCGTGTCCCCAGGCGGACACACAGTGGGCCTCGTCGACGACGAACAGCGACGGCCGCAGGTCACGCAGCCGCTCCAGGACATCCTTCCTGGCCAGCTGCTCGGGGGAGAGGAACAGGTACTCGGCGTCACCGTCCTCGACAGCCTGCCAGCCCTCGTCGGTCACCGACTGCGACTGCGCGGAGTTCACGGCCACGGCGTCCGGGGCCGCGCTGTCCCGCAGCCCCGTGACCTGGTCACGCTGCAGGGCGATCAGCGGCGACACGACGACGGCGGGGCCGCCGAGCAGCACGGTCGGCACCTGGTAGATCGCCGACTTGCCGGAGCCGGTGGGCATCACGACCAGCACGTCACGGCCGTCCAGCAGCCCTTGCATCGCCTCGGCCTGCTCCGCGCCCAGATCGCTCCACCCGAAACGCTCGCGGGCAACGCGACGCAGCTCGGCGCCCCGCTCCTGCTCATCCATCGCGTACGCCCCTTCCAGCCCCTGACCAGTGAGTTCCCGGCCCGGGTGCCCGCTGCGGGGGCGGGGATGCGCGATACGGCGGGCCGCCGTCGCGCGGCGGGGCGCGACTCAGCCCTCCGGCTCCCGCGGCTTGACGTCGACCTCGCGCAACCCCTGCTCCTTGAGCCCGGTACGCGCCTCCGTACGGTGCCCGCGGGCGACGTAGTCCCGCACGATCGCCTCGACCGCGTCCTGCGGCGAGCCGATCCCCGCCAGGACCATGACCTCCACCACGAGTTCGGCGTCCAGACTGATGCTGACCTTGGCCATCATGCCCCCCATCGCGTCGCGGCCCACCCTAGTGCCGACCCCGGCGCCCGCACACCGCAGCCCGGCGGCCGCGGCGACACCTTCGACCTGTCCGCACCCCCAGCACGGTTCCCCCCCGCACGCGCATCATGTTCAGGGGCCGGCTGAAGGCCCCCTGAACCACACCACCAGGAGAAGCCGTGTCGCAACCGCTCACCCCCGAGGAACACCTCGCCGCCGCCAAGGACCGGCTGCGCCTCCCGCCCGTCGTCGCGATCTGCGGCTCCACCCGCTTCATGACCGAGATGGCCGAGGCCGATGTACGGGAGACCAAGGACGGGAAGATCGTCGTCAAGCCGGGATGCGACCTGAAGACGCCGCACGCGCTCTGGGCCGGTCCTGGCGAGGCCGAGGCGCTGAAGGCGCGACTCGACGCTCTGCACCGGGCGAAGATCCGGCTCGCCGACGAGGTGCTCGTGGTCGGCGACTACATCGGGGACAGCACCCGCGCCGAAATCGCCTACGCCCGCTCGCTGGACAAGCCCGTGCGGTTCACCCACCCCGAAGTCGACCCGGGCGTCTGACCGTTCGCCCTCAGCCGCCGTCGGCGAGCCAGGCCACCGGGTCCGTGTACTGCCCGTCGAGGAGCACTTCGAAGTGGAGGTGCGGCCCCGTGGACAGCCCCGTCGAGCCGACCAGCCCCACCGCCTGGCCGTTCGACAAGCCCTGACCGGTGCTCACCTGAAGCGCCGACAGGTGACTGTAGGTGGTCTGCAGCCGCTTCCCGTCGACCGCGCCGTGGTCGATCACCACCCGGTATCCGTACGCCGGCGTCATGCCCGCGAACTCCACCACCCCGCCCCAGGCCGCCGACACCTGAGCCCCCTGCGGCGCGTCGAAGTCGACGCCCGTGTGCAGCTTCGTCACTCCCGTCAGCGGGTGCCTGCGCGAGCCGAACGGCGACGTGACGGAGAGGGTGACGACGGGCGGCTGCAGCCGCGCGCCGACGGTCTGAACGCCGCCTCCCTGCTCAGGGTTGCGCCGGACCAACGCGCTGTACTGCGGCAGCCGCTCCTTCACCTCGGACACGAACAGGCGCGCCGAGGACGGGACCTTGCCGGCCTTCGTCACCTCGTCCGCCCCGACCGCGTACGCGGCGAGCGTGAGGTCGGCGAGATCTCCGTTCACGGTGCCCTTGGTGCGCAGCGCGGTCATCCGCTTCGACAGGGAGCAGTCCTGCCGCCCCAACGCCATGATCGCGTCCACCTTGTCGAGCGGCGAGGACGTGCCGTTGCCGTCGTCGTCCCGGCCCCACTTCTTCC
This sequence comes from Streptomyces sp. DSM 41931, assembly GCF_050271085.1. Lineage (NCBI taxonomy): Bacteria > Bacillati > Actinomycetota > Actinomycetes > Kitasatosporales > Streptomycetaceae > Streptomyces > Streptomyces sp. DSM 41931. The sequence goes on along the minus strand of NZ_CP189902.1, from coordinate 46,901 downwards.
AACCGCCCTGCGAGAAGCGAGCGATGCCCAGCTCGGACAGGCTCGCGCTGTCGCCCTGCCACCCGGACAGCTGGTCGATGTGAGCGGCGAGGAGCGCGGGGGTGACCCCCACGGCGCAGTCGGCGGTCGCCTTGCGCAGCCAGGGAACGTAGGAACCGTCCACGTTGCTGACGGCGGACTCCGCCTGGCCCGGCGTCCGATCCTGCGGCACGGCCGTCTCACCGCCGACCAACGAGACGAACGCGAAGACCGCGCCGAGCGTCACCACGCCCGGCAGCACGATCAGCAGGCAGGCGCCAGGGCCGCGACGGCGGCGCGGTGCGGCGGTGGCAGTGGTGGAAGTCCGCGATGCGGGCTGTGCCGCGCCGCCCCCCTCGGGCACGTTCTGCATGCTCTCAATCCCGGCGGTCCCCTCCGTGAGCGGTCCGCCGTGCCTTCCCTGTCCTCAATCACGGCGAGAAACGCCGGCTCCCCCGGACGCTACGCGTTCCGTGATCGACGGGGCATCAGCCGCGAGGACAGAGTGAACTGCCCGATGGGGCACGCTCCCCAGGGCATCCGGCACCACCGGCCGTCCCCGCGGGCAATCCCCAAGGCGCCCGTCACCCGCCCTCCAGCGCCGCCCGCCCCGCCTCCAGCCGCGCGACCGGTACGCGGTAGGGCGAGCAGGACACGTAGTCCAGGCCCACGGCATGGAAGAAGTGCACCGACTCCGGGTCCCCGCCGTGCTCGCCGCACACGCCCATCTGCAGACCGGGCCGTGCGGCGCGCCCCTCGGCGACCGCGATCTCCACCAGGCGTCCCACACCCTTGCGGTCGATCGTCTCGAAGGGGGACACCGTGAAGACGCCCTTGTCGAGGTAGGCGGAGAAGAACGCCGCCTCGACGTCGTCGCGGGAGAAACCCCATGTGGTCTGGGTGAGGTCGTTGGTGCCGAAGGAGAAGAACTCGGCCTCCTCCGCGATGAGTCCGGCGGTGAGCGCCGCCCTCGGCAGCTCGATCATCGTGCCGACCGGGCAGTCGACCGGCATCCCGGACTCCGCGGAGACGTCGGCCAGTACCCGGTCGACCTCCTCACGCACCAGACGCAGTTCCTCCACGGTGTCGATGAGCGGCACCATGATCTCCGCCCGCGGGTCCCCGCCCGCCCGCCTGCGCTCCACGACCGCCTCGGCGATCGCCCGTACCTGCATGGCGACCAGCCCGGGAGCCACCAGCCCGAGGCGGACGCCCCGCAGCCCCAGCATCGGGTTCTCCTCGTGCATCCGGTTGACGGCGTCGAGCAGCCGCACGTCGTGCTCGTCGGGCGGACCGCCCCGCGCCTCGGCCCTGGCGACGCGCACGGCCAGCTCCGTGCGGTCGGGCAGGAATTCGTGCAGCGGCGGGTCGAGCAGACGGATGGTGACGGGCAGACCGTCCATCGCCTCCAGGATGCCGCCGAAGTCCCGCCGCTGGAGCGGTAGAAGCGCCTCAAGCGCCCGGTCGCGTTCCGCGTCGCCGCCCGCCAGGATCATCGCCTCGACCAGTCGCCTCCGGTCGCCGAGGAACATGTGCTCCGTACGGCACAGACCGATGCCCTCCGCCCCGAAGCGACGCGCGCGGGCCGCGTCCTCGGGGGTGTCGGCGTTCGCCCGGACGCCCAGCCGGCGCACCCCGTCGGCGTGCTCCATGGCGCGTGCCACGGCGTCGACCAGCGCGTCCGGGCGCTCCCCCGTCTCGAAGTACCGCACGACGGCCGAGTCGACCAGCGGCACCGCACCCGGGTACACGGCCCCCGCCGAGCCGTCCACGGAGACGACCGTGCCCTCCTCCACGGTGGTGCCGCCGACGGTGAAGCGCCGCCGGCGGACGTCCACGGTGAGCTCCTCGGCCCCGCACACGCACACCGTGCCCATGCCGCGCGCGACCACGGCCGCGTGGCTGGTCTTGCCGCCGCGGCTGGTGAGGATGGCCTGCGCCGCGACCATGCCGGGCAGGTCGTCCGGGGTGGTCTCCTCCCGCACCAGGACGACCTTCTCCCCGGCCGAGGCGCGCCGGACCGCCTCCGCGGAGTCGAACACCGCCGCCCCGACAGCGGCCCCGGGGGACGCGGGCACACCGTGCGCGAGCGGCTCCCCGACGGCGGACGCGTCGAACCGGGGGAACATCAGCCGCGCCAGCTGGTCCCCGTGGACCCGGTCCAGCGCCTCGCCCGCGGTGACGAGCCCCTCGTCGGTCAGGGCGGAGGCGATGGTGAAGGCGGCCTCGGCGGTGCGCTTGCCCACGCGGGTCTGCAGCATCCACAGCCGGCCGCGTTCGACGGTGAACTCGATGTCGCACAGGTCGCGGTAGTGCGCCTCCAGCGTCGCCATGTGCCGGCGCAGCTGCTCGTACGCCTCCGGGGCGATGCGGGCGAGCTCGTCCAGCGGCACCGTGTTGCGGATGCCCGAGACGACGTCCTCGCCCTGCGCGTTGGCGAGGTAGTCGCCGTACACGCCGGACCGGCCGGTGGCCGGGTCACGGGTGAAGGCGACGCCGCTGCCGGAGTCGGGGCCCAGGTTCCCGAAGACCATGGTCTGCACGGTGACGGCCGTACCGAGGTCGTCCGGGATGTGCTCGCGTCGGCGGTACAGGCGGGCGCGTTCTCCGTTCCACGACTGGAACACCGCCAGGACCGCCCGTTGCAGCTGCTCGGCAGGGGACTGCGGGAAGGACTCGCCGGTCTCCCGGCGGATCAGCTCCTTGTACGTCTCCACCAGGCCGGCCAGGTCGGCCGCGTTCAGCCCCAGGTCGTCCGCCGCGCCCACGTTCCGTTTCAGATCGTCCAGCGCCTGCTCGAACAGGGCGCCGTCGACGCCCATCACCGTGCAGCCGAACATCTGGACGAGGCGGCGGTAGGAGTCCCAGGCGAACCGCTCGTCACCGGCGGACTTCGCCAGGCCCAGCACCGAGTCGTCGTTGAGACCGACGTCGAGGATCGTCTCCATCATGCCGGGCATGGAATGGCGGGCACCCGAGCGCACCGACACCAGCAGCGGGTCGTCGCGCTGCCCCAGTTGCCGCCCCGCGGCCCGTTCCAGCGTGGCCAGATGGTCCGAGACGTCACGCGACAGGCCGGGCGGTTCACCGCCGGTGGCCAGGAACGCGCGGCAGGCCTCGGTGGTGACGATGAAACCGGGCGGCACCGGCAGCCCCAGCCGGGTCATCTCGGCCAGGTTGGCTCCCTTGCCGCCCAGCAGGTCGGCCTGGTCCCGGCCGCCCTCGCCGAACGCGTACACGTAACGGACCATGTCGGTGCTCCTTCTCGTGAGTCCACGTGACACCCCGTGCGCCTTCGCGAGCGGCTCACGCCGCCGTCCCCGGCTCCCGCCCGCCCTGGTCCAGCCGGAACGGCGGATACGCGTCCGTGAGCAGCACCGCGTAGGCGGCGACCCGCAGCACCCAGCGGTTGAGGCCGAGCAGCAGGTCGTACAGCCCGCGCGGATAGAGCCCGGTGAAGGCCAGGGCGACGCCCGCGAACAGCGTGAGCAGGCCGATGAGGCCGCCCGAGAACCAGGCCAGACGGGCGCCGCCGACGAGGAAGCCTAGGATCAGGTAGTGCGGCAGGGCCAGCAGCCACCACTTCACCAGGACGAGTCCGCGGGACAGGTGCTCCGGGTACGTCACGTCCCAGTGCGCCGGGTAGTCGGGGACGTCGGCGAGGGTGAACGGCGGATAGCGGTCGGTGCCCAGAGCGCCGTACGCGTAGTACGCCACACGCCAGCTCCAGCGCAGCACACCGGAGGTGAAGTCGAACAACGGCCGCGGGTACCGGCCGGTGAACAGGATCGCGAAGAACGCCACCACGCTCACCCCCGCGACCGCCGCCCACAGGAAGAACAGGACGACGTGATGGGGGAGCGCGAGCAGCCACTTGACCAGCCACAGCCAGCGCGACAGCGGCGCGTCGAGCCGGGCCGTCAACCGGGCCGGATACCCCTGGGGACCCGCAGGGCCGGGCGGTGGTACGGCCGAGGAGGTGACGTGTGGGCTCATGGTGACCGGTCCCTTCGGAAGCCGGTGACGATCACGTGGTGCGCGGTCGTCGTACTCCAGCTCTCAGCATCGGTGAAACGGCCGGGGGACGCAGGGGCCGACCGGGGCACGGCCGGGGACGGGCGGCCCCGCCGGGCCAGGGGGTCAGCGGGTCGGATCGTCCTCCCGGCGCACCACGACCACGGGGCAGGCCGCGTGCTGGGCGCACCGCTGGCTGACCGAGCCCAGCACCGCCCGGGCGAAACCACCGCGCCCGCGGCGGCCTACGACGAGCACCTCGGCCCCCTCGGAGGCACGGATCAGCACGTCGGACGGATCGCCCTCGATCAGATGCTGTGTGAGCCCGGCCGGAAGACCGTCGGGGAAGACCGTGTCCAGCTCCCGGGCGAAGCGGTCCCGCGCCTGCTCCGCGTCGAACAGGGGCTCGATCGCCGGTCCGCCCCACCCTCGCGAGGACGGCGTGTCCCAGACACTGACGGCCTCGACGGCACCGCCGACGAGCCGCGCGTACCGGTCCGCCCAGCGCAGCGCGGCGTACGACGAGGAGCCGTCCACGCCCACGACGATCCGCGGTACCTCGGACGATGCCATGACCATCACCTCACCCAGCCGGAGTCACCCCCGCTGTTCCACGCTGCCGGAACCCCCGTCGTCGCGCCAGTGATGCAGGGCGACCTTGAGGGCGCCGGACGCCGTGCCGTGCGAGAACACCTCGTAGGCCTCCACCGCCCGCTCGAGCCCCAGGGAATGGGTGATCAGCGGGGACACCCGCAGGCGTCCGAACCTCAGCAGCTCCATCAGCCAGGGCGTCGACGAGGTGTCGACCTGGCCGGTGCTGATCGTCACGTTCTTACGCCACAGCGACTCCAGATGCAGCGTGGTGGACCGGCCCGGCGTACCGATGACGGCGATGTGGCCGCCCGTGCGGACGGCGCGGGTGCACAGCACAAAACCCTCCGGCTCGCCCGACGCCTCCACCACCACGTCGGCGCCCGGCCCGTCGTACAGCTCGCCGATCATCCGCCCCGGCACCTCGGCCGCGTCGGCGCCCATGCGCAGCGCGGCCTTCAGCCGGGCGGTGGACAGATCAACCGCGATGACCCGGCGGGGCGAGTAGAGCCGCGCGACAGCCACCGTGGCGAGACCGACCGGCCCGGCGCCCACCACGACCACCGTGTCCCCGGGGCCCACCTCGCCGTTCCGCACGCCCACCTCGTAGGCGGTGGGAAGGACCTCCGCGAGCAGGACCGCCTCGTCGGACGACGGGGAGAAGGACAGGCGGTGCGTCGAGTGATCGGCGAACGGCACCCGCACGTACTCCGCCTGGGTGCCGTGAACGAGATGGCCCAGGATCCAGCCGCCGCCCCCGCGGCACTGCCCGAACATACGGTCGCGGCACGGCCGGCAGCGGCCGCAGGCGGACACGGACGAGACGACCACACGGTTGCCCGGACGCAGCCGCCGGACGCCGTCGCCGGTCGCGACCACCTCGCCGACGGCCTCATGGCCGAGGACCGTGCCCCCCGCCACCTCGGCCAGGTCCCCGCGCAGGATGTGCAGGTCCGTGCCGCAGACCGTCGTGGTCTCGACGCGCACGACGGCGTCACCGGGATCCTCGATCACGGGATCCGCGACGGTGTCCCAGGAGATGCTTCCGGGACCGTGGTAGACGAGGGCTCGCATGGTCTTCCACTCCCTGACGGCGCGGCCGCCTCTGTCCACCGTCGCCCGGTACGGACCCCCGGGCAACCGGGGACACGGGCCGCGGCCTCACACGTCGACGGCATCGGGCACGGCAGGGCGCCACCCTCAGTCGGGCTCCATGTAGGGGCGCCGGAACACCGGCGCCTGCACCGCGCCCCACGGGCGTACGGCGGCCAGGGCCGCGTCGACCGCGGCGCCCAGCGAGCCGCCGGTGTCGACCGGGACGGCCTCCGGCCACGGCGGCTCCGCGGCCCGCATCGCGGCGGCGACGGAGGCGTCGGCGTCGGAGGGCCCCGACGTGCGCGCGTCGAGCCGGGCCGCCGCCACGTCACCCGGCACATGGCAGTGCAGGGCGACCAGGTCCGCGTCCGTCCGCTCGGCGACGCGACGGGCGGCGTCCCGTTGGGCCGCGTCGGACCAGGAGGCGTCCAGGACGACGGACTCCCCGGCGGACAACAGCGTCCTCGCGCGGTCGAGCAGCGCCGCGTACGTCTTCGCCGTCCACTCCGGCGTGTAGATCCCCTCGCGGTACCCCGCCGCCGCGGACCGCTCCGCCGGGATGCCCGCCAGCTCCTTGCGGAGCCTGTCGCTGCTGAGCAGGGTGACACCCGACCGGTCGGCCAGCGCCCCCGCCAGGGTCGACTTGCCGCTGCCCGGCAACCCGCCGACCAGCGTCAGACCCACGGCCGCCGTCCGCAGATGGCGCAGCGTCGTGGAGACCAGCCGCCGGAACGCCGCTTCCGCTCCCGGCCCGCCCTGGCGTGCCTGGATGAGGGAGACCTTGGCGCGGACGAACGCGCGGTAGGCGACGTAGTGGTGCCACAGGGAAGGCGGCGCGGGGTCACCGGAGTACTCGCCGTACCGCGCGAGGAAGTACGCCGCGGCCACCGGGGCGCCGAGCTGCTCCAGGTCCATGGCGAGGAACGCGGCGTCGTCGAGGCCGTCGACATGGCGGAGGCGGTCGTCGAACTCCAGGCAGTCGAGGAGGCGCGGGCCGTCGTCGAGGCAGAAGACGTCCTCGGCGAGCAGATCGCCGTGGCCGTCGACCACCCGGCCCTGCTCGATCCGAGCGTCGAACAGAGGCCCACGGCCCGCCAGATAGCGACGTACCAGCCGCTCCACCTCGGGCACCTCCTCCGGCAGGCCGCCGTCCCCGGCCAGCTCCCGCACCTGCCGGAAACTGTCCTCCCAGCGCGCGGCCAGCGCGTCCCGGGTCCCCTGCTCGTCCACCTCCGGACCCCTGGGCGCCCGGGCGTGCCAGGCCGCGAGCTGCCGGGCGACGGACCGCAGGACGTCGTCGACGGCCGCCCCCTCCCGCACCAGGCGGGAGAGACGGCGGTCCGCGGGCATCCGGCGCATCACCACGAGCGGCTCAGGATCCCCGGCGCCGGGCTCGCGCAGCTCGCCGAGCCCCAGGTAGACGTCGGGGGAGAAGCGGCGGTTGAGCTCCACCTCGCGCTCGCACGCCGTCCGGCGGGCCTGCACCGCCGTGTAGTCCAGGAAACCCAGATCGACGGGCTTCTTCACCTTGTAGACGCGGTCACCGGCGAAGAACAGGACCGCGGTGTGCGTCTCGCACACCTCCGCGCGGGGGCGGCCCGACCCCGCGGTGACGATCGACCACATGACGGTACCCTCCGGCTCGTTCGGCTGTGGGAAGGAAGGACGCTGAAGGACGCTGACCCCGGAGCCGTGGACCCGAGGGAAGGCCACGGACCCCCGTACCGTCCCTCCGCCCGACGAGTACCCCGATCCCGAACCGCTGCCTACGGGCCTCTCGGCCCCACCGTCTCCGCCGGGCGGGGACGGCGGAGCAGCCCGCCCCGGGACCTTCGGCCCTGTGACCGGCACGCCCTCTTCCTCCAGTCTGGAAGCAGGACGAGGGGGGCCGCCGGCGACCTGCTGGAGGGCGAGTCATGAGCGCACGCAATCCGCGCCCGTCCGGACCGCTGCCGCCGCACCGGGAACACACACCCGGCACGGCGAACCCGCTGCGCCGTCCGTCGGACCGCTTCGAGTCCTGGTTCGGCTGCTTCCTGCTGCTGGTCCTCGCCCTGGGCCTTCCGGCCGTCGCCCTGGGCGCGGGACGGACCGCCTACCACTCGGGGATGCACACCGTTCAGACCCAGTTGGCCGAGCGGCACCAGGTGAACGCCTCGGTGGAGTCGATCACCGAGAACATCGGCGCCACGGCGAAGGAGCAGGCGAGCATCCGCTGGACCGACGACGACGGAACGGTGCGGACGGGCAGCACACCGGTGAAGTCCGACACCCGGGAGGGCGCCACGGTACGGGTGTGGGTGACGGGCGACGGAGACGTCACCGGACCCCCGATGACCAAGGAGCAGGCCGTGACCACCGGCTGGTTCGCGGGCGGCGCGGCGGCGGTCGGCGTGGCGAGCGCGCTGTACGTGGCGCGGGTGGGCGTGCGTCACACACTGGACCGCAGGAGGTACACGCAGTGGGACGCCGAGTGGGAGCAGGTCGAGCCCCTCTGGGCCGGCCGGTTCCCCCGGTGACACGAGGACGGCCGGACACGGCGGAAGAGGCGATGCACATGTCCGACGCGACGACCACCGACCTGTACGAGGTGACGATGGCCATGTCCTACCTGCGGGAGGGCATGACCGCACCCGCGACGTTCAGCCTCTTCGCGCGCGACCTGCCGGCCGGGCGCGGCTTCCTGGTCGCGGCCGGACTCGAATCGGCCCTGGACCACCTCTCCGGCCTTCTGGTCGACCCCACCGACGTCGAGGCGTTCGCCGCCGCGCTGCACCGCCCGCCGCGCGACCTGCGGCCCCTGCTGGGTCTGGAGTTCACCGGCGACGTGCGGGCGGTCCCCGAGGGCCGGACCGTCCTGGCCGGGGAGCCCCTGCTCGAGGTGACCGCGCCCCTCCCCGAGGCACAGCTCGTCGAGACGTACGTGCTCAACCAGCTGAACCACCAGACCACCCTCGCCTCGAAGGCCGTACGGTGCGTCCTCGCGGCGGCCGGGCATCCGGTGGTGGACTTCTCCCTGCGCCGCACCCACGGCCCGCAGGCCGGGTTCCAGGCGGTCCGCGCGGGCGCGATGGCCGGCTTCGCCGGCACCAGCAACGTGGCCGCCGCCACCGCCCTGGGCATCCCGGCCGTCGGCACCATGGCCCACTCCTACGTCGAGGCGTTCCCCACCGAGGAGGACGCCTTCCGTGCCTTCGCACGGGCCCACCCCGGACCGGTGACCTTCCTGGTGGACACCTACGACACCGAGGAAGGCGTACGCACCGCGGCGCGCGTCCTGCGGGACCTCGGGCCCGCCGTCCACGACGCCGGCTCCGCGGTACGGCTCGACAGCGGCGACCTCGGCGCCCTCGCGCGGCGCGCCCGTGCCCTGCTCGACGACGCCGGCCTGCCCGGCGTGCGGATCACCGCGAGCGGCGGCCTGGACGAGTACGCGGTGGAGGACCTGGTCCGCTCCGGCGCCCCGATCGACATCTACGCCGTCGGCACCCGCGTCGGCGTGTCGGCCGACGCGCCGTACCTGGACACGGCCTACAAGATGGTGGAGTACGACGGCCGGCCGGTGATGAAACTGTCGTCGGCGAAGGTGACGGCGCCCGCGCCCAAGCAGGTGTTCCGCGGCGCCGGATGCGCCGACGTGATCGCCCTGGCCGGCGAGCGGGCCCCCGACGGCACGGAACCCCTGCTGGAGACAGTGATGCGGGACGGGCGGCGCACCCGCCCCCGCACCACGCTCGGCGCATGCCGGGACAGGCTCACCGCGGACCTGGGCGCACTGCCGCCGTCGGCCCGCCGGATCCGGGAACCCGTCGCCCCGCGCGCGTCGGTCTCCGAGCCGCTGCGCGACCTCACGGCGCGCGTCCGGCGCCGGCTGGAGGAACGGCCCGCGGCCGCCGGTCTGTCGGCGCGGCCGTGACACACGTCCCGGTCCGCACCCGCCCGCACCGGCGGCCGTACGCAAGCCGTGCCGTGCGACCGTGTGCCGCCCGTGGCACGTTGGAGACAGCACCACTCCGGGAAGAGGGGCAGCGGACATGCATGCTCACCTCGGCGACCGGCTCGTCGTCGAAAGCTCGACCACCGGCGTCGTCAGGCGCGACGGCGAGATCGTCGGACTGCACCACGAGGACGGAACACCTCCCTACGACGTGCGCTGGTCGGACACGGAGAACGTGACGCTCATGTTCCCCGGCCCCGACGCGCACATCCAGCACCTGGAATCCGAAGAGGCCGGGACGGCCGACGGCACCTCCCCGCCGGTCACCGGGGAGCAACCCGCCACTGCTCCGGGCACGCCCAACCCCGGCGACATCGGCCGGCGCGTGGCCGTCGAACGCCGCCGGCGCGGGCTGAGCCGGGAGGAGACGGCGCGCCGGGCCCGGATCTCGCCCCAGTACCTGGCGTACGTCGAGGAACAGCCGGCCGACCCGACCACCGCGACCCTCCTCGCCCTGGCCGGCGCCCTCGACACCACCGCCTCGGCGCTCCGCGGGGCAGGCGCCGACCGGCCGCCCGGCCAGGGTCACGCCCTGCCGCACCCGCAGCTGCGCGACCTCGGCCCCGAGGAGTGCAGGCAGTTGCTGTCCACACACGGCGTGGGACGCGTCGCCGTGACGACGCCCGGCGGACGCCCCGCGGTCGTCCCGGTCAACTACGAGGTCGTGGACGAGGCGATCGTCTTCCGGACCAAGCCCGGCTCCGTGCCCGCCGCAGCGGCCGGGAACGAGGTCGCCTTCGAGGTCGACCACGTCGACGAGGCGCTGAGCCGGGGCTGGAGCGTCCTCGCCGTCGGCCCCGCGAGCACCGTCACGGAACCCGACGCCGTACGGGAACTCGCCCGGCGCGCCCACACCGAGACGTGGGCCGGCGGCACCCGCGACGTATGGGTGTCGATCCGGCCCACACACCTCACCGGCAAGCGCATCACTCCCGCCGACCGGCGGACACACCGATGAGGCGGGGCTCGGCGTCCACGACCTCCTCCACGGCCCGCGCGAGCCGCACGGCGAGGGAGAGTTGCGAGGTGTCCCGGATGCGCCCCTCCGAAGTGACGAGCCCGTCCCGGACCGGTGCAGGAAGGCGGTGGTGACCGTGAGGCTCCCCCTGGTCGTGGGCGTCGACGGATCAGGCTCCAGCCTGGAGGCGGTGGACTGGGCCGTGGACGAGGCCGCCCGTCTCGGGCTTCCCCTGCGGATCGTCCACGCGTCGCTGTGGGAGCGGTACGAGACCCGCGTGCCGTCCTTCGCCACCGGCCGCCCCGCCGAAGAGGTCATGGCCGACAACATCGTGGCGGCCGGCGTCGAGCGCGCCCGTCTGCGCCGCCGGGACCTGGAGGTGTCGGGCGACGTCGTGTCCGAGGACGCGGTGTCCGCGCTTCTGCACGCGGCCCACGATGCCTCCACGCTGGTCACGGGCTCGCGCGGGCGCGGCGGGGTCGCAGGGATGCTGCTCGGCTCGGTGAGCCTCACGGTGGCCGCCCGGGCCGTCTGCCCGGTGATCGTGGTGCGCGGCGGGACGCGGAACCGGCAGGGAGGGTACGGCCGTGTCGTCGTGGGCGTCGCCGACCCCACGCGGAGCTCGGCCGCCGTACGCTTCGCCTTCCGCGAGGCCGAGGCACGCGGCTGCGCCCTGGACGCCGTCCGGGCCTGGCGCCGTCCGGCCCACGAGCCCGTCGACCACCCGCTGATCGTCGACGACGCCGCGGGCGTACGCGAGGAACGCGCCTCCGCGCTGCTCACCGACGTGCTGTCCGAGGCGGTCCGCGAGCACCCCGGGACCGACGTGAACCGACGGACGGCCGAAGGGCCCGCCCACCAGGTGCTCCAGGAGGCCTCCTCCCAGGCCGACCTGCTGGTCGTGGGGGCGAGGCGGCGGCACGGCCACATCGGGCTGCAGCTCGGCCGGGTGGCCCACGTCCTGCTGCACCACGCCGCGTGCCCCGTGGCCGTCGTCCCGCAACGGGGCTGACACCGGGCGGTGCCGGCTCGCGCCCCGCACAACCGAAGAGAGGGCAGCATGTCGGAATGGACCTGGGAGTACGAGGGGTACGTCCCGGGCGGGGAACGGCTGCGGGAGTCGCTCTGCACCCTCGGCAACGGCCGCTTCGCCACCCGGGGCGCCGTGCCCGAGAGCCGGGCGGGCCTCCTGCACTACCCGGGCACGTACGCCGCCGGCGTCTACAACCGCCTGGAGTCCACCGTGGCGGGACGCCAGGTGGTGAACGAGGACATGGTGAACCTGCCCGACTGGCTGCCCCTGCGTCTCCGTCCGCGCTTCGCCGACGGGGCGACGGGCCCCTGGTTCTCCCCGGACACCCGCCGGTTGATCGACCACCGGCACACCCTGGACCTGCGCCGGGCCGTGCTCACCCGCACATTCCGCTACCAGGTCCACGGAGCGGGCGTGCTGGAGGTGGAGCAGGTCCGCCTGGTGCACATGGTGGACCCGCATCTCGCCGCGCTGCGGACCGTCGTCACCGCCGAAGGCTGGTCCGGGGAGATCGAGGTGGAGTCCGCCCTCGACGGCGACGTCACCAACAGCAACGTCCGCCGCTACCGGTCTCTGGCACGGCACCACCTGGTCCGGATGCGCACCGGCGCCTCGGCGGCGGACACGGCCTGGCTGAGCTGCCGCACCAGCGCCTCCGACATCGGCATCGGCATGGCGGCCCGCACGGTCACCTCCGAGCCCGCCACGGCGTCGGAGATCCGTCCCTCCCACCGCAAGGCCGTGCACCGGCTGGTGGTGCCCGTCGGCCCGGGCCGGCCCGCCGTCGTCGACAAGACGGTGGCCCTGCACACCTCCCGCGACCGGGCGATCGCCGACCCCCTCGGCGCGGCGCTCGACCGGGTGGCCGAGGCCGACGCCTTCCCGGAGCTCCTCGCCTCGCACACCACGGCGTGGGCCCGCCTGTGGCGCGGCGCGGACATCCGGGTGCCGGGCGAGGCGGGCCGCATCCTGCGCCTCCACCTGTTCCACGTGCTGCAGACGCTGTCCCCCAACACCGCCGACCTGGACGTGGGCGTGCCCGCCCGCGGCCTGCACGGGGAGGCGTACCGGGGGCACGTGTTCTGGGACGAGCTGTTCGTCCTGCCGTACCTCAACCTGCACTTCCCGGAGGTCTCGCGGGCCCTGCTCGACTACCGCCACCGGCGCCTGCCGAGAGCCTGCCGGGCCGCCCGCGCGGCGGGCCGCAGCGGGGCCATGTACCCGTGGCAGTCCGGCAGCGACGGCCGTGAGGAGACCCAGCAGCTGCACCTCAACCCGCGCTCCGGCCGCTGGCTGCCCGACCACTCCCACCTCCAGCACCATGTGGGCTCGGCGATCGCCTACAACGTGTGGCAGTACTGCGAGGCCACCGGCGACACCGAGTACCTGCACACCAGGGGCGCCGAGATGCTGCTGCAGATCGCCCGCTTCTGGGCGGACGGCGCCGAGTACGAGCCCGGCACCGGCCGATACCGCATCCGCGGCGTGGTCGGCCCCGACGAGTACCACGACCGCTACCCGGACGCCGACCGTCCGGGCCTGGACGACAACGCGTACACCAACGTCACCGCCGCCTGGGTGCTGAGCCGGGCCCTCGACCTGGTGCGGCGCGTGCCGGTGTGGCGGCGCGAGGAACTCTTCGAACGCATCGGACTGGACGCCGGCGAACTCCCGAAGTGGGAGGAGGTCTCCCGCCGGCTGCGGGTCCCGTTCCACCAGGGCGTCATCAGCCAGTTCGACGGGTACGGCGACCTCGCCGAGCTGGACTGGGACGCCTACCGCGCCCGCTACCCCAGCATCCGGCGGCTCGACCGCATCCTCGAGGCCGAGGGCGACTCCGTGAACCGGTACCAGGCGTCCAAGCAGGCCGACGTCCTGATGCTCGGCCACCTCTTCTCCTCAACGGAACTGCGCGGCCTGTTCGACCGCCTCGGCTACGACGTCGACGACGAGACATGGCGCAGGACCGTCGACCACTACCTGCGGCGCACCAGCCACGGCTCCACGCTCAGCGGACTCGTCCACGGCCTCGTCCTCGCCCGCGCCCGGCGGGCCGACGCGTGGCGCTACGTCCGTGAGGCCCTGGAGGCCGACATCGCCGACATCCAGGGCGGTACCACCGGCGAAGGCATCCACCTCGGCGCCATGGCCGGCACCTTGGACCTGGTGCAACGCGGGCTGACCGGCCTGGAGACCCGCGAGGACGCCCTCCACCTCGACCCGGTGCCGCTGCCCGCCCTGTCGGAGTACAGCTTCTCCCTGCGCTACCGGGGCCACTGGGGCATCGGCATACGCCGCCGCGAAGGGGAGATCGAGATCGAGGTGCCCGAATCGGCGGAGTCACCGATCCGCGTGGTCCTGGCCGGGCGCACGGTGACCGTGGCGCCGGGGGAGACCCGGACCCTCACGGAAGACGCCGGGGGGTCTCACAGCTGAACGCCGGCACCGGGACCGAGGCGCTCGACCGGAACGCCGGTCAGTCCCTCCTCGCCGAGCAGACGCGCGGTGGACTGCCGCCCGAGGTCGCTGAGCATGAGTTCGTGGATCTCGATGACGCGCTCGGGCTTGACGGCGCGGACGTAGTCGGCGGCTTCACCGAGTTTCGTCCAGGGGCCGCTGGTCGGCAGCAGCAGGGTGCGCACGGGGGCGTCGGGCACGCAGTAGGCGTCGCCGGGATGGTGGACGGCACCGTCGTCGAGGAGGTAGCCGACGTTGTCGGGGCACGGGATGTCGGGGTGGATCAGCGCGTGCCGGTGACCGTGGACGCCGACGGTGACGGACCCGACGGTGAAGGCGTCGCCCGCGGTGACGGCCTGCACGCGCCCGTCGTGGCTGCCGAGGGCTGCCGCCACGACGGCGGTGCCGTAGACCAGCAGGCCGGGCCGGGCCTCCAGAGCGGCGGCGACGAGCTGTTCGTCGAAGTGGTCGAAGTGTTCGTGCGTGATCAGTACGGCGTGCGCCCGGGCGACGGCTTCGGCCGCGTCCGGGGTGAAGGTGCCGGGGTCGATGACCAGGCGGGTGCCGCCCTTCTCGATCGTGACGCAGGCATGGGCGTGCTTGGTGAGCTTCACGGGAGGGGCCTTCCGAGCCGTCGCAATATCTACAACCAGACTGTACAACGTGATTGATGTAAGCGGGTAGAGTGGCGGTCATGGACGACAGACAACTGGCCGAGGAACTCCGCCTGACCATCGGAGAGCTCGTGCGCACGGTGCGCACCGCCGACACGATGCCGCCCGGCGAGGCCGCGGTCCTGGGCTACCTGGACCGCGGCGGCCCGCTGACCACCGCCGAGATCGCCCAACAGCGGGGAGTCAGCCACCAGTCGGCCGCCAAGACGGTCAAAGACCTCCTGGCCCGGGACCTCGTGCGGGCCGAGGCGCACCCCGGCGACGGGCGCAAGCTCCTGCTCCACCTCACACCGGCGGGACATGACCGTCTGGCCGAGGAACGCCGACGGCGTGCCGACTGGCTCGGCGCCGCGATCAACGACGTCCTCAGCTCCGACGAACGCAGGACGCTCGAGGCGGCGCTGCCCCTGCTGTCACGCCTGAGCACCCATCTGCACGGCAGGTAGCCCAGAATTCCCGTGTCCCGTGCCGCCTGCGGACGTGCGCCGCCCCCTGCCGTCGCGGACAGTGGAAGACAGGAAAGCAGCGTTCCGCGAGCGCCCGGCCCGGACGGATGTCGCGCCGAAAGCTCCGGACGCTCCGCACGTGCTCACGAGAAGGGCGATCCGCCATGGCAGCCACCCCCGTCATGCAACTGCCCGTCATCAGCGAATGCGCGGCCGAGGGCTGCGCCTACAACCACGACCACACCTGCCACGCCGCGGCGATCACCGTGGGAGACCTCGACAGTCCGGTCTGCGACACGTTCATGGGCGCCGACATCGAGGGCGGTGAGCCGTCGACCACCGGCCGGGTCGGAGCGTGCAAGATGGCCGACTGCCGCCACAACAGCGGGCTCGAGTGCCACGCCCCGGCCATCACCGTGGGCTACGAGCGCGAGCAGGTGGACTGCCTCACCTACGCGCGGACGTGAGACACGCACGTCTGGCCGCGTCAGGCGGGCTGCTGCTCGCTCACGCGGGGTGGTCGGCGAAGAGCGTCCGGGGAACGGGACGCCACGGCGCGCTTCACGCCCGCCCGGACGGGACCGCCCTGTGCGCCCACCATCCCCCGGCGTACGCCAGGACGGCGCAGGCCAGAGCGGCGCCGCCGCCGGTGACCCAGTCCGACAAAAGCGCCTCGGTGACGTCCCGCGCGCCGACTCCCCGATAATCGGCCAGGGGCGCGGTGTTGGCGGCGGCGCCGGCCACCGCCACGACGGCGAGGGCGCCGACAACGGCCCGCCGGGCGGCCCCGGACAGGGAGTCCTCCTCGCCGCCCCGCCCCGCCGGGGCGCCGCCGCGCAGCCTGCGCCACAGGAAGACGGCGACGGCCACAAGACCCAGGGCCGTACTGAGATGCTGCACGGCGCGGGCCACGGTGAGGTCCCCGACCAGGTGGGACCGCAGAACACCCAGGTGCGTCACCAGATACCCGTCGGCGTGCGTGAAGGAGTCCCACACCAGGTGGGTGAGGATGCCGATGGCGAGGGACAGCAGTACCCATCCCGCCCGCCGCAGGGGACGGCCGCGCCGGTCCCGGCCGACGGGAGACGGCCCGGCCGGCAGGAGAGCGGCCACCGGCCGCCGCACCACGGCGTATGCAGCCATCAACGCGGCCCCGAAGACCGCCGGTACGGCGACCCCGGACAGCTGATGGGACGTGGTGGCGTTGAGGAACGGTTCGTACCAGGACTGTGCGCTCACGGGGATGCCGGCCGCGCCGAGAAAGTACGGCACGTCCGGTGCGATGGTCCCGCAGACCAGGGCGGCCGCCGAGAACGGGGGGCGCAGCAACGGCAGTACGGCGGCCGGGTGGGAGAGCGTGAACGGCATCGGGGGGCCACCTGGGTGTCGGCGCGTCCCGGAACCGGGCACGCGAGCGGGGCGTCCTGGACGGTGACAGGACGACCACGAGTATATGTCGCTCAACTGACTATCAGGCGGCGGGGATGCCCCCGGCGCCGGCCGAACGCCTCAGGGCCCGACGGTGTGGGCGTAGGCGAGGAACAACGGACAGGCCACGACCGTCGCGGCCGCGCGGACGACGGCGAGAGTCCGCCGCCGCAGGGCCCGCGCAATCCCACAGGCCCCGAGCACCAGCAGGGGCCACAACCCGTAGTCGGTACTCACCGGCAGCACACCGGCGTACAGCGCGGTGACGGGCGCCCACACCGCGGCGGCCGTCGCCCCGGCGGTCGCACGGTCTCGCTTCCCCGGCGGCAGATCGGGCGGGGCGGCCGCCAGGGCCAGCGCGGCGAGCAGGGCCATGAGGGGCGTGACGACGGGATCACCGAAAGCGGGCCCGCTGACGACGGTGGCGGCCGCGAAAGCCACCAGCCCGACGACGGCCGCCCACACTCCGGCCCGCCACCGGCTGGTGAGCGCGGTGACGGCGCCGACGGCCACGAGCGCGGACGTGAACAGCCGCACGGTCCAGCTGTCGGCGTCAAGGGGCGGGAAGGCGGGGGACAGGGACGCCGCGGTGTACCAGCGGCTCAGGTGCAGCCCGCAGTAGGCCGCCGCGACCCCGGCGACCTGCGGGGCGGCCTGCGCCAGCAGCCGCCCGGCCGCGCTCGAGGACGTCACCCCGAACCGCATCCGCAGGGCATGGCCGGCGATGTCGGCGGCCTCCCGGAGCCGGTCCGCGGCGCGGGCGCCGGCCATCGACTCACGGTGGACGGCGAGGATCTCCTGTCCGGCCTCGATGCGGTACCGCCGCGGATACAGCCGCAGGAGCGGCCCGATCACGTCTGCGTCGCGGGGCGGCCGGTGAGCCCGAGCCGGCGGGTGGCCTCGCGGGCGGTCGCCGCCATCCGGTCGGCCGCCGCCGACAGCGTCTCGCGCCCGGCCGGCGCGAGGGCGTACACCTTCCGGGCCCGCCCGTCGACGACTTCCTCCCGGTGCACCTCGATGAGCCCGTCCTGGAGGAGACGGTCCAGGGCCCCGTAGAGCGTGCCGGTCCGCAGTACGACCCGCCCTTCGGACAGCGCCTTGACCTCCTGGGTGACGGCGTACCCGTGCCGGGGCCGGTCGGCCAGTGCCGTGAGGATCAACAGGGTCGGCTCCTGCAGCGGACGCTCGCTCATCCCGCCAACATATGCCGCGCAACGGCGTATGAGCAATGCGGACGGGACGGCGGGCCGCGGCACCCTGGACCAAGAGGCGGTCGGCCGGGGGCAGGGCCGGGACGGTCAGCCGGCGGTGGGGAACCGTGCGGCCAGGGCGGCTTCGAGGTCCGCGGTGCGGGCGTCGTCCGCTGCCCAGGCCACGTATCCGTCGGGGCGGACGAGCACAGCGGTCCGCCGGTCGCCTGCCCAGTGTTCCACGGCCGGCGGTGTGCCGTGCCGGCCGTCCGGGACGGCGTCGTGGGGGAGCCGCACGGCGGGCGGGGTGATGAGGACGAAGCGTCCGCCGCGCAGGGCCTGGTACAGGCGGCGGTCGCCGGCGAGGGCGACGTCCGGGACGCGGGTCCCGGTGAGGGGGTGGGCGCCGCGTGGGGCGGGGTAGCGGTAGCCGATGCCGGTGATCTGGGCGAGGGCTCTGGTGCGGGCGGGGGCGGCGGTGTTGATCAGGGCGGTGACGGTTGCGCGCAGGGCGCGCAGGGCGGGGTTGTGCGCGCGGGCGAGGCGGACGAGGCCGCCGCTGCTGCGCAGGACCGCCTTGCCGACGGGGTGGCGTTCGGCCTGGTAGGTGTCCAGAAGACTGTCGGGGGCCTGGCCCTTGACGACGGCGGCGAGTTTCCAGCCGAGGTTGGCGGCGTCCTGCAGCCCGGTGTTCATGCCCTGGCCGCCTGCGGGGGAGTGGATGTGGGCGGCGTCGCCGGCGAGGAAGACCCGCCCGACCCGGTACTGGGGCGCCTGGCGTTCGTCGCTGTGGAAGCGGGAGAGCCAGCGGGCGTCGTGCATGCCGTAGTCGGTGCCCAGGGCGCGGCGGGTGACGTCCTTGACCTCGCCGAGGTCGAGGGGATGGTCGTCGGGGACTTCGTTGCGGCGGTTCCAGCCCATGACGCGGTACCAGCCGTCGCCGAACGAGGCGATCATCGCGAACACGTCGCCCGTGCCGTCGACGGTGAGGACGCTGCCGGGCTTCTCGGCGAGGCGGACGTCGGCGAGGAAGAGGGAGGTGATGACGGAGACGCCGGGGAAGGGCTGCCCGACGGCCTGGCGCACGGCGCTGCGGTGGCCGTCGGTGCCGACGACGTAGGCGGCGCGGTGGGTGGCGGGTGTTCCGTCCGGGGTGCGGACGTCGAGGTCGACGCCGTCGGCGTCCTGGCGCAGCGCGAGAAGCTCGGTCTCGTGGTGGAACCGGACGCCGAGCCGCCGGGCGCGCTGCTCCAGGAGACGTTCGACCTCGTACTGGGGGGTGATCAGCAGGAAGGGGAAGCGGGAGGGCAGGGTGCTCAGATCGAGGGAGAGGCGGCGGAAGAGACGCAGCCGGGTGATGGTGCTGCCGGTGGCGAGCAGGTCGTCGGCGAGGCCGCGGGCGTCGAGCTGCTCCAGTGTGCGGGCGTGCACTCCGAACGCCCGGGAGAGGTTGCTGACCTGGCGGGGGCGCTTCTCCAGCAGGGTGACGGCGACGCCGGCCTCGGCGAGGTCGCCCGCCAGGAGGAGGCCGGTGGGGCCGGCGCCGACGACGATCACGGGGTGCGTGGCGCCCGGGGCGGGGCCGGTGCCCTTGCCGGTGCTGCTGGTGCCGTTCACAGTGACCTCCCAATCGCCAACACGCGTAGGCCAACATTCGTTGGTCAACGCATGTTGGCAACGGTAGGCGTGTGCCGCCTCCGAGTCAACACTTGTTGGCCTATGCTTGTTGGCCAATGCGCGTTGGCCTACGATCGTTGGCATGAACGAGAGCACGTCCCCCGCCCCCGCCCGCCGCTCCGACGCCACCCGCCGGGCCATCCTCGAGGCGGCCCGCGAGCGGTTCGCCGCCGACGGCTACGAGCGCGCCACCATCCGCGCCATCGCCCACCAGGCGAAGATCGACCCCTCCATGGTCATGCGCTACTACGGCAACAAGGAGGGCCTGTTCGCGGCGGCCGTCGCCATCGACCTGAAGCTGCCGGATGCCGCCTCACTGCCACGCGGCGAGGAGGGCCGGACACTGGTGACGCACTTCCTGGACCAGTGGGAGAGGAACGAGGTGCTCACCGCACTCCTGAGGGTCGGCGCGACCAACGACGCCGGCGCCGAGCGCATGCGGGGCATCTTCAGCGACCAGCTGCTTCCCCTGGCCCGGCGGGTGTGCCCCGACCCGGAACAGGCGCCGGCGCGCGCCGCACTGGTGTCCGCGCAACTCCTCGGCCTGGCCCTCACCCGCTACGTCCTGCGCTTCCCGCCCGCCGTGCACCTGCACCCGGAAGAAATCACAGCCTGGCTCGCACCGACCGTGCAGCACTACCTCACGGCACCGCACCCTGGGCCGTGACGAGCACGGGCTGCGGGCGCGATGTTCTGCCCCCCCAGAGGGGACCGGCCCGAGTCGTCGCCCCCTCACCGAACATGACGGAAAATCAACATGACAGGTGCATGACTGTCCGAGCGGTCCCGGCATACCATCGTATGGTCCCGGAGGCCGGCCAGAGGTGTGTCCGGCCCCACCGGACAACTGAGCCGCTCCCTTCACGAACCCGGTCCTGCCGGGGCCGGACTCCCCCCACGGAACAGGAGCAGCAATGCCCCTCGTCACATGGATCAAGGCAGGTACGTCCGCGACGGCGCTCGTCCTCGCGACGGCGGGTGCCGCGTCCGCCGCCCCCTACGTCGAACCCCCCAGCGCCCAGGCGGCGGTGGTGACCCTCCGCTACGACGACAGCCGCGCCGCGGGCTGGGAAGCCGCCATCGCGGCCGGGGTCGCCTCGTGGAACGCCAACGTCACCAATGTGAGGCTGGTGGAAGCGGCACCCGGCGGCGCCGCGGAGATCGTGATCGTCGCGACGACGGGCTGGCCGCAGGCCACGCTCGGTCCCGTCCGCCCCGGCCGCCAGGTCCGCGTCGAACTCGGCAGTCAGGCCGTGAACCAGGGCTACAACAAGACCCGGATCGCCGCCCACGAACTCGGTCACAGCCTCGGTCTGCCGGACACCAAGCCCGGCCCGTGCTCGCAGCTGATGTCCGGCTCCAGCGCCGGCACCGCCTGCACCAACGCCGTCCCCAACGCGGCCGAACGGTCCCGCGTGCAGTCCAACTACGCGAACGGCGTCACCACTTCGGTCGTCACCTACGGCCGGACCCTGGTGGACGCCTCCTGAGCCGACATCCGCCGACGTGACGCTGGGTCAGGGTGACGCGTCGGCCGTGCAACCCGTTCCGCCGGCCAGACGCCCGGTGCCGGAAACGTCCCTGGCCGGCGGTAGCAGCTGTCGTGTTTTGACTCAGCGGGGGCAGAAAGCCGGCGTTCGGGGTCGCTGCCGGGTGATAGGAACGCCGGGGCATCGCGAGGATCGTCAAGCCGCACCGCCTAAGCAAGCCGCGGTGCGGCCGACGGCCTACTCACTGCCCTTGACCAGGTGGACCGGTATTCCGGCCGCGTGGCCACCGCTGATTGAAACCGTTCAATTCTTCCCTACGGCGGCGCGTCGAGTGGGCTGCCCTCCTGAGTCTCCCGTCCCCTACGCAGAAGTCACCACCCGTAACACGCGCACCACCACAAGCGCTTACTGGCTCTAAGCGCTTACTGACTCCTCTCCTTCCATTCCGACGCTGCCCGCCGCCGCCGAAGCAGGTAGAAGGCCGGCCGCGGGTGCCCGACCGCCAAGCGTTGTGCATTGACCCCTCGCGTCCACGCCTCTACGGTGGCCACGCTCACCCCATGTGAAACGATTCAATTCCTACCCGTGCGAGGTGGCGTAGTGATCAGCCGTAGAGATGTCCTGGCGAGCACGGCGGCCGTGGTTGCCGCCGCGGCCGCCGGAGCCGGGCCGGCCCAGGCCGTTCCCGTGTCCCCCACCACTGCCCGGGCGGGCGGCCGGTCCGCACCCGTCGAGATCACCGCCCCCGCCGTCGAGTACGCCCGGCATCCGCTGGGCCTGGACGAGCCGCGTCCGCGGTTCAGTTGGCCCATGGCCTCGGACGAGCCGGGGTTGCGGCAGAGCGCCTACCAGTTGCGGGTGGCCACCACCGCCTCCGCGCTGGCGCAGCCCGACGTCTGGGACAGCGGCCGCGTGGCCTCCGACGAGTCGCACCTCGTCCCCTACGCAGGTCCTGAACTGCGGCCGAGGACACGGTACTTCTGGACCGTGCGGGTCTGGGACGGCGAGGGCAGGGCCTCCGGGTGGAGCGAGCCGGCCTGGTGGGAGACCGGCCTGATGGACGCCGGGCAGTGGTCCGCGCGGTGGATCTCCGCTCCCGCGGAACTGACCGACGCGCCGTCCCTCGAGGGCGGTCACTGGATCTGGTTCCCGGAGGGTGATCCGGCGAGCAGTGTTCCGGCCGCCACCCGCTGGTTCCGGCGTACCGTGGACCTGCCCGGGGAGATCACCTCGGCCACGCTCGTCATCACCGCGGACAACGCCTACTCGGTGTCCGTCAACGGCCGCGAGGTGGCCGGCACTGACCTGGCCACGGACAACCAGGACTGGCAGCGGCCCGCCGTCGTGGACGTCCTCGGCCAGGTGGTGTCCGGGGGCAACGTGATCGCGGTCGAGGCAGTCAACGCCACCAAGGGTCCCGCCGGTCTGCTCGCCGTCCTCGTCGTGCGGACGGCCCTTGGCGAGCGGCGGATCGTGACGGACGCCGCCTGGAAGGTCACCGACCAGGAGCCCGACGGGGACTGGCGCGGTGCCGGTTTCGACGACACCGGATGGGCGGCCGCGCGGCAGGCGGCGCCGTGGGGTGAGGGCCCGTGGGGGAGGGTCACGCCCACCTTGCACGCCGTGACCCGGCTGCGCCGAGAGTTCTCCCTGCGGCGCCAGAAGGTACGGCGGGCCCGGCTGTACGTCACCGCGCTCGGCCTGTACGAGGCGCATCTCAACGGTGTCCGCGTCGGCCGTGACCACCTCGCACCGGGGTGGACGGACTACCGCACACGGGTGCAGTACCAGACGCATGACGTCACCCAGTTGGTGCGTTCCGGCGGGAACGCCCTGGGCGTGTATCTCGCGCCGGGCTGGTACGCCGGCAACGTCGGCATGTTCGGCCCGCACCCGTACGGCCGGCATCCGGCGCTGCTGGCGCAGCTGGAGGTCGACTACGCCGACGGCACGACACAGCGCGTCACCTCGGACACCGGCTGGTCCGCCTCGACGGGCCCGGTCGTGACGGCCGACCTGCTGGACGGCGAGAGATATGACGCCCGCAAGGAGACTCCCGGCTGGACCTCACCGGGATTCGACGACGGGGACTGGCTGCGCGCCGGTGAGGCGGACGAGGCGCTCCCGCCGCAGATCGTGGCCCAGGCCGACCCCCCGGTACGGGTCACCCAGGAACTGACACCGGCCAGTGTCACCGAGCCTGAGCCCGGGGTGTTCGTGTTCGACCTCGGCCGCAACATGGTCGGATCCGTACGGCTGCGGGTGAAGGGCCCGGCAGGCACCGTGGTGCGGCTGCGGCACGCCGAGGTCCTCAACCCGGACGGCACGCTCTACACGGCGAACCTCCGCACCGCCAAAGCGACCGACACCTACATCCTCAAGGGCGGCGGCACCGAGACGTACGAGCCCCGCTTCACCTTCCACGGCTTCCGCTACGTCGAGGTCACCGGCTTCCCCGGCACCCCCAATACGCGGACGGTCACCGGCCGCGTGATGCACACCGACGCACCCGCCACACTCACCTTCGCCACAAACTCGCCGATGCTGAACCAGCTGCACAGCAACATCACCTGGGGGCAGCGGGGGAACTTCCTCTCCGTCCCGACCGACACCCCGGCCCGCGACGAACGCCTGGGCTGGACCGGCGACATCAACGTCTTCGCGCCCACCGCCGCGTACACCATGGAATCGGCGCGCTTCCTGACGAAGTGGCTGACGGATCTGCGCGACGCGCAGACGCCTGAGGGCTCCTTCACACACGTGGCGCCCGACGTCGGACACCTCGGTGACGGGGCGGCGGGCTGGGGCGACGCGGGCGTGACCGTCCCCTGGGCCCTCTACCAGGCGTACGGGGACCTGCGGGTCCTCAAGGACGCGTGGCCGTCCGTGGTGGCCTGGTTGGGTTACCTGGAGCAGCACAGCGACGGCCTGCTGCGGCCGGCGGACGGCTTCGGCGACTGGCTCAACGTCGACGACGAGACCCCGAAGGACGTCATCGCCACCGCCTACTTCGCGCACGTCGCGTACCTCGCCGCGAGGATGGCACACGAACTCGGCCGCGACCCGGCACCCCACGAGAACCTGTACGGGCGGATACGGGACGCCTTCCAGCGGGCCTACATAGACGCCGCGGGCCGGGTGAAGGGCGACACGCAGACCGCGTACGTCCTCGCCCTGTCCATGGGCCTCGTACCCGACGAACTCAAGGATGCGGCAGTCGCCCGGCTCGTGGCCCTCATCGAGGCCCGCGACTGGCACCTGTCGACCGGCTTCCTCGGCACCCCCCGGCTGCTGCCCGTGCTCACCGACACCGGACACACCGACATCGCCTACCGGCTGCTCACCCAGCGCACCTTCCCCAGCTGGGGCTACCAGATCGACCACGGCGCGACGACGATGTGGGAACGCTGGGACTCCCTGCGGCCCGACGGCACCTTCCAGGACCCCGGCATGAACTCCTTCAACCACTACGCCTACGGCTCGGTGGGCGAGTGGATGTACGCCCACATCGCGGGCATCGCCCCGGGCCGGCCCGGCTACCGCGAGGTCGTCGTCCGCCCGCGTCCCGGCGGCGGCATCAACGAGGCACGGGCGACACTCACCTCCGTACGGGGACCGATCTCCACCCGGTGGAGGCACCGGCACGGCCGCTTCGAACTCACATGCTCGCTGCCGGCGAACACCACCGCACAGGTGTGGATCCCGGCGTCCGCCACGGACCGGGTCCAGCACACAGGCGCAACACCACTGCGCCATGAGGACGACTGCCAGGTGTTCCGCGTCGGCTCCGGCACGCACCGGTTCGCGGTCTGAACTCCGTTCGGCCGCACGGGCGTTCGGCGCGCCCGCGCGGCCGGCCGGGAGCCCTGGGGGCCGGCATGGGCTTCCCGTCGCCGCCCGAGGGGCGCTTTCCCCTGCACGTGGAGGCGTCGGCCGTGGCCCTGCTGCTCACGCCGGGCTCAAGGGGGCGACACCCCGCACATGAGTCAGGTCCTGGATCGGATCAGCGTCTCCCGGCCGCTGGGCGGACGACCTGGGACCCGGCCGGACCACGTCAGCGGCGACAAGGCATACAGCTCCGCTGTCACCGCCGCGGCGATCCGGCTCCGGCTCCGTCGGTGACCCGCCGGACAGACCCTAAGGGTGCAGTTCATCCGTCCGGGATGTCTCAAGACGGTTGAAGCCGGCGAGGCGCGGTGAGACGGCGAAGGGGAAGGATTCGCCGCCGGGGGTCTTGAGGGCTGCCACGATGGCATGGTCCGGTGCGCCGAGTATCTCGAAGTGCTGCACGGTGCAGTGCTCCATCACCTCACAGTTCAGCCGGGGGACCGGTTACGCGGCAGCCCGTTCGGGCACCGCAGCCGCTTGGTGCACAGCACGTCGGCGTGGTCGGGCAGGCCGGTCGATGTGCAAGCGGGCCGGGAGCGGTGATCGGCCCGACGGCACGGACGTCGTTGGTGACCCGGCCGTGCTCGTGCGGGGTCTCGGCCAGGCCCTGGAGACGGTCCAGCCAGTGTGTGGGGGGGCGATGACGTCTCCGAGGAGCAAGGTCCCGCTGGCGAAGCTCCCGGACAGGATCCGATGCGGTCGGTGACCTCGCCTTGGCACACCGCCGGTGAGGCCCGGCACCGGTTTGGGCCGCCCGCCGCCACACTGTGAGAGGCACTTGCCCCGGCGCACGGCCTGCTGTACTCATGGAGCATGAGCGACACTGCACCGCACCTGTGGCGAAGGGTCCACATGGACCTCCTTCGCTACGCGGGCTGCCTGTGTCGTCCGTCCTGCTGAAATCGCCTTCCCTCCTTGCGCCGCGCTCTGTGTGATGCCCGCGCGCACCCAGCGAACCCAGGACGGTACCCATGTCCCTCAGGACGATCACTTCTGCTCCGGTTCAAGTCACCTCTGCCACACAGAGGTTCGCCGACTCCCCGGGCCCCACCCCTGCCCAGCTTCTCGAATTCGTGCGCCGCACCGCAGCGGACGCCGACCTCGTCTCCGCGCTCCCACTCGACCCCGAAGGCCGTACCTGGGTACGCCTTGAGGGCCCGGGTGGCAGCGAGGCATGGCTCATCGGCTGGCCGCCCGGCACGGGTACCGGCTGGCACGACCACGCTGAATCGATCGGCGCCTTCACCACGGCGACGGGCGAACTCACTGAGAACGCGCTCGCGGTACGCCTCCCCACCGCGGGGTGGAGATCCCTGGAGCTGGCCGGAGGCATCGACCGCCGACGCACGTTGCCACGCGGCGCGAGCCGGGCCTTCGGCCACCACCACGTACACGAAGTGCTGAACGAGTCACGCACCGAGCATGCCGTCTCCGTGCATGCCTACTACCCGCCGCTGCCGCTGATGCGCCGCTTCAGCCGGACCGGTTCGGTGCTCAGGCTCGAGGAGATCGAGAGGCCGGAGGACTGGCAGTGAGCGGAAGCCTGTCCATCGACGAGCACCTGGCGCGGGTCCGCGCCGGGCTCGACCGCGTCGGCCCGCAGGAGGCGTACGCGGCGGCTGCCGACGGGGCGCTGCTGGTCGACATCCGGTACGCCGAACTGCGCGAGCGCGACGGGCTGATCCCCGGGGCTCTCGTGATCGAACGCAACGAGCTGGAGTGGCGGCTGGACCCAGTGGGTTCCCACCGCGTCCCGCAGGCCACGGATCACGATCAGCGGATCGTGGTGATCTGCAATGAGGGGTATGCCTCGAGCCTGGCGGCCGCATCGCTGCACCAACTGGGGCTGCACCGCGCGACCGATCTGATCGGTGGCTTCCAGGCGTGGCGTGCGGTGGGCCTGCCTGTCAGCGCACCGCAGGACCGTGCGGGGCCGGCGCTGCCGTGAGCCAGGTGTGTGACTGCGTGACGGGACGTGTCGGCACCCCCTGCCCACCGGGGACCGCTCGTGCAGCGGATGACCAGCAGCGGGCGCGGCCAGGGGGATCCTTTCCGCTCCACCGGGCGTTGTACTGACGGAGGCGTAGGAGTGGGAGGGGCGGTGCCGGCCGGCCGCAGGCGCCGCCGGGGCCCGACGTGCCCGCTCCGGCCGCCCGATGCCGTCCGTTCCTGCGACATGGAGGAGATCCGGTGCTCGACCAGACCCTTGCCGCCCTCGCTCTGTCCGGTGCCACCACCGTGGTGGCCGCAATGGCCACCGATGCCTGGGAAGCGGCGCGGACCGGGACCGCCAGGCTCCTCGGACGAGGTGAGCCACCCAGGCAGGCGACCGTCGAGCACCAGTTGGACGCCGACGCCGAGCTGGTCCTGAGCGAGGCCGACAGTCCCGGAGTGCGACGGGAACTCGTGCCGGTCTGGAACCGCAGACTGGCCGCCTTCCTTCGTGAGAACCCGGCCGCCGCAGACGAACTGCGTGCGCTGCTGGACGAGATACGCCCGGCCCTGCCGCAGGGAGGGTCCCGCTGGGTGCAGCAGGTCACCGCCCACGGCCACGGCACAGCGTTCGGCGTCCAGGGCGGTGACATCCACTACCACGCGGGTCCCGCCACGCCGGCGGCCGGCGAAGCCGCGCAGGCGGACCGTGGGTGAGGAGTGCGGGTCCGGGGCCGGGCGGCCCACGGTCCCACCGTCCGTCCAGCAGAACGTCACGGCTGTCGGCGGCTTCGCGTACGGGGTGGTGGGCGCCTCCGTCCACGTCTTCGGCGACGGGCTGCCGCTCTACGTGCTGGAGGAGTGGCGTCCGCCCGCGGACACTGATCCGGAGTTCCTCCGTGAGTTGCCGAGCCGGATGCTCAACGCCCGTTTCGCCGTCGTCGAGTTCACCGGCCGGCGGGACGAACTCGCCGATCTGCACCGCTGGTGCCGTGACGGCCCCCGGCTCGCGGCCCGCTGGCTGCACGGTCCGGGCGGGCAGGGCAAGTCCCGGCTCGCATCCCGCTTCGCCGCCGAGGCCGTCGAAGCCGGCTGGAAGGTGATCACGGCCACCCACGGCCCGGGCAGTGTGCTGCCGCCACCCGGGAGCCAGGATTTCCGCGCGGACGGGGCGGCCGGCATGCTCCTGATCGTCGACTACGCCGACCGCTGGCCTCCCACCCACCTGGCCTGGCTGCTGAGCAACGCGGTCCTGCACCAGTCCGGGGTGCGGACCAGGGTGCTGCTGCTCGCCCGTACCGCGGACGCGTGGCCGGCTCTGCGGGCCTCCCTCACCAACCAGCAGGCGGGCACCTCCACCCAGTATCTGCGGCCGTTGGAGCCGGACGAGGGGAGTGGAGACCGTCGGCTGATGTTCGACGCGGCGCACCGCGCCTTCGCAGCCCGCTACGGGCTCGACAACCGCGCCGTGGCCGTCCCGGTCCCCGGCCATCTGGACCACCCCGACTTCGGCCTCACGCTGACGCTGCACATGGCCGCGCTGGTCGCCGTCGACGCCCACGCCGTGGGCCGCCCGCCGCCGGAGGGGGATGCGGCGGGCCTGACGATGTATCTGCTGGACCGCGAGCACGCCCACTGGGCCCGGCTGTTCGGTGACGGCACCCATGAGCTGGACCCGTCGAAGCGCACGTTCCGGACCGCGCCGGAGGTGATGCGCCAGGCCGTCTTCGCGGCGGCGCTCACCGGCCCGTTACCCCGCTCCGCCGGTACCGCCGTACTCGTTTCACTCGGCATCGGACCGGCCGGACAAGTCTGCGGTGACCACGCCGTCTGCTACCCGTCGGACGGCGCTCCCGGCGCGTCCGCCCCACAGGGCGCAGGTCCCGAGGCCGGCGTGCCCGTACTGGAGCCGTTGTACCCTGACCGCCTCGCCGAGGACTTCATCGCGCTCACCCTCCCGGGGCATCGCGCCGACCATCCGTCCTCGCCCTGGGCGTCGGATGCCGTACGCACCCTCCTCGGCCGTGACGGCGACGGCACCGCCCCGGCCTGGACCCCGCGGGCGGTCACTTTCCTGGCCGCCGCTGCCGAACGGTGGCCGCACGTCGTCTCCGGACACCTGCAGCCGCTGCTGCGCGAGGATCCCCGGCTCGCGGTCGACGCCGGAAGCGCCGCACTGGCCGGTCTCGCCCGCGTCGACGGGCTGGACACCGCGGTGGGCCAGGCCATCGCCGGGCACTTCCCCCAGCACCGCCACGTCGACCTCGACGTGGGGATGGCCGCACTGACGGCCCGTCTCGGCGAGCGGCTGATCGCCGAGACGCCATGGGAAGACGAGTCACAGCGGCCGGTGCTCAGGGCGCTGATCCGCTCCGAGACCGCTGTTCGTCACTCGCACGCCGGTCAGTACGACCTCGCCGTCGCGGCGATGGAACGGGCGGTGGAGGACTGGGAGGAGGCCGTGGCCACGGTGCGGACCGCCTTCGAGACCAACCTGGCGGACGCCCTGAGCGGCCTCGGCAACTACCTCTGGCACGCGGGACGGACCGCGGAGGCCCTCGTGGCGAGCGAACGCGCGGTGTCCCTGCTGCGGAGCTGGGCCGATGCCACTGCCGACAGCACCGGTCTGCCGGCAGCACTCAGCAACCTCGGCCTCTGGCTGGCCGAGACCGGCCGTCGTGCCGAGGCCGGACAAGCTCTGGCGGAGGCCGTGGAACTGCTGCGTCCGGTGGCCGAGGCGGACCCGGAGGAGCACGGCCACCGCCTCGCGGCTGCTCTGCACAACCTCGGCACGTGGCTGGCCGACGAGGGCCGCCGCACCGAGGCCCTGGAGGCGACGGCGCGGTCCCTGGCCATCCGGCGCCGGCTCGCCGCCGTTCACCCCGAGATCCACGAACCCGATCTCGCCGACATCCTCGTCAACCTCGCTCGCGACCTTGCCGCGCTCGGCCGCCGGGCGGAGGCCCTGGCTGCCTCGGGCGAAGCGGTCGACATTCAATCCCGCCTGGTCCGCGGCAACCCCGCGGCGCACGAACGCGGTCTCGCAGGCTCCCTGTCCGGCCTCGGCGTCGACCTGGCGGAAGCCGGCAGGTGGGAGGAGGCCCTGGCCACGAACGAGCGGGAGATCGCCGTGCTGCGGCGGCTGGCCGAGGCCAACCCGGCCGGGTTCGAGCCGATGCTGGCCCAGGCACTGGACAACCGGGGCCAGTGGCTGGCGGAGACCGGCCGCCCGGCGGAAGCCCTGGCGCAGACCGAGGCGGCCGTGGCCATCCGGAGCCGGCTCTGGGAGCAATGCCCTGCGGTCCACGAGCGCCCGCTCGCCACCGTGCTCGGCAACCTGGGCATCAACCGGGCACGGGCCGGAAGTCCGGCCGACGGGCTGGAGCCCGCGATGCGAGCGGTGGCGATGCTCCGCCGGCTGGCACAGGCCAACCCCGCGGCGCACCAAGCCGAACTGGCCCGCTGCCTCAACAACCTCTGCGTGGTCCTGACGGTGCTGCGCCGATGGCCGCAGGCGCTGGCCGCCGCCGAGGAGACGGCCGCCCTCTGGCAGCGCCTGGCCACCGAGGATCCGGTGGCCCACGCGGCCGCGGCGGCCAGATCCCTGTACACCCTCGGCCTCTGCCGGGTGCTGACCGGCCGTCCGGCCGACGCGCTGGACCCGCTGGAACGCTCCGTCGCCGCCCTGCGCCGGCCCACCGGCACAGACGCCGCGGTACAGGCACCCCACCTGGCCCGCGGCCTCGACGCGCTCGCCCGCGCGTACCTGGCTCTCGGCCGTACGGACGAGGCCGTCGCTGCGGCTCAAGAGGCGCTCTCCCTGCGCGAGCGGCTCGCCGAGGAGGCCCCTGAGGTGCACGGGGCCGCGCGGGAGGAATCGCGGCGACTGCTCGCCGGACTGCGGAGCGTCACCCCGGCGCAACGTCCGCGCCACCGCCGGTGGCCGTGGCCACCGCGGTAGGCGGATCCCATGGCGTACGTTGTCGCCCGAAGCAACCCGGCCTGCACTTCACGCTCGTCGAGGTCGTGTACGGCCCGCACTTCGCCGCTGCGGCGCACCCGCTCAGCCGGTTGACGTGTCCGGTGCCGCATCGCGCGCTTCGGTGAGCGCTCGCTGCCTGAGATCGGCGCCGAGGGCCGGCTGGCCGCGTTCCGGGCGAGGTCCGTCAGGAGCACACTCGCGATGCCGTCCAGGTCGCGGACCATTGCCGGGACGGCCGTCACCCCCTGGCTCCGCAGCAGCTTCCTGACTCCCGCCTCGAACCTCTGGGCGCCGGCCACAGCACTCGGTTTGCGCGACCTGCTTCGCCCACAAGAAAGCACGATGACACCCTCGGCGTCGTACAGGACACCGGTCAGGCCTTCGAACGTCGGGCTGTGGTCGTACCACTGGTGCCCCACCTCGAGCTCGGTGTTCCGGTCGATCGCCGAGAGGAGGTCCCCGGCAATCAGTTTTTTTCCGGGCCTCCTCCGCCGCCGCTCTCCGCGCACCCTCGATGATCTCCGTCAGCACCGTCCGCGTCACCGACGCGGCGGCCCACGCGGTCGACCGAGAGACATGCATCGAAGTCACGTCCCTGAACACCGCTTGACGAGAGAAGGCTTGAACGGCAAGACAGCCATGACCCAGGCGGTCCCCGGACCGCTGCCTTCAGGGCGTGCGGGCTGTGCGGTCATCGGAAGGAACGCTCCTTGCCGTCGGAGCCAGTGAGCCTATTCAGCGTTGCCTCTCCAGGGTGAGAACCGCGGCGGCGATGTCCGTCATGCGGTTCGGGCTGCAGCGGCTCCGGCGGAAGATCCGCCAGGACTTCAGGCGGGCGACGCCTCGTTCGACGGGAGCTCGGGCCTGGGCGAGTGCCCGATTCAGCGTCCGTTCGGTCGGTGACAGTTCGCCGTTGGGCGGTCGGCGGATGGCTGTGGTGGCCCAGGAGCGCACCGGCCCGCTCCTCCATGATCGGAACAGGTGGCCGAACGCGCCGCGCACCGTTTGTACAGCGTCGTACGGGAGATCTCGAGCAACTTCGCGATCGACGTGATGGTGTTCTCAGGCTGCGCGAGCAGCGCGGCGGGCGTGCCGGATCTGGCGTCATGGCCGGTTGCCGACCGATGCGCTCTCCGCGGGCACAGGAGCCGCCGCCAAGCCCTCGTGAGTGCCTTGCACGATCAGTTTGCGAAGATGACCTGTACGACCACGAGGGCTACACCGTGGCCGTGCTTGCCGACGGAGTGAGCCGGAGCCGCTGCGATTCACAGGCGCCGGCGGTGAGGGGGCCACCTTCACCAACGGCCGGTGGGATCTCTACGACGGGACTCAGGGCTGCCCCCTGGCAGTGGCGGTGCGGGCTGGTTCGGGTGCCATCAACGAGCCCGTCAAAAGCCCCAGATGGCGGTGTTCTGCATGGTGAGCGCGCTCTGTGCTGATCTCAAGCCGGCTACGCGGACATCTTCCGGAGTCGTTTGTCGATGACTGTAGGAGGCGCTTGCTGACTGGCTTCGTGGATGTCGCTTTGTTTTGGCGGCACTCGGGGGCTTGAGGTGGGGGCTTCTCGTGCTTCTCCCGCTGAGGGCCGTATGGGCAACTCTCAGAGGAGCACCTTGACCTCAACCGGACTTGAGGTTGAAGGCTGAGCGGGATGCTGTCTCCAGCGAAGGGTGTTGCTCATGCGTGCGATCCAGGTGGCCTCGTTCGGCGCTCCAGAGGTGCTGACCCCGGTGGACCTGCCCAACCCGGTGCCCGGCCCCGGCCAGGTCATCGTCGGCATGGCCGCGGCCGACGTCATCTTCCTGGACACCCTGCTGCGCGGTGGCTGGGGCCAGGACTTCTTCCCCCGGACGCTGCCGTATGTGCCGGGCGGTGGTGGAGCGGGCAAGGTACTGGCAGTCGGTGAGGGAGTGGACCCGGCATGGGTCGGCCGGCGCGTAGCCGTACGAACCGGCACCGGTTATGCCGAACAGATCGTCGCAGGCGAGGAAGAGGTTATGCCGATCCCCGACGGGCTGGCCGCCGCGACGGCGGCCGCACTGGTGCACGACGGCGTGACCGCGCTCAGCCTGCACCGGCTGGGCGCGCCGCAGAGGGGCGAGTGGGTGCTGGTCTCGGCGGCGGCCGGTGGGGCGGGGGCACTGCTGGTGCAGCTGGCCGTCGACGCCGGAGCCCGGGTGGTGGCCGCCGCATCCAGCGACGCCAAGCTGAGCCTGGCCCGCGAGCTGGGTGCCGAGGCCGTCGTCGACTACACGCGAGCGGACTGGATTGAGCAGGTGCGCGAGGCGACCGGCGGCGGTGCCGCACTCGTCTACGACGGCGCGGGCGGGGCGCTCGGTACGGCCACCGTGGATGCTCTTGCGGACGGCGGACGGTTCGTCACCTATGGCACCGCCGACGGCTTCGCCGCCCCGGACCGGGAGTCGGCCGCACACCGGGGCATACGGCTGCACATGCCGCTCATGGACGGCCCGCCAAATCAGAAGACTGCCCGGGCACTGCTGGGTTCGGCGCTGGAACGCGCCGCCCAAGGGAGCCTGCGCCCAGTGATCGGTGCCACCTACCCGCTGGAGCAGGCCGCCGAAGCCCACCGCTCCCTGGCCGCACGCACCACCGTGGGCAAGTCACTGCTGCTGATCAACGACAAGTAGGACTGGCTTCGTGCGTGGGGGAGTGCGAACAGGTCAGACTGCTATGTCCATGTCTTGATGACGCGTCAGAGAAGAGGGGACACGATCATGCGTGTAGGCAGGCGGTTCGTCTCCCGAACCTGAGTTCGTCGCGGTTGCCGGTCTTCAGATGACGCGATCGACTGGGGGCCCGGAGGCGCCGAGCACTGGTCTGGCGCGGCGTCAGGGCGCGATCCCAGGTCTGCCGTAACGACGCTCGACATGGTGATCCCGACCGTGGTGCGGTCGCTGGTGCTGATGAACGGGCAGTTCTGCTGCACCGGCTCGCGCGTTCTCGTTCACCGGGACATCGCCGACCAGGTGCGCACGCGGCTCACCAGCGCGCTCGCGCAGGTGCGGCTCGGCTCGGGCGGCGACGGTGACGGCACTGTCATCGCCCAGGCCCGTCACCTGGCAACGCAGTTCCTCACCCGGGTTCAGACCGAACAGGGCTTGCCAGTCTCGCAGCGTGCGCTGGATCTGACGCAGCTGGTGGTGAGCGAGCTGGTCACCAACGCCCGCAAGTACGCGCCCGGCCCGGTGCTGATGGACCTGAGCATCGTGGGCGACATGGTCGAGGTTGTGGTGTGGGACTCCCATCCGGTGCTGCCGGTGGCCCGGGCCGCGGACGCCGGACGGGTGGGGCAGCATGGGCTGGAGATCGTGATGGCCGTCTCTCAGGG
Organism: Streptomyces sp. DSM 41931; assembly: GCF_050271085.1. Taxonomy (NCBI): domain Bacteria; kingdom Bacillati; phylum Actinomycetota; class Actinomycetes; order Kitasatosporales; family Streptomycetaceae; genus Streptomyces; species Streptomyces sp. DSM 41931. The sequence continues at coordinate 12,679 of NZ_CP189902.1, read as the reverse complement.
CTTCGAGGTCCAGCGGGAGCCGGTCGGCAAGCGCATCAGCGCCCGCATCGCCTTGCTCGACGACCCTGGCGGGGCCATCGCTGGCCGCAGCCCTCTGTAGCGTCGTCGCCTGGGACATCCGGTTGCGGTCGGCCGCGGAACGAGGCCGCAGGGGCAGTCCGAGATGCCCAGAGCCGTGTCCGGCCGGCAGTGGACGCACGCCGGTACCTGCTGGCGCAGTGCCTCGATCGCCTGCTGCCGGGTGACCGGACGGCACCGGCCGTCTCCTGCTGGACGACAGCCCATGCGGATGTGCACTGGGCGAACCTCACCGAACCGCTGTGCCTGTTGGACTGGGAAGGATGGGGCATGGCCCCGGAGGGGTTCGACGCCGCCACTCTCTACGCCTACTCGCTGCTCCAGCCGGACACTGCCGCCCGCGTCCGCGCCGCCTTCCCCGTGTTGGGCAGTCCGGCCGGCCTCGCCGCCGAAGCGACCGTGTGCGCCCAGCTGCTCAGACCGTGGCCCGCGGAGACAACCTGGTCCTCGAAGGACCGCTTCGGAACTGGGCTGGGGAACTCCGCCGCCGCTGAGCCCGCGTGCTCGCCTCGACCATGAGGTCGACCACGCCGAGTGCGACCCCCGACCAGGGCGCCGGACGGGGCGTGCCGAGTCTTGCCCCGCAAGGGATCAAGAGATTGATCATGACCTCACACAGGCTCTGGCCGGATCGCTGATCGGGGCGGACGCAGGGGTCGTATCAGAGCCGGGACTCAGAGCTGGAATTCGGCTGGGGACAGCCCCAGCGTCGCGCAGGCTTCGCGCAGGACCGTCGCCTCTGCCTGGGTGAAGTGGCCGTCGGCACCGGCGATGACCATGCCGGTCTGGATCACGGCCCGGGCCTCGGCGGGCTTCTTGGCGGCCTTGGCGATCTCCTGCATGGCCTCGGCCTTGCCGTGCTGGAAGTTCATCGTGAGCTGGTCGACATGCTTGTTGAAACGCTGCCGCAGCTGCTCCGGGGGGAAGTTCTGGAGCACGTCGTTGCTGAGGATCATCGACTCGACCTGCTGCCGCTCGGCCGGGTCCACCTGCCCGTCGGCCGCCGCGACCAGCGCGCACACCGCCATACTCGCGTCCCGGTAGGCACCACTCTTCAACTCGGTCTTCAGCGAGCCGAGCTGCGTCTTCAGCACACCGATCAGCTGGGCCTTGCTGCCACCGCCGGACCTCGTCCCTCCGCTCTGCCCACCGGTGGCGCCACGCCCGCCCTGATTCTGCTGGAGAGCCTTGGCCTGGTCCTTGAGCTTGTCCCAGACTGCCATTGAGTCACCTCGGTCATCGTCGGAAGTCATCTCGAACCCGCTCCCGCGCGCTCACTGGCCCAACGCCCGCCCCCGGGCAAAGGTTCCGCAAAACGCGCACCTCTCTCATCACCTGTTTCTCCGGTGCCCGAAACGGTGATTGCCCGCACCCGGTGATCGGGTACGGGCAGTCGCGGTGACGCCTGGTGTCAGGCGCTGTTCCGCCGCGTCACGAACCGCCACACGACACGAGGGAAAGGACATTTACAGTGTCGGCACCCACGGCTACCGCACGGCTGGGCCGACCGGTCCCCGCACAAAGCGACGCCCTCATACAGTTCACTGGCCGTCCCGCCGGACTGCGTATGAACCCTCATCTGCCCAACGGAATACGGAAGATGACCCCAGCCCAGCGGTTGGACCAGATGATCCGTACCCGGCGGATCCAGGCCTTCCCCCATTCGGTGCTGACCGAGCCTCGGTCAGCCTTTCCGGACGCCCACCCGACCACCTAGCTCACCTGATTGCCGACCGTGGCTTTCCGCCCTGGGGCGTCGTCGTGGCCCGCGACAAGATGCTCCAAGGCGGCGGAGGCGTCGTCGCCTACCTGCCGCAGCAGGCCTACGACGAACTGCCCTCCTCCGTGCGGCACTGGGCTGTGCCGGTCCGTACGGACGGTACCTTCGGCGACTGGACTGACGAACCGGTGACTGTCTCGTGCCGGGAGCACCGCGACCTGCCGCCACTATGGACGGATACCGAGATCTGGCAGTGGAATGCAGCCGCCCACACCCTCGTCATGCACCCCACAGGCACCGTGGCCTGAACGGGGCCTCGGACCACGGGCAGCGGTCGCTGCGCCTGCCGTGTTGCTGAGTTTTGCCGCCGTGAGGGGGTCGCCGGGGTCCGGTGGGCGGAAGGGCGGCAGGTTTCCGGGGTGGCCGGGCGTGCCACGGCAGGTGGATCAGCGGTATTTCACGCGACCCGCGTGGACCCCGCGCCCTACGATCCCCGGGAGGGCCGGGTGAACGGGGGGGCGGGGGTGCGTGAGGACCTCAGGGGCGGGACAGCGGTAGCGGTGCGTCTGGCGGGAGGTGCGCCGTTGCGGGAGGTGTTGGGTGGCGCCGAGGCCGGTGACTGGCTTGTGCTGGATGCGGCAGTGCGGGGGGTGGCCTGGTGCCGGTCGCGGCTTCTGCCGGAGTGGGAGCACACCGATCCGCTGCCGGCCGAGTTGACGCATCTGGGTGAGTCTCGGCTCGCGCTCGCCTTGTGCCACCGGGACGGGCGGGTCCGCGAGGCGGCGGTGCGCCGGTCGGCGCGTTGCCCCGGTCTGCTGCCGCTGATCGTGATCCGCTGCGCCGACTGGGCCGAGCCGGTGCGTGAGCGCGCCCGCTGCGGCGGCGTAACTGGCTCTAACAAAAGCTGTTTGATCATGTGACTGTCTGCTTGATCGTTCGTTGATGTGGTCATGGGGAAGCGTCAGTCGCGGCCGTGGATCGTGTCGGACGAACTGTGGTCGCTCATCGAGCCGTTGCTGCCCGAGCCGCCGCCGAAGCAGGTAGAAGGCCGGCCGCGGGTGCCCGACCGCCAAGCGTTGTGCGGGATCCTGTTCGTCCTCCACACCGGCATTCAGTGGGAGTACCTGCCCCAGGAGCTCGGCTTCGGCTCGGGCATGACGTGCTGGCGGCGTCTGGCGGCCTGGAACGAGGCCGGAGTCTGGGAGAAGCTGCACCAGCTGCTGCTGAACAAGCTGCGGTCGAAGAACCAGCTGGACTGGTCCCGGGCGGTGATCGACTCATCCCACGTCCGGGCCGCACGCAGGGGCCCAAAAGCGGACCCAGCCCGGTCGACCGCGCACGGCCGGGCAGCAAGCACCACATCATCACCGACGGCCAGGGCATCCCGCTCGCGGTGTCGCTGACCGGCGGAAACCGCAACGACGTCACCCAACTCCTGCCGCTGCTGGACAAGATCCCGCCAGTGGCGGGAGCCGTGGGCCGGCCGCGCAGGCGGCCCGACATGCTCTTCGCGGACCGCGGCTACGACCACGACAAGTACCGCCGGCTTCTGCGGCAGCGCGGGATCCGCCCGGTGATCGCCGAGCGTGGCCAGCCGCACGGTACCGGTCTGGGCACCTTCCGCTGGGTCGTCGAACGGACGATCTCCTGGCTGCATGGCTTCCGCCGCCTACGCATCCGGTGGGAACGACGCGACGACATCCACGAGGCCTTCCTCGGACTCGCCGTCTGCCTGATCACCCACCGGCACGTCCAGAGGCTTTGTTAGGGCCAGTAAGCGGGAGGCTGGGCTGGACGGCTGAGTTCGCCTGGAAACGCGCCTCGGGAACGAGCGCCGAGAGCCACCGGCAACCAGCGCGTCCATCCCCTCCGGGGCTGTGAGAGCTGCCGGTCGGGTCTCGACACCAGCCCCGGTAGTGACGTAAGTGAGCCGTGGGCCGGATGCCGGTCAGTTGACGGAGGCTGTCGGTCCGGTGGCCGAGCCGTTGTCGTGGAGACATCGCATTCCGCCCGCTACCCGGGCGGGCGGGACTGCGAGGAGCGGACCATGCCGTTGGTCACCACCGGGCGAGGGAGTCGAGATCTTCTGCAAGGGCTGGGGTTCGGGCCGGCCGGTCATGTTCCGCCACGGCTGGCCGCTGAGTTCGGACGGCTGGGATGCCCAGTTGCTGTTCCTCGTGCGGCGGGGCTACCGCGTCGTCGCCCACGACCGCCGCGGGGGACGGGCGCTGCGCCCAGGCCGGCCACGGGCACGACATGGACGATTACGCGGCGAAAGGCCGCCACAGTGGCCCGGTGGTCCCGTGGTCGCGTGGTCGCGCGGGTGGTGGAGAGGTCGCCCGGTACATCACCGGGCGCGGTGCCGGCCGGGTTGCCGGGGCCGTCCTCCTCGCAGCGGTCCCGCCGCGTGGCTACCGACCGCTTCCGGTTCAACCGTCCGTGCGCGGACGTCTCCCGGAGCGTCATCCGGAACGGGTGGTGCCAGGGGGTGGCCGGCAGCGCGCCGGCGCATCACGAGGGGATCAGAGCGTTCGCGGAGACGGACTTCACCGACGACCTCTAAGCGTCCTGATCGCCAACTTCGCCCGGTCAGCGCTCACGTTGGCCGGGCAGGGGGACGTGAAGGTCTGCCCGGGCCTGTCGCACGGTGTGTGTACCGTCAGTGCCGGCACCGTCAACGCAGACCTCCTCGACTTCATCAGGAGCTGACCCGGCGCCAACGAAGTCGAGGGCGGGCCCGGCGGGTTCGTCATCTGCGAACGCGGGGAGACACACGCCTGCCTCGCCGCCTGCCTCGCCGTGTCCCGGTTGCGGGAACTCGTCCCGCAGCTGCTCGAGCTGGTCGGCGGATCCGTCGGGTACGGCATCCGCCTGCTGTGTCCGTTGTGCCGCGCCCGCTGGAGCAGCACGCCCGCCGACGTAGGCGTCGGTGTCGACGGGAGGTACCGCCGGAGCTGCGTGCACGGTGACACGGCCGGCGCATCGGAGTACGGCTCGCACGTGAAGGCGTCGAGTGCGGCGAATGATTGGACCGCCGCCGCTGGGTCGTCGGGCCCCGCACCGTGCCGTGTCTGTCCGGGGCTACCGGTGCTTGCGTCCTTGTCACGAACGCGATGCCCGTACCTGCCCGGCCTTTCTCGGCCCTGGCGGCCGCTCTGTGCTGCTGCCGGCGGCTCTTCCGCCTCACCATGCAGGACACGGTCCTGCCCCGCCCCCGCCGCACCAACGGTGAGCAGGATGTGCTGCGTGGTCAGCGGCGAGCCGGTACCAAATCACGGGACGCATGGGGATCACCGCAGGCAATGCGGACGCGCTGTGGCTCAGTCCACCGTGATGAACCGCTGGAAGTAGTCGGCGGGTGCGCCTTCGCCGACCAGGACGCCGTCCGCCTCCACCCAGGCGTGCGCGGCGAACGGCGGCTGGGTGCGGACGCCGACACACCAGGTCGGCCACTGACCGTGCAGCCGGCACAGCAGTACGGTGGCCAGGGAACGTGGCAGGCAGCCCTGCTGGCCGCCGGCGGCCAGGCTGACGGCGAGGACGGTCTCCCGTGCCCGGGCGGCCTCGGCGAGGGTCGCGGGCCGGGCTCTGGGGCGCAGCCGCAGCAGGACCGTGCGGATGCGGGCGGGGGGCTGCCGGGCGAGGAGGTGGGCGCAGCCGACGGCCAGCCGGGTCACCAGCCGCGGACCGAGGGGCACCGACCGGGGGTCGTGGGGGACGACTTGTGAGGTGGACACTGTGGCGATGCCTCCGTGACGAGGACGGAACGGGACGGGACGCGACGGAACGGGACGGGACGGGACTGAACGTGCGGGGCGGGGCCTGGAGCGGTGAAGGACTGCGGTGGTCCGGGTCAGGCGGCCAGGAGCCTTGCGGCGCGCAGCTCCTCGAGGATGCGGGTGATGTCCTCCTCGACCTGCTCGGCGGGCACGTCGTACCGGTCGGTGAGCGTCGTCACCGCCTGCTGCCTGCTCGTGCCGTCCAGCAGGGTCCGTACGATGAGCGCGGCGGTGGGGTTGAGGGTGAAGTACTCGCCGCTGTTCTGGTCGAGCAGCGCCATGCCGTACTCGGTGTCGGCCGTCACCACTCCGGGGCGCAGGGTCATCGTCATGCTGTGATACCTCCTGTGTCGGTGTGCGCCGGCCGCAGCGGGCCGCGGCGTCGTTCGCGTGCGCGCAGCCACACCTCGCAGCCGACGGTCGGGTGCAGCAGCGCGCTCTCCAGGTCGGCGGCGAGCGGCCGGAGGCACCAGTCGCGCAGGGCCGCCTCGTCGACGAGGCCCAGCTCGCGCAGGCGGGAGTCCTCCCAGAGGGCGAGCAGGGCAAAGCGGTGGCGGCGCAGTCCGGTCTCCTCCTCCAGGGCGGCGTGCGCCTTGGTGGTCCGGTGCCGGACGGAGTCGGGGACGACGCCCCGCATGGCCTCCTCGATCAGCGGCTTGTACCGCCATGGCGTCACCCGCTCCTGCGGGCGGACGGCGAGGGCGGCTTCGACGAGCAGGTCGTCGTAGTAGGGCGCGGCGAAGGTCACGCCGAGCGGCTCGGACATCTGCTGGACGTGCCGGGCGAAGCGGGCCAGGGTGCGCAGGGTGGCCAGCTCCCGGTGTCCGCCGTGGCCCGGGGCGAGCGGCTCGGTGTCCTTGGCCTGCATCTGGATGAGCGCGCGCACGGCCTCGACGGCGGGCCTGGTGGCCCACGGGGGCAGTCGCGGCGGGGTGCCCCAGGTGAACAGCGGGGTCGACATGGGGGGTTGGGGGAGGGTGAGGTCGTGCGCGGCCCGGGCCAGCCAGGAGCCGTACGGGCGGCGGTCCAGGAGCTGGGCGATGGCTGTGCGGCGGGACCAGCGGTGCCGGGAGGTGAAGCCGCGGGCGAGCCGCCAGGCCGTACGGGGATGGCGCGCAAGCAGTCCGTGCACGTGTGCCGAGGCACCGCTGAACAGTTCGTCGCCGCCCATTCCGCTCAGGTGCACAGGGGAGCCGCGCTCCGCGGCCCGCTCGATGATGTACATCCGCCGATGGCGGTTGACCGCGTACAGCGACGGGGTGTCGAGGTCGTCGTCGAGCGTGTCGACGCGGTCGAAGGTCAGGGGTACGGCGGTCGCGGGCACCACATGGTGTTCCACCGCGTCCAGCGCCTCCACCGTGCGGCGCGCATGGGCGACGTCGTCGCCGAGGACGTCGTGGACGGCGGCGGTGTAGGCGACGGTCTTCGCGCCCGTGCGGGCGGCGGTGGCGACCACCGCGGTGGAGTCGACGCCGCCCAGGTCGGCGCTGACGAGTTCGCGGCCCGTGATCCGTGCGGCGACCGCGTCGGCGAGGCGCTCCCGGAGCAGCCGGGCGCCTTCGGCGAGCGGCAGTTCGGCCGGGGGCGGGCTCCAGCAGCGGCTCGTGCGGAGCCGGCCGTCGCGGTCGAGCAGGACGCGCCGGTCACCGGGGACGACGTCGACGCCGCGCCAGACCGTCTGGGTGGTCAGCGGGTGCAGGATTCCGGGACTGAGCAGGTGCACGGCCAGGCGCGCCTCGTCCAGGTCCGCGCCCGCCATGTCGGCCAGGACGTCGGCACGGTCACAGACGAGGTGGGCGCCGTGGGTGCCGGGCACCTGGGCGGCGAAGACGCTGCGGATGCCGGTGACGGTGCCGCGGACCAGCGTCCTGCCGTCGAGACTGGCGATCAGGTGGTGGCTGCCGGCCCATCTGCTCGCGTACGCGTCGGCGGCCTCGAGCGATCCGGCGCAGGCCGCGTGTTCCGCTTCCTCCTCGGTCACCGCGTGCTGTCCGAGCACGGCCAGCCGGGCGGGCCCGCACGCCACCGCCGTCAGGGCGTGGTCGGGCCAGCGGCCGATCAGCCAGGGCCGTCCCGACGGATGCGCAATCTCCCGGGTCGCGCACGGCCGGGCCCGCGCGGCGAGGGACGCGACGGCATCGGTGTCCGGGAAGACCAGGAACCAGCAGGCCTGGGCGGTGGACGACGGGCCGGTCACCATGGGCGGGTCCTTCCGGTCGGGGACGGTCGGCGGTGTGCGGTCAGGCAGGTGGGCGGCACCGGCGGCGCCGCCCACGCGCTCGACCAACCCAGCCAATTACGTGCACATGCCAATCAGCGGGTCGGCGGGAGAAGGTCAGAGCAGGCTGTGGCCGCCCAGCAGGTCGGGGCTGCCCGTCCCGGCCAGGCCCGTGACCTTCTGGAAGCCGCCGACCTTGGTGAGAGTGGGACGCTCGTAAGCCATCGTCATATCCCTTCGTCGATGAACGTGCTCTCGATGAGCGCGGGTTGTCCCGCCTGATACCTGAGCCGGCGCGCCACACCATCGAGGGCGACGCCGGCGCAGTGCACCAAGCTAGACGTGCCGTTTCCCCCGTCACAACGGGGTTCACAAGCCATCAGAGGCCCACCTCCGCCCCGGTACTTTCGTCGCATCCGCCTCACCGTTCACATGATGCGAGCAGCCGGTCATACTCCGCTCAAGACGGGGTACTGGCATTGCTCTCACTCAACGGGCGGGAAGGCTTTCAGGTCACAGGGCGCCGGCCGTACGGCCGGCACGATGCGCCAGGACACCGCTCTGACGTCGGAAGACACAGCAGCCACAATTCCGATCGATGACACCCGCCGGCCAAACGCCGCCCCGCTGGCCGGGACGCCGTCCTTGCGGCTTCCGGCCGCGACGCCGCCAGGCGCTGCCATGAGGCACGATGCGCGGCACGCGCCCCGGGCGCGCCTCATGGCCGACCAGACTTCCCCGCTGATCGACGGCCAAAGCCCGCACGCGACAGCGTCGCGATCACCCGGGCCGAACTCCGCGCGTGCGGACTGCCGTGCCTTTCCAGTAGTCCTGCAGCGGTGCTCACTCGGCCGTTGAGACCAGAAGGCACGGCAATTGCGCTACTTCACCAGGGTGACCCGCTTGCTCGAACTCAGAGCAGGTCCCTTGTCCGTGAAGCAGTACTCGGAATGATCCTCACGTTGGAGGACGGCCCCCATGCTCTGCTTTCTCCGTGAGGAACTCCGCAGCCCTGCGCTCGGCTTCTTCCGGGCCGAGCATGTCAGTTGGTCCTCATCACGTAGTAGTCGCGGTACTTCCTGTGCGCTGGAATGGCCTTTGCCCGAATGGAAGTCGAGGAAGACCACCTTTCCATCGACGTTCGCGACATTTTCAGCGTTGCCTCTTCAGGGTGAGGACGGCGGCGGCGATGACGGACCTGCGGTTGGGGCTGCAGCGGGCCCGGCGGAAGATCCGCCAGGACTTCAGCCTCGCGACGCTTCGTCCGACCGGGGTTCGTCCGACCGGGGTTCGTGCGGCTGACAGTGGTTGATCGTTTGCTGGGTGGGGTTGAGGTCTTGGTACGGGAGGCGTCTGATCGGCGTGGTCACTCAGGAGCCGGCGCCGATGTAGGCGCGGTCGGCGAGGACCGGAACGCCTTGGCGTTCGCAGGTCCGGATGATGCGACGGGCGCGGGCCGCGGTCAGGTCGTGGGTGCGGCCGGGCAGAGCTGGCGCAATCCACAGCAGCTTGCCGGTGGGATCGGCGACGACCTGTGTCGGCGTGCTCGCCTATGTGCAGAGCCGCGTACGGATGACGTGCAGAGCAAGGGGACCCGTGAGGCGCGAGTGTCGTTGTTCGAGATGATCAGGCGGTGTCTCTTCGCTACTTCAATCAGACCGGCTGGACCGCGATCTTCAGCGGCACCGACACCGAAATCGGCCGCATGGTGCGTGTAGAGGGCTGGGACCAGGCGACCGGGACGGCTCTGGTCGTCGATCCCAAGCGCGGCGCACTGCGTCCGGTGACGGACTACGAGGACTTCTCCCATCTGGAGCGAGCCGACCAGGTCGTGGCCGCGGTGCCTGGTGGAGGGTGGCAGGTGCACTGGAAGGACGAGGGTCCAGGGGGAACGCCGCTGACGGAACAGGTGCTGGCCTGGCTCATCACGTCGCAGGGGCGGGCGACGGCCATCACGGTCGATGCCCAGGGGCATGTTGAGGATGCCGATGGCGCCGACGCCTTCATCCCGCCAGGCAAGGACCCGGGCCCGGCGGGATGATCGCGGCCGGGGCGCCGTGATGGACCCCGAGCGGGCCGCGGTGCCGTTCATCTGCCCGTCGCGCAGCGTCTTTGCCAACAGTGTCGCGACGCCGGAGGCGGCCAACCGGCCCGCGGTGGTCGGCACGAATGCGCCGTCCGCGTCTCCGTCACGACCCGGCCCCTCACGGGGAGCGCGCTGCCGCATCCTGCGTACCGGCGACTTTCACACCCCCGTCATGCGCCCCTTCCCTGGCGTTCGGTGCCCCTGAAACACTCCTTCCGCGCAGACTCCGTCACGCTCCGGCCGCCCCGCACCTCGAGACGAGAGGTCCGTCCCACATGCCCGAAGCCAACCGGCGCCGTTTCCTCCAACTCGCGGGCGCCACCACGGCCTTCAGCGCCCTGTCCGCCAGCATCCAGCGCGCCGCCGCCCTGCCGGCCAACCACCGCACCGGGTCGATCGAGGACGTCGAGCACATCGTCGTCCTCATGCAGGAGAACCGCTCCTTCGACCACTACTTCGGCACCCTGAGAGGCGTCCGCGGCTTCGGCGACCCCCGCCCGGTCACCCTCGGCAACGGCAAACCGGTCTGGCACCAGGAGAACGACGGCACGGAACTGCTGCCCTTCCACCCGGACGCCGACGACCTCGGCATGCAGTTCCTGGAGGGCCTGCCGCACTCCTGGCCCGACGGCCAGCAGGCCTACAACGGCGGCAGGTACGACCGGTGGGTGCCCGCCAAGGGCACCACGACCATGGCGTACCTGACCCGCGAGGACATCCCCTTCCACTTCGCCCTCGCCGACGCCTTCACCGTCTGCGACGCCTACCACTGCTCGTTCATCGGCTCCACCGACCCCAACCGCTACTACATGTGGTCCGGCTGCACGGGCAACGACGGCACCGGCGGCGGCCCGGTCCTGGACAACGCCGAACTCGGCTACGGCTGGACCACCTACCCCGAGCGCCTGGAACAGGCCGGCATCTCCTGGAAGATCTACCAGGACATCGGCGACGGCCTCGACGCAGCCGGCTCCTGGGGATGGATCCAGGACGCCTACCGCGGCAACTACGGCGACAACTCCCTGCTGTACTTCGACACCTACCGCAACGCCCAGCCCGGCGACCCCTGGTACGACAAGGCCCGCACCGGCACCGACGTCAAGAACGGCGACGGCTACTTCGACCACCTGCGCGCCGACGTCAAAACCGGAAAACTGCCCCAGATCTCCTGGATCGCCGCCCCCGAAGCCTTCTCCGAGCACTCCAACTGGCCCTCCAACTACGGCGCCTGGTACATCGCCCAGGTCCTGGACGCCCTCACCTCCCACCCCGACGTCTGGTCGAAGACGGCCCTGTTCATCACCTACGACGAGAACGACGGCTTCTTCGACCACGTCGTGCCGCCGCTGCCGCCCAAGGACACCTCCCGCGGCCTGTCCACCGCCGACGTCACCCCCGACCTCTTCCCCGGCGACGGCCGCAGGACGGCCGGTCCTTACGGGCTGGGCCCGCGCGTGCCGATGCTGGTCGTCTCACCCTGGAGCAAGGGCGGCTACGTCTGCTCCGAGACCCTCGACCACACCTCGATCCTGCAGTTCATGGAACGCCGCTTCGGCGTGCGCGAGACGAACATCTCGCCGTGGCGCCGGGCGATCTGCGGTGACCTGACAGCCGCGTTCGACTTCTCCCGCAAGGACACGCGCCCCGCCCCGCTGCCCGGCACCGACACCTACGAGCCGCAGGACCGTCAACGCCACCCCGACTACCGGCCCACCCCGCCCGCCGACCCCCGCATGCCCCGCCAGGAGCGCGGACTGCGCCGCTCCCGGCCGCTGACGTACGCCCCGCACGTCGACGCCTCCGTCGAGGCGGCCGCCGGCACCCTCACCCTCACCTTCGCCTCCGGCCCGAAGGCCGGCGCCGCCTTCCACGTCACCTCCGGCAACCGCACCGACGGCCCCTGGACCTACACCACCGAGGCCGGCAGAACGCTCCGGGACACCTGGAACTCGGCATACTCCGCGGGCTCCTACGACCTGACCGTGCACGGCCCGAACGGCTTCGTGCGCGTCTTCAAGGGGTCGAACAGCACAGCCGGCTGCGAGGTCACCGCCCGCCACCGGGGCGACAACATCGAACTGACCTTCACCCACACCCACACCGGCACGGCACGGCTGCGGATCGCCGACGGCTACGGCGGCAGGCCCTCGCCCGTCACGGTCCGCCCGGGCGAGACCGTGCGACGGACCGTCGACCTCACCCGAAGCCGCCGCTGGTACGACCTCACCGTCACCGCCGACACCGACAAGGCCTTCCTGCGCCGGTTCGCGGGACACGTCGAGAACGGACAGCCCGGCGTCAGCGACCCGGCGATCATCACCGCGTAGCCGTGGCGAGGCGCCCCGGACCGTGCGGCCCGGGCACCCACGCCGCTCCGGCCGCGGCCCGAGCCCGGAGACCCCTCTGCCACGGCCCGTATACGGACCGCAGAACCCTCCACGCACTGCCCACTGCTCGTCAGAAAAGCAGGGGTGCACACGAGTGCCTCTGACCGGGCGGAACAAAAGCGGGCGGAGACCGCTTCCCAGATGGCCAAAGACCGCCTCCCGCCGATGAAGCGGCCACCCGATACGGAGTGGAGCCAGGACGGCTACGCACGGCGGAGTGGGACAGCAAGGGAGGCGTATGTGGCGAACACGACGACGGGCCCGCTCCCGGCCCACAGGGCGAGCTGGACCGCATTGGTGGTGGTGCGCACCCCGAGCCGCTCCAGGACCTCGTCCTTCTCCAGCGAGCACACCGCCACCATCGGGGAGCGGTGGCCCACCAGCCGCCACGCCTGAGCGGTCTGCGCGAGC